>NZ_BSTJ01000006.1:253203-593563 GCF_030269445.1 Actinoallomurus iriomotensis
GGCGCGTGATCCGCCGTGGTGGTGCCCTGCGTGCGGCGCACGACCCGCCGCCATGGCGCCGGATCAGCACGTGACCCCCGGGCGAGTCCGTCGGACGGCCGCTGCCGGACCGCCATCGACGGTGATGCCCTGGCGGCCCCCCATTTCCATCCTTCCGTTGGGGGCGGCAGGGGACAAGGCGTTCCACAAGTTGTGGATAACTCTCCGCTCCGGCGGGCGGCCGACAAGTCGAGGTGCCGCTGTTCGGCCAGCTCAGAGCGGCGATCGCCGACTTTTCCACAGGATGCCGCGGTAATCAACAGGCGGTACACAGGCCTGTGGACGGATGCCTCGGCGGTTCCGGCCGGAACCAGGGCGTCGGGGACACGCGACGGCGGCGGCATCGACCGTCCACAGGCAAGAGGATGATCGGCGCCCATCCGGCCTGGCTGCGGGTAATGTGCGACACGTGACCAACCGGCCTTCGCTCGATGACATCCGGCGGGCCCCCAAGGTGTTGCTGCACGATCACCTTGACGGGGGGCTGCGCCCGGCGACCATCGCCGATCTCGCCCGCGAGACGGGCTATGACGGGCTGCCCGCCGCCGACCCGGACAACCTGCGCACCTGGTTCGCCGAGGCGTCCGACTCCGGCTCGCTGGAGCGCTACCTGGAGACCTTCGAACACACGGTCGGCGTCATGCAGACCGCGGAGGCGCTGACCCGGGTCGCGTACGAGTGCGCCGAGGACCTGGCGAGCGACGGCGTCGTGTACGCCGAGGTCCGCTACGCCCCCGAGCAGCACACCCGCAACGGGCTGTCGCTGGAGCAGGTCGTCGAGGCCGTGCTCAAGGGCTTCGCCGACGGCGGCCGCGACTTCGGCATCCGCGTCGGCACGCTGCTGACCGCGATGCGTCACCAGGCGCGCAGCATGGAGATCGCCGAGCTGGCGGTCCGCTACCGCGACGCCGGGGTGGTCGGCTTCGACATCGCCGGCGCGGAGGCGGGGTATCCGCCGACCCGGCACCTCGACGCCTTCGAGTACCTCCAGCGCGAGAACGCCCACTTCACCATCCACGCGGGCGAGGCGTTCGGGCTCCCGTCCATCTGGCAGGCCATCCAGTGGTGTGGCGCCGACCGGCTCGGCCACGGCGTCCGCATCATCGACGACATCACCGACCGCGACGGCGAGCGGCCACAGCTCGGCCGGCTCGCCGCGTACGTGCGCGACAAGCGCATCCCGCTGGAGATGTGTCCCAGCTCCAACGTCCAGACCGGAGCCGCCAAGTCGATCGCCGCCCACCCCATCGGGCCGCTGCGGCGTCTCTACTTCCGCGTGACGGTCAACACCGACAACCGGCTGATGAGCGGCACCACGCTGTCGGAGGAGTTCGCCAAGCTGGTCGAGGCGTTCGACTACGGCTGGGACGACCTGCAGTGGTTCACGGTCAACGCCATGAAGTCCGCCTTCATCGGCTTCGACGAGAGGCTGGAGCTCATCAACGGAGTCATCAAACCCGGCTTCGCGCAGCTGAAGTGGCGTTCGCACGCATGAGCGCCACGGTGTTCCCCAAGGCGGCGCCCGGCGCCCGTACGTTCCTCTCCGGCGGCATCCGGTTCTGCGGCTGGGCCTGGATCGTGTTCGCGGTCCTCAACCTCGCCGACCTCGCCTGGCGGGGCCGCGACATGGCGTCGGTGGTGGCCGCCGCGGTCATGCTGCTGGGCTGCGGCATCGCCTACACCGTCGCGCTGCGCCCGCGCGTCGTCGCCGACGACGAGGCGGTCCGCTTCCACAACCTGCTGCGCGACGTCCGCCTGCCATGGGACGCGATCGACCGCTTCGAGGGCGGCGACGCGGTCTACGCGTACGTCGGCGAGGAGCGGCACCGCGCCTTCGTGCTGCAGACCTCGCCCCGCGCACGCGCCAGGACCGAGCTGAAGGCCCGGCGCGAGGACAAGAAGCTGCCCGAGGCCGTCGCCGAGTACATGCGCGGCCGTACGGCGACCGACTTCACGGTCGAGCAGCTCCGCGAGCTCGCCGCCGAGCGCAAGAAGGACGAGGGCACCCCGGGTACGGTGACGTCGACGTGGGCGTGGCCCGCGATCATGGCGTTGGTCGTACCGGCGGCCCTGACCGTGGTGACCATCATCATCGCGTCCGTCTAGCCGACGGCCCGAAGAAAACTGGAGCGGACGACGGGATTCGAACCCGCGACCCTCACCTTGGCAAGGTGATGCTCTACCAACTGAGCCACGTCCGCGTGACTCCGTAAGAATACCGGATCCTCAGACGAGTCCGGCGTCATGCGCGAGCAGAGCGACCTGAACTCTGTTGTTCAGATCCAGTTTGGTGAGCAGCCGCGAGACGTGCGCCTTGACGGTCGCGACGCTCATGTACAGGTCCTTGCCGATCTGCGCGTTCGACTTGCCCTGCCCGATGGCGACCACGACCTCGCGCTCGCGTTCGCTGAGCTGGTCGAGCAACGCCAGCGCGGGGCTGCGCCGCACCTCGGTGACCTGGGCGATCAGCCGTCGCGTGACGCTCGGAGACAGGATCGGCTCGCCGGCCGCGACCTTGCGGATGGCGTTGATGATGTCGGCCGGCGGCGTGTCCTTGAGCAGGAACCCGCCGGCCCCCGCCCGCAGGGCCCGTACGACGTGCTCGTCCGCGTCGAACGTCGTCAAGATGATGATCTCCGGCGCGCCGTCGCGGCGCCGTACCTGCTCGGTGGCGGCCAGCCCGTCCATCCTCGGCATCCGGATGTCCATGAGCACCACGTCGGGCGCCTGTTCGGCCACGAGCGCGCCGACCTTGTCGCCGTCGTCGGCCTCACCGACGATCCGCAGATCCTCGGCCCCGGCGAGCATCATCGACAGCCCCGTACGGACCAGGGCGTCATCGTCAACGATCAGTACGCGGATGGTCACGCCGCACAGACTAGCCGTCCGCCCGGCAGATCAGCCTCTTTCGCCCTATCCTGAGCAACGGCCGTGTCCTGGACAGTGATTTACGACCTTGCGTGTAGGTCCCTTCGTTCCTCGGCCTGAGCCATTTCGCAGCTGTCCACGCAGATCATCCGCTGATGGGCGCAGTTCGTCTCGGGTTATGAACCGGGGAGCACGTCAATCAGGCGGCGGGCCAGGGGAGCCAGGCGTGCACCCGGAAGTCGCCCTGGCGCGTACGGCCGTGTTCGAGGCGGCCGCCGGCCAGCGTCGCGCGTTCGGTCAGGCCGATGAGGCCCGCGCCCGCGCCGGGGATCTCCGGGGCGGCCTTCACCATCGGGTTGCGCACCTCGACCGTCAGGCCCGTGCCGGCCGCCCCGTCCACCATCACCTGGACGGCCGCCCCGGGCGCGTGCTTGCGGGCGTTGGTCAGTCCCTCCTGGACCGTGCGGTACGCGCTGCGGCCGATGTTGGCCGGCACCTTCGTCACGTCGCGGATGCGGTTCTCCCAGCGGACCGCCATGCCGGCCCGGCGGGACTCGTCGATCAGCGCGGGCAGGTCGGTGAGGCTGGGCTGCGGGCGCTCGGGCGCGCCGTCGCTCGCGTCGTCGCGGAGGACACCGATCACCTCCCGCAGGTCCTGGAGCGCCTGGTGCGCGCTGGCCCGGATCACCCCGGCCGCCTGCGCGATCTCCTCCGAAGGCGCGTCGGGGCGGAACTCCAGCGCGCCCGCGTGCACGCTGAGCAGTGAGATCCGATGGGCGAGCACGTCGTGCATCTCCCGTGCGATGCGGGCGCGCTCCTGGTGGCGGGCCTGCTCGACGCGGAGCTGCTGCTCGGACTCGGCCCGCACCGCGCGGTCGCGCAGCGAGAGGACGAGCTGCCGCCGCGCACGGACGAACATGCCCCACGCGACGACGGCGCCGATGACGATGACCGTCCACAGCAGGCCGACCCAGTACGACTCGTTCGGATCGGGATAGAGCACCGCGTAGACCCCGCCGCTGGCGATGTGCGCGGCGGCGACCAGCGCGACCGTACGGAACCGCCGGTGAACGGCGACGGTGAACACGAGGATGGCCGCAGCGCCGATGGAGGTCACCGAGAGGGCTCCGAAGACGGCGAGGGCGAGCGCGATCGGCACCGGCCAGCGCCGGCGCCACCAGAGCAGCAGGCACGAGGCGGCGCCGAGGATGACGTCGGGCATCCGCGGCGGATGAGGGGCGGGGTGGACGCCATGTCCGGTGACGTACACCATGCAGGCGCCGAAGCCGGACGCCAGCAGGAAGCAGAGGACGTCGATCACCCAGTCGCGGGCGGACCGGCGCACGCGGTCCTCCTCGCCGTTGGCGAGCAACGCGGGAAGCAGCCAAGGGTAGTCCGGCCGGGGGGCCTCGGTGCCGCTCATGGTTCCCTACGGTAAGCGGGGCCGGCGGGCGGCGGGTAGCGACCAAAGTCGACGCTCCCCTAGCCGTCGGTATCAGCCGCTGGCCTGCGCCGATGAGGCCGAGACGCGGTCGAGACGCCTAGAGGCCCAGGGCGTCCGCCATGGCCTCGCGGAGGGCGGTGAGGTCCCCGGCGGCCCGCGTACGGGCCTCCTCCGGCGAGGACGTCACCGGGACGACGACCTCCAGGTAGCACTTGAGCTTCGGTTCGGTGCCGGACGGCCGGACGATCACGCGGCCGCCGTCGGACAGGCGCAGGCGTACCACGTCCGCCGGCGGCAGGCCGTCGAGGCCCTCCGCCAGGTCGTCGACCTCGGTCACCGTACGGCCCGCGAGCTCGCCCGGCGGCGACTCTCGCAGCCGCGCCATCGCGTCCGCGATGACCGACAGGTCCTCCACCCGGACGGACAGCTGCGCCGTCGCGTGCAGGCCGTACCGCCGCGCCTGGTCGTCCAGCAGGTCCAGCAGCGTACGGCCCGACTCCTTGGCCGAGGCGGCCATCGCGGCCACCATGAGGGCCGTGCCGATGCCGTCCTTGTCGCGTACGGGCACGCCGTCGTCGCCGCCCACCGAGTAGCCCAGCGCCTCTTCGTAGCCGTAGACGAGCCGGTCGCGGTCGGTGCCGGCCTTCATGATCCATTTGAAGCCGGTCAGCGTCTCGGCGTGCCGCACGCCGTGCTCCGCCGCGATCGCGCGCAGGAGGGACGAGGACACGATCGTCGTGGCCACGAGCCGGTCGGCCCCATCGGTGTGCCGCAGGACGTACTCCGCGAGCAGACCGCCGACCTCGTCACCGGTCAGCATCCGCCCGCCGGCCGCGACCGCGCACCGGTCGGCGTCCGGGTCGTTGGCGATCACCAGGTCGCGGCCCTTGCCGAGGGCGAGCGCCAGGTCCATGGCTCCGGGCTCCTCCGGGTTCGGGAAGGCCACGGTCGGAAAGTCCGGATCGGGGGCGGCCTGCTCGGCGACGACGTCCGGCTCCGGGAAGCCGCACCAGGCGAACGCCTGGGCCAGCACCGCGCCGCCCACGCCGTGCAGGGGCGTGTACGCGGCCGTCAGGTCGCGCGCCGTCCCGAGCGGCAGCCGGGCCAGCGACCGCAGGTACGCCTCCACGACCGTCTCGTCCAGCACGCGCCAGTCGGTGCCCCGCGGCAGCTCGTCGACCCGGCCGACCGCGTCGATCGCGGTGGAGATCTCCCGGTCGAGCGGCGGGATGATCTGCGCGCCGTCCTCCCAGTAGACCTTGTAGCCGTTGTCCCGGGGCGGGTTGTGGCTGGCCGTGACCATGATCCCGGCGGCGCAGCCCAGGTGGCGCACGGCGTACGCGAGGACCGGCGTCGGCAGCGGCCGGGGCATGAGGTGCACCGTGACGCCCGCACCCGTCAGCACGGCCGCAGAGTCCTCGGCGAACACGTCGGACTTGTGCCGCGCGTCGTACCCGATCACCACCGAGACGCCGCCGGAGGACTCCCGGAGGTCGTCGCGCGAGGTCAGCACCGAGGCCAGGCCCGCCGCGGCGCGCATGACCGTCACGCGGTTCATGCGGTTCGGGCCGGCGCCCAGTTCGCCGCGGAGCCCCGCCGTGCCGAACTCCAGCTTCGCCCCGAACCGGTCGGCCAGCGCCGCCGGGTCGTCGAGCAGGGCCCGCAGCTCCGCCCGCGTCTCCGGGTCGGGATCCTGCCCCAGCCACGCCTCGGCCCGCGCCCTGTCGCCGCCGTGCTCGCTCATGTGCGTCTCCTCAAAGGCCCCGGATGAGCTTCCCGAGCAGTTCGCCCATGCGCGCCGCGGACGCCCGGCCGGCGGCCAGGACCTCCGCGTGGTCCAGCGGCTTGCCGGCCAGCCCGGCGGCGATGTTGGTCACGAGCGAGATGCCCAGGACCGAGGCCCCGCCCTCCCGCGCCGCGATCGTCTCCGGGACGGTGGACATGCCGACCAGGTCCGCGCCGAGCGTCCGCAGCATCCGGATCTCGGCCGGGGTCTCGTACGAGGGGCCGGGCAGCGCCGCGTACACGCCCTCGTACAGGCTGGGGTCGATCTCCTTGGCCAGGGTCCGCAGGGCGGGCGAGTAGGCGTCCGTGAGGTCGATGAAGTTCGGGCCGGCGATGGGGTTGTGGCCGGTGAGGTTGAGGTGGTCGGAGATGAGCACCGGGTCGCCGACCTTCTGCCGTTCGGGCCGGGTGCCCCCCGCGGCGTTGGTCAGCACGACCGTCTTCACGCCCGCCGCGAGGGCCGTACGGACCCCGTGGGCGACCGCCGCGGGCCCGTGGCCCTCGTACAGATGCGTGCGGCCGAGGAACACGAGAGCGGTCTTGTCACCGATCTCGACGAGGCGGATCCGCCCGTAGTGGCCCGGCACCGCCGGGGGCGCGAATCCGGGCAGCTCGGTCATGTTCACCTCGGCCGCGGGCGCGCCCAGCGCGTCGGCGGCGGGCACCCAGCCCGAGCCCATGACCAGGGCGACGTCGAATGAGTCGGCGGAGACGTGCCGGCGCAGCCCGTCGGCCGCCCAGCGGGCGAGATCGTAGGCGTCGTTGCTCACAGCCGCCAAGATTACCCAGGTCTGGCCGGATTCTGATCAGTCGCCGAGGGACTTGCAGGGCCGGGTGCGCAGATCCTTGACGTAGTCGTCCGGCGCTCCGGCCTTCTCCGCCGCGTCGGCGAGAATGCCGAGGTAGCGGGCTGAGGGCAGGCCGCCCTCGTAGGCGTCGAGGACGTAGAGCCACGCGAGCACGTCGCCGTCGAGGGTGGCGATCCGTACGCGGATCTTGCGGTAGACGCCGAGCGCGGCGCCCTCCCACCCGTCCAGCGCCTGCTCGTCGAACTCCGGCACGTCGTACAGCACCACGAAGACGTGCTCGCCGGAGGCCTCGGCCACGGTGGCCAGGGCGCCTTCGAAGCCGACGTTCTCTCCTCCGAAGGTCAGCCGCCAGTCCTGCAACCAGCCCGTGGTGCGCATGGGCGAGTGCGGAGCCCGCTCCGCCATCTGGTCGGGATCCATGTTGGAGGCGTACGCCGCATACAAGGCCACGATCGCCCAGCGTACGGCCTGGGCGACCGTGGCGGCACGTTAACTCCCGGAGTGCGGGAGAATGAAGCATGTGAGTACACGCATAGCCATCATCGGAGGGGGTCCGGGCGGCTACGAGGCCGCGCTCGTCGCCGCGCAGCTCGGCGCCGATGTGACCGTCGTCGAACGCGACGGCCCCGGCGGTGCTTGCGTGCTGACCGACTGTGTGCCCTCCAAGACACTCATCGCGACATCCACCCGCATGGCGACCCTCTCGGAGTCCGCCTCGCTGGGCGTCCGGTTCTCCGGCGGCGCCGACGGCGTCGTGGGCGGCCTGGAGGTCGATCTTCCCCTCGTCAACAAGCGCGTCCGCGAGCTCGCCTGGGCGCAGTCCGCCGACATCGAGGACCGGGTCTCCGCCGAGGGCGTCCGGATCGTCCATGGCGACGCCCGCCTCGTCGACCCGCAGATCGTCGCCGTCGGCGACGAGCGGATCCAGGCCGACGTCGTCCTCATCGCCACCGGTGCGACCCCGCGCGTGCTGCCCGGGTCCGAGCCCGACGGCGAGCGCATCCTCAACTGGCGCCAGCTGTACGAGCTGCCCGAGCTCCCCGAGCATCTGATCGTGGTCGGCTCCGGTGTGACCGGCGCCGAGTTCGCCGGCGCGTACCTCGCTCTCGGGTCGCGTGTGACGCTCGTGTCCTCGCGTGACCACGTGCTGCCCAACGAGGACGAGGACGCCGCCCGCGTGCTCGAGGACGTCTTCCAGCGCCGCGGCATGGAGCTGCTGGCCCGTTCGCGGGCGGCGGGCGTCCGCCGCACCGGCGACGGCGTCGAGGTGACGCTCACCGACGGCCGCAAGGTCGAGGGCTCGCACTGCCTCATGACGGTCGGCATGGTGCCCAACACCAAGGGCCTGGGCCTGGAGGAGGCCGGCGTACGCCTCGACGATCGCGGTTTCGTCCAGGTCGACAAGGTCTCCCGCACGTCGGCGGCCCACGTGTACGCCGCGGGCGACTGCACCGGCGTCCTGATGCTCGCCTCGGTCGCCGCGATGCAGGGCCGGATCGCCATGTGGCACGCCCTCGGCGAGGCGGTGCAGCCGCTGAAGCTCGGCTGGGTGGCGGCGAACATCTTCACCGACCCGGAGGTCGCCGCGGTCGGCGTCACACAGGCCCAGATCGACTCGGGCGAGGTCCCGGCGCGCATCGTGAAGCTGCCGCTGTCGACCAACCCGCGGGCGAAGATGCAGGGCTTCCTCGACGGCTTCGTGAAGCTGTTCTGCCGTCCGGCGACGAGCATCGTCCTGGGCGGCGTGATCGTCGCCCCACGCGCGAGCGAACTGATCCTGGGCCTGTCCATGGCCGTCCAGCAGCACCTGACGGTCGACCAGGTCGCCCACACCTTCGCGGTGTACCCGTCGGTCTCCGGCAGCATCACCGAGGCGTCCCGCCGCCTGATGCAGGAGTCGGCCTACTAAGCTCCGCGCGGTTCCGGACGGTCGCCTATGGTCGGTCCGTGGGAGTTGTGGGAGAGGCAGGGGAAAAGGCGGCTGTAGGGCTTTTCCGGGCCGCCACGAAGCACTTTCAGGTTCCTCAGGTCGCGGTGCGTGACTCCGTGGACCTGACCGGAAGATGGTCCGCCGAAGCCGGCCCTCGGTCATTGGCGGACGCGGTCGGCGGGCTGCCGTCACGATCTGTGGACCGTCGGGTCCTCACCAAGGATCCGATCGACGTCGCCTCGGGTGAGGTGGTGCTCCGCCAGTCCGATGTCGAACTCGCCGGAATTCTGCCGTTGACGGTCGAGCGAACGCATCTGTCGTCCTACCGGGCCGGGGGGTGGTTCGGACGCTCGTGGGCATCCACTCTGGACCAGCGTCTGGAGATCGGGCCGACGAGGGCGTGGTTCGCGGCCGAGGACGGAACGATCGTCACCTATGCCCGGCCTGAGAGGTCCGGCGCGCCGGTCGTACCGGATGCCGGGCCGCGCTGGCCGTTGCGGCTCGCCCACGACGGCACGTACACGATCAGCGATCCGAAAACCGGGCGGACATGGCACTTCGCCGCGACGGGCGATGGCGTCGGCGTCGGCGCACTGCCCATCTCCGCGATATCGGATCGCAATGGGAACCGGATCGAGTTCGAACGCGACGGTTCCGGGACCCCCACGGCGCTGGCGCACTCCTGCGGATACCGGATCGCGGTGGACGTTCACGAGGGCCGGGCGCGGGCGTTGCGGCTCGTCACGGGTCGTGGCGGCCCCGTCGGCGACGGGATCACGCTCGTCCGCTACGGATACGACGAAGCCGGCGATCTCGCCGAGGTCGTGAACTCCTCCGGTCTTCCGCTCCGCTTCTCCTACGACGAAGACGCCCGGTTGACGGGATGGGCCGACCGCAACGGCCATCGTTACCACTACACGTACGACGAGAGCGGGCGCGCCGTCCGGGGCCATGCGCCGGACGGGTTCCTCGCGGTGACGCTCCGCTACGGGGAGACGGACCGCACCACGTCGGTGACCGACTCGCTCGGTCACACCACGCTCTACCGGTGCGACGAACGGGGCCAGATCGTCAGCGAGACGAATCCGCTGGGCGCGGAGACGCTCTACACCTGGGACCGTCACGATCGGCTGCTCTCCCGCACCGACCCGCTCGGCCGGACCACGCGGTTCGGCTACGACGACGCGGGGAACCTGACCACGCTGATCCGGGCGGACGGAAGCCGGATCAGCGCGAGCTATGACGCGCGGAGCCGGCCCCTGGAGATCACGGGGGCCGGCGGTGACCGATGGCGGTTCCGTTATGACACGGCGGGAAACGTGATCGCCGCGGTCGATCCCACGGGTGCGGAGAGCCGATACGGGCGTGACGCGCGCGGCGGACTGACGTCCATAACGGATCCTCTGCGGAACGTGACCCGGATCACCTGCGACGCGGCCGGACTGCCCGCCGAGATCATCGACCCGCTCGGCGCCGTCACGTCCCTGCGGCGCGACGCGTTCGGACGGGTGGTGTCGTTGATCGATCCGGTCGGCGGCGAGACCCGATACGCCTGGAACATCGAGGGAAAGCCGGTCTCGCGAGTGTCGCCGGGCGGCAGCGTCGAACAGTGGCGCTACGACGGCGAAGGCAACCTGATCGCCTACGTCGATGCGGAGGGCCGGGCCACGAGCCTCGAATACGGTCCCTTCGACGTGCCGATCGCGCAGGTCGGCCCGGACGGGGCGCGGCTGCGATTCGAATACGACACGGAGTTGCGGCTGACGTCGGTGACCGACCCTCAGGGACTTGGCTGGCGCTACCGCTATGACGCGACCGGAGATCTCGTCGGAGAAAGCGACTTCAACGGCTGGGAGATCGTCTATCGGCGCGATCCGGCCGGTCAACTGGTCGAGCGGACGGACGGGACGGCCCACTCCACGCGTTTCGTTCGCGATCTGCTCGGCAATGTCGTCGAAAAGCGCCGGCACGTCCTCGGCGGGCCCGCCGTCTCCTGGGAGACCGTCGCGACCTTCTCCTACGATCCGGCCGGCCGGCTGGTGAGCGCCACCAACGCCGACGCCGACGTGCGCCTCGACCGAGACCCGGCCGGACGGGTGGTGGTGGAGACCTGCGACGGCCGCACCGTCACGTCGGTGTTCGACCGGGCCGGCCGCCGCGTGAGACGCATGACGCCGTCGGGCGCCGACGCGCTCTGGGCCTACGACGCCGCCGGCCGCCCGGCGACGATGACGACCGCCGGCCGGTCGGTCGTGTTCGGACGCGATCTCATGGGACGCGAGATCGAGCGCCGCGTCGGCGGCACGCTGCTGGCGCAGGCGTTCGACGGCGATCACCGGTTGATCGAGCAGGCGATGACGGCCGTCTCTCTCGCCGGACCGGGTGACGCCGCGGCCGGGGTGTCGCAGCGTCGCTCGTACCGGTACCGGGCCGACGGTCATCTCACGGCGGTCACCGACCTGCTGAACGGGACGCGCGAGTTCGACGTGGATCCGGCCGGGCGCGTCACCGGAGTCCACGACCCGTCGACGCCCGGCTGGACCGAACGCTACGCGTATGACCGGGCCGGAAACATCACCAACGCCGTCTGGCCGGTACCGCCCGGCGGCGACATCGGCCCGCTGGGCGGCCGGGAGTACGCCGGGACTCTGATCCGCCGAGCCGGCGACATCCACTACGAGCACGACGCGCGGGGCCGGGTCACGCGACGCCGGCGCCGTACGCTCTCCGGCAAGGTCCGCGAATGGCGTTACACGTGGGACGGCGATGACCGGCTCACCGAGGTCGTCACCCCGGACGGCGCGCGGTGGTGCTACCGCTATGACCCGTTCGGCCGCCGTGTCGCCAAACTCCGGCAGAACGACCGCGGAGAGATCATCGAGCGGGTCGACTTCGTCTGGGACGGCACCGTCATCGCCGAGGCCCACGCCGGTGGGCGGGCGACGACCTGGGTGCACGACGGCACCCGGCCATTGGCGCAGACCGAACGCCGGCTGACGCAGGAGGAGGTCGACGAGCGGTTCTACGCCATCGTCACTGATCTGGTCGGTGCACCCACCGAGATCACGGACGCCGACGGCAGGATCGTCTGGCGGCGGCGGGCGACATTGTGGGGCACGGCCGATCCGGTCGTCACCGGTGACATCGACTGCCCGCTACGTTTTCCCGGTCAGTACCACGACCCCGAAACGGGTCTCGCTTACAACGTCCACCGCTATTACGACCCCGATACCGGCCGATACCAGAGCCCCGATCCGCTCGGCCTGTCGCCGCAGCCGAACCCGCACGCCTACGTTCACGATCCGACCGTCGCCGCCGACCCTCTCGGCCTGATGAGCTGCACGGAGGGCAACCCTCTCGTCCTGAACCTCGGGGGAGAGGGCGAAGTGGCCGGCGCGATCAACCTGAACACGCTCATCGCGCCGCTTCGCTCCGAGGCGTCGATACGGGACACCGGACTCCTCGTCGTCGGATCGATGGAGCGAATTCCCTTCGCCGACGGGGTGTTCGATCGGGTGGTCGGCAACAAGATGCCCTTCATGCACGGTGACTTTCCGCAGAACGTGGCGGACGAGTCCTTCCGCGTGCTGCGCCCCGGCGGGACCGTCCAGTTGGGCGCGTCGAACGTCGGCGGAACGGCCTGGGTACCGTATCTGGAGAGAGCCAACTTCGCGGACATCCAGGTCCAGGGGAGACACGCGATCGGAGTCCGACCATGAGCCCTTCTCCATCTCCGGGCCGGGATTTCCTGCGATCGCGGCCGGTGCCTCCGGCGCCGTCCGCGGAGTTCGACCAATGGCTCGACGCCTGCCGTGCCCTCGGCCCGGAAAGCGCTCCGGCTCTTCTCGATGCCCTCGAACACGGGGACGAGGGCGAGCAGTACGGCGCCGTCGTCTGCCTCCGCCAGTTCGGCTACGAGGCGTGGGCCGAGGGATACGGCGAGGAGCTCAGGTACACCGTCCGCTTTCCCGACGGCGAGGAGAAACTGATCGAGCCCGACCAGCGTTAGATTCGTCCACAGGCTGTGGACAAGGCGTCAGCGCGGAGAACGGTCGTCGGGTTCGGAGTCGTCGGGGATCGGCAGGGCGTGCTGGCGCAGCCGGGCACGGCGGATGTCGTTCGAGTTGACCATGACGACGAACGTGCTGCTCAGCAGGGCCAGCAGGCCCACCGCGACGCGGATGCCCCACGGGGCGGGCAGCAGGCCGAGCAGCACGCACACCGGCACCATGAGCGCGAGGTGGCGGGCCAGCATGCGGCCGCGCCACCCCGCGTCGGTCAGGTCGTGCCGGACCCAGCCGTGGTTCTCCTCCGGCAGCCGGAACCCCGCGGCGTACCGGAGAAGCCGCAGGGGGCCCGGGTCACCGGGCAGCCGGCTCAGGACCGGCTCCCGTCGGCGGGTGCGTTACCAGTCGCCTCCGCCGAAGTCGCCGCCACCGAAGTCGCCACCGTCGAAGCCTCCGAAGTCGCCGCCGCCGATGTCGAAACCGCTGTCGCCGCCGCCGACGTCACCGGAGTCGAAGCCACCGTCGAAGCCACCTCCGCCCCAGCCGCCTCCCCAGCCACCGCCGAGGCCGCCGCTGAAGATCGAGCCGAGCGCCGTGCCGATCAGCAGACCACTCAGCATGTCACCACCGCCGAAGCCGGAGTAGTAGCCCCCGGCGTAAGGCGCGTACATCGGTCCGGCGTCCCAGTAGGGCCGCTGGTAGCCGCCGACGGTCACCATGCGCGCGTCCGGCGTCTGGCCGGACAGCACCCGCTGGGCGTCGGCCGCGCACGCGGGCACCGACCGCGGCGCGCCGCCCGGCGGCGCCCAGGAGACGTCCTGCACCGAGGGGCCGTGCTGCGGGTTGAAGAAGCAGGGCGCCCGCCGCTCGGGCACCGGCCGTCCGTCGAGCCGCGCGCGTACCGCGGTCATGAAGTAACGGCCGTCCTCCAGCGCCGTGGTGACGTTGCGCATGTCCTCGGGCCGCTTGGCGGCGTCGACCGCGGCCTTGGCCTGGTCGTAGGAGTTCAGCGCCTTCTGGTAGTCGTCCCTGGCCGCCGGGTCGAGGTCACGGTCCATGACGTTGAGGTTGAGCCCGGAGATGTCCTCACCGAGCCGCGTGACGTCCTCGTACACGCTCTCCTTGAGCTCGGCCATCTCCTGCTCCTTGCGCCGCTTGCGCCGGCGGGAGACGAACACGATGGCGAACACCGCCCCGAGGACGATGAGCACGAGGACGCCGAGCAGGACGAACGCCGCGGCGGCGCCGGAGCTGTTCTTGTCCTTGATCGCCTTGTTGAACTGCTGGTTGAGGTTGAGCAGCAGGTCCTTGAGGCTGGACGACTGCCCGCGCGCCTGCGCGACGAGGTCGCTGACCTTGCTGCTGCCCAGCCCCTCGTGGGATCCGGCGATCACCTTGGAGCCCCGGCCGTCGAGCATGATCAGCGTGCCCTTGCGGCCCAGGGCGCGGTCGAGCTGGGTGAGGCCGCTCGCGCTGACGCGCTCGGTCTTGACGACCGCGATCCGGATCGTTGAGTCGTCGTCCTTCAACGCGCTGATCACGGACTGCCGGTCGGCCGAGGACAGCGTCGCGCCGGCGTCCTGGGACAGGTAGAACCGCTGAGACTTCAGCCCTTGCACGACGCTGTTGAACGGATCCGCGCCGGCAGGCGACGCGAGTCCGAAGAGCATGGCAACGATCACGGCCAGGACGGCGGGGATCGTCAGACGGCGTATCTTCATGAGGCCTTCAGGTGAGCAGTTTTTGCCTTTGTTTTACTACGACGGACGAGCCGGCGAGTCGGTTCCGGATCAGCGGCGGCGGAGCTCACCGCGCAGCACACGCTGCACCAGGTCTCCCCTGAACTGACCGTAGCCGGTTGTGGCCCACACGCTACGCGCGGGATCCACCTCGTAGTACGGAGTCGCGCCGTCCCGCAGCACGTCGGGGGTCTCCCGGGCCCGTACGGCCTTCGCGCAGGTGGCACAGGCCCGCACCGTGATCCGCTCGCGGCCGCCGACCGCACGCCACCGCACCGACACCGGACCGTCGCCGTGCAGCGGGTTGAAGAAGCACAGCGGCGTCGGCCCCCGCCCGCCACGGGCGGCCTCCGACGCGTCGTGCCCCATGTCGATCAACACCAGCACTCCGGCCAGGTCCGGCACCGTACGGGCCGCGTCGAGCGCCTTGCCGGCCGCGCTGTACGCGTCGAGCGCCTCGCGCAGGCGGCCGGCGTCGCCCTGGGCGTCATCCAGCGCCTCACCCAGCCTGACCAGCTCCGCCTCGGCGTGTTCGCGCAGCGAGGCGGCCGAGCGGGCGTCGGTCAGCACCGGCCGCGGCCGCCGCCGGACCACACGCGTGCGCCGCCACCGCCAGACCGCGAGGGCCGCGACGGCGGCCACGGCGACCGACCCGCCGCCGACGGCGTACGCGGCGGTGTGCCCGCCGGAGCGCCCGTCCTGCCGCCGTGGCTCACGAATCCGCTCGTCAAGCGCGTTGGACTGCTTCTCGTACTCCGCGTGCGCCCGCCCGGAAGTGATCAGCTGGACGCACCGGATCAGCCGGTCCGTGAGCGAGGCGCTGTCCAGGGCCGGGTCCAGGTTCACCGCCCCGGCCGCCTGGATGGCGTCGCGGTCGACGCCGTACTCCTGCGCGCTGATGTCGTTCGGCGAACCTTCGTCCAGGGTCAGGACGACGCAGTCGCGGCGGAGTCGGCGGTGCACCGCGTCGGCGAGATGCTCGGCGTCCGGGAACTCGCCGCCGGCCGCCAGCGGCACGATCACCGCGAACACCGGCACCGGCGCGGCCTTCACCGCCGCCACCAGCCGCCGAGGCTCCGGCACCGCGGAGGTGAGCGACGGCGCCACGTACACCGGAGACCGCCGCAGCGAGGCGACGATCTTCGTCAGGTCACTCGCCAAGGACCCTCCCGACCAGGTCGCCGAGCTGCCCGTACCCGGTCTCGGCCCAGGGCGTCGCGGCCTCGTAGTACGGGCGGCCCCGGTCGAGGAGGACGTCGGGCGCCCGCCGGTCGCGTACCGCCTTGGCACACGTCGCGCACACGCTCACCTCGAGCCTCGGACGCGTGCCGGGCGCCCGCCAGCGCACCGTGATCACACCTTCGCCGTGGCGGGGGTCGAAGTAACACAGCGGCGGGCCGCCTTTGCCCTTCTGGACCAGGGCGAGCACGCCCGCGAGGTCGGCGGTGGACCGCGCCCGGTCGAAGGCACGGCCGGCGGCCGTGTAGGCGTCGAGGGCCGGCTCGCCTCCCTCCAGGGACTCGCCGAGCGCGACCAGCTCCGTCTCGGCGCGGGCGCGCAGCTCGTCCTCGCCCGCCTCCCGCGCGGTGCCGAACACGGTGTGGGGGAGACGCAACGCCTCCACGGCGGCGCGGGCCCGGCGGCGGCGCAGCCACAGCAGACCGGCCACCGCGAGCACGACGGCGCCCGCCGCGGCCGGTACGACGACCGGGAAGCCGTCGTCGTCCTTCGCGTGCGGCCGGGGCGCGGCGGACGGGCGCGGGGTGAACGCCGCGTCGTGATCCTGCTCGTACGCCTCGGAGCCCTTGCCCGTCGCGATCAGGTCGACGCACCGGGCGAGCCGCGCCGCGAGTGTCTTGTAGCGCTTCTCGTACGAGACCGCCCAGCCCGCGTCGTTCGCCGCCTGCCTCTGCTCGTCGGTGCCGCCCCACGTGGCGACGTCGAAGACGTCGCCGAAGTCGGTGTTGAGCGTGACGTAGGCTCCGTCGCGGCCCAGGTACGACTGCACGACCGTCGTGACCTGCGTCGAGCTCTGCCAGGTGCTGCCGGCGACGATCGGCACGAGGATCACGAAGATGGGGGTCTTCGACCGCCGGATCCGCCGCACGATCTGGTCGCGGCGCGCCTTCGGCAGCGCGGTCTCGTACGCCGGGTCGACGTAGATCGGCGTGCGGCGCAGCACCCGGGCGATCGCGGCCCCGTCACTCGACACCGAGGTACTCCAGTACGTGTTCGGGCAGGTTCTCGTCCGTCCCGCGGATCTTCTCCCAGACTCCGGGAGCCTCGTAGTACGGGCGTTCGCGGCCGTCGACCACGAGCGCCAGCGGCCGGTGCCGGCTCGCCTTGGCGCAGTCCTCGCACATCGGCTGCCGCCGGCGGGACAGGCCGCCGAGGGCCGTCCGTACGCGGCGCGCGGCGGTGCCGTGCAGCGGGTTGACGACGCAGCGCGGTTCGGGGTCCGCGGTGCCGCCGCGCAGCGCGTCCTGCCCGTCGAGTGCGAGCACGACCACGGCGAAGCGGCTGCCCGGGTCCTGTTTCTCGTCCCACAGCAGCTTGGCGGCATCGTAGTCGGCCATCGCCCGCGGGTACCCGGGATCGTCCTCACCGGCCGCGCCGATCGCCCGCGCCAGCCGTACGAGCTCGGCCCAGGCCATGCGCCGCAGCCGCCGCGGACGCAGCCTCGTCGCGGTGCCGCGCGCCCCGCGGACGGCGGCGAGCACCACGGCGACGATCCACCACAGGAGGGCGAGCAGCACGCCGCTGACGGCGAGCGCGGCGAAGAACGTCTTGACGAACTGCCCGGCAAGTCCGACCTTGGTGGGCTTCTTGCCGGACGAGTCGGCGTCGGGCGCGTCCGGCACCGGCGGGTCGGACGGCTTGGCGGCGGGCGCGTGGGCGAACGCGTCGATGACGTCGTGCAACCGCTGCGGAAGCGGCTTGCCGTTCGTCACCTGGGAGAACTCCAGGGTGTCGTCGCGCGGCACCCGGTAGGAGGTCCAGTCGAGCGAGCCGCGCTGGTCGGAGACCACATAGACGCCGTTCCGGCCGAGCCGGCGGTGCAGCAGGTAGGTGAAGTAGTCGGCGTCGCCGGCCGACTCGTCGTCGGAGTCCAGCGGGACGACGGCCAGGTAGATCGGCACTCCCGCACCGGCGATCTGCCGGCCCAGCGCCGTACGGTCGCGCGCGTTCAGCAGGGAGGACACGTCGGGATCGACGAACACCGGCGACTGTCGCAGCGCCGCCGCGACCCGGTCGATCCGCGCCGTCGAGACCGGGGCGCCGGTGGCGGGGGCGCCCGTGGTGGCGAGGGCGAGCGCGGCCGCCGCGATCAGCCTCATCGCGTCTTGCCGTTCTTCTTCCCTCTGCCGCGCAGCCGCACGACGAGGATCCACAGCGCGGCGAGCAGCGCGACGCCCATGCCGGAGTACACGCCCGCCTGCTGGGCCAGGTCGGTCTCGTCGACGGCCTCGGGGTACGGCTTGACCTTGTGACCGGCCCGATCCTTGGCGTACGCCTTGTCGTAGCGCTGCTGCGCCTGCCCGGACCGGAGGTCGTCGACGAACCGCTCGATGACCCGCACGACGCCGGCGTTGTACGGCTCGGAGATGGTGACCTCGCGCTCGGCCGCGGTGACCGGGAGATTCGTACCGAACTGCTCGACCGTGAGGCCGATGCCGCTCGGAGGGACGACGAGGTACACGCCGCTGCGGCCGAGCTTGTCGTGCAGCAGTGCGATGAGGCGGTCGGGGCCGCCCTGCGGATCGTTCTCCGGGGTCACGTCGGAGACGACCGCCGCGTACGTGGGCACCGGCATCCGCCTGATCGCCGTACGGATCCGCGCCGCGTCCCGCGCCGTGATGGCACGGGGCGCCAGGTCGGTGATGAACACCGGGTCGCGGGCGAGTCGCTCCGCGACGTAGTCGGCGCGCGTGACCGGCGGGGCCGTTACCGCGAGCGCCGTTCCGACGATGAGGGGGATCATCGGAGTCGGCTCAGGCGTCCTTGATCTCGCAGATCACCGCGCCGCTGGACACCGTCTGGCCGACCTCGGCGCCGAGCCCGGTCACGGTGCCGGCCTTGTGCGCGGTGAGCGGCTGCTCCATCTTCATCGCCTCGAGCACCACGATCGGGTCGCCGGCCGCGACGGTCGCGCCGTCCTGCGCGACGACCTTGACGATCGTGCCCTGCATCGGGCTGACCAGGGCGTCGCCCCCGGCCTGCTGTGCGCTGGACTTCTTCTTGCTCTGGCGCTTCGCCGGGCCCTTGCCGGCCGTCGCGGCGGTCGCCGCTCCGAGCCCGGCGGGCAGCACGACCTCGATGCGCTTGCCGCCGACCTCGACCGTGACCTTCTCGCGCTCTTCCGGCTCCGCCGCCTCGGCCGCACCCTCGTACGGCGGGATCTGGTTGTCGAACTCCGTCTCGATCCACCGGGTGTGCACGCGGAACGGCTCATCGGTGAACGCCGGGTCCGCCACGACCACCCGGTGGAACGGAATGACGGTCGGCATGCCCTCGATCTCGAACTCGTCCAGCGCCCGCCGGGCCCGCTGGAGGGCCTGCTTTCTGGTGGCACCGGTGACGACCAGCTTGGCGATCATCGAGTCGTACATCTGGGGGACGGTCATGCCCTGCTCGAACCCGGTGTCGAGCCGCACGCCGGGCCCGCTGGGCGGGCTCCAGGTCCGTACGGTGCCGGGCGCGGGAAGGAAGTTGCGCCCGGCGTCCTCGGCGTTGATCCGGAACTCGAAGGAATGCCCGCGCAGCACGGGGTCGCCGTACCCGATCGTCTCCCCGTCGGCGATCCGGAACTGCTCGCGCACGAGGTCGACGCCCGCCACCTCTTCGCTCACCGGGTGCTCGACCTGAAGGCGGGTGTTGACCTCGAGGAAGGAAATCGTGCCGTCCTGGCCGACGAGGAACTCACAGGTGCCCGCGCCGACGTATCCGGCCTCTTTCAGGATGGCCTTGGAGCTGTCGTACAGGGTCTGGATCTGCTCGTCGCTGAGGAACGGCGCAGGGGCCTCCTCGACCAGTTTCTGGTGACGCCGCTGCAGGGAGCAGTCACGCGTCGAAACGACGACGACGTTGCCCTCCTTGTCGGCGAGGCACTGCGTCTCGACGTGACGCGGCCGGTCGAGGTACCGCTCGACGAAGCACTCCCCACGCCCGAACGCGCCCACGGCCTCCCGTACGGCGGAGTCGTAGAGATGGGGGATCTCCTCGATGGTCCGCGCGACCTTCAGCCCTCGCCCACCACCGCCGAACGCCGCCTTGATCGCGACCGGCAGGCCGTGCTCCCGGGCGAACGCGACGACCTCGTCGGCGTCCTGCACCGGGTCCTTGGTGCCGGCGACGAGGGGCGCCCCGACCTTCTGCGCGATGTGCCGGGCCTCGACCTTGTCCCCGAGCGCCTGGATGGCCCGGGGCGGCGGCCCGATCCAGATGAGCCCCGCGTCGATCACGGCCGTGGCGAAGTCGGCGTTCTCGGCGAGAAAGCCGTACCCGGGGTGGACGGCGTCGGCGCCGCTCTCTTTGGCGACGTTGAGGAGCTTGTCAATGTCGAGGTAACTCTCGGCCGCACTCTGCCCACCGAGCGCGTACGCCTCGTCGGCCACCTTGACGTGCAGCCCGTCGAGATCCGGCTCGGAGTACACGGCCACGCTGAGAATCCCCGCGTCCTTACAGGCACGCGCAATCCGGACCGCGATCTCCCCACGATTGGCGATCATCACCTTACGCACGTGCACTCCTCGCTCTCGCCGACCGCCCAAGAGTCTAGGCAAACCGGATTCGCCCCACCGCAACGCCCGCCCGGTTGGCGCGACGCATCCAGCGGGTTACGTGGACGAGGCGCACTCTTCGAGGGGGTTATCAGGCCTGCCCGATAGCGCCGGGAGTTACACAGTCGGCTTCGTTTCGGGCCGCGGCGGCACTCGCGTCCGATACTCGTGGGTCATTACCGCGGCCGCCGAGGAGGCGGCAGCCGACGCTGCCATATCGCCTTCCACCGCTCTTCCGCGTCCTGCCGATGCCCGGCCGGGAGATAGGCGCGTTTCAGCCTGCGGGGATCCTCACACACGCCGCACGTTGGACATATCCCCACAGGTACGTGAGGTCCCGCGCACCCGGCACAGAACTCCGCTCCCGTCCGCCACCGCTCGATGACCCGCCCGATCACAACCGAGAGCCGCTCACCGGGGTGCACCTCCGGGTCCGGGCAGTACAGCCCGAGCCGCGGCAGGTCAGCAGGGTCGGGCACCCGCCGCATCGCCTTCTCGACGCGACGTCGACGTTCGTACACGATCAGCTGGGGCAGCCATAGGTCACGTGCCTCACCGAGCTCATCGACGGCCCGGACCAGCGAGTGCGGGTCGGCCCCCAGGTGCTCGGGTATCCCGTTTCTGACGATGAGGTGATGCCAGGTGGCGCGGAAGCCATACGGCCCGAACCGCAGGGCACACTCTCGCAACGCCCACAACCGGCGTCTCAGCGGCTCCTGCTCGTCACGCACACGCCGAGCAGCCGCAGGAAAACTCGTCATCTGGCTCCATGGGCCCGAACACCGCCGACCATCTCAGTCACGGTCCTCTTCCGGATTCCTGACCTCCGGAGCCCGTTTTCACGGCCGCGCACGGTCACTTGGAGATCCATCCTCCTCACCCGGTCCTGGTGACCTGCGATCCGAAAGCCCGATGACCGCGGTCAAGTGGTCAAGAAGGCCGTTGTGCTCCCCTCGCATAGCGGATCGACACGGCTGCTCTTGCGCCACGGAGCAGAGATAGACAAGTCCGTCAACGTCCTCTCCTGCTAGCCGTACTTCCGCGCTATCTCGTGGATCAGTTTCACGAGTCGACTGCCGTGTGAGCCGTCGGGCGTAGATGGTCAAAGCGGACGCCTGCAGCGCTGATGTCCGCCTTGCGGTCCAAGGAGATCGTGCCGGTGACCGTCTCGACGGAGAGCACGTCTGGATCGTCGTCAAAGGAGAGGACGCTGAACGCCCCGGCCATGACACATGCCCACCGGCGTTGAACGGGATCACCTGGATGGTGACCTCGGGCCGATGCGCGACGCGACTGAGCTGCTGCAACTGTCCCCGCACCACATCCGGGCCGCCGACCTCGCGGTGCATCGACGCCTCATCCAGAATCGCCCACAACCGGAGCGGCGAATCGAGACCGATGACCTCCTGTCGTTGCATGCGTAGCTCCACTCGGCGCTGAACTTCGAGGTCAGTGAGCTCGAGCGGCCATGTCGCCGACACAATTGCCCGCGCATAGTCCTCAGTCTGCAGGAGACCGAGGATGGTGAGCGGCGTGTGGATAGGCAGGGACGAGGCGGCGGACTCCAGGTCGATGTAGTTGGCCAGGTTCTTGAACGAGGCGAGGACGTCGTTGTAGGGCTGCCGCCAAGCCTGTGGCTTGAGGTCCTTGCAGAGCTGGATGAGAGCTGTGCGCGTCTCGTCGTTGACGCCGTAAATGTTGAGCAGGTCGGAGACGTCGTTCCAAGGTACGGCGGCCCGCGCCTTCTCAGTGCGTGACAACTTCGACACCGACCAGCCGAGTTCCTCGCCGACATCCTCGCCTGTGAGGCCGGCGGCCTCGCGAAGCACATTGCGTCAGGTACGAAACGCCCGCTTGATCACCGCCGAGGTCCTCGGGACACCATTCCTGCATCGACGACGCAGTGCTTCTTGCGAGCGAGACCGCCACCAACGCCATCCGGCATACCGACTCCGCGCTGCCGGAAGGTGGTTCGCGCTGACCGCCGAGCACGCTGATGACTGGGCGCGCGTCACCATCCGCGACGACGGCTCCCAGCGGACGCCTGCCTCTGCCCGCCAGGCCCATCGGCGGAAAGCGGCCGAGGAATCAAGATGCTGGACCTGCTGGCCTTCCGCTGGGGCCTACGACGCGAGAAGTGCCGCAACGAAGTCTGGTTCGAGGTCGGCCGGTGACCGCCAAACCGGACGATGAGCCGGCCGAACGCCTCCGCGCACTGGCGACGGGCATCACCAAGTGCGGCACCCCGTCCAACTCCGCACCGACGCCGACCAGCGCCCATACCTCCGGGCGTTTCACCCATCGATGCCCATTAGCACGGACGTCTACTGGGTAAGGGCTAACGCCGGAACCTGGTTCTTCCACTCGAAGTGGGGGAGCGTGCTCGCCTCAGGAGACCACCAAGTCTCCGTCATCGGCTACATCGTCGGGCTGCTCCAACCCCCGTCCGATGAGTAGCCTGTGCGGCGAACGCCCATCCCCGGACAAACTTCGAATAGTAGACATCGAGCGCGACGCTGCCAGATACGGCCGTCGGCGCAGAGGGCAACGCCATCCTGCGCATATGTGTTCTTATCGGCGAAGGTGGCTCCGTTCTGTCGGCGGCCGCTACTAGCTAGAGCTTCACCTGCACCCCGAACCGGCCAGCGTTCGAACGTCGCGATCACCCGTGGCCGCGCAAGGCGCACTTGGTCGTCCATCTCGTAGTTTCAATAGGTCAGGTGCGCAGTAAGTCGGGATTTCTGCTGGTCAGGATGCGGAAGACCGGACGTGGCCAGTCGATCACCGAATTACCCGAACAATCTAGAAAGCGAAGGCAAGCGTCCGATATACTCGCCCTTTGCGTCGCGCTGGTCACCAATCTACGGCGTCTGGTCGACGAGGGACGGCGCGCCGGGGGTGCAGGAGCGACAGTGTCGACTTCAGGCTTCGTGCGGGGAGGCTACCGATTGCCGGAGATGAGCCGTTGCTGCTGGCGCAGACAAGAAGACGCGGAAGGTAGGTGCCTGGCGAATCATTGCGTCGGGTGACGTGTCATTGGCCTGCAGTCAGAACGACACTTGGCCGCAGGTAGACACCGATGGCGGCGAGACAAGCGTAGTCGCTGCCGCTTGCGATAGTGCGAAGCAGTATTAGGTAAGAGCCTAAAAGTGTTATACGGCCGGTGCAAAAACCACTACGGGAGGAATGAAGCGTATGAGCATCTATGGTGGCGATCCCGAGGGTATGAAGCGGCTCGCTAGTCTGTTCCAGAAGCATGGACAAGAACTCGACCAGATTATCCGAGACCTCAACTCGAACACGCAGGGCAGCCAGAACATCTGGCAGGGGCCGGGTGCAAACCGGTTCCGCGAGGCGTGGTCACAGGCCAAGCCTTCGTTCGACAAGATGGTGACCGCATTTCAGGATGCGCATAAAGACATCAGCAACCGGGCCGAGGGTTTCCGAAACGTCGGCAAATAACGTTGCCTTCCGCTAGGGCCCCGGCGTGCCCCGCTGGGGCCCTAAGCGATATTCGATCAGGGGTAACCCGATGCGGGTACTAGCTGCGTTCCTGGTACCTATTGAGTTGGCGGGTAGCATTAGTGAAAATCTCAGGTTCGGCTGTATTCGCCGTGGTGGTGCTGGCCTCCTTTGTCGGTGGCTGCACCAGGGGAGGGACTCGCGCCCCCGCTACACCTAAAACTCCAGCGCCTACCACTACGGTATCCGCATCGCCGGGCCAGCTAGCGCTCGTCACTGAGGCTGGCCGGCCAGGAGATCCAGATCTGGATAAGAGATCACGTCTGTCGGAAATCAAGGAACTGCTGCCATCTCCAGGCGGAGGCCTCATCGTCGTCAGTCACAAGGATGACAGAATCTTCAGTGAAGTAACAGCGACTGGCCAGGTGAAAAGCTTCCTCCTGCAACATGGAGCAACTTTTCCTGACGGGACTGTGTTCGCTGGGGCAATGACCGCCCTCTTGAACTCAGATGGATCGGCACTTGTCATCAACGATGCTGGCGTTTTGGCACGCGTCACAGCCGCCGGTCACGCCATCAATCTGGGAACGATCCCAAAGGTCGACGGGACGGGCTCGCCGCACCTCTCCAAGGGCAAGGCGGGTGTGCCGATACTCGAGCTGGGTGGCTCCGCTTACCGCGTAAGCATCCTGGGCGAGAAAGCTTCATTTTCAAAGATGAGTATTAAGAGGCCGCCAGCCGGGTTCGACTACTCCATACTCTCTCCTGACGGAAACGACTCGTATGCCGATAATAGGAAAGACCGCGTTGTCCGATTGAACGCCGCTGGGAAAGTCGTCTCCACGTATCATGTACAGGCGAACGGTGGGATAGCATCACTCTCGCCCGGTGCGGGAAACAGCGCCTGGGTGGGCATGACCGACGGTAGCGTGTTCCATCTTTCGGTCGATGGACGAACAGAAATGGTCGCTCGAGGTGGAGTCACATGCTCTCACGCTTTCAATCCGAGCCCAAGTTCTGGTTCGATCGCCGACGCTGATGTTCTACTCGTGATAGCGACCCAAGTCTATATCTCAGACCCCGGGTGCCGGAGGATCGTGGCGCTCGGCGTATCTGGGTGACAGGTGTGGTTAATGTGGCTCATACAAACTATGACGACGTAGCTGCGGCTCTTGCGCCTATATCCGGGCTCGCCGAGTCGGTTAGATCTGCCCTCGGCGGCGTTCGAGGGCAGATGGGAAGTAAGACGTGGGACGGCAGGGCTGCGGACATCTGGAGTCAGGGGTGGGACGCGCGTCGACAGAAAATCGAGGCACTACTCCAGGATGCGGAGCGACTACGCAACCAGATCCTACAAAAAGCAGCTAAGACGCACGGTGCTATGTAAAGCATAGAACGTTAATGGAAAAACTCATCTTGTAGTACGGACGAAAGTGGAGTCATGGGGGACATGGTCCGGTTCGATCCAATCGCCGTCGATCGATTGGCCCGGCAGTTGGCCAGCCTCGACGACACCTTGGGTCCTGCGCTGCGGCAGATTAGTCAGATACTGAGTGGTCAAGGGGGGCATCTCGCGGGCTCGGGAGCCATTGAGGGCCTGGTCGCGGCGGCTCATAAAGACGCCGGGGATATGTCGCAACGCGCCCGACAGACACGTGAGCTCGCTCAAAAAGAAGGCAGTGGTGCGTTTTTTGGCAGGAGCTTCTGGCCTCAACTCGACTGGCAGGCGAGTTCGCAGAGCGGAGTTGCTGCGCGTAAGGATGCCGCAGACCTAAAGTCGGCGTTGGCGTTGGGCAATAAAGACAAGGCAGCCTCAAGGCAGCGCTTGCTTGCAGTCGCACGTGACATGCATGCGCACCTACACGACAAGGCTTATCTTGCCACCCTGTGGAACAGTTTGGACAGCGACGCCGCTGCGAAGCTCGCTCGTGTTCTTCACAATCAGGACGCGGACGGTAAGTCGACGGACAAGCCGACGGTACTCAGTGCCGAGTCAGAACGAATATTGAAGGACGTCGCCTCCTCGCTCGCGGCTGCTAGCAACTACCGGCAGACTCCGACGAGCAAGCCGGAGAATTTGCTAGGCGGTGACCGGGAAAAGGTCTTCGTAAAAGCTTCCGATAAATGGTCGGTCGGAATGCTGTTCAAGTATGGTCCAAACGGCAAGAATTGGGATCCACATTTTCTGTCCGCCATGACTGCATCGATGCTTCAGTGGCACCAGCGGCATCCCTATCTACCGAAAGATCCGAGAACGGCATGGTATAGGGACCTCGGGATTCAGTGGGCGCCTGGCGAATCGGACCTTAACAAGAGTGCTCAAGCTGCTTTGAAGAAATTCGACCCGACGATTCCTGTCCTCGACCGCACGTCGGAGAATAGTGATGCGTCGCGTTGGGCTCTTCAGGATAAGGGAAATGTTCACGTCCTGGTTCACGGTGATTGGATCATTCCCGGCAATTATGGTCAGGGTTATGATGCTTCCGGTTCGGCTGGCGCAGTGCTCCGGTCCGGAGTTACGTTCCCGCGCGGTACCACTGAGGGTGCTAAAGAGGCCGCACAAGCGTTGGTGAATATAGTCAGTGAGGTTAAGGCCTACCATATTGGCAGGCTAAAAAATAAGACTATGCAAGATGTTTTGTCGCTGCCGTTCGGGCTGCGTCACAGTCTCACTCAAATCGCAGGTTCCTATTTGCCGGATTTTGCCCATTCGGCTTCCAGTAAAGACACGACTCTTGGGCTGCGGCATGGAGACGACGGTCTTCCGTATGCAGTCACGATGAACCACGATGATGTCCAGGACTTTCTCGATGAGGCCTTGCGTCAAAGCCCCCAAGACTTCGGCTGGATGAAGGGGCGAATTAAAGGCTTGGTGACGGCCGGCGTCATGCAGACCCAGGCGGGAAATGGTTCCGCTACGGATTATCCTGCGGATGCGGCGGAGTTGTTTGCGGTACTGCATTCGGTGGATGCTATGGAGAAGATAGCTAGAGGACATGAAGATGATGTACTTGCGGCTGAACAGAAGAGTGCGAAGCAGACTGTAAGTTCGGTGATCGGGATGCTCCCCGGAGGCTATGGGATAGATAAGGCGACAAAGCTTGCCGGAAAAGCATTTACCATCTCAGACATATACATGGATGGCCCTTCGGAGGGTAACGAGCAAAATGCCCGCCTGGGCGCCGAACAGGACGGAATCAAGGCGAACTTCGACCTGCCTCCGTTGATCGTGCAAGGGCTTATCGCGGCAGGGAAGTTGAGCCCTTCTACCAGAGAGCCATGGCTTACTGGGGGTGTAGTTTCTTCGGATGACGGCTTTGAAGACTGGTACAAAGAGAACAGAAATGCCGCGATAAGTGTGGTTATGCACTCCCAGGATGGCCGCCCGATGAAGCCGACCAGGATGACGTTGGAGCAGTATGTAAACCAGATTTCCGAGAACTATCGGGACGTCAAAGATTGGTTTCCGTCAACCGCGGGCTGATCAACCAGCCGGGGATTAGGTTATTGCTGTTTGAATGGGTAGATGTGCGCCTCGGCTCACATACAGGCCTCGGCCGGGCGGTCCGGCCGCCCCGCTGTTACGAGGCAGACGAAGGCCGAATATGTCGCCATCGTCCGGTGATTGAACGTCGAGTAGCACACCTGCTCGAGACTTCCTGGCCTCGGCAATAAACCCGCTGTAGCCGCGCGAGAGGTCGTCCGTTCGGCCCGCGATAATGATCCCGCATTCAGCGTCGCGGGCCTCCCGTAGTTGATCGACGAGCGGGTCATCGAGGCGACCTCCGTCGATTAGCTCTGCATCGTCGATCACTATCACATACCGCTGTGCCTGTTCGACGGCGTTCTCGATCGCATCGCGGTCGCCATCGCTGTCGAGTACGCAGAGCACGTTTGGCTCGCCTTTGAGTCCCTGCAGTGGCGATCGGCGAGGGCACACGAGAACGACGGGGATGATTTCTCCGCCGACCTCGGCATCCAGGAGTGACTTCACCATGGTCATAAGGACCGTCGAGCGGCCCGAGCGCGGTGGCCCCGCGATGGTAAAGCTGGGACCTTCGGTCAATAGATCGGCCCCAATGGGTCCAAGCTCGTCTCCTCCAGCGCCGATCAGAACCCACAACGGGGAGGGGATCTTGAAATCAGGGTCTAGCGCACGCGCCTCAGAGTACGTGATGCGGACAGGCAGTTCGTCAACGTGCAAAGGCCGTAGCGCGCGTGCTGAACGGCCGTAGGAACTTTCTGCTTCACGTCCGAGCTTTTGCAGTGCCGCCACTTGAGCCGTGCCCGACATATTCGCTTCCAGCAAAGCGATCTGCGACTCACGTAGGGACGGGCCGCCCACGCCGATGGCCTCGATCACTCGACCTAGGGGCATGTCCGAGGGCACGTGACGCTCGTTGATGCCGGCGTAGTTGTAGTCGTTCGGGTCAGACATTCGGAGGACAAGGCGGTCGTCGAATACAGTGGACACTTGGCCGCTCATGCCAGAGCGGTCTCCGGTGAAGACGGCCCTCAGGCCCACTGCCTGACCCTCGCGCAGCAAACGGAGCACTGTCTCGATCAAACGCCCGTAGTCGTAGTTTTCAAAGGCGGCGACGAAGCCCTCCCAGCGGTCCAGCATCAGGATCATCCACGGCAGACGGTCCGATGGGGCGACGGCGGCTCGCTGCTCCGCCAGTGAGGCGAAGCCCGTCGCCGCGAGTAGCTGCTGCCGCCGGGATACCTCCGCGTGCAGCCGGGCCAGCAACCGCTCCATTCGTTCGATCTGATCGCGGCCCACTACGGCGCCGCAGTGAGGGAGCGCCACCAAAGGCAAGAGAGCGTTCGCGCCGCAGTCGATCGCGTACAGGTGTACGTCGGATGGCGAGCATGTCGATGCCAACGAACCGGCCAGCGTTCGCAGGACCGTCGAGCGGCCTGACCGAGCCGAGCCGGCCACGTACAGGTGGCCGCCGTGCACCAGGTCCAGCGTCAGGGCTGAACGGGACTGGGACGACGGCAGGTCGGTCAACCCGAAGGCTAGCGGCGGCACGTCGTCAGAATCGGCGAACACCGCCGGCAGGTCGTCCAGAGTCACGACCGACGGCAGTGGTGGCAGCCACGGTGCCGGCTGCTCCTCGATGCCCGCGCGGTCACACGCCTCGCTGATCGCCTCGACCAGGACTTTCAGGTCCGTCACCATGGTCGACTCGTCGGTCGGCACGTCGACCGGTAGCGGACGGCCTAGGCGGGGCCACGGCAGAGGCGTCACCCGTGCCGGGACCGACGATGACGTGCTCCCCGGACGGCGACCGCCGATACGCGCTGCCTGAACCATCACCGGCGAGCCCACACCCGACCTCACGTAGCACCGGCCCGGCGACGACTTGGAGATCCGGGCGGCCGCCGGGTCGTCGAGCACGTCCGTCGACTCGTCCGGATCGGTCACGCGCAGCGCGATGCGCAGGTTCGTGTTGGCCCGGATGTCGCCGGTCACCACACCCGCGGGTCGTTGAGTGGCCAGGAGCAGGTGGACTCCCAGCGATCGGCCGCGGCGGCCGATGTCGACCAGGCCCTCCACGAAGTCCGGCAGCTCACCCACCATCGCCGCGAATTCGTCGATCACCAGGACCAACCGCGGCATACGGGTGGACGCACGCCGGTCGCCCGCGTCGTACAACTCGCAGTAGTCCTCGATGTCCTTCGCGCCCGCGTGCAGCAGCAACTCCTCCCGCCGCCGCAGCTCGGCTCCCAAGGACTCCAGCGCCCGCTCCGTCAGGTGGCCGTCGAGGTCCGTAACCATGCCGACCACATGGGGCAAAGAAGCGCAATCCGCGAAGGCGGCGCCGCCCTTGTAGTCGATCAGGACGAACGTCATCTCGTCCGGGCGGTTCGCGACCGCCAGGGAGGCGATCATCGTCTGCAGGAGCTCCGACTTGCCGGCGCCCGTCGTGCCCGCGATCAACCCGTGTGGGCCGTCCAAACTCAGGTCGACCGAGAACACCCCGTCAGAGGAGACCCCGATCGGCACCACCGTCGTACGGCCGCCGGACTGCCACGTCGCCTGGATCTGGGCCGCCGACGGTGTCGGCATGTGCAAGAGCTCCAGCAGCCGCGCCGACGACGGGATCATCGCCTCCGTGTCGTCGCGCGACACGTCCCGTACCGGCGCCATGGCGCGGGCCAGGCGGTCGCACCACGCCGGGGTCACCTGGTCGGCCAGCACCGCGCCCACCGAGTCCAGGCCGTTGCCGTGCAGGCGTACGTGTGTCGGGCGGTCCCAGTCCCACACCGCGACGGCCGTGCACTCCTCCGGCAGCAGGCGTTCGTCGTCGTCGATGCAGATGGCGTGCAGGCCGACGGACGGGCCGCCGCTCAGCACCTGGGGCATGCCCGGCACCCGGCGCAGCTGGCGGGCGCCGTCCAGGACCAGCAGGATGTTGTACGGGCCCTCGGCCGGCGCGCCGCCGATGCCGAAGGCCGACGTGGGCTCGGCCGTACGGCGGCGTTCGGTGATGCGGATGGCCAGCTCGGTCACGCGCCGGGCCACCGTGTCCGGGTCGGCGCCGATCAGGGCGACGCAGTCCTCGCCCTCGCGCGGGGCGCAGTGGGGCAGCCAGCGCACCCAGTTCCAGTGGGACGCGGCGGACGGGTCCGCCGACAGTACGACGATGGCGAGGTCGCGGGGGCTGTGCAGGGCCGCCGCCTGGGCGACCAGCCAGCGGGCCAGCGCTCGGGAGCGGTCGCGGGCGCCCGACAGGCCGATCACGCCCAGTTCGGAGAGCGGCAGGGGGACGGGTACGGCGTGGGCGACCGGCGCCGGTGGCATGGCCGGCTCGTCGCCGCCGCCCCGGCCGGGGCGCAGCTCGATGCGGGCGGGAAGGTCGGCCAGGCCGATGCGGAGGTGGAGCGTGTCCGGGTCGCCGACGCGGCGCTCCCACAGGCGGCGGCGCGGGCCGGTCGCGGTGAGCAGGACCTCGGCCGGGTCGGGGGCGAGCGCGCGCCATTCGGCCTGGTCGGCGCGGCGCATGCTCTCCAGCGCGCCTTCGAACTCCGCCTTCTTCGCGCGGTACTCCTTCAGCGCCTTCTTGTACGACTTGCGGCCATAGAGCCGGTCGGCGAGCCACTCGCCGACCTGGATGACCGGGTACGCCAGGGCCATCAGCGCCCAGTACCACTGCCCGGTGAAGACGACCATGCCGACGCCGGTCGCCGCGAACAGCAGCGAGCCCAGCAGCCGCAGGCGCTCGCGGTGTCCCTTCTCCGGCTCCTGCGGCACCTCGATGCGGCGCGGCCCGGACTGCGGGCGGATGCGCGGCGGCCGGTTGTAGGCCAGCCCGCCGTCGTCGAGCGGCGACAGGTGGGCGTCCGGAGCGGCGGTGAGGGCCAGCGTCAGGACGGTCGTGCCGATCGAGAGCACGCCGCCGGGCGGCCACTCCACCGTGCCCTCGAGAGGCACCTGGTCGAGGACGCCCGAACCGGACACGGTGACGCGGCGGGACTCGACCGTGACCGTGAGCGCGTGCGGGGGGATGGAGGGGTCGGCGAGGCGTACGTCCACGTCGGGGGAGGTGCCGATGGTGGTCTGGCCGATGCCTAGGCGGTGCACGGGGCCGGCCGCCGGGCCGCCGCTGACGCGGATCTCGGCGATGCCGGTCGGCTCGCCGAGCACCGTGGCGGGCGCGGCGCCGGGATGCACGGCCACGAGGGTGCCGTCGCGGAGGAACCGGCTCGCCGGGGCCGCGGGGTCGAGCATCCGCCCGCCGGCCCAGAGCGGGTGCGGTGGATCGTCCACCCAACGGGCGCTCGGGAGGCGGACGACTTCCGCCAGCGGTTCCTTGGCGGTGTCGGCGTTCAATGTGGCAATAAGTGACCGCGCAACGGTTCCGACCGTCATATCGGAATCGCCGTTGACCACTACGTCACGGGGACCTTGATCGGTCAGCGCCGTGAGCGAGATTCGCATTCACCCCTCCACATCCCCAGCGTGCGGGACCAGGATAGAGAGGAGGCCGGGCGGGAGACAGCGGCTCCCCGTGAGTCGTTCCTTGATCACTTGACAACTCACGGGACTCGCTGCGCAAACAATCTGTCGTCGCCACATTGACGCGCGGCGTTATGGGCGGAACGATGGTTCGCCGCGTCCCCGTCGAACGCAATCAGCCCAAATCAGCCGAAATTGGCGGAGAGCCTGTGACCACGAGCAGTGATCGCAAGACCGACGGACGTCCCTCGCTCGGGACGGCCACCGGTCAGCGCATCCCCGTTCCCCGGCGGGAGCGCAAGCCGGCCATGGCCGCGCTGGCCGTGCTGCTCATCGTCGGCGGCGCGCTGATCAGCGCGTACCTCGTGATGGTGAGCGGTCAGCGCGTTCCGGTGATCAGCATCGCCCAGCCGGTCGCGGCGGGTCAGCGGATCCCGGCGTCGGCGCTGCGGGAGGTGCAGGTCTCGTCCACCGGCGGCCTGGACTACATCCCGTGGGGCGACCGGGCCAAGGTGACGCAGACCTTCGCGACGGTGACCCTCGTGAAGGGCGCGCTGCTCACCAACGGCATGATCAGCACCGGCTCGTCGGTCACCAAGGGCTCCGTCGTGGTGGGTCTCGCGCTCAAGCCGGGCCAACTGCCCGCGGGCGGCCTCCAGCCGGGCGACCGCGTCGCGCTGTACGCCGTCTCCTCCCAGGGCGGCCAGAGCGGCACGCAGAGCGGCACCGTGCTCGCCCCGGCCGCCACGGTGTACGACGTGGTGCAGCCCGGCCAGAACGACATCCAGGCCGACCAGATCTCAGTCTCGGTGACCGTCCCGGTCGACCAGGCGCCCGAGGTGACCCAGGCCTCCTCGGCCGGCGCCGTCGCGGTGGCGCTGCTGCCTGCGGGGGAGAAGGCCCCGCAGACGGCGCCGAGGCAGACGACGCCCAAGCAGCCGAGCACGCAGCCGTCCGCGAACGAGTCGCCCGGAAACCCGCCCGCGTCGCCGCGCGACCGATCGACGGGCACCCCCTGATGGGGCTCGTCGTCCTCGCGGCGGACAAGGGGGCGCCGGGCGTCACGACCGCGGCGATCGCGCTGGGGGCCGTCTGGCCCCGTCCCGTACTGCTCGCCGAGTGCGACCAGGCCGGCGGCGACCTGGTGTACCGCCTGCCCGCCGACGGCGGCGGCATGCTCAACCCGGCGCGCGGCATGCTCAGCCTCGCCGCGACCGCGCGGCGCGGGCTGCGGGCCGAGCAGGTCTGGGAGCACACGCAGCGGCTCGAAGGCGGGCTGGACGTCCTGGTCGGGCTGACCCGCGCCGAGCAGGCGCAGGGACTGACCTGGCTGTGGAGTCCCCTGGGCCGGGCCTTCGCCAATCTGCCGGGCGCCGACGTGGTGGCCGATTGTGGCCGTCTGGGTCCCGGATCGGCCTTGACGGACCTGCTGCGTGAGGCGTCAATGATCGTGCTGTTCACGCGGGCGACTCTCGAACAGGTCGCTCACCTGCGTGAACGCATCGGCTCATTGTCCAATGACCTCGGTGGGCATTCCGCGCCGCCGATCGGCATCGTGGTCGTCGCCGATCCGAGCGAATACCGCACCGCCATAGCGGAGGTCAGCCGGATCATTTCGAACGCGAAACTGCCCGCTGCCGTCCTCGGGGGTTTCGCGATGGATCCCAAGGGTGCTGAAATGCTGAGGGGCCAGTGGGGCGGGCGGCTCGACCGTTCACTGCTGATCCGTTCGGCGCGGCAGCTCGCGGGTGGACTCGCGACGCGGGTCGCGCCCACATCGGGGGATGATCGCGAAACGCAGGGAGTGGCAAGTGGACCACAGCCTCGTTAAGCGCCTTCGCCAGGACGTCGGGTCCCGGCTCGCCGACCAGCGCCGGCTCGACGCCGCGAACGGCGTCGCCCCGATGAACCCCGAGGACGAACGCCAGTTCGCGCGCGCTCTCATCGGGCAGGTGCTGGAGGAGTTCGCGCGTGCGGAGATCGCGGCGGGCCGGCGTCCGCCGAACGCCGAAGAGGAGGAGCAGCTCGCCGCGGGCGTGCACGCCGCGCTGTTCGGCGTCGGCCGCCTCCAGCCCCTCCTCGAGGACCCCGAGATCGAGAACATCGACGTCAACGGCTGCGACCGGGTCTTCATCGGGTACGCCGACGGCCGTGAGGTGATGGCCGAGCCGGTCGCCGAGTCCGATGAGGAGCTCGTCGAGCTCATCCAGATCCTCGCGGCCTACAGCGGTCTGTCCAGCCGGCCGTTCGACTCCGCCAACCCCCAGCTCGACCTGCGGTTGCCCGACGGTTCCCGGCTGTCGGCGGTCATGGACGTCACCGTACGGCCCGCGCTGTCGATCCGCCGCGCCCGGCTCGGCAAGGTCTTCCTCGCCGACCTGGTCGGCAACGGCACGATCAGCACGGAGATCGGCCTGTTCCTGCGCGCCGCGGTGGCCGCCCGCAAGAACATCATGATCGCCGGGGCGACCAACGCCGGAAAGACGACGCTGCTACGGGCGATCGCCAACGAGATCCCGACCGCCGAGCGGCTCATCACCGTGGAACGCGCCCTGGAGCTGGGCCTCGACCAGTTCTCCGAGCTGCACCCCAACGTCGTCGCGCTGGAGGAGCGGCTGCCCAACTCCGAGGGCCAGGGCACGATCACGATGGCCGAGCTCGTCCGCCGGTCGCTGCGCATGAACCCCTCCCGCGTGATCGTCGGTGAGGTGCTCGGCGACGAGATCGTGACCATGCTCAACGCGATGACCCAGGGCAACGACGGCTCGCTGTCGACGATCCACGCGAACTCCTCCTGGGAGGTGTTCAACCGCATCGCGACGTACGCCCTGCAGTCCGACGAGCGGTTGCCGATCGAGGCGACGCACATGCTCATCGCGGGGGCCATCGACTTCGTCGTGTTCATCGAGAAGCGCAACGACTACGCGCACGGCGGGCGGCTGCGCCGGTTCGTCTCCAGCATCCGCGAGGTGACGGGCTGCGACGGCCGGGTGCTGTCCAGCGAGATCTTCGAACCCGGCCAGGACGGGAGCGCCCGGCCGGCCGCGCCGATCGCCTGCGTCCAGGAGCTCGTGCCGTACGGCTACGACCCGTCCCACGGAGCGGTCTGGTGACAGGGGCGTTCTCGGGGGGCCTCGCGCTCGCGCTCGTCGCGGGCGCGCTGACCGGTGGCGGCGTGCTGCTGCTCATCGTCGCGATCCGCGGCGTGCGCCCGCGGCCCGGCCGGCCGTCGGCGCGCAGCCGCGAGGAGATCATCCGCACCCTGACGACCCGTACGGCGCTGGCGGTCGTCGTGGGCGTCGTCGTGCTCATCATCACCCGGTGGCCGGTCGCCGGCGTCGGCGCGGCGCTGCTCGTGCTCGGGTGGAACAGCATCGGCGGCGGCGCGGCCGAAGAACGCCGCTCGATGGCGCGCCTGGAGGCGCTCGCCGCGTGGACCGAGTCGCTGCGCGACACCATCGCGGGCGCGGTCGGCCTCGAACAGGCCATCCCGTCGTCGCTGCGGGCCGTGGCGCCGGTGCTGCGCCCGAAGGTGCAGGCCCTCGTCGACCGGCTGCACACGCGGGTGCCGCTCGCGGACGGCCTGCGGATGTTCGGCGACGACCTCGACGACGCGTCCGCGGACCTCGTCGTCGCCGCGCTGATCCTCAACGCGCGGCTGCGCGGCCCCGGCCTGCGCGACATGCTGGGCGCGCTGGCCGACTCCGCGCGCGCCGAGCTCGACATGCGCCGCCGGGTCGAGGCGAACCGCCGGACGACCCGCCGCAGCGTCCAGATCGTCGTCGGCGTCTCGGTCGGCACCGCGCTGCTGCTCGCCGTCGTCAACCGCACGTACGTCGCGATGTACGACTCGCTCACCGGGCAGCTCGTCCTGGCGGTCGTGGTCGGCCTGTTCGCGGTCGGGTTCATCTGGCTGCGGCGCCTGGCCAAGTACGAGACGCCGCAGCGGTTCCTGGCCTCGGCCGACTCCGACAAGCCAGAGGCGCCGGACAAGCCGGGAGTGCCGGGCGAGGTCCCCGAGACCGTCGCGCGCTGGCAGGGGCAGACGCCCGCGAACGGCAGTCCCACCGTGCCCGGACCGCGAGGAGGCACCCGATGACCGTCGCCCTGCTGGCCGGCGCCTTCTTCGGACTCGGCGCGTACCTGCTGTTCCGGGCGCTGTTCCCGCCGCGTCCGGGCCTGTCGGCGCGGCTCGCCGCCTTCGACGCGGCGCGCCGGCGCGGGGAGGCCGAGCCGACCGGGCGCGCCGCGGCCACGGCCGAGCGGGTCACCGGGCTGCGGGCGCGGTTCGGCCGGTCGCTGGCCGCCTTCTACGAGTCGCGTGGCTGGCAGCAGCGGTCCGTACGCGCGGACCTGACGCTGCTGGACCGATCGTTCGAGAACTTCCTGGCGACGAAGTTCCTGCTCGCGATCGGGGCGATCGTGTTCATCCCGATCCTCGTCGCCTACTTCGCCGTGCTGGGGCTGCACGTCGTGGTCGCCGTGCCGGTGTGGCTCGGCCTCTTCTTCGCGCTGATCTTCTTCCTGCTGCCGGACATGCAGCTCCGCCAGGAGGCGGCCTCCCGGCGGCGCGACTTCCGGCACGCGGTCAGCGCCTTCCTCGACCTGGTCGCGATGAACCTCGCCGGCGGCCGTGGCGTACCGGAGGCGCTGATGACCGCGGCGAACGTCGGCGACGGCTGGGCCGTGCGCCGCATCCGCGACGCCCTGGCGAACGCCCGGATCACCGGGATCACGCCCTGGCAGGCGCTGGGCCGCCTCGGCGACGACGTCAACGTCGACGAACTTCGCGACCTGTCCGCCGCCCTCGCGCTGGTGGCCGACGACGGCGCGAAGGTGCGGCAGTCACTCTCCGCCCGCGCGGCCAGCATGCGCAGCAGGCAACTCGCCGACATCGAAGGAAAGGCCGGTGAACGCTCTCAGTCCATGCTCGTCGCCCAGCTCCTGCTGTGCGCCGGTTTCCTGGTGTTCCTCGCCTATCCGGCGGTGATGCGCGTGGTCGCTTCATAACTCGTTTCCCGTCCGTTCTTTTCCCCCGACTGCGAGGTGCTTCATGCAGTGGCTGAATCCGATGAACGACCCCGTCGTGGCCTACATCCGGTCACACGTTGAAATGCGAATTCACCGGTTGCGTCAGGAGACGGACCGGACCCGTGGCGCGTCCGCGATCGAGTGGGCGATCATCACCGGAATCCTCGCCCTCATCGCCATCACCGTGGGCTGGGTCATCTACCGGCGCGTCACGGCCGCGGCGAACAAGATCAACGTGGACAACGGCCCCGGTAACTGACGAGTGGCCGGGGCGCGCCGTCTATCCGGGAAAGGGCGAACGCCGATATGCGGCCGGTCGCGGCCATCGGTAAATGGTTGACAGCTTTTCAAGCTAATTCGTAGGATTTGATGTGACAAGAATGCGCGGCAAGCACGGGGGCGGTAAGTACCGGGTGCGTACGACCGGCCGCGCGTCGACCCGAGGGCGGCGCGATCGGGGTGCGAACACGCTCGAACTCGCCCTGCTGACGCCGGTTCTGCTTCTCGTCATTCTGTTCGTCGTCCAGTTCGCCCTCGTGTTCAACGCCCGGCACGTCGCGCTCGCCGCCGCGCAGGCGGCCGCGCGGGTCGCCCGTGAACAGCGCACGGGCGACTGGCGGTCGGCGGCGAAGTCGGAGGGGATCGACTACGTCAACAAGATCGGCCCGCAGCTGCTGACGAAGGTGGACGCGGTCCCGGAGGAGAACGTGGGGCAGCACGTGCGCGGAGTCACCGTCGGCGGATACGCCGTGCCCGTCGTGCCGTTCTTCCGGTTCCGCGTCAGCGAGCACTCGAGCGGCCCGGTCGAGTGCTACCGGCCCGACAACGGTCTCGACCAATGCGAATAGCCAAGAGACGCGACGCGGGGACGATGGCGCTGGAGCTGGCGCTGCTGACGCCCGTTCTCGTGGCCTTCATGATGGTCATGGTCGGGCTGGGTCGGGTGGTCGAGGCGCAGAGCCAGGTCGACGGCGCCGCCCGTGACGCCGCGCGGGCCGCCTCCCTCGCCCGCAGCACCGCGGGGGCGAACAAGGCCGCGGCCGACGCCGCGGAGCAGACGCTGAGCGGCCGCAAGTGGTGCCGCCGGCTGCCGGGCACCACGGTCGACTTCTCCCAGTGGCGCCAGGGCGGGCAGGTCTCGGTGGCGGTCCACTGCGACATCGACCTGACCGGCCTTTCGTTCATCGGGTTCAGCCCCTCCCGCACGATGACCGGCACCGCGACGGCGCCGATCGACACGTTCCGGAGGATCGAGTGAGACGGCGGCGGGACGACCGGGGCACGGTCGCGCTGTTCACGACGATCTTCGCCGTGTTCGTGCTCGTCCTGGCCGGGCTCCTCGTCGACGGCGGCCTGACCATCCACGCCCGCCAGCGCGCCGCCGACATCGCCGAGCAGGCCGCCCGCGCCGCCGCGGACGACATCGACGTCGCCTACCTCCGCCGTACGGGCCGGGCGCGCATTCTGGCCACCGACGCCCCGTGCCGCCGCGCGCGGCTGCTCGCGAGGAAGTATCCCGAGGTGACGGGCCCGATCCAGTGCGACACCTCCGGCGGGGAGGTCGCGCGGGTCATCGTCCAGATCCGGGTGAAGTTCCAACTGCTTAGCGCTTTCGGCTTCTCGGACATGACAATGTCCTCAGCGGCATCGGCCCATCCACAGGAGGGGATCTGAGCTCCCGGCCCCCCCCGGCGGGGCTCGCCATCCGGTCCTACGCACAAGGAGTGATCAGGTTGAGGTTCGCGGTTCGGCCGGCCGTCCCGCGCGGCCACCGCCCGTCCGAGGGCGGCCTTCCCGCCGTACGCGGCGGGCACCTGATCCCGGCTCCGGCGGCGGACCGGCCGGTCGCCGCTCCGGGCCGCCGGACGCTGGCTCGTTTCCTCACCGCCCCGGCCTGCGACGACGGCGGTGCCCGTGGCCTGGGGGCGTGCGTCTCGACGGCGCTCGCGGAGGCCTCCGGCGCGGCGTACGACCCGTCCACCCTTCACCCGACGCGTGTGCTGCCGGGGCGGCCGGCGGCATGCCACGCAGAGCCGATCGTTCCCCACCTGGGCGAGACCACCGCCCGCCTGCTGACGTGGCATGTCTCCGAAGGACGGCCGGCCGGCGCCGGGCGTCCGGCGCTGGACGCGCCTTCGGCCGTCCCCGAGATTCCGAGGAGGGAGCGGCGTCCTCTCCCCGGCCGGCGGGCCGGAGTCCTGACGCCGCGCGTCCGATGAGCTCCATCCAGCGGCCCCCGGTACGCATCGACCGGGGGCGGAGCGCCGGCGACGTCCTCGCCGGCGTCCTCGCGATGGCCGCGCTCGCGGCGCTGCTGCTCGGGGTCCCCTTCGCCTTGCTGACCTTCTTCGGCTCGCCGATCCCGCACAAGCTGCCCTCGACCGAGACGCTCACCCAGCGGCTCGACGCGACCGCGCTCATGCACGTGCTGGTCATCGTCGTGTGGCTCGCCTGGATCCAGCTGACCGCGTGCGTGCTGGTCGAGGCGTACGCCGGGATCCGCGGCGTCGGCGTACCGGCCCGTGTCCCGCTCGCCGGCGGTCCGCAGGCGCTCGCGCACCGGCTGGTCGTCGCGGCGCTGCTGCTGTTCACCGCGACCACGGCGGTCATGCCGGTGATCACCGGCGTCCGTGCGACGCACATCCAGCAGCACGTGAACCCTCCCCAGCACCGCGAGCCTCCGCGCGCGGCCGAGCCCGCGTCCGACCAGGACCAGGGCCAGGGCCAGAACGCGGACAACCCGACGCTGATGGAGAAGAACGCCGTCCGGAAGATCTACCGCGTACGCCCGCCGGCCGGACGGCACCACGAGAGCCTCTGGGAGATCGCCGAGAAGTGCCTGGGCGACGGCCGGCGCTACCGCGAGATCTACTCCCTCAACAAGGGCAAGCTGCAGCCCGACGGCACGCGTCTCACCATGGCCAGCCTGATCCGCCCCGGCTGGGTGCTCGACATGCCCGCCGACGCGACCCACGTGGAGATCATCGAGAAGGGCCCGCACGACGGGCGGCACGAGCACGGCGTCCCGCACGCGCAGGTGCCCGGCGGCGTCCACCACCACGGGTACGTCAACACCGAACACCAGGCCGTCGAGGCCGCGCGGCACGCCGCGCAGCAGGAGGCGCGCGACGACCGCGCCGACCGCGAGGCGGGCCGGCCCCCGATCGACGAGGGACCGGACGTCACCGTCCCCGGCGACCCGGCACAGGGCCCCCCGGCCCAGCAGCCCCCGGCGCAGCAGCCGCCCGCGCACACCCCGCGGCACGAGCGGCCGCCGGCGCAGGAGCCGACCGGGCTGCCCATCGTCAACGCGCCCGCGTTCGGCTGGCCGCAGGAGCTGGCCGTGGCCTCGCTCCTGGCCGCCGGCCTGCTCGCCGGGCTCGGCCGCCGGCGGCGCGAGCAGCTCTGGCGGCGCGCCTTCGGCACGATGATCGCCCGCCCGGAGGGCGAGGCGGCCACGGCCGAGCACGCGCTGCGCATCGCCGCCGACACCGAGGCGACCCGCCTGCTCGACCTCGGCCTGCGGCAGATGTCGGCCGCGCTCGCCGCCGACGACCGCACGCTGCCCACCGTGTACGGCGTGCACCTCGGCGCCGACAGCCTCGACCTGTGGATCGCCCCGGCCGACCGCAACCCGCCCGCGCCCTGGCAGGAGTACGACAACGGTCAGGTGTGGCGGCTGAACACCACCGCGCTCGACGGCATGGCCACCGCCGACTTCGCCGACGTGCTCGCGCCGTACCCCGGACTGGTCTCCATCGGCACCAACGAGACCGGCCGGATCCTCGTCGACCTCGAGGCGGCGCACGGCCTGATCGCGCTGCACGGCCCCGACGACGTACGCCGCGCCGTCCTCGCCGCGGTCGCCGTCGAGCTCGCCACCAACCGCTGGTCGGACCACATGCGGATCACGCTGGTCGGCTTCGACGAGGAGCTGGCGCTGGTCGCGCCCGACCGCATCCGCGTCGTACGGTCGCTGGCCGAGGCGCTGCCCGAGCTGGAGGGGCGGAGCGAGGAGGTGCGCCAGGCGCTCGAGGCCTCCGGCGCCGACTCCGTGCTGACCGGCCGGTGCCGCGGAGTGTTCGGCGAGGCGTGGATGCCGCACTACCTGATCATGGCCGACCCGCCCGCGGCGGAGGAGGCCGAGCGGCTGGTGGCGCTCGCCCGCACCGGCCAGCGCATGGCGGCCGGTTACATCGTCGCCGGCGACACGCCGGGCGCGACCTGGACCTGGGACGTCGCCGCCGACGGCCGGCTGCGCGCCGGGGTGCTCGGCTTCGACGTCGACGCGCAGCTCGTGCCCGAACCGCACTACCGCGCGGTCGTCGAGCTGTTCCGCACCGCCGGACGCACCGAGGGAGTGCCGTACGGCGACCCGGACGACCCGCCGCCCGCGACGCCGCTGGGCGGTGAGACACAGCCCGCCGTCGACATCCGCCTGCTCGGCCCGATCGAGATCGACGCGCCCGAGCCGCTCGACGAGAGCCGCCGCGCGATCTGCACCGAGGTGCTCGTCTATCTCGCGACGCACAGCGAGGGCGTGCACCCGACCGTGCTCGGCGGCGCCGTCTGGCCGCGCGGGGTGTCGGCGAGCGTACGCGACGCGACCGTCGCACGGGTCGCCGACTGGCTGGGACGCGACTCGCGCGGCCGGCCGAACCTCTACTACGACGACCACGGCCGGATCCGGCTCGGCTCGGAGGTACGGGTCGACTGGGAGACGTTCCGCTGGCTCATCTGGCGGTCCGCGGCCGAGCCGGCCTCGGAGCTGGCGTACATGTCGTACGCGCTGGACCTCGTCCGCGGCCGCCTGATGGACGGCCGTCCGCGCGGCCGCTACGGCTGGCTGGCCACGGAGGACTTCGAGTACGAGGCGACCGCCCGTGTCGCCGACGTGGCACACCGGCTGGCACTGATGAAGCTGGACGAGGGCGACGCGCGGGGCGCCGTGACGGCGGCGCGCGCGGGCCTGCGCCTGGCGGAGGGCGACGAGGGCCTGTGGCGCGACCTGCTCCGCGCCACCCACGCGACGGGCGACGCGGCCCAGCTCCGCGACGTGGTCGACGAACTCCGCGGCCGCGTCGCCGCCGACCCGTACACCGACCAGATGCAACCCGAGACCGAGGCCCTGGTCGACGAGCTCCTTCCCCAGTGGCGCGGCGTCGCCGCACGCGGCACCGGCTGACGTACCGACCGGACGCCATCTCTTGAAGACATCAATAGTGGGCGAGACCAGCCACAGCGACCTGCGCCAGGCGCTGGGCGTCGACGGGGCGAGCGTCACCCGGCTCGTGAAGGAGCTGGAGGCCGAAGGGCTGGCCGGACGCCGGCTCGACCCGGCGGACAACCGCTACACGCTGGCCGCGCTGACCCCCGCCGGCGAGCGCCTGGCCGCCGACCTGGAGCGGTCCCACCAGGAGTACCAGGAACGACTGCTCGACGGCGTCAGCACGCAGGAGCGGGAGGCCGTGCTGCGTGTCCTGCGGCGCGTCCGTACGAACGTGACCGGACGGGAGAAATCGTGACCGAGGATGTGCGGGCCGCCGCCCGGCGGATGTATGCGGCGTTCGACGCTCACGACCACGCCGCCGCGGCGGACATCTTCACGGCGGACTTCCACAGTCACCCTCTGGGGACCACCGGGCCGGAGAGCGTCACGCGGTCGTGGCAGCGGTTCCACGAGGCGTTCCCCGATGCCGAGGTCGTCGTCGAGGACATGGTCGTGGAGGGCGACACCGCCGCCGTCCGTACGAGCGTGCGCGGGGTTCCCGGGCAGCCGCGGCCGACGATGTTGGAGATCTTCCGGGTGCGCGACGGGCGCATCGCCGAGCTGTGGGGCCTGTCCTCCCTGCGGCGTTCCTGACGCGGCGTCAGCGGTAGTTGCCCGTGTGGCCGAGGGAGAAACGGCCGGGCTGGGGGTGGACGCACAGGCCGTGCGGGCCGGGGCCGACCGCGATCCTGCGCAGCGGGCGGCCCGTACGGGTCGAGAGGGCGTAGACCGCGTCGTCCGCCTCCGCCGACAGCCACAGCACCCGTCCGGTCGGGGACACGCCGCCCATGTCGGGCGGCACCGGCACGCGCCATCGGCCGGTGACCCGGTGGCGGGCGAACGAGATCAGCGACACCGTACGCGCGCCGCGGTTGGTCACGTACAGCACGCTCGCGTCGCGGCTGGGATACAGGCCGTGCGCGCCCCGGCCCGTACGGATGAAGCCGCTCTTGCGGAAGCGGGCCGCGTCGACCAGCCACACCCCGCCCCGCGCGGCGTCGGCGACGTAGAAGGTCCGCCCGTCCGGCGACAGGCGGACGTCCTGCGGATCCGCGTCGTGCGCCAGGGTCAGCGTTCCGGCCGCCCGGTGCCGCCGCAGGTCCACCCGGACGAGGCGCCCCGACCGCGCGCACCCGGCGACCAGCGTGTCACCGGTCGCGGAGAAGTCGGCGCTGGTCAGGCCCGCGCACGGCACCCGCAGGGTGCGGCGGTGCCGCATCGTGTGCGGGTCGCGGACGTCGATCCGCCCGCGCCGGGAGTCCAGCAGGAGGGCCTCGCGGCCGTCGACGGAGAAGTACAGGTCCGACGGCGCGGCCGCCGGCACGGTACGGCCGGCCGTACCGGTGCGGGGATTGATCGGCACCAGGCCGCTCGGCGAGGTCACCCACAGCGTCTTCAGATCCCACGACGGCACGACCTGCTGGGGCGCGCGGCCGACGGGGATCCGGCGCAGCACGCGATAGGTCGCCGGATCGATGACCTCGACCGCCCTGCCACGCGCGTCCGGAACGTACACCCGGCGCGGCAGGCCACGGACGGCCGGGCTCAGCATGCCGGCCTGGGTCGCGGCGTAGACGTCCGGCGGCGCGTCGGGCAGGTCCCCGCGCTGGTCCACCACGGGCGGGGAGTGCGCGGGCCGGACGTACGGCACCGGAGCACCGAGCCCGGCGACGGGAGCGTCGGGCCCGGGCCGGCCGCGGAACGGCACCGGCGACCGGCACCCGCTCAGCAGCCCCGCGAACACGACGATCGCCAACGGCACGGCGACCGTGCCCCCGGGCGTTCGTCGGGACCTCCCCACAACGGACGGACTCTACTCGCTCGACGACGCCTTGTAGGCGTTTAACCACGAAGAGAGAGTGAGCGAGTGAGAAGGGTGGGTCAGCCGGGGAGGGAAGAGGCGCGCCAGGCGCCCGGGCCGTGGGGCAAGGTGCGGCGTAGGCGGCGGGTCGGGTCCGCCCAGGCCGAGCGCGGACTGGGGGCGGGCGGCGGGGTGGCCGCTCTCGCGCGCGCGGTCAGTACGGTGACCACTGCGGCGAGTTCCTCCGGTGTCGGGTCGCCGCGGACGACCTGCAGGAACGGGGCCATGGGCGCCTCCATCTACAGCGGGATGTTGCCGTGCTTCTTCGGCGGCAGCGTCTTGCGCTTGTCGCGCAGGGCGCGCAGGGCACGGACGATCTGACCGCGCGTCTCCGACGGCTTGATCACCGCGTCGAGGTAGCCGCGGTCGGCGGCGATGTAGGGGTTGGCGAGCGTGTCCTCGTACTCGGTGACCAGCTCCGCGCGGCGGGTGTCCGGGTCGTCCGCGGCGGCCAGCTCCCGCCGGTACAGGATGTTGACCGCGCCCTGCGCGCCCATCACCGCGATCTGCGCGGTCGGCCACGCGAGGTTGATGTCGGCGCCCAGGTGCTTGGAGCCCATGACGTCGTACGCCCCGCCGTACGCCTTGCGGGTGATCACCGTGACCAGCGGCACCGTCGCCTCGGCGTAGGCGTACAGCAGCTTGGCGCCGTGCCGGATGATGCCGTTCCACTCCTGGTCGGTGCCGGGCAGGAACCCGGGCACGTCCACGAAGGTCAGCACCGGCACGTTGAAGGCGTCACAGGTGCGGACGAACCGGGCGGCCTTCTCGGAGGCGTCGATGTCGAGCGTGCCGGCGAACCGCATCGGCTGGTTGGCCACGATCCCTACCGAGCGGCCCTCGACGCGGCCGAAACCGCACACGATGTTCGGCGCGAACAGCGGCTGCACCTCGAGGAACTCGCCGTCGTCCAGCACGTGCTCGATGACGGTGTGCATGTCGTACGGCTGGTTGGGCGAGTCGGGGATGAGCGTGTCGAGTTCGAGGTCCTCGTCGAGGATCTCCAGGGGCGCGGGCGTGTCGTACACCGGCGCGTCGGACATGTTGTTCGACGGCAGGTAGGACAGCAGCGCCTTGACGTAGTCGATGGCGTCCTGCTCGTCGGAGGCCTGGTGGTGGGCCACGCCGGACCTGGTGTTGTGCGTGTGCGCGCCGCCGAGGTCCTCGAACGTCACCTCCTCGCCGGTGACCGTCTTGATCACGTCCGGCCCGGTGATGAACATGTGCGAGGTCTTGTCGACCATGACGATGAAGTCGGTCAGCGCGGGGGAGTACACCGCACCGCCCGCGCAGGGGCCCAGGACCAGCGAGATCTGCGGGATAACGCCGGAGGCGTGAGTGTTGCGCTTGAAGATCTCGGCGTACAGCCCGAGAGCGACGACGCCCTCCTGGATGCGCGCGCCGCCGGAGTCGTTGATGCCGACGACCGGGCAGCCGGTCTTCAGCGCGTGGTCCATGACCTTGACGATCTTCTCGCCGAACACCTCGCCGAGCGATCCGCCGGCGACGGTGAAGTCCTGGGAGAAGATCGCGACCGGGCGGCCGTCGACCGTGCCGTGGCCGGTGACGACGCCGTCGCCGTACGGGCGGTTCTTCTCGACTCCGAAGCCGTGGGCGCGGTGCCGTGCCATCTCGTCGAACTCGACGAAGGACCCCTCGTCGAGGAAGGCGTCGATCCGCTCGCGGGCGGTCATCTTGCCCTTGGCGTGCTGCTTCTCGACCGCACGCGCGGACCCGGCGTGCACCGCCTCGTAGCGGCGCCGTTCGAGGTCGGCGATCTTCCCCGCCGTGGTGTGGATGTCGATCTCGGCGGCGGGCAGCGGCTCTGGGGCTTGCGTGGCCATCCCGTCAGAGTAGCCAGCCCGTCCCGAGCGCTGTCGCCGGGGGTTGCGAGCCGTACTCGAATGAGCGTGCGTGAGGTGGTGACCCGAATGGCGTGCACGGTGGGAGGCTGAACAGCGGTTCTTGTCCGCACACCACCCACGCTCAGTCCTCAGGGACGGTGATCTCAGCTCGCGAGACGGTCTCCGGCGCACCGCCCGTGACTGACTACGCTGAATCGCGTGTCGACTCGAAACTCCGCCCGCGAGCAGATGCCGGAGCCGCTGCGCGCCGACGTGCGGCTGCTGAGCTCCCTTCTCGGTCAGGTCCTCGTCGAGTACGGCGGACAGGACCTGCTGGACGACGTCGAGGCCCTGCGGCATGCGGTGATCGCCGCCCGCAGGGACGAGAAGGACGTCGACGACGTGGCCGCCATCGTCAGTGGCTGGCCGTTGGACCGTGCCGAGCTCGTCGCGCGCGCGTTCACCGTCTACTTCCATCTGACGAACCTCGCCGAAGAGCACCAGCGGATCCGCACGCTGCGTGAGCGTGACACCGGTGAGGAGCCGCTGCGCGAGTCCGTCGCCGACGCGGTCCGCCAGATCGGTGACGAGCGCATCGGCCGGTTCCTCGACGATCTGGAGCTGCGCCCGGTTCTCACCGCGCACCCGACCGAGGCGCGCCGCCGTGCCGTGGTCACCGCGATCCTGCGCATCAGCGCCCTGCTGGGCGAGCTGAACGACCCGCGCACGGGCAGCGGCGAGCGCGACGAGATCGAGCGGCGGCTGCTGGAGGAGATCGACCTGCTGTGGCGCACGTCACCGCTGCGCCGCACCAAGCCGGACCCGCTGGACGAGGTCCGCACCGCGATGGCGATCTTCGACGAGACGCTCTTCCGCGTCGTCCCGGCGATCTACCGGTCCCTCGACACGGCGCTGGCCCCCGGCACCGGTGCGCGGCCTCCGCTGGCCCGCCCGTACCTGCGGTTCGGCAGCTGGATCGGCGGCGACCGCGACGGCAACCCGTACGTCACCGCGCAGATCACCCGTGAGGCGATCGGCGTCCAGGCCGACCACATCCTGCGCGCCCTCGCCGCCGCCTGCACCCGCGTCGGCCGCACGCTGACCACGCACGAGGGCACCACGCCGGCCTCCGCCGCCCTGCACGGCGCGCTGGCCGCCGCCCGCGCGGCCCAGCCCGGCCTGATCGCCGACATCGGCAAGCGCTCGCCCGGCGAGCCGCACCGCCAGTTCCTGCTCTACGCCGCCGAGCGCATCGAGGCGACCCGGCGGCGTGACGCCGACCTGGGTTACCGCGCGCCGGCCGACCTGATCGCCGACCTGCGCCTCGTCCAGGACTCCCTGGTCGAGGCGGGCGCCGTGCGCCAGGCGTACGGGGAGCTGCAGCACCTGATCTGGCAGGTGGAGACGTTCGGCTTCCACCTCGCCGAGCTGGAGGTCCGCCAGCACTCCGGCGTGCACGAGCAGGCCTTGGCGGAGATCCGCGCGGGGGGCGAGCTGAGCGAGCAGACCGAGGAGGTCCTCGACACGCTGCGCGTCATCGCGTGGGTGCAGGAGCGCTTCGGCGTCGACGCGTGCCGCCGGTACGTCATCTCCTTCACGCGTACGGCCGAGGACGTCGCCACCGTCTACGAGCTGGCCGAGCACGCGGCCGTCGGCGGCAAGCCGCCGGTGCTGGACGTCGTGCCGCTGTTCGAGACCGGCGAGGACCTCGACCGCTCCCCGGCGGTGCTGGACGGCATGCTGCGCCTCGCGCCCGTACGCCGCCGGCTGCTGGAGACCGGCCGCAGCCTGGAGGTCATGCTCGGCTACTCCGACTCGGCCAAGCAGCTCGGCCCGACGACGGCGACGCTGAAGCTGTACGACACGCAGGCGGCGCTGGCCTCGTGGGCGGCCCGCCACGACATCCGGCTCACGCTCTTCCACGGCCGTGGCGGCGCGCTCGGCCGCGGCGGCGGCCCGGCCAACCGCGCGGTGCTGGCGCAGGCGCCCGGCTCGGTCGCGGGACGGTTCAAGGTGACCGAGCAGGGTGAGGTGATCTTCGCCCGGTACGGCCACAAGGAGATCGCCCGGCGGCACGTCGAGCAGGTGACCAGCGCGGTCCTGATGGCCTCCACTCCGGGGGTCGAGGAGCGCGCGCTGGCGGCGGCCGAGCGGTTCCGTCCGCTGGCCGACCGGATCAGCGCGGCGGCCGAGCGGACGTACCGGTCGCTGGTCGAGGCCGAGGGCTTCGCCGACTGGTTCGCGCGCGTCAGCCCGCTGCACGAGATCGGCGGCCTGCGGCTCGGCTCGCGCCCCTCGCGGCGCAAGGCGACCGCGTCGCTGGAGGACCTGCGGGCCATCCCGTGGGTGTTCTCCTGGACCCAGACGCGGGTCAACCTGCCCGGCTGGTACGGCCTGGGCAGCGGGCTGGCCGCCGTGGACGACATGGACGAGCTGCGCGAGGCGTACGCCTCGTGGCCGCTGTTCGCCGCGCTGCTGGACAACGCGGAGATGAGCCTGGCCAAGACCGACCGGGCCATCGCCGAGCGCTACCTCGACGTGGGCGACCGGGCGGACCTCGCCGCGGCGGTGCTGGCGGAGTACGACAGGACCCGGTCCCTCGTGCTCCAGGTCACCGGCCACACCCGGCTGCTGGAGGACCGCAACGTCCTGTCCCGCGCCGTGGAGCTGCGCAACCCGTACGTCGACGCGCTGTCCCACCTCCAGCTGCGCGCGCTGCAGGAGCTGCGTGCCGGGATCGAGGACGACGCCCAGCGGGCGAAGGTCGAGGACCTCCTGCTGCTCGCCGCGGCGGGTGTCGCCGCGGGCCTGCAGAACACGGGATGATCCCGGCCGGACCGGCGGTTGACTGACGTCATGGGCATCAGGCGGGCCGAGGCCGTCGACCGCGCGGCGGTGGAGACGATCGTACGGACGGCCTACGAGCCGTGGGCCGAGTCGATCGGCGTGGTCCCGCTCCCGATGGTCGCCGACTACGGCGACCTCATCGAGCGGGGCCGCGTCCACGTCCTGGAGAACGGCGAGGTGGACGCGCTGATCGTGCTGGAGACGGACGGCGACGTCCTGCTGGTGGAGAACGTCGCGGTGCGGCCCGACCGCCAGGGACGCGGCCTGGGGCGGCGGCTCATGGCGTTCGCGGAGTTCCGTGCCCGGTCGCTGGGGCTGTCCGCGCTGCGGCTCTACACGAACGAGAAGATGGTCTCCAACATCGGGCTGTACGAGTCACTGGGTTACCGTGAGACCGGACGGGAAGCTCTGGACGGCCGGCACGTGGTGCACATGCGCAAGCAGTTGTAGCACCGGTAAAAGGAAGCAACCCGGGACGGAGAGCTCTGTTTAACCTAGAGTCAGGGGTGATGACTGTTCGCGAACCAGTGCCTCACCTCTCGCCGCTTCCGCGTTTCGCCATCCTCGTCGATGTCGGATACCTCTACGCCGCGGCGGGTGACCTGCTGTTCGGCATCTCCTCCCGGCGGTCCTACCGGGTGAACGCCGAAGGGCTCATCAAGGCGCTGGAGGAGCGCGCCGCCGCCTGCATGCGCGGAGAGTTGCTGCGCGTCTACTGGTTCGACGCCGCGCGCGACCGGGTGCCCACGATCGACCAGCGGGTCGTCGCGCCGCTGCCGCGGGTCAAGCTCCGCCTGGGCAACCTCAACAAGCACAACCAGCAGAAGGGCGTGGACGCCCAGATCCGCGAGGACCTGGAGACGCTCGCCCGGCACGGCGCGGTCACCGACGCGATCCTCATCGCCGGCGACGAGGACATGGTGCCCGCGGTGGAGGCGGCGCAGACCTACGGCGTCCGCATCCACCTGTGGGGCGTCGAGCCGCCGTACGGCACCAACCAGGCCGAGCGCCTGATCTGGGAGTCCGACACCGTCGACATCGTCGACGCCGAGTTCGTCAAGCCCTACTTCGAGCTCGACACCACGCGTGAGGAGACCGAGGAGACGCCCGCGGCGCCCCCGATCCCGTCGCCCACCGCCGTGTTCGGCGGCCGCCCGCCCCGGCCGGTGCCGACGCCGGCCTCCGTGCGCCAGCAGGTCGCCCAGACCGGCTCGGTCGCCAAGCTCGGCCCGTCGCGCCAGCAGATGGAGGAGATCGGCGAGCACATCGCGCACAAGTGGATCCTCACGCGCGGCCGCGACAACATCCGTGACCTGCTGCCCGGCAAGATGCTGCCCACGGTCATCGACAAGGAGCTGCTGATCGAGGGGGAGAAGGAGCTCGGCTACTCGCTGCGGCCGTACAAGGAGGCGCGCGACTGGCTGCGTGAGGGGTTCTGGGCCCGCGTCTACCGCGAGTTCGAGTTCGGCGTCGGTGTCTCGGGCAAGGAACCGCGCTGAGGTCCTCTAGGGTTTCTGCCGTGAGTGACTCCCCGTACACCGATCTTGACCGGCCGCCACTGAACGCCCGGGCGCTGAACCACGCGCTCGTCCGGCCCGGCGGGCTCTGGCGCGAGATCCGCGTGGTGGAGGAGACCGGCTCGACCAACGTCGACCTGGCGGACCTGGCCCGTGAGGGCGCCGAGCCGGGCCTGGTGCTGGTCGCCGAGGCACAGACGTCGGGACGCGGCCGGATGGGCCGCACGTGGTCGGCGCCGCCGAGGTCGGGTCTGGCGTTCTCCGTCCTGCTCCCGCAGGAGGAGTCCGTCACGCGGCTGGGCTGGCTGCCGCTGGTGGCCGGGATCGCGGTCGTGTCGGCGCTGCGGGGGTTCGCCGAGGTCGAGGGCGCCGGCCGTGGGCGGATGGCCGAAGCCGCGCTCAAGTGGCCCAACGACGTGTTGATCGGCGATCGCAAGCTGGCCGGCATCCTGGCCCAGCGGGTGGAGACCGGGGTGGTCGTCGGCATCGGGCTGAACGTCAGCCTCCGCGCGGACGAGCTGCCGGTCCCGACCGCGACCTCGCTGGCCATCGAGGAGGCGCCCGCCGACCGCGATCCGCTGCTCCGGGCGATCCTGCGCGCGCTGGAGGCCCGCCACGAGGAGCTGCGTACGGGCGGGGAGGCGCCGCTGCGCGAGGCGTACCGGGCGATGTGCGCCACGCTGGGCCGGCGGGTGCGGGTCGAGCTGCCCGATGGTTCGACGCTCATCGGTGAGGCCGTCGACGTCGAGGAGGCCGGCCGTCTGGTGGTCCGCGCGGACGATGGGGAGCATCTTCTTAATGCGGGAGATGTCGTACATGTCCGGTAGTTGACGCCAACTGGACCGGCCCCTTGCCCACCGGTTTAATGAGTGAGTAATCCGTCCCCCCGGAGGTTCTTGCATGGCCAGTGTTGCGGAGGTCAAGGGCGCCATCGCCCAGGCCGGCGAAGAGGCGGAGCAGGCCGTGCAACTGCTCGTCGAGGCCGGTGGCCGGGCCGAGGCCGCACTGCAGTTCCTGGTGGCCGTGGCGCAGGGCAGCGAGCACGACGCGCTGGAGGGCTCGCTGGGGGCGTTGGGGCAGGCGGTGGAGAGCATCGGCGAGTGCCAGGCGCAGATCGCCGCGGCCGTGGAAGAGGCCAACAAGTACTCCGACGGGCTTTGAGACCACCGACGCGCGTGCACGTCCCGGGAACCCCAAAATGACATTGAAGCCCGCTGAGCTCCTCGCCGCGGTACGGCAGGACGTCCGGCAGGCACGCGCGACGATCCGCGCGCGCAGGAACGACCTCGACGAGACGATCGCCGGGTCCGAGGCCGCGGTCGAACGCGCCCGCGCCGAGGCCGCCGCGACGAGCGGCCCGGAGACCGAGACGATCCTCGAACGCTGGCGGCGCTACGCCGGCGAGGTCGCCCCCGGCGCGGCCTCGGCCCCGTGGACCCGGTGGCCGTCCGAGCCGGAGCCGAGCGACGACGGGCCGTGCCTCTACCGCGTCGGGTCGATCGACGGGCGGATCCCCGCGCTGGTGCCGCTGCTGGACGCCGGTCACCTGCGCGTCGTCGGCGACGACATGGCCGCCGCCGACGCCGTCGTGGACTCCCTGCTGGTGCGCATCGTCGCGACGACGCGGCCCGGCACCGTGCGGATCAGCCTGTACGACCCGCGCCGCCTGGGCGCCGGTCTCGGCGGCTTCCACGCGCTGTCCCGGCCCGGCCTGCTCACGGTGTACGGCGTGGAGGAGCTGAAGGACCTGCTGAGCTCGCTCGACCGCGAGATCCGGCGGATCCAGCGCGACGTCCTGGGCGGTGGGCACTCCTCGCTCGCCGAGCTTCCCGCCACGCGTGACGGCCGGCGGCCGGAGCCCTGGCGGGTGGTGATCGTGCAGGCCCCGGTGCGCGGCCTGCGCGACGACGAGATCGCCCACCTGGAGAGCGTGATGCACGCCGGCGCGGCCTGCGGCATCCACGTGATCTGCCGCGACGTCACGCTGGAGCACGCACCCGGCCTGGAGACGATCGAGGTCGGCACGGACGGCACGGTGCGGACGTCGATGACCGGGCAGCTGGACGTCACCGTCGAGCCGCCGCCGCCCGACCTGGTCCGCGCGGTGTGCGAGCGCGCCGCCCGGTGGGTCGGCATCGAGCGCGACCCGCCGCGCTTCGCCGAGCTGCTGCCGCCGCGGGTGTGGGAGGAGTCGTCGGCGCCGGGCGTCCGCGCGCCGATCGGCGAGGACGTCGACCGGTACGAGGCGGTCGAGGTGCTGCTCGGCGACGATCCGGTGCACGCGCTGGTCGGCGGGCCGCCGGGCTCGGGCAAGACCAACTTCCTGTACGCCCTGATCGGCTCGCTGGCCGCCCGCTACAGCCCCGACGAGCTGGAGTTCTATCTCCTCGACTTCAAGGAGGGCGTGTCGTTCGCGCGCCTGGCGAGCGGGCGCACCGACAAGACGTGGCTGCCGCACGCCCGGCTCATCGGCGTGAACATCAACCAGGACCGCGAGTTCGGCCTGGCGCTGCTGCGCTTCCTCGGCCACGAGCTCGAACGCCGCGGCGCCGCCGCACGCGAGTACGAGGTCACCAAGATCGAGGAGCTGCGCGCCGCCGACCCCGACGGGCACTGGCCGCGCATCGTCGCCGTGATCGACGAGTTCCAGGTGCTGATCCAGCAGAAGGACCGCATCACCGAAGAGTCGCTGTACCTCCTCAACGACCTCGCACGCCGGGGCCGGTCGCAGGGCATCCACCTCGTCCTCGCCAGCCAGAACGTCGGCGGCGTGCAGTCCCTCTGGGGACGCGGCGCGATCCTCGAGCAGTTCACGCTGCGCGTCGCGCTGCCCAAGGCGCGGCGCATCCTCGCCGACGACAACACCGCCGCCCAGCAGGTCGCGCGGTTCTGCGCCGTGGTCAACGCCGAGTCGGGCGCGCGGCAGGCCAACCGCGTGGCCCGGCTGCCCGACGCCGGGGCGCCGGGCACGTTCGACAAGCTCCAGCGCGAGCTGTGGCAGCAGCGGCCCGAGCAACTCGCGCCGCCGCGCATCTTCGACGGCGCCCACGTGCCGGAGCTGATGAGCGTGCCGGTGCGGCCGCCGGGCGAGGGCGTCGTCGGCCAGCTGATCGACCTGGCCGGCAGCGCCGCCACCGTGCGCTTCGACCGCAACCCCGGCCGCAACCTCGCGGTGATCGGCACCCGTGCCGACGAGGCGTACGACGTGCTGTCGTCGGCGGTGATCTCGCTGGCCCGCGGGCACGCGCCCGGGTCGGCCGAGTTCGCCCTGTTCGAGGGCGAGCCGGACCCGCGCGTCGCGCGGCTGGCGCGCTGGCTCGCCGACGAGGGGCACCGGGTGGAGGTCGTGGCCGAGCTGCCCGAGCCCGGCGACCGGCCGGTGCCGGTGTACCACGCGCTGTTCGCGGTGGACGCGGCGACCGCGCGCTCGGCGCCGCTGCGCACCGCGGTGCGGCGGCTGGCCGAACACGGGCCCGACGGCCAGATGCACGTACTCGGCTGGTGGCGCACGGTCGACCGCCTGCGCTCCGACGTCGTGGAGCGCACTGGCCCGGTGCGCACCATCGACGCGTGGGTCGCCCTGGACGTACGCGACAGCGAGCTGACGCCGCTGCCGGGCGGTCAGTTGCAGAGCTGGACTCCGCGGGCGCGGCGTGCGCTCTTCTACGACCAGCGCACCGGCAGCGCTCCGCAGCCGATCATCCCGTTCACCGTACTGAGCGACCAGGGTGAGTGAGGAGCGCGAGCGACCCATGAGCACGGAGCGAGTGTGACGAGCGAGCGGAGCGGCCGGTGAGGGACGAGCCGTCCGCGGAGTGAGTGAGGAGCGCGAGCGACCCATGAGCACGGAGCGAGTGTGACGAGCGAGCGGAGCGGCCGGTGAGGGACGAGCCGTCCGCGGAGTGAGTGAGGAGCGCGAGCGACCCATGAGCACGGAGTACGAGGTGATCGATCCGCGGGCGGCGCGGCAGGCGTACAAGGAGCTGGCGGCCGAGGCGGGCCGGCTGCTGCACGCCGCCGACGACGCCCGGCGGCGGCTGGCGGAGGCCGAGGAGGAGCGCACCGCGACGTACGCCTCGGTCGAGCAGGAATGGGCGCACCTCGACGCTCTCGAGGAGCGGGCGGCCGGCGTCTGGCGTGAGCTGACCAACCGGTTCGGCCCGCACGCGGCCGGGCCGCTGCCCGAGCCGGCCGAGCGGATCGCGCGCGGGCCCGACGCCGAAGAACTGCTGAACGACGCGCGCCTGCGAGTGCGTCAGCCGGTCGACCATCCCCTCGCCGGCAGGTACGCCCGGATGGGCGTGCTCGGGTTCGCCGTCGCGGTGGTCCTGACGCTGGTCGGGCTGGAGGTGAGCATGGCCCTGCACGACGCGGGCCGGGTGCGGTGGTTCGCCGCCGGGCTGCCGGCACTGCTCGCGCCCTGGCTGGGCCACCTCGCGGCGAACGGCTGGATCCGCTACCGCACGTCGCACGAGGAGCAGGAGTACGCGGTGGACACCGCGATCGCGGGCGCGATCGGCGGAGGGGCGGTGTGGCTGTTCGCGGTGACGTTCCTGATCATCCGCGTCGCCACCTGACCGCTCCTTTCTGTGGTAATCGCGGCACGCCGCCCAGGCGATTTCTGTCAAGATATCCGCCATGGGTCTTCCGAAGAATTCGTTGACCGAGGATGAAAGGATCATCCTCGAATTTCATCCTCACTGGTCGACGCTCGTCTCGACGATCTTCTGGGCGATCGTCTCGGTCGTCGTGGCGGGGGTGATCATCTTCTTTATCCCGGACGGGGGCTCGCAGACGCTCATCCGGCTGATCGTCGCGGCCGTCGGCGTCTTGGCGATCATCGTGGTGGGTTTCCTGCCCTTCCTGCGCTGGGTCACGACCACCTACACGCTGACCAACCGCCGGTTCGTGATGCGTCACGGCATCCTGTCCCGCTCCGGCCGCGACATCCCGCTGACTCGCGTGAACGACGTGTCCTTCGAGCACAGTCTGATCGAGCGGATCTTCGGCACCGGCACGCTCTCGGTCGAGTCCGGCGGTGAGCACGGCCAGCTGGTTCTCAAGAAGATCCCGCGGGTCGAGTACACCCAGAACCAGCTCTACCGCCTCGTCGAGGAGCTGACGGACGGTGACGGCGTCCGCCCGTGACGGCCGCCAAGGCGACGTGAGCGAGCGGAGCGAGCGAACCAATGAACACGCGCGTCTGGTCGCCCCTCCGACGCAGGAGGTCTCGTGAGCGATTTGCCGGATCCGCGGCGGCTCGAGGAGCTGCTGCTCGGCGGTGAGCTGCGCTACACCAGTCTCGACGCGATCCAGGCCGCCGGGGTGTCGGAGGACTTCGCCCGGCGGCTCTGGCGCGCCCTGGGGTTCCCGCACGTCCCCGACGACGTGGTCGCCTTCACCGAGGGTGACGTGGCCGCGCTCGCCGGGGTCGCCGGGCTGCGGCCGACCGGCGTGGTCGACGAGGAGATCAAGCTCCGCATGGCCCGCGCCGTCGGGCAGACCATGGCGCGGCTCGCGAAGTGGCAGGTGGACATCCTCGTCGAGGCGATGACCGACCCGCTCGAAGCACCGGACCAGGAGACCCTGCGGGTCGTCACGGCCAACGCCGAGACCCACCTCGCCGAGCTCGAACCCCTGATCACGCACGCCTGGCGGCGGCAGCTCGCCGCCGCCGGCGCGCGGCTGCTCGCCGCGCGGGGCGCCGAGGAGCTTCAGACGCGGGCGGCGGTCGGGTTCGCCGACCTGGTGGCGTTCACCCGTACGAGCCGTGACCTGGACGAACGCGAGCTGGCCCGGCTCGTGGAGCGATTCGAGGAGACGGCCTCGGACGTCGTCGCCGAGCACGGCGGGCGGCTCGTGAAGACCCTCGGCGACGAGGTCCTGTTCAGCGCCGACACCGCACGGACCGGGGCCGAGATCGGCCTGGCCGTCGCGGAGGCGGTCCGCGAGGACGAGGGCATCCCCGACGTGCGGGTCGGCATGGCATACGGCCCGGTGCTGCCGCTGCGCGGCGACGTGTTCGGCACCACGGTGAACCTCGCCAGCCGGCTGACCACGATGGCCCGCCCCGGCACGGCGCTGGTCGACGCGGGCCTGGCCGCCGAACTGCGCGACGACGCCGCGTACGAGCTGACGCGCATCACCCGCCGCCGCGCCCACGGCCTCGGCATGATCCAGCCGTACGTCCTCCGGCGTCGCTAGGCGCGGACCGTCCCACTCGAGGCGACCGTCCAGGCGGCGGTGCCCCACAAGGTCAGCGCACAGGCCACCCCGACGACGGTGGAGACCACACCCTGGGACCCGTGCGCGATCCACACGGCCAGGCCCGCGACGCCGGCCGCGATCAGCAATGCTCCGGGCACGCGCATCCGCGGCTGGGCGAAGACCCCGGCCAACGGGAAGAAGTGCGCGCCGACGATCAGCGCGACCAGCGGCGGGATCAGGCCGGGACGGCCCGTCCTGCCGCAGGCAACGGCCACGACGGCGATCAGCACCCACTGCGCCGCGTTGACCTGCGCGAAGCGCCGCCGGTGCCGCGCGGGCGGTGGCCCACCGGCCGCGTCCGGCAACCGACGCTTCGCGGTGAGCATCAGACCCAGCGCGACCAGCAGGCCGAGCGGCAGGCCCACCGCCGCGACACCTCCGCCGAAACGGCCGATGCCCAACATCAACCAGCCGACGCCGAAGAGCGCGTAGAAGCCGACCCCCGCCTTGAACATGGGGGGAATCCTACGGTCCACCATCGTGGGTTTCGGACAGGCCGTAGGTGCACGGCGGCGTACGGGCCGAGGGAACGCGATGACGGTCGGGCGCGTCGGTAGATGTGATCGGGAACCCGATCCGTCCGTCGCTTCGACACCTCTGGAGGCTCTCCGCATGACCGATGCCCAGTACCCATCCGCCGCGGTGGAATTGCGTGAGCGCGCCCTGGCCGCCCAGCGTGAGGGGGTGTGGGAGGAGGCCGAAGACCTGTTCCAGCAGGCGTTCGAGGCCGGGCACCCGGTCGCCGCGTACGACCTGGGCATCGGCCTGTTCGACCGCGGGGACGACGACGGTGGGCGGATGTGGTGCCGCCGCGCCGCCGAGCAGGGCGTGCCCGCCGGTGCTTTCGAGACCGGCTACTCCGCGGAACGCCGGGAGGACCTGGAGGAGGCCGAGCGGTGGTACCGGCAGGCCGCCGAAGGCGGCCACGTGGGCGGCACTCTCAACCTGGGGGTGCTCCTGGAGCACCGGGGTGCCATGCCCGAGGCCATGGACGTCTACCACCGTGCCTGGGAACTCGGCGCCCACGAGGCCGCGTTCAACATCGGCAAGATCCATGACAACGACGGCAACGGCGACCTGGAGAAGGCCGCCGAGTGGTACGAGCGCGCGGCCGAACGCGGCAACGCCGGCGCCGCGTACAACCTGGGACACGTCCGGCGTGACCAGGGCGATGAGGCCGCGATGGCGGCGGCCTGGGAGCGGGCCGCGGAACTCCGGCATCCGAAGGCCGCCCACAGCCTCGGAGTGGTGTTCAAGCGGCGGGCCGACTGGGAGTCGTCCGCCAAGTGGTTCCGGAGGGCGGTGGAGGATTTCGGGCACCGCGGCGCGGCCGACGCGCTCGCCGACTTCTGCGAACGGAACGGCGACCAGGACCAGGCCAGGTTCTGGCGAGACCTGACGGACGGGCTGGGCGCCTACAGCCCGGCGTTCGAGGCGTTCGCGAGCGAGGGTTCGGCCGCGGCGATCCACCGGCAGGACGTGCTGAACGCGGCCCTGGAGGGCGACCACGTCGACTTCAACGTCGACGAGCGGACGCTGACCACCGGGGGCCGCACGTACCACGGCGTCACCCTGCTCGGCAGCTTCTCGCACCTGGACCAGTCGTGGCTGTGGTCCTGGGCCAACCAGCACTACGGTGACGACCATCCCGCCATCGCGCCGCTGGAGGCCATCCGCGAGTACGGCCGCGACCACGACATCCCGGAACTCACGGTCGGACGCCTGGAGCTCTCCGGCTTCCCGCAGCCGCACCAGGCCGCGACCACGATGGCCATCGCCGCCGGCGCCCTGCTCGGCGGCAACGGCGTCCACAGCGTGGGGATCAACGACGGCAAGGGTTCGGCGTACTTCCACATCGACGACCCGCAGCTGCCCGCCGCCGGCTACGACCCGCTCGCGGCCCCGCGCCTGCTGATGACCGCCGTCGAGGTCTTCCCGTCCGACCCCCGCCGGGTCGTCCGCGGTTTCATCGCGCACTACGGCGCCGGGATCGCGGAGGGTCCCGACGTGATCCAGGGGCGCTTCCCGGACGGCCGGAACCTCACGGTCGGGTTCACCGAGGAGGGGCTCATCAAGGCGATCTCGGCGGAGAACACCCCCTCCTGAGCGTCAGGCGCAGGCGGCGTAGAGCACGTCGCGCAGGCCCGGTACGTCCTCCCGGTCGCCGCGCCAGACCAGGCGCAGGCTCAGCGCGGGGGCCGGCAGGTCGAGCCGGGCCAGGGTGCCGCTCTCGCAGGCGGAGGTCACCCCGAACTCCGGCAGCAGAGCCACCCCGAGCCCGTGCTCGGCCCAGGAGCGCATCACCGGCACCGCGCCCGCCGGGACGCGCTCCGGCCCGGGGCCGAGCACCCGGTCCGCGGCCAGGCGGAAGGAGCAGTTCGGGTCCCCCACGAGCAGGCGCTCACCGGCCAGGTCGGCCGGGGTGAGGCCGTCGCGGCCGGCCAGCGGGTGGCCCGGGGCGGCGACCAGGGCGAGCGGGACCGCGTCGACGTCGAGGAAGGTCAGGGGCTCCGGTGGCGCCGGGAAGCCCAGGCCGCCGAGGGCGTCGCCGGTGTCCAGGACCAGCGCCGCCTCCAGCCGTCCCGCGCCGACGTCGGCCATCAGGTCGTCGCGGCTCACACCGGGGCGGACCTCGACCTCGACGCCGGGGCGGCGCTCGGCGAGCCGGGCCAGCACACGCGGCACGTACGTGGCGGCGATGGTCTCCAGCGCGCCGAGCCGTACCTGCCGGGGCCGCCCGGCCACCTCGGCGCGTGCCTGTTCGGCCTGGTCGAGGAGGCGGCGGGCCCAGACCAGCAGCCGCTCGCCCGCCCCGGTCGGCCGCATTCCCGCCGGGGTCCGCTCGAACAGGGACACCCCGAGCGACCGCTCCAGGGCGCGGATCTGCGCGGACACGCTGGAGGGCGCCCGGTCGAGCGCGACGGCGGCGTCGGTGACGGTCCGGTGACGTACGACGGCCTCGAAGGTCCGTAGCTGGTGGAGCTCCACGGCCATCGCAACCGCGCGGTGGCGTTCGGAAATTCCGAACGGGCGTGCGGGCCGGCCGGTGGAGCGCGCGAGGCCCGGCCCGGACAGTGGGGGCCCATGACCACTCTGAGACTCCCCGTACGGGCCGGAGCCGGGCACGGGCTCGCGCTCTTCGGCATCGCTCTCGGCTACTTCATGGTGCTGCTCGACATGACCGTGCTGTCGGTGGCCGAGCCGGACCTGGCCGCCTCGCTGCACACCTCGGTGTCCGGGCTGCAGTGGGCGACGACCGGCTACACCGTGGTGTTCGGCGCGCTCCTGCTGTCGGCCGGGGCCGTGGCCGACCGGTACGGGGCGCACCGGGTGTTCCGCGTCGCGGTCGCGGTGTTCGGGCTCGGCTCGCTGCTGTCCGCGTTCGCCCCGGTGCTGGGCGTCCTCATCGCGCTGCGGGTGCTGCTCGGCGCCGCCGGTGCGGCGTGCGTGCCCGCGTCGATGGCGATGATCGCGCGGCTCTACCCCGTGCCGGCCGAGCGCACCCGTGCGGTCGCGGTCTGGGCGTCGGTCAGCGGCGCCGCGGTCGCGGCGGGCCCGATCGCCGGCGGCGTGCTGGTCGACCTCGTGGGCTGGCGTGCGATCTTCCTGGTGAACGTGCCGATCGCGCTGGCCGTGCTCGCGCTCGTCGCGGGACCCGCGGTGCGCTGCCCGCGCGGCGGGCGGCGGGTCGACTGGGCGGCCCAGCTCGCCGCCTGCGCGGTCCTCGCGCTGCTGACCGACGCGCTGATCGCCGCCGGCGCCCGCTCCTGGGCGCACGTCGTCGTCTCCGGGACGGCCACGGTGCTCGCGGCGGCCGGGTTCGCCGTCCTGGAGCGGCGCAGCGTCGCGCCGGTGATCGACCGTGCGCTGCTGCGCGCGGGCGGGGTGCGGGCCGGGCTGGCGGCCGGCGCGGCGGTGAACTTCGCGCTCAACGGAAGCCTGTTCGTGCTGCCGCTGCTGCTCCAGGAACAGCGGCACCTCGGCGCGGCCGTCAGCGGGCTGGCCTTCCTGCCGCTCACCGTGCCGTTCGTGGCGAACCCGCCGGTGACCGGCCGGATCGTCGCGCGGGTCGGGCCGCGGCCGCCGATCCTGGCGGGGATGACGCTGCTGACGCTGGGCGGTGCGGCGCTCGGCTGGGCGGTCGCCGCCGGGGCCGGGTACGCGGTGCTCGCCGTCGGGCTGCTGCTGACCGGGTTCGGCGTCTCGTTCGTGCTGCCCTCCCTGGTCGCGGCCGTCCTCGACGTCGCGCCGGAGGGCACGGCCGGCGCGGCGGGCGGCACGCTGAACGCCGCACGCCAGACCGGGGCGACCATCGGCGTCGCCGCGATGGGCGCCGTATTCGGGCACGGGGCGGCGTACGCGCTGCTCCTCGCGGCGGTGGTCTGCCTGGCGGCGGGCGCCTGGTTCGCCCTCGCGGGTGATCGGCGCTGAGAGCGTGAGCGCACTAGATTGGCGGCAGGAGGTGCCACATGACCGACCTGCCCGATCGGATCTCGTTGCGTGAGGTGGGGCCGCGCGATGGTCTGCAGAACGAGGAGCCGGTGCCGACCGAGGCCAAGGTCGAGCTGATCGACGCCCTGTCGCACACCGGCGTCGGCCGCATCGAGGCCGTGTCGTTCGTGCATCCGAAGGCGATCCCGCAGATGGCGGACGCCGACGAGGTGTGGAGCCGGGTGCGGCGCGCCGGCGACGTACGCTACTCGGCCCTGGTGCCGAACCTCCGTGGCGCCGAGCGCGCCCTGGACGCGGGCTTCACCGAGCTGGAGGTCGTGGTCTCGGCCTCCGACACGCACAACCGCAAGAACGTCAACCGCTCCACCGAGGAGTCGCTCGACGACATCGCCAAGATCATCGACCTGGCGCACGGCCGCGGCGCCACCTGCCAGGTGATCGTCTCCACCGCGTGGGGCTGCCCGTACGAGGGTGACGTGCCGGTCGAGCGGGTCGTCGGCGCCGCCTCGCGGGCGGTGCGCGACGGCGCCGACAGCGCCTCGTTCGGCGACACGACGGGCATGGCGACCCCACCGCGGGTGACCCGGCTGGTCGGCGAGTTCCGCATGGCCAACCCCGACACCTCGCTCAACCTGCACTTCCACAACACCCGTGGCACGGGCCTGGCGAACGTGCTCGCGGCGCTCCAGCTGGGCGTGGCCGACTTCGACGCCAGTGTCGGCGGCCTGGGCGGCTGCCCGTACGCTCCCGGCGCGACCGGGAACATCGCGTCCGAGGAACTGGTTCACATGGTGGAGGACATGGGCGTGGCCACGGGCGTCGACCTGGAGGCGCTCATCGACGTCGCCGCCCGGGCGGAGACGATGGTGGGCCACACGCTGCCCTCACAGGTGCTGCGCGCGGGCCCCCGGAGTCGCACGATCTCGCCCTGAGCGATCGGGCGTCCGGATCTCAGGAAGGTAAGCCCCCGTTGGCTTCAAGTTCACATTAGGCGGGGAGCATATCTGTCATGAGTGTCGAAGCCGGACAATTCTCCGAGGTAGAGGGTGAGTTCCCCGAGGACCGGTTTCTTGATCGCGAGGAGAGCTGGCTGCGGTTCAACCAGCGTGTGCTGGACCTGGCCGGAGACCCGGAACTTCCGCTGCTCGAACGCGTCCGCTTCCTGTCGATCTTCGCCAGCAACCTGGACGAGTTCTTCATGGTCCGGGTCGCCGGGCTGACCCGGCGCATGGCCACCGGGATCGCCGTGCAGACCGCGAGCGGCCGGCAGCCGCGCGAGGTGCTCGCCCGGACCTCCGAGGTCGCCCACGAGCTGATGCTCAGGCACGCGGCCTGCTTCCACGACGAGATCCTGCCCGCCCTCGCCAAGGAGGGCATCGAGATCCTGCGCTGGGACGAGCTGGCCGACACCGAGAAGGAACAGCTCCACCGCCTGTTCCGGCGGCGGATCTATCCGGTGCTCACCCCGCTCGTCGTCGATCCGGCACACCCCTTCCCGTACATCTCCGGCCTGTCGCTCAACCTCGCCGTCGTGGTCCGCGACCCCGAGACCGAGGAGACGCTCTTCGCCCGGGTCAAGGTGCCGCCGCTGTTGCCGAGGTTCCTGGAGGCGTCGCCGTCGCGGTTCGTCCCGCTCGAGGACGTGATCGCGGAGAACCTCCCGCAGCTGTTCACCGGCACCGAGATCCTCGAACACCACGCGTTCCGCGTCACCCGCAACCAGGACCTGGAGGTGGACGAGGACATCGCGGAGAACCTCCTGCAGGCGCTGGAGCGCGAGCTGCTGCGCCGCCGCTTCGGCCCGGTCGTCCGGCTGGAGGTCGAGGAGTCGATCACGCCGGAGGTGCTCGAACTGCTGACCACCGAGCTCGGCCTGGACGAGAGCTCGGTCTACCGGGTGCCCGGCCCGCTCGACCTCGGCGGCCTCGGCGCGATCGCCGACCTGGACCGCAGCGAGCTGAAGTACCCGCCGTTCGTGCCCTCGGAGGCGGCGCTCCCGCACGACACCGACATCTTCGCCACGCTGCGCGATCACGACGTGCTCGTGCACCACCCGTACGACTCCTTCACGACGAGCGTCGAACGGCTCATCGAGGACGCCGCCGCCGACCCGCAGGTGCTGGCGATCAAGCAGACGCTCTACCGGACGAGCGGCGACTCACCGATCATCGACGCGCTCATCGACGCGGCCGAGGCGGGCAAGCAGGTCGTCGTGGTGGTGGAGATCAAGGCGCGGTTCGACGAGCGCGCCAACATCACCTGGGCCCGCAAGCTGGAGCAGGCCGGCTGCCACGTCGTCTACGGCTTCGTCGGCCTCAAGACGCACTGCAAGCTGGCCCTCGTCGTCCGCGAGGAGTCCGACGGCACGCTGCGCCGCTACTGCCACATCGGCACCGGCAACTACAACCCCAAGACCGCCCGCGTCTACGAGGACTACGGCCTGCTGACCGCCGACCCGCAGGTGGGTGAGGACGTCACGGACCTGTTCAACCACCTCACCGGCTACACGCGTGACACCGAGTACCGCCGGCTCCTGGTCGCGCCGGACTCCCTCCGCGCCGGGCTGGTGAGCCGCATCGAGCGGGAGATCGACAGCCAGCTGCGGGGCCGCCCGGCGCACATCCGCTTCAAGTGCAACTCCCTCGTGGACGAAGTGATCATCGACGCGCTGTACCGGGCGTCGCAGGCGGGCGTGCCGATCGACATCTGGGTGCGCGGCATCTGCGCCCTGCGGCCGGGCGTGCACGGGCTGTCGGAGACGATCCAGGTCCGCAGCATCCTCGGCCGCTTCCTGGAGCACTCGCGCCTGTACGCCTTCGAGAACGGCGGCGAGGCGGAGGTGTGGATCGGCAGCGCCGACCTCATGCACCGCAACCTGGACCGCCGCGTCGAGGTGCTCGTACGCGTCACCGACCGGAACCACTGCGCGGACCTGCTGGGCCGCTTCGACCTGGCGATGGGCATGGACACCCAGTGCTGGCTGCTGGACGAAGAGGGCAACTGGACCCGGCACGGCGGCTCCACGCACATTCAGACCCACCTCATGCGGACGCGGCGATGGAGGACCGTCGATGGGTGATGGCCCCGACCAGATCCGGGCGGCGGGCGCCGTCCTGTGGCGGCCCGGACGGAACGGTCCCGAGGTCGCGCTGGTCCACCGCCCCAAGTACGACGACTGGTCCTTCCCCAAGGGCAAGGCCAAGGACGGCGAGCACATGCTCCGCACGGCCGTACGCGAGGTGTGGGAGGAGAGCGGCGTCTGGCCCGTCCTGGGCCGCCGCCTGCCCGCCCGCGAGTACGTGAAGGAGAGCCGGTCCAAGCGCGTCGACTACTGGGCGGCCACCGGCAACGGTGGCGACTTCCGCCCGAACGAGGAGATCGACCGGGTCGAGTGGCTGCCGGTGCCCGAGGCCGAGCGGCGGCTGAGCTACGAGCACGACGCCGACCTGCTGCGTGAGTTCGCCGCAGGACCCAACCGGACCACGCCGTACATCGTGCTGCGGCACACCTCGGCCGGCGACAAGCACGAGTGGGACGGCGACGACGTGCTGCGGCCGCTCGACGAGCGCGGTCGCGCCGAGGCCGCGGCGCTGGCCGAGACGCTGGCCGGGTACGGCCAGACCCGGGTGTTCAGCTCCGCGACCGCCCGCTGCATGGAGACCGTGCTGCCGTACGCCGCGCGGATGAGCGCCGACATCCGCACCGACTGGGCGTTCTCGGTGGGCACGCCGATGGCCGCCTCGAAGGAGGCGGGCGGCCGGTTCGCCCAGATCATCGGGGAGGGCGCCGCCGCGCTCGTCTGCACGCACGGCGAGCTGGTGCCCGAGCTGATCGAGCGCGCCTGCGAGACGCTCGGCGCTCCCGTGCCGGAGGATCCCCGGCTGCCCAAGGGCGGCTTCTGGGTGCTGCACGTCGCCCGTGACGCGCTCGTCTCCGCGGAGCGGCACCGCCTCTGAGGCGATGTGATAGTTCTCGTATGCCGTGTCCGGCCGACGAAGGGTGTTGATCGATGCCGCACGAGGTACGAGGGGTCGTCGCGCGTTCCAAGGGCGCGCAGGTCGCCATCGAGACGATCGTCGTGCCCGATCCGGGCCCCGGCGAGGCGCTCGTTCAGGTCCAGTCCTGCGGCGTGTGCCACACCGACCTGCACTATCGCGAGGGCGGCATCAACGACGAGTTCCCGTTCCTGCTCGGCCACGAGGCCGCCGGTGTGGTCGAGGCGGTCGGTGACGGCGTCACCGACGTCGCGCCGGGCGACTTCGTCATCCTCAACTGGCGCGCGGTCTGCGGGCAGTGCCGCGCCTGCCTGCGCGGGCGTCCCTGGTACTGCTTCGCGACGCACAACGCCGCCCAGAAGATGACGCTGGCCGACGGCACCGAGCTCTCGCCAGCCCTGGGCATCGGCGCGTTCGCCGAGAAGACCCTCGTGCACGCGGGCCAGTGCACCAAGGTGAACCCGGCCGCCTCGCCCGCCGCCGCCGGGCTGCTGGGCTGCGGCGTCATGGCCGGCCTCGGGGCGGCGATCAACACCGGCGGCGTGACGCGAGGCGACTCGGTCGCGGTCATCGGCTGCGGCGGTGTCGGCGACGCCGCGATCGCCGGGGCGCGCCTGGCCGGCGCCGCGAAGATCATCGCCGTCGACATCGACGACCGGAAGCTGGAGTGGGCCCGCGGCTTCGGCGCCACCGACACGGTGAACTCCCGCGAGACCGACCCGGTCGAGGCGATCCGCGAGCTGACCGGCGGCCACGGCGCCGACGTCGTGGTCGAGGCCATCGGCCGGCCCGAGACGTACGAGCAGGCGTTCTACGCCCGCGACCTGGCCGGCACGGTCGTCCTCGTCGGCGTGCCCACCCCGGACATGAAGATCGAACTCCCGCTGCTCGAGGTGTTCGGCCGCGGCGGGTCGCTGAAGTCCTCCTGGTACGGCGACTGCCTGCCCTCCCGCGACTTCCCGATGCTGGTCGACCTGTACCTCCAGGGCCGGCTCGACCTCGACGGCTTCGTCTCCGAGACCATCGGCCTGGACGAGGTCGAGGAGGCGTTCGGCAAGATGGAGCGCGGCGAGGTCCTGCGTTCGGTGGTGAACCTGTGAGCGACGTTCGTGAGGCATCGGTGAGCCACCTGATGCCAGAGCACCGGCCGAACGCGCGGAGTGAACGGAAGGCACTGTGAGCGACGTTCGTGAGGCATCGGTGAGCCACCTGATGCCAGAGCACCGGCCGAACGCGCGGAGTGAACGGAAGGCACTGTGATCGGTCATCTCGTCACCTCCGGGACGTTCAGCCTCGACGGGGGCACCTGGGACGTCGACAACAACGTGTGGCTGGTCGGCGACGACCGCGAGGTGCTCGTCATCGACGCCGCGCACGACGCCGACGCGATCGCCGCCGCGGTCGGCGACCGCCGCCTGACCGCGATCGTGTCCACCCACGCCCACGACGACCACATCGACGCTGCGGCCGAGCTGGCCGACCGCACGGGCGCGCCGATCCTGCTGCACCCGGACGACATGGTGCTGTGGCGGATGACCTACCCCGACCGCGACCCGGACCGCGCACTCGCGGACGGGGACGAGCTGACCGTGGCCGGCACGACCCTGCGCGTCCTGCACACGCCGGGCCACGCCCCGGGCGCGGTCTGCCTGTACGCCCCGGACCTGGGCACGGTGTTCACCGGCGACACGCTGTTCAACGGCGGCCCGGGCGCGACCGGCCGGTCCTACTCCGACTTCGGCGTCATCGTCGGCTCGATCCGCGACCGCCTGCTGACCCTCCCGCCGGACACCGTCGTACGGACCGGCCACGGTGACACCACGACGATCGGCGACGAGGCGCCGCACCTCGACGAGTGGATCGCCCGGGGCCACTGAGGTGGCGAGCCTGGAGGACGCGGAGCGGATCGCCTCGGCGCTGCCCGAGGTGACCGAGGGCACGCGCTACGGCAACCGCACGTGGCTGGTCAGGGGCAAGGGTTTCGCCTGGGAACGCCCGTTCCGCAAGGCCGACCTCAAGCGGTTCGGGGACGCCACCCCGCCGGACGGCCCGATCCTGGCCGTCCGGGTCGAGGATCTCGGTGAGAAGGAGGCCGTGCTGGCCGCCCACCCGGAGTCCTTCTTCACGATCCCGCACTTCGACGGGCACGCCACCGTCCTCATCCAACTCCGGCGCGTGGGCGAGGAGGAGCTGGCCGAGGCGATCACCGACGCCTGGCTGGCCTGCGCGCCGCGCCCGCTGGCGGAAAGTCACCTCGGCCGGCCGCCCGAGGCGCGGGGTCCGGCGTAGCGCCTGCCCGCAGACCAGGCACGTCACGCGATCAGGGACGGGTGGGCGGGTGGGGGGTCTCGTTGGTCCAGCCCACCTTCAGGTAGGTGATCGCCGCGTGCTTCGGTCCCACAGTCGTGCTCTGGGAGAGGAGCATCGCGCGGGACGGGTCGATCAGGTATCGAGTGCCGCCGATGATGAGCGCGTACCCCAACCGTCCCTGCTCGTCCTCGGCCAGGCCGGCGCTCTTGACCTTCGGCCGTCCGGCCAGCGCGCGGAAGGCCGCCGCCCGGGTCTTCGGCGTGGCCGGCGCCTCGGCAAGCAGCTCGATGAGCAGGTCGTCGGTGTAGAAGTCGATGTCCTGCCGGCGCCAGGAGGGGGATACGGACCGTGCGACGCCGTTCGCCCACTTCTCGATGCCTTTCGCGGTGGTGGGCAGGTTCCTGACCTGGGCGAGGGTGAACATGTGGTCCGCCACCTCGAAGGCACGCGGCGACTTCTTCTTGCTCCGGTAGACCGTTCCCGGCTTGCCCGCCTCGTCACGGCCGTTCAGGATCAACACCCCTCCCCAGTAGTAGCCGTCCTTGCCGTACCAGCTCTCATCGATCTCCTTGGTGAAGTGCACCTCCCGAAGCGTGCTGACATGCCAGTACGCGCCGTCGGCGGCGGGCTGCCGCTCCGCGGTGGTCGCCGCCGCCAGCAACACCTGCCGCGTGGACAGCGGGGAGGAGGACGGGGAGCGCCTCACGGGTGGGGTCGCGGGCGTGGAGCCGCCGGAGACCGCGAAGACGACGGCCCCGGCGGCGGCGGCGAGGCCTCCCGCGAGGGCCGTCCACCGGACGAACCCGCGCCGGGTGCCCGTCCGTGGTGCTGCGGGCCGGGAGTCGATGGCCGCGAGCAGCCGCTCCCGGCCGGTGTCCAGACGCTGCGGGGACGGGATCGGGGCATCGGCACGCATCGTACGCACCAGATCGAGATCGTTCACTGCCGGTACCTCAGCTTTCCTCTGTGACCAACATGGGGTTCCCGTCGCCGAGCGCGGCACGGATCTTCCGCCGCGCGCGGTGCAGCCGTGACCGCACCGTTCCCACGGAGGTGCCCAGAGCCTGGGCCGTCTCCTCATAGGACAGATCGGCCCAGGCGATCAGCAGCAGAACCTCCCGATGCGCCCGGCTGAGACCCGCCAGGGCCGCCGCGAGCGACTGGTGCATCCCACTCGCCACCACCCGGTCGTCGGCGTCCTCCCACTGGCCGTAGGTCTGGGCCACCGGGTCGGCACCGCTGCGGGCGAACGCCCGCAGCATCCGGGTCTCCCTGCGGTGATACTGGGCCATGACGTTGGCGGCGATCCCGTACAACCACGGCCGGGCGTCCGGTCGCCCGAGGTCGTAGTGCCGGCGTTTCTCGAACGCCCGATAGAACGTCTCGGCGGTGACGTCATCGGCGAGATCGTCACCCAGCCTGCGGGCGACGTAACGGCTGATGTGGGCCGCATGCCGCTCATACAGCGCGGCGAACACCCCGGGCTCCCGCCAGGACCCCTCGATGACAGCGGCGTCGCTCGCGCCGTGTCGGGTCGACACAGTCATACGGCTCCTGTCTCTCGCAGCCGGGGATCCGGCCGTACGCGGTGTGCGCTTCACCCGCTTTTCCCCGAACCTGCGATCGAGTTCCCCCGAGGAGACGTGGCCGTGAGAGAGGCGGAGATCTTCGGCACGGACGCGTTCCGCGCGGTACTCCCACCTCGAAGAATGGATTTCCCGAAGGCACTAAGGGTAATTTCTCGCCCATTTGTCGCTGGAACCCCATATCTTGAGCCCAGCGTCGGGGAGCTGATCGCGGGGGAGTCTGTGCGGGTACTGGCGGGCAGGTACGAACTGCACGAAGCGCTGGGGCGCGGCGGCATGGGCGTCGTGCACAAGGGTCTCGACCGCGAGCTGGGACGTACGGTCGCCGTCAAACTGCTCCCGGCCGAACTGCTCCGGCAGCCGGGCTTCCAGGAACGGTTTCGTCGTGAGGGACGCACCGCCGCCGCGCTCAGCCACGCATCCATCACGGTCATGCACGACATCGGGGAGGACACCTCCGGCGGTGAGCCGGTGCCCTATCTGGTGATGGAGTACCTCGACGGCCGCCCCCTCGACGAGGCGATCGCGGCCGGGCCCCTGCCCCTGGACCAGGTTTGCGCGATCATCGGTGACGTTCTCGACGCGCTGGACCACAGCCACGGCAAGGGCATCGTGCACCGGGACATCAAGCCCGCCAACGTGATGGTCGACCTGGACGGCTTCCGGCCCCGTGTGAAGATCCTGGACTTCGGCATCGCCAAGCTCATCGCCGACGCCGCCACCCGCCTCACCGCGACCGGCTGGATGGTCGGCACACCCCTGTACATGTCGCCCGAGCAGGCCGAGGGCCACGCCGCGACCGCGAAGTCGGACGTGTACGCGGTCGGCTGCCTGCTGTACGAACTGCTCACCGGGGACCCGCCGTTCACCGCGGAGACGCCCACGGCCGTGCTGTTGCAGCACATTCGCCAGACGCCCCGGCCGCCGTCCGCCCGGCGCCCCGATCTCCCGCCCGGCTGGGACGCCGTCGTTCTGAGGGCACTGGCCAAACGCCCTGAGGACCGGTACGCCGACGCGGCCGAGATGCGGGCCGCCGTGCTCACGGCCGGCGACGACGCCCCTGTTGTCCAGGCCGGTGCCGCCGCCCGGATGGACGGTGCCCTGGCCACCGCCCGCCGGCCGGAGGCCAACGCCACTCCGGCCACCCGGCCGATCTCCGCCGCCGGGGCAACGCCGCCGAAGACCAGAGGCCGGTCCGCGGGCGATCTTCTCTTCGGGTCCTGGATTCCGTTCTGCCTCGTCGGACTGAGCGTCCTCGGCGTGGTGGCGGGCCTCTATTGCGGGCTCCGTTTCGGGACCGCGCATGTCTCGTCCTACAACGCGCGAAAGTATCTGGCGGCGGTCTTCGCCAGCGGCCTGCTCATCGCGGTCTCGGCGGTCGTGTTCTTCACGGCGGTCGGCGGCCTGGCCTTCCGCAGGCGGGGCCGGGCCGGGGGCAACCCCCCGGTGCGACCGTACGTGATCGAGCTCTTCCTCGTCCTGCTGTTCGCGGCCGGGCCGCAGGTCTTCGGCATGATCACCGCCGTGCGGCTCTACAACGGCTTCGACGGTGCCGACGGGATAGAGCTCCTTCACTCCATGAGCATGTGGCCCGGTCTCTCGAGAACGTACTTCTGGCTCGGCATCCTGTCCGCCGTCGTCGTCAGTCCCTTCGCCGTCGTGCCGGTGGCCCGGTATTTCTCCGCGGGCGCGCGGCGGCGCTGAGTGGGCGGGAGCACCCTATGGGCGTGGCGAGCAGGGCTGAGGCGCCGTCCCACCGCTCCGGGTCAGTCGTCGTTCGCGCTGCGGGGTTCGGCGTAGCGCTGGAGGTAGAGCTGTTCGCCGAGCGCCTCCAGCAGCTCCAGCTCGGTCTCCAGGTAGTCGACGTGCTCCTCTTCGTCCTCGAGGATGTGTTCGAAGATGCGCGCCGAGGTCACGTCGCCGCGGGAGCGCATCAGTTCGATGCCGGGCCGCAGGCGTCCGACGGCCTCCATCTCGATGGCCAGGTCGGAGCGGATCTGTTCGGGCACCGTCTGGCCGATGCGCAGCGGGTTGATCCGCTGGTAGTTCGGCAGTGCCGACAGCATGAGCAGGCGGTCGGTGAGGGTCTCCGCGTGCCGCATCTCATCGAACGACTCGGCCCTGGTGTGCTCGGCCAGCGCGGTGTACCCCCAGTGCTCCTGCATCTTGGCGTGCAGGAAGTACTGGTTGATCGCGGTGAGCTCGGCCGTCAGCTGCTCGTTGAGCAGGTTGATGACGTCGGTGTCGCCTTCCATGTCACCCAATCGTGACACGGGCAAGGCAAAGCGCGGGCAATGCCTCGCCGTGTCCGCGACCGGGGGTCAGGCGGCCGCTTCGACGGCCTCCGTCGGCGCCGGCCCGGCCATGCTCTCCTGGAGCATCGCGCAGATGCGGTTGACACACGAACCGCAGCCCGGCCGCATGCCGCACGCCGCCCGGACCTCCTTGGCCGAACAGGCTCCGGCCGCCACGTGCTCCCGCACCACGTCTTCGGTGACGGCGTGGCAGACGCAGACGTACATGGCCGGTGGACCTCCGGGGGGGCGATTAGGTAAGGCTCCCCTAAGCTAACGCACGATCCGGGGTTTTGGCCAATGTTCGCTGGTCAGGAGCGATGTAGCGTACGTCACAAGTGCGTTCCTCCAGATACGTGTGAGTCGATCACCTGGGGGAAATTGACCGATGTGATGCGTATTTGGCCGGGTGACCCCTACCCCCTGGGCTCCACCTACGACGGCGCGGGCACGAACTTCTCCGTCTTCTCCGAGGCCGCGGACCGGGTGGAACTCTGCCTGTTCGACGACGTCGGCAAGGAGACCCGGATCCCCCTTACCGAACTCGACGGCTTCGTCTGGCACGGCTACGTGCCCTGGGTCGGCCCCGGCCAGCGGTACGGCTTCCGGGTGCACGGCCCCTACGACCCGGCACAGGGCCTGCGTTGCAACCCGGCCAAGCTCCTGCTCGACCCGTACGCCAGGGCGATCCAGGGCGAGGTGGAGTGGAACGAGGCACTGTTCGCGTACCGGTTCGCCGACCCGGGCGCGCGCAACGACGACGACAGCGCGCCGTACGTGCCCAAGAGCGTCGTGGTCAACCCGTTCTTCGACTGGGGCGACGACCGCGCGCCGCGCACGCCGTACCACGAGACGGTGATCTACGAGGCCCATGTGAAGGGCCTGACCCGGCGGCATCCGGACATCCCCGAGGCGGAGCGCGGCACGTACGCGGGCCTGGCCAATCCGGTGATGATCGACTACCTGCGGGAGCTCGGCGTCACGGCGATCGAGCTGATGCCGGTCCACCAGTTCGTGCACGACGACGTGCTGCTCCAGCGCGGGCTGTCGAACTACTGGGGCTACAACACCCTCGGCTTCTTCGCCCCGCACAACGGCTACGCGGCGAGCGGTTCGCGCGGCGAGCAGGTGCAGGAGTTCAAGCTGATGGTGCGGAGCCTGCACGCGGCGGGCATCGAGGTGATCCTCGACGTGGTCTACAACCACACCGCCGAGGGCAACCATCTCGGGCCGACGCTGGGGTTCCGCGGCATCGACAACCGCAGCTACTACCGGCTCGTCGACGGCGACCCGCAGTACTACATGGACACCACCGGCACCGGCAACAGCATCAACGTGCAGCACCCGCACGCGCTTCAGCTGATCATGGACTCGCTGCGCTACTGGGTGACCGAGATGCACGTGGACGGCTTCCGCTTCGACCTCGCCTCGACGCTGGCGCGCGAACTGCACGCGGTGGACCGGCTGGCGGCCTTCTTCGACCTGGTGCAGCAGGACCCGATCGTCTCGCAGGTCAAGCTGATCGCCGAGCCGTGGGACGTCGGCGAGGGCGGCTACCAGGTCGGCAACTTCCCCCCGCTGTGGACGGAGTGGAACGGCAAGTACCGCGACTCGGTGCGGGACTTCTGGCGCGGCACCGACGGCCTGCTGCCGGAGTTCGCGCGCAGGTTCACCGGCTCCAGCGACCTGTACGCCGACGACGGCCGCCGGCCGCTCGCCTCGATCAACTTCGTCACCTGCCACGACGGCTTCACGCTGCACGACCTGGTCTCCTACGACCACAAGCACAACGAGGCCAACGGCGAGGACAACCGCGACGGCAACGACGACAACCGCTCGTGGAACCACGGCGCCGAGGGCGAGACCGACGACGCGGACATCCTCGCGGTACGGGAGCGGCAGAAGCGCAACTTCCTGACCACGCTCCTGCTGTCCCAGGGCGTGCCGATGATCTCCCACGGCGACGAGCTGGGCCGCACCCAGGACGGCAACAACAACGCCTACTGCCAGGACAACGAGCTGAGCTGGGTCGACTGGACCGACCGGCCGGAGGCCGGCGCGCTGCGGGAGTTCGTCCGGCGGCTGACCACGCTGCGCCGCGACCATCCGGTCTTCCGCCGCCGCCGGTTCCCCTCCGGGGACAACGTCCAGTGGTTCACCCCCGAAGGACAGCCCATGACGGACGGGGACTGGCAGACCGGGTACGCCAAGGCGGTCACGATCTTCCTGAACGGCGACGCGATCACCGAGCCGGACCGGCGCGGGGAGCCGGTCCAGGACGCCTCGTTCCTGATGCTGGTCAACGCCTCCGACCGCGACCTGACGTTCACCGTGCCCGAGGCGTACCGCGGCCTGTGGACGACCGTGATCGACACCACCACCAGCTTCATGCTCGAGAACGAGGAGACCGCGCCGATGACAGGGGACAAACCGTTGGTCGAGGCCCGCTCGATCCAGGTGCTCCAGCGTGTCTAAGGCGCCGACCGCGACGTACCGGTTGCAGCTCAGGAAGGGATTCGGGTTCGCCGAGGCGGGGGAGCTGGCCGGCTATCTGGCCGCTCTCGGCGTCTCCCACGTGTACCTGTCGCCGATCCTGCAGGCCACCCCCGGCTCGGCGCACGGCTACGACGTGGTCGACCACTCCCGCATCGCCGACGACCTGGGCGGCGAGGAGGCGTTCCGCGAGATGGCCGCGCGCCTGCGCGAGCACGGGCTGGGCATCGTGATCGACCTGGTGCCCAACCACATGGCCATCCCGGCGCCGGAGACGCTCAACCCGGCGTTCTGGGACGTCCTGTGCCACGGACCGGACTCGCCGTACGCGCGGTGGTTCGACATCGACTGGTCCGAAGGGGCGGTCGTGGTGCCGGTGCTGGGCTCGCCGGAGGACGAGCCCGAGATGGACGGCGACGTCGTCCGCTACCACGAGCACGTCTACCCGCGCGGCGGCCGCTACCGCCTCGGGTACTGGCGCGACACGGAGCCGAACTACCGGCGCTTCTTCGACATCTCCACGCTCATCGGGCTGCGCCCGGAGGACCCGGAGGTCTTCGACCGCACGCACGCGCTGCCGCTGCGACTGGTGCGCAAGGGGCTGGTCGACGGCCTGCGCATCGACCATCCGGACGGCCTCGCCGACCCGCGCGGCTACCTTCGCCGGCTCTCCGGCCGGGCGAGGCCCGGCACGTGGATCGTCGCCGAGAAGATCCTCACCGGCGGCGAACGGCTCCCCGAGGACTGGCCGTGCGCGGGCACCACCGGGTACGACGCTCTCGGCATGATCGGCGGGGTGTTCAACGACCCGGCGGGCGACGGGCCGCTGACCGATGCGTACACCACCCTCACCGGCGGCCGCCGCGACTTCGAGGCGGTGGAGCGGGAGGCCCGCCGGTACGCGGCCGAGCGCATGCTGGTGCCCGAGGTCGACCGGCTCGCCGGCCTGCTCGCGAAGATCCTGCCCGACGACGACCCGGAGGCCCTGCGCCAGGCGCTCGTCGAGCTGCTCGTCGCGATGCCCGTCTACCGCACGTACGTGGTGCCGGGCGAGGAGCCGTCGGCCCGCGACCTGGAGATCGTCGCCCAGGCCGCCGCCGGAGCGCGCGCCGCGCTGCCGGACGGTGAGCTGCTCGACCGGGTGGTGCCGCTGCTGCTCGGCCTGACCGGCCGCGACGCGCTGCGCGACGAGTTCGTCGTCCGGTTCCAGCAGACGTCCGCGCCGATGATGGCCAAGGGTGTGGAGGACACGGCGTTCTACCGCTGGTCCCGGCTCGCGGCGCTGAACGAGGTCGGCGGGGACCCGGTGCGGTTCTCGGTGTCGCCCGAGGAGTTCCACGCGTACTGCGCGGGGATCGCCGCCGAGCGGCCCGGCACGATGACCACGCTGTCGACGCACGACACCAAGCGGCAGGAGGACGTGCGCGCGCGGCTGGCCGTGCTCAGCGAACTGCCCGGCGACTGGATCGAGGCGGTCCAGAGGTGGCACGCCCGCGCGCCCGACAGCCCCCTCGACCCCGACCTGGACTACCTGATGTGGCAGACGATCGTGGGCGCGTGGCCGCTGTCCGGGCAGCGGCTCAAGGAGTACCTGACCAAGGCCATGCGGGAGGCCAAGACGCGCACGTCCTGGGTGAACGGCGACGCCGCGTACGAGGAGGCGGTGCTCGCCCACGTGGACGCCGTGCTCGCCGACCCGGAGCTGGCCGACGACATCGAGGGGTTCGTGGCGCTGCTCGCCCCGTACGCGCGGGCGAACTCCCTCGCCCAGAAGCTCGTGCAGCTCACCATGCCGGGCGTGCCCGACGTCTACCAGGGCTGCGAACTCGCCGGGCTGTCCCTGGTCGACCCCGACAACCGGCGGCCGGTGGACTACGTGCGCCGGCGCGAGCTGCTCGCCGACCTGGACGCCGGGACGGTGCCGGCCGACCTCGGCGGGGAGAAGCTGCTCGTCACCTCGCGCGCCCTGCGCCTGCGGGACGAGCATCCCGAGTGGTTCTCCGGCGGTTACGAGCCGCTCGCCGCCGACGGCCCGGCGGCCGAGCACGTCCTGGCGTTCCGCCGCGGCGGCGTGACCACGGTGGTGACCCGGCTGCCCGCCGGTCTCGACGCCCGCGGCGGCTGGGACGACACGCATCTGCCGCTGCCGGGCGGTCCCTGGCGCGACCTGCTCACCGGCCAGTCGTACGTCTCGCCGGTGCCGCTCACCGGCCTGCTCGGCATGCTCCCCGTCGCACTACTGATCGAGGCTGAATGAGATACGACGTCTGGGCACCGGACGCCGCGAACGTCGAGGTGGAGGCCGGTGGGCGCCGCCATGCCATGGCTCCCTCACCCGTACGGCGGGGCTGGTGGACCGCCGAGGCCGAGGGCGAGGACTACGGGTTCGTGATCGACGGGAGGGGGCCCTTCCCCGATCCGAGATCGCCCTGGCAGCCGGACGGGGTGCACGGTCTCAGCCGGGCCTACGACCACGGCGCGTTCGCCTGGACCGACGGCGCGTGGCGCGGACGGCCGCTCGCCGGCGGCGTCCTGTACGAGCTGCACGTCGGAACCTTCACGCCGGACGGCACGTTCGACGCCGCCGTCGAGCGCCTGGACCACCTGGTCGCGCTGGGCGTCGACGCCGTGGAGCTGATGCCGGTCGCGGCCTTCCCGGGCCGGCACGGCTGGGGGTACGACGGCGTGCACCTGTGGGCCGTGCACGACCCGTACGGCGGGCCGGACGGGCTCAAGCGCTTCGTCGACGCCTGCCACGCGCGCGGCCTGGCGGTCGTCCTCGACGTCGTCTACAACCACCTCGGGCCCAGCGGCAACTACCTGGGCGAGTACGGCCCGTACTTCACCGACGACCACCGGACGCCCTGGGGTCCGGCGGTCAACCTCGACCGGGCCGGGTCCGACGAGGTGCGCGCGTTCATCGTCGAGAACGCCTTGATGTGGCTGCGCGACCACCACCTGGACGGGCTGCGGCTCGACGCCGTGCACGCGCTGAGCGACGAACGCGCCGTGCACATCCTGGAGGAGCTGACCGTCGCGGTGGACGGGCTGCGGGCCGCGACGGGCCGGGAGCTGTTCGTGGTCGCCGAGTCCGACCTGGGCGACCCGCGGCTGGTCACCTCGCGCGAGGCCGGCGGGTACGGCCTGGACGCCCAGTGGAACGACGACTTCCACCACGCCCTGCACTCGGTGCTCACCGGCGAGCGGCAGGGCTATTACCGCGACTTCGGCTCGATGGGCGCCCTCGCCAAGACACTGCGGGGCGCGTTCTTCCACGACGGCACGTGGTCGACCTTCCGCGGCCGCTCCCACGGCCGGCCGGTCGACCGGCTGCGCACCCCCGGCCACCGGTTCGCCGCGTTCCTGCAGAACCACGACCAGGTCGGCAACCGTGCCACCGGCGACCGGATCTCCGCGACGCTGTCGCCGGGGCTGCTCAAGGTCGGCGCCGGACTGCTGCTGACCTCGCCGTTCACGCCGATGCTGTTCATGGGGGAGGAGTGGGGCGCCACCACGCCGTGGCGTTTCTTCACCGACCATCAGGAGCCGGAGCTGGCCCGCGCGGTGAGCGAGGGGCGGCGGCGCGAGTTCGCCACGCACGGATGGGCGTCGGAGGACGTGCCCGACCCGCAGGACCCCGAGACGTACCGCCGCTCCGTGCTGGACTGGACGGAGCCGTCGCGGCCGGAACACCGCGAGCTGCTGGACTGGCACCGCGACCTGATCGCGCTGCGCCGTTCCTGCCCGGAGCTGACCGACGCGCGGCTGACCGAGATCGACGTGGAGCACGACGAGTCGTGGATCGTCGTGTACCGGGGATCGGTGCGGGTCGCCGCCAACCTGGGCGCGGATCCGGTACGGCTGCCGGACGGCGAGCTGCTCCTCGCCTCCGCGCCCGGCATCCGCCCCGGCGGCGAGCTGCCCGGTGAGTCCCTGGCGATCCTGCGGATGGTGTGAGCCGGGCCGGGAAACCGCTTGACTGTCTCTATGAGCGAGAAAAATCCCGGTGCTCTCCTGTCCGAACACCTCGGTCTCGTCGAGGCACCGGTCGACCGCGTCCGCGCGGTGGTGCTCAACGTGCCCACCGGGGAGCTCTCCGGCCCGGACGCGCCGGTCGTCCTCGGCCCCGGGCGGACCGTCACCGTGTCCGGCGGGCCGACGACGTTCACCGCCGATGCCGGGACGCCCATCGTGATCGACGTCGACCGCGAGGCCGGGTGGGTCCAGGCGCACGGGGAGTGGTGGTGGTGCGTACGGCTCCAGGTCGAACCACACCCGGACGGCGCGCTGGTCCGGCGGAGCGCCTACAACCGCGCGACCGGAGCGGCCGGACGCCTGGTGCCGTACACCGTCGGCCGGGGACACCGGCGGCAGGGCCACGCGGCGCTGCTCGGCCTCCTCGACGACCTGGGCTCGCGGCTCGGCTGCGACACCCGCCTCCTGCCCGAGTGACGCTCAGGCCCGGGTGAGCCGCTCGTCGCCTTCGGGGTGGAACGTGCGGCGGTAGGCGATCGGTGACACGCCCAGGGTCGCGTGCAGGTGCTGGCGCAGTGACACGGCCGTGCCGAACCCGGCCAGCCGCGCGATCCGATCGACCGGCAGGTCGCTGGTCTCCAGCAGGTGCCGGGCCCGGTCGATCCGCTGGCGGGTGAGCCAGCGGCCCGGGCTCATGCCGACCTCCTCGCGGAACCGCCGGCTGAGCGTGCGCACGCTCATCCCCGCCTGCTCCGCCAGGTCGGCCAGCGACAGCGGCAGGTCCAGGCGTTCCAGCGCCCAGGCGCGGACCGGCGCGGTGCCCGCGTCGTACGGCTCGGGGACCGGACGTTCGATGTACTGCGCCTGGCCGCCGTCGCGCCACGGGGGCACCACACAGCGGCGCGCCGCGCGGTTGGCCACCTCGCTGCCGTGGTCGCGGCGTACGACGTGGAGGCACAGGTCGACGCCTGCCGCGGCTCCGGCGGAGGTGAGCAGGTCGCCGTCGTCCACGAACAGCACGTCGGGGTCCAGCCGGACGTGCGGGAACATCCGCCGGAACCGGTCGGCCTCGCCCCAGTGGGTGGTCGCGGGGCGTCCGTCGAGCAGACCGGCCGTGGCGAGCACGAACGAGCCGGTGCAGATCGACATGATCCGCGTGCCCGGCCGTACGCCGTCGAGGGCGGTCCCGAGGGCCGCCTGGTCGTACGCGCCCCTGAACGGGGGGATCGCGATCGTGTCGGCGCCGGCCAGCGCCGAGGCGTCGTGGTCGACGACGATGGCGAAGTCGGCGGCGGTACGCACCGGGCGGCCGTCCAGCGTGCAGGTGAGCACCTCGTACAACGGTTCGTCCGCGGGGCCGCGGGCGGCGCCGAAGATGCGGCCGGGGATGCCCAGCTCGAACGGGATCACGCCGTCCAGCGCGAGGACGACCACGCGATGGGGTGCGCTCATGACCAGATACTTTCACACGATGGCAATCAGGCCACTTCCCGGGGAGGGCGGCCCTGGCGTTGGCTGGGGGCCTACCGAGGAGGAACATCATGGCTACCATGCGCGCCGTCAGCCAGGACACGCTGGGCGGTCCGGAGGTACTGAAGATCGTTGACGTCGAGCGGCCGGAGCCGGGGCCGGTGGAGATTCTCGTGCGCGTGCACGCGGCCGGGGTGAATCCGACCGACTGGAAGTCGCGGGCGACCGGTGGGCTGGTCGGCCACGAGCCGCCGTTCACCCTCGGCTTCGACGTGTCGGGCGTGGTCGAGGCGGTCGGCTTCGGCGTCACGCTCTACCGGCCCGGCGACGAGGTCTTCGGCATGCCGCGCTTCCCGCACCTCGCCGGGGCGTACGCCGAGTACGTCACCGCGCCGTCCCGCCACTTCACCCGCAAACCGGCCTCGATCGACCACGTCCAGGCGGCGGCGCTCCCGCTGGCGGCGCTCACGGCCTGGCAGGGCCTGGTGGACACCGCGGGCCTTCGCGCGGGGCAGCGGGTGCTGATCCACGCCGCCGGCGGCGGGGTCGGCCACCTGGCGGTGCAGATCGCCAAGGCGCGCGGCGCGCACGTCATCGGCACCGCCCGTACGGCCAAGCACGAGCTGATCCGCTCTCTGGGCGCGGACGAGGTGATCGACTACACCGAGGTGGACTTCGCCTCGGCGGTCCGCGAGGTGGACGTCGTGCTGGACCCGATCGGCGGCGACTACGGCCTCCGCTCGCTGCGGACCCTGCGCGACGGCGGAGTGCTCGTGTCCATCCTGCCGGTCGGCGAGGAACTGCGGGCCGCCGCGGCCGAGCGCGGCATCGCGGCGGACTTCACCCTGGTCGAGCCGGACTACGCGGGGATGAAGGAGATCGCCGCGCTGGTCGAGGCCGGCCGGCTGCACGCCGAGATCGACAGCGTGTTCCCGCTGGAAGAGGCGGCCAAGGCGCACGAGCTGGGCGAGCGCGGCCGTACCACCGGCAAGATCGTGCTGACCGTCTGATGGTGCTGCATCGCCCTGGATGATCACATACTGGTAAAGGATCAACGACGGGGTAACCGGACACTCGGCCACGGACGTCTCTTGTAGCGCAGCAGGTCACGTAACAGGAGATATCCGTGTCCAGTAAGAATGCGGGGCGTCGCCCCGTGATCCGGTCCCTCGTCGCCGTCGCGGCCTTCACCGCCGTCCTGGCCGGGCTCACCGGATGCGGAGGCGGGCGCCCCTCGGCCGGCGTCTCGCCGGGCGAGGTCCCCGCCGAGGACGCCCCGGCGGCCGCGGACGCCGGTGCCGGGGCGCCCCACCGCTGGTGCGACGACACGGAGTGGCTGGCCCCGGCCGCCGAGATGTACGTGTCGGTCTACCGGAAGAAGCGACGCCCGATCACCGCGGACACCATCGACGCCGACCTGGCCGACCAGGGCCGGCTGTGGAAGGCCTACCGCCGCCTGGCCGACAGGGGCGTGTCGGCGGACGTCCACGAGCTGCGGGAGTTCCTCGTGTCGGTCGCCGCCGCCGAGGACGCCGGCACCGACCCCGGAGGCTACGCCCGCCACATCGTGGCCGTCTGCGACAGCTGACGGCCGCATTTCACATCTTCCTGAAGTGGTTGGCCGCCGGGGCGGACGGGCGGTAGGTGTTGGGGGACGCCCGTCCAGGGGTCACGACCGCGCGGTCGAGCGAAAGGATGCGGGTGGTGTCCTCCGAGCTGAGTGTCGACCACGTCCAGGTACGGAACGCGGTCATGCGCATGGACGACGTGGCCGGCACGCTGGACTCGCTGCGGCGGCTGGTCGACCAGAGCGACATCCCGCATCTCGCCTTCGGTCTGGTCGGCGAGGGCGCCCGGCACAATTACACGGTCTCCCGTGCGGACGAGCTGGACAACCTGGCCGCCGGCATCGACAAGGCGCAGACCTATGCCGACAACCTCCACAAGTCCGCGGACCTCTACCTGGGCGTCGAGGACACCAACGTCCGGGCGGTGCTCTACGACATCGGCTGGATCCCCGACTCCCATGGCGCCTACAAACCACGGCCGCCGACGCCCCCCGCCACGACGTCTCCCGCACCGAAGATCAGCTCGCCGGCGGACCTGATGGCCGTGCCGGCCAGCGCGGCGGTGGGAGGCTCCGGCGCGCTGGTGGTCGCCGCACTGGGAACGGCGACCGCGGCGAACCTGAAGGCAAGCGCCGGGATGTCGGCCCTGACGATCGGCGCGGCGCTCGCCTGGGGGGCCGTGGTCTGGTCGGACGACGGTTCCATCGACCGGGCCCTGCAGAACTGGGACCAGGTGGCCAGGGAGGCGCGCGCGCTCTTCGGCTCCGACGTGAACGGGGTGCGACAGGCGCTCCAGGCGTCCTGGCAGGGCATCGCCGCGAACTCCGCGGACGGCAGGATGCTGGAGTTCGTCATCGCGGGAATGGCACTGGCCGACCGGGCCGAGCGCCGGGTCGAGACGCTGCGCGACATGATCAGCCAAATGATCACGATTCACAGGCTCGCGCTGGTGATCTCCATGCTCATGGTCGTGGCGAGCGTCTTCGCGTTCTGGACGGCCGGCGCGTCACTCGCCGCGGCCGCGACGTACGCCCAGACGCTGGTCTGGGTGGTCACCGTCATCGAGGGGCTGTTCCTGTCCTGGGGCATGGTCGCGATGTGGGGGGACTCCGAGGAGGGCTTCGCCCTGAAGGGCACCGACAACGGCTCCGCCGCCCAGGCGGTGTCGGTGCTGACTCCGCCCGGGCACAGCCGGAACAAGAAGCCCCAGAAGGCCCCGCCACCGTTCAGCTTCTGAGTGTCGGTTTTCGGCATCTGTGCACCGTGTGGCCGTTTGATGGCTATTTTGGTGAGCAGTCCCTGGTAGCCTCGCGCTTCGCGTGTGCCGTGCCGTGGATGCGGGTCGCCGTGGATGCCGGCCCCCCACTTCCTGCCGGATGCCCCCATCGAGGAGAGACCGTGTCCCACGGGTTGTTCGAGGTCCCTGTCGTCATGCTGGCGCAGAGCGCGATGTTCACCGCCGACATCCGGCCGTTCGTCGGCATCGTCGCCGCCGTCCTGGCCGCCATCCTGGCGGGCCACGCGAGCTGGCACGTCACGGACCGCATCGTCACCAGGCTCAAGCGCACCGATCACGACGAGTTCTGAACCCGCCCCGTACGAGCGGCAGGCCGAGGACGACGAGCAGTGTGGCCGGCAGGCCGAGGTGGGTAGGCGACGTCACCGGTACGGGTACCCGGCCCAGCGGAATTCTCCGGCCCGGACATGCGTCGCCCCTCGGTCCGATGGTCGTTCCGAGGGGCGAGAGTGCAGGTCACGGGGCTACTTCAGCAGGGCGCGGGACATGACGACGCGCTGGATCTGGTTGGTGCCCTCGTAGATCTGAGTGATCTTGGCGTCGCGCATCATGCGCTCGACCGGGTAGTCCTTCACATAGCCGTAGCCGCCCAGGAGCTGGACGGCGTCCGTGGTGATCTCCATGGCGGCGTCCGACGCGTAGCACTTGGCGGCGGAGGAGACGAATGTCAGGTCCGGCTCCTTGGCGCCCAGCATGCGGCGTTCGGACTTGGCCGCCGCGGCGTACGTCAGCTGCCGGGCGGCCTCCAGCTTCATCGCCATGTCGGCGAGCATGAACTGCACGCCCTGGAAGTCGCCGATCGGCTTGCCGAACTGCTTGCGCTCCTTGACGTACCCGATCGCGTAGTCCAGGGCGCCCTGGGCGATGCCCAGCGCCTGGGCCGCGATGGTCACGCGGGTGTGGTCGAGGGTGGCCAGGGCGGTCTTGAAACCGGTGCCCTCCTCGCCGATGATCCGGTCGGCCGGGATGCGCACGTCGTCCATGATGACCTCGCGCGTCGGCGATCCCTTGATGCCGAGCTTCCGCTCCGGGGCGCCGAAGCTCACGCCCGCGTCGTTCTTCTCCACCACGAACGCCGAGATGCCGCGGGCGCCCTGGTCGGGGTCGGTGACCGCCATCACGGTGTAGAAGTCGGAGACACCCGCGTTGGTGATCCAGCGCTTGGTGCCGTTCAGCACCCAGTGGTCGCCGTCGCGGACCGCGCGGGTCTTCATGGCCGCCGCGTCGCTGCCCGCCTCCGGCTCCGAAAGGGCGTACGAGAACATGGCCTCACCGCGTGCCACCGGGCTCAGGTAGCGTTTCTTCAGATCCTCCGAACCGGAGAGCAGGATCGGTACCGTGCCCAGCTTGTTGACAGCAGGGATGAGTGAGGAGGCGGCACATGCCCGGGCGACCTCCTCGATCACGATCACCGTGGCGAGGGCGTCCGCGCCGACTCCCTCGTACGCCTCAGGAATGTGAACGGCGTGCAGGTCGGCCTGGATCAGAGCCTCGTACACGGCCTGCGGAAACTCCGCCGTCTCGTCGGTCTCGGCGGCCTTCGGAGCGATCTTGGCATCGGCAAGGGCCCGTACCGTCTCCCGCAGGAGCCCGTGCTCTTCAGAGAGTTCGTACAGAGGAAAGTCTGAGGTCATGTGCCGATCGTACGCCGTCTACCTACTCGCCAGTAGGGCCGGTAACATGCCGAGCGGCCCGTGGGGAAGGTCAGTGGGGTCGGGCATCAAATTCTCATGATGGGAGGCAGGGCCTTGGCACAACGCTTGACCGTGATCGGCACTGGCTACCTGGGCGCCACCCACGCGGCTTGCATGGCCGAGCTGGGGTTCGAGGTGCTCGGCATCGACGTGGACGCCGACAAGATCGCACGCCTGTCCGCGGGTGAGCTGCCGTTCTACGAACCCGGTCTCGAGCCCATCCTGCGGCGTAACCTCGAGAACGGACGGCTCCGTTTCACCACCTCCTACGACGAGGTGGCCGAGTTCGGCGACGTCCACTTCATCTGCGTCGGCACGCCGCAAAAGCCCGGCGAGTACGCCGCCGACATGACCTACGTCGACGACACGATCACGGCGCTGGCGCCGCGCCTCACGCGCGCCTGCCTCGTCATCGGCAAGTCCACGGTGCCGGTCGGCACCGCCGAGCGGCTCGCGCGCCGGCTCGCCCGGCTCGCCCCCGCCGGCGACCTGGCCGAGCTCGCGTGGAACCCGGAGTTCCTCCGCGAGGGCTTCGCCGTGGAGGACACCCTCCACCCCGACCGCATCGTCATCGGTGTGGAGAGCGACCGCGCCGAGAAGGTCCTGCGCGAGATCTACACGCCGATGACCGCCGAGGGCATCCCGCTGATCGTCAGCGACTATCCCACCGCCGAGCTGGTCAAGGTCTCCGCGAACGCCTTCCTCGCCACGAAGATCTCCTTCATCAACGCGATGGCCGAGGTCTGCGAGGCCGCGCACGCCGATGTGACCAAGCTCTCAGAGGCGCTGTCCCACGACGACCGCATCGGCGGCAAGTTCCTCGGCCCCGGCCTCGGCTTCGGGGGCGGCTGCCTGCCCAAGGACATCCGCGCGTTCATGGCGCGGGCCGGCGAGCTGGGCGTGGACCAGGCGCTGTCGTTCCTCCGCGAGGTCGACGCGATAAACATCCGCCGCCGGATCCGCATGGTCGACCTGGCCCGCGAGCTGCTCGGCGGCTCGTTCATCGGCCGTACGGTCGGCGTGCTCGGCGCCGCGTTCAAGCCCAACTCCGACGACATCCGCGACTCGCCGGCGCTCGACGTGGCGACCACGATCCGCGCGCAGGGCGGCAACGTCACCGTCTACGACCCGCAGGCGCTGGACAACGCCCGCCGGGCCCACCCGGAGCTGGCGTACGGCACGTCGGCGCAGGACGCCGCCGCCCACGCGCACGTCGTCCTGCTGCTCACCGAGTGGCGCGAGTTCCGCGAGCTGGACCCGGACGAGCTCGGGGCGGTCGTCGCGGAGCGCAATATCGTGGACGGCCGCAACGCGCTCGACCCCGAGCGCTGGCGCACCGCCGGCTGGCACTACCGCGCGCTCGGCCGTCCCTGAGAGGTCACCGGTCCGGTTCCCTCTCACCGGGAACCGGGCCCTGGTCGTCCGCGACCGCCTTGAGCTGGACGAACGGGAGCCGCAACAGCCTCACCGCGGCGTGCACCGCCTCCTCGCTCTCCGCGGTGAACACGCACAACAGGCGCGTCTGCGCGGGCATGTACATCCCGTTCACGTAGTGCACCGGGTGTCCCGACCGGGTGATCCGCCGCGCGGCGTCGGCGAGCGAGTGCTGGATCTCGGCCAGGCCGCCGGGCATGGCGCCGGCCGGCAGCCCGATCGACAGGTAGACCGTCACCGGGGGAAGCGGCCAATCGCCGGACGGGTCGGGGGCGGGCTTCACCTGCGGCCTAGGAAAGGGTCGGAGCCGGGACGGCACGCGCATCGCGGAACACCTCCGTGGCAACCGCGCGGACGCGTTCCAGGCGCGCGCACGACGGATGATCGATCGCATGTCGGTGCGGATGCACATGTCCCCCTCTCGCCGTCTGACCTACCCTCCACCATCGGGTGCGCGGTGGTTCGTCGTCTTCACGGCCACCCACCGTTCCGTGCCCCCTGCCAGCCGTACCGCCGGATTCCGGCTACCGGGAAGCCGCGAAAAGCGCGCGTACTGTTGAGGAATGGCTGTCCGGTGCCTGATCGTCGACGACGATGACGGCTTCGCCGACGTCGCTCGTGACCTGCTGCGACGCGAGCAGATCGACGTCGTCGGCGTGGCCGCGAACAGTGCTCGCGCCCTGCGGCTGATGGCGAGCGCGCGCCCCGACGTCATGCTCATCGACGTCAACCTCGGCGACGAGAGCGGCTTCGACCTGGTCGACACCATCACGGGCGTCGACGGGCGGCCGACCCTGATCCTCATCTCCACCTACCGGCTGGACGACTACGTCGACCTTCCCGTGCCCGGCGCCGCGGCGTTCGTCCGCAAGTCCGAGCTGTCGGGTACGGCGATCCGCCGGATCCTGGTGGACGCCGGCCAGGGCTCCGGCTGACCGGAAGCCCGGAGCGCCCTGGACGGTTATAGCGGTCATGAGCGACCGTTATGCCGACGAAGCCGTCATCCGGCGCATCCTCACCGGCTCGAAGACGTGGGCGTTCGTGGGCCTGCGCGACAACCCCGGGCGCACCGCGTACGACATGGCACAGCTGCTCCAGTCGCGCGGCAAGACGATCGTGCCGGTCCATCCCGACGCGGCGACCGTGCTCGGCGAGCCCGGCGCCGCCTCGCTCGCCGCGGTCGCGACACCGGTGAACGTCGTCGGCGTCTACCGGAACGCCGCGCACGCCGGCCGGGTCACCGACGAGGCGATCGAACTGTTCCGCACGTACGGCCCGCGGGCGGACGACGAGATCAGGGCCGTCTGGTATCCGCTCGACGTGGTCGACGAGGACGCCGCGCGCAGAGCCGCCGAAGCCGGTCTCGATGTCGTCATGGACCGCTGCCCGGCCATCGAATGGGCGCGACTGCGCCTGCCCCGCTGAGCGGACCGACGGTCAGCCGGCGCTCATCGTCCCAGGTCATTCCGCAGGGCGTCGGCATGGCGGCGGGTCTGGACGGTGTCCGGATGTTCCGGGCCCAGCACGCGCACCTGCTCGGCGAGCAGCGCTTCGGTGTCGTTCAGCGCGCCTGCCAGGTCGCCCGCGGCCTTCCTCCACTGGGCGAGCTGGCGCCGCGTCACGCGTGTGCGCGGGTGACTCGGCCCCAGCGTACGAAGCTGCTGGGCCAGGAGCTCTTCCAGCAGTTCCACCGCTCGCTCCGGATTCCCCAGCTGGCCTTGCCACTGAGCCAGGCGGCGACGTGTCGCCATGACGTCGGCATGGTCCGGTCCCAGCAGGCGGCGCTGCTTCGCCAGCAGTGTCTCCGTCGCCTGCACGGCGCCGCCGCGATTGCCGATCTGCCACTGCCATTCGATGAGTTGCCGGTGCGTGTTCATCGGATCCACGTGGTCCGAGCCCAGCATGTGTACCTGGAGTGCGTGGAGGTCCTTGAGGGCGGCCAGGGCATCGGCTCGTCTTCCGCCCTCCCAGAGCCGCTTGGCCAGTCGGCGGCGCGTCGCGAGGGTATCGGCGTGTTCTGGACCCAGCACGCGTGACTGTTCCGCGAGCAACTCTTCGGTCGTGTTCAGGGCTCCGGCTCGGTCACCGGCCTGCCATTGCCGCGCCGCGAGCTGGGCGCGGGTGGCGAGGACCTCCGGATGATCTGCGCCGAGTGCCCGCAGTTGCTCGGCCAGCAGCTCCTTGAGGGACGCGATGAGTTCCCGGGCACGCCAACGGGTCTCGTCCGGCGTGGGCGCACGGCCGCCTGCCGCCAGGCGTAGCGTTCGGGCCTTGCTGCGGCGCACCGTGCGGCGGTTGCGACGCTTGGTCTCGGTGCGCGGCGGAGCCTCGGTCTCTGCCGCGCCGGGCGGGCTTTCGGCCCATACCCGCCACTCGGTCAGAAGCCGGCGTGTCGCCTGCGTCGCGCGGTCGTCGGAACCCAGCAGCCGCTCCTGGTCCGTCAGCACGGCTTGCAGAATCCGGACCGCATCGGCCCGGTGCCCCGCCGTCCAGCGCCAGATCGCAAGCCGTCTGCGGGTGGCGACGGTCTGGAGATGGTCCGTGCCCAGGGTGCGAACCTGGTCGGCCAGCAACGCCTCGAAGTCGCGGATGGCGCCCGCCTGATCCCCCGACTGGCCCAGCAGCTCGGCGAGTCGCGTGCGGGTGACCGATGTTCTCGGGTGCTCGGTGCCGACGACGCGGATCTGGTCGGCGAGAAGGTCCGCCAGGCTGCTCAACGCGGTCGCGTGATCGCCTGCCGTCCACTGCGCCAGGGCGAGGTGATAGCGGACGGCCCAGGTTTCGCGGTGGTCGGCACCAAGGTTCTCTTCCGATGCGTGACGCGTCTGCTCCCAATGAGCGACCGCGGAGGCGAGAAACCGGGCCTCGCCGAGGCTGTGTCCGGTCCGGACCAGTACGCGGTGGGCGTCGAGCGCCCAGAGCCGGGCGCCGGCGTTGGCGGACAGCGCCGTGGCGTTCACCCGGAACGCCTCGTCGTCGGCGAACTGCCCGGTGGCCGGCCAGACTTCGAGGAGTGCCTCGGAGGCGGCCTGGACGGCGCGATCGAATCTGTCCGTTGCCAGCTGGTCCCGGGTCGCCCGTTGGATCAGACCGTGCACACGGACGATCTCGTCAGCGGCGCCGGAGGCGATGTCCACCAGGTGCAGCCTGTACAGGCAGCGCAAGGCGTCGCGAGCGTCATCCGCGGTCAGGTCTCGATCATCCCGTACGGGCGGGTCCGCCGCGGCGCGGGCCGCGGGATCTCGCTGGGCCGACAGGTAGGCCAGGGTGGCGGGGCAGGTCAGCACGGCGACGGGAATCCCGTTCGCGTCGAGGAGGCCGGCCAGCTCGAGCATGGGCCGTGCCAGTCCGGCCGGCGCGAGCCGGTCGGCCAGTTCGATCGACAGCGACCACGTCGCGGCGACCGTGGCCAGCTGCTCGTCCGGCAGGGAGGAGTCCTCAGGAAGGACCTCACGCAGCGTGAGTCGGCTGTCCCTGAGCCGTCGCCGGTACGCGGAGCAATCCAGGCCACGGTCCATCAGATACGCCGCGGCCTGCGCCAGCGCCAGCGGCAGATGGCCGAGGTCTTCGGCCAACCCCCGCATCTGCTCGGGGTCGTCGTCGCGACGGTGTGCGGCAAGCGTGGCGGCAAGGTACGCGGTGGCCTGCTCAGGGGAGAAGAGACCGACCGTGATGGCCTGTCGGCCGGTTCCGGTGAGCACGGAGTCTCGACGGCGTGTGGTGACCAGTACGCGTCCGGCAGGATGGCGGGGCGGCCACAAACGTCGCAGATCACCGGGGTCGGCCAGATCGTCCAGGACGATCAGCCAACGACGGTCCGTCGTTTCGAGACAGGTCAGGAATTCCTGGGCGGCCTCCTCGACGTCGTTGCTCGTGACACACGCCATTCTCCTGCCCGCCTGTACGTAGGCGGAGACGATCGCGTCTCGGCTGCGCGCGTTCACCCAGAGCAGCAGGTCCACGTCGCGTGCGTCTCTGCGGTGACGGGCATAGTGGGCGGCGATCTGTGTCTTGCCGACCCCGCCGATTCCGGAAACGACCTGACACAGTACTGCGGCGTCCCCACGCGAAAGAGCGACGTCCAGGTCGTCAATGGCGGTGCGGAACTGGAAGTGGTCGGCCTCCCGGGGAATCACCCCGATCTGCACGAACCCTTCGGGCGGCTGCGGACTGACGTAGTAGTTGTTGATCTGGGTGGCGTCGTCGCCAATGATCAAGGCGTTGGGCCCGAGAAAGACGTCGCCGCCGGTCCCGTCCGGCGAACGGCCGCCATCACTGGCGCCAGACCGCGTCACGCTCAGCTCCGCCGTGAACGCGTCACCCGAAGTTATTGGTCTGGGAGTTCTGGTCGCCGATCTGAACGGCGGTAGGCCCGTGAAAGGAGCTTCCGGACAAGGCGCCGCTGCCTTTCTGGACCGGCCGGGTCTGGGCGACCAGGCCGCGCAGCTCATGGGCGACCTGGTCGCGGGCGGCGTCGCCCGCCGCTTCCAGCAGCGCCTCGAACCGGCTCTGCCAGGCGCTCTCCTCGCTCGTTCGCACGAGCTTCGCGTCACCTTCTGGAGCGGCCGCGAGGGCGGCCGCGGTCTGGTCCAGCCGCTCCAGTTCCGCCCGCTCCCGCGCGGGGTCTCCGCCACCGAAGAGCCGCGCCACTCGTTGCCGTGCCGTCGCCCAAACATCGGTGCCGGCGGCCTGCACGACCGCTCCACCACCGGCCGCGGCCAACGCCTCGAGTGCCTCAGTCAGCATTCCGGCCCCTTTCCCGCCGCGTCATCATGACGATACAGCCGCCCCACATTCCGGAAAAGGCGCGCGTTGAGCCCGATGGCGGGCTTTCATCCGGACGTCTTGGCATAGGTGAGGATGAGCCGCGACGACCTGCTCCACCAGGCGGCCCGCCGTATCCACCATCGCCTCACGCCGGAGCCGGCGGTCCTCGCCGACCTGCTGCGCGCCCCCGCGCGACCGCGCCCTGGTGACCGCCCTGACGCTCAGCCTGATGAGCCGGATCGGCGACGACCGGGCCGGATACCCGGCGATGCTGGAGTTGCGGCTGGAGGCCACCCGCCGCCCGACGCCGTCGGCGCGCTGGTCGGCGCCATCGTCGAGAGGATCGTTCCCGACGGGCTCAGGAGGGCCGGTAACGGGCCCTGATGTGGAACCGCTCGCCCTGCGGACCGAGGATGCTCAGGAACTCGACGGGCCGTGCGTCGGCGTTGCCGAACCAGTGGGGGAGATGGGTGTCGAACTCGGCGACCTCGCCCGCGCTGAGGACCAGGTCCTGGTCGCCGAGCACCAGGCGCAGCCGTCCGTTGAGGACGTACAGCCAGTGGTACCCCTCGTGCGAGCGGGGATCGGGCTCCCGATCGTTCCGGCCGGCCGGCAGGATCTGTTTGAACGCCTGCAGCCCGCCGGGGTTGCGGGTCAGCGGGATGACGGTCATGCCGTTGCGGGTCACCGGCCGCGGATAGACCCGCGGATCGCCGCTGGCGGGAGCGCCGACGAGTTCGTCGAGCGGCACCTGGTAGGCCCTCGCCAGGGGAAGCAGGAGTTCCAGCCCCGGTCTGCGGTGCCCGGACTCCAGCCGGGACAGGGTGCTGACCGGAATCCCGGTGGTCTCCGACAGGGCGGTCAGCGTCGCTCCGCTCCGGTGCCGCAACTCACGCAGCCGCGGGCCGACCGCGGCCAGCACGTCGTCGAACTCGTCTCTCATACCCTCACTATCGGCCCGCCCCACGCGCGCCCCTACACCGCGTCAGGCGTTCACCGTCGCCTCGGCGCGGGCCATCGGCCCGGCGGGCCGGGCGGCGACGACGGTGGCCGCGGCGATGACCGTGGCCGCGAACGCGAACGACCAGGGTGTTCCGCCGGGCTGGTCGACGATCAGGCCGGCGATCGCACCGCCGGCCGAGTTGGCCGCGACCGGCACCGTCACCAGCCAGGTGCCGGCCTCATCGCGCATGCCGGCCGGCACGATGCGGCCGACGATGGCGGTGTAGACGGTCAGCGTGGGCGCGATGGTGACGCCGCCGAGCACGAGGGCGATGCCGAGCGTCAGCGCGTCCGGCATGATCGCCAGTATCGCCGTGCTCAGCGAGACCGCGCCGAGCAGCCAGGCGAATCGCCGCGGCAGCGGCGCGCGGGGCCGCGCCATGCCGTACCCGAAGCCGCCCAGGCCGGATCCGATGCCTCAGCCCGCGAGCAGGACGCCCGCCAGCCCGTCCGCGTCCGGACCCGCGTGCAGAGTCGCGTACGCCGGCACGGTCACGCTGACGGCGCCGAACGCCATCCCCAGAGCGCCCACGCGGACGAGGACCACGGCGAAGCCCGGCACCCGCAGCGGCCCCGGTCCCCGGGTCCTCGCGTCCGGCGAGGCCGGGCGCTGCCCGCGCACCGCGGAGCGACCTGCGAGAACCAGGGTCCCGAGCATGGTCACCGTCCCCGACCCGGCGATGGCCGCGGCGGGTGAGGCGACCAGTACCACGACCGCCACCCGGAGCGGACCGGCCACGAACACCAGCTCGAACAGCGAGGTCTCCACCGCCGGCGCCGCCTTGCGAAGGTGCTGCCGGCCGGTGCCGTCCTCGGTGCGGCCGATCCACGCGCTGCGGATCGCCGCGGTCAGCGGCGGACAGGTCCCGCCCGCGAACATCGCCGCCGCGCAGATCAGCGGCGTCGAGCCGCCATCGGCCGCGAACACGAACGCGACCAGCCCGGCGGGATGAGCGACGGCGGCCGTACGGAGCACCGGCGTGGAGCCGAGCCGGCCGGCGACCGGGCCCATGAGCGCACTCGGCGGTGTTGTTCCTGTCAGGTCGTGGACTCGCGGAGGCGTTCGCCCTTGGCCTTGGCCTGGGTGTGCAGGTCGCGCTGGAACTCCTCCATCCGCGTGCGCAGGCCCGCGTCGCTCGCCGCCAGGATGCGTACGGCCAGCAGGCCGGCGTTGCGCGCGCCGCCGACGGCGACGGTCGCCACCGGCACCCCGGCGGGCATCTGCACGATAGACAGCAGGGAGTCCATGCCGTCGAGGTACTTCAGCGGCACCGGCACGCCGATCACCGGCAGCGGTGTGACGGAGGCGAGCATCCCGGGCAGGTGGGCGGCGCCGCCGGCGCCCGCGATGATCACCTGGAGGCCGCGCGAGGCCGCCTCGGCGCCGTACGCGATCATCTCGTGCGGCATCCGGTGCGCCGAGACCACGTCGGCCTCGTACGGCACGCCGAACTCCTCCAGCGCCTCGGCCGCGGCCTTCATGACCGGCCAGTCCGAGTCGCTGCCCATCACCACGCCGACGCTCATCGGGGTCCGTTCCTCAGGTAGTCGGCCGCGTGACGCGCCCGTTCGCGTACGTCGTCCAGGTCGTCGCCGAGCGCGGTCACGTGCCCGATCTTGCGGCCCGGCCGGATCTCCTTGCCGTAGAAGTGCACCTTCACGCCCGGGTCGTGCGCCATGACGTGGATGTAGCGCGGGTAGATCTGGGCCTCGTCGCCGCCGAGGACGTTGGCCATCACCGTGTACGGAGCGGTCGGCCGCGTGTCGCCCAGCGGCAGGTCGAGCACCGCGCGCAGGTGCTGCTCGAACTGCGAGGTGCGCGCGCCCTCGATCGTCCAGTGCCCGGAGTTGTGCGGCCGCATGGCCAGCTCGTTGACCAGCACGCCGTCATCGGTCTCGAACAGCTCGACCGCCAGCAGGCCCGTCACGCCGAGCCGGTCGGCGATGTCCAGGGCCAGCCGCTGGGCCTCCTCGGCCCGGTCGGGGTGGAGGCCGGGCGCCGGCGCGATCACCTCGTGGCAGATGCCGTCACGCTGCACCGTCTCCACGATCGGGTACGCCGCGCCCTGGCCGTACGGCGAGCGCGCCACCAGGGCGGCCAGCTCGCGGCGGAACGGCACGTGCTCCTCGGCCAGCAGCGGGACCCCCTCGGCCGCGGCCCGCTCGATCACCTCACGCGCCTCGGCGGGGGTCTCGCAGACCCAGACACCCTTGCCGTCGTAGCCGCCGCGTACGGCCTTGAGGACGAGCGGCCAGGCGCCGAACTCCTCCGCGTCGGCCAGGCTCGCGACCGGCGCGAACCGCGGCACGGGCATGCCGAGCGCGCTCAGCCGCTCGCGCATCACGCGCTTGTCCTGGGCGTGCAGCAGCGCGGCGGAGCCGGGGCGGCATGCGACCCCGGCCTCCTCCAGCGCCTGAATGTGCTCGCCCGGGACGTGCTCGTGGTCCCACGTCACCACGTCGCTGTCCTTGGCGAAGGCGAGCAGGTCGTCGAGGGAGCGGTGGTCGCCGACCCGGACGTCGGAGATCACACGCGCGGCGGAGGCGTCGACGCTCTCGCCGAGCACGCGCAGTGTCACGCCGAGACCGATCGCCGCCTGCTGGGTCATGCGGGCGAGCTGGCCACCGCCCACCATGCCGACCGCGGGAATACCTTGCCTGTCCGTCACCCCCGCAGCCTATCGAGCCCTCAGAGGCCCAGCTCACGGGCGATGAGCATGCGCTGGACCTCGGACGTGCCCTCGCCGATCTCCAGGATCTTCGAATCGCGCCAGTGACGGGCGACCGGGTACTCGTTCATGAAGCCGTAGCCGCCGTGGATCTGGGTGGCCTCGCGGGCGTTGGTGACCGCGATCTCGGAGGAGTGCAGCTTCGCGATGGCGGCCTCCTTCTTGAACGGCTCGCCGCGCATCATCCGCTCGGCCGCGCGGTACCACGCGAGCCGCGCGGTGTGCGTGCGCACCTCCATGTCGGCGATCTTGAAGGCGATGGCCTGGTTCTTGCCGATCGGCGTGCCGAAGGCGGTGCGCTCCTTGGCGTACTTGATCGACTCGTCGAGGCACGCCTGGGCGAGGCCGGTGGCGAGCGCGGAGATCGCGATGCGCCCCTCGTCCAGGATCGACAGGAAGTTCGCGTAGCCGCGGCCGCGCTCGCCGAGGAGGTTCTCGGCCGGCACGTGGCAGTCGTTGAAGGAGAGCTCGCGGGTGTCGGAGGCGTGCCAGCCGACCTTGGAGTACTTCGGCGCCACGGTGAGACCCTCGTGCGGCGTGGGGACGATGATCGTGGAGATCTCCCGTTTGGTCCCCTCGTCGCCGGTGACGGCGGTGACCGTCACCAGGCGGGTGATGTCGGTGCCGGAGTTGGTGATGAAGCACTTCGTGCCGTTGATCACCCACTGGTCGTCGATCGCCTTCGCGGTGGTGCGGGTGGCGCCGGCGTCGGTGCCGCCGCCCGGCTCGGTCAGCCCGAACGCGCCGAGCGCGCGGCCCGTCACGAGGTCGGGCAGCCACGTGCGCTTCTGCTCCTCGGTGCCGAACCGGTAGATCGGCATCGCGCCGAGCGACACCGCGGCCTCCAGAGTGATCGCCACGGAGGAGTCGACGCGCGCCAGCTCCTCCAGCGCCAGGCAGAGGGCGAAGTAGTCGCCGCCCATCCCGCCGTACTCTTCGGGGAAGGGCAGCCCGAACAGCCCCATCTCGCCCATCTGACGGACGATGTCGTACGGGAACTCCTCGTCCGCGTCCAGTCGTTCGGCCTGTGGAGCGACGACGTCTCGGGCGAACTCCTCGACGGTCTTGCGCAGGGTTTCGTGCTCGTCGTCGAGCCGGTAGTCCATGATCACCTCGGTCGGAGAGACATGAGCCTGATCCCGTCATACCCCGGACGGCCGCGGTCGGCGGCTGCCAGAATCTGGGACCACAGGCACATGCTGCCACGAACGCCGTCTATCCTCGTCGTGCCGGGGGTAAGCAGAGTTGCGGGCCTGTCGAGTACGCGCGATCAACCGCGACCGCGAATGAAAGGTCTCCCTTAGTGAGCATCGCCGTAAATCTGTACCGACGATTCGCCCACCTCGTTCACGAGCTGGCAAAGTTCGGCGTGATCGGCGTGCTCAACTTCATCATCACCATCGGGATCTCCGACACCCTCCACCTGGGCTTCGGGGTCGGGCCGCTGACGTCGTTCGGCGTCGGCACCGTCGTCGCGACGACGTTCTCCTACTTCGCCAACCGCTACTGGACCTTCCGGCACCGCGACACCAGCGGCCTGGGCCGCGAGTACGTCCTGTTCTTCGTGCTCAACGGTGTCGCCCTGTTCATCACCTGGGTGTTCATCGGCGTCACGCACTACCTCCTGGGCCTGCAGGGCGGCATCGCGTACAACGCCGCCCAGGTCGTCGGCACCGGCGCCGCCACGCTGTTCCGCTACTGGGCGTACAAGAAGTGGGTCTTCCTGCCCGCCTCCGCGCCGCCGGTCGACCCCCACACGGGCCTGCCCGAGGCCGGCGCGGAGACCGCCGAGTCAGAGTCGGAGTCGGAGACCGCCGACGAGCCCGAGCCGGTCTCCGCCGGCGTCGCCAAGCGCTCCCGCTGAACGATCCCCCAACGGATCGACCAACGTCTGGGTCAGGGCTCTAGGCCGGGCCGCTGACCACGCGTTCCTTGGCGAGCAGCGCCTCCTCGCGCTTGCGCAGGAAGATGGCGAAGGTCGCCGGGCGGGCCCGGATCAGTTCGAGCCGTCCGCCGTCGGCGGTGGCCAGGGAGCGGGCCAGGTAGAGGCCCAGGCCGGTGCCCTGGCGGCCGCTGACGTTGCGGTCGAACACCCGGCGTTCGAGCTCGGGCGGCACCCCGGCGCCCTCGTCTCCCACTTCCACGACGATCGAGGTCGGCGTCTCCTTGGTGTGGATGGTGACCTCGCCGTCGCCGTGGACGAGGGAGTTGTCCAGCAGCGTCGCGACGATCTGCGAGAGGCCGCCGGGGCTGACCACGGCGGTCAGCCCGCGGACGCCCGACATGCCGATCCGGCGGTTCTCGCGGCGGAAGACCGGTTCCCACTCCTTGACCTGCTGGGCGACGATCTCGTCCACCCCGATCGGGATCGCGTCACCGGTCGGGTCGTGCTTGGCACGCGCGAGGAGCTGTTCGACGACGGCGGCCAGCCGCTCCACCTGCGCGGCGGCGGCGACGCCCTCCTCGCGTACGACGTCGGGGTACTCCGCGGCCTCGATCATCTCCTCCAGCCGCATCGACAGCGCGGTGAGCGGCGTGCGCAGCTGGTGGCTCGCGTCGGAGGCGAACTCCCGGCTGGCGGCGAGCAGGTCGGCGATGCGCACGGCGCTGCGGTCGAGGACCTCCGCCACGCGGTCGACCTCGGGCACGCCGTAGCGGCGCCGCCGCGGCCGCGCGTTGCCGGACCCGAGGCGGTCGGCGGTCTCGGCCAGGTCGATGAGCGGAAGCGTCAGCTTGCGCGCCTGCACCATCGCGAGCCCGACCGCCACGCCCACGCCGAGCACGACGAGGCTGCCGATGAGCAGGAACGTCCGCACGGCGTCCGCCTCGACGTCGCCCGCGTCCCGTGACACCTGGACGTGGATGCCGCGGTCGTTCGCCGCCATCTTGGTGATCACGTGGTCGCCCTTGGCCGGGGCGTCGCCGGCGGTGATCTGGGTGCCGTCGGCCATGGTCACCACGATGTAGCGGCCCGGGAACTCCTTGGCGATCTGGTCACCGGTGATGGACTGGCGCAGCTCCTCGCGCAGGTTGACGCCCGCCACGACGGTCGCCGCCTCGCGCTCGACCTGCTGCTGGGCCTCGTCGTAGATCAGGCGCTCGGTGGCGTAGGCCAGCGGGATGCCGAGCAGGAGCACGGCCACGACTGCGACGGCGAGCGTCGACAGCAGCAGACGTCGCCTCATGGGGGTCCCTCTCTTCCGACCGTGACGTGATGCCGTGGTTCACGTCACGGTCACCGTCTCAGTCGCCGCGCTCGAACCGGAATCCGACTCCGCGCACGGTCGTGATGTAGCGAGGGCTTCCCGCGTCGTCACCGAGCTTGCGGCGCAACCAGGAGATGTGCATGTCGAGGGTCTTGGTGGAACCCCACCAGTTGGTGTCCCACACCTCGCGCATGATCTGCTCACGGGTGACGACCTTGCCGGCGTCGCGTACGAGCACGCGCAGCAGGTCGAACTCCTTGGTCGTGAGCTGCAACTCCTGGTCGCCCATCCAGGCGCGTCGCGACTCGGCGTCGATCCGCACCCCCTGGACGATGGGCGTCTCGGTGCTGCCCCGGCGCAGCAGGGCACGGACGCGGGCGAGGAGTTCCGCCAGGCGGAACGGCTTGGTCACATAGTCGTCCGCTCCGGCGTCGAGCCCCACAACGGTGTCCACCTCGTCGGCGCGGGCGGTGAGGATGAGGATCGGCACACCGTGGCCCTCCGCCCGGACGCGGCGGGCCACCTCGAGGCCGTCGAGTTCGGGAAGACCGAGGTCGAGCACGATCAGATCCACCCCACCGCCCAGCGCCCGTTCGAGGGCCTGCGGACCGTCGGGACTGACTTCGACGTTGTATCCCTCCCGCCGCAACGCTCTGGCGAGAGGCTCGGAGATGGACGTGTCGTCCTCGGCGAGCAGTACTGAGGTCATGAGCCGATCGTAGAGCTATTCAAGAACGTTTCCTCCGTACTAGAGGGGGCTTGACCTGCGATTTGCCAGTCATAGAGCTCCTAGGAACGCGCCAAATCCGAGCTAATGAGGGGTAATTGGAACGACCTTCAGACCGGCGTGACTCCGTGTCGGCGGTGCGAGAACGATCGATCCTTTCCATGGGCGGCGGCGAGACGAGCGGCGATCTCCTGTCGCAGATCCTCCGGCTCGACGATCGCGTCGACCACGAGTTCGCCTGCCAGGCGGACGATGTCGATGTCCTCCTCGTACTCGGCGCGGAGTTTCTCGACGTACGCCTCGCGCTCCCGGGCGTCCTCGATCGCCATGATCTTGTTGTAGTAGACGGCGTTCACGGCGGCCTCGGCGCCCATTACGGCGATCTTCGCGGTGGGCAACGCAATTGTGGCGTCGGGGTCAAAGCCCGGACCCGCCATGGCGTACAGACCGGCCCCATAGGCCTTTCGGACGACTACGCAGATTTTGGGCACCGTGGCCTCCGACACGGCGGTGATCATTTTGGCGCCGTGCCGGATGATGCCCTGACGCTCGACCGCCGTCCCGACCATGAAACCGGGCACATCGGACAGGAAGAGCAATGGCACGTTGAAGGCGTCACAGAGCTGGATGAACCGGGTGGCCTTGTCCGCCGAGTCGACGAACAGCACGCCGCCCTTGAACATCGGGTTGTTCGCGACCACGCCGACGACCTTGCCGTCGAGCCGGCCGAAGCCCACGACCAGCTCCTTCGCCCACAGGCTGTGGATCTCGAAGAAGGAGTCCTCGTCGAGCAGGCCCCTGACGTAGCGGCGCATGTCGAAGGCGACGCGCTCGCTGGCCGGCACGAGCTTGCGCAGGTCCACCGGCTTCGGGTCGCGCGCCTCGGCCGCGGGCGGCTCCTGCTCCCAGTGGGACGGCAGGTAGGACAGGAAGCCGCGGACGGCCTCCAGCGCCTGCGGCTCGTCCTTGGCCAGGAAGTGGCCGCAGCCGGAGACCGAGCAGTGCATCTTCGCCCCGCCCATCTCCTCCAGCGTCGTCTGCTCCCGCACCACCATCTCGACCATGCGGGGGCTGCCGAGGTACATCGAGGCGTTGCCGTCCACCATCGCCACGAAGTCGCAGAAGGCCGGGATGTACGCCCCGCCCGCCGCGCTCGGCCCGAACAGCGCGCACACCTGCGGGATCGAGCCGCTCGCGCGCACCTGGGTGTGGAAGATCTTCCCCGCCCCACGGCGGCCGGGGAACATCTCGACCTGGTCGGTGATCCGCGCGCCGGCGGAGTCGACCAGGTAGATCATGGGGACACGGGTCTTGTAGGCGCGCTCGATGATCCGGACGATCTTCTCCACCGTCCGGGCGCCCCAGGAGCCGGCCTTGACCGTCGAGTCGTTGGCCATGAGCGCGACCGGACGGCCGCCGATCGTGGCGGTGCCGGTGACGACGCCGTCGGCGGGCAGGTCGCCGGCGAGGGCGTTGGCGTAGAGACCGTCCTCGACGAACGAACCGGCGTCGACGAGGAGCCGGATCCGCTCCCGTGCGAACAGCTTGCCCTTCGCGGCGTTGGCGTCGTGGTACTTCGGCGCTCCGCCGTGCTCGACCTTCTCGCGGAGTTCTGCCAGGTGAGGGTGGCCCGGCTCGTCCTGTGATGGCTGCATTGTGTGCTCGGTCACGCTCGGACTTTACCCCGTGACTTCCCGTCCGCCACGCCCGGCGCCTCTACCCTGTGGCCATGTCGCACGAGGATCTGCCCCGGTTCGAACTGGCCTTCCCGGGACCGTTGCGCGACCGGCTCGTCGCCGCCGTCCTGGCCGACGTCAAGACGGCCACCACCGGGCTGTGCGAGGAGTACGAGCGGCTCGGGGAGCCGCTGCCCGTCGCCGGGGAGCGGTCCGTGGTCGTGGACTCCGGCGGCCGCCCGGTGGCCGTGGTGGAGACGACGGACGTGCGCGTCGTGCCGCTCGGCGAGATCGACCTGCCGTACGTGATGGAGGAGGGCGAGGGCCACACCTCGGTGGCGGAGTGGCGTGCCGCCCACGAGAGGTTCTGGCACGGCGAGGAGATGCGGGCGGCTCTCGGCGACCCGGAGTTCACCGTCGACGACGGCACACGGGTGGTGACGCAGCGGTTCCGCGTCGTGGAGCGGCTCGCCGCGCGTGCGGCCGAGGAGATCCTGGACATCGTGGACGAGCACGACAACGTGATCGGCACGGCGCCGCGGGCCGAGGCGTACGCGCGGCGCCTGCGGCACCGGTGCGCGTTCGTCTTCGTACGGGACGGCCGGGACCGGATCTTCGTGCACCGGCGCACCCCCGGCAAGCTGATCTTCCCCTCGCGCTACGACATGTTCGTCGGCGGCGTGGTCGGGGCCGGCGAGTCCTACGACGACGCGGCGCTGCGGGAGGCCGAGGAGGAACTGGGCGTGTCCGGCCTGGCCCGGCCGGTCCCGCTGTTCTCGTTCCTGTACGAGGGCGCGGCCGGGCACACGTGGTGGTCGCGCGTCTATGAGGTCCGGTGCGACCTGCCGGTCTCGCCGCAGGCCGAGGAGGTCGCCTGGCACGCCTTCCTGACCGAGGAGGAGCTCGAACGCCGCCTGCCCGAGTGGGAGTGGGTGCCCGACGGCCTGGAGGCCTACCGCCGGATGCGGGCTAGGCGACCCGGATGACCACCTTCCCGAACGGCGCGCCGTCCCGGTAGTACGCGAAGGCCTCGCGCGCCTCGGCGAAGCCGAAGACGCGGTCGATCACCGGACGCAGGAGGTTCGCGGAGATCGCCTGGTTCATCGCCTCGTGGTCCGCGCGGCTGCCGACGAAGACGCGCCGGATCGTCGCGAGCGAGTTCTTGTAGGCGTCGCCGGAGATCTCCAGGTTCGCGCCGGGCGCGCCGGCCGGGACGGGCGGCACCGACAGCAGCACGACCTGGCCGTACAGCGCGGCGGACCGTACGGACTGGTCGATGGTGGGCCGCCCGTTCGTCTCGAGCACGAGGTCCGCGCCCAGGCCGCCGGTGGCCTCGCGCACCGCGCGCCACCACTCCGGGGTCGCGGTGTAGTCGATCACGTGGTCGGCGCCGAGCTCCCGCAGCCGGGCCGCCCTGGCGGCGCTGGAGGTGGTGGCGACGACCCGGCAGCCCATCGCCTTGGCGAACTGGAGGCCGAACAGGGCGACCGGCCCGGTGCCGAGCGTGAGCACCGTCCGCCCGGGCTCCAGCGGGTCGCCGCCGACGAGGGAGGTCCACGCGGTGAGCGCGGCGCACGGCAGCGTGGCCGCCTCCTCCCAGCTCAGATGCTCCGGTACGGACACGGCCCACTGCTCGTCCAGCACGGCGTACTCGGTGAGCATGCCGTCGAGCGTGCAGCCGAGCTGGTCGATCAGCTCCGGCCGCAGCCGCCCGTCGTGCCAGCGGGGCCAGTAGGCGCCGACGACCCGGTCGCCGGGCCGGAAGCGGGTCACCGCGGAGCCGACCGCGACGACCTCGCCCGCGCCGTCGCTGAGCGGTGTCACGCCCGGCGCGGACGGCAGCGGGTAGCGCCGCTGCAGGATGAGCAGGTCGCGCCGGTTGAGGGAGGCCGCGTGGACGCGGACCACGATCTGGGCCGGACCGGGTTCCGGCTCGCCGGCCTCGTGCCGGACGATGCCGTCGATCTCTCCCGGTTCGTCCAAACGGTAGGTGTGCATGCGGCGATCCTCGGGCGGCCCCGCGAACCCGGCAATACCGCGCGAGGTATGGCCTGAGGTGCCGTTATGTCACTGGGGGCGGTACATTTCGCGGGTGCCGCCGTCGTCGTCGGGCGGGCTGAAGGGGGGCCGGTCGGCGTACGGGGACTGCTGCTGTTGCCGGGTCGGCTCGTACAGCGGCGTGTCGTAGCTCGTGTGCTGCGGCGGGTCGTATCCGGCCTGCGGCTGCTCGTAGACCTGGTCGTATCCGCTCTGCGGCTCGGCGTACGCGGTGGGCTGCTCGTCCCGCGCCGCGTGGCGTCCGCCGAAGGACTCGCCCGCGACGTGCTCGCTGTACGGCTCGCGGCGCGTGTCCGGCCGGGCGTACTCGTAGTCGTCGTTCGCGTCGTCGTTCCCGCGGGCCCGCCAGCGGGAGGGGAAGAACGAGGCGAACAGCAGCCCGACGCCGGCGAAGAGGAGGAATCCCTCGTCCTCCAGCCCGGCGAGGGTGACGCGCTGCTCCTTGAACGGGAAGCGGTTGATCAGATCCGCGGTCGTCTTCTGGGAGACGAAGAACAGCACGCCGGCCGCGGTGAGCACGAGGCCGGCGATGAGTGAGGCCAGCGGCGACAGCCGCGACGAGGCGAGGAGCGCGAACACGACCGCCGCCCCCGCGATGAGGCCACCGCCGATCCACTTGTCCTGTTTGTGGAACTCGGTGACGTAACCGTGCTGCAAGCGGTACGTACCGAAGATCAACAAAGCCGCCAGGGCCGCAGTGAGTACGATTCCGGCAAAGAAGCCCCAGGTGTGACGAGCGCCGTTGGACATCGCTACTCCTCCAGAGTGGCCGCGGCCCGCTCGGGCGTTAGGTCAGCAGGCTAGTAGCCAACTGCCACATTTGGGGGAATAGGGATCGGCGACTTGGCGGCGAAGCCCGCCCACCGGGGGTCCTCCCGCTACTTGCAGAGGTTCTGTGTGGCGGTCTTGGCGTTGATCTGGCCGCCCGAGGAGGGCGACGAACTCGGCGGCGCCGCCACCTTCACCTGCTTCGCGCCGTTCCAGGACGGGCCGACCAGGAGCTGCAGCCGCGAGCCCAGAGACGACACCGCCCTGATCTTCGCGCCCGGGATGGCCGCTCTCAGCGTCTTCGCCGAGTCCTCGCGCCCCGGCCCGTACTCGATCACCGTCTCCGTCGCCCCGTGCTGCGTGCCCGGCGCCACGGTCGTGCCGAAGCCGGCCCGGTGCAGGTCGCGGGCGGCCCGGGTGGCCAGGCCCTGGATGCCGACGCCGTTGACGACGCGGACGTCGATCTGGCTCGGCGGCACCGTCAGGCCGTTCTTCGGAGCGGCGGACGCGGTCGGCGTCGGCTTCGCCGGCTGGATGATCGGCTGGTCGCCCTCGATCTCGTTGAAGAGCCGGTTGCCGGCCGACTGGTCCCACAGCACCGTGGACTGCCGTTGCCCGCCGATCGAGACCGTGTAGTCGGGGTTGGACAGGGGCACGGTCGTGAACGCGATGCTGTCGGTGCTCATGCCCTTCATCTGCGTGGCGAGCGCCGTCAGCGTGCTCTTCGACAGGCCCTTGTCGGCGCGGATCGCATCGAGTGAGGCGCTGAGGAACTGCGGGAACTTGGCCGGCTCGCTCAGCGCCTTGTGCACGACCGCCGACATGAACTGCTGCTGCCGGTCGATCCGGCCCAGGTCGCTGCCGCCGGTCAGGGTGTATCGGGCGCGGGCGTACGCGAGGGCGGTGGTGCCGTCGACGTTGCTCTTGCCGGCCGGCAGCCGCAGGCCGCTCTTGGGGTCGTCGACCGCCGTCGGAGTGCAGACCGTGACCCCGCCCAGGGCGTTGACGACCTTGAGGAAGCCGAGGAAGTTGACCTCGACGTAGTGGTCGACGTGCACGCCGGTGGCCCGCTCGATGGTCTGTACGGTCAGCGGCGCGCCCCCGTACATGTAGGCCCAGTTGAGCTTGCCCTGCCGCTCGCCGATCTCGGCGCCCTTGGCGCCCTCCGACCCGTTGGAGCGGTGCGCCGGGATGGTCACGAGCGAGTCGCGCGGCAGGCTCACCACGGTGACCTTGTCGTGCTTGGACGAGATGTGCACCAGCATCATCGTGTCGGAGCGCTGGCCGCCGACCTTGCCCAGATGCAGGTCGTTGATCTGCTGGTCGGTCAGGCCCTCGCGCCGGTCGACGCCGGCGAGCAGGATGTTCATCGAGCCCTCGGGCCCGGAGTCGGGGCGGTTCTTGAGCCCCTCGAAGGCGTCCACGCGCTGGACGCTGCCGAGCACATAGTCCTGGAACGCCCAGCCTCCGCCGGCGAACAGGAGCACGAACGCGGACATCGCGCCGGTCGCCATGAGGCCGCGACGGTGCCGTCGCGCCCCGTGGGCGTACGTCCGGGACGGCCGGCGTTCGACCTTGACGTGCATGGACTCCGCGTCGCCCACCGTCACTCCGTCCGGCGGCGTCGTATCATCGCCGTCGACCGGAGCGCCGGGTCGCGGGCGGAAGTATCGCTCCTGCGGGTCGGACCCGGTGTCTTCAGACATGCCGCTCACGCCTCCCCGAGGTGCGAAGTCTTGCCTACATTGCGGCGTTCCTCGCGTTCGTACAGTACCGTGGCGCCGTCATGAATCCCTCGCCTAACACACCCCTTGCCGGAAACCGCGTGTGGCCGGCGGTGTCAGTGATCATGCCGGTACTCAACGAGGAGCGGCATCTCGCCGAGGCGGTCGGCGGCATCCTCAGTCAGGAGTATGCCGGTGAGCTCGAGCTCGTGCTGGCCATCGGCCCTTCTCGTGACCGTACGCAGGAGATCGCCGAGAAGCTCGCGGCCGACGACCCGCGGATCGTCATCGTCCCGAACCCCACCGGGCGCACCCCGCAGGGGCTCAACGCGGCCATCAAGGCCTCGCAGTACTCCATCGTGGTCCGGGTCGACGGGCACTCGCTCATGCCGCCCGACTACGTGCGCGCCGCGGTGGAGACGCTCGAGGAGACCGGCGCGGACAACGTCGGCGGCATCATGGCCGCCGAGGGCGTCACGCCGTTCGAGAAGGCCGTGGCGCGTGCGATGACCTCCAAGATCGGCATCGGCAACGCGCCGTTCCACACCGGCGGCGGCGCCGGCGAGGCGGACACCGTCTACCTGGGCTCGTTCCGGCGCAGTGCGCTCGAACGCGTCGGCGGCTACGACGAGACGTTCGTCCGCGCGCAGGACTGGGAGATGAACCACCGGATCCGCCAGACCGGCGGCAAGGTGTGGTTCACACCCCGCATGCACGTGACGTACCGGCCCCGTCCCAACATCCGGGCGCTCGCCAAGCAGTTCTTCCACACCGGCCGCTGGCGGCGCGTCGTGGGCCGCGAGCACCAGGGCACGCTGAACCTCCGCTACCTCGCGCCGCCCATCGCCGTCGTGGCGATCGTGGCCGGCGTCGTGGTCGGCGCGTTCGGCTTCTGGCCGGCCTGGATCCTGCCGGGCGGGTACGCCGCCGCGATCATCGTGGGCTCGGTGCCGACCGGGCGCGGGCTGCCGCCGTCGGCGTGGCTGCGCCTGCCGCTCGTGTACGCGACGATGCACCTGTCGTGGGGGCTCGGCTTCCTGCTCAGTCCGCCGAGCCTGGGGCGTTCTCGCGAGACGTGATCTGCTCGGCGACGATCAGGTCGACCGGGTGCGTGATCTTGATGTTCTGCTCGCTGCCCGGCACCACCACGATCGGTACGCCGGGCAGGTAGCGGTGCACCACGCCGCAGTCGTCGGTGGGCGGGTTCGCCGCGAACTCCGGGTCGGCGAGGGCACGCTCGTACGCCGTGCGGATCGTGGCCAGCCGGAAGCCCTGCGGCGTCTGGAACCGCCGCAGGCTGCCGCGGGACGGCATCTCGACCACGCGGTCGTCCTCGACCACGACGACCGTGTCCGATGACGGCACCGCCACCGCCACCGCATCGGCGTGCTCGAGCGTCGCGACGCACTCGGCGATGATCCGGGCGTCCACGAACGGCCGCGCGGCGTCGTGGAACAGCACCCGCGCGTCGCCCGGCCGGTCCGCCAGCGCCGACAGCGCGCTCAGCGTGGAGTCCGTACGGCTCGCGCCGCCCGCGATGACGCCGGTCACCTTCGGGTACGGGCCGGCGGCCAGTTCCGCGGCGGCGAGGTGACCGGGGGCCATCACGACGAGGATGTCGTCGATCTGCGGGGCGGCGTCGAACGCGGCGATCGCGCGCGTCAGGATGGGACGCCCGCCCACCGTCGCGAGCTGTTTCGGTGCCTCGAGACCGAGCCTGCGGCCCGTCCCACCGGCCAAGATCACGGCCGTTGTCGTCAAGGGCCTCATGAGGCATGCACTCTACTGTCCGCACACGCGGAGGAGCGGTCGCGGGCGACGGTAACCTATGGGGACTCTCCATCCATCCGGCCGGCGGACGAACGGATGTTTACGCGAGGGCGGCGACGAGGTGACGGTCGCGATATGGTCGGCGCTCGTGTCTCGCGGCGTTCGCCGGAGATGACCCCCCACACCTGAAGGACTGCCTGACATGACGTTCGGAGGGCGCCGATGACGTTGGCAGTGGTAGTCGCGACGGAGACCGTCGCGCCTGAGTCCTCGCCGACGGCCGGCCTCGCGCTCCGGGGCGGCACTGTGATCGGCCGCCTGATCGAGCAACTCAAGTCCCTCGACGTGCGCGACCGCCGTGTCATCACGCGTCCCGGGACCGCCGCCGAGCTCCGCGACCTCGGCTGCGAAGTGATCGAGTCCAAGGGACTCGCCGAGGACCTGCGGGAGATCGCACGCGTGGCCCGCGAGGCCACCGAGCCGATGCTGGTCGTGCACGGCGACGTCGTGGCGCACCGCGAGGTGTTCGCCCGCCTCGTGTTCAACTCCAAGGCCCCCGCCTCGGCCGCCGCCACCCGGGTACGCCCGATCGGCGACGCGCCCACCCGCCCCGTTCTCAAGATCCGGCGCGGCCGGATCGCCTCCGCGGGCACCCGCTTTCACCAGGTGACCGACCCGAACGCCCTCTTCCGCGGCGTGCTGCGCGTGGGCCAGGAGGAGACCCGGACCCTCGCCGCCGTGGCCGAGCGGTTCGCCGAACTCGTCGACACCCCCGACGGCCTCACCGAGATCAGCCCGGTGCGCATCCTGTGGAGCGGTCCGGACGACACCGACGCCGGGGCCACGGAGGAGGCGGAGGCGCACAACACCGGGCTGCCCCCGGTTCTGGCCAGCACGCCGGTCCGGGGCGACGACGCGCCGGCCCTGCTGGTCACCGGCCTCGTCCGTTCCGGCGTGAAGGTCACCGCCCGCGGCAGCCGCGAACTCGTCTGCGAGCGCGTCCTCGACCAGGAGCAGGCCGGCGCGGCCCAGCAGGCCGTCGACGCCGTCGACGAGGACCGCGTGCGGCTGAGCGCGGCGGTCAAGAACAACGACGGCTTCTTCACGACCTACGCGGTCAGCACCTACTCGCGCTACATCGCCCGCTGGTGCGCCAAGCGCCGCTGGACGCCCAACGGCGTCACCGCGATCTCGATGGGGATCTCGGTGGTGGCCGCCGCCTGGTTCGCCACCGGCCACCGCTGGGGCATGCTCCTCGGCGCGGTGTGCCTGTACTTCGCGTTCGTCTTCGACTGCGTGGACGGGCAGCTGGCCCGCTACACCCGGCAGTTCAGCACGCTGGGCGCCTGGCTCGACGCGACGTTCGACCGGGCGAAGGAGTACACCGTCTTCGCCGGGCTGGCCGTGGGCTCGACCGCGGCCGCCGTGGGCAGCTCGGTGCACGGCGGCGACGTCTGGTACCTCGCGGTCGCCGCGCTGACCCTGCAGACGTGCCGGCACATGGTCGACTTCGCGTTCGGCGCCTCCAAGCGGCGCAAGCCGCCGGAGCCGATCCCGGTGCTGCCCCTGGAGATGTCCGACGACAAGGTGCTCGACGAGCCCGAGCCGGCCAAGAGCCGTCCCAAGGGCGGCGGCCTGGGTCACCTGGCGGTGTGGCTGTCCGGGCGGTCGGAGAAGGTCCGGGCCTTCCACTGGTTCAAGAAGATCATCGTGCTGCCGATCGGCGAGCGGTTCGCGCTCATCGCCCTGAGCGCGGCGATCTTCAACGCCAAGGTGACGTTCATCGCGCTGCTCACCTGGGGCGCCGTCGCCGCCCTGTACACCATCGGAGGTCGCTTCCTCCGGTCCCTGACCCAGCCCAGGACGGCCCGCCTTGACGCCTGACAGCACAAGTGAATTTCAAGGAGTGAGCGACCGATGAGCCGGAGCGAGCGCGCCGCAGCGAGCGGAGTGGACGGCCGAGGCACGAGGTCGGCCGCGCAGCGAGTGAGGGGCGGGAGCGACCGATGAGCACCGTGCTTCCCGGAGGCATGTCGGCGGGGGCACCGGAGCGGCCGACTCCGAACGAAGCGTTCACCTTCCACGGCGACCGGCTGGTCGCGTACCGCGACGACGGCCCGGTGTCGCACCTCCTCGGGCGGCTCAGCGGCGGGCAGCTCCCGCCGCTGCTCCCGCTGCTCGTCGCCGGCATCGTCACCGCGATCCTGCTGATCGCCGGCGTCAACGGCCAGGACAGCCCCGCGATCTTCGCACCCGTGCTCGCGCTGCTGCTGTGCGGTCCGGCGTCGACGCACCCGCACAGCGGGCGTCTCGACTGGCTCGTGCCGCCGATCATGCGCGCGATCGAGTACGGCTACCTGGCGACGCTCTGCTTCGCGCACGACGTCTCCAAGCCGCTGACCTACGCCTTCATCGGCATACTCGCCTACCACCACTACGACACCGTCTACCGCACCCGCCAGCGCCTGTGGCCCGCCAAGTGGGTCTTCCGCGCCGGTCTGGGCTGGGACGGCCGCCTGCTCATCGCCGCCGTGGCGACGCTGGCGGGTGTGCTCCCGTACGTCATCGCGGTGCTCGCCGTCTACCTCGGCCTGCTGTTCGGCATCGAGAGCGTCTACACCTGGACGCGCACCGGCACGGGCAAGGGCGTGATGGTCGACCTCGAAGACGAGGGAGAGAGCCCCGGCGGAACCACGGCGCAGCAAGAAGAGGAAGCCGCGGCGGAGCAGGCCGAGGCGAAGCAAGCAGAGGAGGCCCTTCGATGATCGGCATGGTTCTCGCCGCCGGCGCCGGGCGCCGGCTCCGCCCCTACACGGACACGCTCCCCAAGGCGTTGGTGCCCGTGGACGGCGAGACGACGATCCTGGACATCGCGCTCGGCAACCTGGCGGAGGTGGAGCTCACGGACGTCGTCATCGTCGTGGGCTACCAGGCGGGCGCGGTGGAGGAGCGCAAGGCCGGGCTGGAGCGCCGGTACGGCGTCGACATCACCCTCGTGCACAACGACAAGGCCGAGGAGTGGAACAACGCCTACTCGATGTGGCTGGCGCGCGACCACTTCAAGGAGGGCGTGCTCATGGTGAACGGCGACACCGTTCACCCGGTGAGCGTCGAGCGCACCCTGCTGGAGAACCGCGGCCCCGACGTGCTGCTCGCCATCGACGACGTGAAGAAGCTCGCCGACGAGGAGATGAAGGTCATCCTCGGCTCCGACGGGCACCTGGAGCGCATCACCAAGCTGATGGACCCGGCCGGCGCGAACGGCGAGTACATCGGCGCGACGCTGCTGGAGCCGGCGGCCGCCGAGCCGCTCGCCGACGCCCTCAAGGCGACTTGGGAGCGCGACCCGAACCTCTACTACGAGGACGGCTACCAGGAGCTGGTGAACCGCGGCGGAAAGGTGGCGGTCGCACCGATCGGCGCCGTGGACTGGGTCGAGGTCGACAACCACGACGACCTGGAGAAGGCCCGCCGGATCGCTGGTCTTTACTGATGCCCCTGCTCACGCGGATGCTCCCCGCTCCGCTGTCGATCGACGTGCGCCGGGGAGCGATCGCCCATCTCGGCGAGCTGCTCGCCGACCGGCGCATCGCGACCGAGGGCCGCGTCGCCATCGCGGTCGGCCCGGGCCAGGGTGACCAGATCGCGGAGCACGTACGCCCGAGCCTGGACGCCTGCGAGGTGTTCCAGGTCGAGGGCGCGTCCGTCGACGCGGCCATGGCCCTGGGCTCCCGGCTGCGGAGCGGGTCGTACGAGGCCGTCGTCGGCATCGGTGGCGGCCGTACGATCGACGCCACGAAATACGCCGCGACCCTCGCCGGCATGCCGATGGTGTCCGTCGCGACCAACCTCTCCCACGACGGCATCTGCTCGCCCACCGCGTCGCTGGAGCACGACAAGGGCAAGGCGTCGTTCGGCGTGACGATGCCGCTCGCCATGATCGTGGACCTCGACTACGTGCGCTCGGCGCCGGAACGCCTCGTACGGGCCGGCATCGGCGACGTGCTGAGCAACTTCTCGGCGGTCGACGACTGGATCCTGTCGAACCGGGAGCAGAACGATCCCATCGACCGGCTGGCGCTGACCCTGGCCCGCACCGCCGGCGAGGCGCTCATCCACCAGCCCCGCTCGATCGAGTCGGACGAGTTCCTGACCGTGCTGGCCGAGGGGCTCGTGCTGTCGGGGATGGCCATGTCGTTCGCCGGGTCGTCCCGGCCGGCGAGCGGCGGCGACCACGAGATCCTGCACGCCATCGACGCCCTGTTCCCCGGCACCGCCAACCACGGCGAGCTGGCCGGGCTCGGCGCGGCGTTCTGCTACCACCTGCGCGCGACGCACCTGGGTGAGGGCGCCGAGCGCCTCACCGAGATCGTCGCGAGCCTCGACCGTCATGGCTTGCCCAGGACTCCCAAGGACATCGGTCTGACCGCGGAGCAGTTCGCCCAGGCGGTGGCGTACGCTCCCCAGACCAGGCCGGGTCGGTACACCATTCTGGAGCACCTCGCGCTGGACGAAGGTGCCCTGTTGAAAGCGGTACGTGAATATGTCGGCACCTTCGCTGGCTGAGGTCAAGGCGGGCGGACAGCCGCCCGGCCTGAAGAACCGGCGCAACGAGGAACACTGGGCGGGGCGCCTCTACATGCGCGACATCTCGCCCCTCTTCACCTGGTTGTTCGTCCGGATCGGGTTCAGCCCGAACCAGCTCACCTACATGATGATCGCCTGCGGTGTGCTCGGCGGCGCGGCCGTCGCGGTCTCCGCGGGCGGCACCACGGGCCTCGTGTGGGCGATCGTCGGGGCGTTGCTCATCCAGGCGTACCTCCTGCTCGACTGCTCCGACGGCGAGGTCGCGCGGTTCCGCAACCGCACCTCGGTGACCGGGGTCTACCTCGACCGGATCGGGCACTACATGTCCGAGGTCGCGCTGCTGGCGGGCCTCGGCGTACGGGCCCAGGGCGCCTGGGAGAACGGCGGGTACGTCGAACTCGGTCTGCTCGCCGCCCTCGGCGCCGCGCTGATCAAGGCCGAGACCGACAACGTCGTGGTGGCCCGCGCCAAGTCCGGCCTGACCGCCGACCCGGCGACCGGCGACCGCGCGCTGCGGCCGGAGTCCACCGGCCTGGCCCTCGCCCGCGAGGCCGTGTCGCTGCTGAAGCTCCACCGGATCATCGGCGCCGTCGAGCTCTCTCTGCTGATCCTGGCCGCCGCCGTGGTCGACAAGGTGACGGACACCCTCACCGCGACCCGCGTGCTCGCCGTCGCGGTCGCGATCGTCGCCGTGGTCCAGACGGGCCTGCACTTCGTCAGCATCGTCGCCTCACGGAGGCTCAAGTGAAGCTCTCGGTGGTCGTCCTCACCATGGGCAACCGCCCGGTGGAGCTGAAGAAGGCCGTCGACAGCGCGCTGAGCCAGAAGGGCGTCGACGTCGAGATCATCCTCGTCGGCAACGGCGCGGACGTGCCCGGCTCGTGGGGCGACGCCGTACGCGTCGTGCGCCTCCCGGAGAACGTCGGCATCCCGGCGGGCCGCAACCGCGGAGTCGAGGCCTCCACCGGCGAGCTGATCCTGTTCCTCGACGACGACGGCTGGTACGAATCGACGGAGCTGGGCGCGTACCTGCGCGACCGGTTCACCGCCGACCCGAAGCTCGGCATCGTGTCGTTCCGGGTGCGCGACCCGGAGGGCGGCCCGGGCGAGCGCCGGCACGTGCCCCGGCTGCGCGCGGGCGACCCGCTGCGCTCCTCGGAGGTGACGACGTTCCTGGGCGGCGCGTGCGCGGTGCGCCGTGCCGTCTTCGACGCGGCCGGCGGGCTGCCGGAGGACTTCTTCTACGCCCACGAGGAGACCGACCTCGCCTGGCAGGCGCTGAACGCCGGCTATCACATCGTGTACGACGCGGAGTGCGTGATGTTCCACCCCGCGGTCGCCCCGACGCGCCACGCGATGTTCTACCGGCTGAACGCCCGCAACCGGGTGTGGCTGGCCCGCCGCAACCTCCCGTGGCCGGTCGCGCTGACGTACCTGGCCGTCTGGATCGGCATGACGGTCCTCCGCGAGCGCAAGCTGTCGTCGCTGCGTCCGTGGTTCGGCGGCTTCCGTGAGGGCTGGCGCAAACCGGCGGGCCCCCGCCGCCCGATCAGGTGGCGCACGGTCTGGCGCATGACCCGCCTGGGCCGGCCCCCGATCATCTGACCCGACGTTTCGGCCCCCTGTTCGACCCCGGCCGTATCGAGGACTTCGCGTCGGGCGCTCAACGCGCCTTTAGGGTGACGGCATGGGGCGACGGCGGCACGTCCGTACGACGGTGGCCCTTTGGCTGGGCCCGGTCGCCGGAGTCACGGCGGGCGCGCTCACCAACCTGATCACCGCGCGTTGGAACTGGTGGCTGTTCGGCGGCCTCATCGTGCTGACCACGGTGATCGCGGCGAGCGGCGCACTGGTCGCCCCGCCTCCGCCCGCACCCGTAGCGGGGTCCGCCCCGCACCTGGCCCCGCCGCTGGGTACGCGGGTGTTCACCGGCCGGGCGCGGGAGCTCGACCGGCTGTGCGCCGCCGCGCCGGACGACTCCGGCCCGCTGCTGCTGGCCGTGACCGGGCTGGGCGGCACGGGCAAGACCGAGCTCGCCGTACGCGCGGCCGCCCGTCTCGCGGCGCGTTGTCCGGACGGACGGTTCTGGCTCGGCTTACGCACGTACGCGCCGGCCGAGTCACGGATGGGCACCGCGGAGGTGCTCCGCACCCTGCTCAACGCCCTGGGCGTCGCGCCGGATCCGCAGGATGTCGACGTCTCTCGGCTGAGCGCCAAATGGCGGTCGGTCACCGCCGACCGCCGGATCCTCCTGGTCCTGGACGACGTCGCGAACGCCGATCAGGTACGCCCCGTCCTGCCCACCTCGGCGGACTCGATCGTCCTCGTGACCAGCCGTCACTTACTGATCGGCCTGGATCCGGACGACACGGTGACCCTCGACGTGTTCACCGAGGCCGAGGCACGGCAACTCGCCGCCGGGATCCTGCGACGTGCCGGCCATGACGACGTGCCGACCGCCGCGGCGATCGCCGCGGGCTACCGGCTGCCCCTCGCGGTACGCCAGATGGCCGATCTCAAGGCGGCCGATCCTCATCGGGCCATCACCGACCCGCCACCCGGCGGCGGCAGCGGTGAGGCGGACGTGGCGTTCAGCCTGTCACTGGCCGCGCTGGGCAAGGACGCTCGCTCGATGCTGCGCCGCGTCGCGCGCTATCCGGGTTCGTTGATCACCGTTGCCGTCGCGGCCACCATGGCCGACCTGCCGCCCGATCGCGCCCAGCACCTCCTGTCAACGCTCTACCAGCACGGACTCCTCATCTCGGCCGGACCCGACGGTGGCTACCGGATGCACGACCTCATCCGCGCCGCCGCCACCGGCGACCCCTCGACCCGCGACGACAGGCGCGGCCTGACCGAAGAACGTCTCTTCCGCTACGTCGATGCCGCGATCGCGTCAGCCGTCGAGACTCTGTACCGATCGGGTTCGGTGACCGGCTTGTCCAGCGGCCGTCCGGCGCGGTCGGCCGTGCCGCCACCTCGGCACGAAACCGACCTTCACGCTCTCACCTGGCTCGACCGGCATCACGCCGACCTGCTCGCGGTGGCTCGGCGGTGTGTCGCCGTCGGCTCTCCGCAGGCCTGGCGCATGGTCTACGACCTGGAGTTCTACCAGCGGCTACGCGGGTTCTACGGAGAGATAGCCGAGCTGCACACCGAAGCACTGCGCCTGGCCGAAGCGGCGCGTGACCGGTTCGGCCAGGCCGCCATGCACCACAACCTCGGCCTCCTCGACATGCGCAGAACCGACTTTCCGGCGGCCCGCGCCCACTTCGACATCTCGGTGGCCCGCTATGCCGAGGTGGGAAGCCTCGTCGGCGAGGGGGAGGTCCGTCATGAGCTCGCCAACATCGGCTACTGGCTCGGTGACCTCCCCTCCGCCCGCGCGCACGCCGAGGCCGCGCTCACCCTCCTGACCAAGGCCGGAGACCCCGTCGGCGTCGCCTTCGCCCATCGGGACCTGGGCGTGGTCGATCGGGCGCAGGGCCGGCACGCCGACGCCGCCGATCGCTTCGACACCTCCATCCGGCTCTTCGAGAGCATCGGCCAGCGCCGGGGAGTCGCGGTGGGCCGCCGGGAGCTCGCCCTCCTCCTTCTGGAGCAGGGCCGGCACACGACGGCCCGGCGGTACCTCGAGTAAGCACTGGCCGCATTCCAGGATCTGGGCGACCTGATGAACGCGGCCGACACACATCGAGCGTTCGCGACGCTCGACCGCGAGGCCGGCGACACCGATGCCGCGCAACGGCACGCGAGTGCGGCCCTGAACCTGAGCACCGACATCAGCCACCGTCGCGGACAGGCCGAGGCGCACACCGAACTCGGCCTGATCGCCGCCGACCCCACCGCCGCCCACCGGCATTTCACCACGGCTCTGGACCTTTACCGTCGCCTGGGGATCAGCGACAAGGCGGACGACCTCACCCGATTACTGGGAAAATGATTTTGCCGTTTACCCACCGTAAGCGGATGACCACTATTAGTGTCTTCGGTATGCCGACACAAGAACACGACGTCCTCGCCGAGCTGTTCCGCTGGAGCCCCGCACTCGCGGCCGACCTCGTCGGCAAAATCGGCGTGGACCTGCCGGACGTCCGGGGAGCGTCACACTGCTCGGAGTCCTTCACCGACCTCAAGACCACTGAGTACACCGGCGACGCGGCCGTCCTGTTAGAACTCGACTCTGGCAGGTGCGGCGTCGTGGTGGAGGTCCAGCGCCGGCCGGACAAGGAGAAGCCATGGAGCTGGCCGCTGTACATCGCCACACTCCGCGCCCGCGAGCGGTGCCCCGTCATGCTCCTGGTGATCGCCCCGGAACGTAGTGTCGCCGAATGGTGCGCCACGACCATCGAGACCGGCCATCCCGGCCACACCCTCACCCCGCTGGTCCTGCAAGCGGACAACGTGCCGGAACTGACCGACCCGAAGGACTTCCTGGCCAACCCGCCGATGGGGGTGCTGTCGGCGATGTTCCACGGCGACGGCCCCGAGGGTATGAAAGTGTTGCGGGCGGCATCGGACGGCACGGACCTCATCGCCGACGCCGACCGCCAGCTCGCCCGCCGCTACGTCGACTGCGTCCTCGCCGTCGTTCCCCAAGCCGCCCGCGACGCCTTGGAGGCGCTCATGATGACCGAATCCGAGTTCTACAGCGAAACCTTCCGAAACGCCGAAGCCAAGGGAAGGGCCGAAGGACGAGCCGCGGCCAAGGCTGAAGCCGTACTGACGATCTTGCAGGTCCGGGGCCTTCTCCTCACAGAGGAACAGAAAAAGCGCATCAGTGGCTGCCGCGACCTTACCCAACTCCAGACCTGGGTAGCGCGCGCCGCGACCGTCGAGGCGGCCGACGAGCTCTTCGGCTGATCGCCGTTAGAGCTCGTCGTGTTTCAGTACCCGGCTGCGGTCCGCAGGCCGTCCTCGCTGCGTCCGTGGTTCGGCGCCTGCCGGGGCAACCGCCCGATCATCTGAGCGTGCACGCACTTTCGCGGGGCGTCCGTGGACGCCCCGCGAAAGAAGGTCAGGGGCGCTGGCCGGGCTTGTCGACGAAGGCCGCCGCGAGACGGACCGAGAAGACGTCGATCGTGCCCTTCTCGACCTTCCAGGTGCCGTTCTCGCCGGTGCCCGCGTCACCGGTGTGATCCTTGACCACGACGCTTCGCTCACCGAGATACGCGTAGGACGTACGGTCCAGCAGCACCTCCTGACGGAGGTAGCCCTCAACGATCCGGGAGACGGCCAGGGCGGGGCGGCCGGCGACGTCCACCGTCCGCCTTTCGAGGGTGACGCCGGGAATCTTCGCCATCGCGCGGTAGACCGCGGCCTCCTGCCGGGGCGGCACGAGGTTGTCGTTCAGCAACGAGGCGAGTATTCCGAAGGTCTGGGCGTCGCTCGCGTCAGCGGGGCTGCCGGGCCGGACGCCGGCCGGCGCTCCCTTCTTGGCCCAGGCGATCAGCGCGTCCGGGTCAAGCGGGATCTTGGTCACGGACCCGTAGTCCACCGGCGGCATGGCGCCCGCACCGGTCGGTGCGACCGTCAGCCTGCCGTGGTCGTACTGGGCCACCCGCGTTCCGTCGATCCGGGTCCAGAGCCGGTCGACCCGGGTCTTCAGCGGCGACTTCGGGGTCTGTACCCCGCCGATCGGCGGCTTGCCCGGCGAGGTGTACCGGGTCTCGAGGTAGGTCCACTGGCCCGGCCGGGGCGGGGTGAACGGACGGGAGCCCGTGCGGTCCGCCGCCTGGTAGAGCACGGTCTGGACATCGGCCACCGGCCCGCTGGTCGGGACGGTGCGGGGACCGTTGTCGCCGTCTGCCCCGCCCAGGCCGACGGCCACGGTCACCGCCGCGGCGGCGGTGGCCAGCCCGCCGGCCACGGCGAGCCGCAGGCCCACCCGCGAGGGGCGGAGCCGGCGTGTGCGGCCGCGCACGGGCGCGGAGGACGCGGCTCGCTCCATCAGCGCCGCGTGGGCGGCGGTACGCGCCTCGGTGGAGGGCGGTGCGGTGTTCGGGCGAAGGGCGCGAAGCGTCGTGAGGTCGTCGTTCATGGTCAGCGGTCCTCTTCACTCGTCGGTTCGGTCTGGCCCATCGCGGCCCGGATCTTCTTCCGGGCACGGTGCAGCCGGGATCGTGCGGTCCCGGCCGGAATGCCGAGCGCCTCGCCCGCCTCCTCGGAAGTCAGTTCGGCCCAGGCGACCAGTAGCAACACGTCTCGATCGCCGTCCCGCAGCTTCGCCAGCGCCGCCATCAGCGGGCCCCGGTGCGCTTCCGCGTCCAGCCGTGTCACCACCCGGTCGGCGTGGCTCTCGTAGATCCCCTCGGCGCCGGCGCGCGCGAGCGCCCGGTACTGCCGCACCTCCGCCCGGCGGTGCCGAGCGATCAGATTGGTGGCGATCCCGTACAGCCAGGGCCGGGCGTCCGCACGGGACAGGTCGTAGCGATCCCGCCGGTCGAACGCGATCAGGAACGTCTCGGCGGCCACATCGTCGGCCAGACCCGGCCCGAGCCGCTGGCCGGCGAAGCCGTGAATCGGCGCGTAGTGCCGTGCGAAGACGGCGGCGAAATCCTCTGGCTCCCGCACGGACCGCTCGATGATCGCGGCATCGCTGACCTCGGTCGGGAGCATCCGGCTCACCACTGCCATGGTCGAGAAGACTCAGTCATCGGCTACCTCCGTAGCATGGTCGGACAACCTCCTTCACCGATCCCGCCGAAGCTGTTCACGCCGCCAGGTTTCGGGAGCTCAGGACGTAGAGGTGACCGGCCGGAGCGAGGCCGGGGAAGGTGGTGCGGACACCGGTCGATGCCTGGTGGTCGGCGGTGGTTCCGGCGGCGGATCCGACCGGCCCGCCGAGACGGCGGCGGCCAGGTGGACGGCGTCGACCCGGCCGGGGATCCGGGCCGCGCGGCCCGGTCCGGTCCGGTCGAGGGAGAAACGCGACCGCCGAGACGGCCGACGAGCTCTGACGGCGATCAGCCGAAGAACTCGTCGTGCCGCCTCGGCGGGCGGTGGTGGACGCTCAGGCCCTGTCGGCCGACTCCAGGGCGGTGCGGGTGCGCTTGGCGGCCAGCGCGTTCACGGCGTCGGTGAAGCGGGTCATCGCGTCCGGCTCGTCGGCGCCCAGCAGGTCGTGCTTCAGCGCCCGCCGGCGGTCGGACATCGGGTCCTCGCCCTCCGCCGTCACGGCCGTCAGCACGTCCTTCAGGCTCGCGCAGTCGCGGCCGATGAGGTAGGCCGCCGACGCGCTCGGGTTCTGGGTGCGGAACTCGCCGTCCGGCAGGTTCGCGCCGTTCGTCACCGCGTACGGCTTGCCGCTCGCGATGAAGTCGGCGACGACGCTCGAGATGTCGGTGATGAGCAGGTCGGCCCGGTTGAAGCACGAGTACAGGTGCGGGATCGTGCCGGTCACCACGCGGTGCCGCCACCAGCCCTCGGACGCCCAGTACGCCTGTTCGCACCCGGCCGCGGTGTCGCGCCACAGGGCGTCGCCCGCAAGGTCCGGCTCGGCCGCGCGCCGTGACTCCTCCGCCTCGTCGGCTCCGCGGCTCGACTCCCGGCCCAGCGCCGCCAGCCTCGCGGTCAGCGCCTCCAGGTCGCGCCGGGCCGCGGCGTCGCGGGCCGGGTCGGCCGGCCACTGACCGCTCGCGTCGCGGGCCGCGTTCGCCTCGGCGATCATGCTGACGATCTTGCTGTGCGCGCGGCGTACGGCGGGGTCGTTCTTGCCGGCCATCGGGTGCGGCTTGTACAGCAGCCGGATGTGCGGCGCGTGGTCCAGCAGCGCGCGGACCAGCTTGACGCCCATCACCGCGACCGACGTGTGGTACGGGTCGCCGGTCCAGCCCTCCCAGGTGGGGGCGTACAGGACGGTGAACATCGGGTCCGGGGTGACGCCGGAGGTGTCGATCGGCGCGAGCTGCGGCCGGCCGACCTCGACGATCTCGTCGTCGCGCACGCCCGCGTCGCTGCGCCGGTAGCGCTCGCGCCCGGCCGGCCCGGCGACCCAGACCTCGTCGTAGACCTTGCTGAACGGGCTGAAGCTGGCCGCCTTGTCGCTGTCGCCGTGGCCGATGAACACGCAGCCGATGTCCGGCAGCCGCAGCATGTGGATGTTCTTGCCGGCGTTGGCCGGGAACAGGGCGACCCGGGTGGTCTCGGGCATCGGGAAGTTCATCATCTCGGTGCCGCCGGGGAAGCACAGGACCGGCGAGGACGTGCGGCCGAGCAGCGGCATGTTGTTCCGCTCCCGCATGATGATCATCTTCTTGTGCGGCAGCCGGTCGAACGTCTCCAGCCACATGTTGACCTGGTACATGCAGTCGTCGGCGCCGGAGAAGTACAGCACGACCTCCGGCCCGTACGCGGCGATCTCCTCGGCGACGTCCTTGAGCACCCGCTCGCGGTCGGCCAGCTGCCGGTTGAGCCGGATGTGCACGGCGGCGAGGACGAGCGCGACCAGGCCGGCCGCCAGCGCCACCGCGAGCCCGGCGGCGACCGGTCCCGGGGTCTCCAGCCCGACGGTGAGCACCGCGCCCGCCACCACCGGCACGTCGAGGTAGATCATCGACCGGTGCTCCCGCACCGATGCGGGCGGCGGCGCGGGAAGGCGCAGCCGCGTCAGGTCGATGCCCCGAGTGATCACCGGGAGCCGGCGCCGTTCGATGACGACGACGGCGAGACAGGAGTGCACCGCGCGCAGGACGTGCAGCAGCACCAGCGTGCCCGCGACCGTGGTGAACCAGCCGGCGGACAGCGTCGCCGACCGGGCCAGCATGACCAGCACGGCCACGTCGCGGACGGTCGCGCGCAGCGTCACGCCGAGACCGACCTGGCTCAGCGCGGCGTTGAAGTACAGCGCGCGGCGGACCAGAAACGCCTCGGCGACGTAGCCGGTCAGCGCGAACACGGCGACGAACAGGGCGCTCGGCCACACGGCGGCGACGACGAGAAGCGCGTACGACAGGACGAGGCCGCCGGCGATGGCGGGTCCGGCCGTGTCGCCTCCGAAGCGCCGGCCGATCTTGGAGAGGATGCTGGACGGATTCAAGCTGCTGGCCGATCGTCGTCGGTGCGGGTGAGGGACTTGGCGGCGAGCGCGGAGACGGCCGCGTCGAACCGCTTGGCGGAGTCGAGGCCGTCGGGCCCGAGCAGGTGGGCGCGCAGCTCCCGCCGCCGCTCGGCGAGCGGGTCGGGGCCCTCGGCCTGCGCGTGCGCGAGGATCTGCCCGATCTCGGCGCAGCCGGGCCCGATGAGGTACGCCGCGAGGGCCGCCGTCGGGAACAGCTGCCGGAACTCCTCGCCGCTCAGCCCCTTGACGTTCGTCACCGCGTACGGCTTGCCGCTGACGATGAAGTCGCCCGCCACGCTGGAGATGTCGGTGATGAGCAGGTCGGCGTGGTTGAAGCAGTCGTACACGTGCGGCCGCGGACCGGTGATGACGCGGTGCCGCTGCGGGCCGCCGGCCTGCCAGTACGCCGCGGTCCACGCCTCCTCGGTCTGGCGCCATTCGTCGGACGTGCCGGCCGCGGCGCTGTCGCGGGTGAGCTGGGCCTCGTCGCCGGCGGTCTCGTCGCCGGCGAGGGCGTCCAGCCGCCGGGACAGCGCCTTGAGCCGGTCGGCGTGCTCGCCGCCGCTCGCCGGGCGTCCCGCGTTGGCCCGCTCGATCATCGCGACGATCTCCTCGTGGCGTTCGATCGCCTTCGGGTCGCGGGTGCCGGTGAGCGGGTGCGGCTTGTAGACCACCCGGACCTGCGGCGCGTGCTCCAGCAGCGCCCGGACGATCGCCGGGCCCATCGTCGCGACCGAGCTGTGCGCCAGGTCGTCCGACCAGCCCTCCCAGGTGGGGGCGTACAGGACGGTGAACATCGGGTCCGGGTTGCGGCCGGAGGCGTCGATCGGCGCGAGCTGCGGCCGGCCGACCTCGACGATGTCCTCGTCCCGTACGCCGGTACGCATGGTCAGGTACCGCTCGCGCCCGGCCGGCCCGGCCACCCAGACCTCGTCGTACGCGCGGGCGAACGGGTTGAAGCTCGCCGGCTTGTCGCTGTCGCCGTGGTTGATGAAGGCCGACCGGATGCCGGACATCCGCAGCATGTGGAGGTTCTTGCCGACGTTGGCCGGGTACAGCGCGGTGCGGATCGAGGACAGGTCGAGCCGCACCATGTCCATCGCCTTGGGCACGCACAGCACCGGCGTCTTCGTACGGCCCAGCAGCGGCACCATGACGCGCTCCCGCAGGATGATCACTGCCCGGTGATCGAGTTCGTCCATCGTGGAGAGCCACATGTTGGCCTGGTAGGCGGAGTCCGCCGAGCCGGAGAAGTACAGCGCGACCTCCGGCCGCAGCTCCGCCAGCCGCTCGTTGACCAGGTCGAAGACCCGGTTCTCGTCACCGAGGTGGCGGTTGCGCACGGCGTGCCGCGCCATGATCGCGAACGCGACGAGGCCGAGGACGTACGCCGTGGCCAGCCCGCTCACCCCGGCTCGCAGCCCGAAGAGCCCGCCGAGCATGACCGGCAGCACGTCGAGGTGCAGCATCGTGCGCGAGTGCCGGGTGGTCAGCTGCGGGCTCGGGGCGTCCGGGATGCGCAGAGCGGTGAGGTCGATGCCGCGCGTGACGACGGGGAGCCGCCGGCGTCGGATGACGTAGAGGGTGAGCCCGGAGTACACGCCGCGCAGCGCGTGCAGGCCGAGCAGGCCCAGCGCCAGGACGGCGAAGACGGTGTCTCCCGCGTGGCCCTCCCGCACCAGCAGCAGGAGCACGGCGAGCTCGCGGATGAGGAACCGCACGGTCACGCCGGTGTGGGTCTGGGCGAGCCGCTCGGTGACGGGGAGTTCGTCACGCGAGGCGACCGCGTCGGCGACGTAGGCGATCAGCGCGGTGGCGGCGAAGGCCCAGGTGTTCGGCCACAGCGCGGCCACGACCGTCGCGGGATAGGACAGGACGAGCGCGGGCCCGGCCACGGCCCGTACCAACGGGTGAGTCATCGGGTGACCGCCGTCGGGTCGTGGCGGCGGATGTCGACCGTGTGGCCGGTCAGTCCGGAGATGAGCACGTCGATCGAGGTCATCGCCACGTCGCGGGAGGCCAGCAGCGTGCCGGGCGGCTCCTGGCCGAACGCGCGCGTCCGCATCGGCGTGGCGGTGCGTTCGGGGTTGATGCAGTTGACGCGCACCCCGTCGTCGGCCCACTCGTCGGCCAGGGCCTGGGTCAGGTTGACGGTGGCGGCCTTGGCCGAGGAGTAGAGGCTGTAGCCGGCGCGGCCGCGCGTGTAGCTGCTGGAGGTGTAGAGCAGCAGCTGGCCCTTGGTCTCGCGGAGATAGCCGATGGCCGCCCGCGCGACCCGCAGCGGGCCGAGGTAGTTGATCCGCAGCGACTCGTCGATGATCGCCTCGTCGATCTCGTCGAGGCGGCCGGTGTGCAGGACGCCCGCGGTGTTGACGACGTAGTCGATGCGGCCCGTCTCGCCGTACGCCTTGGCCAGGGCGTTCTCGATGTCCTGCGGGTTCTCCACGTGCGTGCCGGTCTCCGACCGCGAGAAGGAGTACACCTTGGCGCCGAAGGACCGGGTCAGCTCGGCGATGTCGGCGCCGATGCCCTGGCTGCCGCCGAAGACGACGACGGTCTTGCCGCTCAGGCGGCTCTCGTAGTCACCGTCGTCCTCCGGCGACGGCGGCGGCGCCTGGGAGGACAGCTGGAACAGCTTGTCGGCGAGGAACACGTCGACCGGGTGGGTGACCTTCATGTTCTGCTCGCTGCCGGGCACGACGACGATCGGCACGTCGGGCAGGTAGCGGAGCACGACGCTGCAGTCGTCGGTCGCGGTGACCTTCCCGCCGGTGAAGTCCGGGTCGGCGAGCGCGAGTTCGTACGCCTCGCGGATCGTCGACAGGCGGAAGCACTGCGGCGTCTGACCGCGGCGCAGCAGGTCGCGGCGGGGCACGTCCTTGATGACCGTGCCGCCGTAGTCGTCCACCTTGATGATCGTGTCGGCCGAGGGGATCGCCACGTCGACGGCCTCGTACCGTTCCAGGGCCGTGACGCAGTCCTCGATGACGCGGTGGTCGATGAACGGCCGGACGGCGTCGTGGAACAGGACGTTCGCCTCGGGGGCGGTGGCGCCGACCGCTTCGATCGCGCGCATGGTGGTCTCGGTCCGGGTGGCGCCGCCCTCGATGACGCGGGAGACCTTCGTACATCCGGCGGCGGCGACTATGGCCTCGGCATCGGCGGTGAAACCGGGGGTCATGGCGACGATGATCTCGTCGATCTGCGGCGCGCTCTGAAAAACCTGCAGCGTATGCTGCATGATCGGCTTGCCGGCGATCTTGACGAGCTGTTTGGGGATCTCGAGCCCCATCCGCTGCCCCGTGCCACCTGCCAGGACGACTGCGACGTTGTACAACTTGGGTCCGTCCTCTGTCTGATAGGTGCAAGCGAGGATAGCGTCAGATAACCGGTAAAAAACGACAGACGTACCACATGAAGGCTACGTAACGCTCACCTGAGAATTCGGTTACTTGATCAACGTTTTACGCCGTCCGAGCCTCGCCTGACCGGGGCGCGCGCATGATCGCGCCCCGTACGGTCCCGGTCCGCCGTCGGCCGAATCGCCTTGACCGGCGCCCTCGTGCCGCCATCATCGGTGGCGAGCGTCCGAACCCCGTACGCTCGGCAGTCCCGGGATTTGGAGGTGGTCACGGTCGAGTCCGCACGGAGCCGTTGGCGCGCCGTGCCCGGGGTTGTCGCGACCTTGGTCACCGTCATCTGCGGAGCGATCCTCGCCGACCGGCTCATCCTCCAGGCGGAGTGGTGGCAGGTGAACCGCACCGTGACCCACGCCCCGCGACCGCCGCTCGCCGACCTGGGGCCACCACCCGGTCCGGTCACGCTGAGCTGGCAGCTCAGCACTCCGGTGGCCGACAGCGAGCTGCCCGCCTACGACCGGGTCGCCTACACGATCATGGACGGAGAGCTCGTCGTCGTGTCCGGCCACGGCCTCACCGTCCGCGACGCGCGTACGGGCCGTGAGCGCTGGCACTACTACCGCGGGCAGTGGTCCCTGCTGGGGTGGGCGCGCACCGGTCACGTGGTCGTCGCCTACCTCGAGCGCACCGGCCACCGCGGCAACCGCCTCATGGTCGGCCTCGACGCGGTCAGCGGCACACTGCTCTGGCGCCAGCGCGGCGACGTGCCGGCCGCGACCGAGCGCACCACGTTGCGCTGGCCGGCGGGCGGCGGTGTGGTCATCGTCACCGAGGACGGTCGGCACACGCTGTACGGCCGTGCCGCGGCGACCGGCCGGCGCGTGTGGAGCAAACGCCTCGCGCACGGCTGCCTGCTGCCCGAGGCCGTCCCGTACGGTTCGTCGGCCAGCGACAGCGTCGCCGCGTTCGGCCTCGACTGCGGCGCGCGCGACCGCACGCTGGCGCTCGACCCGCGCACGGGGCGCACCCTGTTCACGACGAACGCCGCGCACCCCGCGGTGTCGGTCAGCGGCGACGTGACCGCCGTCTTCGACGGCACCGGCCTGCACGCCTACGACCGGGGCGGCCGGGAGTTCCTCGTCCGCAGGGGAGAGGACGTCTGCCGCGAGATGTGCCCGGCCGTGGTCACAGGTGGGCATCTGCTCATCGCCTACGACCTGGCCCGCGGACCGGAGAACGGCACCGAGACGCGGAGGCTGGAGTCGATCGACATCGGCTCCGGGGGGCTGTCCTGGCGCCGCGACATGTCCGGGTACACCGCGCTGTCGGTGTCGGGCGGCCTGGTGTACGGCCTGCGCTCCCGGCTCGCCGATCCGCTGCTGCCCGCCGGGATCGACGTCATCGACCCGGCCACCGGCGCCGGCACCACGGTGCCCGCGCCGCTGGTGACCCGCCCGGGCCTGGACGGCGTACGGCCCTGGCTCGCCGCCGGCGGCGGACTGCTGTACGTGGCCGTGCCGACCGCGCGCCCGCGCCCGTTCGGCGGGGCGCGGCTGGTCGCCCTGCGCGGCGGGATCCGCGGGTCGGGGCCGCCGGAGCTGGCAGGCGTGCCGGCGCGGGAGTGGCCCGAGGCGTGCTCCCTGCTGACCAAGCACGACCTGCCACGCGGATACGCGGCGGAACCGACCACCGCACACGTCGAGGGCCTGCGCCTGCGGGTCGGCTGTACCTACCGCCTGCGCCACCAGAAGCGCCGGGCGTCGGACGGTCCCGAACGCGAGGCGGCCGCCGTGTCGGTCACGGTCCAGTGGGTCGCGGCCGACGAGAGCACGGCCACGGCCCTGTTCTGGGCGGCCCGTGACACGCAGAACGGCGTCCGTGACCCGGTGAAGGCCGGCGACGCGGCGTACGGGCTGGGCGTGCCGTCGGGGACGGTGGTGATGCGGGTGGACCGCACGATCGTGACGGTCACCTCCGGCATACCGAGCATGGCCTCGGGCCTGGCCAACCTGGTCGCCGCCCGGCTCCGCGCCGCGCCCTAGTAGCACTACTAGCCCGCCCGCGCGCTCAGGCCTTCGCGGAGGCCCAATCCTCGAGCTGGGCGACGAACAGGCGTGCCTGTTCGGGCCAGTGGAAGCGGGCGCGCGCCGCCTCGTGACCCCGTTTGCCCATGTCCAGGCGCAGCGCGGCGTCGTCGCGGAGCCGGCGGACCGCCGCCGCCGTGGCCACCGGGTCCTGGAACGGCACGACCAGGCCGCAGCCGCTCTCGTTGACGATCTCCGCGGCGATCGGGTTGGGCGTGGTGACGACCGGCAGGCCCCGCGCCATGTACTCCACGACCTTCGTCGGCATCGAGTGCCGGTAGTTCGGCGAGTCGTGCAGCAGCGCGAGCCCCGCGATGGCGCCTTCGGCCATGCGCAGCGCCCGGTCGTTCGGCACGAAGCCGTACCAGCGCAGCAGACCGGTCCGCTGTGCCTCGCGCAGCAGCGGCCGTACGCCCGCGTCGGCCGCGCCGATGAGCTCCAGGGTGATCCCGTCGGCCTGGAGGATCCGCGCGAGTTCGATCAGGTCGGCGGCGCCGCGGGCCATCGAGAGCTGCCCGACGTAGACCACCCGCTCGTCGCCGGGCGGCGCCGGCGGGACGTCCGGGACGTTCGTGGTGTTCGGCACGACGAGGTGGGTCTCGCGGAAACGTGCGCGGTACCCCTCTTCGGCCAGCAGCAGCTTCATCCGGCGTTCCGCACGCCGCTCCAGCCGCCGTACGGCGAACCGCAGCGGTATGCGCATGGGCGCCGGCAGCCAGCCCTTGGCGCCCAGGGCCGCCGCGGTGTCCTCGTGGACGTCCCAGACGGTGCGTGAGCGCAGGCGGCGCGGCACGCCGAGCAGCAGTTCGGGATCGTGCAGCAGGACGAGGTCGGCCTCCCCGCCGCGTTCGCGCAGCACGCGCCGCGCCATCCGCAGCGCGTGCAGCCGTCGCCGGCCGGTCGCGCGCGGCACGTCCACCGGAACGATCTCCGGCCAGGGCGTGACATTGCACGCGCGGAAAGGCGCCATGTAGGTGATCTCATGACCCGCGTCGAGCAAGGCTCGAATCTGCCGGTGCAGAATTCGCGCGTCCTCCGGATGGTGCACGACCGTACAGACGAATATCCGCATCGATTTCACTTCACCGCGAGTCTGTTGGGGTAAGGCGAACATTCGGTGAATTCGGTACGGCCATCAGTTCACAACAATTCGACGCGCTCGGCGGCCGACTCGTCCACCATCCGCGTACGGCCGCGGGTGTCGAACAGCAGGCGCGCGTGCCGGGTCAGCGTGTCGGCGTCGTACTCGGCGTGGTTCGTCAGGACGACGACGAGGTCGGCCTCGGCCAGCGCCGTGTAGAGCACGCGGGCGCGCGGCACCGCGACGCCGTCGACCTCCCAGTCCTCCACGTGCGGGTCGTGGAAGGTCAGGTCCGCGCCCATCTTGCGCAGCCGTCGCGCGACCGGCCGCGCCGGCGACTCGCGCTGGTCGGCGATGTCGGCCTTGTACGTCACGCCGAGCAGCAGGACCTTGGCGTTCTTCATCGCCCGGCCCTCGCGGTTGAGCAGGGCCTGGGCCCGCTCGACCACGTACCGCGGCATCCGGTCGTTGATCTCCTGGGCGAGCTCGACGAAGCGGAACGGGTAGCCGAGCGAGCGCACCTTGTACGACAGGTAGTTCGGGTCGATCGGGATGCAGTGGCCGCCGACGCCGGGGCCCGGGTAGAACGCCTGGAACCCGAACGGCTTGGTCGCCGCGCACCCGATCGCGTCCCACAGGTCGATGCCGAGCTCGTGGCAGAACACCGCCATCTCGTTGACCAGGGCGATGTTGACGTGCCGGTAGGTGTTCTCCAGCAGCTTGGCCATCTCGGCCTCACGCGTGCCCTTGGCCTGCACGACGTGCTCGACGAACTTGCCGTAGAACCCGGCGGCCGCCTGGGCGCAGCCCGGGGTCATGCCGCCGACGATCTTGGGGGTGTTCTTGACGCCGTACACCGGGTTGCCCGGGTCGATGCGCTCCGGCGAGAAGGCCAGGTGGAACTCGGCGCCCGCCGTCAGGCCGGACTCCTCCAGGATCGGCGCGACGACCTCCTCGGTCGTGCCCGGGTAGGTGGTCGACTCGAGGACGACCAGCGTGCCGGGCTCCAGGTGCCGCGCGACCGTCTGCGCGGCCTTCCGCACGGCCGTCAGGTCGGGCCCGCCGTCGGCCGACAGGGGCGTGGGCACGCAGATCACGACGGTGCGCGCGCCGTCGAGGACGGGCTCCTCCCGGCTGGGCGTGAAGCCCGCCGCGAGCATGTCCTCGACCTCGGCCGGGCTGACGTCGTCGACGTGGGAGAGCCCTGCCTTGAGCCCGGCCACGACGCGTGCGTCGAGATCCAGCCCGCCGACCTTGAGTCCGGCGCGGCAGGCCTCCCGCACGAGCGGGAGGCCGACGTATCCGAGTCCGATGACCACCAGGTCCACCAGGTGGCTCCCTTCAGGAAGCAGATGAGGCGATTTCTCGATAAGGGGTGAGATAGCGAGCCGTTACGGCCCGCCAGGTCCGGTATTCCGCGACCCACTCTCGGCCGGCCTGTCCGATTTCACCGCGTGTCCTGGGACTGTAAATGAGCTGGTCCAGGTGATTCGCCCAAGCTTCCGGGTTTTCGGGAAGTGTTAACGTCCCCGTCACACCTGGTTCGATGATTTCGCGAAGTGCTCTGACATCACTTGCTATTACTGGGATTCCCCCTGCCATCGCCTCCAGGGGCTTCAGCGGAGTCACCAGCTGACAGACACGGTCCGCAGTCCGCGGGACCGCGAACACATCGAGGACGGCTTGATACCGACGTACCTGATCGACCGGCACCCGGCCGGTGAATATCGCGGGAACCTCCAGCTCGGCCGCTCGGCGCTCCAGGGCCGGACGCTCCGGCCCGTCGCCGACGAGCAGCAGGGCGAAGTCCCGGCGCAGGGCGGCGGCCTCGATCAGCGTGGCGATGCCCTCGAAGCCGTAGAACGTCGAGGTCAGCCCGACCACGACCTCGCCGGGTGCGATGCCCAGCTCGGCCCGGAGCTTCGCGGCGTCCGGCAGGGGCGCGAGGAACGAGTCGTCCACGGCGTTCGGTACGACGAGCACATTGCCCACGCCGCGGCTCTCGATCTCCTCGCGCATCGCCTCGCCGAGCGTGACGACGAGGTCGGCCGAACGCATCCGGGCCGTCTCGACCTCACGGGTGAGCCGGTAGAACTCATCGTTCTCGGTCCGCGCCGGGTCGCGCGACAGCCAGGAGTCCTCCAGGAAGCCGCGCACCTCGTAGGCCACCGGCACGCCGTACCGGTCGCGCAGCTCCAGCGCGACGGCGGCGTTCATGTGGTTGCTGGCCGCGTGCAGCACGGAGGGGCGGAGCCGCTCCACGAGGCCGCCGGCCAGGTCGGCGGCCTTGCGGATCTCGCGCACCGGCCCGCGCGGCGGCAGCCACGGCAGGAGACGGTGGTAGGTCACGCCGTCGACGTCGACCCGCGGCCGCGCGTCGGTGACGCCCTGGGCGAGCGGATGCCCGAGCCGGGTCACGACGTGCGGTTCCAGTCCCAGCTCCCGCTGGGCGGAGACGATCCGCTGCGTCCGCACGGTGTACCCGGCCTGGGTGGCCGGCAGCGCGTTCGTGACGAAGTGCAGCACGCGGGCGGGGTCCCGCCGTCCGAGGGCCCGCTTCGGCGCGGTCGTGCCGGTGGCGGCGAGCAGGGCCCGCAGGTCGCGCGTCTCGTCGGACTTCGGAGTCGGCCGTGCCCACGTCGCCAGGCGAGGGCGTACCCTCCCCGGAACGACGCGGAGCGCCAGGCGTACGGCGAGCCGGAGCGCACGCCGCGGGTCGTCGCGCGCGTGCCGCCAGGCCAGCGCAGCGGAGAAAAAGATCATCTTGGCCACCTGCATGGCGGGCGAGGCTAAGCACCTTCAATGAACGAGAGGCAAACGTGATCGCGCACGTCCTCGGCGCCCGGCCGAACTTCGTCAAGGCCGCCCCCGTCATCGCCGCCCACAACCGTGAGCAGCGCCTGATCCACACGGGTCAGCACTACGACGAACGCATGTCAGAGGTCTTCTTCCGCGAGCTCGGCCTGCCCGAGCCGGACGTGAACCTCGGGGTGGGCTCCGGCAGCCACGCCGCGCAGACCGCGGCGATCATGGTGGCGCTGGAGAAGGAGTTCATCGAGCGTTCACCCGAGCTCGTCATGGTGTACGGCGACGTGAACTCCACCATCGCCGCCGCGCTGGTCGCGGCCAAGCTGCACATCCCGGTCGCCCATGTCGAGGCCGGGCTGCGCAGCTTCGACATGACCATGCCCGAGGAGGTCAACCGGCGGCTGGTCGACCAGCTCTCGAACCTGCTGTTCGTCACCAGCCCCGAGGCCGTCGGGCACCTCGCAGCCGAAGGCGTGGACGTCGACCGGGTGCACTTCGTGGGCAACCCGATGATCGACACGCTGCTCGCCCACCTGGACTCCTTCGACACCGAGGCGGTGCGCGCCGCCCACGGGCTGCCCGAGCGCTACATCGTCGCGACGCTGCACCGGCCGGCGAACGTCGACGACCCGCAGGTCGCCGCCGGGCTGGTCAAGCGGCTGCACGAGATCGCCGACCTGGCCGACGTGGTCATGCCGGTGCACCCGCGCGGACGCCGGGTGCTGACCGAGGCCGGGCTGGACGACCACCCGCGCGTGACGCTGCTGGAGCCGCTCGGCTACGTCGACTTCGTCGCGGTCGTACGCGGCGCCGTCGCCGCCGTCACCGACTCGGGCGGCGTGCAGGAGGAGACCACCATCCTCGGCGTCCCGTGCCTGACCCTGCGGCCCAACACCGAGCGGCCGATCACCATCACGCACGGCACGAACCGCCTCGTCACCCCGGACGGGCTCGTGTCCGCGGTCGAGCAGGTGCTGGCGTCGCCGGCCGGCGAGCACGAGGTCCCGCCGCTGTGGGACGGCAAGGCCGGCCCGCGCATCGCCCGGATCACGGAGAGCTGGCTCAATGGCTGACCCGGAGGCCGGGTCGCGGATCGCGGATACGAAGGGACTGCTCAATGGCTGACCGGCAGGTGTCCCGGCTCAAGGCGGCGCTGGCCGACCGCGATGCCCGGGTTCGCATCCTGGAGGCGCGGGTCGCCGCCCTGGAGGAGTCGACCTCGCTGCGGGTCGGCCGCGCCGTCACCGACGCGGCGCGCAGCCCCGGCAAGGGCGTCGTCCGGCTGCCGCGCGAGCTGTACCGCATGTGGCGGCACCGCGGCGCGCCCAACGTCGTCACGTCGGTCGACGCCCGCGAGCGTCCGATGTTCAGCGCCCGTGACGAGGACCGGCTGATCGTCGGCTCGCCCGCCACGGGCCTGATCGTGGCCGGGGTGCTCGGCGCGGCCGCCGCCGAGGAGCTGGGCCGTACCGCCCGCGTCGTCCCGCTGATGCCGCACGACGCCGCCCTGATCGTCGACACCGCCGACGTCGACCTGGTGCTCGTGGACGCCGCCGCGGGCGCGCCCGGCGGGCCGTGGGCGTACCTGGGCGTCCCGGGGGTGCCGGACCGCGAGCGCGCCCTGCTGGGCCTGATGGACGTCGCGCGGGGCCGGGGCCGCCCGCTCGTGCTGCTCGGCTCCGCGCCCGGTCTGGCAGGGCTGGGCTGGGACGCCACGCTGAAGGCCGGCACGCCCCTGGACGAGGGACTCGCCGCTCTTCGCACCCGCTTCGGCCTCGAACGACCATGACCTTCACCACCACCGCGAAAGGAAATCGCGTGCGCGCTCTCGTGTACGGCGACGTGGACCTCAACATCATCGACGGGTCGGCGATCTGGGCCCAGGCGATGGTGCAGGCGCTGCACGAGGCGGGCGTCGAGGTCACCCTCGTGCTGAAGGCGCCGGTGCGCACGGACCGCCTCGTGGCCCCGCTGGAGCGGCTGCCGGGAGTGACCGTGCGGCGCCGGCCCGAGGACGCCGCCGGCCCCCTCAAGGTCGAGGACGCCGCTCAGCTGCTGACCGAGCTGGACGCCGCCGAGCCGTACGACCTGGTCGTCGTGCGCGGGCGCCGGCTCGCGGTGCGCGTCACCGCCACGCCGCTGGCCGGACGGCTGTGGACCTACCTGACCGACGTGCCGCAGAACGCCGCCGAGATGGCCGCCCCGGCGAACAAGGGCGTCCGCGGCGAACTGGCCGCGGTCGCCAAGGCGTCGCGCTTCCTGCTCTGCCAGACCGAGGAACTGCGCTGCTTCCTCGAAGGCATGCTGCACAAGGCGGCCGGCAAGTGCGTGCTGTTCCCGCCGGTCGTGGTGCTGCCCGAGGGACTGGAGCCGGCGCCGGAGCGCATCCCCGGCCGGCCGCTGAAGCTCGTCTACACCGGCAAGTTCGCGCCGCGGTGGAACACCTACGAGATGACCTCGCTGCCCCGGCGCCTGGCCGCGCGCGGCGTCGACGCCGAGCTCCACATGGTCGGCGACAAGATCCACAACGACCGTACCGACCCGGGGTTCTCCCGCCGGATGCGCGTGGCACTGGAGTCCACCCCCGGCCTGGTCTGGCACGGCGGGCACCCGCGTGCCGAGGCGATGCGGGTGAGCGCCGGCTGCGACATCGGGCTGTCCTGGCGGCACCCGGAGCTGGACGCCAGCCTCGAACTGTCCACGAAGGTCCTGGAGATGGGCGGCCTCGGCGTGCCGGTCGTGCTGAACCGCACGCCGATGCACGAGAACCTCCTCGGCCCGGACTATCCGCTCTTCGCGGGCACCGAGGACGAGGTGGTCGACGTCATCGCCGGGGCGGCCGACCCCGCGACGTACGCACGGGCGCGCGAGCGCTGCCTGGAGGCCGCGCGCGCGTTCACGCTCCAGGCCGCCGCCGGCCGGCTGCGCGGCTATCTGCGCCAGGCCTTCCCGCCCGCTCCGGAGGGCGCGAGCCCGACGAAGATCGTGGTCGCCGGGCACGACCTGAAGTTCTTCACCCGGCTGCTCGACCACCTGCGCTCCCTGCCGAACGTGGAGGTACGGGTCGACCAGTGGCCCGCGCTCGGCAAGCACGACCCGGAGGTCAGCCGTGAACTGGCCGCGTGGGCGGACGTCGTGGTCTGCGAGTGGTGCGGTCCGAACGCCATCTGGTACAGCGAGTGGCTGAAGAAGCACGGCCGGCCGGAACAGCGCCTCGTCGTCCGGCTGCACCGCTTCGAGCTGTACGGCGCGTGGCCGGGCCGCCTCGACATCGACGCCGTCGACCAGGTGGTGTGCGTCAGCCCGCACTACGCCGACCTGACCCGCAAGATGACGGGCTGGCCCGCCGACAAGGTCACCGTCATCCCCAACTGGGTGGACGACGCGCAGTTCGGCCGGGCCAAGCTTCCGGGCGCCGAGCACCATCTGGGCTTCATCGGCCTCGCGCCGTGGCGCAAGCGACTCGACCTGGCCGTCGACGTGCTCGAACGCCTCCGGCGCGACGACCCGAGGTTCACGCTCTTCATCAAGTCCAAGCTGCCCTGGGACCTGCCGTGGATCTGGAACCGCAGCGAGGAGCGGGAGAGGTTCGAGGCGCTGTTCCGCCGGATCCGCCGGTCGCCGCTGCTCGCCCCGGGTGTGGTGTTCGACCCGGCGGGGCCCGACGTGGCCTCCTGGCTGCGACGGGTCGGCTTCGTGCTGTCCACCAGCGACGACGAGAGCTTCCACCTGGCGCCCGCCGAGGGCATGGCCTCCGGCGCGATACCGGCGCTGCTGCCCTGGGAGGGCTCGGACCGGATCTATGACCGCCGCTGGATCCACGACGACCCGGCCGCGATGGCCGACGCGATCACGGCGACCGTCGCCGAGGGCCGCTGGGAGGAGGAGCGGGCGCGGGCACGCGAAGAAGTGCGGCGGTCCTACGCCCTCGACCTCGTCTGCGACCGGTGGGCCGAACTGGTGCTCACACGCTCTTCGGACGGCGCAGCGGGACGAACGCCCACGACATGTCCGGCTCCAACGCCCAGTGCATGAGCCAGCGCACCGGCGGGGTGCACAGGATCGTCGCGAGCACCGCGCCGGTCACGGCGGTCACGGCGACGCCGGGCAGCGTGTGCAGGAACGGCGTGTCGTACCAGCCCATGTACTCCATCAGCTTCGTGGCGAAGCCGTGCAGTAGATAGGCGTACAGCGTGGTCGCGCCCAGGTTGGTGAACCAGGTCTGGCGCGCGGGCACCATCGTGAGGAACGCGAACACGAGGATGCCCGCGCCCACCAGGAGGCCGAGGCGCATGCCTGAGCCGACGAGGTTGTTCACGTGCATGTCGGCGTTGCCGTCGCGCCAGTACATCCACTCGGTGGTCATGTGGCGGTCGGCGAAGAGGTACGTGAAGGCGAGCGCCAGGACGAGCGTGATCCCGCCCAGTACCCGGGCCACCGGGCGCTTGAGCATCTCGAAGTGCTCCGGCTTGAGCACCAGGCCCAGCACGTAGAACGGCACCAGGCCGAGCGTGCGGTGCATCTCGAGCTCGCCCGGCAGGGCGGTCATGGCCGACAGCAGCGAGATCAGCACGGCCGCCAGGACCGGCCAGCGGATCTGCTGCCAGACCGGCGTGGACAGGCGCCACAGGAACAGCGCCATCAGGAACCAGGTCAGGTAGTACGGATCCAGGATGCTGATCTCGAACTTCGAGTGCCCGACCGCCCAGTGGTAGGTGGAGTAGGCCGTCTCGAACACGACGTACGGCACGCCGAGGTTCACGATCAGCTTCTGCGCCTTGCGGCCGCTGAAGGTGAAGTTACGCGAGAAGTAGCCGGTGATCACGATGAAGACCGGCATGTGGAACGTGTAGACGAACATGTAGAGCGCGTGCGCGGCGCGTACGTCGCGCAGGTTCACGATCGAGTGACCGGCCACGACGAGCACGATGGCCATGAACTTGGCGTTGTCGAAGAACGGGTCGCGCCGCCGTCGCGCGGGACGCTGCTCGACGACCGCGTCCCGTGGTGCGGGGACCGTCGGGGCGGCGGAGGCGTCGGCCGGAATGCCGGTCGGTGAGGCCGGCGGTGCGGTGTGAGGTGTGCTCGGCGAAGTCATCGATTCCGTTGAGGGACGACGGTGAGGGCGGCCCCGGGCACGCCCGGGGCCGCGAACGACCATACCTATCCGGGCCGCTGATCGGACGCCGGGTCGAAAAACTCTCCAAAAGCTCTCAGGTCTTGCAGGGGTCGTCGGAGGCGGTCACGGCGTCCGATGACTTGGGGATGGTGGTGGACTGGGCGCCCTTGAGACCGTTCCAGTCCGGGCCGAGGACCAGGTCGACGACGCCGGCCGCGACCGACTGGTCCGGCACCGGCGTGCTCGCCGGGGCGACCTGGCCGAGCGCGGTGGCCTGCTGGTCGGCGCCGCTGCCGTAGCGCAGCTCGGTTTTGCTCGGCCTCGTCGTCGCGGTGCCGATGCCGGCGACGGAGTAGCCGCGCGCGGTCAGCTGGTCGCCGACCCGCTGGGCCAGACCGGCGGTGCCGGTGCCGTTCAGCACGCGCACCTTGATCTGCGCCGGCGGCACGCTCACCTTCTGGGCCTTCGCCGGTGTCTGGATCTTGTTGTCGTTGCGGATCGCGGCGAACAGGTTGTTGGCGTCCGGCTGCCGCCAGGCGATCCGGTTGGGGTCCGGCGCGTAGGCCCCCCACGGCACGGTGACGAACTGGACCTTGCCCGCTGACATGCCCTGGAGGCTGCCCGCCACCTTCTTCATCTGGTCGACGGTGAAGTCCTTGTCCGTGGTGACCGACTTGGTGGCGGCGTCGAGGAAGCCGTAGAGCTTGCCCGGGCTGGTCAGCGTGCCGTTGCTGGTGGCCTTCTTCACGACCGCGCCGAGGAACTTCTGCTGCCGCTTGATCCGGTCGGTGTCGGAGCCGTCGCCGAGGCCGTGCCGGTTGCGCACGTACGCGAGGGCCGTGTCGCCCTTGACGATGTGCCGGCCGGCGGACAGGTGCAGCTTGCTGTCTCTGTCGTCCACGCGCTGGGGCAGGCAGATCTCGACGCCGCCGAGGGCGTCCACCACCCGCTTGAAGCCGGAGAAGTCCACCTTGACGAAGTGGTCGACGCGGATCCCGGTCAGCGTCTCGATGGTGTGCATGGTGCAGCCCGCGCCGCCGTTGTTGAACGACGAGTTGATCATGTTCAGGCCGCCCGGAATGGTCCGCCCGCTCGGGGTCTTGCACGAGGGGAGGTTCACCATCGAGTCGCGCGGGAAGCTGATGCCGACGGCCTTCTGACCGCCGGGGGAGAAGTGCAGCAGGATGATCGTGTCCGAACGCTCGCCCTCCGCCTTGCCGTACTTGGCGTTGGCGCCGTTGCGCTGGTCCGAGCCGATCAGCAGGACGTTGAGAGCCTGGTTGAGCTTGGGCGGCCGGTGCGTGCCGAGCTCGGCCGTGACGTCCTCTTGCGTGATGTTGCCCTGCAGCTTGCGGTACGTCCCGTACGCGACGAGGCTCGTCCCGACCAGCACCACGGCGAGCCCGATCGACACCCAGCCGAGCACGCGCCAGAGGACGCCTCGCTTCGGCGCGTCGCCGAGCGGGTCGTCGTACTCGGGGTACTCGTAGTCGCTGAACATTCGGCCCTAGAGGCTAGGCGAGGTGACCAACGCAGTGGCCCTTTCCAGGGATATACGTCGATCTAGTCCGCTTTGTTCGAGGTTTTGGCAGATTATTACTGATCCCTGCGAGGCCAACGGTCCGATCAGTCCGGAAAGCAGCCCTTCCGGTGTGGCGTAGGACACAGTCGTGAGCGTGCGAGTGCCGGGCGGCAGCCCCAGCGCCTCGCCCGCGGCGACGAGCCGCGCCCCGCTCATGACCTCCCCGCCGATCTCCACCGCCGGGGCGTCCGCGTCCGTCACGCCGGTGAAGTGATCACCGTACGAGCGCACCTCGACCGCGTAGTCGGTGACCCCGGGCGGGCACTCGGCCAGCGGCGCGCCGAGCGCGTGCAGCGACAGGCCGACCACCTCGGCGTGTCCACTGCCGGTGGCCGCGAGCGCGGCCTCCAGCCGGCCGGGGCCGGCGGCCACGATGTCGGCGTCGGCGGGGATCTCGCCCTCGTCCACCGGAATCGCGGTCAGCCCCGCCGACCAGCAGGCGAACAGCCACGCGGCGGTCTGCCAGTGCACCGGCAGGGCGAGCGCGACCCGGGCGCCCGGGTCGGCGGCGAGCCCGTCGAGCAGCAGGTTCGCCGTCTTGGCCACCCAGTTGTCGAAGGTCTTCACCGACAGTTCGACGCGTTCGCCGGTGGCGTCGTCGTAGAAGGTGACGAGCGGGCGGGACGGCTCGGCCGCCAGCGCCCCCCGCAGCAGGTCGACGGGATGAGACATGAGAGTGAAGACTAGGGGTGTTTCACGGGTTCCGCGTGTAGCCGGGGTGTCTCATGGGTTCTCGTGCGCGCCGGGTTCGCGTCGGAGAGACCCCTCCGTTGCGATCCGTGTTCTAGCCTGACTGCTTGTGCTGGTCGATGAGCTGGTCCGGGACCGTACGGACGCGCCGACATCAGGGCGATTCCCACTTCGAAGCGGAGGTGACGGGTCGCCGTGTCGGTAGTCGCTCCCGAACCGACGGATGAGCGGGACAGGAGAGACCCGGGCGAGGCCCGCGCGGGCGTCTTCCTGGCCCGGCTGACCGTCGCCCCGGCGCTGCTGCTGGTCTGCTGGCTGGCGGTCGCGCTGCCGCTGCTCATGGCCGGGGTGTTCACGCCGCTGCCCGCCATCGCGTCGTTCGTGCCGGTCGCCGCGCTCGTGCTGACCTTCGGCCTGCGGGCGGTACGCCCGTCCGGGGCGCGCTGGGGCTCGTGGTGGACGGTCGGCGGCCTGCTCGCCGTCACCGTGGCGTTCTGCGTGATGCAGCTCCTGACCTTCTCCGAGCAGATCGTGGTGCGCCGCGACCCCGCGTCGTACTTCAACTTCGCCACCTGGCTCGCCGGCCACGGGTCGCTGCCGATCCACCCGGCCCTGGGCCCGTTCGGCGGCGCGGATCCCGCGCTGTCGTTCGGCAGCCCCGCGTTCTACCAGCGCGGCGGCGTGCTGTGGCCGCAGTTCATGGCCGGTACGCCGATGATCCTCGCACCGGTCGGGCGCCTCGCGGGCCCGTACGCCATGCTCGCCGCGATGCCGGTGATCGGGGCGCTGGCCGTCCTGTCGTTCGGCGGCCTGACCGCGCGCCTCGTCGGGCCCCGGTGGGCGCCGGCCGGCGCGCTGCTGCTGGCGCTGGTCTGGCCGATGATGATGATCTCGCGGTCGATCTACAGCGAGACGGCCGCGCTCGTGCTGGTGTGCGGCGGCCTGGCCCTCGCCATCGACGCCGTACGGGCGAACCGCCGCCTGACCGCGCTGCTCGGCGGGCTCGCGCTCGGGCTCACCATCCTGGTGCGCATCGACGGGCTGCGCGACGTGCTGCCCGTCGTGGCGTACGCCGGGCTGCTGGTGGCGCTGCGCCGGCGCACGGGGCCGGCGCTCTTCGCCGGGCTGGTCGTCGGCGTCGGCGCCGGGGTGCTCGAGGGCTACACCCTCTCGCAGCCGTACCTGCACTACGTCCGCGCCTCACTGGTCCCGCTGCTGTACATCGGCGGGGCCGTGCTCGTGGCCACGGCGGTGGCGGTCGTCGTCGTGCGGCGGTGGGGCCTGCCCCGCCTGGACCGGTTCCGGCTGCCGGACCTTGCGCTGGCGGCGGTGTTCGCGGTGATGGCGTTCTTCGCTGCCCGGCCGAGCCTGCAGACGGTCCGGCGCGTGCCGCACAACCCCGACGACGAGGCCAACGCCTCCTTCATCGCGGCGCTGCAGAAGTCGCTGCGGCTGCCCGCCGACCCGTACCGGCAGTACTCCGAGCTGAGCCTGCACTGGGTGACCTGGTACATCGGCGTGCCGGCGGTGCTGCTCGCCACGATCGGCGCCGGCCTGCTCCTGCGCAAGCTGCTGCTCCGCCGCCGTACCGACTGGCTCCTGCCGTACGCGGTGATCGCGTGGACGACGGTGACCACGCTGTGGCGGCCGGGAATCACCCCGGACCATCCCTGGGCGAGCCGGCGGCTGATCGTCGTGGTGCTGCCCGGCCTGCTGCTGTTCGCGCTGTGGATGATGGCCTGGGCGGTGCGGAGCGTGCGGCGGCTGGGGTACGGGCCGCAGATCGCGGGCGGCACGGCGGTCGTCGGCGTGCTGCTGGTCCTAGTGCCCACCGTGCTGACCTCCACCGGAATGATGTTCACCCCGACGGAGCAGGGCGAGGTGGCGCAGGCACGGTCGATGTGCCGCAGTATCGGCCCGCGCGCCACCGTGCTGATCATCGAGCGGGTCACCGCCGACCGCTTCACCCAGCTCGTCCGCGGCACGTGCGGTGTGCCGTCCGGCCGGATCCGGGTACGGCCGGGCTCCAACACCGCGGCGTCGGAGGACGTCGAGCGGATCAGTGAGAAGGTCGTCGCCGCGGGTCGCCGCCCGGTGCTCCTGGGCGCGAACTCCGTGGACGTGGCGCCGTACGGCACCGCGCGGCGCGTCTATCACGTCAGCACCCGCCGCGACTCCAGCAGCCTCGTCGCCGCTCCGCACGGCACGTGGTCACTGGCGATCAACGTCTGGATGGCCGTTCCCGTGTACGCAGGGTGAACAGTGCGTACCCTTGGCTCGTGGCCCAGCCAGTCCGAGTATCCTCGCCATGCGTGACTGACACGCCCCACGTGACGATCGTCCTGCCGTGCTACAACGAGCAGGACCACGTCATCGACGAGGTCGAGCGCATCTGTAAGGCGATGGATGCCAGTGGCCACACCTATGAGCTTCTCGCCGTCGACGACTGCTCGACCGACGGCACGCTGGCGCGGCTCGAGGAGGCGGCGCCGAACTTCCCCTCCATGCAGGTGGTCCCGTTCCACCGCAACGGCGGTTCCGGCACCGTGCGCCGCATCGGTTCCCAGCAGGCCAAGGGCGACATCGTCGTCTGGACCGACGCGGACATGAGCTACCCCAACGAACGCATCCCCGACCTGGTCGACATCCTCGACGAGGACCCGACCGTCGACCAGGTCGTGGGCGCGCGGACCAGCGAGGAGGGCTCGCACAAGCTCCTGCGGGTGCCCGCCAAGTGGTTCATCCGCAAGACGGCCGAGCGGCTGGCGGGGCAGAAGATCCCCGACCTCAACTCCGGCCTGCGCGCCTTCCGCCGTGACGTCGCCGAGCCGTACCTCAAGCTGCTGCCGCCCGGGTTCTCCTGCGTCACCACGATCACGCTGGCGTTCATGTCGAACCAGCACGACGTCCGGTACGTCCCGATCGACTACGCCAAGCGGGCCGGAAAGTCGAAGTTCCACTTCGTGCACGACGCCTACCGCTACATCCTGCAGGTGCTGCGGATGGTGATGTACTTCAACCCGCTCAAGGTGCTGATGCCGCCCGCGCTGTGGCTGCTCGGCCTGGGCATCGCCAAGGGCGTCTTCGACCTGATCGTGCACCCGGTGCGGTTCGCGAACAACACCGTCATGATCTTCGTGACCGGCATGATCATCGCCTCGCTCGCGCTGCTCGCCGACCTCATCGTGCGGTCGCGGGGAGACACGTGAAGATAGCGATCGTGGGTCCCGCCTTCCCGTACAAGGGAGGCGGCGCACACCACACGACCGAACTCGCCCACCGGCTCGCCGCGGCCGGGCACGACGTGACGATCGAGTCGTGGAAGGCCCAGTATCCGGGCTTCCTCTACCCGGGCGAGCAGACGATCTCCACGCCGGAGGGCGTGCCGTTCCCGGGCACCCGCCGCACGCTGGCCTGGTACCGCCCGGACGGCTGGATCCGCACGGGGCGGCGGCTGCGCTCCTTCGACCTCGTCGTGCTGGTGGTGCTCTCGCCGGTCCAGGTGCCGGCCTACCTCGGCATGGCGCGTGGCCTCGGCCGCGGTGGCCCCCGCCTGATCGCCCTCTGCCACAACGTCCTGCCGCACGAGCGCAAGCCCTACGACGTCCCGCTGATGCGGCGGCTGCTGCGTCGCGTGGACGGCGCCCTGGTGCACTCCGCGCAGCAGGCGCAGCTCGCCCGCGACCTCGCGCCCGGCACCCCTGTGGTCACCGCCGGACTGCCCGCCCACCTGCCGACGCCCGCCGGCGGCACGCCGGTCGTGGTCGCCGACGCCGAGCCGGCCGACCACCTGCTGTTCTTCGGCATGGTCCGGCCGTACAAGGGGCTGGACGTGCTGCTGAGAGCCCTCGCGCGCCTCGACGGCGTCTCGCTGACCGTGGCCGGGGAGTTCTGGGGCGGTGTGGACGAGACGCGCGCGCTGATCTCCTCGCTCGGCCTGGACGACCGGGTCGAGCTGCGGCCGGGGTACGTCCCGGCGGACGACGTGCCGGGCCTGTTCGCCCGCGCCGACGCGCTCGTGCTGCCCTACCGCACGGCGACGGCTTCGCAGAACGTCTTCATGGCGTACGAGCACGGCGTCCCGGTGATCGCCACCCGCGCCGGCACCCTCGCCGATCATGTACGCGACGGCATCGACGGACTGCTGTGCGACCCGGACGACGTCGACTCCCTGACCGACGCGCTGAAACGCTTCTACGCCCCGGGCGAGCCGGCCCGGCTGCGCGCGGGCGTGAAACCGGTCGACGCGGAACCGCACTGGGTCGCCTATCTGGAGCAGCTGCTCAGTCACTGATTTTCGCCCGGCGGCGACGCGCCGGTCTCGCTGGAAAACCGGAACTCCCCCTCGCATGAGGAGGGGGAGTCGGTTTTCAGCGCCTAGAATTCGTGGCCGTATTCTCCGCCGCGACCCCGTTCCCGGCGTCGGTCGGCCGGACTGTTTATCCACAGGGAGGACTCGGCGGAATTCGTCGTCGCCGGAGTGCGTGAACGGGGGCCTGCAGGCGCCCACTGCATGACATAGCGTTCCCGTGCACCAATCACCGATAACCGGTTTATGGTGCGCTTTGTCCAGCTTTTGCTAGTCCGTGGTCTCGTCGTGCGGGGTCAGCGCGCGCAGGTGGGCTTCGAGCAGGGCGACGTGGTCCTCGGGCCGTGCCGGGCCCGGCCGGAGAACGGTCGTCAGGCTCAGGCCGTCGATGAGGGCGGCGAGACGTTCGGTCTCCAGTGTCAGGTCGAGGTCCCGCCGGAGCGTGCCGGTCTCGTGGAGCCGGTCCAGGAGCAGGCGTACGAAGACGCGCTCGTCGGCGGACGCCTCCTGGGCCGGTGCCTGGAACGACGTGTCGGTCCGGCTCGCGACCATGAAGTCGAGGAAGACCGCCACCTCGCTGCGGCGGCGGGTGTCCAGCGGAAGCAGTTCGGCCAGCAGATCCGTCGCGGCGCGGAGCCGCTCGGCGGGGGACAGGCGCCGGAAGTCGCCGAGCTCGTCGAGGCGGGTCCGCAGGCGGGTGCCGAGCCGGTCGAGCATCGAGCGCATCGCGAACGTCATCAGGTCGTGGTGACTCGCGAAGTAGTGACGTACGGAACCGATGCTGAGCCCCGCCTCCTCGGCGACGGTGCGCAGCGAGGCGCTGTGCAACCCGTCGCGCTCCGTCACCCGGAACAGCGCGTCGATGACGTCCGTACGGCGGGCGACGGGATCCACGTACCGGGGCATGCGACGAATCTAGCCGTCCTCTCGGTGCCCTGGACAATGCGGCGCCATCGACTACGCCTTGTAGTAGCACGGTCATGCTACATTGGCTCTCGTTCGTTCTTCTCACCCCTTGCAGGAGGTCTCATGGGACAGAGGCGTCGGCGTCATGGCGCACGTCTGGTCCGCCTGGCACTCGACCTGGGGATCTCTCCCCTCGCGTACTACGGCTGTGTTCTCGCCGGTGTCTCCACGCTGCGCTCGTTGCTCACCGCCACGGTGGTGGCCGGCGTATGGCTGGTCGCCGTCACCGTGCACGATCGCAAGGCGGACGCCCTGGCCGTCTGCATGCTGGGGATGTACGGCGTCATGGCCGCCCTGGCGGCGGCGACCGCCGACCCACGGCTCCTGCTCACGCGCGATCCGGTGACCAGCGGGCTGGCGGGCCTGGTGTTCCTGGGAAGTTGCGTCAAGGGCACGCCCGCGACCGCGTACCTCGCGCGCAAGCTGCATGGCGAGCGGCCGGCGGACGAGCGGGCGTACCGCAGGCTGCACCTGGTCGAGACCGTCGTACTGGGCATCGGGCTGACCGCCGAGGCGCTGCTGCGGCTCGTGCTGGTCTTCACGCTGCCGCTCTCCACGAGCGCCACCGTGGTTCCGCCCGTGGAGTTCGCCGTCCTGCTGCCGCTGGTCGCCTGGGCGGTGTGGCATCGCAGGCGCGCTCGCGCGGCGGACGGCGGCGCCCGGGCCGCGTCCGACCCGCGGGCCCCGGTCGGCGCCGCGGCGGACGGACCGGGGTGGACGCGATGAGGACCCTGGAGAGCACGCCGGCGGCGGACGGCTTCCGCATGCCGGCCGAGTGGGAACCCCACGAGGGATGCTGGATGGCGTGGCCGCAGAACGGCTACGTGTGGCGGGAGGGCGCACGGCCCGCCCAGCGCGCCCTCGCGGCCGTCGCCAACGCGCTCGCCGACGTCGGCGAGCAGGTCACCGTCACGGTCACCGGCGACCAGTACGCGCACGCCCGCGCGGTACTCGACGGCCGCGTCCGCGTGGTGGAGACCACGTGCTGGCTGGGCTGGGCGCGCGACATCGCCCCGACCTACGTCGTCGACCGCGAGGGCCGCCGGCGCGGGGTGGACTTCGCCTTCAACGGCTACGGCGCCCGTTACCCGTACTGGGCCACCGACGACCAGTACGCCCGGAAGGTCCTCGACCTCACCGGGACCGATCGCTACCGCGCCCCCATGGTCCTGGAGGGCGGGGCGTTCCACGTCGACGGCGAGGGCACCGCCCTCGTCACCGCCGAGACCCTTCTGGACCCCGACCGGAACCCGGCGCCCTCCCAGCCCGCGATGGAAAAGCTTCTCCATGACTACCTGGGCGTCACCCGCACCGTCTGGATCGAGTGGGGCCTGACCTGCGACGAGACGCGCGGCCACGTGGACAACATCGCCTGCTTCGCCGCTCCCGGCGTCGTCTGCCTCACCTGGACCGACGACCCGCGCGACCCGCAGTACGAGCGCAGCGCCCGCGCGCTGGAGGACCTACGGCACGCCACCGACGCCCGGGGAAGGACACTGCGGGTGGAGAAGCTCCCCCTGCCCGGCCCGCTTCACCGCACCGATGAGGAGGCCCGCGGCGTCGACACCCTCGGCGTGCCCGACACGGGACCCGGCCGCCTCGCGGCGTCGTACGCGAACTTCTACCTCACGTCCGACCACGTCTTCGCGCCACTGCTCGACCCCGAACACGACGACGAGGCGATGCTCCGACTCGGCCGGATCTTCCCGAACCACACCGTCGTCGGCCTCCCCACCCGCGAACTCCTCCTGGGCGGCGGCAACATCCACTGCGCGACCCAGCAGATCCCCGCTATCGGCGTTCTCGACGCTGATTCTCCTGACGAACGCGCCCGTAAGGGCCTCTCGGTGCGCTAATCCCCCGATTCCCCGACGTAATCGAACGGTGTCGCTGAGTGATCGGCGATCTGTGTTTAACTGAAGTATGCGTAGTGGAGGTGAGGAAGGCATGGCCGTGCCCCTTGAGGTCGACCTGCCCCGTGACCACTACACCGTCGAGGACTGGCTTCACCTGCCCGAAACCGTCGGGCAGCGGATCGAGCTCATCGACGGGAGCTTTGTCGTGAGTCCCACGCCGTTGTCGACTCATCAGCTCTGCGCCAAGCGGCTGGTACGCATTCTGGACGATGCCGCATCGCATGACCTCGAGGTCCTCGAAGCGTTCGGCGTGCGGACGGCGAACGAGGTGCCGGTCCCGGATGTGGTGGTCGGTGACGCAGACGTGATTCTGGGTGGCGCCACCGTGCTGCTCCCCGAGCAGACTCACCTCGTGGCCGAGATCGTCAGTCCGAGTCACCGCCAGCGGGACTATCACGACAAGCCCCGGATCTACGCCGGCGTCGGCATCCCGACCTTCCTTCGCATCGAACTGGCCGGGATCGCGCCGCCGTACGTCGAGGTGTTTCATCTGCGTGACGGCGCGTACACCCTGGTGGCGAAGGCGAACGCGGGGCAGGTGCTGGAGCTGACCCAGCCGTTCCCCGTCGCGTTCGACCCGGCGCGTCTCGTCGGACGGCGTGCGGCGTAGCGCTCGGAGCAGGGCGCGCTTGGGTCTGGCCCCGCCGTAGGTTGAAGATCGCTTGGGCGTCGCGACGCGCCGCGCGGGGAATTCTGTGATCGCCGGGTACGGCTTCACAGCTTCGGGGGATGTCAGCAGATGGCGTTGAAGCACTCGCGGCGCGGCGGTCGTTCCACCCGTGACCTGGAGGTGAATCCCCTCTTCAGCCAGGAGCCGGTCACGGTTCCCCGGTACGCCCTGCCGCCGGGGAGATGGACCCGGCGGGCGCTGCGGCTCGTGGCCGAGTGCGCGGAAAAGAACATGATCGACAAGGATGAGTGTCCGCAGACCGCCGAGCTGGAACTGCGGTGCGTGCACATGCCGGCCCGGCTGTGGCACGCCCCGGATCCCCGGCGGGTGGCGGGGTGCTCGACGACCAGATCGAGCGAGGCCGCCGGCGCGGTGATCGCGCCGTTCCTCGACCCGGGCCTGGTGTGGGACTTCCGGCTGCCCCGCGTGGCGTCGATCAACACCTCCGGCCACAAGTACGGGCTGGTCATGCCCGGTCTCGGCTGGGCGCTGTGGCGTGACGCCGACGCGCTGCCGGACGACCTGGTCTTCCACGTCAACGACCTGGGCGGGCAGATGCCCACGTTCGCGTTGAACTTCTCCCGTACCGGCGCCCAGGTCATCGCGCAGTACTGCAACTTCCTGCGGCTGGGCTTCGACGCATACCGCCGCGTCCAGCGCACCTGCCGGGACGTCGCCGTGCGGTTGGCCGGAGAGATCGCCGCGCTGGGGCCGTTCGAGCTGATCACCGACGGAGGCGAGGCGCCGGTCTTCGCGTTCCGGCTGCGCCCGGAGATCACCAACTTCACCGTCTTCGACGTCTCGGCCGCCCTGCGCGAATACGGGCGGCTGGTGCCCGCGTACACCTTTCCGCCGGACCGTACCGACCTGTCGGTGTTGCGGATCGTCGTCCGCAACGAGGCGTTCGCTCACGGCATCAAGACGTGATGTGTCGCCTGTTCGGGATGAGCAGTTCGCCGCGGCGTACGCACGCCACGTTCTGGCTGCTGGACGCCCCCGACAGCCTCAGCGACCAGAGCCGGCGGGACCCGGACGGTACGGGGCTGGGCTACTTCGACGCCGACGGCACCCCGCGGGTGAGCAAGGCGCCCATCGCCGCGTACGAGGACCGGCGTTTCGCGACAGAGGCCAAGCAGGTCGAGTCGACGACCTTCCTCGCGCACATCCGCTTCGCCTCGACCGGCGGCCTGGAGCGGCGCAACACTCACCCGTTCGAACAGGACGGTCGCCTGTTCGCGCACAACGGCGTGCTGGAGAACCTGGACGAGCTCGACACCGAGCTCGGTCCGGACATCGCGCTGGTCCACGGGGACACCGATTCCGAACGGTTCTTCGCTCTGATCACACGCGAGATCCGGGCTCATGGCGGGGACGTCGCCGGCGGCATCGTCCGCGCGGCCCGCTGGGTCGCCGACCGCCTGCCGGTCTACTCCCTCAACCTGGTCCTGACGACCGCGGACGGGCTGTGGGCGTTGCGCTACCCGGACACCCACGCCCTGTACGTGCTCGAACGCCCGCCGGGCGGCCGGCACGGCGACCGGCACCTGGACCACGGCGGCACCGCCGGCCACATGCGCGTCCATTCCCGCGACCTGACCGGCGCGCCCGCGGTCGTGATCGCCAGCGAACGCATGGACGACAACCCCGCCTGGCGCCTGATGGAACCCGGCGAGCTCCTCCACGCGGGACCCGGCCCGCGCGTCACCCACACGATCGCGCTTCCCCGCGAACCGAGCCATCGGCTCCGCCTGAAGGATCTGCGGCCCGAGGCCGCCGAATCCCAGAAGTCCGCGTAGGGACCCGGCGCGCCTCGCCGGACGGCGCGCCGGGTACGGGGTGTCTCAGGCGCTGATGCCCTCGATGTGGGGCTGGAGCTCCTTGAGCAGGGCACGCTTGGGCTTGGCCCCGACGATCTGCTGTACCGGCTCGCCACCCTTGAACAGCAGCAGGGTGGGCAGACCCATGACGCCGTAGCGGTTCGGAACGTTCGGGTTGGCGTCGTAGTCCAGCTTGGCGATCTTGAGCTTGTCGCCGTGCTCCTCGGCGATCTGGTCGAGCACCGGAGCGATCATGCGGCAGGGTCCGCACCAGGTCGCCCAGAAGTCGACCAGCACGGGCGTTTCGCTCGCCAGCACCGCCTCGTCGAAGGTCGCGTCGGTCACGGTAAAGGGCGCGGCCGCGTCCGCCATCAGATGTCTCCTTCCGGGCGCACCGCCCGTACGGCGGCGACGTCTCACGCTGAAAGTCGCGAACCGCCCAAGTTGTTCCCGCACTGCCGGCCTCAAGTCCGGGGGCTCAGTCCCGCGACGGACAGCCGGAACAGCCGGTCCGCCGCGGCGGCGGGGTCCGGATGGTGCTCCGTCGCGAGGACGATGCCGACGATCAGCGCGATCAGGTCGGCGATGGTGACGCCGGGGGGCACCGTGCCGTCCTGCATGGCGCGGTGCAGCAGGGGATCTCCCGCCTCTCGCATCACCGCCGCGCAGGTGTTGTCGTGCAACGGGTCGGGCTCGGTCCCGTCGTAGGTCAGCGCGGCCGCCAGCCCCCGGGCGGAGGCGGAGTAGGCGACGACGTCACTCAGCCATTCCAGGAGCGCGGCCCGGCTGTCGCTCTCGCCGGTCAGGGCCTGGGCGCGGGCGGCCAGGGCTTCGATCCGTTTCCGGGACACCGCCTCCAGCAGCGCGCGCCGGGTGGGGAAGTGGCGGCGCACGGTCGCCGAGCCGACCCCCGCGATGCGGGCGATCTGTTCCAGGGAGGCGTCGGCGCCGTGGGCGGCGATCTCCTCCTCGGCCACGGCGAGGATGCGCCCGTAGTTGCGCCGGGCGTCCGCGCGCTGGCGGTCGGGCATCGGCCTCGTCTCCAGGGTCGGTTGTCATGCGGCGGGGTTGTTAAGTGGCGGGCCCCGCCATATCGTAGCGCGGAGAAAACGGCGGGGCCCGCCGTTTAGTGTCGAGCACCCCGAGGAGCACCATGTCCACATACTCCGCGCCCGTCCTGGTCACCGGCGCCACCGGCAGGCAGGGCGGGGCCACCGCCCGTGCCCTGCGTGCGGCGGGCGTTCCCGTACGCGCCCTGGTGCGCGACCCGTCCACGGACCGGGCCAGGGCCGTCGAGGCGCTCGGCGCCGAACTGGTCACCGGCGATCTCCACGACCGCGACTCCGTGATCCGGGCCGCCGAGGGCGCCCGCGCGGTCTTCTCCGTGCAGATGCCCGCGATCGTCGGCGATGCCTTCGACTTCGAAGGGGAGATCGCCCAGGGCGTCAACCTCGTCGAGGGCGCGAAGGCCGCCGGAGTGCCGCAGTTCGTGCACACGTCCGTCACCGGCGCCGGCCGGCACACCGAGGTTCCGGGCTGGGCCGAGGGCCGGTGGGCTTCGATGGAGGGCACCCTGGGCGCCAAGAGTGCGATTCAGGACCGGGTCCGCGAGGCCGGCTTCCCGCACTGGACGCTGCTCAAGCCGGGCTTCTTCATGGAGAACTTCCTCCCGTCAATGGCGTTCCTGTTCCCGCGCGGCGTCGAGGGCGGTCTGGTGAGCGTCCTGAACCCCGAGACCCGGCTGTCCCTGGTCGCGGTGGACGACATCGGCAGGGCGGCCGCCGCGGCCGTCGCCGCGCCGGAGCGGTTCGACGGGGTGGAGCTGGAGCTGGCGAGCGACCATCTGTCGATGAAGGAGATCGCCGAGGTCCTCTCCCGCGCCCTGGGCACACGGCTGACCGCGCCGGACATGACCGAGGAGGAGGCCCTCGCCGCCGGAATGCCCGCGATGGGAGCCACCCACGAGTGGCTGAACGTGGCTGGCCAGCCGGGCCGCCCGGAGTACGCGAGGGCCCTCGGCCTCCCGCTCACGAGTTTCGAGGAGTGGGCGCGGGAGCACATGCGGGCAGCGGCCTGACCGTTTTCTTGGCCCGGGGTCGCCGAGTCCACGCCACGGCGGTCGACCGTCCAGCCGGTCGCCCCGGCCTCGCAGGGTGGTGTTCTGCCGGAGGATCCGCCGCATGACGCCGTTGCCGGTGCCGAACTTGTCGGCGACCTGGCGGATGCTCCAGCCCGGCTCGTAGAGGCGTACCGCGTCCTCGGCGCGTTGCCGTAGGGCATCGCCCGATTCGCCGCGTTCGGCCTCGAGGAGGCGGCGGATCGCCGCGAGGCGGTAGCGACGGTGACCGCCGGGAGTGCGGATCGGCGTGAGCCTGCCGTCGCGTGCCCACCGTACGGACCCCGAAGAGCTCCGCCACCTCCCGGCGTCTGAGCAGGTCATCGTCGCCTTGGGGGAGTCTCATGAGACGGCCTCGCCGGTCACCGCACGCCGGGGGAGCGCGGCCGCGCGTTCGTCGTGAGTGAGTGGGCCGCCCACGGCCAGGAGAGCGTGGACGACCTCATGGGCTCAGCCCCCCTCCTTCTCGCGGCCACGGCTGTCACGCCGGAGCGTTCGCGAATGCCGTGCGGATCTCCGCGCAGAAGGCTTCGGGCACTTCGAGCATCGGGAAGTGGCCCCCGTGCTCGGCCACACTCCAGTGGCGCAGGTCGCGGTAGCGCTCCTCGACCCATGAGCGGGGCAGCTTCTGAAGGTCGCGGGGGAAGACCGTCACGGCCGCCGGCACCGTCACGGGCGTGTTCGTGTCGGACATGCCGAGGCCGCGGAAGCTCTCCCAGTACAGCCGGGCCGCGGACGCGCCGGTGCGGGTGAACCAGTACAGCGAGACGTCGTCGAGGATGCGATCCCGGGACACCGCCTCCTCGGGGTTGGTCTCTGAGTCGGAGAAGTCAAAGAACTTCTCCGCGATCCAGGCGAGCTGGGCGGTCGGCGAGTCGACCAGCGCGTACCCGATCGTCTGCGGGCGTGTGGACTGCTGGAGCGCGTAGCCCCGCCCTGACCGCCCGAACTCGGCGTACTCCTCGAGCCAGCGCTTCTCGGTCGGCGTGAGCGTGTTGTCGTCGAATCCCTCGGGGCGCGGCGCCCAGGGCACGGTGGTGTGCATCATGGCGACCCGTTCGGGGTGGCGCACGGCGATCGTGATCGTGACCATGGCGCCCCAGTCGCCGCCCTGAACGAGGAACCGTTCGTAGCCGAGCCGGGTCATCAGCGCGACCCAGGCATCGGCGATGCGCTCGATGCCCCACCCCGCCTCGGCCGGCTTCTGGGAGTAGCCGAACCCGGGCAGGGACGGGATGACGAGGTGGAACGCGGGCTCGCCGTCGCACGGCTCGGCGAGCGCGTCGATCACGTCGAGGGTCTCGATGACCGATCCCGGCCACCCGTGCGTGATCAGCAGGGGACGAGCATCCGGCCGCGAGGACCGGATGTGGAGGAAGTGGATGCCGAGGCCGTCGAGGATCGTGTGCGACTGTCCGCGCGAGGCCAGCTCGCCCTCCACGCGCCGCCAGTCGTGCTCATCGCGCCAGTAGCGGATGAGCTCGGTCAGGTAGTCGAGGGGGATGCCCTGCGCCCAACCGGGTGCCGTCTCCGGTTCGGGGAGCCGGGCTCGGCTGAGGCGTTCTCTCAGGTCGTTGATCTCGTGATCCGGCACGACGGGCCGAAACGAGGTGATCTCCGCATTCTGGCGGTCACTCATCGGGAGGTTCCTTTCCACGGTCGCGTTGACGTGGTCGCGCGGCGGTCGCGTTCAGCCGGTGACCGGGCGGATCGGCAGGAGGGTGCCGGACAGGTGCATGGACTCGTCGGCGCACAGGAAGCGCACGAAGGGAACGATGTCCTCGGGCCGGTCGACTCGCCCGCCCGGGTACGCCGACGCGACGCGCTCGGCGTACCCGTCTTCGACGGTGCCGCGCATGCCCGGGGTGTCGGTCAGACGGCGTACGTCGCGGATGTCGGCGTGCAGTAGTCGCAGCTTCTCCGCGGGGAGCATCAGTCCCGCATTGCTGACCAGGGCATCGATCCGCCCCCATCGGCCGTCGATGGCGCCGACCGCTTCGGCGACGGCGGCCTCGTCCGTGACGTTGCACTTGAGAGCCAGTGGCTCCTCCGCGCTCGGCACGCTCTGCTCGATCTCGCGGGCGACCGCATCGAGGTCCGCGCCGTCGCGTTCTAGGAGGGCGATGCGCGCACCCTCCGCCGCGAGCCCCAGGGCGAGCGCGCGCCCGAGTCCCCGGCCGGCGCCCGTGATGGCGATGACCTTCTGGATATTCACGTAGCTCCAACCAACTGTTTGGTTGTAGCTGATGCTAGCAGGCGAGAGGCAGCGAAATGCGAGGGTCGGCTTGGCTGTACGGAACCAACGGTTCAGTTGACGCCTCGATATGATCGTCGTATGGCACGTGACACGCAGGAGACCCGTAGACGGCTGCTGGATGCCGCGAGGACGGAGTTCGCCGAGCATGGTCTCGAGGGCGCTCGGGTGGACCGCATCGCCGGGGCCGCGGGAGTGAACAAGGAGCGGATCTACGGCCACTTCGGCAACAAGGAACAGCTCTTCGAGGCGGTGCTCTCGGCCGCGCTGACCGAGGCGGCGGAACTCAAGCCGGCCGCCGGACTGACCGACCCGGCCGCCTACGCGGCCGCGACATTCGACTTCCACCGGTCGAACCCGCATTTGATCCGCCTGTTGATGTGGGAGTCGTTGCAGCGACAGCGGATCTCACCGGAGGCCGCGGCGCGGCGAACGCGCTTCTACACCGAGGCCGCACAGCGGCTCGTGCCTCCGGGTACCGACGACGAGACCGCACGGTTCGTCCTGTACGGCATCCTGGCGCTGGCGACGTGGGCCCAGGCGTTGCCCATCGCCGGCTCGATGGTGTTCGGAGGCGCCCCCGACCCACAGGATCTGCGCGAACGGATCGCGAACGCCGCCGCCGCGCTCGTCGAACCTGGCCAGTGAACGCGGCCGGGCGATGTCGGTGCCGTTCGCCTGACGGCCGGTGGCCGAAGCCGTACGTGTCGGGCGTCGGTCACCGGGTGCCCGGCTGTTCCTCCAGGAGTTCGGCCTCTTCGAGGGCCGGGTGGCGGGAGCCCAGGAGCACCGCCGCGCCCGCCCATGCCAGGTCGGCGACGGTCATCACGACCCTTGAGGCCAGGGCGACGATCAGTGGGGCGCCCGCGGGCAGGACCGGGCCCAGTGTCACGGTGAGCGCCGCCTCCCGTACCCCCACGCCGCCTGGTGCGATGACGACCAGGAATCCGGCGGTGAACGCGAGCGCGTACGCGCCGGTGGACAGGAAGAACCCCGACCCGCCCGCCGCGCGGACCAGCAGCCAGGCGTGCGCGCCGAACAGGAGCCAGCCCAGTGCCGTCCAGGCCACCGCGCGGATCATCGTGGCCAGGCCCGCCGTACGGTCGAGGGGCTGGCGCCGGGCGAGCCGGAGTGCCCGGTTGAGCGCCCACGCCACGATCCGCGGGTGCAGCAGGGCCAGGAAGATCGGCGCGAGCACCAGCAGCCACCAGTAGCGACGGGTGGCATCGGACGAGGTCAGCGGCAAGGTCACGGCCGCCGCCGCGCAGCCGGTGGCGATCGTGGTGGCCATCGCCAGCAGGGCCGCCGTCGCACCGCGCTGGCGGGGTACGCGATGTTCCTTCGCCAGCTCCATCTGGGCGACCAGCGCCCACACCGAGCCGGGGATGTACTTGCCGAGCTGGGAGACGAAGTAGACCCGCACGGCCGCCCGCAGGGGTAGCGGCGAGCCCATCCCGGCCAGCAGCGACCGCCAGCCCAGCATCCAGGCGCCGAGCCCGGCGACGCCGGCGACGAGCGCGGCGACCATGTACGGCCAGGAGAAGGCCGTCAGCGCATGGCGGGTGTCGTCCCAGCGCGACGCCAGGCCGTACACGCAGAAGGCGAGCGCGACGACGACCAGCGCCACGCGCGGCAGGCGACTCGCTCGCAGCCGGGAGATCACCCGGTCAGGGTAGTCGTTGCCCGGCCTGGCCCGGGCATCACGCTCGCGCCCGCCTGATGAACAACGGCCCGTTCGCGCCGGAACCCGGCGGTACGGGCCTTCGTCGAACTTCCCGCTCGGCCGCTCACGTACGCTGCGGCCTCACGACGTGCGCATAGGCCGATAAGTCGGCCCGCGCGGGGGATAGGGGTGTGCCGTGAGCGGCGGCAGGACGGCGGGCGAGGTGCGCCGGCGGCGGCGCCGGAGGGTTGTATGGGCGGTCGTCGTGGCGCTGGTGGTGGGCGGGGTCGCGGCGCTGACCACGCTGCTGGGGCAGAACGAGCGTGTCGCCCGCATGTGGGTCGAGGCGGAACTGTCCGCCGACGGCAGTGCCCGCGTCACCGAGGTGATCGACTACGACTTCGGGGGAGCCAACCGCCGGCACGGCATCTTCCGCGACGTCCCCGGCATACCCGAGGACGCCAAGGTGAGCGTCACCATGGACGGCAAGCCGGTCCCGTACGACGTGGATCCCTACTGGGGCGATCACGGTGAGACCCGGATTCTCATCGGTGACGCCGACCACTTGATCAGCGGCCATCACCGCTATCGCATCCAGTACCCGCTGGAGGGCGTCGCCCCCGGCGGGAAGCTCGCCTGGAACGCCGTGGGCACCGGGTGGCAGGTCCCGCTCAGCCACATCGAGATCCAGGTGACCGGGCCTTTCGCCTTCGGTGACGTCCGCTGCGTCAGCGGCCGGTCCGGCTCCAGGAACCCGTGTCGGGCCGGCCGGCCGCAGCCGGGGCAGCTCACGCTCGGGCTCGACGCGCTGAAGGCGGGTCAGGGCGCCACGCTGTACGCCACCTCCGCCGGCAGGCTCGCCGCCGCGCCACCGTCGCCGGCCGAGCCCTCCGGCCCGGTCGTCCTCGCCGACCGGCCCGGTGTGCTGTGGGCCGGGCTGTACGCCGCCGGGATCGCTCTGGCCGCCGGGCTGCTGGTGGGGTGGGTGATGCGGAGGGCCGGGCGTGAGCGGATCGCCGCCGACGCGCTGCCAGGCTCCCCGCCGGCCGGCAAGGTGCGCCGCGTGGACGTCACGCGGTTGGCCTCCCTGGCCACCGAGGCGTCGTCCCCGCCGGAGGAGCTGACCCCGGCGCAGGGCGGCCTTCTGCTCGACGAGTTCGTCTGGCCCAGGCACCAGGTGGCCTGGCTGCTGAGCACCACGATCGACGGCTACCTCGTCCTGGGCGACGACAACGACTCGTATCCCACCCTCACCCGCCCGTCGCGGGAGGAGGTCACGCGCGACGACCGTGCCGTCCGGGACGTGCTGGACCAGGCATTCGTGGGTCGTGACTCGCTGGTGCTCGGCGGCTCCTACGACCCGTACTTCACGAAGGCCTGGAACAAGATCGCCGATCAGCTGAGAGGGTGGCTCGACGGCAGTGGCCTGTGGGAGCCGGGCCGGGAGAGGCTGAGAAGACGTCTCGTGCTCGGCGGTGTGGTCGGTGCCCTGGCCGGTCTGATCGCCGTGGGCGTCGCCGGTGCCGCCGCGGGAGGTGTGCACGGGTACTGGTCGGTGTTGCTGCCCATCGGGGCGGCCGTGGCGGGCGCGAGCGTCGCACTGTTCGCCTGGGCGGACGAGACGCTGGTCCGCACCCCTCGGGGGTCGAAGCTGTGGCTCGAAGTGGAGTCCTTCCGCCGCTACCTGGCCGGAGCGGGCGCCGAGCATGTGGAGAAGGCGGCCGAGGCCGGAGCGCTGGACCAGTACACCGCCTGGGCGGTGGCCCTCGGCGTGGCCGACCGCTGGTCCGAGGCGGCGGAGAAGTCGACGGTGCCTCCGGCGTCCGGGCACCGGCGCGCAAGGGCGTCCCTGTACCGACCGCTGATGGCCACGGCGATCCTCTCGGCGGTCTCCTCGACCACCAGGGCGCCGTCTTCCAGCGGATCGAGTTCGGGCTCCGGATCGAGCTCCGGCGGCGGCTTCTCGGTCGGCGGCGGTGCGGGCGGCGGAGGAGGCGGCTCCTGGTGACGGGCCGTACGGCGGAAGCAAACGGTGAACACTCGGTGATCAGCGGATACCGCTCAGGTTCCGCCCGTAGAGTGGGGTCGCGATGAAACTCAACGACGCAAAGGCCTTCGTGGGCCATCAGGTGCACGTGTGCCGTTTCCGTGAGGCCGGGACGCTTCTCCGCTGGATGGGTGACGACCTGCGCGGCAAGCGGGTGCTCGACGTCGCCGGCGGTGACGGCTACTGGGCGGGGCAGGCGCGCAAGCGCGGCGCGTACGCGGTCTCCATCGACCTGGCCCGCGGCAAGATGCTCTACGGCCGTACGCTCAAGTACACGCCGGCGCTGATCGAGTGCGACGCGCTCCGGCTGCCGTTCGCCGACGAGTCCTTCGACGCGCTGCTGTCGGTGTGCGCCATCGAGCACTTCGACGACGGCGGCACGGCGCTGGACGAGATGTCGCGCATCCTCAAGCCGGGCGGCGAGCTGTTCATGTCCGCCGACGTGCTGAGCCGGTCGCGCGACTGGCCCAAGCTCCGCGAGGCGCACTGCGAGAAGTACCACGTGCAGCACACCTACACGCACGAGACCCTGGCCGGGCTGCTCGGCGAGCGCGGCATGGAGCTGGTCGACTACTCCTACCAGTTCCGCAGCCGGACCACCGAGCGCCTCTACCTGTCGCTGTCGGCGTACGGGGGCCGGGTCGGTTTCAACGCCGCCGCGCCGCTGACGCCCCTCGTGGCACTCGCCGACCGCCGCAGTCCCAATGACCGCGGCAGCATCGTGCTGATCAGGGCGCGCAAGAAATAGTGACGTCCCCCCGTTCCGGACTGATCGGCGTAGGCTTCCGATCGGGGAGTGATCCCCACCACTTCGGCACCTAACGAGGGGGCGACTGTCAACGTGGTGCCTCGGGTCCTCGTCGACGCGACCGCTGTACCCGCTGACCGCGGTGCGCTGGGGCGATATGTCGACGGCCTGATCGCCGCGCTGCACCGCGCGGACGCCGATCTGGCCGTCGCCTGCCAGCGATCGGATGAGGAGCGCTACGCCGCGCTCGCACCGAAGGCCCGTGTCGTCTCGGGGCCGCCGGCGATCGTGCACCGGCCGGCGCGGCTGGCCTGGGAGCAGACCGGGCTGCCGTTCATCGCCAAGCAGGTCGCCGCCGACGTCATCCACGCGCCGTACTACTCGACACCGTTGCGGCCGGGGGTGCCCGTGGTCGTCACGGTGCACGACGTCACCTATTTCGCCGAGCCGGAGGTGCACAACCCGGTCAAGGCGACCTACATCAAGTCGGCCACGCGCACCGCGGTACGCCGCGCGGCCCGGCTGATCGTGCCGTCCAAGGCGACGCGTGACGAGATGGTCCGGCTGTTGCGCGCCGACCCGACGCGCATCGACGTCGCCTACCACGGCGTCGACCACGAGATCTTCCACCCGCCGGGCGAGGACGAGCGGCGGCGCGTCTCCGACCGGCTCGGCCTGCACGGCCACCCGTACATCGCGTTCCTCGGCGCGCTGGAGCCGCGCAAGAACGTCCCGAACCTCATCCGCGGCTGGGTGCGCGCCGCCGACGGCCTGAAGGACGCGCCCGCCCTCGTGCTGGCGGGCAGCGGCGGCTGGGACGACGAGGTCGACGCGGCGCTCGCCGACGTCCCGCACCAGCTGAGAGTGCTGCGGCCGGGCTATCTGCGCTGGTCGTCGCTGCCGGGGTTCTTCGGCGGCGCGCTCGTCGTCGCACTGCCGAGCCGGGGCGAGGGCTTCGGGCTGCCGGTGCTGGAGGCGATGTCCTGCGGCTCGGCCGTGCTGACGACGCACCGTTCGTCGCTGCCGGAGGTGGGCGGTGAGGCCGTCGCCTACACCGAGCCCGACGCCGAGAGCATCGGCGCGGCGCTGAGCACGCTGATCGCCGACGACGCCCGCCGGCGCGCGCTCGCCGAGGCGGCCGCCGCCCGCGCCGCGGAGTTCACCTGGACGGCGTCCGCCGAGGCGCATCTCGCTTCCTACCGGCGCGCCGCCGAGCAGTAGTGTGGCCGCCACACCGATAAGGGAGGGACACGCTGGAAGCGATTCTGCTGGTCGGAGGTAAGGGCACGCGGCTGCGGCCGCTGACCATCTCCACCCCCAAACCGCTGCTTCCCACCGCCGGCGTGCCACTGCTGGAGCACCTGCTCAGGAAGGCCCGCGCGGCCGGAATCCGGCGCATCGTCTTCGCGACGTCCTATCGCGCGTCGATGTTCACCGAGGCGTTCGGCGACGGCTCGCGGCTCGGCCTCGAACTCGTCTACGTCACCGAGGACCAGCCGCTCGGCACGGCCGGCGCGATCCGCAACGCCGCGCGCGAGCTGACGTGCGACGCCGACAGCCCGGTCGTCGTGCTGAACGGCGACATCCTGTCGGGCCACGACCTGGCGGCCCAGATCATGATGCACGAGAAGTCCGGCGCGGCCGTCACGATGCACCTGACCCTGGTCAACGACGCGCGCCGCTACGGCGCCGTGCCGACGACCTCCGAGGGCAAGGTCATCGAGTTCGTGGAGAAGTCGCCGAAGCCGCCGACCAACCAGGTCAACGCGGGCTGCTACGTCTTCCGGCGTTCGGCGATCGAGGCCATCCCCGAGGGCCGGGTCGTCTCGGTGGAGTACGAGACCTTCCCCGGCCTGCTCGCCGCCGGCGAGACGATCATGGGGTACGTCGAGGGCGCGTACTGGCTCGACGTGGGCACGCCGAGCACGTTCGTGCAGGGCTCGTGCGACCTGGTGCTCGGCCGGATGACGTCGCCGGCGGTCACGCCCGGCGGCGGCGTGCTGTTCCTCAACGGCTCGGTGGTCGCCCCGGAGGCCGCGGTCTCCGGCGGTACGGCCGTCGGCGCCGGGGCCGTGGTCGAGTCGGGCGCGACGGTGGAGTCCAGCGTGCTGTTCGACGGGGCCGTGGTCGAGCAGGGCGCGCGGGTCTCCCGCTCGGTGATCGGCCGGGGCGCCCGCATCTGCGCGGGCGCGGTGCTCGACGAGACGGTGATCGGCGACGGCGCGATGGTCGGCGCGGGCAACGAACTGCGCGGCGGCCTGCGGCTGTGGCCCGGCACCCAGCTCCCGCCGACCGCGGTGCGGTTCTCCAGCGACGTCTGAGGCCGGCGCCGAGAAGTGGTGCTGGGTACACCCCCGCCCGGGGTCTGACCGGCTGGGGCGGGACGGGCGGCGTGCCTAGTTTCGTCGGCATGAGGATTCTTTCATCCGCCGCTCTCGCCGGGCTCGCCCTGGTCGGGGTCGTCTCGGCGCCCACCCGGTCGTCGGCCACGTCACCGCACGGGGATGACTCCGGCGGACGGGGCCGCGTGGTCTCCGCCAAGAAGATCGCCGGTCTCTCCCGGGAGCAGACGGCCTCGTACCTGGACACGATGAACTTCGGGTCGCCGGCGCCCAGGTACGGGATCGACGAGTACGCGATCGTCTACCGGACGATCACCCCCACGGGAGCGCCGACCACCGCCAGCGGCCTGCTCATCCTGCCGCGCAACAAGGACCGTACGCTGCGCACGGTCGCCTACGAACACGGCACCAACCCCACGCGGCTGGACGCGGCGACGACCTCCGCCGAGAGTTACGACCGGGCCGCGGCGGCGCTCATGGCCGCCGCCGGGTTCGGCACGGTGGCCCCCGACTACCTCGGGCTCGGCCTCGGGCCGGGGCACCACCCGTACATGGACCACGCCTCGGAGACGACCGCCTCGCTGGACATGCTCCGTGCGGCCGGTGAGGTCGCCGCCGACCACGGCCGCTCGCTCACCTCGAAGGTGCGGGTCACCGGCTTCTCCCAGGGCGGCGCGGCGGCGATGGCGCTGGGCCGCGTCCTGCAGGCGCGCGGGCGGCTCGTCGCACTCGCTCCGATCAGCGGCCCGTACGACGTCGAGCACGCCGAGATCCCGGTGGGTCTCCACGGCGATCGGCTGTCGCCCCAGGAGGTCACCTTCTACCTCGGCTACTGGACGACGTCGATGAACCGGCTGCACCACTTCTACGCCTCGCCGTCCGAGGTGTTCCGGAAGCCGTACGACGAGACCGTGGAGACTCTCTTCGACGGTGACCACAGCGGGGCGCAGATCTTCGCCGGACTGCCCGCGACGCCGCAGGAGCTGCTCCGGCCGGAGTTCATCGCGCGGCTCGACCACCCCGACGGCTCCCTCGCCCGCGCGCTGCGCGAGAACGACGACACCTGTTCCAGCTGGCGGCCCGGGGTGCCGATCCGTATCTTCGCCGCGCACGGCGACAAGGACGTGACGATCCTCAACGCGCGGCACTGCCAGGCGCAGCTGCGCGAGCACGGGGTCGACGCGCCGTTGACCGACGTCGGCGCGACCGACCACAACGGCTCCGCGTTCCGCTCCGTGCCGCAGGTCGTACGCTGGTTCGCCTCCCTGTAAGAACGGCGAAACCACGTAAGCTCAGGACGAGAACCATGCTCACCCGCGAGTGGCTGCCTTCATGGCCGGTGGACCTGAACCTGACGCTGGGGCCGCACCGGCGCGGTTCGGGCGACCCGGCGTACACGGTCGGTCCCGACGGCGCGGTGTGGCGCGCGTCGACGACGCCGGAGGGGCCCGGCACGCTGCGGGTCCTGCGGCGCGGCGACACGGTCGAGGGCCGGGCGTGGGGGCCGGGGGCGGAGTGGCTGCTCGACGGCCTGCCCGAGCTCCTCGGTGCCGCCGACGACCCGACGTCGTTCACGCCCGCGCACGAGATCCTGCGCACGGCCGCCGTCCGGTTCGGCCACTTCCGCGTCGGCCGGAGCCGCAACGTCTTCGAGGCACTCGTGCCGGCCGTGCTGGAGCAGAAGGTCGTCGGCAAGGAGGCCTGGCGCGCCTGGCGCTACCTGGTCCGGAGGTTCGGCGAGGTCGCGCCGGGTCCGCAGCCGCCGCACCTGCGGTGGCCGCTGCGGGTGCCGCCGCCGCCCCGGGTCTGGGCCACCATCCCGTCGTGGGAATGGCACCGGTCGGGGATCGAAGCGGTGCGGGCCCGTACGATCATCGGCGCCGCGCGGGTGGCGAGCCGGCTGGAGGTCGCCGACACGGCCGAGGCCGACCGGAGGCTGCGCTCACTGCCCGGCATCGGGGTCTGGACGTCGGCCGAGGTACGGCAGCGGGCCCTCGGCGACGCCGACGCGGTCTCCGTCGGCGACTACCACATCCCCGGCATCGTCGGCTGGGCCCTGACCGGGCAGAAGGTCGACGACGCCGGGATGCTCGAGCTGCTGAAGCCGTACGCCGGGCACCGCTACCGGGTCACCCGGATGCTGGAGCTGTCCGGCGGCGGCCCGCCCCGCCGCGGGCCGCGGATGTCCGTACGCGACTACCGCGCGTTCTGACGGCGCCAGGCCGGCCCGAAGTGGCTTGAGCGGCCGTCGCGGGTGTCGGCGCCGTAGAGCGGGCCGAGCACGGCGAGGGCGACGATGAAGGACAGGATGATCCAGGCCATGACGGTCTCCCGGAGTAAGGAGTGTTTGTCGTTTCGCTGCTTAAGTGTGCGCGGTGAAAACGTTCAGCACCAGCGAGCGTTTCTGTACGGAACCGGTAAGCGTCGCTGAAGCTTCGGCCGCAACGCCGGGGGCGACGGGAATACCGGGCACGGCCTCGGCGTATGTTCCGGACATGAGCGAACGGAGTGAGCGAATCGAGGGACCGGCGCGCCCGGTCCGTCCCCCGGCGAAGGAGGGCTCGTGACCGATCTCGCCGACGGGTCCCCGCCGCCGACCGCCGTCCGGCGGGCGCTCGCCCGCGCCCGCGACGGCAAGGCGCTCGACGTCACCGAGGCCGAAGTCCTGCTGGCCGCCCGGGGAGAACAACTCGACACGCTGCTCGAACACGCCTCCCGCGTGCGCGACGCGGGCCTGGAGGCGGCGGGCCGGCCCGGCGTCATCACCTACAGCCGCAAGGTGTTCATCCCGCTGACCCGCCTGTGCCGCGACCGGTGCGGCTACTGCACGTTCGCCACCGTCCCCGGCCGCCTCGACGCCCCGTACCTCAGTCCCGACGAGGTCCTGGAGATCGCTCGCCAGGGCGCCGCGCTGGGCTGTAAGGAGGCGCTGTTCACCCTCGGCGACCGGCCCGAGGACCGCTGGAAGCAGGCCGGCGAGTGGCTGCACGCGCACGGCTACGACGACACGCTCTCCTACGTGCGCGCGATGGCGATCCGGGTGCTGGAGGAGACCGGCCTGCTGCCGCACCTCAACCCCGGCGTCATGACCTGGCAGGACCTCCAGCGGCTCAAGCCCGTCGCGCCGTCGATGGGGATGATGCTGGAGACGACCTCGCGCCGGCTGTTCGAGGAGAAAGGCCAGGCGCACTTCGGCTCGCCCGACAAGGACCCGGCGGTACGCCTGCGCGTGCTGGAGGACGCGGGACGCTCCAGCGTCCCGTTCACCACGGGCGTCCTCATCGGCATCGGCGAGACGGTGCGCGACCGGGCCGAGTCGATCTTCGCGATCCGCAGGGTCGCGCGGGAGTACGGCGGGATCCAGGAGGTCATCGTCCAGAACTTCCGCGCCAAGCCGGACACCAAGATGCGGTCGATGCCCGACGCCGACCTCCAGGAACTCGCCGCCACGATCGCGGTCACCCGGCTGGTCCTCGGCCCCAAGATCCGGGTCCAGGCGCCGCCTAACCTCGTGGACGCCGAGTACGAGCTGATGCTGCGGGCCGGCATCGACGACTGGGGCGGCGTCTCACCGCTGACCCCGGACCACGTCAACCCCGAGCGCCCGTGGCCCCAGATCGACGACCTCGCCGCGCGCACCGCCGAGAGCGGCTTCACGCTGCGCGAACGCCTGACGATCTACCCCGAGTACGTCCTGCGCGGCGAACCCTGGCTCGACCCGCGCCTGGCCGCCCACGTCGCCGCCCTCGCCGAGCCGTCCGGCCTGGCCCGCGAGGACGTCATTCCCGAGGGCCTGCCCTGGCAGGAGCCCGACGGCGGCTGGGCCGACCAGGGCCGTACGGACCTGCACGTCGCCATCGACACCGCGGGCCGCAGCGCCGACCGGCGCGAGGACTTCGACGAGGTGTACGGCGACTGGGCCGAGGTGGGCGAGCGGATCCGGCCGGTCGAGCGGTTCGACGCGGACGTCGCGTCGGCGCTGCGCAGCGCGGAGCGGGACCCGGGCGGGCTGTCGGACGAGGAGGCCCTGGCGCTGCTCCAGGCCGACGGCGCGGAGCTGGACGCGCTGGCCCGGCTCGCCGACGACCTGCGGCGCGACGCGGTCGGCGACGACGTGACGTACGTCGTCACCCGCAACATCAACTTCACCAACGTCTGCTACACCGGCTGCCGCTTCTGCGCCTTCGCCCAGCGGCGCACCGACGCCGACGCGTACACACTCTCGCTGTCCCAGGTCGGCGACCGCGTCGACCAGGCGTGGGCGGCCGGGGCCACCGAGGTCTGCATGCAGGGCGGCATCCACCCCGACCTGCCCGGCACGGCCTACTTCGACCTGGCGCGCGAGGTGAAGAAGCGCGCGCCCGAGATCCACATGCACGCGTTCAGCCCGATGGAGGTCGTCAACGGGGCGTCCCGGACGAACCTGTCCATCCGCGACTGGCTGACCGAGGCCAGGGCCGCGGGCGTCGACTCGCTGCCCGGCACCGCCGCGGAGATCCTCGACGACGACGTGCGCTGGGTGCTCACCAAGGGCAAGCTGCCCGCCGCCGAGTGGGTCGAGGTGGTCACCACCGCGCACGAGCTGGGCATCCCGACGACCTCGACGATGATGTACGGGCACGTGGACACCCCCGCGCACTGGGTGGCGCACCTGAAGCTGCTGCGCTCGATCCAGGAGCGCACGGGCGGCTTCAGCGAGTTCGTGCTCCTGCCGTTCGTGCACCAGAACGCGCCGATCTACCTCGCCGGCCTGGCCCGTACCGGCCCGACCCGGCGGGAGAACCGCGCGGTGCACGCCCTCGCGCGCATCCTGCTGCACGGCGCGATCCCCAACATCCAGTGCTCCTGGGTCAAGCTCGACGACGAACTGTGCACCCAGGTGCTCCAGGGCGGCGTCAACGACCTGGGCGGCACCCTCATGGAGGAGACCATCAGCCGCATGGCGGGCTCGGAGAACGGCTCGTTCAAGACGATGTCGGCGCTGGAGGAGATCGCCGCCCGCGCCGGCCGCCCGGCCCGCCAGCGCATGACGATGTACGGCGAGGTCCCGGCCGAACGCGTCGCGGCGGCCCGCGCCACGGACGGGGTGGGGCACTTCCTGCCCATCGTGTCTTGACCCCGCCCCGCCGCGTCCTGGTCGCGGGGATCTCCGGCGCGGGCAAGACCACGCTCGCGCGGAGGCTGTCCGTCCGCTGGGGCCTGCCGCGCCACGAACTCGACGCGCTGCACCACGGCCCGGGGTGGACGCCGCGTCCGGGGTTCCTCCCGGACGTGCGCCGCCTCGCCGCGGAGGACCGCTGGGTCACCGAGGACCAGTACCACCGCGTCCTCGGCGACCTGCTGTGGGAGCGCGCCGACACGGTCATCTGGCTGGACCTGCCCCGGCGCACCGTGATGTGGCGTGTCGTACGCCGTTCGGTGGCCCGCGCGGTGACGCGCCGCGAGCTGTGGAACGGCAACCGCGAGAGCGCCCGCGACTGGCTGCGCCCGTCCCACCCGATCCGCTGGGCCTGGTCGCAGGCCGCCTCCCGCCGCGAGGCGACCGCCGCGCGGGCGGCGAGGTTCCCCGGCGTCACCGTCGTCCGCCTGCGCACCGCACGCCAGGCCCGTCACTGGCTACGGCAGGCCTGACCCGATCAGGCCGGGAACGGTTCGAGTCGGACCGCGGCCGCCGTTCGGTCGCCTGTGTGCCCGATCGACCCGGGCGGACCGTGCAGGACGAGGCTGTCCGGTTCGCGAAACGGGCAGTCCGCGGGCTTTCTCAAGCGCCGTAGCGGCGTTGTCGGGCGGCGAAGCTGCGGAGCGCCCGCAGAAAGTCGATCTCACGGAACGCAGGCCAGTTGGCCTCGCAGAAGTACAGCTCGGCGTAGGCGCTCTGCCAGAGCAGGAAGTTCGACATCCGCTGTTCGCCGCTGGTGCGGATGATGAGGTCCGGGTCGGGCCGGCCCACCGTGTAGAGGTGCCGGGCGATGTCGTCCACCGTCAGGGTCGACGCCACGTCGGCGAGGGATTCTCCGGCCTCGGCCCGGTCGTACAGGTGCTCACGCAGGGCGTCGATCACCTCCTGGCGGCCTCCGTACCCGACGGCGAGCGTGACGTGGGCGCCGGTCGCACAGCCGCGAGTGGCCTCCACGGCGTCCTTGAGGGCACGGGCCGTCGTATCGGGCAGCGCGTCGAGCACGCCGGCGACATGCACCCGCCAGCGGGCGTCCCGGCGGCCGAGCCGGTCCGCCACCAGCTGTTCGATGACCTGCATGAGGAAGGCGACCTCGGCGTCACCACGGTTCTGGAGGTTCTCCGTCGAGCACAGGAACACGGTGACGTGCTTGATCCCGACGGCCTCGCACCAGGACAGGACGTTCTCGGCGTGCTCGGCGCCGTACTTGTGCCCGAGGCTCGGGTTCTCCAGGCCCATCTGCCGGGCCCACCGGCGGTTGCCGTCCATGATCAGCCCGACGTGCTCGGGCAGCGAACCGGCCATGACCCGCCGACGCAGGCGGCGAGCGTAGAACGAGTAGAGCGGACCGATCATCTGGCACCTTCCGCTGTCGGGCGCCGTCATCGGCGCGCCTCGGAGTCGTGAGGAAACACGCGACCGGGCTCGGGGCGTTGTGGGCGTCGCTCAGTCGGCCGGCGACAGGTGACGAATGTCGTACAGGGTTCCGGCGAACGCCGGCACCAAGACGAGCAGTCCGGCACCCGACGCGGCGGACAGCAGGTCGAGATGCCCGTTCGTCGTGGAAGCGTGGAGCAGGATGGGACCAGGCGCGGTCACCGCGGCCGCCAGAACCCACAGGCCGAGTTTCAGACGGCCGGGGCGGGGCGGCACGACCACGGCCTGACCGAAGGCCGCGACGATCCGGCAACTTTGGATCGCCGCGAGCGCCAGTGCGGTCCACCAGCAGGCGAGCAGCACCGGTCGCAGCAGCGTCGGCGCGGCCGTGTACGCGCCGGTGTCAACGCAGACCACCACGCCCGCGCCGAGCGCGACCGGGACGGCGAATCGCGCGGCCGCGCAACGAACCACCGCGATCACGGCGTTGAGCGTCATGCGGGGTCGAGGTGCGACGAGGGCGAGCCCGAGGAGCATCAGGAGGCTGCACACGCTCATCGGCCAGGACCCGGCGGTCTTCACCGGCAGCGGGGCGTGCAACTCCATGACCGCATGCGTGATGAACCAGCAGACGGCAGAGACCGCGACCGCCATCGTCGCAGCCCGTCGGTAGCGTTGCGTGCAGGACTCAGCGGGCCAGACGACCGGGTGCAGCCACATGTCGGCGATCCCCGCCAGCACGTTGGGCCATGCCTTCCATCCGCCGGTCCCTATCTCGCCTTCCAGGGCCGGACCCCACCGGCTCCGAAAGGCGGCCGGGTAGAGCCTGACCAGCATCCGCGCGATGTTCACGCCGGATGCGCCCCGAGGTTGCGCAGGCCTGCGGCGGCGACCCGCTCCATGGCCCGCAGCTCCCGTTCCAGGACCTGACGGCCCTGAGGGGTCAGCTGGACCGGACGCTGGCGGCCGCTCTCGTCGAGCGACTCGATCAGCCCTTTGGTCTCCAGTCGGGTCAGGGCCCCGTACAGACTGCCGGGCCCCAGCCGCCGCCCGGTCAGCTCCTCGATCGCGGTGTTGATGGCGTAACCGTGCAGCGGCCCTTCCGCAAGTACGCACAGCACCAGCGTCTGAGCATCGTTCGCTTGCATCAGCACCTCCTCTCACCGCCCACCTTACTACGCGACAAGTACTACGCGCCGTGTACTATCTGCGGTCATGAACGACGGAAACCTTGCGGTCATGAACGACGGAAACCCCGTGGTCGTGACGGACGTAACGAAGAAGTTCGGATCCGCGAACGCCGTCCGCTCGGTCTCCTGGGCGCCCCGGCGCGGCGAGGTGACAGCGCTGGTCGGCCTCAACGGCGCCGGTAAATCGACCCTCATGCGGATCATGACCGGCCTGATCAAGCCGATGGGGGGTGCGGTGACGGTGCCGGCCGAGCAGGGGCGGCGCTCGCTGTCCGCGATGATCGAGGCTCCTGCGTTGTTCACCGGATTGACGGTGCGCCACAACCTGCGGATTCATCGCATCCTCACCGGCGCGCACCCGGACGACGTCCAATCCGTCGCAACGCTGACCCGGATTGATCAGGTCATGTCACGCCGTGTCCGTGCCCTGTCCCAGGGCTACCGGCAGCGAGTGGCCATCGCCGTGGCGCTGCTGGGATCACCCGCCGTCCTCCTGCTCGACGAGCCGACCAACGCCCTCGACCCGGAGGCCACCGCCCACCTGCGCGTGATGGTCCGGCGCATCGCCGACCGTGGAACCGCGGTGATCGTGTCGACGCACATGCTCCGGGAGCTCGAAGGGGTCGCCGACACCCTCACCGTCATGCACGAGGGGCAGGTCCTCTACGACGGCCCGTTCGCGTCGTTCGTGGGGCCGCCGAGCCTGCGCGTCCGGGCACAGGACGCCGAGGCGATGGCCCGGCTCACCGCACGCCTCCAGGACGAGGGGATCGCGGCCCGGCAGGCCACGGACGGCGTCCGAGTTCCGGCCGACGGCCGACACCCCGACCGCGCGGCCCAGCGCGTCTTCACCACCGCGGTCGACGCCGGCATCGAGCTGGTCGAGCTCGGCCACATCACACCGACCCTGGAAGAGGCGTTCCACGCCGCGATCTCCGGAGCCCGCTCATGAGGACCTACCGCGCCGAACTGCTCCGTTCCGCCAGTCGAGCCACCGGCTGCCTGCTGCTGCTCTGCCTCTGCCTGGCTGTTTTCAGCATGTCGAACGCCGGGCCACAGCACGAGCCGCCGCTGTGGGGATTCCGCCAGGCCGCCATCTTCATCGCGACCCTGCTCATGGGCCGGGCCGCGACCGTCACGGCCGGCGACTTCAGCACCGGGACGATCCGGCCGTGGATCATCTCTACCCGGTCGCGAGGTCCGGTGTTCCTGGGAAAGCTCGCCGCCTCGCTCACCATCGCGGTGGGCACCGCCGTGCTCATGGGACTGGGCGCCTACCTGGTCAGCGGGGTGTTCGGCCGCGTTCCCCCCGTCGGCGCCATGGCCACCGCGACGGCGCAGCTCGCCCTGGCCTGCGCGGCCCTCTCGGTCTTCGGGCATGCCACGGGGGTCATGACCCGGTCGGTGCCCGTCGCCCTGACCGTCACCCTCGGCTGGATCCTGCCCGCCGAAGCCGTCCTGCAGGGCCGCTCCGCGCGGCTCGACAGGTGGCTGCCGGGCTCCGTCCTGCACGACTTCACCCTCGGCCACGTCGCCCCGGGCGGTACGACGGCCGAAGCCGTGTTCCACGCCACCCTCCCGCTCGTCCTGCTCGACGCGGCCGCGCTGGTCTTCTTCCTGCGCCGCGATATCAACAGCTGAAGGAGCGACCTTCCTTTGACGAGTTCTGAGATGGTGCTCCTCACGGTTGGGCACCGGGCACGATCGGCCGCGGTGACGGCGTTGTGGGTCTCGGTCGCCGGGGCGGCGGCCTTCACGGTGTTCGCCTTCCTGACGACCCAGGTTCACGCCATTCGGGCGGGCAGCCCGTGGCAGGACGACCCGTACGACGGCGTCGTGTCCTTCACCCAGCTCATCGTCCCGGCGCTGGCCGTGCTGACCGTGACGCGCGCTCGGCTGCTACGCGGATGCGGCTGCCAGCCGGTGTTCCGGGTCGGGCAGCTGCTGCGGGCCGCGCTCGTGTGCACCCTGCTGGTCGCCGCCACCGTCGTCACCGACTGGCTCGCGGTCACCGTACGGGCCGACCATCGGCTCTGGAACCACGGCACACCCTGGCTCATAGCAGCGCTTGCCCCCCTCACCGCGGCGGTGGCGGCAGGACTACTGACGCAGTGGCGGGCGTTCCGCCGACTGCCGCCGCGCGACGCCCGCGGGCCGGAGGGCGACTGGCTGGACGACCTCCCAGCCCTGACCGAACTGGTGGCACGAGCCCTTCCCCGCACCGGACGTCGGCTCGCCGGCGTGCTGGGCCGTGACGAGGTGATCGGGTTCACCCGGCGGCATGTCCTGCCGCTCGCGGCGGCGATCGCCCTGGTCACCGAACTCCCGCTCAGCATCGGGGAGGCGCTCGGCGAGCATTGGACCGACCCACTCTTGTCGGTCACCGTGAACGCGATCGGCTCGGGAGGGTTCTTCGCCCTGATCATGATCTGCAACAAGGCGCTACGGATCGTCGTACCGCATGCGGACGATCGAACGCTGTCCGGGCGTCTGGGCAGAGCACGCCGCTCGGCCCGGATGGCCGCCGTCGCCGGAGCGCTCGCCCTGCCCACGTCCGCGGTGCTGCGCGGCAGCATCTGGCCGATGCTCGGCAGCGGGGGCCGGCTGCCCGTACCGGTCGCGTTCGCCACGATCACCTTCACCGGCACGGCCACCACCACACTGGTCGTCTTCGGCACCGTCCTCATTCTCAGCCGACCGACCAGGCCGCGCCGACGCCCGCGAAGGTGGCGCGGATGGGTGCGCCGTACGGTCAAATCGATCGCGGCGACCGCGACCGCGTTGGTGGTCGTGAGCGCCGGTTACGTCGCCGCCGTGGCGATACTGCACGCGCAGCCGGTCACGCTGCCCGCCCCGGCAGGTCCGCACCACGTCGGCCGCACGATGTTCGACTGGACCGACCACACCCGCGCCGACCCGCTCGCCCCCACCCCGGGGAACGCTCGGAACCTGTCCGTATGGGTGTGGTATCCCGCAGTGCCGGGCGCCCGTGGCCGCCGCGCGCCGTACGCCCCGGGCGCCTGGAACCAACTGCATCTGCCAAGCCTGCCGGGGCTGGGCGAGACCGACTTCGCCGCCGTCCGAACCCATGCTCTGGAGGACGTCCCACCGGCCGGTGGCCGCTTCCCGGTCGTCGTGCTGCTACCCGGCCTGGGGTTCGCCGCGCCGCAGTACGCCACGCTGGCCGAGAACCTGGCGAGCCACGGCTACCTCGTCGCCGGCGTCACCCCCACCTACAGCGCGAACCTGACCGTCCTGCACGCACACCCGGTACACGCGACGACCTCCGGCAACCCGGCGTTCGACGGCACCGACCTGCACACCGCCGCCGCCACCGAGGCCGGTGACCGTCTGACCGGGATCTGGGCCGCCGACGCGCGCTTCGCCGCCGCCCAAGTCGCACGGCTGGGCCTGACCGGCCGGTTCGCCGGGCGCGTCGACACGGCGCGTACCGCCTACGTCGGTCATTCCTTCGGCGGTGCGGCCGCACTGGAAGCATGCCGCACCGACCCGCACTGCGCGGGCGCTGCCGACCTCGACGGCACCCAGTTCGGACCGGTCGCACACACCGGCCTGAACAAGCCCATGATGATCATCGCCGCTCAGGACTCTTGCGTGACCGGCACCTGCCGGCCCGCCGATACCGCGGACCGCTCCGACGTCGCCACGGCCCACGCGATGCTCACCGCCGGCACCGGGCCCGCTTGGCGCTACCAGATCGAGGGAGCCCGGCACTTCAACTTCACCGACTACGGCGCCTACTACCTGGCCGCCCCCATCCGCCCCCTGCTCGCGCTGGGCACGATCGACGGCGACCTCGGGCTCCAGATCACCAACACCTACCTGAGCGCATTCGTCGACCACGCCCTGCGCGGCAGCCCCGAACCGCTCCTCACCGGACAGACCACGCCCTACCCGCAGATACGGATCCAGCCGACGATACGGTCGACGCCAGCGGTGCGGTGACGGACGCTCGACAACCGCCGACGCCGCGCGTCGAGAGCCTCATCGACTCCCGACCGCGATCGCGCCGTCAGCGCAGCTCGATGAAGGCGTCCGGGTCGCGGGGTGGGCGGTCGCGCGGGGGCGCGGCGGCGTGGCCGATGCCGACGGCGCCCATCGGGTCCCAGTTCGCCGGCAGGTCAAGGGTCTCGCGTACGACGTCGGCGCAGAACATCGTGCTCGACACCCAGCACGATCCCAGGCCCTCCACGGCGAGCGCCACGAGGAGGTTCTCCACCCCAGCGCCCATCGCGACCAGGAACATCTCGCGCTCCGCACGGGAGCGGCGCGCGTCCGGGTAGGGGTGCGCCCCGTCCGCCACCAGGCACGGCACCACCAGGTACGGCGCGCGCCGGAGCACCTCGCCCCGCCGCAGGCGGCGCGCGATGGACTCCTCGGAGAACCCGTCGCCGCGCAGGTCCGCCTCCCAGGCGTCGCGCATGGCGTCGAGCAGCCGGTCCTTGGCCTCCTCCACCAGCACGAACCGCCACGGCGTCGTGTGGTGCGGGGCGGGCGCGGTGATCGCGGCGGACACCGCGCGGCGTACGGCGGCGCGGTCGACCGGCTCGTCGGTGAACTCGCGGATCGTCCGGCGGGCGCCCACGACGTCCGCGGAGCCGTACCGGAACATGTCCTCGTCGGCCGGGCGGACCAGCACCCGCGCGCCCGGCCCGTCCTCCTCGGTGACCAGGTGGGGCAGGCCGCGTACGACCGCCACCGGGACGCCGGCCAGCTTGCCCTTGACCAGCTCCGCCGCCGAGGCGACCTCGTCGGCCACCGAGGTCGCCGTGGCCGTGAGCAGGTTGCCGTACGCGTCGGTGCGCCCGCGCAGGTCGTCCATCGGCCGTACGCCCGCGGCGCCGATCGCGGCGTCGGTCAGGCCCATCCGCCACGGACGCCCGAGCGTGTCGGAGACGATCACGCCGGCGCGTACGCCGGTCAGCTCGCGCAGCCGGGCGCGGATCCGGCGGGCCGACGCGTCGGAGTCGACCGGGAGCAGGAGCACGGTGCCGGGCTCGGTGTTGGAGGCGTCCACGCCCGCGGCGGCCAGCACGAGGCCATGGCGCGTCTGCACGATCCGGGTGTCGCCGCGGCGCGCGACGACGCGCACGGTCTCGGCGTCGATCGCCTTCTCCCGGTCGTCCGCGACGAGGACCCGCCCCTCCGCCTTGCTCACGATCTTGGAGGTGACGACCACGATGTCGCCGTCCCGGAGGTCCGTGCCGGCGATCAGCGCCGCGATGTCATCGCCCTCGTGGACCTCGGGCAGACCGGGCACACCGAAGACCTCGAATGTTTGAGTCATGAGTCCTGCTTCGTCGGAGGGCGTGACCACTGAGGCGTGTTGTCGATTCCCTCGCTTCGCTCGGTCATGCCCGCAGCTCCTCGGCGAGGTCGAGTGCCGCGCGGGCGATGTCCGCGGTGGCCTCCAGGTCGGTCATGAGGAGTGGCCGGGCCCGCACGGCGATGCCGTCGAGGTCACCGGCGGTGCCGTCATCGGCCGTGTCGACCAGCCAGCCGTCGAGCAGGTCCGGGCCGTAGTGCGCGGCCACCGCGCGGGCCGAGGTCTCCACGCCGATCGCGGTCAGGCACGCGTCCGCCATGCCGCGCACCGGGGCGCCGCCGATGATCGGCGAGACCCCGACCACCGTCTTGGCCGCGACCGCGGCGCGGATGCCCGGCACGGCGAGGATGGTGCCGATGCTGACCACGGGGTTGGACGGGGGCAGGACCACCAGGTCGGCGGCCTCGATCGCCTCCAGCACGCCCGGGGCGGGCTTGGCGTCGTCGGCGCCGACCGCGGCGATGCTCCGCGCCGGAGTCCCGGCGTGCAGGCGCACCCACCACTCCTGGAAGTGGACCGCGCGCTTTCCCCCGTCGTCCTCGATGACGACGTGCGTCTCCACGCGGTCGTCGGTCATCGGGAGCAGCCGGACGCCGGGCCGCCAGCGGTCGCACAGCGCCTCGGTCACCGCCGACAGCGGATATCCGGCGTCGAGCATCTGGGTGCGCACGATGTGCGTGGCGAAGTCGCGGTCGCCGAGGGTGAACCACGCGGGCCCCACCTCGTACGCGGCCAGCTCCTCCCGGAGGGTGAACGTCTCGTCCGCGCGCCCCCAGCCCTGCTCCTCATTGATGCCGCCGCCGAGGGTGTACATCACGGTGTCGAGATCGGGGCAGATCCGCAGCCCGAAGAGAGATATGTCGTCGCCTGTATTGCCGATGACGGTGATGTCCGCTTCGGGAGCGGTGTGCCGGAGTCCGCGCAGGAAACGGGCTCCCCCGATCCCGCCCGCGAGTGCCACGATGCGCATGTGGACAAGTCTGGCATCACTGGGCCGGACCAAATGCGACGGGCCATCCGCTTGTGCGAAGCTGACACAAACCGATTACTCACTGGAGCTGGTTCGTGAACAAAGACGTACAGCGGCTGCGAGAGCCCGGGGCATGGGTTCTGCTCGGAGCGGTCGCGCTTCAGATCCTGTCCGGCCTGATCGGGCTGCTGTTCGGCCGGGGCAGATTGCCCTTCACGATGGAAGCCTTCCAGTACGTCACCGGTGACCTGTTCTTCACTGAGGCGGCCGTCACCGGGTTGGTCGTGGTCGCCGTGCTGCTCGTGACGAGGATCGGCGGGCCGCCGACCCGGCAGGCCCGCAACGTGGCCCTCGCCGCGCTCATCGTGCTCGGCGTCGTCGCTCTGTTGACCATCATCTGCATGCTCGCCGGCCTCGGCGCGGGCGGTGACGAGTCGGGCATCCTGTTCGACAGCGCGGCGACGCAGAAGGTCACCATGTTCCTGTACGGGCTCTCGAAGCTCGCGGTGCTCGCCGTCGGCGGCTTCTACGCCCTGCACACCTACCAGACCTCCGCCCCGCCGGCGCCGTACGGCCCGCAGTACCCGCAGCAGGGCTGGGGTCAGCCGGGCGCGCAGCCGCCGTACGGCCAGCCGGCCTACGGCCAGCAGCAGCCGCCGGCCTACGGTCAGCCGCCGCAGCAGCCGCAGCAGCCGCAGCAGCAGTACGGCCAGCCGGGCTACGTGCCCGCGCCCTACGGCACGGGTCCGTATGGGCAACCGGGCCAGCCGGGCCAGCCGGGTCAGCCCGCCCAGCCGGGCCAGCCGGGCCAGTACGGTCAGCCGCAGCCCGGTCAGCCGGGCCAGCCGGGTCAGCCGCAGCCCGGGCATCCGCCGGTGCCGCCCATGCCGCCGCAGGCGCCGCAGTCGGGTCCGCCCTCCGCTCCGCAGCCCGCCGTCCCGACCGGCCCGCAGCAGTCGGCCCCACCGCCGTCGCAGGGCGAGGAGCTCGAGGGCGAGTGGACCCGCGCCTTCGGCGGCGGTGAGGTCTCCAAGGCCGCCGAGCAGGAAGAGGACGACAAGCCCGAGAACCCGCCGTCGGACCGGTCGCCGGCCGCGGACCCGTACCGGCCTCCCGAGTAACCGGTCGTCCGGAAAGCCCCCCAAAAAAGACGGCCCTGCGGCACGGAGCGAACGCTCTCCCGGATCGGTCCGAGCTCCGTACCGCACGGTTCCTGATCGTGTCTCCGCAGGTCAACGCGGTTTTTTTAGCTTCGCTAGACCTACGGTGCCGCATTCGGCTTGACGTGTGTGGTCAGACACGCGTGTAATTTCATCGGTGTAGTTCTGCCTTCCCGGGGGAGAGGGAAGGCGTGACCAGGGGGGCTCCACGGGGCTAGGAGGTGCGCTATGGGCAGTGAGGTGCTCATCCCGCTGGCGCACGGCACAGACGGTGAAGAGTTGGGCTGGCAGGAGCGCGCCCTGTGTGCGCAGACGGATCCGGAAGCATTTTTTCCGGAAAAGGGTGGCTCCACTCGCGAGGCCAAGAAAGTGTGCCGCGCTTGCGATGTACGGGCTGAGTGTCTGGAATATGCGCTCGGCCATGACGAACGTTTTGGTATTTGGGGTGGTCTGTCCGAGCGCGAGCGCCGCAAGCTCAAGCGCGCCGCGGGCTGACACCCGCCTGCGGACCGCGCCGGCGGGCTTCGGCCGGCTGAGCGGACCAGACATATTCCACGGGCGCCTTCGCTATCGTGGTCAGCCGTGCCGGGCAGCTGAGCCCGGTCCGGCTGACCCCTCGGATGAGAACAGTGGCGCCCCAACTCGACCGCCATATCGTCACCGCCGTACTCGTCACGCATGACGGTGCGCGCTGGCTGCCGGAAACGCTCAAGGCACTGTTGACGCAGAGCCATCCGGTCGACCGGCTCGTCGCGGCGGACACCGGCAGTACCGACGCCGGGCCGGCCATGCTCACCGAGGTCGTCGGTGAGGGAAACCTCATCACGCTTCCGGCCCGCACCCGGTACGCCGACGCGGTCACCGCCGCTCTCGCCCATCCGGCCTCGACCGTCGAGGTCCCGGAGGGTGCGCCCGGAGTCGACCGTGTCGAGTGGGTCTGGCTCATCCACGACGACTCCGCGCCCGCGCCCGACGCGCTCGAACGCCTGCTGACCACCGCCGAGGCGCATCCGCCCGCGACCGTCCTCGGTCCGAAGCTGCGCGACTGGGACGACCGGCGGGTGCTGCTCGAGGCGGGCGTCGCCATCGACCGGACGGGACGCCGCGAGACCGGGCTCGACCCGCGCGAGTTCGACCAGGGGCAGCACGACACCATCCGCGAGGTCATGGGGGTCAGCACCGCCGGCATGCTGGTGCGCCGCGACGTATGGGACGAACTGGGTGGCCTCGACCCGGCCTTCGGCCTCTTCCGCGACGACGTCGACTTCGGCTGGCGCGTCTACGCCGCGGGGCACCGGGTCCTGATCGCGCCGGACGCGGTCGCCTTCCACGCCGAGGCCGCCGCGCGCGGCGCGCGCCGGGTGGCGTTCCCGGCCGACGACCGGCGCAGCGCGCTGCTCGTGCTGCTGGCGAACCTGCCGCTGTCCGCCCTCGCGCTCTCGCTGCCGATCATCGTCGTCACCTCGTTCCTGCGGGCGGCCTTCTTCGCCGCGGCCAAACGGCCCGGCGCGGCGGGCCGTGAACTCACCGCGCTGCGCGGCGCGCTGTTCCGCGCTCCCCGGCTGCGCCGGGCGCGGCGGCCGGGACTCACCGCGAGCGGCGTCAACCGCTTCCAGCCGCGCTGGCCGACGCTGCGGCGGCTGCCGGACGTGTTCGTCGGCCGCGGCGCGACCCTGCCGTCGCCCGAACCTGGCGCCCTGTACCGCTGGCTCCGCCGTCCCGGCGTCGTGATGACACTCGCGCTGACCCTCGTCGCCCTGGTGGCCGAGCGGCACATCATCGCCACCGGCGGCCGCCTCGGCGGCGGCGCGCTCGTGCCCGCGTGGGGCGGGGCGGGCGACCTGTGGGCCGAGTACCTCACCGGCTGGCATCCGGTCGGCCTCGGCTCCGGCACCGGAGCGCCGCCGTACGCCGGGGTGCTCGCTGCGCTCGCGACGCTGCTGCTCGGCAAGCCGTGGCTCGCGGTCCTCGTGATCCTGGTCGCGGGCGTGCCGCTGGCCGGGCTCACCGCCTACACGGCCGCCCGCCGGCTGCGCGGCCTCGCCGTCCCGGTCGCCGTCTGGGCCGGCGTCACGTACGCGCTGCTGCCCGTCGCGACCGGCGCGGTGGCGACGGGACGGCTCGGCACGATCGTGGTGATCGTCCTGCTGCCGCTCATCGGGGTGTTCGCGACCGGCACGCTCACGACGCCGTCGCGGCACGCGCCCTGGGCGGCCGGTCTGCTGCTGGCGGTCGCGATGGCGTTCGCGCCGCTGACCTGGGCGCTCGCCGTCCTCGTCGGCCTGCCCGCGCGTTACGCGCTGGCCGGCCACCGCCCGTACGCCGGCCGCCGCCTCGCCGTCGCGCTCGGGGTTCCGCCGCTCCTGCTGCTGCCCTGGACGCTGCACCTGCTCGCGCATCCGTCGGGGTTCCTGCGGGAGGCCGGTCCCCGGGCGGCCGTCGCACGCCCGCAGGCCGGCGCGCTCGTCATGCTCAGCCCCGGCGGACCGGGCGCGCCCGTCTTCTGGGTCACCGCCGGGCTCGCGGCGACCGGGCTGGCGGCGCTCCTGCTGCGGCGCCGGCGTACGGCCGTGCTGGCCGGCTGGCTGCTCACGATCATCGGAATGCTGGTGGCGATCCTCGTCCTGACCCGGCCGGAATGGCCGGGCGTGGCACTGACGTTCGCCGCGGCCGGCGTCGTGCTGGCCGCCGCGAGCATGCTGCGCGTCGCGGCGACGAAGCTGCGGGCGCCGGGGCTGATCCCGCGCGCGGGCGCGGCCGTCGTGCTGGCGGCCGCCGCGTCGACGCCGTTGCTGGCCGCCGCCCTGTGGGTCGTCCACGGCGCCCACGGGGCGCTCGCCCGCGCGAACCCCGAGGAGTTCCCGCTGGTCGTCGAGTCGCACGTGACCCGGCCGCGCTTCCTCATCCTTTCCTCGCGCACCGACGGCGCGGTCGGAGCGACCGTGATCCGCGAGCGGTCGCCGATCCCCGGTGAGGAGACCGCCGAGCCCCCGGCGCCGGCGCGGTGGCGCCTGCGCGCGGCCGTCGCCGGCCTCACCTCCGGCACCGGCGGCGCATCGGCGCTGAGCCGTCTCGGCGTCGGCTATGTCCTCGTGCCCGATCCCGGCCACGACCCGCTCACCGGCGCCCTCGACGCCGTGCCCGACCTCCAGCGGCTGGGCCGCACCTCGGGGTTCGGGCTCTGGCAACCGGTCACACCCTCCGGGCGGCTGATGCTCGTCGACGGCCGTACGGTCACGCCGCTGGCGGCCGGGTCCATCGACGCGAAGGTCCGGATCCCGCCGGGACCGGCGGGGCGCACGCTCCTGCTCGCCGAGCCCGCGAGCGCGGGCTGGCACGCCGCCATCGGCGGCCACGCGGCGCGGTCGCGGACCCTGGACGGCTGGGCGCAGGCCTATGACGTTCCCGCCTCGGGCGGCACTTTCACGTTGCGCCGCGGCATGCTGCTGCGCCACCTGTGGGTGGCCGTGCAGGGCGTGGCGCTCCTGCTGGTCGTCGTGCTGGCGCTGCCGTCCGCCGCGTGGGTCGAACGCCCGCGCGGCCGGCGCCGCCGCGGCGGCCACGCCCGTACGACCAAGGCCAAGGACGAGCCGCGGGTCCAGGCGATGAGCGGGGTGGAGTCATGAGGGCGGCACTGGCGTCGGCGTACGCCGTGGTGCGCCGGGTGCTCGGGCCCCCGGCGCGCCTGGCGTACCGGCTCGCCCGCGCGGTGGCGCGGGCGGCGGGCGCGTACGCCGTGCGGCTCTCGTCGGCCGACACCCGGCCGGGCTGGATGAACCGGCTGCCGGCGAACCGGTTCGCGCTCGCCGCCCTCGTCGTACTGGCCGTCGCCGCGCTGTACGGCGTCGCCTCGTTCGCCCGGCCGGCCGCCTCGGCGCCCCGGCACGGCACCACGGTCCCGGTCACCTCGGCGTACGCCGCCTGCCCCGACACGCACGGCGCCCGGGTGAGCGCGGTCACGCCGCCCGGCGCCCGTGGGTCCGGCCAGGCGTCGGTCGCGGGCGCGCCGGTCCTGCTCACCACGCCGGGCACCGCGTGGTCGACCGACGTCAAGAAGGGCGCCGGTCCGTGGGTCTTCGGAGCGTACGGCTCCCTCGCGCCCGGCCTGACCGTGGAGCAGACCACCTCCGACGGCGGGCTCGCCGGCACCCGGTGCGACCGGCCGGCCACCGACCTGTGGTTCGCCGGGCCCGGACCCGCCGACGCCGATGACGTGAGCCTCTACCTCACGAACGTCGACGATCGCCCCGTGACCGCCCTGGTCGCCGCGCTGAGCCCGGAGGGCTCGATCGAGACGCCCGAGGGCCAGAACCAGGTCCTGGTCGGTCCGCACTCCACGCGACTGGTCCAGGTCGGCGTGCAGGTCGAGGGGTTCGGCCAGACCGCGGCGGACGCGAAGCTCATCGCACTGCACGTCCATGCCATGACGGGCCGGATCTCGGCGGCGGTGCGGGTCGACCGCAAGAAGGGCGCCGACTGGCTGCCCGCGACCGCCCCGAGCCGCCGCGTCGTGGTGCCGGGCGTGCCCTCGGGCGGGGGCCGCCGGCGGCTGCTGATCGCGGTGCCCGGTCAGGACGAGGCGCGGGTCACCGTGCAGGGCATGGCGCCCGACGGGGCGTTCGCGCCGGTGGGCGAGCGGTCACTGGACGCCACCGCGCTGGCGGTGACGCCGTTCGACCTGGGCTTCGGCGGCAAGTCCACCGCGCTGCGGCTGGTCGCGAACCGGCCGATCGTCGCGGCGCTCGTCGCGGAGAAGGGCGACGACTTCGGCGTCACCGCGGCCGTACCGCCCCTCGGCACGGCGGACGCCGGACTCGTGGCCGACAACCGGGACACGACGACGCTGCTGCTCAGCGCCCCGCCCGAGCACGCCGCCGCGGTACGCCTGACGCAGCTCGCGGCGCAGGGCCCGGCGGCCTCGGCGAAGGACGTCGCGGTGCCCGCCGGCCACACCGTGGAGGTGTCGCTGCCCCCGCCCGCGGGCGGTGACGACTACGGCCTCACCATCGCGCCGCGTCCGGGCTCCGGACCGGTGTACGCCGCGCGTCTGCTCGAGGTGAAGAAGAAGGGCTTCACCCTGCTGCCGATAGCCCCGGCGCGGATCACCGCCGCACTGCCTCCGGTGGTCGACTCGACCGTTCCCTGAATCGTTCGGTGCCAGAGTCCTAAGGGAGACAAAGCGGCGGCAGGCTTGTCCGGCAGGCCTATTCGGTAGGGCTCATTCGGTGAGGTGACCGTGTCCGACCGTCCGCTTCGTTTCGGTGTGCTGGGCCCTCTCGTCGTCCGTGCCGATGGCGGGAACGCGCGGATGGGCGGCCCGAAACAACGCCTCCTCCTGGCCGCCCTGCTGCTGGCCGAAGGACGGCCGGTCTCCGCCGACAAGCTCGTCGACACATTGTGGCCACAGCGTCCGCCGCGTTCGGCGGTGGCGAATCTCCACACCTATGTGTCCAGTCTGCGTTCGTGCCTGCCGCCCGTTCCGGACGGTCACCGCGTACGGCGGCACGCCGACGGCTATTCGATTTCCCTGCTGCCGGGGGAGCTCGACCTTCAGGTGTTCGAAGAACTGCTCGACGAGTCCGCGCACCGGAAGGCCGCCGGTCGCCCCGACGACGCGGAGAGCCGGATCGCGGAGGCGCTGGCGTTGTGGCGCGGCGAGCCGCTGGAGGACCTGCCGCCGAGCCCGCTGTGGCAGGCGGAGACCGCACGCCTGGTCGAGCGCCGGCTCGAAGCGGTCGAGGAGCGGTGCGCGCTCCGGCTCGCGGCGGGCCGGCACGCGGAGAACGTCGCCGAGCTGCGGAGCCTGCTGGTCCGCCACCCTCTCCGCGAGGGACTGTGGCAGCAGCTGATGCTGGCGCTGCACGCCGGCGGCCGCCAGGCGGAGGCGCTGGGCGCGTACTCCGAGGCGCGTGAGCACCTGGTCGACGAGCTGGGCACCGAGCCCGGCCCGCGCCTGCGCCTGCTGCACGAGGCGATTCTGCGGGGCGCGGGTCCGGCGGCCGAGGACACCGGGGTGTTCCCGCTCTGCCAGCTTCCCGGCGACACGCCGGACTTCACCGGACGCGAGGCCGAGGCGCGCGAGCTCGCCGGGATCCTCCAGGACGCGTCGCCGGCGGCTCCGCCACCCGTGGTCGTGGTGACCGGCGCCCCCGGTGTCGGCAAGTCCGCGTTCGCGCTCCACGTCTGCCACGCCCTTCGCGGGTCGTTCCCGGAAGGGCAGCTCTACTTCGACCTGTCCGGCACGGGCGGCCAGCCACGTGACCCCGGAGACGTGCTCGTCGAGGTGCTGCGCACACTGGGGTTCACCGGTGCGGCGGTGCCGCGCACCCTGAGCGAGCGCGCCGCGCTCTTCCGCTCCCGCCTCGCCGACCGGCGGGTGCTCGTGCTGGTGGACGGCGCGACCGACGCCGCTCAGGTACGGCCGCTGCTGCCCGCGACCCCGGGAAGCGCCACCGTGGTCACCAGCAGATGGCAGCTCGCCGACCTGTCCGGGGCGCACCACATCGAGCTGGACGTCTTCCGGCCCGGCGCGGCGGTCGAGCTGCTGGCCCGCGTCGCGGGTCGCGAACGCGTCCGGCGCGAGCCCGACCAGGCCGCCGCCATCATCCGCGACTGCGGGTGCCTCCCGCTCGCCATCCGCATCGCCGGGGCGCGGCTGAGCGGACGGCAGGGCTGGTCGCTGCGGGTGCTCGGGGAGCGGCTGGCCGACGAGTCGCGCAGGCTCAGCGAACTGCAGGTCGGCGACCTGGGCGTCCGCGCGACGTTCGACCTGAGCGTACGGCTGCTCGACCCGGAGGCGGCGCGGACGTTCCGGCTGCTGGGCCTGCTCGGCACGCCCGAGTTGCCCGGCTGGGTGGCCGGCGCGCTGCTCGACCGTGCCGACGGCGACGACGTGCTCGAAGAACTCGTCGACGCGAGCCTGGCCCATCACGCGGGTCCAGGCCCCGACGGCCTGCCGCGCTACCGGCTGCACGGCCTGCTGCGGCAGTACGCGCACGAGGAGGCGCTGGCCGCGCCCGACGCGGACCAGGACGCGGCGATCGGCCGGCTCCTCGCCACCTGGCTCGACCTGGCGGAGCAGGCGGCGGCGCGGCTGCCGGCGAGCCTCCTGACGCCGCTGTCCGGCGACGCGCCGCGCCGGCCCCTCGACCCGTCCGTGGCCGAGCGGCTGACCGCCGACCCGATGGCCTGGTTCGACACCGAACGGCGCGGGCTGCTGGACGCCGTCGCGGTCGCCGCGGAGTACGGCCGTGCGGCGCACGCGTGGGAGCTCGCCATCGCGTTGGTGCCCTACTTCGACCAGCGCAGCCTGTACGAGGACTGGCGGACCGCCCACCGGCACGCGCTGCGCGCGGTACGCGCGGCCGGCGACCGCCGCGGCGAGGCGGTGCTGCTGCGCACGCTCGGGCAGGTGTACGTCTACCAGGACGAGTACGACGAGGCTCTCGCCGCCATCGAACGCTCCCGTACGCTGTGCCGCGCGCTGGACGACGCCAGGGGCGAGGCGCTCGCGGACGTCGGCCTGGCCACCCTGCACCGGATCCTCGGCCGCGCCGACGAGGCGCTGGACCGTTACCGCGCCGCGCTCCCGGTCCTGGCGACCGGCGACGACCGCCACATCCAGGCGCAGCTCCGCGGCTCCATCGCGGCCATCCTCATCTCGCGGGATCGCCTGGACGAGGCGGAAGAGTGGCTCGCGACGGCCCTGGCGCGGGCGAGGGAGTCGGCCGACCCCCACCGCGAGGCGCGCGTGCTGAGCCAGGTCGCCGAGCTGTACCTGCGGCGCGGCGACGCCGCCGGCGCGCGGGCCCGGCTGGAGGAGGCGCTGGCGGTCTTCGAGGAACTGGGCGACGACCGGTGCGCCGCGTACGCGCTGCTGGACCTCGCGCGGTGCCACCTCGGCGCCGACAACGCGGCCGCCGACGCGACGCTGGACCGGGCGCTGGAGAGCTTTCGCCGGTCCGGCAACCGCCGGGGCCACGCCGCCGCGCTGCTGATGCTCGGCGAGGTCCGCATGGCCGAGGGCGACGCGACGACCGCGGGCATGTACCTGCGCGAGGCCGCCGGGATGTGGCGCGAGCTGGGCGACGGCGTGCAGGAGGCCGCCGCGCGCGAGCACCTGGCCGGCCTGGGCCCGTCCGGGCGCTGAGCCGGCGTCGCCCCGGCGGCCGGGCCGCCGGGGCAGCGCGCTCTCAGTTGCTGTTGCCGGGCTTCCAGCCCAGGTAGTGGCTGTAGTAGTGGACGCTCGTCGCGTGGCCGATCTTGCCCTTGACGCTGGTGGCCCAGAATCCGCCCGTGCCGTCGGCGATGCCGACGTGACCGGCCGAGCTGATGTTCCAGAAGACGAAGGCGCCCTTCGGGGGAGTGCCCGTGGTGTGGCGGGCCCCGTCGGAGGACCGCCAGTGGTCGATGGCCGTCGGGTGGTGGGTGGCGCGGGCCCAGGAGAGCCGCGCCGCCTTCTCGCAGTAGCCCTCGTACGCGGTGCTGCCCTTGCGGCTGGAGTACCACTGGATCGCCTGGGCGGCCGTTCTCTTCGCCGCCACGGCCTGGCTCCGCAGCGCGGCCTGGACGACGGCCGGCGCCGTCGGCGCGGCGGAGGCGGGCGCCGACACCGCCACCGTGCCGCCGAGCGCAGCGGCGAGCGTCATCGCGGCCAGCCCGGTCTTCGTCACCCGTGCGTTCGTGATCCTCATGCTGATCCTTCCTGAGGCGGGGGATTCGCGAGCAGTCTCCGGACCGTCGCTACAAAGCGCCTACAAGTCGGATGTGGCGGGTTCTTACTTCGTGACGGGTTCCGTGGCATAGCGGCCCATCACGTCGGCGACCGCGTCATCGGTCATGGGACGGCCCGCGGCGACCATGGCGCGCAGGTCGCGGAAGTACTGGACGTACAGGTCGGGCGTGAAGGTGTTCAACACGACGGCCGGCTCGTCACCGGGGTTGGCGAACGTGTGCGGCGCGCCGGGCGGCACCATCACCAGCGTGCGCGGGCCCGCGTCGTGGCTCTCCTCGCCGACGGTGAAGCGCACGGTGCCCGCCACCACGTAGAAGCCCTCGTCGTGCCGGGCGTGCCGGTGCTGCGGAGGTCCCTCGGTGTGCGGCGCGATGGTGATCTCGCCCAGGCCCAGCCGATGTCCCGTCGTGCTCCCGTCCTCCAGGATCCGCATGCGAATCGGCCCGGTGAGCGTCGCCTCGCCCTCGTCCGGGCCGACCACGGAGACCTCCGCGGCGGTGAACTCCCGGATCGCGGCCAGCAGCAACCCCGGGGTCTCGATCTGCGGGACGTGCCCGGTGCCGGCCAGCAGCCGGAACCGCGCGCCCGGCATCGCCGCGGCGTACGCGCGCCCGTAGTCGGGGTCGGCGATCCGGTCGGCCTCGCCCCACAGGACCAGAGCCGGCGCGGTGACGCCGGAGAGGCGTTCGCGCAGGCCCGGGTCGACCATCGAGCCGCCGTACACGGCGAGCGCGGCCCGGTTGCCGGCCATGGTCTCGCGCTGCGCCGGGGTCATGGCCTCGGGGTCGATTCGGAAGGACGCCGGGTCGTGGTAACTGAGCCGGGCGACGTCGTCCAGGCTCAGCGAGAAGAAGTCGACGACGGGGTGGCCCGGCACCTCGATGCCGACCGCGTCGACGAGGACGACCGCGCCGATGCGCGGGGAGCCCAGCAGCGCCATCTCGGCGGCGATCCAGCCGCCGATGGAGTTGCCGACGACGACCACGTCGGTCAGGCCGAGTGTCTCCAGGAAGGCGCTGTAGACGTCGGCGAGCCCGCGAACGCTCGTCAGGGTCTCCGGCCGTGGGGTGCCGTCGAATCCGGGGTGGACCGGGGCGATGACCCGGGCGGGCTGCTCGCCGGCGAGCAGGTCGGCGAACCCGGCGACCGAGGCGGGGCCGGCGCCGCCGTGCAGCAGCAGGTACGGGCGGCCCTGACCGCGGTCGGTCGCGGTGAGCCGTACGGGGCCGACGCCGTCGGCGGTGAGGTCGTACGTAGCGGTGATCATGTCGCTCCTCGGAAGTCGTCTTGTCGAGGAGGCTATATAAGGAAACTTAGATAAGCAACCTTAGATAAGGAGCCTTGGGTAAGCTTCCTGTGTATGACCCGTACCGCGCAGGAAGTGGCCCTGCTCGTCAAGCGGCTGCAGCACCGGCACCACCGGGAGCTGACGGCGGCTCTGGCCCCTCTCGGCATCTCCCTGGTGCAATGGGACACCTTGCGCCACCTCGACCGTCGCCCCGAGGCCTCGCTTCACGACCTGGCGCGGCTGACCTTCCAGACCGACCAGTCGTTCGGCTCGCTCGCCGCCCGCATGGCCGACCGCGGCCTCATCGAACGCGTGCCCGGCCCGGGCCGGGCCGTACGGCACCGGCTCACCGAACGCGGGGAGGAGCTGCGCCGGGCGGGCGCGGAGATCCATGAGAAGGTGATCGCCGAGTCCTTCGCCCCGCTGGCACCGGACGAGCTGGACCGCCTCGGTGATCTCCTCGGCGGCGTCCTGGCCGCCCGGGAGGACGCCTAGGGGCGCAGTAGGGCAGCGGGGCTTTGAGACGCGCCCTAGTCGTCGGGAGAGTCGTAGGTGGGGTCGATGGACTCCGGGGAGAGGCCGAGCAGGTCGGCGACCTCCTCGACCACGACGTCGCGCACCAGACGGGCGCGGTCGCGTTCGTCGTCGCCACCACGGGCCTCGACCGGGCGGCGGTAGACCACGATCCGCGGCGGCCGGCCGTCGGCGGCCGGGATCAGGCGGCTCAGCGGGACCGTGTCGGCGTCCAGGGAGTTCGGCTCGATCGCCGGCACCTCCTCGACCGCGAACTCCACTCCGGCGAGTTGCCGGCTCCACCGCTGTTCGAGCCGGTGCGCCTCGTCGCGTACGAGCTCGTCGAACCGCTCGGCGCGCGTGCGTGAGATGGGCACCTCCGCCGGGGCGAGCGGCCCGCGCATGCCACGACCGCGGCGGTCACGACGGCGCGTGCCGGAGCCTCCTGTCACGCGTGATCGCACAACACCAGCATACGACCCGTGCCTCTTCACACGCCGATCGTACGGCCCGACCGTCGCCCCTGGTCACATCGTCTAGGACCAGGCATGACCCCGTGGTATCTTGCGATTTTGCCGTCTAGGAGGGGAAGGCAGCGCTGGCCAGACGTGCGTTGGTCACCGGCGTTACGGGACAGGACGGCCGCTACCTCGTAGATCATCTTCGCAGGTCCGGCTATGACGTTTACGGCCTCGTCCACCGGACGGCGGCAGAGTCGCTCTTATTCGAAGAGTCCGAACTCATCCGCTGCTACGGCAACATCCTCGATCAAGTCAGCCTGATCCGCGCGCTCGACGCCGCGCAACCCGACGAGGTCTACAACCTCGCCGCGGCCGAACCACCCAGTGTGCCCCTCGAAGCCGAACTCGCCATGCGGGTGAACGGGCTCGGGGTCCTCCAGATACTGGAGGCCGTCAGGATCGTCAACGGACTCTCCGCCTCGGGCGCGAAGCCGTCCGGGCAGACCCGGATCTTCCAGGCGTCATCCGCCGCGATGTTCGGCCGGCCCGACAAGGAGCCGCAGGACGAGAGCACGAAACTCGCGCCGGTCGACCCGTTCGGCTCCGCCAAGGCCTACGGCCACATGATGACCAGGACCTACCGCCACAAGTACGGGATGCACGCCTCGGCCGGGATCATGTTCAACCACGAATCCCCGAGGAGGAAGCCCCATCACTTCGCGCGGCATGTAGCGGCGGTCGCGGTGATGATCAGCCGTGGCGCCCGCAGGCACGTCTCCCTCAAGGATCTCGACCGGAGGGTGGAGTGGGGCTTCTCCGCCGATCACATGCGGGCGGCGCACGCCATCATCGGTCAGCCGGAGGCGGGCGACTATGTCGTGGGCGTCGGCGAGACCCACTCCTACCGGGAGTTCGTCGAACTCGCCTTCGCGCACGTCGGCCTGAACTGGGAGGAGCACGTCAGGCCGGCGCCGGGCCCGCCCACGTCATCCGGCGGCAAGGAGCTCCGCGCGGACGCGACGAAGGCGCTGACCCGTCTCGGCTGGCGCCACAGCACCTCTTTCGAGGAGCTCGTGATGTCGATGGTCGAGGCGGAGAGAGCACGCGTCTCCGCCTCGACCACGTGACCGGCTCAGCGCTCCTTGAGGGATTCGCCCACGATCTCCTGAGCCTCGGCGATCACCTGTTCGAGGTGCGTCTCGCTCTGGAAGCTCTCGGCGTAGATCTTGAAGACGTCTTCGGTGCCGGAGGGGCGAGCCGTGAACCACGCGGACTCGGTGCCGACGTAGACGCCTCCGATCGGCAGGTCGTTGCCCTTCGTCCTGGAGAACTTCTCCGTGATCGGCTCGCCGGCGAGCGTCGTCTCGCGAATGGAGTCGCCTGTCATCTTCGACAGGATCTGCTTGTCCTCCCTCGTCGCGATGGCGTCCTGGCGCGCGTAGTGCGGCTTGCCGAACTCCCGCGTCAGGTTGTCGTAATAGACGTTGGGCGAGTCGCCGGTGGCGGCCGTTATCTCGGCGGCCAGCAGCGCCATGACGATGCCGTCCTTGTCGGTCGTCCAGGTGCGCCCGTCGCGCCGTACGAAGGAGGCGCCGGCGCTTTCCTCGCCACCGAAAACGATGGACTCGTCCTCGAAATAGGGAACGAACCACTTGAAGCCGACCGGAACGTTGACCACCGTACGGCCGGCGGACTGAACCAGCCGGTCGATGAGCCTGGTGGTGACCAGTGTCTTGCCGATGGCGGCCTGTGCCGGCCAGTTGTTCCGGTGTTTGATGAGGTAGTCGACGGCCACCGTCAGGTAGTGATTGGGGTTGAGCAGACCGGCCTTGCCCGTGACGATTCCGTGCCGGTCCGCGTCGGCGTCGTTGCCGGTGGCGATGTCATAGTGGCTGCGCTCGTTGACGAGCGCCGACATCACGTACGGCGACGAACAGTCCATGCGGATCTTCTCATCCCAGTCGAGCGGGATGAAGCGGAATGTGGGGTCGATCTCCGGGTTGACCACCGTGAGATTCACGTTGTAGTGATCCGCGATCGCGGTCCAGTAGTCCAGGCTGGCGCCGCCGAGCGCATCGGCGCCGATGCGGATGTCCGAGCTCCGGATGACATCCATATCCAGAATGCTCGCCAGATCGCCGACATAGCGGGCCACGAAGTCGTAGTCGCCGATGTGGTCGGAATTGATCGCGCGCTCGTAGGGGATGCGCCTGACGCCGTCCAGCCCATTGGCGAGCAGAGAGTTGGCGCGCTTCTCCAGCCACCGGGTCACCGTGGAATCCGCCGGGCCGCCGTTCGGGCCGTTGTATTTGAAGCCGCCGTCGCCCGGGGGATTGTGGGAAGGCGTGATGACGACGCCGTCGGACCGCGACTTGCCGCCATTGCTGTTGTGGCTGAGGATCGCGTGCGATATCGCCGGAGTCGGGGTGAAGCGGTCGCTCACGTCCTTGAGAACGTGCACGCCGTTTGCCGCGAACACCTCCACCGCGGTCCTGAACGCGGGCACCGAAAGAGCGTGTGTGTCGAACCCGACGAAAATGGGTCCGTCAATACCTTGTTCTGCGCGGTAGTCACAGACGGCTTGACTTACAGCGAGGATGTGGTTTTCATTGAATGACCGGTTGAGTGATGATCCACGGTGGCCGGATGTGCCGAACTCAACGCTCTCACCAGCAACATGAACATCTGGTTGCTCGTCGTAATATGCGGATAGAACCTCGTTCACATCGATAAGGTCCGAGGGTTCAGCCGCCTGGCCGGCCCGTGAGTGCACTGCCATGTCATACCTCCATCTCCAGGCCAAGCATAGTGTCTGACGGCACGTTGGCCCGGACTGCGTGCTCCCCCGAGCGGCATGCTACCTGCCGCGGTCTCGCTCCTGATCCCAATCGAGGCGCTATGATATCCAGGCGTGATCGGTGCTCACGCCCGGCCCGGTCGGACAGTGATCAAACGCGAGCCTGATTTTCGGGTGAGAGAGGCCTCTCTTGACTGATTCACAAATATGGCCGTTCAATTTGCCGGGCTCCGGCAATGACGCTATTAGTTTGAGCACGGGGGATCTCGACCAGTCCCTGTTCCGTGAGTACGATATTCGCGGTCGGGTCAATGACGGCCGGCTCGATGACGTTTACCCGCTTAACGAGTTCAGCGCGAACCGGATCGGCCGTGCCTTCGGCTCCCTGCTGGTCGACCAGGGGATCTCCGAGGTCGTCGTGGGCTACGACGCGCGCAGCTATTCGGAGATGCTCGCCAACGCGGTCACCGTCGGCCTGCTCTCCACCGGTGTTGACGTCGTCTTCTTGGGGCTCGCCACCACTCCTTTGGTCTACTTCGCGCAGCACGAGCTCGGGGGCACCGCCGGAATCTGCGTGACGGCCAGCCACAACCCCAACGGCTGGTCGGGTTTCAAACTCTCCAACCGGCCGTCGGTCACTCTCGGACCCGAGGAGATCGCCGAAGTCGCCGATCGAGCGGCGAAGGGGAACTTCAGCCGTGGCCAAGGCCGTTATCGAGAGCAGTCGCTGACGGAGGCCTACGCGAATTACATCGCCTCCGCCCTCCCCGCACCTCGTCCTCTCAAGGTCGTGATCGACGGGGGAAACAGCATCGCCGGTCCGATCGCCGAGCTTGCCCTCAAAGGGGCCGGATACGACGTCATCACTCTCAACCGTGAGCTGGACTGGACCTTTCCCAATCACGAGCCCGATCCCGAGTCGACGGCGTCTCGCGCGCAGATTCAGGAGGCCGTGGTCAAGCACGGAGCGCATTGCGGAATCTCGTTCGACGGTGACGGCGACCGTCTCGGGGTGACGGATGGCGCCGGAAACATCGTCTGGGCGGACGCGATCCTGGCCCTTCTCGCCGAAGAGGTTCTGCGGCGCCGGCCGGGCGCTCCCATCGTGTACGACGTGAAATGCAGCAGAATGGTCACGGAGGTCATCGAGCGAGCGGGCGGCACTCCGGTCATGACGAAGACCGGCCACTCGCACATCAAGTCGAAGATGCGTGACGTCAAGGCGCCGTTCGCGGGAGAGCGCAGCGGCCACTTCTTCTTCGCGGACGGCTACCTGGGCTACGACGACGCCATCTACGCCGCGCTGCGCCTGCTCTCCGTCATCGGTGCCGATCAACGGGATTTCGCCACCATTGTCGCCGACCTTCCGCACTACGAGGGAACGCCGACGATGCACGCCGAATGCGCGGATTCCGACAAATATCGAGTGGTCGAGGACTTCGCGCGGTATGCGGAGTCGCTGAACCCTCGGGACATTGTTCGGATCAACGGTGTCCGTGTAGAATTCGACGACGGATGGCTGCTGGTCCGGGCCTCCTCGAACATGCCGGCGCTCGTCATACTCGCCGAGGCGAACAGCAGCAGTCGGCTGTTCGAGCTTTATCAGATGCTGCGTACCGGTCTCAGTCGTTCGCCCGAAGTGGGCTCCGACTGGCTGAATGATCCATGGAAGTAAGCGTTCTCCAGCAGACCCGACTTCGTTGAGGCGATGGCCGTGAGTACTGACTTCTTCGCACGAATTTCGGAGTTCGACCCAAAGATATCCAGCGCAACCTATCGGTCGGTCGGCGGCGAAGATGACGGAGACGTCTTCGACACCGCCGCCGTCGTGGTCACCGCGGCGATCGCCGCCGCGGCGGAGGCCGCCGCACGGTGCCCGACCGACGGTGAACTGTCGAGCACCAAACGCGCGATCGACGCGGCGGCGACCAACGCGGCGGAGGCGGTGTTCGCCGGAACGACCGCGGAGATCAACGTCACGGCGGGGGAGGGCGTCCGGGACGCCAGCCCCGGAGCGCAGACCGGGCAGGTCATCAACCGGGGAGGAGCCGCCGGCCGCTGGGACGGCATCTTCGACTACGTCGACGGCACCACGCTGGCGGCGCAGTCGCTGGCGGGTGCGCTCGCGCTCGGCGGCCTGGGCCAGGGCTTCCGGCCGGTGCCGGACCTGCAGGCGTACGCCATCCTCGCGCCGGTCGGGGCGCTGGACGGCTTCGACATCATGTCCAGTCCAGAAGATCACGCGGCCGAGGCGTTGAAACGCATCGCCGGTGCTCTGGACATGAAGGTCACCGACCTCGCGGTGGTGACGCATTCGGTGAACGGCCACCACCACCATGCCGGGCTGATCGAGCGGATGTCACAGTGCGCCGGCGAGGTGGTCGTTCCGCCGCACGTGTCGGTCGAGCCGCCGTACCTCCTCTCGCTGACCGGGTTGTCCCAGCCCCGAGTGCACGCCCTGATCGGCGCGATCGGGCTGACCGAGCTGGCGTTCGCGGCGGCCCTGCTCGATCTGGTCGCACCCCACTACGAGTTCGTCTTCCGCCCGGCCTCGATCGCGGGGCAGCGGCGAGAGCAGGGCGAGACCCTCGGGCCGCTGTTCAAGTTCACCGACGAGGAGGTCGGCGAACTCGCCGAGGCCGGCTGGGCGACGGACCGTCAGTACCTGAGCTCCGACATCGTGCCCAGAGGGTCGGCGGAGGCCGCCGCGATCTTCGCCGTGACGGAGAATGACGCGCTGTCGCTGCCCCGGCCGGCACGCACCGGAGACAAGACGGTCTCCTCCGGTCTCCTCCTGCGCCCGGACCGACGAGTCGGCCGGGTGACCATCACCAGGAGCGCCTGAACCCACCGCTCACAGCAGACCCAGATGCTGCAGTCCCAGGAGCCCCGAGTCGACGTCGGTCATCCTGCCTTCGCGTAGCGCGCGCCGTAGGTCGTCGATGGTGACGAGTACTACACGCGTCACCTCGGGGTCGAGGTCGGATGGCGCCGACGCGAGCACGCAATCCGTCGCCGTGAAGCAGTACTTCTTGGCCGAGGAGTAGGCGTCCAGGTAGCAAGTGGCATGGAGCTCGACCGATCCCCGGTAACCGGTCTCCTCCAGGAGTTCGCGCTCGGCGGCCGTCGACGGAGTCTCGTTCTCATCGATGAAACCGCCGGGCAGCTCACGGAGCAGATCTCCTGGGCCGGGGCGATACTGCTCCACCATTATCACCCGCTGTTCGCGGGTGAGCGCGACGATGCTGACCGTCGGCCGGGCCACCGAGATGTAGTAGATGGCCTCGCTGCCATCCGGCAGGAGATAGCCCACCTGGTCGAGTCCCCGGCCGAAGGCCCGGAACACCGGTTCGCGCGAGGTCTCCACCCACCTCTCGGAAGCAGGCGGTGGTGCGTCCACTAGTGTCCCCTCTTCGCCAACGCGTCGTGCAGGGCCTGTACGACCGTCTTCGTGTCCTCTTCCGGCATGTGGCTCCAGGTGGGCAGCCAGGCGGTGGACGCGGAGACCTCGGCGGCCACCGGGCAGGGCAGCCGAACGCCGTCCGCGTACAGCGGCAGCTCCGGCAGCGACGGCCAGATGGCCCTGGCGTCGATGCCGCCCGACCTCAGCTCGCCGACCAGCTCGTCGCGGTCCGGAACGGTGACGGGGTGAAGCCAGCACGAATACCGTGCCCACGGCGCGATCGGCCGGTGGCCGACGGCGTCATCGGCGATGGAGGAGCGATAGCGATCGGCCACCGCATTTCTCCGCGCGGTCAACTCGTCCCATCGTTCGAGCTGTGCCGCACCGATCGCCGCGGTGACGTTCGTCATCCGCATGTTGTGGCCGACGACTTCATGCCAGTAACGCCGCTCTGGCCGCATGCCGTGGTTGGCGATGATCCGCATGCGGTCGGCGAGTTCGTCGTCATCGGTGCCGGCGCACCCGCCCTCCCCGGTGCTGATCGTCTTGTTCGAGTGGAAGCTGAAGATCGAGATATTCCCGAAGGAGCCGGTGGGAGATCCTTTGTACCCGGCGCCGTGGGCCTGGGCGGCGTCCTCGATGAGAGGTACCCCGAGTTCGCTCAGCCTGTCGAAGTCACACGGATGCCCGAGCAGGTCGACCGCGATGATCGCTCTGGTCCGGTCCGTGACGAGCGACGCGGCGAGCGCGGGATCGATCGTCCAGTCCTGAGGAGTGATGTCGCACATCACCGGGGTCGCGCCGACGGTGCGCACCGTCGCCGCGGGAGAGACGAACGTCAGCGCCGGGACGATCACCTCATCGCCGGGGCCGACGCCCAGCGCGCGAAGCGCCAGCTCCAGCGCCGCCGTCCCGCTGCTGACCGCGAGCACGTGCCGGCGCCCGGTAAGCCGCGCGATGCCGCGCTGAAATCGATCGAGATAGGGGCCGCTGCCGGAAATCCATCCCGAACTCATCGCATCACTGACGAATGCGGATTCGAGGGCGCCGATTGACGGTGATGACAGTGGTATGCGCATTACTCCCGCGTCTTCCAGATCCAGCCGACGACCGCCAGAACGATGATGATGAGTCCGATGCTGGTGGACAGGCGCCACCAGCTGTCCTTGGAAATCCAGTCGCCGAACTGCTGTACCAGACCGGGAATGCCGACGACCGCCAGGGCGACCGCGAGGACCGCGAGGAACGTGTTGGTGCGGGCCTGGGTCTCCTGCTCGCGGATCTGCACGAGCGCGCGCGCCATCGTGCCGGCTTTTTCCATGTCGCCGGACAGCGTCTGCATCGTTTCGCTTATGCCGCGGAGCGTGTCTATACGGTCGTTGAGGACCCTGTTGCGCGGCTCAATGAGTTTTCCGCGGAATCTGGCGAGACGGTCGATCAGTGAAAGGTGCTGCAACTGCGTGCGGGAGAAGGTGCCGTGCTCAACCGCGCTCATGCCTTCGCGCTGAGTGAAGTCGGCCATGACGTCGTTGTACCGGTTTGCGAGGTCCTCGGCCACGGCCGAGCGTAAAGCCATGGTGCTCCATACGAAGATGGAAGACGAATCATATCCATAGTTCTGCAGCCGAAACCGGGACCTGTCTCGGAAGAACGCGGGAAGATGTCCGATCTCGAGGCAGCATGCGCTGTTCGCGAACACCATATGATCGTCCAGGAAGCGGAAGCCGGTGCTCACCTCATGGAAGACGAGTTCCGGGCCGCGCTGCAGCCACAGTCCGTCATGGAGGATATGATCGGACGGGTACCCCAGAATCGCGGATATCTCCCAGGCGTATTTGCGCGATTCATAAATACCGGCATACATCTCGTCCGGGTCTCGGTGGGCCGTGCCGGTGAGGTCCCAGATCTGCACGGCAAGGCAGTTGTGCAGCATCCACGTCTGGGCTATGTCGTCGGCCTTGAGCAGGCCGTTCTTGACCAGCGCGCCGGCGACCTGTGCGGCCAGCTCCGCGCTCGTGTCCATCCGCGTGATGCCGCGTATCGCGGCAAGGCATTGTGACATCCCGAGAGGGGATTCGATCGCGATGCTGGGCAGCCCGTCATTTCGCGGAGTGGATATCACGAAGGGGACGGCGGAGACGAAGTAGTCGCCCGACTGGGAGATCACCGACTGGCTGAGCCCGGTGCCCGGTGTCGCGCCGATGGTGTCGGCGATGGCCGCCGGAAGGTCGCCGGCCGGATAATACCTGCTGTAGATGAGCTCGCTTCCGCTGCTCACCTTGTCGCTGTAGCCGTATCCGAAGTCGTCGTCGACATCTTCGAAGATGTCGTCCGCCTGTATATCGGCGGACTTCAGGCGATGTGCGAAGTAGGCGACGATCGTCATGCCGCTTATTTGCAGGCTCTCGGCGCCCGGGGGAGGCGGAACCTCACCCGCCGACCCAAAGATCGACGTCGCATACTCCATGCGTCTCTCCCCTGAGCCCCGCGCGGCTTCGCCGGACATGCTTTCCTGTCCGTACAAGTCCTCGTATGAAAGATTCTACATCTAATAGCGAAATTCAAGGTCGTGTGTGTAATCTCCGGCGCGTCCGTGTCGCTGTGGGCCGTTGCGGCATTGCCCGCCGATCGCCTGCCGGCGAGATAGTGCGAGGTAGAAGACGGTGCAGGCGTCACATGAGGGCTCGCTGGTCGTCGTGGGGGCGAGGGGTGGGGCGAGCCGCGATGAGGCACCCGCCCAAGACACGGCGGCGATGGTGGTGGCGGTGGTCGTGGGCGCGCGGTACGGTCTGCCATTGTGAGCCTCGTCCGGATTTGCTCCCGCACAGCGTGCAAGGAGCCCGCAGTCTTTACGCTCACGTACGTCTACCGTGACTCTACGGCGGTTCTGGGGCCCCTCGCGGCCTACGCGGAGCCCCACTGCTACGACCTGTGCGTCGATCACGCGGAGAGGCTGACCGCGCCGATGGGCTGGGAGCTCGTGCGGCTTCCGGCCGAGCCCGACTCCACCTGCACGACCGATGACCTGGAGGCCCTCGCGGACGCCGTCCGGGAGGCCGCCCGTCCGGTGAAGCGCGAGGAGCCCGTGGGTCAGGCCGTCGAGGTCGGCCGTCGCGGCCACCTCCGGATGCTGCGATCCGAGTCGCCGGGGCCGAGGAACGCCAGCGAGAGTTGACGCGGGAGGAACAGCTGCCGGGCGGTCGTGCCAGATGCCGCGCCCAGTAAGCTTCCTATGCTGGAAGACCAGGCATTCCACCCGATGTAACGGCTGATGATCGTCATTTTGGCGGGTCAGTCCCTAAGGAGAGTCCGTGAACATCGACTCCTGGCTGTTGGAGATCCTCGCGTGCCCCAACTGCAAGGGCGAGCTGAGGTCCGACGAGGCGGCGGAGGAGCTCGTCTGCACCGGCACGTGCAAGTACGCCTACCCGGTTCGCGACGACATCCCGGTCCTGCTGGTGGACGAGGCCAGGACGCCTGCATGACGCGAGCCGCGTCCGTCCCGGGGGCGACCCCCCGGTATATCGGAGGGCCGGCGCGACGATGAGTTTTCCCGAGCCCGACTACGGCCGTCTCGACGATCCCGAGGCACTGGCCGAGGCGGACCCGGGCGAGATGCTGCGTCATGTCGCTTCGGCGGCCGCACAGGTCCGTGAGGCGCGCCTGCTCGCCACCGAGGCGGGGGTCGACCGTGTCGCCGCGGGCGGGCGGCCGCGGGCCGTGGTGATCGTCGGCATGGGCGCGTCCGGCATCGTCGGCGACCTGATCGACGCCGTCTGCGGCCTGGGCTGTCCCGTTCCGGTGACGACCGTCCGCGGACACCGGCTGCCCGGCTGGGTCGGCGTCGCCGATCTCGTCATCGCCGTCTCGCGCTCCGGCTCGACCGAGGAGACCCTCGGGCTGGTGGCCGATGCCGCACGGCGCGGATGCCGGCTGCTGTGCGTCGGGGCCGGCGGCTCGCCGCTCGCCGACATGGCCCTACAGGCCGGTGGGCTGTTCGTGCCGGCGCCGGCCGCCGCGCGGTCGCGGGCGGCGCTGTGGGGCCTGGCCGTGCCGCCCCTGCTCGCCCTCGACATTCTCGGCCTGACCGTCGTACGGCCCGAGGTGCTCGAACGCACCGCCGAGCGGTTGGAGGAGATGAGCCACCTGTGCCGCCCGGCCAGCGAGTCGTTCGTCAACCCCGGCAAGCAGACCGCGCTGGAGATCGCTGGGTCGATCCCGGTCATCTGGGGCACGTCGCCGCTGACCGGCGTGGTGGCGCGGCGGTTCGCCGCCCAGCTCGCCACCGACGCCAAGTACCCGGCCATTCCCGGCGAGCTGCCCGAGGCCGGGCACGGCCAGGTGGTGGTCTTCGACGGCCCCTTCGCGACGAGGGCCGGCTCCGCGGAGACCGGTGAGGATGACTTCTTCCGCGACCGCGTCGACGAACCGGAGACCACGCGGCTGTGCCTGGTCGTCGTGCGCGACACCGACGAGCATCCGCAGGTGACGCGGCGGCGGGAGGCGTCCGCCGAGCTCGCGGCCGAACGCGGTGTGACGGTCACCGAGCTGACCGCCCGCGGCGAGCATCCGCTCGAACGCCTGGCCGGCCTCATCGCCCACGCGGACTACGCGAGCGTCTACCTCGCGCTGGCCCTCGGAACCGACCCGACCCCCCTGCCAGCCATCCAGGAACTCGAAGTGAGGATCTCATGAACGCCCAGGAACGATCTTGAGCGCCGAAGGCGGAAGCAAGGCGATCATCGCCGCACTGGGAGCCAACCTCGGCATCGCGGTGGCCAAGCTCGTGGCGTTCGCGTTCACCGGATCGGCCTCGATGATGGCCGAGGGCGTGCACTCGATCGCCGACTCCGGCAACCAGGGACTGCTCATCCTCGGCCGCAACCGGTCCCAGCGAGCCGAGACGAGCCGGCACCCGTTCGGGTACGGCCGCGAGCGCTTCTTCTACGCCTTCGTCGTCGCCGTCGTGCTGTTCACCGTGGGCGCGCTGTTCTCGCTGTACGAGGGCTGGCACAAGGTCAGGGATCCGCACGACATCGAGGACCCCCTGTGGGCGTTCGGCGTCCTGGTCCTCGGCATCCTGCTGGAGGGCTTCTCCTTCCGTACGGCGGTGAAGGAGTCGAACCGCACCCGCGGCGAGCAGAGCTGGGTGTCCTACATCCGCCGGGCCCGCGCGCCGGAGCTGCCGGTCGTGATCCTGGAGGACTTCGCGGCCCTGATCGGCCTCGTCGTCGCCCTCGCGTGCGTCGCCCTCGCGGTGGTCACCGGCAACGGCGTCTGGGACGGCGTGGGCTCGATCGTCATCGGCGTGCTGCTCGCGTTCGTCGCCGTCGTGCTGGCGGTGGAGACCAAGAGCATGCTCATCGGCGAGTCCGCGGTGGGCGAGATCGAAAAGCGGATCACCACCGAGCTGGAGTCGGTCGAGGAGATCGACCGGGTCATCCACCTGCGCACCCTGCACACCGGCCCGGAAGAACTCCTCGTCGCGGTGAAGGTCGCGGTCACCTCGGACGACACCGCGGCGGAGGTGGCACGGGGCATCGACGCGGCGGAGAAGCGCATCCGCGAGGCGGTGCCGATGGCCCGCCACATCTACATCGAACCCGACCTCGACCGCGCCCGTACGACACCGGAGAGCACCGCCGAGACCCCCTGACGCCGTCCGGTGCCGCGACGAGTGCGCGGAATGGCGAGTGAGCGTGCCCGCCTACCTCAACGAGTCGAACGGGCAGGTGCACGCGAGGCTGATCAGCCGCGAGGGCGCGATCACGGGGTCGGTCGCCAAGCTCCAGACGTCGGGCTACGACGACTTCCGCAACGCTCCGTACGCCTGGAGCAGGACGGTCGGCGACACCACGCACGGCGACGGGAGCACGTACGTCAACACCGATGACGTGAGCTACTCCTACCCGGGCGCCGACTGGTGGTGGCGGGGATGCGGCTACATCGGCTCGGGCAGCCACTGCACGTACGCCTTCACCTTCGCCTACAGCACGGGCATCGGCTGGAAGATCCGCTACTTCAACGGCTACGGGATCTACGACTGGAACGGCTAGACGCCGCCCGCGGGACCCGCTCGATCTCCGCCCACACCTGCCGGCCCTGGCTCCACAGCCGGGCTCGCAGCCGTTGGATCCGTCGTCCCCTGACGAAGAGGACCGCCCCGATCGGGGTGAACACCACGCCCAGCCCGCCGACGATCAGCGGGGCGAGGAACGCCGACCAGCATGACGCGATCCGCGCGTCGGACGGATCGTCGGGGTCGTGGGCGACGGGCACGCCGTCGCCTTCCTCGTACGCCGGCGGGTCGCTGCCGGTGGAGCTCTGAAACGAGTACGACCTGCCGTCGACGGCGAACCACCGGCACGCCCTGTAGTGCCGGCGGAGGGCTCAGGGCGCGTAGCCGTGCAGGAAGACGCGGGCGCCGGCGGTGGCGAGCTCCGCGACGTCGGCGTCGGAGATCGGGAAGACGCCGCGGTAGTTGCGGCTCTCCACCTCGGCCGCGGCGAGTGTGGCCAGGTGGAACGCGGCGCGTTCGGGGTCGGCGACGCGCAGCAGGCCGCGGTCGGCCAGCTCCTCCAGGCGCCGCGCCAGCTCGCGCCGCACGCGGCGCGGGCCGGCCTCCTGCCAGGCGTTCAGCACCGCCGGCGGCAGGTGCCCGACCTCGGCCCTGATCTGCTGCACCAGGGCGAAGTGGTCGGCGAACTCCGGCGTCGGCCGGGCCCAGGCGCAGGCGAAGCCGATGATCGCGGACTCGACGTCGGTGACCTCGCCCAGATGCGCCTCGATCAGCGCGATCTGTGACTCGGCGACCTCTGTCGCGCTGCTCTGGATGACCTCTTCGAACAACCGGGCCTTGTCGCCGAAGTGGTTGTAGAGAGTGCGGGTGGACACGTCCGCCGCCGCCGCGATCGTGTCGATGCTCGCCCGCGTGTAGCCCTCGCGGGCGAAGGTGACCCGGGCGCCATCGAGGATCGCCCGGCGCTTGTCGGGGGATCGCCGGGACCGCCCCGGAGCCGTGTCCGTGCCGCTCATGCCGCTGATCCTAACCGATGTACAACGGCCGTTGTAACATTACAGTACAACGTGTACTTTACCTTTCGATCCCGCAAGCGACATCGGAGGACCGTCCATGACCAGGATCGCGATCATCACTGGCAGCACCCGCCCGCGCCGACGCGCCCCGATGGTGGCCGCGTGGGTGCGCGACGTCGCCGAACGCCACATCGACACGGCCGACTTCGAGGTCGTCGACCTCGCCGCGTTCGACCTGCCGCTGCTCGACGAGGAGGTGCCCGCCGCGATCGGCGAGTACACGGGCGAGCACACGCGTCGCTGGGCCGAGGCCATCGCCGGTTTCGACGGCTTCGTCTTCGTCACCCCGGAGTACAACCACTCCGTCCCGGCGGCGCTGAAGAACGCCATCGACTACCTGTTCGCCGAGTGGGGCGACAAGGCCGCCGGGTTCGTCGGCTACGGCCTGCACGGCGGCACCCGTGCGGTGGAGCACCTGCGCCTCACGCTCGCCGAGGTCAAGGTCGCCGGCGTACGGACCACGGTGGCGCTGTCGCTGTTCCAGGACTTCACGATCACCGACATGGCCGAGCCCGGCGCGTTCACCCCCGGCGACCACCAGGAGCCGACGCTCGCCCGGATGCTCGACGAGGTCGTCGCCTGGTCGGCCGCGCTGGCGCCGCTCCGGGCCGGGCGGGTGGCGGCATGACGACCGTGGCGGCGCCCGCGGAGGAGCGCATCGGCCGGCCGGTCTGGCGGCTGGCGCTGGTCATCGTGTTCGGCGCGTTCGCGTCCGGGCTCGACGGCTCACTGACCAACATCGGGCTGGACACCATCGGCGCCGACCTGCACGCCGGGCTGGACGAGACCCAGTGGGTGGCCACCGGCTACCTGGTCGCCCTCGCCGTCTCGCTGCCGCTGTGCGGCTGGCTCGGGCGGCGGCTCGGGCCGGGACGGCTGTGGCTGATGGCGCTCGTGGCGTTCACCGCGGCCTCCGGGCTGTGCGCCGCCGCGCCGAGCATCGGCTGGCTGATCGCACTGCGCGTCGCGCAGGGCCTGGCCGCCGGACTGCTGGTGCCCGCCGGGCAGACGGTCATCGGCCAGGCGGTCGGCGCCCACCGTCTCGGCCGGGTGATGTCCACGCTGGGCATCGCGGTCGCGCTGGCGCCCGCGCTCGGACCCGTCGTCGGCGGGCTCGTGCTGCACGCGCTGTCGTGGCCGTGGCTCTTCCTGATCAACCTGCCGATCGGCGCGGTCGGGCTGGCGCTCGGCCTGCGGTACGTGCCGCGCGGAGACCGCGGAGCCGCGGGCCCGCTCGACCGGCGGGGCTTCGCCTTGATCGGCGGCGGGCTTCCGCTCCTGGTGTACGCGCTGACGAGGTGGGGTTCGGCCGGCACTCCGGCCGCGCCCTCGGTCGCGATCCCGCTCGTGCTGGGCGTCGCGGGTCTGGCCGCGTTCGTGCTGCGGACCCGCCGGCGGGAGCACCCGCTGATGGACCTCGGGCTCTACCGCCGGCCGGTGTACGTCGCGGCCAGCGGCGCCTCGGCGCTCAGCGGTGCGCTGATGTTCGGCACCGCGCTGGTCTTCCCGTTGTACTTCCAGATCCTGCACCACGACCGGGTGGTCGACACGGGGCTGCGGATGCTGGCGCTCGGTCTGGGCACCGCGGTGATCCTGCCGGTCGCCGGGCGGCTCACCGACCGTTACGGCGGCGGCCTGGTCGCCTCCTGGGGCGGCGTGGCCGCGGTGGCGGTGATGGTGGTGTTCCTGCTGTTCGGCGCGGACGCCGACGCCGATCCGGTGCTGGTCGAGGCGCTGCTGGTGCTGCTGGGCATGGCGGTCGCGGCGACCGCGGTGCCCCCCGGCATCGCCGCCTACCAGGCCGTACCGCCCGACCGGCTTCCCGACGCCACCACCCAGGTCAACATCGTGCAGCGGATCGGCGGCGCGCTCGGCGGCTCCCTGTACGCGGTGGCGCTGGCGAACGCCCTGCCCGGCGGCGGCGAGCACGCCTTCCGCGTCGTGTTCGGATGGCTCACCGGCTCGGCCGTGCTCGCCCTGCTCTGCTCACAGTGGCTGCGCATCGCCCTGCGCCGCGCCGGCTAGCCGTCGCCGCCCGGCGTGACCAGGCCGGACTCGTACGCCAGGACGACGGCCTGGGCGCGGTCGCGCAGGCCCAGCTTGGTGAACACGCGGGCGACGTGGGTCTTCACCGTGTGCTCGCTGACCACCAGGCGTTCGGCGATCTCGCCGTTCGACAGGCCGCCGGCGATCAGGCCGAGGACCTCGGTCTCGCGGGCGGTGAGGTTCTCCAGTTCCGGGGCGCGCTGCGGCCGGGCGCGCCGCTGCCGGGCGAACTCCCGGATCAGCCGTCCCGTCACCTGCGGGGCCAGCAGGGCGTCGCCGCGCGCCACCACGCGTACCGCCGAGACGAGGTCGTCCGCGGTGGAGTCCTTGAGCAGGAATCCGCTCGCCCCGGCCGACAGCGCGTCGTAGACGTACTCGTCGACGTCGAACGTCGTCAGCACGAGCACCCGGGTTCCGCCGTTCGCCGGGTCGGCGAGGATTCGCCGGGTCGCGTCGATCCCGTCCATGCCGGGCATGCGGATGTCCATCAGGACGACGTCCGGGCGGTGAGCTTCGGTGAGGCGTACGGCCTCACGGCCGTCACCGCCCTGCGCGACGACGTCGATGTCGGGCTGGGCGGCGAGGAGTGCGGCGAAGCCGGCGCGCACGATCGTCTGGTCGTCGGCGATCAGCACTCGGATCATGAACGCCGATTCTGGCCTACCGGAAGCTCGGCCTGCACGGCGAATCCGCCCTCTGCGCGCGGACCTGCGGCGAAGCGGCCACCGAGCAGCGTCGCACGCTCGCGCATCCCGACGAGCCCGTGTCCCATCGCCTTCGTGCGGTTCTCCACCCTCGTGACGGGCACGGGCGACCCGTCGTCGGTCACGCGGACGGCGAGCCGGTCGCCGAGGTAGTCCAGCTCGACCCGCACCCGCGATCCGGGCGCGTGCCGCCGGGCGTTCGTCAGCGCCTCCTGGACGATGCGGTACGCCGACAGCTCGATGGTGGTCGACAGGGGCCGTACGGCGCCGTTGACCCTGAGCTGGGCCTCTCCGCCGGCGCCGCGGTGACTGTCGATGAGCTCGTTCAGCCGGTCGAGGCGCGGCTGCGGCGTCACCTCGGCGGGTTCGGCGTTCGGCTCGGCGCGCAGCACGCTGAGCAGCCGGCGCATCTCCTCCAGCGCCTCGCGGGCCGCGCCGGCGATCTCGGCGAAGCCGTTCTTGGCCTCCGGCGACAGCGTCTGCATCGTGTACGGCGCGGTCTCCGCCTGCACGGCGATCATCGAGACCGAGTGCGCGACGACGTCGTGCAGCTCCCGCGCGATCCGGGCGCGTTCGCGCAGCACCGCCTGCTCGCGCTGCACGGCGTTCAGCCGGGTCAGGGTCTCGCTGTTGCGCTCGCGCTCCTCGTCCATGCTGGCCTCGGCGGTCTCCACCGTACGGCGCGCGTCGCCCAGCCCGAGGGCGGCGACGACGGCGACGAGAGAGGCTGGCCAGGGGATGCCGTCGAGGCTGCCGGAGGCGACGTAGACGACGCCGACGGCGACGACGCTGCCCACGCCGAGCACGCCGGTGGACTGGCGCGGCAGCTGCTGGGCCAGCAGGAACAGCGTGTACAGCCCGGCGAAGGCCGTCGTCGCGAGCAGCGGCTGTCCCGACAGCAGGCTCGCGGCGAGGGCGCCGAGCGTGATGGCCGCGGCCGGGCGCAGCGACTCCCGGCGGAACATCAGCGGCACGGTCGAGGCGAGCGCGAACCCGCCGAGGAGGCTGACCGCCTGCCGGTGGTGCAGCGGGATCTCGAACAGCGCGGCCAGCGCGAGCACGGCCCCGGTGACCGGCCCGTACCACCAGGACCTGCCGAACCGCCGCCAGGCGTGCAACCAGCGCAGTAGTGGAGGCGTGTGCGGCGTGGGCGCCGCCGCGCCGGGCCGGGCGTACATCGTCCCGCCGGGCGCACGGTGGGAGGGATCGGGCGGCGTGCTCCGGCCGTACAGGGACGCGACCAGGCGGCCCGTGAGCGGCTTGAGCAGGCGGCCGATGCCGGTCAGGATCCACAACAGCACCTGACCCACGGCGGTGACCACCTGGGCGGCCAGACGCCACGCTGCGGGGCCGGCTTCTTGGAGAAACTCAGGTTTGTCGCTAGCCACCCTTTATCTTCACCTCCCGAGGCCGGTGCTCGCCTCACCGTACGGAGCGATTTACCCCTCCCTGAGACCGGGGCGGTGTCCACCTGGAGGACGATGCGAGGTCCCTCCCACAGGGGGACGCGTAGGCGGGGGTGGGCGGCGTAGCTTTTTGAGCGTGACAAGGGCGCCGCGTCTCCGTACTAGGGGGTCCGGAGACGTCGGCCCCTGGTCCGCCATCCGACCTTCGGGGGTTCGGATGGCGGCCGGTCTCCCTCGCCGGGTGGCCGTCGACCGTCCGAGGTCTCCCGCGGGCACTCCCCGTGGACGGCATGATCGGGCACACCATGGGCTGGGGTCTCCCCGATCCGGCCACCCAGGCGAGGGCCCTTTGTGTTCTACCGCCGGCCGCGGAGCAGGCGCAGGGCCTTCTCCTTCTCGAAGTCGAGCGCGCGTGCCGGCGGGGGCGACAGACGCCCGATGCGCTCGCCCAGCTCTCGCACCGCCGCCCGGACGTCCGGCTCGGCCAGCACGCGCAGCCCGAAGGCGAGCTCTCCCGGGCTGATGTCGTACCGCTTCTCCAGCGTCAGCGCGAGGGCCACCGCCCGCAGCTCGTCGTCGCCGAAACGCCGGTGCCCGCGGGGCTCACGGACCGGAGGCAGCAGGCCGAGGGCTTCGCGGTAGCGGAGCATGCGGGGCGAGGTACCGAGCCGCTGGGCGGCCTCCGTGATGCGCATGAGGCCTATTCTGACAAATCAGTGTCAGATACCGCGCCCGGGCCGTGCACCGCTCGACGCACCGCACCTAGACTCGGTCGTGAAACCGAATCCAGGGGAGTAAACCAAGCATGGACTACAAGGTCGCCGATCTGTCGCTGGCGGCGTTCGGCCGCAGGGAGATCAAGCTCGCCGAGCACGAGATGCCGGGCCTGATGGCCGTCCGTGAGGAGTACGCCGAGTCCAAGCCGCTGCGCGGGGCGAAGATCATGGGCTCGTTGCACATGACGATCCAGACCGCCGTGCTGATCGAGACCCTGGTCGAGCTGGGCGCCGACGTCCGCTGGGTGAGCTGCAACATCTTCTCCACCCAGGACCACGCCGCCGCCGCGGTCGTCGTCGGCCCGGACGGCACCACCGACGACCCGCAGGGCGTCCCGGTGTTCGCCTGGAAGGGCGAGACGCTGGAGGAGTACTGGTGGTGCACCGACCAGGCCCTCGCCTGGCCCGATGGCACCGGCCCCAACATGATCCTCGACGACGGCGGTGACGCGACGCTGCTGGTGCACAAGGGCGCCGAGTACGAGAAGGCCGGTGCCGTGCCCTCGGCGTCGGAGGACGACCCGGAGGAGTGGAAGGTCATCCTGGACCTGCTCCGCCGTACGGTCGACGGCTCGGGGCGCTGGACGAAGACCGCCGAGCGGATCAAGGGCGTGACCGAGGAGACCACGACCGGCGTCCACCGGCTGTACGAGATGGCCAAGGCGGGCACGCTCGCGTTCCCGGCGATCAACGTCAACGACTCGGTGACCAAGTCCAAGTTCGACAACAAGTACGGCTGCCGGCACAGCGTGATCGACGGTCTCAACCGCGCCACCGACGTGCTCATCGGCGGCAAGGTCGCGGTCGTGTGCGGCTACGGCGACGTCGGCAAGGGCTGCGCGGACGCGCTGCGCGGCCAGGGCGCCCGGGTCATCGTCACCGAGATCGACCCGATCTGCGCGCTCCAGGCGGCGATGGACGGCTTCCAGGTCACCACGCTCGACGACGTGGTGGCGATCGCGGACATCTTCGTGACGACGACGGGCAACTTCAACATCATCACCGCCGACCACATGGCGCGGATGAAGCACCAGGCGATCGTCAGCAACATCGGCCACTTCGACAACGAGATCGACATGGCCGGCCTGGCGAAGATCCCCGGCATCAAGAAGGAAGAGGTCAAGCCGCAGGTCCACACCTGGACCTTCGAGGACGGCCACTCCATCATCGTGCTGGCCGAGGGCCGCCTGATGAACCTCGGCTGCGCCACCGGCCACCCGTCGTTCGTGATGTCGAACTCCTTCACCAACCAGGTGATCGCCCAGATCGAGCTGTTCACCAAGACGGAGGACTACCCGATCGGGGTCTACACCCTGCCCAAGCACCTGGACGAGAAGGTCGCCCGCCTGCACCTGGACGCGCTCGGCGTCAAGCTGACCACGCTCACCAAGGAGCAGGCCGCCTACATCGGCGTCGACGTCGAGGGCCCGTACAAGTCGGACCACTACCGGTACTGACCTCGATTCAGCGATGAAGTCAGACGTGACGGACCCCGGGCTCGCCGAGTCCGGGGTCCGGCGTATCGAGTGGGCCGACCGTTCGATGCCGGTGTTGCGGCGCATCCGCGAGCGGTTCGCCGCCGACCGCCCGCTGGACGGCATGAAGGTCGCGGCGTGCATGCACGTCACCACCGAGACCGCGAACCTCATCCGCACGCTCCAGGCCGGCGGGGCCGAGGTCGCGCTCGCGGCGTCCAACCCGCTGTCGACGCAGGACGACACGGCGGCCGCGCTCGTGGAGGAGTACGGCGCGGCCGTCTTCGCCCGGCAGGGCGTCGACCGCGACGGCTACTACCGGCACATCCACCAGGCGCTGTCGATCGGGCCGGACCTGGTGCTGGACGACGGCTGCGACCTGGTCAACACGCTGCACACCGAGCGCCTCGACCTGGCCGCCGGCGTACGCGGGGGGTGCGAGGAGACCACGACCGGCGTCATCCGGCTGCACCAGATGGCCCGCGAGGACGCCCTGCGCTTCCCGATGGTGGCGGTCAACGACACCGACACGAAGCACATGTTCGACAACCGGTACGGCACGGGCCAGTCCACCCTGGACGGCATCATCCGCGCGACGAACACCCTGCTCGCCGGCAAGACGATCGTCATCGCGGGCTTCGGCTACTGCGGCCGCGGCCTGGCCGAACGCGCCCGCGGCATGGGCGGCCGCGTCGTCGTCACCGAGATCGACCCGGTCAAGGCGCTGGACGCGGCCCTGCAGGGCTTCCGGGTGCAGCCGATGTCCCAGGCCGCCGAGGACGGCGACGTGTTCATCACCGTCACCGGGAACACCGACGTGATCCGCGCCGAGCACTTCGCCCGTATGAAGGACGGCGCGATCCTCGCCAACTCCGGCCACTTCGACGTGGAGGTCGACGTACGGGCCCTCGCCGACCTGGCGGTGGAGGTCCGCCACGAGGTACGCCCGCAGGCGGACGAGTACGTCCTGGCCGACGGGCGGCGCCTGGTGCTGCTCGCCGAGGGCCGGCTGGTGAACCTGGCGGCGGCCGAGGGCCACCCGGCCGCCGTGATGGACATGTCGTTCGCCGACCAGGCGCTCACGTGCGAGTGGCTGGTCACCCAGGATCTGGCCCCGGGCGTGTACGAGGTGCCGGAGGCGATCGACACGGAGGTCGCCCGGCTCAAGCTGATCTCGATGGACATCGAGATCGACGCCCTGACCCCGGACCAGGAGGTCTACCTGTCGTCCTGGCGCCGCGGCTCCTGAGCGGCCGCCGACGGCATGTGTGGTACGGCGGCTCCCGGGTCGTGACCGGCGAAGACCAGCCCGATGACGAACCCCGCGACCTCCTCCAGCTGGCGGGCTCGGTCGAGCCCTCCCAGCACGGCCGGTGCGCCGCCGACCGCGCGTGCGAGCTCGCCGACGACCTCCAGCGCCGCCGGGTCGTCGCCGCACATCGCCACGGTGACGGCCGTTTCGCCCGGTCCCGTCCACTGGTCGGAGGGGAAGAGATGGAAGGCCTTGACGACGTGTGCCCCCGGAGCCAGGCCCGCGATCCGCTCCGCCATCGACTCCCCGGGCCCGGTGAGCAGTGCGCCGACTCCGTGGTCGACGGGGTTCGTGGGATCGATCAGCGGCGTGCCCGCCAGCGAGCCGTCGGCGGCGCCCACGGCCCGCAGCATGTCCTCGACGCCGTCCCAGGCGACGGCGAGCAGCACCGCGTCGCGCCCGGTGACCACCTCCCGCGGCTCGGCCGCGCGTACGTCCGGGCCGAGCCGGTCCGCGAGGTCCCGCGCCTTGGCGGGTGACCGGCCGCCGACCACGATCTCGTGTCCCGCCCGCGCCCAGCCCTCGGCGAGTGCCGCCGCCAGCGTTCCCGTTCCCAGGATTCCGATCCGCATCGTCGTTTCCCTTCCTCGTTGATCGTCCGGCGGCCACGGTAAGGAAGGCGACGCGCACCGATCGGTGCGTATCGCGTGCGCGATGATGGTGGGCGAGATGAGCGAAGCCCACTGCTACCAGATGGTCGCCGACTGCCGCCTGCGGGCGGCCACCGACCTGTTCGCCCACACCTGGGATCCCGTCGTCCTGGCGGCCCTTCAGTCCGGGCCGCGCCGGCGCCGCGAGCTGAGGGCCGCGATCGGAGGCATCAGCGACAAGGTCATGACCGAGACGTTGCACCGCCTGTCCGGCAACGGCCTGATCGACCGTCGGACCTACGCCGAGGCCCCGCCGCGCGTCGAGTACGGCCTGACGGCCCTCGGGCGCAGCCTGGTCGACGGCCCGATGAGAGCGCTCGGGGACTGGCTGACCGAGCACGGCGACGAGCTCCTCGACGCCCAAGAACGCTCCGCGCTCGAGGGCCTGTCTCGAAGTCCCCGTCCGTAGCGAGCGCCGCGCAGTAGGACAGCGGGGCTTCGAGACAGGCCCTAGATTGGGGCCATGCCGCACGGAACGTACGTTCATGAGTCGCAGGTCGAGGAGAGGTTCTCCTGCGCTCCGGACGGAGGAGGCTGGCGCTACACCGCCGAACGCTCCGACGGCGGCACCATCGAGCTGATCGCCGACGGACGCTGGCGGCCGGCCCGGCTCCAGGTGACCTCCGGCGAGCACGTGCTGCGCGGCGGCGCGGCAGGCGCCGAGCTGCTGTGGGTCACCGGGGGCCGGGAGGGCTCCGCGCGCGCCACCGGGTTCGTCGGTGACTCGCCGGGGCTGCTCGTCGCCGTCGCGCGCTCGCTTGGCCTGACCGAGGGGGAGCGGGCCGACGTGCGCCTCCTGATGCTCACCGAGCCAGCGCTCGCCGTCCGTACGGTGCCGCAGCGCTGGGCGCTCACCGAGATCACCTGGCACGAGGCCGACGAGGGCCGGCTACCGGTCGAACGCTACGAGATCACCGATCTGGAGACCGGGGAGATCTCGGAGTGCTACCTCGCCGGCGACGTCGTCGTGGCCGCCTCCGGGATCGAGCTGGCCGGGCTGGACGACCCGCCGAACTTCGCCTGACCGGTCACTGCCGGGGCGGCAGGAACCGGGGCGCCGAACCTGGGGCCGCGCCGAGCCACTCGGGACCCGGCACCGGGCCCGGGCCGTACGAGGGCGGCGGTGGCGGGGGTCCGCCCACCGGGATCGCCTGGGGCACGGGTGCCGGCATGGGCATGACCGGCGCGCCGCGGCGGTTGATCGCCTCGCGCCGGGCGGCGCGTTCGGCCAGCCGGACCTCCTCGCGGTGCCGGCGTTCGGCCAGGACGGCCGACAGGTAGATCTCCGGCCGGAACCCCGGAGGCGGCGGCGGGCTGACGTAGCGCAGGATCTCCGCCATGAGCCGGTCGCCCATCGCGTCGCGTACGCGGGGCGCCAGCTCCCAGAAGCGCGTGAGGTACTGCCGCGCGGCCATCGCCACGTTGTCCGGCAGCATGGCGAGCTCCAGCGACCGCGCCCACGGCGCCAGCGGCGGCGGCATGATCGCGACCGGCCCGAGGAAGACGTTGACCGGCACCCGGTCCTGGATGACGATCGTGCCCGCGAACAGGTCGCCGAGCCGCTTGCCGCGCTGGTTGAGCAGCGACGAGATGAGCGCGGGCGAACCGAGCAGCGCCCAGATCTCCAGGAACCCGGCCAGCGCGCGTACGAGGGCCTGCCGGAAGCGCTCAGGGCCACCGTCGTCGCCGACGACGCGCAGCCCGACCGCGAGCTTGCCCAGAGTGCGGCCGCGCGTCAGCGTCTCCGTGATCGTCGGGTAGCCCACGAACACGGCCACCATGCACACGATCGACAGACCCACCGCCACGGCCGAGTCGAGCACCGTCGCCGACAGGCCGACGAAGATGAAGCAGATGTAGAGCACGAAGATCTGCAACAGCATGTCGACGAACAGCGCCAGGGCGCGGCTGGCCAGCCGCGCCACCCGGATGTCGAGTGCCACGGCCTCGCCGGTCACCAGTTCGATCGGCACGCGCCCTCCCGTCGGATCACTGAGAGACTGGCGAGGATCCCCCAGGAGTCTTTGAGAGTAGTCTGCCCGTTTGTGGACGTCGATGCCTTCGTGGCCGCGCACAACGCCGAGTGGCGGCGCCTGGAGCAACTGATCAACCGGGGTGCCAGGAAGCTGAGCGGTGCGGAGATCGACGAGCTGGTCGAGCTGTACCAGCGGGCCGCGACCCACCTGTCCGTCGTCCGCTCCAGCTCGCCGGAGCCCGCGCTGGTCGGCCGCCTGTCGTCGCTGGTGGCCCGGGGGCGCGCGGCGGTGACCGGCGCGCACGCGCCGATGTGGCGCGACGTCGCCCGCTTCCTCACCGTCTCCTTCCCGGCCACCGCGTACCGGATGCGGAGGTGGTGGCTCGGCGCGGCGGTCATCTCCAACCTGGTGTCGCTGGTCATCGCCGTCTGGGTGGCCCGCAACCCGGACGTGCAGACGTCACTGCTGTCCCCGATGCAGATCCGCCAGCTCGTCGAACACGACTTCGCGAACTACTACACCGACCACGCGGCGGGTGCGTTCGCCTTCCAGGTGTGGGTGAACAACGTCTGGGTCTCGGCCGAGGCGCTGATCTTCGGCATCCTGCTCGGCATCCCGACGATCTTCGCCCTGTGGGGCAACCAGCTGAACCTCGGCGTCTCCGCCGGCCTGATGTTCGCCCACGGCAAGGGCGCGATCTTCTTCGGCCTGATCCTGCCGCACGGCATGCTGGAACTCACGGCCGTGTACCTCGCCGCCGCGGCCGGCCTGCGCCTCGGCTGGACGATCATCGACCCGGGCCACCGCCGCCGCAGCCATGCCCTGGCCGAGGAGGGCCGCGCGGCGATGAGCATCGCCCTGGGACTCATCATCGTGCTGGCGGTGTCGGGCGCGATCGAGGGCTTCGTGACGGGACACGTGAGCGTGACGTGGATCCGCATCGGCATCGGCGTGATCGCGGAGTCCGCCTTCCTGACGTACGTCATCGTGTTCGGCCGCCGCGCGGTCCGCGAGGGCGACACCGGCGACATGGAAGCCGTCCCCGACACCGCCCCGGTCGCCGCCTGACCACGCCTTCAGAGGCGGCCGGCGGCCTTCAGGGACAGGTACGCGTCGGCCAGGGCCGGGGCGATGTCCTCCGGTGGGGCGTCGACGACCTCCACGCCGTACTTGCGGAGTTCCGCCGTCACGCGGCTGCGGTCGGCGCGGGCGCGTTCGGCGGCGGCCGCGTCGTAGACGGCGCTCGCGTCGCCGCGGGCCGTGGCCATCTCGGTCACCCGCGGGTCGCTCACCGCGGCGACCATCACCAGGTGCTTGGCGGTGAGCTGGGGCAGCAGCGGCAGCAGGCCCTCCTCCATCGCCGCGGCGTTGAGGTCGGTCAGCAGCACCACGAGGCAGCGTTGCCGTACGCGGGCCAGCAGGGTCGAGACCATGCCCGCCGCGTCCGCCTCGATGAGTTCGGGCTCCAGGGGGGCCATGGCGCGGACCATCGCGGGCAGCAGGTTGGTGCGCGTGCTGCCCTCCACCCGGGCGCGTACCTGCCGGTCGTAGGCCAGCAGGTCCACCCGGTCGCCCGCACGCGAGGCCAGCGCGCCGAGCAGCAGGGCGGCGTCCATCGAGCAGTCGAGCCGGGGGATGTCGCCGACCCGGCCCGCGGCCGTACGGCCGGTGTCCAGGACCAGGTAGATGCGCCGGTCGCGTTCGGGCCGCCACGTGCGGACGACCACGTCGCTCCGGCGCGCCGTCGCCCGCCAGTCGATGGAGCGTACGTCGTCGCCGTCCACGTACTCCCGCAGCGAGTCGAACTCCGTGCCCTGCCCGCGAATGAGCGCGACATGCTGGCCGGTCAGCTCCCGCAGGCGGGACAGCTTGGCCGGCAGGTGCCGTCGCGAGGGGAAGGCCGGCAGGACGCGTACGGTCCAGGGCGCCCGGCGGGAGAGCTGGCGGGCGGCCAGCCGCAGCGGCCCGTACGAGCGGATCGTCACCGAGACGGCCCGGCGGTCGCCCCGGCGCGTGGGGACGAGACGCATGTCGACGCGGCGGCGTTCGCCCGGCGGCACCGACAGGGTGGCCGAGCGCGGCGTCGCGCCGGCGCTGGGCGGCCAGGCGTCGCGCACCTCCGCGCGCAGCCGCCGCGTACCGGGGTTCTCCACGATGAGGGAGACCGAGGCCTCCTCGCCGAGGCGGACGTTCGTGTCGCCGGAGCGGTGCAGGCCGAGCGCGCGGACGTTGCCCGCCAGCGCCAGGTCGGCCGCGACCAGGGCCACGACCAGGGCGTTCACCGCGAGCAGCGTCCACCAGCTCGGCACGATGACCATCACGGCCGCGCCGAGCAGCGCCAGGAGCCCGGTACGGCCGGTCAGCGCCATGCCGCGCTCCTCAACGGGGCGCGGGGACGGTGGTGAGCACGCCGTCGAGCACGCCGTCGGTCGTCGCGCCCTCCAGCTCGGCCTCGGGCCGCAGCTGCACGCGGTGCCGGAGCGTCGGGCGGGCGAGGGCCTTCACGTCGTCCGGGCGCACGTAGTCGCGGCCCGACAGCCACGCCCACGCCCGTGCCGTCGCGAGCAGCGCGGTCGCGCCGCGGGGGGAGACGCCGAGCTGGAGAGAGGGCGACTGCCGCGTGGCCCGGCACAGGTCGACGACGTAACCGCTGACCTTCGGGTCGACCCGGATGCGGCGTACGGCGTCGCGCCCGGCCGCCAGGTCGGCCGGGCCGGCGACGGGCTTGACCCCGGCGGCGTCCAGGTCGCGCGGGTCGAAGCCGGAGGCGTGCCGCTGGAGTACGGCGATCTCGTCCTCCCGCGAGGGCACCGGCACGGTCAGCTTCAGCAGGAACCGGTCGAGCTGTGCCTCGGGCAGCGGGTAGGTGCCCTCGTACTCGATCGGGTTCTGCGTGGCGCACACCACGAACGGGTCGGGCAGCGGGCGCGGTACGCCCTCCACCGACACCTGCCGTTCCTCCATCGACTCCAGCAGCGACGCCTGGGTCTTGGGCGGCGTGCGGTTGATCTCGTCGGCGAGCAGGAGGTTGGTGAAGACCGGCCCCTCGCGGAACTCGAACTCCGACGTCCGGTTGTCGTACACGAGCGAGCCCGTGACGTCACCCGGCATCAGGTCGGGAGTGAACTGCACGCGTTTGAAGTCGAGCTCCAGCGCCTGCGCCAGAGTGCGGATGAGCAGCGTCTTGGCGACGCCCGGCACCCCTTCGAGCAGGACATGCCCGCGGCACAGCAGGGCGATGACCAGGCCGGTCACCACGGCGTCCTGCCCGACGACCGCCTTGGCGACCTCGGTCCGCAGCGCCATCAGCGCGGCACGGGTGTCCTGCGCCGGCACGTCGTCCGACGGCTCGATGCCGTAGATGTCAGATCCCTGTCGCTCCGTCACGAGCTACGAACCTGCCTTTCGAGTTCGTCGAGGTAGCCGGAGAGCCGGACCAGCTCGGCGTCGTCCATTGGTGGAGGACCGTACAGCGCCGCGCCGATGGCGGCTTGCGGCTCTCCCGTGTGCGCCGCGATGCCGGCGACGATCTCGTTCGCCATCGCCGGGTCGGAGGCGGCGCTCTTCGGCATGCCGAGCAGGGCGGTGAGGCGTTCGAGCGCCCCGGCGCGCAGCGCCATGGCCGCGCGGTCACCGGCCCCGCGCGAGCGGTACAGCCGGGCCCGTCCCTCGACCGCCTCCGCGGAGCGGACCACCACGGGCAGCGGCTCGACCACGACCGGACCCAGCCGGCGTGCCCGCCACAGCGCGACCAGCACCACCGCGATCACCGCCTGCAGCACGGCGAGCTTCACGCCGAACGGGACCAGCTCGGTGAACGACTTCTGCCCGCCGGCGCCGGGCGGCGGCGGGGCCGGCAGCAGCCAGACCACGTTCGAGCGGGAGCCGAGGAGGTTCATGCCGAGCGCGGCGTCGCCCGCGTCGGTGAGGCGTTCGTTGGTGAACGGGCCGCCGGATCCGATCACCGTGACGTTCGCGCCGCCCACCGGCAGCTGGACCAGACTCGGCCGCCCGTCCCCGAGGTAGCACTGCGTCGCGCCGGCGGGGGCCCGGTAGACCTGACCGCCGATGAGGTCGATCGAGCCGGCGTCGGCCGCGGCGGGCAGCGGGCAGGCGGGGGAGATCGTGCCCGAGGTGACGCCGTCGGTCTCGACGCCGGGCGCGAGCGCCTCGAGCGCGTCGCCGGACGGCTCCAGCAGCAGCCGGTCGCCGGGCAGGGCGCGCAGGGTGGCCAGGTCGGTGGAGGTCAGCCGCTCCGACCGCGCGATCACCAGGAGGGTGTCGGGGTTGGAGTTCACCGCGCCGGCCGCCGCGGACACGCTGCGCGCCACGGTCACCGGGGTGCCGTGCTGCCGGGTGATCTCGACGAGCGCGCGGGCGCCCTGCTGTCCCGGCGAGTCGGGGTCGAGGTACTCCGCGCGGACCTTGGGCCGCAGCGCGGCGAGCACCACGCCGATGATGACCAGCGCCAGCAGGACGATCAGGATGCCGCGCGAGCGCCGCCAGCGCCGGTGCGCGACCTGCCGCGCGGTCTCGGGCGCGGCCGGGGGCGCCGTCTGGACCGCGGTCACGTGGTGCTCCCGGAGACGAGCGGCGCCGGGCGCGCCGCCCGTACCCGCCGGTCGAGGTCGACGAGCCGCTGGTAACCCTCGGCGTCACCCTGGCGTCCGCCGTACCAGACGTCGTCGAAGGTCCGTACGCCCGCGGCGAGTTCTTCGGCGTGGTCGGGCAGCGCGGCGCCCGCCTCGGCCGCCAGCTCGTCGGCGGTACGGCCGGGGCGAGGCTCGACGATGACGCGTTCTTCGAGGTCGCGGGCGATGGCGCGCAGGCGTTCGCGGATGGCCTCGGGCCACTCGCCGGCGGCCGCGTGGCGTTCGGCGGCGGTGCGGTGGTCCTCGGCGGTGGTGTGGGTGTCGTCGAGCAGGCCCGTGCGTTCGGCCGCGCTGCGGCGCAGGTTGCCGACGCGCCACCAGATCGCGGCGGCCACCAGGATCAGCACGACCACGAGCACGACCAGCGCCGTCCAGCCCCAGCCGCTGCCGGCGTGCTCGCCCGGCGTGTGGTCGAACAGGCGGCTCAGCCAGTCGTTGATCTTGTTGATGATCCGGTCGAGGAACGACGGCTCGTCGCGGTGGTAGATCGGCTTGTTCAGCTCGCGGCGGGCGAGCTCGCGCGCCGCGTCGCGGCCGACGGGCGGTGCGGGGGCGTTGAGGATCACCGTGGCCATCCCGGCGGGGGAGGCGGAGGCGGCACGGGCGCCGTCCACGGAACGGCGCCACGCCGCACCTTCGGCTGCGGGCCGGAGCCCGCGGCGGTGAGCGGGCCGGGCAGCCACGCGGCGAGCGGGTCCTCCGGCGATCGCATCTGCAACTCCAGGTCGAACGCCTCCCGCCGCATGCGCCGGTCGGCGTACACGAAAGCGATCACCCCGGCGTTGAACGGGTTGACCAGGGTGCCGGCGACGATCCGGCCGACCGCGCTCACGGCCAGCAGGGCGACGAGGAGCCCGCCGCCCGGTGAGGGATGGACGCCCGCCACGATCTCCACCACGACGGTGAACGGCGCCGGGATGACGACGAACTCGGCCAGCACCGTGATCAGCAGGGCGAGGAACAGGATGCCGAACGTGCGCCACCAGCGCCCGCGCACCATCTCCGCGGACCGGCGCAGCGAGGCGATCACCCCGCGGCGCTCCATCACGAGGATGGGCGTGCTGAGGGCGAACCAGACGTACGCCGCCACCATCGCCACGAAGGCGACCGGCGTACCGAGGATCCAGGCGAGGGCCTGCACGCCGACGGGAGCGTCGGCCGCGACCGAGGCCACCATCGGGGTGAGCGGGATCGCCAGCGCCAGGAACACCGCCACGATGACCGCGGTGGCCGCGCCGAACAGGCGTCCCAGGCAGGGCCGTACGGCGCGCCAGGCCTGGCCGAGGGAGGTGGGGCGGCCCAGCAGCGTCCGTGCCATGACCGGCGCGAGCAGCCCGGACAGCAGCAGCACGACGTACGCGGTGAGGAGCAGGCTGCCGGCCGCGATGACGAACGCCCAGCCCACCGACTTCTCGACCGAGCCCGGCGTGATCTCGGTACGGGCCTGGGCGCCGATGAGGAAGTACTGGGCCAGCGTGACGACGACCTCGACGGCGGTCGTCATCACCGCCGACATGCCGAGCGTGGCGCGAGGGTTGCGGCGGATGTAGGTGACCGCTCCGTCGAGGATCTCCGAGACGCCGAGCGGGCGCAGCGGGATCTCGGTCTCCAGCTCGGGCTCGTCGGCGGCCGGCTCGGGCGCCGGGGGCGCGGGGTGGTCGGCCGGGGGCGCGCCGGAGCCCGGCGTCGCCCAGGCCCCCGGGTCGGTCACCCTGCCCCCTCCACGCTGTGTCCCCCTGTCGATACGGGCCATCCTGCCACGCTGAACAGTTCCGCGTGATCGCGCGGGAGGACTCCCTGGAATCGGGCGTCAATGGGGCAAAATGGGGACGCGGAATCACTGCACCGGATCGATCCCCCCGACGGACCGGCAGTGGCGCCGCGCTCGCCGGTCGCGTCGGTAACGGCGATCGTCACCGCGCGAGGGGTCGCCACACGAGGGATCAGAGGTAACCTTGGCCTGCTTGGGGGGACCACCTCTTACAACTCCGGCGATGAGGGTACATGAAAGGACGCGTGCTGGTCGTCGACGACGACCTTGCTCTGGCCGAGATGCTCGGCATCGTGCTGCGGGGAGAGGGCTTCGAGCCCTCGTTCGTGCACGACGGCGACAAGGCGCTCGAGGCGTTCCGGGAGACCCGTCCCGATCTCGTGCTGCTCGATCTCATGCTTCCCGGCATCGACGGCATCGACGTGTGCCGCCAGATCCGGGCCGAGGCCGGGGTGCCGATCGTGATGCTGACCGCCAAGAGCGACACGGTCGACGTCGTTCTCGGCCTCGAATCGGGTGCCGACGACTACATCGTCAAGCCGTTCAAGCCCAAGGAGCTGGTGGCGCGCGTCCGCGCCCGGCTCCGCCGCACCGACGACCCGACGCCCGAGCTGCTGCAGATCGGCGACATCGCGATCGATGTCGCCGGTCATTCGGTCAAGCGGGGCGATCGACACATCCCGCTCACTCCGCTGGAGTTCGACCTGCTGGTGGCGCTGGCCCGCAAGCCGCGCCAGGTCTTCACCCGCGAGGTCCTGCTCGAGCAGGTCTGGGGCTACCGCCACGCGGCCGACACCCGGCTTGTCAACGTGCACGTCCAGCGGCTCCGGGCCAAGATCGAAAAAGACCCCGAGCATCCGGAGATCGTCGTCACCGTACGCGGGGTCGGCTACAAGGCCGGCCCGGCCTAGTCCGGCCGTGCGGATCCCCCTGAAGGCGTCGACCCGCCGCGGCCTGAGTGTGATCCGCCGTCTCGCCCGAGCCGCGCTGGGCGCGACGCAGGCGCGCTGGCGGCGCTCGATCCGCGTGCGGGTGGTCACCACGACGCTGGTCGTGTCGGCCATCGTCGTGGCGGTGCTCGGGGTGTTCCTCATGCAGCAGATCACCAACGCTCTGCTGGAGGCCAAGGAACGCGCCGCGCTGCTCCAGCTCGACGACGGCGTCGGCATCGCCCAGGGGCGGCTCGCCACCGGTCCGAGCGACCCGGAGACGCTCAACGACGTGGTCACCACACTGGCCCGCCGCAGCGGCACGGCGGGCCTGTACGAGGTCATCCTCATCGACGACCGCGACCCGGGCATCAACGGCTTCTCCAGCAACGCCATCAAGCCCGACAGCGTGCCCGCCCGCCTGCGGCTCCAGGTGGAGCGGGCGCCCGCCAGCAACCCGTACCGCACGTACGGCCGGCTGAGCTACGACGACGGCACCTCGACGGCCGGCCTGATCGTCGGCGCCAAGGTCAACGCCTACCAGATCTACTACCTGTTCCCGCTGACCCAGGAGCGGCAGAGCCTCGTGGTCGTGCAGCGCACGCTGTTCGGCGTCGGCGCGGCCCTGATGCTGCTGCTCGCCGCGATCGCCTCCCTGGTGACCCGCCAGGTCGTCATCCCCGTACGGCTCGCCGCCCAGTCGGCCGAACGCCTCGCCGCCGGGCGGCTCGAAGAACGCATGAAGGTCCGCGGCGAGGACGACCTCGCGCGGCTCGCGACCTCGTTCAACGACATGGCGGCGAACCTCCAGGAGAAGATCGTCCAGCTCGAGGAGCTGTCGAAGGTCCAGCGCCAGTTCGTCTCGGACGTCTCCCACGAGCTGCGCACGCCGCTCACGACGATCCGGATCGCCGCCGACGTGCTGTACGAGGCCCGCGAGGACTTCGACCCGCTGACGTCGCGGTCGGCCGAGCTCCTGCAGAGCCAGCTCGAACGCTTCGAGGGCCTGCTCGCCGACCTGCTGGAGATCAGCCGGTACGACGCGGGCGCCGCCACCCTGGACGCCGAGTCGATCGACGTACGCGAACTGGTCCTGCGCGCCGTCGGCGACACCGAGGACCTCGCCGAACGCAAGGGCAGCAAGATCGTCCAGCAGCTGCCGGGCGAGGCGACCATGGCCGAGGTCGACCGCCGCCGCGTCGAGCGCATCCTGCGCAACCTGCTGGTCAACGCGGTCGAGCACGGTGAGGGCAAGGACATCGTGGTGAGCGTGGCGGCCGACCGCGACGCCGTGGCCATCGCGGTCCGCGACCACGGATGCGGCCTGCGGCCGGGCGAGGCCCACATGGTCTTCGACCGCTTCTGGCGCGCCGACCCCGCCCGCGCCCGCACCACCGGCGGCACGGGCCTCGGCCTGTCGATCTCCAAGGAGGACGCCCGCCTGCACGGCGGCTGGCTCCAGGCGTGGGGCGAGCCCGACCAGGGATGCCAGTTCCGCCTGTCGCTGCCGCGGGTGGCGGGCGCCGAGCTGCGCGGCTCGCCGCTGCCCCTCGTACCCCCGGAGGTCGAACTCCGCCGCGCCCCGTACGCCGAGCTCAAGCTGGAAGCGGACGCATGAGGCGGGGGCTCGCGCTGGTGACGGTCGTGCTGTGCGCGGTCGCGGGATGCGCGAGCGTTCCTTCGGGAAGCCAGGTGATCGGCGGCCGGATCACGAACCACCAGCAGCCGATCGACGACCCGTACGTCCGCGTCATCCCCGTCGGCCCCGGCCGCGACTGGGACCCGGGCAAGATCATTACCGCCTTCCAGGCCGCGTCGGGCAGCTTCGACGGCCCGAACGGCGACCACAAGGTGGCCCGCGAGTATCTGGCCTGCGGCGGATGCTGGCAGCCCGGCATCTCCACCGTGGTCTACGACCGGATGGAACAGACGTCGGTCCAGATCGGCGGCGCGCACGCGTCGGTGACCGTCGAGGTCGACCAGCTCGGCAGGATCGGCTCGGACGGGCAGTACATCGCCGACTCCCACCGTTTCAAGGCGACGTACCAGCTCCGGCAGGACGCGCAGAAACAGTGGCGGATCAGCTGGCTGCCGCAGGAGCTCCTGCTGAGCCGCAACGACGTGAACCGCGCCTTCCGCACGCTCGACCTGTACTTCTTCTCACCGGACCCGCAGGTCAAGGCACTGGTGCCGAACCCCGTTTTCATCCCGATGGTCAACCGGACGTGGCTGTCGCAGCAGCTCGTGAAACAGCTGCTCGGCGGCCCGACGACGTGGCTGCGGGGCGCCGGCGTCCGCACCGATTTCCCCGGCGGCACCCAGCTGCGGCGGCTGGACATCTCCGGCGGCGTCGCGACGGTCGATCTGAGCCGCCAGGCGCGCTCGGGCGACCTGCGCAACATGTCGATCCAGCTGATGTGGACGCTGCGGCAGCTCCGGGAGGTCGACCAGCTGAAACTGGAGATCGAGGGCAAACCGGTGCAGGTCCCCGGCGTCGGCGGCACGGTGCAGTCGGCGAGCGTCTGGAGCGGCTACAACCCGGACGGCCAGGGCGACGCGCCGCGCGGCTGGGTGCGCACCGCCGACGGCCGGCTGGCCAGGCTCGACTCCTCAGTACCGCAGGTGCTGCTGCCCAAGCTCCGAGTGTCCCAGCCGGCGATCTCCTACGACGCGCGGCAGGTCGCCGCCGTGAGCAAGTCCGGCGACACGGTGACGGTGACCGACATGACGACGGGCGCGACCCGGGTCGTCCTGCACGCCAAGCTGGCGGGCGGCCGGTTCTGCAAGCCGTCGTGGGACTCGCGCGGGAACGTCTGGGCGGTCGAGTCGAACTCCCACGGATCCCGCCTGTGGGAGATCACCAGCGGCACGACGAAGATCGCCGTCGACGGCTGGACCCTCGCGCCGTACCCGGTCCGCGCCCTGCGCATCTCCCGAGACGGCACCCGAGCCGCCGCGATCGTCCAGATGGGCCAGGTCTCCCAGGTGCAGCTCGGCCGCGTGGACCGGGCCCCGACGGGCGGCCTGCAGGCGGAGGGCTTCATCGCGATCAACTCGGACCTGTCCGCCGCCCTCGACCTGACCTGGCGCGACGCCGACCACCTGGCGGTCATCGGCGCGACGGACAGCAACCCGTCGCCCCTGCTCTACGACGTGCCGGTCGGCGGCGGCACCATCCAGCCGATGGTGGGCCCGGGCGGCGACATGAAGGCCGTGGCCGCCTACCCGGGTGCCCCACTGCTCGTCGCACAGCATGTGTCGAGCCCCCAGCCGTTGGACAACGTGTGCTGGCTCAGCGACAAGTACGGCGAGTGGAAGTGCTACGACCGCACGTCGGCCCCGGCGTACCCGGGCTGACCCGCCGACCCCGCTGAGATGGTGGGCCGTACGCGCTGAGGCGCTGAGGCGCTGACGCGCTTGGCCGCTGAGGCGGTGGGGTCTGCTTCGGCCGGCCTGCGCGTCGCTGCTGACCGGTTGGCCTACCGTCGCTGATCTCCCTCCTGTCCCGAGTGCCGTTGCGTGGCCGCGATGACGGCGCTCGCTCGTACGTCGGCACCCGCCGCGCGTAAGGCTCGGGCCGCTTCGGCGAGGGTCGCGCCCGTGGTGATCACGTCGTCCACGACGATCACTCGCCGGCCCCCCAGGTCCAGGCGGGACTCCATGGCTCCGGTGAGGTTCAGGGCGCGGTCCATGGCGGACAGACCGGCCTGATCCGCCACGCGACGCCGATGCCGTAGCGCCCGCACGCACACGATTCCCACCCCACCACCAAAGCGGGCGCCCCGCGTCAGCTCGGCGGGGTCGACCCCCCACGCCGGATCGGTAGGGCGGGCGTCCCATGCTGGATCGCCAAGGCGGGCCTCCCAATCTGGATCGACGGGGTAGGCGTTCCACGCCGGATCGCCAGGGCGGGCGTCCGGCGCTGGAAGACGGGCCTTCCACGCCGGATCGCCAGAGCCGCCGTCCCATGCTGGATCGCCAAGGCGGGCGTCCCAAGTTGGGTCGGCGGGGTGGGCGTCCCGTGCCGGATTGGTAGGGCGGGCGTCCCACGTGGCATCGCCGAGGCGGGCGTCCCAAGTTGGGTCGGCGGGGTGGGCGTCCCATGCCGGATTGGTAGGGCGGCCGTCCGACGTGGCATCGCCGAGGCGGGCGTCCCATGCCGGGTCGGCGGGGTGGGCGTCCCGCATCGGGGCTGCGGGATCGGTCTCCCATCCAGGACCGGTGGGACGGGCCTTCCCCACTGGACCGGTGGGGCGGGCCTTCCGCGGATCAGCAGGCCGGGGGTTCCGTGCCGGGTCGGTGTCGCGGGCATCCCGCGCTCCGGTGGAGACGTCGCTCGTTCGGGCGGTGGGGTGGGGCTCCGTCTCGTATGTCGTCCGTCCCGTTGCCTGTCCTGCCGTCAGCCTCGAGGCATGCTTCGCGGCCTCCTGGGCGATGCGCAGGGTCGGGTCGTGGCCTCGACGGCGTACCGACGCCCTTGAGGAGGGCACAGGGACGAGCAGAAGCGGCTCGCCTGGGGCGGCGGCCCTCGTGGCGGCGCGGGCGAGAGCGGCCCCCAGAGGCCGCGCCAGGCCGGACAAGCCGCGTTCCTTGTGCGCGATGATCAGACGGCGGACCGGGCCCGCGTACGGCGCGACGGCGAACGGGGGCGGCAGCCCCTCGGGGACGGGGCTCGGCAGGCACAGCCGGGCGGGGCCGGCGAGATGGTCTTCGCAGGCCCGGCACACGAGCCCGCCGGGGCCGCCGCAGCCCGCGCACGGCTGGGGAAGGATCAGATCGAGGAACGCGGCGAGAAGCTTCATGTCACCCGACCCTGCCCCCTCCCCTCACGACATGCCAGCCCCGTCCACACCCTGTGGATAACTTCGCGCCCGCGAAAGAACAAGGCCCACGAGGTGCGACGACACGCCGAAGCCGGGCGTGGCGCCATCTCGCCCCTGCGGCTACCGGCGGTAGCGGGTTATCGCCTGTCCGCCGTACGCGGCGGCGCACACGCCGGGCGACCGGGTGTTCGCGTCGAGCGAGATCGGAACCGGCCGTCTCAAGGCCTCGCGCAGGTGGTGGCGGAGGCGCGCCGGGTGGCCGTTTCGCCCCTCCGCCAGGCCTGACGCGACCCGCCGGCCGGGCCGAAACTCGGGGTGGCGATGACTATCCGTGGTTTTTCTGGGGATCCCCACCTGACATTCATGGCGTAAGGGGTTAGCGTTCCTGACATGACACCCGCCCGGGTCCGTGGTTGCGCCGAGTCTCAACCGGCCCGGCAAGCCGATGCCAGCCGCAGGCTAAACGGCCCACGTAAGGCGACTTCTCGTCGACCGATCACGGTGCGGCTTAGAGGTAAGTCCTGCCCCGCCGGGGGATCAGATGTCCTCCGGACCGGGAGAAGGGGAGTAGTGGCGAGAGCGCTGCGAGACCCTCAGCAGGCGGATGTGGGGACGAAGACCAGGTCGGCCGGGCGGGTGTTTCCTCTACGTCACGGTGGCCAAGATGTGAAGACAGTGTGAGGACAGAGAGCATCGAGCCCGGCTGCCCCGTGCCGGGTGCTCTTGAAGACCGGGAGGAGGGGGTCCCCCATGGACATCATCGTGAAGGGGCGCCACACGGACGTCAACGATCGCTTCCGTCGGCATGTGGACACCAAGCTCGGCAAGGTCGAGAAGCTGGATCCCAAGGTCATCCGGGTCGACGTGGAGGTCTCCGAAGAACACAACCCCCGCCAGGCCGACACCCGTGAGCGGATCGAGCTCACCATCGTCTCCCGCGGCCCTGTGATCAGGGCCGAGGCCGCGGCGGACGATCGCTACGCCGCCCTCGACATGGCCCTCGGCAAGCTGGAGAACCGCCTGCGTCGCTCGTGCGACCGCCGCAAGGTCCACCACGGCGGCCACGGCCGCGCCCGGCTCGCGGACGCGCTCGCACCCGAGCCCGAGGCGCTCTCGGTCACGTCGCAGGCCGAGGAGCCCGTACGTACGTCGGCGGAGGAGGAGGCGCGCGACGCGTACGCCCCGCCCGAACCCGAGGGCATCGTGCCGATCGCGATGGAAGGCGACGGTCCGGTCGTTCTGCGCGAAAAGGCGCACAAAGCGGATCCGATGACCATTGACCAGGCACTATTCGAGATGGAACTGGTCGGCCACGATTTCTATCTCTTCCGTGACAAGGAGAGCGGCCGTCCGAGTGTCGTTTACCGGCGACGGGGCTGGGATTATGGAGTGATCCGTCTTATCGAGGAGTGACGCCGCGCTTGCGCGGCGCCACCACCTCGACCAATCTGGTCCCAGGCGGTTCCGGCGAGGAACCGCCTGGGACCACACGGTCATATAAGTCTCACCCCCGCGATTACGCCCACGATCCCCATGGGCCGGCGCACCGTTTGGAGGAGGAGTTGAGCGAGACTCCGCAGAGTCGTGACCCCGCGGCCGGTGACCCCATCCGCGTCCTCATCGTCGACGATCACGCCCTGTTCCGCCGCGGTCTCGAGATGGTCCTCGACGACGAGGACGGCGTCGAGGTCGTCGGTCAGTGCGGCGACGGTCAGGAGGCCGTCGAGCAGGTGAGCGACCTCGTTCCGGACGTCGTGCTCATGGACATCCGGATGCCGCGCCGCGGCGGCATCGAGGCGTGCACGGCCATCAAGGACCAGGTGCCCAGCGTCAAGATCGTGATGCTGACCATCAGTGACGAGGAGGAGGACCTCTTCGAGGCGATCAAGGCGGGCGCCACCGGCTACCTGCTGAAGGACGTCTCGATCGACGAGGTCGCCGACGTCGTGCGCGCGGTGCACGACGGTCAGTCGTTCATCAGCCCGTCGATGGCCTCCAAGCTGATCACCGAGTTCGCGGCCATGGCCAAGCGCGGTGACGAGCGCCAGCAGCAGGTGCCCGCGCCGAAGCTGACCGACCGCGAGATGGAGGTCCTGCGCCTGGTCGCGCGGGGGCTCGGCAACCGCGAGATCGCCAAAGAGCTGTTCATTTCGGAGAACACCGTCAAGAACCACATTCGGAACATTCTGGAAAAACTCCAGCTCCATTCCCGGATGGAAGCCGTCGTGTACGCGGTACGGGAGAAACTGCTCGAAATCAGCTGAGCGGCTCGACGGGAGCATGAGGAGCGCGGACGGAGTCGTCCCAGGGTTCACGTGAAGAAGCCGACGACGCTGCGGATGCGGTCCCCGGCGAACTCGACGATGTCGTAGCCGGTGGCGACCGTGCCCAGCCGCCACGTGAAGAGCGCCCGGTCGTGGTGGGCTCCGATCACCGTCCCCAGGGCGAACCGCAGGTCGCCGAAGTTCTGCTGAGCCCGGCCGATGGTCGCCGAGAGTTCCGCGTGTCCGCGCACGCCGGCGTAGTCGGGGTCGATGTAGACCGAGTCCTGGGTGAGGACGGACTCCATCAGCGCCTCGCGGGCCGTGGCGTCTCGTTCGTTCCAGATGTCGAGGTACTTGCTGATCAGGTCGGTGGTGCTCACTTCTGGGCTCCTTCGAGGGGGCGGGACGGTTCTGCGTCGGGTGTGGGGCGGGCGAGGGCGAGTGCGGTCAGGCCGCCGGCGGCGGTGACGGCCGCGGCCGTCCATCCGGCGACGTGCAGGCCGTGCAGCAGATGGGTTGAGCCGGTGGCGAGCGCGACGAAGACGGCCAGGCCCAGCGCGCCGCCGAGTTCCTTGGCGGTGCTGGCCAGGCCGGACGCGACGCCCTGCTGGTGGGGTGCGATGCCGGATCCGGCGGAGGCGAACAGTGCGACGAAGGCGACGCCGCCGAACAGGCCCCAGACGACGCTGCCGGGCAGCAGGGTCCAGAAGCCGCCGTCCGCCGTCGTGCCGGCGACCAGGACGGCGATGCCGGCGCCGGTCCCGGCCATCGAGACGACGAGTGTGGTGCGGATCCCCCAGCGGCCGAGCAGGGGCGGGGTGACCTTCAGCGCGGCGAGCATGCAGATCAGCGTGAGCGGCAGGAACGTGAGTCCCGCCTTCAGCGAGCTGTAACCGAGGACGGGCTGGAGGTAGGAGGTGAGGATGTAGTAGCCGCCGCCGAGCGTTCCCTGGAACAGGCCGATCACGACCATGGTGGTGGCGAGGGAGCGGCCCCGCGCGAGCCGTAGCGGGATGAGTGGGTCGCGGGTGCGGGCCTCCACCACCAGCAGCAGCGCGAGCAGGATCGCGCCCGCGGCCAGCGATCCGGCGCCGCGGGGCGATCGCCATCCGGCGTCCGGGCCGCTGGCCAGGCCGAACACCAGCAGCGCCGAGCCCACGGTGGCCAGGACCGCGCCCGGCACGTCGAACCCGCCGGGCGTACGGTCCGGGTCGGCGGGCAGCAGCCGCGGCGCGGCCAGGACACAGCCCAGCACCAGGGGCACGTTGACGAAGAACACCCATTCCCAGCCCAGGTAGTTGGTCAGCACCCCGCCGAGCAGGGAACCGGTGGCCAGTCCGGCGCTGCCCGCCATGCCCCAGGCGCCCAGCGCGCGGTTGCGCGCGGGGCCCTCGGTGAACCCCCGGTAGATGAGCGTGAGCGTCGCGGGAGTCAGCAGGGCTCCGCCCGCACCCTGGACCGCACGGGCGGCGATCAGCGGCCCGGGGCCGGAGGCCAGGCCTCCCGCCAGGGAGGCGACGCCGTACAGCGCCAGTCCGGTGACGAACATCCGGCGTGGACCGAGTCGGTCCACGGCACGTCCGCCGAACAGCATCAGCCCGCCGAGTCCGACGGAGTACGCGCTGACCACCCACTGCACGGAGGACGGGCTGAAGCCCAGCGCGTGCTCGATGCCGGGCAGCGCCACATACACGATGTTGTAGTCGAGAGCCACGATGAGCTGCGTCAACGCCAGCAGCCCAAGGCGTAGCCGGTTCCGTTCCATGCGTCACCTACATGCCGTTGATTTACTACACGCCGTTCAAAGTCAGCACGCCGTACAGTAGTCAAACGCTGTAGCCTGTCAACTGTGAGCGAGCAGACCATGAGCCGTCGCGAGCGGCTGCGCGCGCAGACCAGCGCGGAGATCAAGGCGATCGCGCTCAAGCTCATGGGTGACGGCGGCCCCGACGCGATCTCGCTGCGCGCCATCGCCCGCGAGATGGGCATGACGGCCGGTGCGATCTACAGCTACTTCCCGACCCGCGACGACCTGATCACGGCGCTGGTCGGCGACGTCTACACGGCGGCCGTGGAGGCCGCGGAGTCGGCGCGGGACGCCGTGCCGGACAGCGACACGGGCGGGCGGGTCCTGGCCTGGGCACAGGCCATGCGCGAGTGGGCGCTGGCCAATCCCGAAGGGTTCCGGCTGATCTACGGCGATCCGGTGCCCGGCTACCGGCCGCCCGGCGACGGCCCCGGCCGGGAGGCCGAGCTACGCGCCTGCTCCGGTCTCATCGGCCTCGTCGCCGAGGCATGGCCGACGGCTCGTACCCTCCAGCCGGAGGGCCGGGACTATGACTGGGCCGGCTTCGACGCGGGCCTGGCCGCCCACGTACGAGAGGACTTCCCCGGCCTGCCGCCGGCCGCGGTGGCGCTGACCCTGCGCGTGTGGGGCCGGATGCACGGCCTGGTGGCCCTGGAGATCTATGGCCACCTGAGCGGGCTCATCCATGACCCGGGCGCCGTCTACCGCGACGAGATGCACGACCTCATCGCCTCCCTCGGCCTCAACGCCTGACCGGCGCCGGTCGCGGAGCCGTCCTAATCGAGGGCGGCGGCCAGCGGCGCGGCGAGGGCCGGCGGATCGATGCGTTCGACGCGGACCGCGTCGCAGCCCACCCATTCCGCCGCCTCGCGCAGCGCCTCGGCCAGGTGCGCGACCGCGCGTTCGGCCTTGGCCGGGGTGTTCGCCGCCGCCGGCTCCAGGGACGCCTTGCGGGCGATCAGCGTCGTGCCCTCGCGCGCCGGGTCGACGCGGCCGATCAGGTGTCCGCCGGCCAACACGGGCATCGTGAAGTAGCCGTGCACGCGCTTCGCCTTCGGGACGTACGCCTCCAGGCGGTGGTCGAAGGCGAACATCCGCTGGGTGCGCTTGCGGTCCCACACCAGCGAGTCGAACGGGGACAGCAGCGTCGTACGGTGCCGGCCGCGGGGCGTCTCGTCCAGGCCCTCAGGATGGGCCCAGGCGGTGCTCCAGCCGCGCACCTCCACCGGCACCAGGCCGGTCGCCTCGATCACCGCGTCGACCTGGTCGCCCCGGACCCGGACGTAGTCGGCGAGGTCCGCTCGCGTCGCGACGCCCAGGGCGCGGCCCGCGCGGGCGACCAGCGTGGTGACGCACTCCTCGTCCGACAGGTCCTGCTCACGCAGCTCCGCCGGGATCGCCCGCTCCGCCAGGTCGTACACCCGGCGCCAGCCGACCCGCCGGGTGCAGACCACCTCGCCGGTCGCCAGGAGGTACTCCGCGGCGATCTTGTGGTCCGTGCGGTCGAACCACTCGCCGCCCTTCTTCGCCCCGCCGAGCCCCGTCGCCGTCAGCGGGCCGTCGGCGTGGAGGCGGGCCAGCACCTCCTTGCACGCCTCCTCGGGCGTGCGGTGCCAGTGCCGGCCCCTGCGCTGGTAGTCACGGCGCCGGAAGGCGTACAGCGGCCAGTCGCCGATCGGCAGCACGCAGGCGGCGTGCGACCAGTATTCGAAGGCGGCCGTGCCGTTCCAGTAGGCGCGCTCGACGCTGGAACGGCCGACGGCGCCCAGACGCGCGTAGGCGACCAGCTCGTGGGAGCGCGCCAGGACCGAGATGGTGTCGAGTTGCACCGCCCCGAGATGACGGAGCGCACCGAGGGCACGCCGGGCGCCGGGGTCGCCGCGCAGGCCACCGCCCTGATGGGGAGTGACGACACGCCCGAGGAAACCCTGGGCGCGAAGTTGAATCCGGCGTGCCTGCTCGGGGGTGAGCTCTACGGGAGGCATGGCCCGATGTTACGGACCATCACCGACGGAAAACGGGAGCGAGATCAGCCGTGCGGCCGGGTCGTCGCCGGGTCGCTGGCCGTTTCCGGCCCGCTCAGCTCGCCGCGGACGCCCGCGCGCTCGGACGGGTGCCGTTCTTCGGGCGCCTGACGAGGGCCGTCCATGATGACGTCGTCGAAGATGTGCACCGCCGCGGCGATCAGACCGCCGACCACGACGAGTCCGACGCCGACCCAGAACAGCCACCACTTCGGGTGCGGCACCAGCGCGACGCCACCCACGCCGAATCCGATCCAGATCACGATGACCGCCAGCCATGAGCTGGCACGGCCGGCGTGTGAATTGTGGGCCATTCATCCCTCCCTGCGGGTTGCGCGCTTCATTCGGTGCGGACGACCGGTCACGCGCCCGCCGCTCCCAGTTTTTTTACACGATCACTTGGCACGAACATGGCGAACCCTGACCCGGTCGCGGGCATCACCGGTCTCGTGATAGTGACGGTTGTCCCGCTGTACGGTTGGACTCGCCTACGATGACACCGTACGGGTCGTGTACGCGCGCCTCCGACACGACCCCCGGCGATACCACGAACGCTGCGAGGAGCTCCCGAGAGTGCCAGTAGTCATCGACAAGATCCTTCGCGCCGGCGAAGGCAAAGTTCTGCGTAAGCTCAAGCGGATCGCCGACCAGGTCAACTCCATCGAGGAAGACTTCGTCGACATGAGCGACGCGGAGTTGCGCGCGCTCACCGACACCTACAAGGAGCGCCTCGCCGACGGCGAGAGCCTCGACGATCTGCTTCCCGAGGCGTTCGCCACCGCTCGCGAGGCGGCCAAGCGCACGTTGGGCCAGCGCCACTTCGACGTGCAGGTCATGGGCGGCGCCGCGTTGCACATGGGCAACATAGCGGAGATGCGCACCGGTGAGGGCAAGACTCTGACCTGTGTGCTCCCGGCGTACCTCAACGCCCTCGCGGGCGAGGGCGTGCACGTGGTCACGGTCAACGACTACCTGGCCAAGCGCGACGCGGAGTGGATGGGCCGGGTCCACCAGTTCCTGGGCCTCGAGGTCGGCGTGATCCTGGCCGACATGACGCCGGAGGACCGCCGCAAGGCGTACGCCGCCGACATCACGTACGGCACCAACAACGAGTTCGGCTTCGACTACCTGCGCGACAACATGGCCTGGAGCCTCGACGAGTGCGTCCAGCGCGGCCACAACTTCGCGATCGTGGACGAGGTCGACTCCATCCTCATCGACGAGGCCCGTACGCCGCTGATCATCTCCGGCCCCGCGGAGCAGAACTCCCGGTGGTACGTCGAGTTCGCCAAGATCGTGCCGCGGCTCAAGCGCGCCACCGACGGGCCCGAGGGCGAGGACGGCGACTACCAGGTCGACGAGAAGAAGCGCACCGTCGGCATCCTGGAGTCCGGCGTCGAGAAGGTCGAGGACTGGCTCGGCATCGACAACCTGTACGACTCGGTCAACACGCCGCTGGTCAGCTTCCTGAACAACGCGCTGAAGGCCAAGGAGCTGTACAAGAAGGACAAGGACTACATCGTCAACGCGGGCGAGGTCCTGATCGTCGACGAGTTCACCGGGCGCATCCTGCACGGCCGTCGTTACAACGAGGGCATGCACCAGGCCATCGAGGCCAAGGAAGGCGTGGCGATCAAGGACGAGAACCAGACGCTCGCCACGATCACGCTGCAGAACTTCTTCCGCCTCTATGACAAGCTCGGCGGCATGACCGGTACCGCCCAGACCGAGGCGGCCGAGTTCAACAAGATCTACAAGCTCGGGGTCATCCCGATCCCCACCAACAAGCCGATGATCCGCAAGGACGTCCCCGACGTCGTCTACAAGACCGAGCAGGCCAAGTTCGAGGCCGTGGTCGAGGACATCAAGGAGAAGCACGACAAGGGCCAGCCGGTCCTGGTCGGCACCACCTCGGTGGAAAAGTCGGAGAAGCTCTCGCGGATGCTCAAGCGCCGTGGCGTCCCGCACGAGGTGCTCAACGCGAAGTACCACGAGAAGGAAGCCCTGATCGTCGCCGAGGCGGGCCGTAAGGGCGCCGTCACGGTCGCCACCAACATGGCCGGTCGCGGCACCGACATCACCCTCGGCGGCAACCCCGACCACATCGCCGACCAGGCGCTCCACGCGCAGGGCCTGTCCCCGCTGGAGACCCCGGAGGAGTACGAGAAGGCCTGGCCGGAGGCGATCGAGAAGGCCAAGCAGGCGGTCAAGGAGGAGCACGAGGAGGTCACCGACCTCGGCGGCCTCTACGTCCTCGCCACCGAACGCCACGAGTCGCGGCGCATCGACAACCAGCTGCGCGGCCGTTCCGGCCGGCAGGGAGACCCGGGCGAGTCGCGGTTCTACCTCTCGCTCGAGGACGACCTGATGCGGCTGTTCAACTCCGCCCGTGTCGAGGCGATCATGACCCGCCTCAACATCCCGGACGACGTGCCGATCGAGTCGAAGATCGTCTCGAACGCCATCCGGTCCGCCCAGCACCAGGTGGAGCAGCAGAACTTCGAGATCCGCAAGAACGTCCTCAAGTACGACGAGGTCCTCAACCGCCAGCGCAAGGTGATCTACGCCGAGCGTCACAAGGTCCTCGAGGGCGCCGACCTGCACGACCAGATCGTCCACATGATCGACGAGGTCGTCGCGGGCTACGTCACGGCGGCCACCGCCGAGGGCTTCCCGGAGGAGTGGGACCTCGACAAGCTCTGGAAGGCGTTCAAGCAGCTCTACCCGATCTCGATCAGCTCCGACGACCTGGTCGAGGAGGCGGGCGGCCAGGCCGGCCTGACCGCCGAGCTGCTCACCGAGAAGATCACCGAGGACGCCCAGGAGGCGTACGCCAAGCGCGAGGAGGAGCTCGGCGGCGAGGTCCTGCGCGAGCTGGAGCGGCGCGTCGTCCTCTCGGTGCTCGACCGCAAGTGGCGCGAGCACCTGTACGAGATGGACTACCTCCAGGAGGGCATCGGCCTGCGGGCGATGGCCCAGCGCGACCCGCTGGTCGAGTACCAGCGCGAGGGCTACGACATGTTCACCTCGATGCTCGAGGGCATCAAGGAAGAGTCGGTCGGCTACCTGTTCAACCTCGAGGTGGAGATCGCCGATGAGGAGCAGCAGGCCGCCGTGGCCGGTGTCGGCGAGGCTCCGGTCGAGCTCGCCGAGACGGAGGAGGACGACACCCCGGAGATCGTCGCCAAGGGCCTCGAAGAGGGCGGCCGGCCGCAGAGCCTGAGCTACAGCGCTCCGACGGTCGACGGTGAGGGCGGCGTCGAGACCCACACCGAAGAGGTGGACGACGTCTACGCGGACGTCTCCCGCAACGACCCGTGCCCGTGCGGCTCGGGCAAGAAGTTCAAGCGCTGCCACGGAGACCGCCGCAACGGCTGACGCGGAACGACCGAACGGCCCCGGACGATTCGTCCGGGGCCGTTCGCGTGGAGCCGCTAGGTTATGGCGGTGGCCGCAACAAAAGAACCGAACCGGCTGATCCTGTTCACCGATGCCGTCGTGGCGATCGCCGTCACGCTGCTCGTGCTCCCGCTCGTGGACGTCGTTCCCGAGGTCGCCAGAGAACACCGCCCCGCCACCGAGGTGATCACCGGGCACCAGCCGGAGATCTGGACCTTTCTCCTCAGCTTCGCGGTGATCATCAGACTCTGGCTGTCGCATCACAAGGCGTTCCAGCACGTGCGGGCGTACTCGACGCCGTTGGTGCTCTGCAACAGCGCCTGGCTGCTGGCCATCGTCGTGTTGCCGTTCCCCACCGAGATGGTGGGCGTGTTCGACAACAGCCGGTTCACGACCGGCCTCTACATCGGCACGGTCTTCGTCGCCACCGGCCTGCAGGCCGCGATGTACCTCATCATCCGGATCGACCCCGAAGTGGCCACGGAGGACGCCCCCCTGCCGGGCGACTTCGTCCTCGGCGCCGTCACCGCGGCCGTTCTCCTGCTCCTCGCCCTGGTCGTCGCGTTGACCGTGCCGGGGGTCGGCTACTGGGCCCTGCTCCTGTTGCTGCTGTCCGGCCCTGTCGAGTGGGCCTGGCGCCGGCGGCACGCGGTCGCCGCGGCCTAGGAAAAAACAGGGAACCGCCACGTCCGATCGCACCAAGTACCGGATGAACCGACGCGCACGGCGCGGACAAGGAGAACCGGTTGGTGATGATCGATACATACCCGCATCCGGACACCGGTGAGGTGAGCGACAGCGAGAGCATCGGCGCGTCGCTCACCGATCCGGAGAGGTTCGCCGATGTCTTCCACCGGCACTGGGACGAGATCCACCGCTATGTCGCGGCACGGCTCGGTGCCGAGGCGGCCGAGGACGTCGGTGCCGAGACCTTCACGGTCGCCTTTCGCAACCGTGGAAAGTACGACCTGACCCGGCCGGACGCCCGGCCCTGGCTGTACGGCATCGCGACCAACCTCATCGGCCAGCACCGCCGGGTCGAGAAACGCCGTGCCCAGTTGCTCGCCCGCACCCCCGCCGAGGGCGTGAGCGGGTCGTTCGCCGACGGCAGCGACGCACGGGTGACCGCCGAACTCCTCGGCCCCCGCATCGCGTCGGCGCTGAAGAGCCTGTCGGCCGCCGACCGTGACCTGCTGCTCCTGATCGCCTGGGCGGACCTGACGTACGAGGAGGCCGCCGAGGCGCTGCGCGTTCCGATGGGCACCGTACGGTCCCGGCTGCACCGGATCCGCAAGAAGATCCGCCGCGCGTTCGGAAACGCCGACCCCACGCGTCTTCAGGAGGAGAACCGATGATCGACAAGGAGATCGTGCTCGTCCGGGAGGCCCGTCCGGCGGACGTTCCGGCCGATTCCGCGGCGAAGGCCCGCGCGTGGGCCCGCCTGCGCGCCGAGATGGAGTCGCCCGGCACCCCCGCGTTCGAAGCCCGTCCCTTTCACCGGCGTCTCGGCTGGCGGCTCGGTGCCGTGGGGGTGATCGCGGCCGGTGCCGCGGCTGCCGTGGTGGTGACCCAGGCCGTGGGATCCGCGCCGGTGGGCAAGCCGAACACCGGACCCGTGCCCAGCCTTGAACTGGCCGCCCAGACGATCGAGCAGCGGACGGTCCCGAAGCCGCGGGCGGATCAGTGGGTGTACGCGCCCGAGCTGCGCAACTGGGCCATCGCGCCCGGCAACACGATCGGCACGCTGCGGGGCAAGGTCAAGGTCGAGCAGTGGTGGCGGTTCGACGGCAGGAGGGTCGCCGAGTCCGTCAACGGTTCGAAGATCACGATGACGGCCATCCTGCGCCCCGGGGAGAAGATCCCTCCCGGCCACGTCATTCCCGGCGTCAACGGAGGCTTCGCCTGGGGCGCCGGCGTCTGGAGGAGGTCCCCGCGCGGGCTGTACGACTACGTGGCCAAGCTGCCGACGGACCCCGCCGCGCTGCTCAAGAAGATCCGGCACGACACCCAGGCCGCCGACGACGATGACGCCACGTTCTATCGGATCCAGGAGATCCTCGACGACGACAAGCTCATCCCGGCGAAGACCAACGCCGCCATCTACCGCGCGCTCGCAATGATCTCCGGAGTACGGATCGTGCCCGGGGTGAAGGATCTCGCCGGGCGCTCGGGCGTCGCGGTCGTCCGTGACCAGGACACGACGCGCTTCGAGATCATCCTCGATCCGAAGACGTACCAGTACCGGGGCTGGCGGTCCGTCGCGCTCAAGGACCAGTACGCACGCAAGAAGCTCACCGCCCACGCGGGACAGGTGCTCAACGACTCCGCCGACCAGGGCATGCGCGTGGTCGACCAGCCCGGCACGCGAGACTGAGCCGACTTCACGCCCGACCTCGTACGACGGCCGTCCCCGCCCGGGGAACCCGCGAGCGGTTCCCCGGGCGGTCATTCATGCCGGGACGGTCGTCTCGATCGCGGCGCAGCGCCAGCGGCGGTCGTACTCCAGCCGCAGCGCGAGCGCCTGCACCCGTGCGCCGATCACGGCCACCGCCGCGACCTCGGCGACTCCCGGCTCGGGCGCACAGACCCGTACGGTGCCCAGCCGGGGCGCGGCCCGTCCGGGCAGGCGTGCGGACAGCGACCCCAGCCGCTCGAACAGGCGCGGTGTCGTACGTCCGGCCAGGTGGTGGTAGGGCCGGACTCCGGCCAGCACCTCCACGACGAGCCGGGCGATCAGTCGTGCCTCCGCCCGCACGTCGGGCGGGCCGTCGCGTACGACGCCGAGGACCGGCCGGGGCGGGCGCCCGTGCGGCGGACCGGAGTCCAGGGCGAGAGCGAGTGACCCGTGCACCGCGATCGCGGGCGGCTCGCACCCTCCGTACGGGACGAGCCGGATCGGGGAGCGTACGGGCGTTCGTCTGCGCATGATGCGACCTCCGTAATGTGCGGCCGCCGGACGGCGGCGACACACAGAGAGGTCTCAGCGGACACGGAGATACATCGTGGCCGGATACGGACAGGTCACTGCCTGGTCGCGGCCCGGCTCCGGCGGGGGATCTCCAGCGCGCTGTGCAGCTGGTAGCGGTCGGCGCGGTAGGTGGAGACGGCGAGTTCGACGCAGGTGCCGTTCATGAACGACCGCCGCTGGAGCAGCAGCACCGCGCTGCCGCGGGCGAGGTCGAGCAGCCGAGCGTCGGCCGTGTCGGCGATGCCGGCCTCGATGGTCTGCTCCCCGGCGTCGAACACGATCCCGAAGCGCGTCTCCAGCACGTCGTACAGCGACGCGTCGCTCAGCGGGGTGTCGGGCAGCCCCGGCGCGACGGTCAGCGGGATGTGCGAACGCTCGACGGCCATCGGCTCGCCGTCCGCGGTGCGCAGGCGTTCGACGACGTGCACCCCGGTGCCCGGCGGCACGTCGAACACCCGCGCCAGGTGGGCGTTGGCCGGCGTCGTACGGCGGTCGAGGTCGCGGGCGCCCGGTTCGAGGCCCCGGGCCCGCATGTCCTCGGTGAAGGACACGAGCCGCAGCGGCATCTCGATCTTGGGCCGGGCGACGAACGTGCCCTTGCCCGGCACGCGGTACAGCCGGCCCTCGGTAACGAGGTGGTCGACGGCCTGCCGTACCGTCATTCGTGACAGCCGGTACCGCTGGCACAGCTCCCGCTCGGACGGAATGGGCGCGTCCACCGGCAGTTCGGCGTCCTCGATCAGGTCGAGGAGGATCTCCCGGAGCTGGAAGTACTTGGGTACGGGGCTGGACGGATCGATCTTGCCCATGGGGTACCTCTGGCCGCGATGTCGGGGAGTGAAGTATGGTTCATACTGGTCTAGTCCGGACTAGACCACACGCCCAGTCAGCGTGTCAATGCAGGTCAGGACTACGAAGCCGTAACGACGCGATCACGCGTCGACCGACACGCGGAGCCGCGGATCCAACGGCAGCCAAGGAGATCCCATGCCTGAGACTTCGCGCATGCGCACCGAGATCGGTGAGCAGGCCACCGCGCTGAACGCGACGCTCGACGCGCTGTTGCCCCGCGTGGCCGAGGTCGGCGTCCTGGGCCGGGAGACCCGCCAGGTGCTGTTCATCGCGCGCGGTTCGTCCGACAACGCGGCGGTCTACGGAAGCTACCTGGCCCAGACGCACGCGGGCCGGCTCGCCACCCTCGCCTCGCCCTCGATCGCGACGACGTACAAGAAGAAGATCGACCTGTCCGGCGTGCTCGCGGTGGCGATCAGCCAGTCGGGTCGCACCGAGGAGATCGTCGAGACCCTCGACTGGGCCGCCGGCTGCGGCGCGCGCACCGTCGCGGTCACCAACGGCGAGGGTTCACCGCTCGCCGAGGCCGCCGAGCTCGCGCTCGTCACCCGGGCCGGCGACGAGATCGCCGTGCCCGCGACCAAGACCTACACCACCCAGCTCGCCGCCCTCGCCGTGCTCGGCATCGGCCTGGGCGCCGAGGTTGACCTCACCGACCTGCGCCGCGCGCCCGAGGAGGTCGACCGGCTGATCGCCGCGACCGAGGCCGCCGACGCGCTGCCCGAGATCGTGGAGGAGCTCGCGGGCGTGCCCGGCGCGGTCGTGTCCGGCCGGGGCATCGCGTACGGCACGGCGCTGGAGTTCGCGATCAAGCTGAAGGAGGCGTGCTACCTCCACGCGATGGGCCTGTCGTACGCCGACCTGCTGCACGGGCCGATCGCCGTCGTCGACGACGACACCCCGGCGCTCCTGGTCGCCGCCGACTCCGGGCCGACGCTTCCGGGCACGGTCGCGCTGGCCCGGCGGGTCACCGCTGCGGGCGCGAAGGCGTACGGCATCGGAGGCGGCCGTATGCTGGCCGATGCGTCCACGCTGGCGCTTCCCGGTCCGGACCTGCCGGAGTGGGTCGCGCCACTTGCTCTGATCGTGCCGGGTCAGCTGATCACCGAACGGCTGGCCCGACGCCTCGGGATCGACCCCGACATGCCGCGCGGCCTCGGCAAGGTGACGCAGACGGATTGATGATGGGGTCCGCTTCGACAAGGGAGACTGTGTGATGGCCGAGCGCCGTGTCACGGTGCAGACCGAGGCGGGGCTGCACGCCCGCCCCGCCGCGCTGTTCGTCCAGGCCGCGACGAAGGCGCCGATGGATGTGAGCGTGGGCCGGCCGGACGCCGATCCGGTCAACGCCAAGAGCATCCTGCTGGTGATCGGGCTCGACGTCCGCCATGGCGAGGAGATCGTGATCAGCGCCGAGGGAGACGGCGCCGACGCCGCCCTCGACGAGCTCGTCGCGACGGTGACCGCGAACGGTGCCTGACCGCCTGAGCGGTCTCGGCGTCAGCCCCGGCGCCGGCGCCGGACCGGTGCGCACGATCGCGGGCGCGGTCCCCGAACCCCCTGCGGGCGAACGCCACGGAGGTGACGCCGCCGCCGAGACGGCACGCGCCCTCGCGGCCCTCGAAGAGGTCGCCGCCGACCTCGAGAAGCGCGGCGACCGGGCCGGCGGCGAGGCGCGCGACGTCCTGGCCGCGCAGGCGATGATGGCCCGCGACCCGGGCCTGGCCGAGCTGGCCGGACAGAAGATCGCCGACGGCGGCTCGGCGCCGCGCGCGGTGTACGAGGCGTTCGGGGTGTTCCGCGACATGCTGGCCGGCGCGGGCGACTACATGGCCGCGCGCGTCGCCGACCTCGACGACATCCGCGACCGCACCGTCGCCGTGCTGCGCGGGCTGCCGATGCCGGGCGTGCCGGACTCCGACGAGCCGTTCGTGCTGGTCGCCCGCGACCTGGCGCCCGCCGACACCGCGCTCCTCGACCCCGCGAAGGTGGTCGCCTTCGTCACCGAGGAGGGCGGCCCGACCAGCCACACCGCGATCCTGGCACGCTCGATGGGCGTGCCGGCCGTGGTCGCCTGCCCGGGGTGCACCGCGCTCGCCGAGGGCACCGTCGTGCTCGTCGACGGCGGTTCCGGCGACGTACGCCCCGATCCGTCCGCCGAGGAGGTCGCCCGTGCCCGCGCGGTCGCCGGGGCGCGTTCGGCGGCGCTCGCGGCGACCGGCCCCGGCACGACCGCCGACGGGCACGCCGTGCCGCTGCTGGCCAACGTGGGCGGCCCGCAGGACGTCGCGGCGGCGCTCGAACACGGCGCGGAGGGCGTCGGCCTGTTCCGCACCGAGTTCCTGTTCCTGGACCGTACGACGCCGCCCGGCGAGGACGAGCAGGAGGCCGCCTACCGCGCGGTCCTTGAGGCCTTCCCGTACGTGGCGGTCCGCACCCTCGACGCGGGCGCCGACAAGCCTCTCGGCTTCCTGCCGGCGACGGGGGAGGAGCCCAACCCGGCCCTCGGCGAGCGCGGTCTGCGCATGCTGCGGCGGCACCCCGAGGTGCTCGCGGGCCAGCTCGCCGCCCTCGCCCGCGCCGCCCGCGGGCTGCCGGTGGAGCTGCTGGTGATGGCGCCGATGGTGGCGGACGCGGCGGAGGCACGGGAGTTCACCGAGACGTGCCGGACGGCCGGCATCACGCGCGCGGGCGTCATGATCGAGATTCCCGCCGCGGCGCTGAGGGCCCGTGACCTGGCCGCCGAGGCCGCCTTCTTCAGCATCGGCACCAACGACCTCGCCCAGTACGCCTTCGCGGCCGACCGGCAGCTGGGCGCCCTCAGCCGGCTCCAGGACCCCTGGCAGCCGGCACTGCTCGACCTGGTCGCGCTCACCGCGGAGGGCGCCGGCGGCAAGCCCTGCGGCGTCTGCGGCGAGGCGGCCGGCGACCCGGCGCTGGCCTGCGTGCTGACCGGGCTCGGCGTCACCTCCCTGTCGATGAGCCCACCCGCCCTGCGCGCCGTACGCGCCGCGCTCGCGGCCCACACACTCGACCAGTGCCGCCACGCCGCCACCGCCGCCCGCACCGCCCACAACGCCGATGAGGCCCGCCAAGCCGCACGCGAGGCCCTCCCCGGCCTGACCGCCCTGGGCCTGTAGCCTCCGAGCCGGAGACGCCCCGCCCACCGGGGCAGGGTTCCGGCGAAGTCGGGTGTTGCTGGTCAGGTGGTGCTTTCGAGGAGTGGCGTCGTTCAGTCGCGGGCGGTCAGGTGGTGCGAGATGAAATGGCGCCACCTGGCGATGGCCGTGGGCTTTGTCTCGCTGTGCGTGCCGGCGTAGCCGGCCAGTTGTTTGTCGGGTGATCCCAGCAGGTCGAACAGGGCCAGCTGCCCGTCCCTGGGAAAGACCTCGTCGTGCCACTGGATGTGGAAGAGGGCGGGGGCGGTGACCCGCCGGGCGTCCCTCGCGACGCGTGCCGGCACGGCCATGCCCTCATACATGGCCGCTACCTGCTGAAGACCGAACTTCCCGAGGACCACACAACGGAGTTCGTCGCCCATCGCGGCCGCGAGGGGAAGACCGAACCGTGCCCCCATGGACATTCCCAGATATCCGAGGCGGGAGGTGTCCACGAGGTCCAGAGCCCCAAGGGCGTCCACGGTCGCGCGCCATTCGTCCGTCATTCGGTCGAGGACGACCTCGATCCCCTCTGCCGCGATCCGTCGCTGATACTCCGCGACGGTCATCGGGGCGGGAACTCGGTCTCCGTGGTACGGCCCGTCGATCGCCAGCGCTGCGATGCCGGCGTGGGATGCGAACCATCGGGCCCGGTCGAGGATCCGCTCGCTTCGCTTGTGCCCGCTGCCTCCGTGTCCCAGCAAGACCAGGGGAGGCGTGGAGCCGGGAGAAGATGGGAGCCACAGTACGCCTGGAACCGCGCCCGCCGGTCGGCCAAGCCGAAACGATCGCTCGACGACCCCGCCGTGAGTTACCGGACGTTCGATCCACTCCAGTGTCTCGCGCACGAACATATCGAATCAGACGCGGCCGAGGCCGGTCTCAACATGCCGTCCGCGTCGACCAGGGCCGGCCACGCCGGCCCCTTGGGAGGTCATCAGGTGTCTGGGCACCGCGTGGACGCGGCGACCATGGCCGCGGCCGGGGCGCCGCGGCGGTGCCTCCCTCGGCCTCGCCCCCTTCCGGTCCCGTCTTTACCCAGGTGAGTCATGGCCGGTCGGCGTGCGGGGTTTGCTCTCCTCCGTGGGACTCATTAGCGTCATGCGGGTGCGACGGACGTTCGGGTGGAGGTTCGTGACCGCTCTCGCCGCTGGGGCGATGGCCGTTTCGGCGTGCCATGAGTCCGGTGCGCGGTCGGCCACCGGTCCCTCCCACACCACGCCCACGCGGGCCTCGGCGTCGCCGACGCCGGTCGCCCCGGAGGTCGCCCTCGTCAAGAAGATGAGCGTGCGCGAGAAGGTCGGGCAGCTGTTCATGCCGACCATCCCCGGCTCCACGCCCGCCCAGGCCGCCGCGCTGGTCGAGCGCTACCACCTCGGCGGGGTGATCTACTTCCCGGTCAACCTGCGCACCCCGCGCCAGACCGCGGAGCTGTCCAACGGCCTGCAGAAGGCCGCGATGAAGCACGGCGGCGTGCCGCTCGTCATCAGCACCGACGAGGAGCAGGGGCCCGTCTCGCGGCTGCCCTACATCACCCGCTTCCCCGCGAACAAGTCGCTCGCGTCCGGGAGGCATCCGGACGACAACGTCCGCACCGCCGCCCGGGTCACCGGCGAGGAGCTGCGCGCGGTCGGCATCAACCAGGACAACGCCCCCGACGCCGACGTCAACATCAACCCCAACAACCCGGTGATCGGCGTACGGTCGTTCGGCGCGGACCCGGAGAAGGTCGCCCATTTCGTCGGCGTGGCCATCGACGCGTACCGCGCGACCGGCGTGGCGGTCGTGGCCAAGCACTTCCCCGGGCACGGCGACACCGCCACCGACAGCCACACCGGCCTGCCGATCATCGACCACAGCAGGGCGACGTGGGAGCGCGTCGACGCGCCGCCGTTCAAGGCCGCGGTCGAGCACGACGCCGACGTCATCATGACCGCGCACATCGTCGTGCCGGGTCTGGACAAGTCGCGGCTCCCGGCCACGATGTCCAAGACCGTGCTGGGCGGGCTGCTCCGGGGCACGCTCGGCTACCGGGGCGTGATCATCACCGACTCCCTCCAGATGGCCGGCGCGACGATCAAGTTCGGGCCGGAGGAGGCGGCGGTACGCGCGGTCGTGGCCGGCGCGGACATGCTGCTCATGCCGCGGAACCTCGGCCGCGCCTACAACGCGGTGCTCGCGGCCGTGAAGTCGGGCCGGATCTCCCAGAGCCGCCTCGACGACGCGGTCACCCACATCCTTCACATGAAGTACGAGCGAGGGATGTTCCGCTCGCCGTACGTCGACGCGGCGAAGGCATCGCACGTCATCGGATCGAAGGAGCATCGGGAGGCGGCCCGCAAGGTGGCGGCCGACGTCCGTTCTGGCGGCTGATGTCCAATCTTGGCCGTTGACGTTCCTCCCTGCGCGTGACTAAGTTTCAGCTCGCTGGCCAGGGCCAGTCATTTTCTTTCGCGCATCTCGGGGGCGGAAGGAGTTACCGATGTCCCGTCGCCGACGGCTCATTGCCATAGGTGCGGCGTCAGTGGTGGCCGTGGCCGGTATCGGCTCAGGTACCGCCAACGCCGCACAGGCCGGGCACAAGCCCGGCAAGGACAAGCGCGTCCTGAAGATCCTCAACAAGATGACGCTCGAGGAGAAGGTCGCCCAGCTCTTCGTGCTCCAGGTGTACGGCACGAGCGCGGACACGACCGACCCCACGGCCGTCGCGGCCAACCAGAAGCTGTGGGGCGTCGACAACGCCCAGCAGCTGATCGCCAAGTACCACCCCGGCGGGATCATCTACTACTACGTCGATCCGCCCAACCTCGTCAGTCCCCAGCAGGTCGCCCATCTGTCCAACGGGATCCAGCAGGCGGCCATGCACACGCGTGTGCCGATCCCGGAGACCATCACCACGGACCAGGAGCAGGGCTCCATCGTCACGCGGGTCCCGGCGCCGTTCACGCAGTTCCCGGGCGCCCAGGCACTCGGCGCGGCCCGTTCGCCGAAGAACGCGTTCACCACGTCGAAGATCACCGGCGAGGAGCTCAAGGCGATCGGGATCACGCAGGACTACGCTCCCGACTCCGACGTGAACGTCAACCCGGCCAACCCGGTGATCGGTGTCCGGTCCCCGGGCTCCGACCCGTCGCTGGTGGCCCAGATCGCCTCCGCCGAGGTCGACGGCTACCAGGCCGCGGGCGTCATCGCCACGGCCAAGCACTTCCCGGGTCACGGCGACACCAACACCGACAGCCACACCGGTGTGCCGATCATCAACCACACCAAGGAGCAGTGGGAGAAGCTCGACCTCCCGCCGTTCAAGGCCGACATCGCGCACGGCGTCGACTCGATCATGACGGCGCACATCATCGTCCCGGCGCTGGACCCCTCCGGCGACCCGGCGACGCTGTCCAAGCCGATCCTCACCGGGATCCTCCGCGACCAGCTGCACTACAAGGGCGTCGTCGTCACCGACGCTCTCGGCATGGCCGGACTCCGGGCGAAGTACGGTGACGACCGGATCCCCGTGCTGGCGGTCAAGGCCGGCGTGGACCAGCTGGAGAAGCCGCCGGCGGACGCCGGCGGCAAGGGGCTGTACACCCTCCAGCGCGACTCCCTGGTCAACGCGGTCAAGAGCGGCGAGATCAGCGAAGCGCGCATCGACCAGTCCGTGTACCGGATCCTCGAGCAGAAGCTCAGCCACGGCCTGTTCCAGCACCCGTACGTGGACGAGAGCAAGGTCGCCAAGGTCGTCGGCACGCCGTCGCACCTCGCGACCGAGCAGAAGATCACCGACCAGACCACGACGCTCGTCAAGAACGCCGTGCTGCCGCTGCCCAAGGACAACCGCAAGGTGTTCGTGACCGGGTACGGCGTCACCACCACCCAGACGCTCGCGAACGACATCGGCAAGCGCGGGCCGGTCACGTCGGTCCTGCAGACGGGCACCAGCCCCACGCCGGCGACGATCGACAAGGCGGTGGCGCAGGCGAAGGACAACGACCTGACCGTCGTCACGACCAACGCCGCCTGGAACCTCGCCGTCAACGGCCCCGGGCAGATGAACCTCGTCAAGGCACTCGTCGCGACGGGCAAGCCGGTGGTCGTGGCGTCGGTGCGCGACGCGTACGACATCGGGTACTTCCCGGAGGCGCCGACCTACCTGGTGACGTACGGCTACACGCCCGCGTCGCTGGAGTCGCTCACCAAGGTGCTGTTCGGTGAGATCAGCCCGCAGGGCAAGCTGCCGGTCATGATCCCGGTGGCGGACCATCCCGACCAGACGCTCTACCCGTACGGGTACGGGCTGACGTTCAACAAGTGATCGAACGGGCGCGGGACGGCAACGGCGCCGTCCCGCGCCCGTTTCTAGCCTCCGGCGCGGTGGGCGGCGAGACGCGCGGCACCCACCGCGCCGTCGCCCGCCGGCGTGGGCTCGACGCCGAACCGGCTCACCAGGCCCGCGCGCACCCCGTCGGCGACCGGACCGCTCTCCAGCAGGGATCCGGAGACGACGAGGCCGAACCCGGCCGTCCCCTCCCGCGCGGCGAGCAGGTCGTCGAGCGCGGGGCGTACGGCGTCGGCGTCCTCCAGGAGATGCCGGACCGCCTCCGCGACGATCTCGACCGCGACCGGGTCGCCCTTCTCCGCCGCCGCGCTGACGCACGGCGCCACCTTGCCGATCGAGGCGGGCCGCTCGGCGTAGACCTTCCTGATGATCGCCTGGGGCAGATCGGACCCAGACCACGTACGGCCCGCGGTCGGCTCGCCGCTCGGCGCGACGATGGCCCGGTCGAGGCCCGTGAGGAGGGGCTCGGCCTCCTCGCCGAGGAGGGCGCGCGGCACGGTCTCGGCGAGGACCGTCGCCCGGCCGCGGCCGTCATAGGCACGCATCGCGGCGCGTACGCCCTCCCGCCCGATCCACACCGCGGACCCCTCGTCCCCGATCAGGTAGCCGTTGGCGTCGGAGCGACGCTCGATCTCACCGGCGTCGATGACGGCCGCGCCCGCGCCGGTGCCCGCGAGGATCACGATGCCGGTGCGCTCGGCGCTCCCGGCGGCGAACGCGACCGCGATGTCGGTGACCACCTCGGGCTCGCCCGGGACGCCCGCGGCGGCCCAGGCGGCGTTGGCGGAGGCGACCGCGCGCGGCCGGTTGGCGGCTCCGGCGCCGGCGATGCCGAAGACGCCGTGCACCACACGGGCCGGGTCGAGCTCCTCCAGGGCGGCCGTGAGAGCGGTGGTCAGCGCCTGCGTCAGCTCACCGGAGGTGCCGCCGCCGGAGTTGGGGTTGGCGCCGGGTCCGGTGCCGTAGCCCGCGACGACGCCGTCGAGCGTGACGATCGCCGCGCGCGTGCGGGTGCCGCCGGCGTCGACGCCGACCAGGTAGGGACCGATCGCGTTAGAGCACACATAGTGACGGTAGAACATCGGCCGTTCCCCGCGGAACATCAGCCGTTGACATCATCTGGTTTTCGTAAGAAACTTTCCGCCATGAGGAAGGTCGGGCCCGAATCCGGGCTGGGGGCCGACGCCACAGGCGCATCTCCACTCAGCACCGTCGTACGTGTCCGTTCGCTGCTGCCATCGCTGCCACCTGCGGAGGCGCGGGTCGCGCAGCGTGTCATCGACGATCCGGAGGCGGTCGCCAGCTCCACGATCACCGAGCTCGCCCAGGCGTGTGGCACCTCCGAGACCACGGTCATCAGGTTCTGCCGCGCGATCGGCTTCTCCGGCTATCCGGAGCTCAGGTTGACGCTGGCCACGGAGGCCGGCCGGGCACAGGGAGTGACCGGCGGCCGGGTCGTGGGCAGCGACATCAGCGCGGACGATACGCTGGAACAGATCGTCGAAAAGATCGCCTTCGCCGACGCGCGGGCGGTCGAGGAGACCGCCAACCAGCTCGACATCCAGGTGCTCGGCGAGGTGGTCACGGCGATCGCCGAGGCCCGCCGGGTCGACATCTACGGCGTCGGCGCCAGTGCCTTCGTGGCCTCGGACTTCCAGCAGAAGATGCACCGGATCGGCCGGACCTCCTACGCGTGGTCCGACGCGCACATCATGCTCACCAGCGCAGCGGTTCTCGACTCCTCGGACGTCGCCGTCGGGATCTCCCACACGGGGTCGACGGTGGAGACGATCGACGCCCTCAGCGTGGCCAAGCGCCGCGGCGCCACCACGGTGGCCCTCACCAACTTCCCCCGCTCTCCGATCGCCGACGCCGCCGACCTGGTGCTGACCACGGCGGCCAGGGAGACCACGTTCCGATCCGGAGCGACGGCGAGCCGGCTGGCCCAGCTCACCGTGATCGACTGCGTGTTCGTCGGTGTCGCGCAGCGTACGACCGAGATCAGCGAACATCTGGAGGCGACACTCGAGGCGGTCAGGGTCCGCCGGGTGCGTCCCGAGCGGAGGCGCAGGTGAACGACAGCATGCCCCTGGCGATGCTGGGGACCGTACCCACCGAGGTACGCAACCCCCGCACCACCGAGATCGACGTGCTGCCCACGCTGGAGATACTCCGTCTGATCAACAACGAGGACGCCACGGTGCCGGGCGCCGTGGCGGTGGCGTTGCCGCAGATGGCCAAGGTCGTCGACCTGGAGGTCGAGGCGTTGCGCGGCGGCGGCCGGGTGCACTACTTCGGCGCGGGCACGTCCGGGCGGCTCGCCGTCCTCGACGCGGCCGAGCTCCCGCCGACGTACGGCATCGACCCCGGCCTGGTGGTCGCGCACCACGCGGGCGGCATGGACGCCATCTCCCACGCGATCGAGAACGTCGAGGATGACGCCTCGCTCGGCGCCCGCGACGCGGGCGAGGTGAACGCCGGCGACGTCGCGGTCGGCATCACCGCCAGCGGGCGCACCCCCTATGTCGTGGGCGCGCTGCGGCAGGCCGCGGCCGCCGGCGCGCACACGGTGCTGATCAGCTCCAACCCGGCCGCGGCGGCCGGGGCGGAGGTCGAGGTGCACATCGCGGTGGACACCGGACCGGAGGCCGTGTCGGGCTCGACGCGGATGAAGGCCGGCACCGCGGCCAAGCTCGTGCTGAACGCCATGTCCACGGCGGTGATGGTGCGGCTCGGCCGCACCTACTCCAACCTCATGGTCAGCATGAGCGCGCTCAACTCCAAGCTCCGCGGACGTCTCGTCAAGATTCTGGTCGAGGCGACCGGCATGGACGCGGAGACGTGCGAGGCCGCCCTGGCCGATGCGGCCGGCGACACGCGCACCGCCCTTGTCTCCCTGTTGTGCGACGTCCCGTCGGGCCGGGCGGCCGAGGCGCTGGCCGGCGCCGGTGGCTCCGTCCGCGAGGCGATGCGCACGATTCGTGGAGACGCCTGATATCTCGGGGGTTAGAGAAAGGGTCCACCTCCTTATGCGTAAGTTCTGCACGGTCATCACGGCGCTCGGCGTCGTGCTCGCCGCCCCGGCGTGCGCCCCCAGTACCAAGAGTGGCGGTGACAAGGTCACCCTCACCGTGCTCTCCTGGCGCCCCGAGGACACGGCGGGTTACGCGAAGATCTTCGCGCCGTTCGAGAAGAGCCACCCGAAGATCAAGGTCAAGTTCAAGCCGATCAAGAACACCGAGTACCTCACGGTGCTGCCGACCGAGCTGAAGAAGGCCACGGGCGGTCCGGACGTGGTGCAGCTCAAGCCGTACGGGCCGATCCAGAGCCTCATCTCGGCCGGCAACCTCGCGCCACTCGACGGCCAGGTCGACGTGAGCAAGTGGGACCCGTCCGTGCTCCAGGCGGCCAAGGGCAAGCAGGACGGCAAGCTGTACGGCGTCCCGTACGCCATGCAGACCCTCTCGGTGCTCTACAACAAGAAGATCTTCGCCGACCAGCAGATCCAGCCGCCGACGACCTGGGCGGACTTCACCGCGGCCTGCGACAAGCTGAAGAAGGCCGGCATCACGCCGCTGTCGACGAGCGGCCTGCAGCCGTGGGTGCTCGCCATCGACCACCAGATCTTCGGCGCGACGCGCTACGGCGGCGACGACTTCGCCAAGGCGGCCCTGGCCGGCCAGAAGAACTTCACCGACCCCGACTACACCGCCTCGCTCGACGTGACGGCCAAGCTCAAGCCGTACTACCCGGACAAGGTCGCCGCGGTCGACTACCCCGACGCGCAGACCCTGTTCACCAGCGGCAAGGCCGCGATGTACCCGGGCGGTTCGTATGAGGTCGGGCCGTTCACCAAGACCAATCCGGACCTGCAGATCGGTTCCTTCGACGCCCCGCCGGCCCCCGGCGCCAAGGTGAACCATGCGCTGACCTCGGGCTTCGTCGACGGCTCGTACGGCGTCAACGCGCACTCGGAGCACAAGACCGAGGCGATGGAACTGGTCAAGTGGATGGCGACGCCGGAGTTCGGCCAGCTGTACGCCAACACGCTCAAGCAGATCTCGGCCGTCCCCGGCGTGACCCCCGGCGACCCGCTGCTCGCGCAGACGTACGAGGGCTTCAAGACCCACGGCGCGACGTACATGATGGTCGTCGACTTCGGCTACGGGAACCCGCTCGGCCGCGACCAGGAGGGTGAGGCTCTGCAGAAGATGCTGAGCGGCACCTCGGCCGCGGACGCGGGCAAGCTCGTCCAGAAGGGCATCTCGGCGTGGTTCAAGCCCAGCGGCGGATGACGTCGACGACCGAGCCGGTCGAGGTCGCCGGTCCCGGCGGCGGGAGCACCCGCCGCCGGGGGCGGCGGCGCTGGCCGCTGCTGCTGGTGTTCCTGCTGCCGGCGCTCGCGCTGTACACGGTCTTCATCGTGTACCCGCTGGTGTCGGCCCTGCAGTACAGCTTCTTCGACTGGACCGGCACCCGGCAGAACGGCTTCGCCGGCCTGGCGAACTTCCGTGACCTGTTCACGAAGTACCCGCTGAGCGAGCAGGTCTGGCGGGCGCTGGCGCACAACTGCGTGTTCTTCATCGGCACGATGCTGATCCAGACCACGGGCGGGCTGCTGCTGGCCACCCTGCTGCACCGTTCCCGGCGCGGCAAGCGCTTCCTGCAGACCGCGTACGTGCTGCCGCACCTGGTCAGCCCGATCGTGGCCGGCTACCTGTGGTCGCTGATGCTCAACCCGCAGTTCGGCGCGATCAACGCCGCGCTGCGCGGCGTCGGCCTCGGCTCCCTCGCCCAGCCCTGGCGCGGCGACCCCCACCTGGCGCTGCCGGTGGCGATCGTGATCAACGCCTGGCAGTGGGTGGGCTTCCCGATGCTGTTGTTCGCCGCGGCGCTGGCCGGCATCCCCGAGGAGTACCACGAGGCGGCGCGGGTGGACGGCGCGTCGGCCTGGAAGAGCTTCTGGCAGGTGACCTTCCCGCTGCTCACGCCGGTGCTCGGCATCGTCACGGTGCTGACCTTCATCGGCAACTTCAACATCCTGGACCTGATCTACGCGCTGCAGGGCTCGAAGGGCAACCCGGCGTACTCCACCGACGTGCTCGGCCTGCTGTTCTACCGGACCGCCTTCGAGAACCCCGACGCCAACGCGATCGGCCAGTCCTCCGCGCTCGCGGTCTGCATGTTCATCCTGATCTTCGGGATCTCGGCCGCGGCGAACCGCTTCTTCCGCCGGATGGAGGCACGCCTGAAATGACCACCTCCGTGCTGGAACCGGCGGTCGCGGTCGCACCCGCCCGGCGTCGCCGCCGCCCGCGCCGTGGCGCGGTCGCCTCCACCGTGCTGCTGTGGGTGTACGCGGTGGCGGCGCTCGCACCGCTCATCATCATGGCGCTGGGTTCGCTGCGCACCGAGCAGGACCTCGCCACCAAGCCGCTCGGCATCCCGACGCACCCGGCCTTCGAGAACTACGCGAAGGCCTGGTCGGAGGGCGGGTTCAGCTCCTACTTCGTGAACTCCATCATCGTGACGGTCGGCGCCGTGGTGCTGGGCACGGGCGTCGCGGTGCTGGCCGCCTACCCGCTGGCGCGCTACCGCTTCCGCGGGCAGGGCCTGCTCACCGCGTACTTCCTGGCCGGCCTGATGCTGCCCATCCGCCTGGGCATCGTGCCGGTGTTCTACCTGCTCAACTCCATCGGCCTGATCGACTCACGGATCGGCCTGATCTGCGTTTACGCCGCCAGCGGCGTGCCGTTCGCGATCTTCGTCCTGACCGCGTTCTTCCGCGGCCTGCCGAACGAACTGGAGGAGGCCGCCCGCATCGACGGGGCGGGCGAGCTGCGCATCTTCGCCCAGATCATGGTGCCGATGGTCCGGCCCGCGCTGACGACGGTGGCGCTGTTCCAGTTCATCCCACTGTGGAACGACTTCTTCTTCCCGCTGGTGCTGATGGAGGACGACAAGTACACGCTGCCGGTCGGCCTGACCCGCTTCGTCGCGGAGTTCGAAGCCGCCCACGCCCAGCTGTACGCGGGCCTGGTCATCACCACGATCCCGCTGGTGCTGCTGTTCCTGCTGGCCACAAAGCAGATCGTCGCCGGCCTGACGGCGGGCATGACGAAGTAGCCCGGGGGTCAGTGGAAGGTCACTTCGACGTGGAGGCCCCCTCCGGGGTTGGGCCGTGCGGTCAGTGTGGCGCCGTGCGCCTGGGCGATGGCGCGCACGATGGCGAGGCCGAGTCCGTGGCCGTCGGTGTGGCGGACGCGTTGGCCGCCGAGCTGTTGGAACGGCTGGAAGAGCCGCTCGACCTCGGCCGGGGGGATCGCCGTACCGGTGTTGCTGACTGCGATGGAGGCCTTGTCTCGGACCAGGTTCGTGGTGATCTGGACCTGCCCTCCGGGTGTGTTGTGGCGCAGTGCGTTGTCGACGAGGTTCGTCACCAGCCGCTCGATGAGCCCGGGGTCGCCGGTGGCCGGTGCCCGGCCGAGTGCGGCATCGATGGTGATGCCGCGGCGTTCGGCTCGTTGTCCGTGGCCGGCGATGACGGTTTCGGTGATCTGGTCGAGATCGACCGGCTCCCACTGTTCGACGCCGTGTTCGCTGGTCGCCAGGGTGAGGAGCGCCTCGATGAGGCGCTCTTGTTGATCGCCGAGTCGCAGAGCCTGCTCGCAGGCCGTCCGCAGAGCTTCGGTGCCGGCGTCGGGGTCGGCGAGGGCGACTTGCAGGAGAGTTCGTTGTCCTGCGAGTGGGGTGCGCAGTTCGTGTGAGGCGTTGGCCACGAAGTGGCGTTGGGCCTCGAAGGAGGCCTCAAGCCGCGCGAAGAGGTCGTCGAGGGTCTTGCCGAGGTCGGTGAGCTCGTCGCCAGGGCCGTCGAGGTCGAGCCGGCGGTTGAGGTTCGTGGCGGAGATCTCCTGGGCGGTGGTGTTGATGGCGCGCAGGGGGCGTAGGAACCGTCCGGCCAGCCACCAGGCTCCAATGAACGCGACGATCGCGGCGGCCAAGCCGATGGCGGCCGGACCGAATTCGAACTGGTGGCTGCTGCCGACCTGGTCCGTGCCGGGGGTGGCGTTCGCGGGGGCCCGCGCCGCCGTGTGGCCGTACAGCAGGTTGGTGGCGAGGAGTACGGCGGTGAGCAGGCCGAGGAAGAATCCCGAGTACAGCAAGGTGAGCTGTGCCCGGAGCATGGGCCGCCGCCTGCGGCGGAGCAGGGACATGACCTTGTCACGCGGGCGCATCACGCGTCTCCGATTCGGTAGCCGCCTTCGCGGACGGTGTGGATGACCGGCGGGTCGCCGAGCTTCGCGCGCAGCCGGCGGATCGTCGTCTTGACAGCGGTGGTGAAGGGATCGGCCTCTTCGTCCCACACCCGTTCGAGGAGCTCTTCGGCGGAGACCACCCGGCCGCCGGAGGCGAGGAGGCATTCGAGGACGGCGAACTCCTTCGGGCTGAGCTCCAGGCGCCGCCCGGCGCGGAAGGCGACCCGGCGGTTCGGATCCAGCATGAGGTCCGCCGCGCTCAGTGTGGGTGGCACCGCCGGCGTTGAGCGCCGGCCCAGGGCGCGGACGCGGGCGACGAGCTCGGAGAAGTCGAACGGCTTGGGCAGGTAGTCGTCGGCGCCCAGCCCGAGGCCGTCGACGCGGTCCTTGACGGTGCTCGCCGCGGTGAGCATCAGTACGCGGCTGCCGGAGCGCTCGGCCACGATGCTCTTGCACACCTCGTCGCCATGGATTCCGGGCAGGTCCCGGTCCAAGATCACGACGTCGTAGCGGGTGATCGCCAGATGCTCCAGCGCGTCGTTGCCGTCCAGGACCACGTCCACCGCCATGCCCTCGCGGCGAAGGCCGGTGCCGATCGAGCGGGCCAGGATTTCGAAATCCTCGACGACGAGCACTCTCACGAACCTTCTCCGTTCCGCTGCCTGAAGGTGGCGGCCACGCCCGTTCAGGGTCCGGGGTGGGGTGCCATCACCGCAACGATGCCAGGGCCCAGGTGTCAGCCCGGTGTCGGCGGCTGACACCAGGCTGACACCGGGCGTGCCGTACATCTACGTCGAGCGCCATCGCCGAGACAAGGACGGACGAGCACGTGAACGACGCGATCATCGAAGTCACCGGTCTACGCAAACGGTTCGGGCCCACACTCGCCCTCGACGGCGTGACCTTCACCGCCCCGCCCGGCAAGGTGACCGGCTTCATCGGCCCGAACGGGGCGGGGAAGTCCACCACCATCCGGGTGATCCTCGGTCTCGACGCTCCCGACGAGGGTCACGCCCGGGTCGGCGGACACCCCTATCGGGACCTGCGGAACCCGCTGCGCCACGTCGGGGCGCTGGTCGACGCCGCCGCCGTCCAGCCCAGCCGTACCGCCCGCAACCACCTGCTGTGGCTGGCCCGTTCCCAGACCCTGGAGGCCGGCCGGGTCGACGCCGTGCTCGAGCTGGTCGGCCTCGCCGCGGCGGCCCGCCGCAAGGCGGGCGGCTTCTCGCTGGGCATGCGCCAGCGTCTTGGCATCGCGGCGGCGATGCTCGGCGACCCACCGGTCGTCATCTTGGACGAGCCGTTCAACGGCATGGACCCGGAGGGGATCGTCTGGATGCGCAAGCTGCTGCGCACCCTCGCCGCCGAGGGCCGGGCCCTGCTCGTCTCCAGCCACCTGATGAGTGAGCTGCAAGGCATCGCCGACCACATTGTGGTGATCGGCCGCGGCAAGGTCCTCGCCGAAGCCGGCATCGATGAGCTGCTCGCGCGCGCCGCCGGTGAGCAGGTCCTGCTGCAGACGCCGACGCCGGCCGAGGCGTACCGGGTGCTGCATCGTGCCGGGGGCGTCACGACGATCATTGACGACGGCGCCCTGAGCGTCTCCGGGCTCGCCGCCCGCCAGGTCGTGGCGGCTCTTGGCCAGTCGGACGTGGTCTTTTCCGAGGTCACCACCCAGCGGCCGACGCTGGAGGACGTCTACTTCCAACTCACCAGCGGCGAGGCGGAGTTCGGGACCAACACCGTGCAGGGGGCACAGCGATGACCACGACCAGCACGCCACCCCTCCTGGCAGGCACGCCCGAGCGGGCACGCTTCACGGCCGTGCTGCGGGCCGAGTGGACCAAGTTCCGTACGGTCCGCGGCTGGGTGATCGCCCCGATCATGGCCGCCGTGCTGTGCGTCGTGTTCACCTTCTTGGTCGCCAACGGCACCCACACCGACTTCTGCACCGGCACCGGCAACTGCACGGCCGGCCATGCCTTCGTGCCGACCGGACCGAAGGGCCAAGCGGTCGCCGACAGCTACTACACCCTCGGCGGGCGGCTGACCGGCGACGGCACCATCACCACTCAGGTCACCTCGCTGACCGGCGTCATCTCGACCGCCCCGACGGACGTCGCCCCCTCTCAGGCGCAGCAAACCCGCCCCGGGGTCCCGGCCTGGGCCAAGGCCGGGATCCTTCTGCGGCCGAGCACCCGGCAGGGATCGGCCTACGCCGCGGTGATGGTCACCGGCGGCCACGGCGACCGCTTCCAATACGACTACAGCCACGACGACGCCGGCCGGCCTGGACCGGTCTCCGCCGGCTCGCCGCACTGGCTGCGCCTGACCCGCACCGGCGACACCCTGACCGGCTACGACTCGACCAACGGAACGACGTGGACCCGGACCGGCACCGCGCACCTGACCGGGCTACCGGCCACCGTCTACGCCGGGCTGTTCGTCACCTCGCCGGTCTCCTTCCAGACATCGGCGAGCGGCGCACGCACCCTCGCCACCGCCACCTTCGACCACACCGTCATCGACGGCAGCGCCACGCCCAGCGCCTGGCACGGTCAGAGCATCGGAGCCGGCGAGCAGGACTTCTACCCGACGCTGCGAGCCGGCAGTTACCACCGCGCCGGCGGTTCCCTCGTCGTCAGCGGCTCCGGAGACATCGCCCCCGCCGTCGTCCAAGGGCTCCTCGGCGCGGACACGGCCTCCAGCAGCCTGCCCTTCGGGCTCACCGTCGCGCTGATCGTGCTCATCGTGGTGGCGACCATGTTCGTCACCGCCGAGTACCGCCGCGGCCTGATCCGCATCACCTTCGCGGCCATCCCCGGCCGGCACCGCGTGCTCGCGGCCAAGGCCGTCGTCATCGGCGCGGTCGCCTTCGTGATCGCCGCCGTCGCCGCGGCGACCGCCGTTCCCCTCGGCGAGCACATCCTGCACGCGAACGGTGCCTACGTCTTCCCGGCCGGCGCCCTCACCGTCGTGCGCATCGTCGCCGGCGCCGCGGCCCTGGCCGCCGTCACCGCCGTCGCCGTGCTCGCCGTCGGCACCATCACGCGCAAGAGCGCCGCGGCGGTCGCCGGGGGCATCGTGGTGTTCGTCCTGCCCTCGATCATTGGCTCGATCAGCTCCGGTGGCGCCGTCCAGTGGCTGTATCGCCTCACCCCGGCCGCCGGCCTGTCGGTGCTGCAAGCCCTGCCCCGATCGGCGCAGGTCGACTACCCCTACACCTTCGCCAACGGCTACTACCCGCTCGCCCCCTGGGCCGGCTTCGGCGTCCTCGCCGCATGGGCGGCGCTCGTCCTCGGCATCGCCGCCGTTCTGCTGCGCCGGAGAGACGCATGATCGAAGCACTACGAGCCGAATGGACCAAGACGCGCACCACAGGCGGCATCGCCTGGCTGCTCACCGGTGCCATCGCCGTGACCATCGCGGTCAGCGCCGGCATCGCCGCCGCCACCCACGTGTCACCACAAGGCGGCCAGGAGGATCCCACCAAGATCGCCCTGACCGGCGTCTACCTTGGCCAAGCGGTCGTCGCGGTATTCGCCGTCCTGACCATCTCCGAGGAATACGGCACCGGCATGATCCGCGTCAGCCTCGCCGCCATGCCGCGCCGCCTTGTGCTCCTCGCCGCCAAAGCCGCCACCACGACGGCACTCGCCCTCACCGCCGGCATCCTCGCCGTCACCGGCTGCCTGCTCGTCGGCCGCCTCATGCTCCCAACCGCCGGCCTCGACCCGGCCCACGGCTACCCACTCATCTCGATCGGCCACAGCCCAACCCTGCGCGCCGCCTCCGGCAGCGTCTGCTACCTCGTCCTGATCGCCCTGCTCTCCCTCGGCGTCGCCACCGCCCTCCGCGACGGCGCCCCATCGATCGCCGTCGTGCTCGGCCTGCTCTACCTGCCCCCACTCCTCGCCCAAGCCTTCACCGACCCACTTCGGCGGCACATTGAGCAGATCGCCCCCATGACCGCCGGACTCGCCATCCAAGCCACCACCGACCCCCACTCCCAACCCATCGCCCCCTGGGCCGGCCTGGGCGTCCTCACCGCATGGGCAGCAGCATCGCTTCTGATCGCCGCACTCCTACTGCGGCTGCGCGACGCATGACCACCGTGTTGTCAGATGCCTCGTCGTCTGCGTGGGGTGATGGTGTAGCTGAAGGAGATCACGAAGTCGATGGCGAGTATGAGTGCCCAGGGGGCCATCACCGACCACAGCCTCAGGGTGCGGTGAGCGTCTCCGACGAGCAGCGTGAAGATGCCCAGCACCGCTGCCGCCACGATGTAGGCGAGGAGGTGGCGAAGCCATTGCCCGCGTTCGTAGGCGGCGTGGGCGGATCCGGTCTTGGGTGCCTTCACCGGGGTGGGGCCGCCGGCGAAGCGATGGGCGAAGCGCTGGTCGGCCCAGCCGATCATCTGATGGCCGAAGGCGACCGATACGCCGATGTAGATCGCGGCCAGACCGTGCGCGGGCGAAGCGGGTGCGCCGCTCCGGAGGTCGACGACCGAGGCCGCGAGCAGCACCACGTCGACCATGGGAACGCTGACCAGCAGGACGTTGCTGAGCCGCCGGGCGCGCAGGAGATAGCGGACCGCGAGCCCGGTCACCAGCAGCGCCCAGAACCCGATCTCGCATCCCACGATCAGGAAGATCACGACGCTCCTTTATTTCGCACGGCCGTATGAAAAAGAAAATAACACGACTGTGCGATAATGGCCAGATGCCGAAGATCGTGGACCACGAGGCGCGCCGGCTGGAGCTCGCCGACGCGGTCGGCCGCGTCATCGTCAGGGACGGGGTGAATGAGGTCTCGATCCGCTCGGTCGCGGCCGAGGCCGGCTGGTCGTCAGGCGCGCTGCGGCACTACTTCAGCACCCGCGCCGAGCTGCTGGCCTTCGCCTGCGAGCAGGTGGTGGAGCGGGTCACGACCCGGATCACCGACCTGAGGCACAGCGGCACCATCCAGCAGGCGGTCCGCGCCGCGCTGCTGGAGACCATGCCGGTCGACGCGCGGCGTCACGCCGAGGCCGCCATCGCGTTCGCCTTCCTGACGCTCGGGCTGAGCGATCCGCGCCTGGCCGAGGTCCAGCGCACCCACTTCGACGGCATGTACGGGCTCTGCCTTCAGCTCATCGAGAGCCTGGAGACCGAGGGTCTCCTGGCCCCTCACACCGCCTCGACCGAGCTCCTCGCCCGGCGCCTGCACGCCGTCGTCGACGGTCTGTCCATCCAACGGCTGGCCGGCCACCTGACCCCGGAGAGCATGATCGACCAACTCGACGCCTACCTCGCCGAAATCAGCCTCGGGGCTGGCGGCCGGCCGTGATCTCGGCTCGTGGGCATGCCGGGGTGTGGTCGGCGTCGTAGCGGCGGACGGGACTTTACGGCCGGATGTGCCACCATCGTGCCCGTGACCGATCTGCTCTCCCACGTGCGCGTTCCAGGCGACCGGGAGATCCGTGCCCTGCACGAGAAGCATGCCCCCACGGGCGAGGCGTTCGAGCTCGTCCACACCCACTGCGAGATCGTGTGCCGGATCGCGGAGCAGCTCCTCGGCCGCGTGGGCGACGGCGTCGACGCGGACCTCGTACGGGCGGGCTGCCTGCTGCACGACATCGGCGTCTACCGCCTGTACGACGGCGCGGGCGAGCTCGACCACGCGAGCTACATCCGCCACGGGGTGCTCGGCCACGAACTCCTCGCCAAGGAGGGGTTCGCGGAGGCGATCTGCCGGTTCTGCTCGTGCCACACGGGTGTGGGCATCGGTCCCGACGAGGTACGGATGCAGCGCCTTCCGCTGCCGGCGGGGGACTATCGCGCGCGGTCCCGCGAGGAGCGGCTGGTGATGTACGCGGACAAGTTCCACAGCAAGAGCAGCCCGCCCGCGTTCGTCCGCGCGGACACCTACGCGGTGGACGTCCGCCGCTTCGGGGCCGGCAAGGCGGCGGCCTTCGCGGAGTTGCGCGAGGAGTTCGGCGAGCCGGACCTGGCCCCGTTGCTCACGGCGTACGGTCACGCGGTCCGTTAGGCCATCGGGGCCGCCGGGAGCCGGTGACCTCCCGGCGGCCGGTCCAATGGCGGTGGAACTGGTAACCGAAGAGGTCCACCGAGAACGCCTCCGACGCGGCGTCGGCGGGGGCGGCCGCGACGCCGGTGAGGGCGAGCGGCGCGACGGGCACGGCCGTGACGATCGGACGCATGGCGGACTCCTTTCCCCCGGGAGGCAGGAAGCGTGTACACGTTATACATGTCCGTTATGTAAACGGCAACCACCTCGTATCACGACGTACGGCCACGCCCCGCGGGCGGGGCGTGGCCGTACGTCGTCGCGATCGCGCGTCAGCGAGCCGGGGGAGGGAGGGGAACGCCCTTCGTGCCGGGCTTGACCTGGGAGCAGTGGACGCCCTTGGGCAGCGGTCCGATCTTCACGTGACCCTTGCCGTCCTTGGTCGCCTTGACGACCGTGGCACCGGACGGCGGAGCCGGCAGGGCCGCGCCCTTGGGGATCGCCTTGACGATCCGTCCGTTCACCTTCACCAGTGCGCGGGCCTTGCCGGGCACCTTGCCCGTGACGACCTCCTTCGGCCCCTTCTCCGGCCTGACCTTGAGCTTCGCGCCCTTGCCGACGCAGACGATCGCGACCGGGCTCGTCCCCTTCGCCGGGACGGTGGTCGGCGCCGAGCGCGAGACGGCCGGTGACGCGCCCGCGGCGTACGCCGAGCCCGCCAGCCCGGTCAGCGCGATGCCACCGGCCAGAACGCCGACGGCGATGAGCCTGTTTCTCATGGTTCCTCCGAGCAGGAGTCGATCAGGACACCTCGGAGTCTCCCGACGGGGAGCTGAAGTCACGATGAGTGCGGAACGAGGTCAGCCACCCACTGGGAGCGCAGGGCGCCATCCGGCTGCTGGCCGACCACCACGACGCCGGGTTGCCGCGCTGGCTGCCCGGCGGGTTCGCGGCACGGCTCGCGTGCTAGCGGTGGCGACCGTCGCCGGCCGCCATTCTCGTGGTGCCCGGCTACCGGCTCGGTGTATAGGCCAGCACCACCGCGCCGTTGCCGATTTCGGTCACTCCCGTCAGGTTCATGAGGGTCGTGCTGATGCCCGACAGCAGCGACTCACCGGAACCCGCGACAAACGGGGATATGCTCAAATGCAGCTCGTCCAGCAGACCCGCCTCGACGAGCGCCCGGCTGAAAGGGCCGTTGCCATACTTCACCAACGTGCCGTCGCCGGCCTCTTTGAGCTGGGCGACGGCGTCGATGGCGTCGCCGGTGAGCACCTCGGCGTTCCAGGTGGTCTCGGTCAGCGTGGTGGAGGCGACGTGCTTCGGTAGGGAGTTGAGCTTGTCGGCGAGGTCGCCGGTCATGGTCGGCCACGTTGCGGCGAAGTTTTCGTAGGTCGCCCGTCCTAGCACGAGACCGGCTGCCTGTTCCAACAGCCGGAGCTGGTAGTCGAAGTGGTTGTCGTTGGGGGCGATCTTCATCTGTCCGGCCCACCAGTCGTCCCCGGAGAACCTCCCGTCGAGCGAGAGATGGTCATATTCGATCAGTTTTCGCATCCCCGGAGACAACCATCCCGATGATCGACGGTCTTGTATCGAACCGAATCCCGCCGGCTTCGAGGTGCTGCTCAAGCGGGTCGAGACAGCCCAGCGGGTCGGGTCGGGTCGGGGATCAGAACGCGACGAACGGGATGTCGGACCTCAACTCGCCCGGGGTGTGGCCGGTCGCCCACCGCATCGCCCGCGCGAGCTGCGGCTGATCGTAGTAGCCGCCGACGGTGACCACGTCGACGATCGATCTCCCCGCCGTGAGGAGCTGTGCGGCGTGCTGTGCCCGCTCGATGCTGACGAGCTTGCGGCGCGACATCCCGACGGCCCGGCGGAACCGGATCTGCGCCGTCCGTTCCGACATGGCTCGTGGTCGTTCGCCGTGACGGATCTCGTCGACGAGTGGATCGAAGATCAACAAACCTGCTCGCACGAGTCTGTCGACGAAGACGTCGACGTTCTGCTCGGTCGGCATCTCCCAGTCTCGGTTGTCCAGCAAGATCCGGTCGCCTGACAGGGTCGGCAACAGAGCATCGTTCAGGTCAGCCAGGCCGGAAGGCGGGAACAGGGGCAGATAGGCACCGAGCCGCAGCTCGACACCGAAAAACTCCCAGCCCTCCGGACAGATCAGTTGAGTGGCCCTGGTCTCCGGTCCGCGCAGGTGCACCGTCAACCTGTCACCGGTCCGCGCAAACGCGATCATGGAGGAGCCTTTGGCCGCCGAGGTGAAACCGGTCGCGGCGTCACAGCTTGCCGACCACACTCGTCGCACCAGCGGGAGTTCGCCGGCGACAGCGTTGAAAATCAACCCCATAACGGCGGGAGTCTAGGCGGTCCCGACTCCACCGGGCTGAGACCGGGCGGCACCGCGTGGGAGTCGAGCAGGCACTGTCCGTCAGCACCGTCTTCATGGTGGCTTTAGGTACGGCTCGTCACGCTGGGCCGGTGCGGATTCTCGTGGTGGAGGACGAGCGGCGTCTCGCCGAACTGCTGAAGGACGGTCTGGCCGGTGAGGGGTTCGCGGTCGATCTCGCCCATGACGGCCAGGAGGGATTGTGGCTGGCGACCGAGAACCCGTACGACGTGATCGTCCTGGACGTGATGCTGCCGCGGCTGGACGGCGACGCGGTCTGCGCCCGGCTGCGCGAGGCCGGGATCTGGACGCCGATCCTCATGCTGACCGCCAAGGACACCGCGCAGGACGAGGCGCAGGCGCTCGACAACGGCGCGGACGACTTCCTGGGCAAGCCGTTCGCGTACGTGGTCCTGCTCGCCCGGCTGCGGGCGCTGCTCCGGCGCGGGGCGCGCGAGCGTCCGGCCGTGCTCACGGTGGGGGATCTCCAGGTCGACCCGGCGGGGCTGCGCTGCCGCCGGGGCGACGTATCGATCGCGCTGACGCCGAAGGAGTTCGCCGTCCTGCACGGTCTGGCGCGCCGGGCCGGCGAGGTGGTCTCCAAGACCGAACTGCTGTCGATGGCCTGGGACTTCGCCTACGACGGCGACTCCAACATCATCGAGGTCTACGTCAGTGCCCTGCGGCGCAAGATCGACAAGCCGTTCGGGCGCACCACTCTCGTCACCGTGCGCGGCGCGGGCTACCGGCTGGAGGCATGACAGATGCGACGTCCGCGATGGACCCGCCCGCTGGGCGGCGTACGGCTGCGCGCGACCGCGGCGGCGGTGCTGACCGTCGCCGTGGCGCTGGGCCTGGCCTCGGCCGTCCTGCTCCTGGCCCTGCGGCACTCCCTGGAGGAGAGCGCCCGCGCCGAGGCGACCGCGAAGGCCAAGGCCGTGGCCACCGCCGTACGGATCGGGCCCAGCCTGTCCTCACCGCACGCGCTCGATGACAGCAGCGGCGGCACCGGCAGCACCGACGTCCAGGTGATCAGCAAAACGGAGGCGGGACCGAGCTGGAAGACCGGATCCGCCTACGTCGTCGCGGGGGAGCGGGTGGCCACCAAGGGAGGCACGGTGATGATCCAGGGCCGGTCCTCGCTCGCGCCGACCCGGCAGGCGATCACGACGCTGTGGCATCTGCTGCTGCCCGGGGTGCCGGCGCTGCTCCTGCTCGTCGCGCTGCTGACCTGGCTCGCGGTGAGCCGCGCGCTGCGGCCGGTCTCGGCGATCCGCGCGAAGATGGCCGACATCACCGCCCACGACCTGCACCAGCGGGTCCCCGAACCCGGCACCCGTGACGAGATCGCGGCGCTGGCCCGTACGGTGAACGCCACGTTGGACCGGCTGCGGACCGCCGTCGAACAGCACAAGCGGTTCGTCGCGGACGCCGCGCACGAGCTGCGCAGCCCGCTGGCGGTGCTCCGCGCCCGGCTGGAGCTGACCGCCCACCGGGTCGAGGCTCCCACGCTGGCCGCCCAGGCGCTGACCGACGTCGAACGGATCCAGTCGCTGACCGACGACCTGCTCCTGCTCGCCCGCCTCGACGCGGGCGAACCCCCGCGCGAGCAGGAGGTCGACCTCGGTCAGGTGGCCGCCGAGGAGGCGGCGCGAACCCGGCCGCGGCCGGACGTCACGGTGACGCTGGACATCGCCCCCGACGTGCTCGTCCGCGGGTCCGGCGACCAGCTGAGGCGGCTGGTGGCCAACCTGGTGGACAACGCCGTACGGCACGCGGCGACCGCCGTCACGGTCCGCCTGGCCGAGGACGGCTCCCGTGCGGTTCTGGAGGTCGTCGACGACGGCCCCGGCATCCCGGCCGAACACCACGAGGTCGTCTTCGACCGCTTCACCCGTCTCGACGAGGCCCGCGACCGCGACCGGGGCGGTTCCGGCCTCGGGCTGGCGATCGCCCGCGACATCGCCGTGGTCCACCGCGGCTCGCTGTCGGTCGCCGCGAGGCCGGAGAACGAATCCGGCGCGTGCCTTCGCGCCGTGCTCCCGGTCGGTGTTCCCGGATAGAGGCTTCCTGCGGTTGATGGCGGCATCGGGGGCGTGTGACCGCGGAAATTCGATGGCGCGTGGTCCGACGGCGCCGTTACGCTCCGTGCATTATCGCCGGTCATGAGCGAAGTGGGTCTTTTATGCGTGGTTCTAGGTATATGCCCCTGGATCGGGGGTAACGGCGGACGCGGTGCCGCATCTCTCCTCGGTCGGGGCTCGCCGGCACCGCGGCGGGTCCTCGACCGCGCCGGCGTGAGAGCGCCGGTAGTGCCGACCCGCGGAAGAGCGGAGCGAACGCAGGGGGAAGTGATGAAGGCCATGACGTCGTCGGCGGCGATCCGTACCCGGGAGGACGAGGCCACCGGCACCGAGCCGCGGACCACGCGACGCCGCACGGTCCCGCCGTCCCACCCGGTACGGCTCACCACGACGCCCACCGGCACCGCCCGTAAGCGGGCCGCCGGCACCGGCACGGCGGTCACGCGCCGGGCGGCGGCGCGCACGGTCCAGGCGCCCGCGCGACGTCCGGCCCCCACCGCCGGACGTCACGCGCCCACCGCGCCGCGGGCGCCGTTCGCCCTGCTGGTCGTGGGCCTGCTCGGCGGCGCGCTGGTCAGCCTCCTCCTGCTGAACACCGTGCTCGCCCAGCAGTCGTTCACGCGCAGCGAGTTGCAGCAGGAGAACCAGCGGCTCGTGGAGCGCAAGCAGGCGTTGCAGGAGGACATCGCCCGCGAGAACAGCCCCGAGGTCCTCCACGCCAAGGCACGCCGCCTGGGCATGCGCGACTCCGGCGACCGAGTGGTCACCGATCCGCGCACCGGTCGCTGACCGGCGCGGCGGCGGCTCTAGCGAGCCGCCGCCGCGTCGATGATGGAGCGGACGCGGGCCGGGGTGGTCACCGCGCGGGTGGTCTCCGGCGGGTACAGCGCGCCGCCCATGTAGATGCCGGCCGCCTGGAAGCGGCTGCGCGACCGTACCGTCTCGTTCGCGGTGAAGTGGAGCTCCCGCGCGCCGGTCTGCTCGGCCACGCGGGCGGCCGTGCGCTCGTTGATGCCGCCCGCCGGCATGACGATGATCCGGTCCGCGGCCTTCTCCACCAGCCGGGCGATCAGGTCGGCGCCCTCCAGGGCGCTCGGTGCCGCGCCGGAGGTCAGCAGCCGGTCGACGCCCAGCGCGACGACGTCCTCGAACGCCTTCTCCGGATCACGGGTCACGTCGAACGCCCGGTGGAAGGTCACGCTGAGCGGCCGGGCCGCCGCGACGAGGCGCGCGCACAGCTCCGTGTCGATCTCGGCGTCCTCGGTCAGTGCGCCGATGACCACGCCGTCGACGCCGGCCGCCTTGGCCGCCGCGATGTCGCGGAGCATCACCTCGACCTCGGCGGGGCCGTAGATGAAGTCCCCGCCGCGCGGCCGGATGATGACGTGGACGCGGAGCCGGCCCGCGGCGGCGGCCACGGCCTGCTCGATCATGCCCTGGCTCGGGGTGATCCCGCCCTCGAACAGGGCGGCGCAGAGCTCCACCCGGTCGGCGCCGGCCTCCGCTGCGGCGGCGACGTCGTCGGCGGACTCCAGGCAGATCTCGTAGCGCATGGGTTCCTCTCGGGTCATGAGTGTCACAGAAGTTCGGGCGTCAGGTCCGGGTCGGCCATGTCGGGATCGAACGGGAAGAGCGGCCGCCGTACGCCGTGGTGCCCGAGCCGCAGCAGGTCCTGGTCGACGCCGCCCGGGGTGAGCGCGAGCAGCCAGTCCGCCGCGAGGTCGTACAGCTCCGGCTCCAGGTAGCCGATCTTGACGATGACCAGGTCGGTGTCGGCCGGAGACAGGCCGAGGGCGGTGAAGTCGCAGATCTCGTGGTACGGCTTGCGCCGGCTGGTCAGGATGACGTGCAGCCCGCCGGTCCTGATCACCGCGATGTCACCGCCGACCGGGTCGCCCGGCAGCAGGGAGTGCACCATGCCCGCGATGGCGACCGGTCCGGAGGGGCCCGCGTCGATCCGGCCGCCCGCGCGGACCATCACCTCGGCGCCCTCGCCGGCGGCGAACGCCGTCGCGACCGCCTCGGGGTCGACGATGCTCGCGTAGATCGCGCTGGCCTTGCCCAGGCGCAGTTCCTCCACGACGAGCAGCCGGCTCAGCGTCCAGGACACGTCGCCGGCGCCGCCGGCGGTCGGGTTGTCGCCGGAGTCGCTGATCAGGAACGGCCGGGCGTCACTGGCGAGCGCGGTCGCCAGGCACTCGTCGAACGTGCCGGTCGGCGCCACGAACGCGAAGTCGTCGCGGGCGTGCCAGTACGCCTCGGCCAGCTCGCGTGCCTGCGCGGCGATGACCTCCTCGTCGTCGCCGGTCACGACCACGGCGGCGCGGCACCGGGGCTCGTCGGCCCAGGCGTAGCCGACCCAGATCGCCGCGTCGACCACGCCCGGCAGCGCCTCCACGGCCGGGATCCGGCCGTACAGGCTCTTGGCCGGCTCGACGCGGGTGCTGGTCTTCTCCCCGGGCAGCAGCACCGGGACCTGCACCCACGCCTTCCGCGGCCGACCGCCGTCGTGGAGCCGCTCGACCAGGTTGTACGCGGCGCGTTCGCGCGACTCCCAGGCGTCCTCGTGCGGGGCCATGCGGTAGCAGGTGATCAGGTCGACGGCCGACGCGAGCTCGCGCGACACGTTGCCGTGCAGGTCCATCGAGGCGGAGATCAGCGTGTCCGGGCCGACGGCCTCGCGGATCACGGCGGCCAGCCGGGCCTCGGCGTCGGTACGGCCGACGACGCTCATCGCGCCGTGGATGTCGAAGAACAGGCCGTCGAGCGGGCCGGCCGCCTTGGCGCGTTCCACGATCTCGGCCTCGAGCGCGTCGTACACCTCGGGTTCGACCGCGCCCCCGGGCAGCGACACGGCGTGCAGCAGCGGCACCCACTCGACCCCGGTGGTCCACGGCGCGCCCATCCACGAGTAGCGGGCGAGCAGGGCGTCGCCCCGCGTGACGGTGAAGTCCGCCAGCCGGGTGCGGTGCGGGGAGAAGGTGCTCGACTCGATGGCGATTCCGGCGATGCCGATGCGCAGCGGTGTCACGGGAGATTCCTCACTGGGGCGGCCAGACCCTGGTCGATCAAGAGGCGGCCGATGCCGAGCAGGCCGGCGTCGGGGCCGGCGACGCTCTCTCCGATCTGGAGTTCCTGGGTGGTGAGCGGCAGGCAGCGTTCGTACAGGGCGCCGCGCGCGGCGGCGACGAACAGGTCGCAGGTGGCCAGCGCGCCGCTGAGGACCACCGCCTGCGGGTTGAAGAAGTTGACGATGGTGACGAGGACCTCGCCGAGCTGCCGGCCGGCGAAGCGCAGCGTCGTGTTGACGGTCGGGTTGCCGTCGCGCGCCAGCCGTACGAGGTCGGCGGTGGTCGCGAGGTCGACGCCTTGAGCACGGAGGGCGGCGACGATCGCGGCCCCGCTGGCGATCGTCTCCAGGCAGCCGAAGTTGCCGCAGTTGCAGGGGCGCTCGCCGCCGGCCGGCACGCGGTTGTGGCTGACGTCGCCGGCGACGCCGCGGGCGCCACGGTGCAGGCGGCCGTCGTTGACGAGCGCGGCGCCGAGCCCGGTGCCGGCCTTGACGAACACGAAGTCGCGCAGCTCGGGGCCGCGCACGACCGCCTCGCCCATCGCCATGAGGTTCGCGTCGTTGTCCACGACGAGCGGCGTCTGGTAGTACTCGGCCAGCCGGCGCCGTACGGAGAAACCGTTCCAGCCGTGCATCCGGGAGGAGCCGACCACCGCGCCCTCGGAGTCGACCGGGCCCGGCAGGCCGATGCCCATGCCGAGCACCGTACGTCCGGCCGCGAGCTCGGCGAGCGCGTCGGTGATCCGCGCGAGGACGGGTTCGGGGCCGGCCGTCACGTCGATCTCCAGGTCCTGGATGGCCTCCGGCCGTCCGGCCCGGTCCATCGCGGCGATCCTCGCGTGGTGACCGCCGAGGTCGGCGGCCAGGATGACCCCGTCGCCGGCGCGGACGCTGAGCAGCCGGGGCCGCCGCCCGCCGCGCGAGCGGCCCTCGCCGGACTCCTCCAGCAGGCCCGCGTCGAGCAGTTCCTGGACGTGTGCGGAGACGGTCGAGGGCGCCAGGCCGAGCAGCCGCGAGAGGTCCGCCCGTGACGTGGCCTGGCCGGACGCCACCAGCCCCATGATCTGCGCGGCCGACATGGTGGCTCCTTCACTGCAGTGATCACGGTTGCGGCGGCAACCCTAGCGACCGGGCCCGAGCGAACTAAGTCCAGAGCTTAGTTCGAAGATGGAGATTGAAGCGGAAACTTGGCTGGACGATAGCAAGCAGTCGGGAGGGAGTCCACCGCCCGTACGCCGTAACACGGCTGTAATCAGCGCTTTCTCCCGGATCCTGGCTCGCTACTTAATTCGTTCGAGGCTTGTCTTCGTTCGATACGGGCATGTATCGTCGCCGCCAACATCCCGCCGAAAACGGTGGAAGTCCCCCATGGAGCACCGATGAAGAGACCCCTGACGCTGGCGGTGTTCGGCGCAGCCGCGGCCCTGCTGGCCGCCGGCTGTTCCTCCGGTGGTGGAGGATCGTCCGCGAGCGGTGGCACCCCCCAGCAGGGCGGGTCGGTCACCTTCGCGATGCCTCCGAACGCCACGCCGAACTGGATCTTCCCGATCGGCACGCCCGGCCACCTGGCCTCGTTCAACGGCGCCATCCGGCAGGAGGTCTTCCTGCCGCTGTACGCCTACGACGGCTACAGCGGCACCGTGGCGATGGACGAGAAGGCGAGCGCCGCCAAGGCGCCGGTCTACTCGAACGGCGGCAAGACGGTCGACATCAAGTTGAACACGCTGACGTGGGCGAACGGCCAGAAGGTCACCAGCCGCGACGTGGAGTTCTGGTTCAACCTGGTCAAGGCCAACAAGTCGCAGTGGGGCAACTACAGCGCCGGCGACATCCCCGACAACGTCGCCAAGTTCGAGACGGTCAGCGACACGGAGTTCAAGCTCCACCTCACCAAGGCCTACAACCCGGACTGGTTCACCGCGAACCAGCTGACCTACGTCACGCCGATCCCGCAGTCGGCCTGGGACGTGGAGAGTTCGGGCGGCAAGGTCGGCGACTACGACCGCACCACCGACGGCGCCAAGAAGGTCTTCAAGTACCTGACCGGCGAGGCGGGCAAGCTGTCGGAGTACGCGAGCAACCCGCTGTGGAAGGTGGCGAACGGCCCGTTCACGGTGAAGGAGTTCACCACCACCGGCCAGGTCACGCTCGCCAAGAACCCCAAGTACACCGGACCGGACACGGCTCACCTGGACACCGTGACGTTCAAGCCGTTCACCTCCGCGGACGCGGAGCTGAACGTCCTGCGGTCGGGTGGCGTCGACTACGGCTACATGCCGGCGCTGGCGACCAGCCAGCAGAAGTCGATCGAGAACCTCGGTTACCAGGTGAAGCCCTGGAACGGCTGGGCCGTCACCTACATCCCGTACAACTTCAACAACCCGGCCATGAGCGCGGTGTTCAAGCAGCTGTACATCCGCCAGGCCGTGCAGATGTCGATCGACCAGACGACGATCTCGCGGGTCATCTGGCACAACCAGGCCGCGCCCGGTTACGGCCCGGTGCCGCAGACGCCGGTGTCGAAGTATCTGGCGCCGGAGCAGCGGACCAACCCGTACCCGTTCGACCTGAACAAGGCCAAGGCGCTACTGACCTCGCACGGCTGGACGATCCAGAACGGCGTGGCCGCCTGCACCCAGGCGGGCTCCGGCGCGAACCAGTGCGGCGACGGCGTCAAGGCGGGCACGCAGCTGAAGCTCACCATCGACAGCCAGAGCGGCAGCACCGAGACCGACAACATGATGCAGGAGGTCCAGTCCTCCCTGTCGAAGATCGGCATCAAGCTGTCAATCAAGTCGGAGCCGCTGAACTCGGTGCTCGACCACACCGCGCAGTGCAAGCCGAGCCAGCCGTCCTGCTCCTGGCAGCTCTCCTTCTTCGGCACGGCGGGCAGCTGGTACTTCCCGGCGTACCCGAGCGGTGAGCAGATCTTCAGCAGCACCGGCAGCTCGAACCTCGGCAGCTACGTGGACCCGACGGCCGACGACCTGATCAAGAAGTCGACCAGCTCGTCGGACCCGGCCGCGATGCAGAAATACGACGCGTACGTGACCAAGAACCTGCCGGTCATCTGGATGCCGAACCCGGCCTACCAGGTGTCCGCGATCAAGAACAACCTGCGCGGCGTGGTACAGGACCCGCTCGTCTTCATGCAGCCGCAGCGCTGGTACCTGGCCAAATGAGACCGGTCCGGGGCGGTGGCGGACCGCCGTCCCGGACCTTCCACCCCCTGGCGGAGGCATCCCGTTGACGCGCTTCCTGCTCAAGCGGATCGGGCAGGCGGTCGTGGTCATCTTCTTCGTGACCGTGATCGTCTTCCTGTTGCTGCACTCGGTGCCGGGCGGCCCGGCCCACGGCATTCTCGGCCCGAAGGCCAGCCCCCAGGCGATCGCGGAGTTCAACCGCGAGCACGGCTTCGACAAGTCGCTGGTCCAGCAGTACTGGGCCTACCTCAATGAGCTGTTCCACGGCGACCTGGGCGAGTCGTACACGCTCAACCAGTCCGTCGCCTCGCTGATCGGCCAGCGGATCCCCAAGACGCTCGTGCTCACCGGCCTGTCCACGCTGGTCGCACTCGCGGTGGCGATCCCGCTGGGCGTGTGGCAGGCGCGGCGCCGCAAGGGCCTGGCCGACTACGCCGTCACCACCGTGGTGTTCGTCGGCTACGCCACCCCGGTGTTCTTCCTCGCGCTGGTCCTGGTCATCGTCTTCACCCAGAAGACGCAACTGCTGCCGCCGCAGGCGCCGCAGACACAGTCGATCGCCGGCCTGTTCGCCGACTCGCGGGCGCTGATCCTGCCCGTGCTCGCCGGGGCGATCGCCACGATCGCGGCGTTCAGCCGGTACATGCGCTCGGCCGTGCTGGACAACCTCGCCGAGGACTACGTACGGACCGCGCGCGCCAAGGGCGCCTCGGAGCGGCGCGTCGTGTGGCTGCACATCATGCGCAACTCCCTGACGCCGATCGTCGCGATGCTCGGCTACTACCTGCCGGTGCTGTTCTCCGGGGCGCTGGTGATCGAGTCGGTGTTCAACTACCCCGGCATGGGGCTGCTGTTCTGGAACGCCGCGCAGACCTCCGACTATCCGATCCTGCTCGGCGCGGTGCTCGTCATCGCGCTGGCCACCGTCATCGGGTCGCTGCTCGCCGACATCGTCCAGGCGCTCATCGACCCGCGGGTGAGAGGAACGATCAAATGAGCGAGCGGAGCGAGCGAATCGACCAACACAGCGTCCTGGTGATCACTCCTCCGACGAAGGAGGACTCATGAGTCTTTCTGCACCGGTCGCCGCCGAACCACAGCCCGTACGGGTCGCCGGGTCCTACCGGCGCATGGCAACGCTGTTCTTCGCCAACCGGCTCGCCGTCACGGGGCTGGTCATCCTGGCCGCGCTGCTGGTGTTCTGCTTCCTCGGCCCGCTGATCCACCACACGGACCAGACGCACACGAACCTGTCCGCCGCCAACCTCTCGCCCGGCACCGGGGGACACCTGCTGGGCACCGACGACGTCGGCCACGACGTGCTGGGACGTCTGATGATCGGGGGCCAGACGTCCCTGGAGATCGGGGTGGCGGCCGGGCTGCTCGCCACCCTGATCGGCACGGTCTGGGGCGCCATCTCCGGCTACGCCGGCGGCTGGCTGGACGCGCTGATGATGCGCGTCGTCGACGCGGGCATCGCGATCCCGGCGCTGTTCCTGCTGCTGGTGACCGCGACGATCCTGCGGCCGACGGTGGGGGTGCAGATCCTCATCATCGGGTGCGTGTCGTGGCTGGTGCCGGCCCGGCTCGTACGCGCCGAGGCGCTGTCGCTGCGCAGCCGCGACTACGTGCAGGCGATGAAGGCGATGGGCGGCAGCCACCGCCGCGCGGTGTTCCGGCACATCATCCCGAACGCCATCGGCACCGTGGTGGTCAACGCGACGTTCCAGGTGGCGGACGCCATCCTGCTGATCGCCTACGTCAGCTTCCTGGGGCTCGGCGTGCCGCCGCCCAAGACCGACTGGGGCGGGATGCTCAGCAAGGGCATCTCCTACACCTACGACGGCTACTGGTGGCTGATCTTTCCGGCCGGTGTCGCCATCGTGCTCGTCGTGTGCGCGTTCAACGCGATCGGCGACGGCCTGCGCGACTCCTTCGAGGTACGCCTGGAGGGGCGATGAGCGACCAGCCGCCCACACTCGCGATCGAGGACCTGAGCGTCACGTTCGGCAGCGGACACCGGACCGTACGCGCGGTCGACGGCGTCAGCGTCACCGTCGCGCCCGGAGAGATCGTCGCCGTCGTCGGCGAGTCCGGGTCGGGCAAGAGCGTCACCTCGATGTCCACACTGGGGCTGCTGCCGCCGACCGCGAAGGTCGGCGGGACGGTACGGGTCGGCGGCGTGGACGTGACGACGCTCGACGGGCCGCGCCTGCGGGCGGTCCGCGGGGCCGAGGTCGCCATGGTGTTCCAGGAGCCGATGACCGCGCTGAACCCGGCGTTCACCGTCGGCTGGCAGGTCGCCGAGGCGCTGCGCCTGCACACGGACCTGTCCCGCAAGCAGGCCCTCGACCGGGCGGTCGAGCTGCTGGAGATGGTCGGCATCCGGGATGCGAGCCGCCGGCTCGGGCAGTTCCCGCACGAGCTGTCCGGCGGCCTCCGCCAGCGCGTCGTCATCGCGATGGCGATCGCCTGCGAGCCGAAGGTGCTCATCGCCGACGAGGCCACCACCGCGCTCGACGTCACCGTCCAGGCCGAGATCCTCGACCTGCTGCGCGACCTGCGGACGAAGTTCGGCATGGCGATGCTGGTGATCACGCACAACATGGGTGTGGTCGCCGACATCGCCGACCGGGTCGTCGTCATGTACCAGGGCAAGGTGGTCGAGCAGGCGCCCGTCGACGACCTGTTCGCCCGGCCCGAGGCCGACTACACCAAGCGCCTGCTGGCCGCCGTGCCGCGCCTGGCCCCTGGCGAGCGTCGCGATCGGGAGGCCCCGGAGAAGGAGACGGCGGCGCTGTCCCTGGAGAACCTCGTCGTGGAGTTCCGCGGCAAGGGCGGCAGCCGGGTCCGCGCGGTCGACGACGTCACGCTCACCATCGCCGAGGGCGAGGTGCTGGGGCTGGTCGGGGAGTCCGGATCGGGCAAGTCCACCGTGGGCCGCGCCGCGATCGGCCTGGTCAAGCCCGCCTCCGGCACCGTACGCCTGCTCGGCGAGTCGCTGGGCGAGGCGCGGGGCCGCGCCCTGCGCAGGCTGCGGCGCCACTGCGGCATCGTCTTCCAGGACCCCGCCTCCTCGCTGGACCCGCGGATGACGGTCGGCGACTGCGTGGCCGAGCCACTCGTCATCAACGGCGTCGGCGACCGCACGGAACGCGTGGTCGCGCTGCTGAAGAGCGTCGAGCTGGACCCGGCACTGCGCCTGCGCCACCCGCACGAGCTGTCCGGCGGCCAGCGACAGCGGGTCGGCATCGCACGGGCACTCGCCCTCGATCCGCGGCTCGTCATCGCCGACGAACCCACCAGCGCGCTGGACGTCTCGGTCCAGGCCGCCGTGCTGGAGGTCTTCCTGGAGTTGCAGGAACGCCTCGGCTTCGCCTGCCTGTTCATCACCCACGACCTCGCCGTCGTCGGCCGCGTGTCGGACCGGGTCGCGGTCATGAACCAGGGCCGGCTCGTCGAGGTGGGCGCGCGCGACGACGTCCTGTTCGACTCGCAGGAGGAGTACACGCGCCGCCTCGTGACGTCGGCACCGGTGCCCGACCCGACCGAGCAGCGCCGCCGGCGCGCCGAACGCCACCGGCTGTGAACCCGGTTCGGCCGCCGGCGGACGAAGTGCCTACCATCGAGCCCGTGACCGTACGCGGATTGATCATCGACTGGGGCGGTGTGCTGACCACGCCGCTGCGCGACGCGATCGCGGAGTGGATCGAGGCCGACGACATCGACCACGAGGGCTACCGCCTGGTGATGCGGGAGTGGTTCGCGCAGGCGTACGCCGGAGACGGCGCGGTCAATCCGGTCCACGGCCTGGAGGACGGGTCGCTGCCGCCGGCCGAGTTCGAGCGGATGCTCGCCGAACGGCTGCGCACCCGCGGCGGCATGGCGGTGGCGGCCGAGGGGCTGCTGCTGCGGATGTTCGCCGCGTTCGAGCCGGTCGAGGAGATGTACGAGGCGCTGCGCCGGGCACGGGCGGCCGGGGTGCGCACCTGCCTGCTGTCCAACTCCTGGGGCAACACCTACCCGCGCGAGTCGTTCGACGAGCTGTTCGACCAGGTGGTGATCTCCGGTGAGGTGGGGCTGCGCAAGCCCGACCCGGAGATCTTCCACCACGCGCTCGACCTGCTCGACCTCCCGGCGCCGGAGTGCGCCTTCATCGACGACATCGAGCACAACATCCGGGCCGCCGAAAGCCTCGGCATCGTGGGCGTCCACCACGCCGACGCCGCGACCACCGTCGCGCGTCTGGAGGAGCTGTTCGGGGTGTCGCTCGGGTAGTCCTTGTCCGGTACTGGCACACTCTTCAGGGACATGCGCGTCTATCTTCCGTCCACGCTCAGCGGACTCGCCGGAATCCTTCGGGATCGCAAGCTCGAGCCGGCGCCGCTGACCGGCTATGCCGTGACACCGGCCCTGCGCGAGTGGTATGCCTCGGCCGATCTGGAGGAGCTGGAGTACGCCGCGATGTCGGACGCCGCGCGTGACTCGCTCCGCCTGCTCGCCGCCGACCCGGAGGCCCCGTCCCGCCGCGTCGTGATCGCCGCCGAGGTTCCCGACGAGGCGGTCGTGCACGCCGGGGGCGACCTGGGCGATCCGGGGGAGCGCGCCCGGGTGCGCGTGACCCAGCCGGTCCCGTTCGAGCGGATCGTCTCCGGCCACGTGGACGACGCCGAGGCCGAGACCGACGTACGCGCGGCCCGCGCCGCGAGCGACGCCGCCGACGCCGGCGACGACGACGCCCGCTTCACCGTCGACGGCGCGGCCGGCCACGAGCTGCTGTGGTACGCCACCCAGGAGCTGCCGCACCTGTTCTCCTGACGGGTGGCGTAAGAAACTCCGCACTCTCGTGCAAGAAAGGCGGCACCGGAAGGGGTTACCCGGTGTCAGACCGACCGAGCACGGAGAGGGGGGCGATGGCGTGAGCGTTGCCCACGACGAGGACTCCGGCGACGACGCCGAGGCCTTCACGACCATCTACCGGCGCTATCACACGAGGGTGCTGGGCTACGCGCTGGTCCACAGCCGTCGTGACGTCGCCGAGGACATCGCGCACGAGACGTTCCTCACGGCATGGCGAAAGCTGGAGGAGATCCCCTCCGACGACCCGCTGCCGTGGCTGCTGGGAGTCGCGCGGAACCATCGGCTCAAACAGCTCGCCGCCGGCCACCGGCGCGAGGCGATCGCCGAGCGCATCGAGCGGCTGAGCGACGAACGCGACACGGCGGCCTGGGACACCGGTGACCTGGTGGTCGAGCGTGCGGCCGGGCTGGCCGCGTTCGCCTCCCTGCCCGAGACCGACGCCGAAGTCCTGATCCTGAGCGCCTGGTACGGGCTGAGCGCGGCACGCGCCGCGACCGTACTGCGGTGCACCAAGGCCCTCTACTACGTCCGCCTTCACCGTGCCCGCCGACGGCTCGCACGCGCGTTGCAGGAGCGAACGCATTCGCCGGCCGTCCGTCTCGACCTCGTGGAAGGAAACCGCTCATGACTCCCGACCGCGTCGTCGCCGCGCTGAAGCCCGCGGCGCTGGAGGACCGGTCCGAGGCCGGTGTGGACGCGGCGATCGCCGCCATCGTCGCGACTCCGCGATCCGCTCCCGCCGCGCGCGGCACCGCCCGGCGCCCACTGTGGCCGGCCGTGGCCGGCGGCGTGGCCGTCGCCGCGGTCGCGGTCACGGTCGTCGGGGTGTCGACCCACCGCTCCGGCCGTCCCGAGGCCACCGTCGTGCCCGCTCCGCCGAAGGCGTCGAAGGTGCCGAACGTGCAGGCGGCGGCGCTCTCCTTCACCCGGACGGGCAGGTATCTCACCGTGAAGGTGAAGGACCCGGTCGCCGACCCGGCGCGGTACGAGGAAGAGTTCGCCGCCCACGGGTTGAACGTCGACCTCCAGCTGGCGCCCACCTCGCCGAAGAAGGCGGGCGAAGTGCTCTTCGTGGAGGACGACGGAGGCGGCCGGGTCAAGATGATCACCGCCCCGGGGCACTGCGGGAGCGACACGTGCGGCGTCGGCATCAAGATCCCGTTGACGTACAAGGCGTTCGTCCGGGTCATCTTCGGCCGGATGCCGGGGCCGGGCGAGCACTACAACACCGGCCCCGGAGACACCCCCGGTGAGGGGGTGGGGCTGAGCAATGTCAGGGGACGCACGGTCGCCGACGTGCTCGCCGAGGCCAGGAGGAAGCACATCGGCGACATCGGATACCGCTGGCAGCCCACCAGCGCCGCCGAGGAGGGGGACAAGCAGCCGTACCCCATGGGCATCCCGGCCGACAAGGTGAAGGGCGACTGGCGCGTCTACGACGCCGTCGCCGGCGTGGGCGGCGAGGTCCTGCTGTTCGTCCACCCCGCGGGCTGATCAACCGGGCGGACGGCCAGAGCGACCGCCTCGCCCGCACGAGTGAGCCACACGCCGCACGGCGCGTGGCTCACTCGATCTCGCACCGGCGCCGTCGTGCACGCTCTTCGACGACCGCGACGCCATTCTCGCCGCCACCAACGAGGTGTTCGCCGGCTACGGGCCGGCGCCGCTGGTGCTGGACGGCTACCGCGCGGCCGATACACGGCCGATCTGGACGTCGTACGAGGAACTCCCGCACCTGCTGTCCTGACCGGTGCGAGGCAAGGCCGAGCTGCGCCGGCACTCCGCGCTCGGCCTGGAGCTCGCGCCGGACCTGGCGTTCACCGAGGAGGCGCTATCGTCCGCGCCGGGCGGCTACGCGCTGCTCTACCGCCGGGAGAACGGCAACCGCGTGCTCGACGTCGTCGAACTCGACTCCGCCGGGCGGGCGGCACGCGTCCGCGCGTACTACGAACAGGCGCAGCGGTGACCGCGCCGTGCCAGCGCACGCCGGTGCCCGGCGCCGGGGTGGCGCCGGGACCTTCCGGGGTTCGGCGGCGTGTCACGACCGTGCCGTCGCGGCCTTCGGGGACGGGGCGTCGCCGGGACGGGTCAGCGGGCCGGGGCGCAGCAGCGCGCCGCAGATGACGGCGCCGACCGCGAAGATGCCGGCGCACCACCAGAACACCGTGGTGTAGCCGTGGACCGCCGCGAGCTGCATCAGCCGCGGTGCCGGCAGCCCGTGTGAGTGATCGGTCACGTAGCCGGTTGCGGCGCTGGCCGCGATGGTGTTGAGCAGCGCCGTGCCGATCGAGCCGCCGAGCTGCTGGCCGGTGTTGATGCTCGCCGAGGCGACCCCCGCGTCGTGCGGCGCCACGCCGGAGGTGCCCGTGGCGGCCACCATGCCGAAGATGAGGCCCATGCCGGCGCCGGTCACCATGAGCGGTCCGAGCAGCGCGGACGCGTAGCCCGAATGCACCCCGATCCTCGTCAGCCAGATCATGCCGGCCGCGTTGAGCAGCATGCCGGCGATGACCATCGGCTGGGGGCCGAACCGCGGCATCAGCTTGGTGTTGCCCAGGGTGGCCATGGTGCCGCTGAGCGCCACCATCGGCAGCATGGCCAGGCCCGAGACGACGGCCGAGTACCCCAGGGTCACCTGCATGTAGTAGACGAGGAACAGGAAGATGCCGAACGTGGCGGCCCCGCTGATCAGGACGGTGAGGTAGGCGCCGGCGCGGTTGCGGTCGAGCACGACGCGGGGCGGCAGCAGCGGGTGCGCGGTGCGCCCCTGCCAGACCGCGAAGGCGATCAGCAGCGCGACGCCGACCGCGAGGAATCCCCAGGTCGACGGTGTGCGCCAGCTGTGCGATGCGGCGTTGGAGAAGCCGTAGACCAGGCAGAACATCCCGCCGGACACCGAGACCACGCCCGGGATGTCCAGCCGGCCGCCCGGCGTCCTGTCCTGCCGGCCCACCAGCAGCGCGGCTCCGACGATCGCGGTCGTCGCGAAGACCAGGTTGATGTACATGCACCAGCGCCAGGACAGGTAGGAGGTCAATGCGCCGCCCAGCAGCAGCCCCAGCCCCCCACCGGCGGCCGCGACCGCGCCGTAGACGCCGAAGGCCCTGGCCCGCTCCTTCGGGTCCTTGAAGGTCGTGGCCAGCAGAGACAGGGCGGACGGCGCGAGCAGGGCGCCGAAGAGCCCCTGGCAGGCGCGCGCGGTCACCAGCATCGCGAAGCCGTTCGCGGCGCCGCCGACGGCGGAGGCGGCCGCGAAGCCGACCAGCCCGGTCATGAAGGTCACCTTGCGGCCGATCAGGTCGGCCAGCCGCCCGCAGAACAGCAGCAGGCTTCCGAACGACAGCGCGTACGCGGTTACGACCCACTGCCGGTCGGCGGCCGTGAACTTCAGGGCGTGCTGCGCCGAGGGCAGCGCGAGGTTCATCACGGTCAGGTCGAGGACGACCATGAGCTGGGCGGCGGCGATGACGGCGAGGATCAGCCACCGTCTCGGGTCCGCGGCCGTCGCCCCGGCCGCCTGCGGGCGCGGCCTGGCCGCGCGGGCCGCACTGTGTGCTGCCACGATCATCTCCTTCACATCGAACGCTGACGAACACGAGACGCCGGCGCTCCGATCCCTGTGACAGCGCGCCCATGTGACGTGAGCCACCGGCCGTGAGTGTCACAAAACGGCGCGGACCGCCGTCTTGTGCGTGTGGCAGTGCTGAGAGCGAACAGGCGGGAGCCGGGCATGAGCGAGCGCAGCGAACGGACCATGAGCTCTGTGGACTCCGCCACCGAGGCGTTCGTACGCCACCGCAACCTGTTGTTCACGGTGGCGTACGAGATGCTGGGTTCGGCCACCGACGCCGAGGACGCCCTGCAGGAGACGTGGCTGCGGTGGGTGGGCGTCGAGCTTGGCACCGTACGGGATGAGCGTGCCTACCTGGTGCGGATCGTCACCCGGCAGGCGCTGGACCGGCTGCGGGCGCTCGGCCGGCGTAAGGAGTCCTATGTCGGGCCGTGGCTGCCCGAGCCGTTGCTGACCGCGCCCGACGTGGCCGATGACGTCGAACTCGCCGACAGCGTGTCGATGGCGATGCTGCTGGTGCTGGAGACGCTCGCGCCGACCGAGCGGGCGGTGTTCGTGCTGCGCGAGGTGTTCGACCTGGACTACGAGGAGATCGCCGAAGCCGTCGGCAAGTCCCCCGCCACCGTACGGCAGATCGCCCACCGCGCACGGGCCCACGTCGCGGCCCGCCGGCCGCGCGGCACCGTCTCCCCGGCCGAGACCCGCGTCGTGTTCCAGGCCTTCCAGCAAGCGGTCCAGACCGGCGACCTGCAGCGGCTGGTCGACGTCCTCGCACCGGACGTCGTCGCCCTGAGCGACGGCGGCGGGGTCAAACACGCCTTCCTGCGGCCCGTCGTGGGGGCCGGCAGGGTGGCTCGTCTGCTGGCCAACGGCTGGTACCAGCGTGATGCCGAAAGGTCCGTCGAGCCGGTACAGGTCAACGGCGGCCCGGGGCTGCTCGTCCGGCTCAACGGGGAGATCGACGGCGTGCTGACGGTGCGGGTCGAGAACGGCCAGGTCACCGGTCTGTACCACGTGCGCAACCCCGAGAAGCTGTCGCGGGTGGAGCGGGAGACCGCCGTGAGCCGCTGAGGCCGGGAACGGCCCGCGTCCGCCGCGGGACGGTTTTCGTCCGTGCCGCGGTCTAAGCTCATGGCGTCATGCATATCGTCTGGGACTGGAACGGCACGCTCTTCGACGACCGCGACGCCATTCTCGCCGCCACCAACGAGGTGTTCGCCGGCTATGGCCTGCCGCCGTTGGAGCTGGACGGCTACCGCGCGGCCTACACGCGGCCGATCTGGACGTCGTACGAGCGGATCCTCGGCCGGGCGCTCGAGGACGGCGAGTGGGAGCGGATCGACGCCGCGTTCCACGACTCCTACCACCGGCTGATGGAGCGCTGCCGGCTCGCCGCCGACGCCCAACGCACCGTCGACGCGCTCGCCGACGGCGGGCACACGCAGTCGGTGCTGTCCATGTGGCACCACGACCGGCTCGCCCTGGCGGTGCGCAGGCTGGGTCTCGGCCTGGCCTTCCGGCGCGTCGACGGGCTGCGGCCCGAAGAAGGCGGCGGGCTGAAGGCGGAGTTCATGGTGCGGCACCTGGCGGCGCTGGGCGTCGAGGCCGCCGACGTCGTCATGGTCGGCGACAGCATCGACGACGCGGCCGCGGCGCGGCACGTCGGGGCCCGCGCGCTGCTCTACACCGGCGGCCTGCAGTCCCGCGCGGAGCTCGCCCAGTTCGGCGTTCCGGTGATCGAACGCCTGGCCGACGTCGCACAGCACATCTGACCTGGATCGACGAGCGTTTTGTCGGGTACGGCTACCCGTGCTTACGATGCAGAACGACGACGTCGTCGAATGCTGGGGAGTGTTTTCATGGATGCTGTCACGAACGTACCGGTCCCGGTCAACGAGCCGGTCAAGACGTACGCCCCCGGTAGTCAGGACCGGACCGCGCTCGAGGCCAAGATCAAGGAGCTGTCCGGCGAGCGGATCGACCTGCCCATGACCATCGGCGGGGAGCGACGGCTCGGCGGTGGGACGCCCATCGACGCGGTCGAGCCGCACAATCACCGGCACGTCCTCGGCCGCATGCACGAGGCGACCGCCGCCGACGTCACCGCGGCCGTCGAGGCCGCCCGTGCCGCCGCGCCCGCCTGGCGTGCGATGTCCTTCGACGACCGGGCCGCGATCTTCCTGCGGGCCGCCGAACTGCTGTCCGGCCCATGGCGTTCCACGCTGAACGCCGCCACGATCCTGGGGCAGTCCAAGTCGGTGCAGCAGGCCGAGATCGACGCGGCCTGCGAGCTGATCGACTTCTTCCGCTTCAACGTCTCGTTCGCGCGCGAGCTGATCAACCAGCAGCCGATCTCCTCCCCGGGCGTGTGGAACCGGCTGGAGTACCGGCCGCTGGAAGGCTTCGTCGTCGCGATCACGCCGTTCAACTTCACCGCGATCGCCGGCAACCTGCCGTGCTCGGTCGCGCTCATGGGCAACGTGGTGGTGTGGAAGCCGTCTCCGACGCAGACGTTCGCGGCGCACTTCACCATGCGGCTGCTGGAGGAGGCCGGGCTCCCGCCCGGTGTGATCAACCTGGTGACCGGTAACGGGCAGGCCGTCTCCGAGGTCGCGCTGCACCAGCCCGACCTGGCCGGCATCCACTTCACCGGCTCCACCGGCACCTTCCAGCACCTGTGGCGCACGGTCGGGGAGAACATCGCGAACTACCGGAGCTACCCGCGGCTGGTCGGCGAGACCGGCGGCAAGGACTTCGTCGTCGCCCACCCGTCGGCCGACCCTGCCGCCCTCGCCACGATCCTGGTCCGCGGCGCCTTCGAGTACCAGGGCCAGAAGTGCTCGGCCGCCTCCCGCGCGTACGTCCCGCGGTCGCTGTGGAACGGCATGCGCGACGACCTGCTCGCCACCGTCGAGTCGCTGACGATGGGCAACGTCGCCGAGGACCTGTCGGTGTTCATGGGCGCGGTCATCGACGACCGGGCGTTCGCCAAGCACCGCGAGGCGATCGAGCGCGCGAAGGCCCACGACGGCATCGACGTGCTCGTCGGCGGCGGCGTGGACGACTCCGAGGGCTGGTTCGTCCAGCCGACCGTGCTGGAGAGCTCCGACCCGGCCGACGACATCTTCACCAAGGAGTACTTCGGCCCCATCCTCGGCGTGCACGTCTACGACGACGGCGACTACGACACGATGCTGACGCAGATGGAGAACGCCGCGCCGTACGGCCTGACCGGCTCGATCGTCGCCCGTGACCGCGCGGCCATCGCGGAGGCCAGCGACAAGCTCCGCTTCGCGGCCGGCAACTTCTACATCAACGACAAGCCCACCGGCGCGGTCGTCGGGCAGCAGCCGTTCGGCGGCGCGCGGGCCAGCGGCACCAACGACAAGGCCGGCTCGATCTTCAACCTGACCCGGTGGGTCAGCACCCGGTCGATCAAGGAGACGCTCGTCCCGCCGACCGACCACCGCTACCCGCACATGGGCTGACCACGACACACGTGGACGAGGGCGATGCCGTGGTGGTAGCCGGTCGCGGTGGGGCTCCCACACGGCGTCGTCGTCCACCCCAGATCGTATGGGGCGGAGTATGTGAGGTGAGAAGGAACGGTTATGAACCGACGTACGTGATGAACTTCTGCATCTCATCGAGAGATTCATCGCTAGCGATCATCTTTGAGTAGAGCTCGGTGAGCTGACCCATGACCTTGTTGAAGTCTGCGAAGTTCCCCGCCACTGTTGAGTCGTAGGTCTTCTGCATTTTTTGGTCGAACTCCGTGACCATGGCGCGGGCGCGTCGGTCGATCTCCGCGTTTTTGTCCGAGAAAAACCAATCCGACACCAGCCAGGCCCACTTTTCGTTCTCGGCCAAGTCTTGCTGGAGTGGGATTAGTCGCGTGTATGCCAGACCTCGGTATGCGGCAATGGTGGATGCCACAATTTTAAAGGCGATGCCGATCTTCTTGAGTGAAGCCTTGATCTCGTCGATATTTCGTTCGGGGGTTTTCCAAAAGTCGAGGCAGCTATCGATCGCGGGCCCCTCATTGACCTTCTTCAAGGTTTTGACGCCATACCTCTGTTTTCCGTTGTCGGCCGCCTCCTTCAGGTCGCCAATAAGCTTTTCCGCTTGCGCGGGCGATGTCCCCTCTATCCCTCCCCATGCTGCTGCGGCTAGTGCGATCGCGTCGGTGTCATCGGCTGGCCACCGGAATTTCATCACTCCCTTGGATGTCCATTCCTTCAAAATGTCGCGGATGTCATCGGGCAGTTCTTGTGTCATCGTCCTCATCACTTCTTTAGTTGTTTTGCGACGGTTTCGATATCGCCGATATTGGCTTCTTCGGCATTCTTGATGGTTTTGGCCATGTATCGGAGGCATGCGGCGACGTATTTCATCTCTACGACCGTTGATTGCATGGCATAGGATTGTTTTTGCTTCATAGTGCTGAACGGGGCGTTCAGTGTGCTTGCCATGTTTTGCTCATACGATTCGCACTTGTCGCCGAGTAGGGCATAGTAGCCGTCGGGGTTCTCTGCTCCTTCTCCCATGTCCACGCCTATATCGAGGTAATTTGTAGCTTGGTAATAGTGATCTAGTGCCGCGTTGACTCCGTCTGCTGCCTCTATTAGTGATGTTGAATTGTATTTCACTTCTTGGTGCCCTTCTGTTGTGATAGAGATTCAGCTCTCATGGCTATGGAGTTCGGCCATCATCTGGCGGAGCTCCTCCATGCGCCGTTCGAAGGTGGCTTCGACCTCTGCCAGATCCTTTCGGTGCCTGTCCTGACCGGGGCCTGCGCCGGGCCCCTTGGCGAGTTTCTCCCGGAACCAGGACGTCTGCGCCTCACGCACGGTCGCCAGAACCAGCTCGGCGAGCTCCTCGGATCCGTTTCTCATCGCTCGGGGAGCTATGGATATGGCGTTCACAAGGCCGTTTTCTTCGACAGTGACGCGAATCCGGCCGTCCTCGGTCTCGGCGTGGCTCCAAAGCGACGCTTCAGGCTCGCGATGTGGTTCAGGGGTCATTGCTCTCCCTTCTCTCCTCGCCCGTATCTCTTGCTGTCACCCTGCGTGCCGCATGGCGGGAACCGGACCGATGATTTCGTTGAGGCGATCGGAGAGGCTCGCGCGAGGCATCCGCAACTATCGGTGCGAATCAGAGTACCCCGAGTTATCGCGGCGGTCCCGGGAAAACTTCATTGGTGCGTGAAATGGCGGCGGGCATGGCACTTTTCGGCGCGTGGCCTCGCCGGAGCTCGGCCCGGTTCGAGCGTTATCCGGACGGCGCGCCCGCCATCAGGCCGCGCGACGCTGTGCGCCTTGATCGTGGGTGGGGTGGCGTGAGCGGCCACGACGATGGCGCTGCTCCCCCCCCGGTTGAACAGCGGGTTTGCGCACACAGTGGCGTTACCACGACGATTGACCTTCGCCCCGATTCACCGCAGGAGTCCGTCATGCCCCGTCTCGTGCTGTGGAACGTCGATCACACGCTCGTCGACGTCGGCCGGGTGACGCGGGAGGCGTACGCCGAGGCCTTCCAACAGGTGACCGGGCGCCCGCTCGTACGCCTGGCGCCGACCGTGGGCCGTACCGAATCGGAGATCATCTTCGAGACGCTGGCGTTCAACGACGTCGTGACCACCGAGGACCACCTCGGGCGGTTCATGGCGGCGCTGGGCGAGGCGTTCACCGCCCGCCGCAAGTCCATCCGCAAGGACGGCCGGGTGCTGCCGGGCGCCCGCGAGGCCCTCGCCGCGGTGGCTCGCCAGCGCGACGTCGTCCAGTCCGTCCTGACCGGCTCGATCGAGCCGAACGCCATCGCCAAGCTGACCGCGCTCGGGCTGGACAAGCACCTCGACTTCAAGGTCGGCGGGTACGGCTCGGAGACCTATCCCAAGGCCGCGCTGGTCGAGCTGGCCCGCACCCGTACCGCCGAGAAGTACGGCGCCCCGATCGCGGAGTCCGCGACCGTGCTCATCGCCGACTCCGCGAACGACGTGCGCGCCGCCCAGATCGCCCGCGCCCGTACGATCGCCGTCGCCACCGGCAACGCCACCCAGGCCGAGCTGCGCGGCGCCGGCGCCGACGTCGTACTGCCCACCCTCGCCGAGACCGACCAGGTCGTCCGCGCGGTGGAGTCGCTGACCACCTCCTGAACGCGTCGCCACGATCGACGTGACCGGTCCGTACGACCGCGACTGACCAACAGGACCATTTTGGTCAGTTGGTACCGTGAGCCGACACGGCAGGAGGGGGTCGTCATGACGGACACGGTCGGGCATGGCCGCGCGCTGGTGGTCGGGCTCGGGATCGCGGGCATCGCCACCGCGTTGCGGCTACGGCAGGTGGGCTGGCAGCCGGTGTTGGTGGAGAAGGCCGCCGCCCGCCGCTCGAGTGGGTACTTCATCATGTTGTTCGGCACCGGCGTCGCCTCCGCGCGGCGGCTGGGCGTGCTGGACACGATCGGCGACCGCGGCCACCCGCGGCTCGTCAACCACGAGGTGAACCGGGCCGGGCGCCGCACTCCCGGCATCAACCCGGCCGCCCTGCCCGGCCGGCCCCGGCAGTTGCTGCGCGGTGACGTGGAGCAGGGACTGTTCTCCGCGCTGCCGGCCGATGTGGAGATCCGCTACTCGACCGTGCCCACCCGCATCGTCCAGGACGACTCGGCGGCGGAGGTCACGCTGCACGACACCGTCTCGGGCGCCACGGTCACCGAGCGCTTCGACCTGGTGGTGGGCGCCGACGGCCTGCGCTCGACCGTACGCGAGCTGGCCTTCGGCCCCGGGGAGTACCTGCGTCCGCTCAACTACATGATCGGCGTCACCGCTCTCGACGCGCCGATCGAGGGCTTCGGACCGCATGAGGGCCTGGTTCTGGCCGAGCCGGGCCGCTCGGCATGGACCTTCCCCTTCCACGACCATGCCCCGAGCCTGCTGTTCTCCTACCGCACCGACGACATCGACGCGGAGTTCACCCGTCCGCCGATCGAGTCCATCCGCGCCGCGTTCGGCCCGGAGCCACCGGGGCCCCTGCTGGAGCACCTGTTCACCCGGTTCGCGCAGGCCCCGGATCACCTGTTCGACTCGGTGCAGCAGGTCAGGACGCCCAGCTGGCACCGCGGCCGGGTCGTCCTGATCGGCGACGCCGCCTGGTGCGTGACCCTGTACGCGGGCATGGGCGCCTCCAGCGGCATCGCCGGGGCCGAGCTGCTGGGCACCATGCTGCGGCGGCACCCAGGCGACCTGCCCGGCGCGCTCCGGGCGTGGGAGTCCCGGATGCGGCCGTTCATCCACACCGAGCAGCAAGGCGCACTGGCCATGCGCAGGCTCTTCACGCCCCACGATCGCAGGGAGAAGCTCGTGCGGACCGCGATGCTCCGCCTCATGCGAATGCCGGCCCTGGGGCCGACCATTGGCAGGATGGTGAACGGCCCCGCCATGCGGAACAAGCAGTTCGACGTCGCCGCCGTCTGATCGGTCCCGCGTACGAAGGAAGAGGACAGTCCCGGTGAGTCAGCTGATCGAACACCACTCGCGCAAGGCCGCCCGCATCCTGGACAGCGCGCGGGAGCTGGTGCTCGACCACGGCGTCCGCAAGGTCACCGTCGGCGAGATCGCCCGGGCGGCAGGGGTCGGCAAGGGCACCGTCTACCTCTACTGGCCGGCCAAGGAGAACCTCATCCTGGGGCTCTTCGCCCGCGAGCTGCTGACCTTCCTGGACGAGGTGATCTCCCGCATCAGCGCCGACCCCGCCGCCGTGTTGCCGCGCCGCCTGGCCCCGCTGCTGATCCGTACCGGGCGGGGCCTCTCGCTGGCGCCCCGCCTGAACGACGGAGAGCTGCGGACGCTCACGCCGCAGGCGGGCGACCGGGAGCTGTTCGCCCGCACCAGGCCCAGCGCGCTGTGCGACGCCGTCATGCCGATCCTTCGCCGGCACGGCCTGATCCGCGATGACCGCCCCCTGGCCGGCCAGGCGTACGCCCTGCACGCCGTGCTCACCGGGTTCGGCACGGCGATGTCCGACCCGGCCACCGCACCGCTGCACGTCGACGACCCTTACGAGGTCCTCGCCGACACCGTGGCCCAGCTGCTCGAACCCTCCGTCGGACCTGGTGAGGCGGTCATCGCCGCGGCCGCGGCCGAGACCGTCGCCGTCTTCCGCGAGACCCGGGACGCCGTCCTGGACCTCATCGGCCGCGGCCAGACCCTCCAGTAGCGCGCGTCATGCCCTCGCCACCGCGACCCGCGTCTCCGGCAGGCGGGTGGACACCGCCAGGGCGATGAGCGGGAGCACGAGCAGGAGGGCCAGCGCCGTGCGGATGCCGTACGCGTCGGCGACCAGGCCCAGCAGCGGTGCGACCATCCCGCCCACGGACACCGCGAGGCCCAGGGTCACGCCGCTGGCCGTGCCGATCCGGCCGGGCAGGTACTCCTGGCCGAGCGTGGTGTGCACGGCGAACGGCACGTACAGGCCGAGGCCCAGCACGAACGCGGCGGCGAACGCGACCGCCGGATCCGGGGCGAACAGCAGGCCGAGCAGGCCCGGAACGGTCAGGACGTAGCCGGTGCGCACGGCCCTGAGCCGCCCGGCCCGGTCCGCGAGCCGCCCGCCGAGCACCGTGCCGACCGCACCCGTCCCGGTGAAGACCGTGAGGGCGGCCGACGCCGCGCCCTTCGACAGGCCGAACCGGTGGATCAGCAGGAGTGCAAGGAACGAGGAGATCCCGAAGTAGGCGACCGACCGGCACATGACGACCACCGTCAGCCAGCCGAACGCGCGCCAGTCGTCGGTCGCCGCGTCACCGGCGGCGCGTCCGCGGGCGGGCGCGGGTTCGCGGCTGCGCCAGGCCGCCGCGAGGACCAGGGCGGTCACCACGGCCGGGAGGGCGAGCAGGGGAGTGCCGGCCAGGCCCGTCGCCCCCAGGATCGGGGCGGCGATCAGCGGCGCGACCGCGATGCCCGCGTTGCCGCCCACCGCGAAAACACTCATGCCCTGGGCCGAGGCCCCCGCCGCCTGCCGCGCCGCCCGCGCGGCCTCCGGATGGTAGGCCGCGACCCCGACTCCGGACAGCGCCACCGCGAACCAGGTCGTCCAGTAGCCGCCGCCCAGCCCGCACAGCCCGATGCCGACGCCCGCGGTCAGCAGCCCGGCCCCGACCAGCCAGGGCGCGCGGCGCCGGTCGGTCAGCACGCCGAACCCCGGCTGCAGGATGCTCGACAGGAAGGTCGCGGCGAGCGTGATTCCGGTCGCCTGCGCGTAGCCGTAGTGCCGCTCGGCCACCAGGAAGGGCAGCAGCGCCGGCACCGCGCCCTGGTACAGGTCGTCGACGACGTGGGTTCCCACCAGCAACGTCAGCGTCCGTCGTCCCGAAGTCATGATCACGACGCTAGGAGACCAGGGCGATGACGGGAACAAGCCACCATGCCGATCCGTATCGCGATTCGGCCGTTCGTAGAGTGGCCCTGTGGAGCTCTGGGAGTACGCGAGCCACGACGCGGTCGGGCTGCGGGGGCTGATCACGTCCGGGCAGGTCACCGCCGCGGAGGTGGAGGACGCCGCCCGGCGCGCGCTGGAGGCGGCGAACGAGCGGGTCAACGGGCTGGCCCTGCCGATCTTCGACCCGGCGCTCGACCACGCGGACGACGGGCCGCTCGCGGGAGTGCCGTTCCTGATCAAGGACAGCGGGCCGATGGCCGAGGGCGTGCCGTTCTTCCTGGGCAGCCGGGCGATCCCGGGAGTGACCCCGCGGCACGACACCGACCTCATGAGACGCGTCCGCGCCGCCGGGCTGGTCACGCTGGGCCTCACCACGGTTCCCGAGCTGGTGGTCAGCTTCGCCACCGAGTCGCTGCGGTACGGCCCCACGCGGAACCCCTGGCGGCCGGACCGTGGCGTGGGCGGGTCGAGCGGCGGGGCCGCCGCGCTGGTCGCCGCCGGGGCGGTGCCGGTGGCGCACGCCAACGACGGTGCCGGCTCAGTCCGGTTGCCCGCCTCGTGCTGCGGGCTGGTGGGCCTCAAGCCGAGCCGTGGCCGGACGCCGTGCGGGCCGGACCTGGGCGAGCCGGGATTCGGCATGGCGGTCGAGTCGGGGCTGACGCGGACCGTCCGCGACGCCGCCCGCTACCTCGACGCGATCCGGGGCCCGGCGGCGGGCGACAAGTACACCGCGCCGCCTCCGCCCCGCCCGTACGAGGAGGAGCTCGCGGCCGATCCGCCCCGGCTGCGCGTGGCGGTGACCACGCGTGCCTGGCCGGGCGTCCCGGTCGACCCGGAGGTGGCCGAGGCGACGGCACGCACCGGCCGGCTGCTGGAGGAGATGGGACACGCGGTCGCGGAGGCGAGCCCGCAGGTCGACCGGGACGCCGTGCTGCGCACGATCATGACCCAGATGGTGGCGCTCGTCGCCCCGTTGCTGCTGGCGCCGAGACGGCCGGACCCCGCGAGGATGGAGGCCGTCTCCCGGCGGATCCTGCGGATGGCCGAGGAGCGGAGCGCGCTCGACCTGATCGCGGGCCTGGACGAGCAGAACCGCCTCACCCGGACGGTCGGCGCGTTCTTCACCGAGTACGACCTGCTGGTCACTCCCACGCTCGCGCGTCTCCCGGCGCCGCACGGCACGCTCCGCTACGACGACCCCGACCACACGGTGGAGAGCTGGCTGCGGACCGAGTTCGACTACGGCCCGTTCACCTCACTGTTCAACATCTCCGGGCAGCCGGCGGTCAGCCTGCCGCTCGCGCAGAGCCGCGACGGCCTGCCGATCGGCGTTCAGCTCGTCGCCCCGTACGGGCGGGAAGACCTGCTGTTCCGCGTCGCCGCCCGGCTGGAGGAGGCCGTGCCCTGGCGCGACCGCGTCCCGCCGGAGGGGCTCAGGCGGGCCGGCGGGCGGTGAAGTGCACGCGCCCGGACGCCGGGGTGACGCGTACGTCCGTCAGGCCGGCCGCCTCGCTCACGGGTCTTCACACCCATGCCGGGGCCGAGTTCCAGCACGTCGTCGCCGAGATCGACATCCTTGAGCACCACCGGGAACAGGCCCGTACGCATGGAGTTCGCCCACCCGGCCGAGCCGCGGATCCGGTTGTGAATCAGGTTCATGCTCGTGCAGATTAGGGACGGACGACGATGGCGGGAACGACCAAGGCGGTCAGGTGATATCGCGAAACAGCCAGCTTCGCGTGCGCGGCGACGGAGCGATCCTGGTCGCGGAGTTCTCTTCGGCGCGTCACCGCTTCGACACGCACTGGCACACCGGCCACCAGCTGGCCTGGGCCTCCTCGGGCATCCTCACCGTCTCCTCGACCGGCGGCACGTGGGTGCTGCCGCCGGCCCGTGCCCTGTGGATCCCGGCGGGCGTCGAGCACGCCATGGACGCCGACCGTCACACGACCGTCTGCTGCCCCTACTTCGCCGCCGAGCGGGGGCCGGGCTGGACCGCCCCGACGGTGGTCGCGATCAGCCCCCTGGCGCGGGAGCTGATCCTCCACCTGGCCGCCACCGAGCCGCCCACGGCCGCCCGCCGCCGGGCCGAGAGTGTCCTGTTCGACCAGCTCGCGCCGGTGCCGGTTACCACCATCGCGGTGCCGATGCCCCGCGACCCGCGCGCCCTCGACGTGGCCCGCGCCGTGATCGAGAACCCTGCCGACGACGCGACGCTGGACATCTGGGCCCGGCGCACCGGCACGAGCACCCGCACTCTCGCCCGCCTGTTCACGGCCGAGACGGGCATGCCCTTCGGCCGCTGGCGCACCCAGGTACGCCTGCGAGCGGCGCTGCCGCTGCTCGCTGAGGGGCTGCCGGTCGCCACCGCGGCCCGACGCGTCGGCTACACGACCCCGAGCGCCTTCGTCGCCGTGTTCCGCAAGGCCACCGGCGTGCCCCCGGGCGCCTACTTCACCAGCCGCTGAGCCCGCACCGGCCTACAGCGGCGTGTCCGTGTCGATCACGGCGGCGCGGAGCGCGGCGGCGAGGCGGGCGGCGGGTTCGGGCAGCGGCCGGGGGAGGTGGGCCAGCAGGATGCGCCGCTGTTCGCTCGGCCCGCCGCGGACCGGCAGCACCCGGACCCCGGTGGGAACGGTGGCCGCGAGCGCGGCCGGGACGGTGGTGATGCCGCAGCCGGCGGCGACGAGATGCAGCTTGGCCAGCCAGTCGCGGGCGGTGTGGACGATCTCGGGCCGCTCGTCCAGGCCGGGCCAGACGCCCATCACCCGGTCCCCGCCCGACCCGGCGATCCAGCGCTGGCCGTGCAGGTCGGCGACGTCCACGAAGTCGCCCCGCGCGAGCGGATGGGCGGCGGGCACCGCCAGGCGCAGGCTTCGTTCGGTGAGCGTGCGCAGCTCCAGGCTCGGCGTCTCGGTGTCGAGCGGGCGGAACGGCGGCGCCGACGCGACCAGCGCGAGGTCGAGAGTGCCGGCGCGCAGCGCGCGCACCAGGGCCGGGGTGCCGCCCTCGCGGCTGATCACGGTGATGCACGGATGCGTGCGGCGCAGCGCGGCCAGCGCCCGTGGGAGCAGCCCGGCCCCCGCGCTGGCGAACCAGCCCAGCCGGACGGTGCCGCGCTCGTCGGGCAGACCGGCCAGCTCCCGCGCGGTGGCGTCGACCTGGTCGACCACTGTGGCGGCGCGGCGCACGACGACGTGGCCGGCGGGTGTCAGCCGCACGCCGTCGTGGCGCCGTTCCAGCAGCGGCGTGCCCGCCGCGCGTTCCAGCGAGGCGATCTGGCGGGAGACGGCGGACTGGGTGTAGCCGAGCGCGGTGGCCGCGGCGGTGAGCGTGCCGCGCTCGGCCACTTCGCGGAATACCCGCAGCGCGGTGAGCGAGGCATCGGTGAAGGCCATGACACTTACGCATATCCCACCTGAGGAACTTTCGCTGGTGGAATGGGTTGCCGATTCCTAGCGTGGTCGGCATGAACCTCATCCGGACACCGTTCGGTTTCGCCGACACCGCGGCCGAGGTCGCGGCGGGTATCGACCTGACCGGCCGGCGCGCCGTCGTGACCGGCGCCTCCTCCGGCCTCGGCGTGGAGACGGCCCGTGCCCTCGCCGCCACGGGCGCCGAGGTCACCCTGGCGGTCCGCGACATCGCCGCGGGGGAGCGCGCCGCCAAGGACATCGCGGACAGCACGGGCCGTACGGCGCCGCACGTCGCACCGCTGGACCTGACCGACCCGGCCTCGATCACCGCGTTCACCGCCTCCTGGCGCGGGCCGCTGCACATCCTGGTGAACAACGCGGGCGTGATGGCCTGCCCCGAGCGGTACACCCCGCAGGGCTGGGAGTGGCAGTTCGCCACCAACCACCTCGGCCACTTCGCCCTGGCCGCCGGGCTCCACGCGGCGCTGGCCGCCGACGGTACGGCGCGGATCGTGGTGGTCAGCTCCAGCGGGCACCAGCTCTCGCCGGTGGTCTTCGATGACGTGAACTTCGCCTTCCGCCCGTACGACCCCTGGCTCGCCTACGGCCAGTCCAAGACCGCGAACGTGCTCTTCGCGGTCGAGGCGACCCGGCGCTGGGCCGGTGACGGGATCACCGCGAACGCGCTCATGCCCGGCGCGATCCACACCAACCTGCAGCGCCACACCGGCGGCCGCGGCAGCGGCACGGTCCCGCCCGAGCTGATCAAGACGCCCGCGCAGGGCGCCGCCACCTCGGTCCTGCTCGCCACCTCGCCCCTGCTGGCGGGCGTGGGCGGCCGCTACTTCGTCGACTGCCAGGAGACCGAGACCGTCGACCGCCGCGGTGAGGCGCCGCGCCTGCACGGCGTCGCCCGCTACGCCCTCGACCCGGCGGGCGCCGAGCGCCTGTGGGACCTGTCCCTCGCCGCCACCGAAGGAGCGGCATGAACACCACACCGAAGGTCGCCCTGGTCACCGGCGCCACCCAGGGCCTGGGCCTGGCCCTGGTCGAGGGACTCGCCGGTCGCATGGCCCCGCAGGACACCGTCTACCTCACCGGCCGCGACGTCGACCGCGTCACCCAGGCCGTCGACGCCATGCCCGGTGGCGGAGCCCGGGTTCGCGGCGAACTCCTCGACGTGGCCGACCCCGAGGCCGCCGGCCGGCTCGCCGCGCGCCTGAAAGAGCGGCACCAGGGCGTCGACATCGTGTTCGACAACGCCGTCATGCGGGTGGGCCCCGACGACGACCCACGCGAGATCGTCGACGCCTACACCGAGGTCAACAACTTCGGCACCACCCGGGTGCTGCGCGCCTTCGCCCCGCTGCTGCGGGACGACGGGCGGCTGATCGTCGTGGCCAGCTCGCTGGGCACCCTGCACCACCTGGCGCCCGTACTCCACGACCGCTTCGACGGACCGACGTCCCTGGACGAGGTGGACGAGCAGGTCGCGGCCTGGCGTGACGCGGTCAAGGACGGCAGCGCCCGCGGCGGAGCCTGGCCCGGCTTCGTCAACATCCCCTCCAAGATCGGCCAGGTCGCCGCCGTCCGCGCGCTCGCGCACCAGCGCCGCGAGCCGGATCTCGCCCGCGGCATCCTCCTCGCCGCCGTCTGCCCCGGGATGATGAACACGCCGACCTCCGGCATGTGGTGGGACGTCAGCGGCGCCCCCAGCCCGGCCGAGGCGGCCCTCGCCCTCCTGGATCTCGCCCTCGACCCCGTCGACCCCGACCACTACGGCCGGCTCGTCCGCCATGGTCAGGTCCTGCCCTGGTCACCCTGAGCGCCGATTACCTTGGGCGGATGGTCAAGATGCACGCCGACGAGGCCGACACCGACCCGGATCTCGTCCGGCGCCTGGTCCGGGGGCGGTTCCCGCAGTGGGCGGACCTGCCGGTCGAGCGGCTCGCCTCCGGGGGCACCGTCAACGCCGTCTACCGGCTCGGCGAGGCGCTGACCGTCCGGCTTCCCCTCACCGCGGGCGGCGTCGCGGACCTGGAGTGGGAGGAACGGTGGCTGCCCAGGCTCGCGCCGGCGCTGCCCGTGACCATCCCGGCCGTCGTCGGGCGTGGCGAGCCCGCCGAGGGATACCCGTGGGCCTGGTCGGTGCACCGCTGGATCGACGGCGAGTGCCCGGTCGAGGGCCGGGTGGCCGAGCCCGACCTCCTGGCGCGTAACCTGGCGGCGTTCGTCACCGCGTTGCGGAAGTTCGACGCCGACGGCGGGCCCGCCGCGTACCGTGGGGTTCCGCTGGCGAGCGTCGACGCGTCCACGCGTGCCGCGATCGAGGAGCTCCGCCACACCGACGAGCCCTTCGACGCCGCGGCGGCCACGGACGCCTGGGAGCGATCGCTCGCCGCACCGCCGTGGACCGGCGCGCCGTGCTGGGTGCACTCCGACCTCATGCCGAGCAACCTGCTCACCAGCGGCGGGCGGCTCACCGGCGTCATCGACTTCGCGACCGCCGGGGTCGGCGACCCCGCCTGCGACCTGATCGTCGCCTGGAACCTGCTGCCGGCCGCGGCCAGAGAGACGTTCCGGGACGCCGTGGACGTCGACGAGGCGACCTGGGCGCGGGGCCGCGGCTGGGCCCTGTCCATGGCGCTCGGCCAGCTGCCGTACTACCGGAACACCAACCCGGTCATCTCCGCCAACGCCCGCCACGTCATCCGCGAGATCCGGAGAGACACTCGGCCCTGACGAGTCCCCACGGTATCGCCCGGTCACATGGTTCCCAGGCGTTTCGTGGTGGTGTTCTATGTTGCACAGCGTGGCCGCCGTGCTGAAGCTGGGATGGCCATCACTAGTGCTTGGAGGCCATGACGTGTCGGTGACCGAGGGTGACCTGCTGTGGGAGCCGTCCGAGGACGCGCGGCGGCGGGCCCGCGTCGGCAGGCTCATGGACGAGCGAGGCCTCGGTTCCTACGACGAGCTGTGGCGCTGGTCGGTCACCGAGGTCGACGCCTTCTGGGACACGGTGTGGTCGTACTTCGGCGTGCTCGGCGAGCGGGGCGACGGTCCGGTGCGCGAGGGCGCCGGGATGCCCGGCGTGCGCTGGTTCCCCGGTGCCACGATCAACTACGCGCGCAACGCCCTGCGGGCCGACCGCGACCAGGACGCCACGGCGGTGATCTTCCGGTCGGAGACCGGTGACCAGCGCACCCTGACGTACGGCGAGCTGGCCACGCAGGTCGCCGAGGTGCGCCAGGGGCTCCGCGAGCTCGGCGTGACCAGGGGCGACCGGGTGGCCGCGTACGTGCCGAACATCCCCGAGGCGCTGGTGCTCTTCCTCGCGACGGCCTCGCTGGGGGCGATCTGGTCCTCCTGCTCGCCCGACTTCGGGGCGCCGAGCGTGATCGACCGGTTCACCCAGATCGAGCCGAAGGTGCTCGTCGCGGTGGACGGCTACCCCTACAACGGCAAGCGCTACGACCGGCGCGACGTCGTACGCGACATCCAGGCGGCGCTGCCCACGCTGAGCGCCACCGTGCTGATCCCGTACCTGGGCACCGACGGCCACGAGGGCACGATCGGCTACGACGACCTGCGCCGGCCCGGCGCCGAGCCCGGTTTCGACGACGTGCCGTTCGAGCACCCCCTGTGGATCCTGTACTCCTCCGGCACCACCGGGCTGCCCAAGCCGATCGTGCACGGCCACGGGGGCATCGTCCTGGAGCACCTCAAGTCCCTCGGCTTCCACCAGGACCTCGGCCCCGGCGACGTCTTCTTCTGGTTCACCACGACCGGCTGGATGATGTGGAACTACCTGGTCGGCGGCCTCCTCGCCGGCGCGACCATCGTCATGTACGACGGCGCGCCGAACGGCGACACGCTCTGGCGGCTGGCCGCCGAGACCGGGGTGACCTACTTCGGCGTCGGCGCGCCGTACATCCTGGCGTCGATGAAGGCCGGCCTCGACCCGGGCAAGACCTTCGACCTGTCGCGGATCCGCGGGATCGGCTCGACCGGCTCACCGTTGCCGCCCGAGGGCTTCGCCTGGCTGTACGAGCACGTCGGCCGGGACCCGCTGGTCGGCTCGTTCTCCGGCGGCACCGACGTCGCCACGGGGTTCGTCGGGCCGTGCCCGCTGCTGCCGCTGCGCGCGGGCGTGATCCAGTGCCGGGAGCTCGGGGCCAAGGTCGAGGCGTACGGCGACGCGGGTGAGCCGGTCGTCGACGAGGTGGGCGAGCTGGTGCTGACCGAGCCGATGCCCTCGATGCCGATCTACTTCTGGAACGACGAGAGCGGCGAACGCTACCGGGAGTCCTACTTCGCCATGTACCCGGGCGTGTGGCGGCACGGCGACTGGATCAAGATCCTGCCCGACGGGGGCAACGTGATCTACGGCCGTTCGGACTCGACGCTCAACCGGGGCGGGGTGCGCATGGGCACCGCCGACTTCTACCGCGTCGTGGAGGCGTTCGACGAGATCGCCGACTCGCTGGTGGTCGACACGGGGCAGCTGGGGCAGGAGGGGCGGCTGCTGCTGTACGTGCAGCTCGCCGACGGCGTCGAGCTGTCGGAGGAGGTGACCGGGCGGATCCGGGCGGCGCTGCGGTCGACGCTGTCGCCGCGGCATGTGCCGGACGAGATCCGCGCGGTGCCGGGCATCCCGCGCACGCTGTCGGGCAAGAAGCTGGAAGTGCCGGTGCGCAAGATCCTGCTCGGCACCCCCGTGGAGAAGGCCGCCAACCCCGACGCCATGGCGAATCCCGAGGTGCTGACGCACTTCATGCCCACGTCAGGACACTAGTGCCACGGCGAGCCGTCCGTCCACGAGTCGGCGAAACCCGGTTTTCGAGTTAATGTGGCGCCCGTGAGCGCAACACCACAACGGCGTGGTGCGGCCGCTTCCGTGTCCGGTATGCCCGGAAACGGATATGGCGCACCGGGGCGTAACTTCGGTGAAGAAGGGGGGCGCCTCACCTACGGCGCCTACCTCAGGCTGCCGACCCTGCTCGACCAGCAGGTCCCCGAGTCCGAGCCCCCCGCCCGCGACGAACTGCTCTTCATCACGATCCACCAGGTCTATGAGCTCTGGTTCAAGCTGCTGCTGCACGAACTGGGCGAGATCCGCCGGGCCATGATCGACGACGAGGTCTGGCTGGCCCGGCATCTGTTCCGGCGCGTACACGCCGTCGAGCGGGTGCTGGTCGACCAGATCCCGGTGCTGGAGACGATGACCCCGCAGGACTTCATGGCGTTCCGGGAGAAGCTGGCGCCCGCCAGCGGCTTCCAGTCCGTGCAGTTCCGCGAGATGGAGTTCCTCTCCGGCCACAAGGACCCCGGCTTCGTCAAACGGTTCCGCGGCCTCACCGACGACGAGCGGGAGCGCCTCGACCGCCGGCTCGCCGAGCCGACGCTCTGGGACGCCTTCGTCACGCTGCTGCGCGGCCGCGGGCTCGCGGCCGGCGACGATGACGAGATCCGGGAGTCGCTGGTCACCGTGGCCCACGACCGGGAGCGTTACGACGATCTCTGGCAGCTGTCCGAGGATCTGCTGACCCATGACGAGATGGCGGCGCTCTGGCGCCAGCGCCACGTCCAGATGGTCGAGCGGCAGATCGGCACCAAGTCGGGCACCGGTGGCTCCACCGGCGCGCCTTACCTCCGAAGCAGGCTTGACCTGCGGTATTACCCGTTGCTGTGGGAATTGCGAACCCTGCTCTGAGAAGGCACTGAGGGAGATTTGTAGATGAGCGGCGAACCGACCGGCCGGCCGGACGACGAAGCGGAGCGGGCCAAGGACGATCTCCTGCGCCATGCGGCGGAGGCCTGTGCCCACCACACGTACGGCGCCCGACAGGAGACCGACGACATTCTCGGCTTCCTCCGGCTCTACTATCGGCATGTCGCGGTGGAGGACCTCGACTCCCGCGACCCGGCCGACATCTGGGGCCCGGCGATGTCCCACCGCCAGCTCGCAGAGGACCGCCCGCAGGGCCGGGCCAACGTGCGCGCGTTCACGCCCACCGTTGACGACCAGGGCTGGGACCCCGGGCACAGCGTCGTGCAGGTGGTCACCGACGACATGCCGTTCCTGGTCGACTCGGTGACGATGGAGCTCAACCGGCACCAGCTGTCCACCCACCTGATCGTCCACCCGCAGCTGAACGTCCGCCGGGACGTGGCCGGCCACCTGCGGGGCACCGACGACGGCGACGGCCTGGTGCTCGAGGAGTCCTGGATCCACCTGGAGATCGACCGGCAGACCGACCGCACGCTGCTGCAGGATCTGGAGAAGGACATCCGCCGGATCCTCGACGACGTGCGCGCCGCCGTCGAGGACGAGGACAAGATGCGGTCCCTGTCCCGTACGATCGCGACCGGGCTGCGGGAGAAGCGGCCGCCGCTGCCGGAGGAGGAGATCGGCGACGGCGTCGCGCTGCTCGACTGGCTGGCCGACGACCACTTCACCTTCCTCGGCTACCGGGAGTACACCCTGGAGTCCGGCGAGGACGGCGAGCGGCTGCGGGCCGTGCCGGGCACCGGCCTGGGCATCCTGCGCTCCGACCAGCCGGAGTCCACCAGCTTCGCCTCGCTGCCGCCGGAGGTGCGCGCCAAGGCGCACGAGCCGCGGCTGCTCGTGCTGACCAAGGCCAACTCCCGCGCCACCGTGCACCGCCCCGCCTACCTCGACTACGTCGGCGTCAAGCGGTTCGGCGACGACGGCAAGGTGGTCGGCGAGCGCCGCTTCCTCGGCCTGTTCACCCACGCCGCGTACAGCGAGAGCATCGAGCACATCCCGGTGCTCGACCGCAAGCTCCGGACGGTCCTGGAGCGCGCCGGGCTCGCCCCGGACAGCTACGACGGCAAGGACCTCATCGAGATCCTGGAGACCTACCCGCGCGAGGATCTGTTCCAGATCTCGGCCGACGAGCTGTTCCCGATCGCGACGAGCGTGCTGCGGCTGCGCGAGCGCAAACAGCTGCGGCTGTTCGTCCGCAAGGACGCCTACGGCCGCTACATGTCGTGCCTGGTCTTCCTGCCCCGCGACCGGTACACCACGCAGATCCGGCTGCGCATCCAGGAGATCCTGCGCAGCGCCTTCGACGGCACGAGCGTCGACTACAGCGCGATGGTCGGCGACTCCGCGCTCGCGCGCCTGCACGTCGTCGTCCGCGGCGAGCGCGGCCGCCCGCTGCCCGACGACGTCGACCTGGCCGAGGTCGAGGCCCGGCTCGTCGCCGCCACCCGCTCGTGGGCCGACGACCTGGTCGAGGCGATCGTCGAGCAGTGCGGCGAAGAACGCTCCGGGGCGCTGACCCGCCGCTACACCAACGCCTTCCCCGAGGGCTACAAGGCCGACTTCCCCGCCCGTACGGCCTGCGCCGACCTCAAGCGCCTGGAGGCGCTGACCGAGCCGGGTCAGATCTCCATCAACCTGTACGAGCCGTACGGCGGCGAGCCCGGCGAGCGCCGGCTCAAGGTGTACCGGCTCGGGCCGCCGATCTCGCTGTCCCACGTGCTGCCGCTGCTGCACGACATGGGCGTCGAGGTGGTCGACGAGCGGCCGTACGGCATCGACCCCGAGGGCGGCCGCCGCTCCTGGATCTACGACCTGGGCCTGCGGTACGTCCCGTCGCCCGACGTGGACGAGGCCGACGTCAAGGACCTGTTCCAGGACGCCTTCACCGCGCTGTGGCGCGAACAGGTGGAGAGCGATCCGTTCAACACCCTCGTGCTGCGGGCCGGGCTCGCCTGGCGGCCGGTCATGGTGCTCCGGGCGTACGCCCGCTACCTGCGGCAGACCGGCACGACCTTCAGCGAGCGGTACATCGAGCAGGTGCTGGTCGACAACCCGCGCATCGCGCGGCTGCTGGTGCGGCTGTTCGAGTCGCGGTTCGACCCGGCGCTGAGCGCGCGCTCGGACGCGGCGCCCGACGCGCACGAGGAGCTCGGCTCGGCCATCGCCGAGGAGATCGAAGGTGCGCTCGACGCGGTCACCAGCCTGGACGAGGACCGCATCCTCCGCAGCTTCCTGTCGATGATCCGCGCCACGCTGCGCACGAACTACTACCAGCGGACCGGGGGCGGCACGCCCAAGCCGTACCTGGCGCTGAAGCTGGACCCCGAGGCGATCCCGGACCTGCCGCAGCCCCGCCCGCAGTTCGAAATCTTCGTGTACTCCCCGCGGATGGAGGGCGTGCACCTGCGGTTCGGGCCGGTCGCGCGCGGCGGCCTGCGCTGGTCCGACCGGCGTGAGGACTTCCGTACGGAGATCCTCGGCCTGGTCAAGGCGCAAGCGGTGAAGAACACCGTGATCGTGCCCGCCGGCGCCAAGGGCGGCTTCGTGTGCAAGCGGCTGCCCGACCCGAGCGACCGGGAGGCGTTCCTCGCCGAGGGCGTCGCGTCGTACAAGCAGTTCATCAGCGGCCTGCTCGACATCACCGACAACCTCGTCGGCGGCGAGGAGGGGGCGGGCCCCCGTAAGGGGGTCGGTGGAATGCGCGTGGTGCCCGCGCCGAACGTCGTGCGGCACGATGGCGACGACACCTACCTGGTCGTGGCCGCCGACAAGGGCACCGCGACCTTCTCCGACATCGCCAACGAGGTGGCCGCCTCGTACGGCTTCTGGCTCGGCGACGCCTTCGCCTCCGGCGGCTCGGTGGGCTATGACCACAAGGGCATGGGCATCACCGCGCGCGGCGCCTGGGAGTCGGTGAAGTACCACTTCCGCTCGCTCGGCGTCGACGTGCAGAAGGAGGACTTCACCGTCGTCGGCGTCGGCGACATGTCCGGCGACGTGTTCGGCAACGGCATGCTGCTGTCGGAGCACATCCGGCTCATCGCCGCCTTCGACCACCGGCACATCTTCCTCGATCCCGACCCGGACCCGGCCTCCTCGTTCCGTGAGCGCAAGCGGCTGTTCGATCTGCCGCGCAGCTCGTGGGCCGACTACGACACCTCGCTGATCTCCAAGGGCGGCGGGGTGCACCCGCGCTCCGCCAAGAAGATCCCGCTGACCCCGCAGGTGCGCGAGGCGCTCGGCATCCCGGGCGGCGTCAACGCGCTGACCCCGCACGAGCTGATCCACACGATCCTCACCGCGCCGGTCGACCTGATGTGGAACGGCGGCATCGGCACGTACGTCAAGGCCTCCGGCGAGACGCACGCCGAGGTCGGCGACAAGGCCAACGACGTGCTGCGGGCCGACGCGACCGAGCTGCGCTGCAAGGTCATCGGCGAGGGCGGCAACCTCGGCCTGACCCAGCGGGCCCGCATCGAGTTCGCCCTCGGCGGGGGCCTGGTCAACACCGACTTCATCGACAACTCCGCGGGCGTGGACACCTCCGACCACGAGGTGAACATCAAGATCCTGCTGGACCAGGTCGTCCGCGACGGCGAACTGACCGACAAGCAGCGCGACACGCTCTTCATGGAGATGACCGACGAGGTCGCCGGCCTGGTCCTGCGCGACAACATCGCGCAGAACGTCGCGCTCGCCGCCTCGCGCAGCCAGGCGTCGTCCATGCTGCACGTCCACGGCCGCTACCTGCGCAAGCTGGAGCGCGACGGCAAGCTGAAGCGGCGCCTGGAGTTCCTGCCGAACGACAAGGTGCTCGCCGAGCGCCGGCAGTCCGGGAGCGGCCTCACCGGCCCGGAGTTCGCCACGCTGCTCGCCTACACCAAGCTCACGCTCGAGGAGGAGATCCGCGACTCGGACCTGCCGGACGACCCCGACCTGGCCAGCCGCCTCGTCGAGTACTTCCCGACGCCGCTGCGCGAGCGGTTCCGCGACTACATGGACCGGCACCCGCTGCGCCGCGAGATCATCGCCACCTCCGTGGTGAACAGCATGGTCAACGACAGCGGCATCACCTTCGCGTTCCGCATGGGCGAGGAGACCGGCGCGTCCGCCTCCGACATCACCCGTGCCTACCTCGTGGCACGCGAGGTGTTCGGCATGGAGGCCTTCTGGCGATCGGTGGACGAGCTGGACTACCAGGTCGACACCGCGACGCAGATCCGGATGCGGCTGGAGGCCCGCAAGCTGACCGAGCGCGGCGCCCGCTGGCTGCTGCACAACCGCCGCATGCCGTTCGACATCCGCGACACCGTCGACTTCTTCGCCGCCGGAGCGGCGGCACTGGCGGCGCACATGCCCAAGCTGCTGGTCGGCCTCGACCTGGACGGCTTCGAGGAGCGCCGCGACCGGTTCGCCGAGGCCGGCGTGCCCGACCAGCTCGCCGAGCAGGTCGCGATGATGGTCCCGGCGTTCTCCACGTTCGACCTGGTGGAGATCGCCCACAGTGCCGGACGGCCGCCGGAGGAGGTCGCCGAGGTCTACTTCGACCTGGCCGAACGCCTCCAACTGTCCCGCCTGCGCGAGCGCATCATCCAGCTCCCGCGCGACGACCGCTGGAACTCCATGGCCCGGTCGGCCCTCCGCGACGACCTGTACGCCGCGCACGCCGCCCTGGCCCGCGACGTGCTCGTCATCAGCGAGCCGGGGGTCGCGCCGGAGCAGCGGCTGGCCATCTGGACGGAGAAGAACAGCGCCGCCGTCGCCCGCGCGGCGCAGACGCTGAGCGAGATCTGGGAGAGCGACAACCTGGGCGTCGCCACGTTGTCGGTGGCCCTGCGCGCGATCCGCACGCTGGTGACCGCCTCGACCCTCCCCGCCTGACCCGGCGGAGACCGGCCGGCCCGCGTACGGGCCGGCCGGTCAGCGAGGCTCGACCGCCCGGCGCGGCCCCGGCAGGACGACCGGGTCGTCGTCGGTGCCGCCGGGCCACAGCCACAGGTGCGCCTCGCCCGGATCGCCGTCCTCCCGCAGGTGGTGCAGCACCGCCTCGCGACGGGGACGGAAGGCCAGCCGGGCCAGCCGTCGGCGCGCCTCCGCCGCCGGCACCCACGCCGCCTCCAGGACCGACCCGTCCGGGTCGGCGGGCGCCAGGTCCCGCACCGACGTGGCGAACTCGAACGTGAAGACCGTCCAGACCCCGGCCCAGCCGGGGTCGTCGGTGACCGTGTACTGGCAGAGGAAGGCGAGCCGGCCCGGCGCGGCCCGCAGGCCGGTCTCCTCCCACAGCTCGCGCACGGCGGCCTCGTCCACCAGCTCTCCGGGCTCCACCTGGCCCCCGGGAAGGACCCAGCCGGGCTCCGGATCGTCGCCGAGCCGCTCGCGCACCATCAGCACGTCCGTGCCGTTGCGGACCAGAGCCGCCACGAGCAGTCCACTGCGAGCCGCCTGGGGGAGTGGCACGACGGTGTCCTTTCTGATTGTGAATTCGCACAGTAGTGGATCAGTCACTGTGCGAATCTGTCGGCATGCGACGACGACTGGCCGCGCTGACGGCCGCCATCCTCCCAGTTTCCGCGTGCGGTTCCCTCGGGGCCGCGCATCCGGCCATCACCAAGAGCCAGGCCCAGCAGGTCCTGGCCAACTACCAGACCGTCAACAACCGGGCCAACGCCGGCCTCGACGGCGACCTCCTGGCGACCGTGGAGACCGGTGACCAGCTCGAGATGGACCGGGCCGGCTACCGCCTGCGGCAGGCCAAGAAGGACAAGTACACCCCGTTCACCTACTCCCACCCGGCGTTCTACATTCCGCGCCAGGACCGCTACCCCAAGTGGTTCGCGGTCGAGGCGGTCTCCGGGCAGACCCGCCACGCCCTGCTGTTCACGCAGGAGCGCGCGGGCGGCCCCTGGCTGCTGGCCGCCGACCCGTTCCCCTCATCGCCGCTCAGCGGCATCGCCCTCGACAAGGACGGCTTCGCCACGGCCGTGAACCCGGCCGACACCAACGCCGCGCTCCAGCCCCGCAAGGTGGCGAGCACGCACGCGGCGACGCTGTCCACCGGGGCCGGCGGCATGGCGCCCGGGCCGTACACCTCCGAGTCCCGCGACGCGCTGACCAAGGTCCAGGCCGAGCTGCGGCAGCGCGGCGTGACCCTGACCTCCGACTTCGCGCCCGACCAGCAGCGCACGTACGCCCTGCGGACCACGGGCGGCGGCGCCCTGGTCTGGTACGTCGTCCGGCAGAGCGAGCGCTACGACATGGTCGACCCCGGCACGGTCAACACCAACGGCGACCTCGCCGGGCTGGTCACGGGGAGGGTGGGCCACCACCTCAGCTCCGTCGCGCTCATCCAGTACCTCGCGGTCGTGCCCGATCACGGCGACACCCAGGTGATCGGCACCTACCGCAAGGCCGTGCAGGCCACGACGTCATAGCCGATGCCGGGCTCCATGCGGACCACGACACCCCGCGGGGGCGGTCTCTCGTACGGCCGGGGGTCGCCCCCGCGCTCACTTGGCGGGGACGTTCGCCTTGATCGTGCCGCCGTCGGCGGCGATGATCACGGCCTTCTCCTGGCTGGTCGCGCCCTTCTTGGGCGCGGGCGGCACCACCGTGGCGAACTGCAGCGTCTGGTTCACGTCCAGCTCGTTACGCACGAGGTGCGACTCGACGAACGGCGCCGCGTCCTCGGGCACCGGCACGTGACCGGGCTTCTTCTTGCTCTTGGTCGACACGGCGTCGCGGCTCAGCGCGTACAGGACGATGCCGCCGCCGTCGGTCGTGGCCAGCGGGAAGATCGGGAACGACGTCGTGGCGTACACCGTGTCGACCCGCAGCCCGGAGCCCTTCTTCGGCTTGGTCGCCTTCTGGTCGGAGGTGTAGTAGCCGGTGGTGTGCTTGCCGGCCGCCATGACCTTGGCGGCGACGTTCCCCGGGCCCTCCTCGGCGAGCGTGGCCTGGATGGAGGGCACGTCCCGCGGGGGGATCAGCAGGCCGGTGTCGAACGTCGCGAGCGGCTTGGCGTATCCCTGGTCATCGACGAGGATCTTGGGCGGCTTCTGCTTCTTGTCCAGCAGCGAGGCCAGGCTGAGGCGCCACCGCATGGTCGGCTTGCTCTTGACGAACCCCATCAGCACGGTGTGCGGGTCCTTACCGTCGGCCAGGCTGCGCCGCACGCTCGCCACGAACCACTGCTGTCCCTCGGGTTTCAGCTTCGGGACGTAAAGCGTCGGGGTGCCGTACCGGTAGCGGGGCACCGGGTCGCCGGCCGTCATCGCCCGGCGGAACGCCGCCGCGGTCAGCTGCGACTGTCCTTCGCTGGTCCACCACAGGGCCAGCCTCTCGTCGCCGCTGGCCCTCGCCACGTCGTCGTTGGTGACGAACGACTGGAACGCCTTGCGGGCCACATCGAGCGTCAGCGGCACGGGAGGAGGAGAGGTGTCGGGGCTGGACTCCGCCGCCACGGGCTTGGTGCGGGCCTGCTCGTGAGAGCCTCCCGAGCATCCCGTCAGCGCGGCGAGGGCCACTGCCGTCGCCAGAGCCGACGCAACCGCTGTCCTCATGCTCCCCGGCCGATCATGTGTCATCGATGTGGGGCAGAGTATGCCAGGCGCGCCGGAGTGCCCGAACGCGAGGCCGATCAGGTGGCGGCTCGCGTACCTCGCGGACCGTGCCCCAGGTAGGCTTTCGATCGTGGCAGCCATCGATCCGTCAGAAGAGATGAAGGAGCTCGGCGCGATGCTCGGCGGCGTCGAGGCCGTGCTCGACCTCGACGGCATGCGCCGTGATATCGGCGAGCTCCGTGAGCAGGCTGCCGACCCCGACCTGTGGAGCGACCAGGAGCGGGCCCAGGAGGTGACCCGGCGGCTGTCCTACCTCGAGGCCGAGCTGGGCAAGGTCGAGGGCCTGAGGGGCCGGCTGGACGACGCCGGCGTGCTGCTGGAGCTGGCCGCCGAAGAGGGCGACGACGACACCCGCGGCGAGGCGGAGCGCGAGCTGGGAGCCCTCCGCAAGGAGATCGAGCAGCTCGAGGTCCGCACCCTGATGTCGGGGGAGTACGACGCGCGGGAGGCGCTCGTCACGATCAACTCCCAGGCCGGCGGCGTCGACGCGGCCGACTTCGCCCAGATGGTGCAGCGGATGTACCTCCGCTGGGCCGAGCGGCACGGCTACCCGACCGAGGTCTATGAGACCTCCTACGCCGAAGAGGCCGGCATCAAGTCGACCACGTTCACGGTCAAGGCCCCCTACGCGTACGGCACGCTGCGCGGCGAGCACGGCACCCACCGCATGGTGCGCATCTCGCCCTACGACAACCAGGGCCGCCGGCAGACCTCGTTCACCGGCGTGGACGTCGTCCCGGTGGTGGAGCAGACCGACCACGTCGACATCCCCGAAGACGACATCAGGGTCGACGTCTACCGCTCCAGCGGGCCGGGCGGCCAGGGCGTCAACACCACCGACAGCGCGGTGCGCATCACCCACCTGCCCACCGGCATCGTGGTGTCCTGCCAGAACGAACGCAGCCAGCTGCAGAACCGCGCGACCGCCATGACGGTGCTCCAGGCCAAGCTCCTCGAGCGCAAGCGTCAGGAGGAGGCCGAGCGGATGAACGAGCTGCGCGGAGAGTCGACCAGCTCGTGGGGCACCCAGATCCGCAACTACGTGCTGCACCCGTACCAGATCGTCAAGGATCTGCGCACCGGTGTGGAGGCGGGCAACCCCACGGCCGTACTCGACGGCGACATCGACGAGTTCATCGAGGCCGAGATCCGCTGGATGCGCCGCCAGGAGGCCGGCGACGGGCAGAACAACTAGCTCAGGCCGAACTTCAGCGCGATCAGAAGGGTCAGCGCCAGGATCAGGGCGCCGATCAGCACCGGAGAGATGCCGAACGTCCCCGGGTAGTGGACCTCCGCCCGGGCGGCCCTGCAGGTGGGGCAGCGGCCCTCGACGACCGGTCCCGCACACCGAGCACAGATCAGGTGTTCGCAGCTCATCTGGCTCCTCTCCATGTTGATCGGGGCTTGTGATGCTCGGTTGCACCTATGGGTGTACCCAAGTTGGACGTTTCATGCCAGTCTCCCCCTTAGACTGCTCCTTGGCCAATCGGCCCCTGAGCCGCGAAGCCGTTGCGGGGCGCCTGTCCCACGAAAGTTCAGCCGCCCCCGTCCCCCACCCCCTAGACTGACACGTCGTGATGCAGCCGTGATCCACTTTGATAACGTCACCAAGGTCTACTCGCACCAGAGCCGGCCGGCCCTGCAGGGTGTCAACGTGGCCGTCGAGAAGGGTGAGTTCGTCTTTCTCGTGGGTCCCTCCGGGTCCGGCAAGTCGACGTTCCTGCGCCTGATCCTCAAGGAGGAGCGGCCGACGCAGGGCGGCATTCACGTCGCCGGCAAGGAGCTGAGCAAGCTCACCAACTGGAAGGTCCCCCACCTGCGCCGTCGCATCGGCTGTGTGTTCCAGGACTTCCGGCTGCTGCCGAACAAGAATGTCTATGAGAACGTCGCCTTCGCGCTGGAGGTCATCGGCAAGCCCCGGCGCTTCATCCGCAAGGTCGTCCCCGAGGTGATCGACCTCGTCGGCCTCGAAGGCAAGGCGCACCGCATGCCGGACGAGCTCTCGGGCGGTGAGCAGCAGCGCGTCGCGATCGCGCGGGCGTTCGTCAACCGGCCGATGATCCTGCTCGCCGACGAGCCCACGGGCAACATCGACCCGGCGACCAGCATCGGCATCATGAAGGTGCTCGACCGGATCAACCGGACCGGCACCACCGTGGTGATGGCCACCCACGACGCGGCCATCGTCGACGCGTTCCGCAAGCGAGTGGTGGAGCTTGAGGACGGGCGAGTGGTCCGTGACCAGTCCCGCGGAGTGTACGGCCAGGCGTACGGAGGCGTGTAGCCTCTAGCCTCCGCGGGAGATCGAGGCTCCCCATATCGGCCCATAACGGACGACCAAGGACAGCGAGGCATGCGCGCACAGTTCGTTCTTCAGGAGATCTGGATCGGTCTCCGCAGGAACCTCACGATGACCATCGCGCTCGTCGTCACCGTCGCGATCGCCATGGCGCTGTTCGGCACCGGCGTGCTGCTCAAGATGCAGGTCGACAAGTCGAACAACTACTGGTCGGACAAGGTCGAGGTCTCGGTCTACCTCTGCAACAAGCTGAGCGCCAACCCCGCCTGCCACAAGACCGAGCCGACGACCGACGAGAAGAACCAGATCAAGTCGCAGCTCCAGTCGATGCCGCAGGTGGCCAAGGTCACTCCGGAGACTCAGCAGGAGGCGTACCAGCGGGCCAAGGAACGCTTCGCCAACACTCCGGGGTTCTCCGACACCATCCAGCTCGGTGACATCCCCGACTCCTTCCGGGTGAAGCTGAAGGACCCCAAGCAGTACGCCGCGGTCGTCGCCCAGATGACGAACCGTCCGGGCGTCGACCAGGTGATCAACGAACGGGCGATCCTGGAGAAGTTCTTCAAGATCCTCGGCGGTCTCCAGTGGGCGGCACTGATCATCGCCGCGATCCAGGTCATCGCGGCCGTGCTGCTGGTCGCCAACACCATCCGCCTCTCGGCCTTCAACCGCCGCCGAGAGACGGGCATCATGCGGCTGGTGGGGGCCTCCAACCTCTATATCCAGCTGCCGTTCGTCCTCGAAGGCGCCATCGCGGGCCTGATCGGCGGTGTGTTCGCGGCCATCCTGCTGGGCTTCTCCAAGGTGTTCCTCCTGGGGCGCCTGACGAAGAACCTGCAGTTCGCCACCCCACTCGACTGGTTCGCGGTCGCGGAGGTCATCGTGTTCGCGGTGTGCTTCGGCGTGGTGCTCTGTGCGCTGGCGTCCTTCCTCACCCTCCGCCGCTACCTGAAGATCTGAGGCACGATCGCGCGGTGATCGTCGGATCGCGTACCTTCGGTAGGGGACCGGTGCCGGGCCCGCCGGGATCGGCGGTGATCGTGGCCGGTCCCGATGTCGCGGCCGACCGCGACCGTCCGTACGGGGAGAAGGACCGAGGCTGAGTTCCAGTGCCACGCGAAGAGGGGCGCAAGCTCATCGCGCAGAACAAGCGCGCGCGCCACGACTACCACATAGAGGACACCTACGAGGCGGGCCTCGTACTCACCGGCACCGAGGTGAAGTCACTGCGGGCCGGCCGGGCCAACCTGACCGATGGATTCGCGCACATCCGCGACGGCGAGGTCTGGCTCGAGGGCGTCCACATTCCCGAGTACACGATGGGAACGTGGACCAACCACGCCGCCCGGCGGCCCCGTAAGCTGCTGCTGCACCGGCGCGAGATCGGCAAGCTGAGCGGCGCGACGACCGAGTCCGGGCGCACCATCGTCCCGTTGTCCTTGTACTTCAAGGACGGAAAGGCCAAGGTCGAGATCGCGGTGGCGCGAGGCAAACGCGCGTACGACAAGCGGCAGGCCATCGCCAAACGGGATGCCGAACGCGAGATGCAGCGCGCTCGGGCGGCACAGCTGAGAAGGCGCTGAGGGTGGTCATGCGACGGGTCCGCGGAGTGGCGGCCATCACGGGGGCGCTGCTGGCCGTCTCCGGCTGCAGGATGTTCGCGGAGCCCTCGCCGCTGCCCACGGTGCGAAACTTCCTGGTGGCCTGGCAGAACGGCAACTACTCCGGTGCCGCGAAGCAGACCAACGGCGACCGCAAGGCGGTCGCCGGCGCGCTCCAGGCGCTGCCGGGCCAGCTCGACCTCGCCTCCCTCCACCTCGCGCTCGGCCACGTGCGCAAGGACGACGACGACGCGACGGCCCAGTTCGAGGTCAGGATCGACCTCGGCGACAACGGCCCGCCCTGGGACTACGGCAGCCAGATGCGTCTGCACCGGTCCGGAGGCCAGTGGAAGGTCGTGTGGAGCCCGTCGATCATCCACCCGAAGCTCGGCCAGGGTGAGCGGCTCGCCGTCGTCACCGAGACGCCGCAGCGGGCGTACGTCCAGGACTCCAAGGGCCGCGCCCTGACCAGGCAGACCAAGGTGGAGATCTTCGGCGTCCTGCCGGGCCAGCTGACCAAGCCGGACGCCACGCTCGACAAGCTCTCCAAGATCACCAATCTGGACAAGGATCGCGTCCTCGGGCGCGTACGCTCCGCGCCGCCGCAGGAGTTCCTGCCGCTGGTGACGCTCCAGCTGCCGGCCCAGGCCACGGTGGCCGCCCAGCTCCTGCAGGTGCCCGGCGTGCAGGCCCGCACGCGGTACCTGCCGCTCGCACCCGCGACCGCCGCCGACGTCGTCGGCCAGCTGGGCCCGGCCACGGCCGAGCTCCTCCAGCAGGTCGGCGCGCCGTACCAGCCGGGTGACACGATCGGCGTCTCCGGCCTGCAGGTGCTCGACCAGCGCCGCCTCGCCGGCACCCCGACGGTGAAGGTGGTCGCCCAGAACCCCTCGGGCGCGTCCAGCCAGGTGCTGTACGAACTGCCGGGCGCGCTGAGCCGGCCGGTACGGACGACGGTGGACCGGCGGGTGCAGGAGGCGGCGGAGAACGCCCTGAAGGGGCTGCACGCGCCCGCGTCGCTGGCCGCCGTGCACCAGGCGACCGGTGAGGTCCTGGCCGCCGCCGACCACCAGACCGACGGCAAGAACCAGGCGTTCGAGGGCCGCTACCCGCCGGGGATGACCTTCGGCATGATCACCACCCAGGCGCTCCTGGGCTATGACCAGAAGATGAACGCCGCCCTGTCGTGCCCGCCGACGTACAAGGTCGGCGACCAGGTGTTCCACAGCTCCTCCTCGCGCGGCAAGACGTTCCAGAGCAACTTCGTCCGCTCGTGCCCGACGGCGTTCGCGTCGATGTACCGGTCGCTGGCGTACCAGGACATCCGTACGAGCGCGGCCCGCTTCGGGATCGGCCTGCCGTGGACCCTGCCGCTGCCGTCGTTCTCCGGCACCGTGCCGCCGCCGTCGAACGACGCCGAGCGTGCCGCGTCGATGGTCGGTCAGGGTCGCATCGAGGTGAGCCCCCTGGCGATGGCGCTCGCCGCCGCGACGGTGGAGAGCGGCACCTGGAAGCCGCCGAGCCTGATCAAGGACCCGGCGCCGCCCCAGGCGATCCAGCCGCGGTCGCTCGACTCGGACTCGATCTCGACGCTGCAGCCGCTGCTGCGCGAATCGGTCACCTCCGGCGCGGCCCGCTCGGCCAACCTGGCGGGCAACAAGGTCAGCGGCGTGGTCGCCCAGGTGCCGTACGGCTCAGGCAAGACGGTCTCGTGGTTCGTGGGCTTCCGCGGCAACGTGGCCTTCGCCCTGGCCGTCGAGGGAAAGGTCAACGCGGCGGCGGTCGCGGCGAGGTTCCTGCGGAACGTACCGGGCTGATCCGCCGTACGGGCAGGGCGTTCGCGACTTTGTCATCTCTTGACCCAACGGGCACAACCTTCGCCGGGGTCACCGACGTCTTAACAGATGACTGAGACACCGCTTGGGGGGTTGCGGACTCAGTCGCCGTGATGAGACCAGAGCCTCGTCTCGGGGGAGGCTCTGCCGTCCGGACCGGCCCGACCCTGCCGGTCACCCCCGTGGGTGTGCCTAGTCCACGCCCACGGGGGTTCTCATCTTCTCTCTCTGTGTTCGGTGTCCACGGCCGGGAATCACGTTGGCGTGGGGTGCGTTGTACGTGTACGGTCGGTCTGGTGGGTGCCTGCGGGTGCCCGTTGACAACTGAACATGGGGGTGATCGGTTTCGACTTCGGTATGTCGAGACATGGGGAAGCGGGCCGAGGGTTGCGGTTGTGACCTCGTAAATCCTGTAACCGCAAAACAACAAGTGCCAACTCTAAGCGCACTCAGTTCGCCCTCGCCGCCTGAGGCTAGGTAGCGAACTTGTCAGCCCGAGAGCGTCTCCGACTCGGGACCTGGCATCGTAAGGAGACTCAACCTGTAGTCCCGGCCGCGGGAACAACAGGGAAACCAAACAGCGGCTGAGCCTGTCGGCGACACGCCTGCGTGAGCGCCGGGGCTGAGAAAACGCCAAGCAGGCTGCGCCCGGAGAAGCCCTGTCTTGGTACCGAAGGACGCGGGTTCGATTCCCGCCACCTCCACTGCACAATTAAGGCTCGGCCGTAACTGGAGTTATGGCCGAGCTTTTGCTTGTGTCCGGTTATGTGTTGAGTTCGGCGATACCAGAGCCGGAGGCTCGGCAACATCCTCTTCTGCCGATGAGCGGGTGCGTTGAGGTTGCGGGTGCCGATGCTCCGCTGTCTACGAACGCGCCCCCTCCTGCCGTCTCCAGCCGGTAGTGTCGCGGGGTGACCACGAGTGCCGGTCCCGGAACTGACCGTCCGCAGGATCAACGGCGATGGACGTGGGAGCATCCGGACGGCCCGCACTGGCTGCTCCTTGGCGATGTCGGCTTCGAAGGCTCCTGCGAGGACGACATCCCGCTGGCACTGTGCACGGAGATCGAAGGACTGTTCGTTGACCTGCCCCCCCGGCAACGGGAGCGGTTTACGCTCGTCGGCTGCACCCCCGGCGGTGCGCTGGCCGACCTACTCGACCGACTGCCGGTCGAGGCCCTCGGCACCGAGCGGGCCTGGCTGGGGGACATCTGTATAACGGGGCCTCCACCACCGCCAGGAACGCCGCCATCCTGGTGGGGCGAGGATCTCAGCGACGTTATCGTCCTCGCGCAACGGCCAAACCCCACGATGCCGGAAACCGTGGACATCGATCTCGACGGGTTCGTCCACATCTACGACCGCACGGACGCTGTGAAACGTCCCGGCGACGTCACCGAATTCGTCCTTCTGAGCCGGGACGAGATGCCCTACGGCACCTGCAGCGATGTCACCGGCGTGTTCCGCGAGCAGGCCGCATCGCCGGTGCCGCAGGTCCGGCTTCTCGGCTGCCGGCCAGAAACCCCTATGCTGACCGCGCTCGATGCGGTCGGACAGGCGACCGAGGCCGGCCTGCGGCGCCGTCGGATCCGCGCCGAGGTGTACCGGGTCGCCGTCGATGGTTCGGCCGGCCGCGTGATCGACGCCGTGGTTTCCGGAACGGTCGAGGCAGGCGAGCCGTCCCGGCTCGGTACCGGGCTTATTGACGTGACCGTCGACAGCGACCCACGGGAACCGCTGCCGAGCGGGATCCTCGGCATCCTGGAGCACTGGAATGCCGGACGGCCCGCTGAGAAGAGTCTGTGGGCCGGCTACGACCGGGAGCTGCGCCACCACTGGGCCGGAGTGGCGCTCGCCCACCGATCCAATATGCCGGACCGGCCGGCCGGCACCACCTACGATCTCGACGGCCGGTTCGTGACCGACATCGAAGGGTTCTACTGCGCAATCGGCGAGGCGATCAACGGTCCAGGCGGATATTTCGGCTGGAACCTCGACGCCCTCGACGACTGTCTCCGCGGGAGGTTCGGTGCGCGGGCACCGTTTCGGCTGGTCTGGCACGACTCGGCCATCGCCCGCAGGCACCTCGTCGCCGGCTACGACCGGCGCCGGCTGGCCCCGGCGATCACCTTGGAATATCTGCTGGGCATGCTCGCGGCGCACCATGTCGAGGTCGTCTTGCGCTGAGCCGTGAGCCGACACCGACGGCGACCGACCACGTCACCTGCTCGAAGCCAGCGAAGGACTGGAACCAGACCGCGCAGGCAGCCACCCCACCAATCGCCCCTGATCGGGTGCGCCCCCATGCCGCAATTCGACGTCGGCTCGGCCACTCACCGCTAAGGGCCGGGCTCTTTACGCGGCTGAGGATCTCGACTGGCCAGCTCGCTATGGCGTAGCCGTGAACGTCCTCTTCTGCCGCAGACCGTGCGCTCGGTCCAGCCGCCGGTTTGGGCTGGCCGCCACCAGCTCTACGGGGTGAATCGTCTATCGAGACCTGAGAGCAGCGCTATGAGCTGGTCGTCTGTGTTCGAGTAAGCGGTGGTTAGGTCCACGCGGACCTGGGATCGGTGTGGTCGGCGACTTTGTCGCCTTCCCTCCGGTCCTTCGTCATTTCTGCCCAGGGGGCGACCCCCTGGAACCCCGATGTGAGGGGCTCCGCCCCCCACAGCGCCCCGCGGGTTGTTGTCGGAGGAGGGTCACATTCGTTCGACGGCGTTGTTGTCCACTGCTCGTGAGGGCGGTGGGGAGCAGCGCCGTTGTCGTGTGGTTCGGCTCCTGCGCACTGGAAGAGCTAGCGAAAGCGCTGGCCCACAAGCCACGCGCCGCGATCGCGGTACGGTGCTGACCGGCAGACGGTTTTGGGGGGGCGGCGTGGCGTGAGCGGAGCGTTCCGAATGGACGCGGCCCAGATGGGGCTGCGCCGGTACTGGCTGGCCCGGGGCGCGTTGAACGGTGGGCGTTTCGAGGTGCCGGACAGTGACCTCGATGTCAGCTTTGCTCGTGCCCGGATGGTCGATGTCGACTTTTCCGGGCTGAGGCTTTTCCGCTTTGCGGCGCACGACTCCGTGTTCGAGCGCTGTGACTTTTCCCAGGCCGCGTTCGACAACGTCAGTTTCGGCGCCACTGCCGCTGATGGGCGGTGGGACCGAGGCACCTGGCCGGCGACGTTGTACCGGGAGTGCGTCTTCGCTCGCACACGGATACCTCCGCAGGCCTTTTTTGGCAACGCCCGGTTCGAGCGTTGCGTATTCGACGGCGCCCGCCTGCGCGACTTGATCCATACACATACGGCGCAGTTCGTCGAGTGCAGGTTCCGCGGCAAGATCCAAGACGCGAACTTCTGGGGTAGACCCACAAAACACACTGCGGCGCTCGGCCGAGACCGCAACGCCTTTACCGGTAACGACTTCACGGGCGCGGACCTGATCGATGTTGGGTTCAGACACATCGACCTGCATGCCCAGAGATTTCCCGGCCTACCCGACTACGCCGTCTTGGATCGCGTTGATCAGCGTGTAAAGGGCGCGCTGGCCGCGATGGCGGATTGGCCGGACGGCGAGGTCAAGACTAAGGCGGCACGGTCTCTGCGGTTCCAGGCCGACTGGGCGATCGCGTACAACAACGGGCACGCCGTGGTGTCTCGGAATTGGGTCGATCGGCGGCTGCCACCCGACGTCCGAGATCAGATCTTCTGGATGCTCGTCGGCGACAGCGAAGAGCAGTAGTAGATATCCCGACCGTTCGCCCTTGCCGCCCTTGCCAGGTCCCGTACCTGGACACGCCAGAGGGCTACCTGCCCGTTCATAAGCTCATCCTCGGCCAACCGCTCGCCGGAAACGCCGGCTAACGCCAAGGCGAACTGCGGCCGCATCCGCGTGAGCCACGGCCCGTCAGCATCGCCGGAGACCGCGGCGTCGTCACCGAAATCGCTGGGATCCCGAAGATGGGCGCCTCCTCGCCACCGGCAGCCGCGACGAGACCGCCCGGTTGTGGAATCCGGCGACCGGCGAACCGATCGGCAATCCCCTCACGGGGCACGCTAAGCCCGTGCGGGCGGTGGCGTTCAGTCCGGACGGGCGCCTCCTCGCCACCGGCAGCCATGACGGGACCGTCCGGTTGTGGAATCCGGCAACCGGTCAACTGATCGGCAACCCTCTCATGGGCCACACCAAGGGGGTGTGGGCGGTGGCGTTCAGTCCGGACGGGCGAACTCTGGCCGTCAGCAGCTTCGACGGGAACATCCGTTTGTGGCGCCAAATACCTCCATGATCCAGAGGCTTTGGGCTTGCGGGCACAAAACCCGATATTCGGGCGGCTCGGCGGCTGGACGGTCGCTATCGCGTCATGTTGATCTTGATTTGCTGAATGGGTGCGGCCTTCGGGGCGCGGGCATTGCCGATCTTGATCGCTTCGCGGTTATAGGTGAGACCTCATGCGGAATGCGGAGGAAGTCTCTCAATATGTGCTCGAAGACCCCTGGCCGGGTCGTTCGTGTTCGAGTAAGCGGTCGTCAGGTCCACGCGGACCTGGGATCGGTGTGGTCGGCGACTTTGTCGCCTTCCATCCGGTCCTTCGTCATTTCTGCCCAGGGGGCGACCCCCTGGAACCCCCGATGTGAGGGGCTCCGCCCCCCACAGCCCCCCGCGGGTTGTTGTCGGAGGAGGGTCACATTCGTTCGACGGCGTTGTTCGGCCACGGCTTGTGAGAGCGGTGGGAGCAGCGCCGTTGTTTTATTTCTGCCGGGCACGGCCGTGGCCGCGCCCGTGTGCTCGTTCGCAGACGGTCAAACGCGTTGAAACTGGCGGGTTGCCGCGATCAGGGTGAGCCCTCCCAGTGCGAACCAGGGATTCCACAGGATGAGGCTCCAGTGTGTTTCCAGTGGGCCGACCGAGGACGCGATTCCGCCGGCCCCGGTGAGGAGGACGAGTTCGAGCAGCAGCGCGCGAGCGAGCAGGACGGTACCGACCAGCCAGCCGAGAACCACCATCCCGCGGCGCAGCCCGCCGGAGGGCCGCCAACGAGCAAGCCCGACGCTGAACGCCACTCCAGCCAGGAGTACCAGGGCCACACCCCACAATCCGATCAGGACGAACGCATCTGGCCTGCGGGCTGCGAGGTCGGGTCCGGCCGACGATGCCAATCCGACGTCTCCGCCGACCGCCCAGTAAATGTGCACCACCGCGAACAGTGCACACCAGGCACACGAGGCATAACCCCACGTCCTCGTATGCTGACCAGCTCCCGGATTGATCTTCACACCCGACCAACGCACGGTCAGGCCAAGGGAGTTCCGCCTGGCGACCACGACCCGGCATACCCACCAACGGCGCAGGCGGGGGCACAGCGCCCCTGCCTGTCCGATGGTCGACCCGAGTGTTGAGCAAAGCCGTTGTGCCCACCGGGTCGCGTCACAGCCGCCGTGGTCGTAGAGGAGCGTCGAGCTTCGCTGGCAGCTCTGTGACCTGGCCGTTTTTGTTCGAGTAAGCGGTAGTTAGGTCCACGCGACTCCAGCGACCTGTGCCCTTTCGGCCGGGTCGTCGCTTCATGTTGGCCCAGGGGTGACCCCCTGGAACCCCGGATGTGAGCGGCTCCGCCTCCCCACAGGTGGCTGTCGGAGGAGGGCCATTCTTTCAAACGGCGTTGTTCGTCCACGGTTCTATGAGCGGTGGGGAGCAGCGCCGTTCATGCGTTCGGGGTCAGGTCGCCGCGAGGCGGTTGCGCGCTCCACAACGCCGCCTCCGAGGCTCTTCCGCGGCGTCCACCGTGCTCGCGGTGTCGCTGCCGAGGATCGATGCCAGCCAGTCCGCGTCTGCGGCGCCCATTCGCTGCGCAGGACGTTGAGCATGCCGGTCCCCTCGGATACCCAGTGGCGCGAGCCGATCACCGACGAGCAGTACCAGCGCGGCATTCGGACGTGAGCCTTCCCGGCGCGTCAGGGGACTTCCGATGAGCGGGCCGCGTTGTCGGCCCTCCCTCGTCCGTCCGCGGCGGCCTGCTCTGCATCGGCGCGTGCCCGGCTCTGCGCGACTGGGCGGAGACGGGCGAGCAGGTCGCGTCGACCGCTGGTGGACAGACCGAGTTGGCTGGCGATTTCGATATCGATCACGCCGGTGAGCAGCCCAAGGACGGCACGGGGCGGTCCTTCCAGGACGAGGTCGGGGTCGGTGGCGCGGCCGAGCCGGGTGTGGATCCGACCGCCTCGCAGTTCGATGACGGCCAACTCGTCGGACGCGATGAGTTGTATGACTGCAGGCGGAGCATCGGGATCGGCGTCGGTGGTGAACCACGCCGGGGCGTAGGCCAGCCATTGAGCTTGGAACGCGTCGTCCGGCCGTTCGTCGGCCATGAACCGCAGCCCCCACAACCCGAGCGCCTTCAATACCGGCTCCAGCGCCAGACCGGTCTCGCTCAGCTTGTAGAGGACGGTTGCGACCGGCGGCGGTGCGTCCTCGCGAGTGATCAGCCCGGCGCCCTCGAGTTCTTTGAGGCGGGTCGACAGCGGCGCTGACCCCTGGCGATCCTCACCGGTTCTCACGTCCTCAACGTGACACCTTCCTCACAGGCGATCACCAAACTACCGCTCGCCTTGATCCCCACGGCTGCCGTCCTGCTGTTGCTCACGCTGCATATCACGGCGGCGTCGGTCGAGTCGTTCCGCAGATAGCGAAAGCGTGGGACTGCCGAGAAGCGGATGCTCAAGCCGGTCGAGCGAGCTTCAACCTTGGCAGCGAGCGCCCACTGATACGTGGACGGTGGCCGTCTCTTTCCCCGCGCGAATCTGCAAGGGCACACAGGCGGCCTCGTCCAGGGAGAATCCGCCAGGAAAGACCAGCCACCGACCGGAAGCCGCGGGCGGTGCCGGGCAGGCCGGGATATGCAAATCGGTGCTCCACTCAGGGGCGTGATTGCCCCAGGCGATGGAGAGGCGGGTGGCCCAGCTCGTCGGCACGGTCAGGTCGCCCTCACGTCCCGCATGGATGAGAAGTGCGGTCTTGGCGAAGAGGCGATGGGGGCCAATGCCATCTGTCCTGCCGACCTGCAGTGTCGACGTGATGTCCAGGCCTACCACGTCGAGAATGCCACGCTGCGGTCCGGTCGGTGACGACACCATGTCGATCGGACCAGAGCAGTCGAGATTGACCTGCCCCGGTGGCGCGGCGCCGCTGCCCGACGCGGCCGCTGCGCGCCCGCTGGGCGATACCGTGGGGTTCACCTTCCCCGTACACGCGGCTCCGGAGCACAAGGCGATCATCACGGCGACCTGAAGGACGGTCCGCATGGTGGCCCTCCCGCCGCTACGCCATCCGAGCCATTCGACACATGACTACACCGTCGTCCCGCGCGAACGCGCTCATCTTCCCAAGACCGCGCGCTCGGCCCAGCCGTCCGTTTGGGCCGGCTGTCACCGACTGAGCGAGCAGGGCGGTACCGACCAGCCAGCCGAGAACCATTATCCCGCAGCCGTTCCTGCGCCGGCTGCGGGAGCAGGTGTTCGGGTAGGCAACCGGAATTCGGGAGGCCCTCATGGACGTGGGTCGGGAGACGGCTGAGCCCTTCCACAAGATGTCGACAATCTCTTATTTCGGCCGGACGTCTTTTCCGGGTGAGAACATCGATGTTCGGCTTCGGCCTGGTCTTTTTCGTCGTGTTGGGCGCCTCCGCCTGCGGAGGTGACGGTGGGGAGAAGGCTGCTGAGAACACGCCTCCGACCACGATCGCACCCCGGACGAGCGCCGCGACCGGTCCGTCCGCCGACGAGAAGGTCGTCTATCACGACGCGGTCGTCGGCAACGACGTGACGGTGAGGACTTCTTCCTGCGGAGCTGCAAGCAGGTGCCGCGGAAGTAGCGCCGGTACCCGGCGGCCGTGCCAGAGGTACCCGCGACGTACCTGAGTCCCAGGGTCTGTCCGGCGGATCATGCTGGTCGGCCCACCGGGCTGAATCGCTGTATCGACCCGCCGGGCAAGGAGCTGGGTGAAGCAGGTTGAGGCCGTCGATAAATCCCTCGACATGGGCCGCGGTGATCGGGGACGCTTCACGGGATGACAAGAATCGATGACACACCGTCTGCGTGGGACGAGCGCACCCAGCTCACCACGTTTCTCGACTACGCGCGTGACACCGCCCGCGCCAAATGTGAAGGCGTCTCTGCGGAGAACGCACGCAAGGCGCTCCTGCCGGGCTCACCGCTGATGACCATGAGCGGAGTGATCAACCACCTCCGCTGGGTCGAGTACTACTGGTTCCAGGTGGTCTTCCTCGGCGAGGAAGACCGGGGCCCCTGGACCGAGGAGGACCCCGACCGCGAGATGCGTATCGCCGTCGACTTCCCGCTCACGCAGTTGCTCGACGAATACGCCGATCAGAGCGCCCGCTACCGCGAACTGGTCGCCGGGAACGGCCTGGACGAGCAGGCGCAGCGAGCCATCCGCAACGGCCTCCACGTCGACTTGCGCTGGATCCTCCTCCACCTCACCGAGGAGACGGCCCGCCACAACGGCCATCTGGACATCCTGCGCGAGATGCTCGACGGCACGACCGGTGACTAGATCTGGCGGAGATCACGGGCGGAGCCAGAGTCGGATCGAGGCGACGGTGACGGCGCCGTGAAAGATGTAGCCACGCTTGTCGAACCTTGTGGCCAGAGCTTGGGCGTTCTTCAACGCGTTGATCGTCCGCTCACTTCGTTCCTTCGCCTGTAGATCGTCTTGTCGAAGCCGGCGGGTCGACCGCCTTTGCTGCCCCTTCGTTGGCGGTTGGTCCGCTGGTTCTTCGGTTCGGGGATGGAGTGCTTGATCTGGCGTCGTCGCAGGTAGCGGTTGCGATGCGCTTGCGCGAGCTTGTGTTCCAGCCGGGCGCGTTCGTCGCGGGTCTTGCGGAGGCGTTCGGGGATCTTGTGTTTTGGTCTGAGCGACAACCGTTATTTTCGGCATAGTGGCGTTATCGCCAGGCAAAGCCTCGGATTCCGACTGCCTGACCGCCATCCATCCCACTTTGTGCCGGTCGCACAATCGCAGCGGCGGCACTTTTCCCTGGCGGTTCAGTCAGCCTGCTGACGCTAACTTCACCGAAAGATCGTGTGCTCTACTAAACGCACTCATCACACCATCCTGGGTAACAGGGGGCCAGTATGCCGTTAAAGCGCAACTCGGATCCAGTTGACCATGCCAGGTTGCTGAGTTCGCAGGGACTCGATCCAGCCACCGGCTTCATGCTCGACGTTGGAGACACCGGCCATCCTGACAACTTCGTCGCCCCGGCCTACCGTGTGGAGTCCACCCAGGCGAGCGGTCAGCACACGGCGAAGATAGTGATGGAACGACGTGCCGCCGAGGGTGACAACACCTCGATCTACCTACGAGCCGGGGTCTTCGAGACCAACTACGCTCTCTCGACCAAGATGTTGGCGGACGACCGCGCGGAGGGCGACGTCGCCTCTATCGGCAGCTACCTCACGGACTTCGCAAGCGACCGGACCAACCGGGTCTATCTCTACATGTCCGCCGATATGGCGGAGCGTAACCGGCGTGCTGAGGTAGAACACTGCCAGGACCTGATCTACGCCTACGAACAGACCCTCCTCGTGCTTGACGCCGCCTTGGTCTCGCTCGCCCCGGTCACCGCCGGGACCGAGGAGGCCGCCCGCAACCAGCTGCTGGCCAATCTGCAGGCCGCACTCCCACGAAACCGGGCCCACCTCGGGACCGACCCCGCCAGCTGGGTCAACGAGTACAGGCGGCTGCGTGACCTTACCCGGATGCGCGATCAGGGCTGGCACAGCTTCGGCGCCGAACTCGTCGACGCCGGGACCGTACCAGGTCGCGACACTCCCACGTACCTGACAGGCGTGCGGCGCGACCCCCCAAGCTTCCCCGCCTACTATCTGGCCTTCAACAGGGGCACCACCGAGATCGGCGTCCACGGAACCGCCGGACTGATCGTCTGATCCGCCGGCTGCGCTGGTGGGTCGGCGGACTGATCCCGGAGCGGTCTCCGGCGTCCGGCTCGATGGCGATCCGTAGATGTCAGGTCCACTCGTGCCGGACCGGGGGACGACCCCCGGAACCCCCGATGTGAGGGGCTCCGCCCCCCGGTCGGAGGAGGGCCACATTCGTTCGACGGCGTTGTTCGTCCACGGTTCGTGAGAGCGGTGGGGAACAGCGCCGTCGTTTTGTTTCTGCTGGTAGTCGCGAGGGTGATGCGGCGTCGACAACCTCTTATATCGGCCAGCCGTCTTATCCAGGTGAGAACAGCGATGTTCGGCTTCGGCCTGGCCCTTTTCGTCGTGTTGGGCGCCTCCGCCTGTGGAGGTGACGGCGGGGAGAAGGCTGCTGAGAACACGCCTCCGACCACGACCGCACCCCGGACGAGCGCCGCGACCGGTCCGTCCGCCGACGAGAAGGTCGTCTATCACGACGCGCTCGCGGGCAACGACGTGACGATGAAGACCTTCCCCACGATCATCGGCGCGATGCCCGCCAAGCTGACCTGCGAAGATATCCTCAGGGGCGGCAAAGTGCTGGGCAACACGTACCCGAACGGTGAGGACTTCTTCCTGCGGAGCTGCAAGCAGGTGCCACGGAAGTAGCGCGAGAACCCGGCGACCGTGCCAGAGGTACCCGCGACGTCCCTGAGCGCCGCGTGATCGCCGGGCGTGGACCGCCTACGACGCCGTCGCCCTTTGATGGGCGGATTTTCCGTCCGTAGCCCGACGTGCGGGGGCGCGCACTGATTGGATCATCGGTATGCAGATGGTGGAACGGCCGTGGGGTGTGGCCGCCTACGGCGCGGCGAGCGTGAAGGCGATGCCCGACCTGGTGCGGGCCAGGTTCAAGGTGATCCGGGTGGAGCAGACGCCGTCTGAGGCGTTCGCGGCGGCCAGCGACGCGGTGCACGCGGTGCGGCAGACGCTGCGGCGGCACGAGGTATCGGACGCGGCCGTTGAGCGGTCACGGCTTGACCTGAAGAGTTCGTGGAGTTACGGCGGGTCGGAACGTAAGTTCATCGGGTACCAGTGTCAGGCGTCGTTCGCCGTCGAGTCCGGTGATCTCGATGATGTCCAGCCTTTGCTCGTCGATCTGGTCGCCGCCGGCGCCAACGAGATCGAGGCGGTCGACTTCGACGTGACGGGCAAGGGGGAGTTGCGAGCGGAGGCCCGCCGGCAGGCGGTCGGCGCGGCGCGGCGCAAGGCCGAGCTGTACGCCGAGGCCGCCGGGGTGCGGCTGGGGGCCGTTTTGCACATTGACGACGTCGACCCTGAGCAGGTCGGGTTCGAACGCTATCGCGGGCACGGCTCGAGCGGCGAGGCGTCTCCTCAGGATCTGGCCCCTGGCCATGTCGTGGTATCCGCCGCGGTCATCCTGGGATTCTCGATCAACCACGACTGACCCTGAGGTTCGTGCAGATCGGGTCGGCAAAAGCGTGGCTTTGAGCAGCCGCCGTCGATCTGACGCGTACCCGGTATCTGGGCCGCGATCATCGTGGCGGCGTTTCGGTTCTGCGGCGGTAGGCGGTCATCGTGCTGTGCGTGTGCCGCCAGGTGATGTGGTGGATGCTGGAACCGATCGGCGTCCATTCTCGGGTGAGAAGCCGGAAGAAGCCGTCATCGGCACAGCGGCCGCCCGCGACTTGCCCGATGTAGATCAGTAGGTCGCCTGTGTAGGCGCGGAGGGCGTTGTTCGCCCACGGGTCGCCGTGAGATGGCCAGCACAGCAGCAGCGCCCGGTCGGGATGGTGCCGGGCGGCGGTGGGACCGTCTCGCCGGATGACGGAGTATTCGGTGCCGTCGGTGAATGTGTTGGTGGAAGAGCTGACGGGCTCGTAGGCGATGGCGTCGATACCGGCTTGTTCTGCTTGCCACGCCCAGTAGCCCGAGCCCGCACCGATCTCGACCAGGCCACGACCGGCCAGGACCTGGGTGAGCCAGACGATGTCGCCCGGTGAGGGGATCGCCCATGAGTAGCGCTTGGTCAGCAGGTGATGCCCGACGGGGAGTCCGCGGGCGAAACCATCAGGACAGATACTCTCTCCGGCTACGTGCACCGACGGTAGCTGCCGGACGATTTCCCAGTACGGGTTGTCCACACCGAAGGGGGTGACCTGGTCGTAGGCGCTGTCGGCGATCCGGAAGGCTGTCGTGAGGCCGGATCGTCGTGCCCACCATTGGTGGATCTCGGCGAGCTCTGCTGACACCGTCACCGTGACCTCCTTGGCAGGCTCATGCCGAATAGCCGATATTCACCGTGGCTGAACACGTGCGTCGCGACGTCGCGTAGAGGTCCGCGCGGCCTTGTCGTGCAGCGGCGACCGGTTGCCGCCAAGCCTTACGCGGTCTTCTGCGGTTTGGTCGTTGGGCGTGGCGGGGTCGGTGGCTGGGTGACGGGGTGGCCGTAGAGGGTTGAAGTCCACGCATTGGTGAGGATGTCGACGAGGACCTCTTCGTTGTCGAAGGGAGGGACTTTGGCTGCGGCGAGGTAGTAGAGCCGTTCTCCCATCCAGGTCAGCGAGGCGGCCACGGCGTGTATGTCCACATCGCAGAGTCGTTGGCAGGCATGGGGGTCCGATCGGATGCGTGCCGTGGCGGCGTCGGTGAAGAGGTTCATCTGTTCGAGCCACAGGGCTCGTAGGTCCTCGTCCGAGCCCCAGTTCTCCACGATCGCCATGAGAACGCCTGCGTTGGCCTGCCACAGACGGGCGCCGTCCTGCACGCCTGCCCGAAGCGCGGTGACCGGGTCCTGTTTCCCGTCGATCCAGGGTTGCGCCGCCTGTTGGCCCTGCGACACGGCCTCGCGCACAAGGTCGCCCAACACGGCCTGTTTGCTCGGGAAGTAGAAGTAGAAGCTGGCCCTGGAGACCTCGGCGGCGGTCAGAATGTCGGCCACGCTGAGGGTGTCGAAGCGGCGCTGCCGCAGCAACTCGCGCGTCGCGGACAAGATCCGCTCCCGTAGTTCGGCGGAACCCGGTGCCGCGCCGGATCGACGGGCGGAGCGCGCGGTGCGCTTGGAAGGCATGCGAACCAGGATACGACCGTCTGTACGGACATGTTGTATGGACTGTCTGTCCATACAACGTGTATGGTCCGATCATGACGCAGATAGAGATCCATTTGATCGTCACCGACCCGGACCGAGCCGCCACCTGGTACGCCGAGGCTTTGGGTGCACAAGAGACGAACCGCATCACGCTTCCCGACGGCCGTACGCTGACCGTGGACCTCCGGCTCGGCGACACGGTCCTGGCGGTAGCCGGTGAAATGCCCGCCCGGGGCATGCGTGCGCCCGCCGGCCTCGGTGGCACCTCCGCCGCCCTGCACCTGCGGGTCCCGGACGCGGACGCGGCCTGGGCGCGGGCGCTGCAGGCGGGAGCCACGGTATTCGAGCCGGTGCACGATGCCTTCTGGGGTGACCGCACCGGTCAGCTACTGGATCCGTTCGGGCATCGCTGGGCGCTGGACGAGCATGTACGAGACGTCTCGCACGATGAGATCGTCTCCCGGGCCGCAGAGCTGTTCAGCGGATCGGCGACGGCATGAGGTACCGCACCTTGGGCACGAGCGGGCTGCGAGTCTCTGACCTGATCCTGGGCGCGATGACTTTCGGCGAACAGGGTGGGGTCGGCGCGCCGCTTCCGGAGTGCCGGCGAATGCTGGACCTGTACGCCGAGGTCGGCGGTAACGTGATCGACACCGCGATCAACTACCGTGCCGGGGCCAGCGAGGAGTTCCTCGGCGAGTTGTTGAAAGGTCGGCGAGAGTCGTTCGTGCTCGGCACGAAGTACACCGTGTCCCGCGACCGCGCCGACCCCAACGCCGCTGGAAATCACCGTAAGAACCTGCGGGCGTCGCTGGAGACGAGCCTGCGGCGGCTGCGCACGGACTACGTGGACCTGTACTGGGTGCACATGTGGGACCGTGCCACGCCGATCGAGGAGACGATGCGCGCGCTGGATGACGCGGTGCAGGCGGGCAAGGTGCTGTATGTGGGGATCTCCGACGCCCCCGCGTGGATCGTGGCCCGCGCCAACACGCTGGCGCAGTGGCACGGCTGGAGCCCGTTCATCGGCCTGCAGGTTCCCTACAGCCTGCTGAAGCGCGACATCGAGCGTGAACTGCTGCCGATGGCCGAGTCCCTCGGACTGGGCGTCACCGCGTGGAGCCCGCTGGCCGGCGGGGTGCTGTCCGGCAAGTACACCCGCCCGGACGGGCCCACGGCCGGTGGCCGGCTGGCCGCAGAGTCCGTCGCGGCTCACGACCATGCCGTCGCCCGAGTCGTCCAGGAGGTCGCCGACGACCTCGGTGCCACGGCTTCACAGGTGGCGATCGCCTGGACGATGAGCCGCTCCCGCGCCATCCGCCCGATCATCGGCGCACGCCACCTCGACCAACTCCGCGACAATCTCGCCGCCATCGACCTCACCCTCCCACCCGAAAGCATCACCCGCCTGGAGCAGGCCACCGACTTCACGCTCGGATTCCCGAGCGACTTCATCACCCAGACCACGTCATGGGTCTTCGGTTCGGCGTTCATCGAGCCACGTCCGGCCACGACCACGCAATGAGGGAAGGACTTACTCGGATCAGAGTGCCGAGGGGGCGGGCTTTCGGTGCATGCGGTAGTGGAGCACGAGGAACGGGATCCCGAAGACCCAGAAGGAGTGCTCGGCCCGCAATTCGTCATCTCTCACATAGACGTCGAGCTGCTCCGCGAAGCCGTGGACCGCCATGGCGGTGAGGTCTCTGGTGTCCGGGTCGACGTAGGTCAGGTAGTGACCGGGCTGGTCGAGGTCGCTGCGGCTGGTCAGAACCAGGCCGCCACCGGGGCGAGCGCGCGGCAGAAGGGTCGCGGTGAAACTGGCCTGGGGGATCGGGAAGCCGACACTGACATACCCGCGACCCTCGTGGCGGTAAGTGGTGTAGATGCCCACATAGATCGGCTCGTCATTGTCGGCGAAGGACCGGATCCAGCCACGGATCGCCACGTCGTCGTCCTGCTCGGGAGTAATGGTGTCGATACGGCCCCGGACACCGCGTAGTGCCTCTCGCTGGTTCATCGGCACGCTGGCCTGACCGAGAGGGCGGGCGATCAGCGTCCGGTACACCAGGTACCCCGGACGCACCCACAGCCGCCACTGCGGGACGATGTCGAGCGTGAACCGTGTCGTGTGCTCGTAGAACTCCCGGACACGCGGATCAACCCGCGCTGGATCAAAGTCCGGGCCGCGCAGCTGATCGAGGGAGGCGACGATACCGACGTCGGTTGCGTCTTCGACGTATGTGCCGCCCAGCACCCTGGCCAACTCGCGGACATAGCCGGTGCCGACGTACCTGGTCCGAGCTTCCAGCGGCACGACGAAGGGGAGCTCTTCTGGGCGGACCCGCTCGGCCAGCAGGCTCACCTGCGGGTCCCGGAACAGCAACGACGACAACACCCGGAAGGCGACCGCCGTGGTGCTCGCCACCACCGGCGCCGGCGCGGACCGCTGCCGAGCCGAGAACCCCAAGCCGACCGCGGCGCCGACCAGCGGCCCCAACCCCACCTTCTGCGGCCGCAGTCCCATCGCGCCGACGGCGGTGCCGGTCACCGTTCCCACAGCGACCGGTCCAGCGCCGGTGAGGCGTCCGGCCGCCCAGCCGAGCGGAGCGGCCAGTGCACCGCTGGCGGCGATGCGCGCCCAAAGCGCTGGGATCTGGCCAGGACGTTGCCGTGCCCGGGCCACTGCCTCCGCGGCCCCCAGACCGATGGCGCCGACCGTCGCGCCTACGAGGGCCGCCTTCACACCCCGGTGACCGGCCAACGCCGCACCGGCCAGACCACCGATGGCACTTGCAAAGCTGATCTGCTGTATCCGGCCGGGCCCCGACGGATGATCCTCTACCACTCCTAGAACCTACTCTCAGAAGAGGGCATTGCCGCCTGGGGGTCTTCAACGAGCGAGTCGAGCGTCGCTCGTAGCGCCGTGACCTTCTGGCCTGTGTCCGAGTAAGCGACAGTCAGGTCCACTCGCGCTGGCCCGTTTCTGCTGGCAGTGGTCGCAAAACGATATGAATGTGGGTCCGGGCGTATGTGGGATGGCCCTCTATAATCACCGCGCCGACGTTTGGGGGCACCGTTTCAGGTACCGCCGCGCGCCGATCCTAGGAGGGCGTGAGATGCCGCCGTGGTGGTTGATCCTGATATGGCTCATCATCGTGCCGATGTCCCTCGTCATGTTGGTAAAGCCGCAGAGGCTGTGGAGCCGACCGGCTCTCGCATGGGCGCGAGATCACCCGGATGACCAGTACACGCGGGGGTGGGACGCCGCCGGGGTGCTGCGCGCCGTCACGGGACTGTTGATCGTCGGTATCAGCACGGTCGTCTGGTTGCAGCGTGCGCACGCCACGGCGCGGCCGCGCCTTCCCGGCACCGACTCCACGGAGAAGGTGACCGCACACCCGGGGCCGCCCCTTTCGTCGCGATCGCTCCTGACATGTATGCCCGCCACGGCAAGGGGCTGCGCGTAGTTTGGCGATCATGGGCCGAGCGTCTCAACTGCCGACTCGACCACATGCAGGTGAACGAGTCCTCCTCGCGGGTTACGGTCATCGTCTACGAGGCCGGCGTCGAATGCGCGAAGAGGCACGACGCCTACGGCGCGTTCGGCCCCTTCACCACGCGATACACCGACGTCGCTCTGCGTTCGCCGCTCAGGGACCGCGACGTCGCGAACGCCGATGGCGCGGTGGTACCGCCGCTCCCGAAGAAGAGAGCGGCACCGTGAGCTGATCGTTCGTGTTCGAGGTAGTCGGTGTACTGGGAGGTGTTCGTCATCGCGGACGGCTCCAAATCCACGTTTTTACCGGTGCCTGCGCGGGTTCTCAGGTCTCCAGCACGATGTGCACGGTGTGATGGCCGGTTGCGGCTGCGGGGATCGCCGGTCGGATCGAGCGGCCGTCGACGGTGCACGAGCGCACCCGGTTGCCGGTGCCGGTCAGGGTGATGTCGAGCGTCGCGTCGCGATAGGGCACGCCGTACAGGCTGACGTCGCCCCAGGCTGAAGGCAGGGTCGGGGAGATGCTCACCTGGTCCGTCGCGCGTCGGCGACGCCGTACAGCACCGCGAAGGCGAGGCCGGCGCCTTCCTGGGACGGATCGAGTTCGCCGGCGCGGGTGTCGCCGCCATGGATGAGATAACCGTAGCTGCCGGGATCCTCACGCCAGAGGTGACGGTTGATCGCCTGCCGCAGCGCCTGCGCGTCGTTCCGGTACCCACGGGCCTCGCCGGACCGGCCCACCTGGTCGGCCTGGGGTCGCGTAGACGGTGTTGATGCCGATCAGCCCCGTCAGCGCCGCATCGTAGAGCCTGCCCAGCGAGTTCTGCCGACCGGCGTCGCGGAAGGACAGCGCGGGCATGCTGAACTCCACCCTGCGTTCCCGGCCGGTGGGGGGTGATTCGGCCGCGGCGGCGTGACTCTGGGGGCGCAGTACGGTGGCCGCTGCGATCGTTCCGTTCGCGGACAGGAACGCGCGTCGGGAGGTTCCTTGACTCTGATCGGAGTGCGACATGCGCGGATGTTATGACAACGTTGTCAGCCCCGAATAGCCCTTAAATCGGGATCATTTTGCCAATTCCGGAAGCTTCCGGAGCAAAGCACTCACGGGAGATGGCCCCCAGCGCCTGCTCAGCACGTGAGCGACCGCTGGATCGGGTGGCGCCGGAGCAGGGCGCGGGCCTGTGCACGGGACAGGTTGAGGCCGGTCCATGAGTCGCCGTGCTGGAGGGCGTCGGCGAGGTGGTGCAAGGCGCAGGAGCGCTGTGGCTCGGGCAGGCGGTCGAGGGCGGGGGCCGCGTCGGCGGACAGGCCGGACAGGTAGGCGAGGTCGGCTTTGCCGGTGTGTCGGAAATGGTGTACGTCACGGGCGGCGATGAAACCGTCCGGGTTGAGCAGGCCCAAAGCCAGCAGGCCGATCGCTCCGCTCGTGGCGATCGCGCGGGGCAGCCAGGTCGCCCTGAGGTTGATGCCGGCGATGGCGATGAGCACGATGACCAGACCCATCCAGAGCTCGAAGGCATGCACCCACAGTCGCAGCCTGGTCCAGCCGTACGCCTCCTCGTAGAGGTACAGCCGGCGCAGTGCCACCGCGACGATCACCAGGGTCAGCGTGCACAGCAGGCCGAGGAGTGTGCGGACGGTGGTGCGGTCCGTCCGGTTCTTCATCGGGGCGTATCTGACGGCGACGGCCACGACCATCAGGACCAGGCCGGTGACGATCAGAAGCTGCCAGAAGCCCTGCCTGGCGTACTCCGCGTACGACAGGCCGGTGGACCGCAGCAGGCGGTCCTTGTCGGAGGTCAGCAGCACGTCGGCCTGGACCGCGACGAAGCCGAGAAACAGCAGGTCGAGCGCTGCGATCGGGACGACCCAGGGAGCACGGCCGACGTGGGAGGCCGCGGGCAGCCGGTTGAACCGTGGCGGGGCGACGGCGAGGAATGCTCCGGTCAGGACGGTGGCGGTGATACAGCCGAAGATGAGGACGCGTAGGAGCAGCGGCCCCACCGAAAGATCGGGAATCAGCCCGCTGATGGCCCGGCTGAACGCGACGTCCGCAGTGGCGAACAGCGCGCCGAACACCCCGAGCAGCGTGCCGGCGATGAGGAGGGAGCCGACCATTCGCCGGGTCGGCCGCCTCCCGGCTCCCGCGAGCCCGGCCAGGCCGCGACCCGCCCAGGGCACCGAGTGCGGGGCGGCCAGCAGGAGCGCGAACCCCCCGCCGAGCAGATCGATCCAGGAGCGACCGCCGGTAAGGGCGTACGAGCCGAGCGGGACGGCCAGCGTGATCGCCAGGGCGGTCACCCAGCCGACGTCCACCAGAGCGGGCAGCGCCAGCAGCGCGACCGCGAGCGCGCCGAACGCCAGCGACGTACGGCTACGGCGAGCCACCGGGAACAGCGTGGCCAGCATGGCCACCCCCACGATCAGCACGTTCAGGCCCGGTCGTCCGGGGAAACACATCGCGGCCAGCGTTCCCGCCACCGCCGCCCCGGCCGCCGTCGCCGCAGAGACCGGCCGTGGTGCCTTGGGCCACTCCACCAGCAGCGGCCGGATCGGTGGCCGGACGGCCGGCTCGGACCAGGCCACCCTGGACGGCATGGGCGGAACCGGGCCGGCATGGGCCTGGTCGGGCTGTTTCCACGGGGGCGGCGCGGATGAGGAATGTGGCCCAGGGGGTGGCGGGAGATCGGTCATGACGATCCTCCGGGAGGTTGCGGAAGTACGACGCGGATGAAGCAGCCGGTCGGGGAGTCGGCCACGGCGATCTGTCCGCCGTGCAGGTCCACCGCCCAGCGGGCGATGGCGAGTCCGAGGCCGGTTCCGCCCCCAGGGGAACCGACCTGCGAGGCGGAGCCTCGGGAGAAGCGTTCGAAGACCCGTCCCCGTTCTTCGGCCGGGATACCGGGGCCCTCGTCCCGTACCTGCAGGAGAAGCGCGTCGGCCTGCGGCCTGGCGGTCACCGTGACCGCGCCGCCGGGCGGGCTGTGCCGGGCCGCGTTGTCGAGCAGGTTGGCGACGACCTGGTGCAGACGGTCGCGGTCCGCGCGGACGGTGAGACCGGCGTCGGCCCGTACCGTGAAGACCGGATCGGGATGGGCGGCCTTGGCGTCCGCGACGGCGGCCTCGAGGAACGGGCCGATCTCGAAGCACGCCAGGTCCAGAGAGACCGCGCCGGCCTCGACACGGGACAGGTCCAGTAGCTGGGTGACCAGGCGGCCGAGGCGTTCGGTCTGCGCCAGGGCTCCTTCGATCACCTCCGAGGTGGCGGGGGTGATGCCGTCCGCGACGTTCTCCAGGACCGCACGCAGGGCGGTGATGGGAGTGCGAAGCTCATGGGACACGTTCGCGACGAATTCCCGGCGGTGTTGTTCCACCTCGGCGAGGTCGGCGGCCATCCGGTTGAAGGCCCGGCCCAGCTCGCCGACCTCGTCCCGAGAGGTCGCCCGCACCCGGCGGCGGTAGTCGCCACGCGCCATCGCCCGGGCCGCGGCCGTCATCTCGCGCAACGGCGAGGTCATACCGTGCGCCAGGATCTGGGTCACCAGGACGGAGATCAGCAGCGCGACGGGCAGCGTGATCCGGCCCCGGAACCCCAGGCCGTACCCCCACACCATCATCAGCCCACCGACGCAGGCGTTGCAGACGGCCAGGAGACCGAGCTTGATCTTGATGGACCGCATCGGGTCCAGGGGCCGGGGCAACGCCGTCCACAACCGCCGGAGGAGATTCATGGTGTGGTCTCCAAGGCGTAGCCGACGCTGTGGACGGTACGGATGAGGTCCGCGCCGAGCTTTCGGCGCAGCGCCTTGATGTGGCTGTCGACCACCCGGGTTCCGGAGCCGTCGGCCCAGTCCCACACCTGTTCGAGCAGGACCGCCCGGGTCAGCACGGTCCCCGGTGTACGGGCCAGGATGTCGAGCAGTGCGTACTCGGTGGGCGTGAGGTGCACGGGGACCCCGTCCACCGCGACCTTGCGGGCGGCCCGGTCGATCTCCAGCGGACCGAGCCGTACGACGTCCCGGACGGGGGCCGCTGCCGCCAGCGCGGCGGCGTGTTCCACCCGGCGCAGCAGCGTCCGGACCCGAGCCGTCAACTCGCGCATGCTGAAGGGCTTGGTCAGATAGTCGTCGGCTCCCACCGCCAGCCCGACGAGCAGATCGGTCTCATCGTCCCGCGCGGTCAGCATCAGGACCGGGACCGGCCGTTCGGCCTGGATGCGACGGCAGACCTCCAGCCCGTCCAGGCCGGGCAGCATGAGGTCGAGGAGCACCAGATCGGGGCCGTACGCCCGAAACTCTTCGACCGCGGCCGGGCCGTCGGCCACCACCCGCACCTCGAAGCCTTCGGCACCCAGGCGGGCGGCGACCGCCTGGGCGATCGTGGGCTCGTCCTCGACCACAAGGATCCGTTGCATGACCGCGAGACTAGAAGCCCGTCGCGGAGACCACGCGGACGATCTGTGGGGATTCTGTGAAGATTGCGTCCGTCGCCGCTGCGCAGATGCCGGCCCAGGAGATCACCAGGTCACCGCCGAGGCCGGAGAGGATCTGCAGCTTCCCGGTCCTAGCGGATGATCATGTCAATTCCGGCGTCGGCTCACGTGAGGTCCGCGCTCGGGTCGAGGCCGGTCAGGTCGACGGTGGCGGTCCACAGGCGCGCCGCGAGTGCGGCGTCGGCCAGGTGACCTTGGACGGGTTCGAGAACGGGCAGGCCGCGGATCCCGAACATCCGGGGTCCCCAAAGCTGGCCACCGCGCACAGACGGGTCGAGGGCGGCCCGGACGGCGGGCCAGGCGGCAGCCTCCTTGCCCTGCAGGAGGAGGCCGGCGGGCAGGGCGCGCAGCCGTTCGCCGGTGGTTCGGACGTGGACCGGCGGGCGTGACGGGGTGAGGGAGTCGAGTGCGCCGCCGGGGTGGGTGACCACACTCAGCGTCGTGCTGCCGGCCGCGCGCAGGCGGCGATCGAGTTCGAAGCCGAACAGCATCTGCGCGAGTTTGGACCGTGCGTAGGTGCGCTTCGGCCGGTAATCGTGGGTGCTCTGCAGATCGTCGAGGTCCAGGCTCTCGGACTTCGCCGTGAAACTGCCGGTGGTGACGATGCGGCTCGCGGGTGTCGCCGTCAGCAGGGGCGCGAGCCGCGCGATCAGCGCGAAGTGGCCCAGATGGTTGGTGGCGAACATCAGTTCGTTGCCGTCCCTGGACTCGCGACGTGGCGGCTGGTCGAGCAGCACGCCGGCGTTGCAGACGACCGCGTCCAGCCGTTCCAGCCGCAGGGCGTCCGCGGAGGCTTTGAGCGAGGAGAGATCGGCGAGGTCCAGACGGACGTGACGAACGTGTGCGCCGAGGACGCGGGACTGAATCGACACCTGTGCGGCCTCGGCCTTGGCGGGGTCCCGGCTGGCGAGGATGACGGTGGCGCCGGTGGCGGCGAGCTGCTCGGCGACGAAGTATCCGATGCCCGCGTTGCCGCCGGTGACGAGGAAGTTCTTGCCCTCGGCGCGCGGCAGGCGCCGTACGTCCCAGGGGGCTGGACTGCGGAGGGAGGACATCGTCCGGCTCCTTGGGTTGATGGCCGATGAAACCTGAACTGAGTCCAAAACTATAATCGCTATGGATTCAGATGCGTTCTAGGGTACAGCTACGATGGAGAGATGCCGACGACCGGGCGCCGTGAGCGCAAGAAGGCACAGACCCGCCGGGCGTTGTCGGAGGCCGCGTTGCGGCTGTTCAGCGAGCACGGGTATGACGGGGTCACCGTCGCTCAGATCGCCGACGAGGCGGACGTGTCCATCGCCACCCTCTTCGCGCACGTGCCGGACGGCAAAGAAGCGCTGATCTTCGACGACGGCGCCGAACGACGCGTCTGGCTGGTCGCCGCGGTCCGCGATCGGCCCTCTGGCCAGTCAGTACTGGAAGCCCTGCGCCGCTGCATGGCAGCCCGGGGACCCTTCACCGACGATTTGTCGCCCGAACTGCGGCACAAGCGCGACCTGATCGTCCGTACACCCGCCCTGCGGGAGTACTCACGCAAGCTCTGGATAGCCGGCGAAGGAGCCCTGGCCGAGGCGATCGCCTCCGAGAGCGGCCGGGACCCCTCCGACATGACCGTCCGCGCGCTCGCCCGCTACGTCCTGGAGATCCCCGAACTCGCGGGCGCGGAACCCGACCCCCTGGCCGCGCTGAACGCCATCTTCGACCTCCTCGAAGCCGGCTGGGGCGGTGGATAGTGTCGACATCGGCGAGTCCGCACCGACGTCCCAGTCGAGCGACGGAGCGGCCGTCGTACGAGACGAGAGCTGACAGCCATGAAGTACGTGATCCTCATCCACTCCAATCCGCAGCCGTGGGGGCACCCCACCAGCGACTACCTCGCCGCTCACCAGGGACTGCCCGACGACGTGCGCAAGCGGCTGAACGCCGAGTTCGAGCAGGTGATGTCCGAACTGCAGGCCAACGGCGAACTGATCGGCGGCGAGGCGCTCGGCGACCCCGCGGCCGCACGGCTGTACCGGTGGCAGGACGGCTCCCCGCTGGCGAGCGACGGCCCGTACTCGGAGGCCAAGGAGCACCTGGCCGGGTTCTTCCTCGTCGATGTCGAGAGCCGGGCTCGCGCGGAAGAGGTCGCCGCGAGGTTCGCCGGCCCCGGAGAGACGGTGGAACTGCGGCCGGCGATGTGGCCGGGCGGCGACGACCAGTAGCGATCTCAGGCAGATCGTATGGTGCAGCGGACACTCGCGGACGTGTGGCGTCGGGAGGCGCCACACGTCCTCGGCGCGCTCCTGCGGAGGTACGGCGACCTCGGCGACTGTGAGGACGCGGCCCAGGAAGCCGCGGAGGCCGCTGCTTCTCAGTGGCCCGTCGACGGGGTTCCGGACAATCCGAGGGCGTGGCTGATCCGGGTCGCGTCGCGGCGCCTGATCGACCGGACGCGGGCCGAGTCGGCCCGCGCCCGCCGCGAGGCGCTGGACCTGGCACGACGGCCGGATGACGCCGACGTGGCGCCTGGAGCGGACGAGGTCCCCGGCACCGAGGTCGACGACACGACCCGCCTGCTCTTCCTGTGCTGTCATCCCGCGCTGAGCAGGCCGTCGCAGGTGGCGCTCAGCCTGCGGGCGGTGGCCGGGTTGAGCGTGGCGCAGATCGCGGCCGCGTATCTGGTGCCGGTCCGCACGATGACCCAGCGCCTCAGCCGCGCCCGTGCGACGCTGCGTGACGCGGGCGCACGGTTCGCGATGCCGTCGGATGAGGAACTGCCGGCCCGGGTCGCGGCCGTGCTCGACGTCTGCCATCTGGTGTTCACGGAGGGCTACACGCGCACCTCCGGCGAGACACTGGTCGACGTCGAGCTCGCCGAGGAGGCGATCCGGCTCACCCGTCAGGTGCACGTCGCACTGCCCGACCACGACGAGGCGACCGGCGCGTTGGCGCTGATGCTGCTGACGCACGCGCGGCTGCCGGCGCGGACCGACTCTGCCGGTGATCTGGTGCCGCTGGCCGAGCAGGACCGCTCCCGCTGGCGGCGCGGTCTGATCGCCGAGGGCGTCGCGCTGTTGGAGGAGACACTGCCGCGGGGGCACGTCGGCCGTTACCAGCTCCAGGCGGCGATCGCCGCGGTCCACGCGGAGGCATCGACCTACCAGGCCACCGACTGGATGCAGATCAGCGTCCTCTACGACATGCTGAGCCGAGTCGCTCCCGCCCCGACCGTGACGCTCAACCATGCCGTCGCCGTCGCGATGGCCCACGGCCCGACGGTCGGCCTGGCCCTGCTCGATCCCCTGCTGACCGAGCCCGCGATGCGGCGGCATCACCGGCTGTACGCCGTGCGTGCCCATCTGCTGGAGCTGAACGGCGAAGTGGAGGCCGCGGCGGAGAATTACCGGCGGGCCGCGCAGGTGACGACGAGCCTGCCGGAGCAGCGCTATCTCAACCGGCGACTGCGCCGGCTAGGCCGGTGAGACGCGGAAGATCGGCCAGCCGACCTCGGTGCGCCATGAGTCCGGGTCGGGGTCGTCGCGCGGCCCCACGAGGTACGTCTCGTGTACCGGGCCGTCGACGACGAGGGCGTGGTCGGTGACGTAGGCGCCGAGCCGTCCGTACGTCACGTCGATGTCGTCATGCGGCCCGGGATGCACGGTGACGGCGAGTTCGACGGCCGGCAGGATGACCGGCCGTACACGGCCGACGGCCGGCGGCTCCGTGATCGGACGATAGATCAAGACGTCACCGCGGCCGTCGGTGAACAACTCGCCCGCGTACCTGCCTCCCGGCGGTCCGGTCACCCGCCGTCCGGCCAGCGCGGCGTCGAGTTCGTCCATGGCCGTGTCGTACCACTCCAGCACCCGCGCCCGGTCGACCGTCTCTCCGACGGCGGCCACCGTCATCGGCGGCGCCGACCGCAGTTCGACGTCCAGCCGTCCCGGCTCCGGGCGCAGCAGTCGCCGGAGCGACGTCACGGCCATCCTGGTCCGGTCCAGCTCGGATTCCAGCCGGCTCAGATGCGCGGCGACCAGGGACGCGCGGGCATCCGGGTCCGTCGCGTCCATCACCTCGCGAACCTCGCGCAACGGCATGTCCAGCTCGCGCAGCCGGTGGATGACCTGCGCGGCGGGAATCTGCTCGCTGGTGTAGTAGCGGTATCCGCTGTCCGGATCGACGACGGCCGGTTCGAGCAGGCCCCGCTCGTGATATCGGCGCAGCGTACGGACGCTCAGACGAGTGATCTGCGCGAACTCGCCGATGGTGAGACCGGGTCGCATGACAACACTCTGCACCCTCTCCCCGGGAGAGGGTCAACGCGGCCCGGCCGGACTTGACCCTCTCCCAAGGAGAGACCGCACGGTGGCCTCATGACGGACAACGCCCAGGCCATCGACCTGACCGAGCTTCCACCAACGATCACGGATTACCTCACGGCACACCGCACCCGTGACGCGGACGCGGCCATCACCCACTTCACCGACGACGCGGCGGTGATCGACGACGGGAGGACCTACCGCGGACCCGCCGAAATCCGCGGCTGGCTGAAGCGGTCATCCGGTGAGTACACGTACACCATCGAACTCATCGGCTCCGAGCGGATCGATGACGAGCACTACACCGCCATCAACCATCTCGAAGGCGACTTCCCCGGCGGCGTCGTCGACCTGTACTTCCGGTTCACTCTGCGCGACGGGCGCATCGCCCGCCTGGTCATCGAGGCGTAGCGGCATGTCCCTGCGGCTCGGCACTTTCGGGGCGTGGTTCAACCCGTCCTACGACGATGACACCCGCGTGCGTTTCGTGGCCGAGGCGGAGTCGCTCGGATTCGGTACCGCGTGGCTGGGCCTGGGGCGGAAGGCCGTTCCCGGCCTCACCCTCATCGAGCGCGCTCTCGACGCCACCAGCGAGATCGTCGTAGCGACCGCGATCGTGAACATGTGGACCAACGACGCGGCGTCGATCGCGAGGTCCTATGAGCGCATCGACGCCAAGCATCCCGGACGGTTCCTGCTCGGCGTCGGCATCGGCCATCCGGAATCGATCACGCGATTCCACTCACCGTACGACACGATGGTGTCCTACCTGGACGAACTCGACGCCGCCGTCCCTGCCGACAGGCGAATCCTCGCCGCGCTGGGTGATCGGTCCCTGCGCCTGGCCAGGGACCGCGCAGCGGGCGCCCATCCCTATCTCGTCGTCCCCGGCCACACCCGTCACGCCCGTGACGTCCTGGGCCCCGGCGTCCTGCTCGCGCCCGAGCACAAGGTCGTCGTCAGCGCCGACGCCGGTCACGCGCGCGCCATCGCCCGCGACTTCGTCGCCGACCCGTACCTCGGCCTGCGCAATTACGTGAACAACCTGCTCCGCCACGGCTTCAGCGCCGCCGACATCGCCGACGGCGGTAGCGACGGACTCATCGACGCCCTCGTCATCCATGGCACGCCGGAGACCATCGCCGCCCGCCTCACCGCCCACCTGGAAGCCGGCGCCGACCACGTCGGCGTACAGGTACTGGTGGACCCGGGCCACGACCCGATGCCCGGCTACCGCCAACTGGCGAAGGCTCTCTTCTCAGATCGTGCCGGTACCCCGCGCCGGCGAAATCTGCGGAGCGTTCTCGGTTGATCTCACTCGGCGTCCGCTCATGGCTCGTGAGAGTGAGGGGAGAGCCGCGCCGTCGTTCGCTCGCGGGCATCCTCGGTGTTCGAGGATGCCCGCGAGCGAACACTCGTTCAGCCGGCCCTCGCGGGGTCCCGCCTGTCCCGGCTCTTGGCCGGTGCGACGGACGCGTGTACGGGGGCAGGCGACTGAACCAACATGGGGATGGTCCCCAGGTTGACCACTGTTCCACCGCAGCTGGTCGGGAAGTTGTTCAGCGTGCACCCGACCTCAAGGAGCTGATCGGTGCTCGTGCGCACGGTGACGAACACGTTCGCGTTGCCCTGGATCGCCACCGACGCACAATCCACCGTGACGGCGCCGAACGCTGGGGTGAAGTCGGTGAGCGGGGTGGGCGTAGGCGGAGTGGTGGCCTCGTTGACCGTTTGGCCGAACACCTTCCCATTACGAACGGCCACGACGGCCTTCGTCTGGCCTTGGGCCGCCGCTGTGCCGACGCACTTGGACGGTCCCACCGGCCCCGTCCCCCCGGTGGCGCCGGTCGGGCCGGTCGGGCCGGTAGCTCCGATGACCCCTGTGGCGCCGGTGGGGCCGATCGGGCCTGTCGGACCGGTAAATCCTGTAGCGCCGGTGGGACCGGCAACCCCTGTGGGACCGGCAACTCCTGTGGGACCGGTAACCCCTGTGGGACCTGTTGGGCCCGTGGGTCCGGTAGCCCCGGTTACCCCGTCAACGCCATTGGGACCAGTTGGACCCGTGGGACCGACAGCGCCAACGCCTGTGGCTCCGGTGGGACCTGTCGAGCCTGTCGGGCCTGTGGGTCCAGTAGCGCCGGTGGACCCCGTTGGGCCTGTCGGCCCGGTGGGTCCAGCGCCCGTGGGACCGGTTTGCCCTGTCGGGCCGGTAGGACCGGTAACGCCGCTGGGCCCTGTCGGCCCTGTCGGCCCGGTAGGTCCCGTAGCGCCGGTGGGGCCAGTAGCGCCAGTTGGCCCGGTGGCGCCCTCATCGCCCTGTGAGCCCTGCGGCCCTCGCAAGCCTTCTACGGCTACTGAGGGAAGATTGTCATCTCCATCTTCTGCGTCACCGTCGTCATCGTCATCGATGGCATCGAAGCAGTGAAGACTCCCAAAGAGCCCACGGTGGCAGTAGGTGGGTAGTGAGCTCAACGTGTACCCGGCGGGCGAGTTCGCAGACATCTTGTGCTCTGCATGCGTCGACACCAGGGAGGACGTCACTACTGCGAGTCCGCCGACCGCCGTGGTCGCCGCGAAAGCCAGCGAAAGTACCTTGGCGAGCGCGTTCGCGGGCCGTTGTTTCTTATATCGTGCCAATTTGCGCACCTGCATATGAGTCGAAATCGGGATTTCCTGCCTTGCCGCACGACCGCGGCGCAATGCGTATACCCGTCCATCGACACGTGAACTACATAATCTAGTTCACAATCAATTAATGCGCGGTGTTGGTGGCGGTGTGGGTTCGCCCCTCTGGGGTGGATTGTCGGATCAGTGATAGCCGTCGTGTCGAGCAGCGGTAAGAGGTCACTTGGTCCAGGACGCGAGTTGCTTGTGCGATCGCACTTTCCACAGTGCGCCCTCGTCCCCGTCCGCGGTGACCAGTGTGGCGCCGTCGCGGCTGAAGGCCAGCGTCTTCGGCGTGTCGATGCGCCGCAGCGTCGTGGCCTTCTTCCCGCCGGGGAGCTTCCAGATATCGACGGTGTCCTCGTCGGTGCTCGGGTCGTAGGACGGAACGGCGAGACTTTTGCCGTCCGGGCTGAAGGCCATACCGGACGGCATGTGTGAGGCGTCCAACTCGGCGGTCATCCGATGAGAGGCGATGTTCCACAACTGCAGGCTGTCGTCTTCTGAGTCGGGGAACGCGAGAGTCTTGCCGTCGGGGCTGAACGCCACTTCGTCAGCCGTTTCGGCGGGCCATGAGGCGCGCCGCTTGTGCTTCTTGACGTCCCAGACGAGCATGCCGCCCATATTGCCGTCGTAGTAGCCGCAGGCGACGTCTTGCCCGCTCGAACTCACCGCCATGGAGATACAGACGGTGGTGTCGCCGCCGAGCGGGATGGCACTGGAGGCGTACTTCCCCGTACCGACGGTCCAGACGCCGATGCGGCCACCCGAGCCCAGCGCGGTGAGGGTCCGGCCGTCCGGACTGAACCCCAACGCGCCGATCGCATCGTTGAGCTGGGAGAACTTGCGCTTCTTGTGAGTGCTGACGGTCCAGAGGTCCACGCCCTCGTCACTGCTCGCGGCGACGGTCCGGCCGTCCGGGCTGAAGGTCAGCGCGGTGACCCCCTCGCCGGACCGAGGCGTCTTCCAGGAGCGCCTCAGCTTGTGGGTGGCGGTGTCGTACAGCCGCACGACCCCGGAGTCCCCGCTGAACGCGACGAGGTCCCCGTCCGGGCTGAGCGCCGTCACGGCGAAATCCTCGTCGGGCGGCACGTCGTCCGGCGGCTGGCTCGGTGTGGGTTGCGGGAAGTCGGATGGCAGACCGTCCAGTGGGTCGGACGGCACCGCGGAGGGAACGGCCGCGGGCGAGCCGGTCGAGCCGGCGTGGGTGCCGAGATACAGCACGGTGACGCCCAGGATCACGAGCACCGCGATGCCCGCGACTCGTCCGGGCTTGACGGTCGGCGGCGATGGACGGCCGGTACGGGCCGGAGCGGTCCGGGGACCCGGGCTCGGCGGATGGAGCGGCCGTGCGGCTCTCCGTACGGGGTCGGCCGCGCTCGGGCGGGCCGGGACGCTGCTCTTCGGCGGCGACGGCGCAGCCGGCTTCTCGGTGGCGGCGGGCACGATGGCCGGTCTTTCGGCGGCGGCCATGTCCGTCGCGCCGCCGGGTTCCCCGCGCAGGATCTCCGCGAGCTGTTCGGCGGCCTGTTCCGCGCTCGGGCGCCGTTCCGGGTCCCGGCGCAGCAGTGCCGTGATCAGTGGTGCGAGGGGGCCCGCGCGTACGGGCGCCGGCGGGTCCTGGGTGAGCAGGGTGAGCAGGACGGTGGCGTAGTCCGGGCCTTCGTACGGTGGTCTGCCCTCGGTCGCGTTGAAGAGCGTGGCGCCGAGGGCCCACAGGTCGGCGGTGGGGCTGGCGGCGGCGTTCTCGGCCTGCTCGGGGGCCATGAACGCCGGGGTGCCGGTGACGTCTCCGGCCTCTTCGGCGCGCTCACCGACCCGTTGGGCGACGCCGAAGTCGGTGATGACGATCCGTCGTTCGCTGATCAGGATGTTGGCGGGCTTGAGGTCACGGTGGACGACACCGGCGGCGTGCGCCTCCCGCAGCGCCTCCAGCGTCGCCGCCCCGATCTCGGCGACGCGCCGGTACGGCAGCCGTACCTCCTCCTTGAGGATGTCGGCGAGTGGACGACCATGGAGGAGTTCCATGACGATGATCGGGACGCCGTCGTCGTCGATGACGTCGTGGATCGTGATGATCCCGGGATGGTTCAGCCGGGCGGTGGCACGCGCCTCCTGCAGCGCGAGCGCGCTGAGCTCGGCCCGTTCGTCATCGTCGAGGTCGGGCGACAGGGTGACCTCTTTGATGGCGACCTCACGGCCGAGCATCTCGTCATGACCGCGCCAGACCGTGCCCATGCCGCCCTGGCCGATCACCTCGACCAGGCGGTACCGCCCGTTGACCAGCTGGTGCCCATCGTCCGGCGTAATCCCGTCCACGATTGGTTCCGATGAGAACGGGCCGCCCGTGGTTCCCGTACCGGCGGCCTTCCGCGGCGGCGTTACGGGCGGCCGGCGCCGACGAAGTGTGAGACCCAGTAGGAGTTCGACATGCTGGCGTACTGGACGTCCGTGCCGGTGTGCGGGGCGTGGATGAACCTACCGCCGCCGACGTATATCCCTTCGTGGCCAAGGCTGTCGAAGAAGACCAGGTCACCGGGTTGCAGATTCGACTTGGCGACGTGGCGGATGGCGTTGTACTGGTCGGGGACGACGCGGGGGAGACTGACGCCGGCAGCGCGCCAGGCCATCATCGTCAGCCCGGAACAGTCGTAGCCGTTCGGGCCCGTACCGCCGAAGACATAGGGCTTCCCGAGTTGGGCTTTGGCATAATTCACGGCTTTGCCGGCCTGTCCGGAGGCGGACGCGGTGGCGCCGCCGCTCGAACCGCCACTCGTGCTTCCGCTGGAGCTGTTGGTCTTGGCCAACAGCGCTTTCTGCTTCGCGATCGCCTTCTCGACAACGGCTTTCTTCTTCTTCAACGCGGTCGCGGTCGTGGTGATGCTCTGCAGCGTCGAACGGGCTTCTTCCTGGCCCCGCTGGAGGCGTTGGGCGGATGCCAGGAGCGCGGTCATCGCCTGGTTCTGGTTGCGCGAGAGCTCGGCGAAGGTCGACATGTCCTGCAGTGCCGCGTCAGGGTCCTTGGAGGCGGCGAACGTGGTGCTGTCGAGGGTGCCGTTCTTGTACGCGGCGACGGCCATCTGCGCCACCCGTACGCGCAGGTTCTGATACTGAGGTTTTTCCGTTTTCAGCTGCTTATTGATCACGGCAAGATGCTTCTTGGCCGCGGCCAACTGGGTCTCGGCCTTGTCGTACTGGTTGGCGAGTTCGTCCACCTGGCTGTTGAGCTTGTCCAGTTTCTTCTTCGCGGTGGCCGCTGACGACCCGCCGGTCGCGTTCGCGCCGCTCGCGGGAAGAAGGAGGGCGGCGCTCACCATCAACGCCGTGATACCTCCCAGGCGGCCGGAACGTGTTAGCCGCGAATATGAAGATGGCACGTACGAACTCCTCTCCTGACGCCTACCGGGTTAGCTGTCGGGTTCGGGCGGGAGATGCCCTACCGAGCGCCGGGCGCTGCGGATTCACCCCGTACTACTTGGGTCCCCGGTTCCCTGAGCTGCAGGGATTCGGCCGACGGTCGTGTTTCTGATGGGGAATCTGGGACCGTCGAGTCCTGTGGAGTGTAGGGGGTCAAACGGTGCAAATCTACCGAATCGTGATCAAAGGTACGCTTCGCGCATGGCTGATCGCGGCGCGCAGCACTTCGCGATGAGCCTCAACGTCGGCATCGAGGGTCGTATGGCCGACCGGGCCGGCCGCCACGAGGTACGCGTGGACGAGGAGCTCTGGCGGCGCCGGTGAACTCCCGCCGGCCGGCCTTCAGGCGCGGCATGACGGTGGTACCGGCGGCCGGTGCGAGAGCCGGCCGCCGATACTTGTCACGTCAGACGACGGCTACGTCCGGTACCGGAAGAGGATCCGGCCGCGGGTCAGGTCGTACGGGCTGAGTTCCACGAGCACCCGGTCGTACGGCAGGATCCTGATGTGGTTCCTCCGTATCTTTCCGCTGATGTGGGCGAGCACTTCGTGCCCGTTCTCCAGCTCCACCGTGAAGGTGGCATCGCGTAGACACGTGATGACGGTGCCCTCGACTTCGATTCCTTTTGCCGTTCTGGCCATGTTCTCGCCCTTCTCGGTGACGGTGAGGTAGGAGGCGAGGCGTCAGCGGAGCACCAATTCCAGGTTGCTGTTGACGCGCCGGGCGCCGATGCCCTCGAACAGCGCCATGGCAGCCTCGTTGGATTCATTGACTTCGGCCGATGCCGTCTCGACCCCGGAGTGGTGCAGCGCGCCCAGCACATGGGCCAGCAGCGATCGGGCGATACCGCGGCGGCGCTGGTCGGATCGGACCGCGAGCAGCCCGATCCGTGGCTGCAAGGCCACCCGTCCCGTGACCCGGACCAGTCCCACGTATCGATCGGCCTGGACCGCGACGGCGTACTTCGACGGGTCCAGCGGCAGCGGAGTCCCGTCCGGCCGGACCGGTACTTCGACCGGCATCGACTCCCAGCCGACGGTGGCGTCGACTTCGGCGCGGATCGCGTCGTACACCTCGCGCAGCGGGTCCTCCCGCGCCGCGCCGACGGGCACCGTCGTCACGCCCTCCGGCGAGAGCACCGAGCCGAGCCCCGTGACCCGCGGATCGGTGGGGAGGACGTACTCCCATTCGCGGCGTCGGGTCGTGAAGCCGGCTCGCTGCCAGCAGGACGTCAGGTCGACGTCAGGCTCGTCGACCACCGTGTACAGCGGCCTCGGCAGGTCCGCCAGCATGGCATCGGCGAGCCGGTCGAAGACCGCGTCGTGCCACGCGTCGATACTGAGGAAGATCCGCCCGTCGGGCCGGTGTGAAGTGTCTCCGCGGCCGACCACCCGGTCGTCCTCCACCGCGTGCCATTGTCGCTCCGCGACCCGCGCGATCACGATTTCGTGCATAGGTTGTCGCCTTTCGGGAGTGCCCTGCTATCGAGGCGCTCCCGGCGATCCCTCTGTCGATCACCCGACCGTGACGGCGAAGGGGAGCACCCACTTCGATACAGCGTTCATGGGTCTCACCTCCTCGCGTGACGTCACGGTGCCGCGCACGCTACCAACCGAACGCCATCCGGCCCAACCTGTTTTTTCGGTATCCGGAGCCGGAACATTCGTCCAAGACACCAGGGCGGTTCGCCTGTGATGCTCGCAGTCCCCACCTGACAGCGCGGCAGGAGACGATCCCATGGCAGAGCAGCCTTCCGGCGCCGCGAGCGCCGGTTACCGGTTCGTTCAGCCTGACGATGGTGAGGTGCACGTCGTGGAGAACGGCAGGCCGGGCGCGCCCGCCCTGCTTCTGCTCTCCAACGCGGCGGCCCCGCCGGCCTGCTGGGACCCGGTGGTTCCCCTGCTGGCGGACGCGCACCGTGTCATCCGTGTCGACCTGCTACGTCACGAGAGGGGAGCAAGCCCGCTCGGCGGCTACGACGTCGCCGCTCAGGCACGTCGGGTCGCCGCCGCGCTGGACGGGCACGGCGTGGGCCGGGTGACGGTGGTCGGGCATTCCTCCGGTTGTACGGTCGCCGCGGCCCTGGCCGAGCAACGGCCCGACGCGGTCGCCGCCCTGGCGCTCATCGACATGGGCCCCGGTCTCGACGCCAAGGTCCCTGAACGACTGCTCGTCCGGCTGCTGCTGACCCGGTTTCCCGGGCGGCTGCTGTGGCGCCTGCGTACCGAGGCGACCATCCGGAAGGCAGCCCGCACCGGGTTCACGCGTCCCGTGAACCTCCCCGACGCCTGGATCGAGCATGTGCGGGGGATGACACACCGGGACTTCGTGGGGGCGATGCGTGCCCCCTTGGCCTACCTCGGGCAGCGGAGCCTGCCCGATCGGCTCACCGGATTGGGCCTACCGGTGCTGGTCGTCTTCGGCGCCGAGGACCAGCGGTGGCGTTCCTCGTCGGCCGCCGACTACCGCGTCGTGCCCGGCGCCCGCGTCGAACTGCTGCCGGGCGTGGGACACACCCCGATGATGGAAGACCCCCGAACGACCGGCCGATTGCTGCTGGAATTCGCCGCGGCCGCCGAGCGGCCCGGTTGAGAGCGCTGTCGTCGCCGGACCGGAGCTTGAGGCGACTCGTAAAATCACGGTGTGCGATCCGCCGAGGTGCCTGCGTGGGACATCGCGGTCCCGTCGCGGTCGGGCCGGCCGGCGGGGGTCACCATGGCGGGCTTCAGCGGTCGAGAGGATGACCTCGTCGAGGTCGGGATCGTCCCCCGCCCGGCCGTCATGGTGATGTTCAACCTCGGCGACGTACCACTCGTCGTCGACTACGGCAGTGGTGAGCAGCATCGAGAGCGCGTCGTCGCCGGACTGGCGCCCAGCGGCGCGCGAGGGCGGGGGCCGGCCGGGAGCTTCGAGTGCCTCGAGGTGCGGTTGTCGCCGGTGGCCGCGCACGCGATCCTGGGCGCCTCTTCGGAGCTGGGCGGGGCAGTGATCACCCTTGACGACCTCTGGGGACGCGACGCCGTACGGATCGAAGAGCGACTGCGCGCCGCCGGAACGTGGGCCGACCGGTTCGCGATCGTGGAGACCGCGTTGGCTCGGCGTCACGAGGCGGGCCGTGAGGCCGACCCGGAAGTCGCCTTCTGCTGGGACCAGATGGTGGCCGGCCGGGGGCGGGTACGGATCGAGAGGCTGGCGACCGAGGTCGGGTGGAGCCGCAAGCGTCTGTGGTCCCGGTTCCGGTCCCAGATCGGCCTCAGCCCCAAGCGCGCCGCCCAGCTCATCCGCTTCGACGACGCGGTCCACCGCCTCGCCGCGGGTCACACCGCCGCCGCGGTGGCGGTGATGAGCGGCTACGCCGACCAGTCCCACCTGCATCGAGACGTCATGGCCTTCGCCGGGACGACGCCGACGGCCGTCGCGATCGAGCCGTTCCTCGCCGTCGACGACGTCGCGTGGGCCGCCCCGGGCCGCACGTGAGACGACGAGGTCGTCCGGCGCCACCGGCGCGGCCTCAGCGGAGGGCGCGACGGACCTCGGCTCGATGGTCACCTCATCCGCGACGTTCCGGCCGATGATCAGTTCACGGCCCGGGGCCGTCACGCGCACCTGCGCGCCGGTGTGGTCGAGCAGGAAGAGGCAGGAGTCGGTCGCCGGCCTCCTGCGCACCGCCTCGGCCCCGGGCGGAGCCTCGGTCGGCGGGGCCGTGGCCCGCGACTTCGCCCACCTCAAGAACCGCCTGATGCCGTACCTGTACGGCGCGGCCGTGGAGGCCACCCGTACCGGCGTGCCGGTCATGCGGCCGATGGTGCTGGAGTTCCCGGACGATCCGCCTGCGCGATGCTCGACCGGCGGTACATGCTCGGCGGCGACCTGCTGGTGGCCCCGGTCTTCCAGGAGTGCGGCCGGAAGGCGGGGAGACCGGGGCGTGCGTCTCCGTCCAGAACGGACGTACGGCGGCGGAGTTCACCGTCCGGCATGAAGGCGGACCGGGTGCGCATCACCGCCCCGGGAAGTGGCGGCTCCGCACCGATATCTGTGACGTCAGGCCGGTGACATGGCGGGCTCTGATGGCGGCGTGAAATCGGGCCTCGTACATCGGGACTCCGCGGGAGGTGAGCGGGGTGATCCTGGGTTCGATCGCCGTCCCGGCCGTTCCAGTGGGAATGGATCTTGCGGGCTGTAATGGGCCATGGGAGCGGCAAAAGGCGTGAGGTTCGCCCGCGTGGGTTCAACGAATTCTGCTTTCAAATTTCGTAGATCGACGAATGGCGCGATCGTCCGACGACCGAGAGCCGGACCGTACGGCGAGTGGTCGGTGTCGAGCTCCGGACAGGTGCCCCTGGGGTTCGAAGATCCACCGGCCTCTCCACTGAACACTTCCCGCACGATCTGCCCTCCAGACCGCGGCATCGCCGGGGGCGCACAGACGCCGGCCGGCGCTCTCGGAGGCGCTTGCCGCGTTCGCTTGGGCAGGTCAGCGGCGGCTCGGGACATCGCGGGGGTGCTGTGACACATGGGGACGCAGTGGTGCGCGCCGCCGATTTGACCAAGGTCCGGGACGAACGTAATGTTCTCTTCGCCCCAAGGGGAACGGGAAGCCGAAAGGCTCCCGGACCTGGCGGGGAGCCGACATCGAATCAGCGAGTTCGGGGCGCAAGCACCGGAGCGAGCGGATAAGATGTGGATCTCCCCGACGAACGGGATGCAGGACGCCTGCTAGGTGGCCGGCCCGGGTGGGGTCCCTTCGATGAGTGATCATCCTGGTGGATGTTGTCTGTCTGCTGGGTGGTCGTGTCGCGGGGTCCGTCTTCTGCTGGTGGGTTGATCTTTAAGATCTTCGGATCTGGGGGTTGACAAACTAGCTGAGGGTGGTAAGTTAGAAGGGTTGCCCCGGAGAGAGCCCGGAAGGGTTCACGAAGGTGGTGTCCGTTTCTTGAGAACTCAACAGTGTGCTAAAAGCCAGTGCCTTTTGGTCCTCGACCAGGCTGGTT
>NZ_BSTJ01000007.1:0-157857 GCF_030269445.1 Actinoallomurus iriomotensis
GACCGGGGCGGCCTGACCCTCTACAAAGTCCTCCGCGAGCTACAGGCACTACTCGCCACCTGGACAGGCCACTGCCCCACCTGCCGACAGCCCCTCGCCTTAACCACCTAACAAAGCACTACTAGCCCAGCCAGCCGGGTTTCACGAGGCCGGTCTCGTAGGCGATGACGACGAGCTGGGCGCGGTCGCGGGCGTGGAGTTTGATCATGGCACGGCTCACGTGGGTCTTGGCGGTGGCCGGGCTGACGACCAGGCGGCTTGCGATCTCCTCGTTCGACAGGCCCTCGGCGGCCAGGGCCATGACCTCGCGTTCCCGCTCGGTCAGCCCGGCCAGCGCGGTGGTGGCGGCGTGCGGCTTCTTCGCCTTGGCCGCGAACTCCGCGATCAGCCGGCGGGTCACTCCCGGCGACAGCAGCGCGTCGCCGGCGGCGACCTCGCGTACGCCGCGGACGAGTTCGGCCGGCTCGGTGTCCTTGACGAGGAATCCGCTGGCCCCGCCCCGCAGGGCCTCGAAGACGTACTCGTCCAGCTCGAACGTCGTCAAGATGATGATCTTCGTGTCGGAGAGCCGCTCGTCGGCGATGATCCGCCGGGCGGCCGCCAGCCCGTCGAGCACGGGCATGCGGATGTCCATCAGGACGATGTCGGGGCGCTCCCGCCGCGCGAGGCGTACGGCCTCCTCGCCGTCGCCGGCCTCGCCGACCACCTCGATGTCCGGTTGAGCGTCGAGCAGCGCGCGGAAACCCGCGCGGACGAGTGCCTGGTCGTCGGCCAGCAGTACGCGGATCAACCGTGTCCTCTTCTCATCTGGACCTCGCCTGCCATCATGACCGCGGTTCCGGGCTTCCGGCGGGGTGCGGGACCGGCAGCCGGGCCCGTACGTGGAAGCCGCCGGCGTCCGTACGGGGACCGGTGGAGATCTCACCGCCGAGCGCGGCGACGCGTTCGCGCATGCCCGGGATGCCGTTGCCGCCGCGGGGCAGGTCGCCGGGCGCGCCGCGTCCGTCGTCGAGGACCTCGACGAACAGACCCTCGTCGCCGTACCGCAGGCGTACGGTCGCCGTCACGCCGGGGCCGGCGTGCCGGGTGACGTTCGTCAGCGCCTCTTGGATGATCCGGAACGCGGCCAGGTCGACGCCGGCGGGGAGCGGACGCGGCTCGCCGCTGGTCTCGGTGTGCACGGTGATGCCGGCGACGCGTGCCCGGGCGAGCAGGTCGTCCAGCCGCGCCAGGCCGGCGGCGGGCGAGCGGGGCGCGCTCTCGTCCACCTGGCGGAGCACGCCGAGCACCGACCGCACCTCGGTGAGGGCCTCCTTACTGGCCTCCTTGATCGCGCTGAGCGCCGTACGGGCCTGCTCGGGGCGTTCGTCCATGAGGTGCAGCGCCACCCCGGCCTGGACGTTGATCATCGAGATGTTGTGCGCGAGCACGTCGTGCAGCTCGCGTGCGATGCGCAGCCGTTCCTCGCTGGCCTGCCGGCGTTCCTCCTCGGCGCGCGTGCGGCGGACCTCGTCGGCGCGCTCGCGGCGGACCCGGAGGATCTCCGCCCCGGTCAGCAGCACCACCAGCCAGGTGAAGACCACCAGAGTGTGGCCGAACGACCAGTACGCGAGCCGGAACGGGCCGAACGGCGTGAACCGGCTCACCACCCCGAGCACGGTGAGCGCGCCGCCCGGGATCGCCCAGGCGGCCACGCGGCGCCCCGCGCCCACGGTCGCGACGATCGCGACGACCGGGCTGAGGAAGACCGGGCCGAAGACGTATCCGCGCAGGAGGTACAGCACGGTGGCCGTCATCACCACGGAGAGTGCGACCGTGGGGTAACGGCGACGGAAAAGGAGGGCGAAGGGCCCGGTGGCCAGCAGCGCGTACGCCAGGACGTCGAGCAGCATGTGGGGGTACGGCATGTGGACGTCGGCGCCCGACGACCCCACCAGCTGGAGGAAGCCGACGAAGATCGGCACGACGAAGACCGGAAGGTCGCCAGGGCGCCATCGGGTCCCACGTTCGCCGGTCACATGTGAACTTTAGGAGGCCGGTGGGCGTCAAAACATCGTGCGCCGGTGGACATCGCGACTACGCCGCCGGGAGTAGCCGCCCACTGACCTGGTATTTACCAGTCGTTTGCCGGCCATCCACAACACTGTGGGCCGGACACGTGTCGCCATTTTCGGGAGGAGTGTGCGGTCTTCACGGCGACTCGGGCGCGTTGAGTGGACGGGAACGGTCGGTTTGGCGGATACCGTAATCCGGCCGGGGTGTGCGTGCGCCCCTTCCCCTTCCTGAGCCCTGGTGCGTTCCCCGTCGGGAACGAGCCGGATCCTGAGAGGACATCGGTGGGACTGACGAGCGGGGTCCTCCTCGCCTTTTTGATTCTGGTGGCCGTCGGTCTGGGTGCGGTCACGATCTGGTGGTGGCCGAGGTTCGCCGGGCCGGGACCGCGCATGCTGCTCTCCCGTCTCGGGCTGTTCGCCGGTGCTCAGTTCACGCTGTTGATGGTGCTGCTGGTCGCGGTGAACAACTACTTCCTGTTCTACGCGTCCTGGTCGGACCTGCTGGGGACGAACCACCAGCCGGTACGCGTCCAGGCCAACAACAGCATCGTCGCCGTCAAGCCGATGGGCACGGGTCAGCCGCTCGCCCGCCAGGCCACCACCTTCGCCAAGAAGAAGTCCGACCCGGCGCACGACGGTCAGATCGAGCAGGTGCAGATTCAGGGCCCGCGCACCGGCCTGACCACCGACGCGTACGTTTTCCTTCCGCCGCAGTACTTCCAGAAGCAATTTGAGAAGCGCCATTTCCCGGTGATGTACGACTTCACCGGATTTCCGGGCCTGCCGCAACAGTTGGTGACGCGCCTGAAGGTGCCCGCCACCGCGGCCGAGGAGATGAACGCCGGGCTGGTCCAGCCGATGATCATCGTGATGATGCGGCCCTCGCCGACCTCGGTCATGCCCAAGGACACCGAGTGCACCGACGTGCCGGGCGGCCCACAGGTCCTCTCCTTCTACACCCAGGACGTCGCCGAGGCCCTGATGTCGACGTACCGGGTGGCGGCCAACCCGCACGCCTGGGGCGCGATGGGCGACTCGACCGGCGGGTACTGCGCGGTCAAGCTCGCGATGAAGGCCTCGGACCGGTTCACCGCGGCGGTGTCGATGGCGGGCTACTTCTACCCGCGCCAGGACTGGCAGACCGGCGACCTGTACGCCGGAAACAAGCAGGTCAAGAACGACAACAGCCTCATCTGGCGGCTCCAGCACCTGCCGCCTCCGCCGATCTCGGTCCTGGTCACCACCAGCCCGGACGGCGAGCGCGACTACGGCGAGGCGCGCAAGTTCCTGCAGGCCGCGCGGGAGCCGCTGATGACGGACAAGATCCTCGTGCCGGGCGGGGGCCACAACCCCCGCACCTGGCGCCGCGTCCTGCCCAGCGCCCTGCAGTGGATGAGCCGGCATCTGGTGCACGAGGGCGTCTGACGCGAGGAGAGAACGCCCGGGGAGGCCTCGCGGCCTCCCCGCGGGCCACCGCTCACGACCAGGGCGACTCCGGGCGCTCCTGCGGCTCGCCGTCGACCTCGATGTCGGTCCGCTCGTTCCAGAAGCAGACCAGGTCACGGATCGGCTCGGCCTCGCGGAGCGGCCGCTCGTACGTCCAGGCGACGTCCTCGCCGCCGTGGCTCCAGTAGGTCGCCTCGCCCTTGTAGGCGCAGTGGCTCGTGGTCTGTGACGGCTCCAGGAGGTCGAGCCGTACGTCCTCGCGCGGGAGGTAGTAGCGGACCGGCAGCCCCGTCTCGAACAGCATGACCGGGCGGGAGGACTCCGCCAGCACCTCGCCGTTAAGGCTCACCTTCACACGGCGGGAGCTCCGGAGGACGTCGATGCGGTGGTACGGGTCGTGCGGATGCCCGAAGACCTGTTCGTCCTCCTCGTACCAGGCGTCCATCGAGTCCCAGTAGAACGCGACGTAACCCTTGAGCCAGGGTGCGATCGGGTCCGGGTAGCCCCAGACGGCGTTCTCGGCGGTACGCCCGCCGGCCGACACCGTCCAGTAGGCGGCGTCGCCCTTCACCGGGCAGTGCGACGAGTGGTCGGTGCGCGTCAGCAGGTCGGTCCGTACGTCGCCCTCGGGGACGTAGTAGACGGGCAGGTTCCTGGTCTCGAACAGCAGGCGGGCGCCGGTGGTGTCGACGATCGTCTCCCCGCCGAACTCGGCCCGGATCCGCTTGTGCACCGGCTCGAAGTACAGCAGATGCCGTGGGGCGTTCACGTCTCCGTTGAACACGCCCGCCGGTCGCCCCGACAGGGGTGCTCCAGGCAAAGTGAGGCTCATACCTGCGGCAACCCCCGGCGACGGCGGCGCATTCCGTTCCTCTTCCCCTGCGTCCTGAACCGGCCTTGGTCCGAGCGCCGGATACGGGTTACGGTCCTTAGACGCGGGAGGAAAAAGATGACTCAACGGCGAGTCAGCCGTCCGATCTCCGACACGGAGCTGATCTACAACCCGGACACCTACGTACGCTCCGTGCCCCACGACGCGCTCACCCGGCTGCGGCGGTCGACCCCCGTCGTCTGGGTCGAGGAGCGGCCCGTCGACGACTGGCCGGCCGGACCGGGGTTCTGGGCGGTGCTGCGGCATGCGGACGTACGCCACGTGCTGCGCGACCCACGGCTGTTCTCCTCACACCTTGGCGCCACGCAGATCCGCGACGCCGAGGACCTCGACTACGTGCGCCGCATGATGCTCAACATGGACCCGCCGGAGCACTCGCGGCTGCGGCGGCTGCTGACCAAGGCGTTCACGCCGCGCGCGGTGGCGCGGCTGGCCGCGGGCATCGAGCGGCGGGCGCGCGCCCTGGTCGACGCGGTGGCCGAGAAGGGTGAGGCGGACTTCGCCAAGGAGATCGCCGCCGACCTGCCGCTGCTCACGCTGGCCGACGTGTTCGGCATTCCCGAGTCCGACCGGTGGCTGCTGTTCGACTGGTCCAACCGCGTCATCGGCTACCAGGACGCGGAGTACTCCATCAGCTCCGCGTTCGACCCCTCCCAGGCCACCGACATGGCCCGCCGGGCGATCGCGCTACGCCCCTCCGGCCCGGTGAACCCGCGCTCGCGCGCCGGCATGCCCGACCTGTACGCCTACGCCCACGAGCTCGGCGAGTACAAGCGGCGGCGTCCCGGCGACGACGTCATGACCGCGCTGATGCACCACGTCGACGACGAGGACGGCGCCGTCGCGGTCGAGGAGTTCGAGAACCTCTTCTGGCTGTTCGCGGTGGCCGGCAACGAGACGGTGCGCAACGGCCTGCCCGGCGGGATGTTCGCGCTGCTGAAGAACCCGGCCGAGCTCGCCCGGCTGCGCGCCGACCGCTCCCTCCTCGACACCGCCGTCGAGGAGATGCTCCGCTGGTGGACGCCGGTGATGAACTTCCGGCGCACGGCGACGGCCGACACCGTCGTCGGCAACGTCCCGGTGCGCAAGGGCGAGAAGGTGGTCGTCTGGTTCTCCTCGGCCAACCGCGACGAGGAGGTCTTCGACCGGCCGTCCCGATTCGACGTCGCGCGGGCCGGCGGCGACCACCTGACCTTCGGGCACGGCCCGCACTTCTGCCTCGGCGCGCACCTGGCGCGGCTGCAGATGCGCGCGATGTTCACCGCCGTCCTCGACCGCCTGCACGACATCGAGCCGGCCGGCGAGCCGATGCGCCTGCGCTCGAACTTCCAGAACGGCATCAAGCGCCTGCCGATCCGCTGGAAACCGCACGGCTCACCCGCCGGCGACGATCTCCCGTAGCGCGGGCGAACGCGGTTGACCTCCGGCCGCGCCGGAGGGCCGCGCACGGCCTCAGGCGCGGACGACCTTGATGCCGGCCTCCTCATACGGGCGGGTGTCCGCCTGTTCGTCGGTGACGAGCATGTCGACCTCGCCGATGCCGCAGATCTTGGCGAACGCGCGCTCGCCCAGCTTGGACCCGTCCGCGACGACGACCACGCGCTCGGCGCGGACCGCCATCTGCCGGTTGATGCTTGCCTCGTCCTCATTCGCGCAGGTCGCCCCGCGCTCGATGTCCAGGCCGCTGACGCCCAGGAACGCCATGTCCAGCGTCACCTGGTCGAACACGCCGTTCGCGAGCGGGCCGACCAGCTCGTACGACTGCGGCAGCGCCACGCCGCCGGTCAGCACGATCTTGATGTGCGGGCGTACCACGAGTTCGCCGGCGATGTTGAGGGCGTTCGTCACGACGGTCACCGCGGGGGAGCCGCCGTCGGCGGGCAGGTCCGGGCGGGTGGCCAGGGCGCGGGCCACCTCGGTGGTGGTCGTGCCGCCGTTGACGCCGACGACCGCGCCGGGCTCGACCAGGTCGGCGGCGACCGCCGCGATGCGCTGCTTCTCCGACGCGCGGCGGGCGCTCTTGTAGCGCAGCGGGAGGTCGTAGGTGACGGTGTGGGCCACGGCGCCGCCGCGGGTACGGGTCAGCATCTGCTGCTGGGCGAGCTGGTCGAAGTCGCGGCGGATCGTCGCGGCGGAGACGCTCAGCTCGTCGGCCGCCTCCTCGACGCTGAGCCGGCCGCGGCTCGCGAGCAGCGACAGCAGGCCGTTCCACCGCTCGTAACGGCTCACGACTCCTCCGGAGGAAGAACCACGGCGTCGCCGGTCCGCTCACTGCGTTCGCTCATGAGTCCTCCTTCGGCGGAGGAGGGACCAGGTGCGCGCTCAACCACGTCTCCCGTCCGCGTGCTCGGTCGTGGAGGCAGGGTCCAGGTCAGGGATTAGACCAGCTGCCGCCGATGAGCTTTACTGATCGTACATCCCTCGCACCGCGCACGAATGTGCATGAGCGACCAGGCATCACTTTCAATGCCGAAAAGGTAGGCAAAAGGGCCGTCAGCCCAGCAGCCATTCCCCGGTGTTGACGCTGACGAGGCCATAGCGGGCGGCGGCGATCACCGCCTCACGCTGGGAGTGCACGCCCAGTTTGGTCAGCACGCTCTGCACGTGGCTGCGGGCGGTACTTCGAGTGATCTTCATGGTGCGCGCCAGGGACGCGGTGCTCTCGCCGCGGACGAGCCGGGTCAGCACCTCGCGTTCACGCGGGGTCAGGTAGTGCGCGAGCCGCTGCGCCTCGCTTCGCGGGCGCAGCGGCATGCGCGTGCCGGCGGCCGAGTCGACCACCACCTCACCGGCGTGGACGCGGTCCAGCATCGCGACGATCTCGTCGGCCTGCTGACCCTTGTGCGCGAAGCCGCACACGCCCCCCGCGAGCGCGGCGTCGAGCAGCTCGGCGTCCATCGATCCCGACAGGACGACGAACCGCGTCGCGGGCGCGGTGCGCAGGAGCTCGGGCAGGCGGTCGAGCGCCGAGCCGCCGGGAAACTGCAGATCGATCAGGCATACGTCGGCCGGTGCCGACGACAGCAGGCGCAGCGCCTCGTCCGGGGAGTAGACCACGCCGACCACGTCGTGCCCGGCCTCGGCTAACACGAGGGCGAGCGAGTCCGCGAACACCGCGTGGTCGTCGCAGACCACGACCTTCATGGGCCGGTCGCCGACGGCAGCAGGATCCGTACGCGCGCGCCCCCGAGCTCGCACCGGCGGACCTCCAGCCCGCCGCCGTAGCCGGTGACCAGGTCGTGCACGATGCCCAGCCCCAGCGAGGCGAGCCCCCCGGCACCGCCGCCGAAGCCCGGCCCGTCGTCGTCGACCTGGACGACGGTCCAGCCGTCCTCGCTCACAACGCTCACGTCGACGCGCTCGGCGGCGATGCGGCACGCGTTGTCCAGGATGTTGCGCACGGCGCGCCACAGCGCGAGCGGGTCGATGTGCGCCCACGCCGGGCTCGCGACGTATCCCACCTGGCGGATCGCGGCGAGACGCACCCCCGCGACGATCTCGCCGACGAGCTCGTCCACGCGGACCCGTTCCGGACGCGGCGGGTCGGCCGGGGGACCGTCGTCGTCCTCGTCGAGGCGGCGGAGCAGGTGGTCGAGCCAGCGAGTCTCGCCGAGCAGCGCCTCCACGCGGTCGCGGCTGGCCGGCCCGACGTCGTCGGCGACGGAGACCGCGGAGGCCAGCATGATGATGGTGCCCAGCTCATGGCGGATGTCATGACGGATCCTGCGCCGCCGGAGAACCGGGTCGTCGGCCGGTGGGGCCGGCAGGGCCAGAGCGTCACCGGCCGTCACGACCGCACGGCAGCCGAGCCGCGGAGTGGTCGCGGACGGTGAGGAACGCGATTGTCCATCGATCATGGCAGACCCCCGTCTTGGGAAAACATGTACCAACCTTGTCGACCGTCACTCGGTAAGACGCCGGTGTCCAGGCAGCCGGCGGTAAAGACAGGGTTGCTGGCCGGAGGTGGTCATGTCGTCACTGAGGGTAAACTACGCGTCGATCCGATGCGTCTCCTTGCCTCAAACGGCGGGGGAGGATCCGCGATAAACCAGGTCCAACGTCACAGAAAGTGACCGCGGATCGCACCGGTCGGCCACCCGTTTCAGGGCCGCGCGGCTCATTCGGCGTGCCTCGGCCGGGTTGTCCAGCAGGTAGCCGATCGCGCCGGCGAGTTGCGCCGGGTTGCCGGGCGCGGTGAGCAGGCCCGTCTCGCCGGCCCGGATGATGTCCGGCCCGCTCGGCGCCACCGTGCCCACGAGGGGCACGCCGGCCGCGGCCGCCTCCACCGCGGCGTACGGCACGCCCTCGTGCCGGCCGGTCATCGCGAGCACGTCGAAACCGGGCAGCAGGTCGGCGATGTCGTCGCGCCGGCCCAGCCAGATCAGGCGTTCACCGCCGAGCCGCTCGGTGAACCCGCGGCCGACCCGCCCCGGCAGGCGCGCGGCCGGCCCGCCGTCGCCGTCGGCCCACACTCCGTAGACGCCTCCGGGCAGCCGCGCGATCGCGCGGGCGAACACGTCCGGACGCCGCGCTCCGTGCGCCGGGCCGATGCCCCCGACCACCTGCGCGCCGAGCGGCAGCCCCAGCAGCTGCCGCGCCCGCGTACGCGTGCCGGCGCGGTCCGGCAGGGCGACGGCGGGCCAGATCGCGCGTAGCCGCTCCGGAGACGCCAGGCCCAGCCGGAGCGCGCGGGACGCCGTTCGCGTCCCCACCGCGAGGAACATGCCGGTGTGCCGCGCGGCCCGCCGCTCCGCGAGCGTCGGCGCGGGCGGGAAGTACCAGGTGTGCACGACGCGCGGGACGCCGGCCCGCGCGGCCGCGAGCCGCCCGGCCGTTCCCTCGTGCGTGTGCACGACGTCGTACGCGCCCGCCCCGATGACCTCGGCCAGCGCGTACCGCCCTGGCGCGCGCACGACCTCCACCCCCGAGCGTTCGGCCCACGCCTCGAGCCCCCCGCGCTCGCCGGTGATCACGGTGTGCGTGTACGCGTCCGGGTCGAGCGCGAGAGCCGCCGTCACCGCCGCCCGCGCCGGCCCGCCCTCGAACCGGTCGAGCACCAGGGCGACACGCAGCGGCGCGCCCGTTCCCCCGCCGCGCTCAGTCATGAGCCCTCCTCCGTCGGAAGAGAGACCAGGGGCGCGGGTCGTCTGATTCGCTCGCTCCGCTCGCTCATGGGCCCTCCTTGGTCGGAAGAGAGACCAGGGGCGCGGGTCGTCTGATTCGCTCGCTCCGCTCGCTCATGGGCCCTCCTTGGTCGGAAGAGAGACCAGGCACGCGGGTCGTCTGCTTCGCTCGCTCATGGGCGTTCCTCGTACGGCCGGTACTCCGGCAGGATTCGCCGCATCAGCATCCGTACCTCGTCGTCGGCGTCGCGCGCGGCCGCGTCGAGCAGGGCGGTCAGCGGTTCGCTCCGGCCCTGGGCCGGCGGGGTGGCGCGGGTCGCGCAGATCAGCGGATGGGCGGTCCGCACCCGCTCCTCCGAGTCGGCGAACGACCGGGCGCGCAGGCGCTCGCCGGGCCCCAGCCCGGTGAACCGGATCGTCGCGTCCGGCACGCGCAGCCCGTCGACGAGCGCGCCCACCACCGCCAGCACCGACGACGGCGGACCCGTGTCGAGGGCGAACGTCTCGGCGTCCTCGGCCATCACCGTCGCCTCCAGCACGAGTTCGGCGGCCTCGCGCGCGGACATGAGGTGCCGGGTGGCGTCGGGATGGGCCACGGTGACCGGCTGGCCCGCGGCGAGCCGGCCGGCGACCGTGCTCAGCGGAGAGTCGCTCGAGCCCAGCACCCCGCCGGCGCGTACCGCCGCGAAACAGGTCGAGCCGCCCGCCTCCGCGTGCAGCACCAGTTCCGACAGCCGGCGGGTCGCGCCGAGTACGGAGACCGGCTCGGCGGCCTGGTCGGTGGAGACGAGGACGAAGCGTTCGACGTCATGACGCAGGGCGGCGCGGACGAGGTTGCGCGTGCCGAGGACGTTCGTGCGCACCGCCGCGGACGGGCGGCGTTCGAGCGGGCGCGGGTCGTGGTTGAACCCCGCCGCGTGCAGCACCAGCTCGGGCCGTACGTCCTCGAACAGCGCGTCGACGCGTGACGCGTCCCTGATGTCCACCACCGCGGAGCGGCCGGTCTCGCTCTCGGCGGCGAGCCTGGCCAGGCCGTCCGCGTCGTGGTCGAGCTGGACGAGCGCGGCCGGGTGGAGCGTACGGAGCCGCCGGCACAGCCGTGCGCCGACCGTGCCGCACGCGCCGGTGACCAGCACGCGGCGTCCCGAGACGAACCGCCGCGCCCGCGTGCTCGCCACGAGCAGCTCCCGCCGCCCGAGCAGACTGAGCGGCGTCTCGCGCGGGCCCGCGCCGGGCGGGAGGTAGCGCACGTCGAGGCCGGCCGCGCAGACGTCGTCGATGAGCCGCGCGACGCGTACGGGCGGCAGCGAGGGGATCGCCACGATGACCAGGTGCGCGCGGACCGGCCAGGTGGCGCCGGCGATGTCCGCGGTGCCGCCGAGCACCGGCAGGCCGCCGACCGTGTCGCCCACCGGCCCGTCGTCGAGGAACCCGACCGGAGTCAGGCCGCCGTCCCTCTCCAGCAGCGCCCTGGCCACCGTACGGCCGGCGCCGCCCGCACCGACGATCACAGTGCGGACGCCGTCACCGCCACGGCACCGTCGCCTGCGCAAGCTCAGACCCGTCCGATTCTCACGAACACCCCTCTCGCCTGCGCCGAGAGTACGGCCGCCGCTCCGGCGCCTGAACGCGCATCAGGACGATGAGGACCTACGCCATATGGTGGACGCCGTTTCACATCGGGGGATCATCACCGGGATTCGACGGGCGCATGCCCGCACGCATCGCCACCGTGATCGCTTCGAGCGCGGAGTGCGCGTCGAGCTTGCCGAGAAGGTTCTGGGTGTGGGTGCGGACGGTGTTGGCCGACAGCCCGAGCCGGTCGGCGATCTCCGGCCGGTTCAGCCCGTCGACCATGCAGCGGAGCACCTCGCGTTCGCGCGGTGTGAGCTCGGCGAGGTCGTCGGCGTCCGGCGCGCCGTCGGCGAACAGCCGCCGCAGCACCTCGCCGAGGACCGTCGGCGGGATCCAGCCGCCACGCCCGGCCGCCCCCCGGATCACCTGCGAGACGAGGTCGGCGCTCTCGGTCTTGGGCAGCCACCCCACCGCCCCGCGCCGCAGCGCGGTGACCATCGGGTCGAGGTCGGTGATGCCGCTGAGCACGACCACCCGGACGTCGGGATGACGCCGCCGGATCAGGTCGAGCGCGTCGAGCCCGCTCTCCTCGCCGAGCACGAGGTCGAGCACGACGACCTGGGGCGCCTCAGTCGCGATGAGCGCGGTGGCACGCCGGATGTCATGGGCGACGGGCAGCACCTCAAGGTCACGTTCGGCTCCGAGCCGCGCTGCGAGCGCCTCGGCGAACAGAGCCTGGTCGTCGACGATGAGGACGCGGATAGGCCTCATGCGGGCCAGGATGACGCACCCGACCCGATCCCGGATCCCGCATTTGCTGGAGACCGCCCCTCGGAGAACCGGGCGGCCGGATCAGGCGACGGCGCCCCGGTCGCGCAGGTCGGCGATCTCCTCCGGCGACAGGCCGAGTTCGGTCAGCGTCGCGTCGGTGTGTTCGCCCGCGCGTACGGGCGGTGCCGGCTCCTCGGCGGCGGTGCGGCTGAAGCGCGGGGCCGGGGCGGGCTGCGTCAGGCCGCCGACCTCCACGAACCCCTGGCGCGCCGTCACATGCGGATGGCCCGGGGCCTCGCCCAGGTTCATCACCGGTGCGACGCACGCGTCGGTGCCGTCGAAGATCTCCGTCCACTCCGCCCGGGTACGGGTCTTGAACACCTCGGTGAACCGCGCGCGCAGTTCCGGCCAGCGGTCCGTCTCCAGCTGGCCCGGCAGGTCCTCGTCCGCCAGTCCCAGGCCGTGCAGCAGCGCGGCGTAGAACTGCGGTTCGAGGGCTCCCACGCTCATGTACAGCCCGTCGGCCGTCTCGTACGTGTCGTAGAACGGCGCGCCGCTGTCGAGCAGGTTGGTGCCGCGGGCGTCCGACCACAGGCCCTGGCCCCGCATGCCGTGAATGAACGACGTCAGCAGGGCGGCCCCGTCGACCATGGCCGCGTCGACGACCTGTCCCCGGCCCGAGCGCGACCGCTCGTACAGCGCGGCGAGGATGCCGACGGCGAGCAGCATGCCGCCGCCGCCGAAGTCGCCGACGAGGTTGAGGGGCGGCAGCGGCCGCTCGCCGGCGCGGCCGATCGGGTCCAGCGCGCCCGCGACGGCGATGTAGTTGATGTCGTGGCCGGCCATTCCGGACATCGGGCCCTCCTGGCCCCAGCCCGTCATCCGGCCGTAGACGAGGCCGGGGTTGCGGGCGAGGCAGACGTCCGGGCCGAAGCCGAGGCGCTCGGTCACGCCCGGGCGGAAGCCTTCGACGATGACGTCCGCGTCGTCGACCAGGCGCAGGAGTACGTCGACTCCGGCGGGGTCCTTGAGGTTGAGGCCGATGGAGCGGCGGCCGCGGCCGAGCGGGTCCGTCGGCGCCTCACCGCCGACACCGGCCGGGCGGTCGACGCGGATGACGTCGGCACCGAGGTCGGACAGCACCATGCACGCGAAGGGCGCGGGTGCGAGACTCGCGATCTCGATGACGCGGACACCGTTCAGCGGTCCCATGCTCACCTCTTAGGTCGGTCGCTGCGGAACACTCTAGAACGTCGTTCTGGAGCGCCGAGCACCGCCTTCGGGGAAGGGGGATACGAGAAACCGGTGCTCCGTGGCGGGAGACCACGGTGGGACGACAGCGGAGAACCGCCGTTGAAGCGTTGAGGTGGCGCGGCCTGAGCCGCGCCGGGGATCACAGTGCGTTCACGAACCTCGACAAAGAGTGGCCCGCGTCGGAGAGGCTGCCGAGTGCGTTGTGCACCACGCGAGCCGCGCCGGACGGAGAAGTCAGCAGGTAGAACACAACAAAGGCCCCGAGTGCCCAGGTAAGGTACTTCTTCATTGGCGCTCCCGCCTCCCTATGAACGCCGATTTGCCGCCAACGTGTGGCGCGGACGGCATCCTTCCGGTTTCAGTTGTAGTGATGCGAGCCGCCCGGTGGGCGGACCCTCATCGCGATCGTCCGTGTCTCATAGTCGAGTATCACCGCTTCGCTGCCTTCTGTCGCGTGTCAACTTTGACACACATTGGTGCGAGGGGGCGACCAAGAGTCGAGACCCCGTCTGAGGTTTCGCTAATGACATCAAATGTACTGGTCACGGCGGTGTAGTGGCGATGTCATGCGTTCCTTCGCGGCGGCCGGTGTGGCGCGAACAAGATGGCGCGGAAGTGTGAGATATGCCGACGGTTCCGTCGCGGAGCGTGTCCGGTGATCACTCCCGGTTCGCGAACCGTATCGCCGCCGTGAAACGGGAACAGATGTATATATCGCCCATCTTCTCGTCGCCGGCGGCAGCCGGGCCCCGGCCGCTTTCGGACAGCCCGTGCCCCGGTCAACGGTGAGACCGCCAGACGCCCGCCGACCGGGCGTCCGACCGCCGCGACCCGGCGGACGGAGGGCCGGTCGGCCCCTCTGGCCTGCGCAAATGCATGAACTAAGTGCCCGCCGGGTAACTCATCGTTGCCGTGCGTGGCCGTCGGGGGGCGCCGCTCACGGCCGAAAACCGTGCGGCCTTCGAACGAGCAACTCATCAGAGTGCGCGTCACCGTCATCGCGATGGTGGTGACGGGCTTCCTCGCCATGCTCGGGTACGGGGGGCTGCTCGCCTTCATCCGCATCCAGGCGGGCATCCAGCTCGACAACCAGCTGACGTTCACCGCGCGCCAGGTCGCCACCCTCGTCCGTGCCGGTCACCTGGAGAACCCCATCGTCCTCGGCAACCCCGGCCTGATCCAGGTGCAGAACGACCGCAGGCAGGTCGTCGCGGCCAGCCGCTCGCTGGTCGGCCTGTCCGCGCTGCGGGCGAAGGCGCCCACCGGCGACGCCCGTCTCTTCGAACGCGTCTGCCCGGGAAACCGCTGCTTCCGCGCCGTCTCGATGCGGGTGGCCGGCCCGGACGGCCCGCTCACCGTGTACGTCCTGGCGCCGGAGCTGGGCCTGTTCCCCCGGCCGGGCCTCGCCGTCTTCCTCGCCCTCGGCATCCCGTTCAGCATCGGGGTGACCGGGGTCTGGCGATGGTGGCTCGCCGCGCGGAGGCTGCGGCCCGTCGAGCTGATCCGCGCCGAACTCGACGAGATCAACGCGGCCGACCTGCACCGGCGAGTGTCGGTGCCGCCCCGGCGCGATGAGTTCTTCTCGCTGGTCGAGGCCGTCAACGCCACGCTGGACCGGCTGGAGGCGGCGGTCGAGCAGCAGCGGCGACTGGTCTCCGACGTCTCGCACGACCTGCGTAGCCCCATCGCCGGCCTGCGCGCCGAGCTCGAGGCGGCTCTGATCGACCCGGAGGGCACCGACCTGCGGTCGGCGCTGACCCGCACGCTGAAGAACACCGAACGCCTGCAGAACATCGTCACCGAGCTTCTCGTGCTCGCCCGTAGAGAGGCGGGCCTGCCCGGCCGTACCGAGCGCGTCGACCTTGGCGAGCTCGCCGAGCGCGAGGTGGCCCGCCGGCCCCGCCGCATCTCGGCGAAGGTCGCCGCCGAACCCGGTGTGATCGCCCGGGTGAACGACGTCGACGTTGGCCGGGTGCTCACCAACCTGCTCGACAACGCCGCCCGGCACGCCGACTCCGAGGTGATCGTGACCGTACGGCGCGACCGCGACGTCGCGGTCGTGGAGGTCTTCAACGACGGTGAGGCGATCGCGCCCGAGGACCGCGAGCGGATCTTCGAACGGTTCATCCGGCTGCCCGCCTCGCGGAAGCGGGACTCGGGCGGTACGGGGCTCGGGCTGGCCATCTCACGTGACATCGCCGACGCGTACGGCGGTTCCCTGGAACTGGCCGACGACGACCTCGGCACCCGGTTCGTCCTCACGCTCCCGCTTCTGGAGGAGCCCGAGGCCTGAACGCCTGAGCTACTGCGGGTTCCGCCACATCGGCCAGACGCGCGGCCCGCCCCCGGACACGCGGATCTCCCCGGTGACCCGGAAGTCGAAGCGCTCGTAGTAGGCGATGTTCGACTCCTTGGACGACTCCAGGTACGCGGGGAAGCGCCCGTCGTCGCAGCGGGACAGCCGCGACATCAGCAGGGCCGAGCCGAACCCGTGGCCCTGGGCCGTCGGGTCGGTGCCGAGCACCGCGAGGTAGTAGTGCGGCTCGATCGGATGGGCCCGCTCGATCTCGCCGAGCCCGCGCAGCACCGTGTACGTCCGGGTGCCGAGGACGCGGAGCATGGCGGGGAACTGCCGGAGCTGGGCGGTGAGGGAGATCTGCCAGCGGCCCGGCGGGTCCCACAGCGCGCCCGCCCGGACCCGCCCGTTCTCCTCGGCCAGCTCGTTCAGCCCGTTCGGCAGGTGTGCGTGGCGGAGCAGCAGGGCGAACATGGCGGCCATCCGCTCCGGATGGCGGGGAAACATCCACGTCCAGACCGGATCGTCGGCGAAGGCGCGTCCCAGCACCGCCGCGAGGGCGTCGGCGTCTGAGGCCAGGACGTCACGGACCGCGTTCATCCGCGAAGTGTTTCGTGCGACGATCGGTATGTGAAGATCCTGATTCGAGTGGTTACGACCGCAATCGCACTCTGGGTGGCGACACTCATCGTCAGCGGCATCGACCTGACGACGGCCTCCACACCGAAGAAGGTCGGCACTCTCATCGCCGTGGCCGTCGTCTTCGGTCTGATCAACGCCTTCCTGAAACCGATCGTCAAGACGCTCGGCTGCGTCTTCTACATCCTGACGCTGGGCCTCTTCGCGCTCGTGGTGAACGGCCTGCTGCTGTGGCTGGCCAGCTGGTCGGCGGGCAAGATGAACCTGCCCTTCCACGTGAACGGCTTCTGGCCGGCGTTCTGGGGCGCGATCGTCGTCGGCGTCGTGAGCTGGCTCCTCAACCTGTTCGTCCACGACGACAAGGAGTGAGCCCCGGCGATCTCAGGCGGGCAGGTCCGCGGCGTCGAGGTGCTCGGTGCTGTTGGAGGTGACCAGCCGCAGCTCGCCGTCCTTGCGGGCCCACAGCGTGAGGGAGGCGTTCGGGACGAGCGTGCGCTCGATCTCGAGCAACTCCTTCTCGCTGAGCCGCTCCACGATGTAGCGCGTGAGGACCACGACCGCGTCGTGGGCGACGACGAGCACCCGGCCGTCGGGGTGCTCACCCTGGATCTCCGCCAGCACGCTGCGGAGCCGGAGGGCGACGTCCGCCCAGGACTCGCCGCCGGGCGGCCGGTAGTAGAACTTGCCGGTGAGCCGCTTGCGCGCCGCCTCCTCGGGGAACCGGGCGGTGATGCCCCGCCACGTCAGCGCGTACAGCGCCCCGTTCTCCCGGTCGCGCAGCCGCTCGTCGTACCGGATCGGCAGGTCGCCGAGCTCCGCCAGCGCGATGCGCGCGGTCTCCGCGGCGCGGACGTACGGCGAGGAGTACACCACCGTGGGCCGCTCGTCCGGCGGCATCGCGGCCAGCCGCCGGCCCAGCGCCTCGGCCTGCCGGCGGCCGGTCTCCGACAGCGGCACGTCGGGGTCGCGCAGACCGATGTCGATCTCCTCGAGCCGCTGCGTCTCGGCCTCGCGCCAGGCGACGTTGCCGACGCTCTCCCCGTGCCGGGCCATCGCCAGCCACTCCACTTCGTTCAGGAGTCCTCCTTCGTCGGAAGAGTGACCAGATGCGCGTGTTCATTGGTTCGCTCGCCACGCTCGCTCACAGAAACTCGACCTTACCCGTCTGATCAGGACATGGGGCATTCCTGGCCGCACGTGAGGCGGATCAGCATCTCCAGGAACACCTGCTGGATCCCGCCGGGGTCCAGGGTGACGAACGCCTGGCCGCCGGTCCGCCCGGCGATCTGCTGGAGCGGGCCGGGGTCGATGTCGGGCCCGAAGGCGATGGGCACGATCGCCACCGGCTTGAGCGGGTCCGCGATGCGCTCCAGCTCCTTCAGCAGCTCCTGCAGGAGGATCGTGTGCCCGGGGTCGTAGTTCATGCCGTCGGTGAGCACGACCAGCACGTTGTTGCGGTCCGGCTGGTAGGTCCGCACCGCCTCCTTGTACGCGGCCAGCACCGAGTCGTACAGCGCGGTGCGGGTGCCGGGCGCGGGCTGGGCGGCGTTGAACGCGGCGATCACGGCGTCGCGCTGAGTGCCGGCGCCCACCCGCTGGGTCAGCTGCCGGTACGGCACGAGCTGTCGGTAGTCGCGGTCACCGTCCAGCCGCGTGGAGAACTCCCAGAGGGCGACCTGGGAGTTGCCGCTGAGGATGCGGGTGCCGCCGATGGCGGCGCTGGTCGTCGCCCGCATGCGGGTCTCCTTGCCGCGCGGCACGGGATCGGCCATCGAGGGGGAGACGTCGAGCAGGATCAGCATGCGCGCGCCGAGCACGGTCCGCTGCCACATCTGCAGGATCCGGCCGACCGTCGCCGGGTCCTGGGGACGCGTCGGCGCCGGCGCCTCGGCCGTGACGCCGTACCGGGCGCCGAACCCGGCCCCGGCGACGCCGTCCGGGGTCCGCAGGCCGAGCGGCTGCAGGGCCTCGCGCGTCGGCGACTGTGACAGCGCGGCGCCGAAGTCCTCCACGGTCCGCGACCGCTCGCGGTCGGTGGTCGCCGAGACGTACGGGAAGTCCAGCGTGAGCGCGCCGTCACTCGGATAACGGGCGCTGACCGGCCGTTTCGGGTCCGCGTGGTTGTGCTGCCAGACCGACTGCTCCGACAGCACCACGGCGGTCGGCGGGTCCCCGCCACGGAACATCGTCTCGTACGCGGCCTTGTCGTCGGGCAGGGCGGAGCCGAGGTCGGAGTACAGGGTGATCGCGAACGTGCCGAGCCCGGACTTGCCCGATCCGGACGCCTGGTGGGCGAGCATCAGCGCGCCGAGGCCGCTCGCCTGCGTCGTGGGGTCGAGGAACCGTACGCGGACCGCCGGCCGCGCCGCGCCGGTGCCGGGCAGCCGGGAGGACAGCAGCAGCCGCCAGCTCACGTCGTTCGGCGAACGCCCCTCGGCGGCGGCCAGCACCAGAGGCGAGGACGCGATCGAGGTGCCCGCGGCCCGTACGGCGCCGGCGCCGAGGCGGGTGCGCCGGGCGACCGGCAGCCAGAGCGAGGAGTCCGGAATCCACGCGTCGGGCCGTACGGCGCCGGGAGAGGAACCCTGCCCGGACAGGACGCCGGCCACGTCCGCCGGCTCCTCGCTGCGCACGGTGACGCGGACGCAGGTCGTCCGGGCGTTGAAGCGGCGGGCGGTCTGCTCGACGGCCGGGGCGATCGTGGGCGCCGCCGCCACGGTGATCGCCTCGGCGCGGCACCCGTCGGCGTGGGAGCCGAGGCCGCAGGCGGCGGAGCCAGGGACGATGGTCAGCAGGAGGAACAGTGCTCTGGCGCAGGCGGCGCCACCGCGACGGTATGACATCCAACACCCGTCCCCGATCATCGACGGCATCCCGTCATTTGCCCCGGAGATTATCCGGTTAAGCGCCGACCAATGCCCCTTTCCTGACATTCCGGTGGAGTGTGTCCGGGGAGTGAGATGACCGTCGTCACACGAGTCACAGAACTTTCCTTACGCCATTCTGTTAACAGCTGATACCGGGAGGACTTTCCGCCGGTCGGCTCTTGACCAATGGGAATACCTGACGTCGCATAGGTCACTGACTAAGCTTCGCGGTTGTGGGACGTCATGTCTCTTCCGGGCGAAGACGTGCGCTTCGTGGCCGGTTCCTCCTCGCGCTTCTCGCGATCGCGGCTCTCGTATGCCTGGCGGCCTTCGCCGGCTACCGGATCTGGGACGAGACCCGAGGCCGGCCGCTGTCCCGGCACGGCCGGCCGTCGCCCTCACCGACCCCGGTCACGTTGACCCTCGCGCTCACGGTGACGGGACCGAAATGCGAGGTGTTCGTCCGGGTGCCGGGCGGCGACATCCTGGTCAACCGGAGCTTGGTGCGCGGCCAGTCGCTGCGCTTCGACGAACAGCGCCTGAGCGTCGTCCTGAGCGACGCGAGCGCCGCGCGCGTCTATGTGAACGGCCGACTGCGCCCACCCGGCAAAGCGGGTCAGCGCGTCGCCTTCAACGCGCTGAAGGGCTGACCGCCGAGGCGATTTTCGGCTCGCCGGAAAGGTGGATTAGGCGTCTGTCGTCATTGCGGTCGGCAGTGCGGCGCGTCGGCGGCCCGGGTGAGTTCGCCGACGCGCTCGGGATCAGGTGCCGTCCCGTGCCTTCTCGCGGTCCATCACCGCGGCCGCAAATGGCGGGGACTAGGAGACAGACCCTCGCGCCGATCCGCCGCGCAGGCGCTTCGCGACGTGCTGTACGCCCACCGGAGTGCTGGCCCGGATCACCTGACTGCCCTGTCCACCCGCCACCGACCCTGCGCACGGCCACCGGCACCTGGAGCCGCGCCCTGACGCCACTGCTCCTGATGTGCGCGGTGGCAGGCATGCGCGCAGGCCCACGGCCCGCGCCGAACGCCCGCCCGGCGCCGCCACCTCACCGATGGCGGCAAGGACGACCAGCCCGATCACCAGGCGGCGCTGGAGGTGTCATAGGGGTTCGGCGGCGAGGAAGGTCGGTGCGGTCGACGCGGAGCCCGTTGGAGGCACGGACAGAAGGCCGCCCGCCCGTCCGGCGTGGTCCTCGCCCGCCGGGGCCGGGGACCATGTGATGTCAGGCTCGGCCGTTCGTGGTGCGGCGGCGGAGAGAGGAACATCCGCCTCTCGTCCGGTCCGACTCGTCCGGCCGCCTACGACTCTCAATGACGTTGTCAAGCCGCAGCAGCGAGCGGGGGCGTGAGTTGGTAGATGCGTCCATCGCGCAGCAGGGCCCACAAGACGTTGACGCGGCGTCTGGCCAGGGCGAGCACGGCCTGGGTATGGCGTTTGCCTTCGGCGCGCTTGCGGTCGTGGAAGCGCCGGGAGTCCGGGCAGCAGCGGACGCTGATCAGCGCGGAGGTGTAGAACACCCGTTGCAGTGCGCGGTTGTAGCGCTGGGGTCGGTGCAGGTTGCCGCTGACGCGTCCGGAGTCGCGGGGCACGGGTGTGACGCCGGCGAAGCTGGCAAGCTTGTCGGCCGAGCCGAATCGATCCATGTCACCGCCGGTGGCGGCCAGGAACTCGGCACCGAGCAGGACACCGATGCCCGGCAGGCTGGTGATCACCTCGGCGGAAAGGTGGCGGTGAAACCGGTCCTCGATGAGCTGGTCGATGTCCTTGATCTGCTCGGTGAGGGTGATCACCCCCTCGGCGAGCTGGGCTACCAGACGTGCGGCCATCTGCTCGCCAGGAAGCGCCCTCATCTGGGACTTCGCAGAGGTGACCGCTTTGGCGGCCAGCGCGGCGGCGCCGCGGACCCTGCGGACACGCAGCCATTCGGTCAGACCGGCGACACCGATCTCGCGCAGCGCCGCGGGTGTCTGAAAGCCGGTCAGCAGCACCAGCGGACCGCGGTTGGTCAGGTCCAAGGCACGCTGCAGTGCCGGGCAGATGGCCGGCACCTGGTCGTGCAACCGGTTGACCGCGCGGGTGCGGTCGGCGGCCAAGTCCCGGCGGCGGGCCACCAGCAGCCGCAGCTCGACGATGAGCTCGTCATCGGCATCCAGCACCGTCAGGTCGAGGCGCATCCGGGCCTGGTCAGCGATGATCAAGGCGTCCTCGGCATCGGTCTTGCCCGCTCCCCGGTACCCCTCAGCGGCCCGGTTGACGGTCATCCCAGGCACGTAGACGACGTTCTGACCGTGATCGAGCCCGCAGACGACCTCGCCGTCAGGTCCCTACACAGCGATGTGCTCGCAACTCTCAATCAGAGGCCGAGTCCGTCACGGAGAGGCGGGCGGCGAGTCGTTGGAAGCCACCGATGGGCAGACCACTGAAAGCCACACCCGCCCCTCCCGGGGCATCCGAACCCTATGCCGGGCCGGATGCTTCAACGGTAGGGACCACTGACATCAAGCCCTTGGCGGCCGGTGCGGTCGGTGCGGTCGGTGCGGCGCCCGCTGGGGCGGCGGACGGAGAGCCGCCCGGCCGGTCGGGGTGGTCCCCGCTCGCTGGGAGCGGGGACCACGTGGTGTCAGGCTCGGCCGTTCGGGGTGCGGCGGCGGAGCAGTGCCACCACGCCGGCGATGGCGGCGAGGATGACGACGACCAGCCCGATCCACCACCAGCCCGCGCTGGAGGTGTGTCGTACCGGTTCGGCGGCGGGGGAGGCCGGTGCGGACGACGTGGGGCCCGCCGGGGCCGCGGACGGAGAGCCGCCGCCCGTCACCGTGAACTTGTACTCGCCGGTCACGGGGTGGCCGTCCTCGGCGACCACGCGCCAGCCGACCGTGTAGACGCCCGGCGCCAGTGCACCGCCGACCTGTTGGGTCACGTGGTTGTCGACCGCGCTCGCCTTGCCCGCCTCGTGGTGGCCGCCCTTGGCGTCCAGCAGGACGACGCCGGGGAAGCGCACCGGGTCGGCGTAGGTCAGGCGGATCTGGGCCGGGGCCGCCACCGAGGCGCCCTTGGCCGGGTCGGAGGACGTCAGGGTCGTGTGGGCCTCGGCCGGCGCGGCCGTGGCCAGTACGCCCAGCAGCGCCGCCGCGGCCGCCGCCGCCGCGAACCTCATGACGCGCGCTTCCGGGTCAGGCCGTACGCGCCGACCGCCAGGCCCACGATCCCGACGGCGAGGCCCAGGCCGCCGAGCAGCCGGGCGGTGCCGTCGTCCGAGGACGCCGGGGCTTTCGCCGCGTTCACCCGTGCCGTCGCGTCCTTGGCGTCGGACGCGGTGGCGACGAGGTGGATGGTCGGGGCGGGGTGCTCGGGTTCCTGGCCGCCGTTGCCGGGGTCCTGGTTCCAGTTCACCACGTCGCCGTTGGAGTAGGTCTGGGCCGCCTTGAACATCAGCCGGTCCACGCCGGTCGGCAGCGGGCCCATCGAGACGTCGAACTCCTGGAACTCGCCGGGCGCGATCTTCCCGCCGCTCCAGGTGATCTTCGAGACGGCCTCGGTCAGCTCACCGCCGTCGGTCTTGAGCGGCGTGGCGAGCTTGGCCTTCTCGACCTTGATCTTCCAGCCGGGGACCGGGCGGACCGACACGGACGCGATCGGGTGGTCGGCGGGCAGGTCGACCTCCAGTTTCGTGGTGTCGGCGCCCGGCTGCTCGTTCGGGACGCGGAACGACACCTTGCTGTACGAGCCGGGCTCGGCCGTGCTCGGGTTGGCGGTGACGTGCGCCGAGGCGGCTCCGGCCGCCAGGGTGATCGTGAGCCCGGCCAGGGCGGCCACGGTCGCCACGCGCTGTGACATGCGCATAAGGGGACTTCTCTCCATTTGATGGTGGAACGCCGAAGTGCCGGATCGGTAAGGATCCGGGAGCGGTGCGGCGCTCAGCCGTCGAGCGCCGCCGTGAGAGCAGCGGGAGGTCCCCGTCGAATGACGACGTGACGCAGGAGGGCGCCGCGCGGCGCGGCGCCGGGAGCGGCGGTCTGAAGGCGCGGCGCCACGCACACCGGCGGCTCCGCCGACAGCAGGGCGCGCGCCGGGCGTACGAGAGCGGCGGCGACGCGCCGGGCCAGCCTCCACACCGCGCGTTCGCCGCGCCGGAGCCACCAGGCGGACACGGCCGCCGCCGCGACGTGCGCGAAGGTCATGGTCCAGCCGGCCGTCGACGGTGCCATGGTGTGGCCGTGGGCCAGGTGCTGCCCGTGCTCGGCGGCCGAGAACAGGGCGTGCAGGACGAACTGCCCGCCCAGCAGTCCACCGAAGATCGTCCCGAGGGAGCGTTCGGCGCCGCCGAGGACCGTGCCGACCGCGGTCATGACCGCGAGGCCGCCGATCGCCGCCACCGGGGAGACGGTGGCGTGCGAGGCCATCATGTGTCCGGTGACGGCCAGCGCGACGCACACGGTGGCGAACACCACCGCGCGCGCGGCACGGTACGTCGGACGGGTCGGCATGACGCCTCAATTATCGGTGTACGGCCTATGTGCTCGCGGCCGCATCGCCGGATACGGGCGGTCGTGCGGCCCGGCCCGCGCGCCGATGTCGGCCAACCTTGACGTCGCAGGCTATTGACGCCGTGATCGTTAGTACTTAACTTCCATACGACCACGTGATGACGTTGGTTTTTTCCAGAACCACCGGGAGATCCATGTTCCGGCCCGCCTCGCCCTCCCCGCGCCTCGTACGCCACAGCGCCGCCGTACCGGCCCTCGTGGCACTGCTGCTCGGCGCGCTCGCCACCGGCCCATCCGCCCACGCCGCCACGCAGAGTGACCACGGCCGAGGCGTACGGTTGCGGGTGATGAACTACAACATCCAGGCCGGCGCCGGCTCCGATCATGTGTTCGACCTGGAACGACAGGCCGAAGCCATCGAGTCCGAGCACCCCGACGTCGTCGGTCTGGAAGAGGTCGACGTCGACTGGGGGACCCGCAGCGACTACACCGACGAGGCCGCGTGGCTGGCCCGGCGGCTGCGCATGCACGTCTTCTTCGCGCCCATCTACGACCTCCCGCCGGACCGCGACGGCGCGCCCGACCGGAAGTTCGGCGTCGCGCTGCTGTCGCGCTTCCCGATCATGTACGCGAAGAACCACGAGATCACCCGGCTGTCCACGCAGGTGCCCGACCCGGTGCCCGCGCCCGGCCCGGGCTTCCCCGAGGTGCTGGTCAACGCCCACGGCGTGCCGCTCTGGGTGTACGTCACCCACCTGGACTACCGCGCCGATCCGGGCGTACGGGAGGCGCAGGTGGCCGACATGGACGCGATCATGGACCGCCGGCACGGCCCCAAGCTGCTCCTCGGCGACTTCAACGCCCAGCCGGACGACCCGGAGCTGGCGCCACTGTGGACGCGGCTGACCGACGCCATGACGGTCGCGGGACAGCGCACCACGCCGACCTGGCCCGCCGACACGCCGACCAAGCGGATCGACTACGTGACCTACTCGGCGGGGTACGGCATCCGTACCGTCGGCGCCCACGTGCCGGACACGCTCGCCTCCGACCACCGGCCCGTCGTGACCGACCTGACGGCCTTCTGAAGGGGGATCACATGACGACTCGACGAGGAGTACTGCGCGGCATCGCCGTCACCGGAGCCGCGGCACCGTTCGCCTCCCTGGCCGCCGCGCCCGCCGAGGCGAAGAAGGCCGGCGGCGTGCAGACCGGCTTCGACGTGCTGCACGCGAGCGGCTACCAGCAGCTCAAGGGCCAGAAGGTCGGCATGGTGGCCAACCCGACCGCGGTCGTACGCGACTTGACCCACGAGGTCGATGTCATGCACGGCTCCGGCGCCGTCGACCTCGTGGCGGTGTTCGGCCCCGAGCACGGCTTCCGCGGCTCCGCGCAGGCCGGCGGCTCCGAGGGCTCCTACAAGGACCCGCGGACCGGTATCCCCGTGTACGACGCGTACGCCAAGAGCGTGCAGGCGATCGCGGACGACTTCACCAAGGCCGGCATCGACACGGTCGTCTTCGACATCCAGGACGCGGGTGCGCGCTTCTACACCTACATCTGGACGATGTACGACTGCATGCAGGCGGCCGTCCTCGCCGGCAAGCGCTTCGTCGTCCTCGACCGGCCGAACCCGCTCGGCGGCACCGAGGCGACCGGCCCGGTCATGCACCCGGAGTACACCTCCGGCGTCGGCAAGCAGGCGATCTCCGAACAGCACGGCATGACCGTCGGCGAGCTGGCCCTGCTGTTCGACAAGGAGTTCCTCGGCGGGAAGGTCAAGCCGCAGGTCGTCAAGATGCGCGGCTGGCGGCGTGGCGTGTTCTTCGACGAGACCGGCCTGCCCTGGGTCATGCCCTCGCCCAACATGCCGACCCTCGACACGGCCATCGTCTACCCCGGTCTCGGCCTGTTCGAGGCCCTGACGATCTCCGAGGGCCGCGGCACGACCCGGCCGTTCGAGATCATCGGCGCGCCGTTCCTCGACTGGCACTACGCCGACGCCCTGAACGCGCTCGCCCTGCCCGGTGTGCGGTTCCGCGAGATGTACTTCGTGCCCACGTTCAACAAGTGGGCGAACCAGAACTGCGCGGGCGTCCAGGTCACGGTGACCGACCGCCGCCGGTTCGACCCGATCCGTACCGCGATCGCGATGATCGTGACCGCGAAGAAGCTCTACCCCAAGGACTTCGCCTGGCGCGAGAGCGCCCCGCCGTACTGGATCGACAAGCTCACCGGCTCCGACCTCGTCCGTAAGGGGGTCGACGGCGGCTCCACCACGGATCAGATCGTCGCCTCCTGGCAGGGGGAGCTGGCACGGTTCCGCGCCCAGCGGGCCCGTTATCTGCTGTACCGCTGAGGAGGAACCGATGCGTCGCCCCCCACGTCGCTCCCTCATGGTCCTGACGGCCGCCGCGTGCCTGTGCGCGCCGGCGGTCGCCCAGGCCGCCCCCGCCGCCGCGCCCCCGAGCGGCCCGCCGACCGTCACCGCCTCGGACCTGAAGTTCACTTCCGGCCGTACCCTGCACTACGGCTCGGCCGCCTCCGCCGGGCTGCTGCCCGACCAGGTCGCGGCGATCGCCCGTGACGCCGCCGCGTACGAGACCGCCCTGCCGGGCGCGGCGCACCCGCTGTACCCGGGCGCGGTCGTGCTCGCCGCGCACGACGGCACGATCGTGCAGCACAGCGCGTCCGGTTACGCGCTGCGCTACTCCGACGACAAGCCGACCGAACTGCCACGGGACCAGTGGATCCCGATGCGCAACGACACGATCTTCGACCTGGCGTCGATGTCGAAGCTGTTCACCACGATCGTGGCACTGCAGGAGGTCGAGCGCGGCAAGATCGATCTGGACAGCACTGTCGCGACGTACCTGCCCGGTTTCGCCAAGAACGGCAAGGACCCGATCACCCTCCGCATGCTCCTCACGCATACGAGCGGCCTGCGTCCGGACCTGCCCTTCTACAACTACACCGGCCGCGCCGCGCAGGAGCAGGCGCTGTACGACGAGCAACTGCAGAACCCTCCCGGCACGGCGTACGTCTACTCCGACCTGAACCTCATCACGATGCAGTTCATCCTTGAGAAGGTGACCGGCAAGACCCTCGACGTCCTCGTACACGACGGGATCACCGGACCGCTCGGGCTGAAGGACACCGGCTACAACCCGCCCGCCTCCAAGAAGCAGCGGATCGCCGCGACGGAGTACGAGCACAAGCCGGTCGCCGCGCTCGACCGCGGCCTCGTGTGGGGCCAGGTCCACGACGAGAACTCCTACGCCCTCGGCGGCGTCGCCGGACACGCCGGGGTCTTCTCCACCGCCCACGACCTCGCGGTCATCGCCCAGATGATCCTGGACGGCGGCCGGTACGGGCACGCGCGGGTGCTCGGTGACTCGTCGGTGCGGCAGATCTTCACGAACTTCAACCAGAAGTTCCCCTCCGACTCGCACGGCATCGGATTCGAGCTGGACCAGCGCTGGTACATGGGCGGCCTGTCCTCCCCGGTGACCGCCGGCCACACCGGCTACACCGGGACCGACATCGTCATCGACCCGCTGTCCCGGTCGTTCAGCATCCTGCTGACCAACCGGGTGCATCCGAGCCGCAACTGGGGCAGCATCAACCCGGCGCGCGTCGCGGTCGCCCAGGATCTGGCCCGCGCCATCCCGGTACGGCCGGCCGAGGGCCGCACGGCGTGGTTCTCCCAGACCAGGGACAAGACCACCGCGACGCTCACCGCCCCGGTGACCGGCGCGACGAGGCTCTCCTTCGACCTGTGGTACGACACGGAGGAGACCGACCTCGGCGTGCTGGAGACCTCGTCCGACGGTGCCAACTGGACGCCGGCGCCGTTCTCGCTGAAGGCGGGCCGCAGCTCCTGGACGTCGGACGGCACGTTCTCCGGCTTCGAGGACCGCCGCTGGGCGAAGGCCACGGCGACCCTGCCGGCGGGCACCACGCAGGTGCGCTGGCGCTACACGACCGACCCGCTGTACGAGGGCCGAGGCGTGTACGTCGACGGCGTCCGCGCCTACGACGCCCACGGCCACGTGGTCCTCAACGGCGAACGCCCATCGGACGCGGCACGCTTCGTCACGAACGGCTGGGTCGTGAGCTCCGACTGACCTTCCCGGCCCGGCCCGCGGCACCCGCGGGCCCCGGCCTCTCCCGGCCCCTGATCCCGCCGCACGCGACCCGCGCGGCGGGATCAGGGCGTGGAGCGCCGTACAGGGCCAAGCCGTCGCGGTCGACTGCCGCCGGGCCTGAGCGGCACCGGCACGGCTCAGGGACTCGGCCGGGGCCTGATCGCCCTTCTGCCAGCGGGAACCCGCGGTCAGCGGCTATCGTTCCAAATGAGGGGAGTACTTCTCAGCGTCGGCCCGGTCAGCACGGACACCCCTGCGGTGGCCCCGGGCGGCGGCCCGCCTCGCGGGTGAAGGAGACCTCGGACGATGAGCCGTTCGAGGAGCCCGCATGCCCACTGCCGTATCTTCCGTCGCTTCACCTCTGGTCTGGGGCGTCACCCTCGCGGGGGTGCTGTTCTTCTTCGCGGTGGACTTCGTGCTGACCCGCCGCCCGCACGCGGTCGCCTTTCGTGAGGCGCTCGCGTGGACGGCCTTCTATCTCGCCCTGCCGATCGTCTTCGGTTTCTTCGCCTGGCAGCGGTGGGGCTCGGAGACCGCGGTCGACTACTTCACCGGCTGGCTGGTCGAAAAATCCCTGTCGGTCGACAACCTCTTCGTGTTCATGCTGCTCATCGCCGCCTTCGCGGTGCCGGCCGCGCTCACCCAGCGGGTGCTGCTGTACGGCATCGCCGGCGCCCTCGTGCTGCGCGGCGTCTTCATCGCGATCGGCGCCGCGGCGGTCCAGGCGGTCTCCTGGACCTTCGTGATCTTCGGCGCGATCCTCCTGTTCACCGCCATCAAGATCATGAAGGACACGGTCACGGGGGCGGGGCACGAGGTCGACGTGTCGTCCCTGCGGTCGGTCCGTCTCGTACGCCGCCTGATGCCGGTGACCGACGACTACCGGGGCCCGCACCTCACCGCGCGCCACGAGGGCCGGCGGGCCCTTACACCGCTCGCGGTCGTCGTCGTCGCGGTGTTCGGCACCGACCTGGTCTTCGCGGTCGACTCGATCCCCGCGGTGTACGGCGTCACCCAGGACCCGTACCTCGTCTTCACCGCCAACGCCTTCTCGCTCTTCGGCCTCCGCGCCCTGTTCTTCGTGCTGCAGAGCACGCTGAGCAAGCTGGTCCACCTCGGGTACGGCCTGGCGGTCATCCTCGCCTTCATCGGCGTGAAGCTGATCCTGCACTGGGCGCACGGCACGTGGAAGTGGCTGCCGGAGATCCCCACGCCGGTCTCTCTCGCCGTCATCGTCGTGACCCTGCTGACGGTCACTCTGACGAGCCTGCACGCGAGCCGCCGGCGCGCCGCGTCCGCGGTCGCCGACAGCCGCTGAGCGGGTACGCGGGTCAGCGGCCGATGATCCTTTCCGCGACCTCTCGTACGACCGCGCGGGTGTTGGGTTCGGTGGCCAGCCAGGTGGTCATCATCAGGGAGAGGTCGGTGAGGGCACCCCAGCGCCAGGCGGGCAGCTGGGCCGCGGCGGTGTGCGCGCCGACCAGGACGGCGTCGGCCTCGGTCGCGTAGGCGTGCGCGTACGCGTGTTCGGTGAACCGGGCGAAGTGCCAGTGGGGCCGCACGCCGGCCGCCTGCGCGGCCGCGATGAGGCCGTGCTGCTGGGTCGGCACCTGGTCCTGAGAGTGCAGGAGGGTGCGGAGTCCGTCCAGGTCACCGAGCCGATAGGTGGCCTTGGCGGAGAGCGGGTGCCCCGGCCGGACGGCGATTCCCAGGGGTTCCTCGTGCAGTTTCCGCACGGTGTGCCCGTCCGGCGGAGCTTGGTGGACGATGCAGATGTCGAGGCGCCCCTGCCTGAGCATGCGGAGCTGCTCGGAGCTGTTGGCCTCGACGAAGTCCGGAGCCGCCCGCGGCACCCGCTCGCGGATCGTGTCGACGACCTCGATCAGCCATGGGCCGTCGGTTCCCGGCGGAACCCCGATGGTGACGGACTGGCGGAGGGCCGTCGTCCCGGCCACGGTCTCCCGGGTCGCGTCGGCCATCGCGAGCAGCTGGTGGGCGTGCGGCAGCAGTGTCTCTCCGGCCGGGGTGAGCCGGACGCCCCGGGAGGTCCGCTCCAGCAGCCGGACGTCGAGCTGCCGCTCCAGGTCGATGATCTGACGGCTGAGTGAGGGCTGGGACGTCAGGAGGCGCTGGGCGGCCCGGTTCATCGAGCCCTCCTCGGCGACGACCACGAAATAGCGCAGATGCCGTAGTTCCATCTGTCCGGCCTCCGGGTGTCCGAGTTATGCGGCGTGAGCATAGCGGGTCTGCTGGACAGGACTTGGACGACGGTCCTGGCCAAGGTCTCTAATGAAGCGACTCGGCGTGCAGAAGCCATGGCCGGTACCGAATTGAGGGTGAGTGGATGAGACTCGGGGTGTGTTCCGTCGGCCTTCCCGACCTGACGCCGGACCAGGCGATCCCCCTGGCGGCTCAGGCGGGCTATGCCGGAATCGAATGGCGCGTGTCTCCGGAAGTGGGCGGCCCCGGCCCGGCGCACTTCCTGACGAACAACCGGTGCACCGTGCCTCCCACCGACGCCGCCGTCCGCGCCGTACGCGAGCGCTGTGCCGAGGCCGGGCTGCGGATCATCGGCCTCAACCCGTACCTGGAGCCCGGTGACCTGGCCGGGCTGGAGGAGATGATGCGACTGGCCGTCATCGCCGGCGCGGCCGGTGTCCGGCTCCGCGCGCCGCGGATGGGCGACGCGGGCTTTCACCGGTTGGTCGCGACGGCGACGGAGTACTTCACCGCGGCGGCGGAGCTCGCCCGCCGGTACGAGATCAAGGCACTGCTGGAGATGCACCAGGGCACCGTCTGCCCCAGCGCGTCCCTGGCCGTACGGGTCGTCGGCGAGCTGCCGGCCGAGCACGTGGGGGTGATCTACGACGCGGGGAACGTCGTCCTCGAGGGCAGCGAGGACCCGTCGATGGCCCTGCAGATCCTGGGCCCGTACCTCGCCCACGTGCATCTGAAGAACGCCGCCTTCACCCGCCCGCCCGGCGGGGGTGTGTGGCGGCCGGAGTGGACGCCTCTGGACGATGGGGTCCTGGACGTTCCCCGGGTCCTGGACGTGCTGGCCGCCGCCGGATACCAGGGCTGGATCTCGGTCGAGGACCTGTCCACCGACCGGCCGCCGGCGGATGCCCTGCGGTTCAACGCGTCGTTCCTGTCCCGGCACGTGGCCTTCACCGGCTCCGCCCCGGCCGCGCGGGCCGCGGTATGAGCGGGCATGCTTCCGGCGGCGCCGCACCGGGCCCGGTGGCCGTGATCACCGGCGGTGGCGGGACGCTCGGCACCGCGATGGCCACGCGCCTGGCCGAAGAGGGGAACGCCGTCGTGCTCCTGGACCGGGACGAAGCCGCGGCCCGCGCGGCGGCGGACGAGGTCGCGGCACGTACGGGAGGTTCGGTCGTGGGCTGGCGCGCGGACGTCGCCGACGAGGACGACGTCCGGGCGTCGGTCGACCGGATCGCCCGTACGCACGGCCGCCTGGACCGGCTCGTGAACAACGCGGGCGTCAACCGGCGGGACACCCTCGCCGACCAGGATCCCCGGATCTGGGACGAGGTGATGGCCGTCAACCTGCGAGGACCGATGCTGCTCTGCCGCGCCGCACTGCCGCTGTGGCGCCGTACGGGATCGGGCCGCGTGGTGAACATCGCCTCCCGGACGTGGCTGGGCGGCGGCCCCACGTCCTATGTCACGTCCAAGGCCGGCGTCGTCGGTCTCACCCGTACGCTCGCGGTGGAGCTCGGCCCGCTCGGCGTGACGGTCAACGCGGTGGCGCCCAGCATGATCGTCACGGCACTCACCAGCGCCGGACGCGACGAGGCCCGGCTGCGCGAGCTCACCGAGCGGCACCGGCGGATGACCCCGATGAGACGGCTGGCCACACCGGAGGACGTGGCCGAGGCCGTCGTGTTCCTCACCTCGGACGGGGCCGGCTTCATCACCGGCGAGGTGCTGCACGTCTGCGGTGGGGCCCAGCTGGCCCCCGCCCCCTGAACCACCGTCGCCGACGCGCGGTCCCCCGGCACCCCCGAACCCACATCCCGACACACACGGAGCCGCGCACACGGCAGGAGTATCCGCATGCCCTTCCTCGATCTGCCCGAAGCCCGCCTGTTCTATGTCGACCACCCACCGGCCGATCCCACCCGTACCGGCGCGCTCGCGACACCGACCGTCCTGGTCCACGAGCTGTGGAGCAATGCCGAGGCCTGGATCCACCAGCTCCCGCACTTCCGCGCCCGCTGCCGCACGATCGCCGTGGACCTGCGGGGGCACGGCCGCTCCGGCCTGGCCGACGCATACTCCACCGACCGGTACGCCGCCGACGTCGCGGCGCTGATCGAACGGCTCGCGACCGGCCCGGTGGTCCTCATCGGCGCCTCGATGGGAGCCTCGGTGACGAGCCTGCTCGCGGCGCGCCGGCCCGACCTCGTCCACGCCGTGGTCTCAGTGGACCCCGACTACGCCGGCGCCGACGACGACCGTGCCCGCATGCGGGCACTGGCCGACGCGTTGGACGGCCCGGACGCCGAGGCCACCGCCCTGGACATCGTCGACCGTCTGGTCGAAGGGCCGGACACGCCACCGCACGTGGGCGAATGGCAGCGGCTGGCGGTCCTGCGGCTGTCGCCGGAGACGCGTGCGCGTACGTGGCGGCAGAACGCCTTCAGCCCGGGCGGCCTCCGGTTCCGGCACGAGGCCGACGCCGTGCTGCGGGAGCGTTCCCAGCCGGTGCTGGCCCTGCACCGCGACCCGGAACGGCTGAGAGCCGACGAGCGGTCGTTCGCCCACCCGGCCAGCAGGGCGATCCTCGTCTCGGGCGCCGGCCACTGCCTGCACCAGGAGATTCCCGAATATGTGAACGCCGAGATCGATCGCTGGCTCGCCACACTGTCCCTCTCGTCCGGCGACGTCTCGTCGCGGGACGCGTTCGGTGAGGAGCGGTGATGGCCGTCTCAGAGAATGTGACCCCCACCGGAAGCGATGGGCTCACCACCGCCTGGCACCGTACGGACCGGCTTCGCGCCTGAGTGGTCACCGCTCTGGTGGTGGCCTCCGCCGTCGTCGTCTATCTCGACAAGGTCCTGCTCGGGCTCGTGGCCACGCCCATGAGCCGTGAGCTGCACCTCGCCGCGGCGGACTTCGGCGCGCTCGCCAGCGCCTCGTACGCCCTGTTCGGGGTTACCTGCCTGATCGTGGGCTTCACCGCGCAGCGTGTCTCGCCGCGGCGCGCATCGGCCCGTACGGGGCGGAGTCGCCGCGCACCTCCGCCGAGCCGGGTGAGCCGTCCCGTCCGGCCTCGGTGCCTTGGCGAAGGGCGCTGCTCAACCGGACCTTCATCGGCTGTCTGACCGCCTGTCTCACCCAGAACGCCCTGGCCGCCGTCGTCATCACCTGGCTGCCGTCCTACTTCCACAATGTGCTCGGCTTCTCCGCCCTGTCATCCGGCTCGCTGCTCGGGCTCCCCAGCGTCGGCGGCGTCATCGCCTTGTTCGCCACCGGATTCATCGCCGACCGCCTGGTGCGGCGGGGCGTACGGTCACGACGCGCGAGAGGGCTGTTCGGCGGCGCCGTGCCGGCCTGCGCCGGCCTGGTGCTCGTCTTCCTTCCCTGGACCGACCGCCCGGTGCCGGCCATCGCCCTCCTGATGCTCGGCTACGGCGGTTCGGTGACCGTCAACACCTTCACCAACCCCGTACTCGCCGAGATCGTGCCCTCTCACCAGCGTCCGGCCATCATCGGGGTGATGACCGGGCTCGGCATCAGCGCCAGCGCCTTCAGCCCCGTCGTCTCGGGCATGCTGCTCGACGCGAGCACCACGGCCCGGGCCGGGTACGGCAGCGTGTTCTGCTGCTTCGGAGCCCTGGTGGCGATCGGTGGCATCACCTTCGCCCTCCTCGTCGACCCGGAGCGCGACGGCGACCGAACGCCGATCCGAGACTGAGCACGGTGAGCGGGAGGGCCGGACCGGTCCTCCCGCTCACCACCGCGTCACAGCCAGCCGTCGAGGGCGGCGAGGAAGCCGTCGAGATCGTCGTTGTGGATGTTGTGGCTCGTGCCGGGCACCGTCCGCAGCTCGAATCCGGCGGCGGTGAACTCCTCCGCGCGGTGCGGCGGGATCAGCGCGCTGGGATCCGCCAGCAGCACCAGAGACGGGACGCTCGGGATGACGGGCACGTACGCCGTCTCGACGTAGCGCATATGCGTCGTGGCGGGGTCCCACCGCTCGAACGCGGCCAGCCTCGCCTCGTGGGCCTGCGCGGACCAGTGCGGGAACGCCCTCTTGAGGTCGTCGATCGTCCAATTCTTGGCGTCGGCGATGGCGGGCATGCCCGCCCCGTAACCGCCCTCGGCGGGATACCAGGCCGGATCCTCATAGACGGCCCGGGCTGGGTGAAGCCGGTCGACGATCATCGCCAGCAGCACGCCGCCGAGCGAGTGCCCGATGGCCAGGTCGGGGCGCGCGGGCAGTGTTTCGAGGAGGTCGTCGGCCCAGCGTTCGCGGCTGTACTCCCCGCGAGGACTCTGGCCGTGCCCGGTGAGGTCCGGGGCGAGGACGCGGTATCCGCGCCGGGCGAGCTCGGGAGCCACCTGGAGCCAGCCGGACGAGTCTCCACTGAGGCCGTGGACGAGTACGGCGACCCGGTCGCCCTCGCCCCATTCCCGTACGTGCAGTCGTGTCATGAGATGAGACCTTTCGTAAGTGTTGGGGGCGCCCGGTCAGGCGTGCTCGCGCAGCCAGGTGTCCAGCCGCCCGAAGAATCGGGGGAAGTCCTCACGGAACAGCGAGTGGCCGGTGCCGGTGACGGTCTCCACCCGCAGGCCGCGGCGCCGCAGGTCCGCGGCGTGGTCCGGCGGGATGAACCCGCTGGGGTCGGCGGCGAGCACCAGAGAGGGCATGCTCGCCCGCTCGGGCGACAGGTCGTACCCGCAGCCGGCCGCCAGACCGGGGACGACGGCGGGGTCGGCCCGCCACATCGACGCCCAGCGCAGGCGCACGTCGATCTCCGGCCAGCGGGCGCCGAGGTGGTCGCGCAGCTGCTGGACGTCGGTCCACGCGAGCCAGCTCGACCAGACCGCTCCGAGCGACCGGTCCTGGTCCGCCGACATCCGCCAGGCCGGGTCGAGGTAGACGGCCGTGGCCGGTTCGAGGACCTCGGCGACCATGCCGAGCGCCAGCCCGCCGAGCGAGTGCCCGATGGCGACGTGGGGCCGTATCCGGACCGTGTCGATGAGGTCCATCGCCCAGTCGTGCGGGGAGTACCGGCCGCGCGGGCTCCGGCCGTGCCCGCGAAGCTCCGGGGCGAGGACGTGGTACCCCCGCTCCGCCAGGGCGGGACCGAGGCGATGCCAGGAGTTCGCGTCGCTGAACAGGCCGTGCACCAGCAGGGCGTACCGGTCTCCGTCCCCCCATTCGGCGACGTGCAGTCTCATCGGAGCTCCCGTGCCGGCTCGGTGCCGGGGGCGGAGCCGGACGCCGCCGGGTTCGCGTCGTCGATCTCCAGCCACGACGCACCGCGCGCGTACAACGCGCGGACCTCGGGCCCGGTGAGGCCCGGCATGTCGCGCTTGACCTCGTATCCGAGTTGGGTCTGGAGGTAGGCCAGATGTCGGTATCCGGCGGGAAACGCCGCCAGCAGGGAGCCGTCCAGGGTCAGAGAGGCGGCCGGGTCGACCGGATCGAGCCGATCGCTCTCATAGATCGGCTGCCGGTGAACGATCGCCCATCGTCCCTGCACCCGTTCGAACAGATCGTAGAAGCGCCCGGTGCAGACGACGTCGCACTCCACCCCGTGCACGCTCCCGCGCTGGGAGATGGTCATCTTCGTCTGCGCGACCGCGCGCGTGCCCACGACGTCGATCTGTGACCCGCCGAGGAAGTGCAGGATGCGCACCCCGCGGTCGAATCCGGCGCGACTGGCCTCGATGAACTCTTCGGCGGAGCCCTGGAACCACGTCGCCATCATGCGTCCGTGCGGGGCCCAGACGGTGGCGAACCGCTCCCAATCGGCGGCGTCGCGCCACACCGCCCAGTTCTCCACCACTTCACGGACCGAGAGCCGATCCAAGAGATCTTCCATGCGCACCAGCCTGGTCGGCGCCCATCCCGGGGCGGAAGCGGCGAGTTTCGCCCAGTGGAAAGCCCGCCCCGGGTGCTCCTTGAGCGACCGTTCAAGCCACTGCGGCCACCGTGCCGGCCGGGTGGCAGGCTGTCAGGGTCAACGGCGCGAGAAGGCCCGCCCGGAGCATCTGGCTGGCCTGTCCGCCACTGGGCTGATCACCGCGGGCGCGCGGTCGTGGTCGCCGCGTGTCGGGCGGCGTCGGTGCGGTGCGCGGCGGGCTGGGGCGGATCTGAGCGAGCCGGTGCAGGGCGCTGAACACGTCCTGCACCGGCCGGCCCGCCGCTATCGGATCCTCCGGCCCCAAGTTCCCCTCCAGTGTCCGGCCGGTGAGCCGGTGGCGGAAGGCCCGCAGCACGGCTGTGGGCAACCGGCGGCAGCGAAGGGGCACCGGAGTGCTGAGCGCTATTGGCCGGGCAGGCCCTTGTCGAGGCCCGCGCGGCGCAGGGCGTCGGCGAGCGCGCCGCCGCCCGAACCACCCGAGCCGCCGCGGCCCTGGCGTCCGCCGCCGTTCCGGCCGCCGCCTTGGCGTCCGCCGCCTTGGCGTCGTCCGCCGCCGTCGCGTCGGCCCTCGTCCGGTTTGCGTCGGTCGGCCTCGTCGTCGAGCCGGAGCGTCAGTGAGATCCGCGCCCGCGGGAGGTCGACATCGGCGTGAGGCTGATCCTGCACTGGGCGCACGGCACGTCGAAGTGGCTGCCGGAGATCCCCACGCCGCGTTCGCGGTTGCCGACAGCCGCCGAGCGGGTCAGGGCCGACCCCTCCGCCAGACGATCAGCGCGGCGGAAGCCTGGAGTCTCACGCCCTTTCGGTCACGACGAGGCGAAGACGCCCGCGCGTGCGGCGGCGGCGACGGCCGCGGCCGCCTGGTCGGCCGCGGCGCTGTCGAGTGGTTCGGCCGTGACGAGCAGCCGCATGTAGAGGGGCGCTCCGATGGCTCGGGACACGTCCGCCGGTCGAGTGTCAGGGGGAAGTTCGCCGCGGCGGACGGCCCGGGCGACGATCTCGGCGACCATCGTGGTGTGGTCGGCCCAGAACGCACGGATGACCTGCGCGACCTGGCTGTGGTGGCCGGCCGAGACCATGGCCCGGACCAGCGCCTGCCCGGTGCGGTCGGCGAGTACGGCCAGCGCGGAGCGGGCGAGCTCGCGTAGGTCGCCGTCGATGTCGCCGGTGTCGGGCGTCGGTACGGACTGGTCGGCGAAGAACGTGAGGGCGTCGACCAGGAGACCCTCGAGGGTGCCCCAGCGCCGGTAGACCGTCGCCTTGTGGACGCCGGCGCGGTGGGCGACGGACTCCATGCTCAGTCCCGCGTAGCCGGTCTCGATGAGCTCGTCGACGGTCGCCGTGAGCACGGCCGCGCGGGTGCGTGCGGTGCGGCCACCGGGCCGGGTCTGGGTCATGTCCGCCTCGACATCTGATGCGACGAATCGTTGCATTAAGGGCTCGGTCATGTCATCGTAGCCGTTAATGCGACAGTTCGTCGCGCATGGATTTGTCAGGGGAGTGGATCGTGAACGCTTCGACGGCCGGCACATCGTCTCGGTGGCGGACCACCGGGCAGCTTCTGACCGGGTTGGCCGCGGTCTCCGCACTGCTCGCGGCGGTCACCGCGGTTTCCGATGTGACCGCGGCGGACCATGCCACCCTCGTCGTGCAGACCTGGCGGATGTACGGCCTGTTCCTGTGCGGCGGGATGTTCGCGCTGCTCGCGCTGAGGCCGCGAGTCCATGGCGCGGTCTGGGCATTGGTGATCGCCAACAAGGCGGCACTGACGGTCACCGCGGCCGCCTACTCGGCCCACGGCGGCATCGCGGAGGCGGCCAAGACGGTCGGCTGGGACGGCACGCTGACCGTCGCCCTGGTCGCAGCCTTCGTCATGTGCCGGGCGAACTCCGAGAGCCGGTCGGAGCTCGCCCGTTGATCCACGGGGTCTTGGGCACGCCTGTTAAGCCGGATGCCAGGAGCGTCCGGGCTCTCAGTGGCCGCGCGGCGCAGGGTGTCGGTGGACTCTGAGAGCGGGCCGGAGCTCGCCCGCTGATTCACAGGGTCTTGGGCACGCCCGTTAAGCCGGACGCCGGACCGTCCGGGCTCTCAGTGGCCGGGCAGGCCCTTGTCGAGGCCCGCGCGGCGCAGGGCGTCGGCGAGCGCGCCGCCGCCCGAGCCGCTCGAGCCACCCGAACCACCCGAGCCGCCGCGGCCCTGGCGTCCGCCGCCGTTCCGGCCGCCGCCCTGGCGTCCGCCGCCCCCCTGGCGTCGTCCGCCGCCGTCGCGTCGGCCCTCGCCCGGTTTGCGCCGGTCGGCCTCGTCGTCGAGCCGGAGCGTCAGCGAGATCCGCGCCCGCGGGATGTCGACGTCGAGCACCTTGACCCGGACGATGTCGCCGGGCTTGACGACGTCACGTGGGTCCTTGACGAACGTCTTGGACATCGCCGACACGTGCACGAGCCCGTCCTGGTGAACGCCGACGTCCACGAACGCGCCGAACGCCGCGACGTTGGTGACCACGCCTTCGAGGATCATGCCGGGCTCGAGATCGGCGATCTTGTCCACGCCCTCCTTGAAGGTCGCGGTCTTGAACTGGGGGCGCGGGTCGCGGCCCGGCTTGTCCAGCTCCTTGAGGATGTCGGTGATCGTCGGCAGGCCGAACGTGCCGTCGACGAAATCCTCCGGCCGGACCGTCCGGAGCGCCGTGGTGTTACCGATCAGGGCGGAGACGTCGCCGCCGTCCTTCTTCAGCCCGGTCGACTCGAAGATCCGGTGGACCAGGGGGTACGCCTCGGGGTGCACGCTGGAGCCGTCGAGCGGGTCGTCGCCGCCCCGGATGCGGAGGAAGCCCGCGCACTGCTCGTACGCCTTGGGGCCCAGCCGCGGCACCTCCTTCAGCGCGTTCCGCGATCGGAACGGGCCGTTGGCGTCGCGGTGGAGGACGATGTTCTCGGCGAGGCCCGAGCCGATGCCGGACACCCGCGTCAGCAGCGGCACCGAGGCCGTGTTGACGTCGACGCCGACCGCGTTCACGCAGTCCTCCACGACCGCGTCGAGCGAGCGGGACAGCTTGGTCTCCGACACGTCGTGCTGGTACTGCCCGACGCCGATCGACTTGGGGTCGATCTTGACCAGCTCGGCGAGAGGATCCTGCAGGCGGCGGGCGATCGAGACCGCGCCGCGCAGCGAGACGTCCATGCCGGGCAGCTCCTGCGAGGCGTACTGCGAGGCGGAGTACACCGACGCCCCGGCCTCCGACACCATGATCTTGGTGAGCCCGGGCATCAGCTTGATCAGGTCGGCGGCGAGCTGGTCGGTCTCGCGGGAGGCCGTGCCGTTGCCGATCGCGATCAGGTCGACGCCGTGGAGCTGGGCGAGCTTGCCGAGCGTGGCGAGCGCCTCGTCCCAGCGGCCCTGCGGCTTGTGCGGGTAGATCGTGTCGGTGGCCACGACCTTGCCGGTGGAGTCCACCACCGCGACCTTGACGCCCGTGCGGAAGCCAGGGTCCAGACCCATCGTGGTGCGGGTGCCGGCGGGCGCGGCGAGCAGCAGGTCGCGCAGGTTCGCCGCGAACACGCGCACCGCCTCGTCCTCGGCCTCCTGTCGCAGGCGCAGCCGCAGGTCCAGGTCGAGCCGGACGAGGATGCGGGTGCGCCAGGCCCACCGCACCGTCTCGGCCAGCCACCGGCTGCTCAGCGGCACCTCGAACCGCCGCGCGATCGACCGCTCGTACGCGGTGACCTCGCCGTCCTCCTCTTCCGGGGTCAGGGTGAGGTCGAGGACCTCCTCCTTCTCGCCGCGGTAGAGCGCGAGGATCCGGTGCGAGGGCAGGCTCGTCAGCGGCTCGGCGAAGTCGAAGTAGTCGGAGAACTTCGCGCCGGCCTCCTCCTTGCCCTCGCGTACGCGTGAGACCATCCGGCCCTTGGACCAGAGGCGCTCGCGCAGCTCACCGATGAGGTCGGCGTCTTCGGCGAACCGCTCGACCAGGATCGCGCGGGCGCCGTCCAGGGCCGCCGCGGCGTCCAGGTCGTCCTTGACGAACGGCTCGGCCGCCGCCTGCGGGTCCAGCGACGGGTCGGCGAGCAGCCGGTCGGCGAGCGGCTCGAGGCCGGCCTCGCGGGCGATCTGCGCCTTGGTGCGCCGCTTGGGCTTGTACGGCAGGTAGATGTCCTCGAGCCGGGCCTTCGTGTCGGCCTCGTTGATCTGCGCGCGCAGGGCGTCGGTCAGCTTGCCCTGGGACTCGATCGACTCCAGGACCGCGGTGCGCCGCTCCTCCAGCTCGCGGAGATAGCGCAGGCGTTCTTCGAGCGTCCGCAGCTGGGCGTCGTCGAGCGTGCCCGTCGCCTCCTTGCGGTAGCGGGCGATGAACGGCACGGTCGCACCGCCGTCGAGCAACTCGACGGCGACCTGTACCTGCCGTTCGCGCACGCCGAGCTCTTCGGCGATCTTCTGGTGAACAGACGTCGACACGATCCCTTGCCCTCTCACTGAGCTTGGGATGCATTGTGCAGGCATCCGCTGACATTGTCGCGCCGGACCGGCCCGGTCCGGGGAGACGATCCCCGGAATCCGGCCCGACTCCGTTGTCCACAGGCTGTGGATAACACGCGTCGCGCGCCGGTGGCCACTCGGGCGTCAGGTGCGGGCGCCACGGACCTGGAGGTCGGCCAGGAGATCGGCGGTGGCCCGCGTCACGGCGTCGACCGCGCGCTCGAAGACGGCCTCGTTGTGGGCCGCCGGCTTGCGGAACCCCGAGATCTTGCGTACGTACTGCAGCGCGGCCGCGCGGATGTCGTCGTCGGTGACCTCATCGGTCATCGGTGGCCGGAGGGTCTTGATGCTTCTGCACATGCCGCCCATCTAACGCCCTCGGCCGTACGGCCGGGAAGGCATCGCCGGGCCATGGCGTTACATGAGCGACATGAGTGATGCGACCGGAACTGTGGGCGAACGCCGGGACGCGCCGGAGCGCGCCCGAGCAGGCCTGGCGGCACTGGCCGACCTCGTCGCGGACGGCGACGTGGTGGTGCTCAGCGGCGCCGGCCTGTCGACGGAGTCCGGTATCCCGGACTACCGCGGCGAGACCGGCCGGAAGCGGCGGGCCGAGCCGATGACCTACCAGACGTTCACCGGGAGCGCCGCCGCCCGCCGCCGCTACTGGGCGCGCAGCCACCTCGGCTGGCGGCACGTCGCGCGCGCCGCGCCCAATGACGGGCACCGCGCCGTCGCCGAACTGGAGCGCCGCGGTCTCGTCGGCGGGATCATCACCCAGAACGTCGACGGCCTGCAGCAGGCCGCGGGCGGGCACCACGTGATCGAACTGCACGGCAGCCTCGACCGGGTCATGTGCCTGAGCTGCGGCCGGCGCACCTCCCGCGAGGTCCTCGACGAACGCCTGGCCGCCGCGAACCGCGCGTGGAGCGCCGAGGTCAGCGCGATCAACCCCGACGGCGACGCGGTCCTCGCGGACGAGGAGGTCGCGTCGTTCCGCGTGGTGGACTGCGTCGACTGCGGCGGCCTGCTCAAGCCCGACGTGGTGTTCTTCGGCGAGAACGTGCCGAAGTCGCGGGTGGACGAGTGCTACGCGCTGACCGCGCGCGCGGGGCTGCTGCTCGTGCTCGGGTCGTCGCTGACGGTGCTGTCCGGCTACCGGTTCGTCCGCCACGCGGCCCGGCTCGGCATCCCGGTGGCCATCATCAATCAGGGCGTCACCCGGGGCGACGAGCACGCCCTCGTGACGTTCGACGCCCCGCTCGGGCCCACGCTCACCGCGCTGCTGGCGGAGCTGGGCGACGGGTCGTTCGCGTCGCGTTAAGGACCGCCGCGGCGCTGTGAAGGCTCCGTGTACGGGCCGCCGGGATGTCTGATGCGTCCCTAGCGTGACCGTCATGAGCGAAACGGGATTAATGGTCGTGCCGGTACGGAGCGGGTCAGGGATGGTCTCGCTCCGCTGTGGCCGGCTTCCCAACGGCGAACGGGTCGGGATCGCCTTCACGACCGAGGCGCGCCTGGTCGAGGCCATGGGCGCCGGCCAGGCGTGGATCCGGCTGCACGAACGCGCGATGCGCGCGATGCTCGCGCCGCTCGGCGTGACGCGTCTTCAGGTGGACCCTCGGGTCGTCGCCACCACCCCGTCGACGGCGCGTCTCGCCGTCCCGGCGGCGGTGTGAACCGCCGCGAGGCCGCCTCCGAACCCGGCCGGCGAGTTTCGCCGCGTCGTGAATTAGTGGACCGGCCTGACGGTATTCGTATCCTCGGCGGCCGCACAGGACCATACTGAGAAGAGTGAAGCCACCCCGCGCCGCGAACCGGCGACATCTGCCCACCAGCCCGTTCAAGCCTCCGGCCGACGCTCCGCCGGTCGAGCGGTTCGCCGTCGACGACCAGGTCGTCCACGACCAGTTCGGCCTCGGCGTCGTCATCGGTGTCGAGGACGACGTCGCCGTACTCGTCGACTTCCGCCCGCGCCGCGAGCGCATCACGGCGCCGTACAACAAGATGACCAAGCTCTGAGCGGAGTCACGGCGACGGCCTCCTCCCGCCCGCGGTCCCCGCGGCGTGGCGGGCACGGGCCGCGCCCGCTTCCCGGCACCGATGCCGTCCGGCTCTTACCCGGAGTACGGTGTCGTGCATGCCGGCGGCCATCGTCCACCTGACGATCGCGGCCGTCTGGCTGGGCTCGATGGCCTACAGCATGTTCGTCGTCCAGCCTCGCGTGGCGCGCTTCTTCACCGACGAGAGCCGCCGCGAGGAGTTCCTCCTCGTGCTCGCCCACGGCAACCGGCGTGGCGTCGTCGCGGTGGTGACCGGGCTGTCTCTCAGCGCCGTCGCCGTCATGGCGACCTGGCCGGCCGTCGCGACCGCCTACGCCGTCGCTCTCGTGCCGTACGCCGCCGCCACGGGCGTCTTCGTGAACGTCTCCTGGCGGCACTGGCCGGCTCGCGTTTTCGCCCTTCCGGAGGAGCTGCCGCGCTTCCGCCGGCGGCTGCGGGCCCAGGCTTGGGCGATGCTCGTGCTCGTGGGCGTCGCCTTCGCGCTCACCCTGTCCGCCAGCGTCCTGCGGTGGTGACCTGGGCGGGCTCAGGGTTTCGCCGATCGGCACCGGGTAGGTCCCTGGGCGAGTCGGCGATGCGCGGAGAAAGGAAGTCCGGCCATGGCCCAACGTCCGGAGACGATGCCGCAGACCGGCGCCGTCGCGTTGCTGCTGCGTCAGCACGAGGAGATCCGCCGCCTCTGTCACCGGGTCGAGGCGAACACCGGCCGGCGCCGGGAGGAGGCGTTCGAGAGCCTCCGGCGCCTGCTCGCCGTGCACGAGACCGCGGAGGAGCAGGTCGTCCACCCGATCGTCCGGCGCATCGCCCCGCGCGGCGACCAGATCGTCGACCGGCTGCTGGAGGAGGAGAAGCGGGGCAAGATCATGCTCCGTGACCTGGAGCGGATGGGCACCCACGACCCGAGCTTCCCGCCGATGTTCGCGCGCTTCCGCGCGGCGGTTCTCGAGCACGCCGAGCGCGAGGAGCAGCAGGAGTTCCCCGTGCTGAGCCGGCGCGGTCAGGCGGAGCTGCGCGGGCTGGCCGCCGCGATCAAGGCGGCCGAGGCCATGGCGCCCACGCACCCGCACCCGGGCGTGGAGTCGGCGAAGAGCAACATGATCTTCGGTGTCTTCGCCTCGGTGACCGACCGCGCCCGCGACCTGGTCCGTACCGTCACCCGCCGCGGGCGCCGCTGACGGCTCCGCGTTCCGTTCACGCCACGATGGTGAACGAGGGGTGCCGGCTTCTGAGGAAGGCGAGGTCGGCCTCGGTGAGCGCCAGGTAGAACCCGCGCGGGATGTCCACGAGCAGGTCCGTGCCGTCCGGCAGGTGAGCGACCCCGGTCACGTTGGCGGCGAAGAGGTTGGTCGGGGAGACCGCCTCCTCGTCCCGCTCCCGGATGTCGGTGGCGCCGGCGTCGTTCGAGAACGTCGTGCCGCGTTCGCCGCCCCGGCTGCCCAGGCCCGTGAGGACCTCCGGGCCGCCCGAGACGCCGGTCTGGTGGTTCGTGCTCCTCCCTTGTGCCTGGGTGTCCTTGTGGAGCGTGGTGTCCTGCTGGTACATGCGGATCTTGTACGTCGCGTCGGTGACCTTGACGAGACTCGAGATGTTGATCCCGAGCCGGATCTTCTCGCCCGGACGGTGGTCACCGCCCTCGACGGTGAACTCATGGGCGAGGAGCTGGTCCACGTGGGCCAGCAGGTTCCGCTCGCTGAACCTCTCATCGAGGTCCGCGTCGAGGTACCGGTTGAGCTCAGGTTCCCGGAGCGGCTCGGACAGCTGCGGCACCGGGCCGCGCAGCTTCTTCGGCACCGCGGCCATCGCGGCCATCTCCCGGATCGCCGGCGCCCCGGGGAGCGCGATGCGGTGGAGCAGGCCGGGTTCGAGCAGCGTGGCCTGGTGGGCCAGCGGCGGGGTGTACCTCGCCCAGCGGTGCGCCTCGCCGGCCACCGGCCTCCATCCGGGCACCGGCTCGCCCGCCGTGGCGGGCCGGGTGAGGTGGTTGGAGACCGCCACCACGATCCGGCCGGAGGTGTGCTCGGTGTGCGTTCGGACGTTCTGCCGGTGGTCGCCGAACGCCGCGGCGGTACGGTTGCCGGTCCGCGCCGCGACCCAGCCGCTGGCGTTCCGGGCCGTGTCGACCAGGGATTCGGCGACCCTGGCCGGCAGGTCCACGGACCGGATCGAGACCTCGAAGTCGACGTCGTGGGTGAACTCCTGCGAGCCCTCGAGCGTCTGGCGCCGGTCGTACCGTCGCCGGCTCTCCCTGGCGCTGTGGCCGGTCTCCGTCTGGGAGCTCCTCCCGTACGTGTGCTGACCGCCGATGCCCACGTCGTGGTAGCCGACGATCCCGCGGACGCGCCACTTGAACCCGCGGCTGGACGTGGCCTTGCTCGTCGTGCTGGTCGCGTCCTCGGGCTGGGTCCGGATCATCTGACGGAGCTCGGGGCGATCGCCGGTGTGCCTGCCCTCGTTCAGCTCAGCACGGACGGAGACGCGCGTGACACGGGTGTGGCCGTCGCCGATCGGCGTGTGGAACACCTGTGTCACACCGTGGTCGACCAGCGTCGGCAGGTCCGCGGCGAGGGCCTCGGGCGCGAACCGCTTCTCGAGGATCCGCATGTTCTGGCTCGCGGTGAGGCGCTCTCCCTCGAAGAGCGTCCCGGCGTCCTCGAGCGCGCCGACGATCCGGTCGAGCAGGTGCGGCGCCTCCACGACCTCGGGGAACGCCGACGGCATCGCCGCCTCGGGCAGATAGGTCCGCGGCTCGGTCGCCGGGACCACGGCCGTAGGCGGCCCGGCGAGGGCGTGCCTCTGCGCCATGCGGTCGGGCATGGTCAGGTCGACGCTCTCGTGGGCGCGAAGGTGCACGGGCGTGCCCTCCTCGACCGTGTGCCCCTTCCAGCGCACCGGCGTGACCTTGATGTGCAGGTCCGCGCGGTCGATGATGTGCGACACGCTCTCATCCGAGTACGTTCCGCGCAGGACGCCGGTCGAGCCCTCCGCCGCGGTGACGCTCGTGTTCCGTCCGATGCCCCGGGTGAGGCCGACCTCGTGCAGGCCCTCCACGTCTCCCGCGTGGACGTGGACGCCGAGGAGCCGTGCCTGCCCGGCCAGGTGCCAGCCGCCCTCCGTCGTGGCGACGCCCTCATAGCCCGTGGTGCGGTAGTGCTCGCTCTCGATCCCCCGGACCGGGAACTGGTCGCGCGGGGCACCGACTCTGAGCTCGATCCGTACGGCCTGCTGCCAGCCGTCCGCCGTCTCGCCGACGGGGATCTTCAGACCGCCGGGGGCCGTGTACCTGCCGAAGTCGGTCTGCAGCCGCGAGGGCTGGGTCGCGTCGCGGATCCGCAGGGGAACGTCGAGGCGGTCGTGCGGAGCCTCGTGGCCGTTCAGGTCCGCCAGGGTTCTGGCGACCTCCAGGTCCAGGCCCCGGATGGCGGCGATGGTCGGCGTGATGCCGGTGACCTGACCGGACAGGTCCAGGGAGTTCTCGGGGAAGTCCGTGGTCCGTTCGAGCCGGCCGATGTCGGCGACGTCGGCGTCGGCGCCGCGGGGGACGTGCACCTCCGGCACCAGGACATTGGCGGTCATGTCCTTCCCGTGTATGTTCCACGAGACGTCCGTCATGGGGGACCCGTCCGGTCCGTGAACCCGCACCCGCGCCGTGTACGAGACGCTCTTCTTGATCGTTATGGTCGGCCCGCTCGTCTCCCTCCGCGAGTACGTGGTCATGTTCTTCACGAGCTCGTCGCCCCTGGTCCGGTCGAGCCCCACGCTTCCGGTGAGCTTGGCGGGGCTGACCTTGACCCACTTCAGCGGTGCGAGAAGCCGGCGGAGGCGAGGGCTGCCGGGCATGTCGGCCACGCCGTCGAGCTTGAGCTCCACCGCGCCGACGGTGTCCGCCCCGACTCCGAAGACCTTGCCGTGTCCCACCACGACCCCGGACATGGTGAGGTCCCGGGTGTTCACCGTGACGTCGGACGTGGAGCGGCTCACGACGTCCCCCAGATTCGCGGTGAGGGACACGTCGACGCGATGCCCCTTGACCACGGCGCTGAAGTCCACGCCGTTCACCAGATCGGCGACCGTGCGTCCTTCGAGACCTCTCTGGCCGAACGAGGGCGCGAGCAGTTCCGCGAGGCGGCTGGAATCCGCGTCGGTGAGGCCCGGGACCGCGCCGGTGACCGTTTCCCTGATCTGCGGAACGATGCGTTCGGCTCCGGGCAGCTCGTGCAGGGTCGCCCGGCCGGTACCACGGCCGGCGGCCAGAGCCGGTGGTTCCTCCGGGATCCGCGCGGGCCCGTGATGCGCCAGGGCCGGTGCCGCGGAATGGGCGCTCGGCGGGGGCGGCAGAAGGCCGTCGGTCTTCTCCGCGCCCCAGATGTCGCGTTCCATCTGGGCGGCGTCCTCGGCTCGTACGGTCAGCCAGCTCGGCGCCTCGGTCGTGAACGTGCCCAGGTCCTTGTACTTGATCTCGACTTCCAGCCGGGCGCGGTACACGTCGAGCGGCACCTGCTTCTGCAGCGCGGTCAGTTTCACCATGCTCGTGTCGGTGTTCATGGTGACGTGGATATGGCCCTTCTGGTAGTGCCCGCCGAGGGACCACTTGAGGGTCCGGCCGGACGGGTCGAAGAACCAGCTGATCTTGATCCGGCCCGCGGCCTGCCACTTCGCCTTGCTGCGTTCCCCGTCCCGGTGGATCGTGCTGGTCGCGAGGTCGTCCCGGATCGTCCCGTGGGTCCTGGCCAGATGCTCTATACGCACGACCTTCGCCCGGACCTCGATGCCGCCGACGCTGAAACCGTCGAGCAGGGCCGCGCCCTGGTTCGCCAGCTGCTGCTGGCCGAGTGGTCCGGCGGCCAGCCTGTTCGCCAGTTCCTTCGCGGCCTCGGGCCGCATGCCCTTGGCGATGGCGTGGCTGACCAGCTTCGCGACGATCGGGCGGTTGTCCACCGCGGTGAGGATGGGACGGTACGGCCGTACCGCGCCCGCCCTGTCGTCCGGGACCGCGTGCCGGGGGAGCGGCGGCAGCGTGCCGTCGGCCGGATTCTCTCCCCGGAAGTTCTCCGGGTAGGCGATGGTCATGGAAAGGTCCGGGACGCGGGCGTCGTTCGCGACCTTGGCCCCGTCGAGGTACACCTCGACCGATCCGCGGACGTCGAAGGCGTCGTGGGCGGCCACCATCACCTTGTGACCGGGCATGACACGCGTCACTCTGGCGTGGGTCTCACTCGACGTCTTCGACCGTGCGACGCCGGGCAGGGCATTGTCGTCGGTCATGTCGGAGATCTCTTCGTTGTGCGCGGCGCCGATCGAAGCATCCTTCTCGTTGCTCCGGCCCTCCCGTACCGCCGCTTCCCAGCTTCCGAACTCGACCGAGTACTTGCGGGCTCCGCCGGTCCCCTGGAGGTGGACCGGATCGCGGGGGTTGAGCCACAGCGTCACCGCGTGTTTGCCGTCCTTGCCCCGTACGGTGAAGGTCTCGCCGTTCTTCAGCAGGTCGAGCAACCGGTCCGGGCTCCCGTCGGCGAGCACGTCCGCGAGGTGCCGTTCGATCGCGTCGCGGACGCGCGGATCCAGATCGGGCGCGAAGCCCTTGCCCCAGCGCCGGGCCGCGGCGAGCGGGTCGGCGGGAAGCTCGGCGGTCCGGACGTCCATTCCGTCCCCGGCCACGCCGTCCTTCGCGTAGTCCGGCCAGATGACCTCGGGGCGGTCACCCGATGTTCCGTGGGTGCCTCCCGCGGAACCGGCAGGGGACGCGCCTTCGCCCGGCTGGAGCGGTTGTGCCGGAGCGGCGGTGCCCTGCTCGTGAGGCGGCGGCTGCTCGGGCGTCACCGCCTGCCCGCCGCGGCGTACCGGGCGGTTCAGGACGTCGGCGATCCGGTTCCCGGAGCCGCCGTTCGACGACGACCCGGCGGACGCGGAGTTCTCCGGGTGGGGGCCGGCGACGAGAACGTCTCCAGCGTGGGGGACCACGGGAGCGGACGGCTTGGGAGTCGGCGTGTCGGGATGGACCGTTCCCACGCCGTGGCCGGGCGGTGTTCGGCCGGTGGAGGGAGAGGCGGGCGGCTCGGGGGCCCTGGCGAGTTCGGTGTGCGGTACGGGCCCGGTGGGGCCGGTCGTGAGCCGGGCCGGTTCGCTGCTGGAAGGCCCGGGCTCGAGCTGCCATCCGGAATCGGAGACGACTTCGCCTTCATGGTCGTAGCCCTCGCCGGTTTCGGAGTAGAAGTCGTGGGGGCGGGCCGACGGCCCGGTGGGCGGGGGCGTCGGCTCGTCGGGAACGATCTCGCCCTCGACCACCTCGTCGCCACCAGTGCCGGTGGAGCCCCTCTTCCCGGAGAGCGCGGCCGAAGCGACCCCGTGCTTGCCCGCGTCGAGCGCGGCCATCCCGAAGCCGAACGCGGCCGCCTGCCCCACATCCATGTGATGCTCCACCGCCTCCTGGCCCGCCAGGTTGCCCGCCGTACCCGTCGTGCCGGAGAACAGGAACCGCGCGGCCCCGCCCTTGAATCCGTCGGCGCCCATGAGGTTCGCCAATGCCGTGGTCAGCCGGTTTCCCCGCTTCGCCACCCACGAGCCCGCGCCGCCCATCACCGCACCGGCGATCGCGCCCTCTCCCACGGCCTTGAGGAACTCGCCCCCGTCGAAGCCGTCCTGCAGCCCGTACTGAATGCGCGCGTACTGTCCCGCCGCGTCCATTCCCCCCGCGTACCAGGCGCCCATCAGCACCGCCTTGGCCACGTTCCGCAAGAACTGCTTCAGCGTCAGGCCCGCGGCCCGCGACACCAACGTCGCCGACTCCACCGACCCACCCGCGGTGAACGCCGACCAGGCCATGGCGATCGCCCAGGTCGCCACCAGGAAGTCCAGGGTCAGGGTCCACTGCAACCGCGCTGCCTTCTTCTGCGCGATCAGGTTGTCCACCGAGCCCGCCAGGCCCTCACACGCCTCCGCCAGCCAGACCAGGCCGCCTTCCTCCCCGCCGCCCTGCAGCGCGTCCGCGTACGAGGCGAACTGCTGCGTCGCCTCACCCGCGTTGTTCGCCGTGACCGCCCGCGCGTGGCCCGACACGTCCTCGGCCACCAGCCGTACCTGATAGGCCGCGATCCGCCACTCCCGCGCCAGCCCGCTCATATAGCCGAGACTCCCGTCCGGCCACGGGCACCCGCCCACCAGCGTCTCCAGGAACGCCGCCATCTGCGACAACGACGACGGCTCCGGGTCCGACTGCGGGAAGGCCTTCGTCTCCGGCGGCAACGTGTACGGCCGCGTCTCCGCCAACGCCCCCTTGTCCGCTCCCGGCGGCAACGCGGACCCGACGGTGCTCGCCTCCTCCGCCAGCGCATAGGTGTGACCCGAAACGATCAGCATCCCGCCCGTGGCGCGCAGGAGGTTCACCATGTCCGCCAGCGCGTCCAGCACCTGGGTCCGCGACGCCCCATACCCCGGCGTCTTTTCATCACCATTGAAGAAAGCGCGGCCGATGTCGTCCTGACCCCAGCAGTCGCCCGTGCCCATCAGGCCATAACACAAGGCGTCAACCACCGTGCCGAGAGTGTCTCCCGAATCCAGCATCCCGCGCCCCGACCCCACCCAGGTCTTGGGATGCGCCAGGTATCCGGACATGGGCTACTTCCCTCCGGTCGTCGGCATGCCATCGCAGGTCGGCGTGATGATGGCCGCGCCGACCAGGCCGGCCACCCGGGGTTCACCAAGAATTCGCCGACAGTTCTCCGTTTTCATCCGGAAAGACACGAACAATTAACATCCATTTAACAGAGTTGCCGGCCGTCCATTTCCTACTGCCACGATAACGGTTGAACGCGCTCATAAAAAGTGGCGAGAGAGGTACGGGCGGCGGTCGCCGGCTCGACCCGGCGACCTCGGGACGGCGAAGGGGGCCGATGGCGCCCCGCCGTCTGGTCAGGTGTGACCTGCGGCGTCGACATCCTTGCTAGAAAGTTCGTGCCGCGAACCGGCGGTGTTATCGTGGGCGAATGAGCGAGGCGGAGGGCGAACGGATGGGTGTCGCGACCGCCCTGGTCCGCTCATCGTTCCTGGTCAACGCCGTGTACGCCGAGTCGAGCCGCGAGCACGGCCTGACCCCTCAGCAGGGACAGCTTCTGTGCGTCCTGATGCCGCGGCCGTACGGCATGAGCGAGCTGGGCGGCGTGCTGGGCCTGGCCAAGTCGAGCCTGACGGGCCTGGTCGACCGGAGCGCGCAACGCGGTCTGGTGCGCCGGGAGCCGGACCCGGAAGACGCACGCGCGGTACGCGTCGCGCTGACCTCGGAGGGCGCCCGGCTGGCCAAGGAGTTCTACGCCGAGACCACGCGCCGAGTCGAGAGCCTGGCCGAGAACCTCGACGAGACCGACCGCCGCGTGCTGTCCGCCCTGCTCGCCAGAGTCGTGTTCGACAACAGGGTGCCGGTCGTCTTCATGGACTTCGGCGCGGTGCCCCCGGCCCAGAGCTGACCCGAGCCGCCAACGCCCCGGGCTCGGTGACCAACGCCCGCTGATGACAGAGCCCCTTCACGGCAGCGGAGCCGTGCGGCAGCGGAGCCGTGCGGTGGCGGAGCCGTGCGGTGGCGGAGCCCTCCCGCCCGGGGTTTCCATCCCATTCCCATTGTCCAGGGCTCGGATCCGTTCGCGGAAGGGTGCCTTGGCGGCTGTGGACAAGTCGATCGCGCGTTCGGCCGGGTTGGGTCAGGCGGTGCCGAACAGGGCGGTGAATCGGCCCGTGTACAGGTCCGTGCCCTTGCGTTCGCTCACCGCGAGCGCGGACAGTACGGCCGGGCCGTCGGGGGATGGCATCTGGCCGACGCCGCCGGTCGGGCCCAGCGGAAGCAGGATCGCGTTGATCCTGGAAGGCTCGTAGATCGCCGCCGGTGGCTCGCCCCGTACCTGGGCGAGGATGTTCTGTGCCACGACCTCGGCGTGCCGCATCGCGTGGCCGGCCATTTTCGCCTCGTCGAGATCGGTCAGGTCGCCGATCGCGTAGGCGCGGTCGTGGCCGTCGACGTTGAGCTTCTCGGTGACCCGTACCTGTCCGCGCGCGTTGCGGGCCGTGGTCAGGGTGCCGTCGAGGTAGTCGCTGTTCGGGCGTACGCCGTGGCAGCGGAACCAGATGTCGGCCGAGATCGTGCCGCCGGTGACGTCGGCGGTGAAGGGCCTCGGCTCGCCCGGTTCGGTCGGTGGCGGTGTGAGCAGCGTGGTGCCGAGCCGTACCTCGACGCCCAGCGCGTCCAGTTGGCGGCGCAGGTCCGCCCGCATCTCCGGGGCGAAGCCGGGCACCAGCTCACCGACGGGGTCGATCACCGTGACGTGCTTGTCCGGCCATACCGCCTTGATCTCTCCGGAGAGCTCCAGGCCGACCGGCCCGGCCCCGGTGATCAGCACCCGTGTCGCGTCGGCCAGTCCCTTGTGCGTCGCGCGGAGCCGTTCCCGTGCCTCGCCGGAGTCGTCGGTGTCCATCTTGGCCGGATAGGGGTAGGTCGAGCCGGAGGCCAGGACGAGGTAGTCCGCGTCGACACGCCGGCCGGAGGCGAGCGTGACGCCGCCCGCGTCCGCCGACACCGCCCGTTCGCGGACGACGGTGCCGCGCCGTAGCAGCCGGGCGTACGGGAAGAAGATGTTGCCCGCCCACTCCGGCCGGACCAGCGCGCGCAGCGATCCGGCGGCGTGCACGAACGCGTCCTTCGGCTCGACCAGTACGACGTCGGTCTCCTCGTCCAGCGCCTTGGCGACCGCGGCGCCGCCATAGCCTCCGCCGACGACCGCGACGGTTCTGCCCATGATTCCCCCCAAAAAAGAGCAAGTTCGTGGCACGAACTGTATTAGTTCGTGCCACGAACTTCAATGGCGAGCCGTCTGCCGTACCAGGCGTGACGGCTCCCGGCCGGGGAGCCGTCGGTCACGCGTCGGCGCCGATGCGCCGGGCGAGTTCGGCCGGGAGTGGATAGACGCGCTCTCGGGGGAGGAGGGCGGCGGCTCTGGCGGTATGGCCGTCGCCGAGCAGGCGCCGGATCCGGTGCACCGTCGGCGTCAGGTCGCGGATGTCCAGGGTCCACTCATCGGCGTACCGGTCGATGACATGCCGGCTGAGCCCCACCTGAATGCTGCGCGCGTCCAGCGCGCGCCCGCGCAGCGTCCGCTCCGGATCCCACTGGACGTGCACGCGAGCGTGCCGGAACGCCGCACGCCACTCGTCATTGTCCCGGTGGACGCGGCGGTCGGCGCTCGTGGGTACGGCCTGGGACAGCGCCTCCTCCCAGCCTTCGCGGGAGATCCGTACGGCGAGGACCATCTCCTGCCCGGCCTTGCGAGCCCAGCCGCTCCGCTCCATCAGCCACAGGAAGGACGGCTTGATCCAGGTCATCCGCGTCCGGGAGAACGGCGGCACGAAACGCCCCTGCTCGACCGCCGGCCGTCCGATGTGCGGCCCGTACGCCTGGTACACGACGATCGACGTACGGTCGTAGTCGGCCCTGATCTCGCGCGATCTCACAGGTCGCATGCTGTCCCCGCCCGGACGGCGGATCAACCCGATTTCCCGGTCCCGGCCCGCCGAGGAGGCGGCGGGAGAGCGCCGGCGACGCCGCGAATCTCGCGCCCGGGATCCTCGCGCGCACCCCGCCGCATACCTTTCGCCTCACACCTCGCGTGCCGGGGCGGCCGTGCGCGACGCGTCGACGGCCGGCGCATACTTGGTCGGCCGGCGTCGGTAGAGGGAGCCGAGCCCGACACCGGCGCCGCGGACGACGCGCGGTCCGTCGTACCCGCGGCGGTCGAGCTGGGCGGGCGTCTCGCGGAGTACGGCCGGCTCGCGAGGCCGGTCGCGGGTGCGCTCGGTTGATTGTCACGAACAGCAAAGGACTACGGCCATGGATCTCGCCCTTCGCGGCAAGCAGGCTCTGATCACCGGTGCTTCCAAGGGCATCGGCGCGGCGACCGCCGAGGTGCTGGCCGAGGAGGGCTGCCATCTGCACCTCGCCGCGCGCGGCGAGGCCGGACTCCACGCGCTCGCCGAGCGGCTGCGCGAGCGGCACGAGGTGACGGTCGACGTCCACCCCGCCGACCTGCGCGACCCCGGCGACCTCGCCCGGCTCGCGGAGGCCACCGACGGCATCGACATCCTCGTCAACAACGCGGGCGACATCCCCGGGGGATCCCTCGACCTGGTCGACGAGGACGCCTGGCGGCACGGCTGGGAGCTGAAGGTGTTCGGCTACATCAACCTGACACGGCTCGTCTACGCGCGGATGAAGGCGCGCGGGCACGGAGTCATCGTCAACGACATCGGCGCGGCGGGCGAGGGGTTCGACTTCGACTACATCGCCGGCAGTTCCGGCAACGCCGCGCTGATGGCGTTCACCCGCTCCCTGGGCGGGCGGAGCCTGCGCGACGACAACATCCGCGTCGTCGGCGTCAACCCCGGGCCGGTCGCGACCGAGCGGATCGTCGAACTGATGAAGACCCGCGCCCGTACGCGCCTCGGCGACGAGGGGCGATACCGCGAGCTGATGGCCGGCCTGCCGTACGGGCGGGCGGCCGAGCCGCGGGAGATCGCCGACGCGATCGCCTTCCTGGCCTCCGAGCGGTCCGCCTACACCAGCGGCGTCATCCTCACCCTGGACGGTGGCCTGTGCGCGAGGGGCGGCGCCTGACCCCCGGCCTCAACCGGCCGTGGCGGCGACGGCCTCTGGCTGCGCGGGCCGGGGAGCGCGCCGCCACAGCGGGACGGCCAGCCCGACCACGAGGAGGCTGCCGAGGCCCGTGACCGCGAACGCCCAGCCGGTGCCCGTACGGTCGATGAGGAAGCCGGTGACGGGGTTGGCCACGGCGATTCCCAAGGTCAGAGCGGTGCTGTGCAGGCCCACGGCCTCGCCGCGGGCGGCGGCGGGCACCCATCCGCTGAGGGTGTCCACCGTGGTGGACAGGGCGGGGGCGCACAGTATCCCGGACGGCACCAGGGCCAGGCACAGCAGCGGCCACGGACCGACCAGGCCGACCAGGCCGGCCGGTACGGTGAGCGCGGCCATGCAGCCGATCGTCACCAGCGGGGACAGGCCACGGCGCAGCGAGCCATACGCGAAGCCGCCGACCAGCGACGACAGGCTCCACACGGCGATGGCCAGACCGGTCCACCGGGTGGCGGCGTCGGCCTTGAGCACCGCGACCAGGTTGAGCTCCGTCGCGGTCAGCACGAAGGTCGCCGCGAACGTCACCCCGAACAGGGCCAGCAGAGCGGGAGTCAGCCACTGCCGCCGGGGGACGGCGGCCCCGCCCGCCTCCGGCTCGTCTCCGCCGCGCGTCGCCGGGTTCAGCACCAGCAGGGCCGTACCGGACCCGACCAGGCCCAGTCCCACGAGAGCCATGGTGAGGTCACTGCCGAACGTCGTCGTGGCGGCGACCGCGACGGCCGGGCCGACCATGTAGCTCACCTCGACGAGCATCGCGTCGAGCGCGAACGCGGCACGACGCCGCTCGGTCGGGACGGCCGCGGCCAGGCACTGGCGGATCACGTTGAACACCGGCAGCGCCAGCACCCCGGCGGCGAACGCCCCGCCGACCAGCGGCCAGTACGGCAGGAACGCGGCCGATGACCAGAAGATCAGCTGGGCGACCGTGGTGACCGCCACCACCGGCCGCAGGCCGTGCCGGTCGACGAATCGCCCGGTGATCGGCGCGCCGAGGGCCACACCGCCCGTCGAGGCCGCGCCGACCAGGCCCGCCTGGAGGAAGCCGAGCTTCATGCCGGTGATCACGTGCAGGGTCAGGGTCACCCCGATGGCGACGACGGGGATGCGGGCGAGGATGCCGACGAGCAGCAGCGGCCGGACCCCCGGAACGGCCAGCACGCGTCGGTAAGGTTCAAAGGCCACTGCGGTTACTTACCTCCGCTGCGGATTGTGGCAGCGGCCGACGCGCGAGGAAAGTGAATTTTCGGGAGGCGGCGCGCTCACTCGCCCCCGAGGACCGCCTGGAGGAGCCCGGGGAACCGCTTCTCCATGTCGTCGCGCCGCACTCTGACGATCCGCTGGCGTCCCACGACGAGCGTCCTGGTCAGACCGGCCTCGCGGAGCACGCGGTAGTGGTGCGAGATGGTCGGGTTGCTCAGGCCGAGGTCGGCCTCCTCCGCGAGCACGGAGCAGTCGATCGGATCCGGCCTCTGGTACAGCGCGGTCATGAGCGCCCGCCGGCCGGGGTCGGCGAGTGCGCTGAGGATGACGGTGAGGTCGAAGGAGTCGACCGAGGGCTCGGGCAGCGTGCGCGGCATCTGTCGCCTCCTCTCAATTGTTTGACGCTCATCGAATCGTAGCCTAACGTCCCATCGTGTGACCGATCGACAATCATCGAATGAACTTGGCGTCTGGCGGTTGCTGATCCTCGCCGTCGGCACCTTCGTGCTCGGCGTCGACGGCTTCGTGCTGCCGGGGCTGCTTCCTCACGTCGCCACGGACCTGTCCGTGAGCCTCGCCACCGCCGGCCAGCTGACCACCGCGTTCGCGGTCGCCTACGCGGTCGGATCGCCGATCATCGCCACGGCGACCGGCCGGATGGACCGTCGCGTGGTCATCGGCGCGGGCATGTTCGCCTTCCTGGCCGGCATGGTCCTGCAGGCGGCCGGTCCTTCGTACGCGGTCGTGCTGGCCGGGCGCGTCGTCGCCGGGCTCGGTGCGGCGGCGTTCCAGGCCAACGCCTTCGCCGTGGCGGGTGTGCTGTCCCGGCCGGACCGCAGAGCCCGGTCGTTCGCGGTGATCGGCGCGGGTTCCAGCCTGGCCTCGGTGCTCGGCGTGCCCTTCGGGCTGCTGGTCGGGCAGTGGCTGGGCTGGCGAGGGGCGATGTGGACGATCGCCGCCCTCGCGGCCGCCGCCGCGGTGCTGGCCGCGGCCGGCCTGCCCTCCGTCACCCTGCCGGCGACGTCACTGCGCAGCAGGCTCGCCGTGCTCGTCGACCCGCGCATCCTGATCCTGCTCGTCGTCAGTGCGCTCGTGCTCGCGCCGCTCTACCTGGTGTCGGCGTACGCGGCGGTCGTCGTGGGGGTGAGCACCTCGGCCGGCGGCGCCGTCCTGGCCGCGCTGTGCGTCTTCGGGGCGGGCTTCTTCATCGGCAACCGCCTGGTCGGACGGTTCGCCGACCGGTTCGACTCCCTGACGTCCCTCACCGCCGCGCTGGCCGTGGCGGTCGGCGCGAACGTCGTCCTGAGCGTCGTCCAGCACTGGTTCGTGCCGACGCTCGCCGCGCTGTTCGTCCTCGGCCTCATCGGATCCTTCCTGTTCATCCCGCAGGCGGACCGGGTGTTCGTGGCGGGCGGCGACGTCGCCGCCGTCGCGCTCAGCCTGAACGGGGCGATGGCCTACGTGGGCACGGCCGTCGGCGCGACGCTCGGCGGCGTGGTGCTCTCGGTCGCCGGGACGCTCTGGCTGGCCCCGGCCGCCGCCGTCCTCGCCGCCATCGTGCTCGGCGTCACCCGGCTGACCGCCCCCGAGCGCCGTACGGCGGCCGGTCGCCCGGAACCCGCGAACGTTCCCGCCGAGGCCACCGGACTGTGACGGTTCAAGGATCGCTCGGTATGCGCGGGCCGGCGTACGACCTGCCGGTCCCACCGGTCTGGAGTACGCCGTACTGCTGCCCTGACCGGCGTCCGGCTCACCGCGTCGCGGGAGAGCCGGAGAGGCCGAAGCGCTCGGCGAACGCCGACATCTCGTCGCGTTGCCGGTCCGGTTCGGCGGCGGTGACGCCGACGACGATGCGTGTCACGCCCTCCGCGGCGAACGCCTCGACCCGTTCGGCGGGCATGTCGATCGATCCCCATCGCGTGTACTCCAGCGCCTGCGGGTCACGGCCGGCCTCGACCGCGGACGACCGGGCGAGCTCCAGCCGGGCGGCGCGTTCGTCCGGGGTGAGCGCACCGCCGGGGAAGTAGCCGTCACCGCGCCGCCCGGCGCGGCGCGCGGCGGCCCGGCTCGACCCGCCGACGTGGATCGGCAGCTCGGTGACCCCGAACGGCTTCGGGAAACTGCACAGGTTCTCGAAGGCGAAGAACTCCCCGTCGAAGCCGACGCCCTCCTCGCCGCCGCCCCAGAGCAGCCGCAGCACGTCGATCGCCTCGTCGGCGCGACGGCCGCGGGTCCTGAAGTCGACGCCGACCGCCCGGGCCTCACCCGGCAGGGTGCCGAGGCCCACGGTCAGCAGCCGCATCCGTCCCCTGGACAGGACGTCGATGGTCGCCAGGCGCTTGGCGAGGACGACCGGATGGTGGTAGGGCAGGAGCAGCACGCCCGTACCGAGCAGGATCCGCCGCGTGGCCGCGGCGACGAAGGCCAGGCAGTCGAGCGGGTCGGCGTACGGCAGTGACGTCGGGAGCTCGGCGGGCCCGATCGTGGCGCCGGGATACAGCGCGATGTGCTCCGGGAGGTACAACGACTCGAAGCCGCAGTCCTCGGCGTGCCGGGCGAAGGCCGTGATCCGGTCCGGGTCGGCGCCGTACTGGGGGGTGCTGTAGCTGATCGCGAATTTCATTCCAGCCTCCGCGTCGAGCCGGTTCAGGAACCGGCCTGGTCGTCGGGTGGGGGAGGCGTCACTCCGCCCGCGAGACGACCGGTGGCGGCCTGCCGCCGTGGCGTACCCGCCGGGCGAGGACCGTCGTTTCCCTCCGCCGGGAACAGGTCGCAGCCGGGACAGGTGTACGTCAGCTGAGCGGTCACCTCGGCGCGGTGCCGGATCAGCGCGCGGATCTCCGCGTCGATCTCGGCGAGCTTCCGCAGTGAGACGGCGACCGACTCCGGGCACGAGGCCCCCGCCTCGTGACCCGCCCGCAGGCAGTCCACGAACGGCCGGGCGTCCTCCAGCGTGAAGCCCACCGCCAGCAGCGATCGGATCTCGGCGACCAGCCGGACGTCGGACTCGTCGTACTCCCGGTAGCCGTTGGCCGCACGCCGCGCCGAGATCAGCCCCTGCTGCTCGTAGTAGCGCAGCGCGCGTGCGCTCACACCGGCCCGTTCGGCCAGCTCACCGATCCGCATCGGCTCCTCCCGCCCTCTGGCGTCAGCGACGCTACCCCCTGACACCGGCGTCAAGGTCAAGCCGGGAGGCGCCGTGGGCCGGACGGTCGCGCCCGTCCGGCCCACGGCGGAACTCAGTCCGACCAGTCGATGATCCGGGCGCCGGCCTGGAAACGGAGACCCGGATCGGCGTAGCGGGCCTCGGGGACGGCGTAGAGCATCGCCACGCCGAGGTTCTGCGCGTGGTAGCCGGCCACGAGCTTGGCGATCTCCGGACCCGTGGCGGGCAGGCCGCCTCGTGTCAGCGCCATGCCGATCTCGGTGACGAGCCGGGGGTCGGCCGTCGAGTCGTTCACTGTCATGTCGTGTCTCCTCCTCGGAACTAGACCGCGGCGGGCGTCGCGGCGGCGGAGTCGTCGGCCATGGCGGGTACGCGGCGATGCCAGTCGGTGGCCTGCTGGAACGCGTCGCCGGCGGTCAGGATCGTCGCCTCCGCGAACGCCGGCCCGGCGAGCTGCATCGACAGCGGCAGCCCCGCCGCGGTGAATCCCATCGGCACGGCGAGGACCGGGTTGCCGACGCAGTCCCAGTACTGGGTGAAGATGAACTCGAACATCGCCTCGACGTCGATGGTGCCCTCGGCGTCGGTGATGTCGTCGTAACGGGGCGCGGGCAGGGCCGTGGTGGGGCAGACGATGACGTCCACCTCCTCGAACAGCCGTGCCACGGCGTCCTGCGCCACCCTCCGTACGCGCTGGGCCTGGACGTAGTCCGCGCCGGACACGAGCGCGCCACGGGCGAGCAGGAGACGGGTGGAGGCGAAGTAGTCGGCCCACCGTTCGACCAGGTCGTTGCGGTGGTACGCGAGCGCCTCGGCGCACATGGTGACGAGGTTGGCGGTCAGCATCTCGGGCCAGTACGGCAGCGCGACGTCGGTCAGGGTGGCGCCGAGCGAGGTGAGGGTGGCGAGCGCCTCGTCGAACACGGGGCCGAGCGCGGGATCGGACCGTTCGGGGAAGTGGTGGTCGCGGACGACCCCGATCCGCAGGCCGTTCAGGGAGCCGCCGAACTCCGGCGGGGCGAGCGGGAGGTCGACGCAGTCCGGGTCGCTGGGATGGTGCCCGGCGATGACCTCCAGGACGCTCGCGCAGTCACGGGCGCTGCGCGCGAGCGGGCCCACGTGGTCGAGGCTGTACCCGAGCGGCGCGCAGCCGGACTTGGGCACCCGGCCGAACGTCGGCATCAGGCCGGTGACCCCGCAGAACGCCGCCGGAATGCGGATGCTGCCCGCCGTGTCGGTGCCGAGCCCGGCGAAGAACATCCCCGCCGCGACGCCGTTGCCGGTGCCCGAACTGGAGCCGCCGGGCCAGGTCCGCGGATCCCAGGGGTTGCGCGGGACCGGGAAGGGCTTCGTGGGGTCGACCATGCCGCAGGCGAACTCCATGGTGGTGACCTTCCCGGTGATGACCGCACCGGCCGCCCGCAGCCGGGCCACGACCGGCGCGTCCCGGCCCGCGCCCCACGCCGGATCGAGGATGAGGCTCTGCGCCGTCGTCGGTCCCTCCGCGGCGGCGAGGATGTCCTTGACGCCGAACGGGATGCCGTGCAGCGGGCCGCGGTCGAGACCCTCGGCGAGTTCGGCGTCGGCGCGTTCGGCGGCGGCGAGCGCGGTGTCGTCGAAACGGGCGAGGTACGTGCCGAGCTCTCCGTCGAGCCGGTCGGCCCGTGCGATCGCCGCCTCGGTCAGTTCGGTGCTCGTGACGGTGCCGGCGCGCAGTGCGGCGGCGGCGTCGGTCAGTGTGACGGGTGTGGGCATGGGGGAACTCCTCCAAGGGCCTCGGGAACTGGGGAGATGCCGGTTATCCACAGGGAAGGCGCAGGTCTTTTCGCGCTGGGGGACCGGGCTGGACAATGGAAGTGGGGTCGCCCCCCTGGGCGGGCGGGGGCTGTCTGGGCGGGCGGGGGCTGTCTGGGCGGGCGGGGGCTGTCTGGGCGGGCGGGGGCTGTCTGGGTGGGTGGGGGTTCGTCTGGTGGGGGTCAGATGCCGGACGCGTGTTCGCGTACGGCTCGGGAGACGAAAAGGAAGCGGTCGCCGCGTGTGTGGATGTGGGCCAGGTCGAAGGCGCGGCCGGTCGCGTCGCGGATCACCTGTTCGATGGTGATCAGCGGGGGGCCCTCGGCGACGTCGAGCAGCGGGGCGTTGGTGGCGTCGGCGGGTGCGCAGCCGACGACGAACTCCGACTCGCCCAAGCCGATTCCGGCGTCCCGCAGCAGGGCGTACCAGTCGGTGTCGAACGGCAGGGCGAGCAGCCGCTCCGCCTCCGGGAACAGCACATAGTTGGTGGCCAGCGCGGTCGGTTCCTCGTCGAGGAGGGCGACGTACTCCAGGCGCAGGCACGGGACGCCGGGCGGCGCGCCGAGGCGTTCGGCGGCGATGGCGGGCAGCGGGATGGTCGAGCGGTCGAGCACCCGTGGTCGCAGGCGGCGGTTGAAGACGCTGTCCACCCGGGGGTCGGCCGCGCCGTGCGCCTCGGCCAGGCGGGCGAGGACGGCGTGTACGACGACGTGGGTGCCGACGCCCTGCCTGCGGTCGATGAGTCCCTCGCGGCGCAGCAGGGCCAGCGCCTCGCGCACGACCGCCCTGGTCACGCCGTACGAGGTCATCAGTTCCGGCTCGCCGGGCAGCTGTCCGGCGGGAAAACCGTCGCGCAGGATCGCGGAGCGCAGCAGGTCGCGGAGACGGCGGACGTGAGCGTCCTGGCTTCCTCCCGGCCCGTACGACGCCGTCACCATGGCCGTGGACATTACGGACATGTCGTTTCGCCGCGATTCCGGCTCGGTTACCCGGTCATTACGCGGCCAGGTCATCAGGGCGGTGCCCATGGGTCAGCCGACCTCCTCGGTGGCCGCGCCGACGGGGGCGGACACCGTACGGGCCGGAGCCGTGGGCATGCCGAGCGGCACGGGTCCGCCGCCGGGCCGCCAGGCGCTGGGTTTGCACCGGTCGCGGCACGAGCCCTCGGTGGAACAGCAGAGCGAGCAGATCGTCCCGCCGTGGTACGGGCAGGCGGCCATGTCGGCGGTGTCGTACGAGCCCGCGCAGACCGTGCACGGCAACTCGCCGTCCGGCAGGTCGCTGGTCCGCGCGATGTACCAGCGTCCCCGGGTCGCCGCCGCGATGACGGGCGGCAGCACGAGCGCCAGCACCAGGGCGATGAAGGGTGACAGCGCCGCCGCGGTCGCGCCGAAGGCCCCGTAGTAGGCCGTGATCGCGGCCGCCGCCGCGATCACCATGGAGCCGAATCCCACCGGGTTCACGTTGTAGAGGTGGGCGCGCCGGAACTCGATGTGCGCCGGGGAGAGCTTGAGCAGCCGCTTGTTGATGAGCAGGTCCGCGGCGAGCGCGGCGATCCAGGCGATGCCGACGTTCGCGTACCAGGCGAGGACCGTCACGATGTGGTGGTAGACGTCCAGCTCCATGAGCACCAGCGCCAGCCCCACCTGCAAGAACACCCACGCGGCGCGGCCCGGGTGACGGTGCAGCAGCCGGGAGAAGAAGTTCGACCACGACAGCGAGCCCGAGTACGTGTTCATGATGTTGATCTTGATTTGGGAGAGCAGGACCAGCAGGCCCGCGAGGACCAGCGCGGCGGTGTGGTTCCCGGTCAGCCGCTGGTAGACGACGGTGAACAGTTCGACCGGCTCGGCCGCCCGGTCCGGCGTGGTCTGCGTCTCCGCGTACCCGACCAGCAGCGTGGACGCGAAGAAGATGACGACGGCGAACAGTGTCAGGCCCGGCCCGCCGAGGATGACCGCGAGCCGCCACCGGCCCGCCCGGCCCGGCTTCGAGTCGGGCATGAGCCGCAGGTAGTCGCCCTGCTCGCCGACCTGCGCGGCGAGGGACAGCTGAGCGGCGGCGATGGTGAAGACCGCCAGTACGGTCACGCCGGTGGCCGCCGTCGCGGGGATGTGCGGGTGGACCATGGTGTGCGCGGCGTGCGGGGCGGTCGCCGCGGACCCCAGCGCGACGCCGATCAGCGCCACCCACAGCGGCCAGGTCCACGCCTGGAACTTCGCGGTGAAGCTCATGCCGTACACGGTGAGCGGGATCATCACGAGGGCGACGACGGCGTAGGAGATGTGCAGGTCGAGGTGGGTCAGAGCGGTCAGGGCCTGCGCCATGATGGCGCCCTCGTAGGCGAGGAAGATGAGCGTGTACGTGGCGTAGACCAGCGAGGTGAGCGTCGAGCCTAGGTACCCGAAGCCGGCGCCCCGGGTCAGCAGGTCGATGTCGATGTGCTTGCGGGCGATGGCGAAGGCGGCGGTGAGAGTCAGCGGAAACGTCACCGCGGTGGCGACCGCGAAGCCGAGCAGGGCGTTGCCGAACCCGAACGCGTTGACGAACGCGGCGTCGAGCGCGTAACCGGCCATGGCCGACAGCCCGGCCAGACAGCTCAAGAAGATCATCCAAGGTGACCAGGAACGGAAGGCGCTCGGCGCGTACCGGAGGGAGTAGTCCTCCAGCGCCGGATTGTCCGCGAGATCCATGTCGCTCCCTTGTGCGTGGAACCTGGGCGGGAACGCTAAGGACGCCCGGTTGCCACCTGATGACGGGGCGATTGCGCGCTGTTACGCCGGAACCGCACCGCTGTGACGTGGGAAGACGCACGGAGCGACGGGAGATGCGCCGTCGTCCGGAGGGTTCGGCCGCGGCTCGGCGCGGCCGGGATCGTCAGCCCTCGCGCTCGTGGAGCTCTCGGACGAGCAGCGGCAGCAGGCCGGGAAGGTGCCGCTCGATCGTGTCGCGGCGCAGGGACACCGCGCTGCCGTTGCCGTGGTGGCGCTGGTCGATGAGCCCGGCTTCACGCAGCACGCGGAAGTGATGGGTACGGGTGGCCTTGCCGACGGGGAGGTCGAAGGAGCCGCACGGGCGTTCGCCGTCCGTGGGCGCGTCCGCGAGCTCGGCCACCACACGACGCCGCGAGTCGTCGGAGAGCGCGGCGAACACCTTCCCCAGGTCCACGGTTCACCCCCGGCCTTCCGTCGCAAAGGTACGGCTTACATCGTACCAATGCCGGACGCTAGTTTCCGCAGGTATGGAAATCGTCATACCTGAGGTGTCCGGCCCCATCGGCCTCTACGGGTTCGCCCGCCCCGCCCCGAACGCGCGGCGGACCACTGGCTGCTGCCGCTCAGCTGAAGGGGCCGGCCGCCGAACCGGCGGCCGGCCCCTTCGTCTCAGGCGTTCAGCAGGACCTGGTCCAGGAGCACTCGAGGTTCTGGCCGGACGGCGCCCGGCGTACCGCGTTGACGGCGGCCGTGGGGCCACCGGCGAGCCGTACGGCGATCTTGTCCTCGATGTCCTTCGGCGCACCGCCCTGGTAGCCGTTGAACATGCTGGAGAAGACCAGCTTCTCGCCGTTCGGGTCGGTCACGTACCCGGACAGGGCGCTGACGCCGGTCAGCGTGCCGGTCTTGCCGTGCAGGTTCCCCGCGGCGGGCGTGCCGGTCATCCGGGAGGCCAGCGTGCCGCCCACGAGCGGATCGGGCTCACCGGCGATGGGCAGGGCGTTGTACCAGGTGTCGAACCAGCTCTGGGACCGGGCGCTCCTCAGCACGTTCGTGATCTGCTGCGGCGTGGTCTTGTTGGTGGCGGCCAGCCCGGACCCGTCGGTCAGCTTGATCTGCGAGGTGTCGACTCCGTGGTTCTTCAGGTACGCCGTGACCCCGGCCAGGCCGGCGTCCCAGGTGCCCTTGCCGCTGACCTTGCGGCCGATCGCCTTGACGACGGTCTCGGTGATCGGGTTGTTGCTCAGCTTCAGCCACGGCACGGCGATCTGCGACAGGGGGATCGACGCGCGGTCGGTGAGCACCTTCGCGGTGCTGGGAGTGGCGGCCTCGGTGATCGTCCCGTCGACCTCGACGCCGTGTGCCTCGAGCGCGTCGCGGAAGACGTCGGCGGCGTACATCGTCGGGTCCGGCGCCGTCGTCAGATGGTCGGACTCGGCACCGCCCGCCGGGTAGGACCCGGTCACCTTGACGACGTTCGTGCCGTTCACACGGTCGACCGAAAGCGTGGAGGCGGAGCCGGCCGCGCCGGTGACCGCCTCGTTGTCGATCTTGATCACGCTGGTCGGCGGTGAGACGGCGACCTTGACCGGCTCGCCCGCGGCGCCGGGAGTGATGTCGACGCCGATCGAGCCGATGTCGTACACGTCGTCGGGCGCCACGGTCAGCGCCGAGATCCCGGCCGCGTAGGAGTACGGCAGGTCGGACGGGTCCCAGTCCGGACGGGTGCGCTCGGCGTCGAACCAGGTGTCGTCCGCGACCAGGTTGCCGGAGACCTTGGTGACGCCCTTGGCGGCGACGGCCGCGGCGAGCGCGTCGTACTCCTGGGCGCGCATCGTCGGGTCTCCGGTGCCCTTGAGATAGAGGTTGCCGTTGCCGACGGCGACCTTGGTGTGGAAGCGGTAGTCCGAGCCCAGCAGGCCGAAGGCGGCCGTCGAGGTCTGCAGCTTGTTGTTCGACCCGGGGGTCTCCTGGGTCGACGAGTCATGGTCGTACAGGACCGCGCCGCTCTGGGCGTCCCGGACGATCAATCCGACGCTCGCGCCGTTGAGCCGGCTGTCGGAGAGGATCTGGTCGAGGTCGGTCTTCAGGTCGTCTGACGAGGGCCGGGCCGTGCCGGTGGCCGCGCCCGCGGCGGCCGGTGAGGCCGAGACGAGCACCCCTGCCAGAGTCAGTGTGAGACCGCGCTTTACCAGCTTGCGCATGTCACCCCTTCGTCGGGAAGCATTCTTCGTTGACGCGGTGAAACACCGTTGTTTCTTCGTACGCGCCGGACATCTGATCGGCATGCGGAAAACGCGTCGACCTTATAGACGGATATGGGCCCCGGAGTGTGACATGCCGCAGGTCGTGCGTTCTTCACATATCGCCTTCACAGCAGGAAGCCGCCGCCGGCGCGCAGGTTCTGGCCGGTGATCCAGTGGGAGTCGGGTCCGGCGAGGAAGGAGACGACGTCGGCGATGTCCTCGGGACGGCCGAGCCGCCGCAGGGCGGTGAGCGCGGCGGTCTGTTCCAGGGCCTCGGGCGGGTTCGACGCGCGGAGCAGGTCGGTGTCGGTCGCGCCGGGGGAGACGGTGTTGACGGTGATCCCGCGCTCGCCGAACTCCCGTGCGGCCACGGCGGTGAACTGCTCCAGCGCCGCCTTGCTCGCGCAGTACAGGGCGTGGCCGGGCGCCGGCAGGACGGTGTTGAGCGTCGAGATGTTGACGACCCGGCCGCCGTCACGCAGCGCGGACGCGGCCCGCCGCATCGCGAGCAGCGGAAACAGCGCGTTGACGGTCATCACCCGGTCGAACTCCTCGGCGGTGAGGTCCACGATCGGCGCACGCGGGTTGACGGCCGCGTTGTTGACCAGGATGTCCAGGCCGTCGCTCACCGGCGCGAACAGTGCGTCGAGGGCGGCGGGGTCCTCCTGGTCGGCGCGTACGGCGATGGCGCCGTCGAGCCGGGCGGCGAGCTCGTCGGCCTGGGCCTTGTTCTCTTTGTAGCTGAACACGACGGTGGCGCCGTCGCGCGCCAGGCGGCGCACGATGGCCCGGCCGATTCCCCGCGAGCCGCCCGTCACGATCGCTGTCTTCCCGGTGAGCGTCATGGCCCGGGACGCTAGGGCGCGCGCTGCTCGACGTCTTGAAGGAACGCGCACAGCTCGGTGGGGGTGACGCCGCTCATCGCCCGCACCTCGCGGGTGAAGTGCGGCTGGTCGGCGAACCCGCCGGAGGCGGCCGCCGTGGCGAAGCTCGCAGACGACCTGCTCAGCGCGTACGCGGCGTGCTGGAACCGCGTGATCCGGGCGACGGTCTTGGGCGGGAGGCCGATGTGGCGCCGGAACCCGAGCTCCAGGTACCGGCGGCTGGCGCCGAGCTCAGCGGCGAGCGCCTCGATCGTGCGGCGGCCCGCCGGTTCCTGCAGCCGCCACCACGCGCGCGTCACCAGCGCGTCCGGCGTCCGGTCCGGAGCCAGCCAGGCGCTCAGCCGGTCGTCGAGGACGGCGAACCGCGCCGCCCAGTCCGGCGCCTCGCCCAGCTCGTCCACCAGCGGACCGGCGCGGCGGCCGAGCAGGTACTCCAGCGGGACGGTGACCCCGGTCAGCTCGCTCATCGGCATCCCGGCCAGCGCGGACACGCCCGCGGGCGTCAGCCCGAACGCGACGCCGCGGCGCCAGCCGTCCTCGTACACGGCGGGAGTGGCGCGCGGACCGGTGACCAGCCGTACCGGGCCCGCGAAGTCGATGACCACAGTCGTCTGGGCCAGCGGGAAGAACCGCCGCCGCGACGGCCCCGGCCTCGTACGGAAGCCGGAGTATCCCGAGACGAAGGGGCGCAGCCGCGGCTCCGGCAGGCGGGAGACCGCCCGGCACGGCCCCGCGCCCACGTCCGCCATCGCCGAATGGATCTGGATCACGAGCCCATCCTGGCCGGTCGGCCACTTGGACAGAAGCTCTCGACGGGTGCACGAAATGGTGCATTCCTGTGCGCGCGATGGCCCTGCCCGGAATCGGGGGCCTGCCACCATTCGCGACATATCCGGCAAATCGCACGAAGGAGGTGACCGCGATGCAGCCGACCGACGTCATTTGGCAAGGCATCAGCCTCATCGACTGGGGCTGATCCCGACCGGAGGGCGCCGCGTCCGGGCGGCGCCCTCCGCGGGAACTCACCGGTTACCTGCCCGCGCCACGCTCATGCGTCGAGCGGTCCGCGGCGCCGACCGTGTCGCGCGGGGGCGGGTGAGGTACCACGTGGCCGCTCCGGCGAGGAGCATGAGGACACAGGCCCACGCGAACCAGTCGCCGAACCGCGTGTACGGCGTGGTGGTCGCGCGGGACGGCAGGTCGGCGCTGACCGAGACCATCGGGTTCCCGGCGGTTCGCACCTCGGCCCGTACGCGGCCGTGCGGGTCGCTCACGGTCAGCGCGCCCTGCCGCGCGGCCCGTACGACCGTCATGCCGTTCTCCACTCCGCGGGTGACCGCCATCCTGCTGTGCAGCCACGCGTCGTTGGAGAAGTCCCAGGCGGGGACGAACAGCGCGGTCGCGCCACGCTGCCGGTAGTCCCGTACGAGGCCGGGGAAGTCCAGGTCGAAGCAGATGGCGATGGCCCAGCCGGTTCCGGTGCCGGGGACGAAGGCGGTGCCCTCGCCGGTCGTGAAGTCGCTCTCGGCCCCCGGTACGAGGTGCCGTTTGAAGTAGGTGACCGGGCGGCCGCCGTCGGCGGGAAGGTCGATCGCCGCGTTGTAGAGGGCGTTCCCCCGCCTGAGCGCCAGCCCGGCGACGATGTCGGTGCGCTGTTCGACGGCGAGGCGGGCCAGGGGGCGTTCGAGCGCGGCCAGGTGCGCGTCATCGGTGAGGAAGACCTTCTCCGGGAGCACGATGACACGGACGTGCTGCCCGGCCAGCGAACGGATCCGGGTCACGTACGCGTCGAGCATGTCCCGGCCGGCGGGCGTGCCCACGGTCACCGGGTCGATCGCCCGGTCGGTGGCCAGCAGCGCCGTGCGCTGGGTCTGCCGACCGTCGGAGGAGTGCAGCCGCAAGCCGCCGTATCCCAGGGTCAGGGCCAGGATGGTCGTGGCGGCGACGGCCACCGGGAGGCGTCCCCTGGCGCCGGGAGCGGTCAGCGCCGCCACCGCGGCCGGTGCCCCCATGAGGAGGAAGGTCACCCCCCACACGCCGGTGACCGAGGTGAGCTGCAGCACCGGCAGGACGCTCGCCTGGGTGTAGGCCAGGCTCCACCAGGCGCCGTTCGGCGCCGCCAGCGACATCACGTACTCCACGGTGACCCAGGTCGCCGGGAAGACGATGATCGCGGTGACGGAGCGCCTTCGCAGCATCAGGGCCCGCGTCGCGAGGACCGCCAGCCCGAACAGCACCGCCGAACCGACGATGACGGACACGGCCAGCGGCGGCGGTATCTGCACGGTGTCGAGGAAGTAACCCCACATCCTCGTCTCGCCGCCCAGCCACGCGGCCGCCCCGACGGCGAACGCGATGACGCCGCGCACGCGCGGCGCCACCGCCAGCACGGCAAGCGGAGCGAGCCAGGTCAGCCAGGGCACCGGCCGCAGACCGGTGCCGAAATAGAACAGCACGGCCGACGCCACCGCGATCCCGATCAGGGCGGCGGCGGACCGGGTCTTCGAATTCATCGAACACGTCTCCCTCTGGTTGGGAATCGCGTCGATGATCCGTACGCCGCCCCTGACCGCACATCGCCGGGAAGCATGAACGCGGCATCACCCGTGCGAGTGAGAGATCCCCGCGGCCGGTCAGCCCGAGGCGTCCTCGGTGAGGAGGGGGCGCATGAAGGTCCGCTCGTAGCGGAGGACGCAACCGCTCTCGTCGCGGATGCGGTCGGCGGCGACGAAGTCCGGATCGTTGCCGAACAGGCCCCGGTAGCTCTCGTACGCGGCCAGACTCGGGAAGCTGAACAGCGCGAGCGCCTTGTCACTGGCCCCTTCGGCGGGCAGGTAGTAGCCGTGGTGCGTCCCGCCGTGGCGGTTCACCAACTCCACCCAGCGACGCGCGAACCGCTCGAACTCTTCGATCTTCGCCGCGTCGATCGTGTAGTCCACCACGCAGGTGATCATCATTCCTCCGTCTCCCGGGTTGAGGGCGCTCGCCCCATGCCCGAAATGGCGGGTGATCACCCCCTGAATTGTGGTCTTATGCCGGTGACCTTGTTCCAGCGGACGGCGTAGCGGGGTTGGCATGATTCTGGTGACCGGCGCGACCGGCAATGTGGGCTCCGAACTGGTGAGCGCGCTGGCCGAAGAGGGACACCGGGTACGTGCCCTGGTGCGCGATCCGCGGAAGGCGACTCTGCCGGCGGGAGTCGAGCCGGTCACCGGAGACCTCAACGAGCCCGGCACCCTGACCGGCGCGCTGTCCGGCGTGCGCGCGGTATTCCTGTTGCCCGGCTACGCGGACATGCCGGGCCTGTTGACCCGGATCCGTGAAGCCGGGGCGGAACGCGTGGTGCTGCTGTCCGGTGGTTCGGCCGGAGGCGGGGACATGAGCAACGCGGTGTCCCGCTACATGATCGTCTCGGAGCGGGCCGTCCGCGACTCGGGCCTGCCGTGGACCTTCGTACGGCCCAAGGCGTTCATGTCCAACGCCCTCCGCTGGCTGCCTCAACTCGCGGCCGGTGACGTGGTGCGGGTTCCCTTCCCCACCGTACGGGCCGCCGCCGTCGACCCGTACGACATCGCGGCGGTCGCGGCACGATCACTGGTGACCGGCGAGCACGAGGGCCGGATCCATCTGGTGTCGGGCCCGGAGTCGCTGCTCCCGGCGGACCAGGTCGCCGTGCTGGCCAAGGTCCTCGACCGGGATCTGCGCTGCGAGGGCATGACCGACGAGGAGGCGCGAACCGAGATGGAGGCGACCATGCCGGTCGAGTACGTCGACGCCTTCTTCAGCTTCTACGTCGACGGCACGCTGGACGAGTCACAGGTCGAGCCGACCGTCCAGGAGGTCACCGGGCGCCCGCCCCGTACCTTCGAGCAGTGGGCCCGAGCCCACGCCGAGACGTTCCGCTGAGCGCACCGCCGTCGACCAGTGTCACATCCTCTTCTGCGTCTGAGCGCGCTATGAGGAGTGGCCGGAGAGGAGGGCGCCGAGCCGGTCGGGTGAGTCCGCGCCGTCCGCCGCGAGGACGGCGCCGGTCCCGTCGGTGACGACGGCGTACGGCGGCCAGGGGATGCCGTTGTTGTCATAGACGTCCGGGTCGATCAGCACCGGAAGGTCGACGCCGTGGTCTTCCAGGTACCCGCGCACCGTCCGCTCCTCGTCCGCGCTCACGAGGACGACCCGCATCCTCGCGCGCGCCGCGAGGAACGCCGGGAGCATCGCCGTGCACAATCCGCACGCCGGTGACACCAGCGCGAACAGGGTGGGGGCGCCGGCGGTCGCCGTCTCCACCGGTACTCCGAGGGTGAAGCGTGTGCCCGCCCGTGGCCCGCCGGCGTCCGGCGCCCGCGGGCCGAGCAGGGTCACCGCGCCGACGAGGCCCAGGAAGACCACCGCCGGCACGATCTGGGCGGCGCGGAACGGCTCCGCTCCCGCGACGGCGGTCATGACCGCCAGGACGAGCAGCAGTCCCGTACGGGCCACGGTGAACGGGCCGACCCGGGAGCCGCGGGACGAACCGAAGCAGCCGCAGTCGACGTCCAGGCCCCGTCGGAGCACCGAGACCATCGCGGCCACGAACACCGCGAAGAGCGCCGCCGACAGCAGCCCGCCCCACCGGCGGGTGGCGGGAACCACGAGAAGCACGGCGGCCACCGCCTCCACCGCCGGCACCGTCACGGCGGCGGGCAGGGTGAGGCGCCGCGGCAGCAGACGGTAGCCGTCGATGACGGCGGCGAACCCGCGCACGTCGCGTACCTTGCCCACCGCGGCGGTCACCAGGACGACCACCAGCGTCGGCCACGCCGCCCCCAGAACGGTCATGGGACCTCCTTCGTCGGACGGTGTGACCGCGGGCGTTCGGTCACGGGACCTCTTTCGTCGGAGGGTGTGACCACCGGGTCGTGTCCTCGATTCTCTTGCTGCGCTTGGTCATGGGACCTCCTGGTAGGCCGAGGCCTGCAGCCGGTACAGCTCCGCGTACAGCCCGCCGTGGTCCAGCAGTTCTCCGTGGTCGCCCTGCTCGGCGATCCGGCCGTGGTCGAGCACGTAGATCCGGTCGGCGAAGCGGACGCTGGCGAGGCGATGGGTGATGAGGATGACGGTACGGCCGTCGGCGTGTCGCCGGATCCGTTCGAACAGCGCGTGTTCGGCGCGGGCGTCCAGCGCCGAGGTCGGCTCATCGAAGATCACCAGCGCCGCGTCGCGGTAGAAGCCGCGGGCCGCCGCGATGCGTTGCCACTGACCGCCGGACAGGTCGTGCCCGCCGCGGAAGCGGCGGTCGAGCAGGGCGTCGTAGCCGTGCGGCAGGTCGGCGATCACCTGGTCGGCCCCGGCCGCCGCCGCGGCGCCCACGAGACGGTCCTCGTCCACGGGGCGGCCCATGACGATGTTCTCCCGTACGGTGAGGGGCCATCGCGTGTGGTCCTGGGCGATCACGGAGATCCGCTGCCGGAGGGTGTCGCCGTCCAGTTCGGCGAGGTCGGTGTCGTCCCAGCGGATCGTCCCGGCGTCGGGCCGGTAGAGCCCGGCGAGCAGTTTGGCGAACGTGGTCTTGCCCGATCCGTTCTCGCCGACGAGCGCGATCACCTCGCCCCGCGCGACCGTGACGCTCACGTCCGACAGCGCCGGCTCGCTCGCGCCCGGATAGGTGAAGGACACCTTCTCGGCGGTCAGCCGCTGGAACGGCGCCGGCGGCGCCGTCCCCCGTGGCGCGCGGATCCGGGTGGCGGCGAGTTCGCGGAAGCTCAGGTAGTCGCCGAAGTACAGGCCCGCCTCGTACAGGCGGTTCACGGTCTGCATCAGCGCGGCGAGTGACGCCTGACCGGCCCTGATCGCGAGCACCGCCGCCGCGGCCATGGCGAGCGGGATCATCCCGCCGGCGAGCAGCCCACCGAGCGCGCAGTACACCGCGACGGTGGCCGTGCCGGTCAGCAGGTCGCCGGAGGCCTTGGCCGCGGTCTGGCGGCGGGCCGTCCCGAGCTGGACCTGTTGCTCCTGCTCGGCGACGCGGTCGTACTCCTCCAGAAGGAACGTGCGGAGCGTGAACGCCCGGACCTCGGCGGCAGGCTGCCGCTCGGCCATCAGGTCCGACAGCATGAACTTGCGCCGTCGCGCCGTCGACAGCCGGTAGAAGGCCTCATAGCGCAGGCGGGCGGTGCGCAGCGCGGTGTACCCGGCCGGTACGGCCGTGACGAGGAGCAACGGCATGAGGATCGGGTGCATCAGGCCGAGCGCCACCGCCGGGGCCACCACGCCGACCGCGCCGGTGACCGCGCTGACCGTCGTCTCCACCACGGTCGCCGTGTCGGGAACGCCGTTGTCGCGGGCGCGGCGCATGGCGTTGTGGAAGTCGTGGTCGTCGAACGCGGTCAGCTCGACCTCTGTCGTCAGCTCGAACAGGCGGGTCTCCGCGTGCCGCTCGACCTGCGGTTTCAGCCGTGCCTGCGCCCAGCCGGCGACGACCAGCAGGGTGCCGCGCAGGCCCGCGGCCAGGGCGACGACGAGCAGTGCGGGCAGCGCCGCCCGCACCCGGCCGGGTGTCGGCCCTGCGGCGAACAGGGGCGAGAGCACGTCGGAGGTCGCCAGCAGCCCGAACGCGGTGAAGAAACCGGCCAGGAGGTTGCCGCCGAGCGCGACGGCGGTGTCCCGGCGGCTCGCGCGCCAGGCGAGCCGGAAGGCCGCGGCGACGAGCGCGGGCAGCCGGCGGGCCATCGTGCCCAGCCCGGCCGACAGCAGTTCCTCGTCGTGGCTTTCCCAGTAGGCGACATCAAGGCCGGACCGGTCCGGCGAAACATCCTCGAGGCGGCGCTTTTTCGGTCGCAACCTCATCCGCGAAAGTCAACCGTCGGTGGGCAGGTAAGGGTATGACTACGCCATGACACGGGTGACACTGTAAGTGAAGATTTGCACCATGTAAACGCCTCCTCACCGTATTCATGCGCAGTCGGATGCTCACAGAACGCGGTCTGGACAGCCTCCCGGACGTCTGTTCATAATGCGTCGGTGTTCACGTCCGAATCACTATGTGGAACCCGGATGTGACGAACACGGGGAACGGCGCGTACCCGCATCGCCCCCAGCTCTTGCCCCGTACCGGCCGCTCAACAGGTGGCCAAGGAAGGAGCCCTCATGTCCGCACTTCTCCTCGAGCCCCGTGACGCGGGCGTCCTCGACCCCGAGGACCTGGACGTCGACTTCGAAATGGAGTTGACCGAGCTGCTGCACGGCCCCCAGGCCTGCGTCAACACCTGCAAGCGCACGGTCTGCAGCACGTACCCGTGCTGCCCGTCCATCGTGTAACAAGCCGAGAACAGGTCCGGCTCCGCGAAAGACCGGGCTTCGGTCCACGGGCGTCGGGAAAGGCCATCGCGCCGATCGGTGGCCTTTCCCGGCCGTCCCCTTATGCGCTCAGGGATGGCGATGGACACACCCTCATCTGAAGCCGGTCCGGACATTCTCGGCCTGATCGCCGAGCTAGCCGACCGGAATGGTAGGGAAATTGGTTCGGATGACACGTGGATAAATGTTCACGACCCCACGTTCAAGCTGGACCCGCAGGGCTGGAAACTCCATGTGTCGGCACGTCCGGCGACTCTGGAGGCCACGCTTCGGCGCGCCATTCCGATTCTGTTCGCGGTGGCCTGTGACTTCAAGGTCGTACGGTCCACTGAAATGCTCCGTGAGTTGAACTCCGGCGACCTCGACGCCGGAGCGGTCGGCAAGGCGATCACCGTCTACCCGCCCCAGGAGGCGGTCGCCGAGATCGGGCATCGCCTCGCCGAGGCTCTCGTCGGGCTGGCCGCGCCGCGTGTGGTCAGCGACCGCCGGGTGCGGCCCGACGCGCCGGTGTACTACCGGTATGCCCCGTTCGCGCCGCAGTACCGGGTCGACGACAACGGTGACTTCGAGCTGGTGGTGGTCGGCCCGGACGGTGAGAGCCTGCCCGGCGCGGCCGGCGCCGAGTACACCTGCCCGCCGTGGGCCACCGACCCGTTCCGCCCGGCCGCGCCCGTCCCGGCCGGCACCGCCGGCGGCGGCGCGGCGGCCCCGCCCCGGGCCCGGCGCATCGGCGGTCGCTACCGCGTGACCTCGGGCGTCATGCGGGGACCGCGCGGCAACGTCTACCGCGCGGTCGACGCACGCGAACGGCCCGTGGTGGTCAAGGAGGCCCGCGCGTACGTCGGGGAGAACGCCGACGGCACGGACCTCCGGATGTACCTGCGCAACGAGCTGCGGATCCTCACCGCGCTCGCCGGAGTCGCCGGCGTCCCCGAGCCGATCGACCACTTCCGGCACGGTGAGGATGAGTTCCTCGTGATGACCGACGCGGGATCCAGCGACCTCAACCGGTTCGTGGGCGAGCAGGGCGTGTTCCGCGACGCGCCCGGCGACCGGGACCTCGCCGTACTGGCGTCCCGGCTTCTCGGCGTGCTGGACGCCGTGCACACCCGCGGCGTCGTCGTACGGGACCTGTCGCCCAAGAACGTCGTGCTCGGCGCGGACGGTGGCTGCACGCTGATCGACTTCGGCACCAGCCGCTACGAGGACCTGCAACTGCCCGGCTGGAGCCGCGGCTACAGCGTCCCCGACCAGCGCACCGGACGGGCCTCCGTGCCCGCCGACGACTACTTCTCGCTCGGCGCGACCCTGTTCTACGCGGCCACCGGCCTGAACCCGATCATCATCGACCCTGATCCGGAGCGCGGGGTGGAGCGGACGCTGCGGTGCCTGGCGCGGATCTTCCCGGGCGTGACCACGGGCGTACGCGGGCTGCTGCCACGCCTGCTCGGCCTCGACCCGGAGGAACGCGCGGAGGCCGCCGCCGACATCCGGGCCGGGCGGCACGGCCGGACCGCCACGACCGCGGCCCGCCCGTACCCGGCGCCCTCGGCGCCGACCGGCGAACTGCTGTCGGCGGTCCTCGCGCACACCACCCGCGAGTGCGTCCGGTACGCCGAGAAACTCCTGGAAGGTCCGGCCGACGTACGGCGTTCCAGCCCACCGGTCACGAACGTGTACGGCGGCTCGGCCGGGGTCGGCATGGAGCTCCTGCACCACCCCGAGGGCAAGACCGTCGCCGCCGACCTGGCGCGGTGGACGGTCGAGAGCATGCCACCGGCCGAGCTGCCGCCGTCGCTCTACTTCGGCATGACCGGCACGGCACTGTTCCTCACCGCCGCCCGGCTGACGGCCGTCCCCGACCTTCCGCTGCCCGAGCCGATCCGGCGTACCGGAAGGGAGCCCGCCGACCAGGCGCACGGCGTCGCCGGGATCGGCACCGGCCACCTCCTCCTCGCCGCCGTCGACCCCCGCCCGTCCCACCACGAGATCGCCGCCGAGTGCGCCCGGCGCCTGATCACCGGGGACGTCGCCGAGCCCGGCGACGCGCCGGAGGTGGAACTGCCCGGCTCCGGCGTCGCCGTCGACCTGGCCTACGCCCACGGCGCGGCGGGCGCCGCGGACTTCCTCCTCGCCCATCACGAGGCCACCGGCGACGCCGAGTCCGGCGTGGCGGCCCGGACGCGGTTCGCGGACCTGGCCGAGGCGGCCGAGGCGTTGATCGGCGACCTGAACGGCCCCGCCGCCCGCCCGATGGGCGCGTCCTGGTGCCAGGGGATGTCCGGCATCGCGAGCGCCCTCCTCCATGCCGCACGCGCCTACGACGACGACCGGTACCTGGCGCTCGCCGAGCAGGGCGTCCGCGCCTGCCTCGCGCTGGCGCCCCGCGCGTGGGTGACCTCGCAGTGCTGCGGCCTCGCCGGAATCGGCGAGGCGCTCATCGACGCCGCGATGACGACGGGCGACCCGGCGTACTGGCAGGGCGCCGAGGAGATCGCCGCCCTGATGCTCACCCGCGCCGGCGGACCACAGACGCAGCCGATCTTCCCCGGCAACGACCTGGACACCCCGGCGTACACCTGGGGAACCGGAACCGCGGGCGTCCTGTCGTTCCTCCGCCGCCTCGACCACCGCACCGGTTCCCGGCTGTGGACACCCGGCTGGTGCCTCCCCACCTGACCTGCATCGCCACGAATCGCGTCATCCGCATCACCGGCCACTCCGGCGTCACTCCTGCGCCTCGTGACCGCGCCATCTAAGTAGGTACCTACGTAGTCCCACCGTTGTCCGCCCTGCGGGTCGGCGGAGACGCTGGCGGTGATGAGTTCAACGGTCACCGGTCGCCAGGGGGGTGGTTCCGTGTACCGGAACAAGCAGTGTGAGCGTCCGATGTCACGCAGATACAGAAGCTCGATCCTCCGGCTCGCCGCGGGAGGGTTCCCGCTGGCGCTCCTCGTGGTCGTCGCCGCCGCGAGCATGCCCGGGGCGATCGGTAGCCGGCAGGCGTCGGAGGCCGACCACACGACCATCGTCGAGGCCGCGGGCGGCCTGGCGGGAGTGGTCGCTCTCGTCCTGGTCTGGGCCGGCTACCTGGCGGTGTCGCTGCGGACGACCCGGGCCGAGCTCATCGCCTCACGGGCACGCCTGGTCACGGCCGGCGACACGGCTCGGCGCCGCGTCGAGCGTGACCTGCACGATGGCGTCCAGCAGCGGCTGGTCCTGCTGAAACTGGACCTGGGGCGGGTCGAGTCGGAGGTGTGCGGGGACGACCACCTGCGGCGTCAGCTGAAACGGGCGCAGCAGGACGTGACGGAGATCCTGGAAGAACTGCGGGAGGTCGCGTACGGGATCTATCCGCGGATCCTGTCCGCCGGTGGGATCGAGTCGGCGCTGAGGACACTCGCCCGGCGATCTCCGATACCGGTACGCCTCAATATGGCCATCGACCGGGACATCGACGAACAGGTGGAGACAGGCGTGTACTACGTGATCTCCGAGGCCCTGACGAACGTCACCAAGCACGCCCACGCCTCGGTGATCCACGTCGACGTCCGTACGGAGGGGAACCACCTGCGGCTGACCGTCCGTGACGATGGGATCGGCGGGGCCGACCGCCACCGCGGGTCGGGGCTCGTCGGCCTGTGGGACCGGGTCGAGGCCATGAACGGAACGATCGAGCTCACGAGCCCCGTCGGAAAGGGCACCACTTTGTCCGCCGAGATCCCCATCGCGCGCCGGCGGATCGCCGACTCCCGGCTGGGGCTGCCGGGGAGAAGGCCATTCGGTTCATCACGTAGCGTGAAGCATGGTCACGTCAGCGCGGCGGCCCCTCGGGAACCTACCTGAGGAGCGGACACGCTTCGTCGGCCGGCGACAGGAGTTGCGGGACGTGGAACGCCTGTTCGCCGACACGCGGTTGCTGAGCCTGACCGGGCCCGGCGGCGTCGGCAAGACACGCCTGGCCCTGCGGGCGGCGGCCAAGAGGCGGCGGGCGTTCACCGACGGTGTGTGGCTGGTCGACCTGTCGCCACTGCGCGGTCGCGGGCTGCTGATCCAGGAGATCAGCACCGCGTTGGGGCTGCGCGACGCGTCGGCGCGGTCGTCGGTGAGCTCCTTGGTGGCCTACCTCCAGGACAAGCACCTGCTCCTGGTGCTGGACAACTGCGAGCACCTGCTGGACGAGTGCGCCAAGCTCGTCGACACCCTCCTGGCCGGCGCATCAGGTCTCACCGTTCTGGCGACCAGCCGGGAACCTCTCAACATCCGGGGTGAGCGGGTTCTCGGCGTGCCGCCCCTGGCGATGCCCTGCCTGAGCGACCGGCCGAAGGCGGAGGCGATCATCCGGTGTGACGCGGTCCGGCTGTTCGCCGACCGGGCCGCGCTCGCGGCGGAGAACTTCGCGATCACAGCGGAGAACTGCGGCACGGTGGCGAAACTGTGCCAGCGGCTGGATGGAATGCCGCTGGCGATCGAACTGGCGACCGTCCGGCTGCGGATGCTGTCGGTCGAGCAGATCCTCGAACGGATCGAAGACCGTTTCCATCTGCTGGTCGGCCGTGACCGCACCGTGCTACCGCGTCATCAGACGCTGCGGGCGGCCATCGACTGGAGCTACGAACTGTGCTCGCCGCAGGAACGGATGCTGTGGGAGCGGCTCTCGGTGTTCTCCGGCGAATGCGACCTGCAGGCGGCCGAGCAGGTCTGCGCCGGCGGCGGGATCGCCCGCGAGGACGTCCTGGATCTGGTGGCGGGCCTGGTCGACAAGTCGATCCTGATCCGGGAGGACCACGGCCAGGCGCGATACCGGCTGCTGGAGACCATCCGCGTCTACGGGTACGAGCGCCTCGCCCAGTCGGGGGAGGAGGAGGCCTTCCGGCGCGCGCACCACGATTACTACCGGGACATGAGCGGCAGGGCGGAGAGGGAGTGGTTCGGCCCGCGGCAGCTCCAGTGGCTCGAACGGATCCGGCTCGAGATGTCCAATCTCCGGGTCGCGCTGGAGTTCTGCATGAGCGGTCCCGGCGAGGTCGACGTCGGGTTGGAGATCGCCGCCGCCCTGAGAGTCTATTGGATCTTCTACGGATCCATGGGAGAGGCGCGTCATTGGCTGGACCGGGCGCTGGGGCGTCCGACGGGCCAGCCTTCGATCAAGGCGAAGGCCCTGTTGGCCGATGCGTTCATCGCTCTGCTGCAGGGCAACATCGACGACGCGGTGCCGATGCTGGACGAGGCCAGCACCGGGCATGCGCGCGACCCGCAAATGCTCACGAGCATCCTCTTCGTCCGCGGAACACTCGCTCTGTTCCGTGGGGACACGGCCGCCGCGATTGCCCTGCTGCAGGAGGCGAGCGGACCTGACGACGCCGGTGATGCCTTCCACACCTCACTCTTCCTGGCGATGGCCGCGGTGTTCGACGGCGACGAGCGCGGCACCACCTACAGCGTGGAATGCCGGTCCAGGGCGGAGGACGCCGAGGCGGAGTGGGCCATGACGTGGGGCAGCTGGGTGCTCGGCCTGGATGCCTGGCGGCGCGGCGCCGTCCCGGACGCCGTCCCCTTCTTCCGCGACAGTCTGCGGCGTCAGCGGCGGATCAACGACAAGTGGGGCCCTACCTGGAACATCGAAGGTCTGGCCTGGGTGGCGGCGGCCGCCGGGGATCACGAACGCGCGGCGCTGTGCCTGGACACCGCCCGCAGGCTGCGAGAGTCGATCGGCGTATCGATTCCGCAGCTACTGCCGTTCTCCGAGGCCCACGAGGCGTGCGAGGCCCGTGTTCGTGAGTCTCTGGGACAACAGGGGTACCTCGCGGCGATCAGGCGAGGGGCGGGTCTCGAACTCGACCAGGCCATTGACTACGTGCTCGGCGAGGACGACCTGTTGCCCGGCGCGTCCGCGCCCTCACGCGACGCGGCGTCGCCGCTGACGCCGCGAGAGCAGCAGGTCGCCGAGTTGATCGCCCAGGGCAAGACGAACAAGGAGATCGCGGCGAGCCTCGTCATCGCCCAGCGGACCGCGGAGGCCCATGTCGAGAACATCCTGGTCAAGCTCGGCTACACGTCCCGGGCGGAGGTGGTGATGTGGATGACCGAGAGCAAACACACTTAACCGACATACCGGCATGAATGGATATTTACGCCAAAGACCGCATCAAGTTTGCGCGTGAACCCCGAAAAGTCTACTAAGCATGAACGCTCAGGGGGTAGATAGCGCAGGGAGATGTACCCGACCACTCGTCCCTGAGCAGATGGGGGCGTCGAAAGTGAGATATCGGCGCATGAGATCGTTCACCGTTCCGGCCCTGAGCGTGTCGTGCCTGGCGGTATCGCTTTGGCTGGTCGGATGTGGTTCGGCGCGGCCCGCGAGCGCCCAGGTCTCCTTTTCGTACAACGGCTATCATCTCGTGGCCGGTGACGGAAACGGAACCGGCAACAGGAATGTCTGGATCGTCAAGAGCCCAACGATCAACAACGGAATACAGATGATCCTCGGCGGTAATGCCGGGAGCATCTTCTCCAGCCAGGCCGCGATCTGCAAACGGAAGCGCACCTGTCGCATCAACCAGAAGATCCACGTACGCTGAGCGCCGCGAGGAGAAACGCCATCACCGGTGAGTCGGGATGATGCCGTTGTGGCTGGAGTCCGGGTTAGGTGAGTCGGTCTCGGTTGGCGTTCGCTTCGGCGCGTACGGCGTCGGCGAACGCGTCTTCGTCTTCTGGGTCGGTGTTGTCCTGGTAGATCAGCCAACAGCCGCGGATTCCGTCGAGGAGGTCTTCCAGGAGGTCGTGTGCGGGGCGTTTGGGGTCGAGCGGGGTGGTGCGGAGCTCGTTGAGGAGCGCGTCGCGGAGGTGCCGGTCCTGGTGTTGTTCGGCGAGTTCTTCGGCCTGCGCGATCTGGTCGAGGAGTTCGCCGAGGTCGGGAATCTGGCCTTCGGCGACGGTCATGGCGCCGCGGACCAAGCCGGTGACCGTCTCGTACGGGCTCAGGCCGAGTTGGAGAAGTTCCAGCACGATGGTGGGGGTCTCGTGCGCGAGGGCCTCGATGTTGTCGGCTTCCACGATGATCTGGGTGGGGGCGAGGCCGGAAGCCTTGGCGGTGACGTCGGCGGCGGCTTGAAGCCAGTGGGTCGCCGCGATGGCGCCGGCAGCGGGCTCGATCTCGGTGAACAGGGCCGGATCGCCGAGCGGGTCCGTGGCGAGGATCTCGTCGGCGGCCTGAACCTGGGCGGGCGACGCGCCGGCGCGAGTGAGGGCCACGGCCTGGCGGGCCCGGCCGGAGAGTTCGCCGAGTTCTGCCTGTTCGACGGCGGCGAGTTCGGCTTGAACCTCGGCGACGACTTGTCCGGTCAAGCCGGGATCATTGATGCTGTGCAGGGCTCGACCGACCTGATGCGCTGTCTCCTCGACGGGGTTGTAGGAGACGGTCAGCATGCCGCCGGATGGCAGGTTCGGTCTGGTCAAGGCCTCGGCGACTGTGGCGAAGGCTTCCCGGTGCCCGTCGCGCCGCCAGCCCTCGGTGTTCACCTCAAGGTCGTCCGCTGCCGCGGCCGGGTGGGTGTAGGTGCGCCAGGCCTGGGCAGAGAGGAGCGTCAGAGCGTGAACGAGACGCTGAATCGCGTCGTCGGGGACGTCGCGAGCGAGTTCGGCGATGGTTGAGGCGGTGCAGCCCGTACCGGTGTCCCAGAACACCATGAGCGCGTGACGTTCCTCGTCGAGGGCGTAGGTGCTCACACCTCGCTCCCTTCCACTTCGGTCGGTGGCGTCCACTGTGCCACGCGGTGCGTCGGTGTGTGCCGTGGTTGCCGCACCGCTGAGACGTGGCTGCTGGTGTACGGCATGCTCTCCAGACGGTGGCCCGCCCAACGCCCGCCTGCTGAGCGACGCGCTGATGAGTGACGGCACCAGGACGCTCGCCCACCAGCAGCTCCCGGGCTCCTCGGACCGGTGCTGTCCACGGGCACCGCTCGCTCAGGCAGGGACAGACGCCTCGGTCCTGAGCGCGCCTGTGGCTTCCACCGGTACCCCTCCGAACCGGTGTCGGTGGCCGCGACGCCACTCAGGACCGAGACTCCCTCTCTCTACTCACAGCGAAAAACAGGATCGGCGTATCACAATGTCGTCTTCCATCCCCTCGGCCTGCACCGAGCAGACCACCGCCAGGACCGGGAGACGGCTTTGATTCAGCACCACGAACGGCAGGATCGGCTGGCCGGGTACGCGAGCGACTTCGCCGAAGTGGCCCTGGCCAACATCGTCCGGGAGTACCCCCATGTGATGCTGCATACGATGTCCGGCCCTGAAGACCGGCCGCGGCCTCGGGACGTCAATCCGGCGTTCTACGGCAGCTTCGACTGGCATTCCTGCGTGGAGATGCACTGGCTGCTGATCCGCCTCCTGCGCACCGCGTCAGAGCAGGTTCCCGGGCAGCGGATCCGCGCCGCGCTGGATCGGCACCTGGCCGCCGAACCGCTGGCGGCCGAGGCCGCGTACATGGGCGACCCCGACCGCGGTATCTACCAGCGCCCCTACGGATGGGGATGGACCCTGTGGCTCATCCACGAAACAGCCACCTGGGACGACCCCGACGCCCGCCGCTGGACGACCGACCTCACCCCGCTCGCGGACGTACTCACCCAGAACTACCTGCGATGGCTCCCCAAAGCGACCTACCCGGTCCGCTACGGCGTCCACTCCAACACCGCCTTCGGGCTCTCCCGCGCCCTCCCGTACGCCCGCCACCGCGCTCGGCACGGCGACGGCACGCTGCTCACCGCCATCACCGAAAAGGCCCATCACTGGTACGGCGGCGACCGTGACTACCCCGCCCAGTGGGAACCCGCCGGTGTCGACTTCCTGTCGCCCGCCCTGGTCGAAGCCGAACTCATGACACACCTGCTGCCACGCGACCGGTTCGCGGACTGGCTGGACGGCTTTCTCCCGCGCATCGCCGACCGGCAGCCGGCGAACCTGTTCACCCCGGCCACCGTCTCCGACTCCACCGACGGCTACATCGCCCACCTCCACGGCCTCAACCTCAGCCGCGCATGGTGCTGGCGCCGACTCGCCGAAACCCTCGGTGACGCCGATCCGCGTACCCCGGCCATGCTCCAAGCGGCACAACGCCACGCGGACGCCGCCCTCACCCACGCCACCGGCAGCCACTACGCCGTCGAACACTGGCTCGCCTGCTACGCCGTCCTCCTGCTCACCTGAACAGCCCGACGCCAGTTGATTTCGGGTCGGTCGTCGCTCAGGAAGCAACCTTCGAGCCGCTCGTTGGTCTTAGAGCCATGACGTTCGATCAAGGCTTGGCCTCGTGCGGCGCCGACAGGCGGCAGGAGGCCGCCGACCCTGCGAGTCATCTGACGGAGTTGTTCCGGGTCCATCACATGTCGCTGGTCCGCCTGGCGCTCCTGATGTTGGGCGATCAGACGAGCGCGGAAGACGTCGTACAGGATGTTTACGCGCGACTGCAGCGGCGGCGCCGATCACGTCCTCCTGCGGACCTGGCCGCTTACGCCCGTGCCGCGGTACTCAACGCGTGCCGGTCCCTGCTGCGCCGCCGGGCGCTGATGCGTCGGTTCGTGGAAGTGCCCCAGCCCGTCTGGTCAGCGGAGAACGACGTGCTGATCGCCGAGGACCGCCGGCGCGTTCTCCGTGCCCTCACCCGGCTGCCGCCCCGGCAGCGCGAGGCGATCATCCTGCGTTACTACCTCAACCTGTCCCAGGCCGAGATCGCCACATCGATGGGCATCAGTCCCGGCACCGTCAAGTCGACCCTTTCCCGTGGCCTGACCGCGCTGCGTGTCCAGTACGAGGAGGAGTAATGATCACAGAACTGCTGCGCGAAGCGCTGAGCGATGCCGCCGCCACCGTCGAGCACGTACGTCCGCTCACCGGCCGGGTCCGACGCAGGCGCCGCTGGGTCATCCCGGCCGCCGTCACCGCCACGGCCGTGACCGCGGCCATGGCCCTCACCGTGGTATCGACCCGGCCAGGCGATGTGACCCGGCCGGGCGATGTGACCCGGACGAACGAGGGGGCCCTGCCGAGCGAGGTGCCCCTGCCGATGAAGGCTCGGCCTCCGGCGCACGCACCGACCGCGGCGCGCTGGACGCTGGCGGCCTACACCGACGCCAAGTACGTGCTCGTCGGCGCGGGAACAGGTGGCGAACCGGTCGCGGTCAACGACGCGGCCACCGGCAAGCAGATCGCCCAGGTCCCCGTACCCCCGGGCTCGACCGGGTACTGGGACACCGCAGGTGCCGGCGACAACCGCACCTTCTTCCTCACCAGCGTCGACTACAAGCGTGCGATCGTCTCCTTCTACCGGCTCCGCCTGAACGCGGACGGTCATCCACAGCAACTGTCCGAGCTGCCGCGGGCCACCCTGCACGACGGTCTGCAGGGAGAAGGTCCACAACTGCTCGCCGCTACGAATGGAGGCACCAAACTCGCGTACGTGACCGAGACCGGCGCCGAACTGACCATCACGCACGGCGGATCCTCCATGACCGATGACGCCGAGATCCGCGAGCGGATCCACATCATCGATCCCCGCACCGGGGACCAGCAGGCCATCAGCCTGCCGCAGGGGACCGTGATCGATGAACTGGTCTGGGCGCCGGACGGCCGGGCCCTCGCCTTCACCGAGGAGACCCCCGGCAACGGCTTGCGCACCCTCGACCCCGCGACCGGCGCCATCCGTCATGTCGACCTGGGTGGCGACGATGGGGCGTTCCGCGCCGCCGACATCGGCTCGGACGGCGACATCGTGGCACTGACCTACCGCGCGGACGGGAACCATCTGGTGTGGTACTCCCTCGCCACCTCCAAGATCACCCGCGATGTGCCGCTCGAGCATTCCCACACCGACCAGGCGGTGGGGCCGACCATCGTCGGCGACGCCGCCGTGGTGGTGATCGGTAACACCATGTACCGAGTCACCGGCACCAGTGTTCGCACACGGCATGTCGGCCATGACATCGATCTGGAAGGCACCTGGTAGATGCCGTGAGCGCCGGGGCGAATGACTCAGGACGCCATGCCGGTACGGCGAGGGCCGTCCGGGTCCGCAGGGGACGCGTGCGCTCGTGTCGTACGGTGAGCGGGCGTGTCGCCGTCGGCCCGGCCGTGCCCCGCGGCATCGGCGTGCCTGGTCTCGCCGGCCGGGGCGAGCAGCCAGTGGTGGAAGGCGGGATACTCGCGCGCCAGGCCCGCGGCGTCGAGCGCGTCCGCCAGCTGGCGGCGTTCCTCCGGCTCGGGTCGCCAGTGCTCGCGGAGCGTGGTCAGCGCACTCGCCGCCAGGGCGGTGAGCTGTTCCCTTGTCTCCGTCATCCCGATCGACGTGCACAGGTCACGGGCGTCGAGCGTCGTGCGGAGCAGCCGTACGACCAGGTCGGGGTCGCCCGGTTCGGTCTCCAGCCGGGCGGCGAGAGCGCTGATCCGTTCGCCGAGGTCCGTGAGCGTCCGGCCGTGTTCGCGTGCCGTGTCCGGCGCCGCGTACAGGCTCAGCGGGATGTCCTCGAACGTCGCCAGCCGTTTCAGCGCCGCCTTGGCCGTCTTGTTCCGCCGGTCGACGGCCAGCACCGCCTCGGCGAGGGCGCGCGCCCGCTCCCGCGCGGCCAGGGTGGTCGGCTCGTCCTGGCCGAGGGCCGTGGACAGCCGCAGTGCGACCTCGGCCTGCTCGCGCAGGAGCGTACGGTCGGTGCCGGCCGCTCCCGGCACGCTGAGGTCGGGGCGGCCGAGCCGTACGGCGCACCGCTCATAGGTCGTACGGACCGGGCCGGGGATGCCGCACGACTCCAGGTACTCGATCAGGGTGCGCAGGACGCCGGGGCCCGGTTGCCCGTCCAGCACGGCCTGGAGGTCGGGAACGGCTTCGGGCGAGCGCCCGAGGCGTACGCGCAGCAGCCCGAGGAACAGCCGGTAGTCCGGATCGTCCGGCACGAGCGCCACCGCGGCGAGCAACGGCTCCTCGCAGGCCGCCCAGTCGAGCCGGGCGCTCAGCGCCCGGTACAGCGTGTAGTGGTTCCAGTGGTCCGCCGGATCCGTCTCGACCGCGCGGCGGGCCGCGGACACCGCCTCGCCGCCGCGGCCGTCGAGTTCGAGCAGGATCTCGGCCAGGAGGCGATGGTGGTCGGCGACGTCCGGAGCGAGTGCGGCCGCGCGCCGGGCGTGCGGCTCGGCGTCGGCGTGGCGTCCGGCGGAGCACAGGTCCGATGCCGTGTCGTACGACGCCTCCGCCTCGGTCATCGGCTCACCACGACATGGAACTGTACGGCCTTCCCAGCCCGCGCGTCGCGGCACATCGCCACTCACCTCCGGGATCCGGCCGGACGAACATCTCGCGCCGATCCGGGACGCCGTACCGACCCCGGGGCGACCACGGTCGCCATCGCGATCCCGCCGGCGAGGAACAGGCCGGCCGGGACGATCCAGCCGAGCTCGAAGCCGGCCAGCGGGGCCAGCACGGCCGGCCCCGCGCTCCGGGCGATCGGGACGGCCGCCCCGTAGGTCGCCTGCCAGGCGGCCGTGCCGCTGGTGGGCGCGAGCCGGTACCCGAGATCCCACGCGCCGACGGCGAAGCGGACCTCGCCGAGGACCTGGGTCACGATGCCCGCCCCCAGCCCGAGGGCGATCAGCGCGGGCGCGAGACGGTGCCCCAGCAGAGTCGTCCACAGCAGGCCGGACGACGTCGCGAGCAGGGCTGCGCCCGTGAGCAGAGCGTGCCGGGTTCGCTCGGCGGTCGCGACCCGGATGGCGACGCGGCGCTGCATCGCCATGACGCCCAGGGTGTTGGCGAGGAAGCACGCGGAGATGGTCCATCGCGGGACTCCGGACGCGTTGGTGATCATCAACGGCAACGCGACGCTCAGCATGGGCATGTACAGGTAGAGCACGGATGCGGCGACGGTCGCGACCAGCTGGGGCATCGTCGTACGACCGGCCTCGCCCGCCACGGGACGGCCGGCCGACGCCGTCGGGGCCGGTGCGGAGATCCGGATTCCTCTCGCGACCAGCAGGCTTGTGACCAGGTAGAGCAGCGCGTCGCCGGCCACGACGACGCGCAGGGCCCCGATCTCGCCGAGACCCAGCGCCAGACCGCCCACGGCGGCGCCCACGGCCACGGCCCCGTTGCCGATGGACTGCAGCCTGGCCCGTTCGGTGACGGCGGCCGCCGGGTCCGCCGCGGCCTGGACGAGCGCGGCGCGCAACCCGCCCCAGGCGCTCTGGCCGCTGGCGTACACGAGGAACGCGCCGGCGACGAGGGCCGGTTCGCCGCCGAGCGCGAGGCCGAGCAGCCCGGCCGCGCAGCAGCCGAGGGTCGCGGCGCTGGTCGCGACGAGACCGTGGCGGTCGGCGAGGCGGCCGACGCGGCGCGAGAGCAGCGCACCCGCTCCCCAGCAGAGGGCGAGCAGGATTCCGACCCGAACGGGGCTCCAGCCGAGTCCGACCAGATAGGCCGCTGACGTGACGTAGAAGGCGCCGTCGCCGGTCTGGGCAAGAGCATGCGCCTGGCCGAGGCGGCGCAGCCGCGTCCGGCCGTCGTCAGCTGGTCCGCAGCCGCTCATCGCGAGTCCCCTTGATCTCGCTGAACGACGGGGTGGTCGCGAGGGTCGACACCGCCTGCCACAGCCGGACCGCGGCGTCCCCCCGCGGTACGGCGGTAAGCACCGGGCCGAAGAACGCGCGGTCCGCGACGTGCAGGATCGGAGTGCCGCCGTCGTCGGCCAGGGGTTCCGTGGCCGCCTTGGTGCGGTTCCGCAGGTCCGCGTCCCAGGACGGGTCCTCCGCCGCCTCGGCCAACTCGGCCGGGACGCCGAGTTCGTGCAGCGTCAGCGCGAGGTTCTGCGCGTCGTCACGGAGACCGTCGACGTGCCGCCGCCGTCCGAACACCTCATAGAAATCGGTCCACAGGTCCGCGTGAGGTGAGGCCAGCAGGGCGGCCGCGACTCGGGCGGGTCGCCACGCGCGCTCGTTGTAGTCGCGGTACCACGCCTCGAGCTCACGCCCTTCGTTCACCACGGACAGGCTCATCAACTCCCGGCGTACCGCCAGTCCGCTCTGCGTCTCGACCTCCGCGAGCCAGTTGCTGGTGATCCACGCGAACGGACAGGTCGGATCGAGGTAGGCCGTGACGGTGGGGACGATCAAGGTAGTTTCCACGGAAAGTATATTAGTTGACGTGGAAAGTATGCTGTCAAGGTGGAAGAACGAACCGCCCTGGACCATGCCACGGACGGCGACACGGTGAGCTCGATCGTCGACGCGTGGCGCGCGCGGCTGCCGGACCTCGACCCTTCGCCGTTGCTGATCCTGGGGCGCGTCCAACGCCTGGCCGCGATGTGCGATCCGCTTCTCCGGCCGCCGTTCGCCGCCGCGAGGCTGGCACCCGGTGACTTCGACGTGCTCGCCGCGCTGCGCCGGAGCGCGCCGCCCCACGCCCTGTCGAACGGCGACCTCGCCCGGGCGACGCTGGTCACGCCCGGCGGAGTGACCAAACGGATCGACCGGCTGGCCGCCGCGGGGCTGGTGACGCGAACCCGCGACCCGGCGGACGCTCGTGGACGCGTCGTGGCCCTGACCGAGGCCGGCCGGCAACTCGCCGACGAACTCATCCGCGTGCACATGGCGAACGAGTCGGCCATCATCGGGGCGCTCGACGGCGACGAACAACACCTGCTCGCGTCCCTGCTCGGCAAGTTGCTCGCGTCCGTCGAAGCCGGCCGGGGCTCCTAGCGCGGAGCCGATCGGGGTCGTCCATTCAGGCTTGATGCGCCCGAACGTTATTGGTTAAGTATCTTTACAGTCGCTGGTCACGTACTTACTGTGACGTCATGGATCGAGTCGCTTCCGTCCGATCCGTGATCGCCCGTACGGCCATGTCCGCGCCCCCGCCAGGACGCGTGTGCCCCAGCACGTGAAGGAGAACGTTCGTGACCGCACAGAACGACCGAGCGCGCCGTATCCGCCGGAAGCTTCTCGCGGTGGTCGCAGGCGGTGCCATGGTGGTCGCCGCCGGCGCCGTCCACGCCGGTGACGCTGTCGCCGCCGGCCTCGACCCGACCGTCGCACCGGGCGGCAACTTCAACCTGTCGGTGTGGGAACTCCAGCTCCCGATCGGATCGCCCGGCTCGCCGACCACGATCCCGCCGTCCCAGTTGAAGGGCGCGAACGGGTACACGAACCCGGCGTACTTCTGGACCGACAAGAACGACGGCTCGATGACCTTCTGGGACCCCGAGTCCGGAGTGACCACGCCGAACTCGAACTACGCCCGCTCCGAACTGCGCGAGATGAACGCCGATGGCAGCGCCGCGGACTGGTCCCTGTCCGGCACTCACCAGCTGTCGGCGACCCTGCGAATCGTCTCGGTGACGAAGAACGTCTGCGTCGGCCAGATCCACCTCGGCAGTGGCGGCTCGTCGACGAAGCCGCTGCTCGAGCTCTACTACCACTCCAACGGCGACGTCGTCCTCGGCCTCGAGAAGTCACCCGATGGCGGTCAGAACACCTACACCCTGACCAATGTGCCGCTCGGCACCCAGTGGAGCTATGTCATCGCGATCGTCGGCGGCAAGATTCAGATCACCGTCAACGGCACAACGAAGAGTTACTCGATCGCCTCGGGCTTCAACGCCTACCACCAGTACTTCAAGGCCGGCGACTACAACCAGTCCTCGTCGAGCAGCACCACCAACGGCGCGAAGGTCAAGTTCTACGCCCTGACCGTGTCCCACACCTGACCGCCCACCCGTTGGCCTCTCCGTCGCGACCCGTGTGACAGTCGACGGGAAGTTCGTGGTACCTGGCCTCAGGTACTGACGTCTCGATCTACAGTCACGTGGCGAAGCCGACGATCAGTGAGGAGCGCTACATGGGGGGACTGCAGTCCGGGGGAGGGACGAGCGCGGTCGCGGCGTCGGCGCACGCCGGGTGCGAGCGGTTCCGGTTGACCGATCCGTTCATCACCAGCAAGACCCGCAAGGCCCTGGCGGCGCAGGTCGGCCGGCCCGACACCAGCGCCGGGATCCCCGAGGCTCGATGGATGCGGGCGATGACCTTCGAGGGTCTTGTGCGCTCCGAACGCTTCGTCTCCGAGCTGCTCACCAAGACGGTCGGACAGCTGGGCCTTCCCCGGCCGAAGGCCGTGCGCCGGCGCGACTGCCACGGGGCCGTCGCGGTCACGGCCACGGAACTCGCGCAGGCTCACCAGAAGGCGAACTCCTCTGGTGAGACGACGATGTTGACCGCGCTCGCCGTGCCGTACCTCCACCTTGAGGACGTCCCCGACGCGACCGCCGTTCAGCCGGATTTCGCCATCGTCTGCCCCCGCGAAGGCGACGGCTCCTGGCTGATCATGGGTGATGCGAAGGACTACGAGCGGGTTCGCTCGCGCATCGACGACGGTCGGATGCTCAAGGGTTTCCTGCAGGTCGCCCTGGGTGCCGAGTCCGCCGCCGGCTGGAGCGAACTGCCGAGCGGCATGCGGGTTCACCGCCATGGCGCGCTGGCCGTGCCGCGCAACGCCTTCCTGCAGCCCGAAGCCGTGGTGGAGTTGCTGGACGACCACCGGGTCGAGGTCCGTACGAGGGCGGATGAACGCCTGGAGACGAAGGCGCGGCTCGGCGACGCTTCCCCGGCAGAGGAGGACCTGGCCGCCTACCTCGCCGATCTCACCGCGGCTTTCGACCCTCGCAGCTGTGTGACCTGCAACCTCTTGGCGTACTGCCGGGAAGAGCTGCGCGCCGCCGACGACCCGCTGGCCCTGCTCACCGAGATCGGAGTCGATCGTTTCGTACGGCCTGCCGTGGTCGGGCTCGTGTCCGGCACCGGGGAGGTCGGGCAGGCCCCGCACAGCGTCGTCGGACAGGTCAACGCCACCGTCAGCGGCCTTCCGTACTGGCCCGGACGCCTGCGTACCGACCCGTGCGGGTTGCCGGGCACCATCGAGCTGGTGCTGGTGAAGTCGGATGCCACGGCTCTCGGCGTGCACGGCGTGGCCGTGCGGAAGGTGGGGGCGGACGGGCCGGCCGGCTGGGTGCGGCGGGTCTTCGCCGACCCGCAGTCCCCGCTCACCCGCCGAGAGATGATGCGGATCCTCGGGAAGGCGATTCGCGAGGTCCGGGAGGCGGGCCTCGGGCCGGTCCACCTGGTCGTTCCGGACCGGCCGAGCGCCGACCTGCTGGCCACCGCCGCGGACTCGCTGGCCGGGGTCGAGCTGAGCCGGCTGCGCTGGCAGCACGACCTGGACAGCGGCCGGCCGGCCTTGACCTTCGATGGGGAGCCGGCCACGCTGCCGGACCCGCTTCACGCCGACGAGCGGCTCGCGGTCAGCTTCCTCCTGGAGGAGGACCGGGCCCGGGCCATGAGCCTGCGCACCCCCATCGTCGACCTGCGGGCGGTGCTGGCCGCACACGTGATCGCCGGCGGCCCGGCCGTCGACGCCGGCCGTCTCGACTACCTCGTCACGTGGGCCGAGGCGAGCGATCCGCTGGACCACCGCAAGGTCTCCGACAGCATCGCCGAGCAGCCGCAGACCCCCGGTGCCCGGCTCTCCAACTCCGTCTCCGACGCGATCGACAAGGCGCGGCGCGACGACGACATGGGGGAGTACGACGCGCTCGTCGAGGCGGCGCTGGGTTACCGCGTCGAGGTGGTCGAGAGGGCGTTGGCGGTCCTCGGCGGGTTGCGGACCTCCCGGCTACGTGAGGTGCATCGCGTCCTGGAGGGTGACGCGCAGGAGATCTGGGGCCGCCGGGTGGCACTGCAGGCCTCCGACCTCGTCCGCTTCTCCCGGACGCACCGCACCTGGCGCAACACCCAGGTCGAGATGCTCGATGCCGACCGGAAGTGCGCTGACCAGCTCACCTGTCTGGCCGACGCATCGGTCGCGCGCGACAGGGCGACCGACGCGGGGGTCCGCGAGCTGGCCCTCGCGACCGTGGTCGACCTCGACCCCCTCCGCCTCGACGTGAAGTCACGGCGCCTGGCCGACGGGTCGACGGTCGTCGCACTGCACATCGACGACCGGAGTCTCGTCGAGCAGCCGAGTACGACCATCAAGGTTCAGGCAGGGTCGTTCAAGCTGGGGCAGCTGCCGGTCGGGACGCTCACCCGTACCGACGGCGTCGAGGGACTCCTCTGGGATCCCAAGGTCGTACCCGGCCTGGCCGTAGGCGACGAACTGGTCCTGGCCGACACCACCTGGTTCGGCAAGCCGCTCAAGTCCGGTCATGAGATCGCGGTGAAGCGGCCGTCGCTGGACAACCAGTCCGCCCCGAGGGCCACCTGCACCCCGGACGCCTACTCCGCGGACCCCGAAACCCACGAGTGGTGCTGCCGGCCGCACACGGTCGCCGAGGCGCAGTGGTCGGACACGCTGGCGGAGCGCCGGGGCCGTGGCGAGCTGAACCCCGAGGTCTGGCCACCCCTGATCGACGAGGAGCGGTTCGACGTCGGCCCGGACGATGAGGGGCCGCTGCCTCCGCCCACCTCTCCTCCCGACGGCCTGACCATCGACGACCTGGACTGAACCGCGATGACGATCACTTTCTCGCCCCCCGCCGCGTCGCCCGCCGACGCGCTGCACCACGAAGCCGCGGCCAAGGGGAACTTCGAAGCCGCCCAGAGTGCCGTCTCCGCACTCTCGTCGGTCCTGAGCGGTGATGCCGACCACGACAAGATCCTGCTGCGCGCCGCCGCCGGCGCCGGAAAGTCCTACGCGCTCGTGAGGATGGTCCGAGAGGCCATGGAGCATGCGAGCTGTACGCGGGTGGGTGTCACCGCCTTCGCCAACAAGCAGGTGTTCCCGCTGGCCGGTGAGTTGGGGGAGGAACTGGGCGCCTCCCGGGTCTGCCTCTTCGTGGCCGAGGACCGGGTGCCGGAACTCCCGCAGAACGTGCTCGACCACGTCTCCGTCGCGACCTCCACCGGCACCATCCCCGAGACATGCTCCGTGGTCCTCGGAACCTCGCACAAGATGGGCGCATGGGGGCAGCGGAAGCGGTTCCTCGACCACCTGGGTCCGGCCGCCAACGCCGAGCTTCCGTTCGACGTCCTGTTCGTCGACGAGGCATGGCAGCTCCCACTCCACCGGTACACCACGGTCGAAGGGCTGGCGCCCCTGTCCGTCGGCGTGGGCGACGTCGGCCAGCTGCCGCCGATCGACCCCAGCCAGAACCCATGGCGCGGCGACCCCGGCTACAACCCCTACCGTGCCTGGCCCACCGCGTTCGAGGACGACGAGAGGACCTTCACCGTCGATCTGCCCGCGGTGTGGCGCCCCACGGCCGCCCAGCTTCGCCTCTGGCGGACCTTCTACGGCGACTGGGACCGGCTGGACTGTGTCGCGGGGCCGGGCGACCGGTCCATCGAGCTGCCGGCCCTGACGGGAGCCGCCGCGGCGGTCTGGGCCTCCGTCGCCACCGGCGACCCGACGCTGCTGGAGGTCGACGGCCTCCCAGATCCCGAAGCGGCGGACATCGACCCACCGCTGCTCGGCGTCGTCGAGGAACTACTCGTGCCGCTCCTGGAGGGCGGATTCACGGTCGTCCGCCGACGGTACGACGGAGTGGGCAACCCTGGGGACGAGGTCCGGACCACCTCCGACGCGCCATCCGGCGATCCCCTGATCGTCGTTCTCGCCACCCGCAACCAGGCCGTGGATGACGCCACCGCCATGGTCGAACGCCTCACCGAGAAGTACGACCTGCCCGATGGCGTGCTCCTCGCCTCGACCGTCGACTCCTGGCAGGGCCAGACCAACGCCATCACCGTCGCCATTCACCCGCTCTCAGGCGCCGACCAGCTCGATGAGTTCAACTCGGCCTTCGGCCGCCTCGCCGTCACCTGCACCCGCGCCACGCACGGGCTGCTGATGGTCGCCCGAGCCGGCCTCAACGATCTGCTGGGCGAAGCCCCCGCACGACCGGGCACGCCACTCGGCGAACCCGGGAACCGATCGCTTCCCCGCCAGACCCACCAGCGGATCCTCGCGACATTCAGCCGTGCGACGTTGAAACTCGACGCGAGCAACGGCGACGCCGGGTGACTCACCCGGATACCCGACGGCCTGATGACGGCTGACGAATCGCGTCACTCACCGCCGTACGACAACCGCCCCGCACCTCTTCGGAGGGCGGGGCGGTGCGTCGTGCGCGGTGTCAGCGTGGCGCCGGCTCCCCATTCCACGAGCGCCTGGGTACGAGCCGGCGGCGCTCCGGCTTGCCTGTCAGGCTCAGGCCGGAGTGTCCGACGTGTTCTTCCGGGCGCGTCCGGCCTGTTTGGCCTTGACCGCGCTCTGCATGAACGGCGCGAGCTGGTCCAGGAGCTCCTGGAGCTTCGCGAAGTTCGCGTCCCCCAGGTCGATCGTGTACATCAAGCCGCCGAGCTCGAAGTCTCGCTTCGCCACGTCGTCTCCGTCACGGCCATCGATGTCATCGATCTTGATGGTCTTGGTTGCCAACTACCGGCCTTTCCATGTGAAGGGCGAGCCGCGGCACGTCGCCGCGAGCATCGCGAGAGATGGCGGGAGGCCCAGGAAAACCTCCGCCCGCGCATCGAGGTCCAACGAATGCGCGGGGCTCAGACTACGGCAGTCTTCCAGACCAAGATCATCTATTCGCGACACAGTACGGGGTCGTGCGAATGGGCTCGATCGGCCGGGAGCCGTCGGGGTGCCCCGAGCGCAACCGGCAAGCCGACCCTGCATGACCACACGTCGGTCGGCCGCCGGATCGACGAAAGCGCCGCGGCGGGCCGACCACCTCGGCCTGGGTCGGCCATCTCGGCCCGCCGCGGTCTCCGGTCAGAGTCCGAACAGCCGCTCCGCGTTGCGGTGGGTGATCGCCGCCCGCTCCTCGGCGGTCAGGTCGAGCCCGTCGATGAAGTCCGGCACCTTCCCGAGCTGCAGGAAGGGATAGTCGGTGGACCAGATCACCCGGTCGAGGCCGACGGTCGAGCGGACGAACTCGAACTCGGCGTGGTGTTCCATGCCGCTCGGGGTGACCCAGACGTTCGAGCGGTAGGTCTCGGTGATGGTCCGCGACAGACCCGTGTCACCTGGCGACAGGACGTCGTCGAGGCGGTTCAGGAAGAATGGCACCATCTCGCCCCAGTGGCCGCTGACGACCTGCAGGTCCGGGAAACGGTCGAAGACCCCGCCGAGGATCATCCGCAGCACCTGGATCCCGGCCTCGTGGTGCCAGCCCCACCCGCCCAACGACAGCTCCGCCGTGACCTTGTCGCCGAATCCCGCGTAGTACGCCTGCTGGACCTGGGGAACCGGGACGAATGGGTGCACGTAGAGCGGCACCCCCAGCTCGGCGATCCGGGCCAGGACCGGCCGGTACATCGGGTCGTCGAGGAACCGCTCGCCCGGGCGGCCGAGGATCAGCACCCCGCGCATGCCGAGCCCGGACACGGCCCGGTCCAGCTCGGCGACGGCGGCGACCGGGTCCTGCCACGGTAGGGCGGCGAACCCGTGCAGCCGGTCGGGGTAGGTGGCCACCGCCGCCGCGAGGCGGTCGTTGGCCGCCTGGCACAGCGCGATGCCCGGATCGGCGGGCACCATCTGGACCGGGCTCGTCCAGGACACGATCTGCACGTCGATGCCGTGCTCGTCCATACGCCGGATCCGTTCCTCGCCGAGGTCGGTACCGAGGCGGTACGCGGTCGCCTGGTCGACCGCAGGTGACCGTCCGGGTCCCGGCCGTACGGGCGCCGAGCTGGTGCTCTGGAAGCGCAGGTAAGGGGCCCCGCGGGCGAGCACCGGGCCGGCGGCCTCCATGATCGCCGGGTCGATCGCGTGTTCTTCGATGCAGATGAGAGTCATCTCGTCCTCGTGTGGTGTGGTCAGGAGCGGGCGGCGTCGACGGCGGGTCGGAGAACCTCCGTGCACCACTGGCGGAAGGTGGTCGGCGTGCTGTTCTCGGCGGTGCGGACGACACCCTCGTCGAGACCGTCGATCTTGGCCGTCGCCATGTCGGCCATCGCCCGGGCCATGCCGGGCGACGCGCCGAAGGAGAGCATGGCGGTCTCCAGCGACGCGGCCTCGACCTGCATGTAGCGCACCGGGATGCCGAGCACGTCGGTGATGACGGCGGCCATGTCGTTGCCCGACAGGTCTTCGGGGCCCAGCACCGGGACCTCGGCGAACCCGGCCCAGCCGCGGTCGAGCAGCAGGCGGGCGGCGGTGCCGCCGATGTCGCGGGTGGCCACCAGCGGCAGCTTGCGGTCGGGCGCGAGGGGCCCGGAGATCACACCGTCGCCCAGGATCGTGCGGATTTCGCGCAGCGTGTTGTCCATGAAGGTCGGGTTGGCGAGCGAGCGGTAGTTCGTGACCGTGGCGAACAGGTCGTCCATGGCCAGCGAGGCGGTGACGTTGCCGGCCCGGCCGGCGACGGCGGTGCCCCTGCCCAGCGCCGAGACTCCGACGACGTGACGGACGCCGTGCGCGGCGACGGCCTCGACGCCCGGCCTGCTGGCCTCGACATAGGAGGTCATCACGTCGGGGGCGCGCAGGTCACTGGGCATCAGCCAGAACACCGCGTCGGCGCCGGCGAAGGCCTTGCCGACCACCGCGGCGTCACGGTGGGAGCCCTCCACGACCTCGACACGGTCGCGAACGGTGGCAGAGAGCCGCCCCGGGTCGCGGACGACGACCCGGACGGGCTCGCCGGCATCGAGCAGCTGCTCGACGACATGACGGCCGATCTTGGCGGTGGGTGCGGTAACGACGATCACGAGCACTCCTCTGTACGGCGAGGATGTAAACTCTACCGTACCGTTTACTTTCGCATTCGGCGCACCCGCGCTTCGGCGTCCCGGCCGGCCTAGGTCGGGAACGCGCCGTCGAGCAACGCGGCGAGCCTGGCGACCGGAGCAGCTCCTGGACCTCGTCCACCGTGCCGCCGGCGTCCACGACATCGCCGCCACGGGCATGACGAAGCCGATGCGGAGTGGCTCGGCGATCGAGGCGCGCGGCCGCGGTGATCAGGTCGTTGATCGCGTCTGGCCCGCATCGGCCCCCGACCGGCTCACGGAACAGACCGAAGTCACCCGTCTGCACCCAAACGATCTCCGCCCGCTCGAACGCGTACTGGTCGTGAGCCCGGACCACCGGAAGTCAACCCCGTTCGGCTCCGTGCCCAGCCGGAGACGATCAAGGACGTGGGGGAGACCCAGGGGCCTCGGCTGGTGGCGCTGTACGGAGGCATGTACTACGTACGACATGCTCCGGGCCGGCCGAGGCGATCGCGGTCACCAAGGACACCTGCCACCTGCCCCGCGAAAGGTGGGGCGACACACGTCGCCGAGTGGCCAGGGCAACCGGTCATTCCGCCGGGGCTCCTTCGTTTGGGGCCTCACCTGGGCGGACGCCCCGAAAGCCGTTCCGCGTATATTCGTGATCACGGACATGGACCTGCGTCCGGTGGCACATGGCTGCACACAGACGAAACGCCGGCTCCCAGCGTTAGGGCTGGTCGGCCGGGGTTTTCCTTGATCAGAATGCGCGCCCCCTGCAGGATTCGAACCTGCGCACCCGGCTCCGGAGGCCGGTGCTCTATCCCCTGAGCTAAGGGGGCTCAGGACGCCTAGAGATTATCAGTATCTCGGCACCGCTCGCGCCGGTCCCGGGTGTCGGACGCCCGTACCGGCGGTTCGGCGGAGGGGGCGTTGGCTACGCGGTGGTTTCGGTCGGTCGTCCCCCCGATAACGATGATGCCGCACGTTGTCGTTCTCCGCGTGTCCGGGGCCGTGAACCCGCTAGCTTGGCCGCCGTGACCCTTGGACGCGTGCTGGTCGTCGATGACGACGAGGTGATCCGGCAGCTCATCGCCGTGAACCTTCAACTGGAGGGGTTCGAGGTGGCGACGGCTGTCGACGGTCAGGACTGTTTGGATAAGGTGCGCGAGGTCGATCCCGATGTGATCACGCTCGACATCATGATGCCCCGGCTCGACGGCTGGGTCACCGCGGTGAAGCTCCGGGAGGATCCCGGCACGCGGGGCATCAGGGTCGTGATGATCACGGCGCGGGCGCAGGAGCATGACATTCGCCGGGGGCACGAGATCGGGGTGGACGCCTATGTCACCAAGCCGTTCGATCCCTCGGAACTTATCCGTACCGTCCGGGAGCTGGCCGGTGCCGGGCCCAGCCCGGACGACGCGAGCGACGCCGGATGAGGTCTCGTCCACATGCTGGTCAGATAGTCTCGTACGCGTGACCCCGGGTAGCCTCGCGCACGTGAACCCGGGTGAGTTGAGCAGTGCCGTCATCGACGCCGTACGTGACGCGGTGGCCGATGGCGACATAAGCGTGCCCATTCCGCAGATGGCGCCGGTCGAGGCGACCGCCACGGGGGACTACGCCACGCCGCTTCCGCTGCGTCTCGCCAGGGCGGCGGGGCGGTCCGCGCCCGAGGTGGCGGCGATCCTCGCCAAGCGTCTCGCCAAGCGGCCCGGGGTCCGTACCGCCAGGACGACCGGCCCCGGTTTCCTCACCATCACCATGGACACGCCGCTCACCGCCCGGATCGATGAGTCGTACGGCCTGATGGCCGTCCCGCCGGCCGAGCTGTGGCCTACACGGCCGCTGACGTTCGACAACCCCGGCTTCCGCGTCCGGTTCGCGTACGCGCGTGCCTGCGGGGTGCGGCGGCACGCCGCCGACCTGGGGATGCGCGAGACGGACGGGCCGCTGGACGATCCTCGTGAGCGGCTGCTGATCGGGCTCCTCGCGGACTTTCCCGGCCGGGCGGAGCAGGCGGCGCGGCAGAACGACCCGCGCCCCTTCACCCGGCACCTCGAACGGATCGCCGACGCCTACCACGACGTCCACGAGCAGTGCCCGGCGCTGCCCAGGGGCGACGAGTCCGTCGACACACGGCACACCGCGCGGCTGGGCCTGGCCCGCGCCGCGCGGATCGTGCTGGGAAACGGCCTGCGGATGCTCGGCGAGATGCCGGAAGACCGCCTGTGAGCGTTACGGAGAGATCATGAGTCGAGTGCACCCGGCCGGTCCCCGGCATGCCGACGTGCTGCCGGAGGACCACCCGCTGCCCCCGCCGCGCGACCTCAACGCGCTCGCGGCCGGTGTCTGGCCGCGCAACGCCCGGCGTGACGACGGCGCCCTGACGATCGGCGGGGTGGACGTCCGCGATCTCGCGGGGGAGTACGGCACGCCGCTCTACGTCTACGACGAAGAGGACTTCCGGTCGCGGTGCCGGGAGTTCGCCGGCGCCTTCAGCGACGGCGACGTCTACTACGCGGGCAAGGCCTTCCTGAGTACGGAGATCGCCCGCTGGGTGGCCGAGGAGGGCCTGGGCCTGGACGTCTGTACGGGCGGGGAGCTCGCGGTCGCGTTGCACGCCGGGTTCCCGGTCGAGCGCATCACGTTCCACGGCAACAACAAGTCCACCCCTGAGCTCACGCGTGCGCTCGAGGTGGGAGTGGGCCACATCGTGCTCGACTCCTTCGAGGAGATCGCGCGGCTGGGCTACCTCGCCGCGGAGAGGCGCGTACGGCCCAAGGTGATGATCCGCGTCACCACGGGGGTCGAGGCGCACACGCACGAGTTCATCGCCACCGCGCACGACGACCAGAAGTTCGGGTTCGCCCGGGAGACGGCGCTGGAGGCGGCCCGGCGCGTCCACGACATCGACTCCCTGGAGCTCGTCGGCCTGCACTCCCACATCGGCTCGCAGATCTTCGACACCGACGGCTTCGAGCTGGCCGCCCACCGCGTGGTGGACCTGCTGGTCGCGATCCGCGACGAGCACGGCGTCGAACTCCCCGAGCTGGACCTCGGCGGCGGTTACGGCATCGCCTACCTGGAGGGTGACGACCCGCTCGACCCCAAGCACATCGCCGACAACCTGCGCGGCATCATCACCCGTAACTGCCGCGAGCGGGGCCTGACGGTGCCGCGCCTGACCGTGGAGCCGGGCCGTACGATCGCCGGGCCGGGCGGCATCACGCTGTACGAGGTCGGCACGGTCAAGCCGCTCGACGGGCTCCGCACGTACGTCTCGGTGGACGGCGGCATGAGCGACAACATCCGCACGGCGCTGTACGGCGCGGAGTACACCAGCGTGCTCGCCTCGCGGCATTCCGACGCGGCGCCGATGCTCAGCCGCATGGTCGGCAAGCACTGCGAGAGCGGCGACATGGTCGTGCGCGACCTGTGGCTGCCGGCGGACCTCGTTCCCGGCGACCTCGTCGCGGTGGCGGCCACCGGCGCGTACTGCCGTTCGCTCGCCAACAACTACAACCACGTGCCGAAGCCGGCGGTCGCGGCCGTGCGCGCCGGACGTTCCCGGCTCATCCTCCGCCGCGAGACCGAGGATGATCTGTTGCGCCTGGAGGTTTCGCCGTGACGGCTCTGAGAGTGGCGTTGCTGGGGTGCGGCACCGTCGGCACCGAGGTCGTGCGCCTGCTGCGCGAGCAGGCCGACGATCTCGCCGCCCGGGTCGGCGTCCCGCTGGAGCTGGCCGGGATCGCGGTGCGGCGGCTCGACAAGCGCCGTGAGGGCGTTCCGGCCGAGCTGCTCACCACCGACGCCATGGGCCTGGTGACCGGCGACGACGTGGACATCGTGGTGGAGGTGATCGGCGGGTTCGAGCCCGCGCGCGGGCTCCTCCTCGCCGCCATGAAGGCCGGAAAGTCGGTCGTCACGGCGAACAAGGCGCTGCTGGCCGAGGACGGCGCGACGCTGTTCGGTGCGGCGCGGGAGTACGGCGCCGACATCTACTACGAGGCGTCCGTCGCCGGGGCGATCCCGCTGCTGCGCCCGCTGCGCGAGTCGCTGGTCGGCGATCACGTCCACCGGGTCATGGGCATCGTCAACGGGACGACCAACTACATCCTCGACCAGATGGACACCTCCGGGGCCGGGTTCGCCGAGGCCCTGAACGAGGCGCAGGCGCTCGGCTACGCCGAGGCGGACCCCACGGCCGACGTCGAGGGCTTCGACGCGGCGGCCAAGGCCGCGATCCTGGCCCAGCTCGCCTTCCACACGCGCGTCACGGCCGCCGGTGTGCACCGGGAGGGCATCGCCGACGTGACCTCCGCCGACATCGCCAGCGCCAAGGCGATGGGCTGCGTGGTCAAGCTTCTGGCCATCTGCGAGCGCGTGCCGTCGGAGGAGCACCGGGCCGGGCGCGGCGTCTCGGTCCGCGTGCACCCGGTGATGATCCCGCGCTCGCATCCGCTGGCGAGCGTCCGCGAGGCGTACAACGCCGTGTTCGTGGAGGCCGAGTCGGCCGGTTCGCTGATGTTCTACGGCGCGGGCGCCGGCGGGGCGCCGACCGCGAGCGCCGTGCTCGGCGACATCGTCGCGGTCGCCCGCAACCGCGTGTACGGCGCGCGCGGGCCGGCGGAGTCGACCTACGCCGAACTGCCGGTGCTCCCGATGGCCGACACGGTGACCCGCTACCACGTGGCGCTGGACGTGGCCGACCGCTCCGGGGTGCTCGCCCGGGTCGCCGACGCGTTCGCCGAGAAGGACGTGTCGATCCAGGCCGTACGCCAGGAGGGGCACGGCGATGAGGCGCAGCTCGTGATCGTCACCCATCGAGCGCCCGACGGCGCCCTGTCGGCCACCATCGAGCGCCTGCGCGACCTGGAGATCGTCCGCGCGGTCGCCAGCGTGATGCGCGTCGAGGGCGACGACTGAACACACGATGGCCGAGAGCGCGGCGGCACCGGTTCCGGCGTGCGCTCGATGACGGTTCGATCTTTCCGTTCCGCACGAACGGCCCGTACGCCCGGTCGTAGCTCCAGCGCATGCGGCCACACACGATGGCCAGTGGGGCGGCGGCGACACGCCCGGGGACGCAGGGGGCACAATGATGAATATCCCCCCTTGATCCCAGCATCTGGAACGACGTGAGACGCGCGGCCCGTCGCCCGTAGACTCGGCGTACGGTCATCGCAGGTCAGGAGGGAACACCGTGACCAAGGCATGGCGGGGGATCATCGAGGAGTACCGTGATCGGCTCCCAGTGACGGCCGACACGCCCGTCATCACCCTGCTCGAGGGCGGCACGCCGCTGCTGCCCGCACCACGGCTGTCCCAGCTCACCGGCTGCGACGTCCATCTCAAGGTCGAGGGCGCCAACCCGACCGGCTCCTTCAAGGACCGGGGCATGACGGTGGCGATCAGCCGGGCGGCGCAGGACGGCGCCAAGGCGATCATCTGCGCCTCGACGGGCAACACCTCCGCCTCGGCCGCCGCGTACGCGGTGCGCGCCGGCATGGTGTGCGCGGTGCTGGTGCCCCAGGGCAAGATCGCGATGGGAAAGCTGGCCCAGGCGCTCGTGCACGGCGCCCGGCTCCTGCAGATCGACGGCAACTTCGACGACTGCCTGGAGCTCGCGCGCAAGCTGTCCGCCGACTACCCGGTCGCCCTGGTCAACTCGGTGAACCGCTACCGGCTCGAGGGGCAGAAGACCGCCGCGTTCGAGATCGTCGACACGCTCGGCGCCGCTCCCGACGTGCACTGCCTGCCCGTCGGCAACGCCGGGAACATCTCCGCGTACTGGATGGGATACCAGGAGTACGACGCGCGTCCGCGCATGCTGGGCTTCCAGGCCGCGGGCGCGGCGCCGATCGTGCGCGGTGAGCCAGTGCTGAAGCCGCAGACCATCGCCACCGCGATCCGCATCGGCCACCCCGCCTCGTGGGACCTCGCCGTACGCGCGCGCGACGAGTCCGGCGGCGCGATCGAGGCCGTGACCGACCGGCAGATCCTCGCCGCCTACCGCCTGCTCGCCCGCGAGGAGGGCGTCTTCGTCGAGCCCGCGTCCGCGGCCAGCGTCGCCGGCCTGCTGCAGGCTCGCCAGGAGGAGCTCGTGTCCGCCGGTAGCCGGGTCGTCTGCACGGTCACCGGCAACGGCCTGAAGGACCCCGACTGGGCGATCTCCGGCGCGCCCGCGCCGATGACCGTGCCGGTCGACGCCCACGCCGCGGCCTCCGCGCTGGAACTCACGTGACGCAAGCCGTACGGGTCCGGGTGCCGGCCACCAGCGCCAACCTCGGACCCGGCTTCGACGCGCTCGGCCTGGCCCTCGGGCTGTACGACGACGTCGAGGTCGACGTGGCCGGATCCGGCCTGTCGATCGAGGTCAGCGGCGAGGGGGAGGAGACCGCCGGGCGCGGCGCCGACCATCTGGTCGCGCGCACGTTCCGCGCGGCGTACGACCGGCTCGGCGGCGAACCCACCGGGCTGCGGATCCGCTGTGTCAACCGCATCCCGCACGCGCGGGGGCTCGGCTCGTCGTCGGCGGCCACGATCGCCGGCATCCTCGCCGCGCGCGCCCTGCATCCCGCCGGGGAGAAGTTCACCGACGACGACGTCCTGGCGCTCGCGACGCGCATCGAGGGGCACCCCGACAATGTCGCGCCCTGCCTCGCCGGCGGCCTCACCATCGCCTGGGAGACCAGCGGGGGAGCCCGGATGACCAGGATGGATGTGTCCTCGCGCGTACGACCGGTGGCGCTCGTACCCGACGTGCGGCTCGCCACCGAGCGCGCCCGCGGGCTGCTGCCCGACACGGTGCCGCACGCCGACGCCGCGGCGAACGCCGGCCGCGCGGCGCTGCTCGTCGCGGCGCTGACCGCGACGCCCGAGCTCCTCCTCGACGCGACCGAGGACCGGCTGCACCAGTCGTACCGCGCGCCCGCCATGCCCGAGTCGCTCGACCTGGTGAAGCGGCTGCGCGCGAAGGGCGTGGCGGCGGTCGTCTCCGGCGCGGGCCCGACGGTCCTCGCGCTCGCCTTTCGCGACGGCGAAGTTGATTCAATCAGCGCCGAAGTGGGTACTTCGTGGCACATACACCCGCTGGATGTGGCCCCCCATGGCGCATGCGTTCAGCCGATTGATCAGTGACACGCGACATCGACCTCTGGGGAATAGCAGTGTGCCCAGGTGATGTTAGGCTAAGTGCCGCACCAGATGCCCCGCTCGGGGGCGTGGGCTCGTCGGCCACTCCGGCTTATGCCGGCCGCGTGACGCGGATGTGGTTCCCCGGCACCGAAACCGCTCGTCGTTCATTGTTTCGGCAAAGCTTCGGACGTAACGGGATCGGGGATCAGATCCGGCGACCTGCCTCCACCATCTGGCTGTGGCCAGAACTCTTCGCCGATCAACATCAGATCAGCAGAGCTCGACTGATCCGGCGCCCCCGCCGGCTCGCACTACCGGGTTGCCTGGCCGACGGCGGCCACACCCGCTCCCTGGGAAGGACCCTTAGTGAGCGAAACCACCGAACTCCTCACGGACGCAGCCACCACAGCGCCTGAGGCCACCCCTGCCGAGCAGACGGCTCCCGCTCCGCGGCGTCGCCGCAGCGGCACGGGCCTGTCGGCCATGGTGCTTCCCGAGCTGAAGGCGCTCGCCTCCAGCCTGGGCATCAGCGGCACGGGCGGCATGCGCAAGAGCCAGCTCATCGCTGCCATCCAGGAGAAGCAGGCGCAGAACGCCGGCGGCGGTGACCAGGCAACGGCGCCCAAGTCGGCGCCCAAGGACGAGGGCGAGGCCGCCAAGGCCGCCGCCCCGGCGAAGACGGCCCCCGCGGCCGAGACGGAGCGCGGCGAGTCCCAGCAGCCCCGGCGTGAGCGCGCGCCGCGGCGCGACGACGCCGCCCCGCAGCAGGGCCAGCAGCAGGAGATCAAGACCGACTCGGCGGAGTCCGAGGGCGGCCGCGACGGCGGGCGCGAGAGCGCCGGTCGTGACGGCGGCAACCGCGAAGGCCGCCAGCGGCAGCGCGGCAACCGCAACCGCGACGGCCAGCGTGATGGGCAGCGCGACGGCCAGCGTGACGACAGCCGTGGCGGCCAGCGTGACGACAGCCGTGGCGGCCAGCGTGACGACAGCCGTGGCGGTCAGCGCGACGACAGCCGTGGCGGCCAGGAGGGCCGTGGTGGCAACCCGGGTCAGCGCGGCAACCAGGGCCAGCGGCAGAACGACGACGACGAGGACGGCGGCGGCCGGCGGCGGCGCGGCCGGTTCCGCGAGCGCAACCGCGGCCGCGGCGGCCGGGAGCGCTACGGCGACGCCGACCCGGTGATCAACGAGGACGACGTCCTGATCCCGGTTTCCGGCATCCTCGACATTCGCGACAATTACGCCTTCGTCCGCACCACCGGCTACCTTCCGGGCCCGCAGGACGTCTACGTCTCCCTCGCCCAGGTCCGCAAGTACGGCCTGCGCAAGGGCGACGTCATCACCGGCGCCGTCCGGCAGCCGCGCGAGGGCGAGCGGCGCGAGAAGTTCAACGCGCTGGTCCGCCTCGACACGGTCAACGGCATGGAGCCCGAGCAGGCCAAGGGCCGCGTCGACTTCTCCAAGCTCACCCCGCTGTACCCGCAGGAGCGGCTGCGCCTGGAGAACGACCCCGGCCAGCTGACCACGCGGATCATCGACCTCGTCAGCCCCATCGGCAAGGGCCAGCGCGGCCTGATCGTGTCGCCGCCGAAGGCCGGCAAGACGATGGTGCTGCAGGCGATCGCCAACGCGATCACCAAGAACAACCCCGAATGCCACCTGATGGTCGTCCTCGTGGACGAGCGTCCCGAAGAGGTCACCGACATGCAGCGGTCGGTGAAGGGCGAGGTCATCCACTCGACCTTCGACCGGCCCGCCGACGACCACACGATGGTCGCGGAGCTGGCGATCGAGCGCGCCAAGCGCCTCGTCGAGCTCGGCCACGACGTCGTCGTGCTGCTCGACTCGATCACCCGCCTGGGCCGGGCGTACAACCTGGCCGCTCCGGCCAGCGGCCGCATCCTGTCCGGTGGTGTCGACTCGACGGCGCTGTACCCGCCGAAGCGGTTCTTCGGCGCCGCCCGCAACATCGAGAACGGCGGCTCGCTGACGATCCTCGCCACCGCGCTGGTCGAGACCGGCTCGCGCATGGACGAGGTGATCTTCGAGGAGTTCAAGGGCACCGGCAACATGGAGGTCCGGCTGCGCCGCGAGCTCGCCGACAAGCGGGTGTTCCCGGCGATCGACGTCGACGCCTCCAGCACCCGTAAGGAAGAGATCCTCATGTCCGCGGAGGAGCTGCGCATCGTCTGGCAGCTGCGCCGGGTGCTGCACGCCCTGGAGATGCAGCAGGCGCTGGAGCTCCTCCTCGAGAAGATGAAGGAGACCAAGTCGAACGCGGAGTTCCTGCTGCAGGTGCAGAAGACGACGCTGAACGACTGATCCCGGAGAGGCGAGCGCGACCGGCGAACCCGAGCGCGACCGTCGAAACGCAGAAGAACGCCCCGTGGCCTCGCGCCCGGGGCGTTCTTTCGTGTCGGGGGTGGGGATAGCCCCACCCCCATGAGGCTGGGACGCTCCATGGCACGCGGGGCTCCCGTCCGTGAGGCTGGGGCCGTACGGTGGATGCGGCGCGAAAGGGACCCGCGGTGAACAGCACGCTTGAGATGACACCCTCCCGGCGGCGGTCCGGCCCGCTGCGGCTGGCGGGGGAATCGCTGACCTGGCGGTCGGCCGCCTACCTGCTGCTGCACTTCCCGTTGGGACTGGCGTACTTCGTCGGTCTCACCGTGCTGCTGTCGGTTTCCGTCGGCACGGTGATCATCTGGGTGGGCGTGCTCGGGCTCGCCCTCGCCATGATCCTCTGGCGGGGGGCCGCGATGTTCGAGCGGCGCCTGGCGAAGGCGGCCTTCGGCGTCGACATCCCCGACCCGTACCGTCCGCTGCCGAAGGGCACCAATCTCTTCGCCAAGTGGAAGGCGATGGCCGTCGACCCGGCGACCTGGAAGGACCTGGTCTACCTGTTCCTGGTCTTCCCGCTCGGGGTCGTGGAGTTCGCCCTGTCGGTCGGGATGTGGTGTGCCGCCCTCGCGCTCATCGCGATGCCGCTGACGATCAACTGGCAGGACGGCGGTTTCCTCTACCTCACCGTCGGCAGCCACGAGATCTGGTTCGACAACACCCTCACGACCCTGCCGGCGATCCCGCTCGGCATCGCGCTGGCGTTCGTGGTCATGTACGTCGTGCGCGGCATCGGCTACGCCCACGGCGCGCTGGCGCGCTTCCTGCTCGGCCCGAACGAGACCCAGGCGCTGCGGGCCCGTACGGCCCAGCTTCAGGCCAGCCGGGCGCGGGGCGTCGACGCGGCGGAGGCGGAACGCCGCCGCATCGAGCGTGACCTGCACGACGGCGCCCAGCAGCAGCTCCTCGCCGTGGCGATGGACCTCGGCCGGGCCCGGGCCAAGCTGGAGACCGACCCGGCCGGCGCCCAGGAGCTGATCCAGCAGGCTCACGCTGGTGCCAAAGAGGCCATCGCCGAGCTGCGCAACCTCGCCCGCGGCATCTACCCCGCGATCCTCACCGACCGCGGTCTGGACGCCGCGATCTCCGCGGTCGCCGCCCGCGCCCAGGTGCCGGTGGCGGTCGAGGTGGACCTGCCCACCCGCCCGCCCGCGGCCGTCGAGAGCATCGCGTACTTCATCGTCTCCGAGGCCCTGACCAACGTCGCCAAGTACGCCCGCGCGACCCGCGCCGCGGTACGCATCACCCGCGACCAGAACTGGATCGTGGTGGAGGTGTCCGACAACGGCGTCGGCGGCGCGGAGGCCACCCCGGGCGGCGGCCTGGCGGGCCTGGCCGATCGCGCGGCCGGCATCGACGGCATCCTCACGGTCAACAGCCCTCCAGGCGGCCCCACCGTCATCCGGGCGGACCTCCCGGCGGTCTGGTAGCCGGTCCGCCCGGACGCACGCGGGCATCGAGGACAAGGCGTCTCAACCCACGCTCTGGGTGTCGGGCTCGATGAGCGCGACGACGCGTTCCACGGTGCGTGTGTAGGGGCGGCCGATGTACTTCATCGCGATCCGGTCGACGATCTCCCAGGCCGCGTCGCCCTCGATCCACTCGACGACCCGGCCGCGGACGATCACCGGCTGGAACGGGTTGTCGGGCGGCGTCAGGGAGAGTGCGATCCGCGGGTCGCGCCGCAGGTTGCGGGCCTTGCGGGAGCCCGGCCCGGTGATGATGACGACGTGGTCGTCATGCGTGCCGATCCAGACCGGCACGGAGTGGGGAGCGCCGTCGGGCAGGACGCTGGCGAGGTGGGCGATCGGGCTGCCGTCGAGGACGCGGCGTACGTCGGTGTCGAGCATCGGGGTCATCTCCTGGTCATCGGGGTTCATCGGGTCGTCGGGGGAGTGGGTCATCGCTCGACCGCGTAGTGGAGGTGGGTGACGCCCGGCGCCGGGACGGCCTCGATGAGGCGGAGCCGTACGTGCTCGGGGAGGGTCTGGAAGAAGGGCCGGCCGCCGCCGAGCAGGACCGGCACCTGGTGGAGGACCACCTCGTCGACGAGCCCCGCCTTCAGCGCCTCGGTCAGGACGCCGCCGCCCATGAGGCCGACGTCACCGTCGCCGGCGGCCTCGCGAGCCGCCGCGATCGCGTCCTCGATGCCGGTGGTGACCAGCGTCTGCCGCTCGGAGATCTCCGGAACGGGCCGGTGGCTCAGCACGACCAGGCGGGCGTTCGGGTGCGGGCTGCCGCCTCCGAAACCGTCGGAGTCGTCGTAGGTGTTGCGCCCCGCCACGACCGCGCCCACGCGTCCGGCGAAGGCGTCGAAGACCCGGGCGCTGGACTCGCTCAGCTTGAATCCGTCGAACACCCGGCTGGGCGTGTCGCCGGCGAAGTACCAGTCGAAGAGCGTCGTGCCGTCGCCGAGCCCGCGCCCGGCGCCGGGGTCGCGGCCGGTGATGTAACCGTCGACCGACACCGCGTGGGCGCTGAGGACCTTGCTCATTTTCTCGATCCTTTCGGAGTTCCTTGAGGAGACGCCATGACCGTAGCAGCCCGAAGTTCCCTTAGGGAACCCCGATTGCTAAACTGATTCCATGCAACGCACGAACTTCGCGGAGATGGCGTGCTCGATCGCGCGCACGCTCGACGTCATAGGGGAGCCCTGGTCGCCGCTGGTCCTGCGCGACGTGTACGCCGGGGTCAGCCGGTTCGAGCAGATCCAGGCGGACCTCGGCATCTCGCGCAAGGTCCTGACCGAGCGGCTGAACCACCTCGTCGAGCAGGGCGTGCTCGAACGCCGGCCCTACGACCGGCGACCGCGGTACGAGTACGTCCTGACGGAGAAGGGCGCCGAACTCGTCGACCTGCTCATGGTCATGATCGGCTGGGGGGACAAGTGGCTCGCGGGCGAGGCCGGCCCGCCGGTCCTCTACCGGCACCACGCGTGCGGTGAGATCAGCAGCGTCGACCTGCGCTGCGCCCACTGCGGCGAGCCGATGCACGCGGGCGACGTCGACCTGCTGCCCGGCCCCGGTGCGGCGGCGACCTGAGGCCGCGCGCGGATCTCCTCTAAGCTTGGCGACCGTGCGGGTCGTGATCGCGGAAGACGCTGTGATGCTGCGCGAAGGCCTGATCCGCCTTCTCGCCGATGAGGGCATCGAGACGGTGGCCACCTCCGGCGACGGCGCCGGGCTCATGGCGCTCGTCGAGGAGCACCGGCCGGATCTCGTCATCGTCGACGTCCGCATGCCCCCGACGTTCACCGACGAAGGGCTGCGCGCCGCCCTGCAGGTGCGGGAGCGGGTGCCCGGCACGCCCATCCTCGTCTTCTCCCAGTACGTCGAGGAGCGCTACGCCACCGACCTGATCGGCGGCGGCGCCGAGGGCGTCGGTTACCTGCTGAAGGAGCGTGTCGCCGACGTCGCGGAGTTCCTCGGCGCGGTCAAGCGGGTCGCCGAGGGCGGCACGGTCATCGACCCCGAGGTCATCGCGCAGCTCCTGGGCCGCCGGCGTCGCGGCGACCGGCTGGAGGCGCTGACGCCGCGGGAACGCGAGGTGCTCGGCCTCATGGCCGAGGGCCTGTCCAACGCGGCGATCGCCCGCAGGCTCGTCGTCACGGACGGCGCGGTGGAGAAGCACATCTCCAACATCTTCCTCAAGCTCGGCCTCCAGCACACCAACAGCACCCATCGCCGGGTGATGGCGGTGCTGGCCTTCCTCGGCCAGAGCTGAACGGCCGGTCCGGCTTCAGGAGCCGTTGAGGTAGGCCAGGACGGCGAGGACGCGGCGGTTGTCGTCGTCGGAAACCGGCAGGTCCAGCTTCAAGAAGATGTTCGACGTGTGCTTGGCGATGGCGCGCTCGGTCACCACGAGGCGCTGCGCGATCGCCTGGTTGGAGCGGCCCTCGGCCATCAGCGCGAGCACCTCGCGCTCGCGCGGCGTCAGGTCGCCCAGCGGCTCGTCGCGGGACTTGCGGACGAGGAGCTGGGAGATCACCTGGGGGTCCATCGCCGTGCCGCCGGAGGCCACCCGGCGTACCGCGTCGATGAACTGGTCGGCGTCGAACACCCGGTCCTTGAGCAGGTAGCCGATGCCGCCGCTGCCGTCGGCCAGCAGCTCGCGGGCGTACAGCTGCTCGACGTGCTGCGACAGCACCAGCACCGGCAGCCCGGGGATCTCGCGCCGGGCCTGGAGGGCGGCCTGCAGGCCCTCGTCGGTGAACGTCGGGGGGAGGCGTACGTCGACCACGGCCACGTCCGGCTTGATCGTGACCAGGGCCCGGTTCAGCTCGGGCCCGTTGTCGACCGCGGCCGCGATCTCGAAGTCGTACGCCTCGAGGAGCCGGACGAGGCCGTCCCGCAGCAGGAACAGATCCTCGGCGAGGACGACGCGCATCCCGGCTCCTCCAGCATCAACGCCGGGGCGTGGTCAGCGCGCACGGCAGCTCCATGGTCACGATCGTGGGGCCTCCCGCCGGACTGTTCAGCGCGAGGACACCATCGAATGTACCGAGTCGCCGCTCGATTCCGCGAAGTCCGGTGCCGCCGGACATGTCCGCGCCACCCTGGCCGTCGTCGGTGATCATGATACGGAGCATGCCGTTCTCGTGCCGGAGATCCAGCCAGACGCGCTGCGCGCCGGAGTGCTTGGCCGCGTTGGTCAGCACCTCCGAGACCGCGAAGTAGGCCGCCGACTCGACCGGGGCCTCCAGAACGCCGGGAAGGTCGACCGACACCTCGGTGGTGAGCGGGCTCGCCATGGCCAGGGCCCGTACGGCGTCGCCGAGCCCGCGTTCGGCCAGGACCGGCGGGTGGATGCCACGGACCAGGTCGCGCAGCTCGGTGAGGGCCTTGGAGGAGGACTCGCGCGCCTCGGACAGCAGCTTCCTGGCCTTCTCCGGGTCGCGTTCGAGCAGGTGCTCGATCGCGCCGAGGTTCATGCCCATGGCCACCAGGCGGGCCTGCGCGCCGTCGTGCAGGTCGCGTTCGATCCGGCGTAGCTCGGCCGCCTGCGTGTCGAGCGCGTCGGAGCGGGTCTCGGTCAGGCGCTCCACACGCATCTCGAGCTCCCGCTCGTGCGTCGGGCCCAGCAGGGAGGCGTCCAGCCGCGCGTGCGCCTTCATGATCAGCGGGGTCAGCCAGATGCCCAGCCCCGCGTACACGAACCCCATCAGGCCGGCGAGCATCGCGCTGCCGAAGCCGGTGACGTGCACGAAGGTGTACCAGTCGCCGCCGTCCGCGTGCACGATCGGGTACCAGAGCCCGGCCGCCAGCACCCAGCCGTACGGGCCGTAGAAGAGCAGCGCGAAGGCGAAGATCGCCATGGCGAACCCGGCGGTGGCATCCGTGATCATCCACAGCAGGTCGCGGTACGTCGCCGGGTCCTTCATGATCCACCGGTACCGCTCCAGCACGCCGAGCACGCCGCTCTGGAACTCCGGCTTCCGCCGGTACGGCGTCTCGATCTCCACGCCGAACCAGTCGCGGGCGAGCCGGCGGCGCAACCCCATGTAGGACCGGGCGGCGGCCGTGACGACCGGCGTCACGAACAGCCCCACGCCGACCAGGGACAACGCCATGAACACGACCGAGAAGATGAAGGACACCAGCGATCCGACCATGGCCAGCAGGGCCAGGCCCAGTCCGCGTACGGCGGCGAGCGCCGCCCTCCCAATGTTCATCGTTCCTCCCGGTCTCCGTCCTTATCTTGCCGTCTCGAGTCTCGCGAGCGTGCCGTCCGCGGTCACTGGGGCCAGGGACCGGCCGGGGGTGTCACTGGCACCACCCCGGGAGGGGGTCTGAGCGGCTGGGGCGGGCCATCGCGGATTCCTAGCGTCTTCGGCGAAGCCCAAAGTCGGGAGACGCTCATGAGAAGCCACGTTCGCGGACGTCATGCCCCTCCGTCGTCCTTCGCCGCCCGGATCGGCGGCTGGAGCGTGCGGCACCGCAAGACCGCGATCATCGGCTGGCTGCTGTTCGTGATCGCCGCCAGCGTGATCGGCGGAATGGCCGGCCAGGCCAACATGAAGCCCTACGAGAACGCCGCGGGCGACTCCGCCCGCGCCCAGAAGATCCTCTACGACGCCGGGATCAAGGACCCGGCCGGCGAGATGGTGATCGTGCACAGCCGTACGCCCGGCGCCTGGCGTGACGCGGCGAAGGACGTCTCGGCCGCGGTACGGGCCACGGGCCTCGTCGGTACGGTCGCACCCGCCGTGACCTCCGCGGACGGGCGGGACGGCCTGGTGCGGTTCACCATGACCGGCGACCCGGAGACGGCGGCCGACCGGGTCCAGCCGGTCCTGGACGCCGTCGGCCGGGTGCGGGCCGCCCACCCGGAGGTGACGATCGGCCAGTTCGGCGACGCCAGCGGGGGCAAGTGGCTGAACGACGTGCTCAGCAAGGACTTCGCCCGCGCCGAGTGGACCGGGGTGCCGCTCGCCATCGGCATCCTGCTCGTGGCGTTCGGCGCGCTGCTGGCCGCCCTGCTGCCGGTCGGGCTCGCGCTCACCGCGTTCGTCGCGGCGAACGGGGTGCTGGCCGTGGCCAGCCACGCGTTGCACCTGTTCGACACGACGAGTTCGGTGATGCTGCTCGTGGGGCTGGCGGTCGGCGTCGACTACTGCCTGTTCTACATCCGCCGGGAGCGCGACGAGCGCGCCGCGGGCCACGACAGGCAGACCGCGCTGCGCATCGCCGCCGCGACGTCCGGCCGGTCGGTGCTGATCTCCGGTCTCACGGTGATGCTGGCGATGGCGGGCATGTTCCTGTCCGGGCTGCTGCTGTTCAACGGCTTCGCGCTGGCCACGATCCTGGTCGTCTTCATCGCGATGCTCGGCTCGGTGACCGTGCTGCCGGCGCTGCTGTCCCTGCTCGGCGACAAGGTCGAGCTCGGCCGCATCCCGTTCCTGGGCCGCCGCCGCGGCCGCCGCGCCACGAGCGGAGGCGTGTCGGCGGCCGTCCTGCGACCCGTGCTCGCCCGTCCGGCGATCTTCGCGGTGCTGGCGGCGGTCGTCATGCTCGTCCTGGCCGCGCCGACCCTCGGCATGCGCACCCAGCAGCTCGGCCTGGACCAGGAGATGCCCAAGGGCACCCCCACGCTCGAGGCCTACCAGCACATCTCCACGGCGTTCCCCGGTGGACCGGCGCCCGCCAAGGTGGTGCTCAAGGCCGCCGACATCCGCTCGCCGGAGGTACGGAAGGCCATCTCCGCGCTGAAGAGCCGGACCGGCCACGACGGGGAGTTCCGCGCACCGGCCACCGTGACCACCCATGCGCGGCAGAACGTCGCCGAGATCGCCGTGCCGCTCGCCGGCGACGGCAGGAACGCGACCTCCCGGCACGCCCTGAAGACGCTGCGGGAGCAGATCGTGCCCGCGACGGTCGGGGCGGCCGGGACGGCGTACGTGACCGGTGAGCTCGCCGACTCGGTCGACTTCAACGACCAGCTGAACGCCGACATCGTGCCGGTCTTCGTGTTCGTGATGATCGTGACGTTCGTCCTGATGCTGATCTCGTTCCGGTCGCTGACGGTCGCGATCACCTCGATCCTGCTCAACCTGCTGTCGGTCGCGGCGGCGTACGGCGTCATGGTCGCGGTCTTCCAGCACGGCTGGGGCGCGGGCCTGTTCGGCACCGAACCGGTGGGGGCGGTCGAGGGATGGATGCCGCTGTTCGTCTTCGTGGTGCTGTTCGGCCTGTCGATGGACTACCACGTGTTCGTGGTGTCGCGGATCCGCGAGGCGCGCGACCGGGGCCTGCGGACCCCGGACGCGGTGGCGCACGGCGTGCGTTCCAGCGCGGGCGTCGTCACCTCCGCGGCGGTGATCATGGTGGCCGTCTTCGCGGTCTTCGCGACGCTGTCGATGCAGGACATGAAGCAGATGGGCGTGGGCCTGGCGGTGGCCGTGCTGCTGGACGCGACCGTCGTACGCGCGGTGCTGCTGCCGTCGGTGATGGCCCTGCTCGGCGAGCGCAACTGGTACCTGCCGCGCTGGCTCGGCCGGCTGCCCCAGGTGTCCCACGGCGAGGAGCCGGCGCCTCCCCGCGCGGAGCGCAGCGCGGTGCCGGTGGGGCGCTGAACCGGCGGGTCCCGGCCGGGCACGGGGGCGCCGGCCGGGCCGCGTCGGGCGGGGGAATGCGCGGTGGCCTCGGCATGTTGTGCTATCTGGCACACTGGTACGCGCTGCGGTACCGGTTCACATCCCCGGATCCCCCGGGTGATGACCCGGCGACCGCCTGAAGCGAGGAGAAGTAGTGAAGCCTGACATCCACCCGAGCTACGGCGTCACCACCGTGACGTGCACGTGCGGGAACACCTTCCAGACCCGGAGCACCGCGGAGAACGGCGCGATCCACGCCGATGTCTGCTCGAACTGCCACCCGTTCTACACGGGCAAGCAGAAGATCCTCGACACCGGTGGCCGCGTGGCCCGGTTCGAGCGGCGGTTCGGCAAGAAGGCCGCGGGCAACAAGAAGTAGCCAGACGTCCCACGCCGGCCGGAGAGGCATTTCTCCGGTCGGCGTCGGCCTGTCTGCCCCGTGCCCGTCCAGCGCCTGACCAGGACATGACGTGAACCTCGACGATCTGACCAGCGAATACGCCGACATCGAAAAGCGGCTCGCCGACCCGGCCGTACATGCGGACCAGGCCGAGGCGCGCCGTCTCGGCAAGCGCTACGCGGAGCTTCGGCCGGTCGTCGAGGCGGCACGTGACCTGACGGCGGCCCAGGACGACGCGGAGACCGCGCGCGAGCTGGCGGCCGAGGACCCCGCGTTCGCCGAAGAGGCGACCCAGCTCGACCGGCGCATCGAGGAGCTGGAGGAGACCCTCCGGCGGCTGCTCGTGCCGCGCGATCCCAACGACGACAAGGACGTCATCCTCGAGATCAAGGCCGGTGAGGGCGGCGAGGAGTCCGCGCTGTTCGCCGGCGACCTCCTGCGGATGTACCTCCGCCACGCCGAGCGCATCGGCTGGAAGACCGAGATCATCGACGCCCAGCCCTCCGATCTCGGTGGTTACAAAGACGTCACCGTGGCGGTCAAGTCCCGCCCGTCCACCGAGGGCGTGTGGGCCCGCCTGAAGTATGAAGGCGGAGTGCACCGCGTCCAGCGCGTTCCCGCGACCGAGTCCCAGGGCCGCATCCACACCAGTGCGGCGGGCGTGTTCGTCATGCCCGAGGCCGAGGACATCGACGTCCAGATCGACCCGAACGACCTGCGCATCGACGTGTTCCGCTCCAGCGGCCCCGGCGGCCAGAGCGTCAACACCACCGACTCCGCGGTCCGCATCACCCACCTGCCGACCGGCATCGTCGTGTCGTGCCAGAACGAGAAGAGCCAGCTCCAGAACAAGGAGCAGGCGATGCGCATCCTGCGGGCCCGGCTGCTCGCCGCCGCGCAGGAGGAGGCCGACGCCGCCGCGGCGGCCGAGCGCAAGAGCCAGGTGCGCACGGTGGACCGATCCGAACGGGTCCGCACCTACAACTTCCCGGAGAACCGCATCTCCGACCATCGTGTGGGCTACAAGGCCTACAACCTCGACCACGTGCTCGACGGTGACCTGCACAATGTCATCCAGGCACTGGTGGACGCCGACATGGAGCACAAGCTCGCCCAAGCGACCTGACCTGACATGACATGAGCCATCTGCTCTCTGACGAGATCGCCCGCGCGACGGCACGCCTGGCCGCCGCGGGGATTCCGTCGCCCCGGGCCGACGCCGAGGAGCTGGCGGCCTTCGTGCACGGCGTCAAGCGCGCCGAGCTGCACACGGTGCCGGACGCCGCGTTCGACGCGCGGTACTGGGCGGGCATCGCCCGGCGCGAGGCCGGTGAGCCGCTGCAGCACATCACGGGCCGGGCGTTCTTCCGCTACCTGGAGCTGCGGGTGGGGCCGGGCGTGTTCGTCCCCCGGCCCGAGACCGAGGTCGTCGCCGGCTGGGCGATCGACACGCTGCGCACGATGGACGTCGGCGACCCGCTCGTCGTGGACCTCGGTACGGGGTCGGGAGCCATCGCCCTGTCCATCGCCCAGGAGGTCCCGCGAGCGCGCGTCCACGCGGTCGAGAAGGACCCCAAGGCCTATGTCCACGCGACGCGCAACGTCGAGGAGCTGGACGAGCGCGGCCGGGTCCGGCTGCACCTGAGCGACTTCGCCGACGCGCTGCACGACCTCGACGGCACCGTCGACCTGGTGGTCAGCAATCCGCCGTACATCCCGATGTCGGAGTGGGAGTACGTCGCGGAGGACGTCCGCGACTTCGACCCGCCGTCCGCGCTGTGGGGCGGCGGCGACGACGGCCTCGACGCGATCCGCGTGGTCGAGCGCACCGCGCGGCGGCTGCTGCGCCCCGGCGGCTGGGTCGCGGTCGAGCACAGCGACCTGCAGGGCAACCCCGTCTACTGGATCTTCGCCGAAGAGCACGGCTGGCGCGACATGCGCAACCACAAGGACCTGACCGGCCGCGACCGCTTCGTCACCGCCCGCCTGGGTCTTGACTGAACCCCCGTGAGCAGGACTCCGCGGCGGTGGGAGAATGGCGGCCGTGAGCCGAAGCTATGACTGCTCAGAGCCGATGGAACGCACCCGGGGGATCGCCGAGGCCGTCTCGGCGGTACGGCGCGGCGAGCTGATCGTCCTGCCCACCGACACGGTCTACGGGATCGGTGCCGACGCCTTCACGCCCGCGGCGGTGAACGCGCTGATGGAGGCCAAGGGGCGTGGCCGCGACATGCCCTCCCCGGTGCTGGTCGGCTCGGTGCGCGCGGCCCAGGCGCTCGTGGAGGACTTCGGCACGTACGGGCAGGACCTCGTGGACGAGTTCTGGCCGGGTGCCCTCACTCTCGTCTGCCGGGCCAACAGCACGCTCGCCTGGGACCTCGGCGACGCCAAGGGCACGGTCGCCATCCGCATGCCGCTGCACCAGCTCACGCTGGAGCTGCTCAAGGAGACCGGGCCGATGGCGGTGAGCAGCGCCAATCGCTCCGGCGCCCCGCCGGCCCGCACCGTGGCCGACGCGGAGGCGCAGCTCGGCGACTCGGTCGAGGTCTACCTCGACGACGGGCCGAGCGGCGATGGCGCGCCCTCCTCGATCGTCGACCTGACCGGAGCGGTGCCGCGCCTCCTGCGCGCCGGCGCCATCTCCGAGGCACGGCTCCGCGAGGTGTGCGGCGTCCTGCTCAGCGACGAGGACGAGCCCGAACCGACCGAGTCCGCCGAAACGTCCGACAAGACCGAGGAGCCCGCCAAGGCCGAGGAGCCCGCCAAGGCCGGTGATCCGGTCAAGGACGGGGAGTCCGCCAAGGCCGACGAGCCGGTCAAGGAAGAGACGGCGAAGGCGGAGCGGTCCGGCGACGCGGACAAGCCCGCTCAGTAGCGACGGCGCCAGCCGCCGCACTTGCCGATCCGGAATCTCTTCTTCCGCCAGCGGCCGACGCACTCCTGGGCGTACAGGTGGCCGGTGTTCGCCGAAACGACGGTGTGCCACCGCCGCCTCGGCCCCCCGTGGCGCAGCGCCACGACCCGTACGGCGGCCCGGTGGCGTCCGGTGAAGGTGAGGCGTACCGCGGGGTCACGGCCGGCCTTCTCCGGGCCTCTGAGGAAGAACGACAGCGTCACCTTCGCCGGGCGCCTGCGGTAGACGCCGAAGGCGTCCACGCCGGGCAGGCCGGCCGAGCGCCAGAAGCCGCTGTCGGCGCGGGCCGCGGGCGTGACCGGCGGGAGCGTGGTCAGCAGCACGCCGGCCACGAGAGTCATCGCGACACGCCGCATCGGCCCCCCAAGGTCGTCTCCTCCGGGCGGAAGACGGCGGCCCGGGCACCCCGGTTTCTTCCCGCGGAAGACGCCGGTCAGCGGCCGTGCGGGACACGGCTGGGCGGCACGTGACGCATTCGTGACCACCGCGCACAAACCAATGCGGTCGCGCACGGATCTAACCGGTCAGGACGGCGCCTTCCCCGACTCCCGTCGCGGGAGGGAGCAGGAGCGCCGACGCGTATGGAGGAGCGATGTTCACCGTGAAGCCGAACCCTCAGCCGGGCGACGGCGCGCTCGCCCGCCACCGCGAAGGCGCGGAGCCGGTACGTGAGTGCCGATGGACGCCCGGGCCCGCGGCGGCGCGCTCGCGCGAGGCCGGCCGGGACGTCGGCCGTGTCGTACAGCTCGACGCGTGGATCGGTCCCGCGGCGGAGCTCGATGGCGCCGGGCGCGGAAACGAACGCGCCGACCAGCCGGATTCCCGTCGCCGCTCCGGCGAACACCCGCGCTGAGCTGCGGCGTCGCCTGTGATATCGCCGAAACGTGACGAGGCGGTCGCGCACGGTGATACCTGTGGGACGGCGCTCCCTGGTGGGCCGGGAGCAATAGAGTTGGTGCCCGGTCGGTAACGGGTGGCAAGCAGCGCGTCGCATGGAGGTGGACGAGTGAGGGAGTACATCCTCACCTTCCTGACGGGCGCGATCGTCACCTACCTCCTCGTGCCCCTGGTGCTGAAGATCGCCATCTGGTTCAAGGCCATGACCCCGGTGCGCGACCGCGACGTCCACGCGATCCCGACGCCCCGGATGGGCGGCCTGGCGATGTTCGCTGGCATGCTGGCCGCCCTGCTCATGGCCTCGCGCCTGCCCCACCTGCACAAGGTCTTCACCGAGAGCCCGACCTGGATCGGCCTGCTGTCGGCCGGCGGCCTGCTCGTCGTGGTCGGCATCGCCGACGACCGGTGGGAGATCGACGCGCTGACCAAGATGGCCGGTCAGGTCGCCGCGGCCGGCCTGCTGATCATGAACGGCGTCCAGATCTCCTGGATCCCGCTGCCCGGCGCGACCTTCGTGCTGCCCCCGTCGTACGGGGTGCCGCTGACCATCATCGTCGTGGTCGCCACGATCAACGCGGTGAACTTCATCGACGGGCTCGACGGCCTCGCCGGGGGCATCGTCGGCGTGTCGGCCATGGCGTTCTTCCTCTACGCCTTCCTGGTCACGGTCGTCGTCCACCTCGACCACCAGTCGGCGCCGGCGCTGATCGCGGCCGTTCTGGCCGGCATGTGCGCCGGCTTCCTCCCGCACAACTTCAGCCCGGCCCGGATCTTCATGGGCGACACCGGCTCGATGCTGATCGGGCTACTGCTCGCCACCTCGATGATCACCGTCTCCGGGTTCGACCCGGTCGCGCTGCGCGGGTCGATCAACCGGTTCCCCACGATCCTGCCGCTGATCCCGATCGCGATCCTGGTCGTGCCGTACGCCGACATGCTGATGGCCGTGGTCCGGCGCTCCTACGACGGGCGGTCGCCGTTCGCGCCGGACAAGAAGCACCTGCACCACCGGCTGTTGGACCTCGGCCACTCGCACCGGGGCGCGGCCCTGGTCATGTACCTGTGGACGGCGCTGTTCTCGTTCGGCGTGGTGGCGCTCTCGGCGGTCAAGTCACCGCTGATCGTGCTCAGCGTGGCGAGCCTGGTGGCGATCGCGGCGCTGGTCGTGATGGCCTTCCCTCAGCTCCGGCCGCACGGGCGCCGACGTCGCGGGACGGCGGAGCAGCAGTCTGATCACCGACCGCGACAACCTGCCTGAACTGCGCACTTTGCCATAACTTGACGCGGAAACCAGGGTCTGAGAAGCTTGTGATATCTTTCACGAGCGGCAAGTAGCCAACACAGTGTGAACACCCCGGAGCACTCATGCAGTCCACCGACGCCCGGATCCTCCGTGGCGCCGCGATCCCCACAGGCCTCGCAGGGCTCGTCGCGATCATCGCCGGCCTCCTGTTCGCAGGAGGCAAGGGCGCGTTGGGCGCGGCCATCGGGGTTGCCCTCGTACTCGTATTCTTCACCCTCGGCATGCTCGTCGTCAGCTATGTCTCGAGATTGTCGCAACAACTTGTGATGATGGCCGGGCTGCTGGGTTATCTCGTCAAACTGGTGGCGGTGTTCGCGCTGGTGGCGGCGCTCAACCATGTGACGGTATGGAACGCGCACGTCTTCGGCTGGACTGTGCTCTCGCTCACTATCGTCTGGCTCGCCGCCGAGGTGAATGCCACGATCAACGCCCGCACGCCGTACGTCGAATCAGGCCACGCATCCCGTGACCTCGGCAAACCGGGCACATGATGACATTGGACTACTCCAATATGACTATGCGGCGGGTAGCCTGCTATCGTCCGGAGCGCGATGACTGGAAATGGGCGTCTGCCCACCGAGTCGGAAGACCGCGAGTTCGCGAACGCCGTGTCGGCCGCCCCCGCCACTATTCTGGCTGGGATGCTGGTCTTCGGCGGCGTGGGCTGGCTCCTCGCTCGCTGGCTGGACGTCACGGCGCTGCTACCCGTCTTCCTGGTGCTGGGCCTGGTCTTCGCTGGATACCTGGTCTACGTCCGCTACGGCCGCTGAGCGCGCCGAGCGGAGCCGTGGCCCACCGAGACGACAGCAAGGTTGCCGCCTTGATGAGCTACGACCGCGAAAGGAAAACCGGGTGAGTGCCCCGCACATCCTCGCCAAAGACTTCGAAGCCCCGGGACTCGGCCTGTTCCAGTGGAAGCCCCTCTTCCACATAGGTCCGTTCGCCGTCGCCAAGCCGATCGTGCTCTGCGCCCTGGTGATGATCATCGTCATCGCCTTCTTCTGGGCCGCCTTCGCGAAGCCGAAGCTCGTGCCCCGCGGCTGGCAGAACGTCGGCGAGGTCGCGTACATGTTCGTCCGCGACGAGATCGGCCGGCCGTTCCTGGGCAAGGACTCGGAAAAGTGGATGCGTCTGCTGATCCCGGTGTTCTTCTTCGTGTGGCTCGGCAACCTGATGTCGGTGGTGCCGGTGGCGCAGTTCCCGGTCAACTCCCGCATCGCGTTCCCGCTCGTGTTGGCGGTCCTGATCTACCTGACCTTCTGGGTCGTGGGAATCAAGAACCAAGGCTTCTTCGGCCTGCTGAAGAACGCGACGATGCCGCCCGACCTCCCCTGGGCGCTCTACATCATCGTCATCCCGATCGAGTTCGTCTCGACGTTCTTCATCCGGCCGTTCACCCACGCCGTGCGGCTCTTCGCGAACATGTTCGCCGGTCACCTGCTGATCGCACTCTTCGCGACCGTCGGCTTCCACTTCCTCTGGGAGAAGGTCACCCCGCTCGGCTTCGGGGTGGGCGTCCTGGGTGCGGTCCTGACGATCGTCATGACCGCGTTCGAGCTGTTCATCCAGGCGGTGCAGGCGTACGTCTTCACGCTGCTCGCCGCCTTCTACATAAGTGCCGGACTCTACTCCGACCACTGAGACCCGACCGCGAACGTCAACACGTGACCGGCGGAGACGACCGCCGGCCTAGCGAAAAGGAATCCGAATGTCTTTCCTCGCCGAAGCCACCACCAACATCAACCCCGGCCTCAAGGCGATGGGCTACGGCCTGTCCGCCATCGGCCCGGGCATCGGCGTCGGCATCGTCTTCGGTCAGGGCGTCAACGCCATCGCCCGCCAGCCGGAGCTGACGAGCACCATCCGCACGAACATGCTGCTGGGCTTCGCCTTCAGTGAGGCGCTCGCCCTGATCGGCCTGGTCGCGCCGTTCATCTACACCTCCTGACCGAGGTCCGACTCTGACGGAAGGCTGTGCACGCCATGATGTTGGCCGAACACGCCGCCGGGTTCGTCGCCGCCGCGGAGAAGAACCCGAACCCTCTGCTCCCCGACGCGGCCGAGATGATCTTCGGCACGATCGCGTTCCTCATCGTGCTCTTCGTCCTCGGCAAGATGCTGATCCCGCGGATCCAGCAGACCCTCGCCGAGCGCACCGACGCGATCGAGGGCGGCATCAAGCGGGCCGAAGAGGCGCAGGACGAGGCCCAGCGGGTGCTCGAGCAGTACAAGGAGCAACTCGCCGAGGCGCGGCACGAGGCCGCTCGTCTCCGCGAGGAGGCCCGCGAGCAGGGCGCGCAGATCATCGCTGAGATGCGCGAGCAGGCTCAGACCGAGGCGCAGCGCGTCATCGACCAGGCGCACGCCCAGATCGAGGCCGACCGCCAGCAGGCCTTCACGCGGCTGCGCACCGAGATCGGTGAGCTGGCCGTCGACCTGGCGAGCCGCATCGTGGGCGAGTCCCTTGAGGACGAGGCCCGCCGGCGCGGCACCGTCGACCGGTTCCTCGACCAGCTCGAGGACCGGGCACGGGCGGAGGCCTAGATGAGGGGCGCGAGTAGGGCTTCGCTGGCAGAGGCCGGTGAGCGGTTCGAGGCCGTGCTGTCGGCGGGTGACGCCGGCGCGATCGGCGACGAGCTGTTCGCGGTGCTGCGGCTGCTCGACCGTGAGCACGTGCTCCGGCGGGCGCTCGCGGACCCGGCCCGGCCGGCCGACCAGCGGGCCGGGCTCGCCTTGGCGGTGCTCGACGGCAAGGTGTCTCGCCCGGTCGCCGAGTTCGTCGCCGAGCTCGCACGACTGCGGTGGGGACGCTCGATCGACCTCACCGACGCGATCGAGCGGTTCGCCGTGGTCGCGGAGGTGGCGAGCGCTGAGGCGGCGGGCCGGCTCGACGACCTCGAGGACGAGCTGTTCCGCTTCGGCCGCATCGTCGAGGCGCAGCCGGAGCTGCGCGGCGTGCTCGTCGATCATCGCGTGTCGGGTGAGCGCAAGGCCGTGCTGGTGACCGAGCTGCTGGAGGGCAAGACGACCCCGGCGACGTTGCGGCTGGTCACCGAGGCGGTGACACATGCCCGAGGACGTAGTCTGGAGCGTGTGCTCGCGGAGTTCGGTCGCATCGCCGCCGAGCGTCGCAACCGCCTGATCGCGGTCGTCCGGACCGCGGTGGACCTGAGCGAGCAGCAGAAGGCGCGGCTCAACGCCGTGCTCTCGGCGCAGTACGGCCGCGATGTTCAGCTGAACATCGAGGTTGATCCCTCCGTTTTGGGTGGAATGTCCATCCGAGTGGGGGATGAGGAAATCGACGGCACCATCGTGCGCAGGCTGGGCGACATCCGCCGGCGCATCGAGCGGGCGAGCTGACCAAGCATCGAACTCACGGAGAGAGACGAAGAAGAATGGCGGAGCTGACGATCCGGCCGGAGGAGATCCGGAGTGCGCTCGAGCGCTTCGTCCAGGCGTACGAGCCGGAGGCGGCCGCGAGCGAAGAGGTCGGGACCGTCGTCGAGTGCTTCGACGGCATCGCCTTCGTCGAGGGTCTTCCCTCGGCCATGGCGAACGAGCTTCTTGAGTTCGAGGACGGCACGCGCGGCATCGCGCTGAACCTTGACGTTCGGCAGATCGGTGTCGTCATCCTGGGCGATTTCTCCACTATCGAAGAAGGCCAGCAGGTCCGCCGCACCGGCGAGGTCCTGTCGGTCCCGATCGGCGACGGCTACCTCGGCCGCGTCGTGGACTCCCTCGGCAACCCCATCGACGGCAAGGGCCCGATCGAGACGAGCGGTCGCCGCGAGCTCGAGCTGCAGGCGCCCGGCGTCATGCAGCGCCAGCCCGTGAGCGAGCCGCTGCAGACGGGCATCAAGGCGATCGACGCCCTCACGCCGATCGGCCGTGGCCAGCGCCAGCTGATCATCGGTGACCGGCAGACCGGCAAGACCACCGTCGCGATCGACACGATCCTGAACCAGAAGCAGGCGTGGGAGAGCGGCGACCCGAGCAAGCAGGTGCGCTGCATCTACGTCGCCGTCGGCCAGAAGGGCTCGACGATCGCGCAGGTGCGGGCCACGCTGCAGGACGCCGGCGCGCTGGAGTACACCACGATCGTGGCGGCGCCGGCCTCCGAGCCCGCGGGCTACAAGTACATCGCCCCCTACACCGGCTCGGCCATCGGCCAGCACTGGATGTACGAGGGCAAGCACGTCCTGATCGTGTTCGACGACCTGTCCAAGCAGGCGGAGTCCTACCGCGCGATCTCGCTGCTGCTGCGGCGCCCGCCGGGCCGCGAGGCGTACCCCGGTGACGTCTTCTACCTCCACTCGCGTCTGCTGGAGCGCTGCGCGAAGCTCTCCGACGACCTGGGCGCCGGTTCGATGACGGGTCTGCCGATCATCGAGACCAAGGGCAACGACGTCTCCGCCTACATCCCGACCAACGTCATCTCCATCACGGACGGGCAGGTCTTCCTGGAGACCGACCTGTTCAACCAGGGTGTCCGCCCGGCCATCAACGTCGGTATCTCGGTGTCCCGCGTCGGCGGCGCCGCGATGACCAAGGCGATGAGGAAGGCCACGAGCAACCTGAAGCTGTTCCTGTCGCAGTACCGCGACCTGGAGGCGTTCGCGGCGTTCGCGTCCGACCTCGACGCGGCCTCGCGCGCCCAGCTCGACCGCGGCGCCCGCCTGGTCGAGCTGCTCAAGCAGCCGCAGAACGCCCCGTTCCCGATGGAGGAGCAGGTCGTCTCGATCTGGGCCGGCACCACCGGTGAGCTGGACGAGGTGCCGATCGAGGACATCCGTCGCTTCGAGGCCGAGTTCCTCGACTACATCAAGCGCACCGACAGTGGCCTGCTCGAGACGATCCGGGAGACCGGCAAGTTCGAGGACGACACCGCGACGAAGCTCAAGGATCTCATCTCCGAGTTCAAGAAGGGCTTCGAGACGACCAGCCACGGTCTCCTGGTGCAGGAGGAGACGGTCGAGGCGATCGACGCGGAGGACGTTGAGCAGGAGAAGATCACCCGCGTGAGGAAGAAGTAGCCGATGGGTGCCCAGCTTCGGGTCGTACGGCGCCGCATCGCCTCGACGAAGTCGATGGCGAAGATCACGCGTGCGCAGGAGCTCATCGCCTCGTCGCGGATCGTCAAGGCACAGCAGCGGGTGCGGGAGTCGGGGCCGTACGCCCGGCAGATCACGCGGGCCATCTCCGCGCTGGTCAGCCACAACGTCGGCGTCAGCCACCCGCTCCTGGCGGAGCGGCCCGAGAGCAAGCGGGCCGCGGTGCTGCTGATCACGAGCGACCGCGGCTTCGCCGGCGGCTACAACGCCAACGTCATCCGTGAGGCCGAGGGTCTGATGACCCTGCTGCGGGAGCAGGGCAAGGAGCCCGTCCCGTACATCGTCGGACGCAAGGGTGTCGGCTGGTACCGCTTCCGCGAGCGTGAGTACGCCGAGGAGTGGACCGGGTTCAGCGACAACCCGCGGTTCGAGAACGCCGAGACGATCGGGCGCACGCTCGTCGAGGAGTTCGGCAAGCCGGTCGAGGAGGGCGGCGTGGGCGAGATCCACGTCGTCTACACCGAGTTCGTGTCCATGCTGACGCAGACCGCCCAGGTGCACCGTCTGCTGCCGCTGGAGATCGAGGAGGCCGAAGACCTCCCCGAGGAGCAGCGGAGCCACGGCGCGCTGCCGGCGTACGACTTCGAGCCGTCGGCCCAGGCCGTCCTCGACGCGCTCCTGCCGAACTACATCGAGAGCCGGATCTGGCACATGCTGCTCCAGGCGGCCGCGTCCGAGCACGCCCAGCGCCGGCGGGCCATGAAGTCGGCGACCGACAACGCCAACGATGTGATCCAGAACCTGACGCGGGTGGCCAACCAGGCTCGCCAGGCCGAGATCACGCAGGAAATCAGCGAGATCGTCGGTGGCGCGAACGCGCTGGCCGAGACGTCCGCGGGGAGTGAGTGAGAGCCACCATGACTGCTTCGGTTGAAGAGACCGCCACCTCCACGGCGACGGGTCGCGTCGCCCGTGTCACGGGTGCCGTCGTCGATGTCGAGTTCTCCGTCGACACGATGCCCGACATCTACAACGCACTGCACATCAACGTCACGCTCGGCGGCCAGGAGCGCAAGCTGACCCTGGAGGTCGCCCAGCACATCGGCGACAACATGGTCCGCGCCATCTCGCTCCAGCCGACCGACGGCGTCGTCCGCGGCGCCCCGGTGATCGACACGGGTGCGGCCATCTCGGTGCCGGTCGGCGACGGGGTCAAGGGCCACGTCTTCAACACGATCGGCGAGTCCCTCGACGTGCCGACCGCCTCGCTGGAGGTCACCGAGCGCTGGCCGATCCACCGGCACGCGCCGGCGTTCGACCAGCTCGAGAGCAAGACCGAGATCCTCGAGACCGGCATCAAGGTCATCGACCTGCTCACCCCGTACGTCAAGGGCGGCAAGATCGGCCTGTTCGGCGGCGCGGGCGTGGGCAAGACGGTGCTCATCCAGGAGATGATCACCCGTGTCGCCCGTAACCACCGGGGCACCTCGGTGTTCGCGGGCGTCGGCGAGCGCACTCGTGAGGGCACCGACCTGCTGCTGGAGATGGAGGAGGCGAACGTCCTCAAGGACACCGCCCTCGTCTTCGGCCAGATGGACGAGCCGCCGGGCACCCGTCTGCGGGTGGCGCTGTCCGCGCTGACCATGGCGGAGTACTTCCGCGACGTCCAGAACCAGGACGTGCTGCTGTTCATCGACAACATCTTCCGGTTCACCCAGGCGGGTTCGGAGGTCTCCACGCTGCTGGGCCGTATGCCCTCCGCGGTGGGTTACCAGCCGACCCTCGCCGACGAGATGGGCGAGCTGCAGGAGCGGATCACCTCGACCCGCGGTCACTCGATCACCTCGATGCAGGCGATCTACGTGCCCGCGGACGACATCACCGACCCGGCGCCGCACACCACGTTCGCGCACCTCGACGCCACCACGGTGCTCTCGCGTGCGATCACGGAGAAGGGCATCTACCCTGCGGTGGACCCGCTCGACTCCACGTCGCGGATCATGGACCCGGTCATCCTCGGCCAGGAGCACTACGACGTCGCCCAGGAGGTGAAGCGGATCCTTCAGCGCTACAAGGAGCTGCAGGACATCATCTCCCTGCTCGGCATCGACGAGCTCTCCGAAGAGGACAAGGTCACGGTGGAGCGGGCGCGCCGCATCGAGCGGTTCCTGTCCCACCCGATGTACATGGCCGAGGCGTTCACCGGCCAGGTCGGCGAGAACGTCCCGCTGAGCGAGACGATCGCGTCCTTCAAGGCGATCACCGAGGGTAAGTACGACCACCTGCCGGAACAGGCGTTCTTCATGGTCGGCGGCATCGAGCAGGCCGAGAAGAAGGCCCAGGAGCTCCAGAAGTAGCTCAGAGCCGTTCGGAGGAGAACGAAGTGGCAAAGCTACGCGTGGAGCTGGTCTCGCCGGAGCGCGAGATCTGGGCCGGCGAAGCCGATATGGTCGTGGCCAAGACCATCGAGGGTGAGATGGGCATCCTGCCCGGCCACGCGCCGGTCCTCGGCGTGATGGTGGACGGCAGCGTGGTGCGCATCCACCCGTCCGACGGCGGTGATCCCGTCGCGGCGATGGTCTCCGGCGGGTTCTTCTCGGTCGCCTCCAACGAGGTGTCGGTACTCGCGGAGTACGCCGAGCTGGGCGGCGAGATCGATGTCCGCGCCGCCCGCGAGGAGTACGAACGCGTGTCGGCGCAGGAGGGCGAGGAGGCCGCCGCGGCGCAGCGCCGCGCGCGGGCGCGGCTGAGGGCCGCCGGCCAAGAAGTCTGATCGGCACCGATCTCCGCGGGGGAAGCAGGGGGGAGTGGGCGGGCACCTGGCACTCGATGTGGGGGCGGCCCTTGCCGCCGCCCTGCTGGCGGTCATCGTCGTGTTCGCCATGCTCTCGGTACGACGCTGGCTGCTCGAACGCCGTGGCGGCACGGTGGAGTGCAGCCTGCGCGAGCCGGACGGCCGCGGCGTGTGGCGGCTGGGCATCGGCCGCTACAACGGTGACGAGTTGCTCTGGTTCGCGATCTTCGGTTTTCGGTTCAGGCCCCGGCGGGTGGTTCACCGCCGGGGCCTCGTCGTCGCCGGCCGCCGCACGCCGAAGGCCGAAGAAGAGGCCGCTCTCCAGCCGGACACGGGCATCGTCGAGGTACGCGACGACGGGCTCACCGTCGAGCTCGCGATGAGCGGCGCCGCCCTGACCGGCTTCCTGGCCTGGCTGGAGGCCTCCCCGCCGGGCTCGTCGCTCAACTGAGACGCCGGAAAACCGCTGGCATCAGGGCGCCCGGCCGGTGAGGATGCCGGGGTGGAGGATCTGGTCGGCCGGGCCGTCGAGCTGGCCCGAGACGTCGGGGACGACGACTACACGCCCGTCTGGGCGGTCCTCGGCGAGATGGCGCAGGACGGGCCGGCGTCGCTCCTGGCCGGCGTGGACCTGCTCGCCTCACCCGATCCGGTGGTCCGCGCGGTCGGGTGTGACCTGCTGGGCCGCGCCAGTGAACGGCACGAGACGGTCCGCGCGGACGCCGCGTCCGCACTGCTCACTCTCGCGCCGTCCGAGACCGATGTCGACGTGCTCTGGTCGATCGCGCAGGCCCTCGGCAGCACATTCGACCACCGGGCCGAGCCCGTCCTGGTCTTCCTGTCCGCGCATCCGGACCCCGACGTCCGCCTCAAGGCGGCCCAGGCACTGCCCTCGATGCCGGCCGGAGAGGCGGTGGCCGGCGCGCTGATCCGGCTCACCGCCGATCCCGATCCGCAGGTACGGAACTGGGCGACCTTCGGCCTCGGCAGCCAGACCGACGCCGACACGCCCGCCGTACGGGAGGCGCTCTGGGCACGGGTCGGCGACGACGGCGAGGACGTGCACGCCGAGGCGGTCTTCGGACTGGCGCGGCGGCGCGATCCCCGGGCCACCGCCCTCGTCATCGAGCTCCTCGACGCGGAGCAGGGCATCTATTCGTGGGGGCTGGAGGCCGCCGCGTGCCTGCGCGACCCGGCGCTGCTGCCGCACCTGGCCGGGTACGACGCGGCCTCTGCTCCGGTCGCGACGGCATTGCGGGAGTGCGACCCGGCGGCACGGCTGCGGCGGGACGACTTCGCCGCGGCGCTGCTCGACGCCGTGTACGACCGGAGCCCGGCGGCGGACCCCACGGTGTTCTCCACGCTGCTCGAGACGGGGCTCACGCTGCGGACGACCGGCGCCGGAGGCACACTCATCTGGTCGGTGGAGGCCCTGATGGAACGGGCCGGAGGCGACCCGCACCGGGCGGCGGGCGAGCTCTAGCGTTCGCCGCCGGGTTTCCAGAGGATGTCGCCGGTCTCGGCGTTGGCGAGGCGGCCCAGGATGAACAGCAGGTCGGACAGGCGGTTGAGGTAGCGGGCGGTCAGCGGGTTCATGTCGTCGTGCGCCTCGAAGGCCGCCCACGTCGAGCGCTCCGCCCGCCGTACGACCGTGCGGGCCACGTGGAGCAGCGCGCCGCCCGGCGTGCCGCCCGGCAGGATGAAGCTGCGCAGCGTCGGCAGGCCCTCGTTGTGCTCGTCGCAGTCCGCCTCCAGCCGGGTGACGTACTCCTCGGTGACCCGCAGCGGTGGGAACTCCGGGCTCTCCACGACCGGCGTGCACAGGTCCGCGCCGACGTCGAACAGCTCGTTCTGCACCCGCCGCAGGACGGCGGCGATCGCGCCGGGCAGGCCGCCGAGGGAGATCGCCGCGCCGATCGCGCTGTTGGCCTCGTCGACGTCCGCGTACGCGACGAGCCGTGGGTCGGTCTTGGCGGTACGGCTCATGTCGCCGAGGTTGGTCGTGCCGTCGTCACCGGTGCGGGTGTAGATCTTCGAGAGCACGACCGGCTGGTCGTCGCGGTCCTTGGCCATGTCACCCACCCTAGAGAATCGATTCGCCGGTGTAGGCAACGTCGGGTGGCGTCTGGTGCGTCTTCCCAGGTGACAGCCGTTCCGTAGCCGTTCGCGCGGGCCGGCCTGACAAGTGGCGCCCGGCGGACCTCGGGGGCGTGCCGGGCGCCACGATATCGCGTGCCCCCGGCCGCACCGCGCGGAGCGGCCGGGGTACGCCCTCGCTCAGCCGGTGACCAGGTTCGCGGGCGCGCGCTTCGCCTGTGGCAGCAGGGCCGTACGGGCCGTGGCGTGGTCGCCGTTGACCGGCAGCGTGCTCTTGGCGAACACCTGGACGGCGTGCGCGGCGCCGTCGGCGAGCTGGTCCAGGATCGTGTCGTTGTTGTTGGCGTAGGTGTCGCAGGCCTGGTGGTAGCAGCCGTCGTACGGCTGGCCGGCCTCGCCGCCGTAGATCTTGGCCTCCTCGGCGGTCTTGAGCTTCTCGGCGCCGGAGTCGAGCCCGCCGGCCGGGATCCCGTTGTCGATGAACGGCCCGTAGTCCGAGCGCCCGTCGAAGGTGCTCGGCGACGTCTGCAGCTTGCGCGCGCCGAAGTACTCCAGGAAGACCTTCTCGATCGCGCCGGAGCCGGCGGGCGGGTTGGTGCCGGCGCCTTCGGAGTCGTCGCCGTCGTAGACGCCCCGGCGGCCGTTGGGCGAGCCCAGCATGTCGAAGTTGAGGTTCAGCGCGATCGTGGCGCGCTGGGCGGCGGTCAGGTGCGTCACGTAGTACGTGGAGCCGAGCAGCCCCTCTTCTTCGGCGCCCCAGAACGCGAACCGGACCTTGTTCTTGATCTGGTCGCCGAGCCGGCCGATCTGCTCGGCGACGGTGAGCGCCGTGGCGGTGCCGCTGCCGTTGTCGTTGATGCCGGGGCCCTTGGTGACGCTGTCGAGGTGGGCGCCCATGACGACCACGTTGTCGTCGCGGCCGCGTTCGGTGTCGGCGATCACGTTGTGCGCGATGCGCTGCTCATTGATCGTGCTGGTCTTGACGTGCAGCGTCAGGGTGCCCGCGGCCGCCGCCTTCACCAGGTCGGTGCCGAGCTGGAAGCTCGGGCCGATGACCGGGATCCGCCAGGCCTGTCCCGCCGTGCCGGAGACCGGTCCCGTCCGGTCCGGTGCGGTGCCGTCGTTGTAGATCGCGATGGCGGCGGCGCCGGCGGTCTGCGCGTTGCTGGCCTTGTCGGCGAAAGTGCAGCCGCCCCGCTTGACCAGCGCGATCTCGCCCTTGGCGAGCCCGGTGAAGTCGGCCGGCTCACAGCCGCTGCCCACTCCGGCGCCGTCCGGGTCGATGGCGCGGGCCACCGCGGTGACGTCGCCCGAACCGGAGTAGTCCAGCGTCTCGAAGTCGGTGCCGTACTTGTAGGTCGGCCCGCCGGGGCGCTCGAAGACGGCCGGGGTCTTCTCCTTGTAGTACGCGAACGGGAAGTCCTGGACGGTGGGCTGGTAACCCGCCTTCTTCAGCTGCTTGACGACGTACTGGGTCGAGACCTCGAAGCCGGGCTCGCCGGCGGCGCGGGTGCCGCCGTTGTACGTGGCGATGGTCTGCAGGTCGTGCTGGTGTCTGCGGATGTCCTGCAGCTTGACCAGCCGGTCCAGGCGGGCGTGGCCGGCCGCGTCGGCGGGAGCCGCGGTGGCGACCGAGACGGCGGCGAGGCCGATGAGGGTACCGATGGCGATTGTGCGCACGAGCGCCCCTTCTAACGGGTAAAGCGGAGGTAATGCACCTGAGATTGACACGGCAGTCATCCCCCGGCCAGATGCCGTGACCCACTCGTGCTGCGGATCTACGTCTGTTTCTCTAGAATCGCGTTCGGTGCACTGACCTCGTACGTCCCGATATCGGTATGGTTTGCCGAGGTTCCCCCACGCCCCGGAGGCGGCCGTGTACGACTACATCATCGTCGGTGCCGGCAGCGCGGGCTGCGTGCTCGCCAACCGGCTGAGCGCGGACTCCAGCGCGCGTGTCCTGCTCCTGGAGGCCGGACCGCCGGACGACGCAGCCGAGATCCACATCCCGGCCGGGCTGCAGACCCTGTTCAAGGGCCCGTACGACTGGGACTTCACGACGACACCGCAGGAGAACGCGCACGGGCGCGGCGTCTACTGGCCGCGCGGCCGCACGCTCGGCGGCAGCTCGTCGACGAACGCGATGATCTACATCCGCGGTCACCGGCACGACTACGACACCTGGCGCGACGAGTACGGCTGCAAGGGCTGGGGGTACGCCGACGTGCTGCCGTACTTCCGCCGTGCCGAGGACCAGCAGCGCGGCGAGTCGCAGTACCACGGCGTCGGCGGCCCGCTGCGGGTGGAGGACCTGCGGTACAAGCATCCGCTGACCCGCTCGTGGGTCGAGTCCGCGCAGGCGTTCGGCCTGCCGGCCAACGATGACTTCAACGGCGCCGAGCAGGACGGCGTCGGCCACTACCAGGTGACCCAGCGGCGCGGCCGGCGCTGGTCGACCGCCGACGCGTACCTGCGGCCCGCGCTCGACCGCCCGAACCTCACCGTGCGGACCGACGCGCTCGCCACGAAGGTGCTGGTCGAGAAGGGCCGGGCGGTCGGCGTACGTTACCTGACCGGCGGCCGCACGGAGGACGCGCTCGCCCAGCGCGAGGTCGTCCTGTGCGGTGGCGCGGTCAACTCGCCGCAGCTGCTGATGCTGTCCGGCCTCGGCCCGGCCGACCATCTGCGGTCACTGGACATCGACGTCGTCGCCGACCTGCCCGCCGTCGGCACCGGCCTGCAGGACCACCCGATCGTTCCGGTCATGTGGCACACGCCGGGCACGAAGGCGTTCTGGGAGGGCGCGAACCTGCGGAGCCTGCTGCTCTGGCAGTCGCTGGGCCGCGGGCCGTACGCCTCGAACGTCGCCGAGGCCGGCGGTTTCGTCCGGACGTCGCCGAGCCTGCCGGCGCCGGACCTGCAGTACCACGTGCTCGGCACCCCGTACGTGGGCCAGGGCCTGGTCGAGGTGGCGGAACGGATGATCTCGGTGTTCGTGACGGCGGTCGCCGTGGCGAGCCGCGGCACGATCACGCTGAGGTCGGCCGATCCGCGCTGGAAGCCGCTAATCGATCCGGCGTACCTTCGGGAGACCGCCGACCTGGAGGTGCTTCTCGCCGGCGTCCGTCAGGCGCGGGAGATCGCGGGCAACCGCCCGTTCGCGCGGATCAGCGGCGGCGAGGCGAGCCCGGGGGAGGGCAGCGACCTGACCGACTGGATCCGGCACGAGGTCGTGACGCTCTACCACCCGACCAGCACGTGCGCGATGGGCGGGACCGACGACGCGGTGTGCGACCCGGAGCTGCGCGTCCGCGGCGTCGACGGGCTGCGGGTCGTGGACGCCTCGGCGATGCCGGCCGTGCCGCGCGGCAACACCAACGCCCCGACCATCGCGATCGCCGAACGCGCCGCCGACCTGATCATCGGCGGCCCGCTTCTGCCTCCCGCCGACCTGACCGCCGGAGCGGCGGAGGCCACGGCGTTGCTGGAGCCGGTCGGGACGGACGCGCAGCCGACGACGGTGCTCGCGCCGGCCGAGGTGGACGCCGAAGAGACGACGGTGATGAAGCCGGTCGGCGCGGACGCCGAGGAGACGACGGTGATGAGGCCGGTCGAGGCGGGTCCCGAGGAGACGACGGTGCTCGAACCGGTCGAGGCGGATCCTGAGCCCGCTGAGCCGACCGCGCCGGCGAAGCCCGTGGCCGACGAGGACTGAACCGGGTCATACGAGAAGTCCCGCCGGGTCCGGAGAGATTCCGGACCGGGCGGGACTCGGTGTTCAGACGGCCGCGGCGTCACCGCGCCCGGCCCTTGCGGGCCCGGCGGGCGTCCTGTACGTCCGCGCTGAGGTCGCGAACGTGCTCGTTCATGATCGCCTTGAGAATCTCGGGGTGCATCGTGGCTCCTCGTGGTGCGAACCGGTCGGTCCGGCCTCGCACTCTCAAGATTCGGGCTAAGAGGGGTACCGGCACATCGGGACGATGCACTATCCGCGCCCCCCGGTGAGCCCCCAGCCGCCTTAGAAGGTCTTAGGGCATGCGCGGCCGGGTCTTACCGGCCCGTGGACGAAGACGGTGCGGCGTCGCGCAGCCCGGCCGCCGAGCGGACGAGCGACGCGACCGCCGGGGAGCGGCTGCTCGGCGGCCATGCGATCACCGTGGTGACCTCCGGCGCGTCGACGACGGGCACCGCGACGTGCTCGGGCCACTGCCAGGCACGGCTGGAGGCGGGGATGACCAGCAGCGTTCTGCCGAGCGCCACGAGCTGAGCGAGCTGCGACTGGGTGCGCACCTCCGGTCCGGGTCCGTCCGGGTAGGACCCGTCGAGCCGGGGCCATCGAGCGATCGGCAGGTCCGGCACGTCGCGGACATCCGCCAGCGTGAGCCGATCGCGGGACGCGAGCGGATGCGCCGCGGGCAGGATCGCGACCTGGCCTTCGACGCAGAGGTCCTCGGTGTCGAACCCGGCGAGGTCGTCGAACGGGCGATGCATGAGCGCCACGTCGGCGTGCCCGTCGCGGAGCAGCCGTGCCTGCTCGCCGACCTCGCACAGGAGGACCTCGACCGGTGCCGCACCGGGTTCGCTCGCTTGCGCGTCGAGGAGCCGTCGCAGCAGCTCGTGGGACGCCCCGGCCTTCGTCACGAGCACCAGCGGCCGCTTCGGGTCTCCGGCACGTCGCGTCCGGCGCGCAGCGGCCGCGACCGCGTCGAGGGCCCCTCCGGCCTCCCGGAGCAGCACTCCGCCGGCGTCGGTGAGCGCCACGCCACGACGGTTCCGGTCGAAGAGCTGGACGCCGAGCCGTCGCTCCAGCCGGCGGATCGCGCGCGAGAGCGGCGGTTGTGCGATCCCGAGCCGATCGGCGGCGCGTCCGAAGTGCAGTTCTTCGGCGACGGCGACGAAGTATCGGAGCTCGCGGGTCTCGAGGTCGTCCACGCGAGCAGCCTACCGAGTGATACCCGGTGAGTATCACAGCGGATCGAGGCGGTGTTGGACGATGAGCGCGCGGCTCGCCGAGCATGGATCGAGTGAACGACACGAAGACCGCGCTGGTCACCGGCGCGAACAAGGGAATCGGCTTCGCCGTCGCGCAGGGTCTCGGGGCGCTCGGCTTCACGGTCGCGGTGGGGGCTCGCGACGACGCCAGGCGCGAGGAGGCCGTCGAGCGACTGCGCGCCGCGGGCGTCGACGCGTTCGGGGTCGCCCTCGACGTCACCTCCGACGACAGCGTCGCCGCGGCGGCGGCGACGATCGAGCAGAGGGCAGGGCGGCTCGACGTGCTCGTCAACAACGCGGGCATCTCCGGGCGGACCGACGGTGGCGCGCAGGATCCGACGACCCTCGACCTCGACGTCGTCCGCACCGTCCTCGACACGAACGTGTTCGGGGTCGTCCGGGTGACGAACGCGATGCTTCCGCTGCTCCGCCGCGCGGACTCCCCACGCATCGTCAACATGTCGAGCAACATGGGCTCGCTGACGCTGCGGACCGGCCCGATCATGGCCGCGTACGCACCGTCGAAGTCGATGCTCAACAGCGTCACGGCACAGTACGCCCGCCGGTTCGCCGAGACGAATGTCATCGTGAACGCCGCCTGCCCCGGCTACGTGGCGACCGACTTCACCGGCTTCAACGCGCCGCGGACGCCCGAGCAGGGGGCCGCGATCGCGATCCGGCTCGCCACGCTGCCGGATGACGGTCCGCGCGGCGGCTTCTTCGACGACGAGGGCGTCGTCCCCTGGTGACGCCGGACGCGCGAAAAGTCAGACGTTCGCTGTCAGGTATTTCTGTGAGCATTCCTGCCATGAAGAACACGTTGACAGGGAAGGTCGCTCTGGTCGCGGGGGCGACACGGGGCGCGGGCCGGGGCATCGCCGTCGAGCTGGGCGCGGCGGGGGCCACGGTCTACGTGACGGGCCGCAGTACACGAGAACACCGCTCGGAGATGGACCGGGTGGAGACGATCGAGGAGACCGCCGAGCTCGTGACCGCCGCCGGCGGTCAGGGGATCGCCGTCCAGGTAGATCATCTGGAGAAGGACCAGGTGAAGTCCCTCATCGAGCGAATCGATCGCCGGCACGGGCGGCTGGACGTCCTCGTCAACGACATCTGGGGCGGCGAGCTGCTGTTCGGCTGGAACGAGAAGGTGTGGGAGCACTCGCTGGACAAAGGCCTGCGCATCCTGCGCCTGGCGATCGACACCCACATCATCACCAGCCACTACGCCCTGCCGCTGATGATCCGGGAACCGGGCGGTCTGGTCGTCGAGGTCACCGACGGCACCACCGCCTACAACGCGGAGAACTACCGCATCTCCGTGTTCTACGACCTGGCCAAGACCTCGGTGAACCGCTTGGCGTTCGCGCAGTCGAAGGAGCTGGCGCCGTACGGGGTGACCGCCGTTTCCCTGACACCGGGCTGGATGCGCTCGGAGATCATGCTGGACGCGTTCGGCGTCACGGAGGCGACCTGGCGCGACGCGCTGGACAGACAACCGCATTTCGTCATCTCGGAAACGCCTGCCTACGTGGGGCGTGCGGTCGCGGCGCTCGCGGCCGATCCCGAGGTCGCGCGGTGGAACGGGGAGTCGCTGTCCAGCGGGCAGCTCGCCGGTGTCTACGGCTTCACCGATGTGGACGGAAGCCGGCCTGACGCGTGGCGCTACCTCGTCGAGGTACAGGACGCCGGCAAGCCTGCCGATGCGACGGGTTACCGCTGAGCCCGGTACATCCGGGCGAGCCGGTCCGCCGCCTCCGCCATGCGGGTGCGCAGTCGCGGAGGGTCGAGGACCTCCACCTCGGGGCCGAGCCGTAGCAGCATGTCATAGGCGACGTCGAGGGATTCGACGGGCAGCCGGGTGGTCACCCGCCCCTGCTCGTCGGGACTCCCGGCGGCCTCGTGTGCCTGTTCGAAGGCGGGTGGTTCGACGGCGAACCGCAACGTTCGCATCCCCCGCGGACTCAACCGGATGGTGACGTGCTCGGCCAGCAACGAGGCGACGAACCGCGCGGTGTGCTCGGCCCAGAACCCCGGTAGGTCGAAGGACTCGTCACGGTCGAACGGCGTCTGAGCCGACTCGACGGCAACGATCCGGTCCACACGGTAGGTCCGGTAGTCCGTCCCCACCCGCCCCACGAGGTACCAGACACCCGCCTTGAGCACGAGCCCGTACGGATGCACCGTACGGGACACCTCGCGGCCGTTCTCCCGGCCCCGGCGGTAGCGCAGCTCGACGGCCTGGTCCCGCCAGACCGCCTGGGCCAGGTCGGCCAGGAGCGGCGGCGGATCGGCGGCGGCGAACCAGCCGGGAACGTCCAGATGAAACCGTTGCCCGGCCCGCGCCGGGGCGTCGTGCAACGCGGCCGGTAGCGCCGCGATCACCTTCAGCCGCGCACCGGCGACGGCATCGGCCAGCCCCATCTCCTGGACCGGACCGGGAAGCCCGGAAAGGAACAGCGCCTCGGCCTCGGCGCGGCTCAGCCCGGTCAACCGGGTCCGATAGCCGCCGACCAGGCGGTAGCCGCCATTTCGGCCCTGCTCGGCGTAGACGGGCACGCCCGCCGCGGAGAGCGCCAGCACGTCCCGATACACCGTTCGCTCGGATACTTCCAGCTCGCGCGCCAACTCCGCGGCCGTCATCGCCTCACGAGACTGAAGCAGCAACACCAAGGAGATCAGCCGAGATACCCGCATCCCCTCATCTTGTGAGATGAGGGGATGCGGTACTCGTCCGGGCCGGCGGAACCGGCAGCCGTACACGGCGGAAGGCGTTGACCGGTGCCGGCGCGTACCGTCCCTCCACGGGTCAGCCGATCCGCTCCGGCGAGCGGCGTCCGCGGCGCCATCTGCGGACTCTTCGTATCAGCCGCCATCCGATCAGGGCGAACACGATCAGGACCAGGATGACGAGCGCCGGGACCAGCACCGCGATGAGGCTCATCCCCAGTGACATCGCGTCTTCCGCCGCGCTCACGAAGGGCGTGCCGAGCCCGACCGTGCCGGCGTTGATGACGGGACGCGCACCGGCCTTGGTGAGGTGCACGCACAGTGCGACGACGATGCCGAGCACCCAGCCCACCCAGGGATGACCGGCCATCCATGCGGAGTGGTCGACCTTCGCCGCCGCGTCCGACGCGGCGAAGACGGCACCGCCGGCCGCGGGCCGTACGAACGTCTGGATCGCGTCGTTGACATGGTCGACGACGGCGACCTTGTCGAGCACGACCTCCGCGGCGAGCAGGATCACCACGGCCGTGAGCGCCCATCCGTTGCTCATCCACGCGAACTGGTGCGGCAGCGCGATCGCGTCGGTGAAGCGGGCGAGCAGACCGACCACCAGGATCGGGATATAGGCGTTCAGACCGGCCGATGCGGACAGGCCGAGCCCGGTCAGGGTCGCGAACATGCCAGTTAAGACGTCGCCGACAGGAAGGAAGGTTCCTCCGGGAACCCACGGCCCTGTCACGAGCGTCGATCTAGCGGGCGTACAGGACTATTTTTCGTGTCGGGAAGGCAGGGGTATGGCAGCGCTGTGGCGCCGGATTCGTACGCGGCGTGGAGCCCTTGTCGCCCTTCCTCTCGCATTGACGCTGCTGGCCGCGGTCGTCGCGGTGCCGGTCGGGCTGTCGCAGCGATGCCGGGTCTTCGGGCAGGGCTGCCGGACGCCGCGCCCGCGGCCCAAGCCGCAGCCCCGGGCGCTCACCCCGCTGGAGGCCGCCACGCGCGGCGGGTACGTCGCTCTCGGCGACTCCTATTCCTCCGGCGAGGGCGCCTGGAATCCGAGCTCCGACCGCGCGTACGTCAACGGTGGCGCGGAGAGCTGCCACCGCTCGCGACAGTCCTACTTCCCGACGGTCTCGCAGGCGTACAGGTTCGCCAAGACCGGGGGCTTCTGGGCGTGCAGCGGCGCGCGCACCGAGAACCTGCTGAACGTCGGAAACGCGCCCGGCACCGCGTCGTCGAACAGCACCAGCGGATGCAGGTTGCCGTCGCCGGCGTGGAAGACGCGCGCGGTGAGCCCCCGCAGCTCGACCGGCTGACGGCCGACACCAGCCTCGTGACGCTCAGCATCGGCGGCAATGACATCGGCTTCTCGGAGATCGTCGAGAGGTGCGTCGTGAAGCTGCCCTGGTCGTCGGCGTGCCGCGCCCAGGACACCGACATCCGCACGCGGATGGCCGCGTTGCCCACGTCGCTCCGCTCGGCCCTCGACGGAATCGCTCAGCGGGCGCCGTACGCGCGGGTCCTCGTGCTCGGCTACCCGCGGCCGTTCCCGGTCGCGCCGCAGCGGTCCGTCGACAACATCGGCGCCGCCGACCAGGGGTTCCTCAACGGGGTCGTGCACGATCTCGACAACACGATCTACCTCGCCGCGCGGGACGCCGACCGGCGTCTCGTCGCGGCGCGGAAGCCGGGCAGCGTGGAGTTCGTGGACACGTACCAGGCGTTCACCGGCCACGAACTCGGCACCGGGCAGCCGTACCTCAACGCGCTCGACCTCAGCGTCAGCGAGTTCGTGGCGACCCGCAGCTTTCATCCGAACCCACTCGGATACCAGAGGTTCGGGGAGCTGACGAACCGGCAGATCCAGGCGGGGCCGGGCCGGCAGATCTACCAGTGGCGGCAGTGACTCCGTCGCGGTCCGGCTTACGAGCAGGCCGCCTCGGCGAACGCCTCGAGCTCGCCGGGGACGTCCGGACCGGCCGGGACGTACACGACCTCGGTCACGCCGGCGGTGCCGACCTCGTCGAACCGGGCGGCGATGGACGCGGCGTCACCTGTCCAGCCGTACTTGAGGATCGCCGGTCCCGCCGCGGTGACGAGGGGACGGTCGCGTTCGGTCAGCCGGGAAAGGTGACCCTGATGGGCGATGAGGTGGCGTTGGCCCTCGGGCCGCGCGGCTTCGATCGCGGCACGCCACTCCTTGCCGCCGGGTATGGCGTCGACGGCCTCCCCGGCGCTCTGCCACGTGGCGTGAACGATGCTGGCATAGCCGGGGCCGGCGGCCTCGATGACGCGAGGGCTGGTGTGATCCTCACCCGGCCGCAGGACCGTGCCGAACCTGAGCAGCGCGCACTCCGCCCAGTCGAGGCGGGAGCCACGATCACCTTCCGGCGGCATGCCGGTCATGACGACGCGTGGCACATCGAGGTCCCGTGCGGTGGCGAATCCCTTCGGGCCTGAGGCCGCCACCCACAGGGGCACGTCGATCGGCCGCGGAGGTCCGAGGCCGGGAAGGTGCATCATCTGCCCCGGCCGGCCGTCGATGTCGACGACCTCGCCGCTGAGCAGCGCCCGCACCTGCCGGACATGGCGGGCGAGGTCGGCCCAGGTGATGGGCTTCGTTCCCAGGGCGTGCCGGGCCGTGTAGCCGGTCCCGAAGGCGACGGCCAACCGGCCGGGCGCGAGCTCGTGAACGGAGCCGATGGCCGACGCGGTCACCATCGGGTGCCGCAGGCTCGGTACGGCCACGCCGGTGGCGAGCCCGATCCGATCGGTCTCGGCCGCGATGCGCGCGAGCGCCACCCACATGTCGCCGTGAAGCGCCGGTGAGTCGAACAGCCAGACACGCTGGTAGCCGAGCCGCTCGGCGAGCCTGGCCCGGCCGACGACATCGGCCGTCGGCGGGAGCGCGCAGGAGTAGCCGGGGCGGTGCGTCATGACCTGCTCGCGGCGGGAGCGTGTTCCCACAGGGCGATCGTGGCGCCTTCGGGATCCTCGATGACGATCACGGAACCGGCCGGCAGGTCCACCCGCGGCCGCACGATGGTCGCGCCGAGCTCCGTCGCACGCTCGACGGCGTCCTGCAGGTCGGTGACCAGCGCGTACGGAATCCACTGCGGCCGGCGATCGTCGCCGTCGGCGAGCTGCGTGACGCCTCCCCACGGGCCGTCGGCGTCGACGAACATCGGAACGGTGACGGGTCCGGCCGGGACGTCGGCGACCGTCCAGCCGAACAACTCGGCGTAGAAACGCCGCGAGACCTCAAGGTCGCCGGTCCGGAGGTCCATGAAGAAGAACGGTTGGGCCACGACTGCCTCTCTTCGTCGGTGCGGTGCCGTCCGCACACGTAAATCAGGACATGCGTCCCGAACATTAGGACACGCGTCCTGATAACGCAACGAGCGAGTACGCTCCTGCCTCATGGGGTCATCCTCGGAAAGCCGGGCGAGGCGGTGGTCGCCGAATCAGCGCGCCAAGCAGGAGCAGATCATCGAAGCGGCCAAGGAGGTCCTGGCGCGCGACGGCCTGGCCGCGTGCACGGCGCGCGCGGTGGCCGACGCCAGCCCGCTGACCAAGAGCGCGATCCACTACTACTTCGATGACATGGACGAGATCATCGACGGTGCGATGGCGCGTCACATGAGCGGGTGCCTCGACCGCATCCGCGCGGCCGCGGACGAGCACGAGCGGCCGGTCGACCGCTTCTGGGCCGCTGTCCGGACGTACCTGGAGATATTCGCCGAGCGGCCGAACGCGGCACTGCTGTGGTTCAGCTACTGGGTGGACGTGGGACAGAAGTCCCGTCTCGAGCCGATCGATCGGATGCACCAGGCGATGATCGGTGTGCTTCGCGACCTGCTGGCCGACATCCCGGTCGACGACCCGCCCGGGCGTGCCCACGCGCTGTTCTCGTACCTGCTCGGCACCCTCATGCAGCAGGCCGTACGTCCGCTGCCGTTCGCCGAGTTGATGCCGGAGATCGCGAGCGTGTGCCGCCTGGACTCCGCCGGTTCCGGAGAAGGCCGGGCCGCGCAGGTGCCGCCCGAGCGCTGAGTTCCGCGTGGGAGCGGACGATCGGAACGCCGGGCTCGCGTACGGAGCTGCGCACCGGCGACGAACCCCGTCCGGCCGGAGGGCGTCCCAACCAGAGCGGGATTCGACGGCGGTGCGCAGACCTCGTCCGGTGCCCGCCCTGCAAGCGTCGGGCTAAGGCGGCCACTCCCACATGGGGACTATGCACTATCCCGGGGCCTCAGGTGGGGCCTTAGACCAAGACATGGGACAAAAGTGCCGGGGCCGCCGCGTCCGAAGGCACGGCGGCCAGGGCGTCACTTGTAGCGTTTCCCGTGCAGCAGGTTGACCAGCTGCAGCGCCCTGGCCATGTCCTTGTCGCTGCGCTGGAACGAGGTCAGGTTCATCGACGAGAACCGCTGCCGCGTGATCGACTTCGCGCGGGCGAACTCGCGGAGGCCGTCCGCGCCGTGGATGCGGCCGAAGCCCGAGTCGCCGACTCCGCCGAACGGCAGCGCGGGGATGGCCGCGAAGGCGATCACCCCGTTGATGGAGGTCATGCCGCTGCGCAGGCGCCGTGCGGCGTTCATCGCGGCCGACCTGCTGCCCGAGAAGATCGTGCCCGCCAGGCCGTACGGGGTCGCGTTGGCGCGGGCGACGGCCTCGTCCACGCTCTTGACCCGGTGCACGGTGATGGTCGGCCCGAACGTCTCCTCGCACACCGCCGACGAGTCGTCCGGCACGTCGAGGAGGATCACCGGCTCGACGTACGGCTCCTTCACCGACGAGGGGCCGCCGACGACGGCCTTGCCGCCCTGGGCGACCGCGTCGTCGATGTGGCGCTTGATGATGCCGAGCTGGCCCGGCATGGTGATCGGTCCGTACGACGCGCCGCGGTCCTCGCCGGGGCGCAGGGCCCGCGCCTGCTCGGTCAGCCTGTCGACGAACGTCTCGTACACGCTGTCCACCACGTAGACGCGTTCGACTCCCACGCACGTCTGGCCGGCGTTCGACATCGCGCCCCACAGCGCGGCGTCCGCGGCGCCGTCGACGTCCGCGTCGGCGTCGACGATGAAGGCGTCCTTGCCCCCGCACTCGGCCACGATCGGGGTGAGGCGCTCGGCGCAGGCGGCCATCACCTTGCGAGCGGTCGGCGTCGAGCCGGTGAAGGCGATCTTGTCCACGGCGCCGCCGGCCAGCGCCGCGCCGGTCTCGCCGAAGCCGGTCACGACCTGCAGGACCGGCTGCTCGGGCACGACGCTCGCGACGATCTCGGCGAGCAGCGTCGCGACACCGGGGGTGTACTCCGACGGCTTGAACACCACGGCGTTGCCCGCCGCCAGGGCGTACCCGATCGAGCCCATCGGCGTGAACAGCGGATAGTTCCACGGTCCGATGACGCCGACGACGCCGAGCGGCTGGTACTCCAGGACGGCCTTCTGGTTGATCGACAACAGGCCGGGGAACAGCCGGCGCGGCCCGAGGACCTTCTCCGCCTTCCGCGCGGCCCAGTCGAGGTGGGTGATGGCCAGCACCACCTCGAGCTGCGCGTCCTCGATCGGCTTGCCGGTCTCCCGGTGGATGAGGGTGGCGACCCGGTTGAGCGACCGCGTGAGCGCGCCCTTGACGTTCAGCAGGCGGATCCGGCGTTCCTTCCATCCCAGGCCGGCCCACCACACGGCCGCGTCGCGAGCGCGTTCGATCGCGGCGTCGACCGCCTCCTTCCCGTGGACCGGATGCTCGCCGACGATCTCGCCGGTCGCCGGGCTGAGGGACTGGAAGCTCTCCGTGGTCTCGGCATCCATGGTCGCTGTCATCGCCACCACCCACTAGAAGGAGATTCTGTTGTTCGTAAAATTACCGCAACCGATCCGGCCTGGCCTGGCTGTTCCGGGCCCCGGCCGGAGCAACGTACGCCCCAGGCATCACGCGTTTCCCCACCGTGACGGCGAGAAGCGAGAATGTGGCCCGTATCACATCCCAGGGTCGCTGACCAGGGCTTTTGTCTTGCTACGTTGCGATAAATCTTGCGGTTCACCCCCGAGTCACCCGCAAGTCCTCGGTTGAGCACATCCCTCGTGCCGTAGATCGTCTTCTCTCCGTCCCCTGATCCCGGATGCGGCGGGAAGCCAAGGAGTGCCCTCGTGTCCCTTTCCCCCCGATACGCAGCGATCCCCCTCCGCGAGCGTCTCGCCGACCCGTTCCGCGGGCGTCTCGCCATGCCGCTGCGCGGGCGCCTCGCCGTCGTCGTCGCCGGCGTCATGGCGTTCGTCGCGGCCGTGACCATCGTGATCGCGGCGGTCGTCGGGATCCAGCGCCCCCTCCCCACCGCCGCCGACGCGCTGAAGGTCGCCGTCTCCCAGGTCGGCACCACGGAGAACGCCGCCGGCGGCAGCAAGTTCAACGAGTGGTTCATGTCCTCGCCGTACGCCCGCGCCGGCGTGGAGCGGGACGGCGGGTCGGTCGGCGACTACGCGAACGCCAGCTGGTGCGACATGTTCGTGTCCTGGGTGGGAGTCCAGGCCGGCGTCAAGGGGATGGGCGGCGACGCGTTCACCCCGTCGCACGCCCGGTGGTTCCAGGACCAGGGCCGCTGGGGGACCGTCCCCAAGCCCGGCGCGGTCGTGTTCTTCTCCTGGAGCGGGAGCAGGTCGATCGGCGACATCGACCACGTCGGCATGGTCATCAAGGACAACCACGACGGCACCATCCGCACCGTCGAGGGCAACACGGACGACGCCGTGAAGATCCGCACCCGGAGCACCGACAACGTCGTCGGCTACGGCTACCCCGAGTACGGCCACCAGAGCTAGCCGCCGGGAAAGGACCACACGTCCTCGGGGAAGGGCGTCTCCGGAACATCGAAGCCGAGCGACCGCAGACGATCCCGGATATCCGGGATGGGGAGGTTCGTCTGGGCGGCGCCGGCGACCAGGTTCCAGAGCGGTACCGACGCCTCCTGGCGCAGCCACCAGCCGCAGTCGCTGTTACGGCGTGAGTGGAGCGCGTCGGGCGACGGCAGAACGGCGAGTTCGCGGCTGATCAGGATGAGGTCGTTCGTGTCGACCCGTCTCCCCGGAAGAGGCGGAAGCGCGAAGCCGAGCTCCTCGAGACGGAAGGCCACCTCCGCCGTCGTCCGGCGCGACCGCTCAGCGGCCGTGACCAGATGGCCCACCGGGACGACCTCGTCGGGGAGCCAGGGCCATTCACCGGTCAGGTCCCGGCTGATGAGCACGCGGTCACCGGGTCGCAGCGCGCCGAGGTCGAGCAGGTGCGGCGGCACCAGGTACCCGAGCTGGGCGAGCCGGCGCGCGGCCGCTCCGATGGAACATTCCAGCCGCTCGGCCGCGGCGACGGCATGGCCAGCGGAGACGGGAATGGGGACACCGTCGTCGTCCCACTGGCGCAGAACCGGGCCGTCTCCCGTCAGATTCCGGGTGACGATGAGGTGGTCTCCCGGCTGGGTTTCTCCGGCGTCCGGCAGCCCGGCGGCGACGTGGACTCCCAGCTCCGCGAGACGTCCCGCGACCTCGCCCACCGGACGTTCGGTACTCCTGGCCGCTTCGATCACCTGCCAGGAGAGGACCCGGTGCTCCATGGACAGCCAGGGCGCCTCGCCGTCACAGTTCACGCTGACGATCGCGAGGTCGGGCACGCTCGCCTGGTCGAGCGACTCCGGGACGTCGAATCCGAGTCCGGTCAGGCGCCGGGCCACCTCGCCGACGCTCAGCCCGAGCCGTTGCGAGGCGAGGATCACGTGCCCGATCGGGACGATCGCCGTCCCGGACCGCATCGGGGGGCGCCCGTCCAGGCTCTGGCTGATCAACCGGCGATCCTCCGGTGGGACCGGTCCGCCGTCCACCAGGTCGTCGGGGACGGTGAAGCCGAACTCCGCCAGACGCGCGGCGACGCGGCCGACGTCGCGGTTCAGCTGTGCCGCGGCGGCGATGACGTGACCCGCGGGTACCTGGATCGGCCGGCCCGCTTCGTCGTACCGCCTCAGCCAGGGAGCCCCGCCCTCCAGATGCCTGCTGAGCAGGATGCGGTCCGCCGGTTCGGCGTTGTCGGTGCCCGGCGGCTCGGCCGGCATGGTGAATCCGAAGGCCTCCAGCCGGTCGGTGACCTGGCTGATCGGCCGGCCCAGTTGTGCGGCGGCGGCGATGATGTGTCCGATGTCGACGGGAATCGGGGTCGCGTCGCCGTCGTGGGTGCGTAGCCATGGCCAGACGCCGTCGAGGTCGCGGCTGAGCAGGATGAGATCGGCCGGCTCGGCGTCTCCCATGGAGTCGGCGATGGCGGGGACGTCGTATCCCAGTTCGCCGAGACGACGTGCCACCTCGCCGATGGAGTACCCGGTGTGCGCCGCCGCCGTGACGATGTGATGGGTGGGAACGGGGGCGTCGACGGGCAGCCAGCAGTGTTCCCGCCCATGCGCGAGGTAGCCCTGTCGCGGCTCGGTGTCCAGGATGTTCGCGTCCGAGGGGCGCGCCCGTACGCCCGGCGCGGAGGGTCGGGTGCCACGCGCCGACTCGATGGCCGCCACCCGCCACGCGACCAGGTGGTCCGGCAGGGGCTCCGCGCCCCGCGTCTCGCGGCGTCGGGCCTGGCTGCGAAGGGCGTACTCCGGCCTGCGATAGGAGCGGTGCGGCCGCATGAGGTGCCGATCGGGAGCGAACAACCCGAGTGCGGTGGTGTCCAGGTCCCAGCCGCACGGGGTGAGCGCGCGCCCGGACTCGACGATCGTGTGAAAGGCCAGGTCGGCGACGACCGGCTGCTCTTCCGCGAACTCGCAGAGCCAGTCGAAGGTGGGGAAGGCGCGGTCGGGCTCCGCGAAGACGTGGACCGCGCCTGACAACACGCGGGTGAGGATCTTCCGGTTCCGCGCGGATTCGAGGAGCCGCGTGCGGTCGACCGAGAGCTGCGGAGTGTTCTCGCCGGTCAGGTTGACGATGACACCGAAGCAGTCCTCGAGCGTGTTCAGCCCGTCGGCCAGCACGGCGCCCTGGCCGTCGCACCACCACACGGACGTGCCCTCCACGGGATGGAGCGCGTCGTCACGTGAGTCCCGCAGCCGGCGGGGTTCCCACCGCTCGACGAACGCTCCATCCGCCGCGTCCGTCCGGAACTCCGAGTAGCGGAGCACCTGGCTCAGGATCACGGTGCATGACACGGGGCTCTGGTCGCCGGTGGTGCGGAGGTGGAGCCGTACGACGGTGCCGGCGTCCGTGCCCGGGCCGTGGGACTGGATGTGGAAGAGAGTGCCCGGTCCGGCGATGGAGACCCGCAGGCGGCGGCCCGGGGTGCCGTCCCGGCCGAGGCGGCAGGTGGTCACCGTGATCTCGTCGGCGAGCATGAAGTAGCTCAGCACCCCGATCCCGAACTGGCTGTTCGGGTAGAGCCGCACCGGATCCTCCAGCGCCTCCCACTCCGCCTGCTCCTCGATGAACTCCGGAAGCTCGGCGAACCTGCCGCCCGCCTGCGCGAAGACGTCGCGGAGTTCGCGGACCTCCATGCCGATGCCGTTGTCCTCGCAGTCGATGTACGGGCGGCCCTGGTCGTCGATGCCCTGGGTGAACCGGATGCGCGGCGTCCACTCGGGCAGGTCCGTTCCGGTGCGCCCCAGGTACTCGGTGCGCGCCTGCCGGTAGCGGCAGGCGTCGAGGGCGTTCTGGTAGATCTCCCGGATGGCCAGGTTCACGTCGCCGTACAGCTGCTCGCCCATGAGGAGTTCCTGCACGCGTTCCTCGTCGAGCTGGAACCGGATGCCGGCCGAGGTGTAGGCGGCCGTCCCGTCGACCTCGGCCGCCCGTACCTGCGCGGCGTCGACGTGGCCGGGCAGGCCTTCGAGGGTTCGGAGGGACGGGTCGTCGGAGTTCTTGATGTCGGTGAGGAGCCGCTCCAGCGCGGTGACGTGCTCTCTGAGCGCGACCTCGACCGCGGGATGCGGGCAGGCCGCCCGCAGCGCCCGCCCGGCGCCCCTGGGCTCCCAGCGCGCCTCCTCCAGCGCCTGCTTCACGGCCGCGGGTACGACCGGGTGGGCGATTCCGGCGTGCTCGATGACCACGGCGGGCAGGCGCGTGACCTCGATCGCCAGGCGGTGCGCGACGACCAGCAGGTAGCTCACCATGCGTTCGCGGAGCCGCTGTTCGCCGATGCGGCCCGGGGCGATGACGAGGGTCGAGGACAGCCCCTGCGGCCGGTCCGTGCGGGCGATGAAGCCCGGATCGGCGTACAGCATCCGGATCATCTCGCTGAGCCGGTCGGCGGACAGCACCTCCTTGGCGAGGGGGCCGCCCGCCGCGCCTCCGGGGAGCGACGCGCCGACCGCCCGAGGCGTGAGCGCGTCGGCCCGTCCGGTGATCCAGCGGTGCAGGAACCACCAGCCGATCTGGCCCGCCACCTCCCGATCGCCGGTCTGGGCGGCACCGGCCGCGCGGCGCAGGAGGCGGGGATGCTTCCGCGCGTAGGCCTCGAACGCCTCCCGCTCCGGGACCGGCGCGGCGCCGTCCGTCAGGTCCGCGGGCCGCACCGCGCTCGCGCCGGCCGCCACCCGCGCCCAGTGGGCGTCATGGACGAACGGCAGGGCGACGAGCAGGGCCGCCTCCGCCGCCGACAGGCGCAGGTCCGTCAGCAGCGAGCCCAGGATGAAGTTCATCCGCTCGGTCATCCGCAGGGCGAACCGCGTGTCGTCCCACGGGTCGGCCGTCAGCCGCGCCCCGGCCGTCCGGCGTTCGGCCGCCAGCGTGCGCACCAGCGCGATGACGTCGTCGCGGAGCGACTCGTACCCGTGCGCGCCGTCGGCCTTCTGCCACGCGACGTGCGCGGTCGCCGCCGCGACCCAGTCGTCGGCCTCGTGGTCGGCGGAGGGCAGGCCGGGGAGCAGTACGAACGCGTCGTGGTCCGCCTCGCCGGCCAGCCGGATCCGCTGGGGCGGGAGGCGGTGCTCGGTGGTGAGCGCGGTCATGTGGTCGGCGAGCGCGTCGGCGAACCGCGCCAGGGTGGTGGACGTCGATCCTTCGGCGACCGTGCGTTCGACGGCGCGCGCGAACAGGCTGAACGGCTTGCCCTCCGGCTCGTCCGGGACGTACCGGGCGACCTCGCCCGGTGAGCAGGGGAACAGCCAGGCGACGCTCCGCCGGGCCGATCTCGCGATCTTCTCCGGGGCCCACGCGGTGCGTGCCGCGACCGACTTGGTGTTCTCGTGAAAACCCTCCCGGCAGGCGTCCACGAGAAAGACGATGCCGACCGCGGGACTGCCGTCGATCGCGGATCCCCACGCGGTCAGGGGGACGGCCACGTCGGCGAGCCGGAGCCAGCGCAGGTCGGCGTCGCTGGGGAGCAGGTAGTCGACGCCGTCGCCGTGGGCGCCGTGACCGCTCAGGTAGACCAGGAGCGTGTCGCCCTCGCGGGCGGTGGCCAGGAAACGGCTGACCTCGGTCCTGATCCGGATCTGGCCCAGCCGGCCGCCGTCGCCGGGGATGTCGGTGGAGAATCCGCGGGACTCCAGCGCCATCGCCACGTTGACCAGGTCGTCCGTGACGAAGGGGAGGTCTTTGATGCCCTGGTCGTCGTACTCGGCGACACCCAGCAGCAGCGCGCGGAACCGGTCCATCGCGCCGGTCTCAGCGGCCGAAGACCAGAGTGATCGCGGCCTTGGCGCCGACCTTGGCGGTGCCGACGAGCTGGACGCCGCCCTCGGCCGAGACCTCCAGCCCGATCTGGGCCTCCTTGAGGGGCAGATCGCCCGCCTCGGCCGCCAGCTCGTCGAAGACGGCCCGCAGGGAGCCGACGGTGCGCCGGAGGTTCTCCTTGAGCGCGTCGACCGGGATCTGCCGCAGCGCCGCCGCGCCGTCCGCGCCGGAGAACAGGCCCATCGTGTGGCCGTCGTCGTCATCCACGGCGACGATGACGGGCAGCGTGTCGATCACGTCGGCCGACGAAAGCTCGTGAAAGGGCTGTTCTCCAGTCATGACCTCGCCGTCCGCATAACCGTGAATGCCGCGATCCGAAGGCTGATGTTAGCGTCTCGGCGGCCGGCGTGCCGGTCGCCGTTCACCCGCCTGGCGGGGGCAGGATGCCGCGTGCGAGCGCGGCGGTGACCGCGGCCGTACGGTCGGACACCTCCAGCTTGCCGAACGTCCGCAGGAGATGGGTCTTGACCGTCGCCTCGCTGATCAGCAGTTCCCGTCCGATCTCGGCGTTGGTGCGGCCGCGGGCGACCAGCCGCAGCACCTCGATCTCGCGCCGCGACAGCTCCACCGGCGAGCGCATCCGGGACACCAGCTTGGCCGCGACCGACGGCGCCAGTACGGTCTCGCCCCGCATCGCCGCGCGGATCGCCTGGGCCAGCTCGGTCCGCGACGCGTCCTTGAGCAGGTAGCCCGCCGCGCCCGCCTCGACGGCGCGCAGGATGTCCGCGTCGGTCTCGTACGTCGTCAGCACCACGACCCGCGTCCCCGGACGCTGGACGAGCACCCGCGAGGTCGCCTCCACCCCGTCGCCGCCGGGCATGCGCAGGTCCATCAGCACCACGTCGGGCTCGTGCGCGCGCACCGCCGCGACCGCCTCGGCGGCGCCGCCCGCTTCGGCCACCACCTCCAGGTCGTCCTCTGCCGCGAGCATGCCGCGCAGCCCCTCGCGTACGACCGGGTGGTCGTCCACCAGCAGGATCCTGATCACGCCGGTACCTCCACGCTGATCGAGGTGCCCTCGCCGGGCCGGCTGACGATCCGTACGGTGCCGTCGACCTGCCCGGCGCGGTCCCGCATGCCGCGCAGGCCGAAGCCGCTCGCCGTCGCCGGGTCGAAGCCCCGGCCGTCGTCGCGGACCTCCAGGCGTACCGCCGTCTCGGCGTAGTGCAGCGTGATCTCCACGCGGCCGGCCTTGGCGTGCTTGCGGACGTTCGCCAGGCCCTCCTGCGCGGCGCGCAGCAGGACCACCTCCGTCCGGGCGGCCAGCCGGCGCGGCTCGCCGGAGACGACGCACTCGGTGTCCACGTCCAGTTCCTCTCCCAGGCGGTCCGACAGCCGGCGTACGGCCTCGTCCAGCGACGAGTCGCCGAGGGCGGCGGGCGGTACCGCGGCCACGAGGGCACGGGCCTCGGCGAGGTTCTCCCGCGCGGTACGGACGGCCAGGCCGAGCTGCCGCCTCGCCTCTTCCGGGTCGGAGTCGATGCGCGGCTCGGCCGCCTGCACCAGCATCAGGATGCTGGTGAAGCCCTGCGCGAGCGTGTCATGGATCTCGGCGGCGAGGCGTTCGCGCTCGGCCATGGCCCCGGCCTCCCGGCTCACCTCGGCCAGCTCCGTACGGGTCGCCTCCAGCTGCTCGATCAGCTCCCGGCGTTCGGTGCTCTGGCGGATGATGCGCTCCACCCAGAGGCCGAAGAACACCGAGAAGGTGATGCTGACGACCGTCCAGGTCAGGAACGAGGCGAAGGAGCCGCCGCTGTGCACGTCCCGCAGGAACCGTACGGCCGGAGCGGCGTTGAGCAGCATCACCGCGATGCTCGCGCGCCACCACTCGCCGATGATGTAGCACTGCGGGCAGAGCGCGAACAGGATCAGCGCGCTCTCCGGCACGGCCGACGACGCCGCGGAGGACAGGACGACCAGCCCGGCGACGTACACGTACGGCAGCATCCCGCCCCGCTCCGCGCCGAGCAGCCGCCGGCCGAGGAAGAGGTACCACGGGACCATGGCGAACAGGAGAGCGACCGCGATCGGGCCGTCCGGCCACGAGCCGTTCTCCGTCGTCACATAGAGGACCGTGGAGGCCAGGACCAGGGCGAAGTACGCCTCCCACCGCCCGAGTCCCAGCTCCCACGCGTCTTCGCCGCTCATCCGTCGTCGCGTCGCTTCCAGCGGAAGGTCGTCAGGCACAGTGCGAAGCCTGCTACAGCCCAGGCCGCCAGCACCAGTGCGATTCTGCCGTGCTCCCACGCGTGCGCGGGCTCGACCGGCAGCAGGGTGTCGGGCAGCAGCGCCGACCGCAGGCCCTGGCAGATCCACTTCAGCGGGAACACCGCGCCGGCGTCCTGCACGCCCTTCGGCAGTTCGGTGAAGGTGAAGTACACGCCGGAGATGAACTGCAGCACGAGGTACGGCACGTTGAGCACCGCCGCCGCGCCCCGGCCCGAGCGCGGCACGCTGCTCACCGCGATGCCGAGCAGGGTGCAGACGGTCACGCCCGCCACGAACACCCAGACGAAGGTGAACCAGCGCTCGGGCGTGCCCGGCGGGTTCAGCCCGAACATCACGTGGCCGAGCAGGAAGAGGACCACCGTCTCGGCCACCGACAGCACCAGCGCCGTGATCGTCTTGCCGATGAAGTACGCGGCCGGCGGCATCGGCATGCCGTACAGGCGTTTGAGCGTGCCGTCGTCCCGCTCCTGCGCGATGCCGACGCCGAGGCTGATGAACGTGGTCGAGGCGATCCCGCTCGCGATGATGCCGGCGGCGAAGTACTGCCGGAAGTCCACGCCCGTGCCCTTGATCTCGCCCTTGAAGATGGTGCCGAAGATGAGCATGAGGACGATCGGCATCGCGAAGGTGAAGGCCGCCGCCTCCCGGTCGCGCATGAAGGTCCTCAGCTCCAGTGCGCCGCGCGAGAGCCCGATCCGCAGGGTGGACGGCATCGCCTGGGCGGTCATCGCGCCGCTCCGATCATGGTGAGGTAGGTGTCCTCCAGGGTGGGCCGGGTGACCGTCAGCTCCGGGACCTCGCCGTCGAACTTCTGGCTCAGCTCGGCCACGACCTGGGTGGGGGAGTGGGTCTCGAGCGTCCGCGGACCCTCGGGGCCCGTCCAGCTCACGTGCGCCTTCGCGGTGGCACGGCCGCCCAGCTCCCGCGGCGTGCCGACCTCGACGAGCCGTCCGCGCGCGATCACGCCGACCCGGTCCGCGAGGGCCTCGGCCTCGTCCAGGTAGTGGGTCGTCAGCAGGATCGTCGTGCCGTCTCCGGCGAGGCTCTCGATCAGCTTCCAGAACTGCCGGCGCGCGTCCGGGTCGAAGCCGGTCGTCGGCTCGTCCAGGAAGAGCAGCTCGGGGTCGCCGACGATGCCGAGCGCGACGTCGACGCGCCGCCGCTGTCCGCCGGACAGCCGCGCCAGGCGCGCGCCGGCCTTCTCGGTCAGCCCGACCGCCTCGATCACCTCGTCGGGATCGCGTGGGGCCGGGTAGTAGCCGGCGTAGTGCCGCACCGTCTCCCGTACGGTGAGCTGGGGCCGCTCCTCCGAGGTCTGCGACACGATGCCGATGCGGGCCCGCCAGCGCCGCGTCGGCCGCCCGGGGTCGGCGCCGAGCACCGCGACCTCGCCGCCGGTCCGCCGCCGGTGTCCCTCGAGGATCTCGACCGTCGTACTCTTGCCCGCCCCGTTCGGTCCGAGCAGGGCGAACACCTCACCCCGGGGAATGTCCAGGTCGACGCCGTCCACCGCGTCGACGTCGCCGTACCGTTTGCGCAGACCGCGGATGCGCACCGCCGTTTCGTCCATACCGCCAGCGTCGCGGCGGCCGGCGCCTCACGCGATCGGCGAACCGGTCATTCCGGTGTCCACCGAACGACGGACACCTCAGCCCAGCCCGACCTTCTGCCAGAACTGGAACAGCGCGTGGCCGACCGTGGTGAGGTCGGAGTTGATGCCGAACAGGTCGGTCAGGTGGTAGATGACCGAGAAGAACGCGCGGTTCACCGGGCCGATCCACAGCAGCGCCATCAGGGCGATGAACGCGTAGCCGCCGACGCGGTTCGCCTGGGCCACCCAGCTGCGCGGCAGGTACGGCTCGACGATGCCGAAGCCGTCCAGGCCCGGCACCGGCAGGAGATTGAGCACCGCGGCGGTGACCTGCAAGAACGCCAGGAACGCCAGACCGCTCCAGAACAGGGCGTGGTCCAGGCTCGTCGCGAGCTGTGTCAGCACGACGCCGAGGACGATCGCGAAGGCGAGGTTGGCGAGCGGGCCGGCCGCCGAGATCAGGCTGTGCCGCAGCCGGCCCCGGATCGCCCCCCGGTCGATGTAGACCGCGCCGCCGGGCAGGCCGATGCCGCCGAGCAGCAGGAACAGCACCGGCAGCAGGAAGCTCAGCGCCATGTCCGTGTACTTCAGCGGGTTGAGCGTGAGATAACCCTTGGTGGCCATGCTGCGGTCGCCCGAACGCCAGGCGAAGAACGCGTGCCCGAACTCGTGCAGGCACAGGGACACGATCCAGCCGGACACCACGAAGACGAACAGCAGGAACCGGGCCGCGTGCCCCACGTCCGTGCCGTACCGCCAGGTGGCCAGGCCGGACAGGGCGAACAGGCCGACGACGAACAGGAAGATGGGGCTGGGCCGCACGGAGGACCGCAGGGCGGTGACGTTGCTCATCGGTGAACTCTTCAGCTGCTCTCTGCCAGGGCGGGCACGACGTAGGTGCGGAGGAACTCGCGCGGCTCATCCTCGCGCGGCATGACGATCATCGAGGAGATGATGCGGAAAAGGAACTCCACCGCTCCTTCAACGGTGATGTCCGCCCGGAGGGTTCCCGCCCGCTGAGCGGCGTCGAAGTGCGGCCGTACGTAGTCGGAGCACAGGTGCAGCAGCCGCTCGGCGCCGCCGACGACCGCGGCCTGCGTGTGCCCGGCCGCGTCGGGCGCCAGCAGCGCGGCGACGTGCGGCTCCCCGCGGATGAACGCGACGGCGTCCACGACGCCTTCGACGATCGCGTCCGGCACCGACCGCTCATGCCGCAGCCGCTCCGACAGCCGGTCGAGGAAACGCCGCAGGTCACGCAGGACGACGGCCAGGATCACCTCGTCCCGCCCACCGGCGAAGCTGCGGTAGACGGTGGCCCGGGAGAGCCCGGCGGACGCCGCGATGTCCTCGACCGTGGTCTTGGCGACGCCGTACCGCGCGAAGCACTCCTCGGCGGCGTTCACGATCCGTTGACGGACCTGGGAAGCCTGCGGCATGCCCCGCAGGTTACCCGGCCGTACGCACGCCAGAGGTTTTCCACAGGTGGCCCCGCCACCTTCCTACGGCGAGCCCGAGCACTGGACAATGGAAGTGGGCTGGAGCCCCAGGGCGGGCGGGGCGTGTCCCGGGCGGGCCGTGTCCCGGGCGGGCCGTGTCCCGGGCGGGCCGTGTCCCGGGCGGGCCGTGTCCCGGGCGGGGCGTGTCCCGGGCGGGGCGTGTCCCGGGCGGGGCGGGTTGTCCGCTGGGCTCAGGCGATTTTGTAGTCGAGGGTGTAGGAGTGGCCGCCGTCCGGGCCGATGACGATTCGGCCCTCGCCCGTGATGCCCGCCAGGTCGCCGGTGCCCGTGCCTTCGGTGATCTTCCAGGAGAGCCAGGGTTCGCCGTTCTCGCCGCCGGCGTTGTGCTGGAGGACGAATCCTCCCTTGCGCCCGTCCAGCGTGCCCTCGAACCGCTCGATCGCCACGTACGCCCGCGGAGTCTCTCCCGTGGCCACCGTGAGTAGTTCGGCCGTGCTGGTGCCGGTGAGATCGCCGCTGAAGGTCTTCTCGACGTGCACCCGGGCGATCTTGGTCTCCTGGTGGACGTCGTACGGCTCGCCGGCGTCGAAGGCGTCGAGGACGAAGGTTCCCGCTGCGTGCTTTGTCATAGGTGACGATCCTGCTGGAGATTCCTGACAGCTGACGGCAGGTATTCCGCCGTCAGGGGCGGGCGGGCTCGTCGCGGGCCTGCTCCACGGCCGCCTGGATGCCGGACAGCAGCCGCCGGAGGCCGAACTCGTACGCCTCGGCGTTCGCGCCCTTGGTGCCCGCGTCGAAGCCGCCCTCGCGCCAGAGCCTCGCGATCGTCGGATGCCGGGTCACGTCGAAATAGTCCTCCCAGAACGACCCGCGCGCCGCCCACCAGTCGGCCGCCGACTCGCCCGTCCGCTCCAACTGCTCGTACTCCGCCTCGGCCGCCGCGGCCGCGTGGACGAAGGTGACGATCGTTCCGGCCGCCGCCGTGATCTGCCGGGGTGACAGGCCGATCCCGGACAGCGCGGACAGGAGGTACTCCTGCTGGGCCATCAGGCCGGGGCCGAGCGGAGGCCGCACCGTGGAGATCTCCCGCAGCCAGGGGTGACGGCGGTACGCCGCGCGGGTGCGCTCCGCGTACAGCTCGATCTGCTCCAGCCACCCCTCGGGCCGCTGATCGCCCGGGCCGGGCAGGTCGCGCTCGGTGAGCACCGCGTCGACCATCAGGTCGATCAGCTCCGCCTTGCCCGGCACGTACGTGTAGAGCGACATCGTGCCGGCGCCGGCCTCGTCCGCGACCCGGACCATCGACATGGACGCCAGGCCCTCGCGGTCCGCCACCGCCAGCGCGGCGCGGACGATCTGGTCGACCGTCAGCTTGGGCCGGCGTCCGCGGGGCGGCCTGCCGTCCGTCCGCCCGGCGGCGCGGTCGCGCCACAGCAGCGCCAGCGTCCGCTCCGGGTCACCGCCGCCGCTGTGTTCCACCGTCATGACTTGATCCTAATTTCTCGTATGCCGTACGGTTAATATTCCCGTAGGTCATACGAGAATGAGGAGGGGTCATGACGATCCTGGTCACCGGCGGCACCGGGAACATCGGGCGGATCGTGGTCGAGCGGCTCGTGGAGGCCGGGGAGCGGGTGCGAGTGATCACCCGCCGCCCGGACGAGGCCCGGTTCCCCGAGGGCGTGGAGGCCCGGTACGGAGACCTCGCCGACCCGGCGACGCTGGCCGGGCCGCTGACCGGTGTCGAGCGCCTGTACCTGTTCCCGCACCCCGAGACCGCCCAGGACGTGGTCGACCGGGCGAAACGCGCGGGAGTACGGCGGATCGTGGTGCTGTCCTCGGGAGCCGTGACCGCCGGCCTGGACACGGGCTTCCACCTGCCGGTGGAGCGGGCCGTGGAGGAGTCGGGGCTGGAGTGGACCCACGTGCGCGCCGGTGAGTTCATGCTGAACCGGCTCTGGCTGTGGGGCGAGTCGATCCGCGCGGAGAACGTCGTGCGCGACCCGCTCCCCGAGCAGGGCGGGATCCCCGTGCACGAGCGGGACGTCGCCGACGTCGCCGTGTGCGCGCTGCTCCACGACGGCCACGCCGGCGCGGCGTACACCGTCCTGGGGCCGGAGTGGATCACCCGGCGGGAGCAGGTCGCCGCCATCGCCGCCGCCGTGGGCCGCGACGTCCGTCTCGACCGGATCGGCCGGGAGGAGGCGCGGGAGCTCTACCGGGCCATGGGCGGGTTCGCCGCGGCGAACGCCGACTTCCTGCTCGGCTTCACCGACTACGAAGGCCAGGAGGTCGAACCGGACGCGGCACCGCGCGGCGACGCCTCCGAGTACCCCCCGATGCCGACCGCCGAGGCGGTCACCGGCCGGCCCGCCCGTACGTTCGCCCAGTGGGCCCGCGACCACGCGGCCGACCTCACCGCCTAGACCGGAGCCGGGATCCGGGGGACGGCTCAGCGCAGCAGCAGGTCGACCACGCCCGTGGTGCCCTCGTCACCGTGCCCGTCGGCGAGGCGGCGCTCCATCAGCGTCAGGAACGGCCTGAGCAGCTCCGGGCTGACGCCCCGTTCCTCGGCGGTGCGAAGCAGCGTCTCGTTGGCCCGCACCATCATGGCGAGGTTCGAGGTGACCCCAGGGGGTAGTCGCCGGTCTCCAGGTGCACGGCGACCCCGTTCGCGTGGCCGGCCATGGCGGTGAGCCATTCGACGAGAAGGGCCGCGAACTCCTTGGGCGCGACCCGCGTCCCGCGCATGAGCGCGAAGGCGTGTGACACCCCGGCGAACATGCCGGTCATCGCGCTCAGCAGCGCCACGTCGTGGAGGGCGGCCGCGCCGGGGTCCGCGCTGACGTACCGGGTGGCCGCCGGGACGGCCAGCGCGTCGTGACGGTCCGCGAACAGCTCCGGCGAACCGCTGTAGAAGACGTAGGCGCCGGATTCCGGGGCACCGATCATCGGGGGGACGGCCATGATCCCGCCGGCCAGGTAGCGGGCGCCGCGTCCGGCCGCCCACTCGGCGCGGTCCCGCGCCGTACCCGGGGTGCTGGTGGTGATGTTGACCAGGTCCTTTCCGGCCAGGTCGGCGTCGGTGAGGGCCGTGCCGACGGAGGCGCCGTCGAGGAGGCAGGCGACCACGAGGTCGCTCGCGGCCAGCGCCTCACGAGCCGTCGCGGCGACCTTCGCGCCTTCGGCGGCGAGAGGCGCGGCTCGGCTCGCGGTGCGGTTCCAGCCGGTCACCTGGTATCCGGCGGCGTGCCATGCGCGAGCGATCGCGGTGCCCATCGTGCCGAGACCCAGCACGCTGATCTTTTTGTCGGAGACTGACCGACGCCGGCTCAGAACAGCGTGTCGTCGCGCTCGATGCCGCGCAGGGCGTCGTAGTCGAGCGTCACGCAGCCGATGCCGCGGTCCGCGGCCAGCACGCGCGCCTGCGGCTTGATCTCCTGGGCGGCGAACACGCCGCGGACCGGGGCCAGGAGCGGGTCGCGGTTGAGCAGCTCCAGGTAGCGGGTCAGCTGCTCGACGCCGTCGATCTCGCCGCGCCGCTTGATCTCGATGGCGACCGTGGCGTTCGCCTCGTCGCGGCAGAGGATGTCGACCGGGCCGATCGCGGTCGGGTACTCCCGGCGGATCAGCTTCCAGCCGTCGCCCAGCGTCGTGATGTGCTCGGCGAGCAGCTCCTGCAGGTGGGCCTCCACGCCGTCCTTCTGCAGCCCCGGGTCGATGCCCAGCTCGTGGCTGGTGTCGTGCAGGATCTCCTCGATCGTCAGGATGAGCTGCTCACCGGACTTGCCGTGCGTGACCGTCCACTTGCCCTCTTCCTCCTTGAGGGCGCAGGGCGGGTTCATCCAGTTGAGCGGCTTGTACGCCCGGTCGTCGGCGTGGACCGAGACGGATCCGTCGGCCTTGATGAGGATCAGCCGAGGGGCCATGGGCAGGTGGGCGGTGAGCTTGCCGGCATAGTCGACACTGCACCGGGCGATGACGAGACGCACGGTCGCCCACCTTAGCCGCCCGGCGCCCGCCCCTCAGGCCCCTCGGACAATCCGGCCCCCGATACAGGCGGGCGCCGGTCATGGGCCCTCCTTCGTCC
>NZ_BSTJ01000007.1:157956-582467 GCF_030269445.1 Actinoallomurus iriomotensis
GGAAGGTGTGACCACGGGACCGCGCTTTTTGATTCCCTCGCTGCGCTCGGTCATGGGCCCTCCTTCGTCGGAAGGTGTGACCACGGGACCGCGCTTTTTGATTCCCTCGCTGCGCTCGGTCATGGGCCCTCCTTCGTCGGAAGGTGTGACCACGGGACCGCGCTTTTTGATTCCCTCGCTGCGCTCGGTCATGGGCGGCATCGCGCCGGTCTGGAAAACTGCGGAGCATGAGTGCAGCGGTGAGCAGGGTCGGAGTCGTCGGGCTGGGCACGATGGGCGCGGGCATCGCCGAGGTGCTGGCGCGCGGCGGCCACTCCGTCGTCGGCGTCGAGGTGAACAACGACGCGCTCCAGCGTGGCCGGGACAACCTGGAGAGGTCGACGGGCCGTGCCGTACGCCGCGGCCGGCTGTCGGAGGAGGACAAGGCGGCGATCCTCGGCCGGATCGAGCTCGGCACCTCCTTCGCCGGGCTCGCCGAGTGCGACCTGGTGATCGAGGCGGTGCCCGAGCGGCTGGACCTGAAGCGCCGGGTGTTCGAGGAGCTGGACACGGTGTGCCGCCCCGACGCCGTACTCGCCACCAACACCTCCTCGCTGTCGGTCACCGAGATCGCGGCGGCCACCGGCCGACCGGAGCAGATCGTCGGCGTGCACTTCTTCAACCCCGCGCCGGTCATGAAGCTGGTCGAGGTGATCCACACCGTCCTCACCCGGCCCGAGGCGCTCACGGCCGTGGAGGAGCTGGTCGGGAGCCTCGGCAAGGTCGCCGTCACCGTCGGCGACCGGGCCGGGTTCATCGCGAACCGGCTGCTCTTCGGCTACCTCAACCAGGCCGCCGGGATGTACGAGGCCGGGTACGCCACGCGTGAGGACCTCGACGCGGCGATGACGAGCACGGGCCTGCCGATGGGCCCGCTCACGCTCATGGACCTCATCGGCCTCGACGTGTCGCTGGAGGTCTGCGAGGCGATCTACCGGGAGACCCGCGACCGGCGGCACGCGCCCGCGCCGATCCTGCGGCGGCTCGTCACCGCCGGCCTGCTCGGCCGCAAGACCGGCCGCGGCTTCTACACGTACGACGGGCCGGAGCAGGTCGCGGAGCCCGGCACGGAGCCGGGGGCCGCGCCCAGCGTCGGCGTCGCCGGGTCCGGGCCGCTCGCCGTCGCCGTCATCCAGGCGGCCGAGCGCGCCGGGGCGGACGTCCGCTTCGTCGCGGGCGACGACGACAAGGCGCGCGCCGTACGCGACGCCGTCGGCGAAGGCGTCACCGGCGGCACCGACCTGTCCCTGCTCGCCGACCGCGACCTGATCGTCGAGGCCGTGGCCGAGGACGTCGCGGTCAAGCGGTCGCTGCTCGCCGCCGTCGACGACGTGGCGCGGAAGGGCGCGGTGCTGGCCACCACCGGCGCCACCGTGCCGGTCATCGAGCTGGCCATGGCCACCGACCGGCCGCAGGACGTCGTGGGCCTGCACCTGCCGGACCCCGAGGGCGGGCTCGCCGAGCTGGTGAGCACCGTCGTGACCGACCCGGAGATCGCCGAGCGGGCCGCCGCGTACCTCACCCGGCTCGGCAAGCGTCCCGTACGCTCCGCGGACCGGGCCGGCTTCATCGTCGACGCGCTGCGCGTGCCGTACCTCAACGACGCCGTGCGGATGCTCGAGTCCGGGTACGCCGACGCGGACGCGATCGACGCGGCGATGACGCACGGCTGCGGGTACCCGATCGGCCCGATCGCCGACCTCGACCGCATCGGGCTCGACCGCGCCGTGGAGGTGCTGCGCGCGCTGTACACGGAGTACCGCGATCCCGCGTTCGCGCCCGCCCCGCTGCTGGACCGGCTCCGTACCGCCGGGGCCACCTTCCGCTGACGGGTGTGTCCGGCTCAGCCCGTACCCTGATCGGCATGAGTCCGCGCAAAAACCGCCGCACGCGCGACATGCCCCGGGAAACCGGGCAGGGTGCGTTCGGCGGTCCGCAGCGGATCGAAGAGGGGCCCGACGGTGACTGGATCGTCCGGCCCGCGGCCGGCGCCGCGAAGACCTACCGCTGCCCCGGGTGCGACCAGGAGATCCCCCCGGGCGTCGGGCACGTCGTCGCGTGGCCGGCCGAGGGCGGCGGTCCGGAGGACCGGCGCCACTGGCACCGGCCCTGCTGGGAACACCGGCTGCACCGCGCGCCCAAGATCCAGCGGTCCCGCCGCGGCCCGCGCTACTGAAAGGACTGCGATGGCGGAGATCCGGGCGAGCACGGTGCTGCCCGCGCGCCGTACGGACATCGAACTGCAGACCGCCGACGGCCTGAAGCTCGTCGGCGAGCTCGCGGTGCCGGAGGACCGGCCGCCCGTCGCGACGCTCGTGTGCCTGCACCCGCTGCCCACGGCCGAGGGCATGATGGACAGCCACGTGCTGCGCAAGGCGTCGTACCGGCTGCCCGCGCTCGCCGGTCTGGCCGTCCTGCGGTTCAACACGCGCGGGACGAGCAGCGATCGCGGGACGAGCGAGGGTGAGTTCGGCGAGGGCGAGGCCGAGCGGTACGACGTCGCGGCGGCCCTGGAGTGGGCGGAGTACCACGACCTGCCGCGCACCTGGCTCCTCGGCTGGTCGTTCGGCACCGAGCTGGCGCTGCGGTGGGGGCGTGACCCGCTGGTGGAGGGGGCGATCCTGCTGTCGCCGCCGCTGCACCGCGCCACCGACGCCGACCTGGACGCGTGGGCGGAGTTCGGCCGTCCGCTGGTCGCGCTGGTGCCCGAGCGCGACGACTACCTGCGGCCGCCGGAGGCGCGGGAGAGGTTCAAGCGGGTGCCCCAGGCGGAGGTGGTGGGCGTCGACGGCGCCAAACACCTGTGGGTCGGTGAGCCGTACGTCCGAATCGTGCTGAACGAGATCGTGAAACACGTGGCGCCGGAGGCGTACCCGCTGCCCACCGAGGTCCTCTAGGCTCCACCGCCCCAGAGCCCCGGCCACGGTGCCCGGCCGTTCGCCCTAAACGTCGAAGACCGATCACGGCCACGGTTCTCGGCAGGACGGGAATCAGGAGTGACGATGAGCGGGGTCCGGCGTGCGCCGGACCGGGGCGGGCCGTCCGCGCCGAGCGGACTCGCCGGCCGGCCCCGATGGGGTCCGTTGCGGAACGGGGAGGGGCACCGTGCAGTTGTACACCCGCGACATCGGTGGCGGGACGCCGTTGGTGCTGTTGCACGCGTTTCCGCTGTCGTCGGCCATGTGGCTGGCGCAGCGGGAGGGCCTGGCGGCGCGATTCCGGGTGCTCACCCCTGACCTGCGCGGATTCGGTGGTTCGTCCCTCGGTGGCGATGATCCCTCCATCGACGTCATGGCCGACGACGTCGCGGCCCTGCTCGACGCCAAGAACATCGATCGCGCGATCGTCGGCGGCCTGTCGATGGGCGGGTACGTGACGCTGGCGTTCGGCCGGCGGCATCCGGACCGCCTCCTCGGCGTCATCCTCGCCGACACGAAGGCCACGGAGGACGCCCAGGCCGCGCGTGCGGCCCGCATCCGGACCGCCGAACGCATCGAGGCCGAGGGCAGCGTCAACGTGCTCCTGGAGGAGCTGCTGCCGCGGCTGGTCGGCCCGACGACGATGCGCAGCCGCGCCCTGGTGTACGGCCGGGTGCGCGGGCTGGTGCAGTCGACGCCGCCGGCGGCCGCCGCCTGGGCGCAGCGCGCGATGGCCGCGCGCCCGGACTCGGTCGGCGCGCTCGCCGGGTTCCGCACGCCGACCCTCGTGCTGCACGGCGCCGAGGACGCCCTCATGACCGAGGACGACGCCCGGACCATGGTCGATGCCCTGCCTGACGCCGAGCTCATCACGATCCCCGGGTCAGGCCACCTCACCGCCGTCGAGCAGCCACAGCTGTTTAACGACGCGGTCACCGAGTTCGGCGCGGCCCTGACCCGTACGGTGCGCTGAGGGGCGCCGAGTCGATCAGTGCGGCGCCCTAGGACTCCTCCTGACGTGGCATCACGACCTCGCGCAGGATCAGCGCCACCGCCGCGGCGGCCGGGATCGCGAGGAGCGCGCCGATCACGCCGAGCAGCGCGCCGCCGATCAGCGCGGCGATGATCGTCACCGCGGGCTGTACGTCGACGGACCGCTTCATGACCCTCGGCTGGACGATGTAGTTCTCGACCTGCTGGTAGATCACGAAGTAGATCGCGGTGGCGATGCCGACCCACAGCCCGGAGAAGAACGACAGGCCGGTCACGAAGACTGCCCCGATCGTCGCGCCGACCAGCGGGATCAGGTCGGTGATCGCCACGAGCAGCGCGAGCGCGAGCGCGTACGGCACGCCGACGATCAACAGGAAGATGTACGACGTCACGCCGGCGATGAGCGAGATGAGCAGGTTGCCCGCGACGTACCCACCGATCCGGGCGAGGATCTCGTCGCCGAGCAGCGCCACCCGCGCCCGCCGCGACCGCGGTGCCAGCCGGTACATGAAGCCGGTGATGCTCGGCAGCGAGCTCAGGAAGTACAGCGTGAGGATCAGTACGGTCAGCGCGCTGAAGACGCCGCTGACGACGATCTGGCCGACGCCGACGACGCCGTTCGCGGCGCGGGTGCCCAGGTCCTTGCTCTCCAGCGCCGACCTGGCCTTCTCCAGCAGGTGGTAGCGCTTGTCCAGGTCCTGAAGTTTCGGGTTGTTCTGCAGCTGTTCGAGGTAGCCGTGGCCGCTGGTGAGATTGTGAATGATCGCGGTCGTCTGCTCCGACAGCGGCGGCACGATGGCGAATCCGAACCCGACGAAGAATCCCACCAGCGCCAGGAACACCAGCAGCACCGACCACCGCCGTGAGACGCCGATGCGTTCGAGCGCCTCGACTCCCGGGTTGAGGCCGACGGCCAGGAACAGCGCGACGACGATCAGGATGATGACCGAGCGGGCGTTGGTGAACGCCTGGACCAGCATGTACGCGGCGAGCACGCCGAGCGCGCCGTAGAAGCCGAAGACGAACGGATGGTTGCGGGTGAGCGGCCGGCCGGGCCGCCCGAACGGGAACAACTCGTCCACGCCCGCCTCGCGCTCCCGGGCCTTCACGTCGGTGACCGGATCCGCCTGGGCGACCCGGCCGCGCCGCCGTATGAGCCCCCCGCCGCCTTCTTCGGAGACCTCGTCGGCCGTGTCTTCGGCGGCTTCCGCGGTGGCCGTGCTCCTGGTGGCTTCGCCGGATGTAGCGGCGGTGTCCTCGGCTCCCTCGGCCGCCGTGGCGGCGGCCGGGCCGTCGGACTTCGCGCCCGCCGTCGCTCCGTCGACCACCGTGTCAGAGTCCTTGCGCCGGAGCTCCCACGGGACTCGCTTCCGCAGGTGGTGGGCCCATAGGCGGAGGTTCACAAGATCCGTCTTCGCGGCACCCGACTCGTTCGGATCTGCTTGCGATCCACCGGATGCGGCCCCGTTCCCCGCTTCGCCCGTCTCCGACGCTCCGGCATCGGCCGTATCGGAGTCGGCCCCGTCCTGGTCGGCCGACTTCTTGGCACGGCGGCGATCCCGGGCCAGCAGGCCCCGGTCCGCGCGCCGGTCGCTCTCAGAGAGCTCCTCAGGCACCCTTCACCTCCCGTGAAGTGCCCCAAATTACGGCAAAAAGCCTAGAGGAAATCTCCTCTAGGCTTTCCGCCGTCTCGCGCTGTGTTGCGGGATTCGCCGCTTTATTCGGTGCGGGCGCTGATGGTCACTCCTGCCACCAGTCGTCCTCGTCGTCCTTCTTGCGCTGCTGGGAGGGCTGCTGCGCCTTCGGCTGCGCGGCCGGCTTCGGGTCGGCAGCGGCGAGCGCGGGCTTCTCCGGCGGCGCGGCGATGGCCTCGTCGCCACCCGGGGTGGCGACGCCGCCGATGAGCTGGCGCAGCTGGTTGAGGTGGCTGGTGATGCTGTCGCGCTGGCGAGTGAGCTCGTCGACCTGGCGCTGAGCGGTGGTGCGCATCTTCTCGGCCTCGGACTTGGTGTCCGAGAGGAGCTGCTCGGCCTGGGCCTTCGCCTCGGCGATGACCGAGTCGGAGTTCTTGCGGGCGTTGGCGACCAGCTGCTTGGCGTGGTTGTCGGCCTCGCGGCGGGTCTGCTCGGCCTGCTGGGTCGCCTTGGTGGCGCGCTGCTCGGCGGAGGCGGCACGCTGCTCGGCCTCGGCGACGAGCTTCTGCGTCGCGCTCTGCGCGGCGGCGTGACGCTCGTTGTCCTGGCGCTCGGCCTCCTCGCGGCGGGCCGCGAGCTGGATCTCGAACTCGCCCTCGGCCTGGGCGCGCTGGGCCTCGCTCTCCTCGAGGATGCGCTGGGCCTGGGCCCGCATCTCGTCGGCCTGGCGCTTGGCCGTGGTGAGGATCTCGTCGCGCTCGCGCTTGGTGGACGCCCGCAGCTGGGCGACCTCGCGCTCGGTCGTGGTGCGGAGCTTGGCGATCTCACGCTCGGCGGCGGCGCGCTTCTCGGCGACCTCGTGGTCGGCGGTGGCGCGCAGCTTGGCCACCTCACGCTCGGTCGTGGAGGTCAGCTCGTCGGCCCCGCGGCGGGCGGACGTGCGCACCTCTTCGGCCTCGCGCTCGGCCATGTTGCGCATGTCCTCGCCCTCGCGCTGGGCGGTGGCGCGGAGCTCGGCGGCCTCGTTCTCGGCGGTGGCGCGGAGCTCGGCCGCGTCGACCTTGGCCGCGGCCTTGATCTCGTTGGCCTCGGACCGTGCAGCCTGCACGAGCTCGGTGGCCTGCTCCTCGGCGAGGCGGAGCAGCTGCTCGATGCGCGCGCCTAGGCCGGAGTAGGTGGGCCGTTCCTGCTCCTGCAGCTGGCGATGCGCGTCGGACAGCTCGCGCTGCATCGCCTGGGCCTGCTCACGGCTCTGGCGGACCTCGTTGTCGAGCTGCTTGATGTGCTCCTCGACCTGGTGCCGGTCGTAGCCGCGTAGCACCACGTCGAACTCGCGTGGGGGCGTGTCTTCGAAGAAGTTGCTGAGCTGGGCGTCGATGTCGGACTGCATGAGGCTCAATCCTGCTGTGACGAGACGGCTACCGGTGGGTGGAGATATCGGATCATGGCCGCGCGAATACTGCGTGTTACGGGGTATTGCACGCGCTGGACCACTTCCGCGACAGCAGAGTACTCCGGACACTGCCGTGTTGGGGGCTCAACTTGACGCCCTGGGTGAAATGTCTTGGTTGTTATGAGTAGTCAGGCGTTGTGTCGACCCTGGAGAGGATCTTTCGCCGCCTGTACCAGCTCGGTCAGCACCCCTCCGACATCCTTCGGATGCAGGAACGCGATGGAGGCTCCCATCGACCCATGGCGGGGACGCTCATCGAGCAGGCGCACGTGCTTGGCCCCGATCGCCTCGAGCGCGGCCGCGACGTCGTCCACACCGTAGCCGACATGGTGCACGCCTTCGCCGCGCTTGGCGAGGAACCGGCCCACCGGCGTGTCCGGGCCCAGCGGTTCAAGGAGCTGGACGTACGAGGAACCGGCCGGGCCGTCGGCGACGTGGAGCATGGCCTCTTTCACGCCCTGCGCCTCGTTGACCTCGCGCGAGGCCACGACCAGGCCGAATGTCGACTCGTAGAAAGCGATCTTCTCCTCCAGGTCGTGGCAGGCGATGCCGACGTGATCGATCCGCGTGAGTCCGGTGAACATGGCGTTGGCCTCCCAGGAAGTGCACTGTCCCCGTGTGGGTATGTTGGCAAACGTCGTACCGACCGGGTGCTGGAGGTCCTATTCATGGCCGGATCCGTCATCGTCGCCGGGGCGCGCACGCCCATCGGCCGTCTGCTCGGTTCCCTCAAGGGGTTCGCCGCCGTCGATCTCGGCGCGCTCGCGATCAAGGCTGCGCTCGAACGCGCGGGCGTCACCGGTGATCAGGTCGACTACGTGATCATGGGGCATGTGCTCCAGGCGGGGGCCGGTCAGATCCCCTCGCGTCAGGCCGCGGTAAAGGCCGGCATTCCGATGAATGTCCCGTCGCTGACGATCAATAAGGTCTGCCTGTCGGGCCTTGACGCCATCGCTCTCGCCGACCAGCTCATCCGGGCGGGCGAGTTCGACGTCGTCGTGGCGGGCGGCATGGAGTCGATGACCAACGCGCCGCACCTGCTCCCGAAGGCGCGGCACGGGTACAAGTACGGCTCGATCGAGGTGCTCGACGCCACCGCGCACGACGGGCTCACCGACGCCTTCGACGGCGTCTCGATGGGCGAGTCGACCGAGGGCTACAACGCCAAGCTCGGGATCAGCCGCGAGGAGCAGGACGAGTTCTCCGCCCGCTCGCACCAGCGCGCCGCCGCCGCGGCCAAGAACGGCCTGTTCGACGACGAGATCGTCCCGGTCGAGATCCCGCAGCGCAAGGGCGACCCGATCGTGTTCAAGCAGGATGAGGGGGTGCGCGCCGACACGACCGCCGAGTCGCTCGGCCGGCTGCGGCCGGCCTTCAGCAAGGACGGCACGATCACCGCCGGGTCCTCCTCGCAGATCTCCGACGGCGCCTGCGCGGTCGTCGTCATGTCCAAGACCAAGGCCGAGGAGCTGGGTCTCACCTGGCTCGCCGAGATCGGCGCGCACGGCAACGTCGCGGGCCCGGACAACTCCCTGCAGTCCCAGCCGAGCAACGCGATCAAGCACGCGCTCGGCAAGGAGGGCCTCGACGTCGCCGACCTGGACCTCATCGAGATCAACGAGGCGTTCGCCTCGGTCGGCCTCCAGTCGATGCGCGACCTCGGCGTGGACGAGACCAAGGTCAACGTCAACGGCGGCGCGATCGCGCTCGGCCACCCGATCGGCATGTCCGGCGCTCGCATCGTGCTGCACCTGGCGTACGAGCTGCGCCGGCGCGGCGGCGGCGTGGGCGCGGCCGGGCTCTGCGGCGGCGGCGGTCAGGGCGACGCCCTCATCCTCAAGGTCTGACCCGGTGGCGCGTACGGCCGACGTCGACGACCTGGTCGCGCGGGCGCGCAAGGGCGAGCCCCGCGCGGTCGCGCGGCTCATCACCCTGATCGAGAACGCCTCGCCGCAGCTCCGTGAGGTCATGGCGGCGTTGAACCCCTTGGCGGGCCGGGCCCGCGTGATCGGCCTGACCGGTGCGCCGGGGGTCGGCAAGTCGACCTCCACCAACGCGCTCGTACGCGCGTTCCGCCGTCAGGATCTGCGGGTCGGCGTGCTCGCCGTCGACCCCTCCTCGCCGTTCACCGGAGGCGCGCTCCTCGGCGACCGCGTGCGCATGCAGGACCACGCCTCCGACGCGGGCGTCTTCATCCGCTCGATGGCCAGCCGTGGCCATCTCGGCGGGCTGGCGTGGGCGGCGCCCCAGGCGATCCGGGTACTCGACGCGGCCGGCTGCGACGTGGTCCTGGTCGAGACGGTCGGCGTCGGCCAGGCGGAGGTGGAGATCGCCTCGCTCGCCGACTCCACCATCGTGCTCGTCTCGCCCGGAATGGGCGACTCCATCCAGGCGGCCAAGGCCGGCATCCTGGAGATCGCGGACGTCTTCGTGGTCAACAAGGCCGACCGCGACGGCGCCCAGCAGACCGTACGCGACCTGCGCAACATGATCGCGCTGGCCGCGCCGGAGGGCTGGAAGCCGCCGATCGTGCCGACGGTGGCGGTCAAGGACGAGGGCGTCGCCGACGTCGTGCGGAAGCTGGACGAGCACCTGGCGTGGATGGAGGACTCCGGCGAGCTGAACCGGCGACGCCGCGCCCGCGCCCGCGACGAGATCGAGGCGATCGCCGTCACGGCCCTGCGGGAGCGCATGGGCGACCTGCACGGCCACCAGCGCCTCGACGTGCTGGCCGAGAAGGTGCTGGACGGCTCCTGCGACCCGTACGCCGCAGCCGACGAACTGGTCGAGGGCCTCACCGAGTCCGGCTGACGGACCTTCGAGGGGTGCCGTCACCAGCCTGGGGTGATCGGCAGGGCGTAGGAGTCCTCGGGGGCGGTCTCGGCGTGTCCCCGGCCGCTCTCGCCGGCCGGGCGCCAGTGGCCGAACTCCAGCGTGAGCAGCGCCACCGCGATCGGCAGCAGGCTCGCCCACGACGGGAACACCACCTTGCGTCCGACGTAGCGTGGCTTGAACTTGCGGTTGAACAGGTACAGCGACTCGACCTTCACGAACCGGTCGAGCAGGTGGATCACGTGGTACGTGCCCTGCTCCAGCGCGCTGCGGTCCTCGGTGTCGAACAGCTCGCGGAACGCCGCGAAGTTGAGCGACACCTCGTCCACACCGTGCTCGGCGGCGTACTCCATGATGTCGGCGATCATGCGTTCGTTGAGGCCGTTCGGGGAGCCCGGCGCGCGGCGCATCACGTCGAGTGACAGGCGGTGGGCGGACGCGCTCGGCAGGTAGCGCTGGAAGCCCACCGGCGCGCCGTCGGCGTCACGGGCGACCACGAGCACCGGGAAGGCGTGCCGCCCGGTGAGCAGACCGTCCATGTTCATCGAGAAGCCGCGCTCCTCGACGCCGCCGAGGGCCTCGGTGGCGAGTGCCCGCAGGCGTTCGCGGTCGTCCTCGGCCAGGGTGCCCTCGGGCAGGACCTCGGTGGTCACGCCGGCGTTGTGGGTGCGGCGCACCGCCTGGCGCACGTTGCGCATGCTCCGGCCGTTCAGCCCGAACTCGCCGGGCGTGAGCAGGACCTCGTCGCCGATGCCGATCGCGCGCATGCCGTACGGGGTCCATAGCTCCAGCAGGTCCTCGCGGGCGCCGAGCACCGCCATCCGCCAGCCGGAGCGGCGGGCCAGCGCGACGAACTCGGCCACCGCGCCGGGGTAGGAGCGCGGGTCGCCCACCGGGTCCGCGCCCGCCGCGGCGACGCCGAACAGGACGCGGTAGCCGATCACCGCGCGGCGGTCGGGACTGAAGACGTAGGACTTGTCGCCGCGCAGCAGGAACGGCGCCAGAGTGTCGGAGCCGTCGGCGTCGACCAGGCGCGCCGCCTCGGCGCGCTCCTCATCGGTGCCGGGCGGCGGCGGGGGCGCCGGCGAGAGCAGCGTGACGAACATCGCGAGCAGGCCGCCGCCGCCGAGGATGCCGAGGCTGGCCAGGAACCAGTGGTCGGCCGAGCCGTCGAAGTGCAGCGGGCCGGATCCGGAGGCGCTCAGCCCGGCGAGGATCTCGCGCCCCGCCTCGCTCGCGGACGGGCCCGGCGTGATGTGGTGCCGCTGGGCGATCATGATGGCCAGCCCGTACGCGACCGCCACCCCGTACGTGACCACGCCGGCGCGGACCGCGGCGCGGAACCGGCTCGGCGTGGTGTCGAACTCGCGGCGGTAGCGGACGAAGCCGATCGCCGCCACGCCGAGGATGAGCAGGCGGCCGAACTCGCGCACGCTGACCGCGTCGAGCATGGACAGGATGGTGAGCGCGAGGACGACGTAGTACGCCACCCGGCGGCGGAGCAGCAGGCCGCGGGCCGCGGCCAGCAGGACCAGCGCGAGGAGCAGCTCCTGCCCATCGGGGAACAGGTCGCCCACGAGGAGCTCCGCGGGTCGCGCGGAGAAGGAGGGGACGAGCGCGGGGAGTCCCACCGCGACCGCGGCGGCCGCCACGGGTACCGCGAACGGCCATGTCGGCCGTCGTACCGGGTCGTGCGCGACTGTCGCCGCTTCTGCCGCGATGGACACAGCGAATCACCCCGACTCGTCCCCAACCACGCCTCATGGAGAGGTATTCCCCCGGTGATCCTTCGCCCTCATTCAGGAAGATGTGGCAAAGGTCACGGTAACTGTTTTGAAGCCCAAAGCCTTCAACATGTTCGTGAGCATCTGCTTGGTGTTCGCGTCGGCACGCTGCGCGAGCCCGCTGGAGTTCGCCGCGTCCTGGATCTTCTGGGCCGCGAGGACGTACAGCTGCTGCTGCTGGTTGGGGTTGGAGCCGAAGAAGTCACCGAAGCGGTCGAACAGGCCGCGCTGGGTGGCGAAGACGTAGCTGTGCTTGGGGTCGAGGTTGGTCTTCTCCAGCTGGGCGTGGGGCATCCGGACGGTCACCGTCTCACGGGTCTTGTCGACCGTGAGGGCGCCGTTGCCGATGTGGGAGAAGTCGACGTAGGCGTCGACGGTGCCGTTCCCGACGAAGAGCGTGCGCTTTCCGCGCAGCGCGCTGGGCAGGAATCTCGCGTCTTTCTCCAGGTCGACGACGACCTGGTAGTTACCGCTCGCGGCCTCGTAGCGGGAAAGGTTCTGGATGGAGTTCAGCACGACGGGCGCGCTGCGGTCCTTGGTCGTCTCGCCGAACGGGTTGAGCCAGTGCGGCAGCTTGTGCGCCGCCTGCAGGCCCGCGTAGACCAATGCGACGAGTACGACGACGACGGCGACCGCGCGCAGGACGGGCCTGCGGGGACGCTCGGATATCTGTGTGTCCTCGGTTGTGTCCGAGTGCGCCATTTCGCATCACCTCTGGGGTTAGCTCAACCCGGCTATTCCCCAGATAGACGCGAAAGTCACCCCGCCGGCTCCGTGTGTGATGTGACGGCCGCCTGTTCGACCTCGATCAGCGACTCGCCGCGCCGCCGGGCCTCGTACGCCTCCTTGCCACCACGGATCCCGAACAGCCGCTTGGACACCAGCAGGTACACGACGAGACCCGCGTTGATCACCAGCGCGCCCGCGCGGACAGCGGTGATGCGTTCGGTCAGCTCGTAGATCTCCAGCGGCAGCCCGCAGGCGGTGGCGACCACCGCGAAGTACTCACCCCAGCGCTTGAGGAGCCACAGGCCGACCGCCTCGATCAGCTCGATGAGGCCGTAGGCGAGCAGAGCGAGGGCGAACCAGGTCAGCGTGCTGGACTTGAGCACGAAGACATGGCGGATGCTCTCCACGACGTGGGAGTTGTCCAGATCCCACCCCACCTGGCGGGCGATGGGCTTGAGGAGCGGGATCTCCTTCTCGAAGACCTTCTCGATGGACCCGCGGTGGGCGGAGAACCGCCACACGCCGTACGCCGCGGCGGCGATCACCAGGCCGCGGATCACCCGCTCCAGGGCGAAGAACCGCATGATGAGCGCTTCGCGCAGCTCATGCCCGCGCATGACGAGCGGCGCACGGTCGGCCGGGCCGCTCCCGTGGGGCTCGCCGTGGACGTACGTGCCGCAGCGCAGGCACCGCCACGCCTCTCCGGCCGGCGTCTCGACGTGCAGCCGGTCGCGCAGGGCGGTCTCGTCCGGCGCGTACGTGATGTGGCCCTTGCGGGCGCAGGTCAGCAGGCTCCAGTCCACGCCGCTGACGATAGTCAACATTACGGACGCATGTGGTGCTCCTGAGATCACCGGCCGTATTCAGGGGTGCGCGCTGGTCGTCGCCGAGAAGCTCGGCGTGAGCCGGCCGGCCCGCGGCGAGCACATGAAGATCCTCAGCCAGGCCGGCCTCGTACGCGGCACGAAGATCAAACAGTGGGTGTTCTACCGGCGTGACGAGGGTCGCATCGCTGAGGCGAAGGAGATGTTGAGCGGTGACTGGTGATCCACAGGCCGTGGCGTCCGCGCCGGCCCGCTACGACCGACTGGTGGCGGACCCGGACGCCGCGGGCGCGCGCTACCGGCTGATCGACCATCCGCCCGAGGGGCGCACCGACCTGGTCAGCGCCCTTCGCGGGCACGACGTGGCGCACGCCGCCGAATGACCTGCGGCTCGAGCTCATGATCGAGAAGGCCGGCGTCGTCGCCACCGGCGACTGAACCGGTCAGACGGTGCGGAAGTCGAGGCCGCGCAGCGTGCAGGAGCGGTAGCGGGCGTAGTGGAGGCGCAGCCAGTGCCGGCGGCGCGCCTCGGCCCAGCGGCCGAAGGCGCGGGCGGCCGCCGCGTCGGTCATGCGGGGCGGTGTCTCGTCGAGCAGCCAGGCCGACACCAGCGCGGTGTAGCGCACGCCGACGGCGTGCGCGGGGTTGCCGCACGTGCGCGCGTCGAGCAGGCTGATCTGGATCTCCTGCTCCGCGCGGTGCTCGTACCCCGGGGACAGGTCCGTGAGGTGGATGTAGACCACGCCGTGCCCAGGACGCGGGAAGTCGTTGTCGGGCCGGTGCTCGACCCGCGTGAATCCGCCCGGCGTGCCGCTCAGGCGTGTGGCCAGCGGGGTCAGGGCGGCCTCCAGCGACGGGAGCGCCGAGCGCAGCGCCGGGTGCACGCACACGGTCAGCGGCCACTGGCGGCAGGAGTACTCGAACGCGCGGGGGGCGAGCGGCGTGCGCTGCTGAGCGTGGATCCACAGGGTGGTGAGCGCGATCAGCCCCGCCGCCGCGACGAGAGGCAGGGCGAGCCGCGCGCGCCGCGTGAGCGTCCACAGGTAGCCGCTGACGAGGAGCCCGCCGAAGCCGAGCGACCACAGCGCCTGTCCGGCGAGCAGTTCGGTGCGCAGGCCGGCGAACGGATGGATGTGCTCGACCCCCGGCGGCGGCAGGAGGTACGTCCACGTGCCGGGGCGGGCGACCCCCCACAGGCAGGTGACGGCGGCCGCGGCGGCGACCGTCGGCAGCCGGGGGACGGCGCGGCCCGCGAGGTAGCCGATCACGGTGTAGTCCAGCAGGGTGAGCGCGCCCGCGAGCAGCCCGACCACCTGGGGATGCCCGGCCTCGACGTGCAGCAGGGTCTTCACCACGACGATCGCGGCCACGACGAGGTACGCGCACAGCGAGACGACGCCGAGCAGTGTCAGGTCCAGCAGTGGCCCGAGCGCGGGCGACCGGGCGCTCAATCCCCGCAGGTAGCCGAGCCGGTGTTCGCGCAGCGCCACCCACGCGGCGAGGGCCGCGGAGGCCGGCCCGAGCACGCGCACCGACGCGAACAGCGCGGCGACGGCGTCATCCCAGTACGCGACGCCGGGCAGCAGGGCGTGCCAGGCCGCGACCGCGCCGAGCAGCGCCAGGGCCGGGACGGCCAGGAACGGGGCGGTGCGGCGGGCGTCGATCCGCAGCACCCGCCCCAGGTCAGACACCGGCCGGCACCCGGGACCACGTTCGGCAGACCTCCAAGGACTCGATCAGGCGAGCACGGGCGATGGTGAAGACCCGGTCGCACCACCCCGTCAGCTCCGCCGGATCGGGCGCGGTCACGACCACGGCCGGGGCGAGCGCGCGCACCACGCCGATCAACTCGTCGCGCTCCGAATCGGCGATGGATCCGAGCGGTTCGTCCAGGAAGACCAGATCGGGCCGATGCACACAGGTCGCCGCGAGCCCCGCCCGCAACCGCAGATCGGCGGGCAGCATGTCCATCTCGAATTCCGCGGCATCGGTCAATTCAAATCGCTCCAAAATCGCCTCGGCCGCGTTCTTCGGCGTGGCTTTGAAATAGGCCGCGTAGGCCACGTACTCGCGGGCGGTGACCCCGGCCGCCCAGCCGAACCGGTGCGGCAGCAGGCCGAGCCGCGGGCGTACGGCCCGCTGCCCGGCCGGCCCGGTCACGTCGTGGCCCAGCAGCTCCAGCTCGCCCACGCTGGGCCGGCGCAGCGTGGCCAGCGTCGTCAGCAGCGCCGACCTGCCCGAGCAGGGCGGACCTGCGAGTCCGACCACCCCCGAGGTGATGCCGAACGTGGTGGGACGCAGGATCCACCGCCCCCCGCGGCGGATTCCCATGTCCCGAGCCACGATCGTGGAGAAATCCGCGATCATTCACTACCCCCCGAAATCTCGGTGCGCGCTCGAGGCTAGAGGCGGATCAGCCCGATGAACGGCCGCGTCGACGCCCCCCTTTGCCGTCGCCGCACGCACCGACAACGGAACTATAACTTGCCTTGGTGATGACTGTCAGCGTTGTTGTGTCCGCCGGTGTCGTTGGCAATGATTTGAGGAGAATGCGGGAAACAATTGTTGTTATAGGTCGGTAAATGTCGGATGGATGCTCGCCGGAGAGTCGCGGAGTCCAGGCGCTACCGTGTCCGGGTGTCCAAGCCGCTCAACCTCCCCTTCGACCCCATCGCCCGAGCCGGTGACCTCTGGGAACGCCGGTGGGGGCGCTCGCCCGCCATGCTCGCCGTCACGTCGATCATGCGCGCCCAGGCGATCCTCATCGCCGAACTCGACGCCCGGCTCAAGCCGTACGAACTGACCTTCGCCCGCTATGAGGCCCTCGTGCTGCTGACGTTCAGCAGCAAGGGCGCGCTGCCGCTCTCCAAGATCGGTGAACGGCTGATGGTGCACCCGACGAGCGTGACCAACACGATCGACCGGCTGGAGAGGCAGGGCTACGTCCTCCGCCGCCCGAACCCGCGCGACGGGCGCGGCGTGCTCGCTGAGATCACCGAGAGTGGCCGCGACACCGTCGAGCGCGCCACCCGCGACCTCATGGCCGCCGACTTCGGTCTGGGGGCGTACGACGCCGAGGAGCTGGGAACGATCTTCGACGTGCTGCGGTCGCTGCGGGTGACCGCGGGCGACTTCCAGGACTGACCGGGCTCTCTCCGCGGCGCGCGGGCCTGGAAACGGCTCCGGACCGGCTCGCGGTGGCTCCGCGACACAAATTACTAGGACGTCCTAGTATCTTGGAGTGAGGAGCAACCCGGAGGAGCGCTCATGGACATGCAGGACATCGAGGAGGGCCGCCGGCGCTGGCAGGAGCGGTTCGACGCGTCGCGCAAGCGGGACGCCGACTTCACGACGCTGTCCGGCGCCGAGGTCGACCCGGTCTACGGTCCGCCGGCCGACGACCCCAGGTTCGAGCGCATCGGCTGGCCGGGGGAGTTCCCGTACACCCGGGGCCTGTACGCCACCGGCTACCGCGGGCGGGCCTGGACGATCCGGCAGTTCGCCGGCTTCGGCAACGCGCGCCAGACCAACGAGCGCTACAAGATGATCCTCGCGGCCGGCGGCGGAGGGCTGTCGGTCGCCTTCGACATGCCCACCCTCATGGGCCGCGACTCCGACGACCCGCGCTCCCTCGGCGAGGTCGGCCACTGCGGCGTCGCGATCGACTCGGCCGCCGACATGGACGTGCTGTTCGACGGCATCCCGCTCGGCGAGACCACGACCTCCATGACGATCTCCGGCCCGGCCGTGCCGATCTTCTGCATGTACCTCGTGGCGGCCGAGCGGCAGGGCGCCGACATCCACGGGCTGGACGGCACGCTGCAGACCGACATCTTCAAGGAGTACATCGCGCAGAAGGAGTGGCTGTTCGCGCCCGAGCCGCACCTGCGCCTCATCGGCGACCTGATGGAGTACTGCGCCGCCGAGATCCCGGCGTACAAGCCCCTGAGCGTGTCGGGCTACCACATCCGCGAGGCCGGCTCCACGGCCGCGCAGGAGCTCGCGTTCACGCTCGCGGACGGCTTCGGGTACGTCGAGCTGGGCCTGTCGCGGGGCCTCGACGTCAACGCCTTCGCGCCCGGCCTGTCGTTCTTCTTCGACTCCCACATCGACTTCTTCGAGGAGATCGCCAAGTTCCGCGCCGCACGCCGGATCTGGGCCCGCTGGATGCGCGACGTGTACGGCGCGACGTCGGAGAAGGCGCAGTGGCTGCGGTTCCACACCCAGACCGCCGGGGTGTCGCTGACCGCGCAGCAGCCGGACAACAACGTCGTACGCACCGCGCTGGAGGCGCTCGCCGCCGTCCTCGGCGGCACCAACTCCCTGCACACCAACGCCCTGGACGAGGTGCTGGCGCTGCCCAGCGAGAAGGCCGCCGAGATCGCCCTGCGCACCCAGCAGGTGATCATGGAGGAGACCGGCGTCGTCAACGTCGTGGACCCGCTGGGCGGCTCCTGGTACATCGAGGCCCTCACCGATCGGATCGAGGCCGACGCCGAGAAGATCTTCGCCCGGATCAAGGACATGAGCCCGGACGGCTCGATGACCGGCGGCATCCTGCGCGGCATCGAGGACGGCTGGTTCATGGCCGAGATCGCCGACGCGGCCTTCGCCTACCAGCGGCAGCTGGAAAAGGGCGAGAAGCGCATCGTCGGCGTCAACACCCACACGCAGAGCATCGAGGAGCCCCTGGAGATCCTGCGGGTCAGCCACGAGGTCGAGCGCGAGCAGAACCGCCTCCTGGCGGCCCGGCGTACGGAACGCGATCAGGCCACGGTGGGCGCGGCGCTGGCCCGGATGATCGAGGTCGCCCGTACGGAGGAGAACCTCATCCCGGCCATGCTCGACGCCGCCCGCGCCGAGGCCACCCTTGGCGAGATCTGCGGCGCGCTGCGTGACGAATGGGGGAGCTACTCAGAGCCCGCCCGCTTCTGAGGCGGTCGCTCGTACGCATTCGCCGGTGTATGCGGCAGGATGGATGCATGACGTCATCGGACTTCTCGTTGCACGGCGCCGTCGACCTGGGCGCCCGGCAGGCCGCGGCGAAGCGGGCGCAGCAGCGTCCGGCCTCCGCGGGTGGCCCCGCCTCCGTCATCGACGTGACCGATGCGACGTTCAACGCCGAGGTCATCGACAGGTCGCGTACGGTTCCGGTGCTCGTGGACTTCTGGGCCGACTGGTGCCAGCCGTGCAAACAGCTCGGCCCGATCCTGGAGAAGCTCGCCAACGAGGCGGCCGGGGCCTGGCTGCTGGCCAAGGTCGACATCGACGCGAACCCGGCCCTCGCCCAGCAGCTCAGCCGCATGGGCGTGCAGGGCATCCCGTTCGTCGCCGCGGTGGTCGCCGGTCAGATGCTGCCGGTGCTCAACGGCGCCGCGCCCGAGCCGCAGGTGCGTCAGGTCCTCGACCAGCTGTTCGACGCGCTGCGCGAGCAGGGTCTGATGCCCGAGGGCGCCGGCGCCCCCGCCGCGCCTCAGGAGCCCGCCGGCGACCCCCTCCAGGACGAGGCCGAGGCCGCGCTGCAGCGCGGCGACCTCGACGCGGCGGCGAGCGCGTTCGGCAAGATCCTCGAGTCGCAGCCGAGCGACGTGTACGCCAAGAGCGGCCTGGCCCTGGTCGAGCTGCAGCGCCGGGTGACCGACCTCGACCCGCAGCAGGCGCGCAAGGACGCCGCCGACCGTCCGGACGACGCCGAGGCCCAGACCCGCGTCGCCGACCTCGACCTCGTCGAGGGGCGTGTCGAAGAGGCGTTCGACCGGCTGATCGGCACCGTACGCCGCACGTCCGGCGACGACCGTGAGCTGGCGCGAAAGCACCTGCTGTCGCTGTTCGAGGTGCTGCCGTCCGAGGACCCCCGCGTGGGGCAGGCACGGCGCCGGCTCGCGTCGGCGCTGTTCTGACCGGGCGGACATCGTGGCCGGCGTCGTGACGATCTCCGCGGCGTTCGGCGCGGGGGGCAGCGTCATCGGTCCCGCGGTCGCCGAGCGTCTCGGCGTGCCCTTCGTCGACCGGGCGATCCCCTACACCGTGGCCGCGGAGATCGGCTGTTCGATCGAGGAGGCCCTCGACCACGACGACCGTGCCGAGCACGGCCTCGGCCGCATCCTGTCCAGTGCCTCGCGGCTGCCCAACATCACCCTCGGTGGCGGGATGGACGACTATCTGTCCGACCGCGGCTTCGTGCCGGAGGAGGAGTTCCTCATCCGCACCGAGAAGGTGATCAAGCAGATCGCCGAGCACGGGGGTGGTGTGATCCTCGGCCGTGCCTCCCAGCTCGTGCTCGCCGGCCTCCCGGGCGCCCTGCACGTACGCCTCGACGGCTCGCGGAGGCGGCGGCTGGCGAACGTACGGGAATCGCTGGACCTGTCCGAGCGGGAGGCCGAGCGGCTCCTCGACGACAACGACCGGGCGCGGACGGCGTACGTCAAGCACTTCTACCGGGCCGACCCGGCCGACCCGGCGCTCTATGATCTGGTCATCGACAGTACGCGGCTGGCGGCGCCGGCCTGTGCCGACATCATCGTGACGGCAGCGCTCGCCATCCTCTGAAAAACAAAGCCGACGCCCGAGGCCCGGACCCCGCCGGACGCGTGAAATCATCGCGAGGCGAAGCCCTGACCAGGCAAAAGGAGCAGTTGACGTGGCGACCGTGCCCAGCGTGTCCTACTCGATCACCGTCCGCCTCGAGGTGGCGGCCGGCGGCAAGGCGGTGAGCCAGCTCACCGGTGCGGTTGAGCAGGCCGGCGGCATCGTCACCGCCCTGGACCTCACCCCGGCCGGCCACGACCGGCTCCGCATCGACGTCACGTGCGCCACGCGGGACACCGAGCACGCCCAGGAGATCGTCGACGCGCTGGAGCAGGTCGACGGCGTCACCATCCACAAGGTCAGCGACCGTACGTTCCTCATGCACCTCGGCGGCAAGATCGAGATGCAGTCGAAGGTGCCGCTGCGCAACCGCGACGAGCTGTCCATGGCCTACACCCCGGGCGTCGCCCGGGTCTGCCTGGCGATCGCCCGCAACCCCGACGACGTGCGGCGCCTGACCGTCAAGCGCAACAGCGTCGCCGTGGTCACCGACGGCTCGGCCGTGCTCGGCCTCGGCAACATCGGCCCGGAGGCCGCCCTGCCGGTCATGGAGGGCAAGGCGGCCCTGTTCAAGCGGTTCGCCGGCATCGACGCCTGGCCGATCTGCCTCGACACCCAGGACACCGACGAGCTGGTCCGTACGGTGCAGATCCTCGCGCCGGCGTTCGGCGGCATCAACCTGGAGGACATCTCCGCGCCGCGCTGCTTCGAGGTGGAGCGCCGGCTGCGCGACCTGCTCGACATCCCGGTCTTCCACGACGACCAGCACGGCACCGCGATCGTCGTGCTGTCCGCGCTCATGAACGCCCTGCGCGTGGTGGGCAAGGACCTCGCCGACGTGCGCGTGGCGATGGCGGGCGCGGGCGCCGCCGGTACGGCCGTGCTCAAACTGCTGCTGCACGCGGGCGCCAAGAACGTCGTCGTCTGCGACTACCGCGGCGCGGTGCACACCGGCCGCGACGACTTGGACGAGTCGCTGCGCTGGATCGCCGACAACACCAACCACGAGGGCTACTCCGGCGACCTGCGCGGCGCGGTGCGCGGTGCCGACGTGTTCATCGGCGTCTCGGCGCCCGGCATCCTCACCGGTGAGGACATCGCCACGATGAACGAGGGATCGGTGGTGTTCGCCCTGGCCAACCCCGACCCCGAGGTCGACCCGGCGGAGGCGCGCGAGCACGCGGCGGTGGTCGCCACCGGCCGCAGCGACTACCCGAACCAGATCAACAACGTGCTGGCGTTCCCGGGCGTCTTCCGCGGCCTGCTCGACGCCCAGAGCCGTACGGTCACCCAGGACATGCTGCTCGCCGCGGCCCGCGCGCTCGCCGAGGTCGTCACGGACAAGGAGCTCGGCCCGAACTACATCGTGCCGAGCGTGTTCCACGCGGACGTGTCCCACGCGGTCGCCGCGGCCGTCCAGAAGGCGGCCACCGCGTCGCGCTAAACGCCTCGCAGGGCGTCGCGGTTGCGCGCGCACCAGTCGGCGAAGGTGCGGGGGCGGCGGCCGAGCAGGCGTTCGACGGTGTCGGTCCGCACCCCGGTGGTGTCGGCGCGCATGACCGCCGCGGCCTCGAGCACGGCGTCGGCGAGCGGCTTGGGAGCGCCGCCGGGGTAGCGGGACCCGACGATCTCCTCGGGGGTGGTCGCGGCGCGGACCTCGATGTCGCGGCCGATCGTGTCGGCGATGATCCGCACCTGCTCGGCCGTGGTCAGGGCCTCGTCCCCGGTGAGGACGTAGGTCCGGCCCTCGTGCCCGTCCTGGGTGAGGACGGCGGCGGCGACCGCGGCGATGTCGGCCGGGTCGATGGCCGCGGCCCGGCCGGGGCCGATCGCGTCGACGACGTACCCGTTCTCGCGGATGGAGGGCACCCATTCGAGGGCGTTGGTGGCGAAGCCGCCGGGGCGCAGGATCGTCGCGGGTACGCCGGACGCCTCCAGGAGCCGCTCGCGTTCGCGGTGCCAGCGGCCCATCGCGGGCACCGGGTCGCCGTCGGCCCAGATGGACGACAGCAGCACGATGTGCCGTACGCCCGCGTCGCGGGCCGCGGCGATGGCGTTCGCGGCCTGGTCGACGCCGATGCCCGGGGTGAGCAGGAACAGCCGGTCGGCGCCGTCGAAGGCGGGGATGAGCGTCGCGGGTTCGTCCAGGTCGCCGACCACGCGCTCGGCGCTGGTGGGCAGGCCGGCCGCGCGGGCCGGGTCGCGCACGAGAACGCGGGTGTCCGCCTTCGCCGCGTCGAGCTCTCGCACCAGCTCACGGCCGATTCTGCCGGTGGCCCCTGTGATCAGTATCATCGATGCTCCTAGTCGTTTGCCGTCTAACGATCGGCTGAAGAGAACGTTAGACGGCAAATGATTAGCCGTCAATCGATCTGCTCGCATGGAGGCGGCGATGCCCGAGTTCCTCGACCTGCACAGCCAGACGACGAAGGTCCTGCGTGCGCTGGCCGAGACCGCCATGCGCCGCCACGGCCTGCACCAGGGGCAGAACCACCTCCTGGCGGCGCTGTGGGAGCGCGACGGCCGTACGCCCGGTGAGATCGCCGCCGCGCTGCACGTCACCACGCCCACCGTCGTCAAGATGGCCACCCGGATGAGCGCCGCCGGCCTGCTCACCCGCCGCCGCGACGAGCGCGACAGCCGGCTGGTCAGGCTCTACCTGACCGACGCGGGCCGGGCGCTCCAGGAGCCGGTCGAGGCCGAGCGCCGCGGCCTGGAGGAGAAGGTCACCGCCGACCTCACCGAGGCCGAGCGCCGCTGCCTGATGACCGCCCTGGCCAAGGTCCACAGGTCGGCGAGCGACCTGCTGTGACCGGCGTCAGTGGCCCGGCGTGGCGCGCGAGTGGAGGGGCCGTCGACCCGGCGTCCAGCAGGGGCTGGATGCGGTGGGCATCCCGGAGGTGCTGCGGGGTGGAGCAGGTGGCGAGAGGTGTCGCGATCCGTGGTGCCTCACGGGTCAGGCGTTCCGGCGGTGAAGCAGCCCGATGGCGATGCCGATCAGGGCCGCGGCGAGGCCGATGAACAGCGACGCCTCGATGATCTGGAAGGTCCAGAACCGACTCGCGGGCTGGTAGACGACCTTGAGGTGGAGTCCGAGTCCGCGGAGGTAGGCGTCGGCGGCGGGGCCGTCGAGAGCATCCACTCGCCGGGAGATCTGCTCCTGGAGGGCAGCGGAGATCGGGTGGCCGGTCTTGTCGACCAGGCCTTTGCTGAGGGTCCAGCCCGGCGTGTCCGGTGTGATGGGCGCGGCCATCGGGCCGATGGGGCCCCAGTGGCCGGTCGGAGGGAGCAGGCGGGTCGCCGGCGGCTGGTACCGCTACCGCAGCCAGAATTCCACCGGAAGACGTAGCGCCATGAACGCGGCGAATGCCGCGACCATCGCCGGTACCGTACGGCGGAACAGTTGCCCGGCCAGGACGCCCGCCGCGAAAGCGAAAAGCGTGTATCCGGTGAGCGAAAGCCCTTCAAGATCGAACGCTCCCGAGGAGAATCTGCTGGACACGTTGTCTATCGGGGCGCGGAACCAGCCGAAGACGGCGCTGAGGCTCGCGGTGATCGTCACGATTCCGAGACCGACGAGCAGGACCTTGGCCGTCAGCCATCGCGTCCGGGGTACGGCCTGGGTCCAGGCAAGGCGCCAGGTGCCATGCTCATACTCGCGGCCGAGCAGGCTCCCGCCGACGACCGCGCCGATCAGGCCAGGTATCGGAGTGAACCAGGTCAGCAGGTGGTTGGCGATGCCGTTGAACCGGCTCATGAACGCGGACATGGCCGACTGACAGTCGTCACCGCCGGTGCCGTGGACCAGGCACGGTCCAACGCCGTGCTGGTCATAGGCGCCGCGGATCGCGTGGCCGTACGGCAGGAAGACCAGGGCGGCGAGGCCGATCAGGGCCAGGCCGGCGAACGCCTGAACGCGGTGCTGCCGCCAGGTGAGCCAGATCATCGGGCGATCTCCGTCGGTTGTTCGAGGTAGGCGAGGATGAGCTCCTCCAGGCCGACCGGGTGGGATCGCCAGGCCGGATGGAATTCGGGCCGGTCGGTTCCGGTGCGGACCAGCAGGTCGGTGTGACGGTCGCTGTGGGTGGCGCGGACGAGCCCGGGAACCGGCGGTTCGGCGTCAGTGCGCGGTCCGGTGAGAATCCGGTGACCGGCCAGGACGTCGTCGATCGCGCCGGCGAGCTGAAGGCTGCCGTCCTTGAGGAGCACCAGTTGGTCGCAGACGGCCTGCAGATCGGCGATCACATGGGAGGACAGCAGGACGGTGACCTCGTCCTCGGCGACGGCGACCATCACCGTGCGCATGAAGTCGCGGCGAGCGATCGGGTCCAGGTTGGCCAGCGGCTCGTCCAGCACCAGCAGCGCGGGACGTTTGGCCAGGGCCAGTGCCAGGGCGACCTGGGCCTGCTGGCCGCCGGACAGCGCTCCGGCGCGTTGGGTCAGGGGAATGCCGACGTCGGCCAGTCGTCGCTCGGCCATCGGCCGGTCCCAGCGCAGGTTGAGCGAGCGTCCCATTCGCAGCAGGTCCGCTACGGACATGCCCCGGTAGAGCGGGTGTTCCTGGGCGACGAAGCCCACCTGGGCCAGTGCCTCGGCCGAGCCGGTACGGGCGTCCCGGCCGAGGACCTCGACCGTTCCCTCCGTCGGGCGCAGCAGACCGGTGATCAGTTGCAGCAGCGTGGTCTTCCCGGCGCCGTTCGGGCCGACCAAGGCGATCACCGAGCCGGTGGGCAGCCGCAAGGAGCAGCCCCGCAACGCCCACTTCCGGCCGTAGCGCATGCCCAGGTCCCTGGTCTCCAGCGCGGTGCTCATGCCGCCCCCTCCGTCCGCAACTCGCTGTGGACGGAGGCGAACATGGCCGTGACCGTCTCGTCGTCCAGCCCGGCGGCATGGGCATCGCGGACCCACTGCTCGAGCGAGTGACGCAACCGGGCGTAGGGTCCCGGGGCGACCGGCTCGATCGAGGCGGTGATGAAGGTGCCCTGGCCCGGCCGGGCGTTCACCATCCCCTCGTGCTCCAGCTGGCGATAGGCCTTCACCACGGTGTTCGGATTGATCGCCAGGGAGGCGACCACCTCCTTCACGGTGGGCAGTTGGTCCCCGGAGCGCAGATGGCCCAGGAGCAGCCCCTGTCGTACCTGCTGCACGAGCTGGAGATAGGGCGGGACGCCGCTCGAGCCGTCCAATCGGAACTGGAACACGCTCATCCCCTTTCACTATGATGTTAGTAAAACGGTAGCGATCGCCTTGAGATCGCGTCAAGGCGGGGAATCGGCCCAACGGTGGAGACGGCTCGCCGAGCGCAGGCAGGAGCCACCGGCCCAGTGCGGAAAAGGAGCAACCCCCCGGACGCGTGCGCCCGGGGGGTGAGGGATCCCGGCCCTTCAGGGGCCGGAGGAGGTCAGTTGTCGCCGAACATCTTGTCCTTGCGGCCCGGCCACACGCGGCCGTACCAGAAGATGATCAGGCCGGTCAGCATCGCGGCGACGCCGGTCGCGACCCTGGCGATGATCATTCCGCTGTCCGGGCCCGTGTGCGGCAGCGTGTGGCCCGGCGTGTTGCGGGCACAGTGCGCCGTACGGTCGAGGCTCTTGACCGGGACGTTGTGCCAGGTCACGGCGATCGTGGTGGCGTGGTCCTCCTTGATGGTCAAGGTGGACTTGCGGGTGGCGCCCGCCGGGATGCGGTCGGCCACCGAGATCGAGCCGTCGGTGGTGATGGTGTAGTCCTCGATGGCCTTGCCGCTGTTGGTCACCGACACCAGCACGCTGCGACCCGGGCACCGGACGGTGCCGATGGCGACCTTCAGCGGCGCCTGGGGCGTCACCGACGGCGTCGGGGCCGGCGTGACCGGGTGCTTGCTCGGGGTCCGGCTCGCCCGCGTCGGAGAGGGGCGGTGCGTGGGCGTGTGGGACGGCTTGGCGGACCTGGAGTGAGAGGCCGAAGGTGACGCCGAGACGTTGGGTGAGGGGGTGGCGCTCGTCAGCTGTGAGGGTGAGGAGCCGCCCAACAGCATCGGGATGATGATGAGCGCCCCGACGACAAAGAACACGGCCGCGATGGCGACCCTGGAAAGCTGCATCGGGGTCCTCCGTAGGTGGGGGGCACACCTTCGTGATCTAGTTTGTGATCTAGGCCCGTATTCTGCCGATTACCCAAGGGGTGAGGGCGCGTAACCGACGTACTCGGCCGTGCACTGTTCGCATGCGGGCCCCGGCACAGGATGATTGAGTCATGGACGACGGGATAATCGCGGGCCGGCTGCTCGTCGCTACTCCAAAGCTGGCCGACCCGAACTTCCGGCGCACCGTGGTCCTTCTCGTGGAGCACGAGGAGGAGGGCGGCACGCTGGGGGTCGTGCTGAACAGACCCACGGAGGTGCCCGTCGAACAGGTCCTCCCACCCTGGTCGGAGCTGGTGACGGGCCCGTCGGTGGTGTTCCAGGGCGGACCCGTCGCGCTCGACAGCGCGCTGGCGCTCGCGCACATCCCCGGCACCGACGAGCCTCTGGGCTGGCGTGCGCTGAACGGCAGCCCCGCGGTGGCGCGCGTCGGCCTCGTCGATCTGGACGCGCCGCCGGAGCTGCTCGCCACCGAGGTCACGAAGCTGCGGGTTTTCGCCGGGTATGCCGGATGGGGGGTTGGCCAGCTCCGGTCAGAGGTCGAAGAGGGCGCCTGGTACGTCGTGCCGGCGGAGTCGGGGGACGCGTTCCGCGACGATCCGGGGCGTCTGTGGCAGGACGTCCTGCGGCGACAGGGCGGGGATCTGGCGTTCGTCGCGACGTTTCCCGAGGATCCGTCACTAAACTGAGCCCGTGAGTACGAAGATCCTTCCTGAGAGCGACACCCGGCCGGACCTCTCCCACGGCGACGGCGGTCACGAGCGTTTCGCGCACTACGTGCAGAAGGACAAGATCATGGAGAGTGCCGTCAGCGGCACACCCGTGATCGCGCTCTGCGGCAAGGTCTGGGTGCCGAACCGCGACCCGAAGAAGTACCCGGTCTGCCCGGAATGCAAGGAGATCTACGAGTCGATGTCCGGCGACGACGACGAGTGAGCGTCAAATCGGCTTGACGGATCCGCGCGTCGGGCGCTCCGCGCCGAGCCGAGGTCCTAGCCTCTCCGTCTCAGGGGGAATCCATGAGACGGAGAGTCCTGTGGGGCCTGTTCGGAGTCGTTCTCGCGTCGTGCGCCACAGTGCCCGCGAGCAGCTGCGCGCCCGCGGCCCGCGGAGTGTCCTGCCTGCGGCGCGCCGCCGCGGCCACGCTCCGCACCAGCCGTCCGCGTGACGACGACGGCCTGTCGCCGTCGCAGGTCAAGGCGATGCTGCGCGACTTCACCGAGACTCTGCGCCGCAGGTACGGGGTCGCCGACGAGCGGCAGCTGGAGGCCGGCCGGCGGCTCGCGGGCCGCCTCGTCGTCCCGGTCCGCTTCCACGTCATCACCGACGGGCGGAACGGCCGGCTGACCACGGCCACCATCGACCAGCAGATCCGCGGCCTCAACGCCGCGTACGGGGGCGCCACGGGCGGCGCCGACACGGGGGTGTCGTTCCGGCTCATCAGCGCCGACGCCGTGAGCAACGCCGACTGGTTCGAACGCCCGCACGAGCTCCAGGGCCCGATGCTGGGCGCGCTCGTCAAGGGCGGCCCCGGCACGCTGAACCTCTTCACCGCCGAGGTCGGCTCGGAGGTTCTCGGCTTCTCCTCGTTCCCCCAGGCGTACCGCTCGCGGCCCGGGCTGGACGCCGTGGTCGTCGACTACCGCAGCGTCCCCGGGGGATCGTTCGCGCACTTCAACCGCGGTTACACGGCGGTGCACGAGATCGGGCACTGGCTCGGCCTGTTCCACCCGTTCGAGAACGGCTGCGTCCCGCCCGGCGACGGCGTGGACGACACTCCGTACGAGAGCACGCCGACCACGGGCTGCCCCTCGTTCAAGGACACCTGCCCGCAGCCCGGCAGCGATCCGGTGCACAACTTCATGGACTACGCCTGGGACCCGTGCATGACCTCGTTCACGCCGGGCCAGGGCCTGCGCATCCGCGCGATGTGGGCGGCCTACCGCGCCGGACCGGCCGGCTCGCCCCTGCTCCGCCAGGCCCGCACCAACGCCCAGGTCCGAAAATAAGGTTTTGGCTCTCCATTTAGAAGGAAACGTCCGCTAGCGTGTGCGCTGCCCGAAGTTGATCAGGGAGCAGCGCCATGTTCGGTCGCATTACTGTCGCGCTAGCAATTTGTTGCGTTATGTCCTGTTATGCGACGGTGGCGAATGCTGTCACAAGGCATTCCGGTGCGAGCTGTCACGCGACACAGGTGCCGGTCTCCATTCCGGCTGTGGGTCGTGCGCGCATCTACGGAGAGCTGTGTGTCCCGGAGGGCGCCGGAGGCAGGGCGCGGACCGTGCAACTGCTGGTGCACGGTGGCACGTACGACCACAACTACTTCGACTGGCCCCAGGACCCCGGGCGCTACTCATACGTCGACAAGGCGCTGAAGGCCGGGTATCCCACGTTCAACGTCGACCGGCTCGGAGACGGTGAGAGCTCCCGTCCGCCCGGCGTGTCGGACACGTTCGAGAACGGAGCCGAGGCGATGCACCAGGTGATCGCCAAGCTCCGTGACGGAGGCGTCGGCGGCCGTCCGTTCTCCCGCGTCGTTTGGGTCGGGCACTCGATGGGCTCGCTCACCGCCTGGTTCGAGGCCCACAAGTACCACGACGTCGACGCGTTCGTGCTCACGGGGGCGCTCCACAACGTGAATCTCACCTTCGCGACGAAGCTCGCGAATCTCCTCGGCCCGGCGATCGTCGATGACAAGTTCCGGGGCAAGATCCTGGACCCCGGTTATCTGACCTCGCTTCCGGGGACACGAGGCGACACCTTCTACTACCGGCCGGGCGTCGACCAGGCGGTCATCGACGAGGACGAACGGCTCAAGCAGACCATCTCCGTGCCGGAACTCGCCCAGATCACGGCCGTCGAGCTGCCACCCCTGGTGACGCTCACTCGCTCGATCACCGTGCCGACGCTCCTGGTCATGGGCGACCACGACGGCGCGTTCTGCGGGCCGCCGGTCGGCCACGACTGCACCCCCGCGAGCATCCTGGCCGCCGAGAAGCCCTACTACCGGCCCGAGGCGCGTCTGCGCGTCGTCGTCGCCCGGAACAGCGGCCACGACTTGCAGCTTCACCGCTCCGCGCCCGAGGCCGACGCGGCGATCACGCAGTGGCTCGACGGCCTGTCGTAGCCCTGCCGGGTCCGGCTGCCGACGGCTTCATCGCGCAATCCGCGGCGGAGCCGCCGGCTCGCCACAGTGCCTAACACGTGCCGCGCGGGATCCTGTGGATCGCATCACGCTCGGCACGTCCTGTCAGTGCTTACGGGTAGCCTCTCTTCACCGTGAGCACGTTCGCCGCATCCGACACCCCTCCCGCGCTGCCCGGGCGGGCGCCCTGGGGCACCGCCCCGGCCCTGCGCGCCTGGCAGCAGGGAGCGCTGGAGGAATACTTCCGGACCGAGCCCCGTGACTACCTCGCCGTCGCGACGCCCGGCGCGGGCAAGACGACCTTCGCGCTGCGGCTGGCGGCCGAGCTGATGGGGCGCCGGGTGGTCGACCGGATCACCATCATCTGCCCGACCGAGCACCTGAAGCGCCAGTGGGCCGAGTCGGCCGGGCGCGTCGGCATCAAGATCGACCCGGAGTTCAAGAACGCGCACGGCCGTACGGCCAAGGACTTCGTCGGCGTCGCCGTCACCTACGCCCAGGTCGCCGCCCACCCGGCGCTGCACCGCAACCGCACGGAGGACCGCCGCACCCTCGTGATCATGGACGAGGTCCATCACGCGGGCGACGGCAAGTCGTGGGGTGACGCGATCCGAGAGGCGTTCGAGCCGGCCGCGCGGCGGCTCGCGCTCAGCGGCACGCCGTTCCGCACCGACATCAACCCGATCCCCTTCGTCACGTACGAGGAGGTCGGCGGCGTCCGCCGCAGCCGCGCCGACTACACCTACGGCTACGGCCCGGCACTGGCCGACGGGGTGGTCCGGCCGGTGATCTTCCTGGCGTACGCGGGGGAGATGCGCTGGCGCACCCGCGCCGGCGACGAGATCACCGCGACGCTCGGCCAGCCGCTGACGCAGGACCAGATGTCCCAGGCGTGGCGCGCCGCGCTCGACCCGAAGGGCGAATGGATCCAGCAGGTGATCGCCGCCGCCGACCGCCGGCTGACCGAGGTGCGCCGCGGCGTGCCCGACGCGGGCGGCCTGATCATCGCGAGCGATCACGAGACCGCGCGGGCGTACGCCAAGATGATCCGCAACGTGACCGGCGCCGGGGCCACCGTGGTGCTGTCCGACGATCCGTCGGCGAGCCGGAAGATCAAGCAGTTCAGCGAGTCCGAGGACCGCTGGATGGTCGCCGTGCGCATGGTCTCCGAGGGCGTCGACATCCCGCGCCTCGCCGTCGGCGTCTACGCCACCTCCACCTCGACCCCGCTGTTCTTCGCCCAGGCGATCGGGCGTTTCGTCCGTGCGCGGCGGCGTGGTGAGACCGCCTCGGTGTTCCTGCCGTCGGTACCGACCCTCATGGGCCACGCCGCGGAGATGGAGACCGAGCGCGACCACGTTCTCGACCGTCCCAAGCGTGAGGACGGCCTGGACGACGACCTGCTCGCCGAGGCCAACCGCAAACGCGACAACCCCGACGTCGGCGAGGAGCTCCCCTTCGAGACCGTCGAGGCGTCGGCCCACTTCGACCGGGTCGTCTTCGACGGCGGCGAGTTCGGCATGGGCGGCGCGCCGGGCTCGGCCGAAGAGGAGGACTTCCTGGGCATCCCGGGCCTGCTCGAACCCGACCAGGTCGCGAGCCTGCTGAAGCAGCGGCAGGCCGAGCAGCTGGCCGCCCAGCGCAAGAACGGCGCGAAGGCGGAGAAGAAGGACGACCGCACGACCGCCGAAGACCTCCACGCGCTGCGCAAGGAGCTGAACAACCTGGTCGGCGCCTGGCACCACCGCACCGGCCAGCCCCACGGCGTGATCCACGCCGAACTCCGCCGCACCTGCGGCGGCCCCCCGTCGGCCCAGGCCAGCACCGAGGACGTCCAGAAGCGCATCGCCAAGATCCGCGAATGGGCCGCCCGCCCGACCCCCCGCACCAAGGACTAGCCGAGTAAGTCCGGCCGGAGGCGGGCGTGGCCGATGACGGCGAACACCCGCCTCCCGTGCGGTCCGGTACGCACGGTGGACCGGACGCGTCCCGTACGGTCCGGCGGGGGAGACTCAGGTGTGTTGACCTGGGACGACGTCAGGGGAAGCGATGACGGGCGAGGACGTCTTCGACGTGGTGGTGATCGGCGCGGGGCCGGTCGGGGAGATCGCGGCCGCACGGGTCGTACGGGGCGGCCTGACGGCGGCCGTCGTCGAGGAACGCCTGGCGGGCGGCGAGTGCGCGTACTACGCCTGTGTCCCCAGCAAGGCCCTGCTCCGGCCGATGGAGCTGGCGGCCGAGGTGGAGCGGATGCCGGGGCTGCAGCTGCGCGGGCCGATCGACGCGCCGGCGGTGCTGGCCCGTCGCGACAGGACCGTGTCCCACCTGGACGACCGCGGCCAGGTGAGCTGGATCGAGGACCTGCCGGCGACGTTCGTCCGTGGCCGGGGACGCCTGGCCGGGCCGCTGCGGGTCGAGGTGACCGCGCCGGACGGCACCCGTTCGCTGCGGGCGCGGCACGCCGTGGTGATCGCGACCGGCAGCGATCCGCTGATCCCGGACGTGCCGGGGCTCTCGGCGGCGCGCCCGTGGACGAACCGTGAGGCGACCAGCGTCCAGCAGGTCCCGAAACGGCTGGCAGTGATCGGGGGCGGTCCCGTCGCCTGCGAGATGTCCCAGGCCCTGCACTCGCTCGGTGCCCACGAGACGACCATGCTCGTACGCGGTGACCGGCCGCTGGGCCGTACCGAGCCGTTCGCCGGAGACCTGCTGACGGCGTCGCTTCTGGAGTCGGGGATCGACGTGCGTCTCGGCCGTTCGGTCACCGAGGTCCGGCGGCCGTTGCCGGACGGCCCGGTGACCGTCCACACCGACGACGGAGCGTCGGTCGAGGCCGACGAGGTCCTCGTCGCCACCGGCCGGCGGCCCGCCACGCACGCGATCGGCCTGGACACGATCGGCCTGGCGGCCGAGGGCCCGATCCAGGTGGACGCGAGTATGCGGGTGGAGGGAGTGCCGTGGCTCTACGCCGTCGGTGACGTCAACGGGCGCAGCCTGCTCACCCACATGGGCAAGTACCAGGCGCGGGTGTGCGGCGACGTGATCGCCGCCCGTGCGACCGGCGCGCCCGACGACCGGCCGGGGCTCCGCGACACCGCGGACGACCGGGGCGCGCCGCAAGTGATCTTCACCGACCCGCAGATCTGCGCGGTCGGGCGGACCGAGGCGCGGGCCCGTGCCGACGGCTTCGCCGTACGCGCCGTCGAGTACGACATCGGCGCGGTCGAGGGCGCGTACCTGCGGGCCGAGGGCTACACCGGCCGGGCGAAGATGGTCGTCGACGAGGACCGGCGGGTGCTTCTGGGGGTCACGTTCGCCGGCCCCGGGGTGGTCGACCTCCTGCACGGCGCCACGATCGCGGTCGCCGGGGAGGTCCCTCTCGACCGGCTGTGGCACGCCGTCCCGGCCTTCCCGACCGTGAGCGAGATCTGGCTGCGCCTGCTGGAGGAGTACGGCCTGTGAGGCCGTGGGGGCGTCAGGCGCCCCCGCCCAGCCCCGCCCGGTCGATGATCCGCTGCACGACCTGGTCCGGCGGGCCGTCGATGGACACGACGACCGGGTCCTCGTCGGGCCCCGGGGCTTCGAGGTCGGCGAACTGGCTGTCCAGCAGCTGCCGGGGGAAGAAGTGCCCTTGCCGTGCCGCCAGGCGTTCGCCGATCAGTTCCTTGTCGCCCTCCAGGTAGACCAGGCGCAGATCCGGCCGGCCCTCCCGCAGCAGGTCGCGGTACGTGCGCTTGAGGGCGGAGGAGGTCACGACGGCGGGTGCGGTCTGGTCCCGCATCCACCTCGCGGTGGCCTCCAGCCAGGGCCGGCGGTCGTCGTCGGTCAGCGGAATCCCGGCGTGCATCTTCTCCACGTTCGCGCGCGGGTGGAAGTCGTCGGCCTCGGCGTAGGTCCAGCCGAGCCGGCCGGCCAGCATCGCGCCGATCGTGGTCTTTCCGCTGCCGGAAACGCCCATCAGCAGCAAAATCGGGTTAGACATGGACGGCAACGTACCGGGCGGCACGTGATCAGGGCGCGAGGACCGGCTCTCCGGTGAGCCGCACCCCCGCGTCGCTCAGCTCCTGCAGCGCGCGCTCGGTGGTGGGCCGGGCCACCCCGGCGGTCATCCTGAGCAGGACACGGGTGGACAGCCCCGCGCCCCGGGCGTCCAGCGCGGTCGCCCGTACGCAGTGGTCGGTGGCGATCCCCACGACGTCGACGCTGTCGACCTCGTGCTTGCGCAGCCACTCGGCGAGCGGCGTGCCGTCGTCGGCGACACCCTCGAAGCCGCTGTAGGCCGCCTCCCGCTCGCCCTTGCTGAACACGGCCTCGATCGGCGCCAGGTCCAGATTCGGATGAAAGTCCGCCCCCGGCGTGCCGATCACGCAGTGCGGCGGCCAGGAGTCGGTGTAGTCGGGATGCTCGGCGAAGTGGTCGCCGGGATCGAGGTGGAAGTCGCGGGTGGCGACGACGTGGTCGTACTCGCCGCGGTGCGCGGCCACGAACGAGGAGATCGCAGCGGCCACGTCCGCCCCACCGGCGACGGCCAGCGACCCCCCTTCACAGAAGTCGTTCTGCACATCAACGATGATCAACGCTCGGCTCATGACCAGCCCCTCCCCAGAGTGATCCCACGGGGAAAGCTACCCGCGTGAGCCCCGGAACATCAGTGCCCCGGACGGTCAGCCGGTGAACTCCGTCGGGACGGCCGGGTAGCCGCGGGAGAGCTGGAACCCGTGGGAGGGGAGTTCGGCCAGGGCACGTTCATGGCGGGCACGGGCTTCGGCCAGGGGTTCGCGGCCGATGATCTCTCCGCCCCGTACGAGCGGCGTCAGCAGCGGCCGGTCGAACGGGCCCGGCGTGGGTTCGGCCGTGGAGACCATCTCCGCGATGGCCTTCCCGTCCTCGCCGATGTGGCGGACCGCCCACTTGCGGCCGCCCCGGCTCGGCTTGCCGACCGAGCGCTTGGCGACGGGGCGCAGCAGGCCGTCGTCGGCCTCCTCGCGCGCCACCAGCTTGTACACCAGCGCCGCCGTCGGCGCGCCCGAGCCCGTGACCAGCGACGTCCCGACCCCGTACCCGTCGACGGGCGCGGCGGACAGGCCCGCGATCGAGTACTCGTCCAGGTCGCCGGTCACGATGATCCGCGTCTTCGACGCGCCCAGGGAGTCGAGCTGGGCACGCACCTCGTGCGCGGTCTCGGCCAGGTCGCCGCTGTCGAGCCGTACGGCGCCCAGCTCCGGCCCGGCCAGCTCCACGGCCACGGCGACGGCACGGGCCACGTCGTACGTGTCGACCAGCAGGGTGGTGTCGCGGCCGAGCGCCTCGAGCTGGGCGCGGAAGGCGTGCCGTTCGCTGTCGTGCAGGAGCGTGAACGCGTGGGCGCTGGTGCCCGCGGTCGGCACGCCGTAGGACCGGCCGGCCTCCAGGTTCGAGGTCGAGGTGAACCCGGCGAGGTAGGCGGCCCGCGCGGACGCGACACCGGCCATCTCGTGCGTACGGCGCGAGCCCATCTCGATGATGGGGCGGCCGCCCGCGGCGTGCACCATGCGGGACGCGGCGGACGCGATCGCGGCGTCGTGGTTCAGGATCGACAGCGCGAGCGTCTCCAGGATGACCGCCTCGGCGAAGTTCCCCTCGACGACGAGGATCGGCGAGCCGGGAAAGTAAAGATCGCCCTCCGCGTATCCCCAGATGTCACCGGAGAACCGGTACGAGGCCAGCCACGCGGCCGTCGGCTCGTCCACGATGTCATGGGAGGTGAGGAACTCCAGCGCGGACTCGTCGAACCGGAAGGCCGCCAGGGCCTCCAGGAAGCGGCCGATCCCGGCCACGACGCCGTACCGGCGGCCCTCCGGGAGATGGCGCGCGAACACTTCGAACACCGCCCGGCGTGCCGCGGTGCCGGCGGCGAGCGCACCGCGCAGCATGGTGAGTTCGTAGCGGTCGGTCAGCAGTGCCGTCGTCGAAAGATCCACGAATGGCAGATTACGGTGAAGGTGTGCACGATGATTGAGGGGAGCTCCCGTTAAGGAGGCACCAAAGTGACCACGGCTCCCGTCGAACTCGGTCGACCGGACGCCGCCGAGGACGTACGACCGGACCGTCCGTGGGTGGCGATCGTGTGGAACGATCCCATCAACCTCATGTCCTACGTGACCTACGTGTTCCAGGCCGTCTTCGGCTACTCCAAGCGGAAGGCCGAGAAGCTCATGCTCGACGTGCACCACAAGGGGCGCGCGGTCGTCTCCAGCGGCACCCGCGAGGAGATGGAGCGCGACTGCGAGATCCTGCACTCCTACGGGCTGTGGGCGACCGTCAAGCAGGACGTCTGATGAACGGCGGCTTCACCGGCGCCCGCGGCGGAGGTGTGCGCCTGCGCATCGGCTCGGAGGAGGCGGCCGTCGTGCGCCTGCTCATGGGCCAGCTCATCGACCTTCTCGGCGAGGGCGGCGAGCCCGGCCCCCGGCCCGACGACGGCATGCCCGATCTCCAGCTGTCGGAGAACACCGCGGTCTCCGACGACCCGGTGCTGGCCCGGCTGTTCCCGGACGCCTACGGCGAGGACCAGAAGGCCTCCGCCGAGTTCCGGCGCTACACCGAGGCAGGGCTGCGCGAGGGCAAGCGCGCCGCGGCCCGTACGGTGCTCGCGACGCTCGGCGAGGGCGGCGAGATCGTGCTCGGCCCCGACGAGGCGCAGGCGTGGCTGCGGTCCCTCAACGATCTGCGCCTGGCGCTCGGCGTGCGCCTCGACATCACCGAGGAGACGCTCGACCAGATGCGGAGCTTCGACTGGGACGATCCGCGCAATGCCGGATACGCCGCGTACGACTGGCTGACGTACCTCCAGGAAAGCCTCGTACGCGCCCTCTGGTGAACGGGCCTTTGAGGGGTCGTCGCTACGCTGTGCCCATGCTGATGATCGAGCGCGCCATCGTTGACCAGATCATCGCGCACGCGCGCGCCGACCATCCCGACGAGGCGTGCGGCGTCGTGGCCGGCCCGATCGGCTCCGACCGGCCCACGCGCTTCGTCAGGATGGCGAACGCCGAGCGCTCGCCGACCTTCTACCGCTTCGACTCGATGGAGCAGTTCCAGGTGTGGAAGGAGATGGACGACCGCGACGAGGAACCGGTCGTGATCTACCACTCCCACACCGCCACGGAGGCGTACCCCTCGCGTACCGACGTCTCCTACGCCTCCGAGCCGAACGCCCACTACGTCCTGGTCTCCACGCGCGAGGCCGACGAGACGGAGTTCCGCTCGTACCGGATCGTCGACGGCGAGATCACCGAGGAGGAGGTCTCCATCGTGGAGGCCGGCGAATCCGACTCGGTAAACTGACCAGCGTGATGACGACGATGATGAAGCGCCGCGGACGCGGGCGTGTCGTCGCACCCGTGCAGAACTTCCTGTTCGGCCACAGCCGCGCCGAGATCGTCTACGACTGTCACTGAGGCATTTCCCCCGAGGCATGGAATCCCCGGGCGATGCCGTGTGTTGGCGTGCGTTGCCGGGGACCGTACGACGAAGGAGCACATCGCCATGGCGATCGAGGTTCGCATTCCGACGATTCTTCGCAACTACACCGACGGCGCGAAGGCCGTCGAGGGTGGCGGGGCCACCCTCGACGAGCTGTTCACCGACCTGGAAGGACGCCACCCGGGCCTGCGCGACCGGCTGGTCGACGACAAGGGTCTGCGCCGGTTCGTCAACGTCTACCTGAACGACGAGGACGTGCGTTTCCTGGGCGGGCTGGAGACCAAGGTGTCCGACGGTGACACCGTCACCGTGCTGCCCGCCGTCGCGGGCGGCTGACGTGCGCTACGACTCGCTGCTCGACTCGCTGGGCCACACGCCGCTGGTCGGCCTGCCGAGTCTGTCGCCGTCGGCCGACGTGCGCCTCTGGGCCAAGCTGGAGGACCGGAACCCGACCGGTTCCGTCAAGGACCGGCCGGCGCACTGGATGATCAACAAGGCGGAGAAGGAAGGGCTGCTGACGCCGGGCTGCACGATCCTGGAGCCCACGTCCGGCAACACCGGCATCTCCCTGGCCATGGTCGCCCGCCTGCGCGGTTACCGCATGGTGTGCGTCATGCCCGAGAACACCTCCGCCGAGCGCACCCAGCTGCTGAAGATGTGGGGCGCCGAGATCATCCCCTCACCCGCGGCGGGCGGCTCCAACGAGGCCGTACGCGTCGCGAAGGGGCTCGCCGCCGAGCACCCCGACTGGGTGATGCTCTACCAGTACGGCAACGAGGCGAACGCGCGTTCCCACTACGAGTCCACCGGCCCGGAGCTGCTGGAGGACCTGCCGACGATCACCCACTTCGTCGCGGGCCTCGGCACGACGGGCACGCTCATGGGCGTGGGCCGGTTCCTGCGCGAGCGGGTGCCCGGCGTCGCGATCGTCGCGGCCGAACCGCGCTACGGCGAGCTGGTGTACGGGCTGCGCAACATCGACGAGGGGTTCGTGCCGGAGCTGTACGACGAGTCGGTGCTGACCACGCGGTACTCCGTGACGTCGGAGGACGCCCTGCGGCGCACGCGTGAGCTGCTGGCGGCGGAGGGCATCTTCGCGGGCATCTCGACGGGGTGCGCACTCCACGCGGCACTGGGCATGGCGGCCAAGGCGGTCAAGGCGGGGGAGCGCGCCGACATCGCCTTCGTGGTCGCCGACGGCGGCTGGAAGTACCTGTCCACCGGCGCGTACGACGGCACGCTGGACGAGGCGGAGAAGCGCCTGGAAGGGCAACTCTGGGCGTAGGCGCCGGTGGGTCCTCCCACGGATGGGAAGGACCACCGGTGCCGCGGTGAGGTCGTCAGCAGGCCGTGTCGGGGTCGTAGTCCGTGGGCAATCCCTGCACCAGCCAGGGCTTACCACCCCCGAACCAGTACGACGAGGCGTTGGCCGGATCGCAGTAGGTCGCGCCCGGGTGGCTCCAGCCGGCGATCCAGATGGGCAGCCCGACCTTGAAGCCGTTGGTGATCTTGCCCCACTGCAACTGCGTGGAGTAGATGCCCGCCTGTTTGTGCTGTGCCGTCAGAGCGGCGATCGCGGCGCCGACTATGGTGCTGTTGACCTTCGGATCGCAGGTCCAGAAGTTCGCCGCGTAACAGTCCGGGCCGGGTTGGTTGATGCTGGTGGCGGTCGGAAGCTCGACGTCGAGCCAGTAGGAATTGCTCGTCGCGCCTGCGGCTGTCGCGATCTGGACCGAGTAGTTCGCGGCGTTCCAGCCCCAGTTGAAGGCCTGGCAGTAGTAATTGTCGGACGCGCAGTTTCCGGCCGGCCCGTGGTAAGCGTATTGGAGTGCCGTGTCAGTCGTGGAACCGATGGGCGAGTCGAGAATCATGTACTGCGCATGGACGCCGTTCGGTGACCAGGCCAGTTGCTGTTCGATGCAGGGGAGTGCGGTGAACGGAGTTCCGTCGTTCACTCCCACGACCGCGATGTCGGAGTCGGGTGGCAACACGGGATTGTGCGCCGGACACTGGGGCCAGGAGATGTCGTAGCCGGTTGCTCCGGTAGGCCAGATGTTCTCGGCCCTGTGCGCCGGCGTGCCCGTGCGGGCGGCGTTCGGGAGGCTGGAGCGTGCCGGTGCTTGAGGGATGTACTCCTTCGTTCCGTCGAGGCTCTTGATGGGCAATCCGCCGATCGCGTCGGACGCCACAGTGTGAATGACTTCCGGCCGAGTGGTGTCCGCCTGGGCCGGCACGGCCGCTGCCAGAGTCGAGCCGGCCACCAGCAGCGCCGACATTCCTGACCAAATCTTACGCAACTATTACTCCTTTTACCGGTAATTTTTCCGTATGGTACAGACCGCATATAGGCGCGGCAGTGGTCTCGCGTAATGTTTCAACAAAGAAGCCCTTCTTGCCCTTGTCGGGGGTGGCGGCGTGCGGTGACCGAGGAGTCTCACACCGGTACTTCGCCGCAGCGCCCGATCTCGTTCACGGATCCGCGTAGGCGGAGAAGCACGCGGCGGTCATGGTGCCGCCAGAGCCGGTAAGGATCGCCGATCGTGACGTGCTCGCCGTCGGCGGCGGAGGTACGTGCGTCTGTGGGACGCCGTCTCTTGGCGCCCGGCTCAGAAGAGCGGCCGGTTAGGCGGTCGGCTCAGTCGCGGTCGGTCGGGGGTGGGGTGAACTCTCCGGTCTTGGCCAGGCGTTCGGCGACGTCGCGCAGTTTGACGTTCGAGTGCTGGGACGACGCGCTGAGCAGGGCGAACGCTTCCTGGGCGTCGACCCTGTACCGCTCCATCAAGATGCCCTTCGCCTGTCCGATGACATCGCGGCTCTCGAGCGCGGCCCGCAGTTGCGTGCGTTCGCCGATGGTGGCCATCGCGATGGCGGCGCAGGCCGCGATCGAGGTGCCGATCCGTTCGGCGGCCGGGGAGAAGGCGTGCGGCTTCGGGGAGTACAGGCTCAGGACGCCCACCGTGCCGATCCGTACGGACAGGCGGTACGTCAGCACCGAGCGTACGCCCAGCGCGACCGCCACCGGGGCGAACCTCGGCCAGCGTGACTCGTAGGCCAGGTCGTCGGCGCGCACGATGTCGGTGAGCAGGGCGTCCAGGCACGGGCCCTCGCCGACGTCGTACTGCAGCGCGTCCAGCCGTGCCGCCAGATCGCCGGTGTAGAGGGGCGTCGACGCGCCGTCCTGGCCCAGCATCGTCGCCCCCGCATGGGCGGTGCCGGGTATCTCGTTCTCGGCCAACCGCAGGAGCTGCTGGACGACGAGGGCCGCGTCGTCCTCGGCCTCCAGGACTCGCGCGAGCCCCGCCAGGTGATGGCTCACTCCATCAACCGGCGTCATCTCGTCAGACGGCATCGCCCCGCGGTTCTGATCCGGGCCGGGCACACCGCCCGGACATTCTCCACGTCGACCATCCCAATCCGACGGCCACCTGGAAAGCCAGGACGCGAACGGACCGCCTCGTACTATCCCGAGAGCGAAGGAGGGTCGTCGCGCGTGACCCTTCTGAGGTGTCCCGGTATGGTGCATACCGAATATCGTTCTAATTTTCCGGTTGGGGGCTGGCATGGGCGGATTCGGCGAGGCGACGGCGGTACGGCGTACGGGCGAGGGGCGTTACTCCGCCGTGCTCGACGCCGACTTCGGGTTCGAGCAGGCGCTCAACGGCGGCTACCTGATGGCCGTCCTCGCCCGGGCCGCCCTGGACGCCGCCGACCGCCCGCACCCGATCTCCACCGCCGCGAGCTTCCTGCGGGTCGCCAAGCCCGGCCCCGCCGAGGTGCTCGTCGAGACGCGCAAGTCCGGGCGTACGGCCGAGGTCGCCCGCGTCTCCCTCGTCCAGGACGACACCCCGATCGTCGACGCCCTGATCACCACCGGAGCCCTCGACGGCGACGCCGAACCCCTCTACTCCGAGGACGCCGGTCACCTCCCGGCGATCGAGGAGTGCGTCACCTTCGGCGGCGACGGCGGCGGGAAGGACGGGTTCGCCGCCCAGATCGACATGCGGTACGACCCGGCCACCATGGGCTGGCTCGACGGCCGGCCGAGCGGCCGGCTGGAGATGCGCTCCCACTTCCGGCTCCGGGAGCCGTACGAGCCCGACGGCGTCCTGCTGGCGCTCGCCGTCGACGCGCTCCCGCCGGTCGTGCTGAACACCGGACGGTACGGCTGGTCGCCCACGGTCGAACTGACCTGGCACATGCGGGCCGTACCGGCGCCGGGACCGCTCGCCCTGTACGGCAGCGGTCGCCTGGTCAATGACGGCTGGTTCGACGAGGAGGTCGAGGTGCGGGACGCGGCCGGCCGGCTGGTCGCCCAGAGCCGTCAGCTCGCCCGCGCCGGTCGCCGTCCCTCCTGACGAGTCCTGGAAGTCGTTCCATCTGGAGGTCGGCCGGCCGTGCTCGCCGGCGTCGGCGGCCGCCTGGTCGGCCTTGTCGGAGGCATGTCCGGTGGCGGGCACGGAGGCCGGGGCGCGAACGTGCTCGCGGCGGCGCGGCCCGTCAGACCGCCCGAGCGGGCCGCAACCGTCACCGACCGGGCACGCGTCGCGAGAGGCCGGCGAAATACCCGTGTGACATGCAGCGCATTGATGCCGCGTCGCCCGCGGCGTTCTCTAGCCTGTGGGGTCATGTCTGACGCTTCGATCGGAATCTTCGACAGCGGCGTCGGCGGGCTGACCGTCGCCCGTGCGATCCTCGACCAGCTACCGGACGAGCCGCTTTTGTACGTCGCGGACACGGCGCGTTTCCCGTACGGGCCGAAGCCGATCGCCGAGGTGCGCGCGAACGCCCTCGAGGTGCTGGACCACCTTGTCGAACAAGGCGTGAAAATGCTCGTGATCGCCTGCAACAGCGCCAGCTCCGCGGTGCTGCGCGACGCGCGTGAGCGCTATCAGGTGCCGGTGATCGAGGTCATCCAGCCCGCGGTACGGGCGGCGGTGAGTGCGACGAGTACGGGAAAGGTGGGCTTGGTCGCGACTCGTGCGACGGTGACCAGTCGCGCCTATGAGGACGCGTTCGCCGCTGCGCCTCATGTGACACTGACAAGTGTCGCCTGTCCGCGTTTTGTGGAGTTCGTGGAGCGGGGCATCACCAGGGGCGACGAACTACTCGGCGTCGCACGAGAGTATTTGGCACCGATTGTCGAGGCGGGCTGTGACACGCTCATCCTCGGTTGCACGCATTACCCCTTGCTGACCGGAGTGATCTCCTACGTCGCCGGAGACCGGGTGACCCTCGTCTCCAGCGCCGAGGAGACCGCCAAAGACGTCTACCGGGTACTGCACGACCGCCGCCTGGCCAGAGCGGAGGGCTCCCCGGAACCGTGCCACCGGTTCCTCGCGACGGGGGATCCCGCGCCGTTCGGCGCACTCGGCCGCCGCTTCCTCGGCCCGGAGATCGGGCTTGTCGAATCCGCACCGGTGGGCATCACGTTCTCGGCGTGAGAACGGCCCGCGGGACACTGGAAGAGGGGAGCGTCGATCCAGGTGGATGACGCACGAAGGCGACAGCGGAACCGATCGTCCTGCTCTCGGGCGACGTGAGGAGGCCGGCAACGTGCGGATTACGGTGATCGGCTGTTCGGGGAGCTTTCCGGGGCCGGACAGCCCGGCCTCGTGTTATCTGGTCCAGGCCGGCGGCTTCGCGCTGCTGCTCGACCTCGGCAGCGGCGCCCTCGGCGCGCTGCAGAACCACATCGGCCTCTATGACATCGATGCGATTCTGTTCACTCACCTGCACGCGGACCATTGCCTGGATCTCTGTGGTTACTGGGTGGCGCGCAAGTACGCACCGGACGGCCTGAAACCACGCATCCCGGTCTACGGGCCGGGCGGAGTGGCCGAGCGGATGGCGCGCGCGTACGACCTGGATCCCGAGCCGGGTATGTCGGAGGCGTTCGACTTCCGCACGCTGGCGCCGGGGACGTTCGACGTCGGGCCGTTCACCGTGACGGCCGCGACGGTGAACCATCCGGTCGAGGCGTACGGGTTCCGCGTGGAGTACGAGGGCGCGGCCCTCGCCTACACCGGCGACACCGGAGAGTGCGAGGCGCTCGTGGACCTGGCGCGCGGCGTCGACCTGCTGCTGGCCGAGGCGTCCTTCGTCGAGCGGGAAGGGCTGCCGGACGATCTGCACCTCACCGCGCGGCAGGCGGGCGTGTACGCCACGCGGGCGGACGCCGGGCGGCTCGTCCTCACCCACCTGGTCCCGTGGAACGACCCCGGCCACACGCTGGCGGAGGCGAAGTCCAGCGGTTACCGGGGTCACATCGAACTGGCCAGCCAAGGAGCCGTGTACGACCTGTAGATCGCGCCGGGCCGCCGCCCCCGGCGGTCCGGTCTCGATAGGGTGAACGACATGGCTCGTCCCGACGATCGTTCAGCCGACCAGCTCCGCCCCGTCACCATCCGTCGCGGATGGCTCACCCATGCGGAGGGCTCGGTGCTGGTGGAGTTCGGCGGCACCCGCGTTCTGTGCGCCGCCACGGTGCAGGGCTCGGTGCCCCGGTGGCGCCGCGACTCCGGACTCGGCTGGGTCACCGCGGAGTACGCGATGCTTCCGCGCGCGACCACGACGCGCAACGACCGCGAGTCGGTCAAGGGGAAGATCGGCGGCCGTACGCACGAGATCTCCCGGCTCGTCGGCCGGTCCCTGCGGGCGTGCGTCGACTTCAAGGCGCTCGGTGAGAACACCATCCTGCTCGACTGCGACGTGCTGGAGGCCGACGGCGGCACCCGCACCGCCGCGATCACCGGGGCGTACGTCGCCCTGGCCGACGCGGTCGCCTGGATGCGTGACCGCAAGATGGTCAAGTCCAGCCCGCTCGTCGGTTCCGTCGCCGCGGTGAGCGTCGGCATCATCGACGGCGAGCCCCGGCTCGACCTGTGCTACGAAGAGGACGTCGCGGCCGAGACCGACATGAACGTCGTCTGCACCGGCGACGGCCGCTTCGTCGAGGTCCAGGGCACGGCCGAGGGCCAGCCGTTCGACCGTTCGGAGCTCGACGCCCTGCTCGACCTGGCGGCCGGCGGCTGCGCCGAGCTCACCCGCATCCAGCAGGAGGTCCTGGGCTCGTGAAGGTCGTCCTCGCCACCCGCAACCAGGGCAAGGTCGTCGAGCTGCGCCGGATCCTCGACGGCGTCGACGTCGTCGGCCTCGACGAGTACCCGGACGCGCCCGACGTCCCGGAGACCGAGCTGACGTTCCAGGGCAACGCCCTGCTGAAGGCGCGCGCGATCGCCGCGCACACCGGCCTGCCCGCCGTCGCCGACGACTCCGGCCTGTGCGTCGACGCGCTGAACGGCATGCCGGGAGTCTTCTCCGCCCGCTGGGCGGGCCGGCACGGCGACGACGAGGCCAACATCGACCTGCTGCTGGGGCAGCTGGCCGACGTGGCGCCGGAGCTGCGGGGCGCCCGCTTCGTCTGCGTCGCCGCCGTCGCCTGGCCGTCGGGCGAGGAGGAAACGGTCGAAGGCCAGCTGAGCGGCCACGTCATCGGCGAACGCCGCGGCGCGAACGGCTTCGGCTACGACCCGATCTTCGTCCCGGACGACGAGACCCGTACGACCGCGGAGCTGTCGCCGGAGGCGAAGGACGCCATCAGCCACCGCGGCAAGGCGTTCCGCGCCCTCGCCGAACGCCTGGCCCAGCGGTCGGCGACCGCGTAGTCGCCGCTCCGTAGTCCTACAAATAGGACGTAGGGGCATGACAACGACAAAGTTGCCTTAGGCGTCAATCAATCGTGTCCAAATTGATCATGCGCCGGATGGCGTTCCTTGTCGCACTGCCGATCCTCGCCACGGGCTGTGGTGGCTCGTCCTCCGGCGACTCGAAGGGCGAGAGCACCGGCGCCCCGACGTCTCCGGCCGCGACCCGGCCCGCGGCGGCCGGCGCCGGCACGACCGGCTACACGACGCCCATGCAGATCGCCCAGAAGATCAAGAAGGCCGGTCTGGGCTGCGCAAGCCCCAATCCGGCCGAGGTGGCAGGGGGTAAGAAGGTGACCTGCACGGTCAACGGCGAGCAGGTCAACATCGAGGTCTATCCGTCGGAGCAGGTCTTCAAGCAGGTGATGAAGGCCGTCTGTGGCACGGGCGTCAAGATCGCGGCCGTCTCCGACAACCAGCGGTGGGACGTCACGCCGGACACCGCGCGTACCGCCAAGCGCCTGCAGAAGGTGGTCGGGGGGCGGGCGGAGATGCTCTGCGCCCACATCTAGCCGCTGCCGCGCCCGCGTCCGTCAGCGGGTGCGGACGCGCAGGCGGATGTCGGTGCCGCCCGGCCCCGTACGGAGCTGGACCAGGGGGCACAGCATGCGGACGCCCCACAGGCCGAAGCCCGCGCGGACGAACGGGTCCGGCGGCAGGAAGCCCGGCAGGCCCTCCGGCGTCCAGTGACCGCCGTCCGTCACGTCGACCACGACGTCGCCGTTGTCCGCCCACGTGCGGCAGGTGACCGGGGGCAGGCCGTGCCGGATCGCGTTGGTGGCGACCTCCGTCGTCGCGACGAGCAGATCGTGCAGGCGGGCGGAGGAGATGCCGTGGCGCCCGGCGTGGTCACCGATGAAGGCGCGCAGCCGCCGCAGGTCGATGTCGTCGACCGGCATCGCGTACGCGTCCGGGGGAACGGGGGGCAGCGGCCGCCCGTCGATCTCGGCGTACACCGTGGCCGGGTCGGTGTACGCCGCGTTGGCGTGCGGGCCGGAGTCGCCGAGCAGCTCCGGATGGGTGCGCAACGCGCCGTCGAGCACGTCGGCGGCCGTGCCGCGTGCGTCGTACAGGCACAGCACGGACGCGTCGACCTGCGCGAACGCCTGGTTGACGATCGACTCGTAGCGGGTCCACTCGGAGATCTCGGCCGGTGTGCCGCCCTCCCAGCCGGGTTCGGCGAGGACGCGGAGGCGCCGGCCGGGGTTGTGGTCGATGAAGGAGCTGTACGCCGCGATGGTGCGCGTCGGCTGGGCGTACCAGCATGCCGCGTCGCGAAACTCCACGTCGCCGGTGCCGAGGGTCCGGCGCAGCAGGTCGAGCGAGGAGGCGGGCGCGACGGCGAGCACCACCTCGCCGGCGACCAGGCCCTCGTGGAGGAACGGGATCGTGGCGTCGAGGAAGGCCCGCTCGTCGGCGTAGACCATGGCGCGGTGGAGCAGTCTCGTCATGGGCGCGCCCCCGTGCCGATCTTCAGCCAGGGGTGCATCGGCCCGCCGACGAGCTGGACGACCTCGGTGAGGTCGGGTGGCGGCTCGTCGAGGATCAGGCTGCCGCGGCTGGCCATGCGTATCGCCGCGCCGGCCATCATGTTCAGCGCTCCGAGGTCGATGAAGCGCAGGTCGCGAAGGTTGAGATGGATGTCGCCGCCCTGGGCCGTCACGGAGTGCAGGGCTTCGGCGAACACCGTGTGCCGCGCGCCGTCGAGCTCGCCGGTCAATCGCAGGCCACGCGGCGCGAACGTGCGGGTGATGGTGAGGACACCATCGTCGAATTCCGGGTCGGCGCCCACGAGGACCTCATGTGTCTCTTTGAGTGCGGCGAGCTCGTCGCGTGTGCACGAACGCCGGTCGACCTGGCAGATCGCCATCGCGGTGGTGCTGGGAGCGATGGCCGCGTCGACGCCCGCCTCGCAGTCGAGGACGCGTAAGCGGCCGCTGCGCTGCCGGATCGCCCAGGTCATGTCCGCGGTGATGCGAACGCCGCGGAACCGGTCGCGCTCCGCGCGGGCCAGCGCGTCCTCGAACGAGGCGGCCATCCGGCCGGGGTCCAGGACCCCGGCCGTCAGGCAGGTCTCCGAGCGCGGGAGGACGGCGAGCTGGCCGGTGCGCAGGTAGGAGTCGAGGTCGAAGCCGTCGCTCCCGCGTAGGCCGGGAAGCTCGTGCGGGTCGGCGTCGGTCACGTAGATGACCTTGTCCGCCGTGAGGAGTCCGTCGCGCAGGAACGCGCCGATGACGTAGTCCTGCTCCTCCTGGCTGGAGTAGGAGAACCAGGCGTGGTCTCCGGGCAGCATCTGCCCAACGGATCGTTCGGCGAACCAGCTGTCCATGGGCTCCACCCCGACGGCTCCGGCAGGTGCGTTCAGCTTAAGCCCAACGACTCGACGTGTCTTTGACTCGCACTGCCTACGTATGCGGATCGAAGCGGCCGTACCGGCCATGGTGGTACAGGAGTGGCTCTCCCGAATCGCCCAGCTCGGAGCCCACGACGAGGCCGACGACGAGCCAGTGGTCGCCCAGCGCGATGGTGTCGTACGGCTCGCAGACTAGGTGGGCCGTCACCCCGGCCAGAATCGGGACGTCGTACGGGCCGGAGCGCCAGCGCGTCGGAGCCGCGAACCGGTCGATGCCGCGCCCTGCGAACCGCGCCGCCAGCGCCGCCTGGCCGCTCCCGAGCACGTTGACCGCGAAGTACGGCGCCTCGCGCAGGTCCGGCCAGGTGGTCGACTCGCGGTTCACGCAGAACGACACCAGCGGCGGATCGAGGCTGACCGAGGTCAGCGAGGTGGCGGTCATGCCGACCGGTCCCGGACCCGTGACCACGACCACCCCGGCGGCGTGCCGGCCGAGCGCACGGCGGAACCGGGCGGCGTCCACGATCGGGGTCTGACTCACTCGGGTGCCCATACCGACTCCGGTATCCGTAGCGTGGCCGCCCATTCCGCCAGGACCTCCCCGAGGCGTTCCAGGTCCGACTCGACGACCGCGAGGCCCGGGGTGGGCACGGTCGCGCCGAGTTCGACCAGGAGCGGGCGCAGGTGTACCTCGACGGCGAGCGCGTGCCGCGGCGAGCCCATCACGAGCAGCGGCACCGCGGTGACCCCGGCCAGCGAGCGCACCCGGTCGAGGAACGCCTTGAGCAGGCCGGTGTACGTGCCCTTGTACGTCGGGCTCGCCACCACCAGGAGCCCGGCCGTGCTGACGCGCTCGACCGCGTCCTCGACCGCGGCCGAGGGCGTGGGGCCCAGCAGGACCGGGGCGAGCGCGGTCAGGTCGATCACGTCGGGCGTCGCGTCCGGCGCGAGGGCGCGGGCCGCCCGCACGGCGACCGTGTGCGTACGCGACGCCGGGCGCGGGTTGCCGACCAGCGCGACGACGCCCCCGCCGCGCAGGGTCGGTGCCGGGGCGCTCACCTGGCCCCGCCTTCCCGGCCGGGACTCGGAACGCCTGACGCGGCGAGTTCGGATGTTCTCATGCGGCCTCCTTCAGTAGCTTCGGCAGCACGCCCTCGCCGAACCAGTACGCCTCCTCCAGGTGCGGGTACCCGGACAGGATGAACTCCTCCAACCCGAGTGAGGCGTACTCCGCGATGCGTTCGGCCACCTGCGCGTGGCTGCCGACGAGCGCGGTGCCCGCGCCCCCGCGTACCAGGCCGACGCCGGCCCACAGGTTCGGGTAGATCTCCAGGTCGTGGACGGAGCCGCCGGACCGGTACTCCTCGTGCAGCGCGCGCATCCGCGCCTGGCCGACCGACTCGCTGCGCGCCAGGCCGCTCTGGGCGGCGGCGATCTCGGCCGGGTCGAGGTCGTCCAGCAGCCGCTCGGCGGTCCGCCACGCCTCCTTGGCCGAGTCGCGGGTCACGACGTGCAGCCGGATGCCGAAGCGGATCTCACGGCCCTCGCGCTCGGCGAGCTCGCGGACCCACTCGATCTTGCGTTTCACCTGGGCGGGCGGCTCACCCCAGGTCAGGTAGACGTCCACGTGCTTGGCGGCCACCGGTCCGGCCGCCGCCGAGGACCCGCCGAAGTACAGCCGGGGCCGCGGGTCCGGTGGCGTGGAGACCGTCGCGCCCTCCACCTGGTAGTGGTCGCCGCTGAAGTCGTACGGCCGTCCGCTCCACGCGCCGCGCAGGATGGACAGGAACTCATCCGTGCGGGCGTACCGCTCGTCGTGGGAGAGATGGTCGCCGAAGCGCGCCTGCTCGGCCGTCTCACCGCCGGTGACGATGTTGAGCAGCAGCCGCCCGCGCGACAGGCGCTGGTAGGTCGCCGCCATCTGCGCGGCGAGCGTGGGCGACAGCGCGCCGGGGCGGAAGGCCACGAGGAACTTCAGGCGTTCGGTCTCCCGGGTGAGCGCGGCCGTGGTCAGCCAGGCGTCCTCGCACTGTGTGCCGGTGGGCGTGAGCACGCCCTCGAAGCCGAGCTGCTCGGCCGAGCGGGCGATCTGCGCGAGGTACTCGATGTCCGGCGGCCGCTGCACCCCGCGCCGGGCGGCGCCGTGCCCGCCGCCGACGAGGTTGCGCCCGTCCCCACTCGTCGGCAGGAACCAGTGAAAGGTGGTCATGAGCCCTCCTTCGTCGGGGGTGAGACCAGGTCGCCGTGCTTGCCGATTCCCTCGCTTCGCTCGGTCATGAGGATCCTTTGGGAACGATGTCGTTGAAGCGCCGGTCGACGAAGTCGGCGATCTTCAACCGGCCGGGGATGAGCTTGGCGTCGGAGAAGGCGTCGGCGAGCGGCTGCTCGCCGGCGATCACGGTGTCGTCGACCGGCACGGGCTTGGTGATCCGCCGGTGCGCGGCGACCTTGGTGACCGCCAGGGGCAGGCCGATCTGCGCCGACCACGTTCTGGCCCACTCGTCGGGGTGGTTCGACGCCCAGAGGGTGGCGCGCTCCAGGCGGCTCAGGTAGTCGCGGATCGCCGCGACCTTGGCCTTGTCCTTCAGCGCCTTGGCGGCCGCGACGTTGAAGTTGTAGTTGGTGCCGAACCCGTTGCCCCACACCAGGATGCGGGCGCCGGTCTGGGCCTGGGCCTGCGCAGTGTAGGGGTCCCAGATGGACCAGGCGTCGACCTTGCCGCCGCTGAACGCCGAGAGGGCGTCGGCGGGCTGGAGGTACTCCGGCCGGATGTCGCCGAAGCCGATGCCGGCCTTCTTCAGCACGCCGAGCAGGAGCGCGTGCGCGGAGCTGCCCTTGGCCAGTGCGACCTTCTTGCCCCTGAGGTCCGCGATGGTGCGGATCGGGGAGTGCCGGGGGACCAGGATCGCCTGCGCCTGGGGGTTCTGGGACCCCGCCGCGACGATCTTGATCTTGGATCCGGCCGCGGCGGCGAAGATCGGCGGGGTGTTGCCGACGGCGCCGATGTCGATGGCGCCCGCGTTGACGGCCTCCAGCAGCGGCGGACCGGACGTGAACTGCGACCAGGTGATCCGGTACTTCACGCCGGTGAGCCCGCCGGCGGCCTGGAGCAGCGCCTGGGAACCGGCCTTCTGGTCGCCGACGCGCAGCGTCACCTTGCTCAGGTCGACCGAGCCGTCCTTGCGGATCGCCGCGGTGTCCGCGCCGTCCGTACCGCCGCAGCCCGCGAGGAGGACGAGCGCGCCGAGCAGAGGGAGGAGCCTCCTCATCGGGTCCCCTCCTCGACGCCGAGTTCTCCGAGCAGCCGGTCGCGCAGAGCGGTCAGGTCGGTGATCCGGCGTGGCCGCTCGGCCTCGATCCGCGACTCGTGCGCGATGCGTCCCTCGCCGAGCACGAGGACCCGGTCGGCCAGGAGCAGCGCCTCGTCGACGTCGTGGGTGACGAGTAGCACGCTGGTGTCGCGCGCATGGTGGTCCCACAGGTCGAGGACGAGCCGGTGCATGGTGATGCGGGTCAGGGCGTCCAACGCGCTGAACGGCTCGTCGAGCAGCAGCAGCCCGGGCTCGCGTACGAGGGCGCGGGCCAGCGAGGCGCGCTGGGCCTCGCCGCCGGACAGGGTGAGCGGCCACGCGTCGGCGCGCGCGGTGAGGCCGACCTCCCGCAGCGCGTCGCGCGCCCGCTCCCGCCCGCCGGGCGGCAGGCCGAGGGCGACGTTGTCGATCACCCGTTTCCACGGCAGGAGCCGTGGCTCCTGGAAGGCCACCGCGACGGTGCCGTCGACGGCGAGCTCGCCGGTGGTGTCCCGGTCGAGGCCGGCCAGCGCGCGCAGCAGCGTCGACTTGCCCGAACCGCTGCGGCCGAGCAGCGCGACGAACTCCCCGCGCTCGATGTCCAGGTCGAGCCGGTCGAGGACGGTGCGGTCGCCGAAGGCCCGGCTGAGCCCGCGGATCCGCGCGGTGTGCTCGGGTGCTACGCGGGTTGGAAGGCGCGTCGCCATGCCAGTGCCCTCCTCTCGATGAGTCGTACGACGGCGTCGGTGATCAGCCCGAGAGCGCTGTAGACCACCAGCCCGACGACGATCACGTCGGTCCGCATGAACTCGCGGGCGTCGTTGATCATGTAGCCGAGGCCCGCGTCGGCGTTGACCTGCTCGGCGACGATCAGCGCGAGCCAGGCGACGCCGAGGCTCTGCCGCAGCCCGACGAGCGTCTGGGGGAGCGCGCCCGGCAGGATGACGTGCCGGATGAGCGCCGTGCGGCCGAGCCGCAGTGTCCGCCCCGCCTCGATGAGCCCGCCGTCGACGCCCCTGATGCCGGCGTAGGTGTTGAGGTAGAGCGGAAAGGCGACGCCGAGCGCGACGAGCGCGACCTTGGGCGTCTCGCCGATCCCGAACCAGAGGATGAACAGCGGGATGAGCCCGTAGAACGGCAGCGCCCGCAGCATCTGCATGGGCGGGTCGATGGCGTTCTCTCCGACCCGGCTGAGGCCGGCGGCCAGAGCCAGCACGACCGCGGCCACCGCCCCGATCACGAAGCCTTCGACGACTCGCTGGAGCGAGACCCCGATCGCGTTCGGCAGGGTGCCGTCGGCGGTCAGGTCGACCGCCGTACCGGCGATCTTCACGGGTGCGGCGATGAGACGTTCGGGGAGCAGGCCGGAGGAACTGGCGGCCTGCCAGAGGAGGAGAAGGACGATCGGGCTGATGAGCCGTTGGAGGCCGGTCGCCCGCGGGACGCGGGCGCGGGTTCGGGCAGCCTGCCGGGCCGCCCCGAGATCAAGGGCAGGTGAGGACATGAGAGACAAGACCCTTTGAGCGTGAGTTGTGCGGAGCAGGAGTGGCGCTCCGGAAGCCGAGGTTCGTTGGCTGCGGGGATCAGGTGGTCGGCGCACAGAGCGCGCTGGCCTGCCGCCGGAGGTCGACGTGCGGGCGCGTCACGAGGAGCTGACCTGTACTCACGCGCCCATCGTGAGCGACGTATTCGACAAAGTCAACCGGTAATATCGGGAATATCGCCCGCTGGATACGATCGACCCCATGGCAGTGGTGGCGGTCGTGACCGGGGCGGCGAGCGGTATCGGACGGGCGACGGCGCTGGCTCTGGGCGCGCGCGGACTCACCGTGATCTGCGCCGACGTGGACGAGGAGCGCGCGGGCGAGGTGGGCGTGCCGTACCGGGTCGACGTGAGCGACGCACCGGCGATGGAGCGGTTCGCGGAGTGGGTGCGCGCCGAGCACGGCGCGCCGGCCGTCCTGGTCAACAACGCGGGCATCGGCATCGGCGGTTCGTTCTTCGACCACACGGTGGCGGACTGGCGGCGGATCGTCGACGTCAACCTCATGGGCGTCGTGCACGGCTGCCTGTTCTTCGGTCCGCAACTGCTCGAACGCGGGCGCGGGCACATCGTCAACGTCGCCTCGGCCGCGGCGTACACACCGACCCGGACCCTGCCGGCGTACGGCGCCACGAAGGCGGGCGTGCTGATGCTGACCGAGAGCCTGCGCGCGGAGCTGTCCGGCACGGGCGTCGGGGTCAGCGCGGTGTGCCCGGGATTCATCGCGACCGGCATCTACCGGGCGGCCCGGTACGCCGGCGTGGACCCCGCGGAGGGGACGCGCCGGGGAGAGCTCGCCGAGCGCCTCGCGGGCCGCTGGGCGCCGGGCCCGGAGACCGTCGCGAGGGCGATCGTGCGCGCCATCGAGCACGACCGCCCCCTGGTGCCGGTCACCGCGGGCGCGTGGGGTGCCTACGCCCTGGCCCGCCTGTCACCCGCGACGATGCGACGCCTGGCCCGCCTGGGCGGCGACGATCCGTTCCTCCTGGTGGAGCGTTTCGCCGGGCGGTTCTTCCGTAAGAACACGTAGCCGATGGCGGCGGGCGCGCCGTCGCGCGCCCGCCGTCAGCGCACCGTCAGGAGGAGGGGACGGTGCCGATCCTGTCGACCCAGCCCTGGCGTTCGAAGGCCAGGTACTCGCCGGTGGCTCTCCGGGCGGCCTGGGGCAGCTGCTCGAAGTCGAGGAGCTGAGCGGTCGCCGGGTCCACCACGAGCCGCACGCCCGTGCCCCGGGCGGTGATCCCCACCCCGGACCGGCCCTCACGGTCGCGGATGCGTCCGGTGACGTGGACGGACGAGGAGTCCGCGAGGATCCGGTAGAGGGCCGCGCGGGTGCCGGGGGTGGTCGGGGCCATGAACAGGTCCCAGGCGCTCACGAAGACGTACTGGCCGAAGTCGGCGGTCGCGGTGTAGCCGTTCGCGCCGCCCACGCGGTCCTCCTGCCACAGCCTCCGCAGGTAGGCCTCCAGGCCGCTCTTGGTCGCCGGCAGCTTCGGCACGGTCCTCCACTCGATCTCGTGGGAGCCGATGTCGGGGTTCACCAGATGCGAGCCCTTGTCGTACGTGACCGTGTGCGGCTTGGTGGCCGTCGTGCCGCCGTTGACGTCGAGTGGCGGGGAGCCCGCCGCCTTCCAGGCCGCCTCGTCCCTCTTGGCGGGGAAGGTGACCTGGACGTCCAATGGCAGGTGCGTACGGAACCGCATGCCGGTCCCGCCCGGCAGCGTGCAGCTCCAGTTCTCGGTGCTGCTCGCGGTCCGCGCCTGGAACGCGGGGCCCTGGCCCTTGGGCGTCGGGAGCCCCGGGCCGGACTTGGCGGGCCCCTGGTCCTGCCACATGCGGGTCCGGGAGTACCAGCAGGTCCCGTGGGTGGCGGGCTGCTTGGCGGCCGTCTCCGCACTGGCCAGCAGGAACGTACGGGTATCGGTCGTGCTGCTCGGTCCGGTGCCGCCGTCGTGACCGCCGGACAGCGAGCCCGCGGCCAGCACCGCCCCGGCCGCCACCACCGCGGTCACGCCGATCGCGAAGGCCGGCCGCCGGACCGTTCGCCGCCTCCGTACCGGATCCGGGCTCGGGACGGACGTGCCGGCGCGCGTACGGACCAGCGCCGCGTCGGGGCGTCGTGCGTAGGCGGCGTCGGCGAGTTCGTCGACCATCGCGGGCCGCAGGGCGTGGATCACGCCGTCGAGTTCGTCGTGCTTCACGGCTTCTCCTGAATGACTCGGGGGCGCGGAGCAGGTGCCTCCGTGCCGGGGTCGTGGGACGCGTCGAGCGCCCTGGCCAGCCGGCGGCGGCCACGGTGCAGCCGGACGGTGAAGGCGGTGCGGGAACAGCCGGCGACCCGGGCCGCATCGGCGGGCTCGAGCCCGTGCCAGGCGGTCAGTGTGACCGCCTCGGCCTCCTTGGGTGACAGCGCCCGCAGGGCGGCGAGCGCCTGGTCGCGGGCCACGACGTGGTCGGCGGCGTCCCAGGCGAGCCGGTCGGCGTCGGTGGTCAGGCCGGCCAGCCGGTCGACCAGGTCGCGCTCGTGGCCGGCCGCGCCGTGCGACCGGCGGGCGAGGTTCTTCGCCACGCCCAGCAGCCACGGCAGCGCCCGCTCGGGCACCTCGTCGATCTTCCGCCACGCGATCGTGAACACCTCGCCGGTCACGTCTTCGGCGGCCTGGGGCGCGACTCGCAGCACGACGTAGCCGAAGACGTTGCGGTAGTACGTCTCGTAGAGGCGAGTGAATCGGGCCTCTCGCTCGTCCACGCCACCTCCTCTCTTCTCGGGGGCGATACGTCGAGAAGTCGCCGTACGCGCCACCGGATTACGTCGGCGGCCGAGGATTCTGCCCTAGCCGGGGACCGGTCCTCGCGCTGGGGCCGGGCGGTTTCCGCTTCCGGCCAGAGCCGTTGACCTCACGCCTGACTGGGTTAGTTTCGGCTTGCTGGACGGCTTTGCGGCTATATGACCGTGACGCGGTATTCCGCGTTCGGGATAGAGACCATTCCCGTACAGGAGGTCGGATTTGAACCCCCGCCGAAGACTCGCCGTCGTCCTCACGGTCATCCTCACAACGGCCCTTACTCTGTCCTCCGTCTCCACCGCCGGCGCCGCCACGAGCTCGTCGAAGCTCAGCGTCGGATTCGGGTGTGCCTCGGCGACGGGCGCCGGGCGGCTGCACTGCTTCGGACGCATCCGGGCGCACCGCGCGAGCAACGGGAAGATCGCTCCGCTGACCGTCACCAGCCCGACCGGCCTGCTCCCGGCCGACCTGCAGTCGGCGTACAAGGTGGCCGGCCTGAACGGCGCCGGCCGTACGGTCGCGATCGTGGACGCGCAGGACGACCCGAACGCCGAGGCCGACCTGGCCCACTACCGCTCCCAGCTCGGGCTGCCCGCCTGCACGACCGCGAACGGCTGCTTCAAGAAGGTCAACCAGAACGGCCAGGCCTCGCCGCTGCCCACCGCCGACTACGGCTGGGCGGAGGAGATCAGCCTCGACCTGGACATGGTCTCGGCGATCTGCCCCAGCTGCCACATCCTGCTGGTCGAGGCCGACGAGCCGACCGACGCGTCGCTCGGCACCGCCGTGGACACCGCCGCCGCCACGAGCGGCGTCGTGGCCATCTCCAACAGCTACGGCGGCGCGGAGGACTCGTCGATCCTCGCCGCGGACGCGCACTTCAACCACCCCGGCATCGCGGTGACGGCGAGCTCCGGTGACTCCGGCTACGGCGTCAGCTGGCCCGCCTCGTCGCAGTACGTCACCGCCGTGGGCGGCACGACCCTCAAGAAGGCGAGCAACGCGCGCGGCTGGACCGAGACGGCGTGGTCGGGCGCCGGGTCGGGCTGCTCGGCGTACGAGCCCAAGCCGTCGTGGCAGCACGACACCGCCTGCGCCAAGCGCACGGTCGCCGACGTCTCGGCGGTCGCCGACCCGTCCACGGGCGTCGGCGTCTACGACACCTACAACAGCTGCGGGACCAGCTCCTTCTGCGACCTGCTGATCTCACTCGGCCTCGCTCAGGGCCTGGACGGCTGGGCCGCCGTCGGTGGCACGAGCGCGTCGTCACCGATCATCGCGAGCGTGTACGCGCTGGCGGGCAACACCGGGTCGACGACGTACGGGTCCTACCCGTACGCGCACACCTCGGCGCTGTTCGACGTCACGTCCGGCTCGAACGGAAGCTGCGGCGGCACCTACCTGTGCACCGCCGGAACCGGCTACGACGGGCCCACCGGACTCGGCACGCCGAACGGGACCGGAGGCTTCTGACGCAGGGCTTCACCCGGCCGTACGCGGCTCTCTCCGGAGCGCCGCGTACGGCCGTTCGCTCTTGTGCGAGCTTCACGGCTTGGACGGAATCGAGTCTGTCGATCGCGTCGTTCTGGTAAGTGCGCGCCACGTGTTCGACGACAAGGCGCTGCATCGGCAGTAGCCAGGTCTGGCCCGCCGAATGGGCCCTCAGACTTCTGACACAGGGCTTGACCAGGCCGTACGTAGCCATCTCCGGAGTCTCCCGTGCGGCCGCCCACCCTGGGCCTGGAAGATGTTGACAGCACTTATTGGCAATTTGTCCCTGTCGCAGTTGATAAGGCGCGTGTAAAGATCGTCACGTCGTACCCCCCGCTCGCTCTTAGTTAGGAGAGCACATGCGACGACGCCTCACCGGGACCGTTCTGGGCGGACTGATCCTCGCCCTCGTCCCCTTCCTCACCGTGCCGGCCCAGGCGGCCGTGCCGTTCCACCATGCGTGCGCCACCGTGCACAAGGGACGGGCGAGCTGCACGGCACTCGTCCGCAGCGACATCGCCATGAGCGCGAAGTCGCTGCGGAAGAAGGCCGCCGCCCCGTCCGGGCTCGCCCCGGCCGACCTGCAGGGCGCGTACAAGCTGCCGTCGTCGACCGCTGGCTCCGGCCAGACGGTCGCGATCGTGGACGCCTATGACGCTCCGACCGCAGAGGCCGACCTGGGCGTCTACCGGAGCCAGTACGGGCTGCCGGCGTGCACGACCGCGAACGGCTGCTTCAAGAAGGTCGACCAGAAGGGCGGAACGTCCTACCCGAAGAAGGACGGCGGCTGGGCGCAGGAGATCTCCCTGGACCTCGACATGGTCTCCGCGGTCTGCCCGAACTGCAAGATCGTCCTGGTGGAGGCGGACTCCCCGTCCTTCGCCGACCTCGGCGCGGCGGTGGACACGGCCGCCGGGCTCGCGAACGTCGTCAGCAACAGTTACGGCGGCTCGGACGCCTCCGACGACGACTACGGCAAGTACTACGACCACGACGGCGTCGCCATGACGGTCAGCTCGGGTGACTCCGGCTACGGCGTGGAGTACCCGGCCTCCTCGAAGTACGTCACGGCGGTCGGCGGCACCTCGCTGAAGACCGCGAGCAACAGCCGCGGCTGGGACGAGACAGTGTGGGACGGCGCGGGCAGCGGCTGCTCGGACCAGAACGCGGCGCTGTCTGCCCAGGCGGACGCCGACACCGGCTGCTCCGGGCGCGCCGTCGCCGATGTCTCCGCGGTGGCCGACCCTGCCACCGGCGTCGCCGTCTACGACAGCACCGCCTACCAGGGGCAGAGCGGCTGGATGGTCTTCGGCGGCACCAGCGTCGCGGCACCGGTCATCGCGGGCGTGTACGGGCTCGCCGGCAACGCCTCCGACGTCGACAACAACACGCCGTACGCGCACAAGGACGCACTGTTCGACGTGACGTCCGGTTCCAACGGCGCCTGCCCGACCGCGCAGCTCTGCACCGCGCGGACCGGCTGGGACGGCCCGACCGGTCTCGGCACGCCGAACGGCGTCGGGGCCTTCTGAGTGAGCGGGCCCGGCGCATCGGCGCCGGGCCCGTTCCGCCCGTATCGGGACCGGTCCCGTGACCGTTCGGCGAACATCGGTGCCGTCGCCCACGGTTCACGGAGGATCGAGATGATCGCGATACGGAATCGGATCACGCTGTTGAGCGTGGCCGCCCTGGCATTGACCGGCTGCGCAGGAGCCGGCGGCTCCGCGTCGTCGTCGCCCGGCCGTTCCACTCCCGCCGGCTCCGGGAGATCGGCGGCGCCTGGACCGCACACGCTGGTCTTCTCGGTCACCGGGAAGGGCCACGTGGCGTCGATCACCTATGTCATCGATGGCAGGAAGGCCACGGAACGTTCGGTGGAGCTGCCCTGGCGCAAGACCGTGCAGGTGCCGCCGCGCGCGGGCGGCCACACCTGGGATCTGAGGACGCACCACGCGCGCGGAACGTCCACCGCCGTCGTGTACGTGGACGGTGCCGCCTACGGCGGCGGGACGTGCAGCGGAGCCGACTGCGAAGGCGGCAGCTCCGGCTCGATCGCCGGCTGAACCGGCGAGCGTACGGACTGCCGCCTCACCCGGCCGGGCGGGTGAGGCGAAGGCGGTCGCGGGTGGACTCGTCCCGCGGGGGATAGACGGCGACGGCAAGGCCGGCGGCGGACGGGAAGGTCAGCTCGGTCCGGTTGAACGTCAGGTCGCCCGCGACCGGATGCCGGAACCGCAGGACGCGGTCCCTCGGCTCGGCCACCTCGTGCCGTGCCCACATCTCGGCGAACTCCGGACTGGTCTCATGGAGACGGCGGAGGTCCTCCTCCCACGACGGGTCGCCGACGTGCCGGCCGTACGCCTCGCGGAGCCGCGCGACGAGATGCGGGACCTCCCGCTCGTAGTCGGGGAACCACTCGCGCGCCCGCGGCTCGGTGACGCAGCACCACAGAAGGTTCTTGTGGACGCACGGCAGGCTGTGCCAGTCGGCGAACAGGGCGACGTGCGCGGCGTTGGACTCGATGATGTCGAAGCGGCTGTTGGTCAGCGTGGCGGGGATCGGGTCGAGGCCGTGGAGGACGTCGCGCACCACGTCGGAGACCGCGGTCGTGCCGGCTCCGGCGCGCAGCGGAGTGGCCTCGGCGAGGCGGTAGAGGTGCTCGCGCTCGGCGCGGTCGAGCCGCAGCGTGCGGGCCACGGCGTCGAGCACCTGGCCGCTCGCGTTGATCGGGCGGCCCTGCTCGAGCCAGGTGTACCACGTGACGCCGACGCCGGCGAGCATCGCGACCTCCTCGCGCCGCAGCCCCGGTGTGCGGCGGCGAGGTGCCGGCGGCAGGCCGACCTCCTCCGGGCTCAGCCGGGCCCGGCGAGCCTTGAGAAAGCCGGCCAGCTCGACCCGGCGTGGTCGAACGGCGGCGTCGGTCGTCACGGCAGCCCCCTCACCCTGATTTCCCGTTTCCAACGTTAGGGACGGGGTCTGACATTTCCGGGCCGGCCGCCGACGGGCACGCCCTCCTGTGGCCACTGGATGGCGGATAGCCTGACCGGAGGGCGCCGCATCGGGCGCCGGCGGCCGGCCGGCGCCACGGGGTGATCAGGAGGCGCCGTGCAGACATTCCTGCCGTACGCCGGCTTCGCCGCGACCGCGCGGGTCCTCGACCCGCGGCGGCTGGGCAAGCAGCGGGTCGAGGCCCTGCAGGTGCTGCGCGGCCTGACCGTGCCGGACTACGGCTGGCGGCATCACCCGGCGGTGCGGATGTGGACGGGCTGTGAGGAGGCGCTGACGCGCTACGGCCTGGAGATCTGCCGCCAGTGGTGCAGTGCCGGACGGCGTGACACGTGCGCCGCCGCGCTGGTGACGCAACTGCGTACGACGCTGGGCCTCGACGCGCCCCGGAGCCAGACCGAGCTCCGCCGGGCCGGCGCGCTGCCCCGCTGGCTGGGCGACCCGGAGTTCCACCGCAGCCACCAGTCGGCCCTGGTGCGCAAGGACCCGGCCTACTACGGCCCGCTCTTTCCCGGGGTCCCGGCCGACCTGCCGTACGTGTGGCCCGGCGCCTGACCGGCCGTCCTCGCCGGAGGACGTCACGGCTGGACGCCGAGCGCGGCGCAGGCGGCGGCCACGGAGGCCCTGCGCAGGGGTTCGGCCGGCACGTCGGGGAACTGGATGGTGCAGTCCTGGAGTCCGCCCAGGGCCAGCGCGGCCCGGGCGGCCTGCTCCAGCGTCGGGTCGGGGCCGAACAGCAGGGCCGCGAGCCGTTCGCGCCAGGTCAGCACCGTCTCGGTCAGGCCCAGCTCGGTCAGCGTGGTCAGCTCCGTCAGGACGAACACGATGCCGTCGCGGTGCCGGTGGTGGAAGTCGAAGTAGCCCTCCAGCAACGCCCGCGGGTCGACCTCGTCCAGCGCCTCCTGCCCTGAGACGAACGCCTCGCCGTCGTCGATCAGCGGCTGCACGATGCTGCGCACCAGCTCCTCGCGTGAGCCGAAGTGGTAGTACAGCGCGGGTTTGGTGATGCCGAGCCGGTTCGCGATCTCCTGCAGGCTGGTCTTCTGCACGCCCTTCGCGGCGAACAGCTCACGGGCGACCATCTGGATGCGCTGCTTGGTGTCTGAGGGCTTCGGCACGGCTCCCACCCTAGCTTACTTAACGATAGGTAAGCTACGATGCGCTCCTTACCTATCGTTAAGTAAGGAGCGTCATGCGCATCCTCGTCTCCGGCGCCAGCATCACGGGCCCGGTTCTGGCCTACTGGCTGTCCCGGTACGGCTTCACCGTCACGGTGGTCGAGCGCGCGCCCCGCCTGCGCAAGGCGGGCGGCCACGCGGTCGACCTGTTCAGACCCGCCATGGACGTCTCCGAGCGGATGGGCGTGGTGTCCCGGATCGAGGAGATGAGGACCGGCACGGACCGGATGACCGTCGTACGGCGGGGCGCCCGGCGACCGGTGACCCTGGACCTCACGAAGGTCTTCCACGCCACCTCCGACCGGCACGTCGAGATCATGCGCGACGACCTGAGCGAGATCTACCACGACGCCACCCGCGACGACGCCGAGTACGTCTTCGGCGACTCCATCACCTCCATCTCCGCCGACGGTGAGGTGACGTTCGAGAACGGCGCGCCGCGCCGCTTCGACCTCGTGATCGGCGCCGACGGGCTGCACTCCAACGTGCGGCGCCTGGTCTTCGGCGACGAGTCCCGGTTCAGCAGGTTCATCGGCGTGTACCTGGCCGTGATGTCGGTGCCGAACGACCTGCGGCTCGACGGTGAGATGCTCAGCCACATCGACGTCGGCCGCATGGCCGGCGTGTACGGGGCGCGGCACCTCGACGACGCGCGGGCGAGCTTCCTGTTCCGCAGCTCACGCGAGCTCGACTACCACTACCGGGACGTGCCGCGGCAGAAGGAGATTCTGCGCGAGACGTTCGCCGGCATGCACCCCGACGTGGACGGCCGGCTCGCCGAACTCGACCGGACGCCGGCGTTCTACTTCGACTCGATCACCCAGCTGCGCATGGACACCTGGTCCCGGGGACGGGTGACGCTCGCGGGCGACGCCGGCTACTGCCCGGGGCCCGCCGTCGGCGGCAGCACGAGCCTGGCGGTCCTCGGCGCGTACGTGCTGGCCGGCGAGCTGGCCGAGGCGCGAGGCGATCACGAACGCGCGTTCCCCGCCTATGAGCGCGCGATGGCGGAGCTCGTACGGGGCAGCCGCAGGTTCGCCCTGGGCGCCGCCAGGAGCCTCGTGCCGGACTCCCGTCTCGGCCTTTGGGCGCTGACACAGGGCGTACGGCTGGTCTCCGCACTGCCCGCCGGGGTCAGCCGGGCGGCGGCGCGCCTCAACTCCAAGGGCGTGCGCCTGCACGACTCGATGACCGTCAAGGACTACGCGGCCGCGGCGGGCGTCTGACCGTCTCGGCTACGTGGCCGCGGGAGCGTTCTCGCTCGAGGCGCGTACGACGAGGGCGGGGGTCAGGCGTTCGGACGCGGCGGGTTCGCCGGCCAGGACCCGCAGGAGGAGTTCGAGGGCGCGGGCGCCCATCTCGTGCATGGGGGAGCGCACGCTGGTGAGCGGGATGGGCAGTTCGGCGGCGAGCGGCGTGTCGTTGTAGCCGGCGATCGCGACGTCGTGGCCGGGGCGCAGGCCCTGGTCGCGGAGGGCGCCGAGCGCGCCGATGGCGGCGAAGTCGTTGACGGCGAAGATCGCGGTCGGCCGGGCGCGGGAGCGGAGCAGACGGTCGGCCGCGGCGCGTCCGCCGGCGGCGTCGAAGTGCGAGTGGACCACGCGTGAGGCAGGCACGTCGACGCCCGCCTCGCGGTAGCGGTCCAGGAAGCCCGTGGTGCGGTCGATGCCGGTGCTGGCGAAGGGCTCGCCGGCGATCACACCGACTCGCGTGTGGCCGAGTTCGAGGAAGTGCTCGGCCACCAGGCGGCCGCCCTCGTAGTCGTCGCAGGTCACCGCCGGATGGTCGCCGGCGCGGCGGTTGACCAGGACGAACGGGACCTGCTGGCCGGCGATGTCGTCGAGGAACGCGCCGTCGATGTGCGCGTCGCCGAAGATGAGGCCGTCGACCCGGCGGGACAGCGCGAGTTCGGTGCGTTCGCGCTGCTCGGCGGCCTGGTCGCGGCTGTTCATCACGAAGGTGGTCATGCCGTGGCGGGCCGCGGCGTCCTCGATGCCCTCGTACACCGTGGCGAGGACGAGGTCGGACAGGCGGGGCACCAGCACGCCGATCAGGTTGCTGCGCCGGGTGCGCAGGCTGGCGGCGTGCGGGTTGGGCCGGTAGTTGAGCCGGGCCGCCCACTGGCGGATCTCCTCCGCGGTCTGCCGCGACGCGGCCCGCTGCGCGTCCTCGGGCGAGCCGTTGAGCACGCGGGACACCGTCGACACGTCGACCCCGGCCGACTGCGCGATGGCGCGCAGCGTGGCGTGTCGTTGCCCCGTTCGAGCCACCCTCGTCCCGCCTCTCGTGGTGTCGCGCCGGCAGCGATCTTCTCATCCCACCCTTGACAGTTCAGCGAAGTGCGCCTTTCATGCTACCCAAACGTTTGAGCCAAACGTTTGGGTCACCACTTCGAGGCACCCAAACGTTTGGGCAAGGAGGTGGAGTGGTGCGACGACGCACCCAGGTCGTCCCCGGACGCTACGCGTCGCCGGCCCCGCACGCGTGGCGGATCCGGTGAGCCGGCTGCCGTCTCCGGCGGGGGCGGGTTACTTCGCCCGGCACACCGTGACCGGGTTGACCGGCGAGCTCCGCGCCGGCCGCGTGTCACCGGAGGACCTCGTCGAGCAGGCGCTGGCCGCGGCCGCTCGCCTCGAACCGGAGCTCAACGCCTTCGTCACCCTCGACGAGGACGGGGCACGGGCGGCCGCTCGCCGCGCCACCGAGGAACTGGCGGCGGGCGTGGACCGCGGTCCGCTGCACGGGATTCCCGTGGCGGTCAAGGACGTGGTGGACACCGCCGGCCTGCGCACCACGATGGGCTCCCGCCACTTCGCCGACCGGGTGCCGGACCGCGACGCGACCTGCGTACGACGGCTGCGGGCGGCGGGCGCGGTCATCATCGGCAAGACCGCGACGCACGAGTTCGCGTACGGGCCCACGGGCGACCGTGCGGCGGGCGGGGCGACGCGCAATCCGTACCGGCCGGAGCGTATGGCGGGCGGGTCCAGCAGTGGGTCCGCGGCCGCTGTGGCCGCCGGCGTCGTTCCGGTGAGCGTCGGCACGGACACCGGCGGCTCGGTGCGCATCCCGGCGGCCCTGTGCGGTGTCGTCGGACTGAAACCGTCCCACGGCGCCGTGCCCGTCGACGGGGTGTACCCGGTGGCGCCCTCCCTGGACACGGTGGGGCCGCTGGCGCGCACCGCCGCGGACTGCCGTCTGCTCTGGAACGTGCTCGCCGGCCGTACGGCGGCCGAACGCGACGACGCGCCGGTGGTCCGGCGCGTGGGCTGGATACCGCCGGACACGATCCACCCCACCTCGCCCCGGGTGACCGAGGCGGCCCGCGCGTGCCTGGCCGGCGGCGGGTTCGAGGTGGAGGAGGTGGCCGTTCCCGAGGCGGCCGCGCTGGCGAGGGCGTACCACACGATCCAGGGCAGCGAGGTCTACGCCGTGCACGCCGATCGGATGGCCACCGCCGCCGACCTGTACGACGAGGAGGTCGCCGAACGGCTCCGCGGGGCCGCGCGCGTGCGCGGCTGGGAGTACGTGCGGGCGTGCGACCTCCGCGACCGGGCCCGCGAGGCGGTCACCGCGCTGCTGCGCGTCCACGACCTGCTGGCCCTGCCCACCGTGCCGATCCCCGCGCCCCCGCTGGACGCCCGCGCCCGGCGGGCGGGCGACGCCGGCGTCGACGTCCGTACGGCACTGCTCGCGCTGACCAGCCCCTGGAGCGTGCTCGGCCTGCCCGCCGTCACCCTGCCCGCGGGGCTGGTCGACGGGCTGCCCGCAGGCCTGCAACTGGTGGCGCCGGCCGGCGGCGAGGAGCTGCTGCTGGCCGTGGCGCAGGAGTTGCACGACGCCACGACCGAGACCGAGCCACCCGTACCGGCCCGACACTGAAGGGAAACGCCATGTCCTCTGCCCCTCCGCCCGCCGCCACCAGCCCGGTGACGGCCGCCGCCATCCAGTTCGACCCCCAGGTCGGCGTGGAGAACAAGGACCGGAACCTGCGGCGAACGCTGGAACTGGTCAACGAGGCCGCCGACCGGGGAGCGACGCTCGTCGTGCTGCCCGAACTGGCCGGCACCGGCTACGCGTTCGCCACCCGCGAGGAGGCGTACGCCCACGCCGAGGAGGTGCCCGCCGGCCCGACCACGCGGGCATGGATCGCGCTCGCCCAGGAGCGCGGCATCCACCTCGTCGGCGGCCTGGTCGAACTCGACGACGACGGGGTCCGCCTGTTCGACACCGCCGTGCTCATCGGTCCCGACGGGCTGGTCGGCAAGTACCGCAAGACCCACCTGTGGGAACGAGAGAAGCTGATCTTCACCCCGGGCGATCTCGGCTTTCCGGTGTTCGACACCAGGATCGGCCGGATCGGCCTGCTCATCTGCTGGGACATCTGGTTCCCCGAGACGGCGCGGCTGCTGGCCGTCCAGGGCGCCGACGTCATCTGCAGCGCCAACAACTGGGTGTGGACCCCGCCGCCGCTGTTCGACGAGGCCGGCCGGTGCATGGCCGCCTATCTGACGATGACCGCCTCGCACGTCAACAACGTCGCGTTCGTCGCCGCCAACCGGGTGGGGGAGGAGCGGGGCGGCCGGTTCCTCGGCTGCTCGCTGATCACCGGCACCAACGGATGGCCGATCGGCCCGGTCGCCTCCGCCGAGGACGAAACGATCGTCTACGCCGGCCTCGACCTGGTCGCGGCGCGCTCGGCACTGGTCTGGAACGACCTCAACGACCTCGCCCGGGACCGCCGGACCGACCTTTACGACCCACTCCTGGGCTACCGCGGCGGCGACGCCCTCCCGCGCTGAAGGAGGCTCCCATCATCGAGAGAATCGCCGGCCGCTCCGCCGCGAGGGGCGCCTCGGCCGCGGCCCTGCGGTGGCCGGCCGGCCTCGCCCTGATCGCGGTGACCGCGGCCGCCGCCGTCGTCCTCAGCCGCGTGACCGGCCGGCTGCCCCACCTGCTGCCCGGTTACGCCCACTGGGAGCGGCAGGCGTACACCCGTGTCCCGCAGTTCCTGCGGTGGTGGATCGGCGACACCACCGAGGCCGAGTTCTTCAAGAGCGGCCTCGGGGGACTCGGCATGCTCGCGGGCGGCTGGATCGCCCACGCCGCCGGAAGGCGCGGCCGGCGCTGGGCGGGCTTCCCCGTCGCGTGCGGCAGCGGCCTGTGGCCGTGGATGACCGGTTCGGCCGCCCTCGGCCTGCTGCTGTCCGACGTCGCGTGGGGGTGGACGCTGCCCGCCTCCGGGACCTGGCAACCCACGTTCGTGCCGTTCGTCTCCGTCCCGCCGGCCATCGTCCTGGTCTACGGGGCGGGGTGGGCGGTCGCGGCGACCGGTGCCGTGCTCGGCGCCGCCCTGACCACCCCGGTCGCGCTGCTGCTGGTCGACTTCGTCTGCCTGCCGCTGCACCTGCCCACGGTGATCGGCAACGTCACCGGCATGTGGGTCGGCGCCCTGATCGCCTTCGCGCTGTGCCGCCGCCTGCCGTGGATGCCGCCCGCCCTGGCCGCGCGGTCCACCCCGGCATCCGATCCGCCGGGCGGGGCCGCCGAGCCGTCCCCGGACCAGGGGCCGGGCTGGGTGGTCCGGCGCGTCCTGGCCGACTTCACCGAGGCCCAGTTCTTCGGCAACGAACTCGCCTCGATCGGCCTGGTCGGCGGCACCGTGCTGACCTTCCTGCTCAACCCGCTGACGCCGGTCTACGGCAGCGGTCTGCTGCCCGCCCTGCTGACCTCCCAGGTCATCGCCGCCACGGTCGGGGTGCTGGTCCACCGGCGGCGCTGGGCCGAACACGGCTGGTACCCCACCTTCGTGCCGGTCGTCTCCGTCGCCCCGGCGACCGTGCTGACCTACGGGCCCACCGTCCAGGCCGTCATCGCCGGAGCGGTGTTCGGCGCGCTCGCCGGGCCGCCGCTGGCCGCGTGGATCTCCCGCCGGCTCCCACCGGACTTCCACCCGTTCATCGGCAACGTCGTCTCCATGACCGCCTGCACGCTCGTCGCCGTCCCGCTGCTGGGCACGCTGCCCGGCTTCACGGCGGCCTGACCACACTGAATGAAAGGGTTCAACGTGCGAACACTCACGTTCGACCACGACGGAACGACGATCAGCGCCCGAAGGCGCGACGGGGACGGTCCGCCCCTCGTCGTTCTTCCCGGCATCATGGCCGACGCCGCCACCTGGCAACCCGTCGTCGACCACCTCACCCCGTCCAACCCGGTCATCGTGCTCAACCGCCGAGGCCGTGCTCCGAGCGGCCCGCTCGGCGCCGGGTACACCGTGCGCACCGAGATCGACGACCTCCACCACGTGCTCGACGCCCTCGGTGAACCCGTGCACCTGTTCGGCTGGAGCTACGGCGCGCTGATCGCCGCCGAGACCGCCACCGAGCGCGCGGGCCTGCGGTCGCTGACCCTCTATGAGCCGGTCGGGCGGCCCTTCGCCCCGGAGGCGGTCCCCCTCCTGCGCGACGCCATCGACCGCGGCGACCTCGACCGGGCGGTGGAGATCGTCAACATCACCGTGTCCGGATTCACCGCCTCGTACGTGGCCGCGCTGCGCGAGGACCCCGTCTGGCCGGTCCTGCGGACCCTGGCCGCGTCGTTGGCCGACGAACTCGCCGCCATCAACGACCACCGCCCGCGTCTCCACGAGTACCGCGACCTCGACCTGCCGGTCACCCTGCTCCTCGGCGAACTCAACGAAGGCACGGCTCCGTACGGCACCGCGTTCACGCCGTTCGCGCAGGCGCTGCCGCAGGCGCGGATCGTCCGCGTCCCCGGCCAGGGCCACCTCGCGCACGCCCAGGCCCCGCGCCTGCTCGCGGAGTCCATCGCCGACGCGCTCAGCGGAACGCCGGCCGGCCGGTGATCGCCTGGCCCACGACCAGGGTGTGCATCTCGACCGTGCCCTCGTACGTCAGCACCGACTCCAGGTTGGTCATATGACGGATCACCGGGTACTCGAGGGAGATCCCGTTGGCGCCCAGGATCGTACGTGCCGTGCGGCAGATGTCCAGAGCCTCGCGCACGTTGTTCAGCTTGCCGAGGCTGACCTGCTCGGGGCGCAGCGTCCCGGCGTCCTTGCGCCGGCCCAGGTGGAAGGCGAGGAGCAGTCCCTTGGTGTACTCCAGGGTCATGTCGACGAGCTTCTGCTGCGTCAGTTGGAAGGCGGAGATCGGTTTGCCGAACTGCGTGCGCTCGCCGGCGTAGGACAGCGCCGCGTGAAGGCAGGACCGGGCCGCTCCCATCGCCCCCCAGACGATCCCGAAGCGCGCCTCGTTCAGGCAGCTCAGCGGCCCCTTCAGCCCGGTGACCTCGGGCAGTACCGCGTCGGCGGGGAGCCGGACCCCGTCCAGCACCAGCTCGCTGGTCACGGACGCCCGCAGCGACAGCTTGTGCTTGATCTCCGGCGCCGAGAAGCCCGGGGTGCCGGCGGGCACGACGAACCCACGGACTCCCTCGTCGGTCCGCGCCCAGACCACGGCCACGTCGGCGACGCTCCCGTTGGTGATCCACATCTTGCGGCCGTCGAGGATCCAGTCCGACCCGTCCCTGCGCGCCCTGGTCCGCATGCTGCCCGGGTCGGAGCCGGCGTCGGGCTCGGTGAGCCCGAAGCAGCCGATGGCCTCTCCGGCCGCCATCGCGGGGAGCCATTGCCGCTTCTGCTCCTCCGAGCCCCACCGCCAGATCGCGAACATCGCCAGCGACCCCTGCACGGACACCAGTGAGCGCACCCCGGAGTCCGACGCCTCCAGCTCCATGCACGCGACGCCGTACTCGGTGGCGGACATGCCGGCGCAGCCGTACCCCTCCAGGTGCATGCCGAGGACACCGAGGCCGCCCAGCTCCTTCGCCAGGCCGCGTACGTCGGGGATCTGTCCGCGTTCGAACCAGTCGGCGACGAACGGATCGACCTGCTCATCACAGAGCCTGCGCACCGCGGTCGCGACCGCCCGCTCGTCGGGCGTGAGCAGCTCGCCGAGCCCGGCGGGATCCCGGGGGTCGAGGGCGGGCGGGCGCGTCGTCGTGCTCATCGGGTCTTCTCCTCTGCGAGCCAGCGGCGAACCTCGTCGCTGTGTTGTCCGAGCCGGGGCGGGGGCGCGTAGTGCGTGACGGGCGTCTCCGAGTAGCCGATGGGGTGGCGGATCTGCGGCGGCGCGGAGTCGCCGACCGGGACGGTCGCCTCCAGGCCGAGCGACTCCGCCAGCCTCAGCCCGTCGGCGATGTCGCCGACCTTGCCGGCGGGCACCCCCACCGCGGTGAGGCGGGCGGTCCAGGAGGCGACGGTGTCCTGGCTCAGCCGCTCCTCGAGAGCGCGGCGCAGCGCGGGGCGGTTCAAGACGCGCGCCTCGTTCGTGGCGAAGCGCTCGTCGCCGGCCAGCTCGGCGGCGCCGAGGACCTCGGCGAGCCGGCCGAACTGCCGGTCGTTCCCGCACGCGAGGGCCAGCATGTCGTCCTTGCACCGGAGAGTCTCGTACGGCGCGATGGACGGGTGCCGATTGCCCATCCGCCGAGGCGACCGGCCCGTCGCGAGGTAGGCGGAGGCCTGGTTGGCGAGTGAGCCGAGCAGGCTGGACAGCAGATTGACCTCCAGCCGCTGCCCCCACCCGGTGGCGGCCCTCGCGTGCAGCGCGGCGAGGATGCCGATGGCGGCGTCCTTGGCGGTCAGGACGTCCACCAGGGCCACGCCGACCTTCGCCGGCTCGCCGTCCTCCTCACCGGTGATGCTCATGAGCCCGCCCATCGCCTGGACGAGGAAGTCATAGCCCGGGATGGCCGCGCCCCCGCGGCTGCCGAAACCGCTCACGGAGCAGTAGACGATCCCGCTGTTGGCGGCGCGGACGGACGCATAGTCGAGTCCCCGCCGGGCGAGCGCCCCGTCGCGGAAGTTCTCCAGGAGCACGTCGGCGCGCCGGGCGAGCTCGCGCGCCAGGGCCAGGTCCTCCTCGTCGTCGAGGTCGAGCACCACGGAGCGTTTCGACCGGTTCGCACACTCGAAGTACGAACTGGAGTTGGCCGTCCAGGGCGGTCCCCAGCTGCGGGTGTCGTCGCCGACGTCAGGCCGTTCGACCTTGATCACGGTCGCCCCGAGGTCGGCCAGCATCATGGCCGCCAGGGGTCCGGCCAGCACCCGGCTGAAGTCGGCGACGATGACTCCGTCCAGCGGCATCGCCATGCCACCACTCCCTCGCGGTCTCGGCTCAACTTCTTCGCATATTGGCATCTTTCTACGTATTTACGCAATAACCCTGGGGTAGGGTCTCCTGGGCACCACCGAGCGAGAAAGCGCTGATGTCGTGTCGACGCACCCCACGCCGCATGGCCGTCCGAGGCCTCGCCACCGCATGATCGACAGGGTGGCGACCATCCTCGACCTGGCGGCCCGGTCGCGGTCCGGGGTCACGCTGACCGAGTTCGCCCGCGAGCTGGACGCGCCCCTGAGCTCCGTTCAGGGGCTGGTCAACGGCCTCGTGGCGACGGGATACCTCGATGAGCGCGAGCGGCGCTACACGCTGGGGCCGGCTCCGTTCCTGCTGACCCGGCTGGCCGGGCGGCCGGCCGTCACCGCCGTCACCCACCAGGACCTGGTGGAGCTGCACGAGGAGACCGGCATGACGGCGGTGCTCGCCATCGTCGTCGGCAGCGACCTGTACTACGTGGACTACGCGTCGTCCGATCCCAGGTACGCGTACCTGGCCGAGGGCTTCGTACGGCGCTCCCTCATCCGCACGTCCACCGGGTGGATCCTGCTGGCCGGGATGGAGAAACGCGACCTGTGGGCGCAGATCGGCGCGCTGCCCCCGGCCGAGACGGAGCGCGTGAACCGCTTCCTCTACTCCCTCGCGCGGATCCAGCGCGAGGGCCTGGTCGCCGCCCCCCGCGCGTCCACGGAGGCGGACGGCGTGTCCGTGGCGGTGATCGAGGACGGCAAGACGGTCGCCGCCGTCGGCGTCATGGGCGGCCACGCCGAGGTCGCCGACCGCAAGGACGAACTCATCGAGGTCCTGACACGGCGCCGCCGCGAGTGGGAAGGCCGCGCCCCCGCGATGGAGTAGCGGCCGGGGCCGGTCTCACCAGTTCGGAAAGGCCAGATCCATGATGACTGCGACCTGATAGCGATCATCGGCCGTGCCGAGTCCTGGTCTGTCCACTATCAGGACACCACAGTCATAGGCCGTCCTGAAATGCTGTACGGCCCTGTTGGTGTCACCTATCTGAAGACACGCTATGCCGCACCAGTAGTGCGCGTAAAAGGTGCTGAAAGAAGCTTCAGCGCCTCCTGCGTAGGAGGAGTACGAGCCGTAGGAGCTGACCAGATTCGCATGTCTTTCATCGTGCGTGCTCGCGATCGCGGCATTGTGCATATGGACATGGCCGGTCGTCTCTGATTCCCACAGGTCACCGCGATTCGCCGGATCGAGCGCCTCGCGAACATGTGCGGCGACCGCATCGATCAGCTCGTTGATGACGTGTGTCGCCACCTGTTGGCCGACAGGATTGTCCAGTACGACTTTGATGCACCTGGCGGCTCTCTCTAAATTGGGTGACGGCATCCCGGCCTCCGTTTACAGTAGATGTCGCCAGACCTATTCCTTGTCACCTTACGTCGCAAGTGTCGCGCTGTCGCGTGAAGTTTCCAGGATTGATGATTCTGTGATGATCGGCCTGTCATCAAGATCAAATTTCAGGCGTTCCCGAACCGTCGAGTAGGGGCGCGCCAAATACCGGGCAGACCGAATTACGGCCCCTCGCATCGGGGCTTTCGGGGGTCGTCCCCCGGGTGGGCACAGCGGTGGGGCCGGTGGGATTCGAACCCACACTGGCGCGATCCTAAGTCGCGTGTCTCCTGCCTGATTGGACTACGGCCCCTGGGGCGAGCGGCGCGTCAGACGCCGAGCTCGCGAAGAATGCGTTCGACGTGGCCCGTGGCCTTCACGTTGTAGAACGCCTTCTCGATCCTGCCGTCCGCGTCCACGATGAACGTCGACCGGCGCACGCCGATGAACGTCCGGCCGTACAGCTTCTTCTCCCCGTACGCGCCGTAGGCCTGCAGGACCTTCGTGTCGGGGTCGGAGAGCAGCGGGAACGTGAGGTTGTCGCGCTCGCGGAACTTGGCGAGCTTCGAGGGCTCGTCCGGGGAGATGCCGAGCACCGCCACGTCGGAGCCGGTGAGTTCCTCCAGGTGCTCCTGGAAGCCGACCGCCTCCTTCGTGCAGCCGGGGGTCATGGCGGCCGGGTAGAAGTAGACCACCACGCGCCGACCGCGGAACGACGACAGGGAGACGGGCTTGCCGTCGGCGTCGGGGAGGGTGAACTCCGGGGCGGCGTCCCCGGGCTCCAGCCGCTGTTCCGTCACGAGAGTACCTTTCCGTTCGAGCCGGGGCCTGTTCCGCGAGCCCCGCCTCGCGCGGGACCGGAAACAGAACCTTGCCCAACCCTACTCGTCAGGGTCCCCACGCAACGGGATCGGGTACAGAGTGGGCAGGAAGCGGTGTCGCGGGACCGTTCCTGACAGACTGATCATTGCTTCGCCCGGTGACAGCGCCGCAGGAGGTACGAGACGAGATGGCCGACAAGACCCGCGACCCCGCGATGATAGAGCGCGAGATCGAGCTGACGCGTCAGGAGCTGGCGCGCAGCGTCGACCTGCTCGCCGAACGCCTGAGCCCCAAGCGCGTCGCGCAGCGTGGGGTCGCCAAGGCCAAAGAGGAGGCCGGCAACGTCGCCACGGACATCAAGACGATCGTGCGCCGGGAGTCGGCCGAGCGCCTGAGCCCGCTGACCGGCCCGGTGCTGATCGGCGCGGGTCTCCTGGCCGCCGGCGTCGCCCTGCGCCTGCTGCTGCGCCGGGGCAACCAGGACTGCTGACGGCGGACCGCCGGGACACGCGGTCCCGGCGGTCCAGAGGGCACTCAGTCCGACGCGGTGGCGAGGCGGCTCGAGCCCGACGCGCGGGGCGTCGCGATGTTCTTGATCGACACGCCCGCGGTCTCCGGGATCAGGAGGATCGGCACCAGGGCGATCAGGCCGGCGACGACCAGGTAGAACGCCGGGATGTAGTTGGTGTGGAACACGCTGATCAGCGAGTCGATCACCAGGGCGGACGTGCCGCCGAACACCGACGTCGAGATGTTGTAGCCGATCGCGAACGCGCCGTACCGCACCTGCGTGGGGAACATCGCCGGGAACGTCGAGCCGATCACGGCCAGCATCAGCACGAGCAGCGCGCCCATGATGGCGAAGCCGGCCGTCACCGTCACCGGGTTGTGGAGCTGCATCAGCTTGATCGCGGGGAAGCTCAGCAGGATGTAGCCGGTGGCGGCGGTGGCCAGCAGCGGCTTGCGGCCGACCCGGTCGGACAGCCGCCCGAGCGGCGCGATCACCAGGAGCATGCCGAACTCCACGCCGATGGTGGTGAGCTGGGCGGCGACGTCGCCGATGCCGAGGTTGTCGGTCAGGTACGACGGCATGAACGTCAGCAGCGTGTAGTCGGCGACGTTCAGCAGGATGACGATGCCGATCAGGTTGAGGATCATCCGCCAGTGGTGGAGGAGGGTCTCCTTCAGCGGAGAGGAGGCCTTGTGGCCCGTCTCGTCGAGCTCCTTGAACGCCGGAGTGTCCTCCAGCCGGACGCGCACGTACAGGCCGACGAGGCCGAGCGGCAGGGCGAGCAGGAACGGGATGCGCCAGCCCCACGCGTGCATGCGGTCCGCGCCGAGGCTCAGGTTGACCAGCAGGACGAGACCGGAGCCGAGGATGTAGCCCCACAGGGTGCCGAACTCCAGGAAGCTGCCGAGCACCCCTCGTCGTCGTGTCGGTGCGTACTCGGCGATGAACGTGGCCGCCCCGCCGTATTCGCCGCCGGTGGAGAAGCCCTGGATGAGGCGTACGAGCAGGAGCAGGATCGGCGCCGCGAGACCGATGGTGTCGTAGCCGGGAAGGACGCCGATGACGAAGGTCGACCCGGACATCAGGATGATCGTGGTGGCGAGAACGCGCTGCCGCCCGAGCCTGTCGCCGAGCGGGCCGAAGAACATGCCGCCGAACGGCCGGATCACGAACGCCGCCGCGATCAGCGCGAACGACTTGAGCGTCGCGCTGCCGGCGCTGTCGTGCGGGAAGAAGACGGTGCCGATGATGGTCGTCATCACACCGGCGCTGAACACGCCGAAGTCGAACCATTCGATGCAGTTGCCCATCGCCGACGCGACGACGGCTCTGCGTACGGTCGCCTGATCGGGTGGGTCCTCAGCTCCGGAAGCGACCTGTTCGACATCCTCCTGCATGGAGTGTCCTTCCTCCTCGACGTCTGAGGCGGCGGGTGGGACCCAAAAGACCGTCACGGTTGGTCTTAAACCCGTCACCGACTGCCAGACAGGCTGCCCACGTGAATGACCGCCAAACGTGACATTTCTGGTGAAAGGGAGTTACCAACGCCGAGCAGCGGCCGAGCGACCGAGGTTTCAGCCGAGGTGGGCGGCGGTACTCGCGGTGCCGCCCGCCTCGGCCTCGAACGCGACGGCGAGGGTTCCGGTCGTGCCCGGCACGGTGACCGTGGTGGTCCCGGACCGGGTGATCTCGACCTTCTTCTGGCCGAGGATCTTCCCGTCCCACACGTAGGCGTACGCGACGCCCGGACCGCCCGCGCGCAGCCGGAAGGTGACCGAGCCGTCTCCGGCCCTGGGCCGCCCGGCCAGGCGAACGGCGAACGGCGCGGCCGGGCCGGCGGCGAGCGGGACGCGCGTCGACGCGGCCTGGATGATCGACTGCGGTGAGTTGACCGACAGCGCCGCGGTCTGCGGCATCACCGGCGGCGGGGCCGTCGTGGGCCGGCCGGGCGGCGGCGTGTAGCCGGGCAGGGTGGCCAGGCCCCAGCGGTACGGGTCGCCCTGGACGCCGCCCCACGTCGACCAGCCGATGCGCGTCTGGCCCGTCTTGTCGGTCGTGTCGGAGTCGTAGACGAAGATGTCCAGCGCGAGCCGTGACGGGTCGACCGCCGCGGGCAGGTCGGCGAGCGGGATCTTCGTCTCCACCGTGTAGCCCGTGTACGGCGCGGACACGGTGGAGGCCACCTGCATGCCCGGAGCGGTCTCCGCGCCCGGTCCCTGGTGGTTGTCGGCGTCGCGTTCGAAGCACGGGCCGCCGCCGGAGGTGAACGGCAGGATGCCGGTCTTGAACGTCGTCGAGGTGTTCTCCGCGTCGCCGCGCGGGTCGAGCGCGATCTCCACCGAGTCGGTGCGCCAGTGCCGCTTGCAGTCGGCGGCGTCCAGGGCGCTGCCCTGCTTGTCGTCCTTCACCTGCACCAGCACGTACAGCGCGTCGTCGTACCAGGTCGCCTTCGCGGTGGCCGAGCAGTCGGCGGCCGACGAGCACGCCGTGCCCTCCCACAGCCGCGACAGGTCCAGCGACGGCCCGGAGTACTCCCCGGCCGACTCCTTGCCGTCCACGTCCGGGGCCGCGCTCGCCTGCGGGATCGTCGCCCGCGGCACGAGTTCCAGCGCGGCGTTCGCGACGTCGGTGGCCGCGCCGTCGGCCGTCGTGCTGATCGTGTAGTCGTAGTCGCCCGCGCTGCCGCCCTGGTTGGAGGTCGGCAGGGACGCGTCCGTGTTGCGCACGGTGAAGGTCACCGAGCCGGTCTGACCGGCCGCCAGGGTGTACGGCCGGTTCGCGGGCTCGGCGGTGAAGCCCTGCGGCAGGTTCAGCGTGACGGTGCCCTGGTGCGGCCGGTCCGTGGTGTCGGCCAGGTCCACGCGGACCGTGCGCGAGTCGCCGGATCCGAGCGTGAGCACGCGTTCGACCCGCCCGGACAGCTGCGGGACGCCGGTGGACGCGGCCCAGGCGTCGAAGTCGGACACGCGTGGCAGCGGCTGCTGCGCGCCGGTGACGGCGTTCCGCACCTCGACGGCCCGGCCGGTGGTGCCGGTGCCGTGCGCGGTCCGCACGGTCGCGCCGAGCCGTACGCGCCCGGCCTTCGCGTCCGCGGCGGGGGTGACGGTGAACTTCGCCGTGCCGTCGCGCACCGTGCCGGAGCCGGCGGCCGTCCAGCCGGCGGGCAGCGAGAGCACGACCCGCCCCGCGGGGGCGTGCGCGGTGACGGTGAACGGCTCACCGGCGGCGACGCCGAACTCGCTGGTGGTCAGGGAGAACTCGGTGCCCAATGGCAGACCGCCCCTGGCCGGGTAGACCGCGCCCTCCAGCGCGGCGTCCGGAGCGTGGTTCCCCGGAGTGAAGGGCACGCGGCTGTCGACCTGGGTGAAGTAGTCACAGCCGATCTTGTTCGGGTCGGAGGGCGGGTCGGCGGTGCCGGCCCAGCCCTGGCTCGCGTAGAAGCGATCGGCCTCGGCCTCCACCTGCGCCCAGGTCGCACCGCTCCGCGACCGGCGCCCGGCCCAGACGCCGTACACGTCGGCGGACGGGTCGGTCGGGGTGAACGTCGTCTCGCAGCCGGGCCCGTCGCCGCTCTTGACCAGGTGCTCCTGGTGGAGGAGGCGGCCCGCCCGCCAGGTGCGCAGGTGCTCCTTGGAGAGCTGTTCGGGGAAGGCCTTCGGGTCGGCGGCGAGGTAGTACGCCTCGACGGCGAGCCGCCCGGCCTCCTGGTGGTTGCCGTGCTGACTCGGGATCGGCGACGGCGTCATCGTGACGATCACCTTGGGCCGCGTCTCGCGGACGAGGCGGACGACCTTGGCGATCGTGGAGTCGTGGTCCCAGGCCTTGCGGGTGAGCTCGTCGCTGACGGTGTAGTAGAAGTCGACCTTGTCGAGGTAGTCGATGTCGGCGATGCCCGCCTTCGCGACGGCCTTGCGCTCCTCGGCCTCGCGGAGCAGGCCGAGCGCCGGCCCCTCCTCGGTGCCGACCGCGTTGCCCCCGCCCTCGCCCCGGGTGATGGTCAGCACGCCCGTACGGAGGTGGCGCTGCTCGTTCCACTGACCGAACGTGGACAGATCACTCGACTCGTCGTCGGGGTGGGCGCCGACGAACAGCACGTCGAGCCCGCCGGGAGCCGTGGGTGCGCTTGCGGCGGAGCTGGGAACGTTCCGGCCGGGCGCCGCCCGGCGTACGGCCGGCGCCGCCGGAAGCGCGGCGGACCGGGCGTACGATGTCTGGGTGTACGCGCTCGCGGCGGCGTTGACCTGCCGCGACTGGGGCGCCGAAGGCTGCCGTGGCGACGTCGGCGGGACGGCCGAGGGCAGCAGCGAGACGACCAGACCGGCGGCGAGCGCCATGGGCGCCCCGAACCCTCCGCGCATGGCGGCCAACTCCTCTTAAACGATCACAGCCGATCGACTGAGGGTACGTTGCGAACTCATTCTTTGACAGCCCCGGAAAGCATGCCCGCGATGAAATGGCGTTGCAGGAAAACGTAGACGATGACCACCGGGGTGGCCACGATCAGGGCCCCCGCCATGAGCAGCTGGTACTCCGTCTGGTGCTGGCCCTGGAAGATCGACAGGCCGAGCGGCGCCGTGCGCCGGCCCTCGTCGGAGTTCACGATGACCAGGGCGAGCAGGAACTCGTTCCACGTCCACATGGCGATGAGCAGCACCATCGTGAGGATCGCGGGCCGGCCGACCGGCACCAGGACCCGGCGCAGCGTGGTCCAGCTCGACGCCCCGTCGATGCGCGCGGCCTCGATCAGCGAGCGCGGCGCGGAGCGGAAGTAGGCGCGCATCCAGAAGACGCCGAATGACACCGACTGGGCGATCTGCGGGAGCATCAGGCCGGGCAGGGTGTTGTCCAGCCCGGCCGAGCGCAGGTCGAAATACAGCGGGATGACAATGGCCTCGGTAGGCACCATCAGTCCCAGAAGGAACAGATAGAACAAAGCGGTCGAACCGCGAAATTCCATGGTGCCCAGGGCGTACCCGGCCAGGATCGACAGCGCCGACGCGACCACGACCACCACGGTGACGACGATGAGGCTGTTGGTCAGGTAGCGGGCGAAGTGCCCCTGCCGCCAGGCCTCGGTGAACGCGCCGAACGACAGGTGCGGCAGGCCCAGCGCCTGCGCGGCGACGGCGAGCAGCGGGAAGACGGCCACGACCGTGAACAGGCTCAGCACGCCGTACGTCGCGAGGCGCTCGTTGCGGGACGTCATGAACGCCCCTCGACGACACGTGTGATCCCGGCCGTGAGGATGAACACGACGATCGCGATCGTGATGCCGATCGCGCAGGCCAGCCCCACCTCGCCCGTGTTGAACGCGCGGTCGTACACCTCGTAGGCGGGCACCTTGGTGGCGTCGCCCGGCCCGCCGTTGGTCGTCAGGTAGATCAGGTCGAAGTTGCGCAGCGCGGCCACCGTCGTGAGGGTCAGCGCGACGGCCAGCTCCCGCCGCAGCCCCGGGAGCGTGACCGCGAAGAACTCCCGTACGGCGCCGGCGCCGTCGATGCGCGCCGCCTCGTACAGCTCGACCGGGATCTTCTGCACGCCGGCGAGGAACAGCACCATGGCCAGTCCGATCTCCACCCAGGTGCCGATCAGGCCGACCGACGGCAGCGCCCAGCCGAAGTCGCCCAGCCAGCCGCGCGTCAGGCCGCCCAGCCCGACGAACCGGAGCGTGCCGTTGACCGGGCCGTGGTCGGAGTAGATCCACTGCCAGGCCACCGCGACGGCCACCATCGCCACGACCTGTGGCAGGAACAGGACCGTACGGAAGAACGTCATGCCGCGCGGCCGCGAGCGGGACATCACCGACACCAGCACGAAGGCGATGCAGCAGGGCAGCACGGCGTAGAAGAAGAGCAGGACGAAGGCGTGCCAGAACGAGCCGCGCAGGCTCGGGTCGGAGAACGCCTGGGTGTAGTTGCCCAGCCCCGCCCACGTGCCGAGGGTGAGGCCGTCCCAGTGGAACAGCGACAGGTACGCCCCGTGCACCAGCGGCCACAGCAGGAACAGGGCGTAGACCACGAGTGCCGGCAGGACGTACAGGTAGCCGATCCGGCGCGGCTCACCGGGCGGCCGGGCGCGCCCGCTCAATTCTTGGCCAGGAATGCGCTGTAGTCCTTCTGGGCGGCGGCCATGCCCTGCTGTGGCGTCTTACGGCCCGCGATGATCTCCTGCAGCGCGCCGCCGAGCGTGTCCATGAACGTCGTCGTCGAGTAGTCGAGGTAGGGGACGAGGAGGTCCTTGTCGCTGGCGGTCCGGTAGGCCTGGAACACGTCCCGGCCGACCGGCGAGGACGGTGTGGCGCTCGCCGGTTTGGCCGAGGGCAGCCCGCCGGTCTGGACGACGACGTCCATCGCCTGGGGGCTGGTCATGAAGTTCAGGTACGCCGCGGCGACGTCGGGGTGCTTGGACTTGGAGGTGATCGCCAGCGGCAGGCCGGGGCCGCCGAGCGTCGGAGGCTGGGCCTGACCGGCCTGCGGGGGCGGCGGGAGCATGAAGCGGACCTTGTCTCCCAGCTTCTTCTGCAGGTCCGCGGCGAACCACGGCCCGCCGATGAGGAAGACTCCGTCGCCCTTCGCGAACGCCGACGGCGAGTCGTTGTACTTGCCGGCGTTGGCGGTGCGCGGCAGGTAGCCGTTCTTCGCCCAGCCGGCGAGCCTCTGCGCGGCCTGCACCACCGGCGGGTCGGTCCACGCGCCGCTCTGGCCGAACACCAGGTTGCGCAGCGCGCCCTTGTCGGCGGTCTGGCCGAGCAGCACGCCGAGCTCGTGGATGGCCGGGAACTTCTCCAGGTTGGCGAAGTAGAGCGGCGTCTCGCCCTTGCTCTTGGCGAGCGCCAGGTCCTGCTCGAACTGGCTGAAGCTCGTCGGCGGCTGGATGCCGAGCTTCGCGAGTTTGTCGGTGTTGTAGTAGATGCCGACCGCCTCGCCGGTCATCGAGACGCCGTACAGGCTGCCGGAGCCGATGGTCTTGCCGTCCGTGGTGACGCTGTTGAGCTGCGAGACGCCCGCGGGGAACCGCGTGTGGAAGCCGTAGACCTTGTCGTACGGGTCCAGGGGGACCAGCGCGCCCGCCTTGACCAGCGCGGCCATGATGCCGTACCCCTGGTTGGCCTCGACCACGTCGGGCGGGTTGTCGCCGGACAGCGCGAGGCGCAGGGTCTTCTCCAGGTCGCTGAACGACCGCGACACCCGCTTGATCGTGACGTTCGGGTACTTCGCGTGGAAGGCGGCGTTGAGCTTCTGCATCTGCTCGTTCTGGCCGCCGAGGACCTCCTGGTCCCAGACGGTCAGCGTGACCGGCCCGGCCTTGGCGATGTCGGTCCGCACCGCGCTCGGCGGCTTCTGCGTCGGTTTCGGATTGTTCGATCCCGGGGCACAGGCGGACACGGAGATCAGCATCGTGGCGAGGACCATGATCGGTTTCCGCATGGCGGGGGCTCCTTCGTCAACCGAACCGAGGCTTCGGTGCCTTTTTACAAGATCTTCATCCTCGGCGCACCGTCCTCCCGGAACGGTCCAGCGGTTCTCACCACGCCCCGCGAACGGTCGGCTCGGCGCGGGTCACGTTGATCGGGGCCGCGTCGGGGATGTACGGCACGAGGAACGAGTAGTCGCGAAGGATCTCTTCGGGCAGCTCACCGGACTCGCCGAACGCCGCGATGTCGCCCCAGCAGGGCGAGCCGAGCGAGCCGCTGTGGTGACGCACGGACAGGCCGGCGCACAGGTTGGCGAAGCGCAGGCGTTCGAGCAGCGGCCACCGGGCGAGCGTGCCGTAGACGAACCCGGCCCCGAACACGTCGCCGGCGCCGGTCGGGTCGAGGGCCTCGACCGGCAGTGCCGAAGCGTCGGCCCGCTCGCCGGTGGTGCCGTCGATCGCGATCGCGCCGTCGCCTCCGCGCTTGACCACGACGACCGGCACCCGCTCGCTGAGCGCCGCGAGGGCCAGCTCGGGCGTCGCGGTGCGGGTGTAGGCCATGGCCTCGATGGCGTTGGGCAGGAACACGTCGACGTGGTCGAGCCGGTCGAGCACGTCGCTGGACCAGGTCTCGGTGGAGTCCCAGCCGACGTCGGCCACCACGATCGCGCCCCGGGCACGCATCTCCCGCGCCCAGTCGGGCACGGGGTGGTCGATGTCGAGGAAGCAGGTGCGGGCGGCCGGCGGAGTCGTGATGAGCTCCTCCGGCATCACCGGCATCGGCCGGTGGTAGGTGACCATGCTGCGGTCGGCGTCGTAGGCCAGCGACACGGTCACCGGCGTCGGCCAGCCGGGCAGCCGGCGTGAGTGATCGAGCCCGACCCCCTCCTGCTCGGAGAGGGTACGCCACAGATAGGCGCCGAACATGTCGTCCCCGAAGGCGGCGGCGAGCCCCACATTGAGGCCGAGCCGGCTCATCGCGACCGCGATGTTGGCGATGCCTCCGGGAGCCGATCCGAGCCCGTCGGTGATCAGCTCGGTGCCCGGCGGGGGCAGGCCGGGCAGCCCGGTGAAGATCATGTCCATGAAGACGGTGCCGGCGAGGAACACGTCGAGCCCGTCGCGCCCGGGATGCAGCAGGTCCCCGGCCGCCCCACGTTCGGCGCAGGGGTCGTGCAGGCGGGGCTCGGGCGCGTGGCCGGGCCGGGCCGCGATGTTCTCCACCTGACCCATGGCGTGTCTCCTCACCGGATCTCCGGGCCTGAGGTAACGACCATACGCGCCCGCGCAAGCCCCTCATCAGCCGATCCGCCGAACCGATGATCACAAACCGCCCGGCGACCCCGTACGGCCGGTCAGAGGAACGTCTTGCCCTCGCCCCGGTAGGTGGGGACGGTGTCGACGAGACGGTCGCCGTCGATCAGGTGGAGCTCGGCGAAGCGCTCGCACAGCTCGCCGGCCTTGGCGTGCCGGAAGTAGACCCGGTCGCCGATCTCCAGCTCGTCGGCGGCGGCGCCGACGAGCGGCGTCTGCACCTCGCCCGCGCCCTCCTTGGAGTCGAACCGCAGCCCGGCGGGCAGGAAGGGCTGCGGCAGGCGGCTGCGGTCGCCGACGCCCGACGCGGGATAGCCGCCGCCGAGGACCGTGACCACGCCGGGGCCGGGACGGCGGACGACGGGCAGGGCGAACAGCGCCGCCGGACGGCCCGTGAAGTTGGTGTAGTGGTCGAACAGGACCGACTGGTAGAGGCCGGAACCCGCCGCGACCTCGGTGACGGAGACCTCCGCCGCGGTCTTCTCCACGCTGCCGGTGCCGCCGCCGTTGACGAACTCCAGGTCGGCCTCGGCCCGGACCGCCTTGACGATCGCGGCGCGGCGGCGGGCCAGCTCGACCCGCGACTGCGCCTGGACGAACCGGACCGCCCGGGAGAAGAACGGCTTGCCGGGCGGATTGTCGCCGACCCCGGCGATCTGCGACTCGTACGCCATCAGCCCCACGAGGCTCAGCGTGGGCCGGCGGGCGACGTCGCGGGCCAGCGCGGCGGCCTCATCGGCGGTACGGATGGGGGAGCGCAGGGCACCGATCCGCACCCGGCCCCCGGCGGGACGCCACGCGGCGTCGATGTCGATGCAGACGCGGATCGGCCGGTCGCCGCCGGCGGACTTGGCGATGTCCTCGATCATGTCGAGGTGCTGGACGCAGTCGACCATGACGGTGACCGTCGCCGCCGCCCTCTCGTCGCGGGCCAGCTCGGTCAGGACGCGGCGGTCCACGGTCGGGTAGGCGACCAGGATGTCGTCGCTGAGCCCCTCCGACGCCAGCCAGAGCGCCTCGGGCAGCGTGAACGCCATGATCCCGTGGAACCCCTCGGTGGCGAGGACCTGTGAGAGGAGCGTGCGGCAGCGCACCGACTTGCTCGCCACCCGGATCGGCTTGCTCCGCGCGCGGCGTACCAGGCCGGCGGCGTTCGCGCGGAAGGCGTCGAGGTCGACGATCGCGAACGGCGGCTCCAGGTGGGCTGTCGCGGCGTCGTACCGCTCACGCAACGTCATAGCCGCAGATTGCCACATTTTCGGCGAATATGAAAAGCCTTCACCTTCAGTCGGGGTCAGCCCTCGGCGGGCCGGAGAGTGAAACCCGGACGTTGATCGGCGCCGGGAGAGGCGTCCGTCGCGGTGACCTCAGTGGAGCCGCCCGCGGGGGCGTCCGCCGTCGGGGAGCCGCCCGCCGGGACGGTCTCCTGGAGGGCGACCACGGCGGCGGCCAGCGCCAGGGGCACGGCGACGGCCAGCGCCAGCGCCGGCACCGCGATGCCCGAGTCGTTCACCGCCCCGCCCACCACGGCGGTGACGAAGGCACCGGACAGCCCGGCCCGCAGCATCGGCGCCCGCTCGTACGCCCGCTGCAGGCCACCGGCGCCCGCGCGCCCCGGACGGTGCAGCACCAGCAGGACGAACAGGAACCCCGCCACCACGACCGGCAGGAGCGTCGGGTTGCCGAACGTGTGCACCATCGCGGCGAACTTGCGCTCCAGCCAGGGCAGCGAGTCGCCCTCGACGAGCTGCCCGAAGAACCGGCCCATGTGCGTCTGCCGCGACGGCGGACGCAGGTAGTCGATCCAGGCGACGCCGAGAACGAGCGCCATCCCGGTCGCGCGCAGCAGTTGGAGCCGCAGGAACGACACCCGCCGCCCGGCCACCAGCAGCGCGGTCGTCGCCAGGCCCGGCACGAACGCGACCAGGCCGCCGAAGTCGCTGCCCCACGCGGTCCAGCTGTCCAGCAGCGCCGCGGTCAGGGTCAGGGCGAGGACGACCGCGACGGCGGCCCGGCGACCGGCGCGGGGTTCGAGCCACTGGGCGATCCCGGCCGAGGCGAGCAGGGTCGAGGTGGCCAGCACCGCGAACGCGATGTTGCCCATGCCGTAGTACCGCCCGCCCACCAGCGGCGAGTACCCCATCATGCTGTTGAGCTGCAGGTGGGTTCCGGTCAGCAGGTCGGCGGCCAGGACCGCGGCGGTCACGCCCGCGATGACCGTCCCGGGGCCGAGGAGGTGGCGGCGCCACGGCCCGCACATCGCCAGCCCGACCACGAGCGCGTCGCCGGCCGCGATCCCGGCGACCAGCCAGAGCGCGGGCCGGGACATGTGCCACCAGGGCACCAGGTTGACGAGGTAGGTCGAGACCGGGACCGCGGCGGCGATGAGCGCGGTCAGCCGGGTCGCGGACAGGATCCGGCGACGCCGGCGCAGGGACCCGTGCCGCAGCGCCAGCGCCGCCGCCGCGTACAGGAGGACCTGGCTGATCACGAACCCGGCGAAGAAACGCGGGAGCAGCCGCCGGTGGGTCTGCGCCGCGACGTCCTGGGAGGACAGGTCGGCCACCGAGTCGGCGAGCGCGGGCCGTACGGCGTCCGGCAGCAGCGGCGTTCCGATCAACCCGGCCGGCGCCGGGACCCCCGCCGAGGCCAGCAGCGTCGCGGTGAGGTCGGGCAGGATCACCATGTTCGCGCGCCGGGTGGAGTCCGAGCCGAGGTAGCGGCCCGCGGTCCCGGGGCCGGTCGCGATGGCGAGCCGCAGATGCGGCGTACGGCTCAGGTCGTCGGCCACGCCCGCCACCACCACGCCGGTGCCGGCGGGCAGGTGCGCCAGCACCGTCCCGACCGTCGTGTCCGCCCGGCGCGCCGCGGAGGCCCGGTCGCCGCCGCCGACCATGCCCGCGTCGACGATCGAGACCGCGCATCGGGACCACGCGCCCGGCGGCAGCGCGGCGGGCGCCGGAGCGTACGTGTCGACGCGCCCCCGGCCGTCGGCGGCGGCCAGCGCCGCTCCGGCGCCGACGGCGTTCACGCAGCCGCCCGCCCGGTGCACGGCGTCGGCCAGCAGCCCCACCGGGCCGAAGCCCGCGTTGATCCGCCGGATCCGCTCGGTCTCGCCGACCATCGCGCCCTCACCGTGCCGGGAGAGGTGGACCGGCCGGTGGCAGTACGGCCCGGCGGCCGACCGGGCGCCCGCCGAGACCGTGACCCAGCCGTCCGCCGGGCAGGTCAGGGTGCCGACCGCCCGTACCGACAGCAGGCCCGTCCCGGCGGTGCCGGCGAGGCGCCACAGGTTCGGGGTGACCGAGGGCCCGACGTCGTTCCACCGCAGCCCGGGAACGCCGATGAGGACGACGTGCCGCGCCGAGGCCGCGTGGGCCGAGGGTGCGTGGGCCGGGGTCGCGCCCGCACTCGGGAAATGGGCGATGAGAGCCGCGGCGGCCAGTGCCAGCGCGGCGGCGACGCGTTTCGGCAACGATCGGCTCCCCGTCGAGTTCGCGACATGGCGGGGGAGATGATGCCCGCCGCTCGCGGCGCCCCCGCGCCGCGCGAGTTAAGCGCCCCCGTCCGCTCGGTGAAGTATGGACGGCGCTCTCGCGGCGAGGGGCGCCGTCCACCGGCATGTCGCCGGTCTTTGCCGGTTACTGGCACGAGCCGCCCGAACGCACAAGGCTCGACGCCCCCACGGTGGTTACCGTGGGGGCCATGGCTCACCCATCCGAAGTCACGCCGGAGACACACGCGCGCCGGGCCTCGTCGTTCGGCGCTCAGGCCGCCGCGTACGCGGCCGAGCGGCCCGGTTATCCCGAGGCCGCCGTCCGCTGGGTGCTGGAGCCGGTGTCGGGGCGCTCGCCGCTGCGGGTGCTCGACCTGGGCGCCGGCACCGGCAAGCTGACCGCGAGCCTGCTGCGGACCGGCGCCGAGGTCGTCGCGGTCGAGCCGGACTCCGGCATGCTCGCCGAGTTGCGCCGCGCGCTGCCCGGCGTGCGGGCGCTCGCCGGCTCGGCGGAGCGGATCCCGCTCGCCGACGGTTCCGTGGACGCCATCGTGGTCGGGCAGGCGATGCACTGGTTCGACCTGGACCGCGCCGTGCCCGAGATGTCCCGCGTGCTCACGCCGGGCGGAGTCGTCGGCGGCCTGTGGAACCGCGAGGACGACGACGTGCCGTGGGTCCGCGGATACCAGGAGATCGCCCGGGGCTGGGCGGCCGTCCGCCGGCGGGAGAGCGTCGCCGAACTCGATCTGGGCCCCCGCTTCCCCACGCTGGAGCAGGAGACGTTCCGCCACGTCCAGCGGCGTACGGCGGACTCGCTCGCGGCCACCCTCGGCACCCACTCGCACGTGCTCGTGATGCCGGAGGAGGAGCGGGCCGCACTGCTGGACCGCGTCCTGGAGTACCTGCGCGCGACGCCCGAGACGGCGGGGGAGTTCGACCTGCCCCTGGTGACCCTGACCGTCCGCGCGGTCCGCGCCTGACCGCTCCCGCTCACGGCCGGGTCGTGAGGTCCTGGGTGCCGACGACCTTGAGCAGGCGGAGCGCCTCGTGCGACGGGGTACCGGGGGCGGCGGTGTAGAGCACGATCCACTGGTCCTGGTACGGGTCGTGCAGCGCCTCGCAGTCCAGGTCGAGCCAGCCGACCAGCGGATGACGCAGCCGCTTGCTCGTCGAGCGGCGGACCCGCACGTCCTGTTCGGCCCACAGCTCGCCGAACTCGGCGCTCGCGGCCAGGAGCCGGTCGACCAGCCGGCGGATGCCGGCGTCGCGGGGGTACCGTGCGGCGGCCGCGCGCAGATCGGCGACGGACTCGCGGGCGAACCGGCGGCCGCCCTCGGCGTCGTGCCGGTCACGTGCCGCCGCGTCCGTGAAGAACCGCCAGATCACGTTCCGCTCGCCGGGCGGCAGCGCCGAGTAGTCGCCGAGGAGGGCGGCGGCCATCGCGTTCCACGCGAGCACGTCGTACTTCGCGTCGCAGACGAGCGCGGGAGTGTCGTCGAGCCGGTCGAGCAGGTGCGCCACGCCGGGCCGTACGTCCCGTCGAGGGCCGGGCGGCGGTCCGGGCACCTCGCCGACGAGGTGGTGCAGGTGGGCGCGTTCGTCCTCGGACAGGCGCAGCGCACGGGCGATCGCGCCGATCATCTGCCGGGACGGGTGTGGCCCCCGGCCCTGCTCGAGCCGGATGTAGTAGTCCACCGACATGCCGGCCAGCTGGGCGACCTCCTGGCGGCGCAGGCCGGGCGTGCGCCGGCGGTGGCCGGCCTCCAGCCCGACGTCGGCCGGCTGGACCCGCGCCCGCCATCGCCGCAGGAAGGCGGCCAGCTCCGCCCGATCGAACTCGTTCACCCGCCCAGCGTGCCTCGCCGGAGCCGCCGCCACCATGGGACCGCCGGTACCAGCCTCGGCCGTGCTCTCCCGGCCGCGCCGGTCCGGGGTCAGGGTGAGGGCATGACCGACCACAAGATCATCCTCATCACCGGAGCGAACAAGGGCATCGGGTTCGCCGCCGCACGCGAACTCGCCCGTGCCGGGCACACGGTCCTGCTCGGCGCGCGGGACCCCGGCCGGGGCGCGGAGGCCGCCGCCGAGCTGACCGCACAGGACCTCGACGTACGGTTCGTCCACCTGGACGTGACCGACCCGGACACGATCAAGGCGGCGGCCGGCCTGATCGACGCCGAGTACCGCCGCCTGGACGTCCTCGTCAACAACGCGGGAATCTCCCGCGACCGGCCGCACCCGCCGGCCGAACTGCCGGTCGCGGCGCTGCGCGAGACGTACGAGACGAACGTGTTCGGCGTCGTCGCGGTGACCAACGCCATGCTGCCGCTCCTGCGCAGGTCGCCGGCCGGCCACATCGGCAACGTCTCCAGCGGCCTGGGCACCGTCGGCTTCCTCACCGACCCGGACTCCCCGCTGTGGCGGTACGCGAACCTGCTCGGCTACAACTCCTCCAAGGCCGCGCTCAACGCGATCACCCTCATCTACGCCCACTCGCTCCGCGACGCCGGGATCAGGGTCAACGCGCTGTCACCCGGCTTCTGCGCGACCGACCTGAACGGCCACGCCGGCCACCTGAGCGCCGACGAGGGCGGCGCCCACATCGCCCGCCAGGCGCTGTCGCCCGGCGAGGACACCACCGGCGTGTTCCTCAACGAGAACGGCGGCACTCATCCCTGGTGAGCCGCCAGAAGGTGGCCCACCTCCGGAGCCGTGTCGCCCGTACTCAACCTCCGTGGTCAGTACGGCTAGCCGACGCGTGGTGTCGGAGGGGTTCTCGCGGGGGCTCTCGGGGGTACCCGCCACTCGCCGAGCTCGGGGGCGTACCCGGCGTTCAGGGCGTACTGGACGCTGACGATCTTCGCCGCCCTCGGTACGGCGAAGACGATGTAGCCGCTCCGGACCTGGCCCCGTACCAGGCTCATCACGCGGGGGAAGGGCGGTCCCGCCGACACCGTCGCGACGGTCGGATCGTATCCGTGACCGGCCGAGTCGATCACCTTCGCGCCGAAGGTCGGGCTGTCGTGGTACGGCGTCGCGCCCATGTTCTTGAACACGAACCGCACGGCGGCGAACCGTTCACCCTTGCGGGGCTTCTCGAACGCGCCGCGTCCGATGGCCGTGGCGACGACGTTCTTGACCTTCACGGCCATCCGCAGCGTGCCGGTGCCGTTCGCGTCGTCCACGCCGGCGAGGACGACGGCGTCCCCGACGTTCACCTGGCGCACGCGCGGCCGGGAATCGCTGGGCTGAGGGTTCTTGGCCGTCTCGGCGGCGGATCCGCACCCGCCGAGCAGCACCGCGAGCCCCACGACGAGAGCCAGCCTCCGCACGTTCCCGGTCCTCCATCGCCGACCCGAGCCACCAGAACCGGATGATCATGATAGGGGCCGCGACATGCCCGGAGCGACCGATTCGGCCCGCGTCAGGCGAGTGCTCGGGTGGAGGCGTGGAGGATGTCGCCCAGAGCCGTACGGGCGCGGGCTACTTCGGCGCGATGCGGAGCCCCTACCCGGCGGCCTGAGCCTCAGGCGGCGAGGCGGCGCAGGGCGAGTTCGGCGAGCAGCGCGGACCCGTCGGGCAGCACCGCGTCGTCGAAGACCGCCGTCGTGGCGTGGTTGAACGGCGCCGTGGCCGGGTCGCGGTCGGGCGGGCACGCGCCGAGGAACACGAACGCCCCCGGCACCTCCTCCAGGACGTAGGAGAAGTCCTCCGCCGTGGTCATCGGGTTCGGCACCCAGATGAAGCGCTCGGGCCCGTACAGGTCCGCGACCGCGCCGGCCGCGAACTCGGCCTCGGCCGCGTCGTTGACCGTCACCGGGTATCCCATCTCGTGCTCGAGTTCGGCGGTGAGCCCGTGGGCGGCCGCGATGCCGTCGACCAGCTCTCGTACGCCGTCGATGACGCGGGCGCGGGCCGCGGGGGAGAAGGAGCGGATGGTCAGGCCGAGCTGCGCCTCGTCGGGGATGATGTTGGGCGCCGTGCCCGCGTTGAAGCTGCCGACCGTGATCACGACCGGGTCGAACGCGTCGAACCTCCGGGTCGCCAGCGTCTGCAGGGCCGTCACGATCGCGCTCGCGGCGGGGATCGGGTCCTTCGCCAGGTGCGGCTGGGACCCGTGGCCGCCCGCGCCACGCACCGTCACGCGCATCTGGTCGGCGGCGGCCATCAGCGGGCCGCGCCGGGTGAGGAAGATCCCGGCCGGGATGAGCGAGGAGGTCACGTGCAGCCCGTACGCGGCGACGGGCCGCGCTCCGGCCGCCTCCAGCAGGCCCTCTTCGATCATCAGTTTCGCGCCGCCGTTGCCCTCCTCGCCGGGCTGGAACATGAAGACGACGCTGCCCGCGAACGACCGCTCGGCGAGCAGCCGGGCCGCGCCGACCAGCATCGCGGTGTGCAGGTCGTGCCCGCAGGCGTGCATGGTGCCCGGGATCTCCGAGGCGTACGGCACCCCGGAGCGCTCGGTGAGCGGCAGCGCGTCCATGTCGCCGCGCAGCAGCACGACCGGGCCGGGCGACGAGCCCCGCAGCACCGCGGTCACCGAGGACAGCGCCGTGCCGGTCGTGGTCTCCAGCGGCAGCCCGTCGAGGGCGGCGAGCACCTTCTCCTGGGTACGCGGCAGGTCGAGCCCCACTTCGGGCTCGCGGTGCAGGTCACGGCGGAGGCGGACGAGATCGTCGTGGAGGTCGCCGGCGGCGGCACGCAGAGAGGACATGACGCCTCAGATTACGCGGCGATCCTCATTTCGGTCAGCACGCTTCACCCGGAAGTCGATCACACCGCCGAGGTCGGCGCGGTTCAGCGTCGTGCGCAGGCGGACCATGGCGTCGTCGCGGATGCGCCACGCGAGTTCGCCCAGGTCGGCGTCTGCTTCGCACATCACCCGTACCCGCATCGCGGGGCGCCGGGCGCTGCCGGAGAGCCGCGTGCGCACCCGGCGCACCCCCGGATAGGAGGTCACGTCGGCCGCGATGGCGCGGGCGGCCACGCGCGCCGCCATGCGGGTCGTTCGGGCGCGTGCGTCGCCCATCGCGAGCCGCCGCAGCGTACGGCACCGCCACTGCGCGGCCAGCCACGCGCTGCCCAGCATCGCGACCGTCAGCGAGCCGCCCGCCACGGCCGGCCAGAACCAGAGATGCGCCGCCACCCACCGCGACGTCGACGCGGTGACGAGCGGACGGCTCGCCCGGAACAGCCCGGCGGCCAGTGCCATGCCGCCGCCGCCCAGCAACACCAGGCCGGTCAGCGCCAGCCAGACGCGGTTGAACATCCGATCAGTCCTTACGCTCGCAGACGCGTACCGCCACCTCCGGCACGCGAACCGGATCGAGCTCCTCCAGCCGGTCGCGTACGGCGTCGGCCACCTGCTCGCCGAGGTGCTCGGGGTCGCTGAACCCGGTGACCGCGCGGATCTCCGCCCGCGGCCGCAGCCGTCCTCGCAGGCGCACGGTCGCGGTGTCCACGCCGGGCACCTCCAGCACGCTGGCGTGCAGGGCCGCCCGCAGCGACGCCCGGCCGAGGCCCGTGACGAACCTCGGGTCGTCGCCGGCCAGCGGCGCCGTGCTCGTACGGCCGGGCAGCACCGCGGCCAGCACGAACAGCAGCCCCGCCAGCGTCATGCCGCCACCGGTGGCCGCGACGGCCGGGTCGTCCCACGCCAGCCGGGAGAGCCGCGCGGTGACCTCCGGACGCACGACCGGATGGCCGAGCCGGCTCGAGATGACGTGCACGGCGACGGACGCCCCGGCGGCGGTCAGCAGCGAGGCGGCCAGGCTCGCCGGCAGCACCCGCCGTGGGCGGAACGCGCGCACCGCCGCGCGGCAGGCACGGGAGCGGTCGTTCGCGGAGTCACCTCGATCACGCACCGTGGCATTGAACCACGGTGCGTGACGCGAGGTCGCGGACGACAGGTCAGCGGAGCACCACGGTCCGGTCGGCGTTGATCAGTATGCGGTGCTCGGCGTGCCAGCGGACCGCGCGGGCCAGCGCCAGGCACTCCATGTCGCGGCCGACCGCCATCAGCTCCTCCGGGCCGTGGGTGTGGTCGACCCGGGCGACCTCCTGCTCGATGATCGGCCCCTCGTCCAGGTGCGGGGTCACGTAGTGCGCGGTGGCGCCGATGAGCTTCACGCCGCGTTCGTGCGCCTGGTGGTACGGCTTGGCGCCCTTGAAGCTCGGCAGGAAGGAGTGGTGGATGTTGATGATCCGGCCGGGCAGCTTCGCGCACAGGTCGTCCGACAGGATCTGCATGTAGCGGGCGAGGACGACGAGGTCGGCCCCGTAGTGCTCGACCAGCGCGAGGATCTCAGCCTCCTGCGCCGCGCGGTTGTCGGCGCCGACCGGCAGGTGGTGGTAGTCGATGCCGTACGACTGGGTCAGCGGCCGCATGTCGGGGTGGTTGGAGGCGACCGCGACGACGTCGACGCCGAGCAGGCCGGAGCGCTGGCGGTAGAGCAGGTCGTTGAGGCAGTGCCCGTGCTTGGAGACCAGGATCAGCACGCGGGTGCGTACCGCGAGGTCGTACAGGTGCCAGTCGAGGCCGAAGTCGACGGCCAGGGCGGAGAACGCCCCGGTGAGCGCGTCGCGTAGACCGTCCGGCGCGTCGAACTGCGTGCGCAGGAAGAACCGGCCGGTGCCCCGGTCACCGAACTGCTGGCTCTCCACGATGTTGCAGTCGCGGTCGGCCAGCACTCCGGACACCGCGGCCACGATGCCCGGCCGGTCGGGGCAGGACAGCGTGAGCACGTACTGTGTCATGCCCCGAGCTTACGGTGAACGCCGAGCTCAGACGGCCGGGCAGCCGGCCTCGGCGGTCGCGTCGCGGTCGCGGCGACCGTACGCCACGCCCCGGCCGCCGCCAGGCACAGCAGCGCGGCGAGCAGCACGGTCACCTGGAGGAGTCCCTGCGCGGAGGTGCGGGCGCCCAGGTAGACGCCGCCCAGCGTGGCGATGGCCAGGGTGTTGGCGAGCAGCGTGCCCGTGTTGGTCAGCGCCGACACCGCGGACGCCCGCGCCGGGCCCGCCGTGGCGGCGAGCCGCTCGACGAGCGGGCTGAAGCCCGCCGCGTGACCCGCCCCGGCCACCACCAGCAGCGGGATCACAAGCGGGGACCAGCCGTGCCGTACCGTCAGGGCGATGAGCGGGGCGGCCGCGGCGAACACCAGCGGCCCGGCGACCGGCAGCGGCCCGCGTACCGGCAGGCGCGGCCAGGACAGCCCGGCGGCCGCGAAGCCGGCCGTGTACGGCAGGAAGGCCAGACCCGCGCCCAACGGCGACAGGCCCAGGCCGCTCTGCAGGTGCAGGGCGAGCGAGAAGATCAGACCCGTGTAGGCGCCCATGACGGCGCACGCCGCGAACAGCCCCGGCGCGACACCGGGCGCGCGCAGCACGCCGAGGTCCAGCAGCGGGCTCGCCGCGCGCCGCTCGTACCACGCGAAGGCGGCCAGGCCGGCGCATCCGGCGGCCAGACACACCCAGGTCCACGGCGGCCGGCCCTCCTCTTGGCCGAACACGAGCGGCACCACCACGGCGGTCATCGCGGTGGACAGGATCAGCACGCCGGGCACGTCGAGCCGGGACCGTACCCGCTCCCGCCCACCGGGCAGCGAACGGGAGCCGACGGCGATCAGCACGGCGCCGACGGGCACGTTGAGCAGGAACACCGGACGCCACCCGGCCGCGCTCACGATGAGGCCGCCGGCGATCTGCCCGATCGCCACTCCCAGCGCGAGCACCATCGAGTACAGGCCGAGCGCGCGTGCCCGGGCCGGCCCGGAGAAGCCGAGCTGGATGAGGGACAGCACCTGCGGCAGCACGAGCGCCGCCGAACCGCCCTGCGCGAACCGTGCCGCCACGAGCGCCGGGCCGTCCGGCGCCAGCCCGCAGGCCAGCGAGGCGGCGGTGAACCCGGCGAGCCCGCAGCGGAACAGCCGGCGGTGCCCGTACAGGTCGCCGAGCCTCGCCCCGGTGACCACGAGCGACGCCATGGCGAGGATGTAGCCGCCGGTGACCAGCTGCAGCAGCGCGTCGGAGGCGTGCAGCCCGGTACGGATGTGCGGCAGGGCGACGGTCACGATCGATCCGTCCATCGACACCATGACCTGCCCGGTCAGCAGAACGACGAGTGACCCGTGACGCATGCGCCCTCCCAAGACGACCTCGGGCAGTCTGCGCCGCCGGGGCGGGTGCCGGCTTGACGATTCTTGCTCTCTCGCGGACCTTTTCGGCTTCGTTAGTGTGGCGGGGTGCTGTCCAGTGTTCCGCTCGCCGGCGGACCCGACTTCTCGGTCGCCACGGTGCGTTGTGCCGAGCACCGGCCGGGATGGTCGCCGCCCGAGCAGGCCGGGCGGCATCAGGTGGTGCTCGTACGCTCCGGCCGGTTCCGGCTGCGCTCGGAGGGGCGCGACGCGCTCGCCGACCCCACGGCCGGCTACCTCCAGGTGCCCGGAGACCTCGTGAGCTTCGCGCATCCGGCCGGGGGCGACGTCTGCACCGCGGTGACGTTCTCACCGGCCCTGTGGCGGTCGGTGGCCGGGGACGACCGGCGTCCGGCGTCGGCGTCGGTGTACCTCGACGGGCGGCTCCAGCTCGCCCACCGGCGCCTTCTGCGCGCCGCGCCGGACGTCGCGTTCGCCATGGCCGAGCAGCTGGTCGGCCTGCTCGACGGCCTGCTGCGTGGCCCCCGGAGGCGGCCCCCGCGCCGCGGCAGCCGCCGGACCCTGGCCGACGAGGCCCGTGAGGCGCTGCTGACGGACCACCCGGAGGCCGGAGGCCTGATCCCCCTGGCCCGGCTGCTCGGCGTGTCACCCAGCCACCTGAGCCGGGCGTTCCAGCATGAGACGGGCACGAGCCTCACCCGCTACCGCAACCGGATCCGCGTGACCCGGGCGCTCGACCACATCGAGCAGGGCGCGGACCACCTCGCCGGCATCGCCGCCGACCTCGGCTTCGCCGACCAGGCCCACCTGTGCCGCACCGTACGCACCGAACTCGGCCACACTCCCACCGAGGTAAGGCGCCTGCTCGGAGCGTGACCGTCGCGGTCGCCGCCGGACACCCATCCCGCGGAGTGACCGCGCGCACCGAATGGTCAGGGAGGCCCTGCTCAGTCGTCGGCGGCCTGTACCGCGACGGCGATCGGCTCGAGCGCCGCGACCAGCTCATCGAGCTCGTCCGTGCTGAGCACGTCGTACGCCGGTGCCGCCAGCTCGTCGGTGAGGGCCTCGATCCGCTCCCTGGTCTCCCGGCCGGCGTCGGTGAACCCGCCGGCGGCGTCCACGAGGCCGCGGTCGCGCAGCCCGTCGACGACGGCGGCCAGCCGTGCCTTGGGCAGGTGGTGGATCCGGCCGAACTCCTCCGGCCTCATTCCGAGGGAGAGCGCGATGAGGACGTGGGCCTCGGTACCGCCGATGCCGTGGGCGACGAGCGCGGCGTTGTGGCCGTCCCCACGGTGCTCCCGCAGCAGCGTCGCCGCGTGCCAGAGCCTGGCCACCGGCTCCTCCGGCACGTCGAGCGCCCGGAGCGCGGCGTACAGCACTCGGCCCTCGGTCGGCGCGCCGACCGCTGCTCGGGTGGCGAGGTCGGCGACCCGCACCAGACCGGGGGAGTCGGCGAGCTCCCCGATCATCTGCCGCAGCGCGGCGACGCTGCCTCGCTCGCGTACGGCGATCGCCTCCTCCGGGGTGGTCTTCCCCCAGACCCACGGGATGTGGCGCGCCACCTCGCCGTCGGCGAAGTTGTAGAAGACCGCGTGCACCACCTCGGCCGGTGCCGGCCCCAGCGGCGCGGCCCGGCCCGCGAAGTATCCGTCCCAGTAGTCGCGCATGCCGAGTGCCAGGAACGCCTCGTTCGGCACCTCGGAGAAGGTGACGGTGGCGATCGGCTCGACGAGCTCGAACATGCGGTGAACCTTGGCCTGTGGGTGCGGCATCGGTCGGTACCTCCGGTGGTCGTGGCAGCCCCTCGTAGGCGGCCTCTCACCCTCTCTACGAACGACGCGGCCCGGATCCGACAACCCCGGCCTCGACGAGCCCCACCGGTAATGGAAAAGAGCGGTGAACGCAGTGAGGCCGGGTACGCATTCCGGGTCTCCGGAACGCGCGGTTTCGCATTTTAACGTTATGCGAAACGACGGGCCGGTTCATCGCCGGCGTGGATTTCGCGCGGCGCGTTCACGCTGTACATCGACGCGGACCGCATCGCCCGGGGGACGTTCAAGATGCGGTTCACCTTCACGCACCCGGAGTCACTCCAGGGCAGGGACCAGCTCGGCCCGGACGGGACGCTCCGATTCGACTCCTCGCCCGACATGAGGGCCAAGCACCAGAACGGCGTCATCTTCCCGGCGACGTCGTACCTGACCTTCAGCCTCCAGGACCCGAAGGCGCCGCAGAGCATCCGCACACGTACGGTAAGCCGAAGAAGACCGACTGCGACGAGTACCCCTTCGCCAGCACCTACCAGGGGGCGGCGCGCGCGCACGGCAACTTCTCCGTGATGATCGTCCCCGATGGGGACAACCGGAGCTCGGGCTCGCGGCTGGGCAACTGGTACGCCACCGACCGGGTGCTGGACGGCGACCCCTTCTACATCAACGTCGTCGGCACGCCCCCGGCCACCCTGCCCAGCGCGCCGATCTTCCACCTCCCCTGACCGGAGGGACCGCGTCGTGACCGAGTGTCTCCAGCGCCTCGAGACGATCGTGCTGCACGGCGCGGTGTCCGTGACCGAGGTCACGACCGGCTCAAAGATCGGCGCTCGATTCTTGTAGGAGTCGGCGCTAGCGCTAACACGGCGCCTGTGCCGACGGCCGAAAACCGTTACTGAACGTCGTAGGTCCGCCTTTTGTAAGTGACGTGTCATTTTCCGCAAGAGCTGTAGTCATAACGTAACGTCCACATTCGGACGGTGATCGTAGTCAGGCCTTGAGTCAATATCGGCTTGTTCAGTGACCCGTATCGGGTCATCGATTCCCCCCGCTGAGGAAGGCCTGCATGCCCCAACCCTCCAGGGCGCGGCGTACCCGCCGCGTGTCTGTTCTCGCCGCGGCCGATCCCGCGGCGAGGAGACTGAGCGCCTGGCTGCTGGCGCTCGCCGTCGCGGTGGCCACGGTGATCGCCGTCCCCGCCGCAGCCGGCGCGTCCACCAAGGCGCCCCTCCCACGTTCCAAGGCCACGAGCCCGACCTCCGCCGGCCAGCACCCGACCCACAACGTCTGTGCCGAGGCCGAGAAGGCCGGGCAGGCGTCCTGTATGTCCGTGGTCCGCGACGACGTGATCGGTCCGAAGGGCGTCCAGCCGGCCGACACCCCCGCCGGCTTCGGGCCGGCGGACCTGCTCAGCGCGTACAACCTGCCCTCGGGCGGGGCGGGCCAGACGGTCGCCATCGTCGACGCGTTCGACGACCCGACCGCCGAGAGCGACCTGGCCGTCTACCGGCAGCAGTACGGCCTGCCGCCGTGCACCACGGCGAACGGCTGCTTCAAGAAGATCGACCAGCGCGGTGGAACGAGCTATCCGCCGCCGGACGCCGGTTGGTCCGGGGAGATCTCGCTCGACGTCGACATGGTGAGCGCGATCTGCCCGAGCTGCAACATTCTGCTCGTCGAGTCGGACGACAACTACATGGACAACCTCGGCGCGGCCGTGAACCAGGCCGTCGCGCAGGGCGCCAAGTACGTCTCCAACAGCTACGGCGGCGGCGAGGGATCCGACGAGACCTCCTACGACGACTCCTTCTTCCACCACCCCGGCGTCGCCATCACCGCCAGCACCGGCGACGACGGCTACGGGACCAGCTACCCGGCCGTGTCCCCGTACGTCACGGCGGTCGGCGGCACCTCGCTCGCCAAGGACACCTCCACCACGCGGGGCTGGACCGAGGCGGCGTGGAGCGGAGCCGGCAGCGGCTGCTCCACGTACGAGACCAAGCCCTCGTTCCAGACGGACTCCGGCTGCTCGCGCCGCGCGGTCGCGGACGTCTCCGCGGTGGCCGACCCGAACACCGGCGTCGCGGTCTACTACGGCGGCTGGCACGTCTACGGCGGCACCAGTGCCTCCGCCCCGATCATCGCGTCGACCTACGCGCTCGGCGGTACGCCGGCGGCCGGCTCGTCGCCCAACTCCTTCCCCTACGACCAGACCTCCGACCTCAACGACGTCACCTCCGGCAGCAACGGCAGCTGTGACCCGGCGTACCTGTGCAAGGCCGGCACCGGCTACGACGGCCCGACCGGGCTCGGCACGCCGAACGGTACGGGAGCGTTCCACTCCGGCCCGCGCGGCGTCGTGTCCGGTACGGTCACCGACGGCACCAACGCCCTGGCGGAGGCCAAGGTCAGCGTCGGCGACACCACCACCACGACGGACGGTCAGGGGCACTACTCCCTGAACGTGCCGGCCGGGACGTACGACGTCACCGCGAGCAAGTTCGGGTACACCTCCAAGACCGTCTCCGGCGTCGCGGTCGAGGACGGCCAGACGGTGACCGAGAACTTCGCGCTGACCGCGAGGTCGAACGTCCACGTCACCGGCACCGTACGCGACGGCTCGGGCCACGGCTGGCCGCTGTATGCGACCGTACGGGTCAAGGGTGAGACGACGGCGGTCGCCTACACCGACCCGAAGACCGGGCGCTACGACATCACCGTGCCCGCGGACGACACCTACTCACTGCAGGTCGACGCGCTCTACCCCGGCTACACGCAGGGCACGGCGGACATCACGGTCGGCTCGGCGGACGCGAACAAGGACGTCGACGTCGCTGTCGACCAGACGACCTGCAGCGCGGCCGGCTACGCCTACCACTACGACGCCGGCACCACGCAGTCGTTCGACGGCACCACCGCGCCGAGCGGCTGGACCGTCGACGACAAGGTCGGCAACGGCCAGACCTGGGTGTTCACCGACCCCGGCAACCGGACCAACCACACCGGGGGGTCCGGCGGCTTCGCCAACATCGACAGTGACAAGTACGGCAACGGCGGCAGCCAGAACAGCTCGCTGATCAGCCCCGTCGTCGACTTCACCGGGAAGGCTCATCCGTACCTGTCCTTCCGCTCCGACTACTACGGCATCAGCTCCTCGGTCGGGGACGTCGACTACAGCGTCGACGGCGGCCAGACCTGGAGCAACGTCTGGCACCACAGCAGCGACAGCGCTCGCGGGCCGCGGACCGAGTCCGTGGACCTGTCCGCCGCGGGGAACAAGAGCGCGGTCCAGCTGCGGTTCCACTACACCGGGAAGTTCAGCTGGTGGTGGCAGGTCGACGACGTCTTCCTCGGCAGCCGCAGCTGTGACCCGACCTCGGGTGGCCTGGTCGTCGGCCAGGTCCTGGACAAGAACACCGGGGCCGGCGTGAACGGCGCCTCGGTCACCTCGGCCGACAAGCCGGCGGAGAAGGCGATCTCGGCGGCGACCCCGAACGACCCGAACCTGGGCGACGGCTTCTACTGGCTGTACTCCTCGGCCACCGGAAGCCACAAGTTCACCGCCACCGCGTCGAACTACACGTCCCAGGACGTCACCGTGAACGTGGCCGCGAACTGGGCGACGGGGGCGAGCTTCTCGCTCGGCGCGCCCCAGATCACGATCACTCCGAGTTCGGTCGACAAGACGGTCGCCTGGCAGGGACAGGCCAGCCAGACCGTGACGCTGAAGAACACCGGCACCGCACCGGTCACCGCCAAGATCGGTGAGAGGCCGGGCACCTACCAGCCCGCGGCGCAGGGCGCCCCGCTGCAGAAGGTGAAGGGAGACTACTCGTCCGGACGGTTCCAGTCCGGCAAGGTGGACGCCAAGGCCAAGGCGAAGGCCGCAGCCGCGGCCGCCGCGAGCCCGTACGCACCGCCGTGGACCGCGACGGCCGACTACCCCTCGGCGGTCATGGACAACGGCGCGGCGACGATCGACGGCAAGGTGTACTCGGTCGGCGGCGTCGACGGCCTGGCCACCAGCGCCAAGGCCTACGTCTACGATCCGGGCACCCAGGCGTGGAGCGCCCTCGCGAGCATGAGCGCCGGACGCGAGGCGCCGGAGGTGGCCGCGCTGAACGGCAAGCTGTACGTCTTCGGTGGCTGGTCCGACTCCGGTGACACGGTCGCCAAGACGGAGATCTACGATCCGGCCGCGAACACCTGGACGACCGGGGCCGACAACCCCAAGCCGTTCGCCGGCGCGGGGGTGACCGTGGCCGACGGCAAGATCTATGTCGTCGGCGGCTGCGCCGACGCCTGCGGTCAGACAGGCGTGCAGGTGTACGACCCCGCGTCGAACTCCTGGAGCTCGGCGCACGCGTACCCCGAGTCGACCGCCTGGCTCGGCTGCGGCGGCCTCGGCGACAAGGTGTACTGCGCCGGCGGCACCGCGGGCACGGCCTCGTCCAAGCACGCCTACGCCTACGACGCGTCGTCCGACAGCTGGAGCTCCGTCGCCGACCTGCCGATCGACCTGTGGGCGATGAGCTCGTCGACGGCCAACGGCCAGCTGCTCGTCTCGGGCGGCGTGACCAACGGCACCAGCACGCTCACCAACCAGGGCTTCGCGTACGACCCGGACGCGAACGCCTGGACCGCGCTGCCCAACTCCAACAACACCCTCTACCGCGGCGCCGCCGCCTGCGGCTTCTACAAGATCGGAGGTTCGACCGGCGGCTTCAACGCGGTCAAGAACAGCGAGCAACTGCCCGGCTACGACCAGTGCGACGCCGCGGGCGGCGACGTCCCGTGGCTGTCGGAGGACAAGTCGGAGGTGACGATCAAGGCGGGCGGTACCGCGAAGGTCGTGGTGTCGCTCAACGCGAACGTCGACACGATCACCCAGCCCGGCACGTTCACCGCGCAGGTCACCATCGGCGCCAAGACCCCGTACGGGGCCCTGGCCGTCCCGGTGACGCTCACGGTGAACCCGCCGAAGACCTGGGGCAAGATCACCGGAACGGTGACGGGCGCCGGCTGCACCGGCGCACCGGCACCGCTCACCGGGGCGACCGTGGAGATCGACTCGTGGACGGCGAGCTACACGCTCAAGACCGACAAGAACGGTCAGTACGTGCTGTGGCTCGACACCCGCAACAACCCGCTCACCCTGATCGCGGCCAAGGACGGCTGGGCACCGCAGACCAGGTCCGTCAAGATCGCCAAACTGGCCACGACAACGGCCGACTTCGCCCTGAAACCCGACCACACCTGTAGCTGACCCACGATGACCGTACGGGCCGGCCTCCCCGGCCCGTACGGTCGCCTCACCCTGCTCGGCGACGGTCGCGCAGGCGTACGTGGCGGCCGAGCAGGCGGCGCATGGCGCCGTAGCTCATGCCGAACTCCTGGGCGACCCGGCGGATGCTCCAGCCCATCTCATAGAGCCGAACCGCGTCCTGTTCACGGGCGGCGGGGGACACGTCGGCGTCTGTACGCGCATCGAGGAGCGTCTGAACATCGGCCCGGCGGTACCGCCGGTGCCCGCCCGGCGTCGGCACGGCGGTGATGCGCCCTTCGCGCGCCCACCGGGCGATGGTCGTCGTACGGACACCGAATATCTCCGCCACCTCTCGTGGCCGGAGCAGGTCGTCGTACGGGTTCAGGGGACGGTCGTTCAGCGGCACGTGAGAACCGCCCAGACCGTTTTCCCGCCGTCGGGGAGCACGTCGAAGCCCCATGCATCGGCCAGCGCCGCCACGACGAGAAGGCCACGACCGTCCTCCGCCCGGTCGTCCCCGATCCGTGCCCTGACGATCGGTTCGTCCACGGAGTGATCACTTACCTCGATCCGCAGCGTTCGCTCGTTCACGATCAGGCGCAGCCTGAATTTCTGTCCTAGTTTGGTGGCATTCGTAGTGAGTTCGCTGACGACGAGACTGGCGTCGTCCAGCAATTCCTTCATGCCCAATTCACGGAGGAAATGCGTCGTCGCCGACCGGGCCTGACGGGCCGCTTCCTTGGCCGGAGCGAGCGTAAGCGTGAACAAATCCGAGACCATAAGCACCTCCTTTTGCTACTTTTCGAATCAGCACAATGGAGGCGTGCGACTCAGCTGTCGCTGTTTCCCCGAGAGATCCGCAACCAACGGAAACTTTGAGGTGTGCCGATGACTCCCCGACCGGCGCCGGACCCGATGACGTCCATGTGGGCGTGGATAGCCCATGACCTGCGGCTTTACCGTATGCGGCACAAGATGACCCAGGAGGATCTGGGCCGGGTTTTGCGCTGCGTGAAGTCCACGGTTTCCCGCCTGGAGTCCGGGCAGCTCCAGCTCGACGAGAAGCAGGCGGCAAAGCTCGACTCGCTCTGGAACACCCACGGGCACTTCACCCGCCTGCTCGTCTACGCCCACCGGGCGCACAACCCGAACTGGATGCGGCAGCACGCCGAGTCCGAAAGCCGGGCCGCGGAGATCAAAAGTTTTGAGACGTGCCTCGTCCCCGGACTGCTTCAAACTCCGGAGTACACGCGAGAGCTCTTCCGGACCACGCTGGGGATAGACGACGTCGAGCGTCATGTCGAGGAACGAATGCGTCGGCAGGACATCCTGGACCGAGCGGATCCACCGACGTTGTGGTTCCTCCTCGATGAGAGCGTCATTGACCGCTCGACGAGCGATCCCGAGGTGATGCGGAAGCAACTCGCCCGACTTCTGGAGGAGAGTCACCGGCCTAACATCTCAATCCGAGTGAGACCCCGAGCGGCCGGTCTCCATGCCGGGTTAGGTGGCTCGTTCAAGATCTTCTTCCACGAGCTAGGCGACGTCGCCTATTCCGAGGCGCAGTTCGGTGGCAGGCTCGTGGTCTCCGCTTCTGAGGTGCGGGGCCTTGTTGTACAGTATGAGCGGATTGGTGCTCATGCACTTCCTGAGAATCAATCTCGGGAGCTGATCAAGAGGTACCTGGAGGCCAGCAAATGACAGAAATTGACTGGCGAAAGAGCAGCCGCAGCAGCGCCCAGGGTGCGGATTGTGTCGAGGTCGCGCGTATTTCCTCCGAAGACGCCGAGCGCTTGGCTGACTAGTACTCCAGCCGTAGTTAGTGATCTTGTTTATGTTGATGCTGGTAGTGGCATCGTCGGGTGGCCGGCAGAGCATCGCGAATAGTCGGCGGATCTCGTGGGCCGCCGCGCGCAGCCGGCCCACGCCGGTGGGGACCTGATGAGCGCGTGAGACGGCCAGGACACAGTTGATCCGCCGGTCTTCCAAGAACCGGCGCAACGGCCCGTTATCGCCATAGGCATCATCGGCGGTGACCCAGCCGAACGGCACCCCGGCGGTACACCTGAAGCGTCCCAGCGGTGGCCGTCTCATCTCTCCATGCCTACGTCTACATGCGTCTCGATACGTGTCCAGACGTGTGCCTACGTGTCGAGACGTAGCGACACGTACAACCCCCGACGAACACCTCATCCGGCAGCCCGACCAGCCATGATCACCATCTGCGGCTGGAGTACCAGGGCGGCCGTCAGCTTCGCTCCCGCCGGAACCACCGCGAGGCCGGGCCGGTGGCTGGGGTCGGGGTGTGAAAGCGCTGAGGGAGATCGGGTGAGACCTGGGTGACCGCCAACGCGCCATAGAGAGGCCGCACATGAGACGGAGCCCAATGTGACCGCTGCGATCGGAGATCCAGCGATGCGCGCGGCCAACGATGCCGCCGTGATCCGCGAGTCCCGGGATGTCCCTGAACGCTTCGGAGCGATCTTTGATGCCTACTTCGCCGAGATCCACGCGTATGTGGAGCGGCGGATCGGGCCGGAGAATGCTTCCGACGTGGCCGCAGAGACATTCCTGGCCGCGTTCCGTAAACGCGACCGGTACGAGCCCGCGCGTGCCAGCGTGCGTACCTGGCTGTACGGGTTCGCGACCAATCTCGTCGGCAAGCACCGGCGCGGTGAGGTGCGAGCACTGCGCGCCATGGACCGGATCGCCGGGGACGCGGGGTCCATCGCCGGGGACGCCGGGTCTGAGGAACTCGAAGCGCGGATCGCCGCTGAGGGCCTGCGAGGGCGGCTCGCGGGGGCACTCGCCGCGCTGTCCGCCGGGGACCGCGATGTGGTGTTGCTCGTCGCGCTCGCCGAGTTGAGTCATGAGGAGGTGGCCGCCGCGCTGGACATCCCGTACGGCACGGTCGGGTCACGACTGAACCGGGCCAGAAGAAAGCTACGTGAGGCGCTGGGCGGGACCAATCCACTGCTCGACCTGGAGGAACACGATGGATGAGATCCAGATGGTCCGCGATCTGTACGACCGGCCGGCGCCCGTGCCGGCGCACAAGGTCGCCGCGGCCCGCGCCCGTCTCGATCGGCTGAGCCGGCCCTCCCGTCGGCGGCTCTTCGGCGGCTCGCGGTTGTTGCCGTTCGGGCTCGGGCTGGCGGCCGCGGCCACCGCGGTGACGCTGACGGTCTTGTCGGCCGGCACCGGTCCAGAGGTGGAGACAGGCCAGGATTCCGGCCGTCGGCTCCTGCTCGCGGCCGCGGAGAAGACCGGCCACCAGCCACAGCCCAACGGACGGTATTGGCATGTGCGGATACAGGTGAGCGACCTGTTGCTCTTCGGCACACAAAGCAACCCGTACTGGATCAAGACGCACGACCGTCTGGAGTACTGGATGGCGCGCGATCCCGAAAAGCCCGGCTGGGACCTGACACAGCACCTCGGTGCCGAACCGGCGAGCCCGGCCGACGCAGCGGCCTGGCGGCGCGCGGGCTCGCCGTCACCGTTCGAGAACAAACGGCTCCCGGACTTCCACGCGGCGGTCACGCCGGGACCAGGGAAGGCGACGCTCGAGCAGAGTGATCCGAGCCTTGAGATCCTCACCGGACGGCCTTTCTCGCTCCGGCAGGTCTTCGCCCTGCCCACGCGCTCGGACGAGCTGGAGGCGACCATCCGCGACTACCTCAGCCGGCAGGCCGAGCACAACGGCGAAGATCCTCCGGACGATGCTCGAATCTTCGACTTCGGCAGCGAACTGCTGGTGCGCGCGCCGCTGACGCCCCAGGTCCGCGCGGCCACCTACCGGATGCTCGCTGGGCTTCACGGCGTCAAGAAGGCAGGCGCGGCGAAGGACGAGGCCGGCCGATGGGGCACGGCGATCGCCATAGGCGGCGGCACGGACAAGGACGGGAACCACGTTCCGCAGTTCCGGCTCATCATCGATCCCTCGACAGGCCAAGCACTCGCCGACCAGACGGTGGTGCAGAAGTCGGACACGAAGGTACCCGCCAAGCCCGGCGCCGCGTTCACCTCCTTCACCATGCTGGAGTCCGGCTGGACCGACACGGCGCCGAAGTAACCGCACCCTACGGCGTCAAGGCGGCCACCTCGACGCCGTAGGAACCACGTCCGGCCGGGGGCGCAGTAGCCCGGCCGCGAGTGCTCCGCAGGTGACGGCGAGGATTCCGCAGACGGCGAGTGCGCCGGTGACGCCCGCTGCGGCGCCTCCGGGAGTCGGCGGGCGGCTGTGGAATACCGTGCCGCAGGTCGCGACGCCGAGGGCGAGTCCCAGTTGGCGGGCGCTGTTCGCGGCGGCGCCGGCGGTGCCGGCGTGGGAAGGCGGTACCGCGGTGGTGGCGACCGCGGGCAGGACAGGGGAGACCACGCCGGCTCCGGCTCCGGTGAGCACCAGGAACGGCAGCAGTGCCGGCCAGCCGGATCCGGCGTCGAGGGCGAGGCCGGTGAGGCAACCGAGACCGACCGCGACCGTTCCCCCGCCGAGCGTCCAGCTCTGGGGCAGTCCATGCAGTCTGCTGCTGACCAGCCCCGACACGCCCATGAACACCACCAGCTGGACGGTGAGCACCAACGAGGTCGCGGACGAGCTCGTCCGCAGTTCGGTCTGCAGCCATGTGGAGATGTCGGGCAGTGCGCCGAAGGCGGCGAAGTAGTAGGCGAACGCCGCCAGCAGCACGCCGGCGAACGCCCGGGTGCCGAACAGTGCCGACGGGAGGATCGGGTGGGCGCCGGCACGTTCGGCCAGTACGAAGCCGGTGCCGGCGGCCACGGCGACGGCCAGGCCGAGCAGCGTACCGGGCGCCGACCAGCCGGAACCGGTGATGACGGTGTAGGCGAGTGAGGTGACCGCCACGCTGATCGTGACGACTCCCGGCCAGTCGATCCGCCCCGGCGTGGCGGGCATGTCGGGCAGTGAGGTGACGGCCAGCACCAGTGCGAGGGCGCACAGCGGGAGCGCGGCGAGGAACGTCGACCGCCAGCCCAGATGCTCGGTGAGCACACCGCCGCCGACCGTGCCCACCGCCGAGGCGGCGCCGGCCACCGCGCCCCACACCGCGAACGCGGTTCCCCGCGCCCGGCCGGTGTAGGTCAAGGCGATCAACGGCAGGATCGTGGCGAACATGGCGGCCCCGGCCACCCCCTGCACCGCACGGGCCACGATGAGCATCAGCGGTGTGTCCGCCAGCCCGCAGGCCAGCGTGGCGACGCCGAACACGGCCAGCCCGACCGTGTGGACCCGCCTGCCGCCCAGCACGTCGCTGAGCGACCCCGCTCCCAGCAGCAGTCCGGCCAGGGCGAGTGTGTACACGTCGATGATCCACTGCTGGGCGCCGAACCCGACGTGCAGTTCGGTGCCGATGCGCGGCAGGGAGACCGTCACGATCGTCGTGAACAACAGCAGCAGGAACGTGCCGAGACAGCACGCCACCAGTGGCAGCCAGTACCTCATGCCCGACACTGTGCTGTAATGCCCTCATGCCGGTAAACCCTTACAATCTGCCGTTGCTGCGCAACGTCATCGACCTGCTCAACCGGCCGCCGACCAGCCCGGACGAACTCGCCGCCCGCTGGACCGCCGCCGGAATGCCCCTCGACCGGCCGGCCGGCGACCGTGACCTCGACGTCGTACTGGACTACCTGACGCGCTGGGCGCGGCTGGTCGACGCCGCCACCGACCGGCACCGCGTCGCGCTGCTCAACGACCTGCTCTCCCGCTACGCGGGTCATCCCACCGTCACCGACCACGACGGCAGCGGCTGGCACATCCACTATCGGCCCGGCGGGGCCGGTCTGGCGGGCATCCTCACCGCGGCCACCAGCGTCGCCATCGCCCAGCACCTCACCGACCGCGGCATGCACCGCCTCGGACGCTGCGCGTCGCCCGAGTGCGGCAACGCCTACATCGACCACAGCCGCCCGGGACGGCAGCGCTACTGCTCCCACGCCTGTGCCAACCGGGACGCGGTGCGTCGCCACCGCCAGGCCGGAGCAGCCTGACCGAGAGGGCACGCTCGCCGTCCATCGGCCGGCCCCCGTACTTCGGAACCGCTTCCTCACCGGAAGCGTGCCGCCGGCCGGCCGCGGCAGTACGGTCCCCTCCACGGTGTGCATTTTTTGTTCGGGCTCTACCGATCAATCAGAACAATCATTCTGATGTCGCCAATCAATAACGGCGGTCCTAGAAAGGAGGTCAAGCGCAAATCGCCATCAGGGCGAGAAAGGCAGGCAGCATCCCATGACTCGCACAACCGCCACACGGCCCGGTCCCAAGCGCCTGATCATCGTGATCGCCGCGGCGATCGTGACCACGCTGACCGCCGGTATCACCGCCGCATCGGCCGCTCCGGCCCACGCCGCCGTGCTGTCCGTCGCCGGCGAAGGCGACCCCCAGGCCGGGTCCGCCGCAGTGAATCCGGCGGACATTCAAATGCCGGCATCCATCAATTTCGACCGCACGTGCTACACATTCGCTGGAGACACGGAGGAAAGCTGCGGAATCCGGCTTGATCGGGGAACCAGCGAGGCGCTTTTCAACGCGGCCAAAGGAGTCGCCGTCGGTGCGTTCAACCTGGTGTGCGTCCCGCTGCTCACCCCCTTCGTCGGGCACGACTCCGCCACTCTCACCTGCACCGGAATCGCCGCCTACGCGACCTCGTGGGCGAAGCTGCCTGACGGGCAGACCTTCTGGATCGGAACCTCCGGCCCCAAGACGGCGCATATCTACCTCGTCGACGCCGACGCCGCCATGACGGGTTCCGCCCCGTCCGCCGCCCGGCTCGTCGCCTGAACGGTTCCTCAGTCCCGGCCTCCCGCCTCGTACGAGGCGGGAGGCCGGTCCGCGGTGCTGAGACGCGGTGCCGGGCGGCCGTGGATCTGCCAGGTACGAGCGGCCCGGTCCCAGGAGAGTTCGTGGCCGCGGCTCGCCTCGCCGGCGAGGTCCAGATCGGCCAGGGCGGCCGTGGCCCCAGCGGTGGCGGGCCGCGGCAGGACGAGCAGTGTCGGCACCGGCGTGCCGGGCACGGTGATCTCCAGGCTCCGAGGCCGGCGCCGGTCGCGGACCCGCCGAATCCGGTGGGACGCCTGGTCGGCGGGTTCCCTCAGCTGGGCGCCGAGAGCCACTTCGAGGGCTTCGAGGAGCGCCGTGGGAAGCTCATCGGCGCCGTCGGTCCCCGCGGGCACGGCCAGTCCCTCAAGGTACGGGCAGGGCGCGCCGTCTTCGATCAGCTGGTCGAACAGCTCGTGTGCGTCGGCGTCCGTGAACGGCCTTCCGCCGAGTCTGTCGTCCAACCGCGCGTCGCACCACGTCGCGTGCTCGCGCGACCGGACCGCCGCCTGATCTCGGCCGATCAGGTCGAACGCCTCGACGGCGTCGCGGTAGGCCGTCCGAGCGTTGTGCAGGCGGAGTAGTTCGTGGGTGAAAGCCCCTGTTTCACGCTCGATGCCGGGCGCGAGTGCGGCCAGCGCCGAGGCCGCCCGCGCGATGACACGGCGGTCGTCGACGGCCCGGGCCGCCCGCAGGCCGCGCCGGTAGAAGCTCGCCGCGGTGCCGAAACTGCCCCGGGAGGCGAAGGTGCGCCCGGCGGAGACGCAGATCCGGGCCACGGCGTCCTGGTCGTCGATCCGCCACAGGGCCTCGTACCGGAGGCTCGCCTGTTCGGTCACCGCGTGCGCGACCGTCGCGCAGATCCGGGTGACGGCCGCCTCATCGGCACGCCGCCGCGCCTGCGGCAGCTCCACGAGCAGCATCGCGTTGTAGTCCACCCGCCTCATGTTGCCTGGTGATCATCAGACCTCACCGAGAAGCCACGGAAATAAGCGATGGGATGGGATGATGGCCGCCCAAACCGACGGGAGGAAAGCAGCGTGACTCCGCCTGCGACCATGGACCCGAAACGACTGGGTGCCATCGTCAACAAGTTCAGCGGTGCGTTCATCGAGACCCCGGAGGACGCGGATCTCGTCGACCGGACCCGCATGGCGCTGAAGTCGTTGCCGGACCGGACCGTACGGGAACTCGACGAGGCCATCAGCACTCTGGCGCTGCTGACCAAAGAGCGTCTCGCGGAGCGGGTGGAGTCGGCCACGAACAACGAAGAGGAGCAACGGCTTGCCCGGCCTGGACGAGAAACTGCATGACATCTACGACGAGGTAGTACGGCGCAACGCCGGCGAGGCCGAGTTCCATCAGGCGGCGCGCGAGGTCCTGACCAGCCTCGGTCCGGTGGTCGCCAAGCACCCCGAGTACGCCGACGCGGCCGTGATCCGCCGGCTGTGCGAACCCGAGCGGCAGATCATCTTCCGCGTCCCGTGGGTCGACGACGCCGGCACCGTGCAGGTCAACCGTGGCTTCCGGGTGGAGTTCAACTCCGCGCTCGGCCCGTACAAGGGCGGCCTGCGCTTTCACCCCAGCGTCTACCTGGGCATCATCAAGTTTCTCGGCTTCGAGCAGATCTTCAAGAACGCCCTCACGGGCCTGCCGATCGGCGGCGGCAAGGGAGGCTCGGACTTCGACCCGAAGGGTCGCTCCGACGGCGAGATCATGCGGTTCTGCCAGTCCTTCATGACCGAGCTCTACCGGCACATCGGCGAGCACACCGACGTGCCCGCGGGCGACATCGGCGTCGGTGGCCGCGAGATCGGCTTCCTGTTCGGCCAGTACAAGCGGATCACCAACCGCTACGAGTCCGGTGTTCTGACCGGAAAGGGGCTGGCCTGGGGCGGCTCCCAGGTGCGCACCGAGGCCACCGGCTACGGCACCGTCTTCTTCGTCGAGGAGATCCTCAAGACGCGCGACGACTCCTTCGACGGCAAGCAGGTGGTGGTGTCGGGTTCCGGCAACGTCGCCATCTACGCGATCGAGAAGGTCCAGCAGCTCGGCGGCACCGTGATCGCCTGCTCGGACTCCGGCGGCTACGTCGTCGACGAGAAGGGCGTGGACCTCGACCTGCTCAAGGACCTCAAGGAGGTCCGCCGCGGCCGCATCTCCGAGTACGTCGAGGCCCGAGGCGATTCCGCCCGGTACGTCGAGGGCGGCTCGGTGTGGGACGTTCCCTGCGACATCGCCCTGCCCTGTGCCACGCAGAACGAACTCAACGGCACCGACGCCGCGACCCTGGTCCGGAACGGATGCGGCATCGTCGCGGAAGGCGCGAACATGCCGTGCACCCCGGAGGCCGTCCAGCTCATGGCCGAAGCCGGCGTGGCCTTCGCCCCCGGTAAGGCCGCCAACGCCGGAGGCGTCGCGACCAGCGCACTGGAGATGCAGCAGAACGCCTCCCGCGACTCCTGGGCCTTCGACCACACCGAGCAACGCCTTGCCGCCATCATGCGCGGCATCCACGACCGCTGCGTGGAGACGGCCGACGAGTACGGAAGCCCCGGCGACTACCTCGCCGGAGCCAACATCGCCGGGTTCGTCCAGGTCGCCGACGCCATGCTGGCTCTCGGCGTCATCTGACGGCGAGGCCTCGTCGACCGGACCCGCCTGGCGCTGTATGCCGAAGAGCGTCTCGCGGAGACCCGTACCGCGTCGGAACAACAGGCTTCACGACTCAATGATCATTGGTTCGGGGCAGCCAACGACGCGACGGTATGCAGTCCGTCCGTGGTCAGGACGGCCACTTCCTGTACAGGAGTCGCGTCCGGCCCTGCGGAAAGGACGACGGACCGGGTACCGGGGGGCTGTTCGACGGCGATGCCTGCCGGCTGCCAGCCACCGTGGACTCCTCGGACGAGTACGAAACTCGCGGTGGTCGTGCTGTTCGAGTGCTGGACCTGCCAGCTTACGGTGTATCCGTCGGCGGCCCGGTGCACGCTGAGGTCCGACACCTGAGGTACGTCGTGCGGGAGCACTCGGGAGAACAACGTGGCGGATCCTTCGCTGACCTGAATCGAGTGGGCGTCGGCCGGTGCGGGGAGCAGTGCCGACAGGACGAACATCGCCTCCTGGCGTGTCGTGGCGCCCGTGTTGGTGCAGGCGGGCCTGCCCTGGACGGGCGTGTCCACGAGGGCGGCGCCGGCCGCGTTGAGGATCTGCACGCGGACGTCGCGATAGGCGCCCTTGATGTCCTCGACGAGTGGGTCGGCGTGGTCGTTCAGTTCGGCGGACAGCATGAAACCGAGACTGAGCCAGGCCTTGTCGCCGACCGCGTATCCGCTGGCGGTCAGTCTGGGCGGCGCCGGGGAGGCGGGGTCGCCGATCAACGTGGCATGCTGTCCGCCGAGTTCCAGCGACCGGATCTCGGTCGGTGCCGTGGCGCTACACGCGATCGCCAGACCGGGCAGAGCCAGCGCCGACCCGGTGAGCAGGCCCGCTCGCAGCAGCTGGCGTCGGGTCAGTTCGTTCGTCATCTCACCTCACGCCCTCAAGGAACCTCAGGTAGGTGGCTGTGGAGGTCCGTCGCGTAGGGACTGCTCCGCAGTAGCCCATCAGGTCGTCGGACCCGGAGGGGAACAGGGTCATCGTCGCGATGTCGAGGCAGGGCTGGTCGGTCTTGGGCAGGATGCGGTAGTCGAACGGCCAGCCGGCGCCGCAGTTCGGCGGTGGTGCGTGAAGGACCCCGACGGCATGGCAGAACTCGTGCGCGAATGTGCCGGCGGAGTCGTCGAGCCCGCTGGAAACGTCCACGATGAACATGCCTCGCGGTAGGCTCACGCCGATACCGCTGGTCTTGATCGGCATGGCCGGGTGCACGATCGCCGCGGTCACGGCGCGCTCGAGAGGAATGCGAGCGAACGACTCCAGGTAGACCAGATGTTGCCACCAGTCATCGTCGGTTCGGAAAGGCGGCATCGTCAGGACGATCGGTGCCAGGAAATCGAACGCTCCAGGTGCCAGCGGTAGAAAATCTATCGCTCGTGCGGCGATTTTCTTGAACTGGGCGAAGTCCGGCGTCGTGATGCCGGGTTGTGTCATGAGGACGGGTCGGACGGGGATCCGCCGCGTAGGCGTGAACGTGAACGTGGTGTCGAAGTTCGTGGTCCAGTCGTCTCCGGTGCCACCGGCCGCCGCACAGGTGACACTGAACTTGACCGTTCCGGTGAGAAGGTCGAGCGGCAGTTCGAGCAGGACGCCGTGCGTCTTGTCGTCGCGGTCGTGCTGACCAGCCGGAAACGCCGTCGCGCCCTTGAACGGCAGATCCTTCTTCCCCGCCGAGGAGGACACGGTGACGGTGTCGCTGACGTCGTGTACAGGTTGCTGGTAGGCATCCTCGCCGGTGCCGTCACCGTCACTGGTGAGGAAGATCCGTGCGGCCGTCCGTTTACCGGCCACCAGCGGAATCGAGTTGTCGCGTCGTTGTACGACCTGGACAAGCTCGATCCAAGATACGGTCAGCTTCGGGTTGAACGCTATTTTCCGGATGATCCTATGAGTGATCAGCCGGACCATCCAGCCCTCTTTGTTGTCGCCGGGATACGCATCATTGGGGGCGAGAATGATCTCGCCGCTGCGTTGTGCCTCGAACTGCGCGTTGAGGCCGCCCTGGTGCCAGACTCCACCGATGTCGCAGATAAGCGAGTTCTTGCGAAGTCGTGGCGCCGGATAATCCTCAGGCGCGGTGACGGGATCGCCGTCGGCGTTCAGGCGTGGCTCGAAAAGACCGAGCAGGCCCCCGCCGAAATTGACCATGTCATACCCGCTGACCCGCAGTTCGACGCGATCGCCTCTGACGACGGTGACCGCGGTGTGCACCTGGTCGCGTACCACGTGGAACTCGCCGTGGTCGACGGTGAGAAATGATGGTTCGCCCATGAAGCACGAGCATGGTCGCGCGAGGCCACGTCCGGACAGTGGCCATTCCGCCACCTTGACTCTGCGGTGATGACGCGCCACGCGGAGCTAGACTGCCTGGTGAGCAAGGGTGATCGCATGAACGAGGCAGAACTGCTGCGTTACGGGCTGCGCGCCGGCAATGCCATCATCGCCGGCGAGCCGTTCGAGACGATCCTGACCGACGGCCTGCGACGAACGGTCGGCGCGGACACGACGACCCTCACCGTGTGGCGTCGTACACCGGGCCGTCTTCCCACGATGACGGTGTCCGGTCCGGACACTCCGCCACTGGACGAACTACACGCCTGGACCACGAAGTTCGGCGAGCACCCCTACTTCGCCCACCTGTTGGCCACCCATGATCCACGCTCGTACCGGACCAGCGACTTGATGTCCTTCCGTCGTTTTCTGGACACCGCCGTATATCGCGACCTGCTCGCCCACTACGGCCTGCGTTACCAACTCGCCGCGACCCTGGCCTTCACCGAACAGGACCTCGTGTTCATCGGCCTCATGCGCACCAGGCGCGACTTCTCGGACCGGGAAGTCGGCGCCGTCGACCAGCTTCGACGAATGGTGTCCGCCGCGCTCGCCTTCCAGACCGAGGTACGGGCGGTCCGTGCGACGATCGGGCTCGCGCCGGCGGACGGACCCCACCTGACCGAACGGGAGAAGCAGGTACTACGGCTGGTGGCGGCGGGCCACACCAACGACCAGACCGCCACGCGGCTCGGGATCCGCACCCGCACCGTACGCAAGCACCTTGAGTCCGTCTTCGCCAAGGCGGAGGTGCCCAACCGAGCCGCTGCGGTGGCCTGGTGGTTGCGCCGGACCGGCGAGCCGGACGATGTGGCCGGGGGTGCGCCGCGCGGTGGACGCGGATCAACCCGGCAGTGTCCGGAGCCGCCACCGTAGTGAGCGGTCAGCACTCGATGACGTTGACGGCGAGGCCGCCGCGTGAGGTCTCCTTGTACTTGTCGAGCATGTCGCGGCCGGTGTCGCGCATGGTCTTCAGCGCCTTGTCCAGCGACACGAAGTGGCGGCCGTCGCCGCGCAGAGCCAATCGGGACGCGCTGATGGCCTTGATCGACGCGACCGCGTTGCGCTCGATGCACGGCACCTGCACCAGCCCGCCCACCGGGTCGCAGGTCAGGCCCAGGTTGTGTTCGATGCCGATCTCGGCGGCGTTCTCCACCTGCTCCGGGGTGCCGCCGAGCACCTCGGTCAGGCCCGCCGCCGCCATCGCGCACGCCGAGCCGACCTCGCCCTGGCAGCCGACCTCCGCGCCGGAGATCGAGGCGTTCTCCTTGATGAGCACGCCGATCGCCCCGGCCGTGAGCAGGAAGCGCACGACGCCCTCGTCGGACGCGCCCGGGACGTACTTGTCGTAATAGTGCAGGACCGCCGGGACGATGCCCGCCGCGCCGTTGGTCGGGGCGGTGACGATCCGGCCGCCCGCGGCGTTCTCCTCATTGACCGCGAGGGCGAACAGCGTCACCCAGTCCATCGCGTGCAGCGGGTCCGCCTCGGTCTCGGCGAGCAGCTTGCGGTAGAGCAGGTGCGCGCGGCGCCGTACCTTCAGGCCGCCCGGCAGCAGCCCCTCGTTCGTGCAGCCGCGCGTGACGCTTTCCCGCATCACCTGCCACAGCCCGAGCAGGTCCGCGCGGATCGTCTCCTCGTCGCGCCCGAACGCCTTCTCGTTCTCCATCATCAGCGCCGGCACCGACAGCCCGGTCTCCTCCGTCAGCGACAGCAGCGAGGCCCCGGTCGCGAACGGGTACGGCACGACCGTGTCGTCCGGCTTGATGCGGTCGGCGCCGGTCGCGTCCTCGTCCACGACGAAACCGCCGCCGACCGAGTAGTAGACCTTCTCCCGCAGCACCTCGCCCGCGTCGTCGTACGCCGTGAAGCGCATGCCGTTCGGATGGTGCGGCAGCGACTCCTTGCGCTCGAAGATCAGGTCCGAGCCGACGACGAACGGCACCTCGCGCGAGCCGAGCAGGCGGATCGTCCCCCGCGAACGCGCCGATGCCAGCCGCGCCGGAACACCGTCGACGTCGACCGACTCCGGCCGGTCACCCTCCAGGCCCAGGATGACCGCCTTGTCGCTGCCGTGCCCCTTGCCGGTCAGGCCCAGCGAGCCGTACAGCACGGTGCGTACGGACGCGGTCTTCTCCAGCAGGCCGTCGGCGGAGAGGGAACGCGCGAACCGGTGCGCCGCCACCATCGGCCCGCCCGTGTGCGAGCTGGACGGACCGATACCCACCTTGAACAGGTCGAAGACGCTGATCGCCATGACTACTCGGCCACGACGCCGCGAGCCTCCATGGCCTGCTGGTAGAGACGCCCGGCGCGGTAGCTGGAGCGTACGAGCGGCCCGGACATCACCCCCGCGAAGCCGATCTCCTCGGCCTCGGCCTTCAGCTCGACGAACTCCTCCGGCTTGACCCAGCGCTCGACCGGGTGGTGGCGGGGGGTGGGCCGGAGGTACTGCGTGATGGTGAGCAGCTCGCAGCCCGCGTCGTACAGGTCGCGCATCGCCTGCGTGATCTCCTCGCGGGTCTCGCCCATGCCGAGGATGAGGTTGGACTTGGTGACCAGCCCGTCCTCACGCGCCTGGGTCAGGACCGACAGCGACCGCTCGTACCGGAAGGCCGGCCGGATCCGCTTGAAGATCCGCGGTACCGTCTCCAGGTTGTGCGCGAGCACCTCGGGCCGGGAGGAGAACACCTCGGCGAGTTGCGACGGCACGGCGTTGAAGTCCGGGATGAGCAGCTCGACGCCGCAGCCGGGCAGCGCGGAGTGGATCTGCCGCACCGTCTCGGCGTACAGCCACGCGCCGCCGTCCGGCAGGTCGTCGCGGGCGACGCCGGTGATCGTGGCGTACCGCAGGCCCATCCGCTCGACCGACTCCGCGACGCGCCGGGGCTCGTCCGGGTCGTACGCGGCGGGCTTGCCCGTGTCGATCTGGCAGAAGTCACACCGGCGCGTGCACTGGTCGCCGCCGATGAGGAAGGTGGCCTCGCGGTCCTCCCAGCACTCGTAGATGTTCGGGCAGCCCGCCTCCTGGCACACGGTGTGCAGGCCCTCGCTGCGCACCAGGTCGGTCAGCTCCCGGTACTGCGGCCCCATCTTCAGCTTGGTCTTGATCCACGGCGGCTTGCGCTCGATCGGGGTCGCGGCGTTGCGCGCCTCGACGCGGAGCAGCTTGCGGCCTTCCGGGGCGATGGTCATCTCATCTCACAAACTGGGATATAGCGGGTGCTGTTCGGCCAGGGCGGTCACCCGGGCCGAAAGCGCTGCCTCGTCGAACGACGGCTGCAGCGCGAGCGCGATGATGTCGGCGACCTCGGCGAAGTCGGCCTCCTGGAAGCCGCGGGTGGCCAGCGCGGGCGTGCCGATCCGCAGCCCGGAGGTCACCATCGGCGGCCGCGGGTCGTTCGGGACGGCGTTGCGGTTGACGGTGATGCCGATGGAGTGCAGCCGGTCCTCGGCGTCGCGCCCGGTCAGCTCCGAGTCGACCAGGTCGACCAGGACCAGGTGCACGTCGGTGCCGCCGGTCAGTACCTTCACGCCCGCCTTGGCGGCGTCCTCGCGCGACAGCCGCGCCGCCAGTGCCTTCGCGCCCTCGACCGTACGGCGCTGGCGCTCGGCGAACTCCTCGGACGCGGCGATCTTCAGGGCCACGGCCTTGGCGGCGATCACGTGCTCCAGCGGCCCGCCCTGCGTGCCCGGGAACACCGCGGAGTTGATCTTCTTGGCGAACTCCTCGCGGCACAGGATGAGGCCGCCGCGGGGCCCGCAGAGGGTCTTGTGCGTCGTGCTCGTGACGACGTCGGCGTGCGGCACCGGCGAGGGGTGCAGCCCGGCGGCGACGAGCCCGGCGAAGTGCGCCATGTCAACCATGAGCAGCGCGCCCGTCTCGTCGGCGATGCGGCGGAACTCGGCGAAGTCGAGCTGCCGCGGGTACGCCGACCAGCCGGCGACGATCATCTTCGGCCGGTGCTCGCGCGCCAGCCGGGCGACCTCGTCCATGTCGACCAGGCCGTCCTCGCCTACGTGGTAGGCGGCGACGTTGAACATCTTGCCCGAGTAGTTGATCTTCATGCCGTGGGTCAGGTGCCCGCCGTGGGCGAGGTCCAGGCCCAGGATGGTGTCGCCCGGCTGGAGCAGCGCGAAGTACACCGCGATGTTGGCCTGCGCCCCCGAGTGGGGCTGCACGTTCGCGTGGTCGGCGCCGAACAGGGCCTTGGCGCGGTCGATCGCGAGCTGCTCGGTGACGTCGACGTACTCACAGCCGCCGTAGTAGCGGCGGCCCGGGTAGCCCTCGGCGTACTTGTTCGTCATCACCGAGCCCTGGGCCTCGAGCACGCCCACCGGGGCGAAGTTCTCCGAGGCGATCATCTCCAGGGTCGACTGCTGGCGGTGCAGCTCCTCGGCGATGGCCGACGCGACCTCCGGGTCGATCTCGGAGAGAGGGGCGTTGGACAGGCTCATCTCACGCCTCCTCGATCAGCTTGGAGTAGGCCGGCGCGTCCAGCAGGTCGGGGCCGTCACCGTCGGTACGGATCTTCAGCAGCCAGCCCTCCCCGTACGGGTCGGTGTTGATCACGGCCGGGTCCTCCTCGACCGCACCGTTCACCGCCACGACCTCCCCCGTCACCGGCGCATAGATGTCACTCACCGACTTGGTCGACTCCGCCTCGCCACAGGGCTCCCCGGCCTCGACCGTGGCGCCCTCCTGCGGCAACGAGACGTACACGATGTCACCGAGGGCGTCGGCGGCATAGGCGGTGATCCCCACAGTCACAACACCGTCGGACGGCTCGGTAATCCACTCATGCTCTTCGGTGTAGGAAAGGGTCTCGGGAACGTTGCTCACGGGGTCCTCCTATAGAAAGGCAGGGCGACCTTGTCGACCGGCTCATGTTTGCCGCGGATGTCCACCGCCAGATCGGTGTCTTCGGTGTGACCCGCGTGGATATAGCCCATGGCGATGGGCTTGCCCAGTGTCGGGGACGGCGCGCCGCTGGTCACGACTCCGCACGGCGTGCCGTCTGATCCCACGATGTCGTACCCGTGCCGGGGCACCCGCCGTCCCCTGGCGACCAGGCCGACGAGGGTGCGCTCCGGCGCCTTGTCGGCGATCGCGGCCAGCGCGGCACGTCCGACGAAGTCGCCCTTGTCGAACTTGACGGTACGGCCGAGGCCCGCGTCGAACGGCGTCGTCTCGGTGGTCAGCTCGTTGCCGTACAGCGGCATCCCGGCCTCCAGGCGCAGCGTGTCGCGCGAGGACAGCCCGCAGGGCCGCAGGTCGTCGCCGCCGGCCTCGGTCAGCGCCGCCCAGGTCGCCACGGCGTCGCCGGCGGAGACGAACAGCTCGAAGCCGTCCTCGCCCGTGTAGCCGGTGCGGGCGATCAGGGCGTCGACGCCGGACACCGCGCCGGGCAGGATCGCGTAGTACTTCAGGTCGCCGAGCGCGGCGTCGGTGAGCTTGCCGAGGATCCCCTGCGCCTTCGGCCCCTGGACCGCGACGAGGGCGTACGCGTCGGAGCGGTCGTCGACGGTGGCCCCGTCGAACTTCCCGGCCCGCGCGGTCAGCTCGGAGCGTACGGTGGCGGCGTTCGCGGCGTTGGCCACGACCAGATAGGTCTCGGCGGCCAGCCGGTAGACGATCAGGTCGTCCAGGACGCCGCCGTCGGCGTCGCAGATCATCGTGTAGCGCGCCCGGCCCACGGCGAGCGCCGAAAGGTGTCCGATGAGGGAGTAGTCGAGCGCCGCCCCGGCCTGCGGGCCGGTCACGAAGATCTCTCCCATATGGGACAGGTCGAACAGGCCGGCGCTGGTACGGACCGCCTGGTGCTCGGCGGTCTCGCTGCCGTAGCGCAGCGGCATCCGATAACCGGCGAACTCGGTGACGGTGGCGCCGAGGCCCTCGTGGACCTCGTGGAGTGGTGTCTTCTTGGTGTCCGGAACGGACATCGCGGCAGGCTCCTTATCGCGCGGGCGATCCGGGGGTCATATCGTCCCACTGGTTCGCGTGCGGTCTCGGCGCCTCCCCCTCTGTCATCGGCGCCTGAGAGCTTCGCCCGGGGGGCTTGCACCTTCGGCGGGAGCGGTGCTCCGCTTTCCAGAGGTCGCCTGCTCCGCGCGGTCTTCGTCGCCTGAGAGGTTCCGGGGAGGAGTTGCTCCTTCGGCGGCCCGGACTGGCGGTCCGGGCGCTCTCCCGCGCGGGATCAACGGCTGCCGCCAGGCTAGCAGCGCCCGTCGCGCGGCGACAGCCCGCACATCGGCCCACCTGGCCACGCGGATACACGCTGAGTGTATAGACGGCGAGTATACGCGCGACGTACCCTCCGTCTCATGAGCGTTCCCTACGCCCTCCTCGGCCTGCTCGAACGGGAGCCGAGCCACGGGTACGACCTGAAACGCGACTACGACGCGCTGTTCGGCCGGGGCAGGCCGCTGTCCTTCGGCCAGGTCTACGCCACCCTCGGCCGGCTCGCCCGTGCGGGGAAGGTGGTCGTGGGCGAGACCGAGGCCGGCGCGGGCCCCGACCGCAAGCGGTACGTCATCACCGAGACGGGGGCGACCGAGTTCGAGTCCTGGCTCGCCGAGCCGGTCGAGGCCGAGCCGCACCTGCAGACGGTGCTGTTCACGAAGGTCGTGCTCGCGCTGCTGCTCGACCGCGACGCCGAGGCGTACCTCGACGCCCAGCGCGCCGCCCACCTGAAACGCATGCGCGAGCTGACCGAGACCAAGCGGACCGGCGACCTGGTCGACGCGCTGCTCGCCGACCACGGCCTGTTCCACCTGGAGTCCGACCTGCGCTGGATCGACCTCACCGCGGCCCGGCTCGACGCGCTGAAACGCGAGGTCCTGCCGTGACGACTCTCGTGGAGGCGCGCGACGTGACGCTGTCGTTCGGCAGCACGCCCGCGCTGCGGGGCGCGAGCCTGTCGGCCGAGGCCGGCGAGATCCTCGCCGTCATGGGCCCGAGCGGGTCGGGCAAGTCGACCCTGCTGCACTGCCTGGCCGGGATCCTCACGCCGGGTTCCGGCGAGGTCCGGTTCGACGGCCGCCGGGTGGACACCATGGGCGAGGCCGAGCGCAGCGCCCTGCGCCGCGACCGCTTCGGCTTCGTGTTCCAGTTCGGTCAGCTCGTCCCCGAGCTGACCGCCGAGGAGAACGTCGCGCTGCCACTGCTGCTCGGCGGCATGCGCCGGGGCGCGGCCGTCCGGCAGGCCCACCCCTGGTTCGAACGGCTCGGCCTGGACGGCCTGGAGCGGCGGCGGTCCGGCGAGCTGTCCGGCGGGCAGGCCCAGCGCGTCGCACTGGCCCGAGGCCTGGTCGCGAGCCCGCGGGTGCTGTTCGCCGACGAACCGACCGGCGCGCTCGACTCGCTCACCGGCGAGCAGGTCATGGAGCTGCTCGTGTCCGCCGCCCGCGAGGAGGGCACCACGGTCATCCTGGTCACCCACGAGCCACGGGTGGCCGCGTACGCCGACCGCGAGGTCATCGTCCGCGACGGGAGGACCACGTCGATCGGGGTGATCTCGTGATCGGGTTCGGTGTGCGGCTGGCCGTGGCGGGCGGGCGAGAGGCGGCCGTGCGGCTGGTGGTCACGGCGGCCGCCGTCGCGCTGGGAGTCGGGCTGCTGCTGGCGACCTTGGCGGGCGTCAACGCGGTCAACGCGCAGAACGCCCGCTACGCCTGGCTGAACTCCGCGTCCCCCGAGGCCACGGCGGGTGTTCCGCCGTCCCCGGACCCACTGTGGGCCACCCTCGGTTACGAGCGCTACGAGGGCAGGACGATCACCCGGGTCGACGTCGCCGCCACCGGGCCCCGCTCACCCGTTCCACCCGGCATCCCGCGCCCGCCCGGGCCGGGGGAGTACTACGCGTCAGCCGCGCTGACCGCGCTGCTGCGCACGGCACCGCCCGGCCGGCTCGGCGACCGCTACCCCGGCCGCCGGATCGGCACGATCGGCCCGGCCGCGCTCCCGTCCCCGGACTCGCTGTACGTCATCGCGGGCGCGAGCGCCGCCGAACTCTCGCGCGCCCCCGGCGCGGCGAAGGTGACCGCCATCGCCACCAGGACGCCCAGCAGCTGTTCGAGCTGCAACGCCGGCACCAACGCGAACGGCATCGACCTCATCCTGTCGGTCACGGCGGCGGCGCTGCTCTTCCCCGTGCTGATCTTCATCGGCACGGTCACCCGGCTCGTCGCCACGCGTCGCGAACAGCGCTTCGCCGCCATGCGCCTGGTCGGCGCCACGCCCCGGCAGATCTCCCTGGTCGCGGCCGTCGAGTCCAGCGTCGCGGCGGTCGCCGGCACCGCGGGCGGTTTCGGACTGTTCTTCCTCTTCCGCACGCGCCTGACCGCGCTCCCGCTCACCGGCGAGCGGTTCTACGCCGCCGACCTGTCGCTCAACCCGCTCCAGATCGCGCTCGCCGCCGTCGGCGTCCCGATCGGGGCGATGATCGCGGCGCGCCTCGCGCTGCGCCGGGTGCGGATCTCCCCGCTCGGCGTGAGCCGGCGCGTCACTCCGCGCCCGCCTCGCCCGTACCGGCTGATCCCGCTCGTCGCCGGCGTCGCCGAGCTGGCGTTCTTCGTCGGCCGTCGCCCCGACACCACGAACGGCCAGATCTGGGCGTACCTCACCGGGATCTTCCTGATGATGGGCGGCCTGGTCGTCGCCGGGCCGTGGCTGACCATGGCCGGCTCACGCGTCGTCGCGCGGTACGCCCGCCGTCCCGCGACGTTGATCGCCGGGCGACGGCTCGCCGACGACCCGAAGGCCGGCTATCGCGCGGTCAGCGGCCTCGTGCTCGCCCTCTTCGTCACCAGCACGGCGGTCGGAGTGATCAACACGATGGTGGCCGAAGAGGGCCTGCCCGAGAGCGACGCGGCGGCCCGCGGCACGCTGGTGGCCGAGTACTCCCACGGCTGGACCAGGACGCCGGGCGTGCCCCGCGCCTCCGTCCCGGTCTCCGACCAGGTCCTGGCCCGGCTGCGCTCGATCCCCGGCGTACGGGGCGTCATGCTGATCCACACGAACCCGCTCGGCACGACGCTCTCGCTGGGCGGCCCCCGGCCGATGGTGGCCGGGCTGATGTCGTGCCGCGAGCTGGCCGGGGTGCCGCACTTCGGGCGGTGCGCCGCCGGCGCGGACGTGGTGTCGGTGCCGCCCGACTACGTGTTCGACTCCGAGCGCCTCCCCGGCACGGACTGGCCCGCCGCCGCCCTGTCCTCGTCGCGGGCGCGGCGCCTCCCGGTCCAGACGGTCGTCGTCGGCACGGACGGGTCGGCGTCGGCGGTCGAACGGGCGCGGACCGTGCTCACCGTCGCCTTCCCGCACCGCGAGCCGGCGGCCACCGTCCGGGAGATGCGTGCGAACGCCGACACCGCGCGGCTGCTCAGGGGGTACGAACGCCTGGCCGACGTGGTGATCGTCGTCAGCCTGTGCATCGCCGGGTGTGCCCTGGCGGCGAGCGTGGTCGGCGGCCTGAACGAGCGCAAACGGCCGTTCAGCCTGCTGCGGCTCACGGGCGTCCGGCTCGCGACCCTCGGCCGGGCCGTCGTCCTGGAGAGCGCGGTCCCGCTGCTGGCCAACGCCGTCGTGGCGACGGGGGCGGGGTTCCTGGCCGCCGGGCTGTTCCTGAGGTCGCAGCTGGACTACCCGCTGCACCCGCCGGGCATCGGCTTCGCCGTCACGGTCGTGGCAGGGCTCGCCGTCTCCCTCGGCGTCATCGCCGCCACCCTGCCCCTGCTCCGGCGGATCACCGGGCCCGAGACCGCGCGGAACGAGTGAGGGGCTCACCGATCCCCTCACTCGTTCGGCACGCCTACGTCCCGATGCCACCGTGACTGTGCGTCGCTTGGCGGGTTTTATCTGTCGGCTGGTACGTAACACAGTTCGAGGATTCCGGAGGGGAAGGCCGTGCTTTTCACCAGGCGCAGCTTCCGAGCCTCGTCCAGTTCGGGGACCAGTGGCGCGCCCTTGCCGGTGATGGCGGGGAGCACCCACAGGCGGTACTCATCGACCACGCCGAGCTTGATCAGCGATTGCATGAACTCGGTGCCGCCGCAGGCGACGAGGTCCTTGCCGGGCCCGGCCTTGAGCTTGGCGATCTCTTCCGCGGTGTCACCGCCGGCGATCCGGGTCTCGGGCCAGTCGTCGGCGGTTTCGAGGGTGCGGGAGAACACGACCTTGGGGATCTCGTTCATGGCCTTGGCGGACGGGTGGTCGGAGGTGGGCCAGTATCCGGCACAGATCTCGTAGGTCTTGCGGCCCATGAGGAAGGCTCCGGCCTCCCACAGCCGGCTGACGAAGTATTCCTCCTGCTCGGGGTCGTCGATGCTGTCCATGACGTCCCGGATTCCGTTGTCCCCGTCGGCGCTCTTGCCGTCGAGTGAGACGTAAAAGCCCAGAATCAACCTACGCATCCGACGCCTCCGTTTGTTTCTTCCCGCGCCGGGACGGTCCCAGCGCAGGTCCAACGCCCCTCTTGGACACCTACGACGCGAGCCAGGACCGCCACGCCGACTCGATCTCCTTCTCGTCCTCGTCGGCGGAAAAGCCGTGGTACCCGACGACGAGCGTGTTCCGGTAGCCCTTGATCAACAGGTGGATGCCGTGCGGGGTGCGCACACCGACGAAATATGGCGTGCCGAGGAACTCGACCACACCGTCGGTGGCGGGCAGGCCGGGTACGTTCAATCGCACGGGCGCACCCTGGTTCATCTCGCCGGTCAGCGAGAGCGCGGCCGCGAACCGCGACCACACCCGCTCGTTGTCCGGCACGGCCGGGCCGACCAGGAACAGGTTGCGCGTGGCGTGGCGGCCCGGGAAGTACTTCAGGTAGGCGGCGAGCTGCTTGAGGTACATCAGGTCGCCTGCCTTCATGCTGTCGTAGTACTCCGCATCCCAGTCGTCGCTCAGGATGCCGCTGTGCACGAACCGCAGGACGGTGCTTCCGCCGTCCCGGCCCTCCAGCAGGTACTCGCAGGCCGTGAACGTGCCGTCCGGGCTGTCCTCCCGGAAGGCCAGGCGCTCGCCCGGCTCCCACGCGGTGATCGTGGACTTCTGGACGAAACCCATCGCGCCCATCATGTCCAGGCTGTTCGTACCGCCTTCCCCTTCCTCGTGCAGGCGGCGGGGGTACAACCTCCGCCGCCGCGAGAACGGCCGCCCGGGGGCGAACAGGGCCCTGGGCAAAGCCCGCGCCGGTCTGCCGGCCCGCACCGTGGTCGACGCGACCACGGTGAGGGGCTCAGCGCACGAAGGTCACGTCGGGGTACCGCGGCGACGGCCGGTCCAGCAGGTCGTCGTCGCGGCCGCGCAGCCACCGGTCGAAGAAGGCCGCCAGGTACGCACGCTGCTCGGCCACCGCCCGCGAGGAGTCGATCCAGCCGGTGTCCGCGTCCACCTTGAGCTGCGGCGCCAGTGACTCCAGGTCGGTGTAGGTGTGGTGCGCCGAGCCGCGCAGGTGCAGGTCGCGCTTCCAGCCGGTGCTGTGGTCCCACAGCGCCTCCCACGACCGTACGGTGTGGTGGTCGCTCGCCTGGCTGCCCATCAGCAGGAACGGCCGCCGCAGGCCGCTCTCGGCGAGCGACGACAGGCCGGGACCGCCGTCGCTCTGGTCGAAGCCGACCGTGCCGTCCAGGTCCGCCGCGGCCCGTACGCGCGGGTCGTCGTGCAGCGCCTGCAGGGCGGTGAACCCGCCCGCCGACTGGCCTGCCATGCCGATCCGCCCGGGGTCGACGGCGTCGCCCAGCCCGTTCGGGAGCGTGCTCAGCCGGCCGAGCACGAACCGCGTGTCGGCGGTCCGTACGCTCACGACCTTCTTCAACGTCTCCAGCGGGTCACCGTCCAGGGGCAGCTTGAACGGCTCGACCCGGCCGCCGGGGAACTCCACCTCCGACGCGTCATAGGTGTGGTCGATCGTCACGACGACGTAGCCGCGCGAGGCCAGGTCCTCGGCGAAGGTGGTGCCGAGCGTGCGCGGGTCGCCCAGGCCGGGGGAGAACAGCACGACGGGATGGCGGCCGGCCGTCACGGGCGCGCCCTGGTGGGAGTGCGTCATCGTGGCGCCCCAGTCGGCGGCGCCGGGCTTGATGCCCAGGCCCTGGTGGACGGGGGTGCCGAGCGAGGCGTCGAAGTGCTTCGCCGCGCCCGGTGTCATCTGCGGCGCGAGCGGGTGGGCCGCGGCGTCGCGCGCCGGGTAGAACACGCTGACCATCAGCTCCCGGTACGCCTGCGCGGGCACCCACGGATCGTGCCGTGAGTCGTCGACCAGACGCACCGCGACCGTGCCGACGTCGTCCGGCCCACTGGGAGAAGGCAGCGTGAGCCGCGCCGCGTTCGTGGACGCCGCCGTGTGGACGTTCGGCCGCAGCGGAACGGCCGAGGAGACGGTCGGCCCGGCCGCCAGCAGAGCGGCCGTGGCCAGGCCGCCCGCCACCAGACCACCGATGAGACGGGAACCGTTCACGAGCCCTCCTTCGTCGGTGGAGTGATCCAGACGCGCGTGTTCTTGACTCGCTCGCTTCGCTCGCTCATGAGAGGACCTCCGGTGTCGCAGGAATGGCCTCAATGCTGGTCGGGCGGGCGCGGCGGCGGAATCGTGCCACCACGCCGATCGGGGGTTCGGTTTTCCCGACCTCTCACACGACGACGACGGGTGCGGGGACGGCCGCGGCCGCCACCAGCGCGGAGAAGACCGCCACCTCCGCGTCGGCCTCCGGATGCCACTGGACGCCGACCGTGAACGGGTGCCCGTCCAGCTCGGCCGCCTCGATCAGGCCGTCGTCGGACCACGCGCACGCGGTGAGGCCCCCGCCGAGCCGGTCGATCGCCTGGTGGTGCAGGCTCGGCACGTCCAGAGTCGTACGGTTCAGCGCGCGGGCCAGGACGCAGCGGGGATGCAGGTGCACGTCGTGCCGGACGAAGACGCCGTCCCCGCCCGCGTGTCCCTCGTGGCCGACGACGTCCGGCACGTGCTGGTGCAGCGTGCCGCCGAGGGCCACGTTCATGAGCTGGAGGCCACGGCAGATGCCGAGGATCGGCAGCCGCAGCGCGAGCGCCTCCCGCAGCAGGGCCAGCTCGGCGGCGTCGCGGACGGCGTTGACCGGCCCGCTCGCCCGATGCGGGACCGCGCCGTACCGCGCCGGGTCGACGTCACCGCCGCCGACGAGCAGCAGCCCGTCGAGACGCGACAGCACGCCGTCGACGCCGGGCAGGGCCGGCAGGACCACCGGCGTCCCACCGGCGGCGAGAACCTTGTCGAGATAACGCTGGGGCACGACGCTGGCGGGCATGTCCCACGCCGCCCAGCGGGCCCGTTCGGCGTAGGCGCTCACGCCGATCACAGGTCTTGTCACGGCAAACGATGAAAGCGTGACGCGACGTCACGCCCCACCGACCTGGAATTCGCCTGGTCGCGATTTGACCTGTCGCTGACCGGGCCGGCCGTCCGCCGCCGCGACCAGGGCACGGAACAGCGACGGGTCCGCGTCGACCTCCGGATGCCACTGGACGCCCAGCGTGAACGGGCGGTCGCCGGCCTCGGCGGCCTCGACCAGGCCGTCGTCGGACCACGCGGTCGCGGTCAGCCCCGCCCCGAGCCGGTCGATCGCCTGGTGGTGGTAGTGCGACACCGTGACCGTCTCCGCGCCGAGCGCCGCGGCCAGCCGCGTGCCCGGCGCGACCTTCACCGGGAACCGGCTGTAGATCCCGGGGCTCCGCGAGTGCCGGACGTCGCCGCCCACGTCCGGCACGTGCTGGTGGAGCGTGCCGCCCAGGGCGACGTTGAGCACCTGGAGGCCACGGCAGACGCCGAGGAAGGGCAGGCCGAGCTCCAGCGCGCCGCGCACGAGGGCGAGCTCCGCCTCGTCCCGGAAGTCGCGGACGTGACCGGTCCGCTCGTGCGGCGCCGCGCCGTACGACGCGGGGTTCAGGTCGCCGCCGCCGGACAGCACGAGCGCGTCGAGGCGCGGCAGCACCGAGGACGGGTCGCCGGCCGGCGGCAGCAGCACGGGCTGCCCACCGGTCTGGACGATCTGCTCGACGTACGCGTGCGGCAGCAGCGTCGCCGTCGTCTCCCAGACCGTGAACCGCGCCGGCTCCACGTACGACGTCACCCCGATGACCGGCGGGGTCACGAGAGCGGAGTGACGTACGCGCCGGAGATCCCGCCGTCCACCAGGAACTCCGAGGCCGTGACGAACGAGGCGTCGTCGCTGGCCAGGAACGCCACGGCCGCCGCGATCTCGCTCGCCTCGGCGAACCGGCCGACCGGGATGTGCACCAGCCGCCTGGCCGCGCGCTCGGGGTCCTTGGCGAACAGCTCCTGGAGCAGCGGGGTGTTCACCGGTCCCGGGCACAGGGCGTTGACCCGGATGCCCTCGCGGGCGAACTGCACGCCCAGCTCCCGCGACATCGCCAGCACGCCGCCCTTGGAGGCGGTGTAGGAGATCTGCGAGGTCGCCGCGCCCATGACCGCCACGAACGACGCCGTGTTGATGATCGAGCCGCGTCCCTGCTCGCGCATGTACGGGATGACGTGCTTGCAGCACAGGTACACGCTGGTCAGGTTGACCTCCTGCACGCGGCGCCACGCGTCGATGCCGGTCGTCAGGATCGAGTCGTCGTCGGGCGGGGAGATCCCGGCGTTATTGAAGGCGATGTCCACCGAGCCGTAGGCGTTCTTGGCGAAGGCGTACATCCCGCGCACGTCCTCCTCGCTGGTGACGTCCGCGCGGACGAACAGCCCGCCGACCTCCTCCGCGACGTTCTTGCCGGTCGTCTCGTCCACGTCGGCGATGACGACTCTGGCGCCCTCCTCGGCGAATCGCCGTACGGTCGCCAGGCCGATGCCGCTGGCACCGCCGGTGACGACCGCGACGCGGTCCTGCAGACGCTGCATTGATCCTCCGCTCCCGGGAGACCGGCCGTCAGCCGGTCGCGATGAAGACGTTCTTGGTCTCGGTGAAGGCGTCCAGGGCGTCCGGGCCCAGCTCACGGCCGAACCCGGACTGCTTGAAGCCGCCGAACGGGGTCCAGTAGCGGACCGCCGAGTGGGAGTTGACGGACAGGTTGCCCGCCTCGACGGCACGCGCGACGCGCAGCGCCCGGCCGACGTCACGGGTCCACAGCGAGCCCGCCAGCCCGTACACCGTGTCGTTCGCGATCCGTACGGCGTCGGCCTCGTCCTCGAAGGGCCGCACGCTCACCACCGGACCGAAGATCTCCTCGTCCCAGGCGCGGCCCGTCCCGGTCAGCACGGTCGGCGGGAACCAGAACCCCGGCCCGTCCGGGCAGCTCCCGCGGAAGGCGACGCCGTCACCGGTGAAACCGCGCACCTTCTCCCGGTGCGCCGCGCTGATCAGCGGTCCCACTTCGGTGTCCTCGGTGCGCGGGTCGCCGACGCGCACGCCGCGTACGGCCGGTTCCAGAAGTTCCATGAACCGGTCGTACACGCTGCGCTCCACGAGCACGCGCGAGCGGGCGCAGCAGTCCTGCCCCGCGTTGTCGAAGACGGCGTACGGCGCCGTGGCGGCGGCCCGCTCCAGGTCGGCGTCGGCGAAGACGATGTTGGCGCTCTTGCCGCCCAGCTCCAGCGTGAGCCGTTTCACCTGGTCCGCGCATGACCGCATGATCTCCTTGCCCACGCGGGTCGAGCCGGTGAAGACGACCTTCCGGACGTCCGGGTGCGCGACGAGCCGCCGTCCCGCGACCGGCCCCTCACCCGGCACCACCTGGAGCACGCCCTCGGGCAGCCCGGCCTCCAGGGCGAGCTCGCCGATGCGGCGCGCGGTCAGCGGCGTCGCCTCCGCGGGCTTGACGACCACGGTGTTCCCGGCGGCGAGCGCCGGGGCCATGCCCCAGCCCATGACCGGCATCGGGAAGTTCCACGGCACGATGAGGCCGACCACGCCGAGCGGCTCGCGGAACGTCACGTCCAGCCCGCCCGGCACGGGGATCTGCCGGCCGAACAGCCGCTCCGGCGCGCCCGCGTAGTAGTCGAGCACGTCGCGGACGTTCCCGGCCTCCCAGCGTGCCTGGCCGATCGGGTGCCCGGCCTCGGCCACCTCCAGGTCCGCCAGCTCCTCGACGTGCTCGTCGACGGTACGTGCGAAGGCGCGCAGCAGCCGGGCACGGTCGCCGGGCGCGACGTTCCGCCAGGTGGCGTACGCCTCGCGGGCGCGCGCGACCGCGGCGTCGACCTCCTCGGCGCCCGCCATCGGCACGGCCGCGACGACCTCCTCGGTCGCCGGATTGATCACTTTGAAGTCGGCCACGCGATCCCCCCGGTCAGGTGCGCTCGAAGTTGCGGAACAGCTCCCAGTCGGTCACCGCGCGGTCGTAGGCGGCCAGTTCGACGTTCGCGTTGTTGGCGTAGTGGTCCACGACCTCGTCGCCGAACGCCGCGCGGGCCAGGTCGCTGTCGGTCCAGTCGGCGGCGGCCTCGCGCAGCGTGGCGCGCACCTGGGCGGCGCCGGAGGTGTAGGCGTTGCCCTCGTAGGCCTCTTCCAGCGGCAGCTCGTTCTCGATGCCGTGCAGACCGGCCGCGATCAGCGCGGACACGGCGAGGTAGGGGTTCACGTCGCCGCCGGGCACGCGGTTCTCCACGCGCAGGGACGGTCCGGAGTGCCCGACGAGGCGCAGCGCGCAGGTGCGGTTGTCGCGCCCCCACTTGATCGCGGTCGGCGCGAACGAGCCCGGCGCGTACCGCTTGTAGGAGTTGACGTTCGGGGCGTACAGGAGCGTGAAGTCGCGCATGCAGGCGAGCTGCCCGGCGATGAAGTGCGCACCGATCTCCGACAGGCCGTGCGGGCCGTCGCCGGCCATGATCGGGGTGCCGTCCCGGTCCCGCAGCGAGATGTGGATGTGGCAGGAGTTGCCCTCCCGCTCGTTCGGCTTGGCCATGAAGGTGATCGAGCTGCCCTCCTGGGCCGCGATCTCCTTCGCGCCGGTCTTGTAGAGCACGTGGTTGTCGCAGGTGCTGAGCGCGTCGGCGTACCGGAAGGCGATCTCGTGCTGGCCGAGGTTGCACTCGCCCTTGGCCGACTCGACGTACATCCCGGCGCCGTCCATGGCGTTACGAATGCGGCGCAGCAGCGGCTCGACGCGCGACGTGCCCATGATCGAGTAGTCGACGTTGTACTGGTTCGCCGGGGTCAGGCCGTGGTAGCGCCGGTTCCAGGCCTCCTCGTAGGTGTCCTGGAAGACCAGGAACTCCAGCTCCGTGCCGACGTACGCGCCCCAGCCGCGCTCGGCGAGCCGGGCCAGCTGGCGGCGGAGGATCTGCCGGGGCGACGCGACGACGTCGGTGCCGTCCCGTTCTTCACCCCCGTGGCTACGCCCCTCCGCCCCCCAGGCGAGATCGGCGAAGACCAGGGCGGAGCCGGGGTGCCAGGGCAGCCAGCGCAGCGTGGGCATGTCCGGGCGCATGACGAAGTCGCCGTAGCCGCGCTCCCACGAGGACATGGCGTACCCGTCGACCGTGTTCATGTCGACGTCCACCGCGAGCAGGTAGTTGCACCCCTCCGAACCGTGCGCGACCACCTCCTCCAGGAAGTACCGGGCGGACAGGCGTTTGCCCTGCAGCCGTCCCTGCATGTCGGTGACGACGATGAGGACCGTGTCGATCCGGTCCGCCTCCACCTCGACCCAGAGTTGTTCCAGCGTGAGCAGACCTCGGTTCGGCACGATGGCGCCCTTCGGGGGAGAGGCCATTGCTTGAAAGGCCAATGGTGTTATTTGTGACCATTGAGAGCCCTGAGCCGTGGCCGTGTCAAGACTCGCGCGTCAGGTACTGCGCGGTTTGTCCCAGGTCAGGGAGTAGCGCCAGAGGAGATGCCGCCGGAACCGGCAGCCCGGCAGCAGGCGCTGCGCGTCGCGGCGGATCTCGCCCCAGCTCATGGCCGGATCCTTCATCGGCAGCCCGTCCGGCTGGGTCTTGCCGCCGTTGCGGCGCCGGTGCCAGGAGGCGGCCGGGACGCCGGCGCCGCTCAGGATCCAGTCGAGCGGCGTCCCGTTGCGGGCGAGCCCGACGATCACTGCCCGGCCGCCCGGAGCGAGCAGGCGCTCGACCGCCGCGAGCGCCGGCGCGAAGTCGACGTGGTGGATGACCGCGACGGCGCTGACGAAGTCGAACCGGCCCTCGCCGAGCGGCTCGCGCTCGTGGTGCAGGAAGTCCGCCTCGGCGAACGTCACGTTGTCCAGGCCCTTACCGCGTTCGCGGGCCAGCCGGACCATCTCCGCCGAGACGTCCACGCCGACGACCGTGTCGCTCCGCCGCGCCAGCCGCCGGGCCAGCAACCCGTCGCCGCAGCCGATGTCGAGCGCGGCGTCGCAGCCCTCGGGAACCGCGCGGAGTACGAGCGGGTGGTAGTGCACGTTGTGGTTCCAGTACTCCTCCGCCATCGGCGCACCCTATCGAGGGGGCGTCCGCCCATCCGGGACCGAACAAAATTCGGGCACCCTCTTGACGCGATCTTCGGTCGCTCGCAGACTTCCGGAACAACATCAGGCCGCTGGACTGCCCTTGTGTTTCCAATGGGTTAAGGACAGGCCATGGTCACGAGCCTCGAGGAGGCACTGATGGCCACCCACCTCGATGACGACGCCAAGAGACTTGCCGAGCTCGGCTACACACAGGAGCTGGAACGCTCCTGGAGCGGCTTCTCCAACTTCGCGATCTCCTTCTCGATCATCTCCATCCTGTCCGGCTGCTTCACCACCTTCGGGCAGGCGTGGAACAACGGCGGGCCGGTCGCCATCACCTGGGGCTGGCCGTTCATCTCGGCGTTCATCCTGATCATCGGCTTCTGCATGTCCGAGCTGGTCTCGGCCTATCCCACGGCCGGCGGCATCTACTGGTGGGCGGCGACCATGGGCCGGCCCGTGCACGGCTGGTTCACCGGCTGGCTCAACCTCATCGGCCTGGTCGCGGTGACCGCCTCCGTCGACTACGGCTGCGCGACCTTCCTCAACGTGCTCCTCGGCATGCTGCACAAGGGCTGGGACGGCGGCCTGAGCTTCGTCTTCCTGCTGTTCCTGATCGTCCTGGTGCTGCACGCGCTGATCAACATCTTCGGGCACCACCTCGTGGCGGTCCTGCAGAACGTCTCCGTGTGGTGGCACGTGTTCGGCGTCGCGGCGATCGTGCTGATCCTGGTCTTCGGCCCGGACTCACACCAGAGCCTGTCGTTCGTCCTCGGCCACCGGATCAACAACTCCGGGTTCTCGAACGGCATGTACTGGTTCTACGTGCTGCCGCTCGGCTTCCTGCTGACCCAGTACACGATCACCGGTTTCGACGCGTGCGCGCACGTCTCGGAGGAGACCCGCGGCGCGGCGCTCACCGCCGCGAAGGGCCTGTGGCGCTCCATCGCCTACTCCGCGGTCGGCGGCTGGATCCTGCTGCTGTCGTTCCTGTTCGCCGCGACGGACGTCAAGGGCATCGACGCCCAGGAGGGCGCGGTCACGGCCATCTTCACCACCGCGCTCAGCCCGGCCCTGGCCAAGGTCGTCGTCGCGATCTCGGTGGTCGGCCAGTTCTACTGCGGCATGAGCTGTGTCACGAGCATGTCCCGTATGACGTGGGCGTTCTCCCGCGACCGCGGCGTCCCCGGCTGGCGGCTGTGGTCGAAGGTCGACCGCAACCGCACTCCGGTGAACGCGATCGTCATGGGCTGCGTGGCGGCGCTCGTGCTCACCCTGCCGGCGCTGTACAAGAGCCCGACCGGCACGCCCGTCGCCTTCTACGCGGTCGTGTCGATCGCGGTGATCGGCCTGTACCTGGCCTTCCTCATCCCGATCTACCTGCGCCTGCGGATGGGTGACCGGTTCCGGCCGGGACCGTGGACGCTGGGGTCGAAGTACCGGGTGCTCGGCTGGATCGCCGTCATCGAGATCATCGTGATCTCGATCTACTTCATCATGCCGCTCGCGCCGGCCGGCGTGCCCGGCGACAAGGCCTGGAGCTGGAGCGCGGTGAACTACGCGCCGATCGCGCTCGGCGCCGTACTGCTGCTGGTCGGCGGCTGGTGGGGGCTCTCGGCCAGGAACTGGTTCACCGGCCCGCGCCGTACGGTCGACGGCGTCGCGGAGTCCCTCGAACCGGGCGACCTGGACGCGGGCCCCGCGACCGCCTGACCGGCCGTGGGCGGCGTCACGGCCGGCTCGAAGCCCGGCCGGCCGTGACGCGGGCGACGAAGCCCCTCGGTGCACGCGGACTCCGGATCACGGACTCGCCTCATGGCGGCCATGGTCCCAGCCCGGTTCCGGGCCGCCCACGGCTCGCTACGCTGAGCCGCATGAGCGAAGGCGGCCCGCGTTGAGCGACCGGCCGGCCGACGTCACGACCTCGGCGGTCTTCCGCCCGGTGCGCGAGGGGAACGCCTTCGAGGAGACCGTGGAGCGGCTCCTCCAGGCCGTCAAGCTCGGCGTGGTCGGTCTCGGCGAGCGGCTGCCGCCCGAACGCGAACTCGCCCCCCGGCTCGGGATCAGCCGGGTGACGCTTCGCGAGGCGATCCGCGCGCTCCAGCATGAGGGGTACGTCGAGTCGCGGCGCGGGCGCTTCGGCGGCACGTTCGTCACGTACCGGCCGCCCGAGCCGCGCAGGGGCGACCTCGAACGCGTCGCCGCCGGCATGGGCGACCGGCTCAACGACGCTCTGGTGTTCCGCATGGCGGTCGAGACCGGCGCGGCGCAGGCGCTGGCCGCGCGGCGGCTCGGCGACGAGCAGGTCGCCCGGCTGCGGCAGTGCCTGCGCGAGACCGACACCGCGGCGCCCGCCGACTACCGGCGGCTCGACACACGCTTCCACCTGACCATCGGCGAGCTGACCGGCTCACCGACGCTGGCCGCCGCGTGCGCCGACGCGCGCATGAGGCTCAACGACCTGCTGGGCGCGATCCCCGTGCTCCGGCGCAACATCGAGCACGCCGCGGTCCAGCATGCCGCCATCGTCGACGCCATTCTGGCCGGTGACCAGGACGCCGCGCGCCGGGCCGTGGCCGAACATCTTGAAGGCACCGCGGCACTACTGCGCGGCTTCCTGACATGAGTTTGCCTTCACGGCATACGCTTGTCCGACTGAGGCATCGTTCGTCGGCTCGCCGCCGTTCGGGGCGCCTCCGGCACGACTGATGTGGAGCATTGAATGAGCTGGCTGTTCGTGGTGGGCATCGTCGTCTTCTTCTTCGGACTGCTCGCCTCGATCGCCCTGCATGAGCTGGGCCACCTGTCATTCGCGAAGCTTTTCGGCGTGCGCGTGCCGCAGTACATGGTCGGGTTCGGCCCGACGATGTGGTCTCGGCACACGGGCGAGACCGAGTACGGCGTCAAGTGGATCCCGCTGGGCGGCTACATCCGCATGATCGGCATGCTGCCTCCGCGCAAGGACGACCCGGAGGGCATGCTGCGCGCCTCCTCGACCGGGCGGTTCCAGACGCTGATCGAGTCCGCGCGCGGCGCCTCGCTCGAAGAGGTCGGCCCCGGCGACGAGGACCGCGTCTTCTACAGCAAGAAGTGGTGGCAGAAGGTCATCATCATGTTCGCCGGGCCGTTCATGAACATCGTGCTCGCGTTCGTGTTCATCAGCATCGTGGTGATGGGCATCGGCGTGTCGACGTACCAGCCGGTCATCGGTGAAGTGGCCAAGTGCACGATCCCGGCGGCGCAGGCCGGCCGTGACTGCTCGGCGAGCGACCCGGCGACCCCGGCGGTGCAGGCCGGGCTCCGGCCGGGCGACCGGATCCTGTCCTACGACGGCCACAAGATCTCCTCCTACGACAAGCTCCAGGGGCTGATCCGTGCCTCCGGCGGCCGTACGGTGGCGGTCGTCGTGCGGCGCGGCGGCCAGACGCTCGACCTGAATGTGCCGGTCACCACCAACCAGATGCAGTCGCTGACCGACCCCGACAAGACGGAGAAGGTCGGCTTCCTCGGCATCACGCCGACGAACGCGCGCGAGCGCCAGGGCCCCGGCATGGTGGTCAGCACGATGTCGGACCTGACGACGCGCACGTTCGGCTCGCTGGTCAACATGCCCAAGAAGATGGTCGGCGTCTGGAACGCCGCGTTCAGCGACAAGAAGCGCGACCCCAACGGCCCGATCGGCGTGGTCGGCGCGAGCCGCATCGGCGGCGAGATCGCCGCGTCGCACGAGCCCGGCCTGGACAAGCTGGCGTTCTTCCTGATGATGCTGGGCACGGTCAACTTCGCCATCGGGATGTTCAACCTGGTGCCGTTGCTCCCGCTGGACGGCGGCCACATCCTCGGGGCGCTCTGGGAGGGCGTCAAGCGTGGCGTGGCGCGGCTGACCCGCCGGCCCGACCCGGGTCACGTGGACGTCGCCAAGGCGCTCCCGCTGACGTACGCCATGGCGGCGGTGATCATTACGATGGGCGCGCTGCTGATCTACGCGGACCTGGTGAACCCGGTACGTCTCAACGGCTGACCGGCATTACGCTTCGCTGACCTGGTATTTCCCTTAGGGGCAATCGTCGCCGACGGCCGGAATGGGTCATGATGAGGGCGTACGAACTCGGGGGCGAATCGTGGGGGAGTTCTTCACGCAGCGAATCGTGGATACCGGCAGGTTGCCGCTGTTCTGCTTCTTTGTGGCGTTCATCGTCACGTTCGTGGCGGTACGCATCAACGTGCGGCTCATCCGGGCCAAGGTCCGCTGGTGGTTCAAGAACGTGCAGGTCGGCGACCTGCACATCCACCATGTGGTCTTCGGCGTGGTGCTCATGCTGGTCGGCGGGGTGGCCGCCCTGTCCATCCCGGACGCGTACACGATCTGGTTCGCGGCGGCGGCCAGCGTCTTCGGCGTCGGCGCGGCGCTCGTGCTGGACGAGTTCGCCCTGATCCTGCACCTGCGTGACGTGTACTGGATGGAAGAGGGCCGCGCGTCGGTCGACGCGGTGTTCATCGCCGTGGCCGTGACGGGCCTGATCCTCGTCGGCGTCCGCCCGATCGGCTTCAGCGACGTACGGGACCTGGGCCCGGACCGTACGGTGCCGGTCGGGGTGTTCCTGCTGGTCCTGTCGAACGTGCTCGTCAACCTGGCCCTGGCCATCGTGACGCTGTTCAAGGGCAAGATCTGGACCGGCCTGCTGGGGCTGTTCTTGCCGGTGGTGCTGGTGGTGAGCGCGTTCCGCCTGGCCCGGCCCGGCTCTCCGTGGGCCCGCTGGCGGTACGGGACGGACACGAGGAAGCTCCACCGGGCCCTGCGCCGGGAGGAACGCCTCAGACGGCCCCTGATCCGGGCGAAGATCTGGGTGCAGGAGTTCATCGCGGGCCGGCACGACCTGATCGTCCAGGACCACCGCCGGCGCCACCGCCGCTGAGGCGCGGTCAGAAGGCGGCGGTGGCGCGCACGCTGTCGATCGTGTCCGCCTCCTCGGCGGTCTTGTCGGGGCGGTGGCGGAGGACGCGGGCGAAGCGCAGCGCCAGGCCGCCCGGGTAGCGGGGGCTGCGCTGGACGCCGTCGAAGGCGATCTCCACGACCAGCTCAGGCCGGACGTACACCGTCCACTGGTCGCGCCGCTCCTCCAGGCCCAGGAGGCGTTCGGTCTGCCAGCGGAGCATCTCGTCGGTCAGGCCCTTGAACGTCTTGCCCAGCATGACGAAACCGCCCGACTCGGGGTCGCGGGCGCCCAGGTGCAGGTTGGACAGCATGCCCTGCCGCCGTCCGTGACCCCACTCGACCGCCAGCACGACCAGGTCGAGCGTGTGCCGGGGCTTCACCTTGATCCACCCGGCTCCCCGGCGGCCCGCGGTGTACGGAGTGTCCAGCGACTTGACCAGCACGCCCTCGTGGCCGTGGGCGAGGGCGTCGCCGAAGAACGCGGTCGCCTCCTCCACCGAATCGGTCACCAGACGCGGCATGCGCAGCGGCTCCGGCACGAGCGCCGCGAGCGTCTCATTGCGCTCGGCGCCCGGCCGGTCGATGAGATCGGTGCCGTCGGCGTGCAGCACGTCGAACAGGAACACCGACAGCGGCACGTCCTGCCCGGCGCCGCGACGGGCCACCCGCGCCGACGTCACCTGGAACGGGTGCGGCCGCCCGTCGTCGCGCAGGGCGATCAGCTCGCCGTCGAAGACCGCGGAGCGTACGGGCAGCGCGCCGATCGCCTCCACCGCCTCCGGCAGGCGGGCGGTGATGTCGTCGAGCGTGCGGGTGAACAGACGCACCTCGCCGTCGCGTACGTGGGCCTGCACGCGGATGCCGTCGAGCTTCCACTCGACCGCCGCCGGACTGACCTTGTCCATCGCGGCCTCGACCGACGGGGCGCTGGCGGCGAGCATCGGCTTGACCGGGCGGCCGACCTCCAGCCCGAAGCCGCGCAGGCCCTCGCGGCCCGCCGTGAGCGCCGCCTCGGCCACCGCGAACAGCGAGCCGCGGAACATCGCCGCGCGCCGTACCTCGGCGGCGGGCACCTTCGCCGCGGCGGCGATCGCGTCGGCCATGACCCCGTCGAGCGCGCCCTGGCGCAGCTCTCCCGAGAGCAGCCGGAGCAGGAAACCGTGTTCCTCGGCCGTCGCGCGGGCGAACAAGTCGGCCAGCAGGGCTTTCCGGGTGGCCACGGAACCCTTACCCGAGACTTGGCCGACAGCGGTGAACGCGGCATCCACGTCGGCCAGTGTGAGGGTGGCCTCCGTGGCCGGAGCGGGCCGCTCGCGAAGAACGGCCCAGCCGACGCCGATCTGGCGTTGGGGCAGCTCACCGGACAGATAGGCGACCGCGATGGCCACCTCGTCCGGCGTCGCGAGGCGGAGGCGGTCGGCGAGCAGCTCGCGCTTGGCGAGCCGCGCCGACGTCGCGGCGACCGCGCGTGAGGTTTCGGCGATGTCCGTCAGCAGCACATTCGCATTGTGACTCTGGGGGCCGACAATCGAGACGACCCCCCACCCCCCGAGCGAGGAGCGGCATGGCCTCCCGTCACAGACCGGCGGCACCACCACCATCGACCGAAACCGGCCCTGGTATACCGGCCGGTTCCCCGGTTACCTTCTCAACGAGCGATCGTCCCGGCCCGGCGGCCGGGGATTGGGGAGAGGGATTGGGTCTGCCGCGCCTACCGGAGCCCTTCCACCGGGTGTACTCCCCGCCGGACGCGCCCAAGGCGAAGGCGCGCCGGTCGGGGGTCGTCGGCGCGATCCTCGCGGTGGTCGCCGCGGTGGCGCTGGCCGCCGTGGGCGTCTTCGCCTTCGCCCGCGACGGCGCGCGTCCGAAGGCCGGGTCGACGATGGTCGACCGGCCGCCGCGGTCCGGCGTCTCGACGACGGCGCGGCCGGCGCCGCCCTCCCAGGCGCCGGTGTTCGCGACGATCCCGAACGCCTGCGACGTCCTCCAGCCCGCGACCGTACGCCGGTGGGTGCCCACCGACCGTCCCACCGTCGACAAGATGGGCGCCGAGACCGCCAGCGTCTGCAAGTACTCCCTGTCGCAGGGGCAGCGCTACCGGGCCGTCCAGGTGGACGCCCGCGCCTTCCTGCCCAAGTACATGCACGAACAGGCGACCAGCATGACGATCTGGTCGTACGAGGCGCAGTGGAAGCAGGCCGTCAAGGACCTGACCCCCGACACCCGCTCGCTGCGCCGCATCGGCGGGCTCGGCGACGCGGCGTTCGAGCGCTACTGGATCGACCGGGACGTGCACGTCGCGGTGGGGGAGGCGACGGTCCGCTACCGCAACGTCGTCCTGCGCATGCAGTACACCGAAGAACAGCCGGCGGCGAAGGACCGCGCCGCCAGCGAACAGCGGTGCCTCGCGAACGCCATCGCCGCGGCCCGCGCCGGCCTGCCCGCCTTCCACTAGACAGAAGATTCTGGGGCGCGTCGCCATCCGTCCCATAGGGTGCGAATCATGCGCGATGTTGTCGTCTGTTCCCCTGTCCGTACGCCGGTCGGCCGCTACGGCGGCGCGTTGCGCGACGTGGGCGTCGCCGAACTGGCCGCCACGGCGATCCGCGCCCTGGTCGCCCGTACGGGGATCGAACCCGCCGAGGTGAGCGACGTCATCCTCGGGCAGGGCTACCCGAACGGCGAGAGCCCCGCGATCGGCCGGGTCGCCGCACTCGACGCCGGGCTGCCGGTGGAGGTCGGCGGGTACCAGATCGACCGCCGGTGCGGCTCCGGTCTCCAAGCGGTGATCAACGCCGTCATGCAGGTGGCCACCGGGGCCAGCGACGCGATCATCGCGGGCGGCGCCGAGAGCATGAGCGGCGTGGAGTACTACGCCGACGACCTGCGCTGGGGCCGCCCCGGCGCGGAGATCAAGTTCGCCGACCGGCTGGCGCGCGCCCGCGTCACCGCCGGCGGCCGCGACCATCCCGTACCCGGCGGCATGCTCGAGACGGCGGAGAACGTCCGCGCACAGTACGGCATCGGCCGCGAGGAGCAGGACGAACTGGCGCTGCGATCACACCGGCTGGCCGTCGCGGCCCAGGAGGAGGGCCGGTTCGCCGACGAGATCGTGCCGGTCGAGGTGACCGACCGCAAGGGCACCCAGATGGTCGACCGCGACGAGCACCCGCGCGCGGACACCTCCCTGGAGCGCCTCGCCGCGCTGAAGCCGGTGATGAGGATCGACGGCGCGACCGTCACGGCGGGCAACTCCAGCGGCCAGAACGACGGCGCGGCCGTCTGCCTCGTCACGACCCGCGAGAAGGCGGAGGCGCTCGGCCTCGCTCCCCAGGCACGGCTCGTGTCCTGGGCGGTGGCCGGCGTGCCGCCCCACCTGATGGGCCTGGGCCCGGTGCCGGCGACCGCCGAGGCCCTGCGCCGGGCGGGACTGAGCCTGGACGACATGGATCTGATCGAGCTGAACGAGGCTTTCGCCGCCCAGGTCCTCGGCGTCCTGCGCGAGTGGAAACTGCCCGACCTGGACCGGTTCAACGTCAACGGCTCGGGCATCTCCCTCGGCCACCCGGTCGGCGCGACCGGCGCCCGCATCCTGACGACCATGCTGTACGAACTCCGCCGCCGCGAGGCGAGGTACGGCCTGGAGACGATGTGCATCGGCGGCGGCCAGGGCCTGGCGGCGGTCTTCGAACGCGTCGCCTGAGAGCTCGCCCGTAGCCGCGGTGGTTCCTGTGCGGCGGTGGTTCCTGTGCGGCGGTGGTTCCTGTGCGGCGGTGGTTCCTGTGCGGCGGTGGTTCCTGTGCGGCGGTGGTTCCTGTGCGGCGGTGGTTCCTGTGCGGCGGTGGCTGCTGTGCGGCGGTGGTCCCCGCCCGGAGACAGTCCCCGCCCGCCTCGGGGGGCTCAGCCCACTTCCATTGTCAAGCGCTGGAACCCCCGGCGAAAGACCAGCGGGCGGCTGGGGATAACTCGCGCGGCGACCCCGGCTCTCACGGCGCGCCGCCGCGCCGGTGCCGGCGTGAGGGCGCGGTTCCCCCTGAGCGTGAGGGCGGGGTTCCCCCTGAGCGTGAGGGCGCGGTTCCCCTGAGCGTGAGGGCGCGGTTCCCCTGAGCGTGAGGGCGCGGTTCCCCTGAGCACGAGAGCGCGGCTCACCCCGTGTCAGCGCACGGCGACCGGCTCCATACCCGCCTCTACCAGCGATTTCGCAGAACGCGACAATCCGTCCCGATCTCGGGGAGATCCGGGGAATAGTCGCGCCGCGTCAGGTGATTGGACTCTGGAGTGGCCCGACCGGGCCCGGTCTGCGTCCCTCGACTCTCTCCTGATGCCTTATGACGCTTCAGCCTGTCTCCTTCCGAGTCTCCGAGCCCCTGAACCTCATTCGCCGCAGGGCCCAGCCGACGGCCGCGCTGGTCGCCCGGCTCACGGGCACCGCCACGGTGGCGTACCTGATCGCCCTGCTGTTGCCCGGCACGACCACCAAGCCGACCCTCGCGCCGCTGACCGCGCTGCTGGTCCTCCAGGTCAGTCTGTACCGGACGCTGCGCAGCGCGGTCCAGCGGATCGGCAGCGTGGTCGGCGGCGTCCTGATCGCCGTCCTCCTCGCCATGGTCCTCGGGTTCACCTGGTGGACCCTTGGCCTGGCCATCGGGGCGGCGCTCGTACTCGGCCACGTGTTGCGCCTCGGCGAGCACATCCTCGAGGTGCCGATCAGTGCGATGCTGATCCTGTCCCTGCCGACCGGCGTCAACGCCACCGACCGGGTCGTGGAGACCCTGGTCGGCGCCGCCGTGGGGCTGGCCGCCGGTCTGATCCTGTCGCCGGTACGCGTCCAGCCCGCCGAAGAGGCGGTGGAGGACGTCGGCCTGGAGATGGGCCGGCTGCTCCAGGAGATGGCCGACGGGCTGCGCCAGACGCCCTCCCACGAGGAGGCCGTCGGCTGGCTGAACCGGGCGCGCACGCTCGGCAAGGAGCTGGGCCGGGTCGACCGCGCCCTCGGCGATGCCGAGGACAGCATCCGGCTCAACCCGCGCGCGACCGGGTTCCCCCACGCGTCTCTCGTGCTCCGTACGGGCCTGGACTCCCTGGAGCACCTCTGGATCAACATCCGCGTCCTCGCGCGCGTCATCGCCGACAGCACGCATGAGCGCGACGATCCGGCGTTCGGCCGTGCCGCCCAGGAGCATCTCGCGGGCATGCTGGCGGACCTCGCCGCGGCCATGCGCGTGTACGGGCGCGTGATCAGGGCCGAGGTGGCCGGGGACACGGGTCCGGCGGACGGGGAGCTCCGCAGGAGCCTGGGCCGGGCCGAGCACCACCGCGACCTGCTGGCCGAGGAACTGCTGAGGATGCCGGCAGGCGACTCCGGCGAGTGGTCGCTGCGCGGCGAGCTGCTGGCCCACCTGGACCGGTTGTCGGACCAGCTTCGCGTGGAGCACCGGACGCACGCGCGGCAGAGCCGGTCGCGTCGCCGGGCGGCGCGGCGCCTGCCGGTGCGGGTGACGCCGGACGGGTCCCGGCCCAGGGACTCTCGCCGGGCGGCCCGGCGCGGCTCTCGCCGTTCCCAGGCACATGTAATTTGAGCGGACCTCTGCCGGCATGCCCGGTTCGCGGTTTGTCTCCGGTGGATTTCCGGGCGGAGATGTGCTTTCGAACCGGGCCGAGCGGCTTTATGCGGCGATCAGCCGATAAGAAGGCGATCGACCGTACGCCGTGAGCGAGCGTTTTCACGGTGAAGAGCGATATCTGTTTGCTATGCGGCGCGACGTCCGCGGCCGGCCCGGCTCGGTGTCCGGCGTGGGCGCCGCGCGCCTGGCGTCCGTACGCAGCGGAATGTCGCGTCGTGTCGGATAGGTGAACCGCCGAAAGCGGCTCCGACGCCCTCGTCTCATCGTCTACCGTGCCACAACCACACTTTGCGCTACGAGCCGCCTTAGCGAGCTACAAAGCCGGACAAGAAGCGCCAATCCACTGCTCACGACGGACGAAATCGGCCGTTCTCCTAAGCCGCATGATCTGCACCGTAATCATTAGCTCAAGAGGATAGTGATCTTGGTCGTACTGCCCGCATTGCGGGAATGAGGGGGCTGGTGGCGATGCCGGCAGCCGGGAGGAGTCCGGGCTGCCGCTGACATCTAGGGGGGACCCATGAGGGTCAAGACTCTGACCCTGACAACCGCTTCAGCGGCCGCACTGACCATCGGCTTGGCCTCACCTGCGCTTGCTCTGGCGTCAACGGCCGACATGCTCGGGGCAGTGCACAACCAGACGGGTTTCGGGGCGCACCACCAGGGTGTGCTCCACAACGGGATGCACCAGGTGGCGCTTCCCAAGGGTGACGATGACGACGATGAGGGCGACGACGACGGTGGCGGCGACGCCGAGATCGGCGGCGTTCACCGCTCGCACCACGCCAACGGCCCGCGCGGCCTGTGTGGCGTCGGCGGCCGCATCGGCGGCATGGCTCACGGCTGTGGGGAGGAGTCCGGGGACGACGACGATGACGACGAGGGCCCCGGCGGCGGCGACTTCGCCTCCGAGCACTCGAGCGCCTGCTGTGCCGGGGGAGCCGCTCGCGTGAAGGTGACGCGTCCGGCGCCGGCTCCGCCGGCTCCGCGTCACTACGTTCCCACGGGCGCGGTGCGTACGGGCTTCGGTGGCACGCAGGGGGCGAACGTCCCGCTGGGTGTCGCGGGGATGTCCCTGCTGCTCGGCGGTGCGGGGCTCCTCCCGCTGGCCCGCCGGCGTCTCCAGGCCAGTGCCCGTTCCTGACTCATCGGCACGACCGCGTGGCGGCCGTCTCCTCACCGGGACGGCCGCCGCCCTGATCGCGGCGGGCTCGGCGGTCCTGGGGTTCGACGCCTGTCAGAACTCCGGGCCGCCGCGGCCTGCTCCGGGGGCGGCCCGGCCAAAGGCCGCGAACCCGCCGTCGGGACCCGTGCTGGCGGCCTCCACCCCGGTCCACGTCGACATCCCGCGGATCGGCGTCCACTCCAAGCTGCTGTCCCTCGGGCTGGAACACGACGGCACCATCGCCGTGCCGCCCCTGTCCAAGGCGCAGCTCGCGAGCTGGTACGACAAGGGGCCGACTCCGGGGGAGCGCGGTCCGGCCGTGATCGTGGGACACGTCGACACCAAGAAGGGACCGGCCGTCTTCTTCGCGCTCGGCCGGCTGCGGCCCGGCGACACCGTCGACGTCACGCGCAAGGACGGCAAGGTCGCGGCGTTCTCGGTGGACTCCGTGGAGAACGTCTCCAAGAAGCACTTCCCGACGCAGCGGGTGTACGGCGAGCTCGGCTTCGCCGGGATCCGGCTCATCACCTGCGGCGGGGACTTCACGGGGCACAGCTACGACGGGAACACCATCGTGTACGGCCACCTCATCGGCCAGCGGCCCCGCTGACGGCTCTTTCTGACGCGCGGCCTTTCGCTCCCGGACCGGGGATGGTTAACGTAAGTGAAGCCGGTCACAGCGAGTCGGGAGGCCACATGCGCATCTCAGAAGTTCTCCGGAGGAAGGGCGGAGAAGTCGCGACCATCGAGCCGGAGGCGAACGTCCGCCGCCTGCTCGCGATGCTCGCGGAGCACAACATCGGCGCTGTCGTCGTCTCCACGGACGGGAGCACCATCGAGGGCATCGTCTCCGAGCGTGACATCGTCCGCCGGCTGGGCGAGCGCGGAGCCGGGCTGCTCGACGAGCCGGTCTCGTCGATCATGACGGCGACCGTACGGACCTGCGCGCCCGGCGACAACGTCGAGGACCTGCGGGCCACGATGACCGAGCACCGCATCCGCCACCTGCCGGTCGTGCGCGACGGGCGGCTCGCCGGCATCGTCAGCATCGGCGACGTGGTCAAGTCCGCGATCGCGGAGCTGGAGAGCGAGCGCGAGCAGCTGGTCGACTACATCAGCCGTTGAACGGCCGTGCCCAGGGCCCGCGGGCGCGCCGCCGCGTGGCCGGCGGCACCATGGAGGGCATGATCGATCAGCCCCTGACCTTGTACTCCATGGACGGCGTGCGCATCGACGCCGGACACCTGCCCGGCGCGGACGGCCTGTGCGTGGTGCTCGCGCACGGCTTCACCGGCAACCGGCGGCTGCCGGCGCCCCGTCGCATCGCCGCCGCACTCAACCGCGTGGCCGGCGTGATCTCCATCGACCTTCGCGGGCACGGCAGGTCCGGCGGTCTGTCGACCGCCGGCGACCGCGAGATCCTCGACGTGGACGCCGCCGTACGCCACGCGCGGCATCTCGGGTACGAACGCGTGGCCCTGGTCGGCTTCTCGCTGGGCGGCATGATCGTCATCCGGCACGCGGCCCTGCTCGGCGGCGTGGACGCCGTCGTGTCGGTCAGCGCGCCCGCCCGCTGGTACTTCCGTGACACCAAGCCGATGCGCCGCGCGCACTGGGCGATCGAACGCCGCTCCGGCCGGCTCGCCGTACGCCTGGCCCGGCGGACGCGCGTCACCGCGCGGGGATGGCTGCGGGAGCCCGAGCCGCCGTACGCCGTCGCGGGGCGCATTTCTCCGGTGCCGTTCCTGGTGGTTCACGGTGACAGTGACCCTTTTCTTCCAGTTGAACACGCAGAGCAGTTGTACGATGCCGCGGGCGATCCGCGTGAGCTGTGGATCGAGCCCGGGTACGGGCATGCCGAGGGTGCCGTGACCCCCGCGCTCATCGGGCGCATCGGCGATTGGGCCGCCGCCCGTTCCCGGGAAAACCACCGAAGCCGTTCCTAACCGGCGGCGATTACAAAAAGTATTTCCGAGCGTCACGGAGTGCACCGCCGGGAATGCTCTAATCCGCTACCGTTACGCACCATACGGGTAACGGTGACGCGGGTCGCCGGGTGCGTGTGCGGGGCGCGCCGAGGGGCGATCCGCCGGGCGCCGTGTGCCCGTTCGTGGGTCGGGAGGCGCGGTGAAGAGGCTGTTGCAGGTGACGGTGGCGCTGGTCGTGGTCGCCGGATGCGGCAACGGCGGTCAGCTGCCCGCTTCGGCGCCGGTCGCCCCCTCGGAGTCGAGCGCCGTGGCGATGCCCGCGTTCCTGCGGGTGTCCGGGCGGCCCACCAGTTCGATGATGGCCGTCGTCTGGCGCAACGGCGTCGCGACGATCACCAGTCGGCTCGGCGGGCGGAAGGTCACGATCGCCGGGAAGGCCGGGCGGTACACGCGCAACGGCCGGCTCCTGGCCGTGGTCCGGAACTACCGCGACGGCGTGCGGTTGAAGAACGCCACCGGCGCCACCCTCTGGCGCGCCCGGATCTCGCGGACCCAGGTGCAGATCCTGCGCGGTGAGACCGAGATCCGCTACGTGTTCCGGCCGTACGGCGACGACCGGATCCTCGTCCGGCAGGGCACCCTCCTCGTCGGCAGCGTCCGCGCCGTGGAGAACGGCGCCGAACTCGTCAACGCGGGCGGCGTACGGCTGGGAACGTCCTCCTCGCGGCCGGGCAACGACATGGCCGTCCTGCTGTGCGCGGAGATCCCTCCGGACCTGCGCGCGATCCTGACCGCCGTGCTGATCCGCCGCCGCTGAGCCCCGGGGCGTCGTCAGGACCCGCCTCCCGCGAACCGGCAGTCGATGAGGACATGGCCCGACGAGACCGTCCGGACGTCGGCGACCTCCAGTCCGGCGGACGCGGCCAGCGTGCGGTAGTCGCCGGGGCCGCGCTCCCGCCCGCCGCACAGCACCAGCATGCGCAGGTCCATCTCGGCCGACACGGCGGGACCGTCGCCGGAGGTGCCGTACCACTCGACGATGACGACGCGACCGGTCTCCCCGGCGGCCTCGGCGCACCGGCGCAGGATCGCGGTGGCCGGCTCGTCGGCCCAGTCGTGCAGGACGCCGCTGAGCAGGTACACGTCGGCGCCGGCCGGCAGCGGGTCGAAGAAGCTCTGGCCGGCGAACTCGCACCGCCCGTCCAGCCCGCGTTCGGCGATGAGGTGGCGTCCTCGGGCCACGGTGCCGGGCAGGTCCACCAGCGTGCCGCGGACGCCGGGCGCGGCGCGCAGCACCTCGGCCAGCAGCGCCCCGGTGCCGCCGCCGACGTCGACGACGTGCCGCACTCCGGACCAGTCGTAGCCGGTGATCGCCGTGGTCCGCAGCGAGCCCGCCATCGTCGCGTCGAACGAGGCCGCGAGCGCCGGATCGGCCGCGAGATGGTCCCAGAACGGGGTGCCGAAGACGGTCTCCCAGGCGGGCCGGCCGGTGCGGACGGTGTGCATCAGGCCGGTGAACGCCAGGTCCATCCGGCCGCCGAACCCGTCCAGGTCCAGCCACATCCGCATCCGCGACGGGTGGTCGGACCGCAGCAGGCCGGCCGTCTCGTTGAGCGCGAACCGGCCGGGTGACGGCTCGGCGAACACGCCCTGAGCGATGAGGTGGCGCAGTAGCCGGCGCAGAGCGTCGGCGTCCGTGCCGCTCCGTTCCGCCAGCTCGTCGGCGTTTCGCGGGCCGTCGGCCAGCAGGTCGGGAAGCCTCAGCGTGGCGGCCACGCGGACCGCCATCGGGGTCACCAGGTCCATGACCGGAGCCAGCAGCTGCCAGGCCGACGGAATGCTCTCGTTCGACGTCATGGCTCGCAACGTAACCGCCGCGCCGCCCCCCGGATTGGACGAATGGGACCTGCCGCGGGCCCCGGCTTCCCCGTCCGTTCCAGTGTCGCCCATAATATAGAACAACGTCCCGTACAGCGGAACAAAGGGAGCCGGAATGGACCATGTCGCGATCGAGCGGGCGATCGGGGAGGCACGTCTGCTGCCCGTGCTCCGCACTCCGGACGCCGGTGGGGCCGTGCGGGCGGCTTCGACGCTCATCGACGCGGGCCTCGGCGTCGTGGAGCTCACCGCCACGACCCCCGGCTGGGCGGACGCGCTGCGTGACGTCCGGCAGGCCCATCCCGGCGCGGTTCTCGGCGCGGGCACGGTGACCACCGAGGCCGACGCGCGCCGCGCGGTCGAGGCGGGCGCCGACTTCCTCGTCAGCCCGTACCCGGCCGAGGCCGTCCGCGTGTTCGCCGCCGACACGGGCACGGTGTTCCTGGAGGGCGGGTTCACGCCGGGCGAGGTCGCGGCGGCGTCCGGGCGCGGCATCGCCAAGCTCTTCCCCGCGCACGTCGGCGGCCCGGCGTACCTGCGTTCGGTCCTGGCCGTCCTGCCGGGCGCGCGCATCGTCCCGACCGGCGGCATCGGCCTGGGCGAGGTCCGCGCCTACCTCGACGCGGGCGCGTACGCGGTGGGCGTGGGTTCGGAGCTGGTCAAGTCCCCCGACCCGGCCGCGGCCGTACGGGAGCTGCTGGAGGAGTTGTCGTGAGCGGTCATCCGGACGTCGTCGTCATCGGCGAGCCGCTGGTCGAGTTCTCCGCGCCCAGGCCGCTGACCAGCGCGGAGACGTTCCGCCTGTCGTTCTCCGGCGACGCGCTCAACGCCGCCGTCGCGGCCGCCGCGACCGGTGCGCACGTCGCGCTGGTCACGCGGACCGGAGAGGACGAGTTCGGCGAACGCCTGATCGCCTTCGCCGACGCGCACGGCATCGACACGCGCTGGATGTGGCGCGGGCCGGGCCATTCGGGCGCGTACGCCGTCGGTGCGGACCCGGACGGCGATCGCGCCTTCGCGTACATGCGGTCGGGCAGCGCGGCGTCACGGCTGTCCCCGGCGGACGTGGCCGCCGCCCCGGTGGCCGAGGCCGGAGCGGTGCTGCTGAGCGGCATCACCGCGGCGCTGTCGGCGTCCTGCGCCGCCACCGTCGTGGCCGCGGCGGAGGAGGCCCGCGGCGCGGTCGTCTACGACCCGAACTTCCGCGGCCGGCTGATCACCCCGGAGGCGGCGCGGGAGACCCTCGTGAAGGTCGCCCCGCATGCCGCCCTGATCACCCCGTCCTGCCCGGCGGACAGCGTCGCGCTGCTGGGCACCGCCGATCCGGGGAAGGCCGCCGAGGCGTGCCTCCGGCTGGGCGCGGCGGCGGCCGCCGTGACCCGCGGCGCCGACGGCGTGCACGTGGCGTCGGCGGCCGGCCGTACGACCGTGCCCGCCGTACCGGCGGAGGTGATCGTGGACGCGACGGGCGCGGGTGACGCGTTCGCCGGTGTGGTGACGGCCCGCCTGGCCGCGGGCGCGTCGCTGGTGGACGCGGTGCGAGCGGGTGCCGCGGCGGCGTCCGTGACCCTGGCGGGCCAGGGCGGCACCGGCCGCGTGGCGACCGCCGCCGAGATCGACGCCCTGCTGCGCGAGTTCTAGAGCGAGCCGGCGGGACGGATGGGAGGCCGCGTCGAGCGGTCTCCCAGGGGTGCTTCGGCGATGTCCGTGCCGTCGACGGCGCGGTCCGCAGGGGCGCCCAGGGCCAGGGAGACCTCGCGGGCGGCGGTGACGACCTCGTCCGCGAGGGCCTTGTCGTCCGGGGTGACCTCGAAGGTCAGGCCCGAGATCGAGATGCCGCCCATCACGGCGCCCGTGTGGTCGAAGACCGGCGCGCCGATGCACCGGATGCCGGCCTCGTTCTCCTCGTCGTCGACCGCGTAGCCCCGGCGGCGTATCTCCGCCAGGTGGTCCAGCAGCGCCTTCGGCTCGGTGATCGTGTGTTCGGTGCGGCGTTCGAGTCCCGTACGGGAGGTGATCGAGGCGACCTCCCCGTCGCGCAGCCGGGCCAGGATGGCCTTGCCGATCGAGGTGGAGTGCAGCGGCATGCTCATGCCGACCCGTGAGGCCATCTGGTACGGGCGCAGGCCTTCGAGCTTGCGCACGTAGACGGCCTCGTCGCCGCTGCGGACCGCGAAGTGCACGGTGAAGCCCGTACGGTCGCGCAGGCCCCGCAGGGCCGTGTCGGCGTGCTGGGCCGGGTCGAAGCGGCTCATCACCTTGCCGGCCAGCGTCAGGATGCGAGGACCCGGCACGTAGCCGCCGTTGCCGTCGGGGTGGGCGAACCCCCACCCGACGAGCGACTGCAGGATGCGGTGCACCGTCGACTTCGGCAGCCCGGTGCCGGTCGCGATGTCGGTCACCCGCCGGTGCTCGGCGAGCGCCTCCAGCACCGTGAGCGCCTTGTCGATGGAACCGCCGGTCGAGCTCACCACACGCTGAGCCTATCCCCGTGGCCGCCCGCGAAACCGGGCAGCTCACCGCAGGTATGCATCGCGCGCCGGTGTGAGGCCCTCACGCCTTGCGGCCCACTCCGGCGAGCAGCCGGCCGGCCGACATCCGGTACGGGCGGTCGGGACGCCATCGGGGCGCTTCGACGACGCCGGGGTCGAGGAGGTCGAAGCCGTCGAAGAGCGCGGCGACCTCGGCCCGGCCGCGCACCGTCACGCGTTCGCGCAGCTCGGCGAAGACCTCGCGGACCGCCGCGATCTCCTCCTCGGCCAGGAAGTCCAGCGTCGGGTGGCTGAGGACCAGGTGGCTGCCGGAGGCCAGCGGCTCGCGGAACTCGCGCAGGATCCGCGCCGGGTCGTCCTCGGGCGTGACGAGGTGGAAGAAATAGGTCGTCAGCAGGCCCACCGGCTCGGCGAAGTCGATCACCTCGCCGACCACGGGGTGGGAGAGGACCTCGGCGGGCCTGGTGGCGTCGGCGCGGATCGCCCGTGCGGGACCGGTGGAGGGCAGCACCGCCTGGAAGTGGCTGACCGCCACGGGGTCGTAGTCGACGTAGACGACGGCCGCGTCCGGGCCGGCCACCTCGTGCACGTTGCCCTGGCGCGGCAGGCCGCAGCCGATCTCCAGGAACTGCCGGATGCCGGCGTCGCGCAGGTGGCGGATTGCGCGCCGGGCGAACCTGCTGTTCTCCACGATCGGGCGGCCGATGCCGGGGACGAGGGACATGAGCTTGTGGGCGTACGCGCGGTCGATGGCGTAGTTGTCCTTGCCGCCGAGCGCGTAGTCGTGGACTCTCGCTTCGGTCGGCCGGTGTGCGTCGACGCCTCGGGGCAACCAGGCCTGTTCGGTCACCTGCGCCTCCCGGTCCCGCTCGGTGAGCGTCAATGTACGCGGGGACCACAGGGCCGCCGCCCGCGTCGCATCCGGAAAAGCTCGCGTTGTTTCCGAAAAGGAAACTACCAGCGCGCTGCCGGGGAACCTGGTGCTGTGGCCGTTTTGTAACGAATGGCCGAGACGAGGCGATCGGCGGGAGTGGCGGGGTAGGACCGGATCAGCACCAGAAGGCCGTCATGCGCCAGTGGCCGTGGTCGCACTCGAGTTCGTACGTGCGCTCCGGCGCGTCCGCGGACCGGGCCCGCACCTGCCAGAGCTGGGTGTCGACGCCGTCCTGCGGACGGCGGAAGGCGAGCATCTTGAGGAAGGTGATGACTTCGTAGTCGCAGTCGTCCTGACGGAAGCAGGCCGGACTGTCGCCGCGGATCTCGACCTGGACCGGGTGATCGCACGTTCGCCGCTTCATGTCCTCATTGTATCGAACACGAGTTCGAATGGCACGTATCTGCGATCTCACCGCAACCAACGTTCACTTCCCGTCGCCGAGAGTCGTAACCCGCCTTTGCTCAGACTTTGCTCATAGTTGACTATGCAATGTTTCATTACGGTGAAATCCGCCGTGACCAGCGGTTTCATCCATTGCATGGCAGTGCGGATCGGCCTACTCTCCCTCCAGCGCTCGCGCTCCTCGGGCTGTCCGCGGCGAGCGGTCGCGGCTGCCCGGATGAGGCCGTGAGTGCCGCGCGGACGACACTCGATAGAGACCCCTGCTTAGGGAGGCGGCATGGCGACCACCACGACCGGCGCAGTCGGTTCGGGGAGACATCTGCGCCGAGATGTCGGATTTTGGGGACTCATGTTCGTGTCCCTGGGTTCGATCATCGGGTCGGGTTGGCTACTCGGCGCGCTGACGGCGGCGAAGCTCGCCGGGCCCGCGTCCCTGATCTCCTGGGTGCTCGCCGCGATCATGCTGGCGCTGCTCGCCCTGGTGCACGCCGAACTCGGCGCGGCCTACCCCGTCGCGGGCGGCACCGCGCGGTTCCCGGCCTTCGCGTTCGGGCCGTTGGCCGGCTTCGCCGCGGGATGGATGGCCTGGATCCAGGCGGTGTCACTCGCCCCGATCGAGGTCGAGGCGACGCTGTCGTACTCCGACCACATCGGCTGGGTCCACCGGAACTTCCCGCTGCTGCACACCGACGGCACCCTGACCGGCACCGGGTTGATCGTCGCGAGCGTCTTCATGCTGATCTTCATTGTGATCAACATCGTCGGGGTCAAGTTCCTGTCGGAGTCCAACTCGATCGCCGTGGTCTGGAAGACGGCGATCCCGCTGCTCACGATCGTCGTCCTGATGCTGCTGACCTTCCACGCCGGCAACTTCACGGCCGGCGGCGGATTCGCGCCGTTCGGCGCACACGGGGTGTTCGCCGCGCTGCCCGCCGGTGTGGTCTTCGCCCTGCAGGGCTTCGAGCAGGCGATCCAGCTCGCCGGTGAGGCCAGGAACCCGCAGCGGGACGTCTCCCGCGCGGTCATCACCGCCACCGTGATCGGCACGGTCATCTACATCCTGCTGGAGATCGCCTTCATCTGCGCCCTCGACCCGGGCAACCTCGCGCACGGCTGGGCCAACCCGATCGGCAAGGGCGACTTCGGCCCGTACGCCACTCTGGCGACCGGAGCCGGCGTGGCCTGGCTGGCGTGGATGCTGTACGCCGACGCCGTGATCTCCCCGGCCGGCACCGGCCTGGTCTACATCGCGACCTCCTCACGCCTGTCCTACGCCCTGGGCCGGGAGAAGGCGCTGCCCAGGCAGGTCGCCCAGGTCAGCAGGAAGGGCGTGCCGCTGATCTCGATCATCATCGCGTTCATCGTCGGCGAGCTGTGCTTCCTGCCCTTCCCGAGCTGGAGCAAGCTCGTCTCCCTGGTCACCGAGGCCACCGCGATCATGTACGCCTTCGCGCCGATCGCGATCACCGCGCTGCGCCTGCGCGACCCGGAGCGGCCCCGGCCGTACCGCCTGCCCGCCCTCCACGTGCTCGCGCCGCTCTCCTTCGTCGGGGCCAACCTGATCATCTACTGGTCGACCTTCCAGGCCGAGTGGAAGCTCGGTGTGGCGTCCCTCCTCGGCCTGATCATCTTCGCGGTCAACCGGGCGATGCTGCCCGCCGGCGAACGCGTCCGGCTCAACCTGAGGTCCTCGCTCTGGATCTGGCCGTGGTTCGGCGTCATGGTCGTCATCGGCGCCCTCGGCCGGTACGGCGGCAACAACACGATCCCCGAGTGGGCGGACATCGCGATCGTCGCGGTCTGGGCGCTCGTCGTCTACTACGTCGCGGTGTCGCTCGCGGTCTCCAGCACCGAGGTCAACGCCGCCGTGGAGGCGGAGGAGGCCGAGCTCAGGTCGGCCCCGGCCCTCAACCTCGCCGACTGACCCCCACATACAACGGAGCGCCCGCCGGTCCCTGCGGACCGGCGGGCGCTCTCGTGGTGTACGGGCGTCAGGACAGCAGCCGCAGCCGGACCGTCGTCGGCAGGTCGCGGAGCTGACCGATCACGTCGGAGGTGTACTGGCTGCCGATGTCGGTGATCACGTACCCGAGGTCGCCGCGGGTGCCGAGCAGCTGGCCCTCGATGTTGACCTGGTGGTCGGCGAGCACGCTGTTGATCGTCGCCAGCACGCCGGGCGTGTTGCGGTGCAGGTGGGTCAGGCGGTGCACGCCGTTCTGCGAGGTCAGCGAGACCGGCGGCAGGTTCACGCTGAGCGCGGTGTTGCCGGTGGAGACGAAGTCGTGCAGCTTGCCGGCCACGAACTGGCCGATGTCCTGCTGCGCCTCCTCGGTCGATCCGCCGATGTGCGGCGTGATGATCACGTTGGGCAGCCCGCGCAGCTCGGAGACGAACTCGTCCCCGCGCTTCTTGGGCTCGTTGGGGAACACGTCGACGGCGGCGCCCGCCAGGTGCCCGGACTCGATGTGCTGCCGCAGCGCCTGGTGGTCGACGACGAAGCCGCGCGAGAGGTTGAGGAACAGGCTGCCGGGGCGCATCCGCGCGAACTCGGCCTCGCCGAACATGCCGCTGTTGCCCGGCCTGCCGTCCACGTGGAGCGTCACGATGTCGACCGTGGCGAGCAGCTCCTCCATGCTGGAGCAGCGGCGCGCGTTGCCCAGGGCGAGCTTGTCGGCGGTGTCGTAGAAGAACACCGACATGCCGAGGTTCTCGGCGAGCACCGACAGCTGGCTGCCGATGTTGCCGTACCCGATGATGCCCAGGCGCCGCCCGCGTACCTCGTGGCTGCCCTCGGCGGACTTGTCCCACACGCCGGCGTGCATCCCGGTGTTCTTGTCCACGAGACGGCGGGTCAGCGCGATGATCTCGGCGATGACCAGCTCGACCACGCTGCGGGTGTTGGAGAACGGGGCGTTGAACACGGCGACGCCGCGCGTGGAGGCGGACGCCACGTCGATCTGGTTCGTGCCGATGCAGAACGCGCCGACCGCGAGCAGGTCGGGCGCCGCGGCCAGCACCGCGTCCGTGACGTTCGTCTTGGAACGGATGCCGAGCAGCTCGACGCCGCCGAGGCGGGCGATCAGCTCGTCCTCGTCGAGCGCGCCGGCGACGGTCTCGACGGCGTAGCCGTTCTTCTCCAGACCGGAGACCGCGTCGGGGTGAATGTTCTCCAACAGCAGCGCGCGGCGGGGTGCACTAGCGGGGCTCACCTGGAAATCCTCCTACCGGATTCGGTCGGTATTCATGCTATGTGAGGCCGCCGCGCCGGTGCGCCACCGCTGCGGTCAGCACTTCCGAGCGTACTGGGCGGGGGAGATGCCCAGCGTCCGGGTGAAATCGCGGGTGAAGTGGGACTGGTCGGCATAACCCAGTTCGGCGGCCAGCGCGGCCCAGTCGACGCCGGTGCCGGCCGCCGCGCGCTCGGCCGCCTCCTGCATCCGGTGCCGCCGGATCACCCACTTGGGGCCCACGCCGACGTACTCGGCGAAGATCCGCTGCAGCCGTCGCGCCCCGATGCCCAGGGCCGCAGCCAGATCGTCCACGCGCAGCAGGGCGGGGTCGGCGGCGATGCGGTCCACGATGGCCGCGACCTCGGCGATCACCGGGTCCGGCCGGTCTGGCGCGCGGGACCGCAGCAGATCCTCCGCCAGCTCGGCGGCGCGGTCCCGGTCCGGCTCGGCGATGATCGCGTCCGCGACGGCGCGGGCGGAGGGACCGAAGATCTCCTCGACCGGCGTGAACCGGTCGGTGAGGCCGGACACCGGCCCGTCGAGGAAGGGCCGGAACCCGCCCGGCCGGAAGCACACGCCGATGACCCGCCCCCGGCCCGCGATCGTCTCGCCGAACACGTCGCGGACGACCCCGACGACCCTCGCTCTGCCTCCGGTCGTGAAGGTCAGGTTGATCGCCGGGCGGGTGAGCACCTGTTGCCGGTGTGGCTCATGGTCGCGCAGGTCCCAAGTGAGGATCCAGAGGTAGTCGGCGAACGCCGCGAGGTCCGGCGAGGGCGCCCGGCGCTCGATGGCGAACCGGTCGAGCGCGGTGCGGCGCCGGAGGATGCCGCGCCCTCCCCCGTATGCCCCTTCGGCCATGGGAGCAGTGTCGCATTTGTTCAATACCGGTCCGCCGGCGCGCCGCTACGGTGGCGTACTCGTCATGGGGGAGCGGCGGATCGGGAGGAGAGAGGTCATGGAGCTGCGGCCGTTGATGGTGCGGGCCGTCGAGGCGTCGAACGCGGTGGTCCGGGGGATCGGGCCGGACATGATGGACCGGGCCACGCCGTGCCCGGAGTTCGACGTGCGCGCGCTGCTCGGCCACCTGTCGGGCTGGATGACCGAACCGGCGCGGGCGGCGGCGCTCAAGCGGCCGAACACCGGCGCCCCCGACGAGGACTTCGCCCCCGAGCCCGGCTGGGCGGAACGCCTCACCGAACGGACCCGCGCGACCGCCGAGGCCTGGTCCGAGCCGGCCGCCTGGGAGGGCACCGCCACTCTGTCCGGAGAGATGGAGATGCCCGCCGGGACGATCGGCGGGCTGGTGTTCGCCGAGTTCCTGCTGCACGGCTGGGACCTGGCCACGGCGACCGGCCAGGAGTTCGCCCTCGACGACGACCTGGCCGAGGCGCTGTTCGGCCAGGTGTCGTCGATGGCGGACATGGGGCGCCGGTACGGGGCGTTCGGACCGGAGGTGCCGGTCCCCGCGTCGGCCTCGCCCGTCGAACGCGCGCTGGGCCTCGCGGGGCGCGACCCCGCCTGGCGGCCCTGAGCGCCGGACGGGCGGGGTTCACGGGCGGTCCTTCAGCCGTTCAGGCGCGCGAACGTGCCTTGCGGGCGCGACGCTTCGCGGCCTTGATCCGACCGCCGGACCTGCCCCCGGTGGACTGCCGCTTGCCCGCGGCGTAGGCGAGGGCGGCGGTCATGGCCAGGACGACGAGCGGCATAATCGGACGGCGCGAACGCGAGAATCCCATCGTTGCACTCCTAGGTACGGTTACCGCTCCGAGCGGGCGGTGGTGGGTGTGATGAACCCGGTATGCCCGGACATCGGTCACGATCAGATCGTGCTCGCGTCAAGTTCTGGGCCGTCGATGATCGACACGGGTTCGACGCCGCCGCGCGTGCCCGGTCAGTGCTCGTCCCAGTGACCGCTGTGCGCGGCGTGCCGGTGCCCGTCGTGGATGTAGTCGACGTGGTCGCCGTGCGGGACGGCGACGTGCCCGCAGCCCTCCCGGTGCTGGTGCTCGTGGTGATCGTGCTCGCTGTGGCCACGGGGCTCGCACTCTTCGCAGTGCCCCTCGTGCATGGCGTCCAGGTGGCCCTCGTGCGCGTAGTCGACGTGGTCGCCGTGCGGGACCGCCACGTGGCCGCAGGCGGGCCCGTGCTCGTGGCCGTTGTGGTGCGACATGGTTCCCCCTTGTTGGTCCCCTTATGACGGGCATTCCCGAATTCCTGCGGGCGGACCCGTCAGGCTAAGTTGATCACCGGTCTCGCGAGGGAAGGAGTTCAACGTGCGGGTGGGCGTGGCGCTGAGCCAGTACGGGGCGTTCGCACGGCGCGACGCGGTCATCGAGGTGGCCCGCGCCGCCGAGGCGCTCGGCTTCGACAGCCTGTGGACCGGCGACCGCATCCTGGACCCGGTGCACCCACGCGATCGCTACCCCGGCAGCGCCGACGGGCGGATGCCGGCCGAGTACACCACCTTCCTCGACCCGCTGACCGTGCTCACCGCCGCCGCCGCGGTCACCGAGCGCGTCCGGCTCGGCACCAGCACGCTGAACGCCCCCTGGTACTCCCCGGTGCTGCTCGCGCGGAGCCTCACGACCCTCGACGTGCTGAGCGAGGGCCGCCTCGACGTGGGCCTCGGCCTGGGCTGGTCCTCGGACGAGTACGCGGCGGCGGGCGTGCCGTGGGCGCGGCGCGGCGCGCGGCTGGAGGAGATCATCGACGTCCTGGAGCGGATCTGGGCGGACGACCCGGTCACGTACGAGAGCGGGTCCTTCTCCGTGCCGGAGTCACGCATCGAGCCCAAGCCGGTCCAGCGCCCCCGCCCGCCGATCTACCTGGGCGGCTACTCCTCCGCGGCGCTCGGGCGCATCGGCCGTCGCGCCGACGGCTGGCTGGCCGGGGGCGTGCCGCTGCCGGTACTGACCCCGATGTGGGACGCCGTGCGACGCGCGGCCGAGGACGCCGGCCGCGACCCGGACTCGCTGCGGATGATGCTGCGCATCAACCCGAGGATCACCGACGAGCCGGCCGCCGCCGACCTGGTGCCGCGGACCGGCACCATCGAGCAGATCGCCGAGTACGCCCGGTCGACCGGCGCGTACGAGGTCTTCGCCGACTTCCAGCAGACGACCGGGGACCTGACGCGGATGCTCGACCTCGCCGGGCGCTTCCGCGAGGCGATGGGCTGACCGCTCCTCTCAGGCCCGCGCCAGGGCCGGATCGGGCGTGCGGCTCACCGGGAGCCCGGCCCGTCCGGCGAACCGCCCGAACCGGATTGCGTCCCGTACGGCCGCGCCGCCGGGGTCGTTGTTGAAGTAGACGTAGGCGTCGTCCGGCCACGCGTCGCCGATACGGCCGACCCACGCGCGCAGCGCCTGGTCGCCGTAGCCCGGCCACGGTTTCGCGGCCCCCTCGTGGAACCGCACGTACCCCCAGCCGGCCGTCCGCCACAGCGGCATGAGCGGCCGGCCGAGCCGGTCGGCCCAGCAGAGGGCGGCGCCGCGTTCGGTGAGCAGGTCCCGTACCTCGTCGGTCCACCAGGAGTCGTGGCGCGGCTCGACCGCGACCCGTACGCCCGGCGGGAACGCCCGCAGGCAGCGGTCGAGCCGCTCCGGCTCGGCCCGGAGCGTGGGCGGGAGCTGGAGCAGGATCGGCCCGAGCCGGTCGCCGAGGCCGCGCACGGAGTTCATCAGGCGCTCGACGGGTTCCTCGGGCTCGACGAGCCGCTTGATGTGGGTGAGGTAGCGCGAGGCCTTGACCGCCATCACGAACGCCTCGGGCGTCAGGCCGCGCCAGCGTTCGAACAGTTCCGGAGCGGGCAGGCGATAGAAGGCGTTGTTGTTCTCCACCGTGCCGAACGCGGCGGCGTACGTCTCCAGCCAGCGGTTCTGCGCCAGTCCGGCCGGATACAGCAGCCCCCGCCAGTCCTTGTACTGCCAGCCGGACGTGCCAACGAGGATCGGCATGCCGCGTACATACCCGCGGAGGGCGAAGTACGCCTGCCGCCTTTCAGGGCAGCGACGCGTGGACGCCGCCGATGATCAGTTCGAGGCCAGCGTGGAAGTCGCGGTCCCGGCGGTCCCGGGGGACGGCGGCCTTACGCGCCTGCTCCTCGAACGTGTAGCCGTTGACGAACGCCAGGACGGTGTCCACGGCGACGACGGCCGCCTCGGTGGTGAGCCCGTCGGCGCCGAGGGCGGCGACGAGGTCGTGGAAGGCGGCGACGGCGGCGCCGCCCGGGTCCTGGAAGCCGGCCATGAGGCGCGCGCCGTCGCGGTGGGCCAGCATGACCTCGCGGACGCCGGTCGCGACGTGGCGCAGCCGCTCGTCCCACGGGCCTTCGGGCGGCGGAGGGGCGGCGGCGGGCGGCGTGGCCAGGTGGGCGACCATCGCGTCCAGCAGGGCCTGCTTGCTCGGGTAGTGCCGGTAGAGCGCGCTCGCCCGTACGCCGAGCCGGGCCGCCAGCAGCCGCATGGTGAGGCCGTCCAGACCGACCTCGTCGAGCAGCTCGATCGCCGCCCGAACCACCTCGACGCGGCGCTGCCCCATTGAAGTCCTCCCGGTTGACAACTCGGCGTGGCCGATGTGAACAATGTACACGTGAACGTTGTTCACCTCGGACGGAGAGGACGAGATGGACGGACGCGTACTGGTGATCGGAGCGGGGCTCGGCGGCCTGACGCTCGCCCACGCCCTCGTGCGCGCGGGTGTCGACGTGCGGGTGTACGAGGCCGACGACGGGACCGGCGACCGCTTCCAGGGGTACCGGATCGGCCTGGCGTCGCCGGGCCTGGAGGCGCTGCGGGCGGCCCTGCCGGAGCGCCTGTACGCGCTGGCGGAGGCCACGGGCGGGTGGCTGACCGGCCCGGGGCTGCTCTTCGACGAGCGGCTCACGGAGTTGAGCCGTGACCACGAGGGGCCGCCGCAGGGGGCTCTGGCGACGGACCGGCAGGTGCTGCGGCGAATACTGCTCGGCGGGCTGGGCGACCGGGTCGCGTACGGCAGACGGCTCGTGGACTTCGCCGAAGACACGGGCGGGGTCACCGCGTGCTTCGCCGACGGCACGGAGTCCCGCGGTGAGGTGCTGGTCGGCGCCGACGGCGGGAACTCCGCGGTACGGCGGCGTCTCGTGCCCGAGGTCGGGCTGGCCGACGCCGACCTGTGCGGGGCGATGGGCCGCACCACCCTCACCGAGCGGTTCCTGCGGCTGGTGCCGGGCCGCGGCACGATGGTGAGGGGCCCGGGGATCACGCTGATGCTGGGACCGATGCGGTTCGGCCGTGAGCCGTCCGCAGCCGCCGCCGAGCTGTCTCCCGGCCTGGACCTGCCGTATCGCGACGACTACGTGCGCTGGGTGCTGCTCGTGCCACCGGGGCATCCGGCGGTCACCGCCGTGGAGGACGCGCGCGACCTGGTGCTGGAGCTCATCGACGGCTGGCACCCCGACCTGCTCGAGCTGGTGCGTTCCTCCGACATGAGCGCGGTCGGCCGGTCCAAGGTCCTCGACCGGCCGATGCCGCCCTGGCCGGTGGGGCGGGTCACGTTGCTCGGCGACGCCGCGCACCTGACCCTGGCCAGCGGAGGCAACGGCGCGAACACCGCGATGCAGGACGCCGTACGCCTGAGCGCGCGGCTGGCCGAGGCATTGGAAGGCGAGCGGGACCTGTCGTCGGCCTTGGGGGAGTACCAGCGCGACCTGCTCGAACGCGGGAACGCGGCGGTGGAGGTCGGTAAGCGGGCGGCGAAGCGGTTCGTCCCATCGGACACCGCGAACCGGGGAGAGGTGACGCTGTGAGCGAGCGGAGCGAGCGAGCCGAAAAGACACGCGCGTCTGGTCACTCTCCCGACGAAGGAGGACTCGTGAGCGGGTACGGCAAGGGTGAGGTCCGATCCACCGACGGGACGACGATCGGCTACCGGCGCTGGGGCGACGGCCCCGCGCTGATCCTCCTGCACGGTGGAATGCTGGCGTCGCAGCACCTCACCGGGCTCGCCGAGGCCCTCGCGGACGACTTCACCGTCTACGTGCCCGACCGCCGCGGACGCGGGCTGAGCGGCGGACACGGCGAGGACTACGGCGTCGCACGTGAGGTGGAGGACGTGCGGGCCCTGGTCGCGGAGACGGGGACGAACCGGATCTTCGGCCTGAGCTCCGGCGGACTCGTCGCCCTGCGCGCGGCCCTCGCCGTACCCGAACTGGAGCGGATCGCGCTCTACGAGCCGCCGCTGGACGCCGGCGGCGCGATGCCGTTGGACTGGCTGCCGCGCTACGAGCGGGAGCTCGCGGCCGGTCGTACGGGCGCCGCCCTGGTCACGGTCCCCCGCCTACCTCCGTGCCGCGCTGCGCCGGCTCGCCGCCGTGCTCCCGCACGCGCGGTGCGTGACCTTCCCCCGCCTCGACCATTCGGGCCCGACGAACGACGGGGACCCGCTCGTCGTGGCCGATGCGCTGCGGGACTTCTTCACGGCCGATCCCGGCCGACCCGGGCGGCCAGGCGGCGCAGGGCGTTCTCGGTGATGGCGAAGTGCTCGCCGGCGACCTCGGCGGCGCGTTCCGCGTCGCCGCCGAGCACCGCCTCGGCCAGGTCGCGGTGGTGCGGCCTGGCCTCCTCGTAGATCTCCCAGGTGTACGGCTCCTCCGACACGCCCAGGCTCACCTCCGACAGCAGGAGCTGGTGCAGCCGTACGAGGCGGGCGTTGTGCGTCGTGCGGGCGATCACCAGGTGCAGTTCGGTGTCGTGGCGGCGGGCCTCGGCCGGGTTCGCCGACCCCTCGAAGGCGGTCAGCGCCGCGCGGATGGCCGCACGGTCGTCGTCGGTGGCGCGCTGGGCGGCGGTGCGGGCGATCAGGCTCTCGATCAGCCGCCGGTAGTCGAACAGGGCCTCGAAGTCCTCCCACTGCGCGAGCAGCGCCTCGCGTACCGAGGTCTCGCTGGACTCGGCCCACTGGGCGCGGACGAACGCGCCGCCGCCCCGGCCTCTCCGCACCTCGATCAGGCCGGCCTCGGTCAGCCGCCGCAGCGCGGCGCGTACGCTCTCGCGGCTCACCTCGAGCAGCGCGGCCAGCTCGCGCTCGCTGGGCAGCCGGTCGCCCAGGCTGAACTCGCCCAGCGCGATCGCCGTCGACAGCCGGTGGGCGACCTGCTCGCCGGTCGTCGCGGCCCGCAGCGGGCCCAGCGGTGGCGGTTCCTCGGCCAATGCGCACCCCGAAAGTCCGGCACGTAAAGGTCTGGAAACTAGACCTTTACCCTCTTATGCTGCGTGGAATGTGATCCCAACTCTAGGAGGGTCTGCCGGTGAACGAGGGATACGCCGACTTCCGCGGCCACCGGACGTGGTACCGCGTGACCGGGGAGCCGGGCGCGGACAAGGCGCCCCTCGTGGTCCTGCACGGCGGGCCCGGCTGCACGCACGACTATCTCGACTCCCTGGCCGAACTGGCCGGCACCGGACGGGCGGTCGTCCACTACGACCAGCTCGGCAACGGCCGGTCCACGCACCTGCGCGACCGGGGCGCCGACTTCTGGACCGTCGAGCTGTTCGTGGAGGAGCTGGCCAACCTCATCGCCCATCTGGGCATCGGCGACCGCTACCACGTGCTGGGCCAGTCGTGGGGTGGCATGCTCGGCGCCGAGCACGCCGTCACCGGGCCCGCGGGCCTGCGGTCGCTGGTCATCGCCGACTCGCCGGCGTCGATGGAGCTGTGGCTCGCCGCGGCCGGCGAACTGCGCGCACGGCTCCCGGCCGACGTCCAGGCGACGCTGCTCCGCCACGAGGAGGCCGGCACCACCGGCTCGGAGGAGTACACCCGGGCCACCCGGGTCTTCTACGACCGTCACGTCTGCCGGGTCCCGTGGCCCGAGGAGGTCGCGCGGACCTTCGCGGCGATGGACGAGGACCCGACCGTCTACCACACGATGAACGGGCCGAGCGAGTTCCACGTGGTCGGGACGCTGAAGGACTGGACCATCATCGACCGGCTCGACCGCGTCGCCGTGCCCACCCTGCTGATCTCCGGGAAGTACGACGAGGCCACCCCCGAGGTCGTCCGGCCGTACGCCGACGGCATCGCCGACGTCCGGTGGCAGATCTTCGAACACTCCAGCCACATGCCGCACGTGGAGGAGAAGGACGCCTGTCTCAAGGCCGTCGCCGCCTTCCTCGACCAGCACGACTGAGCCCTGCGAGCAGCACCACCGACTGAGGAGGCCCCCACTCCCATGTCCTCAGAGACCCTCCACTCCTTCGGGTACGAGCAGGAGCTCAAGCGCTCCCTCAGCCTGGCCGACCTGATGATCTACGGCCTGGTGTTCATGGTCCCGATCGCGCCGTTCGCCATCTTCGGCGTGGTCTTCAACGGCGCCAAGGGCATGGTGCCGCTCACGTACGTGATCGGGCTGGTCGCGATGCTGTTCACCGCGCTCAGCTACCGCGAGATGTCGCGGGCCTTCCCGATCGCCGGCTCGGTCTACTCCTACGCGGGCCGCGGCATCAACGACAAGGTCGGCTTCCTCGCCGGCTGGGCGATCCTGCTCGACTACCTGCTGGTTCCCACCCTGCTGTACGTCGTCAGCGCCGCCGCGCTCACCTCGCTGCTGCCGGGCGTGCCGCAGTGGCTCTGGATCGTGGCGTTCGTCCTGGTCAACACGGTCGTCAACTATCTCGGCATCGAGTCGACGGCCCGGCTCAACCGGCTGTTCCTGCTGCTGGAGATGATCGTGCTGGCGCTCTTCACGGCGTTCGGCATCGCGGCGATCGCGGCGCACAAGAACGGCGCGCACTTCTCGTTCGACCCGCTGCTCAAGCCGCACCTGGTCACGCCCGGCCTGATCTTCGGGGCGCTGTCCATCGCGGTGCTGAGCTTCCTCGGCTTCGACGGCATCTCGACGCTGTCGGAGGAGGTCAAGGACGGCGACCGGCGCCTCGTCGGCCGGGCCACGGTGCTGTCGCTGTGCGCGGTGGCCGCCCTGTTCATCGTCCAGACGTACGTGGCGTGCCTGCTGGTGCCGCACCAGACGTCGTTCGCCGACGGCGACCCGACCAACACCGCGTTCTACGACATCGCCAAGATCGCGAGCGGCGCCTGGCTCAAGACGACCGTCGCGGTCGCCTCGGCACTGGCCGCGGGAGTCGCCAACTCCCTCGTCGCGCAGGCCGCCACCTCGCGCCTGCTGTTCAGCATGGCGCGCGACCGCAAGCTGCCCGCCTTCCTCGCGCACGTCCACCCCACGAGGAGGATTCCCGAGCGCGCCATCCTGTTCGTCTCGGTGCTCTCACTGATCCTCGGCCTGACGTTCGTGGGCCAGGTCGACCTGCTGTCGTCGCTGGTCAACTTCGGCGCGCTGTTCTCCTTCCTGCTGCTGCACGTCTCGGTGTTCGTGCACTTCGTGCTCAGGAACGGGAGCCGCCGCTGGCACCTGCACCTGGTCGCCCCCGCCGTCGGCTTCGTGATCATCGGCTACGTCCTGGTCAACGCGGACACGCGCGCCAAGGTCGGCGGGATCATCTGGCTGGCCGTGGGCGCGGCCCTGCTCGTCTTCTACCGGCGGACCGGCCGGGGCACCGAGCTCTCTCTGGAGGACTGACCATGCACGTCAAGCGGACCGAGACGCACACCGCCTGGGACCGCGCGCTGGACCCGATCGCGACGGTCGCGCCCGGCGACGAGATCACCGTCGAGACCGCCGACGCGAGCGGCGGCCAGCTCACCGCCGGCTCGACCGCCGCCGACGTGCCCGGCCTGGACTTCACCCGGGTCAACCCGGTCACCGGCCCGTTCGCGGTCGAGGGCGCGCGGCCGGGTGACGCGCTCGTGGTCGACATCCTCGACGTGGAGGTCGGCTCCTGGGGCTGGACCGCCTGCATCCCCGGCTTCGGCCTGCTCGCCGAGGACTTCCCCGACCCGCACCTGCGCGTCTCCACCATCGCGGACGGCCGTGCCGAGCTGCTGCCCGGCGTCTCGGTGCCGGTCGTGCCGATGATCGGCACCATCGGCGTGGCGCCGCCCGAGCCCGGACCGCACCCGATGGTGCCGCCGAGCCGCTGGGGCGGCAACCTCGACGTGCGCCACATCGGCCCCGGCGCACGGCTCGTCCTGCCGGTCGGCGTCGAGGGCGCGCTGCTCTCGCTCGGCGACGCGCACGCCGCGATGGGCGACGGCGAGGTGAGCGGCACCGGCGTGGAGACCGACGCGACCGTACGGCTCCGGGTCGGGCTGCGCCGCGATGCCGCGCCGGGGACGCCGGTCATCGAGACGCACCCGCGCACCCACCGCACCGGGGCGGCGCTCGCCACGACCGGAGTCGGACCCGACCTCATGGCCGCGGCGGTGGAGGCCACCCGCGCGCTCGTGGCGGAGATCGCCGCCCGTACCGGATTGGCCCCCGTCGACGCGTACCTGCTGGCCGGCGTCGCCGCCGACCTGAAGATCTCCGAGGTCGTGGACGCGCCCAACTGGGTGGTGTCGGCGCATCTGGAGCTGGTCCACCTCGGCTGAGGCCTCAGCCGAGGTGGAGGGTCACCGCCGCCTCCGTCTTCTCCTGCACGACGCTGTAGCCCGTGTCGCGCAGGAGCGCGGTGAACCGGTCGCGCGGTCCGCCGTCCGGCACCTCGACGCGCGCCCGCGCCGCCGGGGAGTAGCGCCGGCGGATGGTGGTCCCGTCGTACTGGTACAGCCCCCACTGCGCCCACGGCACGTCCGGCGCCGGATCCTCGTGCTGCATCCAGGCCATCCAGACGTCGCCGTGGACGTACCAGCAGTGGATCGCGCCCTTCCGCCACGCGCCCCGGTGACGGATCCAGACCCAGGGATTCCGAGCCTCGACCCGGTAGGAGCCGGACGGATAGTGATCGAGCTGACGGGCATCGCGCATGACCAGGCATTCTCGAACAAACTTTCGAATGATCGCAAGTTCGCCCTGGTCAAGAATTGATCCGTATCGCCTGGCGGAACGAAGTGCCGATCAGCGCGTACTCGCGCCTACGATCCCGTCACCTTGCCGTTCACCGCGAGGACGGCCGCCGCGCACGCGGCGCCGACCTCCTCGATCGTGGGCGCCGGGATGTCCTCGCGCGCCGGCTCCGGGCGCAGGTCCGCCGCGTCGCCGATGAGCGTCACGCCGCTGTCCAGCAGGTCGGCGACGTCCTCGGCGCTCCAGGCCGCGACGCACGACCGCCAGTGCGCCGGGATCGCGATGCGCGGCCCGCGCTCGGCGCGCGACTGGAAGCCGTCGGTCAGCACCGCCTCCCGCAGCCGCCGGGCCCGGTCCGACGGCCAGCCGGCCGACGCCAGCGCGGCGTTGAGCGAGGTGAGGACCACGGCCTCGGGCGCGGTCAGCCCCGTGTGCACGGGCCGCTCGGCCTCGTCGGAGCGGAACGTGAGACCGGGCACGCCGATCGCCTCGGCGAAGCGCGCCCACAGCAGCTCCGGCGGACGGCCGGGACTGGTCACCACGCGCACGCGGGACTCGCCCACCTCGCGCGCCCAGCGCCGTACGAGGCGCCCGATCGCGAACGCCCGCCACAGATGCAGGTCGACGTCCTCCTCGATCCGCGCCGACGGCATGCGTCGCTGCTCGGCCAGCATGTCGAGGTAACGCTCGAATCCGAGACGCCGGCCGTTGCGGACGTGCTGCTGCCACAGCGACGGCAGCGACCGGCTCAGGCTCCGCGCGGTCACCACGACCTCGACGTCCCGTACGGCCAGCCGGTCGAGCAGCGCGCGGATCGCCGACGCGCGGAGCACCGAGAGCGCCTCGGCGGACAGCAGGACCGTCCCTTTGGTGCGGGCGACCTGGCGTTCGAGGGTCTTCCACGCGCCCTTCTCCGCCGCGGCCCGCTGCTCGGACACCCAGGGGTACTCCGGCCCGAGCAGGCCATAGGAGGCCCATTCGTGGTTCTCCGTGCGGCGCCGCCGCTTGCCGGCGGGTGTCACCGGGTAGACGACGCCGGCGTCGGCCAGTTCCCCGGCGCCGCTCGCGATGAGCTCCTGGAGGTAGGTCGTGCCGGACTTCTGCAGGCCTATGTGCAAGATCAGGCGGGATGCCATCGGCCACCGTTCGCCGCAAAGGAATGGTCAAGGGATGGCAAATGAGATTAGACGTGATGCGACCGGCGGCCGTTGCTGTGCCGGAATCACCGGGTGAACAGATCATGTCCAAACCCGGACGCGGGCATGAGCGTTCGCTTGACGTCGACTGCGTGTTCCCTTGTGAGAGGGGGTGACCGGTGATCCGCGAGAACCCGCCGGTGCTGTTCCGCGCCGCCTGCGTCCTCACGCTCGACGGGCCGGAGACCGAGGCGTTCGCCGTGGACGGCGACCGGATCCGCGCCGTCGGCGACCTGGCCGCGCTGCGGTCGCGGTTCCCCGGCGCCCGCGAGGTCGATCTCGGCGCGGCCACGGTCGTCCCCGGCCTGCACGACGCCCACGTCCACCTCGTGCACGCCGCCGAGGAACTGCTGCGCCTCGACCTGTCGGCGGCCGCGGTGAGCGGGGTGGAGGACCTCCTGGGCCGCGTCGGCGCGGAGACGCGTACGACCGAGGCCGGGACCTGGATCCGCGGCGGCCGGTACGACGACGCCAAGACCGGGCCGCTCACGCGCTGGGACCTGGACCGGGCCGCGCCGGACCACCCGGTGCTCGTCGTGCAGGTGGCCGGGCACTGGGGCGTCGCGAACTCCCGCGCGCTACGCGAACTGGGCATCGACGAGTCCTCGCCGCCTCCGGCCGGGGGAGAGTACGGCCGTTCCCCCGACGGGCGCCTGGACGGGCGGCTGATCGAACGCGCGCTGCTGAACGTGGCCTATCGGGGGACGGCGCGCGGCGGCGCCGTGCTGCCGGCCGCCTCGCCGGAGGAGCGGCTGCGGGGCCTGGAGCGTGTCGTCCGGCGGTGGCACGCCGCGGGCCTCACCTCGATCTGCGACGCGCTGGTCGCGCCGCCGGACGTGGAGCTGCTGCGGCGGGCGCGGGACCGTGGCCTGCTGACGCTGCGGGTCGGCATGCTGCTGTCCTTCGACCACTACGACCGGGCGCGCGCCCTGGGGGTCGGGAGCGGCTTCGGCGACGACTTCCTGCGCTTCGTGGGGGTGAAGGCGTTCGCGGACGGGGCGGTCGGCGGCCGCACGTGCCTGCTGTCCGAGCCGTACGCCGACGGCGGCGGCCACGGCATGCAGACGACCTCGACGGAGGACCTGTTCGAGGCCGTGGCGACGGTGCACCGGGGCGGCGACCGGATCGGCGTGCACGCGAACGGCGACGCGGCGATCCGCCTGGTCCTGGACGCCTTCGCCGCCGCGCGGCGGGACTTCCCCCGGCCGGGCCTCCGGCACCGCATCGAGCACTGCTCGGTCGTGGACGAGGACATCCTGGCGCGGATGCGTGACCTGGACGCCGTCGCCGTCCCGTTCGCGGGCTACGTCGCGTACCACGGGGACGCGCTGAACCACTGGTACGGCCCGTCGCGTACGGAGCGGATGTTCGCGCACCGGTCCTTCCTGGACGCGGGCGTGACCGTGGCGGGCTCGTCGGACCATCCGTGCGGCCCGTACGAGCCGCTGGTGGGCGTCCAGTCGATGGTGACGCGGGAGGGCCTGGACGACGGGGCCCCGGTCGGCGTCTCGCAGCGGGTGAGCGTGGAGGAGGCGCTGCGCGTCTACACGATCGGCTCCGCCGAGGCGGAGGGCGTGGCCTCCACACGCGGGCGCCTCGCGCCCGGGTACGCGGCCGACTTCGTGGTCCTGGGCGAGAACCCGCTGACCGCCGACCCGCACGGCATCGCGTCCATCCCGGTGCACGCGACGTATGTCGCCGGCCGCCGCGTCCACGGCGGCGTTTGATGGTCGCGCTCGCCTCCTCACTCGCTACGCGGACGGCTCGTCCCTCACCGTCCACTCCGCTCGCTCGTCGGCTCGCCGCACGCATTTGCCGGTCGCGCTCGCCTCCTCACTCGCTACGCGGACGGCTCGTCCCTCACCGTCCACTCCGCTCGCTCGTCGGCTCGCCGCTCCGGGTCAGCCGACGAGTTCCAGGGCGAGGGTCAGGCCGGCGGCGTGGCGTTCCTCGGCGGCGATGTCGGTGTCCTGCAGGACGAACATCGCGGCGTTGATCGAGGCCAGGGCCATCACGCACTTGAGCTGGGTGAGGGCCGGGGCGTCCCGGTCGGTCAGCAGGCGGACCATCGTGCGCATCCGCTCCTGCAGCTGTTCGCCGACGGACAGCTCGCGCATCGAGGAGCGTACGTCCTGGAGCAGCCGTCGCATGCCGGGCGGGCTGTCGTGGGCCAGCCGGGCGTACCGCTGGACCAGCTCCCTGCGGGTCTCCGTGGTGCGGGGCTGGTCGCGGAGCCAGGCGATGGTCGCGTCGATCTCGGCGATGAGGCCGTCGAAGAGGCTGACGACGATGTCCTCTTTGCTGTTGAAGTGGTAGTAGAGCGCCGCCTTCGTCACGTGGAGACGCTCGGCGATCTCCCGCAGCGAGGTCTTCTCGTAGCCGTGCTCGGCGAACAGCTCCAGCGCCGTCGCCTGGATCCGCTCGCGTGTGTCGCTTCGGCGCTCGCCCATCCCCCGCCCCACCTGCCTTACTTGACGCCCGGTTAGTTGGTAGCTTACCGTACGGCAAGTAAGATTGCTATTGGTGGGAATCGGGGTACCTGATGTCCTTTCGGGGAGGGGTGGACCAATGACGGTCACGGACACCGCGGAGGTGACTCCGCCGGAGACGGCGGCACCACCCAGGAGCACGCGGTCGATCTACATCGCGATGATCGGCCTGATGCTCGGCATGTTCCTGGCCATGCTCGACAACCTCATCGTCGGTACGGCCCTGCCGACGATCGTGGGGGACCTCGGCGGCCTCGCCCACCTGTCCTGGGTCGTCACCGCGTACGCGCTCGCCACCGCGGCCGCGACGCCCATCTGGGGCAAGCTCGGCGACCTGTACGGCCGCAAGGGCATGTTCATGTCCGCGATCGTCGTGTTCCTCGCGGGCTCCGCGCTCTCAGGCATGTCGCAGAACATGGACCAGCTCATCGGCTTCCGCGCGCTGCAGGGTCTGGGCGCCGGCGGTCTGATGGTCGGCGCGATGGCGATCATCGGTGACCTGGTCCCGCCGCGCGAACGCGGCCGCTTCCAGGCGCTGATCGGCGGCATGATGCCGGTGGCGTTCGTCGGCGGACCGCTGCTCGGCGGCTTCCTGACCGACCACGCCAGCTGGCGCTGGGCGTTCTACGTGAACCTGCCGCTGGGCGCCGCCGCGCTGCTGGTGACCGGCCTGGGCATGCGCCTGCACACCCAGCACGTCAAGGCCAAGATCGACTTCATCGGGGCGTTCCTGCTGACCGTCGGCGTCGTCTCGCTCACCCTGGTCGCGAGCTGGGGCGGCACGGAGTACCCCTGGCTGTCCTGGCAGATCATCGTGCTGGCGATCGTCGCCGTCGTGACGCTGGTGCTCTTCGTGTACGCCGAGAGCAAGGTGTCGGAGCCGATCCTGCCGCCCCGCCTGTTCCGCAGCCGCAACTTCAGCGTCGCGCAGATCCTCAGCTTCCTGGTCGGCGCCGCGATGTTCGGCGCGGTCAACTTCCTCCCGCAGTACATGCAGTACGTCCAGGGCGCCTCGGCCACGGCGAGCGGCCTGCTGCTCCTGCCGCTGATGTTCGGCATGCTCATCGTGATGCTGACCACCGGCCAGCTCATCACCCGCAACGGCCGCTACCGCATCTACCCGATCATCGGCGGCGCGATCCTGACCGCCGGCATGCTCATCCTCCTCATGCTGAAGGTGGACACCAGCACGGCGGCGAGCTCCGCGCTGACCCTCGGCGTCGGCCTGGGCATGGGCTTCATCATGCAGAACACGATGCTGGTCACCCAGAACAGCGTCGAACTGCGTGACATGGGCGCGGCCAGCGGCTCGGTCACCCTCTTCCGCACGATCGGCGGCTCGCTCGGCGTCGCGCTGCTCGGCTCGATCTACACCAACCGCCTCCAGGACACCCTGTCCGAGCACCTCGGCTCCAAGGCCGGCGGCTCGCTGACCGACGGCGGCGTCCACGTGACCCCCGCGGCCCTGCACAAGCTGCCGCAGATGGTGCGCGACGCGTTCGAGCTGGGCGTCACTAACGGCGTGCACGGAGTGGTCGTCGGCGGGGCCGTGCTGGCGTTCGCCGGGTTCCTGGTCGCCTGGCTGATCCGCGAGGTGCCGCTGCGCGGAAGCGGCCCGGCGGCCGCCCCCGCCGCCTCGGCGGCTCCGGCGGCGGTGTCGGCCGCGCCGACGGCCCCGGCCGCGTCGGTCGCCGGGCCCGCTCAAGGCGTGGGTCGTCACGCGGCCCCGACCGTCGTCGACCCTGTGCCGCCGCGCGGCAGCGTGATCCACGGTTTCGTCGGCAGCCCCGAGGGCGCCCCGGCGACCCGGGCGGTGCTCACGCTGATCGACATCCAGGGCCACCAGCTCGGCCGCACGTCCGCGGGGGCGGACGGCCGGTACGAGCTGACCACGCCGGGCGCGGGGACGTACGTCCTGGTCGCGTCGTCGGAGGGCCACGAGCCGCAGGCGAGCACGCTGGTGGTCGGCGACCGGCCGGTGGAGTTCCACCCGGTCCTCGCGGGCTCGGCGGGACTGACCGGCCTGGTCCGCGACGCCCACGGCGAACCGGTCCCGGACGCCCGGGTGGTCGTGACCGACCTGTACGGCGAGGTCGTGACGACCGGCACCACGGGCGCCGACGGCCAGTACGCCTTCTCCGGCCTGCCCTCCGGTGCCTACACCCTGGCGGTCAGCGCGGCGACGCACCGCCCGACCGCGATCCCGGTCGAGCTGAACGGCGCGCGCACCCACAAGGAGATCGAACTCCCCGCGGGCGCCCGCATCGGCGGCACGATCCAGGCGGAGGGCCGCGGCCCGCTGCCGGACGCCCGGGTCACGCTGGTGGACGCCCAGGGCAACGTCGTGGGCGTCACGACCACCGGCCCGGACGGCACGTACACCTTCGGCGACCTGACCAGCGGCCAGTACACGATCACGGCCTCCGGCTACCCGCCGGTCGCCTCCTCCGTGGTGCTGAACGGCAAGGACGAGGAAGCCCACGACGTGTGGCTGGGCCACTGATCCGGCACCTGACCGGCCGACCTCCGGTCTGACTCACGGGCGACCGCCGTCGACGGCGGTCGCCCGTCGCGTTTCAGGCAGGGCGGAGAGGTCGAGGACCGCGTCAGCCCGTGGTCTTCACGCCGGTAGCGATCACGCTGAGCCGAGGCCGGCCACGATGACCGTGGTCAGCCGGCTCAGGTAGGCGTCGTCGACCGGTCCCTCGTCCAGCAGAAGGCGCACCAGCAAGGGCGAGATCAGCAGGTCGAGGCCGAGCTCGTGGTCGATGTCGGCGGGCAGTTCGCCGCGTTCGACCCCCCGGCGCAGAACGGCGGCGGCAGCGGCACGACGTGGTCCGGCCACCGCCTCGCGGAGCGCGGTGCCGAGTTCGGGACTGCGCGTGGTCTCGGCCATCATGTCCAGCGCGATCCGTCTGACCCACGGATCACCGGCCTGCGCGACGATCACATCCAGGAAGCCGCGCACATCGCCGGCCAGAGACCCCGAATCCGGCACATCTGGCACGTTCCGGCGCACCGCCGCCTCGAGCAGGTCGAGCAACATGGCCTGCTTGGACGGCCAGCGGCGGTATATGGCGGCCTTGCCGACGCCGGCCCGCCGAGCCACCGCGTCGACGGACATGCGGGCATATCCGGTCTCGGCCAACTCGTCGAACATCGCGGTCGTGATCGCGCTGGTGACGGACTCCTGGAGCACGGCGGCGCCGGCCGGCTCGCGCTTGTGCGGCATGCCGCGCAGTATATCCACGACGGAACGGTTGCGTTCCATCGTTCTCCTCACTACGCTTCGCCGGGAAGCGTCGGAACGGACCCGTTCCGACGTATCGGAGGGGAGTCGGTCATGAACATCCACCCGCTGCGCATCGGTCGCACCAAGGTCCCGTTCGGCCAGTTCTACGGTGGCCTGCAAGGGTTCTCCGTCAGCGAGTTCGCCGCCGACAAGGACCACTTCATCTGGGTGCCGATCCACGCCTACCTGCTTGAGCACCCGACCGTCGGCCCGCTTCTGGTGGACACCGGGATCAGCCCGGCGCAGGCCGCGCACACCGACTACTACCGCGGTTCGATCATGGAGCACGTGATGGACGCCGACGAGTACGACCTGCCGGCCGAGGAGACGATGCCGACCCGGCTCGCGCGGCTCGGCCACCGCCCGGAGGACATCCGCGCGGTGTTCATCACGCATTTCCACGAGGACCACGTCGGCGCGCTCAACCTGTTCGCGCACGCCCCGGCCTACCTGGGCGCGGCCGAGTACGCGGCGCGCGAGGACAAGGTGTTCGGCCTCGTGCCACTGGCCTACCCGCCGTCGATCGCGGCGATCACCGACTGGCGCCCACTCGAATTCACCGGCCCGGCCCTCGGCGGTTTCGCCGGTTCAGCGGACGTGTTCGGCGACGGCAGTGTCATCGCTCTGCCCACCCCGGGGCACAGCCCCGGCAGCACGAGCGTGCTGGTCGACCACCGGTTCCTCCTGACCGGCGACGCGATGTACACCATCCGGCACCTCGCGGTCGACCAGGTGCGCGCCATCCAGACCGGCGGCGAGACGCGCTATGTCGACTCGATCCGCCGCATCCAGTGGCTGCGCCGGGAACTCCCGGAACTGCTCGTCCTGACCTCGCACGACCACACCGAATACGGCGAGCGGTTGATCACCGGCCTGGCCGCCGGCCAACTGTCCGATGCGGACCTCGCCTGGGCCAAGTCCTACGAACGGGCCACCTTCGACGAACTCGCCAACATCAACCCGGCCCGGCTCCCTCGCTTCGTGCCGGCAGCGGACGGCGGCTCGGTCGGCCACGCCGAGTGAACGACGTCGCGCTCCCCTCCGGGACGCGGTTCGCCTCCCTACCAGGACCAGTAGTAGCGGCCGTCCGCGGCCCAGGTGCTCGGGACGGTCTGACGGATCGCGAAGGCCATGCCGAGGCCGCGGGCGATGTACTGGGTGCGGTCGATCCGCAGGCTGTAGGCGTGGCCGTTGTCGTCCCACCACTGCTCGTGCTGGCTGAGGCAGGTCCGGCCGGTGAAGTAGGCGTTGGAGCAGGACGCCGGCGCGGTCCACCGCTGCCTGTGGCGGAAGTGGACGACCGTGCCGGCGGCCGGGGACGTTATGGTGCCGGACGCGTCCAGGCAGTAGCCGGCGGACGGAATGGTCCACCGCACGTAGTGCTGACGGCCGCCGTCGGAAGGCAGATCCGTCATGTTTCCGCAGCCGGCGTCGCCGATCTTTTCCGACGTGACGCGCTGCACCTGGGTGACCGGCTTGCCCTGGCCGCCGGAGTACCCCTCCAGCTCCACCCAGTCGCCGCGGCGGACGAAGCGCTCCGCGTAGGCGGGCGGCCACTGCGCGGGGTCTCCCCAGGAGATGTCGCTCGTCGATGAGTCCTGCGGGCTCCAGGCCCACTGGCCCCCGACCTGGCTGCCGGACCAGTACTGGCCCGCGGAGCGAGAGAACATGCGCGAGTAGTCGCCGTAATTCTCCGCCGCGGCCGTGGCAGCCGATCCGGATGCCAGTACGACCATCGCCGACCCGGCCGCCGCCAGCGCCGAAAGCCTCTTCCGCATGCGTGTGCACCCCCGCCTGATGACAACGTCTGAATTCGAGCCGGAAAGTATCAGGGAGGATCGGCCGCATCGGCACGCTTCAACGATTTTGGTAACGCGCGGTCGACTCAGCGGCTCCAGGCGGTGGAGCCGCCGATCAAGGCGTCCGCGACGGTGTCGCGGACCTCGGCGTGCGACGGCGTCGGCAGGCCGCGTGCGTCGGCGACGCGGCGCAGGGACGTCATGGTCACGTCGTGCAGGCCGCAGACCGTGAAGCGGTCGAAGGCGCTCATGTCCGGGTCGACGTTGAGGGCGAAGCCGTGGCTGGTGACGCCCTGGCGGATCCGCATGCCGATCGAGGCGACCTTGTGATGGTCCGGGGTCCAGACGCCGGCCAGGCTGGTGGAACCCGGCGGAGTGTCGCGGCGGAGCGCGGGGAAGCCCAGGCGGCCCAGCGCCTCGATGAGGCCGTTCTCCATCCAGCGGACGATGTCGACCGGCCCGTGCCGGCCGATGTCCGCCACGAGATAACCGACGAGCTGCCCGGGACCGTGGTAGGTCGCGAACCCGCCCCGGTCCACCTCCACCGTGCGTATCCCCAGGTCGGCGGGGAGATCGGCGGCGGACGTGCGCGGGCCGTACGTCACGATCGGCGGATGGCTCAGCAGGAACAGCCGGTCTCCGGCGAGACCCTCACGGCGCTCCTTCACCCATCCCGCCATCCGCTGCCGTGCGTCCTCGTACTCGACCTCACCCAGGTCGACGCGTTCGAGCATGTCACCCTCCGACGAGCCTGATGAACACCAGCCAGTATCGTCCGGGCTCAGGCGCTACGGGCCGGGGGATCGACGCGGCGCAGGCCGCGCTCGGTGGCGGCGAGCACGCCGACGCCGTCACGGGCCGCCAGGGCGTTCACCGCGCCGGTCGTGTCGTCCCGGCCCGCGGCCCGGCCGGTCTCGGCGTCCAGCCACACGACGCCCGAGTCCAGGCCGACGGCCAGCCACGCGCCGTCGGGAGTGAAGCACAGTGACGCCGACGCGGCCTGACCCGGCGCGATGTCGTCGTCGATGCGCAGGTCCCAGGCGGGTTCGCCGGACCGCGTCCAGATAACGGCGACGAGCCCGCGAGGTCCGCGCCGGCCGTGGTCGGGACGGACCCAGGTCGCGAACCTGCGCCCGTCCGGGGCGAAGGCGACGTCGGTGACGATCTCGGGGCATTTCCCGGTGGGGAGCCCGGTCGTGCGCTCGTAGCGTTTCCGTAGGTTCCCGTCGTCGCCGACGTCGAGCACGGTCGGCCACCACGTGCCCTGCATGGAGTTGCCGACCGCGAGCACCGTCCCGTCGGGGCTGAACCGCGGCACCACGCTCCAGTCGCCGAAGCCGGCCGGCTCGCAGACCGCCTCGCCGCGACCAAGGTCGATCAGGCGCACGCACTCAGACGCGGGGACGACCAGATACCGCCCGTCGGGGGACGGCACCGGCGTGCCGTACATGTCGTCCGGGAGCGCCTCCAAGGGGAGCTCACGAGAGCGCCGGAGGTCGGCCCAGTCCCGCGACCACACCGAGTCGCCGTCGGAGAAGGCCAGCGCCGTGCCCCCGCCGTACGGGCCGCGGACGGGCCTGCGCCCGCCCACCCGGATGACCTCGACCGGCGCGATCGACGGTGCCAGCCGCCACCGTACGAGCACCGCGCCGGAGAACGCGGTGGTCAGCGCCTCCGGCCGATCCGGGTGGACCGCGACACGCCCCTGCGGGCTCACCGCGGCCTCGTCCAACGTCAGTTCCACCGGGCGCCCGGACGCTTCCACCATGGCGACCAGTCGTTCTCGCAGCTCACCCGGACCGGTCAGGTCCGAGGCCAGCGCGCCGAACGGGTCGCGCAGTCCCGGATCGGCGCCGCGTTCGAGCAGCAGCTCGACCACCGGCACCCAGTCCTCGTCGGAGGCGGCCCGCCGGGCGGCGTCGTGCAGCGGCAGGCCCGGCCCGCCGGTCCGGTGCGGAGCTCCGGCCTCGACCAGCAGCCGTGCGACGCGCGGGTCGCCGGCCATGTCCAGCGGTGTTCCGCCGCGCGAATCGAGCGCGGCGGGGTCGGCGCCCGCGGCGAGGAAGGCCCGCACCACGTCCAGGCGGTCGTTCTCGACCGCGATGTGCAGCGGCGTCTGGCGGAACAGGTATCGCGCCGCCAGCCCGCGCGGCCCGGCGGCCTCGGCGAGGAGCTCCGCCACCTCGCCACCGGCCGCCCAGTGCAGCGCCGTGTCGCCGTTCGTCCGGGCGGCGAGCGGATCCGCGCCGCGTTCGAGCAGCAGCCGGACCGCCGGCGCGGAATCGGCTCGCCACGTGGCCGCGATCAGCGGGGTGATGTCCATCCAGCCCCGGACGTTCACCGACTCCGGGTCGGCGTCCAGCAGCTCCGCCAGCCGGTCCGTGTCACCGGCCGCCGCCGCCTCGATGATCGGGTGATCGTTCCGCAAGACACTTCCTCACCAGAGCCGACGACTGCCCGCAATCTATCGGTGGATCAGCGGGCGTACGCGGCGGCGAGGGCGTGGAAGACCTCCTTCGGCTCCCACCGGGTTTCGTCGAGGAACTTCACCACCCCGTACGAGGCGAGGTCGAGGTCCTCGCGCGGGTCCGCCCGGTGCGGCAGGCCGTACCCGGCGAAGGTGAACCAGAAGGCGCCGTCCACGCCTTCCTCCTCGAAGATCTCCAGCAGTTCGCGCAGGTAGGAGACCTGTTCTCCCTCGTCTCGCACGTAGTCGCCGTTGATGCGGGAGGACCGGCGGTCGGCGATCATCCAGCCGGTGCCGCCGCGGCCGGCCGCGCCGCGGAACGCGCAGCAGCCGAACTCGCTGACCACGACCGGCCTGCCGTACGCGAACCGCCGGCGCAGGTCGGCGCGGAACCCGGCGGCGTTCGACTCGTCCCGGTACGCGTCGACGGAGACGATGTCGAACGGCGTCCAGTCGACGTCCTCCCACAGGCCCGACGCGTAGGTGACCTTCCCGCCGAACCGCCGCCGCACGGTGCCGGCCGCCTCGGCGAGGAAGCCGTTCACCTCCCGTACGAGGGCGGGGAAGGCGGCCACGACCTCCGGGTCGCCCGACATGACGCCCTGGATCCGCTGGAAGACGTCCTCGCCGGGCAGGAAGCCCGCCGCGAACAGGCTCAGCTCGCAGCCGGTGACGAAGACGACCTCCGCGTCCCCGCGCCGCAGGTCCTCCGCGTGCCCGGCGCACTCCTCGAACAGGCGCAGCATCGGCTCGGGCGTCAGGTCGCAGGGGAACGGCGAGAACCAGACCTCCAGCCCGGCCTCGGCCGCGTACCGTCCGGCGACGGCCAGCCGCCCGGCGTCGTCGCCGGTGATCCGTACGGCGTCGCAGTGCAGCCGGTCGGCGATGACGCGCATCTCGCGCCGTACGGTCTCGTGGTCGAACCGCTCACGTGACAGCCGGCCTCCCGGGCGGAACCCGGTGTCGTAGGTGATGCCTCCGCGCATGGTGCTCTCTCTCGTGTCGCTTGCCCGCGACCAGCGTGATCGAGCCCTCGAGCACCCGGCAGATCGATGTGTCCACGATTCGCAAGTACAAGTGTCCTATTTCGCAAATTTTTGGGTATCAAGGCGGCGACCATGACCTTGGAGGTATTCATGAGAGTCACGACAGCCGTGGTCCTCATCTGGCTTATCATCGGCGCCATCGCCGCCGGTCAACGGCACTACTACAGTCGCGGCCCGAGTAACTGCTCCCAGGCCGGCACGCTCCTCGTCACGATCATCGCGGGCCCGCTCAACTACGTCGGCGTGAACCCGAAGATCTCCTGCAAGACCCCCGAACCCAGCAAGTGACCCACACGTGGCACGGGGACCTCGCCGCGAACGGCGGGGTATCTCGTTGCCCTCCGTCGAGGCGAGGGCGGCAACCGCGCTCGGCCGCCCTCGCCTGACGGCGGACCCTCCTACCGGGTCAGGTCCCACAGCCGGATGCTCCGGTCCTCCGCGCCCGTGACCAGGGTGCGGCCGTCCGGGCTGAACGCGAGCGCGTCGATCCGGCCCTGATGGCCGTCGAGGACCCCGAGCCGCGTGTTGGTGAGGATGCCGTTCAGGAGGACCTTGTGGTCCTGGCCGGCGCTCGCGAGCGTCCGGCCGTCCGGGCTGATCGCGACGGCGTCCACCACGCCCCGGTGCCCGGTGAACACGCCCATGCCCAGGTGGGTCCGTACGTTCCAGAGCAGGACCTTCTCGTCCTCCCCGCCGCTGGCCAGCATCCTCCCGTCACGGCTGAAGGCGATCGCGTGCACCGGCGCGGCGTGCCCGTCGAGCACCGCGGCCTGAGCCCACGACGCGGTGTTCCACAGCCGTACGGTGTGGTCCAGCCCGCCCGCGGCCAGCAGGGACCCGTCCGGGCTGAACCGCACCGAGGTCACCGCGCCGCGGTCGTCGCGGAGGACGCGTACGGTCCGGCGCGTCCGGACGTCCCAGACACGGATGGTGTGGTCACGGGAACCGCTGGCCAGATAACGTCCGTCGGGGCTGAAGTCGACCGACCAGACCTCGGAACGGTGCCCGGACAGCACCGCGAGCTGCCGGTCGGAGGACAGGTCCCAGAGACGTACCGTCCGGTCGTCGCCGGCCGTGGCCAGCAGCCGGCCGTCGGGGCTGAACCGCACGCCCTCGATCGGCGCCGTGTGGCCCGGTAACTGTGCCAGCTCGACGCGCCGCGCCACGTCCCACAGGCGGACCGTCGTGTCCGACCCGGCGCAGGCGAGTCTCCTGCCGTCCGGGCTGAACGCCACCGAGAAGATGTTCGTGTCCGACTTCAGCCGGGTGGACGGGAAATGGATGCCGAGGTGCACGACCGGCGGGGCGGGCGCGGCCGCCGGCGCCCGGTGCGGGGGACGCCGGGGCAGCCAGATCGCGGCGGCGGCGACGCCCAGGGCGAGCGTCAACAGGAGGGCGAGCAGGAGCGGCGTACGCGAGCGGCGGCGTCGTGGCGGCGCCGTCTCCTCCTCCGCCTCCGGGGGCGGCGGCTCGGCGGGTTCGGGCTCGCCGCCGGTGAGGCGGGAGAGGTGCGCCGCGAGGACGTCGGCGGGCATGCGCATGCTCGGCTCCTTGGCGAGCAGCCCCGCGATGACGGGGGCCAGCGGCCCGGCCCGGCCCGGCGCCGGCGGGTCGGTGGTCAGCAGCGAGACGAGGACGGTGGCGACCGTCTCCCCGTCGAACGGCGGCTGCCCCTCGACCGCCGCGTACATCGTCGCGCCCAGCGACCACAGGTCCGACGCCGGCGTGGCCTCAGCGCCGCGCGCCTGCTCGGGCGCCATGTAGGACGGCGTGCCGAGCATGGCCCCGGTCTCGGTGAGGACGGTGCCGCCGTCGAGCGAGGCGACGCCGAAGTCGGTCAGCACCGTACGGTCGCCGTCCAGGATGACGTTGCTCGGCTTGACGTCACGGTGCACGACACCGGCGGCGTGCGCCGCGCGTAACGCGGTCAGGATCTGCGCGCCGATCTCCGCCACCCGCGAAGGCGGCAGCGGCCCGTCCTCCTTCAGCACCCGCGCGAGCGTACGGCCGTGGACCAGCTCCATGACGATCCACGGCCGGCCGTCGTCACGGACGACCTCGTGCACGGTGACGATGCCGGGATGACTCAGCCGCGCGGCGGCGCGTGCCTCCCGAAGGGTGCGCGCCCGCAGCGCCCCGACCTGCTCGACGTCCAGACCGGCCGGAAGCCGGATCTCCTTGACGGCCACATCACGGCCGAGTGACTCGTCGTGCGCCCGCCAGACGACTCCGATGGCACCTTCCCCGAGGACCTCGATCAGCCGGTACTTCCCACCGACGAGTCGCTCACTCCCCATCGTCACGCTCCGAGCGTAACCGGACGCGAAGCGTGCATCTCGGAATCATCTGTTTTGGCGGTGCTGGTCCAGGGGGGCGACCCCCTGGAACCCCCGATGTGAGGGGCTCCGCCCCCCACGCCCCCCACGGGCTGAGGTCTCAGCGTCCCTCCTCCGCGGAGAGGTTTGGAAGAGATCCGGGAAGTGTGTCGGGTTGGGGCGGTGGTGTTCGTAGCAGGGGTGAGGCCGCCGCAGGGCGCGGCGTGACCGGCTTCTCATGAGGAGACACCATGACCGCCACGTACACCTTCGACGTCTTCTCCACGCTCGACGGGTTCGCCGACCACGACGGCGACTGGGGCGGCTACTGGAGCAAGCAGGGGCCCGAATTCCTCGCGTATCGCGCCGCCGCCTACCGCGACCCGCTGCGCATGGTGCTCGGGGCCAAGACCTACTCCTCGAACGCGCCGTTCCTCAGCCCGGGCTTCGACCGCGGCCTGTTCGACGGGTGGATCACGCGCATGTTCGACTCTCCGGTCACGGTGCTGTCCCGCCGGCTGACCGAGCCGCTCGACTGGCCGGACACGACCATCGAGTCCGGCGATCCCGTCGAGGTGGTCAGGCGGCTCAAGGCCGAATCCGACGTGCCGCTGCGTTCCCACGGCAGCCTGACGCTCAACCGGGCGCTGCTGAACGCCGGCCTGATCGACACCATCGAGGTGACGGTCTTCCCCGTGATCTCCGGGACGACCGGCGTGGACCGGATCTTCGACGGCGCGGACGACTTCGACCTCGAACTGCTCTCGGCCCGGACCTTCGACGGCCACACGCAGATCCTGACCTACCGCCCGACCCGACACGCCTGACCGGCGACGGGGCGGCCGCCATAGGTTGGCGTCGTGGACGGAAGGCAGGTCGGCGACCGTCTCGGCGGTCTTTCCCTCGCGGCTCGGGCGGCTCTCGCGGCGTCAGTGGCCGGTCGGCTCCTGCCGTACTTCCGGCGGTTTCACGAGGAGACCGGGCAGGGTGATCCGGCGGTGCTGCGGAGCGCTCTCGACGGCGTGTGGGATCGGTTGGAGCACGGGGCCGCCCTGGACGTCGTCACCGTGGGCGTGGCCTGCATGGAACAGGCGTTCGTCGCCGCGGACTTCGGGTTCGCCCTCGCCGGGACGAGGGCGTGGGAGGCGTGGCGGGTGGTGAACGGCGCCGCCACCCCGCTGGCGGAGAACGCCGTGCACGCCGCCTGGGCCGCGGCCGCTGCCTGTCATGTCGCCGTCCACGGCCGGGTCACCGAAACGCTGCACTGCCTGCGGTACGGCCGAGACGCCGCACTGGCCGAGGCCCTCTCACGGCGGAAGGACGCCCTCGCGGAGAGCGATCCGCTGGTGGAGAAGGAAAACCGCCGCCAACTGCGCGACCTGGACATGCTGGAACGCTCGGGACCCACGGCTCGGGTCCTCGCCGAGCTGCGAACCCCGGCTATCTGATGACCAGGTGCGACTTCTCCGAGAGCCGGCAGCGGACCCTTCGCTTGCACAGCTGCGTCTGGGTCACCGTCGCGCCGCCGGAGTTCGCGTTGATGATGGTCTGGGCTCCGCGGATGAAGTTGGGGCTGTTGAAGGGAGCGGAGACTCTGTTGTGGCTGCCATTACCGTTGTGCTGGTCGCCGCCTCCCCAGTACATGGCGAGCCCGGCGCGGGTCGACGCCCGGCTCTCAGGCGCGGCCGTCAGGCAGGCCACGGCCGGCAGCAGGAAGACCATGGCGTAGAGCGCACTGCGATCGAGCATGCGTCCTCCTGATGGTGTCAGTGCGCTGTCGGCGATGGCAGTCGTACCCGCCTACCGCTGGCGACCACCCCCTTTGCACTCGCATATTACGAATGACGTTCCTGGGCATTTACTTGTGCGTCGTAGGCCCCCTGGGCGGCGGCGACCTCCTCGATGTGCGTCTCCGCCCAGTCCTTGATGGCCCGCATCACGGGCAGCAGGCTGACGCCGAGCGGGGTGAGTTCGTAGTCGACCCGTACGGGGACCGAGGGGGTGACCGTACGGGAGACCAGGCCGTCGCGTTCGAGGCTCCGCAGGGTCTGGGTCAGCATCTTCTGGCTGACGCCGGCGACGGTGCGGGACAGGTCGCTGTAGCGCTGCGGACCGCCGGCGAGCGCGTTGAGGAGGAGGCTCACCCACTTGTCGCTGATCCGGTCGAGCAGCGTCCGGGCCGGGCACGTCGCGAGGTAGGCGTCGTACGCGACACGCGCGTCCTGGCGTCGCTGGGCGGCGGTGCGGGTGGCCATGGCTCTCCTCGGCGTACGGTACGCACCTCGAAGTGCGTACTCTCCATCAGAGAGTAGCTCTCCTTAGAGTCGTTCCGAAGCCTCTTCGAACGTAGGGAGATCTCATGCGAGCGGTCGTCATTCGCGGTTTCGGCGGACCGGAGGAACTGCGGCTCACCGACGTCCCGGTCCCGGTCCCGGCGCGGGGCCAGGTACTGATCCGGGTCGAGGCCGCGACGGTCAACCCGGTGGACGTGGCCACCCGTTCAGGCGCGCTCGCCGGGGCGGGCCTGATGCCGCCACGCGAGGTGACCGGCATCGGCTGGGACGTGGCGGGCGTCGTCGAGCGGACCGGGCCGGGCGTCACGGGGCTGCGCGCCGGGGACCGGGTGATCGGCCTGTCCGACCGGCTCGACGTGCCGCTCGGTACGCAGGCCGACCAGGTCGTCCTCGACGCGGACGCCGTCGCCGCCGCGCCCGCCGGCACGTCGCCGGTCGAGGCCGCGACGCTGCCGTTGAACGGCCTCACCGCCGTCCAGGCGCTCGACCGGCTCGGCCTGTCGCCCGGCGGCACGCTGCTGGTGACCGGCGCGGCCGGGGCCGTCGGCGGTTACGCGGTGCAACTCGCCGCCGCACGCGGACTCCGGGTGACGGCCGTCGCCGCACCCGCCGACGAGACGCTGGTACGGGAACTGGGCGCGGCGGAGTTCGTCCCGCGCACCGCGCGGCTGGGCGAGGCGGTCCGTGCCCTGGAGCCCGGCGGCGTAGACGCGGCCCTGGACGCCGCATCGGTCGGCGTGGCCGCCCTCGACGCGGTGCGATCGGGCGGGGCGTTCGCCGCGGTGGTCGGCGGTGCGGCACCGCCGCCGCTGCGCGGCATCCGTGTCTTCAACCACTGGATCCACGCGGACGGCGAACGCCTGCGCGACCTGGCCGCCCTGGCCGAGGCGGGCACCCTCACGCTGAGAGTCGCCGGAACCCTGCCGTTGGAACAGGTCGCCGAGGCCCACCGGCGCTTGGAGAAGGGCGGCCTGAGAGGCCGTCTCGTCTTGACGCCGTGATGCCGAGGGGGCGCTCCCTGTCACCCTCCGCTCCACCACGGTGCGTCGACGCCGCCCAAGACGGTCAGAGGTCGTGGCGCCAGTCGTTGCAGCGCATGAAATGGCCCTTGGGGAACTCGAAGTCGTGTTCGCCGGCGAACGTGAAGCCCGCCTTACGGCAGATGGCGTTGGACGCCGGATTGTCGACGGACGGGTACGCGTGGAGGCGACGACGGCGCCCCTCCGCGCGGGCCTCCTCGATGATCGCCAAGGCCGCGGCCCTGGCGATACCGCGTCCCTGGTGCTCCGGCAGGACGTTCCACCCCGTCTCGTACACCGTCTCGCCCTGCCACTCGCGCTCCCAGTAGCCGATCGTGCCGGCCTTGACGCCGCCCGGCAGGACCACGGTGAACATGCGCCCCGGCTCGCCGAGGTCGAGGTAACGCCTGTGGCGCTCCACGACCTTCTCCTCGGTCTCCGGGCCGCCCAGGTGGGCCCAGATCTCCGGCGTGTTGAGCCGTCGCAGCAGATCAAGGTCGTCCTCGGCCCACGGCTCGAGTGTTATCTCCGTCATCGTCCTCACCTCGGGACGCAGTCTGCCGCACCCCACCGACAGTGTTGGTCCAGGGGGGCGACCCCCTGGAACCCCCGATGTGAGGGGCTCCGCCCCCCCACGCCCCCCACCGGCTGGGGTCGGAGCGTCCCTTCAGGTTTTCAGGTCGCGGCGCATGCAGACGCGTGGCCAGCGGTCCAGGCCGTGTGCGGCCTCTCGTCGGCGGATTTCTCGTAGGCCGGGTGTCAGTTTCGTGTCGTCCAGCCGTTGGAATCCGCACTTTTCGTAGTACGGGGCGTTCCACGGCACCTCGGCGAAGGTCGTCAGTGTCAGGGCGGGCAGGCCGTCTTTCGTCGCGACGTCCGCGACGTGGTCGAGCAGGGTCCGGCCGATGCCGCGTCGCGCGGCGGACGGGTGCACCGAGACCTGCTCGACGTGCATCGCGCCGTCGATCACCTCGGCGATCAGGTACGCGATGGGCCGGTCGGTCGCGTCCGTCGCGACCCATGCGTGGCCGTTCCGGCGGTAGGCCGCGAGGACTTCGACCGGGAGCGGCTCGTCGTCGGTGATCTCGGGCATGCCGACGTCGCGGAAGCACTCGCCGGCCGCCCGCTCGATCGCGCGCAGGACCGGCAGCTCGGCCTCGCGGACCGTACGGATGCGCATGTGGGTCATTGTCGCGGCCGGCTCACGACCTTTCGCGGGGAGTGGGGGAGTCGACATGGCCGCGTTTTCGCAGGGGTACGCGTTCGCGGAGAATGCGGCGCATGGTGCCGTAGCTGCACTCGAAGCGTTCCGCGACCTGCCGGATGCTCCATCCCTGGGCGTACAGGCGGGCGGCGTCCTCGGCCATCAGCTGGTCGGTCTCTTCGGGCGCCGATCGCTCCAGCACGTCGCGGATCGCCGCGCGGCTGTACCGGCGGTGGCCGCCCGGCGTACGCAACGGTGTCAGCCTTCCCTCTCGCGCCCAGCGGGCGATCGTCGTCGTACGGACGCCGAAGATCTCCGCCACCTCCCGTGGTTTCAGCAGGTCATCCTGGTCTCGCATGATCTCTTTCCGTCGGACGTTCACGGGTAACTCACATCCGCGGGCCGCACGGCGGCGCCGCACCGGTGTCGGGGCCCTCGACCAGGGCCCACACGGTCTTGCCGCCGGGCTCTTCCAGGCGCCAGCCCCAGTCGCGGGAGCACGCCTCCACCAGGAGCAGCCCGCGTCCGTCGACCCGGTCGAGGGACCGCCGCCGGCGGTCGGGGGAGGCCTCGCTGCGATCGGTGACCTCGATGAGGGCGGTGTCGCCCTGGCGGGACAGGCTGAGGTGAAAGACGTCACCGAGTTTCACGGCATTCGTGACTAGCTCGGCGACAATAATGAGGGCGTTGTCGATAATGTCGTTTATCTTCCAATCAGCGAGCGCTATCTTCATCAATACGCGCGCCTGCTCGGCCGCGATCGGATGAGGAGGAAGCGGAAGCCGATACGTGCGGCTCTCCGCCATGTCCTGCGGCGATGAACACTCTTCGCCGCAGGTTTTCGTATCCGGTGCCGCGTGCAATCCGCCGCCCTCCTCGCCGTTCGCTTTTTCGTCCAGAACTGCGAACAAGAATGCATGGGGCGGGTTAATCTGTCGCCGTTCCACTCAAGACCTGGAAGATTATGGACATCACGGAGGTGCGCCGTGCTCCCCAAGCCATCCCCGGACCCGAAGTCATCGATGTGGGCCTGGCTGGCCCATGACCTGCGCTACTACCGCCTGCAGCGCGGCCTGTCCGGCGACGCCGTGGCCCGCCTGCTCAACTGCGGAAGATCCACCATTTCCCGCCTGGAGAACAACGAGGCCAAGCCAACGGAACGCCAGATGGAGATCCTGGACGCCCGCTGGGAGACCGGCGGCCACTTCACCACGCTGCTCTGGTACGCCCGCCTCGGCCACGATCCGAGCTGGCTCAAGCAGCATCTCGGCATCGAGTCCGAGGCCCTGGTCATCAAGGTTTACGAGACTCAAGTCGTGCCCGGGTTGCTCCAGCTCAGGGAGTACGCGCACGCGCTGGTCGCAGCAAGCGGTGTCTCGAATACCGATGAGATAGTCGCGAGGCGTATGGCCCGTCAGGAGATCTTGACCCGCGAAACCCCGCCCGTACTATGGGTGTTACTGACGGAGAACATACTCGACTGGCCCGTCGGAGGTTCGGATCTGATGCGTGAGCAACTCGCTCATCTGCTCGAGGTGTCGGAGCGGCCGGACGTCGGGATACGCGTCGTGCCGAAGGTGGCAGGAGCCCATTACGGCATGAACGGAAGTTTCAAAGTGATGACGGGACCCTCGGGGGATGTGGCATTCACCGAGGCGACCGGTGGCGGAAGGCTTGTGCTTTCCCCCACGGAAGTCCAGTCGTACGTTCTTCGGTATGACCGAATTGGGCAAAAAGCGTTGCCTGAAGATCAGTCTCGTGTATTAATCAAGCAGTACATGGAGGCAATGGGATGAGCACTCCCGAGTGGCGCAAGAGCACCCGCAGCGGCAACCAGGAGGGTGACTGTGTCGAGGTCGCCGTCACGGAGAGCAGCGAGTCAGCGTGAGCGCGCCGGTGTGGCGCAAGAGCACCCGCAGCGGCAACCAGGGGGGCGACTGTGTGCAGGTTGCCGTCATAGAGGGCGGCGAGTGAGCTGTCGCTAAGCGCTTCCTGGCGCGGGTCAGTGGGTGTGGAGTTCTCTTAGGAGCGTGGCGCGGTGGGAGGCGTCGTCGGCCCAGTCGAAGACGTCGACGATGAGTGGGCGTAATGCCTCGAACGCGCCTGCGGGAGAGTCGGACCGTAGTGCGCCGCGTAGTGCTCCGGCCAGACACCACAGGCGGGTGGCTTGGATTCTCTCTTCTTCGGTCATGCGGTGGCGTTCGGTGGGGTCGGTCAGTACGTGGTGGGCGCGTCTTCCGTTCATCAGCCAGTCGCGTACGCGGTGGCCCAGGGCGGAGCCGGCGGGTACGGCCACGCTTCCTTCGCGTTCGGCCGTATCCAGGGCTTCGGACACGTCCCGGTGATGGGCGACGTCGAGCAGTTCGGTCAGGCGGCGGACCTCCCGTACGGCGATGGTGCGGCGCAGGGAGGCGGGGACGGCGGTCAGGGCGTCGGCGAGTTCCTCGTGCGAGAGGCGGTGGACGGCCGAGGGTTCGGTCGCGTTGAACCATGGTTCGAGGTGGGCACTCGCCAGCGGGCCGCCGGTGAGGTCGGGCAGGAAGCCGGTGATCTGACCGACGAGACGCAAGATCCCGACATGGGGGTGTATCAGGGGATCGCCGTCGTCAGGTCCCTCGGGATCCAGGCCGGCGGCGCGTAGCTGGGGGAGGATCCGGTCCGGTTCGGTTCCGCGGCGGATCGCGGGTTTCGCGCCGACCAGCTCGGTCACCAGCTCGCCGTCGACGCTGTAGGCGAGGTGGTCATCGGCGTAGTCGTGGCGGAGCACCGACACCGCTTCGGTGCCCCGTGACACGGCGTTCAGCAACTGGGCGCCGGACCCGTGGACCCCGCTCGGCTCGATGACGACCGTCCACGGTCCGGCGTTCAACGCCTGGGCGATCGTGGGGTATCCGGCCTCGTACGACCGCATCTCCTGCCACACGTGGGCCAGCGGGCGGGGCCGGATCGTGTCCGCTAACCCGCCCATGCGCAGCAGGGCCCCGGTCTCGTCGACGCCGCGAACGAAGGTGAGGCAGTAGATCTCACCGAGCAGCTCTTCGTACCGGTCGAAATGACGTGCTGACATTCAGGACGCCGCGTCGGTGAGCTCGGCGATCACTTCCGAGGTGGTGACCGGGTCCAGGTCGCCGAAGGGCAGCCCCTCGCGTCTCGGCGACCAGTAGCCGTCTTCCGGGCGGTCGTCGAGCCGGATCTCCTCCAGCTTCTGGTCGGGGCTGTCCTCCACGTAGCCGATGACGATGCCGTGGTCCAGTTTGATGTTGACGTACCGGCCGCCGGGGACCTCGCGGAAGACGCAGAACTGGATTCCGGCGTCCATCGGGGAGCTGCGCTGCCATCCTCGGCCTTCCAGGCCGAGGATGGCAGCGGGCGGTACGGTGACGTCCTCGAATCGCTTCAGTCGCCGGCTGGCGCGTTCGGCGTCGGTCAGGACGTGGACTTCGCGGCCGAGCTGCGGGAACGGCTGGAGGATCTCGTAGTCGGCGAACACCGCCGACCACGCGTCCAGCGCATCGCCCAGCTCCAGCGGGTGCGGGATGCCGATGAGCGCCGTCTCGGGCAACGTCAGCACGTCGTCGTCGACGTCGGCGAACGTGCGGTCCTCGGCCACGCGGAACGCGGTCGCCTTGCCGCCGTCCTCGCTGACCCACACCAGACGCCGCGCGATGTGCCAGATCAGCGGGTGCGCCACGAACAGCCGGCGGAACTCTTCGGTCGTCCAGCGGCGCCGGGCCACCATCGCCGACTCCAGCCGCCGGATCTGGCCGGCGGCGACCGTGCGCACGTCCTTCTTCAGCGCGGTGAACCGCTGGTACGCGGCGGGGGCCAGCTCCTGGTCGTCCTTGGCGCCCGGCTTGGGCAGGGCCTTGCGGCGGCTGCCGCCCTCGTCGGCCACGTACGGCCGGAGCTGCTCGTCGAAGCCGACGACGAAACGGCGCGGCCCATAGTCCAGGACCAGCCCGCCGTCGGAGTCCAGGCCGAAGTCGGGGACCAACCGGTCGCCCAGCTGCTCGGCCGTCAGGCCGAGCCCGTCGGCGACCTCCTCGATCTTCTCCTGCGCACGCGCCTTGAGGCCCTTGAACTTCACCTTCTGCGCGATGCCGTACAGGTGCATCAGCGCCACGTCCGTGCCGATCGCGGCCAGGACGTCCAGGCCCGCGACCGCCTTGGCGTGGCCGCCTTCGCCCGGCCACTTGCGGATGAGCGGCGTCAGCCGGCGGACGGTGTCGTCGTCGCCGAACCAGCCGAGTTGCGTCAGTGCCCATCCGTCCTTGGCCGGCGCGTCGCCCCGCTGCCACTCCTCGAACAACGCCCATCCGAATGCGGCGAGCGAACCGGCGTCGCAGGCGTCCTTGACGATCCCGACGCCCGCGTACACCTCGTCGGGCCTGGACATGGCCAGCATCGTCAGCAGGTGGCGGACGGCATCGGCCGGGAGCGCGTCGTCCCGGCCACGGAGCCGGATCTGCGGCAGCCGTATCGCGTCGGCCCACTCGCCGACCACCGGTATGCGTTTCGGCAGCAGCTCCAGGGGATCCACCGAGAGCAGCGCCTTCAGAGCGTCCGCCGCCTCGTCGCCGTGCACGCGCGCCGTCGCCTCGACGACGCTCTCGTTCCCGTGCCTTCCGGCCAGCAGGCGCAGCGCGGCCTCGGCCTCCCGGCGCGGCGCGCCCGGCTTGCCCAGCGCGGCCGGCACCAGCAGAGGCACCGCGTCCACGCCATGCCGGTCGAACCAGGAGAGCGCGAGCTTGCGACGCTTCGGCTTGGCCAGGCCTTCGGCCATCACCCGCGCGACACCGGCGTCCAGGAACGGCAGTGCCCGATCGGCGAGACCGGCCGGGTCGGCCTCCGCGATCCGCCGTGCGACCGGCAGCGCGTCGACACCGGACCGGGCCACGATCGGCCGTAGCCAGATCTCGGCCTCCCACAGCTGCGGGGACCAGTCGGCCAGCAGCGGGCCGACCTTCTCCACGGGGCCGTACGTGAGGACGCCGAATCCGTACCCGTTGGCCTTCCCGGCGCGGAACTCCTCGATCAGCTTGTCCCAGTCGTCACTGTCCGGGACCCTGTGCCGCTGATCGGTCTTGGCCCACTGCTCCTGCTCACCGGGCTCCCATCGCATCCCGGGCTCGGCGGGCGGAGTAAGCCCGTTGACGACGACCGGCTCGGCCGGCGCGGTGGTGCGCAGCCACGGCGGGTCGGCCAGCGGTCGCGGCAGCGCGTCCGCCGGGGCGTCCGGCAGCCGGTCCTGGTCGTCCAGCGAACCGATCGCGTCCTGTAGCGCGGGCGGCAACTCGGCCACCAGCTCTTGGTGCGTCCGCGCGTGCGCGGCCAGCAGATCGGCGAGTTGCGGCGCACCGGCCAGGAGCCGCAGCGCCCGGGCGGGGAAGTGCGTCATCGCCGTGAGCAGGGCGGCCCGCACGTACTTCTGGTCGGCGCGGTCGACCAGAGCCTGGAACGCCTCGTCGCTCGGCACGATGGCGAGCGTCTCCAGGATCAGCTTGCGAAGGTCCGTGAGGTAGAGATCGGCGTCGAAGGCCTTGACGAGCAAGGGCGTGGCGTCCGTGCCGACGCCGTCCAGCAGGGTGACCAGGTGCGACCGGTTCCACGAATAGTGGAAGACGACTCCGTGCGGGGCGATCAGCTCCACATGGCGGGACGATCCCAGCGAGCAGTAGAGCATCCACCAGAAATGGGCCTCGTGCCTGGTGTCGGGCGGAGCGGCGCAGCACTCTTCCACCCAGTCGTGCCGGGACGGCACCAGGAAGGAGACCACCACCCGCTGTGACGCGGTGCGGCGGCGCCCCGCCAGGCCGTCGACGGCCTCCGCGTACTCACGGTCGCCGGCGACGGCCAGCAGGCCCCGCAGCCGCACACCGGCCTTCGCCGCGGGACTCGCGACGACCGACGAGGCACTGCTTCCGTCCCCGATGAGCCGGAGCTCGGAAGAGTCCCACTGGAGCTGACTGAACTCGGCGAACGCGCAGGCGGCGAAAGGCAGCCCGTGCTCGGTCACCCACGCGTCCGCCAGCGGCACCGCGAGCTTCTCGATCGCGTAGTAGCCCGGCCGCTCGCCGAGGAGCAGCGTGGCGGCCACGGCCGCACCCAGCGGATTCGCGCCGCCGGAGACGTACTCCCGTGCCGCTTCGGCCAGGCCCGGCTCGACATCGGCCCGTTCGGCGAGTGGCCGCGCGGCCTCCATCCGCTGGAGCTTCTCGCGTACGTCCGCGACCGCCGAGCGGTCGACCTTGACCGCCGGTCCCGGCCGCCCGCCGCGCCGTGGATACAGCCGGCGCCGCCACGACTCCGGGATGTCCAGGGCGTCCTCGTCCGCTGTCGCAGCATGGTTGTCTCCCACGGCGCCCGACCCTAGAGCAGACCTACGACAGGGACCGCCACAATGATCACCTTTGGGCGGTGAACGGCGTCGGAGCGGCGCCGCGCAGCGCGCCCTCCATGGACGCCCGCCAGATCGGGCCCACGTTGGCGCCGAAGACGCCGGGGCTCGGGTCGCCGAACGGCGCGGCCGGGTCGCCGAACCAGACGGCCGCCGCGAGGTCGGGCGTGTAGCCGGCGAACGCCGCGCACGAGAAACTCTCACAGGTGCCGGTCTTGGCGGCCGCCGGACGGCCGATGCCCAGGCCCCGGCCCGTGCCCTTGGTGAGCACCCCCCGCAGGATCCGCGTCGCCTCGTCGGCGACGCCGGCGTCGATCGCCTTGTCGCACTCGGCCCTGGGGACGTCGATCTTCTTGCCGGTGGAACCGGTGACGGCCGTGACGGCGATCGGCGCGCAGTACCGGCCGTGGGCGGCGAAGGCGGCGTACGCGGCGGCGAGGTGGGTGACGTCGATGTCGTTGGTCCCCAGCACCTGGGAGGGCACCTGTTGCAGCGGCCGGCCGGTCGCCTGCGCCATGCCGAACCTCTGTGCCATGCGGACCGAGTCGCACAGGCCCACGCGCTGTTCGAGGTAGGCGTAGTAGGTGTTGAGCGACTCCCAGGTGCCGGTCGACAAGCTGGCCGAGGACGCCTTGGTGGTCTCCGCGTTGCGTACCGACCACGGCTCGAAGTGGTTGCCCTTGCAGTCGGTGTAGCCGCTGACGGTGGTGCTGTTGGGTGCGGGGAGGGTGGTGCCGACGCTGTAGCCCTTGTCGAGGGCGGCGGCGAGGGTGAAGATCTTGAAGGTGGAGCCGGCGGAGTAGCCGCCGTTGCCGCCGTGGGCGTAGTCGGCGGCGAGGTTGAGGGTGGTTTGGCCCTTCTTCCTGCTGTCGCCGTAGGTCTTGCTGACGACCATGGCCTTGATCTCGCCGGTGCCGGGTTTGACCATCGCCTCGGTCGCGGTCTTGGCCTTGTTCGGTCGTAGCGCCAGTGCTCTTTGGGCGGCTTTTTGTGCCTTCATGTCGAGGGTGGTGCGGATGGTGAGGCCGCCGCGGTAGAGGAGTCGTTCGCGGTCGGCGGAGGTCTTGCCGAACGCGGGGTTGCCCAGGATCTCGTCCTTGACGTACTCGCAGAAGAACGGGGCCTTGCTGTCGACGCAGTCGGCCTTGGGCTTTTTGATGTGCAGCGTGATCGGTGTCGCCGCGGCGGCGTCGGCCTGCGCCTTGGTGATCATCTTCAGCTGCGCCATCCGGTACAGCACCGTGTTGCGGCGGTCGGTGGCGCCCTTCTGGTTGATCTCCGGGTCATAGAAGTACGGGCTGTTGGTGACACCGGCGAGCAGCGCCGCCTCCGACAGCGTCAGCTGTGAGGCGTTCTTGCTGAAGTAGTACTGCGAGGCCGCCTGCACCCCGTACGCGCCCGACCCGAAGTACGCGATGTTGAGATAACCCTGCAGGATCTGCTGCTTGGTCAGCCGCTTCTCCACATTCTCCGCGTACCGGAGTTCCCGCAGCTTCCGCCCGAAGTTCGGCGCCTTGGCCGCCTGCGCCTCCTCGTCCGTCCTGGCGTTCTCCACCAGCAGGTTCTTGACGTACTGCTGGGTGAGGGTCGAACCGCCCTGCTTGATCCCGCCGTCCTGCGCGTTGGTCACCAGCGCGCGGAAGGATCCCTTGAAGTCCAGCGGCCCGTGGTCGTAGAACCGGTCGTCCTCGATCGCGACGATCGCCTTCCGCATGACGGGCGCCACCTGGTTCAGGCTCACCGACTCACGGTTGTGGTAGTAGAACCGTGCGATCACCTGGCCGTCGGCCGAGTACACCGTGCTCCGCTCCGGCGGCGGCGACAGGCTGAAGTCCGGCATGTCCTGGAAACCCGCTGACGCGTCCCGCGCCGCCATCCCCACACTGCCCACACCCGGCAGCGCCAGCAGACCGACCAGCACCCCGGCGAAGGCGGCCGCCCCGAGCAGCCGCAGCAGCTTGACCAGCGCGCTCATCCGGCGGCCTTGAGGAACTTCGCCGCGATGGGCGCGGCGGCTTCGGAGCCGGTCCCGCCGCCCTCGACGATCACGGCGAAGGCCAGGTCGCCGTGGTAGCCGATGAACCAGGCGTGCGTGGGCGGCTCGGCGCCGGTCCCGTACTCCGCCGTGCCGGTCTTGCCCGCCGTCCCGGACGGGAAGTCGACGCCGGCGGCGGTCCCCTCGCTGACGACGGCGGGCATCAGGGAGTGCAGCGCCCGCTCCACCGCGGGCCGCAACCGGTGCGGCGGCTCGGGCCGGTGGCCGCCGGCGTCCACGGCCTGCGACACGAGTGAGGCGTCGACCAGCCGGGGCGAGCGCCAGGTGCCGTCGGCGGCGGCCGCGGCCACGCTCGCCATGTTCAGCGGGCTGGTGAGGACCTGCCCCTGCCCGAACGAGGCGGCGGCGAAGGAGGCGTCGTCCTTGTTGTCCGGGAACGAGGCCCGTACGGCGGGCAGCCCGGCGATGATCGGGGCGTTGAAACCGAACTCGGTGGCGACCTGGCCCAGCCGCCGCTGGCCGAGCCGGTCCACGGCGAGACGCGCGAACGTGGTGTTGCACGAGTGCGCGAACGCCTCCCGGAGGGCGACCGTCCCGAAGTCCTCCTGCTGGTAGTTGTGGAACGAGCGGCCCCCGACCGTGGTGGTGGCCGGGCAGCCGACCCGGGTCCCGGCGTCCATGCCGCCCGCGACCAGCGCCGCCGCCGTGACCACCTTGAACGTCGAGCCCGGCGGGTACTGGCCCATCAGCGCCCGGTTGTAGCCGCCGGGCTTGTTCGCCACGGCGAGGATCTCCCCGGTGGAGGGTCGCAGCGCGACCAGCGACGTGGGCTTGGCCACGTCGGCGAGGGCGTCACGGGCGGCGCTCTGGACCTTCGGGTCGAGCGTCGTCCGCAGCGGCCGGCCCTCGGTGCCGCCGAACCGCTGGAGCGTCCGCACCGGCGTGCCGTGCGCGCCGACGATCTGTACGGCGAGGGCGGGCGTACCGGCGAGACGGCGCTCGTACTGCCGCTGGAGCCCGTCCACGCCGATCGTGTCGCCCGCGCGGTACGGCGCGCCGAGCCTCTTCGCGGCGGCGGCGGACGCGGGGCCGAGCGGACCGGTGAGCTGCTGGACGGACCCGGACGGCGACCCGCTCAGACCGCTGCCGTCCGCCGCCTCGATGTCCGCCCGGTCCGGCCACGTGTGCGCGGCGCGGAGCCGCTGCCCCTCCTCGAGACCCGGGTACATGACCCGCGGAGACCAGGCCACCCGCCACCGGCCGTCCCGCTCGACGAACGGCAGCGACCCGCCGTACGTCCAGACGCGTCCCCCGGACAGCGTCAGCTCGGCCCGGTACGAGCCGCCCGCCTCGCCGTCCTTGGCGTGTCCGACCGAGGCGATCCGGTAGTGCTGTCTGGTGACGCCCAGGTCGTCCCGCATGCGGGTGAACCGGGTCGCGAAATCGGCGGGCGGACGGTCGGTCAGGGCGCGCATGGCGGCGAAGTCGCCGCCGCTCCAGGCCGCGAGGTACCGCTTCGCGGTGTCGCCCGGCCCGTCGTCGTCACGCAGGAACCACACCGCTCCCACCCCCGTAAGCACGGCCACGGCCGCGACCACCGCGACGGCGACCATGCGGGATCGGCGCATCATCGGACTCCCCTCTGTCCGCCAGACTTCGTCAGGCCGACAAGGACAGCAGCTGACCAGCGAAAAGTCCAAGATGCATATGAATGGGGAGTGATAGGCGTTTCAATATCCTTCCTGCCCACAGCGCCCGGTCACCGAGCTCCGTCACAAGGGAAATCAGCCGGGTCAGGGCGTGGCGGACGGTTCCGCATCGGCCTCCAGCGGACGATGATCAGCTGGTCCGATGCGCATCCGTAGGAGGGCCTCTCATGCTCAGACGCATGATCGCGACGATGGCGGTCGCCGCGTCGCTCGTGGCGCCGGCCGGTCCGGCACACGCCGACGACGTCGGCGGTGCCAAGGTCGTGCCGGTCCAGGTCACAGGCGATCCGGCGAAGCGGTTCAACGTCGTCATCCTCGGCGACGGCTACACCGAGGCCGACATGCCGAAGTTCCGCGAGAACGTCGACCGGGAGGTCAGCACCCTCTTCGGGTTCGAACCGTGGAAGTCCTACCGCAGCTACGTCAACGTCTACCGGGTCGAGATCACGTCCGGCGAGTCGGGCGTGAGCTGCGACCCCTCCGTGAACTCCGCCAAGCGCACCACGCCGCTGAGCATGCGGTTCTGGAGCGGCTGCCGGACCGACGGCATCCAGCGCCTGCTGGTCATGGACGATGACGCGGCCGGCAGGTACGCGGACCTGGTCACCGGCACCAGCGCCGCCAACCGGCAGATCGTCGCGCTGGCCAACAGCACCACGTACGGCGGCGCGGGCGGGACGTACGCCACGGCGTCCGGCGGCAACGCGATGTCCTCGCTGATCATGCCGCACGAGATCGGCCACTCACTCGGCGGCCTGCAGGACGAGTACAACTACTACCAGCGGGGCGTGCCCGGCGGCGCGTACACCGGCGGCGAACCGGACTCGATCCACCACACCCTCCTCACCGAGCGGCAGATGCGCGAGCAGCACGCCAAATGGTGGCGCTGGCTCGGCGACCGCAGCACGGCCGGCGGCGTCGTCGGCCGCTACGAGGGCGGCGTCTACGACACCACGGGCGTGTGGCGGCCGAGCGAGCACTCGATGATGAAGACCCTCGGCTACGCCTACGACCAGGTCGAACGCGAACGGATGACGCAGGCCATCTCCGCCAAGCTCGACCTGGTGCAGGACCAGACCCCGACCGGGACGCCCGTCGGCGCGGACCGCGTCGTCTGGCTGGAGACCCTCCACCCGGTGAGCCACCCGCTGCACATCACCTGGACCCTCGACGGCCGGACCGTCCCCGGCAGTACGGACCGGCACAACCTCGACCTGGCCCGGCGGCACCTCAGGCCGGGCACGCACACCCTGACCGCGAAGGTCGACGACTCCACCGGCTTCGTACGCGACCCGGCGATCAGGTCCTCCGCGGCCCTCACCCAGACCCGTACCTGGACGGTGGACACCCGGCTCACGACCGCGCCGGTGGCCCCCGCCGTGGGCTTCACGGACGCCACCCCCGCCGGCACGGACGTGGGCGCGGACGACGTGATCTACGCGGAGACGACGCACCCGACGGTGTCGGTCCCGGCGGTCCGGTGGACCGTCGACGGCCGGCGGGTGACGACCCCGGGGAACGACCGCGACCTCGACCTGGGGCGCTTCCACCTGACCTCCGGGACGCACACCGTCACCGCGCGAGCGGCCGACCCCGCCACCGGTGCCCGGTCGGCGCCGCTGTCCTGGAAGGTCGACGCGCGGCGTCCGGCGATCGCCGCGCAGTTCTCCACACCGGCCGCGACGCACGGCGGCACCAAGGTCTTCGACGACCGGTTCACCATGAAGCTGAACCCGTCCGACGACGGGCCGGGCAGCACACTGGCGGAGTTCCAGGTCGACGGGGACGGCTGGTACCGCTACTTCGGCTGGCCGACCGACTCCACCGCGCCGTTCGTGTTCACACCCCTGGGCACGAACATCGACGACCTCTACTACGGCAAGCTCGGCAAGCCCGCGCGAGCCGTCGCCTGGGAGAACGTACCGCCCGGCTACGGCCGGCACACCATCGAGTACCGCGCCATCGACGCCGCCGGAAACGTCGGCCCGGCCACGAAGGTCACGGTGATCCTGCGCAAGAGCGGCTGACGGCGTTTCCCCGGCCCACGGTCCCCCGGCCCGCCACGGAGCGGTGGGCCGGGGACGCCCCGCTTACTTCTTCGGCATCAGCACCGAGTCGATGATGTAGACGGTGGCGTTGGCCGTCTGAACGTTGCCGCAGACCACGTTCGCGTCGTTGACCTTGTACGACTCGCCCGAGCCGCTGGTGTTGACCATGCCGCCCTGGAGGGTCTTGAAGCTGCCGCTCGTCAGTCCGCCGGGCGCGACCTTCTGGCCGACGACGTGGTACGTGAGGATGCTCGACAGGGTCTTCTTGTCCGCGAGCACCTTGTTGAGCGTCTTCTTGGGGATCTTGGCGAAGGCGTCGTTGGTGGGGGCGAACACCGTGAGGTTCTGCGCGGAGTTCAGCGTGTCCACCAGGCCGGCCTTCTTGACCGCCGTGACCAGCGTGGACAGGACCGGGTTGTTGGAGGCGGCGGTGGCGACCGGGTCCTGCGCCATGCCGGAGAAGCTGCCCTTGCCGGAGTCCGGCACGGCCGAGCAGCCGGAGCCGAACGGCTTGTCCGCCATCGCGGCGCTCGACGTCGGCGCGCCGCCGCCCGCCGGGGCGGAGGAGGCGCCGTCGCCGCTCTTGCCGTCACCGCCGCAGGCCGCGGCGCTGAGCAGGAGACCACCGGTGAGCATGCCGACGGTCAGAACACGGGTCTTCACGAGACTTCTCCTTCAACTGTGGGTTTCCTGTGGGCCCGTCAGGTGACGGTGACCACGATCGAGTGCCAACCCGTCGCCCCATCGGGGATGGGCGGCACGCGTGTACTCGGCTGGATCGCGCCGGTGCCGTCGGTGGCCCGGACCTCCAGCCGGTGTGAGCCCGGCGTGGCGTCCCACTCGAGGACCCACTGGCGCCAGGTGTCCAGTCCGGACACGGGGGCGAGCTCCGCCCGCCGCCACAGCCCGCCGTCGACGCGGACCTCGACCGCGTCGATCCCCCGGTGCTGCGCCCACGCCGTACCGGCCACCGGCACTCGGCCGGCCGTGACCTGCGCGAACGCGCGGGGCACGTCGATGCGGGACAGCGTCTTGACGGGCGCGTGGTCGGCGTAGCCGCGTTCGGTCCAGTAGGCCTTGTCGGTGGCGAACCGGGTGACCTTCAGGTCGACCACCCACTTGGTCGCCGAGACGTAGCCGTACAGGCCGGGCACCACCATGCGGGCGGGGAACCCGTGGGCGACCGGGAGCGGCTCGCCGTTCATGCCGACCGCCAGCAGGGCGTCGCGGCCGTCCATGATCGTCTCGATCGGCGTGCTGACCGTGAAGCCGTCGGCGGAGCGGCTGAGGATCTGGTCGGCGCCGGACCGTATCCCGGCCTCGCGCAGGAGCCCGGCCAGGGAGGCGCCGAGCCAGCGGGCGTTGCCGGCGTACCTGCCGCCGACCTGGTTCGAGACGCAGCTGAGCGTGATGTCGCGTTCGAGCATCGGGCGCTTCAGCAGGTCGTCGAAGGACAGCTCGACCGGGTGGTCGACCAAGCCGTGGATCCGCAGCGTCCAGTCCCGCGGCGCGACCTGCGGCAGCGTCAGCGCCGTGTCGACCCGGTAGAAGCCGGGGTTGGGCGTGACGAACGGCGTCATGCCGGGCACCCGGATCTGCGCGCCGGCCGGCACCGCCCTGGCCGCGGAGGCCGCGCGCGGCAGCCGTACGGACCTGCGGGCGGCGTCGACGTTCCCGCGCTCCAGCAGGAGGCGGCCGCCGAGACCGGATGCCCCGGCGACCGCCACCGCCCCCGCGCCGGTCAGGAGGAGGTTCCGCCGATCCGCGCCGACGGCCTGACCGGTCCGTGGGTGATCATGGGGGCGTACGAGAAGAGCCAGCGCGGCCATTCCCGCGAGGCCGCCGACGATCGAGGGGATGACGGCGGTCCAACCGGCGGCCGGCCGGGTCACCGCCGCCACGGCGCCCAGTACGGCCAGGGCGCCGAGGCCCGCCAGACCGATCACCGGATGCCGACGCGTGATGATTCCGAGGATTACGGCTATCGCCGCTATGCCGGCGCCAAGGCCGATGAGCAGGACGAGCTTGTCATTCGTCCCGAAATGCCGGATGGCAAAATCCTTGAGCCACTCCGGGGTCAACGTGATGCCCGCCGCACCCACCGCGATCAGCGGCGATGCCTGCTGCCCACCGGCGGCGGCCGCGGACAACTCGGCCACGCCGAGGGCCACTCCGCCGGCGATGACACCCGCGACGCCGTCTGCCGGTTTTCCGTCCATGCCCCCTTATTCGGGGCCGGACGCGGAGCGGATTGGCTCCTTTCTCGGATCAGATCTCGATGATCTGCAGACTGTCGATTCCGCGCAGGTGGCAGCGGGTGCCGGCGAGCGTGATCGGCACCGTGTCGAGCCGCATGTCGGCCACCCGGGCGGCGTAGCTCGGCGCGAGGCCGCCGAGCGGGATGGGGATGGTCCAGGGTTCGGCGGCGCCGGACGCGGCGGTGCCGGGGTTGTCCAGCGCCATGAGCCACTGCCCCTCGACCAGCGCGAACGTGTACTCGACCGTACGCGCGACCACGCACGCGTGCCCGCCGAGCGGCGTCACGCCCGTGTACGCGCCGTCGAGGTCGAGGTGGTGCACCCGCCAGGTGCCGTCGTCGGCGGACTCGGCGCACAGCGCGACCCCGTCCGGTCCGACGGCGGCGCTGTGCACCCGGCCCGGCACGGTACTGGTCCAGCGCCGTACGCCGGTGGCCAGGTCGATGGCGTGCACCCCGGTGTCGTGCGCCCAGGTGACGAAGTCGTCGTCGCGCTCGCCGCGATCGGAGCGGTCGAAGGAGGCCAGGTCGATGGCGATCAGCGCGTCACCGGCCCGGCCGGCCAGCACGTACCCTGCGGTCTCGGTGAACCACCGGGTGGTGCCCGTGGCGGCGTCGCGTCCGACCCAGCGCTGCGCCGGTCCCGGCCGGCCGTAGTCGGGCGAGGTCGCGCCGACGACGATGTCGCCGCTCGCGTGCAGCAGCCATTCCTCGCTGCCCCACAGGTACCCGTCCTCGCCCCAGCGCCGGTAGGTGATGCCCTGCCGCCGGCCCTGCCGGTACAGCCACGAGCACAGGTACCCCTCGTCGTCCAGGGCACGGACCGCCACCCGCAGCTTGCTGCCCAGGTCGTACGCGACGATGTCGTACGGCTCGTCGTCGGGGAGCGCGTCCACGGCGCGCACGTCGCCGTCGCGGGCGATCCGCATGACGTGGAGCGAGGTGTCGTGTTCGTAGACGGGCAGGACGATGTCGCCGCCCGGAGTGGTGGTGATCTCGCCGGGCTCGATCTCCCGGCCGCTGGCCTCGCGGGTCAGCCGGAACCGCTCTCCCACGCCGTTCTCATGGTCGATCGCCTGCAGGATCGGCGCGTCGCCGACCTCCTGGCCGCTCGCGCCGCCCGCGAGCAGGATCAGGTCGTCGCTGACCACGGGCGCCGCCGACCAGCCGCAGGTGGACTCGATGACGGGGAAGCGCGGTCCGTTTCCGAACACCACACGATTATGTCCTCGCGGGGGCGATCCTGGTACGGCGCCCCCTTTTTTGGTGCGGTCGGCGACACGCCACGGAAAGCGGCGGTACGCCCGTGGACGCGGCAATACTCTTCCTTCACCGAAGCATGAACCTGACGGGGAGTATCCGCATTCTCATGTCGGGGCAAGTCACCAAAGAGAACCGGCACTCGGGGAGGCGCAATGGGCGGACTTGACCGACGTCAGGTATTGCTTACGGCGGCCGCCGGGACCCTCGGCCTCCTGGCCGGAGGCGGGCCGGTGATCGTACGGGCGGTTCAGCCGGACACGAAGCCCGCGAAACGGCGGGCCCGTACGGCGGCCGCGCATCGCCCTCCGCCGGATCCGGGGTACGCCCATGGGCCGATCCAGGCGCTCCAGCGTCCCGTGCACGGGCTGAAGGACCTGTCGCCGCCCGCTCCGGCCACGGCCGTCGCGCTGACCATCGACGACGGTCCGCACCCGACCTGGACGCCGAAGATGCTGGACCTGCTCGCGGAGTTCAAGGTGCCGGCGACGTTCTCCCTCATCGGCGAACAGGTGATCGAGACTCCACAGCTGGTCAAGCGGATCGTGGCGGCGGGCCACCAGGTCTCGGACCACACGATGACGCACCCGCTCAACCTGCCGGGAATGGGCTCCGACAAGATCAGGCAGGAGATCGGCGAGGCGCACGACCGGATCGCGCAGGCCACCGGGGTCGCGCCGAAGTTCTTCCGCTCGCCCGGCGGCGCGTGGTCGACCCAGGTCCTCGACACCGCCGCCGAACACGGCATGATCAACATCGACTGGGCGGTCGACCCCCGCGACTGGGCGCGCCCCGGCACGAGCCACATCACCGAGACGATGCTGGCCGCCAAGCCGGGCGACATCCTGCTCTGCCACGACGGCGGCGGCGACCGCTCCGAGACGATCGAGGCCCTGCGCACCGTCATCCCGGCCCTTCAGCAGCGCGGCCTCACGTTCGTCGCCCTCTGAGCCGTCCGGCCTACTTGAGCAGGTCGAGGTCCACGGTCTCGGCGAGGGCGCGGGCACCCGCGTCTCCGGGGTGCACGCCGTCGCCGGAGTCGAAGGCCGCGGGGAGCCGGGTGGGATCGTCCTGGTCGGCGAGGGCGGCGGCGAAGTCGGCGACCGGCCAGTCCCGCTGGCCGGTGACGGCCTGGTTGACGGCTCGCCGCTCGTCTTCGAGACCGTCGGCCTGGAACATCTCATAAGTGCTGCCCCCGACCGGGGTGATCGTGCCCAGGATCGGCTGGGCGCCGTGCTCCTGCGTACGGCGGGCCAGCGCGAACAGGGCCGCGGTGATGTCGCCCGCCGTCGATCCCATGGCGAGGTCGTTGAGCCCGCCCATGATCAGGACGTGGGTGACCTCGGGGACGCCGAGCACGTCGCGGGTGAACCGCTCCGTCATGGTCGGCCCGAACAAGGGGCCGAGCAGCCGGTTGCCGCCGATGCCCGCGTTCAGGACGACGGCGCCCTCGATCCCGGCGGAGAGCAGCCTCCGCTGCAGGTGATCGGGGTACCGCTGGTCGCGGTCGGCGGAGGTGCCGTCGCCTCGGGTGATCGAGTCGCCGAGGGCGACGACGACCGGTCCGGTCGCGGGCGCGTCGGTGTGGACCCGGTTGATCCAGTAGAGCGAGGGGAACCGTTCGGCGCCCGGGAGGATCTCGCCGGTGCGCTGGGCCGAGTGCAGGTACGCGGCCGGTTCGGCGCGGCCGGCCACGAAGCAGCGGACCTGGAGTTCGTCGCCCGCCGAGGTGTCGAGGGGGACCGGGTCGCTCGTCGCGGTCTCTCCTGGCGGGATCTCCCAGCGCGTCCCACCGCGGTACGGGACGGGCACGCCGCCCGCCACCGTCACCTCGTCGATGACCAGCGGCGTACGGCCGAACTCGTTGCTCAGGGTGAGCCGCAGGGAGCGGCCGCCGCGCCGCAGCCGGACGGCCTGCCGCACCGTCTGGGCGGAGAACGACCGGGGCTGTGGCATGAAGGGCGGCGTTCCGTCCGGGTCACCCAGCGCGGCGAGAAAGGCGGTGGTCCAGGTCATGACACGCTCCATATATCGATGTCCGTCGATGTCTGTGACGTTAGTCGATCAGATCGATGGTTGTCGATATGGTGTGGTCATGAGTGACGACCGGCATCCCGCGACCGAGGATCTCCGGCTGAGGAAGGTGCTCGCGGCGCTCGCGGATCCCGTCCGCCTGACCATGGTGCGGGCCCTCGCGGCGCTCGACGAGTCACCCTGCGTCGAGCTGCATCACACCGCGGGCCTGACGATCAGCCAGCCGACCTTCTCCCACCACCAGAAGGTCCTGCGCGAGGCGGGGATCCTCCGTGAGCGCGTCCACGGCGCCCAGCGCATCATCAGCCTGCGGACCGAGGACCTGGACGCCTGCTTCCCGGGGCTGCTGAAGGCCGTACTCGCCACGCCGGAAGACCTCGTCTAACGGTCGATTCCAAGGGGCGAGAGGCGGGTGGTTCCTCTCGAGGGGTTCTCCTGACAGGAGAAGTTTCTCCTCCCAGAAGAAGCCCGCCATCGGCTACCCCTGCCTCCGGCGCGTGATGTACGGGCGGTGACGCATCACCAGGCTCGTCCAGAGCGGCTCCGGGCCGGTACCCCGCCCGGCTCCCGGCGATCCATGCGCGAACCGCCCGGGAACCCTCGCCCGTCACTCGACGAGACATGGTTCTCCGGGCGGTCCGGGGAAGCTGCGGGACGGCACGGTCACGTGTCTCCTCCCGCCTCGGCGACGACGCCGAACGGCGTCCCGGGATCCGGCGGTGCCGGCTCCGGCGTACCGGGCTCACCGATGCCGAAGCGCGCGGCGTACCGCATGAGGAGGTCGAGCGCGTCCCGCAGCTCGGTTCCCGGCCGTGCCTCCGCCGCCGGACCCGCGGCGACCGGGACGGGCGCGCTCGCGGCCACCGGCCCGGAGGCGGGCCCGGAGACAGGAGTCGTCTCGGCCTCGGCCGCCGGTCGCGGCGGAAAGATCGGCCCCAACGGCGGAGCGCCCTCCCGCGCGACGGCGCCGAGCGAAGCTGCTCGTTTCCGCGCCCCCGGCGCCGCCGAGGAGTCCCGGTCCTCCGTTCCGCCGCTCGTGCGGGGCCTCGGGGCGGTCGTGCCGCTTCGCGTCCGTCGGCGGGGGGCCGCTTCTCGGATCTGCTCTCCGCGTTCCGTACGGTCGTCGCGAACGTCGGTGCGTTCCGGCGTCGCCGAGCGGTCCCGCGCGCCCTCGCGGGTCCGGTCCTCCGCGCCGGTTCGCGTCCGTGGGCGGGGAGCCGTCTCGCGGGTCTGCTGTCCGCGTTCCGTACGGTCGTGGTGCACGTTCACGGTCCGGCCCGTCCGGGCGTCCCCGCGTGCCGGTGGCCTTCCGCCCGTCCGCGGCCGTGCGTCGTCGGGCAGGGTGCCGAACTGGGCCGGCAGCTTGCGGAAGTGCCGGGGGATCCCGAGTGTCAGGACGTACCCCCAAAGGATCATGAGGTTGCGGTAGATGTCGTAGCGCTCCCGGTCGTCGGCCCGGACCACCGCGAGCGCGAAGAGCAGTGCCTCGCCGAGGATGAGCAGCAGCCCCCAGGACGCCACCACCACGACGACCATCGCGAGGACGAACTCCGTGAAGCGGCCCTCCGCCGGTGACCTCCCGACCAGCCGGCCGCCCCACACCGAGCCGCACAGCCAGTAGCCGGGCCCGAGCAGGCCGCCGAGGACGAAGAGGATGATGCGGCAGCGCCGCGGGCCGCGACGGCCCGCCCGGTCCCGCTCGCTCCCGGATTCTCCGGAGCGCCGGGACCGCGGCGCCTGGTCACCCACGACCGCCACCGGGGGCCGGGTCCGGCCCGCCGCCGCTCCCGGTCGCGTACCGCGCCCAGGCCGACAAGGCGTGACGTGCGGTAGGTCCGGACAGCAGCGGGTCGTCGCCACGATCACCCATGAACCGCAGCGAAATGGTCATCATTGCCATTTCATCACACTCCTGCATCGCGCCTGTTCTGCAAGAGCGAATCGGGACAATTCACATTGGGTGCGCGACCGGTCGCATCGCCGCTCGTCATGGCGGTACGGTGTCGGCGGTCTCGCGGTTTTCTGTTGTGAAGCTCCGGCTCACTCTCACCCGGATTCCTCCCGCAAAAATGACCAAGGAAATCCAGCGGCCATTACCCGGCTTCGGAAAGTCAATCGCGCACCGCTTCTTCAGGCACACTTTATCGCTCACCCTGCGTGACACCGCACATGCGACAGAGCCGGACGAATGGGGTGGCATAGTCGCACATACATCCCGGCCGTCCCCGGCCTCGACTCACGGAACGTCATCGGCGCTCGTTTAGGACACCCCCCATTGTTCGCACTGCTAAAGGCATCACCCTGGGCGTCGGCTCGGTTACAGGCTGTCAATGTAAGTCGATAGCGGGCCGGGCAAATGACCCCTCTTCGACGTCACTTGTCCACTCGACGGCGGTGCCGCGTCATCGAGCCGTTTGCGCCCGAAATTCCAGCGACTACCTAAGAAATGTCACCTATGTTCCGACTCGTACTACTTGGACTCAATGCGGCCCAGTGGGTGGGTGCCCTCCGTCAGGGCCTTTTCCGCCGTACGCCAGCCGGCGTCGTCGATGCCGAGCGCGTGGCGGAGGTAGGCCCAGGTGAGCCGCTGGACCAGGGCGACTCGTCCGGGGTGCTCGTCCGTCGTCTCCTTGACCTCGTAGCCGGCGATTCCGCCGAGCGAGTGCTCCGCCCCGAAGAGAGTGAGCAGGCTCTCGCCGCCGGGGCTCAGGAGGTACGGCTCGGTCATCCAGTCCGGCCCGCGAACGGTCAGCCGGTGCTTCCGTGGGGTGTCGTCCCGGTCCCCGGCGACCACGAGGGTCGGCGTGGTCAGGTGTGTGAAGTTCGGGTTCATGTACGCGAAGTGCTCGGCCGCGAACGGCGTCAGGTTGGCCCCGCCCTCTCCTGCCGTGGCGAACAGGACGCCCGCCCTGACCCGCGAGTCGGACAGGTCCGCCTCCTCCTTGGTCTCCGGATCGAGGACGCGCAGGCCCAGCAGATTGCCCGCCGTCTGGCCGCCGAAGGAGTGCCCGGCCGCGGCGATGCGGCTCCGGTCCAGGCGTCCACCGAGGCCGGGAACGGCGGCCTCCAGGAGATCGAGCCGGTCGAGCACGTGCTTGAGGTCCTCGACCCGGAGGCGCCAGATCCGGGGTGTGCGGGGATCGTCGCGAGGGATGCCCAGCGTCCTGGAGTCCAGATGGGTGGGCTGGATGACCACGAAGCCGTGAGCGGCCCAGAAGTCGGCCAAGGGGCCGTAGCCGTCCAGCGACGAGCCGGAGCCGTGCGAGAAGACGATGATCGGCAGGTCGCGCCCGGTCGTCGGCGCGGACACCTTCACTCGCAGGTCGTCGCCCCGGCCTGGCGCCGGCAGCGTAATCGGCTTCACCGAGACGATCGGCGTGGGCGCGCCGAGGCCGATGGCCGCGTCCGTGATCGCCGGGTCTGATTCGGTCATGTCGGGATCTTCTTTCGGCTGGTTCACGGCGGGCGGCCCGGCGAGCGTGCGCGGCTTGGTGCCGGGCCCGTGATCTGGCATGATGGATAAGTGGGACGTTGTCCCGTTTTCGAACATACGGGACACTGTCCCGCTTAGCAAGGCCGGTGGCGAAGGGAAGGGCGCGTGAGCGACCAGAGCGCGGGGCGTGCGGACCGGCCCAAACGGGCGGACGCGCGGCGCAACAAGGAGACCCTGCTCGACGCGGCCGCCGCGGTCTTCGTCTCCTCGGGCGTGGAGGCGCCGATACGCGACATCGCGGCCAAGGCCGGCGTCGGTACGGCCACGATCTACCGCCACTTCCCGACACGGGCGGACCTCATCATCGCCGTCTACCGGCATCAGGTGGAGGCTCTCGCCGAGGCCGGCCCCGCCCTCCTGGCGGAGGGCCCGACGCCGTACGCCGCACTGGGGCAGTGGATCGACCTCTTCGTCGACTTCCTGGTCACCAAGCACGGACTCGCCGCCGTACTGCAGTCCGACGACCCCTGCTTCGACCCCCTGCACTCCTACTTCGTCGACCGCCTCGTGCCCGTGTGCGCCCGGCTGCTCGACGCCGCGGCCGGCTCCGGCGAGATCCGCCCCGGCCAGGACGCCTACGAGCTCATGCGCGGCATCGGGGGCCTGTGCGCGGGCGCCGGCAACGGTCCCCGCTACGACGCGCGCCGGCTGGTCGGCCTCCTGATCGCAGGGTTGAAGCTCAAGTCGCTTGAGACCTCATAGTCGTTCGCGCCGGAACGACGAGAGGAGCGGCGGTGACGGTCTCAGAGCATGTCGTGCCGTCGGACGGCGTGGGCATCGCGGTACGCGACCACGGCGGAGACGGGCGTGCGGTCGTACTTCTGCACGGCGGCGGGCGGACCATGGACGACTGGGACGCGGTGGTCCCGCCGCTGGTCGCGGCCGGACGCCGGGTCGTCACCGCCGACCTGCGCGGGCACGGGCGGTCGGGGGCGGCGCTCTGGTCCTGGCCGGGCGCGGTCGGCGACCTGGCCGCGGTCATCGCCCATCGCGGGCTGGCGGCGCCGGCGGTCGTGGGCCACTCGCTCGGCGGCCTCGTGGCGGCGATCTGGGCGACGCGGCACCCGGAGTGCCCGCTCGCGGTCAATTTGGACGGGCACACCAACCCGACCGGCCCGTTCGAGGGCGTCGACGCCGCGGCCGCCCGGCGTACGATGCGCGGGTTCCTGGACGCGTCGTTGGAGCAGGCCGGGGATCCCGCGCTGACCCGCCTGATCGCGGAGTTCGACGCACTGGACCTGTTCGCCACGTACGCCGCGCCGCGCTGCCCGCTGGTCGTGGTCTCCTCCGCGCGGCCGGAGATGGAGGAGCTCCTGCCGCCCGAGGTGGCCGAGGCGTTCGGGGCGTACCGGCGCGGCTTCGCCCGGCGCCTGCGCACCGTCGCGGCGGCCACCCCGCTGCTGCGCCTGCTCGACGTCCCGACCGGCCACGACGTCCATCTGGAGGCTCCCGGCACGGTCGCCGGTCTCGTGCTGGAGGAGGGATGAGCGACACTGGGCGGCATGGACGACCTGCGGACGATCGGCCAGGTGGCGCGGCTCAGCGGCCTGTCCGTGCCGACCGTACGGTTCTACTCCGACGCCGGTCTGCTGCCGGTCGCCGCGCGGACGGCCGGCGGCCACCGGCTCTACGACCGGGAGGCACTGCGCCGGCTGGAACTGATCCGCACCCTCCGCGACCTCGGCGTCGACCTCGCCACCGTCGCGCGGATCCTCGCCGACGAGCGCGCGGTCGCCGACGTCGCCGCCCGTGAGGCCGCGGCGCTGGAGGAGCGGATCGCCGACCTGCGCGTACGCCAGGCCGTGCTCCGGTACACCGCCGCGCGGCACACGGACGCGGACGGGCTCGTACGGGCCGGTCGGCTGGCGCGGCTGTCCGGCGGGCAGCGCCGTGCGCTGGTCGCCGGGCTCGTCGCCGAGGCCACGGCCGGGCTCGAGCCGGAACCGGGCTTCGCCGCCCGGCTGCGCTCCCTGCTGCCCGAGCCACCCGACGACCCCGAGCGGATCGAGGCCTGGGTGGAGCTCGCCCACCTCGTGAGCGACCCGGATTTCCGCTCGGCCGTACGGCGGGCGCTCGAACGGCACGCGGCCGACCGGGCGACCGGCGCCGACGGCGGGGACCCGGGTGACTGGCAGGCGGCCGAGGAGGCGGTACTGGAACTGGCCGGCGGAGCGCTCGCCGACGGGCTGCCACCCGCCTCCGCGGAGGCCCGCCCCATCGTCGACCGGCTCGTCGCGGTGTTCGCCGAGGCACACCGCCGCCGCGACGACCGGGAGTTCCGCGCGTGGCTGGCCGAGCGGATCCGCATCGGCGCCGACGCCCGGGTGACGCGCTATCTGCGGCTGCTCGCGACGATCAACGGCGCGCCGGCCCGTACGGACCCGGTGCCGGCCGCGCGATGGTTCCTCGCCGCGCTCTCCGCGTAGGCGATTGACCACTGTTTCATCGTGATTTCATCGCCTCTCCTTACCGTGGTCTCGCGCGCCGGAATTCGATCGCGGAAGCAGGTCAGGGGCGATGACAGACCAGGCGTTGGACGGATATACGGTCGAGACCGCGGGACTGCGGGATTTCCGCGACGGCACTCTGACCAATGTCGCCGAAAGCCTGCCGGGTCTTCATCAGGCGATCGCGGCCGCCGGCCTTTCCGCGGACGCCTTTCCGGCCGTGGTCGCAGACGCGGCGAAGAACCGCGACGTGGCGCTCGACGGCCTGCACGACGGCGTTCAGGGAGCCCGTCGCCACGTTGACGGCCATATCGATGACATGGACACGGCGATGGCCGGCTACGGGCAGGCCGAATGGCGGTCCTGGCTCGCCTCGCAGCCGGGCGTCGCGGCGGATCCGCCTTCCTCGCCGCCGGGCACCCCGCCGCAGCCGACCGGGCAGACCCTGGACACCACGGCGGCGACCACGGTGACCTCCTCGGACTCGACCTCCGCCGAGGACATCTTCCGCCTCTACCAGAGCCTTCAGAAAGCGGCGAATCTCGTCGGACTCGGACATCTCGTCCAGCCCATCGGTGCGCTTCTTCGGAGCAACGTGCGAGACCCCGGGCAGTACCTCCAGGCGGCCGACCGGCTGGACGGCGTCACACGCACCGCGAACCGGCTGCACTCCGCCACGCTCGATGGGCTCGAACGCCTCGGTGACTCGTGGTCGGGGCGGGCGAGCGACGGCCACCAGGCCTGGACGCAGGCGACCTACCATCAGCTTCTCGGCGATATTCAGACGCAGGCCAAAAACCAGAGTGCCATGGACAGGAACAACGCGGAGACGATCCAGGCCTTCAACTGTCACACGCGAAAAGTCATCGGTATCGCCATCGCGGCGACCTTCGCCCTGCTGGTGTTCGCCCCCTTTTTCGTCGCGGGTGTTCTCTCGTTGTGGGAGGCGGAGCAGTACCTGTGGGCCGCGACCGTGGTCCTCGCCGCCTTGATCGCGTTGATCTACCTGGTGAAGTGGCTGTCGAACGTGTGGCAGAGCAATCCGTGCCCCGCCCCCGAGTACGGTTGACACGCGGAGGTCCCCGACCTGAACGCCATAGGTGACGCTGCGGGGCGGCTGGGGCCCTTCCAGGTCGCGACGCGTTTCTTCCGTGGCGCCGCTCTCGGCCGGGGGACCGCGGGCCGGCGCCTGACCGGACCGCTGACCACCGACCCCGTCCTGGTGGTGCTCATGGGGGTCCCCGGTTCCGGCAAGTCCACGGTCGCCGCGAAGTGGCGCCCGTCCCAGGTGCTCAGCCTGGACGGCTTCCGGAAGATCGTCAGCGGCGACGAGAACAACCAGGCCGCGACCGGCGAAGCCGTGCGCGCCCTGCACACCGTGCTGGACGGCAGGCTTCGCCGCCGCCTCACCACCGTCGTGGACGCCACGAACGTCGAGGCCGCCGCACGCCGCCCCCTGCTCGATCTCGCCGCCGCGCACGAGATGCCCGCCGTGGCCCTCGTGGTCGACACGCCCCTGCATCTGGCCCAGGCGCGCAACGCCACCCGGCCCGGCCCGATCGGCTCGGCACGCTGGGGACGACGCGTGCCCGCCGAGTTCGTCGACCGGCAGTACGACCGACTGCGCGCGTCGATCCCCGGCCTGCGCGCCGAGGGCTTCGCCCAGGTCATCATCCACCGCGGCTAGTACGCCGGTACGACTTCGCGATCTTGTTACGTCTCGCCCGACCAGGCCGGCAAGGCGATCACAGGACGAGGATGAGCTTGCCGCCGGGCCGGCGGGACCGGCTGAGCTCAGCCGCCTCCTGGATCTGGTCGAGCGTGTAGGTGCGGGCGACCGATACGACCAGGACGCCTTCGCCGGCCAGCCGGGCGAACTCGCCCAGCAGGTGGTAGCGCATGTCGATGCGGGTGACCCGGGTGCCCAGCTCGGCCGCGGCGGCGAAGTCCGAGACGGTGAGGACGCGGTCGGGGTCCCCGGTCAGCTCGATCAGGGTCGGCAGCGAGCCGCCGGCCGGGCTGGCCTGGTCGGCGCGGTCGACCCGGCCACCGGTCGGGGCCGTGTCCAGAGCACGGTCGACGCGGCCACCGGCCAGTGCGGCGACGCGTTCGGCCATGCCGGCGCCGTAGCCGGTCACCCGGGCGCCGATCTCTTCCAGGGCGGCGGCCCGCGCCGGCCCGGCGGTGGCGATCACCCGGACACCCCGGTGCAGCGCCAAGCGCACCGCCGCCTCACCCACGGTGGCGCCCGCGCCGTGGACGAGCAACAGCTCACCCGGCTGGACACCGAGGTCGTCGAGCGCGCGCCACGCCGTCTCGGCCGCCATCGGCAGCGCGGCGGCCTGCTCGGCGGCGACGCCCTCGGGGATGCGTGCCCAGGTCGCCATCAGCGCGTACTCGGCGGCCCCGGCCGTCGGGCCGTCGAAGGTCGCCGGGCCGAACACACGGTCGCCGATCTCGACACCGTCGACGCCCGCACCGAGCGCGTCGGCGGTGCCCGCGACCTCGAAGCCGAGCCCGCGCGGCAGCGGCGGCAACTGGTCGGCGAGGAGGCCGTCGACCGTGTGCCAGTCGGCCGGGGTCAGGCCGCACGCCCGAACGGCGATCCGGATCTGGCCGGGTCCCGGCTCCGGCTTCGGGACGTCGCGGAGCACGATCACGTCCGGGGATCCGAATCGGTCGAACTGAAGAGCCTTCATGACGATCTCCCACTGATGACAGCATCTGTTGTCATCGACCGTAGCACTGCGACGACAGCCTCTGCTGTCATAGCCTGGTGGGCATGCCAAGGTGGGAGTCCGACGCACAGGGCCGGCTCGAGCGCGCGGCGCTCGAGCTGTTCGAGACGCAGGGGTTCGAGCGCACCTCGGTCGCGCAGATCGCGCGCACCGCCGGTCTGACCGAGCGCTCCTTCTACCGCTACTTCCCCGACAAGCGGGAAGTCCTCTTCGCCGGCGATGAACTCGAGGCCCACCTCGTCGCCCAGGTCGAGGCGGCCGATCCGGGCCTCACACCGTTCGAGGCGCTCCTGACCGCGCTGGGGACCGCCGACGAGATCTTTCGCCCGCGCGAGCTCCTGCTGCGCCGCGTCAAGGTGATCGCCGCCAACCCGGCACTGGCCGAGCGCGATCTGAACAAGCTCGCCGACATCGCCGGCGCGCTGGCACGGGCGCTCGAGCGCCGCGGGGTCGAGCCCGGCGAGGCACGCTTCGTCATCGACGTGGCGATAGCGATCTCCCGGCGCGCCACGTCCCGCTGGCTGGCCGACCCGGACGCGACCCTCGCCGAGCTCGTCGCCCAGGCCGCCGCCGAGCTGCGCGAGGCGGTCGCGCCGCCGGCCCCGACGGTCCGCTGAGTCCGCCTCTCGCCGCTCAGGCGGGTACGGCGGCGGTCTCCCGGTTGAAGTGGCGGTGGGCCGCCACGGCGTCGCCGAACTCCTTGACGAAGGCGCCGTCCGGCCGGTCCGTCACCACGACGCCCAGGTCCAGGCCGCCGTCCGGGACTCGGGCGGCGGACAGCAGGTCGCGGCCCTCGCCGAGCGCGCCGATCGCCTTGTAGTGCTTGTACGCCTCGGTGAGGAAGTACACCGCACCGCCGTCCTGGGACAGCGTCCGTACCGACTCCGCGCCGCCGGGCACCACCACCGCGTCGTACAGCACCGAGTCGACCGTCGGCAGCGCACGGGTGACCTCCACGGCCGCACCGTCGGCGGACCGTACGGAACCGTCACGCGGGGCCAGCACCTCGGGCGTCGCCCCGATGTCGCGCAGCCCGTCCCGTACCGTCCCGACGTCCTCGGCGTTCACTCCGTCGGCGACCAGGATCGCGATCTTGCGGGTGGCGGGACTGTGGGCCGTGTTGGCCTGGCTCAGGGCCGGCGAGCTGCGCCCGTGGTTGTCCGTCACCGGTTTCTCCGGCGGCTCGACGCCGACCCCCTCGGCGACCGCGACGGCGAGGTCGTGGTCGACGTGGTTGAGGTTCTCCACCACGCCCTCGCGCACGTAGTGGCGGTCGACCTTGCCCAGCTCGAACCGGAACGCCGCGACGATGTGCTCCTTCTCCCAGTCCGCCATGCTGTTCCAGAACAGCGTGGCCTGCGAGTAGTGGTCGGCGAAGCTCTCGGGACGCCTGCGCGTCTTGTGGCCGGCGAGGTACTCCGGGAAGTGCGTGTACGCGTTCTCGTCCGCCAGGGCCGGGCAGCCGCCGCCGATGGAGTTCGGGTGGTAGGTCGCGCGGCTCTGCGGGATCCGCGTCTGGTGCGGCCCGTCCACCTGGTGGTTGTCGACCCGCGCGACCGGCTGGTTCACCGGCAGCTGCGTGAAGTTCGGGCCGCCGAGCCGCAGGAGCTGGGTGTCGAGGTAGGAGAACAGCCGGGCCTGGAGCAGCGGATCGTCGGTGAAGTCGATGCCCGGGACCACGTTGCCCAGGTGGAAGGCCACCTGCTCCACCTCGGCGAAGAAGTTGTCCGGGTTGCGGTCCAGCACCAGGCGGCCGACCGGCCGTACCGGGACCTCCTCCTCCGGGATGATCTTGGTCGGGTCGAGCAGGTCGAAGTCGAACCGGCCCTCCTCGCCCTCGGGCACGAGCTGGACGCCGAGCTCGTACTCCGGGTACTGGCCGGACTCGATCGCCTCCCACAGGTCGCGCCGGTTGAAGTCCGGATCCTTGCCCGCCACCTTCTGGGTCTCGTCCCAGACGAGTGAGTGGGTGCCGAGTTTCGGCTTCCAGTGGAACTTCACGAACGTGCCCTTCCCGGCCTCGTTGACCAGGCGGAAGGTGTGCACGCCGAAGCCCTGCATCATCCGGAAGCTGCGCGGCAGCGCCCGGTCCGACATCATCCACATCATCATGTGCATGGTCTCGGGCTGGAGCTGCACGAAGTCCCAGAGCGTGTCGTGGGCCGAGGACGCCTGCGGGATCTCGTTGTGCGGTTCGGGTTTCACGGCATGGACGAAGTCGGGGAACTTGATCCCGTCCTGGATGAAGAAGACGGGGATGTTGTTGCCGACCAGGTCGAAGTTGCCCTCCTTCGTGTAGAACCGGGTGGCGAATCCGCGCACGTCCCGCACGGTGTCGGAGGATCCGCGCGACCCGGCGACCGTCGAGAAGCGCACGAACGCCGGCGTGCTCGCCGAGGTGTCGCACAAGAACCGCGCGCGCGTGTACTCACCGAGCGACTCATAGAGCTCGAAGTGCCCGTACGCCCCCGCGCCCCGGGCGTGCACGACCCGCTCCGGGATGCGCTCATGGTCGAAATGGGTGATCTTCTCGCGGAAGTGGAAGTCCTCCATCAGCGTCGGCCCGCGTTCACCCACCGTCAGGGAGTTGTCGGTCTCGCCGATCGGAATCCCCAGATCCGTGGTCATCTCGGAGGCGCACGGATCGACCCGGTAGGCGTCGAGCTGCCGTTGCTTGTCATCCGGAGATGTCATGTCTTTCCCCCCGTCGAATCCGCCCGGGGCCGGGGCGGCGAACGGTCTGGGCCCCTCACTCCCAGACTAAGCCGCAGGTCACGGCCGGTTAAGGGGGGTGAGGGGCCCGGAAGCCGCGCTCAGGCGTGCAGGGCCGCGTGCACCATCGCCATGATGTCGGCGGCCATCAGCACGCCCAGCCCGGCCATCCCCAGGCGGTTGTCGCTCCGGGGGAACATCGCGACGAGCAGGGCCACGCCGCAGACCGTGACGGCCACGACGCAGATGGCAAGAGTGGACATGGAGACGTCTCCACGTGGAATCGGCGGACGGCGGAAGACACACCGTCCGTGCGTGACACGGGTCCCGTACGGACACCGCGGGCGCGAACCGGCCCGGCCGGACGGTCCTCCCACGACCGCCCCGCCCGAAGGCCCGTCCTCACAGCTCCGCGGTGAGAGGGCCCTGGACCGGTGGGGAGGCCGGGGGAGCCCGGCCGCCGCGCGGCGGGCGGCCCGGGGCTCCTCGCGCCGCGCGCGCCGGGATCCGGCGGAGCCGGCGGCCGAGCAGCAGGATGACGAGCAGCGCGGACGGCACCGCCGCGGCGTCCGCCCGAGGCGCACCGAGCCGGGGCTGGGCGTGGAGATCGAGAACGGCCTGCGGGCCGGGAACGCCGGACGCGGCGGTCACCATCGGGTGCCCGCCGCCCGCTCCGGCGCCCATCTGCGCGGCGCCGCTCAGCCCGAGCGCGAGAGCCAGCGCGACCAGCAGGCAGGCCAGCGGCGACCTGCGCGTGCGGTCGGCGGCCGGCATGAAACCTCCTGGTCGGTGGCCTTCGAAACTACTCCATACCCCGCCTACCGGGGGTCCGGAACGGTTCGGTGATCACTGCGCGTCAGGCGAACGTGTGACGGCGTACGTGGACGGCCTGGAGCAGGCCCAGCGCGACCATGTTGGCGAGCGTCGCCGATCCGCCGTACGACAGGTAGGGCAGGGGTACGCCGGTGATCGGCATCAGGCCGAGGCACATGCCGATGTTCTCGAAGGCCTGGAAGCCCAGCCAGCACGCGACACCCGACGCCAGCAGGACGCCGAAGCTGTTCTCGCAGTTGATCGCGATGCGCAGCGCACGCCACACCACCAGGCCGAGCAGCGCCACGATCAGCGCGGACCCGATGAAGCCGAGTTCCTCCCCGGCCACGGTGAAGATGAAGTCGGTGTGCTGTTCGGGCACGAAGTGACCCGCGGTCTGCTGCCCGCGGAACAGGCCGCGGCCGAACACGCCGCCCGAGCCCACCGCGATCCGTGCCTGCGCGGCGTTGTAGCCGACGCCCTTCGGGTCTGCGGCCGGGTAGGCGAAGGCGATGAACCGGTCGACCTGGTACGGCTTGAGCACGTGCAGCTGCCAGCCGGCGACGGCCGCCGCCACCGCGCCGCCGGACAGCGCGAACAGCCAGCGCCGGGACACCCCGGACACCGCCACCATCGCCAGGATCAGCACGCCGAGGACCATCGTCGTGCCGAGGTCCGGCTGCATGACGATCAGGCCGACGACCACTCCCGCGAGCAGGAGGGAGGCGAGCAGGTCACCGGCGCCGGGTTCGGTGTGGCCGTCGCGCGGCTCGCCGAGCAGGACCGCGAGCACCATCACCAGCCCGACCTTGCCGAACTCGGCCGGCTGGAGCTGGAAGCCGCCGCCCACCTCGATCCACGAGTGGTGGCCCTTGATCGTCGAGCCGAGCGGGGTGAGCACCGCGACGAGCCCGATGCAGGAGGCGACGTAGAGCACCGGCGCGTACGCGCGGACCAGCCGGTAGTCCAGCATGGACACCGCGAGGGCCAGCATCAGGCCGACCGCCACGGTCAGCAGGTGCTTCTTCAGGTAGCTCTCCGGGTCGCGGCCGGCCTGGACGAGGCCGGGCCGGGTCGCCGACCAGACGAGCAGCGTGCCCAGCCAGGTCAGCCCGAGGACGGCGCCCAGCAGCACCCAGTCGAGGCGCCGGAAAATCGACCCGCGGCCGATCGCGCGTCTTATCGGCGAACGCCGGAAGGTGGACAGCGAACCGCCGTATCCAGCGGACATGCAGGGTGCCTACCCGGCCCGGCGACGGCCGCCGCCCCGGTTTCCTCCCATTCACGCAATCGTTTGACAAGCCCGGTGAACTGCGGTTTCACTGAAAACGGCGCCTCATCGCGAGGCGTGACGCATGTCTGAGGAGGTGAGACGGAGTTGAGTTCCTGTCATCCCGGCCGGTGTCCCACCGGCGACGATCCGTCGCACCCGGCATGCGCCGTCGCTGACGCGTGACGGGTCCGGCGCCGCGCCCTCCGGCGCGGAGACGGGAGGTCCGTCATGACCATCGTTATCAGCATCCCCGGCGACCTCGCCGCGGTGATGCGCGCACTGTTCCCGCTCCTCGAGCCGATCGCGCTGGCGATCGCCGGCGCCTGCGGAGCGGGCGTACTCACGCAGTTCGGGCTGGACCTCGGGTTCCGGCTCGCCCGGCGCGCGCTGCGCGTCTGAGCGGGCGGGTCACGACTCCGGGCGGCGCTTGCCGAACGTGGCCGAGCGCAGGCCCGGAGCCAGCCCGTCCAGGTCCGCGTCCGGCCACTTCTGCCGGAGCGCGCGTACCAGCGCGATGACCATCCCCCGGCCGCCGATGCCGGGGGAGGTCTTGCCGGAGTGGCGGGCCCACAGGTCGTTGACGATGTCGAGGTAGGCCTCTGACGGCGGCACGCAGGCGGCCTCGCGGAGGAGGTCGACCGTCGTCGCGACCGGCAGCGAGCGGGCGTCCTCACGCAGCCGGAGCAGGACCAGCCGGCCCAGTGCCGGGAACGCCGGCAGGGCCTCGAAACAGGGTGCGTAGTGTTCCACGCGTTCCCACGCCGGCGCCTCTTTGGTGTGGTCCAGCAGCGAGAGCAGGTACGCGGGCAGGATCGCGCCGTCCTCGCCCCGGCGCCAGCGGAGCTGCTCGCCCATCGCCCGCAGGTACGGCACGGCCTGGAGCAGCAGCATCCCCGTGTGCCAGTTCGGCAGGAACGCCAGCTCCCGGATCGACAGGCCGAGGTAGCTCGACGCCGGCACGGCGAGGTCGCAGGTCTTCGGGTCGTGCGACAGGAGCACGTCGTAGTCGGTGGTGTCGGTCACCGCGCCGGGCGGCACGATGACGAACGTCTCCAGCAGGCGCGCGGGGGAGCCGTCCTCGCGGGTCAGGGTGACGTCGACACCCACCTCGCCGCGGCTCACCCGGCCCCGTACGGTGTTCACCAGGCCGCTCCACTCCGACGGGGTCAGCTGGCCCTTCCACAGGTGGCCGTGCTCGACCCAGCGTTCGACGGCGGCGCCCGCGAACATCGCGCGTACCCCGATGCCCTCGGCGGACAGCAGCACGAGCAGGACCGTCAGGTTCGCGGAGTAGGCGGCCAGGCGGCGCGTGAGCGGGTGACGCGCCGGCTCGTACGCCGCGTAGGACCGGCTCGGATGGGTGTACAGCGCGCCGTCGAGCACTTGGAGCAGCAGCTCGCGATAGCCGTCACGGGTCTCGTCGGGAAGCCCGTGGAAGATCGCGGCGAGGAAGTCGGTCACGGGCGCCCGCTCGGCCACGCACGCGAACGACAGGACCGCGAACAGGAAGCCGTCGTCGAGCCGCCCGGCGGCCGCGGTCGGCCGGTCGCGGACCAGGTCGTGCACTGCCACGAGGTCCCCGAGCGTCCGGTTGGTCAGCCAGGCGACCAGGAACTCCCCGAACGTCGTGTGCAGGAACTCGTACGTGCGGGTGCGGTGGCCGCGGGCATGCGCCTCGGACCGGTGGATGAAGAAGAACCGGCCGATCGCCCGCTGGGCCAGGCTGAGCGCCGCCTCGTCGCCGGGATCGACGGCGTCCGGCTCCGGGCGCAGGAGCGCCAGGTCGCGGTCGAGTTCGGCGTCGGTGATGCTCTGGCGGCCGCGCGCGAACATGCCGAGCGCGACCATCGCCAGCCGGTCCAGCTCGTTCTCGGCGAGCTTGCGCTGCGCGGACGCCGACAGCGACTGGTTGCCGGGATACTTGCGGATCTCCCGGAGCGCGAAGTCCATCAGCAGCGCCTCGTACAGCTCGGCCTGGCCGAGGCCGGCGTCGCGGGTCACCAGGGCGTTCTCGGTCGCGTCGAAGATCGCGAGCATGAGCAGGAGCAGCGGCTGGCAGGCCAGCTCGCGGTGCGCCAGCGCGGCCTCGGGGGTCAGCGGGCGCAGGTCGCGCGCCCGCAGCAGGTCGGCGTTGTGCCGCCGCCAGACCTCCAGCCACTGCCGCACCTGGGCGTCGGTGAACGGCTGGAGCTGGAGCGCGATGCTGCCCGCCGGGTACCGCACCCGGTCGGCGACGACCGTACGGCTCGTGACGAGCACGACCACGGGACGGCCCAGCGCGAGCTGCCGCCGCTGGAAGTCGCGCACCTGCTCCAGGTAGTCGTAGCGGTTGACCCCGGCGGCCTGCAGGAGCTCGTCGAAGCCGTCGAGCATCACCACCGGCAGCGCTCCGGCGGCCGCGTCGAGCAGGTCCTGGAAGGAGACGCGCTCGCCCGCCTGCCGGAAGATCGCCTGCTCGATCTGCTCCTGGATCAGCGACTCGGCCTCGACGTCGCGCAGCTCGACGCGGATCGGCAGGAAGTCCTGCTCGGGCAGGCGGGCGGCGAGGACCTCGGTGAGCTTGGACTTGCCGGAGCCGGGCTCGCCGAGCACCACGAGCGGCACCCGCACCGCGCGCGGCAGCGTGAGGTACCCGGCGAGGAACCTCTCGACGTACGGCACCGGCTCGTGGGCGTCCCACCACTCCTGCCCGGACGGCGTGTCGCCCGGACCCACCTCGGCCGCCTTGCAGCGCGGGCTGATGTACGCCTCGCCGAGCGGAGGCAACGAGACCCACTCCGGGGCGTGCCCGGTGGTCACGACCGGTTCGGCGAGTGCGGCGCGGTAGGCGCGGATCAGGTGGCTGCGCGGCCGGTCGCCGGCCTGCCGGCCCGCCATCTCGCCGAGCAGCCGGCCCACCTCGGCCAGGCCCGCGCTCAGCCCGGACGCCTCGGTGAAGCTGGCCCACACCTCGAACTCGCGGTTGTCGGAGGCCAGCCGGCGGAACGCGTCGTCGTACGCGCTGAGCGCCTGCGGCGGCATGCGGCGCACGGCGTCCAGCACGCGGGTGCGCTCGCGCCCGGCCAGGGCGCTCCACTCCGGCGCGGCGCGCAGCAGCGTCGTGAGACGGCGTGACATCAGGTCGTAGACGCCCTCGATGGCCTCGCGCGTGCGGGCGTACGGCACGTGCGGCTCGGGCATCGGCAGCCGGTCGCTGAGCAGCCCGTCGATCAGGTCGACGTACCCCTTGGACGGGCTCTCGTCCGGCGCGAGCCGCTCACCGGCCGCGACGGCGAGCCGGTCCGGCGTGAGCGGCAGCTCCGTACGGTCCAGCGTCTCGAAGTAGGACGAGACCACGAGCACGGCGTGCGCGGCGGCGAGCCGCTGGGTGCGGTCGTACCGGGACAGGCCGTTGCGGCGCTCGGAGATCCGGCGCATCGACTCGTGCCCGAACCGGACCACCTCGTCCTTGAGGTCGAACAGGTTCATCGGCGCGGACGCGTCGCCGCCCATCGTCCACGCGGTCGCCGCCCAGGTCGCAAGGCCCGCCGACATCACGCCGTCGAGGAGGCTGACGAGTCGGCTCTGGCGATCACCAAGGATTCTCAGCGCGTCGACATAGGTCAACGACTCTGACACATCGGCTCCACACGGCTTTTCGGGGAAGTGGCGGTGCGTTTCATCATCGCCCATTTACGTGCCCGTGGAACAGCGCGGCGTGTCCGCGGGCGCCTTTCCGGCGGCCCTTACGGCTCATTCGACGAGCGCGGGCCGATCGGGGTGGTCCATGCGGACGACCAGATCGGCGGTTCCGGCCGGGTCGGCCTCGCGTTCGTACCGCTCGTAGGCCGGCAGCGTCCACGCTTCGTCGGCCGCGACCTTGCGCCGCAGCGCCGCCGGGGAGAGCCACAGATGCGCCGTCAGGTCGAACGGGAGGCCGCGGCCGAGCAGCAGCGCGCCGTACACCAGCACCACCCCGCCCGGCGGCAGCGTGACGTACGCGGCCCGCACCGCACGGTCGGTCTCGCTGTCCCACAGGGCGGGCAGCACCCGGCCCGTGCCGCCAGGCCCGAGCGGACCGAGGACCTCCCGGTCCAGCGCCCCCACGTCGAGCCAGTCGTCGTAGAAGACGTCCGGATCGGTACGGCCGTGCTCGAAGCGCAGCGACGCCGGGCGCAGGAAGTCACGCGCGGAGACGCGCACGACCGCCCGGCCGCGCAGCCGCAGCGGCCCGGCCAGCGCGTCGGCGAGCTCGTCCGGCCGCGCGGGCGGCGGACCATCGACGGCGACCCGCACCCAGGGCGTCCCGGCGGACGCGACACGGTCGGCGATCTCCTCGATCAGGAGCGGAGGGGTGATCGGCCGGATGCGCACCCCGCCATCCTGCCCGCCGACCCGGGTACGGCTGGGTAGGTACCCCGGGTGAGGAGTCTCGGGAAGAGGTGAGACCGATGTCGATCCAGTTGAACCACACCATCGTCGCGGCCCGCGACAAGGCGGCCTCCGCGGAGTTCACGGCCCGCGTCCTGGGCCTGGAGGTCGGGGCGCCGTTCGGCCCGTTCCTGCCGGTCCAGACGGCCAACGGGGTCACGCTGGACTTCATGGAGGCCGAACCGGACCGGATCGTGCCGCAGCACTACGCGTTCCTGGTGTCGGACGAGGAGTTCGACGCGATCTTCGGGCGCATCCAGGACGCCGGCATCCACTACTACGCCGACCCCGCCCACCACGAGGAGGGAAGCATCAACCACCGCGACGGCGGCCGAGGCGCGTACTTCGACGACCCGAACGGCCACAACCTGGAGATCCTCACCCGCCCGTACGGCAGCGGCGGCTGATCGGCCTCAGATCACCCCTCATCTAGGCCGCCTGGCCGCCGCGGCGGCGGGTCAGTTCCTGGCCTATGGCGAACAGCAGCCAGCCGAACGCCGTCGCGTCGTCGATCACGCCGACCGGCAGCAGGAAGTCGGGGATGATGTCGATCGGGGACACGATGTAGATCACCGCGATGACCATCGCGATGATCTTGCCCTTGCTCGTGCGGTACACCCGGTCCCGGTGGCCGGCGACCCGCTGCCGGCTGCCGCGGCGCAGGCGCAGCAGGCCTGCGATGAGGATCAGGGCGCCGAGGATCATCACGATGACGCCGACCGTGCCGACGCCGACGCCCCCGACGTCACCGTGGACGGCGAAGGCCAGCACCGCGCCGACGAGAAGCGCGAGAACGCCGGGAAGGATCATGCGATCTCCTCCGTACTCGGGGGCTCCACGCGGAGTATGTCCCGCCTAGCCGTTTTCATTCCGGTTGGATTCGCGCGGGACGGTCGGGGTTCCCCTCTCCGCCGTCCCGCGAGAGCCTGGGGCCACGTAGTTTCGGACCGAACGCGTGTTTTGGAGCTGACATGACCCTGGACCTGGCATCGATTCGCGCAGCGTACCCGGCCCTGCGCGATGGCTACGCCTACCTGGACGGAGCGGCGGGCACACAGGTCCCCGAGTCGGTGATCTCCGCGATCGCGGGCGCGTACGAGGGCGGTGTCGGCAACGTCGGCGGCGCGTTCCCGGCCAGCGACCGCTCCGGCGCCATCGTCGAGGACGCCCGCCGGGCCGTCGCCGACCTGGTCGGCGGTGATCCGCGCGGAGTCGTGCTGGGGCCCAACATGACCACACTGACCTACCGCTTCTCGTACGCGCTCTCCCGTACCTGGCGTCCCGGCGACGAGATCGTGCTGTCCCGCCTGGACCACGACGCGAACGTACGGCCCTGGGTGCAGGCGGCCGAGCGCGCCGGCGCCACCGTCCGCTGGGCCGAGGTCGACCTGCCCGCCGGCGAACTGCCCGCCGAGCAGTACGACACCCTCCTCGGCGACCGCACCCGGCTCGTCGCGGTCACCGCCGCCAGCAACATCCTCGGCACCATGCCCGACGTCGCGGCGATCACCAAGCGTGCCCACGACGCCGGCGCGCTCACCTACGTCGACGGCGTGCACGCCACGCCGCACACCCCGATCGACGTGTCCGCGCTCGGCGCCGACTTCTACGCGACCAGCGCCTACAAGTGGTCCGGCCCGCACATCGGCACGGTCGTCGCCGCGCCGTCGCTGCTGGAGACCGTCCAGCCCGACAAGCTCGCCTCCTCGACCACCGAGGTGCCCGAACGCTTCGAGACCGGCACCGCGCCGTTCGCCGACCTCGCGGGCGTGACCGCCGCCGTCGACCACCTGGCCGGACTCGGCTCCGACGCCACCGGCACGCGGCGGCAGCGGATCCTGGCCTCGATGACCGCGGTGGAGGCGCACGAACAGGCCGAGCTCGCCCACCTGCTCGACGGGCTCGCCGCCATCCCCGGAGTACGGCTCATCGGCGCTCCCCGGCGGCGTACCGCCACCGTCTACTTCACCGTCGGCGGGCACACGCCGCGCGCGGTCGCCGAGCACCTCGCCTCGCGCCGGGTGAACGTCTGGAACGGGCACAACTACGCGTGGGAGCTCACCGCGGCCCTCGGCATTCGCGACCAGGGCGGCGCCGTACGCGCCGGGCTCGTGCACTACAACGACCGGTCCGACGTCGAACGGCTGCTGGCGGCCGTATCAGAATTGCGTTGAGCACCATCCGACAGCGGGCAGTGAGGACACCGTATGACGTACACCGTCGATTCCGGCCATCTGGAGCGCGCCCGTGCGCTGCTCGCCGGCCACCCCGTGGTTGACGGGCACAACGACCTTCCGTGGGCGCTGCGCGAGCAGTCCGGATACGACCTCGACGCGTGCGACATCGCCATCGACCAGACGGGACGACTGCACACCGACCTCGCCCGCCTGCGCGCGGGCGGGGTGGGTGCGCAGTTCTGGTCCGTGTACGTGCCCGCGGAGCTGGGGGGCGGCCACGCGGTCAGCGCGACGCTGGAGCAGATCGACTGCGTCCGCGCCCTCGCCGCGCGCTACCCGGACCACCTGCGCATCGCCCTGACCGCCGACGACGTCGAGGCGGCATGGGCGGACGGCCGGATCGCGTCGCTGATGGGCGCCGAGGGCGGCCACTCGATCGACAACTCACTGGCCACACTGCGCGCCCTGTACGCGCTGGGCGTCCGTTACATGACGCTTACGCACAACGACAACGTGCCCTGGGCGGACTCGGCCACCGACGAGCCGGCCGCGAACGGCCTCACCCGCTTCGGCGAGGAGGTCGTCCGCGAGATGAACCGGCTGGGCATGCTCGTCGACCTCTCCCACGTGGCCCCCGACACGATGCGGGACGCCCTCCGGGTCAGCCGGGCACCGGTGATCTTCTCGCACTCGTCCTCGCGCGCCGTCTGCGACCACCCGCGCAACATCCCCGACGACGTCCTGACGTCCCTGGCGGCCAACGGCGGGGTCGCGATGGCGACGTTCGTGCCGAAGTTCGTGCTGCCCGAGGCCATCGACTGGACCAAGGCCGCCGACGAGCACGTCGAGGCGGCCGGCTTCCACCGCTTCGACACCAGTCCGGAGGCCACCAAGGTGCGCACGGAGTTCGAGACCGCCAACCCGCGGCCGGTCGCGACCCCGGCGACGGTCGCCGACCACCTCGACCACATGCGCGAGGTGGCCGGCATCGACCACCTCGGCATCGGCGGCGACTTCGACGGCACCCCGTTCACCCCGGACGGCCTGTCCGACGTGGCCGCATACCCGAACCTGATCGCCGAACTGCTCGGCCGGGGGTGGTCCGAGCCGGACCTGGCCAAGCTCACCTGGGGCAACGCCGTACGCGTCCTGCGCGCCGCCGAGGACACCGCCCGCGACCTGAGCCGTACGGAGACGCCGTCGATCGCGACGATCGAACAACTGGACGGCTGAGGGGAACCCGATTCGCGGGTACGGCGTCCGAATTAAATACGTTGCCCTCGCGGCGAGGGTTCTTATGATGGAAGCATCAGAACGACAGGAGAGGAGGAAGCGCGAATGAATACCGCGCACTGGCAGATGTCGCAGGGCACGCGATATGAGCTGCTGCATGTCCTCCTCAGGGGATCCTCGGGATAGGTCGCGCCTGTCGTGACGGGCCGCCCGAGGACATCGTCCCGGGCGGCTCTTTTTATAAGTAAGCAATGCTTGTGGGTGAGCCAACGGATAGGCGGCCGGTTTCCAAGTCCGGCGAGAAGCGGGTTCGACTCCTGCCACCCATGCTTTTCTCCTGCCTATGGCGGGGGAGCGCGTTTTGACAACTCCACAGCGGAAGACATTTACACGCGGCGGCCTTTTCCGGGTTCCCGGCCGCCGCGCCCAGCCTCTGTAGCTCAGTGGAGAGAGCGCCCGTTTGCGGAACGGGAGGCCCCAGGTTCGAGTCCTGGTGGAGGCGCGTACGTGATCATTCCCTGGTCGTCCAACCGGCAGGACACGCGATTCTGGATCGCGGAAACGAGGTTCGAATCCTTGCCAGGGAGCGAGGCCGCCGCACACGGCTTGTGACCCCGCCTTCGTACGGCGGGTGGCCCGGGTCGGCACCGGGTGGCGGCTCTTCAAGCGCTCGTGGCCCAATCGGCAGAGGCACCGGCCCGAGGAGCCGGAGGTGCGGGTTCGAGTCCCGCCGAGCGTACGCAGTGTCATCAGGCCGCCATGGCCCAACCGGTAGAGGCGTCGCGCTCAGGACGCGAAGGTCAAGGTTCGAATCCTTGTGGCGGTACGACGACCGGGCCGTCCCGACGGGGGCGACGGCCCGGTCAGGGAAGGTTGGCGGAGTCCGGTATCGCGCCCGTTTCGAAAACGGAGGCCAGGGTCGCACCTGCGGGGGTTCGAATCCCTCACCTTCCGCCAGAAGAAGATCACAGCGCAGTAGGGGAGTCAGGCCGTCCCCACCGGCCCCATAAGCCGGGAGATCGTGGGTTCGAATCCCACCTGCGCGACCATTCCGGTGTCATCCAACGGCAGGATGCGCGGTTGTTGCCCGCGACATGCTGGTTCGAATCCGGCCACCGGAGCCAGACCCTCGTAGCTCAGCGGAAAGAGCGCCCGCCTCCGGAGCGGTAGGTCGCCGGTTCGATTCCGGCCGAGGGTACGTCACGACCGGTAGCTCATCGGTAGAGCGGCGCCTTTACACGGCGCGCGTGGCAGGTTCGACTCCTGCTCGGTCGACCGCGTCCCACGGAAAAGGGACGCCATGGTGATCATGGTGTAACGGAAGCACGCCGGGTTGTGGCCCCGGAAGAGGCGGGTTCGAATCCCCCTGTTCACCCTTTGCATGGGCCTGGTCATGGGTGAGACCAAGCGGCTGTAAACCGCCCGCTTCGCGCTGTGCAGGTTCGACTCCTGCCCCATGCACGATGTCTTCCGCTGTGGAGAGGTCTCGTCGCCGCCGAGCTCAGAGGTGGGCCGGCAGGCCGAAGAGCGGGAACAGCCGGTCGACGTCCAGGAAGTAGTTGAGGCGGATCAGGCGGTCGCCGCGGAACTCCAGTACGTGCAGGGAGAACGGCTCGTGGCGGCCGCCCGGCCCGCTGGGGCGGTATCCGCCGAAGGCGGGGGAGCCGTTGGCCGCCGTCGGCAGCAGCCGGGAGCCCCGGCACTCGATGCCCGGCCCGCTCCACCACTCGCGCATGCGGGCGGGACCCCGGACCCACATGTCGTAGGGCGGCATCGACTGGGTGGCGTCCTCGTGCAGCAGCGCGACGAGCGCGTCGAGGTCGTAGCGCTCGAAGGCGTCGCAGTAGCGCGTCACCAGTGAACGCTGCGCGGCGTCCAGCGGCTGGAGGTCGGAGGAGTCGTCGAGGCCGAGGTCGTCGAGCGTCGCGCGGGCCCGCTGAAGGGCGCTGTTGACCGAGGCCGGTGAGGTGCCGAGCAGCTCGGCCACCTCGGCGGCCTTCCAGCGCAGGACCTCGCGCAGGATCAGCACCGCGCGCTGCCGAGGCGGCAGGTGCTGCAGCGCGGCGACGAAGGCCAGGCGGACGGTCTCGCGCGAGACCGCCTCGTCGGCGGGGTCGCCACCACCGCCCGGCAGGACGCGGGCGTCCGGCACCGGCTCGACCCAGGTCGACTCGGCGAGCGGCGGGCCGAGGGCGGAGCCCTCCCACGCGGGACCGAGGTCGATCGGCCGGGCGCGGCGTCCGCGCCCCTTGAGCAGGTCGAAGCAGACGTTGGTGGCGATGTGGAACAGCCACGACCGCAACGCCGAGCGTCCCTCGAAGCGGTCGAGCCCGCGCCACGCCCGTACTAGCGTCTCCTGGACGGCGTCCTCCGCCTCGAAGGGCGAGCCGAGCATGCGGTAGCAGTAGCCCGTCAGCTGCACCCGGTACGCCTCGAGCTCGTCGGGGTGGGGCTGAGCTGTGATGACGTCGGCCATGTCGACCATAGGGGGACCACCTCCGGGAACGGCGTGCGTCGGGCGGCCCATGGTAGGCGGTGCCACTGACACCCCGGCCGAGTCAAGAGCAGTCAGGTTCTGGCCAGAAAGATGTGACAATCGCGTTAGATTTCACTCGATCTTCACGTAAATGTGGGTTAAGTTCCTCACTGTTCACCAAGATTCCCGGCGGCATGGCGACATGCCACGAGGGGGAGCGTTGCGTCGAAGATCTTTCACCATGTCGGTGCTCGGGGCCGCGGCGGTGCTCGCGACCTCGACGGCGGCGTACGCCGCGAGCGCGTCCAGTCAGAACAAGCCGCTGTCGGACCACCTGGTCGGACGGCAGAGCGACGGGTCCGTGCTCAACCCTGACAACCAGTACGTCACGCCCGCGGGCGTGAGCATCGAGCAGACCGGCCGGCCGATGGACCTGGCCGTCCGGCCGGACGGCAAGACCGCCGTCGACCTCACCAAGTCCGGAAGCGGCCTGTTCACGGTCGTCGACCTGGTCAACCACAAGGTGCTGCAGCAGTACACCCCGCCCAAGGGCACCGGCGCCGGCAACGTCGGCGTGGTCGGCCTGCTGTACTCCCCGGACGGCAACACGCTGTACGCCACGCAGACCACCGACATCCTGAAGTTCTCGGTCGCCGCGGACGGCACGCTGAGCATCCCGAGCGTCATCAAGATCCCGGCCGACGCCGACGTGCCGAAGAACCCCGCCGGCGCCGCCGCGGCGCCACTCCCGTCCGGGATGGTGTGGGCGCCCGACGGCACGCACATCATCACGGTTCTCGACGGCTGGGACCGCGTGGCCGTACTCGACCCCGCCTCGGGTACGTTCAGCGCGCCGACCAAGGTCGGAGTGGCTCCCCGGGACATCGTCCTCATCGGGAACCACGCGTTCGTCAGCAACGAGGGCGGCCGTACGCCGACCGACAAGGACTTCACCAACCTCAGCTACGACTCGCCGGTGGTCGCGGACAAGAGAGACGGCCGGGCCGACACCGGGACCGTCTCCGAGATCGACCTGGCGACGAACCAGGTGGTCAACACCTACAAGGTCGGCCTCGACCCGAGCAGCCTGCTCGCCCACGGCACCGACCTGCTGGTCACCAACTCCAGCGACGACACCGTGTCGATCATCGACACGGCGAAGGGTCGCGTCGCGCAGACCCTCAACGTCAACCCCCTGCCCGGCCAGCCGTTCGGCAGCTCACCGAACGCCCTGGAGTTCCTCGACTCCTCCCACCTCGCGGTGAGCCTGGGCCGGGACAACGCGCTGGCGGTGTACGAGTACCGCGGGGCGCGCCGGCCGGCGAGCTTCGACGGCCTGATCCCCACCGCCTGGTACCCGGGCACCCTGCACTGGGACAAGGCGCTGAACCGGCTTATCGTCGCCAACCAGGCCGGCGTCGGCGCGCTCGGCAAGGACGGCACGATCAGCGAGGGGCCCGGCACCACCCCGGCGACCGGCCGTCAGGTGTTCGCCGACGTGGGCACGATCGGCATCGTCGCCACGCCGACCCGGCAGCAGATCGCCAAGTACACCGCGCAGGTCTTCGCCAACAACCGGTGGTACGGCCTGAAGGACCGCAACAAGCAGGGCTCCGGGCACGCGAGCCCGGTCGCGGTGCCGCTCCGCACCGGCGACCCGTCGAAGATCAAGCACGTCTTCGTGATCGTGCAGGAGAACCGGACGTACGACCAGGTGCTGGGCGACGACCCGCGGGGCAACGGCAAGCCCGACTACGCGCAGTTCGGGCAGAACGTCACGCCGAACGCGCACGCGCTCGCCAAGCAGTTCCCGCTGATCGACGACCTGTACTCCGAGGGGACCAACTCCGCGGTGGGTCACACCTGGCTCGACGCGGGCTTCGTGAACGACTACCTGGAGCGGTCCTACGCCAACTACACCCGCTCCTACGGGCAGCCGGACGCGATGGTCTACCCCAAGTCCGGGTTCCTGTGGGACAACGCCCAGGCGCACGGCCTGACCGCCCACGTCTGGGGGGAGTACGCCGAGTTCTGGAACGGCCCGGACAAGTCCACCTGCCCGGGTACGTGGACGGACTGGTACAAGGACTCGCAGATCCTGGAGGGCAAGGCCACGGGCACGCCGCACGTGCCGGTGGGGTACTGCCAGACCACGGCCGACGTGCCGTCGCTGGACAAGATCCTCTCCCGTGACTTCCCGAACTTCCAGACGAACATCACCGACCAGTACCGCGCGGACCTGTTCGAGCGGGACTTCAAGCAGTACGAGAAGGACGGGAAGCTGCCGTCGCTCAACATGCTGTGGGTGATGGACAACCACACCAACGGCCTGAACGCGGGCTACCCGATCCCGTCCGCCATGGTCGCCGACAACGACCTGGCCACGGGCCGCATCATCGACACGATCTCGCACTCGAAGTACTGGAAGGACAGTGCGGTCTTCGTCGTCGAGGACGACTCGCAGAACGGCATCGACCACGTCGACGGGCACCGCGCCCCGGTGTACATCGCGAGCCCGTACGCGCGGCACGGCGCGGTCGACCACACCTACTACAGCCAGGAGAACGTGGTCCGGACGATCGAGCAGATCCTCGGCCTCCCGCCGATGAACCAGCTCGACATGGCGGCCGAGCCGATGTACGGCGCATTCAGCGACACGCCGAACTACCAGCCGTTCGACGTGCTGCCGAACAACATCCCGCTCGACACCATGAACGTCACGGCCGCGCAGGCCACGAACCCGATGCAGAAGACCTGGCTGGAGTGGTCGGAGAAGCAGGACTTCCGCTCGGAGGACCAGCTGGCGTTCGCGCCCTTCAACCGGATGACCTGGTACGCCACGACCGGCTGGAAGCGGCCGTACCCGGGCGACTCCAAGGTCATGACGCCGGATGAGGTCCTGAAGAAGTTCCCGCAGACCACGGCGCCCAACTCGGTGGACAACGACCTGCCGTCGAGCCGGGCCCAGACACCGCACAAGGCGAATGGCTGACAATCAACCCGCCGTCGAGGCGCACGGTCTGGTCAAGCGCTTCGAGGACACGACGGCCGTGGCCGGGGTCGACCTTCGGGTCGGCCCCGGCCGGGTCCACGGAATGGTCGGCCCGAACGGGGCCGGCAAGACCACTCTCCTGACCATGCTCATGGGTCTCGTACGCCCCGACGCGGGCACTATCAGAATTCTTGGACAACAGGGCGGGTCGCTCGACGGGGTCGCGGGGTTCGTGGAGGCTCCGCGCTTCTACCCGTACCTGTCGGGGCGGCGCAACCTCGCGCTGCTCGCCGACCTCGACGGCGGCGGCGCGAGGGCGCGGATCGACACCTCACTCGAGGTGGTGGGCCTGAGCGACAGCGCCGGAGCGCGGGTCGGCGGCTACTCCGTCGGCATGCGGCAGCGGCTGGGCATCGCGGCGGCGTTGCTGCGCGACCCGAGGCTGCTGATCCTGGACGAGCCGGCGAGCGGCCTCGACCCGGCCGGGATGCGCGACATGCGCGCGTTGATCGCCCGCCTCGCCGAGGACGGCGTGACGGTGCTGCTGAGCAGCCATGACATGGACGAGGTCGAGGACCTCTGTGACGACGTCACGATCATGCGAGCGGGGCAGGTGGTCTTCGACGGGACGATGGACGAGCTGCGGGACAAGGCGCCCGACCCGGCGTTCCGGCTGGCCACGAGCGACGACGAGCGGGCGCTCGCCCTGGCGGGCCCCGGCGTCGAGGTACGGGCCGAGGGCGACGGGCTGCTCGTGCACGCGCAGCGCGAGCAGCTCGACGCGTACGTGATCGCGCTCGGCCGGGACGGCGTCGCCGTACGCCGGTTGGACCTGGAGTCCTCGGCGCTGAAGGCGCTGTTCTTCCGCCTGACCGAGAGCGACGCCGAAGAACGCGGCGTACCGACCAAGGAGGGACCGTGACGGCGGTCGCGGAGCGCACGGAGACGCGCCCGGCGGCGCGGGCCGGGGCGTGGGTCGTCTACCGGTGGGAGCTGATCAAGCTCAGCCGGCAGGTGAAGGCGCAGGTGGTGTTCGGGCTGTGCCTGCTCGCCCCGTTCCTGTTCGTGGCGGCGCTGAACGTGCAGAGCAACACGCCACAGGACACGCTGTTCGGCCGGTGGGTGCACGACTCGGGCTTCTCCGTCCCGCTCGTCGTGCTCGGGTTCGCCGGGCAGTGGGCGCTGCCGGCGGTCACCAGCGTGGTGGCCGGTGACATCTTCGCGTGCGAGGACCGGTACGGGACCTGGAAGACGATCCTGACCCGGTCCTGCGGGCGGTCCCAGATCTTCGCCGGCAAGACCCTGGCCGCGCTGACGTTCTCGGTGGCCGCGACCGTGCTGCTCGGGCTGTCGAGCCTGGCCGCGGGCGTGCTGGTGGTCGGCCGGCAGCCGCTGATCGGCCTGTCGGGGACGCTGTTGTCTCCCGGGCACAGCACGGTGCTCGTGCTGGAGAGCTGGGCGGCGACGCTGCTGCCGGTGCTGGGCTTCACCGCGCTCGGGCTGCTGCTCTCGGTGGCGAGCCGCAGCAGCGCGGTCGGCGTCGGCGGGCCGGTCGTGGTCGGGCTGGTGATGCAGCTGGCGTCCCTGGTCAACGCGCCGGCGGCGGTCCGCGCGCTGCTGCTGACGACGCCGTTCGGCGCGTGGCACGGCCTGTTCACGGCGACGCCGTTCTACGGGCCGTTGGTCCAGGGCGCGATCGTGTGCGCCGGTTACTTCGTCCTGTGCGTCGGCGGCGCGTACGCGCTGCTGCGCCGTCGCGACATCACGGGAGGCTGATCATGCGTTCGGGTGCCCTGGGGCGCGCCGCCGCGGTCGCGTCCGCCGTCCTCGTCGGCGTCTCCGGCTGCGGTTCGTCCGGCATCACCAAGGCGCGGCTGGACCACGCGGTCGCGCCGACGTTCGCCAACCTGTACGTCATCCAGCAGTCGCTCCGCGGCCGCAAGGTGACCGCGGCGTCGCTGAACTCGAAGGCCGACTGCTCGCGCGGGGACGCGCAGACCGCCGACAGCGGCGCGGGCAACGACTGGACCTGCACGGTGACCTGGTTCAACACCGGGCCGAACATCGCGGTGAACGCGCAGTACCAGGTGCACGTCCAGACCAACGGCTGCTACACGGCGGACGGCGACGGGCCGGTCGACCTCAACGGGCAGCAGCTCATCACGGCCGCGGACGGCGCCACGGTGACCAATCCGCTGTGGGAGTTCGACGGCTGCTTCGACACCACCTGATCCGGATCAGGACCGGGTCGCGGGCAGGCCGGAGTAGATCACCAGGGTCTGCTCCGGCCGCTCCGCGACGTGGAACGCGGTGTGCGCCAGGGTGATGACGCCGAGCCTCGGGTGGCGCAGCCGCTTGGTGCCGGCCCGGCTGATCTGGATGTCGTAGCGGGGCCACCAGGCGCGTACCTCCGGGCTCTCCGCGTGCAGCTCGTCGACCAGGCGGGCGAAGCGGGGATGGTCCGGGTGGCGGCCGGCGGCGGCGCGCAGGCGGGCCAGGAGGTTCTGTGCCTCCTGCTCCCAGTCGACCAGGACCCGCCGCGCCGCGGGCTCGGTGAACACCCAGCGGGCCAGGTTGGGCTCGGGTGACGTGTCGATGCCGGTGAGCAGTTCCGCGGCGGCCGCGTTGTGGCACAGCACGTCGTAGCGCACGCCCGTGACGTACGCCGGGTTGGGCTCGACCAGCGCCGGGACGCCGGCGACGCCGGGAGCGAGCGGCTCGGGCTCGTCGACCTGCTCGGCCGGGGTGTCGCCGGCGAGGTGGAACAGGTGGTCGCGCTCGTGTTCGCTGAGCCGCAGCGCCGTGGCGAGCGCCTCGAGCACCTGGCCGGAGGGGCGGACGTCGCGGCCCTGCTCCAGGTAGGTGTACCAGGTGGCGCTGATGCCCGCGAGCAGGGCGATCTCCTCGCGCCGCAGCCCGGGGGTGCGGCGCCGTCCCGTCGTCGGCAGCCCGGCCTCGGCGGGGGAGACGCGCTCGCGGCGGCTGCGCAGGAAGGTGCCGAGCTCGCGCCGGCGCAGGACCCGAGCGGTCACGGTAGTCACAGTTCCAGAATAAACCGGCTCTGGATACCAGGCTGAGACGCTCACAGACTGGTCGGTATGCGTGCATGGACACTGGAAGAAGCAGGACAACCGATACGGCTGGCGGAGGTGCCGGAGCCGGCGCCGCGCGGCGGCGGCGTGATCGTCAGCGTGCTCGCCGCGTACCTGCCCGCCTATACCGAGGCCCTCTCGCAGGGGGCGCGGGGCGCCATCCCGACGCCGCTCGTCCTCGGCGCGGGCGGCATCGGACGGGTCGAGTCCGTGGCCGACGACGTCTTCAACGTCGCGCCGGGCGACATCGTGATGATCAACCCGCTGCTGAGCTCCGGCGAGACGGACGGACCGCAGGAGATCCTCGTCGGCTGGACGGGCGTGGGCGGACGGGGCAGGGCGACCGCGACGACCACCGCGATGCGGGCGGTGTGGCGCGACGGGCTCTGGGCCGAGCGCGCCCTGTGCCCCAAGGAGACCGTCGTACGGCTGGCCGGCGCCGAGGAGTACGCGCGGCTCGACCGGCTGGCCTTCCTGGGGTGGCTCGCCATCGCGGCCGAGGGGCTGAACAGTGCCGGTCAGCGGCCCGGCCAGACCGTCGCGGTCATCGGCGGCACCGGCCAACTGGGCGTGGCGACCCTGCTGACCGCGCTGGCCCGCGGGGCCGCCGGGGTCGTGGCGGTCGGCCGCGACACCGCCGTCCTGGACCGGCTCGCCGGGATGGACCCGCGCGTGCGGACCGTGGCATTCACCGGGGACCGGGCCCGCGACGCCGCCGCGATCGGCGAGGTGGACGTGGTGATCGACGCCCTCGGCTCCGTGCCCGGCCCGGAGCCGACGCTGACCGGCTTCGACGCCCTGCGCCCTGGCGGGACGATGGCGCTGATCGGCGGGGTGCGGCAGGACCTGCCGCTGCCGTACGGCGAGATCATGCGTCGGCGGCTCACGGTGCGCGGCTCGTGGATGTCCCCGCCGGAGACCGTCCTCGACGTGTGGCGCATGGTCGCCGCCGGAACGCTGAACCTGAACGTCCTGGAACCGCGCACGGTCGGCCTGGACGACCCGGCCGGCGCGATCAAGCTGGCGGCCGAGGCGTCCGGACCGGAGTTCGCCGCGCTCATCCCGGACGCCGCCATGCGTTGACATGGAACGACGGGATCCGGAAGATCCGAAATATGCCTCTTTTGCCTGGTAACCCCGAGTCGGTGTTCACCTACGGCGCGCCGCAGCTGAAATTCGGCGCCGGTTCCTCCGCGGAGATCGGCTACGACCTCGGCCAGTACGGCGCGCGGCGCGTCCTGGTGGTCACCGACCCCGGGGTGGCCGCCACCGGCGGCCCGCAGCGGGTCGCCGAGCAGATGAAGGCGTACGGGATCGAGGCGGAGGTCTTCGACCGGGTCCACGTCGAGCCGACGGACGCCTCGATGAAGGAGGCCGTCGCGTACGCCCGCGAGACCGGCCCGTGGGACGCCATCGTCGCGGTCGGCGGCGGGTCGAGCATCGACACCGCGAAGGCGATCAACCTGCTGACCACCAACGACGGTGAGCTGGCCGACTACCTCAACCCGCCGATCGGGGCCGGGCGCGCCCCGGCGCGTCCGCTGAACCCGCTGGTGGCCGTGCCGACCACGACCGGCACCGGCGCGGAGAGCACGACCGTCTGCGTGCTCGACGTCCTGGACCTGCGGGTCAAGACCGGCATCAGCCATCCGCGCCTGCGGCCCACGCTCGCGGTGGTCGACCCGGAGCTCACCCGCAGCCAGCCGGCCGAGGTCACCGCCGCGGCCGGCATGGACATCGTCTGCCACGCGCTGGAGAGCTACACGGCCCGGCCGTACACCTCCTACGAGCGCAAGCGGCCCGAGCAGCGCGTGCCGTACTGCGGTGCCAACCCCGTCGCCGACATGTGGTCCGAGCGCGCCCTGGGGCTGATCGCCCGGTCCTTCCGCACCGCCGTACGCGACGGCGACGACATGACGGCCCGTACGGAGATGGCCCTCGCCGCGACCTTCGCCGGGCTCGGCTTCGGCAACGCCGGCGTGCACCTCCCGCACGCGAACGCGTACCCGATCGCCGGCCAGGTCAAGGACTTCCACCCCGACGGCTACCCGGACGAGGAACCGATGGTGCCGCACGGCATGGCCGTGGCGCTGACGGCGCCGGAGGCGTTCCGGTTCACCTTCGAGGCCGGCCCGGACCGGCACGTGCGCGCGGCCGAACTGCTCGACCCGGAACTCGACCACGGCGGCGACCCGTCGGAGCACCTGCCGGTGGCCCTGCTGCGCCTGATGCGCGACATCGGCCTGCCGAACGGGATCGGGGCGACCGGCTACACCGAGTCCGACGTGCCGGACCTGGTCGCGGGCACGCTGAAACAGCAGCGCCTGCTGGCCACCGCGCCGCGCGAGGCGACCGAGGAGGACATCGCGGGCATCCTCACCCGGTCCCTGGCCCTCTGGTGACCCGCCGGGGTCAGGTCTTGAGGCCGACTCCGGCGTAGCCCCACGCCTGCTCGGGCCGTTCGAACGTCAGGTCGCCCTCCTCCGGGCGCCACTGCGGGAGGTAGACCAGGCCCGGCTCGAGGATCTCGAAGCCGTCGAAGAACGCCTTGACGCTCGCGTGGTCGCGGGGCCGGCCCGGCGCCGAGGTGCGGGAGTACAGCTTCTCGACGGCCTCGTTCACCTGGGGCGCGCGGCCGTCGAGCGTCGCGTGCGAGATGACCAGGTGGCTGCCGGGCACCAGGGCGTCCGCCAGCCGCCGCACCAGGTCGCCGGGGTGCTCCTCCTCGGTGATGAAGTGCAGCACCGCGACGAGCAGGAGCCCCACCGGCCGGTCGAAGTCGATGAGCCGCTTGACGTCGGGGTGGGAGAGGATCACGTCGGGCTCGCGCAGGTCCGCCTGGACGATCGTGGCCTGGTCGTTGCCGGCCAGGATCGACTTGCTGTGCGCGATGGCGACCGGGTCCGTGTCGACGTACACCACGCGGGCGTCCGGGGCGGCCGACTGTGCGATCTCGTGGACGTTTCCCAAGGTCGGAACGCCGGACCCGATGTCAAGGAACTGCCGAATTCCAGACTTGACGAGAAACCTGACCGCCCGGCCGAGAAACTGCCGATTCGCGCGTGCGGCCTCGCGTGATGACGGCTCGATCGCGGTCAGTGCGCTCGCGACGTCCCGATCGACGGCGAAATTGTGCGAACCGCCGAGCAGAGCGTCATAGATCCGGGCCACGTTGGCGCGCTCGACGTCGACTTCCGGAGGTGCCCAGCTCTCGTGCTCCACGTGCCTGCCATTCGTGTACCGGGGTCATGGGCTCGGCCGGAACGCTGACAGAACGCCCGGCCCCGAGTCAGCCTAAAGGCTGGCGCGGCACAGGTCGATGGCAGCGCCACTTATGCGAATATAGTTCGGCAAATGCCAATGCCGGAGTGGATGATTTCCGCCGCTGACACGCGCGCTGAGGAGGATCGAGTGACCGTCCCCGGGCTGAGCGCGCTCGTCACCTTAGGTGTGGCGGCGACCGGTCACGTGCTGCGCTGGAGTCCGGCGGCGGCCGAGCTGTTCGGCCGGACCGACGCCGAGGTGCGCGGGCGCGACCTGTGCGACGCGGTGCTCGGCGGTGAGCACCGTGAGACGTTCGACGCCGCCGTCACACGCGCCGCCGAGGGAACGGCCTCGGTCGGCTCACTGCCCGTACGGCTCCCCGGCGGAACCGTCGTCCCGGTGGAGTTCCGCTGGGAGCCGGTGATCGAGCCCACCGGCGAGGTCAGCGTCGGGATCAGCGCGCTGCCGCACCGGGACGCCCCGCCCGAGGACCCGGACCAGGCGGTGCTCGGCATCGGCGCGACCCTGGACCTGCGGCAGACCGCCCGCGAGCTCGCCGACGTCCTCGTGTCCCGCCTCTGCTACGGGGCCGGCGTCTACCTCCTCGAACGCCTCCTGGTCGACGACCACCTCCCGTCGTACGAGGACAGCGAGGCCCGCGTCGTCGTACGCCGGATGGCGCTGCGCGTCTCCGACGTGACGCAGCTCGAGTGGTCCTCGGCGTTCCCCGCCGACGAGGTGATCGCCTTCCCGGCCGACACGCCGGTCGTCCGCAGCATGACCAACGGCCGCCCGATCGTCTTCACCGCGCTCGACAGCACGACGTTCGGCCGGTTCAAGAACCGGCTGTCGATCCGGCCGCGCATCAACGAGGCACTGCACTACGACAGCTTCCTGGCCGTCCCGCTCATCGCGCGCGGCAACGTCCTCGGCTTCGCCGTCCTCGCCCGCCGGTCCGGCGACCGGCCGTTCGGCACCGCAGAGGGCAGGCTCGCCCGCCGGCTCGCGGACCACGCCGCCGTCTGCATGGACAACGGCCGCCTGTACGACCGCGAACGGCGCACGTCCAAGACGCTCCAGCGCAGCCTGCTGCCGGTGGCGCTCAAGACGCCGCCGGGAATGCGGATCGCCCACCGCTACCTGCCCGCCGGGCAGACCAGCCGGATCGGCGGCGACTGGTACGACGCGATCCCGCTGCCCGGCGGAAAGGTCGGGCTCGTCGTCGGCGACGCCATGGGCCACGGCACCGCCGCCGCGCTCGTCATGGGCCAGCTCCGTACGGCCGTGCGCATCCTGGCCCGTCTCGGCCTGCCTCCGGCCGACCTCCTGGGCCACCTGGACGAGATCGCCCAGGAGCTGACGACGGCGCAGTTCGCGACCTGCGTGTACGCCCTCTGCGACCCGGGCCGCCGCGTCCTCACGATCGCCCGGGCGGGTCACGTGCCGCCGGTCCTCGCGGCGGCCGACGGCTCGTCCCGGATCCTCGACCTGCCCCCGGGCCTGCCGCTGGGCGTGGGGGAGGCCAGCTACGAGGCGCTCGAACTGCGGGTGCCGGAGGACAGCACCCTGATCCTCTGCACGGACGGCCTGATCGAGAGCCGCACGCGCGACATGGACGCGGGACTGGCGGACCTCCGCTCCCTCCTGCCCGGCGCGTCCCCCGACCTCGAGAGCACCTGCGACACCATCGTCAAGCACCTGCACAACGGCGACAGCGCCGACGACGCCACCCTCCTCCTCGCCCGCCTGGAGCCGTAGCCCGCAACCCAGCGCAGGGCAACGCCGACACCGCCGGGCCGGAGCCCCGTGGTCAGAAGGTGGCGATCGGGTTGACCGGGCTGCCGGACGTGCCGGCGAAGCGGACCGGTGCGACCGCGAGCTGGAAGTCCCACTGGCCGAGCTCGGCAGCCGTCGTCGCGCACGCCTCCAGGTCGCAGTTGTCGAGCAGCCACAGACCCATCGCGACGAGGCTCACGGCGTGAACCGGCATCAACACGAGCTCGTCGTCGCCCCACCATCCGTTCGTCGCCGGTGCCCGAGGGGTACCGGCCGCGTCGTGCCACCCGCCCAGAGTCGATCACACGGCGGGTGAGTCGGCGGCGTCCGGAACGACGGCCGTGCTGTCCGCCGCTCGGCGTCGCACCAAGAGGCACGAGACGACGCCGACCGAGATCACGGCGATGGGCAGCGCCAGGGTCGGCCGCATCGCGTGGACGAAGCCGTGCTCGAACACCGACGCGGCCAGCTGGTGAATGTGCCGGGCGAGGCTCGCCGGCGTTCCCGGCGCCGGCTTCAGCGCCACGCCGGTCTGCCCGGCGCCGACTTCCAGACCTGCCTTCCCCGCATCGTCGAAGCCGGCCACGAACCGGCCGCGGACGCCCGCCGGAAGGACGGCTCCCCGCTTGGCCGCCTCGGCGTGAAGTGAGGCGGCGAGACGGTTCTGCAGCACCGCGCCGACCGCGGCGCTGCCGGAGATCGTGCCGATCTGCCGGATCGTGTTCAGCACGCCGGAAGCGGCTCCGGCCATCGCGGGCTCCACGTTGCGCATCGCGACCGTGACCATGGGGCCGAACACACAGCCGATGCCGAACCCGGCCACGATGAGGGCGGGCTGGAACTCCCACCACGCGCGGCCGACGCCGGTGACCAGGGCGAGCCAGGCCATGCCGACCGCGAACAGACTCAGGCCGGTCATCAGGATGTACTTGCCGCCGATCCGGTCCGACATGCGGCCCGCGACCGGCGACAGGAACGCCGACACCACCATCGACGGCGCCATCACCAGACCGGCATTGAGCGCACTGAAGTGCAGCACCGACTGCAGATAGATCATCACCGGCAGGAACAGCCCGATCATCCCGACCTGGACGGTCGCGGACACGAAACTCATGACCGCGTAACCGCGGTCGCGGAAGAGCGCGAAGGGCAGCAGCGGTTCGTCGTCCTGCCGGGTGCCCTGGTAGATCAGGAACACCACCACCAACAGCGCGGCGCCGCCCAGCAGCGCCCATATACCGGCGTTCCAGTCGTACCGCTGGCCCTCGGTGAGCCCGAAGGTCAGGCAGAACAGTGTCGCCGTGGCGAGCGCGACGCCCGGCACGTCCAGCTTGTGGCGGACGCCGTGCCGGACGTCGGGCACGAGCACGACGGCCATCGCGAGCACGACCGCGCCGATCGGAACGTTCACGAAGAAGATCCAGCGCCAGCCGACCGCGCTGACGAGGAACCCGCCGAGTGTGGGTCCCGCGATCGTGGCCACGCCCGCGACCGCGCCCCAGACGCCGAGTGCGGCGCCGCGGCGCTCGGCCGGGAACGTGCCGATGATGATCGTCATGGTCTGCGGCACCAGCGCCGCGGCACCCAGTCCCTGCGCGACACGGGCGGCGATGAGCTGGGCCGGATCCTGCGCCAGGCCGCACAGCACGGACGCGACCGTGAACAGCGTGACGCCTCCGATGAACATGGTGCGCGGCCCGCGCACGTCGCCCAGCCGCCCGGAGGTGATCAGCAGAGCGGCGAGAACGAGGATGTAGGCGTTGATCACCCACAGCATCTCGTCGAGCGACGCGTGCAGCTTATCGATCATGCTGGGGATGGCGACGTTGACGACCGTGATGTCCAGCAGCGTCATGAAGAATCCCAGGCTGAGGGTCAGCAGCACAGCCCAGGGGTCGCCGCGCCATCTGTTCATCCGTATCCCTCCGTAGGTCATGGCCACCGCGGTCGCCGGCGGTCCGGGCCGGCCGGTTCCGATCGGCTCGCCCGGACCGCCGGCATGTGTCAGTGCTCGGCGGGGGCTTGCAGGCTCCAGACGCGCCCGTCGGGGTCGCGAACGGTCATCTCCCGGGTGCCGTAATGGGTGTCCTCGAACGGGGTCACCACCTCGACGGCGGGATCGTGACGGAATTCGTCCGCATCGGACACCTTCAGTGCGACCTGCATCTGGGGCTCTCGATCCTCGGGGATCTCAGCGACCACGAGATAAGGACCCTCGCCGTTGCGGAACACACCGGAGCCGTCGCCGGCGGAGATCTCCAGTTCGAAGCCCAGTGCCTGGAAGAACCTCGCGGTCTTCCCCCAGTTGCGGGTCTCCAGGAACACCGCGTCGAGCCCTTCGGTCGCCATGTCATGACTCCTTTTCGGAAGACTGCTGTCGCTGTCCGTGAGTGTCGTCGAGGTAGGCGCGCAGCGCGTCGGCGACCAGCGCCGACAGGGACGTGCCCGCCTCGATCGCGTGATGCTTGACCTGCCTGATCAGTCCGATCGGCAGGTACACGTTGAACTGCTTGACCTCCTCGTGACCCATGATGTCGAGGCTAACATGCTAGCAAGCTAGGCCATCAATCCAGCATTCTCGACAGGAGTCGCTCATGTCTGTTTCCGCTGCCAGGCAGCACGATCCGGTCGTCGTCCGGGCCGGCGATGCCGAGTATCTCCCTGAGATCGGTCACCATCTCCTGGCCGACGCCAGTGCCAGCAACGGTGCGCTCAGCGCCCACCGCATCCGACTCGCCCGCGGCGCCGACGGCGCGGTCCCGCATCGGCACCACCACTCATCGGAACTGTTCCGTCGCCAGCCCTGTCTGGTGAGGCGGTGAACATCCGGAATCCGTCCGAGGCTCAGGTGCCGGCGGCGCGGGTGAAGCGGGTGCCCCATTCGCGGATGAGGTCGGTCAGTTCCGGCGGATCGACCAGCTCGAACTCGGCGCCCGCCATGCCCAGGACCAGGGCCGGCCAGGTGAGGGAGTCGGCGGTCATCCGGAGACGGCAGCGGTCGTCGCCGTCCTCCTCGATCGTCGTCCACTGGCCCACCTGGACGCGGACGCTCGCCGCCGGCGCGTGCACGATCGCCTCGATCGCAAAGGGCGTGGGGATGGCATCGATGCCGGCGCGGACGAACGCCACGGGGTCGCCGCCCGGCAGTTCGCGCGGGCGGAAGCGTTCGCTCGTGCCCTCCGGGCGCTCCAGCCGGTCGAGCCGGAAGCTGCGCCAGTCGTGCCGGGTCAGGTCGTACGCCACCAGGTACCAGCGGCGGCCGAGCGAGACCAGCCGGTGCGGCTCGACGAAGCGGGCGGTCCGCTCGCGGCGGTGCGCCGTGTAGGAGAACCGCAGGCGTACCTCGTCGCGGCACGCCTGGGCCACCGTGGTCAGCACCTCCGAGTCGACGGTCGGGCCGGTGGCCCACACGGCGGGCACCGTGGCGGTCCGCAGCGCGTCCACACGCCGGCGCAGCCGGGGCGGCATGACCTGGACGACCTTGGTGAGCGCACGGATCGAGGCCTCCTCGATGCCCGCCACCGCGCCCTGGGCGGCGGCGCGCAGGCCGATGGCGAGCGCAACCGCCTCCTCGTCGTCGACCACGAGCGGGGGCAGCGCGGCGCCCGGCGCGAGCTGGTAACCGCCGTCGACGCCCCGCTGGGCCTCCACCGGGTAGCCGAGCTCGCGCAGCCGGTCGACGTCGCGGCGCAGGGTGCGCACGGAGACTCCCAGGCGTCCGGCGAGCTCGGCGCCCGGCCAATACCGGTGGGTCTGCAGCAGGGAGAGCAACCGCAGGGTCCGTGAGCTCGTGTTCGCCATGCACTCATCATGCACGGGCCAGCGGTCAGAAACCGGCCGCTATTCGGCTCAGGACGGCATCGGGATGCCGACGTCGAGGGACGTGCCGCCGCCGGCCGGGCTGATCACCTCGATCGTTCCGCCGAGCGACTCGATGCGGTCCTTCAGCCCGGCCAGACCGGAACCGCGGGCGGGATCGGCCCCGCCGATGCCGTTGTCGTCGACCCGTAGCCTCAGCGTCCCGTGCTCCAGCGTCAGCGCGATGTGGGCGACGGCCGCGTGGGAGTACTTCGCCACGTTCGTGAGCGCCTCGGACACCGTGTAGTAGATCGCGACCTGGATGTGGTGGGGCAGCGGCCGGTCGACGCGCATGTCGAGCCGGGCCGGCACCTCCGACCGCTCGCTCAGCGCCTCGAGGGCCCGCCGCAGGCCGCTGCGCGACAGGGCCGTCGGATGCAGACCGTGCGAGATCTCCCTCAGGTCGTCCAGCACGCTGTCCACGCCCTGGACCGTCCTGGCCAGCTGGGCTCTCAGCTGTTCGTGTTCCGGCGCGATGAGGGCCTGGGTGTGCCGCAGCTCCTCCCCGAGGGCGGTCAGGCGTCGTTGCGGCCCGGTGTTCAGGCTGCGCTCGATGCGGCGACGGGCCTCGTCAGTGGCGGCGACGATCCGCGCCGAGGAGGCCAGGAGCTCGTTGCGGTTCTCGGCATTGGCGATCGCGGTGGCGAGGAGCTCGACGAACCTCATGAGGCGATCCTCGGTGTGCTCCGGCGGCGGCCGGTCGCTGCGCGAGAACACCGCGATCATGCCCCACAGGTGCCCGCCGACCGTGATCGGGCAGCCCACGACGTACCGGATCCCGTGGAGGCGCGACCAGACGCCGATCGTGCTCGTGGCCGTGTCGGTGTTCATCCGCGCCGGCCTGCCCGTCCGGACGATCCGCGCGGCGACGCTCTCCTCCTCGACCGGCCAGCGGCCGTTCACCGGCGGCAGGATGTTCGCCGCGCCGGAGGCGGTCCAGTAGCCGACGGACGTGGCGATGAGCGCGGGATCGAAGCGGTTGATCACCGCGTACTGCATGTCCTGGACGCGGCCCAGCTCGCTGGCGACCGCGGTGAAGATCTCCGCCGGTGACACGCCACGGGCGATGAGCGTCGCGATCCGGCGGAGCGCGCCCTGTTCCGCCACGACCCTGCGGAGCTGCCGCCGGTCCGCCTCCAGCGATCCCGCCATCACGTTGAACGTGCGTTCGAGCACGCCGACGTCGTTGTGCGACACCTCGGGGATCCGTACCGACAGGTCGCCGCCGGCCAGGTCGCCGGCGATGGCCGCGGTACGCCGCACCGGGCGCAGGATGGCGCGTGTCAGGTACCCGGAGAACAGCAGGAGGAGCAGGAGCGCACCGCACGCTCCGGCCGCCGCGATGGCCGTGGCCCGGGCCGCGTCGGTGCTGGACCGGTCCTCGTGCGTCTGGACCAGCGTCCGCTGCGCGGTCATGAATCGGTCCAACTCGTCGCGCAGGGGCTGGAGGCGCTGCTCGCTCTCGGCAATCGTGGCGAGTGCCCGTGCCGACGCGGGCTGCTGCCGGATCGCCGCCAGCAGCGGAATCGAGTAGTCCCGCACGTACGCCTCGGCGTCGCTCACGATCCGGCGGGCCTGCCCGGCCTGAGCCGGATCGCTCCGCGCGGTGAGCCGCTCCAGCCGCCGGCCCTCCTCGACGGCCTGGCCCTGGGCGTCGGTGACCGGCGCCAGCAGGCGCCGGTCACCGGTGATGATGAACCCGCGTACGTCGGTCTCCAGGTCGGTCACCAGCCGCTCCAGCCGGTTCGCCGAGGACAGGACGGTCTTGGACCGGTTCGCGAGGGCGGCGGAGTCGCGCAGGTCCATGATCACCGAGAACAGCAGGGCGTACGCCCCGATCGCGAGCAGCATGACGACCGCGCTCGCGACGACGATACGGCGAGTGAGTCCTGGCCGCGGACCTGACGCCGGCCGGACGCGGCACAGCGCCCGTGCGCCCACTGGTCATCCCCCCGAACAGCCTGTGACGGCGCGTCCCTGCCTGTCACTCTACGGCGGAGAACAGCCGGTTGACGACCGCCGTGGCCTCCCCCTCAACACGCTGACCAGGCGTTTCTCTGGCACCACCCTCAGCGCCGGAGGCGGCTCACGAGAGTCTGGAAGCCCTCCCGCCGGTACCACGCGATGATCGCGAACAGCACGCCGTACGACGCCGGCAGCAGCGCCCACGCCGGTGCGAGCACGAGCAGCTGGGTGAGCACCGCGCCGATCATGAGGCCGATGAGGCCGATCGCGGCGGGGGTGGCGAGCCGGGGGACGAGCAGGCCGATCGCGCCGGCGGCCTCGCAGGTGCCGGTGAGGTAGCGGAGCCACTGGCCCCAGCCGATCTGCCGGAAGGTCTCCACCGCGTCCCGCTGGCCGGCGAACTTGGGTGCGGCGGAGGCGATCAGCAGGAACGCCGCCAGCAGGATCTGGATCGTCCACAGTGTGATGTTCACGGCCGTACGGCGGTCCGTCGTCGTGGCGGGCGTCGCGAGGGTCTGGGTGCTCATGTCGGTTCCTCTCGTCGGACGGCCGGAGATCGTGTCTCGACCCGGCCTCGTGCTGACGCGTCGAACGAGGGACGGCCGGATCGACACCTCGCCTAAGTTTTTTCCGGGAAGTTTTTTCGAGCGAGGTGTCGATCCGGCCGCGGCCCGTTCGACGCGTAGGGGACGGACCGGGATCGGACCCGGCCCGAGACCGCTTCGACAAGGAGACAGGCGATGCGATTCCTGCTGATGACCAAGGGCGACGAGTCCTCCACCGGCAACCCTCCGGACGAGAAGCTGATGAGGGAGATGGGGCAGTTCATCGAGGAGATGACCAAGGCGGGCGTGCTGCTCGCGACCGGTGGGCTGGACCCGAACGGCATCCACATCAAGAGCTCCGGCGGCGACGTCACGGTCACCGACGGGCCGTTCGCCGAGGCCAAGGAGGCCGTCGTCGGGTTCGCCCTGATCGACGTCAGGTCGCGAGAGGAGGCGATCGAGCTCTCCAAGCGGTTCTGGTCGATCGTCGGCGACGGCGAGGGGGAGATCCGTCAGGTCTTCGGCCCCTGAACCGGCCGCCGGCGCCGCACTCGCCACCGGCCCGCCCCGGGACCCCGTGGTCCCGGGGCGGGCCGGCCCGCTTGCGCCCCGGCCGGCGGAAATGCTCTGATCGGTCGCGTGACCGCTTCGGATGTCCATGATGTCCATCGCGCGATCGACGCGGTGTGGAGGCTCGAGTCGGCGCGGATCATCGCCGGCCTGATGCGGATCGTGCGCGACGTCGGCGTCGCCGAAGAGCTCGCGCAGGACGCGCTCGTCGTCGCCCTGGAGAAGTGGCCGGAGTCCGGTGTTCCCACCAACCCGGGCGCCTGGCTCATGGCCACCGCCAAGCACCGGGCGGTCGATCGGGTCCGTCGTGACATCCGCCTCGAGAGCAAGCAGGAGCAACTCGGTCACGAACTGCGGACCGAGCAGGCCTCCGCCGAGGACGAGGTCGATGCCGCGCTCGACGACGAGGTCGGCGACGACCTGCTGCGCCTGATGTTCATCTCCTGCCATCCGGTGCTGTCCACCGAGGCGCGCGTCGCGCTCACGCTCCGCCTGCTCGGCGGCCTGACGACCGACGAGATCGCCCGGGCGTTCCTCGTGCCGGAGCCGACCGTCGCCCAGCGGATCGTCCGCGCGAAACGGACTTTGGCCAGGAAACAGATCCCCTTCGAGGTCCCGCCGGCCGATGAGCGCGCCGCCCGGCTGTCGTCGGTGCTGGAGGTGCTGTACCTGATCTTCAACGAGGGGTACTCGGCCACCGCCGGAGACGACTGGATGCGCCCGGCGCTGTGCCAGGAGGCGCTGCGCCTGGGCCGGATCCTGGCCGAGCTGGCGCCGGACGAACCCGAGGTGCACGGCCTCGTCGCCCTCATGGAGATCCAGTCGTCCCGCGCGGCGGCCCGTACCGGCCCCGACGGCGAGCCCGTCCCGCTCCTGGAGCAGAACCGCGGCCGCTGGGACCAGCTCCTGATCCGGCGGGGCTTCGCCGCGCTGCTCCGCGCCGAGAAGGCCGGCGCACCGCTCGGCCCGTACGTCGTGCAGGGCGCGATCGCCGCCTGCCACGCCCAGGCCCGGAGCGCGGAGGAGACCGACTGGGAGCGGATCGCGACGCTGTACGGGGCGCTCGCTCAGCTGACCCCCTCACCCGTCGTCGAGCTGAACCGCGCGGTCGCCCTCGGCATGGCGTTCGGCCCGGCCCGTGGGCTGGAGCACGCCGACCGGCTCGTCGGGGAGCCGGCGCTCGCCAAGTATCACCTGCTGCCGAGCGTGCGCGCCGACCTGCTGGCCCGGCTCGGCCGCTCCGCCGAGGCGCGTTCGGAGTACGAGCGCGCGGCCTCGCTCACGCGGAACGCGCGGGAGCGCACCCTCCTCCTCGAACGCGCGGCCGCCTGCGCCCCGTAGGAGTGCGGCCCTCACCGCATCGGAAGGCAGACGGACAGCGTGGTGCCGCCGGCGGGCGGGCTCTTGATCTCCACCCGGCCCCCGAGGGCCTCGACGCGGTCCCGCAGGCCGATCAGCCCGGACCCGCGGCCGGGGTTCGCGCCGCCGATGCCGTCGTCGCTCACCGTCAGGTGCGCCTCCCGGTCGGTCGCGGTCAGCGTGATCCGCACGTACGAGGCGTGGGCGTGTTTGGCGGCGTTCGTCAGCGCCTCGGACACGACGTAGTAGATGGCCACCTCGATGCGTTCGGGCAGCTTCCGGTCGATCCGCAGGTCCGTCTCCACCGGGAGGGGCGAACGCCGGGCCAGCGCGGTGATGGCGGGGACGACGCCGCTCTTCGTCAGGATCGCCGGGTGAATGCCACGAGAGAGCTCCCGCAGCTCCTGCACGACGTCGGTCGTCTGGGTCACCAGCCCCGCCAGCCGGTGCCGGAGAGTCGTCTGGTCAGGCGGCACGTCGTCCTCGGCCAGACGCAGTTCGAGCCCGAGCGCCACCAGCCGCTGCTGTGTTCCGTCGTGCAGGTCGCGCTCGATGCGGCGGCGCGCGGCGTCTCCGGCCGCCGCGATGCGGGCCCGTGAGGCGATCAGCTCGTCGCGGTTCCGCTCGAGGGAGCGGGCCATGGTGTTCATCGAGTGTTCGAGGTGACCGATCTCCGCCTTCCCCGTCTCGCGCAGCCGTACGGCGAGATCGCCCCGCGCGACCGCGACGGCCATCCGCGAGACGCGCCGCACCGGCCGTACGACCTGGCGCGTCAGGTGGCCGCTGAAACCGGTGATCAGCAGGACCGACCCGACCGTGCCGCAGACGGCGACGAGGACGGCTCGCCGGGCGGCGTCGTCGGAACGCGCGCTCCGGTCCGCCGCGCGTTTCTGCTCGAACTGCACGAAGTCGTCGAAATCCGCCCGGAGGGCGTCGACGCGTCGTTTCTCCTCCGCGATCCTGGCGGGCGTCACCACGGCGGCCGGGTCCCGCCGCGCGTCGCGGATGAGCGGCTCGGAGTACTGCGTGAGGTACGCGCGCCCGTCCCGGGTGATCCTGTTGGCGCGTTCCTGCTGTGAGGGGTATCGGCCGGAGAGTTCGCGCAGCTGGGCGGCCTGAGGCTCGAAGCGGGCCCGCGCGGCCTTCCAGGGAGCCAGGAACGCCTCGTCGCGGGTGAGGAGGTAGCCGCGCTCCCCGGTCTCCAGGTCGACGACCACCCGTTCGAGGTCGTACGCGGCGGCGAGCGTGCGTTCGGAGTGACGGGCCAGCGCGGCGGTGTCCCGCATGCTGATGACCGCCACGATGAGATAGGTGAACACACCGCCGATGAGCAGCGACAACAGCGCGCTCGCCATCGCCAGACGGGCGGTGAGGCCCCACCGCCCGCCGAACCGCTGCCGCCGGGCTCCTGTCCTCATCTCTCCCCCGGCCGGTGAGGTGGCCGGCCCCACGAATGAACGTGGATATCGTCACTTTACGTGCACGGTGACGCGGCGCCGAGCGCGGGGAGGGTCAGGTGGTCTGGGCGATCGTCTGGGGCACGAAAAGGCGCATGGTGCGGACGAGCAGAGCCCCGAACGCGACCTGGAACGCCACCTGTCCCTGGAGGAGGAAACCGTGCTTGGGCAGCACGTACACCGCGCAGAAGACACCGCTGACGAATTGCGCCAGCAACAGCCCGGCTGTCCAGCCGTCACCGCCGCTCCAGCCGAGCAGCCGCAGGCCGAGCACCAGTTGCAGCACGAACAGGAAGGTGCCGGCCAGAGTGTGCACCCAGTCGAACACCAGGTTGGCGCTGTACGGGGTCAGCACGACGAGCACCGAGAAGACGGCGAGCCAGTTCGCCATGCGGCGCACGTAGACCGGTGCGGGCGCGAACGGCGCCGCCGAGCGCAGCGCCGTCCAGATGAAGTACCCGGGCCCGAGGATCGCGATCGCGTACGGCACCACGGTCTGCCGGAAGATGCCGTAGTAGCTGATCCCGTCGTTGGCGCCGAGTCCGTCCGGCTTGAGCGCCACGCACATCAGCAGGCCGACATAGAGGACGGCCTGGCCCAGTATGAGGTTACCGACCACCTTGCGTGTCATGATCCCCGATCTCCCCGGAACTGCGCGCGGCGGGCTCCCGCCGACTCGGGTGGACCGCTGCAAACTGATCGCAGCACTGAGGTTATCCCCGGCGGACGAGTGCGACGCGACCGGCTGGCCGGTTTCGGCCCAGGTCAGCGCGGTGCGAGCCGTCGCCTGACGTGTCCGGGCGGTCACCGGGTGGCGGAGGCCACGAACATCGGGACCGCGACGAAGAGCCGGTCGGTCCGCGAGCGGTCGGTCTGCTCGGCCGCCCACGCCGCGGCCTGTTCCTCCGTGACCGCGCCGGCCGCGCGGGCGGCGCCGGCGAGCCCGGTCAGCAGGGGCAGCGCTCCCGCACCGGTGAGGACGGCGGTGCGCACCTCGACGGTGACGTCGGTGAATCCGGCGTCGAGCAGCAACGCCCGGTAACGGCGGGCGACGCGGGGACTCGGGATCGTTTCGGCCCGCGCGTGGACGATCGCCCGGGTGAGCGTGCCGTCCGCGGCGTCGACCACGAGCGTGTCCCAGTCCTGGCCGACGAGCGCGATCCGCCCGCCGGGGGCCAGCACCCGCCGGGCCTCGCGCACCGCGCGGACCGGGTCGCCGAGCTCGTGGTAGACCTTGTCCGCCCGGTAGCCGTCCATCGTGCCGGCCTCGAACGGCAGGGTGTACGCGCCGGCCATCCGGAAGGCGGAGCCGGGCCAGCGCCGCCGCGCGATGCGGAGCATCGGCTCGGCGACGTCCACGCCGACCGCGTCGGCGCCGCTCTCGGTCATCTCCGCGACCGCCCGTCCCGCGCCACAGCCCACGTCCACCACACGTGCCCCCGTACGCAGGCCGAGCAGCCGGTACGAACGGTCGCGCAGCTCCGCCGCGCCGGGGAACGCGTCGGCCGCGTCCAGGCGCGTGACCAGCGCCTCGATCTCGTGTTGTGTCGACATGCGCGACATGCTGCGACTTAATGTCGGCATGAAGTCAACCGACGGCATGGGCATCGGCGCGGTCGCCGCGCGCTTCGGCCTGGCGACGCATGTGCTGCGTCACTGGGAGTCGGTGGGTCTGCTCAGCCCCGAGCGGGTGGGCGACCGGCGCCGGTACGGACCCGATGACCTGTACCGGGTGGCGGTCATCCTGCGCGCGAAGGAGGCCGGACTCGCGCTGGAGGACATCCGGCGGTTCATCGCGGCCCGGGATCCGGCGGCTCGGCGGGCGACGCTGGAGCGGCACCACTCCGACCTCACCCGCCGCATCGCGCGGGCGCGGGCGTCGCTCGAAATGGTCGAGTCGGCGCTGGCCTGCACTCACGAGGATCTGACCGAGTGCCCGCATTTCCGGTCCGTCGTGACGCGCCGCGCCGAGGAAAAGGCGGCGTGCGGGCAGGGCGATATGAACGACGTCGTATGGCGCCGTTCTCTCGAATACTGAAAAGGACAGCACCGTATGGCGGTCGCCATTCAGGCGACCGCCATACGTGCCATTAATCAGGCGGGCAGAAGACTCATCCGGCGACGGTCGATGTCGACGACGTTGACGCGTACCCGGATGTCGGCGCCGACCTCCGGACGTGTCGTCCACTCGACGCTCGGCAGCAGCCCGTGGATGCCGTCCGCCACCTCGACGAACGCGCCGAACGGCACGACGCTCGCCACGCGTCCGTCCAGCGCGCCGCCCTCCGCGTGCCGGGCGAGGAAGTCCTGCCAGGCGGACAGCGGGGCGGGTGTGTGCGGCTGACTCATGTGATCACCTCCCTTCTCCGCGCGACTCCGTTGGTCGAAGCGCGGAGAACCGGCGGGCCGCGGGCCCGCCGACCGGCGATCACGGCATGGCCGGCGAGCTTTCTCGGTCGTGGCCCAAGGCCGATCCGGCAATCACGTGAATTACGTTAGCAGGAGATTCTGCCGTCTGCCAGTTTTGTTTTTCATAAATGCGTTAGTCGGTGATGTCCTTCGCGCCGGTGAGCTCCAGGCTGTGCCGCCACAGCCGTCGCGGCTGGTGCTCCGCTCCCGTCCCTCCGGCAGGCCCGAGCCGATGCCCGCGTTGCCGACCAGCACGTCGAGTCGTCCGGTCGCCTCGCGGACCTCCCCGGCCGGCCGCCGTACCCGGGCCGGCTCGGCGTGGTGTGTGCGCGTCCGCTGTCGGCGCGCTGCCGGACCGGGGTGCCCTCGGTCGTGGTGCCCGCGCCCGTCCGGCTGCGGGCACCACCCCTGTCGGTCTCAGCAGGTCTTGTAGGTATATGCGCCCGAGACGTCGTATGCCTCACCGAGGTAACTCATTATGTAGGACGGGATGCAGGCATAGGTGAGCTGTCCGTTTTTGTGCACGACCCTAAGGCCTGCGTCGAATTGGGAGCAGTTGTAGTAGTAGCTTCGCCCGTCCTCGATGAAGAAACCGCACGGGTACGGGCTCGCGGTTCCCGCCTCCGCGGGAACCGCGGTCACCGTCGCCAGCGCGCTACCGGCGGCGACCAGGACGGCCGCCAACATTGCCTTTTTCATCGCGGATGCTCCTTGTATCGGGGAGAATGCCCAAGCGTGCGACGAGACGCTAGCAGGAAAATCAATGGGCCGGGTGCGCTTGGCCGCCATAGCGCATCCACGATGTCCTGGCCTGCTGGGTTTACGATTGGCGCATAATGCACCGGCGGCGGCGGATCGCGTACCTGTGGCTCGGCGTGCCGGCGCGCTGCCGTTGCGTGGCCGGCCGCCGGACTGGGGGTGGCCAGCGCCGACGTGATCGGCGACCGTCGACCGCTCGCCGCCACCAGCCCGTTCTCCCCACCGAATGAGGGTGGCGCCGCCGACGCTTCGAACACCTCCTCCGGCAAGGGCCTGAGTAACGGCTGTTCGACCGCGCAATGCTCTCCGGCCGTGCGGTGTCGTCTTCCATCCGCCCTTTTCATGAGCGCCTTCGATGTCCGGCCGGCAATAGAACGGATCGAAGAACGCCTCCTGGCCGCTGGAGGCGAACATGCGGTGGACGGTCTCACCCGCGTATGACATTCCTAACGCGAGCATCATCGCTTTTAGCTGCTTACCGGCCGGCCGGTCGACGACCATTCGACGGTATGCCGCTGTAACGCGACCTTCTCCGACTGTGACGCCACGGCACCCTCGCACCGCACTCCGTTTCCGGAAAGGCGCTAGTCGGTGATGCCTTTCGCGCCGGTGAGTTCCAGGCTGCGCCGCCAAAGCCGGGCGCGGGCGGCGGGGTCGTACGCCTGGGCGTCGGCCCGTGCCTCCCGGGTGCGGTCGAAGAAACGGCCGGTGGTCGTGGCCAGGCTCTCGTCGCTGACGAGCCGGTCCGTCGCCGCCACGCCCGTCTCCAGGCTGTCGGCGCTGTGGCCGATCTCCTCGAGCACCATCTTGGTCGGCATGTACGTCGCCGGGTGCAGGCTGTTGACCGTGACCTCCTCGGCCGGGAGGCGGTCGGCCAGCTCGAAACCGGACATGATCTGCGCGAGCTTGCTCTGTCCGTACGCCCGGCCGCCGCTGTAGCCGCGTTCGATCATCAGGTCGTCGAAGTCGATCGGGTGCTGGCCGAGGGAGGCGACGTTCACGATCCGGGCCGGCGCCGAACGCCGCAGCAGGGGGAGGAGCTCCAGGGTGAGCAGGAAGCCGGCGAGGTAGTTGACGGCGAAGCGCAACTCGTACCCGTCGCGGCTGGTGCTCCGCTCCCGTCCCTCCGGCAGGCCCGAGCCGATGCCCGCGTTGCCGACCAGCACGTCGAGTCGTCCGGTCGCCTCGCGGACCTCCCCGGCCAGCCGCCGTACCTGGTCGAGCTCGGCGAGGTCGGCGCGCAGCGTGAGCGGGCGGCGTACGCCGTGGGTGTCGCGGATCTCGTCGGCCACGGTGTCGAGCCGGCTCTGGTCACGGCCGTGGAGCAGCACGGTGGCGCCGCGCGAGGCCAGGCGGCCGGCGAGCGCCCGGCCGAGCCCGTCCGTGGCGCCGGTGATGAGGATGGTCCGCTCGTCGGTCAACGTTGTCTCCTGGCGGTGAGTACGGTGATCAGCTCGTCGATGAGTGCTTGGTCGACGGGCCGGTGGGCGGCGAGGATCCGGTACCAGAGCATGCCGAACACCAGGTCGACCACGGTGTCGGGCGTCAGGTCGGGCGGCAGCTCACCACGGGCCTCGGCGCGCTCGACGATCACGCCGAGGGCGGCGCGCCGTTGCCGCAGGAACGTCTCGCGGAACCGCTCGCCGAACTCCGCGTTGATCTGCGCCTCGGCCATCAGTGCCCGCAGCAGCTGGACCACCTGCGGCCGGCTGCCGAGCGTGAACGTCGCGGCCAGGAAGGCCCGCAGGTCGGCCTCGTACGCGCCCTCGTCCGGGATCGGGATGTGCACGTCCGCCTTGGTGGCGAGCGCGTCGAGCAGCACGTCGGCCTTTGACGGCCACCAGCGGTAGATCGTCTGCTTGCCCGCGCCGGACCGGGCGGCGATCCCCTCGATGGTCAGGTTCGCGTAGCCGACCTCGGCGGTGAGCTCCGCCGCCGCCGCGAGGATCGCGCGGCGGCTCTCCTCGCTCCGTTTACGGCCGGGCCGGCCGGGTTGGGTGCTCATGAATCCATGCTAGCGTTATTTCGAGACGAGACGTTACGGTTCGAAATAGGAGATGTGATGAGCGATCACACCGCACTCGTCGTCGGCGGGACCTCGGGCATCGGGCTGGCGACCGCCCGCCGCCTGCGGGAACGCGGGGCCACCGTCCACGTGGCCGGGCGCGGGGCCGAGCGGCTCGCCGGCCTCGCGGCCACCGACCCGGAGATCGTCGGCCACCGCGCCGACGGCGGCGACCGCGACGCGATCGCGGCCGTCGTGGAGGAGATCGGCACGATCGACTGGCTCGTCGTCGCGCTCAGCGGTGGCGAGGGGGCGGGGCCCCTCGCGGACCTGGACCTCGGCGTGCTCCGCCGGGCCTTCGACGCGAAGTTCTGGGGTCAGCTGACGACGATCCAGGCCGCGCTGCCGCACCTGGCGCCCACCGGTTCGATCACGCTGGTCAGCGCGATCACGGCCCGTACGGGCATGCCGGGCACCGCCGGGCTCGCGGCGGTCAACGGCGCCGTCGAGGCGCTCGTCCGGCCGCTCGCCGCCGAGCTCGCCCCCATCCGGGTCAACGGCGTGTCGCCGGGCATCGTCGACACACCGTGGTGGAGCGGCCTGCCGGACGGCGCGCGGCGCGACTACTTCGCCAACGCCGCCAGGGTGCTCCCGACGCGGCGGATCGCGACCGCGGACGACGTCGCGGAGGTCGTGGTCCTGGCCGCCGTGAACCCCAACATGACCGGCACGGTGATCGAGGCCGACGGCGGCGCCCGTCTGGTCACCCTGGCCTGAGCCGTCGAGCTCACCGATCGGGCGGGGACCAGCGGGGGTTCCGGCCGAGGAGCGCGACGACGGCGTCCATCGCCGAGCCGCCCGGATCCTCGGCGACGGGCCGGCGGTAGACGCCGCCGGGCCCGTTCAGGGGACTGCCCGGGGCGGTGTTGGCGCGTGCGAGCGGCAGGGCGGCGTCGGTCAGCCGTTCCGGTACGACGAGTGCGGTCCGCAGGGCGGTGGCCAGGTCCCAGCGGTGGACGAGCATGTCGACGAAGTGGATGCCGAGCACGCGGTCGGTCGGTGTCGGGCCCCTCCCGGGAAGGTCCAGGGTCGGGCCGGTCCTCTCGGCGGCGGCGAGCCAGCGCGCGGTGATGCGGGCGAAGTCCTCGCGCGGGTCGTCGCTCTCCGCGTCGAGGGGCGGCAGCACGGTCCGGTTCACGGCCTCGTGTCGTTCGTTCATGTGGCGGATCAGGTCCGTGACCGTCCAGCCCTCGCACGGCGTCGGGTTCGCCAGTGCCGAATCGGGGATGAGCGCCACGTCGTGGCCGAGCAGAGCGAGTGCGGTCGCGTCGAGGCGCAGCAGGCTTACGTCCACGGATCCACTTCCAGGGGTGTCGAAGATAGCGAACGGTCGTACGTTATCTGATTAGCGTACGCCCGTTCGCTATAGTCGGGGCATGTCTCCTCGGAGTTCGATGGCCGAAGCGGAACGGACCCGTACGCGGATCGTGCGGGCCGCGGTCGACGAGGCGTCCCGCCTGGGCCTGGAGGGGCTGACGGTCGGGTCCCTCGCGCGGCGGCTCGGCATGAGCAAGGCCGGGCTCGTCGGCCCCTTCGGTTCCCGAGAGCAGCTACTCGAAGCCGCCCTCGAACACTCCGGCAAGATCTTCTGGTCGGCCGTCATCGAGCCGCTGGCCGACCTGCCGCCGGGCCGGAGCCGCCTGGAGCGGCTGATCGCGGCGTGGGTGGACTACCTGGCCGACTGCCCGTTCCCCGGCGGATGCTTCGTCACCGCCGCGTCATCCGAACTCGACGGACGCCCGGGCCCGCTGCGCGACCGCCTGCGAAGCACGGTCACCTCGTCCCGCGAACGCCTGGCCGCGGAGGTCGCCGCCGCCCAGGCCGAGCTGCCCGGCCCACACCGGCCGCCGGAGGAGGTCGTGACGACGCTGATCGGCCTTTCGATGGCCGCCAACCAGGAGATCCAGCTGCTGGAGGACCCGTCGGCCCCGACCCGCGCCCGAGAGGCCATGCGCCACGCGGCCGGCCTCGACCGCTGATCTAAAACCACTCCGCCCCCTGCGCTTCGGGTTGTCCACAGCCCAGGGAAGCGCCTTGCCCCCACCGACCACGGTGCTTGACGATGGAACTGGGATGGGCCCCTCCACCCGATCCCAGAACGGCTTCGACTCCGGCGTGTTCGTTACTTGACCTGGTCGGCGGCCCATTCGGCCCACTCGCGGCGCATGGTGTTGAAGCGCAGGCCGTACTCCAGGGCGATCCGGCCGTACAGCGACAGGTCGCTCTCGTCCCATTCGACGGCGTTCTCCAGTTCCCGCAGGGCGTTCTCCTCCGTGGCGAAGCGCGTGGCCAGGTCCGCGAGGTAGGACTGGGCCTGTTCCCGGCTGACCACGCCCAGGAAGAACACCCGAAGCAGCACCTCGCTGCGCACGTTGCGCTGTGGCTCGGTCTCGGTCAGCCAGCGGCGCAGCTCGGCGAGGCCGTCGTCGGTCAGCGCGTACTGCTTGCGGCCCCGCGGGCCCTCGGCCGCGATGGTGATCAGGCCCGTGTCGGCGAGTTTGTTGAGCTCCGCGTAGATCTGGCTCTGCGTCGCCGGCCAGACGTTGGCCAGTGAGGTGTCGAACAGTTTCAGCAGGTCGTAGCCGCTCGCCGTGCGGTCGACGAGAAGTCCGAGCAGGGCGTGTCGAAGGCTCATGCGGCCACTCTACATTCCAACATTGACATGTCGCGACTAGACCTTCTACTGTCGACATGTCAAAACAGGAACGTCCGCCGAGGAGCCCGCGATGACGTACGTCCGCACCTTCCTTCCCTGGATCGTCTACGCCGTGGTCCCCTCCGGCAGCTGGCGGTGGGGAGCGCTCGCCGCCCTCGTCGTCGCGCTCATCCTGATCGCCGCGCAGGTACGGGCCGGCCGGGGCGCCGATGCGATGATCATCGAGATCGGTTCCACGGTCTTCTTCGCCGTGCTCGCGGCCATCGCCTTCGCGGACCCGCACTCGGGCCTGCATCCTTACTCCGCCGCGCTCGCCAACGGGACGCTCGCGGTGATCGCGCTGGTCTCCCTCGCCGTACGGCGGCCGTTCACGCTCGGCATCGCCAAGCAGACGACGCCGCGTGAGTACTGGGAACTGCCCGCCTTCGTCCGGGTCAACACGATCATCACGTCGGTGTGGACCGCCTCGTTCGTCGTGGCCGCCGTCGTGCTGGCCGCCGTCGCCCACGGCAACGTCGCCGCGACCGTCGCCGTCCAGATCGCCGCCCTCGTCGTCCCGATCGTCTTCACTCAGCGCTACGTCTCCCACGTCCGGGCCAGGGCGCGGCGCGCCTGACCGCCACAGCACCGAAGCAAGCAAGGAGAAGCCGATGCCCGCAGCGCACCTCGCCGGCAACTACGCCCCCGTCGCCGAAGAGCTCACCGCGTACGACCTGCCCGTCACCGGCCGAGTGCCGGACGCACTGAACGGCTGGTACCTCCGCAACGGGCCCAACCCGCACGACGCCGCCTCCGGCCACTGGTTCTTCGGCGACGGCATGATCCACGGCGTACGCCTCGGCGGGGGCCGCGCCACCTCGTACCGCAACCGCTGGGTCCGCACCAAGACCTTCACCGACGGCGCGCCGCTGCGTGACCGGGAGGGCCGCCTCGACCTGGCGGCCGGCGTCGCCAACACCCACGTCGTCCGGCACGCGGGCCGTACGCTCGCCCTGGTCGAGTCGTCCTTCCCGCACGAGCTGCACCTGTCCGGGACCGCGCCGCTGCCGCCGGGGATTTGCGACCTCGACACGGTCGGCCCGTACGACTTCGGCGGACGACTGACGACCGCGATGACCGCGCACCCGAAGACGTGCCCGGCGACCGGCGAGATGCACTTCTTCGGCTACGGCATCGAGGCGCCGTACCTCACCTATCACCGTGCGGACGCCGCCGGTGACCTGGTCGTCAGCCGGCCCGTCGACGTGCCCGGTCCGACGATGCTGCACGACTTCAACCTCACCGCCGGCCACGTCGTCTTCATGGACCTGCCCGTGGTGTTCGACCTGGAGCTGGCGCTCGCCGGCACCATGCCGTACCGCTGGGACGACGGGTACGGCGCCCGCCTGGGCGTCCTGCGCCGCGACGACCCGTACGGGACGGTGCGCTGGTTCGACCTCGACCCCTGCTACGTCTTCCACCCGCTCAACGCGCACGACGACGGTGACCGCATCGTCATCCACGTGATGCGCTACGCCGAGCTGTGGCGCGGCGGTCCGCGATCGGGCGGTGTGCCGGAGCGGGCCACGCTGTGGCGGTGGACCCTCGACCTGACCGCCGGCACGGTGCGCGAGGAGCAGATCGACGACCGTGCGGCGGAGTTCCCGCGCGTCGACGACCGTCTCGTCGGGCTGGACTCCCAATTCGGGCACGTCACGGTCGGCGAGGGTCCGGAGGGCGGCGCGCTGCTCCGGTACGACCTGCGGACCGGGGCGGTCGCCGCGCACCAGTTCGCGCCGGGGCGCTTCCCGGCCGAGGCGTCCTTCGCCCCCGCCGACGACGTGCCGGGCGGTGCGGGCTGGCTGCTGACCTACGTGTACGACGCCGCGACCGACCGTAGCGACCTGGTCATCCTGGACGCCGACGACCTGGCCGCGCCGCCCGTGGCGAGCGTCCACCTGCCCGCCCGCGTCCCGTACGGCTTCCACGGCAACTGGCTCGCCGACACCTGAAGACCGCCGTATGCCGGTATTCGGCGGGTTCGGGGCCGTACGGTGGCGTGTGTTCCTCGTACGGCCCCTGACAGCCGCCGCGGCTGATGGAGGTGGACATGGCGCAGCACATCTGCTCGCTGAAGTTCGACGCCGAACGGGACGGCGGACCGCTGCCCGTCGCGGCCGGCGATGACTACCACCTGGTGCCCTTCCCGTACGGGTCGGCGGAGAACTACGACCCCGACAACATGCACGCCGAGACACGCGGCGGGACCCGTCACCCGTTCCCCTCCGACAAGGCCAGCGCGCTGATCTGGCCGGCCCACGAAGCGTGGGGGCGGCTGTACGCGATGATCCAGTGGGAGACCGCCTCGGGCGGCGCGGCCACCGAACTGCGCGACCAGTTCGCGCGCGATCCGCTGGGAAAGATCGACACCACCTGTACCGAGCACCGCAGGGCCTCGCCCGGCATGCAGTGCTTCGCCAAGTCGTGGGCCATCTTCGTCTCTCCCGACGTGCCGCTGGGCCTGCGCGTCGCCCACAACGCCTCCCGTTCGCTGGACGTCGTGCTGGCGGAGTTCAAGCTCGAGTACCAGGCCTGACCGGAGACTGTCGCACCCCCTCGTTACGGTGACCCGCGAACCGCTCGAACGGACGGCTGTGGAGGCACGCGTGCGGCACGCCGAGGTGGCCGAGGAGAGGCGCCCTCTCCCGGACGAGGAGACCTTTGAGATCCCTGGTTCTCCCGCGAGGCCGGGCCCGGCCGCTTCGTCGTCCGCGGCATCGCGGCGGGTGACCTCGACGACGTCCCCGGCCGGTGGCTCGCCGCGGTCCGGATCGGCACCGTCCCGGACGGCCACCGGCTCTCGGGGGAGCCCGCGCTGCGGTTCGGCGACCTCGACCCGGTGACGGCGCCGGAGGTGCTCGCGGAGCTCACCGAGCCGGCGGGCTGACACGTGACGCCCACGCGCCCGCGCGAGACCCGTATGACCTAGATGATCCCCCTACGCCCAGCTATTCGTGAGAACAGGTATGAACGCCACTGACTTCGCGGTTTCGGACGAGGACACCTTCGAGATGCCGGCCTCCTGGCGGCGCGTCGTACGCCGCCGGCGCGGCGGCCCGCACCGGACCCCGGTCACCGTCGACGACGGGGCCGTCGCCACGGTGGCCGGGTGGACCGAGCGCGCGGCCGAGCGTACGGAGCAGGCGCTGGCCGACCCGGAGAGCGACCAGGCCCTCGCCGAAGAGCTGCGCGCCCACCTCTCCGGCCGGGTCACCCCGCGCGCCGCCGCCCTGCTCGCGCACGTCATCGCCGCGCCCGCCGACGACGACCGCACCGCCGTCGGTGACCGCGGGGCCTTCGCCGACGCCTGGGCGTCGGCGCACGGCCTGGCCTTCGCCGCCGCCGCGACGGCCGAGATCGCCGATACGGACGTCCAGGTCTGGTGGCAGGACGTCAACCGGCGGCGGCGCTGGTGGCGGCTCCGCACCGGGCCCACCGAGCAGCGCTCGTTCTGGAGGTGGTCCTGGCAGGCGACGGCCGACCGGATGCGCGACCTGCTGGCCGACGCGTCCGAGGAGGACTACCGCGCGGCGGTCGAGGCGCTCGCCGGCTGCCGGCGGACCGGGGCGCAGCGGGTGCTGGTGTCCTACCTGGCGCCGACCGAGACGGACTGGATGGACGAGTGCTGTGCCGAGGCCGCCGGCCACCTCGACTCGCTGCGGACGATGCTGTTCTGCTCCGTCGGGTCGGCCGAACAGCTCACCGCCCTCCTCGCGAGGGCCCACTTCGGGTACGGGGAGTGGTCGCGCGGCGTGATCGCCACCCTGATCGAGGCGGCCGGCGTCGACGCGGTGGTCGCGATGATGGCCGGCGCGTTCGACGCCACGTACGCCGATGACCGCAAGGTGGGCGCGGAGGTGCTGAGCCGGTTGCCCACCGACGAGGCCTTCGGGGTGCTGCTCGACCACCGAGGCGAAAAGCATGTGACGCCCGCACTGTTCGACGCGATGAAGCGCTATCCGGTACGCGCGGTGCGGCTGCTGGCCGTCGCCGCCGACGGCTCCTCGAAGGATGCCGCCGCGGCCCGGGACCTGCTCGCCGGGCACATTCACGGCCATCCCGAGGCGGCCGCCGCCGCGCTGCCCGCTCTGCCGGCCGGAGCGCGGGCGATGGTCGAGCGGATCGCCGCCGAGACGGGCGACCGGGCCGAGCGGGTCGCGTCGGCGCCGGCGGAGGCGTTGCCGCCGCTCCTGGTCGCGCCGCCGTGGACGCGCCGCCGCAAGCCGGCCAAGCCGACAGTGATCCCGGGCCTGACGCCGCCGGACGGTTCCTCGATCGTCTGGCCGGACGGCCTCCGCGACGAATGGCTGCGCTCGGCCACGCCTTACGCCCGCCACCTGGAGGAGAGCGACTGGCCGGACATGATCCGCCGGTACGAGGCCCGCGCGTTGAACTCCATCGAGGAGGAGGCCCTGTTCACCCTGGGGCCGGTCGACGCCCTCCGCCCGTACGTCGCCGACTGGCCGGCTCTGCGCCGGTACGGCGCGGAGTACTGGATGCGCCCGATCATCGCCCGGTTCGAGCTCGACGCGCTGCGGCTCACGCTCGGTCTCGTCCTCGAGGACACTCCGAGCGTGGTCGGCGGTCTGCTGCTGCCGTTCCTCGACGTCCGGGTGGCCCGGCTGGTCGCCGACTGGCTGGCCCGGCTGAAGTCCGCGCGGAAGGTCGCGACCGGCTGGCTCGGCGCGCACGGCCTGAACGCCGTTCCGCTGCTGGTCCCCGACGCCGTCGGCCCGGCGGGCCGGGCCCGCACCGGCGCGGAGGCCGCGCTGCGGCACCTCGCGTCGACCCACGACGCGAACGCCGTGGTCACGGCGGCGAAGGTCCACGGCGACGAGGCGGCGGCGGCCGTCGAGGTGATGCTCGCCGCCGACCCGCTCGACGCCGTACCGTCCCGGCTGCCCAAGATCGGCGACTGGCTGGACCAGGAACGGCTGCCGCAGGTCCTGCTGCGCGACCGCGAGCGGGCGCTGCCGCCCGAGGCCGCCGGGCACGTCGTCACCATGCTCACGATCTCCAAGCCGGGTGAGCCGTACGCCGGGCTCGAGATCGTCCGGGAGGCGTGCGACCGGGCGTCCCTGGCCGAATTCGGCTGGGCGGTGTTCCGGCAGTGGCAGCTCGCGGGGATGCCGGCCAAGGACGGCTGGGCGCTGACCGGCCTGGGTCGCCTGGGCGATGACGAGACCGTACGCCGGCTCACCCCGGTCATCCGGGCCTGGCCGGGCGAGGGCGGTCACACGAGGGCCGTCGCCGGGCTGGAGGTGCTGGCCGAGATCGGCACCGAGATAGCTCTCGTGCACCTGAACGGCATCGCCCAGCGGGTGAAGTTCAAGGGGCTCAAAGAACGGGCCCAGGAGAAGATCGAGGAGGTCGCCGAGGGTCTGGGGCTGACCCCGGAGCGGCTCGCCGACCGGCTCGTACCCGACTTCGGCCTGGACGAGAACGGCAGCATGACCCTCGACTACGGGCCGCGGCGGTTCGTGGTCGGCTTCGACGAGCAGCTCAAGCCGTACGTCCTCGACGAGAACGGCAAGCGGCGCAAGGACCTGCCGGCGCCGGGGGCGCGCGACGACGACAAGGCGGTCGACGAGCGCAAGCGGTTCGCCGCGCTGAAGAAGGACGTGCGGACCATCGCCGGGGACCTGATCCGGCGGCTGGAGACCGCCATGGTCACGCAGCGCGGCTGGACTCCGGCGGAGTTCGCGGACCTGTTCGTCGGGCATCCGCTGACCTGGCACGTCGCCCGCCGCCTGGTCTGGGTCGGCGCCGGCGGCGCCGAGTTCCGCATCGCCGAGGACCGTACGCTCGCCGACGTCGAAGAGAACACCGTGTCCGTGCCGGACGGCCCGATTCGCATCGCCCACCCGTTCGACCTGCCCGGCACGCTGGCGGCGTGGTCGGAGGTGTTCGCCGACTACGAGATCCTGCAGCCGTTCCCGCAGCTCGGCCGGCCGACGTACACCCTGACCGAGGAGGAACGGGCGGGCTCGCGGCTGACCCGGTTCGAGGGCGCCACGGTGCCCAGCCGCGCGGTGATCGGCCTCGAACGCCGCGGCTGGCTCCGCGAATTCCCGCAGGACGCCGGCATCCAGGGCTCGATCTCCCGCCCGGCGGGAGACGGCCGCTTCATCACGATCGGCCTGGATCCCGGCATCGTGGTGGGCTACCCGGATGAGTTCCCCGAGACCCGGATCGACTCGATCTGGATCACTGACCGGCCGGACGGCTACGCGCGCCACGACGGAGACCCACTGCGGCTGGACGACCTCGACCCGGTGACGGCGTCGGAGGTCATCGCCGAACTCACCGAGCTGACGGCCTGACCCCCGGAGCACCCGAATGACGACCGAAGAGACCTTCCAGCGCCCGCCCGCGGAGATCCGTTACGCCGACGAGCTGGCCCGGCTGGGCGAGGACGATCGCGGCGGCCGGCCGCCGGGCTGGGCGCTCAGCCTGGAGACGGCACGCGCCTTCATCGTCGGCGACGAGCGGCGCGGGATCCGCCGCAAGTTCGTCGGCGACCCCTCGCTGATCGACCGCGCGCTGGTGAGCCTGGCCACGAGCCGCGGCCTGCTCCTGGTCGGCGAGCCCGGCACCGCCAAGTCGCTGCTGTCCGAGCTCATCGCCGCCGCGGTGAGCGGCACCTCCACCCTCACCATCCAGGGCGGCGCTGCCACCACCGAAGACCAGATCAAGTACTCCTGGAACTACGCGCTCCTCGTCTCCGAAGGGCCCTCGCCGCGGTCGCTCGTCCCGGCGCCGCTGCTCAAGGGCATGGCCGAGGGCAAGATCGTCCGATTCGAGGAGATCACCCGCTGCCCGCTGGAGGTTCAGGACTCGCTGTTGTCACCGCTGTCCGAACGCGTGCTGGCGATCCCGGAGCTGAACGGCACCGACGGCATGGTCTTCGCCCGCCAGGGCTTCAACGTCATCGCCACCGCCAACACCCGCGACCGAGGCGTGAACGACATGAGCGCGGCCCTGAAACGCCGCTTCAACTTCGAGACCGTGTTCCCGATCGCGGACTTCGCCACCGAGCTCGACCTGGTCGAGGCCGAGGCGCGGGCGCTGCTGGAGGCCTCCGGCGTCACCGTGCCGCCGCGCCGCGACGTGCTGGAGGTGCTGGTCGCCACGTTCCGCGAGCTGCGCGCCGGCACCAACGCGGACGGCGGTCCGGCCGACCGGCTCTCGACCGTGATGAGCACCGCCGAGACGGTGTCGGTGGCGCACGCGGTCGGGCTGCGCGGCTGGTTCCTGCGCGGCGAACCGGGCACCGCCGCCGACATCGTCGCGTGCCTCGCCGGCACGGCGGCCAAGGACAACGCCGACGACCTGGCACGACTGCGCCGCTACCTCGAACAACAGGTGCCCCGGCGGCGCGGCGACCAGTGGCGGGCCCTGCACGACGCCCGGCACCTGCTGCCCGGCTGATGGCCGTCACCTTCATCGGGGTCCGGCACCACAGCCCGGCCTGCGCCCGGCTGGTCCGCCGAACCATCGAGACGCTGCGGCCCGCGTACGTCCTGGTCGAGGGGCCGGCCGACGTCAACGACCGGCTCGACGAGCTGCTGCTCGGGCACCAACTCCCGATCGCGATCTTCAGCCACTATCGCGACGACGAGCGCGCCCACCTGTCGTGGGCGCCGTTCTGCGCGTACTCGCCCGAATGGGTGGCGCTCACGGTGGGCCGCGCCCACGGCGCGAAGCTGCGGTTCATCGACCTGCCCGCCTGGCATCCGGCGCTGGCCGGCCGCCGCAACCGCTACGCCGACGCCGAGCAGCGCTACGCCGACGCGGCCGACCGGCTGTGCCGGGCGTTCGCGGTGGACAACGTCGACGCCCTGTGGGATCGCCTGGTCGAGGTCGAACCCGACGACGGCCTGGAGGAGCGGCTCGCGACCTATTTCGACCTGGTCCGCGGCGAGACGGAGACGGGCGAGGACGACACCGCGCGCGAGGCGTACATGGCGGCCTGGGTGCGCGCGGCCGCCGCCGACGCGGGTGACCGCCCGGTCGTCGTCGTGACCGGCGGCTTCCACCGCCCCGCCCTGCGGCGACTGGTGGCCGAGCCGGGAAGCGTCGTGCCGGAGATCACCAACGTGAGGGCCGTTCCGGTGGAGGTGACGAGTGGCCTGCACCGGCCTGCCCCGCGAACAGGGACGGAGGAGCCGGCCGGCCCGCTGGAGGTGACCGACCGTTCGCAGGCGCCTGGTGCGTCGCCGGTCGCCGACGCGGGGGATGGTCCGGTGGAGGTGGGCGGAGGTCTTCATCCGGGCGGTGACGGGCCGGAGGCCGCCCGTGCCGACGTGGGGGCTGATCCGGCGGGGGCGGCCGCCCGCTTGCCGCGGTCCGCTGCGTCGCCGCTGGTAGCGGCGTCGAGCGGCTGGCCGGAGATTCCCCGCCCGGCGGCCGGGGCGGTGGGCGGGAGTTACCTGGTGCCCTACTCGTTCCGGCGGCTCGACGCCTTCTCCGGTTACCAGTCCGGCATGCCGTCGCCCGAGTACTACCAGCGGCTCTGGGAGCAGGGAGCGGACGCCGCCGCGGACGGCCTGGTCGAGGCGGTCGCGACGAGGCTGCGGGGGCGCGGCGTGGCCGTCTCGACCGCCGACCTCATCGCCGCCCGCACCCTGTCCGCGGGGCTCGCGCGGCTGCGCGGCCACCCGCACCCGGCCCGGACGGACATCCTCGACGGGCTGGTCAGCGCGCTCGTCTCCGACGACCTCGACCAGCCGCTGCCGTGGACCCGCCGCGGCGCGCTCGAGCCCGGCGCCCATCCGGTCGTGGCCGAGATGGTGGCCGCGCTGAGCGGCGACCGGACCGGGCGCCTGCACCCGGACACGCCCGCACCGCCGCTCGTCCACGACGTCGACGCCGAGCTGGCGCGCCTCGGCCTCGACCGTACGGGCACGGTCGAGCTGGACCTCAGCGATGCCGGCGATCTCGTCCGCGCCCGTGCGCTGCACCGCCTGCGGGTGCTGCGGGTCCCCGGATACAGGCGAGTGTCCGGGCCGGTCTCCGGCGCGGACCCGGTGCTGGACGAGCGCTGGGAGCTCACCGACGACGAGGAGCGCACGGCCGCGCTGATCGAGGCCGGGGCGTACGGCGGCACGCTGCGCGACGCCGCCACCGCCGTGCTCGCCGAGGGCGTCGCCGCCGCGGGCACGAAGCCGGACGGTCTCGCCGCGGTGCTCTTCGACGCCGCCCTGTGCGGCGTCACCGACCTGTCCGAGCAGATCACCGAGCTCATCGCCGCGAACATCGCCGGCGCGCGCGAGCTGGGTCCGCTCGGCGACGCCCTCGCCACGGTGCTCGCCCTCTGGCGGCACGACCGCGTCCTCGGCACCGCCGGCAGCCCGATGTACGCCGCGGTGATCGACGGCGCGGTGACGCGGGTGCTGTGGCTCGCCGAGGGGGTGCACGGCGGTCCCGCGCCGGCCGACCCGGCCCGGCTGCGCGCCGTCACCGCCACGAGGGACGCCCTCCTGCACGCGCACGAGGTGCTCTCGACCGGCCGGGAGGCCGCCCTGGACGTCATGGCCCGCATCGGCGCCGACCGTGAGGCGCCGCCCGACCTGCGCGGCGCGGCCTTCGGGTTCGGCTGGTCGCTCGGCGCCTCCGCCGATCCCGTACGCGCGCTGCGCGGCGCCGCCGGCGCGGACACGCTCGGCGACTGGCTCGCGGGCCTGTTCGCGCTGGCCCGCGACGAGGTCCTCGCCGACGGGGGGTCGGCCGGGGGCGGCGTGCTCGCGGTGCTGGACGACCTCGTCACCACGATGCCGGACTTTCTGGCGGGACTGCCCGCGCTCCGCCAGGCGTTCGCCTACTTCCCGCCGCGCGAGCGCGAGCTGATCGCCCGACGGCTGCTGGAACGCCGCCGGCTCACCGGATCGGCGCGGGCCCTCCTCCGTACGACGGCCGACCCACTACTGATCGCGGAGGCGAGAGCGCTGGAGGAGCGGACGAGCCGCCTGCTCGCCGGAGAGGGGCTGCTCCCATGACCGAGCGGAGCGAGGGAATCGACGACACGCCCCGGTGGTCGCTCCTCCCGGCGGGGGAGGCCTCGTGACCGAGCGGAGCGAGGGAATCGACGACACGCCCCGGTGGTCGCTCCTCCCGGCGGGGGAGGCCTCGTGACCGAGCGGAGCGAGGGAATCGACGACACGCCCCGGTGGTCACTCCCCCCGACGAAGGAGGCCTCGTGACCGAGCGGAGCGAGGGAATCGAGGGCACGCCCCGGTGGTCACTCCTCCCGACGAAGGAGGCCTCATGACCGAGCGCGGTGAGGGGACCGACGGCACAGTTCCGGTGACCTCTGGCGGAGGAGATCTCGTGAGCGCACCCGATCCGGGGCTCGAACGCTGGCGGCTGGTGCTCGGCGCGCCCGCCGAGACGTGCACCGGCGGGCTGAACGGTAACGCCGCCGCGAGCGACCGGGCGCTGGACTGGCTCTACGGCCGCGACCCCGACCTGGCTCGCCGCGGCGTACGGCGCGGCGGCACCCGAGAGAGCGGCACCCGTGAGGGCGGCACCGGGCCCTCGGCGCTGACCACGGTCGACTGGCTCGACGACATCCACCGGCTGTTCCCCCGCGAGACCATCGAGCGGCTCGAACGCGACGCCGTCGAGCGGTACCAGATCCACGAGGTGGTCACCGACCCCGACGTCCTGTCCCGGGTCGAGCCCAACCCGACCCTGCTCCGCGCCGTCCTGCGCACCAAGCACCTGATGAACCCCGAGGTCCTGCGGCTCGCGCGGCGCATCGTCGAGGCCGTCGTACGCGACCTGATGAAGCGGATCGTGCCCGAGGTGCGGCAGGCGTTCAGCGGCACCCGTACGCGCCGGCCGAGCCGGTTCCGCCAAGCGCGCAACTTCGACTTCCACGGGACGATCCGGGCGAATCTGGCGCACTACCAGCCGGAGGAGCGGCGGATCCTGATCGAGCACCCGAAGTTCGTGTCGCGCGTACGCCCGCACCTCGAACAGTGGCAGCTCGTGCTCATCGTCGACCAGTCCGGTTCGATGGCCGGGTCGGTGATCCACTCCGCCGTCACCGCCGCCTGCCTGTGGAACCTCCCCGGCCTCAAGACGCACCTCATCGCGTTCGACAGCAACGTGGTGGATCTGACCGCGGACGTCTCCGACCCGGTCGAACTGCTGCTCAAGGTGCAGCTCGGCGGCGGTACGGACATCGCGCGTGCGGTGGAGTACGGCGCGAGCCTGATCGAGAACCCGCGTCGTACGATCCTCGCCGTCATCACCGACTTCTACGAGGGCGGAGACGAGCACCGGCTCGTCCGTACCGTCGCCCGCCTGGCCGAACAGGGCACCCGGGTGCTCGGGCTCGCCGCGCTCGACGAGGAGGCCAACCCCTCCTACGACCGCGCGCTGGCCCAGCGGCTCGCCGACGTCGGCGCCCACGTGGGGGCGATGACACCGGGTCAGCTCGCCGCCTTCGTCGCCGAACGGATCGGCCGATGACGCGCGCCGACCTGCTCGCCCTCGACACCGACGCCCTCGTCGCGCTGGCCAACCGCGGGCTGGTCAAGCGCGCGGCCAGAGAGCTGGACGCCGGCGCCGTACCGGCCCTGTCGACCGACGCCGACGGCACCGTACGCGGGCGGTTCCCCGACGGGGTCGAGGTCGCCTTCCCGGTGGGCGCCGGGCTGGACACGGCCTCGTGTACGTGCCCGGCGACGGGCGTCTGCCGGCACCGTGTCGGGCTCGTCCTCGCCTACCAGCGCGAGACGGAGCCCGCCGAACGGGGGCCGGCGTCGGAGTGGTCGCCGGGAGGCATCGACGACGAGACGCTACGGCAGGTACTGGGCGCCCGGACCCTGACGGCGGCCCGCCGCCGACGCGCCGCGGGCTACTCGGCGTACGTCCACCGGGACGCGCCCGCGCCGTGGGTCGAACTGGCGACCTGCACCGTACGGTTCCTGGTCCCGGGCGAGCTCGGCTACGCCCACACGGACGCGGTCGGCCCCGAACGCGCCGAGGCGATCGCCCTGGCCGTCTGGGCGTTCCGCGAGGCGGACGAGCATGCCCCGGGCGAACGAGAGGTCCGCCTGGACGTGGTCGAGCGGGAGAAGATCCCGGCGGAATCGAGCGGTGGTGCCGCGTCGCGGCAGAGCGGTGCGCGGGGGCCGGAGTCCGGTGCGGGGCCGGGAGCGGACGCAGCGGCGGCGTCAGGTGGCGGTACGGGAGCGTCCGGCGGCGGTGCTGCGTCGCGGGAGAACGGATCCGGGCCGGGTGGAGATGCCGGGTTGCGGGAGGGCGATGCGGGGGCCAGGCCGGGAGAGGGCGGAGCGGCGGGGCCGGCGCCGGGTGGCGGATCCGGGCCGGGTGGAGATGCCGGGCTGCGGGAGGGCGGTACGGGGGCATCGGACGGGGCCGGGCCGCAGGACGGCGGAGCGGCGGGGCCGGGTGGCCGGGGCGGTGCGGTCGGTGATCGGGCTGGGGGTCGCGAGGGCGGTCTGGCCAGGCCGGGCGTCGAGGTTCCGGCCGGTATGGAGTCCGCTGCCGGGCTCGCCACCGAGTTGCTGGCCGAGGGGGCGATGCACGCCGGTCCGGTGCTCGGGGCGGCGTTGCGGCGGATGTGCCGGACCGTCGGCGAGCAGGGGCTGCACTGGCCCGCCGGGGCGTTGGAGGACCTCGTCGAGCAACTGGACGCGTACGCCGCGCGGGGCGCGCGCTACTCGGCGGAGCACTACGCCGAACTCCTCACCGAACTGCACGCGCGCAGGCGTGCGGCCGCCGCCGGTGGGCTGCGTTCGCAGATCCTGGGTGGCGGTGAACCGGGCCGTACGCCGCTGCGCCGCGTACGGCTCGTGAGCCTCGGCTGCCGCGTCGGCGGCACGGTGGACGAACGCGTCGCCGAGGTGTTCTTCGCGCACGCCGGCGACGGGACGGTGCTGGTGCTGCGGCGGCGCTGGGACGTACCGCCGGACACGCAACCGACAGGGCACGACCTGGCCGGACGCCGGGTCGCGGGCACGTCGCTCGGGGCTCTGGCCGTGGCCAACCTGGTCTCGGAGTCCGCCTCGCGCAGCGCCAGCCGGGTCGTGCACATCGCGCCGGGCCGGGTCGCCAGGACGACGGTCACGCCGGTGGGCGACGCCTGGTCACGGCTGCCCGCACCGGTGATGGTCCGCGACCTCGCGGCGGCGTCCCGCGCGCTGGAGGAGCTGCCGCCCCGGCTCATCCGGCCACGGGTGGCGGCCGAGCACGTACGGGTCGTCGAGGTCGCCGAGGTGCGTGAGGTCGGCTATCACCCGGGCGCCCAGCGGCTGGACGCCGAGATCGCGGACGCGGAGGGAGGCACCGCCAGGCTTACGGCGGAGTACCGCGCACACTGTCCGGGAGCCCTGGACGTCCTCGCCGCCGCGCTGGCCGACGGCCCCCGCGTCATCACCGGTTTCCTGCGCCGCGGCCGGGGCGCCCTGGTGATCGACCCGATCGCGGTCCTGACCGCCGGAGGCGTCACGGTGCCGGACCTCGCTCCGGGCGAGGGCGACGGCGACCTGGCCGTCCACGTGCCCACCGCACGAGACCGCCTGGACACGGCACTGGAGGCGGCGCTCACGGCCTTCGCGGAGATCGCCCACCGCGGGCTACGCCACGCGACGCCGGGCGTCCACCGGAGAATCGAGGAGGCGGCCGCCGAACTCCGCCGGGTCGGCCTGACGGCGACGGCGGACGCGGCGACCGCCTTCCTGGCGGCCTCCCGGATCGGCGAGGCGGACGCGATGACCCGAACCTGGGTCGACGCCCAACTCCGCCTCATCACCGCCGCCGACCTCCGCTGACAGACCGCCCGCCGACCACGATGTGGCCGCCGCCCGTGCCGATCCCGGTCGTCGGAGTCCGGGGCCGTCGCCCTCGTGTGGAGAGTGGTTTTCGCGGACGTTCCACGGGCCGCGTGTCACCCGGCGGGAGCGGCTCGGCGCCAGGTCAGGAGGCGCTCCACGTGATGGCGGGCGAGTCCGTCGTCCGGGGCGACCGGGACGAGCAGGATGCCCCGATAGGGCCACGCCTGCCGCCGGACTCGCATCGGGATGACGTCGTCGACCCAGGCGAACGGGCGGCCGTCGGCGTGGCGGAGGATCGGGGCCCACTTGCGTGACTCGAAGAGCTGGAGGATGCCGAACCTCGGGTCGTCATGCCGGCGCCGGTACGCGGAGAACTCCACGACCGGCAGTTCCGGCAGGCCGAGCAGCGGGCCGAGGTGCTCATTGGCGAGATGTTCCCATGTCGTCGCCCAGACGAGCTCGTAGCGTGCGGAGAGTTCCCGCAGCCAGCCGCCGTGTTCCGGGCAGAGCCGGACGGCCGGTCCGCCCGTCTCGTGGCGTACGAACCGTGCCGGGTCGGAGGGCGACAGGGGGTTCAGCACCCCGTCGACGTCCAGGTACAGCAACGGCCGGTCGGCCGGCCGGCTCCCCGGCCGGGGAACACCGCGGATGCCCCACGCCATGGGATCAGGGCTCGTCAGAAGGCGCGCAGGTACTGGTCGGGCCAGGACGGGGCGGCACCGAGTTCGTGGGCGGCGCGGTTGGGCCAGTAGGGGTCGCGCAGCAGCTCACGGGCCAACAGTACGGCGTCGGCCTGCCCCGAGGCGATGATCTCCTCGGCCTGCCGCGGTTGCGTGATCTCGCCGACCGCGCCGACGGGGAGGTCGGTCTCGGCCTTCACCTTGGCCGCGAACGGCACCTGGTAGCCCGGGCCGGTGGTGATCCGTGCCCTGGGGGCGGCGCCGCCGCTGGAGACGTCGAGCAGGTCGACGCCGTGGGCGAGCAGTTCCTTGGCGAGGCGTACGGTGTCGTCGACGGTCCAGCCCTCGCGGTCGTCCTCCGGGTTCTCGGTCAGCCAGTCGGTCGCCGACACGCGGTAGACCAGCGGCAGCGAGGCCGGCCACACCGCGCGTACGGCGTCGACCACCTCCAGGGCGAACCTCGTCCGGTTCTCGAACGAGCCGCCGTACTCATCGGTGCGCCGGTTGGTGTGCGGGGAGACGAACTCGTGGATCAGGTAGCCGTGCGCGCCGTGGAGTTCGATCACCTGGAAGCCGGCGTCCAAGGCGCGCCGGGCGGCGGCCGCGAAGTCGTCGGCGATGCCGTGGATCTGCTCGCGGGTCAGTTCGGCCGGCGTCGGGTCGCCGTCGTGGAAGGCCACCGGGCTCGGCGCGACCGGCCGCCAGCCGTACGGGTCGTCGGGTGAGATGGCCCGGCCGCCGCGCCACGGGCGCTCGGTGGAGGCCTTCCGCCCCGCGTGGGCGAGCTGGATGCCGGGCACGCTGCCGTGTTCACGCAGGAAACCGGTGATGCGGGCGAGTCCGCGCTGCTGGCGGTCGTTCCACAGGCCGAGATCCGCAGGGCTGATCCGGCCCTCCGGGTTGACCGCGGCGGCCTCGGTGAAGATCAAGCCCGCGCCGCCCACGGCACGCGCCGCCAGGTGGGCGAGGTGCCAGTCGCCGGCGACCCCGGTGTCCGGTCCCTCGTCGGGCGCGGAATACTGGCACATCGGCGACATCCAGATCCGGTTCGGGATCCGCACGTCTCGCAGGGTCAGGGGCTCGAACAGTGCGCTCACGGCCGCGCTCCTCCATCATGGTCCGGTACGAAAGACGCCATAGTACGGCGCTTATCGAACTACGATACACGTCAAATTACGACGGCTCTCGTACAATGGGCGGAGCCGGCGGCGAAGGGAGCCCACCGTGACCGTCCGGACCCTCGATCACCCCACTCGCGCGGAGATCAGGCTGGAGGCCGTCCTCCACGCGCTGTCCGATCCGGTACGCCTCCAGGTGGTGCGCTTCCTGGCCGGGTTGGCGGAGGGGGAGGAGGCGCCGTGCTCGGCCATCGACCTGGCGGTCACCAAGTCGACCACGACCCACCACTTCCGCGTACTGCGTGAGGCCGGTGTGATCCACCAGGTCTACCGGGGCACGGCCAAGATGACCGCGATCCGCCGGGACGACCTCGACGCGCTCTTCCCAGGCCTGCTCGACGCGGTGCTGACGGCCGACGCCACCCAGCGGTCACGCGTGCCGGTCGGCTGACCGCCACGGCCGGGTGTGGTTGTCCACCAGGGCGTCTGGGGGCGGCCCACCATGCGGGACCGGGGCCTGCGGAGTCATATTGGAGACATGGACATGCGCTGCCTTGTCGTCGACGACGACACCGGCTTCCGCACCGCCCTGTGTCACATGCTCGAACGCGGCGGGGCGGTCGTCGCGGCCACGGCCTCGAACGGCGCGGAGGCGGTCGAGCGCGCGACGGACACCCACCCCGACATCGTGCTGGTCGACGTCCGCCTGGGGTCCGAGAGCGGTTTCGACGTCGCCTGTCGCATCGACGAGAGTGCCGCCGGCACGGGCTGGAGTCCGGTCGTCATCCTGGTGTCGACCCAGGCCGAGGATGAATTGACCGCGTTGGTGGCCGCCCATCCGGCGTTCGGCTTCCTTGACAAGACCACCGTCTCGCCCGCGCGCATCCGGGAACTCCTGTCCGCGTCCAGCGGTTCTAACCGGCGTTGAGGAAGGCGAGGACCGCGAGGACCCGCCGGTGGTCGGCGTCGGTCTCCGGCAGGCACAGCTTGGTCAGGATGCTGTGCACGTGCTTCTCCACCGTGGGCTCGGTTATCCACAGCTTGTGGACGATGCCGGCGTTCGACCGGCCTTCCGCCATCAGGGCGAGGACCTCGCGTTCGCGCGCGCTCAGCTTGGCCAGCGGGTCGACGCGCCGGTGAGCGGCGAAGAGCCGCTGCACGAGGTACGGGTCGATCACCGAACCGCCCTTGCGGACGCGCTCCAGCGCGTCGATCAGCTCGGACGGGTCGGTGACCCGCGTCTTGAGGAGGTAGCCGATGCGGTCACCGCCGGACAGGAGTTCCAGGGCGTGGTCCACCTCGACGTACCCCGACAGCACCAGGATCGCCACGGAGGGGAACCGCCGGCGGATCTCCGTCGCCGCCTGGAGTCCCTCGGTGGTGCCCGTCGGCGGCATGCGCACGTCCACGACCGCCAGGTCGGGAAGGTGCTCGCGGACCAGTTCGAGCAGCCGTGCGCCGTCGCCGGCCTGGCCGACCACGTCGAATCCCTCGCGTGTCAGCAGGCTCGCCATGCCCTCGCGCAACAGGACGTCGTCGTCCGCGAGGACCACGCGTCCTCGTTGAGGGACCGGGCCATCGGGTTCGTGCCCGATCTCGGGCCGCCACTGTCCTAGCATCGCCAGCTTCCATGCTACGCGCGCCACCGTACGACCAGCGGTGATGCCCGAACGTCACGGTGTACTCCCGCGGTGTCATCGGCCGGGCGCAGGTCTCGAAGGAGTGGGCGGGACGCGACCTGGATCGACGATACGGAGGGAATCATGGCGACATACTCGCCAATCAGCGGCTTGTCCCATAGGGTCAAAACCAATACGGCGACGGGGGATGTCGCGTACGGCGATGCGAGGCTCGCCACAACATGATCGTCCAGGCGCGGCCTGGACCGGTTCGTACCCTGCCCGCCGTCTCCTGCCGGGCGGGGCCGGACGACACGGTCGCCCGCTTCCGTCCGTCGGACTGCGGTTGACGGGCGCCGCCGATGCCCTCACTTCGGACCCGATCAGGTCAGTCCGGCGTACCGGCTCGTGCTCCGATCCGCGCCCACAGATGAGCGCCGGAGGACCGGCCGTACGGGGGGAATTTCCACGTGAGCACGACTACGGCAAGAGAAGTGAATCATCCGCCCGGCGACGGATGGATCCGGGTGAGCGAGCTCCGGCCGCTGCTGGCCGCGATGCCGGCCCTGCGCGACGGCGACTTCCGGGCGCGGTTGCCCGCCGAGCACGAGGGGATCACGGCGGACCTGGCACGGGCGTTCAACCAGATCGCCGACCGGCACGAGCACTTCGCCGGCGAACTGGCCCGGGTGACCCGTGAGGTGGTACGCCACGGCCGGCTGGACGAGCGTCTCTGCCCGGCGCCGGGCGGCGCCTGGTCGGGGAGCGTCGACTCGGTGAACACGCTGATCGACGCGCTGGTGATCCCCACGGCGAACGCCACCCGGGTGCTGGACGCGGTGGCGGGCGGCGACCTGTCCCAGCGGATGGACACCGGCGACGGCAAGCACCCGCTGCGCGGCGACCTGCGTCGGCTCGGCCAGCGGATCAACCAGATGGTCGACCAGCTGTCGATGTTCACCGGCGAGGTCACCCGCCTGGCCCGTGAGGTCGGCACGGAGGGCCGGCTCGGCGGACGTGCGAAGGTGCGCGGGCTGTCGGGCAGCTGGCGTGACGTGACCGAGGCGGTCAACACGATGGCCGACCGGCTGACCGCCCAGGTGCGCGACATCGCGGTGGTCACCAAGGCGGTGGCGAGCGGCGACCTGACCCGGTCCGTGACGGTCGAGGCGACCGGCGAGCTGCTGGAGCTGAAGCTGACCGTCAACACGATGGTGGATCAGCTGTCGGCGTTCGCCGGTGAGGTGACGCGGGTGGCCGGCGAGGTCGGCACGGAGGGGCGGCTCGGCGGCCGGGCGCAGGTCCGCGGTGTGTCGGGGGTGTGGAAGGACCTGACCGACAACGTGAACTTCATGGCGTCGAACCTGACGTACCAGGTGCGCAACATCGCCCAGGTCACCACGTCGGTGGCGAACGGCGACCTGTCCAAGAAGATCACGGTGGACGCGCAGGGCGAGATCCTCCAGCTCAAGTCGACCGTCAACACGATGGTGGATCAGCTGTCGGCGTTCGCCGGTGAGGTGACGCGGGTGGCCCGCGAGGTCGGCACGGACGGCAACCTCGGCGGCCGGGCCCAGGTGCCCGGCGTCTCGGGGGTATGGAAGGACCTCACCGACAACGTCAACTTCATGGCGGACAACCTGACGTCCCAGGTGCGCAACATCGCCCAGGTCGCGACCGCGGTCGCGCGCGGCGACCTGGGCAAGAAGATCGACGTCGACGCCCGCGGCGAGATCCTCGAGCTGAAGACGACGATCAACACGATGGTGGATCAGCTGTCGGCGTTCGCCGGTGAGGTGACGCGGGTGGCCCGCGAGGTCGGCACCGAGGGCAACCTCGGCGGGCAGGCCCAGGTCCGCGGCGTGTCGGGGGTGTGGAAGGACCTGACCGACAACGTGAACTTCATGGCGTCGAACCTGACGTCGCAGGTCCGCAACATCGCCCAGGTCACCACGTCGGTCGCGAACGGCGACCTGTCCAAGAAGATCTCCGTGGACGCCCAGGGCGAGATCCTCCAGCTGAAGACCACGGTGAACACCATGGTCGACCAGCTGTCCGCCTTCGCGGACGAGGTCACGCGCGTGGCCCGCGAGGTCGGCACCGAGGGCAACCTGGGCGGCCGCGCGCAGGTCCGCGGCGTGTCCGGGGTCTGGAAGGACCTCACCGACAACGTCAACTTCATGGCCGCCAACCTGACCTCGCAGGTGCGCAACATCGCCCAGGTCGCGACGGCCGTCGCCCAGGGCGATCTGGGCGCGAAGATCGACGTCGACGCCCGCGGCGAGATCCTGGAACTGAAGACGACGATCAACACGATGGTCGACACGCTGTCGTCGTTCTCCTCGGAGGTCACCCGTGTGGCCCGCGAGGTCGGCAGCGAGGGCCGGCTGGGCGGCCAGGCGCGGGTCGAGGGCGTGCACGGCACCTGGAAGCGCCTGACCACGAACGTGAACGAGCTGGCCCGCAACCTCACCACCCAGGTCCGCGCGATCGCCGAGGTCACCTCGGCCGTCGCCCAGGGCGACATGTCGCGCCACATCACCGTCGAGACGCACGGCGAGGTCTCGGAGCTGAAGGACAACATCAACCTGATGGTCTCCAACCTCCGCGAGACGACGCGGGCGAAGGACTGGCTGGAGTCCAACCTGACCCGTCTCGCCGGCCTGATGCAGGGCCACCGTGACCTGGTGGAGGTCGCCGACCTGATCCTGCGGGAGCTGACCCCGCTGGTGAACGCCCAGTACGGCGCGTTCTTCCTCGCCGACACCGAGGCCGGCGACGACTGGCCCGGCCGCCCGGCCGGTCACCGGCGCGGCCTCGCGCTGATCGCCGGGTACGGCCTGCAGGACGGCGACACCGAGTCGTCCGGAGCGCTCGCCCAGGGCCTCGTGTGGCAGGCCGCCCGGGAGAAGAAGCGCCTGCTCCTGGAGGACATCCCGCCGAACTACATCAAGATCAGTTCCGGGCTGGGGCAGTCGTCCCCGGCCAGCATCGTCATCATCCCGATCCTGTTCGAGGACACGCTGCTCGGCATCATCGAGCTGGCGTCGTTCTCCCGCTTCTCCGACGTGCACCTGGCGTTCTTCGACCAGTTCGTCACCACGATCGGCGTCGCGCTCAACACGATCCTCGCCAACGCCCGCACCGAGATGCTGCTCGCCGAGTCCCAGAACCTCGCGCAGCAGCTGCAGGAGCGCTCCGACGAGCTCCAACGGCAGCAGGGCGAGCTCCAGCACTCCAACGAGGAGCTGGCCGAGAAGGCCGCCCTGCTGGCCTCCTCGTCGCAGTACAAGTCGGAGTTCCTGGCCAACATGTCGCACGAGCTGCGCACGCCGCTCAGCTCGATGCTGATCTACGCGCGGCTGCTGGCCGACAACGCGCGGCGGAACCTCTCGGACGAGGAGGTGACCTTCGCCACCAGCATCCACCGCTCCGGTTCCGACCTGTTGCAGCTGATCAACGACATTCTCGACCTGTCGAAGGTGGAGGCCGGCCGCCTCGACATCCGCCCGAAGAAGCTGCCGCTGGTCACGCTGCTCGACTACGTGAACGCGACGTCCCGGCCCATCGCCCGCGACCGCGGCCTGGACTTCGAGGTGCACGTGGCCCAGGACGCGCCCGGCGAGCTGTTCTCCGACGAGCAGCGGCTCCAGCAGATCCTGCGCAACCTGCTGTCGAACGCGATCAAGTTCACGCCGCAGGGACGGGTCACACTCCGCGTCGAACGCGCCGGCGCCGAGGCCGCCCGCGACCTCGGCGACACCATCGCCTTCACGGTGGAGGACACCGGCATCGGCATCGCCCGCGAGAAGCTCGGCACGATCTTCGAGGCGTTCGAGCAGGCCCACGGCGCCGGCAGCCACAAGTACGGCGGCACCGGCCTGGGCCTGTCGATCAGCCGCGAGCTCGCGACGCTGCTCGGCGGCCGCATCACCGCGGAGAGCGAGCCCGGCGTCGGCAGCTCCTTCACCCTGTACGTCCCGGTCGTGCACCCGGGCCATCCGGTGGTCGCTGAGCCGCCGGTCCTGGTGGGCAGGGTCGCGCCGGGAGCCATCGCCGAGGACGAGGACACGGACGCCATGCGCTGGCAGGCGCGGGACGACCGGCCCGGCGCCGCGACGCGGCTGGAGGAGTGGAACGCCGAACGCGCCGCGCGGATGCTGTCGGGCAAGGTCCTCATCGTCGACGACGACATCCGTATCGTCATCGCGCTGACCCGCCTGCTGGCACGTGTCGGCCTGCCCGTCCGGTACGCGCTGAACGGCCGGGAGGCGATCGAGATCCTCGAGCGCGACCCGGACGTGTCGCTCGTGCTGATGGACATCATGATGCCGGTGATGGACGGGTACGAGGCCATCCGGGCGATCCGCGCCGAGTCGCGGTTCGCGAGCCTGCCGATCGTCGTGCTCAGCGCCAAGGCCATCCCCGGCGAACGCGAGAAGGCCCTGGCGAGCGGCGCCAACGAGTACCTGCAAAAGCCCGTCGTCGACGTGGACCGGCTGCTGAAGATCGCGTGCGACCTGCTCGACCCGATGGCCGCCGAGAAGACCTGCGACGGCTCGCGGGCGGAGCGGCCGGGCCCGCGCGACTCCGGGACCGGTCCGGAGCCCCGCGAGGACGGTCCGGCGACCGGCGACACGGAGACGTGAGGGGGTTCTGCCCGGAAGTTCTGCCTGTGCTTCTGCCTGGCCCGTGACCAGGGCGCTTGTTTGCATCGTCACGTCGGAGATGACCGCGTGAAGCTGGAGCGCCCCCATGAGTCCCCTCGCACCGGAACGCCACCGCCGCCCGTCCCGCGACACCGGCCCGCTGCCGGAGGACGAGGGCCGGACTCTGGTCCACCGGCTGTACGCCGACCACGGCGCGATGCTGCTCGCCTACGTCACCCGGTTGCTGTCCGACCCGTACCAGGCCGAGGACGTCGTCCAGGAGACCATGCTCCGCGCCTGGCGCAACGCCGGGCGCCTGAGCTCCGGGCAGGGCTCCACCGCGGCCTGGCTGAGGCGTGTGGCGCACAACATCTGCGTGGACCGGTTCCGCGCCCGCCGGGCGCGCCCGGCGGAGGTCGCCGCGGACGCCGCCGCCGCCCCGTCCGCGGAGGACCACGCGGGCGCCGTCGTGGACTCCGTGGTCGTCGCCAGGGCCTTATCCCGGCTCGGGCCCGCCCACCGTGAGGTCCTCAGCGTGGTCTACTTCGCCGACCGTACGGCGGCCGAGGCCGCCGTGCTGCTGGACCTGCCCGTCGGGACCGTCAAGTCGCGCGTCCACCACGCCCTGCGCCGGCTCCGGCTGCACATCGACGAGCTGATGGACGAACCGGCGTAAGGGGGCCGGCCGGTTCACACTCGACCCGCCGCCGATCTAGGCGTTCCGCCGTGCGCGGAGGCAGGATTGGCAGGCGTGCCGAAATCCGGGTGCGGCGGTTCGCCGTCGCACCCGGAGGGCGGCGCGGCCGGGATCCGTGGCGGCCGTGTTTCCGATGCAAGCAGGGGCTCGCCCGGCCCGGCCAGGCAGAAGTACCGGCAGAAGTAGGCGTTCGCCGGTCGCGGCCGACGGCGGGTGAGGTGGCGATGGTACGGACCGGAGCGTTCGGCGAGCTCCTGCGCGGATACCGGCACGCGGCGGAGCTGACCATCGAGGATCTCGCCTCCGCCTCCGGCGTCAGCGTCCGCGCGATCGGCGACATGGAGCGCGGGCGCAGCCGGGGCCCTCAGCGGCGTACGGTGGCGGCGCTCGCGGACGCGCTCGGGCTCGGGCCGGTGGAACGGCGGGCGCTGGAGGACGCGGCGCGGGCGGGACGGCCGCGCGCCCCGGCGTCCTCGGCGGGCGGTTGCGAGCCGCCGCGGGGCGTGGGCGACTTCACCGGCCGTGCCGCCGAGCTCGCCCGGCTGAAGCACCTCACCGCCGAGGCCGCCGGAGACGGCCCGGCCGTGGTCGCCACCGTGTCGGGCGGTCCGGGCATGGGCAAGACCGCGCTCATCGTGCACGCGGCGGAGCTGTTCGCGGACCGCTTTCCCGACGGCTGTCTCTTCATCGACCTGCGCGGCATGGACGCCACCCCGGTCGCCGCCGGAGCCGCGCTGACCCGCCTGCTGAGGGCCTTCGGCGTGGCCGAGGCCAGGATCCCGAAGGACGAGGAGGAGCGCGCCGGCTTCTACCGTTCCGCACTGCGCGACCGGCGGAGCCTCATCCTGCTGGACAACGCCCTCGACGAGGCTCAGGTGCGCCCGCTGCTGCCGGGAGGCGGTCGCAGCCTGGTGCTGATCACCAGCCGCCGGTCGCTCGCCGGTCTCGAAGGGGTGCACCAGGTTCCCCTGGCCGGAATGCCGGTGGAGGACTCGGTCGCGATGCTGCGCCGCATCCTCGGCGGCGAACGCGGCGGGGCCGGCGACCTGGATTCCGTCGCGGGGCTGTGCGGTCACCTGCCGCTCGCGATGCGGATCGCGGGCAACCGACTGCTGAGCCGGCCCGGCTGGACCGCCGGGCAGCTCGCGGGGCGGCTCGCCGACGAGGAGCGACGGCTCGACTTACTCGCCGCCGGCGACCTGCACGTGGCCGCGGCGTTCGCCCTGTCGTACCGGCACCTGTCCGGTCGCGCGGCCGAGCTGTTCCGGCGTCTCGCGCTCGTCCCAGGGCCCGACTTCGGGGTGGCGATCGGCGCCGTGCTCGCGGGCGTCACGCCGGACGAGGCGGAGGACGCGCTCGAGGAGCTCGTCGAGCTCGGCCTGCTCCAGGCGCCGTATCTCGCGCGCTACCGGCTGCACGACCTCGTCCGGCTGTTCGCCCGCGCCCGGCTGACCGAAGAGGAGCCGGAAGACGCGCGCCGGAGGGTCCTCCGCCGTATGAACTCCTGGTTGCTCGACGTCACGACCGTCGCGGGCCGGTGGTTCGAGCCGGAGTACGGCGAGCCGCCGGCCGGCTTCGACGGCCTCGTGTCGCTGGGCACTCGCGAGGAGGCACGGGCCTGGCTGGAGGGCGAGAGCGCCAACTGGCTGGCCGCGCTGCGCTCGGCCGCGAAGGAAGGCGAGCACGCCCGGGTGGTCGAGGTGACCGGCGCGCTGCACTGGTTCTCCGACCTGGTGGTGCACTGGGACGACTGGGTGGAGCTGTTCGAGCTGTCGAGCGGCGCAGCCCGCGCGCTGGGGGACCGGCACGCCGAGATCGTCCACCTCAACTACCTCGCCTGGGCGCTGTGCGCCTGCCAGGGGCGTTTCCAGGACAGCGTGGACCGCGCGATGCGGGCGTACGAGCTGGCGGTGGAGGAGGGCGACCTGCGCGAGCAGGGCTGGGCGCTGCAGTACGCCGGCCTGGCCCTGCGGCGGATTCCCGGCTCGCTGGAGGCGGCCGCCGACCACACTCGCGAGGCCATCGCCCGGTTCGAGGCGGCCGAGGAGTGGGACGGCCGCCGCCAGGCCATGAGCGCCTACGGCGACGTTCTGCGGTTCCTCGGCCGTCCCCGTGAGGCCCTCGCGCAGCATCGCGCGCTGCTCGAAGAGCTGCGCGATCCGGCGTACCGAGGCGGGCCCTTCCTTCGCCGTACGACGTTGGCCCTGGTGCTGGCCCGCCTCGGCGCCGACCACGCGGCGCTGGGCGAATGGCGGGCGGCGGCGGACAGCCTGCGGGAGTCGATCCCGCTGCTGCGCACGCAGGGCGGTCCGCTCTGGGTCGGCGACCGCAGCCATGATCTCGGCGTCGCCCTGCGGGAGCTGGGCGAGGCGGAGGCGGCTCGAAAGGCCTTCGAGGAGGCTCTGGCCTGCTACGCCGCGATCGGCGACGAGCGTGCCGAGAGCGTACGCGCGGAGATCGCGGCCCTCGACGGCGGCTCTCAGGCGGAGCGGCCGGGCGTACGCGCCTCCGGGCCGGGTCCGAAGGTCCGCCAGGCCGGTACGGCGAACGAGGGCACGGACGCGAGCAGGTAGACGCCCGCGAAGACGACGACGGTGCGCCCGCCGACCGTGGTGAGCGCGCCGGCGGCAGCCCGCCGAACGGCATCCCCGCGTACGCGCCCGCGCCGACCGCGCCGACGAGCAGGCCGCCGAGCAGCGCGCCCACCATCTTGGCGCCGCGGTACCCCCGTGCCGTGTGGCGGTCTCCGCGCATCGCCGACAATGAGAGGAGTCTTGACAAAAAAAGTTGTCGGTATCAGGGTGGGGGCACGCGATCACGACGGCAGGACCCTGCCGCGGATCCCAGGAAGCCAGGAGAGCAGCGATGAAACTGACCGTGACCACGTTCCTGTCCCTCGACGGCGTCATGCAGGGCCCCGGCGGCCCCGAGGAGGACCCGAGCGGCGGGTTCGACCTCGGCGGCTGGCTGGTGCCCTTCGCGGACGAGGACATGGGCCGTCACGTCGTCGAGTGGTTCGCGACGGCGGACGCGCTCCTGCTCGGCCGTACGACCTACGAGATCTTCGCCTCGCACTGGCCCCGCGTCACCGACCCGAACGACCCGGTGGCCGCCGCGATCAACACCCTGCCGAGGTACGTCGCGACCCGGACCCTGGAGACGGCCGCGTGGGAGGGCACCACCCTGCTCAAGGGCGACGTGGTGGAGCAGGTCAGGGAGCTGAAGGATCGACCCGGCCGCGACCTGCAGGTGCACGGCAGCGCGGGTCTCCTCCAGACCCTGGTGGCCCACGACCTGGTCGACGAGTACCGGCTGTTCGTGTACCCGGTGGTGCTCGGCCGGGGCAAGCGCCTCTTCGGATCCGGCGCCGTGCCCGCGACCATGCGCCACGTGGCGACCCGGACGACCGGCGCCGGCGTCACCGTGCACACCTACGAGCGCGCCGGCGACCCGGCGTTCGGCTCCTTCGCGCTCGACCCCTCCTGACGACCTTCGGGGAGCAGCCCCGTGCGGGTGGCGGCGGCGACCGCCTCACCGCGGCTGTGCGCGCCGAGCTTGCGCAGGATGTGCTTCACGTGGTCACGGGCGGTGTGCTCGCTCATGCCCAGCCGGGCCGCGATCGCTCGCGCGCCGAGGTCCTCGCCCATCAGCGCCAGCACCTCGCCCTCGCGCCGGGTGAGGGCGACCCGCTCCTCCTGGGCGGCCTGCGCGTGCCCGGCACGACGGAACTCGGCGATCAGCGCTGTGAACGTGCCGCCCGCCACCATCGCGCGGGCCGTCGGAGGCGTGCGGATCGCCGCGAGGACGTCGGGGAACGGCCCGTCCTTGGCCAGGAACCCGGCGGCTCCCGCCGCGAAGGCGGCGGCGAACAGTTCCGCCGTGGCGTCCGCGGTCAGGACGAAGACCCGGACGTCCGGGCACGCCGCCTTGATCAGCCGGGTGCCGCTGATGCCGTCGGCGCCCGGCAGGTGGACGTCCATGAGCACGACGTCCGGAGCACGCGCACGGGCCAGCAGCAGCCCCTCCTCGGCGGTGCTCGCCGCCCCGACGCACTCCAGGTCCGGCTGCGCGTCGATGGCGATCGCGAGAGCCTCGGCGAGGGTTCGCTGATCTTCCACGAGCAGTACTCGTGTCATCCGAACGCACGGCCCATGATCGGCTTGCCTCCAGACGGCCCGTGACCGCCGCCGGACCCGGTGTCCGGACCGTACGGCGCGGGTAGGCCGAGGAACAGGACATTTCCTAGCGTACCCAGGCATGTCATCCCACCGGCGACCCGAGCGCGGTGAGGGCACCTGAGAGCACGGCCCCGGTGGTCACTCCCTCCGGCCCAGGAGGATTCATGGCCGACTACTCCTTCCGGCTCTACGTCGCCGGGCGGACCGCCAGGTCCCAGGCGGCCGAGTCCAACCTGCGCCTGCTGTGCGAGGCGCGCCTGGCTCGCCACGCGATCGAGATCATCGACGTCGCGGAACGGCCCGATCAGGCGGAGGAGGCCCGGATCCTCGCCACCCCCACCGTCATCCGGCTCACCCCGGCGCCGCAGCTGCGGGTCATCGGCGACCTGTCGGACCACGAACGCGCGGCCGCCGTGCTCGGGCTGCCCAGCGCGGTGCTGGAGGAGGGACCACGATGACGGCACGCGGGCCGATCGAGCGGCTCCCGACCGGGATCAGCGGCTTCGACGACATCGCCGCGGGTGGCCTGCCCCTGGGGCGGCCCACGCTCGTGACCGGGACGACCGGCAGCGGCAAGACGTGCTTCGCGATCGAGTTCCTGGCCCGCGGCATCGTGCTCTTCGGCCAGCCCGGGGTGTTCGTGACCGCCGAGGAGACCGCGGACTCGGTCCGATCGAGCGCGGCGTCGCTCGGTTTCGACATCGAGCAGTGGGAGCGCGAGGGCCGGTGGGCGTTCGTCGACGCCTCGCCGATCGAGGGCGAGGAGGAACCGATCAGGACCGTCGGCGCGTACGACTTCGGCGCGCTGATGGCCCGGATCGACCATGCGATCCGCCGTAGCGGGGCGCGGCGGGTGTCCTTCGACTCGTTCAGCTCGATCATCGGCCGGTTCACCGACCTCGGCGTCATGCGGCGCGAGCTGGTCCGGATCGTGGCGGGCATGAAGTCGCTCGGCGTCACCCTCATACTCACCTCCGAGCGGACCGAGGAGTACGACGGCATCTCCCGGTACGGCGTCGAGGAGTTCGTGCTCGACAACGTGATCGTGCTCCGCAACGTCCTGCGGGACGGGCGACGGCGGCGGACCGTCGAGATCGTCAAGTTCCGCGGCCTGCCGCACCGTACGGGGGAGTGGCTGTTCACGATCGACTCGCGTGAGGGGTTCGTGGTCATCCCGCTGGGCGTGGCCCACCCGCCGGCGCACGCCTCCACGGTCCGCGTGTCCACCGGCAACGCCGGGCTGGACCAGATGGTCGGCGGCGGCCTGTTCAAGGACGCGATCGCGCTGCTCACCGGCCCGGCGGGCGTCGGCAAGACGCTCACCGGCCTGAGCTTCGCGTGCGGGGCGGCCGGCACGGACGAGCGCTGCCTGTACTGCACGTTCGACGAGACCCACGACCAGCTCGTGCGCGACGCCGCCAGCTGGGGCCTGCACCTGGGGGCGATGGAGGCGGCGGACCGGCTGCTCGTCAAGGCCGACTACCCAGAGTCGGCGTCACCCGAAGACCACTTCATGCACCTGAGGCACGCCGTGGCCGACTACGCGCCCAGCCGCATCGTCATCGACACGCTCTCGTCGCTGGAGCGGGTGGTCTCGACGCAGTCACTGCTCGACTTCGTCATCGCGCTGACGACCATGGTCCGCGAAAAGGAGATCACCACGCTCATCACGGCCGCCTACACCGGCCAGGCGCCGCAGGGCGGGCAGCCGTCGTCCGGTGGGATCGACCTGGCGCGGGTCACCGACGTCACCATCATGCTCCGCTACGTCGAGCGCATCGGCGACATCCAGCGCGCGATCGCCGTCCTCCAGGCGCGCGGCAGCGACCACGACCACGCCATCCGGCAGGTCACCGTCGACGACGCCGGGATGCACATCGGCGATCCGCTGCCGCGGGTCGCGCACGTGCTGTCCGGCAGCGCGGCGCTGACCGAGCAACCGCCGTGGCCGGCCGGGCCGGACGCCGCCGTGCGCGAGCCCGATGCGGGAGGCGGCGACCAGGCGGGCGCATCATGAGCGAGCGAGCCGGCGAGCACGGCGCGGCGGGCTGAGGAGGGCACATGAGCATCCCCGTCTCCGGCCACAGGGCGCGGGCCGGTCCGGACGCCGGGCAAGCGATCATCTCGGCGTCGGCGGACGGCATCGTCCTGGTGGGCGGCGACGGGCGCATCCGCTTCTGCAACCCCGCCGCCGAGGAACTGTTCGGCCGTCCCGCCGAGGACCTGCTGGGCGGTCCGTTCGGCTTCCCGATCGTCGCCGGCGGCGCCACCGAGGTGGAACTCATGCTGCCGGACGGCGGCGAGCGGATCGTGGAGATGCGTGTCACCAGCACGATCCTGGACGGAGAGCGCCTTCACGTCGCCGCACTGCGCGACGTCACCCGCCGGCACCATCTCGAACAGGAACTGGGGCGTGCGCTGGAGCGCCAGCATGCGACCGCGGGGGTGGTGGCCCACGAGCTCCGCAACCCGCTGGCGGCGATCCGCACGCTCACCGACGTGCTGCGCGACCCCACCGCGACGCTCACCCCGGAGCGCCGCGCCGACGTCGTCGACCGCATCGCGGAGCGGACGGTGTTCCTCCAGGCGATGGTCGCCAAGCTGCTCACCGTCGCGCGGATCGACGAGGGCACCGTACGGGCGCCGCCCGAACGCGTGCCCCTCCTCGAACTCGTCCTTGAACGCCTGGCGGAGTTCGGCGAGCAGGCCGGCGACGTGGTCGTCACCTGCGACGCCGGCCTGACCGCGCTCGTGAACCGCGGTGAGATGTCGGAGATGTTCGTCAACTGCCTGGAGAACGCCTTCGCGTACGGGCGGCCGCCGATCACGGTGAGCGCGACCGGGTCGGACGGCCGGATCGAGCTGTGGATCTGCGACTGCGGTCCGGGCGTCCCGGAGGACTTCGTGCCCCACCTGTTCGACCGCTTCGCCCGGAACCCGTGCGGGGAGCGGCGAACCGAGGGCTCGGGGCTGGGACTGTGGATCGTCCGCTGCCTCGCCCGCGCGAACGGCGGCGAGGTCCACTACGAGCCGGGCGACCACGGCGGCGCCTGCTTCCGCATCAGCCTGCGGCGCGCGCCGGAGCCCTGATCCCGCGCGGCTGTCAGTCTGTACGGCGTCCCCTGAGAGTGACGTCGAGGAGTCCGATGAGACCGAAGGTGCGAGTCGCCCTGATCGGCCTGGGCCGGATGGGGCGCGTCCACGCGCGCAACCTGGCCGGGCGCTGCCGGTCGGCGGAACTGGCCGCCGTGGCCGACGCCGACGCCGGCATGGCCGAGGCCGCCGGCGCGGAGTTCGACGTGCCCTGGACCACCGACGCCGGCGCGCTCCTGGACGACCCCACGGTGGACGCCGTGGCGGTCGCCACCCCCACCGCCGCCCACGCCGATCTCGTGGTCCGCGCCGCGCGGGCCGGCAAGCACGTCTTCTGCGAGAAGCCGATCGCCCTCGACCGGCCCGCGACCGTACGCGCCGTCGAGGCGGTCGCGGCCACGGGCGTGCGGTTCCAGATCGGCTTCCACCGGCGCCACGACCCCGACTGGGTGGCCGCGACCCGGCGCATCCACGCGGGCGAGATGGGCGAGCCGTACCTGTTCCGTACGTCGCTGCGGGACATGAAGCCGCCGCCGGTGGAGTTCCTGGCCGGCTCCGGCGGGTTCTTCGTGGACATGACCATCCACGACCTGGACACCGCCCGCTGGATGGTCGGGGAGGTCGTCGAGGTCGCCGCGTACGGGACGGCCCTCGCGGACCCGGCCATCGGCGAGATCGGCGATCTGGACACCGCGCTGGTCGTGCTGCGGTTCGAGAGCGGAGCGCTCGGAGTGATCGACAACAGCCGCGCGGCGGGGTACGGGTACGAGTGCTCGACCGAGGTGATGGGCCGGTCGGCCACGGTGCGGATCGACCGGCCGCAGCACCGCCACTACCAGTGGCTGACGCCGGACGGCGCGACGTACGGGATCAATCGCGACTTCGAGGAGCGGTACCCGCTGGCCTACGCCGAGGAGATGGAGGCGTTCGCCCGCTGCGTCCGCGACGGCACCGAGCCCGCCGTCACCGGCCTGGACGCGCTCGCCGCCTTCGACCTGGCGACCGCCGCGGACCTCGCGTGGCGGACCGGCCGCGCGGTGCCGGTCGTGCCCGAGCGGAGGGATGGCGGCGTCGTCTACTCCTTCGCGGGCCGGGCTTGAGTACGTCCCCTCATCAGGCGTCAGGGGAATGACACCTGGTGGAGGTGGCAGAACCGCACCCGCTTGCAGAGCGCGTTGCGGCTCGAGCTCGCCCCGCCCGCGTTGGCGTTCGAGATGGCCTGGAAGCCGCTGTTGCGGGTCGGGCTGCGGATCGAGAACGCGTTGTGGTTGTACGAACCGTTGCCGTTGTGGTTGACGTCGCCGCCGAGAGCCGCGCCGTACGCCGGGGCCGTGACCAGGCAGCTCCCCAGGGTGAGGAAGACGACGAGGCCGCCATTCCCTCTCATGGACGGATTCCTTTCGGCGGGAGCGCGACCGGCTCGGCGCGGACATCAGGGTGCATTCGCTCCATACCCGGTCGCCGCCGGGACACCGCGTACGGGCGCGGATGATGGCCCTCTCTTTGCCCCGGCCGGAATCAGCCGAAGAATCCGAACGGCAGGGGGAAGGCTCCAGTGCCCGCCGAGGTGCCGAAGCCCGTTCCCCCGTCGGACGCCATGAGCACGAACCCCTCCGGGCCCATGTACATGAACGGGGTGCGCGGGCGGGGTCGCGGTCGTGGCGCCGTCCTGGTCTGCGGCACGATCGTCCGCGGCACGGTCTGCGGTGCGGCGGTCTGCGGTGCGGCGGTCTGCGGCACGACGGTCTGCGGCACGATGGTCTGCGGCAGGACCTCGACGGCCGGGGAGGCGGAAGCCGGCGCGGGCCGCTCCGGCTGGATGATGTTCACCTTCTGGCTGATGGTGCAGGAGGTGACGTGCCGGCAGAGCGCGTTCTGGACCGGGTTCGTACCGCCGGCGTTGCCGTTGCTGGTGTGCTGGTAGCCGCGGTTGTGGGTGGGACTCCCGGACGAGATCACGTTCCGGTTGTGGTGCCCGTTGCCGTGGTGGTCGCCATCGCGACGCACGATGGCGGGCGCCGCTTTCGACGGCGGGGTGCGGGTGGTCCCGATGAAGGTCGTCGCGGCGGAAATGGCGACAACATGGTGAATCATTCCTCGTGACCTCGGTTACGTCGGGGATTGTTGCGGTAGCGCGCTCCGCTGGCGTACCCGATGCGAGAGCGATGATCGTGCTCCCGCCGTTTGCGGGCGGGATTATTACCGCACCTTGACGATGCCCGGCGTCCGCGTCGTCGTGGCGGCGGTCGTCTCGGCGTCCGTGGATGACGCCCTGGAGGCCGGGGGCGATGGATGACGCGGTTCTTCCGTGAGTAGAGAATTCTGCTGTCATGAGAACGTCGCAGACCGGCACCTGCCACCCGCCCGGTCCGACAAGTCCGCTTCCGCCAACGCCACGCGCCGGCGGACCTTCGGTCTCGAACCGCATCCTCGAACGTCTCGCCGGATATCCGAACCGAACCAACGACTCAGGACACCAGGCCGTGGGCCCGCCGCTGTTCGTGCGGCGGGCCCATCGCCGGTGTCAGCCGTCGTGGCCGCGGTGGCCGTCGTCGTTGCCGTGGTCGTCCGTGCCCGCGCCGTGGTGGCCGTGGTCGTCGCCGGGTTCGGCCGCGTGGCCGTGGCCGTGGTCGTCCGTCGCGTCGTCGGTGCCGTGCCGGGCCTCGGTCTCCCGGCCGCGGTCGTGGCGCTGGGCGGTCGCGGCGTGCCGGGGTTCCGTCGCGCGGGCGTCATCGTGCCGGCGGCCGGTCGGCGTGCGCCGGTCGGTGCGGTCACGGAGGACCTTGCCGGTGCGCGCGTCGATGTGCAGGTCGTGCGTCACGCCGTCCTTGACGACACGGACGGACCAGACCGGCGCGCCGTGCTCGGTCTCCCGCTCGGCCGAGCGCACCCGGCCGCCGGGAACCGCCGTGAGCGCGATCTGTTCCGCCTCCGCCCGGCCGATGCTCCGCACCGACGGCGACGCCGCCGCCGGGCGCGCCGCCGCGGTCCGTTCCGCGGAGGCCGTACCGCCCCCGTTCAGGCCGAGCACCAGCGCGCCGCCCAGCACGGCCGCGGCGACGCCGCCGGTGATGACTGCCTTCTTACGCATGTCGTGACCCTCCTCGCGTGCGACCTCCGTCTCGTGGAGGCCGGCGTGAGAAGAGGTTCGCCCAGGGGCGGATAGGGCCGCGCTGCGCCGTTCCTAAGGAACCGTTAAGACCGAGAGCACCGCCGATGGAGCGACCCGGGACCCCGGACGAACAGGTGCGTCAGGGGGCGGCGAGGTCGAGGGTTACGAGGGCGCCGCCGGGCGTAGAGCGGCCCAGGGCGAGGGTGCCGCCCGAGGATTCGGCGGTGCGGCGGACGATGTCGAGGCCCAGACCGCTGGAGCCCGCACCGCTCACTCCCCGTTCCTGAAGGTCCGGGGTGGCGAAGCCCGGGCCCTCGTCGGCGACCGTCAGGCGGGCGCCGCCCTCCGGTCGTGCGGTCAGGCCCACGGCGAACGGGGTTCCCTCCGGTGTGTGCGCGAAGACGTTGCCGAACAGCGCGTCGACGCACGCGGCGAGGTCGTCGCGTGAGACGGCGACCGGGAGAGGGCCGTTCGCGTCCGGGAAGGTCAGGGGCCGGTTCTGGTCCTCGGCCAGCACGGCCCAGAACCGGACCCGTTCACCGACGACCTCGGCCGCGTCGCATCGGCCGCCCGTGGCCGTACGCGAGGGGCGGCGCGTGTCGGCGATGATCTGGCTGACCGCGCGCTCCAGCGCGGCGACCGACGCCTCGGCGCGCGCGGCCTCGTCGGGGTCGCGTAGGGACTCCAGTTCCAGGCGGAGCGCCGTAAGCGGGGTGCGCAGCCGGTGGGAGAGGTCGGCCGCCGCCTCGCGTTCCTGCGCGATGAGTTCCTGGATCCGGCCGGCCAGGTGGTTGAGCGCGGTCGCGACGTCCCGCAGTTCGGGCGTGGCGCCCGGCTGCGCCCGTGTGCCGAGGTGGCCGGCGGCGAGCTCGTGTGACACCGAGGCCAGTTCGCGGGCCGAGCCGACGAGGGAGCGGGCGAGCCGGTCGGCGACCAGCAGTCCCAGGCCGAGGAGCGCCACGCCGAGGATCGCCAGGATCAGCCAGGCCCGCGTGACGCCTCGCGACAGTTCGCCGTCCGAGACGTACGTCCGGACCACCGCCGTGCCCGCCGGCATGCCCTCGACGGCGACCAGGATCTCCCGGCCGCCGGGCACTTTCGCGGTGACGCTGTTGCCGCGTGCGGCCAGGTCGACGGCGGCCGACCGGCGTGCGGGCGCGCCGACCGTGCTGCCGTCGGGGAAGAAGACCGTGACCGGCCGCCCGCCGGACGCGGCGGCCTGTTCGAGTGCCAGTGTCAGCGGCTGCCGGTCGACCGTCGTCACGAGGGAGGCGAGCGACTCGACCTCCAGGGTGGCTCCGCTGAGCGCGCGGTCGGCGGCGACCGTACGGACCAGCAGGGCCAGCGGCACGAGGAAGGCCACCAGGACCAGGGAGGTCGTGGCGGCGACGAGCAGGGTGAGCCGGCGTCTCATCGCGTCGCGTCCGGGTCGACGAGCTTGACGCCGACGCCGCGTACGGTGTGCAGGTAACGCGGCTGCTGCGCCGTCTCACCCAGCTTGCGGCGCAGCCACGACAGGTGCACGTCGACCGTCTTGTCCGTTCCGCCGTACGGCACCCGCCAGACCTCGGTGAGCAGGTCGCGTTTGGTCACCACCTCGCCGTGCCGCGCGGCGAGGTAGTGCAGCAGGTCGAACTCCCGTGGGCTGAGGTCCAGCGTGACACCGTCCAGCACGGCCTCGCGGGCGCGGGGGGAGACGCTCAGCGCGCCGACGGTGATGATCGGCGCGGCCTCCTTCTCGGTGGCGCGGCGCAGTACGGCCCGGATGCGCGCCTCCAGCTGGGCGGTGCCGAACGGCTTGATGAGGTAGTCGTCGGCGCCCGCGTCGAGCAGCCGGACGATCTCCTCCTCGGCGTCCCGCGCGGTCGCCACGACCACCGGGACGCGGCTGACGGCCCGCAGCATCCGCAGCACCTCGCGGCCGTCCAGGTCGGGCAGGCCGAGGTCCAGGACCACGACGTCCGGCCGGTCCTCCACGGCGCGCTGCAGACCGCTCATCGCGGTGTGCGCGGAGGAGACGGCGTGGCCGTGTTCGGTGAGCGCCCGCACCAGTGAGGCGCGGATCTGGTTGTCGTCCTCGACGATGAGCACCTGGGGCACCCGAGCACGGTAACTCGTGGGGGTATCGCCGGGCTTCCCGCCGGACGCGCCTTACCTCCGTCTTAACCCCGTCTTAGCGGTCGGCGGGGGGATGATGGCGGCATGAACCGGCGCGTCCTCCTCGGCATCACGGGCTGGCTCGCCGTCGCGGCGGCCGCGACCGCGGCCGGAGTCGCCGCCATCGACGTCCTCGAAGGCGGCATCACCGGACGGAGCGTGCGTCCCCTGGACGAGGACGCGGTGCACCGGGCCCTCGGCCGTACGGGCGGCACGTCACCGGCCGCGCCGCCGAGTCCGTCGCCGAGCGCGTCCGCGACCGGAGGCGTCACCCGCAGTCTCGGCACGGGCGGCGGAACGGTCACCGCGCGCTGCGCGGGCGGGAGGGTGACGATCGTGGCGGTCACCCCGGCGCAGGGCTTCCACACCGACGGCTTCGCGCGCGGACCGGCGCCCTCGGTCACGCTGAAGCTGGAGTCGGACGAGGAGGAGTACGCCGTCACGGTGGCCTGCGAGGGCGGCTCCCCGGTCGCCCGTTCCGCGGCCGACGACGGGCACCACGGCGGGCGTCGCGGGCGGGGATGAACACGGCTCGGTAAGCTCGGCGGCGACGCATCGGGGGGAGCCACGCGATGAAGCCGGCGGGTCGAGTTCACATGGTCATCACCGATCGGCTCGGTGGCGTCAGCGCCGCGCCGTACGACGGCCGCAACCTGGGCGGAGCGGTCGGCGACGACCCGGAGGCGGTCCGCCGCAACCGCGAGAAGACGGCGCTGGAGTTCGGGGCCGACCCGGCGCGCGTGGTCTACATGCGGCAGGTCCACAGCGCGGACGTCGCGTACGTGACCGCGCCGTTCGGAGCCGAGCCGCCCGCGCTGGACGCCGTGTTCACCGACGAGCCGGGCCTGGCCCTGTGCGTGCTGGTCGCCGACTGCGCGCCGGTGCTGGTCGCCGACGCGGACGCCGGGCTGGTCGGCGCGGCGCACTCCGGGCGGGCCGGCACCGAACAGGGCGTCGTGCCCGCGCTGGTCCGTGCGATGACCGCCCGCGGCGGTGATCCGGCCCGGATGCGCGCCCTGATCGGCCCGTGCGCCTGCGGGCTCTGCTACGAGGTCTCCGCCGAGCTGCGCGACCAGGTCGCCGCGAAGCTGCCGGAGTCGTGGTCCACGACACGCGAGGGGACCCCGGCCCTCGACCTGCGGGCCGGCATCACCGCGCAGCTCGCCGCCGAGGGCGTCACCGAGATCCACCACGACGGGCGCTGCACCATCGAGACCCCGGAGCTGTACTCCTACCGCCGCGACCGTACGACGGGCCGTTTCGCCGGCTACATCCGCCTGGAGGACGCATGATTCGACGTTGGAGCCCGGACGGCGTGGCCGCGCCCATCGGGCAGTACAGCCACCTGGCCTCCGTGCCGTCCGACCATGAGCTGGTCTTCATCTCCGGGCAGGTCGGCGTGCTCGACGACGGCACGCTCGCCGGGCCGGACGCGGAGTCGCAGACACGTCAGGCGTTCGTCAACATCGCGACGCTGCTCGACTCGATCGGCGCCGGTCCGGCGCACCTCGTCAAACTGCTGACGATGGTCTCGGCGCGCGAACACCTCGCGGGCAGCCGCGCGGCACGGGAGAAGATCTTCGCGGCGTGGTACCCGGAGGGCGACTGGCCGGCCCACTCGCTCATGGTCGTCGACTCCCTGGCCGCGCCCGAACTGACCGTGGAGGTCGAGGGCGTCGCCGCGGTGCCCCGCCGCTGACGGATCCTAGGGCCGGCGGGAGGCCGGCGGCTCGCCGAGGGCGCGGCGGAAGAGGGCGTCGATCTCGTCGCGGGTCGGGGGCGGGTCGGCGAGCAGGGCCTGCATCAGCAGGCCGCAGAAGGCCGCGGCCAGCAGCCGCCCGGTGACCGCGTCCGTACGGGAGGCGAACAGCTCGACCAGCGCGTCGTCCCAGTTGTTGCTCGCGTGCCGGAGCGGCGGGCGGTGGAGCGCGGCGACGTACAGCTCGTACTCCACGACGGTCTGCGGGCGTTCGTCGGTGAGGCCGCGCATCACGAGTTCGGTGAGCGCGGCGGCGAGGTCGGCGTCGGCGGGCAGGTCGCGCTCCCACGCGCGCAGGCGGGCGACGTTGTGGTCGGCGGCCGTGCGGAGGGCGTCGGCCAGCAGGTCGTCCAGGGTGGCGAAGTGATACGTCGTCGACCCCAGCGGTACGCCGGCGGCCGCCGCGACGGCGCGGTGGGTCACGCCTTCGACACCCCGTTCGGCCACGACCGCGATGGCCGCGTTCGCGATCTTCTCCCGGCGGGCCGGATCGGTCGGCCCCCGTCCTCGTCTGCCGAGGTCCCCGTCCGTCGACATAGCTCAGCAGTCTCCCAAACCGCGGCCGAGGCCGCACGGGTGCATTGACGCCGGTCCCTCACTTATGTACAAACGTACGCAAGGGGAGCGAAAGGGGTAAGACGAGAGGAACCTCGGCATCAGGCAGCTCTACCTCGACGGCGTGTGGACGAACTCCTCCACCGGAGCGACGTCGACGACGCTCAATCCCTTCGACGCGACCGTGCTGGAGATGGTGGCCGAGGCGTCCGCCGACGACGTCGACCGCGCGGTGGCCGCCGCCCGCGCCGCCTTCGACTCCGGCCCCTGGCCGCGTACGCCCGCGACCGAGCGCGGCCGTACGCTCGCGCGGATCGCGGACCTGCTCCAGCGCGACCGCGAGTCGATCGCCCGCACCGAGAGCCTCGACACGGGCAAGACGCTGAAGGAGGGGCGCGCCGACGTCGACGACGTCACCGCGGTGTTCCGCTACTACGCGGGCCTCGCCGGCACTCACGCGGGCCGGGTCGTCGATCCGGGGCGGCCGGACGTCGTCAGCCGGATCACCCACGAGCCGGTCGGTGTCTGCGCCCTCATCGCGCCGTGGAACTACCCGCTCCTGCAGATGTCATGGAAGCTGGCCCCCGCCCTCGCCGCCGGCAACACGACCGTGCTCAAACCCAGCGAGCTCACCCCGCTCACCACGGTGGCGCTGGTCGAACTGGTCGAGGAGGCGGCGGTGCCACCCGGCGTCGTCAACCTCCTGCTCGGCGCCGGCGGCACGGCCGGGCGGGCCATGGTGGCCCACCCCGGCGTCGACCTGATCTCCTTCACCGGCGGGCTGGCCACCGGTCAGGAGATCATGGCAGCCGCGGCGCGAGGCGTACGCCGGGTGGCGCTGGAGCTCGGCGGCAACAACCCCAACGTCGTGTTCGCCGACGCCGACTTCGACACCGCGGTGGACTACGCGCTCACCGCCGCCTTCCTCCACTCCGGCCAGGTCTGTTCGGCCGGCGCGCGGCTGATCCTGCAGGAGGAGATCCACGACCGGTTCGTCGAGGAGCTGGCCGCCCGCGCCGACCGGATCCGCCTCGGCAACGGCCTCGATCCCGGGACCGAGTGCGGGCCGCTCGTCTCGGCCGAGCACCGCGCCAAGGTCGAGGGCCACATCGAGCGCGCGCTCGCGGACGGCGCGCGGCTGCTCGCCGGCGGCGCCCGTCCGGCGGACCCGGCACTCGCCGGCGGGTTCTTCCTCCGCCCCACCGTGCTCGGCGACTGCACCCGTGAGATGGCGGTCGTCCGCGAGGAGGTGTTCGGGCCGGTGGTGACCGTCGAGCGGTTCGGCACCGAGGAAGAGGCGGTACGGCTCGCCAACGACACCGGCTACGGCCTGGCCGGAGCGGTCTGGACGGCCGACGCCGGACGGGCGGAGCGGGTGGCCGCGGCGCTGCGGCACGGCACCGTCTGGATCAACGACTTTCACCCCTACCTTCCGCAGGCGGAGTGGGGCGGCTTCGGCAAATCGGGGATCGGCCGTGAACTCGGCCCCTCAGGCCTGGAGGAGTACCAGGAGAAGAAGCACATCTACCACAACACCGCCCCTGAGCCCATGCGCTGGTTCTCCGGCTGAGGGTCGATCGAACAAAGGAGCCGGCCATGGCAGTCCATGGCGATTCACTCCCCGTGAACGCGGGGCGTGACGACACCGACAGCGCCGACCTCGCCGGGTTCGGCTACAAGCAGCAGCTGGAACGTTCCCTCGGATCGTTCTCCAGCTTCGCCTCCGGGTTCAGCTACATCTCGATCATGACCGGGGTGTTCCAGCTCTTCTTCTTCGGCTTCGGATCGGGCGGCCCGGCGTTCATCTGGACCTGGCCGCTGGTCTTCCTGGGCCAGCTGGCGGTGGCGTTCTGCTTCGCCGAGATGGCCGGCCAGTACCCGCTCGCCGGATCGGTCTACCAGTGGTCCAAACAGATCGCGCGGCCGGTGACCTCGTGGTTCGCCGGCTGGATCATGGTCATCGGAGCGGTGGTCACCGCCGCCGCCGTGGCCGTGGCGTACCAGATCATCCTGCCGCAGGTCTGGTCGGGCTTTCAGATCGTCGGCGGCACCGCGGACATCGGCGCGACCTCGACGCCGGGAGGCGCGAAGAACGCCATCGTGCTCGCCCTGGGCCTCGTCGTCTTCACCACGGTCATCAACATCGTCGGCGTCCGGGTGATGGCCAAGATCAACAACTTCGGCGTCGCGGTCGAGCTCGGCGGCATCATCCTGCTGATCCTCGCACTGGCGGTGCACATCAAGCGCGGCCCGCAGGTGGTGCTCCAGACCAGCGGCTCGGGCGCGGGGCACTCGGCCGGATACCTCGGCGCGTTCCTGGTGGCCTCGCTGATGAGCGCGTACGTCTTCTACGGCTTCGACACCGCCGGGTCGCTGGCGGAGGAGACCGTCGAGCCGCGGCGGCACGCGCCCCGCGCGATCATCCGCGCCATCACCGCGGCCTTCGTCGTCGGCGGCCTGCTGATGCTCGTCGGCATGATGGCCGTGGGCGACATCCACGCCAAGGAGCTCGGCGTCTCCGGCATGCCCTACCTGCTGAAGTCCACCCTGGGCAACACGCTCGGCGACGTCTTCCTCATCTGTTCGGCCATCGCGATCACGGTCTGCTGCCTCGCCGTGCAGACCGCCGCCATCCGCATGATCTTCGCGATGGCCCGCGACGGGCGGCTGCCCTTCGGCGCGTCGTTCTCGCGGGTCTCGCCGCGTTCGAAGACGCCGGTCGTGCCCGCGCTGATCACCGGCGTGCTCACCATCGTCGTGCTGCTGATCAACATCGGCAACCAGCGTGCGTTCTTCGTGCTCACCTCGACCGCGATCATCCTGTTCTACATCCCGTACCTGATGGTGACCGGGCCGATGCTGCTCCGGCGGCTGCGCGGAGCGTGGCCGGGCCCCGACCACGGGCCGTACTTCCGGATGGGCCGGTTCGGCCTCGCCGTCAACGCCTTCGCCGTCCTGTACGGCATCGCCATGATCGTCAACCTGTTCTGGCCGCGCGGCGCGGTCTACGGCACCGACCACTGGTACTACCAGTGGGGCGCGCTGCTCACCAGCGTGCTGATCGTCGTCGTGGGCGGCGTGATGCTGGCGATACGTCGCCGGGCGTGGACGAGGCCGGACGACGCCGAGGTGGTGTCGTGAGCCGCGAGCGGTACGACTACGTCATCGTCGGGGGCGGGTCGGCCGGCAGCGCGCTGGCCAACCGGCTGTCCGCGGACGCCGGGAACACCGTCCTGGTGCTGGAGGCCGGCCGTCCGGACTACCGCTGGGACGTGTTCATCCACATGCCGGCCGCGCTGACCTTCCCCATCGGCAGCCGGTTCTACGACTGGCGCTATGAATCCGAGCCCGAGCCGTACATGCACGGACGGCGGATCTACCACGCCCGGGGCAAGGTCCTCGGCGGATCCAGCAGCATCAACGGGATGATCTTCCAGCACGGCAACCCGATGGACTACGAGCGGTGGGCCGCCGACGAGGGCATGGAGGACTGGGACTTCGCCCACTGCCTGCCCTACTTCAAGCGCATGGAGAACTGCCTGGCCGGCGACGAGAAGTGGCACGGCCACGAGGGCCCGCTGGTGCTGGAGCGTGGGCCGGCGGCCAACCCGCTGTTCGAGGCGTTCTTCGCCGCCGCGGAGCAGGCCGGCTACCCGCGTACGGACGACGTCAACGGCTACCGGCAGGAGGGCTTCGCCCCGTTCGACCGCAACGTCCACCGGGGCCGGCGGCTGTCGGCCGCCCGCGCCTACCTGCACCCGGTGAAGAACCGGCCCAACCTCACCGTACGGACCCGTGCGCACGTCACGAAGATCCTTTTCGCGGGCGAGCGCGCGGTGGGCGTACGGTACGGCCACGGCCGTGAGGCGTACGGCGGGGAGATCATCCTGTGCGGCGGGTCCATCAACACCCCGCAGCTGCTCCAGCTCTCCGGCGTCGGGGATGCCGCCGAGCTGCGCGCCCTGGGCGTCGACGTGGTGGCGGACCTGCCCGGCGTCGGGGAGAACCTCCAGGACCACCTCGAGGTCTACGTCCAGTACGCCTGCAAGCGGCCGGTCTCGGTACAGCCCGCGCTGGCGAAGTGGCGGCGGCCGCTCGTCGGCGCGCAGTGGCTGTTCCTGCGGTCCGGGCCGGGCGCGACCAACCACTTCGAGGGCGGCGGCTTCGTGCGGAGCAACGATGAGGTGGCCTACCCGAACCTGATGTTCCACTTCCTGCCGATCGCGATCCGCTACGACGGCTCGGTGCCGGCCGGCGGCCACGGGTACCAGGTCCACGTCGGCCCGATGTACGCCGACACACGCGGGTCGGTGAAGATCCGCTCCACCGACCCGGCGGAACATCCGGCACTGCGCTTCAACTACCTGTCCACGGAGAACGACCGGCGCGAATGGGTCGAGGCGATCAACGTCGCACGCGACATCCTGAACCAGCCGGCCCTGGATGAGTTCAACGGCGGCGAGATCTCGCCCGGTCCGCGGGTGGGAAGCGACGAGGAGATCCTCGACTGGGTCGCACGGGACGCCGAGACCGCCCTGCATCCCTCGTGCACGGCCAAGATGGGTACCGACCCGATGTCCGTCGTCGACCCGGGCAGCATGCGAGTCCACGGCCTGGACGGACTGCGGGTGGTGGACGCGTCGGTCATGCCGTACATCACCAACGGCAACATCTACGCGCCGGTGATGATGGTGGCGGAGAAGGCCGCCGACCTGATCCTGGGCGAAACGCCGCTGGCGCCGGACGACGCGGAGTTCTACCGCGCCGCAGGGGGTTGAGAGCCCGGCATGAAGCGGAGCCGGGGTCATCCACAGCCGCGCTCGAGCCGTACGCCGGCGCGGGTCCCTGAGAGACTGGCCGGAGGACGCGGTGTGAAGGGGGATCGGTGCGGATTCTGGTGATCGGTGGCGGTGTCGGCGGGCTCTCGGCGGCACTCGCGCTGCACAAGATCGGGGCCGAGGTGACGGTGTACGAGGCGCACCCGACCAGCGGCGACGACCTCGGCGCGTTCCTGACGCTCGCCACCAACGGGATGATCGCGCTGGCCCAGGTCGACGCCGCGCGCCGGGTGGCGGACGCGGGCTTTCCGCTCACCTCGATGCGGGTGACCGGCGCCGACGGCGCCGCGCTCGCCACCGTGCCGCTGGGCCGCCACGACGAACCGCTCGCCCGCTACCGCTGCCTGCGGCGCGCCGAGCTGTGCGCGGCGCTGCGGGCGGAGGTGCTCCACCGAGGCATCCCCGTACGGCACGGCCGGCGGCTCGTCTCGGTCACCGAGGGGCCGGACGAGGTCGTGGCGCGCTTCGCGGACGGCGACGGCGCGGCCGGTGACCTCCTCGTCGCCGCCGACGGGCTGGGCTCCGCCGCGCGCGCGGCGGTCGATCCGGACTGCGGCCCGCCGCGCTACGCCGGACAGCGCGTCTTCTACGGCTACACCACCACCGCTTACGGGGAGCCCGAGCGGATCGAGATGATCCGCGGCAGCGCCGTCGCATTCGGGCACGCCGTCTCTCCCGCCGGGGAGACCTACTGGTTCGCCCGGGTCGCCGGGGCCGCGCTGACGGCCGGGGAACTCACCGGCGGCACTCCGGAGGCGTGGCGCGAGCACCTGCTGCCGCTGCTGCGGCCCGACGCCACCCCGGCCGCGGACATCGTCGCCGCCACCGGCGACCGGCTGATGGCCGTCAACGCCTGTGACCTGCCCCCGGGCGGGCGCTGGCGCAGCGCGCGGACGCTGCTCATCGGCGACGCCGCGCACGCCGCCTCCCCGGCGACCGGGCAGGGCGCCTCCATGGCGATGGAGGACGCGATCGTGCTGGCCAAGGCGCTGCGCGACGCACCGTCCACGGACGCGGCCCTGGAGACGTACGAACGGCTGCGGCGTCCTCGCGTGGAGCTCAACACCGCCACCAGCGCCCGGCTGACGGCGGGCCGCGCACCCGCCCGGCGGCCCGGCACGGGGCCCGCGGGGATCCCCGACGAAGAGGTCGTCCGGCGTCTCGACTGGTCCGTCCCGCTCTAGCGCCGGGAGAGCAGGGCGAGGGCCGTGAGGACCACCGCGGCGGCCAGCGCGGCGTACACGCCTGGAGACAGGGAAATGTCCAGGGCGTAGCCCATCTTGTGCAGGTCGTCCACGGAGAGCAGGCCGAAGTTCGGGTGCTTGCTCAACAGGTCCTGCCGCCGGACGACGAACCCCGCGATCGAGACGATCGTCACCCCGCCGGGGACGGCCGCCCAGACGGCCGACAGGCGCGGCGAGAATTCATCAATGATCGCCAGGTTGACGGCGATCACCGCCATGACCAGGATGAGCACCCCCCAGAGCGTCCGCAGCCCGCTGACGCCGACGACGTCGATCGGTACGGATGTTCCGATCAGCCGCCGGCCGACGTGCGCCCAGGGCAGCAGCGTCGTCACGCCGAGGACGACGGCGGCGACGCCCATCGCGCGTGTCAGGGCCCGGTGACTCCTCGGTGTCCCGTCGCGTACGGCCACCGGCTGCCCGGGCCCGTACGCCTGCCCGGCCGGCCCGTACGCCCGTTGAGTTGGACCGTACGCCGGCGAGGACGGATCGCCGGGCGGCCAGGGGCGCGTGGCGTTTCGCGGGCCCGGCGGCGACGCCGATATCCGGGCACCCTCGGTGAGCAGGGTCTTTGGGGTCGCGGCGGATTCGGCCCCGCCGAGCAGCCGGAGCAGGATCTGCCGGGCGCTCGGCCGCCGGTCCGGCTCCTTCGCCAGGCACGCGGCGACGATCTCACGCAGGGGCGTGGCCAGCCGGCCCAGGTCGGGTTCCTCGTGCAGGATCCGGTGCATCACCGCAGGGATGGAGTCCTGCCCGAAGAGCGTCACGCCGCTCGCCGCGAAGGCCATCGCGCAGCCCCAGGCGAAGATGTCCGCGGCCGGTCCGATGGCGCCGCCGGCGATCTGTTCGGGTGCCATGTACGCGGGCGTGCCCACCACGGCGCTCGACAGGGTGCCGGTGGCGTCGAGCGCGCGTGCGATGCCGAAGTCGATGACGCGGGGACCGTCGGGGCCCATGATGACGTTGCCGGGCTTGAAGTCACGGTGCACGACACCGGCCTCGTGGATCGCGGCGAGCGCCGTGACCGTCGCAATGGCGATCCGCTCCAGCGCCGATCCATCGGGCGGCGGCCCGCCGGCGATGACGTCGGACAGCGTGGGTCCCTCGACGAACTCGCTGACGATGTAGGGACGGTCGCCGTCCAGGTCCGCGTCGAGGACCCGGGCCGTGCAGAACGGTGCCACGCGCCGGGCGTGGGCGAGTTCGGCCGCGAACCGGGCACGGGCTTTGGCGTCCCCGCTGAACCGGGCGTGCAGCAGCTTGATCGCCACCGGCTCGCCGCGCGGAGCCTCGCCGCGGTAGACCGCGCCCTGGCCGCCCTCCCCGAGGAGCCCGACCAGGCGGTAGTCGCCGATCTTCTGGGGGTCTCCGGTGCGCAGGGCCTGCGGCATTGATCCTCCAACGACGGATGCGACGAAGGTGACAGTACCGGGGGAGACCGGAGCAAATGTCGTATCCGGCGTTTAGCATTCGACGCGTCCGTATTCCGTATTCGTTGTGGACGCGAGGACGACCTGATGACCAACCGGCGCTTCGCGCAGGCGCTCGAGTCGATGCGGAGCCCGGACGCGCGGCTCCGGACGCACGGCTTCGACTTCCTGCGTGAGCACGCGGACGCGTACGTGGACGAGCTCATCGCCGAGTTCGGCCGAGAAGAGGATGACGAGCTGCGCTGCTGGCTCCTTGAGCTGATCTCCGAGGCGCGGTCGCCGCGCGCCCTGCGCGTGCTGACCGGTGAGCTGGAGAGCGACGACGACTCGGTGCGGTTCTGGGCGATCCGCGGGCTGGAGATGCTCGACACCCCGGGGGCGCACGAAGCGCTCGAGCAGGCGCGGGAGGGCGGCTGGATCGCCTGAGCGTGGTGCACGGAGGCCGGGGATCCGTCGATGGGATCCCCGGCCTCCGCCTGGCGGGGTCGGTGGTGGTTCAGCCGTGTGACAGACAGGTGGTCCGCGAGGCGTGCGCCGGGTCCAGGGCGTTCTCGGTCTCGTGCAGCGCGACCGGGTCGAAGGCGATCGCGACGTGCTCGGAGATGTCGGCGGCGCACAGGTCCTGCAGCGTCACGTTGTGCACGCCGCTGCCGCTGAGGAACTGGGTGGAGTACGGCGTGACGACCTCGTCGTACCGGCTCGCGATCACGGTGTAGCTCACGCCGGGGACGGTGTCGCCGCCGGAGTTCAGCCGGCTGAGCAGGTCCGATCCGGCGAACTGGTCGACGCAGGCGGGACAGGCGGAGTTCAGGACGTCGGTCGCGCCCGGGAACTGCGTCGCCAGCGTCGCGAGTCCGTCGAGCGTGGTGCCGTGGTTGGAGGGCGCCAGGCCGACGAGCGTGTGCACCTTGGCCGCGCCGCCGAGGAACTTCAGGTAGTAGCGCGGCATCATGCCGCCCTGCGAGTGCCCGACGATGTCGACCTGGGACGCCCCGGTCGCGGCGAGGACGCCGTCGACGAACGTGGACAGCTGCGCGGCGGAGCCGGCCACCGGCCCGATGGCCCGCAGCACCGGGACGCCGGCCTGCGCGCCGTACGTCAGGGCGAAGACGCAGTAGCCCCGCGCCGCGAGGGCGGGAGCGGCGGCGACCCAGTTCACGGTGCCGTCGGCGAACGTGCCGTGGACCAGGACGACCGGACGCGGGTGTGCGGCGCTCGGGTGGCACGACCAGTCGTTCGCGCCGGGCACGCCGGGTGCGGCGAGGGCCTTGGCGGCGTCGACGGGGTCGGTGGCCTGGGCGGCGGAGGCGAGCAGCGTCGTGCCCAGCAGGGCGGTGACGGCGACGAGCAGGGACCGGAGTGCGCGGCGGGGCAGCACGGATCCTCCCGGGGGCGAGGGAGAGCAGGGGACGGCGTGCCGGAGGGGTGTGAAGCAGGTCACATGACGGTTACTGACCAGTAAATTAACTGAGTCAGAGATGCTTGACCAGTCGGTAACAAGTAACGGTTGAGTAACGGACGTACGCCGCCGTCCGGCGGGCCGAGGTGGTGGGCTGTCGGTGCCCTGCGGGACGATGCTTCGGTCCGGTGGGCCCGGCGGGAGGAGAGCCGATGGAGGAAGTACGCGCGACACTGGCGGAGGTCGAGGCCGCGAGTAAGCGGCTGACGGCGACCGCGGCGGAGCTGACCGACGACGACCTGCGTGCCCCGTCGCGGCTGCCAGGCTGGACCCGCGGGCACGTGCTCGCGCACCTCGCCCGCAACGCCGACTCGTGCTGGAACCTGCTCGAATGGGCCCGGACGGGGGCGATGATCCGGCAGTACCCGGACGACCGGGTCCGCGAGGCCGGCGTCGAGGCCAACTCCGGCCGCCCCGCGACCGAGCTGCGCGCCGAACTCCGCCTCGCGGTCGAGCGGTTCGCCCTCCAGGCCGCCACGCTGCCCGAGGCCGCGTGGCGGTCCACGGTCGCGGCCCGTTCCGGCTGGACGCATCCGGCCTGGTACGTCCTGCACCGCCGCTGGCGTGAGGTCGAGGCGCACCACGTCGACCTGGACTTCGGCTACACCCACACCGACTGGTCGCCGGCGTACGTGCGGTGGGAACTGGGCGAGACGCTCGCGGCGATCCGGCTCGACGGCGGCCTGGCCGCCGGCCGCGTCCGCGCCACCGACCTCGACGTGGACGTACGCCTCGGCGACGGCCCGGAGATCAGCGCGCCGGGCCACGAGCTGCTGGCCTGGCTCACCGGTCGCGGCGGTGCCTCCGCCGCGCGGTGGCCCGCCCCGCCGACCTGGCCGGGGGCCCCCGCCCGCTGGCGCGAGTCCTGAGGCGGCCGGGGTGACCGCGACGACTCCGGAGATCCGGCGGTCGCTGTTCCTGCACGCGCCGATCCGCCGGCGGCCCCGCGTCGTGCTCGAAGGACTGCTCGCCCTGGTGGACGCCGACACGCCGCCCGACGGGCCCGACGGGCCGATGGCGGTGCTGGAACGCCGCCTCGCCGCGCTGCTGGGCAAGGAGGCCGCGCTGTTCTTCCCGAGCGGCACGATGGCGCAGCAGGTCGCGCTGCGGGTGCATGCCGAGCGGAGCGGGCGCCGTGGGTTCGCCGCGCACCCGCACTGCCACCTCGACCAGTGGGAGAGGCAGGGCTACAACGCCGTGCACGGCCTCTGGTACCACCGCGCCGGGGACCCGAACACCTTGATGACCGCCGCCGACCTCGCGGCGATCGGCGAGCCGCTCGCCGCGGTGCTCTGGGAGCTGCCGCAGCGCGACCTCGGCGGCCTGCTCCCCGAGTGGGACGACCTCGCCGAGCAGGTCACGGTCGCCAGGGCCGGCGGCGCGGCGGCTCACCTGGACGGCGCCCGCCTGTGGGAGGCCCAGACCTACTACCGTCGCCCGTTCGAGGAGATCGCCGGGCTGTTCGACACGGTGTACGTCTCTCTCTACAAGAGCCTTCAGGGCACCCGAGGCGCGGTCCTGGCCGCGGACGCGGCCACGATCGCCGCCGCGGACGTGTGGCGCACCCGCCTCGGCGGCTCGATTCCCGACGCGTGGCCGCTCGCGCTGACCGCCCTCGCGGGCCTCGACACCATCCCGCCGCGCATGCCGGTCTTCCGCGAGCACGCGCTCGCCATCGCCGCGGCGGTCAACGCCGACGGTGCCGCCCGCACGTGCCCGGAGCCGCCGCAGACGCCCCTCTTCCACATCCACCTGCCGGCGCCGAAGGACGCGGTCGAGCGGGCCGGGGCCGCGCTGCTCGCCGAGACGGGCGTGCAGCTGTTCCCCCGCGTGCGCTCGCTCCCGGACCCGCGCCGGTGCGCGTTCGAGATCAGCGTCGGCGAGAACGCCATGGAGTTCACCCCCGACGAGGTCGTCGGCCTGGTTCACGAGCTGCTCGACCGCGCCGTAGCGAGCCGATGAGCCGCAGCGCGGCATGAGGAGGATCCGGTGAAGTACCTGTTGTTGATCTGCGGTGACGAGTCCGCCGCCGAGCACGCCGACGACGGCTGCGGCGGCTGGAGCGAGGAGATGCTGCGCCGGGGGGTCGTACGCGACGGGGCCGGGCTGCGGCCGCCGTCCGAGGCCAAAACCGTACGCGTGCGCGACGACACCGTGCTGCTGTCCGACGGGCCGTTCGCCGAGACGAAGGAGCAGATCGGCGGGTTCTGCCTGATCGACTGCGCCGACCTGGACGAGGCGCTGGAGATCGCCGCCCGGCATCCGGCCGCGGCCTACGGCACCATCGAGGTCCGGCCCGTCCGGCAGCCGTGACGACCGAGGTCGAGGCCGCCGTCGACCGGGCCTTCCGCGACGAGTGGGGCCGGGTCGTCGCGACCCTGATCCGGGTCACCGGCGACTGGGACCTCGCCGAAGAGTGCGCGCAGGACGCCTTCGCGCAAGCCCTGCGGCACTGGCCGCGCGACGGGATCCCGCGCCGGCCCGGCGCGTGGCTGACCACGGCCGCGCGCAACCGCGCCGTCGACCGGCTGCGCCGCGAGGCGGTCGGCGCCGCCAAGCTGCGAGAGGTCGCCGCCCTGTCCCCGGCCGAACCCGGCGAGGACGCCGACGACGGCGGCGTGCCCGATGACCGGCTGCGCCTGATGTTCACCTGCTGTCATCCCGCGCTGGCGCCCGAGGCGCGCGTCGCGCTCACCCTGCGCACCCTCGCCGGACTGACGACCGCCGAGATCGCCCGCGCGTTCCTCGTCGGCGAGGCGACGATGGCCAAGCGGCTCGTACGCGCCCGGCGGAAGATCCGCCACGCCGGCATCCCGTACCGGGTGCCTCCCGCACACCTGCTGCCCGAACGCCTCCACGCCGTCCTGGCCGTGCTGTACCTGCTGTTCAACGAGGGTTACTCCGCGACGGCCGGCGCCGACCTGACGCGTCCCGACCTCGGCGCCGAGGCGATCCGGCTGGCCCGCGTCCTGGCCACGCTGATGCCGGACGAGCCGGAGGCCGCCGGCCTGCTCGCCCTCATGCTGCTGCACGACGCCCGCCGCGCCGCCCGGCTCGACGCCGCCGGCGACCTGGTGACCCTGGAGGACCAGGACCGCCGCCGCTGGGACGCCGCCGGGATCGAAGAGGGCGTGGCCCTGCTCGACGGCGCGCTCGGGCGCGGGGCGCCGGGCCGCTACCAGGTACAGGCCGCCATCGCCGCCTGCCACGCCACCGCCGCCGGCCCGGCCGACACCGACTGGCCCCAGATCGCCGCCCTGTACGGGCGGCTCGCCCGGTTCGTGCCCACCCCGGTGGTGGAGCTGAACCGCGCGGTGGCGGTCGGCATGGCCCACGGGCCGGAAGCGGGACTGGCGCTGGTGGACCGGCTCGACGAGTCCGGCGCCCTGGCCGGTTACCACCTGCTGCCCGCGACCCGCGCCGACCTGCTCCGCCGGCTCGGCCGTACACACGAGGCCGCGGCGGCCTACCGCGCGGCGCTGGAACTGACCACCACCGACACCGAGCGGCGCTACCTCGGCCGCCGGCTCACCGAGATTCTGGCCTGAGGGTGTCCTCCCGCGTCCGGGCCGTTCGTCGGTGGGGTGAACCGGAAGACCATGACGACGAACGGAGGAGACGGCAATGGCCGACCTCGACGATCTGCGCCGCCTGGCGCTCGCCCTCCCCGAGACGGAGGAGGGGACCCACTTTCGGCTGGTGGACTTCAAGGTGCGCCGCAAGGGCTTCGCCGGAATGCTGCCGAACGGCCACGCGGGCCTGTCCGTGCCGGCCGAGCAGGTGCCTGCACTGGTCGCCGAACACCCGGTGCTCACCGAGCTGCGGCGCTTCGACAAGGTCATCGGTGTCGAGCTGGACCTGGGCGAGGCGGACGTGGACCTGCTCGGCCGGCTGGTCGAACTCGCCTGGCGCACCCGCGCCCCCAAGCGCGTGGTGGCGGCGTGGGAGGCCGGGAACCGATGAGCGAGATCCGGGAGCAGATCGCGGAGGAGCGCCGTGAGCTGGCCGCCGTGCTCGCGGGCCTCCCCGCCGACGCGTGGGACGCCGACTCCCTGTGCGCGGGCTGGCGGGTGCGCGAGGTCGTGGCGCACATGACGATGGCGTTCCGCTACTCGGCCCCGAAGGTGATCTTCGGGCTCGTACGCGCGAGGGGCGGCTTCGACCGGATGCTGGACCGCGCCGCCCGCCGCGACACGGCCGCGCTGTCGGCCGGAGAGCTGACCGCCGTGCTGCGGGACAACGCCGAACACCCGTGGAAGCCACCGCGCGGCGGGTACGGGGCGGCACTCACCCATGACGTCGTCCACGGGCTGGACGTCACGGTGCCGCTGGGCCTCGACCGGAAGGTCCCGGAGGAGCGCCTGCGCCTCGTCCTGGACGGCCTGGCGAGCGAAAGGGGCCTGAAGTGGTTCGGCGTCGACCTGAACGGCGTCGAACTGCGCGCGGACGACATCGACTGGTCATACGGGGCGGGCGAACCCGTCACCGGCGCCGCACAGGACCTGGCGGTGCTCCTGTGCGGACGGCGCCTGCCCCCGGACCGCCTGACGGGCGCACCCGCCGCGCGCTTCACCCGCCAGGGCTGACGCGCTACAGGAGCTGGTCGCGCTCCTTGTGCGGGCGGCGGCCGCCGGCGCGCCGGCCATGCCAGGGCTGGCGCGGTACGTGCCGGAGCCGGTCCAGGGCTTGGTCGTGCTCTTGTGCGGGCGGCGGCCGTCCCGGGCCGCCTGGCGCGCCGGCCGTGTGCCTCGCCCGTCAGGGGTGAGGCGCTACGTGCCGGGTTCGGCGGCCGTGCCCCGCGCGCCGTAGCGGAGGCCGTCCATCAGCAGGTCGAGTATCCGGCCGGCCTGCTCGCGCTGAGTGGGCTCGGCGGCCATCAGGGAGACGCCGCCGAGACTCGCCACGAGGTCGGCCGCGTCGACGTCGGGCCGTACCCGGCCGGCGTCGACGCCGGCGCGCGTCAGCGTCGTGACGGCCTCCGTCAGGCGGGCCTTGCTCTCGGAGAACGGGTTGCCGCCGGAGGCGATGACGGCGCGCAGGGCGTCGGCCATGCCGCGCTTGGTGGTCATGTAGTCGACGAAGCGGTCCATCCAGGTGCGCAGCGCCTCGTCGGGAGGCAGGCTCTCCAGCAGCTCCGACGTGGCGTCGCACAGGCGCGCGAGCTCCTTGCGATAGGTGGCCTCCACGAGAGCCTCGCGGGTGGGGAAGTGCCGGTACAGCGTGCCGATGCCGACGCCGGCGTCCTTGGCGATCGCGTCGAGGGTGACCTCCGCCCCGCCGGCCTGGGAGAAGGCGCGGGCGGCGGCGTCGAGGAGACGATCGCGGTTGCGTTGGGCGTCGGCGCGCAGCGGTCGGGGGCCGGTGGGTGGCACGGCTCCTCCTCGGGTGGCGCGAGACTTGTAAATGGAGGATCCTCCGCTTAAAGTGGCAGTCATTCGGAGGTTCCTCCGGTTCACATCCTACCGGCCGGACCTGCGCACCGCAGGACCCCGGGGAGACGGAAAAATCATGGCAACACGTATCACCACGCCCTTCGGCTTCGCCTCCACGGCCGCCGAGGTGCTGGACGGCGTGGACCTCACCGGACGCCGCGCCATCGTCACCGGCGGCGCGTCCGGCATCGGCGTGGAGACCGCGCGGGCACTGGCCGGCGCGGGCGCGGAGGTCACGATCGCGGTCCGGAGGCGCGAGGCCGGAGAGCGCACCGCCGAGGACATCATCGCGACCACCGGCAACAAGCAGGTCCTGGTCGCCGACCTCGACCTCGCCGACCAGGCCTCCGTGCGGCGCTTCACCGCCGACTGGGAGGGCCCGCTGCACATCCTCGTGAACAACGCCGGCGTCATGGCCGCGCCGGAGACCCGCACGCCGGAGGGCTGGGAGCTGCAGTTCGCCACCAACCACCTCGGCCACTTCGCCCTGACCACCGGCCTGCACGAAGCGCTCGCCGCCGCCGGGGGCGCGCGGGTCGTGTCCGTCAGCTCCAGCGCGCACCTGCGGTCCGCGGTCGTGTTCGACGACATCCACTTCCGCGAGCGCCCGTACGAGCCCTGGTCCGCGTACGGCCAGTCCAAGACGGCCAACGTCCTGTTCGCGGTGGAGGCGACCCGGCGCTGGGCCGGGGACGGCATCGCCGTCAACTCCCTGATGCCGGGCGGGATCCGCACCAACCTGCAGCGTCACGTCACCGACGAGGAGCTCGACCGGCTCCGCGCGGCGGTGGGCGGCGGCGGCCCGAAGTGGAAGACCCCCGAGCAGGGCGCCGCGACGTCCGTCCTGGTCGCGGCCTCTCCGCTGCTCGACGGGGTGAGCGGGCGCTACTTCGAGGACTGCGATGAGGCCGAGCCCCACCGGCCCGGCACCCGCTCCGGCGTCGCGGCCCACGCCCTGGACCCCGAGGCGGCCGAGCGCCTGTGGCAGGTCAGTGTCGACACTCTCGGGTGAAGATGGAGTGTGGCCCCGTGGGTGTTGCACGTCGACCTCGACCAGTTCCTGGTCGCGGTGGAGGTGCTGCGCCACCCGGAGCTGCGCGGCCTCCCGGTCGTCGTCGGCGGCGACGGCGACCCGGCCAAGCGTGGTGTGGTCAGCACGGCCTCCTATGAGGCGCGGGAGTTCGGCGTGCACTCCGGGCTGCCCCTCCGTACGGCCGCGCGGCGGTGTCCCGGCGCGGTGTTCCTGCCGGTCGACCGGCCCGTGTACGAGGCGGCGTCCGCCGAGGTGATGGCGGTCCTGCGGGCGTACGACGCGGTCGTCGAGGTGCTCGGCTGGGACGAGGCGTTCCTGGCCGTCGACACCGGCGACCCGGAGGCCGACGCTCGCGAGATCCGCCGCCGCGTCCACGCGGCGACCGGCCTCGACTGCAGCGTCGGGATCGGGGAGAACAAGCTCCAGGCCAAGGTCGCCACCGGCTTCGGCAAGCCCGGCGGGATCTTCCGGCTGACCGGCGCCACGTGGCTCGACGTGCTCGGCGACCGGCCGGCCGACGCGCTGTGGGGGATCGGGCGCAAGACCGCCCGGCGGCTCGCCGCGCTGGGCATCGGCACCGTACGGGGGCTCGCCGAGACCGAGCCGGACGCGCTGGCCGCCCGGTTCGGCCCGGCGACCGGTCCGTGGCTGGTCCGGATCGCGCGGGGCGAGCACTCCTCGCCGGTGAGCGCCGCGCCGCACGTCCCGCACTCGCGCGGCCGGGAGACCACCTACCAGCGCGATCTCGACGACTGGACCGAGGTGCGCGCGGAGGTGGCACGGCTCGCGCGGCGCGTCGCCGAGGAGGTCGCCGCCGACGGGCGCCGGGCCGTCCGGGTCGTGGTGAAAGTGCGGTACGCGCCGTTCACGACCCGGACGCACGGCCGGACGCCGGCCATGCCGACCGCCGAGACGGACGCGGTCGAGCGGGCCGCGCTCGCCGCCCTCGACGCCTTCACCCCGGACCGGCCGGTGCGCCTGCTCGGCGTACGAGCCGAACTGGAGCGGTGAACCGGACGCCACACCGACCCGTCCTACTGCACACCGGAACATGCTTGGCATGATCGGACACGGGGCACGGCGGGGGTCGAAGGAGCGTGAGGCGGATGCGTGTTCGCCTGGTCACCGCGGACGGGGTCGAGGATCGCCGCGCCGAGGAGCTGCCGGCGCTGGTCCACGGCGAGGAGGGGCTGGTCTGGGTCGACATCCCGGCATGCGACGAGGACGCCGCCCACGCGCTGTCGGAGGTGTTCGGCTTCCATCCGCTGGCGGTGCGTGAGTGCGTCGAGCGCAACCGGGTGCCGAAGATGCACGCCTACTCCGATCACGTCTTCGTCGTCCTGCACACGCCCGAGCGCGGCGAGCGCGGCCACGTGCACTACGTCGAGCTCGACCAGTTCGTCGGCCGGAACTATCTGGTCACCGTGCACGGCCCGGTCAACCCGGCGGTGCCCCCGGAGGCGGCCCTGCGGGAGACCGGCACCGTGCTGCGGCGGATACGGGCGGGCCGCCTGCGCCCGTCCTCCTCGTGGGAGCTGTCGCACGCGATCGTCTCGGCCATGATCCGCACCCAGGAGGAGTTCGTCGAGACCGTCACCAAGGACGTCTGGCGGCTCGAACAGCGGGTCACGGGCGGACAGGTCGGCGACCCCGAGGAGTTCCTCAACGAGCTGTTCCGCGCCCGCCACGGCCTGCTCGCCGTACGGACCATGGGCGCGCTCGGCGCCGCGACGTACGGCCGGATGCAGGCCCTCACCGGGATCTCACCGGCCGGGCGCCCGCTGGTGGCCGACGCGGCCGACCGGCTCGCCCGCGTGCGCGACCTGGCCGAGGGCGAGCAGGAGTACCTCCACGGCGTGATCGAGTTCTACCGGACCGTGCTCACCATCAAGTCGACGCTCATCGGCCAGGCGCAGAACGAGGAGGTCAAGCGCCTGACCGAGGCCAGCTTCGCGCAGAACGAGGACCTCAAGAAGATCTCCGCCTGGGCGGCGATCTTTTTCGCCCCCACGTTCGTCGGCACGGTGTACGGGATGAACTTCGAGCACATGCCGGAGCGGCACTGGGTGGCGGGCTATCCGTTCGCCCTCGCCCTGATGCTGCTCGGCTCGATCGTGGCGTACGTGCTGTTCAAGCGCCGCGACTGGCTCTGATCAGCCCGCCCGTCCGGCCGCCTCCTCCAGGCCGCGGCGGACCAGTACGCGGGCCAGGTGCTTGCGGTACTCCGGGCTCGCGTTGCGGTCGGCGAACGGCGAGGTGCCCTCGGCCGCCCGGGCCGCCGCGTCCGTGATCGAGGCGCCGTCGGCCAGCGCCCGCTCCGTCGCGGTCGCCCGCAGCGGCGTCGAGCCCATGTTGACCAGCCCGACCGACGACCCCTGGACCGCGACCGCCACGATGGCCCAGTCGATGGCCCGGCTCGTCAGCTTCTGGAACGACCAGCCCGGCGACGCGGGACGGGGCAGGCGGATCTCGGTGAGCAGCTCGTCGGGCTCCAGAACCGTCTCGAACGGCCCCAGGAAGAACTCGCTCGACGGGATCTCCCGTACGCCCGACGGGCCGGACACGACCAGCGTGCCGTCCAGCGCCAGGACGACGGCGGGCACGTCCGAGGCGGACTCACCGTGCGCGATCGAGCCGCCGATGGTGCCGCGGTGCCGTACCTGCGGGTCGCCGACCTTGCCCGAGGCGTGCGCGAGCAGCGGCAGCTCCGCCGCGAGCAGCTCGGAGTGCTCCAGGTCGTGGTACCGGGTGAGCGCGCCGACCGCGATGTGGTCGGCCTCGCCGCGGATGTAGGACAGCTCGTGGACGCGGCCGATGTCGATGAGGAACTCCGGCTGTGCGAGGCGCAGCTTCATCAGCGGCAGCAGCGAGTGCCCGCCCGCGAGGATCTTGGCCTCGTCGCCGTACTCGGCGAGGAGGCTCACCGCCTCTTCCGCCGAGCCCGCGCGCCGGTAGGCGAACTTCGGGGGGATCATCGCGCACCCTCCGCGCTCTCGGCGGCCGACATGATCGCCTGGACGATGTTGTGGTAGCCGGTGCACCGGCACAGGTTGCCCTTGAGGGCGGCCCGTACCTCCTCCTCGGTCGGGTGCGGGTTCTCGCGCAGCAGCGACGTCGCGGCCATCACCATGCCGGGGGTGCAGAATCCGCACTGGAGGGCGTGGTGCTCCCGGAAGGCGCTCTGCATCGGGTCGAGCTCGCCGTTCTCGCCGGCCAGGCCTTCGAGGGTCTGTACCTCGTCGCCGTCGACCTGCGCCGCGAGCACGGTGCACGACTTGACCGACTCGCCGTTGACGAGCACGGTGCACGCCCCGCAGGTGCTCGTGTCGCAGCCGACGTTGGTCGCGGTGAGGCCGACCACGTCCCGCAGGTGGTGGACCAGCAGCGTGCGGTCCTCCACCTCGTGGCTGGTCTTCTCGCCGTTGACAGTGATCGTCACGTTCACTGGGCGGTCCTCGCTTCGTTGATCGCGGTCCAGACGCGTTCGGGTGAGGCGGGCATGTCGATGTGCCGTACCCCGAGGTGGCCGAGCGCGTCCACGACGGCGCTCTGCACGGCGGGGGTGGAGCCGATGGTCCCGGCCTCGCCGATGCCCTTCACGCCCAGCGGGTTCACCGACGTGGGCGTCTCCATCGGCACCAGCTCGAAGCTCGGCAGCTCGGCGGCGCTGATGAAGGTGTAGTCCAGCAGGGTGGCGGTCACCGGGTTGCCGTACTCGTCGTAGGAGACCTCCTCGAACAGGGCCTGCGCGGCGCCCTGGGCGATGCCCCCGTGGCGCTGGCCCTCGGCGAGGATCGGGTTGACCACCGGCCCGGCGTCGTCGACGGACACGTGCCGTACGAGCCGCGGCCGGCCGGTCTCCATGTCGACCTCGACGACCGCGACGTGCGCGCCGAACGGGAACGTCGACTGGTCCGTGGCGAACGTCGTGTCGGCGGACAGCCCCTCCGGCCCGGCGCGCTCGGCGAGCTGCGCCCAGGGCACGCCCCGGCCCGGCACGCCGCGTACCGTCCACGTGCCGCTCTCCAGGTCCAGCACGAGGTCGGCCGGGTCGGCCTCCATCTCCTCGGCGGCCAGCTCGCGCGCCCGCTCCTTGATCTCCACGGCCGCGTTCCGTACGGCGGTGCCGCCGATCTGCAGGGACCGGGATCCGAAGGTGCCGACGCCTTCGGTCAGCACGTCCGTGTCGCCGTGCCGTACGGTGATGCGGTCCATCGGGATGCCGAGCTCGTCCTGGACGAGCATCGCCCACGCGGTCGCGTGGCCCTGCCCGTGCGGCGAGCTGCCGGTCCAGACGGTGACCGTGCCGTCGGGGTGCACCGAGACCCGGGCGGTCTCGCCGGCGTCCGGGCCGCCTCCGGTGATCTCCACGTAGGCCGAGACGCCGATGCCGAGCTGGATCGGGTCGTCGCGCTCGCGGCGCCGCCGCTGCTCGGCGCGCAGCTCGTCGTAGCCCGCGGCCTCCAGCACGGTGTCCAGCGCCTTGGCGTACTCGCCGGTGTCGTAGGTCGCCCCGGTCGGCGTGGTGAACGGGAACTTGTCGGGCGCGACGAAGTTGCGGCGGCGTACCTCGGCGGCGTCCATGCCGATCTCGGCGGCGAACAGGTCCATCGCCCGCTCGATCGCGGCGGTCGCCTCCGGGCGGCCGGCCCCGCGGTACGCGCCGATCGGCGTCGTGTTGGTCACGACGCTGCGGAACGCCGTCTCGACGCGCGGCAGGTCGTACACGCCGCTGGCCATGAGCATCGTCAGGTGCGGCAGCATGCCGCCCATGCGGACGTACCCGCCACAGTCCTGGACGATGTCGAGCCGGTAGGCCTGGACGCGGCCGTCGCGGCTGCCGCCGATCGTGATGGTGTGGAGCTGGGCGCGGCCCTGCGACATGGCCATGAGGTTCTCGTTGCGCGTCTCGACCCAGCGGACCGGCCGGCCGGTGCGGCGCGCGGCCCAGCCGACCACGACCGTCTCCCGGTCGGCGCCGATCTTGGCGCCGAAGCCGCCGCCGACATCAGGGGCGATCACGCGGACCGCCTTCTTGTCGAGGCCGAGCTTCCCGGTCAGCTCGTCCCTGACCCCGTGTACGTTCTGCGTGCTGGACCAGAGCGTCAGCCGGTCGTCGGCCCAGCGGGCGGCGGCCGCGCGGACCTCCAGCGGAGCCGCGGCCACGCGCTGGTTGACGATGGTGCGCTCGACGACGACCTCGCAGTCGGCGAAGGCCTCGTCGTCGAACTCCTTGGCGCCTCCCCGGCTGAGGACGTTCGTGCCCTTGTCGGGGAAGAGCAGGGTCTCGTCGGTGAGCGCCTGCTGGACGCCGACGACGGCGGGCAGCTCGTCGTAGTCGACGCTGACCAGCTCGGCGGCGTCCTCACCCTGGTAGTGCTCTTCGGTGAGGACGATCGCGACCGGCTCGCCGACGAAGCGCACGACGTCCTTGGCGAGCAGCGGCTCCCGGCCGGGCGGCGACTCCGGGATGTCGTCGAGGTCGTCCGCGGTCAGCACGGCGACCACGCCGGGTTCGTCGAGTGCCGCGGAGACGTCGATGCCGGTGATCCGCGCGTGGGCCATCGGACTGCGCACGAAGGTCGCGTACGCGGCGCCCTGGAGTTCGGGCAGCCGGAGATCTTCGAGATACTGCGCGCCGGTGGTGAGCAGGCGCGGATCCTCGGTTCGCACGACGCGGGTGCCGACAATGCTCATAACCCCTCCGAGGTCAAGGGCAGGATTGACCACATCCTATGAATCGCGACATCGGGCACGAAAACGGGTGTGGTACGTCCTAACGATCATTCCACTGGCCGGGGCGGCGCGGCCACCGTTCCACGCCGTTCGGCGGTTCGGCGCAGTCCGTCGACGAGGACGGCGACCATGCGCTGGTTGTAGTCGAGCCCCTCGCCGCGTACCGGCTGGCACAGGAGGGCGACGGCGTGCAGGAGGTCCTTCGCGCTGACGTCGGCGCGGACCTCGCCGGTCGCGGCCGCCGCGTCGAGCAGCGCCCCGAGGACGGGTTCGAGCCGCCGCATGAAGTAGCCGGGCAGGGCGTCGAACGCCGGATCGCCCGAGTGCAGGGCCGACGCGAGCCCTCGTTTGGTTCCGACGAACTCGGTGTACCGGTGGAGCCACTTCATGAGTGCCGTGCCCGGCTCGTGCGCGGCGCTCAGCGCCGGGCCCGCCTCGGCGCAGACGTCGATCCCGCGCTGGAGCACGGCCGCGACCAGGTCCGAGCGCTGCGGAAAGTGGCGGTACAGCGTGCCGACGCCGACGCCGGCCAGATCGGTGATCTCCTTCGCGGGGGCGTCCACTCCCGAGGTGGCGAACACGGTCTTCGCCGCTTCGAGCAGGGAGTCGACGTTGCGCTGCGCGTCGGCGCGCAGCCGGCGCGGCGTGCGTCCGGCCGACGGGGTGTTCTCGGTCACCACACTCCTCTGGTTGCATAACCGGAAAGCCTTTCCGTATAGTTCCGGAAGGGCTTTCCACTTAGGTCGAGGATAGGGCATCGGCCGTCATCTCAGGAGTGATCGCATGCAGTACCGCACCCTCGGCCGGACCGGGATCAAGGTCAGTCCGTACGCGCTCGGCACACTGATGTTCGCCACGTCCGTCGGCAACCCCGATCCCGACGACTCGGCCCGCGTCATCCACAAGGCGCTGGACGCGGGGATCAACTTCATCGACACCGCCGACGCCTACGGCGACTCCGAGGAGGTCGTGGGCAAGGCGCTCAAGGGGCGCCGGGACAACGTCGTCCTCGCGACCAAGGTGAGCCGCCCGATGGGCGACGATCCCAATCGGCAGGGCGCCTCACGGCGCTGGATCATGAAGGCGGTCGAGGACTCGCTGCGCCGCCTCCAGACCGACCACATCGACCTGTACCAGATCCACCGGCCGGACCCCGCGACCGACATCGAGGAGACGCTGTCGGCGCTCTCCGACCTGATCCACAGCGGAAAGGTCCGCGCGATCGGGACGTCCGGAATGCCGGCATCGGACCTGGTCGAGGCGCAGTGGGTCGCCGAGCGGCGCGGACTGGAACGGTTCCACACCGAACAACCGCCGTACTCGATTCTCAGCCGCGGCATCGAGCGCGAGGTGTTGCCGACCGTGCGGCGCCACGGGATGGGGGTGCTGGTGTGGGGGCCGCTCGGGCAGGGAATGCTGACCGGCCGCGTCCGCAGGGGCCGGCCGAACGACCTGCGCCGCGCGGGCCTGGTCAAGCACCTGAACGACGAGCGCCGCATCGACGTCGCCGAGCGGCTCGCCTCCCTCGCCGACGAGGCGGGCATGCGCCTGACCCACCTGGCGACGGCGTTCGCCATCGCGCACCCCGACGTGACCAGCGCGATCATCGGACCGCGCACGATGGACCACCTCGACGACCTTCTCGGCGGCCTCGACGTCGCCCTCACCGACGAGATCCTCGACCGGATCGACGAGATCGTCCCGCCCGGCACCGATGTCGGCACGCTCGACCAGGCCTACCTGCCCCCCGCCCTGCGGGATTCGGCCCTCCGTCGCCGGCCGGTCAGTGCGCGCAGCGCCGCTTAGCCTCCTTCATCGCTATGGCGATCGCTACCGATCGCTTATGCTATTCGGCCATGGAGCCGACTCAGGTCGCCGCCGCGCTGCGGCAGATCAGCAAGGGTCTGACCGCGCTGGCGGACGCGCTCGACGGCGGCACGGGGGAGCGGTCCGAAGAGGAGCGCCACCGTGACCTCATGGTCGCCTGGGGCCGGCGTGGTCTGACCCGCGCCGAGGCCAGCGACCTCTTCCGCCGGCACGGCTTCTCCCCCCAGGCGGCCGGGGGCTGGGTCCGCGGCGACTGGCTGGAGGTCCGCGACGACGGGCTCCGCTACCTGACCAGCCGATCGGTGCGGTGGCTCGCCGAACAGGAGCCCGGCCATGAGCTCTGACCCCTTCTCCGTACGCCTCGACGTGCGGCTCTACGACCTCGACGCGCAGTTGCACGTGAACGGCGCGGTCTACCACCAGTACGCCGACCACGCACGGTTCGCCTGCGTCCAGGCGGCCGGGGTCTCGGTGGACGAACTGATCGCCGACGGCATGGGCCCGGTCAACCTCGAAACCGTCATCCACTACCGGGCCGAGCTGCGCGGCGGCGACACGGTCGACGTCTCCTGCGCCTGGGCCTGGCGGCCGGGCCGGACGTACGAGGTGCGGCACGTCCTGCGCCGGATCGACGGGACGGTCGCCGCGGAGCTGAAGCACGTGAGCGGCCTGCTCGACCTGCGGACGCGACGCCTTGTCCGGGACCCGGCCGCGGAGTGGCGCCGGCGCGCCGTACGCCCGGAGTTGCTGGGTCTCGCCGTCCCGAGTGATGGTTATTCTGTGTAGTCATTCCGGCACCATAGGTAACCATCACATGGGAGAGTGCATGCACACCCACACACCGCAGCCCGGTCGTCGCACGGGCAACCTCTTCTGCCGCGTCCGAGGAGGCGTCGTGGGCGTCGCGGCGGCGGCCGGGGTACTGCTGGCGACGGCCGGGACCGTTCCCGCCTACGCCCAGACCCAAAGGGTTTACGCCGCGCCGGGCACGAACACCTTCACCGTGCCCACCGGTGTGTCCCGGATCAGGGTCGTCCTGACCGGTGCTGGGGGAGGCGGCAGCATGGGGACCGGCAACACCGTCTACCTGTCCGGCGGCAGTGGCGGGGGCGGGGGCGCCACCTCGTTCTGCACCCTGGCCGTCCAGCCCGGTGACCAGATGACCATCACCGTCGGCGCCGGCGGTGCCGCACCGAACGGCGACGGTCTCGCCGGGACGGCCTCCTCCGTCGCCTACGCCGGCGCCGGCGGCGCCAGCGCCGACGCCGGCGGCGGCGGCGCCAGCGCCGACGCCGGCGGCGGCGGCCATACCGGCCCCGGCGGTCACGACAACGCCGGCGGCGCGGGAGGTATGAACGCCACCTGGTGCGCCGGCGACGACGCCGGTCAGAACTTCGGCCAGGCCGGCACGGCCGGAGTCAAAGACACGGGAGGCCCCGGAGGCGCGCCCGGCGCCGGGGTCTCCAGCGCCTGCCCCGCCGGTGTCGGCCGAGGCGGAAACGGCGCCGACTCGGCTCCTGCCCCCTACCGGCGCGGCTTCCCCGGCGCGAACGGCTGCGTCGTCCTCACTTACTGACACCCCAAGACAGCGCGGCGGCTCCACCGCCCCCGCCACAGCGGGGGCGGTGGAGCGCTCACTCCAGCCGTGGAGCGTTCAATCTCCGAGCTCAGGTGGTACCACAGTGAAGATCCCGGCCGTGGGCGCCTCAGCGGCTGGCCCGTCCGCGGCCATCGGCCTCCTCGCCGTCCCCGCTGCCCAGGCGCGAGCGGTGCCCCTGACGCCGGTGGCCCGGACGGCCGCGCTCCCCACAGCCGTCCGACTCCTGACCGGCGAACTCCAGGCGGACTTAACGCCAAGCAGGTCACCGAAACCACCAGAGCCCGCCCAGACAACCGCTGCTCCACCGACCAGCACGTCTACGGCTTCCAATAGCCCGCCGTACGCGCCTGGACGGCGCGTGGCCCCGGCGCCTGGAAGGCGCCGGGGCCGTCCGCCTCCCCTTATTGGACGTTGATCGTGAACGTCGACGTCGTGTTCCGGATGTCGATGGCGTTGTCGCTCAGCTTGAGGTTGTTGAACGTCGCCGAGCCGACCGCCGGGCCCTGGCCGGACTCGGGCAGTTCGTTCGCCCAGATCCCGAAGCCGGACTTGGCGTCGTACGCGTCGCCGCTCTTGTGCGCGCCGCTGATCGTGATGTTGGTCAGCACGGTGTCGGTGACCGGGTTCAGCGGCCGCCCTCCGCTGTAGTCGGTCTGGAACATGATCCCCGAGTACGTCGGATCGATGATGTCGACGTCACTGACCCGGATCGCGCGGAACTGCTTCGAGGCCGAGAACATCCAGATCCCCGGGAAGGTCTGCGCGCCCCAGAAGTGGCCGCCCGCCCGCACGATGGAGATGTTGCCGAAGTTCGTCGGGTCCGGTCCGAAGTCCTCCATCGGGTAGCCGAAGTCGAGCGAGCTGATGGTGATGCCGGAGTAGGTCAGCGTGTCGGCGATGTAGACGTTCTTGACGGTGTTGTCCTGCCCGCCGTACACGGCGACGCCGGCCGCGCGCCACGGCAGGATCGCGGTGAGGTTCTGGTAGGTGTTGTTCTTCTCCCCGGTGCCGCCGGAGTCGGTCGCGGCGAACAGCGCGAAGCTGTCGTCGCCGGTCGAGCGGGCCTCGTCGTTGGACACCAGGTTGTCCGAGCTGCCGTTCGTCATGTTGACGCCGTCGGCGAAGGTGTCGCGGATGCGGTCGTTCGTGATCGTCATGTGGTCGGTGTTGTTGCCCCAGTACATGCAGACCATGTGCTCGACCCAGATGTTGTCGATCGTGTCGTTCGCGACGTTCTGCAGGTCGAACACCTTGCCCGGCCCGTCGATGCGCGAGGTGTAGTTGCCGAAGTAGGCGAACCCGGAGAACGTCGAGCCGTTCGCCGACGAGTCGGCCCGGATGCCGACGTCGGTGTTCTCCTGGCCGGTCGGCGCCTGGAACTGCGTGTACCAGGGGCCCGCGCCCACCATCTTGATCGCCTTGCCGTACACCTGGAGCTTGCTCGACGTCTGGTACGTGCCGGCGGGCAGGTAGACGCCGACGAGGCTCGGGTCCTGGCGGGCCTTGTCCAGGGCGTTCTGCACGTCCTGCTGGGTGAACCCGGCGGGCACCGTGTACTTGCCCGGGTCGGGGTTGGCGATGGGGGAGACCTGCTCGGTGTCGATGAAGTCGATCGAGTAGTACGCGGCCGTGTTGGCCGCGTCCTTCTGCAATCTGATCCTGCTGCCGGCCGGGACCGTGGTGCCGAGCATCGCGTGCGCCTCGTCATAGATGTGCCGGGGCGTCGAGCTCGGCGCGTTGTTCGGGCTGGTCTCGTCGCCGTACAGCCAGGCGAAGTGGGAGGTCAGGTCGATCGCCTTGAGGAAGGTGCCGTTGACGTAGACGTCCAGGGTGGAGTTGATCCCGCCGCCGCCGGAGGCGTCCGGCATGGCGAACCGCGTGACCAGGGTGTTGGTGGACGCCTTGGTGGTGAACTCCACGCTGGCGCCGGTGCTCGCCAGCTTGACCGCCCGGCGGCCCGAGGCCTCACCGGCGAGGTCGCCGATGGTCCGGTTCGGGCCGACGATCGTCGCGCCGCCCGCCAGGACGCCGTCCTCGGCCTCGTAGGCGTCATAGGGCATGTTCGCGCCGCGGCCGACGAAGAACGGCGTCGTGCTGGTGTTGTTGGCCTGCTTGACCGGCAGTTCGTTCGGGTCGTTCGCGAGGACGGTCTTGACGGTGTACTTGCCGTTGACGGCCGTCCACGAGCCCAGGGTGACCGGTGCGGCGGTGGCGCCCGCGGCGATCGTCCAGCTGACCGAGCCGGTGAACGTCCTGACCACGGAGTTGTTCGCGTCGAGCAGCGACAGCGTGATCCCGTGCGAACCCGAGCCCGAGGCGACGGTGCCCTGGTTCTTGACGGTCACGCTGAACGACACGTTGTTTCCGCTCGCCGGGTTGCCCGGCGTCCAGCTGACCGACGAGGCGACCAGGTCGGAGCTGGCGACGGGCGAGACGACCAGCGAGGCCGGGTTCGTGTACGTGTTGTTGTTCTCGTTCAGCTCCAGCACGGTGTCGGACTCGTCGACCTTGCCGACGAGCTGGTACGTCCCGGCGGTCCGCGTGCCGACCGAGGCGGACACCGAGGCCGAGGCGCCCGCGGCGATCGCGGGGACCGACGCGGTGCCGGCCTTCTGCCCGGACAGGTAGAAGTTGACGTTCGTCGCGTCGGAGGCGGCGGTGCCGATGTTCTTCACGGTGGCCTTGAGCGTGACCGTGTCGGTCTCCACGGGAGAGGACGGGGTCCACGACATGTCGCCGATCGTCAGGTCGGGCGCCGGGGCCGGGGAGCCCATGACCTGGAGCTCGCCGACCTGCCCGCCGGGCGCGCCGGAGTTGCTCGTGAACGCCAGCTGCACGTCGGCGACCGTGGCGGAGACGGGGATCGTCACGGTGTTCGCCCCGTTGTTCGGGTCGAAGGAGTAGCTCTTGGCGCCGACGAGGATGGTGTAGCCGCCGGAGTGCGTCGCCCGGCCGAGTACCGCGATCGTCTGCGTACGGGCGGCCCAGATCGGGTCGGGGTTGAGCTTGATCACGACGGAGCTGATGACGGCCTTGGCGCCGAGGTTGACGCTCAGGGTGGCCGGGTACGCGCCGGAGGCGCTCTCCCAGTAGGTGCCGACGTTGTTGTCGTTGGCGTTCGTCTCGACGAAGTCGTACACGTGCGAGGAGGCGGTGATCGGCTTTCCGGCGGCGAGGTCGGTGTCGGCGGCCGGACGGGGCGAGGAGGGCACGGGGGACGCGGCGGCGGGGGACGCCAGTCCCAGGGCGGCGAACAGGCTGATCACGGCGGTGGCGGCGATCAGCCGCAGGCGGGTGTGGTGGGGTCTCATTGCGCCTCTCGTCTGCGACAGCGCCGACCGCGCACGGTCGGCGCTCTGGAGGGGGCACGTGCCTGGGGGAGGCATGTGGGACGCATCACAGAGATTAGATTCGCCGACAAGACAACGCAAGAGGCTGACTTTTGATTGCAAAAAGTCGATGGACGGTCTCGGTCGTCCGGCGGCTGGCCGGGCTCCCGTCCGCTGCTCCAGACTCTTGGTCGTCGGACGGTGTGAGAGAGAGGCGGGGCGGATGCCGGAGCGGGTGGCGTTGGTGACGGGTGCGTCGAGGGGCATCGGGGCGGCGACCGCGCGGCGGCTCGCGCGGGACGGGATGGCGGTGGCGATCAACTCCCACCCGGAGGAGCGGATGGTCGCCACGGCCGACCGGGTCGCCGCCGGGATTCGCGACGACGGCGGCACGGCCGCGGTGTACGTCGCGGACATCGCCGAGGCCGGCGCGGTGGACGCGATGTTCGGCCGCTGCGAGGAGGAGCTGGGCCGGGTCGGCGTGCTGGTGACGAACGCGGCGGTGACCCGGCGCACGGAGTGGACCGATCTCACCGAGGCCGACTGGGACCGGATCCTCGGGGTCAACCTCACCGGCGCGTGGCTGTGCGCGCGGCGCGCCTTCGGCGAATCGCCGGCCGAGGGCGGCGCGATCGTCACGGTCAGCAGCGTCCTCGCCCGGATCGGCGCGGCGGACTCGGTCCCGTACGCCACCACGAAGGCGGGCCTGCTGGGCTTCACCCGCTCGATGGCCCGCGCCCTCGGGCCGGCGGGCGTACGGGTCAACTCCGTGATGCCGGGCGCGATCCGGACCGAGGAGGAGCTGGAGGCCTACCCGGACCAGGAGGCGATGGAGCGGCAGGCCCTGTCGCGTCAGGCGCTCCAGCGCCGGGGCCTGGCCGAGGACATCGCGAACGTGGTGAGCTTCCTCGCCGGCCCGGACAGCGCCTTCATGACCGGTCAGACCGTGTGTGTGGACGGAGGCTGGGTCCTGCACTGAGGACGGGCACTAGCCCACCGGGAGTTCGAAGCGCCCGAACAGCCACGTGCCGGGTGCCGCGGGGTCGTCGCCGGCCCAGAAGGCGGTCCACAGCCGGACGAACTCCTCGCGTGACAGGTGGCCGTCGCCGTCGAGGTCGAGCAGGGGGAAGACCTCGTCGGTGTCGGTCGGGCGGCCGCTCCATGCCTCGATCAGCCGGTTGTACTCCCAGGCGGAGATGCGCCCGTCGCCGTCCTCGTCGACGGCCACGAACATCGCCTCGGCGGTGTCGGTGACCGCTCCGGGCATGCCGCCGAGCCGGTCGACGACCAGCAGGACCTCATCGAGGGTGATCTTGCCGTCCCGGTCGGCGTCGGAGGCGGCCAGCAACGTGTCCCACCAGCCCATCATGATCGAGGTCAGCCGGACGCTGCCGCTCGTCCCCCGGATGGCGATCCAGCGTGCGGTCAGGGCCGCGAAGTCGGCCTCCTGGAGTAAGCCGTCGCCGTCGGCGTCCATCGCCTCGAACACCCCGGCGATCTTCTTCCTCTGGAACTCACTCGCCATGTGATCGGTCCTTCCGGTACGTCTGATGTGCAGGTGAAAGCGCAGCTTCATGGTGGTGACAGGCGTTCGCTGCTTCAATCGCCCGGAAGCGTTACCTTCTTCTCCGTCGGTAACTGAACCATCACCCAAAGTGTGAGGTCGATTCCGAGACATCCCGTATGCGGGGAATGTGGCCTATAGGAAAGATGAGGCGCTCACCGCCGCCACCGGTGCGGCGGAAGACCCTGGCCGGCGAGCGTGGGGACGCGGGCGCCGATGGGGGAAGTGACCAGGGCTGGGCGGTGACGGCGGTGAGCGTACCGGCGGCGGGCCGGGGACCCGCCGCGCCGACGGCGAAACGCATGGCCCAGGGATGCCGAGGGGCCCGGTGCCGGGGAAAACGTGTTCGCGGTCACGCTTCCGGTATAACGCCGCGTGGCCGAAGGAGCGGACGAAGTTCACGAAAGTTGAATCGCCCTCAGGCGCCGGACGGCCGGTCACGTACGGTGAGAACCGTGGAACTACGGCAACTCGCGTCGTTCCTGGCGGTCGTCGAGGAGGGCCAGTTCGCCCGCGCCGCCGCCCGGCTGTTCCTGTCGCCGCCCGCGGTGACGGGCCACATCCAGCGGCTCGAACGCGAGTTGGGCGTGCAGCTCCTCGAACGCTCGCCGATCGCGCTGACCCCGGCGGGCGAGCGCCTCGTGCCCCACGCCCGTACGATGCTCGCCGCGGCGAACGCCGCCACCGACGCCGTCACCGATCTGCGCACCGACGACGATCTCCCGCTGCGCGTCGGCGTGATGGCTCCCGGCTCGGCCGAGCTGACGCCCGTGATCCTGAGGGCCTTCCGCAGGGCGCAGCCCACCATCCCGCTGATCGTCGAGAGCCTCGCCTTCGCCGAGCACACCACCGCGCTGACCGAGCACCGGGTCGACCTGGCGTTCGTCCGCCCGCGGCCCGACGACGAGCGCCTCAACGTGGACGTGCTCACCACCGAGCCCCGGGTGCTGATCCTGCCCACGGCCGGCCCGGTCGGCGACGCGGAGGCGCTGCGTCTGAGCGACGTGCTCGACCTGGCCTTCGTCGGGCTGCCCGAGGGCGTGCCCCGGGTGTTCACCGACTACCTGTACTTCGCCTCGGCGCGCAACGGCATGTCGCCACGGTGCGGCGTCGACGAGGCGGCGACCATCCAGGACGTGCTCACCAGTGCTTCGGCCGGGCGGGCGATCGGGGCCGCGCTGTACTCCTTCTCCCGCCTCTATCGCTGGCCCGGCATCAGGTTCGTCCCGGTGATCGACGCGCCTTGGGCGCAGAGCGTGCTGGCCAGCCGGAGGGACGACATCCGCCCGCAGGTACGGGCCTTCCGCGCGTTGGCCACCACGCTGGCCCGCGACCTGGGCCCCGGCCTCGCGTCCGCCTCGGAGGCGGCCGGGCCGCTCATCCTTTCCGAGCCGTGACCGGGGCCGGCGACGGGTTCATCCGGACTCGTCGGAGCGGGCCTGGATGAGGGCCTGGAGGCCGTCGAGGATCAGTCGGAGGCCCAGTTCGAACGCGCGCGCCGGGTCGTGCGCGGACCCGTACTCGGCCCCGGCGGCGGCGCCGACGCGTGTGGCCGTGGGGAAGCGGGTGACGTCGAGCACCTTCTCCAGGAGCGGGGCGCGGGCCTGCCACCACTCTTCGTCGGTCAGGTCGGTGCGCCGCTGCGCCTGCGCGGACTCGACCGCGCCTCGTACCGCGCCGTGGACGTAGTCGGACAGCACGCTGACCACCAGGTCCATCTCGATGTCGGAGAGGCCGAGGCCGTCGACGGCGCGTAGCTCGCGGTCGTACCTGGCCGTCTCGTTGGGGCCGAGCACCGGGCGGCTGGTGGCGACCTGGAGGAGCCAGGGGTGGCGGAGGTACCGCGCCCGGTTGTCCCGCGCGATCGCCTGGAGCCGGGCCCGCCAGTCGCCGTCCTCGGGCGCGGCCGGCGTCGTGGTCTCGCCGTAGACCCGGTCCAGCATGACGTCGATCAGCTCGGCCTTGCCCGGCACGTAGGTGTAGAGGGACATGGCGGTGACGCCGAGGCGTTCGGCGACGCGTCGCATCGACAGGGCGGCCAGCCCCTCGGTGTCGGCGATCTCGATCGCGGCCCGCACGATGCCGTCCACGGTCAGCCGTGGCTTGGGGCCGGGTCTGCCGGGTCTGTCGTCGCGCCCCTCGGCGCCCCAGAGGAGCTCGAGGCTGCGCTTCGGGTCGCCCGCGGCGCTGTACTCCGTCGTCACCCCGCCATTGTCCTTGCGTCAGCAGGCCGGCTTGAACTCTCTACGGCGTAAGGTAATCTGTGCGTCCAACTTTATACGGCGTAGAGAGATGGGGCTCATGAGCTTGACCGACTACGCGGTCGTCGCCGAGGGGCTGCGCAAACGCTTCCGCGGCACGACCGCGCTCGACGGGTTCGACCTGGCCGTACGGGCGGGCACGGTGCACGGCCTGCTCGGCCGCAACGGCGCGGGCAAGACCACGGCCGTGCGGGTGCTGACCACGCTGCTGCGGTCCGACGGCGGGCGGGCCGAGGTGGCCGGGTACGACGTGGGGCGCCAGGCCGACCGGGTGCGCGCCCGGATCGGGCTGGTGGGGCAGCACACGGCCGTGGACGAGGCGCTCAGCGGGCGGCAGAACCTGACGATGTTCGGCCGCCTCTACCACCTCGGGGCGAGGGCGGCCGCGCGGCGGGCGGACGAGCTGCTGGAGCGGTTCGGGCTGGCCGACACCGGGCGGAAGGCCGTCAAGGACTATTCGGGCGGGATGCGCCGTCGCCTCGACCTGGCCGCCGGGCTGATCGTCGCGCCGCCCGTGCTGTTCCTGGACGAGCCGACCACCGGCCTGGACCCGCACAGTCGCAACGAGGTCTGGGCGGCCGTGCGCTCACTGGTCGCCGACGGCACGACCACGGTGCTGCTCACCACGCAGTACCTGGAGGAGGCCGACCAGCTCGCGCACGGCATCTCGGTGATCGACTCCGGGCGGGTGATCGCCGAGGGCGACCCGGAACGGCTGAAGGCCGCCCTCGGCGGCGATCGGCTCGACGTCGTGGTGCGCGACGTCGCCGACCTGCCCGCGACGGCGGCCGTCGTCGGCCGGGCGCTCGGCGCGCGACCGGAGACCCACGAGGACACCCGTCGGGTCAGCGTGCCCGTGCGCCCGCCCGCCGACCGCGTCGCCGCCCTGGCCGAGGCCGCCCGCGCGCTCCGGGACGAGGGCGTCGTGGCCGAGGACATCGCGCTGCGCCGCCCCACCCTGGACGAGGTGTTCCTGCACCTGACCGCGGCGCCGGGCGACCGCGTCGACGCGGAGGCGAGCCGATGACCCCCACCACGCCGGCCCCGGCGCTTCCGCGCGGGCCGCTCGACCGGATGCGGTGGGCGGTCGCGGACGGCTGGACCGTCACCCGCCGCGACCTCACGCACTGGGCCCGCCGGCCCGGCGCCGTCATCGCCGGCAGCGTGCTGTTCCCGATCATGATCGTGCTGATGTTCGGGTACCTGTTCGGCGGCGCGATGAGGACGCCCGGGGACGGGCGGTACCTCGAATTCCTGATGCCGGGCATGTTCGCGATGACCATGGTGTTCGGCATCGGGGCCACGCTGGTCTCGGTCAGCACCGACGCGGCCCGGGGCGTCACGGACCGGTTCCGCTCCATGCCGATGGCGCCGTCGGCCGTGGTCGTCGGCCGCGCCGCCGCCGACATGCTCAACTCCGCTCTCGCGCTGGCCGCCATGATCGCGTGCGGGCTGGCGGTCGGCTGGCGGGCCCGCGGCGGCCTGGGCGACGCGCTGCTCGCGGTCGGCCTGCTCCTGCTGCTGCGGTTCGCGTTCGTGTGGGTGGGCGTCTACCTCGGCCTGACGTTCCACCGCAACCCCGAGGCGGTCACGGCGGTGCGCACGCTGGAGTTCCCGATCGGCTTCCTGGCCAACGCGTTCGTCTCCCCGGCGACGATGCCCGGCTGGCTGGGCGCCATCGCCGAATGGAACCCGCTGTCCGCCACGATCTCGGCCACCAGGCGGCTGTTCGGCAACCCCGGCTGGGGCGGCGACTCGTGGATCGTCCACCACGCGCTGCCCATGGCGGTCGCGTGGCCGCTGCTGATCGTGGCGATCTTCTTCCCGCTGTCGGTGCGGAGCTTCCGGCGGCTGCGCCGCTGATACGGAGAGAGGGCGGTTTCGAAACGTCGAAACCGCCCTCTCGTTACTAGTCGACCTCGACGACGGCCTGCGCGAACTGCGCCGTGTACAGGCGGGCGTAGGCCCCTTCCGCCTTGAGCAGCTCGTCGTGGGTGCCCTGCTCGACGATGCTCCCCGACTCCATGACGAGGATCAGATCCGCGTCCCGGATCGTGGACAGCCGGTGGGCGATGACGAAGCTGGTGCGGCCCTCCCGCAGGGAGTTCATCGCCCGTTGGATGAGGACCTCGGTGCGCGTGTCGACCGAGCTCGTCGCCTCGTCCAGGATCAGGATCGACGGCCGGGCGAGGAACGCGCGGGCGATGGTGATCAGCTGCTTCTCGCCCGTGCTGACGTTGGCGCCCTCGTCGTCGATGACCGTGTCGTAGCCGTCCGGCAGCGTACGGACGAACCGGTCGACGTGGGTGGCGCGTGCCGCCTCCACGATCTGCTCCTGGGTCGCGCCGGCCGCGCCGTACGCGATGTTCTCCGCGATCGTGCCGCCGAACAGCCAGGCGTCCTGCAACACCATGCCCGTACGGGCGCGCAGGTCCTCGCGGGTCATCTCGGCGACGTCGACGCCGTCGAGGGTGATCCGGCCGCCGGTGACCTCGTAGAAGCGCATCAGGAGGTTCACCAGCGTGGTCTTGCCGGCCCCGGTCGGGCCGACGATCGCGACCGTCTGCCCCGGCTCGACCGTCAGGGACAGGTCCTCGATCAGCGGGATCTCCGGGTCGTAGCTGAACGAGACGTGCTCGAACGCCACCCGTCCGCGTACGTCCTGCGGGCGTACCGGCGTCACCGGGTCCGGTTCCTGCTCGTCGGCGTCCAGCAGCGCGAACACCCGCTCGGCCGAGGCCACCCCCGACTGGAGCAGGTTCGCCATGCTGGCCACCTGCGTGATCGGCTGGGTGAACTGCCGGGAGTACTGGATGAACGCCTGCACCTCGCCCAGCGACAGCGACCCCGAGGCCACCCGCAGCCCGCCGACGACGGCGACGAGCACGTAGTTGAGGTTGCCGATGAACATCATCGCCGGCTGGATCATGCCGGAGATGAACTGGGCGCGGAAGCTGGCGGCGTACAGGGTCTCGTTGTGCCGCTCGAAGGTCTCCCGCGACTCCTTCTGCCGCCCGAAGACCTTGACCAGCGCGTGCCCGGTGAACATCTCCTCGATGTGCCCGTTGAGCCGGCCGGTCGTCGCCCACTGCTTGACGAACTGCGGCTGGGCCTTCTTGCCGATCCGCGCCGCCACGAAGACCGACACCGGCACGGTCACCAGCGCGATCAGCGCCAGCAGCGGCGAGATGACGATCATCAGGGTGAGCACGCCGACGATGGTGAGCAGCGAGGTCAGGATCTGGCTGAGCGTCTGCTGCAGCGTCTGCTGGAGGTTGTCGATGTCGTTGGTGACGCGGCTGAGCACCTCTCCGTGCGGCTGCCGGTCGAAGTAGCCCAGCGGCAGCCGGGCCAGCTTCGTCTCGGCCTCCTCGCGCAGCCGGTACATCGACCGCTGCACGATCGTCGTGGTGAGCCGGCCCTGCAGCAGCCCGAACACCGCGGCGACCACGTAGAGGGCCAGCACGACCAGCAGCACCGTGCCGACCTTGCCGAAGTCGATGCCGTGACCCGGCACGAAGTCCATCGAGTTGAGCATGTCCGCGAGGGTCGTCTGGCCGCTCGCGCGCAGGTGCGCGACCATCTGGGCCTTGGTGAGCCCGGCCGGCGCCTGACGGCCGACCACTCCGGCGAAGATCAGGTCGGTGGCCCGGCCGAGGATGCGCGGACCGATCACGGTGGTGGTGACGCTGGCGACGGCCAGCAGCAGCGTGACGATGATGAGCGGCCGCTCGGGCCGCAGCATGCGCAGCAGACGCCGGCTCGATCCCCGGAAGTCCAGGGACTTCTCGACCGACCGCCCGGCCATGAACGCGGCCGGTCCACGGGCCGTACCGGGTGCCGGTCCCGGCCCGCGACCCGGTACGGGACGTTCCCCAGCGGGGCGACTCACAGGGCCTCCTTCACCGTACGAGTAACCGGGGACGCTGTGTCGTTGATTCGCTCGCTCCGCTCGCTCATCGGTTGTGCGGCGTGGAGATCCCCGGTCTTCATGCCGGGGAGGAAACGCCGCTCCCTCCTCAGAATGTCGGTGGTGGTGGTTAGCGTGCTGGCATGCGGTTCCGGCTTGCGCCCACGCCCGCCCAAGAGGCGGCTTTGCTGGAGCACTGTGCGCATGCCCGGTATGTGTGGAATCTCGCGGTGGAGCAGCATCAACACTGGTCGCCGGGGCGGGCGAGCGCGCCGGGGTATGTCGAGCAGTCCCGCCAGTTGACCGAGGCCAGGAAAGAGTTCGAGTGGCTGGCGGCGGGTTCGCAGACGGTGCAGCAGCAGGCGTTGCGTGACTTCGCCCAGGCCATGGCGAATTTCTTCGCCGGCACGCATCGGCGTCCGAGGTGGCGTAAGGCGGGCGTGCATGAAGGATTTCGGATCGTCGGGCAGCGCGGCAACCACTGGGACACGCGCCGTCTGTCCCGCAAGGTGGGCGAGGTCCGGGTCCCCAAGGTCGGCTGGGTACGGTTCCGCTGGTCCCGCGAACTCCCCGGCGATGTGAAGTCGTTCCGGGTGAACCGGGACCAGGCGGGGCGCTGGCATGTGGCGTTCGCGGTGATCCCGCCGCCGATCGAGGGCCCCGGTACGGGTGAGATCGTCGGTGTCGATCGTGGCGTGACCGTGTCGGCCGCACTGTCGACCGGAGAGCTGTTGTCGGTGCCTGGCCTGCGTGAGACCGAGACCAGGCGCCTGCTGCGGCTGCAGCGTAGGCTGGCGCGGGCGCAGCGGGGGTCGAACCGGCGTAAGCGGATCAAAACCGCGATCGGCCGGATCAAGGCCCGCCAGGCCGACCGGCGCAGGGACTGGGCGGAGCAGACCTCCACCGGTCTGGCCCGCCGTTACGACCTCGTCCGCATCGAGGACCTGAAAATCAAGAACATGGTCCGCTCCGCACGCGGCACGCTCGAAACGCCGGGGAAGAACGTGCGGGCCAAAGCCGGACTCAACCGGGCCATCCATTCGGCCGGCTGGGGCCGATTGGTGACCCGGCTGGAGGACAAGGCTCCGGGCCGGGTGGAGAAGGTCGACCCCGCGTACACGTCCCAGACCTGTCATGCGTGCGGGCACTGCGTTGCGGACAACCGTGAGAGCCAAGCGGTCTTTCGCTGTCGCGCCTGCGGACATGCCGATCACGCGGATGTGAACGCGGCCAAGAACATCGCGGCAGGACGTGCCGTGACTGCGCGGGGAGCCCTCCAGCCGTTGGGCGGGGCTGCGAACCGCGAACCTCAACCTGTGCTCTCCTTCGGGTAGGAACCGGGTTGGAATCCCCCGTCTTTGGAAGGGGGAGGACGTCAAGCGGCCTCCTGCTCCGTGAGCTGGGAGAGGACGATCTCCCGGTAGGTCTCGTTGGTGTCCATCAGTTCGTGGTGGGTGCCCGTGCCGACGACGCGGCCCTCGTCGAGGACGATGATGCGGTCGGCGTGCCGGATGGTGGAGACGCGCTGGGCGACGATGACGACGGTCGCGTCGGAGGTCTCGGCGGCGAGCGCCGCCCGCAGCGCCGCGTCGGTGGCGTAGTCCAGGGCGGAGAAGGAGTCGTCGAACAGGTAGATCTCGGGCCGGCGTACGAGCGCCCGGGCGATGGCCAGGCGCTGCCGCTGGCCGCCGGAGACGTTGGTGCCGCCCTGATCGATCTTGGCGTCCAGGCCGCCGTCCATGCGCTCGACGAAGTCGCGGCCCTGCGCGATCTCCAGGGCGTGCCAGATCTCCTCGTCGGTCGCGTCGGGCTTGCCGTACCGGAGGTTGGAGCCGACCGTGCCGGAGAACAGGTACGGCTTCTGCGGCACGATCGCGACCGCCTCCGACAGGACGTCCGGGTCGAGCGTGCGCACGTCGATGCCGTCGACGAGCACGGTGCCGGCGGTGACGTCCATGAGCCGGGGGATCAGGTTGAGCAGCGTGGTCTTGCCGCTGCCCGTCGACCCGATGATCGCGGTGACCTCGCCCGGCCGCGCGACCAGGTCGATGCCGCTCAGCACGGGCTGTTCGGCGCCGGGGTAGCGGAACTCGGCGTCCCGCAGCTCCAGATGACCGTGCACGGCGAGCGTACGGACCGGCTCGTCCGGCGCGACGACGCTCGGCTCGGTCTCCAGCACCTCCTGGATGCGCTCGGCGCACACCTCGGCGCGCGGCACCATCATGAACATGAAGGTGGCCATCATCACCGACATCATGATCTGCATGAGGTAGCTGAGGAACGCGGTCAGCGCGCCGATCTGCATCGACCCGTCGTTGATCAGGTGGCCGCCGAACCACAGCACCGCGACGCTGGAGACATTGACGACGAGCATCACCGTCGGGAACATCAGGGCCATCAGCCGCCCGGTGCCGAGCGAGACCTCGAGCAGCTCGGTGTTGGAGGTGGCGAACCGCTCCTGCTCGGGCCGGTCCTGTACGAACGCCCGGATCACCCGGACGCCGCCGATCTGCTCGCGGAGGACCCGGTTGATCGTGTCGATGCGTCCCTGCATCAGCCGGAACAGCCGGCGCATCCGAGTGATGATCAGGCTGATCACCACGCCGAGCACCGGCACGCTGACCAGCAGCAGCGAGGACAGCTCGACGTCCTGGTTGAGCGCCAGCACGATGCCGCCGACCCCCATGATCGGCGCCGACACCATCATCGTGAACGTCATCAGGGCCAGCATCTGGACCTGCTGCACGTCGTTCGTGGTCCGGGTGATCAGGGACGGCGTGCCGAACCGGCCCACCTCACGCGCGGAGAACTCCTGCACGCGATTGAAGATCCCCGCCCGTACGTCACGGCCGAGCGCCATCGCCGTACGGGCGCCGAAGTAGACCGCGGTCGCCGAGCAGACGATCTGTACGAGAGCGACGGCGAGCATGATGCCGCCGGTCCGCATGATGTAGCCGGTGTCGCCCTTCACCACGCCGTCGTCGATGATGTCGGCGTTCAGGCTCGGCAGGTACAGGGTCGCCAGGGTCTGCACCAGCTGAAGCACCACCACGAGCGCCAACGGCTTTCGGTACGGGCGCAGATAGGCGCGCAGAAGTCGGATCAGCACACGCAACTCTTCCTGTCGGCGAAAGGAATCCGGGCAAGCGCCACCGTCTCCACAGGAGATGGCTCGGGGGACAGGTACGAAAAGTACCTCTAAATCAGAGGTGATTGCGCGTGATTTTTCCTGAAGCTGAATCGTTAGTGGCGCTATATCCGCAGGTCGGGTCGGTTGGCGGGATTCGGCGGTGTCCGGGGGTGGCCTGCCCTGTACAAACCCATGCGCGACGGTTACGCCCTGTGACGCCCGGCCGAACGCCATTCCAAACTCGCCCGCCCCGGCCGCACGGCCTGCCCGGGACGTTCCCGGCAGGGCGTACAACCTGCCCGACCGGCCGATGTGGGGACGGGGGGCTTCGCGGAGCATGGCGACATTGCCGCTTTTCCGCCGGTGGCCACCTGGACCGCCTGCCGTATCGATCAGGAGGTGAGCGTGAGGGTGCCGGGCCCGGGCCCAAGGTGGAGGATCGTGCGGCGGAGGGGGCCGGCCTTTCGGCTGATCCTCGTCGGCGGCGTCATGGCGCTGCCGATGATCGGAGCGTTCGCGCTCCTGTTCTCGGCGGTGACCGCCCTGCGGGACGCCGATGCGACCGCCCGGCGGTCCGCGGCCGTGCTGATCTCCGCCGACCGGCTCGACCGGCTCGTACTCGCCCTCGATAGGGACGCGCGTGCCCTGGCGCTCACCGGTGCTCCCGCCTACCTCCGCGCCTACGACGCCGAGCGGGCCGCCTTCTCCGGAGAGGGGGCGAACTTCGCGCGGCTCACCGCGCGGGTCGACCCGGACGAGGCCCGCCTGGCCCGGGAGATCGTCCAGGCCGACGACGCCTACGTGCGCGACCGGCTCACCCCCCTGGTGAACGCCGCCCGCGGCGATCCCGCCGGGGCGCGCGCCATGGTGCGTGACGGCCAGGGGCTGTCGCGGCTCTCCTCGTTGCGGGAGCGGAGCGCGGGCTTCGAGGCGACCCGGACGAACGCGGTCGCCGGCTCCGGGCGGCACGCCGCCGAGGTGGCGCGGAGGATGACGGTCTCCGCGGTGGTCTGCGCGGCCGCGGCGCTGCTGTTCGTCTCGTTCGTCGCCTTCCTTCCCCGGTTGGTCGTCCGCCCGGTCCGGCAGGCCGCCGACCTCGCCGACGCCCTCGCCGACGAGCAGCGCGCGCTGCGGCGCGTCGCCACGCTCGTCGCGTGCGGGGTCTCGCCGGCGCAGGTGTTCGACGCCGTCGCCGCCGAGGTCGGGCGCGTTCTGAAGGTGGAGCACACGTCGATCATCCGGTTCGAGCCCGACGAGACGGCGCGGGTGGTCGGCCACTGGAGCGACCCGCGCGTGCCCAGGGCCATGCCGCCCATGGGCGGGCGCTGGCCGGTCGAGGACGGCACCGTCACGGCCGCGACGCGCAACACCGAACGCCCGGCGCGGATGTGCGACTACGAGCGCGCCACCAGCGCGATCGGGGTCTGGGCGCGCCAGGCGGGGATCCGCTGTGTGGTGGGCTGCCCGGTGAAGGTCGAGGGCCGCGTCTGGGGCGCGATGTTCCTGCACTCGATGGACGAGGAACCGCCGCCGGGGGGGACCGAGGAGCGGATGCGGCAGTTCACCGAACTCGTCGGTACCGCGATCGCGGGCGCCCAGAGCCGCAGCGACCTCCTCGCGTCGCGGGCCCGCGTGGTCGCGGCCGCCGACGAGAGCCGCCGCCGCATCGAACGCGACCTGCACGACGGAGCCCAGCAGCGGCTCGTCGCGCTCGCGCTCCGGGTCCGTACGCTCGAGACCGCGGTCGCCCCCGGTCAGGAACGCCTCAGGGCGCAGATGTCCGCCCTCGTCGACGATCTGTCCGGCGTGCTGGACGACCTGCAGGAGGTCTCGCGCGGCATCGTCCCGCCGATCCTCGGCCGGAGCGGCCTCGGCCCCGCGCTGCGTTCCCTCGCCCGGCGTTCACCCGTCACCGTACGGCTCGGCACGGGCTTCGCGGAACGCCTGCCCGAACGCGTCGAGGTCGCCGTCTACTACACCGCCGCCGAGGCGCTGACGAACGTCGCCAAGCACGCGCGGGCCTCCGAGGTACGGGTCGACCTGAGCCTGGAGAACGGGGCCGTACGGCTGTCGGTCCGCGACGACGGCCGTGGCGGAGCCGACCTCACCCGGGGGTCCGGCCTCGTCGGCCTGAAAGATCGGGTCGAGGCGCTCGGCGGGACCATAGAGATCATCAGCCCGCCCGGCGGGGGCACGTCCGTCCTCGCCGCCATCCCGGTGGAGCCCGCGGAAGACGGCGCCGAAGACGGCGCCGAACGCCCGGATCGGCCGGTGCGAGCCGCGGGCGTGAGGAGTGAAGACCTCGCAAAGAAAGGCTCTGACCTGCTCTAACGGGAATCACTTGGGTAGAGTCGATACAAAAGACACCGCGACCCGCGGTCGGCCGCGTCGCACGACTCGGCTCGCGCCCGGCCCCTGGCGACAAGGACCTTGGCCGACGGACGCCGGTCCCGAGACCGCCCTCTCTTCCCTCCGAGGCCCCGGAGGCCACGGCCAGGCGGCTTCCGCGCCCCGACACCGTCGTCAGGTACCGCTGAGTTCTCGGGTCGCGCCGGGGGGAGCGCAGGGGGGAGATGGCATGAAGTGCGGAAGTCAGATCGCCGTCGCCGTCGTCGGGGGCTATGTCCTGGGGCGGAGCCGTAAGACCCGGATGGCGATCCTGCTGGCGCTCATGGCTGCGGGGGGCGGCAAGCTTCCCGTCGGGCCCGAGGATCTGCTGCGCAAGACGCCGCTGGGCGGGCAGCTCGACAAGCTCACCGGAGATCTGCGCGGCCAGATCGTCGACGCCGGCATGTCGGTCGCGAAGAAGGCGGCGAGCAGCCGCATCGACTCGCTGAGCGACCGGCTGCAGGAGCGCGCGGAGACGCTGCGGTCGGGCACCCGGAGACGCGAGGAGGTCCCCGAAGAGGGCGAGGAGGAGCCGGAGCGCGCCCGGCCACGGCGCGAGCGCGCGGAGCCCACTCGGCGCAGGCGCGAGGAACCGGGCCGCCGCGAGCGGGGCCGTGAGGAGCCCTCCCGGCGTAGGCGCACACGCGAGCCGGAGTACGACGAGGACGAGTACGACGAGGACGAAGACTACGAGCGCGACGAGGACGAGCGCGAGGACGACCGCCGAGGTCGCGAGCGCGCGCCGCGCCGTGGCGACTACGACGAGTACGAGGACGAGGACGACTACGACCGGGACGACTACGACCGGGACGAGTACGAGGAAGAGGAAGAGGACGAGCGCGGAGGCTCCGAGCCGGAGCGGCGTCCCCGTCAGGACCGCCGCCCGCCGGCCCGTTCGTCGCGGCCGGAGCCGCGCCGCCGGACGCCGAGGCGTGAGGACGACCGCCCGAGAAGGGGACGGTCACCCCGCTGACGGCTCTCCGGGGCCGCCGTACCCGTGAGCCGGGTCCGCCGGGGCCGATCTCGCGACCTTGAGCGAACGCCCAGGGGAGGGAGCAGCGATGACCGAGGGTGACCGGCTCGGCCGGGAGAGCGCCCAACTGACCGAGAGCCTGCCCACGCAGAGGCTCGCCAAGGAGGCCAAGAGCCTGCTGGAGGCCTTCGCGGAGAGGGTGCTGTCCTCGGTGGGAGACAGGGTCAGCGACAAGGTCAACGAGTTCAGCCACGGGTTGCTCGAGAAGGTCGGTGACGCGGAGGGCGCCGGCCCGGGGGTCAAGGCCGCGGTCTCGGGGCTGACGGCGCTGACCGAGGGCAAGGGGCCCGTACGCGCGGCGCTCGGCGCGGGCGCCACCGGGCTGAAGGAGAAGGTCAAGAAGCTCTTCGGCGCCGGCAAGGGCAAGAAGGCCAAGCTCACCAACATCGTCGAGACGATCGACGTCGGCGTGCCGCTGCGGGTCGCCTACAACCAGTGGACCCAGTACGAGGACTTTCCCTCGTTCATGAAGAAGGTCGAGCACGTCGAGCGTCCGGAGGACGAGAAGTCGAACTGGAAGGCGCAGGTCTTCTTGTCCCACCGCTCCTGGGAGGCGACGACGCTCGAACAGGTGCCCGACTCCCACATCATCTGGCGCTCCAAGGGCGCCAAGGGCTACGTCGACGGCGCGGTCTCCTTCTCCGAGCTGGCCCCGAACCTCACCCGTATCTGCCTGGTCATGGAGTACCACCCGCAGGGCCTGTTCGAGCACACCGGGAACATCTGGCGGGCCCAGGGCCGGCGCGCGCGCCTGGAGTTCAAGCACTTCCGCCGGCACGCGATGGTCCACGCGCTGCTCCGGACCGACGAGATCGAGGGCTGGCGCGGAGAGATCCGCGAGGGCGAGGTCGTCAAGACCCACGAAGAGGCGCTCGACGAGGAGGAACGGGCCCGCGAGGAGGAGGAAGAGCGGGCGCGCGGCGAAGAAGAGGAGCCCGAAGAGGAGGAGCGCGAGGAGGCCCCCGAAGAGGAAGAAGAGGGCGAGGAAGAGGAGGAGCCTGGCGAGGCCGCCGAACGCGAAGAGGGCGAAGAGGAGCCGGAGGAGCCGGAAGAAGAGCGCGAGGAGCCCGAGGCGGAGCGCCCCCGGAGGCCGAGACGCCGGCGCGCCGAGGAGGAGGCCGAGGAGGAACGGCCCCGCCGCCGTCGCCCGGCCGAGGAACCCGAGGACGAGGACGAGGAACGGCCCCGCCGCCCGGCCCGGCGCCGTCGCCCGGCCGAGGAGCCCGAGGACGAGGACGAGGAACGGCCGGCGCGGATGCCGAGGCGCCGTGGGCCCGCCCGCCCTCGCGAGGACGAGTCCGAGTGACCGGAAGGAAACACGCCGAACGGAGGTGACTCCCCATGACGGTCTCCCCGTACGAAGGGTCGGGGCCCGTCCAACGGTCGTCCGGAAGCGCGCTGGTGGATGTGGTCGACACGATCCTGGACAAGGGTCTCGTCATCGACGCCTTCGTCCGCGTGTCCCTGGTGGGCATCGAGCTGATCACCATCGACGCGCGCATCGTGGTGGCGAGCGTGGACACCTACCTGCGCTTCGCGGAGGCCACCAACCGCCTGGACCTGTACGAGAAGGGTGGCACGGGGCTGCCCGATCTCGTCGGCGAGCTGACCGAGAAGGGCACACGCGGCGGGGCCAAGGGCAAGACCAAGGGCATGCTCGACGCCGCGCGGGAGACGGTCGGCGAGGTGCTGGACGAGCGCAAGGAACGGGCGGAGGAGCGGGAGCGCCGCCGGTCCTCGCGTAGGGAGCGTGAGCGGTGACGACACGACCGAGGAGCGAGGCGCCCGAGCGCGCCCCCGGCGACATGGCCCTGGCCTGCTACGTGTACGGCGTGGTCCGCGCGGACGCGCGGCTGCCCGAGGACCTGACCGGGATCGCGGGCGGCGAGGTGTTCCTGGTCCGGTACGGCGACCTGGCGGCCGCGGTGAGCGAGATCTCCCCGGTGCAGGCGCTGGGCACCCGCGACGACCTGCTCGCGCACGAGGCGGTCGTCGAGGCCCTCGCGAACGAGACGACGACCCTGCCGCTGCGGTTCGGCGCGGTGGTCACCACGGCGGACGCGCTGGCCGAGGAGATGCTGGCACCGCATGAGGACTGGTTCCTGGACGTCCTGGACGACCTGGGCGGCGCGCGGGAGTTCGCCGTCTCGGGCGTCTATGCCGAGGACGTCGTCCTCCGCGAGGTTCTCCGGGAGGACCCGCAGGCGGCGCGGCTACGGGAACGGGTCCGCGAACTGCCGGAGGACGCCGCCTACTACGACCGCATCCGCCTGGGCGAGCTGATCGTCAAGGCGCTGGACGAGAAGCGGCAGGCCGACACCGACGAGCTCATCGACACGCTGGAGCCGTACTCCCGTGCCGTGGCGCCGCGGGCGCCGGCCGGTGAGGACGCGGCGGCCGACGCGGCGTTCCTGGTGGCCGACCGGGACCTGGAGGAGTTCGAGCGGGCCGTGGACCGGCTCGGCGAACGCTGGGGCGACCGTGTCCGGCTGCGCATGGTCGGCCCGCTCGCGCCGTACGACTTCGTTCCGCCGCCGCCCGGAGGAGGGAACTGAGACATGGGACTGCTCACGGGCCTGCTGACCCTGCCGCTCGCGCCCGTGCGGAGCGTCGCCTGGCTGGCCGAGCGCATCCTGGAGCAGGCCGAGCGCCAGCTGTACGACCCGGCGCTGATCCGTAAGCAGATCGCCGAGATCGAGGCGGAGGTACGGGCCGGCCGGCTGCCGGAGGACGAGGCGGCCGCGCTGGAGAACGAACTGCTGGCCCGGATGATGTCGCGGCAACGCTCCGGCTTCCCGGAGGGCGGGAATGGACGACCGCCGGAACGATGAGCCGAGGCGCCGTACCCGGCGCCCGCCTCCGCCGACCGCGGACCGCGCCGCGCGGCTGGCCGCCGACCACGTGGCCGAGATGACCGGCAAGGATTTCGAGGGGATCACCTCGCTGGCACAGGCGGAGGACGGCCGGTGGACGGTCGGCGTGGAGGTCGTCGAGACGCACCGGATCCCCGCGACGACCGACATCCTCGCCGTGTACGAGGCCGAGCTGGACCCGGAGGGCGAGCTGCTGGCCTACCGCCGCGTCGACCGCTACATCCGGTGCCAGGTGGGGGAGAGGTGACGTGACGGATCCGATGGAGCGGGGGCTGACCGGATACGGCTATGGACGGCAGCCCGCGCAGACACGGCGCCCGGAGTCGGCGAACCTCGCCGACATTCTGGAGCGGGTGCTCGACAAGGGCATCGTCATCGCCGGCGACATCCAGGTGAACCTGCTCGACATCGAGCTGCTGACCATCAAACTGCGGCTGGTGATCGCCTCGGTCGACCGGGCCAAGGAGATGGGGATCGACTGGTGGGAGCACGACCCCACCCTCTCGTCCGCGGCCCACCGCGAGGAGATCGCGGCGGAGAACCGCCGGCTGCGCGAACGGCTCGCCGCACTGGAGGGCGCGGACGACGAGGAGGAGCGCGCCGAGCCGGAACTCCGGCACCGGGACCGCCGCGCGGTGAGCCGGGCGGCCCGCGACGACCCTGACGACGAGTACGAGTACGACTACGACGACGAGTACGAGGAGGAGCGGGAGCCCCGCGGTCGCCGGGGCCGGCGGCGTCCACCGGAGGAGACCGACCGTGGATGAGACCGCGATCTACGTGTACGGCATCGCCCGCGACGTGCCCGCCGAGGCGGTGGCGGGGGTCCGCGGCGTGGCCGGCGCGCCCGTGGCGACTCTCGACGCGGAGGGGCTGACCGCGGTGGTGAGCCGGGTGAGCCTGGCCGAGTTCGGCGAGGACGCCCTGCGGCGCAACCTGGAACACCTGGACTGGCTGGAGGCGACCGCCCGCGCGCACCACGCCGTCGTCGACGCCGTCGCGGAGCACGGGGTGATCGTCCCGCTCGGCCTGGCCACGGTGTACCGGAACGAGGACCGGGCGCGCGGCGCGCTGCGCGAGCGGCACGACGAGTTCACCCGGGCGCTCGGACGGATCACCGGCCGTACGGAATGGGGCGTCAAGATGTACGCCGACCTCGCCGAGGCCGCGTCACGGGAGGCGGCGCCGGCTCCGGCGGACGCCCGGCCCGGCACCGCGTACCTGCGGCGGCGCAGCGCCCAGCGTCACGACGAGGAGGAGACGCGCCGCGAGATCCTCACGCTGGCGGGCCACGTCGACGACGAGCTGTGCGCGATCGCCGCCACCCGGCGCCTGCACCGGCCGCAGGACCCCCAGCTGTCCGGCGAGCGCGGCTGGATGATCCTCAACGCCGCCTACCTCGTCGACGACGAGCGCGCGGAGGACTTCCGCACGGCCGTCGCGCGGCTCGCCGGGACGCGCCCGGAGCTGCGGCTCCAGCTCACCGGCCCCTGGGCGCCCTACTCGTTCGCCGCCGAGGAGGAGGCGTGGACCGAGTACTGAGCGACCTGCCCGACACGCGTACGCCGGTGCCCGCGCGGGGCCGGCGCATCGCCCTCGTGGACCTGCTGGACCGGCTCCTGGCCGGCGGCGTCGTGATCACCGGTGACGTGACCATCTCGATCGCCGACGTCGACCTCGTACGGGTCTCGTTGCGCGCGATCATCGCCTCGATCCGGCCGGAGATGGAGCGGGTGGTGGCGGCCGAGCGCTCCGACGAGCCGATCGAGGGCGTGGTGACCTGGGAGGATCCCCCGCCGTGAGCGAGCGGTCCGACAGGCACGGCGGCGCGTACCGTCCGCGTCACGCCGCCCCCGAGGACGGGCGCGGTCACCGGATGCCGCACCGCCTGGAGACCGACTCCGAGCAGGTGGAGCGCGATCTCGTACGTCTCGTGCTGACCGTGATAGAGCTCGTGCGTCAGCTCATGGAGCGCCAGGCCCTGCGTCGCGTCGACGCGGGCGACCTGCCCGACGACAAGGTCGAGGAACTCGGGCTGGCGCTCATGCGGCTGGAAGAGGCGATGACGGAACTGCGGGAGCGCTTCGGCCTCGACGCCCGCGACCTCAACCTCGATCTCGGTCCCCTCGGACCTCTCCTGCCGCCCGAGTAGTCGTCGCGGTCGCGGGGTGCCGCAAAAGTTCACTTTTGAGGCTCTCTGTACGGGTAAGGCGTTAGTACCGCCTGAAGTGCCGATACCGGATCGAGGGAGAGACCGTGGCACGCCACATCGAGCTGGAGCGCAAGTACGACGCCGAGGCCGATCTCGCACTGCCCGACCTGCGCGAGGTCGGTGGATGCGCAAGGGTCGGCCCGCCGGAGACCCACATCCTCCGCGCCTCCTACTTCGACACCGAGGACCTGCGGCTGGCCGCGCGCGGGATCACGTTGCGGCGCCGGGAGGGAGGCGGCGACGAGGGCTGGCACCTGAAGCTGCCGGCCGGCAAGGACATGAAACGCGAGATCCGGACGCCGCTCGACGCCGGGACGCACACGGTGCCCGCGGAGCTGTCCGAGCTCGTCGCCGCGCACGTCCGCGGCCGCCCCCTCATCCGAGTCGCGGAAGTGGAGACCCACCGCACCGAACGCGGGCTGCTGGGCGAGGACGGCACGGTCCTCGCGGAGCTCGCGGACGACACCGTGCACGCCCGCCGCCTGAGCCGGGACGGCCATGAGGTCGCGCTGATGCGCTGGCGCGAGCTGGAGGTCGAGGCGGTCGAGGGCTCCCGCGAGGTGGTGGAGAGCATCGGCGGACGCCTGCGCGAGTCCGGCGCCCGCGAGTCGGCGGCCGCCTCGAAGCTGGCGCGGGCGCTGGAGGACGACATCACTCCCGTCCGGCGGCCCACCGCCACCCGTACCGCCGGGGACGTGCTGCTGAGGTACCTGGGCGAGCAGGTCGAGCAACTGCTCGCGTACGACCCGCGGGTGCGGCTCGCCGAGAACGACGACGACTCGGTGCACAAGATGCGCGTCGCCGTCCGCCGGACTCGCAGCGTCCTGCGCACCCACCGGCGCCTCCTCGACCCGGTACGGATCCGGACCCTGGACACGGAGCTGAGGTGGCTCGCCGGCGCGCTCGGTGACGTCCGCGACCTGGAGGTGCAGAACGCGCGCTTCCACCGCCGCCTCGCCGAACTGCCCGGCGCCCACCCGAGCCCGGCGTGGCTGCTCGCGATGGCGGACGAGGAGCACCGCGCCCGCGACCAGGTGCGCGAGGTGCTCCTGACCCGGCGGTACTACGACCTGCTCGACGCCCTGGACGCCTTCCTGGCCGATCCGCCGCTGCGCGCCCGCGCGGCCCGTCCGGCGGCCAAGGAGACGCCCCGGCTGGTGGCCAGGGCGTGGCGGAAGATGATGCGCCGGTACGACCGGGCCGCCCGTCTGCCCGCCGGGCAGGACCGCGACGCCGCGCTGCACGACACGCGTAAGGCGGCCAAGCGCGCCCGGTACACCGCCGAAGCCGCCTCGGCGGCGCTCGGCTCGCCCGCCGCGAAGCTCGCCCGTCGCGCCGAACGGCTCCAGGACGTCCTCGGCGAGCACCACGACGGCGTCGTCGCCGCCGAGCGCCTCGCCGCCACCACCGGATGGCCGGACACGCCCGCCGCCGACACGTTCGTCGCCGGCCGGCTGGCCGAGGTGGAGCGGCGGGAGGCGGCGCGCGTGCTGGAGGACCTGCCCGCCGCGGCGAAGAAGGCGGCCAAGCGCAAGCCGCTGCGCAAGCTCGGGAAGAAGAAGTAGGCGGATGACCGAGACGTACGGAACGGAGCGGGGCGCGGGCGGTGGCGACCAGGGCCCCGAGGAGGAGAACCGCGACGAGACCGGCTCGTACGGAACGGCGCGGCGCGGGACGCGTGGCGACGCGGAGCGGGCGGAGGAGAACCGCGACGAGACCGGCATGGAACGCTGGGACCGCAACTTCGTCGAGCTGCTACAGGAGCTGCGGGTCGCCCAGACCGGCGTGCAGATCCTGTTCGCGTTCCTGCTGACGCTCCCGTTCACGAACCGGTTCGGCGACGTCGGCGACCGGGACAAGGTCGTCTACGTGATCACCCTGGTCGCGGCGGCGGCCGCGACGGCCCTGCTGATCGCGCCGGTCAGCGGTCACCGCCAGGTCTTCCGGCAGGGCCGCAAGCCCCAGCTCGTCCGCACCGCCTCGACCCTCGCGCAGGCGGGCCTGGCGGCCCTGCTGGTCGCCATGATCGGCGCGGTGTTCCTCGTCCTGGACGTCGTGGCGGGCCTCGGCTGGGCGGCCGGGCTCGGCGCCGCGATCGCGGCGCTGTTCGTCGGGCTGTGGTACCTGCTGCCGAAGCTCATCCGGGCCGAGGGCCCCTGAGGGTAATTCGGCATGAACCTCGCTTATAAGGGCATATGCGGGCACAGGAGGTGACTGACCATGGTCCCGTTGCTCCTCGTGCTACTCCTCGTGCTGATCCTGTTCGGCGCGGGCTTCGCGCTCAAGGCCCTCTGGTGGATCGCGATCATCGTGCTCGTCCTGTGGCTCCTCGGATTCGTCTTCCGCGGCGCCGGTTCGGGCGGCGGTCGCGGCCGCTGGTATCGCTGGTGAGCTGACGTCTGACCCGGTGGGCCCCTGACATCCGTTACGGGCCCACCGGCCCCTTTCCGCCTGCTTTTGGCGGCTTTACCTGCGGGATACCCGTACGCGGGTTTCCGCCGCGCCGCCGGGGAAGGCCGTGAAGAGAGGCCACGGTGGAAAGGAGAGATCGTGATGGCTCCTACCGTTGCGGATTACCTGTTGCAGCGTCTGCGGGAGTGGGGGGTCGAACGGCTGTTCGGCTATCCGGGTGACGGCATCAACGGGATCATCGCGGCGCTGGGCCGGGCCGATGACCAGCCCCGGTTCGTCCAGGCCCGGCACGAGGAGATGGCCGCCTTCGAGGCGGTCGGTTACGCCAAGTTCAGCGGGAAGCCCGGAGTATGCCTCGCGACCAGCGGACCCGGCGCGATCCACCTGCTGAACGGCCTGTACGACGCCAAGCTCGACCATGTTCCGGTGGTGGCGATCGTCGGGCAGACCGCCCGCAGCGCGATGGGCGGCAACTACCAGCAGGAGGTCGACCTGCTGAGCCTGTTCAAGGACGTCGCGAGCGCGTACGTGCAGGAGGCGAACGTCTCCGCGCAGCTGCCGAACCTGCTCGACCGCGCGATGCGGATCGCCATGGCCGAGCGCGCGCCCACGGCGATCATCATCCCCTCCGACCTGCAGGAGGAGGAGTACGAGCCGCCGTCCCACGCGTTCAAGAACGTCCCGTCGTCCACACCCGGCTATGTGCCACCGGTGACGCGGGCGCCGCAGAAGGAGATCGAGAAGGCCGCCGAGATCCTCAACGCCGGGTCGAAGGTGGCGATCCTCGTCGGCCAGGGGGCCCGGTCCGCCGCGGCGGAGGTCATGGAGGTCGCCGAGCTCACCGGCGCCGGAGTGGCCAAGGCACTGCTCGGCAAGGACGTCCTGCCCGACGACCTGCCCTACGTCACCGGCGCGATCGGCCTCCTCGGAACGCGCCCGTCGTATGAGCTGATGCGCGACTGCGACACCCTGCTGATCGTCGGATCCAACTTCCCCTACAGCCAGTTCCTGCCCGAGTTCGGGGACGCCAGGGGAATCCAGATCGACATCGACGGTCGCATGATCGGCATGCGCTACCCGACCGAGGTCAACCTCGTCGGCGACGCGGCCGAGACGCTGCGCGCGCTCATCCCGCTGCTCAAGCGGAAGAAGAAGCGCTCCTGGCGCGAGACGGTCGAGGAGAACGTCGCGCGCTCGTGGTCGGTGATCGAGCGGCAGGCCCACGTCGAGGCCGATCCGGTCAACCCGATGCTGCTGTTCTGGGAGCTGAACCCGCGTCTGCCCGAGGACACCATCGTGACCTCCGACTCCGGTTCGGCGGCGAACTGGTACGCCCGTGACCTGAGGTTCCGGGCCGGCATGCGCGGCTCGCTCTCGGGCACGCTCGCGACGATGGGCTGTGGCGTGCCGTACGCCATCGGCGCGAAGTTCGCCCACCCGGACCGCCCGGTCATCGCCTTCGTGGGCGACGGCGCGATGCAGATGAACGGCATGAACGAGCTGATCACCATGAAGCGCTACCTGTCCGAGTGGAGCGATCCGCGGCTGATCGTGGCGGTCCTGCACAACAACGACCTGAACCAGGTGACCTGGGAGCTGCGCGCGATGTCCGGCGCGCCGAAGTTCGTGGAGTCCCAGGCGCTGCCCGAGATGTCGTACGCCGGGTTCGCCCGGTCGATCGGCCTGGAGGGCATCGAGGTCGAGAAGCCGGACGCCATCGGCCCCGCGTGGGACCGCGCCCTGGCCGCCGACGTGCCCGTCGTCATCGACGTCCGCTGCGACCCCGACATCCCGCCGATCCCGCCGCACGCGGACTTCGAGCAGATGAAGGACGCCGCCGAAGCGATCATCAAGGGCGACCCGGACGCCTACGGCGTCGTGCGGAAGGGCCTGAAGACCAAGGCACAGGAGATGTTCGCCCGCAAGGGCTGACGCCGAAGGAGACGCATGACGAGGTTCGGGTACTTCCTGTCGAGCGAGGAGCACTCACCGCGTGAACTGGTCCGCCAGGCACGGCTGGCCGAGCAGGCCGGGTTCGAGGCGCTGTGGATCTCCGACCACTACCACCCGTGGCTGGACGAACAGGGCGAAGCGTCATTCGTGTGGTCGGTCGTCGGGGCACTGTCCGAGGCGGTGTCCCTGCCGATCACCACGGCGGTGACCTGCCCGCTGATCCGCATCCATCCGGCGGTCATCGCCCAGGCCGCGGCCACGAGCGCGGCGCTGAACGAGAACGGCTTCGTGCTGGGGGTGGGCTCGGGGGAGGCACTGAACGAGCACATCCTGGACTCCCGCTGGCCGCCGGCGAGCGAGCGGCTGGAGATGCTGGAGGAGGCGATCGGCCTGATCCGGCGGTTGTTCACCGGAGAGCTGGTCACGCACCACGGCAAGCACTACCACGTGGACACCGCCCGGCTGTACTCCCTGCCGGACCGGCCTCCGCCGATCTACATGTCGGGTTTCGGCGACCGCGCGGCCGAGCTGGCCGGGCGGGTGGCGGACGGCTTCATGTGCGTGAAGCCCGACGCCGACCTGGTCAAGACGTTCCGTGCGGCGGCCGGAGGGGACAAGCCGGCCCAGGGCGGGTTCAAGGTGTGCTGGGCGCCGGATGAGGCTCAGGCCCGTCGTACCGCGCACCGCCTGTGGCCGAACGACCAGCTTCCGGGGGAGGCCGCGCAGCTCCTGCCGCTGCCCCGCCACTTCCAGCAGCTCTCGTCGCTGGTGACCGAGGAAATGGTGGGGGAGAACGTGCCCTGCGGGCCGGACCCGCAGCGGCACATCGAGGCCCTGCGGGCCTTCGTCGACGCCGGGTACGACGAGGTCTACGTCAACCAGATCGGCCCGGACCAGGAGGAGTTCTTCGCCTTCTACGCCGAGCAGGTGCTTCCGGAGGTGTCCGCCTGACGTGACCGCCGCGGCCCCGTGTCACGGGCCGCGGCGGACGTACGTCAGCGCGCGCCGCGTACGTCCCAGTCGTTCGGGCCGATGCGTGCGCCGTGCTCGCCGGTCTCCACCATCTCGAGCGCGGTCAGCCGGTCGACCGCGGCGCGTACGGTGTCCTCCGCGAGGCCCGTCTTGCCGGCGAGCCCGTCGACGTCGACGGGGCCGCGCAGAGTAGCGATCGCCTCATAGACGATCAGCTCGTCGCCGCTCAGGACCTGCGGCTCGCGCTTCGGCGCGGCCTGGGCATCGTGCTGTTCGGGTGCTGTCCGGTCGCTCATGGGAGCGTCCTCTCGTCGTGCCGGTCGGCTCGATGAGACTCCGGGATGCCCGGTCGGCCGGGGTGTCAAACCTCCTGGTCCGGCAGGGCGAGCCAGTCCGGACGGCTCAGCTCGTACACCCGCACCGGTTCGCCCACGCGGCCCACCGTGTCGCTGTGGCGGCGCATGCCGATCTTGATCATGACGCGTTCGGAGCCGGTGTTGGCGGGCTGGTAACGAGCGGCGATGCGCTCGGCGCCCAGGTCGGCGAACGCCTCGTCGCGCAGTGCGAGGGCGGCCTCGGTGGCGAACCCCCGTCCCCACCATCGCGGGTCGATCCACCAGCCGATCTCCAGCGCCGACTCCTCGATGCCGGGCACCAGGGAACCCAGGCGGTTGAGGGCGGCCACACCGGCGAAGTCGCCGTCGTGGTGGATCGCCCGCCAGCCGTACCCGTGCCGTGCCCAGTGCTCCAGGTGCTCCCGGTGGCGTTCGGCGACGCGCTCGCGGCTCCACGGCCGTCCGTCGCCGATGAAGCGCGTCACCCGTTCGTCCGAGGCGAGCCGGAGGAAGTCATCCTCGAAGCGCGCGTCCCAGGGCCGGAGTTCCAGCCGTGCCGTCGTCAGCGTACGCATGCGCCCAGCGTAGGAGCCGATCGCCGGCGGAGGCATGGCCGGGAACGACGGGGTAGGGATGCAGGGAAGGTCAAATCAGTACATAAAGCGGCATCGGGGTGCGTCGGATGCGCTGAGCCCGGCCGCGGGAACCCGGGAGGAGTGCCGACGCTTGTCCGTTGACACCCGTGATGACGGCCGCCCGGCCTCGGACGAGGTCACCGGGCGGCGCTGGCGGGCGCTGGCGGTCTGTCTCGTCGCCGCGTTCATGACCCTGCTGGACGTGAGCATCGTCAACGTCGCGTTGCCGTCCATCCGTTCGGGCCTGCACGCCTCGCCGGACGGCCTGCAGTGGATCCTCAGCGGGTACGCGCTGGCGTTCGGGCTGGTGCTCGTCCCGGCCGGCCGGCTCGGCGACGCCCGCAGCCGCCGCGCCGTCTTCATGGCCGGGCTGACGCTGTTCACGCTGTCCAGCGCCGCCGCCGGGATCGCGCCGGCCATCCAGTGGCTGGTGGTGGCCCGTCTGGTCCAGGGAGTCGCCGCCGGCATCGTCAACCCGCAGATCGCCGGGCTGATCCAGATCCTGTTCCGCGGACATGAGCGAGGTCGCGCGTTCGGTGCGCTCGGCGCCACGATCGGCATCGCGACCGCCGCGGGCCCCATCCTCGGCGGGGCGCTGATCTCCCTCGCCGGCGCGCAGGACGGCTGGCGCTGGGTGTTCTACGTCAACATCCCGGTCGGTCTCGTCGCCCTACCGCTCGCCTGGCGCCTGCTGCCGCCGCCGGGCGAGGGCCGTCGCCGCGAGAGCCTGGACCCGGTCGGCGTGCTGCTCCTGGGCGCCGGCGTGGTCGGCCTGCTCCTGCCGTTCGTGCAGGAGCAGCAGTGGCACGGGAGCGCGAAGTGGCTGCTCATCCCCGCCGCCGCGGTGATCCTGCTGGGCTTCCTGCAGTGGGAGCGGCGGCACCGGCAGCCTCTGGTGAACCTGTCCCTGTTCCGCCGCCGGTCGTACGCTCTGGGCTCGACGATCGCCCTGCTCTACTTCGCCGGGTTCACCTCGATCTTCTTCATCTTCACCCTCTACCTGCAGAACGGCCTGCACTACAGCGCCCTGTTCGCCGGCCTGTCGATCACCCCGTTCGCGCTGGGCTCGGCCACCGGGTCCACGATCGGCGGCCGGATGGTCGGCCGCCTCGGCCGGCCCCTGGTGGCGCTGGGACTCGTCCTGGTCGCCGTGGGCCTGACCGCGGCCTTCCTGGCCGTACGCGCGGTGCCCGGCTCGCACGCCGCGCTCGCCACCGCCCTGCCGCTGCTGCTGGGCGGCTTCGGCAGCGGCCTGGTGATCTCCCCGAACCAGGCGATCACACTGTCGGAGGTGCCGCCGGAGGGCGGCGGAAGCGCCGCGGGCGTCCTGCAGACGGGCCAGCGCATCGGCACGGCGATCGGCATCGCCGGTGTGGGCGCGGTCTTCTTCGCGGCCGTCGGCGCCTCCCACGGCGACTGGGCGACGGCCTTCCGCCGGGGACTGCTGGTGGTGACGGCGTTCGTGCTGATCGCGCTGTGCGCGGCCGTCGCGGACCTGGTCGCCGGACGCCGCCCGAAGCCCGGCCGGTAGCCCGGGGACGGCGGGTGCGTCGCGGATCTGGTCTGGGGTCCGCCCTTCCGCGCGGGCCGCGGATCGGATTGGATGGCAGGTATATGAAGGCAGTAGGTGTTTCCCGTTTCGGCGGGCCCGAGGCGCTCGAGGTCGTCGAGCTGGACGAGCCTCATCCCGGGCCGGGTGAGATCCGCGTCCGCGTGCACGCGGCGGCCGTGAACCCGACCGACACGCTCTTCCGCGCCGGCGTGACGAGCGCCGAGGCGCTGCGCGACCGGCCGCCTCCGTACATCCCCGGCATGGACGTCGCGGGCGTCGTCGACGAGGTCGGCGAGGACGTCCGCCAGTCCGTCGGCGACGACGTCATGGCGATCACCCTGCCTCGCAGCAGACTGGGCGGCGGGTACGCCGAGCACGTCGTCGTGCCGACCGACTCGGCCACGGCGATGCCGATCGGCGCCACGTACGCCGAGGCGTGCACCCTGCCGATGAACGGCATGACCGCGCAGCTCACCCTCGACCGTCTCGCGCTCGAACCCGGCCGTACCCTCGCGGTCACCGGGGCCGCCGGGGCGTACGGCGGGTACGTCGTGCAGCTCGCCAAGGCCCGCGGCCTGCGGGTCGTCGCGGACGCCTCGCCCGAGGACGAGCCGCTCGTCCGCAGGCTCGGCGCCGACGTGATCGTGGCGCGCGGCGACGGGGTCGCGTTGCGCATCCGGCAGGCGCTGCCGAACGGCGTGGACGCCGTGGCCGACGGCGCCGTCATCGGTGCCCCTCTGCTCGCGGCCGTACGCGACGGCGGCGCGCTCGCCGCGGTGCGCGGCTTCGGCGCCGAGACCGAGCGCGACATCGCGGTCCATGAAATCTGGGTCAGCGAGTACGCCCGCGAGTGGGACAAGCTGGACGAACTGCGCCGTCTCGCCGAGACCGGCGCCGTCACGTTGCGCGTCGCCCAGACGTACCCCCCGGAGCGGGCGGCCGACGCCCACCGCCGCCTGGAGGCGGGCGGCGTCCGCGGCCGGCTGGTGATCATGTTCCGGCCGTGACCTCGCGGGCTCTTACGCCGGGCATGAGGAGCGCGGGCACCAGGGCGAGCGCGCTGAAGCCGATCGCCCACCAGAAGGTGTGCGCGTACGCCGTGCCCCGTGGGTGCGCGGCGAGCTGCCACTGCAGGATCACCGCGAGCAGCGCGGCGCCGAACGACCCGCCGACCTGCTGCAGGATCCGCGTCGCGCTGCCGGCGTGCGGGATGTCGGCGGGGTCCACCCCCTGGTACGCCGCGGCCATGACGGCGATGTTCGCCCCGCTCATCCCGGCGCCGCGTACGACGAGGGAGACGGCGAGCAGCCACTCGGGTTCGCCGCGCGTGAACGCCAGCGTGCCGAGCGCGGTCAGCGCGGTGCCGATGAGGACGAACGGCCGCGGGCCGACGCGGTCGACGAGCGTGCCGAGCGGACCGCGCGTGAGCAGGCTGCCCAGCCCCTGCGGCGCGAGCAGCAGCCCGGCGGCGATGACGCCCTGACCGCGGACCTGCTGGTAGTACAGCGGCAGCAGCAGCATCGCCCCGAACAGCGACAGGCCCGACAGGAAGAGCAGGGCCGACGACGCGGCGAAGGACCGTACGCGGAACAGCCGCAGGTCCACGGCCGGTTCGCCGCCCGTACGCAGGGCGTGCCCGACGAAGCCCAGGAGCAGCAGCACTCCCGCCGCCAGCGGGTACAGGACGGTCGCGTGCCCGAAGCCGCCGTGCGCGCCGACCTGGGACAGCCCGTAGATGATCGCGGCCAGCCCGGGTGACAGCAGCACCAGCCCGACCAGGTCGAGGCGCTGCCCGCCGCGCGGCGCGTCCGCGGGCAGGCCGCGCCAGGCCAGGATCAGCGCGACGGCGCAGATCGGGACGTTGACGTAGAAGATCCACCGCCAGCTCGCGTTGCCGACGATCAGCCCACCGATCACCGGGCCGAGGATCGGGCCGACCAGCGCCGGGATGGTGATCGTGGCCATGAGCCGGCCGAGTGACCGCCCGCCCGCGGCGCGCAGCAGCAGCGTCTGCAGGATCGGCAGCATCAGCCCGCCGCCCACGCCCTGCAGCGCGCGGAAGGCGATGAGGCTGCCGGCGTTCCAGGCCAGGCCGCACAGCATCGACCCGGCCAGGAACAGCACCAGCGAGATCAGCCACATCCGCTTGGCCCCGAACCGCCCGGTCAGCCACCCGGTCGCCGGGATCGCCATCGCGAGGGCCAGCAGGTACGCGGTGACCACCCACTGGATCGCCGCCAGCGACGTGTGCAGGTCGCGGCCCAGCGCGTCGATCGCGACGTTGACGATCGTGCTGTCCAGCAGCGGCGCCAGCGCACCGACGACCAGGATCATCGCGAGCTTGAGCACCGCCGGGTCGAGCCGCTCCGCCCGTGCCGTGTCCGCCACGGTCCACCTCCACCCGAATAAGAGACGCCCTGTCTCTAATGCCGAGGAGTGTAGAGTGGCATCGTTAGGAGACGCAAGGTCTCTTATGGAGGGTGCGATGAACGACGACGCCCCGGCCGTACGACGCCGGCGCGGCTCCGAGCTGGAGGCGGCGATCCTGCGCGCCACCTGGGAGGAGCTCGGCGCCGTCGGCTACATGAACCTCACGATGGAGGGCGTCGCCGACCGCGCCCGGACCGGCAAGCAGGTGCTGTACCGCCGCTGGCGCAACCGGGCCGAGCTGGTCCTGGCCGCCATGCGGTCCCGCGTCGTGTCGATCGCCGACGACGTTCCCGACACCGGGGAGTTGCGCGGCGACGTCCTCGCCGTGCTCGACCGGATGGCGCGGCGCTACGACGACGTCGGCCCGGACGTCGTGCACGGCCTGATGGCCGAGGCGCGCGACCTCGACCCCGTGTTCTTCTCGATCATGACCGGCGTGATGGAGACCATCCTGAGGCGCGCCGCCGACCGCGGCGAGATCCGGCCCGGGGCGGTCGGCCGGCGGATCACCACCCTGCCGGCCGACCTCCTCCGGCACGAGATGCTGCTGACGTCCGCCCCGGTTCCGGAGTCCACGCTCGTCGAGATCGTCGACGACGTCTTCCTCCCGCTGGTCAATTCCCGTGCGGGTCGGCGGCGTTGAGCGTCGCGACGACCTGGTCGTAGTCGCCGCGCGCCTCGCCGTACCGCAGGAACTTGACCCGCTCGACCTGGATCTCCTTCGCGTCGGGCTCCGTCTCGAGCAGCGCGACGACCTCCGCCACGAACTCCTCCAGCGGCATCGCGAACTCACTGCTCTCCTGCCCCGGCAGCAGCGCGGTGCGGACGGAGGGCGGCACGAGCTCCACGACCTTCACGCTCGTGTCGGCGAGCTGGAGCCGGATCGACTCGCTGAGCATGTGGATCGCGGCCTTCGACGCGTTGTAGCTCGGCGTGACCTTGAGCGGCGTGAACGCCAGACCCGAGGAGACCGTGACGATCGTGGCGTCCGGCTGGGCCCGCAGGTGCTCGACGAACGCGGCGATGAGCCGGATCGGCCCGAGCACGTTGGTCGTCACGACCGACTCGGCCGAGGCGAGGAACGACTCGGGCCGGTGCCAGTCCTCGATCTTCATGATGCCGGCCATCGTGACGAGGACGTTGAGGCCGGGATGCCTCGCCAGCACCTCCTTCGCGGCGGACTCGATGCTCGCGGCGTCCGCCGTGTCGATCCGGACGGTGTCGATGCCAGGGTGCTCGGCGGCGATCCGTTCGAGCAGCTCGGTACGGCGGCCGCCGACGATGACGGTGTTGCCCTTGGCCTGCAGTTCCAGGGCGAGGGCCAGGCCGATGCCGCTGGTGGAGCCGGGGATGAAGATGGTGTTTCCGGAGATGTTCATGCCCCGATCCTGTCCACGCGGCCGTCCCGGTGGCAGAGACCGTTCATCGGGGGATCGGCGATCCCTGGTTCACCTGCGAAACCGGCCGATAATGGTGTCCATGGATCGCGCAGCACTGGCGGACTTCCTGCGCCGCCGCCGAGAGGCGTTGCAGCCGGAGGACGTCGGCCTTCCCTCGGGCGCCCGGCGCCGGGCCCCGGGCCTGCGGCGTGAGGAGGTCGCGTCCCTCGCCGTGATGTCGACCGACTACTACACGCGCCTCGAACAGCGACGCGGTCCGCAGCCGAGCGAGCAGATGCTCGCGTCGCTCGCCCGCGCGCTCCGGCTGACCGGCGACGAGCGCGACTACCTGTTCGAGATCGCGGGGCACAGCGCCCCGACCTCGGTGTCGGCCGCGACGCACGTCGCCCCCGCCCTGATGCGGGTGCTGGACCGCCTCGACGACACTCCGGCGCTCATCCTGTCCAACCTGGGCGAGACCCTCGTGCAGAACCGCATGGCCGACGCCCTGTTCGGCGACAGGTCGGGCTACACGGGCCTGGCCCGCAGCGAGGTCTACCGCTGGTTCACCGACCCCTCCGAGCGGCTGCGCTACCCCGAGGACGACCGCGACCGGCAGAGCCGCGCCATGGTCGCGAACCTGCGCGCCGCCTACGGCCCGATGGGCTCGCGGTCCCGAGCCGGCGAGCTCGTACGGGCCCTGCGGAAGGAGAGCACGGAGTTCGCCGAGCTGTGGGACCGGCACGAGGTCGCCAAGCGCTTCGAGGACCACAAGACGCTCATCCACCCCGAAATCGGCCCGATCGAACTGGACTGCCAGGTGCTGTTCACCGAGGACCAGTCACAGGCGCTGCTCGTGCTCACCGCGCCCCCGCGCACCGAGGGATACGAGAAGCTGCAACTGCTCGCGGTGCTGGGTCAGGACCGGTTCGCCGAAACGCGCGGTTAGAGCCGGCCCCAACGGTGTGGTCGCCATGGAGCGCACCGGCCTTCGCCATTTCGCGCACGGGCGGAGAGACGCTTCGTCGGCGGGCATTAGCCTCCAGGGGTGAACAGCCCTTACCGGTTCTTCCGGGCACTCGCCGGTTTCGGTCTGTCCGTTGCCCTGTTCACCGCTTGCTCGGGGAACGGCGCGACGGACGAGCCGAGTGAGTCGGCGCTGAGTCCTCTGCCCACGCAGACGACGATCGCCGCCGCGCTCGGCAGCACCATCAAGCTGAGGTCGGGCGTCGGCACCGACAAACCGGACCCGAACCTGGGACCGTCGGAGATCGAAGTGGCCGCCACCAAGGTCGCCGACCCGGTCAAGGGCGGGGACGACCCACTGGCGAGTCCGGCTCCCGGCAACCGTCTCGTCGCGGTCGAGTTCACCTTCACCGACCGGGGCGTGAACCCCTTCAAGACGGCGGTCGACGCCGCGACCGTCGTCGACGCCCAGGGCAAGTCCTACAAGGACAAGGTCGCGTTGCACCTGTCCGTGAACCCGCTGATCAGTACGGTCAACGTCCCGGCGGGCGGCACGCAGACCGGCTACATCCCCTTCGAGGTGCCCCAGGACGCGACGATCACCAAGGTCCGCTGGGCGATGGACCTGGGTGCCGGCCAGACCGGGGAGTGGAACCTCGGCTAGAGCCGGGTCCCGTGCCGGCCGACGGCCGGCCGGCGAGGGGCGCCGGGTGGCCGATGGCGGGCTTCTTCTCACCTGCCCCCCGCCCGGTCCGATACGTCGCGATCTTCTAAGAGGCTCGTGCGGCCTCCGCGAGGAGGTCCTCCTCCGACGCGCCCCGGCGCCAGTAGCCGGTGAACTTGACCGCGCGACGGTCGAAACCGCGTTCGCCGACCAGGTGGCGGCGTAGCGCGCGGACGGATCCGGCCTCACCGGCGATCCAGGCGTACGGGGTGCCGGCGGGGAGCGCGGCGTCGCGGATCGCGTCCACGGTCGGGCGGGCCGGGGCGGCCTGTCCGCGGACGAGCCAGGTGATCTCCGCGTCCGCCTCGGTCGGCAGCCGCCGGATGTCATCGGCGTGCGGCACCTCGATCCACGCGCGGGTGCGCGTGCCGGGCGGCAGCCAGGACAGGATCCCGGCCACGGCGGGCAGCGCGGTCTCGTCGGCGGCGAGCAGCACCCAGCCGGTGTCCGGCGGCGGGCGGAAGTCGACGCCGCCGTTGTCGGCGGCCGTCGGGCCGAGGACGGCCACGCGGTCGCCGGGCCGCGCCGAGGCCGCCCAGCGCGAGGCCGGCCCCCCGTCGCCGTGCAGCGCGAACTCGACGTCGAACTCCTCCGGCTCGCGCCGCTGCCCGCACACGGTGTAGGTGCGCATGACCGCGCGTACGTCCGGGTCCATGGCGCACCAGCGCGGATACCAGTCGTCGTCCCCGCCGGGCATCGCGGGCGTCTCCTGGTGCCGATGGGGGAGGAACAGTTTGACCCGCTGGTCGCGGCCCCCACACGTCAGGCCGGCCAGCCCCTCGCCGCCGAAGGTGATCCGCCTCATGGTGCGGCCGACGAGTTCGGCGCGGACGACGTGGACGTCGAAGAAGCAGAACGGCGCCGTCCGCGGGCGCGTCGCCGCGGGCGCCACGTCAGCTCACCTTCTTGGCGTCGCGTACGGCCTTGGCGAAGGCCTCCAGCACCGGCGCGCAGCCCGCGTAGCTGAACCGTGCCTCGCTCAGCCAGGGGGTGATCTGGCCGGCCTTGACGGCGGGCAGCTTCGACCAGCTCGGCTTGGCGGTGAGGTCCTTCGGCTGCAACGCGGCGGTCCGGTTGTCGAGCAGGATGATGTCGGCGGGGTACTTGTCGGCGTTCTCCCAGCTCAGGTTCTCGAAGAAGCCACCGGTGACCTTGTTCGGCACGATCATGTCGACGCCCAGGCTCTGGAAGTAGGACAGGTCGGCGTACACGCGCGGGTCGGAGACGTAGAACAGGTCGGGGCTGCCGGACGCCGCCAGCACCTTGATGCCGGGGTTGGCCTTGGCCGCCGCGCGTACGGACTCCACAGCCTGGTCGAAGCGCGCCTTGGCGGCGGTGACCGGCGCGGCCTTGAGGTCGGCGCCGAGCGCGGCGGCGAGCTGCTCGTGCCGCTGGATCGGCTGGGGCAGGCTGACGTGTGAGTCGGTGAACCCGATGCTCGGCGCCAGCGGGAGGATCTTGTTCTTGCTGTCGTCCGGGACGAACCACAGGTTCGGCGGCTGGAACATCTCGGTGACCAGCAGGTCGGGGTGGAGCGCGGCGTACTTCTCGATGTTGAACTCGCCGTAGGCGTTGCCGATGATCGTGACCTTGTTCACGTCGAGGCTCCCGGCCAGCGGGTCGGGGCGGCCGTCCTTCAGCTTCGTCGGCCCGAAGACGCCCACGAGCTGGTCGCCGACGCCGAAGTCGTGCAGCGCGGCGGCGGTGCCGACGTAGGCGACGACCCGCTTCGGCCGGCTCTTCGCGGTGGCCTTCTGGCCGCGGTCGTCGGTGAACGACCAGCTTCCGGAGGTCGTAGCGCGGGCGCCGCCGTTTCCGCCGCAGGCGGCGAGCAGCGCGCCGAGTCCGGCGGCGCCGCCGGCGGCCAGGAGACCGCGACGGGACAGATCGTGCGTTCCGGGCATGGCGAGGCCTTCTCTCGTCACTAGGAGGGAATGGTCACCGAAGTCATGCGGGGGCTGATCGTCGGGCCGAACTTAGGTTAACCTAACCTAAGTCCCGCCTGTCCAGTAGGGGCCGGGCCTCTCGATCCGGATCGGAGCTGGTACGTGCCTGTCACCGACCTGGCGCGCGTCGAGTCGCGACCGGACGCGCCGACCGGCGTCCGCCCCCGCGCGGTGCGCGTCGCCGGTCCGTTCGCCGCGGCGCTGTTCCTGCTGGCCGTGCTCGTGCTGAGCCTCGCGTTCGGCGCCAAGCAACTCTCCCCGGCCGAGGTGTGGCACGGGCTGACCGACCCCCACGCGCCCGGCTACACCGTCGTCCGTCAGATCCGGCTTCCGCGCACGCTGCTCGGCCTGCTGGCCGGAGCGGCGCTGGGCCTCGCCGGCGGCCTCATGCAGGCCCTGACCCGCAACCCGCTGGCCGACCCCGGGCTGCTCGGCATCAACGCCGGCGCGGCCTCCGCCGTCGTCTCGGCCATCTCGTTCTTCGGCATCAACTCCTTCACCGGCTACGTGTGGTTCGCGTTCGCGGGCGCCGGCGCGGTGTCGGTCCTCGTCTGGGCGGTCGGCGGCGGGCGCGGCGCCACCCCGGTACGGCTGGCGCTCGCCGGCACGGCCGTCAACGCGGTGATGTACGCCTACGTCAACGCGGTGCAGCTGCTCGACACCGACTCGCTGGACCGGATGCGGTTCTGGACGGTCGGCTCGCTGGCCTCCGCGCGGCCCGCCACGGTGACCGGCATCCTGCCCTTCGTCGCGGCCGGCACCGTGCTCGCGCTCCTGCTGGCCCGCCCGCTGAACGCCCTCGCGCTGGGCGAGGAGTCCGCGAACGCGCTCGGCGCGCGGCCCGCCCGTACGCGAGCGGGCACGATCGTCGCCGTCACCCTCTTGTGCGGCGCCGCCACCGCCGCGTGCGGGCCGATCGTCTTCGTCGGCCTGATGGTGCCGCACGTCGTACGCGCCCTGACCGGTCCCGACCTGCGCCTGCTGCTGCCGTACTGCGCGCTTCTCGCGCCCACGACCCTGCTCGGCGCCGACGTGCTCGGGCGGGTGCTCGCCCGGCCCGGCGAGGTGCAGGTGGGCATCGTCACCGCGGTGCTCGGCGGCCCGTTCTTCCTGCACGTGGTCCGGCGCGGACGGTGGGCGCGCGCATGATCCTGCGGACTCCCGGCGGATGGTCGGTGCGCGTACGGACGCGCGCCCTGGCCGTGGGCGCGCTCTGCCTGCTGGCCGCGCTCGTGTTCGCCGTCGTCGCGATCGGCAGCGGCGACTACCCCATGAGCCCGGCGGCGGTGGTGCGCACGCTCGCCGGGTACGGCTCGGCCGCCGACGCGTTCATCGTGGAGCAGGTACGCCTGCCCCGGGTCCTCACCGCCCTCCTGACCGGGGCGGCCCTCGGACTCTCCGGCGCCCTGTTCCAGTCGCTCGTGCGCAACCCGCTGGGCAGCCCCGACCTGCTGGGCTTCACCCAGGGTGCGGCGGCGGGCGCGCTCGTGACCGTGGTGGCCGGCGGCGGCAGCGTCGCGCTCATGGGCGGCGCGGTGGCGGGCGGTGTGGCCACCGGCGTGCTGATCTACGCCCTCTCCTGGCGGCAGGGCGTGCACGGCTACCGGCTCGTGCTCATCGGCATCGGCGTCGCGGCCATCCTGACCGGCGTGAACGGCTACCTGCTGACCCGCGCGGACATCCCGGACGCCACCCGCGCCGTGCTCTGGCTGACCGGCAGCCTCAACGGGCGCGGCTGGAACGACGTGGTGCCCCTGCTCGTCGCGGTGACGGTCACCGTGCCGCCGGTCGTACTCGGCGGCGGGCGCGGCCTGCGCATGCTGGAGATGGGCGACGAGACGGCGTACGCCCTCGGCGTGCGGGTCGAGCGGCTGCGGCTGATGCTGCTGGCCGCGGCCGTGCTACTCGCCTCGTTCGCCGCGGGCGCGGCCGGCCCGGTCTCGTTCGTCGCGCTCACCGCGCCGCAGCTCGCCCGGCGGCTCACCGCCGACCCGGGCCCGAACCTCGTCGCCTCCCTGTGCATGGGCGCGGCGCTGCTCACCGGCGCGGACCTGGCCGGCCAGCGGATCATCCCGGGACACCAGCTCCCGGTGGGCGTGCTGACCGGTGTACTCGGCGGCGGCTATCTACTGTGGCTGCTCGCCACCCAGCGAAGGAGGGGCCGGATATGACACGCCTGCGGGCGAACGACCTGACGCTCGCCTACGAGCGGCGCACGGTCGCCGAGGGACTGAGCGTGGCCGTGCCCGACCGGTCGTTCACCGTGGTGGTCGGCCCGAACGCCTGCGGCAAGTCGACGTTGCTGCGCGCCCTGGCGCGCACGCTGAAGCCGCGCTCGGGCACCGTACTCCTGGACGGGAACGACATCCACACGCTGCCCACGCGTGCCGTCGCCCGTACGCTGGGCCTGCTCCCGCAGTCACCGATCGCGCCGGACGGCATCACCGTCGCCGACCTGGTCGCCCGCGGCCGCTACCCGCACCAGCGCCTGTTGCGCCAGTGGTCCGGCGAGGACGAACGGGTCGTCACGGAGGCGATGGCCGCGACGGGCGTCACGGACCTGGCCGGCGCGTACGTGGACGAACTCTCCGGCGGCCAGCGGCAGCGCGTCTGGATCGCGATGGCGCTCGCCCAGGAGACGCCGCTGCTGCTGCTCGACGAGCCGACGACCTTCCTCGACATCGCCCACCAGATCGACGTCCTGGACCTGTGCGCCCGGCTGCACCAGGAGGAGGGCCGCACGCTGGTCGCCGTCCTGCACGACCTGAACCATGCGGCCCGCTACGCGACCCACCTGATCGCGATGCGCGACGGCGAGGTGGTCGCGGAGGGCGACCCGTCCACGGTCGTGACGGCGGAACTGGTGGAGGAGGTCTTCGGCCTGCCGTGCCGCGTCATCCCCGACCCGGAGACCGACACTCCCATGGTCATCCCCGCCGTACGCCGCTCCGCCACCGTCTAGCTCATCGAGCGCTCGTGGCCCGGGCCACCGCTCGGATCAGTCGGCGACCAGGCGGGCGCGGCGGCCCTCGACCTCGCGTTGGCGGCGAACCGCGTACTTTCCGGGGGCGCAGCTTGTCGCGCCGTGTTCCGCGTGCAGCAGGTACACCGGGGCGGTGGCCTCGAAGGCGCCGAGAGTCAGCCCGTTCGTGTCGGTCCCCATGCCGGTCCAGCGGCAGGTGCCCGGCGCGGCGACCAGCGTGTGCGAATGGCCGCCGGCCGTACCGCGCAGCGGTTCCACCCCCTCCGGAGGCACCGGCGTCCAGCGGACGCCCGGCCGGCGGGGCCTTCCGGGTCGTGCAGGCGTACGTTCCCGTTGTCCTGCCACACCTCGGTGCTGAGCGAGACGGGGCGGTCGGAGACGACGCAGACGCGTTCGCGCGGCCACCACCAGCCGCAGGAGCGGGCCGGCACCGCCCACGGGTCGAACCGCCGCGTCTGATCCGCCGTGAACGGTTCGCCGCTCAGCCGCCGGAGCGCCTCATAGTGCGCGATCCGCGACGGGCACTGCACCCGATACCAGTAATTGCGCCAGGACGACGGACTCGCCGCCCGCAGCGCGGTGGTGAGCGAATCCCGGCACGAGTGCGCGAGAGGCCCGCTCACCTCGCACCGTCGGTTCGATCGAACGGCCGGCGATTCGGAAGCGTTCGTCGAGTTGCAGGAACAACGCGGTCTGCATCGCGGAGAAGCGCTGGGGCAACGGCCATTCGGAAAGGCGCTCCACGCTTTCCGAATGTCGTGGCCCCAAGCCCGGCGGTACGGACAGACGAAACCGGATGCTGTCCACTCGGCGTGTGCTACCGGTGGCTGGGTTCGGCCGTCACGGGCGCGGACGCCTGCCGCCGCGGGCGGGCCCGCAGCATCAGTACGGCGACCACCGCCGAGGCCAGGCCGGCGATCACACCGACGACGGAGATCGTCGTCATGGCGTCCACGAAAGCGCCCTTGGCCGTCGAGGCGAGGGCCGCGTCACCCCGGGAGGCCGCGACGGCGAGGGCCTCACCGATCGAGTGGCGGGCCGGGCCGGTGACGTCGTCCGGCATGTTGGCCGCGTACGCGGCGGTCAGCACGCTGCCCAGCACGGCGATGCTCAGCGCCTGGCCGATCTGCGACACCGTGTCGTTGACGGCCGAGCCGACGCCCGCCCGGTCCTTCGGCAGCGCGCCCAGCAGCGTCGCGTACGCCGCGGGGCCCGCCGTGCCGCTGCCGGCGCCCATGACGATCAGGGCGATCACGAGCGTCCCGTAGCCGTCGTCCCGCGACAGCAGAGAGAGAAGGCCGAAGCCCGCGGCCAGCAGCACCAGCCCGGTGGCCAGCGTCGCGCGGGCCCCGAACCGCTTGTCGACGGCCACGCCGATGCCGTTGAAGGCGATCACGGTCACCAGCAGCGGGATGAACGAGACCCCCGCCTTCATCGGGCTGTAGCCCAGCACGAACTGCAGGAACTGGGTGAGCGCCAGCATCAGGCCGCCGGACGCGAACGACAGCAGGACGACGGACAGGCCGGCGCCGCTGAAGTCGCGATCGCGGAACAGGGCCAGCGGCAGCATCGGCGCCCGGCTGACGCGCTGCCAGACCGCGAACGCCGCCAGCGCGACGACCGCGACGACGAAGCCGCCGATCGTCTGCGCGGACGACCAGCCGTCCTTCGCCGAGCCGATGACGCCCCAGACCAGCGCCGTCATGCCGACGGTCGACAGGAACGCGCCGGGCAGGTCGGGCCGGCCCGCCGGGCCGCGGCTCTCGGGGATGAGCAGCAGGGACGCGACGATGCCGAGCGCGGCGATCGGGACGTTCAGCAGGAACACCGATCCCCACCAGAAGTGGTCCAGCAGCAGGCCGCCGACGACGGGACCGCCGAGCGCGCCCAGCATGAGCACCGAACTCCAGATGGCGATGGCCTTCTTGCGCTCCTCGTCGTCGAAGACCGTCGTGAGGATGGACAACGTGCCCGGCATGAGGAAGGCCGCGCCCGCGCCCATCAGCGCCCGGGAGGCGATGAGCTGGCCGGAGGAACCGGAGAAGGCCGCCGGGACCGACGCGCCGCCGAAGAGGATCAGCCCGATGACCAGGCCGGTGCGCCGGCCGTACCGGTCGGAGAGGGAACCCGCCGTGAGGAGAAGCCCGGCGAGGACCAGCACGTACGCGTCGAGGACCCACTGGATGTCGGCGTTGCTCGCGTGCAGGTCGCGGATGAGCGAGGGGATCGCGACGTTGAGGACCGTGTTGTCGATCACGACGACGAGCAGGCTCAGGCACAGGACGCCGAGGATCAGCCATCGGCGCGGATGAGGTGACGTCTCGCCCGCGGAGCCCGCCGAGGGCGCGGGGCCTTCCGGGGTCGGGGGAGTGGACATGGGTCCTCCGTTCGTACGGTGTGCGAGTCTGTCGCACAGCGTACTACCGTCCTCGAACAGTGTGCGAGAGCCGATATCCTGCGATGGAGCGTTTCTCGTGCGAAAGGCGTCCGATGCCACGCGACACCGACCCGATCTCCACCTCGGTCTGGGTGCGACCGTCCCGGCCGCGCCGGAGCGAGCAGCCAACGTTGAGCCGGGAGCACATCGTGCGCGCCGCCATCGAGCTGCTGGACGCCGAGGGTCTCAGCGGCCTGAGCATGCGCCGGCTCGGCGCCAAGCTGGGCGCGGGCGCCACCTCGGTCTACTGGTACGTGGCGAACAAGGACGAACTGCTCGAACTAGCCCTGGACGAGGCCATGGGCGAGGTCGAGCTCCCCGACCCGGCCGCCACCGGCTGGCGGTCCGCGGTGGCGGAATCGGTCCGGAGCGTACGGACGGTGATCCTCCGCCACACCTGGATGGCCGGCCTGTACGGAATCCACCCCGCGATCGGCCCCCAGGCGATGCGGCTGAGCGACCGGCTCATCGCCGTGCTGACCGCCGCCGGCTTTTCGGGCCTCGAACTGGCCCATGCGAGCTCGCTGCTCATGTCGCACGCGCTCGGCTCGGCCGTCATGGACGTGGCGATGCACACCGCGACCACCCGATCCGGCAAGGGCGCGAACGAGCTGGTCCAGCAGCTGGAGCCGTACTTCGACCGCATCGCCGGGGAGTACCCGAGCTACACGAAGTGGTGGTCGCAGAACAAGGACGCGGACCTGGAGCGGCTGCGCGAGGACGGCTTCGAATTCGGCCTGCAACGCCTGCTCGATGGCCTGGAGTCCTGGCTCCGGCCCGGCGGCTGACCCGCGGACGGTCCGGCGGCGCTTGGGGGAGTCGGTAGGAGCCGATGGCGCTTTTCGGCGGCGTGGCTGGACCGACGACCGACCCGATGCGGTGGCGGCTGGGGCCGCGAGTCGCCTGCGGCTCGGCTTCATGGGGCGGATGCTTCCGCGAATGGGGTGGCGTCCGGCTCGCAGACGGTGCCGGTGGGAGGAAGGGCGCCGGTCAGCAGGTAGCGGGTCTCGTACTCCATGGCGCAGGCACTGGGGTTCGAGAAGACGGTGTGGCCGTACCCGTCGACGGTCAGCAGGCGGGCACGGGCCAGATCGTGGGACATGGCGACCGCTCCCTTGTAAGAGGTGGCGGGGTCCTTGGAGTTGTTGAGAAGGAGGACGGGATTGGCCGTGCGCTTGTTCCACGGTCCCGTGTACCGGTCTTCGCCCTGCGGCCATCCCGCGCACGGCTCTGTGCTCCAGGCGGGATCGAGCCCCATCGGGCCCGACCTGGCGTAGGCCAGCCGCGCGGCGCTCGTGTAGGCGCTCGGGTCACGCGGGTTGGGACTGTCGGAGCAGACCATGGCCAGGAACTGCTCCCTGCCGGTGTAGACGGCCGTCGACGGTGCGTCGGCGCCGGATCCCCTGGCCTGCCGCTTCGGAGCGGACGGGGAGGAGGCCGCCGGTGCGCCCGATGAGGCCACCCACATCTGTTGCAGCAGGTCGGCGCCCAACGCCCACTGGGACACGCTGCCCAGGGGGATGCTGAGCACCCCGCAGGCGTAGCCGCAGTTCTGCGTGTCGCCGACGGTCACCGGATGTCGACGCAGGCGGCGCAGCAGCGTCTCGTATTTGGCGTGTGTCGCGGCCGGAGTGCCCGCGGAGAACGCGCACGCGGTCGTGGACGCCTCGCCGCACAGGTCGAGAAAGTCCTTGAACACCGCGGCGGACGCCTGGTCGTTGCCTGTGCTCAGAAAGGTCGGCAGTCCGTCCTTCCCGTTGGTGTAGGCGACCGGGTCGAGGACCCCGTCCAGCGCCATGTGCCCGACCTCGGCGGGGAACAGGTTGGCGTACGTGGCGCCGAGTATGGTGCCGTAGGACAGGCCCATGTAGTTCAGCCTCGGGTCACCGACGGCCTGGCGTAGCAGGTCCATGTCGCGGGCCACGTCCGCCGTGCTGGTGTGTTGGAGCAGGCTGCCGTTGAGCTCGGCGCATCGCGCGTCGAAGTCGGTCCACGTGCGAATCCAGGCCGAGGTCTCCTTCGCGCCGACGGGGAACCCGATCGGCGCGCCGGACAGGAACTCGTCTTCCGCCTCGGTGGTCGGGAAGCACCGCACGGCGGTGCTGGAGCCGAACCCTCGCAGGTCGAACCCGACGATGTCGTATCGGGCTCGCCAGGCTGCGGGAAGCTGCTCGTAGCCGGCCGTGAAGCCCGCCAGCTGCACGCTGGGACCACCGCCGTTGACGAACAGTGAGCCGATGCGGTGCGCGGTGTCGGTCGCCCGGTGTCGCTCAACGGCAACGGTGATCGTCTTGCCGCGCGGGTCCCGGTAGTCCAAGGGGACCCGCGCCGTCGCGCACTGGAAGTCCCCGTCGCAGGTCTTCCAGTCCAGCTTTGGCACCGGCGGTGCGGTCGACGTCGAGGCGGTGGCCGGCGTCGCTGCATCGCCTGGCTGTGACGTGGCGACGGATAGGGACACGACGGCGAGCAGGCCGAGCGCCCATATCGCGGCGGTCGGCCGCGGAGATCGGGTGCCGACCGCGCGAGGCCGGGCGGAGCGCGGTCGGTGAGCGGAATGGTCGGCGGTCGACGCGCGGTCTCGTTGCATCTTCTCGTGTCGTCCTCTCTCCATCGCGTGAAATGCGAGCTCGGTGCCGTGTCTCATCGGGACAGGCGGCGGATCCACCAGGCGCCGAACCCGGCCAGCAGAAGAGTCAGGCCGAGGTAGAGGGCCGTTTCGTTTCGCTGAATGCTCCAGAAGCTGCCGGCGGGATGGTAGGTCACCTGTTGCCGGTAGCCCAGGTGAGCGAGTTTGGCGAAGCACGCCTGGCGTTCCTGCTCCGACCGGCCCACGCAGTCCACGAACCAGGAGGGCACCGCGGCCGGGCGACCGGCCGCGTCGACGGTCTGCTGAGCGGCGAGCCAGGCGCCGGGTTCGTCGATGGTGACCGTCACGTGATCGAACATGTTGATGTTCAGCATGTTGTGGCTCGAGATCGTCGTGGTGATGCGCTCAGGGGCGGTGAGGTGCGGCCGGACCGCCATCGACATGGTGATCTGAATGGCGACGAACAGGACGCCGAGGATCGCCATGGCGGGCAGGGTGCGGCGTACGAGGATCCCGATCGTGACGCCGAGAACGAAGAAGAACGCGGCGTAACCGATGGGGACGATGCCGCGTGAGTCGAACACCTCGGGGGCCAGCCTCGGGAAGAGGAGGAACCCCGGCCCGGGAGCGCCGTTTCTGGCCGCGATGGCCTTGTCGATCGGACCGGCCCACCAGGTCACCGCGAGGCCGAGCAGCCCGGAGGCGGCCATGGCGGCCAAGCCGATGAGACCGAGCTTGGCGACCAGCCAGCGGGTGCGTGTGGTCATGGTCCAAGCCAGCCGATGGGTGCCGGCGTCCAGCTCGCGGGTGACCAGCGGGGCACCCCAGAACATGCCGATGAGGGCGGGCAGGACCAGCAGCGCGAGGACGGTGCCGAGGTAGAGGTTCGTCTCGAGACCGCCGATGCCGTCGAGGAATCGGTCACCGCGGGTCTGCTGCAGGTGGGCAAGGTGCGGGCCGGTGGCCGCGAGGGCGGCGAGGATGACGACGACGGCGCCGAAGGCCACCGTTGCCTGCGTGCGGAACTGGCGCCAGGTCAGCCAGATCATCGGAGCGCCTCCGATACGGGAACGGACTGGCTCATATAGGCCAGGGTGAGATCTTCCAGACTCACCGGACTGGTCATCCAGGCGGGGTCGTCCACCCCTGAGTCGGACCGGACGAGCATCGTGGTCCGCCGGTCGGTGTGGTCGGCCGAGACGACGTGCAGCCCAGCCGGAAGGGCGGCAGGGTCCAGGCGCGGGGCGGTCACCACACGGTGGGTGGCCAGCAGTTCACGGACGTCACCGGCCAGCCGTACGCGGGAGGCGACGAGGACGATGAGGTGGTCGCAGACCCGCTCGATGTCGGAGACCAGGTGGGAGGAGTGCACGACACTGAGCTCCTGCTCGGCGGTCGCGTCGCGCAAATCCTCCAGGAACTCGCGGCGGGCGAGCGGATCGAGTGCAGCGACCGGCTCGTCGAGGATGAGCAGCTCGGGCCGCTTGGCGAGGGCGACGGTCAAGGCCAGCTGAGCGCGCTGGCCGCCGGACAGGCTCCCGGCCTGCTGGTCGGAGCGCAGGCCGAGGCGCTGGATCCGCTGTCGTGCCAGCCCCGCGTCCCATCGGGGGCTGAGCCTGGCGCCGAGCTTGAGGTGGTCGGCGACGGTCAGCCGGGCATAGGTCGGTGTGTTCTGGGCGACGAAGCCGACCCTGGCCAGCTGCGCCCGGTCGGCGCCTGGCCGCCCGCCGCACACCTCGATCGTGCCCGCCGTCGGTGTCAGCAGGCCGCCGGCGAGGCTCAGCAGGGTGGTCTTCCCGGCGCCGTTGGGGCCGACCAGGCCGACGACGCGCCCGGCCGGGACGTCGAGGGTGCACTCCGACAGCGCCCAGCGCCGCCGGTATCTCTTGCCCAGGTGCCGGGCCTGCAAGACAGCGGTCATGCCGGCTCCTTGTGGGTGGTTGGTCGGAAGAGCATGCGGTCAACTGTGCCGATGCCGATCGGAAGCGTGTACCGGCTGAAAGTACGGTTCGCGCAGGCCGGACAGTACTTTCGACCGGTGTCCCGAGCCCCGCCGTCTGCGTAGCCTGAACCGCGTGAACCTGCTGGATCGCCTCGCCAGATGGCGCGGGGCAGCGGTCAACACCGGCCTCGCCGTCGTGTTCGCCGTCGTGCTCGCCGTGGAGGACCACAACATCGCGGTCCTCCACCAGATCTGGCTGCTCGACTGCGCCGTCGGACTGGTGGTGTGCACGGCCGCCCTCCTGCGTGCGCGCAGCCACGTGTGGACGGCAGGGGTGAGCCTCGTCGTCGCCGGAGCCGCCGAGCTGGTCGCCGAGCTTTGGGATCTGCGCGGCCAGCCGGGCATCGCGGCCAGCCTGGCCCTGTTCGTCCTCGTCGGTTCCGCGATCCGGGTGCTTCCCTTCCAGTCGGCAGCGCTCATCGTGGCCGGCGGGGGAGCGGTGGCGATCGGTGCGATGAGCGGTCATTCCGCCGTGATGGGCATCCTCGGACTGGGCTGGGGCACCGCGTTCGCGGCCGGGCTGTGGCTTCGCCTCCTCGACGCCCGCCGCCGGGCCGTCATCGAAGCGGTACGGCGGGACGAGCGCCTGGAACTGGCCAGGGAACTGCACGATTCGGCGGCGCACCACATCACCGGCGTCGTGCTCCAGGCACAGGGCGCCCGTATCGCCGCCCGCAAGCACACCGAGACACTGGACGCCACCCTGGCGGAGATCGAGTCCGCCGGGAACGACGCGCTCACCTCCATGCGCCAGGTCATCGCTCTGCTCCGCAACGGCGACGACGCGGGCGGACGCGCACCCGCCCCGGAACAGCTGACAGACCTCGTCGACCGTTTCGCCCAGCACGGCCCCAGGGTGCGGCTCCATCTGCCGAACGGCCCGCCCGATCCGACCTGGCCGCCAGAGGTGACCACCACCATCCACCGGATCGTCACCGAAGCCCTGACCAACATCAAGCGTCACGCATCCGGCACGCGCCAGGCCACCGTGACCCTCACCCACGACGAACGGGCCATCACCGTGGAGATCATCGACGACGCGCCCCCGGCCGCCTCGCCCCGGTTCCATCACGGCAGCGGGTACGGTCTCGTCGGGATGCGCGAACGGGTCGAGGCCCTCGGCGGCACCCTCATCGCCGGCCCGCGCCCCGATGTCGGCTGGTCGGTGCACGCCGCACTGCCCGCTCCTGGCAAGGCATGACCGTGCGTGTCCTGATCGCCGACGATCAGGCGATGGTCCGCAACGGACTACGCCTCATCCTGCAAGACCAGCCCGACATCACCGTGGTGGCGGAGGCCGCGGACGGTGCGGAGGCCATCGCCCTGGCCCGGCGCCTGCGTCCCGACGTGTGCCTCATCGACATCCGGATGCCCCGTCTCGACGGCATCGAGGTCACCCGCGCCCTCGCCGGTCCCGACGTCCACGACCCGCTCCGGGTGGTCATCGTCACGACCTTCGACCTCGACGAATACGTGTACGGGGCGCTGCGAGCCGGGGCCGTCGGCTTCATCCTCAAGGACGCCGGTCCCACCCTGCTCGTCGAAGCGGTACGGGCCGCCGGCACGGGAGACGCCCTGATCTCCCCATCGATCACGGTACGGCTCCTCAAGCATCTCGCCCCCGTCAAGGCGCCGGGCGTCTCCAACACCGCGAGCCGGCTCTCCGACCGGGAGACCGAGGTCGTCCGGGCCATCGCCAGAGGCCGTACCAACCAGGAGATCGCCACCGAGCTGTTCATCTCCATGAGCACCGTCAAGGGCCACGTCGCCAGCGTCCAGACGAAGCTGGGCCTGCGCAACCGAGTGGAGATCGCCGCCTGGGCCTGGGAGAACCGCCTCGCCGAACCTCCCAACGACCGGCGAGGCTAGGCCGGAAGCGGTGACGCCGTGGGGAGCGTTCGTCCGGGGGCGTCGGGGCCGGCGGAGATGCTGTCAGGGCAGGGTCTGGATGCGGGCGGTGGCGGTGGCCACGGCGACCGTCTTGCCATCGGGGGTGGAGAGTTCGCCGGACAGGAAGCACACCTCCCTGCCTCGCTGGACGACGCGGCCGCGGCCGGTCAGGCGGCCCGGGCGCGCCGGGCGCAGAAACTGGACGTGCAGGTCCAGGGTGGGGGCGAACTGGCCCTCCGGCAGCGTTGCGACCAGGGCCGGGCCCAGCGTGTCGTCCAGCATCGCGGCGAGGAAGCCGCCCTGGATCACGCCCGCCGGGTTGACGAACCGCTCGCTCGCCTCGAAAGCCACCTCGATGGTGCCGCGCGCCGGGTCCACCGAGACCAGTTGCCAGCCGAGCGTCTCGGCCGCAGGAGGGGGAGCGACCCGCCCGGCGAGTACGTCCCAGAACAGCCCTTGCCTTTCGTCATGCTCTGTCACGCCTTTCATTTCACCAGCACCCGCCGACATTCCCCGCGCTGAGTCACTCGCACGTCGGGAAAAGTGGCCATGCGGTGTTTTCTCAATCGGGCGTACCTCGACAGCCGGCTAGGGCTGACCGTCTAAAGCGTCGGGCCGCGGCGGGCCAGCATCCGGCGTTTTCCCCGTTCATCCGTGAGGTCGAGCACGGTGAAGTCCTCCGGCAGCAGCGCGGCCGGCTCGCCCGGGGCCAGGCACCACGACGCGGGCAGCGGGCGGTGCCGTCGGGCGTCCTCGGTGAACGCCTCCCATGCGATCGCGCCGCCGGGGAGTACCGCGGCGGCGGCCGGGCCGAAGAGCTCCCGGTCCCAGTAGCCGAAGCAGCGCACCGCCGCGTACGACGACCGGGGCGGACGCCATTCGAGCAGGTCGGCGTGGACGAGCGTGATCCGGTCCCCGAGGCCCCGCCGGCGTACCTCCGCGTCGAGACGTTCGAGGGCGACGTCGGAGACGTCCACCGCGGTCACCGCCCGTCCGGCCTCCGCCGCCGACAGCGGATCGCCCGAGATCCCGCACGCCAGATCCAGCACCGGACCGTCCGGCAGGGGCAGGGCCAGCGCGCGACTGGCCAGGGGATGGACGGAAAAGGACGATGTCGTCCGCGCGGCGTACTTGGCGTTCCATCGAAGCCGGTCGGGCGAATTCATGCGCCGCACGTTACTCCGGCGCAATCGGCCGCCCCTCGGCTGGAGGCACACGAAACGGTTCAACAACGATTTCGACCATTTCTAGCAAATCGGGTCTATTGTTCTGACATGACGCAACCGCCTGATCACCCAGAGGAACGAGCAGGCGCCGAAGGCGCCGCCCCGCCACCCGACCCAGCCCCGGAAACCACCTCCGCGGCGCCCCCACCCCCGGCCGCGGAGCCGTACCCCGCCGCACCGCCGATCGCGGAACCGTACGGACAGTCGGCCCCGCCCGGAATCACGGCGGAACTCGCAGGCCGCTGGTCGCGCCTGTTCGCCGCGATCATCGACGGAATCATCTACAGCGTGATCGGCTGGATCATCGCGGCACCGTTCGCCGGCGCGAGTGCGATGTACGACAACAAACACCTCGGCAGCCGGCTGGCAGCGAACGGCGTCACCGCGATCATCGCGATCATCTACTTCACGTGGCAGCACGGGAAGTGGGGCCGGACGATCGGCAAACGGGCCCTGGGCATCCGGGTCGTCCGGGCACAGGACGGCGGCCCGATCGGCTACGGCACGGCCGCCTGGCGTGTGCTGTTCACCTACCTCATCACGTACGTCACCTGCGGACTCGGCGGCCTCCTCGACGACCTGTGGATCCTGTGGGATTCCAAGAAGCAGGCCCTGCACGACAAGGTCGTCAAGACCTACGTGGTCAAGGCCGACGGCCCCGACCCGTACGCCGGTAACTGAGCGAGGCGACCAGCGGTCGGCGGAAGGCGTTCATGGTTATCCACAAGCCATAGGAGCGCCTTCCGCCGACAAGCCCCCACGCTGGACACTGGAAGTGGGATGGTCCCCCGGGCGGGAGGGCTCCGGCGGGAGGGCTCCGGCGGGAGGGCTCCGGCGGAAGGGCTCCGGCGGAAGGGCTCCGGCGGAAGGGCTCCGGCGGAAGGGCTCCGGCGGAAGGGCTCCGGCGGGAGGGCTCCGGCGGAAGGGCTCCGGCGGAAGGGCTCCGGCGGAAGGGCTCCGGCGGAAGGGCTCCGGCGGGAGAGGAACCGCGGATGGGAGGACCCAGGGCGAGGCCCCGGGCGAGAGGGTCCCAGGCGACGGGCTCAGGCGGAGGGTGAGGCCGGTTGGTCGACGGTTACGGGCGAAATATCTTGATGACCGGCTGGCCCCACGCGGAGAAGGGGAACGTCGATCGGGGCACGGTGCGGAAGTGGTCCGCCCCCACATTCCAGAGGGTCGACGTGCCGGGGACTTCGGCGGTCGGCGTCTCACCGTTCTTCGTCGTCGCACCCCGTAGGGGCTGTGGCGCGCCCGTCCAATGCCGGCTGTCGCCGCGGATGAGGCTGTGGCCGTCGGAGGACCAGAGCCACAGGCCCCCATGGCCGTCACTGGTCGCCTTGTCGATGTCGAAGCCCATGGGAGTGCTCCGTCGGGTCCAGCGACGTCCATCCCACGCGCGTACCAGTGTCCGGTGCGACGCGTCTTCCTGGCTGTCGTACTCCTCCGTGGTGACCGTGCACGTGCCGTCACTCGTCACGGCCACCGCCGTGAGATCGCTGTACCTTCTCGACCGCGGTACGGGCAGGAGGGCCCACCGCCCGTCCTGGTAGTGCGCGATTTCGGCTCTGTCCGGGGTCCCCTGGAGGCCCAGCCACAGCCCTCCGGCCGGATCCACGCCCATGGCGGACGAGTAGTCGAGGTCCCCCATGGGCGGTCCCGGCACCGTGACCCGTGACCACGAACCCGCCTGCCGGCGGACCAGGAACGGTGAGGAGGCGTCGCCCGTGTCGGCGACGCCCCAGACCCCCGACGACGTCACGGCCAGGGCCTCGAACGCGGCGTTCCTCGGCAGGCCGTCGGCCGCCGGCGACCAGCGGTGTCCATCCCAGTGGATCGCGGCAGGCGGAGAGATTCCCGGCGCGTGCGAGGGACCGGCCGTCGCCCACGCATCGCGCGGCGAGACAGCCACGACCGAGGTATAGCTCTGTGCCCGCGGCGTGGGGACTCGCAGCCACCGGCGTCCGTTCCAGTGTTCGATCAGGCCGACGTACGTCCCCCACACACCGGGGGCTCCGGTCGTGCCGCAGTAGCCGGCGGCCCACGCGTCGTGCGGCCCCGTCGCGGTGATCCCCGACAACTCGCCGAACACGTCGCGGCGTCCCATCACGTTCCGGCACGCCACGCTGGGCGTCGTCCGCCAGCCTGATCCGCCGGGCATCCCGTCGCCAGTCCGCGTGTACCGGCGCACCGCGATGGCGTCCGACGCGGCCACCAGAGCTCCGACCACGGCCACGACCGCGATGACCCGGCCCGATCGCCCGATGTCCACCATGCGCGCACACCATAGAGAACGGGTCCCCGGTATGGCGCCGTGATCAGTGAGAGTCATGCATTCCCCACACGCGCGGCACGCGGAACGGCCTACCGGCCGCGGGGTGGGCCGATCCGCGGAACCGGCCAGCGGTAGCCGTGGAGGAGGTGGCGGGATATGCCGTCCTGGCGTGGTGGCGGTTCGGCGGGTGGCGGTGGGAGTGGGCGAGCCCGCCCCGCGGGCACACGTACCGGTAGCGGTAGCCCGTCGAGGAAGTGGCGGGACATGCCGTCCTGGCGTGGTGGCGTTCGGCGGGTGGCGGTGGGAGTGGGCGGGAGCCGAGCCCGCCTCGCGGGGCAGACGGCGGGCTACCGGTAGCGGTAGCCGTGGAGGAGGTGGCGGGACATGCCGTCCTGGCGTGGTGGCGGTTCGGCGGGTGGCGGTGCGGGTGGGCGGGGGGCGAGCCCGCCCTGCGGGCAGACGACGGGCTACCGATAACGGAAGCCGTCGAGGAAGCGGCGGAACACGCCACCCTCGCGCGGTAGGGGCTTGGACGGTGGGGGTGCCGTCTCGCGTTGCCGCGCCACCGGCTGGTCGTAGTCGGTCCGCGCGATGGCGTCGACGACCTGCTCCTCCGTGAAGTCCGCCGAACCCTCGATCTTCGGTACGAAGCCGACGAGCATCCCGTTGCGCATGACCTGTGCCTCCAGGCCGGCGGTGCCGTCGGTGTCCCACTCGGCGTCGCGTCCGCCGGGCAGCGACACGCGTACGCCGAACTGGCCGACGCCGGCCCGGAGCAGATGCGCGTTGATGCCCCGGTCGCGCAGCGCGTCCACGACCCGTCGTGCTCGGTTCTCCTCCATGCGCTCAAGGTAGCCGCCCAGGTGAACGGCCGGTACCGCCGGCGGCCCGTGACCAGGCCGCCGGGGGCAGGGCTGCGTCAGGCGGCGCGTTCGCCGTCGCGGCGGTGGGTGCGGATGAGGTCGCCGTACCGGTGCCCGCTGCCCTTGATGATCCGCTGCTGCGTCTCATAGTCGACGTACACGAGCCCGAAGCGCTTGTCGTACCCGTACGCCCACTCGAAATTGTCCAGCAGCGACCACACGAAGTAGCCGGCCACCGGCGCGCCGCGGCGGGACGCGCGGACGCAGGCGGCCAGATGTTCCTCCAGGTACCGGATCCGCTCCGGGTCGTCGACCTGTCCGTCCGGGCCGACCACGTCGGGCCAGGCGGAGCCGTTCTCCGTCACGTGGATCCGTGAGGCGCCGTAGTCATCGGTCAGCCGCATGAGCAGCCGCTCCAGCCCCTCGTCGCGGATCTCCCAGTCCATCGCCGTGCGGCGGACGTCCGGCCGGTGCACCTCCCGGGTGAACGGCGGGGGTCCGGACGGGTCGTCGGCGATGGTGGTCGGGAAGTAGTAGTTGAGCCCGAGCCAGTCGAGCGGCGCGGCGATGGTCTCCAGGTCGCCGGGGCGTTCGGGCAGATCGACGCCGTAGACCTCGACCATGTCCGCCGGGAAGCCGCGGCCGTGGACCGGGTCGAGCCACCAGCGGACCGAGTGCCCGTCGGCGCGGCGGGCCGCCGCGACGTCGGCCTCGGAGTCGCTGGCCGGTTCGGCGTACCCGAGGTTGTTCACGATGCCGACCTGCGCGTGCGGTACGGCCGCGCGGATCGCCTGGGTGGCCAGGCCGTGGCCCAGGAGCAGGTGGTACGACGCCGGCACGGCGACCGCGATGTCCGACAGGCCGGGCGCCATCGTGCCCTCGAGGTGGCCGATCCACGCCGAGCAGAGCGGCTCGTTCAGCGTGGTCCACTGGGTCACCCGGTCGCCGAGCGCGGCGGCGACGTGGGCGGCGTACGCGGCGAAGTGCTCGGCGGTGTCGCGGGCGGGCCAGCCGCCGCGGTCCTGGAGCACCTGGGGCAGGTCCCAGTGGTACAGGGTCGGGTAGGGCGTGATGCCGGCCTCGAGGAGCGCGTCGACGAGCCGGTCGTAGAAGGCGAGGCCGGCCGGGTTGACCGGGCCGTCGCCGCCGGGCACGACGCGCGGCCAGGCGATCGAGAAGCGGTAGGCGTTCACGCCGAGCCGCTTCATGAGCTCGATGTCCTCGGGCCAGCGGTGGTAGTGGTCACAGGCGACGTCGCCGTTGTCGTTCCCGTCGATCTTGCCGGGGGTGTGGGAGAACGTGTCCCAGATGGACGGCGATCGGCCGTCCTCCGCGACGGCGCCTTCGACCTGGTACGCGGCGGTGGCCGTGCCCCAGACGAAGTCGGCCGGGAGAGAGGTGAGGTCGTGCACGGACTGCCCTTCTGTGTGGGTCACTTGACGGCCCCGGCGGTGAGGCCGGTGACGAGGTAGCGCTGAAGGAGCAGGAACCCGGCGACGACCGGCACGCTGACGACCAGCGAGGCGGCCATGACCTGGTTCCAGTAGACGTCGTACTGGGTGGAGTAGCCGCGGAGGCCCACGGCGAGGGTCCGGGTGACGTCGTTGGTCATGACGGAGGCGAACAGCACCTCGCTCCACGCCGTCATGAAGGCGTAGACGGCGACGGCGACGATGCCGGGAACGGCGGCCGGGATGACGACGCGGAACAGCGCGCCGAGCGGCCCGCACCCGTCGACCATCGCCGCCTCGTCCAGGCCGCGCGGGATCGACTCCATGTACCCGGCGAGCATCCAGATGGAGAACGGCAGGGAGAAGGTCAGGTAGGTGATGATGAGCCCGCCCCGCGAGCCGTACAGGGCGATGCCGGTGACGTTCCCGATGTTGACGAAGATCAGGAACAGCGGCAGCAGGAACAGGATGCCGGGGAACATCTGGGTGGACAGCACCGTGATCGTGAAGATCCGCTTGCCCTTGAACCGGTAGCGGCTCACCGCGTACGCCGCGAAGATCGCGATGAGCACCGACAGGCCGGTCGCCGCCGCGGAGACGATCGTGGAGTTCACGAAGTAGTGCGCGAGCGGCACGGTGTGCCAGATGTCCACGTACGGGCGGAGCGTGAGGCGGCCGGGGAACCAGCGGAACTTGTCAGTGACGTCCTGCAGCGGCTTCAGCGACGTGCTGATCATGACGTAGACCGGCACGGCGGCGAAGAGCCCCATCAGGGTCAGCACGATCCGCCGGGTCCACACGAACGACATCGGCCGGGCGGTCGGCGACCGGTACGCGCTAGGCATTGCTCCTCCGGTTGCTCAGGGAGGTGACGGCCAGGTACGCCGCGGTCACCACGAGGAGGAAGAGCAGCATCAGCACGGACATCGCCGAGCCGGAGCCGAAGTTCCAGGTGTGGAACGACGCCTGGTAGATGTGCACGGAGATCAGGTCGCCCGCCGGGGGCGCCGACTGGCCGAACAGCACGTACGGCACGTTGAAGTCGTTGAACGTCCACAGGAACAGCACGAGGACGAGCACGCGGTTGATCGGGCGCAGGGACGGCATGGTGATCCGCCGGATCTGCTGCCAGATACCGGCGCCGTCGATCGCGGAGGCCTCGTACAGCTCGTCGGGGATGTTCTGCAGGCCGGCCATGATCACGAGCAGCGCGAACGGCCAGTTGCGCCAGACCGAGACGACGACCACGGAGATGAAGCTGTTGCCGCCGATCAGCCAGAACGCCGGCTTGGAGGTCAGGTGCAGCTGGTCGTGCAGCACGTGGTTCACCAGGCCGTTGTCGTGCTGGAGCATGAACGCCCAGATGATGACGGACGCGTAGACGGGCAGCGCGTACGGCGTCATGAACAGCGCGCGGAGGAAGCCCCGCCCGCGGAAGGTGTCCTGCATCAGGATCGCCCCCGTGATCCCGAGCAGCCAGGAGAACCCGACGGCGAGCACGGCGAACGCGCAGGTGATGAGGAAGGAGTGCAGCAGTGCGCTGCCGACCGCGCCGTTGACGTCGACGACGACGCGGTAGTTGCGCAGGCCCGCCCCGGGCGCCTGTCCCCAGTTGCGGATGTAGAACTGGGTGAGTTCCTTGAAGCTCATCACGACGCCGACGACCATCGGCACCAGGTGGATCAGCAGCTCCATGAGGATGGCGGGCAGCACGAGCAGGTACGGAACGGCGCCCCGGCCGACCGAGTAGCTCCGCCGAGGTTTCTTGCGCCCCCGCGCCGAGCCGGGAAGAGAACCGTCCTCCCGGCTCGGCGCGGTCGCGCTGGTGGTCGCGGCCATGGGGCGACCTCAGCCCGCCATCTGCTGCTGGGCCTTCTCAAGGCGCTTGCGGACCGAGTCGTCGGTGACCGGCCGGCCGGCCGCGGCGTCGGCGAACAGGTCCTTCAGCGCGGGGCCGACCACGTCCTCGAACTGCGACTCCTTCGCCACCTGGGGGAGCGCCACGGCGCTCTTGGCGAGACCCTGACGCAGGACGGTCTGCTCCGGGTTGGAGAACTGCGGGTCCGACTGCGCGGAGGTCACCGGCGGGATCGAGCCGTACTTGCCGTTGAGGATCTTCTGCTCCTCGTCGCTCGTCATGAACTTGACGAACTTCAGCGCGCCGTCGCGGTTCTGGGTGTTCTTGAAGACGGCGAGGTTGATGCCGGCGACCATCGTGTCGACCTGGGTGCCCTGGCCCGGCGCGCCGGACTGCACGGGCACCGGGGCGATGCCCCAGTCGTCCGCCTTCATGCCGCGCTGCGCGAGCTGGACGCCCGCGGCCTGCCAGAGCAGCATCCCGGCCTTGCCCTTGGCGAAGTCCTCCAGCGACTGGTTCTGCGCGTACTCGGCGTCGCCCGCCGCGGTGATCTTGTCGCTGGCCATGAAGTCGACGAACTGCTTGACGCCCGCGACGGCACCGGGGGAGGTGAAGGTCGGGTTGCCGGCGGCGTCGAAGAAGTCCCCGCCGTGCTGTTTGGCGAAGATGTACGCGTGGTGGATGTTCTCGGCGTTGTTCGCGCCCTCGATGGCCAGGCCGTACTTTCCGCCGCCGGTCAGCTTCTTGCCGTCGGTGATCAGCTCGGACCAGGTGGCCGGCGGGTTCGCGATGCCGGCGTCCTTGAAGAGCTTCTTGTTGTAGTAGAGGCCGTAGGCGAGGGAGTAGAGCGGCACGGCCGCCGGGTCCTTGCCGGCCGCGCCGGTCGAGCCGAGCGCGGAGGCCACGAACCGCTGCTTGCCGCCGATGGCATTGAAGTTGCCGTCGTCGAAGGGCAGCAGCGCGCCCGTGGCCTGTAGCGACGCCGACCAGGTGTTGCCGATGTTGAGGACGTCGGGGCCCTGGCCCGAGGAGGCGGCGGTCAGGATGCGGTTGAGCAGATCCGGCCAGCCGACCACTTCGAGCTTGACGTGGATCCCCGTCTGCTTCTCGAACTTCTGCAGTTCGGGCGTGAGCTTCTGCTTGTCATCGTCGAGGTTCTTGCCCTGGTTGCTCGCCCAGTAGGTGAGCGTCTTGGGACTCTTGTTACCGCCGTTGCCGGTGGCGGTGCCGCCGCCACATGCGGTCAGGGCGGCGGTGGCGACGGTGATGGCTGCTATCGCAGCGGTGATCCGGGTCCTGCGCATGGTCGGGGCCCTCTCCGGAGGCGACTTCGGCGGGGAAGTTAATTTAGGTTATGAGTTAAGACGTGAGAGAAGATCCTCGTCAAGACTTTGGGGGCGGTAGGTTGCGTCATCGGGGAGGATGGCCGTGATGAGGGATCGAGAGAAGCGGACGGTGCGCGATCTGCGCCGCACCAACCGCTCGGCCGTGCTGCGCAAGCTCTACTTCGACGGGCCGCTCAGCCGGCAGGAACTGGCACCGGCCACCGGGCTCAGCTCCGGTTCGATCAGCAACGTCGTCGCGGAGCTCACCGCCGACGGGCTGCTGGAGGAGGCCGGCTCGGTCGGCTCGGACGGAGGCCGCCCCCGCACTCTGCTGCGCGTCGCGCGCCGCAGCGCTTACCTGATCGGCGTCGACGTCGGTGAGACGCGGGTGCGCGTGGAGCTGTTCGACCTCGCGCTGACCGAGCTGGCGCGCGCCGAGCGGCCGCTCGCCGCGCGCGGGTACGACGTCGACCGGATCGTCGGGTTCATCCGCGACGCGGTGGCCGACGTGCTGCGCGAGGCGGACGTCGCGCCCGAGTCGCTGCTCGGCGTCGGCGTGGGCGTGCCCGGCATCGTCGACCGCAGTTCGCCCGGCGGCGCGGTCGTGCACGGGCAGACCGTCGGCTGGGACGCCGTGCCGATCGAGTCGCTGCTGCGCGACGCCGCCGCCCTGCCGCCGGAGGTGCCGCTGTTCATCGACAACGGCGCGAAGACCCTCGGCCAGGCGGAGATGTGGTTCGGCGCGGGCCGGGGAGCGCGTCACGCGGTGATCGCGCTGATCGGCTCCGGCGTCGGCGCGTGCATCATCACCGACGGCGTCCTGTACGGCGGCGCGCACAGCAGCGCGGGCGAGTGGGGCCACACGACGATGCAGGTGCGCGGCCGGGCGTGCCGCTGCGGCGCGCGGGGCTGCCTGGAGGCGTACGCCTCCGCCGAGGCCGTCCTGGAACGCTGGGCAGAGATCGGCGGCGATCCGGGTGACGCCGACGAGGAGACCGCGCTCGCCGCGTTCCTCGCGTCCGCCGCGCCCGCCGACGAGGGCGACCGGGGCGCCGTGGACGAGAAGGCCGCCGCGCTGCTGGAGGAGACCGCCGAGTACCTGGGCGCCGGCATCGCCGACCTGGTGAACCTCTTCAACCCCGAGCGGATCATCATCAGCGGGTGGGCGGGTCTCATGCTCGGGCGGCACGCCCTGCCCGCCGTGCGCCGGGCGGCCGGCGCGTACGCCCTGCGCCACCCGGTCGAACGCACCACGATCGAGCTGGGCCGGCTCGGCCCGGACGCCGTCACGGTGGGCGCCGCGACGCTGCCGCTCGCCGACTTCCTCAGCCGGGGCGGCCGTGGACGAGAGTCGGCCCCGGCCGCACGATGACCGTCGCCCGGCCGGGCGACGGGCACTTGACGCACGGCGGCTCTGCCGTACGGTCGGGTGGGGGTGGGCCGGGCGGAAGGATCAAACGGGTGAGACGGTTGACGATCGTGGCGGGTGTGCTCGCCGGAGTCGTCGTCCTCGGCGGCGGCGCCTTCGCGCTGTTCCACGACGACGAGACGTTCACGGTCTCCCGCTACCGCGCCATGTGCGACAAGCCGCACGGCTTCAAGCAGGCGGCGGCGCGTTCCGCGACGCAACCGCACCCGGTCTTCGTGTACGGCTACTGGAACGTGCGTGAGGACCATCCGGAGGCGTTCGGCGCCGGGGCGCTCGACGTCTGGGATCCGGCCGATCCCGCGAAGGTCCAGCTCGTCGCGTGCGTCGACACCGCCGGCCGGGGCGCGTTCGTGAAGCGCTGCGACTACACCGCGCAGTCCGGGCCCATCGACGGCCCGCTCGGAGGCCCCGGCGGGCCCACGGGCAACTACTCCGTCGACCTGTACAAAACGGAGTTCCGCGTCACCTTGTACGCGGCCCGCACCGGCGCACGCGTCGCCACCGCGCGGTTCTCCGGCGACCGGTTCGGCGCGGACGAGGACGAGAACGGCGACCCCTGCTCACCGGCGACGGTCGTCCACGCGAACGACCCCCGTGGCAGCGTGCGGGAGGGCACCCCGTACATCCGCCAGATCCGTGACGCCCTGACCCCCTACGTGACCCACTGACGGCTGCGAGTTCCGGAAGGATCATGGCAGGATCGCCGCATGACGACCGCTGACGACCCTTTCATCGCCGTACGCGACGGTGCGCGGCACCGGGCGCTCGCCGAGCTGGCCGCGGCCGGCCCGGTGCACCACCTGAGGCTCGCGACCGGCGCGGACGCCTGGGTCGTGACCGGTCACGCCGAGGCCAGGGCCGTGCTGACCGACCCGCGGGTGGTCAAGAGCGGCGCGTCCACCTCGCCGTACGGGGCCGAGCTGCCGGCCGAGCTGGTGACGGCGCTGGACTCCCACATGCTGAACACCGACCCGCCCGAGCACACACGGCTGCGGCGCCTGGTGTCGGCCGCCTTCACCCGGCGGCGGGTCGAGGCGCTGGCGCCGCGCATCGAGCGGATCTGCGACGAACTGCTCGACGGGCTGGAGGAGACGCTGAAGGCGGAGGGCGAGGCGGACCTGATCACCGCGTTCGCCGCGCCGCTGGCCATCACGGTGATCTGCGAGCTGCTCGGCGTGCCGCCCGGATCGCGGGAAGACGTGCGCGCGTGGGCCGGGCCGCTGCTGGCGGGCCGGTTCGCCGGGTACGAGGCCTACCACCGCGCGTCGGAGGAGATGGTGGCGTTCCTGCGCGGGCTGCTGGCGGACAAGCGCCGCGACCCGGCCGACGACCTGCTGTCCGCGCTGATCGCGGTCCGCGACGGCGAGGACCGGCTGACCGAGGACGAACTGACCTCGATGGTCCACCTGCTCCTGCTCGCCGGGCACGAGACGACCGTCAACCTCATCGCCAACGGGATGAACGCCCTGTTCGCCGATCCCGCCCAGCTCGCGCTACTGCGGGCCGAGCCGGAGCGGCTGCCCGCCGCGGTCGAGGAGCTGCTGCGCTACGACTCTCCGGCACAGGTGCCGATCCCGGCCATCACCGCCGAGCCGATCGAGGTGGCCGGGCGGCGGATCCCGGCGGGGGAGAACATCGTCGTCGCGCTGCTGGCGGTCAACCGCGACCCGGCGCGCTTCCCCGACCCCGGCGTCCTCGACCTGACCCGCGACGCCGGCGGCCACCTGGCGTTCGGCCACGGCGTCCACCACTGTCTGGGCGCCCCGCTGGCCCGGCTGGAGACCCGGATCGCGCTGGCCGCGCTGCTGCGCCGGTTCGGCGACCTCACGCTCGCGGTGCCCGCCGAGTCGCTGGAACGGCTGCCGTCCCTGATCATCAACCGGCTGGCGACCCTCCCGGTACGGCGGGGGCACTAAGGTCACGGGCATGCCGGACACCCAGTACGAAGACCTGCTCCGCCACGTGCTCGACACGGGCGCCCGCAAGGAGGACCGCACCGGTACGGGCACCCGGTCGATCTTCGGGCACCAGCTGCGCTACCGGCTGTCCGACGGCTTCCCGCTGATCACGACCAAGAAGGTCCACTTCCGCTCGATCGCGTACGAGCTGCTGTGGTTCCTGCGCGGCGACGCGAACGTCACGTGGCTGCGGGAGAACGGCGTGACGATCTGGGACGAGTGGGCCGCGCCGGACGGTGACCTCGGCCCGGTCTACGGCGTGCAGTGGCGGTCGTGGCCGACGCCCGACGGCGGGCACGTCGACCAGATCGGCGAGGTGCTCCGCACGCTGCGCGAGAACCCCGACTCCCGGCGGATCATCGTGTCCGCGTGGAACGTCGCCGACATCCCGCGAATGGCGCTGCCGCCGTGCCACGCGTTCTTCCAGTTCTACGTCGCCGACGGCCGGCTCTCCTGCCAGCTGTACCAGCGCAGCGCGGACCTGTTCCTCGGCGTGCCGTTCAACATCGCGAGCTACGCGCTGCTGACGCACATGATCGCCGAGCAGGTGGGCCTCGGCGTCGGTGACTTCGTCTGGACCGGGGGCGACTGTCACATCTACGACAACCACGAGGACCAGGTCCGCACGCAGCTCGCCCGCGAGGCGCGGCCGTTCCCCACGCTGGGCCTGAAGCCGGCGGACAGCCTGTTCGACTACACCTACGAGCACATCGCGCTCGACGGCTACGACCCGCACCCCGGCATCAAGGCACCGGTGGCGGTGTGATCGGGCTCGTCTGGGCGCAGTCGGCGAACGGCGTCATCGGCCGCGACGGCACGCTGCCGTGGCGCCTGCCGGAGGACCAGAAGCACTTCCGCTCCCTGACCGCGGGCGCGGCCGTGCTCATGGGCCGCCGCACCTGGGAGTCGCTCCCGCCGCGGTTCCGGCCGCTGCCGGGCCGGCGCAATCTCGTGCTGTCGCGCACGCCGCAGGAGGGCGTGGAGACGTTCCCCGACCTGCCGCAGGCGCTCGCCGCGGTGTCCGGTGACGTGTGGGTGATGGGCGGCACCGCGGTGTACCGGGCGGCGCTGCCGTTCGCGGACCGGATCGTGGTCACCGAGATCCGGGAGTCCTTCGAAGGTGACACGCACGCACCGGACGTGGGGCGCCCGCCGGACTCCGTCGGGGCGTGGCAGGAATCGTCGACCGGGCTGCACTACCGGTTCCTGGCCTGGGGCTGAGGCCGGGAACCGGTCGGCCCGCACCCAGCCATGGTGGGCACGGGCCGACCGGTTCGCGCTCATTGAAACACGCCGGCCGGGCCCTGCGGCGCGGCCGACGCCGCGATCACGGGTAGCTGGTGATGTCCACCGGCACCGTGTCGGTGCCCTGCGCGGCGGCACCGGTGCTGTTGATCACGTGGTTGATGACTCCGTTGCCGCCGAGCGACACCGTGAGCAGGTCGTGGAACTTCACTCCCGAGTTGTTCGGCACCTCGAAGCCGTGCTCGTCGACGATCGACGGATCGACGTTGAAGTAGCAGTAGCTGCCCAGGCCCCAGCCCTCATGGCTGGTGACGTTGTCGGCCACCTTGTAGGCGGCGTAGCCGCGCGTGCTCCCGTTCATGTAGGCGGCCTGGTTCGGCGGGTCGTACGGCAGCTCGTTCTGGAAGAAGATCGTCTTGCCGCCCTGGCCGTTCCAGATGACGTTGTACTTCTGGTAGTGCTCGACGAACAGGCCGTACGCCGTGACGTTCGCGCCGTTCACGATGAGGCCGGTGTCGGCGGTGTTGGTGGTCCAGCCGACGCCCGAGCCGTGGTCGGCGCGCCAGGCCCAGATGTGGTCGATGATCGTGTTGGCGCTGTTCACGACCAGGCTGTTGGTCGCCTTGCCCGCCCCGGCGCCGCCGATGCGGAAGAAGACGTCCTGGATCGAGGTCGGGTTGCTCGCGTGGCTCGCCGACGAGCCGCTCGGGCCGACCTGGAGCAGCACCGGCGAGTTGGTCGTCCCGGCGTCGAACAGCAGCCCGGCGATCTTCACGCCGTCGACGTCGGCGACCGTCATGGGGGTCGCCCCGCCGTCCGGCACGATCGTCGCGTAGCCGAGGCCCAGGACGACGGTGTTGGCGCGGGTCACGTTGATCGACTGGCTGACGTGGTAGACGCCGGGCGTGAACAGCAGGTTCAGCCCGGAGCTCAGCGCGGCGTTGATGGTGGCGGCGCTGTCACCGGGATGGGCAACGTAGAACTGGCTCAGCGGGATCGACGTGCCCGGGGTCGAGCCGCTCGCCCAGGTGGTGCCGCGCGAGTTGGTCCGCAGGCTCGGCACGAGCACGTTGTAGTTGCCCGCGCCGTCGACGTACAGGTAGGGCTTCTCCCGGGTCACCGGGCTGTTGGCCAGGACGGTGTACGGCGGGTTGGGGAAGCTCTGCGCGGGCGCGCCGACCACCCCGGAGAACACCATGTTCCAGACACCGTTGAGGTTGCCGCCGATCTGGCTGTCGCGCGTGAGCCACTGCTGCTGGGAGTACGGCTGGACGGTGCCGTCGATCTTGGAGTCGGCGATGTACCCGCCACTGGCCCAGCCGTACCCGGTCGGGGAGAGGTTGAGGTCACCGCGGACGTGGACGCGGCGGAACGGCGCCGCCTGCGCGACCGCCCAGCGGTCGTACCCGCCGGACGGGGTGATCGACAGGTTCTCCGCCGAACGCCAGAAATTCTGGGTGGCGTTGCCGTTGAACCAGCCGGCGTCGACGGTGACTCCGCCGTTGATGGTCACGTCGTCGACGTTGCGGCCCAGACCGGCGATCGAGGTGTAGAAGCCGATGTTGGCGTTGACGTTGTAGCTGCCCGGCTTGAACAGCAGCGCGTACCGCTGTGAGCCGAACTGGTTGCTCTCCTGCTGGCTGAAGACCGAGTCGAGCTGGCTCTGGACGCTGCTGCTCGACATCGACGGGTCGAAGACCTTGACGTTCGGCCCGAGGTCTCCACCGCCGGCGGGCGGGGGCGTGCCGCCGCCGGTGGAGCCGTACACCTGGAACTCCCACAGCGAGTAGCCGTACTGGGTGTGCCGTGCGGTGCCGTACATCCGGACGTAGCGGCCGGTGCCGCTGACGGTCAGCGTCTGCGTGCCGCCGGCGCCGGTGGTGGTGGAGTAGACGGTGCTCCAGCTGGAGCCGTCCGCCGACACCTGGATCTGGTACGCGGTGGCGTACGCGGCCTCCCAGTTGAGCACGACCTGGCTGATGGTGGCGGAGGCGCCGAGGTCGACCTGGAGCCACTGGGGATCGCTGAAGGCGCTGGACCAGCGGGTGCCGGTGTCGCCGTCCACCGCGGCGGAGGCGGGGGTGCCGGCGTTCTCGGTGGAGGAGGCGGTGGCGGGCCGGCCCTGCGAGAGCAGGGTGTCCGCCGCGTGGGCGGCCCGCGGCGGGGCGACGAACATGACGGTGAGTGCGACGACCATGGCCCAGAGGACCGTGGCCACGCGGGGACGGGGCAGAGATCTCATGGATCGTCTCCTGAGGGGGAGTGGAGACCGGGCGGCTCTGGCGGGGCCTGGGGTCTCCACACGGTCTGGGGCTTAATTCATGGCGTGATTAAACAAGGGGAAAACAGACCCGTCAAGAGATCGAACTCGCTGGTTAATCGCTTCTTTATTGGCTTGATTAAAGTTGTGAAGTGATTCCTGACCCGTTGCTGGTCCGTCCCGGCGCGCTGACGTGGGCGGGGGCCGTGCGACCGGGGTATGACCCGTGCTGTGATCCGGAGCGTCACCCACGAGGTGAACCGACTGGAGGTCGCCGCCGGCGTGCCCTACGGGGAGTTCCGCCGACGGTACGAGCGGGCGGTGCCGGCGTTCGACGCCGATCGGTTCGCCGAACTCCAGCGGGCCGGCGCGCCGTGGGAGACCGTCCGGCGGGCCACCGAGGAGAGCGCGCCGCACGGGTTCCTCCGCTACTGGGGCTTTGACGTCACCCCGCTCATGAACCTCGCCGGCGACCGGTGGAACTGCGTGGAGTACCTCATGGGCGACCACACGACCGCGCAGCGGATGTTCACCCGGGACCCGGCCGTCATGCTGTACGCCCCGCTGCGCACCGCGATCTACGAGGACGCCGATGGCCGGACGTGGTTCGCGGTGGACCAGCCGAGCACGCGGTTCGCGAGCTTCGGCGACGCGGCGATCGCCGCGGTCGGGGTCGAGCTGGACCACCGGCTCGCCGCCCTCCTGGAGCGCCTGGGCGCCCCCGTGCCCGAGGTCCTCGGTCAGCGTGAGTAGTACTCCACGACGAGCTGGACGTCGCACCGTACCGGGATCTCGTGCCGCTCCGGGAGGCGTACGAACCGGGCGGCCAACCGGGGATGGTCGGCCTGGAGGTAGTCCGGGAGGCGTTCCGGCGCGTGCGCGCCCGCCGCGGCCTCCCGGAAGGGCGGCATCGCCCGGCTGCGCTCGGCCACGCTGATCACCGAGCCGGGCCGTACGCGATAGGAGGGCACGTTGACGCGCTCGCCGTTCACCAGGATGTGCCGGTGGGAGACGAACTGCCGGGCCTGGTAGATCGTGCGGGCGAACCTGGCCGGGCGGGTACGGGCGGCGCTCGAAGTAGCGGACGCACTTGGGCGTGAGCGGGATCCCCAGGGCGCGGGAGCGTTTGGTTTTCGGGCGTGAGCTGTTCACGGACGTCCCTTCGGTGACTAAGGTTAGGCTTACCTTACTTAGGGAGGCTGGATGTCCGCCACCGATCACCCCACCGCGCCCGTCGCGGAGCCGACCCCCGCCGAGCTGGTCCGCTCCGTGCTCGCCGCGGCCCGGTCCCTGACCCTGACGACCGAGGCGCACCGCGTCGACCTCGTCGGCCTGCACTCGCTGGAGGCCCCCGGCCGCCTGCTGCTCAACGTGCCGGCCGGCAGCCACGTGGGCGCGGAGGTCGCCCGGGCGCCGGGCGGTGACCTGGCGGCCTCGCTGGAGTTCATCGACGTCGCGCCGGTGTCGGTGCCCGACCGGATCCGCGCGCGCGTGCTGCTGGGCGGATGGCTGAGCGTCGACGGGCAGCGCGCGAACGCGGAGGCGCTGTGCTTCGAGACGGTGACCGCCGAGCTCGGGCACGACGGGCGGCGGTTCGAGCTGGAGGTGGACGAGCTGACCGCCGCCGAACCCGACCCGCTCGCGGCGACCGAGGCGGAGCTGCTCACCCACCTCGCCGGCGCCCACGGGGACGCCGTCGAGCTGCTGGCCCAGCTGGTCGACCACCGGTCGCTGCTCGGCGTGACCCGCGTGGACCCGTTGCGGGTCGACCGCTACGGCATCGTCCTGCGCCTCAGCCGGGCGAGCGGGTACCACGACGTGCGCCTGCCGTTCCCCGTCCCGCTGCGCAATCCGGCCCACGGCGTGCTGCAGATGCGCGCCCTGCTGACCCGGGCGAAGGCCTGCCCCCGCCGCTCGCGGCGCTGATGGTTCGACCGGCCGGCACCGATCATGACTGGAGTGTTCGGGCGAGTCTGGTCGCGGCGAGGACGCCGGCGACGCTGACGATCGCCATCCACAGGGTGCTGGTGGGCAATGCGGTGGTGTTGCCGTGGGAGAGGTAGAGGGTCCCGAAGGCGGCGACGCCGATGACCTGCCCGAGTTGCATGGTGGTGCCGAGCAGACCGCTGGCGTCGGCGGCCTGGCCGTGGGGCACCTGCCGCAAGGACTGGGTGAGCAGTGGGCTGGCGGACAGCCCCATGCCTACTCCTGTCAGGATCAACGCGGTCCAGGTCAGCGGACCGCTGTGGTCGCCGTCGATGGCGATGGCCGAGTACGCCAGCGCGCACAGGGCGAGACCGGCCGGGGTCACCATGGAGTGCAGGCGATGGGGCAGTCGCCGCCAGCAGAATCCGACCAGGCCGAACGCTATTGACATCGGCAGGTAGGTCAGGCCGGCCATCAGTGGACCGGCGCCGAGCCGGTTCTCCAGGTGCAGAGTGAAGACGAACAGGAACCCGCCGTAAGTCACCTGCATCGCCGACAACGTCGCTACGCCGGCGCGAAGGCCGGGCGCGCGGAGGACTCCGAGGTCCAGCAGCGGGTCGCCGCCGCGCGCCATGACCCGTCGCTGGACGGGGGCGAACAGGCCTGCGAGGACGAGACCCGCGCCGATGGCGACGAAGGTCCAGGCGGGCCAGCCCAGCTCCCGTCCGAGGACGAGCGGCAGGACCACCAGGAACACCGCCGGCGCGACGATGAGCAGTCCGAGGAGGTCGAGCCCGCGGCGCCGCGCCGGCCGGTCGGCGGGGACCAGACGCGGAACCAGGACGGCGAGCAGGATGCCGATGGGGACGTTGACCAGAAAGGCCGGGCGCCAGCCGGTGCCGAAGAGGTCGGCGTTGACCAGCAGGCCACCGGCGATCAGTCCGGCGACGGCGCCGATGGAGAGGACCACCCCGTACGCGGACAGGGCTCTGGCTCGCTCGGGGCCTTCGAATCTGGTCTGGATGATGCTCATGATCTGTGGTGCCATCACGGCCGCGCCGGCGCCCTGGACGATCCGAGAGGCGATCAGCGCCAGGCTGCCGGGTGCCAGTCCGCAACACAGCGACGCGGCGGTGAACATGATGACGCCGATCAGGTACATCCGCCGATGGCCGAAGATCTCGCCCAGCCGCGCGGCGGTGACCAGCGACATCGCGTAAGCGGCGGTGTACCCGCCGACGACCAGTTGCAGCGAGCTGCCGGACGCGGGCAGTTCGACGCCGATCACCGGCATGGCCACGTTGACGACGAACACGTCGAGCAGGCCCATGAACTGCCCGAGCAGCAGGACGGCCAGCATCGGCCGCCGGCGCACGATGGCCGATGCGCCGGTGCCGGTGCTGACGTTGGTGAGCGTGGTCATCGGTTCGCGGGGGTGTTGGTGTAGGCCGCGACCTTCCACTGGCCGTCCGCACGGATGAGGACCCAGGTGGCGCGGACCTCCCGGTCGTCCGATACCTCGGTCTCGCCGGCCAGCACGATCCCGGCCCTGCTGACGACGATGGCGGTGTCGCCCCACACCCGGATGTCCAGGGGCTGGTCGACACCGCGCGAACCCTTCAGCGGTCCGGCGAACCCGGCGGCCATGTGCTCACGTACGGCCGTGCGCCCCTTGTTGAACACCCCGGGCATCGCCACGGTGACGTCGTCGGTGTACACGGCGGCGAACGCGTCGGCGTCCCCGGCCGCCCAGGCCGCGTACACCTGGTCGAAAACGGTCTTGATCTCATCGCTGAGCGCGACGGTGGAGGTCATCGCAGATCCTTTCCATGATTGTGATCGCCGGCCCGGACGGTGAGGGGATGTCGTCCGGCGACGTGGCCAACTCTGGAGGACGCGTCCGCCCGGCCGGTAGATGCCGAAGTCGCAGATAGGCGATGATGTTCGTCATCAGTGATCGACGACATCTGGATCTGCTCTCGCGGCCGGTGACGGTGCAGGATGCGGGCATGACCGTGATGCTCGCCGCCGCTGGGCACCACCCCTGTTCGGTGTCGGCGGCAGCGAATGCCCCCGATGCCCGGCACGCCGTGGCACGCCGGGACGCATCGGAGGCGGTGAAGGGCACGTTGGACCGGATGACCGCGCGGCTGCCCCGCTGGGCCATCGTGGGTGTGCGGGTCTTCAGCCTCACCGTGCCGGCGATGAACATCACTGCGGTCTTTCTGAGCACCACGTCGCGGTCGCCGCTGGTCATCTACTCCATCGGCACCGCGTTGTACGTGCCGTTCTTCCTCCGCCTGGTGTGGAGGGAAACCCAGGGCCGGCGGCCGGGGCACGCATGGTGGCTCCTGGTGGCGATGGCGCTGATCATCATCGGCCTGGCTCCGTGGGCCGGGCCGTTGTGGCCGCGCTCGTTCGGGCCGCTGGCGTTGGCCGTGCTGATCGTCGTCCGCAGACCGTGGTCGCCGATGCTCTACGGGCTTCTCCTGGTGGCGCCGATCCCGGTCGACCTGCTGCTGGGGGCGCCGGAGGAGTGGATCTGGGGCTCGTTGAGCGTCAACGCCGTGCTGGGCCCGTATGTGCTGTTGTTGCTGGCGCGCTCCATCGGCCGACTGGAATCGGCGCGGCAGTTGCTGGCGGCGCAGGCGGTCGTACGCGAGCGCGAGCGCGTCGACGACGAACTGCGCGACTCGATCGGAGCCGAGTTGGCCGCCATAGCGGACAGGGCGCAGGCCCTGGCGGTCACGGACCGGCCGGTGACTCCCGAACTCGACGACCTCGTGGCCGCGTCCCGGCGGACCCTGGCCGGCGCCCGGTTCCTGATCCGCGGCTACCAGCAGCCGTCGCTACGCCGCGAACTCGACACGGCGGTCGCGCTCTTGGCGGCCGCCGGTGTGTCGGTCGGTGTCGTGGCGCCGCGTCAGCCGTTGCGCCCCACGGCCGATGAGCGGGCGCGGCCGGCAGTGCGGGAGGCCGTGGCCCAGCTGCTTCGGCGACCCGGCGGTTCGTACGTCCTCACCATCGATGCCGACGGTGACGTCATCCTGCGTGAGCGCGGCCGATGAGCGGCTCCCGGTGGCTCATCGTGGCGGTCACCGTCGCCTGGCTGGTGCCACCGGTGGCGTACACGGTCACCGGGCAGGAACCGGGGACGAGCGTCGGAAACCCGCTGCTCGTGGTCGTCATCGCCCTCGCCGTCGGAGCGCTCCATGTGTGGCACGCGATGTCCTGCCTGCGCGGCGGCCCATCGCCGGGATGGCCGGTGTCGCTTGCACTGTTGATGGTCCTGGTCTACCTGCCGCTGCAGTGGTGGAGCTGGAGCTGGGTCAGCACCCAGTGTTTCGGCGTGGCCTCGCTCGCCCTGCTGTTGCGGCCGCGTCCGAAGCTGTGGCTGCCCATCGCGGCCGGGCTGCTGATCGCTCCCGCGTTGATCGACGCGGTCCGGCTGGGCCCGCTCTTCGGCATGTTGAGCGCGGCCTACGACCTGGCGGCGCTGACCGTCGCCGCAGGCTCGCTCTACGGATCGGTGCTCCTGGTCCAGGTGGTCGAGGAACTGCGGGAGACCCGGCCGGCGCTGGCGGCGGCGGCCGTCAGCGAAGAGCGGCTGCGGCTCTCGCGTGACCTGCACGACCTGCTGGGCCAGAGCCTGTCCGCGGTCTCGCTGAAGGGCGATCTCGCGCTCGCCCTGTTCGACCAGGACCGTCTCATGGCTCGCGCGGAGGTGGCGGGCATGGCCGAGGTGGCTCGCGACGCGCTGCGCGACATTCGCGCCATCACCCGCGGCGAACACTCCGTGTCACTCCGATCGGAGCTCGACGGCGCCGCCGTGCTACTCGACACCGCCGGCATTCAGACCGACATCACCGCGGATCTCCCGGCCGACCTCGGGTCACCGGAGGAGAGGCTCCTGGCCTGGGCCGTCCGCGAAGGCGTGACCAACCTGCTGCGCCACAGCCGAGCTCGCACCTGCGCGATCACCATCGCCCCGAGAGCCGGGACCGTCGAACTGACGATCGTCAACGACGGTGCCTCGGCCGACAGGGGCCGCGGCAGCGGGTTGGCCGGCCTCGCGGATCGGGCCCGCGCCCTGTCCGGGACCGTCACGGCCTCCCACGACGGCGAACATTTCCGTCTGGGCGTCTCGATTCCCCATGCTCCCCACCGGAAGACACGATGATCAGAATCCTGCTCGCGGAGGACATGCACATCATCCGCGCCGCCCTGGTCGCCCTGCTGTCACTGCAAGCCGACCTCGAGGTCGTCGCCGAGCTCGACCGTGGTGACGAGGTGCTCACCGCCGCGCTGCGGACCCGCCCGGACGTCGCCGTGCTCGACATCGACCTGCCCGGCATGGACGGGCTGGCCGTGGCCGAACAGCTCGCGGCCGAGCTGCCGGGCTGCCGAATCCTCGTGCTCACCGGCCTCAGCCAGCCCGGCAATCTGTTGCGCGCGCTCAAGGTCCATGTACGCGGCTTCATCGTCAAGGACGCGCCGGCCCATACCCTCATCGATGGCATCCGGCGGGTCGCGGCCGGCGACCGCGTGATCGATCCCGACCTGCTCGCAGCCGCGCTGGAGACCGGCAGTTCCCCGCTGACGAACCAGGAACGCAAGGTGCTACTGGCAGCCGAGAGCGGCAAGCCCACCGATCAGATCGCCAGACAACTCGCCCTCTCGCCGGCCACCGTGCGCAACTACATGTCCCACGCCATCAGCAAAGTCGGCGGCCGCAACCGACTTGACGCGATCCGCATCGCCCGCGACGCCGGCTGGCTCTGACCAAGACGGCGGGCCGCCAGGGGGCCGAGCGCCGACGATTCGACCGGCGTGGAAATGATCCGCGGCTACGGTCTCGGCTCATGGAGATCCACACGGCGGAACACCAGGTCATCACGCCCAGCATCCTGTACTTCGGCACGCCGGTCGTGCTGCTCAGCACCGAGAACGAGGACGGCACGGCCAACCTCGCGCCCATGTCGTCGGCCTGGGCGCTCGGGCAGACGGTGGTCCTCGGGCTCGGCGCGCACGGACAGACCGGGCGCAACCTGCTCGCGCGTCCCGAGGTCGTGATCAACCTGCCCGCGCCCGAACACTGGGCGGCCGTCGAACGGCTGGCGCCGCTGACCGGGCACGATCCCGTTCCCCCGCACAAGCGGGGCACGTTCCGGTACGAGCCGGCCAAGTTCGGCGCCGCGGGACTGAGTCCGCTGCCCGCCGAGCTGGTCCGGCCGCCGCGCGTCGCCGAGTGCCCGATCCAGCTGGAGGCCCGCGCGGCCGACGTACGGCCCGACAGCACGGACGCGTTCCTCATCGTCGAGGCGCACGTCCTGCGGGTCCACGCCGATCCCCGGCTCGTCGTGCCGGGCACCCAGCACGTCGACCCGGCGCGCTGGAGCCCGCTGATCTACAACTTCCGTCACTACTTCGGCCTCGGCCCCGAGCTGGGCCGGAGCTTCCGCAGCGAGACGCGTGCCGCGCGGGCGTGACCCGGCCGGCTCAGTCGACCAGGGCCTGGTAGACCAGCTGTTTCAGCCGGGTGCGGATCGGGTGGGTGTTCGAGGGCAGCAGCTGGGTCAGGAAGACGACCGTCAGCTCCTCGGCCGGGTCGACCCAGAACGCCGTGCTCGCCGCGCCGCCCCAGTTGTACTCGCCCTTCGACGTCAGCGACTTCGTCTTCGCCGCGTCCTCCACGACCGCGAACCCGAGGCCGAAGCCGATCCCCGCGTAGGAGACCTCGGCGAACACCGGACGGCCGTACTCCTCCAGGTCGGCCCCGCCCGGCAGGTGGTTGCGCGTCATGTACGCGACCGTGCGCGGGCCCAGCAGCCGTACGCCGTCCAGTTCTCCGCCGCGCAGCAGCATCTGGCAGAACCGGTGGTAGTCGCCCGCGCTGGAGATCAGGCCTCCGCCGCCCGACAGCGCGCGCGGCGGCCGGAAGGCGGTGTCGCCCATGTCGAGCAGCTTGGCGCGGCCGTCGGCGCCGGCGAAGTACAGGGACGCCATCCGGTCGGCGTCGTCCGTGCCGACGTGGAACGCCGTGTCGGTCATCCCCAAGGGGTCGAAGATCCGCTCGGCGAAAAAGCGGTCCAGCGGCTGCCCGGACACCACCTCGACCAGCCGCCCGAGGACGTCGGTCGCCATGGAGTAGTTCCACTGAGAGCCGGGCTCGAACAGGAGGGGCAGCTCGGCCAGCCGGTCGACCGCGCCGGCCAGGTCGAGGCCGCGCGGCGTCGACCGGTCGAAGCCGGCCGCGCGGTACAGCTCGTCGACCACGCTGACGTGCTGGAACCCGTACACGAGCCCGGACGTGTGGCTGAGCAGGTGCCAGACACGGATCGGCTCGGCCGCGGGGCGGGTGATGGGCGCCTCGGCCGTGCCCTTCTCGTACACCCGCATGTCGGCGAACGCCGGGAGGAAGCGGCTGATCGGGTCGGTCAGCTCGAAGGCACCCTCCTCGTACAGCATCATCGCCGCCACCGAGGTGATCGGCTTGGACATCGAGTAGATGCGGAAGAGGGTGTCGGTCTCGACCGGAGCGCCGGAGGCCAGGTCGCGCGCGCCGTACGCCGACAGGTGGGCGATCTCACCGCGCCGGCTGACCAGAGTCAGCCAGCCGGGCAGTCGTCCGTCGTCGACGTAGGGGGCGAAGTGGGAGTCGATGCGGCGCAGCCGCCCCGCATCGAGGCCCACATCCGCCGGATCGCACGTGACCTTCAACTCGCCGCCCATCGGCCCCTCCGTTGATCGCGGAAGCGTTTTTTAGAACGTCATTCTAGGCTAGGCCGGTGCAGGGGCGGAGGTAGCATGGCCTCGCCTTTGATGGGGAGTTTGCGGATAACGAGGTTGTGCGGTGGCGGCTGGCAGCATTGTGCGGTTCGACGAGGTTCGCGGGTACGGTTTCATCGCGCCGGAGGGTGGCGGGGAGGACGTTTTCGTCCACGCCAACGACCTCGTGGCGGACAAGGCCCTGTACAAGGTCGGCGCCCGGGTGGAGTTCGACATCTCCGAAGGCGACCGCGGACTCAAGGCGTCGACCGTGCGCCTCGTACGGCAGTCCGGCCCGCCGTCCCGGCGAGGCGACCTGCCGGACGCCGACGAGCTGTGCGACGTGCTCTCGGCCGGTGAGTTCACCCAGGACATCACCGAAGTGCTCCTCCGCGTGCCCAGCCTGACCGGCGAACAGATACTCCAGCTGCGCCGGCACCTGCTGGAGCTGGCCCGCGACCGCGGCTGGGTCGACTCCTGACCTGACGCCGCACCGCCCCTCGTCGAATCGACGAGACGGGATTCGTCGCGGAGGATGAGGACGCCGCGGAATCCCCGGCCTACGTTCGCGTCATGCGAGTCATCCGATGCGAGGGGCTGACCAAGCGGTACGGATCCACGGTCGCCGTCGACGGCCTGGATCTGGTCGTCGAATCCGGTCAGGTGTTCGGTTTTCTCGGGCCGAACGGGTCGGGCAAGACGACGACGATGCGGATGCTGCTCGGCCTGATCAGACCGAGCAGCGGGCGAGCCTGGGTGAACGAGCGGCGGCTTCCGGATCCCTCCGGGCTGTCCCGGATCGGAGCGATGGTCGAGGAGCCCGCGTTCCATCCATGGCTGAGCGGCCAGCGCAACCTCGAGGTCCTGGCATTGCACGGGCCGCCGCTGCCGAACCCCGACGGCGTCCCCGCCGCGCTGGAGCGGGTCGGCCTGACCGCCGTCGCGCGGCGGAAGGTCAAGGCGTACTCCCAGGGCATGCGGCAGCGGCTGGGATTGGCGGCGGCGTTGATGCGCGAGCCCGCGTTGCTGCTTCTGGACGAGCCGACCAACGGCCTGGACCCGGCCGGCATCCGCGAGTTCCGTGACCTGCTGCGCTCCCTGGCCGGCGACGGCATGACGGTGTTCCTGTCCAGCCATCTGCTGAGCGAGGTGGAGCAGGTGTGCGACCAGGTCGCCGTGATGAGCCGGGGTCGGCTCGTCGAACACGGCCGTGTCGGTGAGCTGGCGGCGACCCGGCCGAGGGTGCGTGTCGCCGTGGACGAGACCGAGCAGGACGCCGCGCAGGCGCTCCTTTCCGCATGGCCGGTACGCACGGACGGTGAGCGGATGCTCGTGGTCGACGGTGCGGACGGGCGTGAGGTGAACCAGACGCTGGGCCGGGGTGGAGTGTGGGCGCGGCAGATCCGGACCGAGCGCCCTGGGCTTGAAGAGGCTTTCCTGCGGCTGACCCTCACCGAGGAGGAACGCGATGCGTCTTCTGCGAGCTGAACTGCGCAAACTCAACCGGCCATTGCTGTGGGGGGTGACGCTCGCGGCCATGTTGTTCTGCGTGCTGCTGGCCATCGGCGGTGCCGCCAACGCCCACCGGTACACGGTGGAGGCGACGCGTCCGGTCTCCTGCTCGGCGATGGGCGTGCCCGAGGGGCCTGCCTGCGCGGATGTACGGGCACGGATGGGGGACCGGCTCGCCGAGAACCGCCGCCAGATGCTGTCGGCCGCGACGCGCACCTCCGCGCAGCTGAATCCGGTGGCCGCCGGCGCCGAGGCCGCCGGGCTCATGGCCTCCCTGCCGGGGGCGCTGGTTCTCGCGCTGCTGGCCGGAGGGCATGTCGGCGGGGAATGGTCGGGCCGCACGCTGAAGAACGTGCTCACCCAGTGCGGCCACCGGTGGCGGGTGCTGGTCGCGAAGTTCGTCAGCCTCTGGCTGGCCGGCGTCGGAGTGATCGCCGCGTGCTGGGCGGCACTCACGGTGGCCGGCCCGATCCTCACCCGTGCGTACCGGCTGCCGGATCCGCACGAGCCGGTGGGACAGGCGGCGACGTGGGCGGGCTCCCAGGCGGGACGGTCGCTGCTGGTACTCGCCGCGTTCGCCGGGATCGGCCTGCTCGCCGCCGCCGTGACCCGCGGAACGATCGGCACGATGGCGACCTCCGCCGGGATCGACATCGCGATGCTCGTCGCGGCCGCGGTGCCCGGCATCGGCCGGTGGACGCCCGCCACCTGGGTGCAGGGCTGGATGGGATTCGCGGCCGGGCAGCGTTCGATCACCGCGCTGCCGGACAACTTCTGGTCCCGGTTCATCGGCTCCGGCGGCGCGACGCCCGGCCATCTGTTCGGCCTGGTGGGACTGTCCGCGACGCTGGCCGTGTGCGGGGTGGCCGCCCTGGCCCTGTTCCGCCGCGCCGAGGTGACCTGATGAGAACCCACAGTCGGATCATGCCGCTCAATCCGGCCACCGCGCGGCGGGTCGACCTGCTCATGGCGGTAGGACTGTTCGCGTGGGCGGCTCCGGACGTGCCGTGGTGGTGGCGGCCGGCCGGACACGTACCCGCCACCCCGGTCGTCCTGGGGTACCTGGTCCTGGCGCTGGCCGCGTCGGTTCCCTTCGCATGGCGCCGGCGTTCTCCCGTTCTGGTGTTCGCACTCGCGGCCGCGGTGCTCCTGACCCGCCACGCACTGCACCAGAACCAGATCGCGGCGTTCGCCGCGGTGCTGGTGGCCGCGTACGGGCTGGGCGCCTACTCCACCGGCGCCGGGCGCCACGCCGGTCGGCTCGGCCGGCTCAGCCTGATCATCGCCGCCGTGATCGGGGTGACGTTCAACAACGATCGGATGGCGGGCCTGCCGTTCGCGCTGATCGGTGCCGCTTTCCTGGCCGGCGACGCGGCCGCCGCGCGCCGTAACGAGGCCGCTGCCGCCGCGGAGGCCGCCCACCTGGCCGAACGCACCCGGATCGCCCGCGAGCTCCATGACGTTCTCGCGCACCAGCTCTCGGCGATCACCCTCCAGTCCGGCGTGGCCCGGATCACCGGCTCGGACCCTGACGCGCTCGCCACGGTCGAACGGCTGTCCCGCGAAGCGCTCACCGAACTCAATCACCTGCTCGGTGTGCTCCGAGACGACGACGCGGACCACCCGGGCCGGCGTCCGGCTCCCTCCCTGGCCGAGCTGGGCTCGCTCCTGAAAGCCGCCCGGGACGCCGGTACCCCGGCGGACCTGGCGGTCATCGGACCGGAGCGGGATCTCAGTCCGGGCCTGCAGCTGTCGGCCTACCGGATCGTGCAGGAATCACTGACCAACGTGCTCAAGCACGCCCCGGGCGCCCGAACCTTCGTGACCCTCCGCTATCAGACCGACCACCTGGCGCTGCGGGTCGTGAACGGACCCCCTCCGCAGGGGAACGCCACCGCCGTGATCCGGACGGCGGTGGCGCGTCCGGGCACGGGCGGCCGTGGAGTGCCGGGCATGCGAGAGCGGGCGGAGCCTTACGGTGGGCGGCTGCACGCCAGGGCGGCGTCCGGCGGGTTCGCGGTGGCCGCCACGCTTCCCTACGACGACCGCGGGGGACGGCCGTGAAGCCCGATGGGCCGCTGAAGGTGCTGGTCGCCGACGACCAGGCGATGGTCCGTGCGGCCCTCGTCGCGCTCCTGACGTCGCAACCCGATATCACCGTCGTCGCCGAGGCCGCCAACGGCGCCGACGCCATCGCCCTCGCCCACGAGCTCGCACCGGAGATCGTCCTGATGGACGTGAGGATGCCCGTCATGGACGGCCTGGAGGCGACCCGCCGGATCGTCACCGGCGCCTCGGCCAGTGCGCCCAGGGTCGTCGTCCTCACCACCTACGACCTGGACGAGTACGTCTACGACGCCCTCCGCGCCGGGGCCTGCGGCTTCCTGCTCAAACACGCGCCGCCGGAGGAACTGCTCCTCGGCGTACGCGCCGCCGCCGAAGGCGGTGCGCTGGTCTCACCGGCCGTCACCAAGCGCCTCATCGGGGCATTCACCACCCGGCCCCCCGCATCCGCTCGTCCCCCTGCCGCACTCGCCCGGTTGACCGCCCGTGAACGCGAGGTCTTCGACCTGGTCGTCGCAGGTCGGACCAACACCGAGATCGCCCGAGCGCTTCGCATCGCCGAGACCACCGTCAAGACCCATCTCGGTCACGCGCTGGACAAGCTGGACCTGCGCGATCGGGTCCATGCCGTCGTGTACGCGTATGAGAATCGGCTGGTCTCACCGCGCGATCATGTCGACCCGTGACGTCCGAGGGCCCTCGCCGGTGAGATGGCAGGCTTCATGGAACGCATCCGGCTTACCTGAGAGGTAATCGACCGGATGACCCCGCGGCGGCGAACCTTACGGCATGAGCACCGCGATCATCGAAAGACCGGCCCAGGAGCGGGCCGCCGCCGTACCCGGCCTCGGGACACTGCTCGTCCTGCTCGCCGGGACCTTCGTCACCACGCTCGACTTCTTCATCGTCAACGTCGCGATCCCGGCCACCCAGCGGGACCTGCACGCCGGGCCGTCCACCATCCAGTTCGTCGTCGCCGGCTTCGGGCTCGCATTGGCCGCCGGGCTGATCACCGGGGGACGGCTCGGTGACCTGTACGGCCGGCGGCGGATGTACACGCTCGGGCTGACCCTGTTCACCCTCGCCTCGCTCGCGTGCGGGCTCGCGCCGACTGCCGGGTTCCTCGTCGGGGCACGCGTCGCGCAGGGCATGGCGGCGGCGCTGCTCATGCCGCAGGTGCTCGGCATCATCGGCACCGTCTACACCGGCGAGCGCCGGGCGCGCGCCTTCAACGCGTACGGGCTGGCGATGGGGTTCGGCGGCGTGTTCGGGCAGCTCATCGGCGGGCTGCTCATCAAGGCGGACATCGCCGGGCTCGGCTGGCGCACCGTCTTCCTGATCAACGTGCCGGTGGGGCTCGTGGCGGTGCCGGCGGCGATGCGCCTGGTGCCGGAGTCGCGGGCGGGCAAGGCCCGGCTCGACGTGGTGGGCGCCCTTCTCGTCACCGCCGGGCTGGTGTTGATCGTGCTGCCGCTCGTCGAGGGACGCCAGGAGGGCTGGCCGCTGTGGACCTGGCTGTGCCTGGGCGCGGCGCCGTTCGTCCTCGCCGCCTTCGCCGTGTACCAGCGGCGTGCCGGTGAGCGCGCGCTGATCCACCTCGGCCTGTTCCGGCACCGGGCGTTCAGCGTGGGCGCCGTGATCGCGCTGCTCAGCCAGATGGCCGTCGCCTCGTTCTTCCTGATCCTCGCGCTGTACCTCCAGCAGGGCCGCGGGCTGTCGCCGCTGGAGTCGGGCCTGATCTTCCTGGCGCTCGGGGCCGGCTACTTCGTCTCGTCCTCGCGGGCGGTGCAGGTCGCGGCCCGGCTCGGCCGTCAGGTCCTCGCCCTCGGCGCGCTGACCATGGCCCTCGGGTACGGCCTGCTGGCCCTCGTCGCGGGGGCGACCGACGGCGGGATCGGCTGGCTGATCCCCGGGCTGCTCCTCGCGGGCTGCGGCATGGGCCTGGTGATGGCGCCGCTGCCCGCGACCGCGCTGACCGGGGTCGAGCCGCGGTACGCCGCCTCGGCCGCGGGTGTCGTCTCCACCTCGCTGCAGTCCGGCGGCGCGATCGGCGTCGCGGTCGTCGGCGTCGTCTTCTACGACGTCCTCGGCACGACCCGCTTCTCGGCCGCGTTCGTCGCCGGCCTCACGACGGTGATCGCCTGCTGCCTCGTCACGGCCGCGCTCGTCCAGCTCCTGCCGGGCCGGCGGCCGGGGGAGGGGCACTGATCGCTCCCGGCCCGGTACGGCGGTACGTGGGTCCGGCCCGAAAGGGCCGGGCCCATTTCGTTTCGGGTGTCCTAGCGCCGCTAGGGCTTCGGCGGTACCTCGTAGTGGATGTCGTACTTCGCGGCGATCGGGTTGATCTTCGCCGGGTCCAGTGCGCCGTCGGTGAGTACCGACGGACCGGCCTCGAAGAGGTCGGCCAAATAGCATTCCCATCCGCCGGGTGAGGAGATCTGCAGCACACGGGGCGGCGGATCGGAGGCGCGGCGCAGGGCGTGCGGCACCCCGTGCGGTAGCAGGACGAAGGACCCCTTGGTCACCGTGAGACTCCGGTCGTCGAAGTCGACCCCGAGGTCGCCGTCCAGCACGTAGACGCACTCGTCCGCCACGTGGTGGGTGTGCCGGGGGATGTCGCGCTCCAGGCGGACCTCCAGCAACGAGAACCGTCCTTCGGTGTCCTCGGTCATCGCCTTGACCGCGAACGCGGGGGGCATCGGTACACGGCCCGGCCGCGCCTCGCCGGGCTCGAGCACAAGGAAACGATCTTCAGACATCGGTAGTATCCTCTTCGGTAGATAAATGGAATAGGAATCCGCTTCCGTTTCGGGGAGCGTCGCAGAGGAGCGTCATCCTTGTCAAGGCCGCCATCCGCCAGCCGTAGACCGCGTGCCGACGCCGAGCGCAACCGCCTCCGCATACTGGACGCGGCGCGTACGCTCTTCGCCGAACGCGGCGCCGAGGTCCAGATGCCCGAGATCGCGCGGACCGCCGACGTCGGGATCGGCACCGTCTACCGGCACTTTCCGACTCAGCGCGCGCTCATCGAGGCCGCCGCCGACCACCGGTTCGCCGAAATCCAGGACTTCGCCCGCACCGAATGCCTGGACAACGCGAGCCCGGGTACGGCGCTGGCGTGCTACCTACGTCACGTCGGAGAGGTCCTGGCGGGCGACCGGGGACTGTCCATCGCCATCGAAACGTCCCGTGCCACGCCCGGAAGCGAACCCCGGGGAACCGTACGCGCCGACCTTGAATCGACCGTGCGACTCCTGATCGAAAAAGACCAGGCCGCGGGAGCGCTCCGCGAAGACTGCACGGTCGGGGACGTCTACATGATCGCCGGCTCGCTCTCCGCGGCCATCCGCACCGGCAGCGGCGACTGGCGACGGCTCCTCGACCTGGTACTCGATGGCCTGCGCCCTTGCTGAGCCGGGGTCGGCGGACCGGCGGGCGGACGCGGTCGGGAGCCGTGTTCGCCCGCCGGAGTTCTATGCGCCGATGGCGTAGCCGTCGCCGTACACCTTCCAGGTGAGCGGCGGGGTGAAGTCGAGATTTCCGTTGTTCAGGAAGACGCGCTGCTCGGTGTCGACGCGACTCGTGTCGCTGTGCGCCTCCTCGCGTTTCATCGCGACTTTCCGCGCGTCGAGGAACGCGTTGAGATAGGTGACCTCGCTGCCGCCCTGTGCCGGGGGCTCGGCCTTCGCCAGGGCGGCCGCGCGGATTCCGCCGAAGCTGTCCGCGTCATTTCCCGGCCCGTGCATGACCATGGCGTCGTAGTAGATGAACTGCCCGAGCGCCCGCAGGCCGTCGCTCTTCGCCTGCCGGACGGCGGGGTCGAAGTACGCCGAGTCGCGCTCGTCGTCCTGGGCCCGCTGGAACGCCGGGTCGGCGGCGGCCTTGCGCCAGGCGGCGGGAAATCCCGGGTCGAGGCCCTCGTGGGAGTCGGTGCCGTTCACCGCGCGCAGCGCCGGCAGGTACTCGGCGAGGGCGTTGCCCGGCTCCGCGTCGGTGTAGGCCTGGACGACCTTGAGCATGTCGCCGGTGCCGGAGCAGAAGCCGATGACGCCGCCGGTGTAGCCGCGCCCGTCGTCGATGTCCTCGATGTACTTGTACTGCGCCCGCCAGTCGAGCGAGGAGTTCTCCGCGCTGGAGACCACCTGCATGGCGATGTCCTTCTCGCGCGGGTCATTCAGGTCGACGGCCGTCGCCCGGGCGGAGAGCGCGGCCCGCGCTCTGGAGGGGTGCCCGTCACGGGGGAAGGTCAGCAGCGCGGACACACCACCGGCGAGAAGGACGGCGAGGGCGGCGATCGTCCATCGAGCGGATTTCCGTGGCACGAATGATCCTGAGGGGCCGGGGGTGTACGGCGAATGGCGCTGGCGGATGAAAGCATGAATTCTGGCTTGATGTCAACTATTCGGTAAGGAAGGTACTAATAACGGAAAGTAGTGCCGTAGCCAGAGTCGTGCGCCGTGTAATTGCCGACGGTGACAATTCCGCCGTCGTCGTCCGCCGCGCAGACCTCAGGGAAGGATGCCGCGGAGGAAGGCGGCCTGGCCGGCGTGCTGGGTGTCGTCGTTGATGACGCTGACGAGCCGCACGCCCAGCGTCACCGGCGGGTCCCACGCCTCGTCGACGACGCGGTCGAGGTCGGCGTCCTTCAGCCCGGCGACGTACCGCAGGGTCTGCTCGTGCACGGCGTCGTAGTAGCCGGTGAGGAGTTCGCCGGACTCGACGCGGACCGCCGCTACGGCCTCCGCGTCGTGACCGTACCCGGTGTCGGACGGCGGCAGCGGCAGGCCGAACCGCTCCGCCCACCCTCCGGCGGTCCACACCTGCTCGACGCCCGCCACGTCGGCGATGTGGTCGTCCTGCACGCGGGTCAGGTGCCAGACGAGCCACGCGATCGAGTTGGAGTCCTCCGTCAGGCGCGCGGCGAGCCGGTCCGGGGACAGGCCGTCCACGACCTCGTGCACGGTCTCGCGAACGCGTTCGAAGGCGTCGGTCAGCAGTTCGGCGCTGTTCATCGGCTTCGTTCCCTTCCTGGCCGTCATCGGTCCGCTCGCTTCGAGGATGCCAGGCGCGGGCGCGGCGCCGGGCCGCGGGTGGTTCAACGCACCTCGGCGGCCGCCGCTCGGATGAAGCCTTCGACCTGTCGCTCTGTACGCTCGCCGTGCTCCATCAGCTCGGTCGCGTCTTTGGCGCGGTGAATGTCGGCCACCGCATCGATGGACTGGTCGGCGAGTTCGATCAGTCCCTGTTCATCGGCCAGGAGCTGGACGCGGTATCTCGCTCGCAACGCCACCGAGCGGAGACGCCCTTGCTCGACCTCGAAGCGCTCCGGAAGAGGATGGGTGAGTTCCCCATGACGGTGCAGCCATACCTTCAGCTCTTCGTGCCGGTACTCCATGACCGCCTCGGCGAATGCGCTGTACGCCGACAAACGCTCCTGCCGCAGCCGCTCGTCCCGCGCGAACCGCTCGGCGCGCCCCGCGGTTCGTCGCTGGAAGACATAGGTCAGAGCCGAGCCGAGCAGCGTGCCGGCCACCGCGACCAGGCTCGTGAGCGCACCCCCCATGCCAATAGTGGATCACACCGGGCACCGGCATGGCGTCGGCGCGGGTGGGTAGCGGTGACCGTGGACGGAGAGGAACGTGACCGAGGGGGAGCTCGATGGGCGGTAAGCGGGTCGTGGTGGTGACCGGCGCGAGTGGTGGAATCGGGCGTGCGGCGGCCCGCGCGTTCGGCGCCCAGGGTGACAAGGTCGCCCTGCTGGCACGGGGTGAGACCGGCCTGAACGCCGCCGCCGAGGACGTGCGCGCGGCCGGCGGTGAGGCGCTGGCCATTCCCACCGACATGGCCGACTTCGACCAGGTACGCGCCGCCGCCGAGCGTGCGGAGGCCGTGCTGGGCCCGATCGACGTGTGGGTGAATGTGGCGTTCAGCTCGGTGTTCTCCGAGTTCGTCGACATCGAGCCGGCCGAGTTCAAGCGGACCACCGAGGTCACCTACCTCGGCTTCGTTCACGGTACGAAGGTCGCGCTGGACCTCATGCTGCCGCGCGACCACGGCACGATCGTGCAGACCGGGTCGGCCCTGGCCAAACGCGGCATCCCGCTCCAGTCGGCGTACTGCGGCGCCAAGCACGCCGTCCAGGGCTTCCACGAGTCGCTGCGCACCGAGCTGCTGCACCGGGGCACCAACGTACGGACGACCATCGTGCACATGCCGGCGGTCAACACCCCGCAGTTCGACTGGGTGGAGTCGAAGCTGCCGAACCACGCCCAGCCGGTGCCCCCGATCTACCAGCCGGAGGTGGCCGCGCGGGCGCTGGTGTACGCCGCGGACCATCCGAATCGGCGGGAGTACTGGGTCGGCGGGAGCACCGTGGCGACCCTGCTGGCGAACCGGGTCATCCCGGGCCTGCTGGACCGCTACCTCGCCCGTACGGGCTTTGACTCCCAGCAGACCGACCAGCCGCGCGACCCGCACCAGCCGGCCAACCTGTGGAAACCCGCCGACGGCAAGGACGGCCACGACTACGGCGCGCACGGCGACTTCGACGACAGGGCCCATCCGCGCAGCTACCAGCTGTGGGCCGCGCAGCACCGGGTCGCCCTCGCGACGGCCGCGGGCGCGGCACTGGGCCTGGCCGGCCTGGGCCTGCTGCGGGGCCGGTGCCGGTGAGGGGCCTCGCGGCGGCGCGGCTCGCGTGGGGCGGGCTGCTCGTGACCAGGCCGGACCTGGTCCTGGGTACGCTCACGGGCCGTCCGGCGACGCGGTCGCAGACACGGGTCCTGCGGGTGCTCGGCACCCGCCACCTCCTGCAGGCGGGCGTCGAGCTGGCCCGTCCGACACGTGGTCTCGCCCGCGCGGGCGTGGCGGTGGACCTGCTCCACGCGGCGACGTGCGCGGGTGCGGTGGCGCTCCTGCCGACCTGGCGACGGGCGGCCCTGATCGACGGTACGGGCGCGGTGGTCTTCGCCACGGGCGGCCTGACCCGCGCCCGCCTTCCGTCGACCCCCTAGTGGTCGCGCAGGGCCTTGACGAGCTGAGCCTTCGTCATCGTGGAGCGGCCCTTGACGCCGATCTCGCGGGCGCGCTTGACCAGGTCATCCTTGCTCCAGTCGTCGTACGACGGGCTCTTGCCGCCCTTCTTGCCGACCGAGGAGCGTGAGCTGCCCGCCGACGCGTTGGCGATCCGGGCGGCCTTCTCCTTGCTCTCGCCCTTGTCGCGGAGCTTCTGGTAGGTCTTCTCGTCCTTGATCTGTGCTCTCGGCATCGAGGTGCTCCTTTCGCGGTCGGCCGTCACGCGTTCGCCTACCCGCTCTGTGCGTTTCACACCTGCTGACGGGTACGCGCCGGCGCGGTGATAGGCAGGAAGAGAGGCGGGTAACGCGAAGAGGGTGAGTGACACGCAGGAGGACGTCGTGACGGTCGAGCTCGCGCGCAGCGACCTCGGCGGCCCCGGCATCCGCCGGAGGCGGTGCGGACGCGGGTTCCGCTACTTCGACGGAGAGGCCGTCGCGATCAAGGACCCCGAGACGCTCGCCCGCGTGAAGGCGCTGGTGATCCCCCCGGCGTGGGAGGACGTGTGGATCAGCCCCGACGAGAACGGGCACATCCAGGCCGTCGGCACCGACGCGGCGGGCCGGCGGCAGTACCGTTACCACGACCGGTGGCGTGAGCAGCGCGACCGGGAGAAGCACGACCGGATGCTGGCGTTCGGCGCCGCCCTGCCCCGGGTCCGCGAGCGGGTGGAGCGCCACCTGAGCGGGTCCGGGCTGAGCCGCGAACGCGTGCTCGCCGCCGCGATACGCCTGATCGACCTTGGCTTCTTCCGGCCGGGCGGCGAGGAGTACGCCGCGGAGAACGGCACGTACGGCCTGGCGACGATCCGCCGCGAGCACGTGACGTGCTCCCACGGAGAGATCGTCTTCGACTACACCGCCAAGGGCGCCAAGGAGCGCGAGCAGGCCCTCGTCGACGACCAGGTCATGGCCGTCGTACGAAGCCTGAAGCGGCGGCGGAGCGGCGGGGACGAGCTGCTGGCCTACCGGAGCGGTCCGCGCTGGCACGACGTCACCGCCGGGGACATCAACGACTACCTCCGGGAGATCTCCGACGGCGACTTCACCGCCAAGGACTTCCGCACCTGGCACGCCACCGTGCTCGCCGCGGTGGGACTCGCCGTCTCCAAACCGGCCGCGACCAGCGAGAACGCGCGCAAGCGTGCGGTCGTCCGGGTGGTCCGCGAGGTCTCGGAGTACCTCGGCAACACCCCCGCCGTCGCACGGGCCTCCTACATCGACCCGCGGATCATCGAGCTGTACGAGCAGGGCATCACGATCGAGCCGGCGCTCGCCGACCTCGGCAAGGGACGCGACCTCGGCGAGCTCGCCACGCGCGGGCCGGCGGAGAAGGCCGTCTGGGAGATCCTCACCGACCACGGCGGTTCATCGTGACCGGCCCGCGGCGACCGTGGCGTTCCGGCCGGCCCGCTCCCGGGCGTACGCCGGCGGGGGACGCCGACGGCCGAAGGAGTGCTGGATCAGGCCGCCCAGCTCGTCGGTGACCGTGAGCGCCGGGGAGGTCCGCGTGCGGCGGACCGCGATCCCCTCGCGCAGGGCCCACGGGCAGACCTCGGCGTCCTCTAAGCCGAGCGTCGTCATCAGGGCCTCGGCCAGGATCGCTCCCGCGACGAGCTGGTGCACCCGGCTCTTCGCGACGCCCGGCAGCCGGGCCCGGCGCCGGTCGTCGTACGCGGCGAGCTCGGGGATCCGCTCGCGCAGCAGGTCAAGGCTCAGCACCCGGCGCGCGTACGGGCCGGCGGCGCCTCCCGGCGCACCGGTCAGGCGGGCGAGCTGCTTGAAGGTCTTGGACGTCGCCACCACCCGCCGCGCCGGGGGCAGGCCGCGGATCCGCCCGCCGACCTCGGCCAGGCGCTCGTACACGAGCCGCCGCAGCAGCCGTACGTCGCGGGGAGACGGCGGGTCGCCCGGCAGGTACGCGCGGGTCAGCCGGCCGGCGCCCAGCGGCAGGGACAGGGCGAGCGCCGGCTCCTCGCCGTCGCCGTAGGCGAGTTCGGTGGTCCCGCCGCCGATGTCCATCAGCAGCATCCGCCCGGCGGAGCAGCCGTACCAGGCGCGGGCGGCCAGGAAGGTCAGGCGCGCGTCGTCCCGGCCGGACAGGTGTCCCAGCCGGATCCCGGTCTCGGCCGCCACCCGTTCGAGAATCGGCTCCCGGTTGGCCGCGTCGCGGACCGTCGAGGTGGCGAACGCGATCAGCTCGTCGAGGTGCTCGTCCTCGGCCGCCCGCGCGGTCGCGCCGACCGCCTCGACCAGGCGCTCGACGGCCGGTGCCCCGATCCGCCCGTCCGGGGTGATCGCGTCGGCGAGCAGCGTCGGGTGCTTGACCGACCGGACCGGCCGAGGCGGCCGCCCGGGCCGGAGTTCCACGATCTTCAGGTGGGCGGAGTTCGATCCGACGTCGAGGACACCGATGCGCATGGGTAACGCTCTACCCGCCGCGCCGGAATCTCACCCAGGAGGCCCGGCGCGACCCAGGTTACGGACGTGACTAAACGTTCTTCCGGTGCTCCTCGGGAGCGTCCTGACGCGGGGCCTCACCGGTCAGGATGTTCTGCCCCGGGTCGCCGTGGATCGCCCCGCCCGAGACCGGGCCGCGCTTGAGCCTGCCGCCCGGGTCCTTGCTCTTCATCGGGTGCCGGTTCGCTCGCACGGTCATGAAGATCCAGCCGATCAGGACGATCACGATCAGGATGAGCCCGATGACCGCCAGAATCCCGATATTGCTCATGAGGCCTCCTCTCGCCTGGAGCCCTACCCAGCGGCCGCCGTTCATGCGCTCAGCCGAGCGTGGTGAGGAGGTGGCCGAAGCCCTGCGGTGCCCGGTAGCGGCGCCGCGCGGAGGTGATGACCTCGACCTGCGGAGTGTGCAGCACGCGGTGGCCGGCGGCGGTCATCGCGGCGACGAGCGCGCGATCCTCGCCCGTGCGGACCGGCGGGAATCCGCCGGACGTGACGTACGCGTGCGCGGTGAAGCCGAGGTTCGCGCCGTGCACGGGAGCGGGGTCGCGCGCGTAGTGGCCGGCGTAGGCGGCGACCCGCCGGGGCGGATGCCCCGCCCAGTCCGTGACCTTGACCGTGCCGACGACCGCGTCCCAGCCCCGCGCCGCGTACCGCAGCTGGGAGTCGAGCCAGTCCGCCGGCACCAGCGTGTCGGCGTCGGTGGTGGCCACCCACGACACCCCGTGCCGCAGCAGCGCCCGGACGCCGGCCGCGCGGGCGACGCCGACGTTGCGCGCGGCGATCTCCACGACCTGCGCCCCGTGCCGGCGGGCCACCTCGGCCGTACGGTCGGTGCAGGCGTCGGCGACGACCACGACCAGGGCGTCACGGAGCGCGGCCAGGCAGGCCGGCAGCCGTTCCTGTTCGTCGTGCGCGGGCACCACCACGCCCGCTCGGGCTTTTTGGTCGCGTCCGCTCCTCACTCGTTCCGCGGGCGGCTCGTCCCTCACCGACCACTCCACTCGCTCCGTCGCTCCCGCTCGGGTTTCCTGGTCGCGTCCGCTCCTCACTCGTTCCGCGGGCGGCTCGTCCCTCACCGACCACTCCACTCGCTCCGTCGCTCCCGCTCGGGTGATCACGTGAGGCCCTCGGCGGCGGCCACTGAGACCGGTTCGCCGTTCACGTACACCTCGGCGACGAAGTCGGCCTCCCGGTGTTCGGCGAGCCGGGCCAGGCCGGTGGCGGCCAGGGCCGCGTGCACCGCGTCGCCGGTCTGCGGGTAGTCCGCCACGGGGTGCCGCCAGTGCACGGCCAGCAGGGTGCCGTCCGGCTTGAGGGACTTGGTGGCCAGGTCGAGCACCCGGCCCAGGTCCGCCGTGCCCAGGTAGTACAGGAACTCCGAGAACACGATCAGGTCGAACGTTCCGTCCGGCCAGTCCTGCGGGAGCGTCCGCCGCTCCACCCGCGCTCCGGGCGCCCGCTCGCGGGCCTGCCGTACCGCCTCCGGCGAGACGTCGCAGGACAGGAGCCGGTCGCAGCGCGGCGCGAGCATCGCGGTGAGCACGCCGATCGAGCAGCCCGGCTCGAACGCGTCCTCGTAGTGCCGGCGCGGCAGCATCGCCAGGCTCAGCGCGTACTTGCGCTCCTCGTACCAGCGGCTCGTGAACCCCCACGGGTCGGACGAGGCGGCGTAGACGCGCTCGAAGTACTCCGGTCCGAGCGTCAATGGAAGAGCACCTCCCACGGCCGCGTGAAGTGCGCCACGACGCCCGGCGGCAGGATCGGCTCGGCGCCTTCGAACTGGCTGGTGAAGCAGTCGATCGCCGCCCGCTTCCGCTCACGGGCCGGCGGCGGCAACGGCACCCGTACGGCCCGTTCCCAGGGCAGCCGAGGGTCGCCGGGCCGCGCCCAGTGCCAGGTCCAGATGGGGAACCGCCACACCTGGCCGCCGCAGGCCAGCGCCGCGCGCCCCACGGCCTCGTGGTCGGCGTGCACGTCGTACTCCCACGGGGTGAGGCACGCGTCGAAGCCGTCGATCAGGCCGGGCAGCAGCCGGCGCAGCTCCTCGTCCTTCACGCCGCTGTCGGGCAGCCCCAGCCGTACGGTCTCGCACGCGCCGATGTGCGCCAGCGCGGCGGCCGACTCGGCGATCCGGCGGGCGGCGATCTCCTCGGGAGCGACGGCGGGGTGAGAGGCCTCGCCGTCGGTGACGGCGACGAGCCGCAGGCGTACGCCGCGGTCGGCGAGCATCGCCATCAGGCCGCCCACGCCGAGAATTTCGTCGTCCGGGTGCGCCGCGACCACGACGACGCTGCGCCACGCGGACGCGTCGAGGGCGGGCAGCTCGGCCAGGCCGTCCCACGCGCGCCACTCGTCCTCTGTCGTGCCGGGCGCGTCGATGGGGTTCGGCTCGATGGGGTCGGCGCTCACCAGTCGTCCCCGGTGACCATCGCGCCGAGGGCGGCCAGGTCGCGTTCGGCGTGGTGCTGGCGGATGTACACGGTCAGGTCCGCGACCCGCCGGGCGTGCGCCTCGTCGTGGGAGAGCGGTCCCGCGCCGAGAGCCCGGCCCGTACGGTCCAGCACCTCCGCCGCGACCTCGGCGACCAGGGACCGCACCCGTAGGGCGCGCGCCGCAGCCTGCTCCTTGTGGTCGAGCGGGTCCGCGTCGATCTCGTCCGCCGCCCGTTCCAGCGCGTCGCGCGCCGAGGTCAGCGCGATCTCCACCGCGCCCAGGTGCGCCAGCGCGTGCGGCTCGCGGACACCGAGCAGCGGACGGGCCACCGCACGGGCCCCGCCGTACCAGACCGCCGCGACCCCGACGCCCCCGTGATGGAACCCGGGCCGCCCGGTGTACCCGCCCGGCGGCCCGACCTGCTCGGCCGGAACGCCCTCGAACCGCACGTCGAGGCTGTCGCTGGCCGCCATGCCGGTGGCCGGCCAGGTGCCTTCGACCGGCTCGCCGGGCTCCACCGCGAACAGCAGGTCGCCGGCGGTGACCAGCGCCCGCGTGCAGACGCGGGCTCCGCTGCAGTACGGCTTGACGCCGCTGACCCGCCCGCCGTCGGCCTCCAGACTCGGCGGCTTGGCCGCCCACACGCCCCAGAGGTCGCCGGGGGCCGGTCGCGGCCCGTTCAGCTCGGCGAGGATCGCCAGAGCGTCGAAATGCCCCTCGCTGAGCCGGGCGAGGGAGAGATCCTCCTCAGCGAGCAGGGCGAACAGGGCCCAGCGCTCACGCGTCTCCCCGCTGCCGGGCAGCGGGACGCGCAGCCCGGCGACGTCGGTGAATCGTTGTTCGACATGTCGCTGCCATGGGGTCACGAGCCCTCCGCTACCCCGGTTTCGCCATCTCTAGCATCCGCCCGCTGAGGTCCACGCCACATCGGGCGCTCGCGAACACGCAGGTCGGGCCACAGAGGTCGGGGGGACGCGAGTGTCGGAAGTGGTTACTTCATCCCGAGAGACTCGGCCTCTTCCCGCGTGACGACCTTGCCTTCGACGCACTCAGTGCTTCCACTGCGGTTGCTCTTCCGCCATCCATCGTGGGTGACCTGCTTGTCCATCAGAGAGCCTCCATGATTCGCCGGATCATTTCTCGAGACGCTGATGCGGGTAATGCCGCCTGTCCGATTCGGTCGTACTGGAGTCCGTATTCCCGGACCTCATCGGTGGAGGCCACGAGCCTCCCTCCGCCTGGCGACTCGGTATAAGCGACATCTCCGTCCTTGCCCGATATGAGGGAAAATGATCCATCTATGCCAGCATGAGCCCCTGCGATCCGAGGCACAACCCGGAGGCTGACGTTGGGCAGATTGGACAGGTCCAGGAGGTGGGCAAGCTGCTTTCGCATCACCTCCGGTCCGCCGATTGGCCAGTCGATCACGTTCTCCGTGACGATGGCCCAGATCAGCGGTGGGTCAGTCCTCTTGAACACGTCCGCCCGCGCCATGCGCTTGCTCAGCGGGTCCTCGACGTCGACTATGCCCAAAGCTCGGAACAGTTCGGTGGCGTACTCCGGGACCTGGAAAAGGCCGGGCACCGTGATGGCCTGGTAGGTCTTGATCAGGCGGGCCTTGGCTTCGAGGTGGGCGTACTGCTTGAACCAGTCCGGGTCATGGCCCCGGCGAGCGAACCGCAGCAGCCGGGAGAAGTGGCCGCCGGTCTTGAATCGCACGTCGAGGGCGAGGGCCTGCTCGTCGGTGAGCTTCCTCCGCCCGGCTTCGATATTTGAAACATTCGGACCGCTGCTCTGGATGACCGTGGCCAGCTGATGCAGCGTGAGGCCGTATTTCTTCCGATAGAAGCGTACGTCGTGAGCCAGCCAGGCCCACAGCGACGAATCCGGATCGACCAGTTCATCGACCATGGTGACCCCTTTCGACTTTCCGTCCTTTAGAAAAGGTATCGCCGCCTCGCGTGATGGGGCCAGGCTTTCTTAAAAGAAAGCCAGGAGGCAAGTATGGACCGCTGTAACGCGCCACAATTCGGACTAATCCTGCATAATTCCGATAATCCACTTCGGCAGGAACGGTGCTTGCCGCCCTTTCTCGCCTCTGCCGGTGTGGCGCGTGACTTCGTCGCCTCCAGGCTTCGCCTTTGGGGGCGGTCACACCAGGTGGACGACGGTGTTCAGCTCGTCAGCGAGATGTTCAACAACGCTCTCATCCACGCGCCGAGTGCGGACTATGTCGTCGCCGTCGACTGGAACGGCGGAAGGGTTCGCCTTGAGATATGGGACTCGTCGCCGCACCGTCCGATCGTGCTCCCGATCGACTTCGAGCAGGAGCACGGGCGGGGCATGCACCTGATCTCTGCCCTCGCGGAGTCGTGGGGGTGTCACGTCGCAACCTCCGGCAAGTGCGTGTGGGCCATTCTCGCCGGCACGCCGAAGACTCCATGAATGCGAATGCCGTTCCCCTCTCTCTCCCGACGAACTGGATTGGTCTTCCTCTGTGCCTCCCCATAGCACTTCGCCCGATGATGATCTGCTCCGGCCGCGTGAGGTCGCCGAGATGTTCGGCGTACGCACGACGACGATCGCCCGATGGGCGCGCGACGGAATCCTCTCCGCCGTGGCGACGCCGGGCGGCCATCGCCGTTACCGCCGTGCCGAGATCACCGCGGCCCTGCGATCCGTCCGCTCTTCCGGACGAGAGCGAACCGAACAGGACGCCGTACGCCTGTACGACCAGGGGTGGTCGATCCGGCGCGTCGCCGAGGAGTTCGGCATGAGCTACGGAGCGATGCGCCGGCTCCTCGTGAACAACACCCGCCTGAGAGAGCGCGGAGCCGTCAGGCGGTCGCCGGGTGGGACCTGATCGGCTCGTAGTCCAGCCACGCGTCCTGGAGGAACGCGCTCCGGTGGGACGCGTGGTCGGTGTTGCTGAGCCGGAAGTACAGCGCGCGCCGCGTCTGGTCGGACTCGTAGTTGCCGCCGATGTTGTGGCCGAGGAGGTAGTGCGCGAGCAGCAGGTCGCCGGCGCGTCCGGTGATCTGCTCGGGCTCGGGCAGGTCGATCGGCGGGTAGGCGCAGAACATGCGCGGGCCGTGCTCGCGGAAGTACGCGGCATGGGTCAGATGGGTTCCCGGCCAGACCCACAGGTTGCCGGCGTTCTCCGTGAGCTGGTCGGTCATCAGGATCCCGGCCAGCAGGGTGAACGTGCCGCGGATCGGCCCGTCCTCCGGCTCGGCGTGGGCGGCGTCGATGTGCGGCCCGCCGGGGCGGTGGGAGTACGGCGGGATGTTCAGCGCGACCTGGACCTGCCAGGGGACGTCCAGCGTGCCACGGCCGGCCAGGTCCTCGGCGAGTCCGAAGGCCGGGCTGCCGGTCAGCGGCGCGATCAGGGCCGGCTCGTCCTTGGTCTCCAGGAAGTAGAAGTGCGGCCCGCGCTCGTCCTCGGCGGGCGGGTCGGCCGCGGCGACCTCGTCGATCCGCCGGGCCGCCTCGTCCAGGAGGTCGCCCGGCACCACCTGCGGGACCAGGACGTAACCGCGCTCGGCGAACTCCTTGATCTGCGCGTCGCTCAGCACCCGGCCGACCCTAGACAGCCACCCCGGCCGGCGGCGACCGAATTTCGTCGGGGCCGAAGACGATAATGGCTCGCCGGCTCCGTCTCAGGGGCAGGCGCGGCCACCGTGGCCGTACCAAGCGAAGGGGGCCCAGCGTGGCGATCCAGCGGATGGACAACGTTCTCATCGTCGTCGAAGACCTTGACGCGGTCATCGCGTTCTTCGTCGAACTCGGGATGGAGCTGCAGGGCAAGGGGCCACTCGACTGGCCTGGGGCCGAACGCGTCGTCGGGCTGAAGGACGTCCGCCAGGACGTCGCCATGCTGCGGACCCCGGACGGCCACAACGGGATAGAACTGGTGAAGTTCCACCAGCCGAGGGCCATCACCCCCGAGCCGAAGGACGCGCCGGCGAACACGCTGGGCATTCGTCGCGTCATGTTCGCCGTCGACGACATCGAGGACGTCATCGCCCGTCTGCGCACCCACGGCGCCGAACTCGTCGGCGAGCTGGAGCAGTACGAGGACGTCTACCGGCTCTGCTATGTCCGCGGCCCCGAGGGCATCGTCGTTGGACTGGCGGAGCAGCTCAACTGAAGGCCGACACCAAGATCCCCTCGTCTAGGGGACGACCGTCACCGGCCAGCGGCCCGCGCGGACCAGGCGGGAGGCGACCGAGCCGATGAGCCGGTGGCCCGCCTGCTCGGACGAGCCGACCACCACCATGTCGGCGTGCAGCTCGGTCGCGGCGTCGCGCAGTTCGACGAACGCGTCGCCGCGCCGTACGACGAAGGTGATCGGCACGGCGATCTCGTCGGCGCGTTCGCGGATCTGCGTGCGCAGCTCGTCGATCAGCTCCCCGAACAATTGCTCCTGCGCGGCGACCGCCGGCCCGGCCGACATGCCGGTCCACAGCGACGGCGCCGCGACGTACACGAACACCAGGCGGGACCGCTGGCGGCGGGCCAGCCCGGCGGCGTACGCGCCGGCGCGCATGGCCGTCGGCGAGCCGTCCACGCCGGCGAGGATCATCAGCGGACCGTCGGTGCCGCGCTCGAACACGCCCGGCGCCCACTCGGGTCCGTACTCCTCCACCAGCTGGACCGTCCCGGTCTCATCGGTGCTCACGAAGCCAGTATCGATCAACGGAGGCCGCCGGGCGACAACGGGCCCGGGGAAGGATCGCGGGTGCTCGTTGGTTGTGCGGCACGGAGATCTCGATCAGATGAGGTGAGGCACATGCTGTTCGGCCGCGAGCACGTCGAGCGCTACCAGGAGACCGACGGCGCCGAGGGGCACGACTGGCAGGGCACGACGACCCTGCTGCTCACGACGGTCGGCCGCAAGAGCGGGCAGAAGCGCACGACGCCGCTGATCTACCGCAGGAAGGGCGACGACGCCTACACGGTGATCGCCTCCAAGGGCGGGGCCGACGAGCCGCCGCTGTGGTTCACGAACCTGCAGGCCAACGCGGAGGTCGAGGTCCAGGTGTTGGGCGACAGGTTCGCCGCTCGGGCCCGTACGGCGACGCCGGAGGAGAAGCCCGAGCTGTGGAAGGCGATGGCCGAGACCTGGCCCGCCTTCGACGACTACCAGAAGAAGACCGAGCGGGAGATCCCCGTCGTCGTCCTCGAACGCGTCTGACGCGACCGTCCCGCCCGGCGCCGGGCGCGTCGCCCGGCGACCGGCGGGGGCCGCGTGAATTCCGTTGCCCTCCGGGCGGTCACCTGCTGTAATCCCGCTGTCAGGTAGCCGACCCACGGAGAGACCAATGCGCCAGGCGTCCATGTCCACACGCGAAGGAGTTATCGCCTACCTCAAGGACATGACGCTCGGTGACAACGCTCAACCTCGGGATTCTCGCGCATGTCGACGCCGGTAAGACCAGCCTGACCGAGCGGCTCCTCTACGCCGCCGGTGTCATCGAGGCGGTCGGCAGCGTCGACGACGGCAGTACCCAGACCGACTCCCTGGCGCTCGAACGACGGCGCGGCATCACGATCAAGTCCGCCGTCGTGTCGTTCCGTCTCGGCGACGCCACGGTCAATCTGATCGACACGCCCGGCCACCCGGACTTCATCGCCGAGGTGGAGCGGGTGCTCTGCGTCCTCGACGGGGCCGTGCTCGTGGTCTCCGCCGTGGAGGGCGTGCAGGCGCAGACCCGCATCCTCATGCGCACCCTGCGTCGCCTGCGCATCCCCACGCTCGTCTTCGTGAACAAGGTCGACCGGCGGGGCGCGCGGTACGACGGCCTGCTGCGGGCGCTGGCCGAGCGGCTGACGCCCGCGATCGTGCCGATGGGCCGGGTGCGCGGCCTCGGCACACGCCACGCGGCCGTCACCCCGAACGGCCCGGCCGACGAGGACTTCCGCGCCGCGCTCGCCGACCTGCTCACCCGGCGCGACGACGACCTGCTCGCCGCGTACGTCGAGGACGAGACGGCGGTCACCCACGCCCGGCTCGGCGGGGCGCTCGCCGCCCAGGTGCGGCAGGGGCTGGCGCATCCGGTGTTCTTCGGTTCGGCGATCACCGGGACGGGCGTGGACGCGCTGACCGCCGGCATCCGCGACCTGCTGCCCCGGGCCGGAGGCGACCCGGACGGCCCGGTCTCGGGCACCGTCTTCAAGATCGAGCGGGGCGCGGCGGGGGAGCGGATCGCCTACGCGCGCCTGTTCAACGGCACCGTCCGGGTGCGGGACGCGCTGCGGTACGGCGACAAGAGAGAGTCGAAGGTGACCGCGCTCAGCGTCTTCGACCGCGGGAGGGCGGTGCCGCGCGGCCGCGCCGGACCGGGGGACATCGCCCGGCTGTGGGGGCTCGTCGGCGTCCGGATCGGCGACTCGCTGGGCGAACCACCGTCCGGCGACGCCACCGGTCACTTCGCGCCCCCGACGCTGGAGACGGTGGTCGTGCCGCGCCGCCGGTCCGACCGGGGCGCGCTCCACGCCGCGCTCACCGAACTCGCCGAGCAGGACCCGCTGATCGGCCTCCGGCAGGACGACCTCCGCCAGGAGATCTCCGTGTCCCTCTACGGCGAGGTGCAGAAGGAGGTCATCCAGGCGACACTGGCCGGTGAGTTCGGCCTCGACGTGGAGTTCCGCGACACCACGACGATCTGCGTCGAGCGGCCCGCCGGCACCGGAGAGGCCGTGGCGGTCGGGCAGAAGGACGGCAACCCGTTCCTCGCCACGATCGGGCTGCGCGTCGATCCGGCCCCGGCGGGCTCCGGCACGCGTTTCGGGCTGGAGGTCGAGCTCGGCTGCCTGCCGTACGCCTTCTTCGCCGCGGTCGAGGAGACCGTGCGCGCGACGCTGCGGCGGGGGCTGAGCGGCCGGCAGGTCGTCGACTGCACGGTGACCATGACCCGGGCGGGCTACTTCCCCCCGGCCAGCACCGCCGGCGACTTCCGCGGCCTGACGCCGTCGGTGCTGACGGCGGCGCTGCGGCGGGCCGGCACGGTCGTCTGCGAGCCGCTGCAGCGGTTCCACCTGGAGGTGCCCGAGGACACGTACGGCGGGCTCGCGCCGGTGCTGGCCCGGCTGGGCGCCGTGCCGCGCACCACCGACGTGCACGGCACGGTCCGTACGGTCGAGGGCGAGATCCCGGCGGCACGAGTGCACGAGCTCGAACGGCGGCTGCCGGGGCTGACCCACGGCGAGGGCCTGCTCGAGTGCGCCTTCGAGCGGTACGCGCCGATGCGCGGATGACCGGGACGCGGTCAGTCTTCGGCGAGGTGCGGCGTGGCCAGCGCGGCGAGCTCGGTGCGGTTCGTGACGCCGAGCTTGGCGTAGACGTGGGACAGGTGGGTCTTGACCGTGCTGCGGCTCATGAACAGCCGCGCTCCGATGCCGGGGTTGCTGAGGCCCTCGGCGGCCAGCCGTACGACGCTGCGTTCGGCCGGGGTGAGCGCCGACCAGCCGCTCGACGGCCGCCGGCGCGGGCCGCGGGCGCGCCGGGCCCACTCGACCGCCGCGGGTACGTCGAGCGCACCGCCCTCGGCCCACGCGGCCGCGTACGCGGTCTCGCCCAGCGCCGCGCGCGGGCCCGGATCGGCGGGCACGGGGGCGAGGCCCATGTCGGTGCGCGCGCGGTCGCAGGCGGCGAACAGCCGGGTCGCCTCCGCGTGCGCCCCGGCCGCGACCGCGATCCGGGCGAGCGCGTCCAGACTCCCGACGCAGCCGAGCCACAGGCCGTGTTCCGCGCGCAACGCCAGGGCCTCGTGGTGCAGCCGCTCCGCGCCGGCCGGCTCGGCGAGGCGGGCCTGCCGTTCGAGCGCGTCGGCGATCACCCCGGGCATGCCGACCGCGCGGGCGACGGTGAGAGCGCGTTCGCAGGCGGACGCCGCGGCGGCGTCGTCCCCGGTGGCCTGGAGCGCGGCGGCGAGCCCGGTCAGGGTCTGCGGGGACAGGGCGGCCTCCTGACCGGCGCCGTCGCCGAGCCAGCTCGTCTCCGACCGGAACCAGGCGACCGCCTCATGCGGCCGGCCGGACCGCAGTTCGAGCTCGCCCATGGCCCGCGCCAGGCCGGGCACGAACGGCGGCCGCTCGGCGCCCTCGACCAGCCGGACCAGCGGGGCGAGGGCCGCACGCGCCTCGTCGAGGCGGCCGGCCGCCGTCTCCACGGTCGCCAGCACACTGGCGGCCGACCCGACGCGATGGTGGTCGGCGAGCGGGCGGGCCGTCCGTACCGCCTCGGCCGCGAGCGCGCGGGCCCGTTCGACGTCGCCGGTGTAGAGCGCCCCGCAGGCCCAGAACCCGAGCGTCGTCGAGGCGACACCGCGGTCTCCGCGCCGCAGCAGGCCCTCCGTCGCGGTCCGGAAGAGGTCCTCGGCCTCGTCGTGCTCGTCGCGCAGGTGCCGGATCATCCCCATGAGGGCGGTCGCGCCGTCGGCGACGAACTCCTCGCCGGACTCCCGCGCCTCGCTCCGCGCCGTCTCCGCCAGTTTCCAGGCGGTGTCGAAGTCTCCGAAGAACAGGCCGACGGCCCGGAGCAGCCGCGCCAGGCAGGCGGTCGCGACGTCACCGGCCTCGACCGCGATGTCCAGCGCCGTCGCCGCCGCGTCATGGTCCGGCCCGGCCGGGTGGGTCGTGTCGGCGACCAGCGCCAGGCCGGTCAGCAGGCGGGCCTGGAGCGCGGTGCGGTCGTCCGGCGCGCGGTCGACGGCCCGCCGCAGCAGTTCCAGGCCCTCGTGACCGCGCCCGTTCAGGTGCCACAGCCAGGGCAGGCCCGCCAGGAGCAGACGGCCGCGTCCGGGATCGTCCCGGGACAGGCCCCACGCGGCGGCGGCGCACAGGTTCTCGTGCTCGGCGCCGACGGCGGCGCGCCAGGCGTCCTTGTCGCGGGCCAGCAGGGGACGGACGTCGTCCGTCAGCGCCAGGTACGTGTCGAGGTGCCGGTCGCGGACCCGGTCGGCCTCCTCCGATGCCTCCAGCAGCGCCACGGCGTAGGCGCGGACCGTCTCGGGCATGCGGTACCGCGCGACGCTGCCTCGCGTGTCCGCGACGACCAGCGACTTGTCGACGAGCCGCCCCAGACCGGCCAGCACCGACATCCCGTCGAGCGGGCCGAACCCGCAGACCCCGCGCGCCGCGTCGAGCGTGAAACCTCCGTGGAAGGCCCCGAGACGGCGGAACAGGGTCCGGTCGTCCTCCTCCAGCAGGTCGTGGCTCCACGCCATCGACGCGGCGAGCGTCTGGTGCCGCGCCGCGACGCCGCGCGGGCCCCGTACGAGGAGGGAGAACCGGTCGTCCAGGCCCTGGAGGATCTCCCGGGCCGACAGAGTGCCGGACCAGGCCGCGGCGAGCTCGATGGCGAGCGGGATGCCGTCGAGCCGCGCGCAGGCGGTGCGCACCGCGTCCCGGTCCGGCGCCGGCACCGGTCCGGCGCGCTCCTCGAAGAGCGCGACCGCGTCCTCGGCGCCGAGCGGCGGAACGCGCCAGACGACCTCGCCCGGCAGGCGGAGCGGTTCGCGGCTCGTGGCCAGCACCGTCACGCCGGGGCAGGCGCGCGTCAGCGCGGCGGCCAGCTCCGCGACGGCCTCGACGACGTGTTCGCAGTTGTCCAGGCACACGAGCATCCGGCGGTCGCCGAGCTGCCGGGCCAGCGAGGGGATCGCGTCCCGGTCCGCCGCCGGGAGGACCCCGGCGGCCGTCGCGACCAGCTCGGGAACGATGAGGGCGTCGGCCGTGGTCGTCAGATCCGCCCAGCAGACCCCGTCCGGCCGGCGTACGGCCTCCGTCGCCGCCGCCTCGATCGCCAGCCGGGTCTTGCCGCAGCCGCCCGGCCCGGCGATGGTGACCAGCCGCGCGTCGCCCAGGGCGGCGGCGAGGGCGCGCAGCTCCGGTTCGCGGCCGACGAAGGTCGTCGGCGGAACCGGGAGGTCAGGTCGGATCGCGGACATCTCGGCACAGTCTGCCAGCCGCCCTCACCCACCCGGGCTCCCGGCATCGGCCAGGTGGCCGATGTTCCGCGTCGCGCGCTCCGCCAGCATTGAACACGTCACCGAGAGAACACCTAAGGAGATTCGAAATGGGCAAGGTCATCGCGAACATGTCGATGTCGCTGGACGGCTTCATCGCCGACCCCGCCGACGGGATCGACGAGCTGTTCGGCTGGATGGGCAGCGGCGAGGTGGAGGTGCCCACCGCCGTGGAGTGGGCGACGTTCCGCATGTCGCCGGCGAGCGCGGCGTACATGCGCGAGTCGATGGCGAGCGTCGGCGCCCTCGTGGCGGGCCGGCACCTGTTCGACATCACGCACGGCTGGGGCGGCACCCACCCGCTGGGCGTGCCGGTCGTCGTGGTCACCCACGAGCCGCCGGCCGACAAGCCGAACCCGGACACCTTCACCTTCGCCGACTCGGTCGAGAGCGCGGTGAAGGTCGCCCGCGAGGCCGCGGGCGACAAGAACGTCGTGATCGCCAGCGCGAAGATCGCCCAGCAGTGCCTCGACGCCGGGCTGCTGGACGCGATCCACGTCGACCTGGTGCCCGTGCTGCTCGGCACCGGCGTCCGGTGGTTCGAGAACCTCGCCACGGCGCCGGCCCGGCTGGAGGGCCCGGAGGTCATCGAGGGACAGGGCGTGACCCACCTGGCCTACAACGTCCGCCGGTCCTGAGCGTCCCGTGCCGGGGGCCGCGGCCCCCGGCGTCAGCCCGGGATGATCTGGTTCTTCTCGATCACGCGGACGCCGTTCGGCGTGACGGTGAAGCGCTCCTGGTCCTCTTCCAGGTCCACGCCGATCCGCGCGCCGTCGGGGACGCTCACGTTCTTGTCGATGATGGCGTGCCGTACGACGGCGCCGCGCCCGATCCGTACGCCGTCCATGAGGACCGAGTCGCACACCGACGCGCCGGAGTCCAGGTGGACGTCCGGCGACAGGATCGACCGCTCGGCCGTGCCGCCGGACAGGATCGCGCCGGGGGAGACCATCGAGTCGACCGCGTACCCGCGCCGGCCCTCCTCGTTGAAGACGAACTTGGCCGGCGGAAGCGGGTCGTGGCCCGAGAAGATCGGCCACCGCCGGTTGTAGAGGTTGAAGATCGGGTGCACCGAGATCAGGTCCATGTGCGCCTCGTAGAAGGCGTCCAGGGTGCCGACGTCGCGCCAGTAGCCCCGGTCACGGTCGGTGGAGCCGGGCACCTGGTTGTCGGCGAAGTCGTACACCTGCGCCTGCCCGGCCTCGACCAGCTTGGGGATGATGTCCCCGCCCACGTCGTGCCGGCTCGCGGTGTCCAGCGCGTCCCGCTTGACGATGTCGATGAGCACGCGGGTGTCGAAGACGTAGTTGCCCATCGAGGCGTAGATCTGGTCGGGCGCGTCGGGCAGGCCGACGGCGTCCTTCGGCTTCTCCCGGAACGCCGCGACACCGCGCCCGTCGGGGCCGGTCTCGATGACGCCGAACTGGTCCGCCAGCGACAGCGGCTGGCGGATCGCCGCGATCGTGACGCCCGCGCCGGACGCGATGTGCTGGTCGACCATCTGCCGCGGGTCCATGCGGTAGATGTGGTCGGCGCCGAACACCACGACGTGGTCGGGGCAGTCGTCCTCGATGAGGTTGAGGTTCTGCAGGATCGCGTCGGCCGAGCCGGAGAACCAGCGGGGGCCCAGCCGCTGCTGGGCCGGCACCGGGGTGACGTAGTTGCCCAGCAGGGTCGACATACGCCACGTACGGGAGATGTGCCGGTCGAGGCTGTGGCTCTTGTACTGCGTCAGCACCACGATGCGCAGGTAACCGGCGTTGGCCAGATTGGAGAGCACGAAGTCGATGAGCCGGTACATGCCGCCGAAGGGCACCGCCGGTTTGGCCCGGTCGGCCGTCAGCGGCAAGAGTCGCTTGCCCTCGCCACCCGCCAGCACCATGGAAAGGACCTGAGGCGTCGCCATGGAGTGACCATAACCGCCCAGGTCACCCCCGGAACAGACGTGATGGGATCTTTCGCTCTACCCTACTGAGCATGCGCGTCGATCTGCTCAGCCGTGAGTACCCGCCGGAGGTCTACGGCGGCGCCGGGGTGCACGTGGAGTACCTCGCGCGGGAGCTGCGCGCGCTCTGCGACGTCCGGGTGCACGCCTTCGGCGCCGAGCGCGACGAGCCGGGCGTCTCCAGCCACCGCGTTCCCGACGGCCTGGAGTCGGCCAACGCCGCACTTCAGGTGCTGGGCGTCGACCTGGAGATGGCCGCCGCCTGCGCCGGCGCGGACCTCGTCCACAGCCACACCTGGTACGCCAACCTGGCCGGACACGTCGCCAAGCTGCTGCACGGCGTCCCGCACGTCGTCACCACGCACAGCCTGGAGCCGCTGCGGCCGTGGAAGGCCGAGCAACTCGGCGGCGGGTACGCGATCTCCTCGTGGGCCGAGCGCACCGCCATCCTCGCCGCCGACGCGGTCGTCGCGGTCTCCGAGGGCATGCGCCGCGACGTGCTCGCCTGCTACCCGGAGGTCGACCCCGAGCGGGTCACCGTGCTGCACAACGGGATCGACACGGCGCAGTACGCGCCCGACCGCGGCACGGAGGTGCTGGAGCGGTTCGGCGTGGACCCCGGCCGGCCCTCGGTGGTGTTCGTGGGCCGGATCACCCGGCAGAAGGGGCTGCCGTACCTGCTGCGGGCGGCCCGGTCCTTCGACCCGTCCGTGCAGCTCGTGCTCTGCGCCGGAGCGCCGGACACCCCCGAGATCGCCGCCGAGGTCGACGCGCTCGTCGACGGCCTCCGCCGCGAACGCGACGGAGTCGTGTGGATCGCGGAGATGCTGCCCCGCCCGCAGGTCGTCCAACTGCTCAGCCACGCGAGCGTGTTCGCCTGCCCGTCGATCTACGAGCCGATGGGCATCGTGAACCTGGAGGCGATGGCCTGCGAGGCGCCGGTCGTGGCCACCGCGACGGGCGGCATCCCCGAGGTCGTCGCCGACGGGGAGACCGGGCTGCTGGTGCCGATCGAGCAGGTCGCCGACGGTACGGGCCTGCCGGTCGACCCCGAGCGTTTCGTCGCCGACCTGGCCGAGCGGGTCAACGCGTTGATCGCCTCGCCGGACCGCGCCGCGATGGGCCGGGCGGGCCGCCGCCGGGCGGTCGAGCACTTCTCCTGGGCGCGGATCGCCGAGCGCACCCGCGAGCTGTACGCCGGGCTCGTCGACCCGCCCTACTCGACCCGGGCTCTTGGCACGGCGGGCGACGGCGGGTAGTCGTCGACCGTCATGGAGTTGTAGAGACGTGCGCTTCCGGTGGTGAGGCGGAGGAGCGCGCGGCCGGGGCCCGCGGGGAGGGCGGAGATCAGGCGGGCGCCCTGGGCCAGTCCGGACACGCCGAGGCGTGAGGTGGGGATCAGGGTCCTCGCGGCGCTCAGCGCGACCGCGCGGCTCGCGCGCACGTGGTCCGCCATCGCACGCTCGTACGCGGGGAACGCGACCTCGTGGTCGCCGTCCGCCCGTGCCAGCTCCCCGGCGAGGACGTACGCGCCGACGACGGCGAGGGTGGTGCTGCCGCCGACGGCCGGGCCGGGGCAGTAGCCCGCGTCGCCGACGAGCGTCACCCTCCCCCGTGACCAGGTGTCCATGTGGAGCTGGCTGATCGAGTCGAAGTAGAACGCCGGGGTGCGGTCGAGCTCCTCCAGCCAGCGGTCCACGTCGGGGTGAAGGCCGGCGAACGCCTCGCGCAGCAGCTCCTTCTGCCGGGGAACGTCGCGGTGGTGGTGGTCGAGTTCGCGCTCGCTCCGGAACAGGAACAACGCCCGCGCGTCGCCGAGGTGCCGCGCGCCGTACATGCCGGCCGTGCGGCCGACGCCGACGTGCATGAGGAGTTCGCCGTCGAGGCCGGCGGTGTTGGGCAGGGACAGCACCCCGAAGTAGGCCCCGATATGGCTGCTGAAGCGAGACTCCTCGCCGAAGGTGAGGCGGCGCACGTTGGAGTGCAGCCCGTCCGCGCCGACGACGAGGTCGAAACGGCGCGGCGGGGCGTTCTCGAACCGCACCTCGCCGTCGGGCGAGATCGTGGTGATCGAGTCGTCGAAGACGTACTCGACGTCCTCGCGTGTGGCGTCGTAGTAGATCTCGCTCAGGTCGTCGCGCATGACCTCGACGTGCCGGTCGGAGGCGGCGCTGAAGATCTTGGAGAGGTCCGCCCGGACGGGACGCCGCGCGCCCTCCCGATGGACGGTCATCCGGTTCGTGCCGGTGGCCCGCTCCTCGACGCGCGGCAGCACGCCCATCTTCTCCGAGATGTTCATCGCGGGCCGGAAGAGATCGACCGCGTGGCCGCCGGTCTTGCGCAGACCCGACGCGCGCTCGACGACGGTGACGGAGAAGCCGTGCCGGGTGAGCCAGTACGCCAGCACCGGGCCGGCGATGCTGGCGCCGGAGACGAGAACCCGCTTGGCACCCCTCGTCCTCATTCGGTCCCCCGTACGGTGAAGGCCAGCAGAAGGGCGGCGGTCCGCGGCGGGTCCTCGAGCAGGGGCGAGTGCCCGAGACCGGGCAGCAACTCGACCCTCGCGCCCGGAACGGCGCGGTAGTCGGCGGCGGATGAGGATCGCCATCGGCGGTCGTCCTCGCCGAAGATCACCAGCAGCGGCTTGCCGAGGACCGCCAGCCGATCCGGCAGCGCCTGCTGCTCCAGGTAGGAGGTGGTGGCCCGCATCGTCGCCATGAGCGTGTGGTGGGTCATCCCGCGCGCGTCGTCCAGGAGCTCTTCGGGGATCTGGTAGCCCGCGCGGCTGAAACCGGTGCTCGCGAACAGCCGGAGCTGCTCGTCCGTCGGCGGCCACTGCGAGGGCGCGGCCGTCTCCGGTGCGATGAAGGCGTTCAGGCCGGGTCCGGTGTTGATGAGCGCGAGCGCGGTCACCAGGTCGGGCCGCTGTTCGGCGAGGGCGGTGGCGGCCGCGCCGCCGCTGGAATGACCGACGACCACGGCACGCTCGACGCCGAGCCGGTCCAGTACCACGCCGGCCCGGCGTGCCTGGTCCGGGAGCGCGTAGCCGCCGTCGGCGGGTTCGGAGGACCGGCCGTGCCCGAGCAGGTCGATCCGGATGAGGCGGTGAGATCCGGCCAGCAGCGGAACCAGCGCGTCCCATGAGCGGGTCGAGGACGCGGTCCCGTGGATGAGCAGGAGTGCGGGGGCGTCGCGGGGGCCGTCCTGGCACACGTGGATGTCGCCGTCGTCCAGCGACAGGGTCGTGGTCCCGGCGCCGCCGTTCACGTACGGACCGCCGTCAGAAAGGGTCATGAGCCCACTGTCGTCTCCGGCACGCGCCGGAGGATTGGACAAATGTTCCCCTCGAACCGACTCCCGTAGCATGGGACGGTGCGGACGTTCGTGCACGGTGCGGCGGTGTGGGATGTCGCGTGCCCGCGGCGGCCCAGCCGGGTGGCCGGGGTCACCATGGCCGGGTTCCGGGTCCGTGACCTGGACGAGCTCAGGATGGTCCCGCATCCGGCCGTGACGGTGCTCCTGGAGTTCGGCGCCGGTTCGCCCGTCCTTGGCAGTGCGGCCGGGCGGCAGCAGCGGGGGAGCCTCGTCGCGGGGCCCGGGCTCGGCTCCGGAGGTGCGCTCCGGGCGCGGGGACAGAACGTCGAGTGCGTGCAGGTGCGCCTGTCCCCGGTGATCGCAGGCGCGGTTCTGGGCGCCTCGCCCGCCGACCTCGACGGCGCCGTCGTGCCCCTGGGTGACCTGTGGGGCCGGGAGGCGGCACGGATCCGCGAGCGGCTGAGCGATGTCTCGTCGTGGCAGGAGCGCTTCGCGTTGATCGACGCGCTGCTCGCCCGCCGGTATGAAGAGGGGCCACCGGTGGACCCGGAGGTGGCCTGGGCCTGGCACCGGATCGTCGGCAGCCGCGGCCTGGCCCGGGTCGACGGACTCGCGGCCGAGGTCGGGTGGAGCCGGAAGCGGCTGTGGTCCCGGTTCCGGTCGCAGCTCGGCCTGCCGCCCAAGCGCGCCGTGAGGCTGGTCCGCTTCGACCATGCCGCCCACCGTCTGGTCGCGGGTGACGGCGCGGCCCGGGTCGCGGCCGACGCCGGCTACGCCGACCAGTCCCACCTGCATCGGGACGTCATGGCGTTCACCGGGGCGACCCCCGCGACCGTGGCCGCCGAGCCGTTTCTCGCCGTCGACGACATCGCATGGCCCGGCCGCGGAACACTCGCGAACGAGCCGGCGCGGAAGTAGCGGGCGCTGTGCTCAGGGATCAGTAGTACGGCGTGCAGCTTTTCGCGCGTCCCCGCTGCTGCACGCATGCGTGCGAGAGCATGCCCCAGTCGTTGACCGAGGTGGTGACGACGTGCGGGTTGTAAGCCGCAGCGGTCGCCCCGGAGACCTTGTTGTACACCCAGATCTCCCATCCGGGAGAGTCGTCCCAATCGATCATGTACGCGCGTACATAGTGGCAATTCGAGTTGTATTGAAGGGCGACCTCATCTGCCCCGGATCGTGCGGTGTGAACGGTCCGCCAAGACGTGCACGCGGCACGGGTGGTAGCGGCGGGGGTGGTGGCGGCCGCGTTCGCGGGGGCGGCCGTCACGGTGAGCAAGCCGATGGCCGCAATCGCACCCGCGGCCATGCCTTTCCTGATCATTTCACTTCACCTTTCGGTCATGGCGGGATCGCCCACATCAGGGTTTTCCACGATGTATTGGCTGAGACGATTTGATTGTCTGCTGGGAGTGACTCGAAGGTCATTGGCGCTGAGCGCACGAATCATTGACGTGGAGGGCAACGGCAACGGGAGGTGATTCCGGTTGATGGAGGTGTGCAGTTCCGACGTACCGGTCGCCGACCGATTCGACTGGTGGTGTGAGCTGACGGCTCAGGACCTGGTGCCCACACGGTTCGCCGTCGACTCGGTGGCGGATTTCCGGACCTCTGCGCGGCAGCTGGAGCTGGGACGTCTCACCGCGTTGGTGCTGGAGTGCTCCGGGGTGCGATCGGTGGTGCGCACCCACCATCTGGTCCAGCGTTCGGACCCGGAATGGTGGGAGCTGATGCTGGTGCTCGAGGGCTCCTATTGGATCGAGCAGGGTCGTAACCGGGCTTGTCTGGAGGCCGGCGACCTGGTGATGTACGACACGTCCCGGCCGTACGAATCAGGTGCCATTCGTGGCGTAGGCGACACCCATTCCGTGATGCTGCACCTACCGCGGCAGGCCCTGCCGGTTCCGGAGCAGGCGCTTCGGAGTCTGGTGGCGCGGCCGATGCCGTCGCGAGCGGGAGCGGGGGTCCTCATGGCCCGATTCCTCGAAGGGCTCGCCGAACAGGCGACCGTGCTTCGGCGCGGCGTGACCGACCGGCTGGAGTCCGCGGCCATCGGTCTCGCGACGGCCTTCCTCGCCGGCCTGACCGATACGGAATGCCAGATTCCGCCGCAGACCCGGCAGCAGGCACTCCTGCAGCAGATCAAGACATTCGTATTCGGCAACCTCCACGACCCCGACTTGTCGCCTGCGATGATCGCCGCGGCACACCATATTTCGGTGCGGTACCTCCATCACCTGTTCCACGAGGACGGGCGGAGCCTCGGCGAACTCATCCGCCGGCAACGCCTTGAACGCTGTCGCGCCGACCTCGCCGACCCACGGCTGATCAACCGGACCGTCGCGGACGTGGGCGCGCAATGGGGCTTCCAGGACGCCGCGACCTTCAACCGGGCGTTCAAGGCGGCGTACGGAGTTCCTCCCGGCGAGCACAGACGACGGATCGCCGACCTGAGACGCACATCACATTCCTCCGTGGGGAATCGATTGACCGGGCGGCCAGTTATGACGAGGTGATTGACCGTCCGGCCAGTCAAACGAGACGGAGGTGGCATCATGAAAGCCTGGACTCGATGGCAGGACTGGGTGGCGTTGGTCGCGGGTCTGTACGCGGCTCTTTCTCCGATCTGGGTCGACACCACGCACGAAGGCGGAGCCGTGGCCTCGCTGATCGTTCTGGGTGCGCTGCTCGTGGTCACGAGCCTCGTCTCCCTCGCCCGCGCGGCCGGTGCCGTGACGGAGTGGCTGATCGCTCTCTGGGGCGTCCTGCTCTTCGTCGCCCCCTGGGTGATCACTTACACGTCGCACAGCGGTGCCGCGTGGACCTCCTGGATCGTCGGTGTCATCGCCGTACTGGCCGGCCTCGGCGTCGGCGTCACCGGCGACCTGACGCACCGCCGGGCCGTCACCCACTGATCCCCACCGACACACGTACCCTGACGAGGGGCCGGGCGGGCAGCCCGGCCCCTCGCCGTATCCCCGGAGAGCCGTATCTCAGGGAGGAGTCCCCATGCCCGGCACCTCACGCGTCCGGTCGGCCGAGGACAGCCGGGCGCGCATCCTGGACGCGGCCGAGGCGCTCTTCGCCGAGGAGGGGTACGACGCCACGCCCACGTCGCGTATCGCCGAGCGCGCCGGCGTCTACAAGGGGCTCGTCTTCCACTACTTCGCCCGCAAGATCGACATCCTGCTGGCCCTCGTCGACCGGGTGCCGATCGAGCAGATCGCGTCGCTGGAGACCGAGGTGGTGCCGGGCGACGTCCCCGCGACCCTGCGCAATGTGGCCGCCGACTTCGACGTCTGGTACACCCGGTCGTCCGGGGTGCGGCTCATCCTGTTCCGCGAGGCGGCCACCCACCCCGAGGTCAGCGGGGCGCTCGCCGAGGTGAACGCCAAGCTCATCGGCCTCGTACGCCGGGCCGTCGACGGCGCGCTGGCCGACCCCGCGGTGCCCGAGGGCCGACGGACCGCCGCCGCCACCACCTTCGCCGTCGCCCTGCTCAACCACGCGCACTGGCGCGACGTCGGCCTGCCGGCGTTCGACCTCGCCGGCATCGCCGACCTTCTCGGCGCGGGGCTCGCCTCGTAGCGGCGCGCGTTTGCCGCAGGGGATAACCTGTCACACAGGGGCGTTAGTTAGGTTGACCTAAGCAACCCGTTGAGGAGTCTTCGATGGCGAACGACCGACCGGCCCGCAAGGGCAGAAAGCTGACCCGGGCGAAGGTCCTGCGGGTCCAGTGGATAACCCCGCACATGATCCGCCTGGTCATCGGCGGTGAGGGCCTCGCCGGCTTCGGCGCGGGCGCGTTCACCGACCACTACGTCAAGCTGCTGTTCCCGGTGCCGGGCGTGAGCTACCCCGAGCCGTTCGACATGGACGTCATCCACCGTGACCTGCCCCGCGACCAGTGGCCCCGCACACGTTCCTACACCGTACGGAGCTGGGACCCGCACGCGCTGGAGATGAGCATCGACTTCGTCTACCACGGCGACGAGGGCCTGGCCGGCCCGTGGGCCGCGGGGTCCCAGCCGGGAGACGACGTGCTGTTCCTCGGCCCGGGCGGCGCCTACCGGCCGTCCCCGGAGGCCGACTGGCACCTGCTGGTCGGCGACGAGAGCGCCCTGCCGGCCATCGCCGCGTCTTTGGAGGCCCTGCCGCCGGGCGCCCCGGCGCGGGTGTTCGTCGAGGTGTCGGGCCCGGGGGAGGAGCAGGAGCTGACCACCCGGGGCGACGCGAAGCTGGTGTGGCTGCACCGCGGCGACGCGCCGGTCGGCGACGCGCTGGTCGAGGCGGTGCAGGAGCTGGAGTTCCCGGACGGCGAGGTGCACGCGTTCGTCCACGGCGAGGCGGGCTTCGTCAAGCGCCTGCGCCGCCACCTGCGCGTCGAGCGCGGCGTTCCGCTGGAGCAGCTGTCCATCTCGGGCTACTGGCGATACGGCACCGACGACGAGGGCTGGCGCGCCGGCAAGCGCGAGTGGAACCGCCAGATCGAGGAAGAGGAAGCCGGGAGCACGGCCGGCTAGGGCCTGTCTCAAAGCCCCGCTGTCCTACTGCGCGGTGTCCAGACGACGCCTCGCCGCGTTGTCGTCGGTCGCCAGCCAACACCAGGCTGACTCCCTCCTCCGCCTTGCGACGCGCCGCCTGGACGCCGCTCGCTACGGACGGGGACTTCGAGACAGGCCCTAGTAGTGCTTTGTTACGTTTGTGATCTTGGTGGCGATGATCTTGTGTGAGGTCTGGGGAGATCACCGCGGTCCGGTCGCGGTTGGAGGAGTTCGCGGCTGAGGTGTTCGCGGGATTGCCGCGGTCGGATCAGCGCGCCACGGGTGGGCTGTATGTGCGGGGTTTGCTGC
>NZ_BSTJ01000008.1 GCF_030269445.1 Actinoallomurus iriomotensis
CGGGACGGACGAACCTCTGGTGTGCCAGTTGTACCGCCAGGTGCATGGCTGGTTGGCTACGTTCGGTCGGGATAACCGCTGAAAGCATCTAAGCGGGAAGCCTTCCTCGAGATGAGGTCTCCCAACCCTTTGTGGTTGTAAGGCCCCCAGCTAGACGACTGGGTTGATAGGCCGGAGATGGAAGCACCGCAAGGTGTGGAGTCGACCGGTACTAATAGGCCGAGTGACTTGAACACACTCACGTTTTGTTGCTCGCGTTCACTGTGCGGTTCCCGGAACACGACCGGGAACCATTGTTCCACTGGTTATGTTCTGTTAAGCGTTTCGGTGGTCATAGCGGTGGGGAAACACCCGGTCCCATTCCGAACCCGGAAGTTAAGCCCTCCAGCGCCGATGGTACTGCACCGGGGACGGTGTGGGAGAGTAGGACACCGCCGGACATCAACATATAGTCGGGAAGAGGAGAGAACCCCGCGAAACATTCGCGGAGTGTTCTCTCCTCTTCTCGCATTTCAGGTAGGGGCCGCAAACAGCGGCCCCTTTTTTCATTTCCACACTCGGTCGGACAGCAAAGCGGCGGGGGCGGGCACGAAGGCCGCCCCCGCCGCAGAGCTCCGAGGAGCGGTCTCAGTCGGCCGGCGGACGAAGCGTGTCGATCGCGGTCCGCAGCTCGCCGACACGCTGCTCCAGCGTGCCCATCGCCTTGGCCGCCTCCTCATCCTTCGACGACCACTCGGACAGCACCCGGATTTGCTGCTCCACGGCCGTCAGACGCTCGCTGAGCTCCGCGGCGAACTCACCTGAGGGAGCGGCCGCGAACTGCGTGCGCAGCAGCTCTGACTGCTCTCGCAGCTGCTGGTTCTTCCGATGCAGCTCCACGAAGATCGACACCTTGGTCCGTAGCACCCACGGGTCGAACGGCTTGGAGATGTAGTCCACGGCGCCGGCGGCGTACCCGCGGAACGCGTAGTCCGGGCCGGCGTCCACCGCCGTCAGGAAGATGATCGGTACCTCGCGCGTCTTTCGACGGCGCTTGATCGCACGGGCGATCTCGAAGCCGTCCATGCCCGGCATCACGATGTCCAGCAGGATCACCGCGAACTCGTTCGTCAGCAGTGCCCGCAGGGCCTCGTCGCCCGACCGGGCACGGATCATGTTCTGGTCGAGGGAGCTGAGGATCGCCTCGAGCGCGACGAGGTTCTCGTCGCGGTCATCGACCAGCAGGATGTTCGCCTTCTCGGCCACGGTTCAAGCCTCCATCATGTGCGCGGCCGACTGAGCCACGCTCTCATGATGTCAAGAAGGTGGTCCGCGTCGACAGGCTTGGGCACATAGTCGGATGCCCCGGACTCGATGCTCTTCTCCCGGTCGCCCTTCATCGCCTTCGCGGTGAGGGCGATGATCGGCAGGTCGGCGAACTGCGGCATCCGGCGTACGGCCTCAGTGGTCGCGTAGCCGTCGAGCTCGGGCATCATGACATCCATCAGTACGAGGTCGATGTCCTCGTTGCGGTCGAGCGTGTCGATCCCCTCGCGACCGTTCTCGGCGTACAGCACCTCGATGCCGTACTGCTCCAGCACGCAGGTCAGCGCGAAGATGTTGCGCACGTCATCGTCGACGATCAGGATCTTCCGGCCCGACAGCACCTCGTCGTCGATGGGGTTCTCGGCGAACTGCTCCTCGGCCTCGGGCAGCTCGAGCGTCGCCTGCGGGGCGGGAGGCGGCGGCTGCGGCGTCGGCCGGCTGTCGCTGGGCGCGGCGAGCGCCGTGTCGACCGGACCGGCGTACCGGACCGGCAGGTACAGCGTGAACGTGCTGCCGTCGCCCGGGCGGCTGGACACGTGGATCTCACCGCCGAGCAGCGCGGCGATGTCGCGGCTGATCGACAGGCCCAGCCCGGTGCCCCCGTAGCGCCGGCTGGTGGTGCCGTCCGCCTGCTGGAACGCCTCGAAGATCGACTTGAGGTTGTGCTCGTCGATGCCGATGCCCGTGTCGGTGACCGCGAGGCCGATGACGTCGGGGTTCTCGGCGAGCGCCGGGTCGACGAAGGTGACGTCCACCGGCCGCCGTACGGTCAGGCGCACCTCGCCGGAGGAGGTGAACTTGACCGCGTTGGACAGCAGGTTGCGCAGCACCTGCTGGAGCCGCTGCTCATCGGTGTACAGCTCGTGCGGGAGGCCCGGCTCGGCGTACACGTCGAAGGCGAGCCCCTTGTCGGCGGCCATCGGCCGGAACGTCGCGTCGACGTAGTCGACCAGCTCCGACAGCGCGATGCGCTGCGGGTGCAGCTCCATCTTGCCCGCCTCGACCTTGGACAGGTCGAGCATGTCGTTGATGAGCCGCAGCAGGTCGCTGCCCGACTCGTGGATCGTCTTGATCAGCTCGACCTGCTTGGCCGTCAGGTTCTTGTCCGGGTTGCCGGCCAGGAGCTTGGCGAGCACGAGCAGGCTGTTGAGCGGCGTGCGCAGCTCGTGGGACATGTTGGTGAGGAACTCGGACTTGTAGCGCGACGACTGCGCGAGCTGCTCGGCGCGCTCCTCCAGCGTGCGGCGTGCCTGCTCGATCTGGAAGTTCTGCATCTCGATCGCGCGGTTCTGCTTGGCCAGCAGCGCCGCCTTCTCCTCCAGCTCGGCGTTGGAGCGCCGCAGCTCCGCCTGCTGGCGCTGCAGCTCGCTGGAGCGGTCCTGCAGCTCGACCGTCAGTCGCTGGGACTCGGCGAGCAGCGCCTCCGTACGGGAGTTGGCGGTGATCGTGTTGATCGTCACGCCGATGGTCTCCACGAACTGGTCGAAGAACGCCAGGTGGACCTCGCTGAACGGGCTGAACGACGCGAGCTCGATCGCGCCGAGCACGCGGTTCTCGAACAGGATCGGCAGCACGATGACGTTCGCCGGGGACGCCTGCCCGAGCCCCGTGCCGATCGTGATGTAGCCCGGCGGGAGGTCGTCGACCAGGATCGGCTTGTGCTCCACGGCGGCCTGGCCGACGAGGCGGTCGCCGAACGCGAAGCGGACCCGGTCCACCTGGTCGCGGCCCACGCCGTACCCGGTCTTGAGCACGAGTTCGCGCTCCCCGTCGCCGCCCTCCTCCGCGAGGTAGAACGCACCGTACTGCGCGGAGGCGAGCGGGGTGACCTCGCTCATGATCAGCCGCGCGACCTCCATGAGGTCGCGGTGGCCCTGCATGAGGCCGGCGATGCGGGCGAGGTTGGTCTTCAGCCAGTCCTGCTGCTGGTTGGCGCGGGTGGTCTCGCGGAGGTTGGCCACCATGAGGTTGACGTTGTCGCCCAGCTCGGCGACCTCGCCGCGGGCCTCGACCGCGACCGACTTGCTCAGGTCGCCGCGGGCGACCGAGCTGGCCACCGACGCGATGGCGCGCACCTGCCGGGTCAGGTTGCCGGCCAGCTCGTTCACGCTCTCGGTGAGCCGCTTCCACGTGCCGGAGACGCCCTCGACCTCGGCCTGGCCGCCCAGCCGTCCCTCGCTGCCCACCTCGCGCGCCACACGTGTGACCTCGCCGGCGAACGCGGACAGCTGGTCGACCATCGTGTTGATGGTGGTCTTCAGCTCCAGGATCTCGCCCTGGGCGTCGACGTCGATCTTCTTGGTCAGGTCGCCGTTCGCGACCGCGGTGGTCACCTGGGCGATGTTGCGGACCTGGGAGGTCAGGTTGTCCGCCATGGAGTTGACGTTGTCGGTGAGGTCCTTCCAGACGCCGCTGACGCCGCCGACCTTCGCGCGCCCGCCGAGGTTGCCCTCCGTGCCCACCTCGCGGGCGACGCGGGTGACCTCGTCGGCGAACGCCGACAGCCGGTCGACCATCGTGTTGAGGGTGTCCTTGAGCTGGAGGATCTCGCCCTGAGCGTCGACGGTGATCTTCTTGGACAGGTCGCCGCCGGCCACCGCGGTCGCCACCTGGGCGATGCTGCGGACCTGGCCGGTGAGGTTGCCGGCCATGGAGTTGACGTTGTCGGTGAGGTCCTTCCAGACGCCGGACACGCCGCTGACCTGTGCCTGGCCGCCGAGGCGTCCTTCGGTGCCGACCTCGCGGGCCACACGCGTCACCTCGTTGGCGAAGCCCGACAGCTGGTCCACCATCGTGTTGAGGGTGTCCTTGAGCTGGAGGATCTCGCCCTGAGCGTCGACGGTGATCTTCTTGGACAGGTCGCCGTTGGCGACGGACGTGGCGACCTGCGCGATGTTGCGCACCTGGCCGGTGAGGTTGCCGGCCATGGAGTTGACGTTGTCGGTGAGGTCCTTCCAGACGCCGGACACGCCGCTGACCTGTGCCTGGCCGCCGAGGCGCCCTTCGGTGCCGACCTCGCGGGCCACACGCGTCACCTCGTCGGCGAACGAGGAGAGCTGGTCGACCATGGTGTTCACGGTCGCCTTGAGCTCCAGCAGCTCGCCGGTCGCCTCGACCGTGACCTTGCGGGTCAGGTCGCCCTTGGCCACCGCCGTGGTCACCAGGGCGATGTCGCGGACCTGGCCGGTCAGCCGGCTCGCCATCGCGTTGACCGCGCCCGTGACGTCCCGCCAGCGGCCCGACATCTCACGCGGCTTGGCCTGGCCGCCCAGGCGCCCCTCCGCGCCGACCTCGCGGGCCAGCTGGGTGACCTCCGCGGCGAACTCGTCGAGGTGTTCGACCATGCGGTTGACGCCCGAGCCCATCCGCAGCAGCTCGCCGCGCCAGGGACGGGTGCCGGTGTCGAGCTCGATGCGCTGGCTCAGATCGCCGTCGGCGACCGCGTCGGCCACCCGTGCCATCGCGGTCGCGGACTGCACCAGCGTGTCGATGAGCGCGTTGGCGGCGGCGTTCCCGGTCGCCCAGGCGCCCTCCCCGCCGGCGCCGAGCCGCTCGTCGATCCGGCCCTCGTGACGAACCTCACGTTGCACACGGACGAGTTCCCCGGTCAGATGGCCCGCACGTGCCTGCACATCGTTGAAGACGGAGGCGATCTCGGCCAGGACATCATCACCGGAGGCATCGAGTCTGGTCTCGAAATCTCCGTCGCGCAGGGCGCTGAGCGCGTCGAGGACGGGCCGCAGGTCAGCCTCGTCGTACTGGACGCTCACCGGTGCATGGGACGTGCTTCGAGGCATTAACTAGCACCTCGCCTTCCATGCGACGTGGTCGGGGATATGTTCAGCCCACCCGGGGAATCTGCCACGATGGCAGCGTCGTGCATCCCCGAGACGAATCCAAGTGACTGTGGAGAAGAACCCAAAGAGGTACGCGACCTTCCCGCCGGAGGTCGCGTCAGTTGCGGCTGCACGGCGTTTTGTCGGGGACACGCTTCGTAACTGGGGCGTCGACGAGGTGGACGACGCCATGCTACTCACCAGTGAACTGGTTACGAACGCAATCGTCCACGCCGGCACCGAGGTCGAGGTCGTGTGCGAGGCGCTCGGCGGCCAGGTGCGGGTCGAGGTCCACGACCGGCACCAGGCGCGGCGCATCCCCGTCCCCGGCGACCAGGTGAGCGGCCGCGGGCTGCTGTTCCCCGAGACGCTGGCGATCTCCTGGGGCGTCACGTACGGCCAGGGCGACAAACAGGTCTGGTTCACCGTCCCCGGAGTCTCCGGGGAGAAGCCACCGCCTCCGCCGCCCTCGTACGAGGAGATCGTCACCGCGCCGCGCCCGACCCGGCCGACCGTCGACGAACTGGCCCACCGCACCGCGCAGAGCGCGCAGGACGCCCTGGGCGCCGACTGCGTGTACGTCCTGCTGACCGAGGACGACGCCGACCTCGTGCTCAAGGCGACGTCCGGTGTACGGCCCGAGGGCGCGGCGCTGGAGATGGGCCTCGAAGGCGCCACCGTCGGCGGGAGGGGCGTCTACGCCGACCTGGGCGGCAGCCCGTACAACCTGCCGGCGCTGCAGGCCGCCGGGATCCGCTCGCTCGTCACCGCGCCGTTCGTCGTGGACGGCCGGGGCATCGGGCTGATCATCGCCGCCTCGCGCGACGCGGCCCACTTCAACGAAGCCGACGTCGAACGCCTCCAGCAGGTCGCCGACCGGCAGGCGCCCTCACTCGAACGCGCCCGCCTGATGGAGCTCGAACGGGCCCGGCGCGGCTGGCTCGGCTTCCTCGCCGAGGCGAGCAGCCTGCTCGCCGGCACCCTCGACCAGCAGATGACCATGGCGCTGGTGTCGCAGCTGATCGTGCCCCGCCTGGCGACCTGGTGCGCCCTGTTCACCGTACGGGACAACGGGGCGGCGCTCCCGGCGTACGCCTGGCACGCCGACGAGACGATGGTGGCCGACCTGCGCGTGCTCCTCGACCTGCTGCCGCCGGCGCCGCCGCCGGCCGAACCCGGGCCGTGGGAGGGCTTCGGGCCCGCGCCCAGCGAGGGCATGCCCCCCACCGCGCACCGGGTCACCGGCGACGTCGCACACGAGTTCCCGCTGCTGGCGCGCGGACGCAGCATCGGCATGCTGGTCGTCGGCGGCCCGAAGGGCGCCCGGTTCAACCGCGACATGCTCGAGCTGACCGAGGACCTCGCCGGGCGCGCGGCGCTCGCCATCGACAACGCGCGGCTGTACGAGGAGCAGGCGGACATGAGCCGTACGCTCCAGCGCAGCCTCCTGCCGCCGGAGATCCCGGTCATCCCGGGCCTGGACGTGTCCGTGGTGTACGAACCGGCCGGCGAGAGCAGTGAGGTGGGCGGCGACTTCTACGACGTGTTCAGCGTCGGCTCGCGGTGGCGCTTCGCCATCGGCGACGTGTGCGGCACCGGGCCGGAGGCCGCGTCGGTGACCGGCCTGGCCCGCCAGGCGCTGCGCATCCTCGGCCGGGAGGACTACGCCATCACCGAGGTCCTCCAACGCCTCAACGCCCTCATCCTGGACGAGGGGTCGCGCGCGCGGTTCCTGACGCTGCTGCACGGGGAGGTCGAGCCGCTCGAGGACGGCAGCGCCCGCGTGACGTACGTGACCGCGGGCCATCCGCCGCCGCTGTTCCTCAGCCCGGCGGGCACGGTCGTGGGCGACGACGAGTCGGACCTGATGCTCGGGGCGTTCCCGGAGGCGGAATACTCCCTCCGGACGGTCACCCTCGGGCCGGGGCACCTGCTGCTGGGGTTCACCGACGGCGTGACCGAACGGCGCAACGGCGACCGGCTGCTGGGCGACGACCGGGGGCTCGAACGCATCCTCGCGGGCTGTGCCGGGCTGGGCGCCGGCGCGGTGGCCGCGCGGGTCAGCCGCGCCGTACGCGCCTTCTCCGGCGAGCCCTCGCACGACGACATGGCGCTGATCGTCCTGCGCATCGAGGAGTGAGGCGGCTCAGGCGTCGAACAGGCGCGTGGTGTCGGCGCCGACGAGGTCGAGCACCCGGCCGGTGAAGTACACGGTGCCGAGGACGACGATCCGCTCCCCGTACGCCGCGAGCCGTGCGGGGGTGAGGTCGGCGATGTCGAGGCCGTCGCGCGTACGGGTGAAGCGCAGGCTCTCCCGGTCGGGCATCCGCACCATGGTCACCGGCAGGCCGCCGAGCGCGGCCAGGACGCCCTCCAGGTCCTTGTGGTCGGGCAGGCAGACGAGGACGTGGTCGATCCGGTCCCAGCGGCGGTACGCCTCGGCGAGCGCGGCGGCGGCGCCGTTCGCCTCGACGGCGGAGTCGACGAGCAGGGTGGCGCCGGGGACCGTGTGCCAGGACACGCGGCCGGGGAGCCGTACGGAGGCCAGCACCTCGGCGGTACGCGCGGGGTCCGGGGCGGGCCGGCCGATCGCCTCGAGCAGCCGCCGGGCGGCGGCGCAGCCGAGGAGGGCGTTGGGACGCTGGATTCCGGGAGTCGCGGAGGGGGCGTCGGTGACCACGTCGACCCGGCGGCCGGTACGTGCGGCGACGGTCGCCTCGATCGCCGTCGCGACGTCCGGCGCCTGCGGCAGCGACACGACCGCCCGCGTGAGCCGCGCGACGACCCCGGCCTTGTCCGCCGCGATCTCCGCCGGCGTGTCACCGAGGACGCCGAGGTGCTCGCCGAACACCTCGGTGATCGCCACGACCGTGGGCGGCACCAGGCTCACCTCGTCCGAGGCGCCGCCCATCCCGGCCTCCAGCACGATGACGTCGGCCCCGGCGTCGCGTGCGTGCAGCAGACCGGCGAGGGTGAACAGCCCACTCGGCGAGAGGTACCCGGCCTCCCGGGGCGGCAGTGACCGGGCTCCGTCCCTGAGCCTGCGGCCGAGCCCGGCGAGGTCACGCTCGGCGATCGCGGCCCCGTCGAGGCGGATCCGGTCGGTGTCCCGGCGCAGACCGGGACTGGTGACGGTCACCACCCGGCACCCGGCCGCCACGAGCCAGGCCGAGGCGTACGTCGCGGCGGTGCCCTTGCCCTTGGACCCGACCACGGTGAGGACGGGAATCGTGGGGAGCCCGAGCACGTCGGCGAGCCGCGCGGCCCGATCCAGGTCACGCCGGTCCCCAGGGCCGCGACGGCCCCATTCGTCGTAGAAGAAGGCGATATCGCCCTCGCCGGTCATCGTTTGTCCTCCCAAGCGCGCACACGCCACGCTATCCGCGGAGGATCTCCATGACTTCCCGGCGGGTGATCGTGGTGAAGACGCGTGTGGAAGGCGGGGCGTGAGTCACGCGTCCCGGCCGTCGGACCACAAGTCCGATGGCCGGGACGCCGGAGGGGACCGCACCGCCGGTGAGGCCCTACCTGCGAGCTCGAGGGCGTCGGACCCGAAAAGCTGACTAGGCTGCGAGCGTGACACGGAGCAGTTATGACGACGCCGTTGCCGGGATCAGGGCGCGTGGGGTCGAGTGGGACCTCGACCCGTCGCTGGACCGGATCCGGGACCTGGTCGACATCCTCGGCTCGCCGCAGCGGGCGTACCCGGTGATCCATGTCACCGGGACCAACGGCAAGTCGAGCACCGCGCGGATGATCGACGCCCTTCTCCGCGAGCGCGGGCTGCGGGTCGGTCTCTACACCAGTCCCGAACTGCACACCATGCGCGAGCGGATCAGTGTCGACGGTGAGCCGGTGACCGAGGAACGCTTCGCCGAGCTGTACGACGACGTCCTGCCGTACGCCGAGATGGTCGACGCCAAGCACGATGTCAAGGTCTCCTTCTTCGAGATGCTGACCGCGATGGCGTTCGCCGCGTTCGCCGACGCCCCCGTGGACGTCGCCGTGGTCGAGGTCGGCATGGGGGGCGCGTGGGACGCCACCAACGTCGCCGACGGGTCCGTGGCCGTCGTCACGCCGATCGGGCTCGACCACACCGAGTACCTCGGGGACACGATCGAGGCGATCGCGGGCGAGAAGGCCGGGATCATCAAGCCGGAGGCGGTCGCGGTCCTCGCGCAGCAGCCGGTCGAGGCCGCCGAGGTGCTCCTGCGCCGCGCCACCGAGGTCGGTGCGACCGTCGCGCGCGAGGGCATCGAGTTCGGCGTCCTGCAGCGGGAGCTGGCGGTGGGCGGGCAGCGGGTCCGCCTGCAGGGCCTGCTCGGCACCTACGACGAGGTGTTCCTGCCGCTGTTCGGCGACTACCAGGCGAGCAACGCCGCCTGTGCGCTGGCCGCGGTCGAGGCGTTCGCGCGCGGGCGGGCCACCGCCGAGCCGGGCGGTGAGGACCGGCTCGACGCCGACCTCGTGCGCGCGGCGTTCGCCGGCGCGCCCGCGCCCGGGCGGCTGGAGGTCGTGCGGACGGGGCCGACCGTCCTGGTCGACGCGACGCACAACCCGGCCGGCATGGCGGCCACCGTCGCGGCGATCACCGAGGAGTTCGGGTTCACCCGCCTGATCGGGATTCTCGCCGTCATGGCGGACAAAGACGTGATGGGAGTGCTGGAGGAGCTCGAGCCGATCATCGACGAGTTGATCGTCTCGCGTAACTCCTCACCGCGTTCGATGCCGGCGCACGAACTGGCGGTGGTGGCACGCGATGTCTTCGGCGAAGATCGCGTTCATCTCGTGGCCCGGCTGGACGACGCGATCGACCAGGCGATCGGGCTCGCGGACCAGTCGGGAGAGTTCGCCGGGGCCGGGGTGTTGATCACCGGTTCGGTGGCGACGGCGGGCGATGCCCGGTTGCTGATGAAGGCGTCACAATGATCGGCACGGGCCCGGAGTTCCGCGCCGCAAAGGCGGGTCGAGCGTGAGAAGACTGTGTGCCGTCGTCCTCGCCCTTCAGGCGGTGGTGACCGCTCTGTCGATTCCGGTGGCGATCGCCGTGGCGCACGCGGACGGCACGACGGCGGGTGTCGTGGGCGGCGTCCTGGCGGTGGCCGGGCTGGTCGTCGCGGGTCTGCTGCGGTTCCGGTGGGCGTACGTCGCCGGGAGCGTGTTGCAGGTTCTGGTGATAGCGACCGGTTTCGTGGTGACGACGATGTTCGTTCTCGGGATCATATTCGCCGCTCTGTGGGCGACGGCGATTTGGCTCGGATGGCGGGTGGAAGGCGCTCCGGCGCGCTAATGTCGGGTTGACTCTTCAGCGTTCCCCGTCGAACAGAATATCAATTCCAGCAAAGTCGGACATTTACCGAATTCGTTGGAAACGGGGATGACTCCGGGAGGCCGCCCGATGACTGATCTTCCCGAAATTCGCCCCGAAAGTCATGACGTGCAACGGCGAGACCCGGCCGGGCTCGCCATTCTCCTTCTCGTTCTGGTCACCGCCATTCCCGCCGCGGTTCTCGTGCTGCCCAACACCGCGTCCTACGTCGTGCCGCAGGCGGCCCGCGACCTCGGCCTGTCGGGCGGCGAGGCGGCCGGGTTCGTACGGGCGACCGGCCTCGCGATGCCGGCGCTCCTGCTGGCCACCCCGCTCGCCGCCGTGCTGGCCCGGCGGCGCACTCCGTGGGGCGTCCTGTTCGGCGGCCTGGCCCTCCTGCTCGGCGCCCAGGCGTCGGCCGCGTACGCCACCTCGGTGCCGCTCACGGGCCTCCTGCGGGCCGTGGAGGGGGTCGGGGCGGGCGCCGTCCTGCCGGCGGCCCTCCTGCTCGCCTGCGAGCGCTCCGAACGCCGCCTGGCGACCGGGGTGTGGGCGGCCGCCCTGACCGGCTCCCTGCTGCTGGCCACGCCCGCCGTCCTGGCCGTCACGCCCGGCCCGTACGGCGCCTACGCGGCCGAGTGGCGGGTGATCCTGCATCCGTACTGGTGGCTCGGGGCGACCGCGCTCGTGGGCACCGGCCTGCTGGGCGTGCTGCGCCTGCGGCCGCCCATCGGGCCGGGTGTGCCGGCGCCCACGCGGGGGGAGCGCGTGCTGTTGCTGCTGCCGGTCGCGCCCGCCGCCGGGTTCGCCTTCCTGGCCGTCGTGACGACGTACGCCTGGTCGCCGGGGGGCCAGCTCATCCTGGCCGCGTGCGCCGTGACCGGCCTGCTCGGCATCGCCCTGGCCGGGTCGCGCGGCGCCGTCACCGGCAGCCCGCTCGGGTACGCCGTGGTGATGGTCGCCGTGGGCCTGCTGTCGATGCCGGTGACCGGACCGCTGGCGGGGCTGCTGGGCGGGCGCGGCGTGCCGTTCGGGCCGTTCGCCGTGGGCGCGGGGTGCGCCGCGCTGGCCGTGCTCACCGCGACCGCGACCCGGCGGCCGGCCGGACGGGGCGCGGTGATGTGCGGGTTCGGCCTGGTCACCGCCGCGATGGTGGCGCTCGTGGCGATGGGCGCCGGGGCCGACCGGTGGGAGCTGTCCGGCGCGCTGGGGGCCCTGGGTACGGGCATGGGCCTGGCGCTGGGCACCACGCTGCGGCCGGCCGGGGCGGGCCCGGCGCTCTTCGGCCTGACCCTGTGCCTGCCCGCCGTGCTCGGCGGCCACCTCGTCGTCGGGCCGCTCCAGGTCGCCAGGGTCGGCGCGGTGACGAGGACGGGAGGGGGCACCGCCCAGGCGCTGGCGGCGCTGACCGACGCGTACCGGATGTGGCTGGTGAGCGCCTGCGTGATCGCCGTGGTGCTCGCCGTCGCGACCGCCTGGACCGGGCGCGGCCGGGCGCGCCGGGACGCCGCCGTCGCCGCGGCTCCGGGCTCCAGCGGCGCCGCCCTTCCCACCGGGTGACACGGGTAGGATCGCAGCCACACGCGGAGGCCCGGCCGCGAGCCGTCATCGCCGAGCTCGGCATCGCAGCCTGTCATGCGGCGACCGCCCTCCCGGCCCCGTGACGATCGTCATCCAAAGAACGCGAGGAGAACCAACCCGTGTCCGAACGCACTCTTGTCCTCGTCAAGCCCGACGGCGTACGCCGGGGGATCGTCGGCGACGTGATCTCGCGCATCGAGCGCAAGGGCCTCAAGCTCGTCGCGCTGGAGCTGCGCACGCTCGAGCGCGAGGTCGCCGAGACCCACTACGAGGAGCACCGGGAGAAGCCGTTCTTCGGTTCCCTCGTCGAGTTCATCACCGGCGGCCCGCTCGTCGCGATGGTGGTGGAGGGGCCGCGCGCCATCGAGGCGTTCCGCGGGCTCGCCGGCGCCACCGACCCGGTCGCCGCGGCGCCCGGCACGATCCGCGGCGACCACGCCCTGGAGATCCAGGAGAACATCGTCCACGGCTCCGACTCCACCTACTCCGCCGAGCGTGAGATCAAGCTCTTCTTCCCGAACCTTTTCTGACGACGGCGCCAAGACGCGCGGTCCGGAGCGACTCCGGTCCGCGCGTTTTGTTTAGCGTGACCGGCTCCTGACCGGAGCGTTACGGAGCGACGACGCGCGACGATTGGTCCTGCATCAACTGGCCTGTTCCGAGTTACCATGACAATGCGCTCCTGCACGCCCGCCAATCTCGAAGGGCTGCCTTTCTTCATGGGTAACAAGCTGTCGTTCCTCGGCCGCGACATGGCGGTCGATCTGGGTACGGCGAACACGTTGGTCTACGTCCGCGGTCGCGGCATCGTGCTCAACGAGCCCTCTGTCGTGGCGATCAACACCCACACGGGCAAGATCGTCGCCGTCGGGATCGAAGCCAAGCGGATGATCGGCCGTACGCCGGGCAACATCGTCGCGGTGCGTCCGCTGAAGGACGGCGTCATCGCCGACTTCGACGTCACCGAACGGATGCTGCGCTACTTCATCCAAAAGGTTCACAAACGCCGACATTTCGCCAAGCCACGCATCGTCGTGGCCGTGCCCAGCGGCATCACCGGGGTCGAACAGCGGGCGGTGAAGGAGGCGGGCTACCAGGCCGGGGCCAGGCGCGTCTACATCATCGAGGAGCCCATGGCCGCCGCGATCGGCGCCGGGCTGCCGGTGCACGAGCCGACCGGCAACATGGTCGTCGACATCGGCGGCGGCACGACCGAGGTCGCGATCATCTCGCTCGGCGGCATCGTGACGAGCCAGTCCATCCGCGTCGGCGGCGACGAGCTCGACCAGGCGATCATCTCCTACGCCAAGAAGGAGTACTCCCTCATGCTGGGGGAGCGCACCTCCGAGGAGATCAAGATGGCGATCGGGTCGGCGTACCCCTTCGACGACGAGCCGCACGCCGAGATCCGCGGCCGCGACCTCGTCAGCGGGCTGCCGAAGACCGTCGTGATCTCCGCCGAGGAGATCCGCCGCGCGATCGAGGAGCCGGTCAACACCGTCGTCGACGCGGTCAAGACCACCCTGGACAAATGCCCGCCCGAGCTGTCCGGCGACATCATGGACCGCGGCATCGCGCTGACCGGAGGCGGCGCGCTGCTGAAGAACATCGATGAGCGCCTGCGCGAAGAGACCGGCATGCCGATCCACATGGTCGACAATCCGCTCGACTCGGTCGTGCTCGGCTCGGGCAAGTGCGTCGAGGACTTCGAGGCACTGCGGCAGGTCCTCGTACCCGAACCAAGGCGTTAGGACACCTGGCCGGTGAAGGACACCCGGCGAACCCGCGCCGTCCTCGGCGTGCTGTTGCTCGTCTCGCTCGCCATGATCACTGTGGACTACCGCGGTGGGGACCACTCCCCGCTGAGGGTGCTGCGCGGCTTCGGCGAGGCCATCTTCGGCCCCATCGAGCAGGGCGCCACCGCGGTCGTCCATCCGATCGCCGGCGCCTTCCACACGTTCACCGGCGCGCCGAGCGCGCACCGGCGGATCACCCGGCTCGAACGCGAGAACCAGCAGCTGCGCCGGCAACTGCGCACCGGACAACTCGACAAGCGGCGGGCCGGCGAGCTCGAGAGCCTCCTCGGCTCCTCGGGTCTCGGCGGCTACCGCATCGTCCCGGCGGAGGTGATCTCCTCCGGCGAGGGCATGGAGAACACCGTCTCGCTCGACGTCGGCAGCCGCAGCGGCGTGCAGCCGAACATGACCGTGCTGTCCGGCGACGGGCTGGTCGGCCGGGTGACCCGTGTCGGGCCGACCACCTCGACGGTCATGCTCGCCACCGACGCGGCGTCGTCGGTCGGCGGGCGGCTGGAGAGCTCCAACGAGATCGGCATCGTGCAGGGCGCCGGCCGCCACGGCGGCTCGTCGCTGAAGTTCCAGCTGCTCGACTCCACGGTGGTGATGGAGCCCGGCCAGCGCATCGTCTCGTTCGGCTCCGAGGACGACCGGCCGTACGTCCCCGGTGTCCCGATCGGCACGATCACCAGGATCGAGCGGACGTCGGGGTCGCTGACCCGCACCGCGGTCGTACGCCCGTTCGTGCACTTCACCTCGCTCGACGTGGTCGGCGTGGTGGTCGCGGCGCCGAAGCGCAACCCGCGCGACTCGGTGCTGCCGCCCTCGCCCTCGCCGTCGACCCCCACGCCCACACCCACGCCATCGCAACCGCCGCCGGCCCAGGCCGGCTCGTCCGCGCCGCCGAAGTCCCGGCCGGCTCCGTCACCGACGTCGAGAGGCTGACCGTGTCACGTAACGTCCTCGCCTCGATCGTCATCGTCGCCGCGCTGATCCTGCAGGTGACGGTCGTCAACCGGCTGCCGCTGCCCGGCTCGGTGGTGCCCGACCTCGTGCTGCTGGCCGTCGTGGCGCTCGCCCTGGTCAACGGCTCGCTGCGCGGGCTCGTCGCCGGGTTCTGCGCGGGCCTGGCCGCCGACATCATCCCGCCGGCCGACCACACGATCGGCCGGTACGCACTCGTCTTCTGCCTCATCGGCTACGTCTGCGGGTCGGTCGCCGTCGAGATGGACCGGGCGCCGCTGCTGCCGTTCGTGGCGGTGGCCGCCGGCGCCCTCGCCGGCACCGTGCTGTACGCGCTGGTCGGCGCCATGCTCGGCGATCCACGGGCCCGCTGGCCGGTGGTCTCGCACGTGCTGCCGCTCCAGGTCTTCTACGACATCGTCGCCAGCCCGTTCGTGGTGTGGGCCGTGCTACGGCTGACCAACCGCGCCGAACGCCCACGCGACTCGGCGGGGCTGGACCCGGTGCCCGGCTTCTACCGGGCGAGGTAGGCCGATGGGCTCACGTTCTCGCGTGCGGCTCGTCGTGCTGCACGTCATGGTCATGTCGCTGCTGCTGTCGCTCGGCGGGCGGCTCTGGTACCTGCAGGTCATGAACGGCGCGCACTACCGCCGGGTGGCCGCCGACAACGGCATCCGCGACATCATCGTGCCGGCGCCGCGCGGGCAGATCCTCGACGACGCCGGCCGTCCGCTGGTGCGCAACCGCACGGCCCTGGTCGTCTCGGCCGACCGTACGGTCCTGCTGCGGCAGAAGGACGGCGGCAGGGCCGTGCTCCAACGGCTCGCCGGCGTGCTCGGAGTGCCGTACGCCCAGCTCGCCGCCAAGGTCCGCCTGTGCGGGCCGGGCGTCACCCGGCCCTGCTGGACCGGCTCCCCGTACCAGCCGATCCCGCTCGACGACAACGCCGACGCCCGCAAGGCACTGCAGATCCGCGAGCGCCAAGAGGACTTTCCCGGCATCAGCGCGCAGCTCCAGGCGGTCCGCGACTATCCCCGTACGGACGGGGCGGGCGCCGCGCAGGCCCTCGGATACCTCCAGCCGATCACCCAGGAGGAGCTGAACAAGCGCAAGGGCATCAAGGTCACCGGCTACAGCGGCGTCGACCTGATCGGCCGCGACGGCCTCGAGGCGATCTACGACGGCGACCTGCGCGGCGCGACGGGCGTACGCCGGGTGCTGGTCGACAGCCAGGGGCGGGTCACCGGCGTCGCGTCCGAAAAGCCGCCGGTGTCCGGCGGCAACCTCGTCACCAGCATCGACGCCAAGGTTCAGGGCGATGTCGAGGCCGCGCTCAAACACGCCATCGACGCCGCGCACAAACGCGGCGACCCCGCCGACTCAGGGGCCGCCGTGGTCATGGACGTGCGCACCGGACGGGTCATGGCGCTCGGCAGCTACCCGACCTACAACCCGGCGGTGTGGACCGGCGGCATCTCCCAGAGCGAGTACGACGGGCTGCTCAACAAGAGCAAGGGACAGCCGCTGATCTCCCGCGCCACTCAGGGCGAGTTCGCGCCGGGCTCGACGTTCAAGGTCTCCTCGCTGCCGGCGGCGATCCGTGACGGCTACCCGCTGCACGGCATCTACGGTTGCCCGTCGTCGTACATGGTGGGCGCGCGCGCGTTCAGCAACTTCGAGGGCGAGTCCGGCGGCGACATCACCCTGCACCAGGCGATCGTGATGTCCTGCGACACGATCTTCTACCGGTTCGCGTACGAGGAGTGGCTCCGCGACGGCGGCATGCACCCGGTGAAGAACCCCAAGGACCCGATGATCAAAATGGCCAAGGACTTCGGGTTCGGCAAGCGCACCGGCATCGACCTGGTCGGCGAGTCCCCGGGGCGCATCCCCAGCCGGCAGTGGAAGACGGACTACTGGGACGCCACCAAGGCCTCCGACTGCAAGCACGGCAAGACCGGCTATCCCGACGTCGCCAAGACCGACCCGGCGCGCGCGGCGTACCTCAAGCAGATGGCCGCGGAGAACTGCGTCGACGGCTACGTCTTCCGCGCCGGCGACGCGGCCAACTTCTCGGTCGGCCAGGGCGACGTGCTGGTCACACCGCTGCAGCTCGCCCGCGCGTACGCCGCGGTGGCCAACGGCGGCACGCTGTGGAGCCCGCGCGTCGGCAAGGCGGTGCTGGCGCCCAACGGCACGATCGCCCGCCGCATCGATCCGGTGAAGGCCGGCACGCTGCCGATCTCGCAGAAGGTGCTGGCGTACATGAGGAGCGCGTTCGCCGACGTGCCCAAGTCCGGTACGGCGGCCGGGGCGTTCGGCGGGTTCCCGCTCGACAAGCTGCCCGTCGCCGGCAAGACCGGCACCGCGGAGGTCTGGGGCAAGAAGGACAACTCCTGGTTCGCCTCCTACGCCCCGGCCAACAACCCGCACTACGTCGTCGTGGTGATGGTCACCCAGACCGGCACCGGCGCGACCACGGCCGCGCCGGCCGTACGCGAGATCTGGGAGGACATGTACGGCCTGCGCAAGGGCAAGAAGGCCGACCTGCCCGACGGGAAGGTGCCCGACCGGCTCCCGGCGCTCGCCTCCGACGGCACGATCGTTCCACCGCCCGGTTTCGGCGAGCCGGAGGACAAGACGCCCGCGTCCGTTCCCGCCCCCCGCCGGAAGAAGCACAAATGATCGGCGGGTACGGCCGGCCGCTCGAAGGGCGCTCGTGGCTGAGCCGGCTGTCCGACTCGCCGTTGCGCCGGCTCGACTGGACGCTCCTCTGCGTCACGGCGATCCTGACCGCGATCGGCTCGGTGCTGGTGTTCTCCGCGACCCGCGGCGGCCTGAGCGAGGCGGGCGACGATCCGTACACCTACCTGAAGAAACACCTGTTCAACATCGCGATCGGGGTCATCCTCGGCGGCGTGACGGCGGCGCTGGACTACCGGCTGCTGCGGGCGTACGCGCCGATCGTGTACGCCGCCGCGTGCGTCGGCCTGGTCGTCGTGCTGACACCGCTGGGCGCGACGATCAACGGCTCGCACTCGTGGATCACGCTGGGCGGTGGGTTCCAGCTCCAGCCGTCGGAGTTCGCCAAGGTCGGCCTGGTGGTGCTGCTGGCGATGATCCTCGGCGAGCCGCGCGACGGCGAGGTGGGCCCGGGACGCCGCGACATCCTGCTGGCCCTGGCGCTGGCCGCCCTGCCCGCGGGCCTGGTGATGCTCCAACCGGACCTGGGCACGACCCTGGTGTTCGGCGCGGTCGTCATCGGCATGCTGGCGGTCTGCGGCGCGCCCAAGCGCTGGGTGCTGGGGCTGCTGGGCGGCGCCGTGACCGGGGCGTTCCTGGTGTGGTGGCTGCACCTGCTCAAGCCGTACCAGATCAACCGGTTCACGGCGTTCGCCGATCCGTCGAAGGACCCGCAGGGCGCGGGCTACAACGCCGAGCAGGCGCGCATCGCCGTCGGCTCGGGCGGGCTGCTCGGCAAGGGCCTGTTCCACGGCGAGCAGACGATCGGTCACTTCGTGCCGGAGCAGCACACGGACTTCATCTTCACGGTGGCGGGGGAGGAGCTCGGCTTCGTGGGCGCGGCGCTGATCACCGCGCTGCTGGGCGTGGTGCTGTGGCGGGGCCTGCGCATCGCGATGCAGGCGGCCGACCTGTTCGGCCTGCTGGTGGCCTCGGGCGTGGTGTGCTGGCTGGCCTTCCAGACGTTCGAGAACATCGGCATGACCGTCGGCATCATGCCGATCACCGGCCTGCCGCTGCCGTTCGTGTCGTACGGCGGCTCGGCGACGTTCGCCAACATGATCGCCGTCGGGCTCCTGGAGGCCGTGCACCTGCGCCACAACCCGTACGAGTGACCGGGATCCGTCAGAGGCAACGCCTATCGTGCGGATCGTGACGGAGATCCGGTACGTGCGGGGCGACGCCACGTGCCCCCAGGCCAAGGGCCCCAAGGTCATCGCGCACGTCTGCAACGACCGGGGCGGGTGGGGGAAGGGCTTCGTCGTGGCGGTGTCGCGGCGGTGGCCCGACCCGGAGAAGGCCTACCGGCGGTGGCGCCGCGGCCGCGCCGGCAACGACTTCGGGCTCGGCGCGGTCCAGCTCGTGCAGGTCCGCGCCGACACGTGGGTCGCCAACATGATCGGCCAGCACGGCACCAGGAGCGGCCGGAGCAGCGGGCCGCCGATCCGCTACGAGGCGCTGGACGAGTGCGTGCGCCGGCTGGCCGAACCGGCCGCCGCACTGGGGGCGAGCGTCCACATGCCCCGCATCGGCTGCGGCCTCGCCGGCGGACGCTGGGAGCGCGTCGAGCCTCTCATCGACACCCGCCTCGTCGCGGCCGGCGTCCCGGTGACCGTGTACGACCATGGTGACTTCGGGTGAACGGGTGGTCACTGGCGGATAGTAGGGGTTAAGTTACCCAATGTGACCGTAGCCATTGAGGCCGCCCCCCAGCGGCTCACGTATTTCGCCTGGCCGGAGCGATCCTACCCAAGTAGGATCGGCGCCATGGCGATGAAGAAGCTGTCCATCACCCTGCCCGCCGAACTCGCGGAGATGGTCAGGCGCCAGGCCGAGGAAGAAGGCACCTCGGTCTCCGCCGTCATCGCCGACGTACTCGACCATCGCGCCCGCCAGATCGCCGGCGAGGAGGCGGTGCGATGGTTCGAGGAGGAGGAAGGTCCGTTCACGCCCGAAGAACTGATCGAGGCCGAGCGGATGTGGCAGGACGCCGAGGCCCATCAGCGCAAGATGCGAAGGGCGGCGACCTGACGTGCTCCCCGTCACTCGTGCGGTGCTCGACAGCGGAGTCCTCATCGACGCCGAGTCCCGCGGCAAGATCGCCTGGTCGATCAAGCGGAGGGCGCGCGGCTCCCGTGCGCTGATCGTCACCACGCCCGTGCTCGCGCAGGTGTGGCGCAGCGGTCCCCGGCAGGCGGCGCTGTGCCGTTTCCTGAAGGGCTGCGTGCTCGACTCTCCCTCGGAGGCGATCGCCAAACGCGCCGGTGAACTGCTCGGGCGCACCGGCACCAGCGACGCCGTGGACGCCCTCGTCGTCGCCACCGCCATCGAGATGAAGGCCGCCACGATCTTCACCAGTGATCCGGACGATCTCGAAGCGCTCCTCGACGTGTCCGACGCCGTGGTCCCACCGTTGATCCAGAAGGTGTGATCCGGCCGGCCGCTCCCGCGTGGGAGTGGCCGGCCGTCGGTCAGGGGGCGGTCGTGACGACGATCTTTCCGACCTGTGTGCCGGACTCCATGTGCCGGTGGGCCGCGACGATGTCACCGAGGTCGAAGGTGCGGTCCACCACGGCGCGGAAGGCGTTCGCCCGCAGTCCGGAGGCCACGAACGCCTCCGCGCGGCGCAGGCGCTCCGGGTCCCTCGTCGTCTCGTGGACGGTGTAGGTGCGCATGTTCAGCGCGGGCATGCCGAGCGCGAACCCCGGGTACGGCGTGGTCTCGCCGCTGAGCGCCCCGTACTCCAGGAGCGTGCCGCCCGGGGCGACCACCCGGGCCAGGTCCAGCACGCCAGGGCCGGCGACGGCGTCGAAGACGAACTCCACGCCCCGGCCCCCGGTCAGCGCCCGTACCCGCTCGACCACGTCCTCCGCCCCGGTGACGATCACCTCGGCCGCGCCCTCACGAAGCAGCGCGTCCTTCTTGGCGTCGGTGCGGGTCAGGGCGATCGGCACGGCACCCATGCGGCGTGCGACGTGGATGGCGGCCAGCCCCACGCTGCTGGACGCGGCGTTCAGGGCGACGGTGTCCCCGGCCCGCATGCCGCCGACCTCGACCAGCGCGCCGTAGGCCGTCAGGTACGGCATCCACACCGCCGCGCCCGCGACCGCGTCCACGCCGTCGGGGCGGGGCAGCACCGCGGCGGCCGGCACGATCGCGCGCTCGGCGTAGACGCCGTAGTCGTTCTGGGAGAAGGCGGGTATGACGCTGACCGGCTGCCCCGCCGCCACCCCGGTGACGCCCTCGCCGGTCGCCTCGACCACGCCGGCGGCCTCGGTGCCCAGCCTGGCCGGAAACCGTCGCACCGGCTCGATGTAGTGGCCGCTGCGGAACAGCGCCTCGGCCCGGTTCAGGCCGATCGCCTCCACGCGTACGAGCACCTCGCCGGGGCCGGGCTCGCCGACCGGCACATCCTCCAGTCGCAGCACCTCGGGCCCGCCGAGCTCGTGGAACAGCACCGTTCCGGCCATCGCACACCATCCGTTCCGTCGGAAGCCGATGATCGATTCCACGGCAAAGTACGACGGATGTCAAATTAGAGAATCCTCGTACAAGACTTGCTCTGTTCCTCGTCGTCATGTCCGGGTCCACGCCCCGGCGGCGGTAGGCTCGGAACTTGATTCCCACCCTGTTTCCCGGAGGCTTCCGCCATGTCCGTCGAGTCGCTGTTTCCCCGCCTGGAGCCGCTGCTCCCCGCGGTGCAAAAGCCGATTCAGTACGTCGGCGGTGAGCTGAACTCCTCGGTCAAGGACTGGGACGAGGCGCAGGTCCGGTGGGCGCTGATGTACCCGGACGCGTACGAGGTGGGGCAGCCGAACCAAGGCGTCCAGATCCTTTACGAAATCCTGAACGAGCGCGAGGGCGTGCTCGCCGAACGCACCTACAGCGTGTGGCCCGACCTCGAGGCGCTGATGCGCGAGCACGGCATCCCGCAGTTCACCGTGGACGCCCACCGCCCCGTCGGCGCGTTCGACGTGTTCGGGATCAGCTTCTCCACCGAGCTCGGCTACACCAACATGCTGACCGCGCTCGACCTCGCCGGGATCCCGCTGCACGCCGCGGACCGTACCGACGACCACCCGATCGTGCTCGCGGGCGGGCACGCGGCCTTCAACCCCGAGCCGATCGCCGACTTCCTCGACGCGGCCGTGCTCGGCGACGGCGAGGAGATCGTGCTCGCGATCACCGAGGTGATCCGCGAGTGGAAGGACGAGGGCCGTCCCGGTGGCCGCGACGAGCTGCTGATGCGGCTGGCGCGCTCCGGCGGCGTGTACGTCCCACGGTTCTACGACGTCACGTACCTGCCGGACGGCCGGATCCAGCGGGTCGCGCCCAACCGGCCCGGCGTGCCGTGGCGGGTGGCCAAGCACACGGTCATGGACCTCGACCAGTGGCCGTACCCGAAGAAGCCGCTGGTGCCTCTCGCCGAGACCGTGCACGAGCGCTTCAGCGTGGAGATCTTCCGCGGCTGCACGCGGGGCTGCCGCTTCTGCCAGGCCGGCATGATCACCCGCCCCGTACGAGAGCGGTCGATCACGACGATCGGCTCGATGGTCGAGACGGGGCTGAAGGAGTCCGGCTTCCAGGAGGTCGGGCTGCTCAGCCTGTCCAGCGCCGACCATTCGGAGATCGGCGACATCGCCAAGGGCCTGGCCGACCGGTACGAGGGCACCAACACCTCGCTGTCCCTGCCGTCCACGCGGGTCGACGCGTTCAACATCACGCTGGCCAACGAGTTCTCCCGCGGCGGACGCCGCTCGGGCCTCACGTTCGCGCCCGAGGGCGGCTCGGAGCGCATGCGCAAGGTCATCAACAAGATGGTCTCCGAAGACGACCTCATCCGCACCGTGACCACGGCGTACGAGAACGGCTGGCGGCAGGTCAAGCTCTACTTCATGTGCGGCCTGCCGACCGAGGAGGACGAGGACGTCCTCGCCATCGCCGACATGGCCAGGCGCGTCATCCGCGCAGGCCGCGAGGCGACCGGGCGCCGCGACATCCGCTGCACCGTCTCGATCGGCGGGTTCGTGCCCAAGCCGCACACGCCGTTCCAATGGGCCGCCCAGTGCGACCACGAGACGGTCGACCGGCGCCTGCGCGCGCTGAAGGACACCCTGCGGCGCGACAAGGAGTACGGCCGCGCCATCGGCCTGCGGTACCACGACGGCGAGCCGTCCATCATCGAGGGCCTGCTGTCCCGCGGCGACCGCCGGGTCGGCAAGGTCATCCAGGCCGTCTGGGAGGACGGGGGCCGCTTCGACGGCTGGAGCGAGTTCTTCAGCTTCGCCCGCTGGCAGTCCTGCGCCGAGAAGGCCCTGGAGGGCGTCGACCTGGACTGGTACACCGTCCGCGAGCGCGACGAGGTCGAAGTCCTGCCCTGGGACCATCTGGACGCCGGCCTGGACCGCGAATGGCTGTGGCAGGACTGGCAGGACGCGATCGACGAGACCGAGGTCGAAGACTGCCGGTGGACCCCGTGCTACGACTGCGGCGTCTGCCCGACGATGGACACGGAAATCCAGATCGGCCCAACGGGCAAGAAACTCCTCCCGCTGACCGTCGTCTGATCCCCGGGTCCCACCGGCGGCACGGCGTGCCGGTGGTGAGACCAGGGCGGTCCTGATGTGGCCGCCGCCCGCTGGACCTCGACCTGAGTTGTCTTTCCCCGGCCGGCTTTACCTGGACTCGATCTGAGGGATGTGCGGGGCTGTGGTGGCGGCATCGGTTCGATCGCCGTGTGGGCAGGGCCGGTGCCCTTAGGCCGACGTGGACGCCGAGGGACTCGCCGAAGTCCACGCCGCTCAGTTCCGGCACCGGGCGGTGGTCGATGAGGCGGTCGGCGGACCGCGCGCCTGCGGGCGGTCGCGGTGGCGATCGGGAATCGTGGCAGGCGGAGCGTCGCGGTGGTAGCCGGCCCGACCGGGGATCGGATGGAGGGCGAGCGCAACGTCGTCGCAGGCGGGCGGCCCGTTCGTGGTGCGGCCCACCCGTGGTGCGGCCCACCCGTGGTGCGGCCCACCCGTGGTGCGGCCCACCCGCCCTGGGGGCTCCAGCCCACTTTCATTGTCCAGCCCCCTGGTCCGCCGGCGGAAGGCCGTCCAAGGGGCTGTGGATAACCAGACTGTCCGCGCGTGGTCGGCGGAGACCTGCTCCGGAAAAGCAGGCAGCCCTGTGAGGATGTCTCCGCGACGAGCGGAGAGTCTCACAGGGCTTGTCGCCGGACGGCCGGAGCGGGCGGCCTTCGGGCGGCGACGGGAGTCGGTGGGATCCGGGGCGTCAGCACGGGTTCGTGCGGTTCGACCGCCGGATCAGGCCGGGCTCAGCCCGTACGCGGGATCGAGCGAGTGCTCGGCGCGCCGGGGCTGGGCTGGAGGCTCAGCCCGTAAGCGGGGCCGGGCGGGTGCTCGGTCCGTGCGCGGGGCTGGGCTGGGACCTCAGTCCGTACGCGGGATCCGGGCGGATGCTCGGTCCGCGCGTCGGGCTGGGCCGGGGGCTCAGCCCGCGGACGGGGTCGCGCAGGGGTCGACCCGGTCGGCGGTGCGGCGCAGCAGGCCCGCGAGGTGCACGCGGGCGGTCTGCCGGACCTGGGCCGTCGCCTCGTGGCGCGCGGTCGGCCGGTAGGGCACGCGGGGTGCCTCCGGGCGCGAGTCGAGCAGGTGCTGCCGCGCCTGACGGCGAGCGGACTCGAACGCGATCATCTGCAGCGGTTCCATTTGCCCTCTCTAGGTCTCTTTATCGATTCAGAACCAGGCATGAGCCTACGTCCATGTCGCTTCTGAATCAATTCAGAATTAGGGTTTCCGATGTGGAACGCGTCACCCTGCAGACGATCGCCGACCGGGTCGGCGTCTCACGTACGACCGTGTCGAACGCCTTCTCCCGGCCTGACCAGCTCAAACAGGAGCTACGGCAGCGGATCATGGAAGTCGCCGAGGAGCTCGACTACCCGGGGCCGAACCCCGCCGCCCGTACGCTCCGCCGCGGACGCGCCGGGGTGATCGGGGTCGTCTTCACCGAGACGCTGTCGTACGCCTTCGCCGACTCCTACGCCGTCGGCTTCCTGCGCGGGCTCGCCCGCGTGGCCGAGCAGTCCGGCACCGGGTTGCATCTGATCGGCTGGCCCTCGCCCGGCGTCGCGGAGGAGGTGATCGGCGACGCCGTCGTCGACGGCTTCTGCCTCTTCTCGCCGGAGGCCCACCCTTTGGTGGAGACCGTCCTGCGCCGCAGGCTTCCCGTCGTCACGGTCGACCATCCGTACGTCCCCGGCGTGCCGTTCGTCGGCATCGAGGACCGCGCCGCGGCGAGCGAGGCGGCGACCTGCCTGCTCGAACTCGGGCACCGGCACATCGCGATCATCGCGGCGCAGCCGATGGCGGCCCAGGTCCCCGGCCGTGGTCACGAGCAGGCCTGGCTCGACATCGACCTCGCCGCCGCCCACCGGTTCGGCGCGGGCCGCGCCCGGGTGGCCGGCTACCACGACGCGTGTCTGAAAGCCGGTCTGAGCTGGTCCGAAATCCCGATTCACCCCACCACGAACGACCGGGAGATCGCGCGCCGGGCGGCCGCGCGGATCCTCGACCTGGACCCGCGGCCGACGGCCGTGATCGCGGCCACCGACGAGATCGCCTTCGGGGTGATGGACGTCGCGGCCCAGCGGGGCATCGGCATCCCCGATGAGCTGTCCGTCGTCGGGTTCGACGATGTGCCCGCCGCCGAGCCGGCCGGGCTCACCACCGTCCGTCAGCCGATCACCGAGAAGGGCACCACGGCCGGGCGGCTGCTGCTCGAGCCGTCCCGCGACGATCCGGCGCCGTGCGTCCTGATGGAACACCGGCTGATCGTTCGCCGCACCACCGCGCCGCCCCCGCGGACGAAACGAAATTCGTGACGGCCGCGTCCTAGGTGAGTGAACAGCATGGACAGCCGTCCCCCGGGCTGCGTGACGATCCCCCTTCTGATCATCGTTCTGCCGTTTCGCCTCCTGTGGGAGGGGCTGCGCCTGATCGGGCGGTTCGTCCGCGCGTACGTGTTGCGCCCGCTCGGCTGGCTGCTCTACAACGGCCTCGTACGGCCCGTGGCGTGGATCCTGCGCGAACTCGTCTGGCGCCCGATCCGCTGGCTCGTGCTCGTCCTGCTGGTGCTGCCCCTGCGATGGGTGGGCCGGGTGCTCCTGCTGCCGCTGGGACGCGCGATCCTGCGGTACGTCCTGGTGCCGCTCCTGCGCGGCGTCGCCTGGCTCGCCACGCTCGCCGGCCGGCTCTTCATGTTCGTCGCGCGGCCCGTCGGCCGGGCGCTCGCCGCGCTGTGGCGCGCCGTGCTGTGGCCGGTTCTGGCTGCTTTCGGCCGACTGATCGCCTACACCTGGCGGCTCGCCGGCGTCATTCTCCACCACCTCCTCGTACGGCCCCTGAGGTTCCTGTGGCGGATGGTGCTCAGGCCGGTGCTGCGCGCCGTACGGCAGGTCTGGCGAGCCACGGTGGTACCGGCGGCCCGCTGGTTCCGCCACTATGTCCTGGAACCCGTACGCGCGGCCGGACGTTCGGTCTCCAGAGCGCTCGGCCTGGATGCACGGCGTCCGTGACCCCGTACTCTTAGAACAAAAGACTTTCGCACTGGCACGAGTAGGAAGGATCAAAACACTGGCACCCATGCCGGAGGGCCCGGCGCCGGCCCCCGTGATCCAGCGGCTTCGCGTGCGCTACGCCAAGCGCGGCAGGCTGCGGTTCACCAGCCACCGAGACATCTCCCGGGCCGTGGAACGCGCCATCCGGCGCGCCGGGATTCCGGTGGCGTTCAGCGCCGGATTCAGCCCGCATCCGAAGATCTCGTATTCGGGTGCGGCGGCAACTGGTGTGGCCAGTGAGGCGGAGTACCTCGAAATCGGGCTTGCCGCCACCTGTGACCCAGGTCGGCTGCGGGCCGATCTCGACGACGCGCTACCCGAGGGTCTGGACATCCTCGACGTCGTCGAGGCGCGCAACGGAGCTCTGGCGGACCGCCTGGAGGCATCGAGCTGGCTCGTACGTCTCGACGGGGTCACCCCGGAGACCGCCGGCGCCGCCGCGGCCGCCTTCCTGGCGGCCGATGAGATCGAGGTCGAACGCCTCACCAAGAAGGGCCGCCGGACCTTCGACGCCCGCGCCGCGGTCATCGCGTGCGAGCTCGACCGGCGTGCCACCGAGGGCGCGGATGCGCAGTGTGCCATACTTCGAATGGTTGTTCGGCACACGACACCCGCTGTTCGACCTGACGACGTCCTCACCGGACTTCGGCTTGTGGCCGACCTCGCGCCGCCGTCGCCTCCTTTGGTGACGCGGCTGGCGCAGGGACTGCTCGCCGATGACACCGGTGAGCTCACCGACCCGCTGGCCCCCGACCGGCAGACCGCACCGGCAGGCGATGTCGCCGCCGCGCACGCGGACGCCGTACGGATGGCGGAGCCGGACGCCGTCGGTGCCCAGCCGTAGGTGGTTTCCGTGCATCGCATGGACTCTCACCGAAAGCCGGGCGCACCCCTGATGACTTTGTCGGCACGACCCGAAGGGCCGAGCCGGCGCCAAGGAGAAACGGATCGCTCCTGTGCGGCGCACCCTCGCGGGTCGCGCCCGGGAGCTGACGGGAGAACGCCCGCATGCTTGACAACGAGATCGGTGACGCCGCAGGCGGCACTGAACACAACGGCAGTGAATCGAGTGGTGAGACCAAGCAGGTGAGCCGCCCGCGCCGGGCCAGCCGTCCGGCCGGACCGCCTCCTGAACCAGAGGAGAGCACGCCGTCCGCGCCCGCCGGCGAGGACCAGGCCGCCCCTGCCAAGGCCACATCCAAGACCACGCGCACCCGCCGGACCACGCGCAAGCCCGCGGCCGAGCCGGAGACCCCGGCCACGCCCGAGGCGCCGGTCAAGGCCGAGGCACCGGTCAAGGCCGAAGCGCCGGTCAAGGCCACGGTGAAGGCCGAGTCCGCCGAGCCGCCGGCCGCCTCCGGCGCGCCGAAGACCTCGGAGGTCCCCGACGCGGCGTTCCAGCCGCCGATGGTCGTCTTCCAGCCGCCGGCCCTGCCCGCCGAAGAGGCCCCGCCGCGCCGGCCCAAGGCCGAGAGTCAGCCCAAGCCCAAGGCCGAGGGCAAGCCCAAGGCCGAGTCCAAGCCCAAGGCCGAGCCCAAGCAGGAGGCGCCGAAGGCCGACGAGGCCGACGACCAGGCCGATGACGACGAGGGCACCGACAAGGGCGGACGCCGCCGGCGTCGCCGCGGCGGCCGCGGTCGCGGCAAGGCACGCGACGGCCAGGACACCGAGGACACCAAGGACACCGACGAGGACGCCCAGCAGGCCGACGAGGAGTCCGACGACGAGGACGAGGACCGCGAGGACGCCGGCTCCTCCTCGAGCCGCCGGCGTCGCCGCCGCCGTCGCCGTACGGGCGGGGGCGAGGGCGACGACGTCGCGGGCGACGACCCGCCCAACACCGTCGTGCACGTCCGTGAGCCCCGCGCCGTCGAGGACGAGGTGCAGGCGGTCAAGGGCTCCACGCGCCTGGAGGCCAAGAAGCAGCGCCGCCGCGAGGGACGCGAGCAGGGCCGTCGCCGGCCGCCGATCGTCACCGAGTCGGAGTTCCTGGCCCGCCGTGAGTCGGTCGAGCGCGTCATGGTGATCCGCTCGGAGGGCGACCGTACGCAGATCGGCATCCTCGAGGACAACGTGCTGGTCGAGCACTACGTCGACCGGTCGAGCCACCAGTCCTACGTCGGCAACGTCTACCTCGGCAAGGTGCAGAACGTCCTGCCGTCGATGGAGGCGGCGTTCGTCGACATCGGCAAGGGCCGCAACGCCGTGCTGTACGCCGGCGAGGTCAACTGGGACCTGGCCGGGCTGGAGGGCCAGCCGCGCCGCATCGAGTCGGCGCTGAAGTCCGGCCAGTCGGTCCTCGTCCAGGTCACCAAGGACCCGCTCGGCCACAAGGGCGCGCGGCTGACCAGCCAGATCTCGCTTCCGGGCCGCTACCTCGTGTACGTCCCGGACGGCTCGATGACCGGCATCAGCCGCAAGCTGCCCGACAAGGAGCGCACGCGCCTCAAGCAGATCCTCAAGAAGGTCATGCCCGAGAACGCCGGCGTGATCGTGCGCACCGCCGCCGAGGGCGCGGCCGAGGAGGAGCTGGCCCGCGACGTCTCCCGCCTGTCCGCGCAGTGGGAGAACATCAAGCGGCAGTCCAAGACGGCGAACGCCCCGGCCATGCTGTACGGCGAGCCGGACCTGACCATCCGTGTCGTGCGCGACATCTTCAACGAGGACTTCAGCAAGCTCGTCGTCCAGGGCGAGGACGCCTGGGACATGGTCAAGGAGTACGTCGGCTACGTCGCGCCGCACCTGGCCGACCGGCTCGAGCTCTGGTCCGACGGTGAGGACGTCTTCTCCGGCTACCGGGTGGACGAGCAGATCGCCAAGGCGATGGAGCGCAAGGTGTGGCTGCCCAGCGGTGGCTCGCTGGTCATCGACCGTACCGAGGCCATGACGGTCGTCGACGTCAACACCGGGAAGTTCACCGGGCAGGGCGGCAACCTCGAAGAGACCGTCACCCGCAACAACCTCGAGGCCGCCGAGGAGATCGTCCATCAGCTCCGGCTGCGTGACATCGGCGGCATCATCGTCATCGACTTCATCGACATGGTCCTGGAGAGCAACCGCGACCTGGTGTTGCGCCGGATGCTCGAGTGCCTGTCGCGTGACCGCACCAAGCACCAGGTCGCCGAGGTGACCTCGCTCGGGCTCGTCCAGATGACCCGTAAGCGCGTCGGCGGCGGCCTGCTGGAGTCCTTCTCCGAGCCGTGTGAGTGCTGCAACGGCCGCGGGATCCACGTGACACTGTCGCCGGTCGAGCCGAAGGCCGACAAGTCCGGCGGGTCGAGCCGTCGCCGCAAGCGCAAGGGCGACATCGAGAAGGCCGTCGAGGACAAGATGGCCCAGGCCGAGCGCGCCAAGGAGCCCGCCAAGGCGGACGCCAAGGAGCCTGCCACGGCGGACACCGGGGACAACGGCCACGGCGCCGCCGAGCCCGCCCCCGCGGCCGCGGACCACGGCGGCCCGGCCGACCATGCCGAGGTGAGCGACGCCGAGCCGACCGCGAACGGGCGCCGCCGGCGTACCCGCCGGTCGCCGCGGGCCAAGTCCGAGGCGGCGGCCGACTGACCTGCCCGGGTGTGGACGGCGCGTCCGCGCCGGTCCACGGCCCGGAAAGGCGTCCGGTTCGACCTCAGGGCTCCCGATCCGGTATCCTGAGGGCCCGGCGCTCTCGCGTCGTTGTTAGCGCGCCTGAGGCCCCTCGCCCGATGGGGCACAGGCAGCAGCTTCCGAAATGAGCTTCAGTTCGGTAAGTCGTGCCCGAGGCACGCAAAGGAAAGGTTCCGCGGTGTACGCGATCGTCCGTTGCGGCGGCAGGCAGGAGAAGGTGGCCGTCGACGACGTGCTCGCCGTCGACAAGCTGTCCGGTGAGGTCGGCTCCACGGTGACGCTGCCAGCAGTGCTCGTCGTCGACGGCGACAACGTCGTCAGCGCGCCTGCCGATGTGGCCAAGTACGAGGTCACCGCCGAGATCCTCGGGGCCACCAAGGGTCCGAAGATCAACATCATGCACTACCGGAACAAGACCGGGTACAAGCGGCGCATGGGTCACCGTCAGCCGTACACCCAGGTCAAGGTGACCGGTATCAAGGCCGGAAAGTAGGTCGCAGACATGGCACACAAGAAGGGCGCCTCGTCCAGCCGTAACGGCCGTGACTCCAACGCGCAGCGGCTCGGAGTGAAGCGGTTCGGCGGCCAGGTCGTCAACGCCGGCGAGATCATCGTCCGCCAGCGCGGCACGCACTTCCACCCGGGTCCGGGTGTGGGTCGTGGCAGCGACGACACGCTGTTCGCGCTCGTCGCGGGCGCGGTGGAGTTCGGCCGCTACCGCGGCCGTCGCGCCGTCAGCATCGTCCCCCCGGCGGAATAGGTCCGCCGGAGCGACACGACTTCGAGACAAGGGCGGGCCGATCGATCGGCCCGCCCTTGTCGTGTTTTACGACAGGAAGAAGGAACCATGCCGGATCGTGCCGTTTCCCCCGCGACGGGGGAGCACGACGGCCACCGAGACGATCACGCCCCCGTCCGAGGCCGCGCCCCGGGTGGCAAGGGCGCGCAGTTCGTCGACCGGGTGACGCTGCATCTGCAGGCCGGCAACGGCGGGAACGGCTGCGCCTCGGTGCACCGGGAGAAGTTCAAGCCGCTCGGCGGCCCGGACGGCGGCAACGGCGGGCGCGGCGGCGACATCACGTTCGAGGTCGACCCGAACGCCGCCAGCCTGCTCGAATACCACAAGCGCCCGCACCGCAAGGCGAACGGCGGCAAGCAGGGGCAGGGGTCGCACAAGAACGGCGCCAACGGCGCCGACCTCCTGCTGGCCGTGCCGAACGGCACGGTCGTCAAGACGCCGGACGGCGAGATCCTCGCCGACCTGACCGGCGCCGGCACGCGGTTCGTCGCCGCCCAGGGCGGGCACGGCGGGCTGGGCAACGCCGCGCTCGCCACCTCGCGGCGCAAGGCGCCCGGCTTCGCGCTGCTCGGCGAGCCCGGTGACGAGCTCGACGTCGTCCTGGAGCTGAAGACCGTCGCCGACGTCGCGCTCGTCGGCTTCCCGAGCGCGGGCAAGTCGTCGCTGATCGCGGCCATGTCCGCGGCCAAGCCCAAGATCGCCGACTATCCCTTCACCACGCTCGTGCCCAACCTCGGCGTGGTCAGCGCCGGGGAGTCCGTGTTCACGGTCGCCGACGTGCCCGGCCTCATCGAGGGGGCCAGTCAGGGCAAGGGCCTGGGCCTGGAGTTCCTGCGGCACATCGAGCGCGCCTCGACGCTGGTGCACGTGCTCGACTGCGCGACCCTGGAGCCGGGCCGCGACCCGATCTCCGACTTCGAGGTCATCGAGGCCGAGCTGGAGGCCTACAACGCCCTCGGCGACCGGCCGCTGGCCGACCGGCCCCGCGTCATCGTGCTCAACAAGGTCGACGTTCCCGAGGCCCGTGAGCTCGCCGACCTCGTACGCCCCGAGTTCGAGCAGCGCGGCCTGCGCGTGTTCGAGATCTCGGCCGCCACGCACGAGGGCCTGCGCGAGCTGGGCTTCGCGATGGCCGAGATGGTGAGAGCCCACCGCGCCGCGCAGCCGCCCGAAGAACCGACCCGGCTGGTCATCCGGCCGGAGCCGGTCGGCGGCCCGGAGTTCGAGATCCGCCGCCTCGGCGACGGCAGCTTCCTGATCACCGGGGAGAAGCCGCGCCGCTGGCTCCGGCAGACCGACTTCTCCAACGACGAGGCCGTCGGCTATCTGGCCGACCGGCTGGCCCGGCTCGGCGTCGAGGAGCGGCTGGCCGAGGCCGGGGCCGAACCCGGCGCGACCGTGCTCATCGGCACCGAGGACGACTCGATCGTCTTCGACTGGGAGCCGGAGGTGCTCGCCGGATCCGAGCAGGGGCTGGGTCGCCGGGGCACCGACACCAGGCTGGAGGGCCGATGACGCGCCGGAGGCGGACGAGCTGATGCGTACCGCCATCGCGAGCGCCCGCCGCGTGGTGGTGAAGGCGGGTTCCTCCTCGCTCACCACGCCCGACGGCGCGATCGACGCCGCCCGCATTGACGCGCTCGTCGACGCCCTGGCCGGCTGGCGGACCCCGGACGGCGGCAGGGGCCGCGAGGTGGTGTTCGTGTCCTCGGGCGCGATCGCCGCCGGGATGAGCCCGCTCGGCCTGCCGGTGCGCCCGCGTGACCTGGCCATCCAGCAGGCGGCGGCGAGCGTGGGCCAGGGCCTGCTCATCGCCCGCTACGCGTCGTCGTTCGCGCGGTACGGCCTGGGCGTCGGGCAGGTGCTGCTCACCGCGGACGACATGATGCGGCGCTCGCACCACCGCAACGCCCGGCGCACGCTCGAACAGCTCCTGGCCTTCGGCGTCGTGCCGATCGTCAACGAGAACGACACGGTCGCGACGGACGAGATCCGCTTCGGCGACAACGACCGGCTCGCCGCCCTCGTCGCCCACCTGGTCCGCGCGGACGCGCTGATCCTGCTCTCCGACGTCGACGCGCTCTACACCGGTGACCCGCGGCTGCCGGGCTCCCGCCGCATCGAGCACGTCCGCGGGCCGGCGGACCTCGACGGCGTACGCCTCGGCGCCTCCGGGCGGGTCGGCACCGGCGGCATGGTGACCAAGGTGGAGGCCGCGCGGATCGCGGGCGTGCCGGTCGTGCTGACCGACGCCGCCTCGGTCCAACAGGCGCTGGCCGGTGAGGACGCCGGCACCTACTTCCACCCGCCGGTGACCCGGCCCTCGGCACGGCGGCAGTGGCTGGCGCACGCCACGACCGGACAGGGGCGGCTGCGGCTCGACCCGGGCGCGGTCGAGGCCGTCCTACGCCGCGGCAAGTCGCTGCTGCCCGCCGGGATCACCGGCGTCGAGGGCGACTTCAGCGCCGGCGACCCGGTGGACCTGTGCGACGAGCAGGGCGGCCTGATCGCCCGCGGGCTGGTCAACTACGACGCTGGGGAGATCCCCGACCTCATGGGCCGCTCGACGCGCTGGCTGGCGCGCGAGCTCGGCCCGGAGTACGAACGCGAGATCATCCACCGGGACGACCTCGTCGTCCTGGCGAATCCGGAGACCCCGTCGCGGTCGGCGGCGGGGTAGGAGGGGACAGAAACGTGACCACTCAGGAGCAGGTTCTCGACGTGGCGCGGCGCGCCCGGCAGGCGGCGGCCGAGCTCGCCCCGCTGCCGCGCGCCACCAAGGACGCCGCGCTGCACGCGATCGCCGACGCCCTCCTCGCCCGGTCGGCCGAGATCGTCGAGGCGAACGCCGGCGACGTCGCGCGGGCCCGCGAGGCCGGCACGTCCGAGTACATGATCGACCGGCTGAGCCTGTCCACCGAGCGCGTCGAGAAGATCGCGGCCGCCGTACGCCACGTGGCCTCGCTGCCGGACCCGGTGGGGGAGTCGGTCCGGGGCTACACCCTGCCGAACGGCCTGGAGCTGCGGCAGGTCCGCGTGCCGCTGGGCGTCGTCGGCATCATCTACGAGGGCCGGCCGAACGTCACCGTCGACGCCGCCGCGCTGACGCTCAAGAGCGGCAACGCCGTGCTGCTGCGCGGCTCCTCCTCGGCGTACGACTCCAACGTCGCGCTGGTGGAGGTCATGCGCTCCGCGCTCACCGACGTGCCCGCCGACGCCGTGCAGCTCGTCCCGGGTCGCGACCGCGACTCGGTGAAGTACCTCATGCGCGCCCGCGGCCTGGTCGACGTGCTGATCCCGCGCGGCGGCGCGTCGCTGATCAATTCGGTCGTGGAGGAGTCGACCGTCCCGGTGATCGAGACGGGCGTCGGCAACTGCCACGTCTACGTCGACGCCGACGCCGACCTCGGCATGGCCGTGGACATCCTGGTGAACGCCAAGACGCAGCGGCCGTCGGTGTGCAACGCGGCCGAGACGGTGCTCGTTCACCGCGACGTCGCCGCCGACTTCCTGCCGCGCGCCCTGGAGGCATTGCGCGGCAAGGGCGTGACCGTGCACGGCGACGAGGCCGTGCGCGCGTACGGCGACGACGTCGTGCCCGCCACCGAGGAGGACTGGTCGAACGAGTACCTCTCGCTCGACCTCGCCGCTGCCGTGGTCGGCTCGCTGGAGGACGCGGTCGCGCACATCCGCCGGTACGGCTCGGCGCACACCGAGGCGATCGTGACGACCTCCCAGTCGGCGGCCCGCCGGTTCGTGGCCCTGGTCGACTCGGCGGCCGTCATGGTCAACGCCTCGACGCGGTTCACCGACGGCGAGGAGTTCGGCTTCGGCGCGGAGATCGGCATCTCGACCCAGAAGCTGCACGCGCGCGGCCCGATGGGGCTGCCCGAGCTGACCTCCACCAAGTACGTCGTCACCGGCGAGGGTCACCTGAGGGGCGCCTGACCCGGCGTTCGCCGGGCCGTCCGGCGAGCGCCAGCGCCGCGGCCAGGCAGGCCACCGGTACGACCGGCAGGACGTACCGGTGGTCGAAGTCGAGGACCGCGACCGGCACGACCAGCAGCGTGACCGCCGTGCCCCAGGGCAGCAGCGTGCCGCCGCGCCGCAGGCCGAGCGCGCCCGCGAGGAGGATCGCCGCCAGGAACGGGCCGCGCAGGTAGGCCGGGTACTGGTAGGCGCGCAGCACGGCGGCGTACGGCTCGACGGAGTGGTACTCCCCGGTGGCGCCGGGGTCGTACGAGGACAGCGTCCGCAGCGCCGACGGCGGGACCCCGACGGGCGCCCAGCGGCCCTTCGCGAAGCCGAACGCGGGCGTCACGCGCCGGGGATGGCGGGCCGGTGTCCAGTGGAAGGTCAGAGAGACGTCGCGGCCGACCGCGCCGAGGTAGTCCAGGGGCTGGGCGAGGATCGCCCGCAGCGCGAACGACCGGGCGAGGTCGTTGTTCGCGGCGGCGCCCCCGCGCACGCGGTTGAGGGACGAGCGGGGATCCCACACGTACTCCGACGCGGCGTCCTGCCGGGTGCCGTTCGGGCACAGCGCGGCCTCGTCCGGCGGTGGCTGGATCCGGCGGCAGTCCGCGAAGGTCATGGTCCGCGCCCAGAGGGCGACCCCGTCGGTCCCGGAGAGGGCGAAGCGGCCGTTGTCGGCCCGGTACCAGCCGGCGAACAGCGCGAGGGGCAGCAGGCCCGCGACCGCCGCGGCGGCGAACCGGCGCACGCCGATCCGGCGTACGGCCAGGTAGAGCAGTACGAGCAGGAGCAGCGGCAGGCCTGCGCTGCGGGTCAGCGCGGCCGCCGCGAGCGCCAGGCCCGCGCCCGCCGCGGCACGCGCCGACGGGCGGCCGGGCGACCACATCAGCGTCACCACCGCGACGACCACGAGGAACAGGAACAGCGTGTCGGACAGCACGGCGTGTTCGAGCTGGAGCATCTGCCCGTCGAACAGGACCGGCACCGTCGCGAGCACCGCGCCCCACCCGGGCACGCCCCTGCGGCGGAGCAGCGCGTAGATCAGCAGGCCGGTCGCGAGGCCGAGGACGTGCTGCGTCGCGACCACCACGGGGACGCTGTGGAACGGCAGGAACAGGCGCAGCAGCAGCGGGTAGCCGATGCCGCGGAAGCCCGTCCCGGGACGCAGGTGCAGCGCGAGGCCGAGGTACTCGTAGGAGTCGATGTAGTACACCCGGCCGGGCCGGTATCCGAGCATCGTCACGATCCGCAGCCCGGCCGCGACGGCGAGGACCACGCCGAACGGCGCGTGCGCCGCCCACCGCGAACGTCCGGCGGGTCGGCGGGACGGCAGCCGCGAGACGGGCGCGTCGGCGAGAAGGTGCGGCAAAGCGGCTCCTTATTGTAATTTCGTCCAATAGCGTGCGGACAAGCGTCACCGGCCGCCCGGCGGCGCGTTACGCGCCGCCGGAAGGCGGTCTCAGTCGCGGGTCAGTTCCAGTACGGGTCGTTCTCGAACACGCAGGGCCGGACCGGCCCGGCCACCAGGTAGGACCCGAGCTTCCACAACTTCGTGCGGTGCGACTCGGCGAGCTCCACCACGAGCGTCTGACCGGGCTTGATGCGCTGGGGGAAGATCTTGAAGGACTGGAACGAGCGCTTCGACGCCGGCCACACGAGCGGCTGGTGCGCGAGCATGTCCCGGTACGACCGGGGCAGGTCGGACATCTTCGTCACGGACTTCGACGGGGTCGGGGGAGCGGGCTGGTCGACCACGGCGCCCCGCTCGCCGGTGCATCTCATGTGCTGGGGCAGATAGGTGATGTCGGTACGGGCGCCGTCGTCCGCGAGTTCCGCCTGCAGCCGGGCCGCCGCGCGCAACTCCTTGACCGTCACGGTGATCGAGCCGTCGGCGTTCCGGGTGACCGCGTAGGCCGCCGTGGCCTCCGAGCCGATCAGCGCCGGGACGGCGAGCGCCGCGAGAACGGCCACCGCGGCGGCCGCCACGGTCACCGGCCGCCACCGGACCCTCGTGGGTCGTCCCGCCGTGCGCCACCGCCGCCGCACCGTGCCGCGTCGCCGGGAGGCTCGGTCCGCCACCTCGGTCTTCAGCTCCGCCAGGAGCCTGTCCTCGAAGCTCATCGCAGTCCCTCCACGGCGACGGTCGGGCCGGTGTCGGGATCGCCGCGCAGCGATCGGCGGGCCCGGTGCAGCCGGACCCGGGCGGTGTTCTGCCGGATGCCCAGGACGGCGGCCGCCTCCCCGACGGTCAGTTCGTCGATCGCCACGAGTTCCAGCACCGCGCGCTCGCCCGGCGGCAGGCCGGCCATCGCGGCCAGCAGCCGGCGCGCCGGTCTCTCCGCGTCGATGCGGTCCTCGAGCCGGGACACGTCGTCCGTGTCGAGCAGGCGACGGCCGGCGATCCGGTGTTCGAGCCGCTGCTGTCGTGCCTCCCGCCGCCGGTACGCCGCGAGCGTGTTGCGCGCCACGCCGTGCAGCCACGCGACCTCGGTGCCACGGTCCGCGCGGTAGGTGTGCGCCGAGTCGATCACCGCGACGAACACGTCCGCGACCAGGTCGGCGACCAGGTGAGGATCGTCGAGCCGGCGGGCCACGAACCGCGTGACCGCGTCGACGTGGCGCCGGTAGAACCGCTCGAACGCCTCAGGGTCGGTGGCGACCTCTGCCGGCGATGCGTGCCTGCCGCGCATCGGTCCGCCTCCTTCACCGTTCCGCCGGATCACACCCTTACTTGGTCATTGGCGAAGGAAGGGTTACATGCTAACTTTTCTTTGCAGGGGCAAAAAATTGTTAGGAGAGTCTCCGTGCCGACCGGTGACGAGCTCGTGGAGGTGCTGGCGACGCTCGCCAACCCGCATCGCCTGCGCGTCGTCGCGGCGCTGGCGCGTGAGCGCAACTACGTCAGCCGGCTGGCCCGTGAGCTGGGCATCAGCCGTGCGCTGCTCCAGGTGCACCTACGGAAGCTGCAGGCGGCCGGGCTCGTGTCGGCCCAGATGGAGCTGTCCGAGGACGGGAAGGCGATGAAGTTCTACGAGGTGACCCCCTTCTCCATCCAGCTCACCCCGGAGGCCGTCGCGGCCGCCGTACTCACTCTCACCACACCCGAGATCGTCCAGCGCGACGGCGGGGAGGAATCACCCATATGAACGGGCATGCCTTGGCGGAAGTCATCGGAGCCGCCGGACTCTCCACGGTGGTCGCCGTGACCATCTGGCAGGTCGCCGCCATCGTGCGGGCCAAGATCCTGGCGCCGCGCGAGGGGAGGTACCAGGAGCTCGCCGAGAGCACCGCGGCCGTGCAGGAGAGGACCGACCTTCAGCTCCGGGAGATCACCCTGGTCCTGGAGGACATGCGCGGGCGCCTGGCCTCACTGGAACGGATCCTCAAAGAGGTCGAGTAACGATCGGAGGACCCCGGGCCGCCGAGCTGCAACTCGGCGGCCCAGGTAGCGAAGAAGCATCACCTCGCCCGAGGGCGAGTTCTCGTCGAATACCCCTTCGTGGAAAGGACAGCAGTTCATGCTGCGCATTGGCAAGTCGGCCCCGCCGGAGACCGCGGCGCGGGCCCCGGCAGGGCCCGCGCCCCTCGTGGAGCGCGTCGCGGGGTGGTCGGTGCGGCACCGCACACCGGCCATCGCGGGCTGGTTCGCCCTGGTGATCCTCGCCGTGCTCGCCGGCACGCTGATCCCGGGTCAGGGCGCCGGCGGCATCGATCCGGGGGAGTCGGGCCGGGCCCAACGAGTCCTGGACGCCCAGCACGCCTACGTGCCGGTCCTGGAGAACGTGCTGGTCCAGTCCCGTACGGGCGGACGGTTCGCGGACGACCCGGACCTGCGCCAGGCCGCGCGGGACCTGGAGGCGGCGCTCCGGCGGACGCCCGGTACGGTCACAGGCTTCCGCTCGCCCCTGGTGTCCAGGGACGGCCGCTCCGGCCTGGTCACCTTCCAGCTCGCGGGACCGTACGAACAGGTGGACGCGCAGTACGACGCCGTCGTGAAGGCGGTCGCGGAGGTGGCGGCCCGCCATCCGGGGGCGCGTGTGGCCCAGGCCGGCGACCGCAGTCTGAGCTCCGCGGTCGACGAGGGCATCAAGGGCGACTTCAAGCGGGCCGAGCACTTCTCACTGCCGATCACCGTGGTGATCCTGCTGGTGGTGTTCGGCTCGCTGATCGCGGCGGGCATCCCGCTGCTGCTGGCGCTCAGCACCGTCATCGGCGCGTTCGGCCTGTTGCAGGTGGTCGATCACTGGACCCCGATCAACAGCGCGACCCACTCCATGGTCCTGCTGATCGGCGTCGCCGTCGGCATCGACTACTCGCTGTTCTACCTGCGACGCGAACGCGAGGAGCGCGCCGCGGGCCGTACCGTCCGGGAGGCGCTGCGGGTCACCGCCCGCACCTCCGGGCACGTCATCCTCGTCTCGGGCCTGACGGTGATGCTCTGCATGACCGGGCTGCTGTTCAGCGGGCTGGCCGAGCTGCGCGGGCTGACGATCGGCGCGGTCCTCGTGGTCGGCCTCGCGATGGTCGGCTCGGTGACCGTGCTGCCGGCGCTGCTGAGCCTGCTGGGCCGCTGGGTGGACCGGGGCCGGCTCCCATGGTTGGGCCGCCGGCGTACGGCCGCGGCGGAGTCACGCACCTGGACGGCGGTCGCGCGGGTGGTCGTGCGGCGGCCGCTCCTGTGGGGCGGCGCGGCCGTGCTCGCCCTGGTGGTGATGGCGCTGCCCGTGTTCGGGATCCACCTGCAGGACGCCGCCGTGACCGACAGCCTGCCGCGCAGCGTGCCCGTCGTGGACGCCGCCGTCCGCATGCAGGAGGCCTTCCCGGGCACGCCGTCTCCGGCTCGCGTGGTGGTGTGGGAGACACGTGACGGCGCGCTCGACGGTCCGGCCGCACGGCGGGCCGTCGACGGCCTGCGGGGCGACGGGGCGCAGCCGATCGCCCAGGCGCGGGTCGGCCGGGCGCTGCTCCTGCGGGTGCCCCTGGCCGACTTCGGCAACGGGGAGACGGCCGTCCGGGCGCTGGGCACGCTGCGGCACCGCTCCCTGCCCGCCGCGTTCGGGCACGTGGACGGGGTCGAGTACGCGGTCACCGGCCGGACCGCGCTGGCGTACGACTTCACCCGGCAGCTGTCCGGCCGTACGCCGCTCGTCTTCGGGTTCGTGCTCGTGCTGGCGTTCGTCCTGCTCGCCGTGGCGTTCCGTTCCCTCACCGTGCCGCTGGTCTCGATCGCCTTGAACCTGCTGTCGATCGGCGCCGCGTGCGGCGTGCTCGGCTGGGTGTTCCAGGGCGGCCACGGGGGCTCGCTGCTCGGCTTCACCTCCTACGGAGGGATCGTCGACTGGCTCCCGGTGTTCATGTTCGTCGTCCTGTTCGGCCTGAGCATGGACTACCACATCTTCATCCTCAGCCGGATCCGCGAGCGCCGGTCCGGCGGAGCCGGTCCGCGCGAGGCGGTCGTCGAGGGCGTCGGCGCGAGCGCGGGCGTCGTGACCAGCGCCGCCGTCATCATGACCGCGGCCTTCAGCGTCTTCGTCGTGCTGACCGCGATCGAGTACAAGATGATGGGCGTCGGGCTGTCCGTGGCCATCCTTCTCGACGCCACCCTCGTACGCGGCGTGCTCCTCCCGGCCGCTCTGGCCCTGCTCGGCGACCGGGCGTGGGGTCGCCGCCGGTGAGAAAGGCTGGGTCGCCCCGGCGGGTGGGTTGCGGACCCGCCGGGGCGACCGCCTCTCCCGGCGGAGGGCCGGTGGCCGGGGTCGCCTAGTGAACGGTCAGGTCCGCGGACTTACCGCCGGCGACGATCTTGTACTGGCCGGGCACGACCGACCGGGTGGACGAGCCGTTGATGTCGCCCTGCGTCACGGCCAGGCGCGACACCGGGAACGACAGCGAGACGGTCGTCGACTGGCCGGCCTTCAGCGGCACGCGAGTGTAGGCGACGAGGCGGTTCGGCGGGACGAGGATGCGGCTGACCGGCTGCTGGGCGAAGACCGGTACCACCATGTCGCCGTCGCGGGAACCGGTGTTGGCGACCTTCACCGACACCTTCACCGTGCTGCCGCCGGACACCGAGACGTCGTTCACCGCGTACGAGGTGTAGGACAGGCCCGCGCCGAAGCCGAACAGCGGATCGTAGGACGAGCTGGTGCCGGAGTTGGTGCCCGGCAGCTGCTGGTAGAACATCGGCTCGTCGCCGGCGACCTTCGGCCACGACACCGGCAGGCGTCCGCTGGGGTTGGCCTTGCCGAACAGGACGTTCGCCACCGCCGTACCGCCCTCGCTGCCCGGCAGCCAGGACATGAGCAGCTGCTTGGCGTCGGCGGCGCCGCCGAGGGCGAGCGGCCGCCCGGCCACGACCACCACGATCACCGGCTTGCCGGTGGCCTGCAGGTCGTCGACCAGCTTCTGCTGGTCGGCGGCCAGCTCGGGCGTCTCGTTGTCGTTGGTGCCCTCGGCGCCCGGCTTCTCGCCGACCACGACGACGGCCGCGTCCGCGCCCTTCGTCTGGTCGACCGCGTCACCGGCGTCCTTGACCAGCTTGGCGTGGTCGCCGATGAGGTTCTTGATGCCCTGGTAGACCGTGACGCCCGGATCGTTGACGCCGTCCGGGATGCCCTGCCACTGGATCGTCCAGCCGCCGTCCTGGTTGGGGATCGAGTCGGCGCTGGGGCCGGTCACGACCACCTTGCCGACGCCGGTCGACAGCGGCAGCACGTTGCCGTCGTTCTTCAGCAGCGTCTGCGACTCGGTGGCCGCGCGGACCGCGAGGTCCTTGTCGGCGCCGAGCGCGATGCCGTCCGCCTGGGAGGCGTCCACGTACGGGTGCTCGAACAGGCCGAGCTTGAACTTCAGCGTCAGGATGCGCGAGACGGCCTCGTCGATGCGCGCCTTGGACACCTTGCCGCTCTTGACGTCGGCGATGAGCCCGTTCACGTAGTCGTCGACGCTGCCCGGCGGCAGCATCGCCATGTCCACGCCCGCGTTGACCGCGATGGCCGCGGCTCCCGCGTAGGTGTCGCTCAGGTGGTAGGCGGTCTGCAGGCTCTGGACGTCGTTCCAGTCGCTGACCACGACGCCCTTGAAGCCCCACTGCCTGCGCAGCAGGTCGGTGAGCAGGTAGTGCGAGGCGTGCGCCGGGATGCCGTTGACCGAGCCGGAGTTGGCCATGAGGGTCAGCGCGCCCGCGTCGACCGCCGCCTTGTAGGCCGGCAGGAACGTGTCCTGGAAGTAGCGCGGGTCCAGGTGCGCCTCGGTGCGGTCATGGCCCGCGAACGGCGCGGAGTAGCCGGCGAAGTGCTTGACCGTCGCCGCGACCTGACCGGACTTCTGCAGGCCCTGGATGTTGGCGGCGCCGAGCGAGCCCGCGAGGTACGGGTCCTCGGAATAGGTCTCGTAGTAGCGGCCCCAGCGGGTGTCACGGGAGATGTCCTCGACGGGCGCGAAGTCCCACTGCGGGCCGGTGGCCTTGACCGCGCGCGCGGTGGACTCGCCCATCGCCTCGGACAGCTGCGGGTCCCAGGTGGCGCCGACGCCCACCTGCTGGGGGAACTTCGTGGCGCCGAGGACGTTGTTGTGCCCGTGTACGGCGTCGACGCCGTACACGATCGGGATGTGCAGGCGGGAGTGGTCGATCGCGTACTTCTGGACCGCGTTGACCATGTCGGCCCAGTCCTTGGGCGTGTTCTGCGGCGGGGTCTCCCCGCCGCCGGACAGCACCGAGCCGGCTTTCAGGTCGGTCAGGATGTGCTTCATGCAGGACTCGACCAGGGCGCCGCCGGCCCACTGGCAGTCGCCCTGCATGTTGACCACCGCCGGCTGGGTCATCTGACCGACCTTCTCCTCGAGCGTCATGCGCTTGAGGAGGTCGGCCACACGGGCGGGCACGGGGGCGTGCGGGTCCTGATATCCGGACTGGGCGCTGGCGCCGGTCGCGCTCAACGCCAGGCCGGAGAGGGTGAGAGTGACGGCCAGCCCGATGTGGGCGGCCCTGGACCTCAGTCTCATGACGCGTGTCTCCAGGCGGGGGATCAAGAAGAGGCTCTGTGATCAAAGACCCAGCCGAAGATCAAATCAAGGCTTGAATTAAGTTTGGCCGAAGCCTGCCAGAATCGTTCAAGAGTTGAACGCGACCTGGAGAACGAGCGCCAGCGCGCCGAGCACCTCCGCGCGGTCGCCGAGGACCCCGGGCACGATCGACACCAGCGAGGCCGCGCTGGCGATCGCCGATCGTCTCACCGCCTCGGCCATCGGATCCAGCAGCAGCGCCCCCGCACGGCCCAGGTCGCCGCCGACCACGACACGCGTCGGGTTCAGCAGGTTGCACAGGCCGGCCACACCGGCGCCGACGTAACGGCCGGCGTCGCCGACCGCGCGGCGGCACGGCGCGTCGCCGGCGAGGGCCAGCTCGACGATCCGCGCGGTGGTCAGGCCGTCGCCGTGCGCGTGCCGCAGCAACTCGGCGAGGTAACGGCCGCCGGCGTAGGTCTCCAGGCAGCCGCGGTTGCCGCAGCGGCACATCGGCCCTCGCTCGTCGAGCGTGAGGTGCCCGAGCTCGCCCGCGGTGCCGCCGGGCCCGTGGTAGAGACGGCCGCCGATGACGATACCGGCGCCGACGCCAGAGCTGATCTTGATGTACGCGGCGTCGGCGTGGCCGTGCGCCGCGCCCCACGTCATCTCGCCGAGCGCGCCGAGGTTGGCGTCGTTGTCGACGTGCACGGGGCGGCCGAGGCGCCGGGCGGCCTCGTCGGCGGCGTGGATGCCGGCCCAGCCGGGCAGGATCGTGCTCGACCCGATCGTGCCGGTCACCGCGTCGACCGGACCGGGCACGCCGAGCCCGATCCCGACCACGTCCTCGCGCGTCGCGCCGGCCGAGGCCAGCAGCCCGTCCATGAGACGTTCCGCCGCGGACAGGCCGTCGGCCGCCGACGCGCCGACGTCGAGCGGCATGACCCGTTCGGCGATCACCTCGCGGGCGAGGTTGCCGATCGCCACGCGCAGGTGCGAGTGGCCGAAGTCGACCCCGACGGCGAGCCCGGCGCCGGGAGCCAGCGACACCGCGCGGGCCCGGCGCCCGCCGGCCGACGTCGGCGTCACGACGAGCAGCCCGCCGGCGGTCAGCTCGCGCACGATGTTGGAGACGGTGGCGCGGGAGAGCCCGGTGCTGCGCGCGATGTCGGCCTGGGTCGGCGCCCCGGACTCGCGCACCGCCTCGATGACCCGCCGCTGGTTGGCCTCCCGCAGGGACGTCTGCGAGCCCGGCATCGCCACCATCGGTCCCCCAGCGGGTCTACGGTGTTCAAGAAGTGAACTCCAGGCTACGCGCAACCGTGCTCGGAGTAACCTGCCTCGGCACGCTCGCCGGCGTGCACCGCGTGTGTCGCGGGTCCGGCGTCATGGGGGACTCGGCCCCGCACGGCGATCGTCATTCGCGGCATTCACCGCTATCGCACATCTTCGAAGTGTCATAGCGGCACTTCCGGCGTTTGCCGTCGATCCTTCAGGTAAGGCGCGATCGCTGTACGATCAGGCCATGGCGCAGTGGTCGGTAGAGCGGTCGGACACCGGCCCCGGAAAGACCCCCCGCGGTGTCGGCGAAGCCGATGAGGGCCGCGTACGGGCGACCGTGGTCGACGAGCGGTTGGAGACCGTACGTGTGGAACCGAGGCTGCTGCGATCCTCACGGGAGGAGCTGAGCCGGCTTCTCATCGAGGCGGTCAACGCCGCGCTCGAGGACTTCCGCGCGCGTCGCTTCGACGGCGAGGCCCCGGATTTCGATTTGCGCGAGATCATCGCCGACCTGCAGAAGGCGAACGAGCAATTCCGGCGCGACATGAGCCAGCGGATGGAGTTCGCCGCGGACGTCGTCACCGAACTGCGCCAGGCCGGGGTCAGGGTGGCCGATCTGCCGACCCTGAACGTCGACGACATGGTCGACGAGGTGACCGGCCTCCTGCGAACGGTGGACGAGGCGCGGCACCTCGGCGACGAGGACCTCACCGGCACGGGCGAGGCCCCGCGGGCGTCGGTGCGCGCGGTGTGCGTGCCCGTCGGCCGGCTCAAGTCACTGGTTCTGGACGCCCGCGCGACGCGCGGCACCGTCGAGCTCGAACGTGACGTCGTGACCGCGGTGAACGCCGCGCTGGACGACCTGGACGCCAGGACGCGGGACCGGCGGGCGGAGTCCGACGTCGATCCGGAAGCGGTGAAGAAACAACTCGGTCAGCTGAGGGAACGGAACATGGCCCGGCTGGAGTCCTACTTCCGGGCGCTGAGTGACGTGATCAACGGCATCGAGCCGGAGCGTTGAGGGAGCAAGGATGACCGAGCCGCAGATCGAGTACGACCGGCCGCAGCTGAAGCTGGCCGGCGACGGCATCGTGACCGCCCACGAGAACGCCCGAACCCACCTGGCCAACACCCAGACGCAGATCGAGGGGTTCGGCGAGTGGTGGAACCCCAACAACGACCCGAACGATCTGATCGGGGGCGTGCTCGGGGGGTGCTTCACGGCCGTCCACCAGATGATGATGTCCACCGGCCAGCAGAACCTCGACGTGCTGCACAGCCACGGGCAGGCGATGCAGGTGATGTCCGGGAACATGACCGGAGCGGAAGACGCGAACACCGGCCTGACCCAGTCGGTCTGACCCTGATCCGAGGAGGCCGGACGCGGCCGGAAAGGTGACACGATCCAATGGCGATAGAGCTCCCGGGCTGGTTTGCCAAGCTGCTCAACCTCATGGGCATAGCCGGAGCCGCGGGCTGGACGAACGCCAATGAGGACACGGCACACGCCGTCGGCACCGTGTACCAGCAGCACGCGACCAACGTTCAGCCCGCGGTGACCGACGCGAAGACCCACGGGCAGCGCGCGACCTCCGCCGTCCAGAGCGCGGCCGGGACGTCGATGACGCAGACGATCGACCATCCGCAGGGCGCGATCAACAACCTCATCGACCACCACAAGGGCGCGCTGGTGACGGCGCTCATCGCCGGCGGAGTGGTGCCGATCGGGCTGGCCTCATACAAGATCTTCAAGCTCGTCGACGGCGGCGTGACCGCGGCGCAGATCGCGACGTCCGCCATGATCCCCGGCGGTCAGGTCGCCATTCCGGAGGAGCTGGCGATCGGCCGTCTGCTGCAGACCGGCATCACGAACACGCTGCTCGCGCTCCTCCTCGGGAACTCGGACACCAAGTCGGCTTAGACCGTCTGAGCGGACCGACGTACTGGAACGCGTCGACGCCCGGCAGACCGTCTCCGGCTGCCGGGCGTCCGTTCGAGGATGAGGGGGCGGCGTACCGCCGTCAGGACTCGCGGTTGCGGTCGTCGCCCGGGCGGCCGCCGAAGCGGGAGAAGATCTTCTCGCCCACGTTGACGGCGCCCTCGGCCGCGCCCTTGACCACGCCGATGAACGGGTCCTCGCTACGGTTCCACGACTCGCGGTAGGCGCGGGCGGCGTTCTTGATCTCATCGGAGATCGAGGCGTTCGCGTCGTCGGCCCGGCGCGGGTAGTCACCGCCGAGGATGCGCTGGTATTCGCCCTCGTTCGCCCAGTGCTCCAGCTCCGCGAAACGCACCACGGCGTACGGGTGCGAGCGGGTCAGCAGGTTGAGGAACTTCAGCAGCCCGTCGCGCACGTCGCCGGCCGCGTCGTACTCGCGAGCCTGCTCGCGGAACGCCTCGGAGTCCATCTCGGTCAGGCGGCCGCCGCCGGCGAGCTTCATCAGGGCGCGCTTGCCCGCGTCGACGTCCTGGCCGGCGAGCAGCCCGGCGCGGTCGGCGGACAGCTCGGCCTTGCGCTGCCATTCGTTCAGGCCCATGAGGATCGCGGAGATGGCGATGTTGCCGAACGGCAGCCAGGCGATCCGCGCGCCGAGGTTGGTCAGGATCAGCGCCATCGTCCGGTACACTGCGTGGCCGGAGAGCACGTGCCCGACCTCGTGGGCCACGACGAACCGCAGCTCCTCGTCGTCGAGCAGGTCGACAAGGCCGGTGTTGAGCACGATGAACGGGTGGTCGGTGCCGATCGTCATGGCGTTCGGCGTGGGGTCCTGCACGACGTACAGCTCCGGCACCTCGGGCAGGTCGAGGATGTAGGAGGCGTCGCGGACCATGTCGTTGATGTTGCGGAACTGCGTCTCACCGGCGCGTACGCTCCCGCCGAGGAACATCAACCGGATCGCGCGCTCACTGAACAGGCCCGCCAGGCGCTTGAGCACGGTGTCGAAGCCCGTCAGCGACCGCAGCGCCACCAGCGCCGACCGGTCGGCGGGGTGTTCGTAGGCCCGGGAGCTGATGCCCGGAAAGCGCGTGCGTGAACGGTCGGGCGTGTTGCTCGTCATGTCCGGCATGCTATGTCCGACGCTTGTGCCCCGCTCAGGGTTCCCCTCCCGCGTGTGCGCCATCTATGGTCCGGTTCATGGTGGAGGCGTACGGGCCAGGGCCCGCGGAGACGATGTCGCGCGACGAGCGGGCCGCACTGCAGCGGACCCGCCTGCGCGAACTGATCGACCGGCTCGTACGGGCCGGCGGCGTCCAGGGCGAGCGCCTGCGCGCGGCCGGCGTCACGGGCGCCGAGGACGTCGCGCTCGCCGATCTGCCCAAACTTCCGTTCACCACCAAGCAGGACCTGTGGGACTCCTACCCGCACGGCATGCTGGCGGTGCCGATGCGCGACGTCGTCGTGGTGCACGGCTCCAGCGGCTCGCGCGGCCGGCCGACGCTCGTCCCGTACACGCGGGGCGACCTGGAGCTGTGGGCGGCGATGTGCGCGCGGTCCCTGGTCTGCGCGGGCGCCGGCCCGGACAGCGTGGTGCACAACGCCTACGGCTACGGCCTGTTCACCGGCGGGCTCGGCATCCACCAGGGCGCGGTCGCCCTCGGCGCGACGGTCGTGCCGATGTCGGGCGGCATGACCGAGCGGCAGATCCGGCTGCTCGCCGACCTGCGGCCCGACATCCTGACCTGCACGCCGTCCTACGCGGTACGCCTGGGGGAGGCCGCGCGGGACGCCGGGGTCGAGCTGAACCTCAAGGCCGGCCTGTTCGGCTCCGAGCCCTGGTCGGAGGAGCTGCGCGGCACGATCGAGGACCTGCTCGGCCTGGCCGCGCTGGACATCTACGGCCTGTCGGAGGTCATCGGGCCGGGAGTGGCCACCGAGTGCCTCGAACGCGACGGCCTCCACGTCAACGAGGACCACTTCCTCGTGGAGGCGGTCGGCGAGGACGGCTCGCCGGTGCCGGAGGGCACGCCGGGCGAGCTGGTGTTCACCACGACGCGCGAGGCGATGCCGCTGCTGCGCTACCGCACCGGGGACATCGCGTCGCTGACGACCGCGCCGTGCCCGTGCGGGCGCACGCTCGTCCGGATGAGCAAGGTGCTGGGCCGCCGCGACGACATGCTGGTCGTCCGGGGCGTGAACGTCTATCCGCGCGAGATCGAGGCGGTGCTGCTGCGGCACGCCTCGCCGCACTACCAGGTGATCGTCGACCGGCGGGCGACCATGCCGCGGCTCATCGTGGCGTGCGAGGGGGCCGGTCCGGGGCTGGAGCAGGAGCTGTCGGCCGAGCTGGGCCTGTCATGCGAGGTCCGGGTGCTGCCGGCCGGCACGGTGCCGCGAGTGGAGATCGGCAAGGCGGTGCGCGTGGTGACCTGGGAGTCCGGAGAGGCACCGCTACCCGGCCTATAGTCCCCCTCATTGATGCTCATTTGCGACATAACGCCGTTCGTTCACTGGCTAACCTTTACCGATCCTTTGATCGGTGACGGGGCTTGGAGCGGGGAGTGTCGTGAACGGTGGACAGGGTGGCTTCGCGCCGCCGGATGGCGGGCGGTGGCCGGACGAGCCGCAGGACGGGGCGCCGTACGGGGCCGGAGCGCAGCCGCGATACGAGGGACGACCGGGCGCGTACGGCACGCAGCCCGAGGCGTACGGCACGCAGCCCGGCTCGTACGGCGGAGGGTTCGGATCGTACGGACCCGAGCCGTGGGAGGAGCCGTCGAGCCGGCGCCGGACGGGGCTGATCGTCGGTCTGGCGATCGGCGCGGTCGTCGTGCTGGGCGGCGTCGCCGCACTGGCCGGCGTGGTCCTGTCATCCGGCGACCACCACACCCGGCCGGACGCGGCCGCCGCGCCGTCCGGTGACGCGACCTCGCCGGCGGCCGAGAGCGTGACGCACTCCATCGTGCCGCCGATGACCGTCGGAACGTACCGGCGGCTGACCGGCAACGTCGCGGACCGGCTGGTCCAGAGGATGCGCCAGTCGATGGTCAAGGAGGACCGTCAGCACGCCGACGTGTACGCGAAGTGGAAGATCGCGATCTATACCTACGGCGGCGACCCGGACCGTCGGCTGCTCTTCGTGGGCATGTCGGCCAAGGACAGCCCGAAGATCGCCGAAGCGATGCGAACGACGTGCCCGTCGGAGCTGGTCGACCAGATGTTCCTCGGCACGGGAGTGGCCCAGACCAAGGACTACGCGCCCGGGCATTTCGGCGGCGTACTCCGCTGTGGCAAGGGTGATCTGGGCGGTATGACGGCGATGACCTGCGCGTGGGCGGACTCCTCCACTTTCGGCATGGTCGCCCAGCCCCAGAAGTCGGCCGCGACGCTGGCGCGGGTCACCCTCCGGCTGCGCGACGCCGCCGAACGCTGACGGGGGACGAGTGAACGACGGACAGGACGACGGGCCGGGGTTCGTGCCGCCGGACGGCGAGCCTCGGCCCGATGAGGGCCTGGCGGGCCGGAGCGACCCGCCGCGCGGCGGCCCGGGAGGCCATGAGGCCCCCGGCGGCCCGGCGTCGTACGGTGACGGCACGCTGCCCGGGCCGTACGGCGCGCCGGGTCCGTGGCCGTACGGGCCGGGCCCGCGGCCGCCGAAGAAGAACCGCCGGGGCCTGATCATCGGGCTCGTCATCGTGGCCGGCGTCGTGGTCGCCGCCGTTCCTCTGCTGCTCGCGGAGGCTGGATCACTGGGCGCCCCACACGAGGTGCACGCGATCGTCGTCCCCGAGACCTTCGGCCCCTACCAGCGGAAGACCGGAAGCGACGCGCAGCAGGCCGAGAAGGCCATGCTTCAGGAGATGGCACCGCACGGCGGCGCGTTCACGCACGCGAGGACCGCCATCTACCAGAGGCGCGGAAGCACCGAGCCTCCCATCGTCTTCATCGGGCTCTCGGCGAAGGACGCTCCGGCGGCGGCGAAGCAGTTGCGGTCCGCCACGCCGTCGGAGCAGGTCGACTGGGTGTTCGAGCCGCTGGGGATAAAGGGCAGCGCGAAGGACTACACGGCCGGGCGGTTCGGCGGTGTGCTCCGCTGCGGGAGGGGCAGGGACGAGGACGGGACGGTGGTGACCTGCGCCTGGGCGGACGGCTCGACCATCGGCATGGTGTTCAGGTCGGGATACCGCAGCGTCAAGTCCCTGGCCGGCGTCACGTTCGAACTGCGCAACGCGGCCGAGCACTGATGCCGGGCGGCGAATCGAGGGGGCGTACGAATCGGACGTCGGCGCCGCTGGTTAGGGTCGCGCCATCAACGGCCACGGGTTGAAGTCTGTGGCTTGCTCTCCGGGGCCCGTCTGGCTGAAGGGAGGCCGGTAGCGTGTGGGCGGTTGATGGCGCCCCAGCCCTCGACACCGCGGTTGGCGATGTTGATGGCTGCGATGTGGTCTGCGTGTCCAGCGAGATCGCAGGATCGGCACCTGAATGTGCCGCGCTCAGGCCGGTTGAGCCGGGTGACGTGTCCGCATCGTGGGCAGGTCTGACTCGTGTATGCCGGGTCGACGGTGGTGAAGGCGATGCCGGCGCGTTCGGCCTTACGCACCAGGTGTTTGCTGATCTGGTGGTTGACGTCTTTCATCATCCGCGACTCACGCCCGGCCAGCGTGCGCAGCCGACGCCGGGCCGCGGAGGTGCCCTTGGCCTGCAGCCGTCGGCGTTGCCGGTGCCGACGGTCGCGGAGACCACGGATGTGACCGTTGTTCTCGATCGTGCCGGGGAGGGTCTTGCCGGGCAGGACCTCACCGTCGGAGGTGACGGTCAGGTTCGCCGTGCCCTGATCAACCCCGAGGAAGCCATTGACCGGCTCGGCGAAATCCGGCCGGGGAAGGGTGACGGCGACTTGAAGAAGCCAGAGTCCGTTGCGTTCGATCAAGTCGCATTCCCCGATCGGCAACGTGGCGATGGCCTTCAGGTCGCTGTCCCGGCCGGTATAAGCCACGTGGATCCGGCCGGCGGGGGTCCAAACGGAGGCGATGCGGGCGTCTCGGTTGAAGCTGATCATTCTGGCGTCGTAGGGCACGGCGGCGTGTGGCCGGAAGACGTGCGCCCGTTTCCTGGTCGATCGGCGGTTGGCGTAAACGTCGGCGACGCGTGCGATCGTGCGTACGGTGGCCTGGGCGCCAAGATCGGCGAAGTGGTCGCGCAGGTGCCGGTAGATCAGCCGGTGCAACGCCAACTGCCCGAACACGCCCTGTTCCCAGGCGATGCGGGACGCGTAGGTGGCGGCGGTGTTGCAGACCGCCACGGCCGCGGCCAGCCGGACCGCCTGTTCAGGCGTGGGCGTCAGGCGTACCTGTACCGCCGAGGAACACCCTGCCTGCTTGACCGCCGACTTCCGCAACGTCACCGCCACCCTCCCTCCGCGCGATTCCGTTCCGTTCTCGTGGCGGAGACGTTACGGACTGCCACCGACAGTTCGTGACCCAAGTTGCTGTCCTGCGATCGACTTGTGAGGAGGAGGCGCATCGTCCCCGGTCGTGGCACCGGGGGTTTCCGCGCCACAAGAGGATGAAACGTCGACTCGGGGTCATGGGCGGCACCTTCGATCCCATCCACCACGGTCACCTCGTGGCCGCGAGCGAGGTGGCGCACCTGTTCGCGCTGGACGAGGTGATCTTCGTGCCGACCGGCCAGCCGTGGATGAAGGAGGGGCGGAAGACGTCCCCGGCCGAGGACCGCTACCTGATGACGGTGATCGCGACCGCGTCCAACCCCCGGTTCTCGGTCAGCCGCGTCGACATCGACCGGCCAGGGAAGACCTACACCATCGACACGTTGCGGGAGATGCGCGAAATACACGGGCCGGACGCCGAGTTGTTCTTCATAACCGGCGCCGACGCTCTGGGCGAGATCTTGTCCTGGCGTGACGCGGATGAGCTCTTCAACCTCGCACATTTCATAGGCTGTACGCGTCCCGGCCACAACCTCGCCGACCCCGGGCTGCCCGGCGGCGGGGTGAGCCTCGTCGAGGTGCCCGCTCTGGCGATCTCATCGACCGAGTGCCGCGAACGCGTGCGTGCCGGCGAGCCCGTGTGGTACCTGGTGCCAGACGGAATCGTGCAATACATCAATAAACGAGGGCTTTATCGTGGCGACTGACGACGAAGCCCCCGCAGGGAGGAACACGACAGCATCGTGACCGCATCCGACAGGGCCAACCAGCTGGTCCAACTCGCCGCCGAGGCCGCGGCGGAGAAGCTGGCCGAGAACATCATCGCCTATGACGTGAGCGAGCAGCTCGTCATCACGGACGCCTTCGTCCTCTGCTCGGCCGCCAACGACCGCCAGGTCCGCTCGATCGTCGACGAGGTCGAGAGGCGCCTGCGCGAGGACGCCGACGCCAAGCCGATTCGCCGTGAGGGCGAGCGCGAAGGCCGATGGGTGCTCCTCGACTACTCCGACATCATCGTGCACATCCAGCACGAAGAGGACCGCGTCTACTACGCGCTCGAGCGCCTGTGGAAGGACTGCCCGGAGATGGCTCTGCCCGAAGACGTCAACGCCCACGCGGCACAACGTGTACGCGCGGGTGACGGCCGGTGAGCCCGCAGATCCATCCGGACGAAGGCGAGCGCTCGTGACCGGGCCGCGCAAGATCGTGTTGTGGCGACACGGTCAGACGGCCTGGAACGTCGAACGTCGCTTTCAGGGCACGACCGACATCCCGCTGGACCAGACCGGCGTGCAGCAGGCGGCCCGCTCCGCCCGGCTCCTCGCCGCCCTCCGCCCGTCCGCGATCGTCTCGTCCCCGCTGCAGCGGGCCAGCGCCACCGCCGGCGCGCTCAGCGAGGTCACCGGCCTGCCGGTCAACCACGACCCGGACCTCATCGAACGCGGCGGCGGCGCCTGGGAAGGCCTGACGAACCACGAGATCCGCACCCGCTACCCCAGCGAGCACGCCATCTGGCAGCCGCCGGGCGGCGAGACCGCGGAACAGGTCGCCAAGCGCTTCGGCGCCGCCCTCGAACGCGCGCTGACCCGCATCCCGGACGACGGCCTGCTCGTCGTGGTCTCCCACGGCGCGGCCGTCCGCATCGGCATGCTGCACTGGCTCGGCTTCCCCGAGGAGCTGTGGGGCCGCTTCGGAGGCCTGTCGAACTGCTGCTGGTCGGTGCTGGAGGACGGTCGCCTCGGCTGGCGTCTGGTCGAGCACAACGCCGGTACGCTGCCGGAACCCGTCCTGAGTGACGACCGTGCCGCGGGTGACGGCTGATCGATTACAGGTATGGCCGTCAGGTCCTATACACTGACGGGGCGTCGCAGGGAGACCTGAAAGACGCGCGGGGCTATGGCGCAGTTGGTAGCGCGCCTCCATGGCATGGAGGAGGTCTGGGGTTCGAATCCCCATAGCTCCACGGGCTGGCTCAACTTACTCACCGCCCCCCTTCGGGGGGCGGTTTCGCGTTGGGCCGCTATTCCTTTTGGGGGGCGACCCCCCATTCCCCCCGATGTGGGGGCTTCGCCCCCACGCCCCCACGTGGCTGGGGTCTCACGAGGGTTTTTGCTCGGGTTGTTCGGATGTCGGGGGTGCCGGGCCCGTTGTCTGGGCCCGGCGGTTCTCTGCCTCTGGTTTTGGCTTGTTGGCTATGGCTGGAGCACCGTTACGGTTTCCATTACCGGGCGGGGGGTGGTCGGGGTGCAGGCTGCGGTTAGTTGGCCTACTCGGGCTACTCGGGCGGTCAGGGCCACGTTGGCGCCGCGGAAGCGGGCCGTACCGGGTGTTCTTGGGGTCCAGGAGCCGAACAGGTCGCCGCTGATGGGTTCTCGTGGTGTTACCGGGCCGCCGGTTCCGGTCATGCGGAACGCGCTCGTCCGTGCGCCGTTGACGTCGATCTCGGCTACCGCGGTCCAGCTGTCGATGGGTACCGGCGTGCGCAGGTTCAGGCGGGAGATGCGCAGGTGGAAGCGGAGCGGCCGGCCCACCGTCGCTTGGTCGGCCGAGGCGGTCAGGCGGCCGTTGATGGTGACCGGGCGGGAGCCCAGCACCGGCACGGTGCAGGTGTAGGTGGCCGAGAAGCTCGACGCCTCCGCTGGCCCGTACGGCGCGACGACCGCGGCGCCGCTGAGCGTGATCGTCGTTGCGGCGGTCAGGGCGTGTCGTCCGATGGATTTGATCATCTTCTGTTCCCCCGTCGAGTTCGGCCTTCCGGACGTCGTGGCCCGGCGTCCGGAAGAGGGTTTCCCCGCGAGATCATCACGACCGTGACCCCCGCCGGGGTCTTTTTACCGGCGGGGGCGAAGATCATCACCTGGCGGTGGCATGACGGTGACGGGAGCCTCCCGTCCCGTCACCTGATCGCGGAACACTCCCTGATGCGTTCGGCGGCGTCCTCGGCCTGCCTGACGCCGGCCTGATACGCGGGCGCCCATGCGGCGCGGTCGCCGACATCCGGGCCGATCGCCTCGGTCGCCTCGGCGTCCGGAACCAGCCGGACGACGATCCGCTCGCCCTCTCCGGCGTCGCTCGGGCCGAAGCCGTGCGCCATCGGCTCGGCGACGATCAGCGTTTCCGCGTCACCGGCCAGGTCGAGGTTGGTTCCGGCCCGGAGCGCGCCGTCGATGTAACGGCGCCCGCCGATGGTGATCGGCGGGGCGGTCGCGGGGAAGGCGGTGCTCGCGGCCACGGCCTCCGGCAGCGACGCGGCGCCCTGCCGGTCCCAGACCACCGCCTCGCCGGTTTCGGCGTCCACCGCCGGGATCAGCAGCGGCCGCGACGGCCACTCCGCTCCGCCGACCAGGGACCGCATCCGGGCGATGACCGCTTCCTCGGCGCCGGTCGTGGCGGCGACGGCGAGCCGGCCGACCCGGCGCGTGGCCTCGGCGCGGTCGATCCCGGTGTCGCCGAGCGTCGCGAACACCTCCGCGAGCTTCGCCGGATCGGGCCGTGCACCGTCCGGGGGACCGGTCGGCGCGGGCAGCGTGGCAAGCCGGTCGAGGTCTTCGCCGCGGGCCAGGATCGCCCCGACGATCGCGCCCGCCGACGTGCCCACGATCAGGTCGGCGGCGCCCAGGTCGACACCTTCGCGGCGTAGCCCCGCCGCCAGCCCGGCCAGCCACGCCGTGCCGACCACGCCGCCAGGCCCCAGAACGACCGCGCTCTGCACTGTCATCGGCTCGCCTCCCCGAGTTCGGGTTCGCGCCTGGGGCAGCGATCACGGCGCTCGTAATTCGATTGCCGGGCCATGTGGGGGCCTCCTACGGTGAACGGCATGACGTGCTTCATGAACATGGTGCGCCGTGGTCGCCTCCGGGCGGTCGCGGCGGGCGTGGGGCTGGCATCCGCTCGTTGACGAGTGGGCCCGCCGTGTCGTCGAGGACGCCCGCGTACGCCCGGGGCAGCTCGTGCTCGACATCGGCGCCGGCCGTGGCGCGCTGACCACCCACCTGCTGGCGGCCGGAGCCCGGGTCGTCGCGGTCGAGCCGCATCCCGGCCGGGCCGAGCGGCTGCGCGAGCGGTTCGCGGGCACGGATGTGACGGTCGTCGAGACCGACGCGCTGGCCCTGCCGCTGCCGCGCCGGCCGTTCCGCGTCGTCGCCAGCCCGCCGTACGCGCTCTCCAGTGAGCTGCTGCGGCTCCTGCTCGCGCCGCGGTCGCGGCTGGTCGCCGCCGACCTGGTCCTCCAGCGTGCGGTGGTCCGCCGGTACACCGAGGGGCGTTCGCGACCGGGCCGCTGGGAGGTCCGGGCCGGCCGTGCGCTGCCCCGCCGCGCCTTCCGCCCGCCACCGCAGGTCGACTCGTCCGTCCTCGTCGTACGCCGACGGCGTTAGGGGCGCCGTCGGGGGCCCGCTCCCGAGCTCTCGCGGACGCGGAGTTCGTGGCTCACCGTCACCTCGCGGGGCGGGGAGTCGACGGCGGCGATGCGGTCGAGCAGCAGGCGCAGGGCCGAGCGGGCGATGCCGGCCTTGTCCGGGCTGATGGTCGTCAGGCTCGGCACGTTGTACCGGCCGTCGTCGATGTCGTCGAAGCCGACGACCGCGACGTCCTCGGGGATGCGGTAGCCGCGGTCGTGCAGCGTCCGCATCGCGCCCAGGGCCAGCGTGTCGTTGAAGCAGAACACCGCGTCCGGCGGATCCTCCAGCTCGGTCAGGTACGCCGCCGCCTCCGCGCCGTCGCGGCGGTGGTACTGCCGGGCGGCCACGATCAGAGATTCCTCCACCGGGAGCCCGGCGTCGTTCAGCGCCGCGCGGTAGCCGCTCTCGCGCATGGTGGCGGTGCCCTGCGCGTACGACGGCTGCGTGCCGATCGCGGCGATGCGGCGACGGCCCTGACCCGCCAGGTGCGCGGTGGCGGTGCGGGCGGCGGCGACATTGTCGATCGCGACGTGGTCGGCGGTGCCGGCCGAGACGCGTTCGCCGAGCAGGATCAGCGGTGTCGTGTCCGTGCGGCGGGCGATGTCGAGGTGGTCCATGGCGACCGGGCTGAACACGATGCCGTCGACCAGCCGGGCGCCCATGCCGTCGACGACGTACTGCTCGCGCTTCGGGTCGCCGCCGGTCTGGTCGATCAGGATCGTGTAGCCGTGCTCCTCGGCGGTGTCGACGATGAGCCGGGCGAGCTCGGCGAAGTACGGGACGTCCACCTCGGACACGGCGAGGGCCAGGATCCCCGTACGGCCGCGGCGCAGGTTGCGGGCGCTGATGTTGGGCCGGTAGCCGAGGTCGGCGATGGCGCGCTCGACGCGTTCGCGGGTCGCGGCGCCGACGTGCGCGCCGTTGATGACGTTCGAGACGGTCTTGACCGACACTCCGGCACGGGCGGCCACGTCCTTCATGCTCGCCGAGCGGCGTCCTGGTTGCGCGGACGTGCTGGTCATCCCCGACCCCCTCTTGTCGCCGGACGAGAGTATATCGATTACTACATCGATGGAAGCTGCACCATGGGCGACATGAGTTACTCCGAGGTGAGGGGTGTACATCGTTTACCTTCGCGAGTATGGTCCCGGTAACTCCGGCCCGGTGAGGAGACGTCGGGCCGGCTCATCGCTGCCGATGAGGGAGGAGACGCCGTGGACCTACGCAGAAAGCTCACCGCGTTCGCCGCGCTGGCGACGCTCGCCGCCGCCGCCGCGTGTGGCGGGTCCGGCACGTCGGACGACAAGAGCGGTGGCACCGTCACGTTGTCGTTCTGGAACGGTTTCACCGGAGGCGACCGGCCCGGCGTCGAGCATCTGGTCGACGAGTTCAACAAGTCGCACCCGAAGATCCACGTGAACATGCAGATCATGCCGTGGGACGTCTTCTACCAGAAGCTGCTGCCCGCCTACGGCGCCGGCAAGGGCCCCGACGTCACGGCGATGAGCGCCAACCAGGTGGCGCAGTACGCCGCCAAGCGCGTCTTCCAGCCGCTCGACGACGCCTTCTCGGCCGGCCTCGACAAGTCCAAGATCGTGCCCGGCGCGCTCCAGGCGGGCCAGTACGCCGGCAAGCAGTACGGCCTGCCGGCGAACTTCACCCCGTTGCTCCTCTACTACAACAAGAAGCTGTTCAAGCAGGCCGGCATCGCGGCGCCGCCGGCCGACTGGAACGAGTGGATCGCCGACCTGAAGAAGCTCACCAAGGGCAAGGGGCCCGGCGGCAAGCCGGCGCAGTACGGCATCACGATGGGCACGCACGAGACGGTCGAGGGCATCCCGATCCTGCTGGCCGGCCAGGGCGGCGGCGTCATCGGCGACGACGGCAGGACGGTCACGCTCGACAGCCCCCAGTCGATCCAGGCCATGACCACGTGGACGAACCTGGTCCGCACGAACCACGTCATGCCGGTGGGCACGTCGGGCGCGGACGCCGACAAGCTCATGCAGTCCGGTGACGCGGCGATGGAGATCAACGGCCCCTGGCTGACGTCCTCGCTGGAGCAGTCGAAGATCGACTACGGCCTCGCGATGGTGCCCGCCGGACCGGCCGCGCAGACGACGCTCAGCGACAGCGTGCAGTTCTCGCTCGGCAGCCGCGCGACCGGCGCGAAGAAGAAGGCGGCCGAGGAGTTCTTCTCCTACTGGAACTCCCGCGACTCCCAGATCTACTTCGCCAACACCACCGGTTTCCCGCCCACCCGTACCGACGTCGGCGCGTCGGACCTGAAGAACCCCAACGTCGCGGTGTTCGCCAAGTACGCGCCGAAGGCCGTGCCGTTCCTGCCCGGTCAGACCAAGTTCGCGCAGATGCAGAGCGAGGTCATCGACCCGGGGTTCGAGAAGATCCTGAACGGCCAGGGCGACCCGGCGGCGCTGCTGAAACAGAGCGCGGGGCAGCTCCGGACGTTGCTGGCGGGGAGCTGACCGGTTCATGCGTCGATCCGGTGTCCGGGCGCGCGGCGGCCTCACGCTGCGCGCCCGGCGCAGCCTCAGCGCGTACGGGTTCATCGCGCCGTCCGTGATCATCTTGGGCGTCTTCCTCGCCTGGCCGATGATCTGGTCGCTGCGCACCTCCTTCTATGAGGCGTCCCAGTTCGCCCCGCCGACGTTCGTGGGGCTGGGCAACTACCGGAAGCTGTTCGCGGACGCGACGTTCCGCGGCGACCTGGTCAACACGCTGGTGTACGCGGCCGTGGTCACGCCCCTCGCGGTCGGGCTGGCGCTGGTGTTCGCGCTGATGCTGCACCGCCGCCTGCGCGGCCGGTCGTTCTTCCGCGCCGCGATCTTCCTGCCCGCCGTGCTGTCGTTCGGCGTCATGGGCATCGCGTGGGACTTCGTGCTCGACCCCAACATCGGGGTGCTCCCACGCTGGCTCCAGCACGTCGGCCTGTCGCTCGGCAACGGCGTGAACGACCCGAACTGGGCGATGGCGTACGTGATGTTCGTCGGGGTCTGGAAGAACGCCGGGTTCTACATGGTGATGTACCTGGCGGGCCTGAGCACGATCCCGAACGACTTCTACGAGGCCGCGGCGATCGACGGCGCCGGGCCGTGGGCGCGGTTCCGCCACATCACGTGGCCGCTGCTGTCCAACACCACGCTGTTCGTGTTCGTCATCGCGGCGATCGCCTCGCTGCAGGCGTTCGACCAGATCTTCGTGATGACGCACGGCGGCCCGTTCTTCAAGACCGAGACGCTGGTGTACCTCGTCTACCGCACGGGCTTCAAGGACTTCGAGTTCGGCTACGCCTCGGCGGTCGCGTGGGTGCTGGTGTTCCTGGTCTTCCTGATCAGCCTCGTGCAGAACTTCTACTTCGGCCGGCGGCAGGTGAAGTACTGATGGTTCGTCGTGTCGGCCTCTACGCCGGTCTCCTGGTGGCCGTTGCGGTGATCGTGCTGCCGGTCGTGTGGATGGTCTTCGCCTCCGTCAAGCCCGAGGCGGACATCACCGGCAACCCCGCACAACTGCTGCCCGAGCACGTCACCACGCAGAACTACCGCGAGGTGACCCGGCAGATCCCGTTCGCCCGCCAGTTCCTCAACTCGATCATCTTCGCGGGCGGCGTGACGGTGTTCTCCCTGGCGTTCAACTCGATGTGCGCGTTCGCGCTGGCCCGGCTGGACTTCCCCGGCCGCCGCGCGCTGTTCATCGCGATCATCCTGTTCCTGATGATCCCGTACCAGGTCACGCTCATCCCGATCTACCAGCTCGTGGCCAAGCTCGGGCTGATGAACACCTTCCCCGGCATGATCATCCCGCGGGCCACGAACGCCTTCGGGATCTTCTTCCTGCGCCAGTTCTTCCTCGGCATCCCGCGCTCGCTCGACGAGGCGGCCCGCATCGACGGGGCCGGCGACTGGCGGATCTACGCCCGGATCATCCTTCCCCTGTCCAAACCGGCCCTGCTGACGATCGCCCTGTTCGACTTCATGTTCAACTGGAACGACCTGCTGTGGCCGCTGATCTTCACCACGAGCACGCGGATGGAGACCTTGCCCGCGGGGCTGGCCCTGTTCATGGGACAGCACGTCTCGCAGTACGGCGTGGTGATGGCCGGGGCGACGCTCACGACCCTGCCGATCGTGATCGCGTTCCTCTTCGTGCAGCGCAAGTTCATCCAAGGCATCGCCACGACGGGACTCAAATGAAGACCGCGACTCTCATCCTCGACCCGGCCTTCCGCGTCGGGCCGGTACGGCCCCGCCTGTTCGGCTCGTTCGTCGAGCACATGGGCCGCTGCGTGTACACCGGCATCTACGAGCCCGGCCATCCGCGGGCCGACGCGGACGGCCTGCGCGAGGACGTCCTGGCGCTCACCCGCGAGATGGGCGTCAGCGTCGTCCGCTACCCGGGTGGCAACTTCGTCTCCGGCTACCGCTGGGAGGACGGCGTCGGGCCGGTCGAGGAACGCCCGGCCCGCCTGGACCTCGCGTGGCAGTCGCTGGAGACCAACGCCTTCGGGCTGCATGAGTTCATGACCTGGGCCGACCGGGCGGGCGTGGAGCCGATGATGGCGGTCAACCTCGGCACCCGCGGCGTCCAGGAGGCCGTCGACCTGCTGGAGTACTGCAACCACCCGGGCGGCACCGCCCTGTCGGACCGCCGCGTGAAGAACGGCCGGACCGAGCCGTACGGCATCGGCCTGTGGTGTCTCGGCAACGAGATGGACGGTCCGTGGCAGATCGGGCACAAGACCGCGACAGAGTACGGCCGGCTCGCCCAGGAGACCGGCAAGGCGATGAAGCTCGTCGACCCGTCGGTCGAACTGGTCGCCTGCGGCAGCTCGAACGGGCACATGCCGACGTTCGGCAGCTGGGAGGCGACCGTCCTCGAGCACTGCTACGACGAGGCCGACTACGTCTCCCTGCACGCCTACTACGGCCAGGACGGCGACCTGCCGAGCTTCCTCGCCTCGGCGGTCGACATGGACGCCTTCATCGACGGCGTCATCGCCACCGCCGACCACGTACGGGCCAAGCTGCGCAAGTCCAAGCGGATCCAGCTCTCCTTCGACGAGTGGAACGTCTGGTACACCGACTCCTTCGAGGGCGGCACCTGGGAGCAGGCGCCCCGGATGAGCGAGGACCTGTTCAACGTCGCCGACGCCGTCGTGGTCGGAAACCTGCTGATCTCGCTGCTCAAGCACGCCGACCGGGTCGGCGTCGCCTGCCAGGCGCAGCTCGCGAACCTCCTCGCGCCGATCCGCACCGAGCCGGGCGGCCCCGCCTGGCGGCAGACCATCTTCCATCCCTTCGCGCACGCGGCGGCGTACGCGAAGGGCGACGCGTTGCGGGTCGTGCTGGACGCGCCGCGGGTGGAGACCGCCAAGTACGGCGACGTGCCGCTGGTGGACGCGGTGGCGACCCACGACGACGACGGTGTCACCGTCTTCGCCGTCAACCGCGACGTGGAGGAGTCCGTCGGTCTCACCCTCGACCTGCGCGCCCTGCCGGGCGTGCGGAGCGCCGAGCGGATCGTCCTGTCCGACGCGGACACGGGCGCGGCCAACACCGAGGCCGAGCCCGGCCGGGTGACGCCCCAGCGGAGTGAGGTCCCGGTGCGGGCCGGTGAGCCACTGCTCGTCGAGCTGCCGCCGGTGTCCTGGAACGTCATCCGGCTCACCGTCTGAGCCCGCCTCTCGAAGGGAAATGATGCATCTCACCCTGGACGGCACCTGGGACCTCATCGTCGGCGACCCGGGGATCGCCGGGCTGGCCGACGCCCCGTCGCGGCCCGTGACCGTGCCCGGGCTCTGGGAGGCGGAGATCGATCCGGCCCTCGACGGTGTGGTCTGGTACCGGCGCACCTTCGACTGCGCGGACCCGTCCGGCCGGTGGACCCTGAGGTTCGGCGCGGTCATGGACGTCGCCGAGGTGTACCTCAACGGCGTCGCGCTGGGCGGCCACGTCGGCGCGTTCACCCCGTTCGAGCTCGACCCCGGTGGCGCGCTGGTCGCGGGGCAGAACGTCCTCGCCGTGCGCGTCACCGACCACGCCCTGGACGACCCGGAGCACCCGCGCACCGCGCACGGCAAGCAGGGCTGGGCCAACCATGCCTTCCCCAGCCCGCCCAGCCTCTACCTGACCTACGGCGGCATCTGGCAGCCGGTCACCCTGCGCCGCCACGGGCCGGTCGCCGTCGACGACGTCTTCGTGGACGGCGACCCGGCGGACCTGACCGTCGCCGTCGAGCTGTCCAACCGCTCGCCGGACACCGCGACCGCGCGCGTACGCGTCGCCGTGCCCGGCGACGTGCGGGAGGCGGAGGTCGTGCTGCCGCCGGGCGGGCACGGCCGTGCGGTCCTCGCCTTCGGCGCGTCGGGCGCGGCGCGCTGGTCGCCCGGGTCGCCGGTGCTGCACGAGGCGGAGGTCACGGTCGCCGCCGGCGAGGAGATCAGCGACACGCGCACGACGCGGTTCGGGCTGCGGACGATCGCCGTCGCGGGCGACCGGCTGCTGCTGAACGGCGAGCCGTACCGGATGCGCAGCGCGCTGGTCCAGGGCTTCTACGCCGGCACCCTGTACGCCGAGCCCGGCCGCGACGCGATCGTCGCCGAGGTCGCCGAGGCCAAGCGGCTCGGGCTGAACACGCTGCGGCTGCACATCAAGGCGTTCGATCCGGTCTACCTCGACGTGTGCGACGAACTGGGCATGCTGGTGCACTGCGACATCCCGGTCGCCGAGCCGATCGCCCACGCCGAGCTCGGCGCGGACGGCGAGGTCGCCGACCGCTGCGCCACGGCCGCCACCGAGCAGGTCCGCCGCGACCGGAACCACCCGAGCGTCGTGCTGTGGTCGGCGATGAACGAGCTCGGCCTCGAATACGAGCCCTCGCGCGCGAGCGACGGGTACGAGGGGTTCGCGCGGCGCATGTACGCGGCGGTCGCGGAGGCCGACCCCACCCGGCCGGTGATCGAGAACGACTGGGTCGACCCCGACCCCGACCGGGTGTTCGCCAGCCCGATCCTGACCGCGCACTGGTACGGGCGGCTGTCGACCGCGTACCTGACCGAGCTGGCGGCCAAGGCCGCCCCGTGGGCGGCCTCGCCGCGCCCGTTCCTGATGAGCGAGTTCGGCGACTGGGGGCTGCCGTCACTGGAGCCGCGCGAGAACGCGCCGTTCTGGTGGTACGGCGACACGCTCAGGGCGGCGATCGAGCGGACGCCCTGGCCGCGTACTGCCGCGGCGTTCGTCGAGGGCACCCAGCGCTACCAGGGCCTCGCCGACCGGCTGCAGATCGAGCTGTTCCGCCGTCACGACGGCATCGCGGGCTGGTGCCTCACCGAGCTGACCGACGTGCCGCACGAGTTCAACGGCCTGTGGAGCCTGGAGCGGGAGGGCAAACCCGCCGCGCTCGCGGAGCTCGCTCTCGCCTGCGAGGACGTGCTGCCGATCGTCGCACGGACCTCCTGGACGGTGGCCGCGGGCGAGGCGGTGGAGCTGCCGGTGTCCGTGGCCAACGACGGCCCGGCGCTGACCGGGGTGACGATCGAGGCCGCCCTGCGCGGCCGTACGGTTCGGTACGGCCCGGTGGACCTGCCCGCGCACACCGCGTCGGAGGTGGCGACGGTCCGCGTGCCGGCGCCGGAGGTGACCGGGACGCACGAGCTGACGGTACGGCTGACCGGCGACGGCGTCACCGTGGTCAACCGGTATCCGCTGCACGTGGTGTCCGGCGAGCCCGCACGGGTGGCGGTCCGGCTCGCCGGTTCCGCGAGCCTGGCAGGTGCGGAGATCGTCACGGACGACGCGGCGCCGCTCGTCGTCGCCGAGGGCGCACTGGACGCCGACAGCGGCGCCCTGGTCGCGGAGTCCCTGGCCGCCGGCCGGCCGGTCCTCGTGCTGGCCCAGGACGCGGACCGGGCGCGGCACCTGCCGATCCCCGCCGAGCTGACCGAGGTGGCCACCGCCTGGGGGTCGACGCCGTTCCTGTTCACGACGGGCGAGCTGGCGGTACCGGCGCTGCCGCCGGCCACCGTCCTGACCACCGAGCCGATGACGATCGTGCCGGACGCGGTGTGGACCCGTCTCGGCGACGGTCCCTTCCCCGAGCACCTGATCGCCGGGATGTGGAAACCGTTCCCGGACGAGATCGCCGGCACGGTCGTCGGGGAGACGCGCGTCGGGCCGGGCCGGCTGCTCGTCTGCCAGTTTCCGCTGCTCACGGCCGCCCGGGAGGGCGATCCGATGGCCACGGCGGTGCTCGCGGACCTGCTGCGTCACCTCGCCGGGCCCGTACCCGCGCTGCGGTCCGAGCAGGACCGGCTCGCCGACGGCCGTGCCATCACCTACTACGCGACGAAGGAAATTCCATGACGGAGCGGAGATACGACCCGACGCGTGGCGAGTGGGTCACCTTCGCCACCCATCGGCAGAACCGTACGTTCCTCCCGCCGGCCGACCAGTGCCCGCTGTGCCCGACCGCGCCCGGCGGTCCGCCGACCGAGATCCCGGCCCCCTCGTACGACCTGGTCACCTTCGACAACCGGTTCCCGTCGTTCACCGCCGACCCGCCGGAGCCGTCGGTGACCGGTGACGCGCTGACCCCCGTCGCACCCGCCGTGGGCCGGGCGGAGGTCGTGGTGTTCACCGAAGACCACGACGCCACGCTGGCCGAGCTGCCGGTCGCCCGGCTGCGCGCCCTCGTGGACGTGTGGGCCGACCGGACGACCGTGCTCGGCCGCCGCGCCGAGATCGGATACGTCTTCCCGTTCGAGAACAAGGGCGAGGAGATCGGCGTCACCCTCAACCATCCGCACGGCCAGGTCTACGGCTACCCGGACATCCCGCCCATCCCGGCGCAGGAGATCGCCGCCGCGCGACGGTACCGAGCCGAGCACGGCTCATGCGTGTGGTGCGACGTGGTGGTACGCGAGGAGACGAGCGAACGGCTCGTCGTCCGTGGTGACGCGTTCGCGGCGTACGTGCCGTTCTGGGCGCGGTTTCCGTACCAGGTGTACATCAGCGCCCGCCGCCACGCGCCGGCCCTGCCCTCGCTCACCGCACCCGAGCGGGACGACCTGGCACGCGTCCTCAAGCGGGTCCTGGTCGCCTACGACGGCCTGTTCGGCTTCTCCATGCCGTACGTCATGGCGGTGCACCAGGAGCCCGCGACCGGCGGCCACGGCGACGTCACGCACCTGCACCTGGAGCTGTCCCCGCCGTACCGGACGGCGACGAAGCGCAAGTTCCTGGCCGGCAGCGAACTGGCCGCCGGCGCGTACGTCACCGACCTGGCCCCGGAGCGCACGGCGGCCGCACTACGCGACGTCCTTTCCCGCGAGACCGCCTCGCCGAACGAGGCCGCGGCCTAGCACCAAACAGTGACGAGGTTGAATTTGTTCGCCGACTCCGAACCGAGGTTCGTCGAGGTCCAGGTGTTGACGGCGCCGGTGTTCCAAAGACTACCGGCGCTGTCCTTGTAGTAGAACGAAATGCTGTTGCCGTAAGTGCGAGCCGATTTCACGGCCATGGAGACCGAGGCCGGCAGCGCGTTGTCGCCACAGTGCGGCACCCGCCACATGGTGCCGTTCCCCCAGGTCTCGGTGAACAGGCACACCGTGCCGTAGGGGCAGCGGTTGTAGTCGGCGTGGGCCGGGCTCGCGGCGATCACCGAAGTCCCCGCGGCGGCCAGCGCCACCACACCGCTCGCGGCCAACCTCTTCATCGTGGGCATGCTCGACCTTCCGTTGTCGCGTGCTGTCGCGAAGAAATTAACGCGGCGTCTCAACGAACGGCGAACAATTCGAAAACTGCTAAAGCGTGACCATTGACGGAGACTCGGCGGCCCACGGTACGTGTCGTACTCCACGCGCCGCGCCGGGACGTGACGAGGGAACAGGTCAGTCCCGGCACGATCGTGCCGGGACTGATGTGGACGTTCAGACGTTCTGCCCCGCGAGTTCGGCCAGGTCTTCTTCGGTCAGGGTGAGAGCCGCGGCGGCGACGTTCTCCTCCAGATGTTCGGGTGAGCCGGTCCCGGGAATCGCGAGCATCGCCGGGGACAGCGCCAGCAGCCAGGCCAGCGCGACCTGGGCGGCGGTGGCGTCGTGCCGCGCGGCGACCTTCGCCAGGCGTTCGGCGTCGAGGGGCCGGTCGCCTCCGCCCAGCGGGAAGTACGGCACGTACGCCACGCCCAGTTCCTCACACTGGCGGAGCAGTCCGAGGTCGTCGGCGTGGTGCACGTGGAAGTGGTTCTGCACCGCCGCGACCGGGGCGATCGACCGCGCCTCCGCGAGCTGCTCCGCGCCCACGTTGCTGATGCCCAGATGCCGGATCAGGCCCTCCTCACGCAGCCCGGCGAGCACGGCGAACCGCTCGCCGAGCGACTCCTCCGGATCCCGTGCCATGCCGCCGATGCGCAGGTAGACCAGGTCAAAACGGTCCAGGCCCAGCGCGCGCAGGTCGTCCTCGACCAGCTCGCGAAGCCGCTCCGGGCCGGCCTGGCTGGACGGCAGGCCGTCGGGACCGCGCAGCGGCCCGACCTTGGTGGCGATCACGAGGTCGTCGGCGTACGGGGACAGCGCCCGGCGGATCAGGTCGTTGGCCTCGACGCCGCCCCACGCGTAGAAACCGGCCGTGTCGATGTGGTTCACTCCCAGCTCGACCGCGCGGCGCAGCACCGCGATGCCGGTCTCCGGGTCGCGCGGCGTGCCGCCGAAGACGCCGACGGGAAGGCGCATGGCGCCGAAGCCCATCCGGCGTACCGGCCGGTCGCCGCCCAAGGTGAACTCGCCGCTCGCGGCGGCCATGATGTTCGTCGTCATGGGCTCAACCCTGCTGCGGAAACCGGGAGGCGGCCATTCGCTGACAGCAAACTGCCATTGCCCCGCGCTCTCGGCCGCCTCAGACTGGAGAACATGCCGAACGACCAGGTCATCACCGTCCGAGGCGAGGGCCAGCTCGCCGCGCGCGCCGGGCACCTGTTCACCGGGGTCAACAAAGAGTTCCTGTGCGCCGCGACCGACATGGACACCTGGTCCCAGCCCTCGACGCGGACCGTCATCGCCGCCCGGATGCAGCCGACGATCCAGCAGAGGGACCTCACCGTACGCAAGCTCTACACCTCGGCCGCGCTGGCCGACGCCGGGCAGCGCGAGCAATTGCTGCAGCTCCTGGGCATCGGCGCCCAGGTGCGCATCTGCGAGGCGGGCCTCCCGCACGAGACCATCATCATCGATCGACGGGTGATGATCCTCGCCGGTCCGTGGGTGCAGGGCGACCGGGAGTTCACCGTGACGACGTCACCGGGACTGATCGGCCCGGTGCACGCGCTGTTCGACGCCACCTGGGAGGCGGCCGCGTCCCTGGCCGACCGGCTGGAGCTGCCGCTCATCGGCCCGGACGGCCGGGCGATCCTGCGGACCCTCGGCGCGGGAATGACCGACGAGGTCGCCGCCCGGAGCATGGGCATCTCGCTGCGCACCTACCGCCGCCGGGTGGCCGAGCTGTTGCGCGCCCTCGACTCGGACTCCCGCTTCCAGGCGGGTCTCCGCGCGGGCGAGCTCGGCCTGAGCCCCTGACCCGCGCGGCGGCCCGTCTCATCCGGTCACAGGTGGATGTCGCCCCGGTGCAGGACCTGGTAGTCGTAGTAGGTGGCCTTGATGGCGTCGTCGCTGTTGTCGTTCGTCAGGTACTCCGCCCAGACCATGAAGTACGTCCACTTCGGCTGCGCGGCGAGCTGCGCCGGCGTGGGAAGCGTGCCCACCTCGGCGAGCGCGATCGGCTTGCCCGGCGCCACCGACTGCATCGCCTGGTAGTACTGGCTCGGCGGAAACGCGTTGTTCCAGCTGTCCAGCGTGGCCACGTCGACGTACGACGCGCCGGGGTAGTAGCCGGAGATGGCGCCGGCGTTCAGGTCCTTGACGTTCCAGACCCAGATCAGGTTGGTCAGGCCCTTGGTGCCCACGAGGTAGTCGTGGGTGAGCTGGTACAGCTTCGCGCTGCCGCCGGGGCCCGGGCGTCCGCCCCACCACGCCCAGCCGTCGTTCATCTCGTGCAGAACCCGCCACAGCACGGGCACGCCGGCGTCCTTGAGGCTCTGCAGGTACGGGACGATCGTGTCGAGGCGGGCTTTCCAGGCGTTGTTCAGGGCCGTGCCGTTGGTGACGAGCTCACTCCACTGGCCGTCGGTCAGGTGGCTCTCGACGCCGCTCTCCCAGCCGCACGGCTCGGCCATGGTGGGCGGGCACATGTGCCACATCAGGGCGACGAGCGAGCCGGCGTTCCACTCGTTGCGGGCCTCGGCCACCATGGTGGCGCGGTGCGCGATGTCATCCTGGGAGTACAGGAAGTCGCCGCCCCACAGCCCGGGATACACGCCGGTGATGTCGTGCACCTTGTCGGTCCAGATGGCGGGCGACGCGTTGGGCTCACGGTTGTGCTGCCCGGAGACGGTGTGATCACCGGAGATCGTCTTCAGGTAGGCGACGACGTCGGCGGCCGTGGCGGCCGGTCGCACGGCACCGGGGCGGCGAGCGCCGGTGGCGATGGGCCGTGCGACGGCGACGGTCCCGGCGTTGCCGGCCGCGGTCAGGCCTAAGGCGGCGAGCAGCGCGACGGCCGCGTACGCCATTCGACGGGTGAGTCGCATTCCGATCCTCCTCATGCTGGCGGACTTGAGGTGGGGTTACAAACCGGTTTTTCCGCTTTGACCAGCGAGATTTAGCCAAGCCATCGGCAGGGGGAGGCCGCTTGCTAAACCGGTTTTGTAAGAGTTGTTTACCGTAATACCATGCCTGGGTGCGGCCGACAACCCCTCGCCTGTGGGGTCATTCGCCGTGGTCGGTGGAGTGTGGCGGACCTCGCGGCCCGGGTGGGAACGACCGCCGCCTCCGAAGGGCGGTCCGCAGCGTTCGTGCGCTCGCGCCGCACGCCGTTCAGGCCGCGGTCACCTCCGGGGGCTCCTCGCATTTCAACCTGTCCGCCGGGACTTCGATGACCGTCCCCGGGCCAGCCGCCACCACCCGTCACCGGCGTGACCCCGTGGTTCCACAAAGAGACCCGTTCGCTACGGGCCCCAGGGGAGGAGCACCTTCGCCGATCTCGCGTCCACTCGAGGTCCAGCGGCATGAGTGGAACGCTCGGACCGGGGGTGGCTACTCGGCGAGGGTGTCGAGGATCTGCTGGCCGTACTTTGCCAGCTTGTTCTCGCCGACGCCGTTGACCGTGCTCAGCTCCTCCAGTGAGGACGGGCGTACGGTGGCGATCTCGCGGAGGGTCTTGTCGTGGAACACGACGTACGGCGGGACGCCCTGCTCCTTCGCGCTGGCCGCGCGCCAGGCGCGGAGTTTCTCGAAGACGGGTGCCGCCTCCTCCGGCAGCTCGGCGGCGGCGGCCTTCGCGGCCTTGGCGAGTTTGGCCTTCGGGGTGCGTTCGGGCTCGCGGCGCATCAAGACCTCGCGTTCGCGGCGGAGCACCGAGGCGCTCCCGTCGGTGAGCGCCAGCGTGCCGTGGTCGGGCTCGACGGCCAGCAGGCCGCGGGCCAGCAGCTGCCGGACGACGCCGCGCCATTCGTTCGCGGACAGGTCGGCGCCGACGCCGAACACGGTCAGCTCGTCGTGGTCGAACTGGATGACCTTCGGCGTCTTCTTGCCCATGAGGATGTCGATGACGTGGCCGGCCCCGAACCGCTGCCGGCGCTCACGGTCGAGCCGGTACACCGCCGACAGCACCTTCTGGGCGGCGATCGTGCCGTCCCAGGACTCGGGCGGCGTCAGGCACGTGTCGCAGTTGCCGCACGGCTTGCCCTCCTGGCCGAAGTAGGCGAGCAGCTGCACCCGCCGGCACTCCACCGTCTCGCACAGGGCGAGCATGGAGTCCAGGTGCCGGCCCTGCCGGCGCCGGTGCGCGTCGTCCCCGTCGGATGTTTCCACGAGCTTGCGGAGCTGGACGACATCCTGCAGGCCGTACGCCAGCCAGGCCGTCGACGGCAGCCCGTCACGCCCGGCGCGGCCGGTCTCCTGGTAGTAGCCCTCGACCGACTTGGGCAGGTCGAGGTGGGCGACGAAACGCACGTCGGGCTTGTCGATGCCCATGCCGAACGCGATCGTCGCCACGATGACGACGCCGTCCTCGCGCAGGAACCGCGCCTGGTTGGCCGCGCGCGTGCCGGCGTCGAGGCCCGCGTGGTAGGGGAGCGCCGGGATGCCGTTGGCCACCAGGAACTCGGCGATCTTCTCCACGGAACTGCGCGACAGGCAGTAGACGATGCCCGCGTCGCCCGCGTGCTCGGTGCGCAGCAGCTCCAGGAGCTGGCGCCTCGGCTCGGTCTTCGGGGTGATGCGGTATTGGATGTTCGGCCGGTCGAAGCTCGCCACGAAGTGACGGGCGTCTTCGAGCCGCAGGCGGCCGGCGATCTCCTGGTGGGTGGCCGGGGTGGCGGTCGCGGTGAGCGCGATCCGCGGCACGTCGGGCCAGCGCTCGTGCAGGGCGGACAGCGCGAGGTAGTCGGGCCGGAAGTCGTGCCCCCACTGGGAGACGCAGTGCGCCTCGTCGATCGCGAACAGCGCGATGTCGCCGCCGTCGAGCAGCTTCTGCGTCGACTCCAGCCGCAGCCGCTCCGGCGCGAGGTAGAGCAGGTCGAGCTCCCCGGCGCGGAACGTCGCCTCCACCACGCGCTGCTGGTCGTAATCGAGCGAGGAGTTGAGGAAGTCGGCCCGTACGCCGAGGGCGCGCAGGGCGTCGACCTGGTCCTGCATGAGCGCGATGAGCGGGGAGACGACCACGCCGGTGCCGCGCCGTACGAGAGCGGGGATCTGGTAGCACAGGGACTTGCCGCCGCCCGTCGGCATCAGCACGAGGGCGTCGCCCCCGGCCACGACGTGCTCGATGATCTCGCCCTGCCCCTCGCGGAACTCGTCGTAGCCGAAGACCCGTCGCAGCACCTGCGACGCGTCGCTGTCGTGGAGATCGAGAGCCGGGGCGGTCATGCGGCCACTTTAGAAGGCGCCGGGGACGCTCGCGGGCCGAAGGGCGGGGTTGTGGACAACTCGGCGCCGGGGCCGAGACAACCGCACGGATCCGTACGACAATGGCCCGGCACGGATCACGCGCGAGCACGGACCGCGCGGCAGAGGCTCGGGACACCGCCGATACGGTTGGGGCCGGAGTGCCCGATGCCTCGACCGCGTGGAGGAGTTCGCGGGTGAACCAGACCCAGATGGTCGACCAGTTGGTGGAACAGGTGGCCAAGGTACGGAACCGCGCACGGCCGTGGCGGTCCATCTTCGCGCTGCTCCTGGCCGTGCTCGCCATGATCGGATCGATCCTCGCCCGCCAGCATTCACGGGACGTGCACGGCAGTCTTCCGCTGGAGATGGCCGCGGCGGGCTGCGCCGCGGCGTTCTTCGTGTTCGGGTTCGGCGCCACGCTGGGGCTGTCCGGGCGGGCGCGCGACATCCTGCTGCCGCGCATCGGCAACGCGCACGCGACGATGGTGCGGTTGCTGATCGTGCTCATCGCCGGGCTCGCCACCCTGGTGCTCACGATGCAACTGCTCAGCCTGCCCGTCGGGCAGCTCGTGCTCGGCGGCGCCCTGACCGGTGTGCTCGTCGGCATCGCGGCCCAGCAGACGCTCGCGAACCTGTTCGCCGGCATCATCCTGCTGCTGTCCAAGCCGTTCGTGGTCGGCGACGACGTGCATCTGTGGTCCGGGCCGCTCGGCGGGGAGTTCGACGGCACGGTCCTGGAGATCGGCCTGACGTACGTGCGGATCGAGGCCTCGGACGGGGAGTACCGGCTGCCCAACGCCCAGGTGCTGTCCGCCGCCGTGGGGCCGCGCGTCTCCGCGCCGCCGGCCGCCACCGCGACGGCCACCGGCGTGATGGCCACGGCGCAGGCGCTCCCGGCCGAGGCCGACCCGGCCCAGCCCGCCTCCGCGCCCCAGACCGTGCACATCGCGGCCCAGACCCACGACGGCGATGCCCCCGAGGAGCCCGGGCCGCGTTAGCGCGAGCGGTCCAAGGAGAGAGCAGGCCGAAGACGCCGTTTCCCCTCGCGTCGTGTGTCGTTCGTCGAATGGACCGGGGCACAGTAAGGTCGGAGGGCGCGGGCCGGCGGCCCGCGACGGGTCAAGCAGCGGCCCGGGATTTCCTCGATCCCGGAGGCCGACGATGTCCGCCCGCGTTCCCGACCTGACGGTCGAACGCCTCACCCGCACCGAGCGCCGTCCTCACATCGGCGTACGCACCGGGCGGCCGCTCAGCCACGCCCCTCGGATCGCGCCTCCCCAATGAGCGACCCGACCACGACCCCGCCGGCGCGCGGGGAGTTCGTCACGACCGATCCGGAGTCGGCGCGGGAGTACCTGGCCGGCGCGTACGGGACGGGCCTGCGCATGGCTCCCACCGCCGTACGCCCCCGGTTCCGGTTCGTCCGGGTCGACGCCGGGCCGTTCACGGTCGACGAGCTGCAGATGCCCGCGGACCTCGACTTCGACGCGGACGCCGTGGGCAGGCTCATCGTGACCCGGATCGACGCCGGCGCGATCGAGCGTCGCTCCGCGGGCTCGCGGGAGCGGTTCGCGGCCGGGGAGATCTACGTCAGCGCCCGCCCCGACCTGCCGTACTCGGCCCGGACGCTCGGCCTCGAGGCGCAGACGGTGACGCTCGACCTGTCCCTTCTCCGGCACGTCGCCGGCGCGCCCGACGGCGAGGCGCCGGGTCCCCTCCGGTTCGACGACTTCCGGCCCGTCACGCCCGCGGCGGCCGAGAACTGGAAGCGCACCGCGGCGTACGTCACGGAACGGCTGCTCACCAACGCCGAGGCCGCCGCGCAGCCGCTCATCATCGGCAACGCCGCCCGGCTCCTGGCCGCCTCGGCCCTGACCGCCTTCCCGAACACGATCGTGCCCGCCCCGGCGCCGCGAGACCGGGCCGACAGCACGCCCGCGATGCTGCGCCGCGCCATCGCGTTCATCGACGCGAACGCCGACCGTGACATCAGCGTCGCCGACATGGCCGAGGCAGCCCGCGTGACGCCCCGCGCGCTGCAGTACGCCTTCCGGCGCCACCGCGGCACCACGCCGACCGCCTATCTGCGGCGGGTGCGCCTGGCCCGCGCGCACGAGGACCTACGGCGCGCGGACCCCACGCGCGGCGACACGGTGACCGCCATCGCCGCGCGCTGGGGATTCCTGCACTTCGGGCGCTTCGCCGCCGAGTACCGGCGGGCGTACGGGCAGACGCCCCGGACGACGCTGCACAGCTGATCAGGCGGCGACGTGGGCCGCCGACTCCCGCAGCGACGCCAGGACCGCGGGCACGTCGTGGTGGAGCAGCCGGCCGTCGCGCTTGACCACGCGGCCCGCGACCAGGACGGTGTCGACGCAGCTCGTGTCGGCGGACAGGACCAGGGCGCCGACCGGGTCGTGCGCCGGCGCCGTCGCGAGGGAATCGGCGCGGACGAGCACCAGGTCGGCCTGCTTGCCCACGCGCAGCGACCCGGTCACCTCGCCCAGGCCCACCACCTCGGCGCCCTCGATGGTGGCCATCCGCAGGACGTCGCGGGTGGTGACCTCCGAGCCGCGGGCGCGTTCGAGCGTGTACGCCGCGCGCATCAGGCCGAACATGTCACCCGGTCCGCTCGCCACCGTGTCCGCGCTCAGGCCGGTCGGCACGCCGGCGGCGCGGGCCCGGCCCGTCGCCGGGTAGCCGATGCCCAGCTCGACCTCGACCAGCGGTGACACCGACGCCGTGCCGCCGCTGTCGGCGATCCGTTTCAGGTCGTCGTCGGTGTAGTGGTTCGGGTGGACGTAGGTGATTCCCGGGCCGAAGAGGCCGTTCTCCCGCAGGAACGCCAGGCCGCGCTCGGCGCTGTCCCGGCCGTGGCCGCCCATGTGCACGGTCACCGGCAGCCCGAGGTCGCGGGCGAGCCGCCACTCGTGCGCGGCCAAACCCTCGCCGGCGATCTCCGGGCCGAGGGCCGCGACCGCCAGAGTCACCAACGGGTCGACGCCGGCGTACGCACGGTGGACGCGGCGGCCCTCCTTCGCGATCCCCTCCGGGCCGTCCGGTCCGCCGTAGCAGTAGCCGAGGACGGCGCGGATGCCCGAGGCGCGGAGCGCCGCGACCGTCGCCTCCGTGTGCGCGGGGGAGAACTGGACGTGCGACCAGTCGAGCAGAGTCGTGATCCCGGCGTTCAGGCATTCAAGCGCGCCGGCCAGATTGCCCGCGTACACGTCCTCGGGCCGGTGTCGCGGCGCGAGTCCGCCGAGGACGCGCTCCAGGTAGCCGGGGAAGGAGATGTCCGGCGCGATGGCGCGGATCGTCGCCTGCCAGGTGTGCCGGTGGGTGTCCACGAACCCCGGCAGCACGATGCGCCCGGTCGCGTCGATCACCTCCGCGCCCGGCGGGGACGGCAGGCCGGTGCCGACCGCGGAGATCAGGCCGTCCTCGACGAGCACGTCGGTGTGGCCGGTGACGGAGGGGAGGGGGTCGGTGTCGAGTACGGCGGCGGCGCCCCGCAGCAGGATGTTCATGGGCGCATAGCTTATGGAAAAGCTTTCGCGAAAGCTATATCCGTGGACAGTATCGTGGACCCGTGTCAGACGACGGGATCCGCGACGAGGTCGACGCCCTCGTGCCCGGCTGGGCGGCCGAGCTGCCGCCCCGGCTCGTGGCGGCCCTGGAGCTGAGCAAGCGCCTGTCCCGCGTGAGCGGCCTGTTCGAGCAGGCCATCCGCGCCGAACTGGGCGAGCTCGGGCTGACCTACGCCGAGTTCGACGTGCTCGCGGCGCTGAACCGCACCGGCCCGCCGTACCGGCTCAAACCGAGCGAGCTGTCCCGGTCGCTGTTCCTGACCTCGGGCGGGATCAGCAACGTCCTGCAGCGCCTGGAGGCGGGTGGCCACGTCGAACGCGGGGCGAACCCGGGCGACGGGCGCAGCCGCTGGGTCGGGCTCACCGGCGCTGGGCGCGAGCTCGTCGCGACGGCGCTCGACGCCTCGGGCCGCGCCCACCTGGAGGTCCTCGCCGGTGTGCCGGACGAGGCCGTACGCCACGCGGCCGACGCCCTCCGTGACGTACTGGCGATCGCCGGCCGGCGGTCCGTCCGCTGAGGCGCCGCCGTCATGAACCCGCGGAGCACGGCGGCCGTTGTTTCCAGTGAAGGCCGCTGACGGATCGGAGGACGCCCTGCGCCAGGTGGTGATCGCGGAAGCGTTGAACGGACTCTCGCGGGATCACCGCGAGGTCCTGACCGAGACCGTCATGCGGAGGCGTACGGTCAACGAGGCCGCGGATATATTGGGCCTGCCGGTGAGCATCGTTAAGAGCCGGGTCTACTACGCGCTCCGGGCATTGCGCATCCTGCTCGAGGAGCGAGGGGTGACGACATGAGCGTCGAGCACACCGACGTCGGTGCCTACGCTCTCGGCCTGCTCGAAGACGACGACCGCCGGGCGTTCGAGCAGCACGTGACCGGCTGCGCCGAATGCACGGCCGAACTCCACGGCCTCGCCGGCATGCGGGCCCTGCTCACCGGCGTCGGCCCGGTCGAGGCCGACGACGGCGACCTCCCCGACGGAGTTCCGGACCTGCTGAGCCGCCGGAGGCGCGAGGACCGCCGCCGGCGACGCGGCACGCTGGTGATCGGACTGGCGGCCGGCGTCGCGCTCGTCGCCGGCGGAGTCACGGCCGGCGCCGCCCTCGTCTCGCCGGGCGGCGGCACCCACCAGCACGGCAGCCCCGCCGCCGACGTTCTCGCCAAGGGCACACGCCACACGGCCACCGACCCGACGACGCACGCCGTGGCCGTGGTGGCGACCCGGCCGGAGACCTTCGGCACGGAGGTCGGCCTGGATCTGGCCGGCGTCCGCGGACCGCTGACCTGCCGGCTGGTGGCCGTACTCCGGTCGGGACGGCAGCAGGCGGTCACCGAGTGGGCCGTGCCGCCGAAGGGCTACGGCGTGCCCGGCTCACGAGCCCACCTCCAGGTCCACGGTGGCATCGCGGCGTCGCCGGGCGAGGTGAGCCGCTACGACGTCCTGATCGAGGGCGGCGGCCGACTGGTGAGCATCCCCGTCTGACGGGCACGGCGCGCGGCTCGGTGCGCCCACTGTTACGGAAGGCAGGCCAGACCGGGAGAGCAATTGGGGTCGGCGGGTCGGTGCGGCGTCTGGGCCGGTGCGTCTGGCTGTCGCCGCGCTGGGTGGTGCCCAGCGCGGCGGAACGGCGCCGGGGCGAAACTCGCTGGCCGGTACGGGCACGCGGCTGCGCGGGGCCGTCAGGCTCACGGGTTTTCTTAGGGGTCCGTGATGTTTCGTAGCTGGTCGATCGAGGGCGTCGGGTTGCGGTGGTTGATCACGATGGCGAAAGCGGGTGTGTTCGATGGTGCTTCGCCGGGGGGTGGGTGAGGCCCTGACGGTGCTGGCCTCGCTGGGATTTTCGAATGACCGGGCGGATTGCGGATACGGGTCGTTACTGTGCGTGCATGCTTGGTCGCGTGTCATCCGGTTGTGTCGTATGAGCCGGCAACTTCCGCTGGCTGCGTGCGGGTCAGGTGGCCCGGACCGCCGTCCCCGCTCCCAACACTTCCAAGCACTGCCCCCAGTGCCTAACGCGGCTGCGGCACTGCAAGGCACCCGACCGGCCCACCACCACCATCGACCGCGCCACCGGCCACATGACCATCCCCCGCGTCATCGACACACTCGAAACCAGCGCGGTCATCGCGTCGACCGTGCCTTCTCCAGCCGGCGGGGGTGACCGGTCCAAGACCGGACCCACCCCGCACCGATCCCCACGCCCCGTGCCCAGGCGACGCGGGGCACCCTCCACCCCCAGCCCCCACGGGCCGGCAGGTCAGCGTCCGGAGGGACACGCTCACACGGACCCCAGACCACCCCGCGCGGCCTACCGGCACCAGGGCGCGCGCACACCCGTGCACACGATCACCTCAAGCACCCCCACCAGTCGGAACCGTCCACGGCACCGACCCAAAGGAGCGGCACTGGGCGCAGGCTTCCCCCTACACGCCCACGCCACCCCACCACGATGGGCAGATCCCCCGATCACAACACTTAACGTGACTACGGATCGCTAGCTGATCAGAGACGCTTGGGTCGGGATGCGGCCGTTCGGGATCTCGTCGAGGAGGCGGCCGTACTCCGGGTGCGTGGCGACCTTCCGCAGGTGCATCGTGGTGATCTTCTCGTGCAGCTCGCCGTCCGGGTCGTCCGACAGGCGGACCGCCGACAGGCGCTCGAAGTGGGGGAGGATGCCGGGGTCGCCGGCCAGGTGGACCGGGTCGTACATGTATCGCTCCAGGGCCGCCAGGTCCTCGACGGCCGCGCAGAACGCGTGCGTGTAGCCCTCGGCGGGGTCGCCCAGGTCCTGGCCGACGGTCGCGAAGGACACCGACTCCACGCTCGCCGTCCGTCTCATCGCCGCGAGGACCTCGGCCTTCTTCTCCTCGCTGGTGCCGTCCTTGAAGCTGAAACGCAGGATGTTGACGATCACGCTACGACTCCTGTCCTTACCCATGAGGCTGTTGAATTGAACTTGTGCGTTCAATTTAACGCTACGATACGTTCGGATACAAGCGGGTTCAGCTGGTTGAACTCACGCGTCAGCTCCGGCGATAGACTGCGGGCGTGGCAGACGTGGTGGCCGGGCGTACGGGCTCGCGGGGGCGGATCGACAAGCGGCAGGCCATCCTGGACGCCGCCTTTCCCGTCTTCGCCCGCCGGGGGTACGCGGAGGCCGGGGTGCAGGAGATCGCCGAGGAGGCCGGTGTCGCCAAGCCGACCGTCTACAGCCACTTCGGCGACAAGGAGAACCTCTTCCGCGCCGCCATGGCGTCCGCGGCCGACGCGGTCCTGGCGGACAACCTCGCCGTCATCGAGCGGCTGCGCGATCCGGGGGAGGACCTCCACGCCGCCCTGGAGGAGGTGGCGTACCGGATGCTCCAGGTGTGCTGCGGCGAGCGTTCCCTGGCACTGCGGTGGCTGACCTACGCCCAGGTCGCCCGCTTCCCCGACCTGATCGACGTCGTGCAGGGCCGTACCGCGAAGGGGCTCGGCGAGGCGCTGGCGGACCGGCTGGCACGCCTGTCACTGTCCGGCCGCCTGTGCCCCTGCGACCCGGCGCGGGCCGCCGAACAGCTCCTGGCGCTGCTGACCGGCCCGATGGAGGCCCGGTCCGGGCTGGGCACCCGCAAGGTTCCGGCCGCGGAGGCGCGTGCGGTGGCCGAAGCGGCGGTCGACACCTTCCTGAAGGCCTACGGCACGCCGGCCGGGCGCGGCCGGCCCTGAGCCCTCACGGCGCCGGCCTCGGGTCAGGAAGCGAGGAGAGCACGGCCGAGCGCGTACGCCCCGGCCAGATCGTTGCCGCGGTAACTCACGGCGGCCAGGTCGGCGAGGTGATGATCGGCGTTCACCGCCACCGTCTTGGTCAGCCTGCGGAACAGCGGAGCGTCCGACATCGAGTCGCCGTAGGCCACGCACCGGGAGCGCGCGAGGTCGTACCGCTCGCACATCTCCTCCACGATCCGCGCCTTGTCGCCCGGCGTGAGGATCTTCGCCGGGTCGAGCGGTTCGAGGAAGGGCAGTGCCGGGAACCGCGAGGCCACCACCTCATCGAACCCCAGGTCGAGAAGGTGCCGTGCGAAGAAGTCGGGTGACATGGTGATCACCACGCACCGCTCACCGCGCTCCCGGATGTCCGCGCAGACCTCGCGGATGCCGGTCAGCCAGGGGCTCGCGGCGAACACCTCGGCGACGGCCGCCGGCGTCAGGTCCCGCCACAGCGCATGGATGGCGGTCGCGAACCCCCGGGTGTCGATCTCGCCGGCCGCGAAGCGCGCCTCCAGCTCGACCAGCTCGCTCGTGGATCCGAGGTGCCGGGCGATCTGCAGGCCGGCCGTCGTCCCTTCGAGCAGCGTGCCGTCCATGTCGAAGACGTGCAGAGTCACCACGGCAGGTAAGTCTGGCGATCGACCGCTCGCCACACCAGCGAATAAACGGGCGTGCGTCCCGGACGCCGCCTTCGGTCAGGAGTTGAGCTGTTCGAGGGTGCGGCCCCTGGTCTCCACGGCGAACAGCGCGGTCAGCGCCCCGGCGAGCGCGACGATGCCGAGTACGGTGAACACCGTGGCGATGCCCGCGCCCGAGCCGATGATCGTGCCCACCACGATCGGTCCGACGATGACGCCCAGGCGGTTGGACACGCCGCCGAGTGAGGCGCCGAGCGCCCGGCTCTGGGTCGGGTACAGCTCGGGTGTGTACAGGTAGAGGCTGACATTCGTCGCGTAGACGAACAGCGACGTGATCGACGCCCAGACGGCGACCTGTCCGCCCGAACCCGTACCGGAGACGGCGAGGGCCAGCAGCGCGACGGCGGCGCCGGCGAGTCCGACGACCAGGGCCGGCCGCCGGCCCACCCGGTCGATCACCAGGGCGACGACGAGGCAGCCGAGCAGACCGGCCAGATTGCTGACCACGTTGTAGTCGAGCGCCGTCTGCAGGTCGAGCTTGAACGTCTTGGTGTACAGCGTCGGCAGCCAGGCGGTGATGCCGTAGTTGACGAAGTAGCCGAAGAACCACAGGAAGGCGACCACGACGGTGCGTCGGAGGTACCGGCCGGCGAACAGGTCGCGCAGGCCGCCGCGCGCCGTCGGCTCGGCGGCGGCCGCGGGGCCCGGGTCGGGAAGGGGGTGGCCGGTGGCCCGCTCCACCTCCTCTTCGATCCGGGAGATGACCTGCTCGGCCTCGGAGAGGCGGCCGCGGGAGGCGAGCCAGCGGGGCGACTCGGGGACCCTGCGCTGGAGGAAGGCGAAGACGAGGGCGGGTGCGGCGCCGATGAGGAACATCGCCCGCCAGCCCCAGTGCGGCACCACACAGGAGGCGACGAGGGTCGCGCTCGTCAGGCCGGCGGGGAAGATGAGTTCGTAGAGCAGCACGAACCGGCCCCGGTGACGGGACTTGGCGATCTCGCTGATGTACGTCGCCGCGACCGGGACGACTCCGCCGATGCCGATCCCCTGGACGAACCGGAGGCCCGCGAAGAACGCCAGGTCCGGTGAGAAGACGAGCGCCAGGCTGGCGAGCGCGGTCACGGCGACGCCGAGGGCGACCGTCCGTACCCGGCCGATCCGGTCGCCGAGCCAGCCGGCCGCGAACGCGCCGGCCAGCATGCCGACCGAGCCGCTGGTGACGGCGAACGTCGCCTGCCCGGAGGTGAGGTGCCACTGCTTCGTGAGGACGGGCAGGGCGGTGGAGACCAGCAACTGGTCGAACGCCTCGAAGAAGGTGACGACGCCGATGAGGCTTCGCACCCTGACGTGCCAGCGCGAGTTCGGCAGGCGTTCGAGCCGGTCGGCGATGGATCCGGCGGATGTTCCGGGGGTGACGGTCGTCATTCGGGGGTTCCTTCCGCGAAGGGTTGCGGAGACCCTATGGGGAGGTATCTTGGCGGTCAATAAGTGAGCACAAAGATTATTTCCGCAGAAAGCGGTGGATCCTGTGCCAGGCCTCGGCGGTGGCGACGGGATCGTGCCCCGGACGTCCGCTCCGGTAGAAGCCGTGGCCCGCGTCGGCCACCACCTCGACGGCGGCCGGCGGCCCCGGCGCCTGGGTCGCCATCGTCAGCAGGTCCGCGTCCACCGTGTGATCGGCCCCGCCGAGCACGCCCAGCCAGGGCGAACGCCGCTCGGCGACCAGGAGTTCGGCGGGCGGCACGCCGGGCCAGGGCGGTGCTCCGACGCCCGACGGGCTGACCGCGACCGCGGCCGCCACCTGATGGTGTGCCGCCGCCCAGGTGGCCAGGTAACCGCCCATGCTGAAGCCGACGACGAGGATCGGCCCCGGCGTACGGGCCCGGACGTACTCCAGCGCCGCGGCGACGTCGCAGGCCAGGTCGTCGGCGGTCAGCCCGTCCATGTGAGCGCGGGCCACGGCGAGCTCACCGGCGTCGAAGGCGGGACCGCCACGCTCGTAGTAGAGGTAGGGCGAGACCGCCAGCCGGCCGTCGCGGGCCAGCGCGCGGCAGACCTCCTCGGCGTACTCGGTCACCCCGAAGACGTCGTGCAGCACGACAGCGCCGCCCCGGGGCTCGCCGTCCGGCTCCCGTACGAAGAGCGGGGCGGCGGTCGCGAGCACCTTGCGCCCCCGGTTGGCGGGACCGTGCCCATGGCCCGAGTGCTCCTGGCTCACGGCACCTCCACCGGCGGGACGAACGGCACCGGCGTCGGCGTGACGGCGGTGACGTCGACCTCCACGAGGTAGGGCTCCTGCGTCTCGACCGCCTTGGCGAACACCTCGTCGAAGTCGTCCGCGTCGGTGACCAGGCTGTGCCGCAGCGCCAGTGAGGCGGCCAGTGCCCGGAAGTCGGGGGTGTACAGATCCACGCCGGAGCGGCGTCCGGAGCCCGCCTCCTGCATGTTGCGCAGCACGCCGTAGCCGCCGTCGTTGAACACCACGAGCACCAGCCACGGCGCCTCCTGGGCGAGGGTGGCGAGCTCACCGAGGTGGACGGCGAGTCCGCCGTCGCCGGCGATGACCAGGGTGGGGACGTCCGGACGGGCCAGCGCGGCCCCGATCCCCATCGCCAGTCCCTGTCCGATGCCCCCGCCGAGCGGGAAGACGTTGGTCGCCGGATCGTGGATCGGCAGGAGCCGGTTGCCCCACTGGCTCGACGGGATCGTGACGTCCCGCGCGATGGGCGAACGCGGGTCGAGGTGCCGGCGCATGGCGTCGCAGATCCGGGCGTACTCGCCGATGTCGGCGCGCAGCCTCTCCCGCACCGCCGTACGGCCGGCGACCGCCCGCTCTCGCCAGCCGTCCGCCACCGCCGGGGAGCCGAGATCCGCCAGCAGCGCGGCCAGCGTGGGTGCGGCGTCACCGCACAGTCCCACGGTGACCGGATGGACCCGCCCGATCGCCGCCGGGTCGATGTCGATCTGGAGGTGCCGCTCGGGCAGCGCGAGCTCGTAGTGCCGGGTCTCGTTGGACCGGAAGTGCGTGCCCACGCTGATCAGCAGGTCGGCGTCGGCCAGCAGCGGCGCCGCCATCGGGTTGACGGCGAAATTGCCGATGACCAGTTCGTGGTCCTCCCCGATGACCCCGCGGCCCGCGTTGGAGGTGAACACCGGCGCGCCGAGGAGCTCGGCCAGCGCGCGCAGCTCGGCCCGGGCCTCCCGGGCACCGCCGCCGGCCCAGATGACGGGTCTGCGGGCGCTCGCCACGAGCCGTACGGCCTCGGCGACGTCGGGCACCGGCCGTTCCCGCGCCGGGGCGACTCCCGGCTCCGCGACCGGTTGCCCGGCGTACTGCAGATCGATCGGCCACTCCACGCTGACCGGTCCGTACGGTTTGGCCAGCGCCTCCCGCACCGCCTCGCGCAGGACCCGCGGCGCGGCCTCGGCCGACGGCACGCCGACCGCGACCTTGGAGACCGCAGTCAGCATGCCGAGCTGATCCTTGGTCTCGTGGATGACGCCGCGGCCCTGGCCGAGGTACCGACTGTCGATCTGGCCGGTGACGTGCAGCACCCGGCTGCCCGCGCTGAGGGCCTCGACCAACGACCCGGCGGCGTTGCCCGCACCGGTACCGGTGCTGGTCAGCGCGCAGCCGAGGCCGCCACTGACGCGAGCGTAGGCGTCGGCCGCGTTGACCGCCGCGGCCTCGTGCCGCACCGCCACGAACCGCAGTTCCCGGTCGACGGCCTCCACCAGGGGGAGGTTGTGCACGCTGACGATCCCGAAGACCGTGTCGACGCCGTGCTCACGGAGTATCTGGACCAGCAGGTCCCCACCGTTAGACATATCTGGAAACTCCTCCACCGACGTCGATGGTCGAGCCGGTGATGTAGGACGCGCGCGGGGACAGCAGCGCGACGATGGGATAGGCGACCTCGTCGGCCCGGCCCAGCCGGCCGAGCGCGATGCCTCGATCGGCGGCGATCCCGGCCGACCACTCCTCATAGCTCTGCCCGGTCGCCGCGGTGTCGTAGCGGCGCCGCCACTGGCCGGTGTCGACCAGGCCGAGGCAGACCGAGTTGACCCGGATGGGGACGAGATCGCCGGACAGGGTCCTGGTCAGGTTGAGCAGCGCGGCCCGGGCCGCCGAGGTCGCACCCAGCCGTGGCTCGGGCTGGCGGGCGAGGATCGCGTTGACGTTGACGACGGCGGGGGCGTCGGAGGCACGCAGGTACGGCTCGGCCGCGCGGATCGTGTTGAGCACGCTGAAGATCTTGAGATCGAACTCCTCGCGCCACTGTGTCTCGGAGGTCTCCGCCACCGAGGCCATCAGCGAGCGCCCGGCGTTGTTGACCACGCCGTCGATCCGGCCGAACCGCCGGGCCGCCTCCACGGTGAACGCCTCGACCGCCGAGCCGTCCACCACGTCGCACGCGGCGGCGAAAACCCGGGCGCCCGCCGCGCGGGGCAGCGGGTCGAGCGCCCGCCTCAGCCGCTCCTCGTCGCGGGCGCAGGCCGCCACATGGGCGCCCTCCCGCAGCAGTGCGGCGGCGGTCGCCAGGCCGACACCGGAACTGGCACCGGTGACGACGTAGGCGCGGCCGTCCAAGCCGAGATCCATACGAGCAAGCCCCTCTAGTTGAAGACGAACCCGCCGTCGACCACGAGCGTCTGCCCGGTGATGTACGAGGCGGCGTCGGACAGCAGGAAGACGACGGCTCCGGTGAGGTCGCCGGGCTGCTGCGGACGGGTGAGCGCCCGGTTGATCCGGTACAGCTCGTGCCGCTCGGCCGGGATCATGTCGGCGGCCTCGCCCTCGGTCAGGCCGGGCGCGACCGCGTTCACCGTGATGTCGTAGGGACCCGCGTCGCGTGCGAGCGCGCGGGTCATGGCCATCACCGCGCCCTTGGAGGTGACGTAGTGCGCCAGCCGCGGCGAGCCGTAGATGGCGGCGTCGGAGGCCAGGTTGACGATCCGGCCGGGCCGCGACAGGTGCGGGAACAGCTCGCGCGCCACCAGCCACGGACCGCGCACGTTCACCGTCATCAGCCGGTCCCATTCGGTGACGTCGATCTCGTGGAACGGCTTGCCGCCCACCCCGTCGGCGAGGGCTGCGTTGTTGACGAGCCCGTAGGCTCCGCCGAGGTCGCGGACGGCGGCGGCCAGGGCGGCGACCGAGGCGGGGTCGGCGACGTCGGTGTCCACCCGGTGGGTCTCGACGCCCGCGGAGGTGAGCTCCGCGTGGGCGGCGGCCGCCCGCCCGGCGTCCCGTTCGGCGATCACGACGCGAGCGCCGGCTTCGCCGACCGCTCGCGCGATCTCCAGGCCGAGCCCGCGACCCGCACCGGTCACCACGACCAGTCGGTCCTTCATGACAGGAACTCCAGAACCAGGCGGTTGAACTCTTCGGGGCACTCCACGTTGGACAGGTGCCCGGCACCTTCGATCACTTCGAACCGGGCGCCGGGAACGGCCGCCGCGATGGCCTCGCTCTCCGTCACTCCCGTGACGACGTCCCGATCACCGGCGATCACCAGCGTCGGCACGGAGACGCGGCCGAGCACGTCGTCGTGGTCGGTCTCGGCCATCGAGGCGGCCGCGTAGGCGTATCCGGGCAGCCGGATCGACCGCGCCATCGCGGTCGCCACCCGTTCCGCCAGTTCCGGGGGTGCCTCGGCGGACAGCAGCCTGGGGGCACGGGCCCGGGCGAAGGCGTCCGGGCCCACCTCGGCCAGTTCGTCCGCGCGCCGCCGCATCGCCGCCGCCTGCTCCGCCGTACGGCCCGAGCCGCGCGTGGAGTCCACCAGGACCAGCGAGCGGACCACCTCGGGATGCTCCAACGCGAGCCGGGTGGCGATGACGCCGCCCCAGGAGACGCCGACCACGTGCGCGGGTACGGCGTCGCGCTCGCGCAGCACCGCCGCCGCGGTCGCGGCGTAACCGGTCATGCGGGGCGCCTCCCACGGGGCGGCGGACCGCGCGTAGCCCGGGGCGTCCCAGGCCAGCACCCGGTGGCGGGCCGACAGCGCGGCGAACTGGCCGGTGAAGGAGTCCGCGCTGCCGCCGATGCCGTGCAGCAGCAGAACCGGTTCCCCCGGCCCGTCGTACTCGTTCACATAAACGGTCATCGGACGATGTCCCGCAGCGTGGCCAGGACGGCGTGCGGCACGACCTGGCTGCTCGCCGGGTTCTGCTCGGACGGCCGGTTGCGGATCTCGAAGCGGTAGTCGCCCGCCGGCCCCGACGCCGTGATCACGTGCGAGGTCAGTGTGGCGGCCGGGTCGGCGACGACGACCGCCTCGACGACGTCGAACGACCCGGCCGCGAGCGCCACCGCCGCCGCCACGTTGGTGGACTTCGGGAAGGCCGCCGCGACCTCCCTGGCCGGGCCGCGCATCACCTCGACCGGCTCGGCGGCGTGGGGCACCCCCAGCGTGGCCGGCTTCTTGGTGGTGACGATCCGCACCTTCTCCAGCGGCGCCATCAGGGCGGCGGCCCGCAGGAGATCCAGGCCGCCGATCGCGCCGGAGGTGAGGAACAGCCGGCCGGGACCGCCGCGCAGCCGCTCGTGCAGCGCGTCGTCGGTCAGCGCGCCGATCGAGACGACGAGCAGATCCTTGCCGGCGGCCACGACGCGTGGGCCGAGCTCGGCCAGGGCCCGCTGGCCGGCGCACTCCACCACGAGGTCCGCCACGGCGAGGGCGTCGTCCAGGGAGTCGCCGAGGTCGACGACGGCGGTCAGCCGTGCGCCGGGCACCTCCCCGGACTCCAGGGCCCGGATCACGACGCCGCCGATGGAGCCGCGCCCCACCACGGCGACGCGGGTCACTTCTCCCACCACCTTCCGGTGTCGGGGACTCCCGCCATGTGCGAGCGGACGTCCGCCGAGGGCGGCCCGGCCGTCCCCCACAGATCGGAGAGTTCGGGCACACGCCGCCAGACCCGGCACAGCCAGGCGTCCTCCTCGACCTGCTCGACCTCCGAGGTGTACTCGCAGACCAGCCCGGCCGGGTCGGTGAAGTAGGAGAAGGTGTTGTTGCCCGGCCCGTGCCGGCCCGGACCCCACTTCGGCGTGATGCCGTGGTGGCGCAGGCGGCCGATGCCGCGCATGAAGTGGTCGACCGACGGCATCTCGTAGGCCACGTGGTTGAGCGAGGTCCACGAGGCCTGGTTGAACGCGATGACGTGATGGTCGCTGTTACAGCGCAGGAACACCATCTGGTGCTCGGACCAGTCCGACACCCGCATGCCCAGGACCGTGGTGTAGAACGCGCAGGCCGCGTCGATGTCGACGGTGTTGAGCACGACGTGGGCCAGCTTGCGCGGCACCGCCTCGATGCCGTTCGGATCCCGCGGCGCGACGGCCTCGACCTGGGTGGACAGCTCGACCAGCCGCCCCTCCGGGTCGGCGAAGCGCAGGCCATACCCGCCGCCGGCCTGGTCGAGCGGCCCGGGCTCGGCGACCAGGGCGATGTTCCGCGCGGCGAGCCGGGCGGCCGCCTCGTCGACCTCGCGCGGCGTGGCGACCGCGAACGCGATCTTGCCGAGGGCGTTCTGCTCGGCCTGGCGCACCTCCAGGATGTGGTGCTCCTGGCCGCTGCCGCGCAGCCAGGTGGTGCCGTCGTCGCCGTCGATCCGCGACAGTCCCCACACGTGCTGGTAGAACTCCGCGGCCTGTGACGCCTCCGGCGTGCGCAGGGCGACGCTGCGCAGGGTGCGCAGCCGTGCGATCGGTTCCCCGGTCATGTACGCACCTCCGCGGCGGTCCGCTCCTCGCGTGCCGCGAGCTGCCGCTGCGCCTCACCGCGGATGGCGCGGCGGAGCCGTACGAGAGCCAGGTCGTGCTGGTAGAGCGTCTCGCGCGACCAGGCGTCGAGCGGCATCGCCTCTTCCATGACGCGGTCCTGTTCCAGCACCGCCCAGTGCCGGGCCTCGAGCCGCGCCTTGTAGAGGAACCGCCAGGTGTCGCGCTGCCAGCCGGTCACCTGCCGGCAGCGCCAGAAGAACGCGGCGTGCTGGGTCTCGTTGATCGGCGTGGCGGTGCAGACGATGGTGAACGGGCCGCCCGGCCCGGCGGTGTCCGGGTACGGGATGGCGAGGCGCACCCAGGGGGTGCCGCCGGCGATCCACTCCGACCAGTCGAAGTTGACGCCGGCCTGGTCGGTCTTCTCGAACACGAAGCCGGTGTCGGTGTCGCGGATCTGGAACAGCGCCTCGCGCCGCCCGCTGCCCATCGTGTGGGACTTGCGGTGCAGGAACGTCCCGTGCATCGGGTCCATGAGGTTGTCGAGGGAGTAGATCCAGGGCGCGTCCCACTCGACGTAGGCCAGGAAGTGGTCCCAGCCGTCGGAGGAGAGCTGCTCGGGCACCTCGAAGGGCAGCGGTTCGGCGTCATCGGGGTCGCCGAACCAGGCGAAGACCGCTCCGCCGTGCTCGCGCGCGGGGAACGTCCGCAGCGCCCGCCTGCCCTCCAGCGCGCAGCCGGGGACTCCGGGGACCGACACGACCAGGCCCTCGCCGTCGACCTGCACCCCGTGGTAGTTGCAGGCCACCCGGTCGCCCATGTGCACGCCCTGGGTGAGCCGCGCGCCGCGGTGCGGGCAGCGGTCCTCCTGAACGTGCACGGTGCCGGCCGCGTCGCGCCAGAGCATCAGCTCCTCGCCCGCGCGGTCCAGCCGGATCAGGTCCCCGGCCGGAACCCGCTCGGACGGGCACAGGGCGTACCACTGGTTGCGGACGCCGAGCCGGATCAGGCCGTCGACGGTGTTCAGGGCGGCGTTGGCCGGATGTCCGGTCATTCTGGGTCTCCCAGTCGTGCCATCTCGGCGGTGAAGGATTCCTCGGTCCAGTCGGCGCCGCCGGCCGGGCGTACACCGGTCTCGTTGAGAGCGCTGACCAGCCCGGGCAGGTCGTGCACGCCACGGCCGAAGATGGCCTCCAGCTCGTCGGCCAGCGCGTTCTCGTAGCTGGTGAGCTCGTGTCGGCGTGACTGGATCGGCTGCAGTCGCAGAGTCATGGGGCTTTTCCCTAAAGGTCCAGGACGAGTTCGGGGCTGCGGGAGCGGGAGACGCAGAGCATCATCGAGCCGCCCGCCGCCTTCTCCGCCTCGGTGAGCAGGAAGTCCCGGTGGTCGGGCTCGCCGGCGAGCACCCGCGTCTCGCACGTGCCGCAGATGCCCTCCTCACAGGAGGACGGCAGATCCATGCCGCCGGTGCGCAGCGTCTTGAGGATCGACACGCCCGGCTCCACCGTGAAGGTGCCGCCGGACCGTCCGCAGGTCACCGTGAAGGCCGTGTCGCCGCCGGCCTTCGGCGCCTCCGGCGCGCGGAAGCGCTCGACGCGCAGGCTCGACGAGTCGGGGAGCCCGGTCTCGACGGCCCGCAGCAGGGGTTCGGGCCCGCAGCAGTAGACCAGCGTGCCGGAGGGCAGGTCGCGGAGTACGCCGGCCAGGTCCGGAGGGCCGCCGGCCTCGTCGTCGGCGTGCAGGACGACGTCGCCGAGGCCGGCGAGCTCCTCGGTGAAGGCCATCCGGGCGCGCGTGGTGCCGCAGTAGAACAGGCGCCACGGCGCGCCGCGGGCCGCGAGCGACTCCGCCATCGCCTTGATCGGGGTGATCCCTATTCCGCCGGCGATGAGCAGATGAGCGGCCGCGTCTTCCAGCGCGAAGTTGTTCTTCGGCCCGTCGACCTCGATGAGGTCACCGACCCGCAGCCGCTCGTGCACGCAGGCGCTGCCGCCACGGGAGTTCTTCTCCCGTTGCACGGCCACCGCGTAGCGGGTGCGGTCCGCGGGGTCCCCGCACAGGGAGTACTCCCGTGCCAGCCCGCCGGGCAGCCGCAGCGACAGGTGCGCACCCGGCTCCCAGGCGGGGAGCCGGGCCCCCCGCGGGTCGGTGAACTCCAACCGCACCACGCCCTCGGCGAGCCAGGTCAGCTGGTGAAGGCGGAGCGTGAGCATGTCAGTCCCGGGTGACGCCGTGCATCGCGGAGGTCGGCGGGTAGGTCGGGATCTGCGGCTTGGTCGTGCCGATGATCACGCAGAACAGCGCGTCGGTGTCGCCGATGTTGCGAAGGCTGCGGGGGACTCCGGCGGGGACCCGGATCAGGTCGCGGTAGCCGAGCACGCGGCTCGCGGTCTTCGTGCCGTCCTCGACGTCGTGCACGGTCACCTCGAGGTTGCCCTCCAGTACGAAGAAGGCCTCCTCGGCGTCGTGGTGCGTGTGCTCGGGGCCCACCGCGCCGGCCGGCAGCCGCATGTTCGAGAAGGTGAAGCCGCCGGCGGGGATGATGCGGTTGTCGGTCTCGTGGTCGCCCGTGGCGCCGGAGCCGACGTAGCGGATCTGCGCGCGGCGGAACTCGTCGCCGGCCTTGGCCTGGAAGCCGAGGGTGTCCCAGTCCTCGTACCGGCTGTCGCGGCTCGCGATGCATGAGTCGATGAGGGCGTCCAGGTCCACCGGCGCGGTGGTCGGGGTCTCGCTCATGGGTGTTGCCCTGCCTTCCAGGTTCGCGGGCTTATTAGCTTAGTGCCAAGATATTATCTGACAAGCTATCAACGAACAAGCTTCCTAGCGCTAAGTAATTTGGGTGCGGTTCCGCGCGTGTCGTCGAGATCCGTGCAGTTCAGCGGCGGTGCAGGGCGTTGAACACGCGTTCCGGAGAGAGCGGCAGCGCAGTGACCCGTACACCCGTGGCGTCGTGCACGGCGTTGGCGATCGCGGCGGCCACGGGGACCATGGCGCCCTCGCCGGCGCCCTTGGCGCCGAACGGGCCCGGCCCGTGTCCCTGCTCCTGCGTGACGGAGACGAACCGCTCCGGCAGGTCCTCGGCCATCGGCACGCGGTAGTCCAGCGCCTCGCCGTTCAGCAGCGCGCTCCCGTCGTAACGCATCTCCTCGAACAGCGCCTGACCCAGCCCCATCACGGCCGCGCCCTCGTCCTGGCCCCGGCAGACCAGCTTGTTGATCGCCTTGCCGACGTCACCGCTGGCGACGAGCTGCAGCACGGTGACCTTGCCGGTGTCCGGGTCGACCTCCACCTCGGCGCCCGCCCAGCCGATCTCCCAGAACACACAGGGCGCGTCCAGCGGCGCCTCGGGGGAGTTGGGCGCCTTGAAGAACCCCTCGCCGGAGAACTCGTAACCGGTGCCGCCGAACACCTTCATGATCAAGCCCGGCAGCGGTGTGGGTGCCTCGTCGCCGCGCCGTACCGCCCAGTTCTCCAGCGTCAGGGCGGTCGCCTCGCAGCCGAGCTGCCGCGCGGCGAACTCCAGCACCTGGGCCCTGACGGCCTCCGCCGCGCGCAGCACGGCCCGTCCCATCACGGTCATGCCCGACGACGCGTTGGTCCCCTGGTCGAAGGGCGTGACGTCGGTGTTGATCGGGGCGTACGCCACCTGTTCGAGCGGGACGCCGAGCACCTCGGCGGCGACCTGGCACAGAGTGGTGGAGGCGCCCTGCCCGATCTCGACGGTGCCGGAGTTGACGTAGACGGCGCCGTTGGCGGTGACCTTCACCCTCGCCTGCGCGGGCTTGTTCACGCCGCCGCCGTCCTTGAACCCGATGGCCAGGCCCATGCCTCGGTTCGGCGTCCGTGCCCGCCGGTGGTAGCCCAGCTCGCCGGCGACCGTGTCCAGCCCCTCGGCCAGGTCGCTGTCGATGCCGCTCTCGCCCGGCACGAACGGCTCGCCGAGCCGCTTGAGGTTCTTGATCCGCAGCTCGTACGGGTCCATGCCGAGCCGTCGCGCGATCATGTCCACCTGGCTCTCGCCGGCCCAGGTCGACTGGGTGGCGCCGAACCCCCGGAAGGGCCCGGCCGGCGTCGTCGTGGTCATCACGCACGCGCAGGAGGACTTGACGTGCGTCCAGCGGTACGGTCCGGGCATCCGGTAGGCGGCCTTCTCGGCGACCAGCGGGCTGCCGTCGGAGTAGGCCCCCGCGTCGAGCAGCACCTCGCTCTCCCGGGCGACGAACGTCCCGTCGGCCTTCACACCGGTCTTCACCTTCAGCACCGCCGCGTGCTGGCTGAGGGTGAGGAAGCCCTCTTCGGTGGTCAGGCAGTAGCGCACCGGCCGGCCGGCCATGCGCGACAGCAGGATGGCGATCGGCTCGGTCTTGCAGTTGTGCTTGGCGCCGAACCCGCCGCCCACGTACGGCACGTGGACCCGGATCCGGTTCTCGCCGACCCGCAGCACCCGGGCCAGCTCCTTGCGCAGCGGGAACGGGTTCTGGGTCGAGCTCCAGATCTCGATCTGCTCACCGCGCACGTCGGCGACGGTGACGAACGGCTCCAGGTGGAAGTGGTTCATGCGGGAGAACGCGAAGGTGTCCTCGAAGACGTGGTCGCACTCCTGCCACACGTCCGCGGGGCCGGTCGCGTAGCGGAACTCGTAGCAGACGTTCCGGCGCGGCCGCAGGTGCCCCGAGGCGCCCGTGCCGTACGGCGGGACGATCCCGGGCGGCGCCTCCTCGAACAGCTCCGGCGCGTCCTCGGCGAGCGCGGCGGTGACGTCCGGCACGTCGGGCAGCGGTTCGTAGACCACGTCGATGAGCTCCAGCGCCCGCAGCGCGGTCGCCTCGTCCTCCGCCGCGACCGCCGCCACCACGTCGCCCACGTAGCGCACCTTGTCCATCGCGACGACCGGCTGGTCCTTGATGAAGTATCCGTAGGTCGGGGAGAGACCGGCGAGCTCGTCGCGCGTGAGCACGGCGTGCACGCCCGCCAGCGCCCGCGCCCGGGTCGCGTCGACCGACCGCAGACGTGCGTGCGCGTGCGGGCTGCGCAGCACCTTGGCATGGAGCATCCCGGGCAGCCGGACGTCGGCGGTGTACAGCGCGCCGCCGGTCACCTTGGCGGCCGCGTCGTGCCGTCGCGCGCTGGTGCCGACCGCGGCGGGCTGGTTCGTCACGGCTGCTCCTCACGGCTGAGCTCGGCCGCGCGGCGCACCGAATCGACGATCATCTGGTAGCCGGTGCAGCGGCAGACGTTGGAGGAGATCCAGGAGCGGATCCGCTCGTCATCCGGCTCCGGGTGTGCCCGCAGCAGGGCGGTCGTCAGCATGACCATGCCCGGCGTGCAGTAGCCGCACTGGAAACCGCCGCACTCCGCGAACGCCCGCTGCACGGGGCCGAGCCCGCCCTCGCGTCCCTGGCCGTCGATCGTCTCCACGGCGGCGCCGTCCACGCTGAAGGCGAAGACGCCGCACGAGGCGGCCGGCGTCCCGTCGACCAGGATCGTGCAGGCGCCGCAGACACCGCGTTCGCAGGAGGCCTTCACCCCGGTCAGGGCGTGGCGATCGCGCAGCAGGTCGAGGAGCACCGTGTTCGGTGCGATCTCCTCGCTCCGCCGCACTCCGTCGACCTCGAAGTCGATCGAGACGCGCGAGCTCACCGCGGGTCCTCCTCTCCGGCCGTGAAACGGCCCAGCAGCCTGCCCAGCAGGACACCGGCCGCGTGCCGGCGATAGTCGGCGCTCCCGGCGGCGTCGCCGATCTCGTCCGGGAGCGCGGCGGCCAGCCGGGCGGGATCGATGCCCGGCTCGCCCTCGACGGTGAAGGGACGGGTGTACTCCGAACCCACGCTCAGCCGTACGGTCCCACCGCGGACGGCGGCGGCCACGGTCAGCAGCGGCCGCAGCGAGCGCTCGTAGCCGAACCACACGCCGGGCACGTCGGGGATCCGGATGGTGTGCAGCAGTGCCCCGTGCGGCTCCCGCCGTTGCCAGAGGTCCGCCGGGGACAGCACGACCGCGCCGTCCGGGGTGGCGAAGTCCAGGTTCGCGCCGAGCGCGTCGAGCATTATCGACATCTCATAGCGGGTGCGACGCGCCATGACGTTGCCGCCGATGGTGGCCCGCTGCCGGATCCTGTGGTTGGCGATCCGGGCCCAGGCCGCGGCGAACCCGGGCAGGGCCGCGCGGACGGCGGCGTCGCCCGAGCCGGCGTGGTGGCCGACCGCCGCGCCGATCGCCAGGGTCGCGCCGTCCCGGTCGATCCGGCCGAGTTCGGGAATCCGGTCGAGTGAGACGAGGCGGGTGCAGTCGAGGCCCTCGCGGAACCGGGCGAACAGGTCGGTGCAGCCCTGCGCGTACACCGCGCCCCCGGTGGCCCCGGCGGCGACCGCCTCGGCGATCGTGCGCGGACGGTGCAGGTCGAAATCCGGGATGGTGCGCTGGGTGGGCGCGACCAGGCCGGCGGGGAGCAAGCGCATTCGTCCTTGCCTCCTGACTTTGCGTGAAAGCAGGACCGACATCGCGTCTGCCACGCGAAATAAGCTTAGCTATAAGTAAGTTATCGGTGAGATTTCTAGCATCGGCCCGCGGTTCGCACAAGAGGCGGGCCCGCGCGGATGGAAGCGCTGTACCTTAGGTCTCAGACATCTTTCGACGGATCAGGGTGCCGGAAGGAGGAGGGGCGAGTCGGCCGGGTGCCGTCTTCCCGACCAGCGATGACGCGCAGATCTTCTCCAGGTCGGCCCGACGCGGTGGACCTGATCCTGGAGCAGTGGGCACGGGAGCTGCCTGCCCTGGACGCCTCGCCGATGGAGGTCCTCGGCCGGCTGCACCGCAGCTTCCTTCGCTACCAGGGTCTGGTGGCCGAGCTCTTCGACCGCCACGGGCTCAACATGGCCGCCTTCGACGTGCTCGCCGCGCTGCGCCGCTCCGGCGCGCCGTACCGCAGGACGGCGGGTGAGCTCGCCCAGATCGCACTGGTCACGACGGGGGGCATCACGCTGCGCCTCGACCGGCTGGAGTCCGCGGGTCTGGTCACCCGGGAGCGCGACTCCGACGACCGGCGGGTCGTCTTCGCCCAGCTCACCGACAAGGGCCTCGACGTGGTCAACACCGTCGCCAAGGCGCACTTTGCCAATGAGGACCGCATGCTGGCGGGACTCAACGAGGCCGAGCGGCGTCAGCTCGGCCTGCTGCTCAGCAAGCTGGAGCGCTCGCTGGAGCACGCCGAGCAGCACCCGCCCGCCGCCGCGGCGGGCGAGGCCTGACCCGGTCCAGGTCTCAGACGCCCGCCCAGGGCAGGGGATCTTCGGTGAGCCCCCAGTAGAGGCTCTTCTGCCGGGTGTAGGAGCGGATGCCCTCGCGTCCCTTCTCCGTGCCGAGGCCGCTTCCCTTCAGGCCGCTGAACGGCGTGGAGATGCTGAACTGCTTGTAGGTGTTGATCCACACCGTCCCCGCCTCGATCCGGCGGCCCACCCGCCACGCGGTCCGATAGTCACCGGTCCAGATGCCGCAGGCCAGGCCGTACACGGTGTCGTTGGCCTGGGCGACGAGGTCCTCCTCGTCGGCGAACGGCAGGGCCACCAGCACCGGACCGAAGATCTCCTCCTGGCAGGTGGCCGAGTCGTTGGCCAGCCCGTCGAGGATGGTCGGCAGATAGTAGGCGCCGGCCGCGTACTCCGGTCCGTCCGGCACTCCGCCGCCGCAGAGCACCCGGGCGCCCTCCTCGCGGGCGCGGTCGACCATGGCGGCCACCTTGTCGCGATGGGCGTGCGTCACCATCGGGGCGACCTGCGTGGCCGGGTCGGTGCCCGGGCCGATCCGCAGCTTCTCGGTGTGCCGCACGAGCCGGTCGAGCACCTCGTCGTAGACGTCGGCGTGGATGAACACGCGCGATCCCGCGATGCAGCTCTGACCCGACGAGGAGAAGATCCCGAACAGCACCCCGGCGACCGTCTGGTCGAGGTCGGCGTCGGGGAAGACGATCGTCGGCGACTTGCCGCCGAGTTCGAGCGACACCGGCATGATCTTCTCGGCGGCCGCCGCGCCGATGGTCCGGCCCGTGGCCGTGCCGCCGGTGAACGTCACCTTCCCCACGCCGGGATGGCGCACGATGGCGTCGCCGATGGTCCGTCCGGGGCCGGGCAGCACCGACAGCAGCCCGGCGGGCAGTCCGGCGTCGGTGATCAGTCTGCCGAGGGCGAGGGAGACGAGCGGAGTCCACTCGGCCGGCTTGAGCACGACGGCGTTGCCGGCGGCCAGCGCGGGGGCGAGCTTCTGCGCGTCGCTGGCGATCGGCGAGTTCCACGGGGTGATGGCGCCGACGACGCCGATCGGTTCGTGCACGCTCATGGTGAGGTACGGCCCGCGGGGCGGGGTGAGCGCCTCCTCCGCGGTCTCCAGGGCGGCGGCGAAGTAGCGGAACGTGCCGGCCGCACTCGCCACCAGCGCCCGTGTCTCATTGATCGACTTGCCGGTGTCCGCGGTCTGCAGCCGGGCCAGGTCCTCGGCCCGCTCGGTGATGAGGTCGGAGATCCTCGTCAGGAACTTGCTCCGCTCGTGCGGCAGCAGATCGCGCCAGGCCGGATCGGCGGCGGCCCGGTGGCCCGCCGCCACCGCCAGTTCCACGTCTTCGGCGTCCGCGCCGTGAACGGCGGCGATGAGCGCGCCGGTCGCGGGATCGCGGGTCTCGATGAGAGCGCCGGCGCCCCGGCGCCAGTCGCCGCCGACGAGGATCTCATCCCTGATCTGGTCCATGAAGTCCGCCTTCCACCGAATGACGTGGCGGATATACCTTAGCGCTAAGGTTTTAGGCGATGTGTGGGGCCGGTCGGTGGTCCTCCGGCGCCTCGCGGTCCGGGGTGGTTCACACGACGCGGCGCGCCGTGCGTGCCCTGCGGGGCCGGGGAGCCTGCGGACCGCCGGGAGTCCTTCTGGCCACCGCGGCCTGCAGGGCCTCCTCCAGTGTGGCGAGGGCCGCGGCGACGCGGTCGCGCTCCTCCTGGGACAGGTCGCCGAGCAGGGACTCCTCGTTGGCCAGGTGCAGGGCGAAGATCTCGTCGATGCGCTTCACGCCGTCCGGCGTCAGCTCGGCGTACATGACCCGACGATCGGTGGGGTGCGGGGTGCGCCGGATCCAGCCCTGTGCCTCCAGGCTGTCGAGGCGGCCGGTCATCGCTCCCGTGGACAGCAGTGAGGACTCCGCGAGCTCGGAGGGGGTCTTGCGGTACGGGTGCCCGCTGCGGCGAAGGTTGGCCAGCAGGTCGAAGGACTTGGGCGTCAGGCCGTGGGGCGCAAGGAACACCTCAAGCTCGTGGCGCGACAGCTGGTCCACCCGGCGTACGCGACCGAACACGCCGATCGGCGATGCGTCCAGGTCGGGTCGCTCACGTCGCCAGTCCTCGAGAACCCTCTCGACCGCTTCCATGACACCGTCCGTCCGGCTGGGGCGAAATCCGCCGGGGAAGACTATCGGAACCAAGATATCTTGACACAAGATATTTAGCTACAAGATACTCCGTGCCAAGCTAAATCCCCTCCGCCTCGGCGGATGCCCAGCTCGGACGGCGGCTCGGTCGTCTGCTCAGCCCTGTGAGGAACCGATGCACATCTCTTTCGCCGCACTCCGCGGCCGGCGCTGGACGCTGCCGGGCGCCGCCCTCGCGATCGCGGGCGCGTTGACGCTCTCGGCCTGTGGCGGATCCGGCGGGTCGAAGGACGCCTCGGGACTGACCAAGGTCAAGGTGCGGACCGACGTCTTCTACACGGGTGCCGTGCTGCCCCTGCTCGCAGGCATCGACAAGGGCATCTACAAGAAGCACGGCCTCGACGTCACCCTGAACCCGGGCAAGGGCTCGGCGACCACGCTCCAGACGGTGGCCAACGGCTCGGACGACCTCGGCTACGCCGACGGCGGCGCCCTGGTGCAGGCGGCGGGCAAGGGCATGCCGGTCGAGATGGTGGCGGGCATGGTGCAGCGCTCACCGCTCGCGATCTTCACCCGCACCGACTCGGGGATCCGCAGCGCGTCGGACCTGGCGGGCAAGACGGCCGGTTTCACGGCGGGGTCCGCCCCGGAGACGCTGTTCCCCGCGTTCGCCAAGGCCAGCGGGCTGAACCCGCAGTCGGTACATCTCAACAAGGTCGACATCCCGACCCGGGACAGCCTCTTCGTGCAGGGCAAGACCCAGTTCAGCTTCGGCCTGCTGAACGTCAGCCGGGCGACCATCGAGGCGAAGTGCCACTGCACGCTCGCCGCGCTCAGCTACGCGGACGCCGGTCTGAACGTGCTCAGCTCCGGCATCGTCACCTCCAAGAGCTTCGCGGACAAGCACCCGGACGCGGTGAAGAACTTCCTGGCCGCGACCGCCGAAGCCGTGGACTACACCGACAAGAACGTCGACGCGGCGGTGTCGTCCTTCTTCAACGTGGTCAAGACGAGCACGCTCTCCAAAGCCGTGGTCAAGCAGCAGTGGCTGGCCTCCGCCCAGCTGATGCACACGGACAAGACCAAGGACCAGGCATTCGGCTGCATGGCCGCGGCCGACTGGCAGAGCACCATCGCCCAGATGGAGCAGCACGGCGGCGTCGCCGCCGGCAAGGTCAAGCCGGCGGAGGTCGCCAGCAACGCCTATCTCGGCCAGTGCTCCGACCAGCTCGGGAAGCAGTAGCGATGGCGTCTTTCGTCGAGTTCGACCAGGTCACGAAGGCGTTCGACACCGGTGACGGTGTCATGACCGCCGTCGACGAGATGTCCTTCGACCTGGACCGCGGTGAGTTCCTCGCCATCGTCGGGCCCAGCGGGTGCGGGAAGAGCACGCTGCTGCTCGCCCTGGCCGGGCTGACCCAGCCGACCACCGGACAGGTCAGAGTCGCGGGCCGGCCGATCCTCGAGCCGTACACGGACCTGGGGATCGTCTTCCAGGGAGCCGAGCTGCTGCCCTGGCGGACCGCGCTGCAGAACGTCATGCTCCAGGCCGAGATCCGTCGTGGCTCCAAGCGCGAGTCGGAGGCGCGGGCGCGCGAACTGCTCGCCCAGGTCGGCCTCGGCGGGTTCGAGGACCGCTACCCGGACGAGCTGTCCGGCGGGATGCAGCAGCGCGTGTCGCTGTGCCGGGCGTTGCTGCACGATCCGGAGATCCTGGTCATGGACGAGCCGTTCGGCGCGCTCGACGCCCTGACCCGCGACCAGATCCAGATCGATCTGCAGCACCTGTGGATGGAGCGGCGCAAGACGGTCGTGTTCGTGACCCACAGCATCGACGAGGCGGTGTTCCTCGCCGACCGGGTGCTCGTGTTCTCGCCCCGTCCCGCCCGTATCGCGGCGGACTTCCGTGTGTCGCTTGACCGGCCGCGGCACCTGAGCGCGCGGGCCACGCCGGAGTTCGCCGGCCTCGTCGGGGAGATCCGCGAGGTCTTCGAGAACCTCGGAGTACTCACGGAGGAGCGGACGTGACCAGCACGGACCAGCGGAAGAAGCCGGCCACCGCCTCCACTGGAACGCGCGCACGGAGACGCCGGCCGCTCCGGTCGCGGATCGCCGACGGGGTGCTGCCCCTCATCCTCGTCGTCGTCATCGTCGCGGTGTGGCAGGCGATGGTGTCGTTCGGCGGCGTCAAGGAGTACGTGCTGCCGGCTCCGGGCGCCGTCGTGAAAAAGATGTTCTCCGACTTCGGCACCTTCGCCGACCAGTCGGTGCCGACAATCATCGCGATCTTCGTCGGGTTCGCGCTCGCGATCGTCGTCGCCCTCCCGATCGCGGTGGCGATGGTCTACAGCAGCGTCGTGCGCCGGGCGGTCTACCCGCTGCTGATCGTCGCCCAGGTTGTGCCGAAGGTCGCGATCGCGCCGCTGTTCATCATCTGGTTCGGCTTCGGACAGCTGCCGAAGGTGCTGATGGTGGCGCTGATCTGCTTCTTCCCCGTCGTCATCGACTCCATGGTGGGCTTTCGCGCCGCCCGCCCGGAGAGCCTGATGCTCGTCCGGTCCATGGGCGCGAGCCGGTGGCAGGCGTTCTGGAAGGTCCGCTGGCCGTGGGCGGTGCCGAGCATCTTCGCCGGCGTGAAGGTCGGCATCACGCTCGCCGTCGTCGGCGCGGTGGTGGCGGAGTTCGTCGGCGCCGACACGGGGCTCGGCGTGCTGCTGATCACCGCGCGCGGTGACATGGACAGCCTCACGGTGTTCGCCTCGGTCGCCTGGCTGACGGTCATCGGGGCGGTGCTGTTCGGCGTCGTCGAACTCCTCGAGCGCGTCCTGGTGCCCCGGCGGGGCGGCCGGCGCAGCTTCGAGGCGTCGGGAAGCCTGTGAACGCGGCCGGCGCGGGGCCCCTCCCCGTCACGGGTGACGTGCAACGGGCCGTCGTCTATGCCGGGCCGGGCCGCGTGGAACTCCGCGAGGTGGCCCTGCCCGGGCTGGACGTACGGCCCGCCCCCGGCGTGCTGCCACGCCGCTGCGACCACGGCGTGATCCTGCGCACGCTCGCGACCTGCGTCTGCGGCTCGGACCAGCACACCCTGCACGGTCCGGGATCCGCTCCCGGCATGGTCCTCGGCCACGAGCTCACCGGAGTCGTGATCGAGGTCGGCCGGGACGTCCAGCGCGTGCGGGTCGGCGACGTGTGCTCCGTGCCGTTCAACGTCGCCTGCGGGCGCTGCGCGAACTGCCGCGCCGGACTCACCGGTCACTGCCTCGGCGTCAACCCGCACCGGCCGGGCGCGACGTACGGGATGGGGGAGGGCTTCGGCGGATGGGCCGGCCTGCAGGCCGAGTACGCCCTGGTCCCGTACGCCGACTTCAACCTCTACGTCTTTCCCGACGCCGACCAGGCTCGGGAGCGGCTGCTGGACGTGGCCCTGCTGGGCGACATCCTGCCGACCGGTTACCACGCGGCGAAGGGTGCGGCCGTGGGTCCTGGCGCGAAGGTCTACATCGCCGGCGCGGGTCCGGTCGGACTCGCGTGCGCCGCGGCCTGCCGGCTGCTCGGCGCGGCCGTCGTCATCCTGGGGGACTTCAACGGCGAGCGCCTGGAGCACGCCCGGTCCGTCGGGTTCGAGGCGGTGGATCTGGCCCGTGGCGACCTGCCCGAGATGGTGGCGGACCTGACCGGCCGGCCGCTCGTCGACGCCGGGATCGACTGCGTCGGCGCGTCCGCTCCGGGGCTGGACGGCGACGGCGTGCCGCTCGCCTCCGCGCTCAACGACGTCGTCTCGGTGGTCCGGCCGGGAGGCGCGATCGCCGTCCCCGGCGTCTATTCCGCGGCCGGCCGGCCCGCCCTTGGGGTGAACCTCGGCGGCATCTGGTCCAAGGCGCTCACCGTCGGCTCCGGGGCGACGCCGGCCCGCCGCTACCAGGACGAGCTGGCCGAAGCCCTCCTGGCGGGCGGGCTGGCGATCGGCGACGTCGTCGGGGCGACCCCGGTGCCGCTGGACGGCGCCGTGGAGGCGTACGCGAGGTTCGGCGCCGGGGCGGGGCGCAAGTTCGTGCTGATTCCGTAGCGGAGGCCGGCGACCTCCCGCCGGCCTCCCGTGGGCGTAGTTGCACAATTCTCTGTGCACAGAATATTGTGCACTCATGCCCGAACCGCAGGAGATCAACGACCTCGAGGTGCTGAAGGCGCTCGCGCATCCGCGGCGGCAGAAGATGCTCGAGCACCTGGCCCTGCACGGCCCGGCCACGTCGGCGTCCCTGGCCCGCGCGCTGGACCTCAACACCGGGGCCACGAGCTACCACCTGCGCGAGCTGGCCAGGCACGGGTTCGTCGAGGAGCTCGCGGACAGGGCGCACGGGCGGGAGCGGTGGTGGCGCGCCGTGCCCGGCGACCGCCGGTTCCCGCCGCCCAGCCGGCAGAGCCCGCAGGTGCGCGCCGCGCTCGACCAGCTGAACCGCATGGCGTTCGACGCCGACGTCGAGGCGTTCGGGCGCTTCCTCGGCCGGCGCGGGTCCCTCGGCGAGTGGGGAGACGCCGTGCCGTACTCCCGCTCGCTCCTGCACCTCACGCTCGATGAGGTCCGCGAGTTCTTCGAGGAGTACATCCGGCTCGTCAACCGCTTCAAGCGGGACCCCGGAGACGTACCCGAAGACGCCCGGCCCGTCTACGCCCGCTTCCTGGCGTTTCCCGCCACCGACTCGGACTCAGAGTGAGACGGCCGTCCGCGCCCCTCACCGAACCCACTCTTGAAAGGAAGGCGCCCATGCCGCGCCGAGACAGACCCGCGACGCCGCACGCCGACGCGGTCCGGATGACGTCGGTCCGCAAGGTGTACGGGAAGGGGGCCGGCGCCGTCACCGCACTCGACGACGTGACGATCACCATCCCCCGCGGCACCTTCACCGCGGTCATGGGGCCGTCGGGATCCGGTAAGTCGACCTTCCTGCACTGCGCCGCGGGCCTGGACACCCCCACCTCCGGCACCGTGCTGCTGGGCGGCACCGACCTGTCCGGCATGAACGAGGTGCGGCTCACCGAGCTGCGCCGCAGCCGCGTCGGCTTCGTCTTCCAGGCCTTCAACCTCGTTCCCTCGCTGGACGTCCTGCGGAACATCGAGCTGCCGCTGCGGCTCTCCGGCACGCGGACCGACCGGGCGTGGCTGGAGGAGATCATCGATCGCGTCGGCCTGACGGGCCGTACGAGCCATCGCCCCGCGCAGCTGTCCGGCGGGCAGCAGCAGCGGGTCGCGCTCGCCCGCGCGCTCGTCACCCGGCCCGAGGTGATCTTCGGTGACGAGCCGACCGGCGCGCTGGACACCGTCACCGGACGCGACGTCCTCACGCTGCTGCGCGAGGCCGTCGACGCTCTCGGGCAGACCGTCGTGATCGTCACCCACGACCCGGTCGCCGCCGGGTACGCGGACCGCGTCCTGTTCCTGGCCGACGGCCGGATCGCCGGCACGCTGGACGCCCCGTCGGCCGACCTCGTCGCCGAGCGGATGGCCGGGCTGGGAGGGCGGGTCTGATGCTGTCCCTCGCCTTGCACACGCTGCGCAGCCGCAAGGGCGCCTTCGCCGGGGCGTTCGCCGCCCTGCTGTGCGCGGCCGCGCTCATCACCGCCTGCGGTGTGCTGCTGGAGACGGGCCTGCGCGGCCACGTCGCCCCCGAGCGCTACGCCGGCGCGCCGATCGTGGTCGGCGCCGACCAGCAGCTCCACTGGAACAAACACAAGAAGCACAAGGTCAAGACCAAGTCCAAGCCGCTCACCGAACGCGCGTGGCTGGCCGCGGACGTCGCGGACCGGATCGCGCACGTGCCCGGCGTGACGAAGATCGTCCCGGAGGTGACCTTCCCGGCGCAGACCGCGCACGGCATGGCCCAGGGGCACGCGTGGGCGTCCGCGGCGCTGACGCCGTTCACGCTCGCGACCGGCCGCGAGCCGCGCGCCGACGGCGAGGTCGTGGCCGACGCGCGCGCCGGCGCGCGGCCGGGGGACACGATCACCGTCCTGGCCACCGCGGCCCCGCGGACCTACCGCGTGGTCGGGATCACCGCCCAGGCGACGCCCCGGCAGGCGAACCTGTTCTTCACCGAGCAGGAGGCACGGAGGCTGGCCGGGCGGCCCGGCCAGGTCGCGGCGATCGGCGTGTTCCCCGCCTCCGCGGCGCCCGCCGTACGCGCGGCGCTGCGCGGCACCCCGGCCGAGGTCTACACCGGCCGGGACCGCGGTTCGCTGGAGTTCGCCGACGCGTCGAAGGCGCGCGTAACCCTGGTCAGCATGGGCGGCGCTCTCGGGGGCACGTCGCTGCTGGTGGCGATCCTCGTCGTGGTCGGCACGTTCACGCTGACGATCGAGCAGCGGCGGCGTGAGCTGGCGCTGCTGCGCGCCGTGGCCGCCACGCCCCGGCAGGTGCGGAAGATGATCGGCCGCGAGGCCCTGCTCGTCGGGTCCGGCGCGGGCCTCGTAGGCGCGGCCGGCGGCCTGTTCGTGGCCCGGTGGCTGCGGTCGCTGTTCGTCGGGCACGGCGTGATGCCGCCGAACCTCGGGCTGGTGCTCAGCCCGTTCCCGATGGCCGCCGGGCTGGCCGCGACCATGCTCGCGGCCTGGGTCGCCGCGCGGCTGTCCGCCCGGAGCACCGTACGGATCCGGCCCGCCGAGGCGCTCGCCGAGGCGGCGGTCGAACGCCGCCGGCCGCCAGTGGCGCGCACCCTCGCCGGCCTGGTCGTCCTGGCCGGGCACGTCACCCTGCTGGCCGTCCTGCGCGCCCTCGACGTCGAGGCGGCCGCGACCCCGGTGACCTTCCTCGCGGTCGTGCTCGGGGCCTTCGCGGTCGCGCTGCTCGGTCCGCTCCTCGCCCGCGCCGCGACGGCCGTGCTGGCCGTGCCGCTGCGACTGTCGCGGGTCAGCGGTCACCTGGCCGCCGCCAACGGCCGGGCCGGTACGCGCCGGCTCGCCTCGATCATCACCCCGCTCACCCTCGCGGTCGGCATGACCTGCACGATCCTGTTCGCCCCCGCCACCGTCGCCGGCGCGGCCACCCGGCAGGCGCGCGAGGGGGGCCGGGCCGAGCACGTCCTGGCCGGCCGGGTCCCCGGCGCCGCGGAACTGGGCCGCCTGCCCGGTGTCCGCGCGGTCACCGCGATGGTGCCCACCTCGATCCGCGTCGGAGAGGGCAAGTACGCCGCGCAGGGCGTCACGCCCGCCGGGCTGACCCGGACGATCGACCCCGGCGTGCGCGCCGGTTCGCTCGACCGGCTCGGCGCGGGCGACGTGGCGGTCAGCGCGACCGCGGCCGGGCACCTGCACGCCCGTCTCGGCACCGAGCTGAACGTCACGCTCGGCGACGGCACACCGCTGCGTGCGCGGGTCGCCGCGATCTACGGCCGCGGGCTGGGCTTCGGCGACGTGCTCCTCCCGTACGGCGTCGTCGCGGCGCACGTCGACGACCCGCTCCCACGGCAGGTGCTCGTCGCGGGCGGCTCGGCGGACGCGCTGCGGCGGGCGGTCGCCCGCTACCCGGGAGTGCGGATGTCACCGGCCGCCCAGGCGGCGGGCCGGCGGAACAGCACCGAGGTCAACCTGGTGATCATGGGCCTGATCATCGCCTTCACGGCGATCGCGGTCGTCAACACGCTGGCGATGGCGACCGCCGAACGGTCCCGGGAGTTCGCGCTGCTCCGCCTGGTCGGCACGACCAAGCGCCAGATCCGCCGCATGCTCCGCCTGGAGACCCTGAGCGTCACGCTCACCGGAGTCGTGCTGGGCACCGCCATCGCGGTGGGCACGCTGTCGGCGTACGGCGCGGGGATGACCGGCTCGGCACGGCCGGCGTTCCCGCCGCTCGCCTACCTGGGAGTCGTCGTGGGCGTGGCGGTGCTGGCGCTGCTGGCCACGGCGGTTCCCGGCCGGCTGGCGCTGACCGTCCACCCTCCGGAGGCGCTGGGCGCGCGGGAGGACTGACCGCGCGCGGGGGAGGGCCGGTGGTGGTGCGGCGGGCCGTGGTGAGACGCTGGAACCGAACGCGGTCGATGCCGCTGTCGATGGAACACCGCTGTCGATGAACACCGTCGGCCCGTCCGGGCCGGCCCGAGTGACGAGGATGGTCGCGCGATGTCCGAGACCTGCGCGCATGTGGTCACCCTGCCCCCCGACGTGACCCCGTCCACCACGGCCGGCTGTGAGGACTGCCTGCGGATCGGATCCCGCTGGGTGCACCTGCGCGAATGTCTGAGCTGCGGGCACGTCGGCTGCTGCGACTCCTCGCCCAACCGGCACGCACGGGCGCACGCCGGTACGGCCGACCACCCGGTCGTCCGCTCCTTCGAGCCGGGGGAGGACTGGCGCTGGTGCTTCGTGGACGAGACCTTCGTCTGACCGGCCTCGCCCGTCAAAACGTCACCGGCGCCGACGGAACGCGCGAAACCGGGGGCGGACGGGACGGATAGGGCGTCCTGGATTGGGGATTGCTAGGTCGTGTCCACGACGAAGCCATCCCCCGCGTCCCGTAAGCCCGCGTCCAAGACCGCCTCGTCCCCGCGAGCCCGGCGCCGGCCCCGTACCGAGAAGACGTCCATGCCGTCCACGAGCAAGCACAAAGATGGCTCCTCCACGAGCACGAACACGAAGAAGAAGACCCGGTCGTTCTCGTCGTACCTGGTGCGCGGCCTGTGGATCATCGCGGGGCTCGCCGGCGTCGCCGCCTTCGCCTGGGTGATCAGCCGGCTGACGCTCCAGCCCGAGCCGGGCGCCGGTAAGTACGTGCACGACAACACCCATCCCGGGCAGACGCTGCGGCTCTACCTGGACCAGCCGAGCGTCAAGGCCGCGCTGCTGGAGATCGGCGGCAATATCGTGCTGCTCGCGCCGCTCGGCGTACTGCTGCCGGTGCTGTCCAACCGGTTCCGCGGCCCGCTGCGGATCCTGCTCACGGTCGGGTTCGTCTCGCTCTGCATCGAGTCCGTCCAGGGCACGATGATCGCCGGACGCGCGTTCGACGCCGACGATGTCATCCTCAACACTCTGGGCGCCGTCCTGGCCTACCTTCTGATCGGACGCCGCGTCGCGCGCTGGGCCCACCGCGCGACCTGACGCGCGTTTTAGGTGCCGATTCGATACGATTGTCGCTTGGCAAGCTTTTCTGTGATCCTGGACGCGGACACTGTTCCGGCCCCGGGCCAGGTGGAGGGATCCGCTCGGTCCGGGGCTGCCGATTGGCTGGGCGCGGGGGCGCCGACTCCGTCGGTTCGATCATGTAACCAGGGAGAATACGGGTGACTTCGGTGGGTTCAGACGGCTCTGGTGCCGCGACGGTGGCGCAGGTTCTGGAGACGCGCGGCGAGCAGGTGGCACAGCAGTGGGCGGATCTCCCGCTCTTCCGCAACGTCTACACGACCGGCCGGGACGCGGCCGTGGCGGCCGCGCACCGGCTCGTACGGGTCCTGGCCGAGGTGGCCCGCCACGGGCGTCTCGACGACACCTCCGCACCCGACTTCGAGCGGGTCCGCCCCCACCTGGCGCAGACGGTGACGGCGCGGACCCGGTCCGGCGCCACCCACCAGCAGATCACCGCCGAGGTCGCGGAGCTCAAGCGTCCCCTGCTCGAGATCGTCGCCCGCGAGACGGGCGGTGCCGACGGTGCGGTGGCGGCGGTGGAGCTCATGGGCACCCTGCGGGTCGTGGTCGTGGAGATCGCGTTGAGCGAGGGCGCCGAGCTCATCGACCGGCAGCGCGCCCAGCTGCTCGAGATCTCCAACCCGGTCATCAAGCTGTGGGACGGGGTGGTCGCCGTACCGCTGATCGGCACCCTGGACAGCGCCCGCACGCAGGTCGTGATGGAGGCGCTGCTGCAGGCCATCGTCGACCAGAACGCCGGGATGGCGATCCTCGACATCACCGGTGTGCCGATGGTCGACACCGTCGTCGCGCAGTACCTGCTGAAGACCGCGATGGCGGTGCGGCTCATGGGCGCCGAGTGCGTCATCAGCGGCATCCGGCCGCAGATCGCGCAGACCATCGTGCAGCTGGGCATCGACCTGGGCGACATCACCACGCGTGCGACCCTGGCCGACGCGCTGAAGTGGGCGCTGGGGAAGGCCGGCGTCTCCGTCGTCGTGGGGGAGGGGTGACCGCGGAGGCCGGGGCGGGGCGCGTCTCGGTCCTGCGGATGGGCGACATCCTCATCGCCGCCATCCAGCAGGAGCTGACCGACGAGTCCGCGCTCGCGCTCCAGCAGGACCTCACCGAGATGGCCGCCGCCGGCGCCCGCGGTGTGGTCATCGAGATCTCCGGCGTGGAGATCGTCGATTCGTTCCTCGCGCGTGTCCTGTCCGAGATCGCGGCGGCGACGAACATGCTCGCGGGCCGTACGGTGGTCGCGGGGATGCGCCCGTCCGTGGCCATTACGCTGGTGGAGATGGGGCTCGGCCTGCGCGGGCTGGAGACGGCGCGCTCGCTGGAAGACGCCATGGCGGTGTTCCGGGGGCAGGCCGGTCGATGAGCCGGGACGAAGTGACACGGCTGGAGATCGGCAGCGACGTGCAGATCGCCGGGGCGCGTCAGGCCGTACGCCAGGCGGCGGTCGCCGCCGGCTTCAGCCTGGTCGAGCAGACGAAGATCGTCACAGCCGCGAGCGAGCTCGCCCGCAACACGCTGGTGCACGGCGGTGGCGGCCACATGGAGCTCGCCGTGGTGGAGAACTCCGGCGGCCACGGCATCCGGCTGACCTTCACCGACGACGGACCGGGCATCCCCGACGTGGACGTGGCGCTGTCGGACGGCTACAGCACCGGCAACGGCCTGGGCCTGGGCCTCGGCGGCGCGCGCCGCCTGGTGCAGGACTTCACGATCGAGAGCCGGCCCGGCGGAGGGACGACCGTGACGGCGGTCGCCTGGTCGCGTATGGCCCAGAGAGTGCCGCGATGAGCGAGCGAATCAAAGAACACGCGCGCCTGGTCTCTCCTCTGACGAAGGAGGGTTCATGAGCGAACGCAGTGAGCGAATCGGTGACACAGCGCGCCTGGTCTCTCCTCCGACGAAGGAGGGCTCATGAGCGGCCGCGTCATGGTCACCGAGGCGTGGGACGTCGTCGTGGCCGACGACAGTCAGGTGCACGGCGCGGCCGCCGCCGCGTCGGCCGCCGCGCTGGCCGCCGGCCTGGACCCGAACGACCTCGCCACCTGCGAGCTGCTCGCCACCGAGCTGGCCACGAACCTCGTGCGCCACGCCGTGGGCGGGCGGCTGCTCGTCAACGTCTTCGGCCGGGGAGCGGTGCAGCTCGTCGCGGTCGACCACGGCCCCGGCATCGCCGACGTGGCGGCGTCGCTGACGGACGGCTTCACCACGAACTCCTCGCTGGGCGCGGGGCTCGGAGCCTGCCGGCGCGGTGCGTCGCAGTTCGACCTCTACAGCCGGGTCGGGCAGGGCACGGTCGCGCTGGCACGTGTCGGCCCGGCCGCGGCGGAACCCTCCGGGCCGGTCGAGGTCGGCGGCGTCATCTCCCCGCACCCGGACGAGTCGGCGGTCGGGGACGGCTTCGGGCTGGCCTGGGACGGCGACCGCATGACCGTCGGCGTCGTCGACGGCCTGGGCCACGGCGTCAAGGCGGCCGAGGCGCGCAGCGCGGCGCTGGACCTGCTCGAACGGCAGCCCGCCCTGGACTCCGCCGGGCTGCTCGGCGAGATCGACGTCGGCCTCCGGGTCACCCGGGGCGCCGCCGCGGCGATCGCCCAGATCGACGGCTGGTCGCGCCGGCTGAGCTTCGCCGGAATGGGAAACGTCACGGGCCGGCTGTTCCGGCCCGGCGCCGATCAGGCGCTCGTCTCACGACCGGGGATCCTCGGCGCCGGTCCCGGCCCCGAGATCGTCACCCGCCCTCGGTCGCACCGGGTCGTGACGGCCGACTGGCAGGCGCCCGCCGCCCTCATCCTGCACACCGACGGCATCATCAGCCGGTGGAACCTCGCCGACTATCCGCGTGCCGAGCACCATCATCCGGCGGTCCTCGCGGCCCTCATCTGGCGCGACGCCCTGCGCGGCAACGACGACGCCACGGTTGTCGTCGTCCGGACGGCACCGCGGAATGAGGCTCGATGAGCCGGCGGATCCACCACGGGCCGGTCACCGACCCGGTGGCCGCCCTGTCGGCCGTCGCGGAGGCGATGAGCCGGTTCGGCGTCGCCGCCGACGAGCGGCCCGGGTTCCTCGCGACGGTCGCCCAGGCGATGCGCGACCACCATCCCGGCGGCCGGCTGACGTTGACCGTCGGCGAGTCGCGCCTGCGGGCGACGGTGGACGGCGGCGGGGGAGCGGACCGTACGGCCACGGCCCCGATCGCCGACGGCGACGGGTCCGGACGGAACGACGACGGCACCGCGCTGCTCGACCTCATCGTCGAACAGCACGACGCCCTCGACTGGCACCGGCAGGAGCTGGAACAGACCAACCAGGGCGTGCTCGCGCTCCACGCCGAGCTGGCCGAGACCACCGAACGGCTCCGCCAGGCCGGCGACCAGCAGCACCGGCTGCTGGAGGCGGAGCGAGCGGCCCACGCCGCGGCCGAGGCCTCCCGCGCCCGGCTGGCCTTCCTGGCCCACACCAGCGCGATCCTGTCCGAGTCGCTCGACCACGAGCAGATCCTCGGCCGTCTCTACGACATCGTCGTCCCGCGCCACGCGTCCGCGATGACCGCGTGGCTGGTCCGTGAGCCCGGCCTGCTGGAGCCACTCCCGGCCGCGCCCGGGTTCGAGCGTCCTCCGCCGATGGTGGAGAAGGCCTTCGCCAGCGGCCGGGCGCAGCACGCCACCCGCGCGCCGGGCGACGAGCCGGCGAACGCCGGCGTCGACACCACCTTCGACCGGCAGCAGCTCCTCGCCATCCCGCTGATCTCGCGCGGCACGACGCTCGGAGTGCTGGCGGTCGAGCCGCCCGCGGACTCCTTCGGCGCCGAGGACGTCGTCGTCTTCGGCGAGCTGGCCCGGATCACCGCCGCCGCCACCGACAACGCCCTGCGCTACGAACGCGAGCGTGACGTCGCCGAGATCCTCCAGCGCGCCATGCTCACCGACCTGCCGGCGGCCGGGAGACTCCGGTTCACCTCCCGTTACCTGCCCGCAGAGGCGAGTCTCAACGTCGGCGGCGACTGGTACGACGCCTTCGAACGCCCGGACGGGCACATCATGGCCGCGGTCGGCGACGTCACCGGCCACGGCCTGCAGGCCGCCGCCCTGATGGGGCAGCTGCGCACCACGCTGCGCGCGTACGCCGTCGACGGCGGCGGCGGGCCCGGCGAGGTGCTCACCCGCATGCACCGCATGCTCTCGCACCTGCAGCCGGACGACCTGGCCACCGCGGTGCTCGCCCAGGTGTCGCCCGACGGCCTGCTGAGCTGGTCCAACGCCGGGCACCCGCCGCCCCTGGTCCGCGCGCCCGACGGCGCGGTCACCGTGCTGGAGGGCCACGACTTCCTGCTCGGCATGCCGTTGGAGGACGCCGACCTGCGGGAGTTCAGCCTCCGGCCCGAGCCCGGCTCGATCGTGCTGTTCTACACCGACGGTCTCATCGAGCGGCGCGGCGTCCCCCTCGGCGAGGGCATCGACCGGCTCGCGCGCGCGTTCGGCCGGGCGGACGGCGACCTGGACGCCGTCGCCGACGGCGTCCTGGTGGAGATGCTCCGCGACAGCGCGCGCGAGGACGACACCTGCCTGCTGATGTTCCGGATCGGGCCGCGGCCGGAGGATCTTCGCCGCGAGACGGATGACGAGGACGCGGTGACCGACGACCCTTGAGAGACGCCGCCTCAGGCGGGCAGTGAGAACGACTGCGCCGAGCCGGGCGTGCCCGGCCGGGTGCGCGCGTCGGCCGCGTTCTGGAACTCCGTGAGGCCGGTGAGCAGCGCCTGGCGGGCACTCGGGGGCATCTGCGCGAGGACCTTGGTGATCTGCTCCTGCCGCTCGCGGCGTACGCGCTCCAGCAGCGCCTCGCCGTCGGGGCTCAGCCGGATCGCGATCTCGCGACGGGACTGCTGGCCGGACTCACGTACAATCAGCCCAGCGGCCTCGAGGCGGTCACACAGCCGGCTGGCCGACGACAGGAGCGCCCCGAGCTCATTCGCCAGGCGACTGAGGTTGATGGCACCGCTCTGCTCCACGACCAACAGAACACGCAGCTGGGTCGCCGGCACCGGCACCCCGGGTGCGCTCTGCGGACCTGTCCAGATCCGGACGAGCGCCTCGGCCGCAATATCGATCGCGGCAGCGCATTCCGGCAGCCGCGATGATTCACCCACATCCGACACCATACCCCGCCTGTCACCCATCGCGCGTGTGCAGTCACTCCTCATGCGTGACACCACGTGTGCCCGAACGAGACGAGATCATGTCTGAGAATCGGCTGACCACCGTCGAGCGTGTCGCCTGGAAGGCGGAGCCGCACGCTTTGGCGGGTGCCGTGGCGACCGCGATCGAACAGGCCTACGGAGCGATCTCCGCGGACCTGCTCCTCGCCGACTACCGGCTCGACTTTCTCGTCCCCGTGGTCTCCGGGCGGCCGGCGTTCGCCATGGACGGCACGTCCGCCGGCCGCGCGTTCGCCGCGCAGGAGACGGTGACGGTCAAGACCGGGGACGGTGACACTTGGGAGGTCCACCTGCCGCTCACGGTACGGGGCGACCGCAGCGGCGTGCTCACGGTCGTCCTGCCGGACGAGCCGGACGACGCCACCTGCGAGGAGCTGCACGCGGTCGCCGGCGTCATCGCCCGCGCACTGAAGATCGCCGACGTGGGCTCCGACGTCTTCCGGAACATCCGGCGGCGCAACCGGCTCACTCTCGCCGCGGAGATCCAGTGGGAGCTGCTGCCCGGACGTTCGTGCGTGACCGACGAATACCATCTCGCCGGGCAGCTCGAACCCGCCTACGCGATCTGGGGCGACAACTTCGACTGGTCGACCTCGGCCGACCACCTGACCGTGTCCGTGACCAACGGCATGGGGCGGGGCGCCGAGGCGGCGCTGCTCACGCAGCTGGCCGTCGGGGCCCTGCGCAACGCCCGCCGGTCCGGGGCCGACCTCGTCGAGCAGGCGACGCTCGCCAACGAGACGATCTACAACCAGCACCACGGGCAGCGTCACATCTCCACGCTCCTGCTGCGCTTCGACGTGGCGACGGGCCGGGTCGGCGCGATCGACGCGGGGTCCCCGAAGATCTTCCGGATGCGGAACGGCACGGTCGAGCCGGTGTCGCTGGACGCTCAGCTTCCCCTCGGCATGTTCGAGGACACGAACTACACCGAGCAGGAGTTCACCGTCGAGAGCGGCGACCGCCTGGTCATCTTCAGCGACGGCTTCCACACCGCCCGGTCACCGCGCGGCGAGACGTACGGGGCCTCCGCGCTGGCCGCCGCGCTGCGCCAGACACAGCTGCAGAGCCCGTCGGAGATGGTGCGCACGCTCACGCGCGGCCTGCTGGACTACCACGACGGGATCGAACTCGCCGACGACGCCGTCGTGCTCTGCCTCGACTGGACGGGCCGGACGGCCGCGAACGCCGTCGCGGCCGATGGATGACCGTCAGCTCTCCGGCTTGATCCAGTCGAAGGTGCGTTCCACGGCCCGTCGCCAGTTGTCGTACTCCACCTCGCGGCGCGCGGGGTCCATCGCGGGGAGCCACTGGGCCGCGCGGTGCCAGTTGCGCCGCAGCCCCTCCAGGTCGGGCCAGTAGCCGACCGCGAGCCCGGCGGCGTACGCGGCGCCGAGTGAGACGGTCTCGGCGGCCATCGGGCGGATCACCGGGACGTTGAGGACGTCGGAGATGAACTGCATGAGCAGGTTGTCGGCGGTCATGCCGCCGTCCACCTTGAGCGCCTTGAGCGCCAGTCCGGAGTCGGCGTTCATCGCGTCGACCACCTCGCGGGTCTGCCAGCCGGTGGCCTCCAGCACCGCGCGGGCCAGGTGCCCCTTGGTGATGTAGGAGGTCAGACCGACGATGATGCCGCGCGCCTCGCTGCGCCAGTACGGCGTGAACAGCCCGGAGAAGGCGGGCACGATGTAGCAGCCGCCGTTGTCGTCCACGGTGCGCGCCAGCGTCTCGATCTCCGGGGCGCTGCCGATGATGCCGAGCCCGTCGCGGAACCACTGCACGAGCGCGCCGGTGATCGCGATGGACCCTTCGAGCGCGTAGACGGCCGGCTCCGAGCCGATCTGGTACCCCACCGTCGTGAGCAGGCCGTGCGCGGAGCGGACCGGCTCGTTGCCGGTGTTGAGGAGCAGGAAGGCGCCGGTCCCGTACGTGCACTTGGCCTCGCCGGGCGCGAAGCAGGTCTGCCCGAACAGCGCCGCCTGCTGGTCGCCGAGCGCGGCGGCGATGCGTACGCCGGGCAGCACCCGCCGGGCCGGGCCGTACGTCTCGGTCGAGGGCCGGATCCGCGGCAGCATCGCCCGCGGCACGCCGAAGAAGGCGAGCAGCTCGTCGTCCCAGTCGAGGGTCGTGAGGTTCATCAGGAGCGTGCGGCTGGCGTTGGTGACGTCGGTGACGTGCAGACCGCCCTCGGGCCCGCCGGTGAGGTTCCAGATCAGCCAGCTCTCCATCGTCCCGAAGAGCACGTCGCCGCGTTCGGCGCGTTCGCGCAGGCCGGGACGGTTGTCGAGCATCCAGCGGATGCGCGGGGCGGAGAAGTAGGTCGCCAGGGGCAGCCCGCAGCGCTCGCGGACGAGGTCGGCCAGCGGGTGCGCGGCCAGCTCGTCGACGAGGCGGTCGGTGCGCGTGTCCTGCCACACGATCGCGTGGCCGATCGGCCGGCCGGTGTGCCGGTCCCACAGCACCGTGGTCTCGCGCTGGTTGGCGATGCCGAGCGCGGCGACCTGGTCGGGGGTGGCCCCGGCCTGGGCGACCGCCTCCGGGGCGATCCGTTCGAGGTTGCGCCAGATCTCCATGGCGTCGTGCTCGACCCAGCCGGGCCGGGGAAAGTGCTGCTTGTGCTCCCGCTGCGTCACCGACACCAGGCGTCCGCCGTGGTCGAACAGGATGCAGCGCGTGGACGTCGTGCCCTGGTCGACCGCCATCACGTAGCGCTCTACCATCGCGTCCCCACCTCCACGGGTCTCACCAGCGTGAGGCCCCGAGATCTCGGGAGACCGCGCGCGCGGCGTCGCGTACGCCGGTCACCAGCGTCGGTTTCGGCCGTCCGCCGGGGCCGCAGATCCGTTCGACCGCGCCGGTGATGCCCATGGCGCCGACGACCAGGCCGCCCTGACCGCGGATGGGAGCGGCGACGCCCGCCTCCCCGACCGTCATCTCCTCTACTTCGGCCGCCCATCCCATGTCGCGGACCTCGGCCAGCATGCGGGCGAGTTCGCGGGGAACGGTCGTCGTACGCCGTGTGAACGGTTCGAGCTCACCGTGCAGCGCGGCCGCCGCTCCTGCGTCGTAGGCCAGCAGCACCTTGCCCAGTGCCGTCGCGTGGGCCGGCAGGAGCGCGCCGACGTCGAGGGTCTGCAGGGTGTCGTCGGGCCGGAAGACGTGGTGGACGACGAGCACCTTGCCGTCGAGCGGCGTGCCGATGCGCACGGCCTCGCCGCTGCGCGCCGCCAGCGCGTCCGCCCAGTTGATCGCGCGGGACCGCAGCTCGTTGACGTCGAGGTAGCTCGTGCCCAGGTGCAGCAGCGCCGCGCCGAGCCGGTACTTGCCGGTCTCCTCGTCCTGCTCGACGAAGCCGACACCGTGCAGCGTTCGCAAGATGCCGTGAGCGGTGCCGCGGGCCAGGCCGAGCGAGCCCGCGATCTCGCTCACGCCGAGCCGGCCGGAGCCGCGCGCGAGCAGGCGCAGGATCGCCGCCGCGCGCTCAATCGACTGAACCGGACCGGGCACGAGGCGGATAATACGTCATGTCGACACATATTCGACAATGTCGGCATTGTGGGGCTCTGTAGTCGGCCGAACGCCCCCAGTAGTGATCCACGTCACCCCGAAACACCCTCCGATGATCGTCCGGAGCTGGCAACGCAGGGCGGCGTTCGACAATGTCGGCACATGTCCATTGACCCTCTGTCCGCGCCGACCTACCGTCCGGTCAGCCGTGAGAGGCGCTGTTCCGCCCCGGGACACCGCCCTTCACACGGCGGTGCCTCGTGATGTTCCCACCGGGCTTCGTCATCAAGGAGGAGACGTGGCAGAGCGATTGAAGATCCCAGGGCTGGCCGGCGAACTGGCCGCCGAGTTCGCCGGGACGCTGATCCTGATCCTGTTCGGCGTGGGCGTCGTGGCGCAGGTCGTGGGCGGCGCCATCGGCGACCACGACAGCATCGCCTGGGCGTGGGGCCTCGGCGTCACCCTGGGCGTCTATGTGGCGGGCCGGATCAGCGGCGCCCATCTCAATCCGGCGGTGACCGTCGCGCTCGCCGTCTTCAAGGGCTTCTCCTGGCGCAAGGTCCTGCCGTACTCGCTGGCGCAGTTCCTCGGCGCGTTCGTCGCGGCCCTGATCGTCCGGTGGAACTACACCGAGATCCTCGGCAAGGTCGACCCGGGTCACACCATCAAGACCCAGGGCGTCTTCTCCACCCTGCCCGGCAACGGCGCGCTCCCCGTGCACACCTGGGGCGCCTTCCGCGACCAGGTGATCGGCACCGCGATCCTGCTCTTCCTGATCCTCGCCGTGACCGACCTGAAGAACTCCGCGCCCGCCGCCAACCTCGCCCCGTTCATCGTCGGCCTCATCGTCGTCGCGATCGGCATGGCGTGGGGGACCGACGCCGGGTACGCGATCAACCCGGCGCGTGACTTCGGCCCGCGCCTCGCCTCGTTCATCACCGGGTACGGCACCGCCTTCCGCGACCAGTACGGCGGGCTGTACTTCTGGGTGCCCATCATCGGCCCGATCATCGGCGGTGTCCTCGGCGCCGGGCTGTACCAGGCGCTGGTCGCCCGCTTCCTGCCCGCCGAGACCGAGGAGCCGGGGCGCGTCGCGAACGACCCGGAGCTCGAGAAGGCCTGAATTCCCCCATCAGAGAAAGGCGACCTTCCATGGCCGACTTCGTCGGAGCCGTTGACCAGGGCACCACGAGCACCCGCTTCATGATCTTCGACCACTCGGGCAACGAGGTGGGCAAGCACCAGCTCGAACACGAGCAGATCATGCCCAAGCCGGGCTGGGTGGAGCACAATCCCACCGAGATCTGGGAGCGCACCCGCTCGGTGATCGAGACCGCGCTCCACCAGACCAACCTCACCGCCGCCGACCTGGCCGCGGTCGGCATCACCAACCAGCGCGAGACCGCCGTCGTGTGGAACCGCCGCACCGGTCGCCCCTACTACAACGCGATCGTCTGGCAGGACACCCGTACGGACCGCATCGCCTCCGCGCTCGACCGCGACGGGCGGGGCGACGTCATCCGCGCCAAGGCCGGGCTCCCGCCGGCCACGTACTTCTCCGGCGGCAAGATCCAGTGGATCCTGGAGAACGTCGACGGCGTACGCGAGGCGGCCGAGGCCGGCGACGCGATCTTCGGCAACACCGACACGTGGCTGCTGTGGAACCTCACCGGCGGCACGAACGGCGGCGTGCACGTCACCGACCCGACCAACGCCAGCCGCACGATGCTGATGAACCTGGAGACGCTCGACTGGGACGACGAGCTGCTGTCGTTCTTCGGCGTCCCGCGCGCGATGCTGCCGGAGATCAAGCCGTCGTCCAACCCGGACTTCTACGGCAAGACGCTGGCGAACGGCCCGTTCGGCGGTGAGGTGCCGCTGTCCGGCGACCTCGGCGACCAGCAGGCGGCGACGGTCGGGCAGGTCTGCTTCGGCGTCGGCGAGGCCAAGAACACCTACGGCACCGGCAACTTCCTGCTGCTCAACACCGGCAACGAGCTGGTCCGCTCCAAGAGCGGGCTGCTGACCACGGTCTGCTACCAGTTCGGCGGCGAGGCGCCGGTCTACGCCCTGGAGGGCTCGATCGCGGTGACCGGGTCGGCGGTGCAGTGGCTGCGCGACCAGCTCGGCATCATCTCCGGCGCATCGCAGAGCGAGACGCTCGCCCGGCAGGTCGAGGACAACGGCGGCGTCTACTTCGTGCCGGCGTTCTCCGGCCTGTTCGCCCCGTACTGGCGGTCCGACGCCCGCGGCGCCATCGTCGGCCTGTCCCGCTACAACACCAACGCGCACCTGGCGCGGGCCACGCTCGAGTCGATCTGCTACCAGACCCGCGACGTCGTCGAGGCGATGCGGCAGGACTCCGGCGTCTCCCTCGACGTGCTGCGCGTCGACGGCGGCGTGACCGCCAACGAGCTGTGCATGGAGCTGCAGGCCGACATCCTCGGCGTGCCGGTGTCCAAGCCGGTGGTGGCCGAGACCACGGCGCTCGGCGCGGCGTACGCGGCGGGCCTGGCCACGGGGTTCTGGGGCAGCACCGAGGAGCTCAAGCAGAACTGGAACGAGGACCGGCGCTGGGAGCCGCGGTGGAGCGACGAGCAGCGCGCCACCGGCTACGCCGGCTGGAAGAAGGCGGTCGACCGCACCCTCGACTGGGTCGACGTCGACTAAGGCACGAACGCCGGGCGGGGTGTCGCGCGGTGCCCCGTCCGGCCTTTACCTCTCTCCCCTCCGAAGCTTTCGAGGAGCCCGACGATGAAACCCGCATCCCTGGGACCGGCCGATCGCGCGCGTGCGGTGCGCGAACTGGCGGACCAAGAGTTCGACGTGCTGGTCGTGGGCGGCGGCGTGGTGGGCGCGGGCGCAGCGCTCGACGCCGTGTCGCGCGGCCTGTCCGTGGCGCTGGTCGAGGCCGCGGACTGGGCCGCCGGCACGTCCAGCCGCTCCAGCAAACTGATCCACGGCGGCCTGCGCTACCTGGAGCAGCGCGACTTCCATCTCGTACGCGAGGCGCTTCGGGAGCGCGCCCTGCTGCTGACGAGGGTCGCGCCCCACCTCGTCCACCCCGTGCCGTTCCTGTACCCGCTCAAGCACCGGATGTGGGAGCGCTTCTACGTCGGCGCGGGCATCGGCCTGTACGACACGATGGGCGGCGCCGGGGCGGTGCCCCGCCACCGTCACCTGAGCCACCGGCACGCGCTGCGGGTGGCGCCGGCGCTGCGCGGGGACGCGTTCGTCGGCGCGATCCAGTACTTCGACGCCCAGGTCGACGACGCGCGCTTCACGATGACGCTCGCGCGGACCGCCGCGAGTTACGGCGCCACGGTCGTCAGCCGGGCGCGGGCGACCGGGTTCGTACGGGAGGGCGAGCGCGTGACCGGCGCGCGCGTCCACGACCTGGAGAACGACCGGGAGATCACGGTACGCGCCCGCGAGGTGATCAACGCGACCGGCGTGTGGACCGACGAGACGCACCGGCTGGCGGGGGCGCGCGGCGATGTCGAGGTGCGCGCGTCCAAGGGCGTCCACCTGCTGGTTCCCCGCGACCGCATCCGCCTGGACACCGGCCTGATCATGCGGACCGAGAAGAGCGTGCTGTTCGTCATTCCGTGGGGCCGTCACTGGATCATCGGCACCACCGACACCGCGTGGGAGCTGGCCAAGGACGAGCCCGCCGCCAGCGGCGCGGACGTCGACTACCTGCTCGACCACGTCAACTCGGTCCTGACGATCCCGCTGACCCACGACGACATCGAGGCGGTGTACGCGGGGCTGCGCCCGCTGCTGTCCGGCGGTTCGGACGAGACGACGAAGCTGTCCCGCGAGCACACGGTCTCCCAGCCGGTGCCCGGCCTGACCGTCATCGCGGGCGGCAAGTTCACGACGTACCGGGTGATGGCCGAGGACGTCGTGGACGCCGTCGCCGGCCGGCTGCCGCTGAACGTGCCCGATTCGGTGACCCACCGCCTGCCGCTCGCCGGAGCCGTGGGCTATGAGGTGCTGTGGAACGACCGCCGACGGCTGGCGGCGCGGGCGGGACTGCACGTCGCGCGCATCGAGCACCTGCTGAACCGGTACGGCTCGTGCGTCGACGAGGTCCTCGCGCTGATCGAGGGCGACCCGTCCCTGGGGGAGCCGATCCCCGCCGCGAGCGACTACCTGAAGGCCGAGGCGGTGTACGCGGTGACGCACGAGGGCGCCCTGCACCTGGAGGACGTGCTGCGCCGCCGGCTGCGCGCGTCGATGGAGGAGTGGGACCAGGGCGCGGCGGCGGCTCCCGAGGTCGCCGGCCTCATCGCGCCGATCCTCGGTTGGGACGACGAGACGGCCAAACGCGAGACGGAGAACTACGTGGCCCGGGTCCAGGCCGAACTCCAGGCCCGCCGCGAGCAGAGCGACACGGCCGCCGCGGCGGCGCTGCACGAGGTCCCGTCCCTGTTCCCCGACCGCGCCGCCTCCTGACACATGGCCGTCCCGGGGCCGGTGATCCGGCCCCGGGACGGCGGACCGGAGCGTGAGGGCCATGGTCCGAGGTGGGGCGTGGTCATCTGGCGGGTCATGGATTCGGTACCGGTGGGGGTTGGGGGCCTCGCGCTGGTGGGGGCGAGGCCCCTCCGGTGGATCACCGGGTGGGTGCGGTCAGGCCGTCAGCACCAGTCCCAGCAGTCCCAGTCGCAGTCGTCGCAGCAGTCCCAGCCACAGCCCCACCACGAGGCGAGGCTGGCGATGTGCCGGCCGGTCGCCGGAGCGCTTGCCGTGGCCGCGCCGGCGGGGGTCGCAGCACCCATCGTCAGCGCGGCCGCGCCCGCGAAGGCCGCACCGGAGATGGCTACCGCGAGTCGCTTCGAAATCGCCATGGAAACTACCTCCCTGGTTGGTACCGACGGCATGACGGGTCATTGTCACGCCAGGCGATTTGTGCCTTTTATGGCCTCATCGCCTAGTTCAACCTCACATGTCCGGTTCGCCGGGAGCAATACTGACTGTCGGTTACATGCCACAACTTGACCACTAGTGGAGTGGCCGCGCGGAGCCGCTTTAAGCGCGGATCCGCCCTGGTGGCGGCGGGTCTCCGGACCGGCGGAGCGAACGAGGGCCACCGGCTCCGAATCGGCCGGATGGCGCGGGTGATGACCGCGCATGGTCCTTTCATGGTCGGCGGCGAAGGCGCTGGCGGACGGTGCCGGGAGACACCGTCCGAAGGGACCATCGGCGTGGGCGCGGGACCGTAGGGCCCTGAGTGCGAAGCCGGATTCCCGCCTGGGATGGAGGTGTCAGAGCTCCCGGGAGGACCGGAGGAGAACGGTCATGGACCCGATCATCGTCGGCGCCGACGGGTCGCGGCACAGCCTGCGGGCGGTCGACTGGGCCGCCGGCGAGGCGGCTCTGCGGGGAGCGCCGCTGCGGATCGTGCACGCCGTCGCGCCCTGGCTGTACGACCGGAACGTCGACCCGCGCCTGGTGGCCGTGCGGGAATGGCTCCTCGCCGGCGGCCAGGAGGTCATCGGGGCGGCGATCGAGGCCGCGCGCACGCGTGCGCCGGGCATCGACGTCGACGGCGACATGGTTCCCGCGGGCGCCTCCCGCGCCCTGGTCGAACGGGCGCGCGACGCCTCGCTCGTCGTGGTCGGCAGCCACGGCATGGGCTCGGTCGCCGGCCTGCTGCTCGGGTCGAGCGCGCTGCAGGTGGTCACGCACACGCCGGTGCCGGCCGTCGTCGTACGCCACGTCGAGCCGGTCGACCGCGGGGAGGTCGCCGTCGGCGTCGACGGGCCGCCGCTGGGCGACCCTGCGCTGGCCTTCGCGTTCGAGGAGGCGGGCCTTCGCGGGGCGCGACTGCGGGCCGTCCACGTCTGGTCCGACCCCGGCGCGGTGGACCTCGGCGGCATGACGCCGCTGGTCTACGACGCCGACGTGATCGGCGTCGAGCACACGCGCCGGCTGAACGACGCGCTCGCGGTCTGGCGCGACAAGTATCCCGACGTCGAGGTGGTCACCGAGGTCGTCCACGGCCGCCCGGTACGGATCCTGTCCGGGGTGTCCGCGCGCTGCGACCTTCTCGTGGTGGGCTCGCGGGGCCGCGGCGGGTTCGCCGGCCTCATCCTCGGCTCGGTGAGCCACGGCCTGCTGCACCACGCGCACTGCCCGCTGGCCGTCGTACCGTCCGGTAGGTAGGCGCGGCCCCCGGGCCGACCGTGCCGCAGGTCCCCGTTCGCGGGGACCTTCGTCTCTGCCCGGATCCGGTGCCCGGATGGTGCGCTGAAGACCGGAGAGACGACCAGGAGCGCACATGGATGCCGTCGAGACGCCGCGCGCCGACGAGATCGCGCACCATCTCGTCGACGCTGCGGTGTGGGCGCCTTCGGTGTACGACACGCGGCCGTGGCGGTTCGGCACGCGCGGCTCGACCGTCACGGTGCACGCCGACCCCGAGCGCCGGCTGGAGGTGGCCGATCCGGACGGCCGCGAGACGATGATCAGTTGTGGCGCGGCGCTCTACACCCTGCGCCTGGCCATGCGTGACCTCGGCCGGATACCCCTGGTGCGGATGCTGCCCGACCCGGACCGGCCCGACCTGATCGCCGAGGTCGGCGTCGGCGGCGAGCGGCCCGCCACCGCCGAGGAGCGCCAGATGTACGCCCAGATCCGGCACCGGCACACGCACACCGGCGGGTTCCGGCCGGGCGGGCTGCCCATCGGCCTGCTCCAGGCCCTGCGCACCCATGCCTACTGCGAGCAGGTCTCGCTGCGCATCGTCGCCGACCCGCGGGCGCGGATCGCGCTCGCCGCGCTGACCGAGGCCGCCGAGCAGGTCCAGCGGCAGAACCCGGCGTACGTCGCGGAGGTGGCCCGCTGGGCCCCGCCGCCCGGCGCCGCGTCCGAGGAGACCTGCCCGCGTGAGTCGGCCCGCCTGGAACCGGACTTCGCCGGCCGCGACTTCGCCACCGGCCAGGGATGGGGCGGGGCCGGCAGCGAGAACCGGGACGCGACGGGCGTCGTGGCGGTCCTGCTCACCGACGGCGACGGGTGCGGCGACCGGCTGTGCGCCGGGCAGGCGCTCCAGCGGATCCTGCTCTGCGCGGCCGAGTACGAGGTGTCGGCCGCGTTCCACGGTCAGGCGCTGGAGGTGCCGGAGTTGCGGGAGTTCATCCGCACCCGGTTCTGCGACGGGGCCTATCCGCAGATGATTCTGCGGCTGGGGATCGCCCACGCGAACGTGGTGCGCCGGTCCGTCACCGAGCTGACGCGTGGCGAGCTGTGATCATTCGTCGCGCGACCGGTCGCCCGCGGCCTTGAGCTGGGCGACGAACGCCGCCGCCTGCGTACGGCGGCGCATGTCGAGCTTGGTGAACAGGTTCGAGACGTAGTTCTTCACGGTCTTCTCGGCGAGGAAGAGCCGCTCGCCGATCTGGCGGTTGGTCAGTCCCTCGCCGATGAGCTCGAGGATCTGGCGTTCCTGGTCGGACAGCGTGGACAGCGGGTCCTTGCGGGTCTGGCGTTCGCGCAGGCGGTGCAGCATCTGCGCGGTGCTGTGCGGGTCGAGCAGCGACTGCCCGGAGGCGACCGTTCGGACCGCCGCGACCAGGTCCGACCCGTGGATCTGCTTCAGCACGTACCCGGCGGCCCCGGCCATGACCGCGTCGAACAGGGCCTCCTCGTCGGAGAACGACGTCAGCATCAGGCAGGCCAGGCCCGGCAGCCGGGAGCGGATCTCACGGCACACGCTCACCCCGTCGCCGTCCGGCAGCCGCACGTCCAGGACGGCGACGTCGGGCCGTACGGCGGGGATCCGGGCGATGGCGTGCGCGGCGGTGGCGGCCTCCCCGACGATCTCGATGTCGGATTCGGACTCGAGCAGCGCCGCGACGCCGCGCCGGACCACTTCGTGGTCGTCGAGCAGGAAAACCCGGATCGTCATGGCCTGGCCTCGCAATCCGTGCGGGGCCGGCGGGCGCCGGCCTGTGTCCTCACGTTAGGAGGCGTTCCTCGGATCACCGTGGTACGAACGTCGGAGATCCCGTGGACCAAGGTCCCTGGCGGACCCGCCGCGCCCATGCTTCGGCCGGCCGGACCGGTGGCTCAGGGCAGGCCCGTCCAGCGGGGCGCCACGGCGGCCCACTCGCGCTCCCACAGCTCCAGGCGGCGGCGGTCCAGGCGATGCTCGATGAGCATGCGGGCGGCGGAGAACAGCAGCGCGAGCATCGTGAGAGCCGTCGTCGCCGCCATGACGCTGTCGGCGACCGTCTGGGAGTGCTTGCGCGGATGAGTCGTCAGCCGTCCGATGCGGTCGATCCAGATCGTGCGATGGGCGCCGATCGTCTCGTTGCCGGCCGCCGGGACGACGGCGGCGTGGTAGGCGCCCGCCCTGTCGTGCCAGCCGATGCGCACGGTCTCATCCAGGACTCCGCGCGACCCGGTCGGAGAGGTGTCGACGACCACCGCCTCCACCCGGTGCCGGGTCTGCGCCTGCACGCGTTCGGCCCGCGCGCCCGCGCCGCCGGCCAGCCGGGCGGTCACGACCACCGACAGCGGCGCCAGGACGAGGAAGAGGAGGCCGAGAACGATCATCATCCGGACGTGTGTGCGGTCGACCGGACGGCGCAGCGGATTGCCATCGGGGCGCACGTAACGGATCACGCCCAGAAGCTTGATCGTGAAGGTTCGCATAGACACCTCCGTTACGGCCTTTTATTCCGCAGACTAGGCGGTTCGACCCCTTCTCGGGAGAGGCGCTGGTCCCCGTGGACTCCGCCGAGGGTCCTGCGGACCGCGGGCTTTGGCCCCTGACCTGCCCTTACCGGGTGCGATGGTAACCCTGCGGCGAGTGAGGACGGGACAGGGCCGGGCGGGCCGGTCGCGGGGGACTTTCGGCCTCTTCTGGCGTGTCGCGGCCGTCGTCACGCTGAAGAGGGAGGGGGACATGGACCGGTTCGACGGGTCGTACGTGCTGGTCGGCTTCGACGGGTCCGCGGCGAGCGAGCGGGCCCTGCGCTGGGCCGTCGACGAGGCGCGCCTGCGCCGCATGCCGCTGACCGTCTGCCACGCGTGGCACTGGCCCTATCCCGTGCCGCCGTCCGGTCCCGAGGCGGTGGAGACGGTGCGCAAGATGGCCCAGCACACGCTGGACCGAGGCGTCATCATCGCCCAGGAGGCGTCCCCGCGCACCCCGGTGCGCGGCCGGCTCGCCGCCGGGCCGGCGCCGGCGATGCTGGTCAACCAGTCCAAGAACGCCTCGCTCGCGGTGATCGGCACCCACGGCGCGGGCGCCTTCGCCGGGCCGGAGGCGGGTTCGTCGGCGGTCCAGCTGCCCTCGTACGCGCACTGCCCCGTCCTGGTCGTGCGGGGCGCGCCCGACCGCAGCCGCCCGGTCGTCGTGGGGGTGGACGGTTCGGCCGCCTCGGACGCCGCCCTCGCGTTCGGCTTCGAGGAGGCGGCGCTGCGCGGCCTGGCGCTGCGGGCGGTGTTCGGCTGCTGGGAGCCCGAGGCGATCGTGTCGGCCGAGATGGGGATGATCACCGACCCGGAGGAGCTGCGGGTGATGGCCGCGGGCCGCCTGGAACGGACCGTGTCGCCCTGGCGGGAGAAGTACCCGTACGTCGACGCGGACACGGTGCTGTCGATGCGGACCCCGCGGCACGCGCTCCTGGAGGCGGCGGGCACCGCCGCGCTGCTCGTCGTGGGCGGGCGCGGGCTCGGCGGCGTCGCCGGACTGCGCCTCGGCGCGGTGGCCGCGGCCGTGCTGCAGCACGCCCCGTGCCCGGTGGCGATCGTACGGCCGCGGAACTGACCTTCGGCGACCCCGCACGGGCCCGGGGTCCCGCCGGGCGGGGACCTTCGCCGGTCACATCACCGGCCGCCTCCGGCGATGCTCGAAACAGGGAGCCTCGGAAAAGGCGAGGTAGGGGGCGCATGACAGATGACCGCGGATACCGGAATGTGGCCGTCGGGGACGCTGGGGCGGCTGCCGGACGCCAAGTGCGTCCTGGCCGTCGTGGCACGGCCGGGTGATGAGGCCTGTTATCTCGGCGCGGTGCTCGACGCCTTCCGCCGCGCCGGCAGCCAGGTGAGCGTGCTCGCGATCAGCCGCGGGGACGCGTCGCCGTACAACGACTCCATGGAGCGGCTCACCTCCGTCCGGCCGTTCGAGTTCGACGCCGCCGCGAGCGCGCTGCGGGCGTCGCACTGCATGCTCGCCGACTACCCGGAGGCCGAGCTGCGGCGGCTGCCGGTCGCCCGGCTCGCCGAACGGGTGATCCGGATGGTGCGCGAGTGGAACGTCGACCTCCTTCTCACCGTCGACGGGCGCCTCGGCGACCGCATCGCCGCCTGCGTGGCCTGCCACGCGGGCCGCGAACTCGCCGTTCCGGTGCTCGGCTGGACGCTGCCGCACGACGTGGCCAAGGCCGTACGGGAGGCGACGGGGCTGTCGGTGACCGGGGACGCGGACCTGCGGATCGACTTCGAGCTGCGAGTCCGCCGGAACGCCCAGCAGTACGCGATGCGCGCCCACGGCAGCCAGGCACGCGGCGACCGCACCCAGCTCGCCCGGCTGGCCGTCCAGGGCGACCGCGAATGGCTGCGCTGGCTGGTGCCCTGCGGGGACGTGCCGGAGCGAGGGCGCGCCTGATCGGCCTGGTGCGTCTCTTCCTCAGGCGGCGTGGCGGTGGCCGCCGACGTGGAGTTCGGACAGGTCCGTCACGACGACGTCCGCGCCGTGTTCGCGCAGCGCTCCGCCGCCCAGGCGATCGACGCCGACGACCAGGCCGAACCCGCCGCGCTTGGCGGCCATCAGGGCCGCCGGCGACTCCTCGATGACCGCGGTGTGACGCGGTTCGACGCCCAGTTGCAGCGCGGCCCGTACGAACAGCGCGGTGTCGGGGCAGAACGGAAGCCGCGTGCCGGGCGCGCGCAGGCCGTCCAGGACGATGTCGAACATGTCCACGACACCGGCGTTCCTCAGCACCTCGGTACCGTGCCGCTGCGTGCACACCGCCGCCGTGCGAAGACCGCGCCGGTGGGACTCCCGGATCAGCGTGACCGCGGAGGCGAACGGGCTCACCCCGTGCCGGTGAACCTCGCCGAGGAAGAACTCCTCGTGCCGGATCATCAGTCCCCGCAGATCGTCGTAGGGCAGGCAGATGTCACGGGAGGCGAGGAAGTCCCGTGCCCCCGCCAGCCGCGGCTTGCCGTGCGTGTAACGCAGAAAGTCGGCCCGGACGTCGAACGGCACGAAGACGGTCTCGTGGGTCGCCGCGTACGTGCGCAGGAAGGGGTCGAACACCGTCTTCCAGGCCCCCGCCGACGTACGCGCGCTGTCGATGACCACGCCGTCCACTCCGAAGATCACCGCTGTTATGTCGCCGCCGAGCTCACACTCCCCGGATCTCCTCTGCATGGCCCGCTCACCTCATTCCCCCCGCTGGGCCCGTTCCTTCAGTCTTCCCGTCACGCCGGGGCGGCGACCGTGCGGGGGCCGTGAATCTGGCCTGCTCACGGCGGCATCACCGCCGTGAGCGGCCACGACGCCGTCCGGCCGGCCAGGGTCCGTGCCGCGCGCGAGGTCAGCACTACGACGGCGACGTCATCGCCCAGCGACTGCCAGGCGGCGAGTACGGCCTCGGGCTCCTCGGCGGGGATGACGATCGCCCCCGCGAGACCGAACTCCAGGACCTTTCCGCTTTCCCCGATCACCGCGATCTTCGCCATTTTCCGCCTTCCCGAACGACGACTGCCGGAGGAGGAGAGCGCCGGCGACGACGCGCCGATCGCGACGGACCGACAACACCGGCCGTCCCGGCCACCGGAGTCGGCCCGGAGCGGGAGGTCGTGTGATGTCGGCATGTGAACCATGGTCGGTCGTGATGACCGGTTCGGGGCAGGGCCGCACGGAAGTCGGTCAAGGGACCTTCGCCCCGGTTCGCCGTACGGACCCGCGCACCCCGCGCCGCCCCGCGGCCGACGGCCCGCCGAACCCCGGAGGACCTTGGCCCCGACTCCGGCATACCGCAGCGGACTGACCCGGCGCGCCCGTGCGCTCTGGGGTTGGTCGGGCTGAGGCGGCGATCCGGGTTCAGCGTCCGTGCGCGGCGGAGGCGCGGCTTTCGCCCAGGACGGCGGTTTCTGCCGAGCCCCCGTGAACCCCGGTCCCGGATGCCGGTGGTCGGGTCCGGGGGCGGTTCCCGTCCAGCGTCCGTGCCACTCCTGAGGCCGGTTGGCGGTCTTGGCCCCGCACAGTCCCCGGGTGGGGGTCCCCGGTCCGGGCGGTCCCCGCCCGCCTCGGGGGCTCCAGCCCACTTCCATTGTCAAGCGCTGGATCCCCGGGCGGAAGCCCGGGGATTCCCTGTGGATAACGCCGCGGCGGATCAGCCGTGCGCCGTGCCGGACAGCGACGGCTCGGGTTCCGCCGTCGCGGGGCGTTCGCCGGGAGAAACGTCGGGGCGGCGGGTGTTCGGCAGCAGCAGGGCGACCAGGACGGTGCCGGCGCCGAGGATGAGGCCGCCCACCAGGCTCGTGTGCGCGACCGCGTGAGCGAAGGCGTGGTCCGCCGCGTGCACCAGTGACGCCGCGCGTCCGGGGCCCGCGGTGGCGGTCACCTTCTCCGCCACGGTCAGCGCCCCGCCGATCGACTCCTCGGCCGCCTTCGCCGCGGCTGCGGGCAGCCGGCCGCCGATCGCCGTCGTCACGTCCGCTCGGTACGCGTCGGCCAGGACCGAGCCGAGGATGGCGATGCCGAGCGAGCCGCCGAGTTCGAGCGACGTGTCGTTCACCGCGCCGCCCACGCCGAGGCGTTCCTCGGGGAACGCGCCCATGATGGCGTCGGTGCAGGGGGAGACGCTGAGTCCGATCGCCACGCCGAGCAGCAGCAGCGAGGGCAGGAACGTGCCGTACCCGGATCCGTCGTCGACGCGGGTGAGCAGCAGGATGCCGGCCGTGCCCAGGGCCATGCCGAGCACCACCGTGACCTTCGTGCCGAGCCGCGGGGTGAGCACGCCCGTGACGGCGGCGCCCGCGAACACCGCGCCGGCCAGCGGCAGCAGCCGTACGCCGGTGGACAGCGGGCCGTAGCCCAGGACGAACTGCAGGTGCTGCGTCAGGTAGTAGATCGACCCGAACGCCGCGAGGAAGAACAGCGCGACCGCGAGGTTCGCCCCGCCGAACGTACGGTCGCGGAACCGGCGGACGTCCAGGATCGGGCGCGGGTGCCGCAGCTCCCACCAGACGAACGCGGCCAGACCGGCGCCGGCCACGACGGCGGCCGTGATCGCACCGGTGCCCCACCCGAACCGGGGGCCCTCGATGATCATGTAGACGAGCGCGGCCAGGAAGATCACCGACAGCAGGCCGCCGATGAGGTCGAGTCGTTCCCGGCCGCCCGCGCGGGACGGCGGTACGAGCACGAGCGCGGCGACCACGGCGACGGCCGCGACCGGGACGTTGATCAGGAACGTGAACCCCCACGAGTGGCTCTCGAGCAGCCACCCGGCCAGCAGCGGCCCGGCCGCGATGGCCAGCCCCGACGTGGCGGTCCAGATGGTGATCGCCCGCGCCCGCTCTCGCCGGGGGAACGTCGCGCTCAGCAGCGACAGCGTCGCGGGCATGATCATCGCCGCGCCGACGCCCATCACCGCCCGGGCCGTGATCACCCCCGCGGTCTCATGGACCAGGCTGCCGGTCACCGAGCCGGCGGCGAACACCACGAGACCGGCCAGGAGCGCGCCGCGGCGGCTGTACTTGTCGCCGATCGCGCCCATCACCAGCATCAACGCCGCGTACGGCACCGTGTAGGCGTCGATGACCCACTGCAGGTCGCTGCTGCTGAGGCCGAGGTCGCGCGTCATCGCCGGCGCCGCGACGAGCAGCGAGGTGTTGGCCATGACGATGATCAGCAGGCTCAGGCACAGCACGGCCAGCGCGGCCCACCGGCGGGAGTACGGCCGGTCCGTCCGATTCATGATCGCCCCTCCGATATGAGATCAATTTGCACACCACTGTGCAAGCTAGTCATCTGCACACCGGTGTGCAAGAATGTGGCTTGTGAAAGGAGTCACATGAGCGAGGCGAGGCGGACCGGCCGTGCCGAGGCCAACCGGCGGCACATCCTGGCCGTCGCCACGCGGGAGCTGATCCGCGACCCGGACGCGAGCATGGACGACATCGCCCGCGCCGCCGGCGTCGTGCGCCGCACCGTCTACGGCCACTTCCCGAGCCGTGAGGCGCTGATCGAGGGCATCGCCGACCAGGTCGCCCGCGAGGTCACCGACGCGCTGAGCCGGGCCACCACCGGCGTCACCTCGCCGGTCGATGCGCTCGTGGCCGCGACCACCGCGACCTGGGCGATCGGCGACCGCTACCGGCTGCTCATCTCCCTGGCCCAGCGCAACCTGACCGGCGGCGGCATCCGCGACCACCTGCGGCCCGCGCGCGAGGGGGTCGCCGGCCTGCTGGAGGAGGGCGCACGGCGCGGCGACTTCACCCGGCACCTGCCGCCGAGCGTGCTCGCCCACGCCCTCGAGTCGCTCATCCTCGGGCTCCTGCAGGCGGTCAACGACGGGCTGTGGCAGAGCGCGGACCCGGCCCGGGAGGTCGCCCGCACGTGCCTCATCGCCGCGGGCGTGCCCGCCGCCGACGCGGACGCGGCGGTGAACGGCCAGGCGAGGGCGGTAACGGCTTGACCGAAATGGTCATGGCCTGCCGTGGACAAACCGTCGACACGCGGAGTTCGTCGATGATCCTTTAATGTGCGTGCGTGCGCATTCCCCCCAGAAGACGGCTTTACCTCACCACGACCGTCGGCATCGCCTCCGTCGCCCTGGTGGCGATCTCCGGGGCCGAGGCGGGCGAGGCCGGTCCGTGGAAGCCCTGGTGGATCGTGCTCGGCGTGGTGATGAGCGTCGTCGGGGCGGCGGTCCCCGGCTATGAGCAGATCCGCAAGGAACGCCAGCGCAAGACCGCCGAGCAGGAGGCGATCGAGGCCGCCGTCGAGATGCGCGTCACGATCAACGACGCGCTCGACCCGATCGTGCGTCAGCTGGGGCGCATCGCGACCGCCGCGAACCGCCAGGAGCGGGGAAACCTGCGGGAGGCGACCATCCCCATGGTCCTCGACTCCGCGGCGCATCTGATCAAGGGCCGCCGCGTGCGGGCCTGCCTGTTCCGGCTCGAGGACGGCAGCCCGAAGAAGCTCGTGCCCGTCCAGTACGCCGGGCGCGCGGACGCGCCCCTGACGGTCTTCACCGAGGGCACGCCCGAGGGCGACTCCGTCTTCGCGATGATCCGCGACAACGAGCACGCGCACTCCGCCGACGTCGACCGCGACCCGCCGCCGGGCTGGGCCGGGTCGGCCGACCACGGCTACCGGTCCTTCGTCGCCGTGCCCGTCGTGGCCGGGCACACGCCGTACGGGATCCTCACCGTGGACGCCATGAACGTCGGGGGAGTGAGCCGGTCCGACATCCCGTTCGCACGGCTGCTGGCGGGCCTGCTCGCCGGCGCCCTCGCGTACGGGACGAACGAGGAGGGGATCCGGCGCCTCGTGCGTTGATTCGTTTGACCTTTCGTCCGGCGTTCCGGACACTGACGGAAGAAGGGGAGTGGGGGCCTATGCCAGGCGACATCGTGGTGCGGGACTCCGACGACAGGTCGGAGCGGATGATCAAGGATCCGGGCCGCTACTTCGCCGAGGCGCGCGAGCGTGCCGAACGCGAGGTCCGGCGCGAGGCCGAGGTGCGCAAGGACGCCGCCGGGCAGGACGAGCCGGGCGACTGACCCGCCCGAGGTGCGAAGGGCCCGTTTCGCGGGAAGGTCGTCAGTCACGAGCGGTTGACCGCCGGTGGCGACGACCCAGGGGGATCGCATGCGGGCCGATACGGACGTGCTCATCGTGGGCGGCGGGCCGACGGGCCTGATGCTGGCCGGCGACCTCGCCGCCGCCGGTGTCGCCTGCGCCGTCCTCGAACGCCGCGACCAGGAGTCCAACCTCACGCGCGCCTTCGGCGTGCACGCGCGCACCCTCGAACTGCTCGACGCGCGGGGACTCGCCGACGACCTCGTCGCGACCGGCGTGCCGGCGTCCGGCCTCGGCCCATTCGGCCTGCGCTTCTTCACGCTGCCGACCCGCTTCCCGTACGTCCTGATCACACCGCAGTACGAGACCGAGCGCGTGCTCGCCGACCGGGCGCGCGCGGCCGGCGCGGTGATCGTGCCGGGCGCCGATGTGGTGGCGCTGCGCCAGGACGCCGAGGGTGTCGACGTGACGGTGCGCGAGGCCGGCGGTGCGACGCGCACGCTGCGAGCCCACTACGCCGTGGGCGCCGACGGCGTGCACAGCACCGTACGCCGCGAGCTCGGCCTGCCGTTCCCCGGCCGCTCGGTGGTGCGCTCGGTGATGATCTGCGACGTCCGGCTCGCCGAGTCCCCGCCGGACACGGTGACGGCACGGGCCACCGGGGCGGGGTTCGTCTTCATCGCGCCGTTCGGCGACGGCTGGCACCGCGTCATCGCCTGGAACCGCCGCAACCAGCTCCCCGACACCGCCCCGGTCGACTTCGAGGAGGTCCGCCGGGTCACCCACGCGGTCCTCGGCACCGACCTGGGCATGCACGACCCGCGCTGGATCTCGCGGTTCCACAGCGACGAACGCCAGGTGCCGCGCTACCGCGACCGCCGGATCTTCCTCGCCGGGGACGCCGCCCACGTGCACTCGCCGGCCGGCGGCATGGGAATGAACACCGGCCTGCAGGACGCGGTCAACCTCGCCTGGAAGCTCAGCGCCGCGATCCAGGGCTGGGCGCCGGACGGGCTGCTGGACACCTATCACGACGAGCGGTATCCGGTCGGCCGGCGTGTCCTGCGCACGAGCGGCACCATCCTGCGCGCCGGGCTCCTGCGCCCGCGCGTCCTGCGCGCGCTCCGGGACACCGCCCTGCGGGTCGCGGCGGGCCTGCGCCCGGTCGCACGGCGCATGGCGGGCGCCGTCTCGATGATCGACCTGTCCTATCCGGCACCGCGCGGCTCGCATCCTCTCGTCGGCCGCCGCGCGCCGGACATCCCGCTGGCCGGCGACGCGCCGCGCCGGCTCTACCGCGCGCTGCGGCCGGGCCGCTTCCTGCTGGTCGTACCGCCCGGCACCGACGGCTCGGGGATCGCCGCCTGGCGCGACCGGGTCGACCTGGTCACCGCGGGCGGGCCGACGCGCACGACCGTCCTCGTACGGCCCGACGGGTACATCGCCTGGGCCGCGGAGGGGCCCGACGCAAGGTCGGGCGTACGCGCGGCGCTACGTCAGTGGTGCGGTCCGGCCACGGGCCGGGTCGCGCACTGACGCCTCATCCCTCGTCCGAGCGTTCGTCGCCGGGCAGCGGCTCGTGGTGCGTCTCCTTGGTGGCGTCGTAACGCCGACCGACCGACTCGGCGGCGCGGTCGGACAGTTCCGACGCGTCGGGAGTGGTGTCGTTCCGGTCCTCCTGCTCCTTGGGTGCCTGGTCGTCGCGCCCGGCCTCGGTCTCCATCGGATCGCCTCCTCGTGGGTCGTCGTTCGTCACGTTCCGGCCCTACCCAAACGGGAACGGTTCGATCATCCGCGGCCTCCCGGCCCGATAGGTTCGACCCGTGAGCGGGGGAGGGACGACGGCGTGGGAGGCGGAGCGGACCGTCTCGGCGGAACGCGCGGCCGACCTCATCGGCGCGCGGTTCCCCCGCCTGCGCGGCGCGACCGTCGAGGCGCTGGCCACCGGCTGGGACAACACCGTGTTCCTTGTCGGCGGAGAATGGATCTTCCGGTTCCCGCGCCGTTCGGTCGCGCTTCCCGGCGTGCGGCGGGAGCTCGCCGTGCTGCCCCGGCTGGCCCCGCGGCTGCCGCTGCCCGTACCCGTGCCGGAGTTCGCCGGGCGGCCGTCGCCGGAGTTCCCGTGGCCGTTCTGGGGGGCCCGGCGCGTACCCGGCCGTGAGCTGGCGGAGGCGGGCCTGCCCGACGGCGCGCGGACCGCCGCGGCGGCCGGTCTCGGCGCGTTCCTGCGCGCCCTGCACGACCCCGGGCTGGTCTCCGGCCTGGAGGGCGAACTGCCGCGCGACCCGCTGAGCCGCGCCGAGCCGTCCGTACGCGCCCCGATGGCGCGCGAGCGGCTGGCCCGGCTCGCCGCCGCGGGCGTCTGGGCGCCCGACCCGGCGGTCGAACGCCTCCTGCGCGACGGCGAGCGGCTCGGGACGTCCAGCGCCCCGGTCGTGGTCTCCCACGGCGACCTGCACATTCGTCACCTGCTCGTGGATCCGGAGAGTGGGGAGGCGGCCGGCGTCATCGACTGGGGCGACCTGTGCGCCGCCGACCCCGCCGTCGACCTGTCGCTGGCCTACGGCGGCTTCGCCGGCCCGGCCCGTACGGCCCTGCTGTCGGCGTACGGGCCGGTCGGTGCGGAGCGGGAACTGCGTGCGCGGGTGCTCGCGGTGTTCCTGTGCGCGGCCCTGGCCGAGTACGCCGCCGACACCGGACGCGAGCGGCTGCTGGCCGAGGCGCTCGCGGGCCTCGGCCGTGCGGTCGCGGACTGATTCCTAGAAATCGGAGCGCTGCTCTCGTTTCGTTGCGATGCTCTGTTACTGTCGAGGGATGAACGCGAGCCGTACGGCACGGGAACGGGTGCGCGCCGAGCTCATGGCGGAGATCACCGACATCGCCCGCAAGCACCTGGCCAAGGACGGCGCGGCGGGGCTGTCCCTGCGGGCCGTCGCCCGCGAGATGGGGATGGTCTCCTCGGCGATCTACCGCTACTACCCGAGCCGCGACGATCTGCTGACCGCCCTGATCATCGACGGCTACAACGCCGCGGGCGGGGCGGTGAGGGAGGCCGAGGCCGCCCGCGACCGGGCGGACTTCATGGGGCGCTGGCTCGCGCTCTGCCACGGCCTGCGCGGCTGGGCCCTCGCGCATCCCCACGAGTACGCGCTGCTGTACGGCTCGCCCGTGCCCGGCTACCGCGCGCCGGAGGACACCATCGCCCCGGCGTCGACGTCCGCGGAGGTCTTCGGCCGGCTGGTCGGCGACGCCTTCCGCGCGGGCGTGCTGGACCCACCGGGCGGCTACCCGCCGGTGCCGGAGTCGATGGCCGCCGACGCCGCCAGGATCAGGGACGCGATCATGCCCGGCGTTCCCGGCGACGTCATCGCCCGCGCGGCCACCGTCTGGCCGGGGCTGTTCGGCGCGGTCAGCTTCGAGCTGTTCGGGCAGTACGCGAACGTCGTCTCCGACCTGACCGCGGTCTTCGACTACGCGATGCGGGGCCTGGGCCGGTCCATCGGCCTGCCGGAGTAGAACCGGAACAGAAAAGGCGCGGGGCCGGGTGCGATGAGTCGCACCCGGCCCCGCGTCCTTCGTACGGGTCGTGCCCTACCTGAAGGACCGCAGGTACGCGGCGGTCGGGCTGCCCACACCGGTGCCTCGGTCATAGCCGGGGACGGCGCTCAGGGCGTCCTGCGCCGGAATGCCCTTGTTCCCGGAGGTGACGAGGATGTACTTCAGCGGACCGGTCGCCGCGTACGGGTCGGTGTAGTTCGTCCGGACGTACGCGACCGGGTTGTTCTTGCCGAGCGGCGTGTCGGTCACGTCGTGGTACGCCTTCGTGCCCGCCCGCAGGTAGATCGCCGGGTTGGCGAAGCCGATCGGCAGCCGGCCCTGGGCCTGCTGAGCCAGCGCCTGCAGACCGGCGATGACCGGGCAGGAGAGGCTCGTGCCGCCGACGCGGCTCTCGGTGTAACCGAACGAGCCGTCCGGACGCTGGTTCCACTCCGGGTACCGGACGCCGGTGCCGGAGTCGCCCACCGCGGAGATGTCCGGGATGGTACGCATCGGCTGCTTGGCGGTCGTACCGTCCGGCAGCGCGGTGCTCTGCGACCTGGGCACGGCGCCGCGCTGGTAGCCCGGCTGGGTGAACAGGTCGCTCGTACCGCCACCGCCACCGGCGGAGTAGGTCGTCGGGTAGCTGCCGGGCGGCGGGTAGCTCCAGCTCTTGCCGTCCGCCGCGAGGTTGTCGTACTGGACGTTCCAGTGCGTCTCGAACTCGTAGTTGTCGCTCTTGCCGACCGCGAGGGTCGTACCGCCGACCGCGGTCACCCACGGGTCGGAGACGGGCAGGTCGGCCTGGCGCCTCGTCGAGCCGGCGTCGCCGTACCGGGCCTGGCACGGGGTGCCGGGCACCTCGTAGCCGCAGTCACCGGTGGAGAAGTAGAAGCCGATGCCCTCGATCGCACCCTGCTTGAAGATGGACTCTTCGGCCTGGATCATCGCCTGGGTGTAGTGCTCCGCCAGGTCGCCCCACGAGTTGCTGACGATGTCGGCGAGGTGGTTGTCGACGATGTTCGCGAGCGCGTCGTCGAGGCCGTCGGCGCAGTTCTGGGCGCCGACGTACACGACGTTGGCCTTGGGCGCCAGGTCGTGCACGGCGGTGACGTCCAGCGCCTCCTCGCCGTACCAGCCGGCCGCGCCGCACTCGTCGACGAGGTCGAAGGTCGGCGGCAGCACCTCACGGTACTGGCCCTTGGCGAACGCCGGGCTGCCGTACTTCTTGGCGAACTGGTTGGAGACCTCTTCCATCTTCGGCGCGGCGTAGGCGTCGACGATCGCGACCGTCGCGCCCTTGCCGGTCAGCCCGCTCGCGGTCGAGCCGTACGCGCCGCGCAGCTGCTGGGGGAGGAGACCGCACATCGCCCGCGACTGGTGCTTGCCGTACGCGGTCGGCTTGTCCGTCGCGACCTTCTCGTTCCAGTACTTGGCGCAGGGCTCGGCGACGTTGTAGTTCGGCTCCGGCGGCGGCAGCGTGTCGTCGTGCGTGCGCAGGTGCTTGCCGGTGTCCAGCCCGGTCACCGTGAGAACCGAGGACGCCAGCGCATCGGGCACCGTGGCGTTGCTCTCCGGCGCGCGGGCGACCGTGCCCTGAGCCGCGTAGTCGCGGAACTCGGTGCCGAACGCCTTCGTCGCCTTGTCCACGTGACCGGTCACGTGGAGGTAGTGGCTGTTCGAGCCGGCGAGGTCGACGTACAGGCCCGAGCTGCGGATCCACGAGGTGACAGCGTCGATCTGCTGCCGGCTCGCCCCGAAGCGCTGGTTGAACTGCTGCGGGGTGAGGTACTTGCCGTACAGCGCGTTACCCGGAGTGGAGACGGCCAGGGCGTACGCGTCGAGTCCCTTGGGGTCGCGGCCGGTAAGCCAGACCTTGACGTCGACTCGCTGATTGCTGTCGGTCTTGCCGCGGTCGACAGAGGAGGAAGCCCAGGTCGGCTTGGTCCCCGCCACCGTGTGCCGGTCGCTCGCCTGCGCTGTGCCGGTAGCCGCGAAGGTCGCCGCGACGAGCGGCAGAGCCACGGCTGCGGCTGTCAGAGCGCGACGGCGTCGTCCGTCTCGTGACATCCACCAGTCCTTTCGTCAGCGGCGCGTAAGGCCGCGACGAGAGGATTTCGGTGCTCCTATGGTGAAGCAATAGTCGTTATGAAAAAGATGCAAAAATCGGGAACTTAGGGCCAGAAGTGGACATCTCGGTGTGAGCTTCCGCACGGAACGACCGGGTCATTTTTCCGTCATATCGATTGACGGCAGAGGAGAAACGGTTCACGCCGCCACGGCCCCGGGGGCGCGGCGGCGTGAACCGGGTACGAAAAGGCCTTCCTTCAGCCGTTCGGCTTGTCGGTGACCGTCGAACCGAGGCGACCGAGGCTGCGGCCCGCGATCCGTACGGCGCCCTCCGGGGACAGGCGTACGCCGCGCCAGGCCGCGCGGGCCGAGGCCGGGGCGACGATCATGGCCTGGTTCTTCTCCACGCCGCGCAGCACGTCGCGGGCCAGCGCCTCGGGGGTGTAGAGGCGTCGTTGCACCTTCAGTGCCGCCTCTCGGGCATGGGTTCCCGCCTCAGTGGCCGGCAGGTCCGGGTTGGCGTTGTCGAGCAGGGGGGTGTCCACGAAGCCGGGGCACACCACGCTCACCCGTACGCCCCTCGGCGCCGCCTCGGCGCGGAGGGCGAGGCTCAGGCCGACCACCGCGTGCTTGGTCGTGGTGTACGGCAGCATCAGCGGCGCCGGCACCAGGCCCGCGAGCGAGGCGGTGTTCACGATGTGCCCGTGTCCCTGCTCCAGCAGGATCGGGTACGCCGCGTGCACCCCGTGGATGACGCCGCGCAGGTTCACATCGAGGGTCTTGTTCCAGTGGTCGAGGGTGAGCTCGTCGGTACGGCCGCCGACCGCGATGCCGGCGTTGTTGAAGACCAGGTCGAGCCGGCCGTGCCGTTCGGCGACGTCCCGGTACAGCGCGGCGACCTGCTCGGCGTCGGTGACGTCGAGCGCGGCGGCCTCGGCCGTGCCCCGCTCGGACAGGCGGGCGGCGACGCTCTCCGCGCGTTCCTTGTCGAGGTCGGCGACGACGACGCTGTCGCCGCGCAGGACGAGACCGGTCGCGATGGCACGGCCGATGCCGGAGGCGCCACCGGTGATGACGGCGATGCGGGTCACTTGGCCGCCTTCCCGGTCTTCTGCGCCTTCTTCTGCGGCTCGTCCCAGAGGCCGACGGCCTGCCAGAGCCGGCGGCTGAAGCCGTCGACCATGCCGATCTCGGCGGCGAGATCGCGGACCTTGGCGACGCAGTTCTTCATCTCGCCGTTCCAGGCGTCGTTCTTGCTGTACGCCTCGCGGATGACGTCCTTGGGGATGTTGAAGTGGCGGACCATCGTGCCGGGCGGCGCGAGCATGATGCGCGCCATCAGGCCGAGGATCAGCGGGGACAGCACGCTGAGCGCCTTCCGCCGTACCGGGTTGATGCGCGGCACCCGGTGCTTGAGGTAGTGCCGGGCGAAGGAGATGTGCCGCGCCTCCTCCGCGATGTGGATGCGCAGGATCTTCTCCTGGAGCGGGTGCTTGACCTGGCCGCCCTTGATCGTCTGCCGCTGGAAGTAGTCGATCGGATCCTCGCCGCCGAGCACGAACACGAAGAACAGCTCGGTGGAGATCCGGGGGATGTGCGGCGCGACCTGCGCGATGATGTCGAGGCTCCGGGGCATGCCCTTGATCGGCATCTCCGTACGGTTGACGAACTCCTGGAACATCATCGCGTGATGGCATTCCTCGGTCGTCTCGTGCAGGACGTACCGGAACTCGGGGGAGCCGTTCGGCAGCTTGTACGCGTAGGCGAGCAGGCCGCGCTTCAGCAGGTTCTCGAACTGCAGGCCGATCTTCATCATCGTCGCGACGCGCCACAGCCCGATCTGCGCCTGGACGTGCTCCGGCTGGCTGCGGTACCACTCCGTGGCGCCGAGCCGGTCGATCGGCGGGAGGATCCAGCGGGGGTCGTTCGGGTCGACCTTGAAGTCGGGGTCGTCCCAGGGGATGTCGGCGTACGCCTCCCAGTGCTTGTCCACGGAGGCCTTCGACAGCCGCTGGATGACGCCGACGTAGGCCTTGCGGTCCGCGACCTTCTCGCGGACTTCCTCGTCCAGCGTCGTGCTCGTCGGGTTGGGCATGATCACTCCCCTGTTTCGGCCGGAATGAGCAGACGGGCGAAGCTCTTGAGCTGTGTCAGTACGGCCGCCTGGTGTCCGTGGGCGTCGTCGTCCAGGGAGTTCTGCAGCGTCAGGCCGATCAGCGTGGCGAACAGGGTGCGGATCACCGTGCTCGCCGCCTCGGGGTCCAGCGACGTGGGGAACAGCCGGTGGAACGTCTCCAGGATCACCTGCACCACGCGCTCGTTGATGTCGAGGCTGAGCCCCCGCAGGGTCTCGTCGGTCCGCGCGGCCATGGCGAGTTCCATGAGCGCGAGCGAGGGCGCCTGCCGGAAGGTGTCCCAGAGCAGGTCGAGCGCCCCTTCGACGTTGCGGCGGTCGTCGGGCAGGTCGGCGAACGCACGCTCGTACGCGAGGCGCTGCCGTTCGAGGAGATGTTCGAGGGCGGCGGCGACGAGCAGCATCTTGGTGGGGTAGTGGTGCTGCTGCGCTCCGCGCGACACACCCGCGCGCCGGGCGACCTCGGTGGTCGACGTACCCGACCAGCCGAGCTCGGCGAGACACTCCATGGTGGCGTCGAGCAGGCGTCCCTGGGTCTCGGCTCGCCGCTCCTCCTGCGTACGGGAGGCCGCGTGCCGGTGGTGGCCGTGGCGACGGCGACTGCTGACTGACACGCCTTCGACGGTAGGCGCGACAAAACATGCAATCAAGCCTGCTTGTATGTTGCCCGGGTCACAATTGGACGCGGAGTCCAAGATCCACAGGCCCCCGAGCCTCAGCCGTTGGCCAGGGCGCGGTCGAGGAGGGGGAGCAGGCGGTCCCAGTGGCGCTGCAGCCCGGAAGGGTTGAAGGCGTCGGTGTCGGCCATGGTGAAGCCGTGGACCGTGCCGGGATAGATCTCGGAGGTGTAGTCGATACCCGCGGCGTCCAGGGCCTGGTTCAGCTCGCCGAGGGCCTCGGGCGTGATATCGGTTTCGGCGTGGCCGAAGTGGACCTGGGCGGTGAGCGTGGAGAGGCCGTCGGGCCCGACGGCACCCACGGGGCCGTGGAATCCGGCGACGGCGGCCACCTGGCCGGGGTGGGCTGCGGCGGTGCGTACCGCCAGGAGGCCGCCTATGCAGTAGCCGGTCACCGCGACCGGTCCGGCGCCGACCTCGGGCTGGGTGGTGAGGAACCTGAGGTAGGCGTCGGCGTCGCTCAGGATCCGTTCGGTGGTGTGCGCCTCGATCAAGGGCATCAGCTGGGCGAAGATCGCGGGCCGGGCCTCCTCTCCGATGTGTTCGGGAAGTTCGATCACCGGTGCCGGGCCGTGCCGGTAGAAGAAGTTGGGGACGAGTACGTAGTACCCGTGCCCGGCCAGTTCGCGGGCCATCTCCCGCAGTACGGGCCGGATGCCGAAGCCGTCCGCGTACATCAACACCCCTGGGCGCCGGCCGCCACCGTCGGGGAAGGCGGCGAAGGCGTCGGCCTGGCCGTCGTTGGTGGGAATCCGCACAGTCTTGGTGGGCATGACCTCTCCTGTCGTGGTTGATATGTCGAGCCTGTGATCAACACGACGGAGGCGGGGCCCGCGCGACTGCGCGAGATCCTCGATCGAACGGCGGGCCCGCACCGGCCCGTGCGGCGCTCAGGAGGGCACCGGGTCACCAATCCGTGTGTGGCGCGATGCCGTCCCGGTAATCATCGCCGCACAGCGTAGCCCACCGGAGTCCTCATCGACCTGACCTGGCGCCGACACTCATCGATACCGGTTCAACGCCGCCCGGCGGCGCGCGAAGCCCTGGGGACAAATCGCGTTATTCGTAATGGCCGGATCGCGCGCAATAAGGAAGACGTTCGAAGCTGTTGATTTCTCCGCCGAGAACGAATCTTTCGGGCTAGATTCGGTCGCGCTGGAAGCGATTGATAACGATGGGGGCTGCCATGGTGGTCGGCAAAGATCTTGTGAACCCGAAGTTCTCTCTTTGGCACTTCCTGGCCTGGCAGCTGCGGTACGAGCGCCAGCGACGCGGTCTCTCGCTCAACCAGATGGGGAAAATCATCAGCGCCGCCCCATCGACCGTCTCCAACATCGAGGCCGGCCGCCGGAAAATCGACGACCGGCAGGCCCGGACCCTCGATCAAACGTGGGAATCCGGTTTTCTCTTCCAGCTCCTGCTCTGGTACGCCCGCACCGCCCACGACCCGGACTGGTTCCGCCAGTACAGCCACTACGAAGCCAAGGCCCTAGCAATCAAGATCTACCACGGCCAGGCGATTCCCGGCCCGCTGCAGACCGACGACTACATCCGCGCGCTGCTGGAGAAGAATGATCCGAGAAACTTCGACACGGCGGTGGCCGAACGGATCGCTCGTAAGGGGGGCATCTTCGGCCGGGAGGATCCGCCGTACCTCTGGGCGCTGATGGACGAGAGCGTCCTGGCCCTTCCCGTGGGCGGCGCGAAGGTCATGAAGGAGCAGCTGGAGCACCTGCTCCACCTTTCCCGCCTGCCTTACGTGAGCGTGCGGATCGTTCCCACCTCATCTGGGCCTCACCTCGGCATCGACGGTCCGTTCCAGGTCATCAGCTTGGAGGGGCGGGACGTGGCCTATTCCGGAGCCCAGAACGGTGGCCGCCTGATCGAGGGGACCGGCGAGGTCAAGGAGTTCGCAGTAAAATTCGATCGTATCGGCGCGAAAGCCGCATCCGAGGATGGCTCACGCGCCATCATCGAGCAGTATCTGGAGAGATACACGTGATCCCCCAATGGCGTAAGAGTTCCCGCAGCGGCGGCATCAGTGACCAGGCCTGCGTCGAGGTGGCGCGGGTTTCCGGCGCGACCCGGCTCCGCCGCGACGAGGGCGTGTCCTCCCCGACCTCCGGGGCGTCCGGCGCGCGGGTCGACGACCTGCGGCAGTCTTCGGATGGCTAGGCTCACCGGGCGGCAGATCGCCGACGAGGAACTGCGCGGATGGGCCTACCTGCTCGGTGGCCTGCAGACCCGCATCCACACCGGTGACTTCGCGGCCGGGCTCGCGGTCGTCAACGCCATCGGCGCGGCGGCCAAGGAGATGAACCACCACCCCGACCTCGACCTGCGCTATCCCCACGTCGACGTCCGTCTGACCAGTCACGACGAGCACGGGGTCACCGACCGCGACGTCCGGCTCGCCCGCACGATCTCCTCGATCGCGGCCGGCGCGGGCGCGCGGCTGGACTCCGCGAACGTCTCGCGGCTCGAACTCGCCCTCGACACCCCGGCACGCGAGAAGGTCCTCCCATTCTGGGCGGCGGTGCTGGCGATGGAGCATCGGTCCGAGCCCGAGTTCGGCGACGAGCTGCACGACCCGGCCGACGGCCTGCCGACCGTCTGGTTCCAGGCGTCCGGTGGCGAGGAACCCCGCCAGCGCTGGCACCCGGACATCTGGGTGGATCTCGCCCAGGTTCAGCCGCGCATCGACGCCGCGCTCGCCGCCGGCGGCACGCTGGTCAGTGATGAGGAGGCGCCGCGCTTCTGGGTCCTCGCCGACCCCGAGGGCAACCGCGTCTGCCTGTGCACCTCGCAGGACCGCGACTGACTCGGACGTACCGGAAGCCGGGCCGTACGGCTCCGGAACGGCGGGGCGGCGCGGTGTCGATAACCTGATGCCCGTCGCCCGACGGGCCCGTTAGGGTTGTCGCCATGCAGGTCAGCCAGTCGGACAAGCTCGCCAACGTCCTCTACGACATCCGTGGGCCGGTGCTCAAGCGCGCCATGCAGATGGAGGCCGAGGGTCACCAGATCCTCAAGCTGCACATCGGGAACCCGGCTCCGTTCGGGTTCGAGGCTCCGGACGAGATCCTCCAGGACGTCATCCGCAACCTGCCGGTGGCCCACGGCTACAGCGACTCGAAGGGCATCCTGCCCGCCCGGCGCGCCGTGGTGCAGCACTACGAGCAGCAGGGGTTCGCGGGCCTCGACGTCGAGGACGTCTACCTCGGCAACGGCGTGTCCGAGCTGATCGTGATGGCGATGCAGGCGCTCCTCAACAACGGCGACCAGGTGCTCATCCCGGCACCGGACTACCCGCTCTGGACGGCCGCGGTGTCGCTCGGCGGCGGTACGCCCGTCCATTACCTCTGCGACGAGAACAACGGCTGGATGCCCGACCTCGCCGACATCGAGGCGAAGATCACCCCGGCCACCAAGGCCATCGTGATCATCAACCCGAACAACCCGACCGGCGCCGTCTACTCCAAAGAGCTGCTCGAAGGCATCGCCGAACTCGCGCGCCGCGAAGGGCTGCTGATCCTCGCCGACGAGATCTACGACCGCATCCTGTTCGACGACGCGAAGCACTTCTCGATCGCGCCGCTCGCGCCCGACCTGCCGTCGCTGACCTTCTCCGGGCTGTCCAAGGCGTACCGGGTCTGCGGCTTCCGCTCCGGCTGGATGGTGGTCTCCGGCCCCAAGGAGCACGCCGAGTCCTACATCGAGGGCCTGAACATGCTGGCCAACATGCGCCTGTGCCCGAACGTCCCGGGCCAGCACGCGATCCAGGCGGCCCTCGGCGGCTACCAGAGCATCAACGACCTGGTCCTGCCCGGCGGGCGCCTGCGCGAACAACGCGACCGCGCCGTCCGCCTGCTCAACGAGATCCCCGGCGTGAGCTGCGTGAAGCCGGCCGGCGCCCTCTACGTCTTCCCCCGGCTCGACTCGACCATCTACCCGATCGAGGACGACGAACGCTTCGTCCTCGACCTGCTGGAGAGCCAGCAGATCCTCGTCGTCCAGGGCACCGGCTTCAACTGGCCCACCCCCGACCACCTGCGCATCGTCACTCTGCAGCACGCCGACGACCTGGAGGAGGCGATCGGCCGGCTGGGCGAGTTCCTCGCCACGCGTCGGGCGTGACGCTCAGAGGAAGGGGTGGGTGAGTTCCCCTCCCTGCCACTCGAAGGGATTGCCGACGACCTTGCCGTCCCGGTAGAAAGTGATCCTGGACCAGGCCTCGGAATTCCAGCTGAGCTGGTGGAGCTCCCAGTCCGTGTATCCGGCGCCGCCGCCGATGTTCCCCCGGTTCTTCGCCACCCGCAAGAACGCTTCATAAGGGTCGTCCACGCCGGTCAGGTTGACCGAGATCTTGCTCCTGGGATGCTTCAAGATATTGAGGACGGTGTCTTGGAAGCTGCCGACTCGCCACTTGCGTGGCAGATTGAAAAAGGTGCGAGCGCGAACACTCCGGGCGAACGGGTCCAGCAGCTCCGTACGGCCCCAGTTCGTGTGCCTGAGCCCGAGTGCCAGGTGGATGGCGGGCCTGCAGGCCGCGAGTCCGAGAGGGTCGATCTGGAGCGTGGGGTTGAAGGCGTAGGCGTAGGGATCGGGCGCGGGGGCGAGGCCGAGCGGGTCCGGGCTCTGGTAGCGGCCTACGGCCGGGTCGTAGTAGCGCTGGAAGTTGTAGTGGAGACCGGTCTCCGCGTCGTGATACTGCCCGGGAAAGCGGAGCGGACAGGCGACCGGGCCGGAAAGCAGAGCGCCCCACAGCGTGGTGTCGACGCGCCCGGCGACGGTGCCGTCAGCGGTGAGGAGCTCGGCCGGGGTGCCGACCAGGTCGGTGACGATCGCGTAGAACCGCTCGTCGACCCGTCGCCGTGCCGCGTCGGCGGACAGGACGCCCTCGGTCTGGGCCAGCGGGCGGAACGTCTCCGGCTCGTAGTCCCAGGTGGTGACGCGCGTGTTCTGGACCTGTTCGGCGAGGGCGGCGCCGTCCCAGACGAAGTCGGTCTGTTCCTCGACGGCCCGGCCGTCGCGGGTGAGGAGCTGTTTGGCGACACGCCGGCCGAGCGCGTCGTAGCAGTACTGCCATCGCCTTCCGTCCGGCGTGGTGACGGCGATCAGACGGTCGTCGGCGTCCCAGACGTACTCCCAGTTCAGCGACCGCCCCGACAGCGTCACCTGCCGCCGTTCGACGACGCGTCCCTGTGCGTCGTGGGAGTAGTGGGTCCGCCCGGCGCGCCGGACGCGGACGCCGACGTGCTCCCGCGGACCCGCCGCGTCATGGTCGGCGCCGGGGTCGGCCGCGGTGATGTTCCCGGACGGATCATAGGCGTAGCGCTCCTGCCGGCCGTCGGCGTGGACGGCCGTCACCCGGTCCGCGACGTCCAGCTCGAAACCGGTCGGCCCGCCGAGCAGGTCGGTCCGGCCGACGAGCGTCCCGTCCGCCCGGTAGCGGTAGGCGCGATGCTGTGCCGGCTCGCCGGTCCTCGGCGCGCCCAAGAGAGTCTGGGAGCTCAGCCGGCGGTCGGCGTCCCACCGCTGGACGACTACGGCGCCGCCGCCGATCCGGCGTTCGACCTCCTGGCCCGCCGGGTCGTACGCGAACCGGATCGTCTGACCCGCGGTCTCCACGACGGTGGGCCGCCCCCCGCGGTCGTACCGCCAGATCGCCTCGGCGCCGGACGGCGTGCGGCGCCGTACGCGACGTCCCATCAGGTCATAGACGCTGGTCAGGGCGCGGCCGTTGCAGGTCTCGCCGATGACCCGACCGAGGCGGTCGCGGTCGAACCGCACGTCCGCGTCGGGGTTGACGGCCCGGATGAGCCGACCGGCCTGGTCGTAGGCGAAGGTCGCGACGGTGTCCCCGCTGCGCCGTTCGACGACGTTGTCCAGCAGGTCGCGGGTGAAGTGGGTGGCCTGCCCGGCGCCGTTGACGCGTGTGGTGAGACGGCCGGCGTCATCATAGGTGTAGGAGACGGTACGTCCGTTGAAGTCGGTCTCGCGTACCAGGTCACCGGAGCCGTTGTACTCGTAGCGCCAGACCAGGCCGAGAGGGTTGGTGACCGCCACGAGCCGGAGTTCGGTGTCGTAGGAGAACTCCTGGCGGGCGCCGTCCGGGTCGATGCGGGCGACCGGCAGGTCGAACGGTCCGTAGACGGTGCGGGTGACGCGGCCTTCGGCGTCCCGGTGCTCGACGCAGTTGCCTTCGCCGTCGTAGCTCCAGCGTTCGGTCGCACCGCCGGGCAACGTGCACCAGGCCGGTCGGCCCTCGATGGTCCAGCCGAACCGGGTCACCCCGCCGGCCGCCTCGCTGACCGCCACCACGCGTCCGAGAGCGTCCCGCTCCATCCGCGTCGTCACGCCGCCGGGATCGGTGGCCGCCACCGCGAGTCCGGCGTCATCCAGGGTCACTCGCGTGGTGAGGCCGAGAGCATCGGTGATCGCCGTCAGGTGCCCGCGATCGTCGTAGGAGTAGCGGGTGACGGCGTCGCGGGGATCGATGACGGCGACCAGGTTCCCCCGGTCGTCGAACTCCTGCCGCCAGACCCTACCGTCCGCCTCGACGAACTCGACGGGGAGATCCAACTCGTTGTACCGCGCGGAGAGCCGTCGATCGCCCGGTCCGATGATCGAGGTCAGGTTGCCCCGGTCGTCGAAGGCGTACCTCGTGGTGCGTCCCAGTGGGTCGGTACGGGCCACCAGCCGGTCCTGGTCGTCCCATTCGGACACCGTACGGCGGCCGAGCGGATCGACCTCCGCGACGACCTGACGTGACTCGTTGAAATGGAACGTCGTCGGGTGCCCGAGCGAGTCCGTCACGGTCGTGGTCGAGCCGTCCTCGGCGTAGCCGAGGGTGACGTTCAGCAGTCCGTCCGAGCCCTCGGCCCGGACGGCTCGCCCTCGCTCGTCGTAGGCGTAGCGGTACCAGAAGCCGTTGCGGTCCACCCAGCCGGCGAGGCGTCCCGCGTCGTCATAGGTGAAGCGCAGGGGAGCGCCGGAGGAGTTGATCACCTCGCTGAGACGGCCGGCGTCGTCATAGCGATAGCGGACCAGCAGGGGCCCGTCCGCGTGACCCGTGACCAGCCGTAGCGCGGCGACCCGACCGCCGTCCATGGCGACCGCGATCCGGTATCCACCTGAATGCCGTACCTCGGACAGCAGGCCGTCGTCGTCGTGGACGAGTTCGATGCGGTGCCCGTTCCGATCGACGATCGAGGTCAGGGGAAGCACCGTCCCCGTCCGGCCGCTGAAATGCCATTCCCGGCCGGTCGGCGGATCGGTGATCGTGTAGGCGCCGTCGCCCGTCTTGCGCAACGGCCATCGTGGACCCGAGTCGGGCAGGACCCGCGTTCCCTCCGCCGGCGGAGGGTAGGTCAGCACCATCCCGTCGGCGGACGCGAAGCACACGCCGTCGGCGTCGATCTCCAGCCGCTGGTCGAGCGTCGACGCCCATGCCACTCCGAACAGGCCGTCAATGCGCGAAGAGGACAGGTATGTCCGCTCGAGTACCAGGGGCAGCGCGCCGGCCAGTTCCACGTCGATCTGCCGCAGAACCACCTCTCCGCTGGCGACGTCGATGGGATCCTTGATGAGGACGCGGGAGGCGTAGGTCCGCGCCTTTCCCGAACCGCCCCGGCCGAGGCGGAGCGCCCGAGTCAGTAGTGTCCCGCCCTTTGCGCCGTCGGCCGCCAGTCGTGAGACCGGGCCTTTGAAAAGGCGCGCCAGTCCTCCGAACAGGCCCAGCCGTGCACCGGCCGCGACGACACCGGATTTAGGACTCAATTCTCGGTCACCCGACCCGATCTGAGAATGACAACGAGCATCGGCCAGAATCCCGTCACCGTGGGCGATTGCGGACGAAACGCCGCCCAGCTCATCGGCTTTCTGTCGAATTCTGGCTGGAATGTGACGAACTTTATCCTGCTCATCGCTCCTTCGACAATGGCGGCCTCGACGCAGAGGGTCCGTTCAGTAGCGCACGGTGATCCGGTGGGCGTGGCCGTCCACCCGCACCCAGCCGCCGACCGGGATGACGACCTGGGGATCGGTGTGCCCGAAGTCGACGTCGAAGACGACGAGCGCCTCGGGGTTGTACGCGGCCAGCGCGCGCAGGATCGCCTCGCGCTGCTCCTTGGCGTACGCGGCTCTCTCGTCGGGGGTGTTCGGACGTTCGAACGACCAGGCCTTGGCGCGCCCGACGAGGACACCGGCGAACCGGCCGAGCATGCCGCGCTCGCCCATGTTGCGCAGGATCCGGTACACCTCGGTCGCGGACGGGAGTTCCTCGCTCGTCTCGATCAGCAGAACCCGGCCGTCGTACGCCTCGGGCGGCCCGATCAGGCGGTCGGCCATCAGCAGCCAGGACAGGATCTCCAGGCTGCCGCCCCAGGCCGGCCCCTCGACGACCTGGTCGGCGTTGTGCCAGCGCCAGCCGTCGCAGGCCTGCATCATCGGCGGGGACGCGAACGTCGTGGGATCCGCCCAGTCGCGCTGGACGTCGCCGTACACCGTGCTCTCGCGCAGCTCGTACTCGCCGGACGTGAACAGCGCCGCCTGGAGCGAGACCGTCGTCAGCGAGTGCATCGCGCCGGGCCGTCCGAACTCCGCCATGACGGAACCGCCGTGGTACGCGACGATGCCGAGATCGGCGATGTAGGTCAGCAGGTTCGTGTTGTCGCTGTAGCCGAAGAACGGCTTGGGGTTCGCCCTGATCAGGCCGGCGTCGAGGTGCGGCAGGACGGTGATCTGGTCATCGCCGCCGATGCTGGCGATGACGGCCTTGATGTCCGGGTCGCCGAAGGCCGCGTGCAGGTCGGCCGCCCGCTCTGCCGGCGAGGCCCCCATCCGCCGGGTGGCCGGATACTCGACCGGCACGAGCCGGAAGTCCTCCCGCAACCGCCGCAGCCCCAGCTCGTACGGCAGCGGAAAGAGCTCCGGCAGACCGGCCGACGGCGACACGATCGCCACCCTGTCGCCGGGCCGCGGCTTGGGCGGGTAGATCGGTTCGGTCATGAGGCCAGTGTCGGCATCGGCCGTGGCTCGAATCAAAGCCTTTTCCCGAGTCTTCAGGGGGAAGCGCGTCGGGTCATACGAAGAAGGCGTTCATGCCGGGAACATCGGACAGGTAGGTCTCGATGTCGGCGATCCTTCCGTCGCGCAGGCGGCAGACCGTGGACAGGTGCTCATCCAGCACCGCGTCGTCGCGGCGGGCGGTGTTGTGCAGGGACAGCGCCACGTTATCGCGGCTGACCAGGACGTGCAGGAGCTGGAAGTCGAGACCGTAGCCGGCGATCTTTTTCGCGTGCCGTACGACCGCGTCGGCGCCGACGACGGTGCCGGACACGGTGTTGTCACCCGGCAGGGTCCACGTGGCGTCGGGGTGCAGCAACGACCGGATCGCCTCCCAGTCACCCGCGGTGAGGGCGGCGTGGAACTGCTTGCCGAGGGCGTAGGCGGTGTCGTGGCTGGTCACAGGTGTCTCCTCGTGAGTCTGAGAGCTTAAAGCAAAGTTGTGTGCTTTAACGGCAGGCTACAAGGCGGGGACCGCTAAAGCAAAGGTGTGTGCGTTAGCATGGTCGACGTGAGTGCCGATCCCCGAGCGAGGCGGCCGGGCGGCCGCAGCGCGCGCGTGCGTGCGGTCGTGCACCGGGCCGCGGCCGACCTGGTCGCCGAGCGCGGCGCCGACCAGGTGACCGTCCCCGCGGTGGCCGAGCGCGCCGGGGTCAACCCGAGCACGATCTACCGGCGCTGGGGCACGCTGCCCGCGCTCCTGGCCGACATCGCCGCCCAGCGGGCCGACACCGCCCCCGAACCCACCGGAGACCTGCACGACGATCTGGCGAACCACGCGGCGTGGACGCTGGCGGACCTGTCCCGCCCGGGCGGAGTCGCGTTCTTCCGTGCCGAGGTGGCGCCCGACGTCGACGAACGCCGAGCCGGCCTGCGCGAATGCCTGCAGCGCGTCAGCACCCGCTTCGAGACGATCCTCGACGCGGCCCGCGAGCGGGGCGAGACGCCACCGTCGCTGGAACGGGTACTCGACCGGATCGTCGCCCCCATTTACTTCCGCGTGGTCTTCTCCCTCCCCGAAACCGACGAGACCTACGCGCGGGGCCTGGCCGCCGCCCTCCTCGACGCCGACTCGTGAGAGGCCACCCGGTCCGTTGGGGTCTGGGCGTGGGGTTCGGTGGTGGGCTTGCTGGGCGTGGGCTTTCGTGGGTGGCGCGGTCCGTTGGGGTCTGTGTGCGGGGTTCGGGGGTGGGCCTGCTGGGCGCGGGCTTTCGTGGGTGGCGCGGGTCCGTCGGGGGCTGGGTGCGGGATTGGCGGCCGGCCTGCTCGGCGCCGACTTCTGAGAGGTCGCCCGGTCGGCTGTTGGAGTGTTCGCGGGGCGCGATGGCCGGATTGGCGTGTCACAAATAGGCGGCGCGTGTAAGATCGCCCGCGATGTCCGGGAAATCAGGAGTCTTCGAAGCCGTCGAGCGGCTCTTTCGCTTTCCCGGACTGGATGAAGAAGCGTTGATGCGTGATGCGGATCATGTGTTCTCCGGTCCTCGCGGACGCAAGATCGCCTTCATGAGGGAAGGCTTCAAGGGCAAGGACGAGGGCGTGGCCGGGATGACCTCCATGGCCACCGGGAACGTGTTCATCTCCGGGGATATGAAGGTTGATCCGAGAGAGCTGCATGAGACCGTGCGGCATGAGCTGTTCCACTCGGTGTTGACTCCTCGTTCGCCGGTGCTGGGTTACGCTCATTTCGTATTGAATAATAAATCCGGACTGTATGTTTATCTTCACGAGGCGGGGGCGCAGGCGTATGGCGCGCGTAACCTGTGGAAAGGCATGAAGTATCCGATTAAGTATGGATACGTCAAGCCGAGTTGGCTCGCAGCCGAAATCGGCGCGCTGGGCTTTGTCGGCTACATGGCCGTGGGCGCGGTGTACAACGCGACCGCCGACTGACCGTCGCTCGGCGAGGATTTTCCGGCCGGTGCGGACGTCGTGATCCAGGCCGCGCCGGAATGGCCTCACCCGTACGATTCGTGTCGCTGTGTCGCCCTCCTCTGCTTGCCGGCGCGGTGCTCCCGGTGAAGCCGTTCACCGCGACGGCGGACGACGCGCAGGACCCCGTCGCCGGATTGAGCGCGCGAGGATCGCGTGCCGGCCGGTGCGGACCTCCCGGCCTGCGCCGAGCCGGAAAGACCGCACCCACCACGCGCTCATCTCGCCGTGCCCCGGCATCGACCTCCCATCGAGTGGGCCCGGACGAGGGCACCCTCGCGTTCGGCGTCCTCGTCGGCCCGGTCTCCGCTCGTCTCGCCCCTCGCGTGGACTCCTGATCGGCGATGCCTGGCTCTTCCCCGCGGGCCGGCGGTCCGGTGGGACGTCAGGTGAGCCGGTCGTCTCATCGGCATCGCTGACCGGCCATGTCAGGCGGGCTCGTCGAGGTCGTCCGGGGTCAGGTCCAGGGGGACGGACGACGGGGGCAGGCCGCTGACGAACAGCTCGCGCAGCAGCAGCGCCATCGAGTACGCCGGGTCGGCCGACAGGGCCCGGTCGAGGGCGATGTTGGCCAGGGCTCCCTCGCCGGCCCGCCAGGCGGCGAAGGACAGCAGGCTCGCCGGGGCGGGGGCGTAGGGCTCGGCGACCCTCGTCAGGACGTGGCGCCAGAGCCTCAGGTGCGCCTGCAGGTGCGGCTCCGTCATCCGGACCCACGCCTCGTCGCGGACGCGCAGGCTGGACAGGAGCACCCCCAGCCAGGCCGTCTCCTCGTCTCCCGGCGGCCTCTCACCCGCGCACGCGCGGTCGATGACGTCGCGGACCAGGGACACGCCCTCGCGGGCCATCAGCTCCGTGACACGCGAGGCGTCGCTCTCGGCCCACCTCGCCAGCCGCCGCTCGGCGTGGACCGTGGCCGCGCGCATGCCGGGGCCGCCGGCCGGGGCCACCATGCGCTCCAGCTCGGCCCGGTCGGGCAGGGCGACCAGGCCGCCCGCGATGGCGGTCGCGGCGACCGGGCTCGCCGTCACGTCCACGAACGTGCCCTCCGGCGGGCAGCATCCGGTGTCGGCGCACAGGTAGGACCAGAACCTGCCGCCCTCCACGCGCAGCGCCTCGCGTACCCGGACACCGTGGTCGTGCAGGCGGTCGCGGACGCGCTCGATCATCGGCGTCACCCGGCCGGCCGGCCCGTAGCCCGCCAGGATCACTCCGTCCGGCCCCCGGCGGGCGAGGAGGCCGGCGACGTGCTCGAGTAACCCCTCGGCCGCGGTCAGGTCGAGCCGCACGGCGTACGCGCCGGTCGTGGCGTCGCACGCCAGCACCACCACGCTGTCGGACGGATGGAAGCCGATGAGGTAGGGGATCGCGCAGACGACGTCGGCGGGGGAGCGGAGGCGGAGCGTGTTCGGGTTCATGGGAACGAGCGTGCCGTGGCGGGAAGTGGACGGACAGCCCTCGGAGCGGTTCTGTGGATAACTCCACGAAACCCCAGCTCAGCACACTGAAGTCCACTCCGCGGACGGCTCACGAGTACGGAATGACCCGTATGCGTAGTCGGTCAACGACTGTGCATGAGAGTGTGCTTAGTGCCAAGGTAACGGGAATGTTTCGCTTGTCCTCGGGAGTAATGGTCGACGAATGAGCACTCCCTACGATGAACGGCCGTGGCTTCGGTTCTACGCCGACGGCGTGCCGGCGAACGTCCAGGTCCCGGACGTGCCGCTGACGCACCTGCTCGACGCGTCGGCCGAGCGGTTCCCGAACCGCAAGGCCCTGATGTTCTTCGGGCGCGCCATGACGTACGCCAAGCTGCTGAACGCGGTCAACCGCCTTGCCGGGGCGCTGCGCCGGATCGGGCTCCGTAAGGGCGAACGCGTCGCGGTGATCCTCCCGAACTGCCCCCAGGAGGTCATCGCGTTCTACGCGATCCTGCGGATCGGCGCCATCGTCGTCCCGACCAACCCGCTGTACACGGCCTCCGAACTGCGCCACCAGCTCGCCGACTCCGGGGCGCGGGTCGTGGTCGTCTTCGACAAGGCGTACGAGACGCTGATCGAGGCCATGCCCGGCACCGACGTCCGGCAGGTCGTCGTCACCTCGCTCGCCGACTACCTGCCGTTCGTCAAGCGTGAGCTGCTGAAGCTGCCCGTCGCCAAGGCGAGGAGGCTCCTCGCCGAGCTGAGCACCGAGCTTCCGGAGAACGCCGACATCCTCTGGTTCGACGACCTGCTGAAGGAAGGGCCGGACAACCCGCAGCAGACCCCGGTCGACCCGATCCGCGACCTGGCCGTCCTGCAGTACACCGGCGGCACCACCGGTCGTCCCAAGGGCGCGATGCTCACCCATCGCAACCTCGTCGCCAACGCCCACCAGACCGTCGCGTGGGATCCGGCGATCCGCCCCGGCCACGACGTGAACCTCGCCGTCGTGCCCCTGTTCCACGTCTTCGGCCTGACGTTCTGCCTGACCTGCACGATGCTCATCGGCGGCATGGTCGTGCTGGTCCCCAGGTTCGACCTGGACCTGGTGCTGGACGCCGTACGCAAGCACAAGCCCACGCTCTTCCCGGGCGTTCCGCCGATCTACCAGCAGCTCGCCGCCGCGCCCGAGGCGAAGAAGGCCGGCGTCGGCGACATCCGGACCTGCGTGTCCGGGGCCATGAAGCTCGCCCGTACGACCGTCGACGCGTTCCGGACCGGGACGGGCGGCCGGGTCGTGCAGGGGTACGGGATGACCGAGACGTCCCCGGTCGTCATGGCCAACCCGCTCGACGGGAACGCCCGCCACGTCTCCGTCGGCGCGCCGCTGCCCGGCACCGAGGCGCGCATCGTGGACGAGCGCGACCCGACCCGCGTGCTGCCCGTCGGCTACCCGGGGGAGCTGATCGTACGCGGGCCGCAGATCTTCGCCGGCTACTGGAACCAGCCCGCCGAGACCGCCGAGAGCCTCTCCCGCGACGGCTGGTTCCGTACGGGAGACATCGCCGTGATGAGCCCGGACGGCTACTTCACCCTCATCGACCGCAAGCGCGACGTCGTCATCGTCGACGGCTTCAACGTCTACCCGTCCGAGATCGAGAACGTCCTGGCCGCGCACCCGGGCGTCGCCGAGGCCGCGGTCGTCGGCGTACCGGACTCCGCGCACGGCGAGGTGGTCACCGCGTACATCATCCCGCGCGAGCCCGCGCCGAGCCCGGACGAGATCCGGGCGTACGCCGCCCAGCACCTCGCCGGCTACAAAGTGCCGGCGTTCGTCGAACTGCGCCCGACGCTGCCGCGCAACATGCTCGGCAAGGTCCTGCGCCGCGTCCTCCGCGAGGAGAACGCGATGTCCTGACGGCGCGAGAGGACGCCTCGCCCGCCAGGGCTCACCAGGGAATCGGCCCGTTCTCGTCGACGAAGGCGCCCGTCGGACCGCCGGGGCCGAGCGTCGCCATGCGTACCGCGATCGCGGCGGCCTGCCGGGTGGTGCGGTCGCCGGTGAACCCGTTCCCTTCGGTCGCCGTGTGACCAGGGCAGACGGCGTTGACCAGGATTCCGTTCCGGCGCAGATGCTTGGCGTACTGCGTCGTTACCGCGTTGACCGCGGCTTTGCTCGCCGGGTAACCCAGCAGCGGTGGCAGGTCGGCGAACTCTCCGTCCGGCGTGGCCATCGCGGTCAGCGAGCCGCCGCGCCCGGACACGTTCACCACACGTCCGGCCGGTGAGCGCAGGAGCAGCGGCAGCATCGCCTCGGTCACCGCGACCAGGCCGAAGACGTTGGTCTCGAACACTCTGCGGACCTCGGCCGGCACGTCCGCGCCGGCGCCGGGGATCTGCCGTTCGTCGCCGGTGATTCCGGCGTTGTTGACCAGGACGTCCAGCCGGCCGTACCGGGTCGCGATCTCTTCGGCGGCCATGGCGATGATTTCGGCGGCGGTCACGTCGAGTGTGATCCCGTGCACGTCGCCGCCGGCGGCGCGCAGCATTCGCACCGCCGCGTTCCGTCGCTCGATGTCGCGGGCTCCGACGAGTACGGTCATCCTTCGCTCGGCGAGTGCGGCCGCGATGGCGTGGCCGATGCCCTTGTTCGCCCCGGTGACCAGAGCGATCGTGGTCGTGTGCGTCATGACGCCAGTTCACCGGCCACCGGCGAACGGCACCAAGACCGATGGGGACGCGCACCTATACCCTGCCGGTATGGAGTCCCGGGAGCTGGTCTACTTCGTCGCGGTCGCGCAGGAGCGGAACTTCAGCCGGGCGGCCGACCGGCTCGGCATCGCCCAGCCGCCACTGTCCCGGGCGATCCAGCGTTTGGAGCGGCGGCTCGGCGTACGGCTTCTGGAGCGCACCAGCCGCCAGGTGTCGCTGACCCGCGCCGGCGAGGTTCTGTTGAACGAGGGACGCAAGGCGCTCACCAACCTGGCGGCGGCCGAGCGGCTGACCCGGCGCGCCGGCCGCGAGCCGCGGCTGGTGGTGGTGACGAAACCGGCCGGCGACGCCGGCCTCCTCGAACCCATCCTGGCCCGTTTCGCCGCGCACCCCGACACGGTCGAGGTCGAGGTGCTGATCTGCGGCATCGGCGAACAGAAGAGCCTGCTGCGCGACGGAACCGCGGACGTCGCGCTGCTGCGCACGCCGCAGACCGATCTGTCCGGGCTGGCCACCGAGGAGCTGCTGACCGAGCGCGAGCTGGTGGTGCTGCCGCGCACCCATCGGCTGGCCGGCCGCGCGTCGGTGCGAACGGTCGATCTGGCCGACGAGGTCTTTCCCCGGTGGTCCGACGAGTCACCGGGCAGCGGGCCGGTCATCACCGACACCGGTCAGGTGGCCGAGTTGATCATGCTCGGACAGATCACCGCCGTGCTGCCCGAGTCGGTCGCCTGCCGGCTCGGCCCCGACCTGATCGCCGTCCCTGTCGACGATCGCCGGACGACACTGCTGGCCGCCTGGTCCGAGGAACGTCGCGACCGCGCGCTCGCCGCGTTCGTTCGAACCGCCGCCGAGGTCGCGGCGGCGCGCTCCACCGCCGACGCCCTGACGGGAGCCTGATCACGCGTCTCGTCCGGCTCCCGCGGAAGCCGGCGCTACGACGCGTCGAGGCGGCGCAGAGCGGCCTTCACCGTCGCCGAGTCGTACGTCGTCCAGAACGGGGGCAGCGAGGCGCGCAGGAAGGATCCGTAACGGGCCGTCGCCAGACGCGGGTCGAGGATCGCGACCACGCCGCGGTCGTCCATGCTGCGCAGCAGGCGTCCGGCGCCCTGGGCGAGGAGCAGGGCGGCGTTCGTCGCGGCGACCGCCATGAAGCCGTTTCCCCCGCGTGCCGCGATGGCCCGCTGCCGCGCCGAGGACAGCGGATCGTCCGGGCGCGGGAACGGGATCCGGTCGATCACCACCAGGCGCAGCGACGGGCCCGGCACGTCCACGCCCTGCCACAGCGACAGCGTGCCGAACAGGCACGTCGCGTCGTCCTCCGCGAAGCGTTTGACCAGCTGCGACGTCGAGTCCTCGCCCTGGCACAGCAGGGGCTGCGCGATGCGGCCCTTCAACTCCTCGGCGGCCTGCTTGGCGGCGCGCATCGAGGAGAACAGGCCGAGGGTGCGGCCGCCGGCCGCCTCGATCAGCTCGCTGAGCTCCGTGAGGTACGCCTCCGGCAGGCCGTCGCGGCCCGGCGAGGGCAGTCCGCGGGCGATGTAGAGGATGCCGCTGCGCGCGTGGTCGAACGGTGAGCCGACGTCCAGGCCGGACCACGTGATCGGCGCTCCCTCGCCGCCGGACTCGCGGGACTCGCGGGACTCGCCGGACTTTTCGGGCTCATCGGACTCGTTGGACGCGGCCGGCAGCCCCCACTGGCGGGCGAGCGGCTCGAACGACCCGCCGAGCGACAGCGTCGCCGACGTCAGCACCGTCGTACGCCGCCGGAAGAGCCGCTCGCGCAGCAGCGCGCCCACGCCGAGCGGTGCGACGCGCAGGGCGACCGGCCGCCGCGAGTCGTCCGAGAACGGCTTGTCGAGCCAGACCACGTCGTGCCGCGACGCCAGGTCGCCCGCGAACGACTCCAGGAAGCGCACGGCCGTGTCGTGGATCTCCTCCAGCGAGGTCAGGGCCGCGCGGCCCGCGCCGAGCCGCTCGGCGTCGTCGCCGGCGCCCTGCAGTGTCGTACGGAGTGCCGTGGCACAGGCATGGGCGGCGTCGCGGATCGCGGCGAGCGACACGCCGGCCTCCTGCGGCAGCACGTCCAGGCGGCCGGGGCGCAGGTCGGCCAGCACCGGCGCCAGTGCCTCGCCGGTCTCCTTGAGCCGGTCGGCGAGGTCCTCCTCGATGAGCCGCCCGCAGCGGCGCGCGGTGATCTCCACGGCCTGCGCGGACAGTTCCGCCGTCGCCACGGACGTGACCCGGTCGACCAGCTCGTGCGCCTCGTCGACGATGACGACGTCGTGCTCGGGCAGGACCTGGTAGTCCTCCAGGGCGTCGATCGCGAGCAGCGCGTGGTTGGTCACGACGATGTCGGCGTCGCCGGCCCGGTCGCGGGCCTGTTCGGCGTAGCACTCGGTGCCGAACGGGCACCGCTGCGCGCCGAGGCACTCGCGGGCGCTGACCGAGACCTGCCGCCACGCGTGCTCGTTCACGCCCGGTACGAGTTCGTCGCGGTCGCCGGTGTCGGTGGTCTCGGCCCACTCGTGGATGCGCTGCACCTGACGTCCGGCCGCCGACACCGTCTGCGGGTCGAACAGGATCTCCTCCGGGTCCTCCGGCGCGTCCACCTGCAACCGGTGGCGGCACAGGTAGTTGCGGCGGCCCTTGAGGATGGCGAAGACCGGCTCGCGGCCGAGCAGCGGTTTCAGCGACTCGGCGAGCCGGGGCAGGTCACGGTCGATGAGCTGGCGCTGAAGGGCGATCGTCGCGGTGGACACGACCACGCACGTGTTGCGGGCGACCGCGTGGCGCACGGCCGGCACGAGGTAGGCGAGGGACTTGCCCGTGCCGGTACCCGCCTGGACGGCGAGGTGCTCGCCGGAGTCGATCGCGTGCGCCACCGCCTCGGCCATCTTGACCTGGCCGGGCCGTTCGGCGCCGCCGACGCCGGAGACCGCGGCGGCCAGAAGGGCGGAGACGTCGGGCAGGTCGGTCTCGTCGGAGGCGGAGTCGAGGAGGTCGTCGGGCACGACAGCAGACGCTACCGGTGACGCGGACCTCGGACGCCCATTACACGTGCCTCGACCGTACGGGCCGCGTCAGAGCGATGCGCCGCCCTGGCGACGGCGGCGCTCGTTGAAGTCGCGCATCCGCTGCGGATAGCCGGTGATCTGCACGTCGTAGACCGGCAGGCGCAGGTCGCGCGCGACCTTCTGGATCACGCTCGGCGACCCCACGCGCCGGCGGGTCCATTCGCCGTCGGCCGCGATCGCCATCGCCGTCGTGTCGGTCGCGAACGTCTCCGGCTCGACGTAGAACTCCACCCCCGTACGGCTGCGGGCGAAGGCGATCAGCGACTCGATGTCGGCGTCGTTCGCCTCACGGTCGAGGGTGGTCACCTTTTCACCACGCCGGCGGTGAATCCCGAAGCGATCGCCCCACTTCATCGAGGTCCTCCTCAAGAACCCGTTGCCCCCGTCCCGTCATCGGTCACGTCTTCAACGTCGCTGTCGCGGCTGCGGTTCCCAGTTGCATAGATGTGGCATAAATCATGAGATCCTCACAACTCGACACTTATCAACGTTCTGCGCCACTAATCTGTGCGTTGTCGTGACAAAGGCAATTACGGGGGCCTTGATGCGGTTCGCCATTCCCGCAGGCCGTGCGCGGATCATCGCCGGCGCGGTCGCCGGGGTGCTCTTCCTCGGCTGGCTCAGTGGCCTCGGCCCCGCCCGCGCGAACGAGACGCGGGTCCCCGCCGCGGCGAGCGGTCCTCCGCCGGCCGCGCGCCGTCCCGCCGTACGGCGCCAGCGGCCCGCGCCGAGCCGGCCACCCGTCGACTGCCGCAAGGTGAAGTGCGTCGCCCTCACCTTCGACGACGGGCCCGGCCCGTACACCGCCCGGCTGCTGCGCATGCTCGCCGCCCGTCACGCCAAGGCCACGTTCTTCCTCATCGGCGGGAACATCCACGGCCGGGAGGCCGTCGTACGCCAGGAGCTGGCCGAGGGCCACGCCATCGGCGACCATACGTGGAGCCACCCCGACCTCGACAACCTCTCGGAGAAGCAGGTCCGTGCGCAGCTCACCCGGACGCTCACCGCGATCACGCGGGTGACCGGCCGGCCGGTCACCCTGATGCGCCCGCCGTACGGGGCGACCGACCGGCACGTCGCCAAGGTCGCCCGGCGCCTCGGGCTGGCCCAGGTCATCTGGAACGTCGACACCGACGACTGGCTCGACCGGAACTCGGCGATCGTCGCCCACCGCGCCATCACGCGGGCGCACCGGGGGGACATCATCCTCATGCACGACATCCACCCGACGACCGTGCGGGCCGTACCGAAGATCCTCCGCGGCCTCGCCAAGCGCGGCTTCACGTTCGTCACCGTGCCCGAACTCCTCGCGGCGCACCCGATCAAGCCGGGCCGGGCCTACTTCCACGGAGGCTGACGAGCCGACGGATCCGCGTGGTCAGATCCCGGGATAAATCGTCTTGACCGCCACCTGGATGCCGTTGCGTTCGAACGCGTCGGTTCCGACGTCGATGAACTGCTGCGCGAGACCTCGCGGTGGCAAGAAATGTCCGGTCTCATTCGTGAGTTCGTGAACGGTGAGGATCGGTTCTCCGGTCATAAGGTTGTAACCCGGCCCGATCTCGGCCATTCCAGCGCCTCGTACCGGCCCTCCGCCGGTCATCGCCGCGTGGCTTGTGCCCGGTCCGGAAAACGTGAGTTTTAGCACTCCGTGTTCGTCGACCGCCCACCGGTAGCGCCGGGTCTGCCTGCGAGGGATACTTTCCAATATATAGCGAAACGCGAAGGTGCCTTCCGTTAGCACGGGTGCATTACCCATCAGCTCCTCGGCGAGCCTTTCGGGCATTCGATTTCTTTGCATTTTTATCAGGTAAGGACTGAGGCCCAGAGGGTCGGCCCATCGGGTGGGATTGTGGACATAAGAGTATGGATTGGCGTGGGAGATGAGGCCGAGCGGATCAGGACTCTGGTAGCGGGCGGTTACGGGATCGTAGTAGCGATGAACGTTGTAGTTCAGTCCGGTTTCCGGGTCGTGGTACTGGCCTGGAAAACGCAACGGGCAATAGGCGTGGTTCTTTTCGGCCGGCACGTGGTTTCCCCACAGCGTGGCGCGAAAACGCCAGACGACCTCGCCGTCCGCGTCCAGCATCTCCACGGGAGCGCCCGCGGAGTCGGCGGCGATCGCGTAGACCCGTTGATCGATCCACCGGTGCGGCGCGTCCAGCGTGGACGTCCGTACGGTCTGGACGATGGCCTCGAGTCCGCCAGGCCGGTAGTCCCAGGTGGTGGTGACGAGGCCGGCCTCGTCACGGCTGATCTGCTCGGAGAGGGAGAACCCGTCCCAGGTGAAGTCGATACGCCCGGCGACCGTGCCATCCGGGCGAAGGCATTCCTTCGCGGTACGCCGTCCGAACGGGTCGTAGGAGTAGCGCCACCGCCGGCCGTCCGGGGTCGCCACGGAGGTCAGGCGGTCATCCGCGTTCCAGGTGAACCGCCACTCGCGTGACTCTCCGGAAAGGGTGCGGTACCGCCGCGCCACCACGCGGCCTCGGGAATCGTAGTCGTAGCGCATGCCACCGGCCCGGCGGACCAGCATCCGCGCGTATTCGCGTCCGCCGTCGGCTCGCACGTCCTGAGGCCGGGTGGGCCACGTGGCCTCGGTGAGGTTGCCGGCCGGGTCGTAGCGGTACCGCTCGATCCAGTCGTGTCCGTCGACCTCGGTGACGCGGCCGATCGCGTCCAGCGTGAAATTCCTGGGTCCGGACCGACGATCCGCGACGGCGATGAGTTCTCCGTTGGGGCGGTAGTCATAGGTCCGGTGCTGGATCGACTGCTCTGGGCCGGCGATCGGCGTCGCTTTCCGGAGTGTCTGCGCCGTGACCCGATGGTCGGCGTCCCAGCGTTGGAGGAAGGCGACGCCGGAGTGGGCGCCGGTGCTCATGCTGCGCGCGATCTCCCGGCCGGCGGGGTCATGGGCGAAGCGGATGGTCCGGTCCGCGGTCACCAGCTCGACCGGACGCCCGCCCGAGTCGTACTCCCAGGCGGTTTCGGCGCTCACCGGGGTGCGCCGGCCGACGCGCCGCCCCGCCGCGTCGTAGGTGGAGGCGAGCGTGCGGCCGTTCACGGTCTCCGCGATCACCCGGCCGAGGGCATCGCGGGTGAGGTGCACGTCGGCGGCGTCGTTCGCCGCGCGGATCAGGCGTCCGGCCAAGTCGTAGGCGAACACGGTGACACCGTCGCCGGTGTGCTTCTCGACCACGTCGCCGAGCGTGTTCCGTATGAGGCGCGTCGTGTTCCCCGCGTCGTCGGTGCGCGAGGACACCTGCCCCGCGGCGTCATAGTCGTAGGTCACCTGCCGACCGTCGAAATCGACCTCGTCGACCAGACGGCCGGCCGCGTCGTACGAGTAGCGCCACACCAGGCCCTGCGGGTTCCGTACGCTCACCGGCCGTAGCTGTGTGTCGTACGCGAACTCCAGCCTGGTGCCGTCGGCGGCGATGCGGGCGGCGGGCAGGTCGAAGTGGGTGTATTCGGTACGGGTGATCCGCCCGACCGCATCGACGTGCTCGATCGGATTGCCCTCGGCGTCGTATCGCCACCGTTCCGTCGCTCCGCTGGGCAGAGTCCGCCAGGCCGGATCGCCTTCGATCGTCCAGCCGAACCGGGTGATGCCGCCGACCGCGTCGGTGACCGCCGTGACCCGTCCCAGCGCGTCGCGCTCGCAGTGAATGACGTTGTCGAGCGGGTCGGTCACCTCGACCGGCAGGCCGACGGAGTTCGTGCGGACACGTGTCGTGTCGCCGAGCGGGTCGGTGACCGTGGCGAGATGCCCGTGCCCGTCGTAGGAGAACCGTGTCGTGCCCTCCAGGGGATCCGTCACCGTGAGCAGGTTGCCCCGCTCGTCGAAGCGCTGCCGCCAGACCGCCCCGTCGGGCGTCGTGACCTGGATCGGCAGGCCGCGTTCATCGCGGGCGATCGTGGTCGCCGAACCGCCGGGCAACGCGACCGTGGTCAGGCCGCCCGCTTCGTCGTAGCCGTAGCGAGCGATACGGCCGAGCTGGTCGGTTCTGCTCAGCAGCCGGTCGAAGCGGTCCCACTCCGATCGCGTCAGATGGCCCATCGGGTCGACCTCGGCGATCACCTGGCCCAGCTCGTTGAAATGGTACGTGGTGGAATTGCCCAGCGAGTCAGTGGCGACGGTGGTCTGATCCGCATAGGAAAGGCTCACGCCGAGAGCGCCACCCGACCCGGTACCGCTGACGCAACGGCCCGAGTCGTCGTATGTGTAGCGATACCACTCGTCGTTCCGGTCGATCCACTCGGTGAGCCGGCCTTCTTCGTCGTACCGGAACCGCAGCGCCTTTCCTGAAGAATTGATGACCTCGGTCAGATTTCCGGTGCCGTCGTAACCGTAGCGAATCAGAACCTGGTCATCCGCATCGCCATCGACCGGACCAGCGAGCAGTCGCAGCGCGACGACTCGGTCTCCTTCGACGTCGACACCGACCCGATAACCGCCTCGGTGGTATACCTCGCTGAGTGTTCCGTCTTCGGTGCGGAGGAAATCGATCCGGTTCGCGTTGCGATCCGAAATCGTCGTCAGGGGCCACAGCCACCCATCGCGTTCGGCCGGCATCGGACTGCGGAAATGCAGGGTCCGGCCGAGTGCCGGATCCGTTATCGCATACCCTTCACCGGTACGGGTCAGCGGCCGGCGCGGTCCCTCGTACGGCAGGACCGCCGTCCCCGTGGAGGCCGGTGGCGGATACACCAGGACCATGCCATCGTCAGAGGCGAAACACACTCCGCGCTCATCGATCTCCAGGCGCTGATCCAGCGTCGACGCCCAGGTTCCGAAAAGGCCTTCCTGCCGATATGACGAGACGTGCGTGCGCTCCAGTACCAGTGGCAGTACCCCGGCCAGCGCGACGTCGGTCTGGTGCATCAGCACCTCACCGCTGGCCACGTCGACCGGATCGCCCGTCACGTGGCGAAGCGCGCGCGGCACCGATCGGGCACGGATCTTTCCGGGCCAGCGGCGGAGCGGCACTTTGAGCCTCCTGGCCGCCTTCACCGTCGCGTCCGCGGCCGAGCGCATGCCCGAAGCCACGGCAGGGCGGCGGAGCAACGATCCCACGACCTTGAAAAGTCCTGCTGCGTCAGCCACAGAACCTCACATTCATCAGAGGGCACAATTGCCCCGCGCGAGGGCCGGGGCGTTACCGGTCATCGCTGCTCGTCGTGACCTGGCTGACCCGGGGAAGTCGGTTGTCGGTGACCGATGTCGGCACCAGCCGCGCGACGGCGTCGGGCATGGGGAGTATTGGTCGGGCCAACATATCGGGTGTTGGTGTGACCCACAACTGTTACGCTTGACACGTGCCCACGCCTCGCCACGACACCGGCGCCGATCTCACCCGGCTCCAAGGACGCGCGACCTGGCTGGTCAGTCGAGCGCACACACGCTCCTCACGGCTGCTCAGCGCCGGTTTCGAGGCCCATGGCGGCGGACTGCGCAGTTACCACTACCGGCTCCTCGCCGCGCTGGAGGAGTGGGGACCCGCGAGTCAGGCCGAGCTCGGCCGGAAGACCGCGATCGATCGCAGCGATGTGACCGCTGCCCTGGCCGAACTCGAGTCACGCGACCTGGTCGAGCGCTCCGTCGATCCCGAGCACAAGCGCCGGAACATCGTCACGATCACAGCGAAGGGCGCCGAACGGCTTCTCGAGCTCGACGAAGTCATCGACGGCGTTCAGGACGAGTTCCTGGCGCCGCTGACGGCCGCCCAGCGGCGTCAGCTCATCAACCTGGTGTCGCGACTCGCCGACGCATGACGCTGATCCGACCAAGGGCGTAGCTCGTTGTCAGTGATCGTGGGCGTGGTGTCAATGCCGGGGCGGCGTCACGCGCCCACGGTGCCGTCGACCGCCTCCCGGATGAGGTCGGCGTGGCCGTTGTGCCGCGCGTACTCGTGGATCAGGTGCAGCATGACGAAGCGGAGCGAGACGTCCTCGTCCCAGCGGGGCTGGCGGACGACCAGATCGAGCGACGGGGCCGCGCGTTCGACGCGGCGGGCGTGCTCCACCTCGGCCCGCCAGGCGGCGAAGGCCTCCTCGCGGGTGCAGCCGGACGGGTCGTAGGCGGTCTGGTAGTCGTCGGCGTGGGACCAGACGTTGGGCAGGTCGTGCTCGCCGTTCACGGTCTTGCGGAACCAGGTGCGCTCCACCTCGGCCATGTGGCGCACCAGCCCGAGCAGGGAGAGCGCCGAGGGTTCCGACGCCCGCTCGCGCAGGTCGTCGTCGTCCAGGCCGTCGCACTTCCAGGCGAGGGTGGCGCGGTGGAAGTCGAGGTGGGCGCGGAGCATCGTGCGCTCGTCGGCGAGCAGCGGCACGTCGGGGCGTTCGGTGGTCACCGGCCCCAGCTTAGAGAGACCGTATGGGGGATGGCCTCAGGGGTGAGTCGGGGGAATCCCCGATGGTCTCCACCCCCGCGTGCGCGCAGGATCGGGACATGACCACTCCCGTGCACCCCGGAACGCTGCGCGTCTCCCACGACGAACGCGAGCCGGCCGTCGAACGGCTCCAGCAGGCGTACGCCGAGGGGCGGCTCGACAAGGCCGAGCTCGACCTGCGGCTGCATCTCGCCATGACCGCCAAGACCCGCGACGACCTCGCCTCGGTGCTGTCGGACCTGGCGCCGCCGCCCGCGCCCGTACCCGCGCCGGTCGCGCTGCCGGATCCCACCGCAGAGCAGCGCCTGCTCGCCGCGCTCGCCCACGTGCTCGGCATCGTGACGCTGTTCGTCGGCCCGATGGTGATGATGTGCACGCGCGCCCGGCGCTCGCCGTACGTGCGTCACCACATCGCCGCGTCGCTGAACTTCCAGCTCACGCTGCTGGCGGTCACGGTGGTGACGCTCGGCGTCGGCGCGGTCGCCTACGCCGTCGCCTGGGCGGTCGCGCTGGTCGCCGCGTTCCTGGCGCTGGCCGGCACGCCGTTCCGCTACCCGTTCACGCTCCGCATCGCGCGCTGACCGGGCGGCGCCGGATGGTCGGGTTCGAGCGCGGGCAGCCCGTCGATGCTCTCGGCGTTGCGCAGCACGCGGGCCGGCCACTGCTCGGCCGGGCGGCGCCGGTGCTGGTCGTCGAGGAGGGAACGCTCGCCGACGACCTCCATGATCGGCACGGAGTACCCGCAGGAGTCGGCCACGCGCTCGACGTCGACCACCACGATCGCCCGGGTGCCCGCGTGACCGTCGCCGAAGCGGCCGGCGAGCGCGTCCCACTCGTCGTCGTCCGGCCGGACGACGCGCCCCGTGCCGTACAGCCGCAGGATCTTCGGCTGCCGCGCGAACGAGCAGAACATCACGGTGATGCGCCCGTTGTCGCGCAGGTGGGCGATGGTCTCCGCGCCGCTGCCGTACAGGTCGAGGTAGGCCACCGTCCGCTCGTCGAGCACCGAGAAGGTGTCCTGGTAGCCCTTTGGGGAGACGTTGACGTGGCCGCCCTCGTGCGGCGCGGTCGCGACGAAGAACATCGGCTGGGCCTCGATGAACTCTCGTAGTCGTTGGTCGATGGCCTCGAAGAGCTTTGCCACTGCCACACCCCCATGCGCGACGACAACTCGGACATTACACGCGGCCGGTCTTCGACGGGAGCGCGCGGGATGAGACGATCTCTGGGTGACTGGTCACCGTGCGGCAACCGAAAAACTCCTGGAGTCCTACCGCTCGATCCCTGAGGGAACGCCGGTACGCCTGGCGAAGCGGACCTCCAACCTGTTCCGCTTCCGCGACGAGACGGGCGCGCCCGGCCTCGACGTCGGCGGGTTCAACCGGGTACTCAGCGTCGACCCGGAGCGCCGCACCGCCGACGTCCAGGGCATGACGACGTACGAGGACCTGGTCGACGCGACGCTGCCACACGGGCTGATGCCGCTCGTCGTCCCGCAGCTGAAGACCATCACGCTGGGCGGCGCGGTCACCGGCCTCGGCATCGAGTCCTCCTCCTACCACCACGGCCTGCCGCACGAGTCGGTCCTGGAGATGGAGGTCATCACCGGCGCGGGCGAGATCGTCACCGCGACGCGTGAGAACGAGCACCGCGACCTGTTCTACGGCTTCCCCAACTCCTACGGCACGCTCGGCTACACGCTGCGCCTCACGATCCGGCTCCAGCCGGTGAAGCCGTTCGTCGAGCTGTGGCACGTGCGCTTCGACTCGGCGCGGGAGCTGACGGACGCCATCGACAAGCTGGCGCCGGACTACGACTTCGTCGACGGCGTCGTCTTCGGCGGCGACGAGCTCTACCTGACGCTGGGCCGGTTCGCCGACACCGCACGCCACGTGTCCGACTACACCGGGCAGAAGATCTACTACCGGTCGATCCAGGACCGGAGCATCAGGCCCCACTGGCTGAACGCCTCCACCGCGCCCACCGACGTGCTCACCACCCACGGCTACCTGTGGCGCTGGGACACCGACTGGTTCTGGTGCTCGCGGGCGCTGGGCGTGCAGAACCCGCTGGTGCGCCGCGTCTGGCCCGACGCCAAGAAGCGCTCGGACGTCTACCGCCGCCTCGTCGCCCTCGACAAGCGCACGCAGACGTCGGCCCGCGTGGACCGCTGGCTCGGCCGGCCTCCGCGCGAGGACGTCATCCAGGACGTCGAGGTCCCGGCGGAGCGCCTCCCGGAGTTCCTGGACTTCTTCGGCCGCGAGGTCCGCATGAGCCCGGTGTGGCTCTGCCCGCTGCGCGCACAGGAGAGCTGGCCGCTGTATCCGCTCGAACCTGGACGGACGTACGTCAACGCCGGCTTCTGGGGCACGGTGCCGATCCCGCCCGGACGCCTGCCCGAGCACCACAACCGCCTGATCGAGCGCGAGGTCGCCCGTCTCGAGGGGCACAAGTCGCTGTACTCCACCGCGTACTACACGCGCGATGACTTCTGGCGCCACTACGACGGGGATACCTACAAGCGGCTGAAGGAGACGTACGACCCTGGCGGGCGGTTGCTGGATCTCTACGACAAAACGGTACGAGGTAGGTGAACATGAGGCTCGCGGAGGTATTCGAGCGCGTCGTGGGCCGCGACGCGCAGGTGAGGTTCCTGGCCTATGACGACAGCGCGGCCGGACCGGCCGACGCTGACGTGACGGTGACCGTCAAGTCGCCGTACGCGATCTCATATCTGACCCACGCCCCCGGTGCGATCGGGCTGGCCCGCGCGTACGTCTCCGGCCATCTGGACGTCACCGGCGACATGTACACGGCGCTGTTCCGGATGCAGTCGGCGATGGGCGAACTGTCCTGGGCGGACAAGCGCACACTGCTGCGCAACATCATCGGCGACCCGCTGCTGCGCGCGGCCGCCCTGAAGCGCCTGGAACCGCCGCCGCAGGAGGTGCGCGTCGAGCGGCTGCCGTTCCTCACGGGGCTGCGCCACTCCAAGCGCCGCGACGCGAAGGCCATCTCCCACCACTACGACGTGTCCAACACCTTCTACGAATGGGTGCTCGGACCGTCGATGGCCTACACCTGCGCGTGCTTCCCTGCCGAGGACGCGACGCTGGAGCAGGCGCAGTTCCACAAGTTCGACCTGGTCGCGCGCAAGCTGGACCTCAAGAAGGGCATGCGGCTGCTCGACGTCGGCTGCGGCTGGGGCGGCATGGTCATGCACGCCGCGCGTGAGTACGGCGTCAAGGGGCTCGGCGTCACGCTGTCCAAGCAGCAGGCCGAGTGGGCGCAGAAGGCGATCGCCGAGGCCGGACTGTCCGAGCTGGCCGAGGTCCGCCACCTGGACTACCGCGACGTGACCGAGACCGGCTTCGACGCGGTCAGCTCGATCGGCCTCACCGAGCACATCGGCAAGGACAACCTGGAGTCCTACTTCTCCTTCCTGTACGGCAAGCTCGAGCCCGGCGGCCGGCTGCTGAACCACTGCATCACCCGGCCCGACGACACCGGCCCGGCGATGAAGAAGGACGGCTTCATCAACCGGTACGTCTTCCCCGACGGCGAGCTGGAGGGACCGGGCCACCTGGTCTCGCGGATGCACGACGCCGGGTTCGAGGTACGCCACGAGGAGAACCTCCGCGAGCACTACGCCAAGACCCTCACCGGCTGGTGCCGCAACCTCGACGACCACTGGGACGAGGCGGTCGCCGAGGTGGGCGAGGGCACGGCACGCGTCTGGCGGCTCTACATGGCCGGCTCGCGGCTCGGGTTCGAGCTGAACTGGATCCAGCTGCACCAGGTGCTGGGCGTGAAGCTGCACGAGGACGGGCGTTCGGGCATGCCGCTGCGCCCGTCGTTCGAGCCGCCCTTCCCGCGCTGACCCCGTCACCGGCCGCCGGTGCCAGCGCACCGGCGGCCGTGGACAGCGCTGTACGGCGCGCCTAACGTCGCGGCCATGACGGTGATCCAGACGGTCGAGGCGAACGGCCTGACGTTCGGGTACCTCGAGGCCGGCCGCGGCCCGCTCGCCCTGTGCCTGCACGGCTTCCCCGACTCCGCCCACACGTGGCGCCATCTGCTGCCCGCGCTGGCGGACGCCGGCTACCACGCGGTGGCGCCGTTCCAGCGCGGCTACGCTCCGACGAGCGTGCCGGCGGACGGCGCGTACCAGACGGGCGCGCTCGCCGCCGACGCGAACGCCCTGCACGAGGCGTTCGGCGGCGGTGCGGACGCCGTGCTCATCGGCCACGACTGGGGCGCGGCGGCGACGTACGCCGCGACCGCGCACGCGCCCTCGCGCTGGCGCCGCGCCGTCGCCATGGCCGTGCCGCCGATCTCCGCCCTCGCCTCGGGTTTCTTCGACTACGACCAGCTCCGGCGCTCGTTCTACATGTTCCTGGTGCAGACACCGCTCGGCGCGCCCGCCGTCGCGGCGAACGACATGGCCTTCCTCGACCGGCTCTGGGCGGACTGGTCGCCCGGCTACGACGCCGCCGAGGACCTGACGCACGTCAAGGCGTGCCTGCGCGAGCCCGCCAACCTCGACGCGGCGATGGGCTACTACGCGGCGATGTTCGACCCGTCCCGGCACGTGGCCGCCTACGCCGCCGAGCAGGAGTCCGCCGGCGCCCGCGGCGACCGGCCGATTCTGTACCTGCACGGCCGCGACGACGGCTGCCTCGCCGCCTCCCTGGCCGGTGACGTCGCGGCGCACCTGCCACCGGGCTCGCGTGCGGAGATCCTGCCCGGGGCAGGACACTTCGTGCACCTGGAGCGGCCCGACGCCGTCAACACGCTCGTCGTTGAGTGGCTGGCCGCATGATCCACGGATGTTCGTGAGGCCCTTGTCCTGACTCGTTCCGGCTTGGCAGGATGAGACCCGAACGTGATTCTAGTTGGGGGAGTTGACCAGGCCGTGACCACAGGCACGCTCGAACCGTCGGAGATCGACCTCACCGACTGGGCCTTCTGGGCCCGCCCGCTGAGCGAGCGGCACGAGGCCTTCCGCGCGCTGCGGCAGCTGCCGCGCCCGGCGTTCTTCCGCGAGCCGGAGCAGTCGATCATGCCGACGGGCCCGGGCTACTACGCGCTGGTGAGGCACGCCGACATCGTGGAGGCCTCCCGCCGCCCGCAGGACTTCTGCTCGGGCAACGGCGCCATCAACATCACGGACATGCCGCCGGATCTCAACGAGTACTTCGGCTCCATGATCAACATGGACGACCCGCGGCACGCCAAGATCCGCCGCATCGTCTCCCGCGCCTTCTCGCCCCGCATGATCCAGCGCTTCGAGGACCAGGTGCAGGCGGTCGCGGACCAGATCATCGAGGAGATCACCGCGAAGGGCTCCGGCGACTTCGTCGCCGACGTGGCCGCGCGGCTCCCGCTCAAGATCATCTGCGACATGATGGGGATCCCCGAGAGCGGTTACAAGACCGTCTTCGACAACTCCAACATCATCCTCGGCGGCGGCGACGCGGAGTTCCTCCCCGAGAACGACGAGGAGTACGCCCTCAAGCTGCTCCAGGCCGGCCAGACGCTGAAGGACCTGGTCGAGGAGCTCGGCCGGCACCGGCGCGAGAACCCCTCCGACGACCTCGTGTCCGCGCTCGTCACCGCCAACATCGACGGCGAGTCACTGACCGACCAGGAGCTCGGCTCCTTCTTCATCCTGCTCGTCGTGGCGGGCAACGAGACGACCCGCAACGCGATCGCGCACGGGCTCAAGCTGTTCACCGTCCACCCCGACCAGCGGGAGCTGCTGCTGGCCGACTTCGAGGCCCGTCTGCCCGGCGCGGTCGAGGAGATCGTCCGCTACGCCTCGCCGGTGATCTGGATGCGCCGTACGGCGACGCGCGACACCGAGCTGAACGGGCAGGAGTTCAAGGCGGGCGACAAGCTCCTGCTCTACTACTGGTCCGGCAACCGCGACGAGTCGGTGTTCGCCGATCCGGACAAGTTCGACATCACCCGCGACCCGAACCCGCACATCGGCTTCGGCGGCCCCGGCCCGCACTTCTGCCTGGGCGCCCACCTGGCCCGGCGCGAGATCGGCGTGATGTTCCGGGAGCTGTTCCGCCACGTGCCGGGCATCCGCTCGACCGCGCCGCCGGACCGCCTGCTGTCGAGCTTCATCAACGGCATCAAGCGCCTGCAGTACGAGCTGTAGAGCCTCAGCGCACCACGTGGAGCGAACGGACCACGTGGTTGATGTCGGGCAGGAGGTTCGGCTGGTTGCTCGGGATCGTGATCTCCACGATCGCGGGCATCCGGCGGCCGGTGTCGACGGCGACGATGACCTCCGTCTGGCCCTTCTGCACCCGGTCGCTCGCCGTGTGGGTCATCCGGAACGCGGTGACCCAGGCGTTGCGGTGGTCGACCGTCATCGCGGCGCCGGCCAGGTCCTTCCGCTGACCGTTGTCGCTGTACAGCTCGTCGACGAACTCCTTGCCGGTGAGCTCGGCGGCGGCGCGCAGCCGCTGCGAACCGGCGACGGCGAGCTTCGGGTCGAGCGGGCCGACGTAGACGGCGGCGTACCAGAAGTGCTTGTAGTCCTTGCGCCTGCTGTTCACCTCCTCGCCGGAGGTGTGGTTCACGCTCAGCCGGGAGGTGAGCCGCGCCCAGGGCGGCCCCAGCAGGGCGTAGGAGATCCCGCTCTGCCGGTCGGTGATCGTCCCGGCCGTGCGTGATCCGGCGCCGGGGAAGGTCGGCAGCGGGCCGGCCGGCGTGCCGGTGGGCCGCCACGTCAACGCGGGCACGCCCGTGGGGTTGGCGGTGACCAGCGGATAGGCCCCGGGGAAGGCGTCCGGGCCGCTGTCGGTGTGGCGATTGAGCAGAAACACGATCGCCGCCGCCACCACTAGGACGAAAGCGGCAGCGGCGGCAATCAGCGTCTTCACGGGTCGTAAGCGTACGGAATTAACGAAGCTCTCGCTTGAGGATCTTCCCGGTCGCGGTCATCGGCAGCTCGTCGCGGAACTCCACGACGCGGGGGTACTTGTAGTTCGCGAGGTTCTCCTTCGCCCACGCGACCAGCGCGTCCTCGCTGACCGTGGCGCCGTGCACCGGGATGACGTACGCCTTGACCTCCTCGCCGTGGGTGTCGTGCGGAACGCCGACGACGGCTGCGAGCGAGACGTCGGGATGCGTCATCAGCACCTCCTCGACCTCCCGCGGATACACGTTGAACCCGCCCCGGATGATCATGTCCTTGGAGCGGTCGATGATGTAGTAGAAGCCGTCCTCGTCGCGCCGGGCGATGTCGCCGGTGCGGAACCAGCCGTCGCGCAGCACCTCGGCGGTGGCCTCCGGACGCCGGAGGTATCCCTTCATCACGCAGTGCCCGCGGACCGCGATCTCACCCGGCCCGTCGCTCACGTCCTTCCACTCGTCATCGACGAGCTTCATCTCCACGCCCCAGATCGGCCGCCCGATCGAGCCCGCGCGGGCCGGGCGGTCGGGCCGGTTGAAGCAGGCGACGGGGGAGGTCTCCGACAGGCCGTACCCCTCCAGGACGTTCACCCCGAAGCGCTCGGCGAATCCCTTCAGGACCTCCAGCGGCAGCGCGGCCCCGCCGCTCGACGCCGTCGAGAGGGACGCGGCGATCCGCTCGATCTCCTCTCGCGTGTGCCCGCCCTCGTGCGTGAGCAGGCCCCAGTACATCGTGGGCACCCCGGCGAAGAACGTGACCTTCTCCGCCAGCATGAGGTCGAGCGCGGCGCCCGCCTCGAAGCGCGCCATCAGCACGACCGTGGCGTGCCGCAGGAAGCCGGTGTTGAGCACCACCGACTGGCCGAACGCGTGGAACAGCGGGAGCGCGGCCAGGAAGACGTCGTCGCCGGCCGTCTCGAACATGCTGTCGCAGACCATGGCGTTGAGCAGCATGTTCTGGTGGGTGAGCTCGGCGCCCTTGGGCCGGCCGGTCGTGCCGCTCGTGTAGAGGATCACCGCCGTGTCGGTGGCGTCGGTCCGCGCGGTCTCGAACTCCTGCGGCTGCCCGGCGAGCGCCGCCCAGATCGACTCGCCGTACGGCACCTCGGTCGCCAGGGGAGTGGCGGGCAGCAGGAAGAAGTGCTCACAGTCCGGCACGTCGCCGAACGCGCCCCAGCCGGCCTCGCCCAGCGGCAGCTCCGGCGTGCCCTCGAAGCAGAACAGCGCCTTCGCCCCGGAGTCCTCCAGGTGGTAGGCGATCTCCCGCCGCTTCAGCAGGACGTTGAGCGGCACGACCACGGCGCCCGCCTTGAGGATCCCGAAGTAGACCATCGGGAAGTACGGCAGGTTGGGGCAGGCGAGCGCCACCTTGTCGCCCGGCCGGACGCCGCGGTCGCGCAGGAGGTTCGCGACCTGGTTCGCCACCTGGTTCACGAACGCGTACGACAGGCGCATGTCGCCGAAGACCAGTGCCTCGTGGTCGGGGTTGTCGCGTGCGGCGTCGTCCAGAACGACCGAGAGGTTGAGCATCGGCGTCTCCTGCTGCGATATCGATGGGAAGGTTCCCATTGATATCGCAGCGGAGCTGTCAGCTGAAGATGACGTCGGCGCAGGAGTAGAAGGCGTTTCCGGTGTCGGCGATGTCCCAGACGGCGAGGATCAGCTGCCGGCCGTGCCGGGCCGGCGGCGTGCCGGTGTGGGTGACCGGGTTCGGCGGCCGCTGACCGCCGTAGTTCACCTGCAGGAACGGCGTGGACTCCAGGGCGGCCCGGGTCAGCGGCTGGGTGGGGTCGTAGGTGGTCTTGGTGATGAAGTAGCGGAACGACGTGGTCGCGTGGATGGCGGTGAAGGTCCACGAGAAGTTGTACGAGGCGCCGCTCGTCATCGACGCGGCCGGCCAGGCGCCGCCGCGCGGGTCGTCGAGCTGGGCGAACTCCGTGTGATTCGCGCTGCAGATGTGACCGTCCGCCGGGCCGGCCTGCGGGAAGCCCTTGGGGCCCTCCACGCTCTGCGGCTCGTACTGGATCGCGCCGCAGTCGGTGACCTGGTGCTGGGCGCAGCGGTAGCTGCGGCTGGGCGGTGAGGTGGTGTAGCCGTGGGCGAACGCGGGGGTGGCGGTGAGCAGGGGGACCGCGACGGCCGCGGCGCCGGCGACGGCCAGGGCGAGCTTTCCGTGCATGTGACCTCCTCGGACGGGAGTCCTGGCGGGGACCCTGTCCGTGAATTTACTGGAAACCTTCCTAAAAGTAAGGTGGCCCGTGAGGGAGGGCGGCGTCACCTCCACGGCGTAAAGCCCGACGGTTCTTGCTTGCGTCTGCGCTAGTCTTGGGATATGTGCTCTCGGCTGCTCCTTAGCCGGCCGCGTTGACGTAACCGATCGGTCGACGCGGCAGCCCCTCCTTGCGCGAGGGGCCTTTCCATGCGGAGAGGCTTTCCAAGGGGCACATTTTCGATGAGCCGAAGCCGTGCGAATCTCAGACGAGGAACGATGACTGGCGCCGACGAGAACTTTGACCCACGGGCGATTCAGGAGAAATGGCAGGCCCGGTGGGAGGAGCTGAAGCCCTTCACCGCGAGCGAGGACCCGGGCGATGAGCGGCCTCGCAAGTACGCGCTGGACATGTTCCCCTACCCCTCCGGCGACCTCCACATGGGTCACGCCGAGGCGTACGCCATCGGCGACGTGAGCGCCCGCTACTGGAACCAGCACGGCTTCAACGTCCTGCACCCCATCGGCTGGGACTCCTTCGGCCTGCCCGCCGAGAACGCCGCGATCAAGCGCGACTCCCACCCGGCGGAATGGACCTACGCCAACATCGACACGCAGGCCGAGTCGTTCCACCGCTACGCGATCTCCTTCGACTGGTCGCGCCGGCTGCACACCTCCGACCCGGAGTACTACCGCTGGAACCAGTGGCTGTTCCTGCGCTTCTACGAGCGCGGCCTGGCCTATCGCCGGGGCGGCCGGGTCAACTGGTGTCCCAACGACCAGACCGTGCTGGCCAACGAGCAGGTCATCGCCGGCCACTGCGAGCGCTGCGGCGCCCTGGTGGAGAAGCGCCTGCTGACCCAGTGGTACTTCAAGATCACTGAGTACGCCGACCGGCTGCTGGCCGACATGGACGGCCTCGACTGGCCCGAGCGCGTGCTGACGATGCAGCGCAACTGGATCGGCCGGTCCGAGGGCGCCGACGTCGCGTTCCAGATCGAGGGCCGCGACGAGCCGGTCACCGTCTACACGACCCGGCCCGACACGCTGTTCGGCGCGACGTTCTTCGTGGTGGCCGCCGACGCGCCGCTGGCCGACGAGATCTGCTCGGCCGGGCAGCGGGCCGAGTTCGAGGCGTACCGCCAGGCGGTGGCGCGCGAGTCGGAGGTCGAGCGGCTGTCCGCCGACCGCGAGAAGACCGGCGTCTTCCTGGGGCGCTACGCGATCAACCCGGTCAACGGCGAGCGCATGCCCGTGTGGGCCTCGGACTACGTCCTGGCGGAGTACGGCCACGGCGCGATCATGGCGGTCCCCGCGCACGACCAGCGCGACCTGGACTTCGCGCTCAAGTTCGACCTGCCGGTGCGGGTCGTCGTGCACACCGGCGAGGCCGACCCGGCCGAGTCCGGCGTCGCGACCCCCGGCGAGGGCGAGCTGGTCAACTCCGGTCCGCTGGACGGCCTGACCAAGGGCGCCGCGATCCCGCGGATCACCGAGATCCTGGAGGAGCGCGGGCTGGGCAAGGCGGCCGTCAACTACCGCCTGCGCGACTGGCTGATCTCCCGGCAGCGCTTCTGGGGCACGCCGATCCCGATCATCCACTGCGAGGCCTGCGGCGAGGTCCCGGTCCCCGACGACCAGCTGCCGGTGCGCCTGCCGGACGACCTGCGCGGCGCCGACCTGGCGCCCCGGGGCGTGTCGCCGCTGGCGGCCGCCGCCGACTGGGTCAACGTCGCGTGCCCCAAGTGCGGCGGCGCGGCCAAGCGCGACACCGACACGATGGACACCTTCGTCGACTCCTCGTGGTACTTCGTGCGCTACTGCTCGCCGGGCTACACCGACGGCCCGTTCGACGTGGAGAAGGCGCGCCGGTGGATGCCGGTCGACCAGTACACCGGCGGTGTCGAGCACGCGATCCTGCACCTGCTGTACAGCCGGTTCTTCACCAAGGTGCTGTACGACATGGGCATGCTGGACTGCGTCGAGCCGTTCACCCGGCTGGTCAACCAGGGCCAGGTGATCCTCAACGGTTCCGCGATGTCCAAGACGACCGGCAACCTGGTCGACCTGGGCGAGCAGATCTCCGAGTACGGCGTCGACGCGGTACGCCTGACGATGATCTTCTCCGGGCCGCCGGAGGACGACATCGACTGGGCCGACGTGTCGCCGTCCGGCGCGGTGAAGTTCCTGGCCCGCGCGCACCGGGTCGCCGCCGACGTGACGTCGGCGCCGGGCGCCGGGCCGGCCTCGGGCGACGTCGAGCTGCGCAAGGTGACCCACCGGACGATCGACGAGGTCACCCGGCTGGTCGAGGCGCATCGCTACAACGTCGCGGTGGCTCGCATGATGGAGCTGACCTCCGCCTCCCGGCGGGTGATCGACTCCGGGGCGGGCCCGGCCGATCCCGCCGTGCGCGAGGCGGCCGAGACGCTGGCGGTGATGCTGTCGCTGGTGGCGCCCTACACCGCGGAGGAGATGTGGGAGCGCCTGGGCCGGGACGGGTCCGTGGCCAAGGCCGGCTGGCCGGCCGCCGAGCCGGCGCTGCTGGTCCAGGAGTCGGTGACCTGCGTGGTCCAGGTGGCGGGCAAGGTCCGCGACCGGCTGGAGGTCTCCCCGGAGATCGGCGAGACGGAGCTGGAGCGGCTGGCGCTGGCCTCGGAGAAGATCCAGGCCGCCCTCGGCGACCGCGGCATCCGCAAGGTCGTCGTCCGCGCCCCCAAGATCGTCAACATCGTCCCGGCGTAGCCCCGCCTCCCGGGCGGGACGAACACCCGCAAAGGCGACACGAAAAGCGGTGAGGGCACCCCACGAGGGGCGCCCTCACCGCGCGCAGTCCGGAGACGCGTCGGTCACATCTTGCGCAGCACCGCGACGACCCGACCGAGGATCGTCGCGTCGTCGCCCGGGATCGGGTCGTACGCCGGGTTGTGCGGCATCAGCCAGACCTTGCCGTCGCGGCGCTTCAGCGTCTTGACGGTGGCCTCGCCGTCGATCATGGCGGCGACGATGTCGCCGTTCTCGGCCACAGGCTGCTGGCGGACGACCACCCAGTCGCCGTCGGCGATCGCGGCCTCGATCATCGAGTCACCGGTGACGTTGAGCAGGAAGTGCGTGCCCTCGCCCACGAGCTGCTTGGGCAGCGCGAAGACGTCCTCCACGGCCTCCTCGGCCAGGATCGGGCCACCGGCCGCGATACGGCCCACGAGAGGCACGTAGGCGGGCGCCGGGCGGGTCGCCGTCTCCTGCCCCGAGGTCGTCTCGTACGACTCCGGCTCGGTGGCCACGGCCGCCGAGCCGGGCATGCGGACCACGACGGCGCGCGGGCGGTTGGGGTCGCGCAGGAGGAAGCCCTTGCGCTGGAGCGCGCGCAGTTGGTGCGACACGCTGGAGGTGCTCGTCAGCCCGACCGACTCGCCGATCTCGCGCATCGACGGAGGGTAACCGCGGCGCTGGACGGAGTCGCGAATCACCTCCAGGACCTTGCGCTGGCGTGCCGTGAGCCCCGACTCGTCGCGGGGGCCGTCGGGCATTTCCCGAACCTTGCTCATATATGTCTCCGCTGGATGACTGCGCTCCGGTGACGCGCTGTCGCCGGTATTTCGTTCCTGTACACGGACGTTAGCGCCTTCCCGCTAAATGATCAAACACCTGTTCGAAGATGTCCTGGAAATTCGTCGGCTCTCGCGGTACAACTCGTACAGATGTTCGATCGAAATCTCTTTCGACTCGGCAGAGGGGAGATCGACATGAGCGAGCGAATCGATGGGCGCGTGAGCCTGGTCACTCCCGAGGGAGGGCTCATGGGCGAGCGTCGGGCTCATCCCGGCACACCTCTCCGGCTCACCCGGCGCGGCCGGGTCGTCGTGGTCTGCGCCGTGGCGCTGGCGCTCCTCGCCGGCTACTGGACGGGGGCGCGGCACGGCGCCCGCGCCACGTCCGGTGGCGAGAGGGGGCCGGCGGTCGCGCGCGAGTCGGTGATCGTGGGGCCGCGCGACACGTTGTGGGGCATCGCCGTACGCGCCCGGCCGGAGGTCGACCCCCGCGTCACGGTCCAGCGCATGATCGACCTCAACGCCCTGTCCACCGCGGTCGTCAATCCGGGCCAGAAGATCTACATCCCCGCGCGCTGACGGGCTCGCCGCTCGCCGCGCCCTCGCGGGGCGGCGGCGCGACACGCCGACGCCGCCGTGACGGCGTCGGCGTCTTCGTGCTCATGTGGCGGACGAGGTTGCGGAGGCCCTCGTGGAGCCGTACGGTAGACCACTACATCTAGTACTTACATGGATGTAGTTCACCACAGGTTGTGGTCACGCAGTGAAGTCGCTGTAATCGAGGACGTAACGCCCGCCGGGGGGAGGGGATGGATCGTGCACTGCCCGTTCTGCCGTAACCCCGACAGCAGGGTGATCGACAGCCGCTCCACCGAAGACGGCGCGGCGATCCGGCGGCGCCGGTCGTGCCCCGAGTGCGGTCGCCGCTTCACGACCCAGGAGACCGTACTCCTGATGGTCGCCAAGCGCAGCGGCGTCACCGAGCCGTTCTCCCGCGACAAGATCATCGCTGGGGTGCGCCGGGCCTGTCAGGGGCGCCCGGTGACGGAGGACGCGCTGGCCAAGCTCGGGCAACGCGTCGAAGAGGCCATCCGGGCGACCGGAAACGCCGAGATGCGTTCGCACGACGTGGGGCTGGCCATCCTCGGGCCGCTGCGTGAGCTGGACGAGGTCGCGTACCTGCGATTCGCCTCCGTCTACCGGGGGTTCGAGTCGATCGACGACTTCGAGAAGGAAATCGAGACTCTTCGCGCGGCGGAACGCGGCCGGTAACACCGGCGCCCCATCGCGTGTTGTACGAGGTAATCCTTGAAATGGGCCGGTTCGGCCTGAGAAGGGGGAGGTCATGACGGAGACCGTGAGCGGCCAGACACGGCGCGGGAGGGGCGGCCGTAAGGGGTTGAAGATGCGCCGCATCTTCACCAAGCCCGGCATTCACCCGTACGACGAGGTCCGGTGGGAGCGCCGCGACGTCGTCATGACCAACTGGCGCGACGGCTCGGTCAACTTCGAGCAGCGCGGCGTGGAGTTCCCCGAGTCCTGGTCGGTCAACGCGGCCAACATCGTCACGTCGAAGTACTTCCGCGGCGCCGTCGGCACGCCGCAGCGTGAGTGGAGCCTGAAGCAGCTGGTCGACCGGGTCGTCGGGGTCTACACCGAGACCGGCCGCAAGCACGGCTACTTCGCGAGCGACGAAGACGCCGAGATCTTCGAGCACGAGCTGACGCACGCGCTGGTCCACCAGGTGTTCAGCTTCAACTCGCCGGTGTGGTTCAACGTGGGCACGCCGTCGCCGCAGCAGGTCAGCGCCTGTTTCATCCTGTCGGTGGACGACACGATGGAGTCGATCCTCGACTGGTACAAGGAGGAGGGTGTGATCTTCAAGGGCGGTTCGGGCTCGGGTGTCAACCTCTCCCGCATCCGGTCCAGCAAAGAACTGCTCTCCTCCGGCGGCACGGCCAGCGGCCCGGTCTCGTTCATGCGCGGCGCCGACGCGTCGGCGGGCACGATCAAGTCCGGTGGCGCCACCCGGCGGGCCGCCAAGATGGTCGTGCTCGACGTCGACCACCCCGACGTCGAGGAGTTCATCGAGACGAAGGCGCGGGAAGAGGACAAGATCCGCGCGCTCCGCGACGCCGGCTATGACATGGACCTCGGCGGCAAGGACATCGTCAGCGTTCAGTACCAGAACGCCAACAACTCCGTGCGCGTGAGCGACGAGTTCATGCGCGCCGTCGAGTCCCAGTCCTCCTTCGGGCTGCGCGGCCGCCTGACCGGCGAGGTGATCGACACCGTCGACGCGAAGGGCCTCTTCCGCAAGATCGCCAAGGCGGCCTGGGAGTGCGCCGACCCCGGCATCCAGTACGACGACACGATCAACGACTGGCACACGAACCCCGAGTCGGGCCGGATCACGGCGAGCAACCCGTGCTCGGAGTACATGAGCCTGGACAACTCCTCCTGCAACCTCGCCAGCCTCAACCTGCTCAAGTTCCTGCGCGACGACAACACCTTCGACGTCGACGCCTTCGTCAAGGTCGCCGAGCTGGTCATCACGGCGATGGACATCTCCATCACCTTCGCCGACTTCCCGACCGAGAAGATCGGTGAGACCACGCGGGCGTACCGCCAGCTCGGCATCGGCTACGCCAACCTCGGCGCGCTGCTGATGGCGACCGGCCACGCGTACGACTCCGAGGGCGGCCGCTCGCTCGCCGCGGCGATCACCTCGCTGATGACCGGCGTCGCCTACCGCCGCTCCGCCGAGATGGCCGGTGTCGTCGACCCGTACGACGGCTACGCGCGCAACGCCGAGGCCCACAAGCGGGTCATGCGCAAGCACGCCGCGGCCAACGACCAGATCCGCACCCTCGACGCGATCGACAAGGCCATCCACGCCGAGGCGACCCGGCAGTGGCAGGAGTGCCTCAAGGTCGGCGAGAGGAACGGCTACCGCAACGCCCAGGCCTCGCTGCTGGCGCCGACCGGCACGATCGGCCTGATGATGGACTGCGACACGACGGGCATCGAGCCCGACCTCGCGCTGGTGAAGTTCAAGAAGCTCGTCGGCGGCGGGTCGATGCAGATCGTGAACAACACCGTGCCGCGGGCGCTGAAGAAGCTCGGCTACCAGCCGGAGCAGATCGAGGCGATCGTGGAGTACATCGCCGAGCACGGTCACGTCGTCGACGCCCCGGGCCTGCGGCCGGAGCACTACGAGGTGTTCGACTGCGCGATGGGCGAGCGCGCGATCAGCCCGATGGGCCACGTCCGGATGATGGCCGCCACCCAGCCGTTCCTGTCCGGCGCCATCAGCAAGACGGTCAACGTCCCCGAGAGCGCGACGATCGAGGACATCGAGGAGGTCTACCTCCAGGGCTGGAAGCTCGGCCTCAAGGCGCTCGCGATCTACCGCGACAACTGCAAGGTCGGCCAGCCGCTGTCCGTGGCGAAGAAGAAGACCGAGGACAAGGCGGAGCCCGCCGCGGCCCCGGTCGAGGTCGGCCCGGTGCGCACGCGGCTGCCCAAGCGGCGCCCGGCCACGGTGACGCGCTTCTCCGTCGGCGGCGCCGAGGGCTACATGACCGCCTCGACGTACCCGGACAACGGCCTCGGCGAGGTGTTCCTCAAGCTCGGCAAGCAGGGCTCGACCCTGGCCGGCGTCATGGACGCCTTCTCCATGGCGATCTCCATCAGCCTCCAGTACGGCGTGCCGCTGGAGACCTGGGTGGACAAGTTCACCAACATGCGGTTCGAGCCTGCGGGCATGACCGACGACCCGGACATCCGCATGGCGAACTCCATGATGGACTACATCTTCCGCCGTCTCGCCCTCGACCACCTGCCGTACGAGACGCGGGCCGAGCTGGGCATCTTCTCGGCCGAGGAGCGCGCCGCCCAGGCGGCCGGCCAGGACCCGGCGAGCCTGCACACCGAGGATGACGTCGACCAGGAGACGCTGGCCCAGTCGGTCCCGGTCGAGCGCCCGAAGCAGGAGAACTCCGCCCCGGCCGTCGCCGAGGCCCACTCCTCGACGGAGCTGATCGAGAGCCACCAGGGCCGCACCGCCGACGCCCCGCTGTGCCTCACGTGCGGCACGAAGATGCGCCCTGCGGGCAGCTGCTACGTCTGCGAGGGCTGCGGCTCCACCAGCGGCTGCAGCTGACAACGGGCGCTGCTCAGCGCGAATGGCAGGTCAGGAGGGGGAGTCGATGTCCATCGGCTCCCCCTCCTGCGTGAGTGGTGGGTGTGCGGAGGTCGTGTCGCTGTGGCGGTTGACCCTGACGCAAGGTCAATCTCTCAGCATGGCGGCATGACCACGAACAACTTCACGATCCACCACGACGGCGTCACGATCCCGGTGTCTCGCGGCGGCAGGGGGCGACCGTTGGTCCTGTGCCCTGGGCTGAACTCGACACAGGCCGACCTGCACGAGCTGGCCGAGCTGCTGCGGCGCGACCACGACGTGGTGACCTTCGACCTGCGGGGCCATGGCCTCGCCTCGGCCGCCGACCGCTACTCCTTCGAGGCGTTCCTCAGCGATCTCGTCGCCGTGATGGCGGAGCTGGGGCGGCTCGACCTGGACACGGCGCCCGTGCTGGTGGGCTACTCGCTGGGCGCGGACCTGGCCGTGCACTATGCCGCCGAGCATCCTGACAGCGTCGCGGGGCTTGTTCTCATCGACGGGGCGAACCCGGTGCCCGAACCGTTCATCACCGAGGCCGTCCTGCCGGAGTTCCGCGCCATGTGGGAGGACATGGCGACGCAGCAAGAGGCCGAGCGGGGCACCGCGCGTCAGGTGTTGCTCACCGCCCAGGAGATTCTCGACCTGAATGTCGAGATCGATGCGGTTCGGTCAGGGATCCTCGACCGGTACCGGAAGATCGACCGGCCTATCAGCATGATCATGTCGATCTCGATGGCCGGCGACAGCGCCGAAGGGCATGCGCCACGGTTCAATCAGAACTGGCGTGCCGGCGTCGAGCGGCTTGTCCGCGAGCAGCCGCACATCGCCACGTTCTGGCTCGAGGCCGACCACGGGCTGGTCTTCACCCATGGCCCGGAAATCGCCCAGATCATCCGGAGTGCACAAGGCGCAGTCGGCCAGGCGGCTCCTTGAACGCACTCGTAGGAGACTGGTGCGATGCTGACCATCGGCGAGCTGGCATCGTACGCCGGGGTGACGGTGCGCACGGTGCGGCACTACCACGCCAAGGGACTGCTGCCGGAGCCGGAGCGGGACCACTCCGGCTACCGCAGGTACGGTGCCGGCGCCGTGATCGAGCTGATCAAGATCCGGACCCTCGCCGAGGCCGGGATCCCGCTGGCGCGGGTGCGAGAACTGCTGCAGGCCGACGAGGAGGAGTTCGCCGCGGCGGTCGCGGACATCGACGAGCGGCTGCGGGCGGAGATCCGGCAACGGCAGCGTCACCGGAAACGGATCGCCCGGCTCGCCGCCGGGGACAGCCTGGCGCTGCCATCGGAGGTGGTCGGGTATCTCGACCGGCTGCGGGCGCTCGGGGTCGACGAGCGGATCGTCGAGGTCGAGCGCGACGGCTGGATCCTGCTGGCCGCGCACTCATCCGAGCGAGTCCCGGAGTGGATGGCGCGCAAGCGGGAGCAGATCGCCGACCCGCGGCTCATCGACTTCTTTCTCACCCTGAGCCAGGCTCTCGATCGGAACTCCGACGACCCACGGCTGGTGGAACTTGCCGATGAGCTGGCCGCCTATATCACGCGGATGGCCGACGAGATGGGCGAGGACTATGTCGACGACGTCGATATCGACCCACCGTTGGCCAACCTGATGGACGCACTGGTGTTCGACACCGTGCCGCCGGCCCGTCGGCTGATCGGGCTGCTGAAGAGGCGAGGCTGGACCGGCTGGACCAAGCTCGAGCGCGTGGACCCACGGGGTGCGGCAGGAAGACACCGGTCCGAACAGCGCACGCTCGAATAAGTGATCTCCACCAGTGCGACGGGCGCTGTTCAGCGCGAATGGTGGGTCCTCCCTCTAGCGGGTGATCGTGCGACCGCGCGTTGTGGGGAGACGCCTGAGAGATGTTCGCCCCTCGGCGGGATCCGCGCGCGGGTGGCCGGCGGAAGGATCGCCCACGTCGCGCATCGGTGTGCGAAAGGTGGGGTCGAATGACGCAGGTGAAATCCGGCCTGGAGGGGCGGCCGTCCGCCGGCATCGTCGGCGCGCGGTGGAGCGCCGCACGCAGGCTGGCGGGCCATGCGGCCGCGCTGACCATGTCGCTCTATCTGTTGGTCAAGGTCATTTGGATCGCGGCCGCGTTGGTCGGGCATGGACCGCCGGACGCCGGTACCGCCGGCTGGGTGGGGCTCAACGCCGTCACCGTGGGGATGTCCGCGGTCGGGGTCATGCTGGGACTGGCGTTGGCCCAGCGATGGGGGCGGCGGCTGCCCGCGCTTCCCGTGGTCCTCATTTCCTGGGTGGGCGCCGGCTTCCTGGTTCCGATGCTGCCCTACATGGTGATCAGTACGGTCCTGGACGCGGCCGGCGTCGACCGAGGCGGCGACCAGTCCGGTGGTTCCGGCTCGGTGCCAGGGTGGGAGATGGTCTTCATCGCCATCGGCTTCGCCGGGATGGCGGTAGGGCTGGCCGTGGCTCTTCCGATCTATCTGAGGGAGAGGTGGCCGAACCATTTCCTGGGGCGCGTCGGACAGCTCCGGTTGAGCGCATCACGATGGGCCTGGGCGGGGATGCTCGCGGCCGTGATGCTGGGCTTGCTCTGGTCGTATTGGGGGTTCGGCGGAACGATCGGCCTGGACCCCTCTCATCGCGACCAGTGGGACCTCAACGGGCGGCTGTTGAACGTGAACTCGGGACTATGGGCCCTGATCGGCGGCTCGAACATGCTGGTGTTCGCTCGTCGACGTCCGGCCGGCCTGCCGCTGTGGATTCCGATGACGTCGGTATTCGCGGCCTCAGGGTCGCTGTTCGCCTGGAGCTGCTGGAAGCTTCCGCTGGCCGTCATCCGACCCGGCGACTACGTGACGGCCGAATACCCCGTTGTCGCGGTGATCGAGCATGCGCTGAGCATCGGTGCCGGCTTGGCCCTTCTCATCGCCGCCATCAAGCTCCGGGGGCATACCGCATCCTCGGCATGAGCGCCCGCCTCAGGAGGGTAGCCGATATCCATCGGCTCCCCTCCTGCGTGATTTTCCGGGTTCTGCCGCCGGGGTCGGGACGGTTACCGCTCCCGGACCGCGTAGGTCAGGTGGGTCACCCGCCGCGTCGGCTCCGCGCCGACCGGCTCCAGGGCCACGCGGCCCGCGTCCACGCCTTCGAACAGGCGGATTCCGGAGCCGAACAGCACGGGCGAGAGCGCGATCGTGAACTCGTCGATCAGGCCGGCGTTCACGTACTCCAGGATCGTCGCGCCGCCGCCCGCGATGCGGACGTCACGGTCGCCGGCGGCCTCGCGGGCCTGGTCGAGCGCCGTCTCGATGCCGTCGTTGACGAAGTGGAATGTGGTTCCACCCGGCCGCTCCCAGGGGTCGCGCTTCTCGTGCGTCACGACGAAGACCGGCGTGTGGAACGGCGCCTCCTCCGGCCACATCCGCTCGCCGGCGTCGAACATGCGCTTGCCCATCACGCTCGCGCCGGTGCGCTCGAACGTCTCCCGCACGATGTCGTTGTCGCGCCCCTCCTCGCCGCCCTCGCCAAGCCCCAGGTTCTCCCGGAAGAACCGCTGCGGGAAGATCCACCGCTGCAGTTCCATCCACTGCCGCCCCATCAGTTCCCCGAGCGAGCCGGGCGCGATGAACCCGTCCAGCGACATCGACACGCTGAAGAACACCTTCCCGGCCATCAGCCCTCAACTCCCTTCCGCGCGAGGTCGGTGACGTAGGCCGCCAGGCTGCTCAGGGTCTGCCGGCCGGCCTCGATCGCGTGGTAATTCTCGGCAGCCTCGTCGCGCAGCTCCTTAGTGGGGAACACCGTGCGCATCTCGATCCGGGTCGCCGCGCCTTCGGAGGCGAACGTCAGGACCGACTCGAAGGCGTTCGGGTCGGTGCGGGACTCACCGTGCAGCAGCGCGATCCGCTCCGGCGGGGTGATCTCGGTCCAGGAGATCCATTCCTGGTAGTCCGTCCCGTCCGGTCCGTGCATCACGAAGTCCCACACCCCGCCGACGCGGAACTCGAACGCCCGCGTGGTGGTGCTGAAACCCTCCGGCCCCCACCACCGCGACAGGTGCCGCACCTCGGTGAACGCCTCGAACACCAGCTCCCGCGGTGCGTCGATGGCCCGGGAGATCACGATCTCGCGGTCGGCCGTCGCGGACTGCGCCGGCGTTCCTCGTCCTGTCTCGCTCATCGGCTACCCCTCCTGCCTTTCCTGCTTCAGGTCCTGCACGTACGCGTCCAGCCGGTCGAAGCTCTCGTCCCAGAACCGCTCGAACCCGCCGGTCCACTCGTGAACCGGCCGCAGCCCGCGGGCGTCAAGGCCGTACAGGCGCTGCTTGCCCGCCTTGCGGTCCCGCACCAGCCCCACCTCCCGGAGCACCCGCAGATGCTTGGACGCCCCCGGCTGGGTCATCCCCAGCTCCCGGGCCAACTCGGTCACCGGCCGTTCACCCGCCCGCAGCAGCACCAGGATCTCCCGGCGCTGCGGCTCGGCGATCGCGTTGAAGACGTCCGACGTCGTCGCTGCTCGTGCCATGGCAGGAATCATATACCCATATCGGAATGCGTTAGCCCCGAGTTCGGTCACGGTGGAACGGTGGCGGGGCGACGTAGACGACGACCCGGCCGGTGACCCGCTTGGCCGCGGCCAAGCCGGCGTCGATCCACCTAGCCGGGGCCCCGGACGTCTCACCCGGCGTATCAGGGCATTTGACTGACTGACTTGGTCAGTCAATAATCGGGCGGGTGCGAGGTAGGGTGCCGGCGCGGCCGGTCGAGGAGATAGCCGAAGCGGCGGCGCGGGTGTTCATGGCCAAGGGCTACCGAGGGGCCGGGATCTCCGACGTGTCCGCGGCCCTCAACATGAGCCACGGTGCGGTGTACACCTACGCCAGGAGCAAGGCGGCTCTGCTGTACCTGGCTCTGTTGCGCCTGGCCCGCCCGGAGTCGCTGGCCGGCCTGGAGATTCCGGTGGCCACGCCGGCGCCGGAGGAGATCGTGGCCGTGGTCGACACCGGGGCCGCCGACCACAGCGGTTTCTCCCGGTTGACCGCGGCGGCCGACGGACGGCGGCGACACGAGTCGGTCGCCGAAGAGTTCGGCGCCATCATCGACGAGCTGTACGAGTTCGTCGAACGCAACCGGCGACTGCTGGCCCTGATCGAGCGGTGCGCCCCCGACCTGCCGGAACTCGCACAGCACTACTTCATACAGCGTCGTAGGACGCTGCTGGCCACTCTTGGCGACTACCTGCGCCGGCACATCCAGTCCGGTGCACTGCGCCCGGTTCCCGACGTGCCGGCGGCGGCGCGTTTCATCACCGAGACCGTCGCCTGGTTCGCCTGGCATCGAATCGACGATCCGGACTCGGCGATGCTCGACGGCGACGCCTGCCGTCGAACCGTCCGCCACCTCCTGCTCGCCGCGTTCCTCCCCGCCCCGGACGTGGACACCGAACCGACCTGATCCGGAAAGACGAGAAGCCGTGTCTGAGAGTGCAGCATCCGCGCCGGCCGGCGCGCGAACGGCGTCCGGCTCGAGCGAGCCCGACGCGAGGCGGGCAGCGCCACTGGCGTGGCGACCGGTGCTGGCCGTGGTGGCCGTGGCCGGCGCCGTACACCTGGCGGTGGCGACCCGGTTCGGCTGGCACCGTGACGAGTTCTACTACGTGATCTCCGGCCGGCACCTGGCCTGGGGGTACCCGGACCAGCCGCCGCTGACGCCGCTGCTGGCGCGGCTGGCCGCCGACCTGCCCGGCGGGGTGCTGCCGCTGCGGCTGCTCGCGGTCGCCGCTCAACTGGGCTGCATCCTGCTGGTCGCCGCCCTGGCCGCCGAGTTCGGAGGCCGGGCTCGGGCCCAGACCATCGCCGCCGCGGCGGTCGCGGCCTGCCCCGCGTTCGTCGCCGCCGCGCTGCTGTTCGGCACGACCGTCACCGACCAGGTGGCCTGGGCCGCCGTGTTCGTCATGACGGCAAGAGCCGTACGGCTGGGCACGGTGCGCGCCTGGCTGCCGGCCGGGGCGATGGCCGGAATCGGGTTGGAGAACAAGGACACCATCGGGGTGCTGGTGCTGGGCATCACCGTCGGGGTGCTGCTGTCTCACCGTGCCGTGCTGCGTACTTCCGGGCCGTGGCTGGCCGGTGCCCTGGCGGTGCTGATGGTCGCGCCGAATGTGGTGTGGAACGCGCGGCACGGGTGGGCGCAGTTCCGCATGGGCGCCACGCTCTCGGCCTCGGAGGGCGGCCCCCTCGGCTCCCTGGCGCATCTTCCCGAGCTGGCGCTGGTCCTGGCCGGCCCGCCGCTGGTCCTGTTGTGGATCTTCGGTATCCGCTGGCTGGGTTCGGCCGCCGGCCGCGACCACCGATGGGTGCTCGTCGTCGCGGCGACCGCGGTGGTCGTGTTCACCGCCAGCGGTGGCAAGGTCTACTACCCGGCGCCTGCCCTGATCGGATTGTTCGCGGCCGGTGGGGTGTGGGTCGAAGCCCGAACCACCGGGGCCGCGACCCCGGCCGCCCGGCCGCGCTGGCGGTGGCCGGTCGCGATCACCATGTCCGGGGTGTTCGCGCTGCTGATCGGCCTGCCCGTGCTGCCGCTGCGCGCGGAGAACGCGCTCCGCTCGGTCAACGCCCAGCCGGTGGAGACGTACGGCTGGCCCGCCTTCGTCCGCCAGGTCACGGAGGTGGCCAAGACCCTTCCGCCCGGCGCCGGCATCTTCACCAGCAACTACGGCGAAGCCGGGGCGCTGACCGTCCTCGGCCCGGACGCGGGCCTGCGGTTGCCCGTATCCAGCGGACACAACGGCTACCTGCTGTGGGGACCGCCCTCGGGCACGACGCCGGACACCGTGCTGTGCGTGGGCGAGTTCCGCGCCGCCTACCTGCGCCGGTCCTGGTCCGACGTGCAGGAGATCGAGCCCATCACCATGCCCGGCGGCATCGTGAACGAGGAAACCGCCCAACACGCGGCGATCTACCTGTGCCGGCGACCACACGGCGACTGGGCACAGATCTGGCCGGGGCTACGCCACCTTGATTAGGACACACGGCCGCTCTGTGGGGGACGGGGTCGGTATGCGTTAACATCCACCGCCATGTCAGAGCCTCGTACGCTTCGTTGTCGCCGTACGGTCGGATTACTGGTCTTCGGTGTCGCGGCGTTCGCCGCGATGTGCGGCCAGGTCGCGTGGCTTCTCATCACCGACGATCTGCCGGACCATTCGATCGGCCGGCGTCTTGGCGTGCTTCTCCTCGTGCTGCTGCTTCTCGGCGTGACCGTGTTCATCGCCGCCGCACTCCGCGGCCGCGTGGTCATGGACGATTCCGGCGTCGAACTGGTGTCATCGTTCAAGCGGCACCGGATTCCCTGGACGAAGATCGAGCGTGTGACCGTCCATCCCGGGTTCCGGGTCTGGCGGGTGCGGGTCTGGTCCGATGGGGTGGGCCGCTCGGCGCTCGTGTGCCCGACCAACGCCGTCGACCCCGGGCTGGGCGCCAACCCCCTCCTGTCTCGTTTGTCCGGCTACGACATGGCGCCGCCCAATACGCCCGGGTCTCTGCGCAAGCCGTTCGAGGAGCTCCGCGCCGAATGGTTCCGGCACCGCAAGCGCGTCTGACGCCCCCATCCGCGGCCGGGGGGCCGGGCTTGAGGTTCCAGCGGGTGGAAGGTGCACAGTCGTCCTCATGAGCACGAACGCGGGGCTGTTCACGATCGGGCAGCTGGCCGAGAGGTGTGGGCTGCCGGCGCGGACGATCCGGTTCTGGTCCGATGCGGGGCTGGTTCCGCCGGCCGGCCGGTCCGCGGGCGGTTATCGCCTCTACGACGCCGGGTCGGTGGCCCGGCTGGAGCTGGTCCGTACCCTCCGCGAACTGGGGCTCGGGCTGGACGTGGTGGAGGCGGTCCTGTCCAGGAGCGTCACCGTGAGCGAGGTGGCGTCGGCGCACGTCGCCGCCCTGGACGCGGAGATCAGGACGCTGCGGTTGCGCCGGGCGGTGCTCAGCACCGTCGCCGAGCGCGCGAACACGATTGAGGAGACGTTGCTGATGCACAAGCTGGCCCAGATGTCCGCCCGGGAGCGGCAGCAGATCATCGATGACTTCGTCCAGTACGTCGTGGCGGGCGTCGATCCCGACGCCCCCGCGATGGGGATCGCCGACAGCATGCGGCGGCTGCCCGCGGACCTGCCGGACGACCCGGCGCCCGAACAGGTGGACGCGTGGATCGAGCTCGGCGAACTCGTCGCGGACGAGGACTTCCGACGCCGGGTGCGCGCCATGGCGGTGGCCGGCCGGGGCGCCGACGAACTGGAGTACGGCCCGGACCACCACGCGGTCGTGGAACACGCGGGCGGGGCGTTGGCGGAGGGAGTCGCACCCGGCTCCGCTCAGGCCCGGACCGTACTCGACCGCATCGTCGCCCCGGACACCACGGCCGCGCAGCGCGCCCGGATACTCGAGCAGCTCGAGACGTTCGTCGACGCCCGGGTGGAGCGGTACTGGCAGCTCCTGGCGATCGTCAACGGCCACCCGCCGCAGCCGGCGGCCGTACCGAGCTTCGAGTGGCTGATCGCAGCCCTCCGCGCCCACGGCGACGTTCGGGCCTGACGTCAGGGGCCCGTACGAGGCGCCGGTCCTACCTCGACGGTCCAGGTGGCGCCGTGCTCGGTGAGGAAGTCGAGGAAGCCGATCGGGTCATAGACCTGGGCGGGGGCGAGCACGCCGGGCTCGGCTCCGTCGGCGACGAGGCGGCGGGCGCTCTCGACCGCGATGACCGCGGTGGAGCCGTACGTGTCCGGGCCCGACACCACGCCACGGGCCGAGCGCCCGTCCTGGCCGGTGGCTTCGGCCAGGACGGTCCACCGCCCGGCGCGGCGGTCGTCCTCGGACGGCCCGTCGGGCACGCTGTCCACCACCTCGGGGGTGACCGCGGAGAAGGCGGCCACCAGCTCCGTCCGGACCACCCCCTCGACGTGCCGAGCGGACACGTGCCGGGGAACGGTGACGACGCCGGGCAGGGGGAACCGGGCGACCGGAGCCGGTCCCGTACCACCGGGGAAGACGATCGACGTACGGAGAGCGGGGACGTCCGGGCGCCAGTCGCCGTCGCGGTAGGTGAGGCCGCCGCCGGTGAACGTGTCGATGTTCGCGAGCGCGGAGCGCAGCGTGCCGCGAGACGGTGAGGCGCCGCTGCGCGCCAGGTCCAGGGCGATGACCAGCTCGGCGACCGGCGAGACCCGCCGGGCCGCGAGGTGCGCGATCAGGTCGCTGGGCAGGCCGTCGTCGTTCACGCCGGGTACCACCGTCACGCCGGCCTCCGTGGCCTCCTGCGCGAACGTGTCGTGGATCCGCTTCAGGTAGAGCTGTTCGCCGGAGATGTCCACGTAGTGACGGCCGGCCCTGATCGCGGCCCGTACGACCGCCTCACCGGACACGCTGAACGGGCCCGCGCAGTTGATCACCGCGTCGCAGCCGTGAAATGCGCCGGCGAGCGCGGCGGTGTCGTCGACTCCGGCGGCGCGTGTCTCGGTTCCGGCCGCGGTCTTGCGGAGGCGTTCGATGTCGCGCCCCACCAGCACGAGGTCGATGCCTCGCCGGGCCAGCTCGGCGACGACGAGTCTTCCGGTATAGCCGTTCGCCCCATAGACGGCGATCTTCATGGATCTGCTCCTCGCGGCTCGGATGAGTTCGACGCTATGAGTCCTGTGCCAAGACGCTCAATGCTCGATAGTGCTCTGTTCATAAGCGTGCGTCTCACTGCGATCGTCTGGCGATACGCTGGCGTTCATGGACGTGCTGAGTGACGCGATCACCGCGATGCGGTTGGGCAGGCCGCATTCGGCGCGCACCGGGAGGCGCGGCCGGTGGGCCGTACGCCACTCGTCGTTCGCGGGAGCGGGCTTCCACGTGGTCCTGCAGGGAGCGTGCCGGCTGACCTCCGAGGGCGGCTCGCCGATCGCGCTCGGTACGGGCGACGCGGTGTTCCTGCCGCACGGCAGCGCGCACCAACTCGCCGACGGCCTCTCCGATCCGCCGGCCGACCCTCCGGTCACCGCGCTGACCGAGATGGAGGATCGGCTTCCGCCGGACGGCCCCGACTCCGTCGTGCTGCTCTGCGGCGCCTACCTGATCGACCGGACCCGGCGGCATCCCCTGCTGGACGAGCTTCCGGAGATCGTCCACCTGCCGTCGCGCGTCGGACGCCATCCGTCGTTGCGCGCCGCGATCGACCTGCTCGGAACCGAACTCGAACGACGCCGCCCGGGGGCGGACGCCGTCCTGCCGTCACTCCTCGACGCGCTGCTGGTCTACATGGTGCGCGGCTGGCTGGACGAACAGCCGGAGGGCCACGCGGCGACCGGCTGGACCGCGGCACTCCGCGACCCGCGCATCATGGCGGCACTGGACGGCATCCACGACGACCCGGCCCGGCCGTGGACGGTCGAGGAACTGGGGGCACGGGCGGGAATGTCCCGCGCGGCGTTCTCCCGGCGGTTCACCGCGCTGGTCGGCCGGCCGCCCCTGGCCTACCTGACCTGGTGGCGGATGACCACGGCGGCCGGACTCCTGCGCGACTCCGACCTCCCCCTGAGCGCGGTGGCGACCCGAGTCGGCTACGGATCGGAGTTCGCGTTCGCCAACGCGTTCAAACGAGCCTTCGGCGTCGCCCCCGGCCGATACCGGAAGCAGGGGCCCTGAGGCCTCCCACCTCCGGTGACCTTTTTGACTCTCAGGTGGCGCGAGACTCGCAGAATGGTCGCGTGCTGAGCATCGGAAGCTTCTCGCTCGTCACCGGCCTGTCGATCACCGCGTTGCGACACTACGACGAGGTCGGGCTGCTGACGCCCGCCTATGTCGACCCCGACACCAAATACCGCCGGTACCGGCCCGACCAGGTCGGCGAGGCGCGTCTGTACGCGGCGTTGCGACGTCTCCAGGTACCCGTCGACGCGATGCGAACGGTTCGGGAACGCGGCGTCGAGGCCGTACTCAGCGAGCACCATGAACGCCTGCGCGCCAGAGCCGACTCGCTGGCGCAGCTCATCGAAAACGTCGAGCGCTACCTTGAGAAGGGGTTGCCGGTGAAGACCCGTCGCATCGCCCAGGTCACCATAGTGACCGACGACCTGCCCACCTTGATCGCGTTCTACCGCGACGCCTTCGACGCCGCCTACCACGAAGAGATCAGCTCTTTTCAGTTCGGCGGCTACCCTGACGACGACTTCTTCCTCGTGACGGTGGCCGACCAGAAACAGCACCCCTGGCCCGGCGGGCCGGCCAAGTTCGGACTGCTCGTCGACGACGTCGACACCGCGCACGCACGGGCACTCACCGCCGGAGCCGTCGAAATCGAAGCGCCGGCCGACAAACCGTGGAAGCCACGGTCATCAACCGTGAAGGATCCGGCCGGCAACCACATCGACCTGTACCAGGGATAAGGCGCCCGCGTGACGGTCGCATCGTCGACCTGAGTCTGCACTGCCGCGTCGAACCTTCTCTGGGCGATGAGGTTGTGATCACCATCGATGTGGATCAACGGCCGGCGTAAAGTGCGGCACTAGCCCTCCGGGTAGAAGAGGAACAGCGTGCAGCCCGTTGTGCTGGACGGCACGTGCCAGGTTCCGGCCGGGGCGTGCAAAAACGTTCCCGGCGGGTGGTCGCGGGCGCCGTCGTTGAACGTTCCCGTCAGCACGTAGACCTCCTCCGGGCCGGGCTCGTGGACGTCGCGGTGCGGCCATGACGTGCCCGGGTCCATCTCCAGCACGTTGGCGTGCGCGCCGGTCGGGCCCTTCCACAGTGGGCGCAGCCGGATGCCCGGGAAGAGTTCGCGGACCGGGGACTCGCTGACGGAAACGGAGGTGTAGCCCGACTGGGCGAGGATCTCGGATTGCATGCCATCCACCGTGCCGCGCGCGGGTCAGGAAGCGACACCGTCTGCAATGACACCATGGGGTATTTTCCTGCCATGCATCGCGTGGTGGCCCTGGTGCGGCCGGTGCAGTCGACGTTCGAGCTCGGCTGTGCCGCCGAGGTCTTCGGCACGGTACGGGACGGGGTGCCGCAGCACTACGAGTTCCAGGTGTGCACGGAGACGCCCGGCACGGTGCCGACGTCGGCCGGGTACGGGATGTCCGTGCCGCTGGGGCTCTCGGCGCTCGCGGCCGCGGACACCGTGCTCATCCCCGGCTGGGCGCCGGTGGAGGTGCCGCTCTCCGCCGGCGTGCGCCGTGCGCTGCTGCGGGCGCACGCCCGTGGGGCGCGGCTCGTCACGATCTGCTCCGGGGTGTTCGCGCTGGCCCGTACGGGACTGCTCGACGGCCGCTCGGCCACCACGCACTGGGCGCGTGCCGAGCGACTGCGGCGCGAGTTCCCCGCGGTGCGGGTGGAACCGGACGTGCTGTACGTGGACCACGGCGACGTCGCGACCAGCGCCGGTGCGGGCGCGGGCATGGACCTGTGCCTGCACCTCGTCCGCAAGGACCACGGGGCCGCGCACGCCGCCCTCGTCGCCCGGCACATGGTGATGCCGCCGCACCGTGAGGGAGGTCAGGCGCAGTACGCGCCGCCTCCGCCGCCCGGGGACGCGCTCGGCGGTCTCCTCGAGTGGGCGGGCGCGCGCCTCGGGACGCCGTTGTCCGTGGACGACCTGGCCGCGCACCTCGGCGTCTCGCCTCGTACGCTGGCGCGGCGCTTCGACGACCGGCTCGGTACGAGCCCGGGCGCGTGGCTGCTGTCCCGCCGGGTGGCCGAGGCGCGCACCCTGCTGGAGGAGACGGACCTGCCGGTGGAGGCGATCGCCGGCCGCGTCGGTCTCGGCTCGGCGGTCAACCTGCGCCGCCGTTTCCGCGCCCAGGTGGGCACGACCCCGGGCGCCTACCGGCGGGCGTTCCGGGTCTCCTGACACGAAAAGAGACCCCTGGCCGGCGGTGACGCCGGCCAGGGGCCTCCTTAGGTGATCAGTCCCGCGTCAGTCGGTGTCCGACGACGGGATGTAGGCGCCGGGCACCTTGTCCGGCGCGTAGATCTTGCTCTCACCCGGGTACGGCTTCTTCCACCCGTGAGCCTCGTACCACGAGAAGTGGTTCATCTGCTCGGGGTTGGCGGAGTCGGCCTTGGCGTTGGGCGCGGAGAAGGGCTGCTTGGCCTTCCATGCCTGCCACTGCGCCGCCACCTGCTGCTCGGCCTTCGGCACGGCCGCCGTCGTCGGCGCGGCCGCGGCCTTCGGGTCCTGCGCCGCGGGGGTGTCCGCGCCACAGGTCGGCAGGGTGGAAAGGCCCAGGGTCAGCGATGTCCGGTTGGGCAGCGCGGTGAACGGTTTGTAGTCGGGCTTGTTGGTGAAGGCGGCGCTCATCGGCGTGGCGGCGCTGTCCTTCTGGTTCATCGGGTGGACCCCGAGGATCTGCTCGATCGTGCGGATCATCGTGATCTGCGAGTAGTAGTGATTGTCGACGGTGCCGTGCTGGGCCCAGGGGCTGATGATCTGGATCGGGGCGCGGTGGCCGTCGACGTGGTCGGTGCCGGCCTGGGAGTCGTCCTCGACCACGAAGATCGCGGAGTCCTTCCAGTACTTGCTGTGCGAGATCTCGTCGACGATCTTGCCGACGGCCAGGTCGTTGTCCGCGACCTGAGCGGCCCCGTTCGGCGGACCACCGGTGTGGTCGCTGGAGAGCCAGAACATGTTGAGGTTCGCCGGGCCGTTCTTCTCGAAGTCACGCTTCCAGATCTCGTACCGGTAGATGTCCGGGACGCTGGTGTCGAACTTCGGGAAGCCGTGCACCGACACGTTGTTCAGTGACGGGATCGGCGAGTAGGAGTTCATCGGGTAGGCGGTGTCCTGCGCGGGGTTCGCCGCCATGGTCTTGGTGTCGCAGTACAGGTTCTGCCAGGTCGCGCCGGCCGGCTTGGTCAGGAACTGCTGGAACTCACCGAAGTCCCGTACGGTCTTGCCCGCCGCCTGCGCACCGGACCAGATGAAGCCGGTCCGCTGGTGGCCGAGAGCGTCGTCCTCGGTGTCGTAGCTGCGCAGGTACTCACCGGCCGAGGACTCGGTGTACTCCGGGTCGTCGGCCTGCATCAGCCAGTTGTGACCCTCGGCGGAGTTCGTGCCGATGTCGTACGTGTTGTCGTACAGCCCGAACTGCTCGGTCAGCGCGTGCTGGTTCGGCGTCACGTTCTCGCCGTACTGGGCCAGCGTCGGGTCGCCGTTGCCCTTCGCGATGTCGCCGAAGAGCTGGTCGTAGGTCCGGTTCTCCTTGACGAGCATGAAGACGTGCTTGATCGTCGAGGGGTCGCCGAGCCGCTGCGGGACCGCCACCGCGTGCGCGGAGCGGCCGTTGGCCAGCTTGACGTCGTTCTTGCCCCAGCCGTTCTGCGCGAAGACCTTGGCCGTGTAGGACCGGATGACCTTGTCGCTCGGCAGTTTGAACCGCTGCAGGCTGGACGTGGTGTCGTGGGTGCCGTGTCCGGCGCTGTTGGCGGGCGGCGTACGGCGGGCGTCGATGCCACGGGTGTTGGAGACCAGCACGTCGTCGCCGACAGTGGTGATCTCCGCGGGGAAGTAGTCGGTCGGGAGCAGGCCGACGTAGCTGACCGGCTCCAGCGGCTTCGTGTACCGGTAGACGGCGACCGCGTTGGCGCGGCCGAGCGTCACCAGCAGGTGACCGTCCTTCGTGAGCGTGGCCGCGTCGGGCTCGTAGCCCACCGACGCCTCCGGCCACGGCTGGGTGGCGATGGTCTGGACGACCTTGTTCTTGGCGGTGTCGATGACGGACACGTTGTTGGTGGCCGTGTTGGTGACGAACAGCGCCCCGTTCTTGGCGTACAGGGCGGTCGGGTGCAGGCCGACGTCGATGCTCGCGGCGGCGGCAGCGGGGTTCGCCGGGTCGATGACGCTGACCGTGCCGGTGGTGGTGGCACCGGTCTTCGGGTCGGCCGGCACCTGGGTGCCGTAGGAGTTGATCGTGGTGTCGCCGGGCTTGGCCGGGCGGCCGCCCTCGTTGCTGACGTACAGCTTGCCGCCGACGAGCGCCACGCCGCGCGGGGCGTTGCCCACGGCCCAGCTCTGCTGGACGGCCCCGGTCGCCGCGTCGATGGCGACCACGCGGTTCTGGCCGTTGACGGCGGAGTACACGGTCTTGCCGTCGGGCGAGAACACCGCCTGAGCCACCAGCGCGTGCTTGGCCCCGTCCGCCGGGATCTTGACGGCGACGGGGTTGGCGAGCGTGCCGTCCGCGTTCACGGTGAACTTGGTGTAGCCGTCGGTCTGGCCCAGCCACAGCTGCGAACCGTCGGGCGAGTACGTGGGGCCTTCCTGGCCCACGTCGTTGCCGCTGATCTTGAGGTTCGCCGCCGCGTTGTTGCCGACGAGCTGCTGCACCTTCCAGTTCTTCACGTCCACGATGGCGAGCGCCATGCCGCCGTCGGTGACCGAGGCCGCGACGTGGGTGCCGTCCGGGCTGAGCGTGGACGACATGATCTTGCCGTTGTTGATGACGAGGCGCTCGCCGATGGGGTCGATGTACTGGTCGCCGGAGACGACCTGGCCCTTTTTGGTGGTCTGGCCGACCTGGTCGGTGCCGAACCCCGTGGTGGAGGCGTAGGCGATGCTCCCGCTGGCGACGGCGAGAGCAGCGGTGCCGGCCGCCACCGTGTGGATCCGCCGGCCGGTGCGTCTTTCGAAGAATCTACGACGGGACTTCGCGACGCGCTGGCGCGTAACGTGCATGAGTTAATCCTTCGTGCTTGCGAGCAGATCGACGTTCCCGTCGAACTGCCACAGGGGATTGGGTGCGTCACCGGTCTCGGTGCGCACCGGGAAGTAGCCGTTCACCTCCTTCGGTCCGTCTCCGTCCGCGACGTACCGCCCGTCCGCGGTGACGTCGAGCTGATAGATGGCCTGGCCGACGGCGGCCGTGCCGGGAAGGTGCCAGGACACGACACAGCGCCAGTCGTTGCCCGGCCCCTGGTCGAGGACCCGGTCGCCGCCCTTGTCGCAGGACGCGGTGGCCGCGAGCTGCGCCTCGGTGACGTCGGGACGATGGAGCTCCCGCGTCTGCACGCGGTACAGGTGGGCGTACACCGTGGCGAGCGAGCGCTGCAGCTTGGCCTGCTCGATCCCGGAGCCCTTGGCCGGGGTCACGACGGCGAGCAGTACGGCGGTGAGGCCGACCAGAGCGGCCAGCGGAAGCGCCCCCGCGACGAGGACGCGCCGGCCCGACCCGTCGTACGCCAGGTCGGTGAAGCCGCGGCGCAGGAACAGGTGGTAGGCCAGCGCGGTCGCGACGATCGCCCACGCCAGGCTCACCACGATGCCGATGAGAAGGGGCCCCGTCTGCGCCGGGCTGGTGAACAGCCCGCGCCAGGCGAGGAAGGCGTGGCTCGGCAGGGCCAGCCGTATCGGCACCGGCAGCGGAAGCAGCTGCGTGAGCTGGAGCGCGAAGGCGAGGAGCGCGGGCATCAACAGGCCCATCGTCGAGCGGCCCAGGGCGACCGAGCCGAGGAGGCCGACCCCGGCGAACGCCAGCGTCGGCGCCAGCACGCAGGCCCACGAGAGCAGGACCGTGCCGGCCGCGCCCCCCGGACTGAGGAGATGCCCGTCCAGGCCGACGAGCGGGTGGTCGCCGACCGCGGCCAGACCGCCGGCGATGCCCGACACCGCCAGCCCGGCCACCAGCACCAGGAGCACGGTGAGGGTGGCGAGGCCCTTCGCCACGAAGATCCGGCGCGGCGAGCGGACCGCCACGAGGAGGTGGCGCCAGGTGCCCAGCCGGTCCTCGGTCGCGAAGACGTCGCCGGCGACCAGGGCGGTCAGCAGCGGGAGCGCCCAGCTGCGGGAGAAGTCCAGTACGACCAGGGCCCCCGCCCAGCCGGTGGCGTGCATCCAGCGGCCGAACACCGTGTCGCTGGGGAGCGTGCTCTGCAGGCTCACCGCGACCACGAACACCGCGGGGGCGATCCAGCAGGCGAGCAGCAGCACCCGGATCCGCCACTGCGACAGCAGCTTGACCAGCTCGAACCGGTACCCGCGCAGCACCGGCGCCGGCTGGGCCTCGACCCTGGGCGGCGCGGCCACAGTCGTCATGAGGCCTCCTTCGTCAGCCTCATGACAAAGTCGCTGTGTTTTCCGGTGCCCTCGCTTCGCTCGGTCACTTGTTCTCCTCATCGGTCTGCCCGGTCATGGCCAGGAACGCGGCCTCGAGCGGCGACACGACGGGCGCCAGTTCCCGTACCGCCACGTCGGCCCGTACGAGCCGCACCACCAGGTCGTCGAGAACGGGCACCGGCCCGCGGACCACGAGCACGTCGGTGTCCGGCCGCTCGGCGGGGTCGCGGTCGGACTTGACCTGGAGTCCGGGCGTCTCCAGCGCCACCCGATGAGCCTCGGCCGGGTCAGAGGTGCGCACCCGGTAGTCGAGCTCGCCGCTCTCGGCGGCGAGCTTGCCCACCGGCCCGGAGAACACGACCCGCCCGGTGGCGAGGAGGGTGACCTCCGAGCACAGCGCGGCGAGGTCGTCCATCCGGTGGCTGGACAGGACCACCGCGGTCCCGGCCGCGGCGAGCCCGGTGATGACGCGGTGCACGTGGTGCTTGCCGGCGGGGTCCAGGCCGTTGGCCGGCTCGTCGAGCACGAGCAGCCGCGGTTCGGTCAGCAGCGCGGCGGCGAGCCCGAGCCGCTGGCGCATGCCGAGAGAGAAGCCCCGGAGGCGGTCGTCGGCGACGTCGGTGAGCCCGACCTGCTCCAGCGCCTCGCCGACGCGTGCGGCCTGACCGGTCTCGTGCCCGCGCAGTGCGGCCAGGGCCGAGAGGTTCTGCCGCGCGGTGAGCGACGGGTAGAGGCCCGGCCCGTCCACGAAGCCGGAGACGCCGTCGGGGACGGCGAGCGTCCGCCCGACCGTCGTACCCAGGATCTCCAGCCGGCCGCTGTCGGCGACCGCCAGGCCCAGCAGGAGACCGAGGAGCGTCGTCTTGCCCGCGCCGTTCGGGCCGACCAGGCCGTGGACCTGCCCGCTTGCCACGTCGAGGTCGACGCCGTCGAGTGCGACCACATCGCCGAAAGACTTCCTGATCCCGCGACCCCGGACTGCGGGGCTCCTGCGCATGTCGGTCTCCTCTGATCGATCTTCAGCAGGAGGACCCTAGGGAGCGCGGTTTGCCGTGGAGGGGCGCGCAGTCGAATTTTGGGCGAACGACGCCAAAGCCGCCAATAAGACAATCAACGGGCGATTGCACACGGCCCGGGAAAATGACGTGCGGTGGCGGGAGCCGCGACTTGATACTTGGGCCGCAGTACGACCGGTCGTCGTTCACCCATCGAGCGCAGAAGGGATCAAAGCCCATGGCCACCACGACTCGTCTGGATCTGGCCGCGGTCCGCAACATCGGGATCATGGCCCACATCGATGCGGGCAAGACGACGACCACCGAGCGGATCCTCTACTACACCGGCGTCGCGTACCGGATCGGCGAGGTCCACGACGGCGACACGCTGATGGACCACACCGAGCAGGAGCGCGAACACGGCATCACGATCACGTCCGCCGCGACCACCTGTCACTGGACGGTCGACGGTGCCGACCACGCCGTCACCATCATCGACACCCCCGGGCACGTCGACTTCACCGTCGAGGTGGAGCGCTGCCTGCGGGTGCTCGACGGCGCCGTGGCGGTGTTCGACGGGGTCGCGGGCGTGGAGCCGCAGTCCGAGACCGTCTGGCGCCAGGCCGACCGGTACGGCGTGCCGCGGATCTGCTTCGTCAACAAGCTCGACCGCGCGGGCGCCGACTTCCACGCCTGCGTCGACACGATCGTCGACCGGCTCGGGGCGGTGCCGCTGGTCCTGCAGTTGCCGATCGGAGCCGAGGCTGCCTTCACGGGCGTCGTCGACCTGGTCGGGATGAAGGCCTGCGTCTGGCACGCCGAGGCGCGCCTCGGTGAGGCGTACGAGGTCACCGGCATCCCGGCCGCGTACGCCGAGGCCGCCCGGCAGTGGCGCGACCGGCTGCTGGAGACGGTCGCCGAGCACGACGAGGAGATGATGCGGCTGTACGCCGAAGGGCGCGAGCCGTCCGAGGAGCGCCTGCACGCGGCGATCCGGCGGATCACCATCGCCTCCGGCACGTCGGCGGACGTCACGGTCACGCCGGTGCTCTGCGGCACCGCGTTCAAGAACAAGGGCGTCCAGCCCCTGCTCGACGCGGTCGTGCGCTACCTGCCGTCACCGCTCGACGTCGAGGTCCTCGACGTCGAACGGAGCGGCCGGATCGCGCCGTCCGACGACGAGCCACCGGCCGCCCTGGCGTTCAAGATCGTGACCGACCGGCACCTGGGCGCGCTGGCGTTCGCCCGGATCTACTCCGGCCGGCTGAAACCGGGCATGACGGTGCTCAACTCCGTCAGCGGACAGAAGGAGCGGATCGGCCGCATCTTCCGGATGTACGGGGCCAGGCGCCAGGAGCTGGACTCGGCGGGCGCGGGCGACATCGTCGTCCTCATGGGGCTGAAGGGCACCACGACCGGCGACACGCTGTGCGACGAGCGGCGCCCGGTGGTCCTGGAGTCCATGGACCTGCCGGAGCCGGTCATCGAGGCGGCCGTACGCCCCCGGTCGAGGGCGGACGAAGAGCGGCTCCCGTCGGCGCTCCAGCGGCTCGCCGCGGAGGACCCGTCCTTCGTCGTACGGACCGATCCGCAGACCGGCCAGACCGTCATCGGCGGGATGGGTGAGCTGCACCTGTCGATCCTCGTCGACCGGATGGCACGGGAGCTCGGGGTACGGGCCGACCTCGGCCGGCCACGGGTCGCCTACCGGGAGACCGTCCGCAGGCCGGTGGAGCTGGTCGGCTACACGCATCGGAAACAGACCGGAGGAAGGGGACAGTTCGCCAAGGTACAGATCTCGATCGAACCGATCGCGGACGGCTACGAGTTCGTGAACAAGGTCACCGGGGGCCGCGTCCCGAAGGAGTTCATCCCGTCGGTGGACGCCGGCTGCCAGGACGCGATGCAGGCCGGCATCGTGGCCGGGCACGAGATGACGGGCGTACGCGTCACGCTCGTCGACGGCGCCTTCCACGAGCAGGACTCCTCCGAACTGGCGTTCCGGCAGGCCGGGTACCACGCGTTCCGCGCGGCCGCCCGCCAGGCGGCACCCGTGCTCCTGGAGCCCGTGATGGCGGTCGAGGTCGTCACCCCCGACGCCGCGATGGGAGAGGTCATCGGCGACCTGAACGCACGCCGCGGCCAGGTGCAGGCCGTGGACGAGCGGTCCGGCGCCCGCCTCATCCGGGCACTGGTGCCGCTGTCGGAGATGTTCGGCTACGTCAGTGACCTGCGCAGCCGGACCTCGGGACGGGGGAGCCACTCGATGCTGTTCGCCTCCTACGCCGAGGTCCCACGTGGCCTGACCGAGGCCATCGTCGCCAAGGCGTGACGCACCCGGGGCGGGCGTCGGCAGCACGCCGGCACCCGCCCCGGCACGAACGGCCGGTGTCCTGAGTCGTTGATTCGGTTCAGCCGTCCGGCGAGGCGCGTGTGGGACCGGGCGGGTGGCGGGTCTCGGTCTGCGGCGTCATCGACGACCCCTGCCCTCCAGGGCGTCGTCCACAGACGAGCGGCGCGGGCGGAGCAGGACGAAGACGGCGACGGCGCACAGCGCGGTGACCAGGGTGACACCGCTGAGGGCCGAGTGCCAGGCGTCCGTGAACGCGGTGCGCTCCGTGCGGGCGACCTCGCCCGCCGCGATCCGCGCCGCCGCGGCCGGCGATCCGGTCTCCACCCGGATGAGGCTGACCAGCGCCGCGCCGAACACCGCGATGACCAGGGCCTCGGCCGCGCCGCGCACGGTGTTGAGGAAGCCCGCAGCCGTCCCGGCGCGTGTGGGCTCGACGATGTTCATGGCCTGGCCGTCGGTGATCCCGAACGACAGGCCCATCCCGACGCCGATCAGGAGCAGCGGGCCGAGCAGCCCGGCCACGCCGATGCCGGGACGCAGCACGGTCAGCCAGGCGTTGCCCGCCGCGATCAGGCCCAGTGCCGCCGTCATCAGCGTGCGGCCGGGCACGCCGCGGGTCACCAGCCGGCCGCCCAGCGGCGGAACGACCAGCACCGGCGCGGTCAACATGAGCATCAGCACGCCCGACTCGCTCGCCGGAACCCCGTTCACGCCCTGCAGATAGGTGGGCAGGAACACCAGCACACCGACGAACCCGATCGAGGTCGCCAGGGTGCCCAGGCACCAGCCCATGAACGGCCGGTTCCGGATCAGCGTCAGGTCCAGCACCGGGTGGGCGCCACGGCGTTCGACCACGCCGAAGGCCACCAGCAGGAGAGCTCCCACGGCCAGTGCGACGAGCACCGGCGCGGCGCTCCAGCCCTGCTCCGGGCCCTGCATGATGCCGAACATGAGCGCGGCCAGCCCGCCGACGAAGGTGGTGATCCCCCCATGGTCCACACGGGGACGCTCGCCGGCCCGCGACTCCGGAGCGAACCGGCTGCCCGCCAGGACCAGCAGGCCGGCGACCACGTACGCGCCGAACGTGCCGCGCCAGCCGAACCCGCCGATCATCCAGCCGGACAGGCTCGGGCCGATCGCGATGCCGACGCCGGCCATGGTCCCCATCCCGGCGAACGCACGGGTGCGCGCGGCACCATCGAACGTCGACGCCAGGATCGCCCCGCCCGCGGCCATCATCCCGGCGGCTCCCACGCCGGCCAGCAGCCGCGCCGCGTCCAGCAGCCAGATGCCGTTCGCGACCGTGCCGGCCAGCGCCGCCACCGTGAACAGCGCCGCCCCGAGCGTGAAGACGCGTCGGCGGCCGAACAGATCGGCCAGCGAGCCGCACACGAGCGTGCACGCGGCGAACGTCAGGTTGTATCCGGCGACCACCCACTGCAGGGCCGCGCCGGACACGCCCAGGTCGTCCCCGATGCGCGGGACCGCCACCGCGGTGCCCGCGATCGACATGGCCAGCGCCAGGACGCCGAGCAGCACGGTGGCCGCCGTCACCGGCGGGCTCACCCGCCCCGCGGGCCGCGCGCCGACACTGATGGTGCTCACACATTCCTCCCGTCGTCGGTAGCGGCCCCCATCCTGAAACCTCAACCAACATTGAGGTCAAGCCGTCAGGTGCGGCACGGCTGTGGACGCCCGACTCCCGGTCGACTTGGCGAAGACGTCCCGGCGCCGTCCGTTGTCGGTGATGGGTAGCGCAGCGGAGGATCGGGTGTGTCTTCCCCGCCGACGTTGGCGCGTTGGCCATGCTTGAGATCTCACGTGATCATCGGGAAGGTAGGCCCCTTCCCGATGATCCACAGGTTTCAAGCATGGCCCGTCGTGTGCGCCCGGCGTGGCGTCAGGCCTGGCGGACCCGGTCGTACAGGAGGCAGAGCGCGCCGCTCTCGGTGGTGCTCGTGGCGGTCAGCGACCAGGAGGAGGCGGCCGGGCCGTCGGGGAACAGGCGGGCGCCGCCGCCGACGAGTTCCGGGCACAGGGTGATGCTCAGCCGGTCCAGCTCGTCGGCGTCGATGAGCTGCCGGATGACGCTGGTGCTGGCGAGGACGATGATGTCGCCGCCCTCCTGCTCCCGCAGCTCCTTGACGGTGGCGGCCGGGTCGGCGGTGGCCAGGCGCGCGTTCTGCCACTCCACCTTCTCCAGCGTGCTGGAGAAGACGACCTTCTCGACGTCGTTCAGCCAGCGCGCGAAGGTCCGGTCACTGACATCGGCGGCCTCGTCGTCGGCCACGGCGGGCCAGAAGCCGGCGAAGCCCTGGTAGTTCTTGCGGCCGAGCAGCGCCGTGGTGGCCGCGCCGGTAACCTCCACCATGTGTGAGCGGGCACCCGCGCTCAGGGCGTGCGGAGCGATCCAGCCCATGTCGTACTCTCCACCGGGGCCGGTGACGCGTCCGTCGAGGGACAGAGAGATGTTGGCGACGACGCGACGGGTCGGTGCGGTCATCGGGGACTCCTTCGTTCGGGGACCGGGCGGGCCGGTCGCGGTGATGAGATGAGCCTGCCGGGGCAGGGCACGGGCCGTCGTCGTCAGACCTGATGAGATGCTGTCCGGATTTGAAGGGGTGACCAGGTGATGATCGGGTCGATCGTCAGCCCGGTGCTGGTCGGCCGGGCGTCCGAGTCCGCCGCTGTGCGGGCGGCCTACGAGCGGGCGCTGGCACGGCGGCCGGTGACGGTGCTGGTCAGCGGAGAGGCGGGCATCGGCAAGTCCCGGCTGGTGGCCACCGTCGCGGGGACGCTGCCGGGCGAGCCTCTCGTGCTGTCCGGCGGTTGCCTGGAGCTCGGCGCGGAGGGCGCTCCGTACGTGCCGTTCGTCGCGATCCTGCGCGACCTCGTACGCCGGCTCGGGCGCGACCGGGTGGCGGCGCTGCTGCCGCCGTCGGGCTCCGCGCTCGGCGACTGGCTGCCCGACCTCGGGCCGTCACCGGCGACGTACGGGCGGGTCCGGCTGCTGGAGGAGATGCTGGGGCTGATCACGCGGGTCTCGGAGGCGCGGCCGGTCGTCCTGGTCGTGGAGGACCTGCACTGGGCCGACGCGTCCAGCCGCGAGCTGTTCGCCTACCTGGCCCGGAACCTGAACGACGGCGCCGTCCTGCTGATCGGCACGATCCGCACCGGCGAGCTGGCGGCGGGGCACCCGAACCGGAAGCTGCTCGCCGAACTGGGCCGCGGCGGCGACGTCGTCCGCCTGGCCCTCGGCCCGCTGGAGCACCGGCACGTGGTCGAGCTGCTCGCGGCCATCGACGGCCGCCGGCCGGACCGTTCCCGCAGCGAGCGGATCCACCGGCGCAGCGGCGGCAACCCGCTCTTCGTCGAGACGCTGAGCGACGCGGACGAGGCGTCGGCCGGCGACCTGCGGTCCCTGCTGATCGACCGGATCACCGACCTGCCGGATCCGGCGCGCGAGGTGCTGTCGGCCCTGGCGGTCGCCGGTGCCGAGCTGCCGGACCGGATCCTGCTGGAGGTCGGCGGCCTGGACGAGCCGCGGCAGCGGCGCGCGGTGGCCGACCTGGTCGGGCGCGACCTCGTGGTGGTCCACGAGGACGCGTACGCGATCCGGCACGAGCTGATCCGGGAGGCCATGTACGCCTCGCTGCTCCCGGCGGAGCGGCGGCGCCGGCACGCCCGGTACGCCGCCGTGCTCGCCGCCCGCGACGCCGACGACCTGGCCCTGGCCGAACACTGGATCGCCGCGGGGGAGCCGGAACGGGCGCTGCCCGCCGCCTGGCGCGCGGCCGACCGCGCCGCCCGGCAGAACGCCTATGACGAGCAGCTCTACCTGCTCGAACTGATCCTGCGGAGCTGGGCCGAGGTCGCCGACCCGCCTCGGCTCATCGGCGCCGACCGCACGACCGTGCTGGAGCGGGCCGCGGCGGCGGCCCACGCGGCGGGCAGGTCGGCGGCCGGCGTCGGGCACGCCACCGCCGCGCTGGCCGGGCTCGCTCCGGAGAGCGAGCCGCAGCGGGTGGCCCGGCTGCTCGGCCTGCGCGGCCAGTCGCAGAACCGCGTCGACGGCACCGGGATCGACGACCTCGAACGGGCGATCGCCCTGGTGCCCGCGGGTTCGTCGGACGCGCTGCGCGGCGGTCTGCTGTCCGCCCTGGCGTTCGTCGGCATCGGCGCGCACCGCCACGGCGACAGCCGGCGGCACGCGGCCGAGGCGCTGGACATCGCCGAACGGCTCGACGACGACGGCCTGCGAGCGCCCGCCCTGCTCGTACTGGCCGCGCTCGACGGCATGGACGGCGAGACCGAGCCCGCCGAGCGCATGTTCGCCGAGGCTCGCCGTGCCGCCGAGGCGGCCCTGGACGTACAGACCTTCCTGACCACGTTCCAGTGGGAGGCCGCGCTCCTGGAGTCCACCGGCCGGTACGGGCCGGCCGCGGAACTGGCCGGTGCCGGGCGGCGAGAGGCCGTGCGGCTCGGCCGAGCCCGGTCCCGCGGCAGCGCGCTCGCCTCGGCTCGCGCGGTCCCCCTCCGGCTGCTGGGCCGGTGGGACGAGGCCCTGCGGCTCGTCGAGGACACTCTCGCCGAGGGCCCGCCGCCCCTGTACGGCGCGTTCGTGCGCCTGGTGGCCGCCGACATCGCACGCTGCCGCGGTGAGACGGACCGGTTCGAGATCCTGCTCCGCCAGCTCACCGAGTTCGCCCTGCACGCGCGCGGGGCGGCCGAGGTCAAGGTGGAGATCGCCCTCCAGCGCATCGCCTGGGCCCTCGACCAAGGCGACCCGGCACTGGCCGACCGCGTCCTCGGCGAGCAGTTGCCCCCGGCGTCACCGCAGCCGGACGTCGTCATGCGGCTCGCGGCGCTCGGCGCGCGAGCCCAGCGCGCCCGCCGTGCCGCGGCGCCGCGGAACCGGGGGGTCGCCGGGCAGTGCGCCGACCGGCTCGCGCAGCTGGCCGGCGTCGCCGACTCCGTACGCGCCGTCACTCCGGCGGTCACCGCCTACCGCCGCACGTTCGAGGCCGAGGTCGCCGACACGCTCGCCGCCTGGGACCGCGCCGCCGAGGCATGGCGCGGCCTCCTCAACCCCTACGAGACGGCCACCGCGCTGACCGACGCAGCGGCCGCCGCGCTCACCTCGAACAACCGGCCCGGCGCCCGCTCCCGGCTGCGCGAGGCGCGCGCCATCGCCGCCGAACTGGGCGCCGCTCCGCTGCTGACCCGCATCGGCGACCTGACCGCCCGCGGCCGCCTCGGCGAGGACACCGACGCCCCGGCGCCGAACGGCTTCGGCCTGACCCGCCGTGAACTCGACGTCCTGCGCGTCCTCGCCCGCGGCCGGTCGAACCCGCAGATCGCCGAGGAGCTGTTCATCACCCCGAACACGGTCGCGTCCCACGTCGCCAGGATCCTCACCAAGCTCGGCGCCACCACCCGTACGGAGGCCGCCGCGCGAGCCCACGAGGCGGATCTCCTGAGCTCCTGACCCGTCCGGCAGCGAAGGACACCAGACTTGGTGACATCGGGTACGGGCTTGACCGGAGGTCATCAGTAGCGCTCCCGGTGCCTTTCCTGCTCGACGACGGCCTCGCGGTCGGCGAGGCGGCGCAGCCCGCTCAGCGGCCGTGACATGCGGCGGTTGCCCGCCAGCCGGGTCGCGTTGCGGTCCAGCCAGGCCCAGTAGCCGGCGGTGAAGGGGCAGGCGTCCGGGCCGAGCCGGACCCGCGGGTCGTACCGGCAGTCCCGGCAGTAGTCGCTCATCGCGTTGATGTACGCGCCCCCGGCGGCGTACGGCTTGGTCGCCGCGATGCCGCCGTCCGCGTACTGGCTCATGCCGATGACGTTCGCCGGCATGACCCACGGGTGGCCGTCGACGAAGGCGGTGGCGAACCACTCGGTGAGCGCGCCCGGCGCGAAGCCGCGCTGCAGGGCGAAGTTGCCCAGCACCATCAGCCGCTGGATGTGATGGGCGTACGCGCGGTCGCGGACCCCGGCCAGCGCCGTGCGCAGGCATCGGGCGCTCACCTGGGACGGGTCCAGCCGCCGCCACCAGTCCGGCAGCGGGGTGCGCGCGTCCAGCGCGTTGCGGTCGAGGTAGGACGGCCCCAGGTACCAGTACAGGTGCCAGATCCACTCCCGCCAGCCCAGGATCTGCCGGACGAATCCCTCCACGCTGTTCAGAGGCGCCTCGCCGCCCCGCAGGCGGGCCTCGGCCGCGCGGACGACCGCGAGCGGGTCGAGCAGGCCGAGGTTCAGCGAGGCTGAGAGCAGGGCGTGTGACATCGCCCAGTCTCCGGCGAGCATCGCGTCCTGGTGCGGTCCGAACGAGGCCAGCCGCGTCGTGAGGAACCTCCTCAGTGCCCGTCCGGCCTCGTCGTGGGTGGCGGCGAACAGCCGTGGCCCGTCCACGCCGACCGGGCCGATCCGCCGGGCGCGCAGCAGCCGGTCCAGGTCGTCCCGTACGCCCCGGTCGACGTCGTCCTCGCGCGGCCGGTAGGCCCGCGGCACGCCGAGGGCGGCGCGGCGCGGCGGCGGCTCACGGTTGGCGCGGTCGAGGTTCCACGTGCCGCCGACCGGGTCGCCGTCGGGCTCCATCAGGACCGCGAACCGGCGTCGCTGGTCGCGGTAGAAGTCCTCCATCACCAGGCGGCCCCGCCCGTCCGCCCAGGCGGCGAAGTCCCTCCTGGACCGGATGAACCCCGGCGTGGGCAGTTCGGCCTCGACCAGCCCCTCCTCGATCAGGCCGGCGACCAGCCGTTCCGCGGCGTGGGAACCGGGTTCGTGCACGACCACCGGGCGCCCGAACCGGGCCAGTCCCTCGCGGTAGGTGCGCGCCCGGACCAGCGTGACCCGGTCGCCGAGTTCGACGGCGAGGTGCCGCATCGCCGACAGGACCAGGTGCAGCTTCTGCCGGTGGAAGGGCCGCCGGGCCAGCGCGGCCTCCGACTCGATCAGCAGCACGTCCCGGCCCCGGTTCTCCGGGGTCGCGTGGAAGTGCCGGCCGAGCTGGTCCCCGAACAGCCACAGCGGCGTTCCGTCCCTCATGACCTGGAGTGTTACCGCCCGGGCACGACCGGATGCCTGCTGATACGGCCGGGCCGCTACGCCTCGCGCGCGTCGTACGCCGTGCGGGCGTGCTGGATCCGCTCGACGTGGTCATCGGCCCAGCGCACGAGCGTGCCCACCGTATCGAGCAGGGTGCGGCCCATCGGGGTCAGGGAGTACTCCACGCGGGGCGGCACGACCGGGTAGACGGTCCGGGACACGATGCCGTCGCGTTCGAGGCCGCGCAGGGTGACGGTCAGCATGCGCTGGCTGATGCCCTCGACGCCGCGCTTGAGCTCGGTGAACCGGAGCGTCTGCTCGCCGAGCACGAAGATGACGTACAACGACCACTTGTCGCCGATCCGGCCGAGGATGTCGCGGGCCCGGCAGCTCACCGAGTGCGGCGACTCCTGCGCGCGGGCCTCCGAAGGGGCAGGTCGGGCCATGGTTATCTCCAGGTGCCTGAGGCAGAAAAACATGCCTTCTTGTGCCGGTCGGCGGATCGTCCCACGATAGATCCGGTTCCCATCAGGAACCACCCCATGAACGGTAACCAACACACTTTTCGTAATCGGGAGAGACGATGACGGCCGAGCTGGTGGAGATTCCCGGATATGTCGCGGGCACGTGGACGGTCGACCCGGTCCACTCCGACGTGGGCTTCGTCGTCCGGCACGTGATGGTGAGCAAGGTGCGCGGACACTTCACGAAGTTCGAGGGCCGGATCGTCACCGCGGAGGACCCCCTGAAGTCCACCGTGACCGCGACGATCGACCTGGCCTCCGTCGACACGAGCAACGAGCAGCGGGACGCCCACATCCGCTCCGCCGACTTCTTCGACGTGGAGAAGCACCCGACGATGACGTACCGCTCGACCGGCGTCCGCCACGACGGCGACGATCTCGTCCTGGACGGCGAGCTCACCCTCAGGGGCGTGACGCGTCCGGTGCCGCTCATGCTGGAGGTGAACGGCTTCGCCCCCGACCCGATGAACGAGGGCGGCACCCGCGCCGGCTTCACCGCCACCGGGGAGATCGACCGGGGAGACTTCGGGGTCAGCTTCAACAGCCCCGTCCCCGGCGGCGGTGTCTTCATCTCGGAGAAGGTCCAGATCGTCCTGGAGATCGAGGCGGCGCTCGAAACCGGTGGCTGAGCCCGGGTAACGACCCGACGTCGATGTCGGATTTCTGCCAGAGGTCATCGGTGTTCGACTGGTGGACTGCGCTCATGACATCTGACATCAAGGCCAAGGCCGAGCTGTTCCATACGCTGCACGACGGCATCCTGGTCCTGCCCAACGCCTGGGACGCCATCAGCGCCCGCCTGGTGGCGGACGCCGGCGCCCGGGCGGTCGCCACCACGAGCGCCGGGGTCGCCTGGAGCCTGGGGGCCGCTGACGGCGGCACCCTGGGGCAGGACCGTGCCGTCGACCTCATCGCCCGGGTCGTCGCGGCGGTCGACGTCCCGGTGACCGCCGACATCGAGGGCGGCTACTCCGACACGCCCGACGGGGTCGCGAAGACGGTCGAAGGGGTGCTCGCGGCCGGGGCCGTGGGGGTCAACCTCGAAGACGCCGGCGCGGCGGGGTTGCGTGAGATCGCCGACCAGGCCGAACGCATCGCGGCCGCCCGCCGGGTCGCCGATGCCGCGGACGTTCCGCTCTTCCTCAACGCCCGCATCGACACCTATCTCTGGCGCGTCGGCGACCCGGACACGCGTCTGCGCGAGACCCTGACCCGCGCGGCGGCCTACGCCGACGCGGGCGCGAGCGGGATCTTCGTGCCGGGCGTGACCGACGTTGAGACGGTGGCCGCGCTCGTCGAGGGGACGACGCTGCCCCTGAACGTGATGGCCGGCCCGGGCGCACCCGACGTCGCGACGCTGGCGGGGCTCGGCGTCTCGCGGATCAGCCTGGGTTCCGGGATCGCCCAGGCGGCGTACGCCGTCGTACGGCGCGCCGCCCGCCAGGTGCTGTCGGACGGCACGTACGACGAACTCGCCGACGCCCTGGACTACGGGGAGTTGAACGGCCTGTCCGGATGAGCCGACGGGCGGCCCGTCCGAGGACGGACCGCCCATCGGCGGGCACCGGAGGTCAGGTGGCGGAGGGGACCGGCGTCTCCTCCACCGCCTGACTTCCGGACGCCCGTGCCATCCGGACCCGGGGCTGCCGCAGCACCGCGGCCGCGAGGACGAGCGCGGCGACCAGCAGACCGGCGCCGATGCCGAACGCCAGGTGGTACCCGCCGGTCAGCGCCGTGGCGCGGTCGTGCCCGGCGGCGGTCAGGCCCCGCGTGCGCGACGCCGCGAAGGTGGACAGCACCGCCACGCCGAGCGCCCCGCCGACCTGCTGTGAGGTGTTGAACAGGCCCGAGACGAGCCCCGTGTCGGCCGCGCCCGCGCCGGACATGCCGAGCGTCGTGAGCGCGGAGGTCGCCAGGCCGAAACCGCTCGCCAGCAGCATCGTCGGCAGCAGGTCCACGGCGTATCCGGCGTGCACGGGCAGGCGGGTGAGCAGCCCGATGCCGACGACCAGCAGCGCGAGCCCGGCGAGCAGTACGCGGCGTTCGCCGAAGCGCGCGTTGAGCCGCGCGGACAGGAGGAGCGAGACCGTCGCGATGGCCAGGGCGGCCGGCAGCATCGCCAGCCCGGTCCCCGCCGCCCCGTAGCCGCGCACCTCCTGCAGGTACAGCGCGATGAGGATCTGGAATCCGAACAGCGCCGAGACCATCAGGACCTGGACGGCGTTGGCGCCCGCGACGACCCGCGACCGGAAGATCCCGAGCGGCAGGAGAGGGGCCGCCGCCGTGGCCTGGCGCAGGAGGAACCCCGCGAGCAGCACCAGCGCGAGCGCGCCGTAGCCGAGCGTGTGCGCGGAGCCCCAGCCGTACCGGCTCGTCTCCACGATCGTGTAGACGCCGAGCATCAGACCGGCGGTCACCAGGAGGGCGCCGGGCAGGTCGGCCCCCGCGCGGAGGCCGAGCCCCCGGTCGGAATCCAGCACCCGCAGGGCCAGGAGCGCGGCGGCCACGCCGATCGGCAGGTTGATGAAGAAGATCCAGTGCCAGCTCACGGCCTGGGTGAGGACTCCGCCGAGGACCTGGCCGATCGACGCGCCCGCGGCGCCGACGAAGGCGTAGGCGCCGATCGCCCGGCCGCGCTCACGCGGCTCGGGGAAGTGCGTCACGATCATCCCGAGGCTCACCGCCGAGGTCATCGCCCCGCCCACGCCCTGGACGAACCGGGCGGCGATGAGCATCTCCTGGCCGGTGGACACCCCGCAGAGCAGGGACGCGACGGTGAAGACCGCCAGGCCCGCCACGAACATCCGCTTGCGCCCGACGAGGTCGCCGAGGCGTCCCGCCAGCAGCAGCAGACCGCCGAAGGCGATCATGTACGAGTTGACGGTCCAGGTGAGGTTCGAGGGAGAGAACCGCAGGTCACGCTGGATCGCGGGGAGGGCGACGGTGACGATGCTGCCGTCGAGAACGATCATCAGCATGGCCGCGCAGAGCGCGATGAGCGCGGCCGTACGGGAAGTGCGAGGCATCGCGGAAAGCTCCTGTTCGCAGGGAAGGAACAGGAGAGACCGTAGCAGATAGTTTTGAAGTAGACGATCTAACTCGGACCTAGATTTTCCTCTGCCGCGTCCGCCGTACCGGCTGCTCGGACTCCGCCGGCGTGGACAGATGGCCCGCGACCAGGCCGGTGAGCGCGCTGAGGAACACCTCGCGCCACTCCTCCGGGATCGCGTCGATGACGTCGCGGTGCACCCGGTCGGCGATCTTCATCCCGGCGGCGACGGCGCGTTCGCCCGCCTCGGTCACCGCGATGATCCGCGCCCGCCGGTCGGTGCTGGACGGCCGGCGTTCGGCCAGGCCGGCCTTTTCCAGCTCGTCGACGGTCACCACCATCGTGGTCTTGTCCAGGTCGGAGATCTTGGCGAGCTGGATCTGGGTGCGTTCGTCCTCCAGGGCGTGGAACAGCACGCAGTACTCGCGCGGGGTGATGCCGATCTCGGTGAACGCCGCCGTCATCTGCGTCTCGAGAACGTGACTGGCCTGGGAGAACAGGGCGGACAGGTCGAGGACGGTTCGGCTGGGAGCGCTCGCGGTCATGCTCGGAGTCTATGCGTTCGGATCGGAGGTGGATTATCCGCGACGGACCGATTCGCGGAATCGCGGACGCGCCGGAACGGTTGAGGTGATCGCGTCACGGGGACGCCAGCACACGAAGCGGGGATGCCGACATGCACGGTGAGTACAAGGTGCCCGGGGGAAAGCTCGTGGTCGTCGACTTCGACCTCGAGGACGGCCGGCTGCGCCACGCCCTGGTCAGCGGCGACTTCTTCCTCGAACCCGACCACGCGCTGGACCGGATCACCGCGGCGCTGAACGGCCTGCCCGCGCACCTGGAGGCCCGCGACATCGCCGCCCGCATCGACGCGCAGCTGCCGCCGGGCACGATGATGCTCGGGTTCTCCGCCGAGGCCGTGGGCGTCGCCGTACGCCGGGCGCTGACCGACGCGAGCGACTGGCGCGCCTACGACTGGCGTCTCGTCCACGAGCCGCCGCAGGACCCCGCGCTGCACATGGCGATCGACGAGGTCCTCACCGAGGAGGTCGGCGCCGGGCGGCGGCCCCCGACACTGCGCGTGTGGGAGTGGGCGGCGCCCGCGGTGGTGATCGGCAGCTTCCAGTCGCTGCGCAACGAGGTGGACGCCGAGGCGGCGCGGCGGCACGGCGTCACGGTGGTCCGGCGCATCAGCGGCGGCGGCGCGATGTTCATCGAGCCGGGCAACACGATCACCTACTCGCTGTACGCCCCGGCCACCCTCGTCCAGGGCATGAGCTTCGCCGACAGCTACGCCTTCCTCGACGACTGGGTGCTGGGCGCCCTCGGCGAGCTCGGCATCCGGGCCTGGTACCAGCCGCTCAACGACATCACCTCCGACCAGGGAAAGATCGCCGGAGCCGCGCAGAAGCGGCTCAGCTCGGGCGCCGTCCTGCACCACGTGACCATGTCGTACGACATCGACGCGGACAAGATGCTGGACGTGCTGCGGATCGGCCGGGAGAAGCTGTCGGACAAGGGCATCACGAGCGCGCGCAAGCGCGTGGACCCCCTGCGGCGCCAGACCGGCCTGCCGCGGTCGGAGATCATCGACCGGATGATCGGCCATTTCCGCGGCCGGTACGGGCTGACCGGCGACCGGCTCACCGCCGCCGAGCTGAGCGCCGCCGAGAAGAGAGTGGCCGCCAAGTTCGGCACGGACGCGTGGACCGCGCGGGTTCCCTGAGCCGCTCGCGGGGGTTCGGTGCGCGCCGCCCCCGCGCGTTCGATTGGATGGCCGGGTAGGCAGACGAGACGGAGGCAAAGGGATGTCCGACAGCGGGCGGCTGGACCAGACCGACGAGTGGCGGGCGCTGCGGCGGCACTACGAGGAGACGCGCGAGCTGCACCTGCGCGAGTTGTTCGCCGCCGACCCCGAACGGGGGAGCCGGTACGCGCTGGAGGCCGGCGACCTGTACGTCGACTACTCGCGCAACCGGGTCACCGACGAGACGCTGCGGCTGCTGCGCGAGCTCCTCGCCGCCCGCAGGGTGACCGAGCTGCGCGACGCGATGTTCTCCGGCGAAAAGATCAACTTCACGGAGAAGCGCGCGGTGCTGCATATCGCCCTGCGCGCCCCGCGTGACGCCGTCATCGAGGTGGACGGGGAGAACGTCGTGCCCGCCGTGCACGAGGTCCTCGACCGGATGGCCGCCTTCTCCGGCCAGGTGCGCTCGGGGGAGTGGACCGGGGCGACCGGAAAGCCGATCCGCAACGTCGTCAACATCGGCATCGGCGGCTCCGACCTCGGCCCGAAGATGGCGTACGAGGCGCTGCGTCCCTACACCGACCGGTCGCGGGTGTTCCGCTTCGTGTCCAACGTCGACGGCGCCGACCTGCACGAGGCCGTCCACGACCTCGACCCGGCGGAGACGCTGTTCATCATCTCCTCCAAGACCTTCACCACGGTCGAGACGATCACCAACGCGACCGCGGCGCGGCAGTGGCTGGTGTCGGCCCTCGGCGAGGAGGCGGTCGCGAAGCACTTCGTCGCGGTCTCCACCAACGCCGACCAGGTGGCCAAGTTCGGCATCGACACCGCCAACATGTTCGGCTTCTGGGACTGGGTCGGCGGCCGGTACTCCTTCGACTCGGCCATCGGACTGTCGCTGATGGTCGCCATCGGGCCGGAGCGCTTCCGCGAGATGCTCGACGGCTTCCACCTGATGGACGAGCACTTCCGTACGGCGTCCCCGGAGCGGAACCTGCCGATGCTGCTCGGCCTGCTCGGCGTGTGGTACGACGACTTCTACGACGCCCAGACGTACGCCGTGCTGCCCTACAGCCACTACCTGTCGCGGTTCACCGACTACCTCCAGCAGCTCGACATGGAGTCCAACGGAAAGTCCGTCGACCGCGAGGGCCGGCCGGTGACCTGGCAGACCGGCCCGATCGTGTGGGGCACGCCGGGCACCAACGGCCAGCACGCCTACTACCAGCTGCTCCACCAGGGCACCAAGCTCGTGCCGGCCGACCTCATCGGCTTCGCCCGGCCCGTCGAGGAGCTCGGCGAGCTGAAGGGGCAGCACGACCTGCTGATGGCCAACCTCTTCGCGCAGGGCCAGGCGCTGGCGTTCGGCAAGACCGCCGAGGAGGTCGCCGCCGAGGGCGTGCCGGCCGAGCAGGTGCCGCACCGCACGTTCCCCGGCAACCGGCCGACCAACACGATCCTGGCCACGGAGCTGACCCCGTCGGTGCTCGGCCAGCTGATCGCCCTGTACGAGCACAAGGTGTTCGTCCAGGGGGCGATCTGGGGGATCAACTCCTTCGACCAGTGGGGCGTCGAGCTGGGCAAGGTGCTCGCCAAGAACCTCGAGCCCCGGCTGACCGGCGCCGCCGACACCGGCGACCTGGACGGTTCGACCGCGACGCTGGTGGAGCGCTACCGGCGGCTGCGCGGCCGCTGACCGCCCCGGCGGATGCCCGGCCCGCCGGCCGGGCATCCGCACAGGTCACGAGCCGGCGGGCGCCGGCTGGTCGGCGCGGCCGAGACTCGGTGACCTGGGCGGTTCGACCGCGACGCCGGTGGGATGCTCACCGGCGGGCGCCGGCCTAAGTCACGAGTCGGTCGACCGGGGCTGGCGCTTGCGGGTCCGTACGGGAGTGGTGTCGTCTCCGGACGGCTCGGCCGCCTTCTTGCGGGTCCGGGCGGGCGCCGTGTCGTCCGAGGGCGCTTCGGGACGCTTCTTGCGGGTCCGCAGCGGAGCCGTGTCGCCCGCGGGCGGCTCGGGCTTCTTGCGGCCGGCGACGATCACGTCGCGGGAGGTGTCGGTCACGATCTCGGCAGCCAGCCGGGGCCGGGCCGCGGGTTTGTCCTCGTCTTTCCGCGAGTCCTCCCGCGGGCTCTCCGGGGGCACGGGGTACGCGCCCGCCGCGATGGCGGGCTTCGCGGGCGACGCGACGGGCGTCTCCTCCGTCGTGCCGGGCACCGGACGCCAGGGCGGCGGCGTCTCGTCGTCCTCGTCCGCCCCGCGGCTCCGCCCGCCGAACAGCCGCTGGTCCAGCGCGATGCGCCCGCCACCGCCGGCCGCGAACACCAGCGCCGCCAGGCCGAGGACGATGACCAGCTCGAAGCCGTTCTGGACCTTCCCGTTGTCGACGAGGAAGATGCCGTGCTTGGCGTGCACGAAGATCAACGCACCCGCCATGTCGAGGAAGAGCAGCGTCCCGGCGACCGGCAGCGCGAGGCCGAGGATCAGCGCCGCCCCGCCCAGCAGTTCGACGAACGTCGAGTAGACCGCCGCGGCGGTCGGCAACGGGGTGCCCATCGCGTCGAGGTTGCGCCCGGTGGCGGTCACCCCTACTTGGATCTTCTGCCACCCATGGGCCAGGAACACCGTGCCGACACCACATCGGGCGAGCAGCGCGACGACGTCGTATATCGGCCGATTACGCATGACAATCCTTCCTGCGGACGTATCCGTCAGATCATCCGCTCCGCAGCGATTCGGCGTCCACTCGGTCCGGTCCGCCGTTGCTCGATCGTGAAACGGCGGGAGGGGCGGCACGCCGTCGTAACACGGCGAACGCGACCCGTGAACCTGCCATCATGACCCAGCGAAGCGAGGGAATCGAGAGCACGGCCCTGTGGTCACACCCTCCGACGAAGGAGGACTCATGACCGAGCGGAGCGAGGGAATCGAAGGCACGGCGCCGGTGGTCACTCCCTCCGACGAAGGAGGACTCATGAGCGAGCGGAGCGAGGGAATCGGAGGCACGGCGCCGGTGGTCACTCCCTCCGACGAAGGAGGACTCATGAGCGCCATGGGAACCGAGGACACGCCTGCCCCGAGCGGCCCCGGTTACGCCGTCGAGGAGCAGCTGACCGCCGCCGGAGCCGTCCGCGTCGCGGGCGTCGACGAGGTCGGCCGGGGCGCCTGGGCCGGGCCGGTCGTCGTCTGCGCGGCCGTGACCCGCATGGACACCCCGCCGGAGGGCCTCACCGACTCCAAGATGCTCACGCCGCGCCGCCGCACCGCGATCGCCGAGGTTATCGAGGACTGGCTCGCCGCGTACGCGTTCGGCGCCGCGAGCCCGGAGGAGATCGACGACGTGGGCATGACCGAGGCGCTGCGCCGGGCGGCCGTACGCGCGCTGGAGGCGCTGCCCGAACGCCCGGACGCGGTGATCCTCGACGGCGCGCACAACTTCCTCGGCGACCGCGCGGCCGCCGACGGGCGGCCGTGGCCGGTCCGCACCGAGATCAAGGCCGACCTGCGGTCGGTGTCGGTCGCGGCGGCGTCCGTGCTGGCCAAGGTGCACCGCGACACGCTGATGGCCGGGCTGGGCCACGAGGAGTACGGCTTCGCGGCCAACGCCGGGTACCCCTCGCCCGTGCACCAGGACGCGCTCCGGCGGCTCGGCCCCACGCCGCACCACCGGCTGTCCTGGTCCTACCTCGACGACCTGCCCGAGTGGCGGCACCTGCGCAAGCACCGGCCCGAGATCGAGGGCCAGCTCTCCCTGATCTGACGGCCGGTCATCGCCGGTGGTCCCAGGTGGCCGCCTCCCAGTCCTGTGGCCCGATGCACGAGGCGGCCCCGGCAGTGGTGCTCGATCGCCACGACGGCCGACTCCTCGCCGGTGAGCCAGGGCGGATCGACGGCCGTCGGTGCCTCGTCGCCGATGGTCGGGGTGGTCGGCGTGGGCAGCGGCAGGACGTCCGGGTCCGGGACCGGCGGATCCGTCGTGGGCGTGGCGCAGGGCCCGACACCGGCGAACCGGTCGTTGCCGGTGCGGTAACCGCCGGTGACCTCGATCCGCCACGAACCGTCGGCATGCCGCCGCCACGGTGCGTCCGTCGGCGGCCGCCCGTCGGCGGTGGTCACGCGGGGCTCTTTCCCGAGCCGTACGGGATCTCGGCGTAGCGCCCCTCGGGTCCGCGCCGGACGTGGACCGGCACCCGGTACGAGCCGCCGGGGCCGAGCAGCGTCCAGGCGATCCACTGCGCCTCGACCTCATCGATGCGACGACCGGGCCGCGCGTGGATCCGCACGACGTCCGTGAAGATGTTCGACGTCAGAGCCAGCCGTTGTGGCGCGCGGTGCGTACGGCCTCGATCCGGTTGCGCGCTCCGGTCTTGCCGATCGCCGCGGACAGGTAGTTGCGGACCGTGCTCTCCGACAGGTGCAGGCGTCCGGCGATATCGGCGATGGTGGAGCCGTCGACCGCGGCGGTCAGCACGTCGCGCTCGCGGCCGGTGAGAGGGTTCGGGCCCGCACTCAACGCGGCCGTGGCCAGCTCGGGGTCGACCACGCGCTCGCCCGCGAGCACCCGGCGGATGGCGCGGGCGAGGTCCTCCACCGGGCCGTCCTTGACGAGGAAGCCGCTCGCGCCCGCCTCCATCGCGCGCCGCAGGTAGCCGGGGCGGCCGAACGTCGTGACGATGAGGATCTTGCAGTCGGGCAGCTCGGCGTGCAGGTCGGCGGCGGCGTCCAGGCCGCTGCGGCCGGGCATCTCGATGTCGAGGACGGCGACGTCGGGGCGGACCTCACGTGCGGTGGGCACGATCCGGTCGCCCGCGGCGACCTGACCGACGACCTCGAAGTCCTCCTCCAGGCCGAGCAGCAGCGCCAGCGCGCCGCGCATCATGCCCTGGTCCTCGGCCAGCAACACCCTGATCAAGAGACGTCTCCCTTCACCGGGAGCGTATTCAACGGGACCGTCACCGTGAGCCGATACCCGCCCCGCTCGTCCGGGCCGGCCTGGAGCCGCCCGCCGGCGCCGCTGACGCGTTCGGTGAGCCCGAGCAGGCCGTTGCCCATGACCGGGGGCCCGCCGCGGCCGTCGTCGCGGATCGACAGTACGGCGGTGTCCACACGGCCGTGTACCGAGATCTCGCAGGTGCCGGCGCCGCTGTGGCGGATGACGTTGGTGACGCCCTCGCGCACCACCCAGCCGAGCAGCGAGCCGGCCTCATCCGGGAGCGGCGTGCCCTCCTGACGGACGGTCGGCTCGATGCCGGCGTCGCGCAGCGCCGTACGCGCCCCGTCGATCTCGGCGGCGAGTCCCCGGCCGCGGTAGCCGCTCACGGCGAGGCGCACCTGCCGGAGAGCGTCCCGGCCGATCGTCTCGATGTCGGCCGCCTGGCCCGCCGCCAGGCCGGTGTCGCGCGGGATCAGCTTGCGCACCGCCTGGGCCTTGATCACCATCACCGACAGCGTGTGGCCGAGCAGGTCGTGCAGGTCGCGGGCGAACCGCAGCCGTTCTTCGGACACGGCCGTCCGCGCGAGTTCCTCGCGGGTCTCGCGGAGCTCGCGGATCGCGCCGAACAGCAGCAGGATGATGGAGACGATGAAGCCGGAGATCAGCGTGCTGTACCCGACGGTGAAGCCGTCACCGGGCGACGCGCCGCGAAGCCACGTGGCCACGCCGCCCAGCACGGCCAGCATCCCGACCACGACCACCGGCCACGGCCGGCGGGTCCACGGCACCACGACGCCGGCGGCCATCGCGGCCAGGGGGAACAGCATGGCCATGCCGTGCCCGAACCAGGCGTTCAGCACGAACGCGTCCGCGGTCAGCGCCACGAGCAGGCCGGACGCCAGCCGGTCGCCCCGCCCACGGCGGAAGCCGAACCAGATCGCCGCCAGGACCAGCGCGACGAACAACCCCAGCAGCGGCGCGGACGCCCAGAGCGGCCGCGCCCTCCCGTGCGCGACATCCGAGACGGCGCCGGCCCCGACCAGCAGCCACGGGTAGATCCCGAACGGGCCGGGCCCGTCGTCGATCCGCCCGGCGAAATCCGGCGCCGACCCCGGCGCGTCCGGCGCCTCGTCCCTGTGGGTCACAGAGAGACACCCTAGGACGTGGCGGAGAAGCCGGGAATGGCGGTCCATCCGCTTCTAAGCAGGACAAATGTCCTGGGTGCGTGGAACGCGGCGCCGTACCTGGTAAACCGATCTTTCGTGAACTGGATGCAGGAACATCTCGACCTCGTCGAGCGGCACAACGCCGACGCGCTCGACCAGGCGGCCGGACTCCTTCTCCCGGCCGTGACCGGCGGCGGCCTCGTCCACGTCGGCGGATCCGGCCACTCGCTCGCGATGGTGCTCGAAGGCTTCTTCCGCGCCGGCGGCCTGGCCTGCGTGCATCCGCTGTACGCGCCGGAGATCTCACCGCTGCACGGCGCGTGGCCCGCGACCGAGGCGGAACGCCGGTCCGGCCTGGCCGGGCCGATCATGGAGGCGGCCGCGCCCCGGCCCGGCGACGTCGTGGTGATCTTCTCCAACAGCGGCGCGAACCCCTACCCGGTCGAACTGGCCGGCGCGGCCCGCTCGTACGGCCTGCCGGTGATCGCGTTCGTGTCCGGCCCGTCGATGGCGGCGGCGCCCGCGCGCGCCGGCGTGAAGCTCGGCGAGGTCGCCGACCTGGTCATCGACACGCTCGTCCCGCCCGGCGACGTGTCCTACCCGGCCGAGGCGCCGCGTACGGCGGCCCTGTCGTCGCTGGCGTGCGTGTACCTGTGGAACCTGCTGCTGGCGCGGATGGCCGACCGCGCGGACCTGCCGCTGTGGGTCAGCGCCAACGTTCCGGGCGGCGACGAGCGCAACGCCGAGCTGCTCGAACGCTACTCGGTCCGTGTCCCCGCACTAAGACGGTCCTTCACGGGGTAAGGAAATGCGTACCTGCCCGCCATAAGTGGAGGTGGCCCATGGACAAGACGACCAAGACGTTGCTCTCCGAAGCGGGCCATACCTATGCGGAGGACGCCGGAATCACCCTCAAGGACCAGCCGGCGGCCCTTTTCAAGCTCCTGGTACTCACGAATCTCCTCAGCACCCGCATCAACGCGGAGATCGCGGTGGCGGCGGCGCGCGAGTTGTTCGAGGCCGGCGGCGGCACGCCACGCGGCCTGGCGAAGCTCGGCTGGCAGGGACGCGTCGACGCACTGGGCCGCGCGCACTATGTGCGTTATGACGAGAGCACCTCCACCCGGCTCGGCGACATGGCCGACAAGGTGATGGAGGACTACGCCGGTGACCTGCGCAGACTGCCGCAGAACGTCGGGCGTGACGCCGACCGGGCCCGGGAGGCGCTCCAGGAGTTCCCCGGCATCGGTCCGGTCGGCGCCGAGATCTTCTGCCGCGAGGCCCAGGCGGTGTGGCCGTGGCTGCGTCCGTCGTTCGACGCGCTCGCGCTCAAGGGCGCCGACCGTCTCGGCCTGCCCACCGATCCGAAACGCCTCGCCGAACTCGTCGGCGACCGCGAACTCGCCCGTCTCGCCTCCGCGCTGGTGCGGGTCGCCAAGGACAAGAAGCTGGCCGATCGGCTGGTCGGAGCCTAGCCAGGCCCCACCACCCCGGCTCAAAGTCCCGCTGTTCCACGGATGCGAACTTTGAGACCGGCCCCGAATCCCGCGTATTGTCGCCGGGCGGTAACCGTCTTGATGGGGGCACGCCAGACAATAGGTTCTGCCATTACATGGTGAACCTGCGCTATACACGTCTGCAGGCGTGAGGGGAGGGCGATGCGACCGTTCGGCAGATCCCGATCGCACCCGCAGATCGCGCGCGATGTGTTCGAACGCGCACGCTGGCGTTATTTCCAGATTCAAGCGGGTGTGCGGCGGCTGACGTTTCTCGTGCTGGTGGTCGGCGCGGCGGCGGTCGCCGTCGTCACCGGCTGGCCGCTGCTCACGACGGTCGTCTTCGCGGCCACGATCCTGCTCGTCATCGACTTCACCCTACGCTCGCCCAGCGGCATGGCGACGGCGTTCGTCGTCATGTGCTGGCTGGCCGTGATCCTCCCGCTCAGCCGCCTCTACCCGCCCGGCGGCCACGAGGCCGTCTTCCTGGCCGCCCTCGCCCTCCCGACGGCCTTCCTCGCCCACCGCATTCGCGCGTACGCCCCGTGGCGTACGGCCCTGGCCGCCTTCGCCCTCGCCGGCATCGTGGCCGCCGCCCTCGCACACCCCTTCCCCCAGCTGAACGCCGCGCCCGCCTGGGCGACCGCGCTGGTCGTGCTGTGCTATCGCTGGTGGCAGGCGCGGCGCATCGTGCCGGCCGAGGCATACGACACCGGCTGGGCGCAGGAGGACTACCAGGAGCCGGAGGAGTACGCCCCTCCGGCGCACGGGCGCGCCGTCGAGGAGGTCCCGCAGATCTCGGTGAACGAGGCGCTCGCCGAGCTGGAGGCCATGATCGGCCTGGAGCCGGTGAAGCGGCAGGTCCGCGCCATCGCGGCGTCGATCGAGGCGGCGCGGATGCGCGCGGAGGCCGGCTTCGCCGCCGAGAAGCCGATGCGGCACTTCGTGTTCGTCGGCCCGTCGGGCACCGGCAAGACCACCGTGGCCCGCGTCGTCGCCAAGATCTTCTACGCCTTCGCACTGCTGCCGTCACCCGAGGTCGTCGAGGCACAACGCGCCGACCTCGTCGGCGAGTACCTGGGTGCCACCGCCATCAAGACCAACGAGCTGGTCGACCGGGCGCTCGGCGGCGTCCTGTTCATCGACGAGGCGTACGGCCTGGTGGGCGGCACGGACGGGCAACCCGACCGGTTCGGCAACGAGGCCGTGCAGACGCTGCTGAAACGGGCCGAGGACGACCGTGAGAACGTCGTGATCATCCTGGCCGGGTACGAGGAGGAGATGGACACGTTCCTGTCCTCCAACCCCGGCCTGGCCTCCCGGTTCGGCACGCGGGTGAGCTTCCCCCGGTACGACCCGCCCGAGCTGCTCCAGATCGCCGAATACCACGCCACGCTGCGCGGCGACCGCCTCGGCCCGGACGCGGCGCCCACCCTCTGGGCGCGGTTCGAGGAGGTCAGCCGGCGTGGCATCGTCGACGAGCTGGGCAACGGCCGCTTCGTCCGCTCCCTGATCGAGGGCGCGGCGCGGGCCCGCGACGTGCGGATCGTCGGCGGCGGCTGGCGGCACGGGGCGCGGAGCGCCGAGAAGGCGCCCGAGCCGACGCCTGACGAGCTCGTCACGATCGGCGCCGCCGACATCGAGCTGGCGTTCGCCGAGGTGACCGAGCGCTATCGCGGTTACGCCGAGACGCCGACGCTGGAGGAGGCGCTCGCCGGCCTCGACGCGATGATCGGCCTCGAACCGGTGAAACGGCAGGTGCACGCCATCACGGCCCAGCTGCGCGTGGCGCAGCTCCGGCAAGAACAGGGTCTGGCCACCCATCCGCCGATGCGCCACTTCGTCTTCGCCGGGCCGCCCGGCACCGGCAAGACCACGGTCGCCCGCGTCCTCGGCCGCATCTTCGCCGCGCTGGGCCTGCTCGCCCGGCCCGAGGTGGTCGAGGCGCAGCGCGCCGACCTGGTGGGGGAGCACCTGGGCTCGACGGCGCTGAAGACCAACAAGGTGATCGACTCGGCGCTGGGCGGCGTGCTGTTCATCGACGAGGCGTACTCCCTGGTCAACCCCGGGTACGCCGGAGGCGACGCGTTCGGCGTCGAGGCCGTGCAGACGCTGCTGAAGCGGGCCGAGGACGACCGTGACCGGCTGGTCGTCATCCTGGCCGGTTACGACGCCGACATGGACCGGTTCCTGCGCTCCAACCCCGGCCTCGCCTCGCGGTTCTCCGAGCGCGTCGCGTTCCCCTCCTACACGCCCGACGAGCTGCTGGAGATCGCGGTGAGCCTGGCGGCCTCGGCCGGCGACTCGTGGGAGGAGGACGCGCTCGACGACCTCGCCGGCGTCTTCCAGCACGTACGCGGGCAGGGGCGCATCGACGAGCTGGGCAACGGCCGCTTCGTGCGCTCGCTGTACGAGAAGGCGTGCGGTTTCCGCGACCTGCGGATCGCCTCGCTCGGCTCGGACGCCACGACCGCCGACCTCACCACGCTGACCGCCGAGGACGTCCGCTCGGCGTACGCCGAGTTCGCCCAGCGCCGCGCCTGACGGTCTCAGCGAAAGTCGCCGGCGTGGTCCTGCGCCCACTCGGCGAAGGTGCGTGCGGGACGGCCGGTGACCTCCTGGACGGTCGCCGAGGTCTCGGCCGGCTTGCCGTCGCGGGCCGCCCACAGGCGGAGGAAGGTCTCGACGCCGATCGGGGGGATGGTCCGGCTCAGCTCGGCCCGCGCCTCCTCGGCGGAGACCACGTCGAGGCGGACGTCCCGGCCGATGGCGTCGCCGATGTGCTGGACCTGCCGCCGCAGGGTGAGCGACTCCGGCCCGTACACGGTGTAGGACTGCCCTTGGTGGCCGGGTTCGGTCAGCGCGGCCACCGCGAGCGCGGCGAGATCCTTCTCATGGATCGGTGCTGTCTGCGCCTCCGGGTACGGGGTGCGGACGACGCCCTCGGTGCGGATCGACGTGCGCCACCACCACAGGGTGTTCGTGGCGAACATCCCCGGGCGGATGAACGTCCAGTCGATGCCGGACCGTTCGATCGCCAGCTCCACGGTGCGGTGCGCCTGGGCGATCGGGTTCCGCTCGGCGTCGTCGGCCACGATCGCCGCCGACGACAGCAGGACCAGATGCCGGACGCCCGCCGACCCGGCGGCCTCGACGAAGCCCTGAACGCCGTCCGGCTTGGCGTAGAGGAACACCTTCTCAGCGCCCTCCAGGGCGGCGGGCAGCGTCTCCGGACGCTCCAGGTCGGCGGCCACGACCTCCACGTGTGGCGAGAGGCCCGCCGCCTCGGGGGTGCGGCTCGTCGCCCGTACCCGCTCGCCCGCGGCGAGCAGGCCGTCGGCGACATGGCGGCCCACGTTCCCTCGGGCACCGAAGACGACCGTGACCACTGAATCCTCCTAACCCTCGGCGGTGCCGAGGAGCTTGACCAGTTGCTCGTGGAGCCGGTGCCGGACGGATGGCGCCAGCGGGTCTTCGCCGAAGATGTCACGTACGAACTGCGGCATCGTGATCGGTGAGAGGACCACGGCGTACGCGACCAGGAGCGCGAAGGCGGGATCGATCTCACCGGTGACCTCACCGGCCCGCTGCCGGCGGCGGATGCGCTCCAACGCCTTCGCCGTCGTGGACCGCCGGGCCTCCGCGAACCGCTCGTCCTCCTCGGCGTCGGTGAACGGGCGGTCGCCCAGCGCCTGCCAGATCACCAGCCGGGCCCAGTCGGGATGGTCGAGAATCGCGTCCAGGTACGCGGCGACCGATTCCTCGAACGAGGCGTCCGGGGACACCATCGAGGACTCGGCCTGCTGCCGGCGGCGGCACAACTCAGTGAGCAGGCCCTGCTTGCCGCCGAAGTAGTACGAGATCAGCTGCTGGTTGACGCCCGCACGCGCGGCGATCCCGGCGGTGCGGGCGCCCGCGTACCCCTTGGCCCCGAACTCGGCCACGGCGGCGTCGAGGATCCGCTCCCGCGTCCGTTCGGCCGTCTTCCCGCGATCCTCCGGCGATGGCGCCCTTCGTGCCGACATGCGGGCGATGCTAATCAATCAATCAGTTGGATGACAACTGTCAAGCAGATGGATGAGAGAGTGGTTTGTCCGACTAATGAGTCCTCTGGGAGGGTAGAGAACGCTCTGCCGGTTCTTCGTGATCCGGTGCCCGGGGCGGGTCGCCGCGGGGTGTCCGGATGGTGATCAAGGGGTGGTCAGGTGCTGCACGCCTTCGTCTACAACGACACAGCGATCCTGGTCCGGCACTGGTTCGAGGTGAGTCCCAAGGACAGTCATCTCGAGCACGGCGTACGGCTGGAGCTGCGGCTGCGTGAGCCGCAGCCGCTCCGCGGCAGCGAGTCCGCGGCGCAGCGGATCGTGGCCGACCGGCCGGTGTGGCGTGCCGACCTGTTCGACCGCGTCGACGGCACGCCGGGGGCGTTCGAGGCCGCGCACTTCCATCCCCGCTTCGACGGCGTCGAGCCGTGCGAGCGCAACTGGGCCGACGCCGTCAAGGCCACGCCGTGGGAGTGGCTGCACGGCGAGTTGTCCGACATCGGTGCCGTCGCCGAGCGGGCGGGCGTGCCGCTGGCGGACCCGGCCGCCGACGTCGAGCAGATCCGCGCCGACGCGCCGGAGATCGTCGCGGTGGCGCAGAGCCGCGCGGCGACCCAGTGCGGCTCGGCGCACCAGTGCTACGCCTGGACGCGGGACGCCGCGCCGCTCGTCCACCTCATGCTCGGCCAGCTGCGCCGGCCCGAACTGCTCGACCGTGAGCGTGCCGCCCCGTGGCTGGAGTCGCGACCGCAGGAGACCACGACCGCGTCCTGAGGCCGGTCATCGGCGCGCCGCTCGTTCACCTCAGGTAGGGGGGCTGCTCGCTGGCCGGAGTCGCGGCCGTGGGAGCCCTGAAGGCGGTCACCTGGCGAGGAGGCGGGAGCCCAGCTCGCTGCGCGCGTACAGCACGACCCGGCCGACGCGTGCGCGGGTGACGAGTCCGGCGCCGTGCAGGACGCTCAGGTGCTGGGAGACCGCTCCGGGCGTGACCCCGAGCCGCTCGGCCAGGTCCAGCGTCGAGGCCGGCCGGTCCAGGCAGCCGAGCAGCGTCGCCTTGCGGCGGCCGATGAGCGCGACGATCGCCTCGCCGCCGGTCGGCCGCTCGGTCTCCCAGAGCGTCGCGATGCCGCGTGCCGGGTAGGCGAGCGAGGGCGGCTCGTCCGCGCTGATCGGCGGCGCCGTGCTCCGGACGAACAGGCACGGCATCAGGCACAGCCCGCGGCCGGTGACGTCGACCCGGTAGTCGATCGCGGGCACGTCCAGGCGCAGCACGCCGGCCTCCCAGCGCACGGCCGGGTGCAGGTCGGCGAACAGCAGCCGGGCGCCGCCACGGGTGAACTGCCGGGCCCGGTAGAGCATGTCGGCCTCCAGCACTCCGCGCATGCGCGTCCAGTACGGGGCCAGCGCCGTCTCCCAGTACTCCCGGAGCAGGTCGGCGAGCCGGTCGCGGAGCCGCGCCGGCTCGTCCAGCCGGAGGATCGAGGGCACCGGACGGCCCGCGTGGGCGCGCCGGATGTCGGCGGCCACCTTCTCCGGCGGCGTCCGGCGGACGATCTCGAGCTCGTCCTCGAAGTCCGGGACCGGGACCTCGGGCCGGGGCGTGAGGAAGTCCGGCACCCAGCGCCGTACGCCGACGAGCGAGGCCAGCGGCCGCATGTCGAGGTGGGCCACGTCCTTCTCGACCCGTCGCCACCAGGGCATCTGCAGCACGAAGTAGGTCGGCAGCAGCGGGGTGCGCAGGCTCATCACCGTCTCCATCAGGGGAGACACGGCGAACCGCATGCCGACGAGGTCCTCGACGTCCAGGTCCAGCTCGATCATCCCGGCTCGCCGGTGGGGAGCCACCCGGGCAGCGGCTCACGGGCGTCGCGCCAGGCGCGCGGCACCCCCTCCGCTCCGGTGCCGGCGGCCACGATGCCGCCCGTGATGGCGGCGGTCGTGTCGATGTCACCGCCGACGGCGACGCAGTCGCGTACGGCCCGTTCGTAGTCGCCGAGATGGCGCACGGCGGCCCAGACGCAGAACGGCACGGTGTCCTGCGCCAGGACGCGGGCGCCGTTGCCGAGCTCGTACGCGGCCTCCTCCCGCGTGCGGTCCAGCAGACCGGCGGCCCGCCGTACGCCGTCGTGGACCAGGCCCGGCGGTGTGTGGGCGAGGACCGTCTCGATCAGTCCGGCGGCGTCGCCGCTCGCGGCACAGGAGGCGGCGACGGCCACCGCGACCGCGCCGGCCACACCCTCGGGGTGAGCGTGCGTGACGACGGCCGAGGCGGTGGCCTCCAGGGCGGCGCGCGCCGGGTCGCCGGGGTAGTACGCGCCGAGCGGCGCGACGCGCATCGCCGCGCCGTTGCCCATCGACCCGCGCCCGCCGAACTGCGCCGTCGTGGCGGACCGCCAGTGCTCGCCGTCGCGCAGCGCGCGGAGCAGGACGACGGTGCCGGGCCCGTAACCGCGGTAGGGGTCGTAGCGTTCGGCGAACGCCGCCGCGAGCGCGTCGCGCTCGACCTGCCCGTGGCGCCACAGGACGTCGAGGAGGTTGCAGGCCATCTCGGTGTCGTCGGTCCAGGGCCAGGGCGGTGCCGGCAGCGCGGTCTCGTCGAGCAGCAGCGGCCGGTTCTCCGTGGCGAAGAACTGGGCCCCGAACGCGTCACCGACGGACAGCCCCACAAGCGAGTCGAACGCACTCATGAGCCCTCCTTCGTCGGAGGAGTGATCAGGCACGCTGTGTTTCTGATTCGCTCGCTCATGAGTCCTCCTTCGTCGGAGGAGCGGCGAGGCGCGCCGTGCTCTCGATTCGCTCGCTCCGCTCGCTCATGTCAGGAACGGTATCCGGGGGTCAGGTGTCCTGGCCGAGCTGGTGGCGGATGGCGTCGGAGTCGCGCAGGGCCCAGTGCTCGACGATGCGGCCGTTCCGTACGCGGACCATGTCCATGCCGAGGACCTCGTAGCGTCGCCCGGAGGCGGTGTGCGTGCCGCGGGTGGTGTAGCGGTTGACCGAGGTGTCGCCGGCCACGACGTTCTGCTCGATCGTCACCGAGACGTCGTGGAAGGCGCCGCCCCGGCCGAACCCCTCCCACTTGCGCCGCCAGGCCTCGATGCCGTGGTGGTCGCCGGAGGACCCGCCGCGGTGGTCGACCACGTCCGGGTCGATCAGCGCGAGCGCCTCGTCGAGCCGCCCGGCGAGGACCTCGTCGTACATCCCGACCACGCGCCGGTGGACCTCGCCCGGTCCGGGGGTGACATCCGTCATCGTTCTCCTCCTCGCGACAACACTGCGGATAACCGGGGAACTCCCCGTTTCGCTGCTCACGGTAAATTAACCGGGGAGTACCCCGGTTAGCAAGGGAGGGCCATGCCGCCACGTCAGGCCGCCGAGCCGGGAGGCCGGCCGCGCCGGGCCGACGCCCGGCGCAACCACGACCTGCTGCTGGCCGCCGCCAAGGAGGTCTTCGCCGAACGGGGCGCCGGCGCGCCCCTGGACGAGGTCGCGCGCCGGGCCGGGGTCGGCAACGCCACGATGTACCGGCACTTCCCGACGCGCGAGGAACTCCTCATCGCCGTCTACTCCGATGAGGTGACGGAGCTGTGCGCGCGCGGCGAGGCGCTGCTGGCGGCGGACCCGCCGGGCGACGCGCTGTTCACCTGGCTGGAGGCGTTCGTGGCGCACGTCGCGACCAAGCGAGAGCTGGCGCTGGCCCTCACCGACGACCGCGCCGGCCGGCGCTCGGAGCTGTTCGACGGCTGGCACGAGTCGATGCGCACCACCGCCGAGGCCCTTCTGGACCGGGCGCGGCGGTCCGGGACGGTACGGCCCGGGGTGGACGCGGCCGACCTGCTGGCGCTCGCCAACGGCATCGCCCTGACCGGCACGGGAGACTCGCGGTCCCGCCGGCTGCTGGACCTGGTGCGCCGGGGCGCGACCCCGCCGTCGTAGCCCGGCGCAGGGTCACGCCCCGTGCGACCACTCCTCCAGCGCGCGGTAGTCGTCGTCCAGGCCCACCCGGGCATCGACGCGACGCAGCAGGGACCGCCCTGGATGCCGGGCGGCCACCCAGGCGCGGTCGGCGTCGGTGATCTCATCGTCCACCCAGGCGAAGGCGCGCCCCGCCGCCCAGGCGACGAGCGTGCGGGTCTTCCAGTGCAGGCCGTCGCGCTCGTCCCGCTCGTCGAGGTCGGAGGGCTCGGGCCAGGCGACCACGGCCAGCCGCGGCAGGCCGAGCCGCGGGCCGACGCACTCGTTGGCGTCGTCCATCCACGTCGTCGCCCACACCGGCTCGCAGGGCAGCGCCGCCAGCCGGGGCCCGTGTGCGGGATCGATCCTGGTCAGCAGCGGATGGGGTTCGGGGCGATCCGCCGGATGGACGGGGTACGGCCCCGCGCCGAACGGAATGAGAGGCCCGTCGACGTCGAGGAACAGCAGCGGACGCCGTTCGAGATCTGCCACCCGAGCGGTCCGGATCAACGCCGGCCCGCCCGGGCCAGTGCCTGCTCGGCCTCGGTGGCCAGAGCGGTCACGAGATCGGCCGCCGAGGGCAGGTCGGTGATGAGGTCGACGGCCTCGCCGGCCCACACCGGCAGCGGGGGAACGGCGCCGCGTGCGACGTCGTCCCGGTAGTCCTGTCTCGCGGAGGGGTCGGCGGCGAGTTCGGCCTCCCGGCCGCGCCATCGGTCGAGGTGAGGATGGCCGAGGGTGCGGGCGGTGTACTTCGCGGGCCAGGGGGAGCCGCGGACGATGTCCAGCACGCTGCTGCGCTCGGTGTCCTCCGCGCCGCCCTCGACGATCGCCTTGCTGATGGAGGGGGCGACCACGGCCTCGGCGGTGGCCTGGAACCGGGTGCCGATGAGCGCCCCGGCCGCGCCCAGGGCCAGCGCCGCCGCCACGCCGCGGCCATCGGCGATCCCGCCGGCCGCCAGCACCGGCACCGGCGCCGCCAGATCCACCACGACCGGTACGAACGGCAGGGTGGACCGTCCGTGCCGGGCCCCGTGCCCGCCGCTCTCGGTGCCCTGGGCGACGATGACGTCGGCGCCCAGGTCCACGGCCCGCCTGGCCTCCTCCAGATCGGTGACCTGGACGACCAGCGCCGCCCCCGCCCGGCGGATGAGTTCCGCGAACGGGCCCGGGTCGCCGAAGGACAGCATCACCGCGCGGGGGCCGTACTCCAGCGCCCGCTCGACCGCCCCGGCGTCGGCCGACCAGGCCAGGAAACCGACGCCCCACGGTCCGTCCGTGCTCTCGGCGACGATCGGCAGCTCGCGGTCCAGCCAGGTCCGATCGCCTCGCCCACCGCCGAGCATCCCGAGCCCGCCGCCGCGAGAGACGGCCGCCGCGAGCGCCCCGCCGGCCGACCCGCCCATCGGTGCGAGCGCGATCGGATGCCGCACACCGAACAACTCCGTGAACGCCGTCGACAACGTCATCGCCCCATCATCCGCCCGCCGTCCGGCAGGCGGACCGGCGCTTTCGACGATTCAGACGAGAGCTAAATCTCTACCCGGCCGGGCGCGCGTCCGTTGAGCTGGAGCCGTGAGCCACGCCTTTCCCCTCGTCCCCGCCCTCGCCGTCATCTTCGCCGGTGTCCTGCACGCCACCTGGAACGCCCTGGCCAAGGCGGCGCCCGACCGGTACGCCGGGTTCGCCCTCATCGGCACCGCCCAGGGCGCGGCCGGGCTGCTCATGGTGCTCGCGGCCGGGACGCCGGCGCGCGCCTCGTGGCCCTGGATCGCCGCCTCCGTCGCGCTGCACGTCGTCTACACGGCCCTGCTCGCCCGCTCGTACGAGCTGGGCGACTTCAACCAGGTCTATCCGCTCGCCCGCGGCACCGGGCCGTTGATCGTGGCGTTCGTCGCCGCCACGACACTCGGGGAGAGCCTCTCCGTCTTCCAGCTCGCGGGCGTCGCGGCGGTCTGCGGCGGTCTCGGCGCCCTGGCGTTCGCGGGCGGGGTGTCGCGGCGGCAGGCCGGCGCCATCGGCGCCGCGCTCCTCACCGGCGTCTCGATCGCCGGGTACACCCTGATCGACGGCGTCGGCGTACGGCACGCGGGCACGGCCGTCGGCTACAGCGGATGGCTCTTCTTCTGCATGGGCCCGCCGGTCGTCGCCTGGGTGTACCTGGCGCGCGGGGCGGCCGTGTGGCGCGGCGTCGCCGCCCAGTGGCGGCTCGGCCTGCCCGGCGGCCTGATCTCCGTGCTCGGCTACGGCATCGTCGTGTGGGCGCAGACGCGCGGGGCGCTCGCCGCCGTCGCGGCCCTGCGGGAGACCGGCGTGATCAGTGGTGCCGTCATCGGAGCGGTCTTCTTCCGCGAGCGGATGGGCCTGCCGCGGTTCGCCGCCGCCGGCGTGGTCGTCGTCGGCGTCGCGCTCATCAACGTGCACTGACCTGCCCGCGGTTTCGACGCCGCGTGAGCGGTGAGAGTGACCCGAATGAACGGTTCCGAGCAGGATGCCCACCCTGCCACCGTCGTGTTCACCTGGGACGTCACCCCGGGCCGCGAGGCGGAGTTCGAGACGTGGGCGCACGGCGTCAACGACACCGCGACGGACTTCCCTGGTCACCGCGGGGCGACCTGGCTGCGCGCGGAGGGGTCGCGGCACCGCTACTACACGGTGCTCAACTTCGTCGACGAGGAGCGCCTGGACGCCTGGATGAACTCCGACGAGCGCGACGAGTGGCTGGAGCGGCTCGATGGCATCGCCAAGGAGCACCGTCACCACACCACGGGCCTGGAGACCTGGTTCAGTCTGCCGGGCGAGGCGGTGCCTCCGCCGGCGCGTACGAAGATGGTGCTGGTCACCCTCCTGGCGGTCTACCCGCTCAGCCTCTTCTTCCAGGGGCTCGTCGCGCCGTGGACGCAGAGCTGGCCGCTGCCGCTCCGCGCCGCGCTGTTCCCCCTCGTCGTCGTGCCCACGCTCACGTACGCGTTCATGCCGGGGCTGAGCCGCGCGTTCCGCGGCTGGCTGTACCCGCCGCACCGGACGCACCGCCCCGCACGGCGCACGGACCGGCACGAGACCGGGAACGTCTCACACCGGCCTTCGTGAGCGCCGCGGCCCGGGCCTGCCGCCGGGAGGCTCACGATCGTGCGTCGCCGGTCGTGGCCATCGCGTCCGCCCGGCCGTCGATCACGCGGTTGTAGACCGTCTCCGTCTCGGCCGCGATCCGGCTCCAGGAGTACCGTTCGCGCGCCCGCACCGCGGCCGCGGCCGCCAGGGACGGGCCCAGGCGGGGGTCGGTCAGCAGCCGCCGCAGCCGCCCGGCCAGGGCGCTCGGCACCAGCGGCGGGACGTACAGGCCGGTCACCCCGTCGACGACCGTGTCCAGGTGGCCGCCGACCGAGGAGACGATCACCGGCACGCCGCACGCCATGGCCTCGATCGCCGTGATCCCGAACGGCTCGTACCAGGGCACGGACACGACGACGTCGGCGGAGCGGATCAGCGCCGGCATGTCGTCGTGCCGGACCGCGCCGGTGAACAGCACCCGGTCGGCGACGCCCCGCGCCAGCGCCAGGCGCCGCAGCCGCAGCGCCTCGGGATCGCGTCCCAGGTCCGCGTGGCCGGGGCCGCCGGCCACGACCAGCTCCGCGTCCGGCACGTGGCACAGCGCCTCGATGACGGTGTCCACGCCCTTGCGCGGCACGAGGCGGCCGGTCGTGAGCAGGCGCGGCCGGTCCCCGCGCGGGGCGACCGGCCCGTCGGGGCGGAAGCGCTCGACGTCGACCCCGCACGGCACCACGTGGACCGCGCCGGGCGGGACGCCGTAGGACTCCAGCTCCCGTACCTCGTCCGCGCACGTGGCGATCACCGCGGCGGCGTCCCGGCCCACCTGGGCCTCGACGCGGAGCCGCTGGGGCGGGCTGGTGTCCGCGTCCCGCTGGTAGCGGCGCTTGACGCTGCCGAGCGCGTGGAACGTCTGCACCACCGGGACGTCGAGGTCCCGTGCTCCGCCCATCGCCGCCAGCCCGCTCATCCAGAAGTGCGCGTGCACGACGTCCGGCGGGTCCACGGCCCATCGCCGCGCCAGCCGCTCGGCGAACTCGGCCATGTGCGGCAGGAGCTCGTCCCGGGCGACCGGCCGCGCGGGCCCGGCCCGTACGTGCTCCACCGTGACGCCGGGCGCGTAGCCGACCGAGTCCGGCAGCGCGACGTCGTCGCGCCGGGTGTGCACCGTGACCTCGTGGCCGCGCCGCGCCAGCGCGGTGGCGAGGGCGCCGACGTGGACGTTCTGCCCGCCGGCGTCGACGCCGCCGGGCGTCGCGAGCGGGCTGGCGTGCTCGGAGACCATGTCGATTCTCAAAAGTGCTCCTCTACGCGGTGGCCTACGGAAGAGCCTTGCCACAGCGACAATGTCGCCAAACTCGCCACAGATTAGGCAAAATCAGCTATTCTGCGGTCGTTTCCGGCGGGCGCGGTTCGCGATGCGCCGCCTCAACCCCATGTCGCACCGCTCGGCAGTGCTCAAACATGATCCGCCTGCTGAGCTGCGGCGATGGCTGCCTGGATTGCCGTAATAATGGGGTAATTATTACTATTTGCGCGACGATGAATTAACGTGCGGGAAACGCCGCTGAGGGGTGTGGCGCAGGTGCGAGCGCGTTTGACGGGCGTACGTCGGGGCACAGACGGCGAGGCCGGAGTCGCGCGTGAAAGTTGCAGTGCCTTTCTCGGTCCGGAGCGCGGAACCGGCCCGGTTGTGCCATCGTGCGGAAGACGATGAGCCCGGGAAGGGAGCGGCGCATGGCCACCGACAACGCCTCGCATCCTCTCGCGGTTCACATCAGGGACCGGCTCGCCTCCGATGCCCGCACGGTGGAGTTCGGCATCGACGTCGTCGTCCGCGAGGACGTGGTCGTCCTGCGGGGACAGGTGGCCACCGCCCGGCGCAGGGCGCTGATCGAGGCGGTCGCCCGCGAGGCCGCCTCCGGCCTGCGCATCGCCAACGACGTCACCGTCGTCGAACTTCCACACCAGACACGACGCGTCGACGGCGCCTCGTGGTGACTGTGCCGGTCACGGCCCGGTGAGGCGGGACCGTACGCGCCGGCCGGCCCGCGGTTGGGCCGGGCGCGGCACATCGACGGTGCCTCGTGGTGACCCTGCCGGTCACGTCCTGGTGAGGCGGAATCGTACGTGCTGGTCGGGCCGTAGCAGGGCCGCGCGCGGACGGTGCCTCGTGGTGACCCTGCCGGTCACGGCCCGGTGAGGCGGAATCGTACGCGCTGGCCGGGCCGTAGCTGGGCCGCGCGCGGCACGTCGTCGGCGGCCAGCACCGCCGCGACGGGGTAACCCCCGGTCGTGGGATGGTCGGCGAGGAAGATGATCGGCAGCCCGTTCGGCGGCACCTGCAGGGAGCCGGTGACCATGCCCTCGCTCGGCAGTTCGCCCTCCCGGCGCCTGGTCAGCGCCGGGCCCTCCAGCCGCACGCCGACGCGGTTGCTCTGCGCCGTCACCTCGTACGCCGCGCGGGTCAGCGGCTCCAGGCTCTCGAACCAGTCGTCGCGCGGGCCGGGCGCGATCCGCAGCACCGGCTCGGTCTCCGGCTCCGGCACCGGCGCGACGTCCACGGTGATCGGGCCCGTCGCGTGACCGCGGCCCAGGCGGTCGCCGGCGGACAGCGGCGGCGGGCCGAGCCCCGAGAGCACGTCGGTGGAGCGGCTGCCGAGCACCGGTTCCACCTCGACGCCGCCGCGGACCGCGACATAGGTGCGCACCCCCGAGGACGGCGCGCCGAACTCCACCACCGTGCCGGCCGGGACGTGGAACGGCGCGTTCATCGTCCCCGGCCGTACGGGCAGCGGCGCGCCGGTGACCGCGATCCACGCCCCGGCGTCGAACCGCAGCGCGGCGCCCCCGAACGTCAGCTCGAGCCCGGCCGCCCCTTCGTCGTTGCCGACCAGGCGGTTCGCCAGGCACAGGCTGGGCCGGTCCGCCGCGCCCGAGTGCGGCACGCCCAGGTGCGCGTAGCCCGCGCGGCCCAGGTCCTGGACGGTGGCGAGCGGCCCGGAGCGCACGACCTCGATCATGCGCGCGCCTCGAAACGCACCCGGGTGCCGGGCTGGAGCAGCGACGGCGGCTCACGGTCGGGATCCCACAGCCGCAGCGTCGTACGGCCGAGGAGCCGCCATCCGCCGGGCGAGGACGACGGATAGATCGCCCCGTACGGCCCGGCGATCGCCACCGACCCGGCCGGGACCGCGGTGCGCGGGGAGTCGCGGCGCGGCACGTGCAGGCGCTCGTCGAGGCCGGTCAGGTAGCCGAACCCGGGGGAGAACCCCAGGTACGCCACGACGTACTCGGCCGCCGCGTGCCGCTCGACGACCTGCGCGCGGGTCAGCCCGGTGATCGCGGCGACCTCGTCCAGGTCCGCGCCGTCGTAGACGACCGGCACGCGCAGCGGCTCGCCGCCCGCCGTACTCGTCTCCGGCAGCGGCAGGTCGCCCAGCAGCGCGCCGAGCGGGCCGAGGTCGGTGCCCGGCGCGGTCGTCACCAGCACGGTGCCGGCGCCCGGGACGACGTCGACGATCTCGGTCCGGCCGAGCGCCCGGACGGCGGCGTGCAGCCGGTGCGGCGTCTCGGTCTCGACCAGCAGGGCGGCGTCGCCCGCCCGGAGCACCTTCACGCGAACGGCCCCAGGCGGACGCCGGCGCGTTCGATGGTCGTGCGGACGGCCCTGGCCAGCCCGACCGCGCCGGGCGTGTCACCGTGCACGCACATGGACCGCGCGGCCACGCGTACCACCGAGCCGCCGATCGACTCGACCGTGCCGTCGACCGCCATCCGTACGGCGCGGGCCGCGACCTCCTGCTCGTCCTCGATCACCGCGCCGGGCCGGCGGCGGGACACCAGGGTGCCGTCGGGGTTGTAGGCGCGGTCGGCGAAGCACTCGTCGACCACGGTGACGCCCCCGACGTCGTGCAGCGCCGAACCGGGCAGCGTCAGCAGCGGCAGCGACGGGTCGTACGCGATGACCGCCGCGGCCACCGCCTCCGCCTGCGCGGGATCGCGAACGAGGCGGTTGTAGAGCGCGCCGTGCGGCTTGACGTAACGGACCCGGCCGCCCTCCGCGCGCGCGATGCCGTCGAGCGCGGCGATCTGGTAGAGGATCTCGGCGGTCAGTTCCTCCGGCGCGACGTCCATCTCCCGGCGGCCGAACCCCGCCAGGTCGCGGTAGGACACCTGCGCGCCGATCGCCACGCCCCGCTCCACCGCCGCCGCACAGGTGCGCCGCATGATCAGCGGATCGCCCGCGTGAAAGCCGCAGGCGACGTTCGCGCTGGTGACGATGGACAGCAGGGCGAGGTCGTCGCCGAGCCGCCACGGCCCGAACCCCTCACCCAGATCCGCGTTCAAGTCGATCATTGCGCCAGGTTCTCATCCGACCGGTCCGTGATGAGCATCCGGCCGGGCGAATGCGTGATCACGAAGGGCGCCTCCGAGGCCATCACGACGGCCTGCGGGGTCACGCCACAGGCCCAGAACACCGAGACGTCGCCGTCCGCGAACTCCACGGCGTCCCCGAAGTCGGGCCGGTCGAGCGACGCGATGCCCAGCTCGGCCGGGTCGCCCACGTGCACGGGCGCCCCGTGCGCCAGAGGATGGCCCGCCGTGATCTCGATGGCCGTGGTGACGAGGCCGGCGGGCACCGGCCGCATCGAGACGACGAGCGGCCCGGCCAGGCGCCCGGCCGGCCGGCACGGCCGGGAGGTGACGTACATCGGCACGTTGCGGCCCTGCTCGACGTGGCGCAGCGGCACGCCGGCCGTGGCCAGCGCCGTCTCGAACGTGAAGCTGCAACCGAGCAGCAGCGCGACCAGGTCGTCGCGCCAGTACTCGGTGACGTCCGGGACCTCGGCGACGAGCCGCCCGTGCTCGTACACCCGGTACGCCGGCAGGTCGGTGCGCAGGTCGGCGGTGGCGATCTCGCGGGCGTGCGGGTCACCGGGATCGGTGACCTCCAGGAGCGGGCACGGCCCGGGGTTGCGGAGGGCGAACAGCAGCGCGTCGAAGGCCAGGTCGCGCGGCACGGCGAGCAGGTTCGCCTGGACGTGTCCCCGGCACCAGCCGCTCGTGGTCTCGGGCACCTCGCCGGTGCGGAAGACCTCGCGCGCCTGGGAGGGGGTGAGGATGCCGGGTTGCTCGAGAGCGGTCATGCCACAGTCATGCCCGATCCAAGCGCGGACAGGCCGCCCGCGAGCGCCGAATCGGCTGCGGGCGGTCAGTCGCGCCGGTCGACGAAGAGCGTCTGCGCCACGCTGCCGAAGTCACCGCGCTCGTCGTAGAGCCGCGTCCGGCACAGGCCGCTTCCGGCCGGGCCGATCGTCGTGGCGGCGTCGAGACAGGTCCACTCGCCGGCCTGGGGCCGCAGCAGGTGCAGGGTGAAGTCCACGTTCGAGAACGTGTACGCCGCGAAGCTCAGCTCGGAGCTGATGCCGCTGGCGGTGTCGGCGACTCCGGCGACCCGCTGCAGCGGCGTGGGCTCCTCGTCCGGCAGCACCGGAACGGCGAGCCGGGTCCACAGCACGGCCGGCCCGTTGAGCAGGACGCCGCCCTCGGCGAACCGCCACTCCAGCGCGTGGAAGTACCCGAAGTCGGGCAGCGGCGACTCGGTCAGGGCGGCATCCGGCAGCGGGAACCGCGGCGCCGCAGTCTCGGAGGCGATCACCTCGGTGTCGGCGCGCCGCAGGCGCCAGGCGCGCGCGTACGCGACCGGGCGGCCGTCGGCGACCATCTCCGCGGCGACGGACTGCACCCGCCGCCCGGGCCGTACGACCTCGGTGTGCACGACGACCTCGCCGACCGGGATCGGCCCGAGGATGTCGATGGCGAGCTGCGAGACGGCCATGTCGGGCTGCGGGTCGGTGCGTTCGAGCTCACGCGTGAGCAGCGCCGCCGGCGGGCTGCCGTGCTGGTGCCGCGGATCCCACGGCCCCTGGGTCAGCTCGGTCGCCTGGAAGCGACCGTCACCGAGCGGACGGTAGAGGCTGTCGGCCATGGGAGTCCCTTCGGCATGTCCGGACGCCCGTGCGGGGGTGAACGGGCACGTCACGTCTCTACCATGATTCGGGCCGAATCGGGGATCCCCGCCGTGCGCTCAGACCTCGTCGCGCAGGCCTCGCAGGGCGGCCCGCAGCGCGCGCGGGTCGTCGCCGACCTCGTCGACGATCGCCATGAGCCGGTGGAGGATGTCGTGGCGGTCGTGGCCCTTGTCCAGGAGGTACTCGGCGATCCCCCACAGCTGGGGCGGGTCGCCGTCCCACAGGCGCCGGGCCAGGCGCAGGTGCGCCTCGATGTGCTCCCGGTCCGGGTCGGGGTGCTCGAACTCCAGCAGCCGGTGCCGGTCGTGGTCGTCGGCCGGGTCGAGCCGGGTGAGGTCGATCTCGGCGTTGCCCGCGGTCAGGAACGGGAAGGCGAACGCCCGGCGGGCGAGGGCCTCCAGGTCGCCGTCGGGCAGCAGCCGCTCGACCAGCTCCCGGTCGAGACCGAACGTCGTCGGGTCGCGATAGGCCTCGGCGAACTTGCCGGTGATGTCCCAGACCTTGTCGAGGGTCTGGCGGACGCCCTCCTCGTGGAGGCGGGTGCGCTGGCTCGCCCAGCGGACCCATGCGGCCAGCACGTGCGGCATGGCGTCCTGCTCGCCCGGGGACAGCATGACCTTGCGCGGCAGGTAGTGCAGCAAGAACGTCTCGCACTTGATGGGGCTGACGCGCAGCGGACGGCCGAAGTCGTGATCGCAGCCGTAGTCGATGATCCGGTCGACGCAGCGGCTCGCGGCCGAGCGGTCCGACAGTCCCTCGGCCTCGTCGGAGGCGAGGAACTGCGCCGCCATGGTCGCGCGCCGGTCGCGGCTGTGCACCGGCGGGGCGGGCCGCCGCCCGCCGGGCGGCAGCGCGCGGATCCGCGCGCGCACGAACGCGTGGTAGGAGCCGAAGGTGTCCTTGACCGGCGGTTCTTCGGTGTCGTCGGTGATCGCGAGGGCCTTCTCCAGCATCGCGCGGGCGCGGCTGGCCGGGAGCGGGTCGAAGAGCATCAGGGGGTTGTCCTCGGCCTCCTGGCGGCAGTAGCCGAGCAACTTCTCCACCTGCGAGGACACCCACGCGTCGACCACCATGCCGCGTTCGTTGTGGTCGATGACGACCACGAGCGCGTGCCGCTCCTCACCGCCGTAGGTGTAGGTGCAGACGATGGAGTCCTGGTCGCCGTAGACGTCGCGGGAGACGTAGCAGTCATCGGGCTCGACCATGCCGACGCGCCCGGCCCAGCCCGGCCGCGCGACCCCCGCCTCCATGAGCGGCAACGCGGCGCGTTCGGCCTTGGCCGCCTGCCGTGGCGTGCCGAGATAGGCGATGCCGGTGAGCAGCGCCAGCGCCGCCGGCGTACCGGCCTTCGCGGCGTAGTCGACCAGGGCCTCGCCGACGAGCTCCTCCACGTCGTCGTGCAGCAGCCGCTTGCCCCACCAGGCGCCGAGCATCTCGCTCACGATGAGCTCGGCGTCGAGGGGACTGCGTACGGCCAGCAGCTCGCGGGCGGCGCGGAGCATCTCCTGGAACACGGCTTCCGGAGGTTGTGCACGGCGCCGTGTCATGCAACCTCACCACGTGTGGACGGGCGCACGCCGGTCGGTTCGCTCATGCGCCCTCCCAGCGATGCTCGCGCATCCAGCGGCTCGCGCAGGTCGCTCACGTGGGTGCCTTTTCGCAATACGTCCCATGGCGCGGCCGGGAGCGGCGCCCGAGGGAGGAGTGGTCCGGTGTCCGGCCACTTACCCTACTCGCCCGAAGAAGGTTCGGCTCGTCGTGCGGAGGGTGGTTCGGACTTCACCATGCTCACCAGGTGTTCGCGTGCGAGGGACTCGACGACCTCCGGGGTCAGGTCCACGCCCAGATGCCGGCCGCGCAGACCGACGTCCGTGATACAGCGTTCGACGGTCTCGGGGGAGAGCTCGGTGAAGTCGCGGCAGAGCCGCCTCACGATCGCCGGTGAGACGTCCAGACGTGAGATGAGCTGCGTCGATTGCATGCGGACACCCTCCCGCCACAGAAGATCCGGGTACGTGCGCGTCGGCTCCGAATCTCGACTCTGACGTCAGGGGTGTCAAGACTTCCCGGCGACACGATCCCGTCCCTTCCGCTCGTCCAGCCACGCCGGGTGGTGACGCGCCGCCCAGTCCTCCGGAACGTGCCCGAGGAACATGCCGCCGAGCGCGCCGCGGTCGCGCAGCGCGTACCAGAGATGGCCGAGCACGACGATCCCCGTCGCGACGAACAGCCAGTCGTGCACGAACGTCGCGCCGCCGCGGAAGGAGTCGGGCCACGGGTGCGGGAACGTCATGATCAGACCGGTGCCGAGCATCACCAGGATCGCGCCGCCCGCGAACGCCGCGTTCAGCTTCTGGCCCGCGTTGTACTTGCCGACCGGGTGGATGCCGCGCCCGCCGGCGGTGGCGCGGCGGTCGCGTCCGCGCAGCCACGCCCAGTCGTCGGGGGAGAAGCGGTTCAGCCGGCGCAGGTCGTCGCGGAACGCCCGGGACGCCCAGCCCAGCAGCGCCGGCACCGGCAGCGCGAACCCCGCGTAGACGTGGACCGTACGGAGCAGGTGCCGGTGCCCGACCGTCTCGGCGAACGCCGGGACGTACAGCACCGCCCCGGTCACGAGGCAGGCCAGCATGAACAGGGCCGTCGTGTGGTGGACCCACCGCACCGACCGCGCGAACCGGCTCACCTGGATCACGGGCCCTCCTTCGTCGGAGGAGTGACCGGGGGAACTGTGCTCTCTGGTTCCCTCGCTGCGCTCGGTCACGAGGTGTACCCGTTCGAGCGTCCAACCCAGGCGTCCACGTCGTAGCCCCGTTCCTCCCAGTAGCCCGGCCGCACGTCGCCGACCACCTCGATGCCGCTCAGCCACTTGGTCGACTTGTAGCCGTACATCGGCGCGACGTACATCCGCACCGGACCGCCGTGGTCGTGGCTGACCGGGCCGCCCAGCATGCCGGTCGCCACGATCACGTCGCGGCGGCGCGCCTGCTCCATCGTGAGGCTCTCGGTGTACGTGCCGTCGAAGGAGGTGAACCGCACGCCCCTCGCGCCGGGCCGTACGCCGACGGCGTCGAGCAGGTCCGGCAGCGCGACGCCCTCCCACGCGACGTTCGGCACGTTCCAGCCCGTGACGCAGTGGAACGTGTCGGTCATCCGCGTCTGCGGAAGCGCGTGCTGAAGATCGGCGAAACTGTACGAGCGCGGACGCTCGACCAGGCCGCGCACCCTGAGGTTGTAGTCGGCCGGCGCGATCCGCTTCACCGGCCCGGTCACGGTGTAGAACCGGAACCCGCCGGCGGCCGGCACGATGCCGGAGATCCCCGAGCCGACCGGCCCGAGCGCGCGGTTCACGCCCCGCTGCACCCACGCGCCCGTCGCGACGCCGAGGGCACCGAGACCGACCATGCCGAGGACGACACGACGCCCGACCGGTGATCCTTCGCTGCTCACGCTGCTCACGTCTCCTATTCGAGCACTCGCCGGGCCGTACGCCCATGGATCGCGCGATGCCGTCAGGAAACCGTCATAAATCGCGTGCGTTCTCCAAGCCGCCGTCGTAGCCTGCGGGCATGACGTGGCGACATTGATCTTCACCTGAGTCCCGGCTCGCGCGCAGGCTCTACGCCTACGCGTTCTTCGAGGACTTCGTCCTGTTCTACCCGGTGTACGCGGTGCTGTTCGCCGACGCCGGGCTGTCCGCGGCGGAGATCTCGTCCCTGTTCATCCTGTGGTCGGTCAGCTCGTTCGTGATCGACGTGCCGTCGGGGATCTGGGCGGACGCCTTCTCCCGGCGCCTGCTGCTGACCCTGGCGCCCGGTCTCACCGCCGCCGGCTACGCCCTGTGGACGTTCCTGCCGTCCTATCCCTTCTTCGCGCTCGGCTTCGTGCTGTGGGGCGCCGGCGGGGCCGTGCGCTCCGGGGCCCTGCAGGCCCTGGTCTACGACGAACTCACCCGCCTCGGCTCCTCCGACGCGTACGGGCGGCTCATCGGCCGGTCGAGGGCCGTCGGCACGACCGCCGTCATGGCGGCGACGGCCCTGGCGTCCCCGGTCCTGCACCTGGGCGGATACCGCGCCGTGGGCCTGGCGAGCGTGGCCGTCGCCCTGCTGGGCGTGCCCGTGGGCCGTTCCTTCCCCGAGTCCCGCGGTGACGGCGCCCGGGAAGAGGACCAGGAAGAAAAGCGGTACGGCGCGGTGCTCCGCTCGGGCCTCGCCGAACTGCGCGGCGCCCCGGAGGTCCGGCGCCGCCTGCTCGTCGTCGCACTGGTGTCCGGAGTGGACGCGCTGGACGAGTACGTGCCGCTGCTGGCGAAGGCGACCGGCGCCGGGGCGGCGACCGTGCCGCTGCTGGTGCTCGTGGTCACGGCCGGCGTCGCGGCCGGAGGCTGGCTGGGCGGCCGGGGCACCACGTGGGTGGGGCCGGTCCTGGCCGCGGCCTCGTCGCTCCTGGCGGTGGGCGCCTGGTCGGGCCGGCCGGCCGGGCTGGTGGCGGTCGCGGTGGCGTTCGGCGCCTTCCAGTGGGCGATCGTCGCCGCCGACCTGAGGTTGCAGGAACAGATCTCCGACGGCGCGCGGGCGACGATCACGTCCGTGGCGGGCTTTGGGACCGAGGTCGTGGCGGTGCTGACCTTCGTCGGCTACGGGCTGGGCTCCTCCAGGCTCGCCGCCGGCCCGCTGTTCGCCCTGGCCGCCGTGCCGTACGCGATCGTCGCGCTGATCCTGTGGCGGAGCCGGGAGTGAGCCGGAACCGGATCCCGCGGTGAGCCGCCGCCGCGGGCTCCGAGCGCCCTCTGCCAGGATGATGAGGGAGAACGCGAGGTGCCGGGGGACTCTGGAGGACGCCGTGACGGTATCGCTGCCCATCGCGCCGGAGGCCAACGCGCTGCTCAACCGCAGCCCGCTGGCCCTGCTGATCGCGATGCTGCTGGACCAGCAGGTGCCGCTCGAACGCGCGTTCGCGGCCCCGGCCGACCTGGCCCGCCGGCTGGGCCACGACCCGACGGCCGAGGAACTGGCCGACCACGACCCGGACAAGCTCGTGGCCGTCTTCGGCGAACGCCCGGCCCTGCACCGCTTCCCCAAGGCGATGGCCGCGCGGGTACAGGCGCTGTGCCAGGTCCTGGTCGACCGCTACGACGGCGACGCGTCCCGGGTCTGGACGGAAGCGACGACAGGCCCGGACCTGCTGAAGCGCGTGGGAGACCTGCCGGGCTTCGGCGAGCAGAAGGCCAAGATCTTCGTCGCCCTGCTCGGCAAACGACTGAACGTACGCCCGGAGGGCTGGCGCGAGGCGGCCGGCCCGTACGGCGAGGAGTCCTCGCACCGCTCGGTCGCCGACATCGTCGACGAGGAGTCGCTCGGCCTGGTCCGCAGCTACAAACAGCAGTTGAAGGCCGCCGCGAAGAAGTAACCGCCCCAAGCGAGCCGAACCGCGGGTGCGGCGGGACGCCCAGCAGGACCGGGCACGAACCCCGCCGAGCGGCTGCGCGTGTCGTCCCCGTACCAAGAAGAGGTGTGTCTCCCCGTCGCTCCGGTCCCGGGCGCCCGGCTTCAGGGCGATACCCGGCACGAGCCCTGTCGAGCCCCGCGACACGCCCACCATCTTCACCGATCGCACCGTTCGGGCACCGCACCCACGCGACCCCGCCAAAGCACGTGCGTTTGCACGTGCGACAGCACATGTACAAACATCGTCGTCGATGGTCATGCCCGGCATTCCGCCTCTGGGCAGGGCCATCGCCGAAAAGATGAGGTAATTAAGAATTGCCGATATTCGCCATTACGGCGTCCGTATTCCATGTCGGTCCACATCCGGCCCACATCGGACCCGCATCCGCACTGCTGAAGCCGTCTCCCCACGAGGAGGCGTGACTCGCCGAGATCGGAGATCTCGCCCGCCGGGCCCCTGCTGGCGCTTATCATCTCTTCCGCCGGATGCGCGGTCTCCTGCCGTGCCGCCGGCCGGGCGGGTATGGGCCGTGTTCGTCAGCGGCCGACGATAACGATGCCGAACGGGACTTCCGTCGGCGGCGAACCATCGAGATGATGAAAACCTGACTCCGAGCGGTGTTGTGATGGAGGACGGGAGCGCTAGCCTGCTCCCATTCACCCATAGTGATGCGGAAATGCCTAGCAGTAGGGCCGGGCGCGCGACGGAGGTGTCTAGCATGAGCGCCGATACGTCCGTGCCGCATCCCCGGCTCTCCGGTCTCGACGCGTCGGACTCGGCGCTGTTCGCCACGTTGCTACGGGAGGCTCCGATCGGGTTCGCGCTCTTCGATACCGACCTGCGTTTCAAGCGGGTCAACCACTCGCTGGCCCGCCTGCACGGAGTCGCCGTCGCCGACCTCGAGGGCAAGAAGCCGTCCGAGGTCCTCTCCGAGAAGTTCGGCGAGATCGTCGAGACCGCCGTGCGCAAGGTCGTCGACGAAGACCGTCCGGTGCTCGACGTCGATCTGGAGATCGGCGGGCGGCACTGGGCGTACTCCTGGTTGCCGGCGCACGCCGCCGACGGTGAGATCACCGGTGTCGTCCTCGTCGTCGTGGACGTCACCGACCGCGTGCTCGCCGAGACCGCGATCCGCCGCAAGGAGGAGCGCTACCGCTCCCTGGTGGAGGCCAGCTCCCAGGTCGTCTGGGTGACCATGCCGACCGGGAAGGTCGTCGACGACGCGCCCGAGTGGCGCGCGATCACCGGCCAGACGCACGAGGAGTACGCCGCCGACGGCTGGCTGGGCGCGGTGCACAGCGAGGACCGCGCCCGCATCGAGGAGGCGTGGCAGGCCTGCGTGGCCGGTGATCGGATCTTCGAGGCGACCTACCGCATCCGTACACGGGCCGGCGGCTACCGCAACTACGACGTACGCGCGGTGCCGATCCGGCGCGAGGGCGAGATCGTCGAGTGGGTCGGAGCGAACACCGACGTCACCGGCAAGCGCGAGGCCGAGGAGATGCGCGGGCGGCTCACCGAGCAGCTCTCCGCCGCGGCGCTCCGTACGGCCCGGCTCCAGCAGGCCACGTCCATGCTGGCCGAGGCGCTGACGGTCAACCAGGTCGTCGCTGTGATCACCGAGGTCGGCCGGTCCGCGATCGGCGCCGACCGTTCCGCGGTGGCGCTGCTCGACGACGACAAGGTGCGGCTCCGTACGATCACGCCGGGCGGCATCCCCGAGCTTCCGGGCCCGGCCCGCGAGGAGATCGGCGTCGAGGACCCGAGCGTCATGTCGGTCGCCGTACGCGAACGGCGCCCGTTCCTCGCCGAGAACCCCACCAGCCTGCGCCTCCAGATCCAGGCCGAGGAGATCGACGCGTTCGTCCAGGTCACCGACGAGCGCGCCTGGGTGGGCCTGCCGCTGCTGGCCGCCGGCCGCGCGCTCGGCGCCCTCCGGTTCTCCTTCACCCGGCCGCGTGAGATCACCGAGGAGGAGCGGGTCTTCCTCGAGGCGCTCGCCGGCCAGTGCGCGCTGGCGGTCGAGCGCGCCACGCTGTTCGAGCGCGAGCACAAGACCGCCGAGGCGCTCCAGCGCAGCCTGCTGCCCGACCAGCTTCCCCAGCTCCCGCCCATGCGGCTCGCCGCCCGCTACCAGCCCGCGACACGTCACGTACAGGTCGGCGGCGACTGGTACGACGCGTTCCCGCTCCAGGACGACCGGGTGGCGATCGTGATCGGCGACGTCATGGGCAAGGGCGTGAAGGCCGCCGCCGGAATGGGCCGCGTGCGCAACGCCCTGCGGGCGCTCGCGCTCAACGATCCGCGGCCCGCCGCGGTCCTCTCGGGCCTCGACCGGCTCTTCTCGGCCACCGAGGGCATGGAGCAGATCACCACCCTGGCGTACGCCGTGATCGACCCGGCCACCGGCGAGGGCGTGATCAGCAACGCGGGGCACCTGCCGCCCCTGTTCATCTACCCCGACCGGCGTCCCGAGGTCAGTACGGCCGAGGCCGGCACCCCGCTCGGCTGGCCCTCACAGCGACATCAGACAAAGTTTTCCGTTCCACCCGGCAACACTGTGGTGTTCTACTCCGATGGACTTGTGGAGAACCGAAGACGGGGACTCGACGCCGGCCTCGACGAGATCGTGGCCATCGCCGCCGATGCTCCGCCCGAGGTGCTCGCGGATCCTGAGATACTTGTCGACTTCCTGGTGGATCGGATGCTGGCCGGGTATGACCATGATGATGACGTGACCGTACTTGCCCTACATGTTCCACCGAAGACGGCGTAGCACGTACGAAGGACCACCCCGAGCCCTCTAAGGTGGTGGTCACCGGGCCGGACTCCACCGTGCGGAATAGGCGGGCGTGCCAGAATGCTAGATCGAGAGAGGTACGCTGCCCAACGCAAAGCTCCGAAGGGGCCGGCGCCCGATACAGCACTGGGTCAACATAGCCACACGTTCGTTCGAGAGGTGTTTGTGTCGCCTGCGAGTTCGACCTCCAAGCCGTCCGAGCTGCACGAGAGCGTTGTCAGGCAATTGATCGAGCGTGGGCGAAACCAGGGCTACCTCGAGGCTGACGATGTGCGCCGTGCGTTCGAGGAGGCCGACATTCCCGTGTCGAAGGCCTCGAGCATCTTGCGGAGTCTTAGCAAGGAGGGTGTGACCGTCATGGTGAGCGCTGCCGACTCCGCGGCGCCGAAGCGCGCGCGCAACAGCAGTAAGCGCGCGACGCCCGCGACCAAGAAGACCAAGACGACCGCCGCCACCAAAGAGCAGGACTCGGTGACCGCGGTCGTCGACGAGGACGCCTCCGAGGTGCCGGTGAAGCCTGCCCGAGCCAAGAAGAGCGCCGCCAAGCCCAAGAAGGCCACCCCGACGAAGAAGGCCGCTCCCCAGCCGTCCGCCAAGGCCGAGAAGGAGCCTGAGGACGGAGAGGACGTCGGCGACGTCGACCTCGAGGTCACCGACATCGACGAGGCGGACCTGAACGACCTCGGCGACGACGTCGAGGCCGCCGACCTGGAGAGCGACGACTCCGACGAGAGTGTGGACGGCGACGACTCCGCTTCGGAGTCCGAGCCCGAGGAGGCCCCCGCTCCCGCCGCGGAGAAGAAGGGCCCGACGTCCGAGGACGAGTCGTTCGTCATCGGCGACGACGACGAGGACGCCCCGGCGCAGCAGATCGCGGCCGCCGGCGCGACCGCCGACCCCGTCAAGGACTACCTCAAGCAGATCGGTAAGGTCCCGCTCCTCAACGCCGAGCAGGAGGTCGAGCTCGCCAAGCGCATCGAGGCCGGCCTGTTCGCCGAGGAGAAGCTCGCCCTCGAGCGCGAGACCCTCGAGTTCCAGGTGCTGGACGACCTCGAGTGGATCGCCGAGGACGGCCGCCGGGCCAAGAACCACCTGCTCGAGGCCAACCTCCGTCTCGTCGTCTCCCTCGCCAAGCGCTACACGGGCCGCGGCATGCTGTTCCTGGACCTCATCCAGGAGGGCAACCTCGGTCTGATCCGCGCCGTCGAGAAGTTCGACTACACCAAGGGTTACAAGTTCTCCACCTACGCCACCTGGTGGATCCGGCAGGCGATCACCCGTGCGATGGCCGACCAGGCCCGTACGATCCGCATCCCGGTCCACATGGTGGAGGTCATCAACAAGCTGGCCCGAGTCCAGCGTCAGATGCTCCAGGACCTCGGCCGCGAGCCGACCCCGGAGGAGCTGGCCAAGGAGCTCGACATGACGCCTGAGAAGGTGGTCGAGGTCCAGAAGTACGGCCGTGAGCCCATTTCGCTGCACACGCCTCTCGGTGAGGACGGTGACAGTGAGTTCGGTGACCTCATCGAGGACTCCGAGGCGATCGTGCCGGCCGACGCGGTGAGCTTCACGCTGCTGCAGGAGCAGCTGCACTCGGTGCTCGACACCCTCAGCGAGCGCGAGGCGGGCGTGGTCTCCATGCGGTTCGGCCTCACGGACGGCCAGCCGAAGACCCTCGACGAGATCGGCAAGGTCTACGGCGTGACCCGCGAGCGGATCCGCCAGATCGAGTCCAAGACCATGTCCAAGCTCCGCCACCCGTCGCGCTCCCAGGTGCTGCGGGACTACCTCGACTAGATCGCATACGACGAAGGGCCCGCTTCCGGCGGGCCCTTCGCCGTATCGGTGGTTCAGCCGGCGATGACGTCCACGTCGGCGCCGTTCAGCTCGGCGGTGTACCCCAGGTCCATCAGGGTCTTCACCAGTTCCTCGGGCGTCGCCGGATCGGCGGCGCCCCGGAGCAGGTCGCGAGCGACCGCGCCGCGGGTGGCCTTGGCCATGTGGCTCACCACGGTCCGGCGGCCGTCCTGCTCGCGGAACACTCGCACTCTCACCGCCTCCGGGCGCCACGCCGCGGCGTACGGGGCCGAGCGCATGTCCACGATCAGGCCCTCCGTCGGCAGGGCGGCGGTCAGGACCGGCCGCCAGACGGCCGCCAGAGCGCCCAGGCGGGGCAGTCGCGCCCCCATGGCAAGCCGGTAAGGGGGCACGTGGTCGGTGGTCCTCAGCGCGCCCCAGAGGCCCGAGAAGATCAGGACGGACCGCGCCGTACGCTCCGGGTCGAGGTCGGCGAGGCCGAGGTTGTCGTACAGCACGCCCGTGTAGAGCCGGGCGGCGGGCAGCGTCGGCGCGTCCCGCAGCCGGGTGTTGCGCTCGATCTCGCCGGTCTGCCCCGGCGACAGGCCCAGCCACTCGCGCGCTCGGGCCTCGCGGCCCGCGCAGACCCGCTCGAGGGCGGTGAGCACGCGTTCGCGGGTCCGGGTGAGCTCGGGGAAGGCGAGGCCGGCCAGGTCGAGCGGCGGCCCGTCTCCCTCGGCGGCCTTGCCCTCGGACGGCGGCAGCAGGATCAGCATCGTCCCCCCAGGAGCCCGGGAGGGCTCACCAACAGAAGCTGAGACGGCGGCCGCCCGGATGGGCAACCGCCGTCTCCTCGGTTATGAATACGGCTCGCCTGGCCTACCGCTCTTCTTCGGCAGCTGCGGTGGCAGGGGTCTCAAGCAGCCGGTCGGTTTCGTCGTGAATCTCGGCGCCCGCGGCACGGAGGGACTCACCGTACTTGCGGCCGTGGTGGGCGCAGAACAGCAACTCGCCGCCGCCCGCGAGGATCGCGCGGACATAGGCCTGGGCACCGCAGCGGTCGCAGCGGTCCGCGGCCGTCAGCGGCTTGGTCGGGGCAAGAGCTCCAGTCACGTCGCCTTCCTCGTCTCGGGGTCGGTCGCTTAGGACAACATCTAACCGGACGTGAGCGTTCCCATGCGGGTTCTGTGTACGCCGAGAGCGGAATAGCCCCGGAGGTGACAAAGGTCACCCTCGCGATCAATGTTCAGATTTGTTCCCATCGGAAGACCCGGACCGCCACGATCGTCGCGACCAGCGCGAAGGCCAGCAGGATCCCCAGTTGCGGGAGGACGGAGGCCGGTCCGGCGCCCCGGGCCATGACCTTCAGCATGCCATCGTTCAGGTGGCGCAGAGGGAAGATCTCCGAGACGACACGCAGCCATTTTGGCGCCTCGTCGACGGGGAAGAACGACCCGCCGAGGAACGCCATCGGCAGTACGACCATCTGGCTGACCGCCTGCGCGGACTCCTGCGTCTTCGCCCACGCTCCGATCAGCATGCCGATCGCCAGGAACGCCAGCACCCCGCACAGCACCATCGGGATCGCCATCCACCAGTAGTGCGACAGCTTCAACCCGAAGAACGGCAGGGTGGCCACCCCGATGAACAGCACGGTCTGCACCAGCGCCATGCCCAGGCTGACCGCGACCCGCGCGGCGAAGACCGTGCGGATCGGCACGGGGGACAGGCGGAGACGGCGCAGGATGCCTTTCGTGCGCCATGTGACGAGTGTGGTGGACGCGCCGAACATGCCCGCCGAGGCGAGCGCCCAGCCGAGCACCCCCGGGGTGATGTACTGGATCGCCTTCAGCGACTTGTCCTCGACCTGCTCGGCCCGCAGCCGATACTTCGGCGCCTGTCCGGAGGCGGCCTGGTTCGCGGCCTGTACGAGGCCGTTGACCTGGCCCTGAACGGTGCCCGACTTCACCTGGTCGGCCGCGGAGAAGTGGACGACGACCTGGTCGCCGACCTGTTCGAGCGCGGCGTCGTAGTCGCCCTTCTTGACCTTCTCCAGCGCCGCGTTCCGGTCCGAGATCCTGGTGACCTTGAACGACTTCCCGAAGTCGGCCCGCATGGCGGCCGGCATCTGGTCGACCACGCCGACCGAGCCGATCTCCAGCACCTTCGACTTCGGCGTCGACTGCTGGGCGAACAACCCCCCGATGGCCACCAGGAACAGCAGCGGCAGCGCGATCGTGAAGAACAGCGCCCCCCGGTCCCGCCGGAGCCCGAGGAACATCGCCGAGGCCAGACTCTTGAAACTACTCACGCCCGGTATTCCCTTCCGGTCAGGTCGAGGAAGACGTCCTCGAGCGTGGCGCCCTTGATCTGCACGCCCTCCAGGGCGCCGCGCTCGGCGAGCGCGGCGACCACCTTCGGCGCGTCCCGCGTGGAGATGGTCAGCGAGACCTCGTCGTCGGTCACCTCGTCGGCGCCCGGGAGCGTACGGGCCTCGTCGGCGTTCATGACCCCGCTGGCCACGCTGACGCGCGCGGCCGAGTCCAGGCCCCGTACGAGGGTGGCCGGCGCGCCGCTGCGCAGGATCCGGCCGTGGTCCATGATCGCGACCCGGTCGCAGAGCACCTCGGCCTCGTCCATGTAGTGGGTGGTGAGAACGACGGTGCGGCCGTCGGTGTTGATCGCGCGCAGCACGTCCCAGAGGTTGCGGCGCGCCTGCGGGTCGAGGGCGGCGGTGGGCTCGTCCAGGAACACCAGCTCCGGCTCGTGCACCAGTGCGCAGGCGATCGACAGGCGCTGCGCCTGGCCGCCCGACAGCTTCTCCACCTGCGTGTCGGCCTTGTCGCTCAGGCCGACGACCTCCAGCATCTCGTCCGCCTTGCGGCCCGGGACGCCGTACAGGGAGCCGAACGTGCGCAGCTGTTCCCGCGCGGTGAGCCGCTCGAAGAAGGCCGACGCCTGCAACTGCACGCCCATCCGCGGCAGCAGCGCGGGGTTGCGCGGCCACGGGGACTGCCCGAACACCGAGATCTCCCCGGCGTCGGCCTGCCGCAGGCCCTCGATGATCTCGAGCGTCGTGGTCTTGCCGGCCCCGTTCGGCCCCAGGATGCCGAAGAACTCGCCGGCCTCGACGGTCAGGGAGACACCGTCGACGGCGTTCACGTCGCCATAGCGCTTACGCAGGTCATTGGCGACAATCGTGTTGGACATGGTCAAGGACCCTAGAGGCGCATATCCGGGCGTAACCACCTACGAAAGGTGGAGCTTCGCGATCTGCAACCACCGGTGGAGGGCGGACGGAACGGCGCGCCGGTCGGCTACTGTCGGCGCTGACGGGTAGCCTGCTGCCGCACGTCCTACCCCCGAGGAGCAAAGCCGTTGACCGCCGCCACAATCACCGCTGAGGATCCGCACGGATACACCGCGCGGCACCTTTCGGTGCTCGAAGGACTGGAGGCCGTACGCAAGCGGCCCGGAATGTACATCGGGTCGACCGACAGCCGCGGTCTCATGCACTGCCTCTGGGAGATCATCGACAACTCCGTCGACGAGGCTCTCGGTGGCCACTGCTCGCGCATCGAGGTCACGCTGCACGCCGACGGCTCGATGGAGGTCGGCGACGACGGGCGCGGCATCCCGGTCGACGCCGAGCCCAAGACCGGCCTGACCGGCGTCGAGCTGGTCATGACGCGGCTGCACGCCGGCGGCAAGTTCGGCGGCATCTCCTACACGGCCTCCGGTGGTCTGCACGGCGTCGGCGCCTCGGTGGTCAACGCCCTGTCCGCGCGCCTCGACGTCGAGGTCGACCGCGACGGGCACACGCACGCGATGAGCTTCAAGCGCGGGCTGCCCGGCGACTTCGCCGGCGAGGGCCCCGACGCCAAGTTCACCAAGAAGCCCGCCAAGCGGCACGGGCTCCACCAGGTCAAGCGGGTCGCCAAGCGCATCACCGGCACGCGCACGCGTTTCTGGCCCGACCGCCAGATCTTCCTCAAGGACGCGTCGATCAGCAGCGACACCGTCGTCGACCGGATGCGCCAGACCGCCTTCCTCGTGCCGGGCCTCACCATCGCCGTACGGGACGAGCGCGGCGATGAGGTCGCCGAGCACGAATTCCGCTTCGACGGCGGCATCAGCGAGTTCTGCGACCACCTGGCCACCGACGAGCCGGTCTCCGACGTGCTGCGCCTGCAGGGCCGCGGCCACTTCACCGAGACCGTCCCGGTTCTCGACGACCAGGGCCACCTCACGCCGACCGACGTCGAGCGCGACATCGACGTCGACGTCGCGCTGCGCTGGGGCACCGGCTACGAAACGATCACCAGGTCGTTCGTCAACGTGATCGCCACGCCCAAGGGCGGCACCCACGTGGCCGGCTTCGACCGGGCCATGGTCAAGGTGCTGAACGACCAGCTCCGCGCCACAAAGCTGATGAAGAACGGCGACGACCCGGTCATCAAGGACGACGTCCTCGAAGGCCTGACCGCCGTGGTGACCGTGCGCCTGCCCGAGCCGCAGTTCGAGGGCCAGACCAAGGAGGTCCTGGGCACCTCCGCGGCGACGCGCATCGTCTCCCAGGTCGTCGGCCGCGAGCTGAAGGACGCGTTCGACAACCCCAAGCGCGGCCAGAAGCAGCAGATGCGCGCCGTGCTGGAGAAGGTCGTCGCGGCCTCCAAGGCGCGCATCGCCGCCCGCCAGCAGCGCGAGACCCAGCGCCGCAAGAGCGCGTTGGAGAACTCCGCGCTTCCGGCCAAGCTGGTCGACTGCCGCACCGCCGACGACCGCAGCGAGCTGTTCATCGTCGAGGGCGACTCGGCGCTCGGCACCGCCAAGCTGGCACGCAACTCCGAGTTCCAGGCGCTGCTGCCGATCCGAGGCAAGATCCTCAACGTGCAGAAGGCCTCCGTGACCGACGTGCTGAAAAACGTCGAGTGCGCCTCGATCATCCAGGTCGTCGGCGCCGGCTCGGGCCGCACCTTCGACCTCGACTCGGCCCGCTACGGCCGCATCATCCTGATGGCCGACGCCGACGTCGACGGCGCGCACATCCGCACCCTGCTGCTGACGCTGCTCTACCGCTACATGCGCCCGATGCTGGAGGCGGGCCGCGTCTTCGCCGCCGTGCCGCCGCTGCACCGCATCGAGCTGACCAACCCCAAAAAGGGGCAGGACAAGCACGTCTACACCTACTCCGACGCGGAGCTCCGCAAGAAGCTCGTGGAGTTCGAGCGCCGCTCGGTCCGCTGGAAGGAACCCATCCAGCGCTACAAGGGCCTCGGCGAGATGGACGCCGACCAGCTGGCCGAGACCACGATGGACCCCCGCCACCGCATGCTCCGACGCATCCGCATCGAGGATGCCGAGGAGGCCGCGAGCATCTTCAAACTGCTGATGGGTTCGGAGGTGGGCCCGAGGCGCGAGTTCATCTCGGGCGGCGCCGCCGAGCTGGATGAGGCCCGCATCGACATCTGACCCGACGGGTCGCCCGTAGACCGGGTCGCGGCCCGGCTCCACCCGGGGGTGGAGCCGGGCAAGCTCCATCCGCGCGCCGATCCGCACCGGCCCGGCGCTTCCTACCGTCGAGACCATGCATGAGGTTCTCAACGCACTGATCGTCGTCGCCGTCGTCGTACTCGTGATCGTGCGCCGGTTCACCCGGCGGCGGGTCGACGAACGGCGGTTGCTGGTGCTTCCGCTCATCATCGGCGTCGTCGGCATCGCGCAGGGCCATCTGATCGACGCGCATCACGCCGAGCTCAGCACCGGCCTGCTCGCCGCCGAGATCGCCGCGGCCCTGCTGCTCGGACTCGGCCTCGGGGCGACCACGCACGTATGGCGGGAGGCGGACGGTTCCCTGTGGAGCCGGGGGACCTGGGCGACCTTCGGAGTGTTCATGGCGTCGATCGCCGTACGCGGTGGTCTGTACGCCCTCGGGCACGCGGCCGGAGCCCGGCCGGGGAGCGGGACGGTGCTCATCTCGGTCGCGGCGTGGCTGCTCGCCCAGAACGCGGTCATCGGCTGGCGGTCCCGCGAGCTCCCGGGCAGGGTTAGCGTGCAACCGTGATGGCAGAGTTTCGAAGCCGGCTCGGCGCCCGGCTGTGGCCGGCGTGCCGGCCGGGTCCTCACTCCCGGGACAGCCCGTACCTGCGCGTCGCCATCGTCGCCGCCGCGACCACGTGGTTCTTGTACGCGATGCTGCGCGAGCACGGACATTCCGGCCGCCCGCACGCCGGGCTGCACGGCGCCGACCTGGCACTCACCGCCGTGAGCGTCGCCGGGGCCGGCTGTCTCCTCCTCGCGCTGATGACATCCCGCCGCGTCCCGGCATGCAGCTGGATCTTCTACCTGGCCGGGGCCGGCGCGGGAGTCGCGCTGTACGCCATCGCGCCCGAGCGCCCGGGGAATGCCTTGATCTTCGCCTGTGTCGGGTTCGCCGGTTCGAGCGCGTCGATGCTGCGCTCCCTCCCGACGGCGGCGGTCGGATCGGTCGGGATGATGGTCGGCGTTCTGGCCGAGGGCCGTCCACTCGGCGAGCTGTGGACGATCGTCGGCATGCTGGGGATGTTCACCGGAATCCGGGCCGGCCGTACGCGCGAGGCGGCGCGGCTGACCGAGCAGCAGAACCTCATCCTGGCCGAGCGCTCCCGCATCGCCCGGGAGATCCACGACATCCTCGCGCACTCGCTGTCCGCCCAGCTCGTCCACCTGGAGGGGGCGCGGCTGCTCATGGTCAGCGGCCGTACGGACGAGGCGCTGGACCGGGTCGAACGCGCCCGCGGCCTGGCCCGTAGCGGTCTGGAGGAGACACGGCGCGCCCTGGCCACCCTGCGCGGCGACATCCCGCCGATGGACGTGGTGCTGCGCGAGCTCACCGACGAACACCGGCTCCTCGCTGACGCCGTCTGCGACCTGAAGGTCGAGGGCGAACCCCGGGACCTGGAGGCGAAGGCGAGCCTCGCCGTGATCCGCACCGCGCAGGAGGCGCTGACGAACGTCCGCAAGCACGCGCCGGGCGCGGCGGTCATGGTCGCGCTGCGCTACATCGACGGGTGGTGCGAACTGGAGGTCACCGACTCGGGCGGCGAACCCGGCCCGCTCGCGGGGAGCGGCGGAGGATACGGTCTGGTCGGAATGCGTGAGCGCGCCGAGTTGATCGGCGGCACACTGGAGGCGGGTCCGGTGGAGAAGGGGTTCAGGGTGCTGCTGCGGGTGCCGCTGTGACGCGTGTCCTGGTGGTCGATGACCAGACCGTCGTACGCGACGGGCTGGTGCTGCTGCTCGGCCTGCTGCCGGGCCTGGAGGTCGTCGGGTCCGCCCGAGACGGCGAGGAGGCCCTGCGCCTGGTCGCCGAACACCGCCCCGACGTGGTCCTGATGGATCTCCGCATGCCGCGCGTGGACGGCGTGGAGGCCACCCGGCGCATCAAGACGGAGTACCCGGCGGTGCAGATCGTCGTCCTGACGACGTACAGCGACGACGAGTCGGTCTTCGCCGCCCTCCAGGCGGGCGCGCGGGGCTACCTCACCAAGGACGCGGGCGCGGACGAGATCGCCCGGGCGATCGACGCGGTACGCGGCGGCGACGCCCAGCTCGACCCGTCGGTCCAGCGCCGCCTGGTCGACGCCCTCGCCACCGGCGGCCAGCCGTCCCGCCGCCGCAGAGGCGATCTCCCGGACGGCCTGACCCAGCGCGAGGCCGAGGTCCTGACCCTGATCGCCGCGGGCCGCTCGAACGCCGAGATCGCCCGCGAACTGTTCATCAGCGAGGCGACGGTCAAGACCCACATCAACAACCTCTTCGCCAAGGCCGGCCTACGCGACCGCGCCCAGGCCGTGACGTACGCGTACCGCAAGGGCCTGGCCGACCTGGGCTGACCGGTGCTCCTGCGGACGGTCGCCGGGGCCCGTGACGTGCCGCCGGGCGCCCAGGACCGTCAAGCTGGGCGCGTACCCGTGGCCGTGACGGACGCGTATCGCGGGGGTTTGGCCGGCGTGGGCTGACGGGTGTTTCTGCGGACGGTCGCCGCGGCCCGCGACGTGCCGCCGGGCGGCGAGGACCGTCAAGCTGGGCGCGTACCCGTGGTCGTGACGTACGCGTGCCGCGAGGGCTTGGCCGATCTGGGGTGACCGGTGTTTCTGCGGACCGCTGCCGCGGTCCGCGACGTGTCGCCGGGCGGCGAAGACCGCCAACCTGGACGCGCACCCTGGCCGCGTAGAAGCGTTCTTATGTGAGCAGAGAATTTCGCTCACATAAGAACCCGTACAGAGGTGCCCCGTGTCCGCGGCCTCGCCGAGTCCCGGCGGAGACGCCCGCCCTGCCACCGGCTCGACCGCCCACCGTTCCGGATCCCTGCGCCGGGTCCTCCGAACAGGGCGGCGGCCGTCGGAGGGATGAATCGCTGATCCGTACGGTCATGGGCAAGAGCGCGTAGATCCTTGCGACGCCGGGCGACGCGGGAGGACAAGAAGTGATCAGTCGACTACTGTGCGTTATGAAGCTATGTGAATGCTTTCTCAAGGAGAACCGGCGTGCGAAAGACCTTCATGATCGCTGAATGCCTCCGCCGTTACGCCTGGTGGCGTCTCAACCGTTCCGACGACCATGACGAGGGTCGCAACGCGCGGAGTGCGGTGGCGCTGCTCAACGCCGCCGCGTACGCCGCCGAGCTGCCCGACGACGCGCCGGTCCTCGATCGCCTCAGCGAGGCCGGCACCTTCACCGACGGCGAGTTCCGGCTCCCGCTGCCCGCCGAACGCATCGTTCGCTTCTGGCACTACGAGGAGCCGGGCGGCGGCCCGGACGACCTCCTCGAGGCGATCGCGGCCATGGCCGAGCCGCCGAAGATCCCCGCTCAGCGCGACGGCGAGCAGCCCCTGCACCGCTGATGCCGGCGCCCCCTCCCCGGCGCGCGCCGGGGAGGGGGCGCCGGGAGCGTGCCCCGGCCCGCGACCGGGTGAGTTACTCCGGCTCCTCCGCCGACTCCGCCGACTCCGCCGGCTCCGTCAGCTGAGCCGGCGCGTCGGACGTGCCGACCGGGCCGGCGATGGCGGTGATCGGGGACGGGAGTTTCACGCCCGAGCCGTCACGGCGACCCAGCTCGGTCGGGAGGTCGAGCGGTTTGCCCGTCATGCCGGAGGCCCTGGCCGGGATCGGCCCGGCCCAGGCGAGGATCAGGATGTCTTCGCCCTTGAGGAAACGGTGGGCGCGGACGCCGCCGGTGGCGCGGCCCTTGGCGGGGTACTCGGCGTAGTCGGCGACCTTGATGGCGCCCGTCTGGGTGCCGGGCAGGGCGGTGGAACTGCCCGCGATCGTGACCACGCGGGACTCGAGCTCGCCGTCGAGAGCGCCGAACCAGACGACCCGGGCGCCCGAGCTCAGCCTGATGCCGGCCATACCGCCCGCCGCGCGGCCCTGCGGGCGGACGCTGGACGCGGGGAAGCGCAGCAGCTGCGCGTCACTGGTGATGAACACCAGCTCGTGGTCCTCGGACTCCAGCTGCAGCGCGCGGACGACCCGGTCGCCGTCCTTGAGGCCGATCACTTCGAACTCGTCGGCGTTCTTGGGGTAGTCGGGGGCGACCCGCTTCACCACGCCCTGTTCGGTGCCGATGGTCAGGCCGGGTGCGTCGAGCGACGCCAGGCCGACCACCGTCTCGTCCTTCTCCAGCGTGACGAACTCGCTCATCGGCGCACCGCCCGCCAGTGACGGTGGGGCGGCCGACGGCGGCAGCGCGGGCAGGTCGAGGACGTCCACCCGGATCATCCGGCCCGCGCTCGTCACGGCGCCGACCTGGCCGCGCGCGGTCGCTCCCACGATCGACACGATCACGTCGTGGGGTGCGCGCGCTCCCTCCGCGGGCAGCGGCTCGATCGACGTCGTACGGGCCAGCAGGCCGGTCGAGGACAGCAGCACCCGGCACGGGTCGTCGGCGACCTCCAGCGGCACGGCGACCGTCTTCGTCTGGCCCGAGGACTCCAGGAGGACGGTGCGGCGCGGCGTGCCGTACGTCTTGGCGATCTCCGCCAGCTCGCTGGAGACGAGCGCGCGCAGCTTGGCCTCCGACTCCAGGATCGCGGTGAGCTCGGCGATCTCGCGGGTGAGCCGCTCCTTCTCGCTCTCCAGCTCCAGCCGGTCGTACTTGGTCAGGCGGCGCAGCGGCGTGTCGAGGATGTACTGCGCCTGGATCTCCGACAGCTCGAACGCGCCCATCAGGCGGGTCTTCGCCTCGGCGGAGTCCTCGCTCTCGCGGATGACCCGGATGACCTCGTCGATGTTGAGCAGCGCGATGACGAGGCCGTCGACGAGGTGCAGGCGGTCCTCGCGCTTCTTGCGGCGGAACAGGCTGCGGCGGCGTACGACGTCGATGCGGTGGTCGACGTACACCTGGAGCAGGTCGCGCAGGCCGAGCGTGCGCGGCTGGCCGTCGACGAGGGCGACGTTGTTGATGCCGAACGTCTCCTCCATCGGCGTCAGCCGGTAGAGCTCCTCCAGCACCGCCTCGGGGTGGAAGCCGTTCTTGATCTCGATGACCAGGCGGAGGCCCTGCTGCCGGTCGGTGAGGTCCTTCAGGTCGGCGATGCCCGAGATCTTCTTGGCGTTGACGAGGTCCTTGATCTTGGCGACGACGCGCTCGGGGCCCACGGCGTAGGGGAGCTCGGTGACGACGATGCCCTTACGGCGCGGCGTGACGCTCTCGATGTGGGCGGTGGCGCGGGTGCGGAAGATGCCGCGGCCCGTCTCGTACGCGTCGCGGACGCCCTCCAGACCCACGATCTTGCCGCCGGTCGGCAGGTCGGGGCCGGGCACGAACCGCATCAGGTCATCGAGTGACGCCTCGGGGTTTTTGATCAGGTGGCGCGCGGCGGCGATCACCTCGCCGAGGTTGTGCGGCGCCATGTTGGTCGCCATGCCGACCGCGATGCCCGAACTGCCGTTGACCAGGAGGTTGGGGAACGCCGAGGGCAGCACCTCCGGCTCCTGCTCCTGGCCGTCGTAGTTGGGCCGGAAGTCGACGGTCTCCTCGTCGATGCTCGCCACCATGAGGGCGGCCTCGCGCGACATGCGGGCCTCGGTGTACCGCATCGCGGCGGGCGAGTCGTCGCCGCCGAGCGAGCCGAAGTTGCCGTGCCCGTCGACGAGCCGCATCCGCATCGCCCAGGGCTGCGCCAGGCGTACGAGCGCGTCGTAGATCGCCGAGTCGCCGTGGGGGTGCAGCTTACCCATCACCTCGCCGACGACGCGGGCGCACTTGACGTGTCCCCGGTCGGGCCGCAGGCCCATCTCGTTCATCGAGTAGAGGATGCGGCGCTGTACGGGCTTGAGCCCGTCGCGCGCGTCTGGGAGCGCCCGCTGGTAGATGACCGAGTAGGCGTACTCGAGATAGCTGCCCCGCATCTCCTCCGAGACATCGACGTCGACGATGTTCTCTTCGAAATCCGGCGGGGGAGGGGTTTGCGTGCCGCGTCGTGCCATAACTGTCATTGTGACGGGTCGGCCCGACAGGTTGCGCCGTGGACGTCGGCGTGCCGCGGACCCATGGTGGAAGATGTCGCACCGGACCCGTCCACGAACTGGGGAGTGCCGCATGTACGCCGACTTCCAGAACGAGATCTATCTCAACGGCCTCACCGACATCGTCCCCTCACTGCCGACCGACCTGACCCGGCTCGAACCCCTGGCCGAGAAGAAGCTCTCCCGCGAGGCGTACGACTATGTCGCGGGCGCGGCCGGCACGGGTGACACGGCACGGGAGAACCGCGAGGCGTTCCGGCGCCATCGGCTGGTGCCGCGGATGCTGGCGGGCCACACGACCTGCGACCTGACCACCAGCGTGCTCGGCGAGACGCTGCCCGCTCCGGTGCTCCTCGGCCCCGTCGGCGTCCTGCGCCAGCTGCACCCGGACGGCGAACTGGCGGTCGCGCGGGCGGCCGAGAAGATGGGCGTCACCATGGTGCTGAGCACGGCCGCCTCGTACACGCTGGAGGAGGTCGCGGAGGCGGCCGGGCCGCGGTGGTACCAGCTGTACTGGCCGAACGACCGGGACCTGGCGATCAGCTTCCTCGAACGGGCGAAGGCGGCCGGCTACACCGCGCTCGTCGTCACGCTGGACACCTTCATGCTCGCCTGGCGGCCGCACGACCTCGACAACGCCTACCTGCCGTTCCTGCGCGGCCTGGGCAACCAGAACTACTTCGCCGACCCGGTCTTCTCCGCCGCGGCGGGCGACGACCCGATCCTGCACTGGGCCTCTCTGTTCGGAAACCCGTCACTGACCTGGGACGACCTGGTGTTCCTGCGCGAGCACTGGGACGGGCCGATCGCGCTCAAGGGCATCCAGGACACCGAGGACGCCCGCCGCGCGGTCGACGCGGGCATGGACGGCATCGTCGTCTCCAACCACGGCGGGCGCCAGGTGGACGGCGCGATCGCCGCCCTGGACGCCCTGCCGCCGATCACCCACGCCGTCGGCGACCAGATCGACGTGCTGTTCGACAGCGGAATCCGCTCGGGCGCGGACGTGGTCAAGGCCCTCGCGCTGGGCGCCAAGGCGGTGCTGGTGGCCCGCCCGTACGCGTACGGGCTGGCGCTGGCGGGCGAGGCGGGCGTACGGCACGTGCTGCGCTGCCTGCTCGCCGAGACCGAGCTGACACTGCGTCTGTCCGGCCACGGCGACGTGACCTCACCGTCCCTGGAGATCCTGCAGAACGTCACCTAGCCGTGTCGACCCGCTCCTTCAGGAAGAACGAGATGAGGGCGGTGACGACGCCGGCCGCTGAGACGACGAGCAGGGCGATGCGGTAGCCGTCGACGACGGGCGCGGAGCCGTGGCGGGTGACGGTGGCCGCGACGGTGACCAGAGCGGCCAGTCCGAGTGCGGCGCCGAGCTGGCGGCACATGTTGATCAGTCCGGAGGCGACCCCGGCGTTGCGCGGGGCGACGCCGGCCGTCGCCGCGACGACGGCCGGCATCATCATCACGCTCATTCCCGCGCCGACGACCAGGGTGGGAAGAAGCACGTGGGCGACGTAGTCCGAGTGGGCCGGCAGCCGGGCGAGCCACACCAGTCCGGCGGCGGTGACCAGGCCGCCGCCCAGCACGAGACGTCGCGGGCCGACCTTGGGGATCAGCCTCTGGGAGGCGAGGACGCCGAGGCTGATCACGGACACCATCGGTAGGAGGGACACCCCGGTGCGCAGCGCGCTCTCACCCAGCACCTGCTGGAGGTAGAGCGAGAGGAAGAACAGCGGCGTGGTGATCACGATGCCCCCGAACAGGCTCAGGACGTTGCCCACCCGGACGTTGTGCACCGCGAACACCTCCGGCGGGATCAGCGGCTCGTCGGTGCGGAGCTCGATGCCCACGAACGCGGCGAGCAGCACGGTGCCGGCGATGAGCGCGGCGAGCACCCGGCCCGAGGTCCAGCCGTGGTCGGGAGCGGCCGAGACGCCGTACACGATCGCGGCGACGGCGAGCGTGACCGTGACGGCGCCGGGGACGTCGACGCGGGGGCGGCTCCCGGACGCGGGGGAGGGCCTGAGGCAGGTGAAGGTGGCGATGAGCAGGCCGATGCCGATGGGCACGTTGACCAGCATCACCCAACGCCAGCTGAGGGTGGCGGTGAGGAGCCCGCCGAGTACGATGCCGGCGGCTCCCGCGCTGGAGGCGGCGACCCCCCACCAGGTCATCGCGCGCGTGCGCCGGCCGGGATCGGTGTGGCTGGCCGTGATCAGGCTGAGGCTCGACGGGGCGAGCGCGGCGGAACCGGCGCCCTGCAGGAAGCGCGCCGCCAGCAGCATCCAGCCCTCCTGGGCGAGACCGCCGAACAGGGAGGCGGCGGTGAACGCGACCAGGCCGAGCTGGAAGACGCGCCGGCGGCCGAACAGGTCGCCGGCGCGGGAGGCGAGCAGCAGCAGACCGCCGAAGGCGATCAGGTAGCCGTTGACGACCCACTGCTGCGCGTCGACCGACAGGCCGAGCCCGGTCTTCATCGACGGCAGCGCGACGTTCACGATGCTCGAGTCGAGCACCACCATGAACTGCGCCACGCACGCGATCACGGCGATGATCGCCAGGCTCACTCCCGGCTTGGCGACATCCTGCGCCTCATGCCCTGGGGAGGGAGGTTTCGCCACTTCCTCACGTTGACGATGGTGCGGCATGAGACGCTCCTCCACGAGTTGCCGGATAGGCTATCCGCCAACGATAGGCCGATGCCGGATAGGCTGTCCACTTGAGAGGAGATCGATGGCATCGGACCAGACCTCGTTTCCCGCCAGGCGGGCGGCCGCCGCACGCAACCGCGACAGGATCCTGACCGCCGCCCGTGCGGCCTTCGCCGACCCCGCCGCGGACATCTCGATGGCCGAGATCGCCCGGCGCGCCGGCGTCGGCATGGCCACGCTCTACCGCAACTTCCCCGGGCGCCAGGAGCTTCTCGAGGCCCTCTACGTCGACGAGGTCGACGCGCTCTGCGCGGCTGCCGGCTCCGCGGACGGACAGGCCCCCGGCGCGGCGTTCGCCGCCTGGCTGCGCCGGGTCTTCGCCTTCATCCCCGGCAAGCGCCTCATCGTCGCCGAACTGCTCGAACACTCCGACGACGACCGCCCCGCCATCCATGGCCAGCGCGCACGGGCACTCGCCGCCGGCCGGCCGCTGCTGGCCGCGGCGCAGCAGGCCCACGAGGTCCGCGACGATCTCACGCTCGAGCAGATCTTCGACATGATCGTCGCCATCGCCAAGATCCACGGCGACTCGGACTACCTCGAGCCGATGATCCAGACCATGCTCGACGGCCTCCGCCTGCCCACTGGTTCGACGTGAGTCGAACGTAAGGTCGATCCGACTTATGCTTGACCGGTGAGCGAAGAGGCGATCCACCCCCCGGCGGAGGCGCTGAGCCTGCCCAGGGTGCTGGCGGCGCTGGCCGACCCCGCGCGCCTGGCCACCGTGCGCACGCTGGCCCGCGTCGGCGAGTCCTCCTGCGGGCAGATCCAACACGACGCCGGCCTGGTGGTGAGCAAGTCCACGATGTCCCACCACCTGCGCATCCTGCGCGAGGCCGGCATCACGCAGTCCCGCGTCCAGGGCGCCCGCCGCCTCCTCACGCTCCGCCGCGACGACCTCGACGCCCGCTTCCCGGGCCTGCTGGACGCCGTCACCCAGCCCGAGCTCGCCCGGCTTCACTGAACGGCGTCCCCAACCGACGGTGGGTGCTGATACCAAGGACCCATGGCCGACGACATCGAGTTGAGGCAGCGCGCCGAGACGCGCCTGCGCGAGCTCGCCGGGGAGCACGCCCGGCTCCGTGAGGACCAGTGGACCGCGATCCGCGCCCTGGTCGTCGAGCGGCGGCGCGCCCTCGTCGTCCAGCGCACCGGGTGGGGCAAGTCGGCGGTCTACTTCGTCGCCACCTCCCTGCTGCGCGAGCGCGGCGCCGGCCCGACGGTGATCGTCAGCCCGCTGCTCGCCCTCATGCGCAACCAGATCGCCGCCGCCGAGCGGGCCGGCATCCACGCCGCCACGATCAACTCCTCCAACACCGACGACTGGGAGCGGATCTTCGCCGACGTCCAGGACGGTGCGGTCGACCTGCTGCTCGTCAGCCCCGAACGCCTCAACAACCCCGACTTCCGCGACCAGGTCCTGCCCAAGCTCGCGGCCGGTGCGGGCCTGGTCGTCGTCGACGAGGCGCACTGCATCTCCGACTGGGGCCATGACTTCCGGCCCGACTACCGCCGGCTCCGCACGCTCTTCGCCGACCTGCCGCCCGGCGTCCCGGTGCTGGCCACCACCGCCACCGCCAACGCGCGCGTGACCCGTGACGTCGCCGACCAGCTCAGCACCGGAGACGAGACGCTCGTCCTGCGCGGGCCGCTCGACCGCGAGAGCCTGCGCCTGTCCGTCGTGGGCCTGCCGGGCGCCGAGCACCGGCTGGCCTGGCTCGCCGAGCGGCTCGCCGAACTCCCCGGATCCGGCATCATCTACACGCTCACCGTCGCGGCGGCGCAGGAGATCGCCGCGTTCCTGCGCGACCGTGGGTACGCCGTCGCCGCCTACACCGGCCAGACCGAGCAGGCCGAGCGCCTGCAGGCCGAGCAGGACCTCCTCGACAACAAGGTCAAGGCGCTCGTCGCGACCAGCGCCCTGGGCATGGGCTTCGACAAGCCCGACCTCGGCTTCATCGTGCACGTGGGCGCGCCGCAGTCGCCGGTCGCCTACTACCAGCAGATCGGCCGGGCCGGCCGCGGTGTCGAGCGGGCCGAGGTGATCCTCCTGCCGGGCGCCGAGGACCGCGAGATCTGGGCGTACTTCGCCGGCCTGGCCTTCCCCGCCGAGCAGGTCGTGCGCCTGGCGCTGCGCGTGCTGGAGGAGGAGGGCACGCTGTCCACGGCAGCCCTGGAGACCCGCGTCGACCTCGGGCGCAGCCGCCTGGAGATGATGCTGAAGGTCCTCGACGTCGACGGCGCCGTGCGCCGGGTGCGCGGCGGCTGGACCGCCACCGGCGAGCCGTGGGCCTACGACCGCGAGCGGTACGAGCGCGTCGCGGCGGAGCGCTCCCGCGAGCAGCGCGCCATGCTCGACTACGAGGCGACCGGCGCCTGCCGCATGGAGTTCCTCCGCCGCGAGCTGGACGACCCCGAGGCCGCCCCCTGCGGACGCTGCGACAACTGCACCGGCAGCCGCCGTTCCGCCGAGGTCTCCGACGCGGGCGCCGCGTCCGCCCGCGACCGGCTGAGCCGCCCGGGAGTGGAGGTGACGCCGCGCCGCATGTGGCCCACGGGAATGAAGGACGAGGGCATCGCAGGCCGGATCCCGCCGGGCCTGCAGGCGGCGCCCGGCCGTGCGCTGGGGCGGCTCACCGACCTCGGCTGGGGCACCCGGCTGCGCCGTCTCCTGGCCGACGGCGCGCCGGACGCCCCGGTGGCCGACGACGTCTTCACCGCCGTCGTCTCGGTGCTGTCCGCCTGGGACTGGGAGCAGCGCCCGGCCGGGGTGATCGCCATGGCGTCCGCGACCCGGCCCGGCATGATCGCCGACCTCGCGCGGCGCGTCGCGACGATCGGCCGGTTGCCCTACCTCGGCGAGATCGCCTACACCGCCGGCGGCCCGGGGCCGCGCCGGCACAACAGCGCCCAGCGGGTCCGTACGCTCTGGACCGCCATGGCCGTACCGGAGGGGCTCGGCGAGCTCACCGGTCCGGTGCTGCTCGTGGATGACCAGGTCGACACCGGCTGGACGATGACCGTCGCGGCGAAGCTGCTGCGGGAGGCCGGAGCACCCGCGGTGCTGCCGCTCGCCCTCGCGGTGACGTCCTGACCCCGGACCCGCACGATTCGCGAATCCGAAACGACCGTTCTCGCCGCTTTCCTCGCAGGTAAAGTGAGGTTTGCGGCGAGTGACCAACGGTGTCCGGTTCTGCCGGGCACTGATCGTTGGACGCGGGGGACAGGGGATGCACACCACGGGAGCGGCTCTCGGGGCCCGTCTGCTGGGGTTGACCCGGTGGATGCGGCCGGCCGTCGCGCCGATCGGCCCGGCGCCTGAGCTCCCGCATGCCTCAGCGGTCACCTGCACGGGTGTTCCCGCGCGCACCGGTCCGCCCGCCCGTACGGAGGACGCCGGCGACGGGCGCCACGAGTTCGACGGCCCGCACGTCGCCGCCCTGAGGGGAGGCCGGGTCGTGGCCGGACCGCGGGAGGCCGAGGCGGAGTGCCCGGACGCGCGGGTCTGCTACGTGTACGGCGTCGTCCCGGCGTCCACGCGTCTGCCCGACGGCCTGCGCGGCACCGGCGGCGGCCGGGTCCGCCTGGTCCGGTGCGGCGACCTCGCCGCCGTGATCAGCGAGATCCCGCCCACCGGGGCGCTGGGCACCCGCGAGGAACTCCTCGCGCACGAGAACGTCGTCGCGTCGCTGGCCGCGCACACCACCATGCTGCCGCTGCGGTTCAGCGCCGTGGTGACCACGGCCGCCGGCGCGGTGGAGGAGATGCTCGAGCCGTACTACGACTGGTTCACCGGCGTCCTCGCCGAGCTGGAGGGCCGGGCGGAGTACAGCGTGTCGGGAATCTACGTCCAGGACACGGTGCTGCGCGAGGTCCTCGCCGAGGAGCCGGAGGTGATGCGGCTGAGGGACAGCCTGCGCGGGCTCCCGGACGACGCCGCGTACCACGACCGCGTCCGCCTCGGCGAGCTGATCGTCCACGCGCTCGACGCCAAGCGCGAGGCCGACACCGACGAACTCGTGCGGACGCTGTCGCCCCACGCCGTGTCCGTCGCGCCGCGCCCGCCGGTCGACGAGGACACCGCCGCGGACGCGGCCTTCCTCGTCGCCGACGGCGATCGGGCGAGCTTCCGCAAGGCCGTGGACGAGCTCGGGTATCGCTGGGCGGGCCGGATCAGGCTTCGCGTGCAGGGCCCCCTGGCCCCGTACGACTTCGTGCCCTCACCGCCGGACGGCCGTACCGGCTGAGCGGTCGTCAGAGGATCGGCCGGGCGCCCAGGTGGCCGATCGCGCGGGCCGCGAGGCGGCATCCCGCCGCCAGTGCCTCCGCCGGCGGCTTGCCGTCGAGCCACGCGGGCAGGAAGCCCGCCACGAACGCGTCGCCGCCGCCCGTGCCGTCGATGACCTCCTCGACCGGCTCCGCCGGAGCGCGTACGGGCTCGGCGCGGCCGTTGGTGTACCAGAGCGCGCCTTCGTCGGCGAGCTTCACCACGACCTGGGAGTACCACGCGGTCAGGACCTTGGCGGCCTGTTCGGGGTTCTCCCGCCCGGTCAGGGCCTCGGCCTGCGCGGAGTTGACGATGAGCAGCCGCGCGCCCTGGGTCCAGTCGAGGAACGGCTCGGCGCCGGCCCGCTTGAGCAGAGAGTTGGCGCCGCCGTCGACCGTGATCGACATCTGGGCGTTCTGCGCGAGCTTCATGGCGTGCAGAGCCGCCTTCCGGGATCCCTCGTTGAGCAGGGAGTACCCGGACACGTGCAGGTGCGCGCCGGGGGCGAACAGATCCTGCGGGATGTCCTCGGGCAGCAGCGCGGCGTTGGCGCCCGGATCGGACAGCATGGTGCGGTCGCCCTTGTGGGTCACCATGACCACACAGGTGCCGGTGGCGCGTTCGGGGTCCATGACGAGCCGGGCGTCCACGCCGTAGCCCATGAGTTCCATGTCACGGTTGCGACCCGTGATGTCGGCGCCACGGCGCCCGACGAAGGCGGACTCGACGCCCTCGACGGCGAGCCAGGACGCGACGTTGGCGCCGGAACCACCGCCGTGCATCGTCACCTTGGCGGGCGTGTCGCCGCCTTTCGCCAGCGGGTATGCTGCCCGCGCGACGGCATCGGTCATAAGATCACCGACCACGACCACGCGCGTCATGACGTCACCACCCTGTTCTGCGGTCGCCGCCCTTGTGGGCGAGCGGGAGCTGCGACCCGGAGCAAAAACCTAACAGCTCCGAGTACCCCGATGGGTATCGAACGAGACGCGATTTTGGTATCTCGCATTACTCTCGACCTGTGCCGTATCCCGACCAATGGGAGGCCGACGTCGTCCTCGCCGATGGGGGAACGGCGCATCTTCGCCCCATCCGGGCCGATGACGCCGGGCTGCTACGCGAGTTCTATGCCAGGCTCTCCCCGGAGTCTATCTACTACCGGTTCTTCTCCCCGCGTCCCCGGCTGACCGACCGGGAGGTCGAGCACTTCACCACGGTCGACTACGACGACCGGGTGGCGCTCATCGCGACCATCGGGGGCGCGATGGTGGCCGTCGTGCGCTACGACCGCCTGCGCCCTGGGGCGGACACCGCCGAGGTGGCGTTCCTCGTCGAGGACGCCCACCAGGGCCGTGGGGTGGCCAGCGTGCTCCTGGAGCACATCGCCGCCGCGGCCCGCGAACGCGGCATCACCCGGTTCGTCGCCGACGTGCTGCCCGAGAACCGCCGCATGAGCAAGGTCTTCCGCGAGGCGGGCTACAAGGCCGAGCAGCGGTACGAGGAAGGCGTCCTGACCCTCAACCTCGACCTGGAACCCACCGAGACCTCGCGTGAGGTCATGGCGGCGCGTGAGCACCGGGCCGAGTCCCGCTCGATCGGCCGGCTGCTGTCGCCGCGCTCGGTCGCGGTGATCGGCGCCAGCCGCGAGGAGCACAGCGTGGGCCAGAGCGCGCTGCGGAACCTGCTCGCGGGCGGTTTCGCCGGGCCCGTCTACCCCGTGCACCCGAGCGCCACCGCCGTCTGCAGTGTCCGGGCCTACAAGACCGTCGCCGACGTGCCCGGCGACGTGGACCTCGCCGTCGTGGCGGTCCCCGCCGAGGCGGTGGCCGACGTGGTCGCGCAGTGCGCCGCCAAGGACGTGCACGGTCTCGTCGTCCTGTCCTCCGGGTTCGGCGAGACGGGTCCGGAGGGCCGGGCGCGGCAGAACGAGCTCGTACGCCTCGCGCGTGCGGGCGGCATGCGCGTGGTCGGGCCGAACTGCCTGGGCATCGCCAACAACGCCGACGGCCTGAACGCCACCCTCGCGCCGACGCTGCCGCGCCACGGGCCCATCGGATTCTTCTCCCAGTCCGGCGCCCTCGGCATCACGATCCTGCAGTGGGCCGCCGAGCGCGATCTCGGGCTGTCGACGTTCGTGTCCGCGGGCAACCGCGCCGACGTCTCGGGCAACGACCTGATGCAGTACTGGGAGGAGGACCCGGACACCGCCGTCGTCCTGCTCTACCTCGAGTCGATCGGCAACCCGCGCAAGTTCACGCGGCTGGCCCGCCGGATCAGTCGCAGCAAGCCGATCGTCGCGGTCAAGAGCGGCCGGACGACCCAGGGCGTGCCGCTCGGCCACGCGGCCCAGGCCCTCAGCCTGCCCGACCACGCCGTCAGCGCCCTGTTCGCGCAGGCCGGCCTGGTCCGCGTGGACTCGCTCGGCGAGCTGTTCGACGTCGCGCAGCTGCTCGCGTACCAGCCCCTGCCGCGCGGCGACCGGGTCGCGATCGTCGGCAACTCCGACTCGATCGGGCTCCTCGTCCAGGACGCGGCCACCGTCGCGGGCCTGCGCCCGCGGCGGCCGGTCGACCTCGGGCCCGAGGCGGGCCCCGCCGACTTCACCGCGGCGCTCGAGGAGGCCTTCGCCGACGAGGGGACCGACGCCGTCGTCACGGTGTTCGCCCCGGCCGTCCACGGCGGCACGACCTCCGACGTCGCCGCCGCGATCGTGGCCGCCGCCGACCGCGCGGACACGCCGGTCATCGCGGCCTACCTGGGCGAACGCGGCCTGCTGCACGGGTCCGTGCCGTCGTACCCGGCGCCGGAGAGCGCGGTGCGCGCCCTGGCGTACGCCGTGCGGTACGCGGGCTGGCGCCGCCGCCCGCACGGGCGGATCCCCGACCTGCCGGGGGTGGACCGCGATCGGGCCCGCGCGCTCGTCGAGGAACTCGCCGGGCAGGAGACGCCCTCACCGGAGCGGACCGCCGCGTTGCTCGCCTGCTACGGCATCGCGGTCGGCGGCGCCGGGCACGGCATCGCGACCAGGATCAGCACGTCCGAGGACCCTTCGTTCGGCGCGATCGTGTCGTTCGGGCTGGACGACGTGACCGCCGAACTCCTGGAGGACCGGGCGTACCGGCTGGCGCCGCTGACCGACGTGGAGGCGGCCGAGATGGTACGCGCCGTGCGCACCGCACCGCTGCTGCTGGGCCACCGGGGCGCCGAGCCGGTCGACACCGGGGCGCTGGAGGACCTGCTGCTACGGGCGTCGCGGCTCGCCGACGACCTGCCCGAGGTCGCCCGCCTGGACCTCGAACCGGTGCTGGTCGGCCCGGCGGGCGCCGTCGTACGCGGCGCGCGCCTGCGCCTGGCCGGCCCGCACGCACGACCCGCCGAGGACGCCCGCCGGCTCCGGCCTAGTTAGGAAACTGGTTAGGAAACTCCTCGGGCTGCGGCGGGGGCAGGGGCTCGGGGACCGGCGGGATCGGGCTCGGGGTCGGTTCGGGTACCGGCTGGGGCGGTCCGGGCGCCGGTGGCACCGGACCCGGGGGCGGCTCCGGCGGCGGGGTCGGGGGCTCCGGCGGGGGCATCGGAGGCTCGGGCATCGGCGGAGTGGGGGAGGCCGTTGTACCAGTCATGCCGCTTCTGTACCCGCACGTGTGCGTGTGACGCCCGGGCAGTGCAGGATGGGGTCATGAGGGAAACCCGAGCGATGGCTCACGGGCTGCGCACGGCGATCGAGCGGAGCGGCTACTACCCCGCGCTCGTCGCGGACGCCGTCGAGTCGGTTCTGGGCACCGAGTCCGTGATCGCGTATGTCGTCCACCACGAGGCGACGTTCGATCCGGCGATGGAGGTACGGCGGCATGTCACCGTGCTCGTCCTGTCGCCCACCCGCCTGCTCGTCTGTCACACCGACGAGCACCCGCCCACCGAGGCGATGCCGCATCCGCACGCCTCGACCACGACGGAGGCGGTCCGCCTCGGCCGGGTCCAGTCCGTGGCGGTGACGCGCGTCGTCCCCGAACCGGCCTCCTACGTCCCTGGTGTTCCGCCGACCGAGGTCATGGTCACGATCGGCTGGGGCGTGATCTCTCACGTCGATCTGGAGCCCGCCTCCTGCGGCGACGAGTCCTGCGAGGCCGACCACGGCTACACCGGCACTCTGACCGCCGATGACCTTTCGCTGCGGGTCAGCGAGGCGGCCGACGGCGCCGACGCGGTCGAGCAGGCACTGGCCTTCGCCCAGGCGCTCTCGGAGGTCATCGCGCAGCGCGAACGATGAGCCTTCCCGTTCCGGCGTACGGGCGCCGGTCTCTCGCCGACCTCACGCCGTCCGTGCTCGCCGCGCTGGGCGTCCCGGGGCACACGAACGTCCTCGGCCTGCCCGCGCTGCCGCGCGCCTGCGTGCTCCTCGTCGACGGCCTGGGGTGGGAACTCCTGCGCGCACACGCCGGCGAGGCGCCGTTCCTGTCCTCCCTGGCCGGGCACGAGCTGACCGCGGGCTTCCCGTCGACCACCGCGACCAGCCTCGGCTCCTTCGGCACGGGCCGGGCGCCGGGCGGCCACGGCCTGTTCGGCTATCAGGTGGCGATCCCGGGGGAGGGCCGCCTGCTCAACTGCCTGCGCTGGGACGACGGCGTCGACCCGCTCACCTGGCAGCCGTCGGCCACCGTGTACGAACGGGCCGCCGCCGCGGGCGTCGCGGCGGCGCACGTGTCGACCCGGGCGTTCGAGCACAGCGGGCTGACCCGGGCGGTGTACCGGGGCGCGCGCTACGTCCCGGCGGACGCGCTCGGCCCGCTCGTGGCCGGCGCCGAGCGGGCCGTACGCCAGGGTGAGCGGTCGTTCGTCACCGTCTACCACAGCGAACTCGACGCCACCGGGCACATTCACGGCTCGCGCTCGTCCGCCTGGCGGCACCACCTGTCCTTCGTCGACCTGCTCGTCCGGCGCCTGGCCGAGGCGATGCCGCCGGACGCCGCCCTCTACGTCACCGCCGACCACGGCATGACCGACCCGGCCACGCGCGTCGACGTGGACGCCGAACCCGCGCTGCGCGAGGGCATCGCGTTGCTCGGCGGCGAGCCACGGGCGCGGCACCTGTACGCGCGGGACGGCGCCGCCCCCGACGTGCTCGCCGTGTGGCGTGAGCGCCTGGAGGGGGCCGCATGGGTCATGACACGTGACGAGGCGATAACGGCAGGTCTTTTCGGGCCGGTTTCGGCCACCATGGCGGCCCGGGTCGGCGATGTGGTCGCCGTGCCGTACGCCGACCTGGCGATCGTCGCCACCCAGGCCGAGCCGCTGGAGTCCTCCCTGGTCGGGATGCACGGCTCCCTCGTACCGGCCGAACAGCTCGTGCCCCTGCTCACCTTTACGGCGGAGTCATGAACGACGAGACACCTCTCGCGGACGGTGCGGTTAACGGTCAGACTGGCGGTGTGCACCCTCTCATCGACGTCCCGTCACTCGTCCGGGCGGCCCGGGGAGGCGTGACCCTCCTCGATGTCCGCTGGCGCCTCGGCGGTCCGCCCGGCATCGAGGCGTACCGGCGCGGCCACCTGCCCGGCGCGGTCTTCATCGACCTCGACCGCGATCTCGCGGCGCCGCCGGGCGCGGGAGGCCGGCACCCGCTGCCCGACGCGAAGGAGTTCCAGGCGGCGATGCGACGTGCCGGGGTCCGCCAGGACGACCTCGTCGTGGTCTACGACGACGCCGACGCCACCGCCGCGGCCCGCGCCTGGTGGACGCTGCGTTACTTCGGGCACGAGCGGGTGCGCGTCCTCGACGGCGGCTACCAGGCCTGGGCGGACGCCGGGCAGCCCGTCACCACCGAGGTCCCCTCGGTGAAAGAGGGCGACTTCACCGCGGCGCCGGGCCACCTGCCGCTGCTCGACGCGGACGGCGCGCTGGCCGTGGCCAAGGACGGCGTGCTGCTCGACGCCCGCGCGCCGGAGCGCTACCGCGGCGAGGTCGAGCCCGTCGACCCGATCGCGGGCCACATCCCGGGCGCGGTGAACGCGCCGACCCACGGCAACGTGGGCGTCGACGGCCGCTTCCTGCCGGCGGGCCTGCTCCGCGAACGCTTCGCCGGCCTCGGCGCGACCGACGCCGCCGAGGTGGGCGCGTACTGCGGCTCCGGCGTCACCGCCGCCCACGAGATCCTCGCCCTGACCCTCGCCGGGGTGCCGGCCGCCCTGTACGCGGGCTCGTGGTCCGACTGGATCACCGACCCCGCCCGCCCGGTGGAGAAGAGCGACTGAGTTCGGCGGCCGCTCAGGCGCCCGGCAGGCGGCGGCGGCCGGCGAAGCCGAGTTCGGTCCGGTGGTACCAGGTCAGCTCCCGCTCTCCCTCCAGCAGGCAGAGCCGTACGGACTGCCCGCCGTGGTACGCGGGGAAGTCGATGAGCACGGGGGTCAGGCTCTTCACCTCGATGCCCTGGATGGTGAACCACCCCACGGCCTCGTCGATGCGCGCCTCGTACCCCTTCAGTTCCGGCTTGCCGCCGAGACGCGTCGGCTGACCCGACCGCAGCGCGTACGACAGCTCGGCGAGGTCGGCGCGTGCCGCCACGATCGCGTCGATCCGCGCGCGCACCTCCGGGAGCAGCGCACGTGCCTCACTGAGGGTGAAGGTCCGCTCGGTCACGCTCGTACGCTACCTGGCGGTCCCGCCGCGCCCCAGCAGCTCCTACCTCACCAGCCCGCGCCGAAGCAGACGAACCCGAGGGCGGCCGGCGGCCGGGGCGCGGCGGCGAGGGCCTCCGCCGGCGGCATGCCCGCCGCCAGGCGAGCGTGCAGGCCGACCATGAGTTCGCCGGCGGCGGCGTCGCCGACCGGGGTCACGCCGGCGATCACGGTCGCGGCGCCGTACGCCAGGGCGCAGCCGACCATGCCGGTGACCGCCTCGCCCGCCCGTACGTCGGCTCGCCCCGCGTCGCACGCGGACAGGACCATCAGCCGGGGCGGCCGGCGCAGGTGTTCGAGGTCGTAGGCGACCAGCGGGCCGGCCACGAGGCGGAGGCCGGAGAACAGGGCGTTCCCGGCCCGGAATTCGCCGTGCACCGCGAGGTGGGCGATCGCCGCGCCGTCCAGGGCCGTACGGACGGCGTCGGCGGTCGCGGCGGCGCCGTCCAGCACCACCGCGCCGGGGTACCGCTCGCGCAGGGCGGCCACCTCACCGGCGGCATGGCCGAGGTCCGGCCCGGCCACGAGCGTCACGTGCCCGGACGAGGCGGGCGCCCGCCGGGCCCGCAGCCAGCCCGCCGCCGACGGCGTGACGGCCACCGCCCGTCCGGCCAGCGACGGCAGCGCGGCCCACGGCAGGCCGTGAAGCGCCCCGGTCGGAGCCAGCACCAGCGGCCGGTCGCCGAGCCGCAGCGGACCGAGCAGCCGCGCGTCCAGCCGCCCCGCCGCGGACGCCAGGCCGCGCTCCGCCGCCTCGCCGGTCCCTTGCCGCGCGAGGCGCGACACGGCGAAGCGCAGCAGCCGTACGTCGTGCTCGGCGTCGGCGTACGGGCCGAGCGGCACACGGCGGCAGCGGCCGTCCGCGACGGTCACCGCGAGCAGGTCGTCGCCGTCGCGGATCAGCTCGGCGAACACCCGGTCGCCGAGGGCGTCGCACAGCGCCGGCACGAGCCACGCCCAGCCGCGGACCGCGTGCCGGGTGGAGGTCAGCCGCCGGGTACGGGCGCGGACGGCGTCCTCCAGCCGTGCCTGCGCGGCGAGCAGCGCGGGCCGGTGCGGCACCTCGGCGCTGACTCGGCGCAGTTCGGCCAGGAGTCCGGCCAGCCGCCGGTCGCGCGGCGGCCGTACGGCGGGTGGCCGGTCGGCGATGGCCCGGCCGCGTTCGGCGGCGAGCAGCAGCTCCCGTGGCCCGCGGGCGAGGCGTACGCCCAGCGCGGCCAGCTCGGCGGACCAGCCGGCGGCGCGCCCGCGCAGTTCGGCCGCGCCGAGGGCGGCGGCGTGCTCGTCCACCGCCCGCAGGCCCGCGCGGACGGCGGCGGCCGCGCCGCGCCGGTCGCCGTCGGCGACCCGCAGCAGGGCGGTGGCGTGCCGGACGGCGACCCTCGTGCTCACCGTGCCGCCGTCGCAGGCCCCGGCGAGCAGGCGACGCGCGTGCTCCCGGCGGCCCCGCGCGAGCGCGACCAGCGCGGCCAGGGCGCGGGTCTCGGCCGCCGCGGACGCCCAGCCGGCGTGCTCGAGTCGCTGCACGGCGCGCTCGGCCTCGGCGGCCAGCGCGGCCGACCGGTCGCCGTCGGCCCAGCGGGCCCGCAACTCGACCTGCTCGGCCAGCAGCGCGAACCCCGGCCGTCCGGCGCCGAACGCGGCCCGCGCCCGCCCCGCCGTCGCGGCCGCGGCACGCGGGTCGCCGTCGGCCAGTTCGGCGTGGGAGAGCAGCAGCAGGGCGTCGGCGGTGTCGCAGCGGTAACCGGCGCCGTCGAGGCGTTCGAGCGTCCGCGCCAGCAGCACGCGTGCCTCGTCCGGCAGCCGGGCCGCGATCAGTGCCTCGGAGCGGTCGAGGTGGAGCTGGCACAGCCGCTCGCCGACCCCGGTGAGCCGCGCCTCGACGTCGTCGTAGATCGCGAGTGCCCGCGGCAGGTCGCCCCGGCGCGACGCGACCACCGCCAGGTTGTGTCGCGCCATCGCCGCCTGGTGCCGCAGACCGGCGCGCTCGGCCAGCGTCAGCGCGCCGCGCAGGTCGGCCTCGCCGCGCCCGAGCCGCCCGGCGAACACCCGCGCCAGCCCGACGTTGACCCGCAGGCCGATCGCCACCTCCGGGTCGCGGCACGTACGGGCGATCCGCGCCACCTCCTCGATGCGCCCGGCGCGGGCCAGGGCGCAGGCGCGGTTCGCCAGGAGCCGGTCGGCGTCGGCCCCGGTGAGCACGGGCGCCGCCTCGTCGGCCGCCGCGAGCGCGCCCGCCACGTCGCCGCTCGCGACGAGCAGCCCGACGAGGTTCATCTTGACCAGCGCCGACGCGTACGCCAGCCCCTCGGCCTCGGCGACCCGCAGCGCCTCGCCGAGGTGCGCACGACCCTCGCCGAGCCGGCCGAGCTCCTTGCAGGCGAGGCCCAGCGCGCGCCGGGCCGTCACGCGGAGCGCCGGATCACCGTGGTCCGCCAGCGCGAGGGCCGCGTCGTAGGCCCGCCGCGGGTCGGCGGCCGCCGCCGTTATCAGGGACTCAGACACGGATCCAGCTCGTGACCACCGAGCTCGCGTCGGCCAGCCGGAACAGCAGGCTGACCACGCCCGCCGGAACCCCGGCCAGCGCGAAGGACCCCGCGTCGTCGGTCCGCGTGCCCCGCTCCCCGCCGGGCGAACGCAGGATCACCTCCGCGGCCGACGGCGGCGCGAGCTGTCCGACGATCTCCCGGCCGCAGACCTCGATCTCGACGCTGACACGCGCCCCGGAGAACGTGAGCAGCCGCGAGCCGCCCCCGCGGACACCCGCCGGAGCCGCGATCGTCTCGGAGGTGAGCGTCGCGAGCGCGGCGGCCGGCTCGAACCAGCCGAACGCGGCATGCCCGAGCGCCACCAGCCGCTCCGGCACCGGCGGAAACGCGCGACGCAGCGCAACGGTCAGCTCCTGATCACTGGGCCCGTTCACGCGCGACCGCCGAGGCGACGGCGCAGGTGGGTGAGGCAGCGCGCCCGTGTCGGACCGACACTGCCGACGGGCATCTCGAGCGCCGCCGAGATCTCCGCGTAGCTGAGCCGGGGAGAACCGGCGAACAGCTCCAGCAGCTCACGGCAGCGCGGAGGGATCGTCTCCAGCGCGGCCCCGACGGCGGCGGCCAGATCCCGGCCGAACACGACATGGTGCGGCCCGGTCACCGCCGGCCCGGCCCCCTTCAGCGGCCGCTCCCGCCCGGCCCGCCGCAGCGTGGCCATGCTCTCGTGCCGGGCGGTCACCGCCAGCCAGGCCCCGGCGCGCGCCGGGTCGCGCAACAACGTGAGCCGCTCGACCAGCCGGAGCCAGGTCGTCTGCACCACGTCGTCGACGTCGGCACCGCTCAACCCGTACGAACGAGCGATCGCGCAGAGAAGGCGCGAGTAGCGGCCGACGAGCACCCGCCACGCCTCCGCGTCCCCCTGCCCCGCCCGCCGCACGAGATCACCTGTGCTCATGTCCTCCACGAACGGGGATATTAGCGCACTGTTATCGACTGATTACCCTAAGTCGCGAAGATGGCGTCAAGGGATCCAGCGGCACCCGCCACCGCGGGCGCGGCGACGGAGGTCCCGCTCCACGTCGTGCGGGCGCACCGACGGGCGGGGGCCGCCCAAGCGGCCGGAGACCGCGGTCGGCCACTTTCGGACCAGTGTGGAGAGGCGAACCCGCCATATCCTGACGGTTCCGCATTCCTGCGTGACGGAAAAGGCGCCTGCATGACCGCGATCGTCGGCATCACTGACGGCAGGACCGTTGTCATCGCCGGAGACTCCGCCGGTGTCGGCGGGGGTGTCACCCAGCCTCGACTGGACGCCAAGGTCTTCACCAACGGGCCTTACGTGATCGGCTACACCAGCTCGTTCCGCATGGGCCAGATCCTCCGATACGCCTTCAAGGCTCCGGTGCCGCCCGAGGATGATGAGGGCCTTCACGCCTTCATGTGCACCGGCTTCATCAACAGCGTCCGTGAAGGACTCAAAGACGGCGGATGGGCCAGCAAGAACAACGAGCAGGAAGAGGGCGGATCCTTCCTCGTCGGCGTCCGTGGGCGCCTCTTCGAAATCGGCGAGGACTACCAGGTGGGTGAGCTGGCGGACGGATACTCCGCCGTCGGATGCGCCGCGGAGATCGCCCTCGGGGCTCTCCACGCCACCGGTGATACCGGCATGTCTCTCGAAGCCCGTGCCACCGCCGCGCTTGAAGCCGCAGCCCATTTCTCCACCGGTGTTCGGCCACCGTTCACGATCGTCGGCACGACGAGGAGCGAGACGGATGGGCACCCGGACTCTGAGGACGTCCCATCGCCTTGATCGGGCCGACGGTCTGGCCGTGCGCGTGCTGCTCCGGTTCAGGGGCGGCGTCCGGACCTAGGCCGTGAACATGACGCCGAGGTCCGGTGACACCCGCCGGCCCGCCGGGTCGAGGAGCCGGGCGGCCGCGAGAGAGGCGGAGATCCGGTCGGCGGCCGCCAGGTCGGCGATCCGCCCGGCCACCGCCGGGGCGGCGAACGACGTGCCGCTCCAGGTCGCGTACCCGGCGAACGCGTCCGGGTCGATGCCGTGCACCGGCGGGCGTGGGCCGTCGAAGCTCACGAAGCAGCTCGCGACCTCGACTCCCGGTGCGCAGGCGTCCACCCACCAGCCGTGATCGGAGAACCAGGCCCGCTGCTCACCGTCCAGCGCCGCGACGGCGATCACGTGCTTCAGGGCGGCGGGCCAGAACGGGCGGTCGCTCGCGTGGTTGCCGGCGCACGCCACGACGACCGTGCGCCGGGCCAGGGCGGCGACGGCGCGGGCGACGACCGGGGACGGGCGGTCGTCGTACGTGTGACAGCCGAACGAGAGGTTGGCCACGTCCGCCCGCTCCCGGTCCGACAGGCGGGCCAGCGCGCGCAGGACGCCGAGCTCGTCGCCGACGCCGTCGCCGCCGATCACGCGGAACGCGCGGACCCGGATCCCGGGTGCGTGCCGCAGGAGCACGCCCGCGATGAACGTCCCGTGTCCCGCCTGGGCGTCGAGCTCGTAGTCCAGGTCGGCGTCGAGGACCTCGGTGACCTCCGCGCGCTGTGCGGCGTACCAGTCCGTCGCCTCGTACCACGGGTGCGGCGACATGCCGGTGTCGAGCACCGCGACCGTGACCGGACGCCGTCCCGCGCCCGGGGCGCCGGGCGGGGCGGGCGGCGCGGCGGGCCGCGGACGCCCGGCCGGGCCCGTCCACCACATCGGCTGGCCGTGCACGAGGTGGTTGGGTGCGACCGCGAGCCCGTGGTGCCCGTGCAGCTCGGCGGCCAGCTCGCAGACGTCGACGCGCGCTCGCAGGCGTACGCGGGCCACTCCCGGGCCGTCCTCCGTGACGTCGTGCCAGCGGCGTACCAGGTCCTCCGTCGCCGGCAGGTCCTGGCCGGCGACGAGGAGCTGGTCGCGGCGCAGAAGGGCCGGACGCCCGCGAACCGGCTCGGCGACCACGGCGTCGCGATGGCGGGCGAGCAGGCGTTCGAGCCGCGCCGCCTGAACGGTCTCGTCGAACACCGCCCACCTCCGGTCGCTCACGTAGAGCGATTGACTGTTACGCAGTGTGCCCCGAGATGTCGCCTGCGGTCAGCGGAACGGGCGAACCGAGCCCCCTTGCCTTCCGTCCCCGCGGACGATCAATCTTGTGGAGTGAGCACGACGGCGGAGTTGATCGGATCGGGCGGAGGTCCGTCGGCGGGCGGCGGGCGTCCCGCCACCCGGCGCGCCGCCGCCCTGACCCTCCTGCGCCGCCGGGCGCCGGCCCTCGTCGCGGGCGCGGTGCCGGTGCTGGCGTTCCCGCGCCCCGGGCTCGATCTGCTCGCCTGGGTGGCGCTCGTGCCCGGCCTGCTGCTCGCCCGCTCCGCGCCGACCGGCCGTGAGGCGGCCAAACGCGGCTGGTGGTTCGGCGCCGGGTTCATTCTCACCGCGCTCTACTGGCTGATCCCCACGATCGGGCCCGGCCTGCTCCTGCTCGCCGTGGCCGCCGGCGCGCTCTGGGCGCCGTGGGGCTACGCGGCCTGGGCGCTCCTGCGGCCCGGCCGCCTCGTCGCCGCGGTCGTCGTGGTGCCGAGTGTGTGGCTCGCGGCGGAGTGGGCGCGCTCCTGGCAGTCCCTCGGCGGCCCGTGGGCGCTGTACGGCGCGACCCAGTGGCGGCACCCGACGGTGCTGAGCCTGGCCTCGATCGGCGGCGTGTGGCTCGTCACCTTCGCCGTCGTGGCGGTCAACACCGCGCTGGCGAGCGCGGCCGGCGCCTGGTTCCGATCGGCGGGGCCGTCGCCTCGCCGCGTCGTCACCGCCGTGCTGCTCGCCGCCCTGATCGCGGCGGCCGGACCGCTCACGTACCGGCCGTGGTCCGCGCCCGCCGGCCGTCCGCTGAAGGTCGCGCTCGTGCAGCCGGGCGTCGTGGTCGGCGCGGGCACGCGCTTCGAGGCGGGGGAGCGGCTCACCGCCGCGCTGCCAAAGGTCGACCTGGTGGTCTGGGGCGAGAGCAGCGTGGGCTTCGACCTGCGCCGGCGGCCCGACCTGGTGGCCCGGCTGGCGGCCCTCGCCCGCGCGCACGGCCCGCTGCTCGTCAACGAGGACGCGCGGGACGCCGGCGGGCGCATCTCCAAGAGCGCGGTGCTCATCGGGCCGGACGGCGAGCAGGCCCGGTACGTCAAGAACCGTCTCGTGCCCTTCGGCGAGTACATCCCGCTGCGGACCACGCTCGGCTGGCTCACCCGCGTCAGCAAGGCGGCCAAGCAGGACCGCGTACCCGGCACCGGCGTCGTGATGATGCGCGCGGACGTCACCTTCGGACCGCTGATCTGCTTCGAGTCGACCTTCCCCGACCTGGCCCGTACGGTCGTGAACCGCGGGGCCCGGGTCCTCGTGTACGAGTCGGCGACCTCGTCGTTCCAGGGCAGCTGGGCGCCGCCGCAGCACGCCTCGCTCGGCGCCGTACGGGCGGCGGAGACGGGACGGCCCGCGGTGCAGGCCGCGCTGACCGGGGTGTCGGCCGCGTTCGACGCGCGAGGACGGCGGATCGCCTGGCTGGACACGCCGCGGCGGGGCTCCGTCGTCGTGGAGGTCACGCCGTCACAGGGGCGCACGCCGTACGACCGCCACGGCGACTACGTGCCCTGGCTCGCCGTCGTGATCGTGGCCGGAGCCGGGCTCTGGGCGTGGCGCGGACGACACCCACGGGACTGATCTGGTAGAGCCGACCCATACCTACGGGGTATGCGGTCTGGTGCGAGTGATGACCATGAGGCACAATGACCATGCGGTCATACGGTCGGTCTGGTGCGAGGACGTTGGGGAAGACGAACCTCGCAACGCTCCCAGGAGGTCCGGTGTCCGCACGTGGCGTTTTCTACGTCCACTCAGCGCCGCCTGCGCTGTGCCCGCACATCGAGTGGGCCGCCGCAGGCGTCCTCGGTGTGCCCGTTTCCCTGCCGTGGAGCGATCAGCCCGCGGCTCCGGGGACGATGCGCACCGAGCTGTGCTGGGAAGGACGTCCCGGCACAGCGGCCGGCATCGTGTCGGCGCTGCGCGACTGGCGCCTGCTGCGCTTCGAGGTGACCGAGGACGCCACGCCGGGCTGTGACGGCGTCCGCTACAGCGTGACGCCCTCCCTGGGAGTCTTCACCGCCGTGATCGGCGCGAACGGCGACGTCCACGTGCCCGAAGACCGCCTGCGTTCGGCGATGGCCAACGCCATGGCGGGCAAGGCGACCTTCGAGTACGAGGTCGACCGGCTCCTCGGCAAGCCGTGGGACGACGAGCTGGAGCCCTTCCGCCGCGCCGGCGACGGAGCCCCGGTCCGCTGGCTGCACGCCGCCGGCTGACCCGTTCCCGCGGGTGAGGAGAGGGCTCGGCCGGTCCGGCGTGCCCTGGATCCGACCCGCGACGTGTACGCGCGTGGCGGCGGGGAGCGCCGCCACCACGGGCCGCCACCACGGGCCGGTGCGCCGATGGTGCGTGGACGGTCAGCGGCTCCGGCGAATCTTTGGTCATCACCACAGGCGACACGACCAAGGAGTGGAAGATGACCGTTCTGACCGGAAAGACGGCGCTGGTGACCGGGGCCTCGCGGGGGATCGGCCGGGCGATCGCCGAGCGGCTCGCGACAGACGGCGCCCTGGTCGCCGTGCACTACAACAGCGGCGACGCGGCGGCCAAGGACACGGTGGCGGCGATCACGGCGGCCGGCGGCCGGGCGTTCACGGTGCAGGCCGAACTCGGCGTCGACGGCGACGCGGAGACCCTGGTCGCGCGGCTCGCGGCCGGCCTGCGCGAGTACACCGGCGAGGCCGCCCTGGACATCCTGGTCAACAACGCCGCCCTGAGCGGCACGGGCCCGATCGAGTCGGACACCCCGGCGGCCTTCGACCGGCTGTTCGCGGTGAACGTGCGGGCGCCGTACTTCCTTATCCAGCGGGCTCTGCCGATGCTTCGCGACGGCGGTCGCATCATCAACATCGGTTCCGGCGTGACCCGGATCGCGCTGGCGGCGGAGACGTCGTACGCGATGACCAAGGCCGCCGTCGACACGCTCGGCCGGACGCTGGCCAACACGGTGGGCAGGCGCGGCATCACGGTCAACACGGTTGCGCCCGGCACCACGAGGACCGACCGGACCGCCGCGATGTACGACATCCCGGGCTTCGCCGAGCAGATGAACGCCGCACAGGCGATCGAACGCACCGGCATGCCCGCCGACATCGCCGCCGTCGTCGCGTTCCTCGCCTCGCCCGACGGTGGGTGGGTGACCGGGCAGTGGCTCGACGCCAGCGGAGGCTGCTACCTCGGCCCCAAGCTGCCCGCCTGACGCGGCGGGCGCCGCGCCGGACCCGGAAGAGCGACGCCCCGTCCAGGAGTCTCTCCTGGACGGGGCGTACCGGGTCCGACGACCGTCAGAGAGGGATGTTGCCGTGCGCGCCGCGGGCCGGGGTGGCCTCGGCGATCGCCTGGGCGATCGCGCGGCGGGTCTTGGCGGGCTCGATGACCTCGTCGATGACGCCGATGTTCTGCGCCCGCTGGAGGCCGCCGACGACCTTCTCGTGCTCGGCCGCGAGCTGCTCCTCCAGCGCGTGGCGCTCCTCCTCCGGCACGGCGGCCAGCTTGCGCCGGTGCAGGATGCGGACCGCGGCGACGGCGCCCATGACCGCGACCTCCGCGGTCGGCCAGGCGAAGACGCGCGTCGCGCCCAGGGACCGGGAGTTCATCGCGATGTACGCGCCGCCGATCGCCTTGCGGGTGACCAGCGTCACCCGGGGCACGACCGCCTCGGCGAACGCGTGCAGGAGCTTCGCCCCGCGCCGTACGACGCCGTCGTGCTCCTGACCCATGCCCGGCAGGTAGCCGGGGACGTCGACCACGACGACCAAGGGCACCCCGAACGCGTCGCACATCCGCACGAACCGCGCCGCCTTCTCCGCCGACGCCGAGTCCAGGCAGCCGCCCAGCCGCATCGGGTTGTTGGCGATGACCCCGACCGTACGGCCGCCGAGGCGGCCCAGCGTGGTCGTGATGTTCGGCGCCCACTTGGGGTGCAGCTCGACCGACTCCGAACCCTCGTCGAGCAGGCCGGCCACGATCGGCTTGACGTTGTAGGCGCGCCGCGGGTTCTCCGGCAGGATGCCGCCGAGGTCGGTCTCGGCCACCTCTTCCGGCCGCAGCCGGCCCTGGTGACCGAGCAGCGCCGCGACCCGGCGTGCCTTGAGCAGGGCCTCGGTGTCGGTCTTGGTCACGATGTGCACGACGCCGCTGCGCTTGCTGTGCGGCTCGGGGCCGCCCAGCGTCGCCATGTCCACGTCCTCACCGGTGACCGAGCGGACGACGTCCGGGCCGGTCACGAAGATGCGGCCGCCCTCGGACAGGATGACGATGTCGGTCAGCGCCGGGCCGTACGCGGCTCCGCCGGCGGCGGGGCCGAGCACGACGGAGATCTGCGGCACCACGCCGGAGGCGTGGGTCATCGCGGCGAAGATCCGGCCGACGCCGTGCAGCGACTCCACACCCTCGGCGATGCGGGCACCGCCGGAGTGCAGCAGGCCGATGATGGGCAGCCGCTCGCGCACCGCGTGGTCGTACGCGTGCACGATGTGCTCACAGCCCGCCGCGCCCATGGCGCCGCCCTGGACGCGCGGGTCGCTGGCGTACGCCACGACGGGCATGCCCTCGACCCGGCCGACGCCCGCGACGGCGCCGCTGTCGTCCTGTTCGGCGAGGAGCCGCAGCGACCCCTCGTCGAAGAGCGCCCCCAGGCGGACGAGCGGGTCACGGGGGTCCGGTGCGGCCTCGGCCTGCTGGGGGATCTCCTCGGCCGCCGGAGCGGGGGTACGACTGTCGACAACGGTCACGACTCATGCCTCCTAAAGGCGACGCACACGTTGTGGCCACCGAAGCCGAACGAGTTGTTCAGTGCTGCGGCGGGGCCACCGGGCAGCTTTCTCGGCTCCCCTTGGGCGATGTCGAGGTCGACTTCGTCGTCGAGATCGTCGATGTTGATCGTCGGCGGGACCAGGCCCTCGCGCAGCGCGAGCAGCGTGGCGATGGACTCGACCGCGCCGGTGCCACCGAGCAGGTGCCCGGTCATCGACTTGGTGCTCGTCACGACGATCTGCCCGGCCGCCTCGCCGAGCGCCTTCTTGATCGCCTTGATCTCGCCGACATCGCCGATCGGGGTGGACGTGCCATGCGCGTTGATGTGGACGATGTCCCCGGGTTCGAGGCCCGCGTCCGTCAGCGCGCGCTTCATGGCCTTGGACATGCCGTCCGCGTCGTTCTGCACGATGTCGTTGGCGTCGGCGGAGTATCCGACGCCGGCGGCGATGCCGTGGATCCGCGCGCCGCGGGCCCGCGCGTGCTCCTCGGACTCGAGGATGACGATGCCCGAGCCCTCACCGAGCACGAAGCCGTCGCGGTTCTTGTCGTACGGCCGCGACGCGGCCTCCGGGTCGTCGTTGCGCGTCGACATGGCGCGCATCGACGCGAACGCGGCGAGGTTGAGCTGGTGGATCGCCGCCTCGGTGCCACCGGCGATGACGATGTCGGCACGACCCGAGCGGATCATGTCGATGCCGTAGCCGATGGCCTCGGCACTGGAGGCGCACGCGCTCGCGAGCGCGTGCGCACCCGCACGGGCACCGAACTCGATGCTCACCTGACCGGCGGCGCCGTTGGGCATCAGCATCGGCACGGCGAACGGGGAGACGCGCTTCCAGCCCTTCTCCCGCAGCGTGTCGTAGTTGTCGAGGGTGGTGATGATGCCCCCGATGCCGCTGGAGACGACGGCGCCGAGGCGGTCGCCGTCGACCCGGAAGCCCTCCGCCGACTCCTCGTCGCCGAACGCGAGGCCGGCGTCGCGCCAGGCCTCGTGCGCGGCGATGAGGGCGAACTGCTGGCACCGGTCGAGACGGCGCAGCCGGTGCCTGGGCAGGACCTCGGAGGGCTCCACCGCGATCCTCGCGGCGATCCGCACCGGCAGGTCCTTGGCCCAGTCCGCCTCGATCGGCTTGACGCCGGAACGGCCCGCGAGCAGAGCGGACCAGGTCGACGCCACGTCGCCGCCGAGTGGCGTGGTCGCGCCCAGTCCGGTCACGACGACGGAGGTACTCATTCGGTCACGCTCTCCCTTGGTGGTCTCGTCGCTGGATGTGCCCTTCAGGCGGAAACGTCCTTGCCCTGCACGTAGGAGACGACGTCCTTGACGGTCTTGAGGTTCTTCAGCTCGTCGTCGGGGATCTCGACGCCGAACTCGTCCTGCGCGGCGACGGCGATCTCCACCATCGACAGCGAGTCGATGTCGAGGTCGTCCACGAACGACTTCTCGGGGGTGACGTCGGCCGCCGGCACACCGGCGATCTCCTCGATGATCTTGCCGAGGCCCTTGAGGATCTGCTGCTCGGACAATGCCATGGTGTTATTACTCCTCTGAATCGGGTTGTACTGAAGGTGAGTGAGGAACAGGGGGAGTTACGGGATCTCGACGACCTGAGCCGCGTACGTCATCCCGGCACCGAAGCCGATGAGCAGCGCGGGAGCGCCGGAGGGCACGTCGCCGCGCTCGATGAGCCGGGAGAGGGCGAGCGGGATCGAGGCGGCCGAGGTGTTGCCGGCCTCCACGATGTCGTCGGCGACGACCGCGTTCTCCGCGTTGAGCTTACGCGCGATCGCCTCGATGATGCGCAGGTTCGCCTGGTGGGGCACGAACGCCGCCAGCTCCGACGGGTCGACGCCGGCGCGGTCACACGCCTCTCGTGCCACCTTGTGGAGGTTCGTGGTGGTCCACCGGAACACGCTCTGCCCCTCCTGGTAGAGGAAGCTGTTCCGGTCCTTGATGAAGATCCGCTCGGCCATGTCGCCGGCGCTGCCCCACACGACCGGCCCGACCGCCGTCTCCTCGGACGGCCCGACGACGACCGCGCCCGCGCCGTCCGCGAAGATGATGCACGTGGAACGGTCCGTCCAGTCCACCCACTGCGAGAGCTTCTCGGCGCCGACCACGAGCACGTTGCGCGCGGAGCCGGCGCGGATCGCGTCGGAGGCGTTGGACAGGGCGTAGCAGAAGCCCGCGCACGCCGCGTTGACGTCGTACGCGCCCGGCGCGACGATGCCCAGACGGGTGGCGACCTGCGCCGACGCGTTCGGGATCTGCGCCTCCTGCGTGCAGGTGGCGACGACGACCAGGTCGATGTCGGCCGGGGACAGACCGCTGTTGGCGAGGGCCTTGCCGCCCGCCTGCACGGCCATGTCGACCACCGACTCGTCGGGTCCGGCGATCCGGCGCTGCTTGATGCCGACCCGGCTCTGGATCCACTCGTCGTTGGTGTCGACGGTCTTGGCGATGTCGTCGTTGGTGACGACGTTGGACGGCTGGTAGTGGCCGAACGCGAGGATGCGCGCCCCGGGGGCGCCGGTACGGAGCTGGAAGGACGTCACGCGTTCTCCAATGTGTCGTCACTGGGGCTGGCCTCGGCCAGGGCGCGGGCCTGGTCGAGTTTGTCCGGCGTCTTGAGCGCCACGACCTCGACCCCCGGCAGCGCACGTCGAGCGATACCGGCGAGAGTGCCGGCCGGCGGAAGCTCGATGATGGCGGTGACGCCGAGGTCCGTCATCGTCTCCATGCAGGAGTCCCAGCGCACCGGGTTGCTGACCTGCTCGGCGAGACGGGCGACGAGGTCTCCTCCACGCCCCACGACGGTGCCGTCGCGGTTGGACAGCACCTGTATACCCGGGTCCGCCACGGGCATGCCCGGCGTGATGCGCCGGAGCGTGTCGACCGCGGGGGCCATGTGCGTGGTGTGGAAGGCACCCGCCACCTGGAGACCGCGCAGCCGCGCCCCGGACGGAGGCCGCTCCTTCAGCGCGGCGAGCTGCTCCATCGTGCCGGCGGCGACGACCTGTCCCGCGCCGTTCATGTTCGCCGGCGTGAGGCCGTGTTCCTTCAGGACCGCCTGCACCTCGTCCGGGTCGCCGCCGAGCACCGCGGTCATGCCGGTCTCGGTGACGGCCGCCGCCTCGGCCATGGCCCGGCCGCGCTCACGCGCCAGCACGAGCGCCGCCTCGGGGGAGATGACACCGGCCATCGCGGCCGCGGCGAGCTCGCCCACACTGTGCCCCGCCACGAGACCGGGCTTGACGCCGAGCACCTCGTACGCGACGAGAGCGGCGCTGACCAGCAGCGGCTGCGCGACCGCGGTGTCGCGGATCTCGTCGGCGTCGGCGGTCGTCCCGTAACGGATCAGGTCGAGCCCGGTGACGGCCGACCACCAGGTGAGGCGTTCGGTCACCCCCGGGAGCTCGAGCCAGGCCTCGAGGAATCCGGGTGTCTGGGCGCCCTGGCCGGGCGCGGTGATGGCGAGCACGCATCCCACAGTGCCGCGTGGGGGCGCGCCATGTTCATGCGGTGAGGTACGAAGTTGAGGCAGCCCGCCTTGTGAGGGTCCTACAAGTGGGCCTCACGCGACACGAAGCGTCCGAGGACGAGCGCGATGCGCAGCGTGAAGGCGGCCCGGCCGTCCGCGGGCACGTATCCGGTCAGCTCAGTGACGCGTCTGAGCCGGTAGCGGACGGTGTTGGGGTGGACGAACAGGAGCCGCGCGGTGGCCTCCAGCGACGAGCCCTGCTCCAGGTAGGTCGTGAGCGTGTCCAGCAGCGGAGCGCCGGCGTCGCGCAGCGGTTCGTAGACCTCCTCCACAAGAAACGCCCGTGCGTCCTGGTCGCCGTCCAGCGCCCGCTCGGCCAGCAGCGCTCCGGCGAGCACCGGGCGGGGCGCGTCCGGCCAGCCGGCCACGGCCTGCAGCCCGGCGAGCGCGGCGCGCGCCGAGCCGGTGGCCGCGTACAGGTCCTCCACCCGCGGGCCGATGACGACCGGACCCGCGCCGAACTTGGAGGTGAACGGTTTCGCCGCGGCGAGCGGGTCGTCCTCCACACCACCGACGATGACGATGAGGCGGCTGCCCTGGACCCCGGCGAGCACGTCGACGCGCGCGCGGCGCGACGCGATGCGGATGTCGTCGATGATGGCCTCGGGCTCGTCGTCGGGCGTGTGCCCCGCCATGACGGCCACCGAGGTCGAGGCCCAGCCGAGCGCGGCCGCCCAGGAGTGCAGCGACTCGTCGACCTCGCCGCGCAGCAGGGCGTCGACGATGAGCGCCTCGAGCCGCGCGTCCCACGCGCCGCGCGTCTCGGCCGCCCGCGCGTACACCTGCGCGGCGCCGAAGGCGACCTCACGGGTGTAGCGGAGGATGGCCTCGCGCAGCTGGGTCTCGCCGCCCGGCGCGGCGAGCTTGTTCACCTGAGCCTCGACCACGTCGATGACGACGCGCACGATCTCGACGGTCTGCTGGAGCCGTACGGCGCGCATCAGCTCGCGGGGCGCCGTGCCGAAGACCTCGCCCGCGATGGGCGGCCGGATCTTCTCCTCGTTCTTGAACCACTCGACGAACCCGGCGATGCCCGCCTGGGCCACCAGGCCGACCCATGAGCGGTACTCCGCCGACATCGCGCGGAACCACGGCAGGCGTTCTTCCATGCTGGCCGTCGCGGCGGTGCCGAGCGATCCCATGGCCTGCTCGAGCCGCTCGGTCGTCTCTTCGCGGATGTCGCCGTCGTTCTTCACATTCTCCACCCTCCCACCCCCGGCCGGCGGATGAGCGCATCGGCCGGGACCGCGCACGCGCCACCGACGGCGGTTCGTCACCTGTGACGGTAACCGCCTTTCCGTGTGGACGTGTCGGGAAGGGGCTGGTCAGCGCGTCACATGTCAACGCGACACGTCGCCGGCGCGGCCGAGCGCGATGAGCGCCAGGTCGCGCAGCGCGACGCCGCCCGGCCGAAGGTAGTCGCTGTGCCCGCCGTCCCCCGCGGCGAACCGCCGGGCGCCGAATCCCGCTCCGGCCGGGTCCGCGCCGAAACCGACACCGAGCACCCGGACATTCGGTACGTACCGCATCCAGTCGCCGGAGGCGCGCCCCGCCCAGAGCCGCGCGGAGGTGCGCAGCCCGGCCGCGGAGGCGACGGTCATCCCCGGGCTGCCGAACACGGCGATGTCGGTCACGTCGAGGTCCTTCGCGGCGCGTCCGCAGACCACCGTGCCGTAGCTGTGGCACAGCAGCGCGACACCGGCGCCGCGCGCGTCCAGCCACGTAACCAGCGGGCGGAGGGCGCGGGCACCCTGGTCGGCGCGGCCGGTGGTGACCACGGCGGGGCTGACCGTGGCCGGGGCGGGGTACCCGAGCCAGGCGACGACGGCCAGCCGCGCGCCGGGGGACAGCCGCTCGGCCTCGGCGTACAGGGCGCGGGCGCCCCCGCCGGGCGACGCGGTTCCGCGTGAGTCGAAGGTGGCCGGCGTCGTGTCCGCGCCGGGCACCAGCACGGCGACGCGCCGCGCGGTCGCCAGGTCGCCGACCACCTCGACCGCCCGGCCGCGCGGATCGAAGTCGAGGAACGTACGGCCGGGCGCGGCGAGCGCGCGCAGACGCTGCGACGTGCGCGGGTCCTCGGTGCCGCGCGCGGCGCTCTCGATCGCCGCGCGCTCGGCCGCGTACCGCGCGCTCAGCGCCGGTCCGGTCAGGGCGGGCAGGGGCCGCAGGGGCAGCGGCCCGGACGAGGCGTCGCCCGCCGCGGCGGTACTGAGCACGAGCGCGGCGCCCGTGAACGCGAGCAGGGTCACCCGGCGGGCCGTCATCCCGATCTCCTTCCGGTCCACACCGCCCGGCCGGGTCGGCCGGGCGGCAGAACAGGAAGCTACGGACGGCCGCCCGTGCCGCGCGTCCCTCCGGAGAGCACATCCGCGCGTACCTCTCAGGTACGTCGTGGGCATACGAGCGACCGAGGTTCGGCACACCCACCTGCGCAGCCGGACTCGGGCCCGGCCGCCCGAGTGGCTGGGGCGGTGCCGCTCATCCGAGCGGTCGGGGCTCGGTGTGCCCGCCTGCGCGGTCGGGGTTCGGCCTACGTGCCTGCGCGGTCGGTTGGGCCTGCGTTCCCGGGCGGCTGGGGTCGGTGCGGCGCGTCTGCGGGCCTGCGCGCTCAGGCGGCTGGGGTCGGTGCCTACGCGCCTGCGCGGCTGGCGTTGAGGCTGCTCGCCCGAGCGGTCGGCGCTCGGCGTGCCTGCCTGCGCGGTCGGGCCTGCGCGCAGGACGGCTGGGGTTGAGGCCGCGCGCCTGCGCGTCCGGGGCCGGGCCTGCGCGCCCGAGTGGACGAAATCGGGCCTGCCCGCCAGAGTGGCCGAAACTGGGTCTGCGCGCCCGGGCGGTCGGGGTTCGGGCCGCGCGTCTGCGCGCCCAAGCGGCTGGGGGTTGGGCCTGCGCGGTCGAGGTTAGGCCTGCGCCCGGGCGGCTGGGGTTGGGGCCGCGCGCCTGCCCGTACGAGTTGCCGGGGTTCGGGCCGCCCGTCCGAGCCGCCTGGGCTTGGGCTACCCGCCGGGGCGGACGAGGCCGGTCTCGTACGCGTAGACCACGGCCTGGGTGCGGTCGCGCAGTTCCAGTTTCATCAGGATGCGTCCGACGTGCGTCTTCACGGTCTGTTCGGCCAGGACGAGCTCGGCGGCGATCTCCGCGTTGGACATGCCGCGCGCCACCAGGCCGAGCACCTCGCTCTCGCGTTCGGTGAGTCCCTCCGCGAGCCGGCCGTCGGGGCCCCGCGGCGCGCCCATGCGGGCGAATTCGGCGATGAGCCGCCGGGTCACCACCGGGGCGAGCAGCGCGTCGCCCCGCGCGACGACGCGCACCGCGTCGGACAGCTCACTCGCCGAGGCGTCCTTCAGCAGGAACCCGCTGGCGCCCGAACGCAGCGCCTCGTACACGTAGTCGTCCAGGTCGAAGGTGGTCAGGACCAGCACCTTCGGCGCGGCCTCGCCCGCGGTGATGATGCGGGTGGCGGCCAGGCCGTCCATCACCGGCATGCGGACGTCCATCAGGACCACGTCGGGGCGCAGTTCCGCCGCGCGCGCCACCGCCTCCTTCCCGTCGACCGCCTCGCCCACGACGTGGATGTCCGGCTGGGCGTTCAGCAGGATGGAGAAACCGGACCGGACCATGCCCTGGTCGTCGGCGATGAGCACACGGATCATGCGGTGGCCTTCTGGTACGGGAGGACGGCGGTGACGGCGAACCCGCCGTCGGGCCGGGGGCCGACGGCGAGCGTGCCGCCGAGCATGCTCGCACGTTCGCGCATGCCGACGAGACCGTGGCCGCCGCCGCTCTCGGCGACCGGCCGGGGCGCGGTGCCGGGACCGTTGACGACGCGCAGGCGCAGTTCGTCGGAGCGGTAGTCGATGTCGACGGTCACCGATGCGCCCGGCGCGTGCTTCATGGCGTTGCTGAGCGCCTCCTGCAGGATGCGGTGCGCCGACAGCGCCACCCCCTGCGGCAGCGGCGGCGGTTCGCCGGTCGAGGAGACCTCGACGGTCAGCCCGCCGCTCCGGGCGGAGGCGACGACCTCCTCCAGGCGGTCGAGGCCGGGCTGCGGCGTGGTCTCCGGCGTGTGGCCGGTGCGCAGCACACCGAGGACGCGGCGCAGCTCGGTCAGCCCTTCGAGGGCGCTGGCGCGGATGTCGGCGAAGCTCTCGGCCAGTTCGGGCGGGGGATCGGTGACCTTGTACGGCGCGGCCTCGGCCTGGATCGCGATGACCGACATGTGGTGGGCGACGACGTCGTGCAGCTCGCGTGCGATCCGCTGGCGCTCCTCCAGCACGGCCGTCTCGGCCGCGTGCCGCGCCTCCTGCTCGGCGAGCACCTGCCGGGTGGTGCGCCGCATCCGTACGAGATGGCCGGCGACGAGGGGGACCAACATGGGAACCGCGACCGCGGCGGTGGACGAGTCGACCACCGCCGCGCCGACGACCGTGACGACGGCGGCGCCGGCCGTGACGCGGTTGCCGCCACGGACCCCCACCGCGTACAGGCACAGCAGGTAGACCACGACGGCGCCCGGAAGGTAGGGCAGGCTAAGGCCCTGAGCGAGGAGCAGGGCGCGGGCGGCCAGGACCCCGCCGGCCGAGCACAGCCACGCGGCGAGCGGCCGCCGGTCGCGGAGCGTGAGCGGCGCCGCGGTGATGAACGAGACGAGGATGAGCAGGACGTCGGAGGGATGACCGGGGGACGGGTGCGGCGGGCGCGGAACGGCGTTGTCGAGGGCGAAGAACAGCAGGGCGATGACGAAGTCCAACGCCACGACGATGTCGACGCGGCCCACCCGCAGGCGGGAGCGGATGCGCCCACGCCGCGGCGCCGCGGCGCTCCGCTCACCGGTCATGCGCCGAGCTTAGGGGGCCGCGCACGCGGGACGCGTCCGACGTCAGAGGGATCCCGCGGGTGCTACTCCGGTATGGGGCACGGGTAGAAAGAAGGCCATGGATCCCCTCGAGGCACTCAAACGCATCGCGTTCCTGCTGGAGCGCGCCGGCGAGGCGACCTACCGCGTGCGCGCGTTCCGCCGCGCGGCCGCGACGGTCGAGCGCACCCCGGCCGGCGACCTGGCCGCCCGCGCGCGAGCCGGCACGCTGGAGGAGCTGTCCGGCGTCGGCAAGGTCACCGCACTGGTGATCAAGGAGGCGCTCGACGGGGAGACGCCCGTGTACCTGCGGCGGCTCGAGGCGACCGAGGGGCAGCCGCTCGACGAGGCCGCGGAGGCGCTGCGTGCGGCGTTGCGCGGCGACCTGCACACGCACTCGGACTGGTCGGACGGGGGTTCGCCGATCGAGGAGATGGCGGCGGCCGCGATCGGCATCGGCCACGACTACGTCGCGCTGACCGACCACTCGCCGCGGCTGAAGGTGGCGAACGGCCTGTCGCCGGAGCGGCTCCGTTCACAGCTCGACGTGGTCGCGGCGCTGAACAAGGAGCTCGCGCCGTTCCGCATCCTGACCGGCATCGAGGTCGACATCCTCGACGACGGCTCGCTCGACCAGGACTCCGAGCTGCTGGCCGAGCTCGACGTCGTCGTCGCCAGTGTGCACTCCAAGCTGCGCATGCCGTCGGCCGAGATGACCCCGCGCATGCTGGCCGCCATCGAGAACCCGCGCGTCAACGTCCTCGGCCACTGCACCGGCCGCATCGTCGCGGCCGGTGGCCGCCGCGGCGGCAAGCGGCCCGAGTCGGAGTTCGACGCCGAGCGGGTCTTCGCCGCCTGCGTACGGCACGACGTCGCGGTGGAGATCAACTCCCGGCCGGACCGGCTCGACCCGCCCAAACGCCTGCTGCGCCCCGCGCTGGAGGCGGGCTGCCGGTTCTCCATCGACTCCGACGCCCACGCGCCGGGTCAGCTCGACTGGCAGCCGTTCGGGTGTGAGCGCGCGGCCCGGTGCGGCGTGCCCCCGGAGCGCGTCGTCAACACGATGGGCCTGGACGACCTGCTCGCCTGGGCCGCCGGCTGACGCCGGTCAGGGCGTGATGTCGGTGCGCCGCCCGCCGTCGAGGTCCCGCCGAGCTGATGGACGGCCTGGTGCGGGCCTCACCCTGCGGGACCGTGAGCCGATGATGGCCGAGCTCCTGGCCAAGGTGATCTGACCGTTCCGACCTGCGGAGACGCCCTCTGGTCGGCTGGTAGCGGCATGGATACACGTGGGCAACATGCCGGAAATGTCGATAGGGCACCTTGTTCGGCAGGGAGGTGAGCGTTTTGTCGCTCTTGCGCATCCGAATCAAGCTGCCGGACCGGCCGGGATCACTCGGTACGGTCGCCCGCACGCTGGGCGCCGCCGGCGCCGACATCGTCCAGGTGGTGGTGCTGGAGCGTGCCGCGGGCCGCGCCGTCGACGACGTCACGGTCACCTGGCCGGACGGCGTCTCGCTCGACGTCCTGTGCGACGCGCTGTACTCGGTCCGCGGTGTCGTGGTCGACGGGGTCTGGCGTACCACCGAGGCGCCGGGCGTCTTCTCCGACGTCGAGGTCGTGGGCCAGATGGCCTCGAACCCGCCGAACGGCGTCGTCGCGCTGGTCGAGGCGGTGCCCAAGATCTTCGGCGCCGACTGGGCCGCCATGCTGACCCCGGACGGCACGGTGGTGCACGCGAGCTGGCAGGCGCCCGACCCGGTGGTACCGCCGCCGCTGCCCGCCTCCTCCGGCCGCGCCTTCACCGGCGAGGACGGGGTCCGGTACGCCTGCGTGCCGGTCGGCGGTGCCACGCAGACGTTGCTCCTGGCCCGGGTGGCGGCCCCGCCGTTCCACCGGACGGAGATCGAGCGGCTGATCCAGCTCGCGACCGCGGCCGAGGCCGTATTGGGCGTTTCAGCTGCGGCATGACACGCTATGGCGCGTGGCGAAGGTAAAGAAACAGAAAGGCCTGCTGACCGTCCTGTTGGCGCTCGCGGCCAATCTGGGCATCGCGCTGGCCAAGACGGCCGCCGCGCTGATAACCGGTTCGGCGTCCATGGCGGCGGAGGCGGGACACTCGTTCGTCGACTCGATCAACGAGGTGTTCCTCCTCACCGCGCTGCGGCGCAGTAAGCGGCCCGCGGACTCGCGGCATCCCTTCGGCCACGGCACCGAGCGCTACTTCTGGTCGCTGCTCGTCGCCGTGTGCATCTTCGGGATGGGTGCGCTGTTCGCGTTCATCCAGGGCATCGGGGCGCTTCTCGGCAAGGGCGCCGAGGAGGCCAGCCCGCTCATCGGCTACGTCGTGCTGGCGATCTCGGCCGTGCTGGAGTTCATCTCGTGGCGGCAGGCGTTCCGCGAGACCCGGCAGCACGCGCGCGAGCGCGACCAGGGCTTCCTGGAGTTCCTCCGCACGACCGACGACCCGACCGCCAAGTCCGTCCTGTTCGAGGACTCGGCGGCGCTGCTCGGCATCGCCTTCGCCGCTCTCGGCCTGCTGACGCACCAGCTGACCGGCTCGGCCGTCGGTGACGGCATCGCCTCGCTGCTCATCGGCCTGATGCTGTCGCTGGTCGCGTTCCTGCTCGGCCGGACGAACCGGGAGCTGCTCGTCGGCCGCCAGGCGCGGCCGGAGGTGCTGGAGGGCATGCGCCGGATGCTGACGAACGCGCCCGAGGTCGAGGAGCTCGTCGACCTGCTGACGATGAACGTCGGCACCGACCAGGTGCTCGTCTGCGCCCGGCTGGACTTCGACGACTCCCTCGGCGCCGCCGACGTCGAACGCGCGTGCGCGCGGCTCGACGGCGAGCTGCACGAGGCTTACCACGAGGTCTATGAGGTGTTCCTCGAACCCGTACCCCGCGACGACTCCGGCCTGCGCGAACGCGTTCTGGCCCGGTACGGCAGGCAAATCGCCGACGAGACCGCCTGACGGCGTTCGCCGGTAAATGTCGGTGTCGCGACCTACGTTCGGGGCGTGAACCGTACCGACCGCCTCTACGCGATCGTCGAAGAACTCCGGGCGAGCGCGCCCGGCCGGCGCAGCGCCCGTTCGCTCGCCGACCGTTTCGACGTCAGCGTCCGCACCATCGAACGCGACGTGAGCGCGCTTCAGCAGGCGGGCGTGCCGATCTACGCCGACACCGGGCGCGGCGGCGGCTACACCCTCGACCGCACCCGCACCCTGCCCCCGATGAACTTCACTCCGGCCGAGGCGGTCGCCGTGGGCATCGCGCTGGGCCGGGCCACGGAAGCGCCGTTCGCCCGGTCCGCGCGCACCGCCCTGCTCAAGATCATCGCTGCGATGTCGGCCGCCGACGGCGCCGAGGCGCGCGAACTGGCCGAGCGGATCCGGTTCCTGGTGCCGGGCGGGGAGGACGACCGTGCCGTCGTGCCCGCCGTCGTCGAGGAGGCCGTGGCCCTGCGGCAGGTGGTGCGGCTGGCCTACGTCGACCGCAACGGCACCGAGACCGAACGCGACGTCGAGCCGGTCGCGTTCGTGTCGGGCGCGCGCGACTGGTACCTCGTCGGCTGGTGCCGCCTGCGCGAGGGCCCGCGCCTGTTCCGCATGGACCGCGTCCGCCGGGCGTCCCTGCTGGAGGAGACCGCGCCCGTACGCGACTTCGGCGAGATGGCCCCGCGCGTTCCGGACCTGGTGGCACACGCACTCCAACTCGGCTGAACTCCCCGGGAAACACCGACATAGGGCTGTCGCTGGCGGACGGGATCGTACGTGTCGTCCGCGCGGATCCGCGCGGAGTCCCGGATCGGAAGGCGACGATGATGAGTGCTCAGTACAACGCGGTGGGATGGTTCGAGGTCGCGACCGACCGGCCGGAGGAGGCCCAGAAGTTCTACGGCGAGCTGTTCGGCTGGACGTTCGCCGGCGACGGGCCGTACCGGGAGATCACGGCGCCGGGCGCCGACCACGTCAGTGGGGGTCTCTTCGACTCGGAGGGCGGGTTCCCCGGCTACGCCATCTTCTACGTGACGGTCGAGGACGTGGCGGCGGCCCTGGCGAAGGCGGAGTCGCTCGGCGCGAAGGCGATCGTGCCGCCGACCACCACGCCGGACGGCCTGGTCTTCGCCCAGCTGCGCGACACCACCGGCAACCACTTCGGCATCTTCACCCCGCCGCCGAGCGCCTGAGCTCGGGCGGGTGGGCGCTCGCGGGCGCGTCCGCCCGCCTCAACGGCGGGGCGCGTGGACCTGATCGAGGCCCGCGCGCAGGGTACGGGCGAGCGCGGTGGCGTTTCCGGTCTCCCAGAAGTGCAGGTAGAACAGGCGCGGCTGCTCGTACAGCATGTGGTTGTGCAGCTCGACGATGGTCATGCCGTGCGAGCGCAGGGCGTTGATCACCGGGTTGACCTGGTCGGCGGTCATCGTGAAGTCGCCGTTGACCGCGGCGCGTCCGGCTCCGAGCGGCTGGAACATCAGCAGCGTCGAGGCCTCCATCAGGTACGGCAGCGTGACGTGGGCGCGGGTGTCAGTGATCTTCTGGGCGACGGGGATGTGATACTGCAGCACGCCGTGCTCGTCCTCGCCCCTGGCGCCGATGACGCGGTCCAGGGCCGCGGTGTCCAGGGCGACCGGGGGTTCGGTGCCCTCCGGCTGGTGGAGGGGGATGCCGGTCTGCGCGAGAGCGGTGTGCACCGTACGGGCGATGCGGACGGGATCGCCCTGGGCCCAGTAGTGCATCCACCACAGGCGCGGGGTCTCGTCCTGGAGGTGCTTGTGCAGGGCGGTGATCTCCACGCCGCCCTGCCGCAGGCGGTCGGCGACCCGGTTCACCTCGGGGCCGGTCAGCGTGACCTCACCGATCATCAGGGCTCGGCCGGGAGCGGTCTGGTGGAAGGAGGCCTCGGCGTTCAGCTCCATGCCGGGGTTCTCCCGTACGCCGGCGTTGACGACGTGCAGGTCGGTGCGCAGCCACTCGGCGGTGTGCACGCCGCCGGCCTCGCTCTGCAGCGGCCGGCCGATGGCGCGGCCCACGGCGTTCCAGTCGATGCCGCCCGCCTTCGCCGGGGCCGTGCCGCCGGTGAGGGCGAGCGCGGCGGCCGTCGCCAGGCCGAGGACACGGTATCGCCAGTGCGCCGGTGAGGCGCGTACCTGCCACGGGAACGGACCGGACATCGTCTTCCTCCCCCCGTCGGCCGAGGTGTCGGATGCCGCTATATGAGCCGTTCCCCGGTTGTCGGGGTGCGTACCGTGTTTCCGGCCTCGGGGCGGTCAGCGGGCGTCCGGGGTCCAGGCCGTCACCAGGGCCAGCAGGCCGGGGAAGCGGGCGTCGAGGTCGGCGACGCGTACGTGGCTGCGGCGCTCCAGGCCGTACTGGCGCTGCCGGATGATCCCGGCCTCGCGTAGGGCCTTGAAGTGGTGGGTGAGCGACGACTTCGGACGGTCGAGGCCGAACCAGCCGCACGGGTGGTCGAAGCTCTCCCGCTCCAGCAGCAGCTTGCGCACGATGCGCAGGCGCAGCGGCTCGCTGAGTGCGCTCAGCACCGTCTCCAGGCGCAGGTCGTCCACTGCCGGCTCGGGCAGCGGCTCGGGCAGGCCGGGGGGTTCGGGCAGCTCCCTGATGGCGGGCGCGGCGGCCATGGTCGGCGGCACGGGCGGCTCCTCCTGACGACGTTCTCTTGTTCGACTCTGATCGTACTGGATGCTACAGTCCGACCCTATTCGTACTAGTTCGACTTTTGTCGTACCGTCGGAGGGCGCAGTGGCAGAGAGCCAGACGGTTCCACGCGGACCCGGGATCGGGGAGCGTCCGGTGCCGACGTGGTGGGTGTGGCTGGCCGCCTGGCCGGTCGCCGCCGTGTTCGTGCTGTCCAACGCGGCCACCCCGCTGTACGTGCTGTGGCAGCGCGACATCGGCTTCTCCAAGGGCACGCTCACCGTGATCTTCGCCTGCTACATCGTGGGGCTGCTCGGCTCCCTGCTCGTGTCCGGCGTGGTCTCCGACCGGCTCGGACGCAGGCGCGTGCTGCTGCCCGCTCTCGGCCTCGCCCTCGCCGCCTGCGTGATCTTCGCGACCGCGTCGACCGTGGTCGCGCTGATCGTGGCCCGGCTCTTCGCCGGCATCGCCGTCGGCGCCGTCGTCTCGGCCGGCATGGCGGCGGTCACCGACGTGGCGGGTCCGCACCGCAGGCGGCTCGCCGCGCTGCTCGCCTCCTGCTCCATGGTCTTCGGCGCGGGGCTGGGGCCGCTGCTGGCCGGGGTGCTCTCCGAGGTCGTGCCGGGCCCGACCGTCACCGTCTTCGTCGTCGAGGCCGCGCTGCTGGTCACCGCCGTCCTCGTCGTCGCACGCATGCCCGCGCCGCGTCCGGCCGTACCGGTCACGGGCGCCTGGGTGCGCCTCCCGCGCGTCCCCCACGGCAACGGCCGGCAGCTCACCCTCGGCGTCGCCGTGTTCGCGCCGGGCATCACCGCGACGTCCTTCGTGCTGTCGCTGGGCCCCTCGCTGCTGTCCGGTCTGCTCGGCACCACCAGCCGCGTCGTCGCGGGCGCCATGGCGTTCGTGATGTTCCTCGCCGCCACCGCGGTGCAGTTCGCCGTCCAGCGGCTGCGCCGGCGCACCGTTCTCACGGCCGGCGCGGTCAGCACCACGGCCGGCATGGCCGCCCTGATCACGGCCGTGCACACCGCGTCCGTCCCGGCGCTCGTCGCCGCCGCCCTGCTGGCCGGCGCCGGCCAGGGCATGGGGCAGCTCGGCGGGCTGTCCCTGCTCAACTCCAGCGTCCCGGCCCGGCGCCTGGCCGAGGCCAACGCGGCTCTCAACGTGGGCGGCTATCTGCCCGCCGGTCTCCTGCCCGTCGCCGCCGGCTACCTCAGCGACGCCGTGGGCCTCACGTCGGGCGCGACCGCCTTCGGCGCCGTACTGCTGAGCCTGGCGGCCGTCGGCGGCGTCGTGGTCCTCGCCGACCGGCGCCGTACGGCGGCGTGACCGGCCAGGCCGATTCGCCCCTGGGGCCGTGTGCGATCAGTAGTCTGATCGCGACGCCGCCTCCCCCTTGGACGGACCGCGCATGCCAGAGGATCTTCAGCCCGGCGACCCCCGACGCCTGGGCGGCTACCGCCTGCTGAGCCGGCTCGGGCGTGGTGGCATGGGAACCGTGTACCTGGGCGAGGACGATGACGGCCAGAAGGCCGCGATCAAGGTCATCAACCAGGAACTCGCCACTGACACCGCCTTCGCCGAGCGTTTCCGGCAGGAGGTCCGGGCGGCTCGCCGCGTCCGCAGGTTCTGTACGGCGCCCGTACTCGACGCCGAACTCGACCGCCCTCCCTACTACGTCGTCACCGAGTTCATCACCGGCCCCACTCTGCAGGACGCGGTCGAGTCCGAGGGGCCGCTGCGCGGATCGGACCTGGAGGGCCTGGCGGTGGGAATGGCGACCGCACTGTCGGCCATCCACGACGCCGGACTGGTGCACCGGGACCTCAAGCCCACCAACGTCCTGCTCTCATCCTTCGGACCCCGCGTCATCGACTTCGGGATCGCCCGGGCTCTCGACAGCCTCACCACGGTCACCCGGACCGGACAGCTGGTGGGCACGCCCGCGTTCCTGGCGCCCGAGCTGATCAACGGCGCCGACGTCACCCCCGCCGCCGACGTGTTCTCCTGGGGGTGCGTCCTGGCGTTCGCGGGCACCGGCCGCGGCCCCTTCACCGGCCGTACGCTCCCGGAGATCCTGCACCGCGTGGTCTACGAGCCGCCGGACCTGGAAGGCCTTGACCGCTCGCTGCGCGACATCGTCGAAGCGTCGCTGGCCAAGGACCCCAAGGCCCGGCCCGGCGTCCCCGAGCTCCTGACGCGACTGACCGGCCACCGCCCGGACGCACCGGGTCCCGCCACGGAAGTACCGGTCGGCGCCTCCACGGGCGGACGACAGCAGCCGCCCACCATCACGATGCACGCGCCGGTCCCGGTCGCGCGCGCTCACCGTGTGGCGCGTGTGCGGTATCCGCTTCCTCCGCCGCCGCGCCCGCGGAAACGCTCGCCCGGCCTGGGCTTCGGTCTCTTCGCGATCGTGACCGTGCTGATCGTGCTGGCCGTGCTGGCCGTGTCGGCCTTCGTGTGGATGATGAGGACCCTGGTGTCGGGTTCGGGGACGTCGGCCGATCCTCCGAGGTCGGGTGTGACCGCCCCGCCGGGGCAGGGCGGCGATGACGTGCCGGCCAAGTTCCTCGGAACGTGGCACGGTTCGATCGACCAGAAAGGGTTGTCCAAAAGCCCGTATCCCGTGGTGCTCACCCTCACCCGGGGCCGGATCGGCGCCGTCGTCGGCCGTTCCTCGTACACGACGCTGCGATGCGTCGGAGAACTCAAGCTCACCAAGGCCTCCGCCGACCGCCTGGTGGTGGAAGAGCACATCAGGACGGGACGGCTTAACTGCACCGACACGGTGATCACACTGAGGTACCGGACCGGAAGGAGAATCGACTATTCCTTCGAGAACCCCACCGGACACGGGGTGCTGACCCATTAGGTCTCGGCCGCGTTCCCGGCGGCGGTGAGCAGAGTGTCCTCTGTCCGGCACCTGGCGGCGTACGCCTCGACGGTACGGAGACGATGGCGAGCCCGCCGAGCAGCAGGACCGAACCCGCGGTCACCGGCGCGGACGGGCGCTCGCCGAGGACGGAGACGGCCAGGGCGGCGGCGACCAGCGGCTCGGCCAGTGACAGCGTGCCCGCCGTCGCCGCGGTGACGCGGCGCAGGCCGGTGACGAAGAACCAGTACGCCAGCGCCGCGGTGATCGGACCGAGCCACGTGACCAGGGCGAGCCCGCGTACGGTGCCGAGCGCGGGCAGACCGGCCAGGGTCCACGGAGCGAGGACCGCCCCACCGGCCAGCAGCGTGATCGATACGGCGGCCGGCATGCCGGCGCCCTTCTGGATGAGCCGCTTCGCCGACACCGTGTAGACGCCGAAACACCCGCCGGCCAACACCCCGAACGCCGCGCCGTACGCGTCGACCCGTACGGCGCCGGCCGGTGTCATCACCAGGGCGCAGCCGGCGATCGCCCCTGCCGTACCGGCGATCCAGCGCCGCGTCAGCCGGGTGCCGAGCACCAGCCGTTCGCAGACTCCGGTGCTGACCGGCGCGATCCCGAACGCGATGGCGGTCGCGACGGCAGCGCCGGTCCGCGCGACCGAGGTCATGAACGCGGCCTGGAACGTGGCGGTGGCGGCGGTGGCGGCCAGCAGCGGCGGCCAGGTCGTACGGGACAGCGTGCGGTACGCGCGGGGAGCCGTCACCAGAACGGCGACCGCCAGCACGACGCCGCCGAGGAGGATCCGGGCGCCGCCCAGGGCGACCGGCCCTGCCGGGACGTCGGCCAGCACCTGGGCCGGTCCGACGGTGCCCCACAGGATTCCGGCCATGAGCACCAGCAGCACTCCGGAAACGTCGTTTCGTTGCTCCATGGCCGCGACGTTAGGGAGAAATGCGCGAAAAGACGCCGGGGGGCGAACTTCGTTCGAGCGGGTGCGGCCCGGCCGTCAATCGTTCGCCAGGGCTTCGCTTTCCCCGCGGTCAGCCGTACGAGCTTCGGTGATCCCGCTCTCCGACGTCCGAAAGTTCGGACTGCTCGGCCGGTTGTACGTAGTCGAACACCACGGTGGTGCGCACGTCCACGAACTCCTTGCGCCGCGCGAGGCGGTCGAGGACGAAGTCCCGCAGGTACGTCGTGCTGGGCACGGCCACGTGGACGAGGAGGTCCTCGTTGCCCGTCACGACGAACACCCCGAGCGTCTCGGGAAGCTTGGCCATGCTGTCCCGCACCGACTCGATGGCCTCTCGCGACTGCGGCCTGATCCGGATCGAGATCAGCGCCTGCACGCTGCGGCCGAGCGCCGTCATGTCCACCCTGGCGTGGAAACCGGTGATCACTCCGCGCTCGCGCAGGGCGCGCGTCCGCTCCAGGGCGGTCGAGGGGGCGATCCCCACCGCCTGCGCCAGTTCCCGGTTGGTCTGCCTGCCGTCCCGCTGCAGCCGCCGCAGGATCTCCCGGTCCACCGCGTCCACGAAAATCCCTCCATCACGCCGAACTCCGTACGCGCGGCGTCGGCTCGCCGCCGCATTCGCCGAACTTTATTCGGACCTCGGTCGCGGCCATGACCGAGAACCTCGCCGTCGACGGCGGCACGATCCCGTATGAGGTGACGGGCGCCGGCCTGGAGCCGTACCGCCATCGCCGGTGATCTGCTCGCCGTGGTCCGTCACCTGGGCGGTCCGGTGCGAGCACGTGAGCGGCCAGGAAGACCTCAACCGGCGCGTCGCGGCGTTGGCGTTGAGCGAGGCCGCCGATGCCGTGGGCGGCGCGGTCCAGGGGTACGCGGGCCGCGACGCGCGCCTTCCGCGGCTTCGTCCTGGAGCATCCCGGCCGGTACGGCGCGACGATCGGCGTGGAACCGACCGGCCCGGACGATCCAATGGCCACCGCGAGTCAGCGGCCGCTCGACGCGTTCACGACGGTGCTGCGCGGCTACGAGATCAAAAAGGGCGACGTGGACCACGCCCCGCGCATGCTCCGCGGTCTCTGCCACGGCTTCGCCACCTTGCAGGCGGCCAACGGCTTCCAGCGGAGCGTCGACGTCGACGAAGGCTTCGAGTGGTTGATCGCCTTCGCCGACCGGGGCCTGGGCGCGGGTTGAGCGACGGTCCGCCGGTCCTCGTGGAACGGAACGCGGGCGGGCGCCGTCCAAGCGGTGACGCCGGGTGCCGGCGGGTGCCCGACCAGGCCTCGTGAAGCCGAGGTGGCGAGATGCCGATCAACCGCCTGGTCCTGTCCGCGACCGCGTTATCGTGTGCGGCCCTGGTGGCCTGTGACCGCCAGCCGACCTCCTGTTCCTGCCCGGCGGCGCCGTCCTGGACGAGGGTCTGCGGGATCCGCCTGGAGGGGGCCCCGGTTCCCTGCGGCTGGACCAGAGCCCGCCCGCCAAGAGGACCGGACGGGTCTCGTCGGTGCGCCACTCGGTCATCCCGGCCTCGATGACCTTCGCGGCGGCCGTGGACCGGCACCTCAGGGTGATCCGGATCCTGACCGGCACGGGCTGCAAGAACGATCCGATGGTCGTCGTCGATCCGGTGACCGCGTTCCGTACCGTGGCCGTCGCCCGGGGCCGCAACGGGGGAATGGCCGCGATCAGCCTCGCCGAGCTTTCCGACAAGGTGCCCACAACGGTCCGTGCTTACCGGAACGGACGCCTCGTCGGCCAGATCGCCCTCAACCGGCCGGTGCCGACCGCTCCGCCGCCGTCACCGCCACCGCCCACCCCGGTCGTGCGCACCGTGTGCGCCAAGCCGATACCCGGAGTGCCACAGCCCATGATCTGCACCCTCAGAACGTTCCCGCCCGACGCGACCGACTGGTAGCGGTCCAGAGCGTGGGTCCGCCGCCTCACGGCTGGTCGACGGGAAGTGACGAGCGCGGCGACGGCGTGCGTGGCACGGCACACCTTTACCGGCGGTATTACATACTGAGTGGTACGGGCAGATCGGACGCGATTAGCTCATTCCGGCTGGCTATCTCGCAGTCTTCCGTTATGGTGAGGGTCCGTAGGTCAAGGTCGGAGCCGCATAGCACGTAGGCGGTTATGACATATCTGGATCCGATCTTCCGTGCGCTCGGAGGGTCGACGATGCCGCGCAGCCTGGCGGTCGCGTCACGGCAAAGCCTTTCTTCTTCCGCGTCTCGGCACGGAATCATTCGTATGTCGTCGACGCTGTCGATGACGCCGCTAAACTTCCGCATCGAGCGCGTCGTCTCGATGTAGGCGCGAGCGACAGAAACGGCGACCTCGGGCCTGTCGATGCGAAGCCCGCAGGCACGCATCATCGAAGTGAATTCTTCCGGCGCTTCGGTAAGATAGAAGACGACGTCGTCGACCATTCCCACGTAAAAGCTCGCTCGTGAATGTGGAAATGCGTCGAATAGTATGACATGCGCTCCACCGGGTACGGGCTTCAGTGGGTGCATCAAGGATGCGGCAGGGTTCTTCGCGAGCGCGGCTTGGACTGCACGGCCCTTGGCGGCCAGGCCGGCACTCACCATCTCACGCATATTTCCTCCGTTAACGCATTCGTCGACCTGACGGAGTAGAGGCCGCATCGCGCACAGTCGTCAATTGGCGTTCGCGTCGATGTGTTATCCCCTGTGATGTACGTCCCACATTCTTCCATAATATTGCGGGTACGGGATGCCGTCTGTGCATCTCACTATCCGGCCGCTGTAGATGCTGTCCAAAATCGCCTGCTCGCCGCCGCGCGCGTATTCGCGCTGCAGGATCACGTCTGGCAGGTTCGGCGCGTAGCGCTGATACCCCATATTGCTGAGAATCTGTTTGACCTGCGCGTTGCTCTCATCTTTGCACATGCCCTCGATGTAGGGCTTTCGGTCACTCTTGATGATGTCCGGCCTAAGACCCTCATGGGCTGTTCGGGCATGCGCCGCCTCGTGCACAACCGTGGTCAAGAGGTGCCACTTATGGGTTAGATCAATATACATCATGTTTTCGTCGTGTGTGTACCATGATCCGAGTCCCTCGGTGTATTGAATTTTCGTGCGATAGGTGAGCAGCGTGTCTAGCGCCTCCTCGCCCTCTCTTCCGCACAACGGGAGTCCTTCCTGAATATCAGACGCACTCAGGTAGGGGAGAAGCGTTACGAACTCCTCTTCGTCTGCGGGGCCGGCCGCTATTACGGCGTCACGTTCGGGAAGTTTCGAGCTACCGCGAAAGAATTTCTCTGCCGCGCTTTCGAACAGACCTAGCTTCGCGGATCTCCCGAGCGCAGTCATTTGACGCCGCCATCGTCGTCGGCCTGTGCCTGCCGTCTCATGGCCATGTTGTGTACTCCAAGGGGACGTTCGACGCCAGGTTCGTCCGAGGCCGGCTTCGATCATGTCCGACCGCTGCCTGAAGTTCACAGTCTGGCGGATGGGCAAGCGACGGCGCCACCGTTGGAGATAATAGGTACATCGCGGCCCGATTGACCTGAATGACGTTCGGTCCGTGCCGCTCGGAGAGCATGGACATCATCACCCTCGGCCATTCTTCGTCCGTTCTTCCAGTGCTCCCGGCCGGGGTCAAGAAGACGCGAAAGGCAGTTCCCAACCGGACGGGGTCGTGCAGCGGCGTTGCCGCATTTCCGTATGCCGGCGTTCAGCGGGCGCGTTGAGCGGCGGAGCGGTCACTGGCGGCTGACGGCGCGGGTGATGCCGGCGACGACGGTGGTGGCGAGGATCCAGCCTGCGGCGATGAGGAGGTAGGCGAGCCACTGGTAGGCGCCGTGGGGGTTGAAGGCCTTCTCCTGGCCGAAGTCGATGATCGGCAGGAGGAGGTCGAGGGTGTAGATGAGGGCGTTGAAGTCGGGGGCTTTGCCTGGCTCTACGGGTTGTGGGTGGTGGAGGCCGTAGACGACGGTGCCGAGGAGTAGGAGGCCGAGGAGCCAGGCCATGGCTCGGGTGGGGCGGTAGCCGTAGCCGACGGTGGCGTCCTGGGCGTGTCCCCAGAGTTTGGCGTACCAGGCCAGTGTGGTGCGGTGGCGGCGTTGCCTGGCGAGTTGCACGGCGCGGGCTTGGGCGTCGTCGCCGACGCGCCGGTACGCGGCGGCGAGTTGTTCGTAGGCGTGCGGGACATAGCCGTCGTCGTCGCGTTCGAGTACGGCCAGCCGTGGGCCGGCGGGGAGGCGGGGCTGGAGTGAGGTGTAGGTGAGCCCGTCGAGTTTGACGTGGGCCGGCCAGACCTCGGGTGCGGCGTGGATGAGGCCGATCTGGGAGCCGCGCAGGTTGACCGATCCGCTGATGGGCGCGGCGTCACCCAGCCAGAGTTCGCCGATCGTGCAGCTGGTGGCGCGCAACGCGACGCCGCGGGGGTTGGACAGACGGGCCTCGCCGAGGTTGACCTGGGCGGGGATCTTGGCTCCGCGTAGGTTGATCCTGCCCTCGGTATGGAGCCGCCAGGCGTCCAGGTTGGAGCCGACGGTCAGGTTCTCCGCGTCGATGACCGTGCGGTCCGGCTCGCTCAGCTCGGCGTTGTCGAGGTTCACGGCGCCGGTGACCGTCGCGCCGGCCAGCCGGATCTGTCCGCGGATCCGCAGCCGGGGCGCCCAGACGTCGTCGTCGATGGTGGCGTGGTTGAGCTGCAGGATCGGGTCGCGTTCGGCGTCATCGACGCGTTCTTCGCCCAGGTCGGCCTTGTCGAGGAAGAAGGCCCCGGAGATCCTCGCGCCGCCGAGCCGTACCGCGCCGGGGATGCGGCTGCCGGTGATCCGCAGGACGCCGTCGACGCGGATGGTGGCGGCGTCCAGGCCGGGCAGGTGGCACTGGCTGAAGTTGAGCTGGCGGATCCGCATCGCGTACAGGTTCGGGGCGTGGTCGAAGTGGCAGTTCCAGAACCGGACGGCGTAGGGGATCGTCGCGTGCTTGAGATCCAGCCGGCCGGTGACGCGTACGCCGGCCAGGCGCAGTGACGCGATCTCGCCATCGGCGGGCCGGCCACTGACCAGAAGCCTCCGGATGACCTCGGCGCGTACGGAGCGCTCCGGGCCCCACGCATGGCCGTCCTCGGCCGTTTCGCCGTTGGCGCCAGAGAACTGGACGTCTCGGCCGTACGGGAACGCGTCCCATACTTTGCGCTCAAAGGGTGTCAGGCCGGGATTCTTCATCGGCGGGACTTTCTCGCGGCCACGGCCGCCGTGTCAACGAGCGTCGCGACCCACCGGCGCGGCGTCAGAGGTCGGCGTAGCCGGGGATGCCGGCCTTGATGCGCTCGAGTACCGCTTCGTCGGAGATGCCCTGGAAGTCGTGGCGGGGGCTGTAGGGGGCTTCCAGGCGGCGGGCCTCTTCGTCGGTGAGGTCGAGATCGAGGGAGGCGACGGCGTCGTCGATCTGCTGGATCGTGCGGGCGCCGACGATAGGGGCCGCGACGACGGGGTTGCGGCGTAGCCAGGCGAGGGCGACCTGGGCGCGGGTGACGCCGCGGGCGTCGGCGACGGCGCCGACCTCGTCGAGGATCTGCCGGTCGTTGTCGGCGTTGGCCTTGGTGTAGAGCATGTCGGCGTAGGCGCCGTCGGTGGCGGCGCGCTCCGTGGTGTTCGCCTGGCCGGCGGGGCGGGCGAGGCGGCCGCGGGCGAGGGGGCTCCACACCATGGTGGCGACGCCCTCGTCGGCGCAGAGTGGGAGCATTTCGCGTTCCTCCTCGCGGGCGAGCAGGTTGTAGTGGTCCTGCATGGTGACGAACCGGGCCCAGCCGTGGCGCTCCTGGAGGTGGAGAAGTTTGGCGAACTGCCAGGCGTGCATGGAGGACGCGCCGAGGTAGCGGGCCTTGCCGGACTTCACGACGTCGTGCAGGGCCTCCAGGGTCTCCTCCAGCGGCGTCTCGTTGTCGAGGCGGTGGATCATGTAGACGTCGACGTGGTCGGTGCCGAGGCGGCGCAGGCTGTCCTCGATCTCGGTCATGATCGCCTTGCGGGAGAGGCCCTTGCCGTTGGGGCCGGGGCGCATGGTGTGGCGCACCTTGGTGGTGATCACGACCTCGTCGCGGCGTGCGTAGTCCTTGAGGGCGCGGCCGAGGATCTCCTCGCTGGAGCCGTAGGAGTACATGTTGGCGGTGTCGAAGAAGTTGATGCCGGCCTCCAGGGCGTGCCGGATCAGCGGGCGGCTGGTCTCCTCGTCGAGCGACCAGACGGGGTGGCCGCGGCCGGGCTCGCCGTAGGTCATGGCGCCGATGGCGACCGGGGAGACGTCGAGGCCGGTGCGGCCGAGTTTGATGTAGCGCACGGGGGCTCCTACAGTGGGTACGAGAGTAAACGGAGAACTCTCCGTCTGACTTCGGAGACGCTAACGGAGAACTCTCCGCTTCGCAATCGGGCGATCGCCCGCACACCAGGAGGACCCGTGCCCGACGCCGCGCCGCAGCGCTCCGACGCGCTGAAGAACCGGGAGGCGATCCTCCAGGTGGCCCACGACGCGCTCGCCGAGTCCCCGGACGCCTCGCTCAACTCGATCGCCAAGCGCGCGGGCGTCGGCGCTGGCACGCTCTACCGGCACTTCCCGACCCGCGAAGCGCTGATCCTGGAGGTCTACCGGCACGACGTCGGCCGCCTCGTCGACTCCGTGCCGGACGTCCTGGCCGCCCATACGCCGCTGGACGCGCTGCGGCACTGGTTCACCACCCTCGCGGCCTACGTGCGCCTCAAGCACGGCCTCGGTGACGCGCTGCACACCGCCGCCGCCCAGGAGATCGTCGACGCGACGTACGCCCCCGTCACCGCCGCCATCGGCCGGCTCCTCGACGCCTGCGAACGCGCCGGCGAGGTACGCCCCGGCCTCGACTCCGCCGACGTCCTCTTGCTGATGAGCTGCCTGTGGCGCACCCCCGGCGACCCGGCCGGCACCGCCCAGGCCGACCGCCTGCTGGAACTGGCGATCGACGGCTTCCGGCCGTAGGGCCGGTCACACTGGGGGACGGCCGGACATCACACGAACGGCGCCTGACCTCGATGCCGCAGGTCAGGCGCCGCGATGAAGGGCGGCCCAAAACCGGTCCGAGCCCGGTCCATCACCTGATCGGTGAGGGCGGCGGCATTCCCTTGGCCATCTCGCTGACGGGCGAGAACCGCCTTGCCGCACTGGTTCCGCCGGCTACGCATCCGTTGGGAGATCTGGCGGCGCCTCAAACGATCACTCTGTCAGGAGTTCTCAGCCGAAGACGGCTCGCTCCGCCTTCGCGAGGAGGGCGACCAGTTCGTCGGCTTCTGTCTTGTCGAGGGCCGCGAAGGTGGGGGCCATCAGCTCGTCAGTGAGTCGTTCCGCGGCAATATGTCGGCGCCGTACCTCCTCCGTGACCTCCGGATACGGCCGCGGCCAGCCGAAGTATTCGGCGTTCGCCTCACCGTCGGGCAGGATCGCCGAGGTGCCGCTCACAACCGCCTCCAACGGGCTGAGCCCGCTCGCCAGGACCGCGACGATATGCAGGCCGCCACGGAGCTCACGTACGACATGGGCGAGCTGAATCACCCGTGCTCGGTCATCCTCAGGCAACCGCATCGCCCGCCAACCGGCGAACAGCGGCGCACCCACCACGTTCCCACCGTCCACGACGAGCTGGAGCAGATCGGCCAGGCGCGCCGACTCGGCAAAATCGGCCAGCTTGCGGCGGCCGAAGTCATGAGCCACGACGGCATACCGATCAGCCGCGGTCGCCGCGGAGAGACCGGCGCCGGCTTCCCACGCCTCCCGTACGGTCTCGGCCGGGAAGAAGCCGGCCGCGGACACGACCACATCGGCGTCGACGTCTCCCAGAACCCCGAAGCGACCCCGGAAATACGGCGCCCAGCCGGTCAACCTCACCTCTCTCGAGTAGGCCTTCGCCTCTCGAGAGATCATGAAGGCTCCACCCAGCCGCCCGATCGGCTCGGCCACCGCCGCCGCGATTTCGCGCATCCCAACCGCCCCTCCTCGAACCGAACCGCATTCTATAGTTCTAGGCCAGGCCAATTCGGTTCACCAGAGGGCGGGGCGGCGCACGACGCGCCGTCGATCGCCCTGAGCCCGTTCAGGAGAACGCGTCTGAACCATCGTGTTGACGGTCATGGCAGCCAGCGCTCGCCCATCCGTGCTACGCGACGCCGGCTGGCGTCGTTAGCGGCGATCCGCCGGTCGATGGAGGTGTCCTCTCCGGATTCTTCGCCTAGCTGCCCCAGCCACATAACGTCCGCGTCATCACTGTCCGTGCGGTTTCGCGTACGAACGATGCCGCGCCACAACACGGCGGCGGCGAGGAGGATGCCGGCGAGGGCGCCCCAGATCATGAAGGTGCCGATGGCGCTCACACGCTCACCCCCGACAGGGCGAGGGTTGCGCGGAGCCGGGAGCGCGCGGCCCGGCGGGCCGGCGCATCGGCGCGGCGTCGCCGTCCTTCCACGCCGGCGACTGGAGCGTAGTAAAGCGGGATGTCGATCACAGACGGACCTCCGAGTGGTCGGCCTGCCACATTCGTCCGCGGATGCGTCCATCTGCATGGCCGACTCGATGGCGTACAGCTCGTCGAGTATAGGGATGTTTGCCGCAAAACGCCCATAGGCCCATAATTCGGGCACAGTGTGAGAGTATCGGCAGGTCAGCAAGCCCTGAAGCCGATGTAGGCGAGAGGAGGCTTCCGTGAGGACGTCGAGGAAGAGCACCTGTCGCTGAGATGATCTCCCAGGATCTGGCCGACCCTGACGGACGGTCCGTTCAACCGGGCGCGCCGGGCAACAGGCTGGGCGACGCGGCGGCCCTGGAACAACCGTCAGGTCGCGGTCACAAGGTAAGTCCTGGAATTCAATGGACCAGGAAAAAGCCCGGCTCTCTCTTGAGCCAGGATTCTCGCCGACCGGGCATTGCGTAATCGCCCAGCCACGAGGTCCCGTTCACACCTCAAGTGTTCCGGATAGCCCCCCACCACCGGAACATTTCGCGGCACAGTCCTACGGAACGCCCCGACCTGCGGGTCCGCTCCGGCTGCTCGCTGTTCCGGTGGACGATCCCCTAACGGAACAGCCGTGAGCGATCAGCGTCACCCGGCTACCCATGATCATTTTGGCGACAACTGCCGCGTTCCTGAATTCCTCGAATGACCGGGCTCCGATGGCTCGCCCCGCTCCATTCCGGAGTGACGGTGCGGCCGTCCGGTAGGGGCCAAGCGCCTCGACTCCCGCTACGGAACGGGCGTGCGGTGACCGGCCCTGCCCGGCGGCGCATCGGCGTGTAACGCTTCCCTGCGGTTTCCCCAAGGTGGGCAAAGCGACTTCGCAGGGAGGACGGCGATGCATGTCCCGACATCGGCACTGACCCAGAGGCCTTCGATGCCTTCTACCGGCGGCACGTCCGGATGGTGACCGGCTTCGTGGCCCGCCGGGTGCTCGATCCGCATCTTGTGGACGACCTCACCACAGAGGTCTTCTTGGCCGCCATCGAGACGGCGGACCGGTACCGGGCCAGGCTCGGCGGCGAGACGGCCTGGCTGGTGGGCATCGCCCGCAATGTCCTGGCCGCCGAACGCCGCCGCAGTGCCCGGCAGCTCGACAAGGACCGCCGCGCCGGAGGCCGCAGGCCCCTGGCCCCTACGACATCGAACGTCTAGAGGAGCGGATCGACGCCGAACGCGCTGCCCGGCACCTCATGGCGGCCATCGCGGACCTGCCGGACAGGCTCCGGGCGGTCCTGGAACTGGTCGACGTGGACGGCCTGTCGGCCATCGAGGCGGCGGCCATCTTGAAGATCCGGCCCGGCACCGCGCGGGTCCGGCTGCACCGCGCCCGCCGCCTGCTCACCCCGGCGGCTGTAGCAACCCTGGAGGGAGCATCATGACCGATCTGGACGCTTTCGAGGAACACCGCCTGACCGAGCTCAAGCAGATCGTGGCGGCTCGCGCCGCAGCCACACCGCCGCGCCGTAGCCGATCGCGGATCCGGGCGTCGGCTGGGACGTGGGTTCCGACCTGGGCCGCTGCCCGATACCTCCGGCATCGCGTGTGGGTCGCGGCCGCCGCGGTCGCGGTCGCCGCGGGCATGGCGACGCTGGTGACCTCGTTGGGCGACACCGACCCGGCGTACGCCGTCACCAAGCACACCGACGGCACAGTCGACATCGACATCCGCGACTTCCATGACGCCGACGCGTTGTCCCGGCAGCTCAGCAAGCTCGGCGTGCCCGCCAGGGTCTTCTACATCTACGGGCCCGACCTTTGCCGCCAGCCGTACGCCCACAAGATCGACAACATCCCTGAGGGCCTTTACAGCCACCCCATCGACGTGCCCGGCGACCCAGAAGTCATGCGGCTGCAGATCAACACCCGGCTGATGCGACCCGGCCAGTACTTCGTCTTCGTCCTCAACGTCACCCGGCACCAGGGCGGCACCGATCGGGGCGTCGGCGAGTACCTCGTGGCCGGACGGCTGATCCCGTGCCGGTTCTATCCGGCGCCCACTCCGGCCCGCCCGCCGGGCCTGCCGAAGAACGCCGTGGTCGGCGGCCCTTCCGGAGACATCCTGTTCGCGGGCGACTAGCTGTACTGACCATACCTCGCGCACTTGGGGCGGCTTATCCGGTGGGCGCTCCAGCAGGAACGTCGAACAGCGCCGATGCCGGCGGGCTTAAGAGGGCCGGGGCCCGGCGGCGCGGCGGAGCCGGTTGGCGATCGCCAGTCCCAATCCCTCCTCCACCGGCAAGGACGCGACGATGAGGTCACACCCGGCCTGGTCGAGCTCGCGCAGGAACCCGTACAGCCCGCGCGCGTAGGCGGCCATCGAACCAGGGACCGCCACCACGGCGTGCACCTTGACCGGGGCCTCAGCGAAGGAGGAGGGCACGAGCACGCCCACCCGGTGCCCCAGCTCCTGCGCGAGCTCGGCTTCGGCGACGACCTTCTCGGGCTCGACCAGGACGACTCGCGCCCGCGGCGCGTAGTGGGATGGATGCTGGCCCGGTACCCGGACGCGGCTCGTCGAGTGGACGGCAAGAGAGCGGCCCAGCACCGTTTCGAGGTCCTCGCGTGTCACTCCGCCGGGTCGCAGGATGCTCGGCGTCTCGCCCGTGGCGTCGACGATGGTGGACTCGATGCCGACCTCGCAGGCGCCGCCGTCCAGTACGAAGTCGATCTCATCACCGAGCTCGGCGCGGACGTGGTTCGCCGTTGTGGGGCTGACCGAGCCGAAGCGGTTGGCGGACGGGGCTGTGAGGCCGCCGCCGAAGGCCGACAGCAGCCCGAGCGCGAGGGGATGATCGGGCACGCGCACGGCCACCGTCTCCAGGCCACCCGTCGCCTCGAGCGGCACCCGGCGATCACGCCGTAGGACCAGCGTGAGTGGCCCCGGCCAGCAGTGTTCGGCCAACAGGCGTGCGGTCGCGGGCACATCGGCGACCCATTCGTCCAAATGCTTCGCGTCGCCGATGTGGACGATCAGCGGGTGGGAGGGCGGACGCCTCTTGACCTGGAAGGTACGCGCGACCGCGACAGGGTCCTCGGCGTTGGCACCCAGACCATAGACAGTCTCGGTCGGGAAGGCCACCAGGCCTCCGGCGCGCAGCACACCGGCCGCCTTTTCGATGTCACTGATGTTTGCCCTCACCCTCAGAATCCTCCCACCATTCCATTCCCGCGTTGTCCTACCAGGCCTGGGATGGGGGCGGCGGCGATCGATCCCGAACCGCCGGCCGGCGACGCGGCCGCCAAGCTCAAGCCCGCCGCTGCCGATTGTCAGTTGCGGTCTTAGCCGGGTTCGATCGCCAGGGCGTGGCTGAAGACACCGAGTGGATCCCAGCGGGCCTTGATCCGCTGAAGGCGGGGATAGTTGTCTTTGTAGTACAGGGTGTGCCACGGCACGCCGGAGGTGTTCCAGGCCGGGTCGGCCAGGTCGGCGTCGGGATAGTTGATGTAGGAGCCGTCGCTGACCTCGCCGGGCACGGGCACACCCCCGGTGTCGGCGTACACGTCACGGTAGAGGCCGCGTACCCAAGCGAGGTTGGCCGCGTCCTCGCTCTCGTCCGTCCAGACCGTCTCGTAGACCGCCTTCATCACCACGTCCCGCTGGGCGACCGCGGTGGCGCCTGGCGGCACCGCGCGGACCTGTCCGCCGTAGCCGACGAGCAGCATCCCCGCGTTCGGCCCGCCGGCGGAGTCCGTCAGGTGGTGATGGACGGCGGCGAGCTGGGTGTCGGTGAACGACCGGCGTAGGTAGCCGGCCTTGATCTTGTATCGGCGGCTGATCACGTCGCCGGGCTCGCCGGTGCCCGGCCACGTCGTCGCGTGCAGCCACGGCATGATCCGCCGGGCGTTCAGCGTCGGCTTCGTGCCGGCGGTGATCTCGGAGACGAAGTCGGTCACCAGGCGGTCCGCGTGCGGGATGCCCGCGTCGATCTGCGTGACCATCGAGAAGCTTCCGGCGCTGCGGTGCGCTGGCATGAGGATGGCGTACAGGCCGGCGTTTGGAGAGCCGGGTGCGCTGTTGCGCTCGTGCCAGGCGCCGAAGGCGCGCAGCAGCCCGGTGAACGCTCGCTCGGTCATCCCGTCCCACGACCAGGTGACCAGACACTCCAGCATCTCCCGCGGCGCGGCAGGCAGCAGCCGGGACGGCTCGTCGCCGGCAGCCTTGGGTGAGCGCAGCCAGTAGCGGGTGACCACGCCGAAGTTGCCGCCACCACCGCCGGTGTGCGCCCACCAGAGGTCACGGTTCGGGTCATCGGCCTCGCGGGTGGCGACCACGGCGCGGGCGGTGCCGTCCCGATCGACCACCACGACCTCCACCCCGTACAGGTGGTCCACGACCGAGCCGTACCGGCGGGACAGCGGCCCGTACCCGCCGCCGGCGAAATGGCCGCCCGCGCCCACCTCCGGACAACCGCCGGCGGGGATCGTCACGCCCCACCCCGTGAACAGCGTCCGGTACACGTGCCCGAGAGTGGCCCCAGGCTGTACGGCGAACGCCCGGCGCCGGGCGTCGTAGCCGACCGCGTTCATCGGTGACAGGTCCAGCAGCGACCGTACGGCCCGGTCGGCGGTGAAGTTCTCGAAGCAGTGCCCGCCGCTGCGCGCCGCGACCCGCCGCCCGGCTCGTACCGCCTCAGACACCGCGCGCACGACCTGATCGGTGGAGCCGGCCACGCGGATCTCGTCGGGCCGGCCCACGAACCGGAAGTTATTGCCCCGCAGCAGGCCGTCGTACCGCGCGTCACCCGGCCGGATCGTCACCGGCCCGAACATCGGCTCTTTCGGCACCGCCGCACCGGAGGAGCGCGTGCCCACGACTCCGGCGGCCACGACGGCGCCCGCGCCGGTCAGCAGGCCACGACGCCGCACCCCTTCGTTCATCGTCGAAACACCCCTTCCATCCGTCCGGACATCAGCGTGTCGACCCGGGACCCGGGCGCGCACCAACCGTTCTTCCGAGCCTGCGGATGAACCGCCCGATCAACCAGATGGCCGATTCGGGTCCACCAGCCGGCGGGCACGAATCGGGACCGATCCGACATGGGCGGCGATCACGGCTCGCCGCGGGTCTGTCCGGCTGACGGCGGCCGGTGGTGGTGAACGTGCGGGTGCGCCGGCTCGCCTGCAGGGGCTGGCGGTGCTCCCGGCAGACGTTCCGGGAACAGGCGTCCGAACCACCCGCCTGGCCGCCCAGGTCGGGGCGGTGGCACGAAAGTTCGCGGGCCGGGCCAGTGCCCGCGTGCTGCCCGCACAGGCGACTTTGATATCTCCCTGACGCCTCGCCGTGGATTTCGAGCCCCTCTAGAAGGACGGAGCGGCGTTTCGGCTCCCTCTCCTCTGATGGTGAGCTGGCATCCTACGATCATGAGTCTCGCCACCGATGAAGACCAGGTCCGCCGGCTGGTCGCGGAGATGTACGCCACGGTTTCCGGTCCAGCGGGGCCCCGGGACTGGTCGCGAGACCGCGAGGTGCTCCATCCCGACTGCCGCCTTATGCGGACCGTGCGTGACGACCAGGGGCGGCCGACTTTGAACGTCCTGACGCTCGATGAGTTCATTGAGGACGTCACGCCGCTGCTCGCCGCGACCGACCTCTATGAGATCGAGGTCGAAAGCGAGATCCGGTTGTTCGGCAATATCGGCCACGTGTGGAGCGCCTACGTGGGCAAGCACTCGCTGGACGAGCCGGAACCGGCATTCCGCGGGGTCAACACGATCCAGGTCCACCGCGATGCGGGCGGCCGGTGGTGGATTTCCAGCATGCTATGGGATAACGAGCGTCCCTGAGCCGGCACCCGGGGGAGAGCGGCGCTTCTCGGCCGGGTGTCCCGGTCGGGCGAAATTCGGCTGTCCGCGCAGCCACGGTGTCGGCGGAATTCCGCTATCCATCCCTTCGAAGCGCATCCGCAGGTAGTCGTAGCTCCCGCCCGAGGCGTTGAAGGGGTCGGAACGGCCTCATCGAGCTCGGCCCTCCGCCGATCGCGCCGCCGCCACGCTCGGGCATGGGTTGATCCGTCCGCAACGCGATGACGAGCCCACTCCAAAAGGTGAAGGCGTTCCCCTCCCGGCTGCGCCAACGGATTCAAGGCAATTCGTCGGAGGGGCGCGGATCTTAGTGTGGATGCTCGCCGACGACCTCGAGCCGCGTGACGCGCTCGGCATCCCAGCCTCTCAGTCTTCTGATCACCGAAGAGAACATTGCCCTACCTGGCAGTCCTCGTCAGGGCGCCTCACGCTGACCGTGTCAAAGTTCGTCGGGCGGCGGTGGGCGACCAGCGGCCGGATCGGGATCGGGCGGCGATGGTGGGCGACAGGTTCGCGACTGTCTCGTCGCACAGCACCCCGTCCCTCATCGGGCCGTGAAGAGTCGAAGACCCGATCCGCGCCGGTGTGGCTCGTGCTCGGACGCCCCGTCGGGGGACAGCGCGACTCCTTCACACCATGCCCGGTTCCGCCGCCGTGGCCTCGGCCTGTGCGTCTTCGTCGAGGAGGTGGCGCCGCAGGAACTCCAGCTCAGCCGACACGACCTTCTCGTGCTCGTCCAGGAACGGCGCATAGTGCCCGCCCTTGAGACGGACCAGTTCCCCGCGCGGTGCCCGCTCGGCCGTACGTATCGCGGCCTTCGGCGGGGCCGACCTGTCGCTGTCGCCGGCCACGACGAGCAGTGGGCATCGGACACGAGAGGCCTGCCGGACCGGCCGGTAGCCGCCGAGAATCAGGGTCGAGCGAGCGGCGACCGCCATCTGCCACTCCGGGTACCGGCCGTCCGGGTCGAGGGCCCGAGGCCCCTGCTTGCCATCTGGTGTGGTCAGGGCCGAGACGGTGCCCGGCTCGCCGGCCAGCGGCACCAGCACGGGCGGGCGGCCGACCCGGCCACCCACGGCGTCGCGGACGGCCCGGCCGAGCAAACGCAGCGCCGCCGTGGGCCGCTGGTATCGCCCGGCGCTGAGCGTGGTGGCCACGCCGTCGACCGTCGGAGTCTGGGCGACCGCGGCCGCCAGACTCGGATGGTCCGCCGCCACGCGGATGATGTGGCCGCCGGCCAGGGAGAAGCCCCACGCGGCGATCCGATCCGGGTTGACGCCGGGCAACGTCGCGGCGTGCGCGATCGCGGCGTTCCAGTCGGCCAGCTGCTCCCGCATGCGGACGACCTGCCGCGGTCCCCCGCCGCTGTCGCCGAACCCCCGATGATCGAAGGCCAGGACACTGAACCCGGCCTCCTGGAACCGGGCGGCGAACCGATCGGTACCCGGCTCCTTGGTCACGCCGAAGCCCGCAGCCATGACCACGCAGGCGCCGTTGTCGCCCGCATAGTGCCACGCCGCGCACTCGGCGTCATCGCTGACGAAACGAACCTGCTGTCGCTTTGTGAACCCCCGCATGACCAGCCTCCGATTTCGTTTATGAGGTAAGTGAACCACGTGGTTCACAACATGCCCCCTTTGGGGGGCACTCAGCGGCCTCTGGGTTCCTTCGGCATGACCCAGGACCCGGCGCGGATCGAGTCGCGGTATGCCCTGCCCCTCTACTGCGCCTCGAAGGCCGCGGTCACGATGCTCACGACGCAGTACGCCAAGGAACTGAAGGAGGTGAAGGTCAACGCCGCAGACCCCGGGCAGACCGCGACGACTTCACCGGCGGCCTCGGGCACAGCGTCGCCGAGGGCGCCGAGTCCATCGTGACCCTCGCGACGACCGGCCCGTCTAGGTCGCCCTGGGCATCAACTGCGCCGGCGAACGCGACGGTGGGTTGCGGAAAACCGCGCTTGCCGTCAGGACCGTCCGCCCCTCACTGTGGAGCCGCGCGGACACGAACGTCACCGTCCGCGTCGACTGATCGACCGTCGCCTCCCCGAACAGCAGCTCACCACCACGCGCGGGTGCCAGCATCGAGCATGACAACTGGAGCGTCACGGGATGGCGGTCGGGGTCCGCACCGAGGAAGGACTCGACCGTGGCGCCCAGGGTGATGTCGAGGACGGTCATGAGGAAACCGCCGTGCGCGGTGCCGTTGGGATTGAGATGGTGCGGTGCCGGCGACACGCACAGGTCGGTCCGGTCGGTGCCGCGCCGCCACAGCAGGCCGCCGACATGGCCGAGGAAGGTGCCATCCTGGTCGAGCGGAACGAAGCCCTCGGGAACGCCGTTCATGCTTCCTCCACCAGGACGATCCATGTCGCCGCCATCGCGGGCCGTTCGCTCGCCCGCCGTTCGAGCCGACACCCAAGGCTGAGCCGGGTGGTGGGGCCGGGGCCCGGCGCCACGGCGTCCAGGGACAACCGCAGGCGGAACTCATCGCCGGGGGAGACCGGTGCGGTGAACCGGATCCGCTCCAGCCCATAGTTGGTCCACCTGGTGGCCTTGGCGATGGTGTAGCACTGGTTCGCCAGCGCGGTGACCGTGGAGAGCACCAGGAATCCGTGGGCGAGGAGACCGTTCAGGCCGGCCTCGTCGCGGGCCCGTACCGGGTCCGTGTGGATCCAGTGCCGGTCGTGCGTGAGTTCGGCGAAGCCGAGCACGTCGTCCTGCTCGAGCGATGCCCAGCCGCTGATCCCGATCTCGCTTCCGACGTGGGCTTGGAGGTCGGCAGCGCGGTCGACGGCCAGGGTTCTGGTTGGGTTCCCGATCTTCACGATCCCGCTCTCTGCCGGTCGTATATCTGCTCGACGAGCCGACCCCGCCGTTCCAGGATGACATTGCGCACGAGCTGTCCCTTGCTGCCCACCTCGTCGCCCTCGGGTTCGAGCAGGGCGCCGTCGAGGACCCGGGTGCTCGGCTTGGTGTTCTCACGGTTGTAGGCGTCCAGCAGCAGCCGCAGGTCGTCCTCGCCGAACGGTTCGGCGGCACGGCTGTCCGCCCAGACGAGCACGCACGGTGCGGACCGGTTGGCGCCGAACACGACGATGTCGCGCAACCGTCCCGCGCTGCGGGCCAGCAGGCTCGCGCGGATGCCGCTGGTGTCGACCCAGGTGCCGTTGGCCAGCTTGAAGTCGTCGGCGATCCGGCCGGTGAAGCGCAATCCGCGCTCCGGGCGGGCGGGATCGATGAGTTCGCCCGCGTCGCCCGAGCAGTACCAGCCGTCGGCGGTGAACGCCGCTCGGCTCTGCTCGGGCAGTCGCCAGTATCCGCCGGCGACGCATGGCCCGCGGACCAGGAGTTCGTGCTTTCCCGCGACGGGACGCAGTCCGATCTCGACACCGGGCAGCGGCGTCCCGATGCAGTCCGGGGCGACTCCGGGCGCGTGCACCATGGTCGCGCCGGGGCCCACCTCGGTCGAGCCCCATCCGGTCACTATGGGGACCGGGCGTCCGCGCACCGCCGCCGAGAGTTCCGACAGCCGGCGGAACACGCTCGGGTGCATGGCCGCGCCGGCGCTGAACATGACGTCGAGGCGGCCGAAGAACGCCGCGCGGAAGTCCGGATCGGCCTCCAGCACGGGCAGGAGTGCCGCGAACCCGGACGGAACCGCGCCGTGGAAGGTGGGCCGGTGACGGCGGAGGTTCCGGATCGTGACGTCGAGGCGGTCCGGCCGGCCCGCGGCCTCGTCGATGTGCAGTGTTCCGCCCTGGGACAGCACGAGGTTGACGTTGGCGTTGCCGCCGAAGGCGTGGTTCCACGGCAGCCAGTCGACCAGTACCGGGCGGTGGCCGGTCAGGAAGGGCCAGACGTCGAGCGTCATCTGGATGTTCGTCGTCATCATCGACTGGGTGTAGGCCACCGGCTTCGGCCGACCGGTCGAACCGGAGGTGAGGAGGATCTTCGTCGGGGCCGTGGGGTCGATGTTCTCGGGCGCCGGCCGTGCAGCGTCGTCGGGAATCGCGCACCGCAGTTCCCGGACGGCCGGGCGGCCGACGAGCATGCGGGCCGGTGCGCCGGCGGGCAGGGCCTCCGCCAGGACCGCCGCGTGGGCCGAGTCGGCCGCCCAGACCAGTGCCGGTTCGAGCAGGGCGAGGAGATCGGCCAGCTTGCCTCGGTCGGCCGAGGCCCCGGCGTACTGCGGTGCGACGGGCACGGCTACGGCGCCGGCCAGCATCGTGGCCAGCCCCATGGCCATGTGCTCGACGGAGTTCGGACCCAGCACTACCACGCGGTCCCCGCGCCGCAGACCGCGCTGGACCAGCGCCGCGGCGACCCGGCTCACGTCCTCCCACGCCTGAGCGTAGGACCAGGCCGTCCGGTCCGCGCCCGTGGCCACCGTGAGCAAGGCGGCGTCCGGTGTCTCGGCGCCGAATCGGCGCAACCAGTGCAGGACGGTCGGCGTCGCCGTACCCGCCGGAATCCGGGACCGCAGCACGAGCATGCCGTCCGGCTCGCGGCGGCAGTCGACCGCGGGCGTTGCGAACATGCTCATGCGCGGGGCTCCGCGCCGCGGTGAAGGGAGTGCAGCAGCGCGAGCACATCAACGGCGGCCGCGTCCCTGGCGGCGAGGACGTCGCCGATCGGCCGGCCGTCGAGGACCTCGTCCCCGGCCGCGATCAGCCGGGCCCGGGCGTCCTCGTCGAGCTGCGGTGTGCCCAGGTCGGACCACCACCCCTCGATGGTGTCCGCGAACGAGCGCATCGCGCCACGCATCCCGTCGGGACCGCCGGCCAGCGCAAGCGACATGAGTGGGCCGCCGATCAGGAACCGCGGGGTTATGCCGTGCACCACGGCGTCCTCGATGCCGCTCGCGTCCACGACGCCCTCGGCGAGCAGGTACGTCACTTCCCTCAGCATCGCGAAGGTCAGCCGGTTGGTGAGGTAGCCGGGGATCTCGCGGTGCAGCAGCACCGGGCGCTTGCCCAGGTCGGTGAGGTGGGCGAGCACCGCGGTGACGACGGTGGGCGAGGTCGCCTTGCCCGCCAGGACCTCCACAAGTGGGAGCGCGTAGACCGGACTCTGCGGATGGGCGACGACCAGACGCTCTGGGTGGTCCATGCGGGTCTGCAGGTCCGACGGCATGAGGCCACCGCTGCTCGACAGGATCGGGACCTCGGGCGCGACCGCGGCCTCGATGCTTCGGTACGCGCCCTGCTTGGCCTCGACGGACTCGGGGACGTTCTCGTGCACCAGGGTCGCGGCACCGAGACCGGCGGTCGGGACCAGCCGGAGCAGGTCCAGGGGCGCCGACATGGGCGCGTCGGGCACGGTGCGACGGACCGAGGGCCACACGCCCTCAAGGTACGACGTCAGCCTCCCCAGCGCGGCGGGTGCCGGATCCACCACCAGCACCGAGCGGCGGCGGGCGAGATAAGTGGCGGCCCATCCGCCGCCGATCGTCCCAGCGCCCACCAGGCCGATCGGTTCGTCGCTCCAGTCGTTGGGCATGCCTGACCTCCCTGTCAGTGTCGTCGCGTGCCGGGTCAGGAGGCGTCTTCGCGCAGCGAGTCCATATCCGGAACCGGACCGGAGCGGGTGAGCAGCGCCTTGCGGCGGAGGAAGCGCAACATGCCGTTGGGCCCCATGCGCGAGCCGCCCAACCCGGAGAGGTTGTAGGAGGTCTTCTCGACGTCGCGCATGATGGTGATGGTCAGCGAGGTGTCCATCAGGCTGACGGCGCCGGCGTTGACGCGCCGCCCTATCGCCCTGGCCTCGTCCTCGTCACCGGCGAACACCGCGGCGGACAGACCGTAGTCGCTGTCGTTGGCGAGCCGGACCGCCTCATCGATGTGGTCGTAGGCCTGCACGGGGACGACGGGTCCGAACGTCTCCTCGCGCATGATCTTCATGTCGTGGTCGACGCCCGTCAGGACCGTCGCGTGCATGTAACGACCGCCGTCGAGCGTCTCGCTGCGGCCGCCGCAGTGCAGGATGGCGCCACGGGCCAGCGCGTCGGCCAGATGGGCGTCGACGATGTCGGCCTGCCTGCCGAGGATGAAGGGGCCGATATGGCCCCGGTCGACGTCCGGGTAGTTCAGCTCGAGCCGCCGGGCCTGGCTGGTCAGCTCCTCGACGAAGGCGTCGTGCACGGACCGGTCGACGTATACGCGCTCGGTCGCGAAGCACACCTGCCCCGTGTTGTGCACAGCGCCCTTGAGGACCGCGGCCGCGGCCTGCCGCAGGTCCGCCGAGGCGGTGACGATCGCCGCGTCCTTGCCGCCGAGTTCGAGGAACGCCGGAATGAAGCGGCGGGCACAAGTCTGCGCCAGTGCGCGACCGGTGGAGACGCTGCCGGTGAAACACAGCGCGTCCACCTCCTCGACGATGGACCGGCCCGTATCGGGTCCACCCGTCACGAAGTGCAGCACGGCGGCCAGGTCGGGCACCTCGGCGATGCTGGCGGCAACCGGCTCGACGAAGCGGGGTGCCACCTCGCTCGGCTTGACGATCACCGCACAGCCCGCGAGCAACGCGGGCACGGCGTCGAGCGTCGAGAGCAGGAACGGATGGTTCCACGGGCTGATCACACCGAGCAGGCCGTACGGGTCGAACTCGGTGTCGTAGCGCACCGTGGCGGACGTGCTCGAAATGCCGTGCAGCCGAGCGCGCTCGAGGATCGTGGGTGCGGCGTCACACCATCCGCGGATCGAGGCCGCGACCATGTACGGCACCTCGTGAGACACCCGGCTGCGGCCGGTGTCGACCGTCTCGGCGTCCCCGATCGCCTTGGCGTTCGCCTCGATGGCGTCCGCCCAGCGGCGCAACACGGCCGCCCGGTGGCCGATCCCGGCCGCGGTCCACGCGGGCTGGGCCTTGCGGAGGCCGGCACAGCGTTCGGCGATCTCGGTCCGGTTGGGTGGATGGATCAGGTAGTCGACGCGCCCCGTTCGGGGATTGCGGACGGGCAGTGCGCCATCGGCCGTCATGGCCTCGACGTCATGGCTGCCCGGAAGCTGGGTTGATGTCACAGAAACGCGTCCTCTCGCTGCCCGAGGAAGTCCAGGACGAGCTCGTTGAACCGACGATGCCGCTCCCACTGTGGCCAGTGCCCCGCGCCATCGACCAGCTCGAAGCGCCCGTTCGGGAGCTTGTCCGCCATGCGCAGCCCGACGGCGGCCGGCCCCGAGGGGTCGTCACTGGTCCAGACCACGAGCGTGGGCACGGTGATGGCGGCCAGTTCGTCGTCGGTGATCATGTTGCGCGCCCGGACGTCTCCGTCCTGCAGGCACATGATGTTCCGCATCGACTCGGCGAACGGCGGCTGGGCGTAGATGGTCCGCCGGACGTCGACCAGCTCCTGAGTGACACTCGCCGGGTCGGCCATCAGCCAGCTCACGCGGGCGCGGATGCGCTCGTCACTCGGGTCGTCGGCGGCGCCCTGGGACAGCGTGCGGATCCGCTCCCGGACAGCCGGGTCGGACAGCGCACCACCAGGGGTGTTCAACACCATCCGGCCCACTCGCTCCGGGTGCGCGTACGCGGCCTTCACCGCGACCCAGCCACCGAGCGACTCTCCGTTCAGATGTGCCCGTTCCACACCGAGCGCGTCGAGAAGGCTCATGAGGTGGGCGACGTAGTCCGGCAGTTCGAGCGGCCGAGTCGCCGGGGTGGTCAGCCCGTGCCCCGGGTAGTCGTAGGCGATCACGCGGTACCGCGCGGCGAGGGCGGGGATGTTGCGGGCGTAGGCCTCCAGATGCCCGCCGACGCCGTGCAGCAGGACCACGGTCTCCGGTCCCGTGCCGGCCTCCAGCACACGGGTGTTCCACTCGTCGACCTGCACGTGTCGGATCGTCAGGTCCTGCCCGATCAGCGCGGTCCAGATGCTCGGCTCGTCGGTGACGGGGGCGGGAATGGGGACGGTCACGCGTTCCTCCGGGTCTCTGCGGTGGTGATGCCGAAGCCGGCGATCCATTCCGGGATCGGGCGGTAGAAGCTGCCGCGCATGGCGTAGGGACCGGCGGTGGCCAGGGCCGCGTAGCAGGCCAGCCAGGTGCGAACTTCGTGGGCGGAGTTGCCCGCCTCGGCGGTGATCCAGGTGTTGGTCCAGGTGTCGGTGGTGGTGAGGCGCCCCTCGGCCAGCAGGTCCAAGAACGCGCGGTCCCAGTCCGGGTTCAGTCGCGGCCCCGGCTCCCCAGCCGCGACGGCCAGCCCGGCGTCACGGACCCGGGCCTCGCGCCCGGCCCGCTCTTCGGGTGTCGGATGCCGGCCGGCGATCAGCCGGGCGGCGACCTCGGGCGGCGCGCCCTCCAGCGTGGGCAGCGGCGGATCGTGGGAGAGACCGCCGGAGCCGAGCAGCAACACCCGGCGGTCGAGCGCGAGCAGGGCTCGGCCCAGTGCCTCGCCGAGCCGGCGGGTGCGCCGTACGGGGCCGAACGGCACCGCCACGGAGTTGATGAAGACCGGCACCGCCGCAACGGCGTCGATCGCTCCGAACAACAACTCCAGGGGCTGGGCGAAGCCGTGGTCGACGACCATCCGCTCGGACATGGCCAGGTCGATGCCCGCGGCCAGGACCTCCCGGACGACGTGCCGTGCGGCTTCCCGGTCGACCGCGAGCGGTCCCCGCGCCGTCCCGTAGTCGCCGACGGACTCGGCCGCGGTGCCCACGCAGAACGGCGGCATCAGGTCGTAGAACATGCCGTTGTAGTGGTCCGGTGCGACCACGACGACCAGATCGGGCCGGAAGTCCGCGGCGAAGGCCCGGGCCTGCGCGAACGCCGCGTCGACCGCGGCCCGGGCGTCGCCGCGTGGCTCAACGGTACGCATGAGCGGCGAGTGCGACGCGGTGACGACGGCCAGCGGCATCGGGACCTCCTCGATGGCGGGGATGCGCCGAACGCTACGACTACCCGGCCATATAGGTCTATGTGAAAGTTTGGCATCAGGACTTAGCATTTCGGCTATGAGTTCGCCGACGGCGCCGGACAACCGGATCTCCCTGCACAAACTCGAGGTGTTCTGCAGCGTGGTGGAGCGAGGTGGTGTCCGCCTTGCCGCGGAGGATCTGTTCGTCTCCCAGCCGGTGGTCAGTGCCCACCTGCGCTCGCTGGAGGAACGCCTGAAGGTCAAGCTCTTCCAACGCGACGGCCGGGGCATGAAGCTGACCGAGGCCGGTGCCGAGGTGCACCAGTGGGCCACCGAGGTGTTGCGGGGGCGCACCGAACTCGACCGGAGTCTGCGCGACATCTCCCGCGGGGTGGTCGGGCGGGCTTCGATCGCGTCGAGCATGTCCGTGGGCAACTACGTGCTGCCGCAGATCCTGGTGGACTTCCGTCGCGCACATCCACAGGCGTCGATCTCGCTGAACCAGTCGACCGTGGAGATCGCCCTGGAGCGCACGCTCGACGGCCGCTCCGACTTTGCGGTCGTCGCCACGGACGCCGTGCTCGACGCCAACTCCTTTGAGTCCGAACTGATCGCTCGGCCGCCGTTCTGCCTGGTCGCGGCGCCCGATGATGAGCAGGTCGGCGACTCGGCGACGGTCGCCGAGTTGACCGCGCTTCCGTTCGTCTGCCCGCCGTCCGGCGCGGCGATTCGCCGCAGCCAAGACTCGGCGTTGGCCTCTCTCGGGGTCGTGGACCGGCGGGTGGAGATCGAACTCGGCAGCGCCGAGTCCATGAAGGTGGCCGTACAGGGCGGACTCGGCGTGGCGCTGCTCTGGCGAGAATCCGTGCGTCGCGAACTGGAAGCGGGCCTCCTGCGCGAGGTGCGAATCACCGGGCACACGCTGTACGACAAGCTCTACCTGGTGCGGCGTCGCGGCAAGAGGCTCACCGCTCTCCAGTCGACGCTGACCACCGTGCTTCTGGATGGCATCCGGGAGCTGCTGGACCAGGAGAGATAGCTTTTTGACTCAGTGAAGTCGCCGAAAATCGTCATAGTGCTATTGCTGGGTCCGGCTTAGCTTCCTCTGCATGACCGACCTCACTCCCTCCACGCCGGCTACCGCCGACCGGCCGGGTGCCCCAGCGGCCGCGCAGCCCCCCAGATGGGAGCGGCTGATCTCCGTTGCCGTGCTGGCCCAGGCCGTCGAGTACTTCGACTTCTTCGTCTACGCCACGGCATCCGCCATCTTTCTCGGCCCATTGTTCTTCTCCGGGCTTGGTGACACCGCCGCCACGCTCGCGTCGTTCTCCACCCTCGCCGTCGGGTTCGTCGCCCGCCCGGTCGGCGGCGCCGTCGCGGGGCACATCGGTGATCGGTACGGCCGCAAACCGGTGCTCGTCGCATCAACGGTGGTGATGGGCGTGGCCACCTTCCTGATGGGCCTGCTGCCCACGGCGGCGGCGATCGGCTGGGTCGGAGCAGTGCTGCTCGTGCTCCTGCGCCTGCTGCAGGGCTTCGCGCTCGGCGGCCAGTGGGGCGGTGCGTCGCTGTTGCTCACCGAGAGCGCGCCGGCCGGTCGGCGCGGGTTCTTCGGCAGCTTCGTGCAGGTCGGCGCGCAACTGGGACTGATGGGCGGGATCAGCGCGTTCCTCGTGCTCTCGTTCGTCCTCTCGGACGAGCAGATGCTGGCGTGGGGGTGGCGGATTCCGTTCCTGTCCGGCCTGGTCATGATCGCCATCGGGCTCTACATCCACCACGCGGTGGAGGACACGCCCAAGTTCAAGGAGCTGCAGGCGGCTCGCCCGGAGCCGAACGTGGCGGAGCAGCAGCCGCTGGCGAAGGTGCTGCGCGAACACTGGCGGACCATCCTGCTCGCGGGCGGCGCGTTCGTGCTGCCGAACGCCGTCGCCTTCATCATCGTGTCGGGCATCCTCGACTACGGCGTCAAGTCGTTGCACCTGGCGCGGACTCCGTTGCTCGGGGCGATCCTGGCCGCCTGCATCGCGCCGTTGATCTTCCTGCCGTACTTCGCGCACCTGTCCGACCGGTTGGGGCGGCCGAAACTGTTCATCATCGGGGCCGCGGGTGTCGCGGTCTGGGGCTGGCCGATGTTCGCGATGATCGACACCGGCAATCTGTGGCTGATCTTCGTCGCGTTGTTCGTCTGCTTCACCGTCCACTCGCTGATGTTCGGCCCTCAGGTGGCGCTCTACTCCGAGCTGTTCAGCACGGACGTCCGCTTCTCTGGAGCGTCGCTGGGTTACCAGGTCGGGTCGGTCTTCGGTGGCGGGCTCGCGCCGCTGATCACCGCCGCCCTGCTCGACGCGACAAAGGCCGGCTGGTCCGTCGCCGCGTACATGACGGTGCTCGGGGTGATCAGTCTGTTGTCCATTACGGTCCTGCGCAGGCGCGCGAACTCGGCGAGCCGCCGGGAGCTCACATGACGAGGCGGACGGTCCGGCACGTCGTCGACACCCACCACCACGTTGGCGCCCTCTCGATCGGCGCGGCCGAGGAGCGGCCCACGGCCTCGGTGTCGCGGGACCACGTCGACACCCATCACGCGATGCTCGACCGCTTCGGCATGACCGCGTGCGCGGTGATGCCCGGCCTGCAGTACGAGCGTCCATACGGCATCGTCAACACCCGAGAGGTCAACGATGCGATCGCGGCCTACCGGAAGCGCTCGCCGCGTTTCCTCGCCGCGCTCGGCACTGTCGAGCCGCTGCACGGTCTCGCGCTCTGCCGCGAGGAACTCGACCGGATGGTCGACGAGCTGGGGCTCGACGGGGTCGTCTGGCACACCCGCTACCAGGGCGTCGCCGTCTCGGACCAGCGGATGCACGCCCTGATCGACGAGGCCACCGCCCGCGGCCTCCCCTGCTACGTGCACATGTTCGCCGAGTCCAACCTCGAAGCGCCGTGGATGTTCGCGGACCTCGCCCGCGACCATCCCGATGCGACGATCGTCGCCCTCGACGCGTTCTCGGCGTCGACCCAGATCCAGTACGTCATGGATCTGGCGGACCGCTTCGACAACATCCTGTTCGACACCGCGATCTGTTTCCCGCTGCTGCGCCCGCTCGACACCTTCGTGACCCGGTTCGGCTCCGAACGGCTGATGTTCGGCACCGACTCCTATGCCGACCCCGTCAGCTACAACGTGCCGGCCGTGATGGAGGAGCTGCTCGCGTCCGAAATGGACGCCGAGCATCTCGAGAACGTCTTCTGGCGCACGTTCTGCCGTGTCTTTCCCGCCGCGGACAAGGCGCTGCAAGCACTCGACACCCCCGAGGAGAATCTCTGATGCCCACCCCCTCCGGACACCGCTCCGTAATCGTCGTCGGTGCGGGACCGGTCGGCCTGACACTCGCCGCCGAGCTCGGCACTCGCGGCGTCGACACGCTCGTGCTCGAAAAGCAGGACACCACCACGGACAACCCGCGCTGCAACACGACCAACGCCCGGTCGATGGAGTACTTTCGCCGGCTCGGCGTCGCGGACCGGATCCGCCGCGCCGGGCTGCCGCTCGACCACGCCACGGACGTCGTGTACTGCACGAGCCTGACGGGCTGGGAGCTCACCCGCTTCCGGTTCTCGTCCGCCCAGGAGATCCTGGACCGGACCGCGCCCGAGCTCGACGAGTGGCCCACCCCCGAGCCCCAGCACCGGATCTCACAGATCTTCCTTGAGCCGATCCTGGAACAGCACGTCCGCGGTTACGACTCGGTCGAGATCGCTCGTGAGCACGAGGTCGTCGGAGTCCGGCAGCGTGGCGAGATCGTCGAGGTGCGCGTCATCGCCGGAGGCATCGAGAAGGTGCTGACCGCCGACTACGTCGTGGGCTGCGACGGCGGGGCCAGCACCACCCGGCGGGCGATTGGCGCCAGGCTGCAGGGTGACTCCCGTGCCGCGGAGAACCGGCTCTCGGTCTACTTCCGCTCGGCGGAGCTGGGGCGCGAGTTCGCCGCGTCAGAGAGGCCCGGCTGGATGTACTGGTGGTACGGACCACGCCTGAAAGGCTCGTTCGTGCAACTCGATGGTGAGGGCCTGTTCCTGTGCCATGCCCGCGTCCCGGAGGGCACCGCACCGGATGACCTCGACGAGGACGAGGTCCTGTCCGCCGCCCTCGGCCGGGAAATGGAATTGGAGAAGATCCAGGTCGTGCGGTGGACGCCGCGCCGGCTCGTGGCCGACCGGTTCGTCGACGGCCGGATCGTGCTCGCCGGCGACGCCGCACACCTTTGGCTCCCGCTGGGTGGCTTCGGCATGAATACCGGCATCGCCGACGCGGTCGGGCTGGGCTGGCGCCTCACGGCGCTGCTCGGCGGTTGGGGCGGACCCGAACTTCTCGAGGCGTACGAGGTCGAGCGCCGCTCCGTGGGGGAGGCCACCTCGCGTGCGGCGCTCAAGATCGACCGGGACATGGCGTCCATCGCCCGCGACCCCGCGCTGCACGTCGACGACGCCGAGGGCGCCCGGCTGCGGGCCGAGGTCGGGGAACTCATCGCGAAGCTCGATCGGCAGCAGTGGCACAGCCAGGGTGTGCAGTTCGGGTCCCGTTACGTGGACTCGCCGGGGATCGCAGCGGACGGCCGGTCGGCGGAGGACACGATCACACGTATCGACGAGTACCGCCCGAGCCTCGCCCCAGGCGCCCGCTTTCCGCACGTCTGGCTGCCCGACGGACGTTCGGTGTTCGACCTTCTCGGCAGGGAATTCACGCTGGTCTGCGCCGGTGGCGATGCCGGCCGCTTCGTCCAGGCCGCAGCCAGGCTCGGAATCCCACTCTCGGTAGTGCACGCCGACGAGAGCTACGCACAGCCGCTCCTTCTCGTTCGCCCCGACCTGTTCATCGCCTGGAGTGGGGCAGTGCCCCCGGCCGATGTCGACGGCCTGCTCCGGCGGCTTGCCGGTTTCGGCGCGGTCACCGCCGACCTTCCGACGGTCACGTCCTGAGCGAGTGTGCGCTGCGGCCCCGTGGGGTTGTCGTACGAGGTACCGACCCTGCATGCCACCCGCTCCCAGTAGCGATCACGGGCAGTGCGCACCGGTCCGCGCCGCGCGGAGATGCCGGAGGGCCATTGCGCCGGTGCGGTCAGGCTGCAGGGCGCACAGAACAAGGGAACGCAGCGTCTTCTGATCATCGACGAGGGTGTTGCCCTACCTGGCAGTCCTCAATAAGCGGCCTGCGCTGACCGACTTGATCCGGAGTGTTGGCCCGTCCAGGGAGACGGCGAATACGCGAGCGCGAATGCGTAATGCGGTGTCTCGGTGACGTACGGTCGTCAACGTGGGCTCGCCGTATGTGCATCGGTGTGTCGTTCGGCATGTGGGTCGTGGTGCTCGTCGAATTCGCTGAGTATGCCCCGGAACCTTCGGTCGCTGTCCCGCCAGCTGGTGACGAAGGCGGTGCCGAGGATCCACAGCACGGCGCCGATCGCGACGATGGCGGTGAGATGGTCAGCCTGGAGCGGTCCGGTGTGGTGGTGCGTGGCGGCCGGTACGTGGTGTCGCCCGACGGTCGCCGCGATGCTTGTCCGGGTGTCCGCCGGTATGGAGTCTCCGGGATGAGATAGCACAAGATCTACAGCGCCGTAGAAGCTTGGGCCGTTACTCCGGGCGAGTGACTTCGGGGTCTCAGCCGGTCGGCGCTTTGTGGGGGTTGCCCTTTGCCTTGCCCTTCGGTGTGTTGTCGGGGTGCGGTTTGTTCTTCTGAGCCTGTGTCGGCTGGCGTCAGGCCGCGCAACGCCGGCTGATCGTTGGTCACCCCGTCGCCTGGCTTCTCGCGTTGATCAAGCTCGCGCTCGCCGTGGTCACCATCTCTGATCCCGCGACGTCGTTGGGCTCAGAGCTTCAATGTCAGCCCTGGACACGTTCGCGCGATGGCAGTGCCGGCTGGTTGCCTGGAGGTGGCCACCGGTTGCGCCCCATCTACCACTGATCGAACTTTCGAACCCTTCATCGGGAGTTCTTTCGCTGAAGCGCTGTGGGGCTCTCCGACCATGACGAACATGGCCTTACATCCCAGATCGCCGACGCTGACGAGACTGCTATGCCCAGCTGCCTTGGTTACTGTCCGTCAGTCTGGCAACCCAGCCTTTCCGCTGACTCACTGTCTAGCGATTCGGGAACCCGGCGCGGGGCGAGTATCCGGCGTTCGAACGAACCGCCGCCGAACTCGACATTCGTATCCGCTTCCTCATCCATCACCTAGCGAGTGAGGACTGACGATGTCCGAAGATCTGGTCAGCGTACGGTACATCGTCGACGACGTGCAGAAGGCCGTCGACTTCTACACCACTCACCTGGGGTTCGTGCTCCGCTCGTCCGCGGTACCCGCCTTCGCCGATGTCACCCGCGGCGGGTTGCGGCTGCTGCTGAGCGGGCCGAAGTCCTCGGCAGGGCGGCCGATGCCCGACGGCGTCACGCCCGGTCCCGGGGGCTGGAACCGCATCCACCTGATCGTCGACGACCTGGCCGCCGAGGTGGACAAGCTCCGCTCGGCCGGGCTGCACTTCCGCAACGACATCATCACCGGGCCGGGCGGAAAACAGATCCTGCTCCAGGACCCTTCCGGCAACGTCGTCGAGCTCTTCCAGCCCGCGGCCCGCTGACGAAGCGAGAGGCCAGACGATGCCGCGGCTGGGGGTGAATGACGCCGTGGTCATCGCACGGACGGGACGTTGGTGGGAGTGCTCATGGGTCAGCGTGTGGGTGCCTCGGGCCGGTCGGCGGGTTGGAACAGTTCGATCAGGTTGCCGGCGGGGTCGGCGAGCAGGATCTGGCGTCCACCGGGGCCGACGATCATGTCGCTGCGGAACGGCAGGCCCGCGGTGCGCAGCCGGGCGATCTCGGCGTCCAGATCGTCGACGATGAGGTGGATGCGGTTGCGGCCTGCGACGGTGTTCTCGGCGGGGGTGGCGCGGGCACCGGAGCTCGCGGGTCCGGACAGCAGCAGTCGCAGCCGCCCGCGTACGACGTCGGCGAAAGCGGGTGCGGCACTGGTGTTGAGGGTGAAGCCGAGGTGGGTGGTGTAGAAGTCGATGGCTGCCTGGACGTCGTCGACGAGGTAGCGGACGCTGGCGTAGTGGCTGGGTGCGGTCATGGGTGAGTCTCCGGTGTCTGGGTGAGGACGGGCAACAGGTGGCGGATGCGGGTGTCAATGCCTGTCGCCGCGCGGCCGAATGTGGCATGGCCGGACTGCTCGACGGCCGGGTTATGGGTCAGACTTCGACCCTTTCCCCGACCTCGGCCTGTGCAGCCGAGGTCGTCTTCGGTGCCCGGCCTCCGGGCATCCACCAGTTGGCCTTGCCGCACAGTTCCATCACCGCGGGGACGAGGATCATCCGGACGATGGTGGCGTCGATGAACACGGCGACGGCCATGCCCAGGCCCACCTGCTTGATCGAGACGTCGGGGCCGAGCACGGAGGTCGTGAAGACGGCGATCATGATGGCGGCCGCGGCCGTGATGACCTTGGCGGTCCGCGCCAGCCCGTGGGTGACGGCGGTCCGGGTGTCGCCGGTGCGCTCGTACTCCTCACGGACCCGCGAGATCAAGAAGACCTCGTAGTCCATCGACAGGCCGAACAGGACCGGGAACATCACCAACGGCACCCAGGTCGTGACCGGCATGTCGGTGGCGAAACCGAGGGCCGAGCCGAACCATCCCCACTGCACGATCGCGACCAGCACGCCGTAGGCGGCGCCGATCGACAACAGGTTCATCACGGCGGCCTGCAGCGCGATCGTGACCGACCGGACCAGCGCGATCAGCAGCACCAGCGACAGCACGATGACGACCGCGATCATCAGGGGCAGGCGCGAGCCGGTCTCCTGGGAATAGTCGATCGCGGCGGCGTTAGGGCCGCCGATGTAGACCTTGTCCCCGGCGGGTGCCTTGGGCAGCACGTCGTCGCGAAGCTTGTGCACCAGGTGCGTGGTCGCCTCGTCCTGGAATCCGGTCTTGGGAAAGGCGGTGAAGGTGGCGGCCTCTCCATCCTTGCTGATCTGGGGTGGCGTGACGTAGGCGATGCCCTCGGTCGCGCTGACCATTTCGACGGCGGGGCCCAGCTCGTCCTTGGAGCCGGCCTCGGCGGCGAAGATCAGGGGTGCGCTGTAGCCGGGGCCAAAACCCTCGGAGAGGATTTTGTACGAGGTGTAGCTGCTCCTGTCGTGGGGCTGCACGCTGGCGTCGGGCAGGCTGAGGCGCATCGACAGCGCGGGGGCGGCCAGCACCAGCAGAGCCGCGCCGGCCAGTACCGCAGCGACCAATGGTCTGCGCTGTACTGTGCGGGCCCAGCGCTCGGCGGGGGTACGGCGCGTTGGGGCCGGGCCACCGGTAGACGCGGGCCGGCGGGACGTACGGCGAGGCAGCCGCAGCGAGTTGATCTTGTGGCCGATGAAGCCCAGGAACGCCGGCAGCAGGGTCACCGCGGCGATCATGGTCACCAGGACTGTCGCCGACGCGCCGATGGCCACCCCGGTCATCAGCCTCTGCCCCATGACGACCAGACCCAGCATCGCGATCACCACGGTCGTACCGGCGAACAGCACTGCGTGACCCGCGGTGGTGATGGCGTTGACGGTGGCGCTCTCGGGATCGTCGCCCTCCTGCAGGCCGTCCTTGTAGCGGGTCACGATGAACAGTGCGTAGTCGATGCCGACACCGAGCCCGATGAGCGCGGCGAAGAGCACGGTGAAGTCCGGCGCGGGAACGAGGTACCCCGATAGCTTGGTCAGGGCAAGGCCGCCGAGGATCGCCATCAGCGCGGTCACGATCGGCAAGCCCATCGCCACCAGCGACCCGAAGGCGATGAACAAGATCACCGCCGCCGCAAGGACGCCCACGCTATCGCCCGGACCCTGCTTGGGTGTCTCGGCCTTCTCTGCCCGCTCCCCACCGAGCCCCAATGACACGCCATCTCCGGAAGCCTGCTTGACCGTGTCCACCAGAGGCTTGACCTCGGTCTTCTTCGCATCCTTTTCGGTCAGCGGGATGATCGTACGGGCGATACGACGATCCTTGGTCACCAGCTTCTTGTCCGGGTACGGCGAGGTCACCGGGCCAGTGATGGGTGAGGCGTCAAGATCGGCGATGACCTTCTCGATCTTCCGCCGGGCGGCGGGGTCGTCGATCCCCTTGTCCGCCTTGATCGCGAGCGTGAGCGTGTCCCCCTGCCGCTCAGGGAAGTGCTTTTCGATCAGCGCCTGCGCCTTGGCGGACCCGGAGCCCCCGCCGGACATGTCGTTGTCGGGGGCGGCGCCGTAACCGAAGCCGATGAACGCAACGGCGAGCACGCCGACGATCCAGGCCAGAAAGACCAGACGGCGCCGTCGGTAACAGAAACGGGCCAGTCCCGCCAAAGCCCCATCCGTACGGGAAGCCTCGGTTGTCATCATCTTCTCCTCAAGTCGTTCGAGCGTCGTACTCGACCCCCTTGGATCCCTGGAGCCCAATGCACGGGCGGAGCCGTGAGCGGGCGTCGCTTTCGTCGACGCCCGCTACGACGCCTGCGGGCGGAGTCCTGCAGTCCCGTGCTGCCGGAAGCGGCGCAGGCGGAATGACGCCCGGTCGGCGGCGGTGGTGACGACGACCGAGCGGAACCGCCCCGGCACCTCGGCCGCCCAGAAGGCCCCCGCGATCGTGATCGCGGGGACGCGGCGCATCGAATTCCCGGAGCGGAACTCCACGAGCACGTCGCCACCGCGAGGTAGGTGCCCCCAGGCCACCGACCACCGCCGTCCCCGTACGGCTCCGCGGATGAGGGCCGCGACGAGACCGTCGGCGACGGCTACGTCGATCAGCCCGTCGCCGGTGTGCACTTCCAGGGCCGCGCGGTTCCGGCTGCCCCGGCCGACACGCAGTTCCCAGCCGCTCTCCGGCAGTAGCGTCGCCTTGGGCGCGGTGAACCTCGTCGAATCGCCCGATGCATCCGGGATGCTTCTACCGGTTCGCCTGGCCGCCGGCCCGCCTTCGGTCTGGCGTCGTGTCCTTGCCCGCTTCGCCACCATCAGTTCTTCCTCGCTGGTGCTCGTCACGAAATGATCGTGGCGGCAGGCGCAGGCGGTTCGCGTCGGCTGGTGGGAGTGTTTCGTGGCTCACTCCGCCGGAGTAGGTCATCCCCACGCGGTAGACCAGTACGCCGAGTGTGGTAGTCCAGGCAGCGGATGCGCTTGACCAGCGGATACCGGCAGAATGACTCGCGATGCAGACGCCAAAGACGCTCAGCACCGTGCGCCAGGCCGCACCGAACCTCACCGATGCCGTTGTCGGGCTCGGCGTGGCGTTGTCGGTGCTGGTGCTGGCCGGCAGCCGAACCGGCGCGAGACTCCCGTGGATCGACAACCCTCGCCCACTCGACGCCGGGGCGGTCGGGCTCGTCGGGGTTGTGGCCGGCGCACTGGCGCTCCGCCGCCGCTACCCGAGATCGGTGCTGGTCGTCCTCAGCACGGTCGCCCTGGTCTGGTCAGCCGCCCACTATCCCAGCCCCCTGATCCCGCTGACCCCGCTGATCGCCTGTTACACCCTGGCGGCCCGACGCGGGTGGCGGTGGGGGCTGGCGGGCGCGGTGGTGACCGCGCTCACCGCGGTGGTGGCGATCCACCTGGCCTTCGGCGCCGCCGTGCCGGCCGGGATCACGGGCAACGCCATGTGGATGGCCATCACCGCCGGCGCCGCCGGCACGGCGGTCGGGTACAACCGTGCGCTGCTGGTGGCCACCCGCGCTCAGCTTGCCCGCGAAGCCCAGACCCGCGAGGAGCAGTCCCGCCACCGCGTGGTCGAAGAACGGCTGCGCATCGCCCGCGAACTGCACGACGTCCTCGGCCACACCATGGCCAGCATCAGCGTGCAGGCCGGGGTCGGCATCCACCTCATCGCCACGCGACCCGCCCAGGCGGCGGAGGCACTGAGCACGATCAAACACATCAGCGACCAGGGGCTGACCGACGTCAAGACCATCCTGGGCATTCTGCGCGCCGACAGCGACGAGCCTGACCAGCCCCGGGCACCCCGCGGCGGCCTCGACCAGCTCGACGCATTGCTGGACCCGGTTCGGGCAGCCGGCGTCCAGCCCAAGCTGAACATCCACCACAGCGCCCGGCCGTTGCCCGCAGCCGTCGATCTTGCCGCCTACCGGATCATCCAAGAGGCACTGACCAACGTCGTGCGCCACGCCCACGCCCGCACCGTCCAGCTTGACCTGCGCTACGAACCCGCGCAGTTGGTCATCCAGATCCGCGACGACGGGCCGGCCCCCGGCCCCGGTCACCGCGGCACCAACGGTAAGGATGGGCACGGCATGAGCGGCATGCGAGAACGGGCCGTGGCGCTGTCCGGGCAGTTCACCGCCGGCCCGCACCCCGACGGCGGCTTCGAGGTGCGGTGTGTGATACCCACACCAGACCCGGCATGATGACGACATGCGCCCGCCAATGACCGGCCAACCGGAACCACGCGTGACCCGGACGAGCGGACACCGACGACCACCGACAGCACCTGGTGTTGGTCAGGCATGACCGAGCCGATCCGGGTCCTTATCGCCGACGACGAGATGTTGGTCCGTGCCGGGTTCCGGGTCCTCATCGACGCCGAACCGCAGATGATCGTGGTGGGCGAGGCAGCCGACGGCGCCGCAGCGGTTGACCTGGCCCGGCAAACCAACCCCGACGTCGTCCTCATGGACATCCGCATGCCAGGTGTCGACGGGCTGGACGCCACCCGCCAGATCGCCGAGGCTCCCGACCTCGCGGGCGTGCATGTGCTGATCCTCACGACGTTCGATCACGACGAATACGTCATCGAGGGGTTGGACGCCGGCGCCAGCGGTTTTCTGATCAAAAACACCGATCCCGGCCAACTGCTTCAGGGCATCCGGGTGGTTGCAGGTGGCGAAGCACTCCTGTCGCCCGGCCTGACCCGCCGGCTGATCGCACGGCTTGTCGACCACGCGCCCACCCGCCAGATCAACCCTGGAGCGCTGGCCAAGCTCACCGGGCGGGAGCGAGAGGTCGCCGGGCTGGCGGCGCACGGCATGAGCAACGACGAGATCGCCGCGGCCCTATCCATCAGCCAGGCCACCGCCAAAACCCATATCAGCCGGGCAATGGCCAAACTCGGCGCCCGAGACCGCGCACAGTTGGTCGCGCTGGCCTACCAGTACCGCCTGGTCAACCCGCCTGACCCGACGTCACCCAATGCTCCGTAATCGTTGGCCGGCCGCCTCGAGTGCTCGAGCGCCGCGACCCCTGCGGGTGCTGAAAACCCATCCACAGCCTGCGGAAAGACCGGTGGATCGGACCGTGCCCTGAGAAGGGGCCCGGCCCGATCCGGGGAGGGACGTCAGGGTCACGGACTGACGTAGGCCGGTTCGTTCGCCTTGACGATGTGCTGGTGGAAGGTGAAGACCTGCGGGTCGCTCGGGTCGATCAGCGCGCTCACCCAGTGGTTCTGATCGCTGCCGAACGTCTGCACCCGGGTGAAGTTCTCGATCGTCGCGTCTTTCGCGTCCTTGAGGGGCTTGTCGATCTGGAGGAAGTGGCTGTCGCCGTTCACCAGCAGGACCTGGCCGGGGAAACCGATCGTCAGCTGCGCGAGTTTGCGCTTGGTGTCGGCGAAGTGCGCGGTCGGGTCGGAGGCCGCCCACATGTCGGCCTGGATGTCGATGACGATCGCCTTCGACTTGACGGCCTTGGCCGCGGCGAAACCGCGGTCGAGCCAGTCCAGGTTCGCGGCGTTGCGTGCGGTGTACTCGGCGAGGTCCCCGTCGGTCTGCTTACCGCTCGAGTCGAACTGCGGTGCGTTGTTGTCGCTGCCGGTGATGTTGAGGCCGAGGTACGTCACCGCGCCGTACTGCCAGCGCACGTTCTCGGGGAAGTCGGCGGACTGCCGCGTGAGCCGCAGCTTCCTCTGACCGAGAGAGTCCGGGGTGGAGGCGAACATACGGCGGACCAGCGCGAGCCGCTCGCTCGGGTCGTAGCCGCCGTTGCTGGCCCGGTCACAGTCGGTCCACTCGTTGTCGCCGGGCACGTAGATGACAGGCCGCTGGAACGAGTCGAAGTTCTTGGCCGCCAGGTCGTACTGCCCCTGGTCGCAGCGCTCGCTGCCGTTCTTGATGTCCCCGTCGAACACCGTGAACGAGATGCTCCGGTCGGCGTTGATCTCGTTGATGACGCGTGGAAACCGGGTGCGTCCGGAGTCTCCGTAGGGCATGTCACCGATCAGCGCGATCTCGTAATCGTCGCCACGGCCGACGTGCGAGGCGCTGCCGGCGGAAGGCGAGCCGGCGCCGGCGGCGGACGCCCCGCCGAGCACCAACACCGCGCCGGCCGCCACGGTCACCAGGGATCTACGCATCGAGCTCTCCAGATCTTCGTGAAATACGGACGGATGCATAGCAACGGGACGTCCTGGTGCGTCGATGACGTGGCCTGGTCGTCCCGGTTAACGGTGGATGAATCATGCTTGTGGCCTGTCCGGGAACGCCGACCAACCGGCGCTTCGCCGCCTCGTCGGCGATCTCATGCGGACGTGTAGCGGCCACCGCCGCCAGCGCAGCCGACACCCAGCTCGTCCAGCAGCCTGTCCCCGTCCACGGGTGAATTCGCAGGTAGGGACTGGTGGGGTGCCCGGGGCTCGAACCCGGAACCTATGGATTAAAGGCTGGATGACGGGCGGTATCGCGACGTAGATACACGTCGTCTCACCGGTCGACAGCACGTTTTCGCACATCAGGACCCAGATTCATGGCCTATCGCACTACATCAGCTGCGAAAGCCAGGTAACGCGCACGAAACGCCTGAATGAGGTGGCTCGTAACACGCCGATGTGAGGATCTCTTCGTCTTTCAAGATCACCACCGGTGCCCAGACACCGGTGGTGCGTCCTATTGAAAGGGGATCCGCCAGATGGCAGAGCCTCAGCCGGGAACGGGCACCAGCCGACGTAGTTTCCTGCGGGCCGTCGGCATCACCGGTGGTGCCGGGGCCATGTTCGCCACCATGGGAGCCCTCGATCTCGCCCCCACCGCCGCCTACGCCGCCGAGAAGGAGGCGCCCTTCATCGCTCCTCGACGCGGTGACTTCACCCTCCAGGGCCGGGGCGGCAAGCCCGCCAAGGTCGTCGTCATCGGCGGCGGCATAGCCGGCCTCACCTCGGCGTACGAGCTCGGCAAGGCTGGATACAAGTGCACCGTCCTCGAGGCCCGCGACCGCGTCGGAGGTCGCAACTTCACCGTGCGCGGCGGTGACACCGTCACCGACCTGAACGGTGTCACCCAGAAGGTGACCTTCAGCCAGGGGCAGTACATGAACTGCGGCCCGGCCCGTCTCGCCCAGTGGATGGTCACCCTGGACTACTGTCGAGAGCTCAAGGTGCCGGTCGAGGTGTTCACCAACACCAACGCCAGCGCACTCATCTACAACGAGTCCACCGGCATGGAGACCCCGGCCGCCTACCGTGCCGCCAAGGCGGACGTGTACGGCTACGTCTCCGAACTGCTCGCCAAGGCCACCAACGCCGGCGCCCTCGACGCCGAGCTGACCGCCGACGACAAGGAGCGGCTGCTCACCTTCCTGAGGAGCTACGGCTCCCTCGGCTCCGACTACAAGTACACCGGCACCGAACACCGCGGCTTCAGCGTCGATCCCGGCGCCGCGGGCACCCCCGGCGTCGAACTCGGCGACGTACCGTCCCTGACCGAGGTCTTCGCCTCCAACGTCGGGCGTTACTTCTCCTTCGAGTTCGGCTACGACCAGGCCATGCTGATGTTCCAGCCGGTCGGCGGCATGGACGCGATACCAAGGGCGTTCGCAAAGGCCATCGGACCCGACAAGATCCTCACCGGCGCCGCGGTCACCGACGTCAGGAACACCTCCGACGGCGTCGAGGTCACCTACACCCGTAACGGCAGGACCAAGGTCGTCGACGCGGACTACTGCATCGCCACGCTGGCGCCCTGGATCCTCGCCCGGACCTCCCACAACCTCGGCTCCGCGGTGCAGACCGCCCTGCAGGCCGTGCGGCCCTCCCAGGCCTCCAAGATCGGCCTGGAGTACAAGAGCCGCTGGTGGGAGACCGACTTCAAGATCATGGGCGGTATCACCGAGACCGACCTGGACCTGGACCACATCTGGTACCCGTCCTACGGTCACCTCGGCGAGCGAGGCACCATCATCGGCTACTACAACACCGGCTCCCACTCCGACACCTACTCGGCGCTCGTTCCGGCCCAGAGACTGGAGCGCGCGGTTGCCCAGGGCGTGAAGATCCACGGTGAGAAGTACCGCTCGGAACTCGCGGCCTCGTACTCGCATCAATGGAAGCTCGCCCCCCACATCGAGGCCGCCTGGCACTCCATGTCCGGCGGCCCCGACGCCCCAGCGTTCGCCCCGCTCAACCAGGCTCAAGGCAACGTCTACTTCGCTGGCGACTACCTGAGCTACCTGGACGCCTGGCAGGCCGGCGCGATCTCCTCCGCCCGCAAGGTCGTCACCGAACTCCATCAGCGGGTCCTGGCCGCCTGACCTGCCGTTCCTCTTCCGGCGTTCTCCCGGTAGCCGTCGGTCCGTCCAATGATCTGGCTCAAGCTCTTCTTACGACACTGAAGGGGGCCGCCCTGTTGGGGCGGCCCCATCTGAGTCCCCAGGTCGCTGTTTAAGTCAGGCGCAACGCGGCTGTCCGGAAGCCGTACGGGTCAGCGGGTTTCCGGGGTGACCAGGCCGGTGTCGTAGGCGAAGATCACGGCCTGCACTCGATCCCGTGCACCGATCTTGGCCAGCACGCGTCCGACGTGCGTCTTGACCGTCGACTCTGCCAGGACCAGGCGCTCTGCGATCTCACTGTTGCTGTAGCCCTGGCCGATGCAGAGGAGAACGCCGCGTTCGCGTTCGGTCAGCGACCGCAGCCGGGGCTCAGGTTCTCTGTCCGGTCCGGTGACCGGGAACCGGTGCGCGTACAGGTCGAGAAGCCTTCGTGTCAGGGACGGGGCCACGACGGCGTTACCGTCGGCGACCGCGCGGATGCCCGACAGCAGGTCGCCCGGCTGTGCGTCCTTCACCAGGAAGCCGCTGGCTCCGGCGCGCAGCCCGGCGAAGGCGTATTCGTCCAGATCGAAGGTGGTCAGGATGAGCACGCGGCTGGGGCCGCCGGACGCGACGATGCGACGGGTCGCCTCGACGCCGTCGAGGCCGGGCATGCGGACGTCCATCAGCACGACGTCGGGCCCCAGTTCCGCGGTCATCCGGACGGCCTCCGAGCCGCCGGCGGCCTCGCCGACCACGGTCATGTCGTCTTGGCTTTCGAGCAGCATCCGGAAGCCGAGCCGTTGCAGCGGCAGATCGTCGGCGATCAATACGGCGATCATCGATCCTGCTCTCGGGGGAGCCAGAGGTCGACGTGCCATCCTCCCGAGGGCAGCGGTCCCGTCCGCAGCGTGCCGTCGTACAAGGCCGCTCGCTCACGTATCCCGGTGAGTCCCTGCCCGGTGCCGTCGGCGCCGGCGGCGACCGTGGCAGGGCCGCCGGTGTTCGTCACCGTCACCGACACCCCTTCCGGACCATGTCGTACTCGCACCTGCGCCTCACAGTCCGGACCGGCGTGCTTGAGGACGTTCGTCAACGATTCCTGCACCATGCGATACATCATCAGCTGGTATCCGGCGGACAGGTCATGCGGACTTCCGGTGGTGGTGTACCGGACGGTCAACCCGGTGTCCCGCAGCCGAGTCAACAGTTCGCCGAGGTCGGCCAGAGTGGGCTGCGGCGCCAGAGTCGCCGGCCGTCGCGCCGGATCGCCGTCTCGCAGGATACCGAGCACACGCCGCAGTTCGCCCAGGGCTTGCCGGCTGGTGTCGCTGATCGCCTCCAGCGCCTGTACGGCCTGGTTCGGAGCCTTCGCCGCGGCGAATCTGCCTCCGTCCGCCAGGCCGACGATGACCGACAGATTGTGACCGATGATGTCGTGCATCTCGCGGGCGATCGCGTTTCGCTCGGCGGCCGCCGCGAGCCGGGCCTGCTGATCGCGTTCTCGTTCCAGCAGGGCGGCCTTGTCCTCAAGAGCGGCGATCTCCTCCCGGCGGATGCGGACGAACAATCCGAGCAGAACGCTCGCGGCGCAGGGCATGAGACCGGTGAGGATCCGAAGTCCCAGGCCGTCGCCCGGCCACCACGTGACGTCCGCGGCGATGGCCGCACCGGTCAGCAGCCCGCTCCAGGTCACACGTGAGATCGCCGAGCGCAGGGCCACTCCGTACAGGGCGACGCAGAGTCCCAGAGCGTTGGGTGGCACGGCCCCGTTCCACAGGGAGACCACGGCCGGAACCGCCATGGCGAGCAGAACGCGGAAGGGATGTCTGCGGCGCCACGGCAGGGGGACGACGAAGCCCAGCCACACCGCCCAGGTCACGGGCCCGGCACCGAGGTAGGAAGGCAGCGTGACCAGTGCCAGCGCGATCGGCGGCCCGACGTCCCACCACAGTGGATGACGTGCGTCGACCCCGCGTACGAAGCCGGAGACCAGGCGGACCCACCGGGCCGGCGCGGACGCACCGGTCCTGGGGTCGTGCCGTGGCGAGCCCTTCGCCACGGCGTCGTCACACGTCACGCCGGCTCAGCAGCGCACTCGCCGCGAGCAGGCCGAACAGGACCCAGCCGGCCATCGCCGCGTAGGAGAGGAGTGGCGGCGGCGCTCCGGCGGCCGGATGCAACTCGGTCAGCGGTTCGACGGACGCCACCAGGCCCACGAGCGTGCGCACCATCCCCGGATCGGACGGTGACGCCCGCATGTCGGTGCCGGAGAGCATTGACTGCGAGAGGGCGAAGATCGCCGGGACCGTGACCGCGAAAGCACCGAGCGCCACGGCGCCGAACACGGCGGCCTTGCACCACAGCACGGGCCACCGCCTGGGCACGGCCGTCATGCTGGAACGGATGGTGCCGGTCGAGTACTCGCCGGTCACCGACATGATCCCGAGCCCCGCGATCACCGCGGTCGCCAGGCTCATGCCGAACAGGCCGATCGAGACCGGATCGACCTGCCCTTCGGTTCCTGGGCGGTACGCGCCCGAGACGAGAGCGCCCAGCGCCGCGGTACCTCCGATCGTGCACAGCAGGGGAATCCGGAAGGACCGCAGGGACCACAGCTTGGTCCACTCCGCGCGGGCGACACCCCTCATGGTCAGCCGGCATCCGGCCGTCGTCGCGCTCACGCCGCCCACCCCGTGGCCGCGTCCCGGGTGGACGCGTGGTACTCGACCGAGCCGCGGGTCAACGTCATGAAAGCGTCCTCCAGCGAGACCGGTCGTGGCGCGAGCTCGAACACGGGTACGCCGAGCGTGGCGGCCGTCGAACCGATGTCGCGTGCAGAACCGTCCGTCCTTCGGCCGCCAGCGACCGGAGCAGGTCACGGATCCACCGCACGCCCTCCGGGTCGAGGCCGTTGACCGGTTCATCCAGGATGATCGTCCGCGGATCGCCGAGCAGCGCGGTGGCGATGCCGAGACGCCGGCCCATGCCCAGCGAGAAGCCTCCGACCCGTTTGCGCGCGACGGCGCCGAGACCGACCATCTCGATCACCTCCTCGACACGGCGGCGTGGAATGCGGTGCGTGTGGGCGAGCGCCATCAGGTGCTGAAACGCGGACCGGCCCGGATGCGCGGACCTCGCCTCGAGCAGAGCGCCGACCTCTCTCATCGGCGCCCGGAAGTCGGCGTAGCTCCTGCCGTCGACGGTGACGTGCCCGCGGGTCGGCGCGTCCAGGCCGACGATGAGGCGCATCGTGGTCGACTTGCCGGCGCCGTTCGGGCGAAGAAACCCCGTCACGGTGCCGGGCCGGACCGTGAAGGAGAGATCGTCGACGGCGACCTTGGGGCCGTACCGCTTGGTAAGACCGCGAACTTCGATCATGACGCCGACGCTAGAAAGCGACCATCTCCCCGGCATCCGACCGTGGGCGCGAATCACCGGGCCGGACCGGTACCAGGGTACGACGCACCGGGCACCGCTCCCTTTCCCCTGACCGGGCCGCGCGCGGCCCGGCGAGCCCGCCCCCCATGGCACCCGCGTACCGCGCGGCGGCGAAGAGTCGGGCCCGCGGTCTGACGCCTCGCGCCGAACGCCGATCTAGCGTCGCCGTCAGCAGCCCACCGAGACCGGGCTCGTACTCACCACGATCACCCGAGGTGCCGATGCTCATCGACAACGCACGGAAGACTCTCGCCGCGCTCGCGGCGGCCACGCTGACGACCGCCACGCCGGCGACGGCCACGTCGTCAACGGCCGACCACGCGCACGGGACAGCGGTCTCCGGCCAGAAGGCGACCGCCCCGTTGTACCTCCCGCCGCCCACCGGACCGCACCAGGTCGGCACGGCCTTGCTCCATCTCGTCGACGCCTCACGCACCGACCCGCTGGGCGACGGGAAACGACCACGGGAGCTGATCGTGCAGCTGTGGTACCCCGCACAGGACACCACGGGCCATCCGGTCGCCCCGTACATGCCGCCCGGGGAGGCCGCCCAGCTCGAGGCCGATCACCATCTACCGCCGGGTGCGATCACCGCCGCGACCACGAACAGCCACATCGACGCCCCGGTCGCGGGAGTCCGGCACCCGGTGGTCCTGTTCTATCCCGGCTGGTGCTCCGACCGCACCGACACGACCTTCATCGACGAAGAGCTGGCCAGCCGCGGCTTCGTCGTCGTCGCGACGGCCAGTACGCACGAAGCGGCCGAGGTGGAGTTCCCCCGCGGGCGGCTCGTCAAGGACGATGCCGCGCTGTGCGCCCGAGGCTCCGACCAGGACAACGACCGCCTCTGGAACCGTCTGCAGGCCATACGGGTCCGCGACACCACCTTCGTACTCGACCAACTCTCCCGGATCTCCCACGGAGCGAATCCGGACGCCGAACACCGCCCGCTGCCCGCCGGCCTGGCACGGTCCCTCGACCTGCACCGGATCGGAATGTTCGGCCACTCGCTGGGCGGTTCGACCACCGCCGAGGCGATGCACGAGGACAAGCGCGTCCGGGCCGGCATCGACCTGGACGGATTGGTGATCGGCCCGGTCCAGCGGGCCGGCCTGCGCCGCCCGTTCCTGGTGTTCGGCAGCGGCTGGCACGCACCCGGCGACGGCGGGGACCAGGACCCCACCTGGAGCGTGTTCCTGCCACGGCTGCGAGGCTGGCACCACTGGCTCCGCCTGGACGGCTCGGGCCACTACCGATTCACCGACCTCGCCGTGAACGCCCGCGCGTGGGGCCTGGACGAGCAACTGCCCGCCGAGGCATGGCGCCTGGACTTCGGCGACATCGACGACCACCGTGCCCCGACCGTGGTACGCGCGTACACCGCCGCCTTCTTCGAACGCTTCCTCACCCACCAGAGCGCCCCCATCCTCGATCATCCCTCGCCGGCCTACCCCGAGATCGAGTTCATGCGCTGAGCCCATATGCTCCGCCGGAGGGAACACGGATGCCGCCCTCAACTCGCACCGCCGGGTATAGGCGCGGCCCGTGGCTCACACGGCCTCGGCCGCGCCCACCTCGCGGCGGTCATAGGCTCTACCCCGATTCATGAGCAATGCGTAAGGGGACAAGCATGGGCAACCCGGCATGGGGCCACGGCTACCACAGGGCTTCGATGATGGCTTCACGAAGGGCGGAGTAATCGGTGCCGGGGTGACGATCGCATCTGGCCTCGTCGTCGCGGGAGCCGCCTTCGGGTACCGAAAGCTCAAGGCGAGGAGCTTCGCCAAGCGCGAGCAGGACCTTTCTGCCGAGGAGTCGAACCCGGTCATCGAGGAACGCGCCGGCGACGAGCACGAAGCCGGCGAAGGCTCCACAAGCGAATAGGTTAGCCAGCCCGGCTGATCGAGCTACTGCACTAACGGGGTAAGTCCGCGATCTTACAGGCAGTGACTGGAGGGCTTTGCACGAGCGGAGCCGCAGATAGCGAGGTCCCGAAGTAGCGGAGGCGCCCCCGAACTGGGCGACCGGCAACGTCCAGCGCATTTTCCTGACGAAGGCGCCATGATTATGATCAACTATCCGCTCGTGCCGCTGATCGGGCGCTCATATCGACAATCAGCGTGGTCATGAGGCTTAATTGTGCGCCGTAACCGATGCCGTGGATCAGATCAGCGGGACCATGTCATCGATCAGAGCGAACCGGTTCCCGGCCGCGTAGGCGACCTGGAAGTCGCGTCGAAGCCCGATGGCACTGATGGACAGGTAGACAGGCCGGTACTGGATCAGATATTTGGCCTTACGGAGGGCATCGTTGCCACGGTCGGGCGCGTTCAAATCGACACCCTCATGACCGTAGGTGCCGATCCGGTCGACGAGACCAGGTATGTCGATCGCCCGCTCCTTGACCTCGATGTACCATCGCAAGGCGCCATCAGGGTCGGAGACGGTGATGTCCATAAGCCGGTCTTCCACCGCGATGAGATAGCCCTTGGGCGAGAGCGTCCCATAGACTCGGGCGTATTCGGCGGCCTGGATCAGATACTCCCAGTTGATGGCCGGCGCCTGCGCCTGCTCATTTCGGCTCACCCATGCATAGGGACCTTTACCAGGTGGCAGGCCCTGCAGCGTGAACCGGTATCCTCCGACCGGCTTGATCAGCTCGTCTCGATGGCCCGAAGCCACCAGCGTCCGGACGCCGACTGGTAGCCGCTCGTAGACGGCGTCGAAGTAGGGCTCAGAGACATTCGGATAAGACCACTCGCGGCAAGCGGCGGTTACCCACCCGCGGATGAGCTTACGCATATCGGCTTCTAGCCGTCCCACCGAAACCTCCCAGGAATCGGGCATTGTAGTCAGCCTTTCTAGACGCGACCATCATCTTCGATGAAGAAGATCGTGACATCGATCCGCTGAAGGCTTCCGCGAGTTCGCTGATGAAGGGAGCGATAGGTCGGCACATCCGGTAGGGCGATGGCGATCTCATGGCCGGGATGATCGCTGCACATCAGCATCGCCTTGAGAATCGCCTGCGCGTACCAATGTCGTGCCTGTGTCGCCGGCGCCGTTGGTTTGGTCTCGCCGACGCGGCGCGGATCGGAATACCGTCGTCCCGGATAGCCCTTCACCTCGACGGCGAGGGTCCGGTCACCACGAGTCGCGAGAACGTCGATCCCCTGTTCCTCCGTGGTCGTATCCGCGACGCGCTGGATCCGCCAACCCTCGCTGACGAGGTATGTCACGAGCAATGCCTGGGCCCGCGCCTCAGGCATGCCGTCTTCGGCTGACAATGTTGAAACCATGATCGGCTGGGGTGCCGGTATTGCCGGGCTGGGCCTGGGTTTCCGCGCGATGGGACGGGGACCGCCAACGGTGCTTCGTGTGAATGCCACTCGCCCGACGCGTTGGTCGACCGATTCGACACGCCAGCCTGCGGCCTGCCATGCCTGAGCTTGGACCTTGGAGTCGTTCGCCCACCGTTCACCATGGTTACGCGCAGAAGGAGGAAGCGATCCGACGAGCGCTTCGATCTCATCGAAACTCATCGTGACGCGACTCATCTGCTCAGGTCGTGCGGCCAGATAGCTCTGCCACGCTCGTACTTGGCCATGAGGGCTCCTACACGGCTCCGACGCAACGCTGATGACGTTAGCCATCTCGACCAATCCACGCCATATACGTAGCGGTCATTTACACTCCGAGCCCTGGCCTGAACAGATCACCCGCTCATGCCGCAGGTCGAGCGCACCTGACGGCCAGGCGGGACGCGCTGTCGAGTCGCCCGGCGAGCGCATATCGGACGACTAGTGAATCGGTCCTGTCGTGCGACAGGATGTCCGAGTGTCCGTTGGAGATCTGGATCGGTCGTTGGCGCCGATCGATAGCGGGGACCTGCTCCGTCTGGCCGAGTTGGCCGAGGACGCCGAGAGTGAGCTGTTCCTGCGCAATCCGCGAGGATCCGGCCGGTACTCCGGCCGTCTTCTGTGTCGTGCCCTGTGCCAGGGTGCCGCGCTGCACTACGTGAACGGAAGTAATGGCGTCAAGGACTTCGATGTCTGGTCGTTCTACGCCGAGATCGATGGCTGGCCGTTTCCTCCTCGCTGGCGGGGAACTCGGGATTTCGGACCTTCCAAGTTCGGTCGATACCCAGGAGATCCGCCGCGCTACGAGGGCAGGCGTGTAGACCTTCTCGGCCGCTCACTGCCCGCACTGCCCGGCACTGATCCGACCGACGCTCTGCGGCGATACCTCACTTCTCGTCGAACCGGCACGGCCAAAGCCCTGGCGGCCAAAGCAATCGTCCTGATCACTCCGCGGAACCGCGCCGGCGAAATCGTCTGGCCCGTCACGCCCGCGACCTGACACACTCATCTGCCGCGTCTGAGCGAGTCGTGGCCAGCATCCTCTTCTGCCGCGAACCGCGCGCTGCCGCGCGCCCGGTGGTGTAACTCTCCGTCAGCTTTCACGCTGGCTCACATGCGCATGACCCGGCCGGGCATTGGCGCCGCAGTAAGGGGCCGGGGCACAGGCTGCCTGCTCTCTATTGCGGCGGCCTCCCCGGTGGCTGCGCTGGGACGGCCAGATCGTGGGGGTATCTGGTTGGCTTCATACAGGCTCCCAGCCATCATGGCCCCGCTTACCATCGCGAACCGAGGTGCACGCAGCGGCTCCCGGTCTCCAGGCATCCGCTAGAGCAGCTGCGTGCCGGAGCGGACCCCCTAGTATTGGTCGCTTTGCGAGTCATTGACGGCCCACGACATAGCGACCCGTGGTGGGAGGCTCCACCGCAGTCAGCGGCTTACAGCGGGGCCTTTCGTCGCGAGTCAGGGCACGGCGCTTATGGCATCGGTGGTGCCTTTGTCCTCGCGGGGTGGGGTGTCGAGCAACGTGAGGGCTCGGACGTCACGGCTGCACAGCGGTGCAAGATTCGCGACGGCCAGGACGAGTCCGCAGCCGAGCAGTGTGCCGCGTACGCCGATCGCGCCGGTTGCTGGGGCGACGAGCAAGTATCCGGCGGGTGCGAGCGAGATCTCGCCAATGCTGACGAAGGCCGAGACCCGGCCCTGCTGGTCGACGGGTACAAGTTGTTGCACGGCGGTCTGCCACACGACGGTCGAAACCGACAACCCGGCCGCTGCGACCACCACGGCGGCCATGACGACCGGTAGCGGCGCGCCGGCGGCCATCAGCGGATCCGGAATCGCGAGCGCGGCGGCGCCGAGGCAGTTCACCCACCCAGCGCGGCGGGGACGCCACAGCAGTGACACTGCTGCGCCGGCCGCCATGCCGCAGCCGAGGCTGGAGGCGATGAGACCCCACGCCCATGCCCCTCCGAAGTGTGCTTTCGCCCAGGGCGGGCCGAGGATGCCGTACCCGATGTGCCAGGCGGGGACCATGACCGCCGTACCGGTAAGGCAGGTCCAGATCCAGGAGCGGGTACGGACCGCCCGCCATCCCTCGATCAGATCCGCGCGGATGCCGGCCACCTGACGCGGTACGCGCGGCGCGCGGATCCCGGCGATCAGCAGCGCGGAGGCGAAGAACGAGGTCGCGTTCAACCCGACGCCGTAACCGGCCCCGGCGGTGGCCACGATGGTGCCGCCGATCGCGGGTCCGATGGTGACGATGGTGTGCCGGGACAGTTGCGCGAGCGCGTTCGCCTCGCCGAGCTGGTCCTTGGGGACGATGACGCTCATCAGCCCGGTCTGTGCCGGGGAGCTGAACGACGCAGCGGCCGAGTTCGTGGCGGCCAGCGCCGCCAGGTTCCACACCTGCGCCCGGCCCGCGAAGATCACAACGCACTCGGTGACGGTGACCAGGCCAATGATGACCTGGACGACCGCGATGATCGCCGCGCGGGGCAGCCTGTCGGCGGCCACTCCTGCGAGCGGGCTGACCAGGATTCCGGTGACCATGTTCGCCATGAGCACCATGGCGATCCCACTCGGGCCGCCACCGCTGGCCAGCACGGTGAAGGCGAGCGCTCCGACCTCCATCGTCGTCCCCGCGGCGTTCACCTGATTCGCGATGAAGTAACGGCGGAACCGGCGGTTGTCGCGCAGCGGGCCGGTGATCCGACGCAGATGCGCGGCGACCGGGTCGAAGAAGCCGAGGCGAGCTGTTAAGCCGGACCCGCTCACAGGGTGAGGACACCGACACCGCATCCGATGGCGGGGGTAGCAGGCTCGTTGTCGTTGTCCATATCGCTGTCGCCTCCGATCGTGCCGCTGCCTTCGGGCGGGGACACTACGCCACCGTGGGCATGATCGCTGCTAGTGACGCGAAGCCGGCCTGGCCCTCCTCAGCCTCCGAGACACCAGCCGCCGCCACGCCGTTTGGGTGCCCCGGGGTCAGGTCGATGGCGTGTCCAGACATTCCAGAGCTTCGGTGAGGTGGCGGCGGATGACGAGCTGGCTGATCGCGTCGGTGTCGGGATCATTGAGCCCGTGGAGGGCCTGGAACAGGTACCAGTCGATGATCCAGATCCGGTGCCAGAGGATGCTCCACCGCTCGACCGGCAGCCCACCCCGGTCAGGGAGAACCTCAGGAGGTCCTCCAGCGACGACATAGGCATCCAGCAGAGCCCGGAACTTCGCCGTGTCGGGGACGGTGGTGGTGCCTTGCCAAGAGACCAGATCGAGCAGTCCAGGACCGGTGAACGCGCGGGCCCGTCTACCGACTCACCGACGGCATGCGCGGCGCCACGACCTGGATCGTCCCCGACACCACGCTGCTGCATCCCAGCATTCAGAAGGCTGTCTGTTCCACAAGGGGTGGCACCGTACTGCCGATGCGGGCGTTGACCGACGGCTATTCCGACCAGCATTTCCCTCCGCCGCAGTCCGCTGCCGATCCGGCCCACAGTGAGCGCCTCACGGGGTACCTGAGCACGCGGCAGCAGGGCTGACCGCGAGTAGACGATCCTCTTGGACAGCCTTCAGCCACGTCCTGCTCGTGAAGCATCGCGTACGGGGATGGGTGTCGCCCAGCGGCAAGGTGGAGCGCAGGCCGCCGCAGTCAGGGAGTTATGGAGGAAACGGGTTGGGTGGTGAGCTGCTGCCTGCGCCGGCAGGTCGCCGCCGGCGGTCTTACCGAGCCCGACAACTCCCTGACGTTGGGACTGTCGTACGCCGCTGTCACCGGCCTTGATGGGTCGCTCGGTGGGGGAATGCGGACAGTTGCCGAAGCGGATCGATCAAGGCAAGGAGTGGGAGAGCGTTTTCTCCGAGGTGTGACCGCATCCGCGCGTACGTGCGCTGGCCGGCGTTCGGGCCCCGCCAATCGGCAGAGTCAGGTCCCGATGATCGAGGCGGCGTGCGCCCAGCGGTCCAGCACGTCTTTGGCGCCGCCGGAGTCGATGGCCGCAGCCGCCTCGCCCAGCCCGGCGGCGAGCGCGTCGTGCAGCGCGCCGTTCAGGCCGCGGTAGGAGGCGATCGCGGCGGCCGCGTTGATCAGCACGGCGTCCCGGATCGGACCGGCTTCGCCTTCGACGAGGCGGCGTACCACCACGGCGTTGTGGTGGGCGTCACCGCCGCGCAGGTCGGCGGGCTGGGACCGCGGCAGGCCGAAGTCGGCGGCGTCGATGAGGGTCGAGGTGATGGTCTGGTCCTTCACTACCCACACGCGGGTCGAGGTGGCGGTGGAGATCTCATCCAGGCCGTCGTTCCCACGCACGACGAGCACCGTGCAGCCGCGTGCGGCGAGCACTTCGGCGAGCACGGGCGCCACGTCGGCGTTGGCGCATCCCACGCATCCGAATCGTGGTTGGGCGGGGTTGACCAGCGGTGCGATGTAGTTGATCACGGTTGGGACGCCGAGTGTGCGGCGGATGGGGCTGGCATGCCGCAGCCCGCGGTGGAAGTGAGGCGCGAACAGGTAGCAGATCCCCGCCTGGTCCAGGCAGCGTGCCGCGTCGGCCGGTGACAGGTCGAGGCGGATACCGAGCGCTTCGAGGACGTCCGCGGACCCGGAGGAACTGGAGACCGACCGGCCGCCGTGCTTGATCACCGGGATTCCGGCAGCGGCCACCACGATCGCGGCCATCGTGGAGATGTTCACGGTGTGAGCTTGGTCCCCGCCGGTGCCGACCACGTCGACGGCGTCGACGGTCATGGGGACTGGGCCGATGGCGGACAAGATCGCCTCGATCATGCCGGCCATCTCTTGCGCGGTCTCGCCCTTGGCGCGCAGCGCCACGAGGAATCCGGCCAGCGCCACGGGCTCGACGTCGTCGGCCATGACCTGACGCATCGCCCACCCGGCCTCGGCGGCGGTCAGATCTTTTCCGGCCAGCAAGGCGTTCAGCAAGGCAGGCCACGTCGGCGAGCTCATCGACATCTCCGCTGGGTCGTCATCGGCGAAGCGGCGGCAGGCCGGGACATCGCCGGGCCATGCACGAAGACGCTTTTTTGCGCCGCCATCTGATCGTTCAGCGTATCGACGGCAACTTGGGCAGGCCGGGTAGACGAACGATGTCGGGGCGTCCCGCCGCGCGGATGGAGAAGCCGTGGCGTGCCTGCCGAGTGACGTCGTTACATCGGTGTCACCCTGTGTGTCCACCGTCGCAACGAAGGCTCCGCATCGTGGTTGTCATGCGACTCAAGATCCGCCGTGGCCATGCGCCCGGCCACCGGGGGACATGGCGGCGCGAGGCCGTCGAGTTCGGCGCCCTGTTCATCGCGGCCGGCATCGCGCACGTCTTCTCCACGGCGCTGGGGCATCGCGAGTCCGGCTCGGTGATACTGATCAGCCTCGGCGTCGCCCTGTGTGCGCTCGTCGCTGCGCACCTATGGTGGGCGCACCGCCGGTCGCGCCCTCGGGACGTGATCGCGTCGCCGCCGGCCCGCTTGTGGCGGGTACGCGCCCAGGTACGCGACACACCGGGTCAGCTCGCCGCGCTGGCCGCCGCGATCGCGGCCGCCGGTGGGAACATCATGTCGCTGAACAGCCAGTCCGACCTCGGCGGCACCGTCGACGAGCTCTATGTACGGATGCCGGCACCGATACCGGCCGAGACTCTGGTGAGGGCGCTCACCTCGGCCGGTGGCCGGGAGGTGAGCGTCCTGCCGGCCACCATGCACCAGCTCGTCGACCCGATCACCCGCGCGCTGCTGCTGGCCTCATCCGTGGGGGCCGATCCCCGCCGGCTGCCGGCCGCGCTGGCCGCGATGCTCGACGCGCACCCCCTGCCCGCCGGCCGGGCCCGCAGCCGCGAGACATTGTTGCTGGCGCCCGCGACGGGCCGCCCGATCCGCCTGCACCGGCCGGGCTTGCCCTTCACCGCGACCGAGACGGCGCGGGCGCTCGTGATGCTCGAGTTGGCCCGCCGCCTCGACGATCCGTGCCCGACATGACACTCATGGGGGACTGGTGAGTTCACATCTCCGACTGTCGTCTGATCATTACGGTGTCGGGATGCGACGCCGACGCCTGGTGCGGCGCCACCGCCTGCAGTATCCCGGCGAGCAGGTCATCGATCCTGTCCAAGCCACGCCCGAAGCCAAAGCCGTCGCCGGACAGCGTCCGCGCATCGGCGTATGCGCCTACCTCACCGAGGTCAGCCCTGAGACACTCGACGTCAATGCCAAGCTGTGCGGGGTACGGCATGGCGTCGGCGGAATCGGTCCCTATCTCGAATGATTCGTCCTGGGCCTGTACGTCACTCACACTCACTCCTCGGAGCGGCAATGTCTTCCGCGCAGCGTCTCGTGGCGATCTCCGGGCTTCCCGGATCCGGGAAATCGGTACTGGCCGAGGCGCTGGGCCGCACGCTGGCGGTGCCGGTCGTGGGCATGGACGCTTACTACCGTCCGGCACCGCCCGGCGGATGGGTGGACTTCAGCGATCCGGCCAATCTCGATGTCGACGTCGTCCTCGAACAGATCGACCGGCATCGCGCCGCCGGTACTGAGCTGGTCATCGCCGAAGGCATCTTCGCCCTCACCCTCGACGCCGTGCGCTCAAAGGCGGACCTGAAGGTGTGGCTGGAGATCCCCATGGACATCGGGCTGGCCCGCAAGATGTTGCGCAAGCTGGAGGCCGGAGCCGACATCGCACCCAGCATCCGCGGCTACCTGGAGCGAGGTCGCGCCGGCTACCTCGACCACGTCCTGCCCGGACGTGACCATGCCGACCTGTGCCTGGAGGGCACCCGTACCGTTGACGATCTCGTGACCGAGATGGCGGGAAGGGTCCTGCGATGAACGACCACGAGGCCAGGCCGCGCGGGCGCCGTGGGCGAGGGCTTGGTCCAGCTCCGGCTCGTCCGAACGTCACGCAAACGGCGTGCGCGAACACATGCCGATTCAGTCGCCCGACGGAATTTGGGCACGTATTCGGCACGGTGGTCAGGAGGGGTGGACGACCGCCTCGAGGCGCCGGTCAGCGAGTGGTCGTTGATGTAAGGCCGGGCGGGCGTGTCGGCCCCTGAGGTGTCGGCCTGGAGAGGTTCGGCGCGGCCGCGGGGCGCGGTGCGATCGTCATCGCCAGCGGACGATGCGCCATGACCTGAGTCGGGACGCTGCCCGCGCCGTTAGGCTCTCTGCGTGTTCGGGAACATGCCGGCGATGCCGGATCGGATCCTGCTGATCCCGAGGTGGTGGCGGGCGCGCGTTCTGGCCGTGCGTGACGGTGCGCTGGCAGCGCTCGTCGCGGTCCTGGCGTTCACCCCCGGCGTGGCGCACGAGGGCATGATCATGGCGGAGCACGCCCGCCGTCCCGTCGACGCATTCGCTCTCGTGCTCCTGTTCGCCCAATGCCTTCCCCTGGTCGTGCGCCGTATCCGGCCGGGCCTGTGTCTGACGGTCATCGCCGTCGCGTTCGCCGTCCACGAGATGTTCGGCTATCCGCCCACGTTCGCCAGCGAGGGTCTGATCGTCGCGCTGTACAGCGTCGGGGCGTACCAGGACCGCTTTCGCCGGGTGCCGGCCGTCGCCGGGATCGCCGGGTACATCGTCCTCGCGGTCGTGGTGGAGGCCCAGGGCTCACCCGAACGCCCGGTCGACTTCCTCGCGTTCTTTCTGATCGCCTATGCCGGCAGCTGGTCGGTGGGCGCCTGGATGCGGGCGCGCGCCCGGCAGGAGGCCGAACGCCGGCGGCAGGCCGCCGACGCGGCGATCGCGGAAGAACGTGCGCGCATCGCCCGGGAGCTGCACGACGTGGTGACCCATCACGTGACGAACATGGTGATCCGGGCGGACGCCACCACGTTTCTCGCCACCGACTTGCCCGACCAGGTGGCGAGCGGCCTGGCCGAGATCGGCGAGACCGGCCGCCGTGCGCTGGCCGAGCTGCGCTACTTCCTTGGCGTGCTCGACCCGGTGGACGACGAGCCGGAGCACGCACCGGCGGTCGGGAGCCTGCGGGACCTGGTGGAGGAGACCCGCTCGACGGGACAGCCGATCGAGCTGAGCGAGGTAGGTGAGCAGGGGCCGATGACCCGCGGCGCAGAGCTCGCGGCGTACCGGGTCGTGCAGGAGTCGCTGACCAACGCCCTCAAGCACGCGCCCGGCCGCCGTACGGTCGTCAGGGTCCGCCACGACGCGGCCGAGGTCGACATCGAGGTGAGCACGGATGGCTCCGGTAGTGCCACGCCGCGCTCGGCCGACGGACGCGGGCTGACCGGGCTGCGTGAGCGGGTCAGCGTGGTCGGAGGCGAGCTGCGGGCCGGCGGTCGCGCGGACGGCGGCTTCACCGTGCACGCCCGCATCCCGGCGGAAGGCGGGCGGTGACCATGCCCGACCCGCAGGCGGCGGGGAGCCCGACTCGCGTGCTGGTCTGCGACGACCAGAGCATCATCCGGGCCGGCTACGTCACGATCATCGACGCCCAGCCCGACCTGGAGGTGGTCGGTCAGGCCGAGGACGGCCGGACCGGGGTCGAACTCGCCCGGCGGCTGCGCCCGGACGTGATGGTGATGGACATCCGGATGCCGCTGCTGGACGGCATCGCGGCGACCCGGCTGCTGGCCGGCCCGGACGTGGACGACCCGGTGAAGGTGCTGGTCGTGACGACGTTCAACCTCGACGAGTACGTCTACGACGCGCTACGCGCCGGGGCCAGCGGCTTTCTGCTCAAGGACTCGCGGCCGCACGAACTGGTGGCGGCCGTGCGTACCGTCGCGGCCGGTGAGGCGTTGCTGGCGCCCGCCGTGACCCGCCGGCTGATCGGCCGGTTCGGCTCGCGGGTCCGTGTCGCGGAACGCGAATGGGACCCGGCCGAGCCACTGACCGACCGGGAGCGTGAGGTCCTGACGCTGATCGCGCACGGGCTGTCCAACGCCGAGATCGCCGAGGCCCTCACGATCAGCCACGAGACCGTCAAGACGTATGTCTCGCGCGTCCTGAGCAAACTCGGGTTGCGTGACCGCGTACAGGTGGTGGTCTTCGCCTACCAGAACGGCCTGGTCATTGGGTACTGACCGGCGTTATCCCCCGAGCGAGCTACCCAGGTTGCCCACGTCGGCGTGATGATTCCCGGCCCTGCCGTCCGTAGCGTTTCCGGCGGTTCGGCCCGCATCCGAGGCCGCGACCTGATGGAGGCCATTGTGGGGAAACACGCCGATTCCACGGCGGAGCAGGAACGGGTGGAGCAACAGCGCGGGGAGAAGCCCCAGCGGGGGCCGCGACCGGCGTGGGTGCGCCTGATCGTGCTCCTGGTGCTGAGCGTGGTGGCCGACGGCGTCATCGGCTCGATCTACTCGGGCGTACAGAGCAACGCCGTCGCGCTCCTGATCGTCGGGGTTCTGGTCGGGCCGCTTCTCGCCTGGCTCGTGCTGCTGGGGTACGCCAAGATGGTGCGTGTCCTTGAACGCCGTCAGGCGGGCGAGGTGGGCCGGCCCGGCGCGGTCGCCGAGGTACGCCGCGGGACACTGCTCGGCATCGGGCTGTTCGCGGTCACCATCGCGATCATCGCCGTCTTCGGCGGGTACGGCATCCACGGGTGGGGCAACCTCGCCGCCGCCATCGGCGCGTTCGGCATGACGTGCGCGGTGGCCGTCGTCGAAGAGGTGATGTTCCGCGGCGTGCTGTTCCGCATCGTCGAGGAGAAGACCGGCACCTGGGGCGCGATGGCGGTCTCCGCGATCGTGTTCGGCGCGCTGCATCTGATCAACTCCGGCGCCACGCTTTACGGTGCGGTCTCCATCGCCATCGAGGGCGGGCTGATGCTCGCCGCGGCCTACACCCTCACGCGTACGCTGTGGCTGCCGATCGGGCTGCACCTGGGCTGGAACTTCGCCGAGGGCGGCATCTTCGGGACCAACGTCTCCGGCTCGTCCGACCACACGCTGGGGCTGTTCAAGAGCTCGGTGTCCGGCTCGTCGCTGTTGAGCGGCGGAAGCTTCGGCCCCGAGGCGAGCATCATCGCGCTCCTGGTCTGCGGGACCACGACGGTCCTGCTCCTGCGCCGGGCCCGGCGCCGCGGCCAGATCCGCCGGCGCAAGGCGTCCGCCGCACCGACCCCGGCCTGAGCGATCTCTGAGATTCCGTTGTGGGTGTTGATTCATCGGCCGACGCGCCCGCCGTCCCGTACATCCCATTCGCGGCAGATACCTGCCTGAAAGGCGTGACTTGACGATGAAAAACGTTTTCCCGACCGGCAATTCCCGCGTCGCGGTGGCGATGCCGGTCGGGATCGGAGTGCTGGCGAACATGATCACGTCGTGTTCGTCCGACTCGGATTCGGACTCGGGTAAGCCGGCGGCCCAAGCGACGCTTTCGGCCTCGACCACCGCTACTCAATCCGGGTGGACCGGCGCTGGAGGGCCTGGACATGCCCGGGCAGATGGCACCGACCCTGCCGGCGTCGGTCCTCGACCGGTACGACCTGATCGGATTCGACCCGCGGAGTCGGGCACAGCACGCCGATCAGCTGCCGCCTGAACGACCCCGACCTGGCGGACCTGTTCCCCTACCCCGCCGCCGACGGCTCGATCACGGCCAACGTCGTCCAGGCGCGTACGACCGCGCGGCAGTGCGCCTCGTCGGTGGGCGACATACGGTTCTTCAATACGCCGAACAACGCGGGACCTGGACCGGGTCCGCCAGGCGCTGGGGGAGAAGAAGATCTCCTACTGGGGCCAGTCCTACGGCACGTACCTCGGCGCGATGTACCGCGCGCTGTTCCCCGGCAACACCGACCGGATGATCCTCGAAGGCAACGTCGACCCGAACCTGGTCTGGCAGCAGGAGGCCGCCACCTGGAACAAGGGCATGGCCGACCGGTTCCCCGACGCCGCCCGCATCGCGGCCGCGCACAACGACACCCTCGGGCTCGGCACTGACATCCCCACGGTGACCAGGAGCTACCTGACCCTGGCCGACCGCCTCGACCGTACGCCCGCCCCGGTGCCGGGCACGACCATGTCCCTGAACGGGCTGACTCTCCGGCAGGTCACCTATTCGCTGTTGCTGCACAACGAGACGCTTCCGCTGCTGACCCAGATCTGGAAGGCCGCGGCCGACCTGGCCGACGGGAAGCCATCGGACCAGGACCAAGCCGTGCTGGCGCAGGTGTCGACTGGCTCCGAACGAGGCACCCGTGAAGGTCACGGCGCATGGTCCCCGCGACGTCCTGATCCTGCAGAACCGTCGCGACAACGCCACCCCGTGGGAAACCGGCCTCGGCCTGCGCCGGACGCTGGGCTCCCGTGCGGGTTTCTGCAGTTGAGATCATCGGCCAGGATCTCCACCGCGTCGTGCGACCAAACCCTCAAAACCCCAGCTCAACCAGTCCCTGAAAAGGAACCGTACCCATATACGATCAACCATCTAGGTTGTGGCGTTCAGGCTGGGCGCTTTGCCGGCGGTCTCCACCTGATGCGGCACGCGGCGCCGTTCGAGAGCTTGGCGGCCGAGTTCGAGAAGATCGTCGGTCGTGTTGTACTTGATCAGTTCGGCGAGGTCGGGGGAGTACCGTTCGACGATCTGCCGCACCCGGATCGCGGCGAGAGAACCAAGCTGGTCGTAGACCTCGACGAACAGTTCGTACGCTTCGCGGCGCGGCCACCTGCTGGGCAGGAGGTTCGACGGCAGGTCCGGGTCGATACCCGGGAAGCTCCGCCAACTGTCCATGATGTGCGTGCGGGACAGCAGGGCCTGGCTCGCGCCGACGTCACCGTTGCGGACCTGTGTGCGGAGAGGTTCGTAGGCGGAGACGAACTCGGTGTAGCGTGCCGCGATCTCGTCCAGGTCCCAGGCATCGATCGGCCGCCGTGCCGACGGCGTGTGCTCGACCGCACGGAAGATGGTGACCTCTCCCAGGCCCAGCTCGTCCAACTCCTGGCGGGCTTGCTCCGCGACCGGCCTGGCCGAGACCCAGGTGCCGTCGTAGAGCGGCGCGAACCCCAGCCAGCGCAACCGCGAGTAGACCGAGTAGCGCAGTTCGCGCTCGCGCTCGGACAGGGTGAACATCGCGATGGTCCACTGCCCGTCCCAGGACTCGTTCTCCTGACCGAACGAAACGAAACGGTAGCCGCCGGCCAGGAGCATGTCCGAGGTCCCGGGCGCCAAGCCGTAGTAGGAGTTGCGGCCCACTTTCGAGGGGACCACGACTCCTCGCCGGGCCAGGCGGTTGAGCGCGGCGCGGGCCGCTGTGGGGCCGATGTCGAATTCACCGAGCAGGGCGACGAGCGCGGCGGAAGGCAGGTGCTCGGTGCGCCCTATCCAGTAGTCACCGAGCAACGTGGTCAGCAGGTGCTGCGACGACGAGCCCGCTTGTGACCTCGGCAGGTCCAGGGACGGCGCCGGACTCATCCGATTACTCCCCGGCCGGCGAGCTCGTCGATCCGGTCACCGGAATATCCGAGGAGATCGCGGTACACCCGCTCGTTGTCCTCGCCGAGGGCCGGCACCGACGAAAGGTAACCGGTCCGGGAACGCGACAAGTGCACGGGCAGGCCGCTGCCGATCAGTCCCTCGGCGGTCCCGTAGGCCGGGTGCCGTAGTGGCATCGTGTCGCCCCGGGACAGCAACAGCTCGTCGCCCACCGCTTCAGCCGGCCTGCGCACCGGCGCACACGGTACGCCGCGTGCCTCTAGAGTCGCGACGACGTCTTCTGTGGTGCGCGTTCTCGTCCACTCCTCGATGCGCTCGTGCAGTTCGTCGGCGTGCTCCACCCGGCCGTCTCGGCTGGCGAACCGCTCGTCGTGGCGCAACTCGGGCTGCCCGAGTGCGGCAAGGACGCCTTCGGCGAACTTCGTTTCCGGGGCGCAGATCGCGACCCATCCGTCTTCGGTACGAAATACTCCGAACGGCGCAAGCCGCGGCATGAAGCGACCGGTGCGACCGGACCGGCCGAGCGGCTCGAGCAGATGGGACTGTTCGCCGGCCACCAACGCCGTGAGGGAACCGAGCATGGACACATCCACATGTTGCCCGATTCCAGTGGCCTCCGCTTGGCGCAGCGCACCGAGAATGCCGATCACGGCGAACAGCGGCGCGGACAGGTCCCCTACCGGGATGCCCACACGCACCGGCGGATCGCCGTCCTCGCCGGAGGTCATCATCGTGCCGGAGAGCGCCTGGATGATCGCGTCCATGGCCTTGCCCGCGCCTGGGACGCCTCCCGCCCCGAATCCGGAGATCGAGCAGTAGACGATGCGTGGATTGGCGGCCTGTGCCGCCGCATAACCGACACCGAGCCGATCGGCCGTGCCACGGCTGTAGTTCTCCACCACGATGTCCGCGTGGCGGACGAGGTCGGCGAAGACCTCGGCGGCCGCCGGGTCTTTGAGGTTGAGCGTCACGCTTTCCTTGCCGCGGGTCCGTTCGAGCACGCCGAGCGACATGTCGTCGTCGTGCTGCCGCCGCATCGACAGCCCCTCGCGGCCGAAGTAGGGCGCGTTGTTACGCACCCGGTCGCCCCCGTCCGGGTTCTCCACCTTGATGACGCGGGCGCCGAGACCACTGAGCAGGAGAGTCGCGTACGGGCCGGCCAGCGCGATGGTCAGGTCGACGACGGTGACGCCCTCCAGCGGGCGGGGGATCTCGGCAGTGGACTCAGTCATGGAAGGTTCCTTGGTGGTTCGAAGGTGGGGTCGCGTCCTGCCGGGCACTCATCGGCGGCGCTCCTCGCGGGCTCGCCGCCGCGCGGCCACTGGTGCGACCCGCTTCTCGATGAACTCGGCGACCTGTGCTTGCACGGCCTCCTGGTTCCAACTGCGCGCATCGCCGCTGTCGCCGACGATCTGCAGGACCGGAACACCGGCCGCCTCGATGGCGCGGTTGACGAAGTAGTTGCCCCTCCGGTCCGTGGTCGCCATGTGTACGGCGCCGTCGATGCGGTTGTGCACGGCTTCCTTGGCGTACCACTCGCTGGCCCAGGGCGGTGCGTTGATCATGTCGGGGAACGCGGCGAAGCGGCCGGCGAGAGTGCGCAGGGGGTCCTCGCCGTGTCGGATGTATCCGTCGGCCGCCAGGCCCAGATACATCGACCAGACGAACATCGCTCCATACGTTTCCTGGAACCAGCTGTAGAAGCCCATGTCGAACCACAGGCCCGTACCGACCCACATCAGGCGGATCTGCTCGTCGGGGCACGGTGACTCGCCGTTGTCGGCGCGTTCGCGCACTTCTTCGTAGAAGGTGCGCGCCGCATCGCGGGCCCATTCCGTTCCCCGATGCCATTGGGGAATCATGACGCTGGGAATGCTGTCGGCGATGGTGATCGGGGCGGGGCTCGTGCGGGCGATCAGGTCACGAGTCGCCCGGTTGTACCGCTGTTGCTCGTTGACCAGGTCCATCACCGTACGGAAGCGTTCCTCGTCGAAGGTCCGGCCGGTGGTGACTTCGAGATGGCGGATGACGCCGGTCAGTTCCGCGGTCATCAGGTCAATCCGCTGCTTGCCGACCAGTGCTTCCCAATCGTTTTCGATGCGGTTCCACCAGTACGGGTCCACCTCGCGCGGAACAGTCCGTTCAAAGCCGAGGAAGGTGGCGCCCCGTTCGCGTTGCCAGGCCTCGAACACCTTTCGTAGCGCGTCCCCCGTCATTTCGGCGAGGACGAAGCTGATCGGGGGAAGCCCGCCCCACGGGGGATCGTCGTCGAACGTGGACGCCAGCGCCAGGCTGTTGTACTGCTCCTGGTCCGCCGGATAGCCGCGCTCGGCGAGGAGCCGGAGGTAAGGGCCGGACCGCTGTTTCGCCGCGCACACCGATGCCCACCACTGGTTGACCACATAGGGGATGTCCAGTGCCCGCAGGATCTCCTGCGGCGCGTCGGCGTTGACGAGTGCGACCGGATCACCGGCGGCGGCGCGCTCCTTCAGACGGGCGAACCACTGCCGCTGGTAGGTGGTGGCCGCCTTCGCGGAGGGCAGGCTGGCGTCGTTGCGACGGCCTCGGGTGAATTCGCTCATCGGGACATCTCCGCGGTCCGTTCGTGCAGTGCGCTCATCAGCAGGTCGGCGGCGTCGTCGTGGCTTGCCGCGCCATACGGCTGTGCTGGAACGGTCGCGAGCGGAATGCCCACGCGCTCGAGGGACTCGCGTTGTACCGGCACATCCCACGCCGGCGCGTCGTCGTACTGCCGAGCCCAGGCGACGACCAGGTCCGCGCCGCAGGCGGCGGCCATCCGTGCCGTCTGCTCGGCGCGTACTGCCGCGGCATGCCCGGCGGATGCGGGCGCGGCCAGCGCGCGGGATCGCCCGAGCGTGCTGCGGATGTGCTGCGAGGGTCCGATGTCCCGTTCGCCGGCAAGGGCGCCCCAGTCGTGGTCCTCACCGACGATGACCGCTCCGAGCGATTCGATCAACTGGTAGGCCGACGGGTTGTCGTGGCCGCAGCCGGTGAGGAACACCCGGATTCCCTGCCGGCGCGGCAGATCGCCGGCGTCGGCCAGCAGCTGCTCGGCCAGTGCGCACCATACCCGCGGTGAGCTGACGAAGGCCGCGCCGATCACCGCGAGCGCCTGGACCCCGGTCAGCCGTGGTCCGTCCGGCGCGCTGCGGAGTTCGGTTCCCACCGCACGGATCAGCGCGCGGACCCGGTCGTGCTCGGCAGCGGCATCCCGCAGGTCCGCGTCGGTGATCGGCCGGTGCGCCCAATCGCTCATCTCGGCGATGAAGGCGTCCAGCCGAGTCCGGTTGTAGACGGCCGACGTACGTTGCGGCAGGTGCAGCAGGTCGAAGAAGGTGAGCCGCGGTATGCCCGGACGTCGTTCCAGGCGCTGGATCTCGCGCAGGTACAAGAACAATCGCACCGTGCCCTCGCAGTCGGCGGACAGCGTCAGGCCGGCCGAGGCGGCCGCGTCCCCATCCAGCAACCGCGCGAGCTGGGAGACGGCGGCCCCGTCGATGCCCGGGCCGCAGTAGCGCGCGGCCGACTCGTACGCGCCGGACCGGCCGGAAAAGCGGAACGGGGCGAATCCGGCGGCGGAGAGAACCTCCACGGGAACGTCCGCGCCCACATACGCCACCGTCGGCCGACCGTCCAGGGCGGCGGGCACCGGACCGGTACGTGTCTCGTACAGCGCCGCGAGTTGGCCGAGCGCATCCATGATCACTCACCCCATTCCGTTATCGCGAGCCCACCAGCGGACCGGATAACACGACATAAGCTCGCGACTGGTGGCAACAAGCTACATCCCTTTGTTCGCGGGAAGCCTTCTAGCCGCACCGTTTATCCACATGCCCAGTCGCCCGCAAACAGTACGCCGAGGAGAATGTGCGACACAACCGTTGACGCCTGGCAGATCAGGAACATACGATCCACCGCACACTCGACGGCGATCCGGCGGCGGTGCCTCCGCGCCACGGCCGTCGTTGCCCGATCACGGTCGGCACTGCCGCGCTGGCGTGAGGCGGTCAGCCGCTCCCCGGAGATGAGGAGGAAACAATGCGCAGACCTTCACGTAGCGGACGGCGCTCGCCGATGATGGTGGGGGCGATCAGCGCTGTCGCGATCACCCTGCTCGGCGCGGCGGCGTGTTCGTCGTCCAGCGGTGGGTCTTCGGGCGGTGCCTCGTCATCGAAACTCACGTTGCAGTTCACGGGGCCGCCGATCAGCCTCAACCCGGCGCTGGGCGGCAACGGGCTCTCGGCGGTCTTCACCGCGCTGGCCTACGACTCGCTGATCCATCTCAGTGGCGATGGCAAGCTCGTACCGGACCTGGCCACCTCCTGGAACTACGTCGGCCAGGACAACAAGGTCTTCGAGATGACCCTGCGCCAAGGGGTCAAGTTCAGTGACGGCAGCCCGCTGACGGCCGACGCGGTGGTGGCGTCGATGAACTACTTCCGCAAGGCCGGTGGTGGCCTGGTCGGCGACGCCGGGCCGGTCGACTCGATCTCCGCCGTGGGGCCGGACAAGGTGCGCGTCACTTACAAGTCCCCGAACCCCGACGCCGCCATGACGATGACGCAGTACCACGGGATCGGGACGATCATCGGACCGAAGGGCCTCGCGAATCCCCAGTCTCTGCTGACGGCCAGCGACGGAACCGGGCAGTACGTCTACAACGGTAAGACGTCGGTCACCAACAGTCGCTACACCTACGACAAGAACCCCGGCTATTTCAACCCCTCCGCCCAGATGTTCGGCGGGGTCACCATCCGCGTCATCGGCGATGCGCAGGCCGTGCTGTCCGCGGCACAGACCGGGCAGGTGCAGTTCGCCGGCGGCGCCGCCTCGACGGCCGAGGCGGCGAAACAAGCCAAACTGAACGTGTTGTCCGCACCGTTCTTCAACTGGACGCTGATCCTGGCCGACTCCGCCGGGAAGACCAGTAAGCCACTGGGCGACGCTCGGGTCCGGCAGGCGATCGCCTACGCGCTCGACCGCAAAGGCCTGGCGAACGCCCTCGGCGGACAGTACGCCGCTCCCAGCACACAGGTGCTGCTACCCGGAACCGACGGGTACCTGCCGCAGGCCGGATACGACTACGACCTGGCCAAGGCGAAGAGCCTGATGGCCGAGGCGGGTTACGCGAACGGTTTCTCGATGACCGTCCTCACCGAATCCCTCCTCGACCGGAACACCACCTACTCGCAGGCCATCGTGCACGCGCTCGGGGACATCGGGATCAAGGCCACGCTGCACGTGGAATCGACCGGTATCGGGCAGTTCAGCGGTGACGCGCTGAGCAAGAAGTACCCCGCGATCATCTTTCCCAGCGCGGGGACCGACATGTTCCAGGCGCACAACCAGATCTCCAATGGGTTGTTCAACCCGTTCGGCAACAAGGACCGGCAACTGGAGTCAACGCTGGCGAAGGCATTCGCGTCCGACGGCGCCGACCGCACGCGTCTCTACCAGCAGGCCTCCCAGCGCTATCACGACCTCGCCTGGTACGTCCCGGTGTTCTCCACCCAGAACCTGCTGTACGTCGGCCCGAAGCTGACCAATGTCAAGACCTCGGTGCTGAACCCCAACCCGATGCCGGTGGCTCCGACCGCCGATCTCGCCTGGAAGAGCAAGTAGGCGCCGGGAAATCGTCCACGCCGGAAGGAGGACGACGGACATGCTGAAGCTGCTGGCCCACCGGGTCGCCCTGTCGATTCCGTTGGTGTTGCTGGTATCGGTGGTGGTGTTCGCCCTCGAATCGCTCGTGCCGGGCGACCCGGCGCGCACCATCCTGGGGGAGAACGCGACGCCGGAAGGCATCGCCGCCCTGCACCAGCAGATGGGTCTGGACCAGCCGTGGCTCGAGCGCTATTGGCACTGGCTCTCCGGGCTGTTCCACGGTGATCTCGGGGCCTCCCTGTTCACCGGTGACGCCGTCACCTCGGAGTTGAACGCCCGGCTCGGGGTCACGGTGTCACTGGTGCTGTGCTGCGTGCTGGTCAGCGCCGTGGCCGGCACCGCCCTCGGGATGTTCAGCGCGATCCGCGGCGGGCCGGCGGCGCGCGTGGTCGACGTGCTGTCGCTGACCGGGCTCGCGCTGCCGAACTTCTGGGTGGCGATCGTCCTGGTGGCGTTGTTCGCCGTGAAGATCCGCCTGTTCCCGGCGACCGGCTACGTTCCGCTCGCCGAGTCGCCGGGTCACTGGCTACGTTCACTGGTCCTGCCGGTGATCGCGCTCAGCCTGTTCGGAGTCACGGCGGTGGCCAAGCAGGCCCGCGACGCGACGCTGGAGGTGCAGGACACCGACTACATCCGGGTCCTGCGCGGCAACGGTGTCGCCGAGTCGCGGATCGTGCTCAAGCACATGCTGCGCAATGCCGCCATCCCCGTGGTCACGGTGCTGGGCGTGGTCGCCGTGTCCATGCTCAGCGGCACGGTGTTCGTCGAGGGCGTGTTCGTGCTCCCCGGTCTCGGCAGCCTGGCCACGCAGGCGACCACGGACCACGATCTGCCGGTGATCCTCGGCATCGGCGTCTACTTCACCGTCGTGGTCATCATCCTCAACCTGCTCGTCGACCTCGCATACGGAATGCTGAACCCGAAAGTGAGGGCATCTTGACAACGCTGCCCGAACCGGCGCCCCGCCCGGCGGCGAACGCGGCGAACACGGGCCTGGTGCGGTCGGTGCTGAGGTCGCCCAGGGGCGCGATCGTCGTCGCGTTCCTCGTCGTACTCATCCTCGCCTGCGCGCTGGCGCCGCTCATCGCGCCGTACGACCCGCTGGCCCAGCACTTGTCCGCGGTCCGGTCCGGGCCGTCGGGCGGCTACTGGCTGGGCACCGACAGCCTGGGACGCGATCTGCTCAGCCGGTTGCTGCACGGCGGTCGCAGCTCACTGCTCGGCGTACTGGAGGCGGTGGTCACGCTGTTGATCGTCGCGCTGCCGACGGGTCTGCTCGCCGGGTACCTCGGCGGCACCTTCGACCGGATCGCCATGCGCGTCGCCGAGGTGGTCATGTCGGTGCCGGTCGTCATCATCCTGCTCGCGGTGCTGTCGATCTTCAACCACAGCATGACCTCGGCCATGATCGCGTTCGGCGTGCTGGGCTCGTCCGGCCTGATGCGGGTGATCCGCGGGGCGGCGCTCACCGCCCGCGAGGAGCTCTACGTGACCGCGGCGGAACTGATGGGCCTGTCCCGGCTGCAGGTCGTCGTGCGGCACGTGCTTCCCCGATGCCGCGGCGCGATCATCATCCAGGCGTCCTTGTTCGCGGCCGTCACTCTCGGGGTGCAGACCGGTCTGACGTTCCTGTCTCTGGGACCTCCCCCGCCCGCGGCGACCTGGGGAGGGATGGTCGCCGACGCCGCATCCGTGTTCAACCAGGACGCGTGGATGCTCGTGCCGCCCGGGGCGACCATCGCGCTCACGGTGCTCGCCTTCGGCCTGCTGGGCGACGTCGTCCGCGACGTCAGCGCGGAGAAGTACGCCGCCGCACCCGCCTCACGCCGCAAACGGCGAACCGGCACGCCCGAGACGGCGGGCCGGCCCGAACCCGCCACCGACATGCTGCTCTCGGTGCGCGACCTGTCGGTGGCGACCGATGGTGAGCGTCCACTCACCCTGCTCGACGCCGTCGGCTTCGACATCGCGGCGGGAGAGACCGTCGGCCTGGTCGGCGAGTCGGGCAGCGGCAAGACGATGACGGCGCGCGCGGTGATCGGGCTGCTCCCCGGCAACTGCCAGATCACCTCGGGACGGGTCGTCTTCGACGGCAGCCCGGTGCAGGATCTGGACCAGCGCGCGTTCCGTAAGCTGCGCGGCCGCCGGATCGCCATGATCTCGCAGGAACCGATGGCCGCGCTCGACCCCTCCTTCCGCATCGGGTCCCTGGTCGCGGAGGTCGTCCGGGCAGTCGACGGGATCAAGGGCAAGGCGGCGCACGCCCGCGCGATCGAGCTGCTGCGCATGGTCGAAATCCCCGACCCCGAGGCCGTCGCCCGCCGGTTCCCTCACCAGATCTCGGGCGGGATGGCCCAGCGGGTCGCGATCGCGATGGCGATCGCCGGCCGCCCCGAACTGCTCATCGCCGACGAGCCCACCACGGCTCTCGACGTGACCGTGCAAGCGGAGATCCTCGACCTGCTGCGCTCGCTGCAGCAGCAGAACAACATGGCGATCCTGCTGGTCACACACGACTGGGGCGTCGTCGCCGACGTCTGCACGAAAGTCGTGGTCATGTACGCCGGCCAGGTGGTCGAGACCGCGCCGGCCGGCGCGGTCTTCGACCGGCCGGCACATCCCTACACGCGGGCCCTGCTGCTGTCCAGCCCGGAGAACACCCACATCGGAGAGCGGATCCAGGCCATTCCCGGCTCCGTTCCCACGCCACAGCGCTGGCCGGCCGGCTGCCGCTTCGCGAGCCGGTGCGACCTCGCGCAGCCGGGATGCACGGAAGGAGCGATACCCGTCAAGGACATATCCGAAGGGCGGCTCTCCCGCTGCCTCAGGGTGGACACCCTGCTGGGCGGGGAGGCACGCCGATGAAGACCGACCCGTTGCTTCAGGTCGAGCGGCTGTGCGTCGACTATCCGGGCAGGCGGCGCCAGCGCTTCCGTGCCGTCGACTCCGTCGATTTGACCGTCGCTCCCGGCGAAACGCTGGGCGTGGTCGGTGAGTCGGGCTCCGGAAAGTCCACGATCGCCAAGGCGATCCTCGGGATCGCCCCCGTCACGGCCGGCACCGTACGCTTCGAGGGCAGCGAACTGGATCCGCGTCGCGTACGGCGACGCAAGCCGATCACCGACATACAGGTCGTCTTCCAGGACCCGGTCAGCTCACTGGACCCGACCAAGACGGTGGGTTACACCGTCGCCGAGCCGCTCGTGGCCAGGCTACGGCGGGAGCGCGGCGGGACGGGAGACGTACGCCGGCAGGTGGCGGAAATGCTCGACCGGGTCGGACTGCCGGAGAATGCCGCTTCCCGCTATCCCGCACAGTTCTCCGGCGGCCAGCGGCAACGGATCGCGATCGCGCGGGCGTTCATCGTTCGTCCCCGGCTCGTCGTCTGCGACGAGGCCGTCAGCGCCCTGGATCTGTCCGTCCAGGCACAGATACTCAACCTCCTCACCGATGTCCAGCGCGAACTGGGGGTGAGCTATCTGTTCATCTCCCACGACCTGAGCGTCATCGAGCACGTCTCCGACCGCGTCCTGGTCCTCTACCGGGGACGCGTCATGGAGACCGGCAGCGCCGCATCCGTGGTCCAGTCGCCCCAGCACCCCTACACGCGGGTTCTGCTCGCCGCCGCCCCCGTACACGACCCGCTGCGGCAACGACAACGGCGTGAACTGCGTGCGAGCTACCGGATCGAGCCCAGGGGCGCGGCGCCCCTCGGGGACTCGTGCCCGTTCGCGCACCGCTGCCGGTTCGCCGTGGACCGGTGCTTCCAGGAACGACCGGTGCTACGACCCACCGGTGTCGACGGCGCCGTCGCGTGCCACCGCTATGGCGAACTTCCGCCGGACGCCGAGGACGATATCCCCCGCGAGTCGCGGTCGACGACGACCGAAGGATCGAAATGACAGTCCTCCGCGCCCGTCCGCTCGAGACATCCGCCGGCTCGTTGCCGCTCGGAGCCGCCCGGATCCCCGGAACCGGCTTCGGCGTCGACCTCGCCTCCGCCGGGTACCGCGAAGACGAGTACCTGGTCACAGGCACCGCGACCGCGTGGACCTATGACGCCGACCTGCGCGCGGTGCCGGCCGATACCGACGTCCCCTACACGACCCGGGTTCTCGTCCGCCGACCCGCGGACCCGGTGCGGTTCAACGGCGTGGTGCAGGCCGAACCGCTGCATCCCGAGTACGACACGGCCAACACATGGCGCGTGCTGCACCCGTGGATCATGCGTACCGGCGCGGCCTGGGTGGGCATCACTCAGGAGCCGCGCATCGCCGAATCCATGCGGACGGAGTTCGACCCGGTCCGGTACGGCGAGCTCTCGATCCCCACGCCCAGCCTGCGCTACGACATCGTCGCGGACATCGTCACCGCGCTGCGCACACGCGCCGCCGGGTTGTGGGACGAGGGACCGGACATCGCCCGCGCCTACCTCTCGGGCTGGTCGATGACCGGCAGCTTCTGCCGGGTATTCCTCGGCGAGGGCTTTCACGAACGCCGGCGGCTGCCCGGCGGTGCGGCCGTCTTCGACGGTTACGTCGTCGGCATCTCCTCGGGAGGAGCGGCGGGTGCGGGCTACCCCGGTCTGTCGGACGACACCGGCCTGCCCGGTATGGGGGACGGTCGGCGCACCATCGGCGGGCAAGACGCGCCCGTGATCGAACTACTCAGTGAGGTCGAGTCCGAAACCCATGGCCCGGTCCTGCGTCCGGACGGCGACGATCCGGCCGACCGGTACCGGCTGTATCAGGTGGCGGGTACCTCGCACGACAGCACCGGCCCGGATCAGGTCAACACCAACCAGGAGCAGTACCGCCGCCGCGGGTTGCCGGTCCCGAGCCGGCGGATCGTGGAGATGAGGAGTGACGCCCGGCTGGATTTCGTCGCCCGCGCCGTCTTCTCCCTTCTGGACCGGTGGGTCGCCGAAGGCCAGGCGCCGCCGCACGCGGACCGCTTCGTGTTCGACGGGGAACGCCACGGGGACGCGGTGTCCCTCGCACGGGACGAACACGGCAACGTCCTGGGAGGTATCCGCACCCCGTGGATCTCCACACCGGTCGCGCGATACCACCCGCACAGCACACCAGTGCCTGGGGCATGCCGGCCCTCACCGTGGATGCCGACGATCGAGCCGGCGGCGATGACCTGGCTGGCCGGGAACATGACGCCGTTCTCCGCCGAGTCGCTGAATGCCAGGTACCCGACCGCCGAGGACTACCTCAACCGCTACCGGGAAAGCTGCCTGGCCTTGCTCGCTCAGGGCTTCCTGCTCTGGCCGGAGGTGGAGCCGCTGCTGGTCGCGGCCGAGCAGCGCGCGCTGACGCTGTTCCCCGCATGCTGAATTCGGGCTACTACGGAGGTTCTCATGCCCATTTTCGAAACGAACGACGTGCAGCTCTGGTACGACGAATACGGGAGCGGTGACGAAGTCGTCCTGTCCAGTGCCTCCGGGTTCGACGGGTACCCGGCTGTGCTCGCGAACGGGCCGACGAATTGCCACGTGTTCACCATCCAGGCGCGCGGGTTCGGCCGTTCCACCCATCTGCGGGCGGCGCCGGAGCAGGGATGGCTCGGCCAATGGGCCGATGACGTGATCGCCTTCGCCGACCATCTGGGCGTGTCCCGGTTCGTCTACACCGGTGTCTCGCACGGCGGCGGCATCGGCTGGCATCTGGCGCGGCGCCATCCGCGGCGGCTGAAAGCGCTCATCTCGGTGGTGGGCACCCCGCACGACCGCGATGGTGATACGTCCTCCTCGGCGGGCCGCCGCGCCGTTGTCGAGAACCGCGGGAACAGGGACGTCATCGAGAAGCAGTTCCGCATCCTCGGGGGCTCCACGGACACGCCGGAACGGGCCGCGCTCCGGGAGGAGACCATCGCCTCGCTCATGCGGCGCCACCTGGAGTACAGCGCCGAGGAGGCCCAGATCAACCAGGGCATGCCGTTCCCCGAGGCCAAGACCAACGAAGAACTCAGCGCGATCCTGCGGACCATCGACGTTCCCGTGCTCATCCTCGCCGGGATGCGCGATGGCGTCATCTCGCCCGAGTCGGCGCTACGGGCCGCCCGCAGCGTTCCGCGCGCGAAGGCTGTGCTGTTCGAGGACGAGGGGCACTTCGTCGCGCGTGAGCGTCCAGAACGGCTGGTCGCCGAGGTCGCCGTGTACCTCGACGAGCTGACTTCCTGACTGGCCCAGTGGCCGCGTAAGAACGCGGCCGGCACCAACGGCGAACCCGACCGGGCCGTGGGTCGCCCAGCAGGCCCGTAATTTTTCAGCCACTGAAAACCTCTATTTCGCGAGGTGGGCGCATAGGTCACTGTATGGGCACCTTTCCGGCATCTTCGAGGAGCGGGACGTGATTTCGAGTTTCGTGCGCGACCAGTGGTATGTCGCGGCCTACGCCGACGAGATCGGCACCGACCTGTTCGCTCGTACGGTCTGCGGTGAACCGCTGGTGTTCTTCCGCGCCGAGGACGGTACGGCGGTGGCGCTCGCGGACCGGTGCGTGCACCGGCGCTTCCCTCTGTCGCAGAGCCGTCGCGACGGCGACACGATCGTCTGCGGCTACCACGGCTTCACCTACGACACGTCCGGATCATGCGTGTTCGTGCCCGGCCAGAAACGCATCCCGCGTACGGCGCGGGTGGCGTCGTACCCGCTGGTGGAGCAGGACTCGTTCGTCTGGGTTTGGATCGGCTCGCGTGACCTCGCCGATCCCGACCTGATCCCGCGGGCGCCGTGGCTGGCCGACCCCGCGTACACGACCGTGCGGGGGATGGAGCCGCTGGCCGCGCGGTACGGGTTGCTGGTCGACAACCTGCTCGACCTGTCGCACGAGACGTACCTGCACGGCGGGTACATCGGCACGCCCGAGGTCGCCGAGACGCCCATCACCACCGAGGTCGACGACGAGAAGGGCGTCATCTACGTCAGCCGCCGCATGGCCGACGCCGCCTGCCCGCCCTTCTACGCCGAGTCGACCGGGATCAAGGGTCGGATCACGCGCTGGCAGGACATCGAGTACCGCCCGCCGTGCCTGTACCTGCTGCACAGCCGCATCGCCCCGGCCGGCGTGCTGCCGAACGACGACGGCACCGACCCGGACGCCTTTCACGTGGAGGTCGTGTACGCGATCACGCCGGAGACCGAGCACAGCACGCACGACTTCTGGGCGGTCGCCCGCGACTTCGCCCTGGAGGACGCGAAGGTCTCGGGCTTCCTCCACGACAGCAACCGAGCCGTCGTCCTGCAGGACGTCGCGGCGCTGAACATCCTGGAGAAGGTCATCGCGGCCGAGGCCGACGGGTACCAGGAGCTCAGCATCAACATCGATACCGGTGGCCTGGCCGCGCGCCGCATCCTGGCCCGGATGGCCGCCTCTCCGGTGAAGGAGCCGGCATGAGCCGCGTCGCCGTGCTGAGCGGGGACCGGGTCTACCGCGTGCACTGGCGGCTGGGCACCGACCGGCTGGTCGGGGTCTGCCACTGCGGCGCCGAGCACGAGGCCGAGGACCCGGTCGAGCTGTGGGAATGGCTGCTCGCCCATCCCGAGGGGCATCACGCCACCGCCCCGGCACCGGCACGGGACCTGGCCGGGACGCGATGACCACCGACCTGCCGATGGTGCTGGCGCGCAAGGAGACCGTGGCCGACGGGGTGGTGATGCTGACACTGCGCCGTACGGACGGCGGCCCCGTACCCGGGTGGGAGCCGGGCGCGCACGTCGACGTCGAGCTGGGATCGGACCTCATCCGGCAGTACTCCCTGTGCGGCGACCCGGCCGACCGATCGTCCCTGCAGGTCGCGGTGCTGCGCGAGCCCGGCGGCCGGGGCGGGTCGCGTGCCGTCCACGACGACCTCGCCGAGGGCGACGTCGTCACGGTCGGCGAACCACGGAACAACTTCCCGCTCGTGCCCGCCGCTCGGTACCTGTTCATCGCGGGCGGCATCGGCATCACCCCGCTCCTGCCGATGATCGCCGCCGTACGGTCACGCGGCGCCGCCTGGCGGCTCGTGTACGGTGGCCGTACGCGGGCCTCGATGGCCTTCCTCCCTGAGCTGGGTCCACTAAGCCAGGTGGAGGTGTGCCCGCAGGATGAGACCGGTCTGCTGGACCTGGACCCCCTACTCGGCGAGCCGTGCCCCGGCACGGCGGTCTACTGCTGCGGCCCCGAGCCTCTGCTGGCCGCCGTCGAGGACCGGTGCGCGACCTGGCCCTCCGGATCCCTGCACGTCGAGCGGTTCAAGGCGATCGAGGACACCGGCCCGCGTACCAGCTTCGAGGTCCGGCTCGCGCTGTCCGGCACGACGTTCGTCGTCCCTCCCGACCGGTCGATCCTGGAGACCCTGGAGCAGGCCGGTCTCCAGATCCTGTCGTCCTGCCGCGAGGGCACCTGCGGCACCTGCGAGACCACCGTGCTCGACGGCGAGCCCGACCACCACGACTCGCTGCTGACGGAGGAGGAGCGCGCGGCGTGCGACACGATGATGATCTGCGTGTCGCGCGCCCGGTCCCCCCGCCTCGTGCTGGAACTCTGACGCGCACCAGGGGGGGCAGCTGCCACGGACTCGGATAGGAGGAGTGGCATGGGGAGTGAGCCCGGCCGATCCGTCACCAGCAAGGTCCTGTGCCTGCTGGGGGCGTTCACCCCGTCCACTCCCGCCCTCACCCTGACCGAGCTGGCCCAGCGGTCCGGCGTCTCGCTGGCCACCGCGCACCGGCGGGCGGCCGAGCTGCTCGACTGGGGCGCCCTGGAACGCCGACCCGACGGGCGCTACCAGATCGGGCTGCGGCTGTGGGAGGTCGGATCCCTGGCGCCGCGCGGGCTGGGCCTTCGCGAGCACGCGATGCCGTTCCTCGAAGATCTCTACGAGGTCACCCACGAGAACGTGCAGCTGGCAGTGCGCGAGGGCACCGAGGTGCTGTACGTCGAGCGCATCGCGGGCCGCGCGGCCGTACGCGTGCTGACCCGCGTCGGCGGCCGTTTCGCCCTGCACGCGACGGGCGTGGGCCTCGTGCTGCTGGCCTACGCTCCCGCGGACGTACAGGAGGAGGTCCTCGGCGCGCCGCTGCGGCGCTTCACCGACGAAACGATCGTCGATCCGGGCCGCCTGCGCCGCGTCCTCGCCGACGTGCGCAGGGACGGCTACGCGGTCAGCTCCCGGCAGGTCACCAAGGACGCTGTGTCGGTCGCCGCGCCGATCTTCGGCCCGGACGATACCGTCGTCGCGTCCGTCTCTCTCGTCGTCCAGACCGACAACGCCCGTCCGCACGCCCTGGCCCCCACGGTACGGGCGGCCGCTCGCGGAATCTCGCGTGCACTCGGCGCTCCTCGCGCGACCGTTCGCGCCTACCAGAACCCGACCTGCTGAAACGCGGAGCGGGTGCCGAGGTGCTGGTGGTGGTTCACGAACGGTGTCCAGTTGCTATGTTGACCTGCGGCTTCGCGGCCGAGCGCGCCCTTGGTCAGCCTGCTCTCTCATATTCGTTAATCAGTCCTCCAAGGACTTGGCGATGTTCGATCCGACCGGCAGGCGGATCAGGTCTGCGCCATCGGCCGGAGCTCGAAGGTCGAGATACCCCGCCCGCGTAAGGCAGAGCCGGTCGCGATCCACGCGGCCATGCCGCGGCCGCCCCAGACTCACCGGGCAGGGACGCGGAAGCCCCGGGGCCGGAGCACGCACGCTCGCCGGACGCTGACCGTGACGCGCCGCGGTGGAACCCGGCGGCTGGTCCTGCCTCCTGGCGTCGCACGGGCCATCGGCCGGGCGGCCGGCGGGCGCGCGGAAGGCCCGATCGTGGCGACGCGGAACGGCCGGCGCGTCGCCGACTCGCAGGTGTTCCGCACCGTCCGCCTCGCCGGACGCGCCGCCGGCCCGGACCTCACCCCGCGCGCCCTGCGCGACGCCTGCGCGGACCTGGCCATCGAGGCCGGCGTGCCCCTGCGCGAGTCCGATGCCTGCTCGGCCACACCGATCCCCGCAGGCCACCGTGCTCCGGCCCGGACTCGCGACACTCCTGCGAGACCGCGCCCGTCGAGATCGCGACCTACCTCGGCCGGTGGCCCGCCGGGCGGCGACCGCAGGTCGAAGACCCGGTCTGGCAGAGAGGGCTTCATCGCGGCTTCCGATCGGCAGCGGTCGGCCTGGCCCTCATGACAACGTGACGTCGGCGGATGGAAGGGACTGAAGTCGTCCCGCAGATAGCAGGACCGCGAGCAGAGGCAGCCGACTATGTGGGTCTGGTCAGTGAACTTGACGTATTCCGATGCGACGGATGCGCTTTCCGACAGCAGCAGCGGTCCCTGAACAGAAGATGGCTTCGCCGAAGGCCGCTCTGGCCATTGGTCAGCGCTGCTTGCCGCGGCCCGCTTGTTTCCGGCGTGTCCGCGCCACCGATCGCACCCCGGCGATGAAGAATTCGATCTCCTGCTCCACGTCCGGGGCGCAGTTCTGGTCCAGCAGCGCCGGCAGGACGCGGTGCAGGCTGGGCAGCGCGTCGGCGGTGGCAATGCGGCCGAACCAGTCCGCGATCGGTGCGTCACGCTCGGGCCGATCGCCTGCCGCGGTCATCGAATCGGACAGTACGAGGCCGAACAGCAGGCCGAGCAGCGACCGATACCGCTGCGCCGCGGCGCGCTCATCGAGGCCGGCGTCCAGCAGCGCGCCGAGCAGCGCGTCGATGAGCCGCAGCGCGCCGATCGAGCGCGGGTTGGCCTGGTCCGATGCCAGCGCGCCGACCACGACGGGATAGGCGCTGAACGTGTTGTGCGCGCCGACGCCGAGCGCCCGGATCCGGTCCGGCCACGGCAGCGCCGGATCGGGTAGCTCGATCAGTTCGAATACGCGGGATGCCATGCCGTCCAGCAGATCGCTCTTGCTGGCCACATGGTTGTACAACGACATTGCCTCGACACCGAGTTCCGCGGCGAGCTTGCGCATCGATAGCCAGGCAAGGCCGTGTGTGTCCGCCAGCCGCAGCGCGGCGGCGAGCACCTTGTCCCTGGTCAACGTCTCGCGCGGTGGAACCCGAAGTGCTGACCGAATGCCTGAGCATCGCGCAGCAGGCGCCCATCGCCGGCGCGTTCGCCGACGGCTTCCGCTGGCTGGTGATTCGCGACCAGCACCTGAAGAACCAGCTGGCCGGGATGATCCGGGCGGCCGGCGAGAAGTCACAGGCGAAGTACGGCCACCTGGCGCCGCCGCGCACCCTCGCATCCGGCCGGTACCCGCTTGACATGCTGGAGCGGATCCCGGTGTATGTGCTGCTGCCCTGCCTTTCCGGCCGACCGGCCGGGGGAAACGCCGTGCTTTCCGCGTTCTACGGCTCGGTGTACCCGGCGCTGTGGAGCCTGCAGCTGGCACTGCGTTCGCGGGGGCTCGGCAGCAGCATCGTGGGCTACCACCTTGCCGAGCACGAGTCCGATGTGGCCAAGCTGCTGGGAATTCCCGACGGCGTCACCCAGGTGTCGCTCCTCGCGGTCGGCTACACCACAACAACCACGTTCTCACCCGGCGCGCGGCCACCGGTACAGGAGATCACCTACTACGACCACTGGGGCAAGACCGGCTGACGCCGCCACATGCCGACGACCTGGCCCGGGAACCTCCGGCTCCGTGCTGGTCAGCCTCGCCGCAAGAGCCGGCCGGGAGAAAACCACCTCGGTCGCGCCGGCCTATGCCGCTCCGGCCTGTGCCGCTCCGCCAGGCCCGACACTTGGAGGCATCCGGCGACGAAAACGGAGAGCTCCGCCATCATCAAGGGCACCCTGATGGATGTCGATGGGCGCTCGCAGGCGTACCTGCGAGCGATCGGCGTCTTGGTTAAGCGCTCCGCGGGAAGTTCCGCGATGTGCCGCGCTGTATGCGGCGCTTACCGACGACGCCGCGGCGGAAACGATTTAGCACTCTGTTTCGTCGGGAGCGGCGACTTCGCGTTGAGCGGTCTGCGCGACGCGGGCCAGCAGTGTTCGCAGTTGTGCGGTGTCCTTGGGGTCGAGGTCGGCAAGGAGGCGCGCTTCGGCTGCGCCGAGGCTCTGGCGCACCTGCGCGAGGCGGGCGCGTCCGGCGTCGGTGATGAGGACCTGGCGTGCGCGCCGGTCGCGGGGGTCGGGTTTGCGGGCTACCAGGTTGTCGGCTTCGAGGGCTTCGAGCAGGTAGGTCGTGACGGTGCGGTCGAGGCTCAGCTCTTTTGCCAGGGCGAGCTGTGAAGGCGGCTCGCTGCCGCCGGCCAGCGCGACCAGGACCAGGTAACCGCGGGCTCCGCCGGGCAATTCCGTGACGGACTCGGTGGCGACGCGACGGAAGGCCGCAGAGACCAAGCGAATCGCCCAGCCCAGGTCGGTCTCCAGTGTCAGGCTTTCCGACTCGTCACGCGGCTGCTGGTTCCCGGACGTGGATGCGCTCACCCACACATCCTATCGCATATGCTGCTCAGCAGATGTTCTTGCCAACAGAACATCTGCCGCATAGATTGATTTCGAAAGCGCGCAGGGCATCGCCCGTCCCGCGCGCCGAGAACACGACAGCAAGGAAGATCACCATGAGCGTCAGCACCGCCTTGCAGGGCCGTACCGCACTCGTGACCGGAGCGACGTCAGGCATTGGCAAGGCCGTCGCGCAGAGCCTGGCCCGTCAAGGCGCGGACGTTGTCCTGCATGGCCGCGATCAGACTCGTGGCGAAGCCCTTGTCAAGGAGATCGCGGCGGAAGACGGTAACGCCCGTTTCGTCGCTGCCGACCTCGCCGATGCGGATGACGTGCTCCGCCTGGCCGCCGAGGCCGGAGCCGTGGACATCCTGGTCAACAGTGCGGGCTTGTATGAGTTCGTCCCGACCGCGGCGAGTGACGCCGCGAGCTTCGACCGGCACGTCGCGGTCAACACGCGGGCCCCGTTCCTGCTCGTTGGCGCGCTGGCACCGGGCATGGCAGAGCGTGGGCAGGGCTCGATCGTGATCGTCGGCTCCAGCGCGGCCCGCATGCCCGCCCCCGTCGGCGCCGCCTACGGCGCCTCCAAGGCGGGAGCAGAGATCCTCACCCGCTACTGGGCGACCGAGTTCGGCCCGTCCGGTGTGCGGGTCAACACCGTCTCGCCCGGTCCCGTGCACACCGAGGGCACCAAGGCGATGCTCGGCGAACACACCGCGATGCTGGACAAGACCAACGCCCGCGGCCGCGCCGGAGACCCCAGCGAGATCGCCGAGATCGTCTCGTTCCTGATCAGCCCGGCCAGCTCCTACATCAACGGCGCCATCCTGTACGCCGACGGCGGCGAGCTGAGCGCCCTGCCCTCCTGAGGAAGCCCGTCATGAACATCTTCATCATCGGTGCCACCGGCTTCGTCGGCGGCGCCCTGGCCCGGCACCTTACCGCCGAAGGCCACACCGTCATCGGTCTGGCCCGCGCCGAAACCGCAGCCGCCAGCCTCACCGCACAGGGCATCATCCCTGCGTCGGGAGACCTTGACGAGCGCCGACCCGCCGTCGTCGAGGCGGCACACGTCGCCGACGCGGTCATTTATGCCGCCCAAGCCGGTCCGGAACAGGAATCCGCCACCGTCCAGGACCTCACCCGGGCCCTGGCCGGCACAGACAAGACGCTGATCTTCCTGTCCGGCAGCGGAGTGCTACTGCAGCGCACCGCAGGAGCCTGGAGCCCAGACGTCTTCGCCGAGGACGACCAGTTCACGCCCGAACCCCTGGCCGACTTCCGCAAGGCCGCCGAGGACACCGTCCTGGCCGCCGCTCAAGACGGGCTGCGCGCGATGGTCATCCGGCCCGGTCTGATCTGGGGGCCAGGAGACCATGGCCACCTGTCGATGGTCTATCAGTCGGTCGCCGGGACAGGCGCGGCCTGCTACGTCGGTCAGGGCCTGAACACCTACAGTCACGTCCACATCGACGACGTGACCCGCCTGTTCACCCTCGCCCTCGAAAAGGGCCGGCCCGGTGGGCTGTACCACGCGGTGGCCGGAGAGACCCCCAACCGCTGGATCGCCGAACGCGTCGCCGCCGACCTCGGAGTGACAGCACGCAGCCTCACCCTCGAGGAGGCCGGCAGCGTGTGGGGCGAATTCGGTGCCCTCGTCATGGCCGCCTCCAGCCGCATCCGCGCCATCCGCGCACAGCACGACCTGGGCTGGCAGCCCCAGCACGCCGACATGCTGACCATGATCGGCGAGGAACGCCTGCGTCGGCTCGCCATCCCCGGGGCGTGACCACGGCTGCGCCACCGCTACATCCTCACCTGCGCTGGCGCAGCCCTCTACCCGAAGCCGCCTCAACGCGGCCCTCCCACCACACCTCTTGACCACTTGTCTTCGATGAAAGGGCTTCTCATGAGCACTGCCGACTGGCTTCCCGACGGCTTCTCCCGTCAGCGGATCGAGACCAACGGCACCCGCCTGTCGGTCGCCGTCGGAGGCAGCGGACCGGCCCTGGTGCTACTGCACGGCTGGCCCCAGACCTCCCGCGCCTGGGCCCGCGTCATGCCCGCCTTGGCCCACCGGCACACCGTCGTCGTACCCGACCTGCGCGGTACCGGCGGCAGCGACCGACCCGAGGGCGGCTACGCCAAGACCAACCAGGCCGACGACCTACGCGGCATCCTCGCAGCCCTGAACCTCACCGGCCCTGTAGCCGTGACCGGCCACGACATCGGCTCCATGGTCGCCCTTGCCTGGGCCGCCGCCCATCCCGAGGACGTCTCCCATCTGATCCTGGTCGACTCCATCCTGCCCGGCCTCGGCCTGGAAGAGGCGATGAACGTCGCCGAGGGCGGCATGTGGCACTTCGGCTTCTTCATGACCCCGCACATTCCCGAAATGCTCTTCGATGGCCACGAACTGGAGTTCTTCACCGCCACGTTCACCGCCATGTCCAACCCCGGCACCTTCAGCGACCACGACCTCGCCGCCTACGCCCAGGCATACAGCGGCCGCGAACGGCTGCGCGGCGGCTTCGAGCACTACCGCACCCTCCTGGACGACGGCCGGGACAACCGCGCTCTGCTCGCCCAGCGCAATCTCCCCATGCCCGTCCTGGCCATCGGCTCCACCCACTCCGGCACCGCCACCGTCCAGGCCCTGGCCCCCCACGCCGACAACCTCCAGAGCGCGGTCGCCCCGACAGGACACTTCGTCGCCGAAGAAGACCCCGACTGGTTCACAAAGACACTGACCACATTCCTCCCCTGACGTCACCCCCTGGCCGACGTCCTCCCCCCATCCGGCCACCTGGCCAACTCCCGTACGCACGCTCCTTCTGCCGAGGGGAAATCATGAACATCGTTCTCTGGGTCATCGCCGCACTACTCGCCGCGGCCTTCCTCTTCTCCGGGATCTTCAAGCTGGCCCTGTCACGCGAGAAATACATCGCCGCTCAGGACTGGGCCCAGGACGCACCGCGCTGGGCTCCCAACGCGATCGGTGCGCTGGAGGTACTGGGCGCGATCGGCGTGATCCTGCCCGCCGCGGTCAACGTCACGCCGATTCTGGTCCCGCTCGCCGCAACCGGGCTGGCGCTGATCATGACCGGCGCTGCGGTGATGCACCTGCGGCGCGGAGAGCTCCAGGCGCTGGCGCCCAGCGGAGTACTGCTGATCCTGGCCGCCATTGTGGCATGGGGCAGGTTCGGGCCATACGCGTTCTGAACCGAGGCCGGGGCGGCACGGTCCAGCCAGCGCCGCCGAGAGCCGGTCACAGCCGGAGACGGCCGGACCTCACACCAACGGCGCCTGACCGCTTAGCCGCAGGTCAGGCGCCGTTTCGCAGGTCGATCAAGGGGTGGGCACAGCTGGATTCGAACCAGCGACTCCTGGTTTGTAAGACCAGTGCTCTAACCACTGAGCTATGCGCCCGCTACCGGAGTTCCGGTGACCGGGAAAGCCTACCGAAATCAACGGGCTGCCTGGCAAACCGAACGGGTTCTTCGGGTCAGGTCGGGGCGGCTCGTCGGCGGAGGACGCGGCTCAGGGCCGCTTCGACCTCCTCTGACAGGCCTGGGGCTCCGGAGGTGACCAGAGTGTCTCCGGTGCGTTCTGCGGTGCGTACGTGGCCGCAGTCGCGGCACTCGATCTCGCCGAGGCGGCATACCAGGACCGATGAGTGGCAGGCCGTGCAGTGGTCTAGGTCGCCGGCCCAGCCGTCGATGGTCTGGCATCCGGGGCAGACCAGGACCTGACGTTCGTCGCGGACCCCGCGTTTCCAGGGGCTCGCGCCGCGGATCGGGTCGGTCTGCCGGGCCCCGCAGCGATAGCAGGGCATGGCCCCTCCAGAGTGTCCGGGGCCGGACCCGCCGTGGGACGGGTCCGGCCGCAGGAGACTACGAGATTTCGGCGAGCGCCTTGCGGTACTCGTCGATGTCACGGGCGTCCGGAATGGCGTTCTCCACCTTCCACCGGACCACGCCGTCCTTGTCGATGATGTACGTGCCGCGCTGGGCGAGGCCCGCGTCCTCATTGAAGATCCCGTACGCCTTGGCCACGTCGCCGTGCGGCCAGAAGTCGGAGAGCAGCGGGAACTCGTAGCCCTCCTTCTCGGCCCAGGCGCGGTGGGCGAAGACCGAGTCGACGGAGACCGCCAGGACCTGGACGTCGTCACCGCCCAGCGTGGGGAGCTCGTCGCGGATCGTGCAGAGCTCCCCCGTGCAGATGCCGCTGAACGCCAGCGGATAGAAGACCAGGACGACGGTCTTCTTCCCCTTGAAGTCCGAAAGTTTCACCGGCGTGCCGTGCTGGTCCTTCAGCTCGAAGTCCGGTGCGGCGTCGCCAACCTCAATCGCCATGTTCTGTAACCTCTCAACGGATTTTCGGACGCAAGCGCCAGTCTGCCACCCGGTACCGAAGAGGCGGTCAGGAGACTCGCGGATGCCGCGAGTGATGACGATCCCCCAGTGCGAGGTGGGTCAACGCCGTGCCTTGGGCGTCACCAGGCGGGTGCCGGACCACTCGCGGGCCGCGCTGATGCTGCTCGTCTGCGACAGACCGGCCGTCTGGGCGGCCTCGCCGATGTCGCTGGGCTCCACGTGGCCGTCGCGCCCTGCCTTCGGCGTCAACAGCCAGATGTGGCCGCCGTCCGCCAACGTGGTGAGCGCGTCGGACAGAGCGTCGAACAGATCACCGTCGTCGTCGCGCCACCACAGCAGCACGACGTCGACCACGTCGTCGTAGTCCTCGTCGACCAGCTCGTTCTCCGAGACCTCCTCGATGGAGCTGCGCAGCTCCTCGTCGCAGTCGTCGTCGTAGCCGATCTCCTGCACCACCTGGCTCGGCTTGATACCGAGCCGTTCGGCCAGGCTGCTCTGCGCCTGACCCGCGGTCGCGCTCACGAACGTCCTCCCTGTGTCGGGGCCGTATGCCGGGCCACGATGATCATTGTCTGCCGCTCGTGAGGTGCGGCATTGCCGGACAGTTCACACGCCGGACCACCCCGCGCGCAAGTGTCTTGCCCGCATGTGAGCAAACCCGTCCACCCGTGTCAACCGCCGTCAATGAAGCTGAGCCGTACGTTGCGCACGACATTGTCCACGTTGAGGTCGACGACGGCCACGGATTGCCAGGTCCCAAGGGCCATCTTCCCCTCCACGACGGGGATCGTGGCGTACGGCGGGACGAGCGCCGGCATCACGTGTGACCTGCCGTGTCCGAGTGACCCATGGGAATGGGTCCATCGGTCGTCTTTGGGCAGGAGCGCGCGCATCGCGTCGAGCAGGTCCACATCGCTCCCCGAACCCAGCTCGATCAGGGCGATCCCCGCCGTCGCGTGCGGCACGAAGACGTGCAGCAGCCCGTCGCGCGCGCCGGTCCGGCCGAGGAAGTCCGCGCACTCGCCGGTGATGTCCTGAACGGTGTCGCGGCTGCCGGTGGCCACCCGGATCACTTCGGTTCTCATGTGCCTCTGTCTACCTGTCCCGCACGGCTGTCCGGGTGTGGTCTGGGAAAGATCGATCCGGGTCCGGGCGCGACGGTCGTTTCACCTCCTGACGGCGGGTATCCCCTGAGTACGGGCTCTCCACACGGCGCTACGCCCCGGCCGGGAGCGAGGGCACTACGGTTACCCGGGGGTAGAGATGCGTTAACGGGCACGACGTACGACGATGGTCTGGACAACCGACGATCCAGACCTGCACCTGGGTGAGTAAGAAGGGGACCCCGTGGCTTCCGGACGCCAGCGCTTTTCGATCATCAGCGACGGCCTCCCCAGTCAGCTTCCGGACATCGACCCCGATGAGACCCGGGAGTGGCTGGAGTCGCTCGACACCGTCATCAAGACGGAGGGCCGCAGTCGCGCCCGCTACCTGATGCTGCGCCTCCTGGAGCGCGCACGTGAGCAGCAGGTGGGCGTGCCCGGCCTGCGCAGCACCGACTACATCAACACGATCTCGCCCGAGCGCGAGCCGTGGTTCCCCGGCGACGAGTACGTCGAGCGCCGCATCCGCGCGTACATCCGGTGGAACGCCGCGATCATGGTGTCGCGGGCGAACCGCCCCGAGCTCTCCGTCGGCGGCCACATCGCGACGTACGCCTCGGCGGCCTCCCTGTACGAGGTGGGCTTCAACCACTTCTTCCGCGGCAAGGACCACGGCGAGTCCGGCGACCAGGTCTTCATCCAGGGCCACGCGGCGCCGGGCATCTACGCGCGCGCGTTCCTGGAGGGACGCCTTCCGCAGGAGAGCCTCGACGGGTTCCGGCAGGAGATCTCCCACCCGGGCGGCGGCCTGTCCTCCTACCCGCACCCGCGGCTGATGCCGGACTTCTGGGAGTTCCCCACGGTGTCCATGGGCCTCACCGCGATCAACTCGATCTACCAGGCGCGGTTCAACCGCTACCTGTACAACCGCAAGATCAAGGACACCTCGCGCTCCCACGTGTGGGCCTTCCTCGGCGACGGCGAGATGGCCGAGCCGGAGTCGCTCGGCGCGATCGGCCTGGCCGCCCGCGAGGAGCTCGACAACCTGACCTTCGTCATCAACTGCAACCTGCAGCAGCTCGACGGTCCCGTACGCGGCAACGGCAAGATCATTCAGGAGCTGGAGTCGTACTTCCGCGGCGCCGGCTGGAACGTCATCAAGGTGATCTGGGGCCGCGACTGGGACCCACTGCTCGCCCAGGACGTCGACGGCGTGCTCGTCAACAAGATGAACACCACGCCGGACGGCCAGTTCCAGACGTACTCCGTCGAGACCGGCGACTACATCCGCGAGCACTTCTTCGGTGACGACCCGCGGCTGCGCAAGATGGTCGAGCACATGACCGACGACGACATCCGCAAGCTGTCGCGCGGCGGTCACGACTACCGCAAGCTGTACGCCGCGTTCAAGTCCGCGCGCGAGCACGTCGGCCAGCCGACCGTGATCCTCACCCACACGATCAAGGGCTGGACGCTCGGGCCCGACTTCGAGGCGCGCAACGCGACGCACCAGATGAAGAAGCTCACCAAGGCCGAGCTGAAGGAGTTCCGCGACCGGCTCTACCTGGAGATCCCCGACTCGGCGCTCGAGGCGGACCTGCCGCCGTACTACCACCCGGGCGAGGACTCCGACGAGATCCAGTACATGCGTGAGCGGCGCATGGCCCTCGGCGGCTACCTGCCCAAGCGGCACAACCGCGCCAAGGCCCTCAAGCTGCCCGGCGACCCGGTGTACGCGGAGCTGAAGAAGGGCTCGGGCAAGCAGAACGTCGCCACGACGATGGCGTTCGTCCGGCTGCTCAAGGACCTGATCAAGAACGAGGACATCGGCGCCCGGTTCGTACCGATCGCGCCGGACGAGTACCGCACCTTCGGTATGGACTCACTGTTCCCGTCCGCGAAGATCTACTCCCCGCACGGCCAGACGTACGAGGCGGTCGACCGCAAGCTGCTGCTGTCGTACAAGGAGTCCGAGCAGGGCCAGATGCTGCACGAGGGCATCAGCGAGGCCGGCGCGATGGGTTCGGCGATCGCCGCGGGCACCTCGTACGCCACGCACGGCGAGCACATGATCCCGGTCTACATCTTCTACTCGATGTTCGGGTTCCAGCGCACCGGTGACAGCATCTGGGCGCTGGGCGACCAGATGGGCCGCGGCTTCCTGCTGGGCGCCACGGCGGGCCGTACGACGCTGACCGGCGAGGGCCTCCAGCACAACGACGGTCACTCGCCGCTGCTGGCCTCGACCAACCCGGCGTGCGTCTACTACGACCCGGCGTGGGCGTTCGAGCTGGCCCACATCATCAAGGACGCGCTGCGGCGCATGTACGGCTCCAGCGAGGAGCACCCGCAGGGCGAGGACATCTTCTACTACCTGACGGTCTACAACGAGCCGTACCAGCAGCCCGCCGAGCCGGCCGGCCTCGACGTGGACGGCGTGCTCAAGGGCCTGTACCGGTACGCCGAGGCGCCGGAGGTCGAGGGCGAGGCGCCGGGCGCGCAGATCCTCGCGTCGGGCGTCGGCGTCCGCTGGGCCCTGGAGGCGCAGCGCATGCTGGCCGAGGAGTGGGGCGTGGCCGCCGACGTGTGGTCCGCCACGTCGTGGACGGAGCTGCGCCGCGAGGCCATCGCCGCCGACGAGTGGAACCTCCTGCACCCCGAGGCCGACCAGCGCGTGCCGTACGTCACGCGCGTCCTCGACGGCCAGCCGGGCCCGATCGTGGCGGTGAGCGACTTCATGCGCGCGGTCCCCGACCAGATCGCGCAGTGGGTGCCGGGCGACTACGCGTCACTCGGCACGGACGGGTTCGGCTTCTCCGACACCCGCGCCGCCGCCCGCCGCTTCTTCCACGTGGACGCGGCGTCCATCACCCTCGCGGTGCTGACCCGCCTGGCCCGCCTCGGCGAGGTCAAGCAGGAGGTCCTGCAGCGCGCGATCGAGCGCTACCAGCTCGGCGAGGGCGCGGACGTCGTGGTCGGCGCGGACAAGACCCCGGCGGAGACCACCACCGACTCGATGACCACCCCCGGCTGATCCCCGGACCGTTGAGAGCGGGGGCGTCCGGCGCGGACGCCCCCGCTCTCGTGTCCGTGGACGGGGTGGATCAGGACGCGGGGTCGTAGCGGTAGACGACCGCCGCCGCGTCGCCGTCGTTCACCAGAGCCCCGGCCCCCCACAGGGAGCGCGTGCCCGGGATCAGCGTGAGCTCACGTACGTCCGGGGTAGCGCCGGACTCTGCCGGAGCCAGCTCCCGGGTGAGCGCGCCACCGGAGTAGTGCAGCAGGTCGGCCCCGGGACGCAGCCCGGAGGAGACCACCCACACCCCGCCCGCCCCGTCGGAGGCCAGCGTGTTGAGCGAGTCATCCGGCGCGTCGAGCTCCACCAGGCTCCAGCCCTGCCCGTTCCAGTGCCACAGCACCGGGCCGGCTAGAACGCCCTGGTGGGTGAGGGCCCCGGTCGCCCAGGCGTCCTGCGGGCCGACGGCGAGGACGTCCCGTGCCGCCACCCGGACGCCGGCATCCAACGGGGGCGGCGGCAGGGCGACCGTGTGCCACTCCGAGCCGGTCCAGTGCAGCATGACGGGCCCGCTGCCGTCCGAGCCCATCAGCCACACGTCGTCCGCGGCACTCGCGCTGATGGCGTTGACGTCCCACAGAGTGACCGGCAGAGGAGTGTTCGTCCACTGGACGCCGTCGTAGTGCTCAACGAGCGGCTGGTAGGCGGTGCTGGTCCCGGCCACCCACACGTCGGCCGGGCCGATGACGGCGCTGTCCTTGATGCCGTTGTCCTCGCCGAACACGGTGGTTCGCCACGCCGTGCCGTCCCAGTGGTGGGCGAACGCGGGTCCGTCCATGCCCTCCCCGAACACCCAGACGTCGTTCGCCGACGACGCTCCGACGGTGGTCAGCGACGGGTACCGAACATTCTGCGGTACGGCGGGGAGGGCGACGGGCTGCCAAGAGGCGCCGTCCCAGTGGCTGACCTGTCGTTCGTCCGTGCCGCAGCACGGCCCCTCTCCGACCGCCCACGCGTCGTCGGGGCCCGTGGCCGCGACGTCCCGGAACTCGTCGCCGGAGTACGTCGGTGAGACCGCGGCGATACGCCAGCCGGTCTCCTCGGTCGCCCTGGCGGGGCCGGTCACGGCGCCGAGGCCCAGCAGGGCGAGGGCACCGATGACCGCGGCGCGTTTCGACGAGATGGACATGGATCTCCTTCTGGTGGCGGACGCCCGTATCGGGAGGCACCCCGATATACGGGCTTTCGGCACCTTCTTGACCCTTAGTCCCACTTCCGGGTTGACATGGTCGCCGGTCCGAAACAGGCCAGATGAGCGTGATGGCACGCTGATCTGACTGGCGAAGCGGTGAGGATGGTGAAGAGCGGCTTACCCTCAGTCGGTCTGCCGCGTGCCGGTGTGGCCGCCGTAGGTGGCGATCTTGTATTCGGTGGCCGCCAGCGACAGCGTCAGTTCCTTCAGCTGGCGGCGGATCGTGTCGCGGTGTTCGAGGAGCATGTCCAGGCGTTCGGGGACCGTGTCATCGCCCTCGTCGACCAGCCGTACGTAGTGCTGCAGGTCGCGCATGGCCATTCCGGACAGGCGCATGCGGGTCAGGAACACCAGTCTCCGTACCGCCCCCGTGCCGTAGCTGCGGTGGCCGTCGGCGTCGCGGTCGACCGTGACCAGGCCGACCCGCTCGTAGTAGCGCAGTGTGTGCGGCGACATGCCGAGCAGGTCGGCGACCTCGGTGATCGTCATGGGTGCGGTCGCGTCGCCCGCGTCGACGAGGCGGTGGATCACCTCGACGGACATGGGGCCGTCGACCTCGTCGAGCGCGGACAGTGCTCGGGACATCAGATCATCGGTGGCCACGTCATCACCCTAGATCGGCCGGGCCGACGTGGCGGCATCGGGGAAGTCGGCGGCGTGGGCGGTCGGGGCCCAGCGTTCGAGTTCGTCCAGGCCCCGCCGGTAGGACCGTCCGATGCGCTCGACCGCCTCGCGGCCGAGCGGCAGGCGCAGCGGCAGTTCCTCGCCGGCGACCAGGTCCACGATGATCTCCGCGGCCCGTACCGGGTCGCCCTCCTGGACACCGTCGGCGCCGGCCATGTCGTCGCGGACGGCCCCCAGCACCCCGGCGTACACGGGGCTGGAACCGGCGAACCGGAGCACGTCGGGCGCGTTGAACGACGTGCGGAACCGGCTCGGCTCCACGAGCATCACCCGGACCCCGAACGGCGCGACCTCGCCGGCCAGCGCCTCCGACCAGCCTTCGAGTGCGAACTTGCCCGCGGAGTACGCCCCGACGCCCGGGAAGGAGATCCGCCCGCCCTGGCTGCTCATCTGCACGATCGTGCCCGACTTCTGCTCGCGGAAGAACGGCAGCACGGCCCGTACGAGCGCCGCCGGACCCAGCAGGTGGAGTTCCAGCGAGGCGCGCAGCTCCTCCTCGCCGACCTCTTCGGCCGCGCCGACCACTCCGCGTCCGGCGTTGTTGACCAGCACGTCCACCCGGCCGAACCGGTCGAGCGCCGAACGCACGACGTCACCGGCCCGCCCGGTGTCACATACGTCGAACTCGATGACCAGTACCCGGTCGCGGTGGGCGGCCGCGAGGTCGGCCACCGAGGCGGGCCGCCGTACGGCCAGCACGACGTTGTCCCCCTGCCCGGCCGCACGCTCGGCGATGGCGCGCCCGAAGCCCGCCGACGCGCCGGTGATGATCCATGTCCGCTGATTCCCTGCTCGTGATGTCATGCCGGAGACGCTAGGAGTTCGAGCGCGCTCGAACGCAAGCGCGGCGTCCTGGTCATCCGCCGGTCCAGCGGGCTACACCGCGGGTTTCCCCGGCGGCGGCAGGATCGGGGGATGGCCGAACTCCTGACGGGCGCGGCTCTGGCGGCCCGTGCCGCGGCGGCCCTGGACGTCCCGTTGCAGCGATCCCTCGGTGCCCGGCTCATCGACCCGGACGCGCCCGCCGCCGGCGCGTGGTTCGTCGTGGACGGCCTGGCGAGCAACGGGAGGGGCGCCCTCCACGCCGCGGCGCTGGGCACGGTGCTCGAGCTGGCCGCCTACCTGGCGCTGCTCCCCGAACTGTCCGGGGCGGAGGACGCGGTGACCCACGCGATCGCCACGCAGCTCGTCGCGGCGGCCAGGGACGGTGACCGGGTCGAGGTGCGCGGACAGGTGGACCGCCGTACCCGGCGGCTCGCGTTCCTGTCCGTGACCGCGACGACGAGCGGCCGCACGGTCGCCCGCGCCCAGCTCACCAAGTCGATCCTGGAACCGCGATAGTTCACGGCGGGTCGAGGTACGCGCGGGCCTGGAGGGTGAACAGCTGGGCGTACGTGCCGCCGGCGCGGAGGAGCGTCTCGTGGTCGCCCACCTCCTCGACGCGGCCCTGGTCCAGGACGACGATCAGGTCGGCCATCCGTACGGTGGAGAAGCGGTGTGAGACCAGCACCGTCACACCGCCCGCCTCGCGTCCGGCGCGGGACACCTCCGCGAACCGGGCGAACAGCCGTGCCTCGGCGACGGCGTCCAGGCTCGCCGTCGGTTCGTCGAGGACGGTCAGCAGCGGCGCCGGGCGCATCAGGCCGCGGGCGAGCGCCAGCCGCTGCCACTGCCCGCCGGACAGCTCGTGGCCGCCGGTGAACCACCGGCCCAGCGGCGTCGCCAGGCCGTCCGGCAGGCGCTCCACGACCCGGCGCGCCCCACCGCGGGCCACCGCGCCGCCGACCGCCGCGTCGTCGCCGGCGCGCGGCAGGTCACCGACGCCCACGACCTCGCGAGCGGTCAGGCTCGGGCGCAGGAAGTCCTGGAAGACCGCGGTCGTCCGCTCGCGCCACCGGTCGGCCGGCATCGCGGCCAGGTCCTCGCCGTCGGCCAGGATCCGGCCCTCGGACGGGACGTACATGCGGGTCAGCAGCTTGACCAGCGTCGTCTTGCCCGCGCCGTTCTCACCGACGACCGCGACGGTCGCGCCGGCGGGCAGGGTGAGGTCGACGTCGCGCAGCACCGGTTCGTCCCGGCCCGGGTAGGCGAAGGTCACCGACTCCAGCCGGATGCCGGTGCGCAACGCCGACGGCACCGCCCCGTCCGCCGCCGAGCGCGTCGCCGCCGCGTACCGTTCCAGCCACAGCAGTCGCCGGGCGGTACGGACCGCGGCGGCGAGCGAGCCCGCCGTGTCGGTGGCGCTCGAGACCTGCACCTGGGCGCGGCGCATCAGGCTCACCGCCATGACCACCTGCCCGGGTGAGGTGTGCCCGTGGACCGCCCGCAGCACCAGCACGATGATCACGACGACGAACCCGGCGGCGTAGCAGACCCACCCCAGCCCCTCCCAGGCCGCGCCGAGCAGCGCCGCGCGGACCGAGCCGGCGCGCACCCGTTCGGCGATCGCCGAGTGCCGGGCGGCCAGAGCGCCGGTGACGCCGTACGTGCGCAGCTCCTTGGTGGTGTCGGCGGTCGTCGCCAGGCCGAACAGCTGGTCCGCGAGACGCCGGTCGGCGGCGAGCGCGTCACCGGACGCCTGCTGGACACGGCTCGCCCGCCGGTCGGCGAGCATCGGCGCCAGGCCGACGAGCGGCACGGCCATCACGGGCGGGTACACGGTCGCGAGCAGCACGATGATCGCGATGCTGCGGATGGCCACCTGCCATCCGGCGAGGAGCTGCCGCGCGGCGCCCGCGAGCGTACGGCGGCCCTCGCGGAGCTGGTCGATCTCGCTGAGCAGGTCGGGGCGTTCGAGGTGTTCGACGCCGGGCACGGCGTTGATCAGGATGGCGATGCGCGCCATGAGGTACGAGCCGACCCGGTCGGTGAGCGTGGAGTTGCGCGCCGCCGCCATCGTCGACAGCGTCCACGCGAGGGTGAACAGCACCGCGACCACGCACACGCCGGTGACGACGCGTGCCCCGTCGTGGGCGAGGGCCCCGTCGACCATGAGGTGGAACCCGAGCGGGAACGTCGCCGACGCGACCGCGGCCACGGTCGTGGCGGCGACCGCCCACGCGAGCACGCCCGGCGCCGCCCGCCACGCGGGACCCACGAGGACGCGCAGCACATTGCCGGAGGCGCTCATCGGCTCTCCCCGAAGCGGGCGACCTGGAGCCGGAACATCTCCGCGTACGTCCCGTCCGCCCGCAGCAGCTCGTCGTGGGTGCCGGTCTCGGTGACGTGTCCTCCGTCGAGCACCGCGATCCGGTCGGCCCGCCGTACGGTCGAGAAGCGGTGTGAGATCACCACGCTCGTCACCCCCTTGGTGATGTCGAGGAACCGGTCGTAGAACCGCGCCTCGGCCCGGACGTCGAGCTGCGCGGTGGGTTCGTCCAGGACGAGGATCCGCGCTCCGCGCTCGACGGCGTACAGCGCGCGGGCGAGCGCGACGCGCTGCCACTGACCGCCGGACAGGTCCTGGCCGCCGTCGTACTGCGCGGACAGCACCGTGTCCCACCCGCCGGCCAGCCCGTCGACGAGGTCGGCGGCGCCCGCGCGGCGCGCGACGCGTGCCAGCGCCTCGGGGTCGACCGGCTCACCGAGCAGGTCGAGGGCGACGTTCTCCCGCGCCGTCAGCGGGAAGCGGGTGAAGTCCTGGTAGACCACGGCGACCTGCCGCTGCCACGCGCGGGCCGGCAGGCCGGTCAGCGGTACGCCGTCGATGAGGATCCGGCCCGCGGTCGGGTCGCGCAGCCGGGCCAGCAGCGTGACCAGGGTGGTCTTGCCCGCGCCGTTCACCCCGACGATCGCGGTGGACGTGCCCGCCGCGAGAGTCAGGCCGAGGCCGGACAGCACGTCCTGATCGCTCCCGGGATAGCGGAATCCCACGGACTCGAACACCACGCTCTCGCGCGGCAGGTCCGTGACCGGGACGGCGGCGTCGTCGTCCCCCTCGGGCTCGGCGGCGGTCAGGTCGCTCGTGAGCGCGTCGAGGTCCGGCACCGAGGCGAGCATGCCCTCCAGGGCGAAGTCGGCCGCGTTGACGCTGCCGGCCTGCATGCTCGCGGGGAGCATCGTCAGCATCACGACGAGCGCGCCCAGCGTGATCGTGTGGTGGTACGCCGCCCGGCCCAGCGTCGCGGCGCTCGCCGCGTACACGCCGAGGACGAGCGCGCTGAGCAGCGCGATCCGCCGGTTGATCCGCCGGGCCTCCGCCCACGAGGGCCGCATGGCCTCGCCGTACAGGGCGCGGTGGCGGCCGACCAGCCAGTCGGCGAGGCCGAATACCCGGATCTCCCTGGCCGCCTGCGGACCCCGGGCCAGCCCGGCGAAGTACCAGCTGCGCCGCAACGTCTCCGTCGCCCGGCGGTACGTGCCGACCCGCGACCGTACGAGGGCCCGCAGCGGCCGGTTGAGCACCAGCCACATCGCCAGGACGCCGAGCCCCAGCCACCAGCGGAACGCGGCGAGGACCGCGCACGCCAGCACGCCCGACAGCCGGTCACCGGTACGGCCGATCAGCGCCATCGCGGCGCCCGCGGGTTCCTGGTTCATCAGCTCGCCCTGGGCCGAGGACAGCCGGTCCAGTACGGCCGGGTCCTCCAGATGGTCGATCCCGGCCGGGGCGGACACGGCCTCGATCAGCCGCCGCCGCGTCACGACGGTCATCCGCGCCTGGACCACCGAGCTCAGCGCGTCCTCCACCGGGCCGCGCAGCAGGGAGACGGCGTACAGGCCGCCCGCGACCCCGAGCCGCACGAGCATCCGGTGCCCGGCCGGCGAGCCGAGCCCGTCCTCGACCGCGGCCGGGATGCCGCCGACCGTACGGCCCATCGCGATGAGGACGACGTTGGGCAGCAGCGCCTCGACGACCATGAACACCAGGGCGGCGGCGAACAGGCCGGGCGCGGCGGAGGCGAAGTCGCGCAGGACCCGCACGCGGGGCGCGGACCTCACCGGGCGTCCTCGATGTCGTCCCAGGTCGCCAGGTCCGCCATGAGCGTCCCGGCGATCCGCAGCACCTCCCGCTCCGTGGGCGACAGGCGCTCCATCGCCTGTGCCAGCCAGGCGGTGCGGGATCGTACGTCCTCCCGGAGCCGCGCGGCGCCCTGCTCGGTGAGGTGGAGGAGGACCTGCCGCCGGTCCGTGTCAGAGGGCCCGCGAGCGATCCAGCCGCGTTCTTCCAGCCGGGCGAGCGTCCGCGTCAGCGTCTGCGGCTTGGCCCGCTGGAGGGCGGCGAGACGGCCGGCCGTCAGCGGCCCCTCACGACCCAGGTGAGTGAGCGCGCTGATCATCGACAGGGTCGTGCCGTCACGCGGCCGCTCGGCGCGCATCCGCTGCGCGAGGTTCGTCGCGCCGATGGACGCCGCGACGGCCGCCTCGGGCAGTTCCGGGAAGTCCTCCACGGCCGAGGAGATTAGTAAGCCATGGCGAAGGGTTTCAATCGATTTTTACCGCGAGTGGCCGTTGATCAGTACGCGACTGCGTACGAGAGGGGGAGTGGGTCACCTGTTCCGGGCATCCGCCGGACGTTTCGGCCCCCGCCCGGCGAGTCGGACGGCCGGACGGGGGCCTGGCCGTGCTCAGGCCCGCACGCCGGCCAGGCTGCGGCACGCCTCGGCGCAGGTCCGGCAGATCCCGGCGCAGCGCTTCATCACCGGGTCACTGTTCATCGTCATGCACGCCTCGGCGCACATGTCCGCCACGCGGCCGCACGTGGCGGCCATCTCCACGGCCTGGGGCGACTGGCGCGTGATCATGTCGGCGCATGCGCGGGCGGCGTCGACGCAGTCCATCAGTGGGCCCATCATCATCATGTCGACGTACTGGCCGCCCTGCTGCAGGCAGTGCGCGATCGTCTGTTCGCAACAGCTGTAGCTTTCGATGCAGGCGTCGATGCACTTCTGCATATCGCCGCTGATCTTTCCCCCGTAGTTCACGGTTCCTCCTCGGACGTGGCCCCGCCTACTTCGCGGGCCGCAACTTATGACCCTCATGTGGCCATATTCCCCAGGCCGCGCGTCCGAGTTGCCGACAGTCGCCGCTTTTATAAGGGTCGCCCATTATTTTGCTCCGCTCGCCACGCCGCGAGATCCGGACCTCTGGGGGGAGCGAGTTACGGTTGTGCACTCCGCGCGTGACAGGAACCGGATACGGTCTTTGGGCTGACAGTCCAGATCATCCCGATACTCGAGGGGGGATGAGCGTGTCCGGCCCGACGGACGAGAACGTTCCCGCATCCGCCGTGTCCTCTGACGAGGACGAGAGCCGGACACCGGATCAGGACGCGGTGCTCCCGCCGCCGGAGGAGCCCGCCGAGCCGACCGCCGGGACCGATGAGGATCCGGCCGGGGAGGCGGCCCCGAACGAGGTGGGCCGGGCGGGGACGCGCCCGTGCGCCTACTGCGGGCGGCCGCTCCCGCAGCACGGTGACTCGTCGCCGGTGGTGCGGTACTGCCCGGACAACGGCGGCGCGTGCGCGAACGCCGCGGCTGAACGGCGGCGGCGCGACCAGGACACTCCAGGACTCGCCGGCCAGGTGGCGCGTACGTGGGACATGGTGGAGCGGCTGGAGGACGTCGCGGAGCTGCTGGCAATGTCGCTCACGGGAGGCCTGAGCGTGGCGGGGGTGGAGCGCCGGCTGGCCGAGGCGCGGGCCGAGGCCGCGACCGCCCTGGCCGAGGCCCACCGCGAGCGTGAGGCGGCGCGCCTGGAGGCCCAGCAGGGGCTCGCCCAGCTCGGCGCCGCGCACGACGAGGTACGGCGGGCCGAGGCGCGGGTGGCCGAGCTGGCCGCCCAGCTCGAGGCCGCACGCGCCGAACGCGACACCGCCCGCGAGATGGGCAACGAGGCGACCCGTACCGCCGAGGCCGCCAACACCGCGATCGCCGCCGTACGGGAGGAGCGTGATCGGCTCGTGCGGCGGGTCGCCGAGCTCACGTCCGCCCTGGACGTGGCGCGGGAGGAGCTCGCCGGCGCCAAGGAGGCGCAGAAACGGTCGGCGGAGCTGGAGGAGGCGCGTACCCGGCTCCGCACGGCCGAGTCCGAGCTGGACGAGGCCCGCGCCGACGCCGACGCCGCGCAGAAGGCCCGCGCCGCCGCGGAACAGGCGTGCGCCGAGGCCGACCGTCAGGCGCTGGAGGCCCGCTCCCACGCGGAGGAGATGAGCCTCGAACGCGACGAGATCGTCGCCGAGCGCGACTCGCTGGCCGCCGACCTCGTGGCGTGCCGCGAGGAGCTGGACGCCGCGAAGCCGCGCCTGGCCGAGGCCGAGCGGATCGCCGCCGAGCTGGCGGAGTGCCGCGGCGAACTCGAACAGCACCAGTCCCGGCTCGTCGAGCAGCAGCTCAAGTCCCGCGAGCACTCCCAGATGGTCGACCAGCTCCGCGGCGCCCTGGCCACGATGATCGCCGAACGCGACGCGGCCCGCGCCGAGGCGGACGAGGCCCGCGGCGAGTTGGAGCGGCTCGTGAACAGCAGCCCGTCCCGCTCACGCCATGCGCGTCCCACGGAGTTCGGTGCCCCCCCGGCCTCGACCTCCGGTCCGTACTCGACGCCGCCGGGCCCGTTCGCCGCGCCTCCGCCTCCGCCTCCGCCGCCTCCCAGCCAGGACCTACCCCCGGGGCACGACCTGGGCGGGGTGACCGGCCCGCCGGAATCCTTCCGCCGCGACCGGTTCCTCCCTCCGGAGGAACCGGCCTCCTGACCCTCACCTCCCGGGCGGTGACGCGGGCCGTACCGTGTTGGCCGCCACTCGGGCCAGGACGCCCGGAGAGAACAGCGACGCCGGGGCGGACGTGAGGGCCAGCACGTCCAGCAGGCCCGCGCACACGCGGCGGTCGACGTTCGCCGCCGCCACCACCCGGTCCACGTACGCGTTGATCAGCCGCGTGCTCAGCCGGGTCGGGGCGGCCACGGTCTCCCGGTACCGCAGGTCCTCGCCGGTGGCCACCAGCCAGGCACCCGCGGCGCTGCGGCTCGCTCTCTTCTGGAAGCGGCGTTCGAGGTCGTCGCGGTCCTCGCGCAGGCAGCGGTCCAGGGCGACGGCGGAGATGGCCGCCACGCTCATGCCCTGCCCGTAGATCGGGTTGAACGCGCACGCCGCGTCGCCCATCACCACGAAGCCGCGCGGCCAGGCGGGCAGCCGTTCGTAGTGGCGCCGGTGGTTCGCGGTGCGGCGGAAGCCGCGGATCGGGCCGAGCGGCTCCGCGGCGCGGATCGCCTCGTACAACACCGGGTCGCGCAGGCCCTTGGCGAACGCCAGGAACTCCTCCTCATCCGTCGGACCGTAGTCGCCGCCCGCGCCGGACAGGCTGCAGATCCACCGGCCGCCCTCCTGCGGGAACAGCCCGCCCGTACGGCGCCTCTCCGGCGGGTCCGCCTGCAGGTAGAGCGCCTTCCAGCCCGGGTCGAAGCCGTCCGGGATGGCATAGAAGCGGCTCGCGTACCCCAGCAGCGGGTCCACCAGCGTCTCGGGCGGCGCGGGGTAGCCGAGGGCCGTCAGCCACTCGGGTGCCCGCGATCCCCGTCCGGTGGCGTCGACGACGAGGTCGGCCGCGATCGTCTCGCCCGACCGCAGCGCCACCCCGGCGACGTCGCGGCCCCGGGGCACCAGATCCACCACCTCGTGCCCCTCCAGCACGTCCAGACAGGGCGCGTCGCCGGGGAGCCGCGACCGTAAGGCCCAGTCCAGCAGCGGGCGGCTGAACGTCAGCATCCGCGTCACCTCGAACCGTGTGCGCCAGCCGGCCGCGGTCAGCCATAAGACGTCCGACGGGACCCCGATCTCCACGGCGCCCGCGGTCAGGAGCGTCTTCTCCAGCCCGGGAAACAGCTCCTCCAGCAGGCGGAGCCCCCGGGTCCACAGGACGTGCAGGTGCCGTGACTGGGGGATGCCGGGCCGGAACGCCGCACCGGCCGGGTACCGGTCGCGCTCGACGAGGGTGACGCGGGCGAAGTGGCCGGAGAGGATCCGGGCGGCGAGAAGCCCGGTGAGGCTGCCGCCGATGACGACGGCGTGGTCGCGGTTCATGTACGGCCTCCCCGGACGGACGGGGGCGGACAAAAGCTCCACGGGGCGAGTCGGTTCTATGAAAGCGGCATGTTGACCCTCTGTATAGGGCGCGGATACTGGGAGGCCGAGAGCGAGGAGTCGCGCCATGACGACGAACAGCCACGCCACCCGGCCGCCTTCCCGTACCCAGCACCACCGGATGGTGAAGCGGGAGCTGACCGAGACGCCCCATCCGGAATGGGCCCTGACCATGATCGACGCGCTCCGGCCGGAATGGTCGGCGGTCTTAGAGTCGCCGCTGTTCACCGCGACGGCGGACGGGGAGTTCCCCGAGGCGGCCTGGCGCCGGGTCCTGCTCGACTTCTTCTGCGTCGTCGAGGCCTTCCCGAAGTACATGGGCGTGTACCTGGCCAAGACCACATTCGGCCAGACGCCCGGCGACCACCTCGCGCGCGACTGGCTGATCGGCAACATCCGGACCGAGGCCCTGCACGCCCAGTGGTACGCCGACTGGGCCGCCGCCCACGGCATCGGCCTGGAAGAACTCGTCTCCCACCGTCCCGGCCCCGAGGTCGGCGCGCTCTACGAGTACCTCTGGTCGATGTGCTACCGCGGCTCGCTCGCCGAGGCGTTCGGCGCGGTGAACTACGCGATCGAGGGTGCGACGGGGGAGTGGACGCGGCTCGTCCTGCCCGCCTTCCGCAAGCGGTACGCCGACGACCCGCACGCGTTGCGGTGGCTCACCGAGCACGCCGAGTACGACGACGCGCACCCGCGGGAGGCGTTCGAGCTGATCAAGATCACCGTGCGGGACGAGGCCGACCGGACGAAGGTGGAGGCGGCCGCACGGCGTTCACTCGAACTCTTCCGGCGCGGTTTCGACGCGGGTTTCCACGCGGTTGGGTAATGTGAGGGTGAATTCTCGATCAAATCCGACGGACTTTGGTCGAATTCTCGCCTGATATCGGAATGGTCGGGCACTAGTTCGTGGCGATATGTCGCGAGCACTCCTTCCTGCGGCCTTTCTCGCTGCTGCGATACGGTGGCATCTCTGCTGCTCAGCGTGGGTATCTCATGGTCGATCACGCTTTGCGTCGAACGGTCCGAGCCGCAGGAAGGGTTGCGAATGCACGTAACTGCCAGTGGTCTGAAATGGTTCGTCTCCACGACCACCGGCGCCGCGATCATCGCCAGTGCGGGGTGTGGCGGCGGCGGTGGCAGTTCCGCGGGCAAGAACGCCGTGAAAGAGAAGGCCGAGGCGGCGCGCGTGGTGATCACTCCCGCCGGCGGCAGCTCCGGCGTGCACCCCGACGCCCCGGTCGTCGTCCGCGCGACGGGCGGGCGCCTCGCCGACGTCGTCCTGGACAGCGGTGGTCAGCGGATCTCCGGTGAGTACAACGCGGACCGCACCCAGTGGAAGTCCCGGTGGAGTCTCCAGCCGGGCAGCAGGATCAACGTACGGGCCAGCGCGGAGAACGCCGACGGCCGGGTGTCCACCGCACAGAGCAGCTTCAACACCGAGAAGGCCACCGGAGAGACGTTCACCGCGGCCCAGGACGAGGTCCTCGAGAGCCGTAGGGGCGAGACGTACGGGGTGGGCCTGCCCATCATCCTCAACTTCGACAAGGCCGTGCACGACCGCGCCGCGGTGGAGAGGTCGCTCCAGGTGATCGCGGAGAAGCCGGTCCTCGGCGCGTGGCACTGGTTCGACGACAAGCAGGTCGTCTACCGGGCGAAGACCTACTGGCCGGCGCACCAGACGGTCAAACTGATCGCCCACCTCAGCGGGGTCAAGGGCGGCAAGGACCTGTACGGCGGCAAGGACCTGGTCCGCACCTACCGGATCGGCGCGTCGCACATCTCCTACCTCGACATCGCCAAGCACCAGATGCGCGTCGAGCACGACGGCAAGGTCGTCCGGCACGTCCCGATCAGCGCGGGAATGGGCGGCTCCGCGGAGTACACCACGACGAGCGGCATCCACCTCAACATGGAGAAGGACGAGGACGTCACCATGACCTCGCCCGGCCGCGGCCCCGGTGACGCCGGCTACTACAGCGAACTGATCCACTACGCGGTCCGGGTGTCCAGCGCCGGCGAGTACCTCCACCAGACGCCCGGCGACGAGGGCTGTCTCGGCGTCAGCAACTGCAGCCACGGGTGCATCCGCCAGCCCGCCACCGACGCCATCTGGTACTACAAGCAGTCCCAGCCCGGCGACCCGGTCGACATCACCGGCACCGACCGGCAGGTGGAGCCGGACAACGGCTGGTCCTACTACCAGGAGTCCTGGGCCAGGTGGCTGAAGGGCAGCGCCCTACACCGGCACTGACGGCATCGTCGACCGAGAAGTCAACTGCTGGACACTGTCCGTGAATCCGGGCTTCTCCCGGCGCGTGCAGCCTGAGGCTGTGAAGACCGCTGTGCGCGCCGGCGCCACCGTGATCCTGCTGACCTGTGTCTCCGCCGCCGGACCGCTCGGCCGTCCCGCCGACGGGCTGCGGCGCGGCCCCGTGCGAGGCGCGGCGTTCACCCCGGCGGGGCCGTGTCACGGCCACGCCGCCGCGGACTTCGACGGCCGGAGCGACCACGCGATCGGCGCGCCGTACGCCACCGTCGCCGGGCGCGTCCGCGCCGGGACCGTCGCCGTGAGCTACGGCGGTCACGTGAGTTGGCTGTTCATGCCGGTCCCGGGGCGCGGTGCCGGGTTCGGCGCCACCCTCGTCACCGGCGACTTCAACGGAGACCGCTGCGACGACCTCGCCGTCGCCGTCCCCGACCAGGACCCGCCGCGGCCCGGCGCCGACGGCACCGGCGTGGTCGCCCTGTACTACGGCTCGCCGCGAGGGCTGCGCCCCGGCCGCGTCCTCGGCGTCCGCGACCTCCACCGCACACCGGGCAGCGACCGGTTCGGCACCGCCCTGGAGGCCGGTGACCTGGACGGCGACGGGCGCGACGACCTGGTCGTGGGCGCGCCCGGCCTCTCCGGCGGCGGTGGCGTCGCCGTGTACACGCACGGCCTCCGCGACGCGCGCCTCATCACTCAGCGCACCTCCTGGGTCGGCCAGCGGACGAGCCAGACCGACGGCTTCGGTTCCGCCCTGGCGATCGGTGACTTCGACGGCGGCCACGACCGGGAGCTGGCCGTGGGCGCGCCCGGCGACGGCGACGAGTCCTCGGGCGCGGTGACCGTCCTCGACCCGGCCGCGCACCGGTCCCGGCGGATCACCCAGGACAGCGCCGGCGTACGCGGGGTCTCGGAGCGGTACGACAAGTTCGGCGCGGCCGTCGCCGCCGCCGACGTCGACCACGACGGAGTCGACGAACTCGCCGTCGGCGCGCCCGGCGAGGACCGGACCCGGATCCCGGAGAACTACGCCGCCGGCGCGGTCCACGTGCTGTACGCCTCCGGCCGGGACGACGTGTGGACCCTGAAGAAGGCGGGCGGCTACGGCCGTTTCGGCACCACGCTCGCCACCGCCGACCTGAACGGCGACGGCACGGACGACCTGGTCGCGAGCGCGACCGGCCGGAGCGCCGTCCAGGTGCTGACGGGCCACCGCGGCCGCGGCCTGACCCGCGGCGCCCTGATCATGTCGCCGGCTGGCCGTACGTCCCAGTTCGGCTGGACGCTGACGGCGCACGGCCGCGACCTGTACGTCGGCGCCCCGGGCGCCGGCGGCTTCGGCGGCACGGTGTACCGCGTCCACGGCCGGACCCGTACGCCGGTCCAGAGCGGCTCCAACGGGGAGCTCCTCGGCTACGCCGTGGTGTGACGGTTCGGCGGAGTGCCCTGGCCCGCGGTCCGGCCCGGCCGGGGGACAGGAATGGCGGTCTCAGGGCCGAATGTTCTCCAGGTCCTCGAGAAGGCTGGAGTGTGTCGGCTGCCAGCCGAGCGCGTCGCGGGTGTGGGTACTGGACGCCGGCTGGTCCATCGCGAAGATCGGGCCGAACGGGCCGAAGGTCTCCTCCGGCACCGCCTCGACCGGCAGGCCCAGCCGCCGGCCGACGACTGTCGCGATGTCGCGCACCGCGTCGCCCTCGTCGGCCACGGCGTGCCAGGCCGTTCCGGCCGGTGCCGATTCGAGGGCCAGCCGGAACAGGACCGCCGCGTCGAGGGCGTGCACGGCCGGCCAGCGCTGGGTGCCGTCGCCCGGGTAGCCGGCCACTCCGGTGCGGCGCGCTTGGTCGGTCAACAGGCCGGCGAATCCACCCCTGCCCTCGTTGTGGACCGTTCGCGGCATCCGGACGGCCGTGGCGCGCACACCGCGCGAGGCCAGTTCCAGCAGCGCGTTGACGGAACGGCCGCGGCCGCCGACGGGCCCGTCGGTCGGCAGCGGATCGGCCTCGGTGGAGGGACGGCCCGGTACCCAGGGCGTGCCCGAGACGGTGACGATCGGACGGCCGCTGCCGATGAGCTCGTTGCCCAGAGCGGCGACGGCGGCGCTCTCCTGGGCGACGGCCCGTGCGAGCCCGTCCGGGTCGCCGTAGTCGCGGCTGAACGCCAGGCTGATCACGCCATCGGACCGCGCGGCACCGGCACGCAGGACGTCGAGGTCGGTGATGTCTCCTCGCAGCGGCTCGGCCCCGGCGTTTTCGAGGGCCTGCGCGGAGGCGTCCGAGCGGGCCAGCGCGAGGACGGTGTGGTCGCTCGCGAGTAGTTCGGCGACGACGGCGGAGCCGATGGTGCCGGTACCGCCGGTGACGAAGACATGCATGAGGGCTCTCCCGACAGAGTGATGGGACTACTGTCCCATCACCGTAACAGGGTGACGGGACACCTGTCGCATCACTCTGTTACGGTGACGGCATGGCCCGATGGGAACCGGGGGCGCGGGAGCGAATGGTCGTCGCGGCCGTGGACCTCTTCACCGAGCAGGGGTTCGACGCCACCACCGTGGCGCAGATCGCCGAGCGCGCCGGAGTCACCAGGAGCACCTTCTTCCGGCACTTCTCCGACAAGCGTGAGGTCCTGGTGGCCGGGCAGGCGACACTGAGCCGGCTCCTCGCCGAAGGCATCGCGCAGGCCCCGGCGAGCGCCAGCCCGCTCGAGGCGGTGGCCGCCGGTCTCGAGCGTGCGTCGAGCGAGATGGGACCGTTGAATCGCGACCTCGGTCCCCGCCTGAAAGCCGCCGTGGCGGCCAGCGCGGAGCTTCAGGAGCGGGACGCGTTGAAGAGCATCGGTCTCGCGGCGGCCATGACAGGCGCGCTCGTCGCCCGCGGCGTTCCCGATCCGACCGCGCACCTCGCGGCCGAGATGGGCGTCCTCGCCTTCAAGCGGGGCTACGCCCGGTGGTCCGAAGCCGATCGGGATGACGCGACAGGGCTCGCCCACCATGCGCTGGCCGCCCTGGAGGACCTTCGCGCGGCCACCACGACGCTGGGCTGATCTCTCCCTCCGCCACCAGCACCGACCGAGGCCGGTTCTCTCAGTGAGGAGCCGCGACGGCGGCGGCCTGCCGCCCGGGCGCCGGGGTGGCGGACCGGGTGAGGCGGTGGGCGCCGTCCTCCACCGTGAAGCTCGCCGTGACGGTGCTCGGCGCGTTCCGTCTCGACACGTACGGCAGCGTGTGGAAGTCGGCCCGCAGCCGCTGGGCCGACAGTCGGCACACGACGTAGCCGCGCCGCTGGTCGGCGTAGGCGATGTGCGGGTTCTCCGCCAGTTCCACCGCGCGTCCAGCCGGGTCGTCGTACCCGTCGCCGTCGCTGGTGATCGAGGTGGTGACCAGCTCGACGCCGGCGCGCCGCGAGTCCGGGTCGTCGAAGTTCGTCAGCAGGTCGCTGGCGTAGTGGGCGTGGATGTCGCCGGTGAGCACGACCGGGTTGCGGGCGCCCGAGGCGACGACGTCGCCGAGCACGCGGTCGCGTTCGGCGGCGTACCCGTCCCACGTGTCGACCAGCACCTCCTTGCCGGGGCCGAGGTGGTAGTCGTGCTGCGCCATGAAGATCTGCTGGGCCAGCAGGTTCCAGCGCGCGGTCGAGGAGCGCAGACCGGCGGCGAGCCAGCGCCGCTGGTCCGGCCCGGCCAGGACGCGTCCGGTCGCCAGGCGTTCGTCGCAGTCGAGCCGGATGCCGTCGTCGCACGGCTGGTCGGCGCGGAACTGCCGGGTGTCCAGCACGTGGAAGGTCGCCAGTGATCCCCAGCCCAGCCGCCGGTACAGCTGGATGCGCGACCCGCGCGGCGTCGAGGCGCGGCGCAGCGGCATGTGCTCGTAGTACGCCCGGTACCCGGCACGCTTGCGCTCGGCGAACCCGGGCCGGTCCGAGGTGCCCGCATGGGAGCCCGCCCAGTTGTTCTCGACCTCGTGGTCGTCGTTGACCGCGATCCACGGCGCGAGCGCGTGCAGGGCCCGCAGGTCGGCGTCGGTCTTGTACTGCGCGTGCCGCCGCCGATAGTCGGTCAGGGTCTGGCAGTGGCCCTCGGTGTGCGGCCGGACGATCGCGCCGGAGGCGGCCTTGTACCCGCCCGGCGCGTACTCGTAGATGTAGTCGCCCAGGTGCACCACCAGGTCGGGCTGTTGCTCGCCCAGTCTGCGGTAGCCGGTGAAGTAGCCCTGTTCGTAGTTGGAGCACGACACGGTGGCGAACATCAGGCCGGGGGCGGTCCCCGGCGCCGGCGCCGTACGGGTCCGTCCGGTGGGGGAGAGGTACCCGCCGGTGCGGAAGCGGTAGAAGTACTCGCGTCCCGGCTGGAGACCGGCCGGTTCCACGTGGACGCTGTGCGCCCACGAGGGCCGGGCGGTGACCGTGCCCGACCGTACGACGCTGGTGAACCGCTCGTCCTCGGCGAGCTGCCACTCCACCTCGGTGTCGCGGGACGGCATGCCGCCGTGCCCGTCCTCGGCGAGGGGCCGCGGGGCGAGGCGCGTCCACAGGACCACGCCGTCCGGGGTCGGGTCGCCCGAGGCGACGCCCAGCGTGAACGGATCGCCGTGACGGCGGGGGATCCGGGGGGCCACGGCCAGTCCGGCGGCCCCGATCAGCAGGTTCCGTCGCGATAGCTGCACGTCATCCAGTTCAGGTGGCGTTTCTGCCGGTCATGGAACGGGCCTCTGACGAGGCGGACAACATCGTGTGGACGCCTCATGACACCGACTTCACTGGAGGAGTTAGAGAGATTTTTGCAATGTTACGTCTGTTTATTGCGCGAAAAGATTTGCCGTCCTACTGTGTGCTCAGCCCAACGCCGCCCCGTGCGGCGGCCGACCCCATCCCCCCGCCGGGGTTCGTCGTCAGCGCGTCCCTGGATGACTCCGGCTCTTCGCCAGAAGGGTTAAGCGATGGTGACGTCAGGTCATCCCCCCACCCCACGCCGGAAGCTCACGGCGATGGCGCTCGCCGTGACGGCCGCCCTCGGCCTCGCCGGCGGCGTGCTCGCCGCGGTCCCCGCCCTGTCCGCGCCGAGTGCCTCCGCCGCGACCACGGCCGAGACGCCGTGGTCCTTCCCCGGGCGCGGCGCGACCGTGCCGTTCACCGAGGTGGAGGCCGAGAACGCGGCCACCAACGGCACGGTCGTCGGCTCCGACCGCGTCTACACCCACCTGCCCTCGGAGGCGTCCGGCCGCCGCGCGGTCACCCTCAGCGGGTCCGGCAAGTACGTGGAGTTCACCCTCCCGAAGGCGGCCAACGCCATGTCGGTGCGCTACAGCGTGCCCGACGGCGCGAACGGCGCCGGGATCACCACCCCGGTCGACCTCATCGTGAACGGCACCAAGCTCAAGGACCTGTCCCTCACCTCGAAGTACTCCTGGTACTACGGCGGCTACCCGTTCAGCAACAACCCGGGTGACGGGAACCCGCACCACTTCTACGACGAGACCCGGACGATGTTCGGCTCGACGCTCGCCGCCGGCGCCAAGGTGCGGATCCAGACCTCCGGCAGTACGACCGCCGCGGTGACGGTGGACCTGGCCGACTTCGAGGCGGTGCCCGCGCCGATCGGGCAGCCCGCCGGGTCCCTCTCGGTGGACTCCTTCGGCGCCGCCAAGAACAGCTCCACCGACTCCACCGCCGCCTTCCAGGCCGCCGTGGACGCGGGCAAGGCGCAGAACAAGGTCGTCTACATCCCGCAGGGCACCTACACGCTCTACGGCCACGTGATCGTCGACGGGGTCACGCTCGCCGGCGCCGGACCGTGGTACAGCGTGCTCACCGGCCGCGACCCGAACAACCGCAGCCGCGCGGCCGGCATCTACGGCAAGTACGTCGCCGACGGCGGCCCCAGCCAGAACGTCACCCTGAAGGACTTCGCCATCATCGGCGAGATCACCGAGCGGGTCGACGCCGACCAGGTCAACGGCCTCGGCGGCGCGATGAGCAACTCCACCGTCGACGACCTGTGGATCCAGCACACCAAGGTCGGGGCCTGGATGGACGGCCCGATGGACCACTTCACGATCAAGAACAGCCGGATCCTGGACCAGACCGCCGACGGGGTCAACTTCCACACCGGCGTGACCAACTCGACCGTCACCAACACCTTCGTACGGAACACCGGCGACGACGGCCTGGCGAGCTGGCCCGAGAACAAGCCGAACGTGAACGACTCGTTCACGCACGACACGGTGGTCGCGCCCGTGCTGGCCAACAACATCGTGACGTACGGCGGCCGGGACTTCACCATCTCCGACAACGTCGTCTCCGACACCGTCACCAACGGCGGCGGCATCCACGTCGCCAACCGCTATCCGGGCGTCAACTCCGGCAGCGGCACCGCCGTCGCGGGCACCATCACGGTGGCGCGCAACGCCCTGCTGCGGGCCGGCAACTCCGACTACAACTGGCACTTCGGCGTCGGCGCCCTCTGGTTCGACGGGCTGAACGAGGCGATCAACGCCACGGTGAACGTCACCGACTCCGACATCATCGACAGCTCGTACGAGGCCATCCAGTTCATCGAGGGCGGCGCCACGCACACCGTCAACTTCACCAACGTCAACGTCGCCGGCACCGGGACGTACATGATCCAGGCGCAGGCGGGGGCGACCGCGACGTTCACGGGCGTCACGGCGTCCTACATCGGCGCGGGCGTCGACATCCACAACTGCGTCGGCGGCTCGTTCGCCCCGACGTACGGCAGCGGCAACTCCGGCTGGAGCCTGAGCTCCACCGTCTGCACCGGCCAGTGGCCCGACCCGAACTACATCTACCCGGGCGGTGACGGCACCACCCCGCCGCCGACCGACCCGCCGCCCACCTGCCAGCCGGGCAGCGGAAACGTGGCGCGCGGCAAGGCGGTCACCGCGAGCAGCCACACGCAGAACTACGTCGAGACGAACGCCGTCGACGGCGACGCGAACAGCTACTGGGAGAGCGCGAACAACACCTTCCCGCAGCGGATCACCGTCGACCTGTGCGCCTCGACCAGCGTCGGCCGGGTCGTGTTGAAGCTGCCGCCCTCCTCGGCCTGGGCGACGCGCACGCAGACGCTGTCGATCCTCGGCTCGGCCGACGGCTCCTCGTACACGACGCTCGCCGGCTCGCGCGGCGTCACGTTCGACCCGTCCAGCGGCAACACGGCCACGGTCTCCTTCACCGCCGCCAAGACGCGGTACGTGCGCGTGGAGATCACCGCCAACACCGGCTGGCCGGCCGGGCAGCTGTCCGAGTTCGAGGTGTACGCCTCCTAGAGACGCGTCCGGGAGGAGGACTGGACGCATCCTCCTCCCGGACGTCCGACACTCGTGAGCGCAAGCGACGTTCATTCGTGCAAGCCGTTTGCGTGCATTGGCCGTATGCTTGCGGCGTGACACGTGCACCCGGGGAAGCGAAGACGCGCCGGCTCGCCGAAGTGGCCAAGAAGGTCGGCGTCAGCGAGGCGACGGTCAGCCGGGTCCTCAACGGCAAACCCGGCGTCTCCGACGCGACGCGCGCGGCGGTCCTCACCGCCCTCGACGTCCTCGGCTACGAACGGCCGACCCAGCTCCGCGGCGAACGCGCCCGGCTCGTCGGCCTCGTCCTGCCCGAGCTCGGCAACCCGATCTTCCCGGCGCTGGCCGAAGTGATCGGGGGAGCGCTCGCCCAGCAGGGCTTCACCCCCGTCCTGTGCACCCGCACCGCCGGCGGCCTGTCCGAGGCCGACTACATCGAGATGCTGATCGAGCAGCAGGTGTCGGGCGTGGTCTTCGCGGGCGGCCACTACGCCGAGGCGAACTCCCCGCACGAGCACTACCACCGGCTGTACGAGCTGCGGCTGCCGGTCGTGCTCGTCAACGCCGCCGTCGAGGAGCTGACCTTCCCGCGCGTGTCGACCGACGACATGGTCGCGGTGGACCAGGCGTTCGGGCACCTGCTCTCGCTCGGCCACGAGCGCATCGGCCTGGTGCTCGGCCCGGAGGACCACATGCCGTCGAGGCGCAAGCTGGCCGCGTTCACCGCCGCCGCCGAGGCGGCCGGCCTCGACCTGCCCGACACGGCCGTGGAGCACGCGCTGTTCTCCCTGGAGGGCGGCCAGGCGGTCACCCGCCGGCTGATCGCGAACGGCTTCACCGCGATCATCTGCGCGAGCGACCCCCAGGCCCTGGGCGCCATCCGTGCCGTCCGCCGCGCCGGCCTGTCGGTGCCGGACGACGTGTCGGTGGTGGGCTTCGACGACTCGGCGTTCATCAACTGCACCCACCCGCCGCTGACCACGGTCCGTCAGCCGATCGAGTCCATGGGCCGCGCCGCGGTGCAGATGCTCGTGAACCAGATCGACCGCACCGCGTTCACCGCGGAGGAGCTCCTGTACGAGCCGGAACTCGTCGTCCGCGGCTCCACCGCCCCGGCCCGCGTCACCACCGCCTGACCGAGCACCCCGGGTGTACTAGACGGCCGGCGGGCCCTGCTCGACGCGGGCGAGCGTCGGAGCGAGGCGGTCGAGGTCGTCGCGGTCCATGCGCTGCCGTTCGTCCCACCAGGTGACGCCCGCCTCGATCAGCGGTCCGAGCACCTCGGACGCCTCGCCCGGACGGGTGGGGCTGACACCGCCGACCACGATCTCGAAGGGCTCCGTCGCCGGCCTGCCCTGCCGTGCCTCGCGCTCCTCGCGAACGTAGGCGACCAGGTCGCGCACCTCGTCGACCGGCGGGGCATGGCCGTGCGTGGCGGAGATGAACAAGGGCGCCGCCCCGTCGTACCGCGCCGCGCGTCGCATCGGACGACGGCGTGGCCAGAACCCGGCGATCCAGATCGGCGGACGGGGGCGCTGCACCGGAGCGGGCAGCAGGGCGACGTCCTCCGCCCGATAGTGGCGCCCCTGGTGGGTGACGGGTTCGCCCGTCCAGTAACGCTCCAGCAGATCCAGGCCCTCATCCAGGCGCTCGGCGAGGACGCGCGGGTCGGTGGGCTCACCGAAGCCGGCGAAGTCGTCCCGATCGCCCAGCCCGACGCCGAAGATGACCCGCCCGCCGCTCAGGTTGTCCAGAGTGGCGACCTGCCGGGCGAGCTGCTGCGGCCGGCGCCGGGCGACCGGAGTGACCATCGTGCCGAGCCTGATCCGCGTGGTGGCCAGCGCCGCCGCGGTCAGCAGCATCCACGGGTCGCCGAACGGACGCCGGCGGCGGTCGTGGGTGAGGTGGTCCCAGACGAACAGGGCGTCCCAGCCCGCCTGCTCCGCCGCCACGGCCACCGACGCCACCGTCCGCGGGTCGGCGAAGTCCCCGAAGTTCGGAATGTTGATCGAAGTGCGCACCCCGGAATGCTGCGCCTCCAGCATCACGATCCTGTCACGACGCTCCGACCGGCCGGGCATCCCCGTTCGGCGGCCAGTGATCCACGTCACTGGATCCCCGCAGGTAGGTGGTCGTGACGCGAGTTCCGTGCCCCGCGAACAGCGCCACGAGGCGAGCGTTGTTCAGTTTTTTCATCTATATGACTGTGTCTTGCTCTCTCCTGCCCGTCTCTGTATCTTCCTGGCAACACGTCAGGTTGCCGGCCTTCGGGGTGCCGCTCAGGAGGGAAGTCCATTGAAGAGAGCACGTCGTCTCGCGGCCGTGGTGGCCGGAGTGACCGCGCTGGCCAGCGTCGCCGCGTGTGGCAGCGGCAGTGGCAACGGCGACAAGGGCGGCTCCGCCGCCGACGTCGGACCGCTCGACCCGAACACCAAGGTGTCGATCACCGTCGGCTGTCAGCCGCCGAAGAGCTCCAAGGCGCTGCGCAAGGAGTGGGACAACGACGTCGCCGCGTTCGAGAAGCTGCATCCGAACATCACGATCGTGAGCAAGGACGCGTTCCCCTGCGAGGATCCCAAGACGTTCACCGCCAAGCTGGCCGGCGGCCAGATGGAGAACGTCTACTACGTCTACCTCACCGACGCGAAGAACATCATCGAGAACGGCCAGGCGGCCGACATCACCAAGTACGTCTCCGGCGTCAAGAACTACCAGTACCTGCAGCCGCAGCTGCTCAACGTCTTCAAGGGCGGCGGCCGGCTCTGGGGCCTGCCCAAGACGAACTACTCGATGGGCCTGCTCTACAACCGCAAGCTCTTCCAGCAGGCCGGGCTCAACCCGGACCAGCCGCCTGCCACCTGGGACGAGGTGCGCGCGGACGCCAAGAAGATCGCGGCCCTCGGCAACGGCATCGTCGGGTACGCCGACTACAGCGCGAACAACCAGGGCGGCTGGCACTTCACCGCGGAGATGTACTCCCAGGGCGGTGACATCGTGACGCCGGACGGCAAGAAGGCGGCGTTCAACAGCCCGCAGGGCCACGCCGTGCTGCAGAACCTCCAGCAGATGCGCTGGACCGACAACAGCATGGGCAGCAAGCAGCTCCTGCAGATCGCCGACGTCCAGCCGATGATGGCCTCCGGCAAGCTCGGCATGTACCTGTCCGCGCCGGACAACATCCCCACCATCAAGGACCAGTTCCAGGGCAAGTTCGAGGACTACGGCCTGGCCCCGATGCCGGGCGCCCAGGGCACCCTGATCGGCGGCGACGGCTACATGTTCAACCGCAAGGACACCCCGGACCAGATCAAGGCCGGCATCCTCTGGCTGGAGTTCGAGAACCTCACGCCGGGCAAGGGCCAGTTCGACTGGGCGCAGAAGAACGCCGACAAGCAGCCGGTCGGCCTGCCGCAGCCCAACATCTTCACCGGTCCGCCCGCGGCCGAGGAGCTCCAGGTCCGCACCCAGAACGCCAACCTGCCGGTGCAGAACTACAAGGCCTTCGCCGACGGCGACCCGAAGGTGAAGTACCGCCTCGAGCCGCCGCAGGCCCAGCAGATCTACGCGGTCCTGGACGGCGTCGTCTCGTCGGTGCTGACGAACCGGAACGCCGACATCAACAGCCTGCTCTCCAAGGCGGAGACCAAGGTCAACGGCATCCTCGCCAACGCCGACTGACAGAGCCGCGGGGGCCGGTCACCGTGCGGACCGGCCCCCGCACCAAGGCTTTGCGCACGACGGACCGGCCCGTACGAGCGGGAGAAACGGAGACACATGGACATCTCGCTGTCGAGAGGTACGCGGTGGAGCGCGAGAGCACGCCGCGGACGTGGCGTGCGGCGCAACCTGACCGCGTACGGGTTCCTGTGCGCCGCTCTCGTGTGCTTCGCGCTGTTCTCCTGGTATCCGATCGTGCGCGAGGTCATCCTCAGCTTCCAGAAGACCAACTTCATCGGCGAGACCAAGTGGGTCGGCCTGAAGAACTTCCACCGGATCTTCCAGGACCCGTCGTTCAGCGCCGCGTGGAAGAACACCGCGATCTTCACGCTGCTCGCGCTCATCTGCGGGTACGCGGTGCCGTTCGTGACCGCCCTGCTGCTGAACGAGCTGCGGCACGCGCGCGGCTACCTGCGGTTCGTGGTGTACCTGCCGGTCATGCTGCCGCCGGCCGTGTCGGTGCTGCTGTTCAAGTGGTTCTACAACCCCGGTCCCGGCCTGTTCAACGAGATCCTGCGGTTCGTCCACCTGCCCACGCTCGCCTGGCTCGACTCGAGCAAGACCGCGCTGATCTCGCTGGTCATCGTCGCGACGTGGACGAACATGGGCAGCGGCACGCTGATCTACCTCGCCGCGCTGCAGACCGTGCCGGCCGAGCTGTACGAGGCGGCGGAGCTCGACGGCGCCGGGCTGCTGCGCCGGATCCGGCACATCACCATCCCGCAGACCAAACTGATCCTCCTGGTGATGCTCCTGCTGCAGATCATCGCGACGATGCAGGTGTTCATCGAACCGTTCCTGCTCACCGGGGGCGGCCCGGACAACGCGACCGTGAGCGTCGTCTACCTCATGTACCAGTACGCCTTCAACTTCAACAACTACGGCGGCGGCGGGGCCCTCGGCCTCATGCTGATGCTCGTCCTCGTCGTCTTCTCCGCCGTCTACCTGCGGCTCTCCCGTGATGACCGGGACAGCCGGCCCGCCCGGGTCTGAGGTTGGGAGCCTCGATGTCGAACGTCCTGGACCGTCCGGTCCGTACGACGCACGCCCGCCCCGCCGTACGGCGGGCCCGCTCACCGCGGCGGGCGGATACGGGCCCGCGAACGCTCGTCTCGCCGCACAGCCTGCGGACCCGTCGCGGGCGGGTGATCTACTGGACCGTGCTCACCCTCACCGTCGTGGTGTTCACGCTGGTCTTCGTCTTCCCGCTGTACTGGATGGTCACCGGGGCGATGAAGTCGTCCGGTGAGCTGGTCCGGATGCCGCCGAGCGTCTTCCCCGAGCATCCGCACCCGGGGGTGTACGAGAAGGCCTGGCAACAGATGGACCTGGGCCGCTACCTGCTCAACACCTTCATCTACGCCCTGGGCGCCTGGCTCATCCAGGTCGCCGTGGACGTCTGCGCGGCGTTCGCGCTGTCCAAGCTGCGGCCGATCTTCGGGAACGTCGTGCTCGGCGGGATGCTGCTGACGCTGATGATCCCGCCGACCGTGCTGCTGCTGCCCGCCTACCTGACCGTACGCGACCTGCCGATCCTGCACCTGAACCTGCTCAACACGCCGTGGGCGATCTGGCTGCCGGCCGCCGCCAACGGGTTCAACATCTTCCTGCTCAAACGGTTCTTCGACTCCATCCCGTCGGAGCTGCTCGAGGCCGCCGCGATCGACGGGGCCTCCGCGCCACGCATGCTGTGGTCGATCATTCTCCCGGTCTCCCGGCCGATCCTCGGCGTCGTGTCCATCTTCGCCGTGGTGAACGTCTGGAAGGATTTCGTCTGGCCGCTGCTGGTGATGCCCGACACGAACCGGATGCCGGTCAGTGTCGCCATCTCCCAGCTGTCCCAGGAGATGCCGCAGAACGTACTCATCGCCGCGCTGGTGATCGCGAGCATTCCCGCGGTCGTCGTCTTCTTCGTCTTCCAGCGCAACATCATGGCCGGCCTCACCGCCGGCGGCCTCAAGGGCTGATCCGCCCTGGCGGGTCCGAGTGCGTCCCTCGGCCGAACCACGGATCGAACCACGACACGTCGTCTCGAAGGAGTAGCGCAGCATGCAAGAAGCGTGGTGGCGGGGAGCCGCGATCTACCAGGTCTACCTGCGGAGCTTCGCCGACGGCAACGGCGACGGCCTTGGTGACCTCGCCGGGCTGCGCGGCCGCCTGGACTACCTGTCCAAGCTCGGCATCGACGCCATCTGGCTCAACCCGTGGTACCCCTCACCGATGTCCGACGGCGGCTACGACGTCGCGGACTACCGCAGCATCGAGCCCATCTTCGGCACCCTCGCCGAGGCCGAGAAGCTGATCCAGGAGGCGCACGAGCGCGACATCAAGATCATCATCGACGTCGTGCCGAACCACTCCTCGGACCAGAGCGCGTGGTTCCAGGAGGCGCTCGCGGCCGGGCCCGGCTCGGCGGCGCGGGAGCGGTTCTGGTTCCGGCCCGGCCGCGAGGTGGACGGCGGTCCGCCCAACGACTGGCAGTCCATCTTCGGCGGTCCCGCGTGGACGCGCGTGCCGGACGGCGAGTGGTACCTCCACCTGTTCGCCCCGGAGCAGCCCGACTTCAACTGGAACAGCCCGGCCGTACAGGAGGAGTTCCTCGACGTGCTGCGGTTCTGGCTCGACCGGGGCGTGGACGGCGTGCGCATCGACTCGGCGGCCGTCCTCATCAAGGACCCCGACGCCGAGCCGGACGGCCTGGACCCCTACACCGACCGCGACGGCGTGCACGAGATCTACCGCGAGTGGCGGCGCGTCTCCGACACCTACCCCGGCCGGTTCCTGATCGGCGAGGTCTGGCTGCCGGACCAGGAGCGGTTCGCCCGCTACCTGCGCCCGGACGAACTGCACACGGCCTTCAACTTCGACTTCCTGTCCTGCCCGTGGGACCCGGCCGCGCTGCGCCGGGTGATCGACGACACGCTCGCCACGCACACGCCGATCGGCGCGCCGCCCACCTGGGTGCTGTCCAACCACGACGTGACCCGGCCCGTCACCCGGTACGGCCGCCCGGACACCTCCTTCGACCACGGCGACCGCAAGCACGGCATGACCTCCGACCGTGACCTCGGCGTACGGCGGGCGCGCGCGGCGGCCCTGCTGGCCATGGCGCTGCCCGGCGGCGTCTACGTCTACCAGGGCGAGGAGCTGGGCCTGCCCGAGGTCGAGGACATCCCCGACGCCCTGTTGCAGGACCCCATCTGGGCGCGGTCGGGCCACACCGACCGGGGGCGCGACGGCTGCCGCGTGCCGCTGCCCTGGGCCGGCGACGCACCGCCGTACGGCTATGGCGGCGAGCCGTGGCTGCCGCAGCCCGCGGACTGGGGACCGCTGACGGTCGAGGCGCAGGAGCCGGACCCGTCCTCGATGCTCAACCTCTACCGGACGGCACTGCGGATCCGCCGGGACAAGCTCGGCGACGGCACGCTGACGTGGCTTCCGCTGGGCGAGGACGTGCTCGCCTTCACCCGCGACTCGGGCCTGACCTGCGTGGTCAACCTGGGCCGCGAACCGGTGCGCCTGCCGGAGCACCAGCAGATCTGCCTGGCCAGCGGCGCGGTCGACGGCGGCCTGCTGCCCTCCGACACGGCGGTCTGGCTGCTCTGACACCGATCCGTACGCGCCTGCCGCCCGGTGGCGGCGGTCAGGCGTCCGGTACGGCCAGGTGGCGAGGGTTGGCGACCGTGAGCTTGTCGGTCACCGTGGCGCGTACGGCGGCGACCACCTCGTCCATCCGGTCGTCCAGGTCGCCCGCGCGGATGGCGCGTGCCAGGTCGGCGTCGTCGCGGCGGCCGAGCGCCGCCAGGCGGTCGTGGTGCGCGGCGCGGTGAGCATCGCCCAGCAGGAGCTCCCGCTGGGCGATGCCCAGCGCGGACCTGGCCACCAGGGCGTGGAAGCGCATCCGCTCGTCGCCGTCGGCGATCACCTCGTCGGTGAGGAACCCCCGTACCGCCTCGATCAGGTCCAGGGCGCCGGGCCGGTCGTGCGGTGGCGTGGCCGGGCCGGGCGGGCGCTCGGTGAGCGGGTCGGGGACCTCGCTCGGCTCGGTCAGGCCGAGGGCGAGCAGCAGGTCGTGTTCCTGTTCGCAGACCCGGCGGCCCAGGGCGGCCAGCTCGACCGAGCGCTCCGCGCCGGACAGGTGGCGCTCGGCCTGCTGCCGGCACAGCACCGCCCAGCGCAGGGTTCCGTACGTCTCCCACCAGCGCAGTGTCTCGGCGGACGGGACCGTGCCGCCGCCCTCGGCGTACCCGGCCAGGAGTTCGGCGCGGGACCCGAAGCCGCCCGCCGGGTGCGTTGAGCCGAACCGCCACGCCTTCACGCACAGCCAGCCGAGGTCCTCCGCCGGGTCGCCGCGGTGCGTCAGCTCCCAGTCCAGGACGCCGCGGACGCCCTCGGGCGTGACCATGAGGTTGCCGGTGCGGAAGTCGCCGTGCACCACGGCGTCCCCGCCGGGCGGCGGACGGTCGCGGGCGAGCCGGCGCAACGCGAGTTCGATCGCCGGGCGCGGCTCGGCGAAGGCCTCGTACATGGCGACGATCTGCGCCAGCGGGTCGCCGCCGGGCAGGTCGGCGATCTCGCCGGGCGGCAGCGCGTGGATGCGGGCGAGGATCCGCCCGAGCTCACGCGCCAGGCCGGGCCGTACGCCGGCGAACCGCGCGTCGCGCAGGAGACGGCGCGGGATCGTCTCCCCGTCGAGGCGTTCCATGATCAGATACGGCGAGCCGACGGTGCCCGCGCCGTCGCCGTGGTCGACCAGCCGGGCCACCGGGACGCCGCCGCGCGCCGCGACGGTCAGGGCGGCGGCCTCGCGGGCCATCTCCCGCGGCTGCGGGGCGGCCGGCGGGTCGCGGCGCAGCACCAGCGGCTCGCCGTCCGCCTCGAACGCCCAGGTCTCCCGGCTGGCCCCGCCCGAAAGCCGCTGCAACCCGGTCACGTCCACCGGCCGGCCGCGGACCTGCGTGAGGCGGGCGGCGAGCCGTCCGGCGAGGCTCACCCCTTCGCCTCTCGCGCCGCGCGGCGGGCGGCGGCGTGGGCGCGCAGCGCGTCGGTGGCGCGCGAGTCGGCGTACTCCTCGATCCGGGTGATGCGCCCGCCGTCGACCGTGACGAACAGGCACGCGGGCACCTGGATCGCCGTGCCGTCGGGGAGCCGGCCGCGCAGCACGTGCCGCTGGACGTAGCCGTGCGCGGCCGGGTCGCGCCGGATCTCCTCGTAGCGGAAGTCGTGCAGGTTGCGGGCCAGCCAGCGCAGGGTCCGGAGGTTCTCCTCGACGGTCTGCTCGGTCGCGTCGCCGTTGTGCCAGATCCGCGCGTCCGGGGCGTACAGCCGGCGCAGTGCCTCGGTGTCGCCGGTCGTGATCGCGGTGACGAATCCGGCGGCGAGCTTCTCGTGGTCCGGGTGCACGGCGGCTCCTTCAGATGAGGCGATCCAGTCCCAGCGCGCGGACGGTGAGCGCGTCGAGGGTGTCCAGGAAACGTTCGGTGTCGTCACCCTCGCCCTGGACGAGCCGCAGGTAGAGGGAGTGGTCGACCATCGCGGCGAGCGCGCGTGCGGCCAGGTCGGCGTCCAGGCCCGCGTCGACCAGGCCCTCGCTCTGCCAGCGGCGGATCGCGCGGGCCGAGCGGCCGGTCGCGCTGGCGCGGTGCCGCCGCCGCATCTCGCGGAACTCCTCGTTGAACGTGGCGACCTGCTCGATGATCGCCATCATCCGGGCGTTGCGCAGGTAGGCCGTGTAGTAGGAGCGGTTGGCGCGGCTCACGCGGTCCCGCGGGGAGGCGTCCGGGCCGAGCGGCAGGCGGTCGCGCCCGGTCATGTCGGCGAAGATCCGGTCGGCGACCTCCCGGAGGACGGCCTCCTTGGAGTCGAAGTAGGTGTAGAAGGTGCCGTACGCGGCGCCGGCGCGCTCGGTGATGTGGCGGACCCGCGTGTCGAGGAAGCCCATCTCCTCGAATACCTCGCGGGCGGCCTGGATCAGCCGTTCCCGCGTGCGCACGCCGCGCTCGGTCAGCGCCGTCGTGCTCTCTTCCGCCATCGTCTTCCGCCTTCCGCCCGGGTCCGCAGCCTCAAGGTCTTGACAGTACGGCGTCGGCGGACCAATGATGCGGAGAAGTTGACCTGACTGTCAAGTCAACTTTTGGCGGTGGAGGGTCCTCATGAGCGATGCCGTGCCGGACATGCGAGAACTCGGGAGCAAGGTCAGCAACTGGGGCCGCTGGGGCGCGGACGACCAGCGCGGCGCGACGAACCTCATCACGCCCGAGCGGGTACGCGCCGCCGCGGGACTGGTCCGGCGAGGCGACATCTTCGACCTCGGCATCCCCCTGGACTCGGACGGACCCCAGCCCGGCGGGGCGCGGATCAATCCGATCCGGCTGATGTCGGAGAACGGCCAGGAACAGGTGCTGCCCGGCGGCTACCGGTGGGCCGACGACTACGTCTTCATGCCGCTCCAGGCCGCCTCGCAGTACGACGGGCTCGCCCACGTCCACTACGACGACCGGCTCTACAACGGTCACCCGGGCGACAGCGTCACCGTCAAGGGCGCGGCGTTCAACGGCATCGAGCACCAGGCGCGGGGCATCGCCGGCCGCGCGGTGCTGCTGGACATCGCGCGCCTGAAGGGCGTCGACTGGCTCCCGGCGGGCACCGCGATCACTCCGGAGGACCTCGACGCGGCCTGCGAGGCGCACGGCGTGACCGTCGGGCCGGGCGACATCCTGCTGTTCCGCACCGGCTACCGGCGCAAGTTCCTCACCGAGCGGGACCCGGCCTCGTTCATGGCGGGAGAGCCGGGCCTGGGCCTGGCCACCGCGCAGTGGCTGCGCGACCGCGACGTCGCCGTGGTCGGCTCGGACAACTGGGGGATCGAGGTGCTGCCCGGCGAACGCGAGGGCGCGCTGTTCGAGCTGCACATGGTGCTCATCCGCGACATGGGCCTGACCCTGGCCGAGCTGCTCGACCTGGAGGAACTCGCCGAGGACTGCGCCGCGGACGGCGTCCACGAGTTCTTCTACGCCGGGCCGCCGCTGAAGTTCACCCGCGGCATCGGCACCCCGATCAACCCCCTCGCGATCAAGTAGGGCGACACCGATGCTCATCAGCGACGTCATCGAGTTCCCCGCGCGCCGGCACCCGGCGCGGGTCGCGCTGCGGTTCGAGGAGCAGAGCATCACCTACGCCGAGCTGCGCGACCGCGTACGGCGGCTGGCGAACGCCCTGCGCACCGTCGCCGCACCGGGGGACCGGGTGGCCGTGCTGTCCGGCACGCGGCCGGAGTACGTCGAGGCCTACTACGGCGTGCCCATGGCCGGCATGGCGCTGACCTTCCTCAACCACCGCCTGCACCCGGCCGAGATCGCCGCGATCGTGGACCATGCGCAGGCCGCCGTGCTCATCGTGAGCGGCGAGTACCTGGACACCATGCGCGACCTGCGCGAGTCCATGCCCACCGTCAAGACCCTCGTCGGCCTCGACGGTGGTGGCGACGTCGCGTACGCCGACCTGGTGGCCGGCGCCGACGCGTCCGAGCCGCCGCGGGCGGACGAGGACTCCCTCGCCTGGCTGGTGTACACGAGCGGCACCACCGGCCGGCCCAAGGGCGCGATGCTCAGCCACCGGGCGCTGACCACCGGCGTCACCGGCTCGGCGCTGCACTGGGAGCTGCCCGACGAGACCGTCTTCCTGTTCTGCTTCCCGCTGTGCCACGTCGGCGGCTACGCCCTCGTGGTCCACCACCTGCGCGGCGCCACGGTCGGGCTGATGCGGTCCTATGACAACGAGACGTTCCTGCGGCTGGTCCAGGAGTGGCGGGTGACCCAGACCGGGCTCGCCCCCGCGATGATCGCCTTCCTGCTGCGCCACCCCGGCATCGAGCGGTACGACCTGGGCACTCTGGAGGCCATCGGCTACGGAGCGTCGGCCATCCCGGCCGAGGTGCTGCGGGAGGGCCTCGCCCGCCTGCGCTGCGACTTCTACCAGGGCATGGGCATGACCGAGCTGGGCGGCAACGTCCTGCACTTCGGCCGCGCCGACCACCGCCGCGCCGCCGCCGGGGAGACGCACCTGCTGGCCGCCGCCGGCCGCCCGATGCACCTCGCCGAGCTGCGCGTCGTGGACGAGGACGGCGCCGACGTCCCGGCCGGTGAGCCCGGCGAGATGGTGATCCGCGGCGACCAGGTGATGTCCGGGTACTGGCGCGAGCCCGAGCTGACCGAGGAGAGCTTCCGCGACGGCTGGTTCCGTACCGGCGACATCGTGCGCCGGGACGAGGAGGGCTTCGTCTACATCGTCGACCGGATGAAGGACATGATCATTACGGGCGGGGAGAACGTCGCCTCCCGCGAGGTCGAGGAGGTCATCCACCGCCATCCCGCCGTGGCCGAGGTCGCGGTCGTCGGCGTGCCCGACCCGGCATGGGGCGAACGCGTCTGCGCGGTGGTCGCGCTGCGGCCGGACGCGCACGCCACCGCCGAGGACATCACGGCCGTGTGCCGCGAGCACCTCGGCGGCTACAAGGTGCCCCGGCGGGTCGAGTTCGTGCCCGCGCTGCCGCGCAACGTCGCCGGGAAGATTCTCAAACGCGAGGTGCGCACGCGCCTCGCCTCCACCCCAGAGGAGTGAGTGAGCATGGCCGGAAGGAACCCCGAGTTCGAGCTGGGCGGAATCAACCATCTCGCCCTGGTGTGCTCGGACATGCGGCAGACGATCGACTTCTACTCCGGCGTCCTCGGCATGCCGCTGATCAAGACGATTGAGCTGCCGGGCGGCATGGGCCAGCACTTCTTCTTCGACTGCGGCGGCGGCGACTGCGTGGCGTTCTTCTGGTTCCCCGACGCGCCCGACGGCGTGCCGGGGATCTCGGCGCCGCCCGGCCGGCCCGAGCAGGGCGACCTGCTGAGCGCGGTCGGCTCGATGAACCACGTGGCCTTCACCGTGCCGCCCGAGCGCTTCGAGGAGTACCGCCGCCGGCTCAAGGCCAAGGGTGTCACGGTCAGCCCGATCCTCAACCACGACGACAGCCCGGCCGGGATCGCCCGCGAGATGTACGACGGCGTGTTCGTCCGGTCCTTCTACTTCCAGGACCCCGACGGCATCCTCCTGGAGTTCGCCTGCTGGACCCGGGAGTTCACCGACGCCGACGTCTCCCACACGCCCAGGACGGCGGCCGACCGCCGTACGCCCACGCACGCCTGACCCGGAGGACTCATGCCCCGCCTGCGAGAGGTACCCCGCGCCGAGGTCACCGACGAGCGGATCCTGTTCTTCTACGACCGCCTGTTCGGCCCCGACCGCGACCCTGCCGTCGACCACGGCACCGCGACCGGCTCACCCGGTGACTGGTGGACCGTCTTCGCCCAGTCCCCGGAGGTGTTCCGGCACGCCGTACGCGGCTTCGCGCTCTACCGCGACGCGAAGCTCGACCCGCTGCTGCGCGAGCTCGGCCAGTCGCGGGCCGGCTGGGCGCGCGGCAGCCGGTTCGTCTTCTCCCAGCACTGCAAGCAGCTGCGCGCGCTGGGCGTGCCGGAGGAGAAGGTCCAGGCCGTCGCGTACTGGCAGACCGCCGGCTGCTTCTCCGAGCTGGAACGCGCGGTGCTCGCCTACACCGACGGTCTCGTGCTCGACGGCGGCCGGGTGCACGACGAGATCTTCGCGGTGCTGAGGAGACATCTCAGCGACGAGGAGATCCTCCTGCTCACCTACATCACCTGCCTGTACGACATGCACGCGACGATGGCGAAGGTGCTGCGGCTGGAGTTCGACGACGTGGAGGAGCCCGTCGTCGAGGTGGCCGCGCCCGAGGGGTACGGCTCGCGCGACATCGCCGACGACATCGCCGGAGACGGCCGATGACGTTCGAGGTGCCCGAGCGCGTCCGGCCGGTGCGCGACGCCGTGTACGCCTTCATGACCGAGCGGGTCGAGCCCGCCGAGCCGGTCCTTGTCGGCGGCGGCGCGGCCGCCGCCGACAAGCTCCGCGAGCTGCGAGGCGAGGCCAAGGACGCCGGGCTGTGGGCACTCGGGCACCCGGCCGAACTGGGCGGCGGCGGCCTGCCGTTCCTGGACTACGTGTTCGTCAACGAGGTGCAGGGCCGCAGCGAGTGGGGCCAGCTCGCCCTCGGCACGTTCACCCTCCAGGACTCCCTCATGCTGCACGAGTACGCCGACGCGCGCTGGCGCGAGCGGTACCTGGCGCCGATGGTGGCGGGGGAGGTGTCGCCGAGCTTCGCGATGACCGAGCCGGACGTCGCCGGCTCCGACCCGACCGGCCTGCGCACCACGGCCGAGCTGGACGGCGACGAGTGGGTCATCCGGGGCCGCAAGTGGTTCACCACCGGTGCCGCGGCCGCCGCGTACACGACGGTCATGTGCCGTACGGAGCCGGAGGGCACGCCGCCGCACCGGGCGTTCAGCATGATCATCGTGCCGACCGACACACCCGGGTACCGGATCGTGCGCGACCTTCCCGTGCTCGGCCTCGCCGGCGGTCACTACGAGGTCGCCTACGAGGACGTGCGCGTGCCGGCGAGCAACCTGCTCGGCCCGCGCGGGGAAGGATTCCGCATCGCGCAGCGGCGGCTCGGCCCCGGCCGCATCTTCCACTGCATGCGCTGGCTCGGCCAGGCGCAGCGCGCCTTCGACCTGCTCTGCGAACGACTGAACTCCCGCAGCGCCTTCGGCGGACCGCTCGCGGACAAGCAGCTCATGCAGCGGCACGTGTTCGAGTCCTACGCCGAGATCCAGTCCGCGCGGCTGCTCACGCTCCAGGCCGCGCACCGGATCGACGCCGGCGACGAGGCACGCGTCGAGATCTCCGTGATCAAGGTCGTCGGCGCGCGGATGCTGCACAACGTCATCGACCGGGCCATCCAGGCGTACGGCGCGGCGGGCCTCACCGACGACCTGCCGCTGTCCCGGATGTACCGGCACGCACGCGAGGCACGCCTGTACGACGGCCCGGACGAGGTGCACACGCAGAGCGCGGCACGCCGCGTCCTGCGCGAGTACCGGAACGGCGGCAACTGGGAGTTCGGCCTCCGCTGAGTTCTACCGGAAGGACAAGAAGGCATGCCGACCGATTCGTCCGCCTCCGCCGGGCCGCTCGCCGACCTTCGCGTCGTGGAGATGGCCCAGCTCATCGCGGGCCCGTTCTGCGGGCAGCTCCTCGGCGACTTCGGCGCCGAGGTGATCAAGCTGGAGCCGCCGGGCACGGGCGACCCGATGCGGCAGTGGGGCCGGGAGAAGCCGCACGGCCGCTCCCTGTGGTGGCCGATCATCGCGCGCAACAAGAAGTCGGTGACCTGCGACCTGCGGACCCCCGAGGGACAGGACCTGGCCCGGCGTCTCATCGAGCGGGCCGACATCGTCGTGGAGAACCTCCGGCCCGGCACGCTCGAACGCTGGGGCCTCGGCTTCGACCGGCTGCGCGAGACCAACCCCGACCTGGTCATGGTGCGGGTGACCGGATTCGGGCAGACCGGCCCGTACGCGCCCCGCGCCGGGTACGGCTCGATCGGCGAGGCGATGGGCGGACTGCGGCACGTCACCGGCGACCCCGGCAGCCCGCCCTCGCGGACGGGGATCTCCCTCGGCGACTCACTCGCCGGCCTGTTCGCCGCGCTCGGCGCGCTCGCCGCCGTGAACGGCCGCCGGCGGACCGGCCGGGGCCAGGTCGTCGACTCGGCCATCTACGAGGCGGTACTCGCGATGATGGAGTCACTCCTGCCCGAGTGGGAGGTCGCCGGCTACCAGCGCGAGCGCACCGGACCGGTGTTGCCGAACGTCGCGCCCAGCAACGTCTACCCCGCCAAGGACGGTGAGATGGTGCTGATCGCGGCCAACCAGGACACGGTCTTCAAACGGTTGGCCGCCGTGATGGACCACCCGGAACTGTCCACCGACGACCGCTACGCCACGCACGCCGCACGTGGCCACAACATGACGGAACTGGACGAACTGATCTCCGGGTGGACCGCGAACTTCGGCGTGGAGGAACTACTCGCACGACTGCACGACGGAGGAGTACCGGCGGGCCGCATCTACACCGCCCGCGACATGTTCGCCGACCCCCACTTCGCCGCCCGCGAGGCCATCATCCGTCTCGTCCACCCGGAGCTGGGAGAACTCCCGATGCACAACGTCTTTCCCCGCCTCGGCGAGACGCCCGGTACCGTACGCGCGCTCGGCCCGCTGCTCGGCGAGCACAACACCGAGATCTACGGCGACCTGCTGGGCCTGGGCGAGAAGGAGCGCGCCGCCCTGGCCGAACGCGGCGTCATCTGAGCCGTACCTGCTGGGTGTCGATGTCCGCGTCGCGCTGGGCGAACGCGGTGTGATCCGAAGCGTGTTGGATGTCCGGCATGAGCATGCTGGACTACGACCGCGAAGCCGATCATTACGACGCGACCCGCGGCGGGGACGCCAGAGCCGCGTCGGCGGCCGCCGCGGTGCTGGCCTTGTTGCCGTACGACACCGCGCGGCTGGCCGACCTCGCATGCGGTACCGGGATCGTCACCGCCCGCCTCGGGGGACCGGGTCGGCGGGTCATCGGAGTCGATCTCTCCGCGGGGATGGCCCGTGTCGCCGCGGCGCGACTGCCCCACCGGATCACGATCGGCGATGTGACCAGGCTTCCACTGGCCGACGCGTCGCTGGACGCCGTGGTGATGATCTGGCTCCTCCACCTGATGAACGGACCGGCCGGCGCCGCGGCCCTGGCGGAGGCCGCACGCGTGCTGCGGCCTGGCGGGTCACTGCTCACGACGGTGGACAAGAACGCCGCGGTCTTCGCCGTCGGCGGCGACACCACCGCACTGGTCAAGCCCGTGCGCGCGGCCTACGCGGCACCGGAGACGGACGCCACCGGCCGCGTGACCGACCTGGTCAGCAGGCTCGGCCTGACGGTGACCGCTCAGACCGAGTTCATCGGGACCGGGCAGGGGCGAACCCCACGCCAGTGGCGCGAACGGCTCCTGGGCGGTGCGTTCGCCTGGGCCGAGGCCGCCGGTGACGACCTGACCGCCCTGTGCGAGCGGCTCGAGGCACTTCCGGACCAGGACCGGCCGCGCGCGGATCCCGTCTATCGCCTCATCCGGCTCACGAAGAGCTGATAACCGGCCCACCGCGGACTCCTCTCACCAGGCCCCGCATCCTTCTTGGCGGGTTTCCTCGGTGGGGCGCTGACTTGGTGGGGGAGGTCGCGGGCCGACCCGGTAGCCGGTGTCGACTTCGACTTTCACCGTGGGGTGCAGTCGGAGTTGCTCTTCGATGCCCTCGGTCCGGACCTGGGTGACGTCGGGCATCCGTCCAGGGCGCACCGCACCGAGCCACAGGTCGAGGCGCAGCGTGACCCCTTCGGCCTCGGCGTAGGCGAACACGTCCTCCAACGTACGCAGCCGCAGACCGGGCCGGTCCGGGACAGCAAACCCTCAATGCGCTCGGGAGTCGTCGCCATAACTGCAGGCGGCCCCAAGGGGGCTGATCGCGGGGCCTCAGCGCAGTGCGACCTCGCCCGAGTGGACGGCACGCATGGCACGCTCAACAGTCTCTTGGCTTTCGCCGACCGGAGCCACGTAGCCGATGACGTCGCGCGCGGCATCCTCCCCGAGCATTCGGGTGATCACCCACGTGGCGAGATACTGGGACGCCAGGCAACCGCCCGCCGTAGCGATGTTCCCCTCGGCGTAGAACGGCGCGTCCAGCACAGTGACGCCACAGGCTTCGACAAAGGGCCGGCTCTTGATGTCCGTGCAAGCTGGCATGCCACCCAGCAGCCCGAGGCGAGCCAGCACCAGCGCGCCAGAGCACTGTGAACCGATCAGCTGTCGCGAAGGGTCGAGCGACAACATGGAAAGCAGCCGGTCGTCGGCGACCACGTCGCGTGTCTTCACTCCGCTACCGATCAACACGACGCTGGCCTCGGTCACGAACTCCATCGGGCGCTGCCCAGTCACCTCGACGCCGTTCATCGACGTGACCACCGGCGTTGGCGTTGTGATGAAGGACTCCAAGCCATCCTTACGACACCGGTTGATCAGCGCGGAAGCAATGAAGCTGTCGAGCTCGTTGAACCCGTCGAAGGTGACCACGGCTACCTGCATCACAACTCCTTCATGTACGGGATCAGATGCCCAGTCTCCCTGGCGCGCCGTTCCAGGTCGAGAGCCGATCAGCGGCTGACGACATGCCTGCCGGCGCTCTTCGCTTCGAGCTCCGAGCCTGAGCGCCGTACTTACTGTCCCAACCGACCTGCTGACGTCCCGAGGCTCGCCATGGTCAGCTCAGCGTGAGCACAATCGTGCTCGCCCTCGTAAGAGGACATCTCGGTGGTGGTGGCGGTAGAGCATGGCAAGGGTGCAGGGGCAGGTGGCGCCGCCACGGTGGTAGGGGGTGGTGTGGTCGGCTCTTCGGCAGCCGGGAAGCGACATCGGCGGTCCCGGTGTCCGACCAGCCGACGCATCGCCGCGGACGGCCGGTAACGGGCGACGCCGTGCGCGGGGCGCTTCTCGCTGACAAAGCCGTCCCTGGACGCACGGCCGGACGCAGTGCCGGGAGCAGCTCTACGACATCGCGGTGGATGTCGCGAGGCGGTGCGGCGAGCGTGTTGGTGAGGGTGGTCAGTTCGGTGCGGGCGGTTTCGGCGATGGCGTCGTATACCGCGGTCCAGCCGGGGTCGCCTGTCCTGAGGGTGGGGCGGTCGGTGGTGTCGGCGGGGGGCTCGCCGGTGACGAACGTGCCGTGTAGGAGTCCGAGGAACACATCCGCGCGGAGTCGGTCGGTGGCGCGGTCGTCGCCGTCGTGTTCGAGGCCGGTGGCGATCGCGGTGACGCGGCCGTACGCGGCGCCGGCCGCGTCGGCGGGCAGGTCCACACCGCTTAACCGCGCCGTGCCTTCTGCGGTCTCGACCAACTCCACGGCGCGGTGTGTTTCAGCTTCTTCGCGTCGCCGGTCTGCCGCTTGGGGGTCCAGCCGTTTGATCAGCCGCCGGATCTTCGCGCGGATCTGCCCGGTGGTCTGCTCCGGCGCCTTGGGCAGCACCATCTTCTCAACGGTGGAGGCGAGCCTGTCATCGACCTGGTCGATGCCGTGCCACATCGTCCGAGCCTTGAGGTAGTCGATCCGCCCGGAGGCCAGCGCCGCGAACGTACCCGGCAGCCGCTCGGTCAACTCCGTCGCGAACCGGACCAACCCATCGGCCGAGGCAGAGGTGAGCGTCAACGCCTCCGCCACCTCGTCGTGCACGTGATCGGCCGCAGAAAGCACCTCCACCACGGCATCACGATCCTCCGCTTCGGCGAACCGCCGCCGGGCCAGCTCCGCGATCGCCGCCAACTCCACCGCCTGCACCCGCGACGCCAGCTGACGCGCCTCCACCATCACCTCGACCAACTCGCGGTCGGACAACTCACCGGGCAAGGACGTCACCATGCGCATTCACCCCCCGCACGTCTCCGGCCCTGGACTCGAACACAATATCGAGCCTTTCCAATCCACTCCAGTGACATTTCGGGCATTCCAAAAAAGGTTTCGTTGATCTGGGTGCCGGAAATGGAAAACGAGTGAATTGTCTTTTCTCGGCATTGATAGGTCTCAGATGGCGGATGTGCGGGGATGAATCCGCGTTCACTCCCGCCCTCGGCCACCACCGTGGTCCGAAGGTCGATGAGCGCCAGTTCCGCTAGCCGGCGGCGAGCTTGTCCTGGGTCTGCCAGGAGGTCTGGAGGGCGGCGCCGGATCCGCGGCACCGCCCGACGTTCACGGTCACCGAATCCTCCGTGTGTTTCGTCTTCGGGCCGAAGCGCGCCTTGGGGCCGTTGTCGAAGGCGCGTACGCGGCCGTCGCGGGAGGACAGGACCGTGCTGATGTAGGTGTTCGCGGCCCCGACGACGTGCCCGCGGAGCTGGAGGCAGAGGTCCCAGCCGTCCTTGGCGGCGGTGTCGGCCAGGACCGCGGTGCCCGTGTACGCGCCGCGGCAGACCGACACCTTGAGCAGTGCGGAACCGGCTCGGGTCACGGTGTACGCCCGCTGGTAGTCGCGGCAGCCCTTGGCCGGCTTCTTCGTCGGCTTGGCGATGGGAGCGCCGGACCGGACGCCGTTGAGCTGGGGCCGGTGCGTGACCGGCGTCGGTGTGGGCGTGGGAGTGCTCGGCACGGTGACCGCCGTACGGACCGGGGGAGCGGTGGCGGCGTCGCCGCCGTCCGGCCACAGCGGCACCGCCACGGCGGCACCGGCGACGACCACGGCCGCTCCGGCGAGGAGCGCCCACCCGACCGTCCGCCGCCGCCCGGAGGCGGACGCGGGTGCGGTGGTGGGCGTGGAGGCGGGGGTCAGCGCCGACCGCGCCGGCGAGGGTACGGACCGCGGCGGGGAGCTCGATGCCGGTGACGTACGGGCCGGGCCGGAGCCCGAGGGCGAGGCCACGGCCACCGGCACCGTCGGCGGCGCGCCGGCAGGAGACGACGGCGCGGCGGAACGTGACGGCACCAGTTCGGAGGATGGCGACTCAGCCGCGGTGGGAGACGACGGCGTCGCGGAGTGCGGGAGCGCGGGTGCGGTGAAAGAGGACGGCGCGCCGGAAGATGATGTCGCCGGTTTGTTCGGAGACGGCGGCGCGGTGGACGTCGGTGGCGCGGACGCGGGGGGAGACGAGGGCGTACCGGAGTGCGCGAGCGGGGGTGCGGTGGGAGACGACGGTGCGGCGGCGTGCGGAAGAGGGGGCGTGTTGGGAGCCGACGGCCCCGTCGGCGACGGCGGTGCGGGAGGAGATGACGGCACGCCGGTAGGTGACGGCCCTGGTCTGTTGGGGGACGGCGGCGCGGGCGCGGCGGGCGACGACGACGGGGCGGAATGCGAAGGCGCGGACGTGGCGGGAGACGACGGCGCTTCGGAAGGTGACGGCGCGGATTCGTCGGGGGACGACGGCGCGGCGGGCGTGGCAGCCGCTGGCAGACGTATGGACGCCGCCCATGGGCTCGGTGCCTCCCCGGCCGGTGGCGCCGCACTGGATGTCCCGGTGGCCGGTCGGGGCATGCCGGGGGTTTCGGCGGCCGTCTCGTCGGCGGCGGCCGGTGGTGGGAAGGCGGGGAACGCCGGAGGCGGTGATGCCGCCGCGACGACGGGCTGGGGAACGGTGTCCGCGGGGATGGCCGCCTGCGTGGCGGTCGCGGGTGCGGCTGGTCGAGCAGCCGGGGACGGGACCGGTTGGCCGGGCGGCGGCGCGGCTGGTTGGGCGGTCGCGGGTGCGGCCGGTTCGGCGGCTCGGGGGGCGACTGGCCGGCTGGTCGGGGACGCGGCCGGTCGGCCGGCTGAGGACGCGACTGCCTGGCCGGTCGGCGGCGGGACCGGTTGGCCGGTCGGCGGCGCGGCCGGTTCGGTGGCCCGGGGGGCGACTGGCTGGCCGGCCGGGGACGCGGCCGGTCGGCCGGCTGAGGACGCGACTGCCTGGCTGGTCGGCGGCGCGACCGGTTGTCCGGTCGAGGACGCGGCGGGCTCGGCGGCCGGAGGCGCGATCGATTGGTCGGCTGGGGAGGCGGGCGGTTGGGCGGCCGCGCGTGAGGCCGGTTCGGTGACCGGGAGTGGGGCTGGCTGGCCGGTCGGGGACGCGACTGGCTGGTCGACCAGAGACGCGGGCGGTTGGGTGCCCGCGTGTGAAGCCGGTTCGGTGGCCGGGGGCGCGGCTGGTTCGGCGGCCGGGGATCCGGTCGGCTGGCCGGGCAGGGAGGCGGCCGGGAGGCGGGCGGCCGGGGTAGGGGTGGCCGGCTTCTGCTCCGGTGGGGCCGCGCCGAAGGCCGGGGGTGGCATCAGGGGCTCGTCGACGGTGGCCTCGTGGCCGAGTAGGCCGGCCTGGGCCTGTTGGGCGGTCGGACGGCGGGCCGGGTCCTTCGCGAGGCAGGCGGACACGACCGATCGCAGCGGCTCCGGCAGGGCGGAGACGTCCGGCTCGTCGTGCAGGATGCGTTCCATCACCGCGTGCACGGACTCGTTGCCGAACGGCGGGTGGCCCGTCGCGGCGAACAGGATCGTCGAGCCCCACGCGAACATGTCCGCGGGCGGGCCGATCTCGTCGCCCTTGACCTGTTCGGGCGCCATGTACGACGGTGTGCCGGCACGGGCGGACTCGTTGTTGCCCGCCGCGCCGAGCGCGCGGGCGATGCCGAAGTCGATGACGCGCGGTCCGTCGGGGCCCAGCAGGACATTGTGCGGCGTGAAGTCGCGGTGGACGATGCCGGCCCGGTGGATCGCGGCGAGGGCGGTCAGCGTGCCGATGGCCAGGCGTTCGAGCGCGCCGCCGGTGCGGGGGCCGTCGGCGAGGATGTGGGAGCGCAGCGAGCGTCCCTCGACGTACTCGCTGACGATGTACGGGTGGTCGCCCGCGAGATCTGCGTCGAGCACTTGCGCGGTGCAGAAGCGTGCGACCTTCTTCGCCGCGGACAGTTCACGTACGAACCGGTCGCGGGCGTTGGGGTCCGCCGCCATCCGTGCGTGCAGTAGTTTGATCGCCACCTGCTCGCCGGAGGGACTCTCCCCGAGGAAGACGACACCCTGGTTGCCCTCGCCGAGCCGGCGCAGGAGCCGGTGGCCGCCGAGCTCGGGCGGATCGCCCGGGCGCAGCGGAAGGCCGTCGGCCATGGGTGTGTCCTCCCGGTCAAGCCATCGTCCACAGCGCGTCAAACGATAGCGCCGGATCCGAGCGCCGATACCGGCATCGTCCGGTCTCGCCGGAGTTCAGCTGGTGGCGCGGCCGACGGCGTACTGGAACAGGTTGTCCTGCTGGATGGTCCCGTCGGCGCGCCGCTGGTTGCCGAAGTTGGTCAGGAACACCTGGTACGCGGCGTCCATGCCGACGACCTCGATCGCGCGGGCCACGTTGGGGGAGGACTGCATCGACTCCCAGGCGGCGTCGAGCGAGGGGAAGTCGTACCTGCGGGTCACCTCGGCGTAGGCGTACACGTCGAGGCCGGCCTCCACCATCACCTCGCGCAGGTGATAAAGGTCGCGGACCGGCTGGGAGCCGGGGGAGCCGGCCGGTACGAGGCCGCGTACGGCGTTGATGAACGCGCTCGCCTCGCGGCCGGACCAGTTGTGCCACAGCCCGATCACGACCGAGCCGCCGGGCCGGGTGACGCGCGCCAGTTCGGCCACGGCGACGGCCGGGGGCTCGGTGTACTGGATCGCGTCGAAGGCCATGACCTGGTCGAAGCAGCCCCGGTCGTAGGGCAGTTCGGCGGCGTCGGCGACGCGGAGGTCGGCGTCGGGCAGCCGCTCGCGCGCGACCTTCAGGAGGTCCACCGAGGCGTCCAGGCCGGCCACCTCGGCGCCGCTGCGCGCAGCGAGTTCGAGGGCCGTGCCGTTACCGCAGCCGACGTGCAGCAGGCGCGTCCCCGGTCCGGGGTCGAGCGCGCCGAGCGAGGCGATGTAGAGAGGGCGGAGCTGCTCCTCGCACACGTCGGTGAAGGCGACGCCGTTCTGCGGATGAACCTGGATGGGACCCACCATCGCGTCCTCCGGGTAGACGTTCGTTCAACTACATGATCACTTCGCGCCGGACAGCGGTGCATCCGCATATTTACCTATTTGCTGACTTTGTTCACCGCATTCGCCGTACGTGATCCATACTCCTTGGTGTGGCCCGGCGAGTCTCGTGCCCTACCCTCATCGGCCGTACCGCGGAGCTGGCCCGGCTCGACGCCGCGCTGGCTCAGGCGCGGGACGGCTCTTCCGTGCTGCTCTTCGTCTCCGGCGACGCCGGCATCGGCAAGTCCCGGCTGGTGGAGACGTTCACCGCGCGGGCCAGGGAGAACGACGCGATCGTCTTCTCCGGCGCCTGCCTGGACCTGGCCGAGGGCGCCGCGCCGTACGCGCCCTTCGTCGCCGCCCTGCGGCCGCTGGCCGACGAGCTGAGCGGCGACGAGCTCGCCCACGTCCTCGGCGAGGCGCGGCAGGAGCTCGGCGCGCTGCTGCCCGAGCTGTGCGGAAGCCCGACGAGCCGGCGCGACCGGACCGAGCGCGGACGCCTGTACGAGCTGGCGCTCGGGCTGTTCCGGCGCATGGCCGCGCTGCGCCCGGCCGTCCTCGTCCTGGAGGACCTGCACTGGACCGACCCGGCCTCGGCCGACCTGCTGGCGATGCTCGGCGCCAACCTCCGCCACGCGGGCCTGGTGATCATCGGTACGTACCGGAGCGACGAGGTTCCCCGCGACCACCCGCTGCACAACATCGTGCTGGAGCTGGAACGCTCCGGCCGCGCCGAGCGCGTCGAGCTGACCGGCCTGTCCGTCGATGAGGTGACCGCCCAGGTCACCGGCATCCTCGGCACCGAGCCCGCGACGCGTCAGACCCGGTCCCTGTTCGACCGGTCGGACGGCAACCCCTTCTTCGTCGAGGAACTGCTCGCCGCCGGGCCGACGAGCACGGGGCTGACCGCCAGCCTGCGCGACGTGCTGCTGACCCGCGTCGAACGGCTCGCGCCCGCGACGAAGCAGGTCCTGCGCGCGGTCGCGATCATCGGTCGCGGCGGGGACGAGGAACTGATCGGCACCGTCACCGAGCTGCCCGCGGGCGAACTGGAGGCCGCACTGCAGGAGGCCGTCTCGCACCGGCTCCTGGTCGTCACGGGTGACGGATACGACGTCCGGCACGCCCTGCTGCGCGAGGCGCTCCAGGCCGACCTGCTGCCCGGCCGGCGCAACCGGCTGCACCTGGCGGTCGCCGAGGCCCTCGCGGACAAGAACGTGCCGGCCGAGTCGGCACGCCACTGGCACGCGGCGGGGCACCGGCCACAGGCCCTCGCCGGCTTCGTCGCCGCGGCGGTCGACGCGCAGACGTCGAACGCCTGGGCCGTCGCGCTCGCGCACTACGAGCGCGCGCTGCGGCTGTGGCCGGATGTGGCCGACGCGGAGAGCCGCTGCGGCCTCGATCACGCGGAGTTGCAGCGGTGCGCCGCCGAGGTCGCGATGGCCGAGGGCGAGATCGACCGCGCCCTCCATCTCACCGAGGCGTCGATGGCCGAACTGGACGCGGGCGCCGAACCGCTGCGCGCGGCCGCCCTGCGCATCCTCGCCGGCCGGATCCACTGGGTGGCCGGGGACGTCGCCGCCGCCTGCCGCTCCTACGACGAGGCGGTCGCGCTGCTGCCCGCCGAGGCCTCCACGCGCGAGCGCGCCCAGGTCCGCGCCCTCCAGGGGCACGCCTTCATGCTCCAGAACCGGTACACGGACGCCGCCGCCTGCTGCCGGGAGGCCATCGCCGTGGCCGTCGCCGTGGGCGCGCCCGACCTGGAGGTCCACGCCCGCAACACCCTGGGTGTCGCGCTCGCCATGCTCGGCGAGGCGCCGCAGGGTCTGGAGGAGCTTGCCGCCGCGCTGCGGCTCGCCAAGTCGCGCGGCGACACCTGGGAGCTGGGCCGCACCTACGTCAACTTCTCCGACGCGCTGCTGTGGGCGGGCCGCTGGGCGGAGGCCGCCGAGGTCGGCATGGAGGGCGTGCACGTCTGCCGCGGCCTCGGCTACGGCCGTACGACCTGCATGTGCGCGGCGGGCAACACGCTGGGCGCCCTGGTGCGGCTCGGCCGCTGGCCGGACGCGGACCGGCTCGTCGACGAGGTCAGCGACATCGACGCGCCGCCCGGACAGAGGTGGGGCGTCACCCTGGCGATGACCGAGCTCGCGCTGCGCCGCGGCGACGTCCAGGGCGCCCGCGCGCGGTTGTCTTCGGTCGAGGAGATCGCCGCACGGTCGCAGAACAGGGAGCTGGTCACCTCGTTCCACGTCTGCGCCGCCTGGCTGGCGACCGCCGAGGGCGACAACGAGGCGTGCCGCGAACGCGTACGGGTCGGCCTGGACCTGATCCGCGGCTCGGAGTACCTGCGGCTCGGTCCCGAGCTCTGCGCGATCGGCCTGGCCGCCGAGGCGTCGCTCGGCGGCGACCCCGGCCCGCTCCTCAAGGAGTGCCGGGAGTTCCTCGCCGGCATGATCGCGTGCCCGGAGCCGGAGGCGTACGGCCGCACCGCCGAGGCGGAGTCGACGCGACTCACGACGCCCGACCCGCTCGCGTGGGCGGACGCGCGGGCCGCGTGGGAGGACCTCGGCGAGCCGTACCATGCGGCGTACTGCCGGTTCCGCGGAGCCGAGGCGCTCCTCGCGACGAAGGGCTCACGCGAGGAGGCCGCGACACTGCTCCGCGCGGCCCACGAGACGGTCGTGGCGCTGGGCGCGGACAGCCTGCGGAGGAAGATCGAGGACCTGTCCCGCCGGGGACGCCTGGAGCTGGTACGGGCGGGCGAGACGGTGCCGGGGCTGACCGCGCGCGAGGGGGAGATCCTCGCCCTGCTCAGCGACGGCCGGACCAACCGGCAGATCGCCGAGGCGCTGTTCATCAGCGAACGCACGGTCGGCGTGCACGTCTCGCGGATCCTGCACAAGCTCGGCGTGCCCAACCGCGGCGCCGCCGCGCACCTGTTCAGAGTCTCGGAGTGAACGAGTCGCCGCGCAGGGCGCGATCGACCAGCTCGACGCCCTCGGCGATCGCCACGAGCCGGGTGCCCTCGCGCCGGTAGATGTCGAGTACGGCCTCCACACCGTGCGGCGGGATGACGCCGGACAGCTCCGTACGGGCCGTGCGGAACCCCAGCCGGGCCGCCTCGACGCTCGCGGACACGTGCTGCCGGGCCATCCGCGCGAGAACCACGGGGTAGCGGCGCAGCACGCCGTAACGGCGGTATTCGGCCGGCACGAACTCCAGGAGCCAGGCCACCGCGGTCTCCTCGAACCTCTCGGTGCCGGGGGGATGCACACCGGCAGGCCAGCCGGGCGGAACGTAGGCGTTCACAGGGATCAGACTACGACGTGTTCGAACATCTGTTCTAGCGTCGGGATGAGCTCAGTCCTCGTCCTCATCCGGCCGGTCGGGTTCGTCCGGCTCGCGCCGCTTGGTGATCCGGATCGTGCCCGAGTCGAGGTCGTCCCGTCCCCGGCCGCCGGCCTCGGTGTGCAGCTCGTGGCGGCGGGTCTTCTCCTTCTCCTGCTCCTCGAGCTGGATCTGCTTTCCGGAGCCACCGAACGCGGCCTGCAGATCGGCGAACATGCCCGGTCCGAAACCGGCACCCGACTCGGAGTCACCGCGGATCGCCGACATCAGCCCGCCCCCGCCCGTGCCCTCCTTCGGCCAGTCGATGACCTCGGGTGGGGGAGGCGAGGCCGTACGCTTGCGCGGGCGCCTGCGACGCCGCCGGAACGGTGATCTCACGCATCCTCCAACGTTCTGCCGATCCCCAGGATTCCTCGAGACTGCGAGCGAGTCTCTTACGAGGACCCGCCCGAATGGTATGCGCCCTCGCGGTGATCTCGGACGGTAACCTGCGGAGCGTGTCCCTCACTCTGGCCGACATCGTCGGGATCTTCGAAGACCGATACGACCCGGCCTGGGCGGAGTCCTGGGACGCCGTCGGCCTGGTCTGCGGCGATCCGGACGCGCGGGTCCGCCGGGTGCTGTTCGCGGTCGACCCGGTCGCCGAGGTCGCGGACGAGGCGCTCGCCTGGGACGCCGACCTGATCGTCACCCACCATCCGCTGCTGCTGCGCCCCGTGCACGGCGTCCCGGCCACCACGCACAAGGGACGTCTCGTCCACCGGCTGATCCGGAGCGGCGCGGCGCTGTTCACCGCGCACACCAACGCCGACGTCGCCGATCCGGGGGTCTCCGACGCCCTCGCGCGCGCCGTCGGCCTGTCCGGCGACCTGCGGCCGCTCAGCCCCTCCCCGGACGATCCCCGGCGCGGGCTCGGCCGGGTCGGCGAACTGCCCGGCCCGCTGACCCTGCGGGAGTTCACGGCGGGCGCCGCCAAGGGGTTGCCGGCCACCGCGGGCGGCCTGCGCGTCGCCGGCGACCCGGACACCCTCGTCCGTACGGTGGCGGTCTGCGGAGGGGCCGGTGACTCGCTGCTGGGCGCCGCCCGCGCGGCGGGCGCGGACGTCTACCTCACCGCCGACCTGCGCCACCATCCGGCCTCGGAGTTCCGCGAGGCGGGCGCGACCGCGCTGGTCGACGCCGCGCACTGGGCCACCGAATGGCCATGGCTTCGCGACGCGGCCGGGCTGTTGGGGGAGACTAACGTTGAGACCCGGATCTCCGCGGCCGTCACCGACGCTTGGACCTTTCGATCCCACGAAGGAAGTACGTGAAAGCAGCACCTGAAGCCCAGTTGCGGCTCCTCGACCTGCAGGAGCTCGACACCGCGCTCGACCGGCTCGACCACCGCAGGCGCGCGCTACCCGAGCTGGCGGAGATCGAACACGCCGAAAACCGGCTGCGCGAGCTCGGCGACGCGCTCGTCGCCGCGCAGACCGAGATCAGCGACATCGACCGGGAGCAGAAGAAGGCCGAGCAGGACGTCGACCAGGTCCGCGCCCGCGCCGAACGCGACCAGAAGCGCCTCGACTCCGGCCAGGTCTCCTCGGCCCGCGACCTGGAGAACCTCCAGTCCGAGATCACCTCGCTGCAGCGCCGGCAGTCCGACCTCGAGGAGATCGTCCTGGAGGTCATGGAGCGGCGCGAGGAGGCCGAGACCCGGCTCCGCGCGGTGGAGGCCGACCGGGAGACCGGTGACAAGGCCCTGGCCGAGCTGACCGCCCGGCGCGACGCCGCGTACCGCGAGATCGACGGCGAGGCCGAGCTGACCAAGCAGGCGCGCGCCGGCGTGGTCACCGACATCCCCGGCGACCTGCTGAAGCTGTACGACAAGCTGCGCGACCAGCAGCGGGGCGTCGCCGCCGCGGCCCTCCTGCGCGGCCAGTGCCAGGGCTGCCACCTGCAGCTCAACACCGTCGAGCTGAACGAGATCCGCGCCGCCGCCCCGGACGACGTCATCCGCTGCGAGGAGTGCCGCCGGATCCTCGTCCGTACCAAGGAATCCGGCCTGTGAGACTGATCGTCGAGGCGGACGGCGGGTCGCGGGGCAACCCCGGACCGGCCGGCTACGGCGCGGTCGTACGCGACGCCGTCTCCGGTGAGGTGCTCGCCGAGGCCGCCGAGTCGCTCGGCGTGACCACCAACAACGTCGCCGAGTACCGCGGCCTGATCGCCGCCCTGACGAAGGCCGCCGAGCTCGCCCCCGACGCCGACGTCGAGGCCCGCATGGACTCCAAGCTCGTCGTCGAGCAGATGTCCGGCCGCTGGCGCATCAAGCACCCCGACATGAAGCCGCTGGCCATGGAGGCGCGCAAGCTCGCCTCCGGCTTCTCCTCGGTCCGCTTCACCTGGATACCGCGCGAGCGCAACAAGCACGCCGACCGGCTCGCCAACGAGGCGATGGACGCCGCAGCGCAGGGGCGCGAGTGGTCCGCGTCGTCCTCTGCTGCGTCCTCGGCCGACGACGAGGAGCCTCACCGGGAGACCTCGGCGGGCTGGACCGCCCCGACGGGCGCGCCGACCCGTACGCTGCTGCTCCGGCACGGCGAGACGCCCCTGTCGGCGGAGAAGCGCTTCGCCGGCGTCGGCGAGATCCCGCTGACCGAGACGGGCGTGCTGCAGGCACAGGCCGCGGCGAAGGCCCTGGCCGGCCGCTCGATCGACGCGATCGTCTCCTCGCCGCTGGGCCGGGCCCGCCAGACCGCGCAGGAAACCGCCGACGTCCTCGGCCTGCCGGTCCGCACCGACGACGGCTTCCGCGAGACCGACTTCGGCGACTGGGAGGGCTACACCTTCGCCGAGGTCCGCGAACGCTGGCCGGCCGAACTCGACGCCTGGCTCGCCGACCCGTCCGTGGCCCCGCCACACGGCGAAAGCTTCACCGCCGTGGCCCGCCGCGTGAACACCGCACGCGACAAGCTCCTCGTACGCTTCCGGCAGCAGACGGTCCTGATCGTGTCGCACGTGACCCCGATCAAGCTCCTCGTACGCTCCGCGCTGGACGCGCCGCCGTCGTCCCTGTACCGCATGTTCCTGGACGTGTCGTCGATCTCGGAGATCGACTGGTACGCCGACGGCCCCGCCGTGCTCAAGGGCTTCAACGACACCCACCATCTCGGGTAGCCGCGGGCGGGGGTCGTCACACGGTAAAATGTCGGGCTGGTGGACGAGTCGGCCGGGCGGCCGCGGCGGGGACCCGAACGGTCCCCGGCGAGGAAGGTCCGGGCTCCACAAGGCAGGGTGGTCGGTAACACCGACCCGGAGTGATCCGCGGGACAGTGCCACAGAAAACAGACCGCCTCCGCGTCCGCGGAGGTAAGGGTGAAACGGTGGTGTAAGAGACCACCAGCGCCCCAGGCGACTGGGGCGGCTCGGTAAACCCCACCCGGAGCAAGGTCAAGAAGGGCCCGCCACGGCGGACCCGCGCAGGCGATCGAGGGCAGCCTGCCCGAGCCTGCGGGTAGACCGCTCGAGGCCGCCGGCAACGACGGCCCTAGATGGATGGCCGCCCCTCCGCCGAGGCGGAGCGACAGAACCCGGCCTACAGGCCGACTCGTCCACTGTGCCGGTCCGGGGGGCGACCCCCGGAACCCCCGATGTGAGGGGCTCCGCCCCCCACGCCCCCCGCGGGCTGAGGTCGCGGGAGGGCCTCGAAGATCATTGGGCGGCGGCGGTTCGCCGGGGTTGGAAACGCATCAGCGGAACGATGTGCGTCCTGGGACGGCCGTCCGACCCTGTGCAGACTTCCTGTCCGTCTTCAAGGCGGCCCGAAGACGGGCCGCACGCGCCGCCGACTCGGCGCGCTCCCGCTCCAGGCGGGCAGGCAGCCGGTTGGCTGGCACGGATTCCCTCGGTTCTTCCGGGCCGCGCTTGCCCGTAGTTCCGCATCGAGCCGTTGGACGAGCTTGGGCGACCGGCGCCGGCTGTCACGTCGCTCACCGTGGGCTGCTCCCGCTGCGAGATTGTCCGGGTCGGACGGAACCCATCAAGGGCGCCTTCGGCGTCGGCATCGCCGATCTTCGAGCTTTGACGGAACCCGCCCGAGAGTCCCGGAGTCGGCAGCTATCGGGAGCAGGGAGAGGAATGGTACGGCCCTGCGGCCACTGCAGGAAACTGTCGACAGCGACGACAAACGATGGAGGCGAAACGCTTATGTCTCTCACCTGGGTCGAGTCCGCGGGTGGCCCTCTCCTGGTCGCCCCAAAATCACAGCTTTCACATTGGGGCGGATCAACCGACGACGACGGGCCCGTTGAGACCTGGGGAGACTACGGCCGCGCCTGCTCGGTCCAGGGATACATCGGCCTCGTCGCCATCGGCGATCAGCACGCGCTGGTCCTCGGAGACGAACCTGCCTCCACAACGTATTTGCCGGCTGAACGGCTATTTTTGCGATGGGCGGCCGCCTACTCCGAGAGCGAACTCGTAGCCGCAGCCAAGCGCGCTCTGCGGAGCCACGTTCAGTGGGACGAGGACGAAGACCTCGTCTGGGACGTCCATGAGCCGATCGTGATCTTCGACTCCGCCTGGCCAGGCTCAGAGATCGAGCCCGGCAACCATCTACTCATCGACCTTGAACCGGGCCGTTACAGAGTCCGCGCCACGTATCTGAAGGATCAGGACAACTGGATGATCCTCGTGCAGCTCCAGCCGACGACAAACTCAGCCAGCACCTCCTGAATACCCTCCTGACCTGGGCGTATGCAGGTCACACGGTCGCGGCCCGAAATCTTCCAAACTGGGGATCAACCCCAGGAGGTAGCCCTGACAGATCGCTGATGCGATGGTCGGCCGGTGGCTACTGAGAGGGACACAGCTTCTTACGATCACACCTGCGGCGAGTGCGGTAGGCCGTACAGGATCGGCTTCCGCAACGAAGGCGGCACCAAGGCGGCCCATTCCACTTCATGATCGTCACGATGAACTCGCAGCCCGATGACCGTATGCAGATCGTTGGCCACTGGCGTAGCGGCGACCCGCACGGATGCATCTGGGCTGTCGAGGCGAGGTCGGTCCAGACTGACCAGTCGTTCGGTTCTGAAGAACGCGAAAGGCCCCGCTCGCCCGGAATTGGGGGAGCGGGGCCTTCCGTTGGAGGTCAGCGGCGGTAGTCGCCGTAGGAGTTCCAGTCCTCCGGGCGCTTGTCCTTGTCCTCGTTGCTTCCGTACGAGTTGCCGTACGGGCTGCTCGGGTACGCCTGGGTGGCGTTGGGGTCGTCCGTCGGCTGGCTCGGGGTCGAGGACGAGCCCGAGTCGTAGCCGGAGGAGCCCGGTCCGTAGTAGCTCGAGTCGTTCCCGTACGAGGACGACGAGGAGGAGCCGCCGTAGGACGAGTAGCCGCCCGTGGACGAGGACCCGTACGAGTCCGACGACGAGCCCGAGTAGCCGGTGCCCAGCGGGTCGTCCGACGAGCTGTACGGGGACGAGTCGCCGCTCGAGGAGTAGCCCGACGACGAGCCGTAGCCGCTGTCGTAGGAGGACGACGACGAGCCGTACCCGCCCGTGCCGCTCGACGAGGACGAACCGGAGTAGCCCGTGCCGAGCGGGTCCGAGCCGTAGTCCGACGACGACCAGCCGCTGCCCGCCGAGGGTACGCCCCCGGCCGACGGCGACGAGCCGTACGACGACGACCCGTACGAGGACGAGGACGACGACGAGCCGGACCCGTACGACGTCGGGCGCTCGCCGGTGCCCAGCGGGTCGTTCAGGGGGTCGTTCAGCGGGTCGTAGCCCGCGGCCGGCGCCTCGTTCTCGGAGGGGGACGCCGAGCCGCGCTTGCGGTCCGACTGGATCTTGGCGAGCAGTTCGTCGACGCTCGGCAGCCGGGTTTCGTCCTCGCCGCCGGATGACGGGGCGGGGCCGGAGGCGGACGCCGCCGGCTGTACGGCCGTGGCCGGCGCCTGCGACGGGGCGGGCGGAGCCGGCGGCGCGGGCGGCTGCTGGGGCGCCGGGGGACGGTTGCCGCGCGCGCCGTAGCTCGGCCGCTCGCCGGTGTTCAGAGGGTCGGCGTAGCTCGGCCGCTCGCCGGTGTTCAGCGGGTCGTCGCCGTAGCCGTTGTTCTGCGGGGGCTCGGACCCGTACGGGGCGAAGCCGCCGCTCTGCTCGGCGGAGCCGTACGACGGGAGGGGGGCGTTCGGGTCGGTCTCGCTCGCGCGGCCCACCGGTGCGTCGAGCGGGTCCGCCGGGATGGCCGGCTGCGGGGCGGTCGGCGGCGCCGGGGTGTCGATCGGGCCGACCGGGTGCGACTCCATCGGGCCCTGCGGCAGCGGTCCGGGGCCGTGCTGCGGCGGTCCGGCGGGGCCGCCATGGCCACCCGGCGGCGGACCGAGCGGGTCGTTGCCGCGCGGCTCGACCGGCTGGTCGCCGTTCTGCCGCCAGGGGAACTTGGGCTTGTCGAAGGTGATGGTCGACCAGTACTCGTCGTCGTCCATCTCCTCGTTCGACCGGCCGGACGGCGCGGGCGCCGGGCCGGGGGCCGCGGGCAGCGAGGCGTGCGGGGGGGGAGGACCGGGGGGCGCGCCCGCGACCGGGCCGCCGGGACCGCCGGGGCCGGAGGGCCCTCCCATGGGAGCGGGTGGGAGCTGCTGAGGGCCACCGAGGGGCGTACCGGCGACACGCATGTCGCCGTACGGCTCACCGTACGGCTCCTCCTCGTAGTCGTACTCCTCTACGGGCTCACCGCGACGGCCGCGGGATCGTCCTCCACGGCGGCCGCGGGGCTGCTCGTCTTCGGACATCCAGTCGTCGTCGTCACCCGCCCGGCTCGCCCTCATGCCGAGTGCGACCAGCACCCCGACGAGAACGACAACCGCGACGAGTCCGAGGACAACGATCAGACCCCACATAGCACCACCCAACGCCATGGTCTAGCGGTCGACGCCGACGCGGAGACCGATTCTGTGATCACCGGCGTCCGGGCCCCCAGGGACCTAGACCGATTGTTGCCGACCGCTATGACCCTTGTCACACGGTTCGCGGACATCTACTCTCACACTACTTGCCGCAAATGGCCACTCGGGTCAGTGGCCATCAACTCATGCCCTCGGCCACGAAGATCTACCGTCTTCACGTCGGTGGACATCAGGCTCATGGTCCACCGAACCGCACGGTCATCCGGCCGCGGGCGACCGTACGCTGGGCGATCTCCGAGAGCACCTGGTTGAGCTTCGCGCCGTTCGGCAGCGGCACCTTGCCGCTCAGGGCGTACACCGTGAACCGGTAGCGGTGCAGCTCGCCCTTTGGCGGGCACGGCGGGGAGTACCCCGTCTGGCCCGCGGTGTTCACCGCCTGCTCGGCCCGGCGCGGCACGACGCCTTCGAGCAGTTCGTTCGCTGTCGCGTCGATGTTGAACAGGACCCAGTGGACGTACGCCCCGCTGGGCGCGTCCGGGTCGTCGAGCACCAGCGCCTGCGCGCCCACGCCGGTCGAGGCGACCGACCACCGCAGCGGAGGCGTCTTGCCCTGCCCGCCCTCGGTCTTGCAGGCGAACCGGACGGGAATCGGCGCGCCCTCGCGGAACGCCGGGCTGGACACGGTGATCGAGTCCGGCACGCTGCCGCGTACGATCTTGGTCTGCCCGACCAGGCCGCATCCACTGAGCGACAGCAGTCCGACGGCGGCCAGGCAGACCGGCCGCCAAAACGTGGTCATCATCGATCAATAGCTCCCGGGGGACGATCGTACGCCGCGCCCGGCCGGTGGCCTCGCATTCCGCGGTATCCGCGGGAGCGGTGCCGGATGCGGTCTCGCTCACACGAGGCGGCGGCGGGCGTCCGGCCCACCTTAGGGCCTCTCGCGCGAGCCCGCCGTACCTGCCCCACAAGCGGGCGGGCGCCGCGTTCAGCCGAGCAGGTCGCCGACGATCGCGCGGATCCGCGCGCGCTCGTCCTCGTCGAGGCCGCTCCAGAACTCCCGCTCGGAGTCGTACCAGATCCGGGTCACCGGCTCGCGCAGGGCGCGTCCGGCATCGGTCAGCCAGACGCGGACGAGGCGGGCGTCGGAGGGGTCGCGTTCGCGGCGTACGAGACCGGACCGTTCCAGGCCGCTCACGACCTTGGTGACCGCGGGCGCCGAGACGCCAGTGCGCGCGGCGAGGTCGGCGGACGTGACGCCGTCCTCACGCCAGAGCTGGGCCAGGTAGAACTCCTGCCCCAGGTGCAGCCCGTGCCGCTCCAGCCCTCCGGCGAGGACGGCCTTGTACCGTCCGAGCACCCGGATCAGCCGGTAGGACGGGCTGTCGAGCAGCGAACGTTCCACCTGATCAGCGTAACCATCGTCCCCGGTCGTGGCCGGGGAGGCGGCCCGAGGGACCTCGCGGCCGCCTGCAAGATGGAAACGATTATGGCGAGACACGGGAACTTATCGAGATATATCGTGGCTGCGGCCGCATGTGACAACCGTGGGAGGGAGGACGGCTCGTGCGGATCGGGCTGCTGGGCCCCCTCGAGGTGGCCGACACCGCCGGCCGGCCGGTCGAGGTCGGCGGCTCCCGCCTGCGCACCCTGCTCATCCTGCTGGCCCTCGACGCCGGCCGGGTGGTGACCGCGGAGCGGCTCGCCGACGGGGTCTGGGGCGACACCCCTCCCTCCGGCACGGCCAACGCGCTGCAGTCCCTGATCTCCCGCCTGCGGCGCGCGGTGCCCAGTCTGGTGATCGAGTCGCACCCCGCGGGCTACCGGCTGGTCCTCGACGGCGACGGCACCCTCGACGTCATCGAGTTCGACCGGCTCGCCGCACGCGGGCAGGACCTGCTGGCCGACGACCCGGCCGGGGCCGCCGACGCGTTCGCCGAGGCGCTGCGGCTCTGGCGCGGCCCGGCCCTCGCCGACGTCGCCGACGCCGACTTCGCCCGCGGGCACGTCTCCCGCCTCACCGAACGCCACCTGGGCGTGGTCGAGGACCACGTCGAGGCACGGCTGCGGCTCGGCCGCGCGGACGTCGCCGAGCTGGAGGCCCTCGTCACCGCTCACCCGCTCCGCGAGCGGCTGCGCGCGCAGTACATGCGCGCCCTGGGCGCCGCGGGACGGCAGGCCGACGCGCTGGCCACGTTCGAGGACGCGCGCCGCACGCTCGCCGAGGAGCTCGGCGTCGACCCGTCGGAGGAACTGCGGGAGGCGCACCTGGACGTGCTGCGCGGCGCGCCCACCGGGCCACGCCCGACGGCCCGCACCAACCTGCGCGCCCGGCTCACGAGCTTCGTCGGCCGCGAGAAGGAGCTCGACCGGGTCGGGCGGCTCCTGGAGGAGAACCGCCTCGTCACCCTGACCGGACCGGGCGGAGCCGGCAAGACCCGGCTCGCGGTCGAGTCCGCCGACCGGCTGGCCGACCGCATGCCGGGCGGTGTCTGGCTGGCCGAACTGGCCCCCGTCGGCGACGCGGGCGAGGTGCCGCAGGCCCTGCTCGCCGCGCTGGGCCTGCGCGAGCGCGCGCTGATCGGGAGCATGCGGGGTACGGCCCCGGCCTCGGCCGACCCGGTCGAGCGGCTCGTCGCCGCGCTGGCCGGCGAGCGGTTGCTGATCGTCCTGGACAACTGCGAGCACCTCATCGACGCGTGCGCCCGGCTCGCCGACCGCGTCCTGGCCGACTGTCCGGGGGTGCGCGTCCTCGCCACCAGCCGCGAGGCGCTCGGCATCACCGGCGAGACCCTCTGGCCGGTGCCGCCGCTGGCCTTTCCGGACGCCACCACCCGCGCCGCCGGCGACGTGCTCGACTACCCGGCCGTACGCCTCCTGGCCGAGCGGGGCGCGGCGGTGCGCCCCGGTTTCACCATCGACGCCGACCTCGACGCGGCCCTCGCCGTCTGCCGCCGCCTCGACGGCATGCCGCTGGCGATCGAGCTGGCGGCCGCGCGCCTGCGCACGATGACGATCGGGCAGATCGCCGGCCGCCTCGACGACCGGTTCCGGCTGCTCACCGGCGGCAGCCGTACGGCGCTACCGCGCCACCAGACCCTGCGCGCGGTGGTCGACTGGAGCTGGGACCTGCTGGACGAGCCCGAACAGGTGCTCCTGCGCCGGATGTCGGTCTTCGCCGGGGGCGCCACTCTGGAGAGCGTCGAGGAGGTCTGCGGCAACGACGTGTTCGACGCCCTCATCGGGCTGGTGGAGAAGTCGCTCGTCATCGTGGACGGCGCCGGCCGCTACCGGATGCTGGAGACCATCCGCGCCTACAGCGCCGGCCACCTGTCCCAGACCGGTGAGGCGCGGCGCGTACGGCGGGCGCACGCGCACCACTTCCTCGCACTCGCCGAGAGCGCCGAGCCCCTCCTCCGCACGCGCGATCAGGTGGAGTGGCTGCGGCGGCTCGACGCGGAGTACGACAACCTGCAGTCGGCGCTGCACTGGGCCATCGACGTCAGCGACACGGCGCTCGCGGTGCGTTACGTCGCCGCGCTCGGCTGGTACTGGCTCATGCGCGGCCGGCGGGCCGAGGGAGAACAGCTCGCCGCCGAGGCGGTCGCGCTGCCGGGCGAGGGACCGGCCCAGGCGCGGGCGCTCGCCTGCATGTACTGGACGCTCGGCGCCTTCGGCAGCCCCGGCCTCGACACCCCCGGCCGGGCCGCCCTGCGCGCACACCTCGAGGCGGCCCTGGAGGCGTCCCGCCACCTCGACCCCGACGGCCTGCACCCTGTACTCCGCGCCGCGCCGGTGGTCCTGCGGTTCTTCGACGGCCAAAGCGATGAAGCACTGGCCGGAATGGAGCCGTTGCTGACCGCGCCCGACCCGTGGCTGCGGGCGACCGGCCGCACGATGCGCGCGCACGGGCTGATCAATCTGGGGAAGGTGGGGGAGGTCGAGGCCGACTTCGGGGCCGCGCTGGAGGAGTTCCGCGTCATCGGCGAGCGCTGGGGGCAGTCGCTGGCGCTGGCCGGGCTCGCCGAGGTCGCGCTCTGGAGGGGCGAGACGGTGCGCGCCAAGGGCTACACCGAGGAGGCGCTCGGCCTCTCTCTCGAACTCGGGAGCCACGACGACGCGAGCTTCCTCCGCATCCGCCTCGCCCAGGCCTACAGCGCGGTCGGGGACGAAGAGGGAGCGCGGGCCGAGCTGGACACCGCCCTGCGCAGCGCCCGGCGCCGCAGCGCGCCCGAGGACCTCGCCATCGTCCGCTTCACGCTCGGGGAGTTCGCGCTCCGCGCGGGCGACCTGCCGGCCGCGCGCGAACACCTCGAAACCGCCGTCGACCACCACCGGGAGGGCGGACCGCCGCAGTTCGGTGCCATGATCAACTCGCTGCTCGGGCTCCTGCACACACTGGAGGGCGACACGGACGCCGGGTTCGCCCGGCACGCCGAGGCCCTCCGGCTGGCCATGGCGGGGTTCGACGCGCCGGTCACGGGGCTGGCCCTCGTCGGCTTCGCGGACCTGGCCGTCCGTACGGGCGAGCCGGAGCGCGCGGCGACGCTGCTCGGCGCCGCCGTCGCCGTACGGGGCACCGAGGACCGGTCGCTCGCCGACCCGCCGCGCATCGAGCGGGCCGCGCGGGAGGCGATCGGCGACGCGCGGTTCGACGCGGCGTACGCCCGGGGCCGGGCGATGAATCGCGAGTCCGCGTGCGCGTACGCGCACGCGGCCGGCTCCCGGGCGTGACGCCTCGTCCTCAGATGCGGCGGCGCAGGGCGCGCACCGCGAGCGGGGCGAAGACGACGGCGACGATGACGGCCGAGATGAGGCTCTGGGCCACCGGAGTCGCGACCGCGCCACCGTTGATCAGCCCGCGGGTGGCGTTCGCCAGGAAGGACACCGGGTTGACCTTGGCCCAGGCCTGCATCCAGCCCGGCATGGTGTGCACGTTCACGAACGCGCTGCTGGAGAAGCTCATCGGGAAGATCGTGGCGAAGCCGAAGATCTGCACCTTCTCCGGCGCGCTCACCAGGACGCCGATCAGCACCGAGACCCACGAGACCGCGAACGACATCACCACCAGGAGCAGCAGGGCGCCGGCCACCCCGGCGACGTCGGTCTTGACCCGGAAGCCGATGATGATGCCCACCGCCAGCAGCATGCCCATCGACCAGACCTGCTTGACCGTGTCCGCGGCGATCCGGCCCGCCAGCGGCGACATGCGCGAGATCGGCAGGGCGCGCAGCCGGTCGAAGACGCCCTTGGTGATGTCGGTGTTCAGGCCGACACCGGTGTTCAGGGTGGCGAACAGGGCGTTCTGGGCGATGATGCCGGGCAGCGCGTACTGCAGGTAGGCGGTCGGATGACCGCCGGCCATCTGGCCGCCGAAGACGTACGTGAACAGCAGCACGAACATGATCGGCTGGACGCTGAGGTCGATCAGTTCCATCGGGTTGTGCTTGATCTGCACGAGCGTGCGCCAGGCGAGGGTCAGCGTGTGCCGGACGGTCGCGAGCGGGCTGACGCGCGAGGACAGCGTGCGTGGGGCGGTGACGGTGGCGGCGCTCATGCCGGGCTCCCTTCGAGCTCGGGCTCGGGTTTCGGCTCCTCGGCGCGGTGGCCGGTCAGGGCGAGGAAGACCTCGTCGAGGCTGGACCGGCGCAGTGCCAGCTCGTCCACGAGCACGCCCGCGTCGTCGAGGTGACGGACGACCTTCGGCAGCACGCCGGGGTCGGAGACCGGCGCGGTGACCAGGTCGCCCTCGATCTGGATGTCCTGACCGACGACCATGCTGACCAGCCCGGCGACCGTCTCGCGGTCGCGCGTGTCGACCGGCCGTACCTGGAGCACCTGGCCGCCGACCTGGCTCTTCAGCTCGTCCGGTGTGCCGTGCGCGATGACCTTGCCACGGTCGATGACGGCGATCTCGTCGGCGAGCTGGTCGGCCTCTTCCAGGTACTGCGTGGTGAGCAGCACGGTCACGCCGTCGTCCACCAGCCCCCGCACGGTGTCCCACAGCCCGCCGCGCGCGTGCGGGTCGAGGCCGGTGGTCGGCTCGTCCAGGAACAGCACCGACGGCCGCCCGACGAGGCTGGCGGCCAGGTCGAGCCGGCGGCGCATGCCACCGGAGTAGGTCTTGGCCGCACGGTCGCGCGCGTCCCACAGCTCGAACCGTTCGAGCAGCTCGGCGGCGCGCGCCTTGGCCTCCCGGCGCGGCATCTCCAGCAGCCGTCCGATCATGACGAGGTTCTCGGTGCCGGTGAGCATCTCGTCGACGGACGCATACTGGCCGGTCAGCCCGATGAGCTGCCGGACCTGGTGCGCGTCGCGCACGACGTCGTACCCGTCGACCGTCGCCCGGCCCGCGTCGGGCCGGAGCAGGGTCGCCAGAATCCGCACCGCGGTCGTCTTGCCGGCCCCGTTCGGGCCGAGCACCCCCAGAACGCTGCCGGCCCGGGCGGCGAGGTCCACCCCGTCGAGGGCGACCGTGTCGCCGAAGTGCTTCACCAGGCCCTCGGCCTGGATCGCGTAAGTCATGGGCTCTCCCCGTGGAATGTGATGTCTCCTGCCATCACTGTCCACGGGGGGCCTGGCATCTCACGCACATTCGCCTGACATCCGCTGATACGTGCCTGACACGGCCGGTACTGCGAATCGGGTCAGGCGACGTCGCGGCGCATCGGCTTGACCATCGCGGCGGTGCTCGCCAGCACCGCGTATCCGAGCATGACCAGTGCCCCGGCCAGCGGAGGCAACAGGTGGACGGGGGAGCTGGACTGCTGCTCGGCCAGGGCGTCGGCCACGGCGGTGAAGTCGGTCAGCGCCGCGGTCGCGCCGCCGGGAAGCCACGGGTACAGCTCGCGGACACCTGGGATCATCAGGAGCAGCAGCTCCCCGCCGTACAGGTAACCGATCACCACGCAGAGCGCTGCGATCTGGTGGCGGATCAGCGCGCCCATGCCCACGCCGAGCACCGTGTAGGCGGCCATCGCGACACCGACGCGGGCCAGCAACTCGATGACGGTCCCGGCGGGCAGGCCCAGCCGGACGCCCCGGGCCGCGGCCGCGCCGAACAGCGCCACGGCGGCGGTGGCGGACAGGACGAGCCCGTAGACCATGCCGGCGACGCCGTAGGTGACGAGCTTGGCGGCCAGCACCCGCCAGCGGTCCGGCGCGAACAGGAACGTGCAATCAATGGTCCGGTGCCGGTACTCGGAGGTCACGGCCAGGGTGCCGATCGCGGCGGGGACGAAGGAGGTGAATCCGAGGAAGCCGAGAACGGTTCGCACACCGGCCTCGGTGTGAACCCCCGGCATCGGGGGCTGGAAGTTCTCCGGCCCGGCGAAGGCGAGCACGCCGACCAGGCCGCCGCCGAGGAGGGCGGCCACGAGCAGGGTCGTCGGCCACAACCGGGTCGCGAGCAGCCTGCGGAACTCCGCGTGCAGCAGGGGCTTCATGCGCACGTCCGGTCGCCGGTCAGATCGAGGAAGAGCTGTTCGAGGCTGGAGTGTTCGGAGGCCAGGCCGTGGACGCGCAGCCCGTGAGCGGCGGCCAGGTCGCCGACCTGGGCGGGATCGAGGCCGCGGACCCGCAGGTCCTGCGGGCCGGTGGCCTCGACCGGATGGGTACTGCGCCTCAGGAGCCGGCCCAGTTCGGCGGCGTCGGGACTGCGGACCAGCACGGCTCGTGCCGTACCGAGGAGCTCACGCAGGGGCCCGGCGGCGAGCAGCCGCCCCTTTCTGATGACCACCACCTCGTCGGCGACCTGCTGCACCTCGCTGAGGGCGTGGCTGGAGACCAGGACGACGCGGCCGTCGGCGGCCAGGTCGCGCAGGAGGGAGCGCAGCCAGGCCATGCCCTCCGGGTCCAGGCCATTGCCGGGTTCGTCCAGCAGCAGCACGCGAGGATCGCCCAGCAGGGCGGTGGCCAGGTTGAGCCGCTGCCGCATGCCGGTGGAGAAGCCCCCCGTCCTGCGCCGGGCGGATTCGGCCAGACCCAGCAGATCGAGCAGTTCCTCGACCCGGCGGTCCGGGTACCCGCCCATCGCGGCGTAGATTCTCAGGTGGTCTCTGGCCGAGTGGCGCGGGTGGAAAGAGGAGTCGAAGACCGCCCCCACCATGGTGGTCGGGTGCGGGATCTCCCGGTAGCGCCGCCCGCCGATCGTCACGCTGCCCGACGTGGGCACGACGTGCTCGATCATCATGCGCATCGTCGTCGTCTTCCCGGCGCCGTTCGGGCCGAGGAAGGCGGTGACCGTTCCCGGCCGGACGGCGAAGCTGAGGTCGTCGACGGCTGTGACCGTGCCGTACGTCTTGGTCAGGTTGCGCACCTCGATGTCGCTCATGCGGCCATGCCCCTGATGTCCTCGACGAGGCGGTCGGCGTCGGGGACCGAGACGACCACCTCGTCGAATTCGCTGCCAGAGCTCCCGCGATCCAGCAGGAGGTGCAACCCGGGCTGCCGGCGGTTGACCGCGACCAGTTGCTGTGGACCAAGGACGAGGCCCCACACGCCGACCTTGGTGATGCCCGACACGGTCAGTCCCCTTCTCGTTCCGCGGGGGACGCGCAGCGGATGGGCCGTGGCGGCCGCCCGCCGTACCGCCGTCAGCGGGACGGTGTGCCGGGCGCGCCCGGCGAAGAACCGCTCCCACGGACCGAACTCGATGGTGATCAGGCCCTTGGTGATCCGTACCGTCGCCACGTGTCAGCCTTTCGTCAGGGGAAGGAGGATCGTCGCCAGCAACCGCGGCGTCCGGCCCTCTCCCGGCTCGATCGCGAGGAGGGGCCGCACCAGCTCGGCGAACCCCTGTGCGAAGCGGGCGAACTCCTCGTCATCCAGATGCAGCACCAGTTGCTGGTAGCCGACACCGTCGGCCACCAGGTCGATGTGCTCCCCGTGCTCCCCGGCGAGGTAGCGCGAGAATTCCGACAGCAGACTGCTGACGAACGCGGTGAAGAACCGCGCGTGATCCTCAGGGGAGGCCGCGGCCAGCGCATCCGCGGTGGGAGTCACCCCGCCTTCCGGCAGTGTGTACACACGCTCGGTCGCGCCGCCGACCTTGCGTTCCTCCACGACGACCAGCAGCCCCGCCTTGGCCAGCGTGGCGATCTGCCGGTACAGCGTGGCCTGCGGAACGTCGGGCAGCAGACCCGTCAGATCGGATGCCGTACGGCGACTGCCCGCCGTCGCGCTCAGGATCCGGATGCGCACGGGATGAAGTGCCAGCTCAGCCCAGCGCTCTGCCGAAGTGCTCACAGGGGAGACGTTATCACTATCGATAATGAGAATGATACGAGAGCGCACACCGGCCCGCCCCCGTGCGTCGCGTCACGGGCGGACCGGTGCCGTGAGGATCGGTTTCGTTACTCGGGGCGGCGGGCGCCGAACATGATCTCGTCCCAGGACGGAACCGACGCCCGCTTGCCGCGGGCCTTCTTGCGTGCCGGACGCTTCTCCTGTGCGGGCGGAGGCGTGGCCTTGCCACCCGCGGCGGCCGCCGCGGCCGGCTGTTCGGTCTCCGCCGCCGGGGCCTCGGCGGGCTTCGGCTGTTTCGGCGGCGCCGGCTTCGGCGGCGTGGGTTTCGGCTGGACGGGTCCCCGCGCGGCGGGCTTCTGCGGCGCGGCCTTCGGCTCGGCCGGCTTGGGCACCGGCTTGCGTACGGCCGGCTCGCGCTTGGCGGCCGGGCGTGCGGGTTCGGCCGGCGCCGGTGCGGGCTCCTCGGCGGGCGGTGCCTGCGGCGCGGCGGCGGCGCTCTCACGCGGCTCGGCGGGGCCCGTCTCACGCGGACGCGGCGGTGCCGCCTCCTGCGCCGGGGCTTCCTCCTGCGGCTTCGCGGGTGCTGTTTCGCGAGCGGTCTCGCGCTGGGTCTCCTGCGGCGACGGCGGCACCGTCTCACGCGGTGCCGTGTCCTCGCGCGCCGGGGCGGCCTCGCGCTGCGACGGCGCGCGGGACAGGCCGGTCTCGCGCGGCTCCTCCGGCTCCGGGCGCGGCACCTCCGGCCGCGGCGCCTCCGGTCGCGGGATCGCCTGGCGCGGCACCTCGCGTACGAACGCGGGCTCCTCCACCGGCGGTGGTTCCTCCCGCGGCGCGGGGGCCGAGGCGGGGGGCGCCTCGCGTACGGGTTCGGTGACGACCTTCATCGCGCGCCGGGGGACGAACGGGGTGACGATGTCGTCCACCGGGTCGTCCAGCTCGAGCGAGGACAGCCGCGCGGCCTCCTCGTTGACCGCGGAGATGTGCCGGCGACGCGGGTCGTAGGCCCACTCCGCGGCGTACGGGCGGCCGTCGTAGGAGAACGACAGCCGGACACGCCAGGTGGAGTCCTCGCACTTGCGGGAGTCCCACTCGACCTCTTCCAGGTCGATGCCCCGCTTACCGAGGCGCTCCTCGACGATCTCACCGAGCGCCGGCGCGGGCGCGGACTCGCCTTGGCGGCGGATCGTCACGCGCTGGGCCTGCTGCGCCATGTACTCGCGTTCTTGCAGGACCGGTCCCTCGAACCAGCGGACACGCTCCACCGGGATACCGGCCGTCTCGGCGATCTCCTCCGCGGTCTCTCCAGCGCGGATGCGAGCCTGGATCTCCTTGGGACGCAAGGGACTCTCCACTTCGATCTCGTACTGGCCGAGGCGGGAGAAGTGCCCACGGACCGCGGCGCGAAGCCGGTCGTCGACGGGCAGCGTGAACCGGGTGCCTCGGCCCGCGGTGGCCAGGACGAGGTACGAACCGTCCTCGCTGACCGCGACGAGGCGCAGCTCCTGCATGCGTGTCCTTTCGTGCCCTGTCCAACGTGGCTCGGGGCGCATGCGTGCCCTTCCCCCGGTTCCTTGAGTCTCTCGTCAGGACGCACCTGCCCGCCAGCACCGTACCCGGCATGTCCGAACATCGCCGTCCTAGCGACGTGATCCTGTCAAGTTCCCGCAGCGTCGTCCCAGCTTGCCTGTTCACCCGGGTGCGAGGTGGAGGGGTTGACGATTCTTGTGCATCCTTTTCCAGGCGATGTCGTTCGATGCCGTCGCGGGGGTGCCCCTGCCGCTCACTTACCGAAGATACGAGTCGTATATGCGTTAGCAAACCGCCTCTCGGGGTCGAACCTGTCGCGGAGCGCCAGAAAGTCCCCGAAACGCGGGTAGACGCCCTCAAGATACGCCGCGTCGCGAGTGTGCAGCTTCCCCCAGTGCGGACGGCCGCCGAGAGCGGCCAGCACATCCTCCACGTCGCGGAAGTACTCCTCGTGCTCGGACGAGTGGAACACGTGGAAGGCCAGGAACGCGCTGTCGCGCCCGTACGCCATCGACAGCCAGGGGTTCTCCGGCGGTAGCAGGCGTACCTCGATGGGGAACCCGATGCGCCGGCCGCTGCGCTCGATCACCGACCGTACCTCGCGCAACGCGTCGGCGAGCTCCTCGCGCGGGATCGCGTACTCCTGCTCCTTGAAGCGCACGCGCCGCGGGCTCGTGAAGACCCGGTCGGAGCGGTCGCGGTACGTGCGGGCGCCCAGGGCGCGAGCCGAGACTCGGTTGATCGCCGGGATCGTGCCGGGGAACCGCGACCCGATCCGGTTGGCGAACCCGAACACGGAGTTCGACAGGAATTCATCGTCCAGCCAGTGCCGGAACGCCGACAGGGGCTTCGCCGGCCCGGCCACCCGGTTGTTGCGCTTGGTGAGACACCCGTCGGTGTGCGGGAACCAGTAGAACTCGAAGTGATCGTTGGCGGCGGCCAGGTCGTCGAGGCCCTCCAGCACCGCGTCCCAGCGCATGGGCTCCTCGCGCGCCTCCAGGACGAACGCGGGAACGGTGTGCCAGGTGATCGCCGTCACGACGCCGAGCGCCCCGAGCCCGGCGCGGGCGGCGTCGAACAGCTCCGCCCGCTCGTCCCGGGAGCAGGTCACGGTCGTGCCATCGGCCAGCACGAGTTCGAGCCCGGCGACCTGCGAGACCAGCCCGGCCGCCTCCCGGCCGGTGCCGTGCGTCGCGGTCTGGATCGCCCCCGCCAGGGTCTGCTCCTGAATGTCACCCATGTTCGCCAGCGCGAGCCCGTGAGCGGCGAGATGCTCGTTGAACGCGTGGAGCGTCATGCCGGCCTCCGCGGTCACCAGACCGGCGTCGGCGTCCACGGAACGCAGCGCGGTCAGCCCCTCCGGGCGCAGCAGCACACCCTCGGTGACGGCGGCGCCGGTGAAGGAGTGACCGGTGCCCACCATGCGAACGGTCAGACCGTCGTCGGCCGCGGCCGTGACCGCGGCGGCGACCTCCTCGGCGGACCGCGGCGCGACAATGCGTCGGGGAGTGGCGCGCTGGTTACCGGTCCAGTTCCGCCACACAGGGCTGGGGGAGGACATAATCCGAGATTTACTCACGTTATCCGGGTCGTCGGCAAGCCTGTCGAGTGCGGTTTCCGCGCGGAGCGGTTCTGTGCGGAGCGGTCCCCGCGGGGGTAGTCGGCGTGCCAGGCGGTCCCCGCCCGAGATGGTCCCCGCCCGAGATGGTCCCCGCCCGAGATGGTCCCCGCCCGAGATGGTCCCCGCCCGAGATGGTCCCCGTCCGAGATGGTCCCCGTCCGAGATGGTCCCCGTCCGAGATGGTCCCCGTCCGAGATGGTCCCCGTCCGAGATGGTCCCCGTCCGAGATGGTCCCCGTCCGAGATGGTCCCCGTCCGAGATGGTCCCCGTCCGAGATGGTCCCCGCCCGCCACGGGGGCTCCAGCCCACTTCCATTGTCAAGTGTCGCGGTCCTCTGGCGGAAGGCCCGCAGGGCCCGCTGTGGATAACACCCGGGGGTCTGGCCGGGACCGGCCGAATTGTGGGTAACTAGCGTCCGGGCAGATTCGTTGGGATGGTCGATGAGACGTTTCGCACGCAGACACTTGGCGCTTCGGGGGCTCCCGGCCGCGGTCGCGGCCATCGCCGTGGCGGCGACCGGCACCGTCGCCGGCGGCGCGGCGTACGTCGTGACCTCCCAGCCCAAAACCGGCCAGTCCGAAACCGGCCGGGCCACGCCGGGACGCACGCCCGCGGCGGCGGCGCGTCCCACCACCGTCGTGCCCGCGTCCGAGCAGCCGTCCGCGCTCAAGCACGTCGTCCCGCCGGACTTCCTCATCATCTCCGGGCAGCCCGTGAGCAAGCGGCAGTTGGCCAAGGTGTCCAAGCTCGCGCACGTACGCGACGTCATCACCGTCGACGCCGGCGCGATACGTCTGCAGGGCGGCCAGGCCAACATGTTCGCCGTCGACCCGGCTCGTTTCCGTGCCTGGACACCGCTCGACACCGCCACCGACGACGCGCTGTGGACCGCGCTGGGCCGTGACCAGTTCGTCGTCTCCGACGACGTGCAGCGGCAGCTCGGGCTCCGCTCCGGCATGCAGTACGCGATCCAGGGCCGCACCCAGCTCATGGCGACGATGGGCGGGGCCGGGTCGCTCGGCCTGCCCGGCATCAACGTGCTCGTCGGGCGGACGGCCGGGCGCAGGATCGGCCTGGTTCCCGACATCGGGTTGCTCGTCAACGCGCCCGGTGCCGACCTCGACACGCTGCAGTCCGGGTTGCGGCGTGCGGTCGGCGCGCAGAGTCAGATCATCAACCTGCACGAGAAGCAGTACCAGCCGAAGGCGAGCAAGAAGAGCGGCCGCCCGACCAGCTACCTGCAGCTGTACCAGCAGGCCGCGGGCACCTGTCCGGGCCTGTCGTGGACCGTGCTCGCGGCAATCGGCCAGATCGAGAGTGACCACGGGCGCAACGTCGGGCCCTCCAGCGCCGGAGCGCTCGGGCCCATGCAGTTCATGCCGGCCACCTGGCGCTCGTACGGCGTGGACGGCGACGGTGACGGCAAGGCCGACATCATGGACCCCTTCGACGCCGTGCCCGCGGCCGCCAAGTACCTGTGCGCGAGCGGCGCCGGGCGCGGCTCGCTGTCCAAGGCGATCTGGGCCTACAACCACTCGCAGGCGTATGTGAACGCGGTCCTGTCCCTCGCCCACTCCTACGCGCGTCGTTTCTCGTGAGCCCCGGAGCGGGTACGCGCGCGCGGCTGGTTTGATGGAGACATGGCCTACGACGCGTTGCTCCTGCTGTCCTTCGGCGGTCCCGAGGGGCCGGACGAGGTGATGCCGTTCCTGGAGAACGTCACGCGTGGCCGTGGCGTGCCGCGCGCGCGGCTGGAGGCCGTGGCCGAGCACTACCACCACTTCGGCGGCGTCAGCCCGATCAACCAGCAGTGCCGTGACCTGAAGGCCGCGATCGAGGCCGACCTCACCGGCCATGGGCTCGACGTGCCGGTCTACTGGGGCAACCGCAACTGGCGGCCGTTCCTCGCCGACACGCTGCGCGAGATGAAGGCCGACGGCGTACGGCGGGCGGCCGCGTTCGTCACCTCCGCCTACAGCGGTTACTCCTGCTGCCGGCAGTACCTGGAGGACATCGAGCGGGCCCGGGCCGAGGTCGAGGGCGCGCCCGAGATCGACAAGCTGCGGATCTACTTCAACCACCCCGGCTTCGTCGAGCCGGTGATCGAGAACGCCCGCGCCGCGTACGAGCGGATCCCCGAGGACCTGCGCGACGAGGTGTCCCTGGTCTTCACCGCCCACAGCGTCCCGATGGCCCAGCCCGGCCGGGCGGCCTACGTCGAGGAGCTGAACGACGTGTCCGCCCTCGTCGCGGCCTCGGTCGCGGCCGACCGGCCGTGGGCGTTGGTGTACCAGAGCCGCAGCGGGCCGCCCACCGTGCCCTGGCTCGAACCCGACGTCGGCGACCACCTGGAGAAGCTCCGCGCCGGCGGCACGCGCGCCGCGGTGATCGTGCCCATCGGCTTCGTCTCCGACCACATGGAGGTCAAGTTCGACCTCGACGTCGAGGCCGCCGAGCTGGCCGAGCGCATCGGGCTGCGGATCGAGCGGGCCGCCACCGCCGGCACCCATCCGCGGTTCGTCGCGATGGTCCGCGAGCTCCTCCTCGAACGCGACGGCGCCGAACGCCCGGCGCTTGGGACGCTGGGACCCCGTCCGGACACCTGCGCCGAGACCTGCTGCCGCAGGCCGGCGTGACCACGCGGACGAACACGTACCACGGGCCATCAGGGGGAGACGTGCACGACCTGCTCGAACTCGCGATCACCACGGCCGGCGCCGCGGGCACCATGCTCATCGACAAGCGCCCGGCCGACCTCCGCGTCGCGCACACCAAGTCGAGTCCGACCGACGTGGTCACCGAGATGGACCAGGCGGCCGAGCGGCTCATCATCGACCGGATCCGCGCCTCACGTCCCGCCGACGCCTTCCTCGGCGAGGAGGGCGGCGCCAAGGACGGCGCCAGCGGCGTGCGCTGGATCATCGATCCGATCGACGGCACCGTCAACTACCTGTACGGCCTGCCCGACTGGGCGGTGAGCATCGCGGCCGAGGTCGACGGCGAGGTCGTGGCCGGGGTCGTCGCCGTACCGACGCGCGGCGAGCTCTACACCGCGGCGCGTGGTGAGGGCGCCTACCTCGTCCGCCGCGACGGCTCGACCGAGAAGCTCCAGTGCAACGCGGGCGTGCCGCTGGAACGCGCGCTCATCGCGACCGGCTTCGGCTACTCCGCGCAGCGTCGCGCCCACCAGGCCGAGGTGATGCTCGGCGTGCTGCCACGCGTACGCGACATCCGGCGGGCCGGCTCGGCCGCCGTCGACTTGTGCTCGGTGGCCGCCGGGCGCGTCGACGGCTACTTCGAACGCGGCCCGCACGAGTGGGACATCGCCGCCGGCGGGCTGATCGTACGGGAGGCGGGCGGCGCCATCGGCGGCCTGAACGGCCGGCCCGCGAGCGTGGAGCTGACCCTCTCGGCCGGGCCCGGCCTGTACGAGGCACTGCACGACCTGCTCGTCCCGCTGGCGCCCGAGCGCGACTGAGCCGGGCGCGGACCACGACGAGAGCGGCCCCGCGATCACGCGGGGCCGCTCCTGTTCGTCGATCAGTACGCCCGACGGCGTCCCTTCACTGCGGGACCGTCGTTGGATGACCGTTCGCCGTGACTGTCTCCGTCTCGCCCTTCGCGGTGCCTCAGGCGCAGCGCGGAACGTCGATGCCGTGGCTGGCGGCGGTGCGGTGAAGATCGTCGATCTCGGCGCGCTGGGCCTCGACCAGAAGATCGTCGCCGGTGTCGTGGGCCGCTCGTAGCGACTCGTACGCGTCGTTCAGACGCTGGTGGATCGTCGTCGACAACTCGCCCACACGGTCTCCCTTCAAAAAAGAGGTGAAGAGCGGTCTACCCACGTCGCGGTCGCCGCTAAACCTGCGAATACCCTGGGCATGCTTATCGGACACTTACGCCGGGTGTGACATAACAGATACCGCCGCCTCCAGCGCGCGGCTGTCCAAGGGGGTGGATACAGGTGAGAGTCCTGGTCGTCGAGGACGAACGCGTGCTCGCGGACACCATCGCCACCGGGCTGAGGCGTGAGGCGATGGCCGTGGACGTCGCGTACGACGGCGCCGCCGCGCTGGAGCGGACCAGTGTCAACGACTACGACGTGGTCGTGCTCGACCGCGACCTGCCGCGGGTGCACGGCGACGAGGTGTGCCGGCGCCTCGTGGCCGACGGCGCCAGCGCGCGCGTGCTCATGCTCACCGCCGCCGGGGAGCTCGACGACAAGGTCGAGGGGCTCACCATCGGCGCCGACGACTACCTGGCGAAGCCGTTCGCGTTCGCGGAGCTGATCGCCCGCATCCGCGCCCTCGGCCGCCGCTCCGCGCCGCCGCTGCCGCCCGTGCTCGAACGCGCGGACGTACGCCTCGATCCGGCGCGTCGCGTGGTCACCCGCGGGGGGCGGCCGATCGACCTGACGCCCAAGGAGTTCGCCGTCCTGGAGGTGCTGATGCGCGGGCAGGGGAGCGTGGTCAGCGCCGAGCACCTGCTGGAGAAGGCCTGGGACGAGAACATCGATCCGTTCACCAATGTCGTACGGGTGACGATGATGACGCTTCGCAAGAAACTCGGTGACCCGCAGGTCATCGAGACCGTGCCCGGCGCGGGGTACCGCCTTTGAGCCCCTCGCCGAACGCCGTGACCCGCCGGATGACGGTGCGTCTCCGGCTGACGTTGCTCTACGGCGGCCTGTTCTTCGCCGCTGGGTTCCTGCTGCTGACGGTCGCGTACGTGCTGGTGACCAACATCCTGGAAGGGCTGCCGATCGAGGTCCGCACCAACGACCCGTTCGGCATCTCCCAGCAGGAACAGCAGGCGATCCGGCAGAGCTTCATCGACAACGCCCAGCACCGGCTCATCACGCAGTCCGCGTTCGCGCTGATCGGCGTGGGGCTCATCGCGCTGGCACTCGGCTGGTTCGTGGCGGACCGGGCGCTCGCCCCGCTGCAGCAGGTCACCGCGACCGCGCGCAAGCTGTCCGAGAGCACCCTGCACGAGCGCATCGCCCTGGAGGGCCCCGAAGACGAGATCAAGGAGCTGGCCGACACCTTCGACGCGATGCTGGAGCGCCTCAACGAGGCGTTCGACGCGCAACGCCGCTTCGTCGGCAACGCCTCCCACGAGCTGCGCACCCCGCTGGCGATCAACCGCACCCTGCTCGAGGTGGCGCTCACCGACCCGGAGGCCTCCGACGACCTGCGCACCGTGGGCCGTACGCTGCTCGCCAACAACGCGCGGCACGAGCGGCTGATCGAGGGTCTGCTCCTGCTGGCCCGCAGCGAGCGGGAGCTGACCACGCGCACCGCCGTCGACCTGAGCGACGTCGCCACGATGGTGCTGAAGACGGCCGTGCGCGAGGACCGGCCGGACGTCGAGATCATCACCGAGCTCACCTCCGGGCCCACCGTGGGAGACCCGGTCCTGCTCGAGCACCTCGTCTCGAACCTGATCGACAACGCGGTCCGCTACAACGCCGACGACGGCATGGTCGTCGTCCGCACCGGCGTGCTCGACGGCTGGGCCACCTGCCAGGTGGAGAACACCGGCCCGGTGGTGCCCGCGTACGAGGTGCAGAACCTCTTCGAGCCGTTCCGCCGCCTCAACACCGACCGGATCGAGTCGTCCAAGGGCGCCGGCCTGGGCCTGTCGATCGTCCGCTCGGTGGCCACCGCGCACGGCGGCACGGTGGTGGCGACGCCGCGCGAGGGTGGCGGCCTGATCGTGACCGTACGCCTGCCCAAGGCCTGAGGGCGTTCTCGGGTTTCAGGGCCCGTGACCGCGTGACGCCCCCCGAGTGGCACCACGCGGTCACGGGAGTACGGGGGTCAGCCGGTGTAGGCGGCGAAGATCTTCGAGAACTCGTACGGCTGCTGAGAGATGTTCGTGCACTGGTAGAGCGCGCCGTTGCAGGCGTTACGGTCCCGGGTCTCCTCCCAGAACCCCAGCGTGCCGACGTGGTGCTGTTTGGCGAAGGACACGAGCTGCCGCGCGTCGTTCTGGTCGAAGACGCTGCCGTCGTCGTTCTTGCCGAGCATCGGCGTGACCCCGACCATCGCCCAGATCTGCGCGTCGGACTTCCCGGTGAAGATCGCCTTGAGCTGGTCGTGCGTGGCCTGGGCGGCCTGCGTCGCCGCGTCGCCGTCGTCGGTGCCGCTGCGGTAGTAGTCCATCGCCATGACGTTCACGGCGTCGGGACCGGCTCCGGCGTTCTTGGCCGAGGTCACGAGGTTGAGGCCATCGGCGGTGAGCCCCTCGGGAAGCACCGGCAGGGTGAGGGAGATCTTCAGGTTCGGGTGGGTCTGCTTGAGCCGCGCCAGCGCCTGCGAGCGCCGGGAGATCGACGCGGGGTCGGCCGTGGCGGCGCCCTCGATGTCGAAGTCGGCGTACTTCGCGCCGTACGCGTCCACGACCGCGGCGTACTCGGTGTAGAGCGAGTCGACGCTGGAACAGGCCTGGGCGAGCTCGATCCCGGACGCGCCGCCGAAGGAGATCCGCACGTCACCGCCGGCCGAGCGGAGCGCGGCGATCTCGTCCTTCTGCCAGGCCGTACGCGGATCATAGGCGTTGAACCAGCTGGCCTTGCAGCCCGCCCCGGTCACGAAGCCGAGGGTGAACCCCTTGATCCCGGACGCCTGCGACATCTGGCTGAGGGAGGGCGTGGGCCAGGAGCCCATGTCGACGTAGGGGGAGACGTACGGCCAGTTGGCCGTGGCGGCGGAGGCGGACGGAGCGACGGCGAGACCGGCCAGCAGCCCGGCGGGAAGGGCGATCGCGGCGAGCCTGGCGACGACGCCCTTGCCGAAGGCCGCACGGGGACGGGGCCTGCGCGAGAGCGCGAACCGGGTGACGGCGGACGAGGTTGTGGTGGAGGGGGTGGCGGCGGACGAGGTGGCGGCGGACTTGGCGAACAGGCGTCTCACGTCACACTCCTGGCGGGGAGAGGGATGGACGGGCCCCCGAGAAAGCTATTAGGAAGCTTTCCTATTGGTTCCTATCGCGCCTTGACCGAGTGAGTCAAGCCGAACGCCCAGTGGGCGGCGGCCCCGCGGCCTGGCCGCGCGCCGGGTTCGCTCCCGCGCCGGCGGCAGTGAGGCGGCACCGGGTCACAGTGGCGATCGGGGATCGTGGCGGCCGAAGCACCGCAGCGGAACCCGGCCCGGCCGGGGATCGGGATGAAGGGAATCAGTGTTCGGTGAGCGCGCCGCCGCACGCATGCGCCGGGCGGCGCCGCCCGCTCGGTCGCGGCGGTGCCCTGCCTGCCGGACGATCCGTCGCTGCGGGTGTCGGGCCATTGCGAGGCCTGCGGGGAAGTCCATCAGACGGCCGGTGCCGACCGCCGTCGACGGTGATGCGTTCGACCACACGATCAGCGCCTACACCCCACCATGGCCACCCCGACCACCAGAGCCCACGCCTGAAAACTTCGCCGAAGCCCTCCCCGGGGCGGGCGGGGCATGTCCGGGGCACCGGCGGCGACCAAAGGGCCCCGTCTTGTTTCAGAGGCTTGTTCAGGGGTGGTACGGGCCGTGTCCGGGGCAGATCTCGTTGGGGCGGGCGTCTGCACCGGAGGCCGGGGATCGGCGGACGAACGCGGCTACCGCAGCACGTACCCCGGCTCGCAGGGGGCGTGGCTACCGCGGGTCGTGGGCCCCGGAGGCCGGCTACTTGCGGGCCGTGGTCGTCAGGTTCGGGTAGCCGATCGAGTCCATTGTCATGCCCACGAACGCCTTCGTGTTGGCCACTCGGTACTGCGTGTGGGAGTACAGCGGGATCAGGGCCATGTCGTCCAGGGCGATCTTCTCCGCTGCCTGGAGCTGCTTCGCCCGCTGGCCCGCGTCGGCCGTGGAGCGGGCGGCCTTCATCGCGTTGTCGAAGGCCGGGCTGGTGTAGCGCGCGTAATTGCTACCGCCCACCGACCCGTCGTCGCGGCGCTGGATCGAGTCGCTCGACAGCAGCGAGTACAGGAAGTTCTCCGCCGACGGGTAGTCGGCGACCCACGAGAACGGGTACAGGTCCTCGGCCTTGGCGCTCGCCTCGTCCTGGTAGAACTTCTTGATCGCGAGTTTCCGCAGCTTGACCTTCCAGCCCAGTTCCGACTCCAGCTGCTGCCGCACCAGCTCGGCGAGCTGGGTGTAGGAGCTGCTGTCGCCGAGGGTCAGCGTCACCGACGAGCCGGGGCCCAGGCCCGCCTGCTCAGCCAGGGTCTTGGCCTTCCCCGGGTCGTGGACGCACGCCGTGCAGCCGTTGGTCAGCGCGCCCGGGATGGCCGGCGGCACCATCGAGGTCGCGACCGGATAGATCCCCTGGTAGGCGGTGGCGACGATCGCCTGGCGGTCCAGTGCGTACGACACCGCCTGGCGTGCCTCCTTGGACTTCATCGCGCCCTTGTCGCCGATCGGCAGCAGGAACGTCATGCCGCCGATCGCGCCCTTGACCAGTTCACCGTCGGAGGAGTGGCGGGCGACGGCGGCCGGGATGGACGCCGACTGCAGTTCCGCCCAGTCGTACTGGCCGGCGTCGAAGCCGCTCAGCGCCGCGCTGAGGTCGGAGACGAAGGTGGCGTCGACCCGGTCGAGCCTGGGCTTGGTGAACGCGTACGCGTCGTTCCGTACGAGGGTGAGACGCGCGCCGGGCGTGTAGCCGCTGATCTTGAAGGGACCGTTCCCGACCGGCATCCGGTTGTAGCCGTCGTTGGACGCGTCGCCGGCCGCCGACGGCATCGGGGCGAAGACCGGGGCCGCGACCCGCTTCTCGAAGTCGCAGTCCGGCTTGGTCAGCGTCACCTGGAGCGAGTTCCCGCTCGCCGTGACGCCCGACATCGTCTGTGCCTTGCCCGAGAGCACGTCGTCGTAGCCCTGGACGTCGTCCATCAGGTAGCCCTCGCCGCCGGTCTTGTTGCGGGCGGTGCGGTTCCAGCTCCGGGCGAAGGCGGCGGCGTCGACGGGCTCGCCGTTGCTGAACGTCGTGCCGGCGCGGACGGTGAACCGCCACTGCTCGCACGTCGGATCGGCGGTGACCTGGGTGGCGAGCGCTCGGGCGGTCGAGCCGTCCGGCCTGATCCGGCTCAGCCCGGTGTAGAGGTTCTCCACCACGAAGAAGTCGGCCGTGGTGATGGCGTTCGACGGGTCGATGTACTCCGGCGCCGCCAGCGCCATTCGGAACGTTCCGCCGGCCTTCCCGGCCGTCGTGGGCGTGGGGTTCGGCCGGTGACCGCCGTCGGCGAGCTGGACCGCCGCGAACGTGCCGGCCGCCGCGAGCAGGACCAGCGCGGCGGCCGCGCCGGCCAGTACTCCGGGCCGGGTCCGGCGGCGCGGGCCGCCCCCAGGGTCGGGATGACTCCCGGACGGACGATCAGCGGGCTGCGTGTCGGCGTTCTGCCCGTACGGCGGTGGCGTGTTGACCCCCGATCCGTACGGCGGCGGGGTGTTCGGACCCGGCCCGTACGGCGGCGGCGTGTTCGGGCCCGGCCCGTACGGCGGCGGGGTGTTGGCGCCCGGTCCGTACGGCGGCGGCGTGTCCCGGCCGGGCGGGTACCCGCCGGGCTGGTACGCGGCGTACGGCCCGGCCGGCGGTGTCCACGGCGGCGGGTCGGTGTTCTGGGCCGCGACCTGCGCGCCCTGGTTGAGGACCTCGGTGGCGGGCGCCGGGTGGGCGCCCGGGAGCGAGACGCCGTCGTTGCTGAGCAGCCGGAGCAGCACCTGCTGGGCGGTCGGCCGCCGCCGCGGGTCCTTGGCCAGGCACGATGCCACGACCTCGCGCAGCGGGCCCATGAGCATGCCGAGCGCCGGCTCCTGGTGGACGATCCGGTTCATCACGGCCGGAATGGAGTCCTGGCCGAACGGGGGGCTGCCCGTCGCGGCGTACACGATCGTGCCGGCCCAGGCGAACACGTCGGTGGGCGGCCCGGCGACCTCGCCGGCGATCTGCTCGGGCGACATGTACGACGGCGTGCCCACGGTCGTGCTCGTCAGCGTGCCGCCGGCGTCCAGGGCGCGCGCGATGCCGAAGTCGATCACTCGCGGGCCGTCCTCCGCGAGCAGGACGTTCGTCGGCTTGAAGTCGCGGTGGACCACGCCGGCCTCGTGGATGGCCGCGAGCGCGGTCGCCGTGCCGATCGCCAGCCGCTGCAGCACGCCGCCCGTCCGCGGGCCGTGCTCGTCCACGACCTCGCGCAGCGACGGGCCCTCGATGTACTCGCTCACCAGGTACGGGGTGTCGCCCTCGACGTCGGAGTCGATGATGCGCGCCGTGCAGAAAGGCGCGACCCGCTTGGCGTTGGCCAGTTCCGCGGCGAACCTGGCCCGCGCCTTCACATCGCCGCTGAACTGCGCGTGCAGGAGCTTGACGGCCACCTGCTCGCCGTCCGGGTCCTCCGCGAGGTAGACGGTCCCCTGACCGCCCTCTCCGATCCGCCCGGTCAGGCGGTAGGAGCCGAGCCGCTCAGGGTCGTTCACCCGGAGAGGAGCGATCTCCGGCATGGGCGTCCCTCCCGCGGGTCACTGCTTGGTGAGCGTCCCGTTCGCGAACGAGGTTCCGAGTTCGGTCTTGCTGATCTGCCAGTTCATGGAGGAGCCGTTCAGCGTCATCGTCACGTATGAGGACGTCGGGCAGGTGCCGCCGGACTGGTTGAACAGGGTCTGGCTGAAGACGACCTTGGTGTCGGTCGAGCTGTCGGGCTCCTCGAACATCGAACCGGAGCAGTTGCCGTAGTCGGCCTTGCCGATCCGCGAGTCGGAGTTCAGCGTGATCGTGATGTTGAACGGCCGCTTGTCCGCGCCGGAGTCGGTGTTGGTCCCGGTGCCCTTCCACGTGCCGACGTACGTGTCGGGCACGCCGTAGTGCGACGGGCTGTAGGTCGGCAGGGTGGACAGGTCGTGCTTGGTCTTGGACAGGAAGCCGGCGGCGAGCGCGATCGGCAGGCCCACCACGAGCAGCAGGAACACCACGCAGCCGATGCCGATGAAGATCGGGACGTTCTTGTTCTTGCGCTGTGGCGGCGGGGGTGTGAACTGCGGCGGCATCGGCCGCTGCTGCTGCTGCCACGGCGGCGGAGTCTGCGGCCCCGGCATCATCATCGGCGGGTTCGGCGTCGCCGGCCCCGGCATCATCGGGGGCGGCGTGTTCACCATCGGCGGTGGCGGTGGCGTGTGGATGATCGGCGGCGGAGGCGGCAGCTCGGCCGCGACCTGGGTGCCCTTGTCCAGCAGGTCCGCGCGGTCGGCCGAGGGACCGGGCGTCGCGCCGACCTGACCGAGGAGGCGCAGCAGGAGCTGGTGCGCGGCCGGCCTGCGCCGGGGGTTCTTGTCCAGCGCCGCGCCGACCAGCTCGCGCATGGTGCCGGTGAGGCGGGAGAGGTCCGGCTCCTCGTTGAGGATCCGGTTGATGATCACCGGCAGGGTCTCGGCCTCGAACGGCGAGTGGCCGGTCGCGGCGAACATCATGGTGGCGCCCCAGGCGAAGATGTCCACGGCGGCCGTCAGAGGCTCGCCCGTGAGCTGCTCGGGCGCGAGGTAACCGGGCGTCCCGACCACCATTCCGGTGGCGGTGACGGAGCTCTGCTGGGAGTTGACCGAGCGTGCGATGCCGAAGTCCACGACCCGGGGGCCGTCGGAGGCGAGGAGCACGTTGTTGGGCTTGAAGTCGCGGTGGACGATGCCGGCCTCGTGGATCGCGGCGAGCGCGGTCGCGGTGCCGATCGCGAGGCGTTCGAGGGCGGCGCCGCGGAAGGCACCCTCCTGCAGGACCACGTCGTACAGGGGAGGGCCGTCGATGAACTCGCTGATGATGTACGGCGGCCGGCCGTCGAGATTGGAGTCCAGGACCTGGGCGGTACAGAAGGGTGACACCTTCTGCGCCGATTCGACCTCGCGAGCGAACCTCGTACGGGCAGACGAGTCGGCGTTCATCTGCTCGTGCAGAAGCTTGATCGCGACATGGTCACCGGAGGGCGACCGGCCGAGATAGACGGCCCCCTGGCCACCCGCTCCGAGCCTTCCGACGACTTGGTACTGCCCCAGCGAGGTCGGATCGCCCGGCTCCAGGGGAGCGGCATCCGGCATGTGTGACCCCCTCCAACAACCCTTATTCTTTGCACCCGCCAGGTCTATCCCGGCGGGAACGATATCGCGTTACCTGTGACGCACGTCGTGCTTATCCGGTTCATGGTTGTGAGGAGGTGACTTGTCGCCCGCCTGCTGCTGTGATGTCGGACACATCGGACATCCCCGGCGCGGGTGCGGGAAGACGCCGTGTGACGCGACGTGGCTTGCGTGTAGCAGGGCAAATCCCGTGACAGAATTTCCCGCCCGGATCGGGCACAAGATGGGCTTCCCAAGCGTTAGACCCGCGCGACGGGGCGCATAACTATGGACCGAGGGGGATGGAGATAGAAGATGGCCACCGACTACGACAGTCCACGTAAGACCGACGACGACCTCAGCGAGGACAGCCTGCAGGAGCTGCAGGCCCGCCGGGCTGACAAGAGCACCGGTGTCATCGATGAGGATCTCGACGCCGGTGAGGTCACCGAACTGCCGGGCGCCGACCTTTCGAACGAGGAGCTCAGCCTTCGCGTTCTGCCTCGGCAGGCCGATGAGTTCACGTGCGCGCGCTGCTTCCTCGTGCACCACCGCAGCCAACTGGCCGAGGAGAAGAACGGCCAGTTGATCTGCCGTGAGTGCGCGGCCTGAGGCCGGGAGCGGTGGTGTCGGAAGAACCGGAGAGGGAGGTCGCCCGCTGGGGGGACGGAGACGACCGGCTCGGCCATGAGATGGCGGAGCTGGTCGGCCGGTTGTCCGCCGAGGACGACATGGACCGCGAGACCCGCGGCCGCCTGCTCGGACGTTTCGCGCGCCTGCTGGCCGCGAGCGCGCGCCGAGCCGGGGCCGCGGGCGTCGGACGGGGACGCTGGCTCACCGACACCTTCATGGAGATCGCTCCCCATGTTCCCGTGCGCGATCTCGAGACGCTGAGCCGCCACCACGACGGCCTGCGGGGCGAGGCCCTGGCCGACTCGCTCGTACGCGCGGCGCAGCGCGCCACGACCGGTGTGGGCGCCGCGGGCGGAGCGCTCGCCGCGATCCAGTTCACCGCGCCTCCGCTACTGCTGACCGCGCCGGCGCAGATCCTGGCCGAGACCGTGGTCGTCGGGACGATCGAGGTCAAGCTGATCGCGGAGCTGCACGAGGTCTACGGCGTACAGGTTCCCGGCAGCGGCACCGCGCGCGGCATGGTCTTCCTGCAGCTGTGGGCGGGGCAGCGAGGATTCGACCCCCTGCAGCCGGGCAGCGTGACGGCCGCCCTCGGCGTGGCGGCAAAGGCCGGGCTGCGCAAACGCCTGCTCCGGACCTTCGGCCGTCACTTCACGACTTTGGGCCCGTTCCTGACCGGGGCCGTCGCGGGTGGGGCGCTCAACAACGCGGCGACCAGGCGGCTGGCCGAGAAGGTCCGCGACGACCTGCGGGGCCAGCACGTCGAGGAGCTCCGCCGTCCGCCGTCCATCGAGGGCGGCGGCTGACCCGCCCTGCCGAGGCGGGCCCCGCCTTCCGTCGCACTCACGGTCCGGTGCGGCGTGCCGGATCAGGAACCGGCGTTCTTGACCTTGTCGGCGGCGCTTCGCAGAGCGGCGGGCAGCTCACCCGTGCTGCTGTGCCAGCGCTTGGCCGCGGCGCGCGTCGCCAGCAGCCGCGCGACCTCCATGCCGACGCCGGTGACGACGGCCCACCCGATCGCCTCCGCCAGCGCGACCTCCGGCGACTCGGGGTTGGTCGGCGGCTCCTTGCCGGTGATCTGCTTCCAGCCGATCGTGATCGTCTTCCGCGCCACGAAGCCCGCGCCGAAAGCCGCCGCGCCGGCCAGCAGCCGCCAGCCCAGATCGCCTTTGTCCGCCATACCCGTCCCTCTCAGTGTTCCACCGGCCGGTGCCGGCTTCGAGCCTCTCACAGACGATCAACATAATGACGTCGGACCTGCCGTGGTCGGCCAATACCATTGGCGGCATGACAGAAAAGCCGCGTCCACCGGAGAAACCCACCCTCGACGGACTCGAGGCCAAGTGGGCAGCCCTCTGGGACGAGAGCGGCGTCTACCGCTTCGACCGCTCGAAGCGGCGTGCGGAGATCTACTCGATCGACACCCCGCCGCCGACGGTCAGCGGCTCACTGCACGTCGGTCACGTGTTCTCCTACACCCACACCGACGCGATCGCGCGCTTCCAGCGCATGCGCGGGCGTGCGGTCTTCTACCCGATCGGCTGGGACGACAACGGCCTGCCGACCGAGCGCCGGGTGCAGAACTACTTCGGCGTCCGCTGCGACCCCTCGCTGCCGTACGACCCGTCGTTCGAGCCGCCGGACAAGCCCGGAAAGCAGATCCCGGTCTCGCGGCGCAACTTCGTCGAGCTGTGCAACCGGCTCACCGAGATCGACGAGAAGGCGTTCGAGGACGTCTGGCGCCGTGTCGGGCTTTCGGTGGACTGGTCCCTGCTCTACACCACGATCGGTGACGAGGCCCGCGCGACGGCGCAGCGGGCCTTCCTGCGCAACCTCGCGCGGGGCGAGGCGTACGTCTCCGAGGCGCCGACCCTGTGGGACGTCACGTTCCGCACCGCGGTCGCCCAGGCCGAGCTGGAGGACCGCGAGCAGCCGGGCGCGTTCCACCGCATCCGCTTCCACGCCGGCGACCGCCCGGTCCACATCGAGACCACCCGGCCCGAGCTGCTGCCCGCCTGCGTCGCGCTGGTGGCCCACCCCGACGACGAGCGCTACCGCGAGCTGGTCGGCACCACCGTGCGCACCCCGCTCTTCGGCGTCGAGGTGCCCGTCGTCGCCCACCACCTCGCCGAGCCCGACAAGGGCTCGGGCATCGCCATGATCTGCACCTTCGGCGACCTGACCGACGTTACCTGGTGGCGCGAGCTCGACCTGCCGACCCGGGCGATCCTCGACTGGAACGGCCGGCTCCAGCCCGAGCCGCCCGAGGGCGTCGCCGCCGGCCCGTACGCCGAACTGGCGGGCAAGACGGTCCACTCGGCCCGTGAGCGGGTGGTCGAGCTGCTGCGCGAGTCCGGCGACCTGGACGGCGAGCCCCGGGCGATCAGCCGGCCGGTCAAGTTCTACGAGAAGGGCACCAAGCCGCTCGAGATCGTCACCACGCGTCAGTGGTACATCCGCAACGGCGGGCGCGACGCGTCGCTGCGGGAGCGGCTGCTGGCCCGGGGCGCCGAGCTGACCTGGTACCCGCAGTACATGAAGGCCCGCTACGACAACTGGGTCGAAGGCCTGGCGGGCGACTGGCTGATCTCGCGCCAGCGGTTCTTCGGGGTGCCGATCCCCGTCTGGTACCCGGTCGACGCCGACGGCGAGCCGGTCCACTCCGCGCCGATCATCCCGGCGGAGGACACCCTGCCCGTCGACCCGTCCTCCGACGTGCCGCCCGGCTACACCGAGGACCAGCGCGGCAAGCCGGAGGGCTTCGTCGGCGACCCGGACGTCATGGACACCTGGGCCACCTCCTCGCTGACCCCGCAGATCGCCGGCGGCTGGGAGCGCGACCCCGACCTGTTCGCCGCCGTCTTCCCGTACGACCTGCGGCCCCAGGCGCACGACATCATCCGCACCTGGCTCTTCTCCACCGTCGTGCGGGCCCACCTCGAACACGACTCGCTGCCGTGGGCCGGCGCGGCGCTGTCCGGCTGGATCCTCGACCCGGACCGCAAGAAGATGTCCAAGTCCAAGGGCAACGTCGTCACGCCGATGGACCTGCTGACCCAGCACGGCTCCGACGCGGTGCGCTACTGGGCGGCCAGCGGGCGGCTCGGCACCGACACCGCCTTCGACACCGGCCAGATCAAGGTCGGCCGGCGGCTGGCCATCAAGATCCTCAACGCCTCCAAGTTCGTGCTGGGGCTGGGGGACGTCCCGGCCGGCACGCCGGTCACCGAGCCGCTCGACCTGTCGATGCTCGCCACCCTCGCCGAGGTCGTCCGCGAGGCGACGGCCGCACTCGAGGCCAACGACTACACCCGCGCGCTGGAGCGCACCGAGCGGTTCTTCTGGAACCTCTGCGACGACTACCTGGAGCTCGTCAAGGCCCGCGCGTACGGCGAGGAGAGCGGCGACCCGGCCGCGGCGGCGTCGGCCCGCGCGGCGCTGCGCACCGCCCTGTCGGTCGTGCTCCGGCTGTTCGCCCCGATCCTGCCCTTCGTCACCGAGGAGGTCTGGTCGTGGTGGCGGGACGGCTCGGTGCACCGCGCCCTGTGGCCCGCCGTCGACGAGCTGCCCCAGGGCGGTGACCCCGCGGTGCTGGCCGCCACCTCCGACGTCCTCCGGCAGGTCCGGCGGGCCAAGTCCGCGGCGAAGGTCTCCATGCGGGCCGAGGTCGAACGCGCCGCGGTCCGGGGCGCCGGCGTGGGGGAGCTGGCCCAGGCCGACCTGCGCGCCGCCGGCCGCATCGCGGACCTGCGCCTGGAGGCGGCACCGGAGGAGGGCTTCTCCGTCGACGTCACCCTGGCCCCCGCCGGCTGATTCTCCGAATCCCGATGATTTCCGGCCCGCCGGGAGGTCTGTACGGGCCAAGGCCGGAATGAGGAGGAAGCGAGATGGGTATTTCGTCAGGGCTGTCCCGTACGGGGCTGGACCGCATGCGGGAGGTGCTCGGGCGCGCGGTCGAGCGCGGTGAGGTGCCCGGACTGGTCGCTCTGGTGCACCGGCGCGGCGAGACGCATCTGATCGCGCTCGGCACGACCGAGGTCGGCGGCGACACGCCGATGAGCCGCGACACGATCTTCCGCATCGCGTCACTGACCAAGGCGATCACCGCCGTGGCCGGGCTGATCCTGATCGAGGAGTGCCGGCTGCGCCTGGACGACCCGGTCGACGACCTGCTGCCGGAGCTGGCCGACCGCCGCGTCCTGCGGCGCTTCGACGGGCCGCTGGACGACACCGTGCCGGCCGAACGGCCGATCACCGTACGCGACCTGATGACGTTCCGGCTCGGGCTCGGGCAGTTCTTCGTGCCGCCGGGCACGTACCCGATCCAGCGCGCCCTCGCCGAGACCGGCGTGGACAACGGCCCGGAGGGCCCGTCGGTGGGCCCCGACGAGTGGATCAAGCGGCTCGGCACGCTGCCGCTCGTGTACCAGCCGGGCACGGCGTGGATGTACCACACGTCGGCCGACGTGCTCGGGGTGCTGATCGCGCGCGCCGCCGGCCGGCCGCTGGAGGAGTTCCTGCGGGAGCGCGTCTTCGCGCCGCTCGGCATGGACGACACCGGCTACCACCTGCCCGCCGAGCGGCTCGGCCGGCTGGCGACGAGCTACGCGGCCGACCCGGAGACGGGCGTGCTGGCCCCCCGGCCGGGCGTACGGGAGAGCGCGTGGGACCGTCCGCCCGCCTTCCCGTCCGGCGGCGGCGGGCCGGGCCTGCTGTCGACCGTGGACGACTACGCGACGTTCTGCCGGATGCTGCTGAACAAGGGCCGGTACGAGGGCGGCCGCATCCTGTCCCGGTCCGCGGTGGAGCTGATGACCACCGACCACCTCACGCCGGCGCAGAAGGCGGGCAACGAGATGTTCCTCGGCTCGGGCGGCTGGGGCTTCGGCCTCGCGGTCAACGGCGGCCGTGACGACCTGGCCACGAGGCCGGGCCGGTTCGGCTGGACCGGGGGACTGGGCACGACGGCCTGCACCGACCCGTCCGAGGAGCTCGTGGGCGTCCTGTTCACCCAGGCCGCGATGACCTCACCACGCCCGCCGAACGTCTTCCAGGACTTCTGGACCACGGCGTACGCGGCCATCGACGACTGAGCCCGAGAACGCGGGACGGGTTCACCTGCCGCGGACGACCAGCAGCACCAGGGCGACCAGCACCGTCAGCGCGATCGCGTTCTTCAGGAGCGGCATCCGGGTCACGCGGCGGTCGTCCCACTCGTCGTGGCGGCTGGCGTAGCGGGTCGCCGCCGTCGCGGCGCGGCCGATGCCGAAGCCGGTGCCGGTCAGGATCGTCGGCACCGGGCCCTGATGGGCGAGCAGCAGCCCGAGCGCCACGACGTACGGGGCGCTCGCGGAGACGTAGGTGCGCACGCCGGTGCCCAGCTCGAACCCGAAACGCAGCGCGCCCCGCCGGATCCGGGCGCGCAGCACCTCCTGCGGGATCTGCCGGGCGTTCTGCGGCATCGGGATCCGTACCCACCCCGCCTCACGCGCGACGCCCAGGACCGCAACGGCGATGATGAGCCCAGCGCGCGCCACACCCGGGAGGGGCGCCGTCAGGCCGGACAGCAGCCACAGCACGGTCGCGGTGAGCGTGCCGCCGAGCAGCAGCCCGGCGGAGAAGACGGCGAGGACCTGGCCCTGCCGTACGGGCGCCCGCCAACCTGGCGAGAACAGCACGAAATCGCTGTTACGCGTTCAAACCGAGCCGGACAGCGAGTAGCCCGCGAGCGCCCCGACCGAGGCCCAGCACAGCACCGCGTGGTCGGCGGCGGCCGCCGCGACGGCCAGAAGCGCCAGCGCGGCGAACGGCAGCAGCGGCTCGGTCAGCCCGCGGCGCAGGCGTCCCGCGGGCACGGCCTCAGCTGCAGGCATACGCATACCGGCAGATCGACTTGTACCAGGTGCCGGCGGAGCTCTTCGTCCAGCCGTCGTGGCAGCGCCAGGTCACCGACGTCGGGCAGTTGCCGCAGGGGTTCGCGTAGTGCCAGATCCAGCCGTCGTACTTGGAGCCGTAGCACTCGTTCGGCCGCAGCTTGTACTGGCCCGGATCCGATACGCCGGACTTGTGATAGCCCTTGTACTTTCCGCTGGTCCGGCACGCGGTGGACACGACGGTGCTGGGCCCGCAGCCGGGCGAGCAGTTGTGCGAGGACGCGTACGACGGGCATTTGGCGTAGATGTCGTAGTAGCCCGGCGTCAGGCCATGCGTGTAGGTGCCCGGCACCCAGCCGTTGGTGCCGGGCCCCGAGGCCGCCAGGGCCTTGCGCGCCGGGGTGAACACCCCGACGGCGACCAGCCCGGCCGTGGTGCCGGCGGCGATCACTCCGCCGAGAAGCGACCGGCGGCCGACGCCTTCGGCGGTCGCCGCGGGCGCGTGGCGGCGTACGCGCTGGGCGCCCTCCGGACGGGGGCCGCGCAGCGGGGGGATGCTGTCGAGATCGAGCATGGCCATTCCTCTTTCCGGTCCTCTTCCCGGCGGCCGCTCACGGCCGCCCGGGTCTCACCGTGTGCTGGGGTCCAGTTCCGCGTCGTCGTGCAGTCCACCGGCGTCGGTGACCAGAGCGTGCAGGCCGCGGATCGACCCGACCGGCTCCGCCGTGCGCACCCGCCCGTCCGCGCCGATGATCACCCCGTACGGCGTGGCCGGGACGCGGTACGCCGTGAAGAGTTCGGCCTGGCGCGGCAGGACCGTCATGTTCGCCGGCGGGTCCCCGCCGATCGCCTCCTCGGCGAAGATCGCCCTGATCGCCGGGGCGCCGCGGAGGCCGAGCGCCTCGTGGAACACGTCGTGACAGACCGGGCAGTCGTCGCTCAGGAACAGCAGGAGGGTCGCGCGTTCCGGCTCGGCCCGTACGCGGTCCAGGGCGGGCGCGGGCGTGCCGGTCCGCAGGCCGAGGTCGCGGGCGCGCGGTCCCTGCGTGAGATGGTGCACCTGGCGCACCAGCCCGGCGACGACCAGCGCGAGCAGTACCAGCGCCACCCACGTCAACAAGAGCGCGGTGGTCTCAAAACTCATGGGGCGGCCTGCCTTTCGGGGTCGAACATGGCCTGCGGCAGCAGCGACAGCAGCACCGCGAACACGACGGAGGCCAGGACCGCGATCGCGGTGTGGGTGCCGTGCGCCGGCGTCGTCCCGGTGACCGCCACGAGGGACGCGAGCGCGAGCGCGGCGGCGCGTCCGGCCACCCAGCCGCTCATCGGCGTGTCCCCGCCCGGCCCGGTCGCACAGCCGCACGGCACGCTCGGCCGGGTGCGCAGGACGTACCAGCCGTAGCCCGCGTAGCCGGAGAACAGGACAGCGGCGCCGCCCGCCGCGAGCGTGAGGGCGTGCGTGCGGCCGGCCGCCACGGCGTATCCCGTGGCCGCCCCGAGCGCCCCTTCGAGCGCGATGACGGCGACCGCGACCGGCCACCGCAGCGGGCCGGGCAGGACGCGGTGGGCGGCCAGCGCGGCCGGCAGCGTACGCGGGGCGCGCAGGTGCCCGGCGAACGCCAGCAGCAGGACGAGCGCGACGGTGCCGGCGCAGACGCCCGTGAGCATCTCCGCCATCAGGCGACGGTCTCGACCTTGAGCGCGGCCATCCGCCCCGGGACCTTGGCGGTCTCGCCCTCGTGCGGTAGCACGGTGACCATCGCGGACGGGGTGGCGAGCAGGAAGTAGGTGCTGTCGTCGTCGAGCGTGTCGCGGAACAGCTCGCCGTGCGGCAGCCGCGCGCCACGCCACGAGGGGAGCCGCCGCGCGGTCGTCTTGTTGAGCGCGGTCACCTGCAGCAGGCCGAGGCCGGGCACCTCCTTGACCATCTCGCCCGGTTCGGCGATGCCGGCGCGCTTGGGATTGTGCGAGGCGACGGTGAGGCCGTCGGCGTGCTCGGTCACGCCGAGGAGCTGGAAGAGATGGACGGCGTCGGCGGGCTTGGCGTTGTACATCGGGACGAACAGCGAGAACCGGGTGCCCTGCCAGACCACGGCGAGCAGCTGGTCCTCCAGCCCGGAGCGCTTGTCGTAGTCGGTGACCCGTACGGTGCGCAGCCGTCCGTTCGGCAGGGAGAACTCATCGTCGAACCGCTGAACGCCCAGGTCACGGGTCCATCCCGTGGCCACGGAATGCTCTCCGGAGGTCAGCTCGTACAGTCCGCCGTCGACGGCGTACCGGCCCACGGAGGTGAACGGCTCGCCGAGGTCGAACTTCCCGGAGATGCGGTACCGGTATCCGTCGATGGAGCGGTGTACGACGCTCAAGGAACTGGTCGCGGCCATGGGTGACGCCTCCCGTGAAGGGTGCCGGAGACGAGGGGAAACCGGGCATACGCCCGTGTACGTCTGGTCCCCGGCCGCGTGAGAGCCGAATCACGGGTGCCCGTTTGTGGCCAATGCCGTCGCCGGGTGAACACCCGGGGCCGTCAAGACGTCGTCCCGGACGGGCGGGCGTGACACGATGGGGCCGCCTGAGTGGACATGGGGAGTTCGGGTAGGGCCAGCGTCGGAGGAGACACGTGACGCAACGGGATCCGCAGGTGCCGCCGGTCTTGGCCGCGGCCGCGGCATGGTGCTGGCGGCTCATCGTGATCGGCGTCGTGGTGTACGCGGTCGTCAATGTCATCGATCGGCTGCGGCTCGTTGTCCTGCCCTGCGCGATCGCCCTGCTGCTGTGCGCCCTGCTGCAGCCGTTGACCGACCGGCTGCGCCGCCGGATGCCCTCCCTGGCCGCCACCTGGCTGACCATGCTGCTGGCGCTCGCCGTGCTCGGCGGCGTCGGCACGTTCGTCGGCATCCAGGCCAACGACCAGTTCCCGCATCTCGTCGACCGCATCCAGCACACCGTCAAGCAGGGGCAGCACTGGCTGGTCACCGGGCCGCTCCACCTGAAGAACTCCCAGCTGCAGTCGGCCATCGACGAGCTGCTCAAACAGCTCCAGCAGCAGCGCGGCAGGGTCGTGAACACCGTCTTCACCGGCGCCACCGTCGCCGGTGAGGTGATCGCGTCCATCGTGTTCCTGTTCTTCGTCACGTTCTTCCTGCTCAAGGACGGACGCGGCATCTGGAACTGGCTCATCCGCGGCTTCGGCCAGTACCGCGACCGCTTCGACCGGGCCGGCCGCGCGGCGTGGGAGACGCTGTCGCAGTACGTCCACGGCACGGTGATCGTGGCGCTCATCCACTCGGTGGTCATCGCGGTCGTGCTGATCATCATGGGCGTGCCGCTCGTCGCACCGCTCGCGGTGATCATCTTCTTCGGCAGCTTCATCCCGATCGTCGGGATCCTGGTCGCCGGGGCGCTGGCGGTCCTCGTCGTCTTCAGCGTCAAGGGCGGCATCGCCGCGCTCGTCTTCCTCGGCATCCTGGTCCTCGAACAGCAGTTGGAAGGGCACGTCCTGCAGCCGCTCGTGGTCGGCCGGTGGGTGCGCTTCCACCCGCTCGCGATCATCCTCGCGATCACGATCGGCGGAGTGGTCGGCGGCATCCCGGGCGCCGCCGTCGCGGTGCCCACGGCCGCCGTCCTCTACCGCGCGGTGCCGGCGCTGCGCGACTCCTCCGAGCCCACACCCGCCGACGCCCCCGCCAAGCCGCCGTCTCTCGCCGGCGGACGGCTGCGTCCGATGGCCACGCGCCGGGGCGGGTCGAGCTCCGAGGATGCGCCGGCGGAGAAGCCCGAGGAGACGCGGACCGAAGAGTCACCGGCGGAGGAGCCGCGCCCGGACGGGCCGCGGTCCACCTGAGAGGTGCGCTCTCACGGGCCCGATGCCGTACGCAGCGCACGGTGGTCACCGGAAACAGGCCGTTCAGACGGTAGTGTCACGCCCTGTGACGTGCCGAGGGGCCCATGACGACGAGGTGAGACGTTGACCGTGGACGTACTGATCAAGCGACTCGACCCGGGCCTGCCCGCGCCCGCGTACGCGCACCCCGGCGACGCCGGGGCGGACCTGTGCGCGGCGGAGGACGTCGAGCTCGCGCCCGGCGAGCGCCAGGTGGTGCCGACGGGGATCGCGATCGCGTTGCCCGACGGCTACGCGGCCTTCGTGCACCCGCGGTCCGGACTGGGGGCTAGATTGGGAGTGACGATCGTCAACGCCCCGGGCACCGTCGACGCGGGTTACCGGGGAGAGATCAAGGTCACCCTGCTGAACACCGACATCCGGAACACCGTCCGCCTGAACCGCGGCGACCGCATCGCGCAGCTGGTCATCCAGCGCGTGGAGCGGGCGGTCTTCCATGAGGTCGAGACCCTGCCGGGGTCCGCCCGCGGAGACGGTGGGTTCGGATCCACCGGCGGGTACGCGGGGACAGTCCAAGGTCGCGTCGCCGGCGCGTCCGTTCAGCACAGCAGTGAAGGAGCGTGAGTCGTGTTTCGACGCCGTCGTCGGGACGATGAGCCCGAGAACGTCGAGCCGACCGACGAGGAGACCGTCGCGGACGAGCCGGCCGAGCCCGACGAAGAGCCCGCGGCCCTGCCGCACGGCGGCCCGTGGGACTCCGAGGCCGACAAGGTTCCGGAGATGGAACGCGTCGACTTCGGTGCGATCCAGGTGCCCATCGGAGAGGGCATCGAGATCCAGGTGAACGTCGAGGCCGTCGAGCAGGACGCCCAGGGCAACCCCGTCGGCGGCCGCATCGTCGCGATCACGATCGTGCACGGGGAGAGCGGCCTGCAGGTGCAGCCCTTCGCCGCGCCGAAGAAGAACGGGATCTGGGACGAGGTCCGCAAGGAGACCGCCGACGAGATCAAGCAGGCCGAGGGCGAGGCCCAGGAGGCCGAGGGCCCGTTCGGCAAGGAGCTGCACGGCATGGTGCCGGTGGCCATCCCGGAGGAGATGCGCGACCAGGTCCCGGCCGAGATCGCCGAACAGGGCTTCGGCTGGCAGCCGGTCCGCTTCATCGGCGTCGACGGCCCTCGCTGGTTCCTGCGCGGCGTACTGAGCGGCGCCGCCCTGGAGGACCCGGAGCAGGCGGCGATCATGGAGCAGGTGTTCCAGCACATCGTCGTCGTCCGGGGTGACGCCCCGATGCCACCGCGGGAGCTGCTCGAACTCAGCCTGCCGGCCGAGGCCCAGCAGGCGATGAACGCCGAGCAGGGCGGCGAGGGTGAGGGCGATCGCCCGCCGCTCAACCCGTTCGAGCGCGGCCCGGAGATCACCGAGGTCCGCTGAGCCCGACCAGAACCCCGCCACCGGCGAAACCACCGGTGGCGGGTTTCTCGAGCCTGTATTCCCGTAATCGTTCAAGCGCGTAGGGTAATCACCGTTCGGCGTGTGACACTGGCGACGTGTACGGAGGTGACCCGCCGATGACCGAGGTGCTCGCCATGCCGCAGGACCTTCACTCAGGACCTTGGACGATCGACGAAGTCGTCGCGATGCCGGAAAACGGCTCGCGGTATGAGCTCGTCGAGGGAAGACTGGTGGTATCCCCCGTGCCCGCCAAACCGCATCAGATGGCCAGCAAGCGGTTGGAGAAGTTTCTGGACGCCGCCGCGCCTCCTGAACTGGAGGCGAATCGCGAGGTTAATCTCCAGGTCGGAGCGGATCTTCTGGTTCCCGACGTCATGGTGGCCACGGCAGAGGTTCTCGGTGGTCCGGGACAGTTCGTGGAGTCCGCTGACGTCGTCCTCGTGGCAGAGATACTCAGCCCGGGGAATTCCAAGTTCGAACGTGCCTGGAAACCGCAGCGTTACGCAGAGGCCGGGATCCTTTTCTACGTCGAGGTCGACCTGTCAGTTGAGCCACAGGTCACGTTTCTTCGGCGACAGGGCCGGGACTATGTCAAGGTCGCCGAGGCGAAGTCCGGTGAGCGGTTGGAGGTCAGCAGGCCTTTCCCGTTGAGTTTCGATCCGGGGGAGCTGGTCGGGCCGCGGCGGTCAGCGGGTTAGCAGGACGCCGGCGTAGGAGACGCCGGCGATCAGTACCCAGGACGTCAGGCCCAGCAGCAGGGCGCGGTGGCCCGTCCGTACCAGGAGGCGGACGCGTACGGCGGTGCCCAGGCCGAACAGGGCCGCGGCGAACAGCAGGTCCTTCCCGGTGCTCACGTCATCCAGGACGTGCGCGGGCACCGCGCCGACCGAGCGGATCACGACCATCGCCACGAAGGCGATCAGGAAGATCGGCACCACCGGAGGGCGGCGGACTCCGGACGCGTCGCCGCGGCGGGCGCGCAGGCCGATCGCGGTCGTCACCGGGGCGAGCGTGGCGACCCGGATCAGCTTGACCGCGATCGCCGGGACGACGGCCGCCGGGCCCAGGGCCGTGGCCGTCGCGACGACCTGCCCGACGTCGTGCACGCTCGCGCCCACCCAGCGGCCCTGGTCGTACGGGGACAGGCCGAGCAGCGGGCCCAGCAGCGGCAGCACCGCGATCGCCAGGGTGCCGCACAGCATGACCACCGCGACCGCCGTCGCGGCGTCGCCCTCCCGGTCGCCGTCCGCGCCGCCGCGCGAGCCGAGCACGCCGTCGACGGCGGCGACGGCGGACGCGCCGCAGATGGCACAACCGGCGGCGACCAGCAGCGACAACCGGTGCGGCAGGCCCATCAGCCGCCCCAGCCACGTGGTGCCGAGCAGGGTCGCGAGCAGTACGGCCAGGGTCATCGCGATCGTCCCCCAGCCCAGACCCGCGATGTCGCTCACCGACACCTGGAGCCCGAGCAGCACCACGCCCGCCCGCATCAGCGTTCTCGCGGCGAACCGCGTTCCCGCCCGCGTCGCCTCGGGGAGGACCCCGGCGTTGACCGCGACGATGCCGAGCAGCAGGGCGGCCGTCAGCATCGGCACCGGCCCCGCCAGCCGGTGCACGCACCAGGCCACCACGACGCCGGCCGCGCACACCGCGAGACCCGGCGCGACGCTCCGTGCGCGACGCGACCCGATCGCCGGTGAGGTGCGGGGGGTGTGGGGGCGCGTCAGCGAGGTGGTCATGATCCTCAGGATCGGGCCCGTACGGAGGACGCACTAGCAGGTGTTCCGCTGGCAGGTCATAGAGTTCCTCTATGGCTCAACGTCTGCCGGACCTGGAGGCGCTCGAACTGCTCGTCGCCGTCGCCGAGACGGGCAGCCTCGGGCAGGCGGCGGCGCGGCAGCGGATCAGCCAGCCGTCCGCCAGCGCCCGGATGCGCACGCTCGAACGCCGGCTGGGCGTCCGCCTGCTCGTACGCTCGCCCAGCGGTTCCCGGCTCACCTCCGCCGGGCTCGTGGTCACCGACTGGGCGAGGACCGTGCTCGAACCGGCGTACGCGCTGGTCGAGGGCGTCTCCGCCCTTCGCGCCCGCCAGCACGGCCGGTTGCGCGTGGCCGCGAGCCTGACCATCGCCGAGCACCTGATGCCGGGCTGGCTCGTCACGCTGCGCGACGTCGACCCGGGCGTGCACGTCGAGCTGAACGTCGCCAACAGCGCCCATGTGATCGAGCGTCTTCGCGGCGGCGAGGCCGACCTGGGGTTCATCGAGGGCCGCGGGGCACCGCGCGACCTGCACAGCCGTGCGGTGGCCCGCGACCGGCTCGTCGTGGTGGTCGCCCCGGCCCACGCGTGGTCACGCAAACGCCGTCCGCTGCGCCCGGTGGAGCTCGCCACGACGCCGCTGCTGCTGCGGGAGGCGGGCTCGGGCACGCGCGAGACCCTGGAGGCGGCCCTGGCCGCTTACGGGGGAGTGACCGAGCCCGCGCTCGAACTGGGCGGCACCGCTCCGCTGCGCATCGCGGCGATCTCCGGTACGGCCCCGGCCGTGCTGAGCGCGCTGGCCGTCGCGGACGAGATCGCGGCGGGCCGCCTGGTCGAGGTCCCCAGCGAGCTGAACCTCGACCGCGTCCTGCGCGCCGTCTGGCCCCGCGGCCGCGAGCTGCCCGACGCCGCGGTACGTCTTCTCCACGTCACGCGTGGCCGGTCGTGATGCGGTGGGTAGGCGGGGGGGCCCGGTTCGTGGGCGGCCTGCGTTCCGCGGGTCAGGTCGGCGGCGCGTACGGCGGTCCTGTGTATCGTCTGGTCGTGGGGCTGCGGACTGTCCGGCGCCGGGGTGCGTCTTCTTCACGTCACCCGTGGCTGGCCGTGATGCGGTGGGTCGGGCGCGGGTAGGCGGGGCGGAAGGCGGGGGTGCCCGGCTCGTGGGCGGCCTGCGTTCCGCAGGTCAGGTCGGCGGCGCGTACGGCGTCGGCGGTCGCCCGGTCCAGGTCCTCCGGCGTCCACGCGATCCGCAGGTTGAACGCCGCACGGCCACTGGACGCGCGCGCCGGGCCGGTCACGTCCAGCCGGGGCTCCCCGCCGGCCTCCGTGAGGCTCGCCTTCACCAGGCCGCCGGGCGTGTCCAGGCTGAGCTTGGCGTGCCCGACCAGCGCACCGGCGGACGCGCAGGCCGACGACAGCGTCGCCAGCGCCGTGGTCGCCCACCGCGCCGGGTGGAAGCCCGACCTCGGCGCGGTCAGCGTCACCGCGTGGTTGAGCCAGGCCAGCGCCGCTTCCGCCGCGGCGTACCGGTCATAGTCCAGCTCCGGGTCCTCGGCGGTGTCGGCGACCGGATCCGCCAGGGCCGCCAGCAGCTCGGTGACCTCGCCGCGCGCGGCCGTGTACGGCACCACGCGTGCGGCCGGGTAGCGCCGGCCGACGTCGGCCAGGAGGGCGGGCAGCCGATCCTCCGGCACGGTGTCGATCTTGTTCACGGCGATGACGTCCGCCTCGGCGAGCTGGTGGGCGTACAGGTACGCCAGGTCGGACTCCGCGCCGACGTCCCAGGCGCGGGCGAAGAGCCGGTAGCGGTCCGGGTCGACGACCGCGGTCAGGGGTGCGACGCGGAGCCGGTCGCCGTGGTCGCGGCGGAGCGGGCGGACCACCGTGGCTCGCAGGTCGGTGCAGCTGCCGACGGCCTCGGCCAGGACGACGTCCACGTCGTCGTCCAGCAGGGAGGTCACGACCGCCGCCAGGTCTTCGAACCGGCAGCAGAAGCACCCGTCGGTCACCTCGGACACGCGCGCCACCTCGGCGCGGGCGAGCCGGGTGTCCACGAGGTCGCGTCCCTGGTCGTTGGTGACCACCGCGACCCGGCGGCCCTCGGCGGAGAACCGCCGGGCCGCCGCGAGCAACGTGGTCGTCTTGCCGGCACCGAGAAAGCCGCCGAAGGGGGCGAAGGTCGCCATGTCACGCTCCAGGAGTCGTTGACAGCGCGCCGAGGCTAACTTATTTTTCCCGAGAAATCGATTTCAGAAATCGATTTCTTGGGAGGGGCGGAACATGAACGAGCACCACACGGACTGTTGCGGCGGCAGATGCGGCGGCCACGGCGGACCGGTCAGCCGCCGAGGATTCCTCGGCATGTCGGCCGCCGCGGCGAGCGCGGCCCTGCTCGCCGCGCACGCCCGCGACGCGCTCGCCGCGGGCACGCTGCCGGACCAGTCGCTCGTGCCCGCCGCCAAGCCCGTACCCTCCGGGCTGCGCGAACGCGGCGTGCCGACCCGTTACACCGGCTCCGACCTGCGCTACATCGGCATGCCGGTGGGCGGCGGCTGCTGCGGTCAGGTCTACCTCGGCGGCGACGGGCGGCTCTGGTACTGGGACGTCGACAACGGCCCGGTCGCGCCCGGCGCCGAGGGCGGCGGCAGCACCTACGCGGCGCCGCGCGACCCGTTCTTCCCGTTCGGCCAGGGCGTCGTGATCAAGACCACCGGCGACCGGGCCCGCCGCGTCGACGGCGACGGGTTCGACGACGTGGCCTTCACCGGCCAGTACCCGATCGGCCGCGTCGACTACCGCGCCCCGGAGTGCCCGGTCCGGGTCCGGCTGGAGGCCTACTCGCCGTTCGTCCCGGGGGAGGCCGACGACTCGACGCTGCCGGTCACCGTCCTCGCCTACACCGTCACCAACACGTCCTCGCGTCCCGTGCGCGCCGAGCTCACCGCCTGGGCCGAGAACCCCGTCTGCCTGCGTGCCCGCTCGCAGCAGCCGGTCCTGCTGTCCGGCGAGCGGGTCGGCGGCGCGGGGTTCGCGGGCGTGGAGTTCACCGCCGCCGCGGGCGAGGCCGGCCAGCCCCGGCCGGACATCGTGTTCGAGGACTGGGAGCGCACCACCTATGAGGGCTGGAGCGTGGCGGGCGACGCGTTCGGCGCCGGACCGGTTCTCGCCGACCAGGTGCCGGACTACATGAAGCGCTTCGGCGACCTGCGCGTCTCCGGGCAGCGGTTCGTCACCTCGCACAACTTCCAGGCCGCGAACGGCGACGCCGGGCGGGCCGACGCGTACACCGGCAAGCTGACCAGCCAGAACTTCACCATCGAGCGCCGCTACGTCACCGTGCGGGTCGGGGGCGGAGCCGACGCGGCGCACACCTGCGCCCGTGTCGTCGTGGACGGCGCCGTCGTCGCCTCGGTCACCGGTGACAACACCGAGCCGCTCACCGTACGCGGCATGGACCTGATCCGGCATCAGGGCAGGACGGCTCACATCGAGATCGTCGACGAGGCCACCGGCGGCTGGGGCCACGTGAACGTCGACCGGATCGTCTTCACCGACGTTCCGCCCTCCAAACAGCCGATCGACACGCTCACCGACGGTGGCACGGTCACGCTCGCGGCGCTCGAGCCGGACGCCCGCGTCCGCCCGTCGCTCGCGAAGTGGAGCACACCCGAGGAGATCGCCGAGGCGGGCGCCGGACCCGGTCAGATCGACGGCGGCCTGGGCACGATCGCCGGCGCGGTCACGGTGCCCGTCCGGCTCGGCCCGGGGCAGAGCCGCACCGTACGGTTCGCCTACGCGTGGTACTTCCCGGTGCCCGACCGTGCCGCCCTGTCGTTCCTGTCCGGAAGTGCCACGTTGCGCCGCCACTACGCCGAGCGGTTCGACTCGGCGTCCGATGTCATGCGCCATCTCGCCCGGGAGATCGAACGGCTGGAGACGGTCACCCGGAAGTGGGTGGACACCTGGTACACCGACGCGACACTGCCGCACTGGTTCCTCGAGCGCACGCTCGCCACGGCGTCGACGCTGGCCACCTCCACCTGCCTGAAGTTCGCCGGCGGCCGGTTCTACGCGTGGGAGGGCGTCGGCTGCTGCGCGGGCACCTGCGAACACGTGTGGAACTACGCGCAGGCGATCGGCCGCCTGTTCCCCTCGATCGAGCGCGACACACGCGAACGCGTCGACCTGGGCATCGGCTTCCACACCGGCACCGGGGAGATCGGCAACCGGGCCGAGGCCGACATGGGCTGGGCGACGGACGGCCAGTGCGGCACGATCCTGCGGATCTACCGCGAACACCAGATGACGCGGGACACGGCGTTCCTGCGCCGGGTCTGGCCACGTGCCAAGCAGGCGCTGGGCTGGGTGATGAGCCGCGACGACCGGCAGGACGGCACGCTCGAAGGGCCGCAGCCCAACACGCTCGACGCCGTCTGGTACGGCGAGATCGCCTGGATGACCGGCATGTACGCCGCGGCACTGTACGCCGGGGCGGAGATGGCCGACGAGATGGGTGACACGGCGTTCGCCAAGCGGTGCCGTACGCTCGCCGACTCCGGTTGCCGCTCGATCGCCACCGACCTGTGGACGGGGGAGTACTTCATCCAGCTCGTCGACCAGCACCATCCCGAGGCGGCCAACACCAACATCGGCTGCCACATCGACCAGATGTTCGGCCAGAGCCTGGCGCTCCAGCTCGGCCTGCCCCGCGTGTTCCCCGAGGACAAGGCCAAGACCGCCCTGGCCAGCATCTACCGGTACAACTACGTGCCCGACCCGGCGGCGTACCGTACGGACCATCCGCAGATCCAGGGCGGCCGGTGGTTCGCGACGGCGCACGAGCCCGCCGTGGTGATGACGACCTTCCCGCACGGCGGCGCCGACCAGGCGAACGGCGACCCGCCGACGTGGTCGGCGACCTACTTCAACGAGTCGTGGACCGGCCAGGAGTACCAGGTCGCCACGCAGATGGTCTACGAGGGACTCGTCGACGAGGGGCTGACGATCACGCGTGCGGTCCACGACCGGTACGCCGCGGGGAAGCGGAACCCGTACAACGAGATCGAGTGCAGCGAGCACTACGCGCGGGCGATGGCGGGCTACGGCGTGTACCTGGCCGCGTGCGGCTACTCCCACCACGGCCCGGCGGGCCGCCTCGGCTTCGCGCCGAAGGTGCGGCCGGAGGACTTCGCCGCGGCCTTCACCGCCGCCGGAGGCTGGGGCCTCTACCGGCAGCGCCGCGACGCGCACCGGCAGACGTGCGAGGTCGAGGTACGGCACGGCGAGATCACCGTCCGGACCTTCACGCTCGAACTGGCCGCCCCACCGGACCCCGCGCACCTGAAGGTCACCGCCCACGGCCCGCACGGCGGCGTGCACGTCGCGTCGGTCCACGCCGAGAGCACGACCGTGGAGGTCGCCTTCACGACTCCCACGACGATCGGCGCGGGGCACCGCCTCCGCGTCGAGGTCACCGCCGCCCGGTAGCCGCCGGGCAATGGCCGTCCCGGCCGCCGTTGAACACGATCGACGACGGCCGGGAGACCAGCGCCGACGGCGAGAACCGGAAGCCCGGTGGTCTCCGTCAGGTCCGGCCGGGCGCCTGCGAACCCGTCACTCCGGTATCCCCGGTTCACCGGACCTGGTCTCGGCGTCGACATCCACAGAGGCCGGGCGGGTGTCGCGAACAGCACGACGAGGGAGCCCGGCCCCGGCCGGGGCTGGGGCACCTCCCGGAGGCCTTACCGCGCGACGGAGTCGTACGCCTCTCCGGTCGGACACGAGCAGACGTCGCCGCTCCGCTACAGTCTCCCCTCCACCCGTCGCAGGACGTACGCGATGGGTTCCGTATGAGACAGCCACCCGATCGCCTCGGCCGGCCCGGGATCGAGGTCGGCCCCGGCCGGCCGCATCTCCAGCCGCCCGCGCGGACGGTGCGAGGTGCCCCACGGCGTGCGGATGTGGCGCTTCAGCACCCGCCGCCGCACGCGGTCGTTCGCCCGCCCGAATCCCCGCAAACGCCGTTCTGTCGCAATGGTCCGATGTGATGGCGTCGATTTCCGGCGTCGGCCGCGGAGGGTGGCTAAGGTCCGATCGCGTAGTACAGTCCGAACTGATATCCGACCAGCCAACCACCGATCTGGCGTGGCGCCTGGGAGGTATTCCCCGTCACATCATCGCTCGCCACCGGACGAAGCACACGCAGCTGGGCACCCGTTCTCGCCGCGCGTATCCGAACCTCCCAATCCGAGTCGCCGTCTTCCCGCTCGTGGTAGAGGTGCAGGCTCACCTCGCCGGTGCTTGGGGCTGTCAGCACGACACCGGGCTTGACCCATCGCGGCTTGCCGTCGGTGCGGTCGAGTGCGACGGTCCGGTACAGGTACTGGCCCGAGGTGGGCACGGCGATGTACATCCCGGTGGGGGAGACGATGCCGATAGGGCGGCGGTTTCCGATCATGCCGCGGGTCTGTGCGTCACTGATGACGTCGCGGATCCTGGTCGTGGAGACTTTCCGGCCCGTGGCGTCCAGAATGTTCACGTGCTCGCTGCCGGGCGAGTCATCAGGCGAAGAGTGCGTCAGGTCGACGGCTCGTTCCGCATCGGCCGCCAGCAGAGTATGCCCGCCGGCGTTCTGGGTGGGAAAGCCCGTCAGCGGCTGCCCGTTGGTCGCGGCGACCAGTTCGTTGGAATGTGTCGCCCCGGTGATCGGGTCGCAGTCATGGCCCCAGCCGAGCATGACAAAGGAGCCTGCCGCCTCCAGCGAGTCGGGGCATAGGTCTTGTCTGTCGCGGTGCCAGATCCGGACGCCGGTGTCCAGACGATAAGCCTCCACCGCCGATGATCGCCGGAGGAAGAATCGCCCGTTCGCCACGGTGACGCTTTTCTCCGCATCGGAATACGGCTCTCCGGGCAACGTCTTCTTCCACCGTACCCGGCCGGTTCCCACGTGCAGTGCGATCAGGTGATCACAAGAATGATCTCCATAAAGGAGCACCACGGTCATGTCGTCACCGCCGTGGGCGCACAAACGATCGTCCTTCTGGAAGGCGAGTTTCCAGACGGTCGTGCCGGTGGCGACCGCCACGCCCTCGACGACGTCATGATCCTCATCGGGAACGACGGCGACGCCATCCCCGATCACCACACGCCGCGGGTCCGTCAGACCGGCCACGAGCCGCCCGCGCGTCCATGCGATCCGCAGCTTTTCGGGAAGGTCACCGGCCAACGCCGGAGCGGCAGCTTTTCCTGGAGTCAGGTCATACGGCGTTCCTTCACGTAACCACATGGCACCGGCACTCACCACGACAGCCGTCGCCGTGACCGCGACGATCGCCGCCGACCTGCGCCATGACCACATTCTCCGCACCTCATGCGCTCGGGGTCCACTCCACTTCCATTGTCCAGTGGCCGTCCTGGCGTGAGAAGGCGGTCGGTGTTCCTGTGGACGACCGCAGGTCGTGCCCGTGCTCGCAGCGGGGGCCGGTAGCCGCGGGGCCCACGCGCACGCCGTTAAAAAGGCGTTAAGGGCCCGAGAGGCGGCGCTAAGAGGGCGTCAACGACCGCCTTAACGCCTTATTTCGGGAGTTAACTCCTGGCGTAGCCCCTGGTGAGGGGGCCGATGGACGGCATGTCCATCGACACGTCTAGGAGGGTGCGATGACGCGCCTCGAAGCTTCCGCGTGGCCGCTCGCGGGTGGTAGTGCGAGCGTGTTCGCGATCGCCGTCGTGCTGGACCGGCTGCCGTGGCAGGCGGCGTTCGGCGTGGTGACCCTGGCCGTCGCGGCCTGGGCGTGGCCGAGCCCGCCGGTCGCGGGTGCCGGTGTCGGCGGGGTCGCCTGGCTGTGCGTCACCGGCTTCGACGTGCACCGCTTCGGCGTCATCGAGATCACCGGGCGGGACGACGCCGCGCGTGCCGCGGTCCTCGTGCTCGCCGGTGTTCTGGTGGCCGCGGTGCACGCGCTCGCCGAGGCGCGCGGCCTCCGCCGGCGCGCGGATCCGGTCTGGGCGGCGTTCCACGCGACCACTCCTGGACCCACGCAGGTGGGCGTCCCGGCGCCCCGCCCCGGTGGCGGGGCCGGGCTCGAAGAGGCCGCCCCCCGTACATCCGACAGAGGAACCGAGTGATGGCTGACCTGGTCTATGTCCTGCTGACAGTGGCGATCTTCGCGCTGTTCGCCCTGGTCGTGAAGGCGGTGGAGCGGCTGTGAGCCGCGAGCGAACCCCGTGTGGCCGGCCGGCGAAGGACGACGCGGGGAGGGCGCGATGAACGCGGAGAACCTGATCGGGCTCATCCTCTCCGTCGTGCTGTTCGTCTTCATGATCGTCGCCCTACTGTTCCCGGAGCGCTTCTAGATGAGCACAACGACCGCGGGGATCTGCTTCGCCGGATCCCTCGTCCTGGCGCTGGCCGTCGTGTACCGGCCGCTGGGCGACTACATGTACCGGGTGTTCACCGGCACCAGGCACGCGCGCGCCGAAAAGGTGATCTACCGGCTGATCGGCGTGCGGCCGGACGCCGAGCAGACCTGGGGCGTGTACGCCCGCAGCGTGCTGGCCTTCTCGGTGGTCTCCGTCCTGTTCCTGTACGGCCTGCAGCGCCTGCAGAACCACCTGCTGCTGAGCCTCGGCTTCAAGCCGGTCATGACGCACCAGGCCTGGAACACCGCGATCAGCTTCACCACCAACACCAACTGGCAGTCCTACTCCGGCGAGTCGACCATGGGCCACCTGGTGCAGATGGCCGGGCTCGCGGTGCAGAACTTCGTCTCCGCCGCCGTCGGCATCGCCGTCGCGATCGCCCTCGTCCGCGGGTTCGCCCGCAGGCGGACCGAGCACCTCGGCAACTTCTGGGTGGACCTCGTACGGGCCAACCTGCGCATCCTGCTGCCGATCGCGGTCGTCGGCGCGATCGTGCTGATCGCGGGCGGCGCCGTGCAGAACTTCCACGACCCGCACACGATCCAGACCCTCACCGGCGCCAAGCAGACGATCACCGGTGGGCCGGTGGCGTCGCAGGAGGTCATCAAGGAACTCGGCACGAACGGCGGCGGCTTCTACAACGCCAACTCCGCCCATCCGTTCGAGAACCCGACGACCTGGACCAACTGGTTCGAGATCTTCCTGCTCCTGGTCATCAGCTTCAGCCTGCCCCGGACGTTCGGCCGGATGGTCGGCAGCGACAAGCAGGGCTACGCGATCGTCTCCGTGATGGCGACCCTCGCCGTCCTCAGCATGACGCTGATCATGTGGTTCCAGCTCGCCCACCACGGCACGGTGCCGACCGCGATCGGCTCGTCCATGGAGGGCGTCGAGACGAGGTTCGGCGTGGCGAACTCGGCGACGTTCGCCGACGCGACGACGCTGACCTCCACCGGAGCCGTCGACTCCTTCCACGACTCGTACACGAGCCTCGGCGGCATGATGACGATGTTCAACATGATGCTGGGCGAGGTCGCGCCCGGCGGTACGGGCTCGGGCCTGTACGGCATGCTCATCCTCGCCGTCATCACGGTGTTCGTCGCCGGCCTGATGGTCGGCCGCACGCCGGAGTACCTCGGCAAGAAGATCAGCAGCCGTGAGATCAAGTTCGCCGCCACGTACTTCCTCGTCACCCCGATCTGTGTGCTCGTCGGCACCGCCTTCGCGATGGCGCTACCGGGCCAGCGGGCCGGGATGCTGAACAGCGGCCCGCACGGCCTGTCCGAGGTGCTGTACGCCTTCACCTCCGCCTCGAACAACAACGGCTCGGCGTTCGCCGGCATCACCGTCAACACGCCCTGGTACGACACCGCGCTCGGCCTGGCGATGGTCTTCGGGCGGTTCCTGCCAATGATCTTCGTCCTGGCGCTGGCCGGATCGCTGGCGAAGCAGGGCCTGACTCCCGCGTCGGAGGGCACGCTGCCCACGCACCGGCCGCAGTTCGTGGTCATGGTCGCGGGCGTCACGGTCGTCCTCGTCGCTCTCACCTTCCTCCCGGCGCTCGCGCTCGGGCCGTTGGCCGAAGGAATCCACTGATGTCCACCCAAGTCATGGAACCGCAGACCTCAGCGCCCGAGCCCCCGAAGGCACAGCCGAGCCGGGTGCAGGGCGGGCTGCTGGACCCCAAGCAGCTCATCCGGTCGCTGCCGAACGCGGTGCGCAAGCTCGACCCGCGCACCATGTGGCGCAACCCCGTCATGTTCATCGTCGAGATCGGCGCGGTCTGGAGCACCGTCCTGGCGATCGCCGAACCCACCTGGTTCGGCTGGCTGATCGTCGTCTGGCTCTGGCTGACGGTGATCTTCGCGAACCTCGCCGAGGCCGTCGCGGAGGGGCGGGGAAAAGCCCAGGCCGACACGCTGCGCCGGGCCAAGACCGACACGATGGCGCGCCGTCTGACCGGCTGGGCGCCGGGCCGTACGGCCGAGGAGGAGCCGGTGCCCGCGCCCGACCTTCGGCAGGGCGACCACGTGGTGGTCGAGGCGGGCCAGATCATCCCCGGTGACGGCGACGTCGTCGAGGGCATCGCCAGCGTCGACGAGTCGGCCATCACCGGTGAGTCGGCGCCGGTCATCCGCGAGTCGGGCGGCGACCGCAGCGCGGTCACCGGCGGCACGAAGGTGCTGTCCGACCGGATCGTCGTGAAGATCACCCAGAAGCCGGGGGAGAGCTTCATCGACAAGATGATCGCGCTGGTCGAGGGCGCGAACCGGCAGAAGACGCCGAACGAGATCGCCCTCAACATCCTGCTCGCCTCGCTGACGATCATCTTCGTGATGGCGGTGGCCACGCTGCAGCCGCTGGCGATCTTCAGTAAGGCGAACCAGCCGGGCGTGCCGGACTCCCTGGCCCTGAACGCCCACGGCGTGACCGGCATCGTCATGGTCTCGCTGCTGGTCTGCCTGATCCCGACGACCATCGGCGCGCTGCTGAGCGCGATCGGCATCGCCGGCATGGACCGGCTGGTCCAGCGGAACGTCCTCGCGATGAGCGGCCGGGCGGTCGAGGCGGCCGGCGACGTGAACACCCTGCTGCTGGACAAGACCGGCACCATCACGCTCGGCAACCGGCAGGCCGCGGAGTTCACCCCGGTCGACGGCGTGACCGAGGCGCGGATCGCCGACGCGGCCCAGCTGTCCAGCCTCGCGGACGAGACGCCCGAGGGCCGCTCGATCGTGGTGTTCGCCAAGACCGAGTACGGCCTGCGGGAGCGCACGCCGGGCGAGCTCGGTCACGCGAGCTGGATCGAGTTCACCGCCCAGACCCGGATGTCCGGCGTCGACCTGGCGACCGACGACGGCGGCCGCCGGTGCCTGCGCAAGGGCGCCGCCACCGCGGTGATGAAGTGGGTCCGCGACAACGGCGGGCACCCCACCGACGAGGTCGGCCACATCGTCGACGGCATCTCGGCCAGTGGCGGAACACCGCTGGTGGTCGGCGAGGTCGTCACGGAGAACGAGGGGACGACCGCGCACGTGCTCGGCGTCATCCACCTCAAGGACGTCGTCAAGGCCGGCATGCGCGAGCGCTTCGACGAGATGCGCAGCATGGGCATCCGCACCGTGATGATCACGGGCGACAACCCGCTGACCGCCAAGGCGATCGCGGACGAGGCCGGCGTCGACGACTTCCTCGCCGAGGCCAAGCCCGAGGACAAGATGGCGCTGATCAAGCGCGAGCAGGAGGGCGGAAAGCTCGTCGCCATGACCGGTGACGGCACGAACGACGCCCCCGCCCTCGCGCAGGCCGACGTCGGCGTCGCGATGAACACCGGCACGTCGGCCGCCAAGGAGGCCGGCAACATGGTCGACCTCGACTCCAACCCGACGAAGCTCATCGAGATCGTGGAGATCGGCAAGCAGCTGCTGATCACCCGGGGCGCGCTGACGACGTTCTCGATCGCCAACGACATCGCCAAGTACTTCGCGATCATCCCGGCGATGTTCGCGGCGGTCTACCCGGGCCTGGACAAGCTCAACATCATGCGGCTCTCCAGCCCGCAGTCGGCGATCCTGTCCGCGGTCATCTTCAACGCGATCATCATCGTCGCGCTGATCCCGCTCGCGCTGCGCGGCGTGAAGTACCGGCCGTCGAGCGCCTCCAAGCTGCTGTCCCGCAACCTCTACGTCTACGGCCTGGGCGGCATCGTCGCGCCGTTCATCGGCATCAAGCTCATCGACCTGCTCATCCAGTTCCTGCCGGGAATGTGACCATGCGACTCTCAAGCCAGATACGTCGGCACCTGGCGGCCCTCCGGGCCCTCCTCGTCCTCACCGTGATCCTCGGGATCGCCTACCCGGTCGCCATCTGGGCCGTGGCCTTCATCCCGGGCCTGCACCACCGGGCGCAGGGCTCGATGGTCAGGACCGCCGACGGCAGGATCGTCGGCAGCCGGATCATCGGCCAGTCGTTCACGGACAAGGACGGCGACCCGCTGAAGCAGTACGTCCAGAGCCGTCCCTCGAACGCGGGCGACGGCTACGACCCGACGTCGACCAGCGCGAGCAACCTGGGCCCGGAGAGCATCGTCGACACCCTCCCGGATCCGGCGCTCGTCAAGGCCGGCAAGGAGGACGCGAACGCCAAGACCAGCCTGCTCACCCAGGTCTGCACCCGCAGCAAGAAGGTGGGCGAGCTGGAGGGCGTCAGCGGCGCCCGGCCGTTCTGCACCCCCGGCGGCATCGGCGCGGTCCTCGCCGTCATGGGCCCGCGCGACGGTCAGGGGCACGTGACGCACCCGACCCGGGTCGTCAGCCTCAATGAGGAGTGCGGCGTGGTCGCCAGGCCGTTCGTCGCCACGTACGACGGGGTGCCCGTCGAGTGCGCGAAGTACGGTGAGGACTACGCGAAGGGTGAGGTCGTGCCGGTCCGCGGCGGCGCGCCGGCCCACCCGGTCGTGCCGGCCGACGCGGTGACCGCGAGCGGCAGCGGCCTCGACCCGCACATCTCACCGGCGTACGCGCGGCTCCAGGCCCCGCGGATCGCCCGGACGCGCGGCGTCTCCGAGCAGCGGGTGCTGGCCGCCATCAAGGACAACGAGGACGGCCGGGTGCTCGGCTTCGCCGGCGAGCCGCGCGTCAACGTCCTCACGCTCAACATCGAGCTCGACGAGAAGTACCCGTACCGCGGATGAGACCGGGACGCGGCGTGCCTTTCACCGGAGCGCGCCGCGTCCCACCGGAGGAGTGATGGTCATGGCACGCGGGCGGCTGCGCGTGTACCTGGGGGCCGCCCCCGGCGTGGGCAAGACCTACGCCATGCTCGGCGAGGGCCGGCGGCGGCACGAGCGCGGCACCGACGTGGTCATCGGATTCGTGGAGTGCCACGGCCGTCCCCGGACGATCGAGCTCCTGGAGGGGCTGGAGACGGTGCCCCGCAAGACCATGGAGTACCGCGGCACGAGCTTCACCGAGCTCGACGTCGACGCCGTCATCGCCCGCGCGCCGCAGGTGGCGCTGATCGACGAGCTGGCGCACACCAACATCCCCGGCTCGCGCAACACCAAGCGCTGGCAGGACATCGAGCAGATCCTGGAGGCCGGCATCACCGTGATCACCACGGTGAACATCCAGCACCTCGACTCGCTGAACGACGTCGTCGAGCAGATCACCGGCGTGGCGCAGCGCGAGACCGTGCCCGACGAGGTCGTGCGCCGGGCCGACCAGGTCGAGCTCGTCGACATGACGCCGGAGGCGCTGCGCCGCCGGATGGCGCACGGCAACGTCTACCAGGCCGAGAAGATCGACGCCGCGCTGTCGAACTACTTCCGTGTCGGCAACCTCACCGCGCTGCGCGAGCTGGCCCTGCTCTGGCTGGCCGACAAGGTCGACGACCAGCTCGACCGCTACCGCGCCGACCACCGCATCAGCCAGACCTGGGAGGCCCGCGAGCGCGTCGTCGTCGCGCTGACCGGCGGGCCGGAGGGCGACACGCTCATCCGCCGCGCGGCGCGGATCGCCGACCGCGCCAAGGGCTCAGACCTGTTCGCCGTGCACGTGACCGCCGCGGACGGGCTCACCGGTGCCCGCCCGGCCGAACTCGCCCGCCAGCGTGCCCTGGTGGAGAGCCTGGGCGGCACGTACCACCAGGTCGTCGGCGACGACATCCCGCAGGCGCTGCTCGACTTCGCGCGCGGCGTGAACGCGACCCAGCTCGTGCTCGGCGCCTCCCGGCGGGGCCGGTTCGCGCAGATCTTCTCGCGCGGTGTCGGGATGACCACGACCGCGATGTCCGGCGCGATCGACGTGCACATGGTCACGCACGAGGAGGCCAGCCGTGGGCGCCGGTCCGCGCGCGCCGGCGGCCTGACGTGGACCCGGCGGGGCGTCGGGTTCGGGCTGGCCGTGGCCGGGCTGCCGCTGCTCACCCTGCTGCTGGCGAACCTGCGCGGACAGCTCTCCCTCGCCAGCGACATCCTGCTGTTCCTCGTGGCGGTGGTCGCGGTCGCCCTGGCCGGCGGCCTGTACGCGGCGCTGTTCGCCGCCGTCGCCGGCTCCCTGCTGCTCAACTACTTCTTCACCCCGCCGATCCATGAGTTCACCATCAGCGAGTGGGAGAACGCGCTCGCGCTCGCCGCGTTCGTCGTCGTGGGGGCCGCGGTGAGCGTGGTGGTGGACTCCGCCGCCCGGCGCACCCGCGAGGCCGCCCGCGCCAGCGCGGACGCCGAGATGGTCTCCAACCTCGCGGGTAGCGTGCTGCGCGGCGAGAGTACCCCGGGTGACCTGCTCGAACGTCTACGCGTGGCGTTCGGGCTGGACTCGGTGACGCTGCTCGAACGCCGTCCCGACGCCCCGCTGACGCCGGGCCGCCAGGGCGATCCGGGCTGCTGGCGGATCGCGGCGACCGTCGGCGGCGAACCCTGCTGCAGCCCCGACGAGGGCGCCGCGGAGATCGCCGTGGACGACGACCTCACGCTCGTGCTGCGCGGCCGTACGCCGTCGGCCGCCGACCAGCGCGTGCTGGAGGCGTTCGCGGCGCAGGCCGGGCTCGCGCTGCGCCAGCACCGGCTCGCCGAGGAGGCCGAGCAGGCGCGCCCGCTCGCCGCCGCCGACCGGATGCGCACCGCCCTGCTGGCCGCCGTCAGCCACGACCTGCGCTCGCCCCTGTCGTCGGCCAAGGCCGCGGTGGAGAGCCTGCGCACCGGCGACGTGGCCTGGACCGCGGGGGAACGCGACGAACTGCTCGCCACCGCGGACGAGTCACTGGAACGCCTCGCCCGGCTCGTGGCCAACCTGCTCGACATGAGCCGCCTGCAGGCCGGCCTGCTCGACGTCACGGCCCAGCCGCTCGCCGCCGAGGAGGTCGTGCCGCGCGTCGTCGCCGACCTGGGCCCGGCCGGCGACGGCGTACGGGTGCGGATCCCCGCCGGGCTGCCCGACGTTCTCGCCGACCCCGCGCTGCTCGAACGGGTCCTGACGAACCTGGTCTCCAACGCGATCCGGTACGGATCGGCGGAAGAACCCGTCCTCGTCACGGCCAGCGCGCTCGCCGACCGCGTCGAGCTGCGGGTGATCGACCGCGGGCCGGGCATTCCCGAGGCCGACCGCGACCGGGTCTTCCTGCCCTTCCAGCGCCTCGGCGACCACGACAACGCCACCGGCGTCGGACTGGGCCTGGCCCTGTCGCGCGGCCTGGTGGAGGCCATGGGCGGCACGCTCGATCCCGACGACACGCCGGGCGGCGGCCTGACCATGATCGTCACCCTGCCCGTGTACACGCCGGACCTCGCCGACCCGGTCCTGACGTCCCACCTGGACGCCGTACGAGAGAGGCGAGGACGGTGACCCGGGTCCTGGTGGTCGACGACGAGCCCCTCACCGCGCGGACACTGGGCCTCAACCTGCGGGCCCGCCGGTACGAGGTCAGCGTCGCGCGCGACGGGAACGAGGCCCTCCGGCGGGCCGTGGACTGGCATCCGGACGTCGTCGTCCTGGACCTCGGCCTGCCCGACATCGACGGCGTCGAGGTGATCCACGGGCTGCGCGGCTGGAGCCAGGTGCCGATCATCGTGCTGTCCGGCCGTACCCGCGCCGAGGACAAGATCGCCGCGCTGGACGCCGGCGCCGACGACTACGTGACCAAGCCCTACGGCCTCGGCGAGCTGCTCGCCCGCATCCGCGCCGCCGGCCGCCGCGCCCCCGGGCCCGGCCCGGCGCCGGTGGTCAAGATCGGCGATCACGTCGTGGACCTGGAGGACAAACGGGTGACCCCGCCGGTGCACCTCACGCCGACCCAGTGGCGGATGCTGGAGATCCTGCTGGCCAACCCCGGCCGGCTCGTGAGCCAGCGGCGCCTGCTCACCGAGGTCTGGGGGCCCTCGTACGCGCGGCAGTCGCACTACCTGCGCCAGTACATGGCCCAGCTCCGCCGCAAGCTGGAGGCCGACCCCGGTCATCCACGCCACCTGCTGACCGAGCCCGGCATGGGCTACCGGTTCCAGCCATGACGCGGGTCCTGCCCGCACGGTTCGCGAAGGCGGGAGAGGAGACCGGGGAACGGCACCGCCTGTCGGTCCCGGGCGGCCTCGCCGCGCTCTCCCTCGACGCCATGGCCTCCGTCGCGTACGGTCCGGAGGCCGTCGTCATCGTGCTGGCCGCCGGTGGGGGAGCGGCCCTCGGCTACACGGTCCCGGTCACACTCGCCATCGCGGCGCTGCTCGGCGTGCTCACGCTGTCGTACCGGCAGGTGATCGCCGCCTTCCCGCAGGGCGGCGGCGCGTACGGGGTGGCCAAGGCCTACCTCGGCCGGCGTGCCTCCCTGGTCGCCGCCGCGTCGCTGGTCGTCGACTACGTGCTCAACGTCGCGGTGTCGATCGCGGCGGGCGTAGCCGCGCTCACCTCGGCGGTGCCGGGCCTGCTGCCGTACACGGTCTGGCTGTGTATCGCGGTGCTCGGCCTGGTCACCGCGGTGAACCTGCGCGGCATCGCGCACAGCGCCCGGATGTTCATCGTGCCGACCGCGATCTTCGTGCTGTCCGTCCTCGCCGTCATCGCCGTCGGCCTGCCGCGCGACCGGCCCGTCGTCATCGCCCATCCGGTCGCGCAGGCGCAGGATCTGCGGGCGGTCGGCGTGCTCCTGCTGCTGCGGGCCTTCGCGAACGGGTGCGCGGCGCTGACCGGCGTCGAGGCGATCGCCAACGCGGTGCCCTCCTTCCGGCGGCCCCGCGTACGGCGGGCGCAGCGGGCGGAGGTCGCGCTCGGCGCGCTGCTCGGTGTCATGCTGATCGGCATCTCGGTGCTGATCGTCCGCTTCCACATCCGGCCGGTGCGGGGTGTCACGGTGCTCTCGCAGGTCACCGAGGGCTCGCTCGGGCACGGGATCGGCTACTACGTCGTCCAGTTCGCCACCGTCGTGCTGCTGGCGCTGGCCGCCAACACCTCCTTCGGCGGCATGCCGGTCCTGACGCACCTGCTCGCCAAGGACCACAACCTGCCGCACCTGTTCGCGCTGCGGGGCGAACGCCAGGTGCACCGCTACGGCATCTTCTTCCTGACCGCCACCGCCGCCCTTCTGCTCGTCGGCACGCGTGGCGCCATGAACACCCTCGTGCCGTTGTTCGCCATCGGGGTGTTCGTCGGCTTCACCCTCTCCCAGGCGGGCATGGTGCGGCACTGGTGGACCGGGCGGCCGCCCGGCTGGCGCCCGCGTGCGGCCCTCAACGGTCTCGGCGCGCTGATGACCGGCGTCGCCGCGATCGTCATCTCCGTGACCAAGTTCCCCGAGGGCGGCTGGTTGATCGTGGTGGCCATGCCGCTCCTGGTGTGCCTGATGTCGGTGGTGAACCGGGCGTACGGGCGGATCGGGCGGCGGCTGGAGCTGGACCGGGTCCCCGCACACCCACGGCCCCGCAGGTCCCTGGCGATCGTCCCGGTCGGCGACGTGAACCGGCTGACCCAGGAGGCGATCTCGACCGCGCTGTCCCTCGGTGACCGGGTCGTCGCGCTGCGGGTGGTCCACCCGGACGATCCGGAGGAGACCACGGGCTTCATCCGTGCCTGGGAGCGCTGGGCCCCGGACGTCAGCCTCGCCCTGGTGAACGACCGGCACCGCCGGCTCGTGGACCCGATCGTGGAGTACGTGCGAGGCGTCGGCGAGCCGCACGTCTTCGTGCTGATCCCGGAGGTCGAACCCGCTCACGTCTGGCAGCGGATCCTGCAGAACCAGCGCGGGGCCCTGCTCGCCCACGCCCTCCGCCGCGACACCGACGCCGTGGTCTGCCGCCTGCGCTTCCGCCTCGATGAGCGCCCGGTCCGCGCGCCGGGACACAATGCGTAGTGGGGGGGTGATGTGAGGATGCCGCGAGGCAGGCTGAAGATCTACTTCGGTTCGGCGCCGGGCGTCGGCAAGACGTACGCGATGCTCGGCGAGGCGGCACGGCGCCGTGAGCGCGGCACCGACCTGGTCGTCGGCTTCGCCGACCCCCACGGCCGCCCCCGCACCGCCGCGCTGCTGGACGGCCTGGAGACCGTGCCGCCACGGCACGGCGAGATGGACGTCGACGCGGTGATCGCGCGGGCTCCGCAGGTCGCCTTCGTCGACGAGATCGCGCACACCAACGCGCCCGGCGCCCGCAACGACAAGCGCTGGCAGGACGTCGAGGAGATCCTCGCCGCCGGCATCGATGTCGTCTCGACCGTCAACGTCGAGCACCTGGAGTCGCTGGCCGACGTGGTCGAGCGGATCACGGGCGTGCGCCGGCGCGAGACGGTGCCCGACGAGGTCGTCCGCCGGGCCGACCAGATCGAGCTGGTCGACATGTCGCCGGAGTCGCTGCGCCGCCGTCTCGCGCACGGCGACGTCTACCCGTCCGAGCGGGTCGACGCGGCGCTGGCGGACTACTTCCGCGTCGGCAACCTGACCGCGCTGCGCGAGCTGGCCCTGCTGTGGGTCGCCGACCGCGTCGACGACGCCCTCGCGCGCTACCGCGACGAGAAGGGCATCACCCGCACCTGGGAGGCGCGTGAGCGGATCGTCGTCGCGCTGACCGGCGGTCCGGAGGGCGACACGTTGATCCGGCGCGCCGCGCGGATCGCCGCCCGCGCCGGCCGCGGTGACCTGGTCGCGGTGCACGTCGCCCGGCTGACCGGCCGGCCGGCCCGGCTCGCCGACGGCTCGCCCGAGGCCCTGGCGCGCCAGCGCGCCCTGGTCGAGGGCATGGGCGGTTCGTACCACCAGGTGACCGGGGACGACGTGTCCGGGGCGCTGATCGAGTTCGCGCAGGCGGTGAACGCCACCCAGATCGTGCTCGGATCCAGCCGCCGCGGCCGATGGCACCAGTACCTCTCCGGTCCCGGCGTGGGCGCGACCGTCGCCGGCCGGTCCGGCGACGTCGACGTGCACATCGTCACGCACGACTACGCCGGCAAGGGCCGTGGCCTGGCGACGGTCGCCCGCACCTCGCTGGGGCACCGGCGGCTGACCGCCGGCTGGCTGCTCGCCGTGTGCGGCCCGCCGGCCCTCACCGGGGTCCTGTCGATCCCGGGGGCGCGGCTGGGCCTGCCCACCGAACTGCTGTTCTTCCTCGCCCTGACCGTCGGGGTGGCCCTGGTCGGCGGGCTGTGGCCGGCCGTCGTGGCGGCCGTGGCGGGCTTCCTGCTCCTCAACTGGTACTTCACCCCGCCGCTGCACACCCTGACGGTCGCCGAGCTGGAGAACGGCTTCGCGCTGTTCGTCTTCGTGGCGGTGGCCGTCGCGGTGGCCACCGTGGTCGACCTCGCCGCGCGCCGCAGCTCGCAGGCCGCGCGGGCGCGCTCGGAGGCGACCACGCTCAGCCTGCTCGCGACGAGCGTCCTGCGGGGCGAGGACGCCCTGCCCGAGCTGCTCGAACGCGTACGGGAGACGTTCGGGCTGGCCTCGGTGTCCCTCCTGGAGCGGACCGGCGACACCTGGGAGCGGATCGCCTCCGCCGGCGCCGACCCGTGCGGACGGCCGGACGACGCCGACGTCCGCGTGCAGGTCAGCGACACCCTGACGCTGGCGCTGCGCGGCCGGGTGCTGCCCGCCGCGGACCGCCGCGTACTGGCCGCCTTCGCCTACCAGGCCGCCGCGGCGCTGGACCGGCAGCGGCTCGCCGAGCAGGCGCGCCAGGCCCGTAGCCTCGCCGAGGGCAACAAGATCCGTACGGCCCTGCTCGCCGCGGTCTCCCACGACCTGCGCACGCCGCTCGCCTCGATCAAGGCCAGTGTCGGCAGCCTGCGCTCGGATGAGGTCCAGTGGGACCCCGCCGACGAGGCCGAGCTGCTCGCCACGATCGAGGAGTCGGCCGACCGGCTCGACCGGCTGGTCGCCAACCTGCTCGACATGAGCCGCCTGCAGACCGGCGCGGTGAACCCGCTCACCCGCCCGATGTCGATCGACGAGGTCCTCGCGCCCTCACTGGCCAACGTGCCGGGCGACCAGGTGAAGATCGAGGTCCCCGAGGACCTCTCGCCGGTCCTGACCGACCCGGGCCTGCTGGAGCGGGCCCTGGCCAACGTCGTGGAGAACGCCGTACGGCACGGCGGCGACGAACCCGTGCGGATCTCGGCGAGTGAACACGGCGGCGTGGTGGAGCTGCGGGTCACCGACCGCGGGCCGGGCGTGCCCGACTCGGCCAAGATCCAGATGTTCGAGCCGTTCCAGCGGCTCGGCGACCGCCCGCGCGGCGACGGCGTCGGCCTGGGCCTCGCCGTGGCGCGTGGCTTCGCCGAGGCGATCGGCGGCGACCTGCACGCCGAGGACACCCCCGGCGGCGGGCTGACCATGATCTTCACCCTCCCGGTGGAGGCGCGTGACTCCGAGGAGGGCCTGTGACGAGGGTGCTGGTGGTCGACGACGAGCCGCAGATCGTGCGTGCGCTGCGCATCAACCTGCGCGCCCGCGGCTACGAGGTGGACGCCGCGCCGGACGGCCGCACCGCCCTGGACCTGGCCGCGCGCCGGCACCCCGACGTGATCGTGCTGGACCTCGGACTGCCCGACATGGAGGGGGCCGAGGTGATCAAGGGCCTGCGCGGCTGGACCAGCGTGCCGATCATCGTGCTGACCGCGCGGCACGCCTCGGAGGAGAAGGTCGAGATCCTCGACGTCGGCGCGGACGACTACGTGACCAAGCCGTTCGGCATGGACGAGCTGCTGGCCCGGCTGCGCGCCGCCGTACGCCGATCGCAGCCGCCCGAGGAGGACGCCGTGGTCGTCACCGACGACTTCACCGTCGACCTGGCGGCCAAGAAGGCCACCCGCGACGGCTCGGACGTACGCCTGACGCCGACCGAGTGGCACGTCCTGGAGGTGCTGGTCCGCAACGCGGGCCGCCTGGTGAGCCAGCAGCAGCTTCTCCGCGAGGTGTGGGGTCCGTCGTACGCGAACGAGACCGGGTACCTGCGGGTGTACCTCGCCCAGCTGCGCCGCAAGCTGGAGGCCGACCCGTCCCGCCCCCGGCACCTGATCACCGAGCCGGGGATGGGCTACCGCTTCGAGCGCTGACCGGCGCGGTCAGCACGGCGCGCGCCCGTGCGTACAGGAGCCCCGACCGGGTGAGCGTCATCGCCATGGCCATGAAGATCAGCGCATCGGTGAGCGCGCCCTCCGACACCCGGTGGGCGGCCATCCACTCGCCCAGCCGGGCGCTCCAGAGGTGCGCGCTGCCGTAGGAGAAGAACATCCGCGCGGCGACCACGCCGATCCAGGCCAGCGCGTACGGCACACCCGCACGAGTCATCGCGCGGCGCCGCTCCTCGACGACCTCGGCGTACACCGGCATGAGAGCGCTGACCACCAGGCCGAACAGCAGGCCCGCGGCCGCCCCGCCGATCTCCAGCATCAGGCCGTAGCCGCCGCTCGCGGCATTTCCGAGGAAGAACGGCACCACCGCGGCAGCGGTGATCACCGGACGCAGCACCCGGAACCGGCGGACCCTCCGGCGTCCGAGGTCCGACTCCAGCACCACCGCGAGTACGGCGAGATTGACGATCCAGACACTGGCATCCATGGCCGTGGCCTTCCTGCAGACGCGTTCCGACGGCGAAGAACCTAGGAACGCGGCCGCCCGCCCGTCGTCGACCCCGAGGCCGAGCAGGGTGGAGACGCGGGTTCTCCACCCGATCTCCACCCGGCGTCGGCGGGTGGATGCCACGCGGTCCTCTTAGGATTGCCGCGTGTCTCCGCGTGTGATGCCGACGCCACGCCGTGTGCTCGAGAGCACGCAGCCGCTGGTCCTGACGGCCGCGCTGGTGTGGGCGCTGCTGGACGAGAGCCTCAGCCGGCACGGCCGGCCGCCGGCGGCCGATGTCTGTGTGGCGCTGCTGGTACTCGGCTGGTGCGTCTGGGTGTGGTCGTCCCGGCGGCCCGCCGGGCAGCTCGGCGCGCTGGTGCTCTTCGCCGTCTCCGGTGGGGTGCTCGCCATGGTCGCCACCAGCGGTCCGGGCACCGCGGCGGGTGCGACGGCGCTCGCGATCGCGGCCACCGGACGGCGGCCGGAGTCCTCGCTCGCGGTGCTGGGGGTCGCGATCCTGGGCACCGTGATCGCCGCCGTCGCCGCCGGTACGCCCCCGGCGACGTGGCTGGGCTGCGCCGGGACGTTCCTGGGCTGCTGGGTCATCGGCGGCGTGCGGCGTTCGTACGGGCTGCGGGCCGAAGAGGCCGAGCACGCCCTCGCCCAGGAGCGCCGTGCCGTCGCCGCCGAGAAGCACGCCGCGGCGCTGGAGGAGCGCGCCCGCATCGCCCGGGAGATCCACGACATCCTGGCGCACTCGCTGTCCGCTCTCTCGGTGAACCTCAGTGCCGCCGAGGGGTTCCTGGCCGACGAACGGCTCCCCGCCGGACAGCGCGAACTGGTCAAGGCCCAGGAGTGCGTACGCCGCGCCGGTCGCCTCGCCCGGGAGGGAATGGCCGAGACCCGCCAGGCCGTACTGGCGCTGCGCGAGGACCTCCGTCCGCTGACCGAGGCGCTGGCCGAACTCGCCGAGACCCACGGCGCCGCCGTGGAGGTCACCGGCTCACCGGTGGAGCCGTCCCCGGCCGCCGGCCTGGTGGCGTTCCGTACCGCGCAGGAGGCGCTGACCAACGCGCGCAAGCACGCTCCGGGCGCCGCGGTGCGCATCCGGCTGGACCACCGCGCCGACGTCATCGAGCTGACCGTGCGCAACGCCCCGCCCGAGGCCGGCGTGGCCCGGCCGCTCGCCGACTCCGGCACCGGCCACGGCCTGACCGGGCTGGCCGAACGCGCCGCCGTGGCCGGCGGCGTCTTGGAGGCGGGTGTGGAGGATGACGGTGGCTGGCGCGTCTGCCTGAGGATCTCCCCGTGAGCGGCGTGGACGCGCCGGTCCGCGTCGTCCTGGCCGACGACCAGGCGGCCGTGCGTGAAGGGCTGGAGTTGCTGCTGGAGACGCTGCCCGGCATCGCCGTGGCGGCGGCAGCGGCGGACGGCGACGCCGCGGTGGAGGCGGTGGCCCGTACCGAGCCCGACGTCGCCCTCCTCGACCTGCACATGCCCGGCTGTGACGGCATCGAGGCCACTCGCCGCATCCGGGAGCGGCACCCGGCGACCCAGGTCGTGGTGCTGACCACCTACGCCGACGACGACAGCATCCTGGGCGCGCTGCGGGCCGGCGCGCTGGGCTACCTCACCAAGGACGCCGGCCGGGAGGAGATCCGCCACGCCCTGCACGCCGCCGCGCACGGCCAGGCGGTGCTGGATCCCGCGGTGCAGCGGCGGCTCGTCGCGGCCGCCTCCCGTGCGTCGCGGCCCGCGGACTCCGGCGAGCTCACCGCCCGCGAGATCGAGGTGCTGCGGCTGCTGGCCACGGGCGGCTCCAACCGCGCCATCGCCCGGAGGTTGTTCATCAGCGAGGCGACGGTGAAGACGCACATCAACCACATCTTCGCCAAGACCCGCTCGCCCGACCGCGCCGCCGCCGTCCGCTACGCGTACGACCACGGCTTCGTCCGGCCCGGCGAGACCGCCGGCTGAGCCACCAAGCCGGGCGTTAAAAAGGCGTGCGTTAGGAACGCGTTAAGAACGCCCGAGGCGGCGTTAAGGCACCGTTAGCGACGCCCGGACAGGGCCCCTTCGCCGTATTTGCTGGCGATTGTGAAGCAAGCCGTCCTCCACGCCCCCAAGCGTGTCCTCGTCGGCCGTCCGCTCCGGACCGGGCAGATGGGGGAGACACTCCTGCCCAAGAAGCTGGCCCTGCCGGTCTTCTGCAGCGACCCCCTGTCGTCCGTGGCGTACGCGACGGAGGAGATCCTGCTCGCGCTCAGCCTCGGCGGGCTCGCCATGCTCACCCTGTCCTGGTGGGTGGGCGCCGGCGTCGTCTTCCTGCTGCTCGTCGTCGTGGCGTCGTACCGGCAGACGTGCCACGCCTACCCGGGCGGCGGCGGGGCGTACGCGGTCAGCCGGGCCAACCTGGGCGAGAACGCCTCGCTGATCGCGGCGAGCGCGCTGCTCATCGACTACGTGATGACCGTCGCCGTGTCGGTCGCCGCGGGCGTCGCCAACGTCGTGTCGGCCATCCCGGCGCTGGGGCCGCACGCGGTGGGCATCGCGCTCAGCCTCATCGCGATCATCGCGGTGATGAACCTGCGCGGCGTCAAGGAGTCCGGCCGCGCCTTCGCGATCCCCACGTACGGCTTCGTGGCCAGCGTGTTCGTCATGGTGGCCGCCGGGTTCGTACGCGCGGCGTTCGGGCACGCGCCGTCCGCCGAGTCGGCGTCGCTGACCGTCCACGCCTCGCACGGGACGGCCGGGGCCGCCGCGGTGCTGCTGGCGCTGCGCGCCTTCGCCCAGGGCTGTACGGCGCTGACCGGCGTCGAGGCGGTCAGCAACGGCGTGCCGAACTTCAAGCCGCCCAAGAGCAGGAACGCCGCCACCACTCTGACGATCATGGGCCTGCTCGCCGTGACGATGTTCGGCGGCATCACCGCGCTCGCCTCCATCGCCCACGTGCACATCGCCGAGGACCCGGCGCAGCTCGTCGGCGCGCCGCGCGGCTACGAGCAGAAGACGGTGGTCGCCCAGCTCAGCGGCGCGGTGTTCGGCCACGGGTCGTTGCCGTTCTTCCTGATCCAGGCGTTCACCGCCGCGATCCTGGTGCTGGCGGCCAACACGGCTTTCAACGGCTTCCCGATCCTGGCCTCGATCCTCGGCGGCGACGGGTACCTGCCGCGCCAGTTCGCCCGGCGCGGCGACCGGCTGGTCTTCAGCAACGGCATCGTGATCCTGTCGCTGCTCGCCGGCGCGCTGATCTGGGCGTTCGACGCCAGCACCACGCGCCTCATCCAGCTCTACATCATCGGCGTGTTCGTGTCGTTCACGCTGAGCCAGAGCGGGATGGTCAAGCACTGGGGCGACGAGCTGCGCCGTACGACCGATCCGGCGGGGAGACGCGCGATCCACCGGTCCCGGGCGATCAACCTCGTCGGCGCGGTCCTCACCGGCCTGGTCCTGGTGATCGTGCTGCTCACCAAGTTCCTGCACGGCGCCTGGATCGTGGTCGTCACGCTGCCGCTGGTCTTCCTGATGATGAAGGCGATCAACCGGCACTACCGGCGGGTGGCCGCCGAACTCGAGCCGAAGGAGGAGGGCGTGCCGCTGCCCAGCCGCATCCACGCGATCGTGCTGGTCTCCAAGCTGCACACGCCGACGCTGCGGGCGCTGGCGTTCGCGCGCGCGACCCGGCCGAGCACGCTGACCGCCCTGTCGGTGGCGACGAGCGAGGAGGAGGCGGCGACGCTGGAACGCGAGTGGAGCGAACGCGACCTTCCGGTGCCGTTGAAGATCCTCGACTCCCCGTACCGGGACATCACCGGGCCGGTGCTCGACTACGTCGGGCGGGTACGGACCAAGAGCCCGCGCGACGTGGTGTGCGTGTTCATCCCGGAGTACGTCGTCGGGCGCTGGTGGGAGCAACTGCTGCACAACCAGAGCGCGTTCCGGCTGAAGGCGCGGCTGCTGTTCCGGCCGGGCGTCATGGTCACGAGCGTGCCGTGGCAGCTCGGATCGGCCAAGGCGGCCCTGGCCCGGCGCCCGGAGGACACGGGTTTCGCGGCCCGGCGGAGGGTGCGCTCAGGTGCGGCGTGATGTCACCTTTTCCCCCGCTTTGAATCTCGGATGGATGGCTTAGTCTTGCCAAACATGGATGACGTGCCCGACACGGGCGACGAGGACTCAGGGTCACGGGGTCTGCGCGGGTTCCTGCGCCGGCTGACGTCGAGCAAGGCCGAACTCGAGGCCCAGGAACTCCAGAAGACCAGCGGATCCGAGGGCGCCACTCCCATCAAGGCGTGCGCCGCTCGTCGGCGTGCCTGCGTAGCGGGTACGCTACGGACTGTGACACTGCGGCCGCGGGGCGGAGCCCCCGCGCTGGAGGCCGAGCTCTACGACGGGTCCGACGTGATCGACCTCGTCTGGCTCGGCCGCCGGCGCATCGCCGGCATCGAGCCGGGCCGTCTCGTACGCGCCGAGGGTCTCGTCAGCGTCCAGGACGGCCGTAAGGTCATGTTCAACCCGCGATACGAGCTGCGGGGCAGCGCGTGATCGATGACGCGGGCGCCCCCCGAGGAGGTCAGGTGAACGACCCGGCCCGGCGCGACTCGGGGTCCGCGGACCCGGCGCCCGAGGAGACGGCACCCGAGGTGCCGGAGAAGGCCGCGTACGACACGGTCGAAGAGGCCGTCCGGGCCCAGCTCTCCAAGGCCCTCGGCGGTGCGCGCGGTGTCGTCGAGGCGGCCATCCCGACGATCGGCTTCACCGTCTCCTGGATCGTGACCAAGGAGCTGAAGCTCTCCCTCGGCATCGGCGCGGCACTCGCCGTGGTCCTGCTGCTCGTACGCCTCGCGCAGCGCTCCACCGTGCAGTTCGTGCTCAACAGCATCTTCGGCATCGCGATCGCGGCCCTGTTCGCGCTGCGGTCCGGCAAGGCGCAGGACGCGTTCCTGCCGGGCATCATCTACAACGCCGGCTACGCCGCCGCGCTGCTCCTGTCGATCGTCGTGCGCTGGCCGCTCGTCGGCTTCATCATCGGCTCGGTCACGGGCGACCCGACCGCCTGGCACCGCGACCGCGAGATCGTCCGGCTCTGCTCCCGGCTCACCTGGCTGCTGCTGATCCCGTGCCTGGTGCGCGTCGCGGTGCAGTACCCGCTCTACCTGGCCGGTCACGTGGCGTGGCTGGGGGCGGCGAAGGTCGTCATGGGCTGGCCGCTGCAGGTCGCCGGACTGGCGGCGATGGTCTGGCTGCTGGCCCGCGGCCGTACGCCCCTGGACCGCCCGGCTTCGTGACTGTCCGTGGTCGTCACCGGGTATGAGGCGGACGGAAGCCTTGTCGTCTCATTCGGGGGACTTCGCATGCCCGGCAAGTACCACCTGTTCGCGGTCGTCGCCCTGGGCGCGGGTGCCACCGCGCTCGGCGCCGCGGTGGCCGAACGCATGACCGGCGCCGCCGAGTCGGGGAGCGCCGTCATCAAGGACGCCACCGGCAAACAGGTCGGCATGCTGCGCGTCGCGACCTCGGGCGGCAAGACCAAGATCACCATCACGGCGCAGGACCTGCCGCCGGGCTACCACGGCTTCCACATCCACGCGAAGGGCGTCTGCGACCCGAGGTCGAAGGATCCGGCGACGGGCAGCCCGTTCTTCAGCGCGGGCCCCCACTTCGACCTGGACGCCCACTCCCACCCGGCGCACTCGGGCGACCTGCCGCCTCTGCTGGTCAACGGGGACGGCACGGGCAGCGCGACGGTGAAGACCGACCGCTTCCAGTCCGCGCAGCTGTTCGATCGGGACGGCAGCGCGATCGTCATCCACGCGGCACCGGACAACCAGGCCAACATCCCCAAGCGCTACGCGGCGTCCGGCCCGGACGCCGAGACCCTCAAGACCGGCGACTCCGGCGCCCGCATCGCCTGCGGCGTCATCACGAAGCGTCAGTCCGGGCGCGGGTAGGGCCGGGTCGCCGGTCCGAGCTCAGGCCTCAGTGCCGAGGCCCGCTATGATCTCGTCATCGCTTAGGCCTTCCCGATCCGTCGGGAAGGCTTTTTTCATGCCCGGGACCGCACTTCGTTCGCCGTTCCGGCGAGAGAGGACTGCTGATCATGACCTTGCACACCGGCGGCGCGGCGGGCGCGGGTACCTGGAGGCTCGGTGACCTGACGGTCAACCGCATCGGCTTCGGCGCGATGCGCCTCACGGGCAGCGCCCCCTTCGACCTCGGCACGCCGAGCGACCGCGAACGGTCGATCAGGGTGCTCCGGCGCGCGGTCGAGCTGGGCGTCAACCACATCGACACGGCCGCCTTCTACTTCTCCTCGCTCCGCTCGGCCAACGAGCTGATCAACCGGGCGTTGGCGCCGTACCCCGACGACCTGCTGATCGCCACCAAGGTCTGGCCGGGCCGGGATCCCTCGGGCGAGTGGTGGTGGGCCACACCCGGGCAGCTGCGCGGCCAGGTCGAGGAGAACCTTCGGCAGCTCGGCCGTGACCACCTCGACCTGGTGAACCTGCGCATCCCTCCGAGCCGGCAGGCGAGCTCGATCGCCGAGCACTTCGGGGCGCTGGCCGAGCTGCGCGACGCCGGCCTCATCCGGCACCTGGGCGTCTCCAACGCCACCCTCGAACACCTCGCCGAGGCGCGGTCCATCGCGCCGGTGGCCTGCGTTCAGAACCCCTACGGCATCGGCGCGCCGCCCGAGGCGGGGGCCGTCCTGCGCGCCTGCGGCGAGCAGGACGTGGCGTTCGTGCCCTTCTTCACCATCGCCGGTGAAGGACGCGAAGCCGGCGCCGGCGCCGGTGACGGCTCGCAAATCCTCTCGGTCGCGCGGGCGCACGGCGCGACGGCCGCCCAGGTGCGACTGGCGTGGACGCTGCGGCAGGGGGCGCACGTGCTGGTCATTCCGGGGACCCGCGATCCGGGCCACCTCGCCGAGAACGTGGCCGCGGGCGCACTGCGCCTCTCCGACGACGAAATGGCGCGCCTCTCGTCCCACCACCGGCGGTCCGGAGCTGATCTAGGATCCTGCTGATCTTGGTCTCTCCGGACGGGAAAGACGTTCATGCGCCGATCTGCCGGACTCGCCCTCGCCGCACTTCTCCTGACGATCGGTGCCTCCGCGACGCCCGCGCAGGCCGCGGTCCGCATGGTCCTGTTCTGGGACATGTTCCAGCCGACCGAGGAGGAGTGGAACGAGACGGCGTTCGACACTCTGTCCACGGCGGTCGAGCGGGCGAAGGCCGCCGGCCTGTACGTCATCCTCGACTGCGTCCACATGTCCGGTGACCCGGATGGCCAGGAGCACGTCCCGGCCTGGGCGCGGGTGGACCCGGACGCCACGACCGAGGGCCTGGACGCGGTCGTGGAGAACGGCCTGGGCTTCCTGCAGACCATCGCCGACCGGTACAAGGACGAACCGGCGATCGCGGCGTACGACCCGGTCAACGAGCCGTTCCGCACCTCCACCCGGTCGGCGCGGCTGATGTCGGACTACACGCGGATCGTGAACGCGATCCGTGCCGAGGACGGCGTCACCAGCATCATGCTGGAGCCGTCGTACGGTGACGCGAAGGTGCCCGCCTCGTCGTTCTCCTCCCTCACTCCGACGAGCCGCGCCAACCTCATCTGGTCGGTCCACGACTACTTCAACGGCGCCTCGAAGAGCGGCTACACGGCCGGCTACGACGACGGCACCGGTCTGGGCATGGACCCGAACCCCTCCGACGGGACCACCGGTTACAACGCGGCGGACAAGGCCGCGCTCGCCACGCACCTGCGGGTACAGATCGACACGGCCTCGGCGCAGGGCATGCCGGTCTGGATCGGGGAGTTCGGCATCGGCAACGGCGCCACCGGCCACGACCAGTACGTCAAGGACAAGGTCGCGCTCTACAAGTCCAAGAGCATCGACTACGCCTGGTGGGAGTACTACTCCGACGGCGGCGACGGCCCGTTCAGCATGGTCGACGCGAATGACGCCTGGCGGTCCTGGGTCGGCCTGATCCCGTAGGCGCGTCCTCGGCGGCCTAGGCCGATTGGCCGCTGAGTGCGGTCATGCCGAGGAGGATGCGGTCGCTGGTGCTGCCGAAGACCACCTTCAACTCCAAGGACATCGAGCCGGTGGGCGTGAACGCGGCCGGCACCGTGTTGCATTCCGGTCTGGAACGGATAATCGCGCATGATGTGCTACCCAGTAGCACGGCGTGCACCGTCCAGATACGATAGATCCATGGCGGCACAGCCCGAGATCACACAACGCGATCTGCGTAATCGGTCCAAAGAGATCATGGATGCTGTCCAGGGCGGGCAGGCGTTCACGGTCACCCGGGACGGACATGAGATCGGTGAGCTGATTCCTTTGCGGCGACGGAGGCGGTTCGTCCCTCGAGGCGAGTTCGCGGCGATGTCCCGCGGCGCACCCGATATCTCCCTCGACGCCTTCCGCGCCGACCAGGACGCCACGGCCGATCAGGAGCTGAGCGACCCCTATGACCGTTGAACACGAGCGGGGGCTGCTCGACACCAACATCATGATCCTGCGTAAGTGGGTGAACCCCGAAGAGCTTCCTGCGGAGGTGGCCATCAGCGCCATCACGCTGGCGGAGCTTTCCGCGGGACCGCATGAGGTTCGTAGAGACCAGGATCAAGCGGGCTACGACGAACACGCTGAGCGCGCCCGGCGGCTGGATGTGCTTCAACGGGCCGAGAACGAGTTCGATCCCATCCCGTTCGACGTGGAGGCGGCGCGTAGTTATGGCAGGGTCTGCGCAGCCGTGATCGGCGCTGGCCGGAAGCCGAGACGCCGGGTGGCCGACTTGATGATCGCTGCCATCGCGATCGCCGAAGAGCTGCCCTTGTTCACCACCAACCCTGATGACTTCAAGGGCCTTGAGGACATCCTGACCGTTGTCCCCGTCACCCGGCCGAGAACGCCCCACGATCGGTGATGGCCGGCCCTGCCGGGGGAGGGCCTGGACGGGGGTCGCGGGTGATCCGCCACCGCGCGTAGGCGGCACTGGCACCAGGGCGAACATCAACGCCAGCGGCCGCGGCCGTGATCGAACCGGCCGCGGACCGGGATGAACTACCCCCGGACCAGGGTGGCCACGAGTGGGGAGCACCTGCGGGAGCTTGAGCTCGTCTACACCGTGCCGCAGCGCGTAACGTACGTCACCCCGCCGGAGGACCGGCCGGAGCGTCAGAATCCGAGCGTGTGGTCGCAGGACGCGATCGCGTACGCACCCGCGGATTTCGCGGCCTTGACCTTCTTGCCATCGACGTCGATCTCGCAGGTGATGGTTCCGCTGTCGGACTACACGCGGATCGTGAACGCGATCCGTGCCGAGGACGGCGTCACCAGCATCATGCTGGAGTCGTCGTACGGTGACGCGAAGGTGCCCGCCTCGTCGTTCTCCTCCCTCACTCCGATGAGCCGTGCCAACCTCATCTGGTCGGTCCACGACTACTTCAACGGCGCCTCGAAGAGCGGCTACACGGCTGGCTACGACGACGGCACCGGTCTGGGCATGGACCCGAACCCCTCCGACGGGACCGCCGGTTACAACGCGGCGGACAAGGCCGCGCTCGCCACGCACCTGCGGGTACAGATCGACACGGCCTCGGCGCAGGGCATGCCGGTCTGGATCGGGGAGTTCGGCATCGGCAACGGCGCCACCGGCCACGACCAGTACGTCAAGGACAAGGTCGCGCTCTACAAGTCCAAGAGCATCGACTACGCCTGGTGGGAGTACTACTCCGACGGCGGCGACGGCCCGTTCAGCATGGTCGACGCGAATGACGCCTGGCGGTCCTGGGTCGGCCTGATCCCGTAGGCGCGTCCTCGGCGGCCTAGGCCGATTGGCCGCTGAGGGCGGTCATGCCGAGGAGGATGCGGTCGCTGGTGCTGCCGAAGACCACCTTCAACTCCAAGGACATCGAGCCGGTGGGCGTGAACGCGGCCGGCACCGTGTAGCAGGTCGGTCCGACCGCGGTCCGGTCCGTTCCGTCGTCGAGCCGGACCAGCGCCGCGTCCGGTGTCGTCATGTCGCTGATCCGCGTCCCGCTGATGTACGTGCGGCCGACGACCGTTGTGGTGATGGAGTAACAGACCTGGACCGAACTGACCGAGGTGTTGTCCCACGGAAGTGAGAGGTACGCCCATTGGGAGTCGCTGTCGGTGGACACGGAAGTGGGCGTCAGAACGACCGCGGTACTCGGACCGGAATAGGGCCCGGCGGTGAATTTCGCCGTGGCCGGACCGGTCACGCCGTTGGCGGTGGTGCCGATAGGGCTGTACCGGGCGGTCTCGGCGACGGCCGCCGGCGCGGAGCCGGAACCGAACACCAGGAGGCTCGCGACCGGCGCCGCGACGGCGATCCCGGCGATGGTCGCCGGTAACAGAGGACGGCGCGTGAGGAACTTGGGCATGACTCGACTCCCGCTCGATGCATTCCGGTCTGGAGCGGATAATCGACGCATTATGCGCCGAGGTCAACCCCGGCCGTACGGGAATTCCATGCCTATCCTATTTTCCTGCCATCAACGGGCCGAGAACGAGTCAGGGCGGACATCAACGCCAGCGGCCGCGGCCGTGATCGAATCGGCCGCGGACCGGGATGAACTACCCCCGGACCAACGTGGCCACGAGCTCCACGTGCTGGGTCATCGGGAAGGCGTCGAAGGCGCGCAGGGCGGACAGCGTCCAGCCCTGTTCGCCGAACAGGGCCAGGTCGCGGGCCAGGGTGGCCGGATCGCACGAGACGTACGCGATGCGGCGGCCGGCCAGTGTCGCGACCCGCTTGACCACGTCCGGGCCGGCGCCCGTACGGGGTGGGTCCAGGACGACCAGGTCGGCGCGGTTCAGCCGGTTCTTGCCGCGGCCGAAACTGATCTCGTCCAGGACGGTCTCGACCTCGCCGCGCTCCACCGCCACGTGGGGCATGTCCCGCAGGTTGAAGCGTGCGTCGCGGACGGACTGGGCGTCCGACTCGATGCCGACGACCAGGCCGTCGGAGCCGACGCGTTCGCCCAGGACGCCCGCGAACAGGCCCGCGCCGCAGTACAGGTCGACGGCGATCTCGCCGCGGCGGGGCTCCAGGGTGTCCACGACCGCGTCGGCCAGCGTCTGGGCGGCGCCCGGGTGGACCTGCCAGAACCCGCTGCCGCTCACCTGCCACAGCCGGCCCGCGACGTCCTCGCGGACGAACGGCGGCTTCTCCTGGTTTCGCTCGCTGACCAGCCGTACGGGCGCGTCCATGCGCGGGACGCGGGCGCGCCCTCGGGCGGACAGGACGGCCAGGCGGTCGCCCGTGCCGGCCGAGACGACCGCCTCGACGCCGGACGCGCCGGTCCAGCGCTTGCGTTCGATGCCGAGGGCCTCCACCTGCGGGTGGGCGATCAGGCACTCGTCGATCGGCTCGATCGCGTGGGAGCGGTGCCTACGGAGGCCGACCGCGCCGTCGCGGCGTATGGAGAACTGCACGCGGGTGCGCCAGCCCAGGCCGTCCGGGGCGCCCGGCACCTCCTCGACCACCACCTCGCGCGAGATGCCCGCCACCCGGCGCAGCTGCTCCTCGACCACCGCCGCCTTCAGGGCCCGCTGTGCCGGGACCGCGACGTGCTGCCAGTCGCATCCGCCGCAGCGCCCCGGCCCGGAGAACGGGCAGGGCGCCGGGACGCGGTCGGGGGAGGCCTCGAGGATCTCCACGGCGTCGGCACGCAGGAAGTTCTTGGTCTCCTGGGTGACGCGGGCGCGGACCAGCTCGCCCGGCAGGGTGTGCCGGACGAAGACGACGCGTCCCTCGTGCCGGGCCACGCATGAGCCGCCGTTGGCGACGGCGCCGATCCGGAGTTCGATCAGTTCAGACGATTCCACCGGCGGCACGTGACCCCTTCGATTCGGCGTTCTGTTCGGCGTACGGACGGCGAACGGCGCCCGGTGCGGCCGGCTCCGGACGCCCCTTGAGGCGGTCGGAGGAGGCCAGCTGCCAGGGGACGCTCGTCACCATCACACCGGGCACGAAGAGCAGGCGCGTCTTGAGCCGCAGCGCGCTCTGGTTGTGCAGCAGGTGCTCCCACCAGTGTCCCACGACATATTCGGGCAGGAACACGGTCACGACGTCGCGCGGGCTGCGCCGCCGGACGCTCTTGACGTACTCCAGGATCGGCCGCGTGATCTCCCGGTACGGCGAGTCGAGGATCTTCAGCGGCACCGGCAGCTCGTGAGCGTCCCAGGCCTCCTGCAGCTCGCCGGACTCCTCCGGGTCGACCGCGACGGTGACCGCCTCGATCGTGGAGGGGCGGGTGGCCCGCGCGTACGACAGGGCGCGCAGCGTCGGCTTGTGGATCTTGGAGACGAGGACGATGGCGTGGTTGCGGGGCGGCAGCGCGACGTCCTCGCCGGTGACGACCAGTTCGGTGGCGATCCGGTCGTAGTGGCGCCGGATGCCCCGCATCATCAGGAACAGCACCGCCATGGCCACACAGGCGATCCAGGCGCCGAGCAGGAACTTCGTGATGAGGACCACGATCAGCACGATCCCGGTGACCACGCCGCCGAAGGCGTTGATCGCGCGGGAGGTCTTCATCCGGCGGCGCTTGCTCCGGTCGGTCTCGGTGCGCAGCAGGCGGTTCCAGTGGCGGACCATGCCGGTCTGGCTGACCGTGAAGGACACGAACACGCCGACGATGTAGAGCTGGATCAGCGCGGTCACCGACGCGTCGTACGCGTAGATGAGCAGGCCCGCCAGGGTGCCGAGGATGATGATGCCGTTGCTGAACGCGAGCCGGTCGCCGCGCGTGTGCAGCTGACGGGGCAGGTAGCGGTTCTGGGCGAGCACCGAGCCGAGCACCGGGAAGCCGTTGAACGCGGTGTTGGCCGCCAGGGCGAGGATCAGGGCGGTCATCACGGTCACGTACGCGAAGCCGAGCGGGAAGTTGCTGAAGACCGTGTGGGCCACCTGGGCGACGACCGGGTCCTGGTCCGAGACGTCGCGCCCGGCCTTGTCGATCAGGTGGGTGCCGAGGTTCGGGTCGGCGAACTTGGCCTTGGTGATGTACGCGAGCGCGACGATGCCGCCGAACATCGAGGCCGCCACGGCACCGAGCAGAAGCAGCGTCGTCGCGGCGTTCTTGCCCTTCGGCCGGCGGAAGGCCGGGACCCCGTTGCTGATCGCCTCGACGCCCGTCAGGGCCGCGCAGCCGGAGGAGAACGCGCGCAGCAGCAGGAAGACGAGCGCGAACCCGCCGACGCCGACCTCGTGCCCCTTGATGGTCAGGTCGGCCGTCTCGGCGTGCAGGTGCGCGCCGAACGCCAGGCGGGTCAGGCCCCACAGCAGCATCACGAAGACGCCGAACATGAACAGATACGTGGGAATCGCGAAGGCGACGCCGGACTCGCGGATTCCCCGCAAATTCATGATCGTCAAAATCGCCACGATGGCGATCGCCGCGAGGACCTTGTGGGGCTGCAGAAAGTGGATGAGGGCGCCGAGGTTCTCCACGCCGGAGGACACCGACACCGCGACCGTCATCACGTAGTCGACGAGCAGCGCGCTCGCCACCACGATGCCGGAGTTGTTGCCGAGGTTGGTGGTGGCGACCTCGAAGTCGCCGCCGCCGCTGGTGTAGGCACGGACGTTCTGCCGGTACGACGCCACCACCGTGAGAAGGATCACCACGACGGCGCCGGCCACCCACGGAGTGAAGTGATAGGTCGCCAGGCCCGCGATACCGAGGGCGATGAGGATCTCCTGTGGCGCGTACGCCACGGAGGACAGGGCGTCGCTGGCGAAGACGGGCAGGGCGACCGTCTTGGGGAGCGTTTGCTCGTGCTGCTGGGCGCTGCGGAGCGCCCTGCCGAGCAGGAGCCTCTTGACGAGGTCGGGAGCCTTCGACACGTCGGTGATGGTAGTCGGTAACGGGACCGTGAAAACCCATCGTGGCATGGGCAAGTAAAACAGTGGAACCCACGGACGGGTTCAGGAGTTCTAACCCGCGCCCGGCCATGTGTAGGTTTCTCAGGTCAAGACGGAGCCAAGCGGACCGGACGGCGCCGGAAAGGACGACCGTGCACATCGTGATCATGGGGTGCGGGCGTGTCGGATCGACACTCGCCCACATCCTTGAGGATAAAGGCCACAGCGTGGCCATCATCGATCAGAGCCCTGAGGCGTTCCGGCGGCTGCGCGGAGGTTTCAAGGGCCGCCGTGTCAACGGTTTCGGCTTCGACCGCGACGTTCTCGTGGACGCCGGAATCGAACAGGCGTCCGCGTTCGTCGCGGTGAGCAGTGGCGACAATTCCAACATCATTTCCGCTCGCGTGGCGCGGGAGACCTTCGGCGTGGAGAACGTCGTGGCCCGCATCTACGACCCCCGCCGTGCCGAGGTGTACCAGCGGCTCGGCATCCCCACGGTGGCGACCGTGCGCTGGACCGCCGACCAGATGCTGCGCCGGCTCCTTCCCGAGGGTCCCGCGCCGCTGTGGCGCGACCCGACCGGCGAGGTCGTGCTCGCCGAGGTGCAGATCGACCCCAAGTGGGTGGGCGCGAAGGTGTCCGTGCTGGAGGACGCCGCGAAGACCCGCGTGACCTTCCTCAACCGGATGGGCGAGGCGCTGGTCCCCGATCCCGACACCGTCATCCAGGACGGCGACGTGGTCCACGTCATGGCCGCCGCGGGCGAGATGGAGCGCATCAACGACGCCGTGTCACAGCGGCCCGAGGAGAAGGCGGAGTAATGCGGGTCGCCATCGCCGGCGCCGGAGCGGTCGGCCGCTCCATCGCCCAGGAGCTCCTGGAGAACGGCCACGAGGTCCTTCTCATCGACAAGAACCCCCGTTCGATCAAGGTCGAGGCCGTCGCGCAGGCGGAGTGGCTGCTCGCCGACGCGTGCGAGATCGCCTCGCTGGACGACGCCGGGCTCGAACGCTGCCACGTCGTCGTGGCCGCGAGCGGAGACGACAAGGTCAACCTCGTGGTCTCCCTGCTGGCCAAGACGGAGTACGGCGTCCCGCGCGTGGTGGCGCGCATCAACCACCCCAAGAACGAATGGCTCTTCAACGAGTCCTGGGGCGTGGACGTCGCGGTCTCCACCCCGCGCCTGATGTCCGCGCTCGTCGAGGAGGCCGTGAGCGTCGGCGACCTCGTACGGCTGATGACGTTCCGCCAGGGCGAGGCCAACCTGGTCGAGCTGACGCTGCCCGAGGACGCTCCGCTCGTCGGCCAGCTCGTCGGCTCGGTCTCGTGGCCGCAGGACACCGCGCTGGTCGCGATCCTTCGCGAGGGCCGGGTGCTGGTGCCCAGCCCCGACGACACGCTGGAGGGCGGCGACGAGCTGATGTTCGTCGCCAACCAGGACGTCGAGGACGAGCTGGGGGACCTGCTCTCCGCCCGCTGACCCGACTCGCCGCGTGAGGGCGGCCCGCCGAGGTGCGGGCCGCCCTCGCGCGTCTCCGGGCCGAAGCGGTTACACTCCGTAGTCACTCCAGTACGACGAGGTATGCGTTTTGGAGACGACTATGCGAATCATTCTCGTGGTTTTGGTCCTGGCGCTCGGAGCGTGTTCTTCGGGTGGCCATTCGGCGGGTGGATCGAAAGGCCATTCTTTGTCACCGCTGCCCGCGCCGGTGGCGACGGGTCCGGCATTCGGTTCGCCGCGTGCCACGGCGCCGGTCACGACACCGCCGCCGGATGACGAACCCGGTGAGGACGCGCCGGAACACTCGGGGCCGCACAAGGTGACGTTCGCCATCCGGGGCAACGGGCGAGCGTCCGTCTCGTTCACCGCACCGGACGGACGTCACCGTCGCATGGTGGTGTCGCCGCCCTGGAGCAGGACCTTCACCGTCAATGACGGCCAGAAGGTCGACGTGAACGCCCACGGCACGGGTTCCGGCGAGCTGACCTGCACGCTCAGCGTCGACGGCGAACTGGTCAAGAGCGCCACCAGCTCCGGTGGCTCCTCGACCGTCGACTGCGGGGACAGCCTCGGGTTCTGAGGTCGTTCAGGCGGACGGCCGCGTGTCCCCGGCCGCGCGGGCGAGGTCGGGCCGGTGGCTGTGGGGGGCCAGGTAGGCGGAGACGGCGACGAGGACCGTCGTGATCGCGGCCGCCACTTCGGCGGGAATGTCGACGCCGGCCAGCCGCAGGACCCACACGAGGATCGTCACGATGGCGCCGGCGAGTGTGGCCGCGGTGACCTTTTTCTCGGGCACTGGTCTCTTCCTTTTGGTCGAAAGGCCGTCAAAGGAAACTATCGCCGAGTGCCGTGGTCGTTACGGGCCTTCGTTGTGCGGGCGGGTTTTTACCATCACTGTTTGTGACGACACGCCGACGCGCTGCTATGAGTTCGCCTCCTCGGACGGCTAAAACGGGGCGTTGACAACAGCGTCTGAGCAGGTCACGGGGGACACGAATGATCGACATTTCTGGCCGCGCCGTGCGTGCCGGAATGCGGAGTATCACCGCGGTGGCAGCGGCGTCATGTTTCGCCGTCATGCCGCAGGTGACGACCAGCGCGTCCGCGCACACCGGCGGCAAGGCCGGCAGAGCGCACGACCGTACGACTCCGCACCGGGACCACGACGGCCACGAGGGGCGCGACGCGCGCGACCGCGAACGCGGGCGTGCCGACGTCGTGGTCGACACCAAGGGGCCGCGCGGGGCGATCGTCCCGGGCAGGACCTACAACTGGCCGTTCGAGGTGACCAACCGGGGCACCATCCCGGCGCGGGACGTCGCCCTGCGGACCACGCCGGACAAGAACCTCAAGGTGCTGGCCGCGCCGCCGAAGTGCCGCTGGCGCGAGGCCGGTCCGCTCGTCTGCCACATCGGTCTGCTCCCGCAGGGAAAGACCCGGCACGGCGTCATCACCGCCACGGTCGTCCCGCCCGCACGCACCGGCGGCAAGGCACAGCGGGAGCCCGTCCGGCTGCGTAACCCCATCCAGGTGTCGTGGCACAACGCGCCGGCGCCGGAGCGGCGGCTCGCCGCCTTCCCGCCGGTGGACGTCTCACCGGACGGCTCGGACACCGGCGCGGCGGCGACGGACAAGCTTCCGTACCCGCTCATGGTGACCGAGCACGGCCCGGGGACCGCCGAGTCCGTCGTCGTACGGAGCCCGATCGGGGCGCCCGCCGCCGACGGCCCGTGCTCGCTCGGCGCGCTGCCGGACAAGGCCGCCGGTAAGACCACCGCGGTCAAGCCGGAGTTCGGCTCCTGCGCCGCCAAGCAGGACGATCCCACGGCGTGCGGGTGCGGCGCGGTCGCGCAGGAGCGCCCGTCCTCGGACCTGCCGACGGAGAACGCGGTCATCCCGAGCCGTCCTTCCACGTCCGGCGTCCCGGTCTCGGCGCCGTGCGGCGCGGTGGCGAGCCGTCCGTACGTCGTCACGAACCGCCCGGCGACCTCGTGCGCCGGTGCGCAGGACCGGCCCGAGGCCGGGGTGGGCACCTCCGTGCAGGCGCCGTCCGTGGCCGACGAGCCGGCGACGACGCCGTGCGGCGCCGCGGCGGCCAAGCCGGTCGTGGTGCCCGAGCGTCCGGCGAAGGTCCCGCCGTGCGCCCTGGGCGAGCAGGCCGGGCAGGGCACGCCCGCCGCCGCGCCGTCCGCGTCCACCGCGGACAAGCCGGCCGCCGACAAGGCACAGGACAGGCCGGTCACCACGCCGTGCGGCGCGGCGGCCGACCGTCCGGTCATCCTGCCCGCCCGCCCGGTGATCGTGCCGGAGAGCCCGGCGGCGGTTCCGCCGTGCGCCGCCGGCAAGCCGGCCGCGGCGCCGTCGGCGCCGACCACGTCGGCCGTCGACCAGCACGCCGACAAGCCGGCCACGGACAAGTCCGCTCCGGCCACCGACACGTCCACTCCGGTCGCGGACAAGGGCGACAAGGCCACGGACAAGGCCGCCGGCAAGAACGACGCGCCCGTCACCACGCCGTGCGGCGCCGCGGCGTCCCGGCCGGTGGACGTTCCCGGACAGCCGGTCGTCGTGCCGAACATGCCGGCGATCCCGCCGTGCGCGCAGAAGTGGCCGAGTTCCTGCGGCTGCCTGCACTCCGCCGACGTCCCGGCGGCGCCCGCCGCCGAGCCCGTGGTCCCGGAGACGCCGGCCGCCGGTCCGGCGCAGTCCGACACCGCACCGTGCGCCGCGGCGGACAAGCCGATGGCGGGCAAGACCGTTTCCGACCTGCCCGCAGGCCCGTCCTGCGCGCAGGAGACACCGGCCGCCGTGCACGAGGAGCCGGGCACCACGCCCGAGACCATCGCGCCGATGACGCCGCTGACCGGTCCGGGCAAGGCCGCGCACCACCCGCTGGGCCGGCCGCACCACCCGCTCGCCCGGCCGCATCACCACCCGCTGAGCTCGGGCCGTGCCCGCCGTGACTGCGTGCGGCAGGGCGCCGGGTTCGTCTGCCCGCTCGGCGCCGGGCCGCACCACCCGCAGGTGCACAACCTCGGGGCGCCCGGCCACCCGCACGGGCTCCACTGCGGTGGCGCCGGGAGTGCCGCCTGCCACGTCCGGGCCGCGCGGCCGGTGCCGGTGCGGGAGGCCCCGGGCCGTGCGCTGCCGACCACCGGTAGCTCCTCGGCGCTGTTCGCCCTGACGGGCCTCGGCCTCGCAGGCGCCGGCGTGGTGCTGTACCGGCTCAGCCGGACGCGCCGCGAAGACGGCTGAAAGACGCCCGGGAACCCTCGCCCGTCAGTGAGTGAGGGTTCCCGGGCGGCCGTACGGGACCGCCCGGAACCTCGCACACCGAGGGTCCGGGCGGTCTCGCGTCCACGGGACGCGGACCCGGTGGTGCGGGCCGAGGCAGCGGGGGAGCAGGATGGGGACCATGCTTTTGCGGATCTTCACCGAGCCCCAGCAGGGCGCCGGATACGAAACCCTGCTCCGCGTCGCCAAGGCCACCGAAGAGTGCGGCTTCGACGCGTTCTTCCGCTCCGACCACTACCTGAAGATGGGGGACGTCAGCGGGCTGCCGGGTCCGTCGGACGCCTGGATCACCCTGGCCGGCCTGGCCAGGGAGACCCGGCGCGTCCGGCTGGGGACCCTGGTGACCGCCGCGACGTTCCGGCTCCCGGGCCCGCTCGCCATCTCCGTGGCGAACGTCGACGACATGAGCGGAGGGCGCGTCGAGCTGGGTCTGGGCACCGGCTGGTTCGACAGCGAGCACACGGCGTACGGGATCCCGTTCCCCGGCCTGGCCGAGCGGTTCGACCGTCTCGAGGAGCAGCTGGCGATCGTCACGGGCCTGTGGGAGACGCCCGAAGACCAGACGTTCGACTACCAGGGCACGTACTACCAGGTGACCGACTCCCCGGCCCTGCCGAAGCCGGCCCAGCGGCCGCGACCGCCGATCATCATCGGCGGGGTGGGCGCCAAGCGCACGCCCCGCCTCGCCGCGCGCTACGCCGACGAGTACAACGTGCCGTTCCACTCGATCGCCGACACCGGCGCGGCGTACGAGCGGGTGCGCGCCGCCGCCGAGAGCGGCGGACGGGAGCGCGGGCCGATCGTCCTGTCGGCCGCGCAGGTCGTCTGCTGCGGGCGTGACGAGGCCGAGCTTCGCCGGCGCGCCGACGCGATCGGCCGTTCGCTCGACGACCTGCGGGAGAACGGCCTGGCCGGCACCCCGGCCGAGATCGTCGACAAGATCGGCCGGTACGGCGAGCTCGGCGCCGAGCGGATCTACCTCCAGACCCTGGACCTGGAGGACCTGGACCACCTCGAGCTCCTCGCGAGCGACGTCCTTCCCCAGGTCTGACCGCCGCGACCGCGCCGGGGCAGGTGTCCCCGGCGCGGTCATGGGAACATCGTTCGCCACGGGCACGCCGTTCGGGAAGGGAAGTGTGCCATGACCGGGACGACCGAGATCCCACCTCCGCCGTGGCGGCGTCCCCAGAAGCCCGCGCGTCAGCGCCGGCCCCTCAGCCAGGAGCTCATCGTCGACACGGCGATGCGGATCCTCGACGCCGAGGGTCTCGACGCGCTGAGCATGCGCCGGGTGGCGATGGAGCTCCAGACCGGCCCGGCGTCCCTGTACGCGCACGTCGCGAACAAGGACGAGCTGCTGGAGCTGATGATCGACCGGATCACCGGCGAGCTGGACGTGCCGGCCCCCGACCCGGACCGCTGGCAGGAACAGGTCGTCGAGGCGGGAATGGCGGCCCACCGGGTCTGGACCCGGCACCCCGGCATCGCCCGCGCCGCGCTCGCCAACATTCCCCTCGGCCCCAACGCCCTGCACTACACGGAGGCGATCCTCGCCCTCCTGCGCGCCGGGGGCGTGCCGGACGAGCGGGCGGGCATGTTCGTCGACCGGCTGTCGCTCTACATCCTCGCGGACGCCGTCGAGGACTCCCTGCACCGCGAACGCCGTACGGAGGAGGAGACGCGGCAGTACTACGAGCAGGTCCGCGACTACTTCCACAGCCTGCCGGCCGACCGCTTCCCGGTCATCACCTCGATGGTGGGCGCGCTCGTCGACGGCGGCGGCGACGAACGCCTGCGGTACGGCCTGGAGCTCCTGGTCCGCGGCCTCGCCTCGTACGCGACCGGCCGGCGGGCTCCGGCCGACCGACCTGATTAATTCGATAGGTCCCTGTTCGCCGGGTCCGCGACACTGTCCGGTGTGCTTCTGACGATCACCACGACCGCGCGTCCGGCGACCGACCTCGGCTACCTCCTGGTCAAGCATCCCGGCCGGGTGCAGGCGTTCGAGCAGTCGTTCGGCACCGCTCACGTCTTCTACCCCGAGGCGGACGAGGACCGCTGCACGGCGGCGCTGCTGCTCGACGTCGACCCCATCAAACTGGCCCGCACCCGGCGGACGCCGGACCTGTCCCTCGGCCAGTACGTCAACGACCGGCCGTACGCCGCGTCGTCCCTGCTCGCGTCGGCGATGGCGAACGTCTTCCGCACGGCCATGCGCGGCCAGAGCCGGGAGCGCCCGGAGCTGGCCGGCACCCCGATCCCGCTGCGGATCACGCTGCCCGCGCTGCCGTGCCGGGGCGGACCCGAGCTGGCCGCGAGCCTGTTCGCGCCGCTCGGCTGGCAGGTGGAGGCGTGCCCGGTCCCGCTCGACGAGGGGTTCCCCGAGTGGGGCGACTCGCGGTACGTCACCCTCACGATCGAGGGCGAGTCCACGCTCGCGGCCGCACTGAACCAGCTCTACGTCCTGCTGCCGGTCCTGGACGACTCCAAGCACTACTGGGTGGCCGCGGACGAGGTCGACAAGCTCGTACGCGCGGGCGAGGGCTGGCTCGCGGCGCACCCCGCACGGGCCTGGATCACCCGCCGCTACCTCGCGAACCGCCACCGCCTGGTCCGTACGGCCCTGGCCCGGCTCGCCGACGCCGACGACGCGCCCGACGACGCGCTCGACCGCCACCCCATCGACGAGGAGCCGCCGGTCGCCGACCCGACGGCCGCCGAGCCCGGGTCCGCCGAGCCGGCCGAGGACGTCGCCGCGCCGCCGGTGCCGCTCGCCGAACGCCGCGTCCAGGCCGTGCTCGACGCGCTGCGCGCCGAGCACGCCGCCACGGTCATCGACCTCGGCTGCGGGTCGGGCCGGCTGCTGTCCCGGCTGCTGCAGGAACCGTTCTTCGAGTTCGTGGCCGGCACCGACGTGTCCGCCCGCGCGATCGAGGCGGCCCAGCGGAGGCTGGCGCCGGGGCTGCTCCCGCGCGCCCAGGCGGACCGCCTCAACCTGTTCACGGCCGCGCTGACCTACGCGGACCAGCGTTTCCACGGGTACGACGCCGCGGTGCTGATGGAGGTCATCGAGCACGTGGACCCGCCCCGGCTCCCGGCCGTCGAACGCGTCGTCTTCGGCGACGCCGCGCCGCGCGTCGTGGTCGTGACCACGCCGAACGCCGAGTACAACGTGCGCTACGAGAACCTCACCGGCTTCCGCCACCCGGACCACCGCTTCGAGTGGACGCGCGCGGAGTTCGACGCGTGGACCGCGCGGGTGGCCGGGACGTACGGCTACCGGGTCCGCCACGTACCCGTCGGCGACGACGACCCGTCCGTCGGCGCGCCGACCCAGATGGGGGTGTTTATCCGATGACGGAGATCAGGCTTCCGGAGATGGGGCTCGTCGTCCTGGTCGGGGTGTCCGGCGCGGGCAAGTCCCACTTCGCGCGGCGGCACTTCGCCCCGACGCAGGTGGTCTCCTCCGACCACTGCCGGGCCCTCGTGTCCGACGACGAGAACGACCAGTCGGCCACCGCCGACGCCTTCGAGCTGCTGCACCACATCGTCCGCACGCGGCTGCGGCGCGGCCTGCTGACCGTGGTCGACGCGACCAACGTGCAGCCGGGACCGCGCGCCCAGCTCGTCCGGATCGCCAAGGAGCAGGACGTCCTGTCCGTCGCGATCGTGCTCGACGTGCCCGAGTCGGTGGCGAAGGCGCGCAACGCCGCCCGTACCGACCGCGACCTGCCCGAGCACGTCGTGCCCCGGCAGCGCCGCGAGCTGCGGCGCGGCATGCGCGACCTGCACCGCGCCTTCCGGCGCGCGTACGTGCTGACGGGCGAGGAGATCGACGAGGCGACCGTCACGTACGAGCGGAGCTGGTCGGACAAGCGCGAGCTGACCGGTCCGTTCGACCTGATCGGCGACGTGCACGGCTGCCGGGCCGAGCTGGAGGAGCTGCTCACGAGGCTCGGCTACGTCATCGAACGCGACGCCCTCGGCCGTGCCGCCGGCGCCGCGCACCCGGACGGCCGTACCGCCCTGCTGCTCGGCGACCTCGTCGACCGCGGCCCGGACACCCCCGGCGTGCTCCGCCTGGCCATGGGCATGGTGAACGCGGGCACCGCTCTGTGCGTCCCCGGCAACCACGAGAACAAGCTCGTCCGCGCGCTGCGAGGCCGCCGCGTCACGGTCGCCCACGGGCTCGCCGAGTCGCTGGAGCAGCTCGCGGCCGAGCCGGAGGAGTTCCGCGCCGAGGCACTGTCCTTCATGGACGGGCTGGTCAGCCACCTCGTCCTCGACGGCGGGCGTCTCGTGGCCGCGCACGCCGGGCTGAAGGAGGAGTACCACGGCCGCGCGTCGGGCCGCGTGCGCTCCTTCGCCCTGTACGGCGAGACCACCGGCGAGACGGACGAGTACGGGCTGCCGGTGCGCTATGCCTGGGCGAACGACTACCGGGGCAGTGCGATGGTCGTCTACGGGCACACGCCGGTCGTCGAGCCGGAGTGGGTCAACAACACGCTGTGCCTCGACACCGGCTGCGTCTTCGGCGGCCGGCTCACCGCGCTGCGCTACCCGGAGAAGGAGATCGTCTCGGTCCCGGCGCACCAGGTCTGGTACGCGCCGGTCCGCCCGCTGGAGGCCGAGCCGCCGGCGTCGCGCGGCGGGCACCGCGAGTCGGGCGTCCTGCGGATCGAGGACGTCGAGGAGGCCGTCGAGACCCGGCTGATGGGCCGGGTCAACCTGCGCGCGGAGAACGTCTGGCCGGCGCTGGAGGCGATGAGCCGCTTCGCGGTGGACCCGCGCTGGCTGGTGTACCTGCCGCCCACGATGGCGCCCGCCGACACCTCGTCGCTGGAGGACCACCTGGAGCACCCGGCGGAGGCGTTCGCGGCGTACCGCAAGCAGGGCGTCGGCCAGGTCGTGTGCGAGGAGAAGCACATGGGGTCGCGTGCCGTCGTGGTCGTGACCCGGGACGCCGGCGTCGCCGCGGCGAGGTTCGGCGTGGACGACGGCACGACCGGCGCGGTCTACACCCGGACCGGGCGGCCGTTCTTCCCCGACCCGGAGCGGACCGAGACGTTCCTCGCGCGGGTGCGCGCGGCCGCCGGGTCCCTGTTCGAGGAGCTGGAGACCGGCTGGCTCGTGCTGGACTGCGAGCTGATGCCGTGGTCGGCCAAGGCGGTGGAACTGCTGCGCCGGCAGTACGCCGCCACCGGCGCGGCGGCGCGTGCCGCCCTGCCGGCCGCCGCGGACGCCCTGGCCCGCGCCGAGGCGCGCGGCCTCGACGTCGGCGGCCTGCGCGGCCGGATCGAGCGCCGGGAGGCGAACGCCGCGCTGTTCCGCGACGCGTACGCCCGCTACTGCTGGCCGGTGGAGGGGCTGACGGGGCTGCGGCTGGCCCCGTTCCAGGTGCTGGCGGGGGAGGGCGCCTCCTACGCCACGCGCGACCACCGGTGGCACCTGGAGGCCGCCGACCGGCTCGCCGTCGCCGACGACCTGATCGTCTCCACGCGGTCACGCGTCGTCGACCTGACCGGCGACGACGAGGCCGAGGCGGTCGGCTGGTGGCGGGACCTGACCGCGGCCGGCGGCGAGGGCATGGTGGTCAAGCCGCTGGGCCCGGCCCCGGAGGGGCGGCTCGTACAGCCGGGCCTGAAGTGCCGCGGGCGGGAGTACCTGCGGATCATCTACGGTCCCGACTACACCGAGCCGGAGCACCTCGAACGGCTGCGGCAGCGGTCCCTCGGCCGCAAGCGGTCGCTCGCGATGCGGGAGTACGCCCTAGGCCTGGAGTCCCTGGACCGCCTGGCCGCCGGCGAACCGCTGTGGCGCGTCCACCAGGCCGTCTTCGGCGTACTGGCCCTGGAGTCCGAGCCCGTGGACCCGCGGCTGTGAACGGGAACTGGTCACCGCCCATCCCCACGGGCGCCGACGCCGTCTCCGCCTGGCGCGAACTCGACCGTCAGACCCGGCGCGACCTGCTGCGGGGGACCGGTCCGCACGCCGATCCGGTCGTCGCGTGCGTCGCGGTCGGGTACGCGCGGACCATGCTCGGCGGACGCCGGCGCGCGCGCCGGCTGCGCCGCTCGTTCGTCTTCGCCCTGGCCGCCATCGCGTCGATGATCGCGGGGGCCTACCTCACCGCCCTGCTGCACCGGCCGGGGGTGGCCTCGGCCGTCCCCGTCGTCATCCTCGTGGCGGGGAGCGTCTGGTTCGTCCTCGGTACGACACGGCTCCGGCTGAGGCTCATCCGGATGGAGAACGTCAACGCGCCGGCGCTGCTCGCCGGTGAGGTGCCGGCACCGTGGACCGCGCCGTCCCCGGTCCAGGGAAGGCCGCTGACCATCGCCCATGACAGGCGGGCGACGTCGCTCGGGTACGCGCGGGCGTTCGCCGTGACCGGGGCCTGCGCGGTGGTCACACCCTTCCTGCTGGGCTGGTTCGCCGCGCCCTTCCTGGTGCTGTGCGCGGTGTTGTGGCCGCTCATGGCCTACAACCTGATCCGCTGGGTGCTGCCACGACGGCCGGTGCTCGTACTGGACGGCGGCGGGGTGCGCTTCGGCACCGGAGTCGGCCTGCCCTGGTCCGCCATCACCGAGATCCGCGTCCATCCGCTCCGTACCGGGAACCGCCCGAACCCGCGGCACCGCGTCATCGCCTTCGTCTGCGCCGACCCCCGGATACCGCTGGCGAGCCTGAAGGGGTTCCGGCGGGGCAACGCCCGGCGGTCGCTGACGTACTACGGCTCACCGCTCGCGGTGGCGAGCCGCAACCTGGACCACACGACGGAGGAGATCGTGGCGGCGGCCGTGGCCCTTCATCCGGTTCCGGTGCGCCGGTTCGCGCCGTCGTAGCGGGCCGGCGGATGTCGGCCAGGTGTCATCTCGGCGACTTCCTGCGCTCACCTGTCGCGTGTACGTCTGGTGGTATGAAGCCGACCGTCAGGTACGCCGCCGCGGTGACCGCGGCGCTCGCCGGAGCGGGCGCGCTCGTCACCGCGGCCCGGGCCCAGCCGCCGCTGACCCGCGATCCGGTCGCCCTGGTCTACGCGTCCGACCACGCGTTGCACGAGCTGAACGCCGGAGCGACCGACGACGACCTGCGGACACGGACGGACCTGCTGGCGTCGAGCGCCTGGGCCTTCTTCCGCGGGACCTCGCCGCTCTTCTACCACGACCTCGGCGAACTGCCGCCCTCCGCGTACGCCACCGGCGGCGGCGACGTCTGGATCACCGGCGACGCGCACCCGGAGAACACCGGTGCCGACCGCGGGGCCGACAACGTCGAGCAGTACGCCGTCAACGACACCGATGACGCCTGGCGCGGCTCGTGGACCTGGGACCTGCGCCGCGAAGCCGTCGCGCTCGTCCTGGCCGGGCGGGCGGACGGCCGCAGCGAGAGCCAGATCGACACCGACGTCGACACCCTGGTGTCGGAGTACGCCCAGTGGATCGGCAGGTTCCACGGCACCGACGACGAGGCGGACTGGCGGCTCACCTCCGGCAACACCGCGCACCTGACGCAGTCGCTGATCGACAAGGCGGCGGCCGACAAGCGCGCGGACCTGCTGGCGAAGTGGACGACGCTGAACGGCGCCTTCAGGGCCGACCCGGAGCTGCAGACCGTGCCCGCCTCGACCCGCGCCGACCTCGTCGCCGCGGTCGCGGCGTACCGCACGACGGCGGCCGAGCCTCTGTCGGCGAGCGAGGCCAAGGTCAAGGACGTCCGGCGCCGCCTCGGCGCGGGCACGGGCAGCCTGGGCCGGTTCCGCTGGTACGTGCTGGTCGAAGGCGACACGTCCAGTCCGTCGGACGACCGGATCCTGGAGCTGAAGCAGGAGGTCGACCCCGCGCCGAAGACGCTCGCCCCGGCCACGACGTCCCTGACCGGCGGACAGCGCCCGGCCCTGGCACTGCGGTGGGAGGCCGACGAGTCCGACCCGCTGGCCGGCTGGGCGAACGCCGGGAACGTCCCGGTGCTGGTGAAGGAGAAGTCGCCGTTCGCGGAGGACCTGTCGATCGACGACCTGACGAGCTCGACGATCTGGGACGACTCGGTCCGCGACATCGCCCGGCTCCTGGCCGCCGCCCACTCACGGGCGGACCAGGACATCCCGGGCACCGGAGTGACCTACTCCGCCGACGCGGCGATCGACAAGGCGATCACCTCGGTACCGGGCCTGCAGGCGGAGACCCTCACGTTCGCCAAGAGCTACGCCGACCAGGTGACGAGCGACTGGCAGGCGTACGCCACCGCGAAGAACAGCGGCCGCCCCTTGTTCTGACCGCCCGCGTGTCATGACTGAGGGGCTCAGCGCGGCCGCGGCGAAGGAGTTACCGGGTCCCCGCGATCACGGCCGAGGGCGGAAGCTGATGCGCATCAGCCGGCTGTCGGCCCAGTCTTCGAGCCGTGTCGGCCGGATGGTGCCGGGATCGTGGGGCTGATTGAGATCCGCGACGATCTCCGTCAGCACGGCCTGACGTTCGGCTGGGTCGGTGACAGGCGTGGCCAGTGCGGGCAGATCTGCATGGGTCCCGTTCTTGAGGTGGAAGGTGAAGTTGGGATTGGCGAGAAGGTTCGCATGCCAGTCGGTCGCGGCACCGCCGGCGCCGCTACAGAGATAGGTGGTGCCCGCAGCTCGGTAGAAGAAGATCTCGATGCGGCGTGGCCGGCCGGTGCGGCGCCCCAGCGTCGTGATGTCGATGATCCGTTCTCTGGTGCCCGCGGCGGGGGTGATCTCAATGGCGTGCCGGATGTGATCGGGCAGGTGCGACAAAGACGCGTCCCGTGCGGAGTCGTTCGACCCGGTCGTGTCGGGAGTGCTCATGCGGTCGCGGCCTGAAGGGCGGGGCCGAGGAGGAGTCCACCGTCGATGACGTACTCCGACCCCGTGATGAACGACGCGTCTGATGACGTGAGGAACAGGAGAAGGCGGCTGACGTCGGTCGGCTCCCCGAGCCGAGGGATGGCGAACGGCTCGGGTGAGTAGAAGTCGGCGATTGCCGTGACTGCGCCGGCTGCTGGTTCTTGGATGAAGGGGGTCGCGATCACGCCGGGGTGGATGGTGTTCACCCGGATGTGGTCGCGGCCGAGTTCGAGTGCTGCCGTTCGGGTGAGGCCTCGCACGGCCCACTTGCTGGCGACGTACGGCGCGTAGTGAGCCGTGCCGCCCAGGCCCATGGTCGAGGCGACGTTGACGATGGCTCCCCCTGCTGCGCGGCGCAGAGCGGGGGCTGCGACCTTGATGCCGAGGAAGGTCCCTGTGAGGTTGATGTCGAGGATGCGCGACCACGTGGCCTGGTCCGTGGTCTCGATTGTCGCAGGCGGATTCTGCACGCCCGCGTTGTTGACGAGCACGTTCAGGGCACCGAAGGCGCTCTCGGCGGCTAGCACGGCGGCGGACCACGAGTTCTCGTCGGTGACGTCGAGGCGGGCGAAGTGAGCGCGGGTCCCGAGTTCGTCGGCGAGAGCGGCGCCGCGTTCCGCGTCGATGTCGCCGATCACCACGTTCGCTCCCTCCGCGTGAAAGGCGCGTACGTGGCTCGAGCCCTGGCCGCCGGTCCCGCCGGTCACGAGCACGGTCTGGTCGTCGAAGCGGGGCATCGGATGTTCCTTCGGTACGTGGGTGACTGACCGGGATCATCAGTGATGAACGGCGGCCGATGGTGAGCCGAGTGACTCACCACTGCCCTGACGGTAGGCCGGGGGGAGTGGCGAGTCAAGCCACTCATCTCGTATGCTCGGTCCATGAGCAAGGTCGTGACGACGTATCACCAGCGCGTCGCCCAGGAGAAGCGCGCGCTGATCGTGACGGCCGCGACCGCACTGTTTCTCGAGTTGGGCTACGACCGGACGTCGCTGGCGCGGATCGCAGAGCGCTCGGGCGTTTCGCGTGCCACCTTGTTCAAGCAGTTTCCGACCAAGGCTGCCCTGTTCGACGCCATCGTCACCGAGTCCTGGTCGACCGCTGACGAAGAGAAGCCTCCGCCGGCAGGCAACGTCATCGACGGGCTCAGCACCTTCGGTCGCCGCTACGCCGAGCTGTTGAGACGCCCCCAGATGACCAGCCTGTTCCGAATCGTCATCGCCGAGCTGCCGCGATTCCCCGAACTGGCCCATGCGCAGTTCTCGCACGGGAAGATGCCCTACTTCGAGTCCGTACGCAGCTACCTTCTAGCCGAGCACGAGGCGGGAACGGTGCGGATCGAGGACGTGGACCTCGCAGCCACGCAGTTCCTGGGCATGATTTCCAACTACGTCTTCTGGCCGACACTCCTAGTGCCGGGCTGGGAGGTGAGCACCGAACGCGTCGCTCAGGTGGTCGACGAGGCCGTCCGCACCATCGCGGCCCGGTACGCCGCGACTGGACCAGGGGCGTCCGCCAACGACTGATCCCGCCGACCGCGACTGAGTCTCGCTGTACCCGCGGGCCTGAGCTCGCGGATCTTCCTGCCCCTGTCCGGTCAGCCGAGACTGGTGATCCTCGGGCGGGAAGTGCAACTCGGCAACGGTTATGCCGACCTTGTCGCGGTGGACGCCTACACCGGACGACCGGCGTGACCCCTGGCCGGGCGCCGGGCGGGCGGGCGGCCAGGGGGTGCCGGGTCAGTCGGCGGAGACCTCGCGGCGGTCTTCCGACCACAGTGTGTGGAAGACGCCCTCGCGGTCCACGCGGCGGTACGTGTGGGCGCCGAAGAAGTCGCGCAGGCCCTGGATCAGCGACGCCGGTCCGCGTTCGCGGCGGAAGCCGTCGTAGTAGGCCAGCGACGCCGAGAACGCCGGGGTCGGGACGCCGAGGTCGACCGCGGTGTGCACGACCTTGCGCCACGCGTCCTGGGCGTTCGCGACCGCGTCGCGGAAGTAGTCGTCCAGCAGGAGGTTCGGCAGCTCCGGGCTGCGTTCGTACGCCTCCTTGATGCGGTCGAGGAAGCGCGCCCGGATGATGCAGCCGCCGCGCCAGATGGTGGCGAGCGTGCCCGGGTCGACGTTCCAGTCGTACTCGTCGGAGGCCGCGCGCATCTGCTCGAAGCCCTGCGCGTACGCGACCACCTTGGAGGCGTACAGCGCGTCGCGTACGGCGTCCACGAAGCCGTCCGGGGCCGAACCGCCGGACGGGCCGGGCAGGATCGCGGCGGCGCGCGTGCGCTGGTCCTTGCGGGCCGACAGCGCGCGGGCGTACACGGCCTCGGTGATCGCGGTGACCGGTACGCCGAGCTCCAGCGCCGACTGCGCGGTCCAGCGGCCGGTGCCCTTCTGCTCGGCCTCGTCGAGGATCACGTCGACGAGCGGACGGCCCGTCGCGGCGTCGGTGTGGCCGAGCACCGTCGCGGTCGTCTCGATGAGGAACGACTCCAGGTCGCCCTCGTTCCACTGCCGGAAGATCTGCCCGATCTCCGGCGCGGACAGGCCGGCGGCGCTCGTGAGCAGGTCGTACGCCTCGGCGATGAGCTGCATGTCGGCGTACTCGATGCCGTTGTGCGCCATCTTGACGTAGTGGCCCGCGCCGTCGGGGCCGATGTGCGCGGCGCACGGCGTGCCGTCCACCTGCGCCGCGATCGTGGTGAGGATCTCCGCGACCGGGGCGTACGCGTCGTCGGGGCCGCCGGGCATGATGCTCGGGCCGTTCAGCGCGCCCTCCTCACCGCCGGAGACGCCGGTGCCGAGGAAGTGCAGGCCGCGCTCGGCCAGTGCCTTCTCCCGCCGCCGCGTGTCCTCGAAGTGGGAGTTGCCGCCGTCGATCAGGATGTCGCCCTTGTCGAGCAGCGGCACCAGCTCGTCTATCACCGCGTCGACGGGCCCGCCCGCCTTCACCATGATCACGATCCGGCGCGGTCGGTCGAGCGAGGCGACGAAGTCCTCCAGCGAGGTCGCCGGCGTGAAGTCGCCCTCGTCCCCATAGCGCTCGATCAGATGCTTCGTCCGGCTCTCACTGCGGTTGTGCACGGCCACCGGGAATCCGTGGCGCGCGATGTTGCGCGCGAGGTTCTGCCCCATGACGGCGAGGCCGGTGACACCGATCTGACTTCCCACATCATCACCCCGTGCCCAGGTTAGCCGCTCCGGCCCATGAGGCCGCGGACGCCGTCCGTGGGCCGACCCGGCCGGGAGGGCGGATGGCTTTCCAAGGTGCATGCCGCATCTCGAAGAATAGGAAGCTGGAACGTCGTATCGTGCGTTGACAGTCGTATTTCCGCGCGTTCTGACTGGCTACCGGCGGTATGCGCCGCGTGCCGGGGCCGCACACGGCGGGGCTCGGCCTCTTCGTTCCGGCGCTTACCCGCCGCGAGAGCGCCACCGGGTCGCGGTGCCGGTCCGGCGATCGCCCACGCGGGCCCATCGCGGAAAGTCAGGATTTTTGAGCAAATAACGTTGGCCACACCGGCGATCTCCGACAGGCTTTCCCCTCGTGGATGATCTCTCGTTGGTGCGCGACCACACGGTGCTGTCCGTCGTGGTCGGCTCCCGCGCGTACGGTCTCGCCACGGAGGCCAGCGACGTCGACCGGCGCGGGGTGTTCGTCGCGCCGACACCGCTGTTCTGGGGGTTCGCCAAGCCGCCGACGCATGTGGACGGGCCGGACGCCGAGCGCTTCTCCTGGGAGCTGGAACGCTTTCTCGGGCTCGCGCTGGAGGCCAACCCGACCGCGCTGGAGTGCCTCTGGTCGCCCCTCGTCGAGAAGGTCACCGAGCGGGGAGAGGAACTGCTCGCCCTGCGCTGGGCCTTCCTGTCCCGGCGCGCGCACCGGACGTTCCTGCGGTACGCCGACAGCCAGTTCCGGAAGCTGGCCGGCGACCTGCGCACCCGTGGCGAGCCGCGCTGGAAGCACGTGATGCACATGCTGCGCCTGATGATCAGCGGACGGCACCTCCTGGCGCACGGGGAGCCGCTCGTCGGCGTGCCGGAGCACCGGGAGCGGCTGCTCGCGGTACGCCGGGGCGAGGTGCCGTGGGCGGAGATCGAGGCCTGGCGGGAGTCGCTGACCCGCGAGCTGGACGCGGCCGTGGAGCGCAGCGCGCTGCCCGCCGAGCCGGACCGGGCGCGGGTGGAGGACTTCCTGGTCTCGGTACGGCGGAGGGGCGCGCGATGACCCGTACGCTGCCGTCCTGGCTCGGCGAGGTGACCGGCGACGTGGTGTTCGCGACGGTCAGCGGCGCACACCTGTACGGGTTCCCGTCCGTCGACTCCGACGTCGACCTGCGCGGCGTCCACCTGATGCCGATCGAGGACGTCGTCGGCCTGCGGACCGGAGCCGAGACCATCGATCGCACCTGGACGCGCGACGGCGTGGAGGTCGACCTCGTCACGCACGACCTGGCCAAGTTCGCCCGCCTGCTGCTGCGCCGCAACGGCTACGTGCTGGAACAGCTCCTCTCGCCGCTCGTCGTCGCCTCCTCACCGCTGCACGAGGAACTGGTCGCGCTCGCGCCGGACTGCCTGACACCTCACCACGCGCACCACTACCTCGGCTTCGCGCGCACGCAGTGGGGGTTCTTCGAACGCACCGGGGAGCTCAAGCCGCTGCTCTACACGTTCCGCGTGCTGTCCACCGGCATCCACCTCATGCGGACGGGTGAGGTCGTCGCCGACCTGACCGCCCTCGGCCACGCGCCGGCGTACGTGCCGGAGCTCGTCGCGGCCAAACGTGAGGCCGAGCACGGCACGCTGCCCCCGGACGCGCCGGGCCGCGAACGCCTCGCCGCCGACGTCAACGCGATGACGGCGCGGCTGGAGGAGGAGCGGGACCGCTCGCCGCTGCCCGAACAGGCCACCGCCGAACCGGCGCTGCACGACCTCGTCGTACGCGCACGTCTTGGCCGTCCGCACGTTAGCTCTCGGTAGCAAGGGTAAATCGGTACGTCGTGGACACCCCCCGTCTACTCAAGAACCGGTATCGGCTCGGCAGCGTCATCGGGCGTGGCGGCATGGGCGTGGTCTGGCTCGCCTCCGACGAGGTGCTCGACCGCAGGGTCGCGGTGAAGGAGGTCGTCTTCCCGCCCGGCCTGCCCGAGGACGAACAGCAGACGCTGCGCCGCCGTACGCTCCGCGAGGCGCGGACCAACGCGCGGCTCAACCACCCCAACGTCGTCGGCCTGTACGACATCGTCGAGGACGAGGACCGGCCGTGGATCGTGATGGAGTACGTCCCGTCGCGGTCGCTCGCCGAGACCGTGCGCGCCGACGGTCCCTTCACCCCGGAGCGCGCGGCCGCGATCGGCCTGCAGCTCCTCGGCGGCCTGCGGGCGGCGCACGCGGCGGGCGTCCTGCACCGCGACGTGAAGCCGAGCAACGTCCTGCTCGCCGAGGACGGACGGGTCGTGCTCGGCGACTTCGGGATCGCCACCGCCAAGGGCGGCTCGACCGTGACCTCGTCGGGCGTGCTCATCGGCTCGCCGTCGTACATGGCGCCCGAACGGGCGCGCGGGCACAAGGCGGGACCGGAGTCGGACCTGTGGTCCCTCGGCGCCACGCTGTACACGGCCGTGGAGGGCCGCCCGCCGTTCGACCGCGACAGCTCGGTTGCCACCCTCGCCGCGCTCGTCATGGACGACCCGGACGAACCCGAACGCGCGGGCCCGCTGTGGCCGCTGATCCGCGCCCTGCTCCAGCGCGACCCGTCGGCCCGCCCGTCCGTCGACACCGTCGCCGAACGCCTGCGCGAGATCGCCGATGGCGCCGCCGAGCAGCCCGTACGGGAAGGCGTGGAGCCCGTCCAAGGCGAGGAGCGGGCGAAGCCGGCCAAGCGCGGCCGCCGGCCGGCCCGCGGCCGGCGGTCCGGCGGCATCACGCCCGTCGGGCCACCCTCGTCAGAGGGACCGTCCCCCTCGGAGGACTCCGCATCGCAGGACTCCCTTCCGAGCGAGGCCGTCCCGCGCCCGGCACCCGACGGGTACCCGGTGGCGCCCTCGTCATCCGACCGCGTCGAGCGCCCGGACGAGCCGCGGGACCTCGCCGCGCCGGCGGCGAGCGGGGACACGGGGACCACCGAGGCCACAGGGGCGACACCGGACCGATCGCCGGAACCGGCGACCGCCGACGCGGCGACGACCGGAACGGCCGGGCTGGACGCGGCGACGGTCGGCACCGTCCCGGCCACCGGCCACCACCCGTCCCGGCGCGCGCGGGCCGGCCTGATGGCCGCCGCCGGAGTGGTCGCCGTGGCCCTGCTGGCCTGGGCCGCCGTCGCCGTGTTCGGCGGCGGGAACGCCCACGACCGCCGGTCCGCGAGACACGCGGGCACGACGCCGAGCCACGCGCCGGCGAGCCCGTCCTCCACGGGGTCGCCGTCGGCGTCATCGCCCGCGGCGACCGCCTCCCCGACGACGTCGCCCACCGCCGTCGTCCTCCCGGACGGCTATCACTGGCATCACGACGACACGGGCTTCTCGATCGCCGTACCGGACGGCTGGACGGCCAAGCACCACGGCCACTACCTGTACGTGGAGGACCCGCACAGCTCGCGGATCCTCATCGTCGACCAGTCGGACCATCCCAAGTCCAACCCGCTGGCCGACTGGAAGGAACAGGAGGCCGCCCGGCGCGGCGGTTTTTCGGACTACCACCGGGTGCGCCTGGAATCGATCGACTATCCGCAGGCCCGCAAGGCCGCCGACTGGGAGTTCACCTACCGGGGCTCGAGCGGCCGTACGCACGTGCTCAACCGGAACATCCTGGCCAACGGCAAGCACGCCTACGCCCTGTACTGGCAGGTGCCGGACGGCCGCTGGAAGGCGAGCAAGTCCATCTTCGAGGCCTTCGCCACGACATTCCGCCCCGCCAAGGACTGAGGCAGCTCCGCCATTATCCGAGATTGATGGATCAACAGGTAAAAATCGGCAACAGATTAGTGACTCGGCCGAAGTTACCCACGCGTAACCTACTGGTGAGTTACCCGCGACGGCAGGCGCTGTTAATTTGCGGCCACTTCCCCGTAGCAGAGCGAGGAGAGCCCTGTGCGTCGCATCGCCCCCCGTCTCCGTGCCCCCATCGATCCGACCTCTCCGGCGGCCTTCGCCGGCGTCCGGCGAAGGCCGGGCGGCGGAAGAGCCCTGGCCGTCATCGCGGCCGTCGCGGCATGCGTCGGCCTGACCGCCGCACCCTCGTCCGCCTCCGTCGTGTCGCCCGGCGAGGTGTCCCGCGGGGTGACCATCCCGGCGTTCTACGACCCGCCCGCCACGCTGCCGTCCGCCAACGGCGCGCTGGTCCGCACCGAGCCCCTGCCGCTCGGCCTGAGCCTGCCGGGCCTGGACGGCCGTCCGCTGCCGGGCACGGCGACCCGGCTGATGTACAGGTCCACCGACGCGAACGGGCGGCCGGTCGCGGTGACCGGCGCGTACATCGAGCCCTCGGCCGCCTGGCACGGCGGAGGCTCCCGGCCGCTGGTGGCCTTCGCCTCGGGCACGATGGGCCAGGGCGACCAGTGCGCGGCCTCGATGGCGCTGCAGTACCCGCTGAACCTGACCGGCCAGACGCTGTCGGTCGGCTACGACGACCTCGCCATCTACCGGCTGCTCTCCACCGGTGCGGCGGTCGTCGTCACCGACTACGTCGGCCTCGGCGCGACCGACCGGCTGCACACCTACGTCAACCGCCTCGACCAGGGGCACGCGCTGCTGGACGCGGCCCGCGCGGCGCACGCCGTACCGGGAGCGTCGATCACCGGCGCCTCGCGCGTCGGCCTGTACGGCTACAGCCAGGGCGGCGGCGCCAGCGCCGCGGCCGCCGAGCTGCAGCCCTCGTACGCGCCGGACGTGAACCTGGCCGGCACCTACGCCGGCGCCCCGCCCGCCGACCTGACCTCGACCATGAAGGGCATCGACGGCAGCGCGCTCGCCGGTGCGCTCGGCTGGGCGATCAACGGCTTCACCCAGTCCGACCCCGCCCTGAAGACCATCCTCGACGCCAACACCAACGCCGCCGGCAAGGCCGCGCTGCAGGACCTGTCGACCATGTGCATCGGAGAGGCGATCCTCACCTACGGGTTCGCCACGAGCACCAAGTGGACCACCAGCGGCCGGTCCATCGCCGCCGTCATCGCGGCCAACCCGTCGGCGCAGGCCGAACTCGACGCGCAGCGCATCGGCACGCTCAAGCCCGCCGGTCCCGTACGGCTGGCCACCGGCACCCAGGACGACATCGTCCCGCACGCCCAGGCCCGGCAACTGGCGGTGGACTGGTGCCAGAAGGGCGGCAACGTCACCTACCAGCCCCTCGTCCTGCCGAACCTGGGGGACAAGATCCTCACCAACCACCTCACCCCGCTGATCACCGACCAGGGCGACGCGGTGTCCTGGCTCACCGACCGCCTGTCCGGCAAGGCGGCCACCTCCAACTGCTGGACGATGCCCGTCCAGCCCTGACGCGGGAGCGGCGCCCCCGGGCCCACGGCCCGGGGGCGCTCACCCGAAGCGGCAATCCGCCGTTTCGGTCACGCATCGTCACCGCCGGGCGACCCTCGTCGCCGGACCGCACCACCTCTCGCCGCCGGCCGTCCAGAGTCCCTTTCTGTCCTACGTTGTCATCGCATACGGCCTGCGGAAACGTCGCCAACCGTGGCCTGTCCTGGGCACCCTTGACCCGTCATCGCGAACCGCGACGTATCGGTCTCGGAGAGTTATGTGACGATCAGATTTCGATGTCGTAACCGTCCCGTGTCTCCACCTTTCGGGCCCTATACGCGGCAGCTCACGAGGAATACGTTGTGCGGCCAAACAAACTGTTTCCTTGGGGAGCTCGGAGAAGGTGTCGACGTGAGACTGAAGCGCACGGCGTGTATCGCGGCGATCGCTGCCATGGCCACCGCGGGCCTCGCGGCCTGCGGCAGCGGAGATGACAACAAAGGCAAGACCACAGGCTCCGACAGCGGCAAGATCAAGGGCAAGGTCGGGATCATCCTCCCCGACACCAAGTCCTCCGTCCGCTGGGAGAACTTCGACCTTCCTGTCCTGACCCAGGCGTTCAAGCAGGCCGGCATCCCCGCCGACATCCAGAACGCGGAGGGCGACAAGCAGCGCATGCAGACGATCGCCGACCAGATGATCACGAACGGCGTGACCATCCTCGCGATCGTCAACCTCGACTCCGCCTCCGGCGCCCAGATCGAGAGCAAGGCCAAGCAGCAGGGCGTCCAGACGATCGACTACGACCGGCTGACGCTCGGCGGCTCCGCGGACTACTACGTGTCCTTCGACGGCACGCAGGTCGGCCGCGTCCAGGGCCAGGGCCTGCAGAAGTGCCTGGGCGACAAGAAGTCGAACATCGTCTACCTCGACGGTTCCCCGACCGACAACAACGCCACTCTCTTCAAGAACGGCGCGCACGAGGTCCTCGACAAGGTGACCAACTACACCAAGGTCGCCGAGCAGGCCGTGCCCGACTGGGACAACCAGAAGGCCGCGACCATCTTCGAGCAGATGTACACGCAGCAGAACGGCAAGATCGACGGCGTGTACGCCGCGAACGACGGCCTCGGCCAGGCGGCCATCTCGATCCTGAAGAAGAACGGCGTGGCCGGCAAGGTGCCGGTCACGGGCCAGGACTCCACGCCGCAGGGTCTGCAGAACATCCTCGACGGCACCCAGTGCATGACGGTCTACAAGCCGAACCGTCAGGAGGCCGACAGCCTCGTCAAGGTCGTCACCGCGCTGGCCAAGGGCCAGAAGCCGCAGACCAACGGCACGGCCGACGACCCGACCGGCAAGCGGCAGGTGCCCTCGATCCTGCTCCAGCCGATCGGCATCTTCAAGGACAACATCAAGCAGGTCATCACCGACGGCGGCGTCAAGGCCTCCGACGTGTGCAAGGGCGGCTACGCCGCCAAGTGCAAGGCGGCCGGCATCCAGTGACCGTCATGGGGCGCCCGCCGGAGCGGGCGCCCCGTTCGCCGTCCTAGGGGGAACGAAAACGTTGTCCGAGAACCAAACGCCGTCCGAGAACGGCACCCCCACGCTCGAACTCGTGGGGATCAACAAGAGCTTCGGAGCCGTGCACGTGCTCCACGACGTCAGCCTCGCCGTTCATCCCGGCCAGGTGACCGCGCTGGTCGGTGACAACGGCGCGGGTAAGTCGACCCTCATCAAGTGCATCGCCGGGATCCACCCGATCGACTCGGGCAGCGTCATGTTCGAGGGGCGTCCGGTGAGCATCGGCAGTCCGAAGGACGCCGCGGCCCTCGGCATCGAGATCGTCTACCAGGACCTCGCGCTCGCCGACAACCTCGACATCACCCAGAACATGTTCCTGGGGCGCGAGCGCAAGAAGGGCCTCGTCCTCGACGAGGCGTCGATGGAGCAGTCCGCTCGTGAGACGCTCGCGCGGCTGTCGGTGCGCACCGTCAAGTCGGTCCGCCAGCAGGTGGCCAGCCTGTCCGGCGGCCAGCGGCAGACCGTGGCGATCGCCAAGGCCGTGCTGTGGGAGTCGAAGGTGGTCATCCTCGACGAACCGACCGCCGCCCTGGGCGTCGCGCAGACGCGGCAGGTGCTCGACCTGGTCCGGCGGCTCGCCGAGACGGGTCACGGCGTGATCCTGATCTCGCACAACATGAACGACGTGTTCGAGGTCGCGGACCGCATCACCACGCTCTACCTGGGACGGGTCGCGGCCGACGTCGCCCGCTCCGACGTGACGCACAGCCAGGTGGTGGAACTCATCACCACGGGCCGGTCCGGTGACCTCGGACTCGCGCCCGCGACCGCCGCCGAAAGCATCTGAGGTTCACCATGTCCACAGACACCCCCCAGCCTGCCGAGACGGTCGAGGACACCCCGCCCGCCGCGGACTCGGCCGACTCCGCGTTCTCCGCCGACACCCGTGTCCAGACGGTGTCCACGGCGTTCAGCGACTACGGGGCGCGCCTGCGCTCCGGCGACCTGGGCTCGCTGCCCGCCGTCTTCGGGCTCGCGGTCCTGGTCATCCTGTTCTACGGCCTGCGTCCCGAGACGTTCCTGTCCAAGCTCAACCTGGCGAACCTGCTGACCCAGGCGATGCCGGTCGCGATCCTCGCGATGGGCCTGGTCTTCGTCCTGCTGCTCGGAGAGATCGACCTGTCCGCGGGCGTCGCGAGCGGCTCGTCCGCGGCGGTGATGGGCAAGCTGCTCATCGACGGCGGTGTGAACTGGATCGTCGCCGTCATCGCCGCTCTGGTGACCGGCCTGATCATCGGCGGGGTCATCGGCGCGCTCGTCGCCATCGTGCGCATCCCGTCGTTCGTCGTCACACTGGCCTTCTTCCTAGGGCTCCAGGGCATCGCCCTGAAGCTCATCGGCGAAGGCGGCACGGTGCCGGTGCACGACAACGTGATCATCGCGCTGGCGAACAAGAACATGCCGGTCTGGCTCGGCTGGACGCTCGCGGTGGTGTGCGTCGTCCTGTACGCGGGCTTCCAGCTCCTGCGGCAGCAGCGGCAGGCGGCCAAGGGCCTGTCCCGGCAGCCGATGGCCCTCGTCCTGGCGCGCATCATCGTCATCGCGATCATCCTCATCGGCGCGACCGCCGTGCTGAACCAGAACCGGGCGCGCGTGTCGACCATCTTCCTGGGCGGCGTGCCGTGGGGCGTGCCGCTGGTCGCCGTCCTGTTCATCATCTGCACGTTCGTGCTGCAGCGCACCACGTACGGCCGGCACGTGTACGCGGTCGGCGGCAACGCCGAGGCGGCGCGCCGCGCGGGCATCAGCGTGACGGGCATCCGGATGTCGGTGTTCATGATCGGCTCCACGCTCGCCGCCATCAGCGGCATCGTCCTCGCCTCGCGCCTCGGCTCGGTCACGCCCGACGCCGGTGCCGGCAACACGCTGCTGTACGCGGTCGGCGCGGCCGTCATCGGCGGCACCAGCCTGTTCGGCGGCAAGGGCAAGGCGCGTGACGCCCTCATCGGCGGTCTCGTCATCGCGACCATCGACAACGGCCTCGGCCTGCTGGGCGCCAAGGCGTACCTCAACTACCTGATCACCGGTGGCTTCCTCCTGCTCGCCGCGAGCATCGACGCGCTGGCCCGGCGTCGCCGCTCCGCGACCGGCCGCTGATCCCCGGAAGCGATCCCGTGACGCGTCGACGCATCCGCGGGTCGACCCAGGACGACGTGCGCCGGCACAATCTCGGCACGATCCTCACCGAGGTGCACCGGCACGGTCACCGGTCGCGTGCCCTGCTCACCGCGGAGATGGGGTTGAACCGGAGCACCATCGGCGACCTGGTCGCCGAACTGACGGAGGCCGGGCTCGTCCTGCAGCGCTCAGCGAGCGCCCAGGGGCGGGCCGGCCGCCCGTCGCTGGAGGTGGTGCCCTTCCCGGAGGGCGTGTACGTCCTGGCGGTCGACCTGGGCGTACGGCACCTGGCCGTGGCGAGGGTCGGGCTCGGCGGCGACGTGCTCGACCGCGTCGACGTCGAGCCCGAGCGCGACTGGAGCGATCTGGACGTCACCGTCGAGGCGATCGCCGACACGTGCGACCGGCTGCGCCGGGCGGCCCCGTCCGGTGCCCGGTGCGTGGGGGTCGGGCTGTCCGTGCCGGGCGTGGTCCGGCACGAGGACGGTCTGCTCCGGTTCGCGCCGAACCTCGGCTGGACCGACGTGCCGTTCGGCGCTCGGCTGGGGGAGCGGCTGGACCTCCCGGCCGTGATCGCCAACGACGCCGACCTGGGCGCGCTGGCCGAGCACTGGCGTGGCGCGGCCGCCGGGTACGAGCACGTCGTCGTGATGTCCGGCGAGATCGGCATCGGCGGCGGCATCCTCGTCGGCGGACGCCCCCTCCGAGGCCGGGGCGGGTACGCGGGGGAGATCGGTCATCTCCGGGTGAATCCCGACGGCCGGCTCTGCCGGTGCGGCTCGACCGGATGCCTGGAGACCGAGGTCGGTGCCGACGCGTTGCTGCGGGAGGCCGGCCGCCGCCCGGGCAGCGGCATGGACGCCTACCGCGACGTGCTGGCCAAGGCCGCCGCGGGAGAGCGTGACTGCGTGGCGGCCGCCGCCCGCGTCGCGAACTGGCTCGGCGTGGGCGTCGGCATCCTCGTGAACACCTTCAACCCCGACATCGTCATCCTCGCGGGCCCGCTCGGTGAGCTGTACCAGGCGACCGCGGACACCGTGGCGGAGGCGGCCGCGCAGTCGTCACTCGTGGCGCCGCGCGAGCAGGTGCGCCTGGCCGCCTCGGCGCTCGGCCCCGACGCCCAGATCGTCGGCGCCGCCGAACTGGCCTTCGAACCCCTCCTCGAAGACCCGATCGGTACCCTCAGCCGTCATGCCGCCTGAGTCGCCGCCCGTCCCGTACGAGCCGGCGGACCCGAGGGCCCGGCTCGTGGCCCTGCTCGACCGGCTCCGCCCCGCCGACGGCACCGAGGCCGCGCACCGCCGGTACGCACGGGAATGGGCGGCCGGCGGCGCCCCGCTCTACCGGGTCCGCAAGCCGGACGTGCCGGCCGTCCACCTGGTCGCGTACTTCACCGTCGTCGACCCGCGCACGGGCCGTCTCCTGCTGACCGACCACCGGGGCGCGGGACTGCGGCTGCCACCGGGCGGCCACGTCGAGCCGGCCGACCGCGACCCGTGGGCCACGGTCGCCCGCGAGTGCCGGGAGGAGCTGTTCGTCGAGGCGGCCCCGCTGGAGCCCACCGGCCGGACGCCGTTCTTCGTCTCCGTGGCACGAACGCGCGGCGCCGGCAGCCACACGGACGTCTCCCTCTGGTACGCCGTCCAGGCGCGGCCTGAGGAGATCACCCGATACGACACGCGGGAGTTCGCCGGGATCGGCTGGGTGACGCCGGGGGAGGCCCGCGCCCTGCCGCCGGCGACCACCGACCCGAATCTCGGGCGCGCCGTATGCGGCCTCACCACCCTTCTGGGAGCGTGACCGGAGGGGGCTGACGCACAAGGGCCGCCGTCCGGTGGCGCGCGCCCACCGCGAACGAGGCTCGACCTCCTCGTAGGCCGGCCGCGCGGCACCGCCGCCCCTGCCCGCGCGGGCTCTCATGAGACCGCCCTATCGCCGCGCGATCAGGTGGCGGCGGGCGTGACGTATGCCCCTGAGGCCTCGGAAGGCGACCGCGAGCCACAGGCAGGCGAGAAGGGGGAGCACCACCCACCAGCCGCCGGTGACCGCGGTGATGATCAGGGCGACGAGCAGCAACGGGCCGAAGGGCCGGCCGCGCGGCGGCCCCCAGCCGTTCCAGGCGGGTCCCCACCCGCCCCGCGCCGCGGCCCAAGCCGATCCCCCGCGACCGACCGGTGGCCCGCCGCCCGCAGCCCAAGGGCCGTCATCCGCCTCGTCACCGGTGGCCGGGACGAGAGGCCCCCGGCCGTGCGGGCCCCAGCCGCCGCGCGGCCACGGCGCCATGAACCGGCCCCGGCCCCAGTACGCCGTCCCCAGCTCCCACGGGCCGCGCCCCCGGGGCCCGGTGTCCGTGGCCGCCAGGGCGCCGGGCAGGTCGCGGGTGATCGCCCGCAGATCGCCGACGGTCCGGGCGGACAGGGCCGCGGTCAGGCGTTCGTCGAGTTCCTCGCGGGTGAGGCGGCCCTGCGCGAAGTGCTCGTGCAGGGCCGCGGTCACCTCGTCGCGTTCCGCGTCGCCGACGCGGAGCTGCTCGGGGCTCATCGTGCTTCGGATCCTCACTCGTCGTCGGCGAGCAGCCGGTACAGCCGGCGCCGCGTCTCGGTCAGGATCTCCCGTGCCTCGGCCACCTGGTTCTCGTCGCCGGTGTGGACGATCTGCATGACGGCCGCGCCGGTCTTGGCGGCGGTGCCCAGCAGGTCGCGCACGTCGTCGCGTACGTCGGAGGTCATCGCCTCCCAGGGGGCGTTCACCTCGTCCGGGTGGGCCTCCGCATACGCCCGTCCGCTGTCGGACAGGCGGAACGTGCGGCGGCCCTCCTGCTCCTCGGCCTCGATCAGCCCCTCATCGGTGAGCTGCTGGAGCGCGGGGTAGACGGCACCGGGGCTCGGCCGCCACTCGCCGTCGCTGCGCTCCTCGATCTCCTGGATGAGCTGGTAGCCGTTGCGAGGCTCCTCGGCGAGCAGCGCCAGGATCGCCGCCCGCACGTTGCCCCGGCGGGCCTTGCCCCGGCGTCCTCCCCACGGCGGCGGACCGCCGAACGGCCCCCCGACCGGACCGGGGAACGGGCCGCCGAACGGGCCGGGGAAACCGCCCCGCCGTCCGAAGCCTCCGCGGCGTCCGCCGCGCTGCCGACGTGATGCGTCTGATGTCGCGTGCATGGTTCTGCACTCCCTTCTGGGATCAGTCTTTGATCCCTCGCGATACGACAACGATATATCGATAGCGCTCGCTGTCAACAGGGCGCACAGATACCTCGATGTCGAGATACCTGTGATACCTTGACGTCGAGAGAAATTCGCGCGGGAAGTTAGGTGAGCCTCAGTGCTCGCCGCCGTCCCCCGTTGCGGCAAGATTCGGAACGTAAAGACACCGCCCCCGCGCTCCGCTACGAGGGGGGATCCCGCGGCGAGCGCGCACGAGGAGGAGACGACTTGGACACCTTCGGCAGCCGACAGACGCTCCGTGTCGGCGACGCGTCCTATGAGATTTTCCGGCTGGATGCCGTCGAGGGTTCGGCGCGCCTCCCGTACAGCCTGAAGGTTCTGCTGGAGAACCTCCTGCGCACCGAGGACGGCGCGAACATCACCGCGGACCACATCCGCGCCCTCGCCGGCTGGGACCCGAACGCCCAGCCGAACCAGGAGATCCAGTTCACGCCCGCCCGCGTGATCATGCAGGACTTCACCGGCGTGCCCTGTGTCGTCGACCTCGCCACGATGCGCGAGGCCGTACGCGACCTCGGCGGCGACCCGGAGAAGGTCAACCCGCTCAACCCGGCCGAGATGGTCATCGACCACTCCGTGCAGGTCGACGTGTTCGGCCGCGAGGACGCCTTCGAGCGCAACGTCGAGTTCGAGTACGGCCGCAACGGTGAGCGCTACCAGTTCCTCAAGTGGGGCCAGCAGGGCTTCGACAACTTCAAGGTCGTGCCGCCCGGCACCGGCATCGTGCACCAGGTGAACATCGAGCACCTGGCCCGGGTCGTCTTCGACACTAACGGCGTCGCGTACCCCGACACCTGCGTCGGCACCGACTCCCACACGACGATGCAGAACGGCCTCGGCGTGCTCGGCTGGGGCGTCGGCGGCATCGAGGCCGAGGCGGCCATGCTCGGCCAGCCGATCTCGATGCTCATCCCGCGCGTCGTCGGCTTCCGGCTCACCGGCGAGCTGCCCGCCGGCACCACCGCCACCGACCTCGTCCTCACGATCACCGAGATGCTGCGCAAGCACGGCGTCGTCGGCAAGTTCGTCGAGTTCTACGGCGACGGCGTCGGCGCGGTGCCGCTGGCCAACCGCGCGACCATCGGCAACATGAGCCCCGAGTTCGGCTCCACCTGCGCGATCTTCCCGATCGACGGCGAGACCGTGAAGTACCTCGAGCTCACCGGCCGCCCGGCCGAGCAGGTCGCGCTCGTCGAGGCGTACGCCAAGGAGCAGGGCCTGTGGCACGACCCGGCCCACGAGGCGGAGTACTCCGAGTACCTCGAGCTGGACCTGTCCACGGTCGTCCCGTCCATCGCCGGCCCGAAGCGCCCGCAGGACCGCATCGCGCTGTCCGACGCCAAGCAGGCCTGGCGCACCTCGGTCCGCGACTACGTCTCCGAGGACAGCATCCGGGGCCCGCTGGACGAGGCGTCCGCCGAGTCGTTCCCGGCCTCGGACTCCCCGGCCATCGCCCACAACGGCAGCGGCGACAAGCCCGCCGAGAGCGCGGCCGACGCCGCCGCGGGTCGGCCGAGCAACCCGGTCACGGTCAGCGTGGACGGCGCCGAGTTCGAGCTGGACCACGGCGCCGTGGTGATCGCCGCGATCACCTCCTGCACCAACACCTCCAACCCCTCGGTCATGATCGGCGCGGCGCTGCTCGCCAAGAAGGCGGTCGAGCGCGGCCTGTCCCGCAAGCCGTGGGTGAAGACCTCCCTCGCCCCGGGCTCGAAGGTCGTCATGGACTACTACGACCGCGCGGGCCTCACGCCGTACCTGGAGAAGCTCGGCTTCAACCTCGTCGGGTACGGCTGCACGACCTGCATCGGCAACTCCGGCCCGCTGCCCGAGGAGATCAGCGCGGCCGTGAACGAGGGCGACCTGGCCGTGACGTCGGTGCTGTCCGGCAACCGCAACTTCGAGGGCCGCATCAACCCCGACGTCAAGATGAACTACCTGGCCTCACCGCCGCTCGTCGTCGCGTACGCCCTCGCCGGCTCCATGGACGTCGACATCGCGAACGGCCCGCTCGGCACCGGGTCCGACGGCGAGCCGGTGTACCTGAAGGACATCTGGCCGTCGCCGCAGGAGGTCGAGGAGGTCGTCGAGTCGGCCATCGCGCAGGAGATGTTCAGCCGCGACTACGCCGACGTGTTCGCCGGCGAGCAGCGCTGGCAGGCCCTGTCCGCGCCGGGCGGCAACACCTTCGAGTGGGACCCCGACTCGACGTACGTGCGCAAGGCGCCGTACTTCGACGGCATGGGGGAGCGGCCGGAGCCGGTCAACGACATCACCGGCGCCAAGGTCCTCGCGCTGCTCGGCGACTCGGTCACCACCGACCACATCTCGCCCGCCGGCGCGATCAAGGCCGACAGCCCGGCCGGCCGCTATCTCACCGAGCACGGCGTCGAGCGCCGCGACTTCAACTCCTACGGCTCCCGGCGCGGCAACCACGAGGTGATGATCCGCGGCACCTTCGCCAACATCCGCCTGCGCAACCTGCTCGCCCCCGGCACCGAGGGCGGGGTCACGGTCAAGGACGGCGAGGAGATGTCGATCTACGACGCCGCGCAGGCGTACGCCGCGGAGGGCACGCCGCTGATCGTGCTCGGCGGCAAGGAGTACGGCTCCGGCTCCTCGCGCGACTGGGCGGCCAAGGGCACCAGCCTGCTCGGCGTCCGCGCGGTGCTGGCCCAGTCGTTCGAGCGCATCCACCGCTCGAACCTCATCGGCATGGGCGTCCTCCCGCTGCAGTTCCGCGACGGCGAGTCGGTCGAGTCCCTGGGCCTGACCGGCCAGGAGACCTTCGACATCGTCGGCGTCGAGCGCCTGAACGACGGTGAGACCCCGCGCGAGGTCACGGTGAAGGCCGGCGACAAGGAGTTCCAGGCGGTCCTCCGCATCGACACTCCGGGTGAGGCCGACTACTACCGCCACGGCGGGATCATGCAGTACGTCCTGCGCTCCCTGCTCCGCAAGTAGGCAGGTCTGCGGGAGTCCGGACGTGCGAAGGGCCGTCTCTGTGTGAGGCGGCCCTTCGTGTGCGTCGTGAAACCGCGCGTGCGGAGGGTAAATTCATAGCTACCCTCAGTAATATGTGATCCATGGTCAGGTCACCGTGCCGCGCGCCTAGGGGGATACCGTTCGTCAATGATGTCTCGACCGACCGCCGCCGAGCTCGCGGCCGCGAAGGACCGCACGATCCCCGACGTCGTGCCGCCCCGTGGCGGGGTGCTGCTCTCCGGCATCAACCCGGGGCTCTACTCCGCCGCGACCGGACATCACTTCGCCCGGCCGGGCAACCGGTTCTGGCCGGCGCTGCACCGCTCCGGCTTCACCGACCGGCTCCTGACCCCGGCCGAGCAGCACCTGCTGCCCTCCTACGGCCTGGGCATCACCAACCTCGCCGCGCGGGCCACCGCCCAGGCGGCCGAGCTGACGGCGGAGGAGCTCGCCGAGGGCGGGGCGCTGCTCGAGGCGTTCGTGGAGCGGCACGCGCCGCGGGCGGTGGCGGTCCTCGGCGTGACCGCCTACCGCACGGCGTTCGGCGACCGGTCGGCTCGCATCGGCCCCCAGGACCGCACGCTCGGCGGGGCGCGCCTGTGGATCCTGCCCAACCCGTCCGGGCTGAACGCCCACTACACCGTCGACACCCTCGCCGCGGAGTTCCGCGCGTTGCGTACGGCCGCCGATGAGCCGGTCACCACGTGATGGCGGGCGGCAGCAGCTCCGGCGACGCGGCCGGCCACGTCGCCGGAGCGCCCAGCGGCACGAGCCGTTCCATCTGCGAGCGGAACCACGGGGAGGCCGACGGATGATCGGCGAGCTTGACGCAGGCGTCCCAGTCGCGCCACTCGGCCGTCGCGACCTCCTCCGGGTGCGGCCGCAGCTCGCCGGCCGCGGCCGCGCGGACCACCGGGCACAGCTCGTTCTCGACCAGGCCGTTCGCCGCCGTCGCGCGGTAGCGGAACTCCGGCAGCACGAGCGTGAGCGCCTCGGTGCGCAGGCCCAGCTCGGTGGCCACGCGCCGGCTCACCGCCTCGCGGAGGCTCTCGCCGGGCGCCGGGTGCCCGCAGCAGCTGTTGGTCCACACCGAGGGGAACGACGCCTTGCCGTGGGCCCGCTGAGTGATCAGGACCCGTCCGGCGTCGTCCGTGAGATAACAGGAGAAGGCCAGGTGAAGGGGCGTGGACTCATGGTGGCTGGGCGCCTTGGGCGCCGTGCCGGCCGCCCGCCCCTCGGCGTCGAGCAACACGATCAGTTCGTCTGTCGTCACTCTCTGTTCGCTCATCCCGTTCTTTATATCCGATTGTTACGGCGCGCTACCTGAACTTCGCCCCGGACCGTCCGCGTCCCACCGGTTGGAAGCACCACTAAAATCGGCATCCGCAGAGAACACGAGGAGATGACCCGGGTGACCCTACTTGAGTCGATCGAACGGCCCGAAGACCTCAAGCGCCTGGAGCCGGAACAGCTGCCCCAGCTCGCGGGGGAGATCCGTGACCTCCTCGTCTCAGCCGTGTCGACGAACGGCGGTCACCTCGGGCCCAACCTCGGGGCGGTCGAGCTGACCATCGCCCTGCACCGGGTCTTCGACTCACCGCGCGACCGGATCCTCTTCGACACCGGCCACCAGGCGTACGTCCACAAGCTGCTCACGGGGCGTCACGACTTCGGCAGCCTGCGCATGCGCGGCGGCCTGTCCGGCTACCCGAGCCAGGCCGAGTCCGAGCACGACGTCATCGAGAACTCCCACGCCTCGACCGCCCTGTCCTACGCCGACGGGATCGCCAAGGCGTTCCAGCTGCGCGGCGAGGGCGACCGGTTCGTGGTGCCGTTCATCGGCGACGGCGCGCTCACCGGCGGCATGGCCTGGGAGGCCCTCAACAACATCGCCGCGGGCAAGGACCGGCGCGTCGTCATCGTCGTCAACGACAACGGCCGCTCCTACTCCCCGACGATCGGCGGCCTGGCGAGCCACCTCGCCGACCTGCGCATGACCCGCGGCTACGAGCACGCGCTCGACCTGATCAAGCGCACCGTGCCGAAGACGCCGGTCGTCGGCGGCATGGCGTACGACGCCCTGCACGGCATCAAAAAGGGCATCAAGGACATCCTGCAGCCGCAGGCGATGTTCGAGGACCTCGGCCTGAAGTACGTCGGCCCGATCGACGGCCACGACGAGGCCGCCGTCGAGCACGCCCTCCGCAAGGCCAAGGCGTTCGGCGGCCCGGTCATCGTGCACTGCATCACGCACAAGGGCCACGGCTACGCGCCCGCCGAGAACGACGAGGAGGAGAACTTCCACTCGCCGGGCCTGTTCGACCCGGCCACCGGCCGCAAGCTCGCCAAGGGCGGCGGCCCCAGCTGGACCAAGATCTTCAGCGAGGAGCTGGTGCGGATCGGCGCCGAGCGGCCCGACATCGTCGCCATCACCGCGGCGATGCTGCACCCGACCGGCCTGGCGGCCTTCGCCGAGGTCTACCCCGAGCGCACCTACGACGTCGGCATCGCCGAGCAGCACGCGGTGACCTCGGCGGCGGGCCTGGCGCTCGGCGGCATGCATCCGGTCGTGGCGGTGTACGCCACGTTCCTCAACCGGGCCTTCGACCAGCTGCTGATGGACGTCGCGCTGCACAAGCTGCCCGTCACCGTCGTGCTCGACCGCGCGGGCGTCACCGGCGACGACGGGCCCAGCCACAACGGCATGTGGGACATGTCGATCCTGCAGGTCGTGCCGGGCCTGCGCATGGCGGCTCCGCGCGACGGCGCCCAGCTCACCGAGCAGCTCCGCGAGGCGGTCGAGGTCACCGACGGCCCGACGGTCGTGCGCTTCCCCAAGGGCCCGGCCGGCGACGAGGTCCCCGCGATCGAGCGCATCGGTGGCGTCGACGTGCTGTCGCGCTCGGAGGGGGGCGACGTGCTCCTGGTGGCCGTCGGCGCCATGGCGGGCACCGCCCTGGAGGCGGCCAGGCTGATCGGCGCGCACGGCATCGGCGTGACGGTCGTCGACCCCCGCTGGGTCAAGCCGCTCGACGAGAAGCTCGTCGGCCTGGCCGCCGAACACCGCCTCGTCGCGGTCGTGGAGGACAACATCCGTGTCGGCGGCGTCGGCGACGCGGTGGCGCGGCTGCTGCGTGACGGCGACGTCGACGTGCCGGTCCGCACCTTCGGCATCCCCCAGGAGTTCCTCGACCACGCCAAGCGCGCGCAGATCCTCACCGACATCGGCCTGACCCCCCAGGGCCTGGCCCGCGACGTCACCGCCGCCATCTCCCGCGGCTCGGTCCTCGAACCCACCGAGTGACGTTCCGGCGCCGATCCGCCGGCCCGGCCGGCGGATCGGGCCGTCCCGGCTTGGATCAAACTGACCGATCGTCCGCGCGCAGCGTGAGCGCCGCGGCGACCGCGATGGCGGCTGCGGTGATCGTCGTAGTCGCCGGCCAGCCGAACCGTTCGACGGCCGCCGTGCCGAAGGCCGTGCCGAGGCTTCCGCCGACGAAGTAGACGAGCATGTAGGCGCTGTTGAACCGCGCGGGCGCCGCGGGATCGATCGCCAGGATGATGCTCTGGTTCGCGACCTGCGCGGCGAACAGGCCCGCGTCGAACAGCGCCAGGCAGGCCAGGGCCGCGGCAGTGCTCGGGAGGGCGAACCCGACGGTCGCCGCCGCGGCTCCGGCGATCACGAGACCCACGAGGATCACGCGGCGCGCGCCGAGGCGATCGGTGCACATGCCCGAGACCCGGGTGGCGAGAATGCCGAGGAGTCCGGCAAGCGCGTACATGCCGATACGCTCCGCCGAGTACGAGTAGGGGGGCTGCGAGAGTGCCACCGCCAGCCCCGCCCACATCGCGCAGAAGGCGAAGAACCACAGGGCGCCACGCGTGGCCGCCGACCGCAACGCCGTGAACCGGACGAACAGCCCGGGAATCGACCTGAGCGTGGCGAGATAACCACGCTCCGGGCCTCCCCGAGTTCCCGGGATCACCAGCGGCAGGCCCACCGCGACGGCCGCGCAGGCCGCGGCGAACACCATGAGCATGCCGCGCCAGCCGATCGCCTCGGCGAGCCAACCGCCGACGATCCGGCCGGCGAGGATCCCCGCCGATATCCCGGCGGTCACGATCCCCAGCGTTGTCGCTCGCCGATGCGGGGACGCGAGCCGGCCGACCACCGAACTGAGGCCCGCGCCGACCGCCGAGCAGGCTCCGATCACGCCGATCACCGGTCCCAACGCCCATACACTGCCGACAACGGCACTCACGAACAGGGCGACCGCCAAGACGCCGACCTGCGCCGACAGCACCCGGCCCGGAGGGAATCGGTCGAGTAGCGGGACGAGCAGGCCGAGTCCGACCATGTAGCCCATCGGCCCGCACGCGAGAGCCACGCCGACGGCGGCGAGTGAGGCGTCCAACGAGTTCGCCACATCGGCGATCGCCGGCTGCAACGGGTAGATCGTCGCTGTCCCGAGCGCGGCCGCGAGCGACATGAACCAGATGACAGGACCAGACAATGGGCGGTGCCGATCGACCCCGGCAGGATCAGTTCTCACGCGCCAACCGTAGGAATCATCGGCGCGACGACGCTGGCGGGAAACGGACGTCGACGTCACCGCGGTCCGGGCCCCTTCGAGGATCGTGATGAGTGTTCTTCGCACCAAATCCGTGGAACGTTCCATCCAGGAGACGGACGAGCCGGGATCCCGCCTGCGCCGTGAGCTGAGCGCGCTCGATCTCACCGTCTTCGGTGTCGGCGTCATCGTCGGCACCGGCATCTTCGTGCTCACCGGGAAGGTGGCCAGGGAGAACGCCGGACCGGCCGTGGCACTGTCATTCGTGGCGGCCGGGATCGCCTGCGCGCTCGCCGCGCTCTGTTACGCGGAGTTCGCCTCCACCGTCCCGGTGGCCGGATCGGCGTACACCTTCTCCTACGCCACCATCGGTGAGCTGCCCGCCTGGATCATCGGCTGGGACCTCATGCTCGAACTGGCGCTCGGCGCGGCGACCGTGGCGGTGGGCTGGTCGGGCTATGCCACGATCCTCCTCGACGAGATGGGCCTCCACCTGCCCGCCTCGCTGGTGGGGGAGCGGGCGGCGTTCAACGTCCCCGCGATGCTGATCGTGCTGGCCGTCACCGCGCTGCTCGTCCTCGGCGTGAAGGTCTCCTCGCGGGTCAACGCCGTCATCGTCGCCGTCAAGATCGCGGTGGTCCTCCTCGTCATCGTGGCGGGCCTGTTCTTCGTCAAGAGCGCGCACTACCACCCGTTCGTGCCCAGGGCGACGGCCACGCCCGAGGCGCACGGCGGCAAGGCGCCGCTGATCCAGGTGCTCTTCGGCTACACCCCGTCGACGTACGGGTGGGCGGGCGTCTTCGCCGGGGCCGCGATCGTCTTCTTCGCCTTCATCGGCTTCGACGTGGTCGCCACCGCCGCGGAGGAGACCAAGAGGCCCAAGCGCGACCTGCCGATCGGCATCATCGCCTCCCTGCTGGTCTGCACCGCCCTGTACGTCGCGGTCTCCCTGGTCGTCACCGGCATGCGGGACTACCGCCACCTGAGCGTCGACGCGCCACTGGCCCAGGCGTTCAGGGACGTCGGGCATCCGGCGTTCGCCACGGTCGTGAGCATCGGCGCGCTGGCCGGCCTCACCACGGTCGTGCTCATCCTCATACTGGGACAGAGCCGGGTGTTCTTCGCGATGAGCCGCGACGGCCTGCTGCCGCCGTGGCTGGCGAAGGTCCACCCGCGGTACGGCACCCCGTACCGGATCACGATCGTCATCGGCGTCGTCGTGGCCCTCATCGCCGGGCTCGTCCCGCTCTCGGCGCTCGCGGAGCTGGTCAACATCGGCACGCTGTTCGCCTTCGCGGTGGTCGCGATCGGCGTGGTGATCCTGCGGCACACCCATCCGGACCTGCCGCGTTCGTTCCGGGTGCCCGCCTCTCCGGTCCTGCCGTTCCTCGCCGTCGTGGCCTGCGGCTACCTCATGCTGAACCTGCCGGTCGCGACCTGGCTGCGGTTCGTCGCCTGGATGGTCATCGGCTTCGCCGTCTACCTCCTGTACGGCCGTGCCCACAGCCGGGTGGGGCGCGCGACGGGCGGGCCGAGGTGACAGGGGACTGATACCGCGTGGGCATGGGAATCGGGCCGCGAGCTGGGAACAATGTGGGGGTGGTGGACGCATCTGGTCTTCGCGTGGCGATCATCGGCTCCGGGCCGGCGGGCATCTATGCCGCCGAGGCCCTGGTGAAGCAGGCGCAAGGTGAGGTCCAGGTCGACGTCTTCGACCGGCTCCCCACGCCGTACGGGCTGGTGCGCTACGGCGTGGCGCCCGACCACACGTCGATCAAGTCGATCGCGCGCTACCTGCAGCGCGTGCTGGAAGATCCCGCCGTGCGCTTCCTCGGCGGCGTGGAGTTCGGCAAGGACGTCACGCGCGAGACGCTGCTGGACTGCTACGACGCGGTGATCTACGCGACCGGCGCGATGGTCGACCGCCACCTGGGCATCCCGGGCGAGGACCTGGTCGGCAGCGTCGCCGCGACCGACTTCGTCAACTGGTACTGCGGCCACCCCGACGCGACGGACCTCGCGGTGGACCTGTCGATGGAAGCCGTCGCGGTCATCGGCGTCGGCAACGTCGCGGTCGACGTCGTACGGATCCTCGCCAAGACCGCCGGCGAACTGCGCGCCACGGACGTGCCCGACCCGGTCCTCGCCCTGCTCGGCGGCAGCGCGGTACGCCACATCCACATGATCGGGCGGCGGGGGCCGGCGCAGGCGAAGTTCACCACGAAGGAACTGCGCGAGCTCGGCGCGCTGCCGGGCGCCGAGGTGCACGTCCGCGAGGAGGACCTGCGGCTCGATCCGGTGAGCGCCGCGCTGGCCGAGTCGGACCGGCACGTGCGCGCCAACGTCGCGGTCATGCGCGAGTGGGCCGGCCGTCCGGCCGGTGACCTTCCGCGCCGCCTCGACCTGCGGTTCTGGCTGCGCCCGGTGGAGATCCTGGGCACCGGCCGGGTCGAGGGCCTGCGGCTGGAGCGCACGACGCTGAACGCCGAGGGCCGGGTCGTGGGCACCGGGGAGTACGAGACGCTGCCGGTGGGCCTGGTGCTGCGCTCGGTCGGATACCAGAGCGTGCCCCTGCCGGGGGTGCCGTTCGACGCGCGGGCGTACGTCGTGCCGAACGAGGGCGGCCGGGTCCTCGGCGAGGACGGCGCGCCGCTACCGGGCGAGTACGTCGCGGGCTGGGTCAAGCGCGGCCCCACCGGGGTGATCGGCACCAACAAGGCCGACGCGGCGGAGACCGTCCGCGCCCTGCTCGCCGACCTGGGCGGACGCTCGCGGAAGCGGCAGGCGATCGAGGCGCTGCTGGAGTCGCGGGGCGTGCGGGTGGTGACGTACGACGACTGGCTGGGCATCGACGCGGGCGAGATCGAACTGGCGCGCTCCCTCGATCGCGGCGAGCGCGTGAAGCTGTCCGGCTGGGAGGCCCTGCGCCGGGCGTACGGCCATGACCCTCTGAGCTGACTCTCAGCAAGCCTTCATCGAAGGCTTAGACGCGCGAATCGCCTGTTTGGTTGCTGTGAATCTTCCGATATGGCCATAGCTTGCCAGTATGTCCGTTTGATCAGTAATTTCCCCATGCGCACCACTAGCGTGCTGCGCTGACACGTCGTGGCGACGCTCCGGCCACCTTCGACCGACGCCACGCACTCTCTAAGGGGAAACATCGAATGAACATCGCACGTCTGGGGGCAGTCGGCGGGGCAGCCGCGATCGTCGCACTGTGCGCGGCGGGACCGGCGTTCGCCACCGACACGCCGGGCCCGGTGACGGGGGGCGGCGTCACCAAGGACGCGCCGTCGGCGCCGTCGAAGCCGGCCGGCAAGGAGCCCACGGCCGACGTGACGCCGAAGTCCTTCTACGGGGGAGACACGCTCACCTTCACCGTCGAGAACTGCGCGGTCGTGCCGACGATCGAGGACGTGAACGGCCTCTTCGTCGCCACCCAGCCCTTCAAGGCGACGGGCACCGAGGGCAGCTACGCGGCCAAGGAGACCACCCGCAAGAAGCTGGTCGAAGGCAAGAAGTACTCGGTGAGCGTCCACTGCGGGCGCTGGAGCGACACGTTCACCACCCAGCCGCACAAGCGGCCGAAGCCCACCCCCACGCCGACCAAGTCCGGCACCCCGACGCCGACCGCGTCCGGCACCCCGACCGGGCTGCCCAGCGGCGCCCCGCAGACCGGTGACGGCTCGGGCAGCGGCGGCGGGAACACCGGCCTGATCGCCGGTGGCGCGGCCGTCGTCATCGCGGGCCTCGCGGGCGGCACCTTCCTCTACACCCGCCGGCGTTCGTCGGCTGGAGCCTGAGTGCTCCCTGAGCGGTACCGTGCCGGCCGTCACGCCTTGGGCGTGGCGGCCGGTGCGCTGCTCGCGGTGACGGCGGCCGGGTGCGGGGGAGGCGGCGGCGCGAAGCCGCCGGCGAAGGTGTGGACGCCCGCTCCGTCCGTGTCGAGCAGCGCGCCGACGAAGCCACTGGCCCGCTCGGTACCCTCCCGGCTGCGCATTCCGAAGCTGCACATCAACTCACCGATCATGAAGCTCGGCCTCAACGCCGACCACACGATCCAGGTGCCGCCCCTGAGCCGGCCGAACATGACCGGCTGGTGGGACGGTGGCCCGACTCCCGGCGAGAAGGGCGCGTCGGTCATCCTGGGGCACAACGTCGGCAACGGCCATCCCTCGGTGTTCGAGAAGCTGGGCACGCTGAAGCCGGGCGACACCGTCCAGGTGACGCGCGCCAACGGCAGCGTCGCAACCTTCCAGATCACCAAGCTGGAGCAGATCGCCAAGAGCCGCTTCCCGACGCAGAAGGTGTACGGCAAGCTGTCGTATCCGGGCATCCGCCTGATCACCTGCGGCGGCCGCTTCGACGCGTCATGGGGGCATCACGTCGACAACATCATCGCGTACGGCAGGTTGGTGAACGGCACCTGAGCGAACGCAGCGTACGTCCCGGCCGGCACCGCCGGCCAGACGACGGGGGCGGGGAACCGATGGCAGTGCCTCTCGCGGAGGTCACGGTCCCCGACCTCCGCATGCCCGTGATCGACGCGACCGTCCCCGACCTCGGCACGTACACCGGCACGGGCTGGACCTCTCCGGGGGAGCCGGCTCTCCCGGAGGAGCCGGTGGCGCCGCGGAGGCGACGTGGCCGGCGCTCGAACATCCTCGTCGCGGGCGGCATGGTCGTCGTGGTGGGCGCGGGCGTGACGATGATCGTGGTCGGCTCGAACGGCGGCGGCCCGCCGCAGCCGCCGAAGGCGAAGTCGGTCACCGCGCCGGAGCCGGTGGTGAAGGCCCGCCCGATGAACCGGGCGCTGCCGGTGCGCATCACCATCCCGCGCATCCACGTGAACGCCCCGATCGAGGCGCTCGGCCAGAACGCCGACGGCACGGTGGAGGTCCCGACCCTGACCCGGCCGAACCTCGCGGGCTGGTACAAGTACGGCCCGACCCCCGGCCAGAAGGGCGCGGCGGTCGTACTGGGCCACGTCGACGCCCACCGCCACCAGGCGGTGTTCTTCCGGCTGGGCAGCCTGCACCGTGGCGACCGCATCCACGTGACACGTGCGGGCGGCAGCGTGGCCACCTTCACCGTCGACAGCGTCGTGCCGGTCGCGAAGGACCGCTTTCCCACGCAGAGCGTGTACGGCAAGACCAGGTACGCGGCGCTGCGCGTCGTCACGTGCGGCGGCAAGTACGACAAGAAGACGATGCACTACCTGGGCAACATCATCGTCTACGCCCACCTCGTGCACTGACGGTCGGGGAACCCTGATGCGGCTGGCGGCGGTCGCCGCGGTGGCACCGGAGGCGCATGTCGGAGCCGTCCTTGCCGTACCGCCCTCCGGGCTCGGGCGGCTGGCCGCGACGCCGCGCGAGCAGCCGCTCGGCGACTGGTACGCCGAACAGCGCGTCGACGTTCGGATCGGCCTTCTGGCTGGGACGTGACCGGGACGAGCCACCGGCATCGCAGCTGTGGCTGAGCCTCATCGCCGAACCCGGCCGGGAACATATCGAACGACCCCGTGTCGAGCGATGGCTGACCGCGCTCGCCGAGGCCGGCCTGCTCCCACCCGCCGCGTCACCCGTACGGATCGCCGAGTGGTTCTTCACGCACGTACGGGCCGAGCCCGGTCACCCGCCCCCGAGCCCGCGACCCGCGACCGTCCGAGCCCGTACCCGACGCGTTGCTCACGGCGGCGGACGACGATCTGGTCACGGTCGAGTGGTGCTGCGCCTGGCCCGGCGAGTCCGCCGCGCTGAGCGGCGTCCTCCTCAACGTCAACGCCACCTACCACGGCAGCCCGTACGACCCGGTTCACCGTCCGGGAACGTCGACCGTGCACCTGAGCGTCCATCCGCGCGCGAACGACCGGAACCCCGGCGCCTACGCCCGGCGGCTGGCCGAGATGGCCGGCCTCCGGCTCGTGGCCGGTTAGCCGGCCGACGGCGGTCCCCGGCGGCCCTCCTGCTCCGCCGGGGATCTCCACCCGGCCCGGTCTACGGCAGCGAGGCGACTCCGCGGTCGAGGAAGCGGGAGCCGGTCACGCGCTCCGCGACGCCCGTGCGGTCCAGGTACGGCGTCACGCCGCCCAGGTGGAACGGCCAGCCCGCGCCCAGGATCATGCACAGGTCGATGTCCTGCGGGGCCGCGACGACGCCCTCATCGAGCATGATGCGGATCTCCTGCGCCAGCGCGTCGAGGGCCCGCGTGAGCACCTGCTCCTCCGTGGACGGCGAGGTGCCGCCCGCGAAGATCTCCACCGCCTCCGGGTCGAGCGTGAAGTCCGGCCGGTAGACCCCGGGCTTGCCGGCCGCGACCAGCTTGGCCAGTTTGCCCGACAGCGGGAAGCGGTCCGGGAACGCCTCGTGCAGCGTCTCGTTCACGTGCAGCGCGATCGCCGGGCCGACCAGTCCCATCAGGACGAACGGCGGCATCGGCAGGCCCAGCGGCGCCGCCGCGCGCTCGGCCACGTCGATCGGTGTGCCCTCCTCCACGGTCTGCACGATCTCGGCGAGCATCCGCAGCAGGACACGGTTGACCACGAACGCCGGGGCGTCCTTGACCAGGACGCAGGACTTCTTCAGCGCCTTGCCGGTCGCGAACGCCGTGGCCAGCGTCGCGTCGTCGGTGTGCTCGCCGCGGACGATCTCCAGCAGCGGCAGGACCGCGACCGGGTTGAAGAAGTGGAAGCCGACGACCCGTTCCGGGTGCCGCAGCTTGGCCGCCATCTCCGAGACCGACAGCGACGAGGTGTTCGTCGCCAGCAGGCACTCGGGGGAGACCACGGCCTCCACCTCGGCGAAGACCTGCTGCTTGACGCCCATCTCCTCGAAGACGGCCTCGATGACGAAGTCGGCGTCCGCGAACGCGTCCTTGGTCAGCGAGCCGGTCACCAGGCCCTTGAGCCTGGCCGCCTCGTCGGGGGAGACCCGTCCCTTGCCGAGCAGCTTGTCCACCTCGGCGTGCACGTACGCCACGCCCTTGTCGAGCCGCTCCTGGTCCAGGTCGGTCAGCACCACCGGCACACCGAGCCGGCGGGCGAACAGCAGGCCGAGCTGTGAGGCCATCAGGCCGGCGCCGACGACGCCGACCTTGGTCACCGGGCGGGCCAGGGCCTTGTCCGGGGCGCCGGCCGGGCGCCGGGCCCGCTTCTGCACCAGGTCGAAGGCGTACAGCCCCGACCGGAGCTCGTCGCTCATGATCAGGTCGGCGAGCGCCTCGTTCTCGGCCGCGAACCCCTCGTCGCGCGTACGGTCCTTGGCCGCCGCGACCAGGTCCAGGGCCCGCAGCGGGGCGGGCGCCGCGCCGTGCAGCTTGCCCTCCACCCGCCACCGCGCCTGGGCGATCGCCTCGTCCCACGCCGCGCCCGTGTCGACCGGCGCGCGTTCGACCGTCACCTCGCCGGTCAGTACGCGGGCGGCCCAGCGCAGCGACTCCTCCAGGAAGTCGGCCGGCTCGAACATCGCGTCGGCGATGCCGAGATCGTGGGCCTGCGGACCGCGCAGCATCTTGTTCTGGTTCAGCGGGTTGTCGATGATCACCTGCAGGGCCTTCTCCGCGCCGATCAGGCGCGGCAGCAGGTACGTGCCGCCCCAGCCGGGCACCAGGCCGAGGAAGCACTCCGGCAGCGCCACCGCGGGCACGCCCGAGGAGATCGTCCGGTACGCGCAGTGCAGCGCGACCTCGACGCCGCCGCCCATCGCCGCGCCGTTCACGAACGCGAACGAGGGGACCGTCAGCTCGCCCAGCCGGCGGAACACGTCGTGTCCCAGCCGGGCGATCTCCAGCGCCTGCTCGCGGCCGGTGATCAGCGGCACGCCGTTCAGGTCCGCGCCGACCGCGAAGATGAACGGCTTGCCGGTCACGCCGACGGCGGCGAGGTCGTCACGGGCCGCGATCGCGTCCAGGGCGGCGTTCAGCTCCGTCAGGCCGCCCGGCCCGAACGTGCTCGGCTTCGTGTGGTCGAACCCGTTGTCGAGCGTGATCAACGCCATCGTGCCCGCGCCGTACGGCAACTCGACGTCCCGTACGCGCGTGTGCGTCACGACCTCGTCGGAAAAGATGTCGGCGACACTCATCGAACTGCCTCCCAAAGAACCGTCCCGCCCATTCCCATGCCGACGCACATCGTGGTGAGCCCGTACCGGACGTCCGGGTGCTCCTCGAAGTGGCGGGCGAGCTGTGTCATCAGCCGTACGCCCGAGGAGGCGAGCGGGTGGCCGATGGCGATCGCGCCGCCCCAGGGGTTCACGCGCGGGTCGTCCTCAGCGATCTTGAAGTGGTCGAGGAAGGCGAGCACCTGCACCGCGAACGCCTCGTTGATCTCGATCAGGCCGATGTCGTCCATGGTCAGCGAGTTGCGCGCGAGCAGCTTCTCGGTGGCCGGGACCGGCCCGACGCCCATGACCTCCGGCTCGACGCCGGCGAACGAGTAGTCGACGAGCCGCATCCGCGCGGTCAGTCCCAGCTCGGCGGCGACCTCCTCGGCCGCGACGATGCAGCCCGTCGCGCCGTCGTTGAGCCCGGCGGCGTTGCCGGCCGTGACGTGCCCGTGCGGGCGGAACGGCGTCTTCAGCGCGGCCAGGTTCTCCATGGTCGTGCCGGGGCGCGGCGGCTCGTCGCGCGTCGCGAGCCCGTAGCCCTTCTCCGCGGACCGGATCGCCATCGGCACCAGGTCCTGCTGGAACCGGCCGGCCTCGTACGCCTCAGCGACCTTCTGCTGGCTGCGCACCGCGTACGCGTCGGCGCGCTCCTTGGTGATCTGCGGGTACCGGTCGTGCAGGTTCTCCGCGGTCATGCCCATGATCAGGGCGGACCCGTCGACGAGCTTCTCAGCGAGGAACCGCGGGTTGGGGTCGACGCCCTCGCCCATCGGGTGCCGGCCCATGTGCTCGACGCCGCCGGCGATGGCCACGTCGTACGCGCCGAAGGCGATGCCGCCGGCGACCGTCGTGACGGCGGTCATCGCGCCCGCGCACATGCGGTCGATGGCGTACCCGGGGACGCTCTTGGGCAGCCCGGCCAGCACCGCGGCCGAACGGCCGATGGTGAGGCCCTGGTCGCCGATCTGGGTGGTGGCCGCGATGGCGACCTCGTCGATGCGCTCGGCGGGCAGCGCGGGGTTGCGCCTCCGCAGCTCGCGGATCACCCGGACGACGAGGTCGTCGGCGCGGGTCTCGGCGTACAGCCCCTTGGGGCCGGCCTTGCCGAACGGCGTGCGTACGCCGTCGACGAAGACCACGTCACGCGCGATACGAGGCACGGTCGGTCCTCCTTCTGATGCGGTGCTGATGAGTTCTTTCGCGTATAGGTTACTCGCCAGTAACAGCAGGTGCGAAAGCGGGTCTTGATGGAGACGTGTCCCCGCCGTAGCCTGACCGGAATCACGGGATCGCAGGGAGTGACACGTCAGTGGTGCACGCCAGACCGGAGTATCGCTCCGGGCCCGGACGCTGGGCGGGTCAGGCCCTCAACGTTCCGCTGACCATGGCGAGAAGAGGCCTGCTGTGGCCGTGGCGGCCACTGCGCGCCACCCGCCAGCTCACCGCGCTGCTGCACTGGGGCACCACGCTGGCCGGCGGCCTGGCCGCCGCGGCCGCACGCGACCCCGACCGTACGGCCCTGGTCGACGAGAAGGGCGAGCTGAGCTACGCCGAGTTGCACGACCGCACCGACCGGCTCGCCGCCGGGCTGATCCCCGACTGCCGCGGTCGCCGCCTGCGGGTCGCCGTGCTGTGCCGCAACCATCGCGGGCTGGTCGAGTCGCTGATCGCCTGCAGCAAGCGCGGGGCCGAGGTCGTGCTCCTGGGCACCGGGCTCGGGCCCGGACAGCTCAACGGCGTGATGCGCGAGCTGTGGGCCGACATCGTCATCGCCGACGCGGAGTTCGCCGACCTGCTGCCGCGGGGCGGGCGCCGGTTCACGAAGGTGACCGCCTGGGCCGACGAGGACGCCCCGGGCGGGGGCGGGCCCACCCTGGAGGAGCTGATCGAGGCGACGCCCGCGCCCGCTCTCGAGCCGCCGCCGATCCAGGGGCGTGTCGTCTTCCTCAGCTCCGGCACCTCCGGACGGCCGAAGGGCGCGCGCCGCCCGCCGCGCCCGGGATTCGTGCCGCTCACCGCCATGCTGGCGCGCACGCCGCTGCGCGTCGGTGACCGGATGCTCATCGAGGCGCCCCTGTTCCACGCGTGGGGCTACTCCTCGCTCCAGCTCGCCCTGGCGATGCGGGGCACCGTCGTGCTCGGACGCCGTTCCGACCCCGAGCGGACGCTCGCGACGATCCAGGAACGCTCCTGCACCACACTGGTCACCGTACCGATCATGCTGCAGCGCCTGCTGGCCCTGCCGGAGCGCACCCGCGCGGCGTACGACACCTCGTCCCTGCGCATCACGGCGGTCAGCGGCTCACGGCTGCCGGGCGACCTGGCCACGGCCTTCATGGACGCCTTCTCGGTCGAGCTGTGCAACGTCTACGGCTCCACCGAGGCGGGCTGGGTGAGCATCGCCACCGCCGCCGACCTGCGCGCGCACCCGGACACCGCGGGCCGTCCGGCGAGCGGAGCGGAGGTGGCCATCCTGGACGCCGAGGGACGCCCCGTCCCGCGCGGCGCCACCGGCCGGATCTACGTCGCGGGAAGCACGCGCTTCGAGGGCTACACCGGCGGCGTGCCGGTGGAGACCCGTGACGGCATGCTCTTCATGGGCGACGTCGGCCACCTCGACGACGGGGGACTGCTCTACGTCGACGGCCGCGCCGACGAGATGATCGTCTCTGGCGGCGAGAACGTCTTCCCGGCCGCCGCCGAGGACGTGATCGCCCGGCTGCCGCAGGTGCGCGAGGTCGCGGTGACGGGGGTGCCGGACGAGGAGTACGGCGAGCGGCTGGCGGCCTACATCGTCATGGCGCCGGGTGCCCGGCTCGACGCCGACACCGTACGGGGCCACGTGCGCGAACGCCTGGCCCGGTACGCCGTGCCGCGCGACGTCCACTTCCGCCCGCACCTGCCCCGCAACGCGATGGGCAAGGTCGTGCCGCACCGGCTGAACGAGACCGCCGACGCCTGACCCCGGCGCCGGCGGTGCGAAGCCGCCTCAGCCGCCCGCGCCGGCGGTCTGCTTCCGCGGCGCGGCCGTGACCGGCGGCTTGGCCGGGCGCAGGAAGAAGAACATCACCGGGATGATGTAGATCACCCACGCGATCGCCTGCGCGATCGTGACCTGCGGAGTCAGGTTGAACACGCCCTGCAGCGCCGTCTGCATCCACTGGCCGACCTGGCCCAGGCCGGCGAACCAGTGGCTCGGCTCGAAGGCGAGAGCGGTCAGGCCGGGCAGGAGCGAAGCCTCCTGCAGGTCGTGGAAGCCGTACCCGAACACACCGGCCGCCACGATGATCAGGGCCGCGCCGGTGATCGTGAAGAACTTCTTGAGGTTGAGCCGGAGCCCGCCCCGGTAGAGCAGGTAGCCCAGCATCGCCGCGGTGAGCAGGCCGAGCACGGCACCGATGATCGGCTCGGTGGAGTTGTTCGCGTTGCTGATGTTGGTCCACAGGAACAGGGCGGTCTCCAGGCCCTCCCGGCCGACGGCCAGGAACGCGACCGCGAACAGGGCCCCGCCGCCCATCGACAGCGCGCCCTCCAGCTTGCCCTCCAGCTCGGCCTTCATGAACCGTGCGGTGCGGCGCATCCAGAAGACCATCCAGGTCACGAGGCCGACCGCGATGATCGACAGGATGCCGCCGAAGGTCTCCTGCGTCTTGAACTGCATCTCTCCGGAGGCGACGCTCAGGGCGATGCCGAAGCCGATGGCGACCGCGATGGCGGTGCCCACGCCTCCCCAGACCGGTGTCAGCGCGGCACGGTTGCCCGACTTCACCAGATACGCGATCAGGATGCTGACGACGAGTGAGGCCTCGAGTCCTTCGCGCAGGCCGATGAGGTAGTTGCCGAGCAACAAGGGGCGCACCTCCTCCAGGGGCTCCGGTGGCGGAGCCGGATCTTCGGGCCTAGGCGCACTAGGCCATTAGGTAAACCTAACCTAATCGCGATTCTGTGGCGCGGGAGGGGGCGACGCAACCCTGTGGCCTGTGACACTTGCGGGTAGATCGTCCGGAGTGCCGGAGCGGTGATCATTTGGTGTTGATTTGGTGGGGCCACATGTACCCCAACCGCCTCTAGAGGGCATAGCGTTTGACATGTGGAGTTTAGGGACGTGATGACTCGCCGTCGGATGCTCGCGCTGGGCGCCGCCGGCCTCGGTGCGCTCGCCGTGGGCGACCGTGGCCGGGTGGCGTCTCTCCCGGTGCGCCCCTTAGCGCAGGGGCGGCCGGCGGCCCGGCCGGTCAAGAGGAAGCGGGTCCCCTCGGGACCGCGGCCGGGCGTCATGCCTCCGCCGAACGCCCCCGTGCCCGCGCGGACCGACGCGATCCACCGGGTGCACGACCTGTTCCCGACGGCGCCGCCGAACGCCATCGCGCTGACGATCGACGACGGCCCGCAGCCGGAGTGGACGCCGAAGATGCTCGACCTGCTGGCCGAGTTCGACGTGAAGGCGACCTTCTCGCTCATCGGCATCCAGGTGAAGCAGTTCCCGAAGCTGGCGGAGCGAATCGTCCAGGGGGGTCACCAGCTGTGCAACCACACGATGACCCATCCGCTCGACATCGCCTCGCTGTCACGGAAGCGGGTCGACCGGGAGATCACCGAGGCGCACGACCGCATCGGTGAGGCGACCGGGATCGCGCCGAAGTTCTTCCGCTCGCCCGGCGGCGCCTGGTCGCACGCGGTGTTCCACTCGGCCGCCCGGCACGGCATGATGCCCATCGACTGGGACATCGACCCCCGCGACTGGGCGCGTCCGGGCACCGGGCACATCAAACGCGCGATGCTGAAGGCCAAGGGCGGCGACATCCTCCTCTGCCACGACGGCGGCGGCGACCGCTCGGAGACCATCAAGGCCCTGCGCAAGGTCATCCCAGAGCTGAAGAAACGCGGCCTGACCTTCGTGTCCCTGTGAACTCGAGATCGGCCGCCGGCTCGACGCCGGCCGAAATTCTGGCATCGCGCTGGGCCCGGGTGCTCGACCGTGACTGAGCCGCCCGGTCATGACGGCCGCGCGTCGGCTGATCCGGGTCGAACACTCACAGGTCGTGGGAAAGGACGCGGGAGTACCAGACGTACGGCGAGGCCAGGTGGTCGATGGTGAAGCTCAGGCGTTCGAGCAGGCGCCGGGACGCGAGGTTCGTCTCGTGTACCTCGGCGGTCACCCGGCGGCAGCCGGCGAGGTTCGGCAGCCACTCGACCAGGGCGCCGACCGCCTCGGTGCCGTAGCCGTTCGCCCGCCAGGCCGCGCCCATGCCGTACCCGATCTCCGCCGACCCGTCCGGGCCCGGTGCGTGTTTCAGGCCGCATTCGCCGATCACCATGCCCCGGCGGGCGATCAGCCAGGTCAGCGCGCCCGGGTCCACGGCGGCCCGCATCGCGACGATCGGCGTCGCCTCCGTGGGCCAGTCGGCACCGGCGGGTACGCCGGAGTAGTCGCCGTCCGCCAGGTCGCGTGCGGTTCCGGCGGTCAGCGGCCGCAGTTCGAGCCGAGGGGTGCGGATCGCCTCGAAAGGCTCGCCACGGCTCCCGGGCGGGCCCTCAGGACTCACTCTTGGTCGCCAGCCTGACCATCGCCTTGGCCAGCGGCTTCGCCGTCAGCGTCACTTGCCACGTCCGGGCTCCGAGCGCGGTCAGCACGAGCCCGACCGACTCCTCGCTGATCGACTCCGGCGGGCTCCACGCGAGCCGCCGTACGGTGTCGGGCTGCAGGAGGTTCTCCGTCGGCATGGTGTGCTCGTCGGCGAGGGCGGCGACCACGGCGCGGGTGGCGGTGAGGCGTTCGGCGGCGGCCGGGTCGCGTTCGGCCCAGCGGTGCGCGGGCGGCGGGCCCTCTCCGGGCAGGCTGTGCTCGGGCAGTGCGGCGTCCGGCAGCGTACGGCCCTTCTGCACGGCGCGGAACCACGCCGCCGCGTGCCGCCGGGGGTTGCGCCCGCGGAACGCCGGCAGCGCGGCCAGGTCGTCGGGCGTGCGCGGGAGCTGGAGCGCGGCCTCGATGATGGCCGCGTCGGGCAGGACGCGCCCGGGGGACAGGTCGCGCTCGCGGGCGATCCGGTCGCGCGTCGTCCACATCTCCCGTACGACCGCCAGGCCGCGCCGGGTGCGCAGCCGGTGGATGCCGGAGGTGCGGCGCCAGGGGTCTTGGCGGGGCTCCTTGGGCGGCGCGGCCAGGATCGCGGCGAACTCCTCCTCGGCCCAGGCGAGCTTGCCCGCCTCGTCCAGCTCGGTGCGCAGCGCGTCACGGAGCTCGACGAGGAGCTCGACGTCGAGCGCGGCGTACCGCAGCCAGTCGGCGGGCAGCGGGCGCGTGGACCAGTCGGCGGCCGAATGACCCTTCTCGAGGGTGAAGCCCAGCACGGTCTCGACCATGGTGCCCAGCCCCACACGGGGGTAGCCGAGCAGCCGGCCGGCCAGCTCGGTGTCGAACAGCCGGCCCGGTACGAGACCGAGCTCCGAGAGGCACGGCAGATCCTGGGTGGCGGCGTGCAGGACCATCTCGGTGTCGGCGAGCGCGTTGTTCAGCTCGCACAGGTCCGAGCAGGGCACGGGGTCGACGAGGACCGTTCCGGCGCCCCTGCGGCGGAGCTGCACCAGGTAGGCGCGCTGCCCGTAGCGATAGCCCGAGGCACGCTCGGCGTCGACCGCCACCGGCCCCTCGCCCCCGGCGAGCCGCTCGACCGCCGCGGCCAGCGCATGCGCGCTCTCACAGACCGGGGGGATGCCTTCCCGTGGTTCGAGGAGAGGTACTACTTCTGCTTCCGACAATCCCACGCGCCTACCGTACGTCGTCAAACACCTGGACCAGGCAGGGAGGTGACTCCCGCCGGCGGCAATCCAGCCGCAAGACACAGAACATCACACCAGGCGTTGATATGCCCGGACATGTCCCCGTCCGTCGGTGACCAGGAAGCCCGCAGCTCGAGTTCGGTGGTCTCAGGGTCGTCGTTCTTGTCGCCGAAGCTCTCCGAGACCGCCCGGGTGATCGTCCCGGAGGCGGCCTTGTAGCCCGCGCCGCGCTGGTCGAGGGCCTCCGTCAGCCAGCTCCAGCCGACCGGGCCGATCAGCGGATCGGCCGCGATCTCCGGCTCCAGGTCGGCGCGGACGTAGGCGACCACGCGGAAGTCGCCGTGCCAGCCGCGCTGACCCTCGGGGTCGTACAGCAGGATGAGCCGGCCGACGCCCAGCTCGCTGTCGTCCTCGCGGTAGACGGTCGCCATGATCGCCGCGGCGTACGGCGCCAGGCGCTGCGGCGCCGGCATGTCCTCGATCACGAGCTCCGAGCGGGCCGGCTCTGCCTCGACGAACGCGCGCATGGTCTCGACGGCTCGCCGGAACGGCTCCGGCGGGCGCGCGTCCCGGGGAGTCATCGGTCCACCGGGCGATCCGCCGGACGCATGTCCTCGGTGGGGAGAAGGGGACGCATGGTACGGGGTGGTCCTACGCGGCCTGGGACCGAATGATCACCGGCATCTCGGGGGCATCGCCGATCACGATCGCCGTGCCGCACACCGAGCACATCAGATCGGGGCAGTCGACGCCGTGACCTTCGTCGCACGGCGGCTGCTCGAAGACGCGTTCGTCATCACAGACGGAGCAGTGACGGGTGAGGGTCATCCGCTGACAGCCTCCCTCAACTCGGCTTCGGGGTGGAGCGTTCACACGCTCGCATGCCGCCCGGCACGATCGCGGGATGTCGCTCGGCGTGTCCCGAAGATTCTCATAACGGACGTGCGGCCCTTGTCGCCGTACGGACTTGGGGGTACCGGCCCGGCCTGCGATGTTTCGTGGGACCATCCAAGTGTGCCCGACGTCGAGAACCCCCAGAACGGCGCCGCTCCGCGGCCCGGCGCAGCACCGGAGACCAGGCCGGACAACGGCCGTGCGAACCTGCCCGCCGCCCGCCGCGACGGCCCGTTCCTCAACGCGTGCCGCCGGCTGCCGGTGCCGCACACGCCGGTGTGGTTCATGCGGCAGGCCGGCCGGTCGCTCCCGGAGTACCGCGAGGCACGAGGCACCGTCCCGATGCTCGAGGCGTGCACGATCCCCGACCTGATCGTGGAGATCACGATGCAGCCGCTGCGCCGCTACGCGGTGGACGCGGCCATCTTCTTCAGCGACATCGTGGTGCCGCTCAAGGCCATCGGCGTCGACTTGGACATCAAGCCGGGCGTCGGCCCGGTGATCGCCGACCCGATCCACGACGCCGCCGCGGTCGGCCGCCTGCGCCCCCTGACGCCGGAGGACGTGCCCTACGTCACCGAGGCGGTGCGCTCCCTCGACGCCGAGCTGGGCGACATCCCGCTGATCGGCTTCGCCGGCGGGCCGTTCACCCTGGCCTCCTACCTGATCGAAGGCGGCCCGTCGAAGAACCACGAGCGCACCAAGGCGATGATGTACGGCGAGCCGGAGCTGTGGGCGCGGCTGCTCGACCGCCTCGCCGACATCGCGATCGCCTACCTGAAGGTGCAGGTCGAGGCGGGCGCGCGGGCGATCCAGCTGTTCGACTCGTGGGTCGGCGGCGTGGCGCCGGCCGACTACCGGCGGTCGGTGCTGCCGCACAGCGAAAAGATCTTCTCCGCCCTGGAGCCGTACGGCGTGCCGCGCATCCACTTCGGCGTCGGCACGGGCGAGCTCCTGGGGCTGATGGGAGAGGCGGGCGCTGACGTGGTCGGCGTCGACTGGCGGGTCCCGCTCGACGATGCCGTACGCCGCGTCGACGCCGGCAAGGCCCTGCAGGGCAACCTCGACCCGGCCATCCTGCTGGCCCCGTGGGAGGTCGCGGCCGAACGCGCCCGCGAGGTCCTCGCCCAGGGCCGTACGGCGGAGGGCCACGTGTTCAACCTGGGCCACGGGGTGCTCCCGTCGACCGACCCGGGCGTGCTGGCCCGCCTCGCCGACCTGGTCCACGAGGAGTCCGCCGTCCACGCCCAGGCGCGCTGACCGCCCCGGGGCGGGCCGGGGCGTACGGTCAGGCGGCGCTCGACCCGGACGAACGGCGGCGGCGCCACAGCCACCAGGCCGGCAGGCCGATCACCGCGGCGAGGCCGGCGAACGGCAGGAGCCAGCCGACCACGAGCGCCAGTCCCTTCACGAACACCGTGAACGCGTGCCAGCCCGACGACACGCCGCCCGAGAAGCCCGTCGACCGGTGATGTTCGCGGCGCGTCGGCGTCGTGCCCTCCAGCCGCAGCGTCACGGTGGCGTAGCTCGTCTGGGAGGCCAGTGACTTCTGGCGTGCCTGCAGGGACTCAAGGTCGGACTCCCGGCTGGCGATCTCCTGTTCCAGCTGCACGATGTCGTCGACGTCGGAGGCCTTGTCGAGCAGCTTCCGGAACGACGCCAGGGTCGCTTTGGCCGACTTGACCCGGCTGTCGACGTCGGCGACCTCCTGGGTCACGTCATCGGCCTGCTGCCGCAGCGAGACGCGGGTGCCGATGCGCGAGGACGCGAGCTGGTCCAGCACGCCCTGGTACCGCGCCGACGGGATCTTGAAGGTGATCGTGGCCGACGGGCGCGAGCCGGGGTTCTCGGTCGCGTTCTCGTTGCCGACGTAGCCGCCCGCGGCGGCGACCACGCTCTTCGCCCGGCCCGCGGCGCCGGTGACGTCGCCGGACCGCATCGTGAGGTCCGCGGTGTAGACGATGGCCTGGGTGGGCGCGAGGCGCACGTTCTGCGCCCGGCCCGCGGCGTCGGCCTCTTTGCTCGGTGCGCGCGCGACGGCGGCGCGGCCGCCCGAGCCGGCGGATGCTCCGTTGTCGGCGCCGGAGCAGGCCGTGAGGAGGACGAGCGCGGCGGCCGATACGACGATGAACGGTCTCATATGACTGGGACGTCGTGACGTACGTCACCGTTCGCGGGGCGGCCGTCGCGATCGGATCACGATGACGACGCGCCCAGGTCACGGCACCCGTGTCAGGGACGGGTGGTGTGCCGGCCGGGCGAAGGCTCTGGGATCGTGGAGCCATGACCGATGCGCCGACCCGTGCCCACGTCGCCGTCGTCGGCGGCGGGATCGCCGGGCTGACCGCCGCGTACCACGCCGCCAAGGGCGGAGCCCGCGTCACGCTCCTGGAGGGTTCCGCCGACGTCGGCGGCAAGCTCCGCGTCAGCGAGGTCGCCGGCCTGGCGGTGGACGAGGGCGCCGAGGCGATGCTCGCGCGGCGGCCCGAGGGGCTGGAGCTCGTCCGCGAGCTGGGCATCGGCGACCGGCTGGCCTTCCCCGGGACGACCTCCTCGGCGATCTGGAGCCGCGGCGCGCTCCACGACATGCCCTCCGGACACATCATGGGCGTCCCCGCCGACCTGGTCGCGCTGGCCCGCTCCGGCGTGCTGTCGGCCGCCGGGATGGCCCGCGTCCCGCTCGACCTCGTACGCCCCGCCACCCCCCGCGGAGAGGACGTGTCCGTCGCCGGCCTGGTCGGCGCGCGGATGGGCGCCGAGGTGGTGGACCGGCTGGTCGAGCCGCTGCTGGGCGGGGTGTACGCCGGGCGGGCCGACGACCTGTCCTTCGAGGCGACGATGCCGGGCCTGGCCGACGCGGCGCGGACCCACCGATCGCTGATCGCCGCGGCCCGCGCCGTACGCGAGGCCGCGCCGGCGAGCTCGGGCCCGGTGTTCACCACGCTCACCGGTGGCATGGGCGCGTTCGCGCAGTCCCTCGCGAGCCGGGTCACCGACCTGGACGTCACCCTGCGCACGGAGACGATGGTGCGCGAGCTGCGCCGCGGGCCGGAGGGCTGGCGGCTCACCGTCGGCCCCGCGCGGGAGCCGGAACTGGTCGAGGCCGACGCGGTCATCCTCGCGGTGCCGGCGCGCGCGGCCCGGCGGCTCCTGCAGGAGGAGGTGCCCGCGGCATCGGCCGAGCTGGGGCGGATCGGGTACGCCAGCATGGCGATCGTCACTCTGGCCTACTCCGCCACGGCGTTCCCGCGGCCACCGCGCCGGAGCGGCTACCTCGTGCCCGCCGTGGAGTCCGACGGCGTCAAGGCGGTCACGTTCAGCACCACCAAGTGGCCGCACCTCCTCGACGACGCGCCCGGCGTGGTGGTCGTCCGCTGCTCGATCGGCCGGTACGGCGAGGAACAGGTCCTCCAGCGCCCCGACGAGGAGCTGAAGGCCCTGGCCATGACCGAGCTGGCCCGGACGACCGGGGTGACCGAACTGCCCGTCGACAGCCGGGTCACCCGCTGGGGCGGCTCGCTCCCGCAGTACTCCGTCGGCCACCTCGACCGGGTCGCGCGGATCCGCGGCGCCGTCGCCGGCGCGCCGGGCCTCGCGGTGTGCGGTGCCGCGTACGACGGCGTGGGCGTCCCGGCGTGCATCGCGTCGGCCCGCGCGGCGGTGGCCCGGGTGACGGGGGACCTGAAGAGTCGGGGAGAATCGAAGACGACCGGGCGACGTCGGCCGGTGCCGGAGCAGAAGGGGAACTGACCGTGAGTGGCGACAAGCCGAAGGCACGCGACCTCAACCAGGTGATCCGCTACACCATGTGGTCGGTCTTCCGGGTGCGCAACCTCGCCGACGCCGACCGCGACGCGGTCGCCCGCGAGGTCGAGGACCTGCTCGAACAGGCCGCGGCCAAGGACGTCACGACCCGTGGGGTGTACGACGTGGCCGGCCTGCGGGCCGACGCCGACTACATGTTCTGGTGGCACGCGCCGTCCTCCGACGACCTCCAGGAGATCTACAACCGGTTCCGCCGTACGACGCTGGGCCGGGCGTCGGAGCCGGTGTGGTCGGTGATGGCGCTGCACCGCCCGGCGGAGTTCAACAAGAGCCACGTCCCGGCGTTCCTCGCCGAGGAGCAGGCCCGCGCGTACGTCTGCGTGTACCCCTTCGTCCGCTCCTACGAGTGGTACCTGCTGCCGGACGAGGAGCGGCGGGCACTGCTCGCCGAGCACGGCCGGATGGCACGGGAGTACCCCGACGTGCGGGCCAACACGGTGTCCTCGTTCGCTCTGGGCGACTACGAGTGGATCCTCGCCTTCGAGGGCGACGAGCTGTACCGCATCGTCGACCTGATGCGTCACCTGCGGGGCTCGGAGACGCGCCGGCACGTCCGCGAGGAGACGCCGTTCTACACCGGCTCCCGCAAGCCGGTCACCGAGCTCGTCGCCGCCCTTCCCTGAGGGACAGACCCCTGTTCCGCCGGTAAAGACTTCGCCATCGGCGGCACCCGGCGTACCGGCCGTGCACGAGGATCCGTGACGCGGCGACCGCCGCGGGCCCGGGGGAGCCGGAGGAGCAGGGTGAACGGAGCACGGCGAATAAGGGGACGGCACGCGCGCCTACCGGGCGCGGTGAGCGCCGTACGCGCGGCCCTGTCGCGGCGGCGCACGCGGATCGTCGTGGCCGCGGGCTTGTTCATGACCCTGACCGGTGCCGTGGCCGCGTTCGTCACGCTGGCCCCGGCGGACACGCATCGGCCGGACACCGTGCCGAAGGCCGCCGCGGCGAACGTCCTCGGTGGCCGGTCCGCCCAGGCGCCCGTCGCGCGGTCACGCCCCGTGCGGCCCGGCGACCTGGCCGCCCTGGCCTTCTACCGGCAGCAGGACCCGACGCGCGCCGCGCACGTCACCGAGGTGATCTGGACCGGCCCCATGCTGCGCGTCTACACCGACCTGCCCGCCTCCGACGCGAACTCCCGTACGGCCATCGCCCTGTGCGAGACCGCCGCGGCGTACGCCGAGGACCACGGCCATCTCCCGGAGGTGTTCGTGCACGCCGACCGCGCGGCCGGATACCCGGTCCTGGCCAACAAGATGAACGACCGAGACGACTGCCGCCTCGACCGCGTGCCCTGAGGACCGGCCGGACCGGCCGTCGCCGGGGCTGGTAGCCCCCCTCTGGGGCTGGAACGTTCGTGATGCCGCCTTCTGGGCTTCTGGCTTATTTGGGGAGGGTGGGGAGGTATTTCGGGGGGCGGCGGGCTTGGGTGGCCTGTTCGAAGGCGTAGGCCAGGCTGAGGATCTTCTCGTCGGCGTTCTGGTGTCCCATGAAGGAGACGCCTATGGGGAGATCGCCTTCGGCGAACCCGGCCGGGACGTTGATGTTCGGGTATCCGGCGACGGCCGCAGGGCCGCAGGTGCCGTTCCAGGAACCGTTGTTGTCGAGGATCCTGGTGGAGGGCGAGATGGTCGGGGCGACGATCGCGTCCAGGTGGTGCGTGTCGAGGATGCGGTCGAGGTGGTGACGGGCCTGCTCGGTGATGTTCTGGCGCCTCTCGTCGTGCTCGTGTATGGAGAGCACCGTGTCCGTGTCCGTGTCCTGGGCCCGTTCGAACACGGCCTGCCCGAAGTCTGAGGATCGTTCGCCGGGGTGATCTCGGGTGAAGGCGATCAGTTCGGCGAGGTCGCGTGGGTGTTCGCCGCCGGTCGTGGCCAGGTAGCTGTTGATGGCCTGCTTGAACTCGTACGGCAGCACGACCCATGTGTTGGGGAGGGGCAGGTCGACGGTGACCGTGGTGGCGCCCAGTTCGTGGAGGCTTTCGACCACCTCTGCGAGGACACGGTCCACCTCGGGATGGTTTCCGTCCCGACGCCACACGCCGATCCTCGTTCCCGGTGGCAGGTCGGGGCTCAGGCGGATCGGCTCGGACGTGGTCGCGATGGCCTCGAAGACCGCGGCGGCGTCGGCCACGTTACGGGTGATCGGCCCGACGGTGTCCTGGAAGAGTGAGACCGGCACGACGCCGTGCGGGCTGACCCGCCACAAAGAAGGTTTGAAACCCACCACGCCGTTCATCGCCGCGGGAGAGACGATGGAGCCGGCGGTCTCTGTGCCGAGGGTGATGGGCGCCATGCCGGTGGCGGCCGCCACCGCGGAGCCGCTGGAGGACCCGGACGGGCTGCGGTCGAGGACGTAGGGGTTCCTGGTCTGGCCGCCGGTCGCGCTCCAGCCGTGCCGGGGGGTGTCCGAACGAAAGTTGGCCCATTCGGACAGGTTCGTCTTGCCGAGGATGATCGCGCCGGCGTCGCGGAGTTGGGTGACCACTTCGGCGTCCGCGTAGGGTTTGTTGTGCAGCAGGGCGAGGGAGCCGGCGGTGGTGGGCAGGTCACGGGTGTCGATGTTGTCCTTGACCAGGACGGGGATGCCGTGTAGCGGGCCGAGGTCGACGCCGGAGGCGCGGACCCGGTCGGCCTCGCGGGCCTGGGCGAGGACCGCGTCCCGGTTCAGTGAGCCCGGTATGACGGCGCCCAGTTCCTTATTCATCGCGTCGATGCGGGCCAGGCACCGCTGCGTCAGTTCTTCTGAGGTCAGCCGGCCGGCGGCCATCTCGGTTCGCAGGTCCTGGACGGTCATCGTTTCGGGGAAGGCCTCTGGGACGTCTTGGAGATGGGGGGCTCCGGCCCCGGCATCGAGTCTGGCGGTGAGGTCGCCGGGGCTCACCACGTGATCGTGGCCAGCGCTCAGCGGGTGGTCGTGGACGCCGCCGAGCCCCGCGATGGCCGGGCCGTCGAGCGGACCGGGTGCCGTGCTGTGGACCGGTCCGCTCGCCGGTGGTGCGGATGGGGAGTGGTGGAAGAGGCGGCCGGCCAGTTCGGTTCCGGTGCCGGTCAAAGCCATGCCGAAGCCGTATTTGGCGGAGTCTTGGAGCTGGTCCAGACCCCAGCCGTGGCCGGTGAGTCCTCCGGCGGTCCAGATCGCGGCGGTGCCGGCGCTTCCGGACAGGGCGTACCGGGTGGTGACTCCTCGTGCGCCGGGGGACCGGCTCCACCGCGACAGCCATTCCAGCGCCGGGGACCGCCGTAGCAGGGCCGGCAGCGCCCCGTGGACGGCGAAGCCGGTCAGCCCTCCGACGAGGAGTCCTTCCAGCGCCAGGCGGGCGAGCGCACCGAAATCAAGGCCGTCGCCGTGGAACAGCAGACCGATCTCCCCGGTCCCGGCCGTGAACGCCATTCCCAGTACCGCGTCCCGGATCACCCGCAGCGCGATCCACAGCGCCGCGCCCTCCAGCTTGATCAACCGCGCGACCAGGCCCTCGATCCAGCGGCCCAGCGCACCCGCGAGCAGGGTCAGCGCCACCACGAACACGGCCGTGGCGACGCACTGCCACCGTGCGCTGATGATCGCGCGCCGGCTGTCGTCGCAGTAGCGTGCCAGTTCCCCGCACCGGTGCGCGAGGGACTTCAGCAGGCCGGATTCGCCGTGCACCACGTTGGCGGTCGCGGTGAACGCCTCGGTCGCCGCGCCGGATCCGTCACCGACCCGTCTGGCGTGCCCGGCCACCTCCTCGGCCACCTGGTCGAGCACGCTCTTCATCGACAGCGCGGCATCGCGCAGATCGGCCAGCGCGGTCAGGTCCCCCTCGGGCCAGGCGACCGGCACCCCGCACCATCCCAGTACCTTCTCGGCCCAGGCCCACACATCCGGCGCAGGCGCCGCGGCCGGCAGGCCGCCCGGGACCGGCGGCAGGACGTAGGACTCCGGCATCCGTGCCCACCGGGGCGGATCCTGCCCGGCCGGGCCAGGCCCGCCCAGCCCCTCCGCGATCGTCCCGTCCGCCTCCCGGTACGTCCCCCCGGCCACCACCAGACCCGCGGCCATCGCCCGCAAAAGGTTCACGGTCCAGGTCAGGTCCTTCAAGAGCCCGTCCC
>NZ_BSTJ01000009.1 GCF_030269445.1 Actinoallomurus iriomotensis
CGGTCAGAGACCGAACGACGCCAAGCCTTCCCCGAGTGGCTGCACACCTACAATCACCACCGCGCACACACCGCGCTAGGAGGCCGACCACCCGCCAGCCGCATCCCCAACCTCACGGGACAGAACACCTAGTGACCTCCACAGCGCCACCGCCCGGGTGTTGGTCTCCACCACGGCGTTGAACTGCATCGCTCGAAAGCCGTCCTTGCGCGCCTGCGCCAGGACATGCTCGCCGAGCGCCCGTCCGACGCCCTGGCCGGAGTGGCGCGGATCGACCATGAAGCTCGCGCTGGAGATGTGGGCTGCGCCGCCACGGTGGTTGCGAACGCTGTTGGCCGTACCCAGAACGGTCCCGGCCGCGTCCACCGCGACGAAGGTGCGCCCCGGAGGCTCGGGGAACCACATCTGCCTGGCCTGGGATTCGGTGGTGTCCCGATCCCATGAGAACGTCTCACCGGCCCGGACGATGCCCTCCATGAACGCCCACATCGTGGGCCAGTCGTGCGGCAACGCCTCTCGGATCAGCATGGCCGCCAGCATGGGTCGACTCGGTCAGAGACCGCAACCGAGTTTCGAACCGTGCCGGTGTCGGTCCACCGGGCAGACCCTAGTGCCGGTGCTTGCCGCCTCGATGCCGGTGCTGCGCCAGGAAGGCGCGCCGGCTGGCCTCCGAGTCGGCGTCGTCGTCCTCCGGAGGGCCGGCGTCGGAGCCGAGCTTGCGGGCGACCTCCTTGCGGAGGCGGGGCAGCCGGCGATAGAGCACGTCACCGGGGCAGTCGGTGTCGTTGTAGTCGCGGTGACCGACGATCGCGGTGGCGGGATCGAGGTTGTGGGCCGTGCACAGCCAGGCGCAGACCTCGACCAGTGACCGCCACAGCTTCACGGGCACGTCGTCCTTGAGGTACGTGCCTTCGTTCTCGATGCCGAGGGTGTGCTGGTTGTGGTGCAGCGACTGCGCGCCGACGACGAGCTCGTTCCGTCCGATGGCCGCCAGGGCGCCCGCCCGGCCCTCCATGACGTAGCCGCCACGGCTGATCGTCAGCTGTTCTCCGATGTCGTCCCAGTGCCGCGACTCCATGTGAAACCGCTGGATCTGCCGCGACAACGCGAACGCGTGCGCCCGCGAGGTGTCACTCACGTTCGGCGAGGCGGTGTGATGGACGATGATGTGGTCCGGCGGCCGATCCAGCACACGAGGCGGCCGCTTCGGCGCGACCGCACCCCAGTCCTTCCGCGTGTAGACCTTCGGCATACCGTCCGCATTCGCTCGCAGGGAACCCCCGGCAAGCATCACATCCGCAGCGGCGACTCCGATAGCCGTACGCAGCAGATGCCGGCGGAGTATCCCCTCGGCGCCGATCGCGATCACCCCCGGTCCGCGACTGACCGCCAGCGTAACCGCGTGATCACAAAATGCGAGCACATCCAGCGAGGGCGTTTCACGTGGAACGACGGATAAACCCGAAAACGGCCCCACCGGAACCCCATTCGCGGGGAATACGGCACCGCCCTGGTAACGCGGGTTGACGGGGCGGCGACGACCGGCGTGTTGGCACGCTTCGCAGGGAGCGACGCGGAGTTATCCACAACCCACGGCAGAGTTACCCACAGCCCTTCCGTAGGCTGTGCGTCCCTGGGCCGAGGAGCCACCCAACCCGGAAGAATCACCCTGCGGTCGCCTTCTCCACCTTCATCGCGACCTGCGATACACCGGCGCGCGGAGGCGTACCTTGCCGCAGGGGTCGTAGGCGAGCATCAAGTCGGCTGAAAGCGGGATGTTCCGCAGAGTGCACGACCTACGTCCTGCGGAGCGATCGATCTGCCGAACACGTCTCGGCCCAGGGCTCCGGCTGGTCTGCGGCATCGTTTCCCCGCTGCGGACAGCGGGAATGTCACGCCACGGCCTCGCGGCGTTCCACCCGTCTCAGGCCGCCACTCCCGACAGGTTTTCCACAGGCTGTGGAGAACAACCTTCCGGGCACGCGGAAGGTGCCGGGCGGCTCGCGGGGCTCCGTGCTCTCGTCGAACGCCGCGGATCCAAGGTCACCCAACGATGCGGTGCCTCGACCGGTACGTGGCGAAGACTCCGCCGAACCGAAACCCCCCGCCCGGCACCACCTGCACCAGCAACCGACGCGGAACCGGACCGCGTCGTGGGCAGGTCGATGACCACCAGGCACGGCCCGGGGCCGATCGACACAGCGCCGCGCAGCACGCTCCGGGCGGCGCCGACCGTACTACCGGCGACCGTGACGTCCACCACCGAACGACAAGCCCCGCCCATCAGCACCTCCGCCCACAGCCGCCGCCGAACCGGGGCGGTGTCGTGGACAGGTCGATGACCACCGGCACGGTTCCGTGCCGATCGGCACAGCGCCGCGCAGCACGCTCCGGACGGCGCCGACCGCACTGCCGGCGACCGTGACGTCCACCACCGAACGACAAGCCCCGCCCATCAGCACCTCCGCCCACAGCCACCGCCCGAACCGGGGCGGTGCCGTGGACAGGTCCATGACCACCGGGCACGGTTCCGTGCCGATCGGCACAGCGCCGCGGAGCATGTCCTGGACGGCGGTGGCCGCACTGCGGTGGCCGTGGCGTTCGCTGGGTGGGGGCAGGCGAAAGGCCGGGTCCGTTCGGGGACCCGGCCCTTCGATGAGGTGCTGTCGGCTGTCAGCCGGCGAGGACCTCGATGTTGATTTTGGCGCTGACCTCGGAGTGCAGGCGGACGGCGACCGAGTGGGCGCCGACCGTCTTGATGGGGTTGGCGACCTCGATGCGGCGCTTGTCCAGCTCCGGGCCGCCCGCCGCCTTCACCGCGCCCGCGATGTCGGCCGGAGTCACGGCGCCGAACAGGCGGCCGCTCTCACCGGCGCGGGTGCGCAGGCGGACCTTGAGGCGCTCGAGCTCGCCGCGGATGGACTCCGCCTGCTCGATGCTGGCGATCTCGCGGGCGGCGCGCGCCTTGCGGATCGAGGCGATCTGCTTCTCCGCGCCACGGGTCCACTGCATGGCGAAGCCGCGCGGGATCAGGTAGTTACGGCCGTAGCCGTCCTTGACCTCGACGACCTCGCCCGGGGCACCGAGCCCGGAGACCTGCTGAGTCAGGATGAGCTTCATGATCAGTGTCTCCCTTCTCAGCGAGCCGTGCTGGTGTACGGCAGCAGCGCCATCTCGCGGGCGTTCTTGATCGCGGTGGCGACGTCGCGCTGGTGCTGGGTGCAGTTGCCCGTCACCCGGCGAGCGCGGATCTTGCCGCGGTCGGAGATGAACTTGCGCAGCAGCGCCGTGTCCTTGTAGTCGACGTAGGAGAGTTTCTCCTGGCAGAACAGGCAAACCTTCTTCTTCGGCTTGCGTGGTGCCGGTTTCGCCATCGTGGTGCTCCTCCTAGGAGAGCCCCGCTCGCGCGGGAATGGTCGGTTGGATGATGAGAGGTGTCGCAGGGGCTAGAACGGCGGGTCGTCGGAGAATCCTCCGCCGCCGCCTCCGGTGGCCCACGGGTCGTCGGCGGGCTGGTTGCCCCCGCCGAAACCGCCGCCGCCACCCTGGCCGCCGCCGAAGCCGCCGCCCTGGTTGCCGCCGCCGAAGCCGCCGCCGCCCTGGCCGCCACCGCCGCCGCCACCGAAGCCGCCGCCCCCGCCGCCCTGCCGCTGGGTCTTGTTGACCTTCGCGGTGGCGCTCTTCAGGGACGGACCGACCTCGTCGGCCTCGACCTCGTACACGGTGCGCTTCTCACCCTCGCGGGTCTCGTACGACCGCTGCCGGAGCCGGCCCTGCACGATCACCCGCATGCCCCGCTGGAGGCTCTCGGCGACGTTCTCGGCCGCCTGCCGCCAGACGTTGCAGGTGAGGAAGAGGCTCTCGCCGTCCTTCCACTCACCGGACTGCTGGTCGCGGAAACGTGGGGTGGAGGCCACGCGGAAGCGCGCGACCGCCTGGCCGTTGGGGGTGAAGCGCAGTTCCGGATCGTCGACGAGGTTGCCGACGATCGTGATCTGGGTGTCGCCTGCTGCCATGCGGCTCTCCAGCTAACAGATTCGGATTACGTGGGCGGCCGGAAGACTCAGTGAGCCTCGGGCCGGATGACCTTCGTACGCAGGACGGTGTCCTGAAGGTTCAGCTGCCGGTCGAGTTCTTTGACCGTGGCGGGGGTGGCCGTCAGGTCGATCACCGCGTAGACGCCCTCGGACTTCTTGTCGATGTCGTACGAAAGGCGCCGGCGGCCCCAGACGTCGACCTTCTCGACGCTGCCGCCGTCGCTCTTCACGACGGTGAGGAACTGGTCGAGCGACGGAGCGACAGTGCGCTCTTCGGTGTTGGGGTCGAGGATGACCATGAGCTCATAACGACGCATGCGAGTCCCAACCTCCTTTGGACTGGTGCGGTCACGGTCTCTCCGTGACAGGAGGGCCTTGCGTCTCGTCGCGGATCGGCTCCGCGCGATCGACACAGGCTACCAACAACGAGCAGCTCAATCGTCCGGGACGCGAGGACTAGCTCGCCCTGCGCCGGTCGAGCTCGGACATGATGTCGGCCATCCGTGACCGCATGCGCGCGGTCTGGGTGGTCAGCAGGGACAGCTCCTCGATCAGCTCGACGTCGTCGACGGCCGTCAGGTCGCGGGTCATCATCTCAGGCCTCCGTTCGAAACCACGTTCGAGGGTATCGGGTGGGTCGGACAGAATCGGGCCCGCCCACACCGACATGGGCCCAGGCCACCGCGGGAATCACCCCGAAAACGGACGAATCACGGGGGGAAAGAAAACCATGCGGAACGTTCTGTCCAGGCATCAACATCGGCGACCCCGCGACCACACCGCCGCGGACAACGGCGCCACCGACGTCCACACCCCCCACCAGCGGCCGGTGCACCACCGGGCCCACCCGCACGAGTACCAGCGCGAGGCGTCGCTCGCGTTCGTCACGATCGTCGGCGGGGTGATCGCGTTCGTGTGCGGCGCCGTGCATCCCACGCACTTCATCGCGGTCTGCGTCGGCATCGTGACCGTGGTCTTCGGCCTGTACTCCCAGCTGGTCTCGGCGACGACAGCCGAACGCTGGGTCAACGTCATCGGCCTCGGGCTGGCGTTCCTGGGCCTCGGACTCGGGCTCCGGCACGGCGGGTTCATGATCTGAGCGACCGTCCGGCGCTCCTCGCGGCAAGCATGGGGCTCCGGGCGGTCTCTTGCGCGTAGGCTCGTCGCCATGGTGCGTATCGGAGCCCACGTGGACCAGACCGACCCTCTCGCCTCCGCCGCCGCCAAGAAGGCGGAGGCCGTGCAGTTCTTCCTCGGCGACCCGCAGGGGTGGAAGGCCCCCGTGCTGCCGGAGAGTCACGAGGCGATCCGCGACTCCGACGTGGACGTCTACGTCCACGCTCCGTACGTCGTCAACGTCGCGACCTCGAACAACCGCATCCGGATCCCGAGCCGCAAGATCCTCGCCCAGCAGCTCGACGGCGCGGCGAAGATCGGCGCCAAGGGCCTGATCGTGCACGGCGGCCACGTGCTGAAGAAGGACGATCCACAGGTCGGGTTCGACAACTGGCGCAAGGTCTTCGAGCGCATGGAGTGCCCCATTCCGGTGCTCATCGAGAACACCGCGGGCGGCGACAACGCCATGGCGCGCATGCTCGAACGCATCGCGCGGCTGTGGGACGCCCTCGACGGCTTCGACGTGGGCTTCTGCCTGGACACCTGCCACGCGCACGCGGCGGGCGAGGATCTGGCGGACATCGTCGACCGGGTCCGCGCGATCACCGGCCGGATCGACCTGGTGCACTGCAACGACAGCCGTGACGCCTTCGGCTCCGGCGCCGACCGGCACGCGAACCTCGGCGACGGCAAGATCGACCCCGACCTGATCCTGAAGGTCGTGCGCGAGGCCGGCGCGCCGGTCATCGTCGAGACGCCCGGCGACGGGCAGGCCGCCGACATCGCCTGGCTCCGCGACAACCTCTAGAGATCGCCGGCCCCGGGCTCGGCGGGCGACAGCAGCAGCACGGCCATCGGCGTGGCGGTGTCCCGCCAGTGGGCGACGGCGGTCTCGAAGACGTCCACGAGCGTACGGTGCGCGGCCGGGTCGGCGTCCGCGAGCTCGCCCCAGTGGTCGTACACCACGAGGTATCCGCAGTTCGCCGGCGTCCAGGACAGGTCGCGTAGGGAGTCCTGCAGCGCGTCCCAGTTGTGCCCGAAGTACGACGGCAGCGCGAACTCCTCGGCACACCGCGTCAGCAGCGTCCGCTTGTCGCGCACGCCGGCGCCGTCGAGCCAGAACACCCGCCAGCCCGCGCGCTCGGCCTCGGTGACGCCGCGGGCCGCCTCACGCCGGTCGGCGGCCCACGAGTGCACGCCCGGTTTCCGGCGCCCGGTCAGCAGTTCCTCGATCATTCGCAGCTCCCTACCCCGATCATGCGCCCGCGGACGCCCGGTGCGGAAGCCTCAGCCGGCCCAGTGCCCGGAGGTGAACAGAATGACCTCCTCGGTGAGCAGCGGCACGAACACCACGATCACCACCAGGTACGCCGGCCACCGCAGCCTGCCGATGCCCAGCCACAGCGGCCACCACAGCAGCGCCGCCCGTCCGATCGACAGGTAGAAGGCCGAGGTCAGGAGCGAGGCGAGCGGGAGCCCGACATAGACGGCCTCCGACCAGCGGCGCCGGGCCAGCAGCCAGCAGGTCAGGGCGACGCCCACGATCGCCGCGACGATCTCCACCCGGAAGGCCCCGGTGAACTCGTTGTGGTCCCCGAACGCCGCCTGCCACGTCGTACGGAACGCGTCCCATGGCCAGGCCATCGACCGGCCCCAGCCCTCCTGCTGGGCGTGCTGCCACGCCAGCCAGTCACCCGTACGCCGCCACTGGTAGAGCGCGTAGGCGGCCACGGGTGTGAACGGCAGCACGAGCCACGGTGTCAGCCGCCATCGCCGGTCCGCCACGAGGAACTCCACGATCAGCGCCGCCGCGAGGAAGATCCCGGTGACGCGTACGCACGTCGCCCCCATCGCGCACAGGACGGCCGGCTCCCAGCGGCGCTGCCGGGCCAGCAGCCAGGCGGGCACCGCGAAGGCCAGGAACAGCGCCTCGGAGTACCCCGCGAACAGGAACACCGCGTACGGGCTGAGCAGCAACGCCACCACGGCCTTCGCGTCCCCGCCCGTGAGGCGGGCGAGACGGGCGAGGGCGACCATCGCCACCGCCCCGGCCACGAGGCTGATCAGCAGCGCCGACAGCTCCCAGCTCGGGACCACATAGTGGACGGCGCGGATCAGGATCGGAAGGCCGGGGAAGAACGCCGGCAGACCCGCGTCCTGCGGCTGGCTCGGATCGCCCCGGTAGCCGTACTTGGCGATCTCGATGAACAGGTCGACGTCCCACTGCGTCCACCGGTCGAGGAAGGAGTCCTTCAGGTCCCCGTACGACCAGTAGGCCGCGACCGCGACGGAGAGGACGAGCACGCCCAGGCGGGTGCCGGCCCACGCGCCCAGCGCGGCGCGGTCGGTACCGACGGCGGAGACGAGGCCGGCGCCCTTACCCGTGCGAACGGCCACTCATGCTGCCCGGGGTGCCGGACGCCGGAGCAGCACGAACCGGTCCTCCGCACCGTCGAGGACACCGCCGGCCGGGTCGTCGACGCCGTCGCGGCGTACGACGTCGAGCCGCGGGACCAGGATGTCGACGACGACGAGCGCGGCGAGCAGCAGGACGGTGAGGAACCGCGCGAGCAGGGCGATGTAGTACACGTTGTCGTTGATGCCGCCGGCGGGCGCGTGCCCGGACAGCACCGCCGACAGCGTGTCGGACAGGCCCATTCCCGGCTGCTCCAGCGATCCGGCCATCAGGTACCACCAGATGCCGAAGAAGTAGACGATCTCTCCGGCCTGCCACAGCAGGTAGGCGGGCAGCTTGGGCCGGGCCAGCGCGATGACGGGCAGCAGCCAGAGGACGTACTGCGGCGACCACACCTTGTTGGTGAGCAGGAACGCCGCCAGCACGAGGAACAGCACCTGCGGCAGCCGGGGCCGTCGCGGCGCGAGCAGCACGAGCAGGGCGATGAGCAGCGCCAGCACCGCGAACCCGGCCTCGCCCATGAGGTTCAGCGTCGGCACGTTGTCGACGGAGGACATGCCCTTGCGCCCGGCCATGAAGAAGATCGATCCCCAGTCGACCGGGCGCTCCTGGTTGAAGGTGTAGAAGCGGCTCCAGCTGTCGAAGGCCGCGAGCATGATCGGCACGTTCACGACGAGCCAGGCGATGACCGCCCCCGCGAGCATGCGGCCGAACTCCCGCCACCGGCCGGCGCGCAGGCACAGCAGGAACAGCGGGCCGAGGAACAGCAGCGGATAGAACTTGGCGGCCACACCGAGGCCGAGCAGCACGCCCGCGGTGGCGTGGTGCCGCCGCGCCCAGGCCGTGACCGCCAGCGCGGACAGCGCGACGGCGAGCAGGTCCCAGTTGATGTACGCCGACAGCAGCAGCGCGGGCGAGGCGGCGACGAGCAGGCCGGCGCGCAGGCCGTGCCGCCCCGCGGCGTACGCGGTGGCGATGACGGTGACGACGGCGCAGAGGATGAGCGCCACGGCCGTCAGGTCGTAGAACCACATGCCGCGCGAGACGGCGTCCGGGCCGCCGAACCAGCGGGAGATCACGGCCATGACGTGCATGAACCCGCCGGTGAGCACGGGGTACTCGACCGGCTCAGGGATCTTGTCGAGATAGGGGATCTTGCCGTCGGCGAGGCCGCGCCCGAAGTAGAGCGGATAGATGTCGGTGTAACAGGCGTTGCGCACCGTCGGCACGAAGTCGAAGCCGACGCCACGGCAGGGCATCTTCTGCAGGTACCCCAGGACCGAGACGACGACGGTCGTGGCGAACAGCGCGGGCACCGCGTGCCATGGTCCGGTGCGTACGGCGGCGGGGCCGGAGGAGCGCGCGACTCCTCCGGCCCCGTCGGTGACCTGGGGCTCCTGCATGAACCGTCAGACTATTCGTCGTCGATCGGCCGCGCGGCGCGGCCGTTCGTGTCCTGCCCGTCTCCGCCCCCGCCCTTGCCCGGTGGCGTGTGGCAGCCCGTGAGCGGGTTACAGGTCGGCGTCGTCGGAGGCGTGCTGTCCGGACACTGCGGCCGGTTCGGGTGCATGGTGCAGTCCGGGTTCTGGCCGCCGCCGTCATCGGGCTTGCAGTGGTCCCTCATCGGGTTCTGGTTCGGCAGGCAGGTCGGCGTCGGGGTGTCCGACGGGGTCGGGTCCGGGCTCGGCTTCGGCGTGGCGAAGGCCTGGTCGTCGCCGACGTACGCCGGCGGCGGGAACGTCGTGGCCTCCTTGCCCTGCAGCACGGCGCTCATGTAGTCGTGCCAGATCCGCGCCGGGAAGTCACCACCGTTGACCCTCGGGATACCGCCGATGCCCACCATCGGCAGGTAGCGGCCGGCGCGCTTGTGCTTGCCCTTGGTGATCGCATCGTCGTATCGCCACATCCCGACCGAGGTCACCAGTTGCTTCGGGGTGAAGCCGTTGAACCAGGCGGCCTTGTTCTCGTTCGTGGTACCGGTCTTGCCGGCGACCTGCCGGCCGGGCAGCGCGGCCCGGAAGCCGGTGCCGCCCGTCTTGACCACGGACTGCATGGCGTACTGAGTGTCGTGCGCGACGTCGGCGTCGAACGCCCGCCTGTGCTCGACGTTCTTCCACTTCGACTGCATGTACGGGTGACTCTGGGAGTCCAGAACCCGGCGGATGGTGTGCGGGCGGATGTACTCGCCGTCGTTGGCCATCGTGGCGTACCCGGTCGCCTGGTCCAGCACGGTCATCGAGGACTGGCCCAGGAAGAAACCGGCCTGGCCGACGTGCGGCTTCATGGCTTCGTCGGGCAGCCCGGCCTTCTCCGCGAGGCTCTCGACGTTGTCGGAGCCGGCCTTGAAGCCGAGTGGTACGTAGACCGTGTTGTAGGACATCTGGGTCGCCGTGACGAGGTCGACGATCGGGTTCGTGGGGTTGCCCTCGTCGTTGTGCACCTGGAACGCGTCGCCGCCCTGCGACACGCGGTCTCCCTTGGTGTCGATCCACGCGGGCGCGCTCGCGTCGAACCGGCTCTTGAGCCCGATGCCCTGGCTCAGCGCGGTGGCGAGCACGTACGGCTTGAAGCCCGAACCGACCTGGGCCGTCGACTGGAAGGCGTCGTCGAAGTAGCGCTTGAGGTAGTCCTTGCCGCCGTACGCCGCCTTGATCTCCCCGTTCTTGGGATCGATCGTGACAAGACCGACACGGGTGTCGCTGGGCAGGTGGTTGGCGGTGAGGGTGCGCTCCACGACCGTCTTGGCCTTCGCCTGCATGCCCTGGTCCCACGTGGTGTAGATCTTCAGGCCCTTGGTCTGCAGATCCGCCTCGGAGATACCCATGTTGCGCATGACGTTCTTCGTGCGCTGGATCAGGTAACCCCTCTGGCCGGCGTAGGTCTGGGCCTCCTTGTACTTGATCGTCATCGCCGGACGGTCTTTGTACTTGGCGTAGTCCTGCGGGGACAGCTGGCCCATCTTGACCATGCCGTTGAGAACGAAGTTGTAGCGACCGACGGCGTCGGCGCGCTTCTTGCCCGTGCTGCGCGGGTCGTAGTACGAGGTCCCCGAGCCGTCGTCCGGTTCTTTGATCGCTGCCGCGAGGACGGCCGCCTGCTGGATCGTCAGGTTTTTGGCGGGCACGCCGTAGTACGCCTGGGCCGCGGCCTCGATGCCGTTCGCGCCGCGGCCGAAGTAAATCGTGTTGAGGTAGTTCTGCAGGATCGTCTTCTTGTCCTGCTGCTTGCCGACCTTGACGGCGATGAACAACTCCTTGAACTTACGCGTGATCGTGCGCTGCTGGTTCAAGTAGGCGTTCTTGACGTACTGCTGAGTGATGGTCGAGCCACCCTGCGTGTCACCGCCGGACAGGTTGTTGACCATGGCACGGGCGATGCCGGTCGGGGAGATCGCCGACTCGGAGTAGAACTTGCGGTCCTCCGCGGCCAGCGCGGCGTTCTGCATGGCCGGCGAGATCTGGTCGAACTGGACGATCGTCCGCGAAGACCCGATCTTACCCAGCACGGTCTTGCCGTCGCTGTAGTAGATCGTCGAGCCCTGGATCGTCGCGTCGGAGTTCACCTTGGGCACCTTGACCATCGCGTACGCGACCCCGACCATGCAGATCGAGGCGAGCGTGCCGATGCCCATGACGCCGAGGACGACCTTCCACGACGGCATGAACCGCCGCCAGCCCTCTTTCTCCGGCACCCTGCCGCGGGGCCCGCGACGGCCTCCGTCGCCGCCACCACCGCCGGCGCGCCGGCGACCGGGACCACCCGGGCCGCCCGAGCCTCCGCCCGGGCCTCCGGGACCGCCTGGACGGCGCGGAGGGCCACCGGGGCGGCGCTGCTGGCCCCCGTAGCGTTCGACGCCGCCCTGCGGCGAGCCGCTGGGCAGCGACGGTCGATCCGACCGTCCGACCGGCGTCTGCGGCCGGGTCGGCGGGGTGGGCCTCTGGTTTCCCCGTTGCCCGTACTCTGGCCCGTAATCGCTTCCGTAACTCACGCGACCTCGTTCACTGGGGTACGGCGTACATCCGTCCGACAGTACTGGGGCGGGCAGGCATACGAGACCGCCTGTGGGGTTTCCGCGCCGGAACGCGGCTACGTGCGTGCGGTCCTACCTTCGCCCGAGCTGGTCTCCCCATGTCCAAGTACGTACGAAAGAGTCAAGTGGTTCCAGCCACAACTTTGGCATACTTCGACCACATACGCCCGGAACTCTCCGAATTCGCGGGCCATCTGCTGGAGCTCCGGAGTGGCCTTGACCCGGCCGGCGTAGCGGCCCAGCTGGTCACCATAGACGTACGTCACATGGGTGAGCCGCTCCTTCTGGCAGACGGGACACTCCTTGTCGGTCGGCTCCCCGTGGTACTTGGCGGCCCTCAGCAGGTACGGGTGCGCGTCGCAGGCGTCGTCGACGGTCAGCCCGCCGGAGAACAGGTCGGACAGAGTGGCCCGCCGGGCGAGCCCGTAGTCGACGACCATTCGCTGCGACCACATGCCAGCAGAGTACGACGTCCCGCAAGGGTCGCCCCAGCCTCTGGCCCGCGCCCTCACCGGTTTCACCGGAAGCCCCGGCACGCGGGCGCTTGCGACCGTCCATCCGCCGCCGTATCGTTCTGATGTATCGGTTCGATACATTCGAGCGATACATCGAGGCGAGTGGTCGGACGGAAGTGGCCGAACGGAGGGGCGCATGAGAGGCAAGGGTGGCGAGCTCGAGCTCGCCGTGCTCGGGCTGCTCCACGAGTCTCCGATGCACGGCTACGAGCTGCGCAAGCGGCTCAACGCCCTGCTCGGCATGTTCCGTGCCTTCTCCTACGGCTCGCTCTACCCCTGCCTGAAGCAGTTGCTCGCGCAGAGGTTGATCATCGAGGACGACCAGGAGCCCGCGGCGGTCCGGCCGGCCGCGACCCGCCGCTCGAAGATCGTGTACAAGCTCACCGCTGAAGGAAAGGAGCGCCTGCAGGAGCTCCTCTCCGAGGCGGGCCCCGCCTCCTGGGAAGACGAGGGCTTCGGAGTGCATTTCGCCTTCTTCGCTCACACCCGCGCCGACGTACGGCTGCGGATTCTCGAAGGCCGGCGCAGCCGCCTCGAGGAGCGGCTGGAGGGCGTACGCGCGGCGCTGGCCCGGACTCGGGAGCGAGTCGACAACTACACGCTCGAGCTGCAACAGCACGGGCTGGAGTCGGTCGAGCGCGAGGTCCGGTGGCTCAACGAGCTGATCGGGCGCGAGCGCGCACAGCAACAAGAAGAAGAGAACCGCTGAGAGACGCGAGCGCGTCCCGGCATCAAGAGAAAAAAGGAGCATCCCGCATGGGTTCAGTGCGCGTCGCCATTGTCGGTGTCGGCAACTGCGCGAGCTCGCTCGTCCAGGGAGTCGAGTACTACAAGGACGCCTCGCCCGACATCCGCGTCCCCGGCCTGATGCACGTCCAGTTCGGCGACTACCACGTCGGTGACGTGGAGTTCGTCGCCGCGTTCGACGTGGACGCCAAGAAGGTCGGCCGTGACCTGTCCGAGGCGATCGTGGCCAGCGAGAACAACACGATCAAGATCTGCGACGTCCCGCCGTCCGGCGTGACCGTGCAGCGCGGCCACACCTTCGACGGTCTCGGCGAGTACTACCGCGAGATCATCCAGGAGTCCGACGAGACGCCGGTGGACGTCGTGCAGGTGCTCAAGGACACCCGGGCCGACGTGCTCGTGTCGTACCTGCCGGTGGGCTCCGAAGAGGCCGACCGCTTCTACGCGCAGGCCGCCATCGACGCCAAGGTCGCGTTCGTCAACGCGCTGCCGGTGTTCATCGCCAGCGACCCCGCCTGGGCCCAGAAGTTCACCGACGCCGGCGTCCCGATCGTGGGCGACGACATCAAGTCCCAGGTGGGCGCCACCATCACGCACCGCGTGATGGCCCGCCTGTTCGAGGAGCGCGGGGTCGAGCTGCTGCGCACGTACCAGCTCAACTTCGGCGGCAACATGGACTTCATGAACATGCTGGAGCGCAAGCGCCTCCAGTCCAAGAAGATCTCCAAGACCCAGTCGGTCACGTCGCAGATCCCGCACGAGATGGCAAAGGCCGACGTGCACATCGGCCCGTCCGACCACGTGCCGTGGCTCGACGACCGCAAGTGGGCCTACGTCCGCCTGGAGGGCAAGTCCTTCGGTGACACGCCGCTGAACCTGGAGTACAAGCTCGAGGTCTGGGACTCCCCGAACTCCGCCGGCGTCATCATCGACGCCGTGCGCGCCGCGAAGATCGCCATGGACCGCGGCATCGGCGGCCCGATCCTGTCGGCGAGCTCCTACTTCATGAAGTCGCCGCCCGTCCAGTACAACGACGACGAGGCCCACAAGGCCGTCGAGGACTTCATCTCCGGCAAGGTGGAGCGGTAGCGAACGAGCGAGCGGAGTGGGTGGTGAGGTACGAGCCGCCCGCGAAGCGAGTGAGGAGCTACCGCGACCGGCGGCACGAGCGGTAACGCTAACTGGCGGTAGCCACGAGGGCGAGCGGAGCGTCACCACCGCCGAGGATGTGAGTGGGTGGCGCCGCGCGACACACGAGGAGGCCCGTACGCGATCCGCGTACGGGCCTCCTGATGTCCGCGTTCTGGGACGACCGGCCTACAATCCCCTTGATGGACGGCCGTGACCTGCTAGAACGCCAGGGCGTATTCCGGGCGCTCACAGCATCGGCCGCCTGTCGCGACGGGAATGCGAGAGAGGAAAGGCCTCGACCGGAGCGGATACGCCGACCAAGACTCCCCCAACATTTTGCGACACGTAGCGCGATGCCCCATTAACGGTGTGTCGTCACGTTGTCACGGGCTTGTCTCGCGATCTGAACGGTTGAGTAACCAGTCCCACTCTTTACCAATCTGAGCTGGACAGTGACTCCGGCTCAGGGTGTTCTCGCACCTTGAGGCGTGCCTGCCCCGGCATGCTTTGACCCCATAGCGTAAGACGGCCGCAAGGCCGGAGGAGGGCGTACATGACTGGTAGAACGACGGGGCTAAAGGCAGCAGCCGCCATCGGCGTGCTCGCTGTCGGCCTTGCCGCCTGCGGCGGTGGGAGCGGCGGCAGCGGCGGCTCGGATGACGGCAAGCCCAAGAAGGGCGGCACGCTGAAGCTCGTCGGTGCCGGCGGTCAGGACAACCTGGACCCGACCAGTGCCTACAGCACGACGTCGAGCGCCCTCCAGCGGACTTACGCGCGCCAGCTGTTCGCCTACCCGGCATCGAAGGACCCCAAGGCCGCCAGCACCCCGGTGCCGGACGCCGCGGCCGAGATGCCGACCATGGACAACGGCGGCATCAGCAAGGACGGGCTGACCTACAAGATCAAGGTCCGTCAGGGCATCATGTGGGACACGCAGCCGGCGCGGCCGATGGTCGCCGGTGACTTCGTGCGGGCCTTCAAGCACATGTGCAACCCGGCCTCCCCGGTCGGTGCGCCGAACTACTACGTGCCCAACATCAAGGGCATGCAGGCGTACTGCGACCCGTACCTGAAGAACAAGAAGCTCCAGCAGGACACGAAGGGGATGGAGGACTACGAGAACAGCCACGACATCTCCGGTGTCAAGGCGCTCGACGACTACACCATCCAGTTCACGCTGACCAAGCCCGCCTCGGACTTCATCAGCCTGCTGGGCATGACCTTCGCCTCGGCCGTGCCGGTCGAGTACTACAAGTACGTGCCGAACACCCCGGATGAGTTCCGGCACCTGGTGTCGGCCGGCCCGTACAAGATCACGGTGTTCAACCCCGGCAAGCAGATCGTGCTGGAGAAGAACACGAACTGGAAGCAGGACAGCGACCCGCTGCGCCACCAGTACGTGGACCGCATCGAGGTCACCGAGGGCCAGGAGTCGCCCGAGACCGTCCAGCAGCAGCTCGAGGGCGGCAACGCCGACATCTCCCTCGACCAGCCGGTGCCGGCGTCGGCGCTCGGTCGCCTCGCGAAGAGCAACGACCCGAACCTGACGGTCAACGGCCCGCCGATCTCCAACCCGTACCTGGTGTTCAACTTCAAGAGCCCGAACGCCAACAAGGCGATGTCGAAGCTCAAGGTGCGGCAGGCGATCGAGTACGCCATCAACAAGGTGGCGCTGGCCCGCATCTACGGCGGCCCGAAGTACAACACGCCGCTGAACACCGTCATCCCGCCGGACAGCGTCGGCTACCAGGACTACAACCTGTACCCGACGAACGGCAGCCAGGGTGACCCGGCCAAGTGCAAGTCGATGCTCGCCGAGGCCGGCTACCCGAACGGCTTCAAGATCAAGGCCGCCTACCGCCAGGCGGGCAACCACCCGGCGATCTTCCAGAGCTACGCGCAGGACATGAAGGCGTGTGGCATCACCGTCGAGGGCGTGCCGGTTCCGCAGGCCGACTTCTACACGCAGTTCCTGCAGAAGACGGACAACACGACCGCCGGCAAGTGGGACGTCGCCGCCCCGGGCTGGGTGCCCGACTGGTTCGGCAACAACGGCCGCGCGGTCGTCTCCCCGCTGTTCGACGGCCGCAACTGGGCCGACGGCACCTCGAACTACGGTGACTACGACAGCCCCATCACCAACGGTCTCATCGACAAGGCCCTCACGGCCAAGACGGTGGACGAGGCCTCGAACTACTGGCACCAGGCCGACCAGCAGATCATGAAGGACGCGGCCATCGTGCCCTTCATGGCGCAGAAGACCCCGTGGTACCACTCCTCGCGGGTCAAGGGCGCCACGTGGCTGCCGATCGCTCAGCAGTTCGACTACACCAACCTGTGGCTCAGCGGTAGCGGTAGCTGACGCACCACAGCGAGATGGCGGCCGGGCGCGTCGGTGACGGCGAGCCCGGCCGCAGTGCTGTACGACGGCTCCAACGATGTGGGGTCTCGTACTCGCCAGACGGTGATGTCGCAGGCAGAGCCGTTATCAGGTAGACATGCTGTGGCTCTTAGATGAGGCGCTAGTTTTTCGAAGGGGAGGACATGAGCCTTCTCGAGGTTCGAGACCTAAAGGTCTCTTTCGACACATCTGACGGATTGGTCCAGGCCGTCCGCGGAGTGTCGTTCACCGTCGAGCGAGGAAAGACACTTGGGATCGTCGGTGAGTCCGGATCCGGGAAAAGCGTCTCTACCCAGACGCTCCTCGGCCTGACGGCAGGCGCTCTGATCGATGGGGAGGCCCTCTTCGAGGGCCAGGACCTTCTGGCCATGACCGACGAGCAGCTTCGTCGCGTCCGTGGCAAGGAGATCGCGATGATCTTCCAGGATCCCCTGTCGAGCCTGCACCCGCTCTACAAAGTGGGCAAGCAGATCGCCGAGATGATCCGGCAGCACGAACCGGACGTCAACAAGGCGCAGGCCCGCAAGCGGGCGATCGAGCTGCTCGGCATGGTCGGCATTCCCGAGCCCGGCCAGCGCGTCGACGACTACCCGCACCAGTTCTCCGGCGGCATGCGTCAGCGCGCGATGATCGCGATGTCTCTCGCGCTCAACCCGAAGCTCATCGTCGCGGACGAGCCGACCACCGCGCTCGACGCCACCGTGCAGGCCCAGATCCTCGACCTCATGCTGCGGCTGCAGCGCGAGTTCGACACCGCGCTCATCATGATCACGCACGACCTCGGTGTGATCGCCGACCTCGCCGACGACGTGCTGGTGATGTACGGCGGCAAACCGGTCGAGCACGCGGACCGGCGGTCGCTCTACTACCGCCCCCACCACCCGTACACCAAGGGCCTGCTGGAGTCGATCCCCGGGTCGACCGGCGCCAAGACGCGGCTCAAGCCCATCGGCGGGCAGCCGCCCTCGCTCATCAACCTCCCGACCGGATGCGCGTTCCACCCCAGGTGCGAATACGTCATGGACCGTTGCGTCACGGAGGAGCCGCTCCTGGCGGCCGTGGGTGACAAGGACGGCTTCCCGGATCTCGGCCACACCTCCGCGTGCTGGCTGCCCAAGGAGGCCGCCGGTCTCGACGCGGAGGCCGAGAACCTGCGGCAGGAGGCCGTCGCGCTCGGCCGTTCGGCAGATTCGCCCGCAGCTACCGTCGTGGACGCCGGGGAGGCCCAGTGACACAGGACGCGGACGTCCTCGTCGAGATCGACGACGTCTACAAGCACTTTCCGATCAAGCAGGGGATCATCTTCAAGCGCGAGGTCGCCCGCGTACACGCGGTCGACGGCGTCAGCCTGCAGATCCGGCGCGGCGAGACGGTCGGCATCGTGGGCGAGAGCGGCTGCGGCAAGTCGACTCTCGCCCGTTGCATCACCGGCCTGCATCCCATCACCGGGGGCCGGATCGTCTTCGACGGCCAGGACATCTCCCGGATGCGCGGAAAGCAGCTCAAGCCGTTCCGCCGCGACGTGCAGATGATCTTCCAGGACCCGTACGGCTCGCTGAACCCGCGCCGCCGGGTGGGCGCGATCATCGGTGACCCGTTCGACATCCACGGCATCGCGTCGGGCGCCGACCGCAAGAAGCGCGTCCAGGAGCTGATGGAGCTCGTCGGCCTGAACCCCGAGCACTACAACCGGTTCCCGGCGGAGTTCTCCGGCGGGCAGCGGCAGCGCATCGGCATCGCGCGGGCGCTGGCCCTCAAGCCGAAGCTGATCGTCTGCGACGAGCCGGTCTCCGCGCTCGACGTGTCGATCCAGGCACAGGTCATCAACCTGCTGAAGGACCTGCAGGAAGAGCTCGGCCTGACGTACGTCTTCATCGCCCACGACCTGTCGGTCGTGCGTTACGTCAGCGACCGGGTCGCGGTGATGTACCTCGGCAAGATCGCTGAGTACGCCGAGGGCGAGGACCTGTACGAGAAGCCGCGGCACCCGTACACCAACGCCCTGCTGTCCGCCGCCTCGATCGCCGACCCCGACGCCGCCGAGCGCCGGGAGCGCATCGTCCTGACCGGCGACGTGCCGTCGCCGATCCGGCCGCCGTCCGGCTGCCGGTTCCACCCGCGCTGCCCGAAGGCGCAGGAGAACTGCATCGAGCTCGAACCCGAGCTCATCGTTCGGGACGGCGACGCGGCCGGGCACGAGACTGCCTGTCACTACCCCGTCGATCCCGCCGAGAGCCTCGCCACCGAGCACGCGGCGATCGAGCAGTTGTCCACCGAGCCCACGCTCCCGAGTGCATAGGTATCGATCATGAGCCTCACTGATCTCGAAGCCGAGGCCTCGGTCCCGCCCGCGAGCGAGGAGCCCGACGGGCGCAAGATCGAAGGTCGCAGCCCATGGCAGCTCGCCTGGGCCCGCCTCCGTAAGGACAAGGCCGCGATGATCTCCGTCGTGGTCATCGTCCTGCTCATCGTCATGGCGTTGCTGGCACCGCTCATCGCCAAGTGGGTGGGCTACGCCCCCGACTTCGGCGACCGGAAGCTGGGCCAGACCGTCGACGGCCTGCCGGTCGGACCGAACGGCCACCACGTGCTCGGCACCGACCGCTTCGGCCGCGACATCCTCGTCCGCAGCGTCTACGGCGCGCGCGTGTCACTGCTGGTCGGCCTGGTCTCGACCGTGCTCGCGGTGGTCCTCGGCGTCATCATCGGCGCGTCCGCGGGGTTCTACGGCGGGGCGATCGACACGATCCTGGCCCGCGCCATGGACGTGACGTTGTCCTTCCCGTACCTGCTGTTCGCCCTCGCGCTCGCGGCGGGATTCGGCGCCAGCGTCCCGTTGACGATCTTCGTCATCACGTTCTTCTCGTTCGCCTCGATCGGCCGGATCGTCCGAGGACAGGTCCTGCAGATCAAGGAGCGCGAGTTCATCGAGGCGGCCCGGTCACTCGGCGCCGGCAGCATCCGCACGATGTTCATCGACGTGATCCCGAACCTGATCGCGCCGGTGACCGTGCTCGGGTCGATGACGATCCCCACCGCGATCATCTTCGAGTCGACGCTGTCCTTCCTCGGCGCGGGTACCGACCCCCGCACGCCGACCTGGGGCAACATGCTCTCCGACGCGACCCAGAGCTACACGGTCGCGTGGTGGACGCTGTTCGTGCCGGCCGCGTTCCTGTTGATCACCACGCTGGCGTTCAACATCCTCGGGGACGCCGTCCGGGACGCGCTCGACCCGCGGTCCGAGCGGCTGTTCGCGGCCCAGAAGGCCAATCGGAAGAAGAAGAGGAAGTAGGGGAACACCGATATGCTTCGCTTCCTGATCCGGCGGATCCTCTTCGGAATCCTGGTCCTGTGGATCGTCACCCTGGGCGTCTTCCTCCTGTTCTTCGCGACGTCCGATGACCCGGCGGCCAGGTTCGCCGGCAAGTCCGCGACTCCGGCCACGCTCGCCCTGGTCCGCCACCGGCTCGGCCTCGACGACCCGCTGCCAGTGCAGTACTGGCACTTCCTGACGCGTCTGCTCCGCGGCGACCTGGGCTACTCCTTCGCCACGCAGAGCCCGGTCACCGACATGATCAAGCAGGCGCTTCCGGCCAGCCTGTCGCTGATCCTGGGTGCGGCCGTGCTGTGGCTGGCGGCCGGCATCGTCGCCGGTGTCATCAGCGCCACGCGGGCGCGCACGCTGCTCGACCGCGGCATCACCCTGGCGGTGCTGCTCGGCATCTCGATGCCGGCGTTCATCGTCGGTCTGACGCTGTCGTACGTCTTCGCGGTCAAGCTGCAGATCTTCCCGCAGACCCAGTACGTCCCGATCCAGAACAACCCGTTGCAGTGGTTCGAGCACATGGTCCTGCCCTGGATCACGCTGGCGCTGCTGCAGTCGGCCATCTACACCCGGCTGACCCGCGGCTCGCTGCTGGACGTGCTCGGTGAGGACTACATCCGCACGGCCCGCGCCAAGGGCCTGCCCGAGCGGCGGGTCATCTACCGGCACGGCCTGCGGTCGGCGCTGACGCCGGTCGTCACCCAGGCGGGTGTCGACATCGGCGTGCTGATCGGCGGCACGCTCGTCACCGAGTCGGTGTTCGGTCTCCAGGGCATCGGCCAGCTGACCGTCCAGTCGCTGACCATCGGCGACCTGCCGGTCATCATGGGCGTCGTGTTGATCGCCGCGTTCTTCGTGGTGCTCGGCAACCTGGTCGTCGACGTCGTCTACTCCTTCCTCGACCCGCGCGTCCGGCTCTCCTGACACCGGGTCCTGCCAGCGGCCGGTCGTCCCCGTCCAGGGGCGACCGGCCGCTTGGCGTTCCGCCAGGGCCTAGGCTGTGCTGGTGTCGTACGCGTCGGACCTGCGGCTGGTCCTCAAAGGCCGGGACTTTCGCCGACTCTTCGCGACGCGGATCGTCTCCGCGGTGTCCGACGGCGTGTTCCAGGTGGGCGTCGCTGGATACGTCCTGTTCTCCCCGGAGCAGGAGGCGACGGCGGCGGAGGCGGCCGCCACGGCGGCCGTGCTGCTGCTGCCCTACTCCGTGCTCGGGCCGTTCGCCGGTGTGTTCATCGACCGCTGGCGGCGCCGGCAGATCCTCGTCCACGCGCCGCTGATCCGGGCACTCCTGCTGGCCGCCACCGCGGCCCTGCTGGTGTACGGGCACGGCGACGCGCCGTTCCTGTTCGCCGCGCTCCTGGTACTCGGGGTCAACCGGTTCTTCCTGTCCGCGCTCTCGGCCGCGCTGCCGCACGTCGTGGGCCGGCAGGAGCTGATCACCGCGAACGCCGTGTCGGTCACCTCCGGAACGATGGCCTCGTTCGCCGGCGCGGGTGCGGCCTATCTGCTGCGGCTGGTGTTCGGCGCCGACCGGCACGGCACGGCGCTGATCCTGATGTGCGCCGCCGCGGCGTACGTCGGGACGTCGGCCATCGCCACGACGCTCGGCCGCGACCTGCTCGGCCCGGAGCTGCGGACCGCGCGCCCGGAGGCCCGCGAGGCGGTGCGCCAGGTGCTGCGCGGCCTGCTCGACGGCGCGCGGCACGTACGCGAACGCCGTCCCGCCGCGTTCGCCCTCGGCGCGATCGGGGCGCACCGCTTCCTGTACGGCATCACGACGATCATGACGGTGCTGTTGTTCCGCAACTACTTCACCGGCAGCGCCGAGGCGGGCATGGGCGGCTTCGCGCTCGCTCTCGTCGTCTCCGGCGCCGGCTACTTCCTCGCCGCCGTGGTCACGCCGCTGGTCACCGAGCGGATCAGCAAGGAAGTGTGGATCGCCGTGCAGCTGGGGTTCGCGGCCGTCGCCGAGGTGGTGCTCGGCGCGCCGTTCGCGGCGTTCCCGTTCATCGCCGGCGGCTTCCTGCTGGGCCTGGCCGCCCAGGGCGTGAAGCTGTGCGTGGACACGATCGTCCAGACGATCATCTCGGACGCTTACCGGGGCCGCGTGTTCTCGTTCTACGACATGATCTTCAACGGCCTGTACGTCGCGGGCTTCGCCATCGCCGCGCTCACCCTCCCGCCGAGCGGCAAGTCCTACGGGGCCCTGCTGCTGATCGGCTGCGGCTACGCCGTGGCCGCGGCGGTGTACTGGCTGGGAGCGAAAAACCAGAGGAGTGTTGCCACCGCCGGTAGCAACCTGGCCCCATGAGCGAGAGGCCCTCGGCCCCAGCCGCGACCGCCCTCACCCAGAGGTGCGGGCGGCGGCGAGCATGGCGGTGGTGATGCGGTTCACGTCGTCGGGGTCGGTGACGTACGGGGGCATCGTGTAGATCAGGTTGCGGAACGGGCGGAGCCACACGCCCTCGCGCATCACCGCCTCCTGGACGGCCGCCACGTCCACCTCCTCCTCCATCTCGATCACCCCGATCGCGCCCAGCACCCGTACGTCGCGCACGCCCGGCAGGGCACGGGCCGGTTCGAGGCCCTCGGTGAGGCCCTTCTCGACCGTGGCGACCTCGGCCCGCCAGTCGCGCTCCCGCAGGAGTTCGATCGACGCCACCGCGACCGCGCACGCGAGCGGGTTGGCCATGTAGGTCGGTCCGTGCATGAGGACGCCCGCCTCGCCCTCGCTGATCCCCCGCGCCACCCGGTCGGTGCACAGGGCCGCCGCCAGGGTGAGGTATCCGCCGGTCAGGGCCTTGCCCACGCACATGATGTCGGGCGACACGCCCGCGTGCTCGCAAGCGAAGAACGTCCCCGTACGGCCGAAGCCGGTGGCGATCTCGTCGAAGATCAGCAGCACGTCGTGCTCGTCCGCGAGCGAGCGCAGCAGCCCCAGCCACGCCGGGTCGTAGAACCGCATCCCTCCGGCGCCCTGCACGACCGGCTCCACGATGATCGCGGCCAGCTCGTCCGCGTGCGTCGCCACCAGGCGCGTCAGCTCAGCGGCGTACTCCGGCTCGTACGCGCCGGGCGGCGGCGGCGCGAACACGTGCCGCGGCAGCAGGTCCGCGAACAGGTGGTGCATTCCGCCGACCGGGTCGCACACCGCCATCGCCCCGAACGTGTCGCCGTGATAGCCGCCGCGCACCGTCATCAGGCGCGACTTCGACGCGCGGCCGCGCGAACGCTGGTACTGCAACGCCATCTTGATCGCGACTTCCACCGCCACGGATCCGGAGTCGGCGAAGAACACCTTCGTGAGCGGCTCCGGGGTGAGCGAGACCAGCAGCCGCGCCAGGCGTACCGCGGCCGGATGCGTCAGCCCGCCGAACATCACGTGCGCCATGTCCCGCAGCTGCCCGGTCACCGCCGCGTCGAGGACGGGATGCCGATAGCCGTGGATCGCCGCCCACCACGATGCCATCCCGTCCACCAGCTCACGGCCGTCGGCCAGCGTCAGGCGTACACCCCGGGCCGCGACCACCGGATGGACCGGCGTGGTGGCCGGCATGGGGGAGTACGGGTGCCAGATGTGCTCACGGTCGAAGGCGAGAAGCTCGTCGGCGGACATGCGTCCCCATGATGGCAGGGCGGTCAGCCCTGGTCACGCCACCATTCGCGCAGCGCCTTCGTGGCCGCCTCCTTGCCGATCGGCCCCTGGTCCAGGCGCAGGTCGAGCAGGAACTTGTAGGCCCGGCCGACGGCCGGCCCCGGCGCAAGCTCGAGGATCTGCTGGATCTCGTGCCCGTCGAGCTCGGGACGGATCTTGGCCAGCTCCTCTTCCTGCTCCAGCCGCGCGATCCGCCGTTCGAGGTCGTCGTAGGTGCGGGCCAGCGCCGCCGCCTTGCGCTTGTTGCGCGTCGTGCAGTCGGCGCGGGTCAGCTTGTGCAGCCGCGGCAGCAGGGGGCCCGCGTCGCGTACGTAGCGCCGCACCGCCGCGTCGGTCCACTCGCCCGTGCCGTACCCGTGGAACCGCAGGTGCAGCTCGACCAGCCGGGACACGTCCGCGACGACGTCCTTGGGATAGCGCAGCGCGGTGAGCCGCGCCTTGCTCATCGAGGCGCCGACCACCTCGTGGTGGTGGAAGGTGACCCGGCCGCCGTCGACGAACGAACGGGTCTTCGGCTTGCCGATGTCGTGCAGCAGCGCGGCCAGCCGCAGGATCAGGTCCGGGCCGTCCTCCTCCTGCGCGATCGCCTGTTCGAGGACGATCAGCGAGTGCTCGTAGACGTCCTTGTGCCGGTGGTGCTCGTCGATCTCCAGTCGGAGCTTGGGCAGTTCCGGCAGCACCTGCGCGGCCAGTCCCGTGTCGACGAGCAGCGCCAGGCCCTGGCGCGGGTACGCGCCGGACAGCAGCTTGGACAGCTCGTCACGGACCCGCTCGGCCGAGACGATCTCGATCCGGCCGGCCATCTCCGTCATGGCGGCCGTGACCGCCGGATCGATGGTGAAGCCGAGCTGCGAGGCGAACCGCGCCGCGCGCAGCATGCGCAGCGGGTCGTCGCCGAAGGAGTCCTCCGGACGGCCCGGCGTGCGGATCGTCTTGTTCCGCAGGTCCGCCAGCCCGCCGTACGGGTCGACGAACTCGTGCCCGGGCAGCCGCGTGGCCATGGCGTTCACCGCGAAGTCGCGGCGCTGGAGGTCCTCGGTGAGCGACGTGCCGTACGCGACCTCCGGCTTGCGCGACTTCGGGTCGTAGGACTCGCTGCGGTACGTCGTGATCTCGATCTGGTGGTCGCCCTTGCGCAGGCCGATGGTGCCGAACTCGATGCCGATCGTCCACACCGCGTCGGCCCAGCCGTCGACGATCTCCAGGATGCGCTGTGGGTGCGCGTCGGTGGTGAAGTCGAGGTCGCTGACCGGCCGCCCGAGCAGCGCGTCGCGTACGGGGCCGCCGACCAGCGCCAACTCGTGGCCGGCCGCGGCGAAGACCCGGCCGAGATCGTTGGCGAGCGGGGCCGCACGGGTCAGCAGTTCACTGATCGCGGCGGCCGGCTTGGAGGTCAGTTCGTTCGACACGGCAATCGAGCGTAGATCCTCGCAGGTGGCAGGCAAAACAGGAATCGCCTACCTGCCGATCCTCATTTGTTCCGATAAGGGGAGTCTGGACAAGGAGATGTCAGGCGATGCGACCGGCCTACCGCCGGATCTGCCCAGACCAACCGACCCCGACCGACCTCGCGCCTTTCCCAACCAACCGACCCCGACCGACCTCCCGGGGCGCGGACTCGGCGTCGAGCCCGGCGAAATCCCCCCGAGCAATGACCGATTACGCATGCCTGGCTACTACCATAACGCCGTGCCCCGCCCGCGTAATCGTCGACGGCTCGCCGGTCCGCCCGGTCCTCATCGCGAGGAGACGTCGGCCGGCGGCCTGGTCGTCGACATCGCGGGCGCCGCGCGAGCTGCACTGATCGCCCGGTACGACCGTGATGGTCGGCTGCGGTGGTCACTGCCCAAAGGACACATCGAAGGCGCGGAGACGATCGAGGAGGCGGCGGTGCGCGAGGTGGAGGAGGAGACCGGCATCCGCGGCCGGATCGTCGCTCCCCTGGGCGCCATCGACTACTGGTTCTCCGCGAGTCATGCCCGAGCTCGCGCTCATCCCCGGCCGCCCGGGCCTCCCAGGCGGGTTCACAAGACCGTGCACCACCACCTCCTGCTGGCGACCGGCGGGGTCCTGTCCGACGCCGACCCGGAGGTCGCCGAGGTCGCCTGGGTGCCGCTCGCCGAGGTGGCCGGCCGTCTCGCCCACGCCGACGAGCGCCGGCTCGTCGCCCACGTACCCGAGCTCCTCGCGGCCGTCACGTGAGACGACTCATCGCCCTGGTCGTGCCTCTGCTGCTCAGCGGAGCACCGGCGTTCGCCGCGACACCGACGCCTGCGCCGTCGTCCTCCCACGCTCGCGCCTCGTCCCACGCCTCGCGGGCCTCCCGCGACCGCGCGCCCACGCCCAAGTCTCCGGTGGACGTGAAGCTGGCCTCGATCCGCCCCGGCGGGTACCTCCGGGCGAACTCCACGCTGCGCGTCACGGGCCGGATGGTCAACCAGTCCGAGAGCGGATACCAGCGGGTCTCGGTACGGCTGCGGTTCAGCTCCCAGCCGATGACGAGCCGCGGCGAGCTGGAGGCGTACGCCGACGGGAAGGGCCCGGACCCGGCACGGGCCGGGCAGCCGCGGCTCGTCACGGCGAGCCTGCCGGTCGGAGGCCAGCAGTCCTGGTCGGTGTCGCTGCCGGTACGGCAGATGGGTCTGGGCACGTTCGGCGTCTACCCGATCTCGGTGGAGACGCTCAGCGCCGCGGGCACCGTGCTCGGCCACGTGCGCACGTTCGTCACCTACTACCCCGTCGGCATCGCCCCGCAGAGGACCAAGGTCGCCTGGGTCTGGCCGGTCATCGACCAGCCGCACCGCGCCGACGACTCGACGTTCGTCGACGACGGCCTCGAACGCCAGCTCGGCTCCGGCGGCCGCCTGTCGAACCTGGTCACCGCCGCGGCGCGGACGACCACCCCGGTGAGCTGGCTCATCGACCCGAGCCTGGTCGACGACGCGACCCGCATGGGCGACACCGACGGCTACCGGATCAAGGGCACGGCCCGGCCCCAGAGCGTGGCGGCGAACGACTGGCTGCGGTCGCTGCACTCGGCGGTCACCGGCGCCGGTGACCACCTCATCGCCACGCCGTACGCCGACCCCGACGTGATGGCCCTCGCGCAGCGCGGCATGGGTGACGACGTCAAGCTCGCCGCCCAGGAGGGCACGCGCACGCTCGCGGCGGCCAACCTCGGCGGCGCGACGCCGGTCGTGGCGATGCCTCCGGACGGCCTCGCCGACCAGCCCACGCTCTCCGCGCTCGTCGCCGGCGGCTCCCGTACGGTCCTGCTCAGCAGCTCGGTGCTGCCGGACTCCCGCGGCGCGACCTACACCGTGGACCCGGTCGCGCACAAGACCGTCTCGGGCACGAACGTCAAGCTCCTCGCCTACGACGACACGCTGCGCAAGATCCTGGGCACGTCCACGACGGAGCCCGGCGGCACGGTCATCGCCGAGCAGCGGTTCCTGGCCGAGACCGCCATGATCACCAATGAGGCGCCCCAGAAGCCCCGCACCATCGTGATCACTCCGCCCCGGCGCTGGAACCCCAGCCCGGCCTTTGCCAAGGCGGTGCTGAACTACACCGCCAAGGCGCCCTGGATGCAGGCCGTGCCGCTCGGGGCGGCGGAGAACACCCCGCCCGCCGGCCGAGCATTCCAGGCGCAGAAGGGCTCCGTGCTGAGCAAGAACTACCTGCGCCAGGTCCGGGACCTCCGCAACAGGATCCGGCTGTTCACCTCGATCTTCACCCCGGCCACCAGCGGCTTCACCCTCGGCGTCGCCCGCACCGAGTCCTCGGCGTGGAACGGTCAGTCGCGGAGGGGCGCGAGACTGCGCGACACGCTCACCGACGAGCTCGACCGCGACATCGGAAAGATCAAGGTGCTGAACGACGGCATCACGATGGCGGGCAAGTCGGGCCGTACCGCGATCACCATCTCCAACGGGCTCGACCACGGCACCGTGGTCGTCCGGCTGCGCGCCTACTCGCAGAACAAGACACGTCTGCGGGTGGACTCCGTCGACCGCACCCTCCAGCTCGAACCCGGGCACAAGGACCAGGTCACCCTCGACATGAAGGCGTCCGCGAACGGCATCGCCTACATCAACCTCGAGCTGCTGACCCCGGACGGCCGCCCCTTCGGCACCGGTCCGCACGTGCTGCACGTCCGGACGACCGCGTACGGCCGAACCGCGTTGCTCATCACCGGCGTCTCACTTGCCGTACTCTTCGTCGGCGTCGCCATACGCGTCGTGCGCCGCAGAGCCGAGCGAGCGGAGGAGTCCGTTGAGTGACCTGGAGCCGGGCCGATCGGAGGCGGCGAGCACGCTGCCCGACATCCCGGTCGTCGACCCGAGCACACAGATCATGGAGACCGCCGAGGACGTCCACGCGGCGCAGGCCGAGTCCTCGGGCTCCCGCGTCGGCGGGCTGCTGAAGTCCAGCGCCGTCATGGCCGTGGGCACCGTGGCGTCACGCGCGCTCGGCTTCGTCCGCAACGCCGTCATCGTGATCGCGCTTGGCACCGGGCCGCTCGGCGACGTCTACAACGTCGCGAACACTTTCCCCAACGTCGTCTACGACCTGCTGCTGGGCGGCATCCTCACCGCGGTGCACGTCCCGATGCTGGTCCGCGCGCTGGAGAAGGACCGCGCGTACGGCGAGGAGTACGAGGCGCGGCTGCTGACGATCGTGCTCGGCGGCCTGCTGGCCCTGACCGCGGTCGCGATGGTCTGCGCGCCGCTGCTCGTCGACCTGTACGCCAGCGGCTTCACGTCCGCGCAGCACAAGCTGGCCGTGATCTTCGCGCTGTTCTTCCTGCCGCAGATCTTCTTCTACGGCGTCGGGGCACTGGCCGGCGCCTCGCTGAACGCCCGCGGCAGCTTCGCCGCGCCGATGTGGACACCGGTCCTCAACAGCGTCGTCGTGATCGTCATCGGCGGCGCGTTCCTGCTCGTCGCGGGCCCCGGCGTCACGCCGTCCAACATCACCAACAACGAGGTCATCCTCCTCGCGGGCGGCACCACGCTGGGCATCGTCGTGCAGACCATCGCGATGTGGCCCTCCCTGCGCAAGGTCGGCTTCCGGTTCCGGCCGCGCTTCGACTTCCGCCGCGACGAGCTCGCCCCGGTCGGCGGCATGGCCCTGTGGACGCTGCTGTACGTGGCGATCATGCAGGTCGGTTTCGTGGTGAACACCAACATCGCCGTGCGCGCCGGAGTGCGGGGGGAGCACGAGCACCTCGGCTACGGCGTCGGGCTCACGCCGTGGAACAACGCCTACCTGCTGTTCCAGCTCCCGTACGCGATCGTCGGCGTGTCGGTGATGACCGCGCTGCTGCCGCGGATGAGCCGGCACGCCGCCGAGAACCGCAAGGACCTGGTCCGCGACGACCTGGCCTCGGGGCTCAACCTGACCTCAGTGATCATCATCCCGTCGGCGGCGCTGCTGTTCGCGCTCAGCCCGGAGCTGGTCACCGCGTTCTTCTCGCACGGCGCGACCGGCCTGGCCGACGGCCTGATGATCGCCAACGTCGTGCAGGCGTTCGCGCTGACCCTGGTGCCGTTCGCCGTGCAGCAGCTGCTGCTGCGGGTCTTCTACTCCCTGGCCGACACGCGCACGCCGGCGCTGATGGCGATGGGCACCATCGTGATCAGCATCACGCTGGGGCTCGTCGGCTACGCGGTCCTGCCCACCAACATGATCGTCGAGGGCATCGCGATCTCCCTCGGCATCTCCTGGACGGTCGGCTGCGTGATCGCCGCGTTGATCCTGCGCCGCCGGCTCGACGGGCTCGGCGCGCGGGTGATGGTGCGAACCCACGTCAAGATCGCGGTGGCGACCGTGCCGGCGTTCGTGTTCGCCCTCGGAGTCCACGAACTGTTCTTCAAACTTTTCTATTATCGGCTGATCACGTCGGTGGCGGCGCTGGCCATCGGAGGCGCTGGGGCCGCCGTGCTGTATGTGCTGGTTGCGCGCCGACTGCGGGTCTCCGAGGTGGAAACGCTCACGGGAACCGTGATGCGCAGGTTGCCCGGACGTGTCTCGAGTTAGGAGAGGGTGCCCGTATGGTGGGAGAGCGCAGCCGTCTACGGGTAGTAATCCGAAGACGCTCCTCGAGCGTCCTACCTACGGGCGGGTGCACGCACAACACCGCCCACGAGGTATCGAGGGAGGGTCGAAGGCGTAAGGGAGCCACGGCACATATGGGACGCGATTACCTGCGCCGGACGCCGCGTTGAGCACGTCCGTCATCGAACCCGGCACCCGCCTCGCTGGTCGTTTTCGTCTGGACGACCGCGTCAGCGAAGCGGGTGGTTCCACGTTCTGGAAGGCGACGGACGAGATCCTCGCCCGCCCCGTCGCGGTGCTCACCTTCGCTCCCGGTTTCCCCCGGGTGCACGATGTGGTCACCGCCGCCCGCGCCGCCAGCCGGCTCACCGACCCCCGCCTCACTCAGGTGTTCGACGCGGACGACAGCGGCGAGAACGCCTACGTCGTCAGCGAGTGGGTCACCGGTGAGACGCTGGAGGACCTGCTCGCCGAGGGCCCGATGGAGCCCGGCCGCGCGGCCGCGTTCCTCATGGAGGCCGCCGAGGCGCTCGCGTCGGCGCACAGCTCGGGCCTGGCCCACCTGTGCATCACGCCGCACAACCTCGTGTGGACCAGCGGCGGCACCGTCAAGGTCACCGGCCTCGGCGTCGAGGCCGTGCTCGCCGGCGCCGCCTCCGACACGCCGGCCGCCGAAGACACCCAGGGGCTCGGAGAGCTGCTGTACGCCTCGCTCACCGGGCACTGGTGCGGCGCGGAGGGCACCCAGCTGCCGTCGGCGCCGAGCGGCGCGGACGGACGCCCGGTCCCGCCCTCCCAGGTCCGGCCCGGCGTGCCGCCCGACCTCGACGACATCGTCTGCCGGGCGCTGCACATTCCCGCACGCGCCGGTCAGGAGCCGCTGAGCTCGCCGTCGGAGTTCGTCTCCGCCCTGGGCCGGGTGCCGCGCTCCCCGCTGCCCTTCGTGCCGCTGGCGGGGTCCACGCCCCCCGGTGTGATCAACCGGCCCGACCAGCCGCGCTCGACGAGCACGACGACGTCCCCGGTCGACCCGCTCTCGCGCACGGTGCCCGACGCGCCGCAGGCCCGTACGCGGACCGTCAACCAGCCGCAGCGGTCCGCTCGGCCCCAGCGCCAGGCGCCGGTCCGGCACTCCTCCTCCGGCGGTGGCGGCTCGATCAGCAGACCCGTGCTCGCCGCGATCGTGGTCGGCGTCCTGGTCCTCGTCGCCCTCGGCGGCTGGGGCCTGTCCAAGCTCGGCGGCGGTGGCGACGACGGCGGCACCAATCCGAAGGCCGGCACGAAGACCAGCCAGGCCGCCAAGCCGACGACCGAGAAGCTCTCCATCGCCAAGGTTCTGGCCGACAACGACGCGCCGCATGTCGACAGCGCGGCCAACGGCGACCTCGGCAAGGCCACGGACGACAACAAGTCGAGTTACTGGACCACCCAGCACTACAACGGGGCCGACTTCGGCAGGTTGCGGTCCGGCATCGGCCTGGTCCTCGACATGGGCAAGACCGTCACCGTCTCCAACGTCAAGGTGATGATGCCCCCCGGCACACCGGGCAACGTGGAGCTGCACATCGGCGACTCCCCGAGTTCCAGCACGCAGCAGACCGACACCGGTAACGCGGTCGGGTCGTTCACGCTGAACGGCAAGCAGGCCAAGGGTCGGTATGTCACGCTCTGGTTCACCAAGCTGCCCAACATCGGCGAGTACAAGGCGCGCGTCCGCGACGTCGCGGTGTACGGAACCGGTTGATTCCGTCACATCGGGCATGATCGAGCGCAGACGACTACCATCGTGTGCGTGCTGATGACCCCCCGAGTAGCCGATACCCGTCTTTGCGACGGTTCTCACGCCGGTACGGGACGGCCCGGACAGGTCCGGCACACGCTCAGCGACGATGCCCTCGACGGAACGGGCTGACGGACTATGGCGATCATGCGTGGGGGACGCTCGGTCGAGGCCGCTCCGGACAAGGAGCTGCTGCGACGTCACGCCGAGGGCGATCCGGACGCTTTCTCAGAACTCGTACAGCGGCACCGCGACCGGATGTGGGCCGTGGCGCTGCGCACTCTCGGCGACCAGGAAGAGGCCGCGGACGCGCTACAGGAGGCGTTCCTGTCCGCCTACCGCGCGGCGGGCCGCTTCCGCGGCGACGCGGCGGTGACGACCTGGCTGCACCGCATCGTGGTCAACGCCTGCCTCGACCGGCTGCGCCGGCGTTCGATCCGCCCGGTCGTGCCCATGGGCGACGACGCCACCCTCGACTCGGTCGCCCCCAAGGGTCCCGACCCGACGTCGGCGCACGAGCTGTCGCTCGACGTCAGCCAGGCGCTGCAGCGCATACCCTTCGAACAGCGGGCGGCGCTCGTCCTCGTCGACATGATGGGGTACGCCGTCGATGACGCGGCCAAGGTCCTGGAAGTACCACCCGGCACGATCAAGAGCCGGTGCGCGCGGGGGCGTGCGCGACTCGCACCCCTTCTTGGTCACCTCCGGAACCAGGACGGCGGCTCCGACGTCAGATCTGCGGAGGAAGGAGGTGGCAAACCCGCGTGACTGCCGCACACCTTGACTATGAAGCGCTGGCCGACTTCGCCGAGGGAGTTCTCGACGACGCCACGGCCATGTCCACTGAGGCCCACCTGGCGGACTGTGACGACTGCCGCCGACGCGCTGCGGAGGTGGCGGAGGTCTCCCGCGTTCTCGCGCGGGCGCCCGTACCACCGATGCCCGCGCATCTCGTCGACCGGCTCGATGCGGCGCTCGCCGCCGAAGCGGCCTCGCACGCACCCGTGCACCGGCCGCACCGCCGATTTCAGTACCTCGCCGCGGCCGCCGCGGCGGTCGTTCTGGTAGGCGGGGGAGCCGCCGCCGTCCGTACCGTCATGGACGACGGAAGCTCCAGCAGCGCGCCGGGCACCCAGCCGCCGATCGCGGACCATCCGCACTCGGCACCAGGGCCGGCGCTCGCACCGGCGGCTCCGTTCACCGTCGTCCATTCCGGCACGAAGTACACCTCGAAGGGTCTGCGGTCGCAGATCACCCGCGTTCTCGCGAAGCCCACCACGGGCGGCAACCACGCGTTGAGCGCACCCGAGGCACTCGGCGCCTGCGTGGCCCGGGTGGACGGCGGAAAGGTTCCGCTGCTGGTCGACTCGGCGACGTACGAGGGCCGGCCGGCCACCGTCATCGCGCTGCCCGGCAAGGACGCCGGTCAGGCGGACGTGTGGGTGGTGGGTGACCGCTGTTCGGCGTCGAGCACGGACGTGCTGGCGCACCAGTCGGTCAGCCGCTGACCGATCACTGCGGGCCGGCTCTTCCCCTCCGGGGGACGGGCCGGCCCTTTCTTGTGCTCCTTGGTGCCGGTGGCCGGTGTGGGAATCCGGGCGGCCTAGGATCGGTTTACTCGTACTGCGAAGCAAAGTGATCGACACGGGCTTCGCCGACAGGATCGGAAAGAGGCGCGACTGTGAGCGACGTGCGTAATGTGATCATCATCGGGTCGGGGCCCGCGGGCTATACGGCCGCGATCTACGCCGCGCGTGGTGACCTCAAGCCACTGGTCTTCGAAGGTGCCGTCACCGCCGGCGGGGCGCTGATGAATACCACCGAGGTCGAGAACTTCCCCGGTTTCCCGGACGGCATCCAGGGCCCGGAGCTCATGGACAACCTGCGCAAGCAGGCCGAGCGCTTCGGGGCCGAGCTGGTGACCGACGACGTGACCGAGGTCGATCTGGCGGCGAACCCGAAGGTCGTCAAGGTGGGCGACGAGACCTACCGGGCCCGTGCGGTCATCATCGCGACCGGTTCGCGGTACCGCGAGCTCGGGCTGCCGAACGAGAAGCGGCTGGCCGGGCACGGCGTGTCCTGGTGCGCGACCTGTGACGGGTTCTTCTTCCGCGAGAAGGAGATCGCCGTGGTCGGCGGTGGCGACTCCGCCCTCGAAGAGGCCATTTTCCTGAGCCGCTTCGGCCGCTCGGTCACCGTGATCCACCGTCGCGACCAGCTGCGCGCCAGCAAGATCATGCAGGACCGCGCCTTCGCGAACGAGAAGATCAACTTCCTGTGGGACTCCGAGGTCGTGGACATCCTCGGCGACGACCGAGTCACGGCCGTGCGGACCCGCAACGTCAAGACCGGCGAGGAGAGCACGCTCGAGGTCTCGGGTGTGTTCATCGCCATCGGGCACGACCCGCGCACGGAGCTGTTCGCGGACCAGCTCGACCTCGATGAGGAGGGTTACCTCCGCGTCAACGCGCCGACGACCGAGACCAAGCTGCCCGGCGTGTTCGGGGCGGGTGATGTGGTCGACCATCGGTACCGTCAAGCCATCACCGCCGCCGGCACCGGCTCGGCGGCCGCGCTCGACGCCGAGCGCTGGCTGCAGGAGCAGGGCACGGCCGAGCTGACCGAGCAGCCGCAGGACGAGCTCCCTGAACGGCCGCCGGCCGAGGTCAAGCCCCAGCGCGCGTGAGTTCCGCCCAGTCATACCTCAGCACGAGTTAGGAGATCCCGTGGCAACCAAGGCTGTCACCGACGCCGACTTCGACGTCGAGGTCCTCAAGAGCGACAAGCCGGTGGTGGTTGACTTCTGGGCTGAGTGGTGCGGCCCGTGCCGCCAGGTGAGCCCGATCCTCGATGAGATCGCCACCGAGCACGCCGACAAGCTGTCCGTCGTGAAGATCAACATCGACGAGAACCCGAAGGTGCCGGCGACCTACGGCATCATGCAGATCCCGACGCTCAACGTCTTCCAGGGCGGCGAGGTCGTCAAGCAGATCATCGGCGCGAAGCCGAAGGCCGCACTCCTGAAGGACCTCGCCGACTTCATCTGAGCCTTCCGCGGCCTCATCAGCTCCGGTCTCACGTCTCTGACGTGAGGCCGGAGCTGTTTTTACGCCTCCGACCAGGCAAAACTCACGAGAGGCTCGCTGGCTGGAGAACGCCGGTGTCCTGGTGTGATCGGTTAGAGATGGGGCCTGAGAGGCCTGTGGTGGCTCTGAGTGGGCAAAACGGCGTGTGTACGGGGTGGAGGGGGCGCCGTGATGTCTCGTCGCTCGTTGACCTTGGTTGTGGGCGGCGTGTCGCCTTGATTCGCTGCCTCGTGTGGGGCTGTCAGAGGGGTTCAGACGGGGCGGAGGGCGCCTTCGGGTGACATCGACCCGAGGAGGCGTTCGAGGGCGACCTCGACGTCCTCACGCCAGGAGACGGCCGACTTGAGCTCGAGGCGGAGGCGGGGGTAGCGGTGGTGTGGCCGTACGGTCTTGAACCCGACGGCGAGCATGTACTCCGCGGGCAGGACGCAGCCGGGCTTCTCCCACTTGAGATCACCGAACGCCTCGATCGCCCGCAGGCCCCGGCGAGTCAGATCCTTGGCGACGCCCTGGACGAGCATGCGCCCGAGCCCACCACCCTGAAACTCGGGAAGGATGTGAGCGGTCATCAGAAGCGCCGCGTCGGCACTGACGGGACTCGTCGGAAACGCGACCGACCGCGGAACGTAGAGCGGCGGCGCGTACATGACGAACCCGGCCGGCACACTGTCGACGTAGACGAGCTTGCCGCAACTGCCCCACTCGAGGAGCGTGGAGGAGATCCAGGCCTCCTTCTCCAGCGCGGGATCCCCGGCGTCCTCGGCACGCTGCATGCTGACCGGGTCGAGCTCCCAGAACACGCACTTACGACAGCGGATCGGCAAATCCTCGACGTTGTCGAGCGTGATGTTCACCAGACGACGCGACACCGGCCAGGCCCCCTTCTTGGGCGGAGCGCCTTCATCACCAGGACCTATTCCCGCTCCAGGAAGATCTTAGAGCTAGTTCTCGAACTCTGTTATCACCGGACGCATGCCCCTCTGTCCACACGTCCGCGGAACGGTCCCAGGCTGTTGCCTCCGAGATTAGCCCGCGAAGCACCACCGCAGCTCCGGCGGACGCCATTCCGAATGACAAACCGCTCCGCCACATACCGCTCCGCAGCCCAGCCTCTGCGAGGCAACGACGATGCGGTCTGGCCCGCTGCCCCACTCACCGATCCAGGGACGGGCCGCCTCCCTGTCGCCTCCCGACTGCCCTCCCGACTGCCCTCCCGACTGCCCTTCCGGCCGCGCCCTTCCGGCCGCCCTTCCGGCCGCGCCCTTCCGGCCGCCCTCCTGGCTGCCTCCCGGCCTCCCGCCGGCCGCCTCCCCACCGAACGTCGGCCCGCTGCCCTCGCTGCCCCCGCTACCTCCCCTCCGGCTGCTCCCCTCCGGCTGCGCTCCTGCCGCACGCCTCTGGCGCTCGCCCGCCCGCTGGCCGCCTCCCGACCACCAGCCAGCCGCCCACCCGCTGACCGACACCCGGCCGCCTCCAGTGCTCGCCCGCCCATCAGCTGCCTCCCGACCACCGGCCAGCCGCCCACCAGCCAGCCACTCCCCGCCAGTCAGGCGTCTCACGGCGGCACGCCTTCACGCCGAACGTCGTGGAATGCGCCCCCGCCCTCCGCGCGGGTAGCTACACGGTCGAGATCCGGGGCACGGCGCTCAACGTCACCGAGCGCATGGGCCTGCTGGGGGAAATCCATGCACTGCACACCGCCGCCCGCCAGCCAGCAGCCGTCCACCTCCGCCTCTCGTCCACCTGCCTCCCGCCTGCCGCCTCGCGGCCGCCGTCCGCATCCAGCCTTCTCGCCTCTCGCGCGGTTCTCGCGCGCCTGGCGCCTGCCGGCGCCTCCCCGCCGGACGCCTCCCTGCCGGACACCTCCCTGCCGGACACCTCCCTGCCGGACACCTCCCTGCCGGACACCTCTCGCCTCTCGCCTGCCTACGGTGCACTTTCAGGCATGCGCCGCTCGTGCCCTCGAGGGGGTGATGCGGCGCCGCTCCTCGTCGGTGGTCGGTGACGTCGGTCTGGCGCAGGCTGTATCGCCCAGCGGCCCGAGATGTGGATTGGCGACGCCATCGTCCGGCGTGCCGAGCGTCTGCCGCCTGCTTCCCGCCTCATGCCTACCGAGCGTCTCCCGCCTCCCGCACCCTCCTTTCCCCCGCCGACCGTCTCCCACCCGTCGCCCTCCCACCCGTCGCCCTCCCACCCGTCGCTCTGCCGCCTGCCGCCCTCCCACCCGTCGCTCTGCCGCCTGCCGAGTGCTAAGCCACCTGCCAAGCGCGGACATCGATGACCGACACAGGCATTGGCCAGCGCCCGTCCGGCGACCTTCTTGGTCGGCCGCTCCGTGCCGGTGGTCCGCATCCCGGGGGGCGGTACGGAGCGGTTGGTCGCCGCGCGGCGATCGACTGCCCTCGCCCAACGTTCCTCGGCGCCGTAGGCGGTGTGGAAGGTGACGGGATCTCCGCATCGCCAAGAGCGCCGACGATGTGAGCGACTGACACGCCGACCGTCGGGCTCGTCCACTGAAACACGCCATTCGATCCGGAGCCGGCGACGAGCCACCGCACACGGTGTGGCTCGACCCGGCGAGAAGGGCGCGGGAGAGGTACAGCCACCTCCACAGCGGTTCGCGGGGTTACACGACCGCCGGTTGTTTCTTGTCCGCCATCTCGCCCTGCGGGTGCCGCGTTGGTGAGCGGTACGCATGGGCGTCCCGCAGGGACCGCCGTTGAAGATCTAGCCGTCCGCTCTCGACGTCGAGGGGGCGACAGGGAGGCGGATACGTGCTCGAGCGCCTCACCGGACCGTACCGTGGTTCCGCGCGCCCGGCTGATTGCGACAAGGCCAGTCTCTGGATCACTGGTTGGCGATCACCTAGCTGGCCGTGTCCGCCGTACGTGCCGGTCGGCACCGTCCGGCTCGGGATCGCGTTTCGACGTCCCTGTGTAGGTGTACGAGCCGCTTCGCGGACGAGCATCCGCTTCGGACGCCCAGTCAGAACGTCACCCAGGCGCGACTCACGCTGATCGATGGTGAGCCACGGACCGCCACCCGCCGGCGAGCCTTTATCGACGACGATCGCCCCTTTGAGTTTCACGTGAAACACGCTCCGGACACCAGGACGCTCTGTCCGTCGGCCGATAGCGCCCTCGGAGAGGACACTTCAGTCGCAGCCGTGCTCGTCGCCTGCCACCCCGGCGTCCGCGTCCGACGGGGCAAGGGGTCGCTAATGGGTCGACCTCTCCGTGGACGAACGGATCGAGCGGGCCAGGGAGGTGGCTGCATCTCTTTCACACGTGCGTGGTCGAGCAACGCACCGCTGTGCATTCACCGACTGCCGGCGGAAGGTGGTCGCGCGACTGACGCTCCAATCGTCCGCCCAACCCGGACGGCCTCCTGGCTCAGCGAACCGCTCGCGCCGAAGCTTCTGGCGGAGCAGTGCGCCGGGCCACGTTTCACGTGAAACCGCCGAGCGGAGAGCGTCTCCCTCAGATCGCCGGAAGAACTTGGCGTTCCGACCTCCGGTGGCCGACTCGGTCGTCACCGTGCCGACAAGGAGGGGCGAACGCTGCCTGCGTTCGCATCTTGTCACTCCCCCGCCTATGCGCTTTCGGTGCAGCAGTCGACAGGACGCACGAGAGATCGGCAGCACTCGGGTCGAGCGACGCGGTCAAGACGATGGCCGGGGGGCCGCCTCAGCGTGACGGCTCGCGTCTGACGCCCTGTTCTTGCACGGGCTCAAGACAGCCTCCGCAGCGTTGGGCGATGGCCCGCCAGTCGGCTGTTTCACGTGAAACGACGACCCCTCTGAGCCTGCGCGTGAGTAGGTAGCCGTACCGGCAACCTCCGCCCGTCACCGTGAGCCCTGACTACGCGTCTCGCGTCCAACAGCTCAGCCACGGAACACGCGAGCCGCTCCTCCACCTCTAGGCCCGCACCGGACACCTCCACGAGAGGGTCGGCTGAGCCAGGAAGTCACCCGGATGCCTGGCAACAGAACGTGGATGAGTTAGGCGCGTCGAGGCGCGCTCTCAGCGGACACTGGACGCGCCTGCCTCGCCTGCCGCTGAAGCGTCCCCACCGAATGCAATCTGTGCCACGGCCGGCTGTCGACACGCAGGGCGCCGCGCCGGACGATGGCGTCGCCGATCCACATCTCGGGCCGCTGGGCGATACAGCCTGCGCCAGACCGACGTCACCGACCACCTACGAGGAGCGGCGCCGCCTCACCCCTCAAGGGCACGAGCGGGGCACGAGCGGCGCATGCCTGAAAGTGCACCGTAGGCGCCGCCGACGGTCACCATCGGAAGCTGATCGCGCGGCCACCATCCAGCGCCCGTTCGCCGCGACCCCGAACCGCCGACCGCACACCACTCCCCGTACACCGCGAATGGACCTTCGCCATCGGCCGTTGCGAGGCGCAGCCTGATGTGCGCCCCGACCGACGTTCGCGGCTAGCGGCGTGGCCGGACCATGTCCGCATCGAACGGCGGACCGCCCACAGGGTTCCTGCTGCGGGCCGACGCCCGGGCAGATCTTCGGCTTAGGCCGTTGCGGCCCCCGGCACCGCCGCCCGGTAGAAGAACGGGAGCGCCGTACGTCGCCAACCTCGTTCGGTCGAGCGGAGTATTCGGAGCCGGCAGGGGACCGGACGTACGAGAGACGACGACCGGTCCCGATCGGCCTACTGCGGGCCGGTGCCCGGACGCGAGCCCGGGGCCATCGCGTCGATGATGCGTTCCAGGTCCTCGAGCGACCCGAACTCGACGACGATCTTCCCCTTGCGGGTGCCCAGGTCGACTCGGACCTTCGTCTCGTAGAGTTCCGAGAGCTCCGCGGCCAGTTCCTGGATGCGCGGGTTCATCGGCTTGTTCCCCGTCTTCCGGCGAACCGCCTGCTTCGTGTCACCCGCCTCCCCCAGGGCGATGATCTCCTCGACCGCACGCACCGAGAGGCCTTCCGCCACGATGCGGGTCGCCAGGCGGTCCTGCATCTCGTGGCTGTCCAGGCCCAGCAGCGCCCGGGCGTGGCCGGCGCTCAGTACCCCGGCGGCGACCCGGAGCTGCACCGCCGACGGCAGGTTCAGCAGGCGGAGGGTGTTGGTGATGTGGGGCCGGGAGCGGCCGATGCGGGTCGCCAGTTCTTCGTGCGTCGCGCCGAAGTCGTCCAGCAGCTGCTGGTACGCCGCCGCCTCCTCAAGGGGGTTCAGCTGCTGCCGGTGGAGGTTCTCCATGAGCGCGTCGCGCAGCAGGTCGTCATCGGTCGTGTCCCGGACGATCGCCGGGATGCTCTCGATGCCGGCGAGCTTCGACGCGCGCAGGCGCCGCTCGCCCATGATGAGCTCGTAGTCGCCCGAGCGCAGCTCGCGGACCACGATCGGCTGCAGCAGGCCCACGATGCGGATCGACGCTGCGAGCTCCTCCAGCGCCTCCTCGTCGAACGTCGTCCGCGGCTGGCGCGGGTTCGGGGTGATCTTTTCGATCGGGAGTTCGGCGAAGTGTGCGCCCGCGACGAGGACCGGCTCCTGCGTCTCGCCGTCGGGGGACGGCGGTGCCGGCTGCGTGGCCGCCTGGTCCGCCGACGGCACCGGTGCCGTGGGGATCAGTGCGCCAAGGCCCTTTCCCAGCCCGCGTCGTTGCTGACTCACTTCGATCCCTCCATGCCCCCAGCGCCGGGCGACCGCCCTGGCTCACTCACACCGCGAAGGTCAAGCGTACGGGCGGACCGGCGCGGCGTCCTCATTTGCGCTCTTCCGCCCCGCGGTAGGCCATCTCCCGCGCCGCCTCCGTGTAGGCGAGCGCGCCGCTGGAGCCCGGGTCGTATGTCAGGACCGACTCGCCGTAGCTGGGCGCCTCCGACACACGGACGCTGCGGGGGATCACCGTGCCGAGCACGAGTTCGCCGAAGTGGCTGCGCACCTCGTCCGCCACCTGGGCCGCCAGCCGCGTACGCGCGTCGTACATGGTGAGCAGGATCGTGGTGACCGCGAGGTTCGGGTTCAGGTGCTGCTTGACCAGATCGACGGTGTGCAGCAGCTGACTCAGACCCTCCAGCGCGTAGTACTCCGTCTGGATCGGGATCAGCAGTTCGTCCGCGCCCGTCAGCGCGTTGACCGTGAGCAGGCCGAGCGAGGGCGGGCAGTCGATGAGCACGTAGTCGAAGTTGTCCAGGTCGTACGCTTCGAGGGCTCGCCGCAGCCGCGACTCGCGGGCCACCATCGGGACCAGGTCGACCTCGGCACCCGCCAGGTGCAGGGTCGCCGGAGCGCAGAAGAGGTTGGCCAGACCCTCCGCCGGCACGACGATGTCGCTGAACGATCCGCCCTCGAGGATCACGTGGTAGACCGACGGAATGTCGCTGTGGTGCTCGACACCGAGTGCGGTGGAGGCGTTCCCCTGCGGGTCCAGGTCGACCACGAGCACGCGGTTGTTGTGCATCGCGAGCGCCGCGGCCAGGTTGACGGCGCTCGTCGTCTTTCCGACGCCGCCCTTCTGGTTGGCGATCGTGATGACGCGGCACCGCGGGGGACGGGGCCACTCCTTCTCACCGCGCTTCGCCTGCACCCGTAGTGCCGCGGCGGCCGCCTGAGCGATCGGCTGGCTCGTTTCACGTGAAACTTCGGCCGCCTTGAGTGCCTCGCTTACCAACTTCGACTCCCCGTGTGCCGGATCACGCTGCGACGTCTCTTTAACAGGATCAGGAGCGGGCGGCGGCGGACTCGCCACCGGAACCTGCGACGGCCAGCCGAGCCCCGTCGTATCGTCCGAAGGCGCCCGCGTGGCTCGGTCCGGCCAGCCCAGTCCCTCTGCCGTGGTCAAGGACCGTCACCTCTTCCGTCCATGCGCTCCACCGCGCCGACGCCCGCCTCGACGGGAAGCAGACCGCTCCTTCGGCGGCTGCGGGGCCCTCCCCGCGACCGCGCGAACTACCGTCGTCGGCGGCTCGACCTTACCGTGACCGACGTGGAGTACCTCTGCCACGCGGACCCCGAATTTCTCCAGAACGGGTCGTGCTTCCTCGAGTTCCGCCGCCGCGCGCTCGCCTTTCAACGCGAGAAGCTCACCTTCCGGCCTCAGCAACGGCAGGGCCCACCCGGCGAGTCGCTCAAGGGGAGCGACGGCTCGGGCGGTGACGACGTCAACGGCGTACTCACCGGCGACCTCCTCGGCACGTGCCCGGCGTACGGTGACGTGAGAGAGCGACAGGAGATCAACGCATTCCTGAAGAAAGACAGTACGCCGCAAAAGCGGCTCCAGGAGTGTTACCGACAGATCCGGTCGCATGATCGCGAGAACGACACCCGGCAGGCCGGCGCCCGAACCCACGTCGATGACGTTCGCCGAGTCGGGGACCAACTCGGTCAGAACGGCACAGTTGAGCACGTGCCGGTCCCAGAGGCGCTCGACCTCGCGAGGTCCGATGAGACCGCGCTCGACGCCGGGACCGGCCAGGAACGCGGTGTACCGCTCGGCGAGGGGAAGCGCGTCCCCGAAGATCTCGCGGGCGGCCGGCGGCGCAGGAAGTGATGGCATAGTGGCAGGCTCTGAAGGCGACTCGGGAACGGTTGGGGATTCCCACCGACCCTCGAATGCTTCCACACCTGAGCGGCCTCGCGAACGCCGACCCGGCAACGCCCCGGATTCGACGCCTCCGACCAGCGTGGACGTACGTGTGGGAAAAAACGCCGCGACACGCATATCCCACGAGCGGTGGGTACCCCTTCGGTGGATGTTCCGTCGAAGGAGAGGTAGCGACCATGGGTATCGGTTCGGCGTTGGTGCTGATCGCACTTGGTGCGATCCTCGCGTTCGCCACCCACTTCCACGTCAGCGGAATCGACGTCCAGATGATCGGCTGGATCCTCATTTTCGTGGGCATCGCGATGCTGGTCATCACGCTCGCCTACACGCGGCCGCGCGCCCGGCGCCGCGCCGCGGTGGTGCGGGACGTCGACGTCATCGACGGCGAGCCCCAGCCCGGGGCGTACATGAGGGGCCCCGAGGAGGAGCCGACCGTGGTCGAGCCGGTCGACGGTGCGGGCCACGCTCAGGTACGCCGGACCGTCCACGAGCGCCGGGACATCCGGTGACGACCACAAAAAGACGGTCCCGTCACAGTCGACTGTGACGGGACCGTCGTTGTTCGTTGGTGCCCGGCTACTCCACGTGGACCACGACGTAGCGGTTGGGCTCCTCACCCTCTGACTCGCTGCGCAGCCCGGCCGCGGCGACGGCGTCGTGCACGACCTTGCGCTCGAACGGGGTCATCGGCGCCAGCGGCTTGGGCTCGCCGGTGCGCTTGACCTCATCGGCCGTCTCACGGCCCAGCTTGGTCAGCTCGGCGCGGCGCCGCTCGCGGAAGCCGCCCACGTCGAGCATCAGCCGGCTGCGCTCGCCCGTACGGCGGTGGACCGCCAGGCGGGTGAGCTCCTGCAGCGCCTCCAGCACCTCGCCGTTCTTGCCGACGAGCTCATCGAGGGTGGCGCCGACGACGGACACCATCGCGCGCTCGCCCTCGACGTCCATGTCGATGTCGCCGTCGAGGTCCGCGATGTCCAGGAGGCCCTCGATGTAGTCGGCCGCGATCTCGCCTTCCTGCTCAAGCGCCTGGACGTCGACCGTCTCGGCCTCGGCGGTCTCGGCTTCGGCTTGGCTCACACCGGGCTCCTCGTGGGTACTCGGACTGGACTGAGAAGTCACGCTATCGCTTCCTCTTGCTGCGGGTCTGCCGTGTCGGCTGTTGTCGCACGACCTTCGGACCCGGAGGCGTGTCCTCCGGCTCCGGTTCGGCATCCGCCTTCTTCCTGGTCTTGCCACCGGCCACGGAGGTGCCGGCCCGCACACCCGCCTTCGCGCCGGTCTTGGCCGCACCCGCCTTGGCGGTGCCGGTACGCGCGCCCGTCTTGGTGGTACCCGTCTTGGCCGTGCCGGTCTTGGCGTCGGCTCCGGCCTGTCCCTCGGCCGTGGCCATCGGGTACTTCTTGTAGACGTAGTGCGACTGGGCCAGCGTCCAGGAGTTGGTGGTCACCCAGTAGATCAGCACACCGAGCGGCAGCGTCAGGCCGAAGAGGCCGAACAGCGGCGAGAGGTACACCAGGAACTTCTGGGACTGCATCATCGGGTTGTCGGCCGTCATCGACTGCATCGAACGGCCGACGCTCGACCTCATCGTGAAGAACGTCGTGGTGGAGCTGATCACGACCGCCAGCAGCGTCACGATCATCGCGCCGACGTGCTTGTCGTGGAACGACTCGACGAACGTCGTGGGGATGGAGGCGCTGAAGATGTGCGCGTGCTGGGCGCTCTGGATCAGGTCCGCCGACATGCCGTACTTGGACTGGCCCGGCTTGGTGGTCGAGATGGCCCGCAGCACGTTGTACAGCGAGATGAAGATGGGGAACTGCACGACCAGCGGCAGGCACCCGGAGAGCGGGTTGGCGCCCGCCTCCTGGTAGAGCTTCATCATCTCCTGGTTGAGGCGCTGCTTGTCCTTCTTGTACTTCTTGCGCAGCGCCTGAACCTGGGGGTTCAGCTCCTGCATCTTCCGCGACGCGTGAATCTGCTTCACGAACAGCGGGAAGATGATGAGCCGCATGAGGACCGTCAGGAGGAAAATCGACAGACCCCACGCCCAGCCGCTGTCCGCGGGGAAGATCAAGCTGAGGCCGGCGTGGATCTGGATGATGACCCACGCGACCGCCTCGAACAGCGGATCGAGGAAGCTGAAACTCACCGACTGGCTCCTAGTGCTCTCCGATTACGGTGCCGCTCTGCGGCGTGAGGTCAGGGGGTACCTCGCCCTTGCGCGGCGGCACGGGGTCGTATCCGCCGGGGTTGAACGGGTGGCAGCGGGCGAGGCGGCGTACGGCCAGCCACCCACCGCGCAGCGCGCCGTGCCGTCGCAACGCGACGAGTGCGTATGTGCTGCAGCTGGGTTGGAAGCGGCAGACGGGCCCGAAGAGGGGGCTTATGAATCGACGGTAGAAGACGATCGGCAGCATCAATGCCCGGGCGACGGGCGTCGGCTTCGCTGTCATCTCCGCCTCTTGACCTCTCGCCGAAGGAGCCGGTCGAGTGCCGCGTCGACATCCGCGGCGAGTTCGTCGTTTCGTGCGGTCGCCGCCTTCGGATTGGCGCGCACCACAAGCAGGCTACCCGCTGGCAGCCGGTAGAGGCGCTCCCGCACGATATGCCGGAGCCTGCGGCGCACCTTGTTGCGGGTCACCGCGTCGCCGACCGGCCGGCCGACGGTGAAACCGACCCGTACCGGCTCGTCGACGTCATCACGGTGTCGCAGATGCAGGACCAGACGCGGCCGCCCGGCACGATCACCGCGCCGGACGGCCAAAGTGAACTCTTCTCGCCGCCGCATCCGGTTTCCGGACGGCAGCATGACTACCGCTGGTCAGACCGCGACGCGGGCGCGCCCCTTGCGACGGCGCGAGGAAAGGATCGCGCGCCCCGCCCTGGTGCGCATGCGGAGCCGGAAGCCGTGCTTCTTGTGCCGGCGACGGTTGTTCGGCTGGTAAGTACGCTTGCTCACTCGAGACTCCAGAGGGGTGCTGCGGTCAACGTTGGTTAGGTCGCATCACGGGCGCATAGACCCCGCCTGCGGGAGTCGGCGACCTGCGGGCGTGCAGCACCGCCGTCGATGCGACTCGACCGTCGTACGTTACGGTCTGGCCTGCCTCCCGGTCAAACCGGCGAGAGTTATCCACCGCGTTCCCCTGCCCCGTGCACAACTTGTGGACAACCCTGTGGATGACGCATGAGAGAGTGGTCCACTGCAGGTGCTCGCGGTACGCCGGGGAAATGACGTGTCGCCGCACACCTGACAAGGGAGGGGAGAACAAAGGATGGACGGTCTGGATCTTGCCCTGGTGTGGACCAGGGCGCTCGAGGCCCTTCCGGGTGATCTCCCGCCTCAGCACCGGGCGTGGCTGGCCATGACGCGGCCGCTTGCCCTGGTCGAGGACACCGCTCTGCTGGCGACCCCCAATGACTTCGCCAAGGACGTGCTGGAGAACCGCCTGCGGCCACTGATCACCCAGGTGCTGTCGAACCAGCTCGGCCGCGACATCCGGGTCGCCGTCACGGTGCAGCCCGACCAACCGCCGCCGGTCGACCGGCCGCTGCCCGCCGAGCCCGAGTCCGACCACGAGCAGCCGCGGCCGTACGCCCCCGAGTCGCCGGGGTACTCCGGCCAGACGCTGCGCGGCCCCGCCGCCGACCCGCGCCCGTACACCCCGGAGCACTACGGCGAGTACGCCGACCGCTACCTGGGCCGTTACGGCGGAGGCCCCGAGGGCGGCCGGGACTACACGGGCGGCTCCGGAAACGCCCAGGAATACGGGCAGGAGTACGGACAGGACTACGGCGGGAGTTCCCCCAGGAACGGCCAGGACTACGGCGCCCCCTACCGCCAGGACCAGCAGCCCCCGGCGCAGAATCCCGCCGAGCCGAAGGGCCCGCAGCGCGACCCGTTCGTCCCCACCCCCGGGTCGGCTCCCGGCGGCGGCTGGCAGCCGCGCCCCTCCGCGGCGCCGGCGGAGAGCAAGGGCACCGGCGAGCACGCGCGGCTCAACCCCAAGTACACCTTCGACACGTTCGTGATCGGCTCGTCCAACCGGTTCGCGCACGCGGCCGCCGTCGCGGTGGCCGAGGCTCCGGCCAAGGCGTACAACCCGCTGTTCATCTACGGCGACTCCGGCCTGGGCAAGACGCACATGCTGCACGCCATCGGCCACTACGCGCAGAGCCTGTTCAACGGCGCGCGGGTGCGTTACGTGAGCTCGGAGGAGTTCACCAACGACTTCATCAACGCGATCCGCGACGGCAAGGCCGACAACTTCCGCCGGCGCTACCGCGACATGGACATCCTCCTGGTCGACGACATCCAGTTCCTGGAGAACAAGGAGCAGACGCAGGAGGAGTTCTTCCACACCTTCAACACCCTTCACAACGCCAACAAGCAGATCGTGATCTCCAGCGACCGCGCGCCCAAGCAGCTCGTGACGCTGGAGGACCGGCTGCGTAACCGGTTCGAGTGGGGTCTGATCACCGACGTGCAGCCGCCGGAGCTGGAGACGCGCATCGCGATCCTGCGCAAGAAGGCCGTGCAGGAGGGCCTGGTCGCGCCGCCCGAGGTGCTGGAGTACATCGCCTCGAAGATCTCCACCAACATCCGTGAGCTGGAGGGGGCGCTGATCCGGGTCAGCGCGTTCGCGAGCCTCAACCGGCAGTCGGTGGACCTCCAGCTCGCCGAGATCGTGCTGAAGGACCTCATCCCCAACGACACCGGCCCGGAGATCACCGCGGCGACGATCATGGCGCAGACCGCGACGTACTTCGGCATCGACATGGAGCAACTGTGCGGCCCGTCGCGCTCGCGCGTGCTGGTGACCGCCCGGCAGATCGCGATGTACCTGTGCCGTGAGCTGACCGAGCTGTCGCTGCCCAAGATCGGCCAGCAGTTCGGGGGACGCGACCACACGACCGTCATGCACGCGGAGAAGAAGATCCGCAAGCTGATGGCGGAGAAGCGTCCGATCTACAACCAGGTCACCGAGCTGACGAACCGCATCAAGCAGCAGGCGCGCAACGGCGGGGCGTGAGTTGTCCCCAGCGGTCCACAGACGTCCACAGGGTCTCCACACCGGTTATCCAGAGACGGTGGATTACACAGGGTGGGGAAAACTCTGTGGATCAATCCGGTGGACAACCATGTGGACGGCGGGGCCGATCCGGTGGATGAGATGGGGATGAACGGTGGACCGTCCGTGGATGAGATGGGGACGCTTCGCGACTGTCCTCAGGCATCCACGGAGTACACAGGCTCGATGCACAGCGCCGGTGGATAGAAACTTGGGGGATGACCTGCGAAGACGAGGGTTTTCCCCAGTATCCACGGCCCCTAAGACTGTGACTGTTGTTCTATCTACTGAAGAGAAAGACAAGAACTAGGGGCTCGCTCGGGGCCACGATTGGGTGAGCCCCGTACGGTCTCATCTGTTCCCACGACCCCAGGTGATCAAAACCTCAGGAGACGGTCCAAAGTGAAATTCCGCATCGACAGGGACGTCCTCGCCGACGCCGTTGCCTGGACCGCGCGCACACTGCCGGTCCGCCCCCCCGTCCCGGTGCTCGCCGGCATGCTCATCGAGGCCGGGGAGACGCTCAAGCTGTCCTCGTTCGACTACGAGGTCTCCGCCCAGATGACGATGGACATCGACGCGGACGAGCCGGGCACCGCCCTGGTGTCGGGCCGGCTCCTCGCCGAGATCTCCCGCAGCCTGCCCGCGCACCCGGTCGAGATCACCACCGACGGGGCCAAGGTGACGCTCAAGTGCGGCACGGCGAAGTTCACACTGCTGACCATGCCTGTGGAGGACTACCCGAGCCTCCCGGCGATGCCGCCCGCGGCCGGCACGGTCGGCAGCGACGAGTTCGCCGCCGCGGTGTCCCAGGTGGCCATCGCCGCGGGCCGCGACGACACGCTGCCGATGCTCACCGGCGTGCGGGTGGAGATCGAGGGTGAGACCGTCACGCTCGCCTCCACCGACCGCTACCGGCTCGCGGTCCGCCAGTTCCGGTGGAAGCCCGAGCAGCCCGACATCTCCGCCGTCGCCCTGGTGCCCGCCAAGACGCTGTCGGACACCGCCAAGTCCCTGACCTCCGGCGCCGAGGTGTCGATCGCCCTCGCCTCCGGCGGCAGCGGCGAAGGCATGATCGGCTTCGACGGCGGCGGCCGCCGTACGACCACGCGGCTCCTCGACGCGGAGTTCGTCAAGTACCAGTCGCTGTGGCCGAAGGAGACCTCTTCGGTCGCGGAGGTGGAGACCGGCCCGTTCGCCGAGGCGGTCAAGCGCGTCGGTCTCGTCGCCGAGAAGAACACCCCCGTGCGCCTGTCGTTCCGGCAGGGCGAGGTGGTGCTGGAGGCGGGCAGCGGCGACGATGCACAGGCTGTGGAAGTTCTCGGTGCCTCGCTGGAGGGCCAGGACATCGACGTCGCCTTCAACCCGCACTTCCTGCTCGACGGGCTCAGCGCGATCGGCTCCGACGTCGCGCGCCTGTCCATGACCACGTCGACCAAGCCGGCCGTCATGACCGGCAAACCGACCGACGACGCCGATCCGGACTACCGTTACCTGATCATGCCGATCCGCCTGTCGAGCTGATCCACAGGTTCACTACGCTCATAGGGGACAGGGGATCCCTTCTGAGGAGAACTCACATGGAACTGGGGATGATCGGCCTTGGCCGCATGGGCGGCAACATGGCCGAGCGCCTGCGTCGGGCCGGCCACACGGTCGTCGGTTACGACCGCGATCCGAAGGTCAGTGACGTCGGCTCGCTCCAGGAGCTCGCCGACCGGCTCAGCGCGCCACGTGCGGTGTGGGTGATGGTCCCGGCCGGTGAGGCCACCCGGGCGACCGTGGAGAGCCTCGCGGATGTCCTCGAGCCCGGTGACCTGGTCGTCGACGGGGGCAACTCCCACTACGTCGACGACCAGGAGCACGCGAAGCTGCTCGACCAGAAGGGCATCGGCTTCGTGGACGTCGGCGTCAGCGGTGGCGTCTGGGGCCTGAAGAACGGCTACGCGCTGATGGTCGGCGGCTCCGAGGAGAACGTGAAGCGCCTCATGCCGGTCTTCGAGGCGCTCAAGCCCGAAGGCGACTTCGGCTTCGTGCACGCCGGCGAGGTCGGCGCCGGCCACTTCGCCAAGATGGTCCACAACGGCATCGAGTACGGCATGATGCAGGCCTACGCCGAGGGCTGGGAGCTGCTCGAGGCCACCGACCTGGTCAAGAACGTGCCCGCGACCTTCAACAGCTGGCGTGAGGGCACCGTCATCCGCTCGTGGCTGCTCGACCTGGCCGACCGGGCGCTGGCGGACGACCCGGAACTGCACAAGCTCAAGGGTTATGCACAGGACTCCGGCGAGGGCCGGTGGACGGTGCAGGCGGCGATCGATCACGCCGTGCCGCTGCCGGTGATCACGGCCGCGCTCTTCGCGCGCTTCGCCTCCCGGCAGGACGAGTCGCCGGCCATGAAGATGGTCGCGGCGCTGCGCAACCAGTTCGGCGGCCATGCGGTGGAGACGGCCAAGGGCGCCGATTCGCCCGGCGCCGACGTCGACCCGCCGGCCTGATCCACACATGATTCACACACGACGCGGGCGGTCCCCCACAGCGGGCGGCCGCCCGCGTCGTCGTTTCCACAGACCGGCCGGGGTTGTGCACAGCCTGGGGACAACGCGTCGGTGCGGCGAGCGCGGCGCGCAGGCCCTACTCTCGTCTGGGTGTACGTCGCCCATCTGACGCTGCGGGACTTCCGGTCCTATGAGTCCGCCGAGATCGCCCTGGATCCGGGGATCAGCGCGTTCATCGGGCCGAACGGCCACGGCAAGACCAACCTCGTCGAGGCCGTCGGCTATGTCGCGTTGCACGGCAGCCACCGGGTGTCCACCGATGCGCCGCTGGTCCGGCAGGGCGCGCCACGGGCGATCGTACGGGCCGGGGTGGTCCGCGACGAGCGACGCGCGCTGATCGAGCTGGAGATCAACCCGGGCCGCGCGAACCGCGCCCGGCTGAACCGCTCGCCGGTGCAGCGGCCCCGCGAGGTGCTGGGGATGCTGCGGACCGTGCTGTTCGCCCCCGAGGACCTCGTGCTGGTCAAGGGCGACCCGGGCGACCGGCGCCGGTTCATGGACGAGCTGCTGACCGTGCGCGCGCCCAGGTTCGCCGGCGTGCGCTCCGACTACGACCGTGTCCTCAAGCAGCGCAACGCCCTGTTGAAGTCGGCCGCCCAGCACCGGCGGGCACCCGGCCCGGAGGTCATCAGCACGCTGGACGTGTGGGACACCCATCTGGCGCGTACGGGCGCGGAGCTGCTCGGCGCACGCCTGGACCTGGTGGCCGCCCTGCGCCCGCTGGTGGCCAAGGCGTACGGCGCGCTCGCCCCGGGCGGCGTCGCGGACCTGGAGTACCGCGCCTCGGCCGGCGAGGAGTTGTCCACAGACCGCGCCGAGCTGGGGGAAAAGCTGCTGGCCGCGATGGCGGAGGCGCGGCGCAACGAGCTGGAGCGCGGGGTGAGCCTCGTCGGCCCGCACCGCGACGAGCTGCTGCTGAAGCTCGGTGACCTGCCGGCCCGTGGATACGCGAGCCACGGGGAGTCCTGGTCGTTCGCGCTGGCGCTGCGGCTGGCCGCGTTCGAGCTGCTCCGCGCGGACGGCGACGACCCGGTGCTGATCCTCGACGACGTGTTCGCCGAGCTGGACACCGGGCGCCGTGAGCGCCTGGCGGAGCTGGTCGCGCCCGCCGAGCAGGTGCTGATCACCGCGGCCGTGCCCGCCGACGTGCCCGAGCGGCTGACCGGCGCGGCCTACGACGTCGCCGAGGGGGAGGTCACCCGTGTCCGATGAGCCGAGCGATCCACAGCCTGTGGAAAAGTCGGGTATCGAGCTTGCCCGTGAAGCCTTGGCCCAGGCCAAGGCGGACGCCCGCGAGCGCGGGGCGTTGCCGGGGCAGACGCGGAAGAAGCGGCGCCGGCCGGTGCGTGAGCCCGGCCGCGGCGGCGACCCGACGGCGTTCGGGCCCGCGATCCGCGAACTCCTGGCCGCCCGCGGCTGGCAGGAGCGCGCGGCCGTCGGCGGCGTCTTCGGCCGCTGGCCGCAGATCGTCGGTCCCGAGCTGGCCGAACACACCAAGCCTGAGACGTTCGAGGACGGCGTCCTGGTGATCGCCGCCGACTCGGCCAACTGGGCCACCCAGGTGCGGCTCCTCGCGGCCAACCTCGTCAAGCGCCTCAACGAGGACCTGGGCCACGGCACCGTTCAGCGGGTCAAGGTCGTGGGCCCGTCGGGCGGGCAGCGCGGCGGAGGGCGACTGCGCGTGACCGGCGGACGCCGCCCGCGCCCCTGAACGGGCCTTGGGCCGGTCGGGCCCGAGTGCCCGGAGCACCGTTCCTTGACGAGTTGTCCACAGCTTGTGCGTACCACTTGACAGCGGCGCGGAAGCCGGAAGCTCGACACGATTTCGCCGTCCGTACGCCGCGCGACCCCCCAGACCCAATAGGGGGATTCCCTAGGGGCCGGTTTCGAGGCTCACACGCGCTTACAACGCTCTTCATGGCCCAGACAGGGGGCTGGTCTGGATAGAATAGGAGCGGATACAGGACACGATCGCCGTTGCGGGCCGCCCGTGGATCGGGCGCCCCGCTTGTTGTACGGGGAGCTGCGCGGCGAGTGTCCTCCGGCAGGAGGATCTCCACTTGGCGTACGACGCTAGCTCGATCACTGTCCTAGAAGGCCTGGAGGCGGTCCGTAAGCGCCCCGGGATGTACATCGGTTCCACAGGCGAACGTGGTCTGCACCACCTCGTCTACGAGATCGTTGACAATTCGGTCGACGAGGCTCTCGCCGGATACGCCGACGCGATCACGGTGACACTGCTCGCCGACGGTGGTGTCCGCGTGACGGACAACGGCCGTGGCATCCCCGTGGGCGAGCATCCCGTCGAGAAGCGGCCGGCGATCGAACTCGTCCTCACGACACTGCACGCGGGCGGCAAGTTCGACAGCAAGTCCTACGCCGTCTCCGGCGGCCTGCACGGTGTCGGCTCCGCGGTGGTGAACGCACTGTCCACCCGGCTGGAGGCCGAGGTGCGGGTCGACGGCCACGTGTGGCGTCAGTCCTACACCTGGCAGGGTGCCGAGGGTCCGCTGGCCAAGGGCGAGGCGACCGACGAGACCGGCACCATCATCACCTTCTGGCCCGACGGGTCGATCTTCGAGACGCTCGAATGGAACTTCGAGACCCTCAGCCGGCGCATGCAGGAGATGGCCTTCCTCAACCGGGGGCTGTCGATCACGCTGACCGACGAGCGGCCCGAGCACATCAACGGCGAGCCCAAGACCGTCACGTATCACTACGAGGGCGGCATCGAGGACTTCGTCCGCTACCTCAACGCCAAGAAGGAAGCCGTCCACCAGTCGGTGATCGCCTTCAGCGACGAGACCGACGGCATGTCGGTCGAGGTCGCCATGCAGTGGAGCGGGTCCTACTCCGAGTCCGTCCACACCTTCGCCAACACGATCAACACGGCGGAGGGCGGCACCCACGAAGAGGGCTTCCGCGCCGCGCTGACAACTGTCGTCAACAAGTACGCGCGCGAGCAGAAGCTCCTGCGTGAGGGCAAGGACGACAACCTCGCCGGTGAGGACGTACGCGAGGGTCTGACCGCGATCATCTCGATCAAGCTGGCCGACCCGCAGTTCGAGGGCCAGACCAAGACCAAGCTCGGCAACACCGAGGCCAAGTCGTTCGTCCAGCGCGCGATGTACGAGAACCTGCGCGGCTGGCTCGACGCCAACCCCGGCGAGGCCAAAGAGGTCATCAACAAGGCCACGCAGGCGGCACGCGCGCGCATCGCCGCCCGTCAGGCCCGCGACCTGACCCGCCGCAAGAGCCTGCTGGAGTCGACCTCGCTGCCCGGCAAGCTGTCGGACTGCCAGTCGACCGACCCGGGCAAGTGCGAGATCTACGTCGTGGAGGGCGACTCGGCGGGCGGCTCGGCCAAGGGCGGCCGCAACCCGCAGTACCAGGCGATCCTCCCGATCCGCGGCAAGATCCTCAACGTGGAGAAGGCCCGCATCGACCGGGTCCTGAAGAACAACGAGGTCCAGGCGATGATCACCGCCCTGGGCACCGGCATCCACGACGAGTTCGACATCGAGAAGCTGCGGTATCACAAGATCATCCTGATGGCCGACGCCGACGTCGACGGCCAGCACATCCGCACGCTGCTGCTGACCCTGCTGTTCCGCTTCATGAAGCCCCTGGTCGAGGCCGGCCACGTCTACCTCGCCCAGCCGCCGCTCTACAAGATCAAGTGGGACGCCCGCGGTCAGGACTCCGACTACGCCTACTCCGACCGCGAGCGCGACGCAGTGATCGAGCAGGGCATCGCGGCGGGCAAGCGCGACCCGCGCCCTCGCGACGGCGTCCAGCGCTTCAAGGGTCTCGGCGAGATGAACGCCACGGAGCTGTGGGACACCACCATGGACCCGGAGAACCGCATCCTGCTGCAGGTCACCCTCGACGACGCCGCCCAGGCCGACGAGCTCTTCACCGTGCTCATGGGTGAAGACGTCGAGGCCCGGCGCTCGTTCATCCAGCGCAACGCCAAGGACGTGCGCTTCCTCGACATCTGACGGCGGCGCGGGTTCGCCCGCGCCCCGTACGCCACAAGCTGGAAGAGGTCTTTCGTGACGGACGTTACGCTGCCGCCCGACGGTCCACAGGATCGGGTAGAACCGGTCGACATCCAGGTCGAGATGCAGCGCAGCTACCTCGACTACGCGATGTCGGTCATCGTGTCCCGCGCGCTGCCCGAGGTCCGCGACGGCCTCAAGCCGGTGCACCGCCGCGTGCTGTACGCCATGTACGACGGCGGCTACCGCCCCGACCGCGGCTACTTCAAGTGCGCCCGCGTCGTCGGTGACGTCATGGGTAACTACCACCCGCACGGCGACAGCGCGATCTACGACGCGCTCGTGCGGCTGGCCCAGCCCTGGGCGCTGCGCTACCCGCTGGTCGACGGCAACGGCAACTTCGGCTCTCCGGGCAACGACCCGGCCGCGGCCATGCGGTACACCGAGTGCCGCATGGCGCCGCTGGCCATGGAGATGCTGCGCGACATCGAGAAGGAGACCGTCGACTTCTCGCCGAACTACGACGGTCGCTCGCAGGAGCCCGAGGTCCTGCCGAGTCGCTTCCCCAACCTGCTGGTCAACGGCTCGGCCGGCATCGCGGTCGGCATGGCGACCAACATCCCGCCGCACAACCTGCGCGAGGTGGCCGCCGGCGTCCAGTGGTACCTGGAGAACTACGAGTCCTCCGACGAGGAGCTGCTCGACGCGCTGATCGAGCGCATCAAGGGCCCCGACTTCCCCACCTACGGCCTGATCGTCGGCCGTCGGGGCATCGAGGAGGCCTACCGCACGGGCCGCGGCCTGATCACCATGCGGGCCGTCGTCGAGGTGGAGGAGATCCAGGGCCGCACCTGCCTGGTCGTCAGCGAACTCCCCTACCAGGTCAACCCGGACAACCTCGCCCTCAAGATCGCCGAGCAGGTCAAGGAAGGCAAGATCACCGGGGTCGCCGACGTCCGCGACGAGACCTCGGGCCGTACGGGCCAGCGGCTCGTGATCGTGCTCAAGCGCGACGCGGTCGCCAAGGTCGTCCTCAACAACCTCTACAAGCACACGCAGCTCCAGGAGACCTTCGGCGCGAACATGCTCGCGCTGGTCGACGGAGTGCCGCGCACGCTGCGCCTCGACCAGTTCGTCCGCTACTGGGTCGCCCACCAGATCGACGTCATCGTCCGGCGCACCCGGTTCCTGCTGCGCAAGGCCGAAGAACGCGCCCACATCCTGCGCGGGCTGCTCAAGGCGCTCGATCGCATCGACGAGGTCATCGCGTTGATCCGCCGGTCGCCGTCGGCGGCCGAGGCCCAGACCGGCCTGATGCAGCTCCTGGAGATCGACGAGATCCAGGCGCAGGCCATCCTCGACATGCAGCTCCGCAAGCTGGCCGCCCTGGAGCGTCAGCAGATCACCGACGAGTACGACAAGCTCATGGCGGAGATCGCGGACTACAACGACATCCTCGCCTCGCCCGAGCGGCAGCGCACGATCGTCGGCGAGGAGCTCGGCGCGATCGTGGACAAGTTCGGCGACGAGCGCCGTACGCAGATCATCCCCTTCGACGGCGACGTGTCCATGGAGGACCTCATCGCCGAAGAGGACGTCGTCGTCACGATCACCCGCGGCGGATACGCCAAGCGCACCAAGACCGACCTTTACCGGGAGCAGAAGCGCGGCGGCAAGGGTGTACGCGGGGCGCAGCTCAAGCAGGACGACATCGTCGACCACTTCTTCGTCACCACGACGCACCACTGGATCCTGTTCTTCACGAACAAGGGCCGCGTCTACCGGGCGAAGGCGTACGAACTGCCCGAGGCCGGCCGCGACGGGCGCGGCCAGCACGTCGCGAACCTCCTGGCGTTCCAGCCGGACGAGCAGATCGCCGAGGTCATGGACCTGCGCGACTACGGCGTCGCGCCGTACCTCGTCCTGGGCACCAAGCAGGGCCGGGTCAAGAAGACCTCCCTGTCGGCGTACGACTCGCCGCGTTCGGCCGGTCTGATCGCGATCAACCTAGAAGAGGGCGACGAGGTGATCGCCGCGCGGCTGGTCTTCCCCGAGGAAGACCTGCTCATGGTCAGCAGCGGCGCCCAGGCCATCCGCTTCCCCGCCCGCGACGACGTGCTGCGGCCCATGGGCCGGGCCACCGCGGGTGTGATCGGCATGCGTTTCGACGACGGCCAGGAAGTTCTCGACATGCACGTCGTCCGCGAGGGCGAGGATGTGCTGGTCGCGACGGAGGGCGGGTACGCCAAGCGCACCCCCGCGGACCAGTACCCCCTCCATGGTCGTGGGGGTAAGGGCGTTCTGACCGCTAAGATCGTTGAAACCCGCGGCCGGTTGGTGGGCGCTCTCATGGTCAGGCCTGACGATGAGGTCTATGCCATCACCGCGAGTGGCGGCGTAATCCGTACGCGAGCCTCCGGTGTCAAACAGTCTGGACGCTCGACCATGGGGGTACGTCTAATGAACCTCGCCGATGGTGACAGCGTCGTAGCCATCGCGAGGAACGTAGAGTCCATCGAGGACGCGGACGCAGAGCCGGACACAGGGTCCGGGGAAGGGAGCGACGCGTGAGTGACCTGGGCGTGCACCAGGCGATGCGTCGCTTTCCCGGGGAGGTCATATGACGGCCAACGCCGGCAAGGGCGCAGACGGCAAGCCCGGCCAGCGCTCGACGGGGTCGGATGCCAAGGGCGGCCGCACGCGTAAGAAGGCGAGCGCCGCCAAGCAGCCGAGCGACGAGGTGACCGTTCGGACGGATGCCAAGGACGACACCGACGGCTCCGCGTCGGACGAGGCGGAGAAGACGGTCATCGACAAGGCGGGCAAGAACAACGAGGAGACCGTACGCGACGTCACTCCGCCCGAGCCGGAGACCGACAACGACGCGACGGTGATCGACGCCCTCCCCTCCTCGTCTTCCTCTGCGTCTGAGGATGAGAGCAACCGGACGGCGACGTTCGGGCTGCCGAAAGACGGCGCGTCGGACCGGGCGAAGAAGGACGGTTCGGGCACGAGCAAGCGGGCGATCGAGCCGTCGAGTCGGGACGACGCCGGGAAGAAACCGCAGGAAAGTGGGGAGTCCTTGCCGACTTCGGGTAGGGGCGCGGGCATGGGATCAACGACGCCCCGAAGTTATGGCAGCGACAGGGGGGCCGGTACGCCGTCGTACTCGTCGAGCGGCTCTCTGTCGTCCGCGGCCATGCCGGGCGGCGGTCCGGGCACCGGCTCTGACGCCGGCGCCGCGGCGATCGAGGCCGGTTCACGGACCGGCAAGCTGACCGGAGCGCTGCGCAAATCGGACAAGCCCGGCCGCAAGGCACCGCGGAAGGCGCACCTCCAGGTGGCCCGGTTCGAGCCGTGGTCAGTGATGAAGTTCAGCTTCATCATGTCGCTGGTGTGCTTCCTGGTGCTGTTCGTCGCCGTCGCGGTCCTGTACGTGATCCTGTCGTGGCTGGGCGTCTTCGACGCGCTGTCCGGCACGATCCGCGACCTGACCTCCAACGACCAGGGCAAGAGCGGTAGCCTCAACCCGGCGAGCTGGTTCTCGGCGGCACGAATCCTCGGCTACACCGCCCTGATCGGCACGCTGAACGTCCTCCTCATCACGGCCCTGGCCACGGTTTGGTCGGTGATCTACAACATGGCCGCCGATCTGGTCGGCGGCGTCGAGGTCACCCTCAAGGAGGCCGATCAGTAGTCGCGACTGCGCACCGCCGGGAGGACCAAACGATTACCGGTTTGGGGTGCCGATCGGGTACTGTTTCTCGACGTCGCCTCTTGGTCTTCCCGACCGGGAGCAGCTGCACGGGCCTATAGCTCAGTCGGTTAGAGCGCATCCCTGATAAGGATGAGGCCGGTGGTTCAAGTCCACCTAGGCCCACCATGGTCAAAGCCCCCATCGGATATCCGGTGGGGGCTTTTGACGGCAACGGCTGGCTTTCCGAGTCCCTCGCGGTGACCGGCGTTGTCGCCGTGCGTATAGATCTCCAGCGTCACGGAGATGCGCGTGTGGCCGAGGATCTCTTTCGCATCACTCGGCGGAACACCGAGCCTCTTGAGCAGTGACGCCGTCGCATGCCGGAGGTCATGCAGTCCTGCCTCCGGCAGGGTCAGTGGTTGGGGTGGAAGCCCGGCGGGGGTGGTACTTCGGGTAGCACTCCGGGCCTACCCGGCCCGCTCCGAGTTGGGGCCAGCCGTGCTCATCTTGACCGCGCCGGGGAGGGTCACGATGAACTGCGGCTTCCAGCAGTCAGACTCCTCGATACCGAGCTCGGCTCCACACTCAGAACAGATGCGGTTCGGTCCGTCGAGCCCCGAAGGCCCGCAGCAACCGGTCAGCCGCTTTGCGTCAGGATGGCGCACTGAACCCGTTACGTCCCTGGGGTGCAGAACGAAGCCGCCGTTCCAGGACGGTTTGTAGGTGCCCGCCGCTACCAAAGGCCGGCTGCATTGTGCGTCAGCTGCTGCCCGCGCAAAGCCCCCATGCGGACGCAGGTGCAGCGCACGGCCATATGACAGCAATGGTGACAGCAACAGAGGCAGACATCCTCGGATCACCACGGCTGCCGACGGACGGAGCGGCCTCGGCCATAGCCTGATCACTCGGATCATGATCGAACTGATGAGGATGAGGCCGGTGGTTCAGGTCCACCCAGGCCCACGTGCTGGCCTCGGCTACTCGCCGACCCTTTGGGTCGGCTTCGCCGGGGCCTTCTGTGTTGGCCCAGGGGGCGACCCCCTGGAACCCCCGATGCCGGGCTTCGCCCGGCTGGTCCAAGGCTCGGCCGTCCCGTCCTCGCTGACACAGCTTGCTCCTGGGGCTCAGGACCGCCTGGTGGAAGCATGGCGGGATGTCTGAGATACCCGCGCTGGTGTTCACGCGGTGGCCGCTTGTGTCCGCCGGTGCCGCCGACTGGCTGGTGGACCTCGCCGGTGATGGTCTCACCGGATTCATGCCGCCGCCGCTACCCGACGCGGCATGGGTGCTCAATGCCATGTACGAACACGAGAACGGCCCGACCGATGTGTCCTACGACGAGTACCACCGGGACGGCCTGGACGCCGGGCGCACCGAGCCTCACATCGCCGGGAACATCGATCTCGATTCCATGGGGATCATCACCGGAGGGGGCTTGGGCCGTAATGAGCACCCCGGTCCCGGTTGGCGTCGGCTGCGCTGGACGGAACTCGCGCAGCGCAGCGGCGACCCGGTGGTGCCCGACGGGTCGCTGCCCTCCTACCGCTGCTTCCCCTCTGCCCGCAAGGACGGCAGCTGGCCGATCGGCATCCATCCGCCGACGGAGGGCAGCCTGGACCGCGAGACCTGGAATCGACTGATCGCACTTCTCACCGCGCACGCGCCGGCCGGCGCGGACACCCGATGTCTGGCTTACTACAACCCGCTCATGCTCGGAGCCATCGACTTCGAGAACCTGCACATACGTGCCGGCCGACTCGGCGACGCCGAGATCCTCTATGACAACCCCGACACCGACTTCAGCCCGTCCAACCTCTGGGCGGAAGACCATTCATGGGTCCTCTGTACCGACTACGACCTGTGGGCCACCAAAGTCGCGGGCCCCGGGCCGCTCGTCGAGGCCCTCGTGACCGACACCGAGATCGAGGCGGTACGGCTGCCCTGGGCACCTTGAGCAGCACCCGAGCGAGACGACCTCCGATCAAGTCCGCCGGCCGCGACCGCCCCCGATGCCGGCATCGCCCATGCGTACGCCCGCAGGACCCGTCCCTGCGATACTGCTCGCGTGATCGTCAGGCTCGCCCTTGAGCGAGACGCGCCGGGCTTCGTGGGGCTGGCGGCACAGGTCGAGCACTGGTTCGGTCCCATGATCGGTGATCCTGGTTTCCACGCCGCCGTCCACAAGCACGTCCGCCGGGAGACGGCCCTCGTCGCGGTGTCCTCCAACCGGACCGAACTCCTGGGCGGGCTGCTCATGGGCGCCAAGCCCCCGAAGTACCACGTGCACTGGCTCGTCGTCTCCGAACACGCACGCGCCAGGGCATCGGCCGGGCTCTGCTCGCGGACGCGTTCCGCCGATTCGTCCACAGCCCCGCCACGGTCGAAGTCGTCACCTTCGGCCCCGACCATCCCGGAGCGGTCGTCGGCGGCGCTCGTGCCTTCTACGAACGACTCGGCTTCACCCCGGCGGAGCCCGCGGACCCGGGCCCTGAGGGCGGCTCGCGCCAGGTCTACCGCAGGACCGTCTGATGCGGCCTCTCGGCCGTGGCTGCTACCTTCCAGGACCGCCGAACGGCTCCCGCGCGGTAAGCGTCGTGGACGGACCTCGGGAGTTGTCCACAGGCTGTGGATTTCTCTCGACGTCCAGGGCCGTGGCGTGGTGAACTCTCGGAGCGGTTGGAGGGTCTCCATCGATATGTACTCGCTCGTGGTGCGGTGGCCGGGTGTGGTGTCGGTCGTGGCGTGGGCGGCGATGCTCGTCGTGGCACTGGTCTTCGTCGGGTCACGCGGGAACGTGGGCACGCACGCGTGGCTGACCGTCGTCGTCTTCGTTCTGGTGCTCTGTGGCGCCGCCGCGGCCTGGTACCTGGCCTACCGGGCACTCCCGGGCGGCAGACCCCCTGAGAGCGTCGTACGGCTCCTGTACGCGGCCGTCCTGGCCGCCTTCCTCCTCGCGGGTCTCCTGGTCGAGTTCGGGGCGGCCCTGTTCGTCCTGTGGATCGCGTACGCGGCGAGCGTCGCTCAGGTCGGCTGGTACACCGGGCATCTGCGGGGCGAGCTCGCGGCGATGATTTCCAGAGAAATGCCGAACGGATAGTTTCATGTGGCGCCCGGGGCGGTCGCCCTAACCGATACGGGGGCGTTAATTCGCATACCGGAGGGTGTCGCATTTACTCCGGGAAACGGATGAACGCGCCGCCGTCGCATGGCCGCGGCGACGACGCGTTCTTGTGTTCTTGGTGCGTCGCGCCGGGCTACCAGCGATACCAGCGGCTGCGCGGGCCGCCGGCCGTCCCCGGTCCGCGGAAGACGAAGCCGAGCAGCCAGAGCACCAGTACGGCGAGGGCGATCCACCACAGGACGTGTACCGCGAAACCCACGCCGCCGAGGATGAGGGCGAGCAGGAGAACCGCAATAACAATACCCATTTGACGTCTCCCTTCCGCACTAATTCATCCCCGCCGGTCAGAGAAATGAACCTGTGCGTCGCCGAATGGGGTGATCCTTTCCGCTCGCCGGTTGATTACCGTACGGCCGAATCAGGGCGCAGGGCCACCGCTTCCAGTTCGACGAGCTGATCGGTGTACCCGAGGACGGTCACGCCCAGCAGGGTGCTGGGCACGTCGTGCTCGCCGAAGGCCGTGCGGATCTCCTCCCAGGCGGTGGTCAGGTCCGTACGGCGCGCCGAGGCCACGTACACGGTCGTCTTGAGCACGTCACCCAGGTCGGCGCCCGCGGCGGCCAGAGCGGTCGTGAGGTTCGCGACGCACGCGCGCGCCTGGGCCCGTACGTCGCCGGGGCCGATCGTCGCCCCGCTCTCATCCAGCGGGCATGCGCCCGCGGTGAAGATCAGAGCTCCCGGTGGGGCGACGGCGGCGTAGGCGTACTCGACTCCGCCGTACAGATCGGCGGAACGGATGAGCTGGACGGTCATGTCCTGCAGCGTACGGGCGGCGCCGCGGTCAGAACTCGAAGCCGCCGGGGCGTCCGTTGCGGTCCGCGATCAGGCCGGCGAGCGTCGCGAGGGCGATCTCCGGCGGCGTACGCGAGCCGATGTTCAGACCCACCGGCCGGTGCACGCGGGCGATCTCCTCCCCGGACACGCCGAGATCGGTGAGCGCCTGGACGTGCGGGCCCTGGTGGCGGGGGTTGCCCATCACGCCGATCCAGCGGACCGGGTGAGCGAGCAGGTCGCGGAGCACGGGGCCGAGCTCGGGGCGGTGGTGGTCGGTGACCACGACATCGGCGGTGCCGTCGAGCCCGTCCGGCGGCGTGGTGACGACCGGGACGTCCGGTGCGGCTCCGGCCGCGCGGTCCGCGTCGGGCTCCAGGAGGACACCGCGATATCCCAGGTCGGCGCCGTACCTCAGAAGGAACTCGGCGACCGGAGAGCCGAACACCGCGACGAGCGTACGATCGGCGGTCTCGCTCGGTGCCTCGCCGTGGGCGACCGCGCACGATGGGTCATGCTCATGGATCTGCGCCATGTCGCCAGTCTGTCATCGCCTTCGTCCGGGCGAACGGTTGTCCACAGGTCTGTGGACAACCGTGTGGGGAGGGGCGGGAGGCCCGACACGGCCGTGGTCGGAGAGCCGGGAGTTATCCACAGGTGTGGACGAACGAGTGTTCGTGCCGTCCTCGCCGCCGCGACTCATGTGCCGCCCTACGTTGGACAACGCCGACAATCTCATGATCGATAGCGTGCGGGGGGAAGCCACCCGGCACACGCCAACGGTTGCTAGGCTGCGAGACGCACTGTCAGTCAGTTTGAAGGGGTCCCACCGTGAAGAAACTCATCGTTCTCGCGCTGGTCGCCCTCGGTGGTTTCGCGGTTTGGCGCCGGCTGCAGCAGGACCGGGCCGAGCTCGACCTGTGGACCGAGGCGACGTCGGCGGACAACTGAGACACGACTTTGATACCGGCGGGGAGCATGGAGGGCGTGCGTGGACGACAGAGCGCGGATCACGCTCGCCTGCCTTGACCTCGCCGGTACGAGCGTGGCCGACGGCGGCGTGGTCGAGAAGGCCTTCGCCGAGGCGCTGGCCACGCAAGGAGTCGTCCCCGGCACCGGGGCATATACCGGATCGATGACCCGCGTGCGCGAGGCACGGGGGCAGTCGAAGCTTGCCGTCTTCCGGCAGATCTTCTCCGACGACGACCGCGCTCGGGCCGCCAACCACGCGTTCGAGTGCGCGTACGACTCCGTCATCGACCGGGTCGGCCTGACGCCGATCCCCGGTGCCGAGGCCGCCATGGACAAGCTCGCCGACGCGGGTGTCCGCGTGTGCCTGATGACGGGCTTCGGCCGCGCCACCTTGGGCCGCGTCATCGACACTCTGGGTTGGTGGAAACGCGCCGACCTGCTGATCTGCCCGGACGACGCCGGCGGCCGCGGCCGTCCGTACCCGGACATGATCCTCACCGCGGCGCTGCGCCTCCAGGTCGAGGACGTCCGTCACATCGCGGTCTGCGGCGACACGGCGAACGACATCCTGAGCGGCCACCGCGCCGGCGCGTCGATCGTCGCCGGCGTTCTCACCGGTGCCCATGACCGCACCCGGCTGGAGCAGGCGGGCGCGACGCATGTCCTGGAGAACGTCACCGACCTCCCGGACGTCATCTTCCGTACGACCGCCGCGATCCCGGCACCGAGATAGGCCCGACGAACGGGCCGCGGCTCATCCGTCCACGGACGCGCCTGTGTCCGGAGATGTTCCGATGTTCGCGAGCGGCAATGACCAGGCGGGGTTTTTCGGTACGGTCATCCCGCATCACCACCGCTTGTCCTCCGGTCGGATCGGGCCTGGCCGACCGAAAAGGATGGTCGGCCAGTCGATCCTCGTGAAGGATCGGCCGTCCGATCGGCCCCCGCCGTGCGGGTGGCCATAGGAAGGTGATGCCGATGGCCGGAAGACATCGGCGATCGGAGCCGAACAGCGAGTGGTGGCTCATCGTGAAGCTGCTGCTCGAATGGCTGCTCGGCGACGGCCCTGGCCCCCGCTTCTGACGGGAAGCAGAGACCAGGACCGCTAGCGGGGCCCTCGCGTCGCGCCCTGGAAAGGTGGCGCGGGGGCCTCCCCAATCAGTGAGCCGGACGTTAACGACCTATTGGGTCAAGTCGCGTTCGCGCCGATTGGGCACTGACCAAACCGTACCGCGCGAAGGAGCGGGCGGAGGCGGGAGCGGCCGACCTGCCGCTTGGGCGCCGACCGGCGCCATCCTCCGTGAGCGGTATCCCTCTTCGGCCGGCTCAGGCTGCCGCTTGCGCTCCAGGACGACGCGCGGGCAGTTCAGGGCGGCGGCGAGCTTGCCGATCATGCGTGGGGTCGCGTTGCGGGTGCCGTTCTCGATCTCGGTGATGAGCGTGCGGGACACGCCGCACAGCCTCGCCACCTGCTCCTGGGTCAACCCCGCGTTGTCCCGCGCGTACTTCACAGCGGCCGGCTCGTGGTCCAGCGGCTGCTTAGGCGGCTTACGGGTGTGTCGCATGGAGGTGACAGTAGTGCGACGTGTTGCGACGGGTCAACAGGTCGCACTAGATCGCTGCGGGCGAGTGTCGCACTGCGGGGGCTCGGGATACGTGAACGCGCAGGTACTCGATGGACAGTGGACCGGTTAGTGCGACCGTGTGCGACCATGTGCGGCATGAGTGAGCGACCGCCGCAACGCCCTGAGGGCGAGCTGATCGAGCGCGCTCAGAAACTCTCTGGGCTCTCCCAGCGCAAGGCGGCACCTCGCGCCGGCATCAGCGAGAACCGGTGGCGCAACATCGTCAGCGGCTACCAGACCGTCAGCGCAGGCGTCTACGCCCCGGTCACGGGCCCGCCCGACACCGTCGCCCGAATGGCGCGCGCCGTCGGCGTCACGGCCGAACAGCTCGACCAGGCCGGCCGTGAGGACGCCGCCGAGGAGCTACGGAGACTGGGCCCGCTCGAAGAGACGGACGCGGCCGGCACCACCGTCGCGGAGCTGGCGCAACGGCTCGCCCGACAGGAGAAGATCACGGCCCAGCTCGTCGAGGAGACCGCCGAACTGCGCCGACGACTGACAGAGATCACCGGCAAGGACCCGTTCACCCCCCGTGCCGGATGAGATCCGAGTCCAAGGGGCCTGCCACAAGGCGGCCCGAAACCGCCGTCGTAACGACGGGGGACGGCGCGCCGACAGCGAGTGGCACTGCCTGTAGGAAGCCGACCAGACCGCGTCGACTCTCCGACCAGACCACGGCCATCGCCCCAGGCACCGAGATTGCCTGCCACCCGGGGTCGCCACGGCACGGCGAGTTCCCGGTAGGCTGTAGCACGTTTCACGAGGGGCCTTAGCTCAGTTGGCAGAGCGCCTGCTTTGCAAGCAGGAAGTCAGGGGTTCAAATCCCCTAGGCTCCACCAGCCAAGACGCCCCCGCCCTGATCATGGACGGGGGCGTGCGGGCCACTAACGGGCCATTAGACCGGGACGAGAGCACTCGCGGCACCGTCGTCGTCGCTGTCCGGCCGCTCTAAGCGCGGGCTCGATTCCCGTCGCAACACACTGGGACCGGTTGAGGAAGGAATGCCAGGCTGGATTCTTCCTACTGGTCTTCGGTCTCGGCTTGATCCTGACGGAGTATCGCCTCCAACAGCGCTGACGGTAGATGCCGGCGGGCACCGAGGATCTCCAAGCCAAGAACGTGCGCGTCGTGATCGATGTCCAGGTTGAACATGCCCTCGCGGGGATCGAACGGCACGATCCGTTCCGAAGCGTCGGACGTGCCGGGATGTTGGAGGTAGATGTACGCCGCATCGGCATCGCTGTCGTAGGTGACCACCAGCGGAACGCGTGCTTCCTTGTACACGCCATCAGACTGGCACAGCACCGAAGCCATCCGCGGACCGTGCAGACGCGCCAGGCGTGACGGATCGGCCGAGCGCGCCCGAGTAGCGGCGCCGCAACTGCCCGCATCGAACCGACTTGAGTTGTTGCTCCGTCTGACGACTGTTTCTAGTCTCCGAACATGACGGTTCCCGGATACGACGAACTGGTCGTTGCCGCTATGGCCGCTCCGAGCGAGGGATGGGACTTCGAATGGGTGGCCGGGCGCTGCGAGGGCTCGGAGCCGTCATGGTCGTACCGCGATCTCGCTCGCGCACACGTCGCCGGCACCGATCGGTTGCTGGACATGGATACCGGCGGTGGTGAACTGCTGGCTTCGCTCGGGCCATTGCCTCCTCGCACGTGGGCCACAGAAGGCTGGCCACCCAACATTTCCGTGGCTCGCCGTCGCCTGGAACCCCTGGGCGTCACCGTCGTTCCGGTACCCGACAAGGACCGGCTGCCATTACCGGATGCGTCGGTCGGTTTGGTCTTGAATCGCCACGGAAGCCTGGCGGCGCACGAGGTCAGGCGAGTGCTGCGCCCTGGTGGAGTTCTGCTGACGCAGCAAGTCGGTAGCGAGGACTGCGCGGATCTCAACGAGGCCCTGGGGGCATCACCCGCGCATGCCCCCGATAGCTGGACGCTCCGTACGGCGAGTAAGGAGCTGTCCGCGGCCGGACTTCGGCTGACACTGATGCGCGAGGAGCATCCCGTGCTCACCTTTTACGACATCGGCGCCGTCATCTATCACCTGCGTATGGTGGCCTGGCAAATCCCCGACTTCAGCGTCGAGCGCTACGACGCCTCACTGCGCCGCCTCCACCAGCGGATCAGTGCCGAAGGCCGCATCAACGTTCACGCTCACCGATTTCTGATAGCCGCTGAACGGCCGATCCCTAGCGCATGTGCCTGAGTATGGCTGCCATGAGTTGGTCCGCGACGATCTTGCCCCTGGTCGGCGTTGCCGTCGGAGCCGCCAGCACTCTCACCGGTCAGTACCTCACCACCAGGGTCGCCGCGCGCCGGGAGGAACGCGAGCAGTCGACCGCCGAGCGGACCGAGAGAAAAGAAGCGATCCTGGCTTTCCTCTCCGCCGCTCAAAGCGTGGAGCTACTTCTGGACCGACGTTCCGATCACCGTTCGCCTGATGACGCCGAGATCTGGGACCGGCTTCATGGCCTCTGGCTGGCCAAGAAGGCCTGCGAACTCGTGTGCTCGCCGCAACTCGCCCAGGCCGCACACGACTACACCGTCTCCCTGCATGACCTGCTTCGCGATCGGAACCCCACCGAACAGCCCGCCGTGAAGCGGGAGCTGAGATACGCACTCATGGAGGCAGCCCGTACGGAGCTGGGCGTCACCGGCGATCCCCTGAGACGCGGCCTCAAATCCGTATAGCGCCGTCGTAAGGTGTTGGCGAGCGGCGGGAGGCGGATGTGGAGACCGGCCTTGGCGATCGTCTGGACGAGGTGCTCTCCGCCGGTCGCGCGGCGGGGCTGCACGGTCTCGTGGTCCTGCGCGACGGCCGCCCGGTCCTCGAACGCTACGGGGCGGGCGAGGACTTCTCGTGGAACGAACCGCTGGGGCGGGTCACGTTCGGGCCCGACGTGCTGCACGACATCCGTTCGGTCACCAAGAGCATCGTCGCTCTGCTGTACGGGATCGCCCTCGCCGACGGCCTGGTGCCAGAGCCGGCCGAGCCGCTGCTGAGCCGGTTCCCCGAGTACGCCGACCTCGCCGAGGACGGCCGGCGTGCCTCCATCACCGTCGAGCACGCGCTGACGATGACCCTCGGCCTCGAGTGGAACGAGAACGTGCCCTACACCAGCGAGGCCAACAGCGAGATCGCGATGGAGTCGGCCCCGGACCGGCACCGGTTCGCGCTCGACCGGCCGATCGTCAAGGAGCCGGGAAAGCGCTGGCGGTACAACGGCGGCGCCTCGGCTCTCATCGGCCGGCTGGTCGTCAAGGGGACGGGTGTGCCACTGCCGGACTTCGCGCGTGAGGCGCTCTTCGGGCCGCTCGGGATATCCACGTTCGCGTGGATGACCGGCGCCGATGGTGTGGCGTCCGCGGCATCGGGCCTGCGGCTGACACCTCGCGACCTGGCCCGGATCGGCCAGGCGGTGCTCGACGACGACGGCCGCGTCATCCCGGCCGCCTGGCTGCGCGCGGCGCTGCGCCCGCACGTGCGGATCGCGGAAGACTTCGACTACGGCTATCAGTGGTACCTGGGCACGTTCCCGTCGACGGGCGTCCGCTGGGCCGGTGGCATGGGGAACGGCGGACAGCGCCTCTACGTGCTGCCGGACCTGGGAGTCGTCGTCGCCATCACCGCGGGCGAGACTACGACTCCGCCGACCAGGCGGCCACACCGTCGATCGTCATGGACGACGTGGTGCTGGCAGGTGGCCGGTGAAACTGACGTCGACGCAGGTCGCGCAGATCCGGGTCTGGCGTGTGGACCAGGAGATGACCTGGCGTGAGGTGGCGCGGGCCGCGGCCGACGCCTGGGGTTCCGATCACGGCGGCAACCAGCGCGTCGGCGAGGAGCTGTGCCGCGCGGCCGCCCTCGCTCTGGGCGAGGACCCCAACGCGGAGCCCTGGAACTGAGCGAGCCTTCAGGCGGACTCCGTGTCGCCCTCCCCGGTGGCCAGACCGGCGGGGACCAGCATGAAGACCTTGGGGCTGAGGCGTTCCATGTCTCCGCCGCGGGCGCAGATGAGGCCTGCGGCGAAGTCCACGAGTTGCCTGCCCTCGTCGTCCGTCATGGCCGTCAGGTCCATCACGACCGGAATGCCCTGGCGGAAGTAGTGCCCGACGTACAACACCTCGTTGTAGTCGCGCGGCCGCAGCTTCTTCACGATGCCCGTCGTACTGCTCGGCGTGGCCGGCTCCGCGGGGACCAGCATGAACACCTTGGGGCTGAGGCGCTGCATGTCCCCGCCGCGGGCGCAGATGAGGCCTGCGGCGAAGTCCACGAGCTGCCGGGCCTCCTCGTCCGTCATGGCCGTCAGGTCCATCACGACCAGTACGCCCTTGCAGAAGTAGTGCCCCACTTGCCGGACGTCGTTGTAGCCGCGGGGGCGCAGTCTCTCGACGATCACACCGCCAGTCTCCCTCAGCCGACCGGGGCGGCAAAGAGACTCGCGCGTACGGGAGCCGAAGCGAGGCTATCCTGCGGCTGTGGCCTCCGCTGAGCATCGCACCGGTGAGACGGACGCGGTCGTCCGTGAATGGCGGGCCGAAGACGGTTGGGGCGTGCTGGACTCCGCCGAGACCCCGGGCGGCTGCTGGGCGCACTTCAGCCACATCGCCGCGGACGGCTACCGCGAGCTGCACGCCGGGCAGCGTGTCCGCCTCGAATGGGAGTCACCGGGACAGGACGGCTATGACTTCCGCGCCGTCCTCGTCGTCCCCCGGCGCTGAGGGGCCGCGCGACCGCGGCTGATTCGGCACGCTGACCTGCGCAGACGCTGACCTTCCGCTGGGCCGCCGACGGATAGATTGGTCCGGCCATGGCAGGGATCGGGGGAACCATCGCTCGCGCCGCGGGGATGTTCGCGGGGACCAACGTTGACGACATCATCGTCCTCACCGTCTTCTTCCTGACCTCACGGGCCGGTCGCGGACCCAGGGCGTGGCAGATCTGGGCCGGGCAGTACCTCGGAATCGCGGTGCTGGTGCTGGTCTCGCTCGCGGCGGCGCTGGGGCTAACGTTCATTCCGGACAACTGGGGTGGGCTGCTCGGCCTGGTCCCGTTCGTCCTCGGCGTCCGGGGCCTCGTGATGACCGTCAGAGCCGGGAACCGCGGAGAGGAACGCGCACCTCCCGTCGTCACCGGGCTGATGCCGGTGGCCTGGGTGACGATCGCCAACGGCGCGGACAACGTCTCCGTCTACACCCCCGTGTTCCGGAGCATCGACGCCGGCTCGACCATCGTGACCGTCGTGGTCTTCGCCGTCGGTGTCGCCGTGTGGTGCCTGGCCGGCTCCTGGCTCGGCTCCCACAAGAAGATCGTGGATGTCGTCAGGCGGTACGGGCAGTGGATCGTCCCGGCCGTGTTCATCGTCATCGGCACGGTCATCGTCGTCGCGTCCGGCGTCCTCACCGAGCTCTGGTGAGCGAAGCCCGTTCCGCGTGACACCGGCGGACCGGACATAATCGCGGTCATGGATCCTGTCGAGGCGCGGAAGTTCGTGGACGGCTGGCTGGCGGCGTGGAACGCGCATGACCTGGACGCCCTCCTGGCCCACTTCGCGGACGACGTGACGTTCCGTTCGCCGGTCGCGGCGCAGCTTCTCGGCGGCGACGGGGTCATCCGGGGCAAGGAGGCGCTGCGCGCCTACTGGTCGGAGGGCCTGCGGCGCATCCCCGACCTGCGGTTCGAGGTCGTGGGCACCTATGTCGGTGTCGACTGCCTGGTCATCAACTACCGCAACCAGAAGGGCGGCCTGGTCAACGAGGTGCTGATCTTCGCCGGCCCGCTGGTGGTCGACGGGTACGGCGCCTACCTCGGCGACGACGAGAACCCCGCCGGCGCGACGCGCTGACCGGCACGCCCGCCGAAGCCGGCCGCAAGGGCGTTGGCGTCAGCCGACGGACGCGGCTGAGGCGGTGACGACGCAGAACGGATGTCCCGCCGGGTCGAGCAGCACCCGGAACCTCTCGCCGCCCGGCTGTACGTCGGCCAGAGCGGCGCCGAGGCCGAGGAGACGCTCCTCGGCCTCGGCCAGGTCGTCGACCGCGAAGTCCAGGTGCAGCCGGCGGGCCGCCCGCGGGTCGGGCCACGGGGCGGCTTCGGGGTTCGCGACCCGCTGGAAGTCGAGGCGTACTTCGCCGTCGCGGACGAGCACCACGAAGTCGTCATTGGTGGAGTGCAGTTCGCCGCCCAGAAAGGACCGGTAGAACCGCGCGAGACCCATCGGGTCCGGGCAGTCGACGGTGACGGCGAACAGGCGCGGAACGATGCCCATCCGAGGAGGCTACCCGTCGTTCAGCTTGTCGCCCGTCTTCTCCGTGTCCGAGGTGAAGCGCTTGGCGATGTCGTCGTAGAGCTTGGCCTCCTGCTTCATGATCGCCACGCTGTTGGCCATGGTCCCGTGGAATTGGTCAACATTGAGCTGGTCGTACAGGTCGAAATTTTCGATCAGCGCCACCGCGCGTTTGTGGATCGCGCCGTCGTCGGACCAGGGCAGCCACGCCCATTTCTCGTTGTCGTCGAGTTCCTTCTTCAGATCCGACAGGCTCTCGATCGCGGCGTTCTTGTACGCGATGAGGGCCGCGTTCATGGCGAGGAGTGCCGCCGACACCCGCTTGAACGACATGGTGAGGTCCTGGACGTTGCGGACGGGGACATCGCGCCAGTAATCCGCGAACGCGTCGATCGCGGGTCCCTCGTTGTTCTGGAGCGCCGCCTTGATCGCCGGTTCCGGGTTGAGCCCGTTCAGCTCATTCGCGACCTCTTCACCGCCCCAGTGGTCGCCGCTGACCTTGTAGTTCCGCTCGTCGTCGGTCGGCCAGCGGAACTTCATCGTGCCGTCCGAGGTCCAGCGCTTCACCAGGCCCGCCAGGTCACCCGGCAGGGTGATCTCGTCCGCCATCAGCCGTCTCGATTCTGGGTCTTGTCCAACGTCTTGAAGACGGCGGTGACATTGTCGTCCTCGACGTGCTTGGCGCTCCACGCCATCCGGTCCAGGCCGTAGCCCCCATAGCCTGCCTGCTGGACGGTGGCGCGCACGGCCTTCTGGGATGAGTCGTACACCGTCTGGAAAGTGGTGAAGAAGTCCTTCGTCAGGAAGACCTCCCACGACTCCGGCTTGAAGTCGTCGAGGGTCTGGTACTCCATCGTGTCCGGGTTCTTCATCATCAGCAACGACATGGTCTCGTGTGGGGGCAGGGTCGTCGATGCAGGCCACGAACCGTATTGGCTCCCGCCCGCCTCGTGATATTGCGCCTGCGCCTCGTTGGTCGCGTAGCTTATGTTCTCCGCCGCGTCCGTCAATGACTTCTGGTCGTACTTCGGCATGTGAATACCGACCTCTCTCGCCGGGGCGGTCGACTTATCGGGTGCTCAGCAGGCCGGCCATCAGGCGATTGATCTCCTCCATGCGAAGGGAGTACTCCGCCTGGATCTCTTCCAGCCTGGCGCGCAGCCGCTCTTTCGAGGCCGGCGCCGGGTCCTGCGCGGCGAGGCGGCCGAACCAGTCGCGCTGCGCCTCGCGTACCGCCTCCCGGGTCAGTTCCTCGATCGCCTGCGCGCCCTTTCGCAGCGCTCGCGGATTGATCGCCACGGCGTCGACGAGGCCGTCGGTGCCGATCGTGACCGTCACACTCTCGTCCTTGGAAGACCCGCGCCCGGTGTGGGGGGAATCAGCGGCGGCCGGCCCGCCCGGCCATGCCGTATCGCCCGATTCCGACGTGACACCCCGTCCCCGGGGACGACTGCGAGTGACATCCATGAACAGCACCATTCTCCTCGTACGAGGGGGCATGAGCGCCCGATTAGTCACGACCGAAAAAACGCTTCGAGACTAACAGGAATGGCGGGAAACGCGCCGCTTCTTGTGATAAGTCAGCGCGGCGATGATTGGCCGGGGAGAGCACGCATTACGGAGTTCTCCGAGGCCGGCGAGCGAGAGCTCAGGAGCCGAGCACCCGGTCGACGAACGAGGCGAGGTTGCCCATGGTGCGGGCGACCTTGGCCTCCAGGGAAAGGTCCTCCTCGTACCGCGCGCCGAGGCCCGTGTCCTTCTTGCCGCGGACGTACAGCGAGCAGGCCAGGTCGGCGCACATGTAGGCGCCGACCGTGTTGCCCTGCCGCCCGGCCGCACCGGCCCGGGGCGCGGCCAGCAGGCACACGCCCGTGCCCGGGTGGGCGGTGACACAGAACGAGCACACGGTGGTCTTGGTGAAGCTTCGGTGCACCCCCTGCGGTGCACGCAGGGTGACGCCGACCAGCCGGCCGCCGTGCTCGACCACGATGTACCCGCGGTCGGGCGCACCGGGGTCGCGCCAGCCCAGGAAGTCCAGGTCGGCCCAGGGCTGATCGGACAGCGGCTTGGGCAGGTTGATGCGCTTCGTCTCGCTCTTGGAGCAGTTGACGAAGGAGGCGCGGATGTCCTTCTCTTCCAGAGTTTCCATGATGACCGCAAGGTAACAGCGGGTGGGGGCGTACGTCGTCCGAATATCTCCTGGTCACCGCCGTCTCGGCACACGAAGGGCCGTAACGGGAACTTAACGCGTCGGTTCCTCTCGGGGAACGGACCGTGAATAGCGTGCGGCCAGTGATCACAGGAGGGCGCATGGACGACACGACGGGAGGTGAGTCCCGGATCGAGGACCTGGTCACGACGATCACCCGGCGGAACGCCGCCCTGCGGGAGGCGCAGGCGCGCATGAGCGAACTGCGCGGCGTGGGGCGGGCCGCCGCCGAGCGGGTGACGGTCGAGGTCGATCGGTTCGGCGCGCTCACGGGACTGCGGATCGACCCCCGGGCGATGCGGCTGGGGTCCGAGGCGCTCGCCGAGGCGATCCTCGGCGCCGCCGAGCAGGGCCTACGGGACGTACGGGCGCGGGCCGACGAGGTGATGCGCCCCCTCATCGCCGAGCTGGCGGCCGCGAACGCGCAGGCCATGGCCGGTGTCGACCTCGGTGGGCAGGACCTCGACGACGTGCTCGCCGCGCTACGCGACATCCGGCACGACCTGCGCATGTGACCCCCGACACCCGAACGGAGAGCCGATGCACATCGATCACGCCGAACTCGAAGACGCGTCGCGAAGGTTCGTGGATGAGGACGGTGACCTCGCGTCTGCGATCAACTACCTCTTCGGGAAGATCGACGACCTGGGCGACGTCTACGGCGACGACGACGCGGGTCGGGAGGCCCGGCAGGGGTTCGCCAGGGCGCGCCGGCACCTCGCCGAGTACTCCGGCGCCCTGTGCGGCGCGTACGGGACGGTCGGCGTCAACCTCGCCCTCATGAGCGGTGACGTCCGCGCGGCGGACTGGAACGGCATCGCGGCCCTGCCGGCGGTCGACCTGGCGAGCGTGCCCCGGTTCGGCTCGTGACGCCGGAGCAGGTCCTGCTCTGGGTCGCGGGTGTACAGCTGCCCAAGGCGGACAGCGACGGCGCCCGGACGATGGCCGGCTACTACCGGGACATCGCGGACGCCGTCGACCGGAGCGGCACGGCGATGGAGAAGGTCGTCGGCCAGGTCAAGAGCCACAACGACGGTGACGGGCCCGCCGCGTTCGAGCGGTACTGGGGCGGGTCGGCGGCCACCGGAGCGGTCGCTCCGTCCGCCTATCCGGCCGACGTCTCGGCGTACGCCCGAAGGGTCGCCGATTCGCTCGAGCAGTTCGCCAAGGTCAACGACGAGATACGCGCGGCGCTGTGGGTGCTGGCGATCCAGCTGTACGCCAACATCGTCTTCACCATCTGCTACGGCTGGCTGACCGGCGTTCTGGAGGCCCGGCTGCTGACGCTGATCGGGCAGGCCCGCTGGTACGGCAGGATCCGCAACAGTCTCGTCCAGCTGCTCGTCAAGCGGGTGATCTACGCCCTGGCCGACAGTGTCGCGTACGCGGGCGGGCAGCAGGCCCTCCAACTCGGCATCTACGGCACCAGCCTGGCCGCCGGTGTCGACCGCGACACGCTCACGAAGGTGGCCGGCTACGACCCTCTGTCGGTCCGGGCGAACGCCGTTCAGCTCGCCGACGGGTTCGTCGGCAACATGGCCTACGACGGCGTCGCCGACGCCCTGCCCGGGCTGAACCCCACGTCGAGGTACCGGCAGGTGTTCGGCAGGTACTTCCTGCGCCGGCCGGGCGTCACGGGAGCGCTCGGCGGCCTGACGACCCGCATGGCGGCCTCGAACGCCTACACGTACGCGAGCAACGTCACCGACTCCTACCTCGAGGGCGACGGCGACGGGTGGACCAAGCCGCCCACGCTCCAGCAGGAGGCCGCCAAGCTGTTCATCCACGTGCCGCGGATCTACGTGAAGTATCCGCTGCGGTGGAAGAACTGGCCGAACATCAGCGGCCAGACCGCCGGCCCCGGCACCCCCTGAGTCTCACCGGGCATGACCCGGGAGCCGTAAGAGGGCGAAGCGGCGGGTGGGTCCAGCCCCCCTCTGCTGCGAAACCCGCTCAGCCAGTCGGTTGCGCGGCCCGCTGGCTCGTACGCCCGCTCTTACCTGAGGCTCGGCTTGCCCCCTTATCCGTTACGTGCCCATTTCAGCGCTCTACCCGATAGCGCAGATGGGAGGCGGCTGCGGGTGATCAGCCCGGCCGGGACGGGGCGAGGTCCGTCAAGGCGTGCGAAGCCGCGAGCATGGAGAGGAGAATTAGGCGACGATGTCCCCCAGCGTCCTCGTCGGCTGCGGCTCGTTGGATCCTGAGTACAAGCCGGTACGAGCGTTTCGCCCGGGACGGGACCGGTGAGGGTCCATATCGAGGAGGAGAGACCGCTGGCGAGCATCGCCATTGAACTGCACGACGCCGACGGCGACGAGGCCGCACGGCGCATTGACGAGTACCGCGACCTGTACGCCGAGAGCTTCGCCGGGCAGCCGTACTCCTGGGGGCCGGAGTACGCCGAGCTTTTCCAACGGCGTTTCGAGACCCACCGGCAGCAGCCGGGCTTCGCGCTGGTGGAGGCCAGGACCACGGGCACCCTCATCGGGCTCGGCTACGGCCTCTCCCTGTCACCCGCGATCCCGTGGTGGCAGAACCTCATCACTCCCATCCCGCCCGAGATCACCGACGAGCCGCCCGGCCGCACCTGGGCGCTGACCGAGCTCATGGTCGGTGAGCGGTGGCGGCGACTGCACCTGGCCGAGGCCATCCACGACCGTCTGCTCGGCGGCCGCACGGAAGAACGGGCCACCGCGACCGTGCTGCCCGCCGCCACGGCCGCGCAGGCCGCCGTCCTCAAGTGGGGCTGGGAGAAGGTCGGTCAGAAGCGCAACCCGCTGCCCGGCGCGCCGGTCTTCGACGTTCTGGTGAAGACGCTCTGAGCGTCAGTGGAATTCGCCTTGGTCGTCAGGCGTTCGTACTGGCATAACCGGGCTAGGGAGGACTCGTGACAGACCAGACACGGCTGTACACGCTGGACGAGGAGATTCCCGAGCTGGAACGGCCGGTGCTGCTCTACTTCCTGGACGGTTTCATGGACGCGGGCGCCGCGGGCCGTCTCGCGACCGACCACCTGCTGAGCTCGATGAATCCCCGGACCGTGGCCACCTTCGACATCGACTCGTTGCTGGACTACCGCTCCCGGCGACCGCCGATGGTCTTCGACACGAATCACTGGGTGGACTACAAGGCGCCCGAACTGAGCCTGCGTGTCTGCGAGGACGCGGTCGGCGTGCCGTTCCTCGTGCTGTCCGGCCCCGAGCCCGACCGGTCGTGGGAGGCGTTCGCCGCGGCCGTGGTCGAGCTGGTCCGGCGGCTCGACGTGAGCCTGTCGGTCGGCGTGCACGGCATCCCGATGGCGGTGCCGCACACCCGGGAGACCGGGCTGACGCCGCATGGCAACCGGCCCGACCTGCTCGGCGAGAGCACGTCGTGGATCTCGCGGGTCGAGGTGCCGGGCAGTGCCGGCGCGCTGATCGAGTACCGGCTCGACGAGGCCGGACACGACGCGATCGGCTTCACCGCCCACGTGCCGCACTACCTCTCGCAGGCGGAGTACCCGGCCGCCGCGATCGCCCTGCTGAACGGCGTCACCGCCGCCACCGGTCTGGCCTTCCGCACAGGCGAGCTGGAGGAGGCCGCCGTGCGGGCCAGGAAGCAGATCGACGACCAGGTCGCCGCCTCCGAGGAGATCGCCGAGGCGGTCCGCGGCCTGGAGGCGAGGTTCGACGCCGTCGCGGCGGCGAGCGGCAACAGCCTCCCGATGGCCGGTCCGGACGCGCGGATGCCGGACGCCGAAGAGATCGCGGCCGAGTTCGAGCGGTTCCTGGCCGAGCAGGAAGAATAAGGGCCCGGCGCCCACGGCGCCGGACCCCCGTCGGGTGAGCCGGTCAGCCGTCGCAGGCCGTCTTGAGGTGGCGGCCGGCGGTGTTCAGCGGCGTCGCGTCGGGCATCTGCGGCGTTCCTCCGCTGCCCAGCGTCTTCATCTGCCGACCGAGGCTGTCCATCGCGGACGCGGCCTCGTTGGCCGCCTTCTCGACGTCGTCGTCGCCGGAGTCCTTGCCCTGCTCGCGCATCTGTTTGGCGCCGTTGGCGTACGTCCCGGAAAGGGCGTTCGGGTCGCCGACCTGGGTCATGCCCGTCTTGGTGACGTTCGCGATGGTCTGCTGGAGCTTGTCGCAGGCGGAGTTCTTCTGCTCGCTGCCGCCGCACGCGGTCGCGGAAAGCGCCAGGGCGGCGGTGACGGCGCTGACCACGGTGATCCGCATGCGTGAGATGCGCACTGAAATCGACTCCTCGCTGTCGGGGTGAGGCCGGCCGTACGGGGCGCTCGGCCGGATCTTCCTTCGACACCTCGGGAGTCACAACGGTTCCGTTCTTTCACCGCCGTCTGTCGAAGAACGCCGGACGTCGGTCGCGATCCGCCGCGCCGCCCCCGCCGGGTCGTCCACCGCGTGCCGGCCGCCGTCGCGCCGGCACCACGCGAAGGAGCCGTCCCGCACGTCGATCGAGATCCACAGGCGGGGATTCCGGCGGCTCCGGCGCACCGACACCGCCGGTTTGGCGTCGCTCATGCCCACGTCGAGCCCCAGAAGCGCCAGCTCCCGGCACAGTGCCGCGAGCAGCCGGAGTTCGTCGCTGTGCTCGATGCTGATCGCCCCCGTGCGCTCGCCGGGCCACCAGCATCGCGCCGCCGGGCGTCGCGTGGCGAGCGTGTCGCGGAGGCGTCTTCGACGTCAATGTCTACTCTCCGTCTCTACTTCGTCTCCCTAGGTAACGGAATGCCGTTATCCTGTGCCCGGACACGACGAGAAAGGGGCGGACGGTGTCAGGTCGGCCGATCCTGCTCCAAATCCTGCTGCGGCAGCGGCAGTGGCATCGCTATGGGCTCTTCCGCGCCGCCTACGACGACGCCGCGCGCCGGGTCGACCGTGACCTCGTGGGCACGGCACCGAGCCGGGCGCAGCTGCACCGCTGGACCTCCGGCGAGCTGAAACGCCTCCCCTACACCGACCACTGCCGGGTGCTCGAGCACATGTTCCCCGGCTGGACGGCCGACCAGCTGTTCGGGCCGTGCCCCGACGACGTCCTGACCCCGCCGGCGCCCGCGGACGCCCGCCGGTCCGACGGGCCGATGGCCGACGTCGTGGCCGTCTTCCCCACCCGCGCCGACTTCACCGGCGCGGTCCCGCCGTACGACCTGTTCGACACCGCCGCCGACATCAGGGCCGTCGGCCTGTCGCTCAACCTGATCTGCCAGCAGTACCCCGACCAGCGCCTGCATGGCCTCATCGAGAAGGGCACCACGCTGCGCTGTCTCTTCCTCGACCCCGACGGGGACGCCATCCGGGCGCGCGAGCGCGAAGAGGGCTACACCGACCATCACCTGATCATGCTCACCCGGCTCAACATCGAGGTGCTCTCCCGGCTGCGCGCCCGCCTGCCGGACACCGCGCGCGACCGGCTGTCCATCGCCGTCTACGACGAGACCGTACGGTTCGGCATCGTCCTGGTCGACGACACCACGTGCGTCGTGCAGCCCTACCTGCCGCAGGCCCGCGGCGTCGACTCACCGACCCTCCTGCTGCGCCGATCTGCCGAGCAGCCGGGTCTTTACAACACTTTTGCGCGGATTTATACGGAGTTATGGGAACGGAGTCGGCCGGTATGACGGCGTCCCCGGGTGCGCTGGTCCCCGTCGCGCTGGAGGCGGTCGCCCTCGCCGGCGACCTCATCAGGTCCCGGCGGCCCGGCACGCTCACCGCCAAGGGCGACCGCGACATGGCGAGCGAACTCGACTTCACGGTCGAACGCGCCGTCCGGGCCCACCTGCGGCGCCGTACGCCCGACGTGGCCGTCCTCGGCGAGGAGGAGGGAGTCACCGGACGCCACGACGGCGATCTGCTGTGGGCGCTCGACCCGATCGACGGCACCGCCAACTTCGTGCACGGCATGCCGCTGACCGGGGTCTCCCTGGGTCTGCTGCGCGGTGACCGCCCGGTGCTGGGCGTGATCGACCTGCCGTTCCTCGGCGCGCGCTACTGGGCGGTGGAGCACGGCGGCGCCCACGAGGGCGACCGGCGGATCTCCGCGAGCCGTACGGGCGGTCTCCGTGAGGCGATCGTGGCCATCGGCGACTACGCCGTCGGCGTGGGCGCGGAGGAGAAGAACGTCCTGCGTCTCGCGCTCACCGAGCGGCTGGCGGGCCGCGTCCAGCGCGTGCGCATGCTCGGCTCGGCCGCCATCGACCTCGCGTGGGTCGCCGAGGGCAAGCTCGACGCGTGCGTCGCGCTGTCGAACAACCCCTGGGACACCGCGGCCGGTGTCGTCATCGCCCGTGAGGCCGGCGCCGTCGTGATCGACCTGGACGGCTCCGACCACACGTCCACCTCGGCGGCCACGATCGCCGTCGCGCCACGCGTGGCCGGCGAGCTCCTCGACCTCGTCCGGTCCTGGCGGCAGGTCGCCCCACCGCACGCCCGCGGCGCCTGATCAGCGATAGGCGTCGTAGCCCAGCTTGACCGCCACCGCCAGGCCGCAGACCACCACGACGACCCGCAGCGCCTCGCCCGGAAGGCGGCGTACGAGGGCGGGCCCGAGCCAGCCGCCGGCCAGGAAGCCGGCCGCCAGTGGCAGCACCGCGGCCCACCGCACCGGTCCGAAGGCGGCGAACCCCAGCGCGGCGACCCCGTTGCTCAGCCCGGCCACGACGTTCTTGACCGCGTTGACCCGGATCAGCGGGAGCTCGAGCATCGCGCCGAGCACCGCGAGCATCAGGATGCCGCCGGCCGCGCCGAAGTAGCCGGAGTAGATCGCCACGGCGAACACCGCGAACCGCAGCGGTGTGCTGTGCTCGCCGCCCATGCCGGCCGCCGCGGCGATGAGGCGCCGCTGCGCGAGCAGCACGAGCGAGGCGCCGGCGACCAGGATCGGCGCCACGTACTCGAAGGAGCCGGCCGGGGTGAGCAGCAGCAGCGCCGCCCCGGTGGCGCCGCCGAGCCCGGTCAACGCACCGATGCGCACCACCCGGCCGGACTGCCCGGCCAGTTCCCGCTGCGAACCGGCCGCGGCCCCGACCGCGGTGAAGAGCAGGGCCACGGTGTTCGTCACGTTCGCGCTGAGCGGCGGGATGCCCAGGGCCAGCAGCGCCGGATAGGAGACGATCGACGCGAGGCTGACCACCGTGCTGACGACTCCGGCGACGATCCCCACGCCGAGCAGGATCAGGACATCGGTGACGATCACCCCGTAACCCAAGCACAGGGGACATCCGGCTCCGGCCGGTGGGGGCGCTTCACCCCGCGCCGGGCCGGTATGGGCGGTGTCACCCGCGATCGCCTGATTGGTTGCCACAATGGGCGGCGTGCGCATCGGCATCCTGGGTCCGCTGGACGTGCGGGACGAGGCCGCGCGGCCCGTGGAGGTCAGCGGTCCGCGGCTGCGCGCCCTGCTGATCCGGCTGGCCGTCGACGCCGGGCGTACCGTGCCGGCCGACCGGCTGATCGACGACCTGTGGGGCGACGCGCCCCCGGCCGCCGCCGCCAACGCGCTCCAGGCGCTGGTCTCCCGCCTGCGCGGCGTGAGCGGCCACGACGCCGTCGAGTCACGTCCGGGCGGCTACCGGCTCGGCGTCGCTCCGGACCAGGTGGACGCGGTCGCGTTCGAACGCCTGGTGGCCACCGCCCGCGCGACGGACGATCCGGCCGCACGAGCCGACGAACTGCGCCGCGCACTCGCCCTGTGGCGCGGGCCCGCGCTCGCCGACGTGGCCGGCGCGGCCTTCGCCGCCGCGCCGATCGCCCGGCTCGAAGAACTGCGCGTCGAGGCCGCCGAGGAGCGGTTCGAGGCCGACATCGCGCTCGGCCACGCCGCGCGCCTCGTTCCCGAGCTGGAGGAGCTCACCACGCTCCACCCGCTGCGCGAGCGGCTGCGCGGGCAGCTCATGCGGGCCCTGTACGCCGCGGGCCGCCAGGCCGACGCCCTCACCGTCTACGAGGACGCGCGCCGTACCCTCGCCGAGGGTCTCGGCGTCGACCCCTCGCCGGAGCTGGCCGCGGTGCACCTGTCGATCCTGCGCGGCGCGCCGGCCGAGCGTCCGCCTACGCCCGTGCGCGAGCCGGAGCGGCGGAGTAACCTGCCCGCCCAGCTCACCAGCTTCGTCGGGCGTGCCGAGGAGATCGAGCGGGTCGGCGAGCTGCTCACCACCCACCGGCTCGTCACGCTCACCGGCCCGGGCGGCACCGGCAAGACCCGGCTCGCGGGCGAGACGGCGAGCCGCATGGCCGCCGCGTCGCCCGACGGCGTGTGGTTCGTGCCGCTGGCCCCAGTACGCGGCGCGCTCGACGTGCCGCAGGCGGTGCTCGTCGCGATCGGCATCCCCGAGACGATCCGCCTGCTGGAGGCCCGCGAGATCGCCCGCCCGCTCGACCGGCTCGCCGACGCGCTGGCCACCAAGCGGCTGATCCTGGTGCTGGACAACTGCGAGCACCTGCTCGACGCGGTCGCGACGCTGGCCGATCGGCTGCTGTCCGCCGCACCGGGCGTACGGATCCTCGCCACCAGCCGCGAGCCGCTCGGTATCACCGGTGAGGCGCTGTGCCCGGTGCCCTCGCTCGCCCTTCCGCCCGAGGACGCCGACGCCGACGGTGCCCGGGCGTACGACGCGGTACGGCTGTTCGTCGACCGGGCCACCGCGGTGCGCGCGGGGTTCGCGCTGGACGCGGACACGGTCGGGCCGGTCGTGCGCATCTGCCGGGCCCTGGACGGCGCGCCGCTCGCGATCGAGCTGGCCGCAGCCCGGCTGCGTGCGCTCACGCCCGCGCAGGTCGCCGACCGGCTCGACGACCGGTTCCGGCTGCTCAACGTCGGCAGCCGCACCGCCCTGCCGCGCCACCAGACGCTGCGCGCGGTGGTCGACTGGAGCTGGGACCTGCTCGACGACCCTGAGCGCCGGGTGCTGCGCCGGCTCTCGGTCTTCAACGGCGGTGCGACCCCGCAGAGCGCCGAGGAGGTGCTCGGTGAGGACGTCATCGACCTGATCGCCTCGCTGGTCGACAAGTCGCTGGTCATGGCCACGGGTGAGGCCGAGGTGCGCTACCGCCTGCTGGAGACCGTGCGTGCGTACGCCGCGGAGAGGCTGACCGCGGCCGGGGAGGATGAGCGCCTCCGCGACGCCCACGCCGCGTACTTCCTGCGGCTCGCCGAGCGTGCCGAACCCGAGCTGCGCGGCCGTGACCAGATGCACTGGCTGGACCGTCTGAACGCCGAGCGTGACAACTGCAACAACGCGCTGCGGCACGCGATCGACACCCGCGACGTGCAGACCGCCGTACGCCTCGTCGGGGCACTGGCCTGGTTCTGGATCCTGTGCGACTACGAGGCCGAGGCCGGGCAGTGGGCGGTCGAGGTCTGGAGCCTCGTCGACGACCGCCCACCTCCGGGAGCCGAGGACGCGTACGTCATCTGCGGCCTCGTGGCAGCCATGGTTCAGGAGATGTCCCGTGACGGTGGGCCGGATCCGCGTACCCTGCACGCGCGGTTCGAGAAGATGCTCGCGATGCGGACGGAGGCCTCCACGCATCCGGCCCTGGCCCTGTTCCGTCCCATCGCCGCGATCTTCTCCGGCGACGCCGACGCGGCGCTGCGGGAACTCGACCTCGTCGGCGACCATCCCGATCCGTGGACGAGGGCGGCTCGTCACGTCTTCGTCGGGTTCCTGGCCATCAACGGGGGTGACTTCGACCGGGCGGCCCGCGCCGTGACCGAGGCACATGCGGGATTCCGGGAGATCGGTGACCGCTGGGGGCTCGTCAGCGCCCTGACGGGCGTCGCGGAGGTGCATCTCGCGCGCGGCCAGCCCGAGGAGGCGATCCGCGCGACGGAGGAGGCGTACGAATACACCGTCTCCGGCGTCAGCCCCGACCAGGCCGCGGGTCTGCGGATCCTGCTCGGCCGGGCACGCGCCATGGCGGGCGACTTCGCCGGGGCGCGCGTGGACCTGGAGCACGGCGCGCGGATCGCCGAGCGGATCGCCGAGCACTCTGTCGCGGCCCGGGGATGGCTGGAGATCGGTGAGCTCGCCCGATGGGAGAACGATCTCGAACAGGCGCGCGAGTTCGTCGACCGCGCGGTCGCCTTCGTCGAGCCCAAAGCGGCGCGGATCGACTTCGGCACCACGGCGGCGGTGGTGTTCAGCAAGCGGGGCAGCCTCGCGGAGCAGCTGGGCGACCTCGACGCCGCGGCGAGGTGGCACGACCGGGCGATACGGGCGATCACCGAGCTGGCCCGGATGCCGATCGACCGGCTCATCGGCACTCTCGTCCAAGGGCTGGCGGCGCTGGCCGCGTCGCGGGGAGAGCACGTACGCGCCGCCGAACTGCTCGGCGGCGCGCACACACTGCAGGGCGAACCCGACCCGTGGAACCTGGAGATCGAACGCGCCACGGCGGCCGCTCTCGCCGCACTGGGCCAGGCGGCCTTCGACGAGGCGTACGCCCGCGGCCGCCGCACCCCCGGCGACCAGGTCCTTTCGCTGTACTAGACCTTGCGCCCGTACATCCACACGGCGACGGGGAAGGTCACGACCACGATCCCGACCGCCCACGCGAGCGTGTACCAGGCGTGGTCGCCGATCGGCCCGCCGACCATCAGCGCCCGCGTCGCGTCCGCCAGGTGCGTCACCGGGTTGACCTTCACCCACGCCTGGAGCCAGCCGGGCATCGTCCCGGTGTTGGCCAGCAGGACGCTGCTGCCGAAGGTCAGCGGCATCGCCCAGATGAACCCGAGCCCCTGCACCGTTTCCGGCGACGGCGCCACCAGCCCGACCAGCACCGAGACCCAGCAGACCGCGAAGTACAGGGCGTACGCCAGGCCGAACGCCGCCAGCACCGACAGCGGGTTCGTGTGGAAGCGGAACCCGAGCAGCGACCCGAACGCCACCAGCGTCACCATCGACACGCAGAAGCGGACCGCGTCGCCGATCACCGCGCCGATGAGCGGCGCGGACCGGGCGATCGGCAGGCTGCGGAACCGGTCGAACACGCCCTTGCGGATGTCCTCGCACAACGACGTGCCCAGGCCCATCGAGGCGAACATGCCCATCTGCGCGACCAGGCCGGGCAGCAGCTGCTGCAGGTACGCGTGGGTGCTGCCCGCGACCACACCGCCGAAGACGTACAGGAACAGCAGGAGGAACACCACCGGCATCATCAGGACGTCGATCAGCTTCTCCGGTGAATGCTTCAGCTGCATGACGTTGCGCCAGGCGAGCGTCAGCCCGTTGCCCAGCGTCCGTGCCGGTCCGATCCTCGGCGCGGGCGCCTGGTCGACGGTGATCGCGGTCATTCCTTCTCTCCCTCGGTCTCGGCGTGGTGGCCGGTCAGGCTGAGGAAGACCTCATCCAGGCTGGGCCGGCGCAACGCCAGGTCGGATGCGACGACGCCGGCCTCGTCCAGGCCGCGCACCACCGCGCTCAGCGCCGCCGGATCGTCCAGCGGCGCGGTGACCAGGCCGGTGTCCTCATCGGTCTCGGGCCGCGCACCGGTGATCCGGGCGACGACGCCGACGACCTCCGGCACGCGGTCCCGGTCCAGCGCGCGTACCGCGAGCGTCTGGCCGCCGACCTTCTCCTTCAGCTCTTCGGAGGTGCCGTCGGCGACCACGCGGCCGTGGTCGAAGACCAGGATCCGGTCGGCGAGCGCCTCGGCCTCGTCCAGCTGCTGCGTGGTGAGCAGCACGGTCGCACCGTCGCGTACCAGCTCCCGCACGGTGTCCCAGACGGCGTTGCGGGCCCGCGGGTCCAGGCCGGTGGTCGGTTCGTCCAGGTAGATCACCTGAGGGTCGTTGACCAGCCCGGCCGCGAGGTCGAGCCGGCGGCGCATGCCACCGGAGTAGGTCTTGGCGGCCCGGCCGCCCGCCGCGGACAGGCCGAACCGGTCGATCAGCTCCTGCGCCCGCCGCCGCGCCTCACGGCGGGGGTGGCCGACCAACCGGGCGATCATGATGAGGTTCTCCACGCCGGTCAGCTCCTCGTCGACCGAGGCGTACTGGCCGGTCAGGCTGATCACTCGCCGAACCTGCGCGGCGTCCTTGACCACGTCGAAGCCGCAGACCTCGGCACGGCCCTCGTCCGGCTTGATCAGAGTGGCCAGCGTCCGCACGGCCGTCGTCTTGCCGGCGCCGTTCGGTCCGAGCACGCCGAGCACGGTCCCGCGGCGCGCGAGGATGTCGACGCCCGCGAGCGCCTGGGTATCTCCGAAGCGTTTCTTCAGGCCCTCGGCCCGTATCACGTGTTCCATTCCGGCTCTCCCCTGTTGGTCTCGTGCCGGACCACTGTGCGGCGACCGGCTGACGCGGCGCGCACATCGCGGGTACGCGCGCTGACACGCCGCTGACACGCCCTGGTACGCCTCAGCCTGGAGAGTGAGTCGTCGCTGGGCCGCGCGAGGGAGGCGGCGGCCGGAACCCGGCCGTACGCTGGACCTTCCCCCAGCCGGAAGGGCGGACGTGAAGGCTCTGCGAGTGCCGCGCGTGGACCTCGCGATCGGTGCCGTCGTCACCGTCGCGATGGTCCTGCCCGCGTTCGTCCCGCACGTACAGCCGTGGTGGGTGGTGGGGCTGTCCGTCCTGAGCTCGCTGCCGGTGATCTGGCGGCGGACGCTCCTCATCCCCGTCGGACTGGTCGCGGGCGGCGCGGTCACCGTGCTCGCGCTCGCGCACCAGAGCCTGACGCACCAGCTGCCGTGGTTGATGCCGTACGGACCGCTGCTGTGGACCTACACGTTCGCCGAGCTCGCCAAGCCGGTCTGGCGTGAGGCCGGCAGCGTGGTCCTGATCGCCGGAGTGGTCCTCTCGCTGGTCCTGCCGCACGAGAGCTTCGACACCTCCGGCTACGTCATCACCTCCTACGTCGCCGCGTACGCCCTGGGAATGGGCGCCCGGGCCCGCCGCGCGCAGCGCGAGGCCGTGGAGGAGCGCGCGCGGCGGCTGGAGGAGGAACGCGCCGTCGCGGTCGCCGAGGAACGCACGCGGATCGCCCGCGACATGCACGACATCGTCACCCACTCGGTCGGGCTCATGGTCGTGCAGGCCGAGGCGGGCCCGCTGGTCGTGCGGTCCGAGCCTGCCCGCGCCGAAGCGGCGTTCGAGGCGATCGCCGACACCGGGCGCGAGGCGATCGGCCAGCTCCGCCAGATGCTCGGCGCGCTACGAGGCACCGTCGAGCGCGAGCCGCATCCGGGCCTCGGGGCGACGCCCGGATTGGTGGAACGCGCCCGTCAGGCCGGGCTCACGGTCCACCTCGAAGAGCGCGGCCCCCGGCGGCCGGTTCCCGCGGCCGTGGAGGTCGCGGCGTACCGGATCATCCAGGAGTGCCTGACCAACACGCTGCGCCACGCGGCCGCCCGCTCGGTGCGGCTGTGCCTCGGCTGGTCGGACCGGGCCCTGACGATCGAGGTCGCCGACGACGGTGGCGGCGCGCCCGACGTGCGCGAGGGCCACGGCATCGTCGGCATGCGCGAACGCGCGGGCGCCTGCGGAGGCACACTCGTCATCGACCCGCGCGGTTTCACCGTCACCGCCACACTGCCGATCGGATAGCCATGCGTGTGCTCGTCGCCGACGACCAGGACCTGTTCCGCGGCGGTTTCGCCATGATCTTGGGCGCCCACGAGGACATCTCGGTGGTCGGCGAGGCCTCCGACGGCGCCGAGGCGATCGCCAAGACGGTGGAGCTGGCGCCCGACCTCGTCCTCATGGACATCCGGATGCCGAACGTCGACGGGGTGGCGGCCACGGCCGAGATCTGCCGGCGTACGTCGGCGAAGGTCCTGGTCCTGACCATGTACGACGTCGACGACTACGTCTATGACGCGCTGCGGGCCGGCGCCAGCGGCTTCCTGCTCAAGGACGTCCGGCGCGACGACCTCGTGCGCGCGGTCCGGCTCGTCGCCGCGGGCGAGTCGCTGCTCGCGCCGTCGGTCACCCGGCGGCTGATCGAGGACGTCGTCCGCCGGGGCAGCCCGCGCCCCTCCCTCAGGAGGCGCCTGGCCGAGCTGACCGACCGCGAGGTCGACACACTGCGGGGCCTCGCCCGCGGCCTGTCCAACAGCGAGATCGCCGCCGAGCTCGTCGTCAGCGAGCACACCGTGAAGACGCATGTGAGCAATGTGCTGACCAAGCTGCACCTGCGCGACCGGGCGCAGGCCGTGGTCTTCGCCTACGAGTCCGGCCTGGTCGTCGCGGGCGCGGAGTGACCTCCCCCTCGTACGGGGGGAGGTCGCCGGTTCACCCGAGGCGGCGGTCCGCGGGCGCGGTGGTCAGCGAGACCACTGCTTGGGATCGACCATCACGATCACCGAGTTCTCCGAGAGGGCGCCGACATTGACGACGTGCCATGATCCGGGTACCTGGTCGGCGCGCAGTGTCCTCACCTGGACGCCTCCGAAGGCGTCCTGCTTGGCGTTCGGGGTCGATGGACACCACCCCATGTCCGCACCGGCCCCGAATCTTTCACGCCACCGGAACGACGACGGGCGTTCGAGTACCGGGGAAGGACGCGTCGCTCAGCTCGCGCGTTCGCCGGGCTCGGGGACCTGGGCCGGCTTGCGGTCTCCGGTCAGCTCGGCGATCTGGGCGAGGGTCTCCTCGTCCAGCGGCACCTCCGGCTGCGGGGGGAGCCAGCCGCTCTCCGGGTCGTAGCTGCGGACGACCTTCGCCGGCACACCGGCGATCACGCTGTGGTCGGGGAACTCGCCGCGGACGACGGCGCCTCCGGCCACCACGACGTTCCGGCCCAGGCGGGTGCCCGGCAGGATGATCGCTCCGGCGCCGAGCCAGCAGCCGGAACCGATGACGACGGCGTCGTTGACCGGCCACTGCCGTCCGACGGGGGTGTCGGGGTCGGTGTAGCCGTGGTTCTGGTCGGTGATGTAGACGTACGGTCCGGTGAAGACGTCGTCGCCGATCTCGATCGACTGGTGCCCGACGATGTGGCTGCCCCGGCCGATGGAGCAGGCCTTCCCGATCGTCACGATCGGGTCCGGTCCGAGGTCGAGGCCGGGTACGAACCCGGCCGAGAGCGTGACGTGCACGCCGATGAGGGTGTGGTCGCCGATGCGGATCCACGGCTCGCCGTAGATCGCGCCGGTGGGGAAGCCGATGCACGCGCCTTCACCGAGGTAGCCGAACCGCCGGCCGGCCGGGGTGCTCGGTGAGATCTCGGCGTGGGCGCGCAGCCATTCCCAGACCCGGTGCAGCACCACCGCGAGAGCCCTGCGGCTCGCGGCACTGAGCGAGGATCTAAGCGACATGGGACAGACGGTACAGGGAACCCGAATGCCATTCGCCCCCTGTTGACCGGTTCCGGAACGACGACGGGCCCGGCCAGTGTCGCTGGCCGGGCCCGGTCGACGGCCGATCAGTGGTTGCTGCGGGCACGGTCGGCGTCGGAGTTCTCCGACGTCGACGACAGGTGCTCGGGGGAGCTCACCTCCTCGCTCGGCCGCGACGCGCTACGGCGTGTCGCGATCGCGCCGACGGCGCCCACGGCACCCCCGACGACGAGGAGGGCCGCGGCGAAGCCGCGACGACGCTTCGGGCTGCCCGGCTCGACCCGGCCGGCCGTACGGTGGAGGAGCGCGCCGACACGCGGCCCGACCTCCTCCTCGATGTAGTGTCCGGCCTGGTCGATTCGTGGCGCACTCCAATGACGCGCGTTCTTCATCTGTTTCGCGGCCATCTTCTGCGCCTGACGAGTGGTGGGGCCCACCCGCTGCGCCGCCTGACGGGCACCCTCGGCAACCCTCTCCTGAACGTCCTGCAGACGCGCGCTGTCGATGTTCACCTGCGGCATCTTCCGACTCTTGTTTCGTAGGGACATACTGCCCTCCGTCATGTGCGGTCTCGTCGGACTCTGTTCCCACGACAAGCGATGTCAATCGCCGATCTGACAGGATGCGTTCACGTGGGGGTACACGCACCTGTGTCCCTTGTGAACATCGGATTCGATACGAGGAGGAGTCTTCGTGGCCGAAGACCTCACCGCGACGCTGCGTACGACGATGGGCACCATCGTGCTGCGTCTTTTCCCCGACCACGCGCCGAAGACGGTGCAGAACTTCGTCGGTCTCGCCGAGGGCACGATCGAGTGGACCGACCCGCGCACGGGCCAGCGGACGACCGACCCGCTGTACAACGGCACGGTCTTCCACCGGGTGATCGACAAGTTCATGCTCCAGGGCGGCGACCCGCTGGGCAACGGCCGGGGCGGCCCCGGCTATGAGTTCGAGGACGAGTTCCACCCGGACCTGCGCTTCGACCGTCCGCACCTGCTGGCGATGGCCAACGCGGGGCCGGGCACCAACGGCTCGCAGTTCTTCATCACCGTCGTGCCCACGCCGCACCTCAACGGCCGGCACACGATCTTCGGCGAGGTGATCGAGGGCGCCGACGTCGTCGACGCGATCGCCAAGACCGACACCGACCGAGGCGACCGGCCCGTCAAGGACGTCGTCGTGGAATCGGTGACCATCGATCGTCGTTAGACAGGTACCGACAGCAGAGGAAGACCACGATGAGCAGCGACACGCCGCACGCTCCTCAGGCTCCACAGGTGCCGACGTGCTATCGGCACCCGGGCCGTGAGACGTACGTCAGCTGCACGCGCTGCGAACGCCCGATCTGCCCGGACTGCATGTGCGACGCCGCTGTAGGCCACCAGTGCCCGGAATGCGTGCGGGACGGCAACCGTACGGTGCGCCAGGCGCGTACGGTCTTCGGCGGACGTGTCGCCACCCGGCCGGCGGTGACCCTGACGTTGATCGCGATCAACGTCGTCGCCTACATCGGTGAGCTGGCCTCACCGAGTTTCGTCGACCGGTTCGAGATGCTGGGCGTGCTGAAGACGCAGTTCGGCCAGGTCATCCCGGGCTACGGCGTCGCCGATGGCGAGTGGTACCGCCTGATCACCGCGGCGTTTCTGCACGTCCCGCTCAATCAGGGCACTTTCGGCATCACCCACATCCTGTTCAACATGTGGGCGCTGTGGGTGCTGGGACCGCAGCTGGAGCAGGTGCTCGGCCGGCTGCGCTTCACAGTGCTCTATCTGCTGTCGGCGCTGGGCGGCAACGTCCTGCTCTTCCTGGTCGACCCGGGTCAGCCCGCGCTGGGCGCCTCGGGCGCCATCTTCGGCCTGTTCGCCGCGTTCTTCGTGGTCGGACGCCGCCTGGGGGTGGACACCCGGGGCATCGCGTTCCTCATCGTGATCAACCTGATGTTCACGTTCACCTTCTCCGGCATCTCCTGGGAAGGGCACGTGGGAGGGCTGATCACCGGCGCGGTCCTGGCCGTGGCGTTCGCGTACGCCCCGCGGGGGCGGCAGCAGGCGGTCCAGGTGGCGGCGTCGGCGATCGTCGCGGCGGTCCTCGTCGTCCTGACCGTCGTCCAGACCGCCGCGTTGACCGCCTGACGGACCAAAGCCAAAGCAGAAGGCCCCGCCGGTGCGCCCGGTCGGGGCCTTCTCACGTCGTGGGGCCGGCGAGGCGCCGAAGGAGGGCAGGCAGACGAAATCCACAGGGTCATCCACAGCATGTGGAAAACTCTGTCGGCCAACGGCGGTGCCGTCGTGGAACTTCGGGCTTTCGCTCCGGCGTCGTCATGATCGTGGGCGCTTCGTCGCGCCGTGCGCCGTCGCCGCGCCGGATATGGGAATCGGCGCGTGTGTGTTGTCGAGCATAGCGATGCTTTGTCCCGGCCGCCGGGAGATCGGCGAGATATCCCGGCCCGATCCGGATGTGCCCCCGGGGGCAGCGGCCCGTACGCCGGCCACCGCCCCGCTCCGTCTCAGCGGCCTGTGGACAACGTTGTGGATGACGCGGTGGAAAGCCCGTCAACGCCAGCGTGTTGAAAGGATCACGCCGACGACGATCACCCCGAAGCCGATCAGCAGGTTCCAGTTGCTGAGCGAGGTGATGACCGGGACAGTCGCGCTGACGCTCGCCGTGATGTAGTAGACGGCGATCCAGGCCAGGCCCAGCAGCCAGCAGCCCACCATGGTCGGCACCAGCCACCGCGGGCTGACCGCGACCTTCTGGGAGCGCTGCGGCGGAGTGTAGACGGCCTTCTTGCGTACCTTCGACTTGGGCACGGTGGGTCTCTCCTCAGGGCGGGCTCTGGCGGCGGGCATGGCCTGACGCCGACCCGCGCATGGGTCAGTTTGTCGGTTAGCGTAGTCGCTGGTGAGCAGCGTACGACCATAACAGTGGCAGTGGGGGGTGACGATGGGGGTAAAACCCCGGCCTAGGGCCCTGACCTGGCGTCATGCCATTCCGGCCCTCACGCTTTTCGCCGGCACTCTCTTCGCCGCCAGCGCCAGCACCGCCCACGGCACCGACCTTCGCGGCGGCGACCGTACGCGCGTCACCGAGCTGATCGCCCAGGAGCAGCGCGGCTACCAGCACGCTCAGGGCACCTATCGCAGCCTCCACCGGCAGGTCGACGAGCTCGGCCGGCAGGCCGGCCGGCGCGACGCGGGCGTGCGCTCCGCGCAGCAGGAGGCCGATCGGCTCGCCGCGCTGTCCGGGTTCACTCCCGTGAGCGGGCGGGGCGTCCGCGTGTCGCTGAACGACGCGCCGCACGACCGCCGGGTGCCGGGCGACCCCAGCCCCGACGATCTCGTCGTCCACCAGCAGGACGTGCAGGCCGTGGTCAACGCGCTGTGGGCCGGCGGCGCCACAGGCATGCAAATAATGGACCAACGGCTGATCTCCACCAGCGCGGTCCGCTGCGTAGGCAATACGCTCATCCTGCAGGGAGTCGTCTACTCACCGCCGTTCCGCATCACCGCCACCGGCGTGCCCGGGCGGTTGCGGGCGGCGCTCGACGCCTCGCCGGAGATTCAGATCTACCGACAGTACGTCGACGAATACGGACTCGGGTATACGGTGAAGACCCTCCAGAAGACGACGTTGCCCGCCTACACCGGCAACGCGACGCCAAAGTACGCCACGGAGGCCGACGGTGCGGATACTCATCCGTAGCGTCGGCGAGCTGTGCATCACGGCCGGTCTGGTGGTGCTGCTCTTCGTCGCGTACGAACTGTGGGGCACCGGCGCCTACACCCAGGCGGCGCAGCACAAGCTGGACGACGAGCTCACCCGCTCGTGGAACGCCGGGCCGCCGGCCGGCCCCGGCAAGGTCACCACCGAGCGCGTACGCCTCGGGCACGGCCTCGCGCTCATCCGCATCCCGCGGCTCGGCAAGAGCTTCCACTACGTCATCATCGAGGGCGTGTCAGTCGCCGACCTGCGCAAGGGCCCCGGCCACTACCCCGGCACCGCGATGCCCGGCCAGATCGGCAACTTCGTCGTCTCCGGCCACCGCACGACCTACCTCGCGCCCTTCAACAAGCTCGGTGAGCTGCACGCCGGCGACAAGATCCTCATCGACACCCGCGCCAGGCAGTACGTCTACAAGGTCACCTCGACCAAGGTCGTACAGCCCAGCGACGTCTCCGTGGCCGCGCCGGTGCCCGAACACCCGAAGGCCAACCCGACCAAACGGCTCATCACGCTGACCACCTGCAACCCGAAGTACTCCGCGGCCCAGCGGCTCATCGTCTTCGGCCAGCTGGTCTCGTCGGCGCCGCGGGTGAAGGAGGCGAGTTCCTGAGATGTACGCCTGGCTCTGGCGGCACCTGCCCGGCGACCGGCTCCAGCGGACCGGCCTCGTCCTGGCCGCGCTGGTCGTCGTTGGCGTCCTGCTCTGGTACTTCGTCTTCCCCTGGGTCGAGCCGAAGCTCCACTTCGACCACGGCACGGTCGGGGGTGGCGCCTCGGCTCCGGCGAGCCCGGGTCCGTGATGTCCGCCGCGCGCCGGGTGCTCGTCGTGGACAACCAGGACAGCTTCGTCCACACGATCGTGTCCTACCTGCGCGAGCTGGGCGCCGAATGCGTCGTACGCGACCGGTCCGAGGTGGCACCCGGCGACGTCGAGGCCTTCGACGGCGTGCTGCTCAGCCCCGGCCCCGGGCGCCCCGAGGACACCGGGGTCTGCCTGGACATCGCGGAGCAGGCCCGGCGGCCCGTGCTCGGCGTCTGCCTCGGCCACCAGGTGATCGCCACCGTCCTCGGCGGCACGGTGCGTCGCGCGCCGGAACTCGTGCACGGCTACACCAGCGAGATCCACCACGACGGCGCCGGCGTGTTCCGCGGACTGCCGGACCCGCTGACCGTGACGCGTTACCACTCCCTGGCGCTGGACCCCGCGACCGTGCCGGCCGACCTCGTCGTCAGCGCCCGCACACTCGACGGCGTGATCATGGGGATCCGCCACCGGAGGGCGCCGGTCGAGGGGGTCCAGTTTCACCCCGAGTCGGTGCTCAGCGCGGCCGGTCACGATCTTTTTGCGAATTGGCTCGTGCACGCTCTGTGAGAACCGCAGGTCGCCGGTCCGCAGCGAAAAGAGCGGTAAAAGAATGCTTCTCCCGGGTGTAACACCAAGGATGGTGAGTCTGATTCCACCATTGAGGGCTTCCGCCGTTGCCCCCGAGCGGCGGAGGCCCTCCTTTCATGTCCGGGCCCGGTCCGGGCATCCCCCGACATGACGAGACCCCCACACGCGTCGCGTGTGGGGGTCTCGTCATGTCGACCTAGTTGTCGTTGTTGCCGCCGCCACCCCACGGCGGGGTCGGCACCCCGCTCCCCGGAGGCGTCGGCTGGTCCTGCTGCGCCCGGCTGACGGTCAGCGTGACCGTGCTGCCGCGGTTGGCCGTCTCGCCCTCGCTCGGCGTCTGCTGCATGACCCGGCCGTCGGCCTGGCCCGCCGGAACGTCGACGTAGTTGATGGAGACCCGGAAGCCGTGGCTGCGCAGATCGGACTTGGCGTCATCGGCCGACTTGCCGACCTCGTTGGGCACCAGCGTCTTACCGGGGCCGCTGGAGATGTACAGCGTCACCTCGGTGCCCTTCTCCACCTTGGAGCCGGACACCGGGTCCGACTTCACGACGCTGCCCTTGGGCACCGTGGTGGAGGAGATCGTCTGGGTCGGACCGGCCTTGAGCCCGGCGCTCTCAAGCGCGGACTTGGCGTCGTCCTCGCTCATGCTCTTCACCGGGGGCACCGTGACCTTGGGCTTGCCCGTCGAGACCGTGAGGACGACCTGCGTGGTCGCCAGCTTGGTCTTGTCGATCTTGGTCTGCGGCGCCGGGTCGACGTCGAGCACCTGACCCTTGTCGGCGCTGTCGTCGGTCTTGTGCTTGATCTGGATGTTGCTGTCGACGAAGCCCAGGCTGACCAGCTCCTGCTTGGCCGTCGCCTGGTCGCTGCCGACGATGTCACTCGGCATGGTGACCTGGTTGCCGTTGTCCGAGCCGCCGCTGTTACTGAAGATCATGACGAGCGCGACGATCGCGCCGACGGCGAGCACGCCCACGAGGGCCCACAGCGCGACCTTCTTGCCGTTGCCCGCGTCGCGCTCCGGCTCGGCGTACTGCGCCGGCGGCAGGTCGTAGCCCATCGTCGACGAGGGGCGCATCGCCTGCGTGCGCGGGCCGCCCTGCATGACCTGCGTGCCGGCGTTCATCGCCATCGTCGGCGCGGAGACGGGCATGCCCTGCGACGCCCGCTGGATGTCGGCCCGCATCTCCGCCGCGCTCTGGTAGCGGTAGTTCGCGTCCTTCGTGAGCGCCTTCAAGACGATCGCTTCGGCGTACTGCGGGATCGACGGGTCGAGCTGCGACGGCGGGATCGGCTCTTCCCGTACGTGCTGGTAGGCGATGGCCACCGGCGAGTCGCCCTGGAACGGCGGACGGCCGGTCATCAGCTCGTACAGCACACAGCCCGTGGAGTAGATGTCGCTGCGGGCGTCGACCCGCTCACCGCGGGCCTGCTCGGGCGAGAGGTACTGGGCGGTGCCGATGACCTGCGCGGTGGCGGTCATCGTGGCCGCGGAGTCGGCGAGCGCACGCGCGATGCCGAAGTCCATGACCTTGACCTCGCCGCTGGCGGTCAGCATGACGTTCGCGGGCTTGATGTCCCGGTGCACGATGCCGCCGCGGTGGGAGTAGTCGAGGGCGCGCAGGATGCCGTCGGTCATCTGCAGGGCGCGCTCCGGCGCGATGCGGTGCTCCTCCTGGAGAACGTCACGGAGGGTGCGGCCCTCGACGTACTCCATCACGATGTACGGCACCGGATTGCCGTCGAGCGTGTCCTCGCCGGTGTCGTACACGGCGATGACGGAGGGGTGGTTCAGCGAGGCCGCCGACTGGGCCTCGCGGCGGAACCGTGCCTGGAACGTCGGGTCGCGGGCTAGGTCAGACCGAAGTGTCTTGATCGCGACCACGCGGTCGAGGCGAAGGTCGCGAGCTCGGTAGACCTCGGCCATGCCGCCACGCCCGATGACGCCATCGAGTTCGTAGCGGCCACCGAGTAGCCGAGGCTGAGTCATATCTGGCACTTTCCCTAGTCGTCTACGCCCTGCCCTCAGAACCTAGCGCGCCGTCGGCACTGCTTGACGGCGTCGGGTCCGGAGAACTCGGCGACGATGGTGTCGCTGGCGTTGTGGGCGTCCGCTTTGGGGGCTTAGGTGTCGGAGTCGGGTTGGTGGACGGTGCCGAGGCCGTGGAACTCGGCGAGGGGAAGGGGTACGAGTCCGTGGGGGCGGGCTCGGATGGCTGAGGCTGCTGGGACGGCGCGCCGGTGTCCGGCTCACTGCTGAACCGCCCGGTGGGCGAGGGGGAGTCGACCGGCGCGACCCGGTTGCCGTCCACGAGCTTAGTGTGACCGGAACTCTTCCACAGGGCGCTCGTCGCGAACACCGCCGTGCCCACGAGGACCACCGCGCACGCGATCGCCGCGACGATCCGGTGCGTACGGCGGCGCCTGGCGGCCGCACTCGGCACGGCCCGCGTCTCGCCGAACGCGACGTCGTCCTGCACGCGGGTGCGCATGTCACCGGCCGACACGACCTCGGTCGCGGCTCCCGCGTCCTCACCGGCGGCGCCGCCACCCGACAGCCGCAGCCGGCGCGCCTGCTCGGCCACCTCGTGCGCGCCGGCCGGACGGTCCTCGGGCTCCTTGGCCAGCATCGCGCTGACCAGGCCGCGTACGGCCGGTGGCACGTCGGCGGGCAGCGGCGGCGGGTCCTCACGGACGTGCATGAGGGCCAGCGCGATCGGGGTGTCGGCGGCGAACGGCGGCACGCCCGCCAGGCACTCGTACGCCACGACGCCCAGGGAGTACAGGTCGGAGGACGGCGTGATCCGGCGCCCCGTCGCCTGCTCGGGCGAGACGTACTGCGCGGTCCCCATCACCTGGCCGGTCTGTGTCATCGTGGCCGACCCGCCGCCCCGGGCGATGCCGAAGTCGGTGATCTTCACGACGCCGTCGCCGGTGACCATGAGGTTCGCGGGCTTGATGTCGCGGTGGATGATGCCGGCGGTGTGCGCGACGTGCAGCGCGCGGGCCGCCTGGCCGATGATGTCGAGCGTGGTGTCCGGGCTGAGCCGTCCCTCGACGGACACGATCCGCGACAGCGTCTCGCCGTTCACCAGCTCCATCACCAGATAGGCCAGCTCGTCCTGCTCGCCGTAGTCGTAGACCTGAGCGATGCCGCTGTGCTGCAGCGACGCGGCGAAGCGCGCCTCGGCGCGGAACCGGTCACGGAAGCTCTCGTCGGAGAAGTACATCTCCTTGAGGAGCTTGACCGCGACGGGGCGGCCGAGCAGCTCGTCGGTGGCCTTCCAGACCTCGCCCATGCCGCCGGCGGCAAGGCGCTCATCGAGGCGGTACCGGTGATTGAGGACGAGGGGGGTGGTCATTACTAGAGCACCGCCTGGACGATTCTCAACGCGGTCGGCGCGGAGTTCTGCGCACCGCTGGACTGCTCGCTGCCTTCGGTGACGACCGCGAAGGCGACCTTCGGGTTGTGCTGCGGAGCGAAGCCGACGAACCAGTCGTCGTAGTAGCCGTTGCCCGTTTCGGCGGTGCCGGTCTTACCGGCGATGTCCTGGCCGCCGACCACGGACGACGCGGTGCCGGTCAGAACCACCTGCCGCATCATCTCCTGCAACTGGCTCGCGGTGTTCGCGCTGATCGGCTGGCCCAGCACCTGCTCCTGCGCGGTGGCCAGCTCGGACTGGTCCGGCGCCGTGACCCGCTTGACCAGGTACGGCTTCATCTCCTTGCCGTTGTTGGCGATCGCCTGCGCCACCATGGCCATCTGCAGCGGCGTGGCGGTCACGTCGCCCTGGCCGATGCCGGAGCGGGCCAGGTCGTCACCGCCGATCTTCTTGGCCGGGTAGTTCGCGCTCGCGCTGCTCATGTCCGGCTCGACCTGGAACGGCTTGTTGAAGCCGAACTTCTGGGCCTGCTCCAGGAGCTTGCTCTGGCCGAGCGTGCCGGCCAGGCGGCCGAACGTGGAGTTGCAGGACGCCGCGAAGGACTGGATCAGCGGCGGGGAGCCGTTGCACTTGGCCTCGTCGCCGTCGGAGTTGTGCAGCGTCGTGCCCGACTCGGGCAGCCGGAGCTCGCTGGCGTCGAACGGGGAGTCCTTGGTCATCCCGCCGCTCTCCAGGGCGGTCGCCGAGTCGATGATCTTAAATGAGGAGCCCGGAGGGAACACCTCGTTCATCGCCTTGTTGAGCATCGGGTTGCCCTTTTGCCCCTGCAGGCGGGTGGACGCCTTGGCCGCCTTGGCGCTGTCGTGGGTGGCCAGGTCGTTGGTGTCGTACGACGGGAAGGAGGCCATCGCGAGGATGGCCCCGGTCTTGACGTCGACGGCGACCGCGGCGCCGCGCCTGCCGCTGAGGGTGGCCTGCCGGATGCCGTCGTAGGCCGCCTGCTGTGCCTTCGGGTTGATCGAGGTCTGCACGGTCGCGCCGGCGGCCTTCTTGCCGACCAGCATGTCGAACCAGTTGCGCACCGTCAGCCGCTTGTCGGTGCCGTCGAGCAGGCCGTTGTAGCCGCCCTCCAGGCCGGTGCGGTTGAACGGGCTCAGGAAGCCGGTGATCGGGGAGTACAGCTCACCCTGCTTGTAGAGGCGCTGGTACTCCTTCTTGTTGATCTTTTTCGAGGAGGCCAGCGTCACGCCGCCCGCCGTGATCGGGCCGCGGTTGTGCTGCCACTGCGCGGTGAACTGCCGGGCGTTCAGCGGGTCGGTCTTGAGCTTGTCCGCCTGCGAGCCCTGGATGTAGTTCACGTTGATCATCAGGATGACGAGCAACGTCAGCGCTGCGATCGCCACCCGGCGAAGAGGCTTGTTCACGCGGTGTTCACCACCTGGGTCATTCCCTCGTCCTGGATGGGCTGCGGCGCCGGGCGCCGGGCCGCGTCACTGATGCGGATCAAGATGGCGATGAGGATCCAGTTGGCGAGGAGCGACGACCCTCCCTGGGCGAGGAACGGCGTGGTCAGACCGGTCAGCGGGATGAGCCGCGTGACGCCGCCGACGATCACGAAGACCTGCAGGGCGAACACGAACGACACACCGCCGGCGAACAGCTTGGAGAAGTTGTCCTTGGTGGCGATCGCCGCCTTCATGCCGCGCTGCACGATCAGCGCGTACGCCAGGAGGATCACCATGAGGCCGGTGAGCCCGAGCTCCTCACCGAAGGACGTGAAGATGAAGTCGCTGTAGGACAGCGGCGTGCGCCACGGCTCGCCCTGGCCCATGCCCGTGCCGAGCACGCCGCCCTGGCCCATCGAGAACAGGCCCCGCATGAGCTGGCCGCTGTCGGCGATGTACTGACCGCCGTGGGCCGAGCAGGTCTGGGCCATCTGGTTGTGGATGACGCCGTTGATCTTGCAGCCGCCGTCGAAGTACGGCTTGGGGTCCAGCCAGGTGTCGATCCGCTGGGCCACGTGCGGAATCATCGGTGCCACCAGGCAGGCGCCGGCGAGGAGCAGCAGGCCGATCGCCACCCACTCGAAGCGCTCGGTGGCGATGTACAGCATGCTCACGAACAGGCCGAAGAACAGGATCGCGCTGCCGAAGTCGTTCTCCAGCGCCAGCACACCGAGACAGATCGCCCAGATGACCAGGATCGGGCCGAGGTCACGGGCGCGCGGCAACTTGATCGGCCCGAACTCCTTGCCCACGGTCGACATCGCCTGACGCTTGTTGACCAGGTAGCCGGCGAAGAACGCGACCAGCGCGAGCTTGGAGAACTCACCCGGCTGGATCGACATCGAGCCGATCCGGATCCAGATCTTCGCGCCCATCGCGCCACTGATCGAGGAGGGCAGGAAGCCCGGCAACGCCAGGAAGAACAGGCCCAGCGCGCCGATCGTGTAGATGTAGCGCTGCACGATCTTGATGTCGCGCAGCACCAGCAGCGTGACGGCGAAGAAGATGATGCCGAGCGCGGTCCACTCGAGCTGGTTGGTGGTCGAGGGCCCGATGTAGGAGTAGCTCTTGCCGGCCGCGATGGTGGCCTTGGCGTCGGCGCTGGTGTTGAGGTCCAGCCGGTAGATCATGGCCAGGCCGATGCCGTTGAGGAACACCGCGAGCGGCAGCAGCAGCGGGTCGGCGTACGGCGCGAAGCGGGCCACCACGATGTAGGCGCCGGCCGCCAGGATGCCCAGGCCGATGCCGTAGCCGTACATGCCGGCCGGCAGCGATCCGTCGCGCGCCAGCCCGACCTGCGCGAACCCGGCAACCGTGATGATCATCGCGAAGATGAGCATCCCGAGCTGGGCGCTGCGCCGCGGGCGCGTCGCGACCGGTATGCCTGCCTCGTTGGTCGATATGGCGCTCATGAGTGTTTACCCGACTGCGGGCAGCCCTGCAGCGTCGTGGGGTGGCTGGCGCACTGGGACGCCTCGACACGCAGCTGCTGGACCTTGTCCTGCGCGTGCGCCAGGTCGGGCAGCGTGATCCCCTTGTGGACGTCCTGCTTGGACTTGGAGGTCAGGGAGTTCGTGTGGATCTTGGGGTCGGAGGTCTCGATCACCTTGTTGGCGCAGCCCTCGCTCTGCTGCCCGTGGCCCTTCCAGATGGCGACCACGCCCTTGCCGTCCTCGGCGACCGAGGTGCGGCAGATCCTGCCGCGCAGGTTGTCGATGGTGTGGCGGGCGCTCGCCAGGCTGCTGAGGTTGTCGATGGTCCTGCGCACCGAGGACTGGGCGTCGGGGGTCAGGTCGTCGACCTTGAGGTCCGAACGTTCCTTCAGGTGGGACAGCTTCTGCCCGAGGACCTTGTCGTTAATGCCCTGGAAGATCACCACTTGGCCGTTGTCGGCGGCGACGTAGTACTGCCCCTGCACGCTGCTCCAGGCGACGTACGATCCGCCCGCCACCAGCAGGACCAGCACGACCGCGATGCCGACCAGCCAGGGCCACCGGCGGCGCGGGCGCATCTGCGTCAGCTGGAGGGCGTCGTCGGCCTGCGGCGGCACCGCATGCATGTCGGCGACGGTCACCGCCGCGCCGGACTGCTGCGGCTCCCCCCGTAGTGCCGCGGCGCGGTGGGCCGGGGACTCGCCGGCCATCGCGCCCCCGGGGGCGCCGCCGCCCGGGTTGTCGGCCTCGCCGCGGGTGCGGGTGGAGTTGTGCGCCGCGCCGGCCACGATGGGCTTCGGCGGTGGCCCGGGAGGCTGCTGCTCCAGCTCCACGACGTCGGCGACGACACAGGTGATGTTGTCCGGCCCGCCGCCGCGGTTGGCCAGGTCGATGAGCTGGCGCACCGCCTGCTCCGGCTCGGCGACGGAGCTCAGCGCGTGGTGGATCGTCTCGGCGGTCACCACCGAGCACAGCCCGTCGGAGCACAGGAGGTAGCGGTCGCCGAGCTGCGCCTCACGCAGAGACACGTCGGGCTCGACCTCGCCGCGGCCGTCGAGCGCGCGCAGCAGGAGGGAGCGCTGAGGGTGGGAGGCCGCCTCGTCGAGGCTGATCCGGCCCTCGTCGACCAGCGACTGCACGAGCGTGTGGTCGTGCGTGATCTGGAACAGCTCGCCGTTGCGGAGGAGATACGCCCGCGAGTCGCCGATGTGGACGAGGGCCAGCTGCCGGCCGTGCCAGAGCATCGCGGTGAGCGTCGTGCCCATGCCCTGCAGGGACGGGTCGCCCTCCACGATGCTGTGCAGCGTCTCGTTCGCGCGGTGGACGGCCTGTTCGAGCACGCCGACGATCTCGTTCGCCGGGATGTCCACGTCGAGTGGCTTCAGGGTCTCGATCGCCGCGGCACTCGCGATCTCGCCGCCGACGTGACCCCCCATCCCGTCGGCAACGGCCAAAAGCCGCGTACCGGCGTACGCGGAGTCTTCGTTGCCCTCCCGGAGGAGGCCGACGTCCGATCGTGCGGCGAAGCGTATTCCGATTGTCATTTGCGCAGCTCTATGACGGTTTTCCCGATACGGATCGGTACGCCGACGGGAACGGGCTCCGGCCGGCTCACCTTGGCACGCCCGAGGAAGGTGCCGTTGGTGGAACCGAGATCCTCCACGAACCACTGACCGTTCTGTGAGAAGAGCCGGGCGTGCCGTCCCGAAGAGTAGTCGTCCCCGAGAGGCAGCGTGACGTCATTGCCACCACGACCCATGACGATCTCTGTACCGGCGAGATCGAGGGTCGTACCCGCGCGAGCGCCCTGAGTGATGACGAGCTTCGTCGGCTCCGAGCGCCTCGAACGCGGCGCCGCGGCCTTCGGCTGCCGGGCGGGCTGGGCCGGCTTGGAGGACCGCAGCGCCTTCGCGGCGGCCTTGGACCCCCACAAGTCGGCCCGGATCACGCCCACGGCCGCAATGACGAACAGCCATAGAACGGCCAGGAACGCCACCTTCATGAGGGTCAAAGTCAGTTGGTTCATCGGAGTCGGAGCTACTCCCTGTCGCGACGGAACACGAGGGTTGTACGGCCCAGGGTGACACGCGCGCCATCACGCAGCGTCACGCGCCGGATCGGCTGGCCGTTGACGAAAGTGCCGTTGGTCGACCCTAGATCGACCGCGACCACCTCCGGACCCTCGACTCTGATCTCGGCATGGTGCCGGGAAACTCCCGGGTCGACAAGCCGAAGATCACAATCGGTGCCGCGACCCAGCAAAGTCACCGGTGTGGTGAGGTCGTACGTGTGGCTTTCCTGCCCCTCGGTACTGACGAGAAGCCGCGGCCGTCCGCCGGAGAACCCGCGCGCCGGCGGCGGCATGTCGCTCATCGGCTGGCGGATCTCACCACCCTCCACCGTCGAACCGCGGATGACACCGGACCGGATGCGGAACATGCCGGTGCGTAGATCATCGGCGTTCTCGAACCGCACCCGTACCGGCCCCACGAAGGAATAACCCTGCTCCTTCGCGTGCTCACGAGCGAGATTGGAGAGTTCCTGGCTCAGACTGTCGGCGTACACCGCGAGCCGCTCACCGTCGGGATGCGAGATCTCGACGACGAAGTCGTTCGGCACCAGCGTGCGACCCTGCGCGACGATGGCGGCGCGCTCGTCCATCTCACGCTGGATGGCGCTGGCGACCTCCACTGGCTGCAGCTCCGACTTGAAAGCCCGAGCGAAGGCACCCTCCACCATGCCTTCGAGCCGGCGCTCGAAGCGCTGTAGGACACCCACGTGCACCTCCCTTCTCCACTGCTAGACGATCGTATCCGTGCCTTGGTTCGCATGGAGCAACCAAGTTTCGACCAGTCCGGCAAGGGTGCTAATCTCTGAGGCGCCACGGGCGAGTGGCGGAACGGCAGACGCGCACGGTTCAGGTCCGTGTGTCCGAGAGGATGTGAGGGTTCAAATCCCTCCTCGCCCACGCGAGACTGGGCCATCGTGGTCGCCCCCCTTCTGGGGGCTTCCCCGGTGGTCCGCGTCATTTTTCCCGGGGGGACGACCCCCCGGAGCCCCCCGCGGTGGGGGGCTTTCGCCCCCCACGCCCCCCGTGGGTTGTTGTCTGTGATTGCGGGTCGGTCTGGCTACCTCTGGTTGCGGGGCCGTCCGTAGATCTTTTGGGTGTCGGCTTGTGCGGCTACGGGTGGCTCGCTGTTTTTATGGCGTAGGCCGTCGTAGAGGATCGTGGTGATGGTTGCCGCGTCGTCTTTCCAGCCGGTGGTGCGGATGCCGCAGATTCCGCCGAGGGCGCGTAGAACCAGGCGGCCGGTGATATCGGTGCGGATGACGCCTGCTGCGGCGGCTGCGAGGAGAAGTTCGTCCAGTGCCGTCGCCATCCTTTCGCGGGCCTCGCCGAAGACGGGCGAGTCGGTCGCCATGATGCTCTCCAGTGCCTCGCCCATGCCTCTGCCGACCGCCGCGTGTTCCACGAGCAGCAGCAAGAAGGTGCGCAGTGCCTCCTCGGGAGGTTGCCAGGGCTTCACGGGTGTCGAAGCGGCGGTAGAGGGTGCCGATCGCCACGCCGGCCCGCCGAGCGATCTCGTCCACGTGAACGTCATCCTCGGCCAGGAGCGCTTCTCGTGCGGCGGCCGGCGGCATCGCCTTCAGACGCGTCGCGCCGCGACCAGCACGGGCCCGCCCGGCACCGTGGGGAATCGCCGTTCGTCCCGCAGGCCGTACGCGGTGAGAGTCTTTGTCATCCGGTCCGCGTCGTAGGCGTTGCCGCCGTTGGTATGGCATGCCAGCCGCCGGCCTCGCCGTGGTCCCCCGCAGCCGCCGCGGCTTGGCGCAGCGAACCAGGGGGCCGCGGTGGGCCGTGACCGCTCAGGGGACCCGGGCGACGCCGACGTGGAAGCCGCTGCGCTCGGGTGCCGGCGCCGGGTCCTCCCGGTACCACTCGGTGGCGAACACCAGCCCCGGTGCGACGAGTTCCAGTCCCTCGAAGAAGGGTTCGACCTCGCTGCGGCTACGCAACCGCAGCGGGATCGCGCCCTTCTCGTATGCGGCCTCGATCTTCCCCTTCCACTCCGGGTGCTGGTCGGCCGTCCCGTGCGAGAGGAGCAGGAAGCTGCCCGGAGAAAGTGCTTCCACGAGGGTGCGCACGATGCCGTACGGGTCCTCGTCGTCGGTCAGGAAGTGCAGGAGGGCGACCAGGGACAGGGCGACGGGGCGTTCGAAGTCGAGCTGTGCACCGGCGAGTTCCAGGATGGCCGCGGGCTGCCGCACATCCGCGTGGAGGAAGTCGGTGACACCCTCCGGGGTGCTGGTCAGCAGCGCTTCCGCGTGAGGCAGGACGCTCGGGTCGTTGTCCGCGTAGAGGATCCGGGCGTCGGGCGCGATCGCCTGCACGATCTGGTGCATGTTGGGCTCGGTGGGGATGCCGGAGCCGATGTCGAGGAATTGGTCGACGCCGTTCTTCGCCAGCCAGGCGGCGGCGCGGTGCATGAACGCCCGGTTCCGTGTCGCGTTGCCGCGCGTTTCCTCGGGCAGCGCCTGGCCGACCTTCTGGTCGACGGGGTAGTTGTCCTTGCCGCCCAGCAACCAGTCGTAGACACGTGCGGGGTGGGGCTTGCCGGTGTCGATGCCGGGGCGGGATACGCCGGCGGTCATTGGACATTCCTTCCTACGCGGAACCTCGGGCGCGAGTCCCACGCGTGCACTGTGGCTGAGGATCGCCTGCACGGGTTGACCGGATCGGCTTGTTGCCTTCACCGTCTTGGTCATAGGGCAGGCGTGCAGGGAAGCGGTGTGCCGACGAACATGGAGTCCGGGTCCACCGCGGACTTGATGGCGAGCAGGCGTTCGGTGTTCGGCCCGTAGGAGTGGGCGACCTGATCCGGGGTCTCTGGGCCGAGGAAGTTCACGTATCCGCCCGGCAGCGAGAACGGCTCGAGCGCCGCATGCAACTGCTCGACCCAGCGTAGATGCCGGGCCCCGCCCTCACCGGCGCTGTCGTCGTCCTTCTCCCACAACGAGATCAGCTCCGCCATCTGGTGGGGCTCGCGTCGGCCGAAGGCCGTCGAGTCGAGCGGTACCCGGGCGGCGGCCCCATGGAACTGGTGCAGCAGGATCGCGGAGAACGGTGAGGTGAACGCATGGGCGCCCTGCACCAGAACATCGGTAATGGAGGCAGAAATGCCGGATATGTTGCGGGAACGAATTGCGCCCATCCGCCCGACCGGGAACATGGCATCCGTCGCAGCCAGCCCGGCGGAACGAGTAGTCCGCCCGATGTCGACCAGCAATGGCATGCCCAGCCGGGTCAGCGCGTGCACCGGCCCGTTCTCGGTAGCTCCCTCGTCCAGGTCTCCCGACCATGTGGGCGCGACGTAGACCGCAGGGGCTCCGTCCGCGCTGGGAAGAAGACCCACGTCCACCGTCAACTCGTCCGGACCGCCTTGGAGGATCTCACTGAGATCGCCAAGAACGCGAGAAGTCTGCGAAATCGGGTAGAAGATGGTTCCGGTCACGACGGTCGGCACGGGGTGCAGACGAATCCGCGCCGACGTCACGACACCAAAATTGCCGCCGCCGCCACGCAACGCCCAGAACAGGTCAGGCTCGTGTTCGGCGTCAGTGTCCACTCGGGAGCCGTCGGCGAGGACGACCTCGGCGCCGAGCAGATTGTCGGCCGCGAGCCCGAACCGCCCGGTCAGCGGGCCGTATCCGCCGCCCAGCGTGATCCCGACCATGCCCACGGCGCCAGCCGTCCCGGTGACGGCGGTCAGGCCCACCCGCTCGGCGGCGGCCACGACGTCGGACGAGAGCGCGCCACCTTCCACCGTCGCGACTCGCCGGTCGGCGTCGACACGGACTCCGCGCATGTCGGTCAGATCGATGGCCAGTCCCCCGGGGCGAAGCGCCCGCCCCCAGAAATCGTGTCCGCCACCGCGTACCGACACCGGCACGCCGTGCTCGCCGGCCGCCCGTACAGCGGCCTGCACGTCGGCCGCGGTCGCACACCGCACGACCACGGCGGGACGGATGTCGGCTGCCCCGTTGAACAGCGTCACGGACCTCTCATACTCCGGGCCGCCGGTGAGCACGCGGCTTGAGCTGATCGTGGACCGCAGGTCTGCCAACAGCGCGGCGTTCACTTCATCACTGCGATCGACGTCGGGACGAGACGGCATGGACACTCCTGTCACAGGTCAAGGGGGTTGTTCGAACGAACGACAACGCGGCGAGGCGTCGTGTCATATTTCGCGTGTATGTATCGCTCACTACACATAACTCAGTTCACGTGGGCGGCGCATACGGAGTGCACCGCCCCCGTGAGCGCCTGGCGGTGAAGGGCGTCCAGCCGTTCCAGTGCCGCGCCCGAACCGGCGGCCACGGCGAGTTGCACCGTGCATGCCGTCGGCTCGGCGCGCAATCGGACCGTGGCCTTCAACTCGCGGAGCAGGTCCGCGGTCAACTGGTCGAGCCGCGTGCGGATCTGTCCTAGGTCGGGACGGGTCGTCGGGGCTTCTTCGGGGTGTGCGGCCCAGCGTGTGAACAATCCTTTTTGTACGACCTTGCTCGCGGTGATCTGGTCCTGGAAGAAGGCCGTTGCCGAAACCGGATCGAGCCCGAGGTCGCCGGCCTGGTTTCGCACCTGCTCCAGAACCTGCTGCTCGCGCGCGGGGTCGTCGATCGGTGAGCCGGTGCCGAACTTGGACGCTGCCACGTCATCGCTCACGCGGAGCCGCTGGATGATGAGGTCGGTCAATGGGCCGAGCCTGCCGAGCGACCTGCCCGGCTGGAGGGCGTCGGTCGAAGAATCGGCGTTCGCCGGTGCACCTGCGGCGTCGGCTTGGGGAACGCTCACTCTGGTCACGCCGACCACCAGCGCGGTGACCGCGAGGCCGCGTGCCACGGTCCTGCTCGACTTCAACTGTCAGCCCTCCTTCGCGGCGCGGCTGAGGCGGATGGCCGAGATCAGGAAGAAGACGCCTCCGGGGATGGCGTAGCCGGCCGCGTTGGTCAGCGTCGGGTTCTCCGCGGAGGCGCCGATGATGAACGAGCTACCGGCGAGCACGGAGATCGCTCCGCTGATGATCATCGGCCACTGGCCGCCCATGGTGCGACGGGTGACGCCCACGATCAGTTGGACCAGCCCGGCGACGACCGCCCAGGCGCCCCACACTCTCAGGACCGCCGGAATACCGGACGCGCAGGCGATGGCCACGCCGACGGCGGTGAGCAGGCTGACCACGATGTTCACATACAGCAGCACGGGCGATCCGGTGGTACGCGACGCGCGGGCGTCGACGATGGCGGCGGCCACGTCGAACAGCGGGTACAGCACGAGCAGAGTGACCGCGAGCGGACCCAGTTTCGAGGCGGTCGTGAACATCACGAGGGCCCAGAGGATGGCGAATCCGAAGCGGACGAAGTACAGCCGCCGCAGGGTGTAAGCCGTCCCGGCGATGCTGCTCGAAGCGATTGTGGTCACAGTGGCCCTTTCAACGGTGGTGTGGCGCAGGGAAGCACGTTCAGCGGGTAAAGAACGAACGTTCTGTCTGGATGAGCATGGCAACTCTGCCATGCACTGTCAAGACAGAACGTTCTACTCCAATAAACGTAGAAGGTAGAACGTTCTGTCTTGACGTCTCAGAGGAGCCGTGCCATCGTTGGCCGCGATAGAACGTTCGGTCTCGTCAATCTCGGATCCGGTGGTTCAAGCATCTGGTCGAGGAGGCCGGCGGCGGGCGTTCGCTGACCCGCATAGCCCTTGTCCGCTGATTGTTCGAAAGGATCGTCGTGACCGCCGTTGCCTCATCCATCCCCCGCGGGATCGCGCCGGCTCTACGCCGCCTGTATCTCGTTCGGTTCGGGTTCGCCATCGTCTGGGCCCTCCTGCTGTTCGCCACCAAGTCGGACCTCGGGCCGGTCGGCGCCACCCTGCTCGTCGTGTATCCCCTGTTCGACGTGGCCGCGGCAGTCGTGGACACTCGTTCGTCCCGCACCACCGGGCCGGCGCGCGGACTGTACGTGAACATCGCGATCAGCCTGCTCGCCGCCATCGGGGTGGCCGTCGCCTGCGCGTCCGGTGTGCCGGCCGTCCTGCGCGTGTGGGGCGCCTGGGCGATCGTCTCCGGGCTCGTGCAGCTGATCGTGGGCGCCGCGCGCCGCACGATGGGCGGCCAGTGGCCGATGATCCTCAGCGGTGGCATCTCCGTGCTCGCCGGCGCTTCGTTCGTCACGTCGGCCTCCGCGGCGAACCCGTCGCTGGCCAACATCGCCGGCTACGCGGTGCTGGGGGGCATCTTCTTCCTCATCTCGGCGCTGCGCCTCGGCCGCGCCGCCAAGGAGCGCTGACATGGACACCACGACGTACGACGTCATCGTCATCGGCGCGGGTCCGGTCGGGGAGAACATCGCCGATCGGGTGGCGCAGGGCGGCCTCAGAGCCGCGATCGTCGAGCGGGAACTGGTCGGCGGCGAATGCTCCTACTGGGCCTGCATGCCGACCAAGGCGCTGCTGCGGAGCGCGGCCGCGCTCCGGGCGGCCCGGCACGTGCCCGGCGCCCGTGAGGCGGTGACGGGTGACCTGGACACGGCGGCCGTGCTCCGTCGTCGCGACTCCTTCGCCTCGAACTGGAAGGACGACGGGCAGGTGTCCTGGCTCAGCCAGGCGGGGATCTCGCTGTACCGCGGGCAGGGGCGGATCAGCTCCACCCGGGTCGTCGAGGTGACCGGCGAGGACGGCGCGACCACCTCGCTGACCGCACGGCACGCGGTCGTGATCGCGACTGGAAGCGGCGCGCTGGTCCCGGACATCGCCGGTCTGCGCGAGGCGGCACCGTGGACCAGCCGGGAGGCGGCCGCCGCGAGCGCGGTCCCCGGCCGGCTCGCCATCATCGGCGGTGGCGTGGTGGCGTCGGAGATGGCGACCGCGTTCGCCGGTCTCGGGGCTTCGGTGACGATGCTGGCCCGCGACGGTGTGCTGCCGCTCGCGGAGCCGTTCGCCGGCGAGCGGGTCGTCGAGTCGTTGCGGGACGCCGGTGTGTCGGTACGCCTCGGTGCTGAGGCCGGATCCGTGAAGCGCGACGACGACGGAACCGTGTCCGTCGCTCTCACCGACGGTGAGCAGATCGAAGCCGACGAACTCCTCGTCGCGATCGGCCGTACGCCGAACACCCAGGACATCGGTCTTGACCACATCGGTCTGACGCCGGGCGCCTGGCTCACGGTCGACGACACGTTGCGCGTCCTCGGGGACGACGGGGCGCCGATCGGTGACGGTTGGCTGTATGCCGCCGGTGACGTCAACCGGCGCGTGCTGCTGACGCACCAGGGCAAGTACCAGGCCCGCGCCGCGGGCGACGTCATCGTGGCACGCGCGAAGGGCGAAGCGGTCGAGGACGGCCGATGGGGCCGGCACGCGGCAACGGCCGACGAACGTGCGGTGCCACAGGTGGTCTTCACCGAACCGGAGATCGCGTCGGTGGGACTGACCGCGGCCGCGGCCGCGGCCGCCGGACTGCGGATCCGGGTCGTCGACCACGACCTGGGCGCCGTCGCCGGATCCGCCCTGCACGCCGACGGGTACCGGGGGCACGCGCGCATGGTCGTCGACGAGGACCGGAAGGTGATCGTCGGGTTCACGCTCGCCGGTCCCGACGTCGCGGAACTGCTGCACGCGGCGACGATCGCGGTCGTCGGGGAGGTTCCGCTGGACCGGCTCTGGCATGCGGTTCCGGCGTTCCCCACCGTCAGCGAGGTGTGGCTCCGGCTGCTGGAAGCCTACGGCCGCTGACCGCTCGGCAGAGATCCGCCCCGTCGCGATGACGGCGGGACGAGACGACAGCACTACAACTTCCCGAAAGGTTCGATCTGCCATGCGTTTGCGCTTGTTCCGCGGTGCCGCGATCGTCGGCGTTACCGCACTCGGCCTGCTCACGGCGACCTTGTCGGCCGTGGCGGCGACTCCCGGCAAGCCGGATGACGGCCCGAAGCCGACCGTCGTACTCGTTCACGGAGCGTGGGCGGACTCCTCGAGCTGGGACCCGGTCATCGAGCGGCTGACCCGCGACGGTTATCCCGTGCGGGCCATCGCCGATCCGCTGCAGGGCCTGACCAGTGACACCGCCTACGTCAGCAGCTACCTGTCCACGATCGACGGCCCCAAGGTGCTGGTCGGCCATTCCTACGGTGGCGCCGTCATCACCAACGCCGCGACCTCCGTCCCCGACGTCAAGTCCCTGGTCTACATCGCCGCGTTCATCCCCGCCAAGGGCGAGACCATCGGTGAGCTCGCCGCCAAGTCGACCCCGGCGCTGCCGCTGGTCTCCACTGAGGTTCCCGGCGGCACGGAGGTCACCATCGACCCGGCGCGGTTCCGCACCGCCTTCGCCGGTGACCTCGACAAGGCCACCGCCACGGACCTCGCCGTCACCCAGCGGCCCGCCAACACCAGAGCCGTCACCGATTCGAGCGTCGATGAGGGCTTTCGCAGCATTCCCTCCTGGGCCCTCATCACCCGCCAGGACCACGCCATCAGCCCCGACGTGCAGCGCTTCATGACCGCCCGGGCCCACTCGCGCACCACTGAGGTGGACGCCTCCCACGCGGTCATGCTCAGCCGTCCCGACGCCGTCACCAAGATCATCGAGCAAGCCGCGCGGTGACCTCTGCGTCCGGCGGCCGCCGCCCCGCCGGACGTCCGCGGGACATCTCGAACCAGAATGCGACCGGGCAAGGGGACCCATGACCGTCGAAGTCGACACCACCGCACAGGCCGGGACCGTGCCGATGACTCGCGCGCAGATCGGGCAGGCCGGCCTCGCGCTGCTCGGTCTCACCCGGCAGGACACGGCGTACGGGCAGCTCGCACTGGCCATGGGACTGCTCGGCATCGGGCTCGGGCCGCGATGATCCCCGGCGAAACGATCGCGAACCTCGAACGCGAGGTCGCCGTTTTCGTGCGCCAAGAGGGCGCCGCGTCAGGACGGCTCGGCCGTGAGACGCACCCGGATCTCACGGCCGCCACCTACGGCCTGCTGGCTCACCTGGCCGACCGCGGTCGGCGCCGGCCCACTGAGATCGCCGAGCACATGGGCATAGCGTCTCCCGTTGTCTCGCGCCGGCTCCAGCTGCTGGAGACGCTCGGTCTCATAGAGCGGTTTCCCGTGCCGAACGACGGCCGGGCTTATCTGGTGGGCCTCACCGACGAGGGCCGCCACCGCGTTGCCGAGGTCCAGGACGTCCGCGGCAGGCGGCTGGGTGAGCTTCTCGAGTCGTGGCCGGAACGCGATGTCCGCACCTTCGCCGAACTCCTCGCGAAGTTCAACGGCAGTGCCGCCGGGCCGGCTCGGCACCGCGTGACGACGGGCGGTGACGTCCGTGGGTGACCGTTCTCCGGCGCGGTCGCGGCTGCTCGGCACGGCGAGCCGCCTGTTCTACACCGAGGGGCTTCACTCCGTCGGCATCGACCGCATCGTGGCCGAGGCGCAGGTGACTCGCGCGACTCTCTACCGGCACTTCCCGAGCAAGGACCACCTTGTCGTCGCCTATTTGAGAGAGGTCGACAAGGCCATTCGCGCCAAAGTGGCCGAGGCCGCCGCCCGGGAAGAGTCCTCGGCCGACGTCGTACGAGCCGTCGGTGAGTCGATCGCCGCCGATATCCGGGCTCCCGGGTTCCGCGGCTGCGCCTTTCTCAACGCCGCGGCCGAATACCCTGACCCCGCGCACCCCGTGCACCGAACCGTTCTCGTCCACCGCGAGTGGTTCCTCCGCACGATCACCGATCTGATGACGCACGCCGGGGCCACCGCACCCGATCCCGCCGCGAGGCACTTCGTCATGTTGCGGGACGGGGCGATGGCGGCGGGCTCCCTCGCCGACCCGGAGCCGATCTGCCGCACGCTTCTCCGCGGGGTCGAAGGTCTGCTGAAGTACCAGGATGCCCGCGTCGTCTAGCAGGCGGCGGGTCGCGGTCTGATCGTCGGAGCCTTGGCTCTCAGGCGGTCTTCGCCCCGGACCCGCCAGACGTGGAGCCGATGCGGTGCTGCAGGATTCCGTCGACACCCTGGAGGAACGTGTCGCAGACCTCCACCGGGTCGGAGAGGCAGCCCTCGGCCATCGCCCCGTCCCGCAACATGACGAAATGCCGGGCCGCGAGCTCGGGTGGCGTCTCGCCGACTTGCGCGAGCAGATCAGTGACGGTGTTCAGGAACCACTCGCGGTGAGCGAGGACGGTCTTGTGAACGGGATGCTCGGGATCCGGATACTCCGCGACGGCGTTGAGGAAGGCGCATCCACGGAAGGCGGCTGACTGGATACCGTTGGCGATCGACTTGGCGATGGCTCGCAGGATGTCGGCGGCCGGTTGGTCGCTGCCGAGGGCTTGGCCGACCTGATCGCGATCGGCCTGGTGGACCGCCTGCAGGTACGCGACGACGAGTTCTTCCTTGCCGGGAAAGTGCCGGTACAGCGTCGCGCGGGTCACCTTCGCCTCCGCGACGATCCGATCGATCCCGACGGAGTGGATTCCCTCGGCGTAGAAGAGCCGGGTGGCGGTCTCGAGCAGCCGCGATCGTGCTTCGGAAACCTGACCTTGAGCGTTGTGCGCCATCGTGGGGGAAGTCTAATCGATAGAACGTTCAGTATCCCGAGGCCCCTGAACATGGTGGGTTCGCATACGTCGGCGATATGTCGCGCTGTTTAGGCTTCGATGGTGCGTGTGCTGATCGTGGAGGATGAGCCCTACCTGGCCGAAGCCGTCCGGGACGGCCTGCGGCTGGAGGCGATCGCCGCCGACATCGCCGGCGACGGTGACACCGCCCTGGAACTGCTCAGCGTCAACTCCTACGACCTCGCGGTCCTCGACCGTGACATCCCCGGCCCTTCCGGGGACGAGATCGCCCGGCGGATCGTCGCCTCCGGCAGCGGTATCCCGATCCTGATGCTCACCGCCGCCGACCGGATCGATGACAAGGCTTCGGGGTTCGGGCTCGGCGCGGATGACTACCTCACCAAACCGTTCGAGCTTCGCGAGCTCGTCATGCGGCTGCGGGCGCTGGACCGCAGGCGGGCGCACGCCCGGCCCCCGGTCAGGGAGATCGCGGGGCTGCGGCTGGACCCGTTCCGCCGGGAGGTCTTCCGCGACGGACGCTATGTCGCGCTCACCCGCAAGCAGTTCGCCGTGCTCGAAGTCCTCGTCGCCGCCCAAGGCGGTGTCGTCAGCGCCGAAGAGCTACTGGAGCGGGCCTGGGACGCCAACGCCGACCCCTTCACCAACGCCGTCCGCATCACCGTCTCGGCCCTGCGCAAGAGACTCGGCGAACCACGGCTCATCGCCACGGTGCCCGGCGTCGGCTACCGAATCGACACCGGCACGGACTGATGAACAGACGCCCAGGGCTCAGCGCCCGCCTGAAACTCACCATCAGTTACGCCGGATTCCTCCTCCTCGCCGGCGCTCTCCTGCTGGCCGTGGTGTGGATATTCGTGCTGCGCTGGCTACCCGAGATCAACGCCAGATCCATCCAGAGAAGGTTCGGCGCCGTGATCATCACTGGGCCCAACCGCTCCGAGGTTCTGCGCGGCTTCGCCCCCGCGATGGCCATGGCGCTGGCCTTCCTGCTGGTGTTCGGTCTCGTGGGAGGGTGGATCCTCGCCGGCCGGATGCTCGCACCCCTCACACGGATCACCGAGGCGGCACGGATGGCGGCGAACGGATCGCTGTCCCACCGGATCCGGCTACCGGGCCCCAACGACGAGTTCCGCGAACTCGCCGACGTGTTCGACACCATGCTCGAACAACTGCAATCCCACGTCACCGAACAGCGCCGATTCGCCGCGAACGCCTCCCACGAACTGCGCACCCCCCTGGCGATCTCCCAGGCACTCCTCGACGTCGCCCGCAACGACCCCACGCGGGACCAGGGCGAACTCATCGAACGCCTCCACACCGTCAACACACGGGCGATCGACCTCACCGAGGCCCTCCTGCTACTCAGCGGCGCCGATCGCAAGAACTTCACCGGCGAACCCGTCGACCTGTCCCTCATCGCCGAAGAAGCCGCCGAAACCCTGCTTCCCCTCGCCGAAAAACGCCAGATCACCCTCGACGTCACCGGCGAGAGGACGCAGACCTTCGGCTCCGCCGCGCTCATCCTGCGGATGGCGACCAACCTCATCCAGAACGCCATCGTCCACAACCTCCCCGACGGCGGCACCGTAACGATCCACACCGAACCGCGACACGACGCGAGCGTGCTGCGAGTCGAGAACACCGGCCATCGAGTCCCGCCGGAACTGCTACCGACCCTCACCGAACCCTTCCAACGCGGAACACAACGCGCACGCACCGACGAGCACGCCGGTGTCGGCCTCGGACTGGCCATCGTGCACAGCATCGTCCGAGCACATGACGGGACCCTCGATCTCACCCCCCGCCCCACCGGCGGCCTCCTCGTCACGATCCGACTTCCCAGCGAGCCGCAGGCACCGCCGCCGGCGGCGTAGTGATCGCGCATATCGCGGGCGTATCGAAAAGCGCATACGCCTCCGCAACGGCCCTCCGACTTCAGTGGAGGCATGGACCACGGCGGTCCATGCCGAGGGCATGGTGCCCCGCATCGGAAGGTGATCAGAAGAGATGCGCGTCGTGTCACGTAAGAACGTTCGTCCGCCGCTGAGGAGGGCCGGTCTGGCCGCCGGTGTCGCCATCCTGATGACGGCCGAGGCCGGGCCTGCCACCGCCGCCCCGGCGCCGACGGGGAGCGTGCAGAAGGCGGTGGAGGAGCTGGCCGCCGTTCCCGGGGTCGTGGGGGCCGTCGGCGGGGCCTACGTCGACGGGAGGTCCATCGGACTGGGCAGCGCGGGCTCCCGGTTGCTGGACGGCAGGGGCGGGAGGATCCCCGCGAACGCTCGCTTCCGGATCGGGTCACAGACCAAGCAGATGGTGGCCACCGTGGTGCTGCAACTGGTCAAGGAGGGCAGGTTGAGCGTGGATGACAAGCTCAGCGACCTGCTGCCCGTGGTGGTGAAGAAGGATCTGGTGGAGCGGGCCGACGAGATCACGGTACGGCAGATGCTCCGGCACACCTCCGGCATTCCCGACTGGTACGCCGCCGAGCCGAAACCGGACGGGAGCGAGGGGGACATCTCGTTCGACCCGTTCGACTTCACGACCTACTATCGGCCGCTCGATCTGGTCAAGTGGAGCCGCAGCCGGCCCCGGACCGGGGAACCGGGCGAGAAGTTCTCCTACTCCAACACCAACTACACCCTCCTCGGCCTGATCATCGAGAGGTTGACCGGCCACGACCTGGCCACCGAGCTGCACGACCGCCTGTTCGGCCCGCTCGGGATGACCAGGACCTACTTTCTCGTCAAGCCGCCGGACGGCATCAAGGGGCCGCACGGCCACGGCTACTACCCCGACGCGGACGGCGAGCCGCGCGACGTCGACCGGTTCAACGCCAGCTTCGGCTCGGGGGCCGGAGGGGTGGTCTCCACCACGCACGACGTGAGCGCCTTCTACCGGGCGTTCACCCAGGGCAAGCTGCTGCCGCCGGAACTCCAGCGAGTCCTGACCGACCCGTTGTCCAATGACCCCGCCCAGGGCAGCGGCCCCGACTTTTGCGGCGGAAAACTCGATGGCTGGATTTGGGGCGGTACGGCCCCCGGCTACTTCACCATGACCTTCTACTCGAAAGACGGCCGCCGCCAGTTCTCGATGTCGGCCACGCTGAGCGTCAAGGACACCACCGAGCCGGGCCGAGCGATGTTCAACGCCGTGGAGAGCGTCTTCTGCCCATCCTCGTCGCGACACCCCCGGGAAGGGCAACGATGAACAAGGCCTCTGTGTTGCTGGCCGCCTCGGCTGCCGCCCTCGCCCTGACCGTCACGGGATGCGGCGGCTCCGGCGACGCGAAATCCGGCTCGTCCGGCTCGAACCCCACGTTGGAGAAGGCGGTGAAGTACGCGCAGTGCATGCGCGAGAACGGCGTGACCAACTTCCCCGACCCCAACAAGAACGGCAGATTCGTGATCGCGGCTGGGGGGCCGAACCGAAACTCGCCGCAGTTCAAGAAGGCACAGCAGGCGTGCAAATCGCAGGAGCCGCCCGGAATAACGGACGACCCGGCGGAGATCGCCAAAGACCAGAAAGAATGGCTGAAGTTCGCGCAGTGTATGCGCAAGAACGGCATACAGGACTTCCCCGACCCGCAGGACGGGCGCCTTCTGGTGCCCAGGGACAAGATCAACGTCAACTCGCCGCAGTTCAAGAAGGCGCTGAACGCATGCCGTGACGTGGCCCACGTGGGAGGAGGCGCCGAGGATGGCAACGGCTGAGATCGGGACTCCGGCGAGCACGGACGTTTCTCCCGAGGCGCCGGCCCGGCCACGGCGGCGGCGTAAGTGGCGCGGACTGCTCGGCGGCGTCGTGGCCGTGGTCGTGGTCGGCGGCGTGCTTCTCGCCGTGACGGGCCTGCTCGGCGACGACGGGAAGCCCGCCACGAGGGCCGGCGACGCGACGTCGCTGGTGGCGGTCCGTGAGGGTCCGCTCTCCTCGCAGGTCAGCCAGAGCGGGACGCTGTCGTACTCGGCCGGCGCCGACGGGAACCCGTACTCGGTGGTCAACCGGGCGAGCGGGACCTACACCTGGGTGCCGGCGGCGGGCGCCCAGGTCGACTGCGGCGAGACGCTGTACAAGGTCGGGGAGAAACCGGTGATCCTGATCTGCGGAAGCACGCCCGCGTACCGGGACCTGGCCGAGGGCGACGACGGCAAGGACGTCCGGGCGCTGAACAGGACCCTCGTGATTGAGGGCTACGCCGACAAGTCCGACGTCGATCCCGATTCGCGCTATTTCGGCGCGGGAACCGCCGTGGCCCTGGAGAAGCTTCAGGACGAACGCGGCGCCGACGTGACCGGCAGGCTGGATCTCGGCCAGGCGGTGTTCCTGCCCGGCCCGTTGCGGATCAGCAAGGTGACGGCCAAGAACGGCACCAGCGCGGCCCCGGGCCACCCGATCATGGAGGCGTCGTCGAACCGGCGGCAGGTCACCGTGAAGCTCGACGCCTCCCAGCAGTCCGAGGTCAAGAAGGGCGATCAGGCGCAGATCACGCTGCCGGACAACCGGATCACGTCCGGCGTGGTCCGCCGGATCGGCACGGTCGCGACATCCTCCGGCAAGAACGACTCCGACTCGGCGTCCGCCACGATCCCGGTCTATGTCACGCTCGAGCACCCGAAGGACGCCGGAACCCTTGAGCAGGCCCCGGTCCAGGTGCAGATCACCACGGACGGCGTCAAGGACGCGCTGATCGTGCCGGTGACCGCGCTCATCGGCCTTTCCGGCGGGGGATACGCGGTCGAGGTCGCGGCGGGGGACGGCGGCCAGACCCGGATCGTTTCGGTGACGCTGGGACTGTTCGACGATGCCAACGGGCAGGTGCAGGTCTCCGGCGCCCTGTCGGTCAGTGACCGAGTGGTGGTGCCGTCGACATGAGCAGAACGAATGTCCTCGAACTGGAGCAGGTCACCAAGACGTACGGCTCGCAGCCCCCCGTCCACGCGCTGCGCGGCGTGAGCTTCACCGTACGGAGCGGGGAACTGGTCGCGATCGTCGGCCCGTCGGGGTCGGGCAAGTCCACGCTGCTGCACATCCTCGGCACGCTCGACCGGCCCAGCGGCGGCACGGTACGGATCGACGGGGAGGACGTCGCGACGCTCACCGACCGCCGGCTCGCCGCCCTGCGGGCGCGCAGCATCGGCTTCGTCTTCCAGCAGTTCCACCTGTCCGAGCACACCACCGTCCTGGAGAACGTCGCCGACGGCCTGCTGTACGGCGGCGTGGCGCCCGCCGAGCGGCGCGAGCGCGCCGCCGAGGCGCTCATCCGGGTCGGGCTGGCGGATCGGGCGGGCTTCCGCCCGGGCGCGCTGTCGGGCGGACAGCGCCAGCGCGTGGCGATCGCCCGCGCTCTGGTCGGCCGCCCGGCCATCGTGCTCGCCGACGAGCCGACCGGCAACCTCGACAGCAAGACGGGGGCGGCCATCATCGAGCTGCTGCACGAGCTCAACGCCGACGGGGCGACGATCCTCGTGATCACGCACGACAGCGGACTGGCCGCCCGGCTTCCCCGCCAGTTGCACGTCCTCGACGGGCGGATCGTCGCCGACAGCGCGGCGCGTCCGATGGAGGACGCATGAGGCTGTCCGACCAGCTGCGCGTGGCCGGCATCGGGATCCGGGCTCGCCGCCTGCGGGCCGCCTTGTCCGCGCTCGGAATAGCGATCGGCACCGCGGCGATCGTGGCGGTGCTCGGCCTGTCCGCGTCCTCCCAGGCCGGGCTCCTGGCCCAGATCGACCGGCTCGGCACGAACCTGCTGACCGCGAACACCGGCCAGTCGTTCACCGGCGGGGCGGCACAGCTCCCGGTCGCCGCGCCGCAACGGATCTCTCATCTGCCCGACGTCGAGCACGTGGCGCACGCCGGTGCCATCGAGAACACGAACGTGTACCGCAGCCCGTTGATCCCGGTGGTCGAGACCAACGCCCTGAAGGTACGGGCCGCCAGCCTCAACCTCCCGGAAGTGATCGGGACCAGCGTGGCTCAGGGCCGCTGGCTGAACCCGGCGACCGAGCGCCAGCCGGTCACCGTGCTCGGTGCGCTCGCCGCGCAGCGCCTCGGGATCGATCGCGTCTATCCGGGGCAACGGATCTGGCTGAAGAACCAGTGGTTCTACGTCGCCGGCATCCTCAAGCCCGCGACGCTGTCGACCGACATCGACACCAGCGCCTTGATCGGCTATCCGGCCGCCGAGCGCTACCTCAGCTACGCGACCGTCGACAAGGGCAAGGCGGTGGCCGGACCTCCGACGACGGTGTACGTGCGGGCCCGTACGGACAAGGTGGAGTCGGTGCAGGGAGTGCTCGCGCAGACCGCGAACCCCGAGTCGCCCAGCGACGTCGACGTCAGCCAGCCCTCCGACGCGCTCACCGCGCGAGCCGCCGCGAAGGGCGCGTTCAACAGCCTGTTCCTCGGGCTCGGGCTGGTGGCACTGATCGTGGGCGCGGTCGGGGTCGCGAACATCATGATCATCTCGGTGCTGGAACGGCGATCTGAGATCGGGCTGCGCCGGGCGCTCGGCGCGACCCGGGGACAGATCCGCACGCAGTTCCTGTCCGAAGCGGTCATGCTCGCGTTGCTCGGCGGGGTGGCCGGAGTCGCGGCCGGCGCGCTGACCACCGCGATCTACGCGAGCACGAAGGGCTGGGCGGTGGTCATCCCGGTCCAGGCGTGGGTCGGCGGGATCGGCGCCGCGATCGTGATCGGCGCGATCGCCGGCCTGCTGCCGGCCCTTCGGGCCGCCCGCCTGTCCCCCACCGAGGCACTGCGCACGCTTTGATCGGACGCCGGGAAGTGTCGGACAGCCCCCGAGCGGCGAGCTCGGGGGCTGCGCTGCCCGGCGAGGGGCCGGCGTCGGCGTCTGAGGGGTCAGGGTTCGGCGCCGGCCATATCGCGGTTCAGGTCGTCGATCACGCCGACGACGCCATCGGGTGCGGCGGCCAGCCGTACGACGATCGGGATCAGGTCTCTCTGCCGCATCGTGCCGCTGAGGGTGACCACGCCGTGACGGACATAGACCGAGACCTCCGTGGGGTCGGCCAGGGCGAAGACCTCGTGCCGGACCTCGTCACGGATCTCCTCGTCGGTACGGGTGAAGACGCTCAGCAGGTCGCGGCGGCTGACGATCCCGACGAGGCGGTTCTGATCGTCGGTCACCGGCATGCGTTTGATCCGGTGCTCGTCGAGCAGCCGCGCCGCCTCCACGATCGTCGCCTCGGGACGAACCGTGATCGCCGGCGCGGTCATCAGGTCTTCGGCGGTCAACGCCCGAGCCTTCGCCCACGACCGATCACGGCGTCTGCCGAACCAGCGCCGCCTCCCGCCGTCCTTGTGCTCCTCCTTGGCGAGCAGATCGGACTCGGAGACGACACCGGCCACGCGATGGCCCTCATCGACCACCGGCATCGCCGTGATACCGCGTTTGATCATGACCTGGACGATGTCCTTGAAGCACGCGCCTCGGTACGCGCTCACGACCCCCTTGGTCATCACGTCGTTCACGGTTCGGCGCCTCATAGTGGATCCCTCCTAGGCCCTCAACCGGACGATAGGCCGCTGTCACGCTGTAAGACATGAGGCCGAAGTCCCGTCCGAAGGTCCCGACGCCCGACCGCCGGGGCGGAGCCCCTGAGGTGAGTCAGAACATCGCGCCGTTGGCGCGTACGGTCTGACCGGACACCCAGCCGGCCTCCTCACTGATCAGCCAGCCGACCACGGGGGCGATGTCGGAGGGCCGGCCGAGCCGGTCGCGCGGGCTGTGGTGCGTGGCGGCCGCGATGGACCCCGCCCACCACGCCCCAGGGCCGGCCCCTGCGCCGCGTGCGCCGCCTGCACGATGCCTACGTGGAAGCCCGGCCGTCGCTCAGCCGTCGGCCTCGGCGCGTCCCCGCCGGACGAGGTGGGCGGCCACGGCGATACCCCAGACCGCGCCGCCGAGCGCGATCGCTCGCTGAACCAGGCCCTGATAGGAGGCCGTCTGGGGGGCCAGCACCGCGAGCAGGCCGGCGACGAAGACGACGCCCAGCAGTACAGAGGGCAGGGCGAATCGGCGCCACTCCGGCAGCCGCCTGAAACGCCGGGCGAGCACGAACGGCGTGACGATCAGCAGGAGGACGCACGCGAACCCGATCGCGTTGTGCGCCTGCGCATGCCAGGAACCGGCCGCCTGCGCCTGGCCGCAGCCGTCGGCGGCGCGGCAGTCGAGCCGGAACGCCGCGTCGGTCACGTCCTGGATCCCCGAGAGTGCGGCCAGCCAGGGACCTGACCGGCCGGCTCGCCCGGCATGGGCCAGTGCGGGGCGCAACCCGAACAGGACGAAAGCGATGGTTCCGGCGCCGGCGAGCGCCTGCGGGATGAGGAACGCCCAGGCGTGCGGAGCGGTGAGGGCACCCATGTCGCTGATGTCGTCGTGAACCAGGCTGTAGCCGGGCCCCTGCCACGCGCCGGCCACCAGCCAGGTGCACACGGCGACGATCTCCGCGACCAGTCCGGCCATTCCCCATCGGGCGAGGGAACGGGAGGCCGGCCGTACGGTCACCGTGCGGGCCGCCGGTCGGATGCCGGTCATGGTGTGCTCTCCCTTCGCGGGCCGGGAGCATCCGGGTCCGCGGGCTCCCGGCGCACCCCCGGTCGCCGGGCCTTCGGCCGGGCGGCGGTCGTGCGGATGCGCCGGGCGTGGCGGGCCCGGCGCTCGGACCCGTCGGCGAAGAACCGGAGCAGGGTCTCCAGCTCGGACACGGAATAGCGGTCGAGCTCGGTGGCGGCTTCGGCCGCGAACGGTTCGAAGATCTCGGCGATACGAGTGAGCAGGGCGGGCGTGAGCTCCACGCGGATGCGGCGCCGATCGTTCGCGTCGCGGGTTCTGCGGGCGTACCCGGCGCCTTCGAGGCGGTCGAGTGCGGTCGTCATCGCCGACTGGCTGAGACCCGCCTGGTCCGCCAGCTCGGTCACGCTGAGCGGCCGGTCGAGGAGCAGGTCGACGCATCGAAGATCGGTGCGGTTGAGACCCAGTCGTTCGGCCACGGCCTGGTCGAGGGCGTCGATGTCGCGCTGGTAGCGCCGGATCGCGGCGGTCAACCTCGCGACTGTGGTCTCTCTGTCCGGCACAACTTAGATTCTAGGATATTACGAAAATCGAAGCAATCACCTCTCGGTCGGCGAGAGCAGTGCGTCGAAGGCGCGTTCAAGGCGAGTCGTCAGGTCGGCGGGGTCGGTGTCGGTGAGCGCGGTGCTCTGGAGCACGGTGCGCATCAGCCAGAACCCGGCGATCAGTGAGTTCGCGAGTGCCGCGCGTCGCTCGGGGTCTGGCCCGTCGAGAAGTTCGGCGAGGCGGTGGCCGGCGTGGCGTTCCGTACTGGCCCGCATGATCTCCGCGGCCCGCGGATTGGGCGCCGAGCGCAGCAGGAGCAAGAACGGGTCGAGGGCTTCGGCGTCCGGATCCGTCCGTTCGACCAGCCGCCGGGCGATGGTCGCCGCCAGGGACGCGGAGTCCTCGCGGATCACGGTCGCCGGGGCGAATGAGGCGTCGACGGCCTCGGCGAAGAGTTTCTCCTTCGAGCCGAAGTAGCGATTGACCAGCATCGCCGTCACTCCCGCGTCGCGGGCGATCTCGCGGACTCCGATGCCGTCGTAGCCGTGTTCGGTGAAGGCCCTGATCGCCGAGTCGAGGATCGCCTTCCGTGTGGCGGCGGCGTTGCGCTGTCGCTTGGGGCCGGTGGAGTCCGGCTGCCTCTGCTGGTTCACAGTCGAAGTATACGCCTGTAGACATATCCTGGCGAGGAGGTCTACAGTCGTAGACATTGGTCGCGAGACCAGTCTGATCCGACTCTGTGAAACGCGGGTGAACCCATGGATTTGAAACTGTCCGGCAAGCGTGCGCTCGTCACCGGATCCAGCTCCGGGCTCGGTGAGGCGATGGCCCTGCTCTTGGGGGCCGAGGGCGCCGAGGTGGTCGTGCACGGCAGGAACGAGACGCGCGCGAAGTCCGTCGCCGCGGCGATCACCGAGGCGGGTGGCAGGGCCGGGTACGCCATCGGCGACCTCGCCACGGACGAGGGCGCCGACGCGGTGGCCGGTGCGGCTCTGGAGGGCGGCCCGATCGATGTCCTGGTCAACAACGCCGGGTCATACGAGCACCTGTCGTGGGCGGACGCGAGTCCCGAGGACTGGCGCGAGACCTACGAGGTGAACGTGATCTCCGGAGTCCGGATGATCCAGCGCCTGGTGCCCCCGATGCGCGAACGCGGCTGGGGGCGGGTGATCACGATCGGCGGCGGTCTGGCGATCCAGCCGATGAACACTCACCCGCAGTACAACGCCACCCTGGCCGCACGGCACAACCTCGCGGTGTCGCTCGCCCGCGAGCTGAAGGACACCGGCGTCACCTCCAACGTGGTCGCCCCGGGAGCGATCCTGGTCGAGGCCGTGAAGAACCTGCTCACCCGGATCGCGCCCGAGCGCGGCTGGGGCGAGAGCTGGGAGGACATCGAACGGGCATCGACCGAGCGACTCGTGCCCAACGACACCGGGCGCATGGGCCGGCCGGAGGAGATCGCCTCGGCCGTCGCCTTTCTCGCGAGCCCGCTGGCCGGTTACATCAGCGGAGCGACCCTGCGGGTCGACGGCGGGACCGTTCGCAGCGTGCAGTAGGCGCCGGTGCCCTCATGACGCGGAGCCGGCGTGACGCCGGTGAGCCCCTAGAGCGCCTTGCCGAGGAAGGCGCGCAGTCGCGGAGCCACCTGGGGCGCGAACGGGCGAGTGGCGTCCGGGTAGTCGACGCTGGGATTCGGTGTTCCGGAGACGACCTTGAAGAGGTGGTCGGCGTCGGGGATGTCCGCCTGGACGGCGGCCCGGTTCGCGCGGAATCCGGTCATGAGGTGCTGGACCTCGCCCGCGCTGACCTGCACGTCCTTGAGGCCGCGCAGGACCAGGGCCGGGAAGGCCGGGCCGAGGCCGCGGGCCAGGCCGGCGGGGTCGAGCCGGTCGGCCTGCCGGAGGAACGGGATGTTCGCCGGGCTGAACACGGTCTTGAGCGTCGGGTCTGACAGGTCGGCGGGGAGGGTGCCGGTCTTCCTGATCGAGGAGACGGTCTCGCGCAACTCGTCCAGGAGGCTCGCCACCTGCTGGGCGCTGAGGCGGCCCGCCGCCTGTGCGGCCCGGTACTGCTCGGTGAGCTGCTTGCTCAGCAGGTCGAGGTAGCGGATCCCGATCGGAGCGGCGAGGACCACGGCGCGTGGGGCCTCGGGCGTGCCGCGCAGGCGGTCGGCGAGCCAGAGCGCGAGCAGCCCGCCCTCGCTGTGGCCCACGACGATCAGCCGGTGCGGGTCGACTCCCGGCTGGCGGGCCATCGTCCGATAGGCGTCGAGAGCCTCCTGGGCGAAGAGATCGAAGTCGATCCCGCGGCCGCCGGGGTGGTTCTCCGTCCCGGCCTGACCGGAGCCGAGCTTGTCGTAGCGGAGCGAGGCGATCCGGTCCGCCGCGAGCGCCTTCGCGAAGTTCCGGTTGGTGTCCAGGTGGGGGAACTGCCGGTCATTGCCGTCGCGGTCCGTCGGCCCGCTGCCGGAGATGATCAGCGCGGCCGGCCGTACGCCGGTCCGGCCGGCGGCCGGTTGGAAGGTCGCGGGCAAGGCGTCGGGGCCGCTGCGGAAGGTGAGCTCACGTGTGATCGGCGCGTCGGACGACACGCCTTGCGCGGTGACCGATGAGCAACCGGCGATGAGCAGGGCTGTGACCGCGCAGCCGAACAGACGGGAGGGGGAGATATCGAGCATGTTTGATATAGAACAACTAGAACAAACTGTTGTCAAGGAGGTCCGGGCTGCTCCTGGTTGTTGCGCGCGTACACGACCGCCGGTTTGCCGTCGCCGGGGCTGCGACGGTCCAGGTCGAACTGCCCGATCGCGGCCATGAGTTCGCTGAGCTTGGGATAGCCGTAGTTGCGGGAGTCGAAGTCCGGGCGCTGCTTGGTGACGATGTAGCCGATGTTCGCGAGGTTCGCCCAGCCGTCCTCGTCGGAGGCCGCGTCGACCGCGTTGACGAGCTGGCCCAGCAGTTCGGCGTCCGTCTTGAGCGACACCGCCAGTGACGCCGCGGTGGGTTCGGGCAGCGCGTGGGCGGGGGAGGCGATGCTGCGGGAGTACGGGAGGTTCTCGAGGTAGACGAACTTGTCACAGGCCGAGACGAACGGCTTGGGCGTCTTGCGTTCGCCGAAGCCGTACACGGTCAGGCCGGACTCGCGGATGCGCGCGGAGAGGCGGGTGAAGTCGCTGTCGCTGGAGACGATGCAGAAGCCGTCGAAGCGCCCGGTGTACAGCAGGTCCATGGCGTCGATCACCATCGCGGCGTCCGTCGCGTTCTTGCCGGTCGTGTACGCGAACTGCTGGATCGGCTGGATCGACTGGGCCAGCAGCTGGTCCTTCCAGCCCCGCAGGCTGGTCCCCGTCCAGTCGCCGTAGGCCCGCTTGACGTGGGCGGTTCCGTACTTGGCGACCTCGGCCAGTAACCCGTCGGTGACGCCGGGCCGCGTGTTGTCCGCGTCGATGAGTACGGCGAGCCTTGCGGCGTTCTCCCTGACCATGATGCTTCTCCTTACGAGCGGGCCGCGAACCACTCGTCTTTGTCCGGTAGTGGAGCAAGTGTCGCGATCCGGGGATCAGGCGTCCAGCGGTTCGGCGTTCGCCCTGGTTGGGCGCTGTGGTGGCGGGAAGTTCCTGCTCTGGAGGCGCAGATCTCTCTGGAGCGGAACAGGACTGCTGATGGCTGATGACAGTGAGGCACCCGGGCGACCGGTGCCGGAGGTGCTGGACGAGGCCGAGTGCCTGCGGCTGATCTCACCGGGGGGTGTCGGGCGGCTCGGCTACAGCGGCCGGTACGGCCCCACCGTCGTGCCGGTCAACTACGGGGTGCACGAAGGCGCGATCGTGTTCCGGACCGCGTACGGCAGCCCGACGGATGAGGATCTTCGCACCGGGATCGAGGACGCCGACTACAAGGTCGCGTTCGAGATCGACGAGCTGCGTCCGGAGACACGCGAGGGCTGGAGCGTTCTCGTCCGGGGCTCGGTGCGCCATGTGGAGTCCGAGGACGAGCGGGCATCGGTCCGGGAGGCGGGCGTCGAACCCTGGGCGGGCGGCGCGCGGGAGCTCTTCCTGCGCATCCAGCCCACGCACGTCACCGGCCGGCGTCTCAGCAGGCCGCCGACGGCCCGATAGCCAGCCAAGGGCCCCGTTCGGCGACCTCCGCGGCGAACTCGGCACAGGCGGACCGCAGGCGGTCGACGATCCACGCACGGTCCTCGTCCCGGGCGGGTTCGGTCCGCGCGTAGTCCAGCCTCAGCGGCAGGGCCGTCACCCTCACCTCTCCGAGGTCGCCGATCTCGACGCGCCACGCGAGACCCAGCTCGTTGCGCAGGTACTCGTCCGTGGCGTAGTCGTCGATGAGGTCGCCCAGGTCGTACAGCACGTTGCCGTTCACGCCGTGGAAGACGTGGGCGGAGTGGCCGGCGACCAACGTCGCTCCGGCGTTCAGGAGGCCCTCCGCCGCCCGGCGGACGTACGGCAGGGGTTCGCTGGTCATGTTGGGGCCCCAGTGCGGCGTCACCAGGACGACGTCGTGTTCCGCCGCCGCGTCCTCGATCCGGCGGGACAGCCACGACGGCACGCCCTCGCTCAGCGGGGCGTACGCGACTCCGGGCGTGGTCTCCGACGCGGCGAAGTCGCTCGGGTGGTCGGTCACGCCGATCACGGCCACGCGCCTACCGGCCCTCTCCAGCACGGCCGGCTCCCGCGCCTCCTCGCGGTCACGGCCGGCGCCCACCACCGCGATGCCGGCCCCGGCGAGATGGCTCAGCGTGTCTTCCAATGCCTCGTGGCCGTAGTCCAGCGCATGGTTGTTGGCCAGGGTCACGCAGCCGACGCCCAGCCCGGTCAGCACGCCCACGGCCTCCGGCGGGGCGCGGAAGTGGAACGGCTTGCCCGGCGCGGCCCACCGCCGGCCCCGATCCGAGACGCAGCACTCGAGGTTCAGGACGGCGAGATCGGCTTCGGCGAACGCCGCGCGTACCTCCGGGGCGAACAGGCCCTCAGGCCCGGCGTCCGCGATCACCTCGCCGACGCCGCGGCCCAGCATCGTGTCGCCGCCCAGGGCGATCGTCACGGCCATGTCCGCTTCCCCTTTCCCAGCATCGCGCGGCCGTACGTGCGGGGCGGCCGACATTCGGCGCGGCTCGGTGGACCTTCGGCCCTATCCCGGCCGTGCCCCGCCGGGCGACGGTGACCACATAGCCGGAGATGGGAGGGGACGATGCGAGCGCACACGGGCGACGCGTTGCTGGTCCGGGGCCACCACGTCGGGGACCACGACCGTCAGGCCGTGATCATCGAGGTGCACGGAAGCGATGGGGCACCGCCGTACCTGGTCCGCTGGGAGGACGGGCACGAAAGCGTGTTCTTCCCCTCCTCGGACGCGTTCGTCGAACGGATGCCCCAGCGGGAGAAGACCGACTGAGCGGTCGCCCCGCATGTGAGACTGCCGGACATGAGTCTGGCTAGGGAACTCGAAGCGATCGGCCGGCCACTCGTCGAGGAGCAGCTCCGCCACCCGACGGTGGCCGGCATCGCACGCGGCGACCTCGACCTCACCGTCTTCCGCGGGTGGCTGGAGCAGGACTACCTCTTCCTCCACGACTACGTACGGGTGTTCGCGCGGCTGGCGTGGCAGGCGCCCGACGGGCATCTGGGCGACCTGGTGGAGTTGGCGCACTCGACCTTCTTCGACGAGCTGTCGCTGCACCGGGCCCTCGCCGAGGAGTTCGGCGCGGACCTCGCGGGCGCCGTCAAGGGGCCCGCGTGCGCGGCGTACACCGCGTTCCTCCTGGACGCCGCCGCCTCGTACGGGGAAGGGCTCGCGGCTCTCTACCCCTGCATGTGGGGGTACTCCACGCTCGGCCGGATCCTGGCGGAGGATCCACCGGCCGACCCCCGCTACCGCCGCTGGGTGGACGCCTACGCGGATCCGGGCTTCGCGATGCTCGCCGGTCGGGTCGCGGTCATGCTCGACGAGGCGGCGCCGGACCCCGCACGGGCACGTACGGCGTTCCTCGAGGGGATGCGCCACGAGCTGGCGTTCTGGGACGTGCCCTCCTGAGCGCCTTTGTCCACAGGGCTGTGGACAAGGGCTTAGCCTTGGGGCATGCCGGAGCTGCCGGAAGTCGAGTCCCTCGCCGCGTTCCTGCACGAGAACGCCATCGGCCGGGCGATCGCCCGCGTTGACGTCGTCGCGATCTCGTGCCTGAAGACCTACGACCCGCCGATCACCGCGCTGAGCGGGCTGTCGATCACCGATGTCACCCGGTACGGCAAGTTCCTCGACCTGGACGTGGACGGCCTGCACCTGATCGTCCACCTGTCGCGGGCGGGCTGGCTGCGGTGGAAGGACAAGCTGCCGGCCGCGCCGCCGAGGCCCGGCAAGGGGCCGCTCGCGATGCGCGTCCACCTCGACGACGAGTCCGGCTTCGACCTCACCGAGGCCGGCACGCAGAAGCGGCTCGCGGTGTACGTCGTCCGCGACCCGCAGGACGTGCCCGGGATCAGGACGCTCGGTCCGGATCCCCTGCGCGAGGAGTTCGACGCCGAGGCGCTGGCGAGCATTCTCGACGGCCGCCGCACGCAGATCAAGGGCGTACTCCGCGATCAGAGCGTGATCGCCGGCATCGGCAACGCCTACTCCGACGAGGTGCTGCACGTCGCGAAGATGTCGCCGTACAAGCTCGCCGCGAGCCTCACCGAGGAGGAGATCGCGACCCTTTACGAGGCGATCGTCACGACGCTCGGCGACGCCGTCGAGCGTTCGAAGGGCCTCGCGGCCAAGGACCTGAAGGGCGAGAAGAAGTCGGGCCTGCGGGTACACGGCCGCGCCGGGGAGAAGTGCCCGGTGTGCGGCGACACGATCCGAGAGGTCTCGTTCGCCGACCGGGCACTGCAGTACTGCCCGACCTGCCAGACGGGCGGCAAACCACTCGCCGACCGCCGCATGTCCCGCCTGCTCAAGTAGCCCCGCCCCTAGTTGTCCACAGGCTGTGGATCCCTTTGTCTTCGCGGGATCTCGCAGTGGCGGTCTGCGGTCCGTGGAGAGCGGTGTTCGGCCGAAACGCCCTAGTCTTCGTGGTCGTGTTCAAGTGGTGGAACGTGTTGCCGGACGACGAGCGGCAGCAGTGGACGCTGGATCCGTTCGTGAGCGTGGGACCGCTCCGTTTCGGCATGAGACCCGGCCAGGTCTCGCAGGCGCTGAGCGGCGTCACCACGGAATCCCAGCGACACACGCTTCACCGTCCCGCCACTGAGGGCGTCTCCACGGTCGTAGAGGGCGACTACCAGGAAGTCGGCCTGAAGCTCTACTACCGGAAGGAACGGCTGGCCTGCGTCGTGGTCGACGCACTGCGGGGGCCTCAGGTGTTCGCGGACGGTACGGCGCTGGTCGGCCGCGTTCCCTCGCTGTTGGAACAGTGGATGGTCCAACGAGCCGAGGCCCGCGAGCCTTACTCAGAGCTCACCTATATGGCCGCAGGAGTACCCGGTTCGGAGACCCTGGGTGTCGTGATCGATGTGCAGCGAGCAGGCGACCACCTGCTCACACGGCCGGTGTTCATACCCCCCGAAGCAATGGACGACCTTCCCCACTTTCTCCCGAGAGAGGCGTGGTCGGCTTGCTGAGCACCGGTCCTTCGATCAAGGCGTCCCTCGCCCTTGACGCTGACTGATCACGCCTCGCCCCACGATCGGAACGATGATCCCAGGCGAGGCGGTCACATCGGGCGGAACCCAGGTCAGTGTGTCGGTGTGTGCGCCAGGGGTCCGAACAGGGCGGCCAGGTCGTTCCAGCGCTTGATCTCGCAGCCGTTCTTGCGCCCGAACGTCGTGTCGACCTTCTTGCCCTTCCACGTGCCCTTGACCGCGGCGGTCTGCGGGCCGCCGAAGATCTGGGTGCACATCTGGCCCTTCGGCGTCGGGGCGAACGGGTCGCCGCCCTTGGCCGCGGCCACCTTGTCCAGGCTCGCGCACGCCTGGGCCGCGTTCGGTGCGTTGCCGCCCGGCGGGTCGCAGGTGAGCGTGCGTTTGATCGGGTCCGAGGTCGGTGACATGCGCACCGTGATGGTGAGTTTGGTCCCGTCCGTGCCGATCTTGCCGCCCGGTGGCGTGGTGGGGGTCGGCGAGACGGGCGCCGGTGTCGGCGAGCCGGGTGTCGTGCTCTGTGCGGGCTGTGAGGCCTGGTCGCTCGGCTGGCTCGTCGCGGTTCCGTTGTCCTTGCAGCCGGTCAGCGTCAATGCCGTGACCACGCCCGGCACGACGATGGCCGTCCTTCCCAGTCTCGATAGAGATTGCCTCATGACGATTCGACTCCGGCCGCTCGCGCATGGTTCCGTGGATGTGTGAATCTTTTCAACAACCCGCTGCCCAGCGTCGCGGTCGCCGAGGTTCCCGGCGATGGCTACCTGCTCGACGTCCGGGAGAACGACGAGTGGCACGCCGGGCACGCGCCCGACGCCGTGCACATCCCGCTCAGTGAGCTGAACGCCCGCGCCGGCGAGGTGCCGGGCGACCGCGATATCTACGTTATCTGCAGGTCAGGGGCGCGATCCGCGCAGGCCGTGGCGGCGTTCAACAACTCCGGGTGGAAGGCCGCGAACGTCGACGGCGGCATGCACGCCTGGGAGGCGGCCGGGCTGCCGATGGTGAGCGAGTCCGGCGGCGACCCGTACGTCGCCTGAGCCCGCCGACGTCATCCGTGCGGCGTGAAGCCGAGGGATTAATAGAGGCGGCGGGTCACCAGGGCGGCGGCGACGGGGCGAGCCTCGTCATCCGCCACGAAGGACGCCGTCGGAACGGTCATACCCTCATTCCTCCCCGGGCCGCGCGGCGTGCGCGGCCTGTGGCATGGGTCTCCTGCCGATGGAAAATCCGCTGAACCGGTATACATTGTCACCGGCCAACTTGATATCGCGGGAGCTCGGGCGTCGACCGGGCTGAGAGGGCGGCTTCACAGGTGCCGCCGACCGCTCGAACCTGACCGGGTAATGCCGGCGTAGGGAGTGTGCTCTGTGAGCACTGCCGTCGACCAGCCACGCAACGAGGCTCCGTACACGCTCGACCAGCCCGCGCCCAGGGTGCTCAGCTTCTGGGATCAGAGCGCGTTCTGGGCCAACCTGGGCGTCAGCCTGCTCGCCTTCTCCGGCGCGGTCACCGTCCTCGCCCCCGACGCGCACGGCATGCCACAGATGCCGATCATGGCCGGCATCGTCGCGATGATCGTCGGTACCGTGATCGGCGGGATCATGCTCGGCCTGGCCGCGGTGCCAGGTGTGCGGGCCGGCGTACCGGCCATGATGCTGCTACGGGGCCTCTTCGGCACCCGGCTGTCGTACGTGCCGACCGTGCTCAACATCCTGCAGATGATCGGCTGGGGGACGTTCGAGCTGATCACCATCGCTGACGCGGCGGAGCAACTGTTCGGCGGCGGACCCCACTGGGTGTACGTCGTCATCGCCGGTGTGATCACCACGGTGCTGACGATCTGGCCGCTCGGTTCGGTGAGGGTGCTGCGGCGCTACGTCACCACGGCGGTCGTGATCGCTCTCGTCTACTTCTACATCCAGTTCACGCGCCAGCCGCTGCCAAACCTGACGCACGGTTCGTGGAGCCACTTCTGGATCGGCGCGGACGCGGCGCTTGCGGTCTCGATCTCCTGGGTCCCGATGGCCGCCGACTACACACGGCACTCCAGGTCCGAGCGCGCCGCCTTCGGCGCGGCCAGTGTGGCGTACGGGGTGACGCAGATCGTCGCGTACGTTCTCGGCCTGCTCGCGCTCGCGCTGGTGACGGGCCACTCGGTGTTCGGGCCGTTCCAGCACGTCGCTCTGGGCACGCTGTTCTTCGCGGTGTTCGTGCTGCGGGAGGCCGACCAGTCGTTCGCGAACGTCTACTCCACGGCGATGTCGATCCAGAACCTCGCGCCTCGCGTGGACCGGCGGGTACTGACCGTCGGGCTGGGGGTGTTGATCATGGTCATGGCGCTCGCGCTCGACATGAACAGCTACAACGATTTTCTTCTGATCATCGGCTCGGTGTTCGTGCCGATGCTGGGCGTCCTCGCGGTCGACTTCTTCTGCTTCGGCGGCCGCCGGGGCTGGGACATCTCCGAGCACGCCCCGGCCCGGTGGTCGATGATCGTCGCTTGGGCGGCCGGCATCGTCACGTACCAGTTGATCAATCCGGGAAATCTCGGCTGGTGGTCCCGGCTGTGGACGAATGCGCAGAGCGCGCTGCACTTCACCCCGTCGAGCTGGATGAGCGCCTCCCTACTGTCGTTCGTCGTCGCGGCCGTGGTCACGGCGGCCATCGGCGTCCTGACGCGTACGGGAAGCCCCGCCACCGAAGATGTGCGATGACGCTCACCGCGTCACGGTGACTCATCACGAATGCGAAGTAGTCTCGACTTCGCTTAAGAGTGGTTTCGCAACCGTTCGACCCGTCGGCGGTGGCACTATGGCCCCGTGGACACCTCCGACGCGACGATGCGCGCGGCCGTGGCCTCGGCCGCCGACGCAATGATCGCGCTCGGGCCCGACCTGACCGTACGCCTGTGGAATCCCGCTGCCGAGCGGCTGTTCGGCTGGTCCGCCGACGAGGCGATCGGCCGGCCGCTGCGGACGGTTCCGGAGGAGTACACCGCCGAGCACCGGGCCGTGCTCGAGCGCGTACGCGAGGGCGGGCACATCTCCTTCGCCACCCGGCGGCTGCACCGCGACGGACGCCTGCTCGAGGTACGCGCCGTGGTGAGCTCCATGCGGTCCGACGACGACGAGCTGCTCGGCTGGGTCGGCTTCTACCGGGCCGCCGACGAGGACGAGGCGGTCCAGCACCAGGCGGCCGAGCGGATCCGCCTCGTACGGCGGCTCAACGACGTCGTGGCCGACCTGAACGCCGAGCGTGAGCTGTCCGCCGTCCTCGACCGGGTCGCGGACAGCGTCATCGAGCTGACCGGCGCCGACGCGGCCGGGTTCGTGCTCATCGAGCAGGCCACCGGCACGCTGCGGCTCGTCAGCATCAGCGGCCTGCCGGAGCGCCTGCGCGGCGTCACCTCCGACCTGCGTACGAGCCTGGTCGGCGAGCTGCTGCGCTCCGGCCGTACGGTCATGCTCGCCACCGCCGACACGCGCAGCCTCGGTGACCTGATCTGGTCGGAGCTGGACGGCCTGCACACGATCGCGCTCGGCGTCTCCACCGTGCACGGCCGGCCGTACGGCGCCCTCTACGCCCTGTTCTCCGGGCACAGGGCGGGCCACATCGAGCTGGAGCTCCTGGAGCTGTTCGCCGGCCACGCCGGGGTCGTCGTCGGCAACGCGGTGAGCTACGCCGAGGTGGTCAAGCAGCGCAAGCACGAGCGAGCCGTCATCGAGGCCAGCGCCGACGGCATCGCCGTGCTCGACCGCGACGGCATCGTCCGGCAGTGGAACCCCGCCGCCCGCGCGATCACCGGGATGGACGCCGACGAGGTGATCGGCCGGCCGCTGCCGTTCGCGCTGCCCGCGCCGGACGCGGAGCCGACGATCCAGGTCGAGTCGGGCACCTGGCTCAACGTGCTGTACTCCGAGATCGAGGACCACGACGAGATCGTCGTGGACTTCCGCGACGTGACCGAGGCCAAGTCGCTGGAGGCCGCCAAGGACCTGTTCCTGTCGATGACGAGCCACGAGTTGCGCACCCCGATCACCGTCGTGCACGGGTTCGCCCGCACGCTCGTCAACCGGTGGGACAAGCTCGGCGACGCCGACCGGCGGCAGGCGGTCGCGATCATCGCCGAGCGCGCCCAGACGCTCGGGCAGCTGGTGGACAACCTGCTCTACTCCCGTACGGTGCCCGACGGGCTGGACGTGACCAACGAGCCGTTCGACCTGGACCGCCTCCTGCGCGGCGCGGTCGAGGGGTTCCGCGGGATGTCGGAGCAGCACACGCTGGAGCTGGTCATCGACGAGAAGCTGCCCGCGGCGCTCGGCGACGCGATGGCCACCGACATCATCGTCGGGCAGCTCCTGGAGAACGCCGTGAAGTACTCCCCGGGAGGCGGCACGGTCACCGTACGCGCGGGGGCCGAGGACGAATTGATCGTTGTCACCGTCGAAGACGACGGGGTCGGCATCCAGGCCGCAGACCGCGAGCGGATCTTCGAGCGCTTCGTCCAGGGTGAGGCGGGGGACCGCCGCCGGTTCGGCGGTCTCGGGCTCGGGCTCTACATCGTGCGCAGACTCGCCCGTGCCCAGCACGGAGAGGTCACCGCGCACGCCAGGCCGGACGCTCCGGGCACCTGCATGCGGTTCACCCTCCCCCGTGTCGACCACGCACAGTAGTCGGTCATACTGGACGTTCTGTGCCTATCTACGCCATCATTTCGTGCGCGGTCGAGGTCACCGTTGCTCGTTGTGTTGGCAATAGATTCCTGTGGCAGGGTTTCCGACCGCTTTAACTGGGCATTTCGGTCGTACCGGAGTGACGTTACGGGGAGTGTCCGGGAGAAGTTCCGCGCCCCCTGGGGAGGTGAGGGCGTCGAGCGTCGTATTCCTGCCGCATGCGCCGTCGAGTGTGTCGATGGTCCGCAGGCGTCTCGCGGCGGAGCTGCTCGAGTCGGGGGTGTACGAGGACATCGCCGACGACGCCGCTGTGATCGTCAGTGAGCTGATCAGCAACGCTCTGCGGCACGCGCGCCCCCTGCCCTCCGGCGACATACGCGTCGCGTGGACCCGCCAAGGCGATCTCATCCAGCTCGCGGTCAGCGACGGCGGCGCCATGACCGAGCCCCGGCGTGCCCGCGCCACGCTGTCCTCACTCGGCGGACGCGGCCTCGGCATCGTCGAGTCCCTCGCGGACGGCTGGGGCGTCCTCCACGACGACGACGGCACCACCGTCTGGGCCACCCTCCACTCCCCGCACACCAGCAACGGCCGCTCGGCGGCCGATCCCCCGCAGAGCCTGATCGACCAGCCGACCCACTGAACGGCGCGGCTCGGCTCAGACCGGGTCGCGCAGCACCGGGCAGGACATGCAGCGCGGGCCGCCTCGCCCGCTGCCCAGCTCACTGCCCTCGATCCGGATGACCTCGATGCCCGCCGCCTCCAGCCGGGCGTTGGTCTCGACGTTCCGCTCGTACGCCACCGCCAGCCGCGGCCCGACCGCGAGCGTGTTGTTGCCGTCGTCCCACTGCTCGCGTTCGGCGGTGACCGGGTCGAGGCCGGTGTCGATCACGCTGAGCCGGTCGATGCCCATGGCCTGGGCGGCGGCCTCCAGGAACGGCCGGGCGCGCGACACCCGCAGGTCGCCGTTCTCACTGGTCACCGTGTAGGCGGTGAGGGAGTACGCCACGGCCGGGTACATCACGACCTTGTCGACGTCGACCATCGTGCAGATCGTGTCGAGGTGCATCGTCGCGCGGTCCTGGGCGATCGGCACCGCGAGCACGGTGTGCACCAGCCCGCTGGCGAAGACCTGCCGGGCCAGCCGCTCGACACCCGCCGGCGTCGTCCGCTCTCCGGTGCCGATGGCCAGCACGCCCGGGGCCAGGAGCAGCACGTCGCCGCCCTCCAGGTGCTCCAGGGCGGGCTCGTACACGGGCGCGGCGTGCTCGAACCTCGGGTGGTGCCGGTAGATCAGCTGGGTGAGCGCGGTCTCGCGCTGCCGCGCCGGCATCGCCAGGCTCGTCACCGCCACCCGGTCGCCGATCCAGACGCTGGAGTCGCGGGTGAAAAGCAGGTTCGGCAGCGGGTCGATGACGAAGTCGTGCCGGTCCATGAGCTGGTAGACCAGGCCCCGGCCGGTCTTCAGCTCCTCGTGGGCGAGACCGGCGACGAGCACCTGGGTCAGGCCCTCCGGCGTCAGGTCGCCGAGGAACGCCCCCAGGATCCGGCGAAGCTGGTCGCCGAGCCGGGGGTCGTCGAGCACGCCGGCGATGGCCTCGTCGCGCGCCGGCTGGTACTCCAGCGTGTCCTGGAGCAGTTCGGTGAGGTAGAGGACCTCGACGTCGTGGTCCCGCAACGCCTGCGCGAAGGCGTCGTGCTCCTGCTGGGCGCGGCCGACCCACGGGATGCCGTCGAAGAGGAGCTGGTCATTGTTCCGCGGCGTGAGCCGCCTCAACTCAGCGCCAGGACGGTGCAGGAGCACCGTCCTCAGGCGGCCGACCTCACTGTCGACACGGTAGGCATGAGTCACATTTGCGAGCTTAGTCGCCCTAAGTGAAGCCGTGAGTTTTCGCCCAGTCGGCATCTTTCATGGACTTTCCCACCTGCTCATGGCAGAAAGATGCCGTACTCCTTGATCTCCGGTGTCAGGTCCGGGTGCAGGTCCGCGGTCGCCATGAGCTCCTCGGCGGAGGAGAAACCGCCGACGTGCTCGCGCATCGACACGATCCGCTCGGCGATCTCCGGGGTCACGCCGGACAGCATGGTCAGCGCGCGCGCCGGCACGTGGTTGACGTCGACCAGCCCGCCGTCGTCGTACTGCCGGGGCAGGTCGGGCCGGCCGATGCGCAGCTCACGGGCGAGCGCGGGGTCCTCCGCGGCGTGCTCGCGAGCCTGCCGGCGCAGCTCGCGGCGCATGTTGGCGGCGGCGATCGCCTGAGCGTTGGCGTCGCCGCGCGGTCGGGGACCGCGCCGCGGCCGGCCCGGCGGCGGGGCGACCATCGGCGCCGGGCGGCCGTTGAACAGCACGACGCCGTTGCCGTCGATCGTGATGACCACCCGCTTCTCGCTGTTGACCAGGCCGATGATCAGCCAGACCGGCACCCACGCGCCGCACGTCAGCACGCTGATCAGCAGGTGCGCCGCATGGTTGACGTCGCCGCCGGTGGCCATGACCGCCTGGCTGTCGACCTGCGACTCGATCCGCCAGCCGCGCGCGACCTGGCGCATGATCGCATTGCCGAGGATCGCGCGAAGCCGGTCGGGCGGCAGCGGAGACCCGGGCTGGAACGGAACCATGCTCCCCCTCTTGACTCCTTCGCTCTCGGCGGCTCAGTGCACCGCGCGGGACTCGCCGGCCCAGTACGGCTCGCGGAGCTGCCGCTTGAGGACCTTGCCCGTCGGGTTGCGCGGGATCGTGTCGACCCACTCGACCGAGGTCGGGCACTTGAAGTGCGCCAGCTTCTCGCGGCAGTGGTCGATCAGTTCCCGTTCGGTGACCTCGCCGCCGCTCACGACGATCGCTTTCGGAGTCTCGCCCCACTTCTCGTGCGGCACGCCGATCACCGCGCAGTCGGCCACGGCCGGGTGACTCATCAGGACGTTCTCCACCTCCGCCGGGTAGATGTTCTCCCCTCCAGAGATGATCATGTCCTTGACGCGGTCGTGGATGAACAGGTAGCCGTCCTCGTCGAGGTAGCCGGCGTCGCCCGTGCGCAGCCAGCCGCCGGGCAGCAGGGTGTCGCGCGTCGCCTGGTCGAGCGACCAGTAGCCCCGCATGTTCTGCGTGCTGCGGCAGACGATCTCCCCGACCTGGCCGGTGGGCAGTGCGTCGCCGGTGGCCGGGTCGAGGATCCGCAGCTCGACGCCGGGGCCCGCCACGCCGGCGCTGCGCAGCCGGGCGCCGTCGGGCACGTGGTCCTCCGGAGGCAGGTACGTGATCGAGCCGGTCGTCTCCGTCAGCCCGTACACCTGCATGAACCCGGTGCCCGGCAGCAGCGCCATCGCGCCGCGCAGCACCTCGTCGCTGATCGGGGAGGCGCCGTACAACAGGAGCCGGAGGCTGGACATGTCCGCCTCGCGGACCTGCGGGATCTGCTGCATGAACAACAGCAGCGCCGGGACGAGGAAGACGTGCGTGACCCGGTGAGCCTCGATCGCCCGCGCGATCGCGACCGGGTCGGGCTCCCGGATGATCACCGCGGGGATGCCGGCGTAGACCACGCCGACCGCGAGGGCGCAGCCCGCGATGTGGTACAGCGGCATCGCGACCATGTCGACGCTCTCGGGCCCGAGGTTCCAGAGCTGGTCGACGACCGGCAGCAGGGCGGCGAAGTTGTCGTGCGTGAGCATGACGCCCTTGGGCCGGCCGGTCGTGCCGGAGGAGTAGAGCTGGACGAACACCTCACCGGTGTCGTCGCGCCGCTCCGCCTCATGGGCGGATGCGGTGTCCTCTGGTCGCGTTCGCTCCTCACTCGCTCCGCGGGCGGCTCGTCCCTCACCGCCCACGCCGCTCGCTCGGTCGCTCCCGCTCCACGAGGAGTACTCCTCGTATCTTTCGCTCTCGCCCACCACGATGACGTGCTCGGTGTGCTGGAGGCCGTCGGCGATGGCGTCCAGCACGGGGGTGAACTCGGCGCCGGCGACGAGGACCTTCGCGTTGGCGTTGTCGACGATGTAGGCGATCTCGGCGGGCGCGAGCCGGTAGTTGACCGGCACCTGCACCCCACCGGCACGCGCCGCGCCGAACAGCAGCTCGACACAGGCCAGGGAGTTCTTGTCGAGCACGGCGACACGGTCGCCGGGCCCCACACCCGAAGCGCGCAGCGCCGCGGCGACCTCGTCCACCCGCCGGTCGAACTCGGCGAACGTGACCTGTTCGTCCTGGTAGATGTAGGCGATCTGGTCGGGGCGTGTCGCCGCGCACTCACGGAGCATGCCAGTGAGATTCATGGCCGAATCATGCGCGACCCGACATCACGCGACAAGGTTCGCTAACTGCTTTTCGCCATCTTGCTGATGAGGGTCACGACCACCGCGGCGATGACCGCGAGGAAGCCGATCCAGATGAGAAACTTCAACGCCGAGATGATCATGCCGATCACCATGAAGACCAGCCAGATCGCCAACAGGATGCCGACAATCGAAAGTATCGCCTTGCCCATGGGGCGAGCGTACGCGTTCAGCGCGGCGACGGCACCGGTTACAAGCCCGATCAAAATGACAATCGCGACAAGATGCTTCCCGTACGCCTGCGGGAGCACCGACGGATTGTCGCGGCGCCGGCCGAACCCGAGTACCGCGGGCAGGGCGACGAGTGTGACCGTGCCTGCGATGACGGCCGCGCGGCGCCACGGCGCCGGCATCCGCCTCGTCACGTACGCCACGCCGAAGACCAGCGGCGCGAACACCGCGTCGTGCGCGACCGCGACGCCCGCGAACCACAGCGCCCAGCCCGCGACCCCGACGTGGCGGCCGATCCCGGCGAGCCCGATGGCGACGAACACGGCGCCGGCCGCGTAGAGCGCCCTGCGCGTCATCGGCTCACCTCCAGCCGCGCGACCCACTTCGTCTGCATGACACCCGGCCGGTCCGGCGCGATCAGCCGGCAGGGGTAACCGTGGTCGAGGGAGAGCGGTTCGCCGTTCACCTCGAGCGCGAGGAGGGTCAGCGGGTCGTGCCAGTGGGGCGGGTCGACCTGCGACGTCCGGTAGAGGCCCGCCTTCTCCAGCGACTCGACGCGTACGCGGACGTCGTCCTCGACGCCGGCCGCGCGCAGGACGTCCCTCAGCCGTACGCCGGCCCAGGTGGCCTCGGCGCTCCACCCTTCGACGCAGGCGATCGGCAGCCGTACGACGTGCCGGGGCATCGCGCGCAGGTCGTCCAGACTCAGTGAGAGTTCGCGTCGTACGGCGCCGGTGACCGTGAGCCGCCAGCCGGTGCCGCGGGTGACGCCGGCCGCGAGCGCGGTCTTGTTGACGGGAAGGCGCTGCGGGCCGGCGCCGGGCCGGCGGGGGGCGAGAACCGCCAGGTCGCCGAGCGGGGTGAACGTCTCGCCGACGGTCGTCACCGCGACGAGGCCGCAGGCTCCCGCGACCGTGGCGAGGAAACCGCGCCGCGACGGCCCGTACGGCGGCGGAGGCCGGCGCAGGCCCCGCACCTTGGCCCACTCGTCGGCGGCGTGGATGAGCAGCGCGCCGAAGACGACGTAGGCCGTCCAGTAGTGCGCCACGGTGAAGAAGAACGGGAACGGATACCAGTAGTTGACGTTGAACAGGCCGGTGACCAGCTGGAACAGTGATCCGCCGACGAGGAGGAAGACGACGCCCCGCCGGGCCGCGTGCGCCGCCGAGCGGATCGGCGGCCACTGCCACAGCTTCGGGTACACCGTCCACAGCTTGGCGAGCAGGAGCGGGATGGTGGCCATTCCGCAGATGACGTGGGCGCCCTGGGTGAGCCGGTACAGCCCGACCGGCCGCGACGGCCAGACCATCCACGACGGCGGATGCTGCATGAAGTGGCTGACCAGGCCGGTGACGAACGCGACGGTGAAGCTGACGCCGAGGCACACCCCCAGCCAGGCCGCGGTCCGCTCGTCGTGGAGCCGGCTGGTGAAGACGGTCGCGATCCGGCGGGTCAGGCGTTCGGACTCGGCGTCGATCCGGCGGATCAGGCGTCGGGGGTCAGCTCGGCGAAGCATCGCGCAGCCTCCGTCCAGATGGTCGTCACGGTCAGCCCGGCCTCGCCGGCGCACGCGCCGACCGCTCCCGGGTCGAGATGCGCCCAGCGGAACCAGTCCCCGGCCCGCCGTCCGTCGCGGAGCCGCAGCCGTTCGGTCCGGGTCGTGTCGCCGAGCTCGACGATGGCGCGCCCGGTCCGGTCGAGGAGCGTCGCGACGCGTCGCAGGAGCATCGGCGGATCGCCGCCGATGCCGATGTTCCCGTCCGCGAGCAGGACGGTCCGCCAGCGCCCCGCGCCGGGGATCCGGTCGAAGACGTCGCGGAGCAGCGCCATGCCGCCGGCGGCCCGGGTCATCTCCACGGCGTACGGGGTGACGTCGATGCCGAGGGCGGGGAGCCCGCGTTCGGCGAGGGCGACGGTGAGGCGCCCGGGACCGGACCCGATGTCCAGCGTCGGTCCCTCGCACCGGTCGAGCAGGGCGTCGTCGCCGGGCCGCCCGTCGCGCCACTGGCCGACCGGGAGCCGCTCCGTACGGCCGTCCTCGTGTTCGATCGCCACCTCGCCGAGGCCGGCGAGCGATCCCTCGTACAGGTGGCCGATCATCGTGCTCCCGCGCGTACGGCGGCGGCGAAGCGGGTTCCGGGAGCCTGGGCGGCGACCCGTACCGCGTCACCGGCCGTGTCGACGTCCCGCAGCGTGCCGAGCGTCGCGACGCGGAGCCCGTCCAGGCGTTCGAGCTGACGGGCGCCGGTGTCGGGACGGGACATCGGGACGCCGCGCAGCCGGCGCGGGTCGGGGTCGCGCAGCCCGAGCAGCCAGAACCCGCCGTCGGCGGCGGGCCCGTACACCGCGTCGCCGGCGCTGAGACGCCGGCCCGCGTCGGCGAGCATCGCGGGTGTCACCTGCGGTGTGTCCATGCCGATCAGTACGGCGGGACCGCCGACGTCCGCGAAGGCGTTCGCGAGCCGTTCGTCGAGCCCCGCGCCGCGCTGGGCGATGACCTCGAACCCGCGCGGCAGCCACGCGCCGGGCCGTCCCTCCAGCGCGACCACGCGACGCGTCGCGGTGGTGGCGGCGACGGCGTCGAGCGTGTCGGCGAGCGCGGCCTCGGCGATGAGCGCGGCCTGCTCCGAGGTGTACGGCGGGGTGAGCCGGGTCTTCACGCGGCCCGGCACCGGTTCCTTGGCGATGACGATGAGCGTGATGCCGCGTGGGTCGCCTTGTTCCGTCATGACGTCTCCAGCACGCGGCGCATGTCGCGTACCGCCTGGAGCGTGCCGCGGACCGTTCCGGTGACCTTCGACCGGCCCGTACGCGGGTGGTAGGCGACGTCGGTCTCGGCGATGCGCCAGCCGTTCCCCGCGGCCCGCAGCACCATCTCCAGCGGGTAGCCGGAGCGCCGGTCGGTCAGTTCCAGGCCCAGCAGCCGCTCGCGGTACGCCGCCCGCATCGGGCCGATGTCCCGCAACCCGAACCGGCGGGCGATGAGCGCGTTGCCGAGACGGGCGTGCGGCGGCCAGGCGCCACGAGCCGTGGGCCGCCGGCGACCGAGCCCGAGCGCGGCACCGGCGAGAAGGCCGGTGACCTTCGGCAGCTCGGCGGGGTCGAGCGAGGCGTCGGCGTCCATGAAGCAGACGATGTCGCCGGTGGCGGCGAGCAGCCCCGCGTGACAGGCGGCACCGAATCCCCGTTGCGGCTCGTGCACGACGCGGGCACCGCACGCGGCGGCGACGTCCGGCGAGCCGTCGGTGGACCCGTTGTCCACCACGATGGGGCGATATCCGGCCGGCATGCGGCCGAGCACCCAGGGCAGTGCCGTCGCCTCATCGAGGCAGGGCAGTACGACATCGATCATGTGAGGGACGCTAGGCCCGCGGACCCTCCTCCGACCCTTACAGGATGATGACGTCGCGTCACAGCCGGTCACCGTGCGGGTGCTTACGAAGCGATGACGCGCCCTTCGCCGCAAACCCTTACGGAGTGATGACGTATCAGGCCTGTACGGGCTGGTCAGCCCTAGTGTCGAGGCGTGTCCCGCTACCAGCCGCCACCTTCCGAAGGCGCCACCCGTGGCCCCGCGCCCCCATCCGGAGACCCCGGGATGCCGAGCCGAGCGGCATCAGCGAGGTCGGCCGGGATGGGGGAAGCGGCCGAGGGACCGCTCGAAGCGGCGGAGCTGGCGGAAACGGCGAGGTCGGCGGGACTGGTCGAGGGACCGGTGGGACCCCTCGAAGCGGCGGAGCGGGCGAGGTCGGCGGGACCGGTCAAGGCGGGGGAAGTGGTCGAGGTGGCGCGGACCGCGGAAGCGGCGGAGTACACGAGGGCGGCGCGGTGGCGGTCTTGAGGGAAGACGCCGTCCTGCCGGGACAGCCGGGATACCCGGCGTACCGCCGGGCGGCGGTCGGGGCGGTCGTCTGGGCGGGCTTCGTCGCCGTCGTCTTCGGGGTGGGAGCCGCGTTGCGAGCGGCCGGGAAGCTCCCCGTGGACCCGGTGCCGCCGCTGCACGCCTCCGCGCGCCTGCTGATCGGCCCGCTCGTTCCGGCGGCCGTGGTCGCGTTGGCCGGGGTGGCCGTGCTGCCCGCGGCCGTCCGGCGGCTGCGCTGGCGGCCGCTCCTGACCGTCGCCTGGCTCGCGTCCGCGTTCTGGGCCGTGGTCCTCCAATGGCCCGACGGCGTGAGCCGCCCGCTGACCGCACCGACGGAGTATCTCGCCGGCCTGCCCGCGATGGGCGACCACCCGCTGTCCTGGCTGCGCGGCTTCACCCGCCACCTCCAGGAGTACCCGACACACGTCAAGGGTCATCCACCGCTGCCGGACCTGATCCTGTGGATACTGCGGTGGACAGGACTCAACGAGCCGGGCTGGGCCGCCGCCCTGGTGATCGCGGTCGGCACGTCGTCGACCGCCGCGATCGCCATGACGATCCGTACTCTGGCCGACGAGGAGACCGCCCGCCGCGCCCTGCCCTTCCTGGTGCTCGCCCCCACGGTGATATGCCTCGCGACCAGCATGGACGCCCTTTTCCTAGGCGCGGCAGCGTGGGCCGTCGCCTTGACCGCCGAAGCGACCGCCCCCGCCGGAGAGGACACGCCCCACCCGCCCTGGGGGACCATCCCACTTCAATCATCAAGCCCTGTGGATGTTGGGCACAAGGCATTCCACAGGCTGTGGATAACTGTCCTTCAGTGGGCCGGCGTCCACGGGCGATCCACGGCACGAACCGCTCGGGACGGCGCGGTCGACGCGCAGGCACCCGGCCCCGCGCGCGAGCGGCTGCCCGCAGTGTTCCGTCCGCGTCTGGGCAGGCTGGCACGGGAGCGGTTCCCGGCCGCGTCCGGCACGCGTCTGGGCAGGCTGGCACGGGAGCGGTTCCCGGCCGCGTCCCGCACGCGTCTGGGCAGGCCGGCGCGCGAGCGGCTGCCCGCCGCGTTCCGTCCGCGTCAGGGCAGCCTCGCGTGGCGGTTGGTGGTCGTGTCCGTCGGTGGGATCGTGACCGGCTCCCTGCCGTACCTCAACTACGGCCTCGTCACGATTCTCGCCCTGCCGCTCGCGGTGTTCCTTCTCACCCGGCCGCGGCGCGCGGTCGTGGTCACCTTCGTCCTCGGCTGTGCCGTCGTTCCGCTCGCCTTCACGCTGGGCGGGTTCCTCTGGTGGGACGGCGTGGCCGCCACCCACGCCGCCTGGGCCGCGGGCGCCGGGTCGGAACGGCCCTACGCCTACTTCCTCGTCGGGGATCTGGCCGTCCTCGCACTGATCATCGGCCCCATGGCCGCCGGTGCGCTCCCGTACGTGCTGCGCCGCGGAGGCGCGTTCGGGGTCCTGACGGCCGCGACGCTGCTCGGCGTGCTCGCGCTCGACCTGTCCGGGGTCACGCGCGGCGAGGTGGAGCGGATCTGGCTGCCGTACGCTGCATGGTTGACGGCGGCGGCCGCCGTCCACCGGCCTCCCGCCCGGCGAGCGCTGCTCCTTCAGGCCGTCACCGCCCTCCTGATCCAGGCACTGGTGAGGTCGCCATGGTGAACACCGGACGCATCCTGGTCGTCGACGACGACCCGACCGTCGCCGAGGTCGTCGCCCGCTACCTCATGCGCGACGGGTACGACGTCGACTGTGTCGCCGACGGGTACGCCGCGCTGCGCGTCGCCGCCGAGACCGATCCCGACCTGGTCGTCCTCGACCTCATGCTGCCCGGCATCGACGGGCTGGAGGTCTGCCGCCGGCTGCGGGAACGCCGCCCCGTGCCGATCGTCATGCTGAGCGCGCTCGGGGAGGAGACCGACCGCCTCGTCGGGCTGGAGACCGGCGCGGACGACTACGTCACCAAACCGTTCAGCCCCCGCGAGCTGGCCCTTCGCGTACGGTCGGTGCTCCGCCGGGCGCGCGGCGCCCTGGCCCCGACCGGCGAGACGATCCACGACGGCGACCTCACCGTCGACTCCGCCGCGCACGAGGTGCGCATCGGCGGCCGGGCGATCTCGCTCACCGTACGGGAGTTCGACCTCCTCGCCTTCCTCATGCGGCATCCGCGGCAGGCCTTCACCCGCGCTGAGCTGCTGGAGAAGGTCTGGGGCTGGGAGTTCGGCGACTCGTCGACGGTGACCGTCCACGTGCGTCGCCTGCGCGAGAAGATCGAGAACGATTCCACCGTCCCCCGGCGCATCCTGACCGTTTGGGGCGTCGGCTACCGCTATGAGCCCACGACATGATCCCTTTCCACGCGTTCGCCGAGGTCGTCGCGTACGCCGCCGGGGCCGCGCTGGTCGCGGGCGGTGTCGGCGTCGGCCTGCTGTACGCCCTGCGCGCCCGCTCGATCACGACCCTGCTGGCCGTCGTCTCGGCGGCGACCGTGCTGGCGACCGTCGCCGGCATCGTCACGATCACCCTGAAGATGCTGATCACCGACCACGACCGGTCGGTGACCCTGACCGTCACGGCCATCGCCGGCCTCGTCGGGCTGGGCGTGTCGCTGGTGCTCGGCCACCGGCTGATCGCGGGCACCCGGGCCCTGCTCGGCTCCGTGCGCCGCGCCGGTGACGACGGACGTTTCGTCCCGCCGGACCGTACGCTGCCGGCCGAGCTGGACGAACTCGCAGCCGAGCTGTCCGCCGCCTACGCGCGCCTGGAGACCGCCCGCGCGCGCGAGCGCACTTTGGAGGCCAGCCGCCGGGAGCTGGTCGCCTGGGTCAGCCACGACCTGCGTACGCCGCTGGCCGGGCTGCGGGCCATGGCCGAGGCGCTCGAGGACGGGGTCGTCGCCGACGCCGAGACGGTACGCCGGTACCACGCCCAGATCCGCGCCGAGGCGGACCGGCTGGCCGCGATGGTGGACGACCTGTTCGAGCTGTCCCGGATCCACGCGGGCGCGCTCCGCCTGTCCCGGCGGCGCGTCGGCCTGGCCGAGCTGGTCTCCGACACCGTGGCCGGTACGGAGCCGCTCGCCCGAGCCAAGGGCGTACGGCTCAGCGGCCTGGCCCACGAGATCCTCCCGGTCGAGGCCGACGCGGCCGAACTCGGCCGTGCCCTGCGCAACCTCGTCGTGAACGCCATCCGCCACACCCCGGAGGACGGCGGCGTCGAGGTCGTCGCCGGAGTCGAGCGGGGCATGGCGTGCGTGACCGTGTCCGACGCGTGCGGCGGCATCCCCGAACAGGATCTGCCCCGGCTGTTCGACGTGGCCTTCCGCGGCGAGGCGGCCCGTACGCCGGGCGGCGGCGCGGGCCTGGGCCTGGCCATCGCCCGTGGCATCGTCGAGGCGCACGACGGCGAGATCGGCGTGTCGAATGCCGGCACCGGCTGCCGCTTCGTCATCCGCCTCCCCCTCTAGAGGTCGAGCGTGAACTGCTCGATGGGCCGCGTCGGCCCGAGCGACGCGAGCCGGCCGCTCGGCGCGAACCCGGCACGTCGGTACAGCCGCCGCGCCCGTTCGTTGCCCGCGCCGGTCCACACCTGCAGGCGCGTGCCGCCGAGCGCGGCCACGTGCGTGCGCAGCCGCTCCAGGAGCAGCCGGCCGACGCCACGCCCCTGCCAGCCGGGATGCACGAACACCATGGAGATGTGGCACAGCCCGGCCACCCGCGGCCCCCGCCCGTCGCGGTCCCGGCCGGGCTCGGCCAGGAGCATGCCGCGCACCCGCCCGGACGCGACCGCCACGATCACGATGGCGTCCGGCTCACCGAGCTTGGCCCGTACCCGGTCGACCCGCGTGGCCTCCGGCGGCCGCCCGCGCGCGGTGTTGGCCGCGCGCCACACGGCGACCGCGTCGGCGTGATCCGTGCTCTCCGCCAGGCGCGTCGTCACCACGCGACGATTGTGGTCCAAGGCGGTCAGTTGGTGATGCGGCCGCCGGCGACGTCGACGGTGACGCCGGTGAGCCAGGAGGTGGCGTCGGAGGCCAGGAAGAGCGCGGTCCGCGCCACGTCCTCGGGAGTTCCCAGCCGCCGGAGCGGGTGCGTGCCGGCGACCTTGTCCTGCGTCTCGGGAGGCATGCCGGCCAGGACCTTCTCGGTGGCGATGGCCGAGGGGGCGATGGCGTTGACGCGGACGCCGTGCGGCCCGACCTCGGTGGCCAGGTGGCGGGTCAGCATGACCAGGCCGGCGTTGGCCACGCCGTACGCGAGGTTGGCCCGGCTGGGCTGCCGTCCCGCGGCCGAGGACATGGTGATGATCGACCCTCGGCCGCGTTCGACCATGCCGGGCAGGAACGTGCGGATGGTGAGGAACGCCGAGGTCAGGTCGGAGTCGAGGACCTGACGCCAGCGCTCCTCGGTCAGCTCCGTGGAGGGCACGGGGAAGCCCTGCCCGCCGGCGAACGCGGCCAGTACGTCCACCGGGCCGAGTTCGTCCTCGGTCCGCCGGCGAGCGTCCTGAAGGGCGGCGGAGTCGGTGACGTCGGCGACGACGGCGATCGCCGTACCGCCCCTGCCGGTGATGTCGGCGACGACCGAGTCGAGGGCCGCGCGGTCCCGGCCGACCGCGGTCACCTTGGCGCCCTGCGCCGCGAACTCCCGCGCCGTCCGCGCGCCGATGCCGCGCGATCCGCCGGTGATGAGGACGACACGACCGTTCAGGTCCGAATAGCTGCTGGACATCGCGGAATGACTCCTGATCACTGGTTCTGGGGCTGGGTACGGTGCCGGGTCCGAGGCAGCAGGGCCGCGACGGACACCAGCCAGATGACGCCGCCGAAGCGGACGACCGGCAGGAGGTAGCCGAAGTCCGAGGCCACCAGGGTCAGCAGGGACACCATGCCGATGACGGCCAGCGGCAGCCCGGTCCAGGTCACGCCGCGCGGAAGCAGGCCGGCCAGCAGGCCCGTCACCGAGATTCCGGCGATGAGCAGGGCGAATGTCACCGCGTAGAGCGGGCCACCGGACAGGAACGACAGGTCGGCCAGAGCGCGGGCCAGAGCCGGCGGGGCGTCGGCCGGCAGCCGTCCACCGGTCCAGCCGAAGATCGAGCTGAGCGCCAGCGCGACCGACGCCAGCACTCCGCCGACCAGGGTGATCGCCGAGCCCGGCGCGGTGATGCCCAGGGCCCGCAGCCGCCGGTACAGCACCGCGGCGCCCAGCGCCAGCGGCACGGCGGAGGCCAGCAGCAAAAGCGCGCCGAGCTCGGCGGTCGTCTCGTGCGTCCGCGCGTAGTGCAGGACGGCCGCGCCCGAGGCGTCGGGGTGCGGAGTGTCCCGGTTCACGACGGTGTAGGCGACGGTCGTCACCGCGATGGCCACGACGGGGGCGAGCAGTGGCGGCCCGGTCTGCGGCCGGCGCCCGGAGCCCGTCGACCGCCGTGAGGTGGTGGTGCCGGTCATGGGTTGCTCCTTCCAATCGGTATACATCTGATAATGATTACAGATTGGAACGATTGTCAAATGTGTATGATGTTCGCATGAGTACGGAGCGCGAGAACGAGCATCCGGCGTCCAGGGGCGGCGCGGCCTTCCTGCTGGCCCAGCTCGGCGCCCACGCGGCTCAGCGGTTCGCGGACCGGGTCGCGGAGCTGGATCTGACCCCGGCGCAGGCGGGCCTGCTGCGCCTGCTGGCCCAGGCCCCCGGCCACAGCCAGCGTGAGCTCGCCGACATGCTGGGGATGCCGCCGAGCCGCTTCGTGCCGTTCGCCGACGGCCTGCAGGAACGCGGCCTGATCGAGCGGCGCAGGAAGCCCGGCGACCGCCGCGTCCACGCCCTGCGCCTCACCGACGAGGGCATGGAGCTCCTGGCCCGTCTCCGCACCGTGGCCAGGGCGCACGAAGAGGACGTCTGTCAGGCGCTCTCTCCGGACGAACACCAGCAGCTGATCGGCCTGCTCCGGCGCATCGCCGACCAGCAGCAGCTCACCCCCGGCGTCCACGTCGGCTACCGCCGCCTCCGCTGACGCTTGACGGCCGCGGCGGCGCTGCTCGGCGACCCGGAGGTGCTCGTCCTGGACGAACCGGTCAACGGACTCGACCCGGAGGGCACGCGATCGCCGTCGCCACCGTGACGCGGGACGTCACGGACTGACCCGTGGCACGGCCGGAGGTCAGCGGAGCGGGCGGAAGAACGCCCGGACGTCCTCGATGAGCAGGTCGGGCGCCTGCAGCGCGGCGAAGTGCCCGCCCCGGTCGAACTCCGACCAGTGCACCACCTCGTGGTCGCGTTCGGCCAGGCGGCGGATGGTCGAGTCACCGGGGAAGACCGCCACGCCCAGCGGCACCTTCGACGGCTCCGGCCGCCCCCAGGAGGCGGCGCTCTCCCGGTACAGCCGTGCCGCCGAGCCGGCCGTCCCCGTCAGCCAGTAGACCGTCACGTTCGTCAGGATCGCGTCCCGGTCGATCGAGCCCACGGCGTCGCCGTAGTCGTCGAACCATTCCGTGTACCAGCCGAGCTGCCCGGCCGGTGAGTCCGCCAGCCCGTACGCGAGGGTCTGCGGCCGGGTGCTCTGGATCGCCGCGTAGCCGGACCGCTCGTCCTTCCAGCGGGCCAGCCCGGCCAGCCGTTCCCGCTCGGCCTCCGTCAGGCCGGTCAGCTCATCGGGATCACCCGACGGCAGGGCGGTGAGCGCGTTCGCGTGCACGCCGACCACCTGTGACGGGGCGACTCGCGCCAGCTGAGGGGAGATCCGGGCGCCCCAGTCGCCGCCCTGAGCGCCGTACCGCTCATGGCCCAGCCGGCGCATCAGCTCCGCCCACGCCCGCGCGACACGCGTCACGTCCCAGCCCGCCGACCGCGTCGGCCCGGAGAACCCGTAGCCCGGCAGCGAGGGCACCACGATTTCGAACGCGTCCGCCGGATCGCCGCCGTGCGCGGCCGGGTCGGACAGCGGGCCGATGAGGTCGAGGAAGTCCGCGACCGTGCTCGGCCAGCCATGGCTCAGGATCAGCGGCATCGCCGCCGGCTCGGGCGACCGTACGTGCAGGAAGTGGATGCGCTCACCGTCGATGACGGTGGTGAACTGCGGAAACGTGTTGAGCCGGGCTTCGTGCGCACGCCAGTCGTAGCCGGTGCGCCAATACTCGGCCAGCTCCCGCACCCGCGCGAGCGGCACGCCGTACGACCAGCCCGCGCCGGGCAACTCGTCCGGCCAGCGCGTACGGGCCAGCCGGTCGTTCAGGTCGTCGAGGTCGGCCTGGGGGACGTCCACGCGGTACGGGCGAATGTCGTCGCTCATGCCCGCCAGTGGACACCCCGTTCAGGTCAGGTCCTGTCCTCTGCGAACTCCGCCATCCCGTCGGCGAAGGAGATCGAGGCGCGGAACCCCAGCTCGGCCGCGGCGCGCTCCGGTGCCGCGACGATGTGCCGGACGTCCCCGAGCCGGTACTCCCCGGTCACCACCGGCTGTGGGCCGCCGTACGCCTTGGCCAGGGCGATCGCCATCTCCTCGATCGTGTGCGGCTCGCCGCTCGCCACGTTGTACGCCCGCAGGGCGCCGGCGGCGTACGGCGCGGCCGACAGCGCCAGCACGTTGGCCCGCGCCACGTCGCGTACGTGCACGAAGTCGCGCCGCTGGCCGCCGTCCTCGAAGACCCGCGGCGCCTCTCCGCGTTCGAGACGGGACCGGAAGATCGCGGCGACACCGGCATACGGGGTGTCGCGCGGCATCCGCGGGCCGTACACGTTGTGGTAGCGCAGCGCGGTCACCGAGCCTCCCGTCGCGCGCGCCCACGACGCGGCGAGGTGCTCCTGGGCGAGCTTGGTGTCGGCGTAGGCGTTGCGCGGATCGGCCGGCGCGTCCTCACCGACCGTGCCCGGCGTCAGCGCCGCGCCGCACGACGGGCAGCGGGGCGCGAACCGTCCGGCGGCCAGGTCGGCCTCGTCGCGCGGCCCGGGCCGTGCGCGGCCGTGCGCGGCGCAGTCGTAGGCGCCCTCCCCGTACACCACCATCGACGAGGCCAGCACGAGCCGCCGGCAGTTCGCCCGCGCCATCGCGGCGAGCAGCACGGCAGTGCCCACGACGTTCGCGGACGCGTAGCCGGGCAGGTCGGAGACGTCCACGCCCAGCCCGACCTTGGCCGCCTGGTGGCAGACCACGTCGACCCCGTCGAGCCGACCGGAGACGGTGGCCTCGTCGCGTACGTCCTGGCCCGAGCGCAGGTCGAGAGTGCGCACGTCATGGCCGCCGTCCCGCAGCGCGTCCACGACGTGGGAGCCGATGAAGCCGGAGGAGCCGGTCACGAGTACACGCATGGCCGCACGCTAACCACCCGGTCCGGGCGGCGTCCCGCGACGGAGGTATGCCGTAGCACTTCCGTAAGAACGCGAACCACCTGCGTACGGGCGTAAACCGACTTGAAACCTCCGACGTCCTTTGTAAGCCGCGCGCCATCGCGCGCGGCGAGGCCTTAGGAGGGCTTGAGTGAGAAGCAGCGTTTTCTCGCGAGCGTTGGCCGCCGCGGCGGTCACCGCGTTGGGGGCGGCGGGAACGACCGGCGTGGCGCACGCGTCCGTCGTCTCGGCCGGCACGACGGTGCGGGCGACGACGGTGAAGGCGGCGGCGACGGGGGCCAAGCCGTACGACTTCAACGGCGACGGCTACGCCGACCTGGCGCTCGGCGACCCGTACGGCAAGGTCGGGAGCCTGACGAGCGCGGGCTTCGTGACGATCGTGTACGGCTCGACGTCGGGCGCGAACACCGCGAAGAAGCAGGTCATCAGCCAGAACACCAGCGGCGTGCCGGGGGCCGCCGAGAAGACCGACCACTTCGGGTACTCCCTTGCGTCCCTGGACTACGACCGGGACGGGTACGCGGACCTGCTCGTGGGCACCCCGGACGAGGACACGACCGCCGGCACGAACGCCGGGTCCGAGACGATCCTGTGGGGCAGCAAGTCGGGGCTGACCGGCACCGGCTCGCAGACCATGGCCGAGCCGTCGAACGCCGGCGCGAACCACCGGTTCGGTTTCTCGGTGACCACGGGAGACTTCGACGGTGACGGTCTGACCGACTGGGTGGACACCTCGCCCGGCGACGCCTACTTCTGGACGTTCACCACGTCGTCGCAGAACCTGCGCGCCGCCGCCGCGGCGCGGACGTTCCGTCCGGCGGCCAAGGGGCGGCCGGTGCGCGGTTCCCAGAAGGGGATCCACGCGGCGGCCGCGACCACGCTCGACGCCCTGGTCCCGGTCGGCGGTGACGTCAACGGCGACGGCCGCCTCGACCTGATCGTGGGCTGGCGCAACTCCAAGGCGGAGGCCAAGTACCAGTACGGCTTCGACGTGTGGACCGACATCTCCGCCGTCTCCCAGGACCCGGCGAAGGAGGTGCTCACCAAGCTCGACGGGCTCGCGGCGGGCGACTTCAACGGCGACGGTTACGCGGACGTCGCCGCCGGCGCGGCCGACGACAGCGGGCGCGCGCACAGCCACCTGGTGGTCTTCCCGGGCGGCGCCGACGTCGCCATGGACGCCTCGTACCTGGTCAACCAGGAGACCGCCGGGGTGCCGGGCGCCACCGCGCTGGGCGACAAGTTCGGCACGTCGCTGTCGGCCGGGGACGTGAACAAGGACGGCAAGGCCGACCTCGCGGTCGGCGTGCCCGGACGCACCGTCAGCGGCGCGGCGCGGGCCGGCGAGGCCATCGTGCTGTACGGCGGGACCGACGGGCTGACCGGCACCGGTTCGCAGGCGGTCTCGCAGAGCACCTCCGGCGTTCCGGGCTCGGCCGAGACCGACGACGCGTTCGGCACCGGGGTGAGCCTGCTGGACATCACGGGTGACGGCTACGCCGACCTGATCGCCGGGGCCTCGGGGGAGAACTCCCTCGACGGCTGCGTGAGCGTGCTCAAGGGCGGAACCTCCGGCGTGACCGGAACCGGCTCCGCGACCTTCGGCGCGGGGACGGTCGGTGTCTCCGGCAAGGGCGCCCAGCTCGGACGCGTCATCGGCCGGATCGGCTGACGACGGACCGGGTCCTGCCGCCGGGTTCGGAGCACTCGGCGGCAGGGCGTCCGATTTCGGCCATTTTCAACCAGTAAACCCGCCAGATACCTCCAACGTCTTCTTGATCGCCACTCGCCATCGCGAGCGGCAATCTGAGGAGGTTTGGTGAAAGTACGCGTTTTCTCGCGCGCGCTGGCCGTCACCGCGGTCACCGCACTGGGCGCGGCGGGCGTGGCCGGCACGGCTCACGCGTCCGCCGCTCCGAGCACGGCACAGGCCGCGGTGAAGGCCGCGCCGGCCGGGGCGAAGCCGTACGACTTCAACGGCGACGGGTACCCCGACCTGGCGCTGGGCAGCCCCTACGGCACCGTCGGCAGCCTCACGACCGCGGGCTTCGTGACGATCGTGTACGGCTCGGCGTCCGGGCCGAACACCGCCAAGAAGCAGGTCATCTCGCAGGACACCGCCGGTGTGCCGGGCGTCGCGGAAAAGGCCGACCACTTCGGGTTCTCACTCACGTCCTTCGACTACGACGAGGACGGGTACGCCGACCTGATCGTCGGCGCGCCGGACGAGGACACCACCGCGGGCTCCAACGCCGGTTCGGAGACGATCCTGTGGGGCTCGTCGTCCGGGCTGACCGGCAGCGACTCACAGGCCCTCAACGAACCCGACAGCCCCGGCGCGGACCACCGGTTCGGCTACTCGCTGGTCGCGGCCGACTTCGACGGTGACGGCCACACCGACTGGGTGGACGGAGTGCCCGGCATCAACGCGTTCTACCCGTTCCACAACCCGGGTCCGCCGGCCGTCGCGGCCAAGAGCACCACCACCCCGCCCGGGCGGGCGTTGCCGCCCGCCCCCCACGCCCAGACGGTCCGCAAGGGCAAGAAGGCCGCGACGGCGGCCGCCGCGGACAGCACCACCACCGGGTTCATCCTGGCGGCCGGTGACGTCGACGGCGACGGGAAGCCCGACCTGGTCCTCGGCTGGCAGCAGACCGTGGCGCCGACCTCCGGGTTCGACGTGTGGCACAACTTCACCGACACGGGCCTGTCCCACGCGAACACGGCGGCCACCAGCCTCAACAGTGTCGCCGTGGGCGACTTCGACGGTGACGGGTACGGCGACATCGCGGTCGGCGGCGCCGACGAGAGTGAAGGCGTCGGCGGCCACGTGAAGGTCTACAAGGGCGACGCCGACGTCACCCTCGGCACGACGACCACGCTCACGCAGGACAGCGACAACGTGCCGGAGACGGCCGTGGCCGGCGACCGGTTCGGCTACTCGGTGGCGGCCGGTGACGTGAACAAGGACGGCAAGGCCGACCTGGCGGTCGGCGCGCCGTACAAGACCGTCACGTCGCAGTCGCACGCGGGCGAGTTCTTCCTGCTGTACGGCGGCGCGTCCGGCCTGACCGGCACCGCCTCGCAGGCGGTCTCGCAGGACACGGCCGGGGTGCCCGGTGCGGCCGAGGCCGATGACGAGCTCGGCTGGACGGTCAACCTGACCGACGTCAACAAGGACGGCTACGCCGACGTGATCGGCGGCTCCCCGAAGGAGAACGGCACCGACGGCGCGGTGACCTACCTGGGCGGCACCGCCTCGGGCGTCACCGCCACCGGCTCGCAGGGCTGGGGCGCCGGCACGCTCGGCGTCACCGGCCGGGACGCGCAGATCGGCGTCCGCCAGGGCCGCGACGGCTGATCCACACCGGGCCGGCCGCCTGCTCAGGTGCCGGGCGGCCGGCCCACCGACTCCTCGACGGCGCGAATGGTCGGGCACGGCCAGCGCCACATGCATGCCCGGCAGCGGCGGATCGGGCTGGCCGGGTCGCTGGAGATGCCGCCCGCGTCGCGCGGCTGGTGCAGGTCGAGCAGCCGCAGGCCCAGGTCGGCGAAGGCGATCACCTCGTCGCGGGCGGAGGCGAGGAACCGCAGGTCCTCGCGCGAGAGCCGGGCCTTCACCGGCACGACGCCCTCGCGGTTGATCAGCCCCGAGAAGTAATGCGTGACGGACCGCCACGAAGTGGACTTCTGGGAACGGGTCCGGATGATCTCCAGGCGCTCGCGCAGCCGGGCGCGCCGCGGATCGTCGAGCCTGCCGCCGGTCACCGTGCCCGCCCCGCCTTCCGCGCGGCGCGCGACGGGCCCGCATCGCCATTACCCACGGCATCTAGCTTCCCTTAAGCGCGACGCGCCGGTGGGCGAAATCCCGCACATCGGGTCCCCGGAGCAGAGATGATCTAGATGTGCCCTGACCTGCGTCGGAACAATTTATAAATGTCGGGTTAAATGCGGAAAACTGCGCAGCGTTCAGGCAAAGGACACCCCACCGCCGGGCAACGGACAGTCCCTAATCTGGCTCGCCTCTGGTTCCCCCGAGCAGGGGACGCTAGTGTGCGGCTCGTGGAGCTAAAGATCTCGACTGCATCTCAGGGAGGTCACGCCGTCGTCTCGGTCTACGGCGAGGTCGATCTCTATACGGCACCTAGATTGCAAACGGAGCTGGCCGCGCTCGTGCGCGACGGAGTCAGCCGGCTCGTCGTGGACCTCAGCGGGGTCGAGTTCTGCGACTCGACCGGCATGAACGTCCTGCTCTCGGCCATGAAACGCATGCGTGAGCACGGTGGTTCGCTCGAACTCGCCGCGCCGCGTTCGGCGGTCCGCAGGATTCTCCAGGTCACCGGCCTTGACACGGTGTTCTCCGTGCACGATGCCGTACCTGCCTTCGGACGGACGTAGCCGCCACTACCATCGCCATCATGCAGGCGGACATCCAGGCCGACACGGCCGTGATCATCTCGGCCAAGGACGAGCAGGACCGCATCGGCGCGACCGTGGAGGCCGCCGCGACACTACCGGGCGTCGACCTGGTGGTCGTCGTGGACGACGGATCCACGGACGCGACGGCGCGGATCGCCGAGGGCGGGGGCGCGAAGGTCGTCCGGCACTCGCGCAACCGCGGCAAGGCCGCGGCCATGGAGACCGGCGCGTCCGCCGTGCGTCTTCTCGACGGCGACGTGCCGCGTCACCTGCTCTTCCTGGACGCCGACCTGGGCGAGACCGCCAAGCAGGCCGGCCCGCTCGTCGAGCCGGTACGCGACGGGTCCGCCGACATGACCATCGCGGTCTTCACCGAGCTGGTCAAGCTCGGCGGACACGGCTTCGTCGTACGCCTGTCGCGCGACGGCATCAAGCGGCTCACCGGCTGGTCGGCGTCCCAGCCGCTCAACGGCCAGCGATGCATGACCCGCGCGGCCTTCGAGGCGGCCCTGCCGCTCGCGCCGGGCTTCGGCGTCGAGACCGGCCTCACCGTCGACCTGCTGCGCAAGGGCTTCCGGATCACCGAGGTCGAGGTGCCGCTCGCGCACCGCGCCACCGGCACCGACTGGCGCGCCCAGCTGCACCGCGCCCGCCAGTTCCGCGACGTCGGGCGCGCCCTGGCGGCCCGCGAGCCGGCCGTGGCCAGGCAACGGGACCGCCTGCGCCGTGCCGGACGCTGACCTGCCCCCACCCGCCGGCACCACCCCGCCCGCGGTCTCCGCCGAGCCGGAATCACCGGCTGGCGAACCCGCGGACCGCTCCGCCCCACCGGACCGTCCGCTCACCAGCCGTACGGGAGAGGTGGCCGCCGTGCCGCCGCACCGGTCCGGGGAGCCCGCGGACCGTTTTGGCTCACTGGATCGTTCGTCGCCGAGCCGTATGGGAGAGGTGGCCGCCGTGCCGCCGCATCGGCCCGGGGAGCCCGCGGACCGTTTCGGCTCACTGGATCGTCCGTCCCCGAGCCGTACGGGAGAGGCCTCCGCCGCGCCGCCGCACCGGCCCGGCGTCCCCACGGCGCGCCGTGACCGCCGCGGCCCGGCCGGGCTGGGCCTGAGCGCCGCCGGCCTGACGTGCTTCCTGCTCGTCGCCCTGCTCGGCCCCTCCGTCATGGAGCCCGCCCTGCCCGGCGGCGCCGGCCAGCCCCCGTACTCCCTGGTCGTCCACCCCTCCCCGTACCTCGTCATCGGTCTCACCGTCGCCGGCGTCGTCCTCTCCGTCGCCGGCGTGGCCCTGTGCGCGCTCGCGGCACGCCGCGGCTGGATCTTCCGGCCGCGCCTGCTGCTGGCCGCCGGCATCATCGCCGCCGGGGCGTTCGCGCTGATGCCGCCGGTCGGCTCCGCCGACCACCTCAACTACGCCGCGTACGGGCGGATGGCCGTCACCGGCAACGACCCGTACGTCACGACCGCGCGGAGCCTGCCCGCCGACCCGGTCGCCCGCGCCGTGCAGGACTGGCGCGACACCCCGACCGTGTACGGGCCGATCGCCACCGCCCAGCAGACGTTCGCCTCGCTGGTCGGCGGCGCGTCGGTGCGGCTGACCGTGTTCGTCATGTCGCTGACCAACGCGCTCGCCTTCGTGGCCGTCGGCCTGCTGCTCTACCGGACCGTACGCGGCGACCCCGCCCGCGAGCTCCGTGCCGTCCTGCTCTGGATCGCCAACCCGCTGCTGCTCTTCGAGCTCGTCGGCGGCGCCCACAACGATGTGCTGGCGATCGCGTTCGCGGTGGCCGGGCTGGTGGTCTTCGGGATGCCCGATCCGCTGCGGCCCCGGCCGGGCGACGGCCGTGGCCTGAGCCGCTGCGTGTCCGCGGGCGTCCTCATCGGGGCGGGCGCCGCGATCAAGATCAATGTCGCCATCGCGGGCGGCGGTCCGCTCCTGGTGCTCGTGAGCGAGTGGTGGCGCGCGCGCGGCACCGGCGAGACCGGGCACCGCACCGGCCTGGGGCCGACCGTGGCGCGCGCCGCGGCCTTGTGCGCCTCCGCGGCGGCCGTCACCGGCCTGGCCTACCTCATGGCGGGCCCGCACTCGCTCGACCAGCTCGGCCGGGCCTCCAAGTCGGTGTCGCTGGCCACGCCCTGGCACCTGCTGGCCGGCACGGGCGGTGGCCTGCTGGTCACCATGCCACGCTCGGGCGTACGGCTCGGCTCGGTGCTGCTGACGCTCGTGCTCCTCGTGCTGCTGCTGCGCGCACTGCCCCGGCCGCACGTCGGCGGCCTGGCCGACCCGGTCGGCGACGAGACGTTCCGCGTCGCCGCCGCGCTCTCGCTGGCCTGGCTGTTCGCCGCCCCGTACGCCCTGCCCTGGTACGACGGGCTCGGCTGGGCGACGGTCGCGCTGCTGGCCTGGTCGCGGTTCGACGGGCTGCTGCTGGTGCGCACCGGCGTGCTGGCCCTGGCCTACCTGCCCGCCCGGGACCCCCGGCACGCCGGGTTGCCGCACGACCTCGACTGGCTCGTCACGGTCGTACGGGCCCAGGTCACGCCTTGGGCGCTGACGCTGACTCTGATCGCTCTGATCGCGGCGGCGGCGCGCTGGTCTCCTCGGGCCCAATCGCCTGGATGCTCGCCGCGAGCGCCAGCGGGATCGCCACGGTGAACGCCAGCGCCGGGATCGCCACCCCGGAGTCGTTGACCAGCATGCCGGCCCCCGCCGTGACCAGCGCGGCGACGAGCGTCGGCCGCAGCGCGGGCGCCCGCTCGTAGGCGGTCTGCAGCACGGCGGCGCGCAGGGCCGTCGGGCGCAGCAGCGCGAAGATCAGGAAGGCTACGGCGGCCACCGCGATGAGCGTCAGCTCCCAGTTGACGAAGGTGCCGACCATGCCGCGGAACTTGCGGAACACGACCGTGCCGCCGTCCCCGTTCATCAGGCTCTTCCAGAACTCCCCGATGTGGGTGGGCTCGGCCCGCAACGAGTCGAGGAACGCCACGCCCAGCACCACGACCGCCCCCACGGCCAGCACCGCCAGCAGCCGCGACAGCCGGATCCGCCGGCCCGCGATCATCAGGGCGAACACGGCGAACCCGGGGAAGATCGCGATGATGCCGCCGAAGTCGGCACCGGCGAACGGCGCGCCGTCGATCACCAGGCCCAGCACCCCGGCGCCGATCACGACCGCCGTCGCCGCGGCCCGGCGGCCCGAGCCCAGCAGCCATCCGGCCACCGCCCCGGTCACGATGATCAGGCCGGTCACCCACAGGGCCCACGGGATGTTGCCGAAGCCGTAGAAGCGGCCGGCGACCACCGGCGTGTACCCGAGCATGCTGCACGTCTGCAGGTGGCTGCCGGTGAGCACGTCGAGCGTCAGCACCAGGGCCGTCACGGCGCCGACGACGGCACCCGCGCCGGTGATCGAACGGCGCCACGGCCCGGCGAGGGCGACGGCGGTGATCACGGCGATGGAGACGAGCACGCCGGTGACCATGACGACCGCCGGGTGCCCGGAGGACCACCACGGGATCACGTTGGCGAGGAACGTCGCCGCGGGCAGCGCGGCGCCCGCCAGCGCGGCGACCCGGGCCGCCGTCAGGAGGCGGCGCTGTTTGCGCCTGAGGGCGAACAGCCCGAACGCGTACAGGGCCACCTGCACGATCACGAGCGCGAGGTAAAAGGACGACAGGACGCCCCGGTAGACCTGCGCCTGGACGTCCTTGTCGTTCAGCCGGTCGGCGAGCGTGGCGACGGAGTGCGGCTTGGCGCCGCCGTCGCGCCACCGCGTGCCGACCGCGTCGCTCGGCTGCTTCAGGCCGAGGGAGTGCAGGATCGTCGCGGTGACGTCGGTCAGCGTGACCAGGCCGCCGGTCCGGGTGGAGTCGGCGGTCAGGTAGCGGGAGGAGTACCCGGGGCCACTGGCGATCGCGACCCGCAGGTGGGCGATGACGTTGGCGTCGGACAGGCCCGCGACCAGCACGGTGGTGTTCGGCGGCAGGGTGGTCAGCGCCTGGCCGATCTGGTCGTCGGCGGTCTTCACCGCCGCCGCGCGCTTCTTGGCCGTCACGTTCGCCTGGTGGCCGTTCACGTCCACGCCGGCGTCGATGTAGGCGTGGACGACGTCGTCGACGTCGACCACGGTGAGCGCGCACCGGGAGAGCCCGTCGGCCGGGATCTGCTCGGTCGAGGGGACGTATCCGTCGACCCGGCCGGCGCTGTCGGCGGCGCCGAGGACCGCGCCCGGACCGACCGCCATCGTGCAGCCGCCGGCGCGGTGCACCGCGTCGCCGAGCAGGCCGACGCGCGACTTGTATTTGTTGTGTGCATTGTCGTCGCGCATGGCGGCGAATCCGGGGACGGCGCTGCCCTCGGGCGCCGGCGGCAGGCCGCAGCTGCCGTGGCGAAGCTGTGATCTCTGTCCCGCGGAGACCGTGAGCCAGCCGTCGATCGGGCACGTGTGCGGGCCGACCGTCTTGACCGACAGGGCGGCGGCGGAGCCCTGCGTGGCGAGCCTGGCGAGGTTCGGCGTGGCGGTAGCGTTGATGTCGCCCCACTGGAGCCCGGGCACGCCGATCAGCACGACGTGGCCGCTGGGCGGGGCGCTCGCCGACGCCGCCGGTGCCATGGCGGGCAGGAGAGCCAACGCCACGGTCGTGAGAAGGAGCAACGCGACCGCTGCACCTTTTCTGTGGCGACGTCCCGCATTGCGCGGCTGTGCCACGATCACCTCCATGTCTGGGACGTCCCCAGGCTAGTCGCGGACGCGGGACAGGATGGACACATGGGTGAACGAAGGACGATACGCGGGGCGGTGATCGTCACAGTGGCGTTCGCCATCGCCGCCGTCGCGGTCGCGCCCCTCGTCCTGCACTGGCTGACGAACCAGCCTGATCAGCGGCTCGTCGATCTGGACGTCTACCGCTCGGGCGGGCAGGCCGTGCTGCGCGGGGCTCCGGTCTATGACTTCCTGACCCAGCCGCCGCAGCTCCTCCCGTTCACCTACCCGACGTTCGCGGTGCTGCTGGCCGTGCCGCTCGCCCTGGTCCCGTGGACCGTCGCCCAGTGGCTGTGGACGGCATTGATCTTCGTCGCCATGACCCTGGTCGTGCGGTACTCCTTCGCCCGGCTGCTCGGCCGGATCCGGCCGTGGGCGCCGATCATGGTCGGGGTGCTCGTCGCGCTCTGCGCGTACGCCATGCCGCTGCGGGACCAGGTGCGGTTCGGGCAGGTCGACATCATGCTCGTGGCCATGTGCGTGGCGGACGTCGCCCCCGCGCGCACCCGCTGGCCGCGCGGCGTCCTGGTCGGGCTGGCCACCGCGATCAAGCTGGTGCCCGGGGTGTTCGTGCTCTACTTCCTGATCACCGGCCGGCGGCGCGAGGCGATTCACGCCGCCGTCGCGGCCGTGGCGGCGACGCTCCTGACCTTCCTCGTCCTGCCCGCCGACTCGGCCGACTACTGGTTCCGCGCGCTGTTCGACAGCGATCGGCTCGGCTCCAACAACGGCACCACCAACCAGTCGATCCGCGGCATGCTGCTGCGCCTGTACTGGCCGGACGCCGTGACGTCGCTGATCTGGCTGGTCTGCGTCGCGATCGTCGCCTACATCGGCTTCCACGCCGCCCGCGCCGCCTGGCGGGACGGCGACGAGATCCGCGGCATCGCGATCACCGGGCTGATCGCCGTGCTGGTGTCGCCGGTCTCCTGGATCCACCACCTCGCGTGGCTGGTCATGGTCCTCGGCGCGATCGTCGGGGACGGACGCGGCCTGCGCCGCATCGCGCTCGCCGCCGGCGTCTGGCTCTTCTACGTGCTGGAGGTGCCCTGGTGGGGGATCACCATGCTGGCGCACCACATCGGGCCCCGGTTCGCCGGCCGGATCGTCCAGGACGCGTACGGCCTGGGGGCGGTGGTGCTCTTGGTCGTCTTGTGGCGGATTCGCCGGTACCCCATTGATTCGCAAAGTGACGGCCCGGACACCTCGCGTAATGAGCCCAGGGTGGGTACGCTCAATTCGTGATCCACATCACTCTGGCATTGATCGGCATCATCCTCGGCGGCCTGGGCCTCTACGCGGGTCTGACCGCGCGCAAGCGCGCGGTGCAGGCGTTCGAGGAGTGCGCGGAGATGATGCGGCGTCAACTCCAGGTGACCTCCGGCGCCGGCGACAACCGCGCCGTCCGCGACGTCGCGATCGTGCACTACGACGCGCTGAAGGAGTCCTCCGCCGGGCTGTCCTTCTCCGTGGCGATGCTCAACGCCCTGGGCGACGGCATCGTGCTCACCTCGATCAACGGCCGCACCGAGGCCCGCACGTACGCCCGGGTGATCCAGGGCGGGCGCAGCCAGCAGGTGCTGTCTCCGGAGGAGGACCACGTCGTCCGCGCCGCCCGGCTCGGCCGGGGTCCGGCCATCCGGCTCGACGAGCGGCTCGACGTCCGCGTCAACGGACAGCCCTCTTCCCCCTCATAACGGCCCTGCCGGTCCATGGCAGCCCGTAACCTGAAATCGCACCGGACCGGATCAGGGCAGAGGGGAACTTTCGTGATCGACCCACGTCACAGTGCCGTGGCCGGCACGCGGTTCGCCTATTTCGGGCCCGAGGGCACCTTCACCGAGGCGGCCCTTCTCACGTTGCCCGAGGCGGCCGAGGCGTCCCGTGAGCCGTTCGCCACCGTCCCGGCGGCCCTCGACGCCGTACGCCGTGGCGACGCCGACGCCGCGATGGTCCCCCTGGAGAACTCCGTCGAGGGCCCGGTCACCACGACGGTCGACGACCTCGCCGACGGCGACGCGCTGATCATCGCGGGTGAGGTCCTGATCCCCGTGGAGTTCTCCCTGCTCGTGCGCCCCGGCACGGGGCTGGGCGACATCAAGCGGATCTGCACCCACCCGCATGCCTACGCCCAGTGCCGCAAGTGGCTCGCCGCGACCCTGCCGGAGGCCGACGTGTCGACCGGCACCTCCACCGCCGGCGCCGCCATGGAGGTCTCCGACCCGACCTCGAGCTTCGACGCGGCGATCGCCGCCCCCATCGCCGGGCGGCGCTACGGCCTCGTCGCCGCCGCCGAGGGCATCGCCGACCACTCCGGCGCGGTCACGAGGTTCGTGCTCGTACGCCGCCCCGGCCCGCCCGACGCCCCGACCGGCGCCGACCGCACCTCCCTGATGGCGTACCTCACCGACGACCACCCCGGCGCGCTGCTGGAGTTCCTCACCGAGTTCGCGGTGCGCGGCGTCAACCTGACCCTGATCCAGTCGCGCCCGACCGGAGACGGCTTCGGCCGCTACCGCTTCTGGATCGACTGCGAGGGCCACGTCGCGGACGCCCGGGTCGGCGAGGCGCTCATCGGCCTGCGCCGCGTCTGCGCCGACATCCGCTTCCTCGGCAGCTACCCGCGCGCCGACAGGGTGCGCCCGGAGATCCGCCGCGGCACCCACGACGACGACTTCGCCGAGGCGTCCGCCTGGCTGTCGGCCATCCGCTCCGGCCGCGACCTGTAACTCCTCGTATGTGATCAAACCGTGTCCGGACGGTGGGCAACGCCCGGCCCGGCGCCCGCGTCACCTAGGGGATCACCGCCCCTACCCCTTGGAGACGCGTGTGTTCAAAGCTCTTGGAGCCGTCTTCGCGGCCGTCGTCGTCGTGGCCGCCGCCCAGGTGCCGGCGAGCGCCGACGGCACCCCGGCGCCGACGCGCTTCAGCGAGTTCTCGATCAACCCGACCGCCGTCGACGTCGACCATCCCACGGTCACGTACACGGGCCGCCTGGTCTACACCGACGCCGGCGGTACGGAGGAGGGCCTGCCGGACGCGCGCGTCTGCCTGCGCAAGGACGAGGTCTGCCTGGAGTACGTGAACACGGACGCGGACGGCCGGTTCACGGCCCCGGTGACTCTGGGGACGACCGGGGAGCATCCGACGATGGTCGAGGGGAACGCGGGAGCGCACTTCCAGGGGAACGCGGACCACCGGTACGCGCTCGTCACTCCCGGCGTCTTTCTGCACGTTCTTCCCGCCAAGACCCGGATCTCGATGGCGTTCGACCCGGCGCCGTCCGTGGTCGGCGCGCAGGTGAAGGTCACCGGGCGCCTCGAACGTGTCATGCCGGACGGAGGGGCGACCGGCGTCGCGGGTCAGGTGGTGAAGGTCTTCTTCCAGCCTGACACCGGTGGTGCGGATCCGGCCACCCAGATCGCGCAGGGGCTCACGGCCGCCGACGGCTCCTACAGCGTGCCCGCCACGGTGCCCGGCGAGGGCTACTGGCACGTGGAGACGCCCTACGTCTACGACCGCGGTCCGGCGGGCGACGGGTACGGCCCGTATCTCGGCGCGCGGGCGGACAGCGGCGTCATGGTCGCCGACCACCGTACGGCGGTCATCGGTTTCAACGCCGCGCCCGAGCCGGTGGGCAAGGGCAACACGATCACCGCCACCGGCCGTGTGGTGCGGTACCGGGCGGACGGGTCCACCGAGCCGGGGACGAGTTCGCCTCTGCTGCAGTTCTCCACCGACGGCAAGAAGTGGACGGACCTGTACGGCGTCGACCCGGACGCCGACGGCTACTTCAAGATCACCACTCCGGCGGTGCGCGACGGCTACTGGCGTGTCGACACCACCGAGATGCCCGGAGCCGGGGAGCTGCCCGCCACGAGCGGTTCCGACTATGTGGACGTGCGCTACCGGACGGCGATCTCGTCGTTCAACGCTTCGCCCGAGCCGGTGCGCAAGGGCAGGACGATCACGGTGAGCGGCACGCTGAAGCGTGACACGACCGCCTGGAAGGCCTTCTCCGGCCAGAGCGTGAAGATCTACTTCCAGGCCAAGGGCGCCACGACCTGGACGTACGAGGGAAGCGCGAAGACGACTTCCACCGGACACTTCGCCCACGGGTTCAAGGCCGCCAAGGACGGTACCTGGCGCGCGACGTACTCGGGAGGCTCTTCGTACCTGGCGGTGACCGGTTCCGGCGACTATGTCGACGTCCGCTGATCGCCGATCGGAGGTTATCGGGGCGCGGAGGCCAAGGACGTCCGGGTAACCTCGTGCCTGTGATCGACCTGCGAACCCTTCGTGACGACCCGGAGCGGCTGCGTGTGAGCCAGCGCGCCCGAGGCGAGGACGACACCGTCGTCGAGCGGCTGCTCGACCTGGACGAGCGGCGGCGGTCCGCGCTGAGTTCGTTCGAGTCGCTGCGGGCGGAGCAGAAGTCCTTCGGACGGTCGGTCTCCAAGGCCCAGGGCGACGAGCGCCAGAAGCTCCTCGACCGGGCCAAGGAGCTCGCCCAGCAGGTCAAGGAGGCCGACGCCGAGGCGCAGCGGCTCGACCAGGAGCTGACCGAGCTCCTGCGCACGGTGCCGAACATCGTCGAGGAGGGCGCTCCGGCCGGCGGCGAGGAGGACTACGTCGTACTGGAGACCGTCGGCACCCCGCCGACCTTCGCCTTCGAGCCCAAAGATCATCTGGAGCTCGGCGAGGCGCTCGGCGCGATCGACATGGAGCGCGGGGCCAAGGTCGCCGGCGCCCGGTTCTTCTACCTGACCGGTGTCGGCGCCCAGCTCCAGCTCGCCCTGCTCAACCTCGCGATGGAGCAGGCCATCGGGTACGGCTTCACCGCGATGGTCCCGCCCGTGCTGGTCAAGCCCGAGGCGATGGAGGGCACCGGCTTCCTCGGCGCGCACGCCGCCGAGGTCTACCAGCTGCCCCAGGAAGACCTCTACCTCGTCGGCACCTCCGAGGTGCCCCTGGCCGGCTACCACATGAACGAGATCATCAGCGATCTCCCGCGGCGCTACGTCGCCTGGTCCTCCTGCTTCCGCCGCGAGGCCGGGTCGTACGGCAAGGACACCCGCGGCATCATCCGGGTGCACCAGTTCGACAAGGTGGAGATGTTCTCCTACTGCGACCCGGCGGACGCGCACGAGGAGCACCTGCGCCTGCTGGAGTGGGAGAAGGAGATGCTCGCCAAGGTCGAGCTGCCCTACCGCGTGATCGACACCGCGGGCGGCGACCTGGGCACGAGCGCGGCCCGCAAGTACGACTGCGAGGCGTGGGTGCCGACCCAGAAGCGCTACCGCGAGCTGACCTCCACCTCCAACTGCACCGACTTCCAGGCGCGCCGCCTGTCGGTGCGTCACCGCGACGGCAACGGCCGCACCCGCCCGGTGGCGACGCTCAACGGCACGCTGGCCACGACCCGGTGGATCGTCGCGATCCTGGAGAACCACCAGCAGGCCGACGGTTCGGTACTCGTGCCCAAGGCACTCCAGCGGTTCCTCGGTCGCGAAGTGCTCGAGCCCGTCGCGAAATGACGTCCCCGCGCCTGATCGCGACCGACCTGGACGGCACGACCGTACGCAGCGACGGCACGGTGTCCGAGCGCACCGTCAAGGCGTTCGCCAGAGTGGAGCGGGCCGGGGCCATGCTCGTCATGGTCACCGGCCGGCCGCCACGCTGGATCCACCCGGTCGCCGAGGCCGTGGGACATCGCGGCGTCGCGATCTGCGCCAACGGCGCCCTGGTGTACGACCTGCACGACGAGCGGGTGATCCGCTCGCACCTGATGACCGCCGAGGCGCTGCGCACCGCGATCGAGACGCTGAACGCCGCCCTACCCGATCTGGGCTTCGCGGTGGAGTACGAGAACGGCATCCAGTACGCGCGCGGCTATGAGCTGTCCGGCTGGGACAACGCCGAGCGCGACGACTCGATCGCACTGAAGGAGCTGATGACGCGGCCGGCCGCCAAGCTGCTGGCCCGCCATCCCGAACTCGACGCCGACGCGCTGCTCGCCGCCGTCACCGACCTGGTCGGCGAGGTCGTGCTGCCGACCCACTCCAACGGCCGCCGGCTCGTCGAGATGAGCGCGCCGGGTGTGTCCAAGGCCAGCTCGCTCGCGGAGCTGTGCGACGAGCACGGCATCGCCTCCGCCGACGTCGCGGCGTTCGGCGACATGCCCAACGACCTGCCGATGCTCATGTGGGCGGGCCGGTCCTACGCGGTCGCCAACGCGCACCCGCAGGTGCTCTCCGCGGTGGGCCGTACGGTGGCGGGCAACGACGATGACGGCGTTGCCCGCACCATCGAAGAACTGTTTCCCGAGGAACTATAGGTACGGGCCGGAGGCGCGGCCGGGGGCGCTGTCCTCTTGCGGGATCGCGCCGGGAGGCAGCGCGCGGCGCATCTGCTCGAGCTGGGCACGAGCCGCCATCTGCTGGGCGAACAACGTGGTCTGAATGCCGTGGAACAGGCCTTCGAGCCAGCCGACGAGCTGCGCGTGGGCAACCCGTAGCTCGGCCTCGCTGGGGGTGTTGTCGGTGGTGAACGGCAGCGCGATGCGCTCGAGCTCTTCGATGAGCTCCGGCGCGAGCCCGTCCTCCAGCTCCTTGATCGAACGCTGGTGGATCTCCGCCAGCCGGGCCCGGCTGGCCTCGTCGAGCGGTGCCTGCCGGACCTCTTCGAGCAGTTGCCGGATCATGCTGCCGATGCGCATGACCTTGGCCGGCTGCTCGACCATCTCGGCGACCGAGCGCTCCTCCGACTCACCGTCCTCACCGGAGGCCGTCGCCATGCCGTTCTGGCCGACGACGACGATATGCGGGTCCTGGTTGCTGTTCAGTGGATTGTTCATGGGGCCTCAGTTTCCCACCGTGAGGAGGATCTTGCCGATGTGGGTGCTTTCTTCCAGGATGCGGTGCGCGGCGGCCGCATCGTGCATCGGGACCGTCCGATCCGTGATCGGGCGCACGGCCCCCGACTCCAGCAGCGGCCACACGTGCTCGCGCACCGAGGCGACGATCTCAGCCTTCTCTTCGCGTGGCCGGGACCGCAACCCCGTCGACTGTATCGACGCGCGCCGGCTCATGAGCTTGCCGAGGTTCAGCTCGGCCCGGGCGCCGCTCTGGAAGCCGATGATCAGGAGCCGGCCCCCGGTGCCCAGGGTCTCCACGTTACGCGCCAGATATTCGGCGCCCATGTTGTCCAGGATGACATCGACCGGCCGGGCCGCTTTGACGAAATCCTCGGTGCGGTAGTTGATGGCGATGTCGGCACCGAGCTCGCGGCAGCGTTCGAGCTTTTCCTCGCTGCCCGCGGTGCACAGCACTCGCGCGCCGTGCGCCTTGGCGAGCTGGATCGCCATCGTGCCGATTCCGCTCGAACCGCCGTGCACCAGGAATGATTCGCCTTCGCGGAGTCCGGCCAGCATGAAGACGTTCGACCAAACGGTGCAGACGACCTCGGGCAGGCCCGCGGCCTCGACGAGGCTCACGCCTTTCGGAACGGGCAGCACCTGCCCCGCGGGCACGGCCACCCGCTCGGCGTAACCGCCGCCGGCGAGGAGCGCGCACACCTCGTCACCGACGCTCCACCCGGTGACACCCTCGCCCAGCGCCGCGATCCGCCCGGAGGCCTCGAGCCCGGGATATTCGGACGCGCCGGGCGGCGGGGGATAGGCGCCCTTTCGCTGGGAGACGTCGGCGCGATTGAGACCGGCCGCGACGACGTCGAGTAGCACCTCACCTGGGCCGACGACGGGATCGGCGACCTCGGTCCATCGCAATACGTCTGGCTCGCCCGGATTTTCGATCACGATCGCATGCATGGGCCTCACGTTAGTCGGGCATGGTGACGCGACACGGTATGGGCCGGTACCTAGAGTGGCTTAGGCTGCCGATGAGCGTCTTTTTGCGGGTTCATCCACTGCGCGTCCACGAGGGGGACCTAGTGGCACGAAATGATCAGGATAAAACGGGTCGTTCTCTCGAAGAACAACTCGCGTCCCTTGATGCGATGAGCGGCGACGACGCCGCGAGGCCGAGCGAAGAGGACAGGGCGAAAAAGCCCGGCGAGGACAAAGCGGTCGAAGAGGACGAGGGCGAGTCCACCGGCGTGTGGACGAACACGCCGCCCGCGCCGACCTTCCCGCAGTACCCCGCCCCGCAGGACGCCCCCGCCCAGCCGCCCGCGCAGCCGTCCACCGAGGGGCCGCAACCCTACGGCTTCGGCTTCCCCGGCTATCCCCCGCAGGACTTCGGCGGGGTGCAGCAGCCGCCGCAGTTCCCCGGCATGCCCGCACCCGGCCTGGAGTACGGCCCGTCGCCGTACCAGCCGCCCGAGCAGCCCGGTCCGCCGCCGTACGAGAGCATCCCGCCGGTGAACGGCACGGGCGCCGCCGAGGCCGCCCCCGCCGAGCCGGAGGAGCGGTACGAACCGGACGAGGAAGAGCGGACCCAGTACGTCGACCGGCGCCTGCCGGCCGCCGAGGCCACCCAGGTGGACTCCGGCTACGACAACTACTCCGAGGGCGGCTACCCCGGCTACGCGCAGTACCCGCCGCCGCAGTACGGTCCCCAGCCGGAGCAGGGCTACCCCGGCCAGCAGTACTACGGACCGCCCCAGGGCGGCGAGCAGCCGCCGTACCAGGGACAGCAGCAGTACGGCCCGCCGCCGGAGGCCGAGCAGGGCCAGTACCAGGGCCAGTCGCCGTACGCTCCGCAGGCCGAACAGGGCCCGTACCAGCAGCCCTACCCGCAGCAACACCAGCAGTACGGCCCGCCGCCCGAGGCCGAGCAGGTCCCGTACCAGCACCAGGGCTACGCCCCGCAGCAGTACGGGCCGCCCGGCGCGGAGCAGGGACCGCCGCTGGCCCCGCTGCCGGACGCGTACGCCCCGCAGCCCGAGACCGGCCAGACCGCCGACAGCCTGAGCGCCGACACCTTGCTGCGCGGCCGCCGGCACGCGCCGGCGGGCGGCTGGCGGCGCGCGGTCTACAAGGCGTCGGGTGGTGTCATCCACCCGGGCGAGTCGCCGCAGGAGCTGCGCAAACGCGAACTGCTCGCGCGCGCCCGCACGCCCGTCGCCGGCGGCCACCACCGTGTGGCGGTGATGAGCCTCAAGGGCGGCGTCGGCAAGACGACGACCACCGTCGGGCTCGGCTCGACACTGGCGTCGCTGCGCGGCGACCGGGTCATCGCGGTCGACGCCAACCCCGACCGCGGCACGCTGTCGGACAAGGTCCGCCTGGAGACCGCCACGACCGTACGCGACCTGCTGAACGAGCACCAGCAGATCCAGCGGTACGCGGACGTGCGGGCCTACACGTCGCAGTCGTCCTCCCGGCTGGAGGTGCTGGCCTCCGACCGCGACCCGGCGGTGTCCGAGGCGTTCAGCGAGGACGACTACCGCACCGTCGCGCACGTGCTGGAGCACTTCTACTCGATCTGCCTGACCGACTGCGGCACCGGCCTGCTGCACTCGGCGATGGCGGGCGTGCTCGGCCTGGCGAACCAGCTGGTGCTGGTCAGCTCACCGTCGGTCGACGGCGCACGGTCGGCCTCGGCGACGCTCGACTGGCTGGAGGCCCACCACTACGGCGACCTCGTACGCAACGGCGTCGTGGTGCTGTCCATGGTGCGCTCCCGCAGCCGCAGCACGGTCGACCTGGACCGGCTCCAGGCCCACTTCGAGAGCCGCTGCCGGGCGGTCGTCCGCATCCCGTACGACCCCCACCTCGAAGAAGGCGCCGAAGTAGAGCTCGACCAGCTCTCCGCGGCCACCCAGGACGCCTACCTGGTCCTGGCCGCGACCGTGGGCGACGGCTTCGCCTGGCCCACCAGCTGAGGTCTTGTCCCAGAGCCTCCTGCCCCCGCCACGGGCGGGGACTCTGGGACGAAGGCCCTACGGGCCGTCCGGGGAGGGCCAGAGCGCGCGCAGCGGTGCCATGCCCTCCTCGACGTAGTCGGCGATCGGCCGCACGCCGCCGTCGAGGTACCACTGCTCCAGCGCGGCGAAGTAACCGAACACGAGTGCGTTCGCGGTGACGCGCGCCTGGGCCTCGGTCCGATCGCCGCGGGCCGCCATCATCGGGGCGATTCGCTGACTCGCCCGATCGAGCGCCGCGCACGCGGCCATCCGCACCGAGGGCTCCTGGAAGAAGTAGCGCACCCGGCGCCAGGGGCTCCTGTCGGTACGCGAGCCACCCGGCACGTCCTCCGGCATCGTCTCGTACCGGCGCACGATCCGCAGCAGGCTGCCGACGGGATCGTCCAGATCCAGGAGCTCCTCCAGCGCCTCATGGCTCATGCTGTCGAACTCGTCGGCGACGAGCAGCCCCTCCTTGGTCCCGAAGAAGCGGTAGACCGATGACGGCGACACCTCCGCCGCGGCGGCGATCTCCTCGATCGTGACCGCGTCGAACCCCCGCTCGTCGAAGAGGTCTAGCGCCCGCTCCTGAATGGTGCGCCGCGCCTTCACCCGCCAGCGTTCCCGCAGCCCAGATGCCATCCCCCGAGGCTATCGACGTCCGCAACGTTCAGCAAGTGACTTTCTATAGCGATTGACTCGCTGGGCGACCGTACATACAGTCACTCGCATGAGACAGTCACTTTCTGAGAAGTCGATCGCTCTGACAACGGCGACGGCCCTGTCGGCCGTCCTGGCGGTGGCGGCGATCATCGACCAGGCCGGCGGCCACACCCTCATGGATCACGCCGACACGGTGTACGCCCCGGTCGGCAAGCACCCGTCCGCAGGCCTGCTCTACGGCCTCGTGTACACCGTCGCGATCATCGACGCCGCGCTGTGGCTGCTCGTGCGGCGCGTCGCGCGCTCACACCGCCGGTCGGCGTCGATCCTGGCCATGACCGTGACCGTGATCTCCGCGAGCCTCGCCGTACTCCTGCTCGTCTCTTCCGAGTACGGCGCACGGATCTTCCCCCCGCTGTGGGGCGGCCTGGCACTCCTCCCGTCCGTCGCGGGCACCCTCGCGGCCGCGTTCCTCCTGCGCCGCGACCCGGGACGGCGGTGATCGCCCCGGGTGGTGGCGCAGAGCGTCGGCAGGCGGCGACGGTGCGCGGACGTGTCCGATGAGCCACCAGGGCACATCGCGCGCAGGACGAAGCGGCGGCGGATCCGCGGTCGTCGCGGACCGGGGTGGGGGCGTTCAGGCTGGGCGCTGTTCGCGGTCGCCTGTGCGCCTTTCGGATGAGAGTTCCGCGAGGCGGACGCCGAGCATGACCACGGTGAAGCCGGCGAGGCCGCCGAGGAGCAGCCGTGCGAGGTGGGGGCCGTCGGTGAGGAAGCCGTTGCCGACCAGTTCGCTCCATTCGGTGATCAGCGGGGTGGCTGGGATGGCCAGCAGCGCGCAGGCACGTCGGCCCTCGCGGGTCCGTGCCAGGACGACGAGGAGGAGGATGAAGGCCGTCAGCAGAGCGGCCAGTTGGAGCGTGTTCCAGACGTGCGACGAGTGCTTGAACGCCTGGAGGCGCTGGTCGGCCTGACGGGCGTCGGGAGCCGTGTGGGGCCACGGGACGAACAGTGCGGACAGCGGTGCCGTGGTCAGGGCGATGAGGACGGCCGCGGCGGCCGCCGCGCCGAGTACCGCGCGTCGGCCCAGCAGCTCCGCGCCGTGGCGGGGGCCTGGCGATGCCAGCAGTGACGCGGTCGCCACCAGCGAGAGCGGCAGGGAGGTGGTGACCAGCGTCTCGGTGAAGATCGCACCCCACAGTGTGGTGGCCGTCCCGTACACCACGAGCAGGAGCTGGGCGCCGGTGAGGACGGATGCGGCACAGGCGGCGGGGCGGCGGGCACCGCGCCAGGCCAGGACGGCGATGACCAGCCAGACCGCCCAGTACGGGGCGGTGCCGAAGGACTGGACCAGCATGTGCGGCAGGGAGAAGGGCCGGTGCGCTCGCGCCTCGATGAACTGGGACACGGCTTGTGGCGTGTTGACGGCGAATCGCAGGCCTTCGGCGACCAGCAGGAGGGTGGCCACGAACCCGGCGATGGCGGTGGCGGCGGCCCAGCCCGGGGTCGTGGACCCGCCGACCGCCCTGCGCAGGTGGATCCGCACGGCGCCGCGCAACAGGTCGTACACATCGGCGGCGGACGGGCGGGTCTGACCTGGCCGGGCTCCGGCCAGCAGAACGCCGAGCATCTCCTGCTCGTGTTCCCGCCGGTGATCGGCCGGATACCAGCTCAGCAGGCGACGGTAGCGGTCTTCGAGAATGCTCAACAGTGTCCCCTTCGAGTAGACGATCAGGCGGGAGAGGCCCCGCGGTCCAGGCGCGGGAAGGCGGCCAGGCGGCGGGCCGCGGCCTCGGTGCGACGGCGAAGCGCCTGGATCTCGGTGGCCAGCGCGGCGGCGCCGTCGTCGGTCAGCCGGTAGTAACGGCGCAGCCGGCCGTCCACGACTTCCTCACGGTCGACGGCGATCAGCCCATCGGACTGGAGCCGGTCCAGTGCGGCGTACAGGGTGCCGGCGCGCAGGCGGGTGCGCCCGGCGGAGATCTGTTCGGCGTCGGAGATGATTCCGTACCCGTGCTGTGGCCCGTCGGCCAGCGCGGTCAGGATCAGGAACGTGGGTTCCTGCATGGCCTTGATCATACAGGCTTTATATACCGATGATCTATCTATCGCCAAGTGGTCAGGGTGCACATTCGCTGGCCACGCTCGACGACCCGCGGCCAGTACACCGCTGCCCAGAACCAGGGAAGCCCAAGGAAGGCCAAAGACCGACTACGTACGTCGCGGACAGCGGGTACGGCGAGAGGCGAGGCGACGGCGAGAAACCGTCAATCGCGGGGGTTCCGGGGGGCTCGGCCCCCCGGGCAGACATGAGCGGTCCCCGGCGAAGCCGCCGAAGGCGGCGAGCAGGATGATCCGACGCGGAGGGTGTGGGATTCGAACCCACGAGGACTGTCACCAGCCCTGGGCGCTTTCAAGGCGCCTGCACTAGTCCACTATGCGAACCCTCCAGGCGGGGTCCACGATAGCGGTCCGGCCGCGTCGCCGCTCATTCCGGTGTGAGGCGGGCCCGGTGAATGGGCATGATCACCGGAGGAGGGGGTGCGTGATGGCCGAGGGCAGGTCCGTCGACGTCGCCGCGGTGAAGCACCGGCTGGGCCGGGTGGGCGTCTGGCTGGCGTCGGCCTCGGACGCGCCGGCCGCGGTGGAGCGCCCGGTGGTGGTGGCGATCGAGCAGCTCGGCTACTGCGCCTTCTGGTTCGCTGAGACGCCGCGGGGCAAGGAGGCGCTCACGCACGCCGCGACGGTGCTGTCGTGGACGGAGCGGATGCTGGTGGCCACGGGCATCGCGAACATCTACGCGCGTGACGCGGTCGCGGCCGCCAATGGGGCGGCGACGCTGGGCGACGCGTGGCCGGGCCGGTTCGTACTGGGGCTGGGGGTCAGCCACGCCCCGGCGGTGACCGCGCGCGGGCACGACTACGGCCGGCCGGTGGCGACGATGCGTTCGTACCTGGACGCCATGGACTCCGCGGAGCACACGGTGCCGGTGGCCGTGCCACGGCTGCTCGGGGCGCTGCGCCCCCGGATGCTGGAGCTGTCGCGGACGCACGCGCAGGGCGCGCACACCTACTTCACGACGCCCGAGCACACCGCGCGCGCCCGTGAGGTCCTCGGCGAGGACGCGATCCTGGCGGTGGAGCAGGCCGTCGTGGTCGGTACGGACGCGGAGGCGGCCCGTGCCACCGCGCGGCAGTACGCCGCGCGCTACCTGAGCCTGCCGAACTACCGCAACCACCTGCGTGAGCTGGGCTTCTCCGACGCGGATCTCGACGGGGGCGGCAGCGACGCGCTGATCGACGCGGTCGTGCCGTCGGGCGACCCGGACGCCGTCGCCGAGCGGGTACGGGCCCACCACGACGCCGGCGCCGACCACGTCTGCGTCCAGCCGCTCGCCGCCACGCTCGACGACCAGGCCGAGCACCTGCGCCTGCTGGCGCCGGTCCTCACGACCTGAGCGCTGTCAGGGCATCGGCCACTGCCGCCACTCGCACGTGTCGCGCCACCCGTGCGCGCCGCCGGCCCAGCCGGTGAGCACGGTGAACGTCGTGCGCAGGTCCGCGGCGACCGTCTCGAAGTGGCGTTCGGGCGCCCCCTCGCGGTACTCGACGACGTACGTGCCGTCGACCTCGCGGTACACCTGCATGTAGTGCTGCCCGCCGGGGACGTCGACCCGGTCCACGACGAGGAACTGGTTGCCCGGTCCGAGCTCGCCGAGCAGCCGGAACAGCAGCGCCTCGCTGGGCGCGTCGTACGACCGGCCGCCCGCCGTCTCCGCGCGCAGCGCCCATTGCCCCATTCCCCGGACGCTACGACATTTCCACGCTTGATGAAGCATCGTGGGATCCGGCGATGTCTCCCCTACGTTTCTCACCATCCAGTCCGAAACAGGGGGAGCACACCCAGTGAAGCGGATGAAGACCATCGCGGTCGCGGCCGGTGTGGCCGCAGCCGTGACCTCACTGTCGGTCGGCGCGTGGGCCGCCACCGGCCACTCCAAGCCCGCGCCGAAGAAGGCCGCGGCCACGGCATCGCAGCAGAGCGCGAACGCCGCCGCTGCCCCCGCCGGTCAGCCGGAGAGCGACGTCCAGCCCAAGACCAGCGCCGCCGCTAAGGGCCTCGTCAAGCCCGGCCACGTCTTCAAGGTCGGCGCGTGGACCCGTTCGGCGAACGGCAAGTACGGACTCGTCCTGCAGCAGGACGGCAACCTGGTGCTCTACCAGGGCAAGAAGGCGCTGTGGTCGACCGCCACGGGGCGCCACCCGGGCGCGTACGCCGCCATGCAGACCGACGGCAACCTGGTCGTCTACAGCAGCGCGAAGAAGGCGCTGTGGTCCAGCAACACCGGCAAGCACCCCGGCGCGTCGCTGCTCGTGCAGGACGACGGCAACCTGGTGATCTACAGCACGGCCAAGAAGGCGCTGTGGTCGCGGCACGTCTCGCTGGGCAGCCTCCAGGCGGGGTACGTCCTGTCGAAGGGCCAGGCCGTCCGCTCGATGAACGGCGACTACCAGCTGCTCCAGCAGACCGACGGCAACCTCGTCCTCTACCGGGGCAAGACCCCGCTCTGGAGCACGGAGACGGGCCGCCACCCGGGCGCGTACGCGGTCATGCAGACCGACGGCAACCTGGTCGTCTACGGCTCGGACAAGAAGCCGCTCTGGCACAGCAACACCCACGGCCACTCCGGCGCGCACCTGGAGGTGCAGAACGACGGCAACCTGGTCATCTACGGCACCGACCACAAGGCGCTGTGGTCGCGGCACATGGCCATCGGCAACCTTCAGCCCGGCCAGAAGGTGATCACCGGCAACGAGGTCCGCTCGCCGAACGGGGTGTACTCGCTGCAGGTGCAGACCGACGGCAACGTCGTGCTGTACAAGGACGGCAGGACGCCGATCTGGAGCACCGCGACCAAGGGCTCGGGCGTGTACGCCCTGATGCAGACGGACGGGAACTTCGTCGTCTACGAGGGCACCAAGCCGCTGTGGAGCTCGAAGACGGGCGGCAACCCGGGCGCGAGCCTGAACGTACAGGACGACGGCAACCTGGTGGTCTACAAGGACAAGCACCCCTTGTGGGCCAGCCGTAAGTAACTCCCGCCGGCCGACCGCGGCCCCGTGACCACCGAGGTGGTCGCGGGGCCGTCCCTTTTCACGCACCCCGGAACGCGGTCACGCTCCTCGCGGGAGGCCCAAGGTCACGACCGTGCAGCCGGGTGCCGGGGGCGGACGCGCCTGGATGATCAACCGGCTCATCGGCCGGCTGCGGCCGCTGCTGCCCGACGAGCCGGACTGCGCCGCGGCCACTCCGTGACGGCGACGACGTTCCGGGAAAGTCCGATGACACTGTGCTTTCGTCGACTAGTCTGTCGGCGCATGGCGAGAAACGAACAGGATCCCGCAGCGAGCACGCAGCAGTTCCGGGCCTTCGCCAACCGCGGGGGCGGTGAGGCCGCGAAGCAAGGCCCGAACACCGGACTGATCATCGGTCTGATCATCGGCGTCGTGGTCGTCGTCGCGGTGATCGCCCTGCTGGTCGTCTAGAGACGGGCGTACGGGCGCGGCTCAGTGCCCGGTGGCGGAGAAGTGCTGGAAGTCCCACGGGCCGCCCCAGGTGCCACCCCAGCCCCAGCCGATCGAGCGGAACGCCTTCACGACCTTGTCGCCCGCGTGGACGAGCCCCGGATCGTGCCGCTTGCGGTTGCCGTACTTGACGCACCGCGGGTGCTCGATGTGGCCGTTCGCGTGCACGTAGGGGTTCTCGCAGGTGTTGAGGTCGACGGCGTGCCCGTAGGCGTGCTGTGACCAGGAGCTGGCGCCGGTGGCGTTGCGGCAGTTGAACGCCGAGGTGTTGTCCGCCTCGATCGACTTGAAGTCGCTGCCGCCGTACTTGTCCACGAGCTCCATGCGCCGGATCGGGTAGCGCTCGTCGTACAGCTTGTGGAAAACCTTGACGATCTTGCTGGCGACGTCTTCGTTGACGACCAGCTCGCCCTCGTGAGGCTTCTTGTCCATGCCCCAGTACGTCATGGTGATCAGGCGCAGGTCGCCGAGGCCGACGGGGCAGCCGGAGTGCCAGGAGTGCTTCACGGTCGCCCGGGTGACCTTGCTGATCTTGGCGGAGAACGGCTTGGGCCCGGTCGGCGAGGCCTTCGACGGTGAGGGCGACGCGGCGGCGGGCGTCGACGGGGCCGTGGAGGCCGCCGCCGCGGGCGGGGACGCCGCGGCACCCGATCCGCCGCCACCGCAGGCGGACGAGACCGTCACGCAGAGTCCGGTCGCGAGGATTCCGAGAGTGGCGCGTCTCATCTTCGAAGGATTACACGTCCGAAGCCGTGCTTCGGACACTTTCATGCGGGACGATGTGGCTGCCATGTCCGGCGGACAGAGGACCGATCATGGAGGAAACGGACCCCAAGCGCCGCCCGCCGCTCGGTATGCGCGAGATCACCGCGGTGGGCAGCGGACTCGGCACATTCATCCTGGTGGACGCCATCATGATGTACTCCGCGTTCGAGCGGAACGTCATGCACGGCAACGACGCCAACCTGGTGGCCCAGGCGTTAGCCCTGCTGCTGCTGGCGTTCGGCCTCGGCGGCTTCCTCGCCTGGAAGATGACCGGGTTCATGCGCCTGTACGGCGTGGGGCTGATGTGCGGCTGGACGTTCCTGACACTGTTCTCGCTCGGCTTCTGTACCGGGCTGAACGCCTAGTCAGCGTGCCTTGGCGACCTGGTCGGCGATGGCGGTGAACGCGCGGCCGATGGCCCGCAGATCGTCCGGGTCGATCACGTCGACGAAGAAGTCGCGTACCGTCGCGACGTGGTCGACGGCGGCCTTGGACAGGAACGCGAACCCGTCCTCGGTGAGCTCGGCGAAGACGCCGCGCTTGTCCGCGCCGCAGTTGTTGCGCGCCACAAGGCCCTTGCACTCCAGGCGCGAGACGGTGTGGGAGAGACGGCTGCGTGACTGGCTGGCGATGTCGGCGAGCTCCGCCATGCGCAGCCGCCGCTCGGGCGCCTCCGACAGGCGCACGAGGATCTCGTACTCGGCCATGGTCAGGCCGTGCTTGGACTTGAGGTCACGGTCGAGAAGATCGGCCAGCCGCACGCTGCCTTCGACGTAGGCACGCCAGTCGCGCTGCTGCACGGCGTCGAGCCAGCGCGGTTCGGTCATGTCTCGATCCTACACGCTTGATTGAATATTCAACAAAATTCCCTGCGGGCCCACTCTCGGATGATCTCACCGGCCGTCGTGGCCGGGGGTCGTTTCCGTGACCTGTTCGGAAGGTTGAAACTTCAACCGCGACGGCTACCCTGGCCGCAGACCCGCCGGGGCCGTCGCTCCGAGGAATAGTTGAAAATTCAACTTGGTTGCACGACGCGTAACCCGACCGAGGAGGTCCCGATGCCTGCCGTAACCGCCGACCCGCTGACCCTGACGCGACTGCCCCGGCTCCCGGAGCAGGAGACCGCGTGGCGGCCGGTCGCCCGCGTCGTCACCGCCGCCCGTCACCTCGAAGGCGAGGGCTTCGAGGTCCGCCGGCCGTTCCCGGGCATCGACCTCTCGCTCGCGGACCCGTTCCTGCTGCTCGACCACATGGGCGCCGTGGAGTACGCCCCGGGCGAGGCGAAGGGCACGCCCTGGCACCCGCACCGCGGCTTCGAGACCGTGACCTACATCATCGACGGCGCGTTCCAGCACCAGGACACCACCGGCGGCGGCGGTCTGATCACCGACGGCGCCACGCAGTGGATGACGGCCGGAAGCGGGATCCAGCACATCGAGCAGCCCCCGCCGGAGCTGGTCGCCTCCGGCGGCCTGTTCCACGGCGTGCAGCTGTGGGTCAACCTGCCCCGCGAGCGCAAGTGGGTGCCGCCGCGCTACCAGGACATCGGGTCCCGCGACGTGACCCTGCTGAGCAGCGACGACGGCTCGTCGATCGTGCGCGTGATCGCCGGTGAGCTGGCCGGGCACCAGGGTCCGGGCACGACGTACACGCCGATCACGTACCTGCACGCCACCGTCGCCCCCGGCGCGCGGCTCACCCTCCCGTGGCCGCGCGACTTCAACGCCCTGGTGTACGCCCTGAGCGGCCGCGGCACGGCGGGACCGGACGGGCGCCCGGTGGACGAGGGGCAGCTCGCGGTGTTCGGCCACGGCGACGCGCTGACGGTCACCGCCGCCGACTCGCAGCCGCTGGCGGCGAGGAGCGGCTGGGAGATCCTGGTCCTCGGCGGCCTGCCGATCCGTGAGCCGGTCGCACGCTACGGGCCGTTCGTGATGAACACCCGCGAAGAGCTCGTCGAGGCCTTCCAGGACTTCCAAGCGGGCCGCATGGGCACTGTCCCGGCCGAGCGCGTGCCGCACCTGAGCAGCGCCGACGAGTCCGTCGAGGGCTGATCCGGGCCGGCGGGGAATGGCCGACGGGCCGGCGGGGAATGGCCGACGGGCCGGCGCGTCCGCGACGTCGCCGGTCCTCGGCCCGGCCCGGCGCCGGTACTCGGCCGGGACCGCTCGTCGATTCTTTGTTCGAAAAGAGCGCCACTTCTCCTGACGGCGCCTCGCCCCGTGCGCTACGGTGATGAACCTCTTCGAACAGAGGTTCGACATTTATCGAGGGAGGCGAGGCCGGTGGCGACCCTCACCGCTCCGGTCGCGACGCGCTGCCGTCCGCGGCATCGCGCGACACGCCGTAGCACTTTCTACGGAAATCTACGGCCGCAGCTATATCCCCTCATAAAGTCCGAGAGCGTGGACCCCGTGCGCAATCCCTACGCCCCCGGAGCCGGACAGCGGCCGCCCGAGCTGACCGGCCGCGACCGCGAGCTCCAGCAGTTCGACGTCGTGCTGGAGCGCGTCGCCCGCGGGCGCCCCGAGCGCAGCATGATCCTCACCGGGCTGCGCGGGGTCGGCAAGACCGTGCTGCTCAACACCTTCCGGTCGATGGCGATCCAGAAGCTCTGGGGTACGGGCAAGATCGAGGCGCGGCCCGACCAGTCGATCCGCCGCCCGGTCGCCTCCGCTCTCCACATGGCCATCCGCGAGCTGGCGCCCCGGCACCGCGCGCCCGACCGCATCGAGGAGTTCCTCGGCGTGCTCAAGGCGTTCGCGCAGGCCGACGCCGAGCCGGCCAAGGGCAAGGTCGCCCCTCGCCGCTGGAACCCCGGCATCGACGTGCCCGCCGCGCGCGGCCGTGCCGACTCGGGCGATCTGGAGATCGACCTCACCGAGCTGTTCGTCGACGCGGCCTCGGTCGCCACCGACCTCGGCGTCGGCATCGCGCTCTACGTCGACGAGATGCAGGACATCCCGGCCGACGACGTCTCGGCGCTGTGCGCCGCCTGCCACGAGTTGTCGCAGAGCGGCGGCCCGCTCATCGTCGTCGGCGCCGGTCTGCCCCACCTGCCGGCCGTGCTGTCGGCGAGCAAGTCCTACTCCGAGCGGCTGTTCCGCTACGCCCGTATCGACCGGCTCGACCGGGACGCCGCCGACCTGGCCCTGCTCGCCCCGGCCGAGCGCGAAGGCGTCACCTTCACTCAGGACGCCCTCGACGCGCTGTACGACGCGGCCGACGGTTACCCCTACTTCGTCCAGGCGTACGGCAAGGTCGCCTGGGACATCGCGCCCGAGACGCCGATCAGCGAGGGCGACGTCCGCGTCGCGGCGCCGGAGGCCGAGGGGGAGCTGGCGGTCGGCTTCTTCGGCAGCCGGTACGAACGCGCCACCCCCGCCGAGCGCGACTACATGCGGGCGATGGCCTCGCTCGGCGACGAGCCGGTGCCCACCTCCAACGTCGCCGACGAGCTGGGCCGCAAGCCCTCCAGCCTCTCGCCCGCCCGCGACGGCCTGATCAAGAAGGGTCTCATCTACAGCGCCGAGCGCGGCCTGGTCGCCTTCACCGTCCCGCACTTCGGTCATTTCCTCAGATCGCAGCCGGTCTGAGCACCGCTACCGCTCTCTAAGTCAGTCTTGCGCCACGGCTAGAAAGCCGTAGACGCCGCCATGGCTGTTGGCGAGTATTCGGCTGTCTTGCTCATTCGCTAGAGACGGCTAGAGAAGCCGATGAACGATGTCGAGTTATTTCTATGCGTCTCTAGCGAATTTCCAAGAACGCGCTAGAGAGCACCAGACTCAGGCGGGGGTGTGGACGCGGCGGGGGCCGGAGTCGTCGTCCTGCTCCTCGTGCCCGCCGTCCCAGACCAGCGCGGCTCGTACGTGTCGCCGCCGCCCGTCGACCGGCACGGCGAACACGACCTCCGCCGTCCGATCGTCGATCCGCGCCGGGTACACCACGTAGCGAACGCACAGCTCACGCCACGTCTCGGTGGGCTGCGCCGAGGTGAGGTCGTCTTCGTGCTCGCGCCAGGCCTCGCTCGCGCGCAGCCGCGTGTACGTCTGCTCCAGTGGCACGTCGAGCAGCTCACACGGCGTCGTACTGCGGGTGCGCTCGACGGCGAGGGCGATCTCCGGCGAGAGCATCAGCAGCAGTGCGGTCTCGGCCGCCAGGATCAGCACCGCCCCGGCGCCGGCCCGGTCCAGCACCGCGGCGCCGCTCTCCGGCACTCCGGCCGCCGCGACCGCCGCGACCGTCAGCAGTGCCGCGCGAACGAGCCCGCGGCGACCCGCCGGGGCCGAGCTGAGGCCGCCGAAGCACCCGCATCCCTCGTCGGTGCCGCGCCGCGCGAGGTCACCGATGATCCACGTGGCCGTGGCGAAGAACACCACGCAGGCCAGGCGTACGAGGCCCATGGGAGTCACCAGCAGGGCGACGCCGATCGTGCCCTCGGCGAACGCCACGCCGTACACGAACGGACGCCGGTGGTGCGGCGCGGACCCGGAGTCGTCTCCGCGTACGGTCAGCTTCGCGGCGCAGGCCAGCAGCAGCACACTGGCCAGGAACGGGATCTGCAACTCCCGCATCGCCTCGGCCATCACAGCTCCACTCGCGCGGTGACGTTGAAGCATCCGGCGTCGAGGTCGCCGCCGAGGTCGACGAAGGCGGCTCTGGTGAGCTCGATGACCCGGCCGCGCGGCGAGATGCCGCAGCAGACACAGCGGTCGCAGAAGTGCGCCGCCACGCAGCCGCACTCGATGACCGGCACCCGCGTCGCCAGGCCGGTGCAGTCGTTGCGGACGTGGAGTTCGCTGGCGATCGACAGCAGCGGGAGCGGCAGGGGCGCGGCCGGACCCGTGCCGCAGCCGCCCGCGTCGCCGTACGGGTCGAGCGCCGGATACGCCGCGCCGCGCCGCCCCGGAGGCCCGTCGAACCAGGTCGCGGTGCCGCGCAGGATCCGCGGCACCGATCCGGAACGGTGCGCCGGCGGATGCTCGGCGTGCGAGGCCGGCTGCGGCGACCTCGACGCGGGCTGCAGACCGTGGACCTCGCCGCCCCGGCGTACGCCGATCACGTCGATCAGCGCGCCCGGCTCCAGCCGTGGATGACGGACCCGGATGCGCGTCATCGCCTCGGCCGGGATGACCAGCGCGGTGCGATCGCGGTGCGGCCCGGAGTCCACCTCGACCGTGCGCCCGGACCGGCCGGCGATGATCCCGGTCACGCGGGCGATGTCGACCCAGACGCGCTCGGCCACCGCGCCGCCGGTGCCGGACGGGCGGACGACGACGTCGTGGCCGGGCCGCAGAGCGCTCACGCCCGCCCGGCCGGCGTGCCAGACGAAGACGTCGGCCGCGATCGGCATGCGCACCTCCTCGCCGTCCGGCGTGGCCAGGACGAGCAGGTGCGGGCTGGCGTCGACCACCGTCCCCTCGACGCCGTGCAGGGGACGGGCGCCGGCGTCGTACGGCTCGGACGCCCGGTCGCCGGACACGGCTTCGCGGAGCCGGCGTCGGCGCAGGACCAGATCGCGGGAGGGCGACGGCATGGGGGTCTCCGGAGCTTCGATGTTCGTAACTCGTCGTGCGTTGAGTAAGACTGCATGTCAACACTTACCCCGAGCCCTCCTTCTGTCGACTCCTTTGCCCGAATAAACCAATGAACCTCGCCGGAAATACATGATAATTATTCGCAATGCGGCATGCCGCGTTGACCGGAATATGAGATTCGACTTGATCCATAATTACGGTCTTCATGCGATCGTCAGGCCTGGTGGCAACAGCACTCCCCAGCCTTCCGGACGGTCACGTGGGCGCACTACCGCAGGACGAGTTCCATGACTTCGTGGCCGCGCGGCGGCCGACGTTGCTGCGTGCGGCCATGTTGCTGACCGCCGACCGGGCCGACGCCGAAGATCTGCTCCAGTCCGCGCTGACCAAGACCTACCTCGCCTGGGAACGGATCAACGACCGCGGCGCACTGGACGGTTATGTGCGCCGCACGATGGTGAACATCAACATCTCGTGGTGGCGGCGCAGGAAGCTCGAGGAGTACCCCACCGACGAGCTGCCCGACACTCCGATCGCCGACCACACGCGCCGCAGCGAACTCCGCGACGGCCTCGACCGGATCCTCGACCGGCTGCCCGCCCGCCAGCGTGCCGCCGTCGTCCTGCGCTACTACGAGGACCTGACCGAGACCGAGATCGCCGAGGCCCTCGGCGTCAGCGTCGGCACGGTCAAGAGCACCGTCTCTCGCGCCATGGCCAAGCTCCGCGACGAGGCCGCCGGCGAACTCTCCTCGCTTGAATGATCGTGAGGTGCTGACAACCGCCCACGCTCGGGACAAAATCCGATTCACCACCCTCGAGCGTGGAGGCCGCCGTGTGGAGCACGATGCAGGACTATCCGCTGACCATCTCCTCGATCCGGCGATACGGCACCGAGGTCTTCGGCCACAGTGAGGTCGCCACCTTCACGGGTGACGGGGTGCGCCGCACCTCGTACGCCGAACTGGGCCGGCGCGCGGCGCGGCTGGCGAACGCCCTGCGCGACCTGGGCATCGACGCCGACCAGCGCGTCGCGACCTTCCAGTGGAACACCACGGAGCACCTCGAGGCGTACCTGGCGATCCCCTCGATGGGCGCCGTCATGCACACCCTCAACGTCCGCCTGTCCGCCGACCAGCTCGTCTACATCGCCGACCACGCCGAAGACGAGGTCGTCATCGTCAGTGGTTCGCTGGTGCCGCTGCTCGCCCCGGTGCTGCCGAAGATGGCGACCGTACGGCACGTCGTCGTCATCGGCGACGCCGACCTGTCCGCACTGGCCTCCTCGGGCAAGACGCTGCACTCGTACGAGGAACTCCTGGCCGCGGCGTCCGACACGTACGACTGGCCCGAGATCGACGAACGCCAGGCCGCGGCGATGTGCTACACGAGCGGCACCACGGGCAACCCCAAGGGCGTCGTCTACTCGCACCGCTCGGCGTACCTGCACTCGATGGCGGCCTGCACCGGCAACGCCTTCGCGCTGTCCGCCGCGGACCGCGTGCTGCCCGTGGTCCCGATGTTCCACGCCAACGCGTGGGGGCTGCCGTACGCCGCGCTCATGGCCGGCGCGTCACTGGTGATGCCCGACCGGTTCCTGCAGGCGGAGCCGCTCGCACGTCTCATCGAGGACGAACGCCCGACCGTCTCCGGCGCCGTACCGACGATCTGGAACGACCTGTTCCGCCACGCTCGCGAGCACGAGTCGGACCTGAGCGCGCTGCGCCTGGTGGTGTGCGGCGGCTCGGCCGTGCCGGAGTCGCTGATGCGCTCGTTCGAGGAACGCGGCGTCCACATCGTGCAGGCATGGGGGATGACCGAGACGTCACCGCTCGCCTCGGTCGCCCACCCGCCGCCCGGCGTCGCCGACCCGTGGCCGTACCGCGCGAGCCAGGGACGCGTCATGAGCGGTCTGGAGGCCCGCGTGGTCGGCGACGGCGACCGCGTACTGCCCGCCGACGGCGCCACCGTCGGCGAGATCGAGGTACGCGGCGCGTGGGTGACCGCGGCGTACTACAAGGACGAGGACTCCTCGAAGTTCAACGAGGGCTGGCTGCGCACGGGCGACGTCGGCATGGTCTCCTCCGACGGCTACCTGACCCTGACCGACCGGGCCAAGGACGTCATCAAGTCCGGCGGCGAGTGGATCTCCTCGGTGGAACTGGAGAACCACCTCATGGCCCACCCGGACGTGATCGAGGCCGCGGTCGTCGGCGTCCCGGATCCTCGCTGGCAGGAACGCCCGCTGGCCTCGGTCGTCCTGCGCCCGGGCGCGGAGGTGACCGCCGCGGACCTGCGAGAGTTCCTGGCCGCGCGCGTGCCGAAGTGGCAGCTGCCGGAGCGGTGGACCTTCATCACCGAGGTGCCCAAGACCTCGGTGGGAAAGTTCTCCAAGAAGACACTGCGCCAGATGTACGCGGACGGCGGCCTGGAGGTCGTACGGGCCGACTCCTGACCGATCTTGTCAGGAGATCTTCGGCCAGTGCGCCAGGTGGGCCCAGGCGTGGGTCTGCTCCCGGACGTTGGCGAACAGCCAGTCGGTGAACCGCGCGTGCCTGAGCGCGGGAGCGGTGTCATCCTCGCAGTAGGACCAGACCTCGGGGTCTTCGCCGTCGCCGCGGAGGAAGTCGAACTGGACGCCCTGGTGCATGAGGATGACACGGTCGGCGTCGGTGAGCGTGAGGCCTCTTCCGGCCAGAAGCTCATCGGCCGCCCGCCGCAGCCCCAGCACGTCGGGGTGGAAGACGTCACATCCCTGGAGGAACCGCCCCGCCCCGGCGCCCGCATGCTCGAGAAAACACCGGTAGGCGAACGGCAGCGGTGCCGGCTGATCGTCGTCGACCTGCCGGATGAGATCGCCGCTGAGCCCCTGGATGTCGTCGTGCGAGGCCGTGGTGCCATCGGAAACCATCGCGAGACACGCCCTGACCCGCTCGTCGGTCGACAGCCCTGCCAAGGCGTCGTCGCTCGCCCGCTCCATGCCACCCCCGGTCCGGTTCGTCTGTAAAGCCTGGTACATGGTGGGACGCGCGAAATGAGGTTAATGTTCCGGGCGATGAGGGACGAGACAGCAGGGATGAGCCCCCACTTTGCCGGGAGGGCTGGTTGACCGGTAACCTGTGTGCGGCCTGAGGGCTACCAGGAGGCTTCGCCTAGTCCGGTCTATGGCGCCGCACTGCTAATGCGGTTTGGGTTTACCGCCCATCCGGGGTTCAAATCCCCGAGCCTCCGCTCACTGATCAGGGCCTTCCCCGCGGACACGCCGAGGAAGGCCCTTGATCGTTTCTGGGCCTGGACGGCCCCCTTGCAGTTGTCATCCCTCGCCCCGCAGGGCGGCGCCCATCCGGTTGCCCGCGTCCTGGCCCTGAGCGGTCGTTCAGCCGTTAACCGGACAGGCCCTAGTTGTTCACGGGCCTGGTCAGCGCACCGACGTAGGTGAAGGTGTTGGTTGGTGGTTGGCCCGGTGCGGTGGTGGAGCCGGCGGAGAAGCTGTTGATGTGGTGACCGTCGTCGGTGACCAGCGCCCAGTAGTGCAGTGACCTGTCGCCGGTGGCGGTGTGGCAGGTCTGCGTGGCCGGATCGAGTTCGGCGGTGTCGCCGCGCACGTTCATCGTCCAGTAGCAGCCGTCGGGTGTGTGCGCGATGATCCGGCCGTGAGCGGTGTGTGCGGCGGTGAAGCGGACCGTGCCCTGTTCTGGATAGGCCGTGCCTTTGTCGGTGGTCACGATATTGGTCAGGGTCTGCATGTCCGCGGGGTCGTAGCGGTAGTCGCCGAGGAACCGTTTGACGAACTCGCCGTTGTCCTGGCCGTGGACGACCTTGGTGCGGGACCCGGAAGGCATCGGGACGATAAGGTCCACGCCGTTGGGCTGATGGCTGACCGCCATGATCTGCTCGGTCTCCCGGTTGCCATGCACCTGGACCGACCATCTGGTGATGTTGCCCACGGAGCCGACCGTCGGATTGAAGCACTGCTGGGTGGTCGACGACAGCTCCAACCCGGAGGGATGGACGGTGAAGTTCCAGGTGCAGCCCCCATCGGTGTGCCCGTTGATCGTCCCGTTAGGGCCTGGTGAGAACACCACCCACCCGACCTGCGGCAGTCGCAACGGCAGCGGCAGTTGCGCGTCGCATTGGCCGCTGCCATCGGGACACTCCAGCACCGCGACGTTGTTCAGCGTCGCGGCATCCGGCTGGTCGTAGTTCCATATGCCGTAGTACTTCGCCGCGTCCGTGTGAGTCTCGGCCGATGCCGGGGTCGCGTCGAACGACGCCGCCATCAGGCCGACCGACAGCGCGACGGCAGCCGCGAGTGGCGCGAGCGAGGTGCGCGCGGCGACCGCGCTCGCTCGCGCGAATCGAGAAAGAAATGACATGGGGTATTTCCTCATTTCGTCAGTGATCGAAGGCGATCAGTGATCCGGTGCGCCGGTGTGGTGGTTGGGCGCCCCGATTCTTGGCGCGCGTCGGTGTCTGTGAGCCCGGACGAGCGCCGAGTGCCCACCGTGCTTGCGTTACCGGTCATCGCTGTTCGTCGCGACCCGGGCGACCTGGGGAAGCCGATCGTCGGTGGCCGAGGTCGGCGCCAGCCGCGTGACGGCGGCAGGCATGGGGCCGACGGCGAACACGCGGGTGACCGAGCCGACGGTGGCGCCGGCGAAGGACGCTTCGGGCGGCACCTGGTCTGGAAGCGGAATGATGTGGGTCCCCGCGTCGAGCCGGTCGTCGAACACGTACATCGACGCGCTCTTGGGTTCCGGGGGCACGAAGGACGTGCCCCACCAGGCCTCGACCGTGACGGGGGCGGAATCGTCGAGCGTGAGCCGCAGCGAGCGCTGGGCGGCGTCGTAGACGACCTCGCCGCCGTCGGGCGCGCCGTCCGAGGTGGCGGCTCGCACCTGGGCGGCGAGGAGACCGGGGATGCCGGCGAGCCCCTGGACGAACGTCACGTGCGGGTTGCGTTCGAGGATGCCCTCGCGCAGCCGCTGCTTCGTCTCGGCGGGGACCATGCCCCCGAAGACCAGGACGTCGAGATCGGTGACGTCGTAGTCCTCGAGGACGTGGTCGAACTGGTTCGTCGCGTCCGCGGAGTGGCCCCTGGCGCGCAGAAGGTCGACGGTGGCGAGGAGCACACTGGGGCTGCGGCCGACGACGAGAACGCGTTCCGCCATGTTCTTCGGTGACCTGTTCACTGCGAGATCTCCTCAACGGTGGGTTCGGAATCAGCCACGGGCTGCGGCTGACCTGGATCGAGCCAGGCCCCGCGTCCCGTGTTGGGGTCTTCGTCTTCGTGGGCGTTCGCGGTCGCGAACACCAGGAAGCGCACCGAATTAAGTGTTGGTCGTACCAACATACACAGTGTTGGCCTGACCAACAACGGCTATCCTTGACGCATGCTCATGCCCCGCCACGACACCGGCCGCACTCCGAGCCGTCTCGAAGGACGCGCGACCTGGCTGGTCAGTCGGGCCTACCTACGCTCATCCGGGCTACTCGGCGCCGGTTTCGAGACCCATGGCGACGGACTGCGCAGCTACCACTACCGGCTCCTCGCCGCGCTGGAGGAATGGGGCCCGGCGAGTCAGGCCGAGCTCGGCCGGAAGACCGCGATCGACCGCAGCGACGTGACCGCCGCCCTGACCGAACTCGAGTCGCGCACCCTGGTCGAGCGCTCGGTCGACCCCGAGCACAAGCGCCGGAAGATCGTCACGATCACTCCGGCGGGCGTCGAACGGCTACTCGAGCTCGACAAGGTCATCGACGGCATCCAGGAGGAGTTCCTCGCCCCTCTGACGCCCGCTCAGCGGCGCCAATTCATCGCCCTTGTGTCGCGGCTCGTCGACGCACAGCACTGATTCGACAAAGAGCAGCCCGTTCTCCGGAGTATCTGATCCGTACCTTCGAGGAACCGGCGCAGCGTGGACATGCTTCGGCGGAACGAAAAGATCTGCTAGGGCTCGTACTCCCAGCCGTGACCACCGATGGCGGTCTCGAATCGCGGGCACTCGCCCACCGGCTCCATCCACGCCTCCCGGTACGGGCGGGAACATTTCTTCAAGACTCCAGGCAGCCGCGCTCGTCACACTGCGAGCGTGTCCAAGAACTTCAATGGCTACCCGTGGCCTTCTCCTCGGCGGCCTCGGTACGGTCTTGACGCGCCGGCGGTCCCGGCTGTCAGCGGTGTCGCCGGGGTGGTGTGCTGCCTGGCCGCCGTCCGGTGGCGGCGGGACCGGATCACGACGGCGGCCGCGGGGGCGGGACTGCTCACATCCGCTGGTGTCTACGTGCACACCACGCTGCGCGGCAAGCTGCGCATCTGGGAGCGGGAACTGGACCGGGCGGGCCTGAAGGGCGACGAGCAACTGCTGGACCTGGGCTGCGGCCGCGGCGCGGTGCTGATCGAGGCGGCCAGGCGGCTGCCGGCGGGACGCGCCGTCGGGGCGGACCTGTGGTCGAGGGATCAGAGCGGCAACGGCCCCGAAGCCGCACTCGCCAACGCCGCCGCGGCCGGCGTCGCCGACCGTGTGGAAGTGCACACCGCCGACATGACCGCGTTGCCGTTCGCGGACGGCTCGTTCGATGTCGTGACGAGCGCGCTGGCGATCCACAACATCCGCTCGGCCGAGGGCCGGTACCGAGCGGTGGACGAGGCGATGCGGGTGCTGCGCCCGGGCGGGCGACTGCTCATCGCCGACGTGTGGCCCATGGCCAGGAAGTACGCCGCACATATCGGCCAGGGCACGCTGCGCGGGCTCGGGCCGGGGTACTGGTACGGCGGCCCGTGGTTCGGCGTGACGCTGCTGCATGCCGTCAAAAAGCGCTGGCCGGCGGGAACGGATTCATGCTGACCGCGGCCGCGACTTCCTGGAGCAGGCTGATGACCGGGCGGCAACTGCTGCTGCTTTCGGCGGTCACGTCGATGGTCCTGTTCACGGTGGCGACGATCCCCGCAGGCGTCCAGCATGCGCTGGGTACCCACCAGCCGCTGAGCTGGCTGGTGACCGGCGTGGTCTACATGACCCTGGTGGTGCGCCGACGGTTCCCGCTCGGCGCCGTGGCGGTCGCCGCCATCGGATCGGTGTTGCTCATGGCCGACGGGATGGCCTACCCGCTGACCTTGCCGGCGCTCTTCTGCGCGCTGTACCGGGTCGCGCTCGACGCCAGCGCGTTCCGAGCGCTCGTCGTCGGCGTCACCGTCAAGGCGGCGCTGCTGACCACCTCCCTCATCACCAGACCCGGCATCACGGGGTTCGTCATCCTGCTGTGGGCGGCCCTGTCAGTGACGACCGGCAGCGCCGCCCGTAGCCACCGTGCCTACGTCGCCGAGGTCGAGGAGCGCGCCAGGCGCGCCGAGCAGGCCAGGGAGGATGAGGCGAACCGCCGTGTCGCCGAGGAGCGGCTGCGGATCGCGCGGGAGTTGCACGACGCCGTCGGGCACCATGTCGCTTTGATCAGTGTGCAGGCCGGCGCGCTGGCCTGCCTGCTCGACGACGAGGACCGGTCGCAGGCCAGAGCGTCGGTCGCGCACATCCAGCGGGCCAGTGAGGAAGCCCTGGAGGAGCTACGGCTGACCGTCGGGCTGCTGCGCGAGCTCGGCGCGCCTGAGCCGGCCGAGCCGGCCGAGCCGGCGGAGCCGGTGCCGGGCCTTGACCGGCTCGGGGAGCTGATCTGCTCGTTCGCCGGTGCGGGACTGCGAGTCATTTGTGAGGTGACGGGCCGGGCCAGACCGTTGCCCGAGGCGGTGGAGCTGACCGCCTACCGGGTCATCCAGGAGTCGCTGACCAATACCCGCAAACATGCCGGCTGCGACACCGCCGTGGTATGGCTCGGGTACGCACCAGGAACGCTCAGCCTGGCGGTCGAGGACGAGGGCGAGCCGGTCACCGGGGGCGGCCCGCGCACGCCCGGAGGGCACGGCATCGTGGGCATGCGGGAGCGGGTGGCCGCCCTGGGCGGACGGCTGTCGGCGGGCCCGAGACCCGCGGGGGGCTACCGGGTCTTCGCCGAGCTTCCGCTGCGAGCGGCCGGGACCGAGGGCTCGTGACCGGGACAGCGCCCTCCTCGCCCGCTTCGTCGGCGTCCGCCGCGACGGCGCCGGTCCGCGTGGTCCTCGCCGACGACCAGGACCTCGTCCGCGAGGGCCTGCGGCTGGTGATCAACCGTGCGCCGGGGCTGACGGTGGTGGGTGAGGCGGCCACCGGCCACGACGCGATCCGGGCCGCCCGCCGGGCACGCGCCGATGTCGTCTTGATGGACATCCGGATGCCGGGCCTTGACGGGCTGGCCGCGACCCGGCGGATCGCCGCTGACGACGGCCTCGCCGGGGTACGGGTGCTGATCCTGACGACGTTCGAGGTCGACGAGTACATCTTCGAGGCACTGCGGTCAGGCGCCAGCGGCTTCCTCGGCAAGGGCGCACGCCCAGCGGCCTTGATCGACGCGATCCGGACGGTCGCCCGTGGCGACGCGCTGCTTTCCCCATCCGCCACCCGAAGCCTCATCGCCAGGTTCCTCAAGCCGCACGACAGCGAGCCGGTCCGCCCCTCGCCGCTGCTCGCCACCCTCACCAACCGGGAACGCGAGGTGACGGCCCTGATCGCCGACGGCATGTCCAACACGGACATCGCTCGCCAGCTCACGCTCAGCCCGCTCACCGTCAAGACCCACGCCAACCACGCCATGACCAAGCTCGGCGCACGCGACCGCGCACAACTCGTCGTGCTCGCCTACCAGACCGGCCTGGCCCGCGCGCCACGTCCCCAACAGTGACCCGCTGCCTCTCCGCAAGGACGATTCCCGAGCATCCGCACCGGAGTACCGCCATGGGGAAACGCCGCACCGCTGCCGTGCGACGTGATCGCGGACGGGGTCGCGGGCTTCCCCGGTAGTGCAGCGGTTTCGACCGGACTACTGCCAACGCAGTAGGCGAAGCCGCGAACCGCACCGGATGGCGCGGTCACCCCTTCGCTGATCGCCGCGGCCGGCCGACGACCGGGGCGGCTGAGACTCCGACACTGAGGCGCGAAACCAAAAGGACGGAGAGTCATGTCGGCTCTTGCACGCTGGTGCTACCAGCACCGCTTCGTCGTGATCATTGTCTGGATAGGGCTGCTCATCGGCCTGGCGGTGATGTCGCAGGCGGTGAAGACGACGTACGACAACTCACTCACATTGCCGGGAACGGGCTCGGGCAGCGCCCAGAAGCTGCTGCAGAGGTCAGCGCCGGCTCAGGCGGGCGATGCCGACCAGATCGTCTGGCGGACGAGCCGTGGCAGCGTCACCGATCCCGCCATCGAGCAGCGGATGTCGGCGATGCTCGCGCGGGTGTCGCACCTGCCTGAGGTGGCCTCGGTAGCCAGCCCCTACTCGCCCGGCGGCAAGGTCCAGGTGAGTGCGGACGGGCGCACCGCGTACGCCACGGTGAACTTCACCAAGGCGGCAGACGACCTGGACCACGCCGACATCAAACGGGTGATCGCGACGGCGACCGCCGCCCACGAGCCGGGCCTCGCGGTCGAGCTCGGAGGCAAGGCCATCTCGAACACCGAGCAGGCGCCGCCATCGACCATGTCGGCGATCGGCATCGGCGCGGCCGCGGTCATCCTGCTCATCGCCTTCGGGTCGCTGCTTGCGATGGCGCTGCCGATCGTGACCGCGGTGGTCGGGGTGAGCATGGGCCTGATGCTCATGGCACCGCTCAGCCACCTGATGTCGGTGAACGGCATCGCGCCGATCCTCGGCGCGCTGATCGGCCTTGGCGTCGGGGTCGACTACGCCCTGTTCATCGTGACCAGGTACCGTCGCGCGCTGCAGTCCGGACTGGACCCCCAGCAGTCGGCCGTACAAGCGCTCAACACCTCCGGCCGCGCGGTCCTGTTCGCCGGCGGCACGGTGTGCATCGCCCTGCTCGGCCTGCTCACCCTCGACCTGTCGTTCATCGACGGGCTTGCCGTCCCGGCGGCCATCACGGTGGTATGCACCGTGGTCGCGGCCGTCACGCTGCTGCCCGCGCTGTTCGGGGTGCTCGGCCTTCGCGTACTGAGCCGCCGGCAACGCCGCAGGTCGCGGACTGTCGGACCGGACCACGCCGAGAGCGGCAGCGGCATATGGGCGCGGTGGTCTCGCACCGTGCCCCGCTTCCCCGCCGTGCTCGCCGCCGCGGGACTCGCAGTGATGGTCGTGGTGTCCGCACCCGTGCTACACCTGCGGCTGGGCTTTGACGACGCATCCAACGACCCCACATCAACTCACACCCACAAGTCCTACGGAATGCTCGCCAAGGGGTTCGGACCGGGCTTCAACGGCCCGCTGCTCGTGGTCGCCCAGCCCCACTCCGCAGCCGACCGCGCCGCGCTGGAGCAGCTCCAACACGCACTCACCGCCGTGCCGGGGGTGGCCGCCGTGCAGACAGGCCCCGCGCAGACCAGACCAGGTGCCGGGCCGGCGGTCGAGGTGACCCAGGTCCTCCCCACCACAGCGCCCGAAACGCCGGCCACCTCTTCCCTGATCACCCACCTGCGCAGCACGGTCATACCGCGTTACACGCACGGCACCACGCTGCGGGTCTACGTCGGCGGCCTGACGGCCACGCTCGACGACTTCGCCTCGGTGACAAGCGCCAAGCTGCCCTGGTTCCTCGCCACCATCGTGGGATTCAGCTTTCTGCTACTGGTACTCGCCTTCCGCAGCCTGCTCATCCCCGCGCTCACAGCGGTGCTGAACCTGCTGGCGGCGGCGGCCTCGTTCGGCGTACTCACCGCGTTCTTCCAGTGGGGCTGGGGAACCAGCGTCTTCGGCCTCGGCTCCGCCAGCCCGGTCGAGGGCTACCTGCCCGAGCTGGTGCTGGCGGTCCTGTTCGGCCTGTCCATGGACTACCAGGTATTCCTCGTCAGCAGAATGGCCGAGGAATGGTCGCACACCCGTGACAACACCCGGTCGGTGCTCGCCGGCCAGACCGACACCGCACGGGTGATCACCGCTGCGGCGGCGATCATGATCGCGGTGTTCACCGCATTCGTGTTCATGGGCCAGCGCAGCATCGCCGAGTTCGGCATCGGGCTGGCCGCCGGCGTGGCGCTGGACGCCTTCATCCTGCGAACGGTGCTCGTACCGGCCGTGATGCACCTGTGCGGCCAGGCCAACTGGTGGCTGCCCCGCTGGCTGGACCGCCGCCTGCCGCACCTGGCCATCGAGCCGGCCATGGAGGAGCAACCCGTCCGCGCGCCCGAGTCCGCCCTTGTCTGAGGGCATGTCCGCCGAGCCACGGCGGTGCGTCCCACCTCAGTTCGGGGGCACCGCCGTGGCAGCACACCCGGTTGCGGGACCTGAGCTCAGCGGGTTTCTTCGACGTCCGTGGGAAGAAGGGTGCGCAGCTGGTCGCGGGTCGCCTGAGATCCGCCGCGTTCGAGCTGGGCGATACGGCGGGCGTGTGCGGTCTGGGCGGCCTCGAAGAGCTTGCGGATCTCGCGGCCGTTTCCCTGGTCGAACTTTTCGGTCCGGCCGGTCACGTGATCGCGGATCGCGGCGCGCGTACCGTCGGGAACGTCGAAGCCGGAGGACTCCGCGATTCCGACGAAGATTTCGACGAGCTCGTCCGGGCCGTACGGGGCGAAGGCGATGGTCCGGGAGAACCGCGACGCGAGTCCAGGGTTCGCCGCGAGGAAGCCGTTCATCTCGTCGGTGTAGCCGGCGACGATGACGACGACCTCGTCGCGGTGGTCCTCCATGAGCTTGACGAGTGTGTCGATGGCTTCCTGCCCGAAGTCGGCATTCGCCCCGAACTGTCGCGACAGGGTGTAGACCTCGTCGATGAACAGCACCCCACCACGCGCCTCGTCGAACCTGGCCGTGGTCTTCTGCGTGGTCTGGCCGAGGTACTGACCGACCAGATCGGCTCGGGAGGCTTCGATGAAGTGGCCGCGGGCCAGCACGCCGAGAGCGGCCAAGAGCTCTCCGTAGAGCCGCGCGACCGTGGTCTTCCCGGTTCCGGGCGGGCCGGCGAAGATCAGATGGCTGGAGATCGGTGCGGCGTCCAGGCCTTCCTGCCGCCTGCGCCGGGTGGCGGCGATCAGGTCGATGGTGTCACGGACCTGGCTCTTGACCGCCTCCAGGCCGATCATTCCGTTGAGCCGGTCGAGGAGCGCCTGGAGCTGTCCGGCGTCGCGTACCTCGCCCATCCTCGTGCTCAGACCGGTGTCGACGACGCCGTCGAGGTCTTCGGGCAGCAGAAGGGTCAGTTCCTCGGCCGTCGCGGGGCCGTCCTGGCCGGACAGCCGCAGCGCATGCTGTTCGACGACGGCTTCGAAGATGCGCCGGGCCTCGCGGCCGTTGCCGAAGGTCTCGTCTCTCCGGACCCGCTGGAAGTGGGTGAGAAGTGACGCCTGCGCCTGCTCGGTGAACCGGAAACCGTACTGCCCGGCGAGGGTCTCGGTGATGCTCGTCAACTCGGCCGGGCTGTAGTTCTCGAACTCGATGGTGCGGGAGATACGCGACTTCAGCCCGGGATTCGCCGTCAAGAAAGTGCGCATCTCGGCCGAATAACCGGCGACGATGACGACGATCTCGTCGCGGTGGTCCTCCATGAGCTTGACGAGTGTGTCGATGGCCTCCTGCCCGAAGTCGGTGCCCGTGCCGAAGCGGCGGGACAGGGTGTACGCCTCGTCGATGAACAGCACTCCGCCCAGCGCTTTGGTGAAGACGGCCGCGGTCTTTTGCGTGGTCTCACCCAGCACCTGACCGACCAACTCCGTGCGCGACACTTCGGTGAACTGCCCGGTGGGGACCACTCCGAGAGCGGCGAGCAACTTTCCGTACAGCCGGGCGACCGTCGTCTTGCCGGTGCCGGGGGCGCCGGCGAAGACCATGTGGCGGCCGATCGCCGGTCCGTGCGGCAGCCCTGCCTGCCTGCGCTGTTCGGCGATGCGCAGGAGGCCGACCAGCTTGCCGATCTCGCGCTTCACCCCCGCCAGACCCACCATCGCGCTCAGCTCGGCGAGCAGCTCGTCAACGCCCGGTTCCGGCGCCGCGCTCGAGGTCTCCGGGGCGGCGGCACCGGACTTGGCGACGGGTTCCGGCGGAGCCGCCGTCGTGGCGACGTTGGAATCTGCGGTGCCGCCGATATCGACTCCGATGATGTCCTCGGCGCCGTTCGCCTCGGAGCTCACCCGTTCCATGCGTACCTGCGAGCCGGCCGTCGTGACGATGCCCTGGCCGGCGTTGCCCGTGATGGTGCAGTCGCGCAGGACCACTCTGGTGCCCGGATCCACCGCGACGCCGATGTTCTTGTTGTGCGACACCTTGGCTCCGTCGAGCGTGAGCACTCCTTCGTTCGCGGCCGACGCGCCGATCTGGGATTTGGTGATCGTGCCCCCGGTGAACCGAGCCGTGCCCGAGCCGCTCACCGCCAGCCCGCAGACCGCCGCCTGCGTGATGTCGCAGTCCTCGAAGGCGGCGGTGGAGAGCTCGTCCACCACCACACCGTTGCGCCTGCCGTCCTCGATGCGTACGGACCGTGCGGTCAGCGTCGCGTTGGCCGTGACCCACACGCCGTCGGCTCCTGATCCGGTGACGACGCAGTCCTCGACGGTGGCGGAGGCGTTGTCACGTACCACGAAGTTGCTCTGGCCCGACGTACGGAGCCGGGAGTCGCGGACGGTGGCCTTGGCGCGCCCCTGCGCCAGGATGCTCGCGGCCTTGGAGCCCTCGATCTCACAATGCTCGATCAGCGGTGTCGAGCCCTCGGCCACCCAGATGCCGTGCTCGCCCGCCCGCTGGACGCGGCAGTCTCGGACGGTGACCCTGCTTCCGTTGCGGATGGCGATCCCGCACAGGTCAGGGTTGAACACCTCGGTGTGCTCGACCAGACCGGCGGAGTCGGAGTAGACGATGCCACCGCCGTGGACACGGCTGTCCCGGACGAAGAGTTCGGCTCTGTTCCACACGCTGATCGCGCGGCTCGACTTGGTGACGAACTCGCACTGCTCGACGATCAGGGTGCCGCCCGCCGCCTCCAGGGGGACGCCCTCGGCGTTCCCGTTGCGCAACGTCAGGCCCCGCAGGGTGACATGGCCCTCGACCCGCAGCGTGTAGCTCCCGGCGCAGTCCAGCGTGACCGTTCCAGGACCCCCGACCGCGGTGATCACCGCGTTCCCCCAGTATCGGAGGGTGTCCGAACGGTAGACGCCCGGCTCAACGGCGATGTGGCGCAGTTGCTCCCCGGACGGCCCCGAAGCCTTCGCCGCGTCGGCGATCGTCGGGAACGCCCGTGGATTCGTCTGGGATACGACAAAGCCCGGCAACGGACCTCCCCCTATGCGGTCAAAATGGATCCACCACCGATAATCCACCACAGATACGGCTCGCACGGCCATGTTCGCTACACGACGCGGTGTTCGTCGTGAGCAGGCCCGGTGACCGGGGCGGACTCCTCTCCTGTCAGCGCGACGACACCGATGAGAAACTCCTCATGGGCAAGTACGCCGTGGCCTGCTCTACGATCTGATGACCTTCGACGAGCGCGACCAGGTCGACGCCGAGCGCACCGACGCGATCCGAAGGACCGTGTCCGGCCCTACCCGCGCGGCCCGGTACCCGACGCTAAGGAGCCCCCCACCCGTGAAGATCATCGACCGCGTCAAGACGTACATCCAGCAGAAAAAGGGACGCGACCCCCACTCGACCGACTCCCCGCTCGAGGGAGCGACGGCGGAGCCCGAACCGGCCACGGAAGCGGCCGCGGAGCCGACTACGGAGGCGGCTGCGGAGCCGACTACGGAGGCGGCTGCCGAGCCGGCCACGGAACCGGCTGCCGAGCCGACTACGGAGGCGGCTGCGGAGCCGACTACGGAGGCGGCTGCCGAGCCGGCCACGGAAGCGCCCGCGGAGCCGGCCACGGAACCGGCTGCCGAGCCGACTACGGAGGCGGCTGCGGAGCCGACTGCGGAAGCGGCCGCTGAGCCGACTACGGAAGCGGTCACCGAGCCGGCCGCAGAGCCGGCCGCAGAGCCGGCCGCAGAGCCGGCCACGGAGGCGGCCACCGAGCCGGCCACCGAATCCACCACGGCGCCGGCGGCGTGCCCGCGCTGCGGCGCGACCGGCGACGCGCCCTGCACGACCCCGTCCGGCAAGGCCACGAAGACCCACAAGGGACGCGAGTAATGAGCAGTACCGCTCACGTGGGCAGAGGCCGACGGACCTCGGCGATGAGCGGCGGAAAGTCGTTGGGCTGACCGCTGATGCGGTTCGGTTCCACGGCACTGATCAAGGGTCTTCCCCGCGTACCCGTCGGGGAAGGCCCTTGATCGTCTCTGGGCACCCGTTCAACGAGCGGGCCTAACCCATCGCGATGCCGACGACCACGATGACGACGACCGTGATGAGCAGGCCCAGGATGAATCCGAACGCTTGGGGCGTCAGCCGGTTCCACCACCGCTTCGGCGGCTCGAACCGTGCGGCCGGGTCCGTGTTCGACTTCCACCAGTCGACGACCTGCCGGAAATCCACGTCGAAATCGGGGTCGGGGTACTGGGTGCTGTGCTGGAGCGCGGGCAGTGAGCGCCGCCGCCCGTTCGCCAGGGTGATGCGAGCCGAGCGCGACGTCCCGTACTGGGTCTTGGTCTCGCGTACGTCGACCCACCGGATCTCCTGCCAGGAGTAGGTGCGACCACGACCGACGCCCCAGCTGATGGTCACTCCGGCCGCCCCGACCGTGGTCCAGCTCCGGCGCGCCAGGGAGATGCCGAGACCGACGAGTGCGGCCGTCCCGGCCAGCAGGCAGCAGAAGCCCACGGGGCCGAGTCGAATGAAGGCGAAGACTCCTTCGACGACCAACAAGAGACCCACCCCCCCGAAGTGCAGCGAGGACAGGCGGTAGCGGTCTTTCCCCCGGAAGCTCAGCTCGTTCACGGACTGCAAGCTACCTCTCCGGCCCTCGAACGGATGAGCTGGGGCTTTGGGTAGCCGCCGTCTGCGAGTGCCGCCGTACCTTTCGTGGACATCGGTCGTGCGGCGGCTCATACTGCACCCATGTTCTGGTGGGCGCCTGTGCTGGGGCTGTTGGCGATCGTGCTGGTCATGGGGTTCGTCTCAGACCGGCGCAACCGGCGCAGGGGGGCGAGGCTCGCCGACTGGCGCAGCACCTGGGGGGCGATCCGTGAGAGCCGCCGTGACCTGCGCGCCTACAACCGGATGAAGAACGTTCACGGGCCCGGAACCGACTGGATGGACCACCGCCGAAACCGTTGAGGCGCCGCACGGCACTCCCGGCCCATCGTCGATGGATCGGGATAAGGTTTTCCTGCCCAGATGCCCGATCAGAGTCCCGGGGCAGTCGTTAAAACGCTTTACCCAGCCCTGGTCGCGAGCTGAGAGCACCGCATGGCACCGGCAGGCGCTGAGACAGGTCGGATGGTCAGGAAGATCATGAAAAGTTCCCCAGGGCGATCCGGCTCCCGGCGTCGCGTCACCGCGATGGTGCTGGCCGCCGCGTTGGCGCTGCCCGCGGCCGTCACGGCCCCCGGCTCGGCGCAGGCATCACCGAAGCAGGATTACGGGTCGGCCACCGGCCTGGCACGTCGCTTCGCGAATCCCCCGGTCCAGGATCGGCCCTTCTACCGCTACTGGCATCCGGGCGGCCGGATGGACCTCGACACGCTGAAGGCCGACTTCACCGCGATGCGGGAGGGCGGCGCCGGAGGCGTCGAGCTGTCGAACTTCGTCCGGAACAACTCGGTCGCGCCGATCAACGACTACGACCCCGCCACCCAGGGCTTCGGCACGGACGCGTGGCGTGAGCGGTTCTCCGACGCCTACGCGATCGGCAAGAGCGCCGGGCTGCAGGTCGACACCACGTACACCTCGAAATGGTCGGCGAACCTCGCCTCCGTGTCGCCGGACGGGCCGGGCTCGGAGAAGGAGCTCACGCTGGCGACCGCGTGGCTCGCCGCAGGGCAGGAGTACGCCGGACGGGTGCCTCAGCCGACGCTTCCCGACGGCGTCCACAAGGCCGACCTGGTCGCGCTCCGGGCCTACCCCTGCTCGTCGAAGTGCGACGACAAGGTACCGGTGCTCGACCCGTCGGGTTCGGTGAACCTCAAGGACCGGGTGAGCGGCGACGAGCGGCTTCGCTGGAAGGCTCCCGACGGCCGATGGGTGCTCGTCGCCTCCTGGACGCACGGCACCGGTCAGCTCGTCGAGGGCGCGGAGACCCCCGGCACGTCGTACCTCGTCGACCACTTCAGCCGCGCCGGCGTCGACGCGGTCGAGGGCTTCTGGAACGAGCACCTGCTCACCAAGGAGGTACGCCAGCGGCTGAAGGCGAGTGGCGGATCGCTCTTCTTCGACTCCCTGGAGCTGAACCCGGGCGGGGAGCCGCTGCGGAACTGGACCGCGGACTTCCTGAAGGAGTTCCGGAAGCGCCGTGGCTATGACGTCGAGCCGTACATCCCCACGCTCGCCGTCAGCGACCCGCAGTTCGAGCTGCCGGGTTCGCTGGCCGAACGCGTCCGTGAGGACTACCGCCAGACGCTGAACGACCTCTTCCGCGACGACCACCTTCTGCCGTTGCGTACGTGGGCGCACAGCCTCGGCCTGACGCTGCGCGGCCAGCCGTACAGCTCCTGGGGGCCGACGTTCGTCGACCCGATGGAGGCCTCGTCCCTGCTGGACATCCCGGAGGGCGAGGACCGCTCGTTCAACGCCGGGGCCAGTCAGGGCCTCATCGAGACGCAGGGGGCGGACGCGTGGCGGAGCATGGCGACGGCCGCCCAGCTCAGCGGCCGGCCACTGGTCTCCGACGAATGCTGCGCGTCATTCGGACGCGCCTACCGGGTCACCCGGCAGAAGCTGCTCTCCCACGTGAACGAGAACTTCTCGGCCGGCGTCAACAACGTGGTCTGGCACGGCTGGTCGCACGACGCCCCCGGTACCGCGGTGACGTGGCCGGGCTGGGCGGCGTTCGGCAACACCGGCGTCGATGACGCGTACGGTCCGCAGAACCCGACCTGGGCGGACGACCGGCGGATCAACGACTACGTCGCGCGCCTCCAGACGGCGTTGCGTACGGGCCGGCAGCTGACCGACATCGCCATCTACCACCAGAAGGCGGGGCACAGCTCGGAGGGCACGGTCGGTGAGCGTTACTTCACCAGCTCCGCCCTCGAGCAGCTCGGCTTCACCTACGGGTTCGTGAACACCACCCTGCTGGCCGGGCACCAGATGTCCGTGGCGAACCGGACGCTCGCACCGCGGGGGCCGGGTTTCCACGCCTTCGTGGTGGACCGGGAGAGCGCCATGGACCTCGCGTCCGCCCGGCGCATCGTGACCATGGCACGACAGGGGCTGCCGGTCGTCGTGGTGGGCGACGCACCGCAGCGCGCGCTCGGTGACCACCCTGGTGACGACGCCGCGGTCCGTGCCGCCTTCGAGCGGCTGCACCGGTTCGGCACCGTCCGCTGGGTCGCGGCCGAGGACGACGTCCCGCAGGCCCTCGCCGCGCTCGGCGTCCAGCCGCGTGCCGCCTTCGCGTCGCCGTCGTCCCTGGTGGGCGTCCAGCGCAGCGGACAGGACGTGAACGTCTACTACTGGTACAACGCCTCGGACAAGCAGGCGAAGGCGACCGTGTCGGTGGCCGTACGGGGCATCCCGTACCAGCTGGACCCGTGGACCGGTCGTACGGAGCCGGTCGCGTCGTACGCGGTGAAGGGCGACCACACCGTGGTGAACCTGGACGTCGCCCCCGGCGACATCGCCCTGGTGGCGGTGAGCGACAAGCCGCCGGCCGGCACCCGGCCGCCGTCGACCCACGTGGTGAGTACGACCGCCGGCCAGGTCGTCCTCGACGGTGGGACGCCACTGCTGCGGGCCACCGAGAACGGCCGGCAGACCACCGTGCTGTCGGACGGCCGCCAGGTCGTCACCGACGTACGGGACGTGCCCACGGCACAGTCCCCGACCCAGTGGCGGCTGAGCGTGGCGTCGTGGCACCAGGGCTCCGGTCCCCGGCAGACCCAGATCACACAACTGCCCGAGCAGCAGGTGACCGCGGCCTCGGACACCGGCCTGCTACCGGCCTGGAGCACGCTGCCCGGCATGCAGAGCGTCTCCGGCGTGGGCACCTACCGGACCACCTTCGACGTGGATCTCGGTGAGCGCGCCGGGGCCTATCTGGACCTCGGGCAGGTCACCACGACGTACCGGGTGGCGGTCAACGGGCGGTCACTGCCCCCGGCCGACCAGCTCGCCGGCGCCCGGATCGACATCGGCCCGTACCTGCGCTCCGGACGCAACGAGGTGGTGGTCACCGTCGCCTCGATGCTCGGCAACGCCATCGCCGGGAAGACGGTCAACTCCTACGGCCTGGTCGGCCCCGTCAGGCTCATTCCCTACGTGGACGTACCTCTGTCAGCCCGGTGAGCGGGCGCTGACGAGGCCGGACTGGTAGGCGAAGACCACGAGCTGGGCGCGGTCGCGGGCGCCCAGCTTGGTCATCGCCCGGCTGATGTGGGTCTTGGCGGTGGTGGGGCTGAGCACCATCGACGCGGCGATCTCGTCGTTGCTCAGGCCGTGCGCGGCCAGGGCCACCACCTCGCGTTCGCGGTTGGTGAGGGCCTCCAGGCCCGCCGTGCCGAGGGCGTCCGGCGGGCGGGCGACGAACTCGGTGATCAGCTGCCGGGTGACCGCGGGGGACAGGAGCGCGTCGCCGCGCATCACCACCCGCAGCGCCTGGAGCAGGTCGGCCGGCTCGGTGTCCTTCAGCAGGAACCCGCTGGCCCCGGCGCGCAGCGCCCGGAAGACGTACTCGTCCAGCCCGTAGTTGGTGAGGATGACGACGCGGACGGCGGCCAGTTCCTCATCGCCCGCGATCTGCCGGGTCGCCTCGATCCCGTCCAGCACGGGCATCTGGATGTCCAGCAGGACGATGTCCGGCCGGTGCTCCCTCGCCAGCGCCACCGCCTGCCGGCCGTCGGCGGCCTCACCGGCCACCTCGATGCCGTCCTCGGACTCCAGCAGCATCCGGATGCCGTTGCGGATGAGCGCCTGGTCGTCGGCGAGCAGAACCCGGATCACGCGGGCACCCGCGCCGGAAGCTCGGCCCGTACCCGGAAGCCGCCCTGCTCGCACGGCCCGGCGTCGAGCCGGCCGCCGAGAGCGGTGACCCGTTCGCGCATGCCGATCAGCCCGAGCCCCCGGGCGGACGCCGGCTCAGGCTCGACGGCCGGGCCGGCGTCGTCCGCGCCGGCGGCGTCCGGGGCGTTGTTGTCGATCTGCACGGTCAGCGTGTCCCGCCCGTACCGGAGCCGCACCGACGCGCACGCGGCGCCGGCGTGGCGGGAGACGTTGGTGAGCGCCTCCTGGACGATCCGGTAGGCGGCCTGGTCCACATCCGGCGGCAGCCGTCGCTCGGTCCCGGTCACCGTCACCTCCACCGTCAGCCCGGCCGCCTGCGCGCGGGCGACCAGACCGGCGAGCTGGCCGAGGCCGCTTCCGCCGTCGGGGTCGCCGTTGCGCAGCACGCTGAGCGTGGCGCGCAGCTCGCGGGCGGCGTCGGCGCTCGCCTCCGCGATCGCCTGCAGCGCGGGCGGGACGTCCTCGCCGCGCTTGCGGGCCAGGTGGGCGGCCACGCCCGCCTGCACCCGGATCACGGAGATGCTGTGGGTCAGGGAGTCGTGCAGCTCGCGGGCGATGCGCAGGCGTTCTTCCACCGCCCGTCGCCGCGCGACCTCGTCGCGGGTTCGCTCCGCCTCTTCGGCGCGCTGCTCGACCTCGCGCAGGTGCAGGTGCCACATGCGGAACGCCACGGCGGTGACGCCCGCGGAGATGAGCCAGCCGGCGCCGTAGAGCCGGCGCCGGCCACGATCCGTGCGCATGCTCCGAGCCTACGTGCCCGGTCCCCCGCCGCATCCTCCCCGGGAAGGCATTCCGGCCTACTCCCGGCGCAGTACCGCCGCTCCTCTCCCGGGAGCACCGGCACGGTCCGTACGGTCCGCTCTGACCAGGCAGGAAAGACGTCCTGTGCACGACGACGCGCACCCCCGCGCCTCGGCACCATCGCCGACATGAAACAGGCATCACGTTCCAAGACCCGGCTGCCCGGCGAGGTGTTCGCGCCCGGCGCCGAAGGTTACGCCGAAGCCGCGGCCACCGTGTTCGCGGCGGGCACGCCCGACCTGGTGGTCCGCCCGCGCGACGCGGACGGCGTGGCCGCCGCCGTGCGCCACGCCACCACCGCCGGGCTGGCCGTCACCGTACGGTCCGGCGGGCACAGCATGGCCGGGCTCAGCACCCACACCGACGGCATGGTCATCGACCTGCGGAACCTGCGCGGCGTCGAGGTCCTGAACCGGGAACGTCGCCGGGTCCGCATCGGAGCCGGTGCGACCTGGGGCGCGGTGGCCGCCGAGCTGGCGTGGTACGGGCTGGGCCTGACCGCGGGCGACACCCGCGAGGTCGGGGTGGGCGGGCTCACCCTCGGCGGCGGGATGGGCTGGCTGGTGCGCCGCTACGGGCTGGCCATCGACAACCTGGTCGCCGCGGACCTGGTCACCGCGGACGGAGAGCCGATCCACGTTGACGCCGAACAGCACGGGGACCTGTTCTGGGCGCTGCGCGGAGGCGGCGGCAACTTCGGCGTGGTGACGTCCTTCGAGTTCATCGCCCAGCCGGTCACCACGGTGCACTTCGGGACGATCGGCTATGAGGCGACCGACCCGGCGCGGCTCGTCGCCGGCTGGCGGGAACTCGCCGGGGCGAGCGACGAGGACCTGACCACCATCCTCAACCTGCTGCCGTCGCCGCCCGGAGGACCCGCCGGACCGTACACCGCCATGCTGCAGTGCTGCTACGGCGGCTCCGACCCCGACGCCGCCGCGGCGGCGCTGCGCCCGTTCCGCGCGCTCGCCCCGGTGAGCGCGGACACCGTACGCGAGACGCCGTACGCCGACATTCTGGAGGACTGTCCCACCCTGCCGCCCGGGGCCCGGATGGAGATCCGCAACGCCCTCGTGCCGGCCCTGGACGACGCGATGACCGGGGCGATCGCGGACCTGCTCGCCGACGGCGCGGCGATCGCGCTGCGCGGACTGGGCGGCGCGGTCGCCCGCGTCGCGCCGGACGCCACCGCCTACGCCCACCGCGACGCGGAGGCGATGGTCGTGGCCGGCACGATGCTGCCGCCCGGCGCGTCACCGGAACTCGCCGCCGCGACGCTCGCCCGCTGGTCCCCGGTCGCGGCCCGGAGCCGCGGCGCGTACGTCAACTTCCTCGGCACCGCGACCGACGACGACGTCGCGAGCGTCTACCCGTCGGCCACCTACCGGCGGCTGGCCGAGGTCAAGCGCCGGTACGACCCCGCGAACGTGTTCCGCCGTACCCACAACGTCCCTCCCGCCCGCGGTTGACGCCGCCCGGACCTCGGACAGGAAGAGAAACCCTCATGTCGGAAACTCGCACGGCGGCCCCGCCCTCCGCTCCGTACGCAGGCGACGCCGCGAAGGCCGCCGTCCGCCCCCGGCAGGGCCTCGCGCTGCTGGTCATCGCCACCGCCCAGCTGATGGTGGTGCTCGACGCGACCATCACGAACGTCGCACTGCCCCGCATCCAGGACGCACTGCATTTCTCCGGGGCGAACCTGTCATGGGTGGTCAACGCCTACGCGCTGGCGTTCGGCGGGCTGCTACTACTCGGCGGCCGGGCCGGTGACCTGCTGGGCCGCCGCCGGATGTTCGTCGTCGGCCTGCTGGTGTTCTCCGCCGCGTCGCTGGTCGGGGGGTTCGCCACCACCCAGGCCTGGCTGCTGGCGGCCCGCGCGGTGCAGGGCGCCGGCGGTGCGATCGTCGCGCCGGCCGCCCTGTCGCTGATCGTCACCACCTTCCCGGAAGGGCGGCCGCGCGCCCGGGCCATGGGCGTGTACTCCGCGATGAGCGTGGCGGGCGGCGCGATCGGGCTGGTGGCCGGCGGGCTGCTGGTCGACTACGCGTCCTGGCGGTGGGTGCTGTTCGTCAACGTGCCGGTCGGGCTCGCCGCGGCCCTGCTGGCTCCCCTCGTGCTGGCCGGGGCACCGCGGCTGGCCGGCCGTCTCGACATCCCGGGGGCGCTGACCGGGACGGCCGGGGTCGCCGCGCTCGTCTACGGCCTGTCCGCCGCGGCGACCGGCCCGGACGGCGCGTCCCACTGGGGCGACGCCAAGGTGGTCGTCACGCTGACGGCCGGCATGGTGCTGCTCGCCGCGTTCGGCCTCATCGAGGCGCGGAGCCGGCACGCGCTGCTGCCCGGCCGGCTGCTGCGCGACCGCGGCCGGCTCGGGGCGAACCTCGTCATGGCCGGCCTGGGCACCGTGCTGTTCGGCGCGTTCTTCTTCCTCATCCTGTTCGTGCAGGAGATCTGGGGCTACTCCGCCATCCGGGCCGGGGTGGCGTTCCTGCCGCTGACCGTCGCGGTGCTGGCCGGTTCCGCGGTCGCCTCCGCGCTGCTTCCACGGGTCGGCGCCCGCCCGCTGCTGCTGGTCGGCTGCGCCGCCTGCGCGGGCGGCCTGTACTGGCTGTCACTGTTGACCGAGCACGCCGGGTATGTGGGCGGCCTGCTCGCCCCCACCCTGGTCACCGGCGCCGGGCTGGGCCTGCTGTTCGTGCCGCTGCCGCTGGTGGCGCTGGCGGGCGTCGCCGAGTCCGACTCCGGGGTGGCCTCCAGCCTGCTCAACGCCGGCCGGCAGGTCGGCGGCGCGGTCGGGCTCGCCGTACTGAGCACCGTCGCCTGGACGGGCGCCGCCCACGCTCACGGCGCCTACCGGCACGCACTGGTCGTCGGCTTCGACCGGGCCTTCGCCGTCGCCGCCGGGATCTCGGTGGCCACGTTCTTCGTCACGCTCGCCCTGATCCGGGTCCGCCGCACCGGCGCGCAGCCCGCGCGGTGACATGCGTGGCCGGCCGCGGGGGCATCACGGGGTGCTGTCCCCGCGGCACCGGTTCCGGCCGATCGGGAATTCGTCGAACCCCGCGGCCTCGGCCTGCGCACAGGAGCAGAAGAAATGATCTTCGAATGGCGACACTACGTATTTCGAATTGCTCGGGGGCGTGTAGCTGTTGGCGCCGGCGAAGGTCGAAGCCACCACCGGCAGGCGGCCGCAGCGGATGACGTACAGGGGATACCGCGCCAGCCCGAAGGCCAACGGCGTCACCAGGGCGACCAGATAGACGACCACGGCGGCGACGACGGCGCGAGGGAACGGCGGTAGCACCCAGAGCAGCGCCATGATGGGGAGCGCGACCAGAAACCACAGCACGACGAAGGGCACATAGAAGACCGCGAAGGTCAGCGGAGGCCGCGGGCGCGCCACGAGTAACACCGTCAGGTACCCGAGCGCGGGAAGCGCGAAGACTAACAGCCCCAGCCAGCCCACGGCCTGTGCGAACCTCACCATGGCCCGAACGTACGCGCGCCGACGTTCCAGGCCAAGAGGAGCAGACCCGTCCTCGTTCGGCTTCACTGGGGGATGCCTTGTGGGCATGATTGGCCATATGACCGCAAGTCCCGGGCGTCCGCAGCTGTTACGTGAGCTGAACGATCGCGCTGCGCTGGAGCTGCTGGCCTCGTCGGGAGCGCTGACCCGGTCGCAGGTGAGCGAGATGACGGGGCTGTCGAAGGTGACGGCCAACCATGTCCTGGCCCGGCTGGAGGAGCGGGGCCTGGTCGTCAGGGTCGGCGCGCAGGAGGGAGGGCCCGGGCCCAACGCGGCCCTGTACGGGCTCAACCCCGCGTCCGGCCAGGTGATCGCGATCGAGGTCTACCCCGACACGACGGCCGCCGTTCTCGCCGACATCACGGGGCGGGTGCTGGCGGAGACGACGGTCCCGACCGATGCCACGGCGGAACCGGCCGACGCGGTGCACGCGATCGTGGCGCACCTCGTACGGGCCGCGCAGACCGACATGGCGCGGGTCCAGGCGTGCGTGATCGCCCTTCCCGCCGTCATCGAACCTGCTACGAGCCGTATCCGCTTCTGCTACGAGATGCCCGCGTGGGACGGAGACGCGATCGAGGAGATCCGCCGGAACGTGCCGCTGCCCGTCACGATCGACAACGACGTCAACCTCGCCGCGATGGCCGAGCGCGCGCTGGGGGTCGCCAAGGACGCACGCGACTTCGTCCTGGTCTGGATCGGACGGGGGCCTGGATCGGCCTTCATGGTGGGCGATCAGCTGCTACGAGGGACCGCGGGCGCGGCGGGCGAACTCGGCGCGATGCCCGTTCCCGGCTCGGACCTGGGCAGCGGAGGCTTTGATCGCGGTCGTTATGAGGTGGCTGCCGCCTTCCAGGCCCTGGTCGGCGCACCGGCGGTGCAAGAACTCGCCGAACGCCACCAGATCGCGGCCGAGACCGCCGCGAAGAGCGTGGCGGCCGCCGTGCGGAGTGCGGCGGTGGAATTCCTCGACGAGCTGGCCCGGCGGATCGCTCTGGGGGTCGCCTCCATCTGCACCGTTCTCGACCCGGAACTCGTCGTGCTGGGCAGCCACGTCGGTTTCGCCGGAGGCGACGAACTCGCCGGCCGCGTCCAGCGTGCCGTCGCCGGCATGTGCCTGGCACGGCCCCGCGTGACGGCGAGCACGATCCCGGACCGACCGGTGGTACGCGGCGCTCTGCTGGTCGCCGTCGACCAGGCACGCGAGCGCGTGTTCTTCGGCGAGCCGTGAGTGTTACGCGACAGTCGCCACGTTAGCCAGAACGCCACCCCTTCAGCGGTTCCACCCCGTAAGGCCGGACGCCGGGGGCCATCATCCATCACCGGTCGGCCGTCGGCATCGTTGAAGCCGGGCAGGGGCGCCCCGGATGACGGCTCGGGAGAGCCGACGCAGCGCCAGGCCGAACCGCTCACGGTCACGGTGTTGGAACGGTGTGTTCTCCCAGGCGTCCAGGAGGCCGCGGAGCGGTCTCATCTCGTCTGGTTCATGGCATGTCTCCCACAGGCCCAGCAGGAGGTGGCCGCCGTCCGCCTCGTCGAGCGTTCCGGTCTCGATCTGCCGGGCGATTTCTCGGGCGGTGATCCAGCCTGCCTGGTGGACGCCCATGGCGTCGAGCGCGAGTTCGCTCAAGAGCCGTTGGACGAGCGGTCGGCCTTCCCGCACGACGAGCCGGGTCGGTGATTCGCAGGCGAGGGCGATGACGGCCGGAGTTTCGATCCCGGCGACGAGAAGGCCGCAGGCGATCCAGACGGGCTCGCCGGGAAACAGCTTGGCCAAGAAGACGTCCGAGAGGTCCTGGTCGAGAGTGACGGCGGCATGGAGACGATCCAGACGTTCCTGCAGGTCGGCAGGTAGGTCCATAGAGGCGACCTCCTTCTGGCCGGTTGCAGCCGAGCCGGCTGTGGGCTCGCGTCGGCCGTGGTCAGCTCGTTGACTCGTGGAAGCCCGCGGCCGTGGCCTCCTCGCGGGAACAGAAGAATCGGTCGTCGAGAGGCGTCACCGCGTACGCCGGGCTGTCCGGCGCCCTGTAGGTGTAGCCGGCGGCGAAGGTCGTGCCCACCACCGGCAGGTGGCCGCAGCGGATGACGTGCAGCGGGTATCGCGCCGGCCCGGAGGCCAGCGGCACCACCAGCAGGACCAGATAGACCACCACGGCGGCGACGAGGGCGCGCGGCAGCGGCGGTATCACCCACAGCAGCGCCACGACCGGGAGCGCGGCCAGGAACCACACCAGCACCAAGACGCCGTACCAGGAGGCGAACGCCACCGGGGGTCGCGGGCGGGACACGAGCAGCACCACCACGTACCCGACGGCGGGAGGCACGAAGACGAGCAGCGCCAGCCAGCCCACGGCCTGCGAGAAGCGCGTCACGGCCCGAACGTACCTCTTAACGGAGGACGAGGCACGGATCAGTTTCAGACCGGGATTCCGGCAGGGGTGGTGAGGTTCTTCACGTCGTTCGGAGCAGGGGGCGTGATCTCGACCGGGGTGTCGAAGGTGGAGTAGTTCATGGTGGCGTTCAGCCGCCGCTTCGTGCCGCGCCGGTCGACCAGGTTGATCTTGCGGATCAGACGCTGGTCGTCGATCCAGACCTCGAAGTACGGGGTGGTGCCGAACGTTTTGTAGACCGCTTGCGCCTCGGTGCGTTCGGCGGGGCCCAGCTTGGTCAGTGCCTCGCCGAGGGCGAATGTGCCCTGGTAGCGGGTGGTGGGCTTCCCGCCCATCGTCTCCCGGCCGACCGTGTGCACGTCCTTGGAGGTGGTGAACATCTTGGCGTGCAGCACCGGGTCCGGCTGGCGGACCTGGGCCAGCAGAGCCATGACGTCGGTGTCGGACGAGTTCAGCGCGCTCAGCGAGAGGCTGACCCAGGACTTGTGGATGACCTCGATCAGCATCGAGTTCTTGATGTACAGCTTGTCCCCGAGGAGGACCACGCTTGATTCCGGGTCACCCGCCTCGGTGTTGTTGAAAGGGACGTCGTACTGCAGGGCGTGGTCCTTCGACCGGCTGGTCACCTCGCTGGACAGGTGACTGCTCTTACCGCCCACGACCGTGGAGAAGGAGACCGACGCCTGGTAGGACGTCACGGAGCCGAGCCGTTTCACCGCCTGGTCCAACGCCTCCGCAGCCGTACGGGGCGAACCACTCGTGCCGTCGGCCGAAGGCATGCCCGAGTTCCCGACGCACCCCGCCAGCGACATCATCAGCGCGAGCCCCGCCGCGTACCGACCGGCCATCGTCATCACAGCGACTTCCTCCGCTTCACGACGACGACGTCGTCGCCAATATCAGGACGCGCCGCGAGGTCTGCCCGATTACGTGACGACCTCGCCGGAGGATCACTCTGCGGTGATCGCGGTGGCGACCTGGCAAGGGTCGGAGATGAAGGACAGGTGGCGGGCGCCCGGGATGAGGATCGGCGCGGGGGCGCCGATTCGTCTCGCCGTCTCGTACGGCGCGGACCCGGCGAACACGTCGTCGGCGGCGCCGAAGACCACCGCCTTGGAGATCGGGACACCGGCGAGCGCGGCGACACGGGCGGCGGGCAGGCCGACGATGCCCGTCATCTGCCAGATCCCGTTCTCGGCGCCCGCGACCTGGAAGGGGCGGCGCCACTGGTCCACGCCCGCGCGGTCGAGGTGAGGGCAGCCGGGACCGCAGTTGGACTCGTAGATCCGGCGGATCAGCCAGTCCGAACGGAGGGCGAGCCGGAGCAGGGTCGTGCGGTACGGGGGCGGCAGCGCGGCCTGGAGTCCGGTGGCGCCCGCGCCGGCACCGGTGTTTAGCCCGTCTCCGTCGAGGAACACCAGCCGCGAGACGCGGCCCGGCGACCGTAGCGTCGCGGCGGCGACCACGGCCGCGCCGGTGGAATGCCCGACGAGCGTGACGTGATCCAGGTGCAGCGCGTCGAGGAAGCCCAGTACCTGCGCGGCCTGGTGGTCGGCGTCGTACGGTCCTCGCCGCCGGCTGTAGCCCCAGCCGGTCAGGTCGAGCGCGTACACCCGGCGGTGCGCGACGAGCGCCCGGCCGAGTGGATCGAAGGTGTCGGCCGACTCGGCGAAGCCGTGGACCAGGACGACGGGCGGCCCGCCGCCGCCCCACTGCCGGTACCGGGTGCGGATGCCGTCCGCGGTGACGAACCGCAGGCCCGCCGGTTCGCGGGACCGGCCGGCGGTCGCGGCGTTGTAGACGAGCGAGAACAGCGTCGCGACGACGGCCATCGCCGATGTGGCGATGAGCAGGCGGCGTACCCATCGCCTACCCGGCGCCGCGGGCTTCCAGATGGTCCTCATGGCTCTCACCGGAGCAGGGAGTAGGCCAGGGCCACGGCGATGGCCAGGCCGTACCCGCCGGCCGCGATCGCCACGACCCGGGTACGGCGGGCCTCGTCCCAGGCGGTACGGGACGACAGCCAGGCCAGCGCGGGCAGGACCAGGATCCCGTGCAGGCTCACGCCGTGGACGGGCTTGAGGAAACCGAGGTCGTGGTACGCCTGCTGCTGTCGGCCGGCACCGACCTCGGCCGCGCCCCGGGCGATCATCGCCGCGCCGGTGGCCAGGCCGATCATCAGGCTCACGAATCCGGCCCGCAGGCCCAGCCGCGTACTGGCCGGGAGCTTCGGGTTCGGCCGGAAGGCGGACACGGCCAGGACGCCCAGGACCACGATGAGCACCCCGCCCCCGGCCGCGAGCACCGTCGAGACCGCCGAGTCGAACGGGGTCTCGCGGTTCAGGTGAGAGGGCACGTGCCGCCACGCCTGCAGCGTGATACCGCCGACCTCCACGACACAGTCGGCCGCGAAGACGCCCAGCAGCAGTGCGCGACCACGTTCGCCGATCGGCAGGTACCTGGTCACCCACGTGACCGCGGCCAGCGTCAGGCCGAAGGACAGCCCGAAGGTGGCCGGCTTGCGCCAGGACACCGGGCCGTACCAGGGGCCGCCGTCGACCGCGAAGACCGCCAGGTGGAACAGCCCCGCGCAGGCGAGGACCGCAGCGAGGCCATAACAGAAACGCTCGAAGCGGCGGCCACGGCTCCAAGCCCCGGCGAGCACGTCCCGCACGGCACCTCCTCGGACCTCGGCATTTCGCTGTTCCCGGCCATCATTCGGCAGCGCGGAACGGCCGGCGTCGGCCGAGGGGCGGCTTTCCGGCTACGCCGATCCGCGTAGTGCGGGCCGGTAACGTGGTCCCGCGTGGACAGCCGGACACTGTCGTATCAGCGCCGTAACGAGCGCGCGGACCGCATGTACTTCAAGGCGCATGTGAAGAAGTGTTTCGCGGATCGACGGGTGTCCCGTTACCTCGAACTGGGCCTGGTGGACTCCTCGGAAGTGAGCACCGCTCTTGCCGAGGGTGACGCTTTCGACCAGGCGCGCTCGACCGCTGTTCATCACATGTACAACGTCGAACGCGACGACCGGAATGCCTTCCGGGAAGCCGTTCGTTTCGTTCTGGATCACTCGCTGGACGCCAGGACCGGTGCGCTGGCGGCAGCGCTGCCTCTCGCGCTCTTCTTTTCGGCCATGGAGGCGTTCGGCGAGGACGGTTTCCGGCGCCTGTCGGTGACGCTGGTGAGCGCCCTCATCCTCGCCGCCGCAGGCCTGCTGTTCGCCCGTTCCCGTGTGGTCGCCGGAGCCGTGGCCGCCGTGGGGATCTCGCTGGCGGTGGGCCCGCACTATCTCGCGGGCCTGGAGTGGAACCCCGCGACAAGCGTGTTCTGCTGCCTGGTCGGCGTCGCGGCGGGCGTTCACCTGGCCGACGAACTGAGGCGGCTGGCGCTCTGGCAGGTGTTCGCCCTCCCCCTGCTGGTCGCTCTCCGCATGCTCCATGACTTTCGCGAAGAACAGCTCAGGAGGGAATGGATCGACGGCACCACCGAGGACATCGTCGTACCGCAGATCATTTTGTCCATCAACACGACGTTGGGCAAGGATCACGACAGGCTCCTGGTGGAAGAGGATTCCGAAGGGCTCAGGAGACTTCACGACCCCGCGCTCACCGTGTCGACGAGATCCGAGCAGCGGATCAGGGGAACTCTGGCGCGCTATGACGGCGGCAGCATAGCCCTTTCCGGCCCGCGCGGAGTGGGGAAGTCCACGCTGCTGCGGATGTTCTGCGCGCCTCCCGAAGGCAGCGGCGGTGAATTCGCGGTGTACGTGTCGGCGCCGGCGGAATACGTCCCGCGCGACTTTCTCATCGACCTCTTCCAACGCTTGTCCGAGGACTACCTCACCTATCAGGGCCATACCTACGACGATCCGCTGAAGAAGCGTTTCGTCGCCCGCAGGCGCGTGGCCCGCGTCGTACGAGAGGTCTCGTCGGCGGCTCTGCGCTCGGCCCTGGCTCTGGGCCTTCTCGCCCTGCTGATCTGGTCGGTGGTCGAGGACGTGCGCCCGGCCGTCGTCAGGTTCGATCACGCGCATGTCGATGGGTGGTACGACTCCGTCATCGCCTTCGCCGGCCACTGGTGGGCCGCGCACCGCGGCCTGACGCAGATTCTGGGCATCATCCTGGTCTCGATCATCTGGCCCGGAACGCGTCGCTGGCGGTGGCACAGGGAGCCGTCTCTGGTGGTCAAGGCACGAGAGAACCTCTTTCGCCTCCAGGCGGAGCGGACGGTCACCTGGGGTGCCAACGCGGGGCTGCCCGCGCTGCTCGGCGGCAGCCTGTCCCTGAACCGGGGCGCGTCCGTCAAGCACGTGCCCTGGGCGCTTCCCGAGCTGGTCGGCCAGATGCGCAGGTTCATGACCCAGGTGGCCCAGGACGAGAAGGAATCCGGTCGGCGCGTTCTGATCGGGATAGACGAGATCGACCGGATCGGCTCCACCGAGCATGCCGAGCGGTTCATCAGCGAGATCAAGGCGATCTTCGGCATCGAGAACTGCTTCTTCCTCGTCTCTGTCGCCGAAGACGTCGGATCCACGTTCGCTCGCCGCGTCGTTTCGGAGCGCTCGGTGTTCGAGAACGCGTTCGACGACGTCGTCATCGTGGATCCGCTGACTCTCGAAGAGTCGAAGAACCTGCTCCTTCGCCGGGTTCCGGGTTTCACGGACGCGTTCGTCTACCTCGCGCACGCTCTGTCGGGAGGGGTTCCGCGGGAGCTGATAAGGATCACCAGGCGTCTCGTCGAGCTCAACGAGGAGATGCGCGCGACGTCGGACTACCCTCGCCTGGAGGATCTGACGCGCGCCCTGGTCAAGGAAGGCCTGATCGAAGTGGTCACGGCCACGCGCAACATGATCGCGCAGCTGGCTCCCGAGGCGCCGTGGGGCGTCACGTTCGACCAGCTGCGAAACCTGCTGACCGCGATGCGAACCGAGCCGTCCGTGGCGATCAGCGAGTCCGCCGCGCTGATGCGCCGGCTGGCGAGCCTCGACGCCGACCGGGCCGCGCCGGAGACCGACTCCGCCCTGACCGAGGCGGATCCGCTGAAGGCCGCCCGCCGAGCGCTCATGGAACTCTCCGCGTTCACCTATTTCTCCGTGACGATCATCGACGCGTTCGCGGACCTGACCTTCAACCTGAACAAGGCGAAGGCCGGCGGCTCTCCCACCGACGCGGGCTCGTACGAGCAACTCGCCGGCGCCAGACGAGAGCTGACGCTCTCCCCCGAGAGCTCACGCGAAACGGTGCGGCGTTTCCGGGAGGCATGGTCCCTCGACGACCAGGCCTGACCCTTACCCGGCGAGCCCGGCCAGGTGAGCGGGGAGGTCGCCGAGGGTCCGGATGACCGGCGCCCCCGTGGGGGCGGGGTCGTCGCCGCGGTTCAGCCAGATGCCGTACAGCCCGGCGTCGGTGGCCGCGATGGCGTCGGTACGGAGCCGGTCCCCGACGTAGGCCACCTCGTGCGGCGCGAGGCGGAGCCGCGCACAGCCCGCATGGAAGATCTCCGCACTGGGTTTGGCGGCGCCGACCTCGCTGGAGGCGATGACGTCCGGCAGCTCGTCCGCGAGCCCGACGTGACGGAGCTTCTCGCGCTGCTGGCCGGCATCGCCGTTGGTCAGGACGCCCAGCCGCAGGTCAGGATTCCGCTCGGCGAGCGCGTGAAGCGCCGGCCTGACGTCGGGGTAGATCCGCCAGGCGGCTTCGTAGCGGCGCAGATACCCGGCGAACCAGGCGTCGGCCCGCCGGTCGTCCCAGGTGCCCAGGCCGAGTTCGGCGGCGAGCGAGGTGACCCGCAGGCGTCGCTGTTCGGTGAAGGTGAGCTCCCCGGCCAGGTAGCGGTCCATCGCCAGTTCCTCGAGATGCCGCCACCGCAGATGCGCGTCGTCCACACGACGCACGCCGGGCGTCGCCAGAAGAGTCTCGACGAGCGCGACCTCTGCGGCGCCGTCGTGGTCGATCAAGGTCCCGTCCAGATCGAACAGGACCGCCTGCACTCCTGATGCCATCGCCGGTCCTCACGTGTCCTCGTCCGCGGTCTCGGCCGCCAATTGCGACAGGAGGGCCACTCCTGAGCCGTCGACGAGATGGCGGGCGCTGTCGCGCACGCGTTCCGCCTCGGCCAGGCTCTCGTCGCAGGACAAGTCCGCCGCGAAGAGATGCACGTCGCCGATGCAGGCCGCCAGCGCATCCGCCAGTACGTTCGTTCGATGCCACTCGATCTCCTTACGCCTTGTCTCCTGCCGGGAGCGGTACATCAAGACGACTGCGGTGGTGATCGAGGAGGACGTCAGGAGGACGGGTATGAGCAGAGACGATGCCGTCGAGCGGTCGGCGATGTAGAAGGCGACCTCCGACACGCCCGGCAATGTGACGAGCAGGCCACCAGCCATCATCCGTCGTCCCGCGATCAGCCGCTCGGCGAGTTTCCGGCGATGGGAGGCGGCGGGAATCGAGACCCCGTTGGCGGCCGGGCTTGTCTTCACGGTGGGGTCGCTACGACCTGGCCGGCGCTGGACCTTGGGGACGGACATGGCTGACTCCGGACTAGTGAGGCAATCGCCCTACAAAAGAAGTGCCTGATGTCATCTCTAGGTACGGAACCGCATCATCCCCACGGCGCAGGATGGCGACACCGAAAGGTGAGGCCGTCTTGCCTGCTCACAGGGCACCTGACTTCAGCGTCACAAAAGAGTGGCTGTCCGCTGCGAGGGCGTGTTGGGCCGGGCCGTCTACAGGGAGGTGGAGAAATATTTCAAGCTTCCGAGAGAGGATTCGCCTATGGGACGACCGCGAGGTCCCGACGAGGGAGACCTCAGCTGCGATGACGCCATCCATGCCGATGAACTCGTCGCCAAGGCCGAGGCCGCCCTGGCTTCCGATGAGCGGTGTTCGGCCGACGACCGGGCGGCGCGGCTGCGGGGCGACCAGCGTCTGGTGGAGGCGATCCTTGCGCAGGGGCTGCAGTGCCAGCTCCATCGGGACCTAGAGAACGCGCTGGTCGAGTACGCGATTCCTATTCTGAAACATTTGATCGCCACCGGCGAGATAACGTCGAGGTGCTGGCGCCTCGGGCGCCCGATTGAGTCGTTCCGGACGTATATATCCGAGCTCAGTGAACGTGAACGCGAGGAGTTCGCCGTCGACATGGCCGGCGAAGCCGTGTCGATTTTCAATCGCCGCGTGTTCGAGGACCGCCGATGGACGGCTGAAGGCGGAGCGGCGTTGACGACATATTTCGTCAACGCCTGCGTAGGGCAATTCCCATCACTGTTCCGCACCTGGTGCCGCCGTCACCGGCGTGACGTGCTCTTCGGATTGGAGTTCGACTCCAACTCGGTTAGTAAGTTGAGTGACCCTGAGTCGGGGGCGGTAATGCACGATGAGGCATTGCGTGCACTGGTAGATATATCTGATAATCGGCTTAGAGAAGTAGTCGCCTGGAGAGCAATGGGGTATTCCCACGATGCGGCGTCAATGCTGGCCGGGATCACCGCGAAGGCGGCAGAGGGCAGGCTGAGGCGGCATCGTCAGCGTGTTCAAGGTCGCTCCGTCTCTGGCAATGGAGACGTCTCCGGGGAAGGGAGGCCGGCGTGACGTCCTACTCGAATGGCTTTGGCGACGTTCGACTGATGTACCGCCTTGTCCTGGCGGTCGATGTCGAGAAGTACACCGCGAAGCCCTCTCGGGAGCAGCTACGCGTACAGATGGCACTGCGTGCCATCCTCCACGAAGCGGCGCAGGATGTCGGCCTTGACCAGCGCGACTGGTACGAGCAGGTGAGTGGCGACGGCGAGTTGATCGTTCTTCCCGAGGACGTCGACGTCTCTGTCGTGGTGGGAGATTTCACGCGTCGGATTGAGGTGGCCCTCGGCGAGTTCAACCGATATCGAGACGGGAACGCGCGCCTGCGCCTTCGGATGGCGATGCATCATGGAACTCTCACGCCTGGACCCTTCGGGCCGGCGGGTGACGCACCGATCTGCGTAAGCCGGCTTCTGGGCGCCACGCCACTGCGTCGGCTGTTGACCGAACAACAGGACCGTGATCTTGCGCTCATCGTCTCTCAGTCTCTCTACCAGGACGTGATACGCACCGGTTTCTGTTCCCTTGATCCGGTCGACTTTCGGCCGGTGCGGGTGAACGTGAAAGGCGTCCAATATTACGGATTCGTCCAAACGCGTGATATCTGGGAGTCCTCCTCGCTCGGGGCGACGGCAGTGCTTCGCATTCGCTCCATGGCGGATTCCGCGTCGGTCGCAGCGGCGATGAAGCGAGCCAAGGTGAATGACGCCGACAACGAGCAGGATCGTGATCTTAAGGGAACTGTCGATGACGGACGCAGATTCAATAACTGGGTCGTCTCCGCATGAACCTGAACAGGTTCATCTCCGGCTGAGTGCCGCCGTCCTGGCGCTTCTCAGCGGTCCGCGGGCCAGACTCGCAGGTGCCGGGGCAGGAAATCCGACTCCGACTCCATGGGCAGGCCCAGGTCCTCCGCCAGGGACGCGAGGGCGAGGAGGTCCCAGGCGATGCGCCGGCCCCCGCTCTCGGCGTGCGACGTCACCGCGGCGGCCAGCTCGCCATCGGCGTTCTTCCCCGCGGCCAGCTGCCCGAGCACCCGCACCCGGGGCGTCCAGGCGGAATCGGCCGGTGCGCCGGACAGGACCTCCAGCGCCGACTGCAGGTCGGCCTTCACCTCCGTCCTCAGCTTGCGGTTGCGTGGCCACTGCTTGCGTTTCCACAGGGCGACCAGCGCCGCGGTGTACGCGAGCATGAGATCGGTGCCCGCGTCCTGGCGCTGAAGAACGAAGCGCTGCCGGTGCAGGGCGTCCGCGTCGACGTAGCTGCGGCAGACCAACGCCAGCTCGAACGCCTGCACCCAGTCGTGCGGGAAGGGTCCGCCGAGGGTCTCGTCGGGGCTGACGCCCACCGACATGTTCAGCAACGGGAGCTCGCACTGCCCGGGGGAGATGTGCGGAAGGCAGGCGGTGAAGTACTTGTGGGTCGTCCGCGTCGCCGTCCGTACGGCGGGACGCGCGTGCGGATGGTCGAGGGTGGGGTCCTGCGCGGACAGACCGTCGAGGTAGTCCAGCAACGCGTCGGTGAGCGGCGGCAGACCCACGGCCCCCGTCCGGTCGGCGGCCGCGGCTGCCCGCTCCACTCTCGCGTACAGATCGGCTACGGTGCCCGCGCCCGCGTCCTGCGTGGATCGGCTCATACGAGTGATCCAAGCGCAGTGGCCGGACGGGGGGCCGTAGTTCGAAAATGTTCCAACCGACGCCAGGCGGTCGGCTCCGGCGGATGAACCGCACCGCGTCCGCGACGACGTACCCGTCCGCGACGTCGCTGAGTTCGACCGAGCCGTCGAGGCCCGCGGTGAAGGTCCTCGGGCGACAATGATCCAATGACCCGTACCACTGCCGCCCCCTCGGTGGACCTCGCTCAGGTCATTCCAGGCCTGGGCGCCTATGCGCGTACGACGGTTCGGCTGCACCCCCGGCCCGGCAGTCCCGGTCCTCGGGACAGTCATATCGGCGGCCCGCTGGCGTGGCCGGCCTCGGAGGCGTGGCCGCACTGCGAGACCGCGGACTGCGACCTGTATCTCGAAGACCCGGGATCTCCGATGGTCGCCCTGGTTCAGCTGACCGCCGCGGACTTCCCGGAGATCACCTTTCCGGACGGGACGGATCTGCTCCAGATCCTGTGGTGCGTCGGTTACCACGGCGGTGCCGAGGACGTCCCCTGCCGGCTGGTCTGGCGGCGCGCCGCCGAGGTGACCGAGATCCTCCAGGAGCCGCCCGTCCCGGATCTGGAGGACGAGCTCCCGGGGTTCTATGAGACCTACATTCCGCGTCCGTGCGTCCTGCATCCGGAACGAGTGATCGAGTACCCCTGGATCTGGGATCTCCCCGAAGACCTCAGGGACCGCGTGCAGGCGTGGGATCAGGACAAGGACCAGTACGAACAGCTCTCGACCGCTCCCGGCTTCAAGATCGGCGGAACCGCCATCCACGGGTCGGTGCCGAGCGGGCTGAAATGCGTCGTCTGCGACGCGCCGACCGTCCTGTTCCTGCAACTCGACAACGGCGAGGGCGACGGGCGGTGGTGTGCGGTCGAGGACGGTCAACCGGACTACGGAACCCCGGAGTACGACCAGGTCTACACGCCGACCGGAATGCTGATCGACGTCGGCCCCGGGGGACTTCTCGCCTGCTCCGCCGACTTCGGACACCCGGTGGTGTTCCACCGGCAGTAACGCGTCGAACGCCTTGCATGCGAAGAAGCGACCCGGACATCCTGAACGTGCTTTAGTGGCGGATTTTTACGGGTTACTCTCGGAGATCACGATCGTTGCCCAGAGCGAAGGGGGCCGCCGTGACCGATCAGCCAGCCGTTCCCGGCTCGCGGACACAGTGGGCGCTCGACACCGGTGTGCCGCACACCGCCCGCGTCTGGAACTACTTCCTCGGCGGCAAGGACAACTTCGCCTCCGACCGTGAGGCCGGCGAGCGCATCGCGGAGGTCAACCCGCCCGTGCTCGAACTCGCCCGGGCGTCCCGCGCGTTCCTCGTCCGTGCCGTGCGTCACCTGACCGCCGATGTCGGGATCAGGCAGTTCATCGACATCGGGACCGGGCTGCCCACCTTCAACAACACGCACGAGGTCGCACAGCGGATCGCCCCCGAGTCGCGCATCGTCTACGTCGACAACGACCCGCTGGTGCTGGTCCACGCCGAGGCCCTGCTCACCAGCACGGAGGCCGGCGCCACCCACTACATCGAGGCGGACCTGCACGAACCCGACACGATCCTGCGCGAGGCGGCGACGGTCCTGGACTTCGACCGGCCCGTCGCGATCATGCTGATCGCGATCCTGCACCACATCGGCGACACGGACGAGGCGCGCAAGATCGTACGCCGGCTGGTGGACGCGGTCCCCTCGGGCAGCCACGTGGCGATCGCCCACGCCGTGCACAGCGAGACGATGGACGAGGGCGCGCGGCAGTGGAACAAGGTCGGCCGGCCCCCGCTCATCCCGCGCAGCCCGGAGGAGATCGAGAGCCTCCTCGACGGCCTCGACGTGCTCGAACCGGGAGTCGTCACGACGACGCACTGGCGTCCCGGCGAGGTCACCCTGGGCGTCACCCACGACGTGGACCAGTACGCCGCCGTGGGCCGCAAGCCCTGACCGGCCCCGAGGGTCTAGGAGGTCACGCGGCCGGAGGCGCACAGGATCTCCACACGGGTACGACCTCGATGGACGTGAAACGCCGGGCGTCGCCGGTACGGTCGCGGTGAAGCGGTAGTGCTCGCCCACGGTGAAGGACGGTTCGGCGGCCGAGACGAACACCGCCGCGACGATTCCAGGGCCTGATTTGCCGAATCGGCAAAGAGTTTTGTCGTCCGGGGTCCCGGCGGCGCACCATCTCCGACATGACCCAACAGACATACGAAGTGGTCGTGATCGGGGGTGGCGCGGCCGGGCTGGGCGGGGCGCTCACCCTGGCACGGGCGCGGCGCCGGGTGCTGGTCATCGACGCCGGCCGTCCGCGGAACACTCCCGCGGCTCAGGTGCACGTCTACCTCGGGCGCGAGGGAACACCGCCGGAGGTCCTCCTGGCCGACGGCCGGCGTGAGGTCGAGGGGTACGGCGGCGAGGTCCGGTCGGGTGAGGTCGTCTCGGCCGAGCGCCGCGACGCCGGCGGCTTCCGCCTCGCCCTCGCGGACGGCTCGGCCGTGACGGCGGACCGCCTGCTCGTCACCACCGGCCTGGTCGACGAGCTGCCCGACGTGCCCGGCCTGGCCGAACGCTGGGGCCGCGACGTGCTCCACTGCCCGTACTGCCACGGCTGGGAGGTGCGCGACCGGACGATCGGCGTCCTGGCGACCTCGTCGATCGCGGTTCACCAGGCGCTGCTGTGGCGGCAGTGGAGCAAGAACGTGACCCTCTTCGCGAACGGCGTCGAGGGCCTGGCGGACAACGAGGAACTGGCCGCCCGCGACGTCACCGTGGTCGGCGGCCGGGTGACGGCGGTGGAGGCGGAGAACGACCGGCTCACCGGCGTACGGCTGGAGGACGGGCGGGTGGTCGCCTGCGACGCCCTCGCCGTCCCGCCCTTCATGACCGCTCGGGCCGGTGTGCTCGGCGGCCTCGGGCTGGAGCCGGTCGAGCAGGAGATGGCCGGTCACGTGATCGGCACCTACGTCGCGGCGGATCCGTCCGGGGCGACGGCGGTGCCGGGCGCGTGGGTGGCCGGCAACGTGACCGGCCTGGCCGACCAGGTCATCGGCGCGGCGGCCGCGGGCGTACGCGCCGGCGCGGCGATCAACGCTGATCTGGTGGCGGAGGAGACACGCCGGGCGGTCGAGGCCCGGCGGGAGGGTGAGCGATGACCGCCGAACACTGGGACGCCCGGTATCGGGAGAGCGAACGGCTCTGGAGCGGGAAACCGAACGACGCGCTGGTCCGCGAGGTCTCCGACCTGTCGCCGGGACGGGCGCTGGACCTGGGATGTGGCGAGGGCGGCGACGCGGTCTGGCTCGCCCGGCGCGGATGGCGGGTGACCGCCGTCGACGTCTCCCGCGTCGCCCTCGAACGCGCGGCCCGGCACGCGGCCGAGGCGGGCGTCGCGGAGCGGATCGACTTCCAGCAACACGATCTCGGGGAGTCGTTCCCGGCCGGGGAGTTCGAACTCGTGTCCGCGCATTTCCTGCACTCCCTCGTCGACATGCCGCGGGAGGAGATCCTGCGGACCGCGGCCTCGGCCGTCGTACGCGGAGGGGTGCTGCTCATCGTCAGTCACGGGGGCTTCCCGCCGTGGGACCACGAGCACGCTGACGTGCGGCTGCCGACGCCGCAGGAGATCCTGGCCGACCTGCACCTCCCGGAAGGGCAGTGGGAGGTGCAGGTCTGCGCGGAACACGAGCGAATCCAGACCGGACCCGACGGAACGCCGGTGACCCGTACCGACAACACGCTCAGGGTCCGGCGGTCGACGGTCAGCCGGTGACCGGGAGGTCGCTGGGCACCGGGGTGGGCACCGGCGCCTGACCGGGCGGGGTGCTCTGCGACGGCGTCGGGGTCGGCTGCTGCGGCGGCGTGGCCTGACCGGCGGAGCAGGTGGCGGAGGAGATGTCGATCGTCTGGGCCTTGCCGGTGGCGAGGCCCAGCTTCACCTCCACGGCTGTGACGGTCAGGCTGCCGTCGGAGTTGTGCACCTGCTTGTTGAGCACCACTGACACCGACCCGACGCCCTGGACCGGCACGTTGACCGTGCTGTTCGGCGCCGCGTCCGCGGCGAGGCGGTGGCCCGCGATGGAGGCCTTGACCAGGTGCGACGAGCCCTCGCCGCCGACGCACTTGGCCGTGATCAGGTGGGCCGACAGCGCGGCCTTGAGCACCTGGAGGTCGACCACGCTCGCGCGCGAGGTCGACCCGCTGGCGGAGGTGTGCAGCACCTTGAGCTTCACCAGCGGGTTCGCCGGCAGCTGGACGAGGCTCTTGTGGTGCGCGCCGCTCGTAGAGGTGACCGCAGGGGTCTGCGGGATGTTGACCAGGCCGTTGGCGGACAGGCCGAAGGCGGAGGCGGTGCCGGTGGTCGTGCTGGCGGAGGCCGTCGCCGCGATGGTGGCGGGGACGGCGATCGCTCCGGCTATCGCGACGCTCGCGGTCAGGGTCATCAAGCGCACAGTTGTCTCCTCGGAATGAAGGTACGGGTCAAGCTCTGCGTTGTCCTCTACGCACCAGCGGGCACTTCGGTTGCATGGTTCGCCGAAGTTTTTCCACTCTTCGTCGCGCACCGGTCACACAGTGCGTTTGGCGACAATTCGGGCAGCCCTCGGGTCTGGCGCCGAAGGTCAGAGGTCGCGCAGGATCTCGCGGAGGAGACGCGGGGTGGCGTCGGGTGGCTCGGCCTGGGTGACGAGGCGGTTGAGGACGTCGAGGTAGCGGTCGACGTCCTCGCGGCGGTCGGGGTAGAGCGCGCTCGTCAGCTGTTCGAGGTAGACCACGTCCGGAAGCTGGTGCTCCGGCATGCGCAGCAGCGTGACCGGGCCGCCGGCGGCGGCGTGGCCGGCCGACCGGAAGGGCATCAGCTGGATCGTCACGTGTGCGGGCTCGCACATGTCGATCAGGTGCCGCAACTGGGCGGCCATGACCTCCCGGCCGCCGATCGGGCGGCGCAGGGCGGCCTCGTCGATCACCGTCCACAGGTACGGCGGGTGCGGGCGGCGCAGGATCTCCTGGCGTCGCATGCGAAGGGCGAGACGGCGTTCCGTCTCGGCCCTGAGCGCGTCCTCGTGGCCCAGCCTGATCACCGCGCGGGCGTAGTCGGGGGTCTGCAGCAGGCCCGGCACGAACTGCACCTCGTACGCGCGGATGACGCTCGCGGCCTGTTCGAGGCCGAGGTAGGGCTCGAACCATGGCGGGGTCACGTCGGCGTACTCGTGCCACCAGCCGGGGGTGTTCGCCTGACGTGTCAGGTCCAGCAGGGTCGCGCGTTCGGCCTCGTCGGTCACCTCGTACAGCGCGCAGAGGTCGGCCACGTCGCGCAGCTTGAAACCGGTGCGGCCCAGCTCCAGACGGCTGATCTTCGACTGGGACGCGCGGATCGCCTCGCCCGCCCGCTCGCGGCTGATGCCCCGCGACTCGCGCAGGCGGCGCAGGAGCGAGCCCAGGACCATGCGGGTGGCCGTCGGCCCGTGCGGTCTGTCGGCCTCGTCGAGCTGGGCGCCGGTCGTCTCCGCCGGTAGGGGGCCGCCCGGTGCCCGGTCCATGGTCTCCGGTCTGTGGCCCGGCGCGGGCTCGGCGAGATGCTCAGTCACGAAGAAACAGCTCCCAGGACGATTTACGTGTCATTACAACGGGACGTGGCCCGGCACGTCTGCGTCGTCGCTCCATTCCATCGTCGGAAACTTACGGTAAAGGGCCGACTACTCAGGGTCAATACGGGGCTGGAACTCGTCGGGTACGGGATCGGTCGTGGTCACCGCGCCTGAGCGTACCGCCGAAGGCTGACAATGGGCCGGAGTGAGTACTCACTTCGCCATTGACGGAGTGAGTACTCACTCCGTACAGTCGACGGCATGACGAACTCCCCAAGCCCCACTCCCCGGCGGCGAGCGCCGGGGATGAGCGCCGAGCAGCGCCGGCAGATGATCGTCGCCGCCGCGCTGCCGCTCGTGGCCGAGTACGGCGCGGCGGTCACCACCAGCCAGATCGCGCGCGCCGCCGGCATCGGTGAGGCCACGATCTTCCGGGCCTTCGCCGACAAGGAAGAGGTGCTGGGCGCCTGCATGGCCGAGGCGATGCGCTCGGACCACGTGGTGCGGCAGATCGCCTCGATACCGCTCGACCAGCCGCTGCCCGCCCGCCTGATCGAGGCGGTCGACACCCTGGACGCCTACCTGGCGCGGATGGGGGCGCTGGCCGGCGCCCTGTACGCGTCCGGGCGAGGGCCCCGGCGGCCGGGCGGCGAGCCGCCCCCGGCCAACAGCCGGGAGGAGTCGATGGTCGCGATCCGGGCCGCCGTCGCGGAGCTGTTCGAGCCCGGCGAGGACGACCTGCGGCTGGACGCGGACGACGCCGCGGGGATCTTCCTCGGCTTCCTGTTCGCCCGCCCCCGGGTGAACGGCGAGCGTGCCGTGAGCTCCGAGCGCCTCGTCGACGTCTTCCTCCACGGTGCCCTCGCGGGAGGCGACCGATGACCGTGACGCTGAACCACACCATCGTGACGGCCACGGACAACCAGGCGGCCGCCCGCTTCTTCGCGACCATCATGGGCCTGGAGTGCCTGCCGCCGGCGGGCGCGCACGGTCACTTCGTCCCGGTGCGGGTCAACGACCGGCTCACGCTGGACTACATGACGGTCGAGGAGCCCGCCGGCCACCACCTGGCCTTCGACGTCGATCCGGACACCTTCGACCGGATCCTCGCCCGCCTGCGGGAACGGAACATCCCCTTCGGCAACAGCCCGTCCACGCCCGGCAACGGCCGCGTCGACCATCCGCTCTGCCCGCGCGGGCTGTTCTTCGCCGACGCCGCGCGCAACCTGTACGAGGTGATGTCGCCGCGGTGACTCAGACGAACAGCGGCTCCGCGGCGGACCGCTCGGCCAGCGCGCTCATCGCCTCATCGTCCGGGGCGGCGGTGTAACGGGAGGCGGCGTCGAGCACGCGCGGCAGCAGGCCGACGTCGCCGACGCTGTTCACGAAGATGCCCGGACGGCTGAGCGCCCACCAGACGGCCAGGTCGATGTCGTCCTGCCGCTCCAGCGGCTCGTACCAGGTCGACCGGGTGTGCGGGCGTTCACGCCAGTGGCGCAGCGCGATCGACTTGATCGTCTGCACCGCCACCCGCCGCTCCCGGCAGGTCTGGTACAGCGCGTCGAAGTTGTCGGCGTAGTACGGGCTGCGCATGGTCACGTAGTTGTACGGCAGCAGCACCGAGTCGAAGTCGAACCGGTCGAGACTGCGCCGATGCGTCGCGGCGATCTGCGCGCCGTGACCGGTCACTCCGATGAAGCGCACGAGCCCCTCGTCCCGCGCCTCGATCGCCGCCTCCAGCGCGCCGCCCGGGGACAGGGCGATGTCCCACTCGATGGGGTCGGCCAGGTTGTGCAGCTGGAGCAGGTCGACGTGGTCGACGCCCAGGCGTTCGAGCGAACGGTGGAGCTCCTCGCGGGCCGGGCCGGCCTTGCGCTCACCGGTCTTGGTGGCCAGGAAGAACCGGCCGGGTTCGCGGGCCAGCAGCGGCTTGAGCCGTACCTCGGCCTCGCCGTACGACGCCGCGACGTCGATGTGGTTCACACCGTGTTCGAGCAGGACGTCGAGCATCTCGTCGGCGACCCGCTGCGGCTCGTTGGCGAGAGCCGCGGCCCCGAAGATCACCCGGGTGCTCAGGTGGCCGGTGCGCCCGAACTCTGCCGTCTCGATCGCCATGAACCCTCCCGTGCCGATGTGGGCGGCGGCGCTGTTCGCCGGAGATCGCCCGCCATGAGATCAACTTACGCCTTGGTCCCGCCTTGGCCATGTCGCCGGGTCAGGAGCGCAGCCACTCGTCGATCGCGCGGTGGATCCGCTCCTTGGTCGCCGCCGGGGCGAAGGACGCGTCGACGCCCGTACGGGACAGCTCGGCGAGTGCCGTGTCGTCGTAGCCGAAGGCCGTACGGACGCGGGCGTACTCCTCGGCCAGTGAGGTGCCGGCCGTCGAGGGGATGTCGGTGTTCAGCGTGACCCGCAGGCCGGCGTCGCGCAGCCGCGGCAGCGGGTGCGCGTCGAGCGACGCGGCGACGCCGAGCGTCACGTTCGAGGACGGGCAGACCTCCAGCGGAATGCCGCGTTCGCGTACTTCGGCGACCAGGTCCGGGTCGTCCAGCACCCGGATCCCGTGCCCCAGCCGCTCCGTACGGCCGACGGTGATCGCCTCACGGATGCTGTCCGGCCCGCACGTCTCCCCGGCGTGGTGCACCAGGTGCAGCCCGGTGTCGCGAGCCGCGTGGAGCACCTCGGCGAACGGTGCGAGCGGGTGCGCCTCGTCACCGGCCAGCCCGACCGCGATGACCTCCTCGCGAGACGTGGCGAGCTCGACGGTCCGCCGGGCTCGCTCGACCGAACGGCGCCGGGAGTGGTCGAGGATGACCCGGCACTCGACGCCGTACGCCGCCCGGCCCTCAGCCAGGCCGTCCAGCACCGCCGCCAACGGCATGCCGAGGTCGCCGAGCCGCTCGCCGTGCGAGGCCGCCGTGAAGGTGACCTCGGCATAGCGCGTGCCCTGCGCCGCCTCGTCCGCGCAGTACTCGAGGGCGATCCGCCGGAAGTCCTCCGGCCGGCGCAGGCAGCTCCTGATGAGCGTGTTGTGGTCGGCGAACTGGCGGAACCCGTCGAACATCGGCGGGCCGTCCTCCGGCCGCGACGGCACCGGGACCCCGGTGGCCTCGCCGATCTCCCGCAACGTCGTCCACCGGATGGTGCTCTCCAGGTGGACGTGCAGGTGAGCCTTGGGCAGGAGCGTCAGGTCGCGCATGGGGACAAGCATCGCGTACGGCACGGACCTCCCGGCGCGCGAGCGGCGGCATTTCGGCCTTGGCGGCATTGGAGAAATACGACGGCCGCTTCCGGTGAATGGCTGAATAATCCGATACTGGCCGTGTCCCGCATCCCTTCATTTGGCGGCTCGATGAGTAATGGAAGCGCCAAATTCTGCAACCCCGTACCGGGTGGGATATGACCCGTTGTTTGCTTCGTCTGGCGCGATCATGGACCGCACGGGACGTGATCTTTTTCAATCACGCCGCAGGTGGGGAGTGGTTTTACGTATCTGGATCGGGCCCCACGGACACCACTGGGGCCGGTGTTAATGTTGCGTTCGTTCAGCATCGAGGTACGACGTTTCTGAGATCACCGGCCACTTGGAGGGTGTGTGAAGCGGCAAAGGCTGAAGATGTGGACGACGCCTGTCGTCGGCGGTATTCGCCGTCAATGCCTCATGCTGTTCGCCGCCGCCGCGTGGCCGCCTTTCCCCGAATGTAACTTTTCCGCTGATGCCGCCGCACAACGTGCGCCGGTCGTGTCCGGGTCAAGAAGTCACTCTCCACGAGAACTCCGAGCGGTGATCCACATCGCCGGTTAACGCCAGGGCGGCGCGGACAAGGGCCGCCGCACCGCCCGGGCGAGAACCTCCCGAACCACCAGTGAAGAAAACCAACACCCTTGGGGGAGACATGCACAAATGGACCGCTCGCGCCGCCAGGGTGGCGCTGGTCGCGGCCGCCGTCAGCGCGGCCAGCGTCGGCGTCGCCAATGCGGACGACACGACGGGCGACCACAGCATCCTCGGCGGTAACCAGTTGCTCAATCACCTTTCGGTCATCGCGCCGATCGGTCTGTTCGGTAACCACGTCAACCTGCTGAGCACGGTCGTGCCGGGCAGCGGCTTCCGCTACGCGCACGTCCGCGCGGACGATGACCCGGCTCCGCAGATGGACATCTGCGGCAACGCCATCTCCAGCGCGAACGGCATCGGTACGGCCGCGTGCAAGGGCCAGGCGAACATCGGCACCACCGAGGCCGCTCCGGCAGCGGTCGTGGCCGCGCCTGCGGCACCGGCCGCGGTCACGGCTCCGGCTCCGGCCATGGCCAGCGAGACGGCCGGCGCTCCGACCGCCGCCATCGGCGCTCCGGGCGCCGCGCCTGCGGAGACCGCAGCCGCGCCCGCCCCGGTCCAGGCCGAGGCTCCGTCCATCGCTCCGGCCGAGGCACCGGCCATCGCGTCCGCGTCCGCTCCGGCTCAGGCTCCGGCCGCCGCTCCGGCCCAGGCTCCGGCGGAGGCACCGGCCATCGCACCGGCCGCCGCTCCGGCGGAACCCGCCGCCGCGGCACCGGTCGCCGCTCCGATCGCCCAGGAGGCCCGTCCCGTCGAGATGAGCACTTCTGGCGAGAACGGCGTGCTGAGCGGCAATCAGGTCAAGGCGCCCGTACGCGCCCCGATCCGGATCTGCGGCAACGCGGGCGCCCTGGGCGGCATGGCCACCGCCGCGTGCGAGGGAACCGCGTCCAGCGGCCGAATCGGCACGGCGGCCCGTACGTTCGGCGTCGCCGGCCTGCTCGGCTGAACCCTGACACTGGGGCAGTCTCTCGGCATCGGCCGAATCACCTGTCCGTCCGCCCGGACCACCGGGCGGGCGGACATTCCTTTTCCGCACTCAGCCCCTGCCAACGCCGCGCCCTCGGGCTTCGGATATTCCTTTGCCCGCCGAATCGATGCCTGCCTAGGCTCGCCCGGGTGCGGCGCACCATCATCATCGGCGACATCCACGGCTGTTTCGACGAGCTGCTCGAACTACTCGACGAAGTCGACCTCCGCCCGGACGATCTGCTGGTCAGCGTCGGCGATCTGGTCGACCGCGGACCGGCGCCCGGTGAGGTGGTCGGACTTTTCCGTGAACGCCCGAACTCGGTCGTGGTCATGGGCAACCACGAACGCAAGCACGTGCGCGGGATCTTCTCCTACGCGCAAGAGATCACGCGCTTGCAACTGGGCGACCGGTACACCGAAACGGTCGACTGGATGCGGACACGGCCGTACTACTTCGAGAACGACCATGTCCGCGTCGTCCACGCCGCGATGCTGCCCGGAATCCCGCTGGCCGACCAGAAAGAAGAAATCCTCTGCGGCTCGACCAGCGGCGAACGAGAACTCGCCACGCTGTTCCCCGACGGCCACTGGCACGACCACTACACCGACACCAAACCGGTTGTCTTCGGCCATCACGTGACCGGGCCCGAGCCGATGATCCGCGACGGCAGGATCTTCGGCCTGGACACCGGCGCCTGTCACGGCTGGAACCTGACCGCGCTGTGCGTGCCGGGATTCACCGTGCACTCGGTGAGGGCGCACGCGGATCACTGGTCGCTCGCCAAGCGCCAATGGCAGTTGCCCGTCCTGAAGACCAGGCCGTGGCGTGACTTCTCCTGGCCGGAGCTGGCTGAAGCGATCGCGAGGTTCTCCTCGGCGCCCGACGCCGCCACACGCGGCTGGCTGGAAAAGCTCGAAAACTGGGCGGCGGAACTGCGGTCGTCCTTTCCTGCCCTGGTCGCCACGGCGCATCGCCTCGCCGGCGAGCTCGCCACAGACGAACTGCGGCGGCATCCGGCCGCACGCTTCCTGTTCCAAGCACGTGACGGTCGGCTCGACCAGACCAGTCTGGCCGGACAGTGCTCAACACCCCGCAGGACGATCGACCTGGCGACCGCGCTCGGCCTGGTCGTACGCGAACTGCCCGACTGACTCCGCACATCTGGCTCGCGGAGGCCGGGCGCAGACAAGGTGAAATCACGATCTCTCCCCTTCCTGCGGCAAGAATCCGGTCGCGACCGGCTATCTCCTCCTGTTCTGCCGATTCTCACGGCGGAGGCGATGAAATTACATCGTTTCCCTTGCACTTCCCGTGCGGTGATCTTGGGCCATATAGGGTTATCGAAAAACCCTCGTTTTACTTTTCGGGATTGGCGGCGGATCTAAATCCCGATGGTGAGTCTTGAGGCGAAAAGAGGCGATGATACGGCGCCAAGTGCAGGGGGTATCTGCTGATGCGAAGAAAGGCTCACACGTACCCTTTGGAGGTCAGCGGATGGATTCGGTGGACCAGGCTGAGTCACAAGCCTGGAGTCTCTGGGCCAAACTGGCCGCTCCAGCTTTACTGCGATGTCCTGTCCTCGGTATCAGCGCTGTGCTGGTCGTATCGACCCCGCTCGCCGCGGTGGCTCGTACTCTGCCGCGTTCCCAAGACTTCGCCTCGGCCGCGCCAACGCAGCGGCAGATGCGTGTCCTGCGTTCCTACGAGCGGTACATGGCCCGGATGAAGGCCCAGTCCGTCAAGGCGCGCGCGGCGGTGCGGTTCGCCTACCGGCAGGTCGGAAAGCCTTACCAGTGGGGCGGCGCCGGCCCGCGCACGTACGACTGCTCCGGCCTGGTGATGGCCGCCTGGCGCAAGGGCGGCCTACGGCTCCCGCACCGGGCCGACCTCCAGCACCGGATGATCCGCAGAAAGGTGGGCCTGAAGCACCTGCGTCCCGGTGACCTGGTGTTCTTCTCGGGCGACCATCACGTCGGCATCTACGTCGGACGTCGGCACTTCCTTCACGCGCCGCACACCGGTGCCCGGGTCCAGCGCGGGACGCTGTCCGGGTGGCGGCTGCGGGTCTTCGCCGGAGCGGCCCGGCCAGGGGCGCCGGCGTACCAGGCGTGGCCGCACTGGGTGCGTGCGCTCGCCAAGCAGCACGAGGCCGAGCGGCACCCGCACGCCGCACCGCACCGGCGGCACGACGACGCGCACACGGACGTCCCGGCCGGCCCGCAGGCGGAGACGCCCGCGCAGGCTCAGACGCCCATACCGGCGGAGACGCCCGCCACCGCACCGGACGGAATCCAGCAGGAGGTCCAGGGGCCCGAGGACGATCAGACCGGTCCGTACAACGAGGCCGGGCAGCCGTCCACCGCTCCGGTGACGCCGCCGCCGGCGAGCGACCGGGCCCAGGAGCCGGCCGGCCCCGCCGCGCACGCGCCGTCGACCGGCTCGAGGTTGCTGTCCGTTCCACTGCTCAGGATGTCGGCGCCACGTGGCGACCACCACCACGCCGACCCCGCGCCTCGACCCGCGCCCAAGCCGGGGGCGCACGCCGGCTCGCACGCAGGAGCGCGCACCGGCACGCGGCCGCACCGTCCGCCGGTCACCGTACGGCGTCAGAACGACGAGCAGCGGTTCGACCGCGACTTCGGCGACGGCGGTGACTACCGGGACGATGACGCCGGCGACACCGGCAATGACGGCATCGACCTGCGCTCACTTCTGGGGAACGCTCCCTGATCGAGGCCCGCCGACCGGAATGACGGCCGGGACCGGACATCCCCGATGGTGTGGAATGTTTCACATTCGTGGGGGAAGAGTCGAGGTCAAGCCGAAGGTCGGCGGGGGGCGGGAGATGGCCGATAGCGTTCGTTGTCCGGGGTCGCCGCGAAGGGCGCCCCGGACAACGGCCTGCCGTGACCTCCCGGCGCCGTCCGCCACGGCACCGTGCGCTGCGGCGTCGGAGGGCTCGGGAGAGTCGCCCCGGCAGGCCGGGGCCCGTACCGATCCGGCGGAGCGCGACCGCCCCGCCTTATGCACCTCGCGACTGCGTCCGGCGTTGCGGCACGCTCTCCGCCTGCTGCTCACCGTGTTCGGCCTGGTCCTGGCGTTCTTAGCGGTCGAGGCGCTGTCCCAGGCCGGCGCCGAGGCACGTGCCGAGACCCGCGCCTCGCACGCGAACAGCCGCACCCAGGGCGCGCTCCCCGGCCGGTCAGCGGCGACCCACCGCGCACCCGCCACCCCTACGGCGCGGCCCATCCGTACGCGAGAGGTCCCGCACCGCGTGGCCCGGCCGCGCATCGCGACCCGACGGCCGATCGGACCGTCCGGCCGGCGCCTGGCCGCCGCCTTGCCGTACGACCACGGAGGCCACGCCGGCCACCACCACGCGTGCGCGACGCGGGATCGGCGGACCGGCACGACGCCGACCCGACGGGCGAGTGTCCCCGTGGAACGCGCCGTCCCGCACAGCGTGCGGAGGGGGCCGTCCCCTCCCCGACTCGCCAGACCGGTCCGCCCGGTGACCAGGCCGTACCGGATCGGGTCGACCGGACCCGTCATGTCCACGCCGCGACCGCCCTCGCCGCAGGTCGGTGTGCCGCCGTCGGTCCCGGCCCCGGTCTCCGGCTGCGGAGACGGCGGCTGCGGGGGAGGCAAGACGTCCGGCGGCACCGGCGAGGTCCTGCGCGTCGACCGTCCTGCCTCCGGCCTCTGGACCACTACCCTTCCGACCTGGCGAAGGCCCGGCCGCCATATCCCCGACAAGCCACCCTTCTCTCCTGACTGACCACGAATCGGCCGGTGGGCAGCGGCGTGTCCCTGCCACCGGCAGCCCCGTTCGAGGACCGGCGCGCCAGGAGGGCGCGGCCGGTGACTTCCGATCGTCCGTCAAAGGGGGAACGACTCGTGATCCGTACTCTCGTCGCCGAGCATGTGCACCTGTTACGTATCGGTCTGGCCGCCTATCTCACCCAGGAGCCGGGGATCGAGGTCGTCGCCGAACTCGAGGAAGGTGACCGGCTCGTCTCGACCGCCGCCGAGGTGGCGCCCGAGGTCGCCGTCATCGATGTCGACCTGCCGCCGGAGGGAGGGGCCACCGTGGCCGGGATGCTGACGCGGACCGTGCCCGCGTGCGCCACGGTCATGCTGGTCGGCCGGGACGACCCGGGAGCTCTCGGCCGTGCCATGTCCGTCCGGCCGCTGGGCATGATCACCCGGGAGGCGCCGGTCGAACTGCTCACCTGGTGTGTACGCCGGGTCGCGTCCGGCCGTCGCGTGGTCGACCCGGACCTCGCGAGTATCGCCCGCGCCATCGACGAGAACCCGCTGACCCACCGTGAGCGGCAGATCCTGCGGATCGCCTCCGCAGGCGCCTCGACGGCGGAGATCGCCGCCGAACTGTCCGTCAGCGCCAAGACGGTGCGCAACCATCTGTCCCGCGCGTTCGTACGGATCGGCGCGCGCAACCGGATGGACGCCATCCGCATCGCGACCGAGCGCGAATGGCTGGGAGACACCTGACGGTCAGCGGGGAGTCTCCGACGTCGGGGTCGGGGCGGCGCCGAGCGTCTGCAGCAGGTCCGCGACGGGCTGGAGCTTCTCGTACAGCAGCAGGAGGGGTTCGCCGGGGGTGGTGAGGCCGAGGGCGATGCCGACGGCGTCCTTCAGGTCGCCGGCGGTGCGGATCCGCACGTCCGGCCGTTCCTGCGTGAGCCCGTCGATGATGAGCCTGGTCATCTCTCCGGCGCGCCGGCCCCGCAGGTCCTCGTCCTCGTACACGACGACGCGGTCGAAGGCCCGCGCGACCTCGCGCGCCGTCTCCATCACCAGGTCGTCGCACCGGTCGCCCGGCAGCGTCACGGTCGCCACGCCGTCGCGCCCCCAGACCCGTCGCACCAGCCCGCCCACTGCCGCGACCGCCGCGGGGTTGTGCGCGTAGTCCACGATGATCGGAGTCTCCTCCACGCGAAAGGAACAGCCGCGGCCCGGGTTGCACCGGTGCGGGTCGAACGTCTGCAGGCCACGGGCCACCAGGCTCATCGACACGCCGAGCGCGCGGGCGGCCGCGGCGGCGGCCAGCGCGTTGGCGACCATGTAGTCGGCCTTGCCGCCGAAGGACCCGGCGACGTCGCCGACCGGCAGCAGCGCACGGGTACGGCCGCTCTCGGCCTCGACCAGCCAGCCGTCCTCGACGAAGTACGCGACGCCCTCGGCGCGAAGGTGCCGGGAGACGACCTCGTTCGTCCCGGACTGAGCGAAGTAACGCACCACCGGCTTGCGCCGCCGTACGGCCGGGCGGTCGGCGAAGCCCGCGACACGCGGGTCGTCGGCGTTGAGCACGATGTGGCCGCCCGGCCGGATCTCCTCGGCGACCAGCGCCTTGATCTCGACCAAGTCCTCGACCGTGTCGATGTCGTCGACGCCGAGATGGTCGTCGGTGATGTTGGTGATGACCGCGACGTCGGCGCGGTCGTAGCCGAGCCCGCGGCGTACGATGCCGCCCCGCGCGGTCTCCAGCACGGCCGCCTCGACCGTGCGGTTGCCCAGCACCATCTGCGCCGACCGGGGACCCGACGCGTCGGCCTTGTAGATCAGCTCGTTGCCGACGTACACGCCCTCGGTCGTGCTCATGCCGACCTGGCGGCCGTCCTGGCCGAGCAGGTGCGCGACCATGCGCACGGTCGTGGTCTTGCCGTTGGTGCCGGTGACGGCGACCAGGGGGACGCGCGCGGTGGCCCCCGGCGGGTACATCTGGTCGATGATGTCGGCCGCGACGTCACGTGAACGGCCCTCGTACGGCGCGAGGTGCATGCGGAGTCCCGGCGAGGAGTTCACCTCGATCACGCCGACGCCGCTCGCCTCCGGCGGGAGCGGCGCGCCGATGTCGGGCAGCCGCAGGTCGATGCCGCACACGTCCAGGCCGACGGTCGCCGCCACCCGGCGGCACAGCCGGATGACGTCGGGGTGCATGCGATCGGTGACGTCCTTGCTGGTGCCGCCGGTGGACAGGTTCGCGTTGCGGCGCAGGGCGACGGTCTCGCCGTCGGCCGGCACATGGCCCGGACTCAGGCCACGGCCGGCGAGGTGGGCCAGCTCCGTGTCGCCGAGGGCCAGGCGGGTCAGGGGTCGGTCGTGTCCCTCGCCGCGCGCCGGGTCGGTGTTGGCGCGGGCGACCAGCTCGGCGATGGTGGACCGGCCGTCGCCCGTCACACGCGCCGGGCTCAGCTCGGCGGCGGCCACGACCTGCTCGCCGACCACGAGCACGCGGTGGTCGCGGCCCGGCACGTAGCTCTCGACGAGCACCTCCTCGCACACGGTCGCGGCCGCGCGGAAGGCGGCACTCACCTCCGCCGGGTCGGACAGCTCGATCGAGACCATCTCGCCGTGGTGGCCGGACAGCGGCTTGACCACGACCGGGCCGCCGATCTCCGTCAGGACCGCCACGGCCTCCTCGGCGGAGGTCACGATGCATCCGCTGGGCACGGGCAGCCCCGCCTCCTCCAGGAGGCGCTTGGTCAGCATCTTGTCCGCCGCCGTCTCCATTCCCACCGCCGACGTGCGGTCGGTCATGGCCGCCCACACCATCCGGCGGTACCGCCCGTGCCCGAGCTGGAGGAGGTTCAGGTGGCCCATCCGGCGTACCGGGATGCCACGGCGGCGCGCCGCCTCGGCGAGGGCCGCGGTGCTGACGCCCAGCCGGGTCTGCCCGTACGCGGAGGCGAGGGCGGTCACCTCCGGGCCGAGGACCGCTGTGCCGCCCGCCAGCAGTTCGGTGACGGTGCGCATGGCGAGCCGCAGCAGCCGCTCCACGATCGGGTCCTCGGGCGGCTCGTCGCGCGGACACTCGAGGATGACGTCGTAGCGCCCGGGCGCGCCCGCCCAGACCGTACGGCCGAAGAAGACCTCCCGGCCGATCATCGACGACAGCTCCAGCGTCACGTGCTCGGTGACGTGCCCGAAGTAGGTGCCGCGGGCCATCGCCTCCAGCAGGCCGCCCGGCCGTCCGGCCGAACAGTGGTGCTGGGTGAGGCCCGGCAGCAACGGCACCAGCCGGTCGGCGAAGCCGGGGAAGTCCGTGGTCTCTCGTCCGGTGAGCTCCTCGAGCTCCAGGCGGGCGATCGCCACCGGCCGCGAGACGTAGAGATTGGGACCGCCGAGCCAGCGCAGATGGTCCAGGTGCACGGCTTACTCCTCTTCTTCCCGTGTTGGGCCGAACCACGGTTTGCGCTGCTCCAGGTCGAAACAGCAGCCGGCCGGAAGGAGATGCAGACGAACGTCGAACAGCGCCATCGGGTCGTTCGCGGCATGGTCCTGCGCGACGGTGGCCCGATCGGCGTCCACGACGGTGACCACGCCGCGGCCGATCACCTCGAAACGATCGCCGTCGACGACGATCGCGGTGTCCTCGTCGATGCCGACGCCGAGGTAACGCACGTCGAGGGCGATGCCGCTGAGCAGCCGTGGCAGCCGGCCGCGTTCGGCGAAATGCATGTCGATCAGGACGTTGCCGAGCAGGTCGAGCCCCGGTCCGATGCGTACCGACGACGTCGTGACCGTCCCTCCGTCACCGCCGAGGATCATCCAGCGGCCCAGCGCGGTGGCGCCCGCGCTGGTGCCGGCGATCACGAGGCCGTCCTCGTGGAGCCGGCGGTGGAGGAGGACGTTGGTCTTGGAACCGACGAGCATGCTGAGCCGTGACTGGTCGCCCCCGCTGATCAGCACGCCGGTCGCCTGCTCCAGCATGGTGAGCGAGGCGGGGTCGTCGGCGGTCGTGCGCCCGATGAGCCGCAGCTCCGTCACGGACGGGACCCCGAGGCGGCGGAAGACCGTGGTGTACTCGGCGGTGACCTGCTCGGGGACGCCGGTGGCCGTGGTCACCACGACGATGCGTGAGCGACGTGCGCCGGAGAGGCTGACGAACTCCTTGAGCGGTCCGGTGCCGCAGGTGCGGTTCTCCCTGCCGCCGATGACCAGGAGCCGGCCGCTGCCGACGCTCCCCCCCGTTATGTCGGTCACGACAGCTAGCTACCCTCTTGTCACAGCAAGTAGTCGCCGGCTGTGACACCGGGCATGGTGCGGTTTTCTTGGCCAATTGTCGGCCGAAGCGGGTGATTCTCTGGGGGGTATGGTCCGGCTTCGTGCGGTGCGGGGAAGCCTTTTGAGATACCGGCTGGTATTTCAGTTTGCGCTATCCATGAGGCGACGGTCCCCTTACTTGAACGATGTCAGTGAACCAACGCTCCGCTCCGTGCGTCTAAGGGACGCGTGATTCCTGAGATCATGGAGGTGGCCGCAGGGACCTAAGGGGAAAAGGCGGCGTGGTAACCCTCTGAGAGGCACACTCACTCCGAAGTGGAGCGAATGGGGGCGGACGGCCCAGTTCGTTTTGGAGGTGCCCATGTCGTGCACGAACGGTTTCGGCAACGTTCGTCTTATGTACCGTCTGGTCCTGGCGGTCGATGTCGAGAAGTACAGCGCGCGTGACGCGCGAGAACAGCTACGGGCGCAGGAGGAGCTGAAACGCATCCTCAATGTCGCCGCCGAGAACGCCGGGCTCGACCGGCGCCACTGGTACGAGCAGGTGAGCGGCGACGGTGAGCTGGTGGTCCTGCCCGAGGACGTGGACGTCTCCGCCGTCGTCGGGGACTTCACTCGCCAGCTCGAAACGGTCCTCGGCGAGGTCAACCGCAAGGTCGTGGGCGGAAGGCGCCTGCGGCTGCGGGTCGCGATACACCACGGCACTCTGACGCCCGGCCCGTTCGGCCCCGCGGGCGACGCGCCGATCGTGGTCAGCCGGCTCCTCGACGCCAAGCCGCTGCGCCGGCTCCTGGCCGACCAGCAGGACCGCGACCTCGCCCTCATCGTCTCGCAGAGCCTCTACCAGGACGTTGTCCGCACCGGGTTCTGCTCGCTCGACCCCGAGGAGTTCCAGCCCGTACGCGTGAACGCCAAGGGTGTCCAGTACCACGGCTTCGTCCGGCGTCCCGACCAGGTACGAGTGGCTCCGGCGACGGCGCTGCGATCGGTCAGCGGAGGCGGCGCGGAGCTCGTCGCCCTGCCCGGCGGTCGCGCCTGACCCGTCCACGTCATCCCCCGCGCGGCCTCCGCTCACCGGTTCCTCCACGTCCCCGGTCGGTCGCCGCCCGCGCGCCGTCGCGGCCCGGGCGGCCGCCGGCCGTTTCTTGAATGATCGCACTCATGGGCGAGATGACCTGGAACGGATTCTTGTGGGGATTTTCTAATTGGGCGGTGACTGGTGATTTGAGGTGAATGTCGGTGCGCCAGGGACGTCACGTACCTGTCCGGTGGCGGCGTTCCCGGACGTCGGCGCTCACCCGGCGAGGCCGCCGGGCATCTGACGAACCGGCGTGACGGTCGCCGGCCGTCACTGTGAGCCACCTTCCCTCCGTCCGATTGACGATCGGCGATCTTCACCGGCAAGGTTCCGGAGTGCACGACCGCCGCCTTGGAAGAGCGAGAGAAGCTGACCCAGGACCCCCGGGCCCGGCCGGACGAGTGGCCGTCCCCTCCGCCTGTGTTCCCCGCGCGCGGTAACGGGCGCCGGAGTCCGGGCGAGGCGTGGGTGTTCGCCCGGACCGCCGGCGCGGGCGGGCTCGGTCACACCGGCTGGGCGTTCAAGATGCCCGGGGACGACACCTACATGTTCGGCGCCACCGAGTCCGTGCCCGTGGACCGGCGCCAGAACGGCAGCCGCGGCAGGGCCGTGATCCGCCGGGGCAGGGAGAACGGCACCTGGGTCCTGACCGGAACCCGCGACCAGATGCTGCGGACCTTCCGGAACCCGGCCGCCGACCCGGAGGTCGCCGCGACCACGCCCTGGGCCAAGCCGTACGACAAGTACCGGTGCCAGTCGACCACCGTCGCGATCGCCGCCGCGGCCACGATCGCCGTCGCCGCGAGCAGGAACGCCGGCTACCTCCTCGTCTTCAACAACTGCCTCGGCAACACGATCAAGATCCTGCGCGCCTACGGCGCGATCCGGCTCCCCGCGGCGACGTACCTTCGCGCCCTGCCGAACAACTGGTTCAACGGCCTGACCGACCCCTGGGGCCCGATCCAGGACCTGGGCCGCACCGACGGCCGGCCGGCCGCCCTCCCGAACCCCGCCGCCCCCATCTAGTCGCCGAGCGGCGCACCACCGCGTCCAAGGAGCGGCCCCAGTCGCATCGCCACCCTGGCCGGGCGGCGCATTCGGCGCTACGCGGGACCGGGAACCTCCAGGCGGGACTCCGGCACCTCGCCGATGTTGTAGTACAGCTGGTTGCGATCGGCCGGATAGACCGTGACGGTGAACCGCATCGGCTCGCCGGTCGTGGCGTACACGGTGCGGGAGAGTTCGATCAGGCTGACGCTCGCGTTGTCCGGTAGGCCGAAGAACACCGACTCCTGCTGGTCGGGCGGGCGCGCGGCGATGAGGTCCTGGTAGCCCGCCTGCGTGAGCCCCAGCGAGCTCTGAAGGTACTTGACCACCCCCTCCTCGACATCGGCGGCGTCGACGAGGCGTTCGGCGCCCCGGGTGACGAACGCCATGGGATAGAACGACGTCTGCAGCGACCACGGGTCGTCGTCGATGAAGCGCTGCTGATAGCGGGTGACCACCCGTGTGCCCTCGTCGAGCTGGAGCTGGCGGGCGACGAGGCCGGCGGCCTTGCGGATCTCCACGCGCGGGTCGGAGGTGCTCGGCCGGCGGTTCTGGACGCGGGCGCTCGCGACGTACGCGCCGCCCTCGTCGTCGTCGCCGTTCCCGAAGCCGTGCCGCGGGGACAGTTCGACGGCGAACGGAGTGATCTTCCGGGACACGAAGGTGCCGCGGCCCGGCTGGGCGAGGACGAGCTGCCGCTGGGTCAGCCACTTGATCGCGTCGCGCACGGTGTTGCGCGACGCGTCGTACTCGACCTGCAGCTCCAGCTCGGTCGGGAGCTGCGAGCCCCGGGGGATCTCGCCGCTGTCGATCTTCTTGATCAGGTCGTCGGCGATCGTGCGCCACTTGGACCCTGCCATCATCACTCCTCGAACCGCCCGGCCACCTCATATTGGCCAGACGGATCAACCCGGTCAAACACGGTTAATGATTCCGTTTAGGGGTATTGACGGAATGGTTGGGATGATTCCATCCTACCAATGTTGATCACGTCGTAAGGGCGATACGGCAGAGTCGCCAGGTCGCCACCGGCCCGCGGTGTTCCGCCGGGCCCGTCAGGGGGCGGATGGCAAAACCCGCACCTCGGTGCGGTGCGAGCGAGAGGGAAAGCTCGTGCACTGGTTCGACTCGGCAAGTATGGTCCTGCTCGTCGTCGCGGTCGCCGTTTTCGGCACGACCGTCAACCTGCTCTGGGGCTTCATCAGGTCCAGCAGCCGCGACCCGCTGACCCCGTACGCCCCGGACGAGCGTTCGGCGCGCGCCCGGCGGTGGGCCGGGGTCTACGTCCGGCGGCCGCAGCCGCAGGACGCCCCGCTGGACCGGAACGCCGCGTAGGCGTTCCCGGACCCGTCTCTCCCTGCCCCTCACGTCCTCGTCGTGAGGGGCAGGCCGTTGCCCGGCGCGGAGCGGTGACGCCCGCTCGCCGAGAGGAGGACCGATCTCGATGGAAACCCCTCGCGCCCGCGCGTCCGGCCTCGTCCGGTCCGCCTCGTACGCCCGTGTCGCCGCCGCGGCGGGCATGGGCAGGGCGATGGGCCGCCTGTCCGCCCGGGTGCTGCGCCCGCGCCCGTACGCCCCGGAGGGAGCGCTGCAGTGCGCGGTCGTGGCGTTCGACATCGCCGGTTTCGGCGACCGGCGGCGCGACGACGAGGTGCAGCTCTACGTACGGGCCGGGCTGTACCGCATCCTCGAGGAGGCGTTCGAGGACACCGGGGTGCCGTGGCGTGGGTGTCACCGGGAGGACCGGGGTGACGGCGTCCTCATCGTCGTGCCCGCGCTGGTCGCCACCGAGCTGCTCATCTCGCCGCTCACCGAGCGCGTACGCGCGGGGCTGCGCCGGCACAACAAGCTCTCCAGCGAACCCGCGCAGATCCGGCTGCGGATGGCACTGCACGCCGGCCACGTCCACTTCGACCCGTACGGGGTGGCCGGGCGGACGCTGGTGCACGCGTTCCGGCTGCTGGAGGCGCCCGCGTTCAAGACCGCCTTCGCCGCCACGGGCCGCGAGCTCGGCTGTGTGGTCTCCGACCGGCTGTACGACGACGTGATCCGGCACGGGCCGGGACTGATCGACCCGGACCTCTACGACGCGATCAGCGTGTCGGTGAAGGAGACCGAGACCCGCGCGTGGGTGCACTTCCCGCCCGGAGCGGTCCGGTCGGCGCTGAACGCCTGGCCGCACGTCGTGGCAGGCGCCTGATCACAGGACGGAGATGTCCCACGCGATCGAGACCGGCACCACCTGGCCCGTACCGCCGCTCACCGTGATGGTGGCCGTGCCCGGCAGGGTGATCAGCCCCCGGTTGAGCGTCACCTCGATCTCCACCCGGCCGTGATCGTCGATGGTCCCGCCGGACTGCGCGAGCGTCACCTGGGGCGAGGAGGCCGCGGCGGTCCAGTTGACCGGACCGCCTCGGGCGCTGATCACCAGCGCGGCCATCGTGGCGTGGTTGCGGAAGCGGATCGAGGAGGGGCTGACCACCAGCGCGCCGGGCCTGTGCCCCGGCGATGACGTCGTGGGCGAGGGGGTCGGTGTCGGGGAGTTCATCGACTGCGGTTCGGTGGTCGGCCGCTGGTCGTCGCCGGCGCCCGGTGCACCGGCCTGCGCCGACCGGCGGGGGTGCGGCGCGGGGGACGTGGAGGTGTGCGGCTTGCCCCCGGGCCACTGGATGTCGGGCACCGGCAGGCTCGGGTTCATCACCAGGAGCACGACGAACGCCGTGGCCAGCGCGGAGAACAGGCCCACGCTGGTGAACGCCCACCGGCGCGCCAGGGGCGAGGGCGCGTCCGGCTGGCGCGGCATGCCCTCCGGCGTCAGCGCCCCGCCGCGTGCGGCGATCTCGGCGCGGTATCCGGCCAGTTCGGGATCGGTGCCGGTGTGCTGGACGCGGTGCCGCAGGGCCGCGGGCACCACGGGCGCGGTCGCGCCGAGCAGGTACTCCTCGGCGTCCGGCACCCGTTGCTGCGCGCGGTTCAGCCGTGCCTCCGCGCGGCGGAGCGTGACGCCGACGGTCATGGCGAGGTCCTCGCCGGTCAGGTCGTGCCGCAGCGCCAGGAACAGCGCCTCACGGTGGAGGAAGTCCAGGCTCTTGAGGGGGTCGTCCTCGGCGGGTTCGAGCTGGAGCTTGCGCTGCATGCAGCGCCGCCGCGCCGCCGCGTACAGCCAGGGACGGAGCCGGGCCCGGTCACGCAGCCGCGGCGCGCGGCGCGCCGCGTCGATGAAGGCGTCGTGGACGACGTCGGCGGCGGCCCGCCGGTCGTCCAGCAGTGCCATGCAGTAGTCGTACAGGCGCTCGGCGTACACGTCGTACAGCGTGGCGATCACATCGTCGTCCCCGTCGTGCAGTCCCTTGACGAGACGACGATCGGCGTCGGGGGCGAAGCGGGACCACCTTGCCATGTACGTGCTCCACGATTCAGGTTGCCTAAACCCTAGGGGAAGAAAGCAAGCTCACCGTAAAAAGCGCAAATAGTGCAACTTGCCCTTTGGTGCGATGTTTGATGGCACCGTGCTTCGGGTGGCGGTAAACGACGATGCCCCGTACGGGGAGCGCACGGGGCATCGTTGGCTGCGGCCGTTATAGAACCTTCGCCGTACGGTGACGGTCAGGTGGTCTCTCAGCCGAAGACGCGGGCCCGTGTCGAGACCGCCAGGGCGGAGTCGTCGGAGAAGATCCCGTCCACGCCGAGCCGGTAGAAGTCGGCGAGGTACCGCGAGGCGTCGCCCTCGGCCCGCGGGAAGTTCGGCGAGCCGGAGTCGCCCTGCCGGTACTCCACCGGCAGGAAGTAGTTCTCCGGCCGCACCGTCCACGGATGCACGGCGAGCCCGGCGCGGTGGGCGTCACGGACCAGCGTCGTGGGCGGGAGCGCGTGGTTGCCCGAGTCCACGGGGATGATCCGGGTGAGCCCCGGCCCGATGCCGTACGCGTACGAGGCGACGTCCTTCAGCCCGGCCGGCTTGACCAGATCGTCGTACGTGCGCGGGTCGTGGTTCGCCACGAAGTCGTACGGCGCGCCCTGCGTGTCGATGAGCTGGATCAGCCGGATGCTCGTCTTCTTGCTGAGCGCCCGCAGGTTCGAGGTCTCGAAGGACTGGATGAACACCTTGTCGTTCCGGCCCTTGAAGCCGTACTTGGCGAGATCCTTGAGCAGCTCGTCCTCCAGCGGCAGCCCGATGCCGCGGAAGTACGTCGGGTGCTTGGTCTCGGGGTAGACACCGACGTGGTGGTCCTTGGCGATCTGCAGGACCTCGTCCAGGCCGGCGATCCGGTCGACCCCGTCGAACGCGCTGCTGCCCGCACGCAGATCCGGCAGCCGCTCCTTGAGCCGCAGCGTCTCCAACTGGGCGAAGGTGAAATCCTCGGTGAACCAGTCGGTGTGCTGGACCCCGTCGATCGTCTTGGTCTTCTTGAGACTCGCGAACTCGGGATGCTTCGCCACATCCGTCGTGTCGTTCAGCCAGTTGTCGTGCCGCGCGACCAGGACATGATCCTTGGTGGTCACGACGTCCGGCTCGATGTAGTCGGCGCCCATCTCGATGGCGAGCAGGTAGGCACTCCGCGACTCCTCGGGCCGGTACTCACTGGCCCCGCGGTGCGCGATCACGATCGGCTTCTGCCTACCGAGCGTGCTGAGCGCGCTCTTCCGCGCCGGCGCCGAGGAAGCCCCACTGGAGCCACCGAACGCCGCGTACGCGGACCCCACGGTGACGAGGGCCAGCCCACCGGCCAGCAAGCGTCGGGACAGTGACATGAGCGACCTCCTGGTTCGGAACGTGCGGAGGTTACGACGGCCTCGTGACGAATGGGAGACCTGATCCTGAAGGGGACAGGGTCCGGAACCGGCCAGCCCCGGCCACGCCGTCACCGACCTGGGCCGTCGCGGTTGTCCACAGGAGGGGCTCGCCTGTGGACAAAGGTTGGGGAACGAGCGGGATGACGCGGTCTGGAGTACCGATTCGCGCGTCGCCGTGGAGTGCCGGTACACTCGTCGGGCAGCTAGCAGCCGTAGCTCAACGGATAGAGCATCTGACTACGGATCAGAAGGTTGGGGGTTCGAATCCCTCCGGCTGCGCCCAGGTCAAAGGCCCCTCGCGATCACGCGGGGGGCCTTTTGACGACAACGGTGACGACAACGTCCCGCTACGACTCCTCATCGCCCAGGACGCCGTCCATGCGGTCGACCGCCGAACGGAGCACGTCGAGCCGGACGTGTGTGTAGATGTTCATCGTGACGGCAATGGCGCTGTGCCCGAGCAGTTCCATGATGGTCCGTCCGTCGACGCCCTGGGCGAGGAGCAGCGTCGCGCAGGTGTGCCGCAGATCGTGTAGCCGGACGCGTCGGATGCCGGCGGCGTCGCACAGCGCGTTGAAGTGCCGGTTGAGGTTCCGCGGTTCGATCGGTGTGCCGATCGCCGTGGTGAAGACGAGCCCGGATTCGGTCCACCGCTCCCCTGCGGCGTCTTCCTCCGTCTCCTGGCGGCTCTTGTGTTCCTTGAGCGCGGTCACGAGGGTTTTCGGCAGTGCGATGACCCGGCGTGACCGCGCGGTCTTCGGTGGCAGGAAGACCAGGCCGTCCTTGGTGCGTTGGAGCGTCTGCCGGACCTGGAGAACGCCGTCGGCGAGGTCGACGTCCTCCCAGCGCAGGCCGAGCGCCTCCCCGCGCCGCAGGCCTACGCCGAGTGCGACGGCGTACAGGGCGTACAGGCGATCATCTCGTGCGGTCTTGAGCAGGCGCTTGGCCTCGTCAAGCGACAGCGGTTCGATCTCCTTGCGTTCGCCGGCCGATACCCGGACCTTCTTCGCGACGTTCTGGAACAGTCCTTCTTCACGGACGGCGTGCTGGAGCGCCGACCGCAGGATCGCGTGCAGGTACTGCACCGAACGCTGCGACGGGTACTCCTTGCAGCATCGCCCGAGAGCACAGCAGCGCTGCTGTTTGGCCGGGTCTCTGTGCTGCTTGGGCCGCTTGGCATCCTTTCCCTGGGCGCAGCACTGACAGGTGACGCGTACCTGGTTGAGCCAGGTCCGTACGTCCCGGGGCTGGAGCTTGTCGAGCTTCTTCTTGCCGAGGCCCGGTGCGATGTACAGGCGGACGCTCAGTTCGTAGCTCCGGAACGTCGCCGGCCGCAGCGACGGGCGGGCGACCTCGTCGAGCCAGTACGTCAGGTATTCGGCGACCGTCTGGCTCTTCGCTGCGACCGGAATGTTCTGCTGCGCGTTGGCTTTTAGCTCGACATATTTCGCGTGGCATTCTTCGCGGGTGCGGCCGTAGACGCTGACCCGTTTCACGGTGCCTGCCGTGGTCGGCATGAACACCTTGGCCTCGTAACGACCATCCTTGCGCTGGACGATCGTGCCTTCACCGTTGGCCCGCTTGCGGCCACGGGGCTTACGCCCCTCCGGCTCCTCCGGCGTTGCGATTGCGGTCTTGGTCATCAGACGGCCACCTCCATCAGCCGGTCGAGGCATTCGGTTATCGCGGCGGCCGTGATGAGACGGCGGCGGCCGATCTTGACGGTTCGAAGTTGGTTGGAACGGATGAGGTTGTAGACGGTCCAGCGGCTGACGCGCAGGCGTTCGGCGGCCTCGTCGACGGTGAGCACGGCGGGTTCGCTCATGCGACCCTCCCGGCGCTGCCGGGGTCAGGTGGCGGTGTTCCGGTGAGTGCGGCGGCGAGGAGTGCGTCACCGGGGGAGAGGCCACGTCCGGCGTAGGCCCAGTGCGAGACGACGAGGACGGTGTCTTCGTCGAAGTACGGCAGGCGTCCTGTGGTGGTCTCGACGCGGGCGTGTTCGGCACGTTCGGCACGCAGGGCACCGAGCGTTGTCGAGTAGCGGCGGGATCGCGTGGAGAAGTGGCCGCGGAATCCGAGCATGTGCGCCCACTGGACGAGCCGCAGGTCGGCCAGGTGGTCCATGACGCCGAGCCGGAGGCATTCGGCGATCAGGCGTCGTGCGTGTTCGCGGATCGGTAGGGCGTCGAGGTCGTCGAGGAGGTTGATCCGACGGTCGAGGGTGCCGACGCACTCGGCGGCCTTGGTGGCGTACTTGGCGACGTAGCCGGCGACGGCTTGGTCGGTCAGGTCACCCTCGGTGGTGATGGGCCGGATGTCGACCTGTTCGCCCCAGCGCAACACCCGTTCGGGTTCCCCGCCCCCAGCGGGAATCGTGACGCTGACCGCGCCGACGGCATGGCGGACGGCGTCGGTCAGCAGTTCCGCGGTTGCCCATGCCGGTGGTGTGGTGTCCGGTCCGTCTGGGCCGTCGAGACGGATTATGGCGTGGAAGTGGACGACGCCCCTTCGCTGATATTCGGCGACCTTGGCGAAGGAGACCCGGAGCTGTTCGCGCAACCCGCACAGGGTCAGGCCACCGAGTTTGGCGAGGCGTCGGCGTAGGGCGTCGGTGAACCGGCGCCACAGTTCGGGTGCGGCGGAGTTGAACAGGACGCTGGCGGCGTAGTCGTAGCACTCGCCGCACAGTGGCTCGCCGAGCCGGGGATCGTCGGCGGCGTGCCGGGCGGTGCAGGAGATCGGCGTGCCGTGCGGACAGACCGATGCGCCGCGCCGAGCGTGGCAGGGCAAGACCCGGCCGTTGCGTTCACACCGGGTATGGACCGACCCGAACGACGGGGCGGTCAAGGTGACGAACAGGCACGGGTGCGCGCTCACCGCCTCGGGTACGCCCTTGCCGCCGACCAGTCCCGCGCGGATGAGGTGGTAGGTGTCGGCGCGGTAGACCTCGGCGCAGGACGGGCAGCGAGAGGCCCGCCGAGTCCGGCAGGCGACCCGCAGGACGCCACCGGGCTCGCGGTGCGTGGAGTATCGGTGCAGGACCTGGCCGGTGGCGGGGTCGAGGTGTTCGACGTGGCCACGGATTTGGATCGGCTGTCGGCAGCCGCCCGTCTGTCTGATCTGGGTGGCCCATCGGGCGTATTCCGGATCGTGCAGGCGGGTGATCATGCCCGCGATCGCGTGCGGATCGGTGGTGAATGTGGGCAAGATGGAGACCTCCTCTCACTCGTTGGGTGATGGGGATGGCCCCCGACCTGGCAGGCGTCTTGGCGGATGTACGGCCAGGCCGGGGCGCCGAAGGCTCAGCAGAAGCCGAGGCCCTCGCAGTGCGGACAGACGTCACCGATCGAGTCCAGACCGGTGCTGCCGCAGTGGCAGCACTGGTAGTGCTGGATGGGCGGCGTAAGGATTGGCTGGTCGGTGTCGGTGCTGGTTTCGCTCACGCGACGTCCCGGTCGGTGTTGAAGGTGGGCGCGTACGTCATCAGCGCCTCGTACGCGGTTTGGCGGTGAGCGGGGATGTGGACGGCGGTGTAGGCGATGCGGCCGAAGGCCTTCTGAACCCGGTAGTGCCCGCCGCGGCCGGTCTCGTCGCACACCGTCTCGCCGAGCGCGGCAGCGATCCGGTCGATCTCAGCTCGCTCGGCCGCCTCGGTGTGGTCGCGAGCGAAGACCGTGTACTCATAGCCGTACTCGCGGACCGGGATGGCCGGGTTGGTCTCAAGGAAGTCGGCCAGAGCCCGGAGGCCGGCGATGGTCTGGTGACGGGCGAACAGGTCGCCAGGAACGATCGGTTGTGTGGTCATCGAGTGATCTCCTTTCATGCGGTTCGGATCTGGCGGAGCAGGTCGGAGGCGAGCTGGTTGGAGACGCCAAGGCGGGCGCGGAGCGCGTCGCGGGTGATCGGGCGTCCGTGCCGCTGGTGGTGCTCGTCGGCGACGCGGCGGGCGTAGGCGACGAGCGAGTCGGCCGGTGTCGGTCCGGACGGGACGCGTTCGTCCTGGCGCGGCGGTTCGTCCTGGCGTCCGTCCGGCGGACGGCCGAAGGACGGCGGGGCCGGGGATGGGACGCCCGCCGAGGACGAGGCAGGACGACGGCCGGACGAGCGGCGTTCGAGCATCGAGACCGCGACGAGGAAGGCCCCGGCGGGCGTCGCGGCGACCACCCGGCCCCAGGCGGATGGACCCGCTTGGGCGAGGTTGGCGGCCAGCGACAGCGTGATGCCGCCGACCAGGACGAGGGTCGGCCAGGACACCGGTCCTGCGTTGCGGCCGATCCGTTTGTCGCGTTGCCGTTCGCGGGCGGCCATGACGCAGGTCAGGTCGACGCAGACGGCGACGGCCCAGGCCATCGGGCCGCGCTGGCCGTGTTGAGCGGCGGTGTCGCGGATGTGGGTGAACGATCCGGCGCCCGCGATGACGGCCAGCACGACCACCGGACCGGAGTCCAGTAGCAGGCCGACGAGACGTCGCATCGTGTCCCCCTCTCTGGTGGGTCATGCGCTTTGCAGCGCGGGACGGTGGTCATCGGGAACCGGCGAAAGACGGGCGGCGGTGATCTCGGCCCAGGACGGTGTCCGACCGGCGTGGGCGTGCGCGGCATGCTCGGCGGCTTCCTCGGAGACGTAGAAGGACCGGGCGCGGTACCACTGGCCGTCCTGTCCGGCGACGATCGCGACGCCGGGTGTCTCGGCCGGGATCGCGCGGGCGGACACCAGCGCGTCGGGGTCGAGGTCGCCGAGGGTCATCGTCGCCGTCTCCGGGTCGTTGACCCGGTGGCAGATCCGGCCCGAGCACTGGGCGCGCAGAGCGGTGACCCCTGGTCCCAGGTCGGACCCGATGCGCTGTCCGGACAGGAACAGGTAGATGCCGAACGCCCGGCCGAGCTGGGCGACGCGCAGCAGCGCCGTCGAGGTCCGCGCTACGTCGTCCTTCTCGGACTTGTCAGCCATCAAGAACAGCTCGGCCAGCTCGTCGACCAAGACCACGACGGGCACCGGGCACAACTGCGGAGGCAGCCGCCAGACGTTGCGCGCACCGGCCGTACGGCACAGCCCCATGCGGTCGGCCATCAGCCCGACCAGGTCGGCGAGCAGCCGCATCGACTCGTCCCGCGTGGTGGCCAGCGCTGAGAGCCGCGGCTCGTACGGGGCGAACTCCACGCCGCCCTTGAGGTCGAGGCCGACCAGGGCCACCGGTTGCGGGGCGAGGCCGACGATCAGGGCGTTCGCCAGGTTCGACTTGCCCGACTGCGTGGCACCGGCGTTCAGCCAGTGCGGGACCGTACGGAAGTCGATGACCCACGGCCGCCCGGTCTCCAGCCGCCCGACGGCGACCTTGAGCAGGTCGGAGGACGCCGGAAGCACGTCGACTTTGACCAGCGGATCGCGGACGGTGGCGGCCAGGACGACGCGCCCGGGACGGGGTGAGGACACCCGTACGGCGTGGACGCCCCAGGAGTGCGCCAGCCGCTCGGCCGCGTCGGCGTAGTCGCCCGGCACTTGGCCCTCCAGCAGCGACAGGCTGACACGCCAGCCGTGCCGGGTCGGACGGGGCAGCCACATCCAGGGGGCGGTGTCGACGACGACCCGCTGGAAGCGGCGGCGGACCGACACGATGCCCGTGGACGCGACCGCCCGTGGGACCACGGTGAACCACCAGCGGTGCCGCTTCTTCGTCAGGCCGCAGCCGAGTGCGACCGAACGCCAGGTGATGCGGATGTTGATGGCCGCGAACAGGAAGCCGGCCACCGGCCAGAACGACTGGTAGTGAAAGCGGCGCCAGGCCCACAGCCCGACGGCGCACGAGGCGGCGGTGCCGAGGATCGCCCACGCCGGTTCAGGCAACGGCGATCCCCTCCTCGGCGGGGACGATTGAGGCGGCCCGGTAGGAGATGCCCCAGCGGGCCTCGCCGCCCCGGGTCATCTCCCAGACGTAGCCGACCATGTCGACCGGCAGTACGGGCGTGCCGACGGTGACCGGCGGCTCACCGGACACCCCGACGCGGATGAGTTCGATCCGGCCGGACTCGTCGGTGGCCGACAGCGCCACCTCGTACACCGTCTGGCCGCTCTTGTCGGTCTTGACCTCGCCGGTCTCCTTGTTGAGCAACCGGGGACGAGGCGCAGCGACGCATACGAACGTCAGCTTGGCGACGTCGACAGGGATCGGGATATTGCGCATTGGGAACCTCCTTAGTTACTTAGACAACATAGTCGACCTAGTCGACTGTGCAGTCAAGGACTTCGTGGTTGGCCATGTCGACCGGTTGTGCTGAACTAGAGGCCGACAGGCGACAGGAGAGGTGCGGATGGTCGAGAGGACGGGGCGGGCCGGCTATTTGCAGATCGCCGACGACCTGCGCGAGCGGATCCGTACCGGCGAGATGGCCCCGGGCTCCCCGCTGCCGTCGACCGCCCGGCTCGCCGAGACGTACGAGGTCTCGCTCGGCGTCGTGAAGATGGCCGTCGGAATCCTCCGTACGGAAGGCCTGGTCGTCGGCCAGCAGGGCAAGGGCGTCTTCGTCCGCGAGGGCGCGGCACCAGAACCGTCCGGCACGAGCGAGGACCCGCTCACCGAGATCCGCGCCGCGCTACGGGAGCAGTCGCGCCGCATCGAACGGCTTGAGGCGACCGTTGCCGAGCTGGGAGGCCGGTCCGCTTCGGCGAAGAAGTAGGCCGGCTGTCCAGGACACGGCAGCCGTTCAGCCACCGCGCGTAACCCGCCGTCCGGCTCGGCGCCGTCGTGTCCAGACGGGTCCAGGGCGCCTCGTGACGCATCCCGAGCAGCGCGATGACGAAGCCGACGAGAACGGCGCAGCCGACCAGTCCGGCGGCGACCAGAGGGAGTGCGCTCATGTCCAGCTCACCCCCGCCTCGGCCTTACGGCTTGGCCGCCCGGCCGGACGCCGAGTTCCTCCAGGGCGCCGCGCAGCGATGCGCCGCCCGACCTGACGCCGCAGCCACCGCGCCCGGGCCCGGCACTTGAAGCACGACGTCCGGCCCTCCTCCAGCAGTGCGCCGCACTCGCAGGTGCCTTCCTCCTCGGGCGGGAAAACCTGGTCGGTCATGTTCGTCCTCCTTTCTCCCGGAGTCCGCCTCGGTTGCGGACTGTGACACCGAGAATGCGGCGCGAAAGGGGGACAGGATCACTACAGGATGGGACGTGTGCAGGACGTCCGGTCTACGATTGCCGCGTCCCTGGACGTCCTTTCGAGACGGGTGGCATGGCGAACGAGAGACTGCGCGCGGCATTGCTGGAACGTGGTGCCTCGGTGGCCGAGCTGGCCGAGGCCGTAGCGGTCGACCCGAAGACGGTCGAGCGGTGGATCACCCGGGGACGCACGCCGTACCGCAAGCATCGCTACGCCGTGGCGAGCTTCCTGCACGTGGACGAGAGCTACCTGTGGCCGGACGCCTTGAGCTCCGAGCAGGTCGCCTCCGCGTCGGAGAGTGAGATCCTCACCGTCTATCCCCACCGCTGGGCGATTCCCCGGGACGCATGGGGACGTCTGTTCGCCGCAGCCGAGCGCGAGATCGGCGTCCTCGTCTACAGCGCCCTGTTCCTCGCGGAGGACGCCGGCATCGTCCGGATGTTCAGCGAGAAGGCCGCGGCCGGCGTACGGGTGCGGATCCTGCTCGGCGACCCGGACTCCCCGCAGGTGGCCGAGCGTGGCGAGGAAGAAGGCGTCGGCGAGGGGATGGCGGCGCGGATCCGGAACGCGTTCGTGCTCTACAAGCCGTTGCGGGGGCTGGACGGGGTGGAGATCCGGTTGCATCGCACAGTGCTCTACAACTCGATCTACCGGAGCGACGACCAGATCCTCGTCAACACCCATATCTACGGGGCCACCGCGGCCAACTCGCCCGCGCTCCATCTGCAGCGGGTGCCAGGAGGCGACATGGTGACGACCTACCTGGAAAGCTTCGAGCGGGTCTGGGACGAGGCCACCCCGTTGGATTCCTGACCATGGCGCGCCGCATCGACTACTTCGACGACCCGAACGCGCCGGCCGCCAACAGCCTGGTCCCGTCCGTGAACGTCGTCGTGGCCGACGACGCTGGACGCCTGTTGATGATCCGTCGTACCGACAATGACAACTGGGCGGTGCCCGGGGGCGCGATCGACCTGGGGGAGTCGCTGCCGCAGGCGGCTGTCCGGGAGACCTTGGAGGAGACCGGTGTCACCTGTGAGATCACCGGGCTTGTCGGCATCTACTCCGACCCCCGGCATGTGGTCCTCTACACCTCGGACGGCGAGGCACGGCAGGAGTTCTCCATCGTGCTCACGGCCCGGCCCGTCTCCGGAGAACCGACCACGAGTGACGAATCTCGCGAGGTCCGCTGGGTGCCGCGCGACGACGTCACCGGACTCGCCATGGACCGCTCAATGCGGATGCGGATCGAGCACTACCTAGCCGGAGACGTCCGTCCGTACATCGGGTAGCGCGCTCTCGATGGCCCGCACCGCCGAGGTGATGCACGGTGTCGCGGCCGAAATCGAGCGGCTGACCAGGTGCTCTGGCCCGTAGCGAGAGTGGATCTCGGCGAGCCGGTCGGCGACGTCGAGGTGGATCCCGTCCGGGCCGGTCGTCATGTCGCAGTAGGTCAGTGCCTCAGCGAGCTCAGGACGTTCGGGGTCGAACTCGGCGACGAGCGTGTCGTGGAGGCCGCGCTCGGTCGCCTCGTACGTGGCGCACGAGTGATGCGCCACCAGCCGGCACAGCCGTTCGTCCGCGCCGTGGACGTCGCGCAGATAACGCGCCCCATCCAGCGAGTGGAACCCGGTGTCCACGATCTCGGGTGAGTAGCCGATGTCGTGCAGCCACGCGGCGGCGGCCAGCAGATCGGCCTCACCGGCCAGGAGAGGAGCCAGGGACTCGGCGCGGCCGGCGACGCCTTGCGTGTGCGCCCAACGTCGAGGAAGAGGACGCTCTAGGAGTTGCCGGGCGAGGTCGCGCGCCCACGAGGCGTGTTCCATACGGTTCACGATAGGTCGGCGTCAGATGGCGAGGCGGCTTTGAGGATGGACGTCCCAGGACGTCTCACTTGCTAGTGATCACGGACGAAACGACCTTTGCCCTGCTTGGTGATGATCAGTCCTTCCCGTTCCAGCAGCATGAACGCCTGCCGGACCGTGTTCCGCGATGCGCTGTGGCGACGCCGAAGATCGGTCTCGCTCGGCAGCATCGCCCCGACCGCAAGGACGCCAGACCTGATCCTGTCTCTCAACTCGGCGGCGATGGCGGCGTAGAGGTACGGCACCGCGACGGCCGGGTCATCGCGGTGCCGTACCAGCCGCCCTTTGGAGGGAATCGTGGCGATCAGGCCGTCCTCTTCCAGGACGCCCAGTGCGCGGCGGACGGTGTTGCGCGCGACGCGGAACTCCGCACACAGCTCCGCCTCGGATGGGAGGTAACCGCCCGCCGGATATCGCCCGGAGGTGATCCGCATCCGGAGCCGCTCCGCGATCAGGGGGAAGACGCGGTAGCCGCTCGGTAGCTCACCCACTCCGATTCCGACCTCAGGACGTGTGTTCGTCGAGGGCCTGCGACCGGTACCCGCCGGAGTCGACTGCCGCCTGTTCGGGCCAGCCTTTCTCGACGACGCGAGCGATCCGGTCGGCGGCGTCCTCGACACGATGAGATGACACGCGCTCGTCGTGTCCGTTGCCCCAGGTGAACCACCAAAGGCTCAGGTTGACGTTTACGCGCCGGGTGACCAACTTGCTGTCGGCCACCGTCAGACAGGGCCAACCCGTGTCGTCGACGCCCGCAATCGCGCTGACACCGCGACGGTGCAGGGCGCCGAGGAGATCGGCCAGCGCCTGCCTCTCCGCTGATGGGGAAGGCTGCTCCATCCGGGGACTCCTCGCCGACTCGATGAGCGATCTGGTCACGCTCCGTGTTGAAGAGCTTCCTGCCTGACGAGGAACGTCTATACCTTGAGTGTGGGACGTCTAGGGACTTCTTGTGTTAGCGTCGCCCGTGTCCTGAGCCCTCGCGGGAGGTCACCCGTGAACGAGAACCTTCGCCATGCGCTGATCGGCGCGCGTCTGCAAGCCGTCGACGTCGCTTCAGCCCTGGGAGTCGACCCGAAGACGGTCGAACGCTGGATCACCGGCCGCGTCCCCTACCCGCGCCACCGCTGGGCGGTCGCCGATCTCGTCGGCGTGGAGGAGTCCGACCTGTGGCCCGAGCTCGACCAGCGCCGCCGCACGGCCGGCTGCGGCCTGGTCGCGATGTACCCACAGCGCTGCACCGTCCCGCACAACGTATGGCGGCATATCTTCCGAGGCGCTGAGCAGGAGATCGACATCCTCGTCTACAGCGGCTTGTTCCTCGCCGAGGACGCCGGGATTCAGAGCATCCTGTCCGACCGCGCCAACGCCGGCGTACGAGTCCGCATCCTGCTCGGAGACCCCGACGATCCCCACATCGCCGACCGCGGAGCCGAAGAAGGCATCGGCGCCGAGGTCATGGCCGCCCGCGTCCGTAACGCGCTCACCCTCTACCGCTCACTGCGCGAGGTCGAAGGAGTCGAGCTGCGGTTGCACCGAAGCCCGCTGTACGCATCGATCTACCGCGCCGACGCCGATGTGATGGTCAATCCACACATCTACGCGACCCCAGCCGCCCAGGCCCCGATCCTCCACTTCCGTACTGCTGAGGAGAGTGGGCCGGCGAGCGCCTACCTCGACGCCTTCGAGCATGTCTGGACCGAAGCCCAACCCGCGACCAGCGCCTGCTAAACCGCCCCCTCAACGCCGTCTTGAGCTTGGCCGCGCCCGGCCAGACCAAGATCGAAAGAGACTTATCTTCACGTCTTCAAGGGCGCCCGCTACGCGGTCGCCGCCGGTCAGCCCGGGCCGAGCGTGCGGCCTCTTCGGGCCGACCCGCCCCGGCTGACCGGCCGCAGCCCGACAGTGAACCACCAGGGAAGTGAAATAGCTCCCCCTCGCCATCCTGGCGCGACTACAGTTTCAAGGCCGACCCGAGCCTACTGTCCGGCTAAACCTCTGGGAGGTGCCGATGGAGTTCTTCGACACGCAACTTCTCGTGCATGCTTCGGAAGGACGGACATCCCTGGAGTCGAGTGATCCCTGGATCTCTTCCGTAGTTGCCCAGGAGTTTTTGCTATTTCAAAAATCGGGAGGTGAAAGCAACGATTATTACTTGCCTCTAGTTCCGAAGCGAGATAGAGGTATATGGGTATCGCGTGCTCTCGCCGACTATGCCAGGAGTCATCCGCCAGCAGCCCGCCTGCGGAGTGGAAAGCGCAGAACCGACTCTATAATACTGGAGTTCGGCGACACTTTCCCCGTGACGGTCGAGTACTCGCATCGAGCGATCGCCAATGCTCTAAATGCACGCATGGTGCCATTCATTCTGGCGTACGCCGAGTGTGTCGACGCGGCTTCGCGGCGAGTGATCAAATCAAGGTTGCGCTTCTTGTGTGACGTCGGCATTAAATGTAAGCCACTTACCGATAGATCAGCTCGTCTCGCGCAAGACCTGCTGCGAGACTTCACAGAGCGCTATACCATCAAAAACAATTTCAGGAACACGCTTAACGACATCATGATCCTCGCGATCGCCTTGGATGAGCGTGCTCGGCTCCTTACAGACGACCGTCTTCTGGCCATCTTTTCCGAAGACTTTCTCACAGACACGGTACTCGGAAGCGAAAATTTGTATGAGATCGACCTGTCCGAGGATGTCGGGAAAATTGATCGTCGCCCCCCGCTAGAGTCAAAGGGATATATCAATTCCCGATGGCGAGTTAGGTACGGCCCCGTGTAGTCCGAACCTCGGTTGAGCGAGCGCGAAGCGGGGGTCTCGCGACCCCCAGCCCCCGCGGGGCCGGAGGGTACGCCCGCGCGAATCCGTCTGTCACACCGTCTCGCCGTTCGCGCGGGCGCACCCTCCGGGACGGACGTGCATGCTAACGGTGGCACTAACAGCAGAGGTGGATGACCTTGGACGGATGTGGACGGGCAGGACGTTGCGGCGCCGGCCAAGGGCATCTGGGGATGTGTCTAGGCGGTTTTGATCTTGCTACGGATCAGGTGCTGACCTGCCGAATTCGGCTGTTGCAGCAAGCGGCGCTGGCTGCCTCGGCCACGACGGCCGCCGACGACCAGGCCGGCCTTTAGCTGTCTTACGGAAGATCAAGCCATGCGCATTTAGCGGGTCGAGCTTGAGCGCCGTTGTGGTGCCTGGATGCCGGTGGCTGCGTAGAACTCTTGAAGGTCAAGAATCGCTCGTCGAATCGCGCGTAGGTCCTGCACAGGGACTTCGAGGTCGATGTGTTGAAGGGCGCCGTCCTCGCCGTCGAACGGCAGGATGCCTTGAGGAGCGTAGGTGGTGTTGATACGGTCCACGTAGGCGCCATAGTCGATGACCCAGACGTCGAAACGTTCTCCAGCGTGGTCCTGGGCGGAATAGCCGCGACGGACGATATGCAGGACGCGGGCGTCGAACAGGGACAACAGGACGGGGTCGTCGGCGTCGCGTTCATTGACCAGGAATCCGCGGGCCTTCTTCTCCCGGATGACCTTCTCGATGATCCATTTCAGCAGCCGATCGGATTCGAGTTGACTACGTAGAGCACGTGCCTTATCTGTTTGGTACCAATTCCGCGCCGAGTCACGGACGATAGGAACCGAGATCTTGCCATCACGAGCCTGCATCGCCGCGTGGGCAGCGATGTAGATGGCATCCCGCGGAACACCTTCAGCTGCCCGGACAAGCTCGTCGAAAGCGCGGGTATCGGTGAAGCCTATCTTGATCAGGTCAGCGGGCGTACCGAGTCCGCGGACCTGAAAGGCACCATCCGCACCGGAGGTCAGGTGCTTGAAGAACAGGTTGGCAAAGAAGTCACGAGCCTGGTCTTCGTTCCGCTCGAACACCATGAAGTCATCCAAGGCAAGGTTCGCCCCCACGTCCGCACCGAGTTCAATCCCGATAGAGACGCCTTCGCGAGGCGTCGCGCGGAAGCTGCTCTGCTGCTCGATCGCGGTGATCTTGACCGTGAACGGCTGCAGGGGCAGGACACATCGGACAAGGAATTCCGCGAGGTAGGGCTGGATGTCACGGGGAACACTGCTCCACTCATCAAGAATGAGCCAGATCCGATGACTTGAAAGCGTCTTGGCTAGCTCACGGAGGGCACGCGCGACATCACTGAAGTTCAGGCTCAGGCGTTCTGCGCCTCGACGGGTCTCACGGAGTAGGTCTCGTCCTTCTCGCGAGCTCTCGGCAGTGAGCTGAGCCTCTAGCGTTGGTTTGGGTGCGAGCGCTGCTTTGACCAAGCCACCGCTCTTCGCTGAGTCCTTCCGCTCCGCCTCCACAGACAGCTCCACGTCACCCGATACCTGGACGTTGGTGATCGCAGCGAGCAGCCCATCAAGTTTGTCCACGAAGGCTGCGTCCTGGATCAGGTCTTCGTCTTCGAGTACCGCGTCCATCAAGCCGTCTCGGACCTGGCCGAGCATGTCGACCAGCAACCGCGATGCCCGCTGAGGCAGCGGGGCTGAAGAGGGGTCCAGCACGCCATCAGGGGATCCAACAGTGCGCAGATCAATGTTGAGGGCGACGTCCCCTCGGGTCTTGACCTCCGCGACTAGAAAGGACACAGCGTGGGTCTTCCCAGTGCCTCGGCGGCCGTAGAGAACTTGGTGATCGATCACGTCGAGCTGCTCGGCGACACCGGAGTCAACGAACGTCTCACGCAACGCCACGGCGTCGCGTTTCTCCGCCCGTGAAGGGATCTTGGTAAACGCGCGGTTCAATGGTGACAACCCGGCCATAGCCGGTAACGGTATCCCCTGAGCGTCGGACGCAGGTCAAGGTTGACGTTGGCCTGCGCCTGATCTTCGGAGTCGTCCCAGGGGAGCGGTCGGTAGCGAGCCATGGTCGAACATGTGTTTGACTGAGATCACACGCGTTTTACCTTCAGTCTCCTGCACACAACTCGTATCCTGAGCCCATGACCGTGTCAGCGCACGACGTAGCCGCAGTCCTGCGCAGCCGGCTGCCAGGGCTCGGCACGAAGAAACTTCACAAGCTCCTGTACTACTGCCAAGGCCACCACCTCGCGACATTCAACGAACCCCTGTTCTCAGAGACGATCTCTGCGTGGAACATGGGGCCGGTCGTCGGAACGCTATGGCGTGAGGAGAAGGACGGGATTGCGCCGGCCGACCACGCTGAACTGTCCGAAGCTGAGCTCAACACCATCGGGTACGTTCTGAGTCGGTACGGGGCATTGACCGGCAACGATCTCGAAAACCTGACACACAGCGAGACGCCATGGCAGACCGCGGACCGTGGCCGTCGACCGAACATGAGTGCCAGGATCGAGCGGGAGTGGATCCGGGACTACTTCAGAACCGCCGGCGCTGCTGACATCGAGGACGAGGAGCTTCTGGACTCGGCCGCGGTCGCTGACTGGTTGAAGGACGCAGCGGAGCGCCGGGACAGACCATCGATCCCGGACAATCTGGAGGAGTTGCGGGCTAGGCTCATGTAGGTGGCTGACGCGTCGGCTCTGTGGAAGCTTGAGAACTTCATCGAATGCCTCGACATCTGGGCTGCGTTGGAGAACCCTCCAGACGGTCTCCGACGCCTGGTGACGACGTGGATCATGAGCCGTAGCGAGGACCCGTACAAGGGCGTCCGTCGTGAGGCCGACCAGCCAAACCTGTGGTTCGGTCCGGTGCCTGACTCAGCGCGGGATGGCGTAGTTGTGGCGTGTTCCTTCTGGATTTTTGAGTTAACACGAACGGTGAAGTGCAATAGCTTCGCGACGCTGTCACTGCCGATCTAGCGCCATCGCGGGGTGATCACCACCTCAGACCCGGCGCGGATCGGCGAGCAAGACCACGCGGTCGGCCTCGGGCCAGAACCCAAGAACGGGATGCTCCTCATCACCCTTGGCCGCCATCAACACCGGCTTACCCAGCCTGCGGCCGATCGTGGCAAGAAAAGCGCACAAGAGATCCAGCCGCCGCTGGCCCTGCAACTCCCGCAGATCAACATCGAAGTCGATCGAATCGGCCGAATACGGGCGGAAGATCACCAGCGCCGCCGGATCAGGCCACACGCGCAGATCACCCGTCTCAGAACCCGCAGGCCTAGCGAAGACAACCTCCGCCGAAGGCAACGACCCGACTACCCTGCCCTCGCGGTACTCCCATGCCCAGCCACTCGACCGGACCAGGTCGAACACGGCCTGCCAGTCCTCAACGGAAACGCCACTGACGCTCACATCCGGGAGAGCGCCTATCAAACCAGGGTCGAAAAAGTTCTTAACGTCGTTCCACCACAGATCCGGCACCCCACCATGCTGCGGCAGAACGCCCTGCCCATTGACACCCACACCGATCGGATGTCTCATGCCGTGGCTGGCCCTGCGCTTCGGGTCCGCTCCGGGACGGACAAGCTCCCCAGCCACCGTGGATCGTGCGGGACAGCCTGTGGGAGCGGATCGAGCCGCTGTTGCCGAAGGTGGAGCGGCGTACGCACCATCCAGGCCGCAAGCGGCTGGAGGGTCGCAAGGTGCTGTGCGGGATCTTGTTCGTGCTGCATACGGGTATCGCGTGGGAGTTCTTGCCCCAGGAGCTGGGGTTCGGGTCGGGGATGACCTGCTGGCGGCGGTTGCGGGACTGGCACGAGGCCGGGGTGTGGGATCGGCCGCACCAGGTGCTGTTGATTGAACTGCACGCGGCCGGGAAGCTGGATTGGTCCCGGGCGGTGATCGATGGCTCGCACGTGTGGGCGCTCAAGGGCGGCCCAAAAGCGGACCGAGCCCGGTCGACCGCGCGCGGACGGGCTCGAAACACCACGTCCTGACCGACGGCCACGGCACACCGCTCGCCGTCTCACTGACCGGCGGCAACCGCAACGACGTCAGCCAGCTGATGCCGCTGCTGGACGCGGTCCCGCCTGTGCGGGGACGGGTCGGACGGCCTCGCCGGCGGCCCGACCACCTGCTCGCCGACCGTGGCTACGACCACGACAAGTACCGGCGTCTGGTCTGGGCCAAGGGCATCAAACCCCTGATCGCCCGCCGCGGCACACCTCATGGTTCCGGCCTGGGAGTGCACCGCTACGTCGTCGAACGCACCATCGCGTTGTTGCACTGGTTCCGTCGGCTGCGCATCCGCTGGGAGATCCGCGATGACATCCACGAAGCCTTCCTCACCCTCGCCGCCGCCATCATCTGCTGGCGCAGACTCGTCCGCTGACCTTTCTGTTAGGACCTCTAAGAGGCCCTACGAACCCAGGGCAGGAGGAGGTTCGAGCTCGACGCCGTCTGTCTCTACGAACAGGCTTGGAGCATCCGCCAAGTTGCCCAGAAGTTTAACTACAGCTACGGCACCGTGAGGCGCGTCCTCCTCGAACGAACAACCCCTCACGTGCCGGTAGGCGCGTCACACACCGGTTGCGTAAGTATCGGGTCCCTCTCGGTTGCGTCCTACCACGTACCAATGTCAGTGGGCAGTCGTAGCCTTACGGACGGATGCGTCCAAGAAGGTGAGGCTCAACGATGCCCGGCATGGATGGCGGCCGTGTTGCCGCGCGTGGGTTCCAGTTCCAGTACGTACGCACGCTTGAGGCGTTGTTGACCAGCACGCTCCAAGCAGAAGTCTACGCGTGCCGCATCGAGGGACCACACGAGCCTTCCTCAGAGACGATGATCGACGTCGTCGACTTCGATCTAATTAGCGAGGCAGGCGAATGCCTTCTGGCAGCCCAGGTAAAAAGTGCCGCGACGGGTCGAGTCATGAGTAGCCCGAAGGCGTTCTCGATCCTGGTTGATTTGACCTCTTCTTTCAAAGCTCGGCGATATGAGCTTATTACAGCGGCCACCCCTGACGCCAATTGCAGGAAGCTTGCACAGGCTCTTATCGACCACGGCTCCGATACTAGCGGCCTCCGTGATGCGCTTGCCGAGATACTAAAAAATGCACCGAAAGCTCTGGCCAGCCTAAATAAGCTTGATATCGAACACCTGGCACACCTGTGTCGTGCGCGCATAGTATTTGATACCCGCGAGGACCAAGAGATACGCGAGCATCTGCATTATTTGCTGCGAAAATACCGGAGCCGCAATCGCGCGGGACTCGGGGATCGATCTGCCGGCCTCATCTTTGGCTATCTAATAGCAGAGATCATGCGGCGGGCCGCCTCACCGGAAGCTGCTCAATGGACGATCGAAGACTTCTCAAGCGAAGTTCTGATTGATGACGAGATCCTAACAAGAGCGCTCGGCCGGCAAGACTGGGGAGTGGTTTATGGTCCGATCGCACCCGTTCCCCACATTCCCCGACCCGATATTCTGCAAAGTATAAGTGATATATTTCTCGCCAGTAGTCCAGATAGGGCCGTACCTCGATTGTGCGCCATTACCGGCCTTTCTGGAATCGGGAAATCAAGCATGGCGGCAAGCTATATCGCGGAGTGGGCAGACCGATATGACCTGGTATTTTGGGCGGATGCCGCCACCCCGGAGACACTTATGTCATCTTTCCGGCGCCTTCTTGGGCACTTGATCGAGCGCGAAGTTGAACCAACAAGCCCCACCGTCGAGTTCATGCAAGAGCAGATATTCGAGCTACTGCGCGGATTTCCCGGAAAGTGGCTCCTGATATTTGACGATGCTTTTCAGGGAGTTGCACGCGGATGGCTTCCTCGCCTGGGCGATGGAGACATCCTAATCACATCGACCGATAGCGCAGGTTGGCGTCATGCTCATGGACGTATAGAGATGACGCGCATGTCTCGAAGTCAGGCAGTCCAACTCTTTAAGCGGGGACTTTCTATTGAGCATTCCGTAACTGAAGCGGAAGAGCGCTCAATAGTGCATCTCGTCGAATCCCTAGAAGGGTGGCCTTTGGCCATTGAGTTGGCCTGCGGCTACCTCGCCAGCTGCGGCATCCAGTTGGACCAGCTGAGCATGTATCAATCGATGCTAATAGATAGGGCGATGGATGACAGAGTATCCGTGCCATGGGGATATCCAAGGACGTTGGTCGCTAGCATACTCTTGAATATAGACAGGTTGAGGCAGATATCGCGGAGCGGAGGGCCACCATTTGAACAAGTCAGCGCCCTCCTGTGCGGGCTATGCTATTTCGCGTCGGGTCGCATACCACTTCATCTGGCCTTGGTGTCCGTGTATGTAGATCCCGCCGAGGTGCCGGATCGTCCAGCACTACTCACTCTCATGGACGAGTCTAACGCGCCGGTTCGAGAGCTTATTAGAAGTCTAACTCAGGTATCGTTTGTCCGATATACAGAACCTCTTCCACCTTTCAATGGCGAATCTATGCCAGGCGCCGATGACACAATCTCCCTGAACTCGGTACTGCAAGATATCTTGAGGAAAGTCTTCGAGCTCAGTTTTACTACCACTGAACTAATCTCGCGTTGTGCATTTCATGCCAATCTATGGCTAAAACACGCAGTCGAGGCGGATAGTGGAGAACGTGCATGGGTGATAGCTCAACATGCTGCGAGCCTAGTTAAAAATGTCGAAAGACTAGCAACACCGAATAACGTAACCGCTTTGCTCCTCGGCAACTTGGCAGGTTTCTACGAAGGGCAAGGTCAACACCGAGTTGCCTCTGAATTGCTAGTTCGCGAGCTAGCGTGGCTCGACGGCATGGAAAATCCCAACGAACTGCTTATTTTCCAAAGCCGAATAATCCTCGCCGAAATTCACGTACGTGAAGAAAACTCTGTCGATGGAGCGGAGTTCGTCGTCGCAAACCTCTCCGGCCTGGACGCATATATCAAGAGAGTTGCACTAGAAAGCGAGTCCGCAGCCGCTTTTCTCGCCACGCGGGCCTCCATCGTTTTGGAGACGCAGTCTCGGATATCTCCAACTCATCCCGAGCTTAATTCGCTGCGGGAGAAGATTGATGAATTGGTGGGGCAAATTTCGTCCACCCCAGTAACGGCGATGTTGGAGGGGTTGGCAGATCTTAATCGACTGATCACCGAGGACCGCCACGAAGAGGGAGAACGGCTGGCTCGCACATTCCTAAATGATCACTCTGAAGCCGACGCGATCCCCCCTGTTGCAGCCTTGGAAGTACGGCGTCTACTCATTGAAACTCTGGCATACCAGCGGAAATGGTCCGAAGCGACTGCGGAGTTTGAAATCTTCAAACCGCATATCAAACCTCGCTCACTGCACCACTTCTCGATTCAAAATCTTATCCATAATGTCGGGCTCGCCTGCGCTTTGGGCTGGTTGATAGCAGCCGATAATTCCGCGGCCGGTCTTCTAGATCGTATCGCAAAAGCGATTGAAATTAGTGATATCAAACCAACTTTGCCAGATGAGACTCGGGCTAGATTCACTCTCCTTGAAGGTATAAATGCCGCCGCGCAGGGGGACTTCGCGCGCTGCACCGCAGCAATAGAGGAGATAAAGACTGTTCGATTCGGCTCCGCCGGCGCCAAGGATGCAGAAACATGGGAACGGCTTCTAGCGGCTCTTCCAGGGCGAGTATCTTCGATTGCGAGCAAGACAATCCACGGCCACATTCAAGAATATGGGAAAAGCATACTCGACCGTGGCTGTCCGCTGATGGAGAGCGATGAGCGACTCCAGCGAATACTTCGCGAGGCAATCGTTCACGCCGAGTTGCTATCTAGCAATGATGCTGCACATCGAATCTTTCGTGTAAGCAGCATTATGGATACGCTCAGCGCAAATCCCACTCGTCGAAACAGTGGATTTCCGGTTGTGATCCTCCAGCCCATTCACCAGATCGCGATCGGAAGGCTCAGTCAAAAGGGGCTAATTGAATTGCAGATTCATCTGATCTGCGACGCAGGATTTAGGCGAGTCAGTCTGGTGGAAACTGCTTCAATTCCACTTCTCGACAAGTGGAAGTTTCGCTTGAAAGGGGTGCGGGCGGATTTGCTCGATTCTGCCGACACCCTACGAGCGACAGCCGCAGTCCAATCCAACTCGAGCTGGATTAGTGAGGCGGATTCGGCTGGTCGGGTCTTGGTTTTTTACGGCTGGGGGTTTCAGCTTGAAGAACCGCGATCATTCCAACGTCTACTAGCTTCGCCGGAAACGTTTCGCGACGGCGTGAAGGAAGCCGCCGACTGCGGTCTTCTTGCGGCTGCTTTCGTGCCGTGGCACGGTTAAATGAAGTTGGTCGCTTAACCGCTAATTGTTGTCAGTTCGACTTGCGGTGTTATCTACGAGGCTTGGGTTTTCTCGAAGATGGTGCCGACAGGGCCGGGCCATCGGCGAACTTCCTGCGGATACACGATCTTGAATTGGTCCAAACTGCTTAATCTAGCCTTACTGGATCAAGGCGCCGACGCTCCGATTGGCAGCGGCGCCGCCCACCCCACCTTTGTAGAAGGTGGCGTTACCCCGGCCGGGCGTGAGGCCGCCGCCACCGCCTCACGCCCTCGGTGTAGTTGACGGATTCGGGCGCTCTGGACACCCGCAAAGCCGTCGCTCTCAGGCGCTCACGTCTACGTCACCGCCGAACAGGGCATCGACAAAGTCCATTGCCGTGTCGTCGTCGAACGGCCCTTCTCCTCAAGTCCCTACCGGCAGAAGATCTCATGGGCCCATGCGAAGCCAGACAAGACTTTGCGCATTCCCGTCTATCACTCCATGAAAATGACGAGGGCCCTGGACATCACGTCCGGGTCCAGTACGCAAGGGAGGTCACCCGAGGGCGTCCTCCAGCTTCCGCGGTGCCTTCCGTTTCTCATCAAGCGAAGCGCGGGCGTAGATGGTCATCGTGACCTCGATTCACGTCTGCCTCACACCGAAGAGGTCATCGCGCGCCCCTCACGGGCAAAGCTCGGGCACAGGGAATCGGACCGACAAGAGCACGCAGACCAAGGCGCTGAGCGAGCAAACGTTCCAAACCGTGTGCCCGAGCGCCAGACGGTCGGGGTTGGTGCCGGCGCGTTGCTAACGCGATTGCTAACAACTCCTCTGGACGACGCTGGGCACGCATGGACTCATCAGAGGTGAGAGCGCAGGCCAGCGGTCAGATCTGGACTACTGTGGACATGGCTAGCCTCACTCGTAATGAGTAGGTCGCTACTGCCTCTTACTTTGGGTTACTGGGCCGGTCACCGTGCGGGCCCAATGGGGCCGCACGGCGTGCGGTCTGTGCGGGCCGGAGCCGCGGGCGCCGGCGTCGAGTGTCATGCGGCTCTATGTGTCTAGTGAGTCTCCGGTGAGGGTCGCCAGGCGAGTTTTGATCTCGTCGGCCAGTGGGTCGCCGAGATCGGTGAAGATGGCGAGCGCCTCCCTCCAGGACTGAAGTGCGGCGTCGGCCTGGTGGTCGGAGAGTTGAGCCTCTCCGATGTCAACAAGCGTACGAGCGGCCCCCCGGCGATCCCTCTTCTGCCGATAAATGCTTAGCGCCTGACGGTAGTGTTCTACCGCATCGACGAATCGGCGCATGTCATAGTAGACGGCACCGATCAGTCGCAGTGGCACCGCCAGATCCCAATCGTTTGCAGTTTCTTTGAGGATCGATGCCGCCTGCCTATGACAGGAAATCGCTTCTTCTAGTTTCCCGGTATTTTGGTAGAGGACTCCGAGATCTTTCAACACTATTCCCTCGCCCCGCCGCTCGCCTGCGTTGCGGAATATTTCTAGGCCCGCTGGAAATGAGGGACGGCCTTGTCGGGTCGATTTAGATCTCTGTAGGAGCAGGCAAGCCCGTGATGGCAGAAACCCTCGGTCCACCACGTACCGGCGTTTTGGCTGAGCGGCAGTGCCCGTTGATGATGGTCGATCGCCTCATCGAAGTGCCTTAGCTCCCAGTGCAGGTCACCAAGCTCAAGCAGTATTAGTGCCTCCGCGTTTTGATCGCCCAAGCGTCGGGCAGCGCCAAGGCCCAGCTGCAGGGATCCGAGCCATTCGTCTAGATCCCAGCGCAGTGAAAAGAAGGGAATAAGAACAATGGTTAGCTTCCATGCGGCGGGCTCGTAGCCGACCTCGGCGGCCTGCCGGACCGCGATGACCAGATTGGTCCGCTCCTGCTCGTACCACTCCAACGCCTCATCATGCGTTGAAAAGTCCAGAGGCGGATACGAAGGGTCCACGGGGTCGATAGATACCTCATACACGTTGGGCTGAATGACACGCCGCGCCCTCAGGGCGGTATGTACGTACCAGTCGAGCATGCGACGCACTGCTACGGTGCGTTCGGCCTCAGATTCATCCAACGTCGCGCGTTCTGCCGCGTAGACGCGCAGCAGGTCATGAAACCGGTAGCGGTTTCGTCTGGTCTGCTCCAGTAAGTGCTGGCTGGTAAGCGTATCGAGTAGTCGCCGGACTCGGGGTCCGGTCGATCCAGTGAGGGCTGCGGCGGCCTCGCCTGATAGGTCAGGACCAGCATTCAGAGCTAGAAGCCTGAAGGTCCGTGCGGCGTCTGGCGGCAGCTTTTTGTAGGACCAGGAGAAGACGGTGCGTATTGCAGTCGTTTCATCGTCGTCGCTGGCCAGCGCGTCAAGGAGGTCACGCTCGTCTACGAGTTCCTCGACCAGGTCGGACAACATCAGGTGGGGGTGGGTGACCGCTCGGTCGGCGGCGATCCGTAGTGCCAAGGGGAGGTAACCGCAACGCCGGGCCAGCTCGGCCGTCATGTCCGGCTCTGCGTCTATGCGGGAGTCACCGATGACCTGCCTTAACAAGTCCACAGCATGTTCGGGGGACAACACGTCGATGGGCACACGACCGACTCCTTCGCGGGCGGCCAGCCCCGAAAGGTGGCTTCGGCTGGTGATCAGCGTGAAGCAGCCAGCAGTTCCAGGAAGGAGAGGCCGGACCTGCTCGACACTGGCGGCATTGTCCAGTACCACCAGCATCCGGCGCCCGTTGAGCAAGCTGCGGAACAGTGCTGCCTGCACATCAAGTTCGGGAGGGATCTTCTCAGAGGGCACGTCGAGCGCCCGCAAGAATCCATCCAGGGCCTGCTTGGGGGTCATAGGTTGGCCCGAGTCATAGCCCCGAAGATTCACGAAGAGATCTCCGTCAGGGAAGTGCTCACGGATCTGGTGGGCCCAGTGAACCGCGAGCGTTGTCTTACCCACGCCCCCGCTTCCGGCGATGGCAGAGATCACCACAGCGCGAGCATTGCCGCTCTTCGTTAGGAGCGAGTCGAGCGCCGCCAGGTCAGTCTCTCTACCCACGAACGACGCAGGATCGGCGGGCAACTGCCGGGGCACCGGCAACCCGTCAGTCATACCGCGATCCATGCGGATGCCACCGCGAACGGCACCACCGCGCACAGCGCCAGATGCCGACACCACTTCAGGTGGCGACCCGGGATCCGCCGAGCCCGGCGGACTTACCGACTCTCCCGCGGCTGAAGCCTGCCCCAGCGAGGCTGCCAGCCACATAGCGATCGCAGCGATGACAGCCATTACGGCTTGCCACGGCCACGTCGAATCACCGCCCACCTGATTCACCGCGACCCCGGCAACCACCGCTCCCACGGCGCCAAGTCCCGACGCTAAACGACCCCATCGACGACCCCTCATGCACCACTTCTACCGCGCTAACGGCCGCACCAATCCAAGCCGCCGCAACGGGCCAATGCCGATAAGAAGGGCCTGAGCGATGCGGCGAGACATCACGAACCGGCGGAGGACAACACGGATAGCGCGCCTTAGGACTCGGCCGGCTCTGCGCTCTGGACGTACATGCCGCTGGATGCCATGCCGCCCTACGATGAGTTGCTGATCTTAGGGGTGGGCCCCCGATCGGCGAGGGCTCGGAGTGACGTTTCTGTGCCCGGAGATACTTGGGGGCGTGAGCGCTCGCAGGAAGTCAGGGAATCGCCTCCTCCCCAAGGAGGTCCGGGAACGGCTGCAAGCCGTCGTGGTGGACGCCAACGCCTATGGACAGGTCGGCCCCGACCTGTCCAGCCTTGCCGAGTTGGCCAAGGAGCTCTCCACGATTGGCATCCAGGTATGGGTGCCGGAGCCGGTCGCGTGGGAATGGGCCGATCACCTCGCCAATCAGTGGGCCGTTGCCCGTGCCGCGGTCCGCGAGGCGGCTCCGCTGCATAAGGCCGGGCTTCTTCCTGTCCTGCACTTCGAAGATCACTACAAGCATCGGGACGCTGTCGTCGACGCGTTCCTGGACCGGCTGAAGGCGATCCCCTATGTCGAGGTCGTGTCCCTGTCCGGGGAAAGCGCGCTCGAGGGCCTGCGCGATCAGGTTCTGCAGCGTCCGCCGGCCAAGAAGAAGTCCGAGGTGAAGACCGGTGGGAGTGATTCCGCCTGGCTGCGCACCGTCTTGGCCAAGGTCGGCGGGGCGGCCGATGCGCTGCTGTTCCTCAGCTCCGACGGTGATATCAAGCGGGCCTATGAAGCGTGGGGTCATCCGCCACCACTGTTGTGTAGCGTCCGCGATATCCGCGGGAGCCTGTTCGAGTACCTTCCGGCGAGCGTCGAGGACGAATGGCTCATCGCCGAGAGTCTCGTTGGCCGGATGCCGATCGATCTGCGAGCCTCCACCTCGGAGATAGACCGGGCCATCATCGACTCCGTCGTCGGGTTGACCGCTGCCCTCCGGTATCACCCCGACGACGAGGGGATCACAGCTGCGCATCTCACCCGGTTGACCGCGCTGGCCGGCCTGAGCAGGGTGAAGCGCAAACGGGCTGATCTCGATCATGAGGACCCGTCCGGCCCGGATACGCGCATCTTCGTGGCCGATGTGTTCTTTCTCGCCGAAGCCGACGCGGTCCGGACCGTCCAGAACAGTCTTAGCGGTGAGGTCACCACCACAGGCACCCAATCTGGAGCAGGGCTACTGGTGCGGGCCGCGATGACACTAACGATTCGGGACAAGGCGATCGAGACGATGCGCTCCGACGGGGAGGCGGTCGTATTCGCAACTCATCGCCGCTTCAGCGACTCTGATGAGGCCTGGTACGAGGTCGCTCAGGCGCTCTCAGCCGTGCCCGGACTGCGGATGCCCGACGAGTGGGGCGAATATGCAGGCGAGGGTGACCAGCAAATCAGGGTCGCCGGCAGGGACCAGACCCTCGAACTGCACTGGTCTCGCAGTGAATGGGGCGCCTTGAGCGTCCGCATCGACGGTGAGGAAGCCACCGTGAGCTGCGAATACGACGGAACCGCCTGGTGGGGCGGCAAAGACGGCATGGACATGGAGCCGCCCTACTATCTGTTCGCCGAGGTCCCCATGGACTACGCGCTCAACTCGGAGTGGGAGCTCCCCGCGTGGATCATCACCCAGCTCATCAAGCATCGCGACCAGCCTGACGCATAAGAACCATCGTCGAGCCCAGGGAGAAGCCCGGCGGCGGGACTGTCTGAAAGGTCGTGGGCGGGCTGGTGATCGGCAGGCTGGAGCTGACGCTCTGGCCGGGAAAGATCACCGTGACCGACGCTGAAGAAACCAACGAGCAGGTGCCGGCGGCCGCTGGACTGGATGTCCAGCTGGCCGCCGAGCTGATCGAGCGAGCCAAAGCCCAGGGAGTATCGCTGGTCGGCCCGGACGGGTTGCTGGCCGGGATCACCAAGACGGTGCTGCAGGCCGCCCTGGACACGGAAATGACCGAGCATCTGGGCTATGAGAAGGGCGAACGCCCGGTCCGGCCGGACGGGAACCACCGCAATGGTCACTCGCCCAAGACGGTACTGACCGAGGTCGGATCGGTTCCGCTGCAGGTTCCACGCGACCGGGCGGGGCAGTTCGAGCCGAAGACCGTGCGCAAGCACGCCCGCCGGGTCGAGGGGTTCGATGAGGCGATCATGTCTCTGTATGCCAAGGGGCTTACGACCGGTGCCCGCGCCGTCTGGTCGCGGGCTCTATGCGGGCCACATCCGGCTATCGGCAGAAGACATGGCTTGGGTGACAGTGATGCATTGACTGTTGAAGATGGCCGTATGGTTCGGCGGGAGCAGCATGAACGGCTTGAACGCTGGCAGGCAAGCCTAAAATCTTCCCGGGTCCGCCCCCGCCGACTTGAAGCCGTACGACTATAAGAGTCGAGAATCTGTGACCGCGTCCTACGCAAGGGATTACGGCAGGTGAACATCTCGTTCCGTGCCGATGAGCCCCGGACCTGCCCCGAAGTCAAGGAGCCCCCATGTCCTTTACTGAGCACATCGCACCGGTCTTCCGTGCGGCTATGGAGGTCTTGCGGGAGGAGGGTCGCCCCATGCAGCCTGCCGCGGTACGGGAGGCGGTCGCGGAGCGGGTCGTCATCGATCCAGAGCAGCAGAGACCCAACGCGCACGGTCAGATTCGATGGCATGCCCAGTTGGGATTCCGTACCGGAGAGGCGGCGTCGCTCGGATGGATGACCAAGAGAAACGGCTGGGCGATCACTCCAGCCGGGATCCAAGCGTTGGAGGAATTTCCTGGAGCCGAGCTCTATCGTGCGTTGGTTCGTCAGTACCGCGCACGGCGCCAAGCGGTCGAGACTCGATCGTACGCCGATCCCCGATGGAAACTGGTGCGGGAAGCGCTCGCCCAGGTGACCTCTGGTTTCTGGACGACCTATGGAGACCTCGCCGAGTTGGCGGGCATGTCGGCGCAGTCGGTGGGCGGTTTCATGGCCGAGGCAGGGGCTCCGGGGGCACACCGTGTTCTGCAGGCGAGCGGCAAGATTTCCCCTGGGTTCCGCTGGCCGGACCCGGAGCGGACTGACGATCCGCGCGAGATGCTGGAGCGGGAAGGGCTGAAGTTCGACCAGGCCAATCGGGCGGATCCCGCGAGACGGATCACCGCCGAGAAGTTCCGGACGATGCTGTCCCGGGAGGGGGTACTGCCGACGAAGGAGCCTGAGGTGTTCGACGAGCCCGGTGGGCTTCCGGACCCCTTCGATCAGTTCCAGCAGAACATCAGCTATGCGCGCCAGCTCGTTGGCGGAGGCAAGAATCTTGAACGCCTCGGGGTCGGTGCCTTCGACGTTACCGACCTCTATCGCGCGGCCTGGACCCAGTCCGTTGCAGCACTCGATCATTGGGTCACCAGGGAAATCATCGACCGAGGCGTCATTCTCGCGCTGCAACCGGGGATGCCGCGCCCGGCCAAGTTCGGCAAGCTGACCATGCCCGTTGCGTTGTTCGAGAAGATTCACCATCACGCTGCGCCGCTCGCAGACGTGTTCCGGGATCACCTAGCGCGGGAGTTCGAGTTCAAAACCTTTCAGAACCCTGAGAAGATCCAGGAGGGATTCGCGCACGTCAGCGATGTCAAGCTCTGGGTGAAGGTGGCGGAGATTCTCACAAAGCAGGATCCGAGCTCCCCAGTGACGTCCGATGAAGTTCGGACCAGGATGCGCGAGATCGCTCGGCGCAGGAACAACATCGCCCATACCGCCGACCATAATCCTGAACAGCCCGAACAGAAGCTGCCCATCACCGCGAGAGAAGCTGAAGAGACCATCGACTGGCTCGAGTCGATGGCGATTGCGATCCAAGAGGCTCTTGGCGATCCGCCACCGGTTGTCGACTATGACTCCGCGCCGACGGAAGCAGGCACGCTGGGGGCCGTGCCAGAACCCGCCAGCGAGCGTCTTGCGGAGACATCGCGCACGAACCACCAGTGGGACGAGGAAAGCCTCCTTCAGGCCATCACCCAGTACTGTCCTGAAGAGGTCGCACGAACACTTCGGGAGGTGTACAGACACGCGGAGCGTCATCCCGCATTCCGCGGTTACCACTACGGCGAAGGCGAGTACCCCTCCGTCACGGCCCAGTTCAGCATCGGAACCGACGAGGCGGCGGCCTGGAGCATTTACACCGGCGTGAGGAAGTCCGTACTCTCGGTCAACTTCGCGGCGATGCGCGACCGTGCTGTCTCGACCAAGATCCTCGCTCAACTGGCACACGCCTTGTCGGACCTCCCAGGCTGGAAACATGTGCCCCGGCAATTGGAGGCGGCGGACTACGACGAGCGTGTCTCGATCGAACCGGACGCGCTGGCCGAGCGCGAAACGGCCGACATCGTCGTCGACGCGTTCAACGCCCTCCTAGCCTCAACTGGCACCAGGGCATGACGCAACCAGTGCTCCAACGCCGGCGACCGTGCCCAACACGAGCTTCAGTACGTCCAGGAGCTCTCCGACCGAAAGCGCCGTGTGCGTGGTCAGCCGCGGGAACCCTAGTACGGCCAGGGTCACAGCTGTCACGAGCGTCAAACCGACCATGGCACCAGCGCTAGCGACAGCCAATGCCCGTCCGATTGGTCATAGGCCCGCAGCGTCTTCCCGCATGCGCCGCCGTTCCGGCTCCCCATCCTTCTCCTCCGTCATGAGTCGACGGTAGGTAGGTAAGAGCCATCGATGAGCCAAACGTCCGCATGCGGCCCACTCGCGACGTCTTTAGGAAGCAGAGCAGAGCCGCTCACGGTGACCTGGCTCACCACGAGAGTCGTGGGGAAGAGAAGTTCAAACCCCGCGGATCGCTGGTAACGGTCCACCATCCTGCGGCCAGGCCGCGGCTACACGTCAACCGTCTGTCGTTTCTTGCCAGGTCAGGATGCTAAGCACACAACCGTTCCTAAACCGTGTGTCTGTCGACCGTCGCAGTCGGAGAGCGGCTCACTGTCGGCTGCCTGAGCCCGTCTATGGTCTAGACGTCCAGGTGGAGCGTCCCGGAGCGTGCACTTAGCGTTCAACTAGCCAGGGTGAACAGGGGTCAATAGGGGTCACTCGCGACGCAGCCGCTGCCGCAAGTCAGGGCTGCTGAGGGCCGGTTCCCCTTCAATTCCCAAGCTGACAGTAGGGAGGTCGGTTGCCGCCAGTCCGTTCTGGGCATTTTGGCCCGTCTTTGAGCAGGCAGAGCTGTGTGCAGCGGTGGGTGACGTGTTCGTTGCAGTGCGGGTGGTTACGGCAGGGCGGTGTACTGGATAGTCTCCGGGGGCGCATGTTCGGTTTCCCCTCCTGGAGGAAGCGTGGGTCGCCTGATTCGTTGTGATGTCGTGTTGGCGACCGTCGTGCTGATCGCTGCCCTTTCGGGGTGTTCGGGAACCGCACCGAACAGCCCAGGCTCGGGAGGCCACGCGGGTGGGCCGGGCCAGAAGGCGCCGGGAGTGATCCCGATGGGGCCAGGTCCTCAGCATCCCTACACCGTGCAGGCCCAGCCGCCGGCCGACAGTTGCCACTACCGCCACACCGGGGACGGGCAGCCACTACCTGATGTGTCGTGCACGCCGGGTGCCTTGAATCCTGATGTCACCCAGGCGAGCCTCGCGACGACGATCTGCCGCAAGGGCGGGTTCACCGGCGGCATCCGCCCGCCAGCCAACATCACCGACAAGGAAAAGCGCGCCAACGCGCTCTCCTACGGCTACACCGCTTCCTTGCACGACGCCGAATACGACCACCTGGTCAGCCTCGAGCTGGGCGGGGACCCCGACGACCCGCGCAACCTGTGGGTCGAGCCGCCATCTCCCGGCCACCGGGTGGGCGCGGGTCCGAACAACCCCAAGGACGCCGTCGAGACCCGCCTCCACACTGCCGTCTGCGCAGGGAGGGCCACTCTGTCTGCCGCCCAGCAAGCTATCGCTACCGACTGGACTACAGCCGAATCCACTCTCGGTATCAGCCGAGACTGACACCACCTCGCGACACCTCACCGGCACACGACACTCGGCGGCGCGATGAGGCCCCGATACGCCCGCCAGCCTTCGCCCTGGATCCGCTTCCCCTTGGCCATCTCGGTGACTAGTAGGTCGCCGTTGCCGAGGCGGGCTTTCTTAGATGTTGCCCGCCTGCCACGAGTGTCCCCAGCGCACAGGCACACTTCCCGGGCAGTCAAGTCCCAGCCGCCTGCTCGTCCTCGCGGTTGAAGTCCTCGATGGCATCTCTGATTAGCTTGATCCATTCGACGCGGTCGCCATGCTCGCGGGTCCTGCCCTTGCAGACGTAGTTATACGCCATGTAGATGGGGCTGGAGCACCACTTGTCGATGTACTTCTCGTTTTGAAGAATAAGGGCGATGGCGAGTTGTTTTTCCAGCGTCAAATGGGGTGACGGTTCGTTGTTGTTGCATTTCCTCGCCCATAGGACATGTGGGGCAAGGCTACGCGCGAACTCCAGCTCAGCCTTGGTCAGGCGAGTGCGGCCCATGACCTGTTCTCCTTTCAGAAAGATGGAGCGGACCCGCGTCACGCTGTTCGGCGGCGACGGAGCGTCGTTCGTTTGAGCAGGATGCGTCGCATGGTGCCGTAGCTGTAGTCGAACTTGTCGGCGACCTGGCGGATGCTCCAGCCCTGGTCATAAAGACGGACGGCATCGACCTCGAGCTGTTCCTGGTCCGCCTCTTTCGGCGTGGTCGTGCTCTGCAGGAACGCTCGGATGTCTGCTAACCGGTAGCGCCGGTGGCCGCCGGGGGTCAGCACGTTGGGCGTCAGCTTTCCGGTTCGGGCCCACACGGCGAGGGTGGCCACGCTCACGCCGCACAGTTCGGCCGCCTCGCGGGGCTTGAGCAACTCGTTGTCCGGCCGGTCCGGTGATATCGAAGGCACAGCAAAGACCAATCTCAGTTGGGGAGAAAAGGAAGGGGGCGAAGGTGCGCCGGTCCCGGCAACTAGCGCAGCCTCCGCAGGACCGCGCGGGGCTGGTGGACTGCCCCGGCCGCGGTCTCCCGCATCCGCCCCAGCCACCTCGCATGCGCACGAAGCAGCCGGAACGCAGACTCAGACAATCGCGAGCCGCATCAGCGCGCCGCGCTCGTTGTCAGTCAGTTTTTCGCCGGTACGGGGGATGACCGCGTGCGCGGTCTTGCCATATACCCCAGCCACGAACCACAACAGTCCGAGACTCTCTACTATCGGCACCCCACGCCCCGACAGGGACAAGCCCTCACCATCGCCTGGCGTCGGCTCGGGCACTGTGGGGTCGGCGTCGATGACGTACAGATGTGTCCACCGGGGGCGTACGGCGATCCCAATCCAAAACGGCCCGTTACCCGTCGCGTGGCAGATGGCGTTGGTGACCAGCTCAGAGGTGGCGAGAGTCACGTCGTCAACGTGTTCGCGGTCGGTCTTGGTCACATGGGACAGCCGGCGGCCCACGAAGCCGCGGGCGATCTTGACCGGGTTGGTCGACGCGGTGGACAGCCGCCGCCAGGTGGGACCGTTCGCCGAGCCCACGATGAGGTCAGTACGCCAAAGCACCCGAGAGACCCGGATCCTGGACGGGCCGGCGAATCCCCCGGCCACCGTTCTCACCTCCAGCACACGGCCCAGACGCGCCACAGCCATTGCGACCCTCCAACGCCGGAGGTGACGAGCACAGCGCGACGAGAACGCTAACTTCGAGCGCGTTTCAAGCACGTCACATCCCCATTCCGTCGAAAGCGCCTGCACAAGCAGCAGGGTTGGGGCGTCGTCCGCCTCGTAACCTGCGACTCCTGACAGCTGAACGGTCCGTCACGCCTCCAGACAGCCTCGCGTGTCACCAAGGACCTCTCACGGGCACGCAAGGGACGGCTAGGGACGTCTTGTGTTGAAGTCGGCCAATATCTGCACGGCCTGGACGATCACGGCGAGCGAGATCTTTTGAATAAGCCCTCGCGGAGGCTGGCATCACGGAGCACTGGACGACCGAAGCGAGATCCCTGAAGTCCCGGGCCAAGATCAGCCCGCAGCGGCCGGGCTGCCCTCTCACCGCACCCGGCGGGCGCCGGGCTGCGCCGCGCCGAGGCCGCCCAGCAAGTCGGCCGAGCACCGCAGCGTCTGACGACAGCGGTGACGACAACGACGACAGCCGACGCCACACGGTCGCAGTCCTTAGGAACCGTCAGCCCATGGTCGTGACGCGTCTGCCGTGCGCCACCGTCGGCTACGGATCAGAAGGTTGGGGGTTCGAATCCCTCCGGCTGCGCAGGTCAAGGGCCTACTCCGGTTATGGAGTAGGCCCTTTTTGACGACAACGGACCCGCTGATAACGACTGCAGTGTCGTCCGACGGCTTGTGGTGCCTCTTCGCGGGGGCAGTGAGTGTGCATGCGGTCCCAGGCCAGAGAGGCCTTGGGCGGTTCTGCTGTGGATCGCGCTCGCGACCGTGGCGAGTGGTTGCCGTAGCGGCACCGTGAAGAAGGCCGGCGGAGCGGGCGTCCGCGTCATGCTCCGAACGGCCGTGGGCGAACCGAGTGGACCGCTCCGGCGAAGTTGCAGACCAGGGCCTCCACCCGACCTGGGGCGATCCAGAGACTGCTCGCCGACCCGCACACGGTGACGATCACTTACACCACCACGCGGGACGTCACCGAGGGCACGGACGACACGGCATATGAGAGGACGGTCTGGCGGCTCAGGTCGCCAGCTGATCCTCGTCATTCTTGAGCATGCGGCGACGTTCCTGTTCGCGCTTGGAATAGGCGGCTGCCCGGATCGCCTCGTCGCTCTCCAGGCCTGATCCCAGCGCGCCGCCCACTGTGGCGACCGAAGCGACGAACCAGGCCAGCGTCCAGTATTCCGTGGCGTGGAGCGGGGCTCGTGTCATGCGGGCGAACACTTGGCCGTTGAGGATGAAGAGCGCCCACACCAAGTTGATGACCATCAGACCCGCGTAGCAGACGAGCACCCCGATGCCCACCGTCAGGACCGTTGACGCGTTGTAAAGGGCTGCCCGCTTCCTCGCCTCCGGCGAGTCCTCCGAGGCTCGATGCCACAGATGCGCGTCCACGATCAGCCAGCCGATCAAGAGGGCGATAGACCCGATCGTGGCGATCACGAGGCGTGGCGTGGCCAGGGACGCGGCCAGACTCCATAGAGTGGAGTTCACTGTGGCGATTGCTCCGGTGGCGAGTGCGGCCGCCAGCGCCTTCGAGAGTCCTGGGACCAACCGCCACGGCCGGTTGGCGCGGACCATACCGCCGAGCACCCTCAGGTAACCGCGTGGCCCGCTGACGACGTATCGCAGATCAGAGGTCTCTTCCTTGCCGATCGGGCCCGGATGAACAGGCGCAAGGCGACCGGTGAAGCGTCCCAGCGATCGACGGTGAGGAGGTTGCTCGGCCTCAGCTCGCGCACCCGCCAGGCTGAGCACAGCCTCTTCAACCGCCCGGCGGGCCCTCCTCTGAAAGCGCAGGCCACCCAGTGAGGGGAGGGACAGCAGCGCCAGGCCGTGCTCATGGCTCAGATCCACGACGAGCTTGCGTCCCTGTGAGTGCAACGGAAGGTTGGTGAGCGCCACGACGATGTCCCAATTCTCCGCACGCCCGCGGTCCATGATCCGGCGCGTCAACGTGGGCAGATCCTCGGTCCCTGCGGTGAAGGGCTCACTGACCACCTCGAAGTCGAACCGTCGCTGCTGGCCGGCCTTGTCCGCGAGCCGAGCAGGCAGTACCCGGGCCATGCGCTGCGCGATCTCTGTAGGCGCGTCCGGATCCGCTAGGAGAGCCACAACCGTAACGCTTTGCGACGACTCACCCATGACGGCCCTTCTCGTCGGCGACCCCGGCGTTCAGCACTGCCCAGAATGTCCCCGATGTAACGTGGCTCCCGGGCACCACCGTGGGAGCCACCCGGGGCGAACGATCTTGCTCCGGAGCGGACCAGCCTGAACGGTCGGTTCGGCGTTCGCCCAGCGTACGGACGGATCCGAAGGGCCTCGGAGATCATTTGGGTGCCTACGGACCTGTGAGTGTCGTTCCCGGCGGTTCTGGGTGGATTGCCGCCAGAGTCCGGTTGCGCGTCACTCATCGCGACGCGCCGGACTTCTACCTCACGGCCGCCGATCGTGAGGACCAGAGCGACGAGACCCTGACCACCGCGTCTAGGATCTTCCTCGCGCTGAGACCGACCGACGGCGACTTCGGCCCGGTCGAGGTCACGCCGTGAGTCCCAAACGGGGCGACAGGGTCACTGTCCCGCCGGTTGACGGCGGTCGACGTTGGCGCAGCACCGGGAAATACTCGCACTGTCCGGTTGGCTTTTTGTTGTGCAAGTTCCCGTGCAACCAGTAAGTATGTATCTTCCTTAACGGGTCTTACCCGCTACTCCCCGTCGTCCCGCAACAGTGACATATCCCGTCTGCGCAGTAACATGGCGACATCAGTGGCGGACGTTCGTAGTTCTTGCAGGGTACGTGGTTGTCAGGCCGCAGCTTGCTCGCGACAACCAAATTTTTTGGACCAGCGCCACCAATATAACTGTCTCCGTACGTAATTTTGCTTACTGCGTCGACTCCTGTCGTAGAAATAATCGTCAGACACGCCAACGAGATGGCAGCCCGCGACCACAGGATTGGAGCGTTCGGCATGGCGCTAATCAACACACACACATCCCTCCGGCGCAGTAGCAGGGCGACGCAAATGGAAGATCATGCAGCGGAACGGTGTTCCGCCGTTCATCAGTGTCGGGCCACGAGTCGCTGCCGTCACTCGGCTGAGCGCTCGCCGTACTAACGGCGGCAAGATGACCGTACGTATACGTCGTCTGAGTTGTGGAGGCCGCTCTTACGGTGCCGCAAAGAGTCAGAGATGCCAACGGCACCGCAACCAGCCACCTGAAGGCGTGCACTTTTTTCATGGCACTCACTATTCTCCACCCCGGTCCGAGCGATCACCGTTGAACCGGAGAATTTGCCGCTTTTGAAGGCGGCGACGTGAGCCCTCCTAATTGCAGAACGAGCGGGGCGCCGACATGCATCGCGTTATAGTTTCAGGTAAATAAGCTTTAGCTCGACGCCGGCTAAGGCTGAACGGCTAATGGCATCCAAGACTGCCCACTCGTCGTTTAATACTACGCTGGTGGGCGTCTTGGCTGTATGTCAAGTCCGAGGCGAAAGTTTTACTTGTACCACCGTGGGCAGTAGTCCGGCTCACGGACGGCTGCCAGGCCCGCCCCCTGGAAGTCCGCCGCGACGGCGGGACACAGGTCCTGGATCAGCGGCCGTGATGTCGTCCCAAGGTGACATGGCAAAGGTCAACTGTCGGGCGACAACGTTTACCCGGCGGTTAGTTAAGTTAAGGCTGTTACCGGAGGGACCGCCGGGCCCTGGTGGGATGTTGAGTCTTGTCGGCTCGGCCAACGCTAACTGTAGGTCGTTGTCTACGGGACCAGGGCTGATGGACAACTAAAGACGTTGTACAACTAGCTGAGCTAATCGAGTGCAGATAGCGCTCACACGATCTTCCCTCAGAATGAACTAGGTCGCAGCTCGGTGCCGGCTGGCACGCCCCTACACCGCAGCGGCTCGCCGCCCTGGTGCGCGGCGAGTGGTCGATCGAGAACCGCGACCATTATGTGAGGGACGTGTCCGCTCACCATCCTCGCGTCTCACGCAGTGAGAATGCGGTCAGCCCTGGGGTAGGACGCCGATTCTCGGACCATCGAGGGTAATGGCGTATTCACGTTTCGGTAAATTTCCGGTTTGCAGGGTTTCGGGTTTCGTGCGAGTGGAGACGTCCTACTGTCGAAGTCCTGCGGTGCGATACGGGACGCCGCTCGGCATGTTCACGCTTCAGAAAAATTTGTGCCTGAACCTCACATATGGCCAAGAGATCTACCAGCGCACGATACGTCAACGACGAGTGGACGTGGATGGCCAACTGGCCTCCGTACAATGATGGTGTTCCCATGGCAGCCGGCCTGCCGCCATCGAACGTGACCGCCCGTCGTCAGGGTTCATGTTGCGGCCAACGGCCACCGCACGAGTTTCGGCTCAGACAACAGCCGGGTGATCATGCGGTGGGCGTCCTTGTTCTCCGGCGCCACCAGCGCGATTAACATTATGGCTGGCGTAGATAGGCGCTTGTTCCCGTGGCAGCACCTTTCGACAGGCAAAATCTGGAGCCTGGTCTTGACAAATCCGTACGCCGCTGAGAAGCGTGATAAGGAGAGTCAAATCACGACGCTGAAGGGGGCGGGCATCGCGAGCCGAAAACTTCAAGTGATTTGGACTACCTTCGGCTAGCCGACCCTTGCCGCGACCGCCCGCAAGTAATCGAGTCGTTGCCGCTGCAGGCTCAACCAAGATCTACGGCTCGATCACGAGAGAGGAAAATGCTATGTCCAAGAAAAACGCACGGCTGGCTGGGCTGGCTGCCGCCTCTATCGTCGCGGTGGCTGGTCCGGCGATATCCGGTGGGAACGCGTTCGCGAGTGTCAGCATCCAGCCCTCGTCTCACCAGTTCATGCCCGGCTTGTACGCCCAGGGCGAAGGCGAGGCCGCAGAGGCCCCGCAGGCAGTAGAGGCGCTTCCGGCACAAGAGGAGCCCCCGGCACAAGAGGCTCCGGCGCAAGAGGCTCCTGCGCAAGAGGCGCCCCCGGCACAAGAGGCTCCTGCACAAGAGGCGCCCCCGGCACAAGAGGCTCCTGCACAAGAGGCGCCCCCGGCACAAGAGGCTCCTCCGGCACAAGAGGCTCCTGCGGCACAAGAGGCACCTCCGGCACAAGAGGCTCCTCCGGCACAAGAGGCTCCTCCGGCACAAGAGGCACCTCCGGCACAAGAGGCACCTCCGGCACAAGAGGCGGCCCCGGCAGCAGAGCGCCCGGCGATGGCGGAGCGCCCGGAGGCAAGAGAGGCCGCTGAGGCCGCCGAACGCCGAGGGATGACAGAGCGCCGCGAGCGCAGAGAGGCCGCTGAGGCGGCGGAGCGCCTAGGGGTGGCACAGCGCCGCGAGCGCAGAGAGGCCGCTGAGGCGGCAGAGCGCCTAGGGGTGGCACAGCGCCGCGAGGCTAGAGAGGCCGCAGAAGCCACAGAGCGCAGAGGCGTGGTAGAGCGTAGAGAGGCCAGGGAGCGGCTGGAGGCGACAGAGCGCAGAGCGGCCGCAGAGCGCAGGGCCACCAGAGAGGTGCCGGAGCGCAGGATCGTCCGAGAGGTACCGGAGCGCACGATCGTCCGAGAGGTACCGCGCACGCGCAGGATCGTGAGAGAGACGGTGGAGCGTAGAACCTTCCGAGAGGTACCGCGCACGCGCAGGATCGTGAGAGAGACGGTGGAGCGTAGAACCTTCCGAGAGGTACCGCGCACGCGCAGGACGGTCAGAGAGACAAGAGTGTTCAGAGGAGCACCGCGTACCATCACGCAGCGGACGCGGGTTACGAGGATCTTTTACGTGGGTCGTTCGTGACCAGTGAGAAACGACAGGAACGGGTCAGTCTCAGTAAGATCTGGGTCCGGCCCGTTCTCTCTATGTCCACACAGGTCATCGGCCAGTGCAGGTGACCACGTACGTTGACGGCCGCGACGACCGAGATCGCCGACGCCCACCACGCCGTCATCGTCTACACACGCTCCCGCATGCACCGCAACACCATCGACGCGGCCATCACCGAACGCGACCTCCGCGCCGACGACGCGGTGCTCATATCGGTCACCGACTACACCGAAGACACTCCGATCGGCGACCTCGTCGGCACTGTCCTCGACGCGGTGAACGAGTAACAATCACGCGCCTCCGGCGCGGACATCGCCTTCAAGATGGGCCAGAAGGTCATCAACGGTGGCTCCATAGGCTCGAGCCAACCGGATACCTCAACGTCCGGGAGAAGCCCGGCGAGCGCGTGGGCTCGCTCTCCCGTACGTTCCGGTGCAACCAGGTATGCCCCAGTCTGCCCCGCGGAGATCCCTCCACCAGGGAGCCCCGATACGCCCCCGCCCGATTCGGCTATTTCCCTTGAGCATCCCTGGTCGATACGCGGCGAGGCACTGCGGCAGCCGCAGATCCACCGGAGTACTGCAGCCGCGCAAGGCCGGGCTATCCGGCTTTGCGCTTGTCGAACTCGGCCGCGACTGCGTGGATGGAGCCCCGGCCCTCGAGCTCGACGCTCTTTCCGTCGGCCATGCTGATCGTGACCGGCTGCCAGCTCTTGCCGCCCTCGACCTTGATGGATGCGATGAGCTCCAGCGGAATCCGGCCGAGGTGCTCGCCGACCCGATTGAGCATCGGGTCGGCAGCCCACACGTGCAGGGCACTGTCGCTGACACCGAAGACGACGGCGGCATCGAGCGGAATGTCGGTCTGTTCGGTCATCTTCTTCGCCGCCGCGCGAGCGGCGGGCCTGGCGATCAGGTAGTTACCGAGCGGCGAAAGCATCCGCGCGGGGCTGAGCGCGGTGTCGACTCTGGCGTACGCGGCAGCGACGATCTCTTCGTCGCTGAGCTGCTCGGTCAAAGCGGCGGCCAGTTCAGCGTCTTTTGCGTGCATCAATACTGCCCTTCAGTCCGAGTTCGGGGTACAGGCCATCCCGCCGGGTGATTGGTGTGCGTCCAAGTGAGCGCGCGAACGCCCCCGCAGCAGTCCGCGCGCACAGGTCATTGCTGGTGGTCGCCGGGGTGGTGGTACGGCACCGGGCCTCCGCCGTCGCGGTACTGCAGCGCGCCGTGCAGAGCACGCATCCCAGAGCTCCCTCGTGATCGCCCATACCGCCAGCCTCGCGGCAGCGGGCACCTCACACGATCGGTGATCCGGTCATTCCCATGTCCACCGAACGGCGGACAAGCCGCCAACCGAGCCCGCGCCCGTCGCTGCCACCGTCGATCGTCACCGAAATCGTGTGGTCGGCGCGTCGCCCGGGCACATGCCACTGATCAGCTGGACTGGTCCAAGGCGGTGGTCGACAGCTCACACGTGCGGGCGCTGAAGGCTGCCCAAAACCGGTCCGAGGCCGGTCGACCGCGCCGAACCAGGCTCGAAAACACCTTGATCTGCGACGGGAACGGTATCCCGCTCGCGGTGACGTTGACTGCGGGCACCGCAATGACGTCATCCAGCCCATGCCCTTGGTCGATGCGCGCGGCAAGGTCGGGGGTCCACGACGGCGCCCGGACCGCCTGTATGCCGACCGGGGCTATGACCACGACGAATACCGGCGCCCGGTCTGAGGCATCCGTCGTATCCCCAGACAGCTTCGCGTGTCACCAAGGACCTCTCACGGGCACGCAAGGGACGTCTCGTCCTGGCGTCGGCCAAGCCCTGCACGGCTTGGAGACTCATGGTGAGCGAGATCTTGGAACGCGTGCCGTGCTTCCATGGGTTTGTGGAGGGTGCCCGAGGCGGCCGAGCCGTCGAGGTCGGGCTCAGCCTATGGAGCCGATATAGCGGGTGACGCTGACCCGGAAGTGCCCGGTGGCCCCCAACCGCCATGGCGCGTCATAGACGATCAGCCAGGAGTCCTCACCCAGTTGGTACACGTCCCTGCGCCCCACCTTGCGCCCGGCGGTCTCGGGCTGGTGCTGGAAGGCGATGTTCTGGCCGGTGGCCCTCGCCTCGGCCAGGTCGCCGCCAACCGGTTGTATCAGCGAGATGTGCCACGCCCCGTTGTGGCGCTTCTTTTCCTCCACGATCACGGCATACGGCGGAGCGGATTGGTGCGGGCCAGCATTCTGGGGCGTTCCGGGATGCATCTGACCATGGTGCCCGGCCTTGGCGTGGTGGGTCGTTATTCGCACGCTTCGTTCCTCCGGCTGCGTGGGTTGTCGGGGACGGACGTCGCCGTCGCGCCTCCCAATCGCGGTGCCGGGCCGTGGTCTCTTCGTCTAGGAACCGCGGTCTCGTCCAATGTCCTGGTCGTCGACGTGCTGCGGGGCGTCCAGGGCCTGGCCGCCGGTGCCACGGTCTCCGCCGGCTCGGCTGTGCTGGCGCACGCCACCTCGGGCGCGCGGCGAGTTCGCGTGTTCGGGTTGCTCGGCGCCAGTTTCGGTGGCGGCACCGCCGCCGGTCCTCTTGTCGCCGGCGCGCTCGCTCCACTGGGATGGCGGTCGATCTTCGTGGTGATCGCACTCGGAGCCGCCATAGCCTTCGTCGCTTCCCGGTACGCGCAGGAGTCGAGCGACCCGTCCACGCCTCGCCCAGACCTGCCCGGCATGGCCTGCTTCGGCGGCGCGCTGCTACTGCTGTCCCTGGGCTTCGTCAACAGCGGAACCGCCGGCTGACTGGACCCATGGACCGTCGCGGCATTCGCCGGCACGATCGTGCTGCTCGGCGCTTTCGTCGCGGTCGAGCTCCGCAGCAGCCATCCGATGTTCGACGTCCGCGTGTTCCGTTGTCCCGCGTTCACCGCGCTGATGTGCATGCCGTTCTCGGGGACGTTCGGCTTGGCCGCGTTGAACGTCTTCCTTCCCGTGTTCCTGCAGAGCGGCGGCGCCGGCCCGTGGCGCGCCGCAGTCGAGCTGACACCATTCGAGATCCCGGTACCGCTGGCTCGCTGGTCGCAGGTCCGGGCCTGATCGCCGCGGGAAGTTCCGGGCTCGTCGTGATGGATCGCGGCACCTCGACGTGGGTGTGCGCACTGCCGCTCCTGCTCTTCGGCGTTGGCGTGACCCTAAGTGCGCGCGGGAAAACGGTAACCCGCCCATCACCGAGCGCACCCTCGGACTTCCCGGCGCACGGGTGGATAAAATGAAGTTGATCAATGGGGAGAAAGCGTTTCAGGAACGGCACGTCGCTGGGCGGCATTTACTCCCCGGTGATGCCAGGGAGAAAAGTGAAAATGGTTTCCATTCGCACGCTCGTCGGCGTGGCCCTCGCCGTCGCGCTCGTGGCTGGGGGCGCCGCGGTCGCGGCTACGCAACGGGGTCGAGCGCCGCGCAACTCGCATGCCGCGACGGTCTCTTCACCCCCACCTGGCGCGGGCGGTTCCTCGTCCGTGGCGACGTCACCTTCACCGACGCCGGTTGACGCCTATCGGCTGAAGCTCAAGGGGCAATACCAGCAGACGAGTTACTACTGCGAACCGGCGTCCGCCGCGATGAGCCTCGCGACGTTCGGGGTCAAAGTGGACCAGAACACGCTCGCCAGAAAGATGAAAACGAGATCGACGGGTACGAAGATCTCAGACGTGGAGACGGTCATGGACAGCTATCTCTACAAGCGTCATTACAACGACACTGTGGTCGGCGACGTGTTCGACGCCCCTGAGATCCTGATGACGAAAGTCTCCTATGACGTCGGAATCCTGCGACGCGCGCCGATCCTCCAGGTCTGGTCGAAGCGCCTGCCCTGGGACCGGAGGGCCGGCAAGGGCGAGGAGCATGCGATCGTCGCATACGGTTATCAGATCTCCAAGGGGACCATCACCGTATTCGATCCGTGGGGGCCGACCGGCGGCACCCACACGATTTCGGCCAAGGCGCTCGCGACATCCTTTGCAGACCGCGCCGCAATGCACTACTTCGAGCGACTTTGATCCTCGACGCGTACCGAGTAAGCGTCGAAGCGGCTGTTCTCGGTACGTGCCCGCGCCTGACGACAACCGTGCGCCGCCGTCCCTGCTGAACGCGTCTTAGGTCGCGTCGGGTGCCTTCTGGACTGGGTGGACCGATATGTCCTGGGCTTCCGGCAGCCAATCGGTGGCTTCCCTTCCAAGCTGGACCGCGGCGGCCAGATGAAAGGCGGGCAGGGAAGATCGTCATCCAGATGGCATCAACGGATAAGGGGGCCGGCCCAAGGCCGGCCCCCCTTATCGGCGGGATGATCGGTCAGTGCCGAAAGGTGTGCGCTGAATCGAACTGGTAAGGCCCCACGAACCCGCCTTCGACATGAAGTTCGCTGACGCCGCCGGTGGTCACCGTCGGGGACTCGACACTGAAGCGCGTGGTGGTCTCAGTTTGCTTCTTAGCATTCCACCGGTGGTTCTTGTCGTCGTAGGACGTGATGCTGGCGACGGTCAGATAGGGCTGCTTGGAGTACTTGGCGAGTTTCACGGTCGTGACCCACGCCGTTCCGCACCGGCTCGAGGCCCAGACCTGAAGCGTCCCTCCCCGGATGTCATGCACGGAGTCGTCGCCGCCTGTGATCTTGTAGGAGGTAACGAGGTGAGGCTTGTACTTGCCGTGGGCTTTCGCGCAGATGCCGGCCATGCTGTTGGCGCCGGCCCGGCTTCCGGTGTCGGCGGAGGCCGAGACGGCGAACGCCGTAGCGGCCATGCCGCCTCCGATCGCGGTGGCGGCGATCAGGGCGGAGATACGGCGGGGGGCCTTCAATTCCATGGCGAGTTCCTTAGTCCTATGGACGCCATGAGCGTCCACGATCACATGAATCGGGAAGTCGGATGCGTATCGAACGAGCATCTCGACGTGTCGGCGTGAACGGCTGAGCCTCGTCGGGCGCCGCCCGGTGGCTCAGTTGTGGCGCCGTTCGGGGAGGAAACGGTGCGGGGGCAGGGTGCTGGCGACTTCGGTCTTCACCAGGGCGTTCTGGTAGTTCGCGGGTCCGGATGGCGTGGTGCTCCCGCGCTCTCCGAGATACCGGTAGCTGACCGGGTCGAAGATCAGCTCTTGCCAGCCGGCTCCGGTCTTCATTCGGACCGCGATCCCGGGGCGCCCGATGGCATCGCGGACGTTCTTCGACACGCTGATGCCGGGGACCGTCGCCGCCACGTCGAAGAGCGCCCCTCGCAGCTTGGGCGGCACGTAGTTCTCTACGACGTGATCGACGACGAAGCTCCAGGTCTCGTACCCCTCGGCGGGCCTCTTGGAGGCCGGCAGTTTGTCGGTGTGGGCGCGGATGTAGGCCTTCAGAGCCGCCGGATCGGTGGGCAGGGTGCGCAGGTACGCGGGCGTGCCGTTGAACGGCATGGGCGGTGCGCCTTTCGGGCGGTCCCCGTTCTGCAGCCGGACGTCACAGGTCGCCGTTCCGCTGCGGAACTGGCAGGGGTTGGTGCGGAGCAGTCCGACTTCGCTGCCATCGACCGAGAGCCAGGTCTGGCGGGTGTAGCGGTGATCCGCGATTTCCACCGATGTGACCTTGATGAACTGGTCGTTCCGCGCATGGAGTTCCTCGGTGCGGGCGGTTTTGGCGGCACGGCCGAGGACTTCGACGGCGCTCACCGGGCGCAGCCTCTCGGTGCGGGTCGACGTGGCGCCGGGCAGGATCGCGACCGCGGCCGTGACGGCCGCGGCGGTGCCGACCACGATCAGGCCGCCCATGAACGGCCGTCGCTTCCAGCGGATACCGCGTCCGGCGCGTGTACTGCCGGCTTTGGAAGCGGCCACCTCGGCGATCAATCGCTCGTGTCCCTTGGCCAGTGCGTCCGCCGATGGCGCGGGGACCTCGGCGCACATGTACTCCAGCTCGTTCATCGGTCGAGTCCTTCCGGTACGTCAAGGGGGTCGATCCCGCCGAACGCGGCGCGCATCTTCTTGCGCGCCCGGTTCAGCCGCGAGTGGACGGTGCCCGGCGAGACCCCCAACGCCGTCGCGATCTCCGTGCTGGTGAGCCCACCGGCCGCGGTGAGCAGCAGCACGTCGCGCTGACCGGGGTGGAGCCGGGCCAGTGCGGCGGCCAGCGAACGGCGGGTACCGGAGGCGCTGACCTGCTCGACCACGCGATCCGCAGGCGAGTCCATCGCCGGGTCGATGCCGGTACGGGCGATGGTCCGCCACATGCGGGCCTCGGCCTTCGCATGCTGCGCGACCAGATTCGTGGCGATCCCGTACAGCCATGGGCGTGCGTCAGGACGGCTCTGGTCATAGGACTCACGTTGCCGGAACGCGATCAGAAACGTCTCGGCCATCAGATCGTCGGCCATGTCCGTGCCGAGCCGGCGGGCCACATAGCGATGGATCGCTGGTGCGTGCCGCTCGTACAAGGCGGTGAACAGCTCGGGTTCGTGAACCGACGACGCGATGATCACCGCGTCGGTCTCACTCCCCACATCCGTGTCAATCATCGAGCGCCCTTCAAGACGGGGGCATGTCGCTCGTTATTGGCCTTACGTCGCCGATCGCTTCCCGCGCCGAAGAAATTCGCAAGTCCGCCGTCAGAAGGCCGTGGACGGGACGGCGACGAGCTTGATGAGGAAACGGTCGAGCTGTTCCTCCAGCGGTGGCCATGGCAGGTCCGGCTGGTTGACGCGCATTGATACGGCGCCGTGGACGGCGGCCCTCAGGTCGAGTGCCACCATCGCGGCGTCGTCGGCCGGGGCGAGCCCGGCGTCCATGCATTTCTGAACCGCGGCGGTGGTGCGCTCGGTCAGTTCCTGTTTGAAGTCCATGGCACGCCGCTGGTTGAGGGTGCTCTCGTGGAGCACTTTGTACAGGCCCGGGTGGCGCCGTACCCAGACGCCGAGGAGGTGGATCCGGGCGCGCAGCTTGGCCACGGGGTCGGTGGATGTGGACTCGGCCCGGTCGACGGCCTGGACGAGGTCTTGGTGAAAGCGCTGCAGGGCGGCGAGGACGAGCGCGTCCCGGTCCTCGAAGTGGATGTAGACGGACGTCGCGGCGATACCGACCTCGCGCGCGACGGCGCGCAGTGACAGCGCCTGGTCGTCGCCGAGCTCGTCGAGCATCCGGAGCGCCGCGGAAATGATGTCCTCGCGCAGCCGTTCGCCCTGGCCGCGGGGGTTGCGGCCGCGGGCGCCGCGTCGAGCGGGAGTGGTCGAGTCCATGGAGACGTATTGTATCCAAACAGCAGTATCGCTACAGTCGTAGCGCAACAGCTGTCAGCTAAAGAAGGAGCCGGCCATGGACACCACCTCTGCCGCCCGTCCGAGCGGATCGGGTCGTCCTGCGGATGCGCAGCTTGAACGCAACAAGCGGAACGTCCTGGCCTTCTATGAGGCCGCCATCAACGGCAAGGACTTCGCCGCCGCTTCCAGGCTCATCGGCGACCGCTACGTACAACACAACCCCTCGATCGCTGATGGCGCCGAGGGCCTCGAACGCCGCATCGAATTCATGAAGAAGGAATTCCCTGAGCTGCGGGCCGAGATCAAGAACATCTTCGCGGAAGGCGACTTCGTCATCGGGCACGTCCACGGGGTTCGTGTGCCCGGAGAACGCGGCACGGCCATCGTCGACATCTTCCGGCTCGATGGGAACGGAATGCTCATCGAGCACTGGGACGTGATGCAGGACATCCCGGAGCAAGCCGCGAACGAGAACGGCATGTTCTAACGCGAGAAAGCAGCAGTCACTTCCCCGCATGAGGTATGCGATGTCGATAGGTCGGCAGTGGGTGATCACCATCTACGCGCTCGGCTACGGCGGCCTGTTGCTCGTGGGCGGCCGGCTGTCGGACCTGGTCGGCCGCAGGCGGAGCCTGATGATCGGGCTGACCGGGTTCGCCCTGGCGTCCGCGCTCGGCGGAGCCGCCTTGGACCCCGTGATGCTGTTCACCGCACGGGCTTTTCAGGGTGTCTTCGGCGCGCTGCTGACCCCCTCCGTCCTGGCGACGCTCGCTGCCACCTTTCCCATGCCCGCCGAGCGCGGCAAGGCGTTCGGGATCTACGGCACCGTCATGGGCAGTTCCTCCGGCCTGGGAGTCGTGCTCGGGGGAGTGCTCACCGACTACCTGGACTGGCGCTGGTGCATGTACGTGAACCTGCCGATCGCCGCGGTGGCTGCGGCAGGAACGTTCTACGCGGTCCGTCCCGTGTCGCGCGCGGCGGGGGTGCGCGTCGACACCGCCGGAGCGCTGCTGGCCACCACCGGCCTGATGGCACTGGTCCTCGGTTTCGCCCGGGCCGAGACGGACGGCTGGAGCGCGGCGATCACCATCGGGTCACTGGCCGCGGGCGTACTGGTGCTGGCCGTTTTCGTCGTCGTGCAGAAGCGGATCGCCTGGCCGTTGCTGCCCTTGCGAGTGGTCCTCGACCGCCGTCGCGGCGGGTCCTATCTAGCGGTGCTCAGCCTGGCCGTCGGGATGTTCGCCACGCTGTTCTTCCTCACCTTCTACCTGCAGAACGTGCTCGGCTATTCGCCGGTCAGGGCGGGAATCGCCTTCTTGCCCCTCACCGTCGGGCTGATGGTGGGGGTCCGGATCGTCAGCCCGCTCCTGATGCGAGCACAAGTGTGGTCGCTGCTGTGTCCGGGGCTGCTGACCATCGCGGCGGGTCTGGCACTGCTCGGCCTCGTACCCGTCCACGGCGGCTACTGGCCGCACGTCTTCCCCGTCTTTCTCCTGGTCGGCCTCGGCACCGGATGGGTTCTGGTCACCGCCAACAGCACCGCGACCATCGGCGCCGGCGTCGACACCGCCGTGGCCGGCGCGATGGTCATGACATCGCAGCAGATCGGCGCGTCCCTCGGCACCGCTCTGCTCAGCACCGTCGCGGGCACCATCGCCGCCGACCACCTCCGTGCGCATCCCGGCGCCAAGACCGAGGCCGCCGTACACGGCTTCAATGTGGCGAGCCTCGGCGCGGCCGGGTTCCTCTGCCTGGCCGCACTCGCGGTCTTCCTCCGCACCGGCCGGGGCGGCTCCGCACCCTGACTCCGCTGCTCACGAACCCAGGTGCTGTACTGACAGATCGGGAATGCCGGTCTGGTACATTCCGCTGCGATGCGATGGCGGGACGGTAATGGCGGCAAATGGCGGCTCCGGCAGCGTCGCCTGGCCTGGTCGGCGAAGGTGCCCCTCGAGGCGGCCTCCGACATGATTCCCGGTGGCCTCGGTGATGATCCGATCTCTTTCATCATCGGCCTGCCGGGTTTGGCCGTCTTCCTCATCGTGCTGGCCTTGTGGCTGGTGGAGTTCGTTCTGCGCCTGCTCCTCACTCCGGTGGCCATGGTGTTGCGGCTGCTCGGCGCGATCCCCTACCGGCTGGAGCTGCTCCACAACGGACGTCATGTCGAGACCTACCGGGCGACCGGCCTTTCCGCGCTGTGGAGGGAACGCAAGCGGCTGGCCGCCGGCGGGGTCTACCGGGGGTAGCACGCGGGTGTAGCCGGTCAACGTCGCCGACGCGCTTGTAGGCCCCTCGCGATCACGCGGGGGGCCTTTTGACGTTCGGGGAGTCGTCTGGTGGAACGTCGTCTCGTCGGTTCCTCTACCTAGCACCACCATCGACCGGGGTCTGGACCTCCTGTGCCGATCGCCGGCAGGGCGCAAGCTGATCACAGGTCGCCGCTCATGCCGAGGCCTGATCAACCCCCAGCCCTCCCCGATTGGTCGTTGAACTAATGAATGACGATTTCCTCACCCGTCCGTTGACCGCCAGCAGGAAGCCCCGGCAGCGCGCCGTCCTGCGCATCGCCGCCGCCGTGTTGCTCGCCATCACCGGAATCCAGGCCGTGATCTGGCTGCTCATCGCCGTGCTCGGCGGGCACCTGGTCGAGCCCTGGTGGCTCTGGACGACGGGCGCGGGAGCCGCCCTCGTCGGTGCCTTGTCGCTGGTGACCGGCGGCCGTGACGGGTCCATGGCGAGCAACAGGGAGACGCGATGAATCCGCCGGTCCAGCTCAGGGATGTCGCCAAGCGGTACAGCGGAGCCGGCGGGGTGACCGCGCTCGCCGGGGTCACGGTCGACTTTCCGGAAGGCAGCTTCACCGCGGTCATGGGCCCGTCGGGCTCCGGCAAGAGCACGCTCCTGCACTGCGCCGCCGGGCTGGACGAGCCCAGCTCAGGGACGGTCACGCTCGTCGGCGTCCCGCTCGCGGGCAAGGACGAGACCGCACTGACCCGGCTCCGGCGCGAGCACGTCGCATTCGTGTTCCAGTCCTACAACCTGATGCCGGCGCTGACCGTCTGGCAGAACGTCACCCTGCCCGCGCGGCTCGCCGGGCACCGTCCGGACAGGGACTGGACACGGCAGGTGATCGAGCGGGTCGGCCTGGGCGACCGGGTGCGGCACCGGCCCGGCCAGCTGTCCGGTGGCCAGCAGCAGCGGGTCGCCATCGCCCGCGCGCTGGCGAGCCGGGCGGCCGTCACGTTCGCGGACGAGCCGACCGGCGCGTTGGACACCGCCACCGCGCGGGAGGTCCTGCTCCTCCTGCAGCAACTCGCCCACGCGGGCCAGACGGTCGTCATGGTGACGCACGACCCGGTGGCCGCCTCGTACGCCGACAACGCGTTGTTCCTGGTGGACGGGCAGATCGTCGAGCTGCTGCCGAATCCGGCCGCGGACGTCGTGGCCGATCGGCTCGCCGGGCTCGCCCAGCGGACGCCGTCCCGGGCCGTGGATTCGGAGGTACGGCGATGATCCGGCTCGCACTCACGACGCTCCGGTTCCGCGCAGGGGCGTCGGCGGCGATGTTGGTCGCGGTGCTCATCGGCACCGCGTTGCTGGTCGCGTCCGGCGGGCTGTTCGAGACGGCGATCCGGCTCAACGCCGACGCACAGCGGCTGGGCGGCGCGCCGATCGTCGTCACCGGCCCGGCCGGGTTCAAGCTTCCCGGACAGGGCGGGCAGCGCGCCGCCTACGCCGAGCGGAGCCGCGTCGATCCCGCGGTCGCCGCGCGGCTGGCCGGGACGCCCGGCGTCGCCGCCGCCGTCCCGGACGTCTCATTCGCGGCGGTCCCCGTGGTGGACGGACGCCCCGCCCGGGACGCCGTCCTCGCCGGGCACGACTGGGCCTCCGCCTCGCTCACCCCGTACGCGCTGCGCGGCGGCGCCGAGCCGAGCGGACCGGGCCAGGTCGTCGTGGACGCCGCGACGGCCCGGCGCCTGTCGGTACGTCCCGGTGGCCGGATACGGATCGCGGTGGCCGGTGTCCCGGAGACGTTCACCGTGACCGGGGTGGCCGTGCCCGCCCGGCACGTCGACGCCCCGGCGTACTTCTTCTCCGGCGCGGACGTCCGGCGCTTCCTTCCGCAGGGCGCGCAGGCCGACGCGATCGGGATCCGGCTCCGGCCCGGCGCACGGGTCGACGACGTGGCCGCGGCGGTGTCCGCGAGGCTGCCGTCCGAGCTGAAGGTCCGCACCGGGAGCGACCGGGGAGCGGCCGAGTTCACCGGCATCGACGGGGCCCGGCTGCCGCTGATCCTGCTGGCGGCCATCTTCGGCGGCATGGTGCTGGTGGTCATGGCGCTGGTGGTGTCCGCGACGATCAGCCTGTCGGTCCGGCAGCGGCGCCGGGAGCTGGCGCTGCTGCGTGCGAGCGGCGCGACGCCGCGCCAGGTGCACCGGATGGTGGTGGCCGAAACGATGATCGTCGCGGTCCTCGCCGTCGTGGCCGGGCTCGCGCTCGGCCGTCAGGCGGGCGACTGGATCTTCGCCGCGACGACCGGCCAGGGCGCCATCCCGGCGGCTCTGGACTTCCAGTCGGGGATCCTCCCGCCGGCCGCCGCCGCGCTCGCCGCGCTGCTGTCCGCCGGGATCGCCGCCGGGTTCGCCGCCCGTCCGGCCGCCCGCACCCGGCCGATCCAGGCGATCGCGGAGGCGGCCCTGCCGCCGGTCGCGGTGACCCCGATCCGCCGTCTGCTCGCCGCCGTCTTCGCGGCCGGGACCGTCGCGCTCGCCGTGACCACCATTTTCATGGGCCCGGAGACGGCGTCGGCGGTCGGCGGGCCCGCGGTTCTCACCGGCTCCATCGCGGTCGCCCTCTTCGGCCCGGAGCTGCTGCACCTGCTGGCCGGTCGGACGGCCGACCTCGTCGAACGCGCGGGCGGGTATCTCGGCGCCCTGGCCGCCATCAACCTGCGGGCCCGCGCGGGCCAGTTCGCGGCCGTGCTCACGCCGGTCACCCTGGGCGTGGCGATCGCCCTCGGTAACGTGTACTCCGCGACCACGACCCAGCACGCCGCCGAGGACGGGTACCTCCACCAGTTCAAGGCCGACGTCGTGGTCACGTCCTCGGTGGGCGGCGTCGCCCCCGCGCTGGTCGACCGGATCAGCCGGACGGACGGCGTCGCCGCCGCGTCCGCGTTGGTCACCAGCCACGGCTGGATCGAGCAGCCCTACGACGGCAAGGGCACCGACCCGTCGACGCTGTTCGGCGTCGGCAGCCAGGACACGGAGCCCGTCCTCACCGCGCCCGTCGCGTCGGGGACGATGCGGAACTTCACCGGCGACGTGGCGGCACTGCCCGAGCCCACCGCACGGCGGCTCCACATCAGCGTGGGCCGGCAGATCGTCATGCGGCTCGGGGACGGCGCCCGGACGCCGGTCAGGGTCGTGGCCCTGCTGCGCGACTCGTCCGACTACGCGGGTGTCGTACTGCCCGTCGGCCTGCTGGCCGCTCACACCACCGCGGCGCTGCCGACCCACGTCCTGGTCCGCGCGGAACCGGGGCACGACGCTTCAAGCGTGCGGAAGGCCGTCCAGGCCCAGGTCGGCGCGTGGCCCGGCGTCACCGTGGGCGACGACGGCGTGCTCGCCTCCACGGTCGAGCAGGGGCTCGACATCCAGTCCTGGATCAACTACCTGATCGCCTTCCTGGCCATCGCCTACGCGGCCATCGCCGCGATCAACACGCTGGCCGTGGCCGTTCTGTCCCGGCGCCGGGAACTCGCGGCGCAGCGCCTCGCGGGCGCCACCCGCCGTCAGGTGCGCGGGATGCTCCTCATCGAGAGCACGGTGCTGGCCGGGATCAGCCTCGTCCTCGGCACGGTGATCGCGGGATTCACCGTGCTGCCGATGGCGATCGCGTCCGGGTCGCTCCTGCCGTCCGGCCCGGTCGGCGTCTTCCTGGGCGTGACCGCCGCCGTGTTCCTGATCGTCGTCCCGGTGACGGCGCTGGCCGCGCGTACCGTGCTGCGCCCGAGGGCCGTCGACGTCATCGCGTCAGGGGCGGCCTGAGCCGTACGATCACCGGCTCAACCCGACCCCGGCCGCACGACGAGGCCGGGGTCGTCGGGTGCGGCGGCGATGAGGCCGGCGTACGGCGCCGGTGCCGCCGTGGCCACGGTCTCACTTTCCGCGGGCACCGCTCTCGCCGCTCGGCGGTGAAGGACGATCCCTTTAGTCGCGCCCAGGCCAAAGGCCCCTCGCGATCTCGCGGGGGGCCTTTGTAGGTGGCGGCACATGCCGAAGATCACGCCGGGACGATGTAGAGGTGGCTCATCGCCGACCGGTGGGTCGAGGAGGAACCGCGTCGGTCGGGCAGGCCGACGGCCGTGCCCTGCACCGCGCCGGTCTCGCCGCGTAGCCAGTCCACCCGTACGTAGGCGTTGAAGACCGGGGCGCAGCCCGGTGCCTTCGACACCGCGAAGTGCGGGGTGTTCAACGGCACCACGGCGTGGTGCACCCAGTACGGGATCGTCTTGGTGACGCTCGTCGAGGAGCTCGTGTGGCAGAGCTTCGTGCCCGCCGCGTTCCACTGGTTGACGATCAACGTGAACCGGGCGGTGGAGGAACCGGACTTGTTGCACGCGCCGGTGCGGTGGCACACCTGGTAGTCCACGTCGCCGAAGGCGCTGAGTTCGTGCAGGCCGGCCGGCGCAGTGGTGATCGGCAGCGAGGGCTGTCGTACGGTCCGGTGGCTCGAGTCCACCGGCAGGTCGCCGTAGGGCATCTCATAGTCGAGCGGCTTGCCCTTCGCCGCGTTGGCGACCGACGTGTCGGCGAACCGCAGTGAACCGCCCGCGAGCTGCACCGATGACGTCTGCTTGTAAAGCGAGGCGACCCTCGCGTACGTCGTGCAGGTGGCCGTCGTGGCCACGCCGGGGTGCAGTAGGAACCTGGTGACGATCCAGTTGTCTTCCCACTGCGGGTTCTTACCCGTGCCCGCGTAGACGTTCTGGCCCATCACCATGTTCTTACTGCCGCCGGGCCACGTACAACGCAGTTCGTTGTCCACCAGCGTTCGCACGGTGGCCGCGTTCGCGTGCAGAGACGAGACCACGTACGCGGTCTGCTTCGCGGTCATCGCCAGCCGTACGGTGCCGAGCGCCACGACGTTATGGTCGATCCCCGATTTCGGCGGCGGCGGGGCGGTGACCCGCTTCGCTTTGAACGTGACCGACGAGGAGGCGGCGGAAGCCGAGACCGGAGGGCAGTGGTCGGTGCACTTCTCACTGGCCTTCACCGGCGTGTCCACCGGAGTCTTCGAACTTTCCGGAGCCGGAGCCGGAGTCGCGGTGCCGGTGGGAGACGAAGCGGCGTTCACCGCGCCTTCTTTGCAACCGGTCAGGAAGATGCCCAGTGTCACCAGTGCGACCGCACCGAAGGTGGCTGTCTTCGTCGACAAAAGACTCTCCTCAATCCGTTGTCCGTGCTCCTGTGATCGTCCCACTCGTGGGACGCGGCGGGAGCCGGAAAAGTTCACGGATCGAAGACGGGTGCCTACCAATTGTGGCGTACGGACGCGCGCTAAGAGTTGAGGGCCAGCGTGGCGAGGTGGCGGGCTATGCCGTTGGTGTCGGTGTCCTGCACGTTGCTGAGCACGACCACCTCGATGTCGTCGTCGAGAAGGTACATGTTGCTCGCGGAATAACCCTGGAGAAGACCCGGGTGGTATCTGAGCCGGTGCCCTTCCAGCCGGTCGACGAGCCAGCCGAAGGCGTACGCGCTCGACGGCAGGTTGAGGCAGCCGCCGGACGGGCACGGCGCCTGGGGCGTGAACGCCTCCTTGACGATGGCCGGTGGCGCGACCAGGTACGCGCCGAACGACCGGTCCCAGTTGACGAGGTCATCGGTGTTGGAGAAGACGCCGGTCGCGGAGAACGCCTCGGAGCCGTTGGTGGGCGGGGCGGGCGACCCGAGCGTGAAGTAGCCCTTCGCGTACCCGGGCGGCGGATTCCCCCGGCTGTAGCCGGTGTTCGGAAGGTCCAGCGGGCCGGCGATCAGGTCGTGCAGGACCGCGCCGTACGGCTTGTGCGTCACCGACTCGATGATCGCGCCGGCCAGGATGAAGCCGGAGTTGGTGTACTTCCAGCCGGTGCCGGGCGGGAAGTCCAGTGGCAGGTTGATGAACCGCTGGATGATCTCCTGGGTGGTGGTCGGTTGCGAGAGCATGGCGTAGAAGCCGGGCAGGTTCTGGATATCGGGGATGCCCGAGGTGTGCGTGACGGTCTCGCGGACCGTCATGGTCCGCCACGCCTCAGGGCAGGCCTTGATGAACCTCGGAATGAGATACGGGCAGACCGGGTCGTCCAGGTGAATCCTGCAGCCGAGCAGCCTCAGTATGAGCGTCGCAGTGAACTGCTTGGTGACCGAGGCGAGCCGGAAGATCGTGTCCGGCCGGAGCGGAATGTGGGCCGCCTCGTCGGCCTCGCCGGAGGCGAAACGCGCCAGTACCTGTCCGCGCCGAACCACCTGTACCGATCCGGTGAATCCGTGCGCGGCCAGATTCTGCAAATACGCCTGCATCGCCGCGGCGGTCGGATCACCCGGCGGCGCCGGTGAGGTGGGCGGCGGTGGGGAGGCGACGAAGAGGTCGTCTTTGCAGCGATGCACTTCACTGACGCTTGTATTGAAGTTCCGGTTCCGGATTCTGGCGTGATGACGGTTCTGATCGATGTTGCGGCTGTTCGAACGACCACTGTCGGGTCCACAGCAACCACCGTCGGAAACGCCTTCTCCCGCTGTGGCCACTGCCGCAACGGTCCGAACAGCGGGGCATGCGGCGAGAACGACACTTGCGACGAGAGCCGAGCCGGACACGGCGATCGCCATGCTGTTCGGAAATCTCATGGGGCAACCGCCTCGGCCGAGATAGTCAAAGAGAAGGCGTGATCCGCTAGCGTCGTCCCCTTGGTCAACTCCCGCGAAACCGCGCGATGTGAGGCTTGGCGGCGAGCCGACGCTCTCGACGCGGGCTTTTTAAGCAAGCGTAAATTACAAGCATCTGCGTACTTGGACGCGGAAAGTCCTATTGCGATGATGTTCCAACGGTCGGGCTGCGGCGTTCCATGAAAACGACGTCGCGCCATCGGCCGTGATGTCGTCCGATGTGGTGGCGGGTACCGATTGTGCGGAATCCGGCTTTGGCGTGCAGGTGGAGGCTGGCGGTGTTCTCGGGGAAGATCCCGGATTGGATGGTCCAGACACCGGCCGTCTCAGTGGAGCCGATCAGCGCGTCGAGCAGGGCGGCGGCGATGCCCCGGCCGCGTGTGTCGGGGTGGACGTAGATGGAGTGTTCGACGACCCCGGCGTAGACGCACCGGCTGGAGACCGCGGTGGCGGCCACCCAGCCGAGGAGCCGGCCGTCGGCGATCTCGACGGCGACGTGCCGGTGGAGCGGGAGTTTCGCGGCGTCGAACGCGTCCCAGGCGGGAGCGGTGGTTTCGAAGCTGGCGTGGCCGGTGTCCAGGCCGGCCTGGTAGATCGCCAGGACCTGGTCGGCGTCGCCGGCGCGCATGGGGCGGATCGTGACGCCCGCCGGGGCGGCGGGCTTGGTGGCCCGGATGATCGCGGAGGTCAGTCCGGCCGCGACTCGGTGCGTGCGCGTCACCGTCGCGGTGGTGAAGCCGGCTGCCAGGAGCTGGTCGCGGTACTGGTCGCCGGTCACGGTGCCGGAGACGCATCCGACCTCGCGTTCAGCCGCCGCCCGTTCCGAGGCGTCCAGCCCTTCGTCGCTGATGATGTCGGTCACGCCGAGACGTCCGCCTGGTCTGAGGACGCGGAAGGCTTCGGCCAGGACGCGGGGTTTGTCGGCGGACAGGTTGATGACGCAGTTGGAGATGACCACGTCGACCGATCCGTCCGGCAGGGGGATGTCCTCGATGTGGCCGGCCAGGAATTCGGCGTTGTCGATGCCGGCTTGAGCGGTGTTGGCGCGGGCGAGGACGAGCATGTCGGAGCTGGCGTCCAGGCCGTAGACCTTGCCGGTCGGGCCGGTGCGCCGGGCGGAGAGGATGACGTCCAGGCCGCCGCCCGAGCCGAGGTCGAGGACGGTTTCTCCAGGGATGATGTCCGCGACGGCGAGCGGGTTGCCGCATCCCAGGCTCGCGCGGGCCGCGCCGGGTGGGACCGGTTCGTCGGCGGCGTACGAGGCCGCGCCGAGGCAGTCGCCTTGCTCGTCGCCGCGCATGGCTTGGCGGGCGAGGCCGGAGTAGCGGTCGACGACCTCGGCGCGTTGCCGGTCGATGTCGTCACGGGTCGCGTCGGTCATCGCGATTCACCTGTCTCGCACGTCGAGGCGTCGGGTTGTACGGGGACCGGGCTTCCCATGACGACGTCCGCGGCCGTCGGGAAGCAGCTCACGCAGTTCTGGTTGATCCGGTAGTAGCGGGCGGTCCCGCGCTGGTCGACCAGGACGAACCGGACCTCGGCCAGGACCTTGAGATGGGCGGAGACGGTGGACTGTCCCACGTCGACCGCGTCCACGATCTGTCCCACGGTCATCGGCTCACCCCGGCGCGCGAGGAGCGAGACGATCTGGATCCGCGTGGCATCGGCCAGCGCTTTGAACCACGTCGCGTACTCCGCTGCGGTCGCCCGATTCAGTACCTCATCCATCGTTAATCGACGATAAGCGATTAAGTCTCGCCTGTACAGCGCACGGGGACGAGTTCGGCGAGGAGGGCCTTTACACGGGCGTCGATCTCGTCGCGGATGAGGCGTACCTCATTGACGGTCTTGCCGGCGGGGTCGTCGAGTTGCCAGTCGAGGTAGCGCTTGCCGGGGAGAACGGGGCAGGCGTCGCCGCAGCCCATGGTGATGACGACGTCGGCGGCCTGGACCGCTTCGGCGGTCAGCGGCTTGGGGAACTCCTTGGTGAGGTCGAGGCCGAGTTCGTCCATGACGGCGATGACGGCGGGGTTGATGGTGTCGGCGGGAGCGGAGCCCGCGGAGCGTACGAGGACGCGCCCGGCGGCGTGGTGGTCCATTAGCGCGGCGGCCATCTGGGAGCGGCCGGCGTTGTGGACGCAGACGAACAGCACCTCGGGAAGGTCGGGCACCAGGACTCCTTCAGTGGTCACGCCGGAACCAGTCCGGTGGCCTGCCGGGGCCCGAGGATCGCCGACAGCCGCTGCAGCACCTGCGGGTTGATCCAGTAGTAGACCCAGGTGCCCCGGCGTTCGGAGTCGATGAGTCCGGCCTGTTTGAGCACCTTCAGGTGATGGCTGATCGTCGGCGCGGTCAGTTCGAAGGCGCTGGTCAGGTCGCATACGCACGCCTCCCCGCCGTCGTGGCAGGCGATCAGTGACAGGAGCCGTAGCCGTACCGGGTCGCCGATCGCCTTGAACAGCGGGGCCAGCTCGTCCGCCTCCGCGGCGTTCAACGGCTCGCGCGCCAGCGGCGCGCAGCACGCGCCCTCGGACACGTCCACGACCGGCAGCTCCTGCTTAGACATGGCTCTAATTTGACATATGTCTAAGCAGAGCGCAAACTGGCGCCGTACCACTGATTCGAAGTTTGTCTAAGCAGAAGGTCGACGGCGGCTCGTCCGACCGTCCTGGCCCACCGCCCCTGAGGGAATCACCGTCGTACACCGAAAGGAACGCCCCATGTCACGTGTTCAGCTCGCTCTGCGGGTCGCCGACCTGGAAGGATCCGTCACCTTCTACTCCAAGCTGTTCGGCGTCGAGCCCGCCAAGCGCCGTCCGGGCTACGCGAACTTCGCCATCGCCGAGCCGCCGCTGAAGCTCGTTCTGATCGAAGGCGAGGCCGGAGAGGCGACGCGGATGGATCATCTGGGCGTCGAGGTCGAGGACGCCGAGCTGGTGACCGCCGCAACCCAGCGTCTGAAGGACGCCGGCCTGGCCACCTTCGAGGAGAACGACACCTCCTGCTGCTACGCCCTCCAGGACAAGGTCTGGGTCCACGGCCCCGGCCGGGAGCCCTGGGAGGTCTACACGGTCAAGGGTGACGCCGACACCTTGGAGAAGGCGGCGGTGCCCGTCGACGCCGCATCCGGCGGCTGCTGCTGACAGGCGAAGGGGGCGTGAGTGTGGCGACCTGTGGCGACTCGCGCCCTCCAGCCCGGCGCCGGTCGGCCGGAGAGATTCGCTAGTATGTTCGAATTGTGCGTGATGTGGGATGGTTTGCGCCGGTCGTCCGCATCAAGGGCCGCGGCCGGTACGCCTTCCTCCTGGCCTGGAGACTCGACAAGCACGGCAAGTGGCACGGACATGTCGCATGGCTCGTTCGTGAGCAGGTCCTGTGGAAGGGCGTCGACGTCTGGATGCGAGCAGAAGACCTCGAACAGGTCCAGGGGCAGGACTACCGCCGGGTCCCCCGCAGGTTCGACGATGACGTCCCCTTCTGAGACCAAGCCGCGACCAGTTCACCGCGAAGTGTCAGACATTCGACGGGTGGGGCTGGCTCTACCTCACGTAGAGGGCTGACTCCAGTGTGCCTGTGGTGACGCGTCACTAGCTTCGCCAGCATGAGGATTTCCAAGCCCGCGGCCGCCATCGTCGTCGGATCCGCACTGGTGTGCCTGGCGCTGCCCATCGCACCGGCCGCCGCGGTGCCCGTCGCATCATCGGTCCCGCCGCCGTCTCGGTCGACGTTGGTGCAACAGGCGGGCAGGGTCGTCGCGGCCGGTGTGCCGGGCGTCAACATCGAGACGCGCGATGAGCGTGGCGTCCAGTCCGTCGTGGCCGGTGTGGGGAATCTCCGCACCAGCGAACCGCCGCGGCCCTCCGGCCCGTTCCGTATCGGCAGCGTCACCAAGTCGTTCACGGCGACCCTCGTGCTCGGTCTCGTAGCGGAGGGCCGGATCGACCTCGATGCCCCGATCGACCGCTACCTCCCGGGGGTGCTGCCGTACTCCGAGCCGATCACCGTCCGTCAGTTGCTGCAGCACCGAAGCGGTCTGTTCGACTACGGGAGCGTCCTGTGGGCGAATCCGGAGCTCGTCGCCCGGTCGCGATACCGGGACTACGCCCCGGCCGATCTCGTGCGCATCGCCACGCGGAAGCCGCTGCAGTTCACCCCCGGCAGTCGGTTCCTGTACTCCAATACCGACTACGTCATGCTCGGCATGCTCGTGGAGAAGGTCACCGGCGACGGTTACGCACACGAACTGTCCCGGCGCGTGTTGGCCCCGGCCGGGTTGCGGCACACCTACCTCGCCGGACACGATCCGCGTCTGCGGCAGCCGTCCGCACGCGGGTACGAGGCCGTGCGTTCTTCGACCCGGTTGACGGATCTGACCGCCTACAACATGTCCGTCGCGTGGGCGAGCGGCGACATCGTGTCCACCACCCACGACCTGAACCTCTTCTACTCGGCCCTGCTCGGCGGGCGACTGGTGCCGCCCACCCTGCTTCGCCAGATGCAGCGGTCCGAACCCGCCTTCCCCGGCTTCGAGTACGGTCTGGGCCTCGGGCACACCGAGATGTGCGGCCGGCAGGTCTGGGGCCACGTCGGAGGCGTGCCCGGGTACGGCACCTACAGCTTCACCAGCCCGCAGAGCGCACGCCAGATCACCATCTCGGTCAACCGCAGCCTCACGCTGAGCCCGGCCGCCGAAGACGAGATCAACGCGCTCATCGCCGATGAGTTCTGCGGCGACCCGGCCGAGCGATGAGGCCTCCGCCGGGCCGCCGGCGCGAGACTCGCTCAAGGCGCTCGACTGGACAGTCACACAAGTGTCGGAATACATCACTGAATACGGGGGATCCCTCGGTCGCACCGGCACAGCGCAGCCAAGGAGTGAGTGTGATGGGGTTGTTCGCCCGTTCGAAGCGAAGAGGCCGCACGAATCACAAGCCGACCTGGCGGGAGCGCCGTGCCGCCGAGCGGACCGCCCGGGCCGAGGCCCGGCTGCGGGAGACCGAGACGAAGATCCACGAGATGGCGGACGAGGTCCGATCCGACCTCCACCGATCCGCCTGAACGACCGCCGTACGATCCCAGCCGACGGCTACGGCGTCGGCTGGGTCTTCGTCGCGTTGAGGACGGCGTCGGTCTGGGCCTGGACGCAGCCGGTGGCGAACTCCAGCGCGCTCTCGTCTTCTTCGTAGCGGCGTTTCGCCTCTTCTTCGCAGTCGGTCACCGCGGGGTCCGCGTGGGCCGTGCCGTACCGGTAGCCGCTCCTCTCCGGGTCCTGGCCGGGGCCGGCGTGCGACAACAGACTCCGCCCCGCTATCAAGACGACGACGGCACCGAACAGCACGGCGACGACGATGGTCAGGTTGCGCCACAGCGGGCTCTCCGGCGATCGGGGCGCCGGCGGCACGCCGGGCGCCTCGGCGACGCGGCTGGGGACCTGTTCCCGCGACCGTACGATCGCCCTGATCACGAAGCAGGCCAGCACCGCCGCGATGACGGCGAACAGCGACATCAGCGCATAGACGACATCGGCCGCCTCGGTGGCGTGGCTCAGGGACAGCAGCGACGCGAGCAGCTCACCGCCGACGTTCCCCACCAGGAAGCAGCCCCACCACACGTTGATCAGGACGTACGGCACGGGGCGGCCGGGTTCGCTTGCCTTCAAGACATCGATCACGATGCGACGGGGAACCCACAGGCTCATCACCGGGATCACCCAGCCGAGGACGACCCACGGGATGCTCCACCTTTGGGTGGCACCTCCGACGGCCTCCGCGTTACGCCGGGCCCGCAACAGGAACACCAGGAAGATCGTCCCGGTGACTGCGACGCTCACCAGCCGCACCGCGTTCAGCACGCCCATGGCGGTGGGAGACGAACGCTGATGGAGCCGTACGAACAACTGGACGATCTCCACCGCCGCGACGACGGCGAGTCCCATCGTCGCCGCGAGGGCGAGGCCCCGGAGAGGGCGGGGCGAATCGGCGGCGACGGACATCAACGGCTCCGGGTCATGGGCGAAGAGGCGTCCGAATCATGGCGGAGGCGCCTACTTCCGGGCAATGGAACGGCTCCGTACTGCGGGAAAGTCACCTGTAACGAAACGCCGGGTGCCGACACGGTAGGGGTGACCGCGGCGCCGGCCGGCGACCCGCTCGACGCGTCGATCTTCGTCAGGGCGCTCCTCGACCAAGGAGAGCCACTGACATGAAGACCCATCCGACCGACGACACGGTCCGCGGGGTCGCCCGCGTCCACGACGATGAACTGCGGTGGCTCGCCCGCCGGCCAGCCGCCCGCGCCCTGCTCGACGACATCACCGCGCTGCCGTCCGGCCCACCGGCACGGCCGGGCCGAGCGCGTGGGCACGCGAGCCGCCGGCCGCTGATCGTGAGCGCCGTGGCGTACGTCGTCGAAGGACGCCGCGCACGGCCTGGCGGGCATGACGGTGGCCCGGGCGGAGGCCGCGCTCGCCCGGAAGGGTCTGCGCGTGGGGAGGTACAACGTGTACTGGCCGCAGTGGGGCATCTCCCTGCCGCGCACGCGCATCCCTTCGCGCTGGAAGGTGAGCGACGACGGCGCCGACCCGTACTCTCCCGGCACCGTGCTGCTGCCGATCGATGCCCAGGGCCCGATGCCGCCCGACGTGGTGGCCGAGATGAGACACGAGGCCACGGCGAGCCCGACCGTCACCCCGACCTCCTCGCCCTGACGACCTGGTGCGGTCGCCGGCCGGGATCGGCGTCTACGCTCAGCACGACAGGCGACAGAATCGGGGGTCACTCATGCTTACGGCCGTCGCCACCGGCGTCGATGAGCCGCTCACTCTTACCGAGCGCGAGGTGCCCGAACCCGGGCAGGGCGAGGTGCTGGTCAAGATCACCGCGTGCGGAATCTGCTACACGGACCTGGACCTGCTCCAGGGCGAGTGGCCCATCGCCCGGTTTCCGGTCGTTCCCGGGCACGAGATCACCGGCGTGGTGGCCGCCACCGGTCCCGGCGTGTCGTGGCCGGAGGTCGGTGTCTCCGTCGGTGCGCAGTTCCTCGGCGACTCCTGCCGCCACTGCGACTACTGCGTACGCGGGGAGCAGATCCTCTGTCCCCAGAAGCGCATCACCGGCATCGTCATGGACGGCGGTTACGCCGAATACGCCGTCCTCAAGGCCGACTTCGTGACCCCGCTGCCGGAGGGGCTCGACCCTGTCGCCGCGGCGCCGCTGATGTGCGCGGGCCTGACCGCCTTCAACAGCCTGCGGCAGGCCGGGGCCACCGCCACCTCGCGCGTCGCGGTCATCGGCGCCGGTGGGGTGGGCGCGCTGGCGGTCCGCTACGCCGTCGCCATGGGGGCTCGCGTGGCGGTCATCGGCCGGTCGCGCCGGGGCGAAGCGGCGGCCAGGGAGATGGGCGCCGAGCGGTTCATCGCCACCCAGGACGCCGACCCGGCCGAGGCCCTCAGGGCCTGGGACGGCGGCGCGAACGTGATCCTCAACGCCTCCCCGTCCACCTCGGCCGCCGCGGCGACGCTCACCGGCCTGGCGCCCGACGGCACGCTCGTGCTGTGCGGATACGGTCCCGAGCCGCTGACCCTGCCCACCCAGCCGATGGTCCTCAACCGGCTGCACGCCATGATCAACCCGTCCGGCTCCCCGCACGACGCGCGCGACACCCTCGCGTTCTCGGCGGCGCACGGCATCCTGCCCGAGTTCACCCCGATCGGGCTGCGCGACGCCAACGGGGTGCTCGACGCCATGGCCAAGGGCCAGTCCGGCAAGCGGTCGGTCATCACCTTCGGCTGACCGCCGCCGGCGGCTCAGTGGTAGAGCTGGTACTCGTCCAGGTAACGCGACCAGAGGCCGTCCGCCTCCGAGAAGGGCGCCGGATCCCAGCGCTGCGTGTCCGCACGTACGACGTTCTCGGCCTGCTCCCAGTCGTCCGGCGACGGCAGTTCCGCACGCCGCGTCGGCGCCTCCGCCATCACCTTGTACAGCACATAGGCCAGCGAGGACAGATCGCTGTTGATGAGCTCATAGCCGGCGTCCCGGTCGGGATCGCCATGCCAGATCGTGCCGTCGTCCAGGCTGACGAAGGCGCGCCCGGTCATCATCCAGCCGAGCTGCTGCAGCCGCGCCTTCGGGGTGTCGACCGGCTGCGGCACGTCGTCCCGTTCGGTGACGCAGTCGTCGGGGATCTCCGGGTCAGGGTCGATCAGGGAGGCGAACGGCCGGAACAGCCCATCGGCGTGGCAGACTCCCACCTCGGTGGCGAACCGCAGGTCCACGGAATCGTGCCTACAGACACCCATGTTTATTAATCGACGAGATGTCCTCGTCTGTGCTCACCCGCCACGTTAGGTTCGGCCTGTGGGCGAATTGGACGGGCGGCTGCTGGCGGGCCGGTACCAGCTCGTGGAGCACATCGGGCAGGGCGGGATGGGGGTCGTCTGGCGGGCGTTCGACACCGGCCTGGACCGCGAGGTCGCGGTCAAGGAACTGCGGCTCCCCGAGTGGATCGACGAAGGGGAGCGCGCCCGCTGGTACGCCCGGATGGGCCGGGAGGCGCGCGCCGCCGCCCGGCTGAAGCACCCGGGGATCGTGACCGTCTATGACCGGGTGGTCGGTGAGGACGGCCGCCCGTGGATCGTGATGGAGCTCATCCACGGCATGTCCCTGGCCGATGAGCTGAAGCGGCGCGGCCGGTTGCCGGAGCCGCGTGTGGCCGACATCGGTCTGCGGCTGCTGGAGGCGGTGTCGGTCGCCCACGCCAACGGGATCGTCCACCGTGACATCAAGCCCGCCAACGTGCTGTTCGAAGGGGATCGGGTCGTGCTGACCGATTTCGGTATCGCCGCGCTCGACGGCGACACCACCCTCACCCACACCGGCGCGGTCCTGGGCACGCCCGCCTACATGTCACCCGAGCAGGTGGACGGCAGCCCCGTCCCCCAGTCCGACCTGTGGTCGTTGGGTGCGACGCTGTACGACGCCGTCGAGGGGCACCCGCCGTTCACCGGCTCCACGCACGGCGCGGTCTTCGCGGCCATCGCCACCCGGGACCCCGTTCCGCCCGTCCACGCCGGTCGCCTCGCGCCCGTACTGACCGCCCTTCTTCGCAAGAACCCGTCCGAACGGCTCAGCGCGGAACAGACGCGCGACCTCCTTGCCCCGCTCGCACGCTCGGAGTCACCGGAAAGGTCCGAGCGAACCCGGAGTCCGGCCAGCGGGGGCGCCGGAACCGGTACCCGAGCGTATTCGGAAGTCAACTCCGCCAATGGCGAGAAAGACGAGGAAGTCCCCCTCGTTGTCCGCATCTCCCCGGACGCTCGCAAGGTCGCGGCCGAATTCGAGGTGAATCTGGCTGCCATCCGGGGCACCGGCGCCGGTGGAGCGATCCGCAAGCAGGACGTCATCGCCGCCATCAAGAAGAATCACGGCGCCTACGCCACCAAAGCGGCGCGCGAACTCGCGGCCGAACGCGGTCTCGACCTCGCCAAGGTCCCCGGCACCGGCAGAGACGGACTCATCCTCGTACAGGACGTCAGGGGCACCGCTCCGGGCCGGGCGAACGCTGCGCGGACCTCGCCTACGAACTACTCGGGGATATGGGCCCTGGCCGGGGTCGCGGTGCTCGCTGTCATCCTGGGGCTCGTCTACCACCAGAAGTACGGCCACGCGGCGTGGGACGGCGTGGTGACCGCCAACACGTGCGTGTACCAGGCCACCAAGAACTACGGCATCGTCGGCATCAAGAAAGGCGACTGGTACCGCGAGCCGTGCTCCCGGCCGTGGGGACCGGGCACCGCGTACACCGTCCACGGAATAGTCAGCGGGGAAGCCGATGACGCGGTCGAGCTCTGCGACACGCTCACGAAGAACTTCCCCAGCCACACCTTCGCCCTCTTCCCCGGGAAGGGCAGCGGTGCCCAGACCGGCAACGTGAGGACGTCGACACTCATCCTGTGCCTCGTGCCGCTGCACTGACCGTGTCTTTCGCCGCACTCGGGGGGCCGAACCAGCGGCGCAGCGCCGCCTCCAGATCGGATTCGCCGGTCCACACCACATAGCCGTCGGGGCGGACGAGCTGCGGCTTCGTTCCCTCGCGGGTCTCGACGCGGCCGGCCCAGCCCGCGGGCAGTGACGCGCCGACGAGCACGGGGCGGCCGTCGGGCGCGGCCGGGACGTCGGTGGCGCGGCCGGTGGTGCCCGGGTAGGCGATGCCGATGCCCGACAGTTCCAACGCGACGGCGCGGTGGGCCTCGGGGACGGCGAGCAGCTCGGTGACGACCGCCCGCACGGCCGCGGCGTCGGGGTCGGGCACGCCGAGCACCCCCTGTGCCCGGGTGCTGACCAGCACGCGGGCCGCGATCGGATGACGCTCGTCGTGGTAGCCGTCGAGCAACCCCTCGGGGGCGTGCCCGCGGATGTGCGCGGCCAGCTTCCAGCCGAGGTTCACCGCGTCCTGGAGGCCCAGGTTGAGTCCCTGGCCGCCGATCGGCAGGTGGATGTGCGCGGCGTCGCCGGCGAACAGCACCCGGCCGTGGCGGTACCGCTCCAGCTGCCGCGCCGCGTCGCCGAACCGCGAGGCCCACAGCACCTCGCCCACCTTGATCTCCGGCCCGTGCGCGTCGGTCAGTGCCCGCTGCAGCTCGTCGGCCGTGACGGGAGCGTCGCGGCCGAGCCGCTGCTGCTCCTCGCCGCCGACGATCGCGCGGTGGCGCCCGCCGGACAGCGGCAGCAGGAACCCCGACCCGGTCGACGGGAGCTGCCAGTCGTCGGCGAGCCCGGCGGGCTTCCCGGCGAGCGTGAGGTCGGCGACGACCAGCGAGATCCGCGCCGACATGCCGGGGAACGCCGCCCCCAGCAGCGTCCGTACCGTGCTGTGCCCGCCGTCGGCCGCGACGAGCCACCCCGCCCGGTGGCGGCGCCCGCCCGCGGTGACGGTGACGCCCTCGGCGTCCTGCTCCACGGCGGTGACGGCCGCGCCGCGCAGCACCGGCGTGCGCAGGCGTGCCTCGATCGCCGCGGCCACGTGCGCCTGCTCGACGCCGAGCTGGTACGGGAAGGGTGTCGGCAGGTCGGTGTAGTCGATCGGGATGCCCGAGAAGTGCCCCGCGGGCAGCCGCGCCTCGACGTACGGCTCGACCGCCGCGAGCAGGCCGCGGTCGGCCAGCACCTCGACCGACCGGGGCTGCAGGGCGAGCGCCTTCGACTGCGTGGTCGGCCGGACGTCGCGTTCGAGGATCAGCACGTCGAGTCCGGCGCGCTCCAGCTCGTACGCGGCCAGCAGGCCGGTCGGGCCGGCGCCCGCCACCAGGACGTCAGGCATCGAGGTTCTCCTTGCGGATGTACCAGACGTGCCAGGCGATCAGGCACGCCAGCGAGGCGAACCACACCACGGTGGTCACCCCGGAGATGAGGTCGATCGGCAGCGTGTAGACGAGCACCAGGTGCACCACCGCGCTGGCCACCAGCGCGGCGCCCCAGACGGCCGTGTTGACGCGCAGCCCGCGCCGGAACCGGGCGTCGGTGTCCCAGCGGGCCGCCCACGCGGCCGCGCCCTCCGCGCCGCGCTTGACCTCGGCGATCGTACGGCCCAGCGTCAGCTGGGCGGGCCGGCCGACGACGACCGAGACCAGCATCCACGCGCCGAACAGGCCGCCCAGCGCCGCGGTCCACCCCTCCCGGATCGCGAGGGTGCGCGGGTTGTCCGACAGCAGGCCGAGCACCACGGAGAGCACCAGGACGCTCAACGTGACGAAGGCGATGAGGTCGAGCCGGCGGTCACGCACGACGGTCCACACCACGTACGGAGCGGCCACCAGGACGCCGGCCATCAGCGCCCACCACTGGCTCACGCCCGCGGCGCGCAGGCCGTAGAACAGCACCATCGGCACGACCACCTCGAACAGGACGGTCATCACGTTGGCGCGGATCACCCGGCGCAGACCCATGTCGGGTGCGGGCCTTTCGTCGATCATCATGCGGATCCCTCCTGGGAATTGGCTGCGGTCGCCCGCACGTAGAGTTCGGCGAGCTCGCGGCCGAGGCGGGCGAGCTCAGTGGGTTCGGGCGCGGTGGCGGCCGCGGTGCTGACGACGGCGTCGAGGCCGCTGGTGAGGGCGATCGCCACCGTCCGCGTGTCGAAGGGGCGGAAGACGCCCGCCGCCTGCCCGGTGCGGAAGTGCTCCTCGAACAGCGCGAGACGTCCGTTGACGGAGGCGCTCTGCGCGGCGCCGTTCTTCACGATGTCGATCAGTGCCCGGACGTCGGCGGGGTGCTCGCCGACCAGTGCGACGTTCGCCTCGACGTAGGCGCGCAGCTGTGCGACGTGGCCTTCGGCGGCGTCGACGCGCGGCCCCATGAACGCCTCGGTGACCTTCTCGATCTGGGCGACGCACGCGGTGAGCAGGTCGTCCTTGCCCGCGAAGTGGTAGCTGATCATGCCGGTGCTCGACAGGCCGGCGTGCTTGGCGATCCGGCTGAAGGACGCCTTGGCGAAGCCGACCTCGGCGATCACCTCGATCGCCGCGGTCACGATCTGGGCGCGTCTGCCCGACTCGGTGAACGTTCTTGCTCGCATGAGCAAAACTTAGCTCACTCAAGCAAGATCCGGCAAGCCGTACCGCCCGGCGTGCGCTCTATCTGCCCGGCGTACCGTTCGCGGTCGGCCGGCGGCTCGTCCTCAGTAGCCGAGTGAGTGCGCGAGGTCCGTCATCCGGTCGCACATCTCGTCGTGCAGGCCCCACGAGGGGTCGAAGACGACCGGTCCGGGCGCCGGAATCGGACGCAGGGCCGGGGAGCGGAGAAACTTCGGGTCACCGCCGAGGAGATCGTCCGAACGCCCGGTCCCGGCGAACCGCCAGTTCTCCGTGAGCAGCATCCGATCGACGATGTGCGGATCGCCGTCCAGCCTCAGCCAGGCCAGGATCCGCGGCAGCCAGATCCTGGGTTCGGTGAGCAGGTCCTCGGCCCGGACCCGCATCCACTGCTCGGAGGGCAAGGACGCCAGCGCCGCGATGATCCGCTGATGCGACAGGTACCAGAAGGCGGCGGCCTCGGCGATGAGCGCCTTCTCCGAGCGGAACCGCCCGGCCGGGCGCCAGTGCTCATGCAGCGACCGCTGGGTCGTCACCGGATGTCGTACGAGATGGAGGAAGCGCGCACGCGGATAGGCCGCCATGCACCGGGCGAGGATCGCGTCGTCGCTGGAGGTGTCCGGCGACTTCTCCAGGCTGACGCGGGGCCGCGCGAGATCGATGAGGTGGTCCATCAGACGCGTGGTCGGCCAATCGGCGCGGTCGGCGAGCCATTCCCGTGCGCGTGCGACCGCGTCGCCGTCCTGGCTGCCCTCGTGCAGGTCGGCGACGGCGCGCCAGAGCCCGCTCTGCCGCAGCGGGAAACGCGCCCACCCCGTGCCCTCGCGGAGCAGTTCACCGACGGTCGCGGCGTTGAAGACCAGCGTCTCCGGAAAGCCGTAGACGTCGGGATGACCCGACAGCAGGGCCACGGCGACGGTCGAGTAGCTGCGCGCCGGAGCGAGGAGGAAGACCGGCTCCGCTCCCGTCATGGGGCTTCTCCATCGCCGACGACGTTCGCGGGGAGCGCGAAGGGGTCTTCCGGCAGGAAACAGCCGTAGTCCTGCAACGGTCGCGGATCGTCGAGCACGATGTGCTCCAGCTCGCCCGCCGGGGACAGGCCGTCCGGACGGTCGAGCACGCGTTCGCCCGGACGCGGTCCGCCGTACCCCACCATCGTGGGGGCCGCGTCCGGCACGAGCCGGCCGAAGCGGTCCAGCAGAGCGTGCACGGCGTCGAAGACATCGGAGATCTCTTCGACGGCGGAATCCTCGGGCAGCCCGTTCAGTTCGCGGAACGCTTCGCGGGCCGAAGCCAGGAAGCGCTCGGGATCGACGATCACAACGTCTCGCCGCGTTCGGATACTGATCGTCATGCCCGCCGCCGGCACCCTCTGCTCATCCACTCCCTGAACGTACTCACGGCCGGGCACACCCGGTCAAGGGCGCGTCAGCAGGCCCTGTTCGAGGGCGATGACGACCGCGCGGGTGCGGTCGGCGACGTCGAGCTTGGCGAAGATGCGGAGCAGGTGGGTCTTCACCGTCGCCTCCGCGATGACCAGTCGCCTACCGATGTCGGCGTTGGACAGGCCGTCGGCCACCGCGTTCAGCACGTCCACCTCTCGCGGGGTGAGCGTCGTCGGCGCGGGGCGCCGCATCCGCGCGACGAGGTGCTGGGCGACACGTGGGGAGAGGACGGTCTCGCCGCGGGCGGCGGAGCGGACGGCGTCGATGAGCTGCTCGCGCGTGGTGTCCTTCAGGAGGTAGCCGACCGCGCCCGCCTCGACCGCCCGTTCGATGTCGGCGTCGGTGTCATAGGTGGTGAGGATCAGCACACGGGACGTGGTGGGACCCTCGACGATCCGGGAGGTCGCGGCGACGCCGTCGAGGACGGGCATCCGCAGGTCGAGCAGTACCACGTCGGGGGCATGGCGCTCGACGAGTTCCACCGCCTCACGGCCGTCCGCGGCCTCACCGACGACGTCGATGGTCGGTTCGGCGGCGAGCAGGGCGGTGACACCCGCCCGCATCGCCGGATGATCACCGGCCACGACGACCCGGAGCACGTCCTTGGGCATGTCACTCCTCAACGGGAAGCACGGCGAGAACACGGGTGCCCTCGCCGGGCGCGCTGGTGACGGTGAGCTCGCCGCCGAGCTCGGTGAGTCGCCGGCGCATCCCGGCGAGGCCGAACCCGTGGGCGTCCGCGACCGAGAAGCCATGGCCGTCATCGGTGATCTCCAGCTCGACGCCGTACGGCCGTGCCGCGAGGACGACGCCGACCGTGGAGGCGGCGGCGTGCTTGCGGACATTGGCCAGCGACTCCTGGGTGCAGCGCAGGAGCGCGATCCGGGTGGCCGGGTCGCAGTCGACGTCGGCCAGATCGGCGTCGACGGTGATGCCGGTGTCCTCGGCGAAGCGATCGACGGTGCGTCGCAGTGTCCGGGAGACAGAGTCGGCCGCGATCGTCTCCCGAGGGGACGAACCGACCAGCACTCGCGCCTCAGCGAGGTTCTCGCGTGCGGTGCGCTCGATCGACGACAGTCGCCGGGCGGCTCCGTTCGGATCGTCGACCAGGTCGGACCGGACCGCCTCGGCGAGCACGACGATGGACGCGAATCCCTGGGCGAGAGTGTCGTGGATCTCGCGAGCGAGCCGTTCGCGTTCCTCGGCGGCCCCCTGCCGCCGGTGCGCCTCGGCCAGGTCGGCGCGGGCCGTCACCAGCTCGCCGTCGAGGCGGCGGGCGCGGGCCTCGGCCCGGTCCGCGACGCGCCGGACGGCCAGGGCGAGCGTGGTGCCCGCGGCGTACGCGACCAGAGTCACGACCGAGTTGCCGGTGGCGAGGCCGCCGTCTCCCAGCGCTCCGCCGCCGACCGCCGCCGCCGCACCGGCCCCGCTGAGCAGCACCGGCCACCGCGCGCTCCGGGCGGGTAGCCAGAAGTACGGGAGCGACATGAGGTAGAGGGACGCGGCCCCGCCTCGCAGGAACGACACCACCCCCAGCCCGGCGACCAGCGCGTAGGGGAACCAGGGGTGGCGTCCGGGACGGCGACCCGACACCGCGCAGGCGAGACCGAGGGCGATCGGCACCGCCAGCGACCAGCTCCGCGTGCCCGGCGGATCGTCCAGCCCGGCCACGAACTCGGGGACCGGGCCGAACAGGACCCACAGAGGCACGTACCAGCGGAGAATCGGGGTCTGGTCGTCGGAGGCCGGCACGGCGATCAGCCTACGTTCTCCAGCACGTCCGAAGCGGAGGCGGGCACGGGCCTCCGCCGGGACGGCCACCATGCCGTCCGTCCGAGAAGCAGCAGGAGCGCGGGGAGGATCACCAGCCGGATCACGAAGGCGTCCAGCAGCACCGCCACCGCCAGGCTGAATCCGATCTGCTTCATCTCGATCAGGTGCAGCGGGACGAAGGAGGCGAACACCGTCACCATGACGATCGCGGCGCTGGTCACCACTCCGGCCGAGCCGCGGATGCCCTCCAGCGCGGCGGTCCGGGCGGGCACGCCACGCCGTACCGCCTCCTGGACCCGGCTGAGTGTGAACACCTGGTAGTCCATGGACAGCCCGAACAGGATCACGAACAGGAAGAGCGGCACCCGGGACCCGATGGAGCCCATCGAAGTGAAGCCGAGCAGCCCCTCGGCCCAACGATGCTGGAAGACCGCCGTCAGCACGCCGAGCGAGGCCGCGGCCGACAGAAGGTTGAGCCCGACACCGGCCAGGCCCAGCACGATCGAACGGAACGCCCACGCGGTGATGACGAAGGTGACCAGCAGCAGCGCGCCCAGGATGATCGGCAGGCGGTGTTTCTGGTGCTCGGGATAGTCGGCGTAGCGGGCGACGTCGCCGGTCACCGCGACCTCGGCTCCCTGCAGGCCGCCGACCGTGGCCGGAATGTGGTCGGTGCGCAGCCGATCGAGTGAGGCCTGCGCCCGCTTCTCGCTCGGGTACGCCGGGACCGGTACCTCCAGCATGGTGATCCGGCCGTCGGCCGAGGTGCGCGTTCTCGTCCGCCCGGAGTACAGCGGGTCGGCCGTCACCCGGTGAGCCAGCGCGTCGAGCGCGGTGACCACCTGTGCCCGGCGCTCGGGGGTGGCCTTGACGACGACCTGGTTCACCGACTTCAGCTCGGGGAACGCCGCGTTGACACGGTCGAAGGCCTGCATGGCGGGCAGGTCGCGGGAGTAGGTCTCCCGGCCGACGTCGGTCAGCCTCATGCCCAGGAGCGGCCCCGCCAGGGCGAGCATGGCGGCCACCGCGACGCCCAGCGCGAGCGCCGGGCGCTCGGCGACCGGACGCAGCACGGCCGAGGTGAGTCCGCCGCCCCCGGACCGCGCCGCCCGCCGCGGCGTACGGCGGCCGAGCTTGGCCAGCAGCGCGGGAAGTACGGTGAGGGAACTGACCACGGCCGCGACGGTGACCACGATGGCCCCGGTCGCCAGCGAGGCGAAGATGACGTCGCCGGCCAGGTACAGGGTCGCGCTGGAGGCGGCGACGGCCAGCCCGGAGACGACGACCGCGCGTCCCGAGGTGGCCGCGGCGATCTCCACGGCGGCGGCTCGTGAGAGCCTTCCGCCTGAGCGTGCTCGCTCCTCGCGGTCCCGCTTGAGATAGAAGAGCGTGTAGTCCACGCCGACGGCCATCCCGATCAGCAGGATGACGTTCGTGCCGACGCCCGCGTCGGGGAAGACGTGCGAGGCCACCATCGACAGCCCGATGCCGGCCATGATCGAGGAGACCGACAGCAGCAGCGGCACCACGGCCATCACCACGGAGCGGAAGACCAGCAGCAGGACGATCAGCGTCACCGGCAGTGCGATGAGCTCGGTCCGGGACAGGTCGTCGCCCCGCTGGCCCTGCACGTCCTTGCTGATGGAAGGGCTGCCGGACTCTTCCACCCGGAGCCCCGGATGGGCCCGCTGAACCTCGGCGGTCTGCGCGAGCAGTGACGCGACGTGCTTCCTGCCCTCCAGTTCGGGTCCCCGCATCGTCACGTCGACCCGTACGGCCCGCCCGTCCGCCGATCGGACCGGCGCGGCCACCGACTCGACCTCCGCGAGCCCCGACATCCGGCGGCGCACCTCCGACGCGACCGCGCCGTCCGGCCGTCCGGCGCCTTTCACCGAGATGAGGACACGTTCCACGGGTTTCTGCTGGAGCCCGCCCTGCGCCGCCAGCGCTTCGGCCCGCCCGGCCTCACCGACCCGGTAGTCCTGCGAGGTGGCGGCGTGTCCGCCGATCGCCAGGCCGCATCCGAGGCAGATGACGACGAAGACGATCCATCCGGCGATCGCGCGCCAGGGGTGATGGGCGCTCCACCGCGCCACACGTACTGAGGGGTTCTTCATGCCGTCAAGGCTGGTCGCCGGGCGGTGTCCCGCGACAGCATCGACCGGTCCAACCTGCCGTCCACCGATCGGTGGACAAGCGACGTCCCGGCGCGAAGCCGGCCTGCGAAAAATGCGCCTTATGCGAGGTTTTATCCATTAGTCTCCCGCCATGGGGAGCATGATCGCGCTGCTGGTGCGCTCACCGTACGAGGTGGCCCGGCTGCGCAGTTCACAGCACTGGCCAGGGGACTTCACCGAAGAGACCGACTGCGGAGACGGCTGGCGGGCGGCCTTCTCCGACGACGGGCCGCAGGACATGAACGGAGCCGTCCAGGCCTACACGCGGGAGACCGGCTGTCCGGCCCTGCTCTTTTTCATCATCGACAAGCGATGCGCTCTGGTTCACGCCGCGGTGCCGGGTGGCCCGACCCGTCACGCGATCCTCGGGCTGCGGACCGCGATGGGCGCCGGCATCGACACCACCGGCTATCAGATCGCGGAGACCCGGCAGGAGCTGCTGGCCTGGGCCCACGCGGCGGGTACGGCGCCACGTCCGGACATGCTCGACACCGTCCTGTTCCACGACGGCGGCGATGACCTCGGGATCAAGCTGACGGCCGGGCTGTTCGCCGGCCTGGGCATCCCCGACTTCCGTGACACCAACCCGTTCGAGCCGTCGGTGGGGCAGGAGGACAAGGTCGTCACCGGGCCGAAGCAGGAGGTGGACGCCGAAGCGGTGCTGCTCGCCCGCTCGCCCGTGGAGATTCCGAGACTCCGCGCCGCGTACGGCTGGCCGGGCGGCTGGAACCACGAGCAGAAGTTCAAGAAGAACTGGCGTGCGGCCAGTTCGGGCGAGTGGCCCGACGACACCCATGGGGTGCTCAACGCCTTCGCCACCGAGACCGGCGGTCCCGTTCTGCTCTCCTACGTCACGGACGCCGGATTCGTGATCGTCAAGGGCACCTCCCGGCCGGGGCAGTACTGGGAGACCGTCCTCGGGCTCGACGCCGCGCACGCCGTCGGACACGGCGCCAACTACGACGAGTCCGATATCTACCCCTTCTACAAGAACTCCCGCCTCTGGTCGGCGGACGCCGGACTGACGAGCGACGACCAGACCCTGCGGATCGCGTACGAGCGCTCCGGCGCCCTGGGCGAGGAGGTGCCCCTGCTGTTCGTGCTCTACGCCGGATTGGGCATCCCCGGCTGCGAGCACATCCCGCCGTACTGGGACGGATCCGCGCTGGAGCCGGACGCCAGCGGATGGGTGATCGTGCCGAGTTTCCAGATCACGTTCGGCTGACCGGCGACGGGGTCAGTGGATCTTGGCCGCGATGAGCCGTACGAGGCCGCTCCCGATCTGCTGGAGTGCGAGCGTGTCCGGGTCCTTGGCCAGGTCCACGGTACGCGGCGGCCGGCCGGCGACCTTGAGCGTGACGTCGCTGGTCGGCCGCTCCCAGGACGGCAGCCCCTTGTAGGAGAAGCCGACCTTGAAGACGATGTGCTTCTCCCGGCAGGTCCACCCCCCGTCCTGGAAGCACTCGGGCGCTCCCAGGTCGTGCCGGACGACGGGCTTGGCCGTGGCCAAGGTCGTGCGCTCGGAGTCGAAGTCCTTCCGCATCTGCTCAGCGGAGCCGACACGGTAGACGTCGACGCTGATGATCGTCCCGTAGTTCATCGTGACGCCGGCGTCGTCCACGTAGTCGCCCTGGAAGGCGAAACCGATCGAGCAGCGCGCCCGGGGGACGGCGCCGATCTCCGCGCCGCTCGGCCCCTCCGTGTAGTGGATCTCCTGCGGCGAGAACGAGAACTTCACGGCCTGCGGGAACATCGCCTTGAGCTCCGCCTGACTCAGGAGGGAGCAGGCGTCGGGCCACTCGGCCAGGTCCGCGTACCCGAGCCGGCACTCCTCTTTCGCGCACCGGGTCGACGACGGAATCGCCACCTGCCGGGTGTCGGGCCGGGGAGCCAGCACCTCGACGGTCGTCGGCAGCATGGACTTCGGCCGGTGCGGCGTACAGGAGGCGAGCACGAGTACGGCCGGCACCAGCGCGGCGAGAATCTTTCGCAAGAGCGGCACACCGTTCAAAGTGATCAAAGGCGGCATCGCGCAGACTAGCGGCGCGCACCGGAGGGGACTCGCCATCGCGTGCACCGGCTCTCGCCACTGCGCGCACCGGTGGCCGTGGGTCAGGCGCTGTCCGGTGACTCGCCGGTCTCGACGACTCTGCGGGCGATCTCGCGCAGCTTGACGTTGCGCTCCTGCGACGCGCGTGACAGCAGCGCGAACGCCTGGTCGGTGGACAGCTTGTGGCGTTCCATGAGGATGCCGACGGCCATGCCGATGTCCTGGCGGCTGGAGATCGCGATGTGCAGGTCGGCTTCGGCGCGGGCGTTGGCGAACGCCACGGCGGCGTGTGAGGCCAGCAGCCAGCCGACCTGCTCGGAGTAGTCGTTGAGCGCCCCGGGCCGGGAGGAGTACAGGTCGAGCGCGCCGAGGTTCTCCTCCTCGGTGAACAGCTTGAACCCGATCATGCTGCCGATGCCCAGCTCACGCGCGTGCGGCACGTAGCGCGGCCAGCGCTCGGCCTCGTCGCGCATGTCCTCCACCAGATAGGACTCCGCCTTGGTGCGGACCGCGTCGAAGCAGGGCCCCTGGCCGACCTCGCCCTGGATCCGGTCGGAGGTGAGGACGAGGTCGTCGGTGGCGGCGAGCGTGTGCACCCGGCGGTTCTGGAGCACCATGATGCCCGCGGCCTCGCAGCCCTGGACCAGGTTGACCGCGTGCCGCGCGATCCGGTCGAGCGTCTCCTGCAGGGAGTCCTGGGCCAGAAGATCACGTGCCATCTGGGCCAGCGCGGTGGCCAGCTCGGCCGGCACCTCGTCATTCGCCATGCGGCACTCCTGTTCGTCACGGCCATTCAACCCCATACCGCGCGCCCCCGGCCCATAACCCGGCAGAGGACACGGACGTCGTCTCTCCTCGCGGCGGGTGAGGTGCGGCGGGTTACCGTGGCGTCATGCCGTGGTCCTCATATGGGTCTTTTCTCCTCTTCGCCGTCGTCCTCGTCCTGATCCCCGGTCCCGACTTCGCGGTGGTGACCAAGAACACGCTCGCGGTCGGCCGCTGGCGCGGCGCCTGGTGCGCGGGCGGCGTCGCGGGGAGCAACGCGGTGCAGGGCGCCGCGGCGGCCACCGGTCTGGGCGCGCTGATCGTACGGGCCCAGCCCCTCTTCGCGGCGATCAAGTGGGCCGGCGTCGCGTACCTGGCGTTCCTCGGGGTGCAGGCGGTCCGGTCGGCGATCCGCGGCGACTATGCGCCGCTCGGTGACGGCACCGGCGGACGGGGCGCGGCCGGCGCGGCGTTCGGCGGATGGCGGCAGGGGTTCCTGTCCAACATCACCAACCCGAAGGTGCTGGTCTTCTACCTCGCCGTGCTGCCGCAGTTCCTCGGCGCCGGCGAGGGACTGCCGGTGCTGCTCGTCTTCGCGCTCAGCCACGCGCTGCTCTCGCTGTCGTACCTGCTGGTGCTGACGGCCTTCCTCGACCGGCTGCGCGGGGTGCTCACGCGCCGCCGGGTACGGCGCGGGCTCGACGCGGTCACCGGCACGGCGCTGCTCGGCTTCAGCGCGCGGCTGGCGGCGGAACGCTGACCTCGAGCAGCGTCTTGCCCACGGTGGCCCGCGCCTCGATCGCCGCGTGCGCGTCCGCCGCGCGCTCCAGCGGGAACCGCTGCCCGATCACCGGGCGGAGCCGGCCGGCGGCGGCCTCGGCCAGCGCGCTCGCGGTGAGCGACCGCGCCTCTTCCGGCCTCATCCGGGGCCGTACGAGCGTGACTGCGCGCGTCGCCGCCAGTTCGTCCGGGATGTCCGCCCACGTGCCGCTCGCGAGGCCGTACGTCAGCATCCGGCCGCCGCGGTCGAGCAGGTCGAACGCCGAACGGGCCACCGAACCGCCGACACCGTCGAAGACCACGTCCACCCCGCCGACCGCCTCGCGTACGCGCTCCTCCCAGCCGGGCTCGCGGTAGTCCACGCTCACGTCGGCGCCCAGGTCGCGGGCCAGGGCGGTCTTGCGCGCGCCCCCGGCGACCGCGACCACCACGGCCCCCGCCGCGTGCGCGAGCTGGACCAGCAGCGTGCCCACGCCCCCTGCGGCCGCCTCGACCAGCACGCGGTCGCCGGAGGCCGGCCCGGCGGCGCGTACGAGGAACGTCGCGGTCCGCCCGTCGGCCAGCAGCGCCACCGCGGAGTCGAGGGCGAGGCCGGACGGCACCTCGACGAGGGCGTCGGCGGCCACGACGGCGCGCTCGGCGTACCCGCCCGAACCGCCCAGCCCACCGACCACCCGGCGCCCGGTCAGGTCCGGCGAGACGCCGTCGCCGACGGCGGAGACGACGCCACCGACACCGTTCCCCAGCACGGTCGGCGGCCGTACCGGGAACGGCCCGCCGCCTCTCCGTACCTGCGTCTCGACGAACGTGATGTTGGCGTAGGCGACGTCCACCAGCACCTGCCCGGGCCCGGCCTCCGGGTCGGGCGCGTCTCCGGCGACGAGCACCTCCGGACCGCCGAACTCCCGCAACCACACCGCGCGCATGAGACCCCCTCCGATCGGTACCGGGGAGTCTGCTTCCTCAACCGAGGTTCAGGTCAAGTCGCCGGCGCGGGAGAGGCGTTCGGCCTCGGTGACCGGGTCGCCGGTCAGCCGCCGGGCACCGGCCGCCCGGGCCGTCGCGGCGTCCGCGCCGCGGCCCCCGAGCACGAGCGGCGCGACGTCGGCCAGCCGCAGCAGGTCGGCCTCCAGCCCGGCGAAGCGGGCGGGGTCCACGGCCGACAGGGCGATCAGCTGGGGCGGCTCCGCCGTGGCGGTGCGCAGCAGGTCGGGCATTGGCGTGGCGGCGCCCAGGTAGCTGACGCGCCAGCCGTTCCGGTACAGGATGACGCCGAAGGCGAGCAGCGGCAGGTCGTGCAGCTCGCCGGGCGCGCAGGCGAGGAGCGCGCGCGGGCCACGACCCTGGCCCCAGCCGCGGCCGAGCGCGGCGATGCGGGCGCGTAGGACGTTGCTGGCGAAGTGCTCCTGCGCGACGGTGACCTCCCCGCGCTCCCAGCGCTCGCCCAGCTCGTGGAGGTAGGGCAGCAGGACGTCGCGCAGGACGGTCTCGGCCGTGAAGCCCGCCAGGAGCCGGTCGAGGATCGTTTGTGCCGAGGGTTCGTCGAACCTTTCGAGCGCCGCGCCGAGCATTCCGTCCATGACCGGAGCGACGGGACCCGGCGGAGGGCCGGTGGCCGGCTCTGCGAGGGCGGCCCGCGCCGCCTCCGCCGCGGACAGACCATGAGCAAGATGCGCCTGCATGGCGCGGACGCGATGCTCGTCGGCCTCGGAGTAGAGGCGGTAGCCGCCGGTCGACCGCTCGGGTCGGAGCAAGCCGTACCGGCGCTCCCAGGCGCGCAGGACGTCGGTGCTCACCCCGAGCCGACGACTGAGTTCGCCGATGCGGAGCATCGCCGGCCCAGGTTCCATGCTCCCAATGTACAGTCCTTGGACGAACATTTGACAAACCTCGGACGCGCGCCTAGCGTCACGAATGAGGCCTGAACAGGGGGTTCGCCGACGCTGATCGTCGCGGCGAGCATCCGGTCGCCGGGGGGCACACCGGGGCCGCGACTCACAGGCACGGCCCACTTGCTGAGGCCTCGCCGGGGGGAACCGGGGGGGAGGCGGGCGGTGAGAGACCGCCCGCCTTCCTACCACCGAGACCACGCCCTGACCGCGTCCACAACAGCGCCCCGGAGCGGTCAGGGTGTCCCCGACAATCTTCACAGCGATGCACGCACGGATTTACGCCGGCGACTCCGTGCGGCGCCCGGCACGTCGCCTCCTGCAAGGCGCGACCTCGGCCGAGGGCAGCCCATTCCCGGACCCAGGGCCGCCTACCTCGCCGGCCGGGGCCGCGTCCAAAGCGGCGGGAGACTGGCCGCGACAGCCGGGCATTGTGACCAGGCGGGGGCTCCCCCCTACCGCGCGGACGGGCGCGGTGCCCCCGGCCCCGCCTGGCCACCGAAGAACGACCGGTGTCGGCGGTCCCGACCAGAGCCGAATCAGGTCGCGGCCAGCGCCGCGTCCACGTCGTCGTACATCGGAAGGCGCTGCGCCAGGCCGGTGATCCACAGGACGCGCGCGGTGGTGTACTGGGCGCCCGCCAATGCGAGCATGCCGTCCTCGGTGGACGAGAGGCGCTTCCAGTACGACACGACGGTGCTGAGGGCACTCGTGTCGATGAAGCTCAGGCCCGACAGATCAAGGATGATCTTGCGACCGTGCTCTCGGATGACACGGTCCAGATGGGCGGTGAACTGGGTACGGCTGATGATGTCCAGCTCGCCCTTCACCGCGACGACCGTACGGTCGCCATGGCGAGTGGAGCTGAGTTCGAGCGCTGCCACGGTGACCTCCACGGAAACTCAGGACGCCACCGTATCGGTCATGCGTAACGCGGTGGGAGGGGCATCTCAAGTCGAACGGTCGTGCCGCGCTCACCTGCGATGATGTGAACGGCCGAACAGATCTGGCGGGTCACCCACAGACCCATGCCGCCTTCCGCGTCCGAGGACGGGGGCGCATCGCCCGCGTCCGAGGGCACCCAGTGACCCTGGTCGCGCACCTCCGCGTACACGCGCCCGTTCGACGCCCACATGCGCAGCTCGGCATCGGGGGATCCGTGCCGGACGCCGTTCGTGGCGATCTCGTTCACGGCGATCACCAGGTCGCCGACCGACTCTTCGTCGAGTCCGCACTTACGGGCGTGCGCGGCGACGAACCGCCGCACCCCGGGTAGATGGTCCACGGTGAAATGCATCTCGTCTACCTGATCCCCCGTCTCTTCCGGCATGGGCTGGCGGTGCCGCATGGCGGTGTACGGGAGTTCCATGCGAAGAGTGACCACCTTGTCCCACCTTGCTCATCAGTCGCACGATCAGGCTGCCGTCCTGCTTGTCGTCGTCCGTCGCAGTGCTACGTGGGGTGTCGTACCCATTTGCCGGGCTTTGTTGCATCTTTGTGAGCAAGCCGACGGACTCGATACGTGTTCGGTATGTCAGAGCGGGGTGGATCGCGGACGCTCGCCCGTGTGGGGGGCCGGATTCACCGTACGACGGAAGGCCTCGCGCCGCAGCGGAAGCGACAGTCTGATCTTGACTTTGCCCAGGTCGCCGAGGCGCTCTGGTGAGGCCGAGAGAAGGCGGACCGGGCGGCCGTGATTCGTTCGCCCGGTGGCCCTGGCGACCCGGCCGGGGTCGCCAGGGAACCTTCGCGAAGGTCAGCGTCCGACGCGTACCTGGCCGCGCGCGTCGGCCGCGAGGCGCAGCGAGTCGCCGTCGCGCAGCGACGTCTGCTCGCCCGGCTGCAGCCGGCGGTCGTTGACGAACGTGCCGTTCGTGGACCTTTCGTCGCGCACCCACGGCTGGCCGCTGTTGTCGATGCCGAGCGTCGCGTGCCGGCGTGAGACGTTGTCGAAGCGGGAGAACGTGCTGGCCACCGGCGAATGCACCGGGTCACGGCCGAGCACCAGCTCCTGGCCCGGCTGGACCTGCAGGTCGCCCGACGAGAACGTCACCGTGACGTTCACCTGCTGGGGACCGCCGGCACCTCCGCCGCCCTGGTCGTGCAGCGGGCGCAGGCACTGGACGCAGACCGGGTTGCCCACGTCGGGGATCTCGGCGCCGCAGTGCGGGCAGAACGGCGTGAACGCCGCCGTCGACTCGCCGCCGGAACCGGTCATCGTGGGCTCGCGCGGCGGCGGGGGCACGTGCGGAGCGCTCGGCGAACCGTAGCCGCCGGTGTTGTAGCCCTGCTGTTGCTGGGGCTGCTGCTGGTACGGCGGCTGCTGCTGTCCGTAGCCCTGGTCCTGGTGCTGTTGCCCGTAGCCCTGGTCCTGGTGCTGCGGGGAGTAGCCCTGGTCCTGCTGCGGGGGCGGGTAGCCGCCCTGGTCGTGCTGTGGCGGGTAACCGTGCTGCTGGGGGGGCGGATACCCCTGCTGCTGCCGGTCCTGCTGCGGTGGGTACCCCTGGTCCTGCGGCGGCGGGTAGCCGCCCTGCCGCTGCTGGTCGTGGGGCGGAGGGTAGCCGCCCTGGTCGTGCTGGGGCGGGTAACCGCCCTGATCGTGCTGCGGCGGGTACCCCTGCTGCTGGGGCGGGTAGCCGCCCTGCTGCCGGTCCTGCTGGGGGTAGCCCTGCTGTGGGGGGTACTGCTGATAGGGCTGTTGATCGTGACCCTGGTACCCCTGCTGCTGAGCGTAGGGAGACTGGTCCTGTGGCGGATACCCGTGCTGCTGGTCCTGCTGTGGTGGGTACCCCTGCTGCTGAGGTGCCTCGCGCCTGGCGAGGTTGGCTCCGCAGTTGATACAGATCAAGTCTCCCTGTCGTACCGGAGCGGCACAGACCGGGCATGTCAGGGACGCCATGACACCTCCCCGCCGTGGACTCCGGAGAGCGAGAGTCGCTCTGTCAGCCGCTCCATGTCGCCCCTCCGTGGAATCCCGATGTAGTAAACACGATCGGCTTCAACCGATATCTGCATGTGCGGCCGCGTTTCGCCGCCCTCCGCGTCACCATAGCGTTTCCTGCCTAGCTCACTAACAGGGATGATGCGCTGATTGGCCGAACCACGCCAGAGGTGTCCGGAGTCTGGGGAGTTCAGGCGGTCGATGTACGGCCCCGTGACCACGGCGTCGCACAGCGCGAGAAGTTCGCGCGACCACGCGGAACCGCGCAACCGTGACGATGCGTATCCGCTGTACACCAGAACGTCCACCTCTGGTGGTGCCCAGGCGCGGATTCCGAGGAGTAGCTCGCGCAACGCCTCCGGCTGCTGGAACGGCTCTCCCCCGGAGATCGTCACGCCGTCCACCCGGTCGAGCGACCTGAGCCAGCCGAGCACGGCCGGAACCGGGATCGCGGTGTCCGGGTCGGCGTCCCAGGTGTCGCGTGACAGGCAGCCGGGGCAGTGCAGCGTGCAGCCCTGGGTCCAGATCCCCGCCCGTCGCCCGGGCCCGAGCGTCGTCACCGGGTAGTGCGCCTTGGCGAGCAGCAGCTCGCTCATGCTCGCCCTTTCACTGCAGGTCCACGACGGCGATGTTTCCTTCTCTGCGGATGCCGGTGACGGTGACCTCGGCGGCGGGGCCGCGGTCGAACAGGGCGCGGGCGAGGGGGTTGATGAACGACGACTCGAGCGCCATGCCGATGCCGCGGCCGCCCTTGTCGAGCTCGCTCGTGCACCAGTCGCGGAGCGTAGCCGTCACCTCCTCCGACAGCAGGAGCTTCATGTGGTGCTCGTCGGTCACCCGGCGGCAGATGTTGGCGAGTTGCAGGTCGAAGATGCGGCCGGCCGCCTCCGGCCCGATGAAGTCGAAGATGACGATGTTGTCGCCGAACCGGTTGAGCAGCTCCGGGCGGTTCAGCTCGGTCGTGAAGTGCTCGGTGACGGCGCCGCGGATCGAGCTCTCCAGGTCCTCGTACGGCATGCCGGGCCGTACGCCGCGGGTGCCGAGGTTGGAGGTGAAGACGAGGATCGACTCGGAGAAGAACGCCGTGTTGCCCCGGCCGTCGGTCAGCCGGCCGTCCTCCAGGATCTGCAGGAACTTGTCGAGGATGCGCGGGTGCGCCTTCTCGATCTCGTCGAAGAGGATGACGCGGAACGGGTCCTCGCGCACGGCGTTGGTCAGCTCGCCGCCGGCCTCGAAGCCGACGTACCCGGGCGGCGAGCCGATCAGTCGGTCGCCGGCGTGCTCGGCGGAGAACTCGCTCATGTCGAAGCGGAGGTAGGCGTCCTCGTTGCCGAAGACCAGCGAGGTGATCGCCTTGGCCAGCTCGGTCTTGCCCACGCCGGTCGGCCCGGCGAAGAACAGCACGCCGCGCGGGCGGCTGGAGGCGCGCGCCGCCTGGGCGCCGGATAGGCCGAGGACGGCGCGTTTGAGGATGTCGAGGGTCTTGGTGACGGCCTGCGGCTGGCCGACGACGCGTGCCGGCACGCGTTGCTCGCCGTCGACGATGCGCCTGCGCAGGTGCTCGCGCTTCCAGGGGTTGTCCAGCACGCCCAGCTTGTAGGTGCGGACGGCGTCGGGTAGGTCCTCCAGCGCGACGTCGCGCTCCTTGGCGAGCCGGGTCACCTCGATCATCGCCTGGAGCGTGAGGCCCTCGGCCTCCTGCGCGAAGTCGTCGGTCACGTCGACCGACGGGTCGGCGGCCTCGAACGCGCGGGCCAGCAGCCGCGCGGTCTGCTGCCGGTCGCCGAGGTGCGGGCGCGGCACGGAGATCTCGCGGACGCCGTCGTTGTCGGCGGTCAGCCAGGGCGGCAGGTCGCCGGGACGGCGCGCGAGCCAGATCACCGGGTTGTAGAGCGGCTTGGGACGCTCGCCGTCGGTGCGCACCGGCGTGGCGGTGCGCGAAAGCTTCTCGCAGAAGACGAAGAAGTCCTTCTCCGCGGGCTCGAGCTCGGTGGGGTTGCGGGCGATGCGCGAGGCGTAGTCGATGACGAAGGCCGCGCGGATCGGACGGTTGGGCCGGGCGAGCGCGCCGAGGTAGGTGCGCAGCCCCTCCAGCGAGGGCACCTTGCGTTCGTCGACCCGGCTGCCGAACAGGCTCGCCGCGGCGTCGGCCGCGTCGCGGTCGTCGGCGGGGTGCACGCGCAGCCCGTCGACCTGGTCGTACACGACCATGAAGGAGTAGCCGCTGCGCCGCAGCGTCTCCCACAGCAGGTCGCGCAGCGGGAACAGCCGGCCCTCCTGGGGCACCAGGAAGCTGTCGTGCAGGTTGCCCCACAGGACGTACTGCGGATGCACCGAGAGCGTCGCGTCGAGCTCCCGGACGAAGGCGGGAAAGCCCTCCAGGCGCGTGTCGTCCGGCGTACCCGGCTGCGTCGTCACCTGATGAAGCGTAACCGCAACACGGTCGGGTTTTGGAAGGACGACGACCGCGTGACCACCCGGCGCGGGCGGTCACGCGGTCGTGGCCGTAAGCGGTCGTCAGCCGCCGATCATGTTGCTGGGGACGTTCTTGTCCTTGAATCCGGCGCCGGCGCTGCCGGCCGTGCTCCGGGTCTGCTCCAGCGCGCCCGAGGCGGCGCCGATCGCCGACGGGTCGGCGTTGCCGCCCCTGAGCTTGTCGACGGCGCTCTTCATCACGTTGCTGAGGTTCTGCAGGGGGGCGGACAGCGTCCTGCACAGCATCGGGTCGGCCTGGACGTTCGCCTTGGCCCGGCGCAACTGGTCGAGGACGAACAGGCCGGCCGCCGCTGCCTTGACGATCGCCCGCTTGTGGCCCTTGGCGTCGCTCTTGAACGCGCCGCTGCGGTACGGGTCGTAGATGTAGCGCTTGAACGCGCCCGCCGCGAGGCCCGCGTTGGCGATGAAGCGGGTCTTGGCGAGCTTACGGGTCTTGCCGGTCGGGCACGCGGTCGGTGTCGCCGTGGCCGTCGGCGCGTTGCCGGGAGCAGCCGGGGCCCCGACGCTGGGCGCCGCACCCTGGGCGGTCTCCTTTGCTTTGGTGTTGCTGCACCCGGCTAGCGCGAGCAGGATGATCGGAATGATGACGAATGTTTTCCGGAGCATTGAGCTTCCCCCGATACAATGCCACTGTTTCGGACAATTCCTCTGCGGGTTTACGAGCGTCGGCCGCATCGCTCTTCTTTTTTACCCTGTGGAAGGCCCTTGGGGTTAATTCCAACGAATGATTTGCGCAGCGTGCCGGGCCAATAGTGCGCTATCGTCATTCGGTATGACATCGCGGAGACTGATCGTCGTTGCGGCGTTCCTGTCCCTGGCTTCGGCCGCGGGCTGCGGCGGAGGTGGCGGCGGCCGTGCCGGGGGTGGTTCCACTCCGTCCTATGCCGCGCCCGTGCCGGGCTCCTACAACGCCGACCAGCTCACCCAGGCGTTGCTCACCGACATTCCCGGATACGTCCGATCGGGCGCGCCTCAATGGGGCGAATACGGATCGCTCGCCGCCATCCAGAATCTCAACCAAATGCAGCAGGCGGTCAAACTCGACAAACCGCAGTGCGCGTCGTCGACGCGCGCCGTGTCGCAGGAAAAGGCGGTGCAGACCGCGCCTTCGGCCCTCGTGGCGTTCGCCCAGGGCAACAAGCAGAGCGTCACCGAGACGCTGATGGCGGTCGGGCCCGACGTCGCCGCCCGGCAGGTGAAGGTCAGCGTCCCGGCGGACTGCCGCAGCTTCCGCGTGAAGGTCGGTGGCGCCTGGGTCACCGACACGATCTACGAGCCGACGGGCACGCGCATCGGCGAAGGCTCGCGGACGGCGGGGATCCTCACGTCCTCCGGCGTCACGAGCGTCCGTACGTGGTTCGTCGTGTTGCGCTCACGCGGTTACCTCGCGACGATCACCTTGTACGGCCCGGGTGCCACCCGGGTCCAGGCCGAGGGGTTCGCGCGCCAGGCCTACCAGCAGGCGGAGCGGATTCTGCCCTAGAGGGTGTGCGCGCGGGCGAAGGAGGACGCCGTGGTCGGCAGGCAGGGCCGGGTCACCGGCAAGATCGGACCGGGCCTTGTCGGCGAGGTGATGATCCCGATCAGGGGCGGCGTCGAGGCGTTTTATGCCTATTCGGCCATCCAGGGGGAGGAGATTCCGGTGGGATCTCTCGTCGTGGTGATGGATTATCACCCACCGCGAACCGTTTACGTCTCCTCTGCGTCTATTTGACGTCACCATCCCTGCTGTCCGAGGAGGAACGATGCCGATAGTCGCCGTGGCGATCGGCGCCGTCGTCGCGATCATTGTTCTGATCATCATCTTCAAGGCGATCTGGCGCGTCGCCGAGCCGAACGAGGCACTCATCATCTCCGGCTTGGGGGCGAAGGCGCACAACCGGGACACCGCGGAGAGTCTGGGCTTCAAGATCACCACGGGCAAGGGCACGATGGTGCTTCCCGGGTTCCAGACCTGCCGCCGTCTCTCCCTCGACACGCGGGTCTCCGGCCTGGAGGTCACCTGCGTGACGTCGCAGGGCATCAAGGTGCACGTCCGAGGCGTGGTGATCTACAAGGTCGGTGACGACTTCTCCTCGATCGCCAACGCCGCGCGGCGGTTCCTCGACCAGCAGAAGATGATGGACGACAAGACCCACCAGCTCTTCGCCGGTCACCTGCGCTCGATCGTCGGCAACCTGACCGTCGAGGACCTCCTCCGCGACCGCGACCGGCTCACCAACCAGGTGCGCACCTCGTCCGCGGACGAGATGGGCAAGCTCGGTCTGGTGGTCGACTCGCTGCAGATTCAGGACATCGAGGACGAGGTCGGCTACATCGACAACCTCGGCAAGCCGAACTCCGCCGCCGTCGCCTCCGCCGCCCGCATCGCCGAGGCCCAGCGCAACCAGGAGGCCACCCAGGCCGAGCAGATGGCCGAGCAGGCCAACTCCGCGCAGATCCGCGACACCGAGATCAAGAAGCGCGAGTACCAGGGCCAGGTCGACCAGGCCGCCGCCGAGGCCCGCCAGCAGGTCATCATGAAGGAGACCAAGAACGCCGAGCTGGAGGCCGACCGCCGCGAGAAGGCCCTGGAGGCCGAGGTCCGCAAGCCGGCCGACGCGAAGGCGTACGAGCGGGTCACCCTCGCCGAGGCCGAACGCCGCGCGGCCGTGGCCCAGGCCCAGGCCGAGGCCGAGGCCACGAAGATCAACGGTCAGGCCGAGGCCGAGGCGACCCGCATGAAGGGCATCGCCGAGGCCGAGGCGATCAAGGCGCGGGCCGACGCTCTCGCCGAGAACCAGGAGGCGGTCATCGCCCAGCAGCTCGCCGAGCGCTGGCCGGAGATCGTCCAGGCCGGGGCGGGCGTCTTCGGCAACGTCGACAACATGGTCGTGCTCAACGGCGCCGAGGGCGTCGAGGACATGCTCGCCAAGGCGCTCACGCTCGGCGGCACCGGCCTGGGCGTCGCCCGGCAGCTCCTGTCCACCATGAACGGCCAGCGGTCCGCGGACGCCCCGGCGAGCAACGGCAAGCTCGTCCCGGTCGACCCGGACCCCGAGAAGAAGTAACCCTTCGCGACCAGGGCCCGGAGCACACACTCCGGGCCCTTCGCATACCCATGAGCGGCGCGGCCGGCCGAGATCCCCCGTCCGCGGAGTCCCCGTCCGCGGAGTCCTCGTCCGCAGGGTCCTCGTCCGCAGGGTCCTCGTCCGCAGGGTCCCCGCCCGCCCTGGGGGCCGACCCCAATTCCATCGTCCAGTGGCCCGGGGATTCGCGGCAAGGCCCGCCGTACGGCTGTGGATAACAGACCGCGCCGGCTGGGCGGTTGGGGATGACAGGCCCGGCCGGCCGTGTCGCGCGGCTGGACGGCGGGCGCATGTGGCAGGCGCTAACGTGCGGAATATGACCATTGCGCGCGTGGCCGTCACCGTCGATCTTGTCGTGCTGACGGTCCGTGAGCAGCAGCTGTCCGCGCTCGTGTGGTGGCGTGACCGGTCCCCGTACGCGGAGAGCTGGTCGTTGCCCGGCGGGTTCGTTCAGCTCGACGAGGATCTGCCGGTCGCGGCTCATCGTCTGATGGCCGAGCGGGCCGGTCTGGCCGACGTGCGGGTGCACCTGGAGCAGCTCGCCACGTACGGCTATCCCGACCGGGACCCGCGTCAGCGCGTGGTCAGCGTCGCCTACCTCGGGCTCGCTCCCGACCTGCCCGCCTCGACCCGGGCACAGGTGATGTGGCGGCCGGTCGCCGACCTGACCGAGAAGGGGCGGATCGCCTTCGACCACCGCCGCATCCTGCTCGACGGCGTCGAGCGGGCCCGGGCCAAGCTGGAGTACTCCCCGCTGGCGGCGGCGTTCTGCCCGCCGGAGTTCACCGTGGCCGAGCTGCGCCGGGTGTACGAGATCGTCTGGGGTCATCCGCTCGACCCGCGGAACTTCCACCGGAAGGTCACCGGCGCCCAGGGGTTCCTCGTCCCGACGGGGCGGACGACGACGCGTGACGGCGGCCGGCCGGCCCGGCTCTACCGCCGCGGGGACGCCGAGTCGCTTCACCCGCCGATGATGCGTCCGACCTGGTGAAACGATGGAGCCCCTCGTGGCGCCCGATGCCACCTCGGGCTTGCCCGGTCCGGCGCAGTCCTTAGAGTGATCTCGTAAGACTTCTGAGGGAGGACAAGGGTGTCCGAGCAGCGCAGTCCCCGCTTCCGTTCCGTGCTCGACGAGTACGTCGCCTACCGGCCCGGCAAGGTCGCGCTCTCGCCCGAGGGCCGGTCGTACAAGCTGTCCTCGAACGAGTCGCCGTACGGCCCGCTGCCGTCGGTGCGTGAGGTGATCGCCGACGCGGGCGGCCTGGTCAACCGCTATCCGGACAACGGCTGCACCGCGCTGATCCAGGCGATCGCCACGCGGTTCGGCGTACCGGAGCAGCACGTCGCCGTCGGCTGCGGGTCGGTCGGCGTGGCGCAGATGCTCCTGGAGTCGATCGGTGAGCCCGGCGTCGAGGTCGTGTACGCCTGGCGCTCGTTCGAGGCCTACCCCACCCTGGCCGACCTGTCCGGCGTGACCTCCGTACGGGTGCCGCTGACCGACGAGACCCACGACCTGGCGCAGATGGCCGACGCCGTGAGCGACCGCACCCGCCTGGTGTTCGTCTGCAACCCGAACAACCCCACCGGCACGGTCGTCCGCCGCCGTGAGCTGGAGGCGTTCTTCGACCGCGTGCCGGAGGACTGCCTGATCGTCCTGGATGAGGCCTACACCGAGTACGTCCGCGACCCGGAGGTCCCGAACGGGCTCGACCTGTACGCCGACCGGCCCAACCTGGTGATCCTGCGGACGTTCTCCAAGGCGTACGGCCTGGCCGGGCTCCGCGTGGGCTTCATGGTGGCGGCCGAGCCGATCGCCACCCAGGTGCGCAAGACCTACCTGCCGTTCTCGGTGAACTCCGTCGCCCAGGCCGCCGCGATCGCCTCGCTGAACGCCGAGAGCGAGCTGCTCGACCGCGTGGAGTCCACCGTCAAGGAGCGCGGCCGGGTCTACGAGACGCTCGCCGCCCAGGGCTGGAAGGTGCCGCCCACCGAGGCGAACTTCCTGTGGCTGCGCCTCGGCGAGGACACCATGGCCTTCTCCGCCGCCTGTGACGCGGCGGGCGTCAGCGTACGCCCGTTCGCCGGCGAGGGCGCCCGGGTGTCGATCGGCTCACCCGAGGAGAACGACGCCTTTCTCGCCGTCGCCGGGGCGTACCGGGCGGCACAGGAGCGGTGACCTCCTCGCGCGGGCGGCGCTCGGTCGATACGACGAGCCCGACGCCGAGGATGATGATCAGGCCGCCGGCGACGATCGTCCACGTGGCGTTCTCGCCGGCGAAGGCCACGCCGAGCAGCACGGCCACCGCCGGGTTGACGTAGGCGTACGTGCCGACCAGCGAGATCGGCGCGTTGCCCAGCAGCCAGACGTACGACGTGAAGGCGATCAGCGACCCGAAGGTCACCAGGTAGGCCAGGCCGAGCCAGGACGCCTGTGAGACCTCGTGCGGATGGAACCGCTCACCGCGCCCGAACCCGACCGCGAGCAGCGTCACGCCGGCGGCGGCCATCTCGTACACGCTCGCCACGAACGGGTTCGCCGGCATCGGCATGCGGGCGGACAGGAACGACCCGACCGACCAGGACAGCGACGCGCCGAGGACGATCGCCACGCCGAGCGCGCTGCCCGAGCCGCCGCCCCGCGTGAGGGTCAGCAGCGCCAGCCCACCGAAGCCGACGAGGACGCCGGCGATCGTGCTCACCGCGGGCCGGTCGCCCGTGACCCAGCGGAACACGACCAGCCACAGCGGCACGCTCGCGACCAGGAGCGCGGCCAGGCCGGTGGACATGTGCTGCTCGGCGACACCGATCATGCCGTTTCCGCCGGTGAGCAGCAGCACGCCGGCGAGCGCGGCGGTGCCGAGCCGCCGCCACGGCACGCGCAGGACCCGCGGGCCGCTCCGGATCGCGAGGACGGCGGCGAGCAGCACGGCCGCCACGACGAACCGGAGGCCGGCGCCGACCATCGGCGGGATCGTCTGGACGAGGTAGTGGATGCCGAGATAGGTCGATCCCCACACGACGTAGACGATGGAGAGGGCGACCCAGACGAGCGAGGAGCGGTTGTCAGCAGTATGTGAGCTCATGGCTCATTACACGCTAGACGATCCGGGGCGAATCCGCGCGTCGATTTCTCACCGGCACGTGTAGTCGAAGGAGGCCGACGCGGTGCCGTCCGGGCCGGTCGGCGAGACGACCTCCAGCGTCGCCACGGCGTGCAGGGAGCCGGGGCCCTGGACCGTCCAGCGCAGGGGGACCCGGATCGTGCGCCGCCCCCGCGACAGGCTGTCCGTGAAGACGCCGGAGTTCTGGCCGTCACTGCGCTTCCAGCGGTACGACACGTCGCCCTGCCCGCCGTTGGTGTGGATCACGCCGACGACCGTCGTCGTCGCGCCGCAACCCTGCACCCCGGCTGGCGCGGTCACGGTGACGCCGGTGACCTGGACGGGCGGGCCGCCGTGCAGGAGCCACCAGACCACCAGTCCGGTCAGCACGGCCAGCCCGAGCGTCGCCAGCCCGCCGGCGATCCGCCACGGCAGCGGGCGCCCGCGCCGGCCGCCGGACCGCCAGGCCCGGGTCACGCCCGGCGGTACGCCGGGCCCGAACCGCAGCGTCACGTCATCGGTGGAGGACCGCTTCTCCGGCCACGTCTCCGCGTCGTCCGGTTCGCCGACGTCCCGGGTCGTCTCGTCCATCGGCTACTCCGGCTTACAGGTCGTCTTCGCCTCGGCGGTCCGGCCGAGTGACGTGGTCACGGTGACGCGGGCCGCCGGGCATCGTTCGCCGTAGTCGTGCGTGAACGTCAGGTCGTGAGCGCCGCTGCCGCTCACGGTCTGCGCGCCGGAGTCGCCCGCCGCGGCCACCTGCGCGGTCGGGGTGTCCTCGCCGAAGACCGCCGACACGGTCACCGGACCGGGCCCGCTCACCGTGACCTTCACCTGAGCCGTCGCGACCGTCCCGGTGAACGTGAACGAACCGATCGTCAATCCGGTGACGCTGGTGGCCGGGACGGTGGGGGAACGCCTGGTGATCAGCGGTCGGGGAGGCGTCGTCGCCGGCGACGCGACCGGCGTGCTCGCCGGGGACGACGTCGTGGGCGCCGTCGTCTCCGGGCTGGGAGAGTCGCTCGGTGACGGGCTCGGCGAGTCCGCCGGAGGCGTGCCCGGTTCGGCGATCGGCGCCGGGCTGGACGTCGCGCTCGTGTGCGCGCCGAGGCTCCGGTGGACGCCGGCGAGCACGGCCGCGCCTCCCCCGCCCGCCACGACGGCGGCCACCAGCGCGCCCGTCGCCATCGCCAGCCGCCTGCGGCCGAGCCGGGTGAGGGCCAGTGCGGTGCCGGCCTCCGGCGGCGCACCGGTCAGCGGGAACAGCGAGGCGAGCAGGGCGGCCAGCGCCGCGAGCCGTACGCGCCCGCGCTCCTCCCAGCCGGGGCCGTACGCGGCGAGGGCGACCTCCTCCAGGTCCTCCAGGAACACGGCGGCCGAGCGCGGCCGGTCGTCGGGGTTCTTGGCCATGCCGTACGCGACCAGCCCGCGCAGTGGCTGCGGCACGCGCTCGACCGGCACCGGGTGAGAGCGGTGCGCGGCGGCCAGGGCCCAGTGTCCCTTCACCGGGAACGGGCGCTCGCCGGTGAGGCACTCGAAGCAGACCGCGGTGGCCGCGTAGACGTCCGTGGCCGCGCTGACCGCGCCGGAGGCCCACTGCTCGGGCGCCATGTACGCCGGAGTGCCGGACGCGCCGACCTCCTCACCGGCCCGTACGGCGATGCCGAAGTCGGCGAGCTTGCTGTGACCCTGGTCGTCGACGAGCACGTTGGCCGGCTTGTAGTCGCGGTGCACCACGCCGGCGGCGTGCGCGGCGGCGAGGCCGAGCAGCGACCCTTTGAGCACCAGCAACGCGGCCTCGGGCCCGGTCGCGCCCTCGGCCCTGATGACGTCCTTGAGCGTGACGCCGTCGACCAGTTCCATCACGAGCGCCGCCGAGTCCGGCGTCTCGGCGTACTCGTAGAAGCGGACGACGTGGGGGTCGTCCAGCCGCGACATCAGCCGGGCCTCGGCGCGGAAGCGCGGCAGGAAGGCCTCGTCCGTGCGGAGCCGCTCGGAGAGGTACTTGATGGCCACCGGAGCGTTCGTCGCCTCGTGGACCGCGAGCATCACCTTTCCGGAGGCGCCTTCGCCGAGAGGGCGCAGGTGCCGATAACCCGGAACCGTCCAGTCACCACCCATGGGCGATCCTTGCTCTAAGCGACGCATGCGTCGTTCGACCTGAGCAACCGCTATGTGTGCGACGCCTGGAGAGGTGTCCCGGTTGGTGCCACTCCGCCGCTGTGACCGGATGCGGCCACGTTGGGTCACGATCCGGGCACAGCGACGGAGAGAGCGTCAGCCGGTGTTCTTCGGCCCGAGCTTCTCGACGATCAGCCGGTAGAGCTGCCGTGGCCGGCCCGGCTGAGGAGTGCGGTTGGGCGGCAGCGGCCAGGCGAGACCCTCCTCCACCAGGGTCCGCAGCAGCCGGCGCGCGGTGCGCGGGGTCACGCCGAGCATGTTCCCGGCGTTCTCCGCGTCCACGATGAGCGGCTGCTCCTGGTCGCCGAGCCGGTCGGCCAGCCGCGCGAGGATCTCCAGGCCCTTCGGCTTGGCCGGGGCCTGTGCGCGCGGCGGGGTGCGGGGCGCGGGCACGAGCGCCCGCCCGTCGCGGTCGAGCGCGAAGCCCTGCGCCCGCTGTGAGGTCTGCGACCGTGCCAGCGCCGCCCGCGCGTGGCTCTCCGCCTCCTGGGCCGTACGGCCCATGCCGATGCCCACCTCGATGGCCAGACCCAGCTCCTCGCGTACCCGCTCGACGAAGGGCGGGGTGCGGAAGCCCTCGGTCGCCGCCGCGATCGAACCACGGGTGGCGGTGACCAGGTAGCTGTGGTCGTCGAGCGGCCACACCGCGGCGCTCATCCGGTGCGCCTCCTGGAGGAGGAGCCGCTGCAGCGACAGCTTCAGCTCCTCGCGCCAGTAGCGCGGCGTGACCCGCCGGGGGGTCTCGCGCAGCGTCGGCACGTCCACCAGGACGACGACGAGCTGGGACTCCTCCAGACGGTGGTGCGCCCCGAGCAGCGCCGAGGTCTGCAGCGCCGAACGGATCGCGGCGCCCGTCGGCCGGATCCGCAGCGTCGGCACGCCGGCCAGCTCCAGCCGCTCGGCGGTCGCGTGTACGCAAGTGAGCGCAACACTTGTGGCGCCGCGCCGCCAAAGACGCTCGTGAAACGCGGCCAGCGTGCCCGGCCCGGCGGCCTCTTCGCGCAAGTGCACGTGATCGGTGTTGAGGTCGATCTCGCTGAAGGCCTCTTCGACCTCGGCACGGGTGAGCACGTCGATGCTCACCCGCTCGGGTTCGTGCCGCTCGTCGAGCGACGCCCGCAGGAGCGCGCCCTGCAGGGCGGCTCCGTTCAGCGGCACGTACGTCGCGGGCATCGTGAGCACGCCCGCCTTGCGGGCGAACTCGTACGGCACCGGGCTCGCGAAGAGGCAGACGTCCACCCCCGACCCGAGCCGTACGACCTTGTCCGCCGCCTCCTGCTCGTCGCGGTACGCCGCCGCGACGAGCCGGCTCGGCACCGATGTCGGGCCGTGGCCCATGAGCATGACCCGCTCGACCAGGTCATGAGGACCGACGACCCCGATTGTCAGATCCGGAGTTACCGAACCACTCCGCGGACCGCTCATGTAAGCCCCCTCCTGGCTTCGAGCGATCGCGGGTGGTTTCGGGCCGGTGAGGCCAGTCGCTTGACCCCGATAACGTCCGCCCTTGGACGGCCTTCACCCAACGCATGACTCATACCTTTGACGCCCCTGTCCGGTCGACAGCCCCTGCCTCCGTGTACTTCATTCCTCCATTGGGCAGATCGGCCGGAGACCACGAGATGTGACGCCTCTGAGCAAAATCGGTTAAGAGCACGTTGAAAAACTACTAGTAGGGCGGATCCGGTGAGGAACTTATTACTAACCGGACAGGTAACAAACCGTCGGGTACGCGTCTGACAGATACCGGTCAGTACGCGTCAGGCGATACGTTCGATCTCCGCGCCGAGCGCCGTGAGCCGCTCCGCGACGTGCGCGTGGCCCCGGTCGATGTAGTAGGCCGACGTGATCGTGGTCTCGCCCTCGGCGGCCAGGCCCGCGAGCACCAGAGCGCTGCCGGTACGCAGGTCGTGCGCGACCACCTCGGCGCCGCGCAGCGGGGTCACTCCGTGAACCTTCGCGCGGTTGCCGTTCACCTCGACGTCGGCGCCCATCCGCACGAGCTCCTCGGCCAGCTTGAAGCGGCCGTCGAAGATCCGCTCGTAGATGTAGCTCTCGCCCTCGGCCTGCGACGACAGCGCCATGATCGGCGACTGCAGGTCGGTGGCGAAGCCGGGGTACTCGTCGGTGATGACGTTGATCGGCCGCAGCGGCCGGTCGCGGCGGACCTGGAGCACCGCGCCCTGGGAGTGGAACTCCACGCCCATCTGCTCCAGCTTGTCGCCCGCCACCCCGAGATGCTCCAGCGACGCGCCGACGAGGCTGATCTCCCCGCCGCTGATGGCCGCGGCCATCACCAGCACGCCCGTGTCGATCCGGTCCGGCATGACCGTGTGCTCGACCGCGGTGAGCCGGTCGACGCCCTCGACGGTGATGAAGCCGGTGCCGCCGCCGGTGATCCGCGCGCCCATGCGCTGCAGCAGCGTGATGACGTCGAGGACCTCGGGCTCCAGCGCGCAGTTCTTGATCAGCGTGGTGCCGTGGGCCAGCGAGGCCGCCATGAGGAGGTTCTCGGTGCCGGTGTGCGACGGCGTGTCGAGGTAGAGCGTGCCGCCCTGCAGGTGGCCCGCCTTGACGTGGATCGAGCCGGTGCCGTCGTCGGTGACCTGCTCGGTCACCGTGGCGCCCATGCGCTTGAAGCCGTTGTAGTGGAAGTCCAGGTTGCGGCTGCCGAGATTGCAGCCGCCGACCCCCTCGATGACCGCTTCGCCGAGCCGGTGCAGCAGCGCCGGCACGAACAGGAAGGAGCCGCGGAAGCGGGCGGCGATGTCGGCGGGCAGCACCGGGCTGGTCAGCGTGGAGGCGTCGATCACGAGGGTGCGCTCGGCCTCGTGCAGCTCGGCCTTGGCCCCGATCGCCTGGGCCAGCTCGACGGCTCGCCGTACGTCTTCGATGATCGGGACGTTGCGCAGGACCGTACGGCCCTTCGTCGCCATCAGCGACGCCCCGATCATGGGCAGGACGGCGTTCTTCGCGCCCTGCACGAACACGGTGCCGCGCAGCTCGCGGCCGCCTCGTACGCGGTAACGGACCTCGTGGCCCAAGCTCATAGCGCCGATACTCCTTTGATGCGGGGATTGACTTGACCTGCCCGCTCGTCTGTCGTCAGCGGGTCACGAGTGCCCACACACGGTGTGTGCCGCGTGGGGCACAGTATTCCACCGGGTCTGCTGTGGCATGACCGAAACATCCGGTCTTGTTCGCCCACTCGATCTCTTAGAGACCCCCGGCCGGGGATTGGTTCGGACCCGGTGATGACGGTCTCAGGTGTCGCCGGCGGTTCTTCATGTTCTTCGAGTGTCTCATGAGGGCGAACGCCGCGTAGAGGCCCATACGGCGTCACCTGGGCAAATGTTGTCAAACGTGCCCGGGATGCCGTTCTGGCTGCAGGAACGCCGCAGGGCCCTGGCATCCCTGCGGCCGCTGCGATGGCTGACGAACCCGCACAGCGGCGGTCGCGCTCACGCCGCTCCGACGCGAGTGGTGGCGGTCACGTTTCGGCCGCCCGTGGCACGGCCGGAACCGGCGGTCACGGCGCGGTCACAGGTTCTCGGACCGCGGCGTGACCGCCCGCCGTCTGGAACGGTGCGCGACATAAAGCTCGAGCAAAGGATCATTGGTCATGATCCGCGGAACCACGGTCCGGGTCACCGGTCTGACCTGCGCTGCGCCCACCGGCGACCGGTGATCCATCGCCCGCTCAGGCCCCGTCCTCCGCCTCGACCCGGCGAAGCCAGGCATCCCACGCCTCGTAGTCGGGGTGGTCCGGACCGATGGTGACCAGAGCGTCACCGATGATCCCGCCGGTCTCGGCGCGCATCGGCACCGTCAGGGTGCCGTCGGGGTTCCGTGTCGCCCGCACGTTCGGCCTCCTCTTCGGTCTCGATGGCTAAAGGCTGTCCTGCAAGGTGGAGAAGTAGCGGTCGAGCGCGATGCTCATGTGCTTCTTGTCGGCGCTGAGGTCGAGCGTGTCCGCGATGCTCAGAGCGCGGGCGTCGTCCGACCAGTGGCGATGGTGCGCCCAGGCCGCGAAGGCATCGGCGAAGGTCTCCTGCCGTCCGGCGACGCCGGGCTGAGCGCGGTAAGGCGACAGCGCTCCGAGCCGGTCGTACAGGTCGGTGAACTCTTTCGAGCCGGACCAGAGGCCGCCGGCGAAGTCGACGGCATGGCCGAACTCATGGAGCGCCGAGAGCCGTGGGCGGTCATGGCCGCTGATGACCAGCCGTCGCGTCTCAGTGTCGAGCAGTCCTGGCACCTGCGCCCACGTCGAGCCTGCCGGCCAGCCGCGCGGGGTCTGTCCACGCAGCTCGGGCATGACGTCGGTGACCGGGCCGTCGACGATGTCGATACCGCCCTCGGGATGACCCCTGAGGTATTCGGCGACATGGGCGTGGAAGGGGCCGGGGACGTCCTCCAGGTCAATGAGGTGCCGGAGGGTGACCTGTGAGCTTCCGACGACCCTGAGCCGGGCGCCGTAGACGCCGGACAGGAATGTGCTGGGGACGCCGACCCGGGCGGGCGACGGCGAGTGGAGCGCGCCGAAGTCCGCGGCGCCGGGCACGGCGCGAAAGTACTCCGCGGCTCTCTCGAAGACGGTGCGTTCGACGGAGGAAATCGGCGTCTCCTTCCGAGTCGCGCCGCCGTCTCAGGAGGGCGTGCTCGAGGGCGAGGCCCGTACGGTGTCACCTACACGGATGGTGCCACAGGTGCGCGGGATGCCGTTCTGGCCGAAGAACACCCCGCGGCTGCCGTCCTCGTCGCGCGCCGTGCGGTAGGTCGCGAGCGTGCGCAGCGGTTCGCGGCCGCGCAGGCCCGTCTCCTGGTCCGTGGTGGTGATCACGCAGCGGTCGCAGGCCCGGACGAGCTCGATCTCCACCGGGCCGATCCACAGCCGCCGCACCGAGTCCTCGCCGAAGGGGCCGAGGCCCTCGACGACGATGCTGGGACGGAAGCGGTCCATCGGCAGCGGCTCATCGAGCCGGCCGTTCAGGTCCGCCAGCGACTCGGCCGAGATCACGAGGAGCGGATAGCCGTCGGCGTAGGCGACCGTGCCCCCGCCGCGCGACGTCTCCCGGCGGCCCGCGAACCGTACGAGGCGGCACTCGACGTCGAGGAGGGCCCCGAACCAGTCGGCCGCCTCGTCGCCCTGGTCGACACCCTGGCACGTCGTACGCGGCAGCCGGACCTCGCGGAGCGGCCCGTCGGAGCGTGCCTCGTGGACGAGGGGCGTCACCGCGTCCAGGGCGTCCACGACGAGCTTCTGGCCGTCGTAGGAGGGCCGCAGCCGCGCCATGCGGGGCACCTCGCGCTGGGACAGCCGCGCCCCGTCGGGCCGGATGAGGATGAACTCGCGGTCGTACCGGATGCCCGTCGGGGTCACCTCGGCGGTCGTCAGCCCGGTCCCCCCGCCGCTCTTCAGGGGATAGACGGTGAGCTCCCGGACGACCGCTCTCACGTCAGTGCCGCCAGGCGGTCGAACATCCCCGACAGCCGTTCGACGTAACGCTCCGGGCGGCACACCTCGTCGAGCCGCGCCTCGTCGAGGGTCTGCCCGGCGTCCGTGGCGTGGCGGCGCAGGGTCTCCCGGAACGGCACCCCGGTCTCCCAGGTCTCCATCGCCGCGCGCTGGACCAGCGGGTACGCCTCGTCGTCACGCGACATCCCGGCGTTCACCAGTTCGAGCAGCACCGTGCTCGTGTAGATCAGGCCGCCGGTGGAGTCGAGGTTGGCCCGCATCCGCTCGCGGTCGACGACGAGGCCGGTGACCAGCCGCTGCGTCAGGTTGAGCATGTAGTCGAGCGCGATCGAGGCGTCCGGCAGCGCGATCCGCTCGGTGGAGGAGTGGGAGATGTCCCGCTCGTGCCACAGCGGTATGCCCTCCATCACCGGCGTGACCTGGGCGCGCACGATCCGCGCCATGCCCGCCAGCCGTTCGGACATGATCGGGTTCTTCTTGTGCGGCATGGCGGAGGAACCCTTCTGCCCCCGGCCGAACGGCTCCCACAGCTCGCGCACCTCCGTGCGCTGGCCGTGCCGCACCTCCAGGGCGATCGCCTCGCACACGGTCGCCATGATCGCCAGCGCGGACGCCCACTCGGTGATGCCGTCGCGCATGACCACCTGCGTGGACACGTCCGCGGGCCGCAGCCCGAGCGCCTCCGCGACGTACCGCTCCACCTCCGGGTCGATGTTGGAGTACGTGCCGACCGCGCCGGAGATCGCGCAGACCCCGACGGCCTCGCGGGCCCGCCGCAGCCGGTCGCGCGAGCGCGCCATCGCGAACGCGAAGTCGGCCACCCGGTGCCCCCACACGTCGGGCTCGCCGTGGATGCCGTGCGTACGGCCGACGCGCAGCGTGTCGCGGTGCTCCAGAGCGTGGTCGCGCAGCGCCGCCACCAGCGCGTCCGCCTTGACCAGCAGCAGGTCGGTGGCCTCGGTGAGCTGGAGCGCCAGCGCGGTGTCGAGCAGGTCCGAGGAGGTCATGCCGAAGTGGACGTACGCGGCGGCCTCGCGCGGCACGGTGTTGTCCGCCCAGGCGCTGAGGAACGCGATCACGTCGTGCTGGGTGGTCGCCTCGATCTCGGCGACCCGCTCGGGCGCCGGTGGCGGAGCGGAACGCACCGGCTCGACGGCGTCGGCCGGGACCGTGCCCGCCTTCGCGTGCGCCTCCAGCACAAGGGTTTCCACCTTGCACCACAGCTCGTACTTGTGCGCGTCGCTCCAGACGCGGCCCATCTCCGGGAGGGTGTAGCGCTCGATCACCCTCACAGTCTCCCAGGTCCGGCCCTGGAGCCGGTCGTCGCGGGTCGCCGGACCTCTAGGAGCAGTCGAACCGGTGGTCGTAGAGGAGATCCATCGCCGGACTCAGGCGCGTGCGGCGATGTCGGTGCGGTAGTGGGCGCCGCGCAACCGGACGCGGTCGACGGCCGCGTAGGCGCGTGCGCGGGCCGTCGCGACGTCGGGGCCGGTGCCGACCACGTTGAGCACCCGGCCGCCACCGGTGACCGGGAGGCCGCGTTCGAGCTTGGTGCCCGCGTGCAGGACGTACGCGCCCTCGACCTCGGCGGCCTCCTCCAGACCGGCGATCGGGTCGCCCGTGACGGGCTTCTCCGGGTAGTTCTCCGCGGCGATCACGACGGTGACGGCGGCGCCGGGGTGCCACTCGATCGGCGGTGCCGAGTCGAGGCTGCCGACCGCGCAGGCCTCCAGCAGGCCGCCCAGGGGCGTGGCCAGCCGGTCGAGGACGACCTGGGTCTCCGGGTCGCCGAACCGGGCGTTGAACTCGATCACGCGCGGCCCGTCGGTGGTCAGCACGAGTCCCGCGTACAGCACGCCGACGTACGGCGTCTCGCGGCGGCGCAGTTCGTCGACGGTCGGCTGGATGATCCGCTCGACCACGTGGGCGGCCAGGTCCGGCGGCGCCCAGGGCAGCGGAGCGTAGGCGCCCATGCCGCCGGTGTTGGGGCCCTCGTCGCCGTCGAGGGCGCGCTTGAAGTCCTGTGCCGGCAGCAGCGGCACCACGGTGACGCCGTCGGTCAGCGCGAACACCGAGACCTCGGGGCCGTCGAGGTACTCCTCGACGACCACCCGGTCGCAGGAGTCCGCGTGCCGCTCGGCGAGTTCACGGTCGTCGGTGACGACGACGCCCTTGCCCGCGGCGAGGCCGTCGTCCTTGACCACGTACGGCGGCCCGAACTCGTCGAGGGCCTCGCGTACCTGGCCGGAGTCCTCGCAGACGCGTGCGGCCGCGGTCGGGACCCCGGCCTCGGCCATGACCTCCTTGGCGAACGCCTTGGAGCCCTCGATCTTCGCCGCTTCGCGGTCGGGTCCGAAGCACAGCAGCCCCGCCCGGCGTACGGCGTCGGCGACCCCGTGGACCAGCGGAAGCTCGGGTCCGATCACCACCAGCCGGGTGTCGAGCCGCTGCGCGAGCTCGACCACGGCGACCGGGTCGGTCGGATCGAGGACGTGGTTGTCCGCGAGTGCGGCCGTGCCGGGGTTGCCGGGGGCACAGTGCAACGCGGTGACATTGGGATCAAGGGCGAGGGAGCGGATCAGGGCATGCTCGCGTCCGCCCGAGCCGAGAACGAGGACTCGCACCCCCAGAGCCTATCCAGAACCGGATACCCCGCAGTGCCCGATCACCAGGAGGGAAGCGATGGGACGATGAGGTTGTTGTAGCGGGGGTATGCCGGTCGGTCGTTCACCGACGGCGACCGGGGGGCCCGACAAAAAGTTCGGGCACCATGTGAACCCGGAGCCCCATACGGGCGTCTTCTTACCCGGTATAGCCTTGAGCTCGGCTCTGGCGCCAACGGACCTAAGGAGGTGGTTGTGATGAGTCCTGGTGATCCTTGCGGAAACGCCGAGATTCCTCCTAGTACCACCCCCTCTACTCGGCGTCCGGCCGCTCGCTGCGCGCGCTCCCCGTTCTAGCTCGGGCTGACGCGCGGACAGGCGCGTGTGCCGGGCCGGGGAAGGACCCCCCATGGCCATGACAAAGGTTCGTCCGACCCGCGCTACCCGCGTTCTCCTCAAGCCACTGGCCCGCCCCGGGCGCGGCGCCCCTCGCGTCGCCGCCCGCCGGAGCTCGGCCGTCATCGACTGGGCCGCCTACATCGACGGCAAGCGCGTCGACACCCCCGACGTCGCGGACGCCGTGCAGCTCGTACGCGCCCCGCAGTCCTCCGAATACGCCACCAACCTGCACACCGACGCGGAGAGCCGCTTCGTGTGGGTCGGCCTGCACGAGCCGGACGCGTCCGAGCTCGAGCGGCTGGCCGAGGTGTTCGGCCTGCACCCGCTCGCCGTCGAGGACGCCATCCACGCCCACCAGCGCCCCAAGTTCGAGCGCTACGACGACGTGCAGTTCTTCGTGATGAAGACGGTCGGCTACGTCGAGCGCGGCGACGCCGACGTCGTGCAGACCGGCGAGATCGCCATCTTCTGCGGCCCCGACTTCGTCGTCACCGTGCGCCACGGCGACCATGGCGCCCTCGGCCCGGTGCGCATGCGGCTGGAGGAGAGCCCCGAGCGGCTCGCCCTGGGCCCGGCCGCCGTCCTGCACGCCATCGCCGACCGGGTGGTGGACGAGTACATCTCCGTCGCCGCGGCCGTGCAGGAGGACATCGACGACGTCGAGGAGTGCGTCTTCTCCGCCGACGCCACCAACCAGGCCGAGCGGATCTACCGTCTCAAGCGCGAGGTCATCCACCTCAAGCGCGCCGTCGGCCCGCTGGCCGGCCCGATGCGCAACCTGGCGAGCCGCCGGTTCGTGCCCGCGGAGATCCGGGAGTACTTCCGCGACGTCGACGACCACCTTTCCCGCGTACGGGAACAGGTCGAGTCGTGCGACGAGCTGCTCACCCCGATCCTGCAGGCGCACCTCACCCAGGTGACCGTCACCGACAACCACGACATGCGCAAGATCTCCGCATGGGCGGCGATCCTCGCGCTGCCGACCGCGATCACCGGCATCTACGGGATGAACTTCTCCCACATGCCGGAGCTGCACTGGAAGTACGGCTACGCGCTGGTGCTCGGCATCATCGCGGCCTCCTGTTTCACGCTCTACCGCCGCTTCCGCCGCACCGGCTGGCTCTGACCGGCCTGCCGGGCCCGTGTGGGAGAGGGTCTCGATCGGCCGGGGCGGGGCGCGGGTCAGCCGCCACGGCGGGGTCTATCGCAAGGAGTCCGACGACCCGCGGATCGATCTCGTGGCGGAGGGCGAGCGCCTGGCGTGGCTGCGGCGGCAGGGCGTTCCCGCCGCCGAAGTGCTCGACTGCCGGCCCGGGCTGCTGGTCACCGCCGAGGTGCCCGGCCGGTCGGCGGCCGAGCCGTGGCCGGTGGCGGATCGCCCGCGCGTCGTCGACGCGCTCGCCGACCTGACGCGGGCCCTGCACACCCTGCCGGTCGCGGACTGCCCGTTCGACCGGCGGCTCGCGGTGACCGTCCCGTGGGCGCTGGCGGCCGAGTTCGACCTGGCCGGCCTGGACGACGAACGCCGCGGCCGGACCCGCGAGGAACTGGTCGCCGAGCTCCTCGCCACCCGGCCCCGCGAGGAGGACCAGGCGGTCTGCCACGGCGACCTGTGCGTGCCGAACGTGCTGTTCGACCCCGGAACGTGCGAGGTGACCGGCGTGATCGACACCGACCGCCTCGGCGTCGCGGACCGCTGGACCGACCTGGCGATCGTCACGCGTTCGCTGACCGCCCGCTACAACGCGCAGTACGGCCCATGGGCGGCCGAGCGCTTTCTCGACCGCTACGGCATCGCGCCGGACCCCCAGAAGATCGCCTTCTACCGGCTGCTGGACGAGTTCGGCTGACGCTCCTCCCGGCGCGGCATCGTACGGAGGCGGTCAGGGTGGCCCGTGACGACGGCGTCGCCGCCGGACGCGGCGTACCGGGCGCTCTCCGCCGGATCGTTCACCGTCCACACTGACCGCGGCCGGCAGCCGCGAGCGGTCGCATCCGCCGTACCGGCCGGCCGTGGGGCAGGAGACCCAATCGTTGATCGCCGTGACGGCGGCGGCCGGGTCGGCGGCGCGCATGTGGATCCGCCGGTGGCGGTCGCCCGGCTCCGGGAACCGCGGCGGCCTCTCGTGCCTGCGGGGTACGAGCCAGATCCAGGTGCCGCCCCGGCGGCGCCTGGCCGATGTGAAGATGTGCTCCTCGGTCAGGAGGATCGCCACGTTCAGCGGCTCGCGGTACGGCGACAGCTCGGCGGTGTCGTACCCGGCCTGAGCGCTCCCGTCCAGGCGTTCGGCCCCGGCGATGATCTCGCGTCGGATCCGGGCCGCCCCGCGGAGCAGGGCCGCGTCGTGGACGACCAGTGCCTCCGGGCCGAGGGCGAGGCGGGGGCGGCTCACCAGCGCGCGTACCGTCTGCGCCTGCGCCGGCACGGTGACGGCGGACGCCGCGCCACCGAGCACCGCGACGGTGAGTTCCAGCGGCCCCCCTTCTCCCGCGACGGCGTCCAGGACGAAGGCCACGGCCGCCAGGGGCAACCCGAGGCCCCACGGCACAAGGGCGACGACGGCGAACGCGCCACGCCATCGCGACCGCAGGACACGGATGACCACGGTCTCACTCTCGGCGGCCGACCACGTCGCGGAGGCGATCCGGGTAGTCCGTGACGATGGCGTCGGCGCCGAACGCGACGTACCGCGCCATCTCGACCGGGTCGTTCACCGTCCACACGACCACGGCCAGCCCGCGGTCGTGCGCGGCGGCGACCAGCTCCGGAGTGACCATGACCCGCTTGGGCGAGATCATCGTGGCGCCCGCGGCCGCCGCGGCGGCGACCAGGCCGCCGGCCGGGTCGTGCCCGGCCATCCACGATGCTTCGAGTGTGTCCGGCTCGACCAGCGCGATCCGCTCGCCGCTGGGCAGCAGCCCGCGGGCGACGCCGAGGACCCGCCAGTCGAACGCCAGAAGCCGCGAACGCTCGGTGAGCCCGTAGGAGTCGAGGACCTTCACGGCGGCGGTGGTGATCGTCTCGACCTCGGGCCAGGACGGGTCGGTCTTGATCTCGACGGCGAGCCGTACGTCGTGCGGGGCGAAGAGCTCGCAGGCCTCGGCCAGCGTGGGCACCCGGGCCCCGGGCAGCGGCGTCTGCGTCTCGGCGAACCGCGGATGCGGGACACCCGCGTCGACGGTCTTGACCTGCGCGAGCGTGAGCTCGCGTATCGGCCGGCCGACATAGGGGTACATCGGGTCCCCCGGCCGGCACGGCTCACGGTCGCGTACGGTGTCGCCGCGCAGCGCCTGGTCGTGGTGCAGCACCGGCACGCCGTCGGCGGTCAGGCCGACGTCCAGCTCCACCACGTCGACGCCGAGCTCCAGCGTCCGCGCGAACCCCGGCAGGGTGTTCTCCGGCCACAGCCCCCGCGCACCACGATGCCCCTGGATCTCCACGCCGATCAGCGTAGGGGGTGCCGGGCGATCGGGAAACGTGCGCTCAGGTGGTGGGACGCGTGGCGGCCAGCGACCGGTGGTGCTCGCCCAGGGCGGCGTTCATCTTCGCCAGGTAGCGGGCGACGGTGTCCAGCTCTTCGGCGGAGAAGTGGGACCGGACCTCGGCGGCCCGCTCGCCGAGCGGGAGGAAGAAGTCCCGCGCGAGCGCCATGCCCTCGGGGGTGTAGTGCAGGTGGACCAGGCGCCGGTCGGCCGACTCGCGGCTGCGGCGCAGGTGGCCGGTGCGTTCGAGGCGGTCGATCGCGGCGGAGACGGCTCCGGTCGTCATCGAGAGCGCGCGGGCGAGACCGGCGGGGGTGATGGGCGCGCCGCGGCGTTCGGCGTCCATGACGATCCCGAGCGCCTGGAAGTCGGTGCGGTGCATGCCGTGGCGCTCGCAGAAGGCCCGGCCGATCCGGTCCGCTTCGACCGAGTAGCGGCGCAGCAGAACGTCCAGGTCATCGCGGGAGGGTGAATCGGTGGGTGGCACGGACGCTCCGGGATCGGTTCGACGTTCCCCTCAAGAATAAGATAGCTTCACGGTGAAGTTACTTTATCGTCGAGTGATCTGGTGGGAAGCATGGGAGAACGACTGGCCTCGTTCGTCTCCGGGCGTCGCACCGCGTGGGTGGTCCTGATCGTCACGATGGCGCTCGGCGGGTTGATGATCGCGTTCGGTGGTTCGCCCAAGGTCTCCGACGACCCGTCCGCGGGACTGTCGGCCTCGGCCGAGTCCAGCCGCGCGGCGCGGCTCCAGCGGGAGCTGCCCTCGGGCAAGGTCACGGCCGCGGTGATCGTCTACGCCCGCGCGTCCGGCCGGCTGACCGGCGCGGATCTCACGGTGATCTCCGCGCAGCGCGCCGGGATCGCGCGGGCGGCGCGGGGCGGCACGGTGGTGACGCCGGCGCGAAAGTCCGATGACGGCCGGGCCGCGACCGTGGCCGTGCCACTGCCCCGCGACACCGCCTCGACCGAGCTCGCCGCGACGGTCGACCGCGTACGGGCGGCCGCGCGCGCCGGCCTGCCGCCCGGTGTCACCGCCCAGGTCACCGGGCCGGCGGGCATCACCGCCGACCTGGCGGGAGTCTTCGACGGCGCCAACCTCACGCTGCTCCTCACGACGGTCGCCGTGGTGGCGCTGCTGCTGATCATCACCTACCGCAGCCCGTGGCTCTGGCTGGTGCCGCTCCTCACCGTCGGCGTCGCCGACCAGGTGACCTCCGCCCTGGTGGCCGTGCTCAGCCGGCACAGCGGGCTGAACGTCTCCAACGCGACGGTCGGCATCGTCGAGGTTCTCGTCTTCGGCGCCGGCACCGACTACGCCCTGCTGCTCATCGCCCGCTACCGCGAGGAGCTCCGCCGCGACGCCGACCGGCACGACGCGATGCGGCGTGCGGTCCGGCGGGCGGGGCCCAGCATCATCGCCAGCGGCGTCACCGTCGCCCTGAGCCTCGCCTGCCTCCTCCTGGCGACGCTGCCCAGCAACACCGGCATCGGCGTCGCCAGTGCGATCGGCGTGCTCTGCGCCCTGTTCTTCGGCCTGTCGGCGCTGCCCGCCGCGCTCGTCATCTGCGGACGCGGGCTGTTCTGGCCGCTCGTGCCCCGCGCCGACGGTCGCGACGACCACCTCACCGGCCGTACCGGCGGCGTGTGGGCACGGCTCGGCTGGGGCGTCGCCCGCCGTCCGCGCGTCGTCGCGGCCGCGTCGATCGTCCTGCTCGCCGCGCTGGCCGCCGGCCTGTCCGGCGCCCACCTCGGCCTCTCCCAGGCCGACCGGTTCCGTACGAAGGCCGAGTCGATCGACGGGCTGGCCACCCTGTCGGCGCACTTCCCCGCCGGCGAGGCCGACCCGGTCAGCGTGATCACCGTGCCGGCCCAGGCGGAGCGCGTGCTGGCGGTCGTGCGCCGGAGCCCCGGCGTCGCGGACGGCACGATCGCCGAGAAGGGCGCGCGCGACGTCCGGATCACCGCCGTGCTGCGCGCCCAGCCCGACACCGACGCGAGCTACACGGCGGTCCGCGTCCTCCGCGACCGGGTGCACGCGGTGCCCGGAGCCGAGGCGGTCGTCGGGGGCACGGTCGCCACCGATCTGGACACCAGGGACGCCGCCGCCCGCGACCAGAAGGTCATCATCCCGCTCGTCCTCGCCGTCGTGCTGATCATTCTCGTGGGCCTGCTGCGGGCCCTCGTCGGGCCGGTGCTGCTGGTGCTCACCGTCGTGGCGAGCTTCGCCGCCGCGATCGGCGGCGCGAACTTCGCCTTCACCCACTGGCTGGGGTACCCGGCGCTGGACACCTCCGTGCCGCTGCTCGCCTTCCTGTTCCTGGTGGCGCTCGGCGTGGACTACAACATCTTCCTCGTCAGCCGGGCCCGCGAGGAGGCCACTCGGCAGGGCACCAGAGCGGGCGTGCTGACCGCGCTGGCGGTCACCGGCGGGGTGATCACCAGCGCAGGCGTCCTGCTCGCCGCGGTCTTCGCCGTCCTCGGCGTGCTGCCCCTGATCACCCTGACCGAGATCGGGATCATCGTCGGGTTCGGCGTGCTGCTGGACACACTGCTGGTCCGCACCGTGCTGGTGCCCGCGCTGGTGACCATCCTCGGCCGCGGTTTCTGGTGGCCCGGCCGTCTCTCCCGTACCGACGGTACGGGAGAGGCCGGCGAGGCGCAGCGGGCGCGGACCTCCCCGGTCGGCTGAGCGAGTGCCGGCCGGGGCCGCCGTCAGAGGAGCGAGCGGACCTGAATGGTCTGGTCGCGGCCGGGACCGACGCCGATGGCCGAGATCTGCGCGCCCGCCATCTCCTCCAGCGCGCGGACGTAGTCGCGCGCCTTCTCCGGCAGGTCGTCGAAGACCTTCGCGCTGGAGATGTCCTCCTGCCAGCCGTCCAGGTGTTCGTAGATCGGCTTCGCGTGGTGGAAGCCCGTCTGCGTCATCGGCAGCTCGTCACAGCGCTCGCCGTCGATGTCGTACGCCACGCAGACCGGGACCTTCTCCAGGCCGGACAGGACGTCCAGCTTGGTCAGGAAGTAGTCGGTGACGCCGTTGACGCGGGTCGCGTACCGGGCGATCACCGCGTCGAACCAGCCGCAGCGCCGGTTGCGGCCGGTCGTGACGCCGTACTCCCCGCCGGTCTTGCGCAGCCAGTCGCCGGTCTCGTCCAGCAGCTCGGTCGGGAACGGGCCCGAGCCGACGCGGGTCGTGTAGGCCTTCAGGATGCCGATCACCTTGCCGATGCGCGTCGGGCCGACGCCCGAGCCCGCGCACGCGCCGCCCGAGGTCGGGCTGGAGGAGGTGACGAACGGGTACGTGCCGTGGTCGACGTCGAGGAGCGTGCCCTGCGCGCCCTCCAGCAGTACGACCTTGTCGTCGTCCAGCGCGCGGTTGATCACCAGCGAGGTGTCGGCGATGTGCGGTGCCAGCCGCTCGCCGTAGGCGACGAACTCCTGCACGATCGCGTCGATCTCGATCGCCCGCCGGTTGTAGACCTTGGCGAGGATCTGGTTCTTGTCGCGCAGCGCGAGCTCGAGCTTCTGCCGCAGGATGCCCGGGTCGAGCAGGTCCTGCACCCGGATGCCCATCCGCGCGATCTTGTCGCCGTACGCCGGGCCGATGCCGCGGCCCGTGGTGCCGATCTGAGCCTTGCCCAGGTAACGCTCGGTGACCTTATCGAGGGCCTTGTGATGGGGCATGATCAGATGCGCGTTGGCGGAGATCAACAGGCGGTCGCACGAGATGCCGCGCCCCTCCAGTACGTCGATCTCCTCCAACAGCACACCCGGGTCGATCACCACGCCGTTGCCGATGACCGGTATGACGTCGGGGGAGAGCACCCCCGACGGCAGCAGGTGCAGCGCGTACGACTGGTCGCCGATGACGACCGTGTGTCCCGCGTTGTTCCCGCCCTGGTATCGCACGACATAGTCGACGTCGCCGCCGAGGATGTCGGTGGCCTTGCCCTTGCCTTCGTCACCCCACTGGGCGCCGACGAGCACGATGGCCGGCATCGGAATACTCCCTGACATCGACGAAGCCCCTGCGCAAGCAGCGACAGGGGCTCTTGCGATCAGAGCGTACCCGCCGGATGGCCACCAAGAAAACGGGAGAAGCCGGTCAGGTGGCGAGAACCTCGACGGCGGCGGAGCTACTGTCCCGCAGGAACGTCCGGCAGCGGTCGGCCTCTTCCTCCTCACCGATCGCGGCGGCCGCACGCCCGAGGGCGTGCAGGGACCGCAGGAACCCGCGGTTGGGCTCGTGCTGCCACGGAATCGGGCCGTGGCCCCTCCACCCGGCACGGCGCAGCTGGTCCAGCCCCCGGTGGTAACCGGTGCGGGCGTACGCGTAGGACTCGATGACGTCGCCGTTGGCGAACGCGCGGTCGGCGAGTTCGGCCCACGCCGCCGGGTTGTCGGGGAATCTGGCGGCCACTTCGAACGGGTCCACGCCGGCCTCGAGAGCCTGGCGGGCCTCCGGGTTGTCCGGAAGCTCGGTCGCGGGCGGCCCTCCGAGGAGGTTCTGTTGCTCCATGTGCACATCCTGCCCAATCCGCGGCAGATCTCCTATCCCGCTGATCGGGATTCTTCGGCGGGCAGGCTCCAGGTGGGCGGCGCCGGACGCGGCCGCCCACCGTCGAAACCGTCGTGTCAGCCGAGCTTCTTGCCCGAGGACAGGAGGTTCTCGCAGGCGTGGCTGATGCGCTCGGCCATGCCCTGCTCCGCCGCCTTGCCCCACGACCGCGGGTCGTAGGTCTTCTTGTTGCCCACGTCACCGTCGATCTTGAGCACGCCGTCGTAGTTCTTGAACATGTGGTCCGCGACCGGCCGCGTGAAGGCGTACTGGGTGTCGGTGTCGATGTTCATCTTCACGACGCCGTACGAGACCGCCTCGCGGATCTCCTCCAGCGTGGACCCGGAACCGCCGTGGAAGACCAGGTAGAACGGCTTCTCCTGGCCGTGCTTGGCGGCCACCGCGTCCTGGATCTCCTTCAGCACCTCGGGCCGCAGCTTGACGTGGCCCGGCTTGTAGACGCCGTGGACGTTGCCGAAGGTCGCGGCGAGGAGGTAGCGCCCGCGCTCGCCGAGGCCGAGCGCCTCGACGGTCGCCATGGCGTCCTCGACCGTGCTGTACAGCTTCTCGTTGATCTCTCCGACGACGCCGTCCTCCTCGCCGCCGACGACGCCGATCTCCACCTCGAGGACGATGTTGGCCTTGCGCGCCTCTTCGAGCAGCTCGGCCGCGATGGAGAGGTTCTCCTCCAGCGGCACCGCCGAGCCGTCCCACATGTGCGACTGGAACAGCGGGTTCTGCCCGGCCGCCACCCGCTCCTGCGAGATCTTCAGCAACGGCCGTACGAAGCCGTCGAGCTTGTTCTTCGGGCAGTGGTCGGTGTGCAGCGCGATGTTGACCGGGTACTTGTCGGCGACGACGTGCGCGTACTCGGCCAGCGCCGTGGCACCGGTGACCATGTCCTTGACCGTGCTGCCGGAGAGGTACTCCGCGCCGCCCGTCGACACTTGGACGATGCCGTCACTCTCGGCCTCGGCGAAGCCGCGCAGCGCGGCGTTGAGCGTCTGGCTCGACGTGACGTTGATCGCGGGGTAGGCGAAGCCCTCACGTTTTGCCCGGTCGAGCATCTCCGCGTAGACCTCAGGGGTCGCGATGGGCATGACTTTTCCTTCCTTAGGGCTGTGGCTCCCGGCGGGCTCGCTTCCAGTATCCCGAAATCGTTGCCGTGCCGAGACCAGGCCACACCTACCGGTACGCTCGGCGCGTGGCTCTCGCCGTGAACGTCATGGATCCCAAGTCCCTCATCGAGGCCTTCGGGCTCATCGGAGTCCTCGTCATCATCTTCGCCGAGACGGGGTTGCTCGTCGGGTTCTTCTTGCCCGGCGACACGCTGCTCGTCACCGCCGGAATCTACACCGCGGCGGGCACCACGCTCGCGCACCCGCTGCCGCTTCCGGTGCTGATGATCGGCGCGCCCGTGGCCGCCATCGCCGGTGCGCAGGTCGGGCACTTCCTCGGCGCCAGATACGGGCGGAAACTCTTCGAACGCCCGAAGTCTCGAATCTTCCGCCAGGAGCACGTCGACAAGGCGGAGCACTACTTCAACAAGTTCGGCCCCGCCAAGGCGGTCGTGCTGGCGCGGTTCGTCCCCGTCGTGCGCACGTTCCTCAACCCGCTCGCCGGCATGCTCGAGATGTCGGCGATCAGATTTTTTGTGTGGAATGTCGTCGGTGCGGTGCTCTGGACCGAAGCGATCATCTTGCTCGGCCGTTTCCTCGGCGACCGGGTCAAGGGAATCGACAAGTATGTGCTGCCAGTGGTGGCAGTGGCGGTCCTGCTGTCGGTGGTGCCGGTGTTGCGTGAGGTGTTCCGCGGCCGCCGTCAGGATTCGTACAAGTCACCCAAGACGCAACAACCAACTGGCCGTCACCGTCGCTGACGGGGCCCGGTCACCGCTAATCTCCCCCTGTGGGACGTCACCGGTCGGACCCAATGGGCCTCGCGCGCATCGCCATCGCGGTGCTCGCCGTCGTGCTGGCCTGCGGCCTGCTCGTCATCGGCGGCATGGCGCTGTGGGGAGCGCTCACCGGCAAGGACGAGAAGAAGTCGAACGCCGCGCCGTCGCAGGCCGGCAGCGCGGCGGCGTCCAGCACGGAGGCCAAGCCGAGCGCGTCCTCCGGCCAGGTGGGCAACAGGATCACCGTCCGCTGTCTGGCGGCGCAGTGCCCGGTGTTCGTCTCGGGTCCCGCCAACGATGTCCAGTTCAACGGCAACCTGCGCCAGAACGAGACCCGCATCTTCGAAGACACCCGGCTGACCGTCGCGGTCCAGGACGCCGGCGGCGTCACCGTGACGATCAACGGGCACGTCCAGCCGCAGGGACGCCACGGCGAGGCCAAGACGTACGAGGCGCCCACCGGGCAGTGAGCCCGGTGTTCCGATCGCGCGCGCTCAGTCCAGCCCGAGGTCGGCGAGCGTGAACACCGACCGGTACTCCAGTCCCGTCTCGGCGATGCGCTCCCGCGCTCCCCGCTCCACGATGGTGGCGACGCCGGCGATCTCCGCGCCGGCCTCCCGCAGCGCCTCCACGGCGGTCAGCACCGAGTTGCCGGTCGTCGAGGTGTCCTCCACGGCGAGCACCCGCCGCCCCGCGACGTCGGGGCCCTCCACGCGCCGCTGCAGCCCGTGTGCCTTGCCCTCCTTGCGTACGACGAAGGCGTCCAGCGTCCGCCCGCGCGCGGCCGCCGCGTGCAGCATCGCGGTGGCGACCGGATCGGCGCCGAGCGTCAGCCCGCCGACCGCGTCGTACCCGAGGTCCTCGGTGAGGTCGAGCATGGCCCGGCCGACGAGCGGCGCGGCCCGTCCGTCGAGCGTCACCCGTCGCAGGTCGACGTAGAAATCGGCCTCCCGGCCGGACGACAGGACCACCCTGCCGTGCACGACCGCCTTGCTCTTGATCTCCGCGAGGAGATCGTCCCGGTCCGTCATGCCTGAAACTTTAGTCATGACACCGGGCACGCTCGTCCTCCTGCACAGTCCGTTGACCACCGCGTCGGCGTGGGGCTCACTGCCCGCGGCGCTCGGCGCGTACGACGTGGTGGTCCCGGAGGTCACCGACGACGACCGGCCGCCGTACGCCGGCCGTTACGTCGCGCGCGCCGCGCTGGAGATCACCGCTGCCGGCGCCAGGCCGCCGCTGGTGCTCGTCGCGCACGGCGACGCGGGGCCGCTCCTGCCGCCCATCGGGGCGGCGCAGCGGGCGGCGCACCGGCTCGTGGGCGGCTACGTCTTCCTCGACGCCCGGCTGCCCGGCCCGGGGACGAGCCGCCCGTACCGGGAGGAAGAGGTGCCGGTCGGCGTGACGGTGCGTCAGCGCGGTGGCGACTTCCTCGCCGAGGAGCCGCCGATGGCTCAGGACTGGCCGGACGCGCCGTGCGGATACCTGGCCACCTCGGACCGTTACCAAGATCAAGTACGGCAGGCGCGGATGCGCGGCTGGGAGGTCCGCGAAAGCCTGTTTTCGCACTTCTCGGCGGTGATCGATCCCGGTGCCACGGCGGAGGCTCTCACCGCCCTCATCTCCGCTCTCTGAGATGTTCCCACCGCTTCAGAATCGGGTGATACCGTCGCCGAACGGACGTACTGACTGTCGAGCTTCGGAAGTCACGCAGTGTTGTCAGGCGACTCGTCCTACAGTGGCGAGCGACCGAGTCAACGTGACACGCCGGAGTGGTCTGGCCAACTGAATGAAAGTAAGCCGCATTCGCCCCATAGTCCTCAGGAGACTCCAATTACTGGATCGGCATACGGCGGCCGCGGACTTCACTACGCTTTGGTTGCCCAAGGTCGCTCGCCGGCTCGAAAGTTCACCCGTAAGCCATCGATATAGGGTCTCGTGCCGAGGAAGGGGCGGTGTCGCGTGGATCGCTGCGCGCTGTTCGTTGATGCCAGCTATCTCCTGGCGGACGGCGCGATGGCGGTGCACGGAACCCGCCGTCGCGAGTCCGTCTCATGGGACTACGCCGGCCTTCTCCAGCTGCTCGGCAATCTGGCGCGCGAGCGGACCGGCCTGCCGCTGCTGCGCTGCTACTGGTACGAGGCGACCGTCGAGGGCCGCCGGTCGCCCGAGCACGACGCCCTCGCCGACCTGCCCGGCATCAAGCTCCGCCTCTCGCGCATCCGCCCCGGCCGCCGCGAGGGCGTCGACACCGAGATCCACCGCGACCTGATGACCCTCGCCCGCAACGGCGGGGTCGCCGACGCCGTCGTCGTCAGCGGTGACGAGGACATCGCCCAGGTCATCGCCGACGCCCAGGACCACGGAGTCCGCGTGAGCGTGCTGCACGTCGCGGTGGACGGCAACTGGACGATCTCCCGCGTGCTCCGCCACGAGTGCGACGACCTCATCGAGATCGGCGCCGGCCACCTGCGGCCGTACGTCAACCTGCTGGCGGGTGTGAACACCTCCTCGCCGCCGCTGTCCAACGGGCACGGGACCAGCACCACCGGCGGCGCGCTGACCCCGTTGCAGCCCTCGGTGTCGAGCCCGCCGCCGAGCACGCCGATCACCCCGCCGCAGCTCGGCGGCTCCTCCACGTCGTCCACGTCGGGTCTGGGCTCGTCGCCGACCGCCGGCCCGGTGATCCCGATGCCGCCCCTGCGCTCGACGCCCACGCACTCCGCGCCGACGCCGCCGATCATCCCGCCCAAGCCCACGAGCCCGCCGTCGTCGAGTACGCCGTCGTCGGGAGGCTCGTCGTCGAACGGCAACAACAGCGGCCCGCAGTACGTCCAGCAGCCCGTCGGCCCCTACACCGGCCCGCAGCAGATCCCGCCGCCGCAACCGCAGCAGTCCACGCCGACGCTCTCCGACGCGGTCAAGGCCGCCCACCAGGAGGGTCAAGACTTCGGCGAGTCGGTCGCGCGCGACGCGCCGGCTCTGTGGCTCGAGGCCGTGCTCGCCCGCAAGCCGCGAATGCCGTCAGACCTTGAGGCCCGGCTGCTTCAGGGGTCCTCGCTGCCGATCGACTTCCTGCTGCACGACGAGGTGCGACACGCCCTTCGCCGTGGGTTCTGGGATGCGCTCGAACGCTCACGCCGCGTATAGCCTTCTCGCGGCGGGGGCCGTCCCGTCCGGCGAACCCTTGTGACGTGTCGCAGGGATGATACGAAATGACCAGATTCGCAGGAGGTCCGCCGGGTAGCGTCTAGAAGGTGACGCATGTGACCGAAGACGATCTCGATGACATGGAGTTCGACACGCTCCGCACGGGCGATCACGCGGCGGCGGCGAAGCGTTTCGTCGAACTCGCCGAGACGGTCTCAGGCGGCGTGTCACGCGCCAGCCTGTTGCTGCGTGCGGGTGAGCAGTGGCAGCACGCGGGAGACCACGGCAAGGCGGCGGAGAACTATCGCGACGCGCTCGCCGACGGCGGCGACACCTACGGCGATCCGCGGATCTATCTCGCCGGCGCCCTGTTCGAGCTGGGTGAGCTCGACGAGGCGCGCGGACTGATCGCCCAGGTGCGCGCCGACTCGCCTCAGGACCCGGAGGTCCATCGTGCGGTGGCCGAGCTGCTGTACGAACAGGGCGAGCTGGCCGCCGCGCACGACTGGGCCACGGAGGGCGCCGACCTGGCACGGGCGGGTGACCAGGAGAGCCTGGAGGGTCTGCTGCGCATCCGCTACCGCTGCCGGCTCGACCTGCGCCGTCCGGAGGACCGGTACGACGCGCTGCTGGACGAGCTGCTCAAGAAGACCGACGACGCGCCGGGCCGTCAGTTCCGCTGAGCCGTGCCACGCGGCTCCACGAGCTTCGACAGGGACGCGTGGTCGACTTCGCGGAGCTTCCTGCCGGGGCCGGCGGCCTCCCAGCGCACGGACGCGGTGGACCCGTCCACGACGAGCGTCGCGACGGCGTTGTCGAACCACGGGCCATGGCTCAGCCGCCACGTCATCGGCGCCCTGGGCACGCGGGCGAGCCGGGCGAGGGCGCGGGCGGGCCCGTCGGTGAGCCGGCCGTACGCCGCGCGCTGGAGCAGCCGGTACTTCAGCGGCAGATGGTTACGCATCGGTGAGCAGACCACCTGGGAGATCGGCGTGGTCGTGCCGGCGACTCGCGCGAGGTAGGAGTAGTGGACGTCGCCGGAGAGCAGCGTGATGCTCTGCGGCCCGTCCTCCCGCCGCGCGACCTCCAGCAGCGTGTCGGCGAGCGCGTGGAAGGACGCCTCGAACGCCGCCCAGTGCTCCAGGTCGGCGCCCTGCCGGATCTTCTCGCCGAGCCGGGCGAACCGGCGTCCCCACACGCCGCCCGCGATCGCCTCGTCGAACGACTCCAGGTGGTGGATCGTGGCCGGCAGCAGGAACGGCAGCGAGGTGGCGACGATGAGGTGGTCGACGTCGCCGCGGCACTGCTCCTGCACCCACTCCAGCTCTTCGTCGTCGAGCATCGACCGCCGGCCGTCGCGGAGCACCCGCCCGCAGCGGCTGTCCACCACGACGAGCCGCGTACGCCCGTAGTCGTGGGAGTAGCTCCACCGGGTGCCGTCCGCCTGCCGGTCGGCGCGTTCGGCGAACTCGTCGACGATCCGCCCGGCGTCGCCGTCCGCCGCCAGCACCTCGCGGTAGACCGGGTCCTCGGCCCGCTTGGCCGCCGACATGTTGCCCAGATGCTGGTAGACCCAGTACGCGCCGAGCCCGCCGGTGATCCGGTCGTGCCACCAGGACTGGGCGCGGATGTCGCGCAACCAGGTCTCGGAGGTGTTCCAGTCGTCCCGGATGTCGTGGTCGTCGAAGACCATCAGGCTGGGCACGGTGGACAGCAGCCACCGCACCATCGCGTCGTCGGTCCAGGCGAGCCGGTACAGCTCGGTGTACTCCTCGTAGTCGGCGATCTCTATGCCCGGCGCCTCGCCGGTGTCACGGCGGGCCTCGATGAACTTCCGCATCTCCGGCCCGGTCTCGTCGGCGTACACCTGGTCGCCGACCATCAGCAGCAGGTCGGGCCACTCGTGCCCGTCCGCCAGCCGCCGCGCGAACGCGCCGAGCACGTCCGGCCCGTGGACCTCCTCCACGCCGGGAGCGACCCGGCACGAGCCGAAGGCGATCCGCTGGGTCGCGCCGGGCGCGGGAATCCGGATCCGGCTGGGCGGCGAGCCGGGCTCGGGCCAGACGGTCTCGCCGTCGAGCGCGACCTCGTACTCGGTGTCCGAGCCGGGGGCCAGCCCCTCGATCTGGACGAGCGCGTAGTGGTGCCCGTGGACGGTGAACGTCGAGGCGGTCGTGTCGAGGACGCGCACGTCACACGGCTGGTCGGTCTCGAGCCAGATCGCGGCCGTGTCCGGTCCGACGTGGCGGAGCAGGGGGCCGACGACGAGTTGGGTCATGGATGTATGGACTACGCCATAACGAGGGTGTTAGTCCACTTGGAGGTGGTTGAGCCGCTACAGCGACGTGCTCAACGCCGACGATTCGCCGGCGATCATCGCCCTGCACGAGGCCGCCAGCGCCTGCGCGTCTTCGGTCACCCGCCGGGTCGCGTCGGCGATGCCGTTCATCGCGTCATGCATGCCATGCCATTTGTTGATCTCGACGCCGCCGAACGCCGCGGCCACCGCCGAGGCGATCGCAGCGCCGATCGGCGAGAACGCGGGCACGAACACCAGCGCACCGATCATGGTGATGTGTATGACGGTCTGTTCCGCCATGAACCGCTCCTGTGCCCGCGCGATCTGCCCGCACAGGTCGCTCACCTCCAGCGCCAGATCCCCGAACCGATTGACGGTCTGGACGAACGCCGAGTCGACGTACCGGGCGAACGCGTCGGAGGCGTCACCGATCCAGTACTTACGGTAATGGCGGAGAGCGTCCTCAGCCGCACCGGCCAGGCCGCCCTCGCCCGCAGCGGCCTGCGCGATCTTGCGCCACCGGTCCTGCTCGACGGCGAACGGATGCGGGGCGACCTCGTTCGGGATCACCAGACTCGCGTCGATGGTCGCGATCGCCAGATCCGCGCCGAACCCGGCGGCCGTCCGGAGGAGCAACCCGCGCGACGAGCGCAGGGCCTCCACCAGCGGGGAGTACCTCACGGCGTCCCGAATGCCGACAGGGGCGTCCAAGGCACGGATGGCCTCCAGCACCGGTGCCCCCTGCTTGAGCCGTCCCAGGGACGTGTTCAGCGGGCCGATGTTCCTTCGGAAGCCGAATGCCGCATTCAAGATCGGTGCGCCCAATGCGGGGTAGTCACGGTCCACGTGACCGCTCGGCTGCGAAGCGTGCGTAATGTCGTCGATGAGGGTCTGAGCGGCCCGACCTGCCGTTGAATCGTGGAGCGCCTTTCCGACGTCGAACGTAGCGATCTCTGCCGCGCGTTCGGCATCGCCGTACTTGCCCAGCACGGCCGCCAGCCGCTCAACGATGTCGTGCCCTACTTCGCCGATTCCCTTGCCGGAGCCCGTGCCGCCGACGGCCTCGGCCAAGCTCGTGCGCGCCGACTCGTAGGCGTGCTGGGCGTTCCGCGCCACATCCGGCCAGGCACCGGACGGAATGTTCGTGTATTCGGAGATGCCGGAACCCACGTGATCGCACAGGTAGGAGATCTCTTTGACGCTGTGGGCGAGATCCGTCAGTGCCGTGAGCCGGGCCGCAAATTCGTCCGCCATCGATTCCCATCCATGCTCGTTCGCGCGTCACTAATCCAACACGGTGCTCACGACTCCGTCGATGACCGGCGCGGTGGGGAGCCTGGATGGTGGCTCCCCACCGTCGCGAAGCCGCGTCAGGCGGCCTGTACCGCCGGTTTGACGGTCAGGCGGTCGGCGGTCGGGTCGGCGTCGACGACGACCTCGTCGCCGTCGCGGATCTCGCCCGACAGCAGCTCGCGGGCGAGCTGGTCGCCGATGGCGCTCTGCACGAGCCGGCGGAGCGGCCTCGCGCCGTACGCCGGGTCGTAGCCGGTCAGCGCCAGCCAGTCGCGGGCCGCGTCGGTCACGGTCAGCGTCAGGCGGCGGTCCGCCAGGCGTGCCGCGAGCCGGTCCACCTGGAGATCGACGATCTTCGTGAGCTCCTCGGTGGACAGCGCGTCGAAGACGATCACATCGTCGAGGCGGTTGAGGAACTCCGGCTTGAAGTTCGCCCGCACCGCGTTCATCACGGCCTCGCGTCGGGCCTTGTCGTCGAGGGACGGGTCGACCAGGAACTGCGAGCCGAGGTTCGACGTCATGATCAGGATCGTGTTGCGGAAGTCGACCGTACGGCCTTGGCCGTCGGTCAGCCGTCCGTCGTCCAGCACCTGGAGCAGCACGTCGAAGACCTCGGGGTGGGCCTTCTCGACCTCGTCCAGCAGCACGACGCAGTACGGCCGGCGGCGGACCGCCTCGGTCAGCTGGCCGCCCTCCTCGTACCCGACGTAGCCGGGAGGCGCGCCGACGAGCCGTGCGACGGAGTGCTTCTCGCCGTACTCGCTCATGTCGATGCGCACCATGGCCCGCTCGTCGTCGAACAGGAAGTCCGCCAGGGCCTTGGCCAGCTCGGTCTTGCCGACACCGGTCGGGCCTAGGAACAGGAACGAGCCCGTGGGCCGGTCGGGGTCGGCTACGCCCGCGCGCGCCCGGCGTACGGCGTCGGAGACGGCTCTGACGGCGCTCGACTGACCGATCAGGCGGCGGCCGAGCTCCTCTTCCATGCGCAGCAGCTTGGCCGTCTCGCCCTCCAGCAGACGCCCGGCCGGGATGCCGGTCCAGGCGCCGACCACCTCGGCCACGTCGTCGGCGGTGACCTCCCGCTTGACCATGGCGTTGGGGTTGTTGGCGGCCTCCGCCGCGGTCTCGAGCTCCTCCTGGAGCCGCTTGATCTCGACCGCGATGTCGCTGGGAGCCTTCCAGTCGCCGTCGAGCTGAGCCTGGCGGAAGGCCTGCTCGCGCCGGCTCTCGGCCTCGTCGATGCGCTTCTTCAGCTCACCGACCTTGTTGAGGCCCTCCTGCTCCTCGTGCCAGCGGGCGTTCAGGTCGTTGAGCTGTTCCTTGCGGTCGGCGAGCTCGGCCTTGAGCCGTTCGAGCCGCTGCTGGGAGGCCTCGTCGGACTCCTTGCTGAGCTGGTGCTGCTCCATCTCCAGCCGGTCGACGACGCGTTGCAGCTCGTCGACTTCGACCGGCCGCGAGTTGATCTCCATGCGCAGCCGGGACGCGGCCTCGTCGATCAGGTCGATGGCCTTGTCCGGCAGGAACCGGGCGGTGATGTACCGGTCGGAGAGCGACGCCGCGGCGACGAGCGCCGCGTCGGTGATCACCACCTCGTGGTGCGCCTCGTACCGGCCCTTGAGCCCGCGCAGGATCCCGACGGTGTCCGCGACCGTCGGCTCGCCGACGAAGATCTGCTGGAAGCGGCGCTCCAGCGCCGGGTCCTTCTCGATCCGCTCGCGGTATTCGTCCAGCGTGGTCGCGCCGATCATGCGGAGCTCGCCGCGGGCCAGCATGGGCTTGAGCATGTTGCCGGCGTCCATGGACCCCTCGGCCGCGCCCGCGCCGACGACGGTGTGCAGCTCGTCGATGAAGGTGATGATCTGGCCGTCGCTCTGCTTGATCTCGTTCAGGACCGCCTTGAGGCGCTCCTCGAACTCGCCGCGGAACTTCGCGCCGGCGACCATCGCGCCGAGGTCGAGCGCGACGAGCCGCTTGTTCTCCAGCGTCTTCGGCACGTCGCCGTCGATGATGCGTTGGGCGAGGCCCTCGACCACCGCGGTCTTGCCCACGCCCGGCTCGCCGATCAGCACCGGGTTGTTCTTCGTGCGCCGCGACAGTACCTGCACGACGCGGCGGATCTCGTTGTCGCGGCCGATGACCGGGTCGAGTTTGCCCGCCTCGGCCTGCTCGGTCAGGTCGACGCCGTACTTCTCCAGCGCCTGATAGGTGTCTTCGGGGTTCTCGCTGGTCACGCGCGCGTTTCCGCGGACCCGGGGGAACGCCTCCACCAGGGCGTCGGGGGTCGCACCGGCCTCACGCAGCAGCTTCGCCACCGGCCCGCCGTCGGCCGCCAGGCCCACGAGCAGGTGTTCGGTCGAGATGTACTCGTCCTCGAGCTGCTGGGCGCGGTTCGCCGCGGTGTTCAGCACCACCAGCAGCGCCCGCGAGGTCTCCGGCGCGCCGACCGTGCTGCCCGCGGCCTTCGGCAGCGCGGCGATCTGCTCCTCGGCCCGGCGGCGCAGCGCCTGCGGATCGGCGCCGACCTCCTTCAGCAGCCGGTTCACCGTGCCCTCGCCCTGCGACAGCAGCGCGACGAGCAGATGGGCGGGCTCGACCTGGGGGTGCCCCTCGGTCGCAGCCCGGCGCAGGGCGGCGGAGAGCGCCTCCTGACTCTTCTCGGTCCGTTTGTAGTCCACTTATTCCTCCCCGCGTGAGCGCCACACGACCACACTCGTCTGACGGATCGGCACCAGCTCGGCGCCGGCCGTCGACTCGGGGGTGTTCTTCAGCCGGGCGAGCCGGGCGGCCACCGCACGGGTGGACTCCAGCTCGTTGCCCAGCTCCTCGACCAGCCCCCTGAGGCGTGCGACCTCGGCCCGCAGGGCCTCGGACTCACGCTGCAGGTCGAGGATGTGCCTGATGCCGGCCAGGTTGATGCCCTCGTCCTGGGACAGCCGCTGGATCTCCCGCAGCAACACGATGTCGCGCATGGAGTAGCGGCGGCCGCGGCCGGACGTACGGCCCGGCGAGACCAGGCCCATCCGGTCGTACGTGCGGAGCGTCTGCGGGTGCATGCCGGACAGCTCCGCGGCGACGGAGATCACGTAGACCGGGCTGTCGTCGCCGAAAGGGTCCATGATGTTCACTCCTCACGCGCCATCCGGATCAGCTCGCTCCGCACACCGTCACCGCCGAGGCTGCCGGACATCTTCTCCAGCGCCTCGCGGGTGGTGTCGTCGACCTCGCTGGGCACCTGAACGTCGACGGTGACGAGCAGGTCGCCCCGGGTGCCGTCGCGCCGTGGGGCGCCCTGGCCGCGGACCCGCAGCACCCGCCCGTTGGGCGTGCCCGGCGGGATCCGTACGGTCTTGGGCTGGCCGCGGTGGATCGGCACCTTGATCTCGGCGCCGAGCGCGGCCTCCGGGAAGGTGACCGGCACCTTCAGCGTGAGGTTGTCGCCCGAGCGGCCGAAGACCTTGTGCGGCTTGACGTGCACGACGACGTACAGGTCGCCGTTCGGTCCCCGGTTCTCTCCCGGCGCGCCCTTGCCCTTGATCCGGATGCGCTGCCCGTCGTTCACTCCCGCGGGGATGCGCGCCTGGATCGTGTGGGTGCTCTGCGCCCGGCCGCTGCCGTAGCACGTGGTGCACGGGTCGTCGACGACCAGGCCACGGCCGTGGCACTCGCGGCAGGGCTCGGAGAAGGCGAACCCGCCGGCGTTGCGGCTCTCCTGCCCGGTGCCCTCGCAGCGGGGGCACACCCGGGGGACCGTGCCGGCCTTGGCGCCGGTCCCCCGGCAGGTCGGGCAGGCCGCCTCGCTCGTCAGCCGGAGCGGGACGGTACGGCCGTCGAGCGCCTCGCCGAACGTCATGGTGATCTCCGACTCGACGTCGGAGCCACGACGCGGCCGCTGACCCGCCTGGCGGCGACCGAACAACCCGCCGAACAGGTCGCCGATGCGTTCGCCCGTCCCGCTCGTGGTCTGACCCGTGCCCGTGTTCCCGAACAGGTCGCCGAGATCGAAGCCGAACCCCCCCTGGGCGCCTCCACGGGGCCGCGCACCGCCGAACAGGCTGCGCGCCTCGTCGTACTCCTTGCGCCGTTTCTCGTCCGACAGCACGTCGTACGCCTCGGAGATGTCCTTGAACTTCTCCTCGGACTCCGGGTCGCCCTTGTTGGCGTCCGGGTGGTACTGGCGAGCGAGCTTGCGGTAGGACTTCTTGATCTCGTCCTGGGTGGCGGTCTTCGTAACACCGAGGACCTTGTAGTAGTCCTTCTCCAAATAGTCCTTGGTGCTCACCGGCGCCCCTTACCTCGTTTCGTTGTGCTCGTTCGTCAGTCCTCGTCGGCCGTGTCGGCCTTGGGCGGCGTCTCGGCCTCGGAGTCCTCGGCCTCGGCCGTCTCCGGCTCGACCGGCTCCTCGGGCTCCGCCTCACCGCCCGGCTCGGCCACGGCGACGCGGGCCGGCCGGAGGATCCGCTCACCGATGCCGTAGCCCGGCTGCAGGATCTGCACGGCCGTCGGCTCGGTGACGTCGGCGGAGTAGGAGTGCATCAGCGCTTCGTGGATGTTCGGGTCGAACGGCTCGCCCGGAGCGCCGAAGGACTGCAGACCCAGCTTGCCGACGATGCCCTCGAGCCCCTCGGCGACCTGCTTGAACCCGCCGTTCAGCTCGTCGTGTTCGCGGGCCCGCCCGATGTCGTCGAGCACCGGCAGCAGCTCGGTCAGGACGTTCGCCAGGGCCTGCTCGCGCACCATGACCCGGTCGCGCTCGACCCGTTTGCGGTAGTTGGAGTACTCCGCCTGAAGCCGCTGCAGGTCGAGCGTGCGCTCGGTCAGCTGCTTCTTGAGGTCCGCGGTCTCTTCGTCGGCCGCGGTCTCGGGAGCGCCCGGGGAGGACCCGGGAGCCGGCTCAGCCGACTCCCGGACCTTGCCCGTCTTGGGGTCGATGCGCCGCTTGTCGCGGATCACCGGTCCCTCGCGCTCCTCGGCGTCGTCACGACGCTCCGTCACGCTTCCTCCTCGCCTCGCGGCTCGTCAGCGCGTGACGAACCGTGCTGTGCTCTTTGGTCCGCTCCGCTCACCAGTCCTCCTTCGCGAAAAGGACCAGGGCGGAAAGGGGGGTGCGGCTCACGCCGCACCACCTTCGCGCTTGTCCTTGTCGTCGTCGACGATCTCGGCGTCGACGACCTCGTCCTCCTGGGCGGTGCCCTGCGCGCCCGCGCCGGCGTCGGCGGTGGGCGCACCCTCACCGGGCTGGTTCTGGGCGTACATCGCGGCGCCCATCTTCTGGCTGACCTGGGCGAGCTTCTCCGACGCCGAGCGGATCGCGTCGATGTCGGTGCCCTCGAGGGTCTTCTTGACCTCGTCCAGCGCCGTACGGACCTCGGTCTTCACGTCGTCCGGGATCTTCTCGTCGTTCTCCCCGAGGAACTTCTCGGTGGAGTAGGCGAGCGTGTCGGCGTTGTTGCGGGTCTCGGTCTCCTCGCGGCGCTTGCGGTCCTCCTCGGCGTACTGCTCCGCCTCGCGCATCATCTTGTCGATGTCGTCCTTGGGCAGCGCCGAGCCGCCCGTGATGACCATCGACTGCTCCTTGCCGGTGCCGAGGTCCTTCGCGCCGACGTTCACGATGCCGTTGGCGTCGATGTCGAAGGTGACCTCGATCTGCGGCACGCCGCGGGGCGCCGGGGGCAGACCCGTCAGCTGGAAGGTGCCGAGCTTCTTGTTGTACGCCGCGATCTCACGCTCGCCCTGGTAGACCTGGATCTCCACGGACGGCTGGTTGTCATCGGCGGTGGTGAAGACCTCCGACCGCTTGGTCGGGATCGTGGTGTTCCGCTCGATGATCTTGGTGAAGATGCCGCCCTTGGTCTCGATGCCCAGGCTCAGCGGGGTCACGTCGAGCAGCAGGACGTCCTTGACCTCGCCCTTGAGCACGCCGGCCTGCAGGGACGCGCCGACCGCCACGACCTCGTCGGGGTTGACGCCCTTGTTGGCCTCCTTGCCGCCGGTCAGCTCCTTGACCAGGTCGGCGACGGCGGGCATACGGGTCGAGCCGCCGACGAGCACGACGTGGTTGATGTCGCTGACGTTGATGCCGGCGTCCTTGACCACCTGCTGGAACGGCGTCTTGCACCGGTCGAGCAGGTCGGAGGTCATCTTCTGGAACTCCGCCCGGGTGAGCTTCTCGTCCAGGTGGAGCGGGCCCTCGGAGGACGCCGTGATGTACGGCAGGTTGATGCTCGTCTCCGAAGAGCTGGACAGCTCGATCTTGGCCTTCTCCGCGGCCTCACGGAGCCGCTGCAGCGCCATCTTGTCCTTGGACAGGTCGACGCCGTGGGCGTTCTTGAACTTGGTGACCAGCCAGTCGACGACCTTCTGGTCCCAGTCGTCACCACCGAGGTGGTTGTCGCCGTTGGTCGCCTTCACCTCGACGACGCCGTCGCCGACCTCGAGGAGGGAGACGTCGAAGGTGCCACCACCGAGGTCGAAGACGAGGATCGTGGCCTCGCCCTCCTTCTCCAGGTGGTACGCCAGCGCCGCGGCGGTCGGCTCGTTGATGATGCGCAGGACGTTGAGGCCCGCGATCTGGCCGGCCTCCTTGGTGGCCTGCCGCTGGTGGTCCGAGAAGTACGCCGGGACGGTGATCACCGCGTCGGTGATCTTCTCGCCCAGGTAGGCCTCAGCGTCGCGCTTGAGCTTCTGCAGCACGAAGGCGCTGATCTGCTGAGGAGTGAAGTCCTTGTCGTCGATCTTCTGCTTCCAGTCGGTGCCCATTTCGCGCTTGACCGACCGGATGGTGCGGTCGACGTTGGTCACCGCCTGGCGCTTGGCGACCTCGCCGACGAGAACCTCACCGTTCTTGGCGAAGGCGACGACGGACGGCGTGGTCCTCGACCCCTCCGCGTTGGCGATGACGGTGGGCTCGCCACCCTCCAGGATCGCGACGACCGAGTTGGTCGTCCCAAGGTCGATACCGACCGCTCGTGCCATGAGTTGGTTCCTCCGACCGTGCTCTCTTGTCCATGAAGCTGAGTTCAGCAGACGCAAGGTTGCCCGAGCCATCCCGGCTTGTCAAATGACTTGAGTCTGGCACGCTCAACTTTGCTGATTGGTTCAACGAGGGAGCATGCCGCGATGTTCCCGTGTGAGGACGGAAGTTCCTGTGGGGCTCAGCGGCGGGAGATGTAGTGCATGCCGGCGCCGATCTGCAGGGCCTTGGCCAGCACCCTCGCGGGCAGCGTGTGGACGCCGCCGGTGGGCCGCCAGGGGTCGAAGACGGTGATCGTGCCGGCGGTCTGGTCGTAGCCGTACGCGAGGATCGCGTGCCCGATCCACTGGCCTCTGAGCCGGCCCTGGTTCCAGGGCAGCTTCTCCATCCACACCTGCATGATCGGCGCCCGGCGCAGGGTGCCGACGTCGTAGGAGACCCGCTGCATGAGGATCTGGGGACGGCCGACGACGTCGGCGACGATCCGGTCGTCGTACCGGCGCGGGTGCAGGTAGCCGTCCATGACCTCGGCGGCGTTGTCGCCGCCGGTGCCGCGGATCGTGGTCTTCATCTTCCGGGCGAGCGTGTCCTGGCTGACCTTGATCCCGAACGTGGACAGGCTCATCGCCGTGGACGCGGGGACGCAGTAGTAGTTCGTGGTCTGGAACTGCGCGTGGAGAGCCAACCGGTACGCCCGCGGCATCGCCCGGAGAGCCGCCGTGGCCGGCGTGGCCCTTGATACCCAGGCGACCGGTGTGACCGATGTGACGGCACTCGGAGTCGCCGTGGTCGCGTGGGCCGGCGGGGCGGAAGTCCCCACCAGCAGGGCGGCGACGGCGAGACCCACCGCCGGTCGCAGGCCGGGTGCGTTCTTCACTTGCGTCCCCCAGACATCACGTGGCCCGGTCGGGGCCGTGTCGGCGGTACCTGCAAGACGGTCCAAGCGAATGCTGCTATATGCGCATGTAACGCGTTGTAGAACTCTATTTACTCATATGGGCGTGGATGGGTGCTTGGCTGGAGTGCCGGTCGCCGTACGGCGCCGTCGGCGCGGGGCGATGAAGGTGGTCTCAGGCCGACGTGCCACAGAGCGACCGCGCCAGAAGGCGGGCCGGTGCCCTCGGGGGCAGGGCGACCCGTGCCACGCGCGACGCCGTGGGTGATCGGAGGCGAGCGCACCTCACCGAGATGCGCGCACGTGATGAGGAGGGGCGACCGGAGCAGGCCGCTCTGTGCGGGGACGACGCCGGCCCCCGGGCGGGGTCACATGCTGATCGGTACGGGAAGATCCTTGGCCACCTCGTCGACGCGCTCCTGGATGCCGCCGTCGTCGGTGACCGTGATCGTCCGGCGTTGCAAGGTCGAGCCGCGCAGGACATAGAGAGTGACGAGATGGCCGCCTTGCCGGGGCTCGGCGCCGGGCGGTGCGATGACGCCTCGCAACCGGTGGACCAGCGCACCGATCTGCTCCGGCGGAGGAGCGAGCGGGCCGGACGCCCACTGGATGTCGTCGACGCTCCTCAGGACGCCGCTGAACACGTTCATCGCGCGAGTGGTCTCAACGAACCAGTGCGCGACCGCGACCGCATCGGTCGGCGAGGCGACACGGAGTCCGGCGGCACGCATCATCTCAGTGAACGCATCCGGTGACTCCGTGAGGTAGAAGACCTTCCCACCGACGACTCCGACGTAGAAGCTCGCACCGGGATGCGGGAAGGAATCGAAACGAACCACTTCCGCGCCACCGGGAAGGACGCTGGACGGGCGCATGATCGCCGAAGCCGGGTTAGTTACCAAGAATGCCTTGTCGGGGCGATCTTCCGCTGCCAGTGCATTGCTTATAAGCTCGCGGGTTTCCCGGTCTCCAGTGATCATCGGATCCATTCTTAATGGTGCGGCTAGCTCATCTGCCCGTATTGACGATACCAGTCCTGGTAGGCGTCCCAGGCATCACCGTAATATTGCGGATAGGGGGCGCCTGTGACGGAAGCTTTAATCGCTCCGCTGTGGAAGGCGGCGTTCACTGCGCCGCGGCCGCCCGCGTCGCCAAGTCGTTCCAATTCGGCATAAGTGAGAGGCTTGCCCTGTGCTTTCCCCAGGTGTTCGTTCCATCGATATGAGTTCTCGTAGCCATTAACATAATGGCCCTGCAGGGCGGCGTCGGGCACCTTGATGCCATTTTTCCGCAACTCGAAGGTGCCTTTTATGTCATTCACTGAGGCATCGGTTTCTTCGTCCAGGGTTTGCTTGATGAAGTCGTCTCGGCTGAGTTTGGAGGGATCTGCGTGCCTGCCCTCGTGGGCCCATCGAGAATGCGTGGCTTCATGGATCAGCTGGACCGTGGGGTAGCCGTTCTTTACGTCGATGTAGATCGTATTCGTTCGGAAATCTTGCAGACTGCCTCCACCTTCTCTGAAGATGACCTTGACGTCGTATTTCTCGATCGTATCCATGGCCGCGCGACCTTGAGGTCCGGCAAATCGCGTCAGCTCTCGCCTGTATTTCCGGGGAATTGAGCCTGCGATGACCTTCGGCTCTGAGCCGGTGGCCGCCTTGGCGGCCTGGGACTCGGAATCACGGAAGAACGACTTCGTCGCCCGGAAGATTCCCATTTCGGCAAGACGGCCGACCTTGGCCACCGAAGACTCCGATCTAGGGCGATGAACTAAGGGGAATTTGCGGGATAAAAGGCTACTGGATGTCCCCCGGGGTCGTCAGCCGGCCACGACCTCGGCGAACGCACCGGCCCGGCCGGGGCGGTGTGCAGAGGATACGACCGATGGCGTCGCCGTCTGGTTCCGTGTGAAAGCTGAGGGATGCTCCGCCGGAGTACCGGTGTGAGCCATACCGATCACCGGAAGGTGACCTCGATGACGGAGCCCCCCGCGTGAGGGCCGGGCCGCGGACGACGCCCACGGCCGCCGAACCGGGCCTGCCGCAGGCCGCGTTCACCGCCCTGTACGACGAGCATTTTCACGACATCTACCGCTACGTCGCCGGACGGCTGGGCCGGGAGGTGGCCGACGACATCGCCGCCGACACCTTTCTCGTCGCCCTGAGGAGGCGGGACAGCTTCGACGCGTCCCGCGGCGGCGTACGGCCGTGGCTGTTCGGCATCGCCACGAACCTCGTCGCCGACCACCGGCGGAAGGAGACACGCCGCTACCGCGCGCTCGGCCGTCTCCGGCGGGACGAGGTCGCCGAGAGTCATGAGGGTCAGGTGGTGGACTGGGTCACGGCTCAGAGCCTCCAGCCGCGGCTGGCCGGGGCCATCGCCGCACTGTCACCGGGCGACCGCGACGTCCTGCTGCTCAACGCGCTCGGCGAGCTGTCCCACGAGGAGATCGCCCAGGCGCTCGGCATCCCGTACGGCACGGTCGGTTCGCGCCTCAGCCGGGCCCGTAAGAAGGTGCGCTCCGCGCTGGAGGAGGACAGCAATGGATGAGATCCGCATGATCCGGAACCTCCTCGAGGAGGCCCCGCCGACGGGAGAGGTCGTCGCGGAGGGCCGCCGGCGCCTGACCGACCGCGCGCCGGTGCGCTCGACCCGTACGCGCCGCCGCCTGTGGGGAGGCCTCGCCGTGGTGGCGGCGGCCACCGCGGTGGCGGTGGCGATCGGCCTGACCGGCGGTGGCACACCGGCCACCGGCGGGCACACGCCGGTCCGGCCCATGACCGCCCGGCAGATCCTGCTGACCGCGGCGGAGAAGGCCGCGGCCACGCCCGTCGGCCGGTACTGGCACGTCCATGTGATCTCCAGCGAGGGCTACCACATCGGCCGTGGCGATTACATGATCTTCGGGGCGCGGAACGAGATGGACAGCTGGGCCGCGCGGAGTGACAAGGAATCGGACGTCTTCCGCGTGCGGACCGCCGGGGCCGTGCCGCAGACTCCGGCCGACCGCGCGGCGTGGCAGCGGGCGGGGTCACCGGCGAGCTGGACGGTGCTCTCCAACGGAGACCACATCAGGCAGTCCGCCAAGCCCGAGCCGTGGCGGCTGAGCCGATACACGCCGGCCGCCAAGCGGGAGCAGGAGCAGGCCGAGAAGCGTGTGGCCGCCCAGTGCGCCAAGCGGTCGCGGGCGGCGTGCCCGCCGATGCCCCCGACCGGCAAGGAGCGGGACGCCATGGCCAGTGACCCCCAGGCGCTCAAGAAGTTCCTGCTCGCGGCCGCTGGGAAGGGTGGGGCGAGCTACCTCCTGACCGTCGCCGGGCACTTCTTGATGGAGCCCTCCTCGCCGCAGTTGCGGTCCGCGGTCTTCCGCGTGCTCGCGGGCGTCCCCGGGGTACGCAGTCTCGGCGAGGGGCGGGACTCACTGGGGCGTCCCGCCATCGTCCTGGCCGGACGGGTGACGCAGAATGAGAACGTCTACGACAACGAGCTGCTGCTCGACCCGGTGACGTACGTGCCGCTCGAAACCCGGCTCGTCCTCGTGAAGGGCAACGGCGGCAAGCGGGTCCCGCCTCCGCCGGGCATGCCACCCATTCAGAGCGGCGGTCTGGAGACGAAGGGCATGAAGCCGGGCGCCATCACCCACAGCGAGATCTACGTGACGATGGGCTGGACGAACACCGCGTACCGCGGCTGAGCCGCCGCTCAAAGGGCCGACGCCGACCGGTGTCGGCCCCTTGGGACGTTCCGGGACGGCGTCCCTGACCTGCCGTTTTCGGTACCGTACGTCCGAATTTGGGCTCTGGGGACTGGCGCGTAAGCTACTGATCGGTAGTATGCGGAGCGTTGTCCGTGGCTGTCAGTCGCCGGTCATACGCTGACTGCACAGCGCCGCAACCAGGCCGTACCGGAAGGACGGAAACGTGGTTATCAGGTTGATCATCGGGCTCGCGGCCACCGTGGTCGCGCTCGCGCTCGCCGGGCGGCGGGTCCGGTTCCTCTACCGCGTGGCGATGAGCGGCCAGCCCGCTCCCGACCGGTTGGCCTCGGCCAAGGACAACGTCGGCGACGAGGTCAAGGGTCAGGTCGTGGAGGTCCTCGGGCAGCGCAAGCTGCTCAAGTGGACCGTGCCCGGCCTCGCCCACTTCTTCGTGATGTGGGCGTTCATCATCCTCATCACCGTCTACATCGAGGCGTACGGCGCGCTGCTCACCGGGCTCGACTTTCACATCCCGGTGGTCGGCAAGTGGGACGCGCTGGGCTTCCTGCAGGACTTCATCGCCGTCGCCGCCTTCCTCGGGCTGGTGGTCTTCAGCGTCATCCGGCTGAAGAACTCCCCGAAGCGGCTCGACCGCAAGTCCCGGTTCAAGGGCTCCCATCTGGGCGGTGCCTGGCTCGTCCTGTTCATGATCTTCAACGTCGTGTGGACGATGTTCCTGTTCCGCGGCGCGGGCGTCGCCACGGGCAACTTCCCGTACGGCGACGGCGCCTTCATGTCCCACCTGGTGGGCAGCGCGCTCAAGCCGGCCGGACACGACGTCAACGAGGCCCTGGAGTCGGTCGGCCTGCTGCTGCACATCGGCGTCATGCTGATCTTCCTGATCATCGTGCTGAACTCCAAGCACCTGCACATCTTCCTGGCGCCGCTCAACGTCATGTTCAAGCGTCGTCCCGACGCGCTCGGCCCGGTGCCGCCGATGATGAGCGACGGCAAGCCGATCGACTTCGAGGAGGCCGACCCCGACGAGGACACCTTCGGCCGCGGCAAGATCGAGGACTTCACCTGGAAGGGCTTCCTCGACTTCGCCTCCTGTACGGAGTGCGGCCGCTGCCAGTCGCAGTGCCCCGCGTGGAACACCGGCAAGCCGCTGTCGCCCAAGACGCTCATCATGGACCTGCGCGACCACGCCCTGGCCAAGGCGCCGTACCTCCTCGCCGCCGAGGACGAGCGCGACAACCTGCCCGAAGACGTGCTCAAGGAGGCCGGCCGGCCGCTCGTCGGCGACGCCGAGTCCATGGGCGTCATCGACCCCGACGTGCTGTGGTCCTGCACCAACTGCGGCGCCTGCGTCGAGCAGTGCCCGGTGGACATCGAGCACATCGACCACATCGTCGACATGCGCCGCTACCAGGTCATGATCGAGTCGAGCTTCCCTTCGGAGGCCGGCGTCATGCTGAAGAACCTGGAGAACAAGGGCAACCCCTGGGGCATGTCCGAGATGAAGCGCGCCGAGTGGATCGAGGAGCTGGACTTCGAGGTCCCGATGGTCGACGACAAGCTCCCCGAGGACACCGAATACCTCTTCTGGGTCGGCTGCGCGGGCGCGCTGGAGGACCGCGCGAAGAAGACCACCAAGGCGGTCGCGGAGCTGCTGCACATCGCGGGCGTGAAGTTCGCCGTCCTCGGCCCGATGGAGGCCTGCTCCGGCGACCCGGCCAGGCGGCTGGGCATGGAGTTCATCTTCCAGATGCTCGCCCAGCAGAACATCGAGACGCTCAACGACGCCGGCGTCAAGAAGATCGTCGCGACCTGTCCGCACTGCTTCAACACGCTGTCCAACGAGTACCCGCAGCTCGGCGGCACGTACGAGGTGGTGCACCACACCCAGCTGCTGTCCCACCTGGTCGAGACCGGCAAGCTCACCCCGGTCACGCCGGTCGAGGAGAAGATCACCTATCACGACCCGTGCTTCCTGGGCCGGCACAACAAGGTCTACTCCCAGCCCCGCGACATCATGGCCAAGGTCCCGGGCGTGCAGACCCAGGAGATGCACCGCTGCAAGGAGCGCGGCTTCTGCTGCGGCGCCGGCGGCGCCCGCATGTGGATGGAAGAACGCATCGGCAAGCGCATCAACACCGAACGCGTCGACGAGGCCCTGGAGACCGACCCGGACACCGTGTCCACGGCCTGCCCGTTCTGCCTGGTGATGCTCGGCGACGCGATCAACGAGAAGAAGTCCGCGGGCGACGCGAAGGACTCCCTGGAGGTCGTCGACGTGTCCCAGCTGCTGATCCGCTCCATCAAGGGCGAGCCCGCGCCCGCCGCGACGGAGTAACGACGCGAGAGCCCGGTCGCCGTCCCGGCGACCGCGACCGGGCGTCAGTCGGAGTTCTGCCAGACCAGGACGCCGGGGCCGTCGGCGGTGAGCACCGGGATCCACGCCTCGTCCAGGTCGCCGAGCCGGCTCTCGTCCAGCTCCAGCGCCTGCGGACCATCGCCGTCCACGCCATCCGGGCCGGCGGCCGATCTCCAGAAGACGATCTTCGCCACCGCGCCGCGCAGCCGTCGCACCTCGTCCTCGGTCCAGGACCGCCCCTCCGCGCCCGCGCCGCGAAGGTGACGTTCGAAGAACGTGCGCAGCTCGGCCAGCGCCGGGGCGCTCCGCACCGGGACCAGGTATCCCTCGACATGGCTCGACCGATTCGCCGTTCCGCCGTACTGCTGCTCGTAGCAGATCCCTGTGAGGGCCCGGACGATGACGTACGACCAGTCGCGTCCCTGCGTCCCGTCCGGATCCAGGAAGACGTACCGCCGCGCGAGCACCATGAACGGGCAGTATCCCAGGATCCCGGCCTTTCGTACGTGATCATTTCGTGACGGGGGTGGGGATAGTCTCCGTGCTCATGAGAAACCGAGTGATCGCCATGGCGACCCTCCTATGGCTGGTCACGGGGTGCGCGCCGGCGAGCGCGGCGCTGCACGCGGCGACCGGATCGGCTGCTGCTCGGGTGGCCGGGTCACGCTGAACGGCACGCCACTGGCCGAGCCGTACCTCGCGCCGGACACTTCTGAGACGGCCTTCGGCACCGTGGCGATCCCGCCCGGTCAGATGTGGCTGATGGGCGACAATCGCGACAGTTCGGCGGACTCTCGTATGGGTCGCGGCCCCGTTCCGGCCTCCGCGGTCATCGGCGTGGCGGTGCTCAAGTGACGCCGGCGCCGCGTCAGGGCGGGTCCAGCGCCCACCAGCGCGCGGCGAGCGCGTCGAGCGTGGGTTCCGGTGGCGCGGGCATCTCCTCCAGGTACCAGGCCAGGTCGCTGTAGCGGTGCAGCAGCGTGTAGGCGAGAAGCCGCCGCTGTAACGCGGTGTCGAGCCGGTCGTCGGGATGGCCGTAGGCGGTGAGGAGGCGGCGCAGGAAGCGCGCGTCGCCTCGGGCGACGAAGACGCCGACCGAGACGAACTCATAGTTCCGGTCGCCCATCATGGCGGGCTCGAAGTCGTACAGGCCCGAAAGCGACCAGCCGGCCGGTCCCCGAGTGACGAGGAGATGTTCGCGCATGACCTCGGTGTGCAGGAGGATCGGAGGTGACGGCGGCAGCGGCACCGAGTCGAGGAAATCGGGGATCTGCGCCAGCCACCGCGGCGCCAGCCCGCGGGCGCGCTGGCGCTCGACGCAACCGGCTCGCTGGTCGGCGACGAAGCGGTGCCAGTCCGGCGGCCCGAGCGCCGGGACGGTGATCTCGTGCAGGGCGGCGAGGGCACACCCGAGCTGTTCGGCGATCGCGTCGCGGTCCCGCTCGTCCATGCGTGACCAGACCTCGGTCAGCGGTTCGCCACCCAACCGCGTCATGAGCACGTAGCGCCAGCCCTCGCACTCGCCGGCCGCCTCGACCCGTGGCGTCGGCACCGGCAGCCGGCCGTCGATCACCCGCAGCACGTGGTCCTCGACCTGCCCGTTGTCCCGGCAGGTCGGCGGATAGAGCTTGAGCACGAGCCGGTCCCCGACGGCGTAGACGGGCAGCGAGCCACCCGGAAAGCGCGTGACGTCCGCCTCGCCGTGTCCGAGCCGACGGCACAGTGCGAGGACGCCCGGCCGCAGGCGAGCCTCGTCCCGGCGTACGGCGGCGAACCGCGCCTCGGTCTCCGCCGCCGGGAGCGCATGGTTCGTCACCTCGCCACCGTACGGTTGGGGCGGGCGACCGTTCACTCCTTTTTCGCTCGCACCGGCAGGAGGGCTCATGCGTACGAGGTTGCGGAGGCTGCGTACCGGCGGACGGGAGTTCGTGTGGAAGGCCGACATCCGCTGCGTCCGCGGCGAGCGTGACTGCCACCGGTGCATCCGCGTACGCGCGTGGGGCGCCGGGAAGAACAGCCGCGCGCTGCAGGCGGACCTGCTGTCGAAGAGCTGGGGATCGCCCTGGGGCGCCTGCGCGACCGACGGCGCCTACCCGGAGCCGGGCGACGTACGATCCCTGATCGAGTACGCCCTGGCCCACGGGTGGGCCCCCGATGTCGTCGGCGGCACGCACTTCCTGACCGAACGGGAGCACCCGGCGTTCGAACTGCCCGGCTTCCTCCTCACCGACCGGCTCCGCGTCCCCACCGCGCCGGACCCCACCGACCGCGTCATCCGCGCCGCCGAAGCGGACTGACCCTCAGTGCTCTGCCGGGCAGACGAGGTCCCGGGCGGGCAACCGTCCCGTCGCCAGGTAGTCGTTCACCCGGTCGCGGACGCACAGGTTGGGGTATCCGCGCTGGTAGGGCGCGTGGACATCGGCGTCCCGCAGGGTGATCATCCGGGAGCCCGGCAGCAGCCGGTGGACCGTCCGGTTGCGTTCGTACGGGGTGCGGGTGTCGCCGGTCGCGGCCACCATGAGCGCGGGCAGGGGGCCGCCGAGGCTGGTCGGCGGCTCGGCGGGCCGCGTCGGCCAGAACGCGCAGGGGCCGATGTCGTAGCTCATCGACGCGAAGACCGGGCTGTCGCGCCGGTGTCGCCGGACGTCCCGCCAGTAGCCGGCGGGGTCGCGGGGCGCGGCCACATCTCCGCAGATGATGGCGGCCTGACCGCTGCCGTCGCGCGAGTCCGTACCGGTCAGCACGTAGGCGAGCTCATCGTCGAGCGCCGGGGTGGGCCGTACGGGCCGGCCGGCGGCGGCCTGCGCGAGTACGCGGACGGAGTCGGCGAGAGTGGCCCTGGCCTCCTCCTCGTCGGTGCCGAGGTTGTCGGCCAGCACGACCGGCAGCATCGTGTCGTCGAGGCGGTAGCGGCCGACGACGAGCGGAGAGTGGGCGGACGCCGCGAGGATCCGGTGCACGGTGGCCAGCACTTCGGCACGGGTGCCGCCGAGCCCGTACGTCGCGTGGCGCCCGGCCGCCCACGCCGCCCAGTCGGAGAGCGCCCGCTCGTTCGCCTGTTCGGTGCCCGCCAGCAGCCGTGGTCCCCAGGAGGCCCCGTCCTGTGAGCTGTCGAGGACGACGCGGTCCAGGCGCCCCGGGAACATGGCCGCGTAGACCTGGCCGAGGTACGTCCCGTACGACGCGCCGTTGTAGGACACCTTTCGCTCGCCGAGCGCCCCGCGGACGACGTCCAGGTCGCGGGCGATGTTCCGCGTGCTGATGTACGGCAGGACGGCGCCGTTGGTCCGCGCGCACCGTGCCGCCAGGTCCTCGGCGAAGCCGACGGAACCCTCGAAGGACCGGCGCGTCTCACCCGCACCCCTGATCCACGTCGCGCTGGGCCAGCCGCAGTCCACCGCCCCGCTGCGACCGAGAGAGCGCGGATCCACGCCCACCAGGTCATAGCGCGGGCCGGCCGCGCCCATGAGTTCGCGCATGTACGGCGGCAGGTCGATGGAGGGCCCGGGGCCGCCCCCGTTGAGGATCATCGTCCCGATCCGGTGCCCGGTGTCGGACGCCGCGAGCCGGGAGATCGCGACCGTCATGGTGCGTCCCTCCGGGTGGGCGTAGTCGAGCGGGACGGTCACGTCCGCGCAGCGGGCACCGGCCGCGTCGAGCTGAGCGCCGACCTCGTCACCCGGACCGAGCGTGCAGGCCTTCCAGGCGAGCCGCTGATGGTAGAAGCGGCCGAGACCGCCGTCCGTGGCTCCGGCCGGGGCCACGGACGACACGACCGCCGCCGCCGCGGAGACGGCCGCGGCGGCCCATCGGATCCTTCTCATCGTCGCTCCGTTCGTCATGAGTCGCACAGGGCGGTCTGGACGAGGTTCAGCTCGTCGTCGAAGGCTTCTTGCGTGGACGGGTTCTCGTTGAAGGCGATCGCGACGCGGCGTCCGGACGGTGCGACCCCGGAGATCGCGGTGAACCCGTCGATGTCGCCCGCGTGCCCCCACCAGACGCCGCCGCACCGCAGCGGCGTCCGGATCAGGCCCAGGCCGTACTCCGCGCCCGGCCACAGCCGATCGGGATCGCCGGGTACGGTGCGTTCCATCTCGGCGAGCATCGCCGCGGGCAGCAGCCGCCCGCCGAGCAGGGCTCCGTAGAACGTGCTCACGTCGCGGGGGCTGGAGATCAGGGCGCCGCCGGCCCAGGCCACGGTCGTGTTCATCGCGGTAGTGTCGGCCCACTCGGCCTGCCCGCCCCGCTCCTCCCGCACGTAGCCGCGCGGATGCGGACCCCGGATGCCGAGTTCGTCGCCTGGCCAGTAGGTGTCACGGAGCCGCAGCGGTTCGAGGATCCGTCGCCGCACCTCCTCCTCCAGCGGGTGCCCGCTGGCCTTCTCCACGATGAGCCCGGCGACGACGTAGTTGGTGGTGGAGTAGTGCCAGCTGGCACCGGGGGGCGGGAGCCTCAGGGCTCTTTCCACCAGTTCCTCCGGCTCGAAATGCCGGAACCGGAACTCCTCGGTGTCGTCGAAGGTGTCCATGTGGTCGGGCAGCCCGCTGGTGTGCCGCAGCAGGCTCCGTACGGTCACCCGGCGTCCGTCGTAGCCGTCTCGGTCCAGCAGTCCCGGCAGGTAGCGCTCGACCGGAGCGTCGAGCGAGATCCGGCCCTCCGCCGCCAGCGCGAGCACCGTGACCGCCGTGAACGACTTGGTGATGCTGCCGATCCGTCCCCGTAGGTCCGCCCGCATCGGACGCCCCGTCCGCCGGTCGGCCACCCCACTCGCGTCCGTCCACGCCCCGCACCCGGGGTCGTCCACGCGTACGGCGGCGCCGGTCAGCCCATGCCGGTGCGTCATGCGCTCCAGGACGCGATGGGTGGCGGCGTGGCCCCCGCATTCCCGATGGTCCGCCCGCGCGGACGCCGGTACGACGCCGACGGCCGCGGCGCCCACCGCCAGCACCACGATCGCCCGCCCGCCGAGCCGTCGCTCTCTGGTCCTCATCGCCATGCGGCTCGACACTAGGCAGCCACGCTCCGCGGCACACTGCGGTGATCACCCGTATGACGACTCGGGACAGCGGGCTCATCGAGGTGGGGCCAACCCCCGCCAAGTTTCCTGTTCACCGCAAAAGGCTTCATTTGCTCCGCTATGGTGCTCCCCGGTACGCGGGGGGCTGCCGATATGCAGGAGGAGTCGTGCGCCTTTCCGTGGTCATCACCGGTCTCGCGTTGCTCGCGGTCGCCGCGACCGCGTCCGGATGCGGATCGTCGAAGCCGGAGCAGGCGAAGGCCGCGGTGGTGCCAAGCCCGACGCCCACCCCGCGGAAGGTCGTCGTGGTGGTCGACCACAAGAAGAAGGCCGAGACCATGACCACGGCCGGGACCGTACGCGCGGTGCTCGCCCAGGTGGGCGTGCAGCTCGGCCCGCACGACCTGGTGACCCCGCCCGCCGACGCCGCACCGGCCGCGACCGTCAAGGTGCTCCGGCTGCTGTCCGACCCGGTGACCAAGGTCGTCAAGATCCCGGCACCGATCGTGCGGAAGAAGAGCAGCAAGGTCCCGGCCTTCAGCCAGAAGGTGCTGCGGAAGGGCCGCACCGGCCTCAAGCAGGTGCAGGTCGCGTACGTCCGGCGGAAGGGCAAGAAGGTCAAGGCGATCATCGCCCAGAAGATCAAACGCAAGCCGGTATCGCAGATCATCGCCGTCGGGCCGCAGCCGACGGGCGTCGGCTCCGCCGCCCGGCTCAACTGGAGCGGCCTGGCGAAGTGCGAGTCGGGCGGAAATCCCCGCGCGGTCAACCCCGCCGGTTACTACGGGCTGTACCAGTTCAACCGGCAGTCGTGGGCGACGGTCGGCGGCTCGGGACTGCCGAGCCAGGCCTCCGCGGCCGAGCAGACCTACCGCGCCCAGCTCCTCTACAACCGGGTGAACGGCAACTGGCAGGGCCAGTGGCCGAACTGCGGTCGCTACCTCTTCAGCTGAATCGGGGAAGGTCAGCAGGCCAGTTCCTCCTGCGTGCCGGTGAAGCTCAGCGGCAGGGTCTCGACGGCGTGGGTGGCGATCGTGATGCGGAAGGACCTGTCTCCGCCCGCCACGAGCAGGTGCGCGCCGTCGCCCTCGCGGCAGATCGCGTCGCCCAGGAGGTTCGCCGGCGTCGGTGGCTTGCCGGGCACCTCCGCCGCCTCGTAGTGCCGCTCGAACAGGACGCGGGCCGCGCCACCTCCGGAGACCGGCGCCGCGATCACCCGATCGACCGCGCGTGGAGGGTGGCTGTGGTCGTGGGTGATGAAGTACGTCTGCGTGCCGTCGCCGCTCAGCGTGCCCGCCTCGGCGTCCACGTCGCCGTACCATCCGGTCGCGGGCACCACCAGGCGGCTGTCCCGGGCCAGGTCGTGTGCGGTGCCGGTGTCGACCACGCGGATGCCGGGGCCGGCGCGCTGCGCCAGCCGCAGGGTGCGTCCGTTCGCCGCCCAGGAGAGACCGACGATTTCACTCCAGCCGCGGTCCGCCCAGAGGGTCGTCCTCGGCCGTCCGGTGGCGCCGGTCACCACCACCCCATAGGCCATCCCACCTTTGCCGGGGCGGCTGGTGGGGAAGGCGAACCGGGTGCCGTCGGGGGTGACGGCGATAGCGTCGACCGCGTCGTCGGCCGAGGTCATGCCGGGTACCGGCGCCAGCTCAACGATCTTTCCGTGCTCGTCGACGCGTATCCGGTAGAGGCGCATGTGGGCCCGATCGGTCGTCAGCCCCCTGAGAAAGAAGATCCGGGACGGCCGTCCGGGCGATACGCCGGCCGTCACCGTGCTCCAGTCGCAGATGCCGGCGGGACGCCTCACCAACGCGACCTGCCGCCCGGCGGCGGTCAGCAGCCGAGCCACTCCGTCACCGCAGACGGCGCCGCCGGACGACCGTACGGCCAGCACGTAGTGAGCTCTCTCCGGGGCGTGGCCGTCCTGGCACGCGCCGGCCGCTAACAGCACCGACACTGCCGGGACCAGCGCCGAGAGGGAGCTCGGCCGGCCGCGGTTCCCGGTCACACCGGGGCGCCGCCGAACCCGATCTCGTTTCCATCGGGATCGCGGTAGGTGGTCTTGCGCACGCCGTTCGCGTAGGTCTCCTGCACCGCCGGCTCCAGCCCCCGTTCCGTGATCCCCGCGACGAGCGCGTCGTGGTCCTGCGCGAAGATCGTGTGCAGGGCGTGGCCGGCGTGCTCGGGCCGCCGCACGATGTAGACGTACCGGTGCTCGGCGACCTCCCACACGGCCTCCGTGTCGTTCGGGAAGAACGCCGGCGGCGCACCCAGCAACCGCTCGTACCACTCAAGGGCCGCGGCGTAGTCGGTGACCGGGATTCCCGCGAACAAGTCCAGAGTCATGAGGCGATCGTAGAAATGTCCTCGGCGCCGTAACCAGACTTATGCGAATCGGCATCGGCCGAGGAGGCGTTCGCCGACCTCGGGGATCTCCTCGCCGCCGCCATCCTGAGCACCCGCGACCGCCACCACCGGAGGCGATCGGCACGCCCCCGGGTCAGAAACGACGGGTGAACGGGGACGCCGCGCGCATCCGGATCAGCAGCAGGAGCGGCACCAGGACGTACGGCAGGTTGAACGCGAGGAACTTCGCCGGGTTGCCGGTGCGCGTGGCCGGGTCGCCGAAGAACTCCACGCCGAACACGACGATGCCGGTCAGCGTGACGATCATCGTGGCGTAGATCACCGCCGGCAGCTGGATCCAGTTCTTCCCGGTCACCAGAGCGAACACGAGCACGACGTAGAACGGCATGTAGACGAACGCCGAGAGCCCGGTGACGATCCGCATCCAGTCCGGCGGGTGCATGAACAGCGGGTCGGCGTCATGGGCGTACCAGTAGTTGGAGTCGACGAAGAAGTCGCCGGTCGGCCGGGAGAAGTTCACGCCCACGGTCGGCAGCAGGTCGCTGATCAGCGACGTCACCGTGAAGGCCGCGAACAGCACCGCGAAGAAGATGTCGACCTTCCGGTCGCGCAGCGGCAGCGACACGCTCATGACGCCGATCTTAGGCATGCCGCCCTTCTACGCATACGGGTTGTTCAACGCCTCACTGGCCCACGCGACCGTCGATGCACTCCCGCAGCAGATCCGCGTGGCCGCAGTGCCGGGCGTACTCCTCGATCCGGTGGACCAGCAGTTCCCGGACCGCGATGGCGTCCTTGCCCAGCCGTACGCCCAGATCCGGATGCTCGGCCAGTGCGGCGTCGGTGGCCGCCTGCTCGCGGGCCAGGTCGGCGTACGCGGCGTCGACCACCGCCTGGTCGGCGACCGCTCCCTCGAAGTCCCCGTCGCCGTAGAGCTTCGGCGGCGGGTCACCGGGCAGGACCCAGCCGCGCCAGTCCCGCTCCACCTCGGCGAGGTGCCGCAGCAGGCCGAGCAGCGACATGGTCGACGGCGGCACCGACCGGCGGGCCAGCTGTTCGGCGTCGAGGCCCTCGCACTTCATCAGCAGAGTGTGCCGGTAGTTCGTCAGGTAGTCCTGCAGCGTCGCCGGCTCGCCGTCCGGACTGGCTCCGGCGTTGTCGCGGGGATCATCATCCGGATCCACCCACATGTCCGGGTAGACGTTCGCCTGGCTCCAGCGTTCGGGTCGGTCGCTCACCCGGGCCATGGTGGTCCTCGGGTGCCTGGTTCGCCAGCGAATTTCCGTTGCGGCTCCGGACGAGCCACAGGCCGGTCAGGATCGCGCCGGCCGCGGTGACGACGCCTGCGGCGAGGAACGCGGTGTCGAGTCCGGTCCCGAAGGGGGCGCCGTGGCTCTGCCGGGTACGGACGACGGCGCCGAGCACCGCGACTCCCAGAATCGCGCCGATCTGCCGGGCGGTGCTGCTGACGCCGGAGGCCAGGCCACTGTCCTGAGGGTTCACCGAGGACACGGCCGCGCCGGTCAGCGGCGACATCGCCAGACCGAAGCCGACGCCGACGACGGCCAGCCGCCACCACACGGTGCCGTAGCCGGTGGCGTGATGGACCGTGGACAGTGTCAGGAGTCCGACCGCCGCGAGCGCCAGTCCGGCGGTGACCACGACCCGAAAGCCGAATCGGGCGGCGACGCGACTCGACGGCGACGAACGACGCCAGCAGGACGGCGGCCACGGCGAGAGCGCCGAGGATCAGCGGTGAGGTCCACCCGTGGTCGCCCGCCGCGATGAGGCCGAAGGTGAGCGCGCCGACGCCGAGAATCGACAGTGCCTGGCCGGCGATGTCCAGCGTGGGCGCCGCCGGGTTGCGAGACTCGTCCAGCACTCGCATTCCGGCCAGCAGCGATATAAGGCCGATCGGCACATTGACCAGGAAAATGCTGGGCCAGCCGAACGCGTCGGTGAGGATGCCGCCAGCCACCGGACCGGCGGCCATTCCGACGCCGCTCAGGCCCGCCCACAGCCCGATCGCCTTCACCCGTTCCTGCGGTCGCGGGTACGCCGAGGCCAGCAAGGCGAGCGAGGCGGGACTCAACGCCGCGGCCCCGACGCCCTGCAGAACGCGCGCGGCGACCAGCCAGCCGAGCGTCGGGGCGACACTGCACAACAGCGACGCCAGCGTGAACACCGCCACACCGGTCAGGAACACTCGTCTGCGACCGAGACGGTCGGCGAGCACACCACCGGCCAGCAGCAGCATCGCGACCACCAGCACATAGGCGTCCACGATCCACTGCAGGCCGGTCAGGGTGGTGCGCAACTTGAGTTGCACGGCGGGCAGGGCCGCACCGACGATGGTGTTGTCGAGCAGCACCATGAACTGACCGACGCAGGTCAACGCCAGCAATATGGCTCTGTTCGGCCGAACGTCTTCGGACACGGGCGATTCCCTTCTTCCCGACCGGCGGAACGTGGACGCTAACGATTGACATCGATGTCACCTCAAGCCCGGCCGAGGGTGCGGATCCAGAGACAGGAGTCTGTGATGCGGATCGGTGAGCTGTCGCGTCTGTCCGGGGCGAGCCCGCGTTCGATCAGGCACTACGAATCGGTGGGGCTGCTGTCGTCGGGACGCGACAGCCGCGGGTACCGCGACTTCGATGAGAGCGCGGTCGCGCAGATCGCGAAGATCAAGCTGTTGCTGGGAGTCGGCCTCGACATCACCGACATCGTCGTGATGCTCCCCAGCGCGGACACTTCCGAGGTCGTCTACTGTGCGCGCGCCCAAGAGCGCATCGATGAGCAGATAGTCCGCATCGAGCGCCAGCAGGCGCTGCTGTGCGAGGCCAGGTCGCTACTTCTGGAGTTGCAGCGCGTCGGACAGGTCACCGCCACCGTCCGGCCGCCCGCCGAGCCCATCCGAGCGGTCAGCGGAAACAGGACCGCGGGCATCCGCTGACCGCCCGCTCGGAGTACGACGCCAACGGTTCGGCGGACGCGGACGTCCTACAGATCATGAGCCAGGACTCGCCTCCGGTGCCGGATTACGGGACTCGAATCGGCTTGGGATGCGCCCTGCTGATCCTCAGCCCGCTGATCGGCGCCGCGCTCGCCCTCCTTCAGAACGCGAACATCGAGGACGCCTGGGTCCGCTGCTCGGGGCTGGCGCCCGAGGTGGCGAACGACATCGCCGACACGGGACAGGTCTGGCTCGGCTCGCTGGTGCTCCGCGCCATCGGCTATTCGCTGTGTCCGCCGGTGGGGATCATCGTCGGTCTGTGGATCTGCCGCCGGCGTACCCGCGTGGTCAGGGTGACCGTCGCCTGCGCGCTGGCCCTGGTCATCTGCGCCCTGGCGTTCTGGGGCGACTACGCCCTCAACAACGGCATGACGCATGGCTTCTACCTGCCGTCCCTGTGCCCGGGCGGCCGTCCGCCGTGGTGGCCGGCATGGCTTCCCCTACGGATCACCGGGCACCGATGAATATCCGGCGCGTACGAAGTCTGTGCCCTGAACCTAAGGAGCAGAGCATGGCGACAGAGCCGGACACAGGCTTTCCCGCAGGTATCCCCGCGCCCGCGATCCGGGCACTCCACGCCGCTGGGTACCTCGACCTCGGGCAGCTCGCGGACGTACCCGCCGCAGAGTTGCGGAAACTCCACGGGGTGGGTCCGAAGGCGTTGCGCCTGCTGCAGGAGGCTCTCCAGCGGCAGGGCCTGTCACTCGGCTGACGCCGTCCCGCGTGATCAGGACTGGCACGCTCGCCGCAGCCGGGTCAGGGCGCCTTCGGGGTCGTGCAGGATTCGCACGCCGTCGGTCACCACGCGGCGCGTGCCGGGATCGACGGGGTCGATGCGCGCCCAATCGGGAGAACCGATGTTGAGCTCGACCTCGAGTCCGGCGCCGGTGAGAAACCGCCGTTCGGTGATGGGGCCCCACGTCTGGACTCTGGTCAGTTCGCCGAGGTCCAGCTCGTCGGCCCAGGTGCCATCGGCGTAGCGGTCGATCTCCTTGGTGAGCAGGATGAGATCGAGGTCGGAGTCCGGTCCGGCCGCGTCCCGGGCGTAGGAGCCGGCCAGAAGCAGCCCGAGAACGTCGTCACGTGCGGCCGCCCAGCGGGTGACCCGCGCGATCACGTTCTCGACGTCAACGGCACCCTCGGCCGAAATGCCAGCCGAGCCGGCCGCCGGGCGTTCATCACGCTGGGCCACTTTTGCTCCTCGGTACGCAGGCCGGCGGGCTCTGGAACATCGTGAGCCGCGTACGGCTAGGGCACAGTCCGCCTGGCGTCGTTGATCAACTCTGCCATCTTGATCAAACGGCGGACGTACGCCGCGGACTCGCCACGCAGGCGGGGAAGAATCCTTCGGAGATCCCGGGCACAGACCTCTAGTGTGCGGAACCGGTCGTCGTCCAGCGCGCCGCGGCTTTTCACATAGACCGAGACGCATCCGGCCATCGCACCGTCGATCTCGACGACATCCCCGTCACGGTCGTCCACCCGGTAGAGATCGTCAGGCCACGTTGCACCGACGTGTTCGGCCCACAGCACCGCGACTTCGTTGAAGATCGCCTCGTTCATCCAGCCGAGCCTACGGTCGTGATCGCCCCTTCTGAACGAGCGCCCGGGCCGGCGATTCAGCCGAGATATCCAGCCCATTTCACCTGACGGTTGAGCGCGCGGCCAGAGGCGCTCAGAGCGAAGCGAGTGGACAGCCGCGCCGTCCTCCTACCAGCGTCGTCGAACACGTACAGGCCGAACGTGTTGAGGTGGAAGATGCGACGCCGCGCCTGGTCCACGACCACGTCGTACCGGACGCCCCGGCTGGCCGAGTCGCGATAGGTGTGCAGATCCAGCTGGCCCAGGAGCTTCCCGCCGGCGTCCACCAGGACGAACATGAACTCGCGGCCCCGCATGTAGGCCTTCTTCTTCCACCCGACGGTCAGTACGACGAAGGTCGAGTCATCGATCGCCACGGCGTCGTACAGCCACGCGGGACGCGGTCCGCCCGGTCCGGGGTGCACAGTCCTGATCTGCTCGTCCAGTTCGGTGAGGGCCTCGCCCTCGCCCGAGGCGCCGTTCGGTGGGCAGTAAAAGGGCCAACGCGTGCTTCCGTTCGGCTTCCGCAACAGCGCGGTCACGGCCGTCAGCGGGGGCATCACCGCTCCGACCGGTTCGGTCGAGACGGCCACGACGTTCTCGCCGATCAGGCACAGTGCTCGCCCGGACGGCGTCAGCCGGGTACGGAACGCCCAGTGCGGCTTCTCGCCCGCTCCCGGTGCGGTGACCTCCTCGGCCGAGCCGAGCGCCGCGTCGAGGACGAACGCCTGGTTGCCCTTCGTGGAGAACAGAACCCTCCCGTCCGGGAGAACGCACAGCGAGGCCTGCGGGTAGAGCGCGCCCACGTTCTTGCTCGCCCACCGTACGAAGACCTGGTTGATCGGCTCGCCGTCCGGGCCGTACCGGCTCACCACATGACCGGCGACCATGTCCCGCTCGTCCGTGCTGTCATACCGGTAGTAGTTGTACGCGAGGTCCGACAACACGTAGCGGTCCCCTCCCGGCCTCGTGCACACCGATCGGTGCGTCCACTCGAACGTGTTGTCCAGGTCGATCTCCCGGTCGCGCACGAGCGTCTTCGAGAGTTGGATCGGGTGCCCACGGGTCATGGGTCGTTCTTCCTCGCGTTCGGCCGGCTACGAATGTCTTGGAGCTGGCGGACGACGATTCGGTTCCGTGCGCCGGGAGCCTGTCAGGGTGCCTCGTGCAGGGCCAGGGTGGCGCCCTCAGGGTCGGTGATGACGGTGAACCGGCCGCTGTCCGGGGTCGTGGTCAGTTCCGCTTCGGCCGTCGCGCCGAGGGACACGGCGTGGTCGCGAGCGGCGGATGCGGAGTCGACCAGGACGAACGGCAGCCAGCCGCGGTCCTGCGTCGTCTGGACCATCTCGGCCACGCGCGCGCCGTCCCCGGTGGTGAGCACGCCGGCGGTGCCGTCGGGGGCCAGGGCGGTGTTCCAGCCGGCCACCGCTCGGTAGAAGTCGGCCGCGGTCGCCGGCTCCGGGGTGCGTAGCCGGTCCCATACGAACGTGCCGGGCGCCGGGGAGCGGGGCGCGCTCATCGGCGTACCGGGCAGCGGTCGTACGACCAGGAAGATGGCCTTGTCGGCGTCCAGGATCGGCGCGAGCCTGCCGACGCCGGGCAGGTCGCCGGGCACACCGCTGGTCACGATGCCGCCGTGGGCTCGGGCGGCCGACGCGGCCGCGTCCACGTCGGCGACGGCGATGTACGGCGTCCAGTGCGGTGGGATGCCCGGCTTGGTCGGGCTGATCCCGCCGATCGGCGTGCCGTCGGCGTGGATGATCGGGCCGGTCGAACCGGCGGTGAAGGTCCAGCCGAGCAGGTCGCCGTAGAAGCGCCCGGCGCGCTCGATGTCGGTGACGCGCAGCTCGTGCCAGACGAATCGGCCGTGGTCGTCCATGATGGTCCCCGTTCACCAACCCGCAGTTGACTGCATGAAGGAAGTATCTGCGTGTATGCAGATATATGAAAGGGGTCGGGACGGCTCATGTCAAGGCCACGGATGCCGGAGAACGCCCATGAGGTCTACCGCCGGTACCTCGCCGCCGTCGTACTCCATGGCCAGGCCAGCGGGGCGGCGGTCGGTCTGGGGGGCACCGACCTGTACGCGTTGTCCGTCCTGGCGGCCACCGGGTCCATGACCCCTGGTGAGCTGGCCGCTCGCACCGGCTTGACCTCGGGCGCGACCACCCGCCTGATCGATCGCCTGGAACGTGACGGTCACGTCCGCCGCGTCGCCGACCCGACCGACCGCCGCCGGCTGCACGTGGAACCGACCGGCCGCGACGTCGGCGTCGACGCCGCCGTCGATCCGGCTCGCCGCAAGGTCGGAGACATCCTCGCCGGCTACACCGCCGAGCAGCTGACCACGCTGTTCGACTACTTCACCAGGGCGGCGACAGCCTTCGAGGAGGCGACGGAGGAGCTCCAGGCGGCGGCCGAACGGCGGCACTGAGGCGGGGAGCGCCACGCTTGGAACCTGGAGTCGTCGGACGACGATTCGGTGCCGGGCGCGGAGGTCGTACGCTCCTCGCCCGCCTCCTTGGCGAATCGCGAATGATCCCTGTCGCCTCTTGATCACAGGGCTCATTTCAAGCCGTTTCCGAAGGTGATTCATGCCACGGAACGCGAAAATCCTCGGGCCGCGTCGTACGAGCGCGCGGCGCGACCTGCCGCGACGGTTTTCGAGAGGCGCCGGAGTGGTCGATGAGCCTGTTCAAGGTGGTCGAGGGGTTCTTCAGGCGATCCCTGCACCCGACGGCGGCCCACAGCGCCGCGGAGGCAGGGGCGCGGCAAAGCCAGGTCCCGCTGGCCCATCTACGGCCGGACGGAATATCGGGGTCGACCCGCCGGGCCCAGCCGCCGACGGCTGCGGAAGCCGCCGCGATGGAGCGGGCATACGGCGAACAGAGCCAGATCCTCGCCTCCGCGGAAGGTCGTCCACTGAAGCTTCGTGAGATCGAGGAGCTCGTGAGACGCACCAACCCGTCGGCGTCGACAACGAACTGCCCGGAGGTCGCCTTGGCCGTTCGTCAGAACCTGGAGCACCGTCGTCCGGCCGTCGCCGCACCGGGGATCCGCTCACCCATCGACCTTGCCGGCGCCCAGTTCGACGCCGAGAGCCCGGCCGCCTTCCACGAGCTCCTCAAGAGGGAGCTGCATCAGCCCGGCATGAACGGAATCGTCTCCGGAAACCGCTCGGCGACCGTGGAGGGACACCTCTACAACGCGGCCAATGTGGACGGCGAGATCAAGTACATCTGCGGTCAGACCGGGGGAGGAATCGTCAAAGACCAGAACATCTTCCCAGGCGGAGATTTCTACCGCCTTTATCTGTGACCGACCCCGTACCGAACTGACCGGCGCGTACGGAAGCCGTCAGCGGCTGGTGCGCCGATGGTCAGCGGGCGCGGACAGAGTGCTGTTCATCGAGACACGCACCTGACGGAGGTTCGAGATGAACGGCACGAGCGTCACCGGGATCCGCGGCGAGTTCCGCATCGATGGTCGCCGACTGTCCTACCTGGACTTCGGTGGATCGGGCCGGCCGCTGCTGGCCCTGCACGGTCACCTGTACGAGGGCCGGACCTGGGTGCGGCTGGCCGAGGCACTGGCGCCGCAGTGGCGGGTCATCGCACCCGACCAGCGCGGGCACGGCGACTCCGACCGGGCCGCCTCCTACACCCGCGAGGACTACGTCGCCGACGCGATCGCCCTCCTGGACCACCTGGGGATCGAGCAGGTCGTGACGCTCGGCCACTCCGGCGGCGGCATCACCGCCTTCCAGATCGCCGCCCGGCACCCCGAGCGGGTGTCGGCCATCGTCAACGTCGAGGGCCCGGTCCGCGATCTCGACGACGGCCCCAGCGCACTCTCGTTCGTCCTGTCGATGCCGTACACGGCTCCCGACCGGCAGGCGCTCCTGGACGCCATCGGCCCGCTGGCCCCGATGCTCGGCGACAAACTGCGCCCCACCGCCGACGGCGGCTGGCGTCTGCCGTTCCACCCGCAGGACACCATCGCCTCAGAGCAGGGAACACACGGCGACCACTGGGCCGACTGGACCTCCACCGGGTGCCCCGCCCTGTTCGTGCTGGCCCGCGACAGCCAGGTCATCACCCCAGAGGAAGGCCGGCAGATCGTCACCCGCCGCGCCAACACGCGACTCGCCGAACTCGACGGCGACCACTTCGCCCACACCACCGACCCGGATGGCTTCGCCGCCGTCGTCAAGGACTTCCTGAACACCCTCGCCTGACCGCCCGCCGGGGATCGGCACGGCCGTTGCCGATCCCGGTACGGCCTCTGGGGTGGACGCCTCTGGGTCTCGTGGAGCACCTTGGTCACGCCGAGCGGCACTGGTTCCAGGAGATCGCCACCGGTTCCGCCGAGCCGCTGCCGTGGCCCGACGACCACACGCCACTGATCACCTCACGGCCACCATCGGTGGTCTTCGAGTTCTACCGCACTCAGTGCGAGCGCTCGAACGCGATCCTCGCCTCGATGCCACTGTCGACGCCCCCGCGCGGACGTCACCCCGATCCACTCGGAAAAGAAATCACCGACCTACGCCGCATCGTCCTCCACATGATCGAGGAGACCGCGCGCCATGCCGGCCACCTCGACATCGCGCGCGAGCTACTCGACGGAAAGACGGGGCTGGGACCCCGATAAGGGCTGCCGATCCAGTCGGTGGAAGTCTGATAAAAGATCACACATGGTACGACTTACTGCCGTCGATCCGATCGATGCTCCCGAAGCTGCCGGAGGATACACACAGGCGCTGTCAGTCGAAGCAGGCTCTCGTCTGTTGTTCATCAGCGGCCAGATCCCGGAGACGCGTGAAGGCGAGGTCCCGCAGGAATTCGAGGGCCAGTGCCGACTCGTCTGGACCAACATCCTCGCCGCACTCCGCGAAGCCAATCTTGATGTGTCCAACCTGGTGAAAGTAACGACCTTTTTGTCCGACCGCCGCTATGCGGACATCAACTCACGAGTACGGCGCGAGATCCTCGGTGAGCACCGCCCCGCTCTCACCGTGATCATCGCGGAGATCTACGACAGCCAGTGGCTCCTCGAAATCGAAGCGATCGCCGCTGGGTGATCTGGCCGTCCCCGGGCAACGGACGTCTGTCAGTCCGTCGCGGGCAGAAGAAGCCAGCGCGCGAAACACCCCTCATCGCCGAGTTCGGTGTACCACCGAATGCGAAGCATGTACTCGCCTCGGACCATGGCGAGCATGAGGCCAGGGTCGAGTCCTTGTGACATCGGTGGCCTCGTGACGGGAGGCGGCCTCGGGTTCGTGCGCACCAGTTCGGCACCGTGCGGCCCCACGCCGTCCATGGCGGCACTGAACAACGCGAGACCGCCGCTGCGTACCTCGACCACGTCACCGGCATCGTCATCGTCGGCGGGAAAACTGAGCGCGGCCGACAGAAGCGAGTCGTAGTCCGGACCGGAAACCTGGACGACGGCCAGCGCATCGTGCGCGACGGTGAAGACCTCAAGCCATCCTTCGTCACCGACGACGCCGTCTGTGCCTATGAGCGCTGCGCGCCCTGGCCCCACCGGCACACTCGTTACTTCCCACCCGAGGTGACAGAGCGCCGCGTAGGCGTCTTCGTCAGTGCCGCCGCGCCAGTGCTCGCGCAGCGGCGCGTCCATCGCCAGAAACGGCTCACCGTTGGTCCAGATCCGACCGACGTGCGTCCACGACAACGTCACAGCCAACCAGTATGAAGTGTCGGCGTGATGAGCCCAGTCTCATGGGATCAGACGGTGAGGACGAGCTTGCCCTGGAGGTGACCGCCGTCGAGCAGCCGGTGCGCGTCGGCGATGCGCTCGAACGGGAACGTCTCCTGCACGTGGACCCGGAGCCTGCCCTGTTCGACGAGCCCGACGAGACCTCGCAGGGCGACTGGATCGGGGGCGACCGCGATGCCGCTGAAGCGCATGCCGGCCGCCTCGTACCTGGCGGCTAGCTCCAAATCCTCCTCGGCGACCGCCGTCACCAGGTGACCGCCTGGGCGGAGCACTTCGAGCGACCGTTCGACGGTGTCGCCGCCGATCGTGTCGAGCACGACGTCGATGTCGCGGACCGCCTCGGTGAAGTCGACCGTCGTGTAGTCGATCACCTCGTCGGCGCCGAACCCCTCGACGAACTTCCGCTTGCTCCCGCTGGCGGTCGCGATCACGTGCGCGCCGAGCGCTTTCGCGATCTGGATCGCGACGTGACCGACCCCGCCACCGCCGCCGTGGACCAGGACCCGGTCGCCCTCGGTCACGCCGCCGAGGTCGACGAGGCCCTGCCACGCCGTCAGCCCGACGACCGGCAGTGCCGACGCCTCGACGTGCGAGAGCGACGCCGGCTTGTGTGCCAGGTGCAACGCCGGCGCCGACACGACCTCGGCGTACGCGCTCGCCGCCCGCGGGAACAGCGGCATCCCGAACACCTCGTCGCCGGGCCTGAACCGCCACGTCTGCGGCGCCTCCTCGACCACGCCGCTGATGTCCCAGCCGAGGATGAACGGCGGCTTGCCGATCAGCGGGAACTCGCCGGCGCGCAGGCGCGCCTCCAGCGGGTTCAGGCCGATCGCCTTGACGCGAACGAGAACCTCGGTCGGGAGGGGCTGGGGCTCGGGCGCGTCCACGATGGTGAGCACCTCGGGACCGCCGAGCGTCTGCTGGGTGATGACTCGCATGGCTCTCCTGGCTTTGGAGGGGGAGAGACCAGGCTATTTTTCCGATAGGAACCGCCAGGTACCTTTGGCGCCATGAGCAGTTTCGGTCCCGGTGGTCCCTTTCTCGCCGACTGTCCGGCGCGTCTGACGGTCGAGCTGATCGCCGACAAGTGGACGGTGGTCGTGCTCTACGGCCTCAGCAAGGGCCCGGTGCGCCATGGCGAGCTGATCGAGCTGATCGGCGGTATCTCCCGCAAGATGCTCACCCAGACGCTCCGACGGCTGGAGGCGCACGGACTCATCCGCCGCCACGCCTACGCCGAGGTGCCGCCCCGTGTCGAGTACGAGCTCACCCCGCTCGGAGCGACGCTGATCGATCCGATCCACACGCTGACCGAGTGGGCGAGGACGAACGGCGACGCAGTGCTCGACGCGCTCGACGCCGATCCCGAGCCGGCCGCCCGCGGCGACTGAGGCTTCCGACCTTACGGCTGGCCGGTTCTCCGCGAGCCTGGCAAGTTGCGCCGCGTGTCTGACGCCCGCATACTGCGGTGTGTCAGAGCCGACCACGGAGGTACAGCGATAATTATCAAGGCCGTCCACGCCGCCGCGTCATCCGTGCGATTCGCCTGAGCCTGGATCTTCTTTCACCCGCCCGGTCTGGAGCAACAGCCCATAGGAGAGGCTGAGCGCAGGCGTATACGGGTTGCTTCAGGGCCTTCGCGCGCGGGACGCCGCGGCTGCAGCGTTCAATCGTCGCAGCTCCGCGTGGAGGCCTTCTTTCATGCCTGTTTTCTCGGGTGGCCGCCGTATCCCGGCGCACCCGGTTCGTCCTTCGTTCCGTGATCCGCGCTTCGCCCTCCTGCTGGTCGGCCAGTCGGTCGGCTGGGTCTGCAGCTGGGCGGCGTCCCTTGTCCTGTGGGGATTCGCCGCCTACCACTTCGGCGCCGACCCGGCGGGCATCTCGCTCACGGCTCTGTGCTGGTCGGGTCCGCCCGTAGTCCTCACCGCGTTCACCGGCGGTCTCACCGACCGGTTCGGCCCGCGGACCATGCTGATCATCGGCTACACATGCTCCGCCGGCACGTCGCTGGGGATGTCCGTCTCGGGATCGCTGACGTCCCTGGACATCATGGCACTCGCCTGCGGTGCCGCCCGGTCACTGTGCAGCCCCGCGAGCAGCGCGCTGCCGACACGAATCGTCGAGTCCGATGACCTGCTCGCCGCCAACTCCCTCCTCGGCGTCACCGCCTCGATCGGGCAGGTAGCAGGACCGCTGGCGGCCAGCGTCCTCATGGCCACCGCGGGATTCCGGATCGCGTTCACCGCCGACGCCATCATGTACCTGGTGGGCGCTCTGGTCCTCATTCCGCTTCCGGTTCTCCCGCTGCCGGAGGAGCCGAGGAATGCCGGGGCAATGGTCACCAGGCGTCCGGCGTACGGGCTGTCGTGGTTCCGCACCGCCACGGCGGGCGCGGTCGCGGTAGCCCGGGAGCCGCGACTGCGCGCCATCGCGCTGGCGCGGATGGGGGTGGGCTTCACATCCGGGGCGTTCCTGGTCATCGAGCCGCTTTACACACGGCACGTGCTGCACCAGCCGTCGTCCCAGTTCGCACGGTTCGAGGCGGCGATCGGGATCGGAGCGGTCGTGACAGGGCTGCTGCTCCCGGTCATTCGCCGCCGAGCACCGGGGATCCGGTCGCCAATGTGGCTCCTGACGGCAGGAGCGGTCAGCTGCGGGCTGGCGGCGGCGCTGTTCACGGGCACGCCGTGGGTTCTCGTTGCCTACCTGGGTGCGTTCGTCTGGGGTGTCTGCGGCACCGTGTTCTACGCGGTCGCGGCCACAACCTTGCAGCGGCTCGCCCCCGTGGGGAAATTGGGCCGGGTCTCGGGTGTGATCTCCACGGCCGAATCCACAACGGAGAGCCTCAGCATGCCGGCGGCGGGCGCACTCGTGGCCGTCGTCGGCCTTCAGCCGGGCGCGCTCATCTTGGCAGCGGTAGCCGTCGCGGCCGGGGCGGTGTGCCTGCTGAGATAGTCGGAAACTCGACTACGCGCTCGTGTCCGGTCTCTACGCGCTGCCGGGCATGAGCGCGCCACCCGCTGAAGGCTCCTGCGTCACCTGGGTCAACGAGGCCGAAGCGGCGTAGTCGATTCCGACGGCACAGGGGCCGTAAGCGGTGACATGCGGCGGCTACGCGCCAGACAGAGCGTCGAATTTACACGGGGCGGCGGCTCGTACACTTGCCCGCGATCGGGCGTGCTTCCCAGCTCGCCACGGTTAGCCCGATGGGAACCGCCGCAGGGGCTCCGTGCCAAATCCGGCACGGCCTGGTGACTTCATGGGGTTCAGCGGGCCCCGACTCGTCTCGCCTTTCGCGCCAGCCGACCGGCGTTCCTTCTGGTACTAGCCACCCAGCGTCGGCGTGGCCTCTTATCCCCTGCCCTTCCGTGCGCTCTTGACCTGCCGCGTCCGGAATTCGCATTCTGGCCGCACATGGGTGGCTCCCGGACTGATGCGGTATCTGGAGTGGTGGCTAAGCGGTCAGATCAAGCTATGAATCGGCCTATTGCCAAGCGCACAGATGGTCTGCTTGGCTTCGCCTGGGACGTCGACGGGGGGATGGCCCAGCTTCCACCTCAACCAGTGACCACCCTGGCTTGCGCGCCGTGAGCGAGCCGTCCCCGAGTCGGAGTGCCCCCGCCGGAGGCAAGTAGTAAGAGTTCCTCGACATGAGCGGCGCTGCCGTCCCGATCGCGGGGTTCCACCTCGAGCTGGACCCCGTGCTCCGCGAAGCCGAATATCTGGGTGACGCGCAAGAAGAGTCTGTCTACGGTGACGGCGTGAATCCGGCTGACTTCTACACGGGTATCGTCGCGGAGCTGTACGGGCCGCTGAAGTCTTTCTCTCAGGATCCCGAACCGTATGCGGCCTTCATCGAGCAAGTCGGCGCCCCGGCGCTGGAGTTGGGCTGCGGGGACGGTGATCCCCTGCTGGAGTTGCGTCGGCGCGGCCTGGAGGTCGAGGGCGTCGACTCCTCCGCCGACATGCTGGAGCGCCTCGGTCGCCGGGCGCACGAACAAGGGATCACGGCCACGGTGTTTCACCAGCGCATGGAGGCGTTGGAACTGCCCCGTCGCTATCGGGCGATCTTTTTGGCCGGACCGACCTTTACCCTGCTGCCAGACGACGTCGCCGCGCTGGCCTGCCTTCGTGGGATCCGGGCTCACCTGGCTGAGGGCGGCGCCGCCCTGGTGCCCCTGTTCGTCCCCTCTCCGACTCCGGCCGAGCAGATCGGCCGAGTCCGCACGGCGTTCGCAGCTGACGGTGCCGAGCTTCGGGTGTCCGTCGTCGCGGAGGAACGTGATGAGGTTGCGCGGACGCAGACGACGCTGCTGCGCTACGAACGCCACCGCGGCGCAGACCGCTCCGTCGCCGAGCGCCCATGGGTCCTGCACTGGTACTCCCGCTCCGGATTCGAGGCGCTGGCCGCATCCGCCGGCCTGACCGTGACCGCGGTCACCGATGACCACGGAAACCCTGCTCCTATCAGTGCCACCGACCTGAACTTCCGTCTTCGAACCACCGCCTGACCGTCCTTACAAGGACGCGCGGAAGTGGGGGAAGACAGCTGGCGGCCCTCCGCGCCTGACGCAGCGGCAGCGCGGGCGCGACGATGCGCTGAAGATCCTTCACGGCAGCGATTCGTGGGGGCGAAGCCCCTCACATCGGGGGTTCCAGGGGGTCGCCCCGCCTGGGCCAACACGAGCGGGTGACGGGAATCGAACCCGCACTACCGCTTGGGAAACGTAGGGATCTCGGCCGTCACGGGCGCTGACCTGGGCATCGGTGTGCTCGTGAGTGACCGGCGTTGACCCTTGATCACCGGGGCTAATGGCACGACGATCACTCGGCTGCAAGTTCTGCGATGATGAGAGCGCTACGTACCTTCGCCCGCGAGGTGATCGTTTGAGGAAGGTGGCACTGCGTCCTCACGCACTGTTGCCTCGGCAGTACGACGAACGAAAAGTCCTGGCCACTACCGTGGACGCATGGGGCAGAGCCCTTTGGTTGCTCTGCCTCGACGCGGACGTCATAACGTCTTCGCGCGGAGAAACTCGATCTTGGCCACGGAACTACCCCTATGACGCGCTCCTCGTCACCAGCGATGCAGGGAGTGTGCGAGAACGTGTGCTGCGTGATGTGATTTTGCGGCCCCAGCACATAGACGCTCTGCCCAATGGCAGGCTCATCTTGCAGAGCCATGGTGCAGTGGGAGAACGGAACGCGCAGATATTCGGGGATGACGGCCGACCGCGACGCAGCTTTGTCATGGGCCGTGCCATCGAGTTCATGATGGCTGATCGACAGAACAACCTGTGGAGCGCCTACTTCGACGAGGGGGTCTACTCCGACCCGATCAGCGCCGCAGGTCTGGTCCGCTGGGACAGCGATGGCGACCAGACATGGAGCTACTCGTCGCCACAGGGGGTGGAATACATTGACACCGTCTACACCTTCAACGTTGCCGAAAACGTCGCCTGGGCCATCTACTACCCCACGTTCCCGCTCCTCGAAGTGCACGCCGATGGGCATTTCCACCTGCGAAAGAACACCGTGGAACCTAGAGGCATGGCCGTCCGCGGCAGCGAGGCACTTATGCTCGGCTACGGCTCGCGGCTGCGCTACTGCGAGATGACCGACCGCGAAGCCACCGTGGTCGGGGAAGCGGAAGTCACCATGCCCGACGGAACCCCACTCAAGCGGTACGCGCGACCCGTCGGGCGAGGAGGAAGCCTCTACCTGCGCGGCGATACTTCCGTCAGACAATGGTACGTACTGGCCATGTAGGGCCGATTCGACGTACCTCATGCCGTGCTGACGACAGGAAGGCACGAAGCGTGAGGACGACGCGCTGGTCTTCGCCGGGATCAAGGGCGGACCGCTCCGGCGGAGCAACTTCAACAAGCTGACTCGCTGGGTCGACGTCGTCCGCACGATGGGCGTTCCCGGCCTGCACTTCCATGACCTTCGGCACGCCGGCAACACCCTCGCCGCCGACATGGGCGTCTCGCTGCGGACTCTGATGGCGCGCATGGGTCATGACAACGAGCGGGCGGCGCTGATCTACCAGCACGCGTCGAACCAGGCGGACCGGAAGATCGCCGAGGGCTCGACGCGTTGCTCAGGACAGCACGCGACGAGGACGACCCAGATGACGACGGGACCGCCGGCAGCCTGGTCTCCGTGGCCTAATGGCACGCTAATGGCACGGCGGGCGGAAAACCGCCTCGACAGCAAAGAGGCCCAGTGCCGGGATCATCTCCCTGACCTGGGCCTTCGGCGTGTGGAGCAGAATCGAACCCGCACTACCAGCTTGGGAATCGTCTGGTTCCGAGCCGTCACGGGCGCTGACCTGGACTTCGACATGACCACGAGTGACCGCTGTTCACCGTGGCTAATGGCTCGTTAATGGCCCGGACGGCCGAACCTGGACCCGGCCGACGGACCATTCTAATCCGTAGATACCCAAACGCTCTCCGAAGCCGTTCGGATCCGTCCGCAGGCTCGGCTGACGTCGTCTCGGTCGTCCAGATCCGTACGGCTCCACTCAAGATCGTTCGTCCCGGTGGCTCCCGCTGTGGCTCCCGGGAGCCACCGCCGCGCACCAGTCCCAAAGCCGAGCACACCAGGGCCGACGACGGACGGGAAGATCAGGCCTAGGGAGCCCACTGGGATTGGGGCACAGCTGACAGACTGGCCTGATGTACGAGCCGAACATGCGGATCCTGCGACCGTCGCGCCGGAAACTGCGCCCCGGGGATGTGTTCGCGCTGAAGCCCGACGAGTGCTACCTGTTCGGCCGGGTGATTTACACGGATATGCCCGCCGGCCCGATGGGGCCAGGCTCCAACCTCATCTACCTCTACGACGCCAGAGCCAACACCGAGACGCCGGACCTGTCCGCGCTGGTCACTGATCGGCTCCTCATCCCGCCGCAGATCATCAACAGGCTGCCTTGGTCGCGGGGGTATCTGATGACCGTGCATCACGCCGATCTCCAGCCTGGCGACGTGCTCCTCGATCACTGCTTCTTCGACTCGGCGCGCCGCCGGCACGTCGGCCTGGACGGCAAACCCCGCGACGCTGGCTTCGAACCGTGCGGGCGCTGGGGCCTCAACAGCTTCGCCAGCCTCGACGAGCCGAGCTCTCGGGATCCCCCTGGCACCCGACTGAGCAAGCAAAGCCGCCTTAGCGGACCCGGCCGCAGCCGAACACGCGGAACCATCACGGAACGGGCGACCCGATCGTGCTGGGTGGGGCCGTCCGTACGCGGTCAACGGCTCGGCGCTAAGTGACCTGGTCACTCCACATGATCGAGTGGGAGTTCAGCCCGTCTGCAATCTGGTCGCTGTCCTAGATTGTCTCTCCTCGAGGCACCCACGGATTTACAGGACGCCATGGATCCCGGCGGCATTTCCCCGCTGACCTGCACGGCATCCCGGCCAGCGCCCCCGCTGCCGTCGATGCGTTCCGCATATGTTCCGGATCTTGAAACAGGCGCCCAGGGCCTGTCCGTGTCGATCTAGAAGAAGCCGAAGAAGCGATCCCACCAGCTCGGCTGCCCGTGCGGTTCGCGACCAAGCCGAAAAAGTCGGCTCTGTCCGTCGTAGCGGCGGTCCAAGAGCTCTTCGGGCACGGCGACGAATCCCGCGTCGTGTACAGCGCGTTGCACCTTGGCCAGATCCTTGCCGTCCAGATCACCGAGCGCCTGTGCCTCGTCCAGGCCGAGGTAGGCACCAGGGTTCTCTGCGGTCACCAGCGCGAGCGGCTCGAACTTGCTCACGCACACGATGATCCTCGTCCCGTGCACGGTCGCTGTCGCGGGGATCTCGACGCGGCCGTACTCGCTGGAGTCCTGGTTGTTCCCCTCCGCCGGGCAACGGGTGCCGAAAGCACTCTCCAGGCCGGACGCAAGACGTTTCAAGGAAGCGGCAGCCTTGCTGTTGCTGTAGTCCGAGGGCCACTCCAACCACTCGGGATCATCGAGTCGATGTAGCAGCGCCACGAGGTCCGATTCATCCGTCGCCACCAGCCCAGCCTCGCACGGCCGAGTTATCTGCAACAGCGGACCCGACGCCCTCTTCCAGCTTCGTAGCGACACCAGGGTTGTCAGCTTGGGAAGCGTAGGGATCTCGGCCGTCACGGGCGCTGACCTGGGCGTCGGTGTGCTCGTGAGTGACCGGCGTTGAACCTTGATCACCGGGGCTAATGGCACGCTAATGGCACGGACGGTCCGTCGCGCACAGCGGTGAGTCATCCGCTCCCGTCGTTTGACAGCAGCGCCCAGATACAGCTCTCAGGCTGGAGCGATGGGTGATTGGCTACGAGGAGAGTCCGTTGTCCTCTGATCTCGCTCGCCTCGTTGACGGCCGGCATCATCTCCGCATCCCCGATCGGGTGTATCTGGCCGTCTCGCCGGCGGAGCTCAAGCCGCTCGCCGGGGTTCCAGTCTCCCGAGCGCCAATGCCCCATCAACGCGGCCTTCCCGTAAGGCACCGGGGTGACTCGCTTGACCCGAAAATGGAATGGCCCGCCCTGACCACGGCGGGCAGCGGAATAGCGCTCCCCGCACTCACACCGTCGCTCCCACCACGTCGATGGCTCGTCGCCCATCCACCTAGCCTCTCGCCGATCGCACTGGCGCGCACCTGCGCGCAGCCCTCGCCTGCCTGGTCATCCAGTCTGCCGTCGTCCCACCCTCCGGGGAGCGGGCCAGGCCACGGTGGTGAAGGTGGAGCACTCCACGACTGAACGACCTTCGCCACCGTGGCCTGGTCTGCTCGGCTTGTCCTGGGACGAAGGCGGCCGGGATGACCAGGCTTCGACCTCAACCACCCACCCAGCTCAGCCCCGTCACCGCGGCCATCCCGGAGCCTGAGGCCCCCGCCGGAGGCAAGAACCGGGGTATGTCGCCGGCTGTTTGTCTTGCTAGGAGTCGATCTCCCAAAAGAGCGCGCCGGCCTCTTCGAGGTCGCTGAGAGGGGCCGTCAGTGGTTGTGGGTCGGTTCCGGGCGGCAGGTCGACGGCCAGGTAGGTGCCTTGCAGCCATTCGTGGGCCAGTTCGGAGGCTGCGGCTTCGCGGTGGAGTAGTTCGTGGAGTTGGTTGAGTTGGGGGTGGTCCCTTACGAGCGCGACGCGCAGGGTGCGGTGACCTGATTTCTCGACCACGGCGGAGACCAAGTGCTGGTCATCGATGGTCACGATGTCGCGGTGGCAGATGCCGTAGGTGAAGAACGGCAGGCAGGCGATTTGGAATCTCTGCGGCGTGAGCTGGTGGGTCCACAATTGCTCGCGCGAGCCGTCCTCCCGGTCGGACAGGTCCGCGTGGATCAGGTAGTTACTGGCCTCGCGGCCGATCGGGTTCTCATGCGCGATGACGGTGATGGGTCACCTCCTAGTCGACGCTGGGACGGAGACATGTTCCAGCACTGGCGTGAGATCGCCAAGCGAGGATAGGCATCGGCAGCGAGCCAGCGTGGTTGGCCGCCCGATCGGCACGGCCGGAGGGACCGGCGCCCACGCCGCACGCCCGTAGGGCGTGCCGGAGCCGGCGACCAGCGGCGGCGCTTGCGTCGCCGCCTTGATCCATTACAGCGGAATTCGGCAATACACCGCACCAAGGTCGCGTCGGAAACCATGCCCCGTCGGTGGCTCGGCCACGAGGCAAGATGCTTCTCGGCCTGTCCAGCAACGCGCGCTGTGAAACGGCACGGGGATGCGAAGGGACCCTCTTGAGGCAGCCACCGGTGGAGGGCGTGGGGGGCGGAGCCCCTCACATCGGGGGTTCCAAGGGGTCGCCCCCCGGACCTGCACGAGCGGGTGACGGGAATCGAACCCCACTACCAGCTTGAGAAGCGTAGGGATCTCGGCCGTCACGGGCGCTGACCTGCTTGTTGGTGTGCTTGCTGGTAACCGCTATTGGCCCTTGTTCACCGGGGCTAATGGCACGCTAATGGCACGACGGCTGTCTGGACCCGGCGGGCGGAACCTTCTGCTCTTTAGGTACTCAAACGATCTCCGAGGCTGTTCGGATCAGTCCGCAAGCTGGGCAGAACGTCGCTCCGGCTGTTCAGGGCCGTACGGCTGGCTTCAAGATCGTCCGCCCCCGCGGCTCCCGCAGCCCGGGTTGCCTACAACGCACCCATGTCTTGAAGATCGTCAGGTAGAGGCAGGTCAAGGCCCTTTAGGAAGCGAGCAGTCTTGATCTCTACGAAGACTTCCGCGTCATCGACGTCCTCCGTGTCGTCTTCCTCATCTTCGTCTTCATCTTCGGGCCAGTCGTCGTCACCGGCCAGGTAGAGTCGCAACTCCGCTTCTTTCGCGCTGCGCTGTATGTCGCCTGCCTCGTTCCTTAGCTCCCACCAGTCAGTCAGTCCCGCGGCTTCCCTAGCGACATCGGTTGGCTCCGAGGCTTTCGCATCCTCAAAGTAGGCGCGTGGCGTGTAACCGAGGAAGGCGACACCACTTCCGCTCCCAGGTGGGCCATAAGAGACCGTGGTGAAATCGCTGTCGTGGATGTCGACAAGGAGCCATAGTCCGGCTCCCGGCAGTGCACTGCCTGGTTCGTGACTAGACCACTGGCTACCGTCGAACAGGTACGCACCAAAAAATCCCACCGTCTCTCCTCGCTGCGAAGGTTCAGAAGGTATAGGTCCCGTGCGGTCAGCCCGCGGCCTGGTCATCCCGTCTGCCTTAGTCCCACCCGCCGGGGAGGGGGCCAGGCCCCAGGGGTGCAAGATGGAGCTCCCCGCGGAAGAACGACCTTGCCTCCCTGGGGTCTGGTCTGCTCGGCTTGTCCTGGGGTGAAGGCGGGCGGGGGATGACCAGGCTTCAACCTCAACCAGCTACCCAGCCCGACCTGGCGGTGCGGCTATCCCGGAGCCCGAGGCCCCCGCCGGAGGCGATTGAACGGCAGCAGGGTCAGGGCAACTCGTTAGGGCCAGCTCACGTCGGGGATGTGCGCGTGGCTGTGGGTCTCCCCGCCGTTGCGGTCGTGGTCGTACTGGTGGCGGGCGAGCAGTTGCTCCCAGGCGTAGATCGGTGGGTACCAGCCGGTCAGGTATGCCGGGGCTACGCCGTGGATGTGCTGCAGGTGTTCGGCCAATGCCTTGATGCTGCGGGGATCGGTGCAGCGGGTGGGCACGTGAAACGGCCATTTGGGCTGGTCGCGGATGCAGCGCTGCCAGTGCTTCATGCGCGCCTCGGGGGTGGTGACCATGGCCGTCACGATAGGGCGGTCGGTGTCGGTGTTGAAGGTGCCGGCGGCGGGCCTTGGTGAGCGAGGGTCTTCGCTTCGTTGGGCCGTCCGATCGGCACGGCCGGAGGGACCGGCGCCCACGCCGCACGCCCGTAGGGCGTGCCAGAGCGGGCGGCTGCGGCGGCGCGCAGCGCCGGCGCCTTGATCCAAGACAGCATGATTCGGCAACACTGAGCAGCCGGTGCGAAAAAGAAAAGGCCCTCCTCGGGCAACAACCCGTGGGGGCGTGGGGGGCAGAGCCCCTCACATCGAGGGTTCCGGGGGTCGCCCCCCGGGCTGGCACTACGAGCGGGTGACGGGAATCGAACCCGCACTACCAGCTTGGGAAGCGTAGGGATCTCGGCCGTTACGGGCGCTGACCTGGTCATGCATGTGTCCGCGAGTGACCGCTGTTGACCCTTGGTGACCGGGGCTAATGGCACGTTAATGGCACGGGTAGTCGCTGGGGTATGAGGCACGCGACGCGTTCCTGCCGGCGGCTTCAGTGATGACTGCCGGGCGGTCGGCGACAGACCCGGCTTCCACATGGCGTGGGAGCATGCCCGCATGGTCGATGACGTCCGGCTGGAACTCGATACAACCGCCCATGGGGAAATCCGAGTAACACTGATGTCTCCTTCGTGGGTGCTGCATGTCGAAGCTCCCCGTGCCGACCTTGAACGGTTGGCCGGTATCGCGGACGCCGACTGGAACGCACGTCGTTCTCTGGCTCTAGGAACCTGCACGAACGCGCGGGTGTACTGGTCTGCCGATCCTGACCCCAACGGGGCAGATCAGGCCACGATCCTCATCGGCCACGACGATGAGACCTGGGATATCTGGATAAGAGTCCCCCAGGCGACCGTGCGCAAGATCGCCGAGCTGGCCGCCCAATTTCCCGGAGCCTGATGGCACCAAGCGCCGGCCTGGTCTGCTCGGCTTGTCCTGGGACGTCGGCGGAGGGGATGACCCGGCTTCCACCTCAACCACTGATCCAGCTTGATGTGTGCGCCGGTGCGGGCCATCCCCGGGCCGGAGTGCTCCCGCCGGAGGCATCCTTAGCCCAAGTTGCGGGGGGAGCGCGATTTCCGTATCAGTCGGATCAGACCGAGCACTAGGAAACTCGCAGTGGTTGCGATGAGCCCCCCAATCACGGCGCTCACGCTGTTCACATGATTTTCGGTCCATGACCATGACGCCACATAGTGGGGGAGGGCCAATGAGCAGACGACGATCACCAACACAAACGTCGCTGTGAATGCGAGCCTGAGCGTACGGTCTTCGAGATTCCGCCGGCTCGGTCTTCGTCTGGGCTGAGGAGGGCGACTGTACATGGCGGCACCTTTGGCGTCGGTTCGGTCGATGCTCGAATGCTAGCGGTGCGACATACTGTGCGTTGGGTCGCCCGATCGGCACGAGGCGTCGCCGCCTTGATCCAAGACAGCATGATTCGGCAACACTGAGCAGCCGGTGAGAAAGAGAAAAGCCCTCCTCGGGCAACAACCCGTGGGGGGCGTGGGGGGCGGAGCCCCTCACATCGGGGGTTCCAGGGGGCCGCCCCCCTGGGCCAGCACTGGAGCGGGTGACGGGAATCGAACCCGCACTACCAGCTTGGGAATCGTCCGGTTCCCCGAGACGATGGGAGCTGACCTGCGGGCGGCGGTGCTCGCGAGTGACCCCTGTTGACCCCTGATCACCGGGGTTAATGGCCCGCTAATGGCCCGAGGCGGCTTGCGCTACCGGCTCCGGAGGGCGGTAGCGTGCTTTGCGCCTACTGATGCTCTGACCTGCGACGCGGGGTGTCTTCGCGGCGAGTTGGCAGAGCCTGAATCCGTAAATAGTCCGTAGCGCTGTGGACTGTAAATGTGTCGGCTTAGCCTACCCAGGTTCGAATCCTGGACCCGCCACACCAGTCAGAACAGCCCCCGTCCAGCCCCAACGCTGTCGGGGGCTGTCTCATGTCCTGGTGATCGTTTTCCCCGATACGCACCCCATCGCCAGGCACGTCTGGCCGGATTCGGGCATCGTGTGGCAGGTGGTTCGCTTCGGGGTATTTGCTAAGGGCATCAAGCCAGACAGGGGAACCGTATGCGCGCCACGGGGTATTCCTTCATAGCAGCTGATGCCCGAACGCCATTACCACGTATGGCGCGTTCATGGTGGGCGTCCTGCCAGGCAGGTGTCGTGTCCGTCGGGGGCCTCTTTGCCGTGATCACCGTTGCGATGGTGACGCATCGGAGTAGCCCGTGGGTGATGACGGCCGCGCTCGGTGGATTGGTGGTCGGGTTTACGGCGGTCGCGGCCTACGAGTGGTGGGTTGGGCGCAGACTGGGGATCGAGCTGAGTCGCCTGCACCTGATTGTCGTCGCCATGGGCTTGGTGCTCTGGCTGATGTACCAGACGTCTCCCGGAAGCCTGCCCTACGACCCGACCTCAGCGCAGTTGTGTGCCTATGTCGGTCAGCGGCTAGACCGCGCTTGCCTAGTCAAGGCCGACGCGGCCCGGCTGCACAGTGACATCGCCTGGTGGTCGACTGGGACACTGATCGTAATCTTCGGCCTTATGGCCCGGCGCTCTCGCACCGCAGCCTGGGCGACCCCAGCCGTCGCGATCGCCGGCAGTGCCGTGGCCCTGTATTTCTTCGAGGTGTTCGTCCGGGATACGTCGGCAGGAGGTTTCCTCTTCTGACGGGCATCGCCCCGTGGTCGGCCTTCCGCCCCTTCGGCGTGGCTACGCCGCAGGCTTCCACCCCAACCCCGCGACAACCTCCACCAGGAGCACCATGCCCCCGGCCATCCCCGAGTCCGAGGCCCCCGCCGGAGGCGTTTGAGGTCATCCACGCGGGCGCGTGCTGAAGATCCGTATGCTCCAGCTGACGATCAGGCCGAAGGATGCGGCCTTCAGAGGTGTGGCGTTCCCGATGAGGACGGTAAGTAGCACGGCGGCGATGACCGTGAGAACCGTAATGGTGATCGCCGTGCGCAGGGGCGGCGGCCGACGGTCCAGCCACCGGCCCAGCATCCGGTCATCGAGTCGGGTCATGGCCCGTAGGACGCTTCGCACGGATGCCACGGTCCATCTCCGGCAATGACGATACGCCTGCGGGCTCGGGCCGGACACGCATCGCGATGGGTCGCCCGACCGGCACGGCCGAAGGGACCGGCGCCCACGTCGCACGCCCGTAGGGCGTGCCGGAGCGCACGGCCCGCGGCGGCATGAAGCGTCGCCGCCTTGATCCAAGACAGCATGATTCGGCAACACTGAGCAGCCGGTGAGAAAGAGAAAAGCCCTCCTCGGGCAACAACCCGTGGGGGGCGTGGGGGGCGGAGCCCCTCACATCGGGGGTTCCAGGGGGTCGCCCCCCTGGGCCAGCACGAGCGGGTGACGGGAATCGAACCCGCACTACCAGCTTGGGAAGCTGGAGTTCTGCCATTGAACTACACCCGCAGCGGTCCGGGGACCGTTCGCACATGCTACCGGAACCCGCGACCCGGTGGTTCCCTTCATCCCCGCCTCGTACACGTCGCAGTGTCGTAACCGGTAGTTTCAGCCTGTGCTGCTCTCCGATCGGGATCTCAAGGCCGAGATCGAGTCCGGGCGTATGAAGATCGACCCGTACGAGCCTGCGATGGTTCAGCCGTCGAGTGTCGACGTGCGGCTGGATCGGTACTTCCGGGTCTTCGAGAACCATAAATATCCTCACATCGACCCCGCTGTCGAGCAGCCAGATCTCACCCGGCTCATCGAGGTGGCAGCCGATCAGCCGTTCATCCTGCATCCCGGGGAGTTCGTGCTCGCCTCCACGTATGAGGTGTTCGGGCTGCCCGACGACCTGGCCGCGAGGCTGGAGGGTAAGTCGAGTCTCGGGCGGCTCGGGTTGCTCACGCACTCCACGGCGGGCTGGATCGATCCCGGGTTCTCCGGGCACGTCACGCTGGAGTTGTCCAACGTCGCCACGCTGCCGATCAAGCTCTGGCCCGGCATGAAGATCGGGCAGATGTGCCTGTTCCGCACGAGTTCGCCCGTCGAGCATCCGTACGGTTCGGCGCTGCACGGGTCGCGCTATCAAGATCAGCGCGGGCCGACTCCCTCGCGGTCCTACCTCAACTTCCACCGCACCCAGGTGTGAAGCGCTACAGAAAGTAACGCGCACACCACGCTGCGCAGAATAATTGTGCATAGCAATTAACCTGTCGATAACCTCGCCAGACGTCTGACCTGAAAGTTCGGTTGGCGGATCCGTGCGTGGCGTGCGTCACATCGGACCTTTCGGGTCGTACAGGCGAGCCATCGGTGCGGTGCGGAGCGAGGCCGGCGGCTCGCGCCACTTGCCGCGCGGCCCCCGGGCGCGGCCTGGCTCGGTCTGGCTCGGTCCGGTCGCGCCCGTCCGTCCCGGGGCGGTGCGGCCGTACCGGAAGGACGATGTGTCCAGACTGCGCGTACGAGGGGTCTCCAAGGTCTTCGGCCGGAAATCCGCCGAAGCACTGCGCAAGATCAGTCAAGGCGCCGAGCCGGGCGAGGTGCGCCGGCTCGGTGCGACCGTGGCGGTGGCCGACGTCTCCTTCGAGGTGGGAGACGGCGAGATCTTCGTCGTCATGGGCCTGTCGGGCTCGGGCAAGTCGACGCTGATCCGGATGCTCAACGGCATCCTCGAACCCAGCGCCGGCAGCATCGAGATCGACGGCGTCGACGTGGCCAAGATGAGCGGCAAGGAGCTTCGCGAGCTCCGCCAGCAGAAGATCAGCATGGTCTTCCAGCACTTCGCGCTGTTCCCGCACCGTACGGTGCTGGAGAACGCCGCGTACGGGCTGGAGGTGCGGAACGTTCCACGCCAGGAGCGGCTCGCCAAGGCCGAGGAGTTCCTGAACACCGTCGGCCTGGAGGGCTGGGGGGACCGCTACCCCGACCAGCTTTCCGGCGGCATGCAGCAGCGGGTGGGGCTCGCCCGCGCGCTGGCCGCCGAGACCGACATCCTGCTCATGGACGAGGCGTTCAGCGCCCTCGACCCGCTGATCCGGCGCGAGATGCAGGACCTGCTGCTCGACCTGCAGGGACGGCTCAACAAGACGATCGTGTTCATCACGCACGACCTCAACGAGGCGATGCGCCTCGGTGACCGGATCGCGATGCTGCGGGACGGGCAGGTCATGCAGATCGGCACCGCCGAGGAGATCCTCACCGATCCGGCCAACGACTACGTCGCGCAGTTCGTGGCGGACGTCGACCGTACCCGGGTCCTCACCGCGCGCTCCGTCATGGAGAACCCGGTCGCCGTGGTCGACGCGAACGGCGGCCCGCGTGCGGCCGTACGCGTCATGCGCGAGACCCAGTCGTCCGCGGCGTTCGTCCTCACGCGCGAACGCCGGCTGGTCGGCGCCGTCCACGCCGAGTCCGCCGCCAAGGCCGTCCGAGAGGGGCGGGCCGACCTGGAGGGACTGGTCGACGAGGACGTTCAGCCGGTGGAACCGGACACGCCCGTCGCCGACCTGTTCACCCGGTCCGCCGAGAGCCCCTTCCCGGTGCCGGTCGCCGACGGAGACGGCAAGCTGCTCGGCGTCATCCCCCGGGTCACCCTGCTCGCCGCGCTGGGCAACGGCAACGGCAACGGCAACGGCAATGGAAACGGCAACGAGGACAACGAGGAGGTCGCCGCCGGTGTTTAGGCTCCATCTCGGTGACTGGGTCACCGACGTCGTCAACTTTCTCACCAAGCACTGCAAACCGGTCTTCTCCGCGATCAGTGACGTCGTCGACGCCGTGGTGCACGGCCTGAACCACCTCCTGGGCGCGCCGCCGTCGCTGGCGCTCGCCGCGCTGGTCGCGATGGCGTGCTGGTGGTTGCGCGGGCTGGCCGCGGGCGTGCTGACGTTCGCCGGGTTCGTGCTGATCGACGCGCTCGGACAGTGGAACGCCGCGATGGAGACGCTCTCCCTCGTGCTCGTCTCCAGCGTCGCCGCGCTGGTGATCGGGATTCCGCTGGGCGTCCTGAGTGCCCGCGCGCCGGCGTTCAGCGCCGTCGCGCGGCCTGTGCTGGACTTCATGCAGACGATGCCGGCGTTCGTCTACCTGATCCCGGCGATCTCGTTCTTCGGACTCGGGGAGGTGCCGGGCGTCATCGCCACGATGATCTTCGCGATCCCGCCCGGCGTGCGCCTGACCGAGCTCGGCATCAAGCAGGTCGACCGGGAGACGGTCGAGGCCGCCGAGGCGTTCGGCACGCCGCCGGGACGCGTGCTGACGCGGGTGCAGCTTCCGCTGGCGCTCCCGACGATCATGACCGGTGTCAACCAGGCCATCATGCTGTCGCTGTCGATGGTCGTCGTCGCGGGCATGGTCGGCGCCGAGGGGCTGGGAGCGAACGTCTTCGGCGCGATCACCCAGTACGACCTGGGCGCCGGCGCGGAGTCCGGTCTGGCCGTGGTCGTCCTGGCCATCATCCTCGACCGGATGACGGGTGCGCTCGGCGCCCGGCTGGCCCCGGCCGCCCGGCGCTCGGCCGATCGGGCCGCGCGCGGGGGTGCCGCGGCGGTTCTGCGGTACCGTCCACGGCCGGCGCTCGGCCTGTCGGGCATCGTCGTGTTCGCGCTGCTCGCCACCACGCTGGGCATCGTGGGCACGGGCGGCGGCGGAGGCAAGGGCAAGCCGATCACGATCGGCTACATCCCGTGGGACGAGGACATCGCCGTCACCCAGCTGTGGAAGACGGAGCTGGAGAAGCGCGGGTACCAGGTCACGCTGCGGCAGGTCGACGCCGGTCCGCTGTTCGCCGGGCTCGGCCAGGGCGACATCGACCTGTTCCTCGACGCCTGGCTGCCGTCCACCCACGCCGACTACTACAACAAGTACAAGAACAAGATCGAGGACATCGGCACCTGGTACGACAACGCCACCCTGCAGCTCGCCGTGCCCAAAGACGACCCGGCCAACTCCGTGGCCGATCTCAAGGGGCAGAGCTCGCGCTACCAGGGCCGCATCGTCGGCATCGAGCCGGGCGCCGGCGAGATGAAGATCGTCAAGAACAAGGTGCAGTCCGCGTACGGACTGGGTGACTACAAGCTGGTCGCGAGCAGTACGGCGGCGATGCTCGCGGAGCTGAACCGGTCGGTGCAGAGCCACCAGCCGATCGTGGTGACGCTCTGGACGCCGCACTGGGCGTACTCCAAGTTCCCGATCAAGCAGCTCGCCGACCCGCAGAAGGCCTTCGGCGCGCCGGAACAGATCCACGCGCTGGGTCGCCAGGGGTTCGGCAAGGACTTCCCGGAGCTGGCCGGCTGGCTGAAGAAGTTCAAGATGCCCGACGCGCAGCTGTTCCCGCTGGAAGACCTGGTGATGAACAAGTACAAGGGCAAGGAGGCCCAGGGCGTCGCCGAATGGGAGAAGCAGAACCCGGCGGTGGTGAAGAAGCTGACCGGGTGACACTTCGGCCGGCCGTTTTCGGTCGCACTGAGTGGCCGTCAGGTAGCGCAGACGGTAATTCTCGGTACGAGGGGTGGATAATTCCCCGTCGAAGGCGGTAACGTCGGCCCCGACGCGTTACTGGTCGATTCGGTTGACGAGAGTCACTGTGGCCTTCGTCACACGGATCGGCCGGGGACGTTGACGGCGCCATCGCACTCCCCGCTCCCCCCGCGATGGCGCCGTCAGTCATTTCCGGGCCGTTTCCCGTAAGGGCTCATAACGTCGCGCGCCGGTCCGGATGAGGCGGTGACGTACAGTCCCAGGCATGGAGATCACGTGGCTGGGCGCGGGCGATGAGGAGCGGTACCGGGAGATACGGCTGCGGGCACTGGCCGACGCGCCGCAGGCGTTCGCCTCGACGTACGAGGACGAGAGCGCGTTCTCCCCGGACGTCTGGACCTCCCGCCTCACCAGCGACAAGAGCGTCAATCTCCTCGCCGTCGAAGACGGTGCGACGCTGGGCATGACCTCGGCGCTGATCGAGGACGGCGGCGTCGCGCACATCGTCGGCATGTGGGTCGCCCCCGAGGCGCGCGGCCGGGGCGTCGCCCGGCACCTCATCGACACGGTCGCCGGCTGGGCCGTCGACCAGGGCCTGCGTGAGCTGACCCTCTGGGTGGCCGAGCCCAACGCGCCGGCGCGTGCGCTGTACGAGAGCTGCGGGTTCCGCCCGGCCGGCGAACGGCAGCCGCTGCCCTCCGACACGTCCGTCATGGAGGATCGGCTCGTACGGGAGGTCGGGAGCGGGCTGCTGGTCGAGCGGAGCCCGTTGCCGGACGGCCTGGACGCGCGGCTGGCCGAGCAGCTCACCTTCGTGATCGAGATCGACCGGCTGAAGGCGATCCTCCGGCAGTCGCCGCTCGCCGCCGCGCCGCGCCGGGAGAACGACGCCGAGCACTCCTGGCACCTGGCCATGATGGTCCTGGTGCTGGCCGAGTACGCCGACGAGCCCATCGACGTCGGCCACACCCTCCGCCTCGTCCTCGTGCACGACCTCGTGGAGATCTACGCCGGCGACACGCCGCTGTACGACACCGCCGCCGGGGTGGACCAGCGCGAACGCGAGCTGGCCGCGGCGGACGAGCTGTTCGCGCTGCTCCCCGACGACCAGGCCGGCCACCTGCGCGCGCTGTGGGACGAGTTCGAGGAGCGGCGCACGCCCGAGGCGCGGTTCGCCAAGGCGATGGACCGGTTCCAGCCGATCCTGCTCAACTGGATGGCGCGCGGCGGCACCTGGAAGACCTTCGACGTCACGGCCGACGACGTACGGGCGCGCAAGGCCGTGATCGGCGACGGCTCCGGGGCGCTGTGGAAGGCCGCCCGGCAGCTCATCGACGAGGGGCAGCGCCGCGGCTGGGTCCGGTGAGGTCCCGGCACCTGCCCGCGCGCGGGCAGGTGCCGGAACGCCGTCAGAGACAGGCCGGAAGGTGCATGGCCTCGACGTAGCCCCAGCGGCCGGACGACGGTGCGTACCCGAGGATCCAGGTCGTCTTCGCGTGGTGGCCGCAGTGCGCCGTCGTGATGCGGAACGTGTCGCCCTTGATCGCGTTGCCGATCACGAACGAGCGCGGGCCGCTGCGGAGCGAGCCGTTCGAGCCGAGGTGGATCGTGCCGTGCTGCGTCTTCCCGCTGTGCGGCGCGCTGATCGGCACCGTCTTCACCTGGCCTCCGCCGCCGATGGCGCGCAGGTCGCCCAGCACCGAGCCGTGGTCGCCGCCGCTGTACGCGTGCGGGTTCGTCAGGCAGGACTGGGCGATGAATCCCCAGCTCGGGTCCGTCTGCTGCGCGTAGTCCAGGACGAGCGCGTATCCCTTGTAGGTGTACCGGACGCCCACGTGCGTCGCGCTGCCGTTGGCGGACTTGCGGGGCTTGGTCCACGTACGGTCGGGCACGCCGTTCTTGGGGAAGTTCGCGTGAATCGCGCAGTCCTGCTTGAGCGTCGTCTTGTGCGTGTAGTGCGTCGCGGCCTCGGCGGTGCCGGCCAGCGCGGGCACGCTGATCAGCATTCCGGCGAGGGCGGCGGTCGCCGCGATCTTGTGCGGCACGTCTCCTCACTCCCTCGAAGAGTCGGTTACAGGTGTTCGGCATGCCGGGAACCACTGTCACGCACCCCACCGCGCGAGCGCATTGGTAAGGGCGTCCCAAGGGAGAAAGGGCGCGAGTGCGGTAATTTCGGTCCTCTTGGGAGGACTCGGGAGAAGGAGCCTCGTCCATGGACCGGCCGGTACGCATCGCCAACTGCTCGGGTTTCTACGGCGACCGGATGTCCGCGCTCGCCGAGATGGTGGAGGGCGGTCCGGTGGACGTCATCACCGGCGACTACCTGGCCGAGGTCACCATGCTCGTGCTGGCCAAGAACCGGCAGAAGAGACCCGACGGCGGTTACGCGAGCACGTTCCTGCGCCAGCTCGCCCCCGTCGTGACCCGGATCGCCGAACGCCGCATCAAGGTCGTCGTGAACGCCGGCGGCCTCGACCCGGCCGGCTGCGCCGACGCCACCCGTACGCTGCTGGCCGACGCGGGTGTGGACCTCGCGGTCGCGCACGTCGAGGGCGACGACCTCGCCGCGCGCGTCCCCGCCCTGCTCGCCGACGGCCACGACCTGGCGCACCTGGACACCGGCGAGCCGTTCGGGCGCCGGCACACGCTCACCGCCAACGCCTATCTCGGCGGTTTCGGCGTCCAGGCGGCGCTCGCCGCCGGCGCCGACATCGTCATCACCGGCCGGGTCGCCGACGCCTCACTGGTCTCCGGCGCCGCCGCGTGGTGGTGGCGCTGGACCCCGGCCGACCTCGACGCGCTGGCCGGCGCGGTGATCGCCGGGCACGTGATCGAGTGCGGCGCGCAGGCGACCGGCGGCAACTTCTCCGGGTTCCAGGAGATCGCCGACCTCACCCATCCCGGCTTCCCGCTCGCCGAGGTCGATCGCGACGGCGCCAGCGTGATCACCAAGCACGAGGGCACCGGCGGCGCGGTCACCGTCGACACCGTCACCGCGCAGCTGCTGTACGAGATCGGCGCGCCGGGCTACCTCAATCCGGATGTCGTCGCCCATCTCGACTCGGCCCGTCTCGCCCAGGAGGGGCCCGACCGCGTCCGCGTCAGCGGGGTCCGCGGATCGGCGCCGCCGCCCACCACCAAGGTCGCCATCACCGGGCCCGGCGGCTGGCGCAACGAGTCCACGTTCGTGCTCACCGGCATCGACGTCGACGCCAAGGCGGCGCTCGTCGAACAGGCGATCCGTGCCCGCCTCGACGGCGATCCCGGCATCGGCGACCTGCGGTTCACCCGCATCGGCACGCCCGCCGGGGACCCGGCCGACCAGATGGCGGGCTCCAGCCTGCTGCACGTCGCAGTCGACGGTGAGCAGGGCAGCGCCGGGCGTGCCTTCTCGTCGCTGTGCGTCGAACTCGCCCTCGCCAACTACCCGGGCATCTACGGCATGGGCGTGCCCGGCCGCGGCACGGCCTTCGGCACGTACTGGCCGACGCTCGTGCCGCAGGACCTGCTCGACCACACCGTCGTGCACGCCGACGGGCGCCGCGAGGTGGTGCCTCCTCCGCCCGCCACGGCGCCGTACGAGACCGGAACCCCGGCGGTCCCGGAGCCGTACGACGAGGGCGTGACCGTGGCCGGGCCGCTCGGCCGTCTCGTACGGGCCAGGTCCGGCGACAAGGGCGGCAACGCCAACGTCGGCCTCTGGGTCACCGACCCGGAGGCGTGGCCCTGGCTGCGCGCCACGATGACGACCGAACGCCTGCGCGCGCTGCTGCCCGAGGCCGCCGGCCTGCCCGTCGACCGGTACGAGCTGCCGAACCTGCGCGCGGTGAACTTCGTCGTCCGCGGTCTCCTTGACGGCGGCGCCACGGAGGCCCGCCGCTTCGACAAGCAGGCCAAGGCACTCGGGGAGTGGATCCGCGCCCGGCACGTCCCGATCCCGGAGAGGCTGCTGCCCGGCCATCACCGGGAGTGATACCTCCCAGGAACGCGGCGTGCGCGGCTCAGGCGAGGAGACGCGTCACGGCTTCGCGGGCGACGGCGCGGGCGTCCGCCGGGTCGTCGAGGTCGCCGGCCACGACCAGCCCGTCGCGGAGCATGGCGAGCATGGCGGCGGTGCGGTCGGCGTCGGCCTCGGGGCGGCCCGCCTCGGTCAGCAGGTCGCGGAGCACGCCGTGGAACCACGCGCGGTGTTCGGCGACCACCCGGCGTACGGGGTGGTCGGGGTCGGGGTACTCCGCGGCGGCGTTGACGAACGCGCAGCCGCGAAAGCCGGGACCGCAGATGAAGTCGCCGAGGTCGTCGAAGACCGACAGGATCCGGTCCTGCGGCGTGTCGCCCCGCGGGACGGTCGTCGCGTGCACGCGGTCGCTCTGTTCTTGCAGGTAGGCGCGGACGAGCTCGTCCTTTGACGGGAAGTGGTGGTAGAAGGTCGCCTTCGCCACGCCCGCCTCGGCGATGACCCGGTCGACGCCGACCGCGTGGATGCCCTCGGTGTAGAAGAGGGCGGCGGCGGTGTCGAGGATCCGCCGCCGCGCCGGGCTCGCCGCCCGCCTGTGCTCCGTCATCTCGGTCGTGGTCATGTCATTGACATTACCAGACAGATCTGTCTAGTATCAGGGCGACGACAAGACAGACAGGTCTGTCTAGACAGGAGAATGTCATGAGCGCTCTCTACACCGCGATCGCCACCGCCTCAGGCCGCGACGGCCGGGCCGTCAGCTCCGACAACAAGCTCGACGTCACGCTCGCCATGCCGAAGGAGCTCGGCGGCAGCGGAGAAGGCACCAACCCCGAGCAGCTCTTCGCGGCCGGTTACTCCGCCTGCTTCGCCAGCGCGCTGGGGCTCGTGGCGAGCAAGAAGAACATCGACGTGGCCGACGCCTCCGTGACCGGTGAGGTGGGCCTGCACCCGAACGGCTCGGGCGGCTTCAGTCTCAGCGTCACGCTGCGCGTCGAACTGCCGGACCACGTGGACGCCGAGACCGGCCGCGAACTGCTCGAGGCCACACACCAGGTGTGCCCGTACTCCAACGCGACCCGGGGCAACATCCCGGTCGAGCTGGTCAGGGAGTGACCGTCACCGGGACGGTGAGCACCCGCCCGGCGCCGAGGACACGCTCGGCGCCGGTGAGCATGAACTCCCCGCGCAGCGGCAGGTCCTCGGAGGACGAGCCTACCGCCACCTCGATGGTCCCCGGCTCGACGATCCGGCGCAGGTCGGTGCCGGTGAACGCGGTACGGTCGGCGTGCACCGAGAAGGTCACCCGGGCCGTCGCGCCCGGCGCGAGCCGCACCCGCGCCCACCCTGCCAGCCGGCGCACCGGCTGTACGACGGAGGCCACCGGGTCGGACAGGTACAGCTGCACGACCTCGGTGCCGGGACGGTCACCGAGATTGCGCACGGTCGCCGCGACCTCGACCGTGCCGTCCGTCGGCGCGGAGGGGTCCACGCGCAGGTCCTCGTAGCCGAACCTCGTCCACGTCAGGCCGTGCCCGAACGCGAACAGCGGCTCGGGGTCCACCGCGCTCCACCGCGACGACGCGCCCGTACGGGGCCGCAGGTAGGTGCCCGGCTGGCCGCCCGGGTGGCGCGGCACGCTCACCGGCAGCCGGCCCGACGGCTCGACCCGGCCGGACAGCACTCCGGCGATCGCCGGGGCGCCCTCCTCGCCGGGGAAGAAGGTCTGCACCACGGCGGCGGCCCGATCGGCGATGCCGCCCAGCGCGTACGGCCGGCCGGTCAGCAGGACCACGACCGTGGGAGTGCCGGTCGCCAGCACCGCCTCGGCGAGCGCGCGCTGCCGGCCGGGCAGGGCGAGCGTCTCGGCGTCGCAGCCCTCGCCGGACGTGCCGTGGCCGAACATCCCGGCCCGGTCGCCGAGGGCGAGCACGCACACGTCGGCCCCGCGCGCCGCCGCGACCGCCGCATCGATGTCGCCGTCGCTGGACACCATGACGTCGCCGCCGCCCGCCGCCGTCAGCTCGACGCCGGGCAGCTCGGCCCGCAGCGCCTCGGTGAGAGAGGACACCTCCACGCCGATCGGCAGGTCCGGGTACCGCGCGGCCATGTGGTTGGGGAAGGTGTAGCAGCCCATCATCGCCCGCGCGTCGTCGGCCAGCGGGCCGGCCACGGCCAGCCGCCGCGCCCGCAGCGGGAGCACGCCGTCGTTGGCCAGCAGCACGACCGACTCCTCCGCGAGGCGGCGTGCGAGGTGCCGCAGCTCGGGTGGGTCCAGGTCGGCCGCGTCCGTCTCCTCCACCCGGTCGTCCAGCAGCCCGAGCTCGCACTTGAGCGCGAGCACCCGGGCGACCGCCCGGTCGAGATGCTCCTCGGGCACCGTGCCACGCCGCACCTGTTCGACGAGCGGAGCGCCGTAGCAGCGCACGGTGGGCAGCTCGACGTCGACGCCGGCGCGCAGCGCGAGCGCGGCCGCCTCCCCGGGGGAGCCCGCGACCCCGTGCATGTCCTCCAGGAACGAGATCGCGAAGTAGTCGGCCACCACGATGCCGGTGAAGCCGAGCTCCTCGCGGAGCAGCCCGGTGAGCAGGCGCTCGTTGGCGGCCATGGGAACGCCGTCGACGTCGGCGTAGGAGTTCATCACCGCACGCGCGCCGCCCTCGCGCAGCGCGAGCACGAAGGGTTCGAGGATGACGTCGGCGAACTCCCGCGGGCCCATCGGCACCGGGGCCATGTTGCGGCCCCCGCGCGAGGCGGAGTACCCGGCGAAGTGCTTGAGCGTCGCGACCAGACCCGCGCGTTCGAGCCCGCGGACGTAGGCGGTGCCGACGACGCCGACGAGGTAGGGGTCCTCGCCGATGGTCTCCTCCGTACGGCCCCAGCGGTAGTCGCGGGTGACGTCGAGGACCGGTGCCAGTCCCTGGTGCACGCCGGCGCGCCGCATGGTCGCCGCGACGGCGGCGGCCATCTCCTCGACCAGCTCCGGGTCGAAGCTCGCGCCCCAGGCGAGCGGGCAGGGGAACACGGTCGCGGTCCAGGTCATGAAGCCGGTGAGGCACTCCTCGTGCGCGATCGCGGGGATGCCGAAGCGGTTCGCCGCCGTCACCCGTGCCTGGAGCTCGCGCAGCCGCGCCGCGCCGTCGGCCGGGCGTACCGGCGCCGTGCCGAAGACGCGGGTGAGCTGGCCGAGCCCGTGCCGGAGGACCTCCTCCAGCGGCGGCGGCTCGCCGAAGTCGTCGGGCAGCGGCGCCACCTCCTCGCCCTCGCGCGCGGACTCGGCCCAGTAGCCGATGAGCTGCGCGGCCTTCTCCTCGATGGTCATGCGGTCGAGCAGGTCGGCGACCCGCTCGGCCACCGGGAGCCGGGGGTCCCGCCACGACTCGTGGGTGCGGAGCGTCTCGGCCATGGGCGGCCCTCCCTAGGCGGCGGGCGGCGGCGCGGTGGACAGCCGGACCCGCAGATCGGTGGCGAGCTCCATGCGAGGACTCACGAGGGCCTCGCCGTCGAGCTGCTGGAACAGCATGCGGGCCGCGAGCCGGCCCATCTCCTCCAGGGGCTGGCGGACCGTGGTCAACGGCGGTGACAGCCACTGGCACAGGGGAAGGTCGTCGAAGCCGACGACGCTCAGATCGTCGGGCACCCGCAGCCCGGCCTGCCGGGCGGCCTCGTACGCGCCCATGGCCTGCTGGTCGCTGCCCGCGAAGATCGCCGTCGGCCGGTCGTCCAGGGCGAGCAGCTCACGGGAGGCGCGGAACCCGCCCTCGTGCCGGAAGTCGCCGTACAGGACGAGCCGCCGGTCGAACTCGATGCCCGCGCGCTCCAGCGCGGTCCGGTAGCCGTCGATGCGGGCCTGGGTGCAGAGCATGGTGCGCGGGCCGCCGATGGCCGCGATGCGCCGGTGCCCGAGCGACAGCAGGTGCTCGGTCGCGGCCATGCCGCCCGCCCAGTTGGTCGCGCCGACGCTGGCCACGTCGGTGTCGGGCAGGTCGACCGGGTCGATGACGACGAGGGCGATCCCCGCGCGTTCGAGCTGCTCACGCTGCTGCGACGTCATGCTCGAGGTCACCAGGATCACGCCGTCGCTGTCGTGCATGGTCGTCATGGAGGTCCAGCTGGGCGGGCGCGCGTCGTCGTCGCGTACGAGGGAGACGACGGTGCCCGTGCCCCGCTCGGTGCACTCCGCCTCGACGCCGCGCAGGATCTCCACCGCCCACGGGCTGTCCAGTCCGCCGATGACCAGGTCGACCAGCCCGGAACGGCGCGCACGACGACCGCCCGGCGCGAGGTAGTTGTGCGTCCTCAGCAGGTCCGCGACCCGCTCGCGCGTGGCGGGCGCCACGTCGGTGCGGCCGTTCAGCACCTTGGAGACGGTGGCCTGCGACACGCCCGCCTCCGATGCGATCAGGGCAAGCGTGGGTCGTGTGGGCTGCTCGCTGATGACGCTACCTTCCTTCGCTCCGCCGACCTGTGATCACGAATGCTATCGCAAACTTTCGAACCGGCACAGACCATCGTATCCAGCGGCTTAGCCGAGCGCAGTTCACGATTACGTGACAGGGGGTTGACCCCCGTACCGGCCTTTTCTAGGGTACGGCAGCAATAGATATCGATAAATTTTCGAAAATCTATCGCCCGCGTTCTCGGACCGTTCTCCCACCCCCAGTCAAGGAGGTCCTGATGGGCGAGACGCCCCTCTCTCGGCGCACCTTCCTGTCCGCTGCCGCGATCACCGGCCTGTCCGCGCCTCTCCTCAGCGCCTGCGGCACCTCCGGCCCGGCCGGCGCGAAGGGAGGCGGGAAGACCGTCCAGGCCTGGGTCCTGGTCGACGAGGCGCAGAACCGCGTGCAGAACGTGGCGATCGACGACTTCAACAAGGGCTCCTCCGGCAAGGTGAAACTGCTGCCGATCTCCAGCGACGGCGCGGTCTACGCCGACAAGCTGCGGGTGAGCATGGGGTCGCCCAACCCGCCCGACCTGCTGTTCAACTGGGGCGCCGGCAGCATCCGCAACTACGTGCAGGCCGGTGGCCTGGTCGACCTGAGCTCGCAGCTGAACGCCGACACGACCTGGAAGAACTCCTTCCTGCCCTCAGTGCTGAACGCCGGGCAGATCGACGGGAAGTACTACGGCATCCCGATGCGCGGCATGCAGCCGGTCGTGCTGTTCTACAACAAGACGCTCTTCGCCGAGCAGGGCCAGAAACCGCCGGCGACCTACGACGACCTGCTCAAGCTGGTCGACTTCTTCAAGGGGAAGAAGATCCAGCCGTTCGCCCTCGGCGGCCTCGACCAGTGGCCCGAACTCATGTGGCTGGAGTACCTCGTCGAACGCGCGGGCGGCCCGACCGTCTTCCAGAACATCGCGGCCGGCCGGCCCGGCGCCTGGCGCGACCCGGCGATCGCCACGGCGTTGAGCCAGATCCAGGACCTGGTGCGCCGCGGCGCGTTCGGCACGAACTTCAACTCGGTCAACTACGTCAACGACGGCGCCGGGCTGCTGTTCGCCAAGGGCAAGGCGGCCATGCATCTCATGGGCACCTGGGAGGTCTCCAACCAGGTCGAACGGCACCGGAAGTTCGCCGAGACGGACCTCGGCTTCGCGCCGTTCCCGTCGGTGGCCGACGGCAAGGGCGACCCGAACGCCGTCGTCGGCAACCCGACCAACTACTTCTCGGTCAGCACCAAGTCCGTCGACAAGGACGCCGCGATCGCCTTCCTCAAGAAGGAGATGGCCGCACCGGCGTACGTGGACGCGCTCATCAAGTCCGGCGACGTGCCGGCCGTGACCGGCATCGACGCGAAGCTGTCCGCCTCGCCCCAGCCGGAGTTCGCGCGCTACGTCTACCAACTCGTGCAGAAGGCGCCGAGCTTCACCCTCTCGTGGGACCAGGCGCTGATGCCGCAGTTCAAGACGCCGCTGCTGGCGAACCTGCAGAAGGTCTTCTCCGGCAAGCAGACCCCGCAGCAGTTCGTCACCGCCCTGGAGTCGGTTAAGTGACCACCGCGCTCCCGGCCGCGCGCCGCGGGGGCGTCCGTGCGGCTGAGAAGAGCACCGACCGGGCGGCGCGGCCGGGTGTGCTGTGGGTCGTGCCGGCGGCGCTGTTCTTCATGGTCTTCGCCGGGCTGCCGCTCCTGCTCGTGGCGGTGCTGTCGTTCACCTCCTGGAACGGCCTCGGCACGCCCAGGTTCAACGGCCTGGACAACTGGAGCCGTCTGCTGTCCGACTCGTCGGTGTGGCAGTCGCTGCGGATCAGCGCGATCCTCACCGTCCTGTGCTGGGCGGTGCAGACCCCGCTGGCGCTGCTGCTCGGCGTGTGGGCGGCCGGCCGGCAGCGCAACCGGGCGGTGCTGTCGTCGATCTTCTTCCTGCCGCTGCTCATGTCGACGGCGGCGATCGCCATCACCTGGCTGACGCTCCTCGACCCCAACTTCGGGCTCGCCGCCAAGTGGGGCCACTACATCGGCTTCCCCGACGGCAACATCATCGGAAGCCCGCGCGGCGCGCTGGGCTGCGTCGTGGTGGTCGTCGCCTGGCAGTTCGTGCCGTTCCACACGCTGCTCTACCAGGCGGCCACGCGGCAGATCCCGCAGTCGCTGTACGACGCGGCCACCGTCGACGGCGCCGGGCGGGTGCGGCAGTTCCGGCACATCACGCTGCCGCAGCTGCGCAACACCATCGTCACCTCGTCGGTGCTGATGCTCGTCGGGTCGCTCACCTACTTCGAGACCGTGCTGATCCTCACCGGGGGCGGGCCGGGGAGCGCGACGAACATCCTGCCGCAGCACATGTACATGACCGCCTTCCGCGACTACCAGATGGGGTACGCCAGCGTGATCGCGCTCGCCTTGGTCGCGCTCGGCACCGCCCTGTCGCTGCTCATCGTCCGGTTCTCCGGGTTCGCCAAGATGCGCAGCACGCTGGAGGGGATCTGAGGATGGCCGATGTCAGGCTGAGGGGGGCGCACCGTGCCGTGCGCGGTCGCCGCCTCACGGAACGGCCGAACTGGGGGGCGGGCGTCGCGGCCGTCGTCTGGCTCGCGTTCGTGATCATCCCGATCTACCTCATGGTCAAGGACGCCCTGCAGACCACCGACTCCTACCTCGACGGCGGCCCGCTGTCGCTCCCGCGGCACGTCACCGGGCACAACTTCGTCGACGTCTTCGACCGCGGCTTCACGCGCTACCTGATCAACACGGCCATCGTGACGGTCGCGAGCGCCGCGCTGACCGTGCTGCTGGCGTTCCCGGCCGCGTACGCGATCGTGCGGTCCCGCAGCCGGGCGGTCTCCGGGATCTTCCGGCTCTTCCTCGCCGGCCTGGCCATCCCGGCCCAGGCGACGATCATCCCGGTGTACCTGCTGATCACCCGGATGCACCTGTACGACTCGCTGACCGCGATCGTGCTGCCCACGGTCGCCTTCGGCCTGCCGCTCAGCATCCTCGTGCTGGCCTCCGCGCTGCGGGACGTGCCACGGGAGCTGTACGAGGCGATGACGCTGGAGGGCGGCGGGTCGGTGCGGCTGATGTGGAGCCTCGCGCTGCCGCTCAGCCGCGCGTCGCTGACCACCGTGTCGGTCTACTGCGCGCTGAACGCCTGGAACGGCTTCCTGTTCCCGCTGATCCTCACCCAGTCCGACGAACAGCGGGTGCAGACACTCGGCCTGTACAACTTCCAGGGCCAGTTCAGCTCGAACATCCCCGGTCTGATGGCGGCGGTGCTGCTGTCCGCGTTCCCGATCTTCGTGGTCTACCTGTTCGCGCGGCGGTGGCTGGTCGCCGGGATGGCCGGCGTCGGGGGGAAGTGAGCTCAGCGAGCGCCCGTACGGTGCTCGCGCAGGAACGCCGCGATGCGTCGTGCGGCTCCCGCGGGGTCGCGGACCGGATGGCGCATCGCGGCGTTGTGCCAGTCGAAGTCGGTGCCGGACTCGCTGACGAAGACGTACAGCGGGACACCGGGGACGTCGGTCGTGACGGTGAGGCCGGGCAGTGCCTCGCGAAAGCCGACGTTCAGCCCGAGTCCGGCCAGCTCATCGTGCAGTTCGCCGAGCAGCCGCAGTTCTTCGTCGTACCGCATCGCGTGTCGCATCGCCCCGCCCCTCTCTGGTCGCCGGAGGTGAGGTGATCCGGGGACCGCCACATCTCCACATACGCAGCGGAAGTGGCAAAAGGTTCATTTCGGTCGGGGCTGGGCCGTGCGGGCGGCCTCACGACACCTGGTCGACGGTACGGCGGGGAGCGCGGAAGACGCGGACGACCTCGCTGACCCGGTCGGTCAGGATCTCCTCGGTCCGGTTTTCGTACGTCCCGCGGCCGGCGCGGCGCTGCGCCCAGCGGGGCACCGGCGTGGCCGTACGGTTGGCGGCGTGCCAGCGGTCGGTCAGCTCGCCGAGGCTCTGCCGCGCCTGGGCGAACGTGTGGCCGGGCAGGTCCACCTGCCGCGCCTGACGGGCCGCCGTCTCCGCCGACTGGTAGGCCTTCGCGGCCTCCACGGCCTGGCTCTCCTTGCGCGCCGGCCCCACCATGCTGATCACGGTGGTCAGCATCGCGGCCGACAGGGCGAGCGCGCCGGCCACCACGGGGAACCGGTCCCCGGCGAGTGCGACGCTGCCGGCCACCCCGGCCGAGACGACGGCGGACGAGCCGAGCCCGAGGTTGATGAACCGCCAGATCCGTACGGTCTCCCACTGCGCCCGCGCGGCCCGCGCGCAGACCTCCTCGATCCGGCAGAACTCGGCCGCGACCGCGACGCGCCACGTGGGCTCGATCCCGCCGAACAGCTCCTTTTCGGCCATGGGGCTTCTCCGATCACCTCGCCGACGATGAGCCAGATGATTCAGTGATCACCGCCCGCGCGTGGCCCCGACAACGGAAACCGGGAATGCCCTTGACCGATGATCTTGCGCCGGGGCCGGGCGGGACCGGCGAGTACGCCGGCGTCAGAGCTGGAGCTTGAGTCCCTCGTGGGTGGGCTCGAAGCCGAGGGACTCATAGAAGCGGATGGCGTCGGCGCGGCGCTTGTCGGAGGTGAGCTGGACCAGGCCGCACCCGCGCTGTTTCGCCTGGTCGACCGCCCAGGTGATCATCTCGCGGCCGAGGCCGCGGCTCCGGTGGGCGGAGGCGACGCGCACCGCCTCGATCTGGGCGCGCTCGGCGCCCATCCGGCTGAGGCCGGGGATGTAAGTGATCTGCAGCGTGCCGGCGACCTCGCCGTCGATCTCGGCGACCACCAGGTGGTTGCGGGGGTCCGCGTCGACATCGCGGAACGCGGCCAGGTAGCGGCCGGACTCGCCTTCGCGGCCGGCGCCGATCATGTCGTCCGCCAGCAGGGCGACGATGGCGGGCACGTCCTTCTCGGTGGCGGAGCGGAAGATCACGTCGGTCGGCACGTGAATCACCTTAGTGCGGATTGACACGACCCCACGTAGTACTACAGTTGGTAGTACTACAACATGTCAATGCGTCGATGGAGGCGGCAGTGACCGCACCGCCCGTGCTGGTGTCTCCGACCCGCCTGCTGGACCACCGTCTCGAGGATCTCGTCGCCACGGAACTGGCCCGGCTGGCCCGCCGGGCACCCGCACTGGCCGACGACCACCTAGGTCTCGTCGAGGCGTCGCTGCAACAGATCATCAACCGGCTGCTGCCGGCTCGGGGGCGCGCGAGTGCCTCCCCCGAGGCGGTGGCCGCCCTGTTCGACCTGGAGTGGGTGTGAACATCGAGCACTGGACGGACCTCGCGGCCTGTCGTGGCGAGGACCCCGAACTCTTCTACCCGGTGAGCGCGACCGGACCGGCCATCATGCAGGTGGAAGAGGCCAAGCGCGTGTGCGCGGGCTGCCCGGTCACCGCGGACTGCCTGAACTGGGCCCTCCGCGCCGGCGAGCCGGCCGGCATCTGGGGCGGCACCACCCCGGAGGAGCGTCGCTACCTGCGCCTGAAGCCCCTCCCGACGGCCCCCGCCTGGTACTGAGCGCCCTCGGTCATCCACAGCACGGCTGAACTTATTTCGCCGACACACCGGGCGACGTACCGTTGCCGCATGACCGACGCCTCCCTCCCCACGCGTTCGCCGAGTGACGGGCTCACCGGGCACGCGTCGCGTGTGGTCGGTGCTCTCTTCATGACGTTCCTGCTGCTCGGCGCGTGCTGGGCGGTGGAAGTGGTGAACTACGCCGACGACGGCGCGCTCAGCGCCCGTTACGGCATCCGCCCGCACGACACGGGCCAGATCTGGCACGTCTTCACCGCGCCGTTCCTCCACGCGAACCTCGACCACATCATGGCCAACTCCGTGCCGTTGGCGGTCTTCGCCTTCCTGGCCGCGCTGCGCGGGGTGTCACGCTTCGTCTCGGTCAGCCTGATCATCATCGTGGCGAGCGGCCTGGGCGTCTTCTTCCTCTCCGCGCCCGACAGTGTGACCGTCGGGGCCAGCGGACTGATCTTCGGATACTTCGGCTACCTGCTCGCCCGCGGCTTCGTCGAGCACCGGGCGTTCGACATCGTGGTGGCCGTCATCCTCGCCGTGTTCTACGGCACGATGATCTTCGGCGCGCTGCCGGGACAGCCCGGGATCTCCTGGCAGGCGCACATGTTCGGGCTGATCGGCGGCATCCTCGCCGCCTGGATGACCCGGCAGCGCACGGCCTGACCTCCGGGAGGCGTCTATGCGCGCACGCTGATGTCGGTGACGGTCGCGTCGCGCGGTGTCCGCAGGGCGTTCACGATCACCGTGGCGACCGTCCGCGGGGACATGAACTCGTCCGGGTCGTACTCCTCGCCCTCCAGGGCGCGCACCTGACGCTGCATCTCGCTCGCCGTACGGCCCGGGAACACCGACGTGACCCGCAGCTCCGGCTCCTCCGCGCGCAGCGAGTCGGCGAGTGCGCGCAGCGCGTGCTTGCTCGCCGCGTACGCGCTCCAGGCCGGCTTGGAGCGCAGCCCCGAGCCGGAGTTGACGAACACCACGTGTCCACGGGCCGCGCGCAGCGACGGCAGCAGCAGGCGGGTCAGCTCGGCGGGCGCGGCGGTGTTCACCAGGAGCTGGTCGAGCCAGTCGCCGGGCCGCAGCTGCTCGATCGTGCCCAGCCGGATCCCTCCGGCGCTGTGCACGAGGCCGTCCAGCGGCGGGAGCTCCGCCTCGCCGAGCGCCGGCTCGATCTGCCGCGGGTCGGTCAGGTCCAGGACGAGGGTGCGCACCCGTTCGCCGCCCGTGTCGCCGGCGATCCGGCGCGCGGTGGCGTCGAGGCGTTCGGCCGAACGCCCGGTGAGGATGACGTGGTGACCGTCCTCGTGCAGCATCTCGGCCACGGCCGCGCCGATGGCGCCGGTGGCCCCGGTGATCAGGTAAGTGCCCACGTCACCATCCTCACGCACGACGGAGCACGCGGGCGACACCGGCGATCAGGGCGGTCGCCAGGATCCATCCCGTGCCGGTCAGCCCCCACGCCAGCCAGTCCGTCCAGCCGACCGGATCCCAGGCGCTGCGCTGCCCGAACGTCTCCAGCGGCAGCATCAGATCCAGTGTGTAGACGAACGCGTGGAAGTGCGGGCGTTCGTCCGGCTGCCGGATCGTGTGCGGGTGGTACACGCTGAAGACGATCGTGCCCACGGCCACCAGCAGCACGAGCCACAGCCCGGAGATCCACGGCCGGTAGCCGTACCCGACCGTCCAGTCGAGGAGCACGCCCCACGTACGGCTGACCGGGTTCAGGTGCCGGCGGCGCGCCCGCTGCTTGACGAGCTGGCACCGGCGCGCGAGGTCGTCCCGGCCGATCTGGCGCAGCCACGTGGCGAGCTGCTCGTACGGCTGCGGGCGGAAGCCCATCGGGTCCCGGCCGACCCAGCCCAGCCGTCTGGCCTCGGGCCCGCCGCGCAGGGTCTGGTAGACGAGCCCGTTGAGGCGGAGCGTCTCCGGCCACACGTCCTCGCGATCGAGGATGACGTCGATCGTGGAGTACCCGAGCGTCACCTCGCCCTCGATCGCCACGCGTGGCGTGAGGATCAGCTCCTTGACCTGTGCGTGAGAGAGGTGGAGCGCTCGCTGCCCCGGGGCGTGCAACGCGCCGTCGTCGAAGGACAGCGTGCCGGTGATCCGGGCGCCGCGCAGCCGCACCGGGCCCTCGGCGGTGAAGCCCTCGCTGCACTCCATCCGGTCCTCGACGAGAAGGTTCTCCCCGTCGAGCGCGAAGCCGTCGGGGGCGCGCAGCGTCGTACGTTCGAGGAAGAGCCCGCCGGTCATCCGGGCGCCGGTGAGCCGTACGCCGCCGGTGATATCCGAATTACGGATGAACGCGCCGACGTCGACCGTGAGCCCGCCGGCGAACAGCGCGTACCCGCCCGGGTTGCGGATCTTCGCGCCGTTGATCCGGAGGCCGCCGGAGACGTATCCGCGGATCAGCCGCACCTCACCGTCGATCTCCGACCCGGACAGGCTGAAGAACCCGTCGACGCGCAGCCCGCCGCCGTCGAAGCCGGGCATCGAGCAGTCGCCGAACCGCATCTGCCGGGCGCGGGCGTTGGAGAAGTCGGGCGTCTCGTCCAGGACGCAGTGCCGCAGGCGGAGCTCGCACCCGACCTCGCCGCCGGACACGTTGATCGCCCCGGTGATCCGGGCCCCGCGGAGGCGGAGGGCCGGCACCCGGCCGGGCGCGCGGTCGTGGGCGCCGAGCAGGAGGGCCGCGATCACCTCGGCCCGCACGATCCGCTCCGGATCGTCCGTGCCGTCGGGCCGGTCGTCCCCGAGGTCGACGGGCGCGCCGGTGGGGTAGGCGTCCCAGAGCCGCTGTTCGACGGGGGTCAGGCCGGGCCGGTCACGTCTGAACCAGGCGACGAGGGAATCCCAGGCATCGGCCACAGGCCGTAATCGTAGAGGTTCCGGCGGCGTACGTGTCGTGACAACAGGCGATATGAACGGCTGCTCTCATGGCGGCGACGCGGGGTGGAACGGGTGTACCTCGTGCAACCCGTGCTCGGTCACGATGTACGTCGACTCGGGTACCTCGTTCCACGCGCCCGGAAGATCGCGCAGCGGCTCGGAGACGACGATCCGCGCGTCGTCGGACAGCACCTCCCGGATGAAGACCTCCGGGTGCAGTTGCCGGAGAGTGCGCACCTCGGTGCTGTAGAACAGGGACCGCGACCGGTTCTGGCTGGAGTACCGGAAGGACCACACCCGCTCGCCGTCGGAGGTCGCGACGGTCATCTGCACCGCGTTCTCGACGCCGTACCGCCGTCCGGTCCACTCGACGAAACCCACCATCCGCTCGACCGCCGCGGGCGGGTCCTGGCGCAGTCCGAAGGTGAGCGCGAGGAAGAACATCACCTCGGAGTCCGTCGAGCCCTCGATCGCCGGGTAGAGCTCCGGATCGACGGCGAACACCAGATCGCGCTTGAGGCGGCCGAAGTCGGTGATCGCGCCGTTGTGCATCCACAGCCACCGGCCGTACCGGAACGGGTGGCAGTTGGTCTGCTGCACCGCGGACCCGGTGGAGGCGCGGATGTGCGCGAAGAACAGTCGCGAGCGGAAATGGCCGGCGAGTTCGCGCAGGTTCAGGTCGCTCCACGCCGGTATGGTGCTCCGCACCACCGTGGGCGGGACGTCGCCGTCACCCTCGTACAGGCCCAGACCGTATCCGTCGCCGTTGGTCGTCTCCGCTCCCAGCCGGGCGAACCGGCTCTGCTCGATCAGCGAGTGCTCCGGTTCGTAGAGAAGTTCGTCGAGAAGGATCGGAGAGCCGGTATAAGCGAGCCATCGGCACATGTGTGCCCCCTCCCCGGGCAACGGAAAATTCCCTTCTCCTGTTTGTATGTCCGGTTACCGGCGGGTAGCATCATGCGTGTTACTAGCCGGTACGTAAGGGCACGACTCGCCCGCCCGAGAGCTACGGGGTGCTTCATGGGCCACTACAAGAGCAACCTGCGGGACATCGAGTTCAACCTCTTCGAGGTGCTCGGTCGTCAGGACGTCCTGGGCACCGGGCCCTTCAGTGAGGTCGACGAGGCGACCGCGCGCAGCGCTCTGGAAGAGGTGAACCGCCTCGCGACCGGCGTGCTCGCCGACTCGTACGAGGACGCGGACCGGCACCCCCCGGTCTTCGACCCGGCCACCCACTCGGTCACCATGCCCGAGGCCTTCAAGAAGTCGTTCAAGGCCTACTTCAACGACGCCGAGTGGTGGCGGCTCGAACTGCCCGTCGAGCTCGGCGGCATGCACGCGCCCCGCAGCCTGCACTGGTCCGTCGCCGAACTCATCCTCGGCGCCAATCCGGCCATCTGGATGTACTCCAGCGGCCCCAGCTTCGCCCAGCTCCTGTGGGAGATCGGCACGCCCGAGCAGAAGAAGCTCGCCGAGCTCGCCATCGAGAGTCACTGGGGTTCGACCATGGTGCTCACCGAGCCGGACGCGGGATCCGACGTCGGCGCCGGCCGTACGAAGGCGATCGAGCAGCCCGACGGCACCTGGCACATCGAGGGCGTCAAGCGCTTCATCACCAGCGCCGAGCACGACATGGCCGACAACATCCTGCACTACGTGCTGGCCCGCCCCGAGGGCGCCGGGCCGGGCACCAAGGGCCTGTCGATGTTCATCGTGCCGAAGTACCTCATCGACACCGAGACCGGTGAGCTCGGCGAGCGCAACGGCGCGTACGTCACCAACGTCGAGAAGAAGATGGGTCTGAAGGCCTCCACGACCTGCGAGCTGACGTTCGGCGAGAAGCACCCGGCGGTCGGCTACCTCGTGGGCGGCGTGCACGAGGGCATCAAGCAGATGTTCATGATCATCGAGCAGGCCCGCATGATGGTCGGCACCAAGGCGATCTCCACGCTGTCCACCGGCTACCTCAACGCGCTGGCGTACGCCAAGGAGCGCGTGCAGGGCGCCGACCTGACCAAGATGGCCGACAAGACCTCGCCGCGCGTCACCATCACCCACCACCCCGACGTACGCCGCCTGCTCATGCTGCAGAAGTCCTACGCGGAGGGCATGCGGGCGCTCGTCCTGTACACCGCGACGTACCAGGACAAGATCCAGATCGCGCGCGCCGAGGGAACGCGCGACGAACTGGCGGAGAACGTCAACGACCTGCTGCTGCCGATCGTCAAGGGCGTCGGCTCGGAGCGGGCGTACGAGGTGCTGACGCAGTCGCTCCAGACGCTCGGCGGCTCCGGCTTCCTGCAGGACTACCCGATCGAGCAGTACATCCGGGACGCCAAGATCGACTCCCTGTATGAGGGCACCACGGCGATCCAGGGCATGGACTTCTTCTTCCGCAAGATCCTGCGCAACAACGGCGAGGCGCTCCAGCACCTCGCCACGCAGATCAAGGAGTTCGCCGAGAGCGACGCGGGCAACGGCCGCCTCAAGCAGGAGCGCGCCCTGCTCGCCAAGGCCCTGGACGACGCGCAGGGCATCGTGACCCCGATGGTCGGCTGGGCGATCGAGTCCATGGAGAAGCCGCAGGAGGCCTACAAGGTCGGCCTCAACACCACCCGCCTGCTCATGGTGCTCGGCGACGTGGTCATCGCCTGGCTGCTCTGCCGGCAGGCCGAGGTCGCGCTGAACCGGCTCGGCGGCGAACTGTCACCCGCCGACCAGGCGTTCTACAGCGGCAAGGTGGCCGCCGCGCAGTTCTTCTGCGCGACCCAGCTGCCCAAGGTCGCCGCCGAGCGCGCCATCGTGGAGGCGACCACCACCGATCTGATGGAACTGCCCGAAGAGGCTTTCTGAGCCGATGGCCTGATACACCGCACGAGAGACCATTTCGTATGTCCCGCCGCCCCTGGTTCGAGCGGCGGGACATACGTCATCATCGGTGTCGATAGGGTGGTGTGCCACAGCAGTCGGGTGTTTACTCGAAGTGAAATCCGGGCCCGTGGGGGTTCCGGAGGTCGGAGGCATGGTGGGCTTTGGCGTCAGCATCTTCCTGATCACACTTGGGGCCATTTTCAAGTGGGCCATCAAGGCGCACCTCAGCGGCATCGACCTGCCCGCCCTCGGCGTGATCCTGATGGTCGTCGGCGCCGCCTCGTTCCTGCTGCAGCTCGTCATGATGAGCCGCACCCGCGCCCCGCGCGGCAATCCCGAGGTCATCAACGACGACCGCAACCAGCCGCCGGTCTGAGCCCTTGGACTTCGAGCTCTACCGCGGTGAGCTGGTCGCCTACTGCTACCGCATGCTCGGATCGTTCCACGAGGCCGAAGACCTGGTGCAGGAGACCATGCTGCGCGCCTGGAAGGCCCGCGACCGGTACGACTCCGCCCGCGCGTCCGTACGGACCTGGCTCTACCGCATCGCGACCAACGCCTGCCTGACCGCGCTCGACGGCCGGGCGCGGCGGCCGCTGCCGTCCGGGATCGGCGCGCCGAGCGACGACCCCGGAGCGCCGCTCACGCCGGCGCTCGACATCCCCTGGCTCCAGCCGTTCCCCGACACGCGGTACGACCCGGGCGCACGCGCCGGCCTGCGGCTCGCGCTGGTGGCGGCGACGCAGGTCCTGCCGCCGCGGCAGCGCGCCGTCCTCGTCCTCCGCGAGGTGCTGGAGTTCAGCGCCGCCGAGGTCGCCACACAGCTCGACACCACGGTCCCGGCGGTCAACAGCGCCCTCCAGCGGGCCCGGGCCGCCCTCGCCGGCGTCGGGGACATCGGCGAGGTCGCCGAGCCGGACGACCCGGAGGTACGCGCGGTCGTCCAGCGGTACGTCCAGGCGTTCGAGGCGGCCGACGTCCCGGCGCTCGTCCGGCTGCTCACCGACGAGGCGATCCTGGAGATGCCGCCGGTGCCGCTGTGGTACCGCGGCAGCGCCGACTACGGCCGCTTCATGCATCGCGTGTTCGCGATGCGCGGGCCGGGTTGGGCGGTACGGACCCTGACCGCGAACGGGCAGCCCGCCCTCGCCGCGTACGCCCCGGAGCCCGGCGGCGGACACCGGCTGCACACGCTCCAGGTCCTCACGGTCACCGGCGGGCGGGTCGCGCACAACGTGGTGTTCGCCGACCCGTCCGTGTTCCCGGCCTTCGACCTGCCCGAAAGTTTTTCTTCCGCGGAGCGATGAGTCCGGCCGGTCTCGCCGGTATGTACGGCGAGCATCGACCGAAAGGACACCATCGTGAGCGTCATCGTCATTCAGTTCGTCACTCTGGACGGGATCGTCTCGGACCCGGACGGGTCCGCGGGCACGCCGTCCGGCGGCTGGGCGTTCCGGCACGGACCCGAGACCGTCGCCGGGGACAAGTTCAAGCTCGGCGCCACGCTGGACGAGGGGGCCATGCTGCTGGGGCGCAGGACCTGGGAGCTGTTCTCCCGGCTGTGGCCGGGCCGCGACGACCCGTTCTCCACGCGGATGAACGCCGCGTCGAAGCTGGTCGCCTCCCGTACGCTGACCGACGCGTCGGCGTGGGCGAACTCCCAGGTCATCGAGGGCGACCTCGTCGACGTCGTCAAGCGTGAACGGCGCGACGTGATCATCACCGGCAGCATCAGCGTCGTGCACGCGCTGATGGCCGAGGACCTGATCGATGAGTATCGGCTGCTGACCTTCCCGACGATCCTCGGCGCCGGGGAGCGGCTGTTCCCCGCCGGCGGTCCGCCGGCCCACCTGGAGTGCCGTTCGGCCGAGAAGAACGGAGCCGCCGTCCTCACCCGGTACGTCAGGGGGTGAGTCCGTTCCATGAGGACGCCGTCCTCGCCGCTACGGCAGGACGGCTGAGAGCTCCGGGTGAGCGTCGAGGGCCCTGGCCGTGACGTCGGCGGGAGCGGCGGCGATGACGCGGTCGAGGGCGGCACGTGAGGTCTGCAGATCGGCGATGGCCCGGGTGATCCGGCCACGCTCCTGGGCGAGGTCGGCGAGCAGGTCCGGGCAGGTGGGCACGAGGTGCTCTTCCTCGTCGCGCAGGCACGGGAGGACCGTGGCGATGGCGCTGGTGTTCAGTCCGGCGGCGAGCAGGCCGCGGATGCGGCGGACCGTGACGACGTCCGCTTCGTCGTACTCTCGATAACCGCTGGAGCGGCGCCGGGGCCGGAGGAGGTCCTGCTCCTCGTAGTAGCGCAGCAGCCGCTCGTGCACGCCGGTCCGCCTGGACAGTTCGCCGATCCGCACCTGGTCCCCCTGGGAAGACTTGACTCTCACATAGATGTGAGAGTTTAGCGTCCAGGCATGGCAACGAACACGTCCGCCTGGACGCGATGGTCGGCCCTGGCCGCGCTGACCGGATGCGTCTTCACGGTGGGCACGGCGGAGTACGTGATGGTCGGCCTGCTGCCGACGCTCTCGGCCGGCCTGCGGGTGCCCGTGCCGACCGCGGGACTGCTGGTGTCCTGGTACGCCCTGACGGTGGCCGTCGGCGGGCCACTCGTGACCGCGCTGACGCTCCGGCTGCCGCGCAAGGCGCTGCTCCTGGCCCTGCTCGTGGTTTTCGCGGGCGCCAACGCGGTCGCGGCGGTGGCCACCGGCTTCGGCATGCTGGTGGCGGCCCGGATGGTCACGGCTCTGACGCACAGCACGTCGTTCGCGGTCGCCATCGTGCTCGCCGTCGGAATGGTTCCGCCCGCGCGCCGAGGTCAGGCGATCGCGGTGGTCGCGGCAGGCTGGAACCTCGCCACCGTGCTCGGCGCGCCGCTGGGCACCTGGCTCGGGCAGACATACGGCTGGCGGACGACGTTCTGGGCGATCGTCGTGCTGAGCGCGCTGATGTTCGCCGCCGTCGCGGCGCTGACGGCCAGGCCCGCCGAGGAAGCCTCCGGTCCGTCGCGCGCCGAACTCGCGACGCTGCGTGAACGGCGGGTCGTGACGCTCCTCGGGGTCATCGTCGTGTCCCAGGCCGGCCTGTTCGCCTTCTACACCTACCTGTCTCCGTTCCTGGGCCTGCGCGGCTTCTCGCCCCGGACCGTCACCCTCTTGCTGGCCGTTCTTGGCGCCGGGGCGCTCGTCGGCAACTTCACCGGCGGGCGGCTGGCGGACCGCGCGCCGTGGGGCTCGCTGTCCGCGACCATCCTCGCCCTGGCCGGGGCGCTCGCCGCTCTCGCACTCGCCGGACGGCTCCACGCGATGACGGTCGTGACCGTCCTCGTCCTCGGCGTGGTGATGGGCGCGCTCATCCCGCTGCTGCAGGAACGGGCGCTCGCCGCCGCGCCCTCGGCCCCCACCCTGATCACGGCGACCAGCGCCTCGGCGTTCAACCTCGGGATCGCCGGCGGATCGTGGCTCGGCGGCCACGCCCTCGACGCGGGCCTCGACCTGGCGCACCTGCCCTGGACGGGGATCCCGGCCGTTCTCGCCGCGCTCCCGCTCACCGTGTACGCGGCCCGCGCCCACCGGAGCGATCCACGCCCCGCCGACCACTTTGTCCGAGTGAAGTGACACCACATCAGGGAGATTCATCAATGTCCGAACTCGCCCGCATCGTCCGCGGAAGCGGCCCCGGCCTCCTGCTCGCCCACGGCGGCGGCGGTGGCATCCAGGCCAACTACGGCCCGATCCTGGACGGACTGGCCGAGCGCTACACGGTGATCGGCCCCGACTACCCCGGCACGGGCGGTACCCCCCGTGCCACCGAGCCGCTCACCCTGGACGGCATCGCCGACGCACTGGTCGAAGCCGCCGACGAGGAGGGCGTCGAGACGTTCGCCGTCGTCGGCTACTCACTGGGCGGCCCGGTGGCGATCCGCGCGGCCGTCCGCCACCCGGACCGGGTGACGGCCCTGGTGCTGACCGCGAGCTTCGCCCACCCGAGCGCCCGGATGCGACTCGCCACCCGGACCTGGCGGAGACTGCTCGACGCGGGGGACCCGCCCAGGCTCGCCGCCTTCCTCGCGCTGATCGGTGCGGGAGCGTCCTTCCTGGACAGGCTCTCCGCGGAGGAGCTGGAGGCGATGCTGGCCGGGGCCGCCGCGACGGTACCCCCGGGCACCCCGGACCACGTCGATCTCGTCGAGAGCGTGGACGTCCGTGCCGACCTGGCCCGGCTGAACGTTCCCACGCTGGTGATATCGACGACCGAAGACCAGCTGGCGACGCCCTACCACCACCGCCAGCTGGCCGATGGCATCCCGGGCGCGAAGTTCGCCGAGATCGCCACCGGCCACCTGCCGTTCGCCGAACGCCCGCAGGAGTGGCTGGGCCTCATCCGCGCCTTCCTCGACGAGACGGGTCCGGCGGTTCAGGGGGCGTCGATCAGCTCGCCGTCGTCGGCGCGGTAGACGAGCAGGCGGCCGGGGGCGGGGGTCACGTGCAAGGTGGCCCCCGGCTCCGGTTCGCGGCCTTCGGGGACGGTGAGCTGGACGCTCGGGCCCGTGGTCGTCAGGGTGACCAGCGAGGTGGTGCCCAGGTTCTCCACGATCTCGACCGTGCCCTTGATGCCGTCCTCGGACTCGGTCAGGTACTCCGGCCGGATGCCGACGATCACCTTGTCGCCCGGGGTCAGCTCGGTGACGATGTCCTCGGGCACCGGCAGCCGTACGCCCGCGACGTCGATCTGGTGGCCCCACGACGTCGCGGTCTCACCGTCGCCGGGTACGCACTCACCCGCCAGCAGGTTCATCGGCGTCGAGCCGATGAAGCCCGCGACGAAGACGTTCGCCGGTCGCTGGAACACCTCGCGCGGCGTGCCGAGCTGCCGGATGCGGCCCGACTCCATGACCGCGATCCGGTCGGCCAGGGCCAGCGCCTCCGCCTGGTCGTGCGTCACGAAGACCGTGGTCACGCCCAGGTCGTGCTGGAGCTTCTTGAGGAACGTACGGGCCTCCAGCCGCAGCCGGGCGTCGAGGTTCGACAGCGGCTCGTCCAGCAGGAACACCGTCGGCTGTGCCGCCATGGCGCGGGCCAGCGCGACGCGCTGCTGCTGACCGCCGGACAGCTGCGCCGGCCGCCGCTCCATCAGGCCGCCGAGCGAGAGCCCCTCACCCGTGGCGGCCGCCTTGGCCCGGCGCTCCGCCCGGCCCACCTTCTTGATCCGCAGCGGGTACGCGATGTTGTCGGCCACCGTCATGTGCGGGAACAGCGCGTAGTCCTGGAACACCATCGCCACGTCCCGCGCGCCCGGCGGCACCCGCGTGACGTCGCGGTCACCGATGCGCAGGCTGCCGGACGACGCCGTCTCCAGCCCCGCGATCGTGCGCAGCAGCGTCGTCTTGCCGCACCCGGACGGCCCGAGCAGGGCGAAGAACTCCCCGTCCTGGATCTCCAACGACAGGGCGTCGAGCGCCGTCACGCCGCCGTCGAAGACCTTGGTCACCTCTTCCAGCGAGACCTTCACGCCTTGATCCCTCCGTGGAAGCGGAAGCCGTACCGGCGGCTGACGAACAGGAACATGATGACGACCGGAATCGAGTAGAGCAGGGAGAACGTCGAGATCAGCGCGAGGTTCGGCTGACCGCCCTCGGTGTAGAAGTTGTTGAGCGTGACCGCCGCCGGCTGCTTCTCCGGCGTCCGGTACAGCAGGAACGGCATGAGGAAGTTGCCCCATACGTTGACCATCGCCCACACGGCGATCGTCGCGAGGCCCGGCCGGACGTTCGGCAGCACCACGTGACCCAGCACCTGGAAGGAGTTCGCCCCGAACACCCGCGCCGACTCCTCGTACGACTTGGGCATCGTGTCCATGAAGTCCTTGAGGATGAAGATCGCCGCGGGCAGCAGGCCGCCGGTCATGACCAGGATGACGCCGATGTCCTTGTCCAGCAGGTGCAGCTTGAACATCAGCTGGAAGATCGGCACCATCGCGGACGTCCCGGTGATCACCGAGGACAGCAGCAGGAGCAGATAGAGGATCCCGTCGCGGCCCGGGACGCGCACGCGGCTCAGCGCGTACGCCGCGAGCGCCGCGGCCGCGACCGTGATCAGCATCGTCCACAGCGACAGCACCGCCGAGTTGTACAGCGACGGCAGCGCGTTGGGGTCGTCGGTGAGGTGCTTGAAGTTGCCCAGCGTGAAGTCCGGCCACGAGACGGACAGCGTCGGGTTCCGCGTGAACGGCGCGGTCACCAGCCACAGCATCGGCAGCGCGAAGAACGCCGTGACGAGCGCCACGAACACGTAGAAGCCGATGCGCCGCACCACCTGGACGGGACTCACGCGCGCCTCCGCAGGATCCGGATGTAGGCGAGCGCCAGCAGCAGGTTGATCACCAGCATGATCAGGGAGATCGCGCTGGCGAAGCCCAGGCGTTCGCCCGGCAGGGCGGTCAGGTAGATGTAGACGGGCAGCACCGCCGAGGCGCCGTGCGGCTCTCCCTTGGTGATCAGGTACGGCGTGAAGTCGTTGAACGTCCACAGGCTGATCAGCAGCGTGTTGGTCAGGATGTGCCCGCGGATGCCGGGCAGGACGACGTCGCGCAACTGCTGCCAGCCGCTCGCGCCGGCCAGCCGGGCGGACTCCAGCTGGCTCGGCGGCACGCTCGACAGCGCCGCCGTGAACAGCATCATCGAGAACGCCGTGCCCCGCCAGACGTTGAAGACGATCAGCGACCCCATCGGGTGGTCGAACCACCAGTCGCGGCCGGGCGTGTGCAGGATCGCGTTGAGCGTGCCGCCCTGGTCCTTGAGGAACGCGATCCACAGCCAGGCGACCACGACGCCGGGCAGGATCCAGGCGAGCAGCACGAGCGTCTCGACGAGGGCGCGGGCCCAGCGCCGCGCCGAGCGCAACGTCCAGGCGAGGAGAAAGCCGAGGACGTTCTGCCCGATGATCGCCGAGCCGAGGACGAACAGCAGCGTACGGCCGAGGGCGTCGCGGAAGTCCTTGTCCCCGAGCGCGTGCGTGTAGTTCGCGGTGCCGACGACCTTCGGGTGCGCGGCCTGGACGCCGGTGAGCCGGTAGTCGGTCAGCCCGAGGTACAGCGTCCACAGCGCCGGCAGGATCAGGAAGACCGTGACGAGCAGCAGCGCGGGCACCACGAAGGCCAGCCCCTGCCGCCGGTCGCCGCCGCCCGGCACGTCGCCGGCGAGCGAACGCTGAGCCGTCTGGTGCGCCATCAGCCCGTCGTCACGTGCCCGGCGCCGCCGACGGCCTGGGTCAGGTTCTGCTGGTACGTCTTGACCGCCTTGTCCACGCTGTCGCCCGCGACGACGTCACCGGTCGCCTTCTGCAGGGCCGTGGACACCTGCGGGTAGGCGGCGAGGCCGGGCCGTACGTCGGTGATCGGCAGCACCTTCGTGGAGATGAAGTTCAGCAGCGGGTCGCCGCCGAGCAGTTCGGCGTTGACGTCCTGGCGGGGGCTGATGCCGACCGCGGAGCGCTGGACCTCGTCCTTGACGGCGTCGTGGGAGCCCATGAAGCTCAGCAGGTCCCAGACCAGCGAGGCGTTCCTGGTGTGCGGGTTGATCACCCAGCCGGAGCCGCCGGACATGCTGACCGCGTTCTGGGCGCGGATGCCCTTTCCGGGAGACTGCGCGGGGATCAGCGTGTAGCCGACGTCCTTGTCGCGGTCGGGCATGGGGTCGATGCCGCCCTTGGGGTTGACGACCGAGCGCCAGAAGTAGTCGCTTTCCAGCAGGATGCCGACCTTGTTCTTGGAGAACCGCTGGAACGACTCGTCACGACCCTGCGGGTTCTGCTGGAGCCGCGGGTCGCCGAGCCCGCTCGTGTACACCTGCCGGTACAGGTCGAGCACGCTCCTGATCGGCGCGGTGTCGCCCAGCCACCGGCCGTTCTCATAGATCTCGTGGCCGGTGCCCACGAGCAGGGGGAGCACGCCCTGCATCGTCGTCGCCTCGGTCATCGCGGTGCCCGCGTTGAGCTGGATCGGGGTGACGCCGTTCAGCGACTTGAGCTTGCGGCCGGCGGCGAGGATGTCGTCCCAGCTCTTCGGCTGCCAGTCGGCGGGCAGGCCCGCCTTGGCGAACAGCTGCTTGTTGTAGAAGACGACCCGGCCGTCGGTGCCGCTGGGCAGGCCGTACTTCTTGCCGTCGAAGGCCATGATGTTCTGCACGGGGCCGGGGATCTGCTGGAGGCCGTCCCAGCGGTCGACCTGCGCGCCCACCACCTCGTTGAGCGGTTTGACGTACCCGGCCTGGGCGAACTCCCCGACCCAGATGCCGTCGATGTTGATCAGGTCGGCGCCGCCGCCGGTCTTCAGGTCGAGCGCGGTCTTCTGCTTGTACGGGGCGTCGTCCACGCCGGTGCCCTCGAAGCGCACCGTGACCTTCTTGCCCTTGGCCTTCTCCATCGCGGTGAACTTGGGAATCACGTAGTCGGTGATCCATTCGGCGCCGCTGGAGTTCTTGCCGCCCTTGACGGAGTTGGCGCTGATCCGGATCGTGGTGCCGCCGCCACCGCTCGCGCCGCCGGAGCATCCCGACACCGCGAGACCGGTCGCCGCGATCAGAGCCGCCATCCGCGTGATCTTCATGCCGCAGCCTCCCAGGAAGGCATTTGCACTAATACCGGCGTTGCCGAAACATTCCCACGATCACCAAATGTTCACACCGGTACCGATGGTCACGATTCGAGATCATCCGCGCGATGGGACTAGATTGCCGGGATGACTGAGGACGCCCCGCTCGAGGATCTGATCCGGGAAGGCCGTATCGGAACGTTCGCGCCCGCGCGGATCGGCGGCCACGATGTCCTGGTCGAGACCGACCCGATCGGGACGAGCGTCTACCAGATCCGGGGCGAGCGCGTGCTCACGCTGCGCGGCAACAAGGGGTATCGCGAAGAGATCGTCGCCGCGCTGCTGGACGCCGTGGACGACCTCGCCGACGCCGACGACCTCGGCTCGATCGTGCGGCTGCGCCCGATCGAGGTGCCGGGATTCGCGCTCGACCGGGCCGCCCTGCTCGGCCCCGGGCACACCGCCTTCTTCAAGGACAAGCCTTTGGCGGACCGTGGCATGCAGGTGATCCCGGTGCACCGTTCCGAGGCCGTCGACGGTGAGGAGTACGCGACCTTCTGGCCGGGCGTCATCGGCAGGAACCTGGGCATCCGGCAACTCGACTGGACCCGCGAGCCGTCGCCGCGGGCCGACGTACGGCGCCTGGACGATGGCGAGGGCGGGCTGTACCGGCGCAAGGGCAGCCGCAGGAGCCCCAAAGCCGGAACGGTGACGGCGAAGACGGTCCTGAAGCACGACCTCCCCGGCCTGCTGGACGGCGTCCGACTGTCCGCGATGGACGTGCGCGGCCACGACCTGCGGCTGCACCGCGAATGGGACCGGCTGCGCGGCACGCTTCACCTCCCGGGCGGCTCCGAGGTCGTCGACGTGGACATCCCCCGGCTCTCGGCCCTGGCCGTCTTCGGCCCGCTGTTCGCCGGCGCCGACTTCGACGCGGCCGCGCTGGCGGCGGCGTCGGCGTCGCCGCCGGAGGACATGCTGGAGATGCGGGTGAACGACGAGGGGCGCCGACGGTACGACAACGAGGCCCACCCCGCCTCACTGGAGGAGTGCCTGGAGTGGCTGCGGGCGCTGTGCCCCCACGACGGCAACTTCCTGGTCTTCGTCGGCAGATCGGGCGGTTGTGTCCAGATGATGTGGCAGTCGAAGCCCGAGTCGCAGGAGCCGCGGCTCTGGCTGGAGACCCCCGAGCTTGAACACGGCCGCTCGCGTGGCCGTCACGTCACCCTCGACGAGGCAGAGCAGATGATCACGGTCCTCGCTCGCGAGGACCGCGTCGCCGTGGACGACCTCGGCGATCTCGAACACGTCCCGTTCTAGAGGGCGGGTTTGAGGGCGAGAACCGCCATGTCGTCCTGGCGCTGTCCGCCGGTCCAGCGTGTGACGCTGCGGGCCAGGGAGTCCACCAGCTCGCGCGGGGTGGAGGACCGGATCTGGGCGAGTCCGACAGCGGGGTCGTAGAAGGTCCCGTCCCGGTCACGGGCCTCGGTGATCCCGTCGGTCACCAGCAGCAGTATGGCGTCCGAAGGCCAGTCGACGATGTCCGGCCGGGCCGCGCCGTCCGCCGACGGCAGGTCCATGCCGAGGGGAAGACCGGGGTCGCTCGGCTCCAGCATGGCCACCTCGCCGGCCCGCAGGAGGTACGGAGCCGTGTGCCCCCGGCTGAGAAGCGATGCCTTGGTCGCGTCCGGCGCGATCTCGACGAGCAGGGCGGTGACGAAGTTCTCGGAATGATCGGCCTTGCTGGAGTCCGCCTCCAGGGTCACGGCGTTGTGCAGCCGATCCGCCAGCTCAGAGAGCGTCGCCGCCCTCCCGGCCTCGTGACGGAAGGCACCGATGACCTGGCAGACGGTGGACACCGCCGGAAGTCCCTTACCGCGGACGTCGCCGATGATCGCGCGGACCCCGAACGGCGTGGCCCGCACCGCGTACAGGTCCCCGCCGACCTGGGCCTCCGCCTGGGCCGCCTCATAGCGGGCGGCGATCTGCAGCGAACCCAACCGCGTCGGCGGATCGGGGAGCACGGCACGCTGGGCCGCCTCCGCGATGTCCTGGGTGACCGCCAGGTGCCGGCTCTGCCGGTCCATCAGCCACTTGGCCCACAGCCCGATCACGCCGACCAGCACCACGATCGCCAGATCGACGAGCAGCGCCGGCAGGGGGCGCCGCAGTTGAAGATCTACTCCGGCGACGACGACACCCACCACCGCGGCGGTGACGACGCTCGTCCGCCAGTGGAGCAGGATGCTGGCGAGGAGTGGCGCGGACGCCAGGAACGGCAGGCCGAGATAGGGTTCCGGCCCGAACAGATCGGCCGCCGCACCGCCCAGAACCATCAATACCGGCACACCGCGTAGGACCACGACCGGGTTGGCGCGGATTGGCTTCATGCATCCCCCCAGAGAGCCAACGGCTCGCAAAAGCCCTGGTAAGGCACCATACCCGCGCCTGGAAAGGCGGCAGCCGACCGTGACCCACCCTCCGGAGCCCCGCGGAAAGCGAAACCGCCCCGGCCACGGGCCGGGGCGGTCTCTCGCGTAGAACTCAGCCGAACAGCGAGGGCAGGGCGCCCTGGTAGACCTCGCGCAGCTCGGTCAGCGGGATGGAGAACTGACCCTCGACGGTGAAGGAGTCGCCGCCGACCACGCCCAGGCGCCGTACCGGCACGCGCGCGGCCTCGCACAGCGCCGCCACCCGCGCCTCGCGCTCCGGGTGCACCGCCACCACCGCGCGGGCCACCGACTCGCTGAACAGCTCCACGAACGGATCGCCCGGCAGGGTCACCGTGCAGCCGAGGCCGCCGCGCAGGCACGACTCCAGCAGCGCCTGCGACAGCCCGCCGTCGGACAGGTCGTGCGCGGCGTCCAGCAGACCCTCGCGCGCCGCCCCCACCAGCACCGACGCCAGTGCGGCCTCGGCCGCCAGGTCCGGGCGGGGCGGCAGGCCGCCGAGGTGACGGAACACGACGTTCGCCCACTCGGAGCCGCCGAACTCGGGCCGGGTCTCGCCGAGCAGCAGCAGCGACATGCCCTCGACGTTGAACGAGATCTGGACCCGGCGGGTCACGTCGTCGTGGACGCCGAGCACGCCGATCACCGGCGTCGGGTTGATCGGCGTGGTGCCGGTCTGGTTGTAGAAGCTCACATTGCCGCCGGTCACCGGCACGCCGAGCGCCTGGCAGGCGTCCGCGAGACCCTCGACGGCCCGCGCGAACTGCCACATCACGCCCGGGTCCTCCGGCGAACCGAAGTTGAGGCAGTTGGTGACCGCGAGCGGGCGGGCGCCGGTGGTGGCGACGTTGCGGTATGCCTCCGACAGCGCGAGCTGGGCCCCGGCGTACGGGTCGAGGCGGGTGTAGCGGCCGTTGCCGTCGGTGGCGAGCGCGATGCCCTGCGGGCCGTCGCCGATGCGGATCACCCCGGCGTCGTCGGGCATCGCCAGCACGGTGTTGCCCTGGACGTACTTGTCGTACTGGGAGGTCACGAACGACTTGTCGGCGAGGTTGGGCGAGCCGGCGAGCCACATGACCGTGTCGCGCAGCTGTTCCGGCGTGGAGGGCCGGGGCAGCTTGTCCGGGCTGTCGGCCTGGAGCGCGTCCAGGTCGGCCGGCCGCTCGTACGGGCGCTCGTACACCGGACCCTCGTCGGCGGCGGTGCCCGGCGGGATGTCGACGATCGTCTCGCCGCGCCACGTCATGCGCAGCCGTCCGGTGTCGGTCACCGTGCCGATCACCGTCGCGGGGACGTCCCAGCGTTTGCAGAGTTCGAGGAAGCGCGCGACCTTGGCCGGCTCGACCACGGCCATCATGCGCTCCTGAGACTCGCTCATCAGGATCTCTTCGGGCCGCAGCGTCGGGTCGCGCAGCGGAACGAGGTCGAGATTCACGTCCATGCCGCCCGTGCCGGCCGCGGCCAGCTCGGTGGTGGCGCAGGAGACACCGGCGGCGCCGAGGTCCTGGATGCCGACGACGAGGTCCTCGGCGAAGATCTCCATGCAGCATTCGGTGAGGAGCTTCTCCATGAACGGGTCGCCGACCTGCACCGACGGGCGCTTCTGGTGGGAGGCCTCGTCGAAGGTGGCGCTGGCCAGCACGGACGCGCCGCCGATGCCGTCCGGCCCGGTGCCCGCGCCGAACAGGATGACCTGGTTGCCCGGGCCGGGGGCGGTCGCCCGCTTGATGCCCTCCGGCTTGAGCACGCCGACGCACAGGGCGTTCACCAGCGGGTTCGCGCCGTAACACGGGTCGAAGACGACCTCGCCGCCGATGTTGGGCAGGCCGAGGCAGTTGCCGTAGCCGCCGACGCCGCGCACGACCCCGTCGAGCACCCGGCGGGTGTCGGACGCGTCCGGCGCCCCGAACCGCAGGGAGTCCATGACCGCGACCGGCCGGGCGCCCATCGACAGGATGTCGCGGACGATGCCGCCGACGCCCGTGGCCGCACCCTGGTACGGCTCGACGTAGGACGGGTGGTTGTGCGACTCGATCTTGAAGGTGACGGCCCAGCCGTTGCCGACGTCGACGACACCGGCGTTCTCGCCCATGCCGACGAGCAGGGCGTCGCTGTGCGGCGCCTTGTCACCGAACTTGCGCAGGTGCACCCGCGAGCTCTTGTACGAGCAGTGCTCGCTCCACATCACCGAGTAGATCGCCAGCTCGGCGGAGGTCGGCCGGCGGCCCAGGATCCGCTGGACGCGGGCGAACTCCTCGTCGTTCATGCCGAGCTCGGCGTAGGGCAGCGCGACGTCGGGCGTCTCGGCGGCGCGCGCGACCGTGTCGACCGCGGGCCGTGCGGACTCCGTTCCGTAGATCGTCATGAGCCCTCCTTCGTCGGGGAGGGTGACCACCTCGGCGTGTTTTCGATTCCCTCGCTTCGCTCGGTCATGCCGAGACCATCCGCTGGACGACGGAGACGAAGAAGCCGAGACCCTCGCTGGAGGGTCCGGTCAGGGACTCCACGGCGTGTTCGGGATGGGGCATCAGGCCGACGACGTTGCCCGCCTCGTTGCAGATGCCGGCGATGTCGTTGAGGGAGCCGTTGGGGTTCACGTCGACGTAGCGTGCCACGACGCGCCCGGACGACTCCAGCTCCTCCAGGGTCTCCGGGTCGGCGATGAAGCAGCCGTCGATGTTCTTGACCGGGATGACGACCTCCTGGCCTTCCTCGTACGCGCGGGTCCAGTCGGTCTTGGCGTTCTCGATCCGCAGCCGCTGGGCCCGGCAGACGAAGTGCAGGCTCGCGTTGCGGGTCAGAGCGCCGGGCAGCAGGTGCGACTCGCACAGGACCTGGAAGCCGTTGCAGATGCCGAGCACGGGCATGCCGCCGCGGGCGGCGTCGGCCAGGCGCTCCATCAACGGCGCGAACCGCGCGATCGCACCGGCGCGGAGGTAGTCGCCATAGGAGAAACCGCCCGGCAGGATGACGGCGTCGACCTCGCTCAGGTCCGTCGCCGCGTGCCACAGGGGCACGGGCTCGGCATCGGCGAGGCGCACCGCTCGCGCCGCGTCGCGGTCATCGAGTGATCCGGGGAAGGTGATGACGCCCACGCGGGCTGTCATGGGCACACTCCGATCAAGGTGATACGGGGACGCCCATCAGTTTATCCGGGCCCTAGCCTGCGGTTTTCAGCAGTTCGGGGTGCGGGTGCCGCGCGTGGGACTCGTCCTGCCAGCTGAGACGCTTCTGGAGGTAGACGACCGTGCCGCTGTCGGGACGGCTGTCGAAGCTGACGTCGTCGACGAGCGCCTTCATGATCGTTATTCCGCGCCCGGACTCGGAGTCGGGGTGGACGTTTTTCTCGGTTTCCCCCGTGAAACCCTGCCCCCGGTCGACGATCTTGAGCACGCACTCGCCGCCGTCGATTCCGGCGATCACTTCATAACGGGACGTCTCGTCCGCGTGCTGAACCACATTGGTGCACGCCTCCGAGATGGCGACGAGGATGTCGGCGACGCACGCCTCCGACACACCGAGTCCGCGCAGCGTGTCACCCAGGATCCGCCTGATGACCGGCACGCTGAGGGTCTCACGCGGAAGGTCGAGTGAGAACTTCATGTCTACCGGCCACCTCGTGTCGCTGTCCTTACCCCGTGACATGGGACTCGCCCCGTCTCCGTCGAAAATCTTCGAACGTTGGTAAGGCTTCCCCACGAGAAACTGCCGTAATCGCGTCCCCGACTATCTTTGGGCCACTATTCCGCGCGGAGTTCGAACGTTTCGATGACGGGGTTGGCCAGAAGCGTCTCCGCCATCTTGCGGACACGTTCGGTGGCGGCCTCGTCCGCCGGCCCCTCCAACTCGATCTCGAACCGCTTGCCCTGCCGCACGCCGGTCACGCCTTCGAATCCCAGCCGGGGCAGCGCGCGCGCCACGGCCTGACCCTGGGAATCGAGAATTTCCGGCTTGAGCATCACCTCGACGACGAAGCGTGCCACGACTGCCCCTCCCTGATCTGCGGATTTCGTACGGCACCGAAGCGTACGGCACGGCGCCTGGACCCCGTTACGTCGGTGTGAGGCGCTATACATGGATGGTTCACCACAATCCCCCCTGCCTCCGGAGTCACGGTTGATGCAGATCGATGAGCTGACCGAACCGGAACGTCTTCTCTGGGAGGCGTTCCCGCGCGGCGAGCCGGTCGACCTGTCCGGCGGTGACCACGACTTCGACAGCACGAACGCCTGGGGGCCCGAGCGCACCGTCCGCGCCGAGGTGATCTCCTCCCTGCTCCTCGGAGCCCAGGAGGACGAGCCGGGACACGTCGCGGCGGTGCGCCTGACCGGAGCGCGCATCACCGGCACGCTCAACCTCGGCCACGCCCACGTGACCGTCCCGCTCGCGCTGACCGCCTGCCAGCTCACGGACGCGCCGCACCTGTACTGGGCGCAGCTGCGCAGCGTCCACCTCATGCGCTGCCGGCTGCCGGGCCTGGTCGCCTCCGGGGCCCGCATCGACGGCCACCTGTGGCTGGAGGGCAGCCACATCTACGGCGGCGTCTGGCTGGACAGCTGCCGCATCACCGGCATCCTCAACCTCACCGCCGCGCACCTGTCCCACCCGACCGGCGACGCGCCGCTGCTCGCCGACCGGCTGGTCGTGGACAACAACGTCTACTGCGACCAGGGCTTCACCGTCGAGGGCGAGGTGCGCCTGCCGGGTGCGCAGGTCGGCGGCCAGCTGATCTTCCGCGGCGCGCGGCTGCGCAACCCCAAGGGCCAGGCGCTGTACGCGAGCCGGCTCTCCGTCGCGGCGAACGTCTTCTGCGACGGCGGGTTCTCCGCCGAGGGGGAGATCCGGCTGCGCGGCGGGCGGATCGGCGGCTACCTCTCCCTGGTCGGCGCGTCCATCAGCCACCCGGGCCGTACGGCGCTGAACTGCGACGACCTGAGCATCGAGACCGACATCTACTGCTCGGACGGGTTCCGCGCCGAGGGAGCGGTCAGCCTGTCCGGCGCGCGGGTCGGCGGCCTGCTCAGCCTGCGCGGCGGCCGGATGAAGAACCCCGCCGGCGTCGCGCTCAGCCTCCAGCGGCTCCAGGCGGAGGAGGTGCTGCTGCGCCCGGCCGAGCCCATCGCCGGCACGGTCGACATGCGGTACGCCCGCATCAAGCTGCTCCGCGACGACCCGCTGTCCTGGGCCCCGCGCTACACCCTCGATGGCCTCACGTACGACACGATCGACCCGCCGCTGACCGCGGGCGAACGCCTGAAGTGGCTGGAGCGCGACGGCGACGGGTACGTGCCCCAGCCGTACGAGCGGCTCGCCGAGACCTACCGCACGCTCGGGCACGACGGCGAGCGCCGGCTGGTGCTGCTCGCCAAGCAGCGCCGCCGCCGCTCCACCCAGACCGTGCCGCTGCGAGTGTGGGGGTACGTCCAGGACTGGACGGTCGGCTACGGCTACCGGCCGTTCCTGGCCGGCGCCTGGCTCGTGGCGCTCCTGGCGTTCGGGACAGTGATCTTCCAGCACCACCCGAAGATCACCGAACCGGGGCACAACACCGAGTTCAACCCGTTCCTGTACACGCTCGACCTGCTCCTGCCGGTCGGCTCGCTCGGGCAGGAGAGCGAGTTCGCGCCGCACGGCGTCTACCTGTGGATCGCCGACGCGCTGGTGGCGGCGGGCTTCCTCCTCGGCCTGACCGTCGCGGCCGGCGCCACCCGGGTGCTGCGGCGCGACTAGCGCGCTCGTACCGCGACGATTCCGTTCATCGTGGGGACGAGGACGAGTGATCCGGCGAGGGTCGGGGAGGCGAACCGGCTGGCCGGCCCGACGTTCACCGACGCGACCGGGCGGCCGGTCGACCGCGCCAGCGCGTGCAGCACGCCGGCCTTCGCGTCCAGGGTCCACACCGTGTTCCCGCCGACGACCGGTGAGCCCACGATGGAGGACGAGGCGGTCCACACGCGGTGCAGCGTGTCGCCGGAGACGTCGATGCGCTGCACGCCGTTCTGGCAGGGCAGGAACGCCGACGAACCGGCCCGCGCCATGCCGCCGAACGACACGCAGCCGGGCAGCGACGCGCGCTGCCGTCCGATGCCACCGAGGTTCGCCGTGTCGAGCAGGTAGACGTCACCCGTCTTGCCGGCGATCAGCGCCTTCCCGCCGGGCAGCAGCAGCGGGCCGGTCGAACCGAGGTCCTGGTCCTCGCTGTTCTCCTCGCCCCAGTTCTTCGGCGCGAAGTAGCCGATGCGGCGGCTCAGGTCGGGCGACAGGCGCACGACGGAGTCGCTGCCGTCGTACGGGCCGCCGAGACTGGCGCCGTTCCCGCTGGCCACGTACACGTCGCCGGCCGCGTCGACGGCCGGCCCGGACGGCGCCCACATGCCGCCCTCCCGGCTGGTCGGGATGGCGTACGACGAGACCTTGCCGGCCCCGTTCGTACGCGACGCGGTGACGTAGCCGACGTAGTCGCCGCAGTCGCCGTCGAGGCCGCCGAACGGCACGTACACACGGCCGCCCGCGACCGCCAGCGCGCCGCGCTGCTGCTCGGCCTTCGGGTCCCGGCCGGGGGCGACGTCGAGGTTCTCGCGGAAGCGGATGCCGCCGTCGCCGGCGTTCAGCGCGACGAGGGTGTGGCGGGCGCCGGTGCTCTCGGTGGCGACGAACACCGTGCGGGTGGCCGCGTCGTACGCGGGCGTGCCGGTGATCCCGAGCGGGTCGATGTTGCCGCACGGCAGGCGCGACAGCGGCATCGGGGTCGCCAGGTGCCGCTTCCAGCGCTGCCGCCCGGTGGCCGGGTCGAGCGCGTAGACCGTGTCGTTCTCGGTGCCGACGTAGGCCGTTCCGTCCGCGACGATCGGCTGGCCGTACACCGCACCGTCGAGCTTCGCGCTCCAGGCGGTCGTCGGCCGTCGCGGATCGGGGAAGGCCGCCACCCAGCCGGCCCGGTCGTTCCCGCCGTGGTAGGTCGGCCAGGACGCCGCCGGCACGGCCTTGCCCGGCGGGGCGGGCGAGGGGCCGTGGGGCCGGGCCGTACCGGAGCCGCACCCCACCGCCGAGAGAAGGGAGACAAGCACGACGCCGTACGCGGTCCTGCCCATGCCTCCGAGACTAGTCCGGCGATGGGTCTCCGGTAGGGGACGTCGCCGCGAGCGTGGGGTCGCCGTTCGAGGCTCCGCCGGCGGTTCAGGGCTCCAGCGAAATGAGGCGTACCTCCGTCATCTCCCGGATCGCGTACGCCGGGCCCTCGCGGGTGTTGCCGGAGTCGCGCACGCCGCCGTACGGCTGCTGGTCCACGCGTGCCGTGGGCACCTCGTTGATCAGTACGCCGCCGAACCGCAGCGTGCGGGCGGCTCTCAGCGCCTTGCCGAGGTCGGACGTGAACACGCCCGCCTGCAGGCCGTACCGGGCGTCGTTCGCGAGCGACAGCGCCTCATCGAAGGACCGGTAGCGCGTGAGCGTCACGACCGGCCCGAAGACCTCCTCGCGCTGGAGGCGTACGGTCGGCGGCGCGTCCTCGACCACCGCCGGGCGCAGCAGGCCGTCCGCGGTGACGTCGCCGCCGCACAGCACCTTCGCGCCCGCGGCGACCGCCTCCTCGATCCACTCGACGACGCGTGCCGTGTCGTCCCTGCTGATCAGCGCGGACACCTCGGTGTGCTCGTCCAGCGGGTCGCCGAGCCGCAGGCTCTTCACGCCGTGGACGAGTGCCGCGGTGAACTCGTCCGAGACGTCCTCGTGCACGTAGATCCGCTGCGTGGAGATGCACGACTGCCCCGCGTGGGAGAACCCGGCCGTCCGCGCCTTCCGCGCGGCCCGCGCCCAGTCGCCGTCCGTCTCCACGATCAGCGGGGAGTTCGACCCCAGCTCCAGCCGTACCTTCTTGCGCGGCGCCCTCGCCACGAGCGCCCAGCCCACCGGGGCCGACCCCGTGAACGTGACGTACGCGACATCGTCGTGGACGGCCAGCGCGTCGCCGACGACCGAACCGGAGCCGGTGACCACGCCGAGCCAACCCGGCGGCACGCCGAGGCCGTCCAGCAGCTCGGCGAGCAGCAGCGCCGACACCGGCGTCTGCGAGGCGGGTTTCAGCACGACCGGGCAGCCCGCGGCGATCGCCGGTGCGATCTTGTGCGCCACGAGGTTCAGCGGGAAGTTGAACGGCGAGATCGCCGCGACCACGCCGACCGGCACCCGCAGCGTGAAGCCGAGCTTGCCGACCCCGGCCGCGGAGGCGTCCATGGGCACCACCTCGCCGGCGAGCCGACGCGCCTCGGCGGCCGAGAACGCGAAGGTCTCCACCGCCCGCCGGGCCTCCCCTCGCGCGGTCGTGATCGGCTTGGCCGCCTCGCACGCGATGGCGCGGGCGAAGTGCTCCAGCCGGTCGTTCAGCGCGGCGGCGGTCTGCTCCAGCACCCGGATCCGGTCGGTGCGCGGGAAGTCGTCGCGGGCCAGGGCCGTACGGGCCGCCGCCACGGCCTGGTCGACGTCGCCGGTTCCGGCCGCCGGCACCCGCGCCACGAGGGACCCGTCGTACGGGGACCGGACCTCCGCCGTCCCCTTCTCCCCGGCCGGCCGCCACCCGCCGTCGATCAACATGCCCGGGAGCTCGAAGAGAGTCATGGCGAACCTCCCCTAGCGAATCCCTACCCCCGATGGCGTTGGTGGCACGGCACAACGTTCCGGGTACGTTTCCCGTAGCCGTCGTGGCTTGCGCCCCACTTGGAGGTGTCTGCCACGATGACGGTGATACGGCGCCCGTACTCGCCGAGATCCGCGGGATGGGCGGCGCGTAACCAGGCCGGACGCGGTGATCCCGCGGACCGGCCCTGAACGCACGAGGAGTGGCCACGTGACCATCGACGCCGCGCGCGGTGCGCCCCCGAGCACCGGTGCACAATCCCCATCCGCCCCACCCGAACTCGTTCAGCTGCTCACCCCCGAGGGCGAGCGCGTCGAACATCCCGAATACGACGTGGAGCTCACCGCCGATGAGATCAAGAGCCTCTACCGCGATCTGGTGATCGTGCGGCGGCTGGACCAGGAGGCGCTGGCGCTGACCCGGCAGGGTGAGCTGGGCGTGTGGGCGTCACTGCTCGGCCAGGAGGCCGCGCAGATCGGTTCCGGGCGCGCGCTGCGGCCGACCGACATGGCGTTCCCGAGCTACCGGGAGCACGGGGTGGCCTGGTGCCGCGACGTCGATCCGGTGAGCGTGCTGGGCCTGTTCCGCGGGGTCAACCACTCGGGCTGGGACCCCAGGGAGCACAACTTCCACCTCTACACGATCGTCATCGGCAGCCAGAGCCTGCACGCCGCCGGGTACGCCATGGGCATCCAGCGGGACGGCGGCGACGACGCGGCGATCGTCTACTTCGGCGACGGCGCGACGAGCGAGGGCGACGTCAACGAGTCGTTCGTCTGGTCCGCCGCGCAGAACGCCCCGATCGTGTTCTTCTGCCAGAACAACCAGTGGGCGATCTCCGAGCCGCTGGAGCGGCAGTCGCGGATCCCGCTGTACCGGCGCGCGGAGGGTTTCGGCTTCCCCGGCATCCGGGTCGACGGCAACGATGTCTTCGCCGTGCTCGCGGTGACGCGCAAGGCGCTGGACAACGCGCGCAGCGGCCAGGGCCCGACGCTGATCGAGGCGTTCACGTACCGCATGGGCGCGCACACGACGACGGACGACCCGACGCGCTACCGGCTCGAGGCCGAGCTGGAGGCCTGGAAGCTCAAGGACCCGATCGAGCGCGTCAAGGCCTATCTCGTCAAGAACCAGATGGCCGACAAGGACTTCTTCGAGTCGATCGACGACGAGGCCAAAACGATCGGCTCCGACGTGCGCAGACGCTGTCTCGAACTGCCCGATCCCGAGGCGACGGCGATCTGGGAGAACGTCTACGCGACGGACCACTCGCTGCTGGCCGGCGAGCGTGATCAGTTCACGTCCTATCTTGGTTCCTTCGAGGAGGTGACCAGATGAAGCGCGACGGCGCACTTCACCGGTCCGGCATGAGGGGAGCTCGACGTTGAGCACCGAGACCCTGTCTCTTTCCCGTGCCATGAACGAGGGCCTGCGCAAGGCCATGGAGAACGACCCCAAGGTCCTGGTCATGGGCGAGGACGTCGGCAAGCTCGGCGGCGTCTTCCGGGTCACCGACGGCCTGCAGAAGGACTTCGGCGAGGCACGCGTGATCGACACGCCCCTCGCGGAGTCGGGCATCGTCGGCACCGCCATCGGCCTCGCGCTGCGCGGCTACCGGCCGGTGTGCGAGATCCAGTTCGACGGCTTCGTGTTCCCCGCCTTCAACCAGATCACCTCCCAGCTCGCCAAGATGCGCATGCGCTCCCTCGGCACGCTGGAGCTGCCGGTCGTGATCCGCATCCCGTTCGGCGGTGGCATCGGCGCGGTCGAGCACCACAGCGAGTCTCCCGAGGCGTACTTCACCCACACCGGTGGCCTGCGCGTCGTCGCCTGCTCCAACCCCTCCGACGCGTACACCATGATCCAGCAGGCCATCGCCTGCCCGGACCCGGTGATCTTCTTCGAGCCGAAGCGGCGCTACTGGGACAAGGCGCCGGTCGAGCTGGACCTGTCGGCGGCGGCGTCGTTCGAGTCGGCGGTCGTCGCCCGCGAGGGCACCGACGTGACGCTGCTCGCGTACGGGCCGATGGTCAAGACCTGCCTCGAGGCGGCGCAGGCCGACGAGGAACGCTCGATCGAGGTCGTCGACATCCGCTCGCTGAACCCGCTCGACGAGTCGACCGTGATGGACTCGGTCCGCCGTACGGGCCGGTGCGTGGTCGTGCACGAGGCGCCGGTCTTCAACGGGTACGGCGCGGAGCTGGCCGCCCGGATCACCGAGAAGTGCTTCTACCACCTGGAGTCCCCGGTGCTGCGGGTCGGCGGCTTCTCCACGCCGTACCCCCCGTCGCGCCTGGAGGACCACTACCTGCCCGACCTCGACCGCGTCCTCGACGCCGTCGACCGGACCTTCGAATGGTGACGCATGGGTGAGCTGAAGCAGTTCAAGCTGCCGGACGTCGGTGAGGGGCTCACCGAGGCCGACATCGTCAAGTGGCACGTCCAGCCCGGCGACACGGTCGAGGTCAACCAGACGATCCTGGAGATCGAGACGGCCAAGGCCGTGGTCGAGCTGCCGTGCCCGTACGAGGGAACGGTCACCGAGCTCCTCGTGTCCGAGGGCACGACGGTCGACGTCGGCGTGCCGATCATCACGGTCGACGTCGGCGGCTCGGCGCCCGCCGAGACCGCGAACCAGGTGACCGCGCCGCCGCCGGAGAGCGCTCAGGAGCCGGGCACGGTGGGCAGCATCGCCCCGAAGGTCGACCCGACCGCGCCGCAGCAGCAGAAACGCGTGCCGGTGCTGGTCGGGTACGGGGTGAAGCCGGGCACGACGACGCGGCGGGCGCGCAAGAGGCCGGACGCCGCGGCTCCTGCCGTACGGCCGGCGGCCGCTCCGTCGCCGAACGGCGGCGGGTCGCGGGCCGCGGTGCTGGCCAAGCCGCCGGTGCGCAAGCTCGCCAAGGACCTCGGCGTCGACCTCGCCGCGATCACCGGCACCGGGCCGCAGGGGTCGATCACGCGGGACGACATCCAGCAGGCGGCCTCCTCGGCTCCTGCCGTCGCACCGGCGCGCTCGGCCGGGGAGCGGGAGGAGCGCATCCCGGTGCGCGGCGTCCGCAAGCACACCGCGGCGGCGATGGTGCAGTCGGCGTTCACCGCGCCGCACGTCACCGAGTGGCTCCAGATCGACGTCACCGAGACGATGAACGCGGTCCGGCGGCTGCGCGACCTGCCCGACTTCGAGGGCGTCAAGGTCTCACCACTGCTGCTGGTCGCCAAGGCGCTCCTGCTGGCGGCCCGCCGGCACCCGATGATCAACTCGATGTGGGACGAGGCGGCCCAGGAGATCGTGGTCAAGCACTACGTGAACCTCGGCATCGCCGCGGCCACCGACCGCGGCCTGGTCGTCCCGAAGATCAAGGACGCCCAGGACCTGTCGCTGCCGGATCTGGCCAGGGCGCTGGGCGACCTCGCCGCGACGGCCCGCGCGGGCAAGTCGACACCGGCCGACCTGTCCGACGGCACGATGACGATCACCAACGTGGGCGTCTTCGGCGTCGACGCGGGCACCCCGATCCTGACCCCGGGAGAGTCGGCCATCCTCGCCTTCGGCCAGATACGGGACATCCCGTGGGTCCACGAGGGCGAGATCAAGATCCGCAAGGTGACGACGCTGGCGCTGTCGTTCGACCACCGCATCGTGGACGGCGAGCTGGGCTCGGCCGTCCTGCGCGACGTCGGCGCCATGCTGGAGGACCCGATGAGGATGCTCGCCTGGTCGTGAGCTCGTCGGTGAGGGCCGCTCCTTTTCGTGGAGCGGCCCTCACGGTTCTCGTCAGCTCGCGGTGCAGGAGACCGTCGGCCAGGTCCAGGTGCCGTTGGTCTGGATGGTGACGCCCCAGTTGTTGCCGTTGCCGTTCGGTCTGGCGGTCATCACCTGACCGCTGGAGTCCCAGGTCGGGCTGATGTTCCAGGTGGCGATGATCTTTTCGGGGGAGGGAACGTTCATGGTGACGGTCCAGCTGCCGGCGCCGGAGACGGCCACGTTGAGGTTGTAGCGGTCGCTCCACTGCTGGCCGGCCGAGAGCGTCGCGGTGCAGGCACCGCCACCGCCGCCGCCGCCACCGCCGTCGGGGGCCACGGCGCGGCCGGTCTGCGGGGAGATCATTCCGGCGCACAGGCCGCGACTCGCCAGCGTCTGCGCGATGCGCGGGATCGCGGCGAGCGTGTTGGCGGGCCACTCGTGCATGAGGATGATCTGACCGTTGGTGAGCCGGGCGTTCGCCTGCACGATCGCGTCGACACTGGCGCCGTTCCAGTCCTGCGAGTCGACGTCCCAGATGACCTGGGTGAGGCCGTATTTGGCCTCGACCGACTGGAGTGTCCCGTTGGTCTCGCCGTACGGCGGGCGGAACAGCTTCGGCGTGCCGCCGCCCGCGCTCGCGATGGCCTGCTGGGTCCGGGAGACCTCCGAGTCGATCTGCGCCTGGGTCTCCTGGATCAGGTGCGGGTGGGTGTAACTGTGGTTGCCGACCCACATGCCGGCGTTGACCTCGGCCTGGACCTGGGCCGGGTACGCGGCGGCGTACTGGCCCTCGTTGAACAACGTGGCCCGCAGCCCGTTCTGTCTGAGCGCGTTGAGCAGGGCCGGGGTGTGGTCGTTGGACGGGCCGTCGTCGAAGGTGAGCCCGACGTACCCGGTGCACGTGGCGGCGTGTGCGGGTGCGGCGTTCAGGCCCAAGCCGACGAGGCTCGCGACGGCCATCGCGGCGACGGCCAGTATCGGGAGGAAGGAGCGTCTCTTCCGTTCGGTGCGCATGGTGAGCAGGTCCTTCTCAGCTCGCGGTGCAGGAGACCGTCGGCCAGGTCCAGGTGCCGTTGGTCTGGATGGTGACGCCCCAGTTGTTGCCGTTGCCGTTCGGTCTGGCGGTCATGACCTGGCCGCTGGAGTCCCAGCTTGGACTGGTGTTCCAGGTGGCGATGATCTTTTCGGGGGAGGGGACGTTCATGGTGACGGTCCAGTTGCTGGAGCCGGAGACGGCGACGTTGAGGTTGTAGCGGTCGCTCCACTGCTGGCCCGCGGAGAGCGTCGCGGTGCAGCCGCCACCGCCACCACCACCGCCACCGCCACCGCCGCCGGACGAGGAGTCCAGAGTGATGTTGGAGTTGCCGCTGCTCTGGTAGCCCTCGGTCGCGAGGATCTGGTAGTTGAAGGTGCCCAGGTTCATGCCGTAGCGGGACCACGCGTCGAAGTGGTTGCCGGTCGTGATGGTCCCGCCCGTTCGCTTGGACTGCCGGACGCTCCAGTACTGGTTGAACGTCGCGGTGCCGATGATCGAGGGGGCGTTGTAGCGGGTCGTCTCGTAGATGTCGTAGGTGCCGCCGTCGGTGGTCACCGTGCCCTTGTACGTGCCCGTGGGCCGGTAGTTGCCCCAGTTGTCGACGATGTAGTACTCCACGAGTGGGTTCGTCGTCCATCCGTACAGGGACAGGTAGGCGTTGCCCGATGTGTTGAAGCTGCCGGAGTAGGTCACGGTCCTGCGTGCGCCGGGATTCCAGCCCTTGCCGGCGACGAAGTTCCCGACGTTGCTCCATGAAGTGCCGTAGTTGCCGCCGGACCCGAGGGTCATGGAACTCGACCCGCCGCCGTCGGTCCAGAACGAGTAGAAGTAGCCGTTGTTGGTGCCGGTCTGGTTGCTGGAGATGACCGTGTCGGCGTTGGCCGTGCCGGGCATGAGCGCCCCGGCCACGACCAGCGCCACGGCGCAGACCGCGTGGGCGAGCAGCCTGATGCCACCGCGTCCGCGGCCCTTCCTCGGGTAGGCGCGACTGTCGTTCATGTGCGTGCTTCCTCCTCGTGAACGCTGGCGGGGAGCCAGGCCGTGAACCCGCCGCGAGAACCGCCGGCGGCGACTCTCGCGTGGCGAGAAGTGCCGATCGCTGGGGCGAGTGTGCGCCCGATACGACATCGCGTCAACGATAGATTTCGAAATCTTTCGGCCATCTCGTGACGTCGTTCACCCGCATGGCCGTGACCTGCCGAATACGGCGCCGGCGGAACGGCGGTGGCCGTGAAAGCGGATGAAAGCCGGACGGCGTACGGTCTGGGCAGGTATCACCCGAGGCCATGAGGCACGGGGGGATGGGTGGGCGCGCCAGTGGGCGCGCGGGCGGTCCGCCGTCGCCGAGGCCCGTTGGCGGTATGTACCTCGGCGCCCGTACGGGTCGCCTCTTCTCTCCCTTGCCCCTAGGTCGATCCGTGACCTGTCGTAAGCCGGCGAACGTATCGAAATATTTCGAAACTCGATCGGCGTCCGTAAGGCGGTCGGAGACAGGGCGGGCCTATTCCACCTTGGTCAGCACGACCGTCCAGTCACGGCTTCCCAGGCCTTCGACGCGGTCCAGTTTCCATGTTTGGTCGCTGACCTGGAAGGTGTCACCGACATGAGATCCATCGGGAAGCATGGCGGCGTTGAAAACGCCGAAGCTGCCAATGGACGTATTCCGCTGCCTGCCGTGTTTCAAAAACATTTCAGATGGTGCCATGGCTATTCCAAGGTCGCATGCGCGACATCGAATATCGGGCCTCGTGCAGCCGTACCTCGTAGTTGCCGTCGTCGGTCTCCCGTACGCAGTCGCGTATCGCCTCAGGCCGGTGGCCGGCGACGGCGCCGAGCGTCGCGATGATCCCGCAGTCGCCGAGATCACCCTGCTTGGTCTGTTCTCGCGTGGGCTCGCCGCGGAACAACGGAGTACGGGTTCCGTCCGTGCGCTCCAGGGGAGTGTCGTAGCGGTCGGGAACCAACCGCGGATCTTCCCGCGGGTCCTGGAAGTCCGGCCGGTCCACCACTTCGGCCGGTTCCTCGCCGTCGTCGACCCGCTCAGAAGTGAAGGCACGCTTGAGGCTCGCGAGGATACCTCGCTCTGCCTCGCCGTCATCGTGGTCGGCGACGCGGGCGATATCGTCCGACGGTCCATCGCCGACGATGCCCTTTCGTCCGTCCTCGCGGTCCGAGGCGGCAATGGCGTCGTTGGCGGCCGCGGCGCCTTTTCGGCTGTCGGCACGGGAGGGGTAGCCGTCGACGCCCGGCCGGTCCGGCTGCGTCACCGCTGCGGGGCGGTCCGCTTCCTTCTCGACGGCCTCGACGTGGGTGTCGGAGTCGTCAATGCCCATTGGCAAGGCGGCTCCAGCGCCCGAAGTCCTCGACGGTCATCCCAGTGCACCTCCGCCGTCCGGAGACCGCCTGTCCCCCGTCTCGACCCAAGCAGAGCGATCCGGGACTCGCCACTGTTGCATAATCTCGGCATGAGGTTCCGTGCGACGGTACGACTGGACGGCAAGACCGCTACCGGCATCAACGTTCCGGCCGAAGTCATGGAGGCGCTCGGAGGCGGCAAACGCCCGCCCGTGAAGGTCACCATAAAAGGTCACACCTATTCCAGCACCGTCGGGACGATGCGGGGAGTGGCCAAGATCCCGCTCAGCGCGGAGAACCGCGAGGCCGCCGGGGTGAACGCCGGTGACGAGGTGGACGTGGACGTCGAACCCGACGACTCTCCGCGTGAGGTGGCCGTACCAGACGATCTCGCCAAGGCTTTGCACGGCGACGCGGAGGCCGAACGTTGCTTCGAGGGCCTGTCCCCGTCGCGCAAGAAGGCGTACGTGACCTGGATCGAACAGGCCAAGAAGGCGGAGACCCGCGAACGCCGCGTCGCCCAGGCGGTCACGGAACTGAGCGAGGGCAAGCCCAAGCGCTGACCCGCGACGGCGCGGCCCGCCCTTGCCCGATCGAACCTCAGCCGTCCGCGTCGCCCAGGACCGCGGGTCACCGGCGTACCGTGTCCGCCCGCGGGCCTGGCGAGAGATTCGTAGAGCGCGGATGATCGCTCGCGCCCGATCACGGGCTACGGGCGGCGGAGCCATTCGACGGCGAGTCGGGCGGCGGTGCCGATGACGGCGTCGGCCTGTGGGAGGACGGCGATCGGCAGGAGGGAGCGGGTGAACACGGCCACGGCGTAGCGGCCGCCGTCGGGGTACTCGACCACGCCGATCTCGTTGCGGATCGTCAGCAGCGTCCCCGTCTTGCCGCTGACCACCACGTCGTCGTACGGGAAGCCGGACGACAGCCGGTGCGGCCAGACCTGGAGGCCCAGCAGGCGGCGCATGGCCGCGCACTCGGCGGGTGGGGCGGCCTCGTCGCGCCAGATCAGGCCCAGCAGCCGGGTCATGTCGCGGGGTGTGCTGTGGCTGGTGCGGAGCGGGTCGAGGGCGCGCAGGCGGTCGAGCATGCCGGGTTCGTCCAGCCGGGCCCAGACCTCGCCGAACGTGCTCGCGCGGGCGTCGGTGAACAGGCTGTCGAGCAGGTCGCGGCCGCTGCCGTCCACGGCCGTGCCGGGCAGGCCGAGGTCGGCGGCGGTCGCGTTGACGGCCTCCAGCCCGACCCGGTCCAGTACGACGTCGGCGGCGGTGTTGTCGCTCACGGTGATCATGAAGCAGGCGAGGTCGCGCAGGGACATGCGGACCTCGTCCAGCAGCACGGACACGCCGGTCGGTCCGGTCGTGCGATCCCCGGGAGGCAGGGTGACGGGTTCGGTCGGGTCGAGCAGGCCCTCGGCGGCCTGCCGGTGGAAGGCGACGAGCAGCGGCACCTTGAAGACGGACGCGAGCACGACCGGTTCGTCGGCGTGGACCGCCACCTGCCGTCCGGTGTCGATGTCGGTGGCATGCAGGAAACCGGTCACCCCGGCGTCGCGGAACGCCGCCTCGATTCGCGCGTGCACGTCCGTTCGCAGCTCGCCGGGCGCGCTCATGCGAGGAACCCCGAGGCCGGGCGCTGGACGACGCGGCGGGCGGGGGCGGCGTCGAGTGGGGCCATGCCCGCCTCCCGGCGCAGTACGGCGGTCGCGACGGCGGTGAAGTCGGCGATGGCGCGGGCCTGGTCGGGGTCGCGGGAGGGCCGCCACACACAGGACGTTCGCCAGGTGATCGGCTCGCCGAGCAGCGGGCGCCAGGTCGCCCCGGCGGCGTCCTCGGTGCGCGGCACCAGTGCCACGGCCGTCCCCGCCAGGACGAGACCCAGCGCGAACTGCGGATGCCGCGCCTGGTGTACGGCGGGCGGCGCGTACCCGTGGCGGCGGCAGGTGGCCAGCAACTCGTCGTACGCCCCGGGCGCCTCGTCGCGCGGGAACACCGCCAGGTCGTGCCCTGCCAGGTCGGCGAGGTGGACCTCGGCGGAGGCGGCGAGGCGCGAGGACGCGGGCAGGAGGACGCCGACCGGCTGGCCGAGCATCGGGCCGAGTTCGAGGTCGCGGGTGTCGCAGGGGTGCCGGACGATGCCGGCGTCGAGCGCGCCCTCGCCCAGGGCACGGATCTGCTCGGCCGTCCCGGTCTCGCGCAGTTCGAGCCGCAGGTCCGGGCGTTGCTCGCGGAACGCGGCGATCAGCGCGGCGACGATCGGGCCGCCCAGATCGCTCGGCAGGCCCGCGCGTACCGCGCCGACCTCGCCGAGGCGCGCCCGCTCGGCGACGGAGTAGACGCGGTCCACGCGGACGAGGATCTCACGGGCCTCTTCCAGCAGCAGCCGCCCCGGCGCGGTGAGCTCCACCTTCCGGCTCGACCGGTCGAACAGCCGGACCCCGAGTTCCTTCTCCAGCCGCTGGATCCGCTGGCTCAACGGCGGCTGGGCGATGCCCAGACGCTCCGCCGCGCGGCCGAAGTGGAGTTCTTCCGCGACCACGACGAAGCAGTTCAGATGCCCCACCAGGTTCACGACCGCCGATCATATCGATGCACGGGTTCGATAGTTAATTCGTTATCTCCGCTGGTCCGACACGGATGAGAGGCCGGGCGCAGGCCGCCGCCGACAGCGGCCCGAGGACGGCGAGCGCGGCCAGCGCGGTGGCCGCCCCCGCGGGCCCGATGTCGAAGAGAGACCCGACCGCGGGATCGCCCGCGAACACGACCATGCCGGAGACGAACGAGGACACCCCGAGGTAGGCGCCGATCCGTTCGGGCGGCGCGTACCGGGCGATGGACTGAAAGACCGAGGACTGCATGAGGCCCTGCCCGGCTCCGGCCAGAGCGGCGGCCGCCACCAGGCCGGCGACCTGCGGCACGTCGCCGTTCCCCTCCAGCGGAAGGAGCGCCAGGTAGCACGCGCCCATCAGCAGCAGTCCCGTCTGGAGGACTCGTGGGCGGTCGGCGCGGCTCCCGGCGGCGCACCACGGCTGCACGGCCGCCGTGGCCGCGGCGGCGACGCAGAAGAACACGGTCGTCCAGTTCGACCCGAAACCCTTGAGCGGCACGACCGTCGTCGTCTCCCCGGCGAGCAGGATGCTGGCGGCGGTCGCCCCGGCGAACCGGAGGAACGCCCGGTCGCGAACGACGGCCGCCATGCCCCGGAACGTCGCCGTACGAGCTCCGGCCGGGACCCGATCCGCCCCAGGACCGCGGCGTCCGCCCACGTACAGGAACAGGCCGCCGGCGATCGCCCAGCACCCGGCTCCGCCGGCGGCGAGAGGTCCGAAGCCGCCGTCTCTCAGGACGGCGAGTCCGACGAGCGGCGCCACGATGGCGGTGACCTGGCCACTGATCAGGTAGGCGGCGAAACCGGCCGGTCGGCGCGCGGGGGACGTCCCGGCGATGATGGCCTGTACGGCCGGTACGAACAGTGCGCCGCCCGCGCCGAGCAGGCAGGCCGCGCCGAACAGGCCGAGCGGCCCGTCCGTCGTCGCCAGCAGCGCGAAGCTCGCGACGCGGAGCGCGCAGGCGAGCGCCCCGGTCCGGGGCGCTCCGAGCACGTCGATCAGCGCCCCCAGCGGCGGCTGCAGCGCGGACTGAACGAGGAACCGGGTGCCGAGCGCCAGGCCGATCGTCCCGGCGAGCAGGCCCACGTCGTGCCGCAGATGGGCGACGAGGTGCCCCATCACCGCGTAGTAGCCGAGCGCCGAGACGACCTGCACGCCCACGCCTACGGCGATCGCCCGGCGGTCGGCGGCGTCCCGCCCGGCCGGAGGCGGCGTGCCGGCCGGGCGGGACGCGACGGAGACGGCCGGGCCGCCGGATGGCATCGAGATCTAACCGGCCCGGCCGAGCCCGTGGGCGAGTACGGTCGCGGTCTCGGCGACGGCCTTCTCGTCGGTGGCACCGTCCGCGGCCCGGCTGTTGGTGAGGATCACCATGACCACCGGAGCGCCGGACGGCGGCCAGGCGACCGCGATGTCGTTCGTGGCGCCGTACGTCGAACCGGTCCCGGTCTTGTCGGCGACGGTCCAGCTCTTCGGCAGCCCGGCCCGGATGCGCGCGTTGCCGGTCGTGTTGGCCTTCATCCAGCCGACCAGACGGGTGCGGTCGGCGGGCGCGAGCGCGTTGCCCAGCGTGAGCGCCCGCAGGTCGCGGGCGTAGACGGAGGGCATGGTGGTGTCGCGCTTCTCTCCGGGCCGCCAGATGTTGAGGTCGGTCTCCCAGCGGTCGAGCCGGCTGACCGGGTCACCGAGCGAACGATAGTACGCGGTGAGCCCGGACGGCCCCCCGACCTGCTTGAGCAGCAGGTTGGCCGCCGTGTTGTCGCTCACGGTGATCGCCGCGTCGCACAGGTCGGCCACGGTCATGCCGGTGTCCACGTGCTGCTCGGTGATGGGCGAGTTGGCCACCACGTCGTCGCGCGTGTAGTGGACGACCCGGTCCATCAGCCCGGGGTCGGACCGGCGCGCCTTCTGGAGCACGGCCCCGGTCACCATGGCCTTGTACGTCGACGCCTCCGGGAACAGCTCACCGGACCGGTAGCTCAGGACCCGGCCCGTCCCGGTGTCGATCGCGTACGCGCCGATCCGTCCGTGATGCCGCTGTTCGAGCCCGTGGAGCCGCCGGCCGACCTCCGCCTGGGACGACGCGGGCGAGGTCGCGGGCGCGCGGAGCGACGCTGTGGCGCTCCGCGGCACGGCCTTCTGGGCGGTCGCGTCACCGCAGCCGGTGACGGCGACAAGGGCGGAAAGGGCGAGTCCCGCGGCGCCGAGCGCCGTTCGAGATCGTGGTGAGCCAGTGCGCATGTATGAGAGAAGATCAGAGCTCCACCGATTGTGTCCAATATTGGAATCGATTGAGCATTAATATGAGCACGCATATCGCAGCAGTTCAGAGCACCAATCGCCGCGCGCTTCTGGTGTCCGCGGCTCTCCTGCCGCTCGCGGGGTGCGGCGCGGATCGTCGCTCGACCGCCCGGCCGTCGTCCCCGTCGCCGGGTCGCGGCGCGCCGGACCTCTCGCGGTTCGCCGCGCTCGAACGCCGGCACGACGCCCGGCTGGGCGTGTACGCCCTGGCGACCGGCACGGGCGCCGTCGTGGCCTACCGGGCCGACGAGCGCTTCGCGTTCTGCTCCACCTTCAAGACGCTCGCCGCGGCGGCGGTCCTGCACCGCAACCCGCTCGTCCACCTGGACAAGCGCGTCACCTACACCAGGGCCGACGTCGACTCCATCTCGCCGATCACCCAGCACCACGTCGCGACCGGGATGACCATCAGGCAGCTGTGCGACGCCGCCATACGCCACAGCGACGGAACGGCCGGCAATCTGCTCGTGCGCGACCTCGGTGGCCCCGCACGGCTGACCGCCTACCTGCGGGAACTCGGCGACACCGTCAGCCGCATGGACGACTACGAGCCGAAGCTGAACCGGATCCCGCCTCACGACCCGCGCGACACCACCACGCCACGGGCGATCGCCGCCGACTACCGCGCACTCGTGCTCGGCGACGCGCTGACCGCCGACCGGCGCACCCTGATCAGTGACTGGCTCGAACGCAACACCACGGGCGCCACGCGCATCCGCGCCGGCCTCCCCAAGGGCTGGAAGGTGGCCGACAAGACCGGTACCGGCGACTACGGACGGGCCAACGACATCGCCATCGTCTGGCCGCCCCACAACGCCCCGCTCGTACTGGCCGTCATGTCCGACCGATCCGGGTACGGCGCCCCGCCCAGGGAGCCGCTGATCGCCGAGGCCACCAGGCAGGTCGTCGCGGCGCTCGCCTAGGTGAAGTCGGAGTACGCGAGGTGGGTGCCGCACGAGCGGCACTCGAAGAGGTACGCCGTCGGCTGGCCGGTGCGGTCGAGGGCCTTCAGATAGCCGTCGATCTGGTCGTCGGTCCAGCGGTGCGCGCCGAGCTCGGCCCGCAACGACGACAGCGCCGGCTCGTCTCCGCGCAGCTCACGCGCGCCCGCCGGGCCCAGGAACGCTGCGCCGTCGCCGCAGTGGAACAACCATCGCTCCTGCTGCCACCCGGAGAAACCCGGGGTGCGCCTGGCGATCGCGTCCACCACCGTGCCGTCGATCTCCGGGGGTCCGAGAACGTCACAGTAGGTGGCGTCGAACCGCTCGGCCGCGCTGCCGTCGGCGATGCACCAGGGGCAGAGCGCCGCCACCTCCTCCTCGCAGTACACCGGGCCGGTGTAGACGAGGCCGCGCCGCTGTGAGCAGTTGTCGCACGCCTGCTCCGACGCCTTGATCGAGCCCGTTCCCACCGGGTCCGGGTGGTAGACGAAGACCGGCAACTCCTCGAGCTCAGCCACCTTGATCACCTTAGTCGCGGGGCCTCCCGCTAACGCCTGGCGGCCAGGGCCTCGACGCCCGCCACGAACAGGTCGATGCCGAAGGCGAACTCCGCCTCCGGGTCGTCGATCTTGGTGAACGGGCCGGCCGCGGCGATCAGGCAGGGATAGCGCGACGGCGAAAGCGTCTCAATGCTGAGACGCTTGCGGCGGAGGTGTTCCGCGGCCTCCTCCTCCGTCTGCTGCGGCTTGAGGCCCGGGTCGCCGATGACCAGCGTCGTCACCGTGCGGAGCCCGTGCCGGCACAGCATCGCGCCCTCGGCCGGAGTGAAGCCCGCGTCGGCGAGGATCCTCAGCGCCGCCTCCATGATGTCGAAGCAGTGCTGTGCCGCCTCGGGCTGCGTCGTCACCATGAGCGACGCCGCGTACGGGTGCGCCCGCAGCACGTCGACCATCGAGTTCATCAGCGTCCGCAGCCGCGACGGCCACGGCGCGGACGGGTCGACCGTGGTGTCCACGAGCGACCACAGCCGGTCGGCGAGGCCGTCCAGCAGCTCTTCCTTGTTCTTGAAATGCCAGTACAGCGCCATCGGCGTAACGCCGAGGTGTTGGGCGAGGCGCCTGATCGTCAGGCCGTCGAGGCCCTCCGTGTCCGTCAGCGCCAGCGCCCCGTCGACGACCGTCTCCCGGCTCAGCCGAGCCCGTTCCTCTCCAGTGGCCACTTGACAACTATACGTCGTACAGGGTCTTATACGCAGTACATGTACAACGTATAAGAACAACGTAGAGGAGCGGGGAATGGCCCCGACGAGACGCTGGTGGACCCTGGTGGGGGTCGCGCTGGCAACGTTCATGACCTTCCTGGACAACAACGTCGTCAACGTCGCGTTGCCGTCGATCCAGCGTGACCTGCACCTGTCCATCTCCGGCCTGGAGTGGATCGTGAGCAGCTACATCCTCGTCTTCTCGGGGCTGATGCTGGTCGGCGGCCGGCTCGCCGACGTGTACGGGCGCCGGCGGCTCTTCGTCGGCGGGATCGCCGTCTTCACCGTCGCCTCGCTGATCGCCGGACTCGCGACCAGCCAGGAGATGCTCATCGTCGCCCGCGTGCTCCAGGGCCTCGGCGCCGCCGCCAGCATCCCCTCGACGCTCGCGATCATCTCGTCGACCTTCCCCGACCCGAAGGAGCGCAGCCGGGCGGTCGGCGTCTGGAGCGCGGTCAGCGCTCTCGCCCTCGCCCTCGGCCCGTTCACGGGCGGCTTCGTGAGCGACCGCTGGGACTGGGGCTGGATCTTCCTGATCAACGTGCCGGTCGGCGTCGTCACGGTCGCGATCATCGCGATCTCGATGCGGGAGTCGCGGGACGCCGTACGGCGCCGGCTCGACCTGCCCGGCCTGGTCACCTCGGCGGTCGCGCTGTTCTCCGTCACGTACGCGCTGATCGAGGGGCACAACCAGGGCTGGACCTCGGCGGTGATCCTCGGCGCGTTCGCCCTGGCCGCCGTCGCCGCGGTGGCGTTCGTCATCGTCGAGAGGCGCACCGCGGACCCGATGGTCGACCCCTCCCTCTTCGGCATCCGCACCTTCAGCGGCGGCACCGGCGCGATGATCCTCTGGGGCTTCGGCGTGATGGGCGTCTACTTCTTCACCGCGATGTACCTGCAGAACATCCTGGGCTTCTCCCCGACCGAGGCGGGCGCGGCGTTCATCCCGATGGCCCTGATGATGGCCGCGATCGCCCCGGTCGCCGGCGTGCTGGCACGGCGGATCGGCACGCACGTCACGGTGGCGCTCGGGCTGACGCTGAACACGGCCGGTCTGATCATGCTCTCGTTCGTCGGCGAGCACGGCCACTTCATGGACCTGATGCCCGCGTTCGTGGCGTTCGGCATCGGCTCCGGCTTCACGATGATGCCGCTCAACGACGCGATCATCGGTGTGCTGCCACCCGGCCGTGCCGGCGCCGCCTCCGCCGTCATGAACGCCTCGCGCGAGGTCTCCGGCCTGCTCGGCGTCACGATCGTCGGCGCGATCCTCACCTCACGCCAGGCGGCCGTACTGCGGGGCGGCGCGACGGCGGTCCACGCGTTCCTGTCCGGTTACCAGCTCGCGCTGCTCATCGCCGCCGCGATCGTCTTCGTCGGCGCTCCGCTCAGCCTCGCCACGCTGCGCGCCCGGCGCCGTACGCCGGTGGTCGTCGAGCCGGAGGCCGTGCCGGTCGCCTGACACGGCAGCGAGAAGGGCCGGTCGCGGGGGCGACCGGCCCTTCTGGTGTCCAGGTCAGAGCGAACTCTTGTTCAGCAGCCGGTTGTGCGTGCCGGACTTGTTCTTCTTGATCACGCCGTTGACGGCGTGCGCGGTGATCCACTTCTGGATCGTGCCGAACGACGCCTGCCCGTACGCCGACTTGTACAGCGCCGCGACGCCCGCCACGAACGGGGACGCCATCGACGTGCCGCTCAGGTACTCGGTGCCGCCCTGGTAGGTCGACTTGATGTTCACGCCGGGCGCGTACACGTCCACGCAGGCGCCGTAGTCGCTGAACGACGCGCGGGTGTCGCTGGAGGAGCTGGCCGCCGCGGCCTCGACGCTCCCGGCGCTGGCCGGTGAGCCCTTGCAGGCGTCGGCGCCGTCGTTGCCCGCCGCCACCGCGACGAACACGCCGGACTTGGACAGCGCGGTGACCGCGTCGTTCAGCGCCGTCGACTTCGAGCCGCCCAGCGAGAGGTTGGCGACCGACTTGGCCGCGTGGTTCTTCCGCACCCAGTCGACGCCCGCGATGACGTCGGAGGTGCTGCCCGAGCCGTCGCAGTCGAGCACCTGCACCGCGTGCAGCCGTACGTTCTTGGCCACCCCGTACGACGTGGACCCGATGATCCCGGCCACGTGCGTGCCGTGGCCGTTGCAGTCCTCGTTGCCGTACACGGTGTCCGCCCGGCCGCCGAACTGGCTCAGCGTCGTCTCGATGCCCGTGTCGATCACGTACGCGTCCACGTTCGAGGCGGTGTGCTTGTACGTGTAGGTGTGCGACAGCGGCAGCTTCGCCTCGTCGATCCGGTCCAGGCCCCACGTCGGGCTCGTCTGCGTCGTGGAGGTCTTCATGACCTGGTCCTGCTCGATCGCGGCGACGCCGGGGTCGCGCCGGAGCCGGTCCAGCTGAGCCGCCGAGAGCTTCGCGGCGAAGCCCTTGCCGAACCGATGGACCGTCGGGAAGGCGATCGCGCGCGAGACCTCGCTCGTGTCCTTCATCGTGACGATGTACTGGCCCCGGATGCCGTTGTCGGCGGCCATGGCGACCGCCACCCGCGGTGCGACCACCGCGCCGGACAGCGGCACGGACACGCATGCGACGGCGGTGAGGCCGAGGAGGAAACGGCGGGGGACCCGCATGGGGGCTCCTTGCATCGGGGGGCTCGTGACCGCGACCAGGCACGGCAATCCCGAAAATCTCCCATAAACACCCTGATCACAGCAACAACATCTGATCACTGACCGCGGGCGCCCGCTGACCGGGTACCGTCGGTCCCGCCATGGCCCGACTGAGACCGGAGCGGCTGCGTGCCGCCCTCGACGAGCAGCTCATCGCCCTCGGCCGCGCCGACGAGGCGCCACCGCCCGACGCTCGTCTGGAGGACGCCCTGGTCGCGGCCGTCCTCGCCGCGTACGACGCCGGAGAGGAACCCGTACGCACCGCCCTGCGGGTCACCGCCCGGGTCCTGCTCGAGCGGCTGGCGACCGACTTCCCCGGCCGTTCGGTCGAGGTGCGCGTGCCGCCGTACGCCGCCGTGCAGTGCGTCGAGGGCCCCCGGCACACCCGCGGCACGCCGCCCAACGTCATCGAGACCGACGCCAAGACCTGGATCATGCTCGCCACGGGCCGTACGACCTGGGACGAGGCCCGCGACCGGATCAGCGCCAGCGGCGAACGCGCCGACCTGTCGGCCCGTCTTCCCGTACGGCCGTACGGGGCTCAGCCCTGAGCGAGTCAGACGTCCCAGATCCGCGCGGTACGGTCGACGCCGCCGGAGGCGAGATGGCGCCCGTCGGGTGACCACGCGACCGGCATGGTCCGGAATGTGAGTGAGCGGGTCGCGATGTGGCCGGCGAGCGTGCGGGTCACGTCACCGGTCGCCGGGTCCCAGAGGTTGATGATCTGGTGAGTGTGGCCCGTGGCGAAGCGATCGCCGGCCGGTGACCACGCGACGGAGGCAAGCTTCCGGACGCGAACGGAGAACTTCGGTCTTGGTGCGGCCGTGTCCCAGACGAGGAGGCGGGCGCCCCCATTGCTGACCCCGGCGATCCGCTGCCCGTCGGGCGACCACGCGACCGAGCCGATGGGGGTGTCATTCTTGTCCGCGGAGAAGCTCCCGACCTCCTCGCCGGTGACCGGGTCCCAGATGAGCACCTCTTCGTGGGAGCAGGTGGTGGCGAGCCGCCGGCCGTCGGGCGACCAGGCGACGGACCTGCCCCCGAAGGGATGGCTGAGCAGCGAGTGGCGCAGCTCGCCGGTGGCGGCGTCCCAGATTCCCAGGCGTCCTCCCCGAGCGCAGGCGGCGATCCAGCGACCGTCCGGCGACCATGCCACGTTTCCGCGCGTGCCGGAGGGTTCGAGCGTGGTCCGGAGGTCGCCCGTGGCGGGGTCCCAGATGTGCACCGCGTCTCCGGAGGTGGCGAGCCGCCGCCCGTCCGGCGACCACGACACCGCCTTCACCACGGCTCCCGGAACCATGAGGGTGGCGCGCAGGCCGCCGTCCGCGGTGTCCCACACGAACCCGACGTCCGCGGCGGCGGCGAGGAACCGCCCGTCCGGTGACCAGGCCACGCCGTTGACCCAGCCCGGATGCGGGCTGAGGACACGCTGCGCGGCGTCCGTCGGCCTCTGTACGGGCGGATTGATCACGGGTACGGACGCCGGGTCCGGCTCCGGCTCGACGGCCGCGGGCCGCTCCGGGATCGGCTGGGGTTCCGGCTCGTCACCGGAGGGCAGCCGCCACGGCCGCGCGCGGTCGAGCAGGTCCAGCAGCCGGCGGTCACCGTGGACGCGCTCGACGGCCTCCCGGAGCTTGGCGAGATGTTTGTGGTGCATCCGTCCGGTGGCGAACGCCGCCTCGACCAACTCCCGAAGCGATGTCTCCGGGGCGGCGTCCGTGCCCGCGAGCAGCGTCACCGCCAGCCGCAGGTCCTCCTCGGCCACGGCGTGCTGTCCACGGGCGTGCCGCCGCAACGCCTGGTGGAGCAGGTGGTACGCGGGATCGGCGACCAGCGGCAGCGGGATGAGCCCGTTGATCGGCCAGTCCGTCCCGACCACTCCCGCGGCGGCGATCGCCTGGTCGAGCCGCTCGTCGTACCCCGGCACGCGGGCCAGATGGTGACAGTCGACCATGGCCACCGCGCACAGCGTCGACACCCGCGCGGCCAGTTCGTGATTGAGGTCCGCCAGTTCGTCGTCGGTGCTCGGCGGGACCAGGGTGAACGCCTGGCGCGGCGCCGACCGGTTGAGCTCGTCGACGAGTTCGCCGCTCCAGTGCTCGGCGCGGGGAAACCGCAACGGCGCCATCGGCCGCATGGGCAGCACCGGGGGATCGTCGAACCCGAGGTGGCAGCCGCCCACCCGGATGTCGAGGCGCTCTCGGTCGGAGAGCAGTTCGACGATGACCGTGGGCACCTGGGCCAGGTCGTTCGCGTACAGGCCGGCATGGGGCCACTGGAACGGCCGGTCGGCGATCCGCACCTGGAGGATCTCGTGGTACCGGCCGAGGTCGGAGGACACGCGGTTGACCAGCCGGTCGCCCCATCGTGTCGCGTCGGCGCCCTCGCGCGGCGGGACGATCAGTACGAGCGGGCGTACCGGGTCCAGCGCCAGAGCCCCGGCCAGCACGCCGGGACCACCCATGATCGGATACGCGGACAGCTCGTCCTCGTACCGTTTCAGCTCCTTCAGCTCGCTCAGTCTCGTGGCGGCGCCCGACGCGTACGCCGCGGTCCCGGAGCCCGAGGGGAGGACTCCCAGCTCGCCCAGCCGCTGCCGGCGACTCTGCTGCCAGGTGTGCAGCAACTGCCCGGCCTGGACGAGGACGAGCGCCCCCTGGATGGCGCCGGCCGCCGTCCGGTGACGGTTCTCGGATCGGCGGGCCGCCTGTGCGTCGGCGATCTCTAATCTCTTGGTCTGGTTCTCCACGATGACGGAGAAGGCCTCGCCGATGAGTTCGATGAACGGCGCGATCGGCACCATACGCAGCCCCCACTTGCCCCGTAGGTCGCGACGCCCCGGGACAGGCGCCGGGGGCGTTTTTCCAGGCTAGCCACGAACGGCGAAAACCCACCCGGACAACTGGATAACGATCCGCCCCCTCAGCGCGCGCCGGGGAACCGGGGTCCCGGTGGCGCGGATCGGAGGCTTGCGCCTCCGCATTTCCTATAGCATCATCCCTCCCAGTCAGGATTTTCTATATGAACTGCTGAGGATGTTGCGATGAACGCGCCGGTGGCGGTCGTGGGTCCCGGTTCGGTCGGGCTGGCCCTCGCGGCACGGCTCGCCCTGCACGGCCATCCGGTGACCCTGTGCGGGCGCTCGAACTCGCCCGTGGTCCCGGCGATCGAGCTGACCGAGCAGAGCACACGCCGCTCCGTCGACGTCGGGTGGGGAGGTGAGCCACACGACGTCGGGCCGGTCCCGTGGGTCGTGGTGACGACGAAGCTGCACCAGACCGGGTCGGCGGGCGTATGGCTGGAGCGCCTGGTCGACCGGGACACCCTGGTCGTCGCCGCGCAGAACGGCGTGGACCATCGCGAGCGGCTCGCGCCCTGGGTTCCCGCCCATCGGGTCGCACCCGCACTCGTCTATTTCAATGCCGAGCGCCGCGGCCGTGGCCAGGTGGAGGTCCGCCACAGCGGGCCGGACCTGGCGGTCGACGACGACGACCCGGGCCGGCGGGCCCGGCTGCTGCTCGGCCCGGCCGGGCTCCAGGTGGAGATCGCAACGGACTTCACCACGGCGGCGTGGCGCAAGCTGATGGTCAACGCCGTGGCGAACCCGGTGACCGCACTCACGTGCCGACGGGTCGATGTCTTCCGGGAGCCGGCGGTCAGGGCGCTGACGCGCACGATGCTGAGCGAGGTGGCCGCGGTCGGCCGGGCCGAGGGCGCCTCCCTTCCGGACGGGGCCGTGGACGACGTCCTGGCGTGGCTCGACGCGCGCCCCACCGGCGCCGGCTCGTCGATGCTCGACGATCGCCTCGCCGGACGTCCTCTGGAGTACGACGGCCTGCTCGGCGCCGTCGTACGGCGCGCCGGGCAGCACGGCCTCGGCGTGCCGGCGTGCGAGGCCGCGCTCGCGCTCGTCTCCGCCCTGGACGTCACGACATTCACAGGTTCTTCGATCAGGGAGTCACAGTGCCGGCAGTGATCAAGGCATCGGCCTACCTCGTGGACATCGAGGTGGAGACCGTCCGGACGGACGCGTCCCAGGCCTTCCTCAAGCAGGAGACGCTCTTCGTCGAGCTCACGACGGATGACGGACTGACCGGGACGGGCTACTCCTACACGATCGGCACCGGCGGACGCGCGGTGCTCGCGATGCTGCGAGATCACCTGCTGCCCGCACTCGTCGGCCGGGACTCCCGCGAGATCGAGGGAGCCTGGCGGGCGATGTACGACAGCACGCGCGCCACGATGGTCGGTCCGCTGACCGCACTCGGCCTCGCCGCAGCGGATCTCGCGCTGTGGGACCTGCGCTGCCTGCGGGCGGGGGAACCGCTGTGGCGCGTCGCCGGAGGCCACCAGTCCGCGGTCCCGATGTACGACACCGAGCGCGGCTGGCTCCAGCTCAGCGAGGACGACCTGGTCGCGGGCGCACTGGAGGCCCGCGAGCAGGGCTTCTCCGGGGTGAAGATCAAGGTCGGCAAGCCGACCGCCGGCGAGGACGCGGCCAGAGTCCGCGCCGTCCGTGAGGCCGTCGGGGCCGACATGGAGATCATGGTCGACGCGAACCAGGCCTTCACCCCGGCGGAGGCCGTGCGTCGCGCCGCTCGGCTGGAGCCGTACGACGTGGCCTGGTTCGAGGAGCCGCTGCCCGCCGATGACGTCGCGGGGCACGAGCGTCTCGCCGCGTCGACCGCCATCCCGGTGGCCGTCGGCGAGTCGATCTACTCCTTGGCGCACTTCCGTGAGTACCTGCAGCGAGGCGCCGCGGGGATCGTTCAGCCCGACGTCTCCAGAATCGGCGGCATCACCCCATGGTTGAAGGTCGCGCACCTCGCGGAGGCATTCGGCGCCCCGGTCTGCCCGCACTTCCTGATGGAGATCCACACCAGTCTCGTGGCGGCCGTGCCCAACGGCCGCTATGTCGAGTACATCCCGCAGCTCCGCGCGGTCACCACGCGACAGCCGCGTATCAGCGACGGGCACGCGTTCGCCCCGGAGGAGCCAGGCCTCGGCATCTCCTGGGACCGTGACCGCATCGACGACCGGCGAGTCGCCTGAGGCCGGCGAGCCACCGGTACCACCACCCGTCTCCAACCCCAGCCCCGCCTCGACGACAGGGGACACCGATGTCGACCTCGCCCGTCACCAGATCTCACAGCTCGCCGCCCACGGACCGCCGACGCGTCCTGCTGGCCTCACTCGTGGGCTCCGCCCTGGAGTGGTACGACTTCTACCTCTACGGGACGGCCGCCGCCCTGGTCTTCAACAAGGTCATCTTCCCGTCGTTCGACCCGACCGCCGCGACGCTCGCGTCGTTCGGCACCCTGGCCGTCGGCTACTTCGTCCGCCCGATCGGGGGCCTCATCTTCGGCCGGCTCGGTGACCTCGTCGGCCGGAAGAAGGTTCTCGTCATCACGCTCCTGGTGATGGGCGCCTCGACGGTGGCCATGGCGCTGGTGCCGACCTACGAGCAGGCCGGCGTTCTCGCCCCGATCCTGCTGGTCGTCCTGCGGGCGGTCCAAGGTCTGGGCGCGGGCGCGGAATACGGTGGTGCGGCGATCCTGGCGGCCGAGTTCTCCGAGCCGAGGCGGCGCGGGCTCTTCGGGGCGGCCCCGAGTACCGGCGTCTACATCGGCATCCTGCTCGCCTCCGGCGCCTTCTCCGCGGTGACCCAGCTCCCGTCCGAGCAGTTCTTGTCGTGGGGCTGGCGTATCCCCTTCGCCGCCAGCATCGTCGTGATCGGGGTGGCGCTGTTCATCCGGCTGCGGCTCGCCGAGAGCCCGGCGTTCGTCGAGGCGCAGAAGCACAGCCGAGAGGCCGAGGTCTCACCCGTACGCGACGTTCTCCGCTCGGAATGGAAGTCGGGTCTCGTCGTCATCGGCCTGCAGACGTCCCAGAACGTCGTCGCGTACATCAACCTCACCTTCCTCGCCGCCTACCTGACCGGCACCCTCAAGCTGCCGAGCTCGGTCGGACCGGTGGCGACCACCGTCGGTACGGCCGTCACGATCGTCACCCTTCTGGTCTTCGGCCGGCTTTCCGACCGGATCGGCCGCAAACCCGTCGCGCTGATCGGGATCGCGTTCTCGGCGGCCTTCGTCTACCCGTACTTCTGGGTCGTCGACAACGTCCGGACCCCCCTGGCCATCACCCTGGTCGTGGTGGTGAGCATGGGCGTCGGCGTGGGCTGCATGTTCGCCCCGCAGGCCGCCTACTACAGCGAGCTGTTCACGGCCCGTTCCCGCTTCACCGGCCTCGCGCTCAACCGGGAGGTCGCCGGCGCCCTGACCGGCGGGCTGACACCGCTCATCGCGGTCGCCCTCGTCGCCGCGGCCGGTGACAGTTCGTGGGGCGTGGCGCTGTTCGTGATCGCCGCGTGCGCGGTGGGCGCCCTCGCGGTGGGGCTGGGACCCGAGACCCGAGGCCGCGATCTCACCGCCACGACGGTCACCGAGCTCCGGTCCTCCACGGGGACCTACCGATGACCACGGCTCCACGGCAAGAGAGGAAGCACGCATGCGCATCGCCAGAGTAGGCGGCCCCGGCCGGGAGGTCCCGGTCCTGCTGGACGGGGACCGCATCCTGGACCTGCGCGGGGTGACGGCCGATGTGACCCCCGAGTTCCTGGAACACGTCCTGCCCACTGTCACCCGGTCCGACCTGCCAGAGCTCCAGGGAGCCGGCGAACTCCGCTTCGGTCCACCGATCACCCGGCCGACCGCGGTCATCTGCGTCGGCATGAATTACGCGAAGCATGCCGCGGAGTCCGGCGCCGAACCGCCCACCGAACCGGTGGTGTTCCTGAAGCACCCGAACACCGTCGTCGGCCCCGACGATCCCGTACCCATCCCGCGCGGGAGCACGATGACCGACTGGGAGGTCGAGCTCGGGGTGGTGATCGGCCGGCGCGCCCTCTATCTGGACTCCCCCGCCGACTCACCGCGCCACATCGCGGGTTACGTGCTGGCCAACGACGTGTCCGAGCGCGAACTCCAGTTGCGGACCTCCGGCGGGCAGTGGTCCAAGGGCAAGTGCGCACCCTCCTTCACCCCGCTCGGGCCGTGGCTCGTCACGCCTGACGAGCTCGACCCGGGCGCGGTGCGGCTGCGCAGCCACGTGAACGGCGGCGCGCGGCAGGACTCTCGCACGTCGGACCTGATCTTCTCCGTCGCCGATGTCGTCCACCGGCTGAGCCAGTTCATGGCCCTCGAGGCGGGTGACCTGATCCTCACCGGTACGCCCGAGGGCGTCGCCCTGTCAGGACGCTTTCCCTACCTGCGCCCCGGGGACGTCGTCGAGTTGGAGGGCGAAGGTCTCGGCGCGCAGCGCCAGGAGATGGTGTCGGCCGAAGGGACGACCGTATGAGCACCGGAGCGGGCGAACCTCGGGCGGAGTTCGACGGGTTGGTCGCGGCCGTGACCGGCGGAGCCTCCGGCATCGGCCTCGCCACGGCTCACGAGCTGAGCGCGCGCGGAGCCCGCGTGGCGGTGCTCGACCTGGCCGAGACGCACGGGCCCTTCCTCGGGATCCGGTGCGACGTGACCGACGATGACTCGGTTCGTACGGCGGTCGCGGCCGTGGTCGACCGGCTCGGCGCTCTGGACGTCCTGGTCAACAACGCCGGCATCGGAGCACAGGGCACGGTCGAGGACAACGGATCGGCCGAGTGGCACCGCGTGCTCGACGTCAACGTCGTCGGGCCGGCCCGAGTCTCGGCGGCTGCTCTGCCCGCCTTGCGCCGGGCCGCCACGACGGGCTCCGGCCATGCCGCCATCGTCAACATGTGCTCGATCGCCGCCACCGCCGGGCTACCCCAGCGCGCCCTGTACTCGGCGAGCAAGGGGGCCGTCCTCGCGCTGACACGGGCGATGGCGGCCGACCACATCCGCGAAGGAATCCGGGTCACCTGCGTGAACCCGGGCACGGTCGACACGCCGTGGGTCGGTCGCCTGCTCGCGACCGCCGAGGACCCGGACGTCGAGCGGGCGGCCCTCGCATCGCGCCAGCCGACGGGACGGCTGGTCAGCGCCGCCGAGGTCGCCCACGCGGTCGCCTATCTGGCGAGTCCGAGATCCGGCGCGACCACCGGCACCGATCTCGCCGTCGACGGCGGGATGCACGGGCTGCGCCCGCGGCCCGCCTGATGCGCGGGCATGTGTCAGGTACCCGTCCGTTCCCTGCTTCTCAGCGGTCCGCGCCTCGGCGCTGAGCCGCCGGGCGGTGTCGCACCCGGCTGGACCTCAGGTGCTCGGCCATCGCCTCGGCGGCCTTCTCCGGGTTGCGGCGCGTCACGGCGTGCAGGATCCGCTCGTGCTCGGCGATGGTCGTGTCAGCGGCGCCCGGCGCGCTGTTGAGCCGGAACATGTGCAGGTGCGCATGCAGCCGGCTCACCGCCTCGGCCATCAGCGGCCGGCCCGCCGCCTCGGCGAGCGCGTCGTGAAACTCCTGGTCGAGCACTGCGAAGCGCTGGTAGACGGTGTACTGCTGCCCGGTGTCGGGGTGCTCGCGCATCTCGTCGACGATCGCCTGGAGCCGCCGCAGATCCTCGTCGCGTGCGTGCTCGGCCGCGAGAGCGGCGGCTCGTGGCTCCAACAGCAGGCGCATCTCGAACAGGTCGGTGAAGGCGTCGGAGTCGAGCAGATCGGTGGCGCGGTAGCCGGCGTTCGGGCGCTTGACGACCAGACCGTCGGACTCGAGCCGGGCGAGCGCCTCGCGGACCGGGGTCGGTGAGACCTCGAGATCACGAGCGAGCCCGTCGATGCTGACCCGGGCCCCGGGCGCGATCTCGTGGTCCATGACCATCGCCTTGACGGCCTCGTAGACGCGATCGGCCAGCACCTCGTGCCGCTGCCCGTCCACCACAACCACAGATTGTAGAGGCCCCGCCCGGCCTCCCCGGTCACGGCCTCGTGCCGTCGGCAGGCCCGACGCCGGCGCGCTGGCGCTGGCCGGGCACCGGGGTCTCGGTGGCGCGGAAGAACGGCACGCGGTGTTCCAGGCAGTGATCGCGGTCGGCCTTGGTCGGGTAGCGCGACCGGTCGCTGCAGGGCGCGACGCGGCTGAAGAACCAGACGCCCGCGGCGATCGCGATCAGCAGGGCCAGCGACGACAGCACCAGCCCGGTCACCGCCATTCCGCGGCCGTTGTCGCGTACCACGGCGATGATCCCGACGATGATGCCCGCGACGGCCACGACCACCCCGAAACCGCACAGCACCAACGTGACGAGCGCGGCGATCCCGAGGACGAGCGCCGCGGCGCCGATACCCCGGTGTTGCCGGGGCGGGTATCCCACCGGTCGATAGGCCATGGACAGCTCCCTCCGGCTCTCCATGGTGGAGGATCCGGAGCCCGCGGGGGCTGCGGCGCGCCGGGCCGTGAACAGGGAGACCAGGTCACCACCTACACTGGTCAGCGTGTCGAACGGAGACGGACGACTGACCCACGACCTCGACCCCCTCGATCACAGCCCTCAGGACGCATGCGGTGTCTTCGGCGTCTGGGCGCCCGGAGAGGAGGTCAGCAAACTTACCTACTTCGGGCTCTACGCCCTCCAGCACCGTGGCCAGGAGTCGGCCGGGATCGCCGTGAGCGACGGTGCGCGCATCGTCGTGTTCAAGGACATGGGCCTGGTCGCGCAGGTCTTCGAGGAGCCGGTCCTCAACACGCTGCGCGGCCACATCGCGGTCGGCCACTGCCGCTACTCCACGACCGGATCCAGCGTCTGGGAGAACGCCCAGCCGACGTTCCGGTCCACCGACGACGGCAGCCTGGCCCTCGGCCACAACGGCAACCTCATCAACACCCCTGAGCTCGCCTCCCGCCTGCGTGACGGCGAGCTCGGCGCCACCACCGACACCGAGGTGCTCACCGCCCTCCTCGGCAGCGGTTCGGGCGGCGTCGAACGCGCCGCGCTCGACGTCCTGCCGCTCGTACGCGGCGCGTACTCCCTGGTCTTCATGGACGAGCGCACGCTGTACGCCGCGCGCGATCCGCAGGGCATCCGCCCGCTGGTGCTCGGCCGGCTGGAGCACGGATGGGTGGTCGCCTCCGAGACCGCCGCGCTCGACATCGTCGGCGCCACGATGGTCCGCGAGGTCGAGCCCGGCGAGCTGCTGACGATCGACGAGGCCGGGGTGCGCTCCACCCGGTTCGCCGAGGCCCAGCCCAAGGGCTGCCTGTTCGAGTACGTCTACGTCGCCCGGCCCGACACCTCGATCGCCGGTCGCAGCGTGCAGGCCACCCGGGTCGACGTCGGCCGCCGCCTGGCCCGCGAGCACCCGGTCGAGGCCGACCTGGTCATCCCGACGCCCGAGTCCGGCACGCCCGCCGCGATCGGGTACGCCGAGGAGTCCGGCATCCCGTACGGCCAGGGCTTCGTGAAGAACTCCTACGTCGGGCGCACGTTCATCCAGCCGTCGCAGACGATCCGCCAGCTCGGCATCCGCCTCAAGCTCAACCCGCTGCGCGAGGCGATCGCGGGCAAGCGGCTGATCGTCGTGGACGACTCGATCGTGCGCGGCAACACCCAGCGGGCCATCGTCCGGATGCTCCGTGAGGCCGGTGCCAAGGAGGTGCACGTCCGCATCTCCAGCCCGCCGGTGTCCTGGCCGTGCTTCTACGGCATCGACTTCGCCACGCGCGCCGAGCTGATCGCGGGCAACCTCTCCGTCGAGGAGATCCGCGCCTCCCTCGGCGCCGACACCCTCGGCTACATCTCCCTCGACGAGCTGATCGCCGCGACCCGGCAGCCGCGCGACCGCCTCTGCCGGGCCTGCTTCGACGGCATCTACCCGATCGACGTCGCCGAAGACGCCCGTGGCAAGCACCTGCTCGAAGAGGCCCGCAAGTGAGTGAAACGTCTTACGAAGCGGCGGGCGTCGACATCGCCGCCGGTGACCGCGCCGTCGATCTGATGAAGGCGCACCTGGCGAAGGCGCGCCGGGCCGAGGTGGTGCACGACGCCAGCGGCTTCGCGGGCCTGTTCGACGCCTCCGCGCTGAAGAAGTACGACCGGCCGCTGCTCGCCACCTCCACCGACGGCGTCGGCACCAAGGTCGACCTGGCCCGGCGCCTCGGCGTGTACGACACGATCGGGCACGATCTGGTCGGCATGGTCGTGGACGATCTCGTCGTCTGCGGCGCCGAGCCGCTGTTCATGACCGACTACATCGCCTGCGGCAAGGTGGTGCCCGAGCGGATCGCCGCGATCGTCGCGGGCGTCGCGGAGGGCTGCGCCCTGGCCGGCTGCGCGCTGGTCGGCGGCGAGACCGCCGAGCACCCCGGCCTGCTCGAACCCGACGAGTTCGACCTCGCGGGGGCGGGCACCGGGGTCGTGGAGGCCGGCCGCGTGCTCGGCCCCGAGCGCGTCGTCCCCGGTGACGTCGTCCTGGGCCTCGCCTCCTCGGGCATCCACTCCAACGGCTACTCCCTCGTGCGCCACATCCTGCGCACGACGGATCTCACGCTGGAGACGGTCCTGCCCGAGCTGGGCCGGAGCCTGGGCGAGGAGCTCCTCACCCCGACCCGGATCTACGCCAAGGACTGCCTGGCGCTCGCCGAGGCCGCCGAGGTGCACGCGTACGCCCACATCACCGGCGGTGGCCTCGCGGCGAACCTCGCCCGCTCGCTGCCGTCCACCTGCGACGCCGTCCTCGAACGATCCTCGTGGACCCCGCCGCCGATCTTCGCGGCGCTGGAGTCGTACGGGCGGGTGCCGCGCGAGGAGATGGACAAGACCTTCAACCAGGGGGTCGGCATGGCGGCGGTCGTCGCCGCTCCGGCCGCCGACGCGGCGCTGCGGCTGCTGGCCGAACACGGGCTGCCGGCCTGGGTCCTCGGTGAGGTCGTGCCCGGATCCGGCACGGTAAGCATCGCCTGACCTGGGAACTCCCGCCCCGTCGGCGGCGTCGTACACGGTTGTGGGGCGGATCGCGCGTGGCGTGTGGCGGTGCAGGGCGCCGCTGGCGGTGCTGTGCGCGCTCGGCGTCTACGCCTTACTGCTGCCGCTCGGCTGGATGTACGTCGCCTCGGCGCGCTACCGGCTGGGCGCCGCCCAGGCGCCGCCCACGGCCGTCGGCATCGTCTTCGGCGCCGGTGCCCCGCAGGGCCGTCCCTCGCCGATGCTGGCCGGGCGCCTCGAACTCGCCGCCGCGCTCTACCACGGCGGCAAGGTGCAGGTGCTGCTCGTCACCGGCGACAACAGCCGTTCGCACTACAACGAGCCGCTGGTGATGCGCGACTACCTGATCGACCGGGGCGTGCCGCGCGGCCGCATCGTGCTCGACTACGCCGGTTTCGACACCTGGGACTCCTGCGTGCGGGCCAGGAAGATCTTCGGCGTCGACCGGGCGATCCTGATCACGCAGCGGTTCCACCTGCCGCGCGCCCTCACGCTGTGCCGGTCGGTCGGCATCGACGCGATCGGGGTCGGCGACGACAGCCGCCCGTACGCCCCGGTCGCCACCGTGATCTCTTATCTGCGCGAGCTGCCCGCCGGGCTCAAGGCCGCGCTGTTCCTGGCGATCCGGCCGGACCCGCACTTCCTCGGCCCGAAGGAGCCCGGCGTCGAACAGGCCCTGCACACGCCACGGTAGGCGGCCGCCCGGGCCCGTGCCCGGGCGGCCGCGTCGTCACACGGGCTCGGAGACCCGTACGGGCGTGTCGTCCCGGCGGCGGTGCTGGGCGGCCCAGGAGAGCAGGGCCGTACGGCACGCGTGGTCCAGGTGGCGCAGCCCGGAAAGATCCAGTTCGACCGGACGGCCGTGCGGAATCGCCTCCAGGGTGTCCAGCACCCGCGGCAGGCGCAGGAACGTCGCGTTGCCGGTGAGCCTGATCTCGATCGGTCCCTCGTCGTGTTCGCGCACGTCGACGTGGATGTCGGAGACGTCCCACGCGGTCTTCGACACCGCGAGCAGGATGCCGATCAGCACGCCCTCGAACAGGTTCGTGCACACGATCGCCAGCGTCGTGCCGATCAGCACGATCGCCTCGCCGCGCTCGGTACGCCAGAGCCGGCCGACCTCGCGCGGTGACAGGAGCTTCCAGCCGGCGTGCACGAGGACCGCTGCCAGCGCGGTGACCGGGATGACGCCGAGCGCCGCCGGGGCCGCCACGGTGAAGAGCAGCAGCCACCCGCCGTGCAGCACGCGGGACAGCTTCGTCCGGGCCCCCGCCTGGACGTTGGTCGCGCTGCGGACGATCACCGCGGTCATCGGCAGCGCGCCGAGCATCCCGCAGACCGTGTTCCCGGCGCCCTGCGCCATCAGCTCCTGGTCGTACCGGGTTCGCGGGCCGTCGTGCATCCGGTCGACCGCGGCGGCGCTGAACAGGCTCTCCGCCGAGGCGATCAACGTGAACGCGATGATCGTGCCGAGTACGCCGACGTCGGCGAGCCGGCCGAGCTGATCCAGCGCGGGCGGCCGGATCGACTCCAGCAGGCCGTGTACCTGGATGCGTTTCACGGGCAGGTCGAGCAGCGCGGTGGCCAGCGTCGCGAGCGCGACCGCGGCGAGCGCCGCCGGGACCGTCCGCAGCCACGCCGGGACGAACCGCCAGCAGACCAGCACCAGGAGCGTGCCCACCCCGACGCCGCCGGCCGCGAGGGCCGACGTGTCGCGCGCCGAGTCGGCGACCAGCGCGGGCAGCGCCGTGATGTTGGCCAGCGCGGCGCCGGGCGACCGGCCGTCGAACAGCGTGTGCGCCTGCCCGAACACGAGCGCGAGGCCGATGCCGGCGAGCATGCCCTGGACCACCGAGACGGAGATCGCGCGGAACCAGCGCCCCAGCCTGAGCGCGCCCATGGCCAGCTGGAGCAGGCCGGTGGCGAGCACGATCAACCCGAGTACCGGTAGCCCGTGCTCCCTTACGGCCTCGTACACGAGCACGGTCAGGCCGGCCGCCGGGCCGCTGACCTGCAGGCTGCTGCCGGGAAGCGCGCCGGCCACGAGGCCGCCGACGATGCCGGTGACCAGGCCGAGCTCCGGCGGGACGCCGGACGCCACGGCCACGCCGATGCACAGCGGCAGGGCGACCAGGAAGACGACCACGGAAGCGAGGACGTCGCGGGCCGGAATGTCACGTGCAGGGAAGAGTTCCATCTTTCACCCTGGGTGTCGAGGATGGGACTGACAGTGGCGGGAGGTGGCCAGGCGGGGGTACGGCGGAGTGTGAGTGCGCAGCCTGACATGGCCACGGCGCCCTACCGTGGCCTGCCGTTGGTGAGAGCGGCCTGGTTACCGCGAGCCGGTTACCGTGGTTCGGTTACAGCGGCCGGAAGGTTCCGTCCTGCGGGTCCAGCACGCTGACCGTGCCGGTGTCCACGGCGTAGAACCATCCGTGCAGCTTCAGGCCGCCGTGCTCCAGCCGCTTGGCGACGGCCGGGTGACGCCGCAGGCGGTCGAGCTGGACCTGGACGTGCCGCTGCACCGCCGAGGTGAGCGCGTTGCCGTCGAGGAAGTCCGACGCCTTGCGCGTCTCGTCGTGCGGCTCGGTGTCGGCGAGCCACCGGTGGACGGCGGGCAGCGCGCTCGGCGCTCCCGGGTAGAGGATCGCGTTCACGGCCCCGCAGTGGGAGTGGCCGCAGACGATGATGTTCTCCACCCCGAGCACCTCGAGGGCGAACTCGATCGTCGCCGTCTCGCCGGACCCGCGCCCCTCCTCGTACTCGGGCACGATGTTGCCCGCCGTACGCAGTTCGAAGAGGTCTCCGGGCGACCCGCCGGTGATCAGCGCGGGCACGACCCGTGAGTCGGAGCACGTGATGAACAGAGCGTGCGGGTGCTGACCGTCCGCGAGAGGGCGGAGGTCCTGGGCGCGCTCGGCGAACGTGCGGGCATTGTCGATCAGCGACTGCATGGCGCAGCCCTTTCTGTGCATCCGTAGGGTCTGGTACGAAAAGACGCGTCATCGCGCCGCTCGTGGACGGACGTAGCCGGTCGATAAGCGGACAAATCCGCCTTATTTTACGTTGGCCGAGATGACGGTCAACGACCGGCCTGCCTACGGGTGCTCAGCAGCGGAAGATCTGGAGGGCCTCGGGCGTACGGGCGCCGAGGCGTGGCGGTGGGCCGCCCTCCATGACCGCGGGCGGCACGGCGTCGGGCATCGCGAGGGTCGCGGCCCTCACCGGCACCGGCGCGGCGGTCTGCGCGGACGGCGGAAGCGCGAGCAGCCGGGGCCGCCCGGGCGTGCCGTGATCGGCGACCTGGTGACCGAGGTCGAGATCGTCGCGCACCTGAGGGCCGCGCTTTTCGGCGAGCTCGGCGGAAATCTTGCCCTGTGCGACGGTCGGCGTCGCGTCGATCGCCTCGGGACCCCCGGTGAAGGCGAGCGCGACCAGCAGTATCGCCGCGACCCAGCCCAGCCGTGCCCTCACCGCGCGCTCCCCCTGACTCGCGTCCTTACCGAGTTCGACTCCGATAAGCCTAACCTAAGACATTCGGTGAAGGGGAGAGGCAATTTCCCGGCCACTGGGGCATATATGCGGCTAAGTAGGACTATTCCGGTGGATATTCGACGAGTATTTTTGGCCAGATCGCCGTACGGACGCGCCCGATCCGGACGCCCGTGATCAAGACTCGGGCAGGGGGACCTCATGTCGGCCGTCGCTCCCACCGCCGGACGGCTCCTGGCCTCGCGTCTGCGCGTCGCACCGCCGCGCCCGGTGATGGTACGCCTGCTCGGCGCGGACGCGGAGCGCGTGACGCTGGAGAGCACTCCGGAGACGTGTCACCGCGGTCGCTTCGGCCTCTCATGGCCCGGCGGCGACGCGATCGTGGGAGATGTCGTCGCCGAGGACGGCCGGACGGTCACCCGGCGGCTGATCACGTCCATGGCCCGGCCGCCGCGCGACGGCGTCGTACGGTGGAACAAGTTCGTCCACCGAGGCGACCCGTACACCGCGCACGGCCTGCCCTTCGACGAGGTGGTCATCGACGGCCCGCTGGGCCCGCTGCCGGCGTGGTACCTGCCGGGACGGCGTTCCACCTGGGTACTGGCGGTGCACGGCAACCGGGCGACCCGCGAAGAGGCGCTGCGGGTGCTGCCGGCCCTGAGCGGAGCCGGGTTCCCCGTGCTGGTGCCGGCCTACCGCAACGACCCGGAGGCGCCCCGGAGCCCGGACGGCATGTACCACCTCGGCGACACCGAGTGGGCGGACCTGGACGCGGCGGTGCGGTACGCCCTGCGCTCGGGCGCCGGTGACGTCGTCCTGTACGGCTGGTCCATGGGCGGCGGCATCGTCGAGACGTTCCTCGACCGTTCGGCCCACGCCGGGTGCGTACGCGCGGCGGTGCTCGACGCGCCCCTGCTGAACGCCGGGGCGGTCACTGACGCGCAGCTGCGCCGCCTGCACCTGCCGCAGTGGGCCGGCGGCGCCGTCAAACGCCTGGTGACCGACCACGCCGGAATCGACCTGACCCGGCTGGACCACCAGAACCGCCCGGACCGCAGGCCCGTCCCGACGCTGCTGTTCCACGGTGACGCCGACGTCCACATCCCGGTCGCCTGCAGTGACGCCTTCGCCCGGCGGCACGGAGAGCTCGTCGGCTACGTACGAGTGCCCGACTGCGCGCACACCCTGGCTTGGAACGCCGACCCGCGGGCGTACGAGAAGGCTCTCATCGCATTCCTCGTCCACGGCCGGACGTGCTGAGAATCCCTCGCACGGTGGAGCCGCCCCCCTCGGCCAGGTGAGGCGCACGGCCGCAACCGGCTGCGATCTTCGGATCCGAACACCCGGGGTGCGTCCCCGGGCCACGGATCCAGGGAAGGCAGGGGCCGATGACCGCGGGCGCGATCCTGACGAGGCTGCACGGCCGGACGGCGAGAGGCGTGCCCCGGTGGGCCGTGCCGGCCGCGTACGCCACCACGCTGACCACGCTGCCCTCATGCGTCTGGCGGATCGCCGCCGTGAACCTCCACGCGCCCCTGCTCGAGCGGACCTCGGCGCCGCCGAGAGGTCACGGCCCGGTGCTGTTCACCGGCCTGTGGTACGTGGTGGCGCTCAGCGTGGTCAGCGAACTTCTCGCGTACCTGACCGTCGGACTGGTCAGCGAGTGGGGTGAGGTGGTGCCGCGATGGATCCCCGGGCTGGGCGGGCGGCGGGTGCCGGTGCTCGCCGCGGTCGTGCCCGCTGGGCTCGGTGCGACGGTGCTCACGGTGCTCTTCCCGTACGCGCTGATCATGCTGAGCCTCGGCCGGATGATCGACGGAACGAAGGGCACGGGTGTGATCGTCCACGGCTGGCAGGCCGTCGCGTTCGCCGTGACGTACGCGCCGCTGGCGGCCTGGGGGCCGCTGCTCGGCATCGTCACCGTGCACTACCACCGGCGACGCCGCGCTCAAGGCGTCTGATCACACGTGAAGCGTTCCCGCCGGGGCGGCGGGAACGCTTCACGATCATGCCATCAACGACCCCTGAGAACCGTCTCAGTGCGTGACTGGAACGACCTCAAATAACGGGACGGCTACTTCGCCGTACTCTTGCCGTCGTTCTCGTCGTGGTCCTCGGCGTAGTCCGCATAGCGGTCAGCGAGGTCCTCATACGACGAGTCATCGTCGTAGGGGTCATGGTCATCCTGCGAGTTCTGGTTGACGCCCAGCTCGCCGCGCAGACGGTCAAGGTCTGTCCCGCCGCTGTTGTACTTCAGCCGGCGAGCTACCTTCACCTGCTTGGCCTTGGCTCGGCCGCGCCCCATTGGCTCGACCCCCTCGATGGTCGGGGACCCGTCGTTGGCCCCACTTACGCTCGCTTACGCATCCACAGCCGGGCGCGACAAGACCCCACGCACCAGCTACGGCTACAACCGTACCCGTTTTGCGCCCGGCTCGGTACGTCGTCTGCGCGGTGGCGGCTTCAGCAGAGGATAGCCGACGATGTGGAGTGACACGTCCGGGATCTCCGTCACAACGAAGATCCCGGACGCGAGCCGGTCAGGAGCCGACCAAGATGCCGCGCAGGCGGCCGATCTCGGACATACGGCGCTCGGCGAGCCGATCGGCGGCGACGGCCGGGGGTACGCCCTCGTCGGCGGCGATCTGGAAGATGCGGCGCGTGGTGTCGAAGATCCCGGTGGCCTTCTGCCGGGCCCGGTCGAAGTCGAAGCCCTCGATCTCGTCGGCGACCTGGATGACGCCGCCGGAGTTGACGACGTAGTCGGGCGCGTAGAGCACGCCGCGGTCGGCGAGCTGCTTCTCGATGCCGGTGTGGGCGAGCTGGTTGTTGGCGCCCCCGCACACGATCTTCGCCCGCAGCGTCTCGACGGTCGCGTCGTCCAGGGCGCCGCCGAGGGCGCACGGGGCGTACACGTCGATCTCGGCGCCGGTCAGCGCCGCGTGCCCGTCGACCACCTGCACCTCGGGGTGCTCGGCGCGCACCCGGTCGATCGCGGCCTCGGTCACGTCGGTGACGACCACTTCGGCGCCGTCGGAGACGAGGTGCTCGACCAGGCGGCGGCCGACCTTCCCGACGCCCTCGACGCCGACGCGGCGGCCGCGCAGCGACGGCTCGCCCCAGGTGTGCTCGGCCGCGGCGCGCATCCCCTGGAACACCCCGAACGCGGTCAGGATGGACGAGTCGCCGGCGCCTCCGTGGGCGACCGTGCGGCCCGTGACGTACGAGCACTCCCGCGCGATGACGTCCATATCCTCGGAGAAGGTGCCCACGTCACAGGCGGTGAAGTAGCGGCCGTGCAGCGACTGCACGAACCGGCCGTACGCGCGGAGAAGCCCCTCGGACTTGATCGTGGTGGGATCGCCGATGATGACCGCTTTGCCGCCGCCGAGGTCGAGATCGGCGAGAGCGTTCTTGTACGCCATGCCCTTGGCGAGGTTCAGCACGTCGGCGAGCGCCTCGTCCTCGGATTCGTAGGGGTAGAAGCGGGTTCCGCCGAGGGCGGGACCCAGCGCGGTCGAGTAGATGGCGATGATCGCCTTGAGGCCGGTGGCCTCGTCGTGGCAGAAGACGACCTGTTCGTGGGGGACGCCGAAGACCTTTGTCACGTTGTGGCTCCTCTCTGAGCGCACACTTGCCCGGTGCCGTGGTGGCGGCGTTGAGCGTTGTACCCGGTACCCGGCCGCAGGGCAGCATGTTCGTGGATCGCACGACAGGTGACCAGCGGCGGGAGCGTGAGTCCGACACGATCAGCGTAGGCGTACCGCCGCCCGCTCCGCAGTGATCGGCGTCATCCGGGGCGTCGCGTGAATCCCGGTTTGGAGCCCGGCCGCGGGTGGCGGGGGTGCGAAGATCTCCGGGAGTCCGTCCGGTACGGTGGCCGGAGGTCTCAGGAGCGTCTCGGCGGGCGTGACGACGAGCGTTCCGTGGCGAGATCGTGTCACGATGCGGTCGTGCTGCCCTACGCCGCGTACCTTCGGGTATACGAACCGCTGAACGCCTTTGCCGAGCCGGAGAAGTCCATTTGGGCAGCGTATGCCGTATCGGAGAAGCGGCCACGGCGCGTCGGCGCTCTTGACGTCGAGCACACCCACGCCCTCAGACGCCTGATCGCGGTCCCGCCGATCGTCGCTCCGGTTCGGGAGAGCCGTGACGCGTACGTGCGGCGCGCCGAGGACGTGACCTACATCTGCCCCTGGGAGACGCGGCTGCGCTCCTGGCTGGCCTTCGACCGGTTCCGTGCGGGCATGTCCGAGCAGCTCGCCGAGATGTTCGTGCCGCAGCGGGTGGCGGAGCAGGCCGATGGCGCGTTCGACCGCTGGAAGCGGCAGTCCGGCACGCTCACCCCGCACATCCTCTCGAGCACCTGGCAGGTGCCGATCGCCTGGTTCGTCCCTTTTGTGGCGAAAGAGCGGTGGCTCGTGCTCGGCGCGCACGACGACAATCCGGGCGGCGGCCCGACGACCGCCACGCCCGTGCGCACGCTGATCTACGTCACGCCGATGGCCCAGGCGCGCCGCCGCGTCGCCCGCGCGCTGGCCGCCGTACGGCGCCACGCCGGTGATCACCTCGACGCCGGCGAGGTCGAGTCGGTGGGTCGCTGGCTGGAGGAGTTCCACCCGCACTCGCTGGTCGAACTCGACTACGGAGGGCTCGTGCACCTCCTCGACGACGCCGCTCTGCGCGCCGATGAGTCCGTGGCCGAGGTGGGTGCGGCGATCACGGGTATGGAGACCGGGCAGGCCGAACTGGCCGTCGCGATGCACAAGCGTGTCGTCGCCCGGTGGCGCGTCGTACGAGCTCTTGAATCCGCGAACTGAGGACAATTACCTGAATCAGCGCGCGATGCGACGATACGTGTCGCTAGAATCACGCAGCGTGACTCAGCCACCAAAAATCGCAGAGTTGCTATCAGGGACTTGCCTGTTGCGCTGAGTGGTGGCATGGTTACGTCTTGTGATGTCAAAGTGGTTCATCCAGACCATAAGAGACATCAGTGGCACGCGCGAGGATCAAACGCTGGATCGCTGTCATCGGTCCACGGAGGAGAGGCCGCACAAATGTCAGCTCGTACGCCAGAGGCCGAGCCCCTGCTGACGCCGGCAGAGGTGGCGACGATGTTCCGCGTCGACCCCAAGACCGTCACCCGCTGGGCGAAGGCTGGGAAGTTGACGTCAATCCGGACGCTGGGAGGGCATCGGCGCTACCGCGAGGCCGAGGTCCGCGCTCTGCTGGGGGGGATCCCGCAGCAGCGGTCGGAGTAACCCGGAGACACCCCGATCCGGGTCGGCGAGCCAAGTGATCGCCGGTCGCCGTCGTCACGGCGACGCATCCGGTCGGCCGCGTCTCTCCGCGGCCGGTCGCACCGCGTGAACCGCGATGTGGCGGAGCCACCGTCACGTGCGGACGGTCGGGGGGCTTCCACGAGAAGTTCAATCGGCCCCGTCCCGAACGGGGCCGCGTAGGGGGGTTCTACGGACTCCGCGAGAGTCGTCTCCGGCCTGGAGGGGCCATCGTTCCCGCGAGGATCGACGGCCGCTTCGGACTGGAGACGACTCACGCTGAAGGTGCGGTCGCTCCGCCCGAGGCCGGGCGGGGCGGTCGTACCGCCGCAAAGCCGCTCCGGAACACCTGCTCCAGCGCAGGCCGGAAGGCGGGCCACGCCCAAAACCGCCGGGACACGCCCAAAGGGCTGAGACACGCCCGATTGGTCAAACGCTCCCAGTCGATCGAAGGACGCACGACGCGACCCCGGCCCATCGGGGGGTACCGGATGGGCCTCGCAGGGGAGACGCGGGCGCATGGTTCGCGCGGTAGGACGGCGGGGCTTTGAGGCAGGCACTGGGATCGGCCGACCGTCACCGGCCGCCCACCCGGACGGCGCGTGGCCTGCGAGCGATCAGAGGCGTCCTGTGGCGCCCGCACGCGGCACCGGGACCCTTGACATGGCGTGAGCGGAGCGCGTACGACGTGACCTGTCACAGGGTCGCTCAGGGGGTACCGCCCGCCGGCCCACCGCTGGGCAAGGACGAAGCTAGCCCGGGTCCTCCTCGGCGAGGCGTTCGAGCAGGGCGGCCACCTCGGGGTCGTGCCGGGCGGCGACGTCCAGCAGCACCACGTGGTGGTCGACGAGGAGGCGTTCGAGCTCCGCGCGCGGCAGGTCGCGGTGTTCGAGCCAGTCGAGGCCGGCCGTCTCCACCGACGCCATCCACGAGCGCAGCGTGATGCGGAGCACCGGGCCCGGGTCCGTGACGCCGATCGCGGCGGTGATGTGGTTCATCACCAGGCTCCGGATGTTGTCCAGGACCTCCCCGACCTCGCCCGAGCGGTACGCCGGGCCGCCGCGCAGCAGGGCCACGAAGCCCGCCGCGTGGTCTTCGACGTAGTCGAAGTAGCGGTGCAGCGAGACCGCCAGCCGTTCGAGCGGCTTGCCCTCGGCCGGAGGCTTGAGAAGATCGCTCAGCTGCTTGGCGGCGCTGTGCAGCGCGGCCAGGTAGAGCTCCTGCTTGCCGCCGAAGTAGTGGTAGACGAGGGCCCGTGACGCCCCGGCGGCGTCCGCCACGTCGTCGATCGAGATGTCTTCCGGCTGCCGGTCGCTGAACAGCTCGAGGGCAGCGGCGATGAGCTCGTCGCGGCGCTCGTCGACGCTGAGCCGCCGCCTGCTCGGGCGGCCGCCGGACGAGCGTCGAACGGCCTGCGCAGGCTCCTTCCCGTCTACTGCGCGATCACCCACGCTTGGCAGCGTATCCGAGCCCGCGTCCAATAGACGGCCATCCATGGCAGGTCAGCGCCGACGCGGCGCCCAAAGGCCACCTATCGACCATGACCGAAAGTCCCCTCCTGACCGCCCGTTACGCACTGTTACAGCAGTCAAGGGTCTTGTCGGGGCATCATGGCATCTCCTCCCTTGCGGCGGTCCGTCTGTTTCTGCCCGGATTCAGGTGGTACGTCGGAGATCCAGGAGACTCAAGTGGCAGCAGAGGATGAACGCCGGGAGAGGGCCGTGGCGGCGAAGCCCACCATCCGGAACGTCGCCGAACGGGCAGGCGTGTCCAAATCACTGGTCTCGCTCGTCATGCGCGGGTCGCCGCACGTCAGCGAGCACCGCCGGCAGGCCGTGCTCAAGGCCGCGCGGGAGCTGGGATACCGGCCCAACGCGGTCGCCCGGAGCCTCGTCGAGGGCCGTACGCGCCTGATCGGAGCGCTGGTCGCCGACCTGCACAACCCCTTCTTCGCCGAGTTCCTCGACGGACTGCAGGAGAGCCTGCACGGCGCGGGCCTGCGCATGCTCGTCGGCAGCGGCCGGTGGGACCCGCACTTCCAGGCGGAGGCGGTCGAGGCGTTCCTGGAGATGCGGGTCGACGGCCTGGTCCTGCTCAGCGTCGTTCCCGACTCGCTGAAGGAGGCGGCCAAGAGCGTCCCCGTCGTGGTCGTGGGCGAGCGCGACGTGGAGGGCGTCGACATCGTGGTCGACGACGACGAGCTCGGCGCGCGGCTGGCCGTCGACCACCTCGTCGGGCTCGGGCACGACCGGATCGCGCACATCGAGGGGGCGCCGTCGACGACCGCGCACTACCGCAGGATCGGGTACGAATCGGCGATGAGAAGCCACCGGCTCGATGACCGGATCATCGTGGAGCCGGGTGACTTCACCGAGGACGGCGGCTACCGCGCGGCGCGCAAGCTGCTGTCCCGCGACCCGCGCCCGACCGCGATCTTCGCCCCGAACGACCTGGTCGCGACCGGTGTCCTGTCCGCCGCGGACGAACTCGGCCTGCACGTGCCCGAGGACATCTCGATCGTCGGGTACGACAACACGCATCTGGCCGCGATCCGGCACGTCTCCCTCACGAGCGTCGACCAGCCGCGCCGCGACATGGGCCGTGTCGCCGCCGAGCGCCTCTGCGCCCGCATCGACGACCCGTTGCGCGACACCCTGCAGACGCTCGTCGTGCCGCACCTGGTCATCCGCTCCACGACCGGCCGCGCCCCACGCTGACCCGGTCGCGCGGGTCACGGCCTCAAAAGTCAGCGGCCGGGGCGAACGCCGGAGGCGCGACCGGGTGCCGCCGCACGTGCCGGCTCTTCACGCTGGTGAGCCGTGAGCCGCGGGGGCCTGCCCGCCGCGCGGGCGACGATGATCCGTTCCAGCGTCCACAGCGCGATGGTGCCGGCCGAGCAGGCGGCGCCCAGAACGCACACACTGGTCCACCCGCCGTGCGTCCAGACCACGGACGTCAGCGCGGAGCCGCACGTGCCGCCGGTCACCATCTGTACGTGCCCGCGGTCGGCCGGCCGCCCGGCCACCGAGGCGGTCAGCGCACCAGCGGCGCCCACCAGCGCGAACAGGCCGATGGCCGACTCCGACCAGCCGTACGGCGACCGCACCAGCAGAAAGGTCAGCGCCGTCCACAGCACGTTGAACGAGGCCATGCTCAGGGCGGCGATGCCCGCCCGCCACCGCAGCAGCGGCTCGTACCGGAGCATCGCGACCGTCGAGCGGAGCAGACCGGGGTAGGACAGGCGTGCGCCGTCACCGCCGAGCCGGGGCAGGAAGACACGCAGCAGCACGGCCACCAGCGCCATCAAGGCCGCGTTCACCCAGTAGACGGTCCGCCAGCCGCCCAGGGCCGACAGCACTCCGAACGCGGTGCGCGCCAGCAACGCGCCGAGCAGCAGCCCGGTCATCACCGTGCCGACCACCCGGCCGCGCTCGCCCGGGGCCGCGAGCGTCACCGCGATCGGCACGACGACCTGCGCTCCCACCGCGGTCAGCCCGGTCAGAGCCGTGCCGACCAGCAGCACCGTCCCGTTGGCCGCGGTGGCCGGCACCAAGAGGAACACCGCGGTCGCCGCGTAGAGGGACACGGCGAGCCGCCGCCGCTCCACCAGGTCACCGAGCGGCACCAGAAGGATCAGCCCCAGTGCGTATCCGCCCTGCGCGGCCGTCACCGTCAGCGCCGCCAGCGATGGGCCGAGCCGCATCTCCCGGCCGATCAGGTCGAGCGTCGTCCAGTCCGCGCTGAGCCATCAGATCGCCCGGCTGGAACGGGAGCTGGGCGCCAGGCTCTTCGACCGCACCAGCCGCCGCGTCCGGTTGACCGCGGCCGGCGAGGCGTTCCTCCCCGCGGCCCGCCAGGCTCTCGACGCCGCCGAGCGTGCCCGCGCCGAGGTGGCGGCCGCCGCCGGCGAGATCCGTGGCCGGCTCGCCATCGGCGCGATCTCCACCGTCGCCGCGGTCGATCTGCCCTCCGTGCTGAAGGAGTTCCACCTGCGCCATCGGGAGGTGCGGATCAGCGTTCGCACGAGCCCCAGCGAGGAGCTGACCGAACGCGTGCGACAGGGCGCTCTGGACGTCGGCTTCCTGGGCCTGCCGCCGGGGGTGCGGCCCCAGGGCGTCCGCTGCCGTGAACTGGCGCGGGGGGAGCTCGTCGTCGTGGTGGCGCCCGACCACCCGCTGGCGGACCACGAACACGTGAACGTGCGCCGGCCGGCGGAGGAGACGTTCGTCGACTTCCCCGCGGGCACCGCCGGACGGGCCCATTCGGACGCGGCCTTCGTGGCGGCCGGGGTACGGCGCGAGGTCGCCTTCGAGGTGACGGCCGTCCACCTCATGGACCGCCTGATACGGCAGGACCTGGGGATCGGGATGCTGCCCGCCGCCTTCGTCCCCGAACTCGCCGACCTGCCCGTCGTCCGGCTCCGCGACGCACCGGCACGCATCGAGCATCTCATCTGGAGCCGCCACCAGCCCTCTCCGGCCGCCGCGGCCTTCCTGGCCGTACTGGGCATCGGAGGCGAGGGATGATCTCCGCGCGGGTCTGTTCCCGGTAAGGGGCCGGTCAAGCCTGGTCGAAGCCGCCCGCCGTACGGCCGGGGCACGGCCTTAATGGGTGAGCACACCAGCCGCTCGGCGGGCCGACGCGGGTGGCGCCACCGGCCCTTCGGGGGGATCGGCCGGTGCGCCGCCGCGAGGCCGCCGGGCGGCGACCAGAGCCGGCCAGAGCTGGATCGTGTGGACCCGGGGGTAATCATGCGTGATCCGGAGTTGGTGTCCTGCGCCCAGCGCGCCGCGAGCGAGCTGGAACGCGCGTGGTCCCAGTGGCGCCGCGCACGAGGCCTGATCGAGGAGGCCTCGGAGTCGGTCGCGAGCTACGTCGCCCACTCGATCGACCACCCCTGGGGCCGCCCGCGCGTGGTCCTGGGGCTGGACGCGGAAGAGGCCCGTGCGCTCGCGGCCCTGCTCGGCAAGGAACACGCCTGCCTGTAGCGGAACCCCCGGCCGCCTCCCGGGCGGTCGCGGGAAGTCAGGCGTGACCGCCGTCGCCGCGAACTCAGCGCGGAGAGGGCGGCGGCGGTCACTCTCCCCGCACGTGAGGGGCCGCCGTGGCCGTTGTGAACGCGGATGCGCTGGTCAACGGGTCCCAGGCCTTCGGTTGGTCAGGGCTTTGCCGGCAACCGGCCAAAGCTCCCCCGCGTCTTTGGCACACTGAGGCATGATGTCTGAGCTCATGACTCGTTCCGGACAAAAAGCCTTCGGCGCCTTGGCGATCGCGGCCGTGGCCGGGCTGGTCAGCGCCTGCGGTTCCGGCGGCGACTCCACCGCCTCCGCCGCGCCGCCGTCCGCCGCGCCCACATCCGCCGCGGCGTCTTCGGCGTCTTCGGCCGCACCGACGCCGCAGGGGGCGCCGCTCGCCGGCAAGACCATCGTGATCGACCCGGGGCACAACGGCGGCAATGCCTCCCACCCGGAGATCATCAACAAGAAGGTCAACGTCATCAACGCGATGAAGCCGTGCAACACCACCGGCACCGCGACGAATGACGACTACTCCGAGCACGCCTTCACCTGGGACGTCTCGCTCCGCCTGGCCAAGATCCTCCGGGCGAAGGGCGCCAAGGTCGTCCTCACCCGCAAGAACGACAAGGGCGTCGGGCCCTGCGTCGACGAGCGGGCGAAGATCGCCAACCGTGCGCACGCCGACGCCAGCCTCGCCATCCACGGCGACGGCGCCCCGGCCAGCGGTCACGGGTTCCACATCATCGAGCCGGCGGTGCTCAAGGGCCACAACGAGAAGGTCGTGCCCCAGTCCAAGCGCCTCGGCATGGACCTTCGCAACGCCTTCCACCAGGGCACCGGCATCCCGTACTCCACCTACCTCGGCAAGAACGGGATCGACGTTCGCAGCGACCTGGGCGGGCTCAACGTCGCCACCGTGCCGGCCGTGTTCATCGAGGTCGGCAACATGCGCAACGCCGGTGACGCCGCCAAGATGAAGAGCGCCGCCGGACGCCAGAAGATGGCCGAGGCGCTGGCCCAGGGTTTCGTGAAGTTCCTGAGCTGACGCCGGCACCGCGACAATGGGGGCATGCCCCCGTCCATGCCGTCCACCGCGGCCGAACGCGTAAGTGACCTGTTCCACCAGGCCGGATACACCGTCGCCGGCGTACGGGACCTGCTCGGGCCGGTCGCGGGCGCCGCGCTGGCCCGCGGCGAGATCGTGCCCGCGCTGCGCGCCTCAGGCGGAGGCACGCCCGTAGAGGCGCTGCTCCGGCTCTTCTGGCTCCAGGTGCCGGTATCGACCGGCGATCTGCCCGTCGACGACCTGATCGCACTCGGCCTGGCCGAACGCGACGACGGCGACACCGTACGGGCGCGCCTGCACGTCGAACCGGTCGAGGGCGGCCCGGACCGGCGTCACCTCGGCTACGTCGTCTCCGACCTCAACGTACGGCCCGGGAGCGGCCGGGTGCGGCCCGACCACGTCGTCGGCCAGGGCGGCGCCTCCGCGAACCTGGCCCAGCTCGTTGTCCACAGGCATGTGGACAACGTTCTCGATCTGGGGACGGGCTCCGGCGTCCAGGCGGTTCACCTGGCGCACCGGGCCCGGCGGATCACCGCGACCGACCTCGACCCGCGCGCCCTCGACCTGGCCGCGCTGAGCTTCGCCCTGTCCGGCGTGGACGCCGAGCTGCTCGCCGGCGACCTGTTCGCGCCGGTCGAGGGCCGTACGTTCGACCTCATCGTGTCCAACCCGCCGTTCGTGATCTCGCCGGACCGGCGGTTCGGCTACCGCGAGTCCGGCCTGCCCGGTGACGAGGTCTGCCGGCGGCTCGTACGCGAGGCGCCGCGCCACCTCGCCGACGACGGCTGGTGTCACCTCCTCGCCAACTGGCTGCACGTCGAGGGCGAGGACTGGCGTGAACGCGTCGCCGGCTGGATCGAGGGTGTGGACGGCTGGGTCGTCCAGCGCGACGTCCAGGACCCGGCGGAGTACGCCGAGCTGTGGCTGCGCGATTCGTGCGAGGCCGGCACGCCGGAGTACCGCGACCGGTACGACGCCTGGCTGGAGCTGTTCGAGAGCCGGAAGGTCACCGGCATCGGCTTCGGCTGGATCAGCCTGCACAAGAGCGGCGGCGAGGACGTCCGCGTCGAGGAGCTCCGGCACGCGGTCGACCAGCCCGTGGGCGCCTACGTGGACAGGGTCGTACGCGGCCGGCCGGTGATCATCGATGAGATGACGCTGCGCACCGCCGACGGCGTCGTCCAGGAGCAGACCGGCCGGCCCGGCGCGGAGGATCCCGAGCGCATCGTGCTCCGCCAGACACGCGGCCTGCGTCGTGCCGCCCAGGTCGGCACGGTCGAGGCGGCGCTGGCCGGAGCCTGCGACGGCGACCTGCCGCTCGGCCCGCTGCTCGACGCGATCGCCCAGATCACCGAGACCGACCCCGGCGCCGTACGCGCGGCGGCCCGGGACGTGCTCCCGGATCTGATCGCCGACGGCTTCTTTGAGATCATCGCCTGATGGTCCCGATCCGTACGCTCACGCTCGGGGTGGCCGAGCCGCACCCGCTGACCGGAGACGTCATCGCCAGGTCCGCCGAGGCGCTGCGCCGCGCCGAGGCCGCCTGCCGCGCCGACGGCCACGAGGTGCAGACCCTGCGGCTGTCCACCCGCCCGGTCTTCGGCGACATGACCCCGACCGCCGCGTACGCCCGCGAGCTGCAGGCGATGCTGGACGACGCGGGTCTCGTCTACCTCTCCCTCGGCCCGGCGACCGACGGCGTCGAGCTCATCCCCGATCTGCTGATCGGCAACGACGCGCTGAACTGCACGGTACGGCTCGACGGCAACACCGCCGCCGCGCGCCCGGCAGCCGAGGCCATGCTCCGGCTCGCGAACGAGACCGAGGAGGGCTTCGGCAACTTCCGCTTCGCCGCGCTCGCCTGCGTGCCGCCGAACGGCCCGTTCTTCCCCGCCGCGTACCACGACGGACCGGCCGACCTCACCGTCGGCCTGCAGGCCGCGAGCATCGCCGTGAAGGCGGCCGAGGGCGGCCTCGACGGGCTCACCGAACGCGTCGCCGAGGCGTTCACCGCCGAGGCGACCCCGGTCGTACGGCTCGTGGAGCGGATCGCCGGTGAGCTGGGCGTACGCTTCGGCGGCATCGACCTGTCCCCGGCGCCGAACGGCCCCGACAGCATCGGCGCCGCGTTCGAGGCCGCGGTCGGCGCCTTCGGTGCGCCGGGCACCCTCGCCACCGCCGCCGCGCTGACCGCCGCGATCCGCGGCACCAGCCTGCCGACCTGCGGATACAACGGGCTCATGCTGCCCGTGATGGAGGACGTCGTCCTGGCGCGCGCCTGGGAGGAGGGCCGGATCGGCCTGCACGACCTGCTGGCCTACTCCTCGGTCTGCGGCACGGGCCTGGACACCGTCCCGCTGCCGGGCGACAGCTCGCCGGACGACCTGGCGCGGCTGCTGCTGGACGTCACCGCGCTGGCCGTGAAACTCCAGAAGCCGCTGTCGGCGCGGCTGTTCCCGGTGCCGGGCACGCGGTCCGGCGACCGTACCTCCTTCACCTCGGAGTACCTGACGAACACGATCGTCAGGTGGTGACCCGGGCGATCGCCTCCAGGCTCGCGGCGACGTAGGTCTTCGGCGCGGCGAGGAAGACGTCGTGGTCCTCGTCGACGGTGATCACCTCGGCGCCGAGGCGCTCCGCCATGTCACGCTGGTCGCGCGGCGGCACGGCGGAGTCCTTGGAGGTGAGGACGACGACGGTCGGCACGTCCCGCAGCGACGCCGCGTGGGGGCGGAAGTCGAAGTCGTACTCGGCCAGCATGACGTCCACCATCGTGCGCGGATGGCACAGCATGAGCTCGCGGCGCAGCCACTGCCAGAGCAGCTTGGTCTCGGTGCTGCGGTTGCGGGTGTCGCCGAAGAACCGCAGCGGTGCCGTACGCCCGAGCCCGAGCGCGGTCAGCGGCCGTACGGCGCGCAGGAGCGGCCTGGTCAGCTTGTCCATCCAGCTGTCGAACCGCAGCGCGGTGGCCTGGAGGACCAGCCCGGCGACCCGCTCGGGGTACCGGCGGGCGAGGTCGAGCCCGATCGGCCCGCCGAGCGAGTAGCCGAGCACGATCACCTTGTCGATGCCGAGCGCGTCGAGCAGTGCGATGTGGTCGTCGGCGGCACCCTCGATGGTGAACCGCTCCGTACGGGCCGGCCCGCGGCCGTGCCCGTGGTGGTCCATCGCCACCAGCCCGCCGGGCAGGCGTGGCATGAGATGGCAGAAGTTCACGTCGGCGGTGAGGGTCCAGCCGTGCAGGAGCAGAACGGGAGCGTCTCCGTCGACGACACGGGCGGTCACCCGGCCACGGCCGGGCAGGTCGAGCACACGTGTGGGCGGAAGGGCGGGCTCGATCACACTGGGACCGACCCGGCCGAGCGGACGCATGAACCCCAGCCCCCGGCGGAGATCGGCCTGCGCACCCATGTCAAGAGCTTCGCACGAGAGGCGAATCCAGCATATGAGACGGTTGTCACACTGATCTGGGGATTATCCACGGGCTCCGCTCGCAATGGAGTCACGGCCGGTGTCCTTGCCCAACGTGCCAACGGTCACCGTCGGTTCCCGATATATTGCGCCGCGACGTCGAGACCGTACATTTCCCTTTTCGAATACGAGGATATGCGATGCGCTTCTCACGACCCTTGGGGGCTTTGTTGGCCGGCTCCCTCATCGTGGCCGGTATGACAGCGTGTCGAGACGACGGAGACCCGGCGGGAAAGGGTGGTTCCGCGTCTCCGTCGGGTGCCGGAACTCCCGCCGCGGCCGGGTTGCGACCGCGTGATGTGGTGGTGACCGCCGACTGCATGCTGGGCGGCAGCGCCGCCGCCATCGACATCGCCGGTTGGGATCCACGGACCTGGAAACGGCTCACGCAGATCACCTTCGACCTGCCCGCGCCCGCCATTTTCTCCACGGTCGACGCCCGTGCGCTGACTCCTATGATCGATCTGTGCCGGCAGCCCGGTTCCGAGGGCGTCTACGACTCCGACAGCATGGAATGGGCCGTTCCTCGCATACGCGCCATGTTCGATCGGGATTTCACCAGGATGGCGGTCGTGCTACGCGGTTCGGGCGGTGACGAGACACACGTCGGATTCATCGACCGCCAAGGCAAACTGACCGACCTCACCGGCGGCGGCGATTCCCTGGGCTTCACTCCGCGCGAGGAGAACGCCGCCATGGCGCCGGACGGCTCGGCCGTCTGGTTCACCTATGAAACGTCCGACGGAAAACACCGAATCGGCAGTCGGCCGGTCAACGGCGCCCACACCCTGACCGACCAAGGACCGGCCACGGACACGAACCTGCCGCTCGTCCTGGTCGGGCAGCCGTTCCGCGGCGTCCAGGCGGAGATGGTGCACCTGTCCCCGGACGGGAGTCGCATGACGGCCTGGGCGCACGGTGTGGACGAGAACGTCTTCGATGTTCCCGCCACGTCCACCGCGCTGACCGCCGACACCGCCAAGCACCCGAAGAGCCTCGACGGCTGCCCTGAGGCGGTGGGCTGGACCGGACCGCAGACCGTGCTGTGCCGTATGGACCAATTGGGGCAGTTCAGGGCCGTCGGCACCGATCCGGGCGCGGCACCCGGGCCCGTGCTGGTGCCCGCCAACGACAAGGAGAACGAGGGAGAGGTCATCTCTCCGGACGGGAAGCGGTTCATCTTCAACAGCCATCGGGCGAGCGATCCGACCGGGGGCTTCATGGGCTTCTATGTCGCCGGGACCACACCGGGGAGTGCCCCGCAGAAACTGACCGTCGACGCGCTCAACGCGCAGACGGTCTTCCTGGAGTGGCGTTAGGTACGGGGGTGTAGATCACCAGATGCAGGTCGGGCTGGTCCGACGGCGCCAGGCGGTGGTGCTCCAGGTGGAGGTCGCCGGCGACCGGATGGTGGAACACGCGCTCTCGCGAGGCGAAGCCCTCGATGTCGTGGCTCTTCCAGCCGGCGCGGAACTCCTCACTCGCGTCGAGCAGGCGCTCGATCAGCCGCGCGTACGACGGGTCGCCCAGGCGGGGGCCGGCCTCGGCCCGGAACTCGGCGAGGAACCGGCGGCTGGTCACCTCCCAGTCGGGCAGCAGTTCGCGTACGTACGGATCGGTGAACACCAGCCACAGCAGGTTGCGGTCCTCCGCCGGGACCGTCGCGACGTTCGGGTAGAGCGCGGCGTACGCGGTGTTCCAGCCGGAGATGTACCAGTCTGGGGCGATCGCGTACGCCGGGAAGCCGTCGAGCGCGTCGAGCAGCCGCTGTACGTGGGGCGGGGCGGCCCGCGGGATCGGTTGGGCGTCCGGCTCCGGAGCGGAGTATCCGACCAGCGTCAGGACGTAGGTGTGCTCGGCGACCGACAGCCGGAGCGTGCGCGCGATCGCGTCCAGCACCTGCCGTGACGGATGGATGTCGCGGCCCTGTTCGAGCCAGGTGTACCAGGTGACGCTGACGCCGGACAGGTACGCCACCTCCTCGCGCCGGAGTCCGGAGGTGCGGTTCCGGCCGACCGGTGGCAGCCCGAGGTCGGCCCGTACGAGCTGGTTGCGCCGGGCCCTGAGGAAGGCGCCGAGCTCCGCGCGACGCTCGCGCTCGATGGTCACCGTGCGAATACTAGTAGTGCCACTACTAGAAGTTGCGCCGTCTTCAGCCAGGACCGGTCCGGCGGGGATCGTTGGGCGCATGCCAGAGCTGAGATCACGAACCGTCACCCACGGGCGGAACATGGCCGGTGCCCGCGCCCTCCTGCGCGCGGCCGGAGTCGACCGGAACGACTTCGGCAAGCCGATCGTCGCCGTCGCGAACAGCTTCACCGAGTTCGTTCCCGGTCACACGCACCTCCAGCCGGTCGGGCGGATCGTCTCCGCCGCGATCAAAGAGGCCGGGGGCGTTCCCCGGGAGTTCAACACCATCGCGGTCGACGACGGCATCGCCATGGGACACGGCGGGATGCTCTACTCCCTGCCCTCGCGCGACCTCATCGCCGACTCCGTGGAGTACATGGTCAACGCGCACTGCGCCGATGCCCTGGTGTGCGTCTCCAACTGCGACAAGATCACCCCAGGCATGCTCATGGCCGCGCTGCGGCTGAACGTCCCCACCGTCTTCGTCTCCGGCGGTCCCATGGAGGGCGGCGCCGCCACTCTGGCCGACGGCACGGTCCGCGACCGCCTGCACCTGATCTCCGCCATGTCCGGCGCGGCGTCCGACGCGGTCACCGATGAGGACATCGCCCGCATCGAGGAAGCGGCGTGTCCCACGTGCGGCTCCTGCTCGGGGATGTACACGGCGAACTCGATGAACTGCCTCACCGAGGCGCTGGGCCTGGCCCTCCCGGGCAACGGCACGACTCTGGCCACCCACACGGCGCGCCGGGCGCTGTACGAGGCCGCCGGGCGGACGGTCGTCGAGCTCGCCCACCGGTACTACGAGCAGGACGACGCGACCGTGCTGCCGCGTGCCATCGCCTCCCGCGCCGCCTTCGACAACGCGATGTCGCTGGACATCGCCATGGGCGGCTCCACCAACACGGTCCTGCACCTCCTAGCCGCCGCGCGCGAGGCCGAGCTCGACTACACGCTGCGCGACATCGAGGACCGCTCCCGCGCCGTGCCCTGCCTCTGCAAGGTGGCCCCGAACGGGAGGTACCTGATGGAGGACGTCCACCGCGCCGGGGGAATCCCCGCGATCATGGGCGAGTTGCATCGCGCCGGGCTCCTCCGTGAGGACGTGCACACCGTCCACGCCGGCTCGCTGGGCGAATGGCTGAAGACCTGGGACGTGCGTGGCGGATCACCCTCGCCGGAGGCCCAGGAGCTGTTCCACGCCGCTCCGGGGCGCGTCCGCTCGGCCACGGCGTTCTCCCAGTCGAAGCGCTGGGAGGATCTGGACCTCGACGCGGAGAACGGCTGTGTCCGCGACACCGCTCACGCGTACTCCGCCGACGGCGGGCTGGCGGTGCTGCGCGGCAACCTGTCCGAGGGCGGATGCGTGGTGAAGACCGCCGGCGTCGACGAGTCCATTTTGACCTTCACCGGTCCCGCCGTGGTGCTCGAGTCACAGGAGGAGGCCGTCGAGGCGATCCTCGGCGGGCGCGTCCAGGCCGGCGACGTCGTCGTGGTCCGCTACGAGGGCCCGCGCGGAGGGCCGGGCATGCAGGAGATGCTGTACCCGACCGCGTACCTGAAGGGCCGTGGGCTCGGCAAGAGCTGTGCCCTCGTCACCGACGGACGTTTCTCCGGCGGCACCTCCGGACTGTCGATCGGCCACGTCTCACCGGAGGCGGCGGCCGGCGGCGTCATCGCCCTCGTCGAGGACGGCGACACCATCGTCATCGACATCCCGAACCGGTCGATCCGGCTGGACGTCCCGCGCGCCGTGCTGGCCGAGCGTCGCACCCGCCTGGAGGCGGCCGGCGGCTACCGCCCCCGGCGCCGGGACCGGGTCGTGTCGACCGCGCTGCGCGCCTACGCCTCCATGGCCCTGTCCGCCGACAAAGGGGCCGTCCGCGAGGTGAACTGACCTACCGTGGAGGTTGATGGAGCGGATCCTGGTCAGTGCCTGCCTGCTGGGCCAGCGGGTGCGTTTCGACGGCACCGGCAGGCGCAGTGACGACGTGCTGTTCGAACGCTGGCGGCGGGAAGGGCGGCTCGTGCCGTTCTGTCCCGAGGTGCGGGGTGGGCTGCCGGTGCCACGTCCGCCCGCCGAGATCAGCGGCGGGTCCGGTGCGGACGTTCTCGACGGCCGTGCCGTGATCCTCACACCGGACGGGACCGACGTCACCCGGCACTTCGTCATCGGCGCCCGGCAGGCGCTCGACCGCGCGCGGTCGTACGGGATCCGGCTCGCGATCCTCAAGGAGGGCAGCCCGTCCTGCGGCAGCGCCCAGATCCACGACGGGTCGTTCGCCGGGCGCAAGATCCCCGGCGAGGGTGTCACGACCGCCCTGCTCGAACGGCACAGCATCGCCGTCTTCGCCGAGGACGCCCTGGAGGACGCCGCCGCCCGGCTGGCCGAGCTCGAACGGCGCTGACGGCCGGCGCTTGACCTCAATCATGGTTGAGGTTGAACACTGCTTCTCACGTTGACGAGGGGGAGCAGTGACCATGCGAGTGATTCAGGTGGAACGTTTCGGCGGGCCCGAGGTGCTGGTGCCGACCGACGTGCCGGACCCGGTGGCCGGGCCGGGGCAGGCGGTGATCCGGGTGTCCGCGGCGGACGTCGGGTTCGTCGAGACGCAGATCCGGGCCGGCGCCTTCGGCGAGTACTTCACGGTGACCCCGCCGTACGTCCCGGGGCACGGCGTGACGGGCGTGGTCACCACCGTCGGCGACGGTGTCGACCCGGCCTGGGTCGGCCGGCGGGTCGCGGGCTACACCGGCGAACACGGCGGGCGCGGCGGTTACGCCGAGCGCGCGGTGATCGAGGCCGCCGCGCTGGTCCCGGTGCCGGACGGGCTCGCGCTGCGCGACGCGGCGGCGTTGCTGCACGACGGCGTCACCGCGCTGCGTCTGTTCGACGTGGTCGGCGTACGCGCCGGCGAGCAGGCGCTCGTCACGGCGGCGGCCGGCGGCATGGGCCTGCTGCTGGTGCAGCTCGCGCACGCGGCCGGCGCGCGCGTCATCGGGGCCGCCCGCGGCAGGCGGAAGCTCGCGCTGGTCGGCGACCAGGGCGCGGAGCTGGTCGTGGACTACTCCGAACCGGACTGGGCGGACCGGGTGCGCGAGGCGACCGGCGGGACGGGAGCGGACGTGGTCCTCGACGGCGCGGGCGGCGCGATCGGCCGGGCGGCCTTCGAGGTGACCGCGCGCGGCGGCCGCTTCTCGGCGCACGGTGCGCCCTCGGGCGGGTTCGCCGCGCTCGACTCCGCGGAGGCGGAGAAACGCGGCATCACCGTGAGCGGCATCGGCGATCTCCAGCTCGGACCGGAGCAGATGCGGCAGGTGCTCACGCGGGCACTGGCCGAGGCGGCGGAGGGCCGGATGCGCCCGGTCATCGGCCAGACCTTCCCACTGGAGCGTGCCGCCGACGCCCACGCCGCGATCGAGGCCCGCGAGGTGGTCGGGCGGACGCTTCTGCTGGCCGGCCCGCCCGAGTAGGCGTAGCGGCGTTGAAGAAGAGCCCCAGCGGCTCCGGGTGGCAGTACGGCGCCGCTGACGGCCGCCTCCTCGGCCTTGTCCCTTTCGGCGAAGGTCACACAGGTGCCGTCCAGCAGCGTCCTGACCGCCTACAGGGCGCCTCTCGCGATATGTCTTGACCCTCGCGAGGAACGCGATATATCTTCTCTCTTAACGAGACACCCTGCCATCGCCTGAGCGTGGCGGAACTCTGTTCATCGTAAACGAACGGCGTTCCTAAAGCGATCGGCGTTCAGGGACCTTGCGTTTCTCGCGACACCGGAGGAGACCATGACCACGTCGACCGCGCCCCCTACCGGGCCCGTAGCGGCCCGTGAGCCGTACCCCCTGCGCTGGATCGCGCTGTTCGTCCTGCTGGCCGCCGAGGTCATGGACCTGCTCGACGCCTTGATCACGAACATCGCGGCGCCGTCCATCCGGGCCGACATCGGCGGCGGCGCGAGCACGATCCAGTGGCTCGGCGCCGCGTACACGCTGGCCATGGCGGTCGGCCTGATCACCGGCGGCCGGCTGGGCGACATCGTCGGGCGCCGGCGCATGTTCCTGATCGGCGCGCTGGGCTTCACCGTCGGCTCGCTCCTGTGCGCGGTCTCGCAGTCGCCGGAGATGCTGATCGTGTGCCGAGGAATGCAGGGGCTCTTCGGCGCCGTGATGCTCCCCCAGGGCCTGGGCCTGATCAAGGAGATGTTCTCCGAGCAGGAGATGTCGTCGGCGTTCGGCATGTTCGGGCCGGTCATGGGCCTGTCGTCGGTCGGCGGCCCGGTGCTGGCCGGCTGGCTGATCGACGCCGACTACTTCGGCACCGGCTGGCGCATGATCTTCCTGATCAACCTGCCGCTAGGGCTGCTCGCGGTGCTCGGCGGCCTGCGGTTCCTGCCGGAGTCGCGGTCGGCCCGGCCGCCACGGCTCGACCTGGTCGGCGTGGTGCTGGCCGGACTGGCCTCACTTCTGGTCGTCTACCCCCTGGTCCAGGGCCGCGAGCTCGGCTGGCCCGCGTGGACCTTCGTCTCGATGGCCGTCGCGGTCGCCCTCTTCGGCTTCTTCGGCTGGTACGAGGCGCGCAAGCGGCGTATGGGCGGTGACCCGCTGGTCGAGCCTGGCCTGTTCCGCAAGCGCGGCTTCACCGGCGGCCTGATCGTCGGGATCGTGTTCTTCGCCGGCATCTCCGGGTTCTCGCTGGTCTTCAGCCTGTTCACCCAGCTGGGTCTCGGTTACTCCCCGCTCAAGGCGGGCCTCGTCGGCCTGCCGCTCTCGGTCGGCATGGTCGGCGGGTTCGGCGTCGCCCAGGCCTTCCAGAAGTTCGGCCGTACGGTGATCCACGCCGGCATCGTCGTCATGGCCGCCGGTGTCGTGGCCGTCGTCGTCACGCTGCACCTGGCCGGTGTCGACGTGTCACCCTGGCAGCTGATCCCCGCGCTCACCCTGACCGGTCTGGGGATGGGTGTGCTGATGGCGCCGTTCTTCGCCATCGTCCTCGCCGGCGTGGAGACGCACGAGACCGGCTCGGCGTCCGGCGCGCTCACCGCCGTACAGCAGCTCGGCAGCGCTCTCGGCGTCGCGGTACTCGGCACGCTGTTCTTCGGGTTCCTCGGCGGCCACGTCGCCAGTGCCACCGACGCGGTCGCGCCCCGGACCCTCGCCGCGGCCGGCGTTGAGGGACCGGCCCGCGACCACCTGGTCGCCGCGCTGCGCACCTGCGGCCACGACCGGGCGGCCGCCAAGGACCAGGAGCAGGTGCCGCCCTCGTGCGTACGGCTCGAGGGGGAGCTGCGCACCGCCGAGGCGCCCGTACGGCTGGCGGCGGTGCGCGCCGCCGAGCAGTCGGCCAAGCGCGGGTTCGGGCAGTCGATGAACCTCACGCTGTGGATCGAGGTCGGCCTGCTGGCGCTGACGTTCGGCACGGCGTTCCTACTGCCACTGCGTGCCCGCCCGGAGGAGTGACCAGCCGGAGGTTATCCACAGCCGCCCCGCGCACCTTCCGCCACCGCTCCTCGCCCTGGACACTGGAAGTGGGCTGGAGCCCCCGGGCGGGAGGGGCGCGGGAGGGGCGCGGGAGGGGCGCGGGAGGGGCGCGGGAAGGGCGCGGGAAGGGCGCGGGAAGGGCGCGGGGCCGTCCGTTGGCGCTGAAGGATCAGGGGGACGAGACGGTCCCGCTCTCACCAGGTGAGAGCGGGACCGTCTCACTGTCCGAGCTGTCGGCGCTGTTCGCGCCTCTGCTCCTTGCGTTCGAGCTTGCGGCGTTTGAGCTCCGCCTCCGTCGCCTTGCGCTCGACGCTGACGCCGCCCCAGAACGCCACGCCGGTGACGACGATCCGTGGTGCGCCCGGCGCGCCGGGGCCGGTCGCCCGTGTGTCGAAGCCGCCCATGATGCCGAGGCCGCCGACGTGCACCTCGGCGTCCTCCGGGACGATAATGTGGACCCCGCCCATCACGGCGTACGCCCGGATGGTGACCTGCGGGCCGGAGAAGCGCGCCTCGCGCAGGTCCACGACGCCGCCGCCGCAGAACGCCACCGCGTTGAACGTCTCGGGCGCCACCCACCCGCCCTTGCGCTCGAAGCCCCCGAGGATCGCGATGCCCATCGTCGAGGTGGGCGTGCCGCCGAACCGGTCGCGGGAGGGGGCCCGTGGCGCGGAGTGGGACTCTTGCGGCAGGTCACGGGTGATGGGCTCGAGGTCACCATACGTTTTCGCGGCGTACACTGCGCTGAGTCGCTCGTCGAGTTCTTCCAGGTCAAGGCGGCCTTCCCCGGCTGCTTCGCGGAGAATCGCGGCGACGTCGTCCCGATCGGCGTCCGAGATGCGCATCTCGCGCCGCTCAGGAAGATTCATCATGCAGACAGACTAAAACGCCGGATCGCGCGTGCGTAGCCCGTTGGTACCGGCGCGCCTTTGGAGGAGCGGTGAACTACAGGACGCTGGCGTCGATCGCGCTGGCCGGGGGCGCCGCGCTCGCGGCGCTCACGGCTCTCGGCCCCCCGGCCGCCGCCGCGCCGTTCGACCCCTGTTCGGCGATCTCCCAGGGCAGGCTGCGGTACCCCACCGGCAGCGCACAGCACCTGGTTCTGGCGGTCTCGTCGGACTACGCCTCGAATTACGTCGTCGTCACCGAATGCGCCAAGAAGGGGCGTTCGTGGACGAAGGTCACCGAGACGCAGGGGCGCGCCGGCGCGAACGGCTTCGCCCGGCCCGGGCAGAAGCGCGAGGGCGACGGCAAGAGCCCGACCGGCTCCTTCACCTTCACCCAGGCGTTCGGCATGGGCAATCCCGGCACGCGGCTGCCGTACCGCACGCTGCGCGAGTCCGGCGACTGCTGGGGCGCCACGCCCGGCGAGAGCCACTACAACGACTACTACTCGGGCACCTGTGGTCAGACGGATGAGGACCTGTCCACCATCATGCAGCTCGGGTCGTACCGGCAGGCGGCCGTGATCGACTACAACCGGCCCAAGCCGGTGCCCGGTCACGGCTCGGCCATCTTCTTCCACGTCGGCGGCACGTCCCCGACGGCGGGCTGCATCGCGATCGACGAGGCCCGGCTGCGCGGCATCATGCGGACTCTCGTACCCGGCGACCGGATCATCATGGGTCCGAGGTCGGAGTTGTTCCGCGGCTGAGCCTAGGACTCACGGCCGATGGCGTCCGCGTCCCTCAGTGTGGGGGAATGGCGCCATGAACGACTCCTGGGTGGACGCCTACCTCGCCCGGATCGGGGCCGCACGCCCGGCGCGGCCCGACGGCGAGGCGCTGCGCGACCTGCATCTCCGTCACCTGCTCGCGGTGCCCTTCGAGAACCTGAGCATCCATCTCGGCGAGGACATCGTCCTGGACCCCGAGGCGCTCGTCGCCAAGGTCGTCGACCGAAGGCGCGGCGGGTTCTGCTACGAGTTGGGCGGGGCGTTCGGGACGCTGCTCGCCGCGCTCGGCTTCGACGTCGAGATCCTCGCGGCGCGTGTGTTCGACGGTGAGCGGCTCGGCGTGCCGTACGACCACCTGGCGCTGCGGGTCGGACCGTGGCTCGCCGACGTCGGCTTCGGCGACCACGCGCACCACCCGCTGCGGCTGGACGTCCGGGGCGACCAGCCGGATCCCGGCGGCGTCTTCCGGATCGCCGAGACGCCCGAGGGCGACCTCGACGTCAGCAAGGACGGCCGGCCGGCGTACCGCCTGGAGACCCGGCCCCGCGCGCTGGGCGACTTCGAGGCCGGCTGCTGGTGGCACCGCACCTCACCGAAGTCGCACTTCACCCGCTCGGTCGTCTGCTCGATGCTCACCGAGTCGGGCCGCGTGACCCTGAGCGGACGCACCCTCATCCGTACGACCGGCGCCGAGCGCGACGAGCGGGAGCTCACCGGCGACGATGAGGTGCTCGCCGCCTACCGATCGTTGTTCGGCGTCGAGCTGGACCGCGTTCCGAAGGTCGCCTGAACTCCGGTTCACCGCTTCCGCGATCGGCTACCGGCGCCGGACGTTATGGGGTTAGGTTGGGCGATCATGGCCGAATGTCGCCGTACGTGCGGATTGTCGTTGTCGCCGTTCCGGGCGGCCGGCGCATGAGCGGTTACGAGGCGGCGCCCGCCTCCTGGGCACGTTCGGGCCGGGCGTACCTGGGTGCCGGTGACACGCTCGCCGACGCGGTGGACCGCCTCCATGACACGTTGGTCGAGGTCGGACAGTGTTTCGGCAGCGACGGTTTCGTCGGGCGCCCGGCCTTCAACGGCTCGGGCGGGTCGGTGGGGTTCCGGGTGGCCCGGGACGACCTGCTGGCTCGCCTGGTGCTCGTCGTGAACCTCGTGCGGGTGGCCGGGCACGGGCAGATCGTCACCGGGGTGAACTACCAGGATGCGGAGAACGCCTCGGCCGCGGTCGTCGCAGAGGACATACAGCGTGCGCAGAGCACGCTGGCCAAGGTGGCCCAGGACGACGTTTACCAGCTCGAAGCACTGCCGGACAGCATCATCCACCCCATTCCGGCGCCCGGTGCGGTGAGGACGGCGCTGGGACTGCTGGAGATGCTCGGGCTTCAGTGCGAGTGGGCCGACGGGCACTCCGACAAGGTCGCCCGGATCCACGAAGCGTTGCACGACGTCTCGGCCGCCCTGAACCAGGCGGGCGCCGCGTTGGCCCGCCACACGAACACGGTGGTCGCCGCCAACGGCGGCGAGGCCACCGACGCCTACACCCGGGCCGTGAACTCCCTGGCCGGCCACGACGGCGTGCTGTCGCGGCTGAGCGCGGACGCCAAGGGCCTCGGCGACAACTGCCGGACGGTCGCCAACACGATCGCGGCCGCCCAGCTTCAGTTCGTCTACTCGGCCGTCTTCATCGTCGGCCTCACGCTGCTCACCAGCTTCGGACCCGGCGGTGCGCTGCTCGCCCGGATCCAGATCGCCTTCCAGGGCCGGAAGCTGTACCTCTTCCTTCTCTCCTGCAGCAAGGCGGTGCTGGTGTTCGTCGCGCTGGACGCCGCGCACCAGGAGGCATGGCGACAGGAGCATCTGCAGCACGGCTGGAACGTCGGAGAAACGCTCCTGTCCGCGGGCGAAGGCGTGACGATGGGCGTGGTCGCCGGTGGCATCGAAGCGGGGATCACCCGTCTCGCCGGCCGGTACGGCCCCGTCACCGCGGTCGCCGACGCGATGAACGCGCCCGGCCTCACCGGTGTCGCCGCTCGGTTCGGGGTCACCGCCGGCACGGGCACCGCCGCGACGATGGCCACCCAGTTGGCGTTCGACCACGGCCACGTCGATCCGGTGCAGGCCGTCGAGGCCGGCCTGGCGATGGCCGGCATCGGCGCCTTCGCCAAGAACGGTCCCACCGGCCGGCCGGGAACACCGGACTGGTTGACGCACCGCAGCCGCGCCCTCGGCGGTACGACGGAGGCATGGGCCCGCGACCTGCCCGCGGAGCAGCGCGCGGCGGTCGAGGACGTGCTGGCGCCCGACGGGATCAAGCGGCTGAACGACGGGCTGCACAGCGACGATCCCCAGGTCCGCGCCGAGGCGGCCGGGAGGGAACAGGCGGCGAAAGAGGCACTGGGCCCGTTCCAGGTCGAGGGCGACACCACCGTGTACGCCCGCCCGGCGGACGACCACCTCACGGCACTCGCGGCCGGTGAGGACGTCACCGTGGGGAGCGTGCTGACCGAGGGTGCGGGTCACCTGGGCTCGACCGAGGTGGTGTTCCGCACCGGCACCGCGGTCGACGTGTCGGACCTGGTCGGACACCGTCAGGTCATCACGTGGTCCGACACGCCCGCACACGTGCTGGCCGAACAGCGACTCCCGCCCGAGGAGCGGATCGGCACGCAGGAGCCCGCCCGCCGGCTCTTCCTCGCCGACCCGCCGGCCGCCGATGCTCCACCCCGCGCGATCCGGCACCTCAAGTCCCTCGCGACGGATCTGTCCATCCCACCGTCTCCCAAGCCGTCCTACGGACTGCCCAAGGATTACTGGGAGTTCCGGGACAAGATCGCGCTCAGGCTCGAGTCGGGTGAGCTGTACAAGGTGAACGCGGCGGACGCGTCCGCGGCGCCCTCCATCCGCCCTCTTCAGGGCGTGCACGACTTCGGTGTCTCCGGCGGGAGCGTCGACGAGTTCCTCCGCGCCCATGGTCTGGAGCCGCAGGCCCTGGGCAGGCTGATCGGCAACTACAGGGCCGCGGGCCATGTCTTCCGCTCGGTCACGCCGCTCGACGACGGTGTCGCCCGAGCGATCGCCAACGAGACCCTCACGCCGATCATCTATCCGACGGGCGAGACCCGGATCGGCCCGAACGGCGACGTACACCTCCACATGCCGGACTCCGCGTGGCGCATCGCCGTTCCCGACGCGGAACACGTTCCCTCGATGCCGGGCCGGCTCGGGGACGACGGAATCCGTCGCTTCGCCTCCGCCGATGACGTGGCGCGCTACGGCAACGCATACCTCGGGACCGTGCACTTCAGCGATGTCGCCTTCGACGACCTCGGCGTGGTCACCAACTATCAGCGGACCCCCTGGCCGTACAACACGATCCTGAGGATGAGGAGCAACGGGCGGACTCCTGCCGAGCTGGGCGAGTGGTGGGACGGGATCACGCCCGGGGCGCCCCTCGCCCTCTTCGACGATCCCATGAGGGTGAATTATCACTCGATCATCTTCAGTGATTCGCCTGAGCTCGCCCCCCTCCGCAGGGATCTTCTGGCCAGTGAGTCGATGGGGGAACGCCTGCAGTACTGGCAGAGCTACCTCCACAGCAACATGCATTACGTGCGTGAGCTGTATGTGAACTACGGCCACTTTCCGACCGTCGATGAGCTCGGCGGGACGATCGCGCAGTTGCAGCAGCTGACGGACAAGCAGCTGCCGGAAGGGGTGGCCACCAGCCGTAGCCTGCGGAGCGTCTACTTCATGGAGGGCTTCGACCGGCAGAACCCCGACAACCTGAAGGCGCTGGAGAACACGGTGCAGGTGGAGCCCGGCTTCATGTCGGTCTCGCTGGGCGACACCGGATACTGGGCCCATACCGATGCCGCCGGGCGGTACCCCTACACCCTCCACCTCGACCTGCCTGCGGGAACGCGTGGACTGTGCTCGGCGTTCAATGACATGTACGAGATCACTCTCGCGCCCGGAACGCCCTACCGGATCACGCGCGTGACGGTGAATCCCGACGGTACGACGGACCTTTACGGCGTCGTGCTCCCACACTGACTCACGGAGGCCGATGTCGTGAGTGACTTCCCGGACGAGACCGCGCCGGACGCCGAGCTGTCGCCGTTCACCCTGCGGCGGCGGGGATACGGGTTCCGGACCGAATCACCGGTCCGCTATCTTCCGGTCACCAAGGACGAGAAGGTCATCGGTTATCTGTGGGCGTCGGTCAGCGGGGACGCCGCCCACTTCGTCGCACGCGTCGACGCGGGTGCCGAAGGGAACCTCGCCGAGTATCCGTGGTTCCTCCGGCTCGAACGGGCGAAGGAGGAGGGGCTGACCGCATTGGCGGCCCTGCACCACTGGATCGGCGCACCCGAGCATCCGCGCGCCGGCCGGATCGCGGCCGACGCGACCGAGCGGGAGGCGCCCGGCCTCGACGCCCTCCACCAGGTGGCCCGCTCGAAGACCTCGACGTGACTACCGGCCGGAACGGCGGCGCAGGAGCACCCTGAGGCCGTTCGTGGTGCGGACCAGCCAGAACACCGCGACCGCTCCGAATATCGCGAAGAAGATCGTCTGCCGGACGCCGGTGTCGTCGTCGAGCAGGCTCATGACGCTCCAGCCCAGGCAGATCAGCGCGGCGAACAGGCTCAGGTAACCGACGGCGAGGTTCCTCGGCGTGAACCGGTACCACGGGTCGTCGGCGGGCCAGGGCTCCCTCTCCTCGGACATCATCGAACCACCTTCTCTGTCGGCGTTTCCGGTCGCTTCGCATCCTGCCGAGCGGTCGCCCCGGTCCGCCTCGGTCGCGGGTTCGGTCCTGGCGCCGTTCTCTCGAACTTTCGGCCGATCCGGGTACCGGAAGAAGACGGCATCCTCGATGGCATGACCGGTGCGCGATCTGAGGACGGCCCAGCAGGAACCGTCGTCCGCCGTGGCCCGATCGTCGCCGAGATCGCCGCCCTGGCGCTGTGCCTGGTGGCCGACAGTGTGGCGGTCGCCGGTTCCTCCGGTACGGGCGGCCTCGCGGCGGGGCTGGCCACCGCGACGGCGACCGCGTTCGGGCCGGTGGCGGCCGTACTGGCCGTGCTGCGCCGCCGCTTCACCGACTGGATCGGGCCGCTCGGCGGCGGTGTCGTCGCGATCAGCCTGCTGGACACCGCGATCGCCGCCCTGGCACACCCGTCCGCCACGGCTCCGGGCGTCACCGAGACGCTCGCGCTCGCCCTGCTCGTCGGCGCCGGATGCCGGCGGACCGGCCGTACGGCAGCCGTGGGCCTCGCCGTCTGCGGCGGCGTCGCGATGACCGCCGCCCCGGTGCTGCGGTACGGCGTCGGATCGCCCACCGCGCTGATCGCGGTACCCGCCGCACTGCTGTGGGGCGGCTCACTGGCCGTCGGCCTGATCCTGCGCGACGCCGACACCCGCCGCCGGGCCGCCCTCGCCGAGGCCCGTACGGCCGAACGGCTGCGCATGGCCCGCGAGCTGCACGACTTCGTCGCGCACCACGTCACCGGCATCGTCGTACGGGCCCAGGCCGCGCGGGTGCTCGCCGGCCGGTCGGCCGAGCCGGACGACGACGTCTTCCGCGAGATCGAGGAGGCCGGATCGAACGCCCTGACGGCGATGCGGCGGCTCGTCGGCATGCTCCGTGAGGACACCGGCCAGGAGCCCGCGCCGCCCGCCTCCGGCATCCGCGCGGCCGTGCTCGACGCCGCCGCCGGCCACGACGGGGTCGTCACGGACCTGCCCGGTGACCTGGACCGGCTCGATCCCGCGCCCGCGCTGATCACGACGGTCCACCGGGTGGTCCTCGAGGCGCTGACCAACGTCCGCCGGCACGCGCCGGACGCGACGGACGTACGCGTTTCCGCGCGGGTGCAGCACGACCCGGCCGCCGACGTGCTCCACCTGGAGGTCCTCAACGACGGCGCCCGCGAACCGTCCGGCGGGGGATCCGGGTACGGGCTGGTCGGCATGGGCGAACGCGTCAGCGCGCTCGGCGGTACACTCCGCGCCGGTGCGGAGTCCGGACGACGATGGCGGATCACGGTACGCCTCCCCCTCGACCGCCAGGAGCCCCATGAGCGAACGCAGTGAGCGAACAGGCGACGCGGCGCCCATGGTCTCTCCTCCGAGGAACGAGGACTCATGAGCATCCGCGTCCTCGTCGCCGACGACCAGGCGATGGTGCGCACCGGGTTCCGGCTGATCCTCGACGCCGAACCCGACATCGACGTGGTCGGCGAGGCGCCCGACGGCGAGGCGGCGGTGAGCCTGGCCCGCGAACTGCGGCCCGACGTGACGCTCATGGACATCCGCATGCCGCGCATCGACGGCATCCAGGCCACGCGCCTGCTGGCCGGCCCGGACGTGCCCCAGCCGATGCGCGTCGTGGTCGTCACCACCTACGACGAGGACGAGAACGTCTACTCGGCGCTGCGTGCGGGCGCGTGCGGCTTCCTGCTCAAGGACGCCGGGCCGCGGCTCCTCGTCGAGGCCGTGCGCGCCGCCTCCGAGGGCGAGTCGATGGTCTCGCCGTCGATCACGACGCGCCTGCTGGCGCGGTTCGCCCGCCCGGCCTCCGGCGCGGCCCGGCCGGCCGAGCCCCTGACCACGCGCGAGCTGGAGGTCGTACGGGCCGTGGCCCGCGGCATGACCAACGCCGAGATCGGTGACGCGCTCGTCATCTCACTGTCCACGGTCAAGACGCACCTGAACGGCGTCCAGCGCAAGCTCGGGGTCCGCAACCGTACCGAGGTCGCCATCTGGGCCTGGGAGAGCCGCCTGGTCGAGTGAACCCGGCTCAGGCGCGGCGTACGACGAGAGTGCGCGCCACCATGTCACCGAACCGCTGGTGACGCGGGCTGAGCGCGATGGAGAGCGCCCCCACCAGGCCGAAGAAGTAGCCGTCCACGATCATCATGGCCCAGCGGATCAGGTACGCGCGCAGGCCGGGCGTCTCGCCGCGCTCGGTCACCACCCGCAGCCCGAGGCAGCGCATGCCCGGGGTGCCGCCGAGCCAGCGGTGCGGCACCCACACCTCGACGAACCAGTTGCCGACCAGGACGACGAGCAGGAAGCCGGCCATCGCGAGGTACGCGGGCGTCATCCGGCCCTCGTTCCGGGGCAGGTGCAGCGTCCAGCGCAGGCCGAGCACCAGCACGACGGCCGCCGGCACCGTCGTGACCAGCCGGTCGAGCGCGAACTGGGCGTACCTACGGAGGACCACTCCCGCCGGATCGGACACGCGCGTCATCATGCCATGCTGTTTTCGCCGGTCTAGTACCTCCACCGCGTGCGCGCGGCGATCTCTTCGGGCGGCAGGCCGTCGAACAGCGCGATCTCGCTCCGCCGGACGACCGCGACGGTGTCGATCAGCTCCTCGCCCAGCGCCTCTCTCAGCACGTCGTCGGCCTCGAACGCCTCGACCACCTCGTCCAGCGACGGCGGCAACGGGGGGACGTCGTCGAGCGACGCCGGGTCGACGTCGATCGGCTCGGGGAGCGCCTCGTCCCCGTTCCGGCCCGCGCGGCCCGCGGCCAGGAGCGCCGCCATGACGAGGTAGGGGTTGGCGGCCCCGTCGAAGCACTTGACCTCCAGGTTGGCCGCCTGGTCCCGGTCGCCGACCGCGCCGGTGACGAACCGCAGCGCCGCCTCCCGGTTCTCCAGCCCCCAGCACGCGTACGCCCCGGCCCAGTGGAAGGGCACGAGCCGCAGGTAGCTGGCGACGGACGGCGCGCCGATCGCCAGGAGCGCCGGAAGCCGCGACAGGATTCCCGCGGCGAAACCGTCGGCGTCCGCCGTCAGGCCGAACCGGCCCGCGCCGCCGGACATCAGGTTCTCGCCCTGGCGCCACAGGCTCAGATGGACGTGCGCGCCGTTGCCGACGCCGTCGGCGACCACCTTGGGGGCGAACGTCGCGCGCAGGTCGTGGGCCAGGCTGACCGCGCGGATCGTCTCGCGGACCAGGACGAACGTGTCGGCCGCGGCGACCGGGCCGGCGGGCGCGACCGACACCTCGTACTGTCCCGCGGCGTACTCGGGGTGGATCTGCTCCACCGCGACCCCCGCCGCCGACAGCGCCTCCACCACGTCGCGCAGGTAGTCCGACCGTTCGGCCAGCCGCGTCATGCCGTACGCGGGACCGGAGCAGGCGGGGGTGAACTCGTCGCCGTCGCCGAGCGAGACGGCCCACTCGACCTCGAACGCGGCCTTGACCGCCAGGCCCTCGGCGGCCAGCCGCTCGACCTCGCGCCGGGCCAGGAAGCGCGCGTCGAGCGGATGCCGCCGCCCCTCCTGGTCGTAGCGGTCCGCGGGCGCCCACGCCCAGCCGGGCATGGCGGCCATCACGGTGAGCCGGTCCAGGTCGGGGTGCAGCCGCAGGTCGCCGACGGGGCCGCCCGCGAAGCGACCGCTCGTGATCGAGTCGTCGACCAGGAACGCGTCGAACACGGGGGACATGCCGATGCCCCAGGCCGCCGCGTGCTCCAGGCGCGAGAGCGGCACCGCCTTGACCCGCGTGACGCCGGAGGTGTCCACCCACGTGACCGCGATGCCGGTGATGTCCCTCGCGGCGAGGTCACCGGCCACCTGCCGTGCGGCCGCCGCCCGCCGCGCCCGCTCCTGCTGGTCCATGACGCTCGCTCTCTCGTCCGCCACGTACACCTTGTACGGCGTCGCGACCGTCTCGGCAAGGAGCGTGAGCGAGAGCACGCCGTATACGGGCGAAAGGCGGGTAACAGTGGGTCAGTGATCAGTCCGAGAGAGGAGGAATGACCGAGTGCCCTCGCCGCTGCCCTTCGTGGCGAACCTCCGTCTCGTCGACCATCACTGTCACGGCGTGGCAGGCCGCGACCTCGACCGGAGCGCGTTCGAGTCCCTGCTCACCGAGGCGGAGGGCCCCGGCCCGCTCGGCGGCACGCTCTTCGACTCCCAGCTCGGGTTCGCCGTACGCCGCTGGTGCGCGCCGGTGCTGGACCTGCCTCCGCACGCGCCCGCCGACGACTACCTCGCGCGCCGCGCCGACCTGGGATTCGCCGAGGTGAACCGGCGCTTCCTACGCGAGGCGGGGCTGGCCGCGCTCTGCGTCGACACCGGCTACCCGATGGACACGCTTCTCACGCCCGGCGAGCTCGGCGCTCTCGCGGGAGCGACGGCGCACGAGATCGTCCGGCTGGAACAGGTGGCCGAGGAGGTCGCGGAGGCCGGTGCGGGCGCGGAGGGGTTCGCCGGCGCGTTCCGTGAGCGGCTGGCCGTGCGCGCCGCCTCGGCGGCCGGGTTGAAGTCCGTCGCGGCGTACCGGGTCGGCCTCGACCTGCCCGCCGACCGCCCCGGAGACGCCGAGGTCACGGCGGCGGCCGGGCGCTGGCTCGCCGCGATCGAGGCCGGCGCCCCGGTGCGGCTCGCCGACCCGACCCTCCAGGCGTTCCTGGTCTGGTGCGGCGTCGACCTGCGGCTGCCGATCCAGTTCCACGTCGGGCACGGCGACGCGGACCTCGACCTGCACCGCTGCGACCCGCTGCTGCTCACCGGGCTGCTGCGCGCGATCGAACCCACCGGCACACCGATCATGCTCTTGCACAACTACCCGTTCCACCGGCACGCCGGGTACCTCGCGCAGGTGTTCCCGAACGTCTTCGTCGACGTCGGGCTCGCCACGCACGGCGTCGGGCACCGGGCGCCGGCGCTGATCGCCGAGCTGCTCGAACTCGCCCCGTTCGGCAAGTTCCTGTTCTCCTCCGACGCCTACGGCCTGCCCGAGCTGTTCCACCTCGGCTCCCTGCTGTTCCGCCGAGGACTGTCGGACTTACTGCGGTCCGGGCTGGACGAGGGGGTCTGGACGGAGAAGGACGCGGAGCGGATCGCGCGGCTGGCCGGCGGCGAGAACGCCCGCCGCGTGTACGGGCTGGAGGAGCGGCACTGATGGACGAGCTGAACGAACTGCATCTCAAGCTGCGCGCGGCCATCGCGGACGAGCTGCCGGCCGCGGTCGCGCTGCGGCACCGGCTGCACGCCGACCCGCGGCTGTCGGGCGACGAGGCCGACACCGCGGCCGAGGTCGTACGCGCGCTCGGCGCCGGACCCGGACAGCGCGCCGCCGACACCGGACGGGTCGTACGGATCGGCGACCGGGGTCCGGCGGTCGCCCTGCGGGCGGAGCTGGACGCCCTGCCGGTCATCGAACGCAGCGGGGTCCCCTGGGCGTCGGCGAACAACGCCATGCACGCCTGCGGCCACGACGTCCACCTCGCCGCGCTGGTCGCGGTCTGCCGCGCCGCCGAGCGCATCGGCGTGGACGTGCCGATCCTCGCCGTTCTGCAACCGCGCGAGGAGACCTCGCCCTCGGGCGCCGAGGACATCGTCGGCTCCGGAATCCTGACCGACCACGACGTACGCGCGATGGTGGCGGCCCACGTGCAGCCGCGCCTGGCCGACGGAGTCGTGGCGGTCACTCCGGGGCCGGTCAACGCCGCCACCGACGAGTTCGAGGTGACGGTCACCGGACTCGGCGGCCACGCCGGGTACCCGCACGTCGCACGTGACCCGGTGCTCGCCCTGTGCCAGATCGTCGTCAGCCTCCAGCACCTGGCCAGCCGGCGGTTCGACCCGGTGCTCGGCGCGGTCTGCTCGGTCGGCCAGATCGGCGGCGGCACGGCCGCCAACGTGGTGCCCGAGACCGCGTCGGCGCGCGGCACCGTACGCGTGATGCGCGACTCCGACCGCGCCGTCGCGGCGTCGCTGATCACCGAGATCGTCACCCACACGGCCGCCGCGCACGGCTGCGAGGGCCACGCGCACTTCTCGCCCGGAGAGCCGGTGCTGGTCAACGACCCGGCCCTGGCCGCCGACGCGGCCGGCCGCCTCACCGACGACGGCGTGACCGTCGACGCGGGCTTCCGCTCGTACGGCGCGGACGACTTCTCCCACTACTGCGACGTGACGCGGGGCCTGATGATGTTCATCGGCACGGCACCCCCGGACGCCACCGACGCCCCCGGCCTGCACACCGAGCGCTTCCTGCCGGGCGACCACATGGTCGGCCGCACCGCCGACGCTCTGCTGGCGGGCTACCTCGCCGCGATACGGACGGCCATCGCATGAGGAATGGCCGCGCCGAATTCGGCATTGTCGCGGACCGCGCTCGTTTTCCGCACAATTAGGGGCTGACCGGCTGGAACTTCACGCCATTCTCCTCGCGTCTCAGTACCGTGGTAGGGGCGACGGAGGGGGTCTCGATGGAGATTCGTATCGGCTTCGAAGGTAAAGATCCGGAGCGGGAGATCACGTCCCTCGGCGCCTGGCTCAAGGGCAGGCCCACGATCGTCCAGAGCGCCCGGGTCACACTCGAGCACGCTCGGCCGGGGTCCGGCCAGATGGGCACCGCCTTCGAGGTCGTCAAGCTCGCCCTGGAAAGCGGCTTCTCGCTCGGTAACCTCGCTCTCGCCATCGCGAGCTGGCGCCGCACCCGCACCTCCACCCCGCCGCTCGTCATCCAGGTCTCGGGCCGCACGGTGCGCATCGGCGGCGAGGTCACCGATCCGGCGCAGATCACCCACATGCTGGAAGGCTCCGACGGTGACGCTGCCGGACGCTAGGACGTCGCGTGTCGTGCTGATCGGCACGGCCCGGTACACCGCGCTCGACGAGCTGCCGAACGTCGCGAACAATCTCGAGGCGTTGAAAAAGCTGCTGTGTGAGCCGGATCTTTGGGGAGTGCACGAAGCCAACTGCCGCGTCGTGGCCGATCCCGCCCACGTTCCCGACGTCGTCGAGGCGGTGGCGAAGGCCGCGCAGGAGGCACAGGACACCCTCTTGGTCTACTACGCGGGGCACGGGCTTCTGGACGAAAAGCTGGAGTTACATCTCGCGCTCACCGATTCCCGGCCGGAGGCGGTGGACTACACGGCGGTGCCGTACCAGCACATACGTAAACGCGTTCACGAAAGCGGCGCCCGCCGGAAAATAGTGATCCTCGACAGCTGTTACAGCGCCCTCGCGGGAATGTCCGGGACTTCCGACCCCATCATCGGCAAGGCGACCATCGTCGGCACCTACCTGCTCACCGCGGCGGAAGACTGGGCGCTCGCGGTGCCCGGCGAGACCTACACGGCCTTCACCGGCGAGCTCGTGTCCCTGCTGCGGAAGGGGCTGCCCGGCGGCCCGGAGCTCCTTGACCTCGACACCATCTACCGCACCCTGCGAGAGATGCTGGAAAGCCGGTCCCGGCCACTGCCGCACAGCCAGAATCGCGACCAGGGCGGCGACTTCACCCTGGTCCGCAACCGGGCCGTCACCCAGCCGGACGCACCCGAGGCCCGCGCGGAGGCCCGGCATCGCGTCGCGGCGATCCGCGACGCCCGTGCCGTCGGCCGCCGTGCGTCCGCGGCGTTCCTGCGCCGGAACAAGCTGCCGAACCATCAGCTCATCTACGTACGCCGGGCCCTCGACCGCGACCTCGCGACGGTGACACGCGCCGTCGCCCCGGGCGCCCTCGAACGCCTCACCAGACGCCGCACCTTCCGGCACCGTGGCGAGCAGGCGGTCGACCGCGACGTCCCTCCCCAGATCGTGCTCGTGCTCGACCCTCCCGGATCGGGCAAGACCATGCTCGCCACCCAGCTCGCGCTCGCCGACGAGGCCTTCTTCTGCGTGGCGCGGACGGCCGATGACCCCGGCGTGCACGAGCTGAATGAGGTCCTCCGGGACCTCGGCGGCAAGGACCCCCTCGACCTGCTGGTCGAGACGGGCATGCCGCTGGTGTACGTCGTCGACGGCCTGGACGAGGCCGACAACCCCGAGAGCCGGCGCGCGATCGTCCAGCTGCTGAAGACGCTCGGCAAGCTGAACGCGGCCGCCGACCGGCGACGGCTGCTCGCCTTCCCGGTACTCCTGGTCTTCACCGCGCGCGACGACACCTGGGAACGCTGGATCTCGGTCTTCGAAGGCCGGTCGGTCGTGCGTTTCAAGGACCGCCTGGCCCGTTTCTCGGACGAGGAGCTCGGGCAGGCCCTCACCCGCTACTCCGAGGCATACCAGTACTCCCTGGTCGGTTCGCGTACCCCGGACGGCACGGAGGCGCTCTCAGTCCCCTTCAACCTGCGGGTGCTCTCGGAGGCGTACGAGTTCCAGGGGCCGGTCAGGTTCGGGGACGCGCTCGGTGAGAACGTCCTCCAGCAATACTTCGAACGCCGCCGGTCCAACATCGCCGCCCAGGGGATCTCCGGACTGACCGCGACGGTGTTCATGGAGCTGGCGGGCGACCTGGCGCTCGCGGCGGTGCGGACTCCCGAGGCGCGGATCCCCGAGCAGACGGCGCTGCGTCTGATCGCCGAGCGCTCGCCCCGGCTGCGGGGGAACGAGCGGGAGGTGCTCGGTCTCCTGATCGCCGAGCAGCTGCTGCGGCACGACGGCACCGGCGCGCTGCGCTTCCGGTACCCGGCCTTCATCGAGTACCTCGTCGCGCTCACGGCCGTACGCAGCCCGGGCCTCGACCGGCTGGAGGAGGTGACCGAGAAGGTCGCCGCGGCGCCGGAGGTCTCCTCGGCCGCGGTGCGGCGCAATGTGCGGTCGCTGGCCCGGTCCATGCCCCCCGAGGTGGCCCGGCAGGCGAACACCGTCTACACGACCTCGCCGACGTACGTCACCGCGAACCTCACCACGTTCCGGAGCGACCTCGGCCGGGGCACGGTCACCGCGGCGGAGGACCTGGAGACCATCCACCGGACCATCGGCCGGATGAGCCCGGCGGACGCGTGGGAGGCGTTCTTCGTCGTCGTGGCCAAGCCCAACGGGCAGCCCGCGGACCGGGTCGTGTACGCCTTCGGCCATGCCTGGGACAAGAACTCCCGGCGGCCCGACCGCTGGCGGCTTCTGGAGAAGATCGGCGAGCGCCGTGTGCTGACCGACGACGAGGTCGTCGAGCGCATCGCCGGCAGCCGCCGCCCACGTGAGTGGGAGGTCTTCCTGGCCTGGCTGTCGACCTACCCCGAGCGCAGCGCGGTGGCCCACCGGCTGCGGACCTCCCGGGACGGAGACCTGCTCGCCGTCTTCCGCGAGGGCGGCCTCGTCTGGGACCAGGTGACGGGGCTGTTCACCCTGGCCCTGAACGACCAGGACTACGTGGAGGGCGTCCTGTTCGGATCCGCCGCGTACGCGCCGACCGAGTGACGCGGCTAGCCTGCCGCCATGGACGTACGGGGCGCGGCGGACGGCGATCTGCCGGCGATCGCGCGGATCGCGCTGGCCAACGACGACGGTGACGGGGCGGATCCGCGTTACGTCGCTCACCTGCGCGCCCACGGGCGGTTCCTCGTCGCGGCGGCGGACGGGGCGGCGGCGGGGTACTGCGCGGTCCGGTGCCTCGATGGGCTCACGCTGCTGTGCGACCTGTTCGTGGATCCGGCGCGGCACGGCGGCGGCGCCGGGCGGCGCCTGCTGGACGCCGCGTTCGACGCCGGGTTCGAGGCCGGCGGGGAACGGTCGACCTTCGCCTCGCGGGACCCGCGGGCCATGTCGCTCTATGTCCGGTACGGCATGGTGCCACGCTGGCCACTGCTCTACCTGGAGGGGCCGCCGCTCGCCGGGACTCCCGTCGAGCGGGTGCCGGCGGCCGTGGCGGCCGCGGCCGAGCGGGAGCTGAACGGGCGCGACCGGTCGGCCGACTACGCGTTCTGGGCCGCGACGCCGGGCGCCACCGGGCTGCTCGTCCGCGACGGGGACGCGGTCGCCGCCGCCGGGATCGCCGGACCGGACCGCCTCTTCCACCTGGTCACCGCCGACGGCGCCGATCCGGCGGCCACCCTCCGCGCCGCGCTCGCCACCTTCACCGCCGCACGCGTCCGCCTCTGCCTGCCCGGCCCGCATCCCGCCCTGCCGCTCCTCCTGGACGCCCGCTGGCGGATCGAGGACGCCGACCAGCACATGTCCAGCCGGCCGGACCTGCTCAGCCCCGCCGACGTGCTGTCGGCCTCCCTCGCCTGACCGGGGTGCCCATGTCTCTGCTGTATGAGTTCTTCGTCGCCGAGGACGACCGGGCCGCGGCCGGGGTCCTCACCACCGGCTGCCCGCGGCCCGTCTTCCGCGACGAGGGGATCCCCCCGGCCGCGCTCGCCGCCATCGAGTCGCTCCTGACCGGCCGTACCGAGGCGGAGATCACCGCGGACCCCCGGCACGGCGCCGGCGTCGCCGAACTGGTCGACGAGGACGCCGGCGTCGCCGAGTGCGGCGTGCTGACCGTGACCGACACGCTCACCCGCGCCCTGGCCGCCGCGTCGGCCTCGGACCCCGGATGGCACACCGAGGCCGCCGTACGGGGCCTGGCGCCCGTCGCCCGGCACGCGGTGGCGACCGGGCACCGCATGTACTGCCTCTGGACGGTCTAGCCCCTACTCGCCGAGCGAGGCCGTGTCGTCGCCGTTGAAGAAGCGGTCGAGCCAGTCGAGTGAGCGGGTGCGCAGCAGTTCGTCGGCCAGCTTCTTGCCGGACGCCGTCTGGAGCGCCGCGAGCGAGCTGTCGATCCAGAGCTGGATGTTCTGGTTGCCCTGCTCCCGGTACTCGATCGCCTGGACCAGGCACTCCAGCTTGTCCGCGTCCCGCGCGCAGCGCGCCTCCAGGCTCGTCTTGTCCTCGTACTCCGCGACGCTGCCGCAGATCATGTCGGCCACCGCCGCCGGCAGGCCGCGCGTCTGCTCGGCCGTCACCTGCTCGTTCGGCGCGCGCTTGACGTACGCCTTGGCGAGGTAGGGGATGTCGGTCAGCCGGGTCTCCTGGCTGTCGTGGAAGATGCTGAGCAGCGCGGCGCGCTCGGGACTGGCCCCCTCCAGCACGGCGACGATCGACGCGAGGGCCGCGGCGCGGAACGAATGGTCCGCGATGCTCTCCGGATCGCGGACGCCCGCGACGAGCCAGCCGGTGCGCTTGTAGCGCTTCAGCAGACCGATCTCGTACACGAAGCCCGTCAACTGTGCCAGCTCGTCCTGCATGACTGCCCCCTTCGACCGAGCGGCCGGGCGGTGTCGATCCGGCCGTAGAGGACTCCTTCCCCGGCACCGGCGATAACCACCGCCGGAGGCCCGCCGTACGGTGGCCGCATGGCAGCGAAGCTCAACGAGTTGTGCCTGGTGCCCTGACCTGCGGGGGCCGTACGGTGGCGGCATGGAGGTTCTCGCCAGCCGGGTGCTGCTGCGGCCGACCGACCTGGACCGCAGCCGTGCCTTCTACCGCGACACACTGAAACTGCCGATCTTCCGCGAGTTCGCGACGCCGGACGGCGTGGGTACCGTCTTCTTCATCGGCGGCGGTTACCTGGAGGTCGCCGGGCACGCCGACACGCCGCCCGCCGAAGGTCTCCAGCTCTGGCTCCAGGTCCGCGACATCGCGGCGACCCGGCGCGAGTTGGACGGCGTACGCGTGCTGCGCGAGCCGGAGCGCGAGCCCTGGGGCCTGATCGAGATGTGGATCGCCGACCCCGACGGCGTACGGATCTGCGTCGTCGAGATACCCGACGACCACCCGATGCGCCGCCGCGACTGACCGTGCCCGTGACGGATCCGGCCTGGATGGCGCGGGCGTTCGACGAGCTGGCCGAAGACTATGACGACGATCATCACGACGACGTCGCCCGTGCCCTCCTCGCGCTGATGCCCACGTCGGCGGGGCAGGACAGGATCGCCGATGTCGCGTGCGGGAGCGGCGCGGCGGCGCTGGCGATGGCCCGGACACGCGCGCCCGCGGCGACGCCGATCCTGGCCGTCGATCTCTCGGCCGGGATGATCGCGGCCGGCCGAGCCCGCGCCGTACGGCTCGGGCTTGAGCATGCGATCGACTGGCGCGTCGGGCCGGCGGTGCCGTTGCCCGTGGCCGACGCGGGCCTCGACCTGATCGTGTGCGCCTCGTCGCTCCACTTCCTGGGCCCGCGGGCGTTGTCCGACTGGCGACGTGCGCTCAGGCCCGGCGGACGCGTGGCCTTCACCCTGCCGGTGGCGTCGGGGTTCCGTCCTTCCGACGTGTTCGCCGACCTCGTCGCCGCCGACCTACCGCTGCCGCACACGGCGGAGGACGCACGCACGCTCGCGACGACCGCCGGCTTCACCGACGTTGACGCGCGCGTCATCGCGGTCGGATCCAGGTCCGTCGCCCTGACCGCCGCCACGAACCCAGCGGTCCCCGTACGGCACACCTAGTGTCCTGAGTCGTTGATTCGCCGCACCGTAGTGTCCCCGCGACATTCCGATCACCAGGAAGCGTGAGCCTGGTCTTCTGGGCCCGCGAACGGACTAGTCGCGTTTGAAGATCCCGGTCAGGCCGGCCACCGCCGCGGTCGTCAGGACCCAGCCCACTGCGATCAGCGACCACGTCCAGTACTCCGCCCAACCGTTCGGAGTCCAGGCTTTCTCCTGGCCGAGATCGACGATTGGCAACAGCACGTCCAGGGTGTAGGCGAGCGCGTGGAAGCCGGGCGCGTTCGGCGTCGCCCGGGTCATGTGCTGAGGGTAGGCACGGCCGAATACCCACCAACCCAGCGCGGCGAGTCCTGCCAGCCAGACTGCGGCCAGCCAGGTCCGATAGCCGTAACCGATGGTGACGTACAGCAGCCAGTTGAGGGGGTTGAGCGCACTGCGGCGTCGCCGCTGCTTGGCCACGCCCACCTTTCGGGCGGCCTCGGCGTTTCCGGCGCGGCGGTACGCGTCGGCGAGCTGGTCGTAGATCTGCGGTGTGTAGCCGCCTGGGTGTCGGGTGAGCCAGCGCAGGCGGTCGTGAACGCTGACTTGATCGTTTTCCAGGGTCTGGTAGGTGAAACCGCGCAGCCGCAGGATCGGGGGCCAGTTCGCCTGATCGTCGTCGAAGGCGCCGACGCGAGCGTTGGTGAGGTCGATGATCCCCTCACAAGAGGCGTCTCGAAGTCCCAGCTCGGCGACTCGCGCACTCCTGAGGTCCAGCGCCTTGCCCTTTCGGTTGTTCAAGGCTGCCCGGAAGAGGGTGAGTTGTCCTCCGACGTTGGCGCCGCGCAGGCGTACTTCCCCGCCAGCGGTGAACAATTTCGAACAGTCCATGTTCCGGGCGATGCTGATCTGGTCGGCGGCCAGAGCGTATTCGCCGGGTTCGGTCAGGTCCGCGTTGTGGAGGTCGAATTCTCCGATGTGGGCACCGACCAGGCGCACTTCACCGCGTGCGGTGAATTCCGAGCAGTCCATCCCGTGATCGACAGTGAGCTGGTCGGCGGTCAGCGCGGGTCCGCCGGGATTGGCCAGCCGCGCCCCGCTGAGTACGAGATCGCCGCCAATGTGGGCGCCGATCAGGCTGATCTCACCTTCCGCGCTGAACCTGTCCGAGCAGAACATGCCCTGGCCGACGCCGATCCGGTCGGCGTTCAGCGCGGGTCTGCCGGGATTGGCCAGGCGTGCCCCGGCGAGGACGAGCGGCCCTCCGATGTCAGCCCCGAGCAGGCTCACTTCGCCGCGTGCGGTGAACCCGTCCGAGCAGTACATGCCTTGCTCAACGCGGAGCCCGTCGGCGTGCAGCGCACGTCCATCGGGATTGATCAGCTGCGCCCCACTGAGGTCGAGCTGCCCTCCGATCCGAGCACCGGACAGGTCGACCTCTCCTTTGGCGGCGAACCCCGGCACGCAGACCATGTCCTGGTCGACAGTGATCCCGCCGGCACTCAACGCCACGCCGCCCGGATTGGTCAGCAGCCCGCTCAACCAGAGCGCACCTCCGATGCGGGCGCTGAGCAAACTGACTTCGCCGCCGGCGAGGAAACCGTCGTTGAACTCCAGGTTTCCGAGGACGCGTACCCGCTTGGCGGACAGGCCTTGAAGGTGACAGCCCGGCAGACGGATCGCCGGCGCGGTGGCTTCGTCAAGGTTGATGGGATCGTCGATGTAGCAGTCGCGCAGCAGCAACGGGCATGCGAGCTCGCAGGCTTCCAGATCGAGTGGGCCGACGATACGGGCGCCTCGCACCTTGATCGCCCGTGGCCTTCCCGATGTGCCTTCCGCGGTGAGCAACTCGATCAGTAACTCGGCGCGCACGGTTCGAGTCCCATCCCATAGGGCGCCGTTCGCAGGGTCATCGTGTTCCGCGTCGCCGACGGACAGATCGACCAGTGCCCCGGTGCGGGTCGCCGAAACGATGCGACGTTCCTGCTCAGCCGGTGCCTCATCACTGATCACGGGAGCCTCCCCACGCATCTGCTAGTGCGGCAGCGCCAGGCCATCCGTCGTCGGCTCCGTGGCCGGAGCGGCGGCCGGTGTGTCGTCGGCGACCGCGATCAGCACGTCCGACAGGGCCCGGACGACCGGTACCGGCAGGAGCCCGTACGTGATGAGGTCCTCCACGGACGCGAAGCCGCCCGTCACGCGGCGGCGGGCCACGATCTGCTGGGCCTGCGGCACGGTGACGCCGGGCAGCGCGGCCAGCACGTGTTCGGGTACGCCGTTGATGTCGACGAGGCCGCCGTCGTTGAACACCCGCGACAGGTCCGGGCGCCCGATGCGCAGCTCGCGGGCTATCGGCGGGTAGTGGTCGAGCAGCGTGAGCGCCTGCTCGCGGCGGATCCGCAGCTCCAGCGACCGTAGCGTGTCCAGGTCGGGCGGGGCGTTCCCGCGCCGGGCGGACGTGCCGAGCACCAGCACGGCGACGTGCACCGTGCCGCCGACCATCGTGAGCAGCAGCGCCAGCATCCCGACGTTGTCCCAGGCCGATTCGCTGCCGGTGCCCATCGTGAAGGCGAACACCGCCACGAGCAGGAAGTATCCGGCCGAGGCCAGCCCCAGTGCCCGGCTGCGACGCCGGGCCGCGAAGAAGGCCAGCGCCGCCCAGGTCAGGAAGCCGAAGCTGAACAGCGGCACGGCGATCGCCAGCGCGCGGAGCGCCGGCGGCGGACGCCACACACGCGGCACGACGGCCATCGCGGCCGGAGCGGCGGGGATGAACGGCGGCGGTGGGGTGGGCGCGACCGGGGCGGGTGCCGGCATGGGCGGCTCGGCGTACGGCGCGAGCGTGCGGTCGGAGCGCAGGATCGCCAGGTGCAGTTGCCGTAGCCGCTCGCCCGGCTCGACCCCGAACTCCTCGGCGAGGAACTCCCGCGCGCTCTGGTACGCCGCGAGCGCCTCCGCCTGCCGGCCGCACCGGTACAGGGCGAGGATCAGCAGGTACCGGAGCTCCTCGCGTACGGGGAACTCCGCGACGAGGCGGCTCAGCTCCGGCACCAGGCGCGCGTGCTCGCCCAGGTCCAGCTCGATCCGCGCGCGTTCCTCGACCGCCGCCGCGCGGTCCTCGGCGAGGCGTTCGCGCGCCGCGTCGAAGTAGGGGCCGCGCAGCCCGGCCAGCGGCTCGCCGCGCCACAGCGCGAGCGCGCCCCGCAGGTACCCGGCGGCGTCGGCGGTGCGGCCCGCCGTCCGGGCGCGCGTGACGTGGTCGGTGAACACCTCGGCGTCGAGACGGCCCGGCGGCACGACGAGTGTGTACCCGGCCTCGGTGAGCGTCAGGAGCTGCCCGGGGGCGCGGGGCGACCGGCCGGGCTCCAGGATCCGCCGCAGCCCCGCGATGTACTTCTGGACGACGTTGACACCGTTCTCGGGCGGTTCGTCCCCCCAGACGGCGTCGACGATCCGCGCGGTCGGCGTGGGCCGGTTCGCGTTGAGCAGGAGCACGGCGAGGACGGCACGCTGTTTGCCCGGTCCGAGGTCCAGTTCGGTGTCCGCGCGCCAGGCGCGCAGCGGGCCGAGGATCTCGAAACGGACCGGTGCGGCCGGCGACGGCTCGGTCACGGTTTTCCTTTCCGCGCGGGCCGGCATCCCCCGTGAGCTGGCCCGATACCGTGCGGCAGTCAGAGCGCCCGAAGGGCGGCAGTGAGAGCGCAGTGCGCTACAGCATAACGACAGCGATCCGGCACGGCGACGGCGAAAGCTGGCCGCAGAACGCCCGCACTCACGCCGGAAGGAACAAGCAATGTCATTCCAAGCCCCCGCCACCCAACCGGGTTGGTACGGCGCCGGCCCCGACGGCGGGGCCGATCGGGACCGCCGTCGCTCCACGAATGGCCTGGCCGTCACGTCCCTCATCCTCGGGATCCTCGGTTTCCTGCTGATCACCATCCCGCTGAATCTGATCATCGGCCTCGCGGCACTCGTGCGCACGCGCCGCCGGGGCGACAAGGGCGTCGGGCTGGCCGTAACCGGCCTCATCCTGTCGCTGCTGTGGGCCGTGGGCCTCGGCGTCGGCGTGTTCGCGCTGTCCAAGTGGCACGAGCCCAAGCGCGATGCGAGCGGTCAGATCAACTCGACGCAGAAGGCGGCCCCGGACACGCTGCGCGTCGGTGACTGCGTCGCACCGCAGACCGGCGAGGTCAGGACCGTCCAGGCCCAGCCGTGCACCACGCCGGGCAGCAACAAGGTCTTCTCGATCTTCTCCCTGCCGCAGGGCGCGTGGCCCGGTGAGTCGAGCTCAGGCGCGGCCGCCGAACGCGGCTGCACCAAGCGGTACCAGGCGAAGCACACGACCTCGAAGAAGCAGCTGGACATGTACTACTTCTCGCCGACCAAGGCCCAGTGGACCCTGGGCGACCGAAAGGTCATCTGCCTCGTCGGCCCCGTCTCGTAGTAGCGGACGACGCCCGGCCGGGCCCACTCCCGGCCGGGCCATCTCGCGGGAGCTCTTACTGAGCGTCTTGCCGGACGACGTCAGTCCAGGTCGAGGACCCGGCGTTTCGCCGCCTCGAACTCGGCGTCGGTCAGGCTGCCCACCATGTGCAGGGCCGCCAGGCGTTCGAGTTCCGTCACGGTGTCGCGCGACTCCCGCCGGTACTCCGGGGGAACCGTGTCCTCCGGCTCCGAATCCCGTGGACCGCCATCGCCCGGGACGTTCGTACCGCCGGTCAAGCGCTCCGCCATCGCCTGGAACTCCGGCACCGCGCTCTGGTCGAAGCCCGCCACCTCGCGCCAACGGATCCCCGCCAGCGCCGGTCGGTCCGCGTCCACGAGTACCGGCAGGAGGGTGCCGGACCAGGGCCAGCGGGCCCGGGCCACCACCTCCCGGTGGTCGGCGAGGAACGGTTCGCGGCCGGGAGCCTGGACCGCGAGCCGCAGCTCCAGAGGAGCCTTTCCCCCGTACCGGACGGGCCGGTCGGCGGCGATCACGTACGCGATGGCGGGCACGCCGTCACTCTTCCGGCGGAAGATGCCCATCTCGCCCTCCCGGCCCCTGCGTTCACTGGAACAGGACGCTGATGCTCTCACGGCGGTGGATGCGGCCGATGGCCTCGGCGAACAGGGGGGCGACGGACACCGTCTCCACCTTGGCCGACAGCCTCACCGGCTGGTTCTCCACGGTGTCGGTGACGTAGAGACGCGAGATGGGGCTGTCGTCGAGCCGTTCCATCGACTTGCCGGTGAACACCCCGTGCGTGACCGCCGCGCGTACGCTGCGGGCGCCGCGGGCGATCAACGCCTCGGCGACCTCGGCGAGGGTGCCGGCGGTGATGGTGAAGTCGTCCACGATGACCGCGTCGCGGCCGTCCACGTCGCCGATGAGGTCGATGACGCGCGCCGCCTCGCTGTGGTCGACGCGTTCTTTGTCGGCGATGGCGAGCGGTGCGCCGAGCCGCGTGGCGTACTTGCGCGCCTGCTTGGCGAAGCCCACGTCCGGCGAGACGACGACGAGGTCCTCGCCCGTGCCGATCGCCTCGGCCAGCAGGGGCAGGGCGTACAGGTCGTCGACGGGCAGGGTGAAGAAGCCCTGGATCTGCGGCGCGTGCAGGTCCATCGTGACCACCCGTGCCGCGCCGGCCGCCTCGATCGCCTCCGCGCACACCCGCGCGCGGATCGAGACGCGTGGCTCGTCCTTCTTGTCGGCCTTGCCGTAGCTGAAGTAGGGCATGAGCACGGTGACCGACGCGGCGCTCGCGCGCTTGAACGCGTCGATCCAGAACAGCAGCTCCATGAAGTTGTCGTTGGCCGGGAACACCGTCGACTGCACGACGTAGACGTGCCGGCCGCGGACGTTCTGGTTGGCCTTCACGAACAGGTTGCCGTCGGAGAAGCGGATGACCTCACCGTCGCCGGGCTCGACCTCCAGGTGCCGGCAGATCGCCGAGGTGAGACGGCGACTGCCCGATCCGCCGAACACCAGAAGCTCTTCCATGATCACTCCAGCCGAGTACGACGCGCGAGGCCCGTTGCCAGCATCGCGCCTGCGGTGCTCAGCTGACAACGTCCTTGTCGCGGAACCGGCGTACGGCCAGCGCGAGAAATATCACGGCGTACGACGCCGACAGCACCATGCCCTTGACCATGCCGGTCCATACGAGGTCCGGCTGCAACGCGTCGGTCCAGGCGAACTGCCAGTGCGTCGGCAGGAACTCCCGCCAGTGCCCGAGCGCGGTGACCGCGTCGATGATGTTGCTCACGATCACCAGCCCGACCGCGCCGCCGACCGCCCCCAGCGGTGAGTCGGTCGTCACCGACAGCAGGAACGCCAGCGCGGCCACGACCAGCTCGGAGACGAGCGTGTAACCGACGATGATGAGCAGCCGGGTGAGGGCGGTGCCGTTCGGCAGGGCCGTGTCGGTCGCGGGCAGCCGCAGGCGCGCCCAGCCGAAGACGTAGATGCCGGTGATCATGGCCATGACCGGCAGGCTGAGCACCGCGAGCGCCGACAGGGACAGGGCGACGATGAGCTTCTGCCGCAGCAGGCGCACGCGCGGCACGGGCGCGGCGAGCAGGTACCGCAGGGACGCCCAGCCCGCTTCGCTGGCCACCGTGTCGCCGCAGAACAGCGCCACCGCGACCACGAGCAGGAAGCCCACCGACGCGAACAGCGTGAACGCGGTGAAGTTCAGCGCGCCGGTCGTGGCGACGGTGACGAGGCCGGGCGTGTTCGGGTCGTTGCCGGACGGCGAGCCGCCGATCTTGAACGCGGCGGCCAGCACCCACGGCAGCAGGAGCAGCACCGCGAACGCGATCCACGTACGGCGCCGGCGCAACTGCCGTACGGCCTCCACCCGCAGCGGCAGCGTACGGCGCGGGCGGTAGCTCGGATCGGCGCCCCGCCGCCCCACGTCGGTCATGAGTCCTCCTTCGTCGGAGGGTGTGACCACAGGGGCGCGTCTTTTGATTCCCTCGCTCCGCTCGGTCATGAGTCCTCCTTCGTCGGAGGGCGTGACCACTGGGGCGTGCTTTTTGATTCCCTCGCTTCGCTCGGTCATGAGTCCTCCCCGATGAGGGCCAGGAACGCGTCCTCGAGACGGCGGTGCGGCGCGACCCGTTCGACCGCGACGCCACCGCCGACGAGGGCGGCGACGACGGCGGAGGGCGGTGAGCCGTTGACCCGTACCAGGACGCCCGGTTCGTACGGTTCGGCGTGCTCGATGCCCTCCAGCGCGGTCAGCACGCTCAGCGCGCGGTCCACGTCCGGCGTGCCGATGACGACCGCGCCGTCGTGGCCGGCGATCTCGGCGACCGGACCGGCGGCGACGAGCCGGCCCTTGTGCATGACGACGACGTCGGTGCAGGTCTGCTCGACCTCGGCCAGCAGGTGACTGGAGATGATGACGGTGCGGCCCTCGGCGGCGTACCGGACCAGCACCTCGCGCATCTCCGCGATCTGCGGCGGGTCGAGGCCGTTGGTCGGTTCGTCGAGGACGAGCAGGTCCGGCAGGCCCAGCATCGCCTGCGCGATGGCCAGCCGCTGCCGCATGCCCTGCGAGTAGGTGCGCACCGGACGGCGTACGGCGTCGCCCAGACCGGCGATCTCCAGGGCGCGCTCCATGTGCGACTCGCCCCGCCCGGCCGCCTTCCAGTACAGCTCCAGGTTGTCGCGGCCGGACAGGTGCGGCAGGAAGCCGGGCCCCTCGACGAACGACCCCAGCCGGGACAACACGGGCGCGCCCGGCCGTACCGGTTCGCCGAAGATGCGGATCTCGCCGTCGTCGGGGTGGATCAGCCCCATGAGCATGCGCAGGGTGGTGGTCTTGCCGGCGCCGTTCGGGCCGAGCAGCCCGCAGACCTGGCCGCGCTCGACGCGGAAGGACAGGTCGTCCACGGCGAGATAGCCGTTCTTGTAACGCTTGGTCAGGCCGCGGATCTCCAGCGGCGTCGAGGCGTCCGCCTCGCCCTCCGCGCGCGGACGCCGGCGGCGCCGCGACGTCGCCGCGATGACGGCCCCGGCCGCCACGGCGATGACCGGGAAGCCCCAGACCCACCACGGCAGCGGCGCAGGCGGCGTGCGCAGCGCCGGGTCGACCGGCACGCTCAGCGGCGACTCGACCGACACCTGGTAGGCGGCCGGGCGGGCCGGGGAGGCGAAGCCCATGTCGGTGGTGCTGAACACCAGCCGGATCCGGTGGCCGGCCGCGAACCGGTAGTCCATCGCCGGCAGCGTCACCTGCGCGGTGCCGTCGAGCCGCAGCGGCGCGGCGATGCGGCGTGCCGGTGACGCCTGGCCGTCGGGGCCGACGTCGTACACCTTGGCGAACAGCGTGGGCGGCTCCGATGAGGGTTTCACCGCCTTGACGCGCAGGCGCACCTGGGCGGCGCCGGTCAGCTGCAGGGGCGCGTCGAGCGGTTCGGAGTCGAACGTCGCGGACTGGCCGGGCAGGTCGACGCCGACGCCGCCCGTGGCCGGTGTGCTGGGGAGAGCGCCGAGCAGGCCGAGGCCGGGCATGGAGGAGATCGAGGACGGCGAGCCGCCGGCCGGGTTCTGGACCGTGACCTGCTCGCCGCCCAGCGGCACGGACCGCCGCGTCGTGCCGGACAGCCCGGGGTAGCGGGGCGCGGACGCCGCGCTGATCGTCACGCGCTGGGTGGAGGAGTCGATGCCGCCCGTACGGGTGACGACGAAACCGCCGTCATCCGGTGGCGGACCGCCCTTAAGGTAGTGGTCGAACCAGCCCGTGACCAGGCCGTCGACCCGCGACGTCTCCGGGTCGCCGCCGTCGTGCCCGCCCTGGTACCAGACGGTCCGCACCGGCGCCCCGGTGATGGCGCGCGCGTTGCGGTCGGACTGGTCGAGGGGGAACAGCGAGTCGGTCTGGCCCTGTACGAGGAGGGTCGGCGCGTGGATGCGGCCGGCCACGGACGCGGGGCTGTCGCGGTGGAGCGTCGCGATCGCCTCCGGCGTCGGCCGCCCGGTCTCGGCCACCTTCTGGTACATCGAGCAGAGCGACGGCAGGAATCGTCCACAGGCTGTGGATGACGCGCCGCTCGTGAAGAAGATGCCGGCCCAGGCCTTCTTGAACACCCCGTTCGCCGCCCCCTTGCCGGTGGCGTCGGGGAACAGCGCGTCGGCCAGGTCGTACCAGGTGATCTGCGGCGCGATCGCGTCGATCCGCGCGTCGTACGCGGCCGCCAGCAGCGAGATCGCGCCGCCATAGGACTGCCCGGCGACACCGACCCGCGGATCGCCGGGCCGGTCGAGGCGCACCTCGGGACGGCGCGCCAGCCAGTCGACGAGCTGCCGGACGTCCTTCACGTCGTAGTCCGGCGAGTCGAGCGTGATCTGGCCGCCGGACTGCCCGAAGCCGCGCGCGGACCAGGTGAGCACGGCGTACCCGTGCCGCGCGAGATCCTCGGCCTGGGACCGGGTGTCGTCCTTGCTCCCGCCGAACCCGTGCGCGAGGAGCACCGCCGGGCCGCGCCCACCGCGTACGGGCGGGAAGAAGGTCGTGTCGAGAGTGACGTGCTGGTCGTTCTTCGGCCCGTCGACGACCGTGATGCGCTGGTCCGTGGCCTTCACTCGTGGCTCGTCATCGACGGCCGCCCAGGTGAGAGCCCCGGCGAGCACGACCGCCGCGCAGGCGATCGCCGCCGCCCTTCCCCGTCTCATGCGAAGACCATATTCGTCCGCACGGTTGACCCGGAGTGTGCCCTTTGTCGTACACGGCGTCCAATGATGCGATGATCCCCATGAGGATCCCGACGTAGGCGGCTCCGACCGTGTGCGCCGCGCCTTTCGGGGGTGCGCGGACAACCACGGCCCGGACGCAATCGTCCTCATTCTGGAGGACGGCAGAACGGAGGCCAGGATGCGAGCCGCGCGGCGCCCCCACGCACGGCCCGGACTGATCGCGGTAGTGATCGCGCTCTGGGTGGTTATCGCGGCGATCGCCCTGACCGGGACGCTGATCGCCGCCTTCTCCCAGGAACACCCCGTGCGCTTCTCGGCGCCACTGAAGATCTATCCGGTGACCCAGCAGATCCCCGGCGCGCAGTGCCCGCCGGGCGTACAGGGCGCGATCGGGCAGAGCCCCACCGGTGCGATCTGCTACCAGCTCGCCGTCGGCATCACCATCAAGCGCGTCAACGACATCCACGTGGAGCGGATGAAGACCGGTGGGTACGCCGTGTCGCTCAGCCTGATCCCGGCCGACGGTCGCGCCCTGACCCGGCTGACCCGCGGTAACACGGGCCGCCCGTTCGCGCTGACCGTACGGGACCAGGTGGTGGCCGCGCCGCGGGTGGACGCTCCGATCACCAAGGGCCGCATCCTCATCAGCGGCAACCTCACCCGCAGCGACGCGAACACCATCGTCAACCGTCTGAAGGGCCGCGCCGCCCAGTCCGCCTGAGCCGCGGCCGGTCAGATCGCGCGGAGCGCGGGCGCCCCCGCGCGCGCCTCACGGGCCACGGTGTCCAGCGCCTCCTGCGACACCGGGTCGGCGGCGCGGTAGACGACCAGCCGCCGGCTCGCGTCGCCCAGCGGGGTCAGCACGTCGTACTCGATGGAGAATGAGCCGACGCGCGGATGCACCAGCGCCTTGGTGCCGTGCCCGTTCACCATGACGTCGCGGCGCTCCCACAGCCGGGCGAAGTCCTCGCTCTCGGACCGGAGCCGCTCGATCAGGTCCGCGAGCGCGGTGTCGTCGGGGTGCGCGGCCCAGGCCGCCCGCAGGTCGGCGATGCCCTCCTGGATGATGCGCTCCCGGTCGCGGTAGAAACCCGCGAACGCCGGGTGCAGCACACAGAGGTACATCGTGTTGCGTTGCTCCTCCGGGAACTCGGGGAAGCCGAGCATCAGCCAGGCCATCTCGGGGTTCCACGCGACGATGTCGAAGCGATGGTCGACCACCATGGCCGGCAGCGGCGACAGGGCGCACACCAGCGAGGACAGCCATCCCCCGGCGTCACCGGACGACCTACGGCCCGCCGACCAGTGCCGGGTCAGGTCGAACAGGTAGGCGCGCTCGTCGTCGCTCAGCCGCAGGGCGCCCGCGAGCGCGTCGAGCACGTCCGGCGAGGGCCGCAGTCCACGGCCCTGCTCCAGCCGGATGACGTAGTCGACGCTCACCGCGGCCAGCTCCGCGACATCCTCCCGGCGCAGGCCGGGTGTGCGCCGGCTCCGCCGGCGCTGCGGCAGGCCGACGTCTTCGGGGCTCAGGCGCTCACGCCGCGTCCGCAGGAAGACCGCCAGCTCGTGCGCCACGTCGACCCTGTCTGCCATGAGCTCGAATCTACCTGGGACTGCCGATCCCATGAAGAAGCTTCCCTTACGCCGCCTCGGGCGCCGGGCGCAGGCTGTACGCGATGGCCCGGCCGACGGCCGGGCGAGTGACTGCACGAAGGGGACACACCGTGTCTGGATCGTTGGACACCTACCGGTTGCTGGGCCGTTCGGGCCTGCGGGTCTCACCGCTGTCGCTGGGGACGATGACGTTCGGCTCCGACTGGGGCTGGGGTGCCGCGAAGGACGAGTCACGCCGCATCTTCGACGCGTACGTCGACCGGGGCGGCAACTTCATCGACACCGCCAACCAGTACACGAACGGCACCGCCGAGCGCCTGGTCGGGGAGTTCGCCGAAGACCGCCGCGACAGCCTGGTGATCGCCACCAAGTACACCCTGACCTCGCGGCCCGGCGACCCCAACTCCGGCGGCAACCACCGCAAGAGCATGGTCCGCTCGGTGGAGGACAGCCTGCGCCGGCTGCGGACCGGCTACATCGACCTGCTCTACCTGCACTCATGGGACTTCACGACGCCGGTGGAGGAGATCCTCCGGGCCATGGACGACCTCGTACGGGCCGGGAAGGTCCTGTACGTCGGCATCTCCGACGCGCCGGCGTGGCAGGTCTCCCGCATGCAGGCCATCGCCGACCTGCGCGGCTGGTCGCCGCTGATCGCACTGCAGATCGAGTACAGCCTGATCGAGCGGACCGTCGAACGCGACCTGATCCCGATGGCCGGCGAGATGGGGCTCGGCGTCATCCCCTGGTCGCCGCTGGGCAGCGGCGTGCTGACCGGCAAGTACACCCGCGACGACCTGGACCACGGGGGCGGCTCGGCCTCGGCCGAGGGAACCCGCAAGAACGTCGCCGCCGCCAACGGCGCGCTGACCGAACGCGGGCTCGCCATCGCCGACGTCGTCGCCAAGGTCGCGGGCGACCTCGGCGTGACGCCCTCACAGGTCGCTCTCGCCTGGACCCTGCGGGACCGGCGGGTGACCGCCCCGATCGTCGGCGCGCGGACGCTCGGCCAGCTGGAGGACAACCTCGGGGCGCTCGACCTGACGCTCCCCGAGGCCGCGCTGGCCGAGCTGGACGCGGCGAGCGCGGTCGAACTCGGCTTCCCGCATGACTTCCTGCAGCGTCCGATGACGCGGAACGTGATGTTCGGCGACGTGCGGATCGAGACGGCGTCCTGACCGGCCACCGCGGCGCCGGGCCCGCGAGAGGGCCCGGCGCGGCCGGTCAGTCGATGCGCCAGGTGTCGCCGCTGGCGAGCAGACCGGCGAGGTCGCCGGGGCCCTGCTGGGCGACCGCCTCGTCGAGCTGTTCGCGCATGAGCTGGTCGTACGTCGGCCGCTCGACCTGGCGGAAGATGCCGATCGGGGTGTGCTCGAACGTCGGCGAGTCGAGCCGGGACAGCGAGAACGCCAGCGACGGGTCCTCGGCCTTCGCGTCGTGCACCAGGATGCCCGGCTCGTCGGCGGAGACGACCTCGATCGCGCCCGACGGCGTGCGGCGCAGGGCCTTGTCACGGTCGGCGCCGAACACGATCGGCTCGCCGTGCTCCAGCCGTACCGTCACGTCGTCGCGCCGCGCCGGGTCCTTCAGCGGCAGGAACGCGTCGTCGTTGAAGATGTTGCAGTTCTGGTAGATCTCCACCAGTGCCGTGCCGTTGTGCTGGGCCGCCGCGCGCAGCACCGACTGCAGGTGCTTGCGGTCGGAGTCGATCGTGCGGGCCACGAACGAGGCCTCGGCGCCGATCGCCAGCGAGATCGGGTTGAACGGTGAGTCCAGCGATCCCATCGGCGTCGACTTGGTGATCTTGCCGACCTCCGAGGTCGGGGAGTACTGGCCCTTGGTCAGCCCGTAGATCCGGTTGTTGAACAGGAGGATCTTGAGGTTGACGTTGCGGCGCAGCGAGTGGATCAGGTGGTTGCCGCCGATGGACAGCGCGTCGCCGTCACCGGTCACCACCCACACCGACAGGTCGGGCCGCGACGAGGCCAGCCCGGTCGCGATCGCCGGAGCGCGGCCGTGGATCGAGTGGAACCCGTAGGTGTTCATGTAGTACGGGAACCGTGAGGAGCAGCCGATGCCGGAGACGAAGACGACGTTCTCCCGGCGGAGCCCCAGCTCGGGCAGGAAGCCCTGCACGGCGGCGAGGATCGCGTAGTCACCGCACCCCGGGCACCAGCGGACCTCCTGGTCGGTCTTGAAGTCCTTGGCGGTCTGCCGCTCCGGGTCCTTCGGAACGAGAGCGAGGGGATCAGTCATGAGTCGATCACATCCTGCAGGACGGTCTGGAGCTCCTCGGCCTTGAAGGGCAGGCCGCGCACGCGGTTGTAGCCGATCACGTCGACGAGGTAACGGCCGCGCAGCAGCAGCGCCAGCTGGCCGAGGTTGATCTCCGGGACCACGACCTTGTCGTAGGAGCGGAGCACTTCTTCGATGTTGGCCGGGAAGGGGTTGAGGTGCCGCAGGTGGGCCTGGGCGATCCGGCCGCCGGCGGCGCGGACGCGGCGTACCGCCGCGGTGATCGCGCCGTACGTGCCGCCCCAGCCGAGCACCAGCACCCGTGCGGCGCCCGACGGGTCGTCGACGGCCAGCGGCGGGATGTCGCGCGCGATGCCGTCGATCTTCGCCTGGCGCAGCCGGACCATGAGGTCGTGGTTGGCCGGGTCGTAGGAGATGTTGCCGGTGCCGTCGGCCTTCTCGATGCCGCCGATGCGGTGTTCGAGGCCGGCGGTGCCGGGGATCGCCCACGGCCGCGCGAGCGTCTCGGGGTCGCGCTTGAACGGCTGGAAGTCCTCGCCCTCGACGGCCTCGGCGAAGCCGGGCGTGATCTCGGGCAGGGAATCGACGTCGGGGATCTGCCACGGCTCGGAGCCGTTCGCCAGGTAACCGTCGGACAGCACGATGACCGGCGTGCGGTACTTCACCGCGATGCGCGCGGCCTCGATCCCGATCGCGAAGCAGTCCGACGGCGTGCACGGCGCCACGACCGGCACCGGCGCCTCGCCGTTGCGGCCGTGCAGCGCCTGGAGCAGGTCGGCCTGCTCGGTCTTGGTCGGCATGCCGGTGGACGGGCCGGCCCGCTGCACGTCGATCACGATCAGCGGCAGCTCGGTGGCGACCGCCAGGCCGACCGTCTCGCTCTTGAGCGAGATGCCGGGCCCGGACGTGGTCGTGACGCCCAGCGCACCGCCGAACGACGCGCCGAGCGCGGCGCCGACGGCCGCGATCTCGTCTTCGGCCTGGAACGTCCGGACGCCGAACCGCTTGTGCTTGGACAGCTCGTGCAGGATGTCGGACGCCGGCGTGATCGGGTACGAGCCGAGGAACACCGGCAGACCCGACCGGCTGCCGGCGGCGACCAGGCCGTACGCCAGCGCCGTGTTGCCGGAGATGTTGCGGTAGAGCCCGGGTGGCAGCGTCGCCGGCTTGATCTCGTACGACACCGAGAAGGACTCGGTGGTCTCGCCGTAGCTCCAGCCCGCCTGGAAGGCCGCGATGTTGGCCTTCATGATCTCGGGCTTCTTGGCGAACTTCAGCTCCAGGAAGCGCACGGTCGCGTCCGTCGGCCGATGGTAGAGCCAGGACAGCAGCCCGAGGGCGAACATGTTCTTGGCCCGCTCGGCGTCCTTCTTGGAGATGTCGAAGTCCTCGAGCGCCTTGACCGTCATCGACGTCAGCGGCAGCGAGTGCACGCGGTATTCGTCCAGCGATCCGTCTTCGAGCGGGTTCTCGGCGTACCCCACCTTGGTCAGCGCCCGCTTGGTGAACTCATCGGTGTTGACGATGAGGTCGGCCCCGCGCGGCAGGTCGGCGACGTTGGCCTTCAGCGCGGCCGGGTTCATCGCGACGAGCACGTTCGGGGCATCGCCCGGGGTGACGATGTCGTGGTCGGCGAAGTGCAGCTGGAAGCTGGACACACCCGGCAGCGTGCCGGCCGGCGCGCGGATCTCGGCGGGGAAGTTGGGGAGCGTCGACAGGTCGTTGCCGAAAGCAGCAGTTTCCTGGGTGAACCGGTCACCGGTGAGTTGCATTCCGTCGCCGGAGTCACCCGCGAAGCGGATGATGACGCGATCGAGTTGTTGGACCTGCTTGGTCACGGAGCAAGACCTCCTCGACGAGCAGCGCTTCTGCGGTGGAAGGGGTCCGTTTCCGAAGCACTACTTAGGCTTACCTTCATGCTACGTCCCGGGTGCGATGGTCGGTCCCGTCTGCGCGGGCTGCCAGGCGCGAGCCAGGAGGGATCGCGCAGTCCGGTACCCCGCCCCGTGCCCATCGAGTCGGTTCCCCGCCACGGCGGGGCGCAAGCATGCCGGGGACGGATCGCGGGGTCCCAAGGCGTAGATCAGGGGTCACGAGCGGAACTATAGGTCGCGGCGCTTGAGCGCCGATCGACCGGCGGCGGCCGGGCGCGGGCCCGGCCGCCGCCGCTCAGCCGCCCTGCTGTTCCTGCTGCAGCTTGGTGAGCAGCTCATTCACGTCGCTGCTGGAGTTCACCGTGGCGTCGAAGGTCGAGCTGGCGTGGATGGTGAACCGTCCGTTGTGTGACCGGTACCACGACGTCCAGGCGCTGCCGCTGGTGCGACATGTGATCGTCGTCTCATGGCTCGGCGTGGTCGTGCCCGTGCCCTTGCACGTCGAGACGGTCGGTCCGTCACCCCAGAACTTGGCGTTCATCGTGATGTGCACCGAGGCGGTCGAGGTGCCGGTCGAGGAGGGCATCACGCTGCCGTGCACGGTGCAGCCCGACTCGGTGCAGCTGCCGAACTGGATCTTGCCCATCGGCAGCGTGGTGATGGAGGGGTCGTAGACGTCCTTGAGGTCCTGCACGTCGCCCCGGAGCTCGGAGAAGACCGTCGACATCTCCGAACCCTGCAGCGCCTGCACGTCCAGGGCGTAGGAGTCGCTGCCGGCGGTGCCCTCGATGCGCAACAGCCGGTGCGGGCTCTTCTTGGAGATGTAGTAGGTCGACTCGCCGACCGTCATCTTGATCGCCGGGGTGCTGCCGGCCGGGGTGTTGACGGCCTGCGGGTCGTTGCCGGCCTGCTGGAGGACCTGCGACAGCTTGGCCGGCGAGAAGTCGGCCAGCTTCAGGTCGGTCGCGGAGTCCGGGGACTTGGCCCACTTGTTGGCCGCCTTGTCGGACTCGGTCGAGGACTGACCTTCGGCGCTCCAGTAGCTGGAGTCGGCCTTGATGTAGGTCGCGCCGCCGACGTCGACGCGGGAGACCGGCGAGCCGTGGCTGTTGTAGGTGCCCCGGGCGCTGCCGGCCTTGGTCACCTTGAACGTCGCCTGGTTGCCGCCGTACGTGCCGGTGTAGATCGCGCCACCCGCCGAGCCGAGGGCCCGCCCGGCCTCCGCGGCCGCCTTGCCGGAGGTCTTCTTCGGGTCGTCGCCGGACCCCTTGCTGACGGCGACCACGACGACCACGATCACGATGAGGGCCAGCACACCGGCGCCGATCGCCAGGAACACCCCGGCGCCGCCCTTCTTGGCCGGCGCGGGCGGCGGGCCGAAGCCGTACGGCTGAGCGGGGCCGCCCCACGGAGGCGGGCCGCCGGGTCCACCAGGACCGGGTCCGCCCGGGCCGCCGGGGTACGCGGGGCCGGTCGGGCCGCCGGGATAGCCGCCGGGCATGCCGGGACCGCCCGGTCCGGCCGGCGGTCCGCCGGGATAGCCCGGGCCCGAAGGACCGCCCGAACCACCGGGTCCGCTCGACGGCCAGCCCGGCGCGGGCGGCGCGGGCGAGGAGCCGGGCTGCCACTCCTGAGTCTCCGGCGGCGGCCACGAGTCCGGCTGCCCGGGCTGTGCTCCCTGGCCGCCCTCTGGACCGTTGCTCATGGCTCCCCCTATATCAATGCCACTCGTCGCCGTGACCTTACGGTTTGCAGCTATGTCCGACAAGTGATGTCGCCGTTTCTGTTACCTGGCGGAGACCGCCCGCAAAGGGGCACCGCAAAGGAGGACATCCTAGGCGCCGAGCGCATTACGCTGATCCCATGCACGGCTACTTCGGCACGTACCTCAGCGTCGTCGTGTTGTTCCTGCTCGGCGGTCTGATCGTCGGCGGCGGGCTGCTGGCCAACCGGTCGCTGCGCCCGCACCGGCCGACGCCGGAGAAGCTCACGACCTACGAGTGCGGTGTCGATCCGGTCGGCGAGGGATGGGCGCAGTCCTACGTCCGGTACTACGTCTTCGCCTACCTCTACGTGATCTTCGCGGTCGACGCGGTGTTCCTGTTCCCGTGGGCGACCGTGTTCTCCGCCCGGGGCTACGGTTCGGTCACCCTGGGGGAGATGTTCGTCTTCCTCGCCTTCATCGCGGCGGGACTCGCGTACGCGTGGAAGAAGGGTGTGCTCGGCTGGGTCTGAAAGAATGACCGATATGGGTGTCGTCGATCTGCCGGAGCCCCGCATCGGGGCCGCCAGCAAGCTCGCTCCGAAGCCGATCAAGTTCGTGCTGAACTGGGGGCGGCGGTACTCCCTGTGGGTCTTCAACTTCGGCCTGGCCTGTTGCGCGATCGAGTTCATCGCCACCTCGATGTCGCGGCACGACTTCATCCGGCTCGGCGTGATCCCGTTCGCGCCGGGGCCGCGGCAGGCCGACCTCATGGTCGTCTCCGGCACGGTGAGCGACAAGATGGCGCCGGCCGTCAAGCGCCTGTACGAGCAGATGCCCGAGCCGAAGTACGTCATCTCGTTCGGCGCCTGCTCCAACTGCGGCGGCCCGTACTGGGACTCCTACTGCGTGACCAAGGGCGTCGACCAGATCATCCCGGTCGACGTGTACGTTCCGGGCTGCCCGCCGCGGCCCGAGGCGCTGCTGCACGGCATCATCCGGCTCCAGGAGAAGATCGCCGGCGAGTCGCTGGGCGGCCGGTACTCCCAGCCGGGCGAGCCCGTCGCGCCGGCGCCGGAGGTCACGCGCAAGCCGCCCACTCCCGCGGTCCTGCGGCGTCCGCTCGTGCTGCCGCCGATGCCGGAGCCGGAGGAGATCGAGGCGGCCGAGGAGCCGACCCTGAGCATCGACCTGCCGGTGGACCTGACGTCGTCCGAAGGGGAGTCGCCGGTGAAGAAGGAGCCCCCGGCCGAAGAGGTTCCGGACGAGTCGGCGTCCGCCGAGACCCAGCGGCTGTCCCCCGTCGAGGAGCCCGCATCGGCGAAGACCCAGCAGCTGCCCCCGGTGGAGGAGGCTCCGTCGGAGACGACCGACCGGCTTCCGGCCGTCGAGGAACCCGCGTCTGAGACCGCGGGCACGGAACAGCTGCCGCCCGCCGAGGAGGTACGGCGCGAGGCGGCGGCCTTCGAGGAGACCCAGGAGTTCCGGCCCGGACAGGAGTCGACGCGTGAGGACCCGCTGCCCGTGGCGGAGCCCGACGACGGGCCGGCGCCGGTCGAGCGGACCCGCCGGGACCTGCCGCCCGCCGAAGAGGTGCGCAAGGCCGCCGAGATCAGACAGCGCGCCCGACGGCGGGGCGACCGGCTGCGGAAGTTCGCCGAACCCCCGCCGGTCGACGCCGTCGACGACCCCGACATCATTCCGGGACTGAGCGATGACGATTGAGCTGTCCGTGGCGTGGTCGCGGCGGTTCGGCGACGAGGTGCACAGCGAGGAGACCTTCGGCCTGCTCACCGTGGACGTGCCGCCGGCGCTGTGGACCGAGTCGCTGACCTTCGCCCGCGACGACCTGGGCTGCGCGTACTTCGACTGGCTGACCGCCGTGGACGAGCTGGAGGACGGGTTCGCGATCGTGGCGCACGTGTACTCCCTGGAGGAGGGCCACCACCTGCTCGTACGGACCCGCGTGCCGCGTGCGGACCCGCGCCTGGCCACCGCGATCGACGTCTACCGCGGCGCGAACTGGCACGAGCGCGAGACCCACGAGATGTTCGGCGTGGTCTTCGACGGGCATCCGGGCCTGACGCCGCTGCTGCTGCCCGAGGGCTTCGAGGGTCATCCGCTGCGCAAGGAGTTCGTGCTGGCAGCCCGGGTCGCCAAGCCGTGGCCGGGCGCCAAGGAGCCGGGCGAGTCCGGGCACGGCGCGCCGAGCCGCCGCCGCATGATGCCGCCGGGCGTCCCCGCCGACTGGGGCCCGAACGCCGCCCCGGAACGTCCCGCCAGAGAACGCCCCGCCCCGAGACGGGCGGTCGCGGAACCCGAAACCGCGGAGCCCGAAACCGCGGCACCGGAACCGACGGAACCCGCCGCCGAGGAGCGCCCGCAGCGCCGGCGGCGCGAACGCGGCATCGAGGGCGGCGACGATGTCTGACCTGGCGATCATCGCGATCAAGCTGCTGCTGGTCGTGGTGGCGTTCCTCGTGCTGCCGCTGATCGTCGGGCAGGTCGAGCACAAGGCGATGGCCCACATGCAGGGCCGCCTCGGCCCGATGTACGCCGGGGGTTTCCACGGGTGGGCCCAGCTCGTCGCGGACGGCGTGAAGTTCGCCCAGAAGGAGGACGTCGTCCCGGCCGACGCCGACCGCCGGATCTTCAGCCTCGCCCCGGCCGTGGCGCTCATCCCGTACCTGGTCGTGCTCGTCGTGATCCCGGTCGGGCCGCACGGTCAGGTGGGCGTGTCCCTCGACCCGGGCCTGTTCTTCGCCCTGGCCATGATCGGGGTGGCGGTCCTCGGCGCGCTGATGGCGGGCTGGTCGAGCGCGAACAAGTACAGCCTCCTCGGCGGCATGCGGGTCGCCGCCCAGCTGCTGTCGTACGAGCTGCCGATGGTGCTGGCCGCCTCGTCGGTGGCGATGGCCGCGGGCACGCTGAACCTCTCGCGGATCGTCGACCACTGGGAGTGGTGGTGGCTGCCGTGGCAGGCGATCGGCGGCGTGGTGTTCTTCATCGCCGGCCTCGCCGAGCTGCGCCGCCCGCCGTTCGACATGCCCGTGGCCGACAGCGAGATCATCTTCGGTCCGTACACCGAGTACACCGGCCTGCGCTTCGCGTTCTTCCTGCTGGCCGAGTACGCCGGGATCGTCGTACTGTCGGCGCTGACGGCCGTGCTGTTCCTCGGCGGCTGGAAGGGCCCGGTGATGAACACCGAGCTCGGCTGGCTGTGGACCCTGATCAAGGTGATGATCCTGGCGTTCGTCGTCATCTGGATCCGCGTCAGCTACCCGCGCATGCGCGAGGACCAGCTGCAGAAGCTCGCCTGGGCCGGCCTGGTGCCGCTCGCCCTGGTTCAGCTCGCCCTCACCGGCGTCATCAAGCTCGCGATCGCCTAGATCCCCAGGTAGCGGAGGACGGCGAGGACCCGGCGGTGGTCGTCGCCGGATGGTGGCAGGTCCAGCTTGAGGAAGATGTTGGCGATGTGCTTCTCCACCGCGCGGTCGGAGACGACCAGTGTCTTGGCGATCGCCGCGTTGGTGCGGCCTTCGGCCATCAGGCCCAGCACCTCGCGTTCGCGTGGGGTCAGGGACCGCACGCCGCCGTGGCCGGCGTTCAGCAGGTGTCCGACCACCTCCGGGTCCAGGGCGGTGCCGCCGGAGGCCACGCGGTGCAGGGCGTCCACGAAGTCGTCGATGTCGCCGACCCGCTCCTTCAGCAGGTAGCCGACCCCGGCCGGTGACCCGGCGAGCAGGTCGGTGGCGAACCGCGTCTCGATGTACTGCGAGAACAGCAGGAGGCCCATCCCCGGGTGGTCGCGGCGCAGCTCGATCGCGGCGCGCAGGCCCTCGTCGGTGTGCGTGGGCGGCATGCGGATGTCGATGACCGCGGCGTCCGGGCGGTGCTCGGCGACCGCCGCGCGCAGCGCGTCCGCGTCGCCGACGCCCGCGACGACCTCGTGGCCGCGTGCGGCCAGCAGATGCGCCAGGCCGTCCCGGAGGATGGCGGCGTCGTCGGCGATCACAATGCGCATGGCGGCCTTCAGGCGTGGGAGGGGAGTTCGACGGTGACCACCGTAGGGCCACCGGGCGGGCTGGAGACGTCGATCCGCCCGTCCACCGTACGGACCCGGTCGAGCAGGCCGGACAGTCCCGAGCCGCCGCCCAGGGCGGCCCCGCCGCGGCCGTCGTCGTGGACGCGCAGGCACAGCCGGTCGTCCTGCTGGGTGAGGGAGAGCCGGATCCGGCTCGCGCCGCTGTGCTTGGCGGCGTTGGCGAGGAGTTCGGCGGCGCAGAAGTAGGCGATCGACTCGATCGCGGCGGTGGGCCGCGCGGCCAGGGCGATCTCCGTCTCGACCGGCACCGCGGAACGCGCGGCGAGAGTGGTGAGGGCGGTGTCCAGGCCGTGGTCGAGCGCGGGCGGGTGGATGCCGCGCACGAGTTCGCGCAGCTCCACGACGGCCTCCTTGGCGGTGGCCCGCGCGTTGTCGACGAGGGCGCGTGCGGCCTCGTCGGTGACCACGTCGCGCACCATCGTGAGCTGCATGGTCAGCGCGATCAGCCGTACCTGCGCGCCGTCGTGCAGGTCACGCTCGATCCGGCGCAGGGTGGCCGCCGCGTCGTCGACGGCGTGGGCGCGCGTCTCCTCCAGGTCCCGTACGCGCTCCTGCAGCCCCCGCCGCCCCAGCAGCCACCGCGCCAGCAGGCGGTCGGGAATCGTGGCCACGTGCATGGCCCACGGGGCCAGGAACAGCAGGGCCACCCCGCCGACGCACATGAGCGCGCCGTTGTCGAACAGAGTGTGGGAACCAGGCGCACCCTGGTTGAGATCGAGCGCGTTCTGCAGGGGACGGGTGACCAGCACCACGCCCCAGACCCAGGTGAGCGTGAGGACGTACACCTGGAGGGCGACGACGGGGAACTTCAGCAGCAGGTAGCCCATCGTGCGCCAGCCGACCGCGTCGCTGAGCCGTGTCTGCATCCGGCCGAGCGGTCCCCGCGCGGCCACCGGCCGCGCGGGCGCCTCGATCCGTTCGCCGAGGAACCGCCCGGCCAGCCCCCGGTGCAGGCCGCCGATCCGCCGCGCCCCCACCAGCCCGGCCGCCAGCAGCGGGAACCCGGCGGCGCTGACGGCCAGTCCGGCGCCCAGCACCAGCGTCGCCACCACGTACGCGAAACCGAGAGCGGCCAGCGGCGTGTTGACCAGCACGTACGCGATCTCGGCCCACGCCCGGCGGCTGACCGGCGCCCGCAGGACCGTCCCGAGGGTCATGGGCCGAGCAGGCGGATCCGCGCGTGGTTGAGGCCGCGCAGGATCCAGGGGGTCAGGTACAGGAAGGTCAGTCCGCCGAACACCGCGTGGAACGCCCAGACGCCCGCGAACGTCGGCCCGCCCCACGCGTCGTGGTACGAGCCGCCCATGCCGATCAGCCAGCGGGCCGGATAGGCGAAGTTGAGCGCCACGATCGACCACGCGTACCCGGTGATCACCAACGTCGGCAGGTCGAGCGGCAGGGCGAGCAGACCGCGCAGCCGCCTCATCGGCACGTCCCGGCCGAGCAGGGCGGAGGCGAGCCGGCGCTGGAGCCGCCCGCCGTCGGCGACCGCGGCGAGCCCGGCGAACGGGGCGAGCAGGACGTAGGCGGTGCGGCGCCAGGGCTCGGCGGTGAACGGCAGGCGCCACGGCGAGACGTGGCCGGTCATGGTCATCTCTGGCTTCATGCCCCCAATGCTCACGGACCGGCGCCCACCAGGTCGATCGTGCCAGTACGGGCGAACGAGGGTGGGGGTAGCCCCACCGCGTCAGCGGATGAACACGGAGTACTCGGCGATGTCGGACACGATGGACGGCGGCAGGTCGCACCGTACGGCGACCTCCTCGGCGGAGACGAACCCGCCGCCCTGGCCGCGGGCCTGCATGATCCGGTCGACCATCTCGTAGGTCAGGCCGGGCAGCCGGCTCAGCACCTCCGGCGGCACGTGGTTCACGTCGATCAGGCCGCCGTCGTCGAACTGCCGCGGCATCAGGTCGGGCCGGCCGACGCGCAGCTCACGCGCGAGGACGGGGTCGTCGGCCACGATCTTCCGCGCGGCCTCCCGCAGCGAACGCCGTTGCCGCGCCATGGCGACGACCTGCTCGTTCATCTGGCCGCGCACGTCGGGCCGCGGGTAGACCCGGGGACGGGCGGTCAGCGCGTGGGCCGTGCTGACCGTCCAGGTGAGGATGAACAGGAACAGGCCGAGCGCGACGCCCGCCGCGCTCCCGGAGCCGAGCCCGAGGCACGTGCCGACCACTCCGGCGCCGTACCCGGCCGCGGCGGCGCCCAGGGCGGGCGACCTGCGGCGCAGGGCGGCGTAGAGGAAGGACGCGGGCGCGCCGAAACCGCCGGTGAGCAGCGGAACCACCGCCCATCCCAGCCCCTGCGACGACGGCGCCGGAGGCCGGGGAACGCTCACCGGCGGCCTCATCGGAGGCCGCGGTTGCGGCGAAGGCCAGCCCATACGTCGATCGTACGGCGGCACCGGCCGGAAGTGACTCACACTGATTCTGACGGATTCGACGGACGGGAGGTTTCCGCCCTGCCGCTGTGATCCGTCGTGACGCCGAATTCCCGTGTATCCCCGTGGGGCCGGAGGGGCGTAGGCACGGGCTCCGGTTTGCCAACGGGCAGGGATAAGCAATCATGGTGACCCGTGGCACGCATTCCCGGATCCGGTCTGGCAAAGGGCCTCGCGGTCACGCTGCGTACGATGACCCGGCGTTCCATCACGCGGCAGTACCCCGAGGTTCAACCCGACCTGCCGCCACGCAGCCGCGGCGTCATCGCCCTCCTTGAGGAGAACTGCACCGTTTGCATGCTGTGCGCCCGGGAGTGCCCCGACTGGTGCATCTACATCGACTCCCACAAGGAGACGCTGCCCGCGCCCGAGGGCGGCCGTCCGCGGACGCGCAACGTCCTCGACCGGTTCGGCATCGACTTCGCGCTCTGCATGTACTGCGGGATCTGCATCGAGGCCTGTCCCTTCGACGCGCTGTTCTGGTCGCCGGAGTTCGAGTACGCCGAGTACGACATCGCCGAGCTGACCCACGAACGCGACCGGCTGCGCGAATGGATGTGGACGGTGCCTCCGCCGCCCGCCCACGACAAGGGCGCCGAACCACCCCGCGAGCTGCCGAAGGACCGGCTCTCCGGGAGTGCGGGGCCGGACAGGGGCAAGGCCCGGTGAGCACCGCCGACATCGTCATCCTGGCGCTCGGCGTGGTCGCGATCGGCTCCGGCGTCATGGTCGTGAGCACCCGCCAGCTCGTACACGCCGCGCTCTGGCTCGTCGTCTCGTTCGGCGCGCTGGCCGCCTCGTACGTCGTCCTCGCCGCGGAGTTCGTCGCCTGGGTGCAGGTGCTGATCTACGTCGGCGCGGTCGTGGTGCTGCTGCTGTTCGGCATCATGCTGACGCGGGCGCCGATCGGCCGTTCGGAGGACCTGGACTCCGGCAACCGCATCGTCGCGATCATCACCGCCGCCGCGACCGCCGTCGTCCTCGTCACCACCCTCGTACGGGGCTTCCGTGACGCCTACTTCCCGCTGAAGGCCAGGGTCGGCAACGGCAGCTCCAGCGTCATCGGCGCCGGCATCTTCCGCACCTGGGTGCTGCCCTTCGAGGCCCTGTCGGTGCTGCTGCTGGCCGCGCTCATCGGCGCGATCGTGCTCTCCCGCTCCGACATCGGGCCCGAGCAGGCCGAACCGGAGCCCACGCCGCCCGCGCGCCCCCGCAGCCGCCCTCCGGGCCCGCTCGCGCGGAGAAAGCCGCGCGGCGCCGACGACGAGGACACCATCGTGATCTCCCGGATCGACGAGGGGGCCTGAGGATGCACCTCGTCTATCCGGTGGTCATCGCGGCGGTGCTGTTCTCGGTGGGCGTGTACGGCGTGCTGGCTCGCCGCAACGCGATCCTCGTGCTCATGTCCGTCGAGCTCATGCTCAACGCGGTCAACCTCAACCTCGTCGTGTTCGACATGCGCTGGGCCGACCGGCTGCACGGCGGGCAGGTGCTCACGCTGTTCGTCATCGTGCTGGCCGCCGCGGAGGTCGGGCTCGGGCTCGCGCTCGTCCTGCTGATCTACCGCAACCGTCAGACGGTCGACGTCGACCGCCTGCGCACGCTGCACGAGGACAGAGAAGAAGGAGCACGCCAGTGATCGTCCTGGCGGCCGTCGCGGTTCTGCTGCCGTTCGCCGCCGCGTTCATCGGCATGATCTTCGGGCCGACCATCTCGCACCTGCTGACCCCGCTCGCGCGCCGCCTGCGCCGGAGCGTCCCGCCGGGCGCGGCGAACGGACGGGCGCGGACCCTGGCCCGGCGGCTGCCCGCCAACGGCCCCGCCCTGGTCGCGGTGCTGCCGGTCGCGGCCTCCACGGTCCTGGCCGCGGTGGTCGCCGTGGCCCAGTGGCAGCACCCGCGGCCCCGCACGGGCACGCTCACCGTCGTACGGACCGGCGGGATCCCGTTCGGCCTCTCTCTGGAGGTCGACGGCACGGCGGCGGTCGTCGCCCTGCTGGTCTGCTGCGTCGCGCTCGCCGTGCAGATCTACTCGGTCGCGTACATGCGCGACGACCCGCGCTACTCCTCCTACGCCGCGTTCGTCAGCCTGTTCACCGCCGCGATGCTCCTCGTCGTGCTGTCGGGCGACCTGCTGGCCCTGTACGTCGGCTGGGAGGTCATGGGCGTCTGCTCCTACTTCCTCATCGGCCACTACTGGCACGACCGGGCGACCTCCAGGGCGGCGGTCAAGGCCTTCCTGGTGACCCGTCTCGGCGACGTCGGCTTCCTGTTCGGCATCTTCGTCCTCGGCCTGGCGGCGCACTCGTTCGAGATCGGCACGGTGCTGGGCCGCGTGCCGTCGATGTCGCACACCACGCTCGTCGCCGGCACGCTGCTGCTGCTCTGCGGCCTCGCGGGCAAGAGCGCCCAGTTCCCGCTGCACACCTGGCTGCCGGACGCCATGGCCGGCCCGACTCCGGTCAGCGCGCTGATCCACGCCGCCACGATGGTCGCGGCCGGCGTCTACGTCGTCGCCCGCCTCTACCCGGCGTTCCTGTTCGCCCCGGCCGCGCTGGCCGTCCTCGGGGTGATGGCCGCGATCTCGATGCTCGGCGCCGCGCTCGCCGCCCTCGCCCAGGACGACCTGAAACGCGTCCTCGCCTACTCCACGATCAGCCAGCTCGCCTACATGGGCGGCGGCCTCGCCGTCGGCACCCGCGACGGCGCGCTGTTCCACCTGCTCGCGCACGGGGCGTTCAAGGCGCTGCTGTTCCTCGGCGCCGGCTGCGTCATCGTCGCGGTCGGCTCGAACATGCTGAGCGCGATGGGCGGCCTGCGGCACACCATGCCGGTGACGTTCTGGTCGATGACGGTCGGCTTCGCGGCCCTGGCCGGCGTCCCGCCCGCCAGCGGCTTCTTCAGCAAGGACACCATCCTGTCCCAGGCGTGGCACGCGACCCGGCCGGAGCACACCCAGGCCTGGTTCGCCTCCACGCCGCTGAACTCCGGCGTCCAGCGCCTGACCGTGAGCGTCCCGTCCGTGCCCACGTGGACGGCCTGGCTGGTCCTGGCCGCCGGGCTGCTCACCGCCGCCGTCACCGCCGCGTACGCCACCCGCACCTGGCTCGTCGCGTTCTTCGGCGAACGCCGGTCCGCCACGGGCGCGGGGGAGGCGACCGGGCTGATGCGCTGGCCCGTGGCGGTGCTCGCCGTTCCGGCGCTGGTCATCGGCTTCCTCGGCCTCGGCAGTGACGAGCTGCGGCCCGAACTCGGCATGACGCTCGTGTCGCTGCTGTTCGTGGTCGCGGGCGCCGGCGCGGTCTTCCTGGTCTGGAACCGCGACCCGGCGCTGGACCCGGTACGCCTGCTGGGCCCGGCCCGTCCGTTCCTGCGCGACGGCTTCCGTCTCGACGCCGTCTACGACGTCCTGGTCGTACGGCCGCTCGTGGCGCTCGCGGAGATGGTCGTGCACACCGACGAGCGGGCGGTGGACGCCGCCGTCGTCGGCACCGGCCGTGGCACGCGGCGCCTCGGCGGCCTGCTGCGCCGCACCGAGAACGGCAACCCCCAGACGTACATCTCCGGGGTCCTGGCGGGCGTGGTGCTCATCGTTCTCGCGGTGGTGGTGCTCACATGATCCTCACGGCGATGCTGGTCGTGCCGTTCGTCGGCGCGGTGCTCACGCTGTTCTCGCCCGGAGGGAGCCCGCCCCGGCTCACCCGGCTGGCCCGGCTGCACGGCCTGTTCTTCTCGGCGGTGACGCTGGTGCTCGCCGTCGTCGCGGCGGCGACCTTCGACTACGGCCGGCGCGGCCCGCAGCTCGGCTTCGACCACACGTGGGCGGCCTCCATCGGCCTGCGCTTCCACCTCGGCGTCGACGGCATCTCGCTCCCGCTCGTCGTGCTCACCGCGGCGCTGACCTTCCTGTGCATGATCTACACCGCGCGGGTGCTGCCCGCCGCCGACGAGGGCGCCGGCTCGCCGCGCGCGCTGATCGGGCTGATCCTGCTGCTCGAGGTCGGCATGCTGGGCACGTTCGTCTCCCTCGATCTCGTGCTGTTCTTCGTCTTCTTCGAGGTCGTCCTGGTCCCGATGTACTTCGTCATCGCGCACTGGGGCGGCTCGCCCGGGGCGCGCGAACGCGCGCGGGCGGCGGCGAACAAGTTCATCCTCTACACCCTGCTCGGCTCCGGCTTCCTGCTCGTCGGCATCCTGCTGATCGCGGTGAACGCGCACACGCTCGACATGACGACGCTCGCCGCCCGCCACGGCGCGGGTCTGTCGCACAACGTGCAGCTCGCCGCGTTCGGCCTGGTCGCCATCGGGTTCGCGGTCAAGACGCCGATGTGGCCGCTGCACACCTGGCTCCCGGACGCGCACACCGAGGCGCCGACCGTCGGCTCGGTCCTGCTCGCCGGCGTCCTGCTGAAGATGGGCACGTACGGGTTCGTCCGCATCGCGGTGCCGGACGTCCCCGAGGGCGCGCGGGTCCTGGCCCCGTGGCTCGGCCTGCTCGCGGTCGTCGGGATCATCTACGGAGCGCTCGCCTGCCTGGCCCAGCGCGAGCTCAAGCGCATGATCGCCTACTCCTCGATCGGCCACATGGGCTTCGTGCTGCTCGGCATCGCGACGCTCACGCCGGTCGGCGTCAACGCCGCGCTGTTCGGCAACATCGCGCACGGGCTCATCACCGGCCTGCTGTTCTTCGTCGCGGGCGCGATCAAGGAGCGGTACGGCACCGGCGACCTCGACACCCTCGGCGGTGGCATGCTCGCCAAGGCGCCGTACCTCGCCTCGATCCTCACGTTCGCGGCGGTGGCGAGCCTCGGACTGCCGGGCCTGGCCGGGTTCTGGGGCGAGATGCTCGCGCTGCTCGGCGCGTACCAGCCGCACGCCGGGCTGCCGCGCGCGACGTACGTGACGTTCATGGCGCTGGGCGGTCTCGGCGCGGTCCTCACCGCCGCGTACTTCCTGCGCCTGCTCTCGCGGGTCACCCACGGCGCGGTCGCCGAGCGCTGGGTCCGCACGAGGTTCTCCGACGTCCGCGCGCACGAGCTGCTCGCCTGGACGCCGCTCATCACGGCCACGCTGTTCATCGGCCTGTGGCCCAAGACGCTCCTCGACCTCACCGACGGCGCCGTACGCGTGCTCCTGGGGGGCCGTTGACGATGATCCAGACGATCGACTACCTCGCGATACTGCCGACGCTGATCGTCGCGGTCGGCTCCGTGGTGGTGCTCATGGCCGACGCGTTCGGCACGCCCCGGCGCGTCACCGGCCTGCTGACGGTCCTCATCCTCGCCGCCGCGGCCGTCGCGCTCGTGCCCGGCCACGGCCGTACGACGTTCTGCACCGGGTCGTCCTGCTCCTACGTCGCCGACGACTTCGCCACGCTCTTCCAGGCGATCGTGCTGCTGACGGCGCTCGTGGTCGTGCTGCTGTCGCACGGAGAGATCGGCCGCTCGGCGCTCCCGGCCGGGGAGTACCACTTCCTGCTGCTCGCCGCCGTCACCGGTGCACTGCTGCTGGCCTCGGGCCGGGACCTGATCACGCTCGTCGTCGCGCTGGAGACGCTGTCGCTGCCGGTGTTCGCGCTGGTGGCCCTGCGCCGCTACGACGGGGTGGCGAGCGAGGCGGCGCTCAAGCTCTTCCTCGTGTCGGTCGTGTCGTCGGCGGTGACGCTGTTCGGCATCAGCCTGGTGTACGGCGTGACCGGCGCGATGCACCTCGACCGGGTCGCGGCCGGGCTGACCCGCGTGCCCGCGGACCTCAAGCCGGTCGCCGCGGTCGGCGTCGTCGCGGTGATCGCCGGGTTCGGCTTCAAGGTCGCGGCGGTGCCCTTCCACTTCTGGGCGCCGGACGTCTACCAGGGCGCGCCGCTGCCGGTCGCGGCGTTCCTGTCGGTCGTGTCGAAGGCGGGCGGGTTCGCCGGCCTGACGCTGGTCCTCACGGCCGGGTTCTGGCCGCTCGGCGGCACCTGGGGACCGCTGCTCGGCGTGCTCGCGGCGGCCACGATGACGCTCGGCAACCTGCTCGCGATGCGCCAGCGCGACGTGGTGCGCCTGCTCGCCTGGTCGTCGGTGGCCCAGTCGGGGTTCATGCTGGCGCCGCTGGCCGGCGGCACCCGCGTCCGGCCGCACGAGTGGATGACGGCCACGGCCGCGTACGTCGCCATGTACGCGATCATGAACATCGGCGCCTTCGCGGTGGTCACCGTCGTCGCCCGGCGTGGCCGCCGCGACCTCGGCGACTACCGCGGCCTGGCCCGCGCCAACCCGGGCATCGCGATCGCCCTGGCGTTCTTCCTCGTCTGCCTGGCCGGCCTCCCGCCGGGGGTCATGGGCCTGTTCGCCAAGGTGGTCGTCTTCAAGGCGGCGGTCGGCGGCGCCGCGACCTGGCTCGCGGTGATCATGGCGGTGAACACCGTGCTCGGCCTCTACTACTACCTGGGCTGGGCGGCACGTCTCTTCACTCCCGCCGAACGGGCCGAGACGGTGCGCGTCGGCCGTACGGGCGGCATCGCCATCGCGGTCTCCCTGGCCGGGGCGCTGGTCGTGTCGGCGGCTCCTGAGCTGGTCCTCCACGCGGCGGCGCTGGCCGTTCCGTAAGGGGGAACATCCCTCCTGGTCAGACCGTTTTACTAACGGGAGTCCGGGGAGGTCTTCAAGGTGCGGTTCAACGGCGTCCGTACGGCGGTCCTGCTCGGCGCGCTGTCGGCCCTGATCGTGGTCGTCGGAGGCGCGCTCGGCGGACGCACCGGTCTGACCATCGCGATCGTGATCGCCCTGCTCACCAATGGTGTCGCCTACTTCGCGAGCGACCGCATCGCGCTGTCGGCGATGCGCGCCCGGCAGGTCAGCGAGGTCGAACAGCCCGCGATGTACCGCATCGTGCGCGAGCTGTCCACGGCCGCCCGCGCTCCGATGCCGCGGCTCTACGTCTCACCCACCGTCGCGCCCAACGCCTTCGCCACGGGCCGCAACCCGCGCAACGCGGCGGTCTGCTGCACCCTGGGCATCCTGCAGATCCTCGACGAGCGCGAGCTGCGCGCCGTGCTCGCCCACGAGCTGTCGCACGTCTACAACCGCGACATCCTGATCTCCTCGGTCGCCGGCGCGCTCGCCGCGGTCGTGACCTGGATCGCCAACCTCGCCTGGTTCCTGCCACTCGGCAACTCCGACGACGACGAGGGCGGCATCCTCGGCGCGCTGCTGCTGATGCTGCTCGGCCCGATCGCCGCGACCATCGTCCAGCTGGCCATCAGCCGCACCCGCGAGTTCCAGGCGGACTCCTCCGGCGCCCAGCTCTGCGGCGACCCACTGGCCCTCGCCTCGGCCCTGCGCAAGATCGAGCACGGCACGCGCCAGCTCCCGCTGCCCGAAGACGGCCGCCTGGCCTCGGTCAGCCACCTCATGATCGCCAACCCGTTCCGCGGCGAGGGCATCGTCCGCCTGTTCTCCACCCACCCGCCGACGGCCGAGCGCATCGCCCGCCTGGAACAGATGGCCGGCTACCGCCGGTAGGTGTCGGCCCTCACGAGTGCGCCTGCTCGGGCAAGGTGAGAATCTCGGCTCCGTCACGGGTGATGGCGATCGTGTGCTCGCTGTGTGCCGTCCGGCAGCCTGTCGCGCTTCGGAGGGTCCAGCCATCGGCATCGGTGACGAACTCGGCCGTGTCCGCCATGATCCACAGCTCCAGTGCCAGCAACAGCCCAGGGCGCAGCCGATAGCCACGACCGGGCCGGCCGGCATTCGGAACGTGCGGGTCCTGGTGCATCGTCGAGCCGACGCCATGACCGCCGAACTCGGTGTTGATCGGGTACCCCGCTTCGCTCAGGACCGAGCCGATGGCGTGGGAGATGTCACCGATGCGAGCCCCCGGCCCGGCGGCGGCGATCCCCGCGTGCAGTGCGCGCTCGGTCGCACTGATCATCTTCACGCTCTCGGGGGGTGCTGAGTCGCCCACGATGAAGCTGATGGCGGAGTCCGCGACGACCCCTCCTCTGGAGACGGCGAGGTCGAGTGACACCAGATCGCCGTCGGCGAGCGTGTAGTCGTAGGGCAGCCCATGCAGCACCGCGTCGTTGACGGAGGTGCAGATGTAGTGACCGAACGGCCCGCGTCCGAAGGACGGCGCGTAGTCGACGTAGCAGGACGACGCTCCGGCTTCGGCGATCATGGCCCCGGCCCACCGGTCGATGTCCAGAAGGTTCGTGCCGACCGCGCTGCGGCTCTTCAGGGTCTGCAGGATGTCGGCGACCAGCGCGCCGGTGTCCCGCGCTCGTGACAGATCGGTGGGGTTCAAGATTTCGATCATGTGGTGCCTTCCACCCGCGACCAATAACTATCCCGGCCATAGTATCCCGGTATTAGAATTGGAGTCATGGTCAGGTCGCCGCTCACTCCCGCAGAGGTCGAGCGCGGGCAGCGCCTCGGTGCGCTGCTGCGTCGCGCCAGGGGGGACCGCTCGATGCTCGACACCGCGCTGGACGCAGGCGTCTCGCCGGAGACTCTTCGGAAGATCGAGTCTGGTCGGGTGGCCACCCCTGCCTTCCCGACCATCGCGGCGATCGCCGATGTCCTTGGCCTGTCCCTCGATGCGGTGTGGGCCGAGATCAATCGACCCGAACGCGGCACCGTGCCGGCGAGCTCTGGTCGCAACGCACACGCGAACGCGAGGGCGCGGCTCTCGGCCAATGTCCTCGGTCAGTACGGCTAGGGCATCAGGTCAGAAACCGGCCTGATCGGTTCCTAGCGTGTGCGCCATGAGCATCACGCCCTTTCGCATCGACATTCCCCAGGCCGACCTGGACGACCTGAACGACCGGCTGGCGCGCACCCGTCTGCCTCGGCCGGTGCCGCCCGGAGACGGATGGAGCCGCGGCGTCCCGGCCGACGTCGTCGCCGAGTGGGCCGACCACTGGCGTACCAGGTACGACTGGCGGAGGCACGAGGCCGAGCTGAACGAATTCCCGCAGTACACCACCGAGATCGACGGGCAGGACGTGCACTTCCTCCACGTCCGCTCGCCGGAGCCGGACGCCCTCCCGCTGATCCTCACCCACGGCTGGCCGAACTCCGTCGTGGAGTTCAGCCGGCTCATCGGCCCGCTCACCGACCCGCGCGCCCACGGCCGTGACCCCGGCCGGGCGTTCCACGTGGTGGCGCCCTCGGTGCCGGGATTCGGGTTCTCCGCCCCGCCGCGCGAGACCGGCTGGGGTCCGTCGCGTGTGGCGCGGACCTGGGTGGAGCTGATGCGCCGCCTCGGCTACGACCGGTACGGAGCCCAGGGCGGTGACCTCGGCGCGTACGTCGCTCCGGAGGTCGCCAGGGCCGCTCCGGAGCACGTGGCCGGCGTCTACGTCATCAGCGGGCTCGGCATCCCGACCGAGGCGGACCTGCCCGAGATGACCGAGGACGAGCGCGCCGCGTACGCGCGGATGATGGAGCAGGACTGGGTCCGCGGCGTCGACCACCACGCACTCCTCCGCGCCGCCCCGCAGACCTTCGCGTACGGCTGGCACGACTCACCGGTCGCGGCCCTGGCGTGGATGCTGCAGAAGTTCCACGAGTTCAACGCCGGCGGCAAGCCGCTGGAGGAGGCCATCGATCGCGACCTGTTCCTGACCAACCTGACGGTCTACTGGCTCACCGGTACGTTCGGGACCTCGGCGTGGCCCTACTACGACAGCGCCGCCTCCGCGTGGCCCGAGGGCCAGAAGCAGGTGCCCACCGGGGTGTACAGCGGACCACCCGGGATCCGTCGGCTCGCCGAGCGCGGCAACACCATCGTCCACTGGCCGGAGGACAACCCCGCCGGGCACCACTTCATCGCCATGGACCGCCCCGGCGACCTGGCCGCCGACATCGGCAGGTTCTTCGCCGAAGTGCTGTGATCAGGAGTCCTCGCCGTCCGGCAGCGGCCGCACGTTCCCGGTGATCAGTGCGGCCAGCGCCAGGAGCACGGCGACCGCGGTGAGGGCGCGCAGCACGGTGAACCGCTGGCCGAGGAACCCGATCAGCGGTGGCCCGCCGAGAAAGGCGCAGTAGCCGATCGAGGCGATCACGCTGACGCGCGCGGGCGCCCGGGCCGGATCGTCGGCCCCGGCGCTCATCCCCACCGGGAACCCCAGCGAGGTGCCCGCGCCCCACAGGACCGCCCCGGCGAAGGCGACCGGCGTGGACGGACCGAACACGAAGAGCACGAGCCCGGCGACGGCCAGCAGCGAGATCGCCCGGATCACCACGACCCGTCCGTACCGGTCGAGCAGGCCGGGCCCGACCCACCGGCCGGCGGTCATCGCGGCGAGGAACACCGCGAATCCCAGCGTGCCCAGGGTGGCGTCCGAATGGTGGCCGTCGATGAGCGCCACGCTGATCCAGTCGTTCCCGGTGCCCTCGGCGAAGGCGAACGCGAGGACGAACAGCCCGATCAGCAGCGTACGGGGCTCGGTCCAGGCGTCACGGGAGCGGCCGCGCTCCTCCGCGGAGTCCTCATCCTGGTCGGGCACGAACCGCTGGACCGCGAGCGGCACCACCGCCGCCACGACGACCGCCACTCCCAGCAGGTGGGCGGTGACGGGGACGCGCAGCGCGACCATCCCGGCGCCGATGACCGCCCCGGCGACCGTACCCAGGCTGAACCCGGCGTGGAACCGGGACATGATCGAGCGGTTGAGGAGGCGCTCGACGCGGGCGGCCTGGACGTTCATGGCGACGTCCCAGGCGCCGTTTCCCAGGCCGATCAGGAACAGCCCGCCGACGACCGGCGGCACGCCGGCGAGGTAGCCGAGGGAGACGATCACCAGCCCGACGGAGAGGAGCAGGGCCATCGCGGAGACCATCCGGCGCGACCCGAGCCGGGCGAGCACCGGCCCGGACAGCGGCAGGGCCAGCACCGAACCCGCCGCGATGGCGAGCAACACGAGCCCGAGCTCGGAGGGCTGCAGGTGCAGCCGGTCCCGGACCTGGGGAATGCGCGCGGCCCAGCTGGCGAACGCGAAACCGGTCCCGATGAAGGCGACGTACGTGGCACGGGTGGCGGCCCGCACCCGCGCGGGCGAGGGGGCGGTCTCGGACAGGATCAAAGCGCGGTCCTCGAAGTGGGGGAAAGCGCCCTGGCGCGGGCGAGTTTCACGGTACGCCCAACACCGGTCTGGTCGAGCCGGGAGGAGGTCACCAGAACGGGTCCGGGTGCGCGGGGGCGCGGTTCCCCACGCGGTCGTAGATCGCGCGCAGCCACGGCGCGCGGACCTCGGGCAGCCGCGCCAGCGTGCGGAGGAAGACTCTCCGGTCGGGCCGGAAGCGCATGGACGGCAGCAACGGGGGCGGGTCGTCGCGCCAGGCGTCATCGGGCCACCGCCCCGCCCCGGGAACAGGTCTGCGGTCGTGGTGGCGGGCGAGATACGCCCAGACCTCGGCGGCCAGCGGCACTGTCTCCCCCGCGTACGGCCATGTCTCACCGGTCCGCGGATGCCGGGGGACGAGCGCGATGTCGGCGTCGGTGGACCGGCCCGGTCCGGCCAGAGCCAGGTTCCTCGCCGGCGGCCCCGGCGGGAGCAGCGCGTCGAGCGCCGGGCCGAACGTCTCGGCGACCAGCCCGTCCGGGAGGTTCACCCGTACGCCCGCCGACACCGCCAGCAGGTGGGCCAGGGCCGCCGAGACCGCCACATCCCACAGCGGGCTCCACATCCCGGACGACTCGAGCGGCGGCACGCCCTCCGGCAGGGCGTGCCAGTCGGCCGCCCGATGGGGAGGGTCGTCGCCGGTGAGGCGTCGCACGGCCAGTGGATCCAGCCACACCGCCTGCCAGTACGAACAGTCGTCGACGCGGGTCGCCACCGCCCGCCCGCACCGCACACACGCGAGGTTCGGGCCGTCCCGGCCGTCCAGCCCCAGGCAGCCGTCGCCGCGGTCCGGGACGAAGGCCGTGCCGCGGACGTCACCCGGTGCGATCACGACGGCTCCCCGCGGCCCGTACGACAGGGAGCACACCGGCGCGTACACGCCGCGGGCCCCCGCCTCGTCGGCGCCCACCTCGTCCCACGGCCGCCACGGCGGCCCGAAGGGCTCCGGATCCACCGCGAACGTTCCGGGCTCCATGAGCGGAGGCAGGAACTGATGGCCGTACGTGTGGTGCGCGTTGACGGGAAGCGCGACCCGCGACACCGGCGCGGTCAGCGCGGCACCGCATCCGGCGCACCCGAACACGACCGTCGCCGCCGCACCCTCCCGCCCGTCATCCAGGTCACCCGATCGCCGTACCGCGTCCACTGCGTCGCCCCCGCCCGGCCTCTCCGCGCATCCGGTTCCGGCCATCGCCGCCACTGTTCGGTAAAGATCTTTTACTATCGTCCGTCATGCGACGATCAACCGGATTGGCCCTGTTGCTCGCAGGAGGGGTGATCGCCGGTTCCGGCGTCGCCGTTCCGGCTCAGGCCGCCGTCGGCTCGGCCCCGACGCGCGCGGCCGCCCCCGGCGATCTGAAGACCGACATCGACCGGATCCTGTCCGACAGCCGCCTGAGCGGCGCGACCGCCGGCGTGACCGTGCGGGACGCCCGTACCGGCGCGGTCCTGTACTCCCACGACGCCGACACGCGCGTCGTCCCGGCCTCCAACAACAAGATCGAGACGTCCGCCGCGGCGTTCGGGATCCTCGGCACCGGCTACCGGTTCCGTACGGACGTCTCCACGCGCGGCGGCACGCTCTACCTCAAGGGCACCGGCGACCCGACGCTGGGCGCGGCCGCGTACGACCGGCTCGCCGCGGAGGTCGCGGCCAAGGGCATCAAGACGGTCAAGGGCGGCCTGGTCGCCGACGACAGCTGGTTCGAGGGCCCGCGGCTCGGACCCGACTGGGACCCGACCGACTTCCCCTACTACTACGCCGCCGAGATCTCCGCGCTGACCGTCGCCCCGGACGACGTCTTCGACGTGGGCACGGTCGACGTCGTCGTCACGCCGACCACGCCCGGCCGGCCGCCGAAGGTCTCGCTCAGCCCCGAGACGGGCGCCGTCACGATCGATGACAAGGCGACCACGGGCGCGCCCGGTTCGGCCTCGACGGTCTCGGTGGACCGTACGGTCGGCACCAACACGATCGTGGTCAGCGGTTCCATCCCCGCGGACGGCACGTTCGACGACCTGGCCACCGTGCCGGACCCCGCGCTGTACGCCGCGGACGTGTTCCGGCGGGCGCTGAAGGCCCACGGCGTGACGGTCGAGGGCGACACGACGCACGGCACGACGCCGAAGGGCGCCAGAGTCGTCACGACGCGGCGGTCGATCCCGCTGTCGCGGATCGCCACCCCGTACCTGAAGCTGAGCAACAACATGATTGCCGAGACCCTCGTCAAGGAGATCGGCCACAAGGTCACCGGGCACGGGAGCTGGACCGCGGGCCTGCCGGTGGTCGCCAAGTACCTCAAGTCGCTCGGGGTGGACACCTCGCAGGTCAAGCAGACCGACGGTTCGGGGCTCGGCCACACGAACTACACGACGGCCACCCAGATCAGCAACGTGCTGCGAGCCGCGCAGCGCAAGAGCTGGTTCCCGGTCTTCTACAACGCGCTCCCGATCGCCGGACAGCCCGACGAACTCGTGGGCGGCACGCTCCGCTCGCGGATGGCCGGCACCCCGGCGGCCGGCGACGTACACGCCAAGACCGGCACGCTGACCGGCGTCAGCGCGCTGTCGGGATACGTGAAGGACCCGGACGGCCGGCCGCTGATCTTCTCCATCGTCTTCAACGGCTACAAGGGCGGTGCTCCCACCGACCTCCAGGACAGGATCGCCGTCCGGCTCGCCGGCGGCCCGTCCGCGGCGACCTCCGCCGTACGGTCCACCGCGCGCTCCTCGGCGCAGAACCTCGAGTGCTCCTGGACGCACTCCTGCTGACACGCCACCCGAGAACCGCCCCGTCTCGTACGGGGCGGTTTCTTATCGGGTGAGGATTTCCGGGCCGTCCGCGGTGATAGCGACGGTGTGCTCGAAGTGGGCGGCGCGGCTGCCGTCGGCGGTGGCCACCGACCAGCCGTCGGCGAGCGTACGGCCCTCGTCGCCGCCGCTCTCGATGAGCATCGGCTCGATCGCGATCACCAGGCCCTCGCGGAGCTTCATGCCGCGCCCGGGCCGCCCGGTGTTGGCCACGTGCGGGTCCTCGTGCATGGCGGTGCCGATGCCGTGGCCGCCGCAGCCCTCGAGCAGCCCGTACGGCCGGGCGGTGCTCTCCACCGCGTACGAGACGTCGCCGAGCCGCCCGCCGGGTACGGCCGCCGCGATCGCCGCCGTCAGGGCCTCGCGGGTGACCTTCATGAGGCGTTCGGCGGCGTCGTCCACCTCGCCGACGGGCACGGTCACCGCGGCGTCGCCGTGGTAGCCGCCGACGATCGCGCCGCAGTCGATCGACAGGATGTCGCCGTCCTTGAGCCGCCGTCCGGTGGGGATGCCGTGCACGATCACGTCGTTGACCGACAGGCAGAGCGTCGCCGGATACGGGGGTTCGGCCCACTGGGGGCGGTAGCCGAGAAACGAGGACTCGGCCCCGTGTTCCTTGATGCAGGCGGCGCCGATGGCCTCGAGCTCGGCCAGGCTGATGCCCGGCTCGACCGCGTCGGCCACGCGCCGCAGGGTCACGCCCACCACGTGTCCCGCCGCCCGCATCTGGTCCAGCTCCGCCTGATTCTTCAGAGTCACCATGAGGGTAGATTTTAATACCAGCCATATAATCTCTGTCCATGGTGCGCACCCCACTGACCGAAGACCAACGCGACCGCGGCCGTGCCCTCGGTCAGATCCTGCGCGCGGCCCGCGGCCCGCGCAGCGCGGCCTCCGTCGCCGCCGACGCCGGAATCTCCCTCGACACCCTGCGCAAGATCGAACGCGGCGCGATCGCCGCCCCGGCCTTCTTCACGGTCTCCGCGCTCGCCGCGACCCTCGGCCTCGACCTGACGGACCTGGCCCGGCGCCTGGAGATCGCCGAAAGCTCCCGCCTGGCCGGATGACCGACGCACGGGAGGTGCTGACGCGGCCCGCGCCGCCCCCGGACCTGACCCTGCGGTACGGCCCGCATCCGGACCACGTCATCGACGTACGCCTGCCCGCTGCCTCTCCGGGGCCGCTCGTCGTCGTGCTGCACGGAGGCTTCTGGCGGTCCGCGTACGACCGTACGCACACGGGTCCGATGGCGAGCGCACTGGCCTCGGGGGGATGGGTGGTCGCGATCCCGGAGTATCGCCGTACGGGCCAGGAGGGCGGCGGCTGGCCGGGCACGTTCGAGGACGTCGCAGCGGCGCTGGACGCCGTACCGTCGCTGCTGGAGCCGTACACCGCGGCGCCGCCGGTGGTGCTGGGCCACTCGGCGGGCGGCCACCTGGCACTGTGGGCCGCGACCCGGCCGGCGGCGCGAATGCGGGCGGTGGTGTCGCTGGCCGGCTGCGCCGACCTGGGGATGTGCAGCGACCTGCACCTGGACGACGGCGCGACGGACCTGCTGCTGGGAGGCTCGCCCGCCGAGGTGCCGGACCGGTACGCCGCCGCCGACCCGGTTCGGCTGCCCGTGCCCTCGGCTCCGGTGAGACTGCTGCACGGCACGTCCGACGACCGCGTCCCGATCGAGGTGAGCCGCTCCTACGCCGCGCGCCGGGACGCACCGTTGCGGGAGCTTCCCGGGGTCGGCCATTTCGCCCTGATCGACCCGCTGTCCGGCGCCTGGCCGGCCGTACTGGAGTCGCTGCCGCTGCGCCCCCGGTAAGCGGTGGTCCCGGAAGGCGAAAAGCCCAGGTCATGTGCCTGATGAGGCGTTTTCTGGTGATTTCCCTGGGGCAGAATGCGCGATAGATGACGGTGCTCGTTAGGAGGTCGCGTGAGTATCTGGAAGCATGTGACGCTTACCGCGGCAGGGCTGGTATTCGCGGGCGGCACCGCACTCCTGGGAGGCCCGGCCGGCGCGGCCACCCGCGCCGAAGCGGCCGCCGTGACCCCTGTGACCAGCGGTGAGCAGGCGCCCACGTTGAGACCTCCACGCTGCCGCACGTACGTACGGGGCCGCTACGAGCGCAGGCGCGTGCGCGGAAGGGTCCGCCGGGTCTGGGTGGCGGGTCACTGGCTGCCCCGAGGCTGTCGCCGGTAGCCCGATCGGGTGAGGGGGCCGCGACCCCCTCACCGCCAGGCCGTTCGCGCCGGGCGCCGCCGCTAGCGGTAATTCGTGAACTGGAGGGCGACGTCGAGGTCCTTGCCCTTGAGCAGCGCGATCACCGACTGGAGCTCGTCCTTCTTCTTGGAGGTGACCCGGAGCTCGTCCCCCTGGATCTGCGCCCGGACCCCCTTGGGCCCCTCGTCCCGAATGATCTTGCCGATCTTCTTGGCGTCCTCCTGGGAGATGCCCTCCTTGAGGCCGACCGTGAGCTTGTAGAGCTTCCCGGACGCCTTGGGCTCCCCAGCGTCGATGGACTTGAGCGAGATCTTCCGCTTGACGAGCTTGTCCTTGAACACGTCGAGCACGGCGTTCGCCCGCTCCTCACTGTTGGCCTGCACCTCGATGCTCTCCCCGGTCCACCGGATCCCCGCATCCACGTTCCGGAAGTCGAACCGCGTCGCGATCTCCTTGGCCGCCTGGTTCAGAGCGTTGTCCACCTCCTGCCGGTCGATCTTGGACACGATGTCGAATGATGATTCAGCCAAAGGACAACTCTATTCTTCCTGGTCACGGTCGTCTATGCGCGATTCCATCACGGCATCGGGCGCCTGGTCGTCCGGTGCCTCGTCTGTGTCCGGTTCCCACACAGGT
>NZ_BSTJ01000010.1 GCF_030269445.1 Actinoallomurus iriomotensis
CGGTCAGAGACCGAACGACGCCAAGCCTTCCCCGAGTGGCTGCACACCTACAATCACCACCGCGCACACACCGCGCTAGGAGGCCGACCACCCGCCAGCCGCATCCCCAACCTCACGGGACAGAACAACTACCGCGTGGGCGACGTGCTGTTCGCGGGGGACGCCGCGCACATCCACCCGCCGCTCGGCGGGCAGGGCCTGAACACCGGTGTGCAGGACGCCGTCAACCTCGGCTGGAAGCTGGCCGCGACCGTCCAGGGCCGCGCGCCGGAGGGGCTCCTGGACACCTACCACGCCGAGCGGCATCCGGTCGCGGCCGGAGTCCTGCACCACACGTCGGCGCAGCGGGTGCTGGCCGATCCGCGGGCGAGCGGGGACGTGGCCGCGCTGCGCGACATCGTCATCGACCTCCTGCGGCTGCCGGACGCCAACCGGCACCTCGCGGGCCTGATGTCCGGGCTGTCGCTGCGCTACGACCTGGCGGGCGAGCACCCGCTCACCGGGCACCGGATGCCGGACGCCGACCTGCTCGCCGACGCCGGGCCCACCCGGGTGTCCGCGCTGTTCCGCGCCGGGCACGCCGTGCTGCTCGACCTGGCCGGGATCGTCCCGTCCGGCCTCCGGCTTCCGGCCGGCGTCGACCTCGTCCGCGCCGGGTCCACCACCGATCTCGGCGCCGCCGCGCTGCTCGTACGCCCCGACGGGTACGTCTGCTGGGCCGCCGACGACGCCGCCACCCTGCTGCCGGCGGTCGCCCGCCACCTCGCGACTGTACCTACTGGTATGTACGATAAGGGGAATGGACACCAGGGAACGACTGATCGAGAGCGCCCGTGAGCTGCTGTGGGAGCGCGGCTACGTGGGCACGAGCCCGAAGGCGATCCAGGAGCGGTCCGGCGCCGGCCAGGGCAGCATGTACCACCACTTCCACGGCAAGCCCGACCTCGCGCTCGCCGCGATCAGCCGCAGCGCCGGGGAGCTCCGGGAGCGGGCGGAGGTCCAGTTCTCCGGTCCCGGCCCTGTGGTCGACCGGATCACCGCCTACCTGCGCCGCGAACGGGACGTGCTGAAGGGCTGTCCGGTCGGCCGCCTCACCCAGGACCCGGACGTGATGAGCGACCCGGACCTGCGCCGGCCGGTCGCGGAGACCTTCGCCTGGCTCACCGACCGGCTGGCCGCGCTGCTGGCGGAGGGCCGCGCGAACGGCGAGCTGGACGCCCGGCTCGACCCGGCGGCCACCGCCGGCGCGCTGGTCGCGGTGCTGCAGGGCGGTTACGTCTTGGCCCGCGCCGCCGGCTCGCCGGAGGCGTTCGCGCAGGCCGTCGACGGCGCCGTCGGCCTGCTCGCCGGGCACGTCCGCCGGGGCGGTGAGTGACATGCCGTTCGTCCGTGTCGACGCGCTGCGAGCCGACGCCGAACGACTCGACGCGCTCGGCCGCGCCGTGCACGACGCCCTGGTCGAGACGATCGGCTTCCCGCCCGACGACCGCTTCCAGGTGCTCACGAGCCACGACGGCACGAGCGGCACGCTGCGTTACGACGACTACCTGGGAGTCCACCGCGACGAGGGCATCGTGTACGTCGCGATCACCATGCGCTCCGGCCGCCCACCCGAGCAGAAGCGCGCGCTGTACCGTCGGATCGCCGAGCTGGCCGAGGAGTACGCCGGCACCGAGCCGCGGAACGTGTTCATCACCGTGACCGAGAACGAATCGACCGACTGGTCCTTCGGCCACGGCGAGGCCCAGTACGCCCCCGGCTCGACGAATGGCGGAGACGGAGAAGCCTAGGATCCTGGGGTACTGCGCTCAGGCGGGACTCACGGAACCCTGAGGTCATTTCTTATCAGTAGTAAACGTGCACCCTGTGGACGCTGTCGTTCCAGCGCGTGGCGCCGAAACTCCACGGCAGGCTCACACCGTCGGACTCAAATCCGACCAGGGAGGTCAGCGCGACTTTGTCGCAGTGTTGATCTCCTCGGATCGACGACATGTTCGTTGCCCACCAGTCGTTCGGATAGAACGTGTAGCCCGCGGCGTCGCAGGTGCCGTAGTCGCCGTAGATGGCGGCGGACGTTCCTTTCCAACCCGCATCCGCGTACCAGGTCATCAGCACGGTCTGCGCGGCAGGGCCCAGGCCCGCGGCCGCCTCGGTGGCCGAGGTCTCCGAACACGACTCGCCCAGCACCGGGGACGCCTGGGTGGGGCTGGCCGACCTGCCGAGCAGAACCGCGCAATAGCGCGGTGGCGTGGTGTCGGAGGCCGCGTTCGCCGTGCCCGACAAGAGCACGGGCGCGGTGATCAGCGAAGCCGCGAGAACGGCAGCGGCACTTTTCGTCGAAAACAACGATTTCTCCCCACGCGCCCCCGTGGTCGAAGTGCTGGCGATGGTCTTCTTCTTGTATCGCACGTTCGCGATCCCTTCCCCGTCGACAACGTCGCGAAGACGTACCGTTGTGTCCCAGGAGGGGACCATAGGTCACTGAATTGGCCGTGACTCGCCAAATCGCGCGGCAGCCACTCGCCATTCCACGCACCGCCGAACCAAGAGATCTCAGTGTCAGCGGTCCCCGGTGTCTAACCGCGCGAGTCGAGGCGGTACGCGCGGGCTTGCAGGCCGTACAGCTCGCCGAACACCCCGCCCGCCGCGAGGAGTTCGGCCGGTGGGCCCTGCTCGACCAGCCGGCCGCCGTCCAGGACGTACACCTGGTCGGCGTGGCGGACGCTGGCGAGCCGGTGCGTGATGAGCAGGACCGTACGGCCGTCGGCATGGGCGCGGATGCGTTCGAACAGGGCGTGCTCGGCGCGGGCGTCGAGGGCCGCGGTGGGTTCGTCGCAGATGAGCAGGGGCGCGTCGCGGTAGAAGCCGCGCGCGACCGCGATGCGCTGCCACTGACCGCCGGACAGTTCGTGGCCGTCCTTGAACCGGCGGTCCAGCAGCGTGTCGTACCCGTACGGCAGACCGGCGATCACCTCGTCGGCGCCGGAGGCCGCCGCCGCGTCGGCGATGGGATCCTCGTGCGGCTCCCGGCCCATGGCGATGTTGTGCCGCGCGGTCATGGGCCAGTGCGTGTAGTGCTGGGGGATCATCGCGACGTTCTGCCGGAGCCGGTCGAGGTCGACGTCGCGCAGGAGCGTGCCGTCCCAGCGGACCTCGCCCTCGTCCGGGCTGTACAGGCCGGCGAGGATCTTGGCGAGGGTGGTCTTGCCGGAGCCGTTCTCCCCGACCAGCGCCACGACCTCGCCCGCGCGGATCCGTACCGACACGTCCTGCAGTGCGGGCCGGTCCGCGCCCGGGTAGGTGAACCCGACGTGCTCGGCGGTGATCACCTCGAAGCCGTCCGGCACCGGCCGGTCGCGGGCCTGCGGGACCCGGCGCTCGGCGTCGGCGCAGAAGTCCAGATAGTCCGAGAAGTACAGGCCGGACTCGTAACAGCGGTTCACCGCGAACAGCAGCGCGGCGAGGGAGGTCTGTCCCGTACGGATGGCGAGCACCGCGGTGCCGGCCACGGCGAGGTGCACGGCGCCGACGGCGAGCAGCACGCCGAGCGCGACGTACACCGCCCCGGTCGCGACGCCGCCGGCCGTGTCGCCCAGGATCCGTACGATGGTCTGGCGCCGGGCCAGTTCGACGTGGATGTCGCGTTCGCGGATGGCGAGCCGGTCGTGTTCGCGGGCGAGGAACGGGCGCATGGTGAACGCACGGATCTCCGCCGCCGAGTCGCGGTCGGCCATCAGGTCGGCCAGGATCCACTTGCGCCGGCGCACCGCCGAGAGCACGAAGATCGCCAGGTAGCGCATGCGGGCGGCCCGCGCCGCCGCCCAGCCGTCGGGCACCGCCGTGATCAAGAGCAGGGGCAGCAGCACCGGGTGCAGCACGCCGAGCGCTCCGGCGGCGGCGACCAGGCCGACGATGCCGTTGAGGACGTCGATCGTGGCCTCGACCACGGGCGCCGCCTCCATCAGCCCGCGGTCGCGGGCCCGGTGCATCGCGTCGTGGAACTCGGTGTCGTCGAAGGAGGGCAGCTCGACCCGCGTGGTCAGGTCGAACAGCCGTTTCTCCACGAGGTGGTCGACCCGGGGTTTCAGCCGCGCCTGGGCCCAGCCCGCGCCCGCCTGCAGTGCCGCCCGCAGCGCGGTCGCGACCGCGACCAGGGCCAGGGAGGGCAGCGCCGCGCGTACGCGGTCCGGGGTCGCGCCGCCGGCGAACAGCGCCCGGAGCACCCCGGTCGTCGCGAGCAGGCCGTACGCGGTGAAGACGCCGGCCAGCAGGTGCAGGGTGACGGTGGCGATCGCGTCGGCCGGGCTGGCCCGCCACGCGAGCCGTGCGGCCGCGGCGATCAGCGCGGGCAGGCGGCGGGTCATTCCGCCGAGCCCGGCGGAGGCCAGGGCGGCGAGGTGCGTGTGCCAGGGCGGCAGGTTCATCTCCGCGCCGTGCTCGGCCGCCTCCGGCAGACCGGTGCGCTTCTGGAAGAGCCGCCGCACCGCCCGTTCCACCCGCGGACGCCCCGGGCCGTCCTGGTCCGGGAACTGCCGCGGGCGTCGCGGACGACCGGGCGGCCGGCTGACCGGCCGCCGACGGCGCATCGTCACGTGACGTCGGCCAGGCCAAACGCGTCGATCACCATGGCGGGATTGTTCCCCGCCCGGCATCCGGACATAACGCGATCTTTGGACAACAAGGAGTAATCAGACTTGGCGTCGTTCAGCCGCCGTACGTGGAAAGACCGCTCCAGGTCACGTCCATCATCTGGCGGGCCGCCTCCTCCGGGGTGACGTCCGGGTTGCGCATGCGCCACAGGGCCAGGCGTTCACAGGCGCCGACGATGATCTCCGCGTACGCCTCCAGGTCGCGCCTCGGCCGGTCCGGGGTGAGCCACTCCATCTGCGCGACGATCAGGTCGGTCTGCTGCCGGCGCGTCGCCTCGATCTCGTCGGCCGCGTCGCCGCTCAGCACCGGCTCCTGGAGCAGCACCAGCCACGCGCGGCGGTGCGCCTCATTGAAGCGGAAGTAGGCGAGGTAGCCGTTGTAGAGCTTGTCCTCGGCGGTGTCGCCCTCGGCCGCCGCGCGCTCGGTGGTCTCGCGCAGCTCGCGCCGCGCCCGCGCGATGGTGGCGAGCAGCAGGCCCTCCTTGGAGCCGAAGTACTCGTACAGCATCGGCTTGGACAGCCCGACGCGTACCGCGATCTCCTCCATGGACACCGCGCCGTACCCCTGGGTGGCGAAGACCTCCTCGGCGACGTCGAGCATCTGCCGCTCGCGCTCGGCTCGCGTCATCCGGCGACGTCTGGTCTCCACATGTGAACTGTATCTCAGAACCTACCGGCGGTAACCTACCGTTGGTAACCTACTGCGAGTAGGTCCTCGAACGGGAGGTCACGTGAAACTCGCGATCATCGGCTCGGGCTTCGCCGGCCTCGGCATGGCGATCCAGCTGAAGAAGGCCGGATTCGACGACTTCGTCGTACTGGAGAAGGACGACGACCTCGGCGGCACGTGGCGCGACAACCGATACCCGGGCTGCGCCTGCGACGTGCCCTCCCACATGTACTCCTTCTCGTACGAGCTGAACCCCGGCTGGTCGCGGATGTTCGCTCCCCAGGAGGAGATCTGGGCCTACCTGCGGCGTTGTGTCGACAAGTACGGGCTGGCGTCGCACATCCGGTACGGCGCCGCGGTCGACTCCCTGGAGTGGGACGACGAGGCGCGCCACTGGCGCGTCGCCCTCGACGACGGCACCGTGCTCACCCCCAAGGCGGTCGTGTCGGGCATCGGCGCGCTGCACGTCCCGGCGGTGCCGGACATCCCCGGCGCCGAGCGCTTCACCGGCACGGCGTTCCACTCCGCGCAGTGGGACCACTCCTGCGACCTGACGGGCAAGCGGGTCGCGGTGATCGGCACCGGTGCGTCGGCCATCCAGTTCGTGCCGAAGGTCGCCGAGCGCGCGGCGAGCCTGCGCGTGTTCCAGCGCACCCCGCCGTGGATCCAGCCGAAACCCGACTTCGTCTTCCCGGCGTGGGCCCGCGGCATGTTCCGGTACATGCCGGGCGCGACGCGCGCCTTCCGCGACGCGATCTACTGGGTGCTGGAGGCCCGCGCGGTCGGCTTCACGATCAGCCCGAAGCTCATGGCCCCGCAGGAGAAGGTGGCCCGCGCGCACATCGCCCGCCAGGTGCCCGACCCGGAGCTGCGCGCCAAGGTCACCCCGGACTACACGATCGGCTGCAAGCGCATCCTGCTGTCCTCGGACTACTACCCGGCCCTGTCCCAGCCGCACGTCGACGTGGTCACCGGGCAGATCACCGAGATCACCGAGACCGGCCTGGTCACCGCCGACGGCACCGCGCACGACGTGGACGTCATCATCTACGGCACCGGCTTCAAGGTCACCGACGCCCTGGCCGAGCAGCGCATCGTCGGCCGCGGCGGCGTGAAGATCCAGGAGGCCTGGGCCGACGGCATCGAGGCCCACCACGGCATCACCATCGCCGGCTTCCCGAACCTGTTCATGCTCCTGGGTCCCAACACCGGGCTCGGCCACAACTCGGTCGTCTTCATGATCGAGTCCCAGGTCCAGCACGTGCTGAGCTGCCTGCGGATGCTGTCAGAGGAGCAGGCCGACGTCATCGAGGTACGCCCGGAGGCGCAGCGACGCTTCAACCGGGGCCTCCAGCGCCGCCTGCGCAAGGCGGTGTGGAACGAGGGCGGCTGCAAGAGCTGGTACCTGGACGACAAGGGCGTCAACCGCACGCTGTGGCCGGGCTTCACCTTCGAGTACTGGGCCCGCACCCGAAAGGCCCGCCACCGCGACTACGACCTGTCCCGCTGACGAGCGGGCTCCCTACGGCGCGGCCTGGTCCAGCGCCTTCAGGATGCGTTTCTCCGAGATCGGGTACGCGGTGCCGAGTTGCTGGGCGAAGAAGCTCACCCGCAGCTCCTCCAGCATCCAGCGGACCTCGCGGATCTTCGGGGTGCCCGGGTGGGCGTCGCGGGTGCGGACGTACCGTGCCTCCAGCTGCTGGATCTGCCGCATCTTCTCGGCGTCGCGGTGGTAGTCCTCGGCCAGCCGGTCCAGGCGGCGGGCGATCGCGCGCAGGTAGCGCAGCACGTCCGGCAGGCGGCGGAAGCCCGCCGCCGTCAGGAAGCCGGGGAAGATCAGGCGGCCCAGCTGGGCGCGGATGTCGGTCACCGACGGGGCCAGCGTCGGGCTCGTCGTGCTCTTCAGTCGCGCCTCGGCCTCCTGCCAGGCGGCCAGGATCCGCTGGGCGTGGTTGAACACGACGGCCGTCGTGTCGAAGAGCTCCGCGCGCACGTGGTCCTTCAGGCGCGTGAAACCCGCCTCGTCCCACACCGGGCCGCCGGCGTCGGTGATCAGTTTGTCGGCGGCGCACATCGCGCAGTCGTCCAGCAGCGCGGCCACGCTGCCGTGCGGCGTCGTGCTCAGCACCAGTTTGGCCTGGTTCGACAGCTTCGACTGCAACACCTTCGCCGGCGATGGGGAGTTCAGCAGCACCAGCCGTCGTGTGCCGCGCCACATCGAGCGCGCCTGCTCCGCCTCGGTCGCGTACGTGCGGATCGCGACGCTGTCGCCCTCGTCGGCCAGCGCCGGGTACGCCCTGACCCGGCCCCGCTCGTGCACCTGGGGGAGCGTGCCGAAGTCCCAGGTGCGCAGGCCCTGGCGTTCGATCGCGTCCGACGCCCGCGCCAGCGTGGCCGACACCTTCGGGGCGAGGCGGCGCTTCAGCTCGTCCAGGTCCTTGCCCTCCGCGAGGGTGTCGCGGCGGTCCACCACCCGGTAGGTGATCTTCAGGTGCTCGGGCACCCGGGACAGGTCCCACGCCGAGACCGGGACGTCCACGCCGGTCATCGCGCGCAGCTCGCGAGACAGCGACTCCAGCAGCGGGCCCGACGACGGGTCCAGGCGGTCCAGCACCTTGCGCGCCACGTCCGGCGCCGGCACGAAGTTGACCCGCAGGCGCTTGGGCAGCGAGCGGATCAGCTCGGTGACCAGGTCCTCGCGTAGGCCGGGGATCTGCCAGTCGAAGCCCGAGGCGTCCACCTGGTTGAGCACCGGCAGCGGGATCCGCACCGTGACGCCGTCGGCCTCCGTGCCCGGCTCGAACTGGTACGAGAGGGCCAGCCGCTGCTCGTCCACCTGCCAGGAGTCGGGATAGTCCTCCCGGGTGACCGTGCCCGCCGTCTCGTTGACCAGCATCGACGTGGAGAACAGCAGCAGGTCCGGCGTCTCGCGCCGCGCCTTCTTCCACCAGGAGTCGAAGTGCCGCGCCGACGCCACCGAGGCGGGGACCCGTTCGTCGTAGAACTCGAACAGCGTCTCGTCGTCCACCACGATGTCGCGGCGCCGGGCGCGGTGTTCGAGCTCCTCGGCCTCCTCCAGCAGCCGCCGGTTGTCGCGGAGGAAGCGATGGTGGGAGTCCCAGTCGCCCTCGACCAGCGCGTGGCGGATGAACAGCTCCCGGCACAGCTCCGGCTCGATCCGCGCGTAGTTCACCTTGCGCTCGGCCACGATCGGCACGCCGTACAGCGTGACCTTCTCGTAGGCCATCACGGCGCCCTGTTTCTTCTCCCAGTGCGGCTCGCTGTAGGTGCGCTTGACCAGGTGCCCGGCCAGCGGCTCGATCCACTCCGGCTCGATCCGGGCGGCGATGCGCGCCCACAGCCGCGAGGTCTCCACCAGCTCGGCCGCCATCACCCAGCGCGGCGGCTTCTTGGCCAGGGCGGAGGCCGGGAAGAGGGCGAACCGGGCGCTCCGCGCGCCGTCGTACTCGCGCGGGCCGCGGCGTCCGTCCTTCCTGGCCTCCTTCTTCGGCTCGTCCAGCAGGCCGATGTGCGACAGCAGCCCGGCGAGCAGCGAGACGTGCACCTGCTGAGGATCGGCGGGCGTGCTGTTCAGCGTCACGCCGAGGTCGCGGCCGACCTGCCGGAGCTGGCCGTAGATGTCCTGCCACTCACGGACGCGCAGGTAGTGGAGGAACTCCTGCTTGCACAGCCGGCGGAACTGGTTCCCCGACAGCTCCTTCTGCTGCTCGCGGAGGTAGTCCCACAGGTTGAGGTAGGCGAGGAAGTCCGACTCCTTGTCGGCGAACCGCGCGTGCTTCTCGTCGGCCGCCTGCCGCTTCTCGGCGGGCCGTTCGCGCGGGTCCTGGATGGACAGCGCGGCGGCGATCACCATGACCTCGCGTACGCAGCCGTTCCGGTCGGCCTCCAGCACCATCCGCGCCAGCCGCGGGTCGACCGGCAGCTGGGCGAGCTTGCGGCCCAGCGACGTCAGCTTCCCCGACGACAGGGCGCCGAGCTCCTCCAGCAGGGCGACGCCGTCCTTGACGTTGCGCCGGTCCGGCGGGTCGATGAACGGGAAGTCGAGGATGTCGCCGATGTCCAGGCTGGTCATCTGCAGGATGACCGAGGCGAGGTTGGTCCGCAGGATCTCCGCGTCGGTGAACTCCGGCCGCGCGAGGAAGTCCTCCTCGGAGTAGAGCCGGATGCACACGCCCTCCGAGACGCGCCCGCAGCGGCCCTTGCGCTGGTTGGCCGAGGCCTGCGACACCGGCTCGATCGGCAGCCGCTGCACCTTCGTACGGTGGCTGTAACGGGAGATCCGCGCGGTGCCCGGGTCGATGACGTACTTGATGCCGGGGACGGTCAGCGACGTCTCCGCGACGTTGGTGGCCAGCACGATCCGGCGCCCCTCGTGCGGCTGGAACACCCGGTGCTGCTCGGCCGCCGACAGCCGGGCGTACAGCGGCAGGACCTCCCAGGACACCGCGTTCCTTCGCCTGGCGTGCTTGTCCAGGGCGTCGGCGGTGTCGCGGATCTCGCGTTCGCCGGACAGGAAGACCAGCACGTCGCCCGGGGGTTCGAGGGCGAGCTCGTCGACCGCGTCGAGGATGGCCTGGGTCGGGTCGTCGTCCTCCTCGACCGGCCGGTACCGCACCTCCACCGGGTACGTGCGCCCGGACACCTCGACGATCGGCGCGTCGCCGAAGTGACGGGAGAAGCGTTCCGGGTCGATGGTGGCCGAGGTGATGATCACCTTGAGATCGGGCCGGCGGGGGAGCAGGCGCTTGATGTATCCGAGGATGAAGTCGATGTTGAGGCTGCGCTCGTGCGCCTCGTCGATGATCAGCGTGTCGTAGCGCCGGAGCATCCGGTCGCGCGCCAGCTCGTTCAGCAGGATGCCGTCGGTCATGACCTTGACCAGCGTGGTGTCGCTGGAATGGTCGGTGAAGCGCACCTGGTAGCCGACGGTCTCGCCGATCGTGGTGTGCAGCTCCTCGGCGATCCGCTCGGACACCGTGCGTGCGGCCAGCCGGCGCGGCTGGGTGTGCCCGATCTGCCCCTTGACGCCCCGTCCGAGCTCCAGGCAGATCTTGGGCAGCTGCGTCGTCTTGCCCGATCCGGTCTCCCCGGCGACGATCACGACCTGGTTGTTCTCGATCGCCTCGCGGATCTCGTCCTTGCGGCGGCTGACCGGCAGCGCCTCGGGGTAGGTCACCTCGGGCATGGCGTCGCGGCGCAGCGCGACCCGCAGCTCGGCGGCCTCGAGATCGGCGGTGACCTTCGCGAGGACGTCCTCGCGAGCCGCGTCGTCGCGTACGCCACGGATGCCGTCGAGACGGCGGCGCAGCCGGTGCTGGTCGCGCAGCATCAGCTCGGGCAGCCGCGACCGCACGTCAGAAAGCGAAGATCCCATACATCCGGACAGAATAGGCAAGCATCCGGACTGCCCGGTGCCTGGGACCTCTACGTTGCCCCATGACGCGGTGCTCCGCCACTCAATTTCTCCGGTGGCTGGGGCCGTGCGGGTCGTCGCAGTGCCGTCGCTCGATGGTCAGCAACTGCTCCGAGGCGTGGTCGACCTGAAGCGTCGTATGGGTGATCTGGTAGTCCTTCTCCAGCACGTGCTCCAGGTCGTGCCGTACGGCGTGGCAGTCCTCGCCGAGGGCCACGAGCACGTGGGCCGAGGCCGCCGGCATGCCCGAGGTGATCTGCCAGATGTGCAGGTCGTGCACCTCGACGACGTGCGGGCGGCGGGCCAGGGCCTGCCCGATCCGCTCGGGCGAGAGACCCGCGGGCGCGGCCTCCAGGAAGATCCGCCCCGAATCGCGTACGAGCCCGGCGCCGGCCTTGACCATCAGGGCGACGACGAGGAGCGAGGCGATCGCGTCCGCGCGCCCGAAGCCGGTCAGGACCACGACGAGCCCGGCGACCGCGGTGGCGACGAAGGCGTACAGATCGGTCACGATGTGCTGGAAGACACCCTCGACGTTGAGGCTGTCGCGGTTGGCCCGGCCGATCAGCCAGGTCGCGCCCAGATTGATCACCACCCCGGCGAGGGCCGTGCCGAGCACCATCCCGCCGGTCACCTCCGGCGGATGGATCAGCCGCCGGACCGCCTCGTAGGTCAGCCACGCCGACAGCACCAGCAGGGTGATCCCGTTGGCCTGCGCGGACAGGATCTCGGCGCGGGTCAGGCCGTAGGTGTAGCCGCCGCGCGGCGGCCGGGCCGCCAGGCGCATGGCCACCAGCGCCAGGGCGATCGACGCGGCGTCGGTGAGCATGTGCGCCGCGTCGGAGATCAGCGCGAGCGAACGGGCGAGAACGCCGACGACGATCTCGCCGGCCATGAACGCCAGGATCAGCGCGAGCGCGGCGGTGAGCAGGCGCTTGTCGGAGTCCGCGCTCACACCGTGGGTGTGCCCGTGACCGCCGCCGCCGTGGTCGTGCGGGCCGGTCACGGCGTCCGGGCTCCCGCCGGTCGTCCCACGTGGCTCGTCGGCCGCTGCATCGGTGTGTCCTCCTCGGTCCCCGCCGCCTGTTCGACGGTACCAAGGGGCCACCGCGATCCCCGGGGCGTCGGCGTCCGGACCTGCGACGTGTTCCGGACGTCCCTCACGAACCGGTCCGGCCGCGATCACACGTTTTCCACTGAGCGGAAGAATGGTCATGAACGCTCTCGACGGCTTGGCAGGGTGGTGGGCATGGACAAGGTGGTCTCCTCGGCGGCGGAGGCCGTCGCGGACCTCGGCGACGGCGCGTCGATCGCCGTCGGCGGGTTCGGGCTGTGCGGTGTGCCGTTCACCCTGATCGACGCCGTGTACGCAGCGGGCGCCTCGGAGCTGTCGATCGTCTCGAACAACTGCGGGACCATCGGCCTCGGCCTGGGACGCCTCCTCGACGCCGGCCGCATCACCCGTGCGCGCGGCTCGTACGTCGGGGAGAACAAGGAGCTCGCCCGCCGCTACCTCGGCGGCGAGATCGAACTCGAACTGATGCCGCAGGGCACGCTCTCGGAGAAGCTGCGCGCCGGTGGCTGCGGCATCCCCGCCTTCTACACCCCGGCCGGCGTCGGCACGCTGGTCGCCGAGGGCGGGCTGCCCTGGCGGTACGGCCCGGACGGTGAGGTCGCGGTGGCCTCCCCGTCCAAGGAGGTCCGCGAGTTCGGCGGCCGGGAGTACGTCCTGGAGGAGAGCATCACCACCGACTTCGCGCTGGTCCGCGCCGTCCGCGGCGACCGGCACGGCAACCTGGTCTTCCACCGTTCCGCGCGCAACTTCAACCCCCTGTGCGCGATGGCCGCCCGCACCGCGGTCGCCGAGGTCGAGGAGCTCGTCGACGCCCTCGACCCGGATGAGGTCCACCTGCCCGGCATCTTCGTCCAGCGCGTCGTCGCCCTCACCCCCGAGCAGGCCGCCGACAAGCCCATCGAGAAGCGGACGGTCACCGAATGAGCTGGTCGCGGGAGCAGATCGCCGAGCGGGCGGCCAAAGAGCTGGCCGACGGGATGTACGTCAACCTCGGCATCGGGCTGCCGACGCTCATCCCCGGGTACCTGCCGGCCGACGTCGACGTGGTGATCCACTCGGAGAACGGCCTGCTGGGCGTCGGTCCGTACCCGGCCGAGGACGCGGTCGACCCGGACCTGATCAACGCGGGCAAGGAGACCGTGACCGTACGGCCCGGGGCGTCCTACTTCGACTCCTCGCTGTCGTTCGGCATGATCCGCGGCGGCCACGTGGACGTGGCGGTGCTCGGCGCGATGCAGGTCTCGGCCCGCGGCGACCTGGCCAACTGGGCCGTCCCCGGAAAGATGATCAAAGGCATGGGCGGCGCGATGGACCTCGTCCACGGCGCCCGCACGGTGATCGTCGTCATGAGCCACAACGACCGGGACGGCAACTCCAAGATCGTCAAGGACTGCACGCTGCCGCTCACCGGCCGCGCCTGCGTCCAGCGGATCATCACGGACCTCGGCGTCATCGACGTCACCCCGGACGGCCTCGTCCTCGTCGAGACCGCGCCCGGAGTGAGCGAGCAGGAGATCCGCGAACGCACCGACCCGCCTCTCGCCAGCGCGTCATGAAGGAGACTCCGTGAGCGATCCGCACCCTCCCTATCTCCACCCGCCGTACCAGAGCACCCCGCTGCGGGCGCCGTCGCGGCCGCTGATCGTGCCCGCGTACGGGCCGGACGCCGTCGAGCTGTCCAGCCCGGTGTTCGGCCACTCCGAACTCGGCACCTTCGACAACGACCTGACCCGGCAGCACCGCGGTGAGCCGCTGGGCGAACGCATCATCGTCACCGGCCGCGTGCTCGACTCCTCCGGCCGTCCGGTGCCGAACACGCTGGTGGAGGTCTGGCAGGCCAACGCCTCCGGCCGCTACATCCACGCGCGCGACCAGCACCCGGCGCCACTCGACCCGAACTTCACCGGCGCCGGCCGCTGCCTCACGGACGCCGACGGGCGCTACCGGTTCGTCACCATCAAGCCGGGCGCCTACCCCTGGCGGAACCACCACAACGCCTGGCGGCCCGCGCACATCCACTTCTCGGTGTTCGGCACCGCCTTCACCCAGCGGCTCGTCACCCAGATGTACTTCCCGGGCGATCCGCTGTTCGCCTACGACCCGATCTTCGGCTCGATCGCGGACGAGAAGGTCAAGGAACGCCTGATCTCCCGCCTCGACATGGACACGACCGTCCCGGAGTGGGCGCTGGGCTACCAGTGGGACATCGTCCTCGGCGCGATCCCGGCGGAGGACTCATGACCGAGCGAAGCGAGGGAATCAAAAGGCACGCTCCTGTGGTCACACCCTCCGACGAAGGAGGACTCATGAACGAGACGACGCCTTCGCAGACGGTCGGGCCGTTCTTCGGCTACGCGCTCCCGTACGGCGACGGCCCGCGTGTGGTGCCCGAGTGGCATCCCGACGCCATCCGGATCCACGGCGGCGTCTTCGACGGCGCGGGCGAGCCGCTGCCCGACGCCCTCCTGGAGATCTGGCAGGCCGGACCCGACGGCGAGGTGCCGCGCGCGGTGGGCGCGCTGACCCGCGACGGGCACGACTTCGCCGGGTTCGGCCGCTGCGGCACCGACGCCGCCGGGCACTACTGGTTCTCCACGCTGAAGCCGGGCGGCCCCACCCCGTACCTCGCGCTGCTCGTGTTCGCGCGTGGCCTGCTCAAACCGGTCATCACCCGGATCTACTTCCCGGACGAGCCGGGGAACGCCGGGGACCCGGTCCTGTCCGGCGTCCCGCCGGAGCGGCGCGACACGCTCGTCGCCGTCCGCGAGCACGACCGGTCCTACCGTTTCGACGTCCGTCTGCAGGGCGAACAGGAGACCGTCTTCTTTGCCGTCTGACCTGCTCTCGCCGGTCGCCGCCGGCACCGCCGCCGAAAAGGCGGCCTCCGGCGAGGCCTGGCTGCGCGCGCTGCTGGACGCCGAGGCGGCGCTCGCCCGCGCCCAGGCGCGCCTCGGCGTGATCCCCGAGGGCGTCGCCGAGGCCGTCCTCGCCACGCACGTCGACCTGGACGACCTGGCCGTACGGGCGCGGGCCGCCGGCAACCCGGTCGTCCCGCTGGTCGCCGACCTGCGCGAGTCCGCCGGCGAGCACGTCCACCACGGAGCGACGAGCCAGGACATCATGGACACCGCCGCGATGCTGGTCGCCGACCGCACGCGACGGATCATCCTCGCCGACCTCGCACGCACCGCCGAGGCCCTGGCCGGTCTCGCCCGAGAGCACCGCGAGACGCCGATGGCCGGCCGTACGTTCGGGCAGCAGGCCGTGCCGACGACCTTCGGGCTGCGCGCGGCCGGCTGGCTGACCGCGGTCGCGCGGGCGCGCGAGGCGCTCGCGGGCGTACGCCTGCCCGCGCAGCTCGGCGGCGCGGCCGGGACGATGGCGGCGTACGGCACGACCGAGCTGCTGCCGGTGTTCGCCGAGGAGACCGGGCTGGCCGAGGCGGTCCTGCCCTGGCACACATTCCGCGCGCCGGTGGCCGAGCTGGGCGCCGCGCTGGCCCTGGTCGCCGGTGCGCTCGGCAAGTTCGCCACCGACGTCGTCACGCTCGCCCAGACCGAGATCGGCGAGGTCGCCGAGCCCGCCGCGCCCGGCCGCGGTGGTTCGTCGGCCATGCCGCACAAGCGCAACCCGGTGCTCGCCACCATGATCCGCTCCGCCGCGCTGCGCGTGCCGGCGTACGCGCAGGTCCTGTTCTCCTCGCAGGCGGCCGGGCTGGAACGGCCGGCGGGGGAGTGGCACGCCGAATGGCTCCCCCTGAACGACGCCCTGAGGCTGACCGGCGGCGCGGCCGAGACCGCGGCCGAACTCGCCGGCGGGCTGGAGGTCTTCCCGGACCGGATGCGGGCGAACCTGCGCGACGAGCTGCTGTCCGAGCACGTCGCCGCCGCCCTCGCACGCGAGACCGGCCGCGCCGAGGCCGACCGTACGGTCGCCGCCGCCCTGCGCGAGGGCCGCCCGCTGCGCGACCTGGTCCCCGGCGGGGTCGACCCGGCCGACGCGGTCGGCCTCGCGCCCGAGCTCGTCGACCGCGCCCTCGCGGCCTACACCGGGCAGGCGGGCCGATGACGCGGCTGCACCACCGTCTCGACGGGCCGGACGGCGCGCCCGTCCTCGTACTCGGCCCGTCGCTCGGCACGACCATGGACCTGTGGGAGCCGCAGCTCGCCGCGCTGACCGCCGGCCGGCGGGTGCTCCGGTACGACCTGCCGGGCCACGGCGGCTCCGGCCTCCTCCACGGCACGGTCGGCGACATCGCCGCGGCGGTGACCGGCCTCCTCGACACGCTCGGCCTGGACAAGGTGGCCTACGGCGGGGTCTCGCTCGGCGGGGCGGTCGGCACCACCCTGGCCATCGAGCACCCCGACCGGATCACGAGCCTGGTCCTGTGCTGCACCTCGGCGCGCTTCGGCGACCCCGCCGCCTGGCACGACCGGGCCGCGAAGGTGCGCGCCGGCGGCCTGGAACCGCTCGCGGACACGTTCCTCGGCCGGTGGTTCACCCCCGCGTACGCCGGGACCGGGTCCGCGCGGACGATGCTCGCGCGGGTGGACGCGGAGGGCTACGCGGCCTGCTGCGAGGCGCTCGCCGCCTTCGACGTACGCGACCGGCTCGGCGACGTGCGGGCGCCGACGCTGATCGTCGCCGGAGCCGAGGACGTCGCCACGCCGCTGGACCACGCCGAGACGCTCGCCGAGGGCATCCCCGGCGCGAAGCTCGTCGTCGTACCGGGCGCCGCCCACCTCGCCAACCTTGAACGACCGGAGCCGGTGACGTACGCGATGCTCCGCCATCTGGAAGGGACGCCATGAGTGACGGAATGACGGTCCGCCGTGAGGTGCTCGGCGACGCTCACGTGGACCGGGCCGAGGCGCGCAAGACCGAGTTCACCGCCGACTTCCAGGACTTCATCACCCGGTACGCCTGGGGCGAGATCTGGACCCGGCCGCTGCTGGACCGGCGTACGCGCAGCTGCATCACGCTGACCGCCCTGGTAGCGGGCGGCCACCTGGAGGAGCTGGCCATGCACGTACGCGCGGCGGTGCGCAACGGCCTCAGCGCCGACGAGATCAAGGAGGTGCTGCTGCAGACCGCGGTGTACTGCGGCGTGCCCGCCGCCAACTCCGCCTTCGCCGTCGCCCAGCGCGTCCTCATCGAGGACGGCGTGATCACCAAGCGTGAGTGATCGATTTCCCTTCGGAGTTTTACTCCCCGTAATATCTCCGACGCACTTCGTGTCGACAGGAGTGCCTCAATGACTCTCCGGAACCGCCACGAAAACCGCTTCACCGAGATCGACCAGCGGTTCACCGAGATCGACCAGCGCTTCGACGCGCAGGATGAGCATCTCGTGAGCCAGGATCGCAAGCTGGATCTGATCATGAAGGCGCTCGGCATCGGCGCCAACTGATCCGCGCGACGGCGTCCCGTTCCACCGGTCCGGTGCGGCGGGACGCCGCCTTATTGTTGATGCCCGGGTCGGGAAGGCAGGGCATGGTGAGCGCGGGAACACCCCCCAGTGTGGCGGGGAAGGTGATGGCGATTCTGGAGGCGTTCGCGCCCGGAGGCGTCCGGCTGTCCCTCACCGAGATCTGCCGCCGAGCGAGCCTGCCCCTGGCCACCGGCCACCGGCTCGTCGGCGAACTCACCACCGGCGGTTTCCTCGAACGCCTGTCCGACGGCTCGTACCGCGTCGGCATGCGCCTGTGGCGCATCGGTGCCCAGGCCTCGGCCGCGACCGCGCTGCGCGAGCTGGCGCTGCCGCACATGGAGGACCTGTACGAGGTCACCCACGAGAACGTCCAGCTCGCCGTGCTCCACGAGCACAAGGCCCTCTACCTCGAGCGACTGCGCGGCCCCCGGTCGGTGCCGATCGTGACCCGGGTGGCCGCCGAACTCCCGCTGCACGCGACCGGAGTCGGCCGGGTGCTGCTCGCCTTCTCCACCGACGAGTTCGTCGACGGTGTGCTGGCCGAGGGCCTGACCCCGCACACGCCGCGTACGATCACCGACCCGGAGCGGCTGCGGGCGTGCCTGGCCGACGTCCGCCGGGCCGGCTACGCGGTGACCAGCGAGGAGATGACGCTCGGCTCCTGCTCGGTGGCGGCACCCGTACGCGACGCGCACGGCGGAGTGCTGGCTGCGATGTCGCTGGTCACCCGGAGGCAGGGCGCCGACCTGCGCCGGCTCGTGCCGGCCGTGCTCGCGGCCACCCGGGCGCTGTCGCGCGACGTCGTCGCCCATGGCGGTTCCACCGAGTGGCGGGACCTGGCCTGACGACCGCGGAAAAATCGCGTTGTGCGGCGGCTGGGACGCGCCTAGCGTCGGAGCGGTGATCTCCTTCTCCCAGGCGCTGGCCTTCGGCCTCGCCGCCCTGATCATCATCGTGATCCCCGGCCCGAGCGTGCTGTTCGTCGTGGGCCGGGCCCTGGCGTACGGCCGCCGCACCGCGCTGGTCTCGGTCGTCGGCAACGAACTGGGCGCACTCGTCGTGGCCGGCGCGGTCGCGTTCGGCGTCGGCGCGGTGGTCGAGCGCTCCGTGGCCCTGTTCACCGCGATCAAGCTGTGCGGCGCGGCGTACCTGGTCTTCCTCGGCACCCGCGCACTGCTGAGCGGACGCGGCCACGTCGACGTGCGCACCGACCCGAACGACCGCGGCGGCTGGCGCGCGTGCCTGGACGGTTTCCTCGTCGGCGTCGCCAACCCCAAGACCGTGGTGTTCTTCGCCGCGGTGCTGCCGCAGTTCGTCGACCGCGACCGCGGCGGCGTGCCTCTGCAGATGTTCACGCTCGGACTGATCTTCGCCCTGATCGCGCTGATCTGCGACTCGATCTGGAGTCTGGCGGCCAGCGGAACGCGCGCCTGGTTCGGACGCTCGCCACGGCGCCTCAGGCTGGTCGGGGGAGCGGGCGGCCTCGCCATGATCGGTCTGGGCCTCGGCATCGCCGTCACGGGCCGCAAGGACTGACCTTTAATCGGCTGCGGCGCCACAGTTCCCGCGATAGCGTTCCTTTCGCTTGAAAGGGGGCAAAATGGCGAAGCTCAATCAGATCATCGCGGTGGAGAAGGGCGTCAAGAGCGGTTCTCTCCGCGACCTGACCGACGCGCACCACGGCCTGCAGAAGCCGGCGCTGCTGGCCGGTATCTCGCGGGTCTACCAGCCGAAGGACGAAGAGGGCGAGCAGCTCCCGCCGGAGTCCACGCGGGTGCAGGTCAAGGCGGAGGAGGTCATCCGCCGTACCTCGGAGGTCATGACGCGGCTGTTCGACGTGACCGCCACCAAGGACTGGGCGAACTGCACCGCCAAGGCCGACATCACGGTCGACGGCCGCACCCTGCTGCGCGACGTCCCGGTGTCGTACCTGCTCTTCCTGGAAAAGCAGCTCACCGATCTGCACACCTTCGTCAAGAAGCTGCCGGTGCTGGACGCGGCGGAGTCGTGGTCGTTCGACGAGTCGGCCGACTGCTGGAAGACCGAGCCGGTGCGCACCAACCGTACGAAGAAGGTGCCACGCAACCACGTCAAGGCCGAGGCCACCGACAAGCACCCGGCGCAGGTCGAGGTGTACTACGAGGACGTCACGGTCGGCTACTGGACCACGACGAAGTTCTCCGGCGCGCTGCCGGCCCGGCGGATCAACGAGCTCATCGACCGGGTGGAGCGGCTCCAGCGTGCGGTGAAGTTCGCCCGTGAGGAGGCCAACGGCGCAGAGGTCACCGACCAGCGCACCGGTGACGCCATTTTCGGCTACCTGTTCGAGGGGTAGTCTCAAAGACTCCCCCGCCCCGGGCGGGGGATGCGTGAGGAGCGCAAGCTGAAACTGAAGCTCAGTTTGAACGCGGAGAGAAAAGTGGGGGTTCGAATCCCCCTCCCGGCACCACACGCCGGGATGGCCCAATGGCAGAGGCGCACCAGCCGCTCAAACTCAGACTCTCGCTCCAGATTCAGCATTCGCCGCTCAACACCGGATCGACCGAGTGCGGACGACACTCGCCGAGGTGCCGGTTCGAGCCCGGCATGCCGCTCCACGTGCGGCGTTAGCTCAATAGGAAGAGCGCGGCGACCTCAGGACTGATCCGCTCTCTTAAACGTGCCGGTGTGTGCAAATGGGCGGCACACCGGGGTCCGGGGGATGGACAACGCCCCCGGACCCCACCGAACGCTCCCGCGTCCGATGAGGCGACGCGCCGGCTAGGGGAGGGAACACGGTGAAGGGCGACGCCGAGGCGAGTCCTCTTCCGGCCGAGGTCGCAGCGGGGCTCGCCGAGGTCGCGTCCGGCTTCGCCCACGAGGTCGGTGGTCCGATCACTCTCGCGGAACTGCTGGAAGTCCTCGGCTGGGCGGTCCCGGCGAACAGTGAGGCCACCGACGGCACCTTCCCGCAGCCGCTGACGTATCAGGTCACCTTGGCGGGCGGCAGGCCGTACGCGGGCGGGCGGCCGTCCCGCGTGCCGGAGTTGAACGACGCCGTCTTCGTGGACGCGGGGGAGTGGCAGACCGCGCTGGCCGAGCGGCTCAGCGCCGTCTCCGGTGTCCCGGTCACCCCGCAGCGGTTCGCGGAGGCTCTGCTCCGGGTGCTGCGCTCCGGGTGCGTTCCGCTGGCCGACGTCCAGGGCGCGGACCTCGGCGGGCTCACGGCCGAGGTGCCGGAGAAGCGCATTCCCCGACCGAGGCCCGGAGACGTGCTGGCGATCCCCGCACGCGAGGGTGGTCACCACCTGGCCCTCGTGCTGACCCGGAACCGCTTCGGCACCGCGCTCGGACTCTTCGAGGGGCGCTCACCGTACGGACGGCTCGGCCCGGACCTCCGTGCGAGGTCCCGGCGGCATCCGGTGTACACGGAGGAGAGCCAGATCAAGAACGGGACCTGGGCGGTCGTCGGTCACGACGAGAGCCTGCTCGCCCTCTTTCCCGCCGACCCGCCGATCTATCACCGGCCTGACGCCTGGCCCGGGATCGTGGACACCGGCGAGTTCGGCGCGGCGGAGACCGCCGACGGCTCCCTGCGGTTCATCGACGCGGACGAAGCGCGCGAGGTCGGCCTTCAGGACGGGACGTACAGGTCCACCCATGTCGCCTCGTTCCTGCAAAAGGTGCTGGACGACGGTGGCGTGTCACGCTCGTGACAGGTTCTCGGCGCAGGTGGTGAGGAGCGCGGCCAGTCGCCGTACCTCGCCGGGGAGAAGTCCGGCGAGCATGCGTTCCTCCGTCTCGAGCACGATGGTGTGGGCCTGATCGAGGAGGGCCGCTCGGTGAGCGGCTCAGCCGAAGACGCCCTCGGGCGGGGGCGGTGAGGGGCGGGCCGTCGCGTCGGTGACCGGGGCCGCGCCCGAGGCGAACCTCGTCAGCTCCTTCCCGTACACCACCCGGCCCGGGAACGGGTCGCCGGCGGCCCTGCGGGTCAGCTCGGCCACCGGCGGCGGTGTACGGCCGGCCACCAGGACGAGATTGCCGAACCGACGGCCCCGCAGCACGGCCGGGTCGGCGATCAGGCAGACCTCGGGCAGGACCGTGCGCAGCGTCGCCACCTGCGCGCGGGCGAAGGACAGCGGCGCGCCGTCGGCCAGGTTGGCGGCGTAGTAGCCCCCCGGGCGCAGTGTGCGCGCGGCGGCGGCGTGGAACTCCGCCGACGTCAGGTGCGCGGGCTGCCGCCCCGCGGCGTAGACGTCCGCCACGACCAGGTCGAAGGTGTCCTCGGGCGCGCGGGCCAGGACGGCGCGCGCGTCGCCGACGCGGATCCGGATCCGTGCGCCGCGGTCCAGGGGAAGCCGCCGCCGTACGAGGTCGACCAGGGCGGCGTCGATCTCCACCACCTGCTGGGCGGACCGCGGCCGGGTGGCCGCGACGTACCGCGCGAGCGTCAGGCCGCCGCCGCCGAGGTGCAGCACGCGCAGCGGCCGTCCTCGCGGGGCGATCAGGTCGACGACGTGGCCGAGCCGCCGGACGTACTCGAAGTCCAGGTACTCCGGATCGTCCAGGTCGACGTGCGACTGTGGCGTGCCGTCGACCTCCAGCGTCCAGGAGCGCGGCCGGTCGGGGTCCGGGACGAGCGTGGCGACGCCCGAGTCGATCTCCTCCTCGACCGGAACCGGCCGCTGTCGATGCGCCATCAGTCCAGTATCGAGCAGGGGCGTGCGCGAATGATGACTCGTGGCCTGGTGAGTGGGTTGTCACACTCCGAAGGGGATTGAGAGCACTGTGCGTAGGCGTATAGTTAGTTAGCACTAAGCAACCTTTGTTGCGAAAAGATTACGAGCAAGAGACGCACAGGAGCGCAGACCCCTTATGACAGCGCCCGCCCAGACGCACAGACGTGCGGAACAGGCACGGCCCCTCGGACCGCACTACAAGTGGATCGCCCTCTCGAACACCACGCTCGGTGTGCTGATGGTGACGATCAACCAGTCGATCGTCCTCATCGCGCTTCCGAATATTTTTGATGGAATCGGGCTCAATCCCCTCGATTCCGGCAACACGAGTTACCTGCTGTGGATGATGATGGGCTTCATGGTCGTCACCGCCGTCCTGGTGGTGGCGTTCGGCAAGCTCGGCGACATGTTCGGCAGGGTCCGCATGTACAACCTCGGCTTCGCGGTGTTCACGGTCTGTTCCATCCTGCTCTCGGTGTGCTGGATGCACGGCACGACCGCGGCGCTATGGCTGATCGGCTGGCGTATCGCCCAGGGAATCGGCGGCGCCCTGCTCTTCGCGAACTCCACAGCGATCATCACCGACGCGTTCCCCGCCACCCGGCGCGGCACCGCGTTGGGCATCAACGCCATCGCGGCGATCGCCGGATCGTTCATCGGCCTCATCCTCGGCGGTGTCCTCGGCCCGGTGAACTGGCACTGGATCTTCCTTGTGTCCGTCCCGGTCGGCATCTTCGGGACGTTCTGGGCGTTCATCAAGCTGCACGACACCGGCATCCGCCGGAAGGCAAAGATCGACTGGTGGGGCAACCTTTCCTTCGCGATCGGCCTCATCGCCGTGCTCGTCGGCATCACCTACGGCCTCCAGCCGTACGGCGGCCACACCATGGGCTGGACCAACCCCTGGGTGCTCAGCGCCCTCATCGGCGGCGTCGTCGTCCTGATCATCTTCCTGATCATCGAGAGCAAGATCAAAGACCCGCTCTTCAACCTGTCGCTGTTCCGCAACCGCACCTTCGCCGCGGGCAACATCGCCAATCTGCTGACCGCGCTCGGCCGCGGCGGCCTGCAGTTCATGCTGATCATCTGGCTGCAGGGCATCTGGCTGCCGCAGCATGGCTACAGCTTCGAGGACACTCCGCTCTGGGCGGGCATCTACATGATCCCGCTGACCATCGGCTTCCTGCTGGCGGCTCCGCTGTCGGGGGTGCTCTCGGACAAGCTCGGCCACCGCTACTTCACCGTCGGCGGCACGCTCATCACCGCCGCGAGCTTCGGGCTGCTCCTCGCCATCCCGGTGAACTTCTCCTACCCGGTGTTCGCCGTGCTGCTGATCGTCAACGGCATCGGGTCCGGCATGTTCGTCTCGCCGAACCGCGCGGAGATCATGAACTCCGTCCCCGCCGACCAACGAGGTGTCGGCGCCGGGATGAACGCCACGTTCATGAACGCCTCGATGGTGCTGTCGATCGGCATCTTCTTCAGCCTGATGGTGGTGGGCCTGGCGTCGAACCTGCCGGACACCATGTACAACGGCCTGGTCTCGCAGGGCATCCAGCCGCAGTCGGCGCAGACCATCGCGCACCTGCCGCCGATCGCGGTGCTGTTCGCCGCGTTCCTCGGCTACAACCCGATGAAGCAGCTGCTCGGACCCGAGCTGGGCAACCTGAAGGACCACGGCGCCTACCTGACCGGTCGCAGCTACTTCCCGCACCTGATCACCAAGCCGTTCCACCAGGGCCTGGTCATCGCGTTCACGTTCGCCATTGTCGCCTGCGTCATCGCCGCTGCCGCGTCGCTGCTGACCAAGCGCGCCAGGAAGACCGCCCAGCGCGAGTCCCTCGGTTCGGAACTGGCCGGCGTGGCCGGTGAGGCCGGCGGCATGAGCGAGCTGAACGTCCCGCAGATGGTGCCCAACGGCTCGGGCCCGTCCCCCCGCGAGTCCTTCGTCCACGAGGGCACCGGCGAGTCCGGGTCGCACGGCGTACGGGGCCTGGTCCACGACGGCGCCGGCAACCCGGTGGCGTACGCGGCGATCACCATCGCCGGTCCGGACGGGCACCAGCTCGGGCGCACCAACACGGGACCCGACGGCCGGTACGCCTTCCAGGCTCCTCCCGGCGACTACCTCGTGATCACGAGCGCGCCCGGGTGGACGCCGCAGGCGGCGACGGTGCTCGTCGGCGCGTCCGGCGCGGTGCAGGACTTCGCCCTCGACGGCGACGACTCCGGCCCGACGGGGGAGATGCGCGGTGTCGTCCGCTCGCCCGACGGCATCCCGCTCGGCGGCATCACGACCACGGTCACCGACGAGACCGGCGAGGTCATCGCGACCACGACCACCGGCTACGACGGCACGTACCACCTCACCGGTCTGGCGGACGGGCACTACACCGTCGTCGCGGCGGGGCACCGTCCCGCCACGGTCGCCGTGCGCATCGACTCCGGCGAGCCCGCCACCGTACGCGTGGCACTGGGCGAATGAACACGGGTCCCGCGGAGACGGCCGAACGGGTCGCGTCGGCGGAACCGGCCGCGACGGCAGGACGGCTCAGGCTCGCGATGGCGAGCCTGAACCGCAAGCTGCGCAAGGACTGGCCCGACGACCTGACACCGAGTCGGCTGTCGGCGCTGGCCACCGTCGCGGCCGGTGAACCGCTGTCGGTGGGGGAGCTGGCCAAGCGGATGGCGGTCAGCACGCCCACCGTGTCGCACATCGTCGACGCGCTGGACAAGCTCGGTCTCATCGACCGGCTGCAGGACCCGAACGACCGGCGCGTCTGCCGTCTCACCGCGAGCGCGGCCGGGACCGAGCTGCTGGAAGAGCTGAGCAGGCGCACCACCGGAAGGCTCGCCGAACGCATCCATCAGCTGCCGCCCGCTCAGCGGTCTGCGCTGGAGGCCGCCCTGCCCGCCCTCGAGGCCCTCGCGGCGGCCCCGGAATAGCCATTAATCGGAGGAAGAGATACTCATGGTTGAGAACGCGGCGCTACGGGAGACGCTCACCGTCTTCGGCACCGTCCGGCGCACCGAGGGCCCGCCGGTCTCGGGGGCGGTCGTGACGCTGGCCGACATGGCGGGACGCAAGATCGGCTCGGCGTACACCGGGCCGGACGGGGAGTATCGGCTCAGCGTCAACAACGGCGGCACGTACCTCATCATCGCCTCGGCGCAGGGGCACGAGCCGATCGCCTCGCTCGTCGCCGTCGGCGACGACACCGTCCGCCACGACATGACCGTCGCCGGCGTCGGCGGGCTGACCGGCACCGTGCGGATCGCCGGCAGCGGCACGCCCGTGCCCAACGCCACCATCACCGTCACCGACGTGCAGGGGGAGGTCGTCGGCACCGCGCGTACCGGCGAGGAGGGCGGCTTCTCCTTCATCAGCCTGCCCGAGGGCATGTACACCCTGGTCGTGTCCGCGTCGTCCCACCAGCCGGCCGCCGCCGCCGTCACCATCCGCCAGGGCACCCAGGCGCGCCAGGACCTGGTGCTCGCCGCCCGCGGATCGCTGCACGGCGAGGTCTGGAACCACGACAGACCGTACGAGAACGCACGAGTCACGCTCATGAACGAGGAAGGGAAGATCGTCGCGAACACGATGAGCGACGCGAACGGTTCGTTCTCCTTCGGCGACCTCGCGCTGGGGAACTACACGCTCGTCGCCGCCGGACACGGTCCGGCCGCGGTGTCCGTCGAAGTCAAGGACGGCCAGGCCACCGACGCCGACGTCACCCTGAGCGCCTGAAAGGGGCCCCTCTCGTGAATCCTTCAGTCACGGTCCGGGTGCTCGCGCCCGGAGGCTGGCCGGTCGAGCACGCGGTCCTCACCCTCACCGACACGGCGGGCCAGCAGATCGGCCGTACGACGGTGGACTCGGCCGGACGCGCCGCCATCCCCCAGGTGGCGCCGGGCGCGTACACGCTCATCGTCTCCGCGCCCGGCCACCAGCCGGTCGCGCGCAGCGCGGTCGTCGGCGCCGGCGGCCTCGACCTGGGCGAGATCCAGCTCACCACGACCGGCGATCTCCGGCTGCCCGAGCCGGGCGTCTGGGACATCGACCCGGTGCACTCCTCCGTCCACTTCCGCGCCCGGCACCTCGGGCTGGCGAGTGTGCGCGGCCGCATCGCCGAGTTCGGCGGCGCGGCGACGATCACCGAGCCGGTGGAGAACTCCGTCGTCGAGGTCACGCTCCAGGCCGGCAGCGTCGACACCGGCAACGCCGACCGCGACACGCACCTGCGCAGCAAGGACTTCCTGCACACGGAGGCGTTCCCCGAGATCGCGTTCCGGAGCAAGAACCTGCGCCCGCAGGGCCAGGACCGCTGGGCGATGGACAGCGAGCTGACCATCCGCGGCGTGACCCGCCAGGTCGTGCTCGACCTGACCTACCTCGGCGTCGGCCCGGACCCGTGGGGCGGCACGCGCGCGGCCTTCCACGCGGTGACCGAGCTGCGGCGCGAGGACTTCGCCATCGACTGGAACCAGGCGGTGCGGGTCGGCATCGGCGTGGTCGGCGGCATCCTCCAGGTCGAGCTGGACGTCGAGATCGTACGTCGCTGACGCCTTCTACTACGTTGCGTAGTACTGTCTCGTCCCGTAATGGTCGGGTCGAGGGGAAGGCTGACGCGTGGTCGACACGCTGGCGGTGACACTGATCGTCGGCATGCTGGTCCTCGCCGGGCTGAGCCTGGTGATGACCGCGCTGGACCGCCGGGTCGGCAGGCTCCTGCTGGCCGCGGCGGTCCTCGGCGAGGCCGGGCTGCTCGTGCAGGTGGTGTGGGCGATCGTCCGCCTCGCCGCCTCGGCGCGGCCGGTCGGCGGAATGGCGATCTTCATCGGCTACCTCGCCGGGTCGCTGGTCATCCTGCCCATCGCAGCCGCGTGGGGGCTGGCGGAGCGCACCCGGTGGGGACCGGCCGTCGTCGCGGCCGGCTTCCTGGTGTCGGCCATACTCATCGTTCGAATGCAGCAGGTGTGGCATGGCTGAGAAGACCCCGACGGCATCGTCGGCGACCGACGAGCGGGCCGCCCGTCGCAGCGGTCCCGGTCGCGTACTGATCGCGGTCTACGGGGTGTTCGCGCTCGCCGCCGGAGCGCGGGCCGGCGTGCAGATCGCGACGAAGTACCACGAGGCGCCGGTGGCGTACCTGCTGTCGGCCTTCGCCGCGGTGGTCTACATCGTGGCCACGGTGACGTTGGCCCGGTCCGGACGCACCTCTCACCGCATCGCGGTCACCTCGTGCACGATCGAGCTGGTCGGCGTGATCGTGATCGGCACCTACAGCCTCACCGACAAGGCCGCCTTCCCGGACGCGACCGTGTGGTCCGGGTACGGCAGCGGGTACGGCTACGTGCCGCTCGTCCTGCCGATGCTCGGCCTGCTGTGGCTGTGGCGCACCCGCCGTGCGGCGAGTTGACGAGGGTTCAGTTCGGCTCGTCGGTGCCGGTCATGATCCAGTCGCCGGGTAGCTCGGTCCGTACCGTGGTCAGCGCCTCGCACGTGCGGGCGCGGACCCACATCCAGGTTCGCTGATCGTCGCGGATGATCACGTCGCGTCCGGCGAACCAGCGGATCGCGGGGACGGTCGTCTGGGACGTCGGGTAGTCCGGCAGGGGCAGGCGGGTGTAGTGCCGTTCCAGCAGGTCGGACTCGCCGTCGGCGATTCCCCGGTTGTCTCCGAGTTCCTCGGAGACGAACAGCGACTCGGACAGCACGATCTCGACGCACGCGAGCGAGAACCGGTCCAGCCACGGCTCCCAGCGCTCGGCGCTCGGGTCGGCCAGGCTCGCGCGTACCACCACCGAGGGGTCGGGCTCCTCCAGTTCGGAGACGGGGACGCCCCAGTGGACGACGGCCTGGTTCTCGACGCGGAACACCAGCACCTCCCCGTCCAGGTGGAGCCGGTCGGGGCTCAGCAGCACGTCCTGGTTCGCGGTGAGATCCTCGCGGCGGCCGAACAGCCGGTACGCCTCGCGCAGCGCCGTGGGCAGCCGCAGTCCGAGTCGCGCCTCGGCGGCGTCGAGGTCCGACGCGGGGCAGCCGTCGTCGTCGGTCAGCGGCGCCTGCCAGCCGGCCGCGAAGCCGCGGATGAACCGCCAGGCGTCCGCCCGGTCACCGATACCCGTCGCGAGCTCCCGGCCGACGTCGAAGATCTTGGTCATGCCCCGAGACGTTATCGATTCCGCCCGGTGACCGCCGGGGAATCAGGCGCGGCGGACGCGGCCGCCGACCTCGATCAGCTGGTGGTTCCCCGCGCCGGTCCCGGCCGGGACGGGGGCGGTCAGGATCTGGGAGCCGCGGCCCTGGGCGATGGTCAGGGCGCGGCCCAGGCGGGCGGTCAGCAGGAGAGCCGCCGCGCCGGTGGCCTCGTCCTCGTCGATGCCGTCGCCCCGGCCCGGAAAGGCGCGGGCCCGGACCCGGCCGTCCGCCTCGTCCTGCCACGCCCACGCGTACACCCACTCGCCCGGCGGCGGTACGGGCAGTGCGTCCACCTCGGCGGGTGAGCCGTACCGCCGCAGCGTTCGGGGCGGCGCCCACGCGGCGCGCGCGGCGATCCACACGAGGCCGTCGGCGTTGCGTACGGTCAGCTCGCCCGCGGGCGTGACCAGGCGCGGGACGCCGAGCAGCCAGGCCGCGCCGACACACGGATGGCCGGCGAACGGCAGCCGCAGCGTCGGCGTGTAGATGTCGATCAGCCCGCGGTCCGGGTCGTCGACGAACACGGTCTCGCTGAAGCCCAGTTCCCGGGCCAGCGCCTGCCGGCCGGACTCGTCCGGGACGGAGGCGCCGTCGCGTACGACCGCCAGCTCGTTGCCGTGCCGGCCGCCGGAATCGCAGAAGACGCGCAGAACCTCGTGGTCGGTCATCCCCGCAGTCAACCAGCCGTCTCACCGGCCTGGGGCGGCCGGGCGGGACGGGTTACGATCGGCCGGTACGGTCCACCGACGAGGAGGTCGGGTCCGATGGCACCACTGGCCAGTTACGTCTCCGGCGCCTGGCATGTCCCGCACGACGAGGGCGCGCCGCTGCACGACGCGGTGACCGGCGCGGAGATCGCCCGGGTCTCCTCCTCCGGTGTGGACTTCCGCGCCGCGCTCGAGCACGGACGCCGGGTCGGCGGTCCGGTGCTGCGCGAGATGACCTTCCACCAGCGGGCCGCGCTGCTCAAGGCGCTGGCCTCGGAGCTGCGGGGGCACCGCGAGGAGCTGTACGACCTGTCCCTGCGCAGCGGCGCGACGCTGAACGACGCCAGGTTCGACGTCGACGGCGGCATCGGCGTCCTGTTCTCCTACTCCAGCAAGGGGCGCCGCGAACTGCCCGACGACACCGTGTACGTCGAGGGCGGCCTCGAACCCCTGAGCAAGAGCGGCGGGTTCGCCGGCCAGCACGTCTGTACGCCATTGCGGGGCGTCGCGGTGCAGATCAACGCCTTCAACTTTCCGGTCTGGGGGCCGCTGGAGAAGCTCGCGCCCGCGTTCCTGGCCGGGGTGCCGAGCCTGATCAAGCCGGCCGCGCAGACCGCCTATCTCACCGCGCGGCTCGTCGAGCTGATCGTCGAGTCGGGCCTGCTGCCGGAAGGCTCACTGCAACTCGTCTGCGGCGACGCCGGTGACCTGCTGGACCACCTGACCGAGCAGGACCTCGTGGCGTTCACCGGGTCGGCCGCGACCGCCGCGCTGCTGCGTTCCCACCGGGCCGTGGTCAGCCGGTCGGTGCGCTTCAACGCCGAGGCCGACTCGCTCAACTGCTCCATCCTCGGCCCGGACGTACGACCCGGTGACCCGGAGTTCGACGTCTACGTCGGGCAGCTCGTCACCGAGATGACGGTCAAGGCCGGGCAGAAGTGCACCGCCATCCGGCGTGCCCTCGTTCCGGCCGGGATCATCGACGACGTCGAGCGGGCCGTCGCCGAACGCCTCGCGGAGGTGACGGTCGGCAACCCGGCCGACCCCTCCGTACGGATGGGTGCGCTGGCGGGCCTGGGGCAGCGCGAGGAGGTGCGCCGGTCGCTCAAGGCGCTGTCGGCCGCCGCGCGTACGGTCTTCGGCGACCCAGAGCGCGTGCGGGTCGTGGACGCCGACCCCGAGCGCGGCGCGTTCCTGTCCCCGATCCTGCTGCGCGCCGACGACACCGGCCGGGACGAGCCTCATGAGGTGGAGGCGTTCGGACCGGTCAGCACCCTGCTTCCGTACGGCACTCCCGACGAGGCCGTCGCGCTGGCCGCGCGCGGCCGGGGCAGCCTCGCCGGCTCGGTGGTGACCGGCGACCCGGAGTTCGCCCGCGCGATGGTGCTGGGTGTCGCGCCGTGGCACGGCCGGCTGCTCATCGTCGACGCGGAGACCTCACGGGAGTCCACCGGGCACGGTTCACCGCTGCCGGCCCTCGTCCACGGCGGCCCCGGCCGTGCGGGCGGCGGCGAGGAGATGGGCGGCATCCGCGGCGTGCTGCACCACATGCAGCGCACCGCCGTGCAGGGCAGCCCGCGGATGCTCACCGCGGTCACGGGCCGGTGGACGCCCGGCGCCGAGCGTACGGTCACCGACGTCCACCCGTTCCGCAAGCACCTCGGCGAGCTGCGGGTCGGTGACACGGTGGTGGCCGGGCCGCGCACCGTGACGCTGGCCGACATCGAGCACTTCGCGGAGTTCACCGGCGACACGTTCTACGCGCACATGGACGAGGAGGCGGCGCGGGCCAACCCGTTCTTCGACGGCCGCGTCGCCCACGGCTACCTGATCGTGTCGCTGGCCGCCGGTCTGTTCGTGCATCCCGACCCCGGCCCGGTGCTGGCCAACTACGGCCTGGAGAACCTCCGCTTCCTCACACCCGTCTACCCCGGCGACGAGCTGACCGTGACGCTCACCGCCAAGCGGATCGAGCCGCGGCACGGCGCGGAGTACGGCGAGGTGCGCTGGGACGCGGACGTGACCAAACAGGACGGCTCGTCCGTGGCCAAGTACGACGTGCTGACGCTCGTCGCGAAGGGTGACTAGGGCCTGGCGGTCCGCGCGGTCAGAGGCCGCCGCGGCGGCGGAGCCAGCGCGTGCTCAGCACGCCCGCCGGCACCGGGGCCCAGAACGTCATGACCCGGAACAGCAGCACGCCGGTCGCGGCCTGGGCGGCCGGGATGTGCACGGTGGCCAGCGCGGCGATGAGCGCCGCCTCCGTCGACCCCACACCGGCCGGCGTGGGGACGGCGGCACCCGCCGTCGCGCCGAGGAGGTACAGCGCGATCAGTGAGCCGACCGACCCCGTCGGGACGCCGGGCACGGCCATGACGCTCATCGCGAAGGCCAGGGCGAGCGCCAGGTCTGCCAGCGTCGCGGCCGCCACCAGCGTCAGCAGGCAGCGGGGCCGCCGCAGCAGGTGACGGACGGAGTGCCCGACGCCGGCGAGCGCCTCTCCGAGCCGGAACCGCGTCTGCCGGCGCCGCCAGACCAGCGCGGTGGCGACCAGCGCGCACACGGCCACGCCCGCGACGATCGCCGCGGGCACCAGCATGCCGGAGTGGCGCGCGGCGAGGCGGCTGACGTTGCCGACGGGCCGCAGGGCCTGGCCCAGGCCGCTCCACAGTGCGATCGCCAGCGTGACCAGCGCGAGCTTGGTCAGCCCGCGGACCAGCCCGACGACGGCCACCGTCGTGGTCGCCGCGCAGGCCGGCAGGCCGCGCCGGGTCAGGTAACGGCAGGTGACGGCCGCAGTGCCCAGCCCGGCGGGCGCGAGCCGGTTCGCCGCGGCCCCGGCGAACTGCGCGCCGGTGATCTCCCAGACGCCGAGCCGGTCCGGCCGCGCGGACTCGGAGGCGCCGGAGGCGGTCGCTCGTACGCCGAGTGCCGAGGTCAGATAGTGCAACGCGGTGAGAGCCGCGATCAGGGGGACGAGTCCCCAGCGGATCCGCGCGGCGCCCTGGGAGACCCAGTCCGCCCCGTCCCACAGCCCGCCCGCGACGTCGACGTCGGCGAGCCCCGCCCCGGTGAGCCCGATGGCCAGCGCGGCCAGCAGCAGCACCGCGACGAGCCGCACGCGGACCGGACCTCGTGCGCCGACGGACCCGTCGGCCTGAATCGTCACGAGATCAGACGGCGGCTGCCGTACGAGGGCGCTTCGACTCATGGACTCTAATGTTCCCTTAGTGGATCGACACCGGTGAAACACGAGATGAAGAACGGGCACCTGGACCGGTAGTGGCCGGGTGACGAGGCGTCAGTGGCCGCAGGCGCTCAGCGGACCGGTGGGCCGGCCGCGATCATGCGCTGTCCGCGGCGTCGAGTGAGGCGACTGTTCGGTGGTCTTCGAACCGGTGCCGATTGGACTGCGGGCTCCTCGGCGGGTCGTTGACGATGTCGTCGCTCTCGTGGCGACTGTCGGCCCGTACCGCGGCATTCGCACGTGTCCGTCCACCGCTCCCGTGTATCGCGACTGCACTACTACCCAGATAGTACAGCCGCGCCGGTGACGGGGGGAACGATTGGGTCACGGCCCTTCCGCCGCCGGGCGTCCGGCCGGTACGGCGAAAGGGGAAGAATCGGGACAAGCATGTACCCGCATATCCGGATGTATCACCGGTAAAGTGACCATATGGCCGGAGGACGCCGAGGTGCCGGGCAGCTCGAAGAAGAGGTCCTCCACGCTCTGCGGGCGACCGATCGGCCGCTGACGCCATCCGAGGTCCAGACACGGATCGGCGACGGCGAGCTGGCTTACAACACGGTGCACACCATCCTGAAACGCCTCTGGGACAAGGGGCTCGTCGTCCGCGACGCCGAGGGCAGGCGCGGCGCCTACCTGCCCGCCAAGGACGCCACCGAGCACGCGGCCCAGGTCATGCACGAGGCCCTGCGCCGCGAATCCGACCGCGCCGCGGTGCTGCAACGGTTCGTCACCGGCCTCGGCCCGGACGACGAGGAGATGCTCCGCCGCCTTCTCGCGGGCTGACGCCTCCCTGGCGCGGTGTTCACTCTTTCCCGACGTTGGTGGATCCTCAACGTGAGGCGAGCGACTCCTCGCCGCCCGCAGGGTGCGGGCGAGGCGGGCCACCGCAGGCCTAGGGGCCTGTCTCGCGTCGCCGTGATGAGGGCGACCGGCAGATCACGCCGGGATCGCAGGACGCCTGGCCGGCACCCGCCGATCTCGACGGTGCGTGGGACGACGGCCATCGCGGAGGCGTGGCCGTGTCACTCCACCGGCCGCAGCCCGGTGCGTGGCCGCGGCGCCAGGGTCTGTCTCGCCGTCCCCGTCCGTGTCGAGCGGTGTCCAGGCGTCGCGTCGCAGGGCGGAGAAGGAAGTCGGCCCGGTGCCGGCCGGCGGCTCTTCCCCGCGGCGAGGCGTCGCCTGCACGCCGTGCGGTAGGACCGCGGGGCTTCGAGACAGGCCCTAGCTTCGCGGGGCGGCGGGTGGGCGTGGCGGCAGGAAGACGCGCCACGTACGGCCGGTCGGCGTGCTGAAGGTGTAGTGGTGCCACCCACGGGTGTAGCGCGGGCGTGGGTTGGTGTGCTCCACGACGGCCAGGCGGGTGACGTCCGCCTGGGCCAGCAGGCCGGACACGCTCGTGGACGCGTCGTTCCCGGCGATCTGCATCGATCGGCAGCCGGCGTAGAACGCGAGCACGGGGGCCTGCTCGCCCGCCAGCGTGCACGGGGCCCGTACGCCGAGGCCGCGCAGTTCTCCGGCGATGACGCCGTAGTCCTGGCGTGCCTTGTGCTGGGTGCGGACCATGCGGCCGAGAACGATCTGCTGGCCGCCCGCGTGCACGGCCAGACCCACCGCGACCAGGCCGGCCGTCACGAGCCGCCAGCGCCCCTGGCCCAGCGTCGCCGCACCGCGTACGAGCTCCGCCGCGGGGATGGCCAGCAGCGCGTACGCCGGGATGAGGAAGCGCGGCGCGGCGTACCCGACGAGCAGCAGATAGGACACGCCGATCACGGCGCCGCAGACGGCGGGCAACGCGACCAGCCGCCCGCGCCCGCCGCGCGCCGCGAGCACGAGCCCGGCGGCCGCGAGCGCGGGCATGAGCGGCCACCAGGCCGCGAACGGCGCCACGTGCCAGGTCGCGCCGGTGCAGGGGCGGCACAGCAGCCGGTCGTTGAGCGCGTGCAACTCCATCCGGACGCCCTCGGGATGCCAGCCGAGGCCGCCCTCGGTGCGGCTCGACGCCCGCAGCCGCTTCAGCGGCCCGCCGAACCGGGTGTACGCCTCGACGATCCACTGGGCGGAACCGGCCACCGGCCCGGCGACCACCGCCGCCAGCGCGATGCGCCGCCGCCTCGGCGCGAACGCGACCGCGCCGAGCAGCGGAAGCACGAGCCACGCAGCGTCACCCGGCCGCATGAGCGCGACGAACGCCAGACTCAGCACGAGCCAGACCGGCGCGAGCCGGTTCGTGCCGCGAATCGTGTGCGCGAACCAGCCCACGGCCGCCACCGCCCCGTACGCGACGTAGACGTTGGGCATCACCTCGTTGCCGTAGAACTGCGTCACCCACAGGACGGTGAGCAGCAGCGCGGCCAGCGCCACGGTGACCGGCCGCAGCAGGCGGGTCCAGGGCCAGTACGCGACGACGAGCCCGGCCGAGGACAGCACGGTCATGTAGAGACGCAGCCCGGTCAGCGAGGAGGTCAGCCCGACGATCGGAGCGACCAGCAGGGTGATGCCGCGGGCCCGAGGAGCGCTGAAGAACGCCGTCGGCACGTGCGGGCTGACCTGGCTGACGTACACGCTCTCGTCCCAGCCGAGCCCGATGCGCGTCGTGACGGCGACGACCTGCGCGGCCGCGTACAGCGTGGCGACCAGGATCAGGGGGAGGCCGGGGTGGGTCAGGTGCCTGCCGTACCGGTCACGGGGGTTCACCCTACAGATTGTAGGGTCGCTGTCATTTCCGCGTATCGAGTAGGTCAAGGTCCGGCGTGTCCGCCGAGGCGTCCGCGACAAGGAACCGTACGCACCTGCTACCTGCTACCTGCTACCTGCTACCTGCTACCTGCTACCTGCTACCTGCTACCTGCTACCTGCTACCTGCTACCTGCTACCTGCTACCTGCTGCCTGCTGCACCGTCCGCACGCCGCACGCTGCGTCGCCCATCCGCTGCCCGCTGCCCGCTGCCCGCTGCCCGCTGCACCGTCCGCCCGCCCGCCCGCCATCCGCCGCCCAGCCGCCCGCTGCCTGCCGTGCGGCCTGGCCGTACGGGTGCGCGCCGTCAGGTCGGGGTCTGCCGGCACCGCGCGGCCGCACATCAACGAGGCATCAGACCGTCGGCGCGACCGCGACACGCCACGGTATGCGGGCGATTCGGCGCGATAACCCCGCGCTCACCATCCGATCCCTACAGTGGCCGTCGACGATCATCGGCCGGGAACACCGGCCCGCGACCCATCTCATCGAGGCGGAGAACCATGCTCAGCGATCATCTGGCCGTCGCACCTTGGCTGCACACCGCGGCCGTGGCGTGCGCGAAGGCGGACCCGGTGCTGTTCGCGGCCCTGCTCTGCTGGGCGTGGTGGGCGGCGCGGCGGGAGCGGGCCGGGGTCATGGCCGCCGCGCTCTGGGCGCCCATCGGCGCCATCGCCGCGGTGGCGGCGAACGAGCCGGTCGAGCGGATGCCCACCGTTCACTGGACCGCCTTCCACGGCCTGGTGGTGCACTCCTCGGACCTGCCGGCGCCGAGCGACCACGCCGCGCTGGCGGCGGCCACGGCCGCCGGACTGTTCCTCGCGGGCCGCCGGTTCGGCCTGGCGGCGTCCGGCGGATGGCTGGTCGTGGCCGCCGCCCTGACGCTCGCCGGTGCGGCGCCGGATGACATCGCCGGCGGCACGGTCGTCGGCGTCACCGTGACGCTGATCGGCTACGTGCTGTTCGAGGGCCCCATGAACCGCGCCGTGGTCTGGCTCCGCCGCACGCGCCTGCGCTCCTTCACCGGCGAGGGCAAGACCTCCTGACCTGAAGACACACCGCCACGCCGCTCGCGCCGGGTGGTTTCTCAGCGGCGCCGTAGGAGAACGGGAACCGCGGCCGAACCGGTAGCGGCCGGGGACCGGGGCGTACGGCCGGGGCCGCCTTTGGAGACCGTCCGGTGGTGCCACGCCGCCGGTGACGGGCGGTCTCCCCGGAGGGGTGTTGCAGGGGGCAACCGCCGCCGAGCCGCCAGGGAATGGAGCCGTACGGCCGGGGCCGCCTCTGTGGACCGTCCGGTCGGTGCCGTGCCGTTCGCGACCGGCGATCCGTCAGCAGGCGGTGCCGCCGGGAGTTGGTGACTGCCGTCGAGCGGGCTCGGGCGGGCTCTGGGGACCGTCCGGTCGGTGTCGTGTGGTTCGCGGCCGGTGGTCTCCCAGCAGGGGGAGCTGGTGACCGTGGCCGAGCCGGTGACGGCCGGGGACCGGGGCCATACGGCCGGGACCAGACCTGGAGGACGGTCCGGTCGATGACGCGCCGTTCGCGGCCGGTGGTCCACCAGCAGGGGGTGCCGCGGGGCAGCTGGCGGGCGGCGGTTGAACCGGTGGCGGTCGTGGACCGGGGCGTACGGCTTGGGCCGTCTCTCCGGAGGGGGCCGCGGGGAAGCCGGTGGCGGCGGCCGAGCCGGTGGTGGTCGGGGAGCGGGGCGTACGGCCGGGCTGGCTTTGGAGACCGTCTGGTCGGTGCCGTGCCGCTCGCGACCGGCAGGCCCTCAGCAGAAGGTGCCGCGTCGCCTCCAGAGGGGTGCCGCAGGGGAGCTGGCGGCTGTGGCCGAGCCGGGGATCGGGCCGTACGGCCGGGGTCGGACCTGGAGGACGGTCCGGGCGGTGTCGTGTCGTTGGCGACCGGTGGTCGCTCAGCAGGGGGTGCCGCGGGGGAGCTGGTAGCTGCCGCCGAGACGGTAGCGGCCGGGGACCGGGGCGTACAGCCGGGTCCAGTCGCCGGCCTGTGCCAGGCAGCCCGGGCCGCCGTCGCGTACGCCGACCCATGGCGACCATGGCACGCGGATGAGCACCCAGCCGCTGGACGGCACGTTGATGTCGAGTTCGCCGTCGTCGGCGCGGGCGACGGTGGCGGGCGGATCGGCCAGTGGCTCGGGGTCGGACAGCTCGTACAGGCGCCAGTTCGCGTCGTGCCAGATCTGCTTCAGCCACGGCTGCCCGCCCGCGACGATGCGAGCCTCCTCCATCGCCTGCCAGTCGGGCGTGGAGTCCGACAGCACCACGTAGCGCACGGCCCACTTCCTGAGCCAGGCGTGGTAGGTCTCGGGCGTGAGGGTGCCGTCGTAGAAGAGCGGGTTGCGGTCGACGTCGGCCTGGCGGTTCCAGCCGCGCGCCAGGTTCACCACCGGGGCGAACTCCGACGACTCCAGGTGGGTGCGCTCGGGCACGACCTCGACCCGGCCGCGGTCGGCGCCGACGTTGCGCAGCTCCGACAGCACGCCGGCGGTGTGGCCGTCGGGCGAGCCGGTGTTCACCACGTCGAACACCGGCCGGATCACCTGGGAGATGACCGTCGCCGCGAACGCGACGTACAGGATGGCGATCTTGCGTTCCATCGCCGCGGCCAGCATCACCGCGCCGCCGAAGAGCAGGGCGAGTCGGTCGACGTTGCTGCCCACCTGCGAGGGGATCAGCCAGGTGAGGACGGTGCCGACCGCGTACACCACCGCGCCGACGCGGACGTTGCGCCAGGACTTGGGCGCGTACAGCGCGAGGGCGATGGCGCTCGCCACCGGCGCCACGACGAGGAACCACGGGAACGGCTGCACGCCCTTGAACGGGAACAGCAGCGCCGACAGGCCGACGACGAACGGCGGCCCGGCCGCCACGGCGTACGCCGGCCGGCGCCGCCGCGTGAGGAACAGCGCCGCGGCCGCCACCTCGAGGAACAGCCCCGCCACCGGGCTCGCCAGCGTCGCCAGCACGCCGAGCGCGATGATGGCGGCGGCCCGCGGCGCGCGCGGCCCGCGTGCCGCGAACACCACCGTGATGGCGGCGAGGGCGAAGAACACGCCGAGGGCGAACGTCACCCGGCCGGACACGGCGTTGCACGACATCGAGAAGGCGCCCCAGAGCGCGGGCGGCAGCGGCCGGCGGATCTCCGAGCGCGTCAGGATCAGCGCGAAGAGGCCGGCCGACAGCGTGCCCGCGAGCACGCCGGTCGTGCGGACGCCCAGCAGGGCCATCAGGTACGGGGAGATCACGCTGTACGAGGCGGGGTGCATGCCGCCGTACCACGCGAAGTCGTAGGCCGAACCCGGATGCCGCAGGGCGAACTCGGCCCACGCGCTCTGGGCGGCGAGGTCGCCGCCGCCCCGGGCGAGGAACAGCGCCCACAGCAGATGCAGGATTCCGGCAATGCTCGTAGCGGCCACGACGGGGTGCAGCAGCCACCGCCGGTGGCGCACCGGTCGTGCCCGTAGCGCGTCGGCGGGGCGTGGCGCCTCCAGTGTGGCGGTCACAGCCCGGCCGCGCTCTCCGCTAGCCCGCGATGGGGCGGCTGGGGAGCGGGGGACATTCGGCCAATGATCAACGATCGCGGCCCAGAGGGCAAATCAAGCGAGTTGTGAAATCGGCTACATCACGCTTACCGCGGAATGAGGCATTGCGTTCCGCCGCCGTACGGGCGCCAAGGTGATCTTGAAGCCAGGGCAACGTCATCCAAGCGCGCACCAAGGGAAGGTCAAGCAACGGGAGACTCCCGTCCGCCCGATTCGGCGACGATCCGTGTTCGCCTGCCGGGAGATAGGGGCTAGTTGCATACTTTTCGAAGCATTGCCGCGTTTACGTGACAGGCCCTACGCTTTAGCGGCGGTCCTGGTGATGCGCTCCTCTTGACGCGCCGACACACGGGGCTTCGGGGTCGACGACGGGAAAGGCGATTTCGTGACTCAGCTTGTCGTGGAGAGCAACGGCGTTTCAGTGGCTCTGGATCCACGACGTTCCTACCGCGTCGGCCGCGATCCGGGCGCGGACATCGTCGTCTCGGTCGACGGGGTCTCGCGCACCCACGCCGTGCTGCGCTTCGAGGGCGGTCAGTGGATCCTCGAGGACGCGGGCAGCGCCAACGGCACGTACGACGGCGGCCGGCGGGTGCAGCGGCTCGTCGTGGCGCCGGGGAGCCAGGTACGGCTCGGCCACCCGGAGCAGGGCGTGCCGGTCGCCTTCCGCGCCGCGCCCGCGTCGGCGACGCGCGCGGAGCCCGGCACGGACCCGGCCGCCCATCCCGCTCCGGCGCAGGGAGGCTTCTCGCCGCACCCGCCCGGGCAGGTGTTCCCGCCGCCCGGCGGTCAGGGCCAGGCGCCGCCGCCCGCGCAGCAGCCGCCCGCCGGATACCCCGGCCAGGCCGCCGCGTCGGGGCCGCAGTCCGTGCCCCCGCCGTACGCCTCGCCGCCGGGTCAGGGTGACGGCACGGGCACGATGCCCCCTTATCAGCAGTCCGCGCAGGGCGGCGGCACGGGCGGGATGCCGCCGTATCAGCAGCCGGCCCACGGTGACGGCACGGGCGGGATGCCGCCGTATCAGCAGCCGGCCCAGGGTGACGGCACGGGCGGGATGCCGCCGTACCAGCAGCCCGCGCAGGGCGGCACCGGCGGGCTCCCGCCGTACCAGCAGCCCACCCAGGTGGGAGGTACGGGCACGATGCCGCCGTACCAGCAGCCCGCCCAGGGCGCGGGGGCGGCGCCGCCGTATCAGCAGCCGGCCCACGGTGACGGCACGGGCGGGATGCCGCCGTACCAGCAGCCCGCCCAGGGCGGCGGCACCGGCACGATGCCTCCGTACGACCAGGCCACGCAGTTCGGCGGTCCCGGCTCCATGCCGCCCGCCGCCCAGGGGTACGAGGCCGATCCGATCGGCTACCAGCCGACTCACGGCACCCCGCCGCCGCGGGCGCCGATGCCCACGATGAGCGGGCAGTACCGCGAGCCGACCAAGGTCCGCAACCTGGGCGGCCAGCAGGTCCTGCGCATCGGCCGGGCGCCCGAGAACGACATGGTCGTCGCCGACCTGCGGGTGTCGCGCCAGCACGCCGAGCTGCGGTCGTCCGGCGGGACGTACGAGCTCGTCGACGTCGGCAGCCGCAGTGGCACCTACGTCAACGGCCAGCGCGTCGAGCGCGCGATCATCGGCCCGAACGACATCATCGGCATCGGCCCGTCAACGTTCCACCTGGTCGGCGACGTCCTCACCGAGTACACCGACACGGGCGCGGTCAACTTCAGCGCGCACGACCTCACCGTCACGGTCGACAAGGGCAAGGTGCTGCTGGACCACGTGTCCTTCCCGCTCGGGGAGAAGTGCCTCGTCGCCGTCATCGGCCCCAGCGGCTCGGGCAAGTCGACCCTGCTGCGCGCGCTCACCGGCCTGCGGCCCGCCGACCAGGGCACGGTCTCCTACGACGGCCGTGACCTCTACCGTGACTACTCCGAACTGCGGTCGCGCATCGGCCTGGTGCCGCAGGACGACATCCTGCACACCCAGCTCACCGTGCGCCGCGCGCTCATCTACGCCGCCGAGCTGCGCTTCCCCGACGACACCCGCCAGCACGAGCGCAAGGCGCGGGTCGACGAGGTGCTCAAGGAACTCGGCCTGGACCACCGGCGCGACAACAAGATCTCGGCCCTGTCCGGCGGCCAGCGCAAGCGCGTCAGCGTCGCCCTCGAGCTGCTGACCAAGCCGTCGCTGCTGTTCCTGGACGAGCCGACGTCGGGCCTGGACCCGGGCCTGGACAAGTCGGTCATGCAGATGCTGCGCGGCCTCGCCGACGACGGCCGCACGGTCGCGGTGGTCACCCACAGCGTCGCGAACCTCGACATCTGCGACCGGTTGCTCGTCATGGCGCCGGGCGGCCGCATCGCGTTCTTCGGCCCGCCGAAGGAGGCGCTGCCGTTCCTCGGGTTCACCGACTGGGCCGACGTCTTCCAGGCGTTCGACGACCCGTCGATCGACTGGGGCGGCCGCTACCGCCAGTCGCCGGCGCATCAGAAGTACGTCACGGCCGACCTGGTCCAGCCGGTCGCGCAGGCGGGCCCGGTGAGCTACCAGCCGCCGCCCAAGCCGCAGAGCTGGCCCGAACAGCTGAGCACGCTGATCCGGCGCTACATCCGCAGCATCGCGGCGGACCCGTTGTTCCTCGGCATCACGGTGGCGCTGCCGATCATCATGGGCGCGGTGGCGCGCGTCATCCCGGCCGGTGACCTCACGTCGAAGATCCCGGGCTCGCAGGGCGGCGCGGCCAACCTCCTGATGATCCTGTGCATCGGCGGATGTCTCACCGGCGCCGCCAACGCGGTGCGCGAACTCGTCAAGGAAAGACCGATCTATCAGCGAGAACGCGCGGTCGGCCTGTCCAGATCGGCGTACCTCACCTCCAAACTGCTCGTGCTCGGTGTGATCACGATCGGTCAGGGCATCGTCCTCACTTTGGTCGCCATGCTCGGCGTCAACATGAGGGACAAGGGCGTGGTCACCTCCCCGATGCCCGAACTCATCGTCGCCGTCGCGCTGCTGTCCTTCACCGCGATGACGCTCGGCCTGCTCATCTCCGCGATCGTCAAGACCAGCGAGATGACGATGCCGCTCCTGGTGCTGACGACGCTGGTCCAGATCGTGTTCTGTGGAGCCCTCGTGCACCTGGACGGCAAGGCCGTCCTGGAGGAGATCGCCTGGATCGTGCCGGCCCGGTGGGCGTTCGCCGCGATGGCGGGCACGCTGGACATCAGCTTCCTGCTGCCGCACAAGCACGGGGAATCACCCGACCCGCTGTGGAAGCAGCAGTTCAGCACCTGGCTGCTGGACATGGGGATGATGGTGGTCCTCACCGTGGTGCTCATCTTCCTCGTGGAGCGGATGCTGCGCCGCCAGGAGCCGGAGGTCATGCGGAAGCGGTAGGTCCTCCCGCCACGCGGCGGCCTAAGCCGCGGGGTGGCGGCCCCGTCAGCGCGGAGGCCCTCGGCGCGTGACGAGCTCGCCGCCGCGTGACGGCCCCGCCGCGTGACGGGCTCGCGGCCGCTTGACGGGCTCGCGGCCGCTTGATGGGCTCGCCGCTGCGTGACGGGCTCGCCCCGTCACCGTTCGTCCCCGTCACCGTTCGTCGGCCGCGCCTGAGTATTTCCCGTGGACGTCTTCACGGAGGAAGCCTCAGGCGCGGCCTTTCTCGTAGATGACGAGCCCCCGGGACAGGTGCAGGGGGACGAGGATGAGCTCGACGATGAGGGCCTTCCAGGCGTAGTAGATGTTGACGGCCTTCGTCAGGTAGACGAACGGAACGTTGGCCATCACGCCCAGCACCGGAAGTCTTCGGCGCCTGGCGGCGTACAGCAGTGGCGGGACGGTGAACAGCAGCTCCGGCACGAGCCAGAACGTCAGGACGGTGCCCACGGATCGATGCATGCCCAGCGTGAGCACGAACGGCGTCGCCCACCACAGAGGCGCGGTGAAGATCTCGGCCAGGGCCAGGACGATCCAGACCGCGAGCATGGGTTTTCGTCTCACCAGGCCGCCGAGGTGGAGGCGGACGTTCTGGAAGAAGCCGGCCATCCACCGCCACACCTGCTTGCGGAGGTAGGTCAGCGTCTCCGGGTCGGCGGCCCAGGCCACGGCGTCGCCGACGTACACCGCGCGCCGGCCGGCGATCTGCATCGACCAGGTGAAGTCCATGTCCTCGACGATGGTGCGCTCGGGGAAGCCGCCGAAGCCGGTCAGCGTCGCCCGGCGGAAGGCCGAACAGCAGCCCGAGCAGACGACCGGGCTGTTCGCGCCGTTCTGGATCGGGCGGTTCCAGTGGAAGCCGAAGAGGTATTCGATGGAGCGGCCGCGCTCCCAGACGGTGCGGGTGAAGCGGGTCTGCACGTTGCCGGCCGCGACGACGACCTCCGGATCGTCGAAGGCCGGTTTGATCTTTTCGATGTAGTCCGGGGCGAGCACGGTGTCCGCGTCGACGGCCAGGACGAGGTCGGTGTCGCACGCGGGCAGCGCGTGGTTCTGCGCTTTGGCCTTGCTGCCCAGGTTGTGCGGCGGTCTCAGCACGGTCGCCCCGTACGCCGCGGCGACCTCGCCCGTCCGGTCGGTCGAGCCGTCGTCGACGACCACGACCTTGTCCGGCGGGACCGTCTGGCGGCGGATCGCCTCCAGGGTCGCGGGCAGGCCCGCCTCCTCGTTGTGGGCCGGGACGATCACGGTCAGTGTCGCGGTCACTTGTGCCTCCGGAACCTCGTGACCGCGCCGCCGGCGGCCACGGCCAGCCCGACGACCCCGTAGACGATGGTGCTGAACCCGATGAAGGGCAGGCCCCCGTGCATAGTCGACCCCTTCGCGATGCCGATGGTGGAGCCCGGCGGCGGGCCCGCTCACTCCGGTGAAAGGGAGGGCCCGCCGCTGGGCATGTTCGCCATGATGGGCTGCCGGAGACCGGCACGTCGATGGCCGTGGAGCGCCTGTGGATAACTCGCGCGTCAACGTGTCCGGCCCGCGAAGCCGGCCCCGATGTCACCGTCGCCAGGCCCGCGAGGCGGGTGCGTTCAGGCGCCCCGCGGAGGCGCGGCGCGGGTGAGCGGTTCGGGATGGCGGCTGCCGTTCGCTCGTGGTGGGGACGTCGCTCAGGCGGGGTCGGTCGTGGGGGTGAGGCGTTCGGGGAACGGGGCGCGGTTCGCGGAGATGGGGTGGGCGGTTCGGGATGGCGGTTGTCGTTCGCTCGTGGTGGGGACGTCGCTCAGGCGGGGTCGGTCGTGGGGGTGAGGCGTTCGGGGAACGGGACGCGGCTCGCGGAGATGGGGTGGGCGGTTCCGGATGACGGCTGTCACCCGCTCGCGGTCAGGACGCCGCTCAGGCGGGGTCGGTCGCGGGGGTGAAGCGTTCGGCGAACGCGGCGCGGTTCGCGGAGACGGGTGAGCGGTCCCAGACGGCGAAGACCACCTGCTCGAAGGCGGACGAGAAGGCGCCGCCGGCCGTCAGATGCGCGTGGAAGGCGCCCGCGACATCGTGCGGGTCGTTGCGGAACACTCCGCAGCCCCACGCGCCGAGGACCAGCCGGTGGGCGCCGTGGTGAGCGGCCACCGCCAGCACCCGCTCCGCGCGCCGGTGAAGGGTGCGCCGGATCGTGTCGCCCGCGGCGGGGTCGCGTCGCAGTACCTCGCCGGCGTTCGGCGCGGGCGAGGTCAGGAACGACACGGGGTACGGCTCGGCGAGCAGCCGTCCGTCGCCGCCCCGGTGCACCGGGACGTCGGGGGACCAGATGACGCGGTCGCTGTAGAGCAGGTCGGACGAGGCGCGGTGCGCGGCGTAGTAATCGGGGGCCTGGAGCAGGCAGGGATGCAACAGCGCGGTACGGCACAGGTCCTCCTCCTGCGCCCGGGCGCCGCCGAGGTATCCGCCTCCCGGGTTCCGCGCGGAGGCGAAGTTCAGCACGGCGATCCGCCCGCCGCCGGCGAGATGCAACCGCCGCGCCGCGCCCAGGCTGCCCTCCGCGGTCACCTCGAACGCCGTGCGGTGAGTTCCCGTGGGTACGGACAGCGCGCCCTCCGGGGGATGGCTCACCGTGCCGCGGATCGCCGCGTCGAGGGCGGGCCGTACGACGACGCGCGTACCGTTCTCGGCGGTGTACGCGCCGTCGGCGACGATCCGCGCGTTCACCGCCGCGACCTCACGCAGTCTGCTGCTCATCGTCCGCATCGTAGATCGTCGCCGTACCGGCGATCGACCGCTTTTCGGGCAGGGCCGGTCACTCGCCGGCCTGGGCGAGACCGCTCCTGTTCACCAGGTGGGGCCGGTAGGTGTAGCCCACTCGCCGTACGGTCGCGAGCTGGGAGCCCGCGCTGCCGAGCTTGCGGCGGAGGCGGTGGACGTGCACGTCGACCGTCCTGGTCGCGGCGTCCGCCGCCGGCCAGAGCGCCTGCATGAGCTCGGCCCGGCTGAAGACCTGCCACGGATGCTTCGTGAAGTGCACCAGCAGTTCGAACTCCTGGTAGGTCAGGCCGATCTCCCGGCCCCCTACCCAGACGCGCCGGGAGCGCTGGTCGATGCGCAGGGCCTGCGGCGGCGCGTCGTCATCTCGTACGGGCTCCGTCCCGCCCGGATCCGCCCACGGCCCCTTCCGTCCCGGAGAGTCCGATGGTGGGGACGCCTGGCCGGTGGGATCAGGCGAGGTCTCTTTCGCCGGGCCGGATGAGGGCCGGGCACGTACCCCGGAAGCCGGCAGGGGGGACCCTCCCGCGACGGTCAGCGGGGCGGTGTCCCGCCGTGTCTCGTCCGTCATCGGCGGCACCGGAACATGGCCTTCGGCGGACGTCGAGGCGTCGTCCGTGAGAAGCGTCTGGCTTTCGCCGGGAACGTGCGCGCCGTCGGCCGGGGCGTCATCCGTACTCGTCGCGCCGGCGGGGGCGCCGACCGTCGTCTGCGGGGGCGCCGGAGGGCAGGCGGGCCGGGTGTCGGCCGGGACCGCGGGAAACGCGCCCGGCAACGCGGCCGAGGCGGGGACGACGTGGGCCACGATCATCAGGACCTTCCCCGTGTCGGGGAGCGGGACCACGTCCAGGAGCGTGCCGTCCGCGGGGACCGTCTCCGCCGGGGCGAGAGCGTGGCCGCGGTGGAGACGCTCGCGGTAGCGGGCGTCCAGGTCGACGAGATGGCGCGAAGCCCGGTTCTGTGACCGGTGCTGGGTCATGACGAATCCTCTTCCTGCCAGGCGGGAGATCTAGCGGCGGGGCGAGGAGGGCACGCACAGAGCGCTGGCCTGCAGGCGAAGGTCGACATGCAGGCGCACCGTCAGGCGAACGTCATGGCTCACCCCTCAAGGTTGTGGCTGGATTCCCCGCTTTGTCAATCGATTAAGTGAAGTAAATATCGGGACCGGCTCCGGCCGGTGTGGAGCAGGCCCCTGGCCGAGTCCGGCGGCCGGCACGGGCCACACCGTCCGCCGGCCCCGGATCACCCCGGCACCGGCGAGGCCTACCACCGCGCGACCGGACGGGGCCGGGCGACGACGAACCCACCGCCGGGGAGACGCGCGGCCCGCCGCCTCGCGCCGGGCGGGGCGATCGCGCATCCGCCGTGCCGCGGCCGTGCGCCTGTCTGGCAGGGCGCCGCCGGCTGGTCGGGCGGAACGGCGGCGGTTCCACGGCATCGTGGCCGTGGGCGCCGACCGCCTGTTCAGCAGGGTGGGGGCGTGCCGCGTGATGGCTCGCCGGGCGGGTCGATCGTGCATCCGCTCCGCCGTGGCCGTGCGCGCCGAGTGCTTGTTCCGCAGGCCGGGAGCGTGCCTGGCCCTGGTTCCTCGGGCCGGGCCGCCGTGGCTCCGGGGTGCCGGGACCGTACGTGCCGAGCACCCGTTCCGCAGGCCGGGGGAGTGCCGGGGCCAGGTTGCCGGGACCGTACGCGCCGCGTGCCGCGAAGCGGGGGGCCGTCGGGTCCTGGTTCGGTGAGCGGGACGGTCGTGGGGCCGCTGTGCCGGGGCCGCGCGCGGCGAGCGGTCGTTCGATGATCGGCGCGTCGTTCACTAAGCCGGGGGTTTTCAGGCCCGCGCTCAAAGGTTCCCTCACCGGTCAGGGACCCTCCGGTGTCCGGTACGTGCGGCTTTCGCCGGGGCCCGTCGAGCGCGGGTCCAAGTAGTCCGGTTCGGTCAGGCCGATCCGTCGCATGGCCGTGCCCGTCAGCGCCTCCATCACCGCGCGCCGGGCCAGGAGGGCCGTGATGTCCGGGCCCACGTCGTACGGTGGGCTGACCTCCACCACGTCCATGCCGACCATTCCCACCTCGGCCGCCAGGCGCCGGATCGCCCACAGCACCTCGGCGCTCGTCAGGCCGCCCGGTTCGGGCGTTCCGGTGCCCGGGGCGTACGCGGGGTCGGCGACGTCCACGTCGAGCGAGATGTACAGGTGGTCGGCGGAGTCCAGTGCCTCGTCGACCGCGCGTTCGAGCACCGCACCGAAGCCGTCGAGGTGGATCTCGGCCATGAAATGCGTCCGGAGCTCGTGAGACTCCATCCACTCCAGGACGGGCGGCTCGGGCCAGTATCCCCGCAGCCCCACCTGCACGAAGTTGCGGCCGGGCACCGCGCCGCTCTCGATCAGCCGCCGCATCGGCGTGCCGTGGCCGTACAGCGAGCCCTGCATGTCCGGGGCGGTGTCGGCGTGGGCGTCGAAGTGCACGATGCCGACCTTGCCGTGCCCGTACGCGTCGGCCACCGCCGTGGCGGCGGGCCAGGTGACCCCGTGGTCGCCGCCGAGGATGATCGGGATCGCGCCGCCGGCGAGGATCTCGGCGACGAACGCGCGGACGTTCTCGTACGTGCCCTCCACGTCGCCGATCAGCACCTCGGCGTCGCCGTAGTCGGCCAGGACGAGGTGGTCCAGCGGGTTCACCCGGACGCCGAGGTGGGTGATGTGCCGCGACCCGGAGATGTAGTCGCCCTGCCGGATCGCGCGGGGGCCCAGGCGGGTGCCGCTGAGGCCGGACGCCGTACCGTCCCACGGCACGCCGCCGACCGCGACGTCCACGTTGCCGGCCCGCAGGTCCTCCGGGGTCAGGCACACCGGGGCCTTCATGAACGTTTGGACACCGCTCCACTCCAGCTCCGATGAGCGGTTGACGCGCATGGGCCCGTGCGGCCGCGGCGGGGTCACGGCGCGGAGGCGTCGCGGGCGGCGATCGCGGCCCCCCGGGCGCCGGCCATGTCCAGGTCGGGGACCAGGGCGAACGACGCGACCCGCTGCTGTTCCTCCCGCAGGACGGTGTGCTCGCGCACCTTGTCCAGGAACCACTCGCGGAACTTCGGGCCCGTCTCGACCACGCCGCCGCCGATGAAGTACGCGCTCGGGTCGGTGAAGTTGGCCGCGATCGTGAAGAGCCGGCCCAGCGCCATCGCCTGCTGCTCGAAGATCTTCAGCGCGAGAGGGTCGCCGTCCTCGCCGAGGGAACGGACGAGCTTGGCGGCCTCCAGGACCGGCACGCTCGCCAACTCGTGCCCGGGGAAGCGGGTCAGCCAGTACGGGAGGAGGTTCGCGGCGATGCCGGTCAGGGAGGCGACGCTCTCGGCGTCGGCGCCGAACCCGCAGTTGCACATCGGCAGCGGCTGTCCCTCATCCAGCAGCCCCTGCATCGGGATGTGCACGTGCCCGAGCTCGCCCGCCATGCCGGCCGCCCCGCGTACGACCTGGCCGGACTCGATCACGCCGCCGCCCAGGCCGGTGCCGACGATGGCCGAGATCGAGGAGTGCTTCGCGGCCTCCGTGCCGAAGTGGGCGTGGTGGGCGTAGAGAGCGGCGGCGTTCCCGTCGTTGTTGTAGACGACCGGCAGGCCGAGCCGCTCCTCCAGCGCCGTACGGACGTCAAAGCCCCACCAGGCCGGCTGCGGGAAGTTCGTCGCGCCCTTGGAGGAGATCACGCCGTCGGCGCTGGCCGGGCCCGGGGTGTCCAGGCCGACGGCGCGGACCCGCGACCGCTCGACACCGGTGAGGGCCAGGATGCCGTCCAGGGCCTCGGCCAGGGCGCCGACCGCGATCTCTGGGCCCTCGGTGACGCGGCTGGGGATCTCCACCAGCCGGTCGACGAGGAACTTCCCCGACGAGTCGAGCACCGTCGCGTTGTTGCAGGTGCCCCCGTTGTCCAGGCCCACGACGACCCACGTGTCCGGCATTCTTCGCTCCTTATCCGAGCCCTCGACCGTGTGCGCGTCGAGGGCGGCCCGCCTCGTCGTACCACGCCTAGTGCCTGTCGGCGATGCCTCCACGCACGCCGGCGGCACGGACGGCCCGTGACGCGGGGTTCGCCTCGCGGCCGGACGATCCGCCGAGCGGGGAGTGCGGCACGGCGTCCGGGGCGGGCGGCTGTTCAGGGCCTGATGCCCGGTCCGCGATCTCCATCACGTCGTCCCCTTCAGCGGCCGCACCTGACTGTTGCGCCCTCATATTAGGGGTCTGGACCTGCTGAGCCCAGCTTTAGGAGGTGTGAGGCAACAAATGGTTCATTGGGGAGAATCGCCGGCGCCCGGGCGGCGGTCGTGCCAGGGGCGGGCCTGCTCGAAGGCACGGCAGGCCGCCAGGACGCGGGCGTCCGCGTGGCGCGGGCCCACGACCTGCAGGCCCACCGGCAGGCCGGCCGAGGTGAAGCCGCACGGCACGCTGGCCGCCGGCTGCTGGGTCATGTTGAACGGGTAGGTGAACGGCGTCCAGCTCGTCCACCGGGGCGACGGCCAGTCCGGCGGCACCTCACGGCCGGCCTCGAACGCCGGGATGGGCAGCGTCGGGGTGAGCAGCAGATCGTAGTCCTCGTGGAAGGCGCCCATCAGGCGGCCCAGCTCCATCCGGCACGCGGTCGCCGTGAGGTAGTCGAGCGCGGAGTGCCGCGCGCCCTGCTCGGAGATCTCCCGCAGGCCCGGGTCGAGCAGCTCGCGCCGTGCGGGGGTGAGCGACTCCACCGACTTGGCGGCGCCGGCGAACCACAGGACGTGGAAGGCCTCCACGGGGTCGGCGAAGCCCGGGTCGGCCTGCTCCACCCGCGCGCCGAGGTCGGTGAAGACCGCGGCCGCCTTCTCGACGGCGGCCGCCACCTCGGCGTCCACCGGCGCGTACCCGAGTGTCGGGCTGAACGCGATCCGCAGGCCTCGCACGTCGACCGGCGCGGCCGGGACCGACGGCGGCAGCGCGGACCAGTCGCGGCTGTCGGGCCCCGAGATGACCTCGAGCAGCAGCTCGGCGTCGGCGACGCTCCAGGCGATCGGGCCCACGTGCGCGAGCGTGCCGAACGGGCTCGCCGGGAAGTGCGGCACCCGCCCGTACGTGGGCTTGTGCGCGAAGACGCCCGTGAAGCCGGCGGGAATGCGCACCGAACCGCCCCCGTCGGTGCCCAGGGCGAGCGGCGCCATGCCCAGGGCGACCGCCGCGGAGGCGCCTCCGCTGGAGCCGCCCGGTGTCCGCGAGGTGTCCCACGGGTTGCGGGTGACCCCGGTCAGCGGATTGTCCGTGACGCCCTTCCAGCCGAGCTCGGGCGTCGTGGTCTTGCCGACGATCACGCCGCCGTGCTCGCGCACGCGCGCGACGGCGGGGGAGTCGTCCGGCCACGGACCGTCCGGCGCGATCGTGCGCGAGCCGCGGAGCGTCGGATGGCCGCGGGTCAGCAGGACGTCCTTGACCGAGACGGGGACGCCGTCGAGCAGCCCGAGCGGCTCGCCGCGCCGCCAGCGCTCCTCCGACGCGCGCGCCGCGTCGAGGGCCTCGTCGGCGGTGACGAGGCAGAACGCGTTGACCGACGGATCGGCCTCGGCGATCCGCGCCAGGACGGCGGACGTGGCCTCGACCGGAGACAGGCTCCCGGCGCGGAAGGCGGCCAGCATCTCGCTCGCGGTGAGGTACGCGATCTCGGCCATCAGGTCCCTCTCGTGACGTAACCCAGCTTCTTGTCGACCACATTCACCAGCGGACGTCCGTCCCGGTAGCGGCCCAGGTTGTCGAGGAAGAGCCCGGACAGCTCGTCGCGCCAGCCGATCGTGTCGCCCGACATGTGCGGGGAGACCAGGACGTTCGGCAGGGTCCAGAGCGGCGAGGACTCCGCCAGCGGCTCGGTGGCGAACACGTCCAGCGCGGCTCCGGCGATGCGGCCCTCGGACAGCGCGTCGACCAGTGCCTTCTCCACCACGAGTCCGCCGCGGCCGACGTTGATGAGCCGGGCGGAGGGCCGCATCCGGGCCAGCGCGCCGGCGTCGATCATGTCGCGGGTGAGGTCGGTGAGCGGCGCGGCGAGCACGACGTAGTCGGCGTCGGCGAGTGCCCGGTGCAGCTCGCCGAACGGCCGTACCTCACCCAGGTCCGGGTCGCCCGTACGGCCGGTGCGGCCGAGGCCGGAGACCGCCATGCCGACGGCGGACAGGCGGCGCCCGATGGCCCGGCCGATCGGGCCGGTGCCGACGACCAGGACGCGGGCGCCGGTGATCCGCTCGGTCTCGCGGTGCCGCCACTCACGCCGGTCCTGCAGACGCACCGTGGTGTGCAGGTCCTTGGCGAAGCTGAGGACCACGCCCAGGACGTACTCGGCGATCGGCTCGTCGAAGACGCCCCGCGAGTTGGTGACCACGACGTCGCTCTCGACGAGGCCGGGGAACAGCAGCCGGTCGACGCCGGCGCTGGCGATGTGCACCCACCGGAGCGCGTCGGCGTGCGGCCACGCGGCGGCGACGGCGTCGGACCAGAAGTCCCACAGGAAGAGCACCTCGGCGCCCGGCAGTGCGTCCGCCAGGCCGTCCGCGCGGGTGCGCCGGACGTCGGCGAGCCGTCCGATGGCGGCCAACCGGGGCGGCGGGACGTCGCCTTCCAGCACGAGAACGGCCGGATTCCGCGTGGTCACAGCTGACGCTCCCGTGCGTATTCCGAGGTCACCAGGGGCATTGACACGCTAGGCAGACTTCGTATGATTGTCAACAATCAGCGCACGAGCTGAACATGTGCTGCAAGACCGTCGCAACCTGAACCCACCCCGGCCACCATCACCCGGACCAGAGGCCAGGACGGATCCCAAGGCGCCCGCAGGGAAAGTCATCGGGGTGAGCGACGTGCCTCACCTCGACCATGTGCAGTGGGAGGTCTGGCATGCCGAGACATATCAAGATCACGCTGGAGCGCCGCGGTGTGTCGTGCGTCGCGGAACTGCTCGACAAGGACGCGCCCCGCACTTGCGAGGCGGTGTGGCAGGCGCTTCCGCAGGGCGGCGACATCTACCACGCCAAGTACGCCCGTAACGAGGTCTACACCATGGTCGAGCGCTTCGCCGCCGAGGAGCCCGGCCTGGAGAACCCCACGGTCACGCCGATCCCCGGCGACGTCGTGTACTTCTCCTTCAACGGCGGCATGCTCGACCGGCGCTTCAAGGAGGAGAAGGGGATCGACGCGCTTCCGGGCGTGATCGACATGGCGATCTTCTACGGCCGCAACAACCTGCTCCTCAACGGCGACGTGGGCTGGGTGCCGGGCAACGTCTACGCCACGATCGTCGAGGGCCTGGAGCCGATGGCCGAGGCGTGCAACGACGTGTGGCGGTCGGGCAGCGTGGGCGAGCGCCTGCTGTACCAGCGGTACGAACGGTGAGTGCCGACGCACCCGCGGGCGGTCCGATGGACGTGGTCGTCGACTTCGAGCTGGTCGCCCAGGTGGGCGTCGGCGTCGTCGCGCCCTTCGACTTCGCCCTCGACCGCGAGCTGTGGCGATGGGCGCCCGACCACGTGTCCCTGTTCATGACCCGCCTGCCCTTCGTGCCGGTGCCGGTGACCATCGAGATGGCCTCGGCGCTCGCCGACGTCGACACCGTACGCCGGGCGACGCGTGACGTGCTGGCGCCGGAGCCGCTGGTCGTCGCCTTCGCCTGCGCCTCGGGCAGCTTCGTGCACGGGGCGGAGGGCGAGCGGCTGCTGAGCCGGAGCATCCTGGACGCCGGCGCGCCCGCGGCCACGACGACCTCCGGCGCGCTGGTGGAGTCGCTCCGGCTCCTCGGCGTCAGCAGGATCGCGGTCGTCACGCCGTACATCGACAGCGTCACCGACCGGCTGCTCACGTTCCTCGGCGAGCACGGCATCGAGACCGGGTCGAGCGTCGGGCTCGGGCTGATGAACCACATCTGGAAGGTCGGCTACTCCGAGGTGGTCGCCGCGGTACGCACGGTCGACCGGCCGGACGCCGAGGCGATCTTCATCAGCTGCACCAACGTCCCGACGTACGACATCATCGCGCCGCTGGAGCGGACGCTCGGCAAGCCGGTGCTCACCGCGAACCAGGTGACGATGTGCTCGGCACTGCGGGCGATGGGCGCCGAGGCGATGGGCGCCGGTCAGTGGCTCGTCGAGGCCGCGCGCCCCACCGCCGCATGAAGCGGTAACTTGTAAACAATCTGCCAAACTGGAGAGAAGATGGGCCACACGGTCGGGATCCTTTACCCGGGATTCAGTGCCGAGGACGACTACCCGCTGATGGAGCGTGTCCTGGGCGACGTGAGCCTGCCGGTGGTGCACACGCTCATGCGTGAGGACGCGCACCGTGTGGACGCCCTGCTCGACATCGGCGGTCCGGACGTACTCGCGGAGGGCGCGCGAAAGCTGCGCGCCCTCGGCGTGGGCACCGCGATCTGGGCCTGCACCAGCGGCAGTTTCGTCTTCGGCCGGCAGGGTGCGGCCGAGCAGGTCGCCGGGGTCGAGGAGGCCGCGGGCGTGCCCGCCTCCAGCACCTCGTTCGCCTTCGTGAACGCCGCCCGGCATCTCGGCGTACGCCGGGTCGCGGTGGCGGCGACCTACCCGGCGGACGTGGCCGAGCGCTTCGCCGGCTTCCTGGACGAGCACGACATCGAGGTCGTCGCGCTCTCGTGCCGGGGCATCGTCACCGCGGCCGAGGTCGGCACGCTGGGCCGCGACGACGTCCTCGGCTTCGTCGCCGCCAACGACCACGCCGACGCCGAGGCCGTGCTGGTGCCCGACACGGCGCTGCACACCGTGGCGTGGCTCGACGACCTCGAAGAACGACTGGGCAAGCCCGTCCTCACCGCGAACCAGGTGAGCGTCTGGGAGGGGCTTCGCCTCGCCGGTGACCACGGCCTGCGTACCGGAGCGGGCTCCCTCTTCCGTACGGAGGCGACTTGACGATGGGACGGCTGGGCGAGCTCGAGCCCGTACCCCGAAGATCTACCGTTGAGATCATCTCAGACGAGCTGCGATCCGCGATCATGTACGGATCGCTGGCCCCGGGCTCACAACTCGGCGAGGCCGACCTCGCCGCGCGCCTCGGCGTCAGCCGCGGGCCGCTGCGCGAGGCCATGCAGCGCCTCGTCCAGGAGGGCCTGCTGCGCAGCGAGCCGCACCGCGGCCTGTTCGTGATCACCTTGGCCGAGGACGACGTCGAGGACGTCTACCTCGCCCGCCTGGCCATCGAGCGCGCCGCCTGCCGGATGATCATGGCGCGCAACCGGGGCGAGGCGCTCGTCCGGCTCACCGAGGCGCTCCAGGCGCTGGTGACGGCGGCCGGGGAGCGCGACCGCATCGCGATGAGCGACGCCGACCAGGCCTTCCACCAGGTGCTCGTCGCGTCGTCGGGAAGCCCGCGCCTCGAGCGCATGGCCCAGACGCTGCTCGTCGAGGCCCGCATGTGCCTGAACGCCCTCCAGGAGAAGTACCCCGAGCCGGACGACCTGGTCGAGGAGCACCGCAAGCTGGTCGACGCCATCAGCGACGGCGACGAGGAACGCCTGCTGCGGCTCATCGAGGAGCACATGACCGACTCCATCGAGCGCCTGCGCACCGTCCCTGAGGACTGAGCGTGGGTGGTGTCGTCCGTCGCCGGATCGGGTGCCCGAGGGCGCGTCGTCCGATCGCCGCCGCTGCCGCCTGGTGGCGGGTGACGGGGCGGTCGGTGGTGGTGAGGGGCTTCTGTCAATGCTGGGCGCCCCACTTGATGGTGTAGGCGGAGTCAAAGGCCGTCAGCGAGGCCACGCCCGCCCTCTCACGACCTCGACCAGGCTGCCCGACATCACGAACACGACCTCACGCACACTCGCGCACGCTCATCCGAGCACAGCTCACAACCTCCCGCGACGCCGAGAGAAAGCCGTTCCGTGGAACCGCCGGGCCGCCGCCCTTCCGGGCGGCGGCCCCTGAAGCCGGCCCTCGCAGCCTCAGCCCATGGCGACGTACTTGGTCTCCAGGAACTCCTCGATGCCGACCTTGCCACCCTCGCGGCCGAGGCCCGAGTGCTTGACGCCGCCGAAGGGCGCCGCCGGGTTGGACACCACGCCGCGGTTGAGGCCGACCATGCCGGTCTCGAGCGCCTCCGACACCCGCAGCGCCCGGTCGAGGTCGCGGGTGTAGACGTAGGCGACCAGGCCGTACTCGGTGTCGTTGGCCCACGCGAGGGCCTGTTCCTCGGTGTCGAAGGCGGTCACCGGGGCGACCGGGCCGAAGATCTCCTCGTGGCGCATGCGCGCGTCGGCCGGCACTCCCGACAGGACGGTCGGCGGGTAGAAGTAGCCCGGACCGGCCGGCGCCGACCCGCCCGTACGGATCGTCGCGCCGCGGCTCACCGCGTCGTCCACCAGCGCGGCGACCTTCTGCCGGCCCGCCTCGTCGATGAGCGGCCCGACCTGGTTGGCCGGGTCGAGGCCGGGGCCGACGGTCAGCCGGCCCATCCGCTCGGCCAGCCGCCGGGTGAACTCCTCGGCGATCGGGGCCTCGGCGTAGAAGCGGTTCGCGGCGGTGCAGGCCTCGCCGATGTTGCGCATCTTGGCCAGCATGGCGCCCTCGACCGCCGCGTCGAGGTCGGCGTCGGCGAAGACGATGAACGGGGCGTTGCCGCCCAGTTCGAGTGAGACCCGCAGCACCTGGCTCGCGCTCTGACCGAGCAGCAGCCGCCCGACCTCCGTGGAGCCGGTGAACGACAGCTTGCGGATCCGGCCGTCGCGCAGCAGCGGTTCGACCAGCGGGCCGGGGTCCGAGGTCGGCACGACGTTGAGCACGCCGTCGGGCAGCCCGGCCTCGCGCAGCACGTCGGCGAGGGCCAGCGCGGACAGCGGCGTCTGCTCGGCCGGCTTGAGCACCATCGTGCAGCCGGCCGCGACGGCGGGTCCGATCTTGCGGGTGCCCATCGCCATCGGGAAGTTCCAGGGCGTCACCAGCAGGCTCGGGCCCACCGGCTGCCGCATGACGAGGAACCGGCTCCCGCCGTCCGGCGCGACCGCGTGGTCGCCGCCGATGCGTACCGCCTCCTCGGCGAACCACCGGAAGAACTCCGCGGCGTAGGCGACCTCGCCCAGCGACTCGGCGATCGGCTTGCCCATCTCCGCGGTCATCAGCGCGGCGAACTCCTCGCGGCGCGCGAGCAGCAGCGCGTGCGCGCGGCGCAGGATCTCGCCGCGTTCGCGCGGCGCCGTGGCCGCCCAGGACGCCTGGGCCGCGACCGCGGCCGCCAGCGCCGCCATGCCGTCGGCGGGAGTCGCGTCGGCGACCGAGCACAGGGTCTTGCCGGTCGCCGGGTCCTCGACCGCGAAGGTGCCGCCCGCCTCGGCGTCACGCCACGAACCGCCGACGAACAGCCCCTTGGACACGGACTCCACCGCCGTACGGGCCGTCTCGAACGCGCCTTCGCTCATGAGCCCTCCTTCGTCGGGGGAGTGACCAGGCGCACGTGCTTGCCGGTTCGCTCGCTTCGCTCGCTCATGGAGCCCTCCTGACCTGCGTCTGGACAATGCCTTTGGAGCATGCTTGCATATCATCATATTGTCAACAATCTTCAGGAGCGACCCATGGCGCAGTTGTCCCCGGTTCTGACCCAGGCCACGCCCGTGCTGGCCGCCCGCGGCGAGGGCGTGCACCTCTACGACGAAGACGGCCGCCGCTACCTCGACTTCACCGCCGGGATCGGTGTGACGAACACCGGGCACTGCCACCCGCGCGTCGTACGGGCCGCGCAGGAGCAGGTCGCCACGCTCATCCACGGCCAGTACACGACGGTGATGCACCGCCCGCTGCTCCGGCTCACCGAGCGCCTGGGCGAGGTGCTCCCGGAGGGCCTGGACGCGCTGTTCTACCTCAACTCCGGCAGCGAGGCCGTCGAGGCGGCGATCCGGCTGGCCCGCCACGCGACCGGCCGGCAGAACATCGTCGTCTTCCACGGTTCCTTCCACGGGCGCACCATGGGCGCCGCCTCGCTGACCACCGCCGGCACCAAGTTCCGCGCCGGCATCGGCCCGCTGATGCCCGGGGCGGCCGTCGCGCCGTTCCCGCAGGCGTACCGGTACGGCTGGAGCGAGGAGGAGGCCACGCGCTTCGCGCTGCGCGAGCTGGACTACCTGCTCGCGACGGTCAGCCCCGCGCAGGACACCGCCGCGTTCGTGGTCGAGCCGGTGCTCGGCGAGGGCGGCTACATCCCCGCCCCGCCCGGGTTCCTGGAGGGGCTGCGCGAGCGCGCCGACCGGCACGGCGGCCTGCTCATCGTCGACGAGGTCCAGACCGGCTTCGGGCGCACCGGGCGGTTCTGGGGGCACGAGCACGCCGACGTACGGCCGGACGTGCTCATCACGGCCAAGGGCCTGGCCAGCGGGTTCCCGCTGTCGGCGATCGCCGCCCCGGCCGAGCTGATGGGCCGCGCCTGGCCGGGATCGCAGGGCGGCACGTACGGCGGCAACGCCGTGGCGTGCGCGGCCGCGCTGGCCACACTGGACGTCATCCAGGACGAGGGACTGGTGGCCAACGCCGACGCGATGGGCCTTCGCCTGCGCGACGGGCTGCGCAAGGTCGCCTCGGCCCATCCGGTCATCGGCGACGTACGCGGCCGCGGCCTCATGCTGGGCAGCGAGTTCGGCACCGGGGGCGAACCGGACCCCGCGGCCGCCCAGCGGGCCCAGCGGGAGGCGGCACAGCGCGGGCTCCTGCTGCTGACCTGCGGCGCGTACGGCAACGTCGTCCGGATGATCCCGCCGCTGGTGGTCGACGCCGCGCAGATCGACGAGGCCGTGCAGATCTGGTCCGAGGCGGTCGCCGCGGCGGTGGAGTGAGGAGACCACCCCTCGCCGACATAAGGGCGCTGACCCGCCCAAACTAGAATCGTGTTCGTGACTGAGACGCGATGGCTGAACGCCGATGAGCAGCGCATCTGGCGTGCGTATCTGAACTCGCACCGGCTGCTGCTCGACGCCATCGACGCCCAGCTGCGCCGCGACTCGGGCCTCCCGCACGCCTACTACGAGATCCTGGTCCGGCTGTCCGAGGAGACCGGCCGGGCCCTGCGGATGACCGAGCTCGCCGACGCCACCCGGATGTCGGCGAGCCGGCTCTCCCACGCCATCGCGCGCCTGGAGGAGCGCGGCTGGGTACGCCGGGAGAACTGCCCGACCGACCGGCGCGGCCAGATCGCGGTGCTGACCGACGACGGCTTCACGGCGCTGGAGGCCGCCGCCCCCGGGCACGTGGAGACCGTCCGCAGCGTCATCTTCGACACGCTCGACGCCGACCAGGTCCGCCGGCTCGGCGAGATCAGCGAGATCCTCGCCCGTCGGCTGACCTGACGCTCACCGGGGTGCGCCGGACATATTCCGTTGTGGGGGCGGACGCACGACCCTAAGGTCACCGGCATGTCCCTACGCCTTCGGATGCGTCAAGCCCTGCCCGAAGCGATGCGCGCCCGCGACAAGGCCGCGGTGAGCGCCCTGCGCTCGGCGCTCGCCGCGCTGGACAACGCCGAGGCGGTGCCCGTGGACGGATCCGGGCCACACGGCCTCCAGCAGTCGCCCGTCGGCGTCGGCGCCACGGAGGCGGCGCGACGCGAGCTGAGCGAACGGGCCATGGCGGACATCGTGCGCGCGGAGGCCGGTGAGCGGCTGGAGATGGCGGCCCGGCTGACGGCGCCCGCGCAGGCGGACCGGGCGACGCGGCTGCGTGCCGAGGCCGCCGTGCTGACGCGCTTCCTCGACGGCCCCGACCCGAGGGGGCCCGCCGCCCTCAAAGGTCCCGGTGCGCTGATGACCGGCGTCGCCGCGGTCGTCAGCTCCGGGGCCGGGTTCCCCGAGGGCGGCCGGCTGACCGTGGTGGCCGTGCCAGGCGTGACCGGCCCACGGCTCGCCGGTCAGCAGCCCTTGAAGTGCTTGTCGGCGGACCAGCCGGTGTTGGCCCACGACCGGGGCGCCGCCGGCGTGAAGCCGGGGAACGACTTCGCCAGTTGGCCGAGCAGCCAGTTGGTGAAACGGGCCGCCCCCTGCGGGCAGGTGTGGATGCCGTCGGTGCTGCGGTCCGCCCTGCCGTCTCTGACCCGCTGATAGGTCCTGCCCCACACCGCGCCGGCGTCGAGCAGTTGGGCCCGCCCGGACGACTCCGCCGCGACCGCCCGGGCGACGTCCGGGGCGCGGTCCAGGTCGGCCATGTGCGGCCGGTAGAAGTCGTCGGCCCTGATCGGCGGCGCGGTGACCATGACCAGCTTCGCGCCCGCCCCGGTCACGGTGGTCAGGAGCCTGTCGTAGGCGGCCCGCTGCTGCTGCCGGCTGCCCCAGTCGTAGGTGGTGAGCTGGTAGACGACCACGGTGGGCCGGGCGGAGGCGATCTGTGCCGGCAGCTTCTTCCAGTTCTCGCCGGAGAACGGTCCGACGACGTTCCCGCCGCCGTCGGCGGCGATCGACTGGAACGCCACACCACCGGCCTTGAAGGCGGCCGCCAGCGGCAGCGCCTCACCGGCGGCGATGGAGTCGCCGAGGAAGAGCACCTTGGACAGGCCGGGGCCGGTGGGGGCCGCCGTCGCGGTGGACCCGCCGGAGCAGGCGGTCAGCAGGAGCAGCCCGGTCAGGCCCGGGATGAGGCCCGGGATGAGGCTTCGTGTCTTGGTCATGGCCTCGACGGTGCCGCCGCCGTGTCCCGGTGCCTGCGCCGTCGTGTCCCGGTTGTGTCGCAGGAGAACGCCGTCACCGTCGAGCCGGGCCGGTCCTGTCCATACTGGACGGGTGCCGGCGATTCTGCTCATCGAGGACGATCCCCTGGTTCGGCGCGGGTTGCAGCTCGCGCTGAGCCGGCACGGCCACGGCGTCCGCACCGCGGAGACCGGCGAGGTCGGTCTGCGCGAGCTGCGCTCGTCAGCGCCGGACCTGGTGGTGCTCGACCTCATGCTTCCGGGCATCGACGGGTTCGGGGTGTGCCGCCGGATCCGGGCGGCCGGTGACGTGCCGGTGATCATCCTCACCGCCCGCGGTGACGACTTCGACGTCGTCGGTGGTCTGGAGGCGGGCGCGGACGACTATGTCGTCAAGCCGGTACAGCCCACCGTGCTCGACGCGCGCATCCGCGCGGTGCTGCGCCGCGGCGCCGGCGGCTCCGGCGACGTGCGAGTGCACCGCGACCTGCGCGTCGACACCACCGCGCTGACGGTGTCGTTGCGCGGCTCACCGGTGTCGCTGACGCCGACCGAGCTGCGGCTGCTGCTGGCCCTGTCCCGGGCTCCCGGGCGGGTGTTCAGCCGGCAGCAGCTGCTGGAGGAAGTGTGGGAGCACGACTACCTCGGTGACTCCCGGCTGGTCGACAACTGCGTGCAGCGGCTGCGGGGGAAGATCGAGGCCGATCCCACGACGCCGGTGTACGTGCAGACCGTACGCGGGTTCGGCTACCGGTTCGGGCCGGTATGACCAGGCGGCCGAGGCCGCGCGGGCTGCGTGTCCGGCTGGTGGTCGCGTTCGTGCTGGTGACCGTGCTCGGTGCCGCCGCGGCGGCCTGGTCGAGCGCCGGATCGGCGAGCGCCGCGCTGGTCGCCTCGACGCAGCAGCGGCTCACCGAGACCATCGCCGGGCAGATCGGTGCGATCACCCCCCAGCTGGTCTATCCGCCGGACCAGGGCGCGCTGGAACGGCTGCGCGCGGCCGTCGGCGCGGACACCCTGGTGACCTACCGGAACCTGCGTTCGGCGGAGGGCCCCGACACCGGGCTCGTCACCGATGCGCTGCGCACCGCCGTACGCACCCGGCGCCGGCTCGTCACCGAGCGGATCATCGCGGGCGGCAAGCCCTGGCTGCTGGTCGGCATGCCCATCACCCTCACCGCGCCGAACGGCGCCCGCACCCCGTCCGGCATCGAGGTGTACGCCGTGCGCGACCTCAGCAACGTCGAGCGGCGGATCGACGGCCTCGCCAGGACCGCGGCCGGCACCGCCGCGCTGGCGCTGCCGCCGGCCGTGCTGCTGGCGCTGATCGCCGCGGGCGGCGTGCTGCGCCCGGTGCGTGAACTCCGCGACACCGCGCGCCGGCTGGCGGCCGGTGATCTCGACGCGCGGTCGCCGCCGCAGGGCGCCGACGAGCTGGCCGAACTGACCGTGACCATCAACGAGATGGCCGAGTCGGTGCAGGCGTCGATGGCGGCGATGCGGCGGATGCAGGCCGATGCCAGGAGGTTCGCCGCCGACGTCTCCCACGAGCTGCGTACCCCGTTGAGCACGCTGACGGCGGTGGTGGAGGTGCTGGCGACGACGACCGACGGGATGGAGGCGGACGCGCGCGAGTCCGCGCAGATGGCGATCACCGAGACACATCGGCTGGTCCGGCTCGTCGAGGACCTGATGGAGGTGTCCCGCTTCGACGCCGGCACCGCCCGGCTGCGGGTGGAGGAGGTCGACGCGGCCCGCGCCGTACGTGACTGCCTGCGGGCCCGTGGGCGGCTGGACCGGGTCGACGTGGTGGCCCCGGACGGGATCCTCCTGCGGGTGGACCCGCGCAGGCTGGACGTCATCGTGGCCAACCTGGCCGAGAACGCGTTGCGGCACGGCGCACCGCCGGTGCGCGTGCGCGTCTCGGCGTCACGGGAGCAGGTGCTGATCGAGGTCACCGACGGCGGACCGGGCCTGCCCGAGCAGGTGTTGCCGCAGGTGTTCGACCGCTTCTACAAGGCCGACGCCGCTCGCACCCGTACGCCGGGCAACGGGCTCGGGCTGGCGATCGCCCGGGAGAACGCCCGTCTGCACGGCGGCGATCTCACCGCGGGCAATGCCGACGGCGGCGGTGCGCGCTTCGTGCTGCGGCTGCCGAGGAATCCGGAGGACCGGTGAGGCGGATGCGGATCTGGCCGGCGGTCGTGGTCCTGCTGCTCGCGGGATGCGGTGTCCGTCCTTCCGGGGTGGCCGACGGCGGCGAGGCCCCGACGGGCGTGGCACCCGGGGTGACGCTGTACTTCGTCGGCGCGCGGGGCGAGCTCTCGCCGCAGCTGCGGCGAACCGGCCACCTGGGCGGGATCCCCGAGGCCATGGCGCTGCTCCTCTCGGGGCCCGGCGAATCCGGTCTGCGCACCGACATCTCGGCGAGCGCGACGACCCAGGTCGTGGTGACCGTCGCACCGGGCGTCATCCGGCTCCTGGTGCCGCTGTCGATTCACGAGGTGACCCCGCTGGGCATCGACCAGATCGTGTGTACGGCGCTGGGCGTGCACATCCAGAGCGGCGGATCCAAGCGCACGGAGGCGCAGGTCCGCTTCACCCTGCCCACCCCGGAGTCGGACAAGCGGCGAACCTGCCCGCTGTTCAGGTGATCAGCCCAGCCTGCCGATGTCGATGGTGACCGGGGCCGGGGCGGGCAGCACCGACCACAACACGGCCAGCCCGGCCATGACCGCCGCGAACGCGAGCAGCCCGCTTCGCCTCGTGGCCCACCCGGCACGGAACCGGATCGGGTCCTCGACCAGGTACTTCGAGAGCACGGCGAGACCGATCGACACGGCGCACGCCGCGACCGTACGGACCCACCCGCGCTGCGCGGAGAGCAGTACGAAGACGGGCCAGTGCCACAGGTACAGGCTGTAGGAGATCAGTCCCAGCCCGCGCAGCGGCCACGAGGCGAGGACCGTGCCGACCGCCGTTCGCGGCTCTCCCGCACACAGCCCGACCAGCAGCGCGGCGGCCAGCGAGTGCACGAAGAGCCCGCCGGTGAACAGCCACGCCGAGTTCACACCGTCGACGAGCGACCACGCCGTGCCCATTCCGATCGCCAGCGAGCACGACACGACGCCCGCCCGCCGGCCGGCCACGCGGGCCACCAGGGCGCGCACCGGCCGGGTGGCGACCATGGCGCCCAGCAACAACGAGAACGCCCGGGTGTCGGTGCCGGTGTAGACCCGGGTCGGGTCCGCCGGGTCGACCAGCGTGACCATCAGCACCAGTGAGACGACCGAGACCAGGGCCGCGACCAGGGCCGCGACCGTCGCGACCCGCCGTCCACACCGGGCGATGACCAGCAGGACCACCGGCCACACCAGGTAGAACTGCTCCTCGACCGCGATGCTCCACAGGTGCTCGAACACCCGGGACGGCCCGAACCGGTCCCAGTAGCCGGCCGACTCGGCGAGCAGATGCCAGTTGACCAGGTTCAGCTGCACCCACGGGCCGTCCGAGAGCGTGGTTCGCACCAGGTCCGGCGGCCCCACCGCCCACACCAGCACGGTGACGCCGGCGAGCATGGTCGCCAGGGCGGGCAGCAGCCGGCGGGCGCGCCGGCCCCAGAAGGCGACCAGCGACACGGTGCCGGTCGCCTCGATCTCCCGCAGCAGCAGGTCGGTGATGAGGTGGCCGGACAGTGCGAAGAACAGGTCCACCCCGAGGAAACCACCGGGCAGGTGGCCGGTGTGGAACAACAGCACCCCGAGGATCGCGGCACCCCGTAGCCCGTCCAGCGCGGGCAGGTGCGGCCTGCGCCCGGTCGTCGCCCGAGTGGCCCTGGCCGGTTGAAGCTGCGTCATGGTGCCGACCGTGCCGGACCCGTGTCGAGATGCCGTCCGCGTCAGGTCGCAGTCGTGTCGTAACCGGCGGACGGCTTCTCGCGACAGGTCCTTGGGCCTGTCTCAAAGTCCGCGCCGCGCAGTAGGACAGCGGGGCTTTGAGACAGGCCCTAACGGCCGGCGGCGATCGTCCGGTCGGGCAGGTTGCGGCCGGTGAGGCTGACGACCGGATGCGCGCCGCGCAGGTCCGCGGCGCGGTAGCGCGCGGTCAGCGTCTGGCTCTGGCCCGGCCACAGCGTCACGTAGTTGTCGCTCCAGGTGATCGGCAGCACCTGGTTGTCGCCGTTCGCCGCCCGGCCGTCGCCCGCGCCCCGCCGTACGTCGGCGCGGGTGAAGACGGTCGGCGCCTTGCCGGTGTTGCGGATCGTGACCGTGGTGACCGCGTCGGCGCCCTCCCGGCGGGTCGACGCCGACGCCGCGACGGTCGCCGCCGGGAGCTTCTGCAGGCCGGTGAGATCGGCGTACCCGGCGGGCTGGAACGTGGCCCCGTAGCCCTGGCCGACCGTCTTGGCCCAGTCGACCTTGTCCGGCTTCGTGGACAGCCAGTAGACGTTCCGGCTCACCGTACGGCCGCCCTTGCTCAGTGTGAGCTCGAGGAAGTAGGTCTGCGAGGTCTGCGCCGGCACCTTCGGCGTCAGCACGGTCTGCACGCCCTGTGAGGCGAGGCCGGAGACGGCGACCCGCCGCTCGTCGCGGACCGCGCCGTTCAGGTCGATGACGCGCGAGGACGCGGTCAGGCCGTCCTGCCGGGAGCGGGTCACGTTGGAGACCTTCACCGAGCCGTCGGCGTAGTCGTACATGATGTGCACCGGTTCGCCGGCCTTGAGCGCGCCGAAGTACACGCCCGGCTGGTCGAAGTCGTAGTTGTAGATGTTCCAGTGCAGCGACGGCCACGCCTTGTTCAGCATCCAGTAGATGACGCCGGGGCTGGGGTTGGCCGGATCGCCCGAGCGCGCGAGGTAGGCCTCGAACTGCGCCCGCGTCACCTCGTACCCGCCCATCTGCGCGATCTTCTGGTACGAGGCCATGTCGGACCAGGAGCCGTAGCGGTTCCACAGCGGAGTGTTGTACTGCCCCATCCGCGCGGTCTTCGTGTAGGTGTTGAACGAGGCGGCGACGTGGAACAGGTCCGGCCCGGTGCCCGGTCCCTTCGTCGTGGACAGGTCCCAGATCTTCGCCTGGTCGGCGGGCGTCAGGAAGCGGTTGAGCGAGTCCTGCGTCGGCACGGTGTTGCCCGCACTGGTCTCGGTGTCGTACCCCCAGGCGCTGCCGGCGTTGGTGAAGCTCGGGTCGCTGCCCGCCGTCTCGGGGCCGTTCGCCCACCAGTAGCCCGGCGGCACGTAGTTGTACGGGCCCTCCTTGGCGCCGGACGGGCCGAGCTTCGGTGAGCTCTTGTACTCCGCCGAGGCCACCTGTGGCGTCTGCCAGTTCGCGTCCGCGAACGCCTTGAGGTAGATCGCCTCCTTGGCCGCCTCCGGCGCCTCGTCGCTGCCCTGGAACCAGGTGAAGACGCTCGGGTGGTTCCGCAGCCAGGACGCGACGCGGGTGGCCTGGTTGGCCGCGTTCGCCCGGAGGGCGTCCGGCCACTTGGCGATGGGGTCCTCCCACCGGTCGCAGCACTGCCAGCCGGTCATGGCGAGGATCCCGGCGCGGTCCATCTGGGCGAACATGTCATCCGGGGGCAGGTTGCCCTCGAACCGGATGGTGTTCAGGCCGAGGTTCTTGACGTACGCGAGCTGGTCGCGGATGTTCTGCGGCGAGTAGCGCATGAACATGTCGGGCGACCATCCGCCGCCCCGGATCACCAGCGGCACCCCGTTGATCACGAACCGCCGGTAGCCGTGGGGCGCGTGGGTCTTGCCCTGCGTGACCGGCGTGAGCGAGGACGTCACGGTGCGGATGCCGAAGTCCTCGCCGTACCGGTCGGACTCCTGGCCGCCGGTCCGTACGGCGGCGTCGAGGTGGTACATCGGCTGGCCGCCGAGCTGGTACGGCCACCAGATCGCCGGGTGGGACAGGTGGAGCTGCCGGTGGTCGGCGGGGGAGAGCGTGACCGTGCGCGTACTTCGCGCCGGCACGTCCGCGGTGGTGGTCACCCGTACGCGCGTCGCGCCGTGCGTGATGGTGGCGTCCAGCTCGCCGCGCTGGGCCGTGGAGGTGTCGTTGCGCAGGTCGGCCTTCACGGTGAGGTCGGAGCTGCTGAGGTCCTTGGCGTTGTTCTGCACGACGTGGACGTCGCGCAGCGAGATCGGCCCGGCCTGGGCGAGTTGCGGTGCGAAGCGCAGGCCCGTGCCCTCGTCGGGCGCGTGCGGGTTCCAGTCGAGCTGGCTGTCGGTGAGGTAGGTCTTCGGGTCGTTCTTGGCGACGTCGAGCGCGATCGCGTTGGCACCGTCGTGGACGTAGGGCGTGACGTCGTACTCGAACCGCGAGTAGGCGCCCTGCAGTTGCGTGCGGTCGGCCACCTTGGTGCCGTTGACCCACAGGTCCGCGGTGCCCAGCACCCCGTTCATGATCAGGTACGTCCGGCCGCCGGCCCGCGGGTGCACGGTGAGCTGGTCGCGGTACCACCAGTTCACGTTGAACTGGTCCTTCGGCACGCTCTTGAGCCGGTCGGAGAAGAAGACGTTCGGGTACCGGCCGTTCTCCACCAGGCCCGCCATCAGGGTCTGGGGCTGGGAGAGCGGCAGCCAGCCGGTCGCGGAGTAGTCCGGGCGGGAGATCTGCGCCCCGGAGGTCCCGGCGACGGACGAGGACTGGATGCGCCAGCCGGAGGTGAGCGGTGCGGTGCCGGGGCCGGGCGCGATGACGGCGGCGGGCGGTGGGGCCGCGGTGGCGACGCGAGGCGGCGTCGCGGCCGCCGCGGTGATCGTTCCCGCGAGCGCCACCATGATCAAAGATGTCCTGACCATAGATAACCGTACCTTCCGGGTCCGATCCTCCAGGCTGACCGTCACCACGTTTGATTGGGAGCCTCCCTAACAATTGCCGAAGAAGGCCGCGCCCGCAAGGTTTCCGTGAATGCCGGTGAAAGCCACTTTTCTTGAAGTAAGGGGTCAAGTTACCGTCGTGGCGGCATGTGGGAGCGCTCCCATTGCGACTCGCCCCTTGGAGTGGCCAATGCGATCCCGACGCGTGATCTCCGCGATCCTCGCGCTCGCCCTGGGCGCCTTCGGCGGCGTCCTGGCCACCGGCGCGAGCCCCGCGTACGCCGCCGTGCGCTGCGCGGTGGACTACACGGTGAACGACTGGGGCTCCGGTTTCACCGCCTCCATCACCCTGCACAACCTCGGCGACCGGCTCGACGGCTGGACGCTGACCTACGCCTACACCGGGAACCAGACGCTCACCCAGGGCTGGAGCGGCGACTGGAGCCAGTCGGGCCGGACGGTGACGGTGACCGGCGCGTCCTGGAACCGCACGCTCGCCACCGGCGCGAGCACCCAGATCGGCGCGAACTTCAGCTACAGCGGGACCAACGCGGCTCCCGCGTCGTTCGCGGTCAACGGAACCACCTGTGGGGGAGGGGACGGCGGCGGCGCCACGCCACAGGTCGGCATCACCACCCCGGCGGACGGCGCCACCGTCGCCGCGGGAGCGGACCTGCCGATCGCGGCGACCGCCACCGAGACGGGCGGCTCGATCGCCAAGGTGGAGTTCTACGACGGCTCGACGCTGCTCGGCACCGACACGACCAGCCCGTACGCCTACACCTGGGCCGGCGTCCCGGCCGGCGCCCACACGCTCACCGCCCGTGCCTATGACGCGGCCGGCGCCTCGGCGACCTCCGCCGCCGTGCACGTGACCGCGGGCGGCGGTGGCGGGAACACGACCGCGCCCAAGCTGCACGTGTCCGGGAACCACCTGGTCGACGCCGCCGGCGCCACCGTACGGCTCCGCGGCGCGAACCGGTCCGGCGGGGAGTTCATGTGCGTGCAGGGCTACGGCTTCTGGGACGGCCCGGTCGACGACGCGTCCATCGCGGCGATGGCCGCCTGGCACATCACCGCGGTGCGGATCCCGCTCAACGAGGACTGCTGGCTCGGCCTGAGCGACGTCGACTCCCGGTACGGCGGCGCGGCGTACCAGAGCGAGGTCGAGGGCTTCGTCTCCCGGCTGGAGGCGCACGGCATCACGCCGATCGTCGAGATGCACTGGAGCCACGGCACCTACACCGGCCCGTCCTCCGGCTGCTCGGACGTGAACGCGACCTGCCAGAAGCCGATGCCGGACGCGCAGTACGCCCCGGCGTTCTGGACCGGCGTCGCGGGTGCCTTCAAGGGCGACACCGCGGTCGTGTTCGACCTGTTCAACGAGCCCTACCCGGAGCGGGCGACCGGCGACGAGACCTCGGGCTGGACCTGCTGGCGCGACGGCGGCACGTGCGCCGGCATCCCGTACCAGGTCGCCGGGTTCCAGTCGCTGGTCGACGCGGTACGCGCGACCGGCGCGGACAACGTCGTCCTCGTCGGCGGGCTGGCCTACTCCAACGACCTGACCCAGTGGCTCGCGTACGAGCCGTCGGATCCGCGGCACAACCTCGCGGCGTTCGCGCACCTGTACAACTTCAACACCTGCTCCAACACGTCGTGCTTCGACTCCCAGCTCGCTCCGGTGGCGGCGAAGGTGCCGCTGACGCTCAGTGAGATCGGTGAGAACGACTGCGGGCACGGGTTCATCGACACCGTCATGAACTGGGCGGACGCCCACGGCGTCGGCTACCTCGGCTGGACCTGGAACACCTGGGACTGCTCTTCCGGCCCGTCGCTGATCAGCGACTACAACGGCACCGCCACGCCGTTCGGCGCCGGGCTGCGCGACCACCTGGCCGCGACGTCCTGACCGGCGGGGGAGCGAACACCGGGCACGCGGCCCGCCGCGGGGCGGGCCGCGTGCACCGGTCGCAGGGGCGCGCCTACAGCGTCGCGCCGGCCTTCTCCAGCAGCGCGGTGACCTCCGCGGCCCCGGCCGTGTCGGCCAGCTCCTCGAACAGGGTGCGGGCCTCCGCCCACGCTCGCACGGCGGCCGTCGTGTCGCCGGTCCCCGCGTGGGCGCGGCCGAGGCTGCGCAGCGTCTCGGAGAGGAAGGAGGTCCAGCCGCGGCTCCGCCAGATCTGCACCGACTCCTCCAGCCGGAGCGTCGCCGAGGCGTACCGCCCGGCGGCCAGGTCCAGGTCGCCGAGGACCCTCAGGGCGTCGGCCAGGTGGTGCGGCATGCCGAGCCGGCGGCTGACCGACAGGACCGCCTCGGCGGCCGGCCGCGCGCGGGGATCCTCCAGCGCGGCGTACAGCTTGGCCAGGTAGAGCAGCGAGAACGCCTCCGCGTAGCGGTCGCCGCGCGCGTGGCACATGGTGAGCGACGCGACGAGCAGGTCGTGCCCGCTGTCGAGCCGGCCGGCCGCGCAGTGCGCGGCGCCCAGGAACTGCATCGCGGTGGCCTCGAAGCGCGGGTTGCCCAGTTCGCGAGCGAGCTGCAGCGCGTGGGTCAGGTGCTCGATGGCGGCTTCGGCGCGCGCGTGTCCGCAGGCGACGCCCATCACCTGGCGCGCGCGTGCCTGCCCGCCGAGGTGGTCGTGGTCGCGCGCGAGCTCCAGCGCGCGGCCGGCCACCGCCAGGGCCTCGTCCGTGTCACCCCCGGCCACGAGCGCCCAGGCGCAGTTCACCAGCGCGTCGGCCACGCCGCGTGGCTCGCCCAGCTCCTCGAACATCGTCAGGAAACGCTGCGACCGTTCGTGCAGCGTGGCCATTGCCGTGCCCGACCGCGAGGACGAGATCCAGGTCGTCAGCTCGACCAGTCCGCGGGTCAGCACGGCCTCGCCGAGCCGGTTGCCGGTGGAGCGGCAGAGTCGCAGGGCGCGTTCGTGGACCGCCTGCCACTCCGCCGTCATGACCCGGACGTCGAAGTACTTCTCCAGGCATCCGGCCAGGTCCCAGGCGAACTCGTCGAGACCGAGGTCGCATGCCTGGCCCACCGCGGCCACCAGCGCCGGCCATTCGGCGTCGAACCAGGCGGCCGGGTCGCGCAGCGCCGCCGCGGTGATCGTCGTCGGCAGCGGCCACCGGGGCGCGGTGCCGTGGACGGCCGCGTAGCAGGGGCCCGGCACGTGCTCGGCGGCGCGCTCGGCCATGGCGAGCCACGCGCTGAAGGCCCTGGTCAGCGCCTCGCGCCAGGTGTCCGGCTCCTCTTCGTAGCACCGCTCGCGGGCGTACAGGCGCAGCAGGTCGTGGAAGCGGTAGCGGAGCCGTCCGGTCGGGTCGGCGCCGGCGACGTCGAGGAGCCGGGCGTCGACGAGCGTCTCGAGGTGCTCCTGTGCCTCCTCCACCGAGGCGTCCAGCATCGCGGCGGCCACCCAGCCCGCCACGTCGCCCACGTCCAGCAGGCCGAGCCGCCGGAACAGGGCACGAGCGCCGTCGGGCAGCCGCGCGTAGGCGACCGAGAAACCGGCGCGGACCGCGAGGTCGCCGGCGGACAGCTCGTCGAGCCGCCGGTGCTGGTCGCCGAGGATCGCGGCCAGATGGCCGAGGCTCCAACGGCGGCGGCCGGCCAGCCGCGCGCCGGCGATCCGCACGGCCAGCGGCACGTACGCGCAGAGCCGGGCGATCTCCGCGGCGACCTCCGGCTCGGCCTCGACGCGGTCCTGACCGGCGATCCGGGCCAGCAGGGCGGTCGCCTCGCCGGAGTCGAACACGTCCAGCTCGATCCGCCGGACCGACTCCAGCCCGGTCAGGTGGGCCCGGCTGGTCACGATCACCGCCGAGCCCGGCGATCCGGGCAACAGCGGGCGTATCTGGCGTTCACTGGCCGCGTTGTCGAGCACGATGAGGATCCGCCGGCCGGCGAGCAGGCTCCGGAACAGCGCGCTGCGCTCCTCCAGCGACTCCGGGACCGCGTGCGCCGCGATGCCGAGCGCGGTGAGGAACCCGCCGAGCACCCGGGCCGGGCTCGCCGGCTCGGCGCGTTCGGCGCCCAGGTCGGCGTACAGCTGCCCGTCGGGGAACCGTTCGGCCACACGATGCGCGGCGTGCACGGCCAGCGCGGTCTTGCCGACGCCGCCCATCCCCGAGATCACCACCGGCATGGTGGCCTGCCTGAGCACCCGGACCAGCAGGAAGACGTGCGCCTCCCGGCCGATGAAGTCGGCGATCGCGGACGGCAGCTGGGCGGGCGGCGGCAGCGCGGTCTCCACGAGCGGTCCGGGTCCGTGGTCGCGGTCCCGGGCGAGCACGGTGAGGTACGCGCGCTGGACGCGGGCACCCGGCTCGACGCCCATCTCGTCGATGATCCGCTCCCGCACCCGCTGGTAGCGCCGCAGAGCGTCGGCCGGCCGCCCGGCGATCGACAGCAGCTCGATCAGGCTCGCCTGGAGCTCCTCGTCCAGCGGATGTTCGTCCGCCAGGGCGTCGACCCGCGCCACCGCGGAGCCGGGCCGGCCCGCCGCGATGGCGGCCTCGGCGAACGCCACGGCGGCCCGGCGGACACCGGCGTCGGCCTCGCGGATGAGCGACCCGGCCCGGTCGAGATCGGCCAGGACGGGCCCCCGCCGCAGGTCCAGGGCGGACTCCAGCAGCTCGCACCGCACCGACGGGTCGTCGGTGGCCGAGGCGCTCCGCGCCAGCGCGCGGAACCGGCCGATGTCCACGGCCTCGGCGGGCACGACCAGCCGGTAGCCCGCGCCGTCGTACTCGACCGGCGGTGTGTCACCCGGCAGCCGGCTCAGCCAGTCGCGCAGGCGCGAGACCGCGGCCTGCACCGATCCGCGGCCGGTACGGTCCGCCCGGTCGGCCCACACGAGCTCGATCAGCTGCTCGGTCGTCAGCGGGCGTCTCCCCGCGAGCAGCAACACGCCGAGCAGCCCGCGGACCACCGCGGACCCGGGCGGCGGCACGGGCCGCCCGTCCACTTCGATCACCAACGGGCCGAGCACGCCGAACCGCGGCTCACCGGTGCCCATCTAGCCTCACGCCTCCGTCATCGGGTCCGATCCTGCCGCCCTTGGACTCCGCGCGTATCGATTGGGTTGCATCCGGAAGGCAGACAAGTCTCATCCGCAACGGTCGTTCGGTAGCGCATGTCGACGCGGAGGTGACCATAGTCTTCCTTGCCCGTCAGGGTGACCACGGCGCACGATCGGGACATGCGCAACTGCTCATGTGGTCACGGCTCGGGCTGCTCCTGCCCCAAAGGCTGTTCGTGCGGATGTAACGGCTGACGGTTCTCCTCAGCCATGACAGCCGGCGTCGCGAAGCCGGTTGGAGCGGGTGAGCGTGCCGGCTACCCGTGATGGTGGGCAGTCTGGTCCTTTTCGGGGTCGCCGCCCATCATGGTAAGCATCGGCACGCCGCCCGTACGGACGAAACGGGCAACAAGGATGGCGGTGATGGCCAGGAAGGCGATGTTGAGCCAGGTCGTGTAGTTCCAGGAGACGTGCGCCGCCATCACGGCCGCGTGACGTCTCTCCGGGACGAGCCCGGTCGTGCCGAAGACCAGCTCGACGACGTATCCGGCGGCGACCATGGCGGCGTAGAACGTCGCGGTGACGAACAGGGCCATCCGGATCCCGTAGTACTTCCGGTAGATGTTGATGATCGGCAGGATGATCAGGTCGCCGAAGATGAAGGCGATCACCCCGCCGAAGCTGATGCCGCCGTTCCACAGCACCGCGGCGAGCGGGACGTTGCCGATCGAGCAGACGAAGCTGACGACGGCGACCAGCGGCCCGACGAGCGGACCCCAGAGGGCGGCCGCCGTCGGATGCCCGCTGAGGAAGAAGTGGCGCCAGAACGAGTCGGGCACCCATGCGGCGACGGCGCCGGCGACGAGCAGCCCGACGACCAGGTCCCGCAGGATGGCCGCCCACTCCATCACGAACACGTGGGAGACCGCCGTGAACGCCTCCCTGGAGAACAGCCGCCGCCAGAACGACCCCTCCCGGCGCACCGCCATGTCCATCGCCGCGTGCCCCTCCATCGACCCGGCGACGCCGCGTTCGGCCTGGTGACGCGCCTCCCGCAGCAGGCGTTCGCGCAGGAACAGGCGGAACAGCAGCGCGATGGCCACGATCATGACGGGCCCGCCGACGAACTCCGCCGCGGTGAACTCCCAGCCCATCAGCAGCGCCAGCACGATGCCCAGCTCGATCACCAGGTTGGTCGAGGCGATCTCGAACGCCATCGCGGCCGTGAAGCTCGCCCCCTTGCGGAACAGCGAACGCGCCAGCGCGACGGCGGCGTACGAGCAGGAGGAGGACGCGGCGCCGAGGCCGGTCGCGACGATGAGCGTGCCCGGCCGGTCGTCGCCGAGCAGCCGGACGATCGTCGATCGCCGTACGACGGCCTGCACGACCGCCGACAGCGCGAAGCCGAGGATCAGCGCCCACAGGATCTCCCAGGCCATCGACCCCGCTATCGCCAGAGCATGCCCGATCGCGCCCATTGCGCCCCTTCCCGGCCGATGACGTGGTCCCCGGCGATGTTATTACCCCCAGGGGGTATATGCCAACGGCCGCGGGATCTCCGGGCACACGAAATGGGCGACCGGGAGGCTCTCCCGATCGCCCACGGGAACTCTCTTCCCTCGCGCCGGCCGGCCATGCGGCCGCGGCGGGCAGGGTCGCCGACGCCGCATCCCCGCGCCACCGGGATGCGGCGTCTCCTGCCCTCGGGTTTGCGCGGTCACATCTCCGAGCGACCGGCCGCGGACCGAGTTATCCGGCTGGCGATAAATGCGCCATCGCATTCCGAATCGACCGCAGAAGTGCACAATGTGCGATCTCTTCTACTGTCCGCTGGCGCGGTGTTCGCCGTCAAGAGCGCCAGGAGTAAACAACTTCGCCCGTTACGTCACAATTAATCTTCTCTGGCGTCCCAGGCGGCTTCAACGCCGCTCGGGGCCGTCGTCCGGGGCCGCGCACAGGGCGTCGTCGATCAGCTTGCTCTCGGCCTGTTCCACGCGCAGGACGTCGTCCGATGATGCGGCGAACACGCCCGACAGCGACGCCGTGACGGCGCGCCGGCCGTCGGCGGTGACACCGTCGGCGGTGATCCAGCCGGAATCGCCGCCCTCGTGGCCCCAGTACACCCCGCCGCACGACAGGGGGCGGGAGAAGACCCCCAGCCCGTCACGGGCGCCCGGCATGAGCTTCTGGAACTCCTCGCTGACCGGCATGGTGTGTTTCATCTGCGCCAGCTGCGCCGGGCGCAGGAGTCGGCCGCCGAGCAGGGCACGGAGGAATCGGTTGAGATCGGCGGTCGTGGAGACGAGCCCGGCCTCTCCATTGGTGCCCTGGCCGATCTGCTCGGTGACGTCCACGGGTGGCTCGCCGGGCGCGAAGCTCTGGTACGTCTCGGCGTGTGGCCGGGGCAGCTCGGGTGAGGTACCCGGCCAGAAGGTGTGCCGGAGGCCGAGCGGCCGGACGATCCGATCCCGTACCTCCTCGTGCCAGGGGTGTCCGGTGACCCGGTGGACGACCATGCCGAGCAGGACGTAGCCGGTGTTGCAGTAACTCCAGTCCGTGCCGGAGCGGAAGTCCGGCCGGTGGCGCATCGCCCGTGCGACGGTCTGCTCGGGTGTGTAGGTGTCGTATCGGTGCCGGTGGAAGTCCTCCGCCGAGGTGTAGTCGGGGTAGTCGTCGTGGATGCCGCTGGTGTGCTGGAGCAGCTGGCGGATGGTGATCGCATGGCCGTCGTTGCCGTTCCCGGACACCACGCCGGGCAGCCATCGTTCGACCGTGTCGTCCAGGGAGAGCCTGCCGTCGCCGGCCAGTTGCAGGATCACGGTGGCGACGAACGTCTTGGTGGTGCTGGCGATCCGGAAGTAGCCGTCCGGGGGGACCGGCCGCCGGGTCGTCCGGTCGGCGACGCCGCTGGTGGCGGTCAGGTTCCGGCCGTCAGGGCCGATCAGGCGGGCCTGCACCCCCGTCACGCCGAGTGCGGTGATCGCGTCGGTGTCGCGCTGGAGCCGAGCCTGGCCGTCGTGCTGCCGGGCCGCGCTCGCGCCGGACGCGCAGCCGGTGGAGAGGGCCCCGGCCACGATGGCGGTCAGGGCCAGGTTCCGCGGGATGGAGCGGCCGCGCCGCCGGGTGGATGATCTCGTCATGGGCAGCGACGCTAGGCCGGGCGGGGCGCGGCGGACGATACCGCTGACCAGTGGGAAAAGGAGGTAGCAGGCTGTAGTGCCGGGCTCGGTCGCCATGGCTCAGACTTGGGCGAATGAAGCACCACGGGGTCGGCCGGCTTTCGGCGATGTGGCGCGGTCTGGGCTACCTGCTGGGAAGCCTGCTCACCGCTCCGGTCGCCCTGTTCGCGCTGCCCGTACTCCTCGTCCCCACGATGGCCCGTGCCTGGGCGTCCTGGCATCGTCGCCGCGCCGACCGGTTGCTGCTCTTCTCGCGTTCTGGTCCCGTCCGTGTCGGTACGTGGCGGGTCCTCGGGTGGCTGGGCACGTACATCGTGACCAGTCTGGCGTTCGGGCTCGTCGTGGTGATGTGCGCCGGCAACGCGGTGGCCACGGCCGTCACGGTGCCGCTGTGGTGGGCGTTGCCCGCCGGCACCCCCGCGGGCGGCTTCTTCGCCGGTGTCCCCCTGTCCGGGTGGGGTACGGCGTTGACCCTGGGGACCGGGCAGTTCGTCGTCTTCGCGGCCCTGACCTACTGGCTGGTTCCGCCGCTGGCGCGCCTGCACGCCCGGATCTGTGTCGCGCTGCTGTCCCCCTCGGCCACCGAGAGGCTGGCGCGGCGGGTGGAGACGCTGACCGAGACGCGGACCGGCGCCATGAACGCGCACGGCGCGGAACTCCGCCGGATCGAACGTGACCTGCACGACGGCACCCAGGCTCGGCTGGTGGCCATCGCCATGCGGCTGGGCGCGGCCCGTGAGTCGCTGGGGGAGGACCCGGAGTTGGTGGGCCGGCTCCTGCGGGAAGCGCATGAGGGTACCGAGGAGGCCATGGCGGAGCTGCGTGCGGTGATCCGGACGATCTACCCGCCGATCCTCGCCGACCGCGGCCTCGCCGGGGCGCTGACCGCGCTCGGAACCCGATCGGCGATCGACACCACCCTCGATGTCGGCGACCTCGGCACGATCCCGCCCGCGGTCGAGGCCGTGGCCTACTTCACCGTCGCCGAGACGCTCACCAACGCCGCCAAGCACGGTCAGGCCACCCGGGCCGCCGTCCGCGTCGCGCGCGCCGGCGACCGGCTGGCGATCGAGGTCGCCGACGACGGGATCGGCGGCGCCGACGAGACGCGGGGCACCGGCATCGCCGGGATCCGCCGCCGCGTCCTGGCACTCGACGGCACCATCCAGATCCACAGCCCGGCCGGCGGCCCGACCACGATCACGGTGAGCCTGCCATGCGCATCGTGATCGCCGAGGACAACGTCCTGCTGTCCAGCGGGCTGGAGCTCCTGCTGACCGCCAGGGGCTTCCACGTCGCCGCGATCGCCCAGGACGCCCCCGGCTTCATCGACGCCGTCGACGAACACCGGCCGGACCTCACCATCGTCGACGTACGGCTACCGCCGTCCTTCCGCGACGAGGGCATCCACGCCGCCCTCCAGGCCCGCCGCCGGCACCCCGGCCTGCCGGTGCTCGTGCTCTCCCAGTACGTGGAGCAGCAGTACGCCGGCGAGCTGATCTCCGATGAACGCGGCGGCGTCGGCTACCTCCTCAAGGACCGGGTGAGCCGGGTGAGCGAGTTCGTCGACGCGCTGCGGCGGGTCGCCGCCGGCGGCACCGTCATGGACCCCGAAGTGATCGCGCAGCTCCTCACGCGTTCCGCCCGCGACCCGATCGCCGGCCTCACGCCACGCGAACGCCAGGTGCTCGCCCTCATGGCGGAGGGAAAGGACAACACCACGATCGCCGCCCGGCTCGTGATCACCGAGAACGCCGTGCACAAGCACATCGGCAACATCTTCGCCAAGCTCGGCCTCTCGCCGACCGACCGCGGCCACCGCCGCGTCCTCGCCGTCCTCACCTACCTCAGCCACCGGTGAACGCGATGACTGAACCGCGTCGATGAGGGAAAGCGAGGAAAGCCTGGTACCTGGCGGTTTGTCGGTAGAGGAGTGAGGATGGACGCTGTGATCGTTTCCCGAGCGCCGCCGGTGTCGTACTCCGCCTGTCCAAGGGATGACCCCCTCGAACCCCCACCAGCCTCACGACAGGAAGAGAGCCCCCATGACAGCGCTCGCTGGTCCCGCGCTGGCCGCGTCCTCCTGGAACGGCCACGACACCCGGCTGATCGTGGCAGCCGTCATCGGTGTCGCCGTCATCGTCGTACTGATCACGCAGTTGAAGGTCCATCCGTTCCTCGCGCTGGCGCTGGGGTCCGGAGCGCTCGGTGCCGTCGCCGGCATGTCCCTCGAAAACATGATCACCAGCTTCAGCAAGGGCGTGGGCGACGTCGTCGCCAGCGTCGGCGTCCTCATCGCCCTCGGGGCGATGCTCGGCAAGCTGCTCGCCGAGTCCGGCGGGGCGGACCAGATCGTCGACACCATCCTCGCCAAGTCCGGCGCGCGATTGCTGCCCTGGGCGATGACCCTCATCGCCGTGCTGATCGGGCTGCCGATGTTCTTCGAGATCGGCCTGGTCCTGCTCGTGCCCGTCGTCCTGCTCGTCGCGCGGCGCTCCGGGCGGCCGCTCATGCTGCTCGGCATCCCGGCGCTCGCCGGTCTGTCCGTGCTGCACGGCCTGGTGCCGCCGCACCCCGGCCCGCTCGTCGCGATCAGCACGGTCAAGGCCGACCTCGGCGTCACCCTCGCCCTCGGACTGCTCGTCGCCGTCCCCACCGTGATCATCGCCGGGCCGCTGTTCGGGCGGGTCGCCTCACGCTGGGTGCACGCCGAGCCGCCCGCCGGCCTGATGGACGACGACGAGGGCGGCGAGGAGGAGGCGGACCGGAGGCGGCCCGGGTTCGGGCTCACGGTCGGCACCGTCCTGCTTCCCGTCGTGCTCATGCTCGCCAAGGCCGTCGCCGACGTCTGGCTGGACGACGGCGCCGTCCGTACCGCCCTCGACGCGATCGGCACGCCGCTGTTCGCCCTGTTCGTCGCGGTCATCGTGGGCATGTTCACGCTGGGCGTGCCGGCGGGGTTCGACAAGGAGCGCATCTCCGCCATCGTCGCCGAGTCCCTGCCGCCCATCGCGAGCGTGATGCTCATCGTGGCCGCCGGCGGCGGCTTCAAGCAGACCCTGATCGACGCCGGTGTCGGCAAGGCGATCACCCAGGCCGCGAACGGCGCGAGCATCTCCGCGCTGCTGCTCGGCTGGCTGGTCGCGGTCGGCATCCGGCTCGCGACCGGCTCGGCCACCGTCGCCACCATCTCGGCGGCCGGCATCGTGGCCCCGCTCGCCACCGGCATGAGCTCATCGCACACGGCCCTGCTGGTCCTGGCCATCGGTTCGGGGTCGCTGTTCTTCTCCCACGTCAACGACGCCGGCTTCTGGCTCGTCAAGGAGTTCTACGGGCTGAGCGTGGGCCAGACCATCAAGACGTGGTCGATCATGGAGACGATCATCTCGGTCGTCTCCATCGTGCTCATCATGCTGCTGAACCTGGTGCTGTGAGCCGGCCCGCGGACGCCGAAGCCGGACGAGGCACGCCGCCGGACGTGAGTGCCGCGTTCAGGCCGACGGCTCGTGTCTCCGCTCGGACTCGGTGAACTCCACGGACTCCAGTACGAGCCCGTCGCCGCTGTGCAGGTCCAGCCGGGTGCTGCCGCAGCCGGAGCAGGTGGCGAGGATCCGGTCGGAGGTCACGACGCGTCCGCACGACCGGCAGCCGAGCCGTACCGGCTCGACGACCACGTCGAGGTGCGCGCCGTCCGCCACGGTGCCGTCGGACACCGCGATGAACGCCTGGTTCAGGGCGGGGCCGCTGATGCGGAGCAGGGCGCCGGCGCGTACGCGCGCCCGCCGTACGCGGCGGCCGGCCGCTCGCCGCTCCACCGCCCGGAGGACGGCTCCGGCGATCCCCAGCTCGCGCACCGTCTTCGCCTGCCGCTGGTCCTTCGGCGCCGGCGGGCGTCCGGCGTCGGCGTGATCGAGGCGCCCATCGCGCGCGGGCGGCCGGGAATCGTCCCTTCTCGGGCGCCTCCGTAGATGGAGCCGGAGCCAGGCGTTCATTCGGCCTCCCCACGGATCGTGAAATACGGCGGCATCCCGATGATTAGTAACTGACGTTATGGGCGTTCCCTGACGAATCGACACCCATAATCGGACAACGGGGAGTAAAGGCTTCGATGGGTACGGGACGTCGTATTCCAGCGGTCGCTGGGCGCTTCCCGGCATTCACGGTGTGGCGCGGATTCTCCGTGGATACGATGCTTCGACGATCATTCGGGAGGAGCGCGCCGTGCCGGAGCCGCAGGATCGGCCGGAGCCACGGACGGCCGACGTCAGCAGGCCGAGCCCCGCGCGCCTTTACAACTACTACCTCGGCGGCAAGGACAACTTCGCCGTCGACCGCGAGGCCGCCGAGTCGATCCTGGCGGTCATGCCCGAGGGTCGGCAGGTCGCGCGGGAGAACCGCGCCTTCCTGCGCCGCGTGGTCCGCCATCTGACGCTGGAGACCGGCATCCGGCAGTTCGTCGACCTCGGCACCGGCCTGCCCACCGAGGGCAACGTGCACGAGGTCGCGCAGGAGGTCGCGTCCGGGGCGCGCGTCGTGTACGTCGACAACGATCCGATCGTGCTCGCCCACGGTGAGGCGATGCTGGCCACGGACGACCAGACCGCGTTCATCGGGGCGGACATGCGGGAGCCGGACGCGATCCTCGGCGATCCCCGGCTCAAGGCACTGATCGACTTCGACGAGCCGGTCGCGGTGCTGTTCGTCTCGGTGCTGCAGTTCGTGCCCGACGACGAGGAGGCCGCCGGGCTCGTCCGCAGGTTCGCCGAGGCGGTGCCGCCGGGCAGCCGGGTGGTCATCTCGACGATCACCGGCACCGGGCAGCGGGAGGACAAGGTCGCGACGATAACGGCCGCCTACGCGAACTCCACGGCCCCGGCCGTGCTGCGACCCCGGGAGCGGATCGAGCGCCTGTTCGGCGGCCTGGACCTGGTGCCGCCCGGGCTCGTGCCGGCGCCCGAATGGCACCCCGGCGTCCACGGCGAGACCGGTGACGGCACGTCCTGGGTGCTGGCCGGAGTCGGCGCGGTCTCCTGATCCCAGGGACAGGGCAAGGCGCGGCGTGGCGGCGGTAAAGCTTCGTCCGCGGACCGCGCGTCGCGCATGACGCGCTGGTGGGCGCGGGTACGGCACATCGCAGGTCAAAGCGATATTCCAGCGACACGAACGGTGCCGACGCATGCAGCAGCAGATCCGCGGGTGGCGCTTCGCCGCCGAGAGAATACCCAGACGCCGAGTCATGCGCGACGGACCGCTCGCGCACTCGGCCCGAACGCTCGTCAGCGCCTGTCAGGAGCTCGGCGACCGGGCTCGGGGCATGAGTGCTCCCACCCACGGGCGAATGTCCGCCGCCCAGGCCATGGCGGCGCGGATGCCCGCACGTGTGGCGGAGTACATGCCCGGCCGGACGCCGACCGGCATGATGGGCCGGATGCCCGCTCGCATGGCGGCGCGGATGCCCGGTCAGATGATGGGGCGGAGACCCACCCGGATGCCCGCTCGCATGGCGCGGCGGATGTCCGGCCGGATGGCGGGCCGGATGACGGGCCGGATGACGATGCCCACGGCGATGCCGACGGGCATGACCTCGAACATGAAGCGGGTCGCCGGCGGACTGGGACTGCTGGCCGCCGGAATGGGCGTCGCCCGCTGGGCGATCAACCGGCCGAGCGCACGGGAGCGCGAGCTCAAGAACCGCTGGATCATGGTGACCGTCAACTGCTCGCCACAGCGGCTGGCCTCCCGGGCCGACCTCCCAGAGCCGATCACCCGGCTCGGCGACGCGGTCGACATCAAGATCGCTCCCGCGCCCGGGGACCGCGGCACCGAGCTCGGCGCGCGACTGCGCGACCTGCCGCGTACGAAGGTCGCCGGAATGGTCACCCGGCACCCCGAAGAGGATCCCCGGCGCATGGTCGAACAGGCGCTCCGCGACGCCAAGGCGATCATCGAGACGGGGGAGGTGCTGCGCGGGGAGTGGCCGGCCGCCGCGCAAGCCGCGCAGGCGGGCAAGCTCCTGGAGTTCGCCGGCCGCCGAGGAGGCCGGCAGTGAAGGCGCTGTGCTGGGAGGGCGTGAACCGGCTCTCGGTCGAACGGGTCCCGGACCCGCAGATCCTCAATGACCAGGACGCGATCGTCAAGGTCACGCTGACCACGACCTGCGGCTCGGACCTGCACCTCATCAACGGCTACATCCCGACCATGCAGGCGGGCGACGTGATCGGCCACGAGTTCATGGGGGAGATCGTCGACATCGGCCGCGGGGTCCGTCGCCGCAAGGTCGGCGAGCGGGTCGTCGTGTGCTCCTTCATCGGCTGCGGCCGGTGCTGGTACTGCACGCACGACCTGTGGTCGCTGTGCGACAACACCAATCCCAACTGGGAACTGGCCCAGGACACGCTCGGCTTCGAGACCGGCGGCGTGTACGGCTACTCCCATGCCATGGGCGGGTTCAAGGGCAGCCATTCGGAGTACATCCGGGTCCCGTTCGCCGACTTCGGCACCTTCCCGGTGCCCGACGGCGTCAGCGACCTGGACGCCCTGTACGCCTCCGACGCGGCGCCGACCGGCTGGATGGGCGCCCACATGGGCGGCGTGAAGCCCGGCGACGTCGTCGCGGTGTGGGGCGCGGGCGGCGTCGGCCAGATGGCGGCACGCGCGGCGCAGCTCCTCGGCGCCGAACGCGTCATCGTCATCGACCGGCTGCCCGAGCGGCTCGCCATGGCCGAGCGGTACATGGACGTCGAGACGATCGACTTCTCCCAGACTGACGTACGGGCCGACCTGCACGAGCGTACGGGCGGACGCGGCCCGGACGTGTGCATCGAGGCGGTCGGGATGGAGGCCACCGGCGCCCCGGACGGCCAGTACGCCTACGACCGGGTCAAACAGCAGCTCCACATGCAGCAGGACCGGCCCATCGCGGTGCGCGAGGCGATCCAGGTGTGCGCCAAGGGCGGTTCGGTGTTCGTCCTCGGCGTGTTCGGCGGCATGGTGGACCGGTTCCCGCTCGGCATACTGATGAACAAGGGCCTGGTGCTCGCCGGGGCGCAGCAGCACGGGCACCGCTACATCCCGATGCTGCTCAAGCGCATGGCGAGCGGTGAACTCTCCGCGAGCCAGCTGGCCACCCACGAGATGTCGCTCGACGACGCGCCCCACGGCTATGACATGTTCAAGCACAAGAAGGACGGCTGTGTGCGCGTGGCGTTCCGACCGCACGACTGAGCGCGCCCTGCCGGCCTGTCAGAAGTGCAGGACGACGAACTCGTACTCGGCGGGCCCGGTGAGCCGGGCCCTCCCGTCCTGGTTCTTGTCGATGAAGATCGTCAGGTACACGTCGCCGTGCCACTGCTGCAGGGGCGTCTCCTGCTGGTCGCGCCAGGTGTGGGCGATGTAGACCTTGTCCTGGCCGGCGGACTGGTGGGCGACCCTCGTGCCGACGAACTCGTTGTGGCCCTCGTTGTCCAGGTACAGCGTGCCGCTGCCGTACTCGTAGTCCGCGAGCCCGGTGCCGGGCCGGAAGCAGGGGTTCTCCGCGACCGACGCGCCGTCCTGGAGGTTGAAGACGCTGTCGTCGGTCCAGGCGCAGACCTCCAGGGAGACGTCCTTGGCCTGTCGGGGGAAGCGCAGCTCGAACGGCGCCCTCTTCATCGCGACCGTCACGACGTCCTTGTCGCCCCGCTGCGCGAACGACATGGCGTCCTGGGCGCCGCCCTGCCAGAACTCCAGGCCGAGGCGGGGCGTACGGGACAGCTGACCGGTGTCACCGGAGAGCGCGGACGCGGAGGCCGACGGCGACGGGGTGGGCCTGCGGACGGCGCCGTTTCCGCGCAGGCCCGGCCAGACCACCAGGCCGCCCACGGTGATCACGGCCGCCGTCGCGACGGCGGCGCCCGCGAGCGCCAGGCCGCGGCGGCCCGTGGGCCCTCCCGGTACGGTGCCGGGCGGCGGCGCGCCCGTGTCGGGCAGCTGCTCGTCGGGCAGCACGGACGTCCGGCGGCCCGCCGCGAGCGCCTCGCCGATCGGCGCCCGTCCCGCGTCCGGCCGGCCGAGGAGCCAGATCAGCACGTCGCGCATTGACGGGCGCGCCCGCTCGTCCTTGGCCAGGCACGCCAGGACGAGGTCCCGCAGCGGCCCGGACAGCGGTCCGAGGTCGGGCTTCCCCCGCAGGACGCGGTTGCTGATCGCGGCGATGCTGTCCCCGCCGAACGGCGAGGAGCCCGACGCGGCGAACACCATCACGCAGCCCCAGGCGAACACGTCGGCCGCCGGCCCGATCGTCCGCTCCTCGAACTGCTCCGGCGCCATGTACGCCGGCGTGCCGACGATGCCGCCGGTCAGGGTGGGACCGCCGTCGAGCGTACGGGCGATGCCGAAGTCGATCACCCGTGGCCCGTCGGTGCCGAGCAGCACGTTGGCCGGCTTGAAGTCCCGGTGCACGACGCCGGCCTCGTGGATCGCGGCGAGCGCCGTCGCGGTGGCCACCGCGAGCCGGTGCAACGCCGGACCCGACCGCGGACCCTCGGCCCGTACCGACTGCAGGAGCGTGGGCCCGTCGACGAACTCCGTGACGACGAACGGCGGAGACTTCGCCAGGTTCGCGTCCAGCACCTGGGCGACGCAGAACGGCGCCACCCGCCGGGCCGCCGCCACCTCCTTGGCCAGGCCCGCCCGCATCCGTCCGTCGGCCGCCCACTCGGTGTGCAGGACCTTCAGCGCCACCCGGGAACCGTCCGGGGCGGTCGCCGCGTAGACGACACCCTGACCACCCTCGCCGAGGCGTCCCGTCAGACGGTAACGGCCGAGCTTCCGGGGGTCCCCCGGACGCAGGGACGAGATCTCGGGCATGGGCTCCCCCCGTCGGCCGCCGATCATGCGAACATCGCCACCGTAGGACCCCGCGCGGCGCCGGACCAGAGCGGCCGGAGCCGGGAAATTCGTTCGTGTCCTCACGACTCGTCTTCCTACGATGCCGCGAAGACGTGAACGACCTGGACGGCCGGATTCCCGGTCGCCGGAGGGAGGGCCGTGCGGTGTCCGCGACGGACGGCGACACGATTCGTGAGACTTTTCTGCGTTTCTTCGAACGCAACGGTCACCGGCGCATCGAGGGCGCCTCGCTCGTGCCGGTGGGCGATCCGACGCTGCTGTTCGTCAACTCCGGAATGGCACCGCTGAAGAAGTACTTCACCGGGGAGAAGGTGCCGCCCGCGCCCGACCTGTGCGACGTCCAGGGCTGCGTCCGCACCAAGGACATCGACGACGTCGGCGACCGCCACCACATCACCTACTTCGAGATGCTCGGCAGCTGGTCGATCGGTCACTACTTCAAGGAGCGCGCGGTCGACCTCGCGTACGCGCTGCTGACCGGCGACTTCGGCCTGGACCCGCGGCGTCTCTACGTCAGCGTGTTCGGCGGCGACGAGGCGCTGGGCCTGCCGCCGGACGAGGAGTCAGCGCGCGCGTGGGAGCGGGCCGGAGTCCCGCGCGACCGCATCGTCGCGCTGCCCGCGGAGGACAACTTCTGGGGTCCGGCCGGCCAGAGCGGTCCCTGCGGGCCGTGCACGGAGGTCTTCCTCGACACCGGCGAGGAGTTCGGGCCCGCCTACGTGCCCGGCGGCGTGTTCGACACGAAGCGGCGCTACATCGAGATCTGGAACGCCGGCGTCTTCATGCAGTTCGACAAGGGGCTGGACGGGGTGCTGCGGCCGCTGCCGTTCACCAGCGTCGACACCGGCTCGGGCCTGGAACGCATGGAACTCGCGCTGAACGGCCTCGACAGCGTCTACGACACGAGTCTGTTCGCGCCGCTGGTCCGTACGGTCCAGGACGTCCTGGGCGAGACCGGCGAGGTCCTGCACCACCACCGGGTGATCGCCGACCACCTGCGCGCGGCCGTCGCGATCATGTCCGACGGCGTACGGCCGGGCAACGAGGGCCGCGGCTACATCCCGCGCCGCCTCATCCGCAAGTGCGTGACCCAGGCGATGGGCCGCCACCGGGAACGCCTCGACGTCGCACCGATCGTCGACGCGGTCGTGCGCTCGCTCGGCCCGACGTACCCGCGCATGGCCGCCGAGCAGGCGGCGGTCACGGCGGCGATCGCGGAGGAGCGCGACGAGTTCGGCGACACCGTACGGCGCGGCCTCGACCAGCTCGACCGGGTCGTCGCCCGGCACGGCCGGGTGAGCGGCACGGACGCCTTCCACCTGTTCGCGACGTACGGACTGCCAGTGGAGATCACCCGAGACCTGGCCGCCGCGCGGGGCGTGAGCCTCGACCGCGAGGAGTTCGACGAGGCGCTGCGGCGGCACCGTGAGCTCAGCCGCGGCACCAGGACGGATCGGCGGCTCCGGGTGGACGACGTGCTGCCCGCCGCGATCGCGAGCCGTCCGGCGACGGAGTTCCTCGGCTACGACACCCTGTCGGCCGAGGCCACGGTCCTGACGCTGTTCTCCGACGGCACCACGGCAGAGGCGGTCGCGGCCGGTTCCGACGCCGACCTGATCGTGGACCGCACGCCCTTCTACGGCGAAGGCGGCGGGCAGGTCGGCGACCGTGGCACCGTACGCGTCGTCGGCCGCGACGGGGTGCTGGGCGACGTCACCGAGACCGTCGTGCACGCCGGCGGCGGCCACCTGCATCGCGTGAGCGTCCGGTCGGGCGTCCTGCGGGTCGGCGACACGGTGACCCTGACCGTGGACCCGTCCTCCCGCGCGGACACGGCGGCGAACCACACCGCGACGCATCTGCTGAACGCGGCCCTGCGCACGGTGCTGGGCCCGCACGTACGCCAGGCGGGGTCGCTGGTCGAGCCGCGACGGCTGCGGTTCGACTTCACCCACCCCGGCCCCCCGGCGCCCGAGGAACTCGCCGCGGTCGAGCGGCTGGTCAACGAGTGGATCCTGACCGACGCGCCGCGTCGCGTCGAGGTCATGCCCGCGGAGGAGGCGAAGGCGTCCGGCGCCGTCTCACTGGAGGGCGAGGACTACGGCGAGGCGGTACGCGTGCTGTCGTTCGGCGACTTCTCCAAGGAGCTGTGCGGCGGCACGCACGTGGAGCACACGTCACAGCTCGGCTCGTTCCGCATCGTCTCTGAGCAGAGCGTCGCGGCGGGAGTCCGCCGCGTCGTCGCGGTGACGCGGCAGCGAGCGGTGGACCACTCGATCGAGCAGGGGGCGGCGCTGTCGGACGTGGCGGCCACGCTGAGGACGTCACCGAAGGACGTCGTGCCCGCGGCACGCCGTCTCGTGGCGGCGGCCAGGACACCGAAGACGGCGCGCGACACCGCGACGCTCGCGAACGCGGTCGAGACCGCGGTCGACGACGTACCGGTCATGCTGGCCCAGGCGGGCGGCACGGTCGGCGCCCTGCGCGAGCAGGCTCGGCGCACCGCCGGCGAACGCGACCGGGTCGTCGTGCTCTGGACCACCTCGGGGGAGAAGAACACCCTGGTGGTCAGCGTCCCGGCGAGCCTGGCCGACCGCCTGCGCGCCGACGCGCTGGTCGAGAGCGCCACCCGGCGGCTGGGCGGCGGTGGCGGAGGCAACGCCCGCATCGCTCAGGGCGGCCTGACCACCGCCCCGACCACCGAGTCACTGATCGAGATCCTCCACGCTCAGCGACCCGCTTCGGTGGGGGAGACGGGGACGTCGAAGTAGGTGTCCGGGTATGGCTCCTGCCGGTAGGTGAAGTGCCACCACTCCTCCGGGATGCCGGTGAAGCCCGCGCCCTCCATCAGGCGCTTCAGCCACAGGCGGTCCGTGTGGGCCGTGCCGGTGATGCGGCCGTCCAGCGTGTGGGCGCGCTCGTCGAAGCAGTCGAAGCCGGTGCCCATGTCGATCGAGGCGTCCGGGAAGCGCTGGGCCTTCGGCGCGTAGCAGGAGGTCAGGTGCTCGCCCGGCCGGTACGGGCGGGTGGGCGTGGCCGGCAGCCTCACGATCGAGAGGTCGACCGTACTGCCGCGGCTGTGGCCCGACCGGCGGGCGATGTATCCCTCGTCGAACAGCCGGGACTTGTCGACCTCGGGGTAGAACTCGGCCTTCATCGCGTGGTCGCCGGGGTCGCCCGACCACGCCACGAACCGGTCCACGGCCCGTTGCGGGCGGTAGCAGTCGTACACCTTCAGCGAGTAACCGCGGTGGAGGAGCCCCTGTTGCACCCGGTGCAGGGCCCGCGCCGCCGGAACGGTCAGGAGGCACAGCGGCGCCTGGTAGCCGGTGACGACCCGCCCGGTGAAGTTGTGCGGCGTGGCGTACCGGATGTCCTGGATGATCGTCGAGTCGACGGAGCTCAGCGCGACGAAATGCGGGCGCGGCTCGGCCGCCGCCGGCCCGGCCGGGGCGAGCAGCGCGGCCACGACCAGGCCGCAGAGCGCGAAGACAGCTCTCTTCATCCGTACACGATAAGCGTCACGCAAAGTGACGAGCCCGCGCCGGGTGCGGCGCGGGCCCGTACGGGCGGTGATGGTCAGCCACAGTGTTGCCCAGGGGGCGACCCCCTGGAATCCCCGATGTGAGGGGCTCCGCCCCCCAGCGGGTTGATGTCTCAGCATCCGCTGTGCTTCCTCTGCGCCGCGGTGGAGAGGAGCATCGATCAACATGATCAGCCATCCATCGTTCGTACGGCACAGCGACACGAAACGGCCGGGCGATCATCGCCGTTAACAGAATCTGGATACCGGCAGAGTTTCACCGTTCTGTCAATTTCGGCGACTTTATGGCCGTTTAGTAGATTCACGTCTACCCGAGTCTTCGATTATTCTGATGCGTAATGGCTGTGCGCGGCATCGCACGACATAACGGCGTCGCGGGATGCGATGCCCTCCCGGCAAGGTCTCAGGCCCACATAGCCGTCTGATTGCGCTAGCCGCATGTAGACGGCTCCAGGAGCAAGACACACGGGAGGGCACAGTGTGCGCGTCGCGCGATCTACGAGTTGCCGCCACAGAGAAGACCATGCGGCTGGCGATCTCCAAGAGCCGGACGTGTCGATTTCCTCTTCCGCCGCATCCGATCGCGGCCGAACAGGTCCGCACGCTGGTGCGGCTCGCATCCGCCGGCTGGGACATCGGCGACGTCATCGACAACGTCCTGGTCATCGCCGTCGAGCTGGTGACGAATGCCGCGAAGCTCGGTGAAGTCTTCCAGATCACCGTCTCCCGGCGGACCGACAACGTGCTGATCGAGGTATGGGACAGCAGCGAAGCGGCCCCGGAGCGCCAGCAGGAGTCTGTCGACCGTGTGGACGGACGCGGCCTGCTCCTCATCAAGGCCTGTTCCAAGGACTGGGGCTGGCGGCTCGAAGAGCATGGCGGTAAGACGGTCTGGTCGGTCATCGACGTCCCAACAGCCTCGTCCGCAGGATCGCTCTCACGCGGACGGATGTGACCAAGACCCATGTTCGTCCAGGAACCCAACGACATGCTCAAACCACGCGAGGTTGCCGAACTGCTCGGCGTCCGCACGACGACAATCGCCCGATGGGCTCGCGAGGGCAAGCTGTCGCCACTTCGCACACCGGGCGGCCACCGTCGCTACAGCCGGACAGCGGTCCGCGAGCTACTCGCCACCGATCCCGAGTGCGACACCGAACGGCAACGGATGGTGGAGGACGCCGTACGCCTGTATGGCCAAGGATGGAGCATCCGGCAGGTCGCTGACCGATTCGAATGCAGCTACGGGGCTATGCGTCGCATCCTGATGGGCCGCGTCAGGGTGCGGAACCGCAGCGGCACCTACCCGACCACCGAATAGGCGTTTCATGCGGGAATTCGCTCAGGGTGGCGGATACGCCTATGACACTTTGGCATAGTCGGTGTTCAGGGGTGGGGCTACGCTGGTTCGGACATTATCTCGTGGCGAAGAAGGGGCGTATGAATGGCCGCCGCCGGGCGCGTGTGCCCAAGCTGCCGCTTGACTGTCTTAAGCAGGTACAACGCCGACCCCGTATGCGCGTCGTGCCTGCAGGCGACGCGAGCGGCGGAGACCCGCGTCCCGGTCTGGGTCTGGGATTCGGCACCGATTCGGGAAGCACTGGCTCGCGGTGACCTCGGCGCCTTCTTGACGCTCCTGCGTACTGGCGCCGACCTGTCGCAGCTCGACCTTGCCGCGCTGGTCGAGGGCTGGTCGCAGTCGACCGTCTCCCTGGTCGAGCGCGGCAAGAGAGACACCCTCTACGACGTTCGTGAACTTCTCCGCGTCGCCGACGCGCTCGGCGTCCCGCGCGAGGCGCTGTTGCCGCTGCTGCTGGGTGAGCGTGATACGCCCCTGGACGGGAAAGAGGACGTCGAACCTGCGGGAGAGGTGGACATGGATCGCCGATCCTTCACCCGGATGACGGCAGTGGCCGCCCTGGGTACGGCGTTGTCGCCGACGCGGATACCGAACCGCGTCGGACCCGCACATGTCCGCTACATGCGCTGCTGCCTCGACGAGCTGCGGCGGCAGGATCGCGACCTCGGCGGTGGCGCGATCGTCCGGCAGGCGGCTCGTCAGTACGCGTGGGCCCGACGGATGCTGGACGAAGGCGACTACACCGACGCGGTCGGCCGTGAGCTGCTCACCGTCACGACGGAGTTGGCGATCACCACGGGGTGGTTCGCCTACGACGGTGGGCAGCAGCACATCGCGCGCCAGATGTACGGGGAGGCCAACCTCCTGGCCGGTAGCGTCGGCGCAGGCGAGCTCACCGCCCATGTGTTCGTCAACCTGGCCATGCAGTCCACCTATCTCGCCCGTGCCGGGGCTTCCTCCCGAGGCGTGGCACGAGAAGGCCTGCGCTTCGCGACCCGCGCCGCTGAGGCCGCCCGGCACGAGCCTTCACCGCGACTGCACGCTTTGATCTCTCTGCGCCAGGCAGCCGCCTACGCCCAGCTCGGTGATGAGACCGCGTTCAAGACCTCTATCGAAAGCGCCCACCGCGAACTCGATCGCGGCGACCATCTAGCCGACCCGGCGTGGACCACATTTGTGACCCGCGCGGAGGTCGACGGACACGACGCGGACGGCTGGCTACGGCTTAAGCAGGCCAGTCGAGCCGTATCGCGTTACGACGATGTTCTGGGCGCCCACCTCCCACCACGCAATGCCGCCTATTATCGCGCCCGGCTCGCTGGCGCCCTGCTGGAAGACGGTGACCCATCTGAGGCAATCGCCCAGGGGCTGTCGGTCCTTCCCGACTTGGGCGACCGGCTCACCTCGGCCAGGACGCTCATCGAGCTCCGCCCCGTACGCGCCGCCGCCCACCAGGCGTCGGCCGAGGAGCTCGTGGCACTGTTCGATTCGGCCGCGCACGCCCTGTCCGTCGCCCCCTAAGGAAAGGTCACCGGTGCCCGCCCTTAAGTTCCGCCGCTACGACGCGGCCGGTGCCCGATCCGTCCGCGAACTGGTCGCCGATATTCACCGCGACGCCTACGGCGAAGGCGTAGGGTTTTCCTCAGATGGGGAGTTCATGCGGCGCTACGACGCCTACACAGCCCGAGACGGGTTCGACCTCCTCTTCTCGGAGATGAACGGCGCCACCGTCGGGCAGGCATGGGGCTGGCCGCTGGACGAGAACGCCATGAACGGCTGGTGGGCCGGCCTCCTCGATGAGCCCGAACCAGACTTCACCCGCGAAGACGGACGCCGTACCTTCGCCCTGTCCGAAATCATGGTCCGGCGAGCCGCCGCCGGACAGGGCATCGCCCACGCCCTGCATGACGAACTGCTCGGCGCGCGGACTGAAGAACGGGCGACACTCCTCGTCCGCCCAGCGAACACCAGGGCGTACCAGGCGTACCTGCGCTGGGGCTGGAAGAAAACGGCCAGACTTCGGCCCGCCTGGCCGGATGCTCCGACGTTCGACGTACTCATCCTGCCGCTGCCCATCAATCGATGACCTCCAGACGGCGGCAGGCAACGACGTGGCAGTAACGGTAGGCGGCGTGGACTTAATACTGTTTTTCGGCCGTATATATTTCAACTTGTCATAGCCGGGCCGCAAGGGCCATTACACGCCAGAATTGAAGCGCTTCCCGCAGTGCGGCAGCGTGTCGGCTGACAGCGTTCCTACGCCGACCAGGGAAGTGCGGCATGCGGATCGGTTTCAGCTTTTGGGGATTTCTCGGTTCGGGGATCATCGACACCCCTGATGGGGGGCGTTTTTGGCGTCGCCCGATCGTCGATGAGCTGATCGGGCTCGGGCACGAGGTCGTGCTTCTGCAGACCGATTGGGACCGTACGGAGGCCGGTCAGGCGTTGCCGTACCGCTGGCATGCGGGATTCCCCGCGGTGGACGTGTTGATGTGTGAGTGGCGTTGGCCGCTCCCCGGACGCAACACCACCCCGTGCGGCTCAGTCGGCCACACCTGCGACCTGCATCGACAAACCGACTTGATCAGGAGCTACACCAACGCAGGTGTGCCGACACTCATCTGGGACACCGACCGGCAACTGCCCACCGACGCGTCCCTGCGGCAGCTGCGGAACGTCCTCGTGTGCGAACCCGGCTTGGCGCCGCCGCCAGGGAGCGTCTCTCTGCCTACCCCTGTGCCCGACCGTCTTCTCGACGCGGCTGATCCTGCCGAGTTATCGGCGCGGACGCGGATGCTGGCGCTGGCCTACGTGGGGAACCAGTACGACCGCGACGGCGACTTCGCCGCCTTCTTCGCACCGGCCGCCGCGCGCTTCCCGCACCAGGTCGCGGGAAAGTGGACCCAGACCAGTCGGTGGCCGTGGGTGAACTTCACCGGACGTTGCGCCTTCTCCCAGACCCGCGCCGTGTATCTGACGGCCACCACGACCATCCTGCTCAACCGCGCCCGCTACTCCCGGGTCGGTCACGTCAGCCAGCGCCTTGGCGAGGCCGTGCTGGCCGGCTGTCTTCCGCTCACCCCGACCAGCCTCGCGTGCGCAGACGTCTACACGCCTTCTGCCCTCCATGTGGCCGACGGTGCCGAGACCGTCGAACGCATCACGTGGGCACAGCGGATCGCCGGCAGCCGCGAGCACGAGGAGCTGATCGAGGCCTGCCTGCTCCTTCTGGAGCCGTTCCGACTTTCGGCATGGGCGCGCCGGCTCACTCAACTCATGACGACCATCCCGACCGGATCGGAGCGCACCTGATGCACCCGCCCCGTTTCCCCTCCTTCACCGACGCCTACCGAGCCGTCCTGCACCGGCTCCACACCGGCGCCGAATACACCACCGCGTCCCGCGGCAACCGGTCCCGCGAGTGCCTGAACGTGGCTTTCACCCTCGCCGACCCGCGTCGGCGCACCCCGTACCTGAAGGCCCGTAGGCCCAACATCGTCTTCAACTACGCCGAAGCGTTGTGGTACCTGTCCGGCCGCGATGACCTGGCGATGATCGGTTACTACGCGCCCCGCCTGCGCTCCCTCTCACGCGACGGGCTCCACCTCACCGGCACCGCGTACGGACCACGGCTGTTCCGCTCCCCCGGCGCCGACCGGCCCAGCCAGTGGGAACAGGTCGTCGACCTGCTGCGGCACGACCCGGATTCCAAGCGGGCCGTCATGACCGTCATGCGACCAGACGAACTCACCGATCCCGCCAACCCGGATGTGGCCTGCACCCTGTCCTTGCAGTTCCTGCTTCGGGGCGGCCGCCTGCACCTGGTGGTCGGTATGCGCGGTAACGACGCGATGATCGGGCTGGTCTGTGACGTGTTCTCCTTCACCCTCATCCAGGAGTTCACGGCCGTCCAGCTCGGTGCCCAGCTCGGCACCTACACGCACCAGGTGGCCTCGATGCACGTCAACGAGCCAGACCTGGCGCGCATGGACGTGATTCTGGCCGAGCCCGAACTCGGTGATCCGTTCCCCGGCTTTTCCTTGCCTGCCGACACCTCCTGGGACACGATCAGGCACGTCCTACGGTGGGAGTCCGAGCTCCGCACGAACCGGCGCCGCTTCGATCCTGAGGCCCGTCCGCCGGCCCCAGCGAGCTTGTACTGGCGCCAGGTCTTACTGCTGTTCGAGGTGTACCGGCAGATCATCCACCAGCCCGGCGAACCGATTGAGGCCGCGACGCTCGACGCCCTCACGCCCGCACACCGCTGGCTGGTGACCCAGCGCTGGCCCACTCGAGCCGGCGCTGAGCCCGCCGAGAGCACGATCCGATGACGGCGCCAGCAACGCCACGAGATACGACACCTTTCGGTGTCGTCGACTGGGCGCAATGGACGGTGATCCTGCTCAAGCCCGACTGCCTTCGCCGCGGACTCGCCGACGCCGTGCTCCAACGGGTCGGCCGCGTGGTCACCGTCTCGGCCGTCCGCAGTCTCATCCCGACGGAGGCGCAGGTCTTCGCCCACTACGACGACATGCTTCCGCCCGAGGTCTGCCGCACTTTAGGACTCGACGTCCCCGCTGAGCTGCGCCGCATCTTCGTCGATAACCAGGTCATTGTCGCCCTCGGTCACGGTCATCAGGCCGCCGACCGGCTCAGAGCGGTCCTGGGCGGCACCGATCCCTCCCTCGCCGATCCGAACAGCATCCGCGGCCATTTCGGGGCCGACAACCTGGCCACGGCCCGAGCCGAGGGACGGCTGATCGACAACCTGATCCACACCTCCGACCACACCGGCGTCGTCGAACGCGACTTCACGATCTGGTACGGCGCCGCGAACCGGCACCTGCTCATCCCCACCACAGAACGGAGCCCGCAATGACCGATATCCCCACCGGCCCCAGCACACTCGCGTTAATGTCCGCCGACCAGCGCGCGTCGCTGGATCCGTACATGGCGCAGATCATCACTTACCGCAAGTCCGGGCTGTCGCTGAATCACATCATCGGCTGCCCACTGGACTACGGCTACTGCGTCCGCCACTTCTGGGGCGACTTCGAGCACAAGACACCCCACCTGCTGTGCCCCACCGACCAGGCGATCGACATGCTTCTCGGCCACCAGACGTTCCGCCCGTCGATCACGCCGATCCAGCTGTTCAACAAGGCCACCGATCCGTTCCTGCCCGGCGTCAAACCCCACCTGTTCCACATCCTGCAAGCCCTGGATGACCGCGGCCTGGACAACCTGGTCCTGATCATCACCCGATTCCGCGTGACGGCCGCCGACATGGCCAAGCTGGAGGAACTCCGCCATCTGCGTGTCACGCTCCTGTTCACCTACTCCGGCATCACCGACACCCGCGTCGAACCGATGGCCAAGAGCACCATCACGGTCTCCTCACTCGCGACCGCCTGCGAGCACAAGAACCGGACCAAGGTGGTGCTGTACTGGCGGCCGATCGTGCCCGGCTGGAACGACGCACCCGAAACCATGCGCCGTGTCCTCGACATCGGCGACGCCGCCGACGCGATCGTGTTCACCGGCTACTACCACAAGCCTGAAAACGCCGCCTACCTGCACGCCCAAGGCGTCGACCTGCCCTACGACGCCGCCGACTTCCACCGCCGCAAGACCATGCCCGCCGAACTGGACGCCCGCGTCATCGACGCCTGGCGCGCCTCCGGGATCACCACGCCGCTATTCCGTAAGACTTCGTGCGGCGTCTCCTACGCCCACGACCTGCCCGACTACAACGGCCACTGGGGAGTCCGCGAACTGTGCGACATCTGCCCCGTCGCCCAGCAGAACCTGTGCGCCGCCGACCACCGGGCACCGAGTCCCTCAGAGTTCGAGCAAGTCCTGGGCGGACTCGACTACTCCAGCCCCTACCTCATCGATGCCGAAGGCGGTCATGTCTGGACCCACGGGCTCGGCGAACAACGCCGCTACCCGATCCAGCACACCCTCCGGTACCAGATCTGGGAACTCGACCAACCCCACTACCTGCACGCCCACGGCCGCTCACTCACCGGCCACGGCCCAACCGACGAAGAACGACAACACCTCGCCGCGATACGCGAGCGCTTCACCACCACAACACGATTTGATGAAGACGACTGATCCTTGACCACCATTCGAGAGGCGGGCGGCCATGGCCAGCGCCCTGTGGACCGAAGCACCCCTGGTCGCGCTCGACCTGGAAGGCACCGGGGCGCAAGACCGCGACGACGAGGCCATCCTGGAGATCGCCCTCGTCCCCATCACCGCCGGCCGTCCGTCCCTCGACAACGCATACACCACCCTCATCAACCCGGAACGACCCATCCCGCGCCGCCCCTGGATCTCCCCAGGTCTGACCGACGCTCTCCTGACCACCGCACCGCGACTTCCCAAAGTCGCGCCCGAACTCGCACGACGCGTCTCCGGCAAAGTCCTCGTCGGCCATAACACCTCGGTCGACTGGCGACTCCTCCATCGCCGCTGCCCGAGCATCCAGCCCGCCGGATTGATCGACACACTGCGCCTCGCCCGATACCTCCACCCGGGCCTACGGAAGAAAAACCTCACCGCACTGGTCGAACACTACGCACTCACAGACAACGTCACCGACCTGACGCCCAACAGCCGCCCCCATCGCGCCCTGTGGGACGCCACCGCAGCAGCTCTCCTACTCACCGCACTGGTCAACGACCTGCCCAACAACGTGACCCTCAGCCTCAACGAACTACGACACCTATCCGGGCTCCCAATGGAAGATGACCTCCAACCACCCGACACGGCCGAGCAAATCCCCCTGCTGTAACAGCGCCAGCCGCAGGCATCCGCCAGTACACGGGGTACGCGGCGTGAACTTAAGGCCTTTTTTAGGCCGCATGCATTTTCAACTTGTCATAGCCGGGCCGGGTTCAGCTTCTGGGGATTTCTCGGTTGCGGAGTCATCCGTTCTCCCACAGGCCTCTGCAGGCTCACGATCAGGGGATGTGCCAGAGGCGGATGCGGTCGTTGGCGGTATCACCGCTGCCGTCGCTGAGGCCGGCCGCGAGAGTTGACCCGTCGGGGGCGAACACCAAGGCGCTGACGGAGCCGAGGGTGGTGAACTTGGTGACCGTGGCTCCGGTGGCGGTGTTCCACAGCCGGATCGTCTTGTCGTCGCCCCCGCTGGCCAAGGTACCGCCTCGGAGATGGAAGGCGAGTGCTCGGATGTATCCGGTGTGGCCCTTCAGCGTGGTGACGGGGCGTTGCGAGACGACATTCCACAGGTAGATGGTCTCGTGAACGGTGATGGCGAGCACCTGGCTGTCCGGGCTGAACGCGACCGTGCCTGGTGCATAGCCGAAGCGGTAGTCGTAGGTGGCCGCGACCCGGCCAGAGGGCATGGCGCGGAGCTGAAGGGGCTGGTCGCCGGTGAGCAGGAGCCTGCCGTCCGGGCTGAAGGCGACCCAGCCGCCCGGCGAGTCCTTGTAGACGCCGAGGGAGCGGCCTGAGGAGGTGTCCCACACATACACGCCCCTGAAGAGCCCGGCGGCGGCCAGGGCCCTGCCGTCGGGGCTGAAAGCCACCGAGAAGACGTAGCCGTCGGTCGGGCCACCGTTCGGGCGCTGGGCGGTTACGGCGAACGTGCGCGTGACACGGCCGGTCGCCACATCCCAGAGCATGATCTTGTTCAGGTCGGCTCTGGCCAGCAGCGTGCGGTCGGGACTGAAGACCATGGTCTGGCCGAGACTTGACTGGGGCGCGCTGATGTGGACGGCGGCCCCGCGGCGAGTCGCGACGTTCCAGCGCCAGACACTGCTGTCAGCAGAGCTCTCGGAAGCCGCGAGCAACGTCTGGCCGGTCGGGTCGAAGGCGACGGCCCTGATGGGTGACTGAGGTCCGGTGAGGGCGACGCCGTTGGAGCCGGAGGCAGCGGTGCCGGCAGTGGGTCTACCAGACCGGGAAGCCGAGTGTTCCCGTCCGTACAGGAGCACGGAGGCTCCTGCCACGGCGGCGGTGGCGGTGGCCGCCAGCCCGCCGATGATCAGCGTGCGGCGGGATACCCCGCGAGAGAGCTCTGGCCGGTCGGGTTCGATCCACGTCTGAGGGTGGATCCTGGTCGCGGGCACGGTCTGCTCCACGGCGGGCGCAGGAAGGGCCGCAGTGTGAGGAAGGGCCGTACCACCAGGACCGAGGCCGGTGAAGCGGGCAGGAAGGCTCTGCGCTGCCGGACGATCGGTGGGCTCCTTCGCCAGGCATGCGGCCAGCACGGAGCGCAGATCGCCGCTGAGACCGCCGAGTGCGGGCCGGTCGTGCAGAATCCGGTGGACGATCGCCGCGACGGTGGGTGCGTCGAACGGGCTCCGTCCGGTGGCGGCGAAGACCAGCACCGAGCCCAGGGAGAACACGTCGCTCGCGGGGTCGGTCCGGTCAGCGCGGATCTGTTCGGGCGACATGTAGGCGTAGGTGCCGATCACCGAGCCGGTCGCGGTGAGTGAAGTGGCATCGAGGGCGCGAGCGACGCCGAAGTCGATGATGCGCGGGCCGTCGTCGGCCATGATGATGTTGCCGGGTTTCAGGTCACGGTGGACCAGCCCGCACTGGTGAATGGCGGCCAGTCCCTCGGCCAACCCCGCGCCGAGCCGTGCCGCGGCCTCCGGCGGGAGCGGGCCGCGCTGTTTGACCGCCTCCTGCAGTGTGGGGCCCGGGATGAAGGCGGTGACCAGCCAGGGGGCTTCGGCGCCCGGATCGGCGTCGACCACATGGGCGGTATGGAAACCGCCCACCCGGCGGGCCGCCTCGACCTCCCGGGTGAACCGAGCACGGAACTGTGGGGCGTTCGCCAGTTCCGGCTGGATCACCTTCACCGCGACCTTGCGTCCGCCCGGCGAGGTGCCCAGATAGACCTGCCCCATGCCGCCCGCGCCCACCCGGCCCTCTAGGCGGTAAGGGCCGATCTGTCGCGGATCGTCGGGCGACAAGGCATCCACTTGCACCATCCGGAATTAGTCGGGGAACGTCCGCTACGAGAGCTTCCAGAGCTGGATCCATCGGGCACCACCTGGCTCTCCCATGGACGCTGCGAGGATCCCGCCGTCCGGGCTGAACGCCAGCGACGGGACCTCGTGGCCGGCCGGGGAGGTCGGCACGACGCCGGTCAGCGTGGTGGTGACACGGCCGCTGGACAGATCCCACAGGCTGATGGTCTTGCCGATGGTGTCGCCGGCGCCGACCCGGTCACCGCGTCCGGCGCCCGCGATCATCGCCCGGCCCGGGCGATATGCAGCTGTGTCGAGGATGTGGTGGGAGTCGGTGAACGTCGCGGTGAGGCGCCCGGTGGCCACATCCCACAGTTTGATGCCAGGCCCGGCTCCAGCGAGGGTCTTCCCGTCAGGGCTGAACATCGCCGAGGCGTAGTCCAGGATTCCGCCCATGGGGGCGGTGAACGATCGGATGAGACGGCCGGTCTTGGCCGACCACAGCCGTACCGCCGCCTCCATATCGGACACACTGGCCACGGTCTCGCCGTCCGGGCTGAAGGCGACCGAGTTCATGTTGCCGTTGTGCCCGAACGTCGCGACGGAACGGCCGGTGGTCATGTCCACGACCTCGACCCTGCTGTCGTCCCCGCTGGTGAGGCCGACGGCGAGAGTCTTCTCATCGGGGCTGAACGCCAGGCAGGTGACGGTGCCCCGGGCATAGCTCACCAGGACGCCTCGTGACTCGCCCGTGTGCACGTCCCAGCGCCGCACGGCATTGTCGCCGCTGAACAGGGTCTGACCGTCCGCGCTGTAGGTCACCGCCAGGACGTCGCGGTGCCCGGCGATGGCGAAGACCGTACGGCCCGATGTGATGTCCCAGAGCCGGAGGGTGCGGTCGAAACCCGCGCCGGCGAGTGTCCTGCCGTCCGGGCTGAAGGCGATCTCAGTGACATCGCCGGTGTCGCCGGCGTCCAGACGTGCGAGCGGCTTGCCGACGTCGCTCTTGGCGGCGGGAGCGCTGTGTGACGTGACATTCGGCCAGAGCAGGACCGTGGGAACAGCGATCGCGGTGGCGGCGGCGGCGATCCCACCGAACAGCAGCGTGCGCCGTCCCAGCGGCGCGCCGGTGCCCGGGGTCGTGGCGGCGTCGGCGAAGGCGTGTGCCATCGGCCCGGTCACGGAGAGGCGATTCAGCACGTCGGCGGCGGAAGGGCGATCGGCCGGGTCCTTGGCGAGGCATTCGACCAGCAGGGCTCGCAGCTCGCCATCGAGACCGCCCAGCCACGGCGGTTCGCTGGTGATCCGATGGACGATGCCGGGCACGGTCGTCGCGTCGAACGGACCTCGGCCGGTGGCGGCGAAGACCAGCACCGAACCCAGGGAGAACACGTCGCCGGCCGCCGATGCCGGCTCGGCGCGGGCCTGTTCGGGCGACATGTAGGCGTAGGTGCCGATGACCGCGCCGCCGCCGGTCGTCGAGTCGCCGTCTTCGGCATGCGCGATGCCGAAATCGATGATGCGCGGCCCGTCGTCGGCCATGATGACGTTGCCGGGTTTCAGGTCACGGTGGACCAACCCGCACCGGTGGATGGCCGCCAGCCCCTCGGCCAACCCCGCACCCAACCGGGCCACGGCGGCTGAGGCGAGCGGCCCGTGCTCGGCAACGACACGCTGCAGCGTGGGGCCCGGGATGAAGGCGGTGACCAGCCAGGGGAAGTCGGCATGCGGGTCGGCGTCGAGCACCTGCGCCGTGTGGAAACCGCCCACCTGCCGCGCTGCCTCGACCTCCCGGGAGAACCGCATCCGGAACCGCGGGTCCCGCGCGTGCTCGGTTCTGATGAGCTTGACCGCGACGGCCCGGCCACTCGGGGATGACCCGAGATAGACCTGTCCCATGCCTCCCGCGCCCAGCCGGCCCTCCAACCGGTACGGACCTATCCGCGCAGGGTCCCCAGGTCGCAGTGGAGAGATCACAAAGAGCGATGGTATCCACTAAAGAACAATGATATCTACTTGAGTGCCGGCGGCTTGCCGAAGGACAGTACGCATCGCCGACCACGTCACCGAGCTGGCGTCCAACAGCCGTCCTCAGCGCACGCAAAGCGACGACGGGCCCGCCCACCGTGGTGGCGCGGGCCCGTACGGGGGTGAGCGTCAGCCGCCGAGGGCGTGGACCATGTTCATGATCGCGGTGATCTGGGCGCCGCCGTGGGTGTCGTAGTTGCCCGCGTTCAGGTATCCCCACCAGTCCCAGCAGCCCTGGGGGTTGCTGCCGAAGTTCGCGACGGCCTGCGGGTAGAGGACGATCATGTTGTTCGTGTCGCCGTACTCGTTCAGGTGCGCCTTGGTGACGAACGTCGTGCCGATGGAGCCGGCGCCCTGCAGGCAGCCGTGCAGTGCGACCATGAGCCGGCACGAGGTGCCCGAGGCGCAGGCGGGCGGCACGTAGGCGTAGCCGGTGGCGCCCATGCTGATCGCGCTCGCGCTGCCGCCGGGCGCGTAGGCGTTCTGGTCGAACGACACGACGCTGCCGGACGGGCTCGCGGCCGGTGCGGCGACCGACCCGAACAGGTGGGTGAGCATCGTGCGTTCCGGGTCGGTGCCGCAGTTGTTGATGTAGGGGGTGTAGCTCGTGCCGCAGGCGTTCGGGCCGAGCGGGCTGACCCAGGAGTGTGCCGCCGGGGTCGTGTTGTCGTACGTCACGTTCGCGCCGAAGTCCTCGTAGAACTGCACGAGGTCGTTGGGGGAGCCGACGCTGACGGTCGTGTCGGCGGTGCCGTGGAAGACGTACACGCGGTGGCCCGACAGGTTCGCGACGTTGTCGATCGTGCCCTGCGCGGACCGGGTGCGGGCCGTCTGCTCCAGCGAGGACAGGTTCCGGCTCTGGATGTTGTACATGCACGCCAGCTCGGCGGTGGTGAGGCTGCCCTGGGCGCAGTGGTACGGGCCGCCCGCGAAGACGCCGGTGCCCTTGATCGTGCCGGAGTAGGCCACGTGGAGCTGGTCGGCCATGAAGCCGCCGGAGGACACCCCCGAGTCGTAGACGGCGCTGACGTTGTAACGGCCCAGCGTGGCGGCGTGGGCGGGTGCGGCGACCGCGGTCGCGGCGGTGCCGAGCAGGCCGGTCGCCGCGAGGGCGACGGCACCCCGGCGGAGGCGGCGCAGAGTTAATCTCATCGTGCTCCTTTCCTCAAGCGGCTCGCTGGTCAGGACGCCAGCGAGCAGGTGTTGGCGAGGTCTCCGGAGGCCGGCCTGGGCAGCGTGGCGCTGGGCGGCGGCGTGTGGCCGGCCGACCAGCCCTCCATCGCGGTGAACGCGGCGCGGAAGCACGGCAACATGGGCCGCAGCCGGTCGGGATACGTGTCGTACAGCCCGTCGACGTGGTTGCCGCCCTCGACCCGGTAGTAGCGGAACGGCCCGCGCACCATGCGGGCGTACACGTCGCCGTCCTGGGAGATCGGCAGCAGCGTGTCCAGCGTGCCCTGGAGGGTGATCAGCGGTTTGCGGATCCGGCCGGTCAGCGACACGCGGGCCACCGCCCGGTGCACCGAGCGGGGCCGGGCGGCGTAGTCGTAGTCGGCGTCACAGCCCGGCGTGCCGCTCGCGCAGTACGGTGTGCCCGCCTCGGTGGCGCCGTCGTAGGAGGGGTCGAACTCCTCCCGGTAGATCCGCTGGGTCAGGTCCCAGTAGACCTGCTCGTGGTACGGCCACAGGAACTCCGAGCCGGGCGCGAGGCCGGCGTCCAGCAGCGCCCGGTGCGCCCCGGCGGAGCCGGCGGCGTAGGCGGGGTAGTTCCTCAGCAGCGCCGGCAGGTAGGTGAACAGGTTCGGGCCGTCCGCGCGGAACAGCGTGCCCTCCCAGTCCACGCCGCCGTCGTACAGCTCCGGGTGGTTCTCCAGCTGCCAGCGGACCAGGTAGCCGCCGTTGGAGATGCCGGCCGCGTACGTCCGCGCGGGAGCCCGGCCGTACCTGCGGGCGACCGTCGTCCTGGCCGCACGGGCGAGCTGGGTGACGCGGGTGTTCCACTCGGCGACGGCGTCGCCGGGTCGCCGTCCGTCCCGGTAGAACGCCGAGCCGACGTTGCCCTTGTCGGTCGCCGCGTAGGCGTACCCGCGGGCGAGCACCCAGTCGGAGATCGTGAAGTCGTTGGCGTACTGCGCGCGGTTCCCGGGCGTGCCGGCGACCACGAGTCCGCCGTTCCAGTGGTCGGGCAGGCGGATCACGAACTGGGAGTCGTGGTTCCAGCCGTGCGTGGTGTTCAGCGTCGAGGTGTCGGGGAAGTAGCCGTCGATCTGCGTGCCCGGCACCCCGGTCGGGTTGCGCGTCCCGGCCGGTTGCAGGCCCACCCACTGCGCCGGGTCGCTGTGCCCGTCGGCGACGGTGCCGGCCGTGGTCAGGTCGGGCAGGCACGCGCCGACCTCGTACGCCGCGCCGGGCACGGCGACCTCGCACGAGCGCGGGGAGGCCGCGACGGCCGGTGGCGCGGTGAGCGTGAGACCCAGGGCCATCGCGGCGAGGAGGCGAATACGCGGCATGAAGTCTCCCTGCGTCGTCGGCGCCCCCCGAGAACGCCGTAATCGTCACCGCGCGGGCGACCGCGTTCCATCGGCCGCCGCCACACTTTCGCGCCACCGGAGGTGTGCGTGACCCACATCAGCCACTCGTGGGGGGTGCGGACCCGGCGGTCGCGGCCGTGGTGACCGGGGTCCTGTGGAGGAGAGGGACGCCTCTTCGCGGCCGAATGTGTGTTCGCGGCACATGGTCGGTCGCTGACCCGCGTCCTAGGGTTCCCGGTCAACGAACGGTGTGATCGACGCGACAACGGCAGGAGAGCGGATGGCAGCGGTTCTGCGCGCCCGGGGCCTGGCCAAGGAGTTTCGCGGCTTCCGTGCCGTCGACGACGTGGACCTCGACGTCCCCGAAGGCGGCGTGCACGCGCTCGTGGGCCCGAACGGCGCCGGCAAGACGACGCTGTTCAACCTCCTCACCGGGTTTCTGCGGCCGACGGCGGGCCGCGTGACGTTCGGCGAGCACGAGCTGTCCGGGCGGCCGCCCGAGCGGATCGCCCGTCTCGGGGTCGCCAGGTCCTTTCAGATCACGAGCCTGTTCGCGCAGCTCACCGCGCGGGAGCATGTCGAGCTGGCGTTGCAGGGCGGCACCGGCCTCGGCTGGCGGTTCTGGCGTTCGGACAAGCGGCTGGGCCGGTTCGGCGACCGCGCGCGGGACCTGCTCGCGCAGGTGCGCCTCGCCGACCTGGCCGACACGCGTGCGGGCGCGCTCTCGTACGGGCACAAGCGGGCGCTCGAACTGGCGCTGGCCCTCGCCCTGGACCCGAAGGTGCTGCTCCTGGACGAGCCGACCGCGGGCATGGGCGCCGAGGACGTCGACGCCACCGTCGAACTGATCGGTCGCGTACGCGACGGCCGGACGGTCGTGCTGGTCGAGCACAACATGAACGTCGTCGCCTCGCTCGCCGACAAGGTCACCGTCCTGCAGTCGGGCCGGGTCCTCGCCGAGGGGCCGTACGCCGAGATCCGGCGCGACCCCCGGGTCGTCGCCGCCTACCTGGGAGACGCCGATGCTACGGATTGACCGCCTGTCCGCCTGGTACGGCGAGGCGCAGGCGTTGCGCGAGGTGTCCCTGGAGGTCGGCGAGGGCGAGATCGTCACCCTGGTCGGCCGCAACGGGGCCGGCAAGACGACCCTGCTGCGCTGCGTCATGGGTCTGCACTCCCAGGCCGAGGGCACGGTGGAGTTCCTCGGCGCCGACGTGTCACGCCTCGCGCCGCACCGGCGGGCGCGGCGCGGGCTCGGCTACGTGCCGGACGACCGGGGGATCTACGCGAACCTCTCGGTCGAGGAGAACCTCCTGCTGCCGCCGGTGGCCGGCCCGAAGCCGTGGTCGCTGGACCAGGTGTACGACACCTTCCCCCGGCTGCGCGAACGGCGCCGTTCGCCGGGCACCAGGCTCTCCGGCGGCGAACAGCAGATGCTCGCGCTCGCCCGGGTGCTGAGGATGGGCGCGCGGCTGCTGCTGTGCGACGAGCCGACCGAAGGCCTGTCCCCGCTGATCGTCCAGCAGATCGGCGGGATCCTGCGCGACGTCAAGGACCAGGGCGTCACCGTCCTGCTCATCGAGCAGAACGTGCACTTCGCCGCCACGGTGGCCGACCGGCACTACCTGCTCGCCGAGGGCCGGATCGCCGAATCGATGGACAACGCCGAGGTCAAGGCGCGCGAGCACGAGCTCCTCGGCTACCTCGGAATCTGAAGGAGAACGCGATGAGGACTTATCGTCGTACGGCCGCGCTGGCCGCCGGGGTGGCCCTGGTCACCGCCGGATGCAACGGCGGTCCCGGCGGAGGCGGCGGGAAGATCAGCGACGGCAAGATCGAGATCGCCGTCCTCAACGACCAGTCCGGCGTCTACGCCGACCTTTCGGGCAAGGCCAGCGTCGAGGCGGTCAAGATGGCGATCGCCGACTTCAAGGCCAAGTACGGCGGCAAGGCCGTGGCCAAGAAGATCGAGGTCACCACCGCCGACCACCAGAACAAGCCGGAGGTCGCGAGCTCCAAGGCCCAGGAGCTGTACGACCGGCAGCGCGCCGACATCATCCTCGACGTGCCGACCTCCTCGGCCGCCCTCGCCGTGGCGGGCGTCGCCAAGTCCAAGAAGAAGATCTTCATGGACATCGGCGCGGGCACCACCGCGCTGGAGGGCGCGCAGTGCAACAAGTACACGTTCCACTACGGCTACAACACCTACATGCTGGCGCACGGCACCGGCGACACCATCACCCAGGACGGCGCGAAGAACTGGTACATCATCTACCCGGACTACGCGTTCGGGCAGGACATGACCAAGAGCTTCAGTGCCGCGATCAAGGGCGCCGGCGGCACGATCGTCAAGAACGACCCGACACCGTTCCCCAGCGACAACTTCTCCACGTTCCTGCTCAAGGCGCCCGGGCTGAACCCCAAGCCGCAGGTGCTCGGCGCCATGCAGGCCGGCGGTGACCTGGTCAACCTCGTCAAGCAGTACAACGAGTACGGGCTGAGGAAGAAGGGCATCGGGCTGGCCGTCGGGCTGATGTTCCTCACCGACATCCACTCGGTCGGCCCGGACGCCCTGGCGGGCACGAAGTTCAGCGACGCCTGGTACTGGAACGCGAGCCCGGACAACCGGGCCTGGGCGGACCGGTTCCTGGCCAAGACCGGCAAGCGTCCGACCTTCGCGCACGCGGCGAACTACTCCGCCGCCCTGCAGTACCTCGAGGCGGTCCAGCGCGCCGGCACCGACAAGTCCGACGCCGTGGTCAAGCAGCTGGAGGGCTACAAGTTCGGCGACGTGTTCGCCAAGAACGGCACGATCCGCGCGCAGGACCACCTCCTGCTGCACGACGCCTATCTCGCCCAGGTGAAGCCGTCCGCTGAGGTCAAGGAGCCCTGGGACTACGAGAAGATCCTCAAGACCATTCCCGCGGACCAGGCGTTCCAGCAGCCCGACGCGGCCTGCGGGCTCTGATGCTGCAACAGGCATTCGACGGCCTCGTCAGCGGGGCGTTCTACGCCCTGCTGGCCCTGGGCCTGGCGGTCATCTTCGGCATGCTCGGCGTGGTCAACTTCGCCCACGGCGCCTTCTACATGCTCGGCGCGTTCGGCGCGTACGTGCTGCTGGACCACTGGGGCGTGAGCTTCTGGATCGCGCTGCCCGTCGTACCGGTCGTGCTCGGCGTCGTCGGGGTGGCCGTCGAACGGCTGCTGGTCCGCCGGCTCGCGGCGCTCGACCCGCTGTACAACTTCCTGCTCACCTTCGGCATCGCGCTCGTGCTGCAGGACCTGGTCAAACGGGAGTACGGCGTGCAGTCCCAGCCGTACCCGCGCCCGTCCGCGCTGTCCGGCTCGGTGAACCTCGGGCTGTTCTCCTATCCGTCGTACCGGGTGTTCGTGCTCGGCGTCGCGGTCGTCGCCTGCCTGGTGGTCTGGTACGCGCTGTCCCGTACGCGGGCGGGGATGATCGTCCGGGCCGCCACCGAACGGCCGGAGCTGACCCGCGCGCTCGGCATCGACGTCGGGCGGTGGGTCACCCCGGTGTTCGGCGCCGGGATCGCGCTGGCCGGGCTCGCCGGGGTGCTGGCCGCGCCGATGCGCGCGGTCAACCCGCTCATGGGATCGGACCTGATCATCGCGGTCTTCGCGGTGGTCGTGATCGGCGGGCTCGGCTCGATCTTCGGCTCGGTGGTGTCCGGCTTCGCGGTCGGCGTGCTCACCGCCGTGACGAACTTCTACCTGCCGTCGCTGTCGCAGACGCTGGTGTTCATCCTCATGGTCGTCGTCCTGCTCTGGCGGCCCGCGGGGCTGTTCGGACGCGAGGAGGGAGTCGCGTGATCCTCCGGAGACTGGCCGCCCGGCCCGTCCTGCTCGCCGCGGGCCTGCTGGTGGCGCTCGCCCTGCCGTGGCTGATCTATCCGCCGGTCGCGATGGACATGGTCTGCTGGGCCCTGTTCGCGGTGGCGGTCGACCTCCTGCTCGGCTTCACCGGGCTGCTGTCGTTCGGGCACGCGGCGTTCTGGGGCTCCTCGGCGTACCTGACCGGGCTGATCGCGCTGCACAGCGGGCTGCCGTTCCCGGTCGCGGTGCTCGGCGGAGCGCTGGCCGCGGCCGTGCTGGCGGTGCCGATCGGCTGGCTGTCGGTGCGGCGCACCGGCATCTACTTCGCCATGGTGACGCTGGCGTTCGCGCAGCTGGTCTACTTCGTCGCGAACCAGTGGCGCGGCCTGACCGGTGGGGAGAACGGGCTGCAGGGCATCCCGCGCGACTTCTTCGGCGTCGACCTGTCCGACCCGTTCTTCTTCTACTACGCGGGCCTGCCGATCGCCGTGCTCGGGCTGTGGTTCGCCTGGCGCGTGGTGCGTTCGCCGTTCGGTCGGGTGCTGGTCGCGGTGCGCGACAACCCGGCGCGCGCCCGTGCGCTCGGCTACCCGGTCGACCGGTACAAGCTGCTCGCGTTCGTGCTGTCCGCCGGGCTGTCCGGGCTGGCCGGGGGACTGTTCACCATGGGGCACGGCTTCGTCTCGCTGGAGGAGGTGTACTGGACCACCTCGGGCCAGGTCGTGATGATGGTCGTCCTCGGCGGCATCGGCACACTGTGGGGCGGCGTGCTCGGCGCGGTCCTGATCGTCGAGCTGGGCGACTACCTGTCCACGGCCGGCTTCGAGGAGACCGGCATCGTCACGGGGACCGTGTTCGCCCTCACCGTGCTGGTCTTCCGGCGCGGCATCTGGGGCACCGCCGCCTGGCTGACGGCCGGCCGCCGCGAGCGCGCCGCGGACGGGGCGACCGTACCCGTCGGCGAGAGGGAGAACGGGGAGCCGGTCAGAGCGTGAACGCGAGGGGCCGGTCAGAGCGGGAGGCTGCCGCGCAGGCGGTGCAGGTGCAGCGCGAGCTGGATCTGCAGCGCCCGGTCGGCCCGCTGCCAGTCGGCGCCGATGAGCCGGCCGATCCGCTCCAGCCGCTGGGTGACGGTGTTGGTGTGGATGTGGAGCCGCTCGGCGGTGCGCGCGAGGCTGCCGCCGGTGCCGAAGTAGATCGCCATCGTCAGTGTCAGCGCCGTTCCCCGGCGTTCGTCGTAGGCGATGACCGGGCCGAGCGTGCGCTCGACGAACGCGCCCGTGTCGCCGCCCTCGCCGATCAGCAGCCCGACGAAGCCCAGGCCGTCCGCGCTCGCGCCGTCGCCCTCGCGGCCGAGGGCCAGCAGCGCGTCGGCGCAGCGCCGTGCCTCCCGGCGCGCCGCGTCCGCGCCGCCGGGCAGGTCGACCGGGCCGGCCGCGCCGGCGGTGGCGGGCAGGCCGAGCGCGGCCCCGAGTTCCTTGGCGACGCGGGCGGCGGCCTCCTCCGGACGATGGCCGGGCAGCAGCAGCACCACCTCACCGGAGTAGGCGGTGCTGAGGCCGTGTTCGGCCGCGGAGAACGACGACGCCCAGAACGCCGCCCGCTCGCGCCGGCCGCCGTGTCTGGCGACGACGAGGACGTGGTCGGCGCCCAGGTCGACGCCCAGCCGGCGGGCGCGGGCGTCGAGCGCGTCCGGGTCCGAGACGTGCCCGGCGACCAGGTCGTCCAGCAGCTCGCCGCGTACCCGGCCCTCGACCTCGGTCATGTTGCGGCGGAACAGCAGCAGCAGCGCCATGACCAGGGCGGCGCGTTCCAGGATCCGCTCGTCGGCGTCGGCGATGTCACCGGCGGCGTGCAGCGCCAGCGTGCCGAGCACCTCCGCGCCCGCGCCGATCGGGATGACCCGCAGGTCGCCCCGCCGCGCCGTACGACCCAGCGTGCGCGCTCGCGTGATCAGATCCTCGTCCACCCGATCGACCCGGCCGACCTCGGCGAGGCGGCGGCCGTCGGCGTCCAGCACGACGAGTGAGCCGCCGAGGATGTCGGTCACCACCGACGCGACGTCCTCGACGCCGCCGCCCCGTACGACCAGGTCGGTCATGCGGTCGTGCGCCCGCGCGGCCCGTTCGACCGCGTCGCCGCGCACTCGTGCGGCCTCGCTGGCCGCGCTCAGCTCCTCCAGCGTGACGCGGGTCTCCTGGAGCAGGCGGGCGTTGTCGATCGCGACCGCGGCGTGGGCGGCCAGCGAGCACAGCAGCGCCACCTCCTCCTGGGCGTAGGAGCGTTCGGACCGGTCGGCGGCGAACAGCACGCCGATGACCCGCTCGCCGAGCCGCATCGGCACTCCGAGAATGCCGACGAGCCCCTCCTCGGTGACCCCGCCGTCGATCGACCCGGTGTGCCGGAACCGTTCGTCGTTCAGGTAGCCGGAGCTGGCGTACGGCGCGCCGGTCTGCGCGACCAGCCCGCCGAGCCCGGAGCCGAGCGGCAGCCGGAGCGTCTGGAAGGCACGCGAGATGGAGCCGTCGGTGACGCGCATGTACGTGTCGCCGCGGCTCGGGTCGTTCAGCGTCATGTACGCGACGTCGGCGCCCAGCAGCTGGCGCGCCCGGCGCACGATGGCGTTCAGCACCGCGTCGAGGTCGCGCAGCCCGGCCAGGTCGCTCGCGGTCTCGAACAGCGCGGACAGCTCCACCTCCCGCCGCGCCCGCCGGGCCAGCAGCGCGCGTACGCGCAACGCGGCCGTCTTGGCCTGTTCCAGCTCGGCGAGGTCGGCGGGGGAGGCGCCGGCGGCCCTCGCCTCGGCGATCGGCGTCTCGAAGTCGACCGCCGGCGCCTCACGGGCGAGCAGTTCGAAGAAGATCCGGGTGTTCACGGGGGGTGTTCTCGCGGGTCAGTGCGCGGTCCAGCCTCCGTCGATCGGCATCGAGGAGCCGGTGATGAACGCCGCCTGTTCGGAGCACAGGTAGGCCACCACGTCGGCGACCTCGGCGGGTTCGAGCAGCCGCTTGATCGCGGCCGGCTCCAGCATGACCTGCTCGACGACCTCCGTCTCGCTGAGGCCGTGCGCCCGGGCCTGCGCGGCGATCTGCTTCTCCACCAGCGGCGTACGGACGTAGGAGGGGTTGACGCAGTTGGAGGTCACGCCGTGCTCGGCGCCCTCGAGCGCGATCACCTTGGACATGCCCTCGATGGCGTGCTTGGCCGTGACGTAGGCGACCTTGTACGGCGAGGCGACGAGCCCGTGCACCGAGGAGACGTTGACGATGCGCCCCCAGCCCTGGGCGTACATGCCGGGAAGGAGCCGGCGCGCCAGGCGGAAGGGCGTCTCCACCATGAGCCGCTGGATCCGCGCGAACTCCTCCGGCGGGAACTCGTGCACCGGCGCCACATGCTGCAGGCCGGCATTGTTGACGAGGATGTCGGCGGCCAGATCCAGGGTGTCCACGACGTCCGGTTCGGACAGGTCGGCCACCCGGAACTCCCCGCCGGCCTCGCTCGCGGCCTCCTTGGCCCCGTCGGCGCTGACGTCCACCACGATCACATGCGCGCCCGCCTCGGCGAGCCTCCGCGCACAGGCCCGCCCGATGCCACTGGCCCCGCCGGTCACGACCGCGGTCCTGCCGGTCAGCTCCCGGTGCTTCGCCGTCTCACCACTCATGCCAGCGAACCTAGACCGCCGGCCCCGGTCGCTCCACATGGGAGGCCTCCATGACTCGGAGCCGACCAATGTGGTACGGCACATGTCCGGCGGTGGGTCAGTGGCGGGTCGGGCGGGACAGGTCCGGGGCCGCGGCGCCCGGGACGGCCGAGCCGACGGTCAGCAGCAGCCGGCCCGCGACCGTGGGCAGGCCCTCTCTGGTGGCGCAGGACTGGGGCCGGGCGGTGGACATCGTGTAGGCCGCGCTCCACTTCTGCCCGTCGAACTCCCCGTCGGTGACCGTGCCCTTGATCGCGACCACGCTCTGGCCGGCGTTGACCGAGACCACCGCGGTGAAGGACATCGTGCTGGTCCGGCCGTTGTTCCAGGTGACCTTCCGGGTGCCGGAGTACCGGCCGGAGACGCAGGACAGCCGGCCGGTGGCGTGGAAGGTCGACCGGGCGGCGGTGATGGCCGGGTCCGCGCTGGAGACGCACCGGATGAGCGTGGACGTGCCGTGGATGGTGATCTCCTGCGGCCGCGTCGTCAGGCCGGGGGAGTAGGCGACGGTCTGCGAGCCGCCGCAGGCGGTGGTCCCCGCCGTTCGGGCCGCATGCGCGCGGCCTGCTCGTGGGCGGGAGACGGCGCCGGCGGAGTCCGGGGTGAGCGCGGCGGCGGACAACGCGAGCCCGGTCATCGCCATCACCGCGGGTAGGAATGGGGAGGAGCCGGATGAGGGCCTGCGAACCAGCATGTCTTCTCCTTACCGCGGCGGCACCACCGCGCCTGTCGTCCTGGATTCGCCGACGAATGGCGCGTTGCTCACTGTCACATGTCGATTACTGACAGTCAACGAAATCTGTTGTGCGAGGCAGGCCGGTGTCGCATGATCAACGGCCCGAAGTGGCGCGTTCTGGTCGGTATCCGGGCGTCTTGATCATGTGGCATCGCCGTACGCTGCGGCGTTTCGACGACCCGAGGTCGTGATCGGCGACGGCCGAGAGGCGGGTGGCCGGCGGAAACCATGGCGATCTCTCGTCTTCGCGGCCGGGTGAATGGCCGGTGTGCCAGGCGATTTCCACTCTTCGTAGCCGATGATTACCGAGAGTAGTATGCCGCCTGATGATTACGGACCCGCGTACGAACGCCGCCCACGGACACCGCTGGGTGCTGTGGCTGTTCGTGTTCGCGGGCGTCGTGATCCATTCGAGTCTGTGCCCGCCGAACGTCCACGCCGGTGTGCTGAGCGCCACGACGCGAGCGTGCGTCTCATCGGCCTCCGGCACGCCGCCGCCCGCCGAGCCGAGCCGCGGCGAGACGCCGGACACCGACAGCGTCGCCGACGCCGGCCGCCCGTGCGCGCCGGCGCCCCACCCGCACCACCACCCGCCGTGCGGCGTCATCGACCACCGCGGCTCGGCGCAGCAGCGCGCGCTCGGGCCGTGGCATGCCGCGGCGGTGCCGTGGCTCCTGCCGGCCACGCCGGACGCCGGCGCGGCCGCCCGGCCGGCGGGCGTCCGCTCCGGCGGCCGCTGGTCGCGTCCGCCCGCGGCACACGCGGGTGCGGGCCTGCTGATCGATCTGTGCTCCTCGCGTACGTGACGGCGCCGGCGCACCCCTGACACACGCCGCGACGTGGTCCCGGCCGCTCCGAGCCGCCGCGACCGCTCATCCTCGCGCGCCCGTCCGGGGTCCGCGCCCACGGTGATCTGCCAGCACGTCCTGCCGGATTTCCAGGAGCGCAGCGAGTCATGAGAGAACCGCACATCATCCTTCAGACCTGGCCCTTCAACTGCCTGACGTGCCAGCACGCCTGGGAGGGCGTGTACGAGGCGTGGCACTGCGACGACGGCCGCGGCGGCCAGGTGGTCACCTGGCGCTACAAGGGGACGGCGAGCATGCCGCCGTGGATCGACCCGTCGTGCCCGTCCTGCTCCAGCCTGCGCGTGAAGACCCTGCCGCCGGGCGCCCGCCCACCCGCCGACGACGAGCGGCGAGAACCGCCGATCGTCCCGCGCCAGCGACGACCCTGACCACGAACGGCCACCGCGTTCGAGCGGAACGTCCGCATCGGGGTGGCCCGCGGTCGGGGGCCGTGCTTGGGTGGGGCGAGCCGCGGTGGCCGCTCAGGTCGTCCGGCCGCTGGCACCGTTCCGGGGCGAGGTGGACGATGGGGCTGAGTTATCGGGACGCGGTTCGCCTGCTGGGCGGGCAGAGCGGCACCGCCAAGGCTCTGGACCGGCTCAGCGGCGGGCTGCTGCTGGCCGCCTCGGCGACGGGCGGCGCGTTCGTCCTCAGCCTCTTCGACGCCCGCGGGGAGCTGGCCCGGCTCAGCGGCGCTCTGGTCACCGAGCTGGGCGACCGGATCCGGGGGCTGGACCGCTTCCAGCGCAGTGAGCGGCTGGCGGCGGCCCACGCCGTCATCGTCCTCACGGCCTACTTCGAGGCGCTCGCCGGCCTGGATCTGCCCTTCGACGTCGAGCGGATCGAGCCGTCGGAGCAGGTGGCGCTCGCGGGAGGCGGCCCGCCGGGGACGAACCGGCCGGCCGACCTGGCCACCGGCCTGCTCAAGGCGGAGGTCCCGATGCCCGCGCCGCAGTGGCCGTACGAGGTGACGCTCGACACCCTCGGCGGTTTCTACGGGGGGCTCTCGAAGGAGGTGGTGCGCTTCCTCTCCGGGCTCGCCGCCTGGGACCGGCTCGACGAGACGCAGCGGGACCGGCTGACCGGGACGCTCATCACCGAGACGCCGGGCCGGGCCGTGGTGCGCTACGAGGAGCTGTTCCGCCGGCTCGCGGTGGAGTTCCCCGAGGTCGCCTTCTGGGCGAACGCGGTGGACCATCAGGCCACGCGGGAGCGGCTCCGGGAGCTGGGCGGCGCCCTCGCGGGACTGGAACGGACCCTCGCCGGCATCGCGACGGGCCGGCTTCCGGACGAGCGGCGGCTGAGTCTCTCCCGCGCCTACCGCGCGGCGCTGGACCGGCCGATCCTGACCTCCAACGACGCGTTCCCGGGGGTCCGCCTGCCGTCACTCGGCATGGCCTACGTGAACCCCGATTACCGCACCGCCGTGGTCGACCGGCCCGAGGGCGTGGGGGAGGAGTCCTGGTGGGAGGAGCAGCCCGTACGGGAGGACCTGGAGGCCTTCCTGCTCGGCCGTCTCACCGTCCCGGAGGCGACCCGCGCTCCCCTGATGGTCCTCGGCCAGCCCGGGTCGGGAAAGTCGGTGCTCACCCGGATCCTGGCGGCGAGGCTGCCGCCGAGCGAGTTCCTGACCGTACGCGTCGAACTTCGCGAGGTGCCCGCCGACGCGGATCTGCAGGCGCAGATCGAGCATGCCGTGCGAACCGCCACCGGAGAGACCCTGTCCTGGCCCGAGCTCGCGCGCAGCAGGGGCGACGCGCTCCCGGTGGTCTTACTGGACGGGTTCGACGAGCTGTTGCAGGCGACCGGGGTCAGCCAGACCGACTATCTGCAGAAGGTCGCCGAATTCCAGAGTCGTGAGGCCGATCAGGGGCGTCCGGTGGCGGTGTGGGTGACGAGCCGGACGGCCGTCGCCGACCGGGCCCGTCCGGTCGCGGGGATGGTGGCGGTGCGCCTGGAGCCGTTCCGCGAACGGCAGGTCGGCGCATGGCTTCGCGTGTGGAACGAGACCAACGAGACCAACGCCGGCTGGCGGCCCCTGACCTCCGAGGCGGTGCTGGCCCAGGGCGAACTCGCGCGCCAGCCGCTCCTCCTCCTGATGCTCGCCCTCTACGACGCCGGCCGGAACCGGCTGCGCGGCAGCGACGCCTCCCTCGGTCAGGGCGAGCTCTACGAGCGGCTCCTGCACGACTTCGCGGAGCGGGAGGTCCGCAAGGCCGGAGCCGCACTCGCGCGGCCGGACTTCCAGCGAGCGGTCGAGCGCGAGCTGACGCACCTGTCGCTGGTGGCGTTCGCGATGTTCAACCGGGGCCGGCAGTGGATTACCGAGGTCGAACTCGACGCCGACCTCGCGGCGCTCGCCGCCGACGTCGACCAGCCGATGGCACCGGCGGGCCTCCGCTCCCGGCTGACCGCCGCCCAGATCGTTCTCGGCCGGTTCTTCTTCGTCCACGAGGCGCAGGCCACGCGCGACGACCGGCGCCTCTCGACGTATGAGTTCCTCCACGCCACCTTCGGCGAGTTCCTCGTCGCCCGGTGCGTCGTCAACGAGATCGCCGAGCTGGCCGAACTGATGAGCCGGACGAGGGAGCGTGGCCGGCACGTGCCGATCGACGAAGCGTACCTGCACGCCGTCCTGTCGTTCATGCCCCTCACGATGCGTAACACGACCGTGGGCTTCGTGGAGGAACGGCTCCAGGACATTACCGAGGAGCAGCGCGTCCTGTTCCGGGATCTGTTCCTCGAGCTCTTTCACGACGCCCTGGTCCCGAGACGGGACACCCGCCACGCCGACTACGCCCCCCAGCCGGTCACGGTGCCGCGCGGGCCCGCGGTCTATTCGGCCAACTTGGTGCTCCTCCTGCTGCTCACCGGCGGCGAGCTCACCGGTGACGAGCTGTTCCCCAACGCGAGTGATCCGGTCGCGGAATGGCGCAGGATCGCCCTTCTCTGGCGTTCCCAGCTTCCCCCGGAAGGCTGGCTCGCCTTCGTCGAGTTCCTCGACCTCGACCGCGTGTGGGAGGGCGATCGGCGGCAACTGCGGATAAGAGGGCGTTCCGACGGCGAACTCTCGCCCACCGATCCGTTCTGGACCTACGACATCGCCCCGGGACACCCCAACCGAACCCGCGGATTGAGGTGGCTGGCCTGGATCCGGACGGACGCCGGCCTCCTCCGCCGGCAGGCGCGGGTCCTGTGCGATGACGGCGACGACGTCCTCGTCCACGCCCTCGAACCGCTGGCCGGGGAGCTGGGCAGCGCCGTTGCGACATTTCACGTGCACGGCGAAAGGCCCCCGCTGTCGGCGGCGCACGCGTTGATCCGTCTGTGGCTGGAACTCGGACGCGACGAAGGGCCCGAAGAGCTCACCGAGGCCTTCGAGGCGTGCCTGCAGATCGCGCTCTTCGGGTTCGCGCCGGCCGACCGCCATACCCGCCGCCGTTTCCGCCGGCTCGTCCTGAGGCACCTGGCCGAGCACTGGCTACGCCTGGACGCCGACTGGCTGGACCACGCGATGAGGATGATCTGGGAAAGCGCCGGAGGTCCCGCAAAGGACGAGGACGACCTGCGGCGGGACGCGGCGCAGATCCTCCCCGCGTACCGCCTGGGCCGCGGGGAATGATCGAGCTCCGGTGATCCCCGCGCGACCGTGAGGCACTAGTCGCGGGCGCCGAGGCCGCCGACGATCAGGTTGAGGGTGAACTCGAACCGGTCCAGGGGGGTGCCGGACGTGAGCTCGGCCGCGTACCGCTTCGTGTGGGGGAAGGCGCCGGGCAGCGCGGCGAACCGGCGCAAGAGTTCGTCCCGGCCGACGGCCCACCCCTCCTGGTCGACATGCCGGTCCATCAGAGAGGTCTCGAGGCAGAAGGCGTTGACGTAGAGGGTCAGCGCGTCGATCGCCCAGGCGGCCGTCCGCGGGTCGACGCCGCCCGCCAGCACGATGCCGAGCATGCCCTCGCTCACGCGCAGGGTCTCCAGGTTCGTGGGGGCCACGGCGAGCGCCGCCAGGGAGACGCCGGGGTAGCGCAGGTACTGGTCACGGAGCTGGGCGCAGACGTCGATGATCTGCGCGCGCCAGGTGCGCGGGTCCGGTTCGGGGAGCTCGATCTCGGCGCAGAGCCGTCCGATGAGGAGGTCGTCCAGGTCCTCCTTGTTGACGACGTGGGCGTAGAGCGACGCGGGGCCCGTTTCGAGCGCGGTGGCCACTCGTCGCATCGTCAGGGCGTCGTATCCCTCGCGCTCGACGATGCCGAGTGCGGTCTCGACGATGGCCTCCACGGTGATCGGCTTCTTGCGCCCCGCCGACGGCCCGCGACGGGTCGCGGTGGTGTCGTCGGCCAGGGGCTGCTGGTGCCGCGCCGCGCGCCGTCGCTCAGCGGGTGATGCCATGCGGCACAGTCTAGCCACAGGCGAGCAGCGTTCTGGTTGACACGATCAGTGTTCTTGAAGCATAGAATGCCGTTCGTGACCCTGCCCTCTGCGGAAGAAGACCAGATGTCCACGAAGACCGCGCCCGCCGCGGACACCGGCCGTACGGACTACGACGTGCTCGTGGCGGGCGCCGGGCCGGTCGGCCTGATGCTCGCCACCGAACTGGGGCTGGCGGGGGTCCGGGTGCTCGTCGCCGAACGGCGGGAGGAGCCCGACACCGCCGTCAAGGCGGGAGCGATCAACACCGCCTCCGCGGAGGCCTTCGAGCGGCGCGGCCTGCTCCCCGCGGTGGAGGCGCTGCTCCCCGCGGTGGAGGCGCTGCTCCCCGACAGGTCCAGGGCCGCCGGCCCGGGGCGGCCTTCCGTCGGGCACTTCGGCGGGATCCAGGTGCCGGCGGGCCCCGTCGACGAGGAGGATCCCGAGCTGCGTGGCCGGGGACGGTCCGGTTGGTACCTCCAGGTCCCGCAGGTCGAGGTGGAACGGATCCTCGGCCGGCGCGCGGCCGAGCTCGGCGTCGAGGTCCGGCGCGGGGTCGAGGTGCGCGGGTTCGACGCGGACGAGACCGGCGTCACCGTTCACCTGGACGGCCGGGGCGACGTGCGCGTGGGGTGGCTCGTCGGTTGTGACGGCGGCCGCAGTCTGGTCCGGCGCCTGGCGGGCTTCGAGTTCCCCGGCACCGACCCGCGGATCACGGGCCGCCACGCGGTGGTCACCGTGGAGGGGGCGGAGCGCCTGGGGCGGGGCTGGCAGTACACCCCTGCCGGCGTCTACGTCCACGGGCCGATGCCGGGCCGGGTGCGCACCGTCGAGTTCGACGGCCCCCCGGCGGACCGGGAGGCGCCGGTCACCGCGGCCGAGATCGAGGCCAGCCTGCGGCGCGTCAGCGGCGTCGACGTCCGCGTCACCGAGGTCATCGGCAGCGCCGGGCGCTACACGGACAACGCGCGGCAGGCGACGACCTATCGGCGCGGTCGCGTGCTCCTGTGCGGCGACGCCGCCCACGTGCACTCGCCCTTCAGTGGCCAGGGCCTGAACCTCGGGCTCGGCGACGCCGTCAACCTGGGCTGGAAGCTCGCCGCCACCGTGCGCGGGTGGGCGCCCGAGGGCCTGCTCGACACCTACACCGGCGAACGGCATCCGATCGGCGCCTGGGTGCTCGAATGGACGCGTGCGCAGGTGGCCGTGATGCGCGGCGACGCCGACAGCCGGGCGCTCAGGGGTGTGGTCTCCGACTTCCTCGGCACCCGGGACGGGGCGACCTACTACGTGAAGCGGATCTCCGGGCTGTGGCAGCGCTACGACCTGGGGGACGGCCACCCGCTGGTCGGCTCGGCCGTGCCCGGCCTCCGGTTCGACGACGGCACCCGGCTCGCCGACCACGCCCATGAGGGCCGGACCCTGCTCGTCGATCTCGCCGGAGACGACCGGCTTGCGGCTCTGGCCGAGCCGTACGCCGGGCGGCTGACGCTGGTCCGGGGAAGCTCGGCCGGCGCCGGGGTGAGCGGCCTGCTGGTGCGTCCCGACGGCTTCGTGGCCTGGGCGTCGGCCGACGGCGACCCCGCCGGCCTCGAGACCGCCCTGACGCGCTGGCTGGGTGTGGCCTAGATTACGACGGCGTGTAGTACTACGGCCGGTAGTATTTACGACGAGAGGTAGTACTACACGTCGTAGTAGTTATATGGGGGCCGCGGAATGAATCCGCTCGACATCGCCCGGTGGCAGTTCGGGATCACCACCGTCTACCACTTTCTCTTCGTCCCCCTGACGATCGGGCTCTCCGCCCTCGTCGCGGGGCTGCAGACGGCGTGGGTGCGCACCGGCAAGCGGCACTACCTGCGTGCCACCAAGTTCTGGGGCAAGCTCTTCCTGATCAACTTCGCGATGGGCATCGTGACCGGCATCGTGCAGGAGTTCCAGTTCGGGATGAACTGGAGCGCCTACTCCCGGTTCGTCGGTGACATCTTCGGGGCGCCGCTCGCGATCGAGGGCCTGCTCGCCTTCTTCGTCGAGTCGACCTTCCTCGGCCTGTGGATCTTCGGCTGGGACCGGCTGCCCAAGCGGATCCACCTCGCCTGCATCTGGATCGTCTCGGTCGGGACCCTGCTGTCGGCGTACTTCATCCTCGCCGCCAACTCCTGGATGCAGCACCCGGTCGGCTACCACCTCGACACCGCCACCGGCCGTGCCCGGCTCACCGACTTCTGGGCCGTGCTGACCAACTCGACCATGCTCGTCGCCTTCCCGCACACGATCACCGCCGCCTTCGTCACCGCCGGTCTGTTCGTCGTCGGGATCAGCGCCTGGCACCTGGCCCGGCGCCGGCACGTCGAGGTCTTCCGGCCCTCGCTGCGGATGGCACTGGTCGTCACGTTCGTCGCCTCGCTCGGCGTCGCCGTCACCGGCGACCAGCAGGGCAAGGTGATGACCGCGCAGCAGCCGATGAAGATGGCCGCCGCCGAGGCGTTGTACACCACCGAACGGCCCGCGTCCTTCTCGATCTTCACCGTCGGCACGCTCGACGGAGGCCGCGAGATCTTCAGCGTCAAGGTGCCCGGCGTGCTGTCGTTCCTGGCCACCGGCCACTTCGACGGCAAGGTGCTCGGCATCGACGACGTGCAGGCCGCCGAGCAGGCCAAGTACGGCGCGGGCGAGTACCGGCCGATCGTGCCGCTCGCGTACTGGAACTTCCGGCTCATGGCCGGCATCGGGTTCCTCACCGCGGGCATCGCCCTGCTCGGCCTGTGGCTGACCCGGCGCGGGCGGCTCCCCGCGAACCGCTGGGTCTGGCGGGCCGGCGTCGCCTCGCTCACCCTGCCGTTCATCGGCAACTCGGCCGGCTGGATCTTCACCGAGATGGGCCGCCAGCCCTGGTCGGTGTACGGGGTGCTGAAGACGTCCGCGAGCGTCTCGCCGGGCGTCGGCGCCACCTCCATGCTCGTCTCGCTGCTGTCCCTGACCGCCCTGTACGGCGTGCTCCTCGTGATCGAGACGCGGCTCCTGATCCGGTACGCCAAGGCCGGTCCGCCCTCCGAGGAGGAAACCCTCGGCGGGGACGACCGCGCCGAGCCGTCGCTCACGTTCGCCTACTGAGAGGGGGAGACGCGTCATGGCCCTCACGACCGTCTGGTTCATCCTCATCGCCTTCCTGTGGACCGGCTACTTCTTCCTGGAGGGCTTCGACTTCGGGGTCGGCGTCCTGCTGCCGGTGCTCGGCCGGGACGAGGCCGAACGCCGCGTGATCCTCACCACGATCGGCCCGGTCTGGGACGGCAACGAGGTCTGGTTCATCGTCGCCGGCGGGGCCACCTTCGCCGCGTTCCCGGAGTGGTACGCCACGCTCTTCAGCGGCTTCTACCTGCCGCTGCTGGCGATCCTGCTCGCGCTGATCGTGCGCGCCGTCGCGCTGGAGTACCGCGGCAAGCGCGACGACGCGCCGTGGCGCCGCCGCTGGGACCGGGCGCTGTTCTGGGGCAGCCTCGTGCCGGCGTTCCTGTGGGGCGTGGCGTTCGCGAACCTCGTGCGCGGCGTGCCGCTGAACGCCGCCCACGAGTACGCCGGAACCGTCGTGGACCTGCTCAACCCGTACGCGCTGCTCGGCGGGCTCGCCACGCTGACGCTGTTCGTGCTGCACGGCGCGGTCTTCGTGGCGCTCAAGACGACCGGCGAGGTACGGCGGCGGGCGGGCCGGGTCGCGCGCCTGGCCGTGGCCGCCGCGATCGTGGCCGGTGGGGCGTACCTGCTGCTCACCCAGCTGCTGTACGGCAAGCCGGTCACCTGGCCAGCGGTCGCGGCGGCGGCCCTCGCGCTGGCCGGCGCGGCGCTGGCGAACGCGCGGGGCCGGGAGGGCTGGGCCTTCGCCGGCACCGGCGCGGCCATCGTGCTCGCCGTCGTGACGATTTTCCTCGCGCTGTTCCCGTACGTCATGCCGTCGACGATCGCCGCGGCGAACGGGCTCACCACCTCCAACGCCGCCGCCTCGCCGTACACGCTGAAGATCATGACGATCGTCGCCCTGGCGATCACCCCGATGGTGCTGCTCTACCAGGGCTGGACCTACTGGGTGTTCCGCCGGCGGATCGGCGTGCCGCCCACACCCCGGCAGCCGCAGGCCTCACCGCGGCCGGTCCGGTGAAGCCGCTCGACCCCCGGCTGCTGCGGTACGCCCGCACCACCCGGGTCTACCTGGCCCTGTCCGTGGCTCTCGGGGCCGCCACGGCCGGGCTGGTCATCGCGCAGGCCACGCTGCTGGCCGACCTGATCGCGCGGGCGTTCCTCGGCGGCGCGTCGCTCGCCGCGCTGCGCACGCCGCTGCTGCTCCTGCTCGGCGTCGTGGCCGGCCGGGCGCTCGTCGCGTGGCTGCAGGAGGTCGCCGCGCACCGTTCGTCGGCGGCGGTCAAGTCGCAGCTGCGCGGGCGGCTGCTGGCCCAGGCCGTACGGCTCGGCCCGGCCTGGCTCTCCGGCGAGCGCGGAGGGGAGCTGGCCACGGTGGCGACGCGGGGCGTCGACGCGCTGGACGGCTACTTCTCCCGCTACCTGCCGCAGCTCGTCCTCGCCGTCATCGTGCCGCTCGCGGTCGGCGTGCGAATCCTGTCCGGTGACTGGGTGTCCGCGCTGATCATCGTGTTGACGCTGCCGCTGATCCCGGTCTTCGCGATCCTGGTCGGGCTGTCCACCCGGGCGAAGATGGACCGCCAGTGGCGGACGCTGTCGATGCTCGCCGGCCACTTCCTCGACGTCGTGTCCGGCCTGCCGACGCTGAAGGTGTTCGGCCGGGCGAAGGCGCAGGCGCGGACCGTACGCGAGGTCACCGACCGGTACCGCCGGGCCACCATGGCCACGCTGCGGGTGGCGTTCCTGTCGGCGCTGGTCCTCGAACTGCTCGCCACCCTCTCGGTCGCCCTGGTCGCCGTCTCGATCGGGCTGCGGCTGGTGAACGGGGAGATCGGCCTGCGGACCGCGCTGCTCGTGCTCATCCTGGCGCCGGAGGCGTACCTGCCGCTGCGGCAGGTCGGCGCGCAGTACCACGCGAGCGTCGAGGGCCTCACCGCCGCGGAGCGGATCTTCGAGGTGGTCGAGACGCCGGCGCCCGCGGGCGGGACCGTGACCGACGTCCCGGACCTGACCCGGGCGACGATCCGGCTCGACGGCGTCACGGTCGGCTACGACGGCCGCGACGCGCCCGCGCTCGCGGACCTCTCGCTGACCGTCCATCCCGGCGAGACGGTCGCGCTCGTCGGGCCCAGCGGCGCGGGCAAGTCCACGCTGCTCGCGGTCCTCCTCGGCTTCGTCCGCCCGGACGCCGGCCGCGTCCTCGTCGACTGGACCGACCTCGCGGCGTTCGACCCGGACGCCTGGCGCGCGCGGATCGCCTGGGTGCCGCAGCGGCCGTACCTGTTCGCCGGGACGGTCGCCGACAACATCCGGCTGGGCCGCCCGGACGCGACGGATGACGAGGTGCGGCGCGCGGCGTCCGACGCGAACGCGCTGGAGTTCGTCGAGGCGCTGCCGGACGGATTCGCCACCCGGCTCGGCGACGGCGGCGCGGGGCTGTCGGCCGGTCAGCGGCAGCGCGTCGCGCTGGCCCGCGCGTTCCTGCGGGACGCGCCGCTGCTGCTGCTGGACGAGCCGACCTCGAACCTGGACGCGGAGAGCGAGGCCGCGGTGGCCGAGGCGATCCGGCGGGCCGCCGCCGGACGTACGGTCGTCCTCGTCGCCCACCGCCCGGCGCTCGCGGCACTGGCCGACCGCACCGTACGGATCGAGCCGGCGGGGGTGGCGGCATGACGGGGGTCCGGCCGGCGCGGCTGCTCCTGGCCCTGTTCTTCGGCGTGCTCGCGCTGGGCTCCGGCGTGGCGCTGATGGCCACTTCGGCCTGGCTCATCTCACGCGCGGCCCAGCACCCGCCCGTGCTCACGCTCATGGTCGCGATCGTCGCGGTGCGGGCGTTCGGCATCGGACGCGGCGTGTTCCGCTACGCCGAGCGGCTGACCGGCCACGACGTCACGTTCCGCGTGCTCGCCGACCTGCGGGCACGCGTGTACGAGCGGCTGGAGCGCGTCGGTCCGCTGCGCGGCGGCGACCTGCTCGGGCGGCTCGTCGCCGACGTCGACGCGGTCCAGGACCTGTACCTGCGGGTCCTGCTGCCCGGCGCCGCCGCCGCGGTCGTCGGCGGCGCCTCGGTCGGGCTCGCCTGGGCGCTGCTGCCCGCCGCCGGTGCCGTGCTGCTCGCGGCGCTCCTGGTCGCCGGGCTGCTGGCCCCGTGGCTGTCCGCGGTCGCCGCCCGTCGAGCGGAGAGCCGGGGAGCCGAGCTGCGCGGTGAGCTGACCGCCCACGTCGTCGACACGCTGCGCGGCGCCCCCGAGCTGATCGCGTACGGGGCGGCTCCCGAGCGGCTCGCCGAGGCGGCCCGGCTGGACCGCGCCCACACCCGTACGGCGGCCCGCTCCTCCGCCTCCGCCGGCGCGGGCGCGGCGCTGGCGACGCTGGCCGGCGGCCTGGCCGTCTGGGGCGCGCTGGCCGTCGGCGTGCCCGCGGTACGGTCCGGGCGGCTCGACGGGGTGCTGCTCGCGGTCGTCGTGCTGCTGCCGCTGGCGGCGTTCGAGGTGGTGGCGGGCCTGCCGCTCGCCGCCCGGACCCTGGGCGGCGTCCGCCGGTCCGCGGATCGGGTCCGCGCGGTGCTCGACCGCCCCGACGCCGTGCGGGAGCCGGTGTCGCCGGAGCCCCTGCCCGCGCCGCCGTACGCCCTGCGGGTCCGGGACCTGCGGGCCCGGTGGACGCCCGGCGGCCCGTACGCGCTCGACGGCGTCTCGCTCGACCTCGCGCCGGGGCGACGGTGCGCGGTGGTCGGGCCGAGCGGCTCGGGCAAGACGACGCTGACCGCGGTGCTGCTGCGGCTGCTCGACCCGGCCGGCGGCGAGGTGTCGCTGAACGACGTCGACCTGCGTGAGATCGCCGGCGACGACGTGCGGCGCGCCGTCGGGGTGTGCGGCCAGGACGCGCACCTGTTCGACACGACGATCGGGGAGAACGTCCGGCTCGCCCGCCCGGACGCCACCGAGGAGGAGGTACGCGACGCGCTGCGCCGCGCCCGGCTGCTGGACTGGGTGTCCGCTCTGCCCGCGGGCCTGGACACGTACGTCGGCGAGCACGGCGCGCGCGTCTCCGGCGGCCAGCGGCAGCGCGTCGCCCTGGCCCGTACGCTGCTGGCCGACTTCCCGATCCTGCTGCTGGACGAGCCGGCCGAGCACCTCGACGTCGCGACCGCCGACGCTCTCACCGCCGACCTGCTCGCGGTCACCGAGGGCCGTACGACCCTGCTCGTCACCCACCGCCTGGCCGGCCTGGCGGCGGTCGACGAGATCCTGGTCCTGTCCGGCGGCCGGGTCGCCGACCGGGGCACGCACGCCGGCCTGCTGTCCCGCCCGGGCCCGTACCGGGACATGTGGGAGCGGGAACGCGAGCACGACGATGCGCTCACGGCGGGCCGGATCGCGCCATGACGGAATGGTTCGGGTGGGCGATGAGTTGAGCAGTGCCGGGGCCGGTCACGTTCTCGGGCGCCGGGACCGGCCCCCCGAGTCCCCTCCGCAGGAAGGTCCCTCCCACGTGACGACGACTTCGGCCGCACCCGTCAAGGGGGTCGGCTTCCGGTCGGAACGCGGGCCCGTGCTCGCCGCTCTCATGCTCAGCACCGGGCTGGTCGCGCTGGACAGCACGATCATCGCCACGGCGGTGCCGTCCGTGGTCGGCGACCTCGGCGGCTTCTCCCAGTTCCCGTGGCTGTTCTCGATCTACCTGCTGACCCAGGCCGTCACCGTGCCGCTGTACGGCAAGTTCGCCGACGTCGTCGGGCGCCGGCCGGTGATGTTCTTCGGCATCGCCGTGTTCCTGCTCGGCTCGGTGCTGTGCGGGGCCGCCTGGGACATGCCGGCGCTGATCGCCTTCCGCGCCGTGCAGGGCGTCGGCGCGGGCGCCGTCCAGCCGATGAGCATGACGATGGTGGGCGACATGTACACGGTGGAGGAGCGGGCCCGGGTCCAGGGGTACCTCGCGAGCGTCTGGGGGATCGCCGCCGTGATCGGCCCGACCCTCGGCGGCGTCTTCTCCCAGTACGTCTCATGGCGCTGGATCTTCTTCGTCAACCTGCCGCTGGGCGCGGTCGCCGCCTGGATGCTCGCCCGCCGGTTCAAGGAGAAGGTGACGCGGCGCTCCCACACGATCGACTACGCGGGCGCGGTGCTGCTGACCGGCGGCTGCTCGCTGATGATCCTCGGGCTGCTCGAGGGCGGGGTCTCGTGGGGCTGGGCGTCCACGACGAGCCTGGCGGTCTTCGCCGTCGGCGCGGTCATGCTCGCGGCGTTCGTGCTGGTCGAGCGCAGGGCGGCGGAGCCGATCCTGCCGCTCTGGGTCTTCGGCCGCCGGGTGCTCACCGGCGGTAACCTCTCCGCGGTCGTGGTCGGCGCCGTCATGATCGGGCTCAGCTCGTACGTGCCGACGTACGCCCAGGCCGTGCTCGGCACCGGAGCGCTGCTGGCCGGGTTCGTGCTGGCCGCGCTCTCGGTCGGCTGGCCGCTCACGGCGACCTTCTCCGGCCGTGTCTACCTGCGCATCGGCTTCCGCGACACCGGGCTGACGGGCAACGTGATCCTGGTCCTGGGCACCTCGCTCTGCCTCCTGCTCGGCACCCGCTCGCACGTGTGGGAGGTCGGGGCGGTCTGCTTCCTCGTCGGCGCGGGGCTCGGCCTGATGGCCAGCCCGGTCCTCGTGGCCGCCCAGTCGGTCGTCGGCTGGGAGCGCCGCGGCGTCGTGACCGGGATCAACATGTTCAGCCGCTCGCTCGGCAGCGCCGTCGGCGCGGCGGTGTTCGGCGCGATCGCCAACGCCACCCTCGCGGACCACTTCGCGCACCCGCCGGCCGCGCTCGCCGGGCGGCTGCCCAGGAGCGTCGACGCGTCGAGCCTCGCGCTCACCGGGCACGGCGGTACGGACGCCCCCGACGTGAGGGCGTTCGTGCGCGAAGGCCTGTACGGCGCGACGCACCACGTCTTCGTCGCGATCGTCGTCGTGGCCGTTCTCGGGGTGGCGGCGCTGCTGCTCATGCCGAGGAGGATCGACCGGCCGGCCGTCGAGGGCTGAGGGTCCGCCCCCCGCGCCGGTGAATGCAGTTCGTCCGAGACGTCGGCTCGTCCGAAGACGGGGGAGGCGGACTCACTCAGTTTAAATCTACGTGTATGTAGAAATATAGTGCTCGGACTACCAGACGGCCAGGCTGCTCGTGAGGGCCGGACCCTCACTCCGCAGCAGGCGCGTGAACGCCTGCGCGGGCAGGCCCTCCGCCCCGGCCGCGCGCACGATGCGCACGTCGCGTCGCCACAGCGGGCCCGGGAGTTCGAGGATCTCGGGGCCTTCGCCGAGGATCCCGATGCCGAGCCGGGCACGCGCGAACGCGGTGACCGTGGTCGGCATGGTCGTGACGATCACCCGTGCCGGTTCCCTGCCTCCGATGCGTGACCCACAGGCGGTGACGCATCACCAGGAATCACTCGTCTAGTGGTGGTTCAGGGTTTGCGGGCGATCCCGCCGTACATGGCGATGTCGGTGTCGTCGATGTGGGCGCCGGTCGCGTCGGGGTGCCACTTGTGGATCTGCACCACGCCCGGCTCCTGGAGTTCGAGCCCGTCGAAGAACTTCTCCGCCTGGGCCAGGGTGCGCCAGCGAAGGGTCTCGCCGTGCGCGTGGTAGATCTCCCGTACCTTGCCCAGCACCTCGGGGTCGAAGTCGTCGGTGGCGATCGCGGCCGCGAAGTAGCTGCCCGAGGGCAGGATGTCGATGATCTGCCGCACCACGCGGTAGGCCTCTTCGTCGTCCTCGATGAAGTGCACCATGGCGATCAGCGTCAGCCCGATGGGGCGGCTGAGGTCGAGGGTCTCGAGCAGCTCGGGCGCCGAGATGATCTTCTCCGGCTCGCGCATGTCCGCCTGGATGTAGGCGGTCCTGCCCTCGCGGGTGCCGTTCATCAACGCCCGGGCGTGGACGAGCACGACGGGATCGTTGTCGACGTAGACGATCCGGCATTCGGGCGCGATCTCCTGAGCCACCTCATGGAAGTTGGGCGAGGTGGGGATGCCGGTGCCGATATCGAGAAACTGACGGATCCCTTTCTCCGCGGTCAGATGGCGAACCACGCGATGCATGAAGGAACGGTTGGCGTGCATATGAACGCGCAGCGCCGGCCATACCTTGAGGGTGGCGTCACCCGCCGCTCGATCCGCGGCGTAGTTGTCCTTGCCGCCGAGGATGTAGTCGTAGATCCGCGCGCCGTGGGCCACGTCCGTGCGAAGCGCCGCCGAAGGTCTGGTCGTGAGCTCGTCGGCGATGGTGTCGTCGGACACGTCGCCATCCGCCTTGCTCACAGCCGTTTTCCTCCTGTCGCTCGGGCAGGCTCCCAGGTAAAGCATAGGCCAATTCGCGTACCGTCCGTCCGTCTGACCGACCTTTACCAGCGTGTGTCGAATGGCGCGGCGAAAATCATCTCTCCGGCGCCGGGAACGCCTGCGCGGCGGCTTTCGCGAAGTCGCGGATCGGGTCGGTGTCGGTGAGCCATACGGGCGCGCAGACGACGGGCGGCAGGCCCGACACGGGCACGGTGACGACGTGGGGGTCGTCCGGACGCAGCGACGCCACGGTCAGGTGGATGAGCTCCCCTTCGGCGACCAGCAGGATCGCCTCCTCGATGGACGCGGAGGTGTGCACGGGCATCCGGCGAAGCGGGCGTCCGCCCGGGGTTCGCGAGGGTATCCACGTGTCGGCGAACCGCGCCGGGAAGTCGCTCGGATAGAGGATGTCGTGGTCGGCCAGCTGCTCGGCGTCGACGACGGCGCGGCGGGCCAGCGGGTGTCCCGCCGCGACCAGCACCGCGCGCTCCTCGCGCAGCAGTGCCGGCCCGACGCGGAACTCCGGGTCGTCGCGGAGGGAGGGGTCGGAGGACAGCCAGCCGACGAAGACGTCGACCGGCCAGTGCCTCCCCCAGCGAGGCGGATCGGTGTTGGGATGCGCGGACCGGACCACGGCGCACTGCGGGCGCAGCCCCTCGAACGCCTCGATCAGCCGTGGCGCGACCGCGCCCGGGATGCTCGTCGCGAAGCCGACCCGGAGGAACTCGCGGCTCACGGACCGCCGCACCTGGCGCAGCGCCTGGTCCATCCGCTCGTAGGCCGGCCGGAGCTCGGCCAGCAGCCGTTCGCCCACCGGCGTCAGCCGGACGCGCCGGCTCGTGCGTTCGAACAGCGGAGCGCCGACCCTGCGTTCGAGCGCGCGCACCGCCTGGCTGACCCGGGGAGTGCTGACGCGCAGGCGCTCGGCGGCGCGGCCGAAGTGGAGTTCGTCGGCCACCGCCAGGAACGCCTCGATCTCCCGCATCTCCACCCGGCCATTATGTCGCCGTGCTTAACGATCGTGGCGGAACCCGGCATTGATCGCCGCAGGTCCACCGGGAAGCCTCGAAGTGTTATGGGACTCGAAGAAAACCTGCCTGGCGGCTTCCTCCTCACCACGGTCGAGAAGGTGCTCGGCCACGCGCGCAAGTCGTCGATGTGGCCGATGACGTTCGGCCTCGCGTGCTGCGGAATGGAACTCATGGCGGTCGGCGACCCTCGGCACGACTTCTCGCGCTTCGGCATGGAGCGCCCGTCGGGCAGCCCCCGGCAGGCCGACCTGATGGTCGTCGCGGGCCGCGTCAGCCAGAAGATGGGCCCGGTGCTGCGGCAGCTCTACGACCAGATGGCGGCGCCACGGTGGGTGATCGCCATGGGCGTGTGCGCGTCGTCGGGCGGCATGTTCAACAACTACGCGGTCGTCCAGGGCGTCGATCACATCGTCCCGGTCGACATCTACCTGCCCGGCTGCCCACCGCGGCCGGAGATGCTGCTGGACGCGATCGTCAAGCTGCACGACAAGGTGGGGAACGAGAAACTCGGCGCCCACCGGCGCGCCCAGATCGTCGCGGAGGAGCGGGCCCGGCTCACCGAGCTCCCGATGATCGACCTGCCGCTCACGGCGAAGCCCGGGTGACCGATCGCCACCACACCGCTACTCCTGAAGAGCGGTAGAGGGGGCAGAAGTGGAAAACGGCTCCAGGCGTGCATTGAAATGCCGGAGGATGGGCGGAGACTCGATCACCCGATAGCCGGGTACTCGTTCTGGGTATTTCGCGATGTCGGCGATCACTTGGCCGACATACTCCAGGTGGCTTTTGGTGTACACGCGCCGGGGGATGGCCAGTCGGACCAACTCGTGCGTTGCCGGGGTGACCAGCCGACCTTGTTCGTCGACCTCTCCCGCGAACAGCGAGCCCATCTCGACGGTACGGATTCCACCCTCCAGGTAGAGCGCACAGGACAGCGCGTGGCCGGGGAACCGGTCCGGGGGAATGTGCGGCAAGAGCCGTCCGGCGTTCAAGTAGATCGCGTGAATCCCCACTGGCTGGACGATGTCGACTCCCGCCAGAGTGACGAGCTCGGCCAGGTGCGCGGTGGCCTCCGCTCTGGACCTGAGGTAACGCGGATCCGTGACTTCCGCCAAGCCCTGCGCGAGCATGTCGAGATCGCGACCGGCCAGGCCGCCATAGGTACGAAAACCCTCGGTCGCGGTCAGGAGATTCAGGCAGCGATTGGCCAGATCGTCATCCCGTATCCCCAAGAACCCTCCCATATGGGAGATCCCGTCTTTCTTCAAGCTCGCCATGCAGCCATCGGCGAGTTCGAATGCGGCCTGCGCGATCTCCCGTGGAGTGTTGTCCTTGTATTCTGCCTCGCGCTGGGTTACCAGCCAGGCGTTCTCCGCAAATCGCGCCGCGTCAAGAAACATCGGAACGCCGTGCCGGCGGCACAGTGCGGCAGCGGCCTTGAGATTGGCCATTGACACCGGTTGACCGCCGCCGCCATTGTTGGTGATCGTCATGATCACCAGATCGATCTTGCCGGCGTCAGGGCTCTCGAGGGCCTCCTCGAGCGCGGCCAGATCGATGTTGCCCTTGAACGGATATCTGCTGTCGATGTCCTTTGCTTCTGGGCAGGGAAGATCGCGGGCTTCGCACTTGGCAAGCTGGACATTTGCCCGAGTGGTGTCAAAATGCGTGTTGCTGATCACAATGTGGCCGGGTTCGAGTAGCGCGGTGAACAGAATGCGCTCGGCGGCCCGGCCCTGATGGACGGGAAGGATGTGCGGGTAGGACGTCAGGTCGGTGATGACATCGTGGAACCGATAGAACGACGTCGAGCCGGCGTAGGTTTCGTCTCCGATCGCCGCGGCGGCCTGCTGGGCGACGGAAAGCGCTCCGGTGCCCGAGTCCGTGAGCAGGTCGATCGTGACCTCGTCCGAGCGGAGATTGAACATGTTGTAGCCGGCCCGGGCAAGTGCTTCCTCACGTTGGTCACGCGCAGTGATGGGGATCGGCTCGACGACCTTAATGCGGTAAGCCTCCATCGGGTCCTCCTTGGGCGGGAAACATGGGTGGCGATCGGGGCTGACCCGGCGTGGACTGGGTTAGGGCATGACGAAGCGTGGGCGCGATCGGATTGAAGGGGGCCGCGCGTCGCGCTAGGTGGTTCGTTGCCGAACGTCCCTTTGAGTTACTGGCTGTAAGGTACAGCTAGTTTCGGGCTGTTTGCTACCCCCGTCAAGTACTGTTCGAAAATGTCCTAAATGATGACTCCGGAGACCCGCGCGAGACGGCCCGCACGGGAGATCCGGCAGCTGAAGCGCAAAAGTCGCGCTTTCTCCTCACCGCGGTGGAAAAGGTGCTCGGCCGCGCGCGCAAGTCGTCGACGTGGCCGACGACGTTCGGGCTCGCGTGCCGCGGAATGGAACTCATGGCGGTCGGCGACCCTCGTCACGACTCTCGCGCCTCGGCGTGGAGCGCCGTCGGGCAGCTTCCGGCAGGCCGACCTGATGGTCGTCGCGGGGCGCGTCAGCCAGAACCACGGCGCCCACCGGCACGGTCAGATCGTCGCGGAGACGCTCGCCTTGTTCACCCACTCCCGCTGGTGGACATGCGCTGATCCGGCCGGCGCACCGGCGATGAGGCCCGGCCTGCGGCCGGTGTCAGCCGACGTGTGCGGCGATGATCCGCGCGCACTCCAGCGACTCGGTGCGCGCGGTGTCCACCTCCAGGTCGTACGTCACGCCCCGATGCACCAGGTCGGCCTGTCGGGCGGCCATCCCCGGGACCCGGTCGCCGCGCGCGATCTCGCGGCCCGCGGCGACCGTGCCGTCGCACCGGACCCCGACCCACAGCACGTCCAGCCCGCGGAGCGCCTCCCGCCATCGCCGCTGGGACTCCGGCCCGCCGAGGAAGACCTCGTCGACGATGATCCGCGCCCCGCTACGGGCCATCGCGGCGACGCCCTCGATCCACGCGGCCTCCAGCCGCCGGAACTCCGGGCCCGTGCCGACCTCCCCGTCCGCGCTGATCGGGACGTCCGAGACGCGGACGGCCAGGGGCATCGCCTGGATCAGCGTGTCGACGCCCAGTGTCAGCCACGCGTCCGGCAGCACGGACTGCAGACAGCGGGCGAGCCCCGACTTCCCGGAGCTGGATCCGCCGTTGAGGACGATCACCTGGGTCATGCCGTCACTCTACGGAGGACCTCACCGGGCCGAAGACGTCTCCGCGTCGGTGACGAGAACCCCGTCGCTGAGCTCGATCGTGCGGTCCGCGTGACGCATCAGCAGCGGGTCGTGGGTGGCCACGACGGCGGTGACGCCCTGGTCGCGGACGACCGCGCGGATCAGCTGCATGATCGACTGGGCGGTCTCCGAGTCGAGCTGTCCGGTCGGTTCGTCGGCGATGAGCACCCGTGGGCGGTGGGCCAGCGCGCGGGCGATGGCGACCCGTTGCTGCTGCCCGCCCGACAGCTCGTACGGGCGCTGGCGTGCGTGGTCGCTCAGGCCCACCATGGCCAGCAGCAACCGCACCCGTTCCTCGCGCTCGCGGGCCGGGGTCCGGGTCAGGCGGAGTGCGACGCCGACGTTCTCGGCGGCCGACAGAACCGGGATCAGGCCGAACGACTGGAACACGAACCCGACGGTCTCGCGCCGCATCCGCTGCAGGCCGGCCTCGCTCAGCGCCGTCACCTCGTGTTCGCCGACCACGACGCGGCCCGACTCCGGCGAGTCCAGGCCGCCGATGAGGTTCAGCAGTGTCGTCTTGCCCGACCCCGACCGGCCTCTGACGGCCAGGAGCTCGCCCTCGGCGACGTGCATGCTCACGTCCCGCAGCGCCCGTACCGGCGTGTGGCCGGTCCGGTACGTCTTGTTCAGGCCCTCAACGGTGATCATCGTTGCTCCGGTCCGGCCAGACGCCGATGTGGTCGGTCTCCAGCGCGAGGCGTACCCGGTCCTTCATCTCCAGGGCCGAGGTGAACTCCCGTGGCAGTTGCAGCCGGCCCGCGCGGTCGAGCACGGCGTACTCCTCGGCGATCACCTCTTCGCGGCCCGACGCGTCGCGGGTGGTCCGGCGCAGGATCTCGCTGCTGGTGCGGCCGTCGCGGATGCCGACCGTACGGTCGACGCTGCCGGCCACGTCCGGATCGTGTGTGACGATGACCGTGGTCACCCCCAGTTCGCGGTTGGCGCGGCGCAGCGCGCCGAAGACCTGAGCGCCGGTCGCGGTGTCGAGTTCGCCGGTCGGCTCGTCGGCCAGGACGACCTTCGGCCGGTTGGCCACGGCGACCGCGATGGCGGTGCGCTGCTGCTCACCGCCGGACATCTCGGCCGGCCGGGCGGCGGCCCGGTCACCGACGCCCATGAGGTCGAGCAGCTCCGCCGCGCGCGCCCGGCGTTCGCGCCGCCCGACGCCGGCGAACCGCATCGGCATCTCGACGTTCTCGGCGGCCGTCAGGTACGGCAGCAGGTTGCGGGCGGTCTGCTGCCAGACGAACCCGACGAGCTCGCGGCGGAACCGCAGCCGGTCGCGCCCGGACATGTCGAGCAGGTCCGCGCCGGCGACGCGGGCCACGCCCGCGGTCGGCACGTCCAGCCCGGCGAGGATGTTCAGCAGCGTGGACTTGCCCGACCCGGAGGCGCCGACGAGGGCGACCATCTCACCCTCGCCGACGAGCAGGTCGAGCCCCTGCAGCGCGATCACCTCGACGCCCTCGGTCTGGTAGATCCGTACGAGGTTGTCGCAGACGATGTGCGCCTTCTCGCCGTACTCCGGACCGCGCCCGGCGGCCCGCCGCTCCAGCTCGGCGAGATCGGGTGCGTCGTTCATGTGTCTCCGATCCGCAGGACGCCGCCGAGGCCGCGGCGCGCGGCGGTCACGGCGTCGATGAACACGGCCAGCACGGCGAAGACCAGCAGGCCACCGGCCAGCCCGGCCGCCTGGGGCAGGTCGGGCACGTAGTGGGTGACCGGGGACCCGCCGGTGTACGGGCGCAGGTCGATGGCCGGTCCCAGCAGTCCGGGCAGCACCAGGCCCAGCACCCAGCCGGCCGCCGACGCGGCGAGGAGCGTCGGCGCGATCTCCACGAACGCGAGCGACCGCGCCTGGCGGCGGCTGAGCCCGAGGGTGCGAAGGTACGAAACGGCCCGCCCGCGTTCGGCCGCCCCGGCGAACAGGATCACCAGTACCGCCAGCGTCCCGTAGCAGGCGACGAGGACCCCGGTCAGGCCGAAACCGCGGCCGACGAGACGGCCAAGCTCGCCCTGCGTGAACGCGTCGTGGGTCATCCGGTACGTCGTGACGGTGCCGGCGCCCGCGTCGCCCAGGTCGGGCTGCACGACGTTACGGCGCAGCGCGGCCACGTCGAGGTGCTCGCCGCGGACGAAGACGGAGACCGATCCGGCACTGCCGCCGGTGGCGCGGGCGAGGGCGTCGGCGGGCACCAGCACGAACCCCTCGCCCGGCGCCCGGCCGGGGAACCGCGCGACCGTGCCGGCGATCCGTACCGGCATCCGCCGCCCGTAGTCGGTCGACAGCGCGAGCCCGCCGCCGGTGGCCTTGCGGCGCGCGGCGGGGGACAACAGCGCCGGCACCGGATCTCCCGGGCGGGTACGCGGCCAGGCGGGGATCCGCAGCCCGGTGCCGGCCATCATCCGCCGGTACGCGCCGAGGTCGACGCCGACGGCCGTCAGCTCGTCGGCGACGTCGCCGTTCGACAGCAGGCGGGCCCCGTCGACGGTCTGCGCCGGTACGGCGGCGCGGACGCCGGGCGAGCGGCGGACCCGGTCGACCACCCGGGCGTCCATGGTCAGCGCGTCGGCGCGCGCGTCGCCGCCCACGTCCTCGTACGTCGCGATCCGCTGGGTACGGGCCAGGCTCGTCTGGACCGTCGAGCCGAATCCGATGACCGCGACGGCGAGCAGGAGGACCACGAGGGGGAGCACCGCCGTGGCGTCCTGGCGGGAGGCCCGCGCGACGCCGACGAACGGCACGGCGGAGCGGCCCCGCGCGAGGAACCGGCCGGCCAGCCGCAGCGGCACCGGCAGCACCCGCAGCAGGAGCAGGCCCGCCGCGACGGAGAGGAGCGCGGGCACCGCCGACAGGAACGGGTCGACGCCCGAGGCCCACGTGTCGCTGGTGAGCCCGCGCCGCCGCAGGAGGTAGGTGCCGGCGACCGCCAGCACGACGAGCAGCGCCTCCGCGACCAGCCTCCGGTGTGCGGGGCGGACGCGGCGCCGGCGACGACGCCCGGCGGCCACGGCCGGCAGCGCGATCGCGATCACGGCGGATACGACGGCGGCGGCGAGCGACACCGGCTGCGCGGGCCCGTTCACCAGCAGGGCCGAGGCCGGCAGGCCCAGCGCCGCCGCGGGCAGCGTGACGAGGGCGGCCAGGCCGCCGGCCAGCCCGGCGAGCTGGGCCCGCGACGCGCCGCGCGCCGCCTGGACCGCGAGGTCCGCGCCGAGCCGGGCCGACAGCAGCCGGGCGGCCAGGAGCAGCACGCCGAGGGCCGCGGCGAACAACCCGGCGAGGGAGAGCGACAGCAGCGTCTGCGTCGTGTGCAGCCGATGTACGAAGTCGTCCAGGATGTCGTCGAACCGGGTGTCCAGCGCCGGGCCCGCCGCGTCGACGCGTACCGTCGGCAGCGCCTCGCCGGCCCGATGGACGTCCTCGACCAGCGCCGGCGCGTCGCGTGCCGTGACGCGTGACGCCGCCGGGGTGTAGGTCCAGGTCAGATCGATGCGGAACGGCGTTCGCCCGCACAGCGCGCGGTAGCCGGACGGGTCGACCAGCGCGGTCGCCAGGATGATGATCTGCCCGCTCTGGAGCTTCTTCAGCTCGGCGTCCTCGTACCGGTGGTGCGCGGCCCAGTAGCCGCTGCCGGGGTCGGCCGGGGTGAACAGGCCGGTGACGCGGACGTCGAGCGCCGGCTGGCTCGTGGTCGTCACCACGTCACCGGCCTTGACGCCCAGCCGCTGGGCCGCGCGTACGGGAAGGGCGGCCTCGAAGCGCGGGCCGTGCGCGGTGGGTTCCGGCGCGCCGGGGGGACGTCCGGACACGTAGCGGACGTGGCCGGGCGCGGTGCTGGAGAAGGCCAGCGACAGCTCGCGCGAGCCGGCGCCGGTCAGGCCCATGAACTGGGTCGCGGCGTTCGTGTCGGCGGTGGCGATGGTGCGCCGCAGCGTGGGTGGGAAGAGCCCCAGCCACCGTCTCTGCTCCGCCGCGAGTCCCCCGGCGGTCGCGGACGGGAACCGCGCACGCAGCCGTTCGTCCGTCGGCGCGACCGGGCTGATCTGGGCCGTCGCGACCAGGTCGGTGCTGCCGAACGGCGCGCCGGCGACCGTCTCGCGCGCCGCGCGGTCGTACCCGGCGACCAGCGTGCGCGGCCCGGCGCCGGCCAGGAACGCGGTGACGAGGACGAGCAGCCCGAGGATGAGCAGCGGCGCCCACCGGGCGCGCGCCGTACGGCGGAGCAGGAGGCTCATGAGTCCTCCCCGAGCCGCAGGGTCTGGCCTGGGCCGCCGCGGCGCAGTGAGCGGACGAGCAGGAGCAGTACCGCGGTGAGCAGGACGACGATGGCGGCGAGCATGGCGAGCACCACCGGCCATCGCAGGATGACCTGCGCGGGCGGGTACGGCGCGGTCGCGCTCACCGTCAGCACGACGTGCGGCACGACGAGGCGGGCGACGACGATGCCGAGCAGCAGGCCGCCGGCCAGGCCCATGCCGACGAGGAATGCCTGTTCGACGGCGACCAGCCCGAGGACCTGCCGCCCGCGGACGCCGAGGGCGCGCAGGATCGCGAACTCTCCCGCCCGCTCCCGCGCGGACACGGCGGTGTTGACCGCGAACCCGATCGCGGCGAACACGAGCGCCGCGCCGAAACCGAGGATGAGGGCGCCCTGCAGCGCCCCGCCCAGCGGCGCGTCGCGGAGCCGGTGCCGCAGCGCGGCCCGGTCGACCGTCGTGCCGGTCCAGGACGGATGGGCGCCGAGCACGCGCACCGCGGCGGTCCCGCGTGTGGCCAGCCACCACTCGGTCGGCGGCGGCACGGACAGACCGTTCGCCAGTGCCTCGTCGCCGAGGTCGGTCCAGTCGACGAGGACGGCCGGGGCGCCCGGCGCGGTGGAGGGGAGCGCCGCGACGATCCCGGCGACGGTGACGGGCTGGTCGATGCCGTTCTCGGTCAGGTCCAGCCGGCCGCCGGTGGTGACGTGGGCGCGGGCGGCCAGGTCACGGGTCACGATCGCCGGGATCGGGCCGGGCCGCGGGACGGCGTGCCCCGCGGCGGCGGACCCGGTGCGCAGCGCGATGCTGCCGGCGACCTGCGGGGTCGGTGTCGTGGGGTCGATAGTGGTGGGCAGGCGCGCCGTCATCAGCCCGCCGGAGCCGAAGCCGATCGGCGAACCCACTCCGGCGCTGAGCGTGATCTGCCCGGACCAGTGCGTCCCCGCGGGCCGCCGCACCGCGGGCCCGAAGCCCTTCGCCGTGCCGGGCCGCAGGGACGTCACGGCGAGCCGGGATGAGGGCGCGTCCTGGGAGCGGACGTAGGTGAAGCGGAGACCGCGGAAGGCCAGGGGATAGGAGAGCACGCCGTCGCGGCCGGCGAGCGCGGACACGTCGATCACCTTGGTGTGGGTCGCGCCGTCCGCCGGGACGGTACCCGCATCGATCTCGTACGTCGTGTGCAGCGCGTCGCTCACGACCAGGGACACCGCGACCGGTTCACCGTCCGCGGACGGCCCGAAGCGGAGACCGGCCGAGAGCCGGGTCGGCCGGCCCGGGACGGGGACGGCGGTCAGGCCGGTGCCGGTGCCGGTGGAAGCGAGCCGCGCGGACATGGCCTGCCAGCCGGACCCCGGCGGGAGGCCCGCCCGGGTCCGCAGCAGCCCGCCGAGCGTGCCCGCGTCGGCCGCGAGGAGTGCGACGTCGGTGCTGCCGGTGGAGGCGGTGTCCCGCAGGACGGGGCTGACCGCGGTCACCCCGGGCAGCCGTGCGTAGCGTCCGCCCTGGCCGGGCGTCGCGGGGGAGCCCTGGTCGCTCGGCGCGCCGATCCGCAGGTCCGTACCGGCCTGGAAGTCGGCCTGGTCGATCTGCGACTGCCGCCAGGTCACCCCCGTCACCACCGACAGGACGCCCACGGCGACCGTCATGACCAGGAGCAGCGCCGGGCCGGCGGTGCGCAGCGGGCGGCGGCTCACCTGCCGGGTGCCGAGCGCCGGAGCAAGGCCCCGGCCGCGGGTCGTGGCCCGCTCGCCGGCGCGCGAGGCGACCGGGACCAGTCGCAGGATCACCACGCCCCCGGCCAGCAGCGCGAGCGCCGGACCGGCGACGATCAGCGGGTCGACGCCGGCGCCCGCGGCGGTCGCGGTGACCGGACCGCCGTAGTGCGCGAGCTGCCAGACGGCGAGCGCGGCGAGGACGACCAGGGCGAGGTCGGCCCCGGCCCGCTGGAGCATCGCGCGGCGTTCGCCCCGGCCGCGCGCGGCCATCGTCGCGACGTAGGTCCGCCGGATCCCCCGCAGCGGCGGCAGGGTGATCGCGACCACGCACATCAGCGCGCCGGCGACCGCGATCGCCCAGGTCAGCGGGGTCGGTGCGAGGTCGAGGCGCAGTCCGGGCGTGCCGAGGAGCGGGGTGGCCATGGCGGCTCGCACCAGGAGGGGCGCGAGGAACGGCGCGGCCACCGCCGCGGGCAGGCCGAGCAGCAGGCCCTCGCCGACGGCCAGTGCGGCGATCTGCCGCGTGGAGGCCCCCCGGGCCCGCATCAGCGTGACCTCCAGGCGGCGGTGCTCGGCGAGCAGCCGCGCGACGAGCATCAGCGTGTACACGGCCAGCACGACGAGTTGCAGCGCGGGGATGAGCAGGGTCGAGCGCGAGACGAGCAGCGCGCGGTCGACCTGCGTCAGCAGGTCCGCGACGGAGGACTTGACGGCGTAACCCGAGCCGAGCGTCGTGGGCAGCGCGCGGGCCCGCGCCGCGACGTCCGCGAGCTGCCCGGACCGGATCTCCCGTACGGCGGGCAGGACCAGCCAGCGGGCCGTGACCGAGGCGGTGAACCGTGTCGTGAAGGTCGGCGGGGGCACGACCAGCGGCCCGAAGGTGGTGTAACCGAGCCGCTCGACTCCCGTCGTGACGAGCCGGTCGCCGCCCCAGAAGTAGTCGTCGGCCCGGTTCGGCGTGAACTGGCCGGTGATCCGGACGGAGACCGGCGGGCCGCCGACGCGGCTGTGCAGCGTGACGACCTGGCCGGTGTGGAGGCGCATCGCCCGGGCGGCCGTCACCGGCACCGCGGCCTCCATGGTGCGGCCCGTCGTGGCGGCCGGCCACCGGCCGCCGGTCAGGCGGGCGTGGCCCTCGATGCCGGAGTAGGTGGCGAACGCGGTGAGCTGCGGGTGGGCGCTGTGCTCCTGCCCGGGGACGGCGTAGGAGTCGCCGCGCGCGCTGAGCGACATCGCCACCGGGACGCGGCCGTAGACCTTCGCGACGGCCGCCGTGACCTTACGCTGCTCGGCGGGGATGTCGCGTGCGGCGACGGAGGTGGTGATGCGGGTGCCCGCGCCGTTCCAGGTCGCGCCCGCGAGTGTGGCCCGCAGTCCCTCACCGGTGACGGACGCGGTGTACCCGCCGAGCGCCGCCAGCACCGTGACGGCGAAGAGGGCGGTCGCCGAGGCGGCGACGACCAGCAGGCGATGACCCAGCGCACGGCTGACCACCAGGCCTGATCTGTGCACCCCGTCGCCTCCAGCGCGCTCCCCGAAAGGCTCATGCTCGCGCGCGGCCGGGAGGCCCGGCAAGGAAGGTCACGAAACGGTGCCGCGTTCGAGATCTTCCCGTGAGCGTCCGCGGGCGCCGGACACGACACGGCCGCCCCGCGGGTGCGGAGCGGCCGTGTCGTGAGGGCGCGACGTCGGTTGTGGGAAGGACGCGTGCGGTCGTTCAGCCGGTTTCGGGCGGTGCGTGTCTCAGTTCGTCGCGGGCGATGCGTTCGACCAGGACGGGCACGAACTCGCGGATCGGGCTGCCGTCGAAGCGGTGGTGGATGGCGTTCACCGTCGCGTCGACCCGGGTGGGGGAGACGCGGCCGGAGAAGGACCGGGAGAGGCGGTCGGTGACATGCTCGAGGGCGTGCCGTTCACGAATGGTGTCGGCGCTCACGAAGACCTCCGTTCACGTGGCTGGCGTCCTCGCCGCAGGGTTACCCCGACGAGCCCGCGTGACACGGGGAGATCGAAGCATTCTGCCCGGCCGTCCCGGAGGAGCCGTTCGCCTGCAGCGCGACGCTCGCGAGCGACATCACCAGGGCGACGTCGGACTCGGTGTCGAGGCGCACGCGGACCCAGTCGCCGCCGGGCGTGACCGCCACCCGGCCGGACTTGAGGAGCGCGTCACCGAGGCGTGCGATGACCGGTCGCGTGAGATGGAGCTCGGCCTCGTCACCGCCGTGCAGGTGGACGATCTGCGCCTCCACCCGCTGCGCCGGCGAGAACCCGGTGCCCACGCCGCACCCGGCCCGGCCGGCGCGCACCGCGGGCCAGGCGTCCAGCTGCGCCGTGAGGCGTCCGGCGAGGGAGCCGGTGGACTGATCGAGTGTCTTCACAACATGCATACTTGTCGGGAAAAGACCATGATCGGAAGTGGAACGCCCGAATTTGTTACCGGTCCGGTCATCGGCGCGCCATCCTCCGTTTCCGTTCCACATCGGTCCGTTCGTCACGGCCGGACCGATAGGCTGCGCGAATGCTTGATCATGGCGAGGTTCCCCGGCCGGCACGGGACGCGGTACGCGAGATCTACACCGCCGAGCGCGCGGCGACTCTGGAGTACTCCCCGGACCTCGACGGGCTGGCCGACCCCGGTGAGATCGTCTGGGCGTGGGTGCCGTACGAGGAGGACCCCGAGCGCGGGAAGGACCGGCCGCTGCTCGTCGTCGGCCGCCACGGGCGGCGGCTGCTGGCCATGATGCTGTCGAGCCGCCGCCACGAGCACTCCGACGACTGGCTGGACCTGGGCTCGGGCACCTGGGACCGCGAGGGCCGGGACTCCTACCTGCGGCTGGACCGCGTGTTCGCCCTGGACGAGGACGACATCCGCCGGGAGGGCGCGGTGCTGGACCCCGAGCGGTTCGCGCGCGTCGCGGCGGTGCTCATGCGGCTGCACGGCTGGACGCCCACCCGCGCACGGGCCTGACGCGACCGGCACTCACTCAGAACCGTGAAGGGCTCGCCCGCGGATGCGGGCGGGCCCTTCACGGTGGCTCAGCGGTGCTGCAGCGCGTCGAGCGCGACCGCCTGGGCGATGACGAGCCGGCGGTCCAGACGCTCGTCCTTGATGTCGACGACGTACCGGTCGCGCAGGCCGAACTTCTTGTCCACGCTGAACGTCTCCTGCCCGTCCGCGGTGAAGTCGAAGTGGTACGGCCAGGCGAACGGGAGGCTGTCGACGTACGGGATGAAGTCCCAGACCCGGCGCAGGATCGCGACGGCCTTGTTGCGCTCCGAGCCGGTGGTCACGCCCAGCCCGGGCTGCTCGAGGTGCCACGTCGAGGCGAGCAGCGACGCCTTGAAGTCCTTGCGGAACACGCCGATCGGCCGCCCCTGCGGATCGGTCACGTCGTAGGCGGAGGCGAGGTCGAGCCGCTTGCGGGCCTTGAAGGCGAACAGGGGGTGCTGCTTGCTGTCGTCCGTGTAGATGGTCACCTCTTCTTTGAACGCCATGCGCTTCTGCTGCGCGAAGGCGACCAGCTCACCCTCGGACCCGTCCGCGGTCTCGGTGTGCACCTCGTACTGGTTGACCATGAGCCGGACGCGCTGCCGGATGAGCAGGCGCTGCTGGGCCTGGAGCGTTTCGAAGTCCATCGGATATCCCGTTCTCGCGGCGTCGAATGGCGAGAAAAGGTACACGAACGGTAAAGAGTTCGCCCTGTGCCCGGAAATGCCGGGGTCATCCCGCCTGGGCGGGTCCGGTGTCGGTCGGCGTGGGCGTCGGGGTCGGCGTCGGTGTGTGCGAGGCGGGCGGGGGAGAGGACGGGTGCGGCGACCCCGGCTTGTGCCCGCCGGTCGGCCGGCTCGCCGTCGACGTCCTCGACCCGGCGTGCCGGCGGGGTGTGGCCGACGGTGAGCCCGAGGGTGCGTGCGCGGCCGCGGCGTGACGCGGCCCGTACGACCGGCGCCCGGGGGCGCCCGGCGCGGGTGTCGCCGGACCCGCGGAGTCCGCCGGGCCGTCGCCCGGCCGTACGGCGCTGCTCGGCCCGGCCGGCTCGCCCTTCGTGCCGGTGGCGACCATCGCGATGACGGTGGCGAGGACGGCCACGAGCGCGGCCGGCGCGGCGACCATGGCGACGGCCCGGAGCCGCCGCGGACGCCGTTCCGGTTCGGTGCGCGGCCGGCCGCTGGTGCCCGAGGAGTAGTCGACACGACGCGGCGGCGCCTCGCCCGGGAGCGCGGCCTCGACGGCACGCCGCGGAGGCGCGGCCGGTGCGTCGTCCCGCCCGCCGTCCTGGAGGCGGGTGGTCGCGAAGCCGCCGGTCGCGGCCTCGGCCAGGGCTTCGGTCGCGGCGGGCTCAGTGGCGTGCTGGGAACGGCGCCGGGGCAGTTCGGGCACCGGGTCGCGCGCCGGTACCGGCACGGGCGGCGCCTCACCGGTGAGCTCGGCCAGGATCTCCGGTGCCACGACGGACATCGGGGCCGTCGGCGCGTCGACGGACGACTCGACGGGACGCACGGACAGCTCTCGTACGGCGGGCGGGGAGACCGGCCGCGGCTTCTCGGCGGCGCCGCCGAGCCGGGAGGCGATCTCCCCGGTGGAGGGCCGGTCGGCCGGGTTGACCGCCAGCGCCGCCTCGACCAGGCCGCGGACCGGCTCGTCCAGGGCCGTCAGGGTCTCCTCGCCGGCGACGCTCCACCGTCCGTCCCCGCCGTCGCCGTCGTACGGGCTGCGCCCGGTCGCGGCGTACGCGATGAGGCAGCCCCAGCCGAAGATGTCGGAGGCCGGGCCGGCCGGGAAGCCGGCGACGCGCTCCGGCGCCACCCACCCCGGCCCGTACGGCACGGTGCCGAGCTCGGCGGGGCGGCCGGAGACCGGCGCCTCCTGCGCCATGGAGAAGCCGATGATCCGCGGGCCGTTGGACGCGAGGAGGACGTTGGCCGGCCGGAGGTCGCAGTGGATCAGGCCCGCGGCGTGAACGGCGGCGACGGCCCGCCCGAGGGCGACGGCCAGCGCCATGAGCCGTTCGGCGTCCAGCGGGCCGAGAGCGTCGACGTACTGCTCCAGCGACGGGCCCTCGATGTACTCGCGGACGAGGTAGGGCGGCGTGTGGTCGGTGCCGTCGGTCAGCAGGGCGACCGTGCAGAAGGGCGGCAGGCGCCGGGCGCAGGACGCCTCCATCCGCAGGTCCCGCCGGGCCTGGACCTGGTCGGGCGCGCGGGTCGTCTTCACCGCGACGTGCTCCCCGGCGGCGTCGTGGGCGAGGTAGACGATGCCCGTGCCGTCGGACGACAGCCGCGCCGTCAGACGGTGGCCGTCGATCTCGGCCGGGTCGTCGGCCGCCAGCGGCTCCGCGCCGGGAGGCAGGACTTCGCCGCCGATGGTCTTCGGTGCGGACGGTCTGTCCACGAGCACACCTTTCTCGGCCCCCACGGTCAAAGATCTTCTTGGGGCATAGATCTTGCAACCGACCACAGCCCGCCGCAACCTGAACGTCACTGTTCGTGTTCTTTTCTAATGATCTGCCCGAGTTAGGAGCAGCGGAGAGATCCGATGTATGTCCTGCTTTGGTGGCCTGACCCGCCCTTCTGACGCCCATGGCGGGCGTGGCGATATTGACGCATCGGATGTCTGGTGTTTGTCTGACAGCCGCCCGGCCGACCTCAGGGAGGACCCATGAGTCGCCTGCCCACCGCGTTGGCCGCCACGGCGGCCCTCACGCTCGGCGCGCTCGCCGCCGCGAGCGGAGCACCGGCGGGCGCGGCGCCGCCGACGCCCGAGCGCCGCGCCGCCGCCCTCGTCGCCCAGATGACCCTGGACGAGAAGATCTCCCAGGTGCACACGACCGGCACCGGGGCCGGGGGCGTCTCACGCCTCGTTCCCGGCATCCCGCGGCTGGGCGTCCCCGACTTCCTCATCTCCAACGGCCCGGCCGGCGTCGGCACCGGCGCGGTGCCGCGACAGCCGAACGCCACCGCGCTGCCCGCGCCCGTCGCCCTCGCCGCCGGCTTCGACCCCGAGCTGGCCCGGCGGTACGGCGAGGTCGAGGGCCGCGAGACCGGAGACGTCGGACACAGCCTGATCGAGGCCCCCGACGTGAACATGGTGCGCGTCTACCGCAACGGCCGCGCCTTCGAGAACTACGGCGAGGACCCCTATCTCGCCGGCCGGCTCGCCGTGGCCGACATCCGGGGCATCCAGAGCCAGGGCGTGCTGGCCGAGGTCAAGCACTACACCGCCAACGACCAGGAGACCAACCGCAGGACCATCGACGAGGAGATCGACGACCGTACCCTCCACGAGATCCACCTGCCGGCCTTCGAGGCCGCGGTGAAGGAGGGCCACGTCGCCTCGGTGATGTGCGCCTACCCGTCGGTCAACGGCGCCTTCATGTGCGAGAACCGGCACCTGCTCGCCGACGTGCTGCGCGGCCAGTGGGGCTTCGGCGGATTCGTCCAGTCCGACGCGAGCGCCACCCACACGGCGGTCGGTTCGGCCCGGGCCGGCCAGGACCTCGAACTGCGTGACAACGGCCCGTACGACGAGGAGCTCAAGCAGGCCGTCCTCGACGGCACGGTGAGCATGGCCCAGCTCGACACGATGATCGAGCGCCGGCTGGCGGCCGAGATCCGCGCGGGCCTGTTCGACCACCCGCGGACGGTCACCCCGATCGACGCGGCCGCGGGCGGCGCGGTGGCGCGGTCGGTCGCCGAGCAGACCAGCGTGCTGCTGAAGAACTCCGGCGCGGCCCTGCCGCTCGACGCGCGCCGCCTGCACTCGATCGCGGTCGTCGGGCCGTACGCCCAGGCCGCGCATCCGGGCGGCGGCGGCAGCGCGCACGTCAACCCGCTCTACACCGTCAGCCCGGTCGACGGCATCACCAAGCGGGCCGGCGCGGGCGTGACCGTGCGGAGCTCGGACGGCGCCGACCCCGCCGCGGCCGCCGCGCTCGCCAAGTCCTCGGACGTGGCCGTCGTCATCGTCGGTGACGTGGAGAAGGAGGGCACGGACCGTACGAGCCTGTCGCTCAGCGGCGGCCAGGACGACCTCGTACGGTCGGTCGTGGCCGCCAACCCGCACACGATCGTGGTGCTCGACAGCGGAGCGCCCGTCCTGATGCCGTGGCTCGGCGACGTCCCCGCGGTGCTGGAGGCCTGGTACCCGGGCGAGGAGGACGGCAACGCGCTCGCCGCGCTGCTGTTCGGCGACGTCGATCCCTCGGGGAAGCTCCCGGTGACCTTCCCGCGCAGCGAGACTCAGACGCCGGTGAGCTCGCCGGAGCGCTACCCCGGAGTGAACGGCGTGGCGACCTACTCCGAGCGGCTCCAGGTCGGCTACCGCTGGTACGACGCGCAGGGACAGGATCCGCTGTTCCCGTTCGGGTACGGCCTGTCGTACACGAGGTTCGCGTTCGGCCACCTCACCGTCGGCCGGCCCGGCCACGACGGGCGGGTGACGGTCGGCCTCGACGTGCGCAACACCGGATCGCGTACCGGCGCGGAGGTCGCCCAGGTGTACGTGACCGATCCGGCGTCGGCCGGCGAGCCGCCGCGGCAGCTCAAGGGGTTCGCCAAGGTGACCCTGCGACCCGGCCAGGTGAAGCACGTGCGGCTGACCCTCGACCGGCGGGCGTTCTCCGTCTGGGACGGCGCGGCGCAGCGCTGGACCGTCCCCGGCGGCCGTTACACGATCGCGGCCGGTGATTCCTCGCGTGACCTGCCGTTGTCGGCGTCCGTGACTCTTCCGGCATACTGACCGGTCGGGACATTGTCAGATCGTTACCAATAGAACGCCCAGGTCAGCGCATTCTTCGTCTGGGTGGCGGGGCCGAAACAGGACATTGTGCTGTTCGGCGGTCGTTTCGGCGGCTAGCGTTCCGTCCGCGAGATCGCGCGCGGAGACGAGGACCGGCACGGGACGATCGGCGCTCGGCGGACACGCCGAGCGTCCACGCCGGTCCGCGCGAGGACGGAGAGCACATGGCGGGCATCAAGAGGCGGAGCCTCCTGACGGGTGCGGCGGGAGTCGCCGCGATCGCCGGGATCGGGGGCATCGACGTCGGCTCGGCCCGGCCGGCCGAGGCCGCCGCGTCCCAGTCGCCCGGCCATGGCCGCACCGTCCGCCTGCGCGAGGGCACCGACGTCGCGGCCCAGCTGTCGCCGGACGGGCGGTTCATCGCGATCGACCTCGTCGGCGTGCTGTGGGTGCTGCCGGCCTCCGGCGGCCAGGCCCGCCGGCTGACCAGCGACCTGTACGACATCGCCCAGCCGGAGTGGTCGCCGGACGGCAAGTGGATCGCCTTCCAGTCCTACCGCGAGGGCGTCTTCGACATCTGGATGATCCGCCCGGACGGGTCGGGGGCGCGCCGGCTGACCCACGGGCCGTACGACCACCGTGAGCCGCGCTTCTCCCCGGACGGCCGGCGGATCGTCCTGTCCTCCGACCTCACCGGCAGCTACGGCATCCACACGCTGGACGTGGCGTCGGGCGACCTCACCCCGGTCACCGACACGACCGCCGAGGAGTACGAACCGGCGTGGTCGCCGGACGGCACGCGCATCGCCTTCGTCGTGGCCAACACCCGGATCGACGTGGTCGACCTCGGCACCGGCGAGCGCACGACACCGGTGACCGTCCCCGCCGGCCAGGTGATCCACAATCCGGCCTGGACCACGGACGGCCGGGACCTGGTGTACTCCGTCGTCCTGAACGGGCGCAGCGAGCTCTGGCGCTCGGGAAAGCCCCTCGTGACCGGCGAGGAGGTGTTCCCGTTCCGGGTGTCGTGGCTGTCGCGCGACGAGTTCCTCTACACCGCCGACGGGAGGATCCGGCGCCGTTCGGTGAGCGACGGCACGCGGAAGGACATCGGCTTCAGCGCGGGCGTCACCGTCACCGCGCCGGCGTACAAGAAGCGCCGTCGCGACTTCGACTCCACCAAGCCGAAGCCCGTCGTCGGCATCGGCAGCCCGGTGCTGTCGCCGGACGGCACGCAGGTGGCGTTCCGCGCGCTCAACGACATCTACACGATGACGATCGGCCAGGCGCCCCGCCCGCTCACCCGTGACCACTGGTGGAAGAGCGCCCCCGCCTGGTCGCCGGACGGCCGGTACCTGTCCTACTCGACCGACCGGGCCGGCAAGCTGGACATCTGGATCCGCGACCTGCGGACCGGCGCCGACCGCCGGCTGACGGACCTGCCGAACGCCGCCGCCGTGTCGGGCACCTGGTCGCGCGACGGCGCGCACATCGCCTTCCTCGACCAGACCGGCGCGCTCTACACCGTGGAGGTCTCCTCCGGCGACGTCCAGCCCGTCTACACGGCCACCTTCGAGCCCGGACGGCCGACCTGGTCCGCCGACGGCAACGTCATCGCGCTCGCGGCTATCAAGCCGTACTCCGCGCGCTATCGCGAGGGGCTCAGCAAGATCCTCCTGGTGGACCGCCGCACCGGCGCCGGCACCTACGTCGACCCGCTGCCGGACCGCTCCATCCAGACGCGCGGCGACGACGGCCCCGTGTGGTCGCCCGACGGCACGAAGATGGCGTTCGTCGTCGCGAGCGTGCTGTGGGTGGTCGACGTCCATCCCGACGGCACGCCCGACGGCAAGCCCCGGCAGCTCACCCACGAGGTGACGGACGCGGTGAGCTGGAGCGGCGACTCGAAGCAGCTGCTGTATTTGAACAACGGGCGGCTTCGCCTCGTGACCGTCGACGGCGGCCGTACGCGCACCCTGCCGATGCCGCTGACCTGGGCAAACGCCCGCTCCAATGGGCGCACCGTGGTCCGCGCCGCGCGCATGTGGGACGGCAGCAGCCGCACGCTGCGCGACAACGTGGACATCGTGGTGGAGGGACACCGCATCGTCGCGGTCGAGCCGCGCGGCCACGGGCGCGGCGACAAGGTCGTCGACGCGGGCGACTCCGTGGTCGTCCCGGGCCTGGTGGACATGCACAACCACCGGGAGATGCAGGGCTACGAGTACGGCGACCGGCAGGGGCGGCTCTGGCTGTCGCTCGGCATCACCACCACCCGGTCGCCGGGCAGCCCGGCGTACCACATGGTCGAGGCGCGTGAGGCGTTCCAGTCCGGCGCCCGCGTCGCCCCGCGCTACTTCGCCACCGGCGAGGCCGTCGACGGGCCGCGCATCTTCTACAACTTCATGCGGCCCACGTTCGACGACGACCAGCTCGCCCTCGAGCTCGAACGCGCCGGCGCCCTCGACTACGACCTGATGAAGGCCTACGTGCGGCTGCCCACCGAGTGGCAGCGGAAGGTCATCACCTGGGCGCACGAGCACCGCGTGCACGCCACGTCGCACTACCACTACCCGGCGACGGCCTTCGGCGGCGACGGCATGGAGCACATGGGCGCGACGAACCGGTTCGGCTACTCCCGCACGGTCACCGCGCTCGGCACCGGGTACCGCGACGTCATCGACATCTTCACCGCCTCCGGCGCGGTGCGGACGCCGACGCTGTTCGTCGCGGCGACGATGTTCCGCGAGGACACCTCGCTGGTCACCGACCGGCGGGTGAAGACGCTGTACCCCTCCTGGGAGTACGCCTCGCTCCAGGCCGCCGTGAAGACGGCCCAGACCACCGACCAGACCGTGAACGAGCGGAACCTCGCCGCCCAGGTGGCCCAGGTCGTCGCGACGATCCGCGGCGGCGGCCGGATCATCACCGGCACGGACTCGCCGATCGACCACACCGCCGTCAGCACCCACATGAACCTCCGCGCCCTGGTCAAGTACGGGCTCACGCCGTACGAGGCGCTGACCACGGCCACCCGGGTGCCGGGGGAGTTCCTCGGGGAGCCGCTCGGCCAGATCAAGCCGGGCATGTACGCGGACCTGGCCTTCCTCGGCGGTGACCCGCTCACCGACATCTCCCGGGCGGCCGACGTGCGGCAGGTCATGGTCAACGGGGAACTGCACACGGTGGACGACCTGCTCGCGCCGTTCGCCTCCCCGGCCCGCACGGCCGCCGCGCCCGCGGGCCGGCTGCTGCCCAAGCTGCCGGAGCACCCGGCGAACCGGAAGTACTGGTGGCACGACCCCCACTACCTGGAGGAGAGCAAGCGGTCCTGCTGCGCGGAGAGCTGACCGCGCCCCGGGCTCGGAGGTTCTGACGGGAATATGATTTTCCGGAGGTTCGGCGCGGGACGGGGAGACGTCCGATCAAGACCGGGCCGGTACGGGGGTGCGTGAACCGATGGGACCGACGCCGACTCGGGTGACGCTGTACGCCCGCGCAACGGAGGCGGAGCGGGTCGCCGAGTTCCGGTGGAGCCCGGAATCAGGCGTCTCGCTCACCGTGTTCGACCCGGAGTGGGGCGCCCTGGCCAGGGACTACTACGAAAACGGCGTACCGCTCATCCGGGAGAACCGGCGAGTGCCGGCCGGCGAGGGCGCGGCCTTCATGCGCGCTCTCCTGGAGCGGCGGAACATGAGCTACTACAGCCTCGTCGACGAGAGCCAACGCGACAACCTGAACTGACGGCCCAGGCCCACACTGAATCGGAATTCGCATGGCCAAGGACGCGGCGCTGGGGCGCCTCTTCGGCAAGGCGGCCGCGTTCTTTCGCGGACCGGTGGAGCAGGTCGACGGCGTCTGGACGCGTAAGCTCTCGAAGCCTCAGCTGGAAGACATCAGCAACAACTTCCCTGCGTACCGGGTCGATCTACCCGATGGCACGAGCAGGCTGTACAAGCTCAATCCCGACATGGACATCGGTTACGGGGTGCCCGCCAACAAGATGATCAACCGCGAGGTCGGTGCCTCGATCACCGACCGGCATCTCGGCTTCGGGCTCGTTCCCCGCACCACCTTCTGGGAGGGCCCGTACGGGAAGGGGTCGCTCCAGGACTGGCTGCATGACGCGACCCCCGGCAAACTGCCGCACGAGTACGACCGGCTCGACCAGCAGCGGATGGCCGTTCTGGACTATGTCATGGGCAGTGGTGACCGGAACATCGGCAATGTCTTCACCCACCATGGACGTCCGGCCGCGACCGACAACTCGATCTCCTTCCCACGGTACGACGACGAGGTGATTCGTTCGACCTACGTGAAGAACCACGTGGGGCAGCAGCTCGACGCCGACGTGCTCGCCCAGGTGAACGCGGTCGACCCGGTGCGCCTGGCCACGGATTTGAAGGACGCGGGCATCGACGCCCAGTCCGTGACGAACGCGATGTCCCGCCTGCGGGAGATTCAAAGCAATGGCGCGATAACAGGGCGGTACTGGCGCGGCGACATCATCGAGTGGTGATCGTCGCCGGATCCCCACGACCGGCCCGCTCCGCGCCGGTCGCCACCTGACGTGGCCAGGGAGACTTCCCTGCCGGTCCATCCGTATGGAATCGTTCCCATATGCGTATTACGGACAGCCTGCGGGTCCATCACGACACCTGCAACGTCTACCTGCTCGTCACCGGTACGGACGCCGTCGCCATCGACTTCGGGTCCGGCTCCGTGCTGGATCACCTGGCCGACCACGGCATCGAGCGGATCACCGACGTGCTGATGACGCATCACCACCGTGACCAGGGGCAGGGGCTGGCGCGCGCCGCGGCCGCCGGGATACGCATCTGGGTGCCCTCCACCGAGCGGGACCTGTTCGCCGACGTCGGCACGCACTGGCAGACGCGCGTCATCGACAACTACTACGACCTGCGCCAGGACCGGTTCTCCCTGCTGGAGGACGTACCGGTCCACGGCGTCCTGCCCGAGTACCGCACCACGCGCGTCGGCGGGGTCGACGTCCACGCGATGCCCACCCCCGGGCACACGCTGGGCTCGGTCAGCTACCTCGCCGAGCTGGACGGCCGGCGGATGGCCTTCACCGGCGACCTGCTGTACGGGCCGGGCACCGTCTGGTCGGTCTCGGCGTTGCAGCGCGGCTACAACGCCCTGGAGGGCGCGGCCGCGTCGGTGATCTCGCTCGACCTGGTCGCCGAGCGCGCCCCCGACCTCGTACTGCCCTCGCACGGCCGCCCGATCGCCGAGCCGGCGGAGACGCTCGCGCAGACCCGGCGCAACCTGCAGGCACTGGTCGACTTCCGCCGTGATGAGCCGTGGGACCTGGACGCCTGGCTGCGGCGGCCGTACGAGGAGGTCACCCCGCACCTGCTGCGCAACCGCACCTCCTTCGCGACCAGCTACGCCCTGCTGTCGGACTCCGGCGCCGCGCTGCTCATCGACTACGGGCTCGACATGATCACCGGGCTGCCGACCGGTGACGACCGCTCCTCACGCCGCCCCTGGCTCGCCTCGCTCGACGCGCTCAAGCGCACGTACGGCGTCGACCGGGTCGAGGTGGCCATCCCGACCCATTACCACGACGATCACGTGGCGGGCTTCGGCCTGCTGCACGAGGTCGAGGGCACCGAGATCTGGGCCGGGGAGTCGATCGCGCCGATCCTGCGCGACCCGCACCGGTACGACCTGCCGTGCCTCTGGTACGACCCGCTGCCCGTCGACCGCGCGGTCGCGCCGGGCGTTCCCGTGCGGTGGCACGAGTACGAGCTGACCATGTACCCGCTGCCCGGCCACACGCTGTACGCGGTGGCGATCGCGTTCGAGGCCGACGGCACCAGGGTGCTGGCCACGGGCGACCAGCAGGACGGTGGCTGGGTCGACGGCGAGCGGACCGAGGTGCTCAACTTCCAGTACCGCAACCGGTTCCGCGTCGACGACTTCGTCGACTCCGCGCTGCTCTACCGGCGGCTGTCGCCGGACCTGATGATCAGTGGGCACTGGGAGCCGCGCCCGGTCGACGACCGGTACCTCGACATGCTCCTGGCGAAGGGCGAGGAACTGGCCCGCCTGCACCGGGCGCTGCTGCCGCTGGACGAGGTGGACTTCGGCGCTGAGGGCTTCGGCGCGCGGATCCTGCCGTACCGCTCGACGGTGGGCGGCGGCGAGAACCAGGAGTTCGAGGTGGTGGTCCTCAACCCGTTCCGGCAGCGCTGCGAGCTCCGCGTCGACCTGGTCGTGCCCGAAGGGTGGCTGGCCACCCCGGCGTCCCGCGCGGTGGAGGTCGAGGGAGGCGGCGAGGCGGTGGTGCGGTTCACCGTCGTACCCCCGCCGGGCCGTCGGCGGCGGGCGCGGCTGGCGGCCAACCTCACCGCCGGCGACCGCGACTTCGGCCAGCAGGCCGAGGCCCTGGTGGACGTGCGATGACCGGGCCCGGCCGCGGAGCGAGTGAGGAGGGTGAGCGACCGATGACGCGCATGGACGTCGGTGAGACCGACGGGTGGCTGGAGATCCGTGCCGAGCACTACACCGCGCGCGTCGACCGGGAGCGGCTGCTGGCCGACGTCACCGGGGCGGACGGCGGGTCCTGGGGGATGCTGCGGCTGCTCGCCTCCGTCGACACGCTCGCCGGCCCGGACGAGACGACGCATGTCGAGGCCGTGACCTGGGAGTCCACGGACTCGTGCGTACGGCTGACCGTGTCGTGCGCCAGCTCGCTGTGGACCGCGCGTACGCACGTGGTGGAGTTTCACCCCGGCCGGATCACCTTCGGGGCGACCGTGCGCGGTGAGGGCCGCGTCACCACGGTGCGGCTGCTCGGCGGAGCGCGGCTGCCGCAGGGCGTGCTGCCGAGCGGCGCGGCCCACCACACCGTCTTCTCCCCGAACCCGGACCACCCCTGGCGCGTCGCCCGCCCGGCGGTCGAACCCGCCGTCATCAGCGTCAACGGCGAGGGCGGCGAGCCGGGCGTGGGCCGGTGGCTGTTCACGCCGGCGCCCACCTGCTTCGGACTGTCCCGCGAGCGGGCCGCCGACGAGCGGACCCTGCCGGAGGGACCGTGGCTGATGCTCGGGCTGGCCGCGGCCCGGCGGACGTTCGTCGACGTCGTCTACGACCCGGCGCCCGGCGGGTTCAGCCTGCGCTGTGAGTACCAGGGGCACACGGCCGCCGACGGGACGTTCACGACGCCCGAGGTGCTGCTGCTGTTCGGCGCGGCCGACCCGTACGCGGGGTTGCGCGCGTACCGCGACGAGCTGGCCGCCCGCGGGCTCGCGCCCGCCGTCGTCGGCCGGGACGCCGCGCGCCCGCCCTCCGGCGACCGGCTCCAGCCCATCTTCTGCGGCTGGGGCGCCCAGTGCGCCCTGGCCGCCGTGGACGGGTCGCCGGCGCCCGCGCTGTCGCGCCGCGCGCTGTACGAGGAGTGGCTGGACGCCCTGGCCGGTCGCGGGATCGTCCCCGGCACGATCGTCGTGGACGACAAGTGGCAGGAGCGGTACGCCACCTGCCGGCCCGACGCCGTCAAGTGGCCGGATCTCGCCGGTTTCGTCGCCGACCGGCAGGCCGGGGGACAGCGGGTGCTGCTCTGGTGGAAGGCGTGGGACCCCGAGGGCGCCCCCGCCGAGGCGTGTGTGCGCGCTCCGGACGGCACACCGCTCGCGATCGATCCGGAGAGCCCCGCGGGCCGCGCGGTGATCGAGGACGCGATGGCGTACATGCTGGGCCCGGACGGGCTGAACGCCGACGGCCTGAAGATCGACTTCACCGCGCGCACGCCGTCGGGCACCGCCCTGCGCCACGCCGGCCCGTCGTGGGGCTTCGACCTGCTGCACGAGCTGCTGGCGGTCGCGTACCGGGCGGCGAAGCGGGTCAAGCCGGACTCACTGATCGTCACGCACACGCCGGACCCGGGCTTCCTCGACGTCACCGACATGATCCGGCTCAACGACGCGCTGCACAACGACCACCCCGAGGGGCTGGTGCCGCCGTCGGACGACGCCGTCGTCGAGCAGATGACCTACCGGGCGCGGGTCGTGCACGCGGCGTGCCCGGAGCTGCCGGTGGACACCGACGGCTGGCGCCTGCCCGGCGAGCGGCATCTGCGGGCGTACGCCGCCGCGGCGCCGCGACTGGGCGTGCCGGCGCTGTACTACGCCGACGAGATGGACTGGGCTCCGGGACGCGTCGAGGCCGCCACCTGGGCCGCCATCGCCGAGGCGTGGGCGGCGTACCGCGCGGAACATGGGCTCGCCGTGCCGCCACATAGAATCATCGGCCATGGGGCGTAGACGTGAGGACGGTGCCGGACACCGACCGAACGGCACACCGTCGCCCCAGCCCCGCCGGCGGCCGACCATCCAGGACCTCGCCCGCGCCGCCGCGACCTCACCTTCCACCGCGTCCCGCGCGCTGAGCGGCAACGGCTACGTCGCGGCCGACGTGCGGGCGCGGGTGCTCGAGGCGGCCGAGCGCATCGGGTACGTCCCGGACATCAACGCGCGTACGCTCCGCAACCGCCGGAGCCGTGCGGTCGGCGTGCTCATCTCGGATCTGCGCAACCCGTTCTACGCCAACCTCGCGGCCGTCATCGAACAGCAGCTGCGCTCGGCCGGCTACCACGTCATCGTCGTCAACAACGACGGTGAGCAGCACGCCGAGGTCGAAGGCGCCCGCACGTTCCTCGCGGTGCGCGTCTCGGCGGCCATCATCACGCCCGTGTCGGACCGCGCGGTGCACATGCTGATGGACGACGGCGTGCCGGTGGTGCAGGCCGACCGCATGGTGGACGGCCTGACCACCGACGGCGTGCTGGTCGACAACGTCCAGGGCGCGCGGCGGATCACCGACCACCTGATCGGGCTCGGGCACACGCGCATCGCGCTGCTGATCGACGAGACCGGCTGGACGACCGGCGCGGGCCGTCTCGCGGGCTACCGCGCGGCCCTGCGCGACGCCGGCCTGCCGATGGATCCGGGCCTGGTCGTGCCGACCCGGTTCCAGCCCGACACGGCGCGGGAGGCGGTGACCGCGCTCCTCGACCGCCGGCCCGACGTCACGGCGCTGTTCGCCGCGAACAACCGGCTGGCCGAGGGCGCCTTCCAGGCGCTCCAGGAGGGCGGCCACCGCATGCCCGACGACATCTCGCTGGTCGCGTTCGACGACGTGCCCTGGATGTCGATGGTCTCGCCGGGCATCACCACCGTCGACCAGCACACCGACGACCTCGGCCGGGCCTGCGCGCAGCTCGTCGTCGACCGCATCGCGGGGGGCGCGGCCGGGCACATGACCGTGCGCTACATCGAGCCCTCGATCGTCCTGCGCGGCTCCACCGCGCCGCCGCGCACGTCGCCGGCCACCTCCGTCCGGCCGGACCCGGGCCCGGCCGCCGCCGCGCCGTCGGCCTGAGCCCGCGCGGGGCCTCAGCGGACCTGGCCCGCCGGGGCGCGGAGACGGTGACGGGCAGCGAGAGACAGAACTCGACCGCCGCCGTCTTGGACTTCACCAGATTGTCGCGGGCGTCCTTGAAGGAGTCGGTGCTGCTCCTTCCGCATCAGCGCATAACGAATTCGGGGTTGTCTTCGCCGCTGCTGTGGCGTCTGTCGGTATACGTCCGGCATGAATATCGGCGGAGCCGGAAAAAGGGGTGGCGGAGTGCGGGCCCCGCCCTGGTCGGGCCTCGCGACCCGCATGGCGAGGCCGGTGCCTTCATCCGATGAACGACCTGGTCGAGCGGCGGCTGTGAGCCGATCAGGTGGAACCCGATGGTCGGCGTCGTCGGGCTGGTCAACCCGAGGACGCACTCGCCGGCCGGCCTCTCCGGTGGTCCGGCGGAATCTTCCAGCAAGAGGCGGTCCTATTGCGAAAGAAAGGATCTGAGCGCTTTCGTTCGCCGTCGCCTTCCCGCTCGCGGTCGAGACCAAGACGAATGAGGGCGACGGTGAAGTCGCTGACGATCTTTCCGACGCGGGCCCACCACAGCGGGACACATCCGGTAGCCGGTGACGTGTCCTGGCGGCATCTCGCCGGGACGGCGATGGAAGCGGCCGGACGAGCCCGGTGGACGCTCCGGCCGGAGGCCGGGCCGCACCCCCTGAGCGGCACGGTCGCGCGGTCGGGCCGGGCGGACGGTGGCGTCGGTGGCCCTGAGGCGCGTGTGGCACGGGCAAGAATGGCGCGTTAATCCGTCCGAAACATGGTCTTGACAGCGACTGCGGGCCGAAAATATGGTCGGCCGCACTGTGGTAACGATGCCACATTCAATGTCCGGGCCGGTCCCCCACGCGCCCGCAGTGCCCGAGTTCACCGGAAACCGCAGGTCACCGCGTACTCTTCACGCCTGGCCCGGACATTCGCCTGGTTGTGAGGAGTGAGCAATGATCACCCGACGCGGTTTTCTCACCGGCTCGGCGGGCGCGCTCGCACTCGGCGCCGTCACGAGCGCCTGTGGCGGTGTCGGCGGCAAGAGCACGAGCGGCGGTGGCGGTGCGTCCAAGGGCGACACCGGAGCGATCTCGATCCAGGGCATGGGCAAGCCCGACGACGTCGCCCAGGCGCGCATCGACGCGTTCAAGAGCGCGTACCCGAAGGTCCAGGTCAACATCAACGAAGGCGACTTCGACCCGCAGCAGTTCCTGTCCGCGGTCGCGAGCGGCAACCCGCCGGACATCGTGTACCTCGACCGGGACCTCGTCGGCACGTACGCCGCCAAGGGCGCCGTCCAGCCCCTGGACGACCACCTCGACAAGGCCGGGCTCAAGACCAGCCTCTACCGGCCCGCGGCCGTGCGCGAGGTGACGATCGACGGGAAGGTCTACGGCGTCCCGGAGTTCTACGACACCCGCAACATCCTCATGAGCGGCAAGGCGCTTCAGTCCGCCGGCCTGACCGCGGCCGACCTCGCGACCAGCGACTGGGACAAGCTGCACACCAACACCGTCAAGCTCTACAAGGCGAACGGCGGCAAGATCTCCCGCATCGGGTTCGACCCCAAGCTGCCGGAGTTCCTGCCCCTGTGGGCCAAGGCCAACGGCGCCGAGCTGATCAACCCCGACGGCTCGCCGAAGCTCGACGACCCCAAGATCATCGAGGCGCTGACGTTCGCGCTCAGCCTCATCGACGAGCAGGGCGGCTGGTCGAAGTTCAAGGCCTTCCGCGACACCTGGGACCTGTTCGGGGCCAAGAACGAGTTCCAGAAGGACCAGGCCGGCGCGTTCCCGTGGGAGGGCTGGTACGTCAACGTCCTCGTCCAGGCGACGCCGAAGCTGAACCTGGAATCGATTCCCTTCACCGACCGCCAGGGCAAGCCGATCAGCTTCTCCAACGGCAGCGCGTGGTGCCTGCCGAAGGGCTCCAAGAACCCGGCCGCCGCGGTCAACTGGATGAAGACCATGACCGCCACCGACACGTGGATCAAGGCCGGCGCCGCGCGCGAGGCGACGGTGGAGAAGAACAAGTCCATCTTCACCGGCCTGTGGACCGGCAACCCCACCGCCGACGCGCAGATCAAGGCCAAGTACGTCAAGCCCGGCGACACCGGCTTCGACAAGGCCATCCAGAACTACTACGCCTCCACCGAGTACGCCTTCAGCATCGCGCCGTCCAAGGCGGGCAGCGAGATCAAGACGGCGTGGACGGACGCGGTGAACCGCGCGCTGTCCGGCCAGCAGAAGCCCGACGCCGCCATGAAACAGGCACAGTCGGAGGCCGCTAAGGCGTTCAGCGCGGTGAAGTGATGGCGGCCGTCACCACCGCCGCGACCCGTGTGCGGCAGAAGAAGAGGAAGGGCACCCGGAGCCGGGAGGCGCGCGCCGCGTACGGCTTCATCGGCATCTGGATCGTCGGCTTTCTCGTGTTCACGCTGGGCCCGATGATCGCCAGCCTCGTGCTGTCGTTCACCGACTACAACGCCATCAGCTCGCCCCACAACGTGGGGTGGGCGAACTACCGGCAGATGTTCTCGGACCCGAAGGTCGGCAAGGCGCTCGCCAACACGCTCGTCTACGCGGTCATCTACGTGCCGGCCGCGATGGTCGTGGCGCTGGCCCTGGCGATGGTCCTGAACCGGGTCGGACGCGCGTCAGGGTTCTTCCGCACCGTGTTCTACCTGCCGGTGATGACGCCGCCGGTCGCCGCGGGCGCGCTGTTCCTGCTGCTGCTCAACGGCAACCAGGGTCTGCTGAACCGCACGCTGCACCTGGTCGGGATCAACGGGCCCAACTGGACGACCGACACCGCGTGGGTCAAGCCGGGCCTGGCCCTGACGATGCTGTGGGGTGTCGGCGGCATGGTCGTCATCTACCTCGCCGCGCTGCGTCAGGTGCCCAAGGACCTGTACGAGGCCGCCTCGCTCGACGGCGCGGGAGCGTGGATGCGGTTCCGCAAGATCACGCTGCCGATGATCAGCGGCGCGCTGTTCTTCACGCTGATCGTGCAGACCATCTCGGCGCTGCAGATGTTCGACCAGGCGTACACGATGTTCTTCGGCGGCCAGCAGAACAGCACCTACTCCAACGACGCGGCGCTGTTCTACGTCATCTACCTGTTCCAGCAGGGCTTCGGCTTCCTGCACATGGGCTACGCCTCCGCGCTCGCCTGGCTGCTGTTCATCGTGATCATGATCATCACCGCGATCCAGGTGCGGGTCTCGCGCCGGTTCGTCTACTACGAGGGGGAGAGGGACTGATGGCCGCTTCTCCCGCCGGCCTGACCGCGACGCCCGCGGCCGAGGGCCCGGCCACCCGCAAGGCCAGGACGGCGCCGCCGGGCGCCGGCCGGCGCGACCGCCCTCCCGTGTGGAAGCGCGCGCCGTACCTGGTGGTGCTCGGGCTCGCGAGCGTGCTGTTCACCTATCCGTTCCTGTGGCTGATCAGCGCGTCGTTCAAGCCGCGCACCGACGTGTTCGACAACGCGCTGATCCCGCACCACTGGCGCTTCGCCAACTTCGCCGACGTCTGGCACTACGGCAACATGGTGAACTGGCTGATCAACAGCGCGGTGGTGGGCGTCGCCGCCGCCACCACGGTCACGATCAGCAGCGCCGTCGTGGCGTTCGGCTTCGCCTACTTCCGGTTCCCCGGCCGCAACATCCTGTTCGGCCTGGTGCTGGCCACGATGATGCTGCCGCAGGCGGTCACGATGATCCCGGTCTACCTGATCTGGAACAAGGTGGGCCTGACCGGCACGCAGGTCCCGCTGTGGGCGCAGAACATCTTCGGTTCGGCGTTCTACATCTTCCTGCTGCGGCAGTTCTTCCTGTCGCTGCCACGGGAGCTGTTCGAGGCGGCGCGCGTCGACGGGTGCAGTTTCTTCGGGTTGTTCTGGCGCATCGCCCTGCCGCTGGCGCGGCCGGCACTGGCGATCGTGTTCATCTTCGAGATCCAGGCGAGCTGGAACGACCTGCTCAAGCCACTCATCTACCTGCAGAACACCTCGCTGTTCACGATGCCCCGCGGCCTGAAGTCGATCATCGACACGTTCGGCAACGGCGGCGAACACCACTGGGAGATCATCTCGGCGGCGAGCCTGATCGCGACCATACCCATGATCGTGATCTTCGCCTTCGCCCAGCGGCACATCATCGAGGGCATCGCCACCACGGGCCGGAAGGGCTGACACGTGACATTCGGGGATCACGTACTCGCCCTCGACATCGGCGGCACCAAACTGGCCGCCGGCGTCGTGGGCCGGGCCGGCGACGTACGGTCGTTCGTACGGACGCCGACGCGGGTCGAGGAGGGCCCGGACACGACCGTCAAACGTCTCCTCGACCTCGGCCGGGACGCCCTGGCCGAGGCCGGCCACCGGGCCGAGGACATGGCCGCGGTCGGCATCGGCTGCGGCGGCCCGCTCGACCCGGTCACCGGCCGGGTGCAGGGCCCGCCCGGCCTGCCGGGCTGGGACGACGTGCCCATCGTCGACCTGGTCGACGCCGCGTACGGCCGGCCGTCGTTCCTGGAGAACGACGCCACCGCCGCCGCGCTCGGCGAGTACCACTACGGGCGCTGGGGCGACGTGCGCCAGATGCTCTACCTGACCGTCTCAACCGGGGTGGGCGGCGGCGTCATCCTCGACGGCCGGCTGTACCGCGGCGCGGCCGGCAACGGCGGGGAGTTCGGGCACGTCGTCATCGACTGGAACGGCCGCCTCTGCGGCTGCGGCCAGCGCGGCTGCATCGAGGCGTACGCCTCGGGCACCTCGATCGCCCGGCGCGCGAACGAGGCGCTCGCCACCGGTGAGGCGTCCTCCATGCGGGAGGTCCCGGTGGTGACCGCCGAGACCGTCTCCGCGCACGCCGGCCGGGGCGACGCCCTCGCCCGGCACGTCTGGGACGAGACCACCGCAGCACTGGGCCGGGCCCTCGCGGTGATGATCAACGTGATCGAGCCCGAGCTCGTCGTCCTGGGCGGCGGCGTCACCCGCGCCGGCGACGCCCTCCTGCTGCCGGTGCGCCGCGCGGCGCTGTCCCAGGCCATGCGGCCGGCCGGCGCCGCCGCCCGCGTCGAGCTGTCCGCGCACGGCGACACCGTCGGCGTGGTCGGCGCGGCCGCGTCGGCGTTCCTCCACCTCGACGGCGGAGGAAGGACCCATGACCTCGCGGAGCGAGGGAACCGAAGTCACCGTCTTCCCCCGACGAAGGAGGTCTCGTCCCCATGACCGACCAGCCCGCGCTCGCCGAGTACCTCGACGAGCACCTCGCCGTAATCGAGTCGGTCCGCGGCCTCGTGCCCGAGGTCGAGTCGCTCGGGGAGGAGGTGATCGCGCGCCTGGCCCGCGGCGGCGTCGTCTACTCCTTCGGCAACGGAGGTTCGGCCGCCGACGCCCAGCACCTCGCGGGTGAGCTCATCGGCCGGTACTGCCGCGAGCGCCGGCCGCTCGCCGCCGTGGCGCTGTCCACCGACCCGACCGTGTCGACCTGCATCGGCAACGACTACTCCTTCGACGACGTCTTCGCCCGCCAGGTCACGGCGCTGGCCGGCCCGGACGACGTCGTCGTCGGGTTCACCACGAGCGGGCGTTCCCCCAACGTCGTCGCCGGGCTCGCCGCGGGCCGCAAGGCCGGCGCGCTGACCGTGCTGCTCACCGGGCACGCGGACAGCGGCGGCGGACCGGCGGCCGAGCACGCCGACCGGGTCCTCGCCGTCGCCTCGGCCCGTACGGCACGCGTCCAGGAGGCGCACGTCCTGCTGTTGCACCTGCTCAGCGAGCACATCGACCGCTGGGCCGCCGAGTCCTCGTAGCCGTTCTCGTCACGGACCGGCACCCCCACCATCGGAAGGAACCCCCGCTTCACCATGATCAGCGCGAAACCGGACCCCCGGCCGCGTACGGCGTCCACCTCCCACCCGGCGCCCCCGATCGGACGGGCCACCCGCGGGCCCCTCCACATGATCGGAAACGCGCACATCGACGCGGTGTGGCTGTGGCCGTGGCAGGAGGGCTTCCAGGAGGCGCGCGCGACGTTCCGCGCCGCCCTCGACCGCATCGCCGAGTACCCCGACTTCGTCTTCACCTGCGACTCCATCGGGTACCTGGCGTGGATCGAGGAGCACGACCCGGAGCTGTTCGACGCGCTGCGCGAGCAGGTGCACGCGGGCCGGTTCGAGATCGTCGGCGGCTGGTGGGTCGAGCCGGACTGCAACATCCCGGGCGGCGAGGGGTTCGTGCGGCACGCGCTGTACTCCCAGCGGTTCCTGGCGGACCGGTTCGGCCGGATGGCCTCGGTCGGCTGCAACGTCGACCCGTTCGGGCAGAACGCCGTGATCCCGCAGCTGCTCAGCAAGTCCGGCATGGAGAGCTACGCCTTCATGCGGCCGCAGCCGCACGAGGCCGAGCTGCCCGGCCCGACGTTCTGGTGGCGGTCGGCGGACGGCTCCCGGGTGCTGACCTACCGGATCCCGCACGAGTACTGCAGCCCGGCCGGGCACCTGGGCACGCACGTCGGCAAGGCCCTGGCCCAGCTCCCGCACACGACCGAGCCGCTGATGTGCTTCTACGGCGTCGGCAACCACGGCGGCGGCCCGACCCGGGCCAACATCGACAGCATCGTCGAGCTGAACGGCAGCGACCAGTTCCCGCGGATGATCTTCTCCACGGTCGGCGCGTTCTTCGACGACGCCAGGGACGGCGACCTGCCGGAGTACACCGGCGAGATCCAGCCGCACGGAGTCGGCTGCTACTCGGCGCACTCGGGGATCAAGAAGCTGATCCGCACCACCGAGCACGCGCTCGCCGCCGCGGAGAAGTGGGCGGCGATCGCCGGAGAGGTGGCGGCGATGCCGCCGGTCACCGGGGAGTTCGAGACGGCCTGGCGGCAGGTGCTGCTCAACCACTTCCACGACACCGCGGCCGGCACGGCGCTGCCCAGCGCGTACGACGACGCACGCGACCAGCTCGGCGAGGCCCGCTCGATCGCGGCGCGCCTGCAGAACCGGGCGATCCAGAGCATCAGCCGCCAGATCGCCGTCGCGCCCGAGGAGGGCATGGCGCCGCTGGCGGTGTTCAACCCGCACCCCTGGCCGGTGGCGACCACGGTCGAGGTGGAGTTCGGCGCCCAGCTCGGCCGTGGCGCGATCGTCGCCGTCGACGACGCGGACCGGCGCGTGCCCGTCCAGCCGGCGCGCTCGTCCACGGTCTGCGGCGGGCGGCGGGTGCTCGTGGTGCCGGTGGAGCTGCCGCCGCTCGGCTACCGGCTCTACCGGCTGTACGCCGACCCGGTGAGCGGCCCGGTCGCCGAGCGCGGCACCGTCCTGGAGAACGAGCACCTGCGGGCCGAGATCGACCCGGAGACCGGCTGGCTGTCGAGCCTCGTGCACAAGGCGAGCGGCGTCGACCTCATCGACGGCGAGGCGGCGCGGGCGGCGCACGCGGCCGTCCTGGACGACCCGACCGACACCTGGGGCCACAGCGTCGTGTCCTACCGCGACGTGATCGGCCGGTTCACCCCGACGTCGGTCCGCGTGGTCGAGTCCGGCCCGGTGCGCCACGTGGTGCGGGTCGACAGCGCGTACGGCTCCTCGACGATGCGCGAGGACTACGTGCTGGTCGCGGGCGCGCGGCACCTGGAGGTCCGGGTGACCGTCGACTGGCACGAGCGGCTGCGGATGCTCAAGCTGCGCTTCCCGACCGCGCTGACCGGCGTCACCGCGACGCACGCCATCCCGTACGGCCACCTGGAGCGCGTGCCGGACGGCCACGAGACGGTGAGCCACACCTGGGTGGACGTGTCGGGGGAGACGCCCGCCGGCCCGGCCGGGCTTTCGGTGCTCAACGACGCCAAGTACGGCGGCGACGTGTCCGACGGCGACATCGGCGTCACCGTCCTGCGGAGCCCGCCGTACGCCTGGCACACCCCGGAGCCGCTGCCCGAGGACGGCGACTTCGAGGCGATGGACCAGGGCGTGCAGCGGTTCACGTACCGGCTGCTGCCGCACGACGGCGACTGGCGCGCGGCCGGCACGCCGCGTGCGGCCGCCGAGCTGGACCAGCTCCCGGTCGCCCTGCTGGAGTCCTTCCACGACGGCCCGCTGCCCCAGCACCGGTCCTTCGCCGACGCGAGCGACGCGGGCAACGTCGTGATCACGGTGGTCAAGCGGGCCGAGGACGGTGACGGCCACATCGTGCGCGGCTACGAGACGGACGGCGCGGCGGCGACCGCAACGGTCCACCTGCCGTTCCTGCGGCGCACGGTGATCGCGGAGTTCGACCCGCACGAGATCAAGACGCTGTTCGTGCCGGACGACCGGAGGCTGCCGGTGGTCGAGACCGACCTGCTCGAACGGCCACTGAGCGAGTCGGAGGACCGGGCGGAGGACACCATCCTGGACCGTACGGAATGACCGGTGTGGTCGCCCTCGACCGGGACTGGCGCCTGCGCGGCTTCCTCGGCGACGACTGGCAGCTCCACCGCGCCCAGCTGCACGCCCGCGACGTGGGCGGCCGGTGGGTGCCCGCGCGGGTGCCCGGCTCGGTGCTGGCGGACCTGCTCGCGGCGGGCGAGGTGCCCGATCCGCGCGTCGGGCGGCAGAGCCTGCTGTCGGAGTGGGTGCCGCAGCGGACCTGGGTCTACCGGACGACGCTGCGCACGCCCGCCCTGGCGGAGGGCGAGCGCGCGTTCCTGGAGTTCGACGGCGTCGACCACTCCGCCACCGTGCACCTCGACGGCGAGCGGGTGGCCGCGCACGAGGGCACGTTCGTCCCGCTCGTGACGGAGGTGACGGAGCGGCTCGGCGCCGGCGAGCACGCCCTGGCGGTCGTGGTCGACCCGGCTCCGGTCAGCGAGCCGCAGGTCGGCCACACCGAGGCCGTGACCGTGCACAAGGGCCGGATGGGCTACGGCTGGGACTTCTGCCCGCGCATGGTCCACCAGGGGCTGTGGGGCCCGGCCCGGCTCCGGATCACCGGTGCGGTGCGTCTCGCGGACGTGTGGGCGCGGCCCGCGGCGGACCGGCTCACCGTCACGGTGACCGCGGACGGCGACACGACCGGGGCGACCGCCGCCTGCGCGCTGCGCGACGCGGACGGCGCGGTCGTCGCCGAGGCCGTCGTACCGCTCGCCGGCGCGGTCACCGAGGTCGTCCTCGAGGTGCCCTCGCCGCGCCCGTGGCGGCCGAACGGCTTCGGCGAGCCGTACCTCTACACGCTCGACACGACCGTCCGCGACGGGTCCGGCCGGCGCGGCGACGAACGCCGGGTCCGCGTGGGCTTCCGCGACATCGGCTTCGTTCGCGAACCCGCCGGGCCGGCGGGCGCGCTGCCGTACCGGCTGACGGTCGGCGGGGAGCCGGCCGACATCCTGGGCTGGAACTGGGTGCCGGTCGACGCGATGTACGGGGCGGCCGGCGAGGATCGGCTCCGCCACCTGCTCACCCTCGCCCGCGAGGCCGGCGTGATGATGCTGCGGGTCTGGGGCGGCGGCCTCATCGAGAGCAGGACGTTCTATGACCTGTGCGACGAGTACGGCATCCTCGTGTGGCAGGAGTTCGCCCAGTCCAGCTCCGGGATGAGCAGCGTGCCCAGCACGGATCCGGCGTTCGTCGCGCGGATGCGGGCCGAGGCCGAGCGGATCGTGCCCGCGCGCCGCAACCACCCGAGCCTGGCCATCTGGTGCGGCGGCAACGAGCTGCAGAACGCCGACGGCGTCCCGCTGACCGACGGCGAGTCCCCGGTGCTGGCGGCGCTGCACGAGGTGGTGGCGCGCCTGGACCCGGACCGGCGGTGGCTGCCGACCTCGCCGTTCGGGCCGGTGTTCGGCAACACCCTCGACAGCGTGCGCACCGCGCCCGAGCAGCACGACGTGCACGGCCCGTGGGAGCACCAGGGGCCGGCCGACCACTACCGGCTCTACGACGAGGGGCGCGGCCTGCTCCTCAGCGAGTTCGGTGTCGAGGGCATGAGCAACGTACGCGCGATCGCCTCGGTCGTGCCCGGCGCGACGCTGCCCACGCACGGCGACCCGGTCTGGGACCACCTGGGCCGGTGGTGGAACAACGAGCCCCTGGTCCGCGCGGCCTTCGACGACGCGATCGGTGACCTGCCCGCCATGTCGCGGGCGAGCCAGTTCCTCCAGGCCGACGGCCTGCGGTACGCGGTCGAGGCCAACCGGCGGCGGCCCGGGAGCTGCGGCGTGCTGCCGTGGCAGCTCAACGAGTCCTTTCCCAACGGCTGGTGCACGGCGGCGGTCGACTACTTCGGCGAGCCGAAGGCGGCCTACCACTACGTGCGCCGCGCGTACCGCTCGCCGCTCGTGTGCGCGGCCCTGCCGGCGCCGCGGGTGACCGGCGAGGAGTTCACCGCCACCGTGTGGGCCGGTCCGGGCGAGGTCACCGCGCGGGTGCTGCGCCTGGACGGCGAGGAGATCGCGTCCGCCGCATGGCGGAGCGAGGCGGACGCGCCCGTGGCCGGGGCGGGCGGCCTGCGGCCATGCGGCGAGATCCGCTGCGCCACGGCCGCGCTGGCGGGCGCGCCCTTCGTCCTCGACCTGGCACTGCGGGCGGGCGGACGGACGTACCGGAACCGGTACCTGCTCACCGCCGGCACCGGCTTCGGAGCGCTGCTCTCCCTCCCGCCGGCCCGCGTGGAGGTGCGGCTGGCGGCCTCCGGCGACGAGTGGACGCTGCGGCTGCGGCACGAGGACGGCCCGGCCGCGCCGTTCGTACGGCTGCTCGACGGCCGCCCGGCGGACCGGCCCGGCTGGGCCCGCTGGGACGACAACGCGGTGGACCTGCTGCCGGGCGAGGAGACCGTGCTGCGGTGCCGATGGGACGGCGTGCCGCCCGCCGAGCGCCGGGTGCTGCTCGACGGCTGGAACGTTCCCGCCCGCGTGCTGACCGAGAACCCCGCGTGCTGACCGAGAACTCCGATGGGGAGCGGACATGGACCTGACCGTCACCGGGCTCGACCCCGGTGTGTTCGACGTGGAGCTGGACCGCTCGACCGACCCGACCCCGGCCGGCGGCGTCACCGTGACGGTGACCGCGACCTACCGGGGCACCGAGCCCGCCGAGGCGCGGCTGCGGGTGTCGGCGAGCCTGCCCGCCGAGGACGACCCGTACTGGATGATCCCCGGGCTGTTCTACGGCGAGAACCGCCCGGAGGGCAACGACCGGCTCTACCCGCGGTACGCGCGGGAGGCCGACACCGAAAGGTTCGTCTCGCCCGCGTGGAGCTTCCGCGCCGACCGTGCCGCGACGCCCGCCGTGTTCGCCTGGACCGGCGAAGGCGGGCTCGCGCTGGCCGTGGACGAGGACGGCTCGCTGGGCCTGACCGGCATCGGCTTCTCCTGGGAGGCGGGCACCGCCACCCTCCACGCCGAGTTCCCCTACCGCGAGGCGCCGGTCAGCTACTACGGCGACAAGGTGCCGCTGCCGCCGATGGCGCAGACCCACCTGTGGCAGCCGGGGGAGCGGCACACGGTCGAGCTGTGCGTCTACCCGCTGCCCGCGGACCGGCACGCGTACGCGCCGGTGTTGCGCGAGCGGCACGCGCGGACGGCCACCGAGCCGCTGCGGCCCTGGGTCGGCGTGTCCGAGGCGGCCGACCTCGCCGCGCACGGCCTGCACCGCTGGCACTATCGCCCCGATCCGGCCGTGCTGCTGGAGACCGCGGCGTTCGACCGGGAGTTCAACGGCAACGTCCGCGGGCTCGGCGACCGGGAGGCGATGCACGTCGCCTGGGTGAGCGGCATCCCGTACGCGCACGCGCTGCTGGCGCACGGCCGCCGCCGGGCGCTGCCCGAGGAGGTCACGGCCGGGGCCGCCGTCATCGACCACATCTGCGCCAACCTCGCGCCGTCGGGCACGTTCTGGGGCCAGTGGAGCGGGAGCCGGGGCTGGGTCGGGAGCTGGACGCCGGTGCCCGGCGGCCTGCATGCCCGCACCCTCGCCGAGGCGACGCTGTTCCTGCACCGGGCGGTCGTCGCGGAGCGGACTCTGGGCGTCTCGCACGACTCTTGGGAGCGCGCGGTGCGGAGCAACCTGGACGTCGCGGTGAAGAGCCAGAACGCCGACGGCAACCTCGGCAGCATGCTGCACGCCGCGGACGGGCAGGTCCTGTCGCGCGAGGGAGCGGCCGGGCTGACCTGGGTGGCCGCGCTCGCCGAGGCGAGCGACCTCGACCCGGCCTACCTGCCGGCGGCGGTCCACGGCGGCGAGCACTACGCGCACTTCGTGGACGAGGAGTTCCTGCACGGCGCGCCCGAGGACGTCGACCTGGCGCCGACGTCCGAGGACGGGTACGCCGCGATCCTCGCGTACATGGCGCTGTGGCGCGTCACCGGCGAGGCGCGCTGGCGCGACCTCGCCCGCCGCGCCGCGGACTGGATGCTGACCTTCCGCTACACCTACGACGTGCGCTTCGACCCGCACACGCTGCTGGGGGCGTACGGCTTCCGCAGCCGGGGCGCGGACCAGGCGTCGCCGAGCAACCAGCACCTGCACGCGTACGGCCTGATCTGCCTGCCGGAGATGGCCGAGCTGGCCGAGGCGACCGGTGATCCGTACTACCTGGAGCGGACCCGGGAGAACCTCGCCTGCTTCCGGCAGTTCATCGCCCGCGAGGACGGCGACTTCAACGCCTACAAGGGCATGGCCAGCGAACGCTACTACCAGACGGAGTGCTTCCAGGCGAAGGGGATGCTGCTCACGCTCTCGCACGCGTGGAGCGTCGGCGTCCTCCTCCTCGGCTGCGAGGCCGCCCTGAACCTGCCGGGAGCGGAGTGGTGAGCTTTCCGCCGGATTTCCTGTGGGGCGCCGCCACGTCGGCGTACCAGGTCGAGGGCGCGGTCGCCGAGGACGGCCGGGCCCCGTCGATCTGGGACACCTTCGCCGCCGAGCGCGGCATCGACTCCGGTGAGGTGGCCTGCGACCACTACCACCGCTGGCCCGGCGACGCCGACCTGATGGCGGGCCTGGGCATGAACGCCTACCGCTTCTCCCTCGCCTGGCCGCGGATCGTCCCGGCGGGCACCGGCCGGGTCAACCCGGCCGGCCTCGCGCACTACGACCGGATGATCGACGGCCTGCTCGAACGCGGCATCACGCCGGTGCCGACCCTGTACCACTGGGACCTGCCGCAGACACTGCAGGACCGCGGCGGCTGGACGTCCCGCGCGACGGCGGAGGCGTTCGCCGCGTACACGGAGGTCTGCCTCGACGCGTTCGGCGACCGGGTGGGGACCTGGCTGACCGTGAACGAGCCGTGGGTGGTCTCGGTCCTTGGCTACCGCCTCGGCCTGCACGCGCCGGGGGAGCAGGATCTGCGTACGTCCGTGCTGGTCGCGCACCACCTGCTGCTCGCCCACGGCCTGGCGATGGGCCGCATCCGCGAACGCCGCCCAGAGGCTCGGGCGGGCATCCCGCTGAGCCTGTACCCCACGTACGGGGCCTCGGCGGCGGATGCCGAGGCGGCGTGGGGCTCGGACGGGTACACGAACCGCTGGTTCCTCGACCCGGTGCTGCGCGGGGAGTACCCGCGGGACATGGTGGAGCTGTTCGAGGGCCTGGTCGGCCCGCTGGACTTCGTCCGCGACGGCGACCTGCCGGTGATCGGCACCCGTTCGGACCTGCTCGGCGTGAACTACTACACGCGCCGCCGGGTCTCCGCCGCGCCGCAGGACGGGCTGCCGTGGCGGGTCGAGCGCGCCGAGGAGGGCGTCCCGCGCACCGAGACGGGCTGGGAGGACGTGCCCGGCGCCTTCTACGACCTGCTCGTGCGCCTGCGCCGCGACTACGCCGTTCCGCTGCTGATCACCGAGAACGGCGGTGTCTGGAACGCCGGGCCGGACGCCTCCGGGCGCGTCCGCGACACCGGGCGCGCGCTGGCCCTGCGCCGGCACCTGCTCGCGCTCGCCCGCGCGATGGACGACGGGGCGCGGGTGCTCGGGTACCTGCACTGGTCGCTGCTGGACAACCTGGAGTGGGCCGAGGGGTACTCCCAGCGCTTCGGCCTCGTCCACGTCGACCGCGTCACCCAGGAACGCCGCGTCAAGGACAGCGCCCGCTACTACGCCCGCGTGATCGCCGCGAACGCCGTGGTCGACATCGAGGAGGACGAATGAAGCTCACCATCGTCGGCGGGGGCTCGACGTACACGCCCGAGCTGATCGACGGACTGGTCCGCCTGCGCGACCGGATCGACGTCACCGAGATCGCCCTGCAGGACGTCTCGGCCGAGCGGCTCGACGTGCTGGCCGCGATGAGCCGCCGGATGCTGTCCGCCGGCGGCCACCCGGCGGCCGTCACCACGCACACCGACATCGCCCCGGCGGCCGAGGGCGCCCAGATCGTGCTGGTGCAGCTGCGCGTCGGCGGCCAGGCCGCGCGCCTCCAGGACGAGACGCTGCCGCTGCGCTGCGACTGCCTGGGCCAGGAGACCACCGGCGCCGGCGGTCTGGCCAAGGCGCTGCGCACCGTGCCGGTGATGCTGGACGTCGCCGAGCGGGTGCGCGCGGTCAACCCGGACGCGTGGCTGATCGACTTCACCAACCCGGTCGGCATCGTCACCCGGGCGCTGCTGACGGCCGGGCACACGCGGGTGGTCGGCCTGTGCAGCTCGGCCATGGTCTTCCAGCGGCACTTCGCCAAGGTGCTGGGGGTCGAGCCGTCGCGCATCGCCCTCGACCACGTGGGACTCAACCACCTGACCTGGGAGCGGCGGGTGCTGCTCGACGGTGAGGACGTGCTGCCGCGGCTGCTCGGCGAGCACGGCGAGGAGGTCGCGCCGGCGACGGGCCTGCCGATCGGCCTGCTGCGCCGCCTCGGCACCGTGCCCTCCTACTACCTGCACTACTACTACGCGCACGACGAGGTGGTCGCCGGCCAGCAGGCGAACGGCGTGCGGGCACAGGAGGTCATGGAGATCGAGGGCCGGCTGCTGTCCACGTACGCCGACGAGTCGGTGACCGCCAAGCCGGAGCTGCTGACGCGCCGGGGCGGCGCGTTCTACTCCGAGGCGGCGCTGGACCTGATGGCGTCGCTGCGCGCCGGTGACGGCCGGGCGCACGTGGTCAACGTGCGCAACGGCGCCACCCTGCCGTTCCTGTCGGAGGACTCCGTCATCGAGGTGCCCGCGACCGTGGGCGCCGACGGCCCGGTGCCGCTGCCCTCCGCGCCGGTCGAGCCCCTGCTGGCCGGGCTGATCGCGAACGTCACCGCGTACGAGCACCTGGCGCTGGAGGCCGCCGTGCACGGCGGGCGCGACCGGGTGTTCCGCGCGCTGCTGGCCCACCCGCTCATCGGCCAGTACGCGGTCGCCGACCGGCTCACCGATCTGCTGCTGGAGGCGAACCGCGCGTACCTGCCGTGGGCCGTGTGATGACGCGGCTGGTCCTGGCGGTCGACGGCGGCAACTCCAAGACCGACGTCGCGCTCGTGGATCCCGCCGGGACGCTCCTGTCCTGGGTCCGCGGGCCGGGCTGCGCCCTCGACGTGCCGGCCGTGGCCGCGCTGATCGCCCGGCTGGCGGACGCCGCGGCCGCCTCGGCGGGCGTGGCCCTGGCGGACGCGCACGCCGCCTGCTACCTGGCCGGGGTGGACGTGCCGTGGCAGGCGTCGGCGCGGCGGGAGGCGCTCGCCTCGCTCGGGGTGTTCGGGTCGGTCGAGGTCGGCAACGACGCGTGGGCGCTGCTGCGCCTGGGCGCCTCGTCGGAGGCGCCCGCCGTCGGTGTGGTGTGCGGCGCGGGCCTGAAGGGCGTCGCGCGGTCGGGTTCCGTCGCCTGGGAGTTCCCGTCGCTGGGCTGGCAGACGGGCGACCTGAGCGGGGCGGGCGACTTCCTGGCGCGGGAGACGGTACGCGTCGCCGCCCGCGCCGAGGACGGCCGCGGCCCGTCGACCCCCCTGCGCGAGGCGGTGTGCTCGGCGCTGGGCGTTCCGTCGGTCCACGCGGTGGGGGAGAGGCTGCTCGCCGGTTCGCTGACCGAGGAGGCACTGGGCGTCCTGGTGCCGGTGGTCCTGGACCAGGCGGTCGCCGGCGATCCGGTCGCGGCCGGGGTGGTGGGAGAGCTGGCCGCCGAGGTCGCGGCCATGGCCCGCGCGGCCCGGCGAACGCTGGGCGGCGAGGGACCGTGGACGCTGGTGCTGGGCGGCGGCCTGTTCGCCGACCCGGCGGGCCGCCTCCTGAGTGCGGTGAGGAAGGCCGCGCCGGAACTGGAGCGGGAGTTCGCCCTCGCGGTCGTCGACGCTCCACCGGTCGCGGGCGCCGCCCTGCTGGGCCTCGACCGGACCGGTGCCGCGGCCGGCGTCGAGACCGTGCGCCGTGCGTTCCTCACCAGGTCCCCGTCCGACGTCATCGACCTCCGCTGAACAGGGCGGTGGTGGCGTACGTCCATCACCGCCCCATCGCGGGCCGACGTGACGGCGCCCTCGTCAGGAGTGGAGGTCGGCCGGAGGCGCGGGGCGCACGTTCAGAGCCGCCAACGCCTGCCGGACCCGCCCTCCGGACTCCGCCAGCGCGGCGCGGCAGTCCTGCGGTGTCACCGATCCGGCCGGGGGCTGCCCCGCGAGCAGGTAGACCAGCGCGGTCTTCAGATCGCCGCACACGTCGAGTGCCGCCCGGCAGTCGGCGTCGTCCGCTCCCGTGGCCTGGACGAGCAGCCGCACCATCCGCCCGCGCAGCTTCGCGTTCGTCGCCCGCATGTCGACCATGAGGTTGCGGTAGGTGTGGCCCAGCCGGACCATCAGCGCGGTCGAGAACGAGTTCAGGAGCAGCTTCTGCGCGGTGCCGGCCTTGAGCCGGGTCGATCCCGTGAGGGCCTCCGGCCCGGTGTCCGCGACGAGCACGTAGTCCGCGAGTTCGGCCAGCGGGGCGTTCGGGTTCGAGGTGACGAGCGCGGAGGACGCCCCGGCCTCCCGGGCGGCCGTCAGCGCCGCTCCGACGTAGGGGGTGCGGCCGGAGGCGGTCAGGCCGATCACCACGTCCGCGGCGATGACGTCGGCGGTGTCGGTTCCATCGTCGTTGTCCTCGGCGTCCTCGACGGCGCGCAGCAACGCCGTGGTGCCGCCGGCATGATGAGCGATGACCACGCCTTCGGGCAGCCCGAACGTCGGGAGCAGTTCCGCCGCGTCGAGCACGCCGAGACGTCCGGACGTGCCCGCGCCGAAGTAGTGCACCCGGCCGCCGTCGGCGACCCGGGCCGCGGCGTCGTCCACCAGCCTGGCCAGTTCGGGCAATGCCGCGGCCACCGCGTCGGGGACGACACGGTCCTCATCGTGGAGCAGGCGGACGAGTTCGAGCGTCGACACGGCGTCGAGTTCGGTGGTCCGGGCGTTGACCTGCTCGGTCGGGGACGTGACCCGGATTCCAGAGTGGTTCACGAATGGCCTTTCCATGGGCGGCGTTGTTCAGCGGGTCTCCCCACCGCGCGGTTGGGGCGTTGTCCGGGTGACCCGGCGGTCGGCGATGGCGTGCCGGGTCGCGTCGAGTGCGGCGATGGCCTGGTCGTAACGGCGCTGGGCGACGGCGGTGAACAGCACGTCGACCACACTCAGCGCGGCGATCCGCGACGCCGTCGCTCCGGAGCGGAAGGTCGTCTCCCGGTCGACCGTGGTCAATAACACGTCCGCCGCGGCGGCGAGCGGTGAGTTCGGTACGCCGGTCAGCGCGATCGTCCGGGCGCCGTGCGCGCTCGCCTCGCGGATGACGTCGACGGTGTCCGGCGTCGTACCGGTGTGCGACACGCCGATCGCGACGTCGGCCGGTCCGAGCAGCGCGGCCGCGGTCAGGGCCGCGTGGGTGTCGTGCCAGGCGTAGGCGATGAGCCCGATCCGGTGCAGCTTCTGGTGCAGGTCGAGGGCGACGACGGCGCTCGCGCCGACGCCGACGATGTCGACCCGGCGCGCGCCCGCGGTGAGCGCGACCGCCTTGGCCAGTGCCGCGCGGTCGAGGTTACGCGCCGTGTCGGCGATCGCCTGCTGGTCGGTGAAGGTGACGGTGTCGATGATCGAGTCAAGGTCGTCGTCGCGGCTGATGTCGCTCCCGATCGGGCGGTTCGCCGCCCGCTCCTGCTCGCGTCCCGACTCCGCCGCGAGTGCGATCCGCAGTTCGCGGTACCCGCGCAGCCCGAGTTCCTGGCACAGCCGCAGCACCGTGCTCTCCGAGGTCTGCGCGGCCCGCGCGAGTTCGGAGATGGTCTGCGTGGCGGCATGCGCCGGCTGACCCAGGATGTAGGTCGCGACCCGCCGTTTGGACGGCACCAGCGACAGCTGGAGCCCGCGCAGTGTGGTCAGCACGTCCTGCTGCGGGCCGGGCGAGTGATCGGTGGCCACGGTTACCCGTTCGTCCCGTCCGCCGTCGCCGCCTCGCTCTGCACGACATGGCAGGCCAGCCGATGCCGGCCGGACGCGGGCAGCATGAGCGGCTCGACACTGCGGCATCGATCTTCGGCCAGCGGGCATCGCGGGTGGAAGCGGCACCCGGACGGCGGGTCGGCGGCGTCCGGGACCTCGCCGGTGACCACCAGCTCGGTCGGCGGAGCGTCGAGCCCGGGGTCGGCGATCGGCACCGCCGTCTGCAGCGCCCGGGTGTACGGGTGCCCGGGGGTGTCGGAGACGACGTCCCACGGCCCGTACTCGACGATCTTGCCCAGGTACATCACCGCGATCCGGTCGGCGAGGTGGCGCACCACGCCGAGGTCGTGAGAGATGAACACGAAGGTCAGCCCCAGCTCATCGCGGAGCCGGACCAGCAGATTGATGATCTCCGCGCGGACCGAGACGTCCAGCGCCGAGACGGGCTCGTCCAGGACGAGGATCTGCGGCTGGACGGCGAGCGCGCGGGCGATCCCGATGCGTTGCCGCTGCCCGCCGGAGAGCTGGTGCGGGTACCGGCCGGCGGTGGACGGCGGCAACCCGACGGTCTCGAGCAGCTCGCCGACGCGTCCGTCACCGGACGGCAGCCGGTGCACGCTGAGGACCTCGGCCAGCGCGGCGCCGATCCGCTGCCGCGGATCGAGGGAGGCGTACGGGTCCTGGAAGACGAGCTGGATCCCGCGCCGCAGTTCGCGCAGTTCTCCCCGCTTGGCGAGGTCGATCCGCCGCCCCAGGATCTCGACGCTTCCGGAGTCCGGCCGTTCGAGCCGTGTCAGCAGTCGCGCGAGCGTCGACTTCCCGCAGCCGCTCTCCCCGACGACGCCGAGCACCTGGCCGCGCTCGACGCTCACGCTCACGCGGTCGAGCGCCTGGACCTCGCCGCGCCCCGGTGTGCGGTAGTGCTTGACGACGTCGCGGACGTCGATCGCGATCTCGCCGGACGTCGGCCGGTCAGGCACGGCCGGTCACCCCCGCGGACGGTGCGTGCCAGTCCTCGCGCGGCACCCAGCATGCGGCTCGTGAGCCGGCACGGTCGATCAATGGAGGCTCCTCCGTGTCGCAGCGGTCCTGTCGATGGGCGCAGCGCGGCGCGAACGGGCAGCCGGGCGGGAGCGCGGACAGCGCGACCGGGCTGCCGCCGATCTGCGGCAACGGCGCCTGGTGCGGATCTCCCGGTGTCGGCAGCGAGCGCAGCAGGCCGTCGGTGTAGGGGTGGTGCGGGGTGGCGAACAGCGAGCGGGTACGGGCCAGCTCGGTGACCCGGCCGGCGTACACCACGGCGACCCGGTCGGCGATCCGCGCCACCACGCCGAGGTCGTGGGTGATCCAGACGACGGCGATGCCGTACTCGTCCCGCAGCCTGGCGACCAACTGGATGATCTGCTGCTGGATCGTCACGTCCAGCGCCGTCGTCGGTTCGTCGGCGATGAGCACCTTGGGGCGGGGCGCGATCGCGCACGCGATCAGCACGCGCTGCCGCATGCCACCGGAGAGCTGGTGCGGATAGAGCCTCATCAGCGCCTGCGGCGAGGGCAGCCCCACCTCGCCGAGCACGGTCACCGCCCGGTCGCGGGCCGCGTCCTTCGACCAGCCGTGGGCCTGCAGCCCCTCGGTCACCTGCCGGCCGATGCGCATCATCGGGTTCAACGACGTCATCGGATCCTGGTAGACCATGCCGACCTCCGCGCCGCGGACGGTGCGGCGCTCGGGCTCGCGCAGCGCCACCAGATCCCGGCCCTCCAGCAGGACCTGGCCGCTGGTGACCTCGGCGCCGGCCGGCAACAGGCCGGCGATGCTCAGCGCGGTGAACGACTTGCCCGAACCGGACTCGCCCACCACCGCCAGGGTCTCGCCGCGGTCGACCTCGAGGTCGACCCCGCGCAGGATCTCCAGCGGCCCGGACGGAGTGCGGATCGCGGTGTGCAGGCCCCGTACCGCGAGTATCGGTTCGCTCATGAGCCCTCCTTCGTCGGAGAAGCGATCCCGGCGCGCGTGTTTTTGATTCGCTCGCTCCGCTCCCTCATGGGCGGGAGTCCCTTCGCGGATCGAGCGCACTGCGCAGGCCGTCGCCGAGGAGGTTGAGCGTTATCACCGCGATGACGATCGCGAGTGCGGGGAAGGTCAGCGTCCACCAGGCGGTGGCGACGGTGTTGCGCGCGTCGGAGACCATCAGGCCGAGGCTGGGAGTCGGGGGCCGGGTACCCAGGCCGAGGAACGACAGCGCGGACTCGGTGAGGATCGCCCAGGACAGCGCCAGTGTCACCTGCACCACGATCGGCGCGCTCACGTTGGGGAGCACGTGGCGGAGCAGGATCCGCGGCAGTGGCGTGCCGAGAACCCGCTGCGCCTTGATGTACTCCGCGCCGCCGACCGTGAGCGTCGGCCCGCGCGAGACGCGGGTGAAGATCGGGGTGTAGACGACGGCGATCGCGATCGCGGTGTTCTGCCAGCCGTTGCCGAGGGCGCTGACGACCGCGAGTGCCAGCAGGATCGCGGGGAACGCGAAGAGAATGTCGATGAAGCGGCTGACGATCTGGTCCACCCAGCCGCCGAAGAAACCGGCGCTGATCCCGAGGACCGAGCCGATCACGGCCGCTGCCGCCACCGAGACGACCGCGACACGCAGCGACGTCCAGATCCCGACGGCGGCGCGGGCGGCGATGTCCCGGCCGAACTGGTCGGTGCCGAACCAGTATCGGCTCGACGGGCCCTGCAGCCGGGCGGCCGGGTGCTGCGCGATCGGGTCGTGCGGCAGCACCCCGAGCGCGCCGAGCACCGCGATGACGGCGAGCAGCACGATGACGGTGAGGCCGATCCGCCCGTTGCGGTCCCGCCAGATCCGGGCGAGCAGCGACGACCGGCCGGGCGCGGCGGGCACGGAGCCCATCGGCTCGGCCACCGTAGGCAGCACACTCACGAGGTCTCCTTTCGCTCGCTCATGAGGCACGCGTCCTTGGGTCGATCATTCGATAGAGCAGGTCGACGAGCAGGTTCACCAGCACGAACAGCACCGCGATGACCAGTACCGTGCCCTGCACCACCGGGTAGTCCCGGTTGGAGATGGCGGTGAACAGCAGGCGCCCCATACCGGGCAGCGCGAAGATCTGCTCGATGATCACGGTGCCGCCGAGCAGGTAGCCGAACTGGATACCGGTCAGCGTGACGATGGGGATGGTGGCGTTACGCAGGATGTGGGACCTGCGGACCCGACCGGGCGACAGGCCCTTGCCGCGCGCGGTCCGCACGTAGTCGGCGTCCGCCATCTCGACGTACTCCGATCGGGTCGTGCGCATCACGTTGGCCGCGAACGCGACCGCGAGCACGAGCGACGGGTACAGGATCTGGCTCATGTTCCCCGACACCGAGCGGGTCAGCGGCACGAAGGTGCCGGTGTCGGGGAAGTAGTGGAAGGCCTCCGCGAGGATCGTCACCACGGCGGTGCCGAGCACGAACTCGGGGATCGCCAGGCCGACCAGTGACGCGCCCTGGGTGAGCGAGTCGGAGGCCCGCCCCGGCCGGCTGCCGGCGAGCACACCCAGCACCACGCCGAAGGCGGTGCCGATCAACGCCGACAGCACGGCGAGTTCGACCGTCACCGGCAGCGATGACGCCACCAGGCTGGTGACAGACTTGCCGTTGGTCAGCGACAGCCCGAGGTCGCCGTGCGCGACACCCGAGATCCACGCCCAGAGCTGGGCGAACCAGGGCCGGTCGATCCCGTAGAAGTGCTCGAGTGAGGCACGCTGCGCCGGGGTCAGCGTGCCCGACTCGATGCCGAGCGAGGCGGTGATCGCGTCTCCGGGGATGGTGCGCAGCACGACGAAGACGACCACTGTCACCCCCAGCAAGGTGATCAGCGCGCCGAGGGCCCGTGCCCCCAGCCATCGCCAGTTCAGCATCGGCTCGCCCCTCTCAGGACGTGGCGGTCAGCGAGCTGAGCAGCTCGTCCGGCCGTGGCGTGAACCCGTGGACGTTCGAGCCGACCAGGTAGTAGTCGTCCGAGCGGAAGGTCCAGACCCACGGCGACTCGGTCAGCAGCTCCTTCTGGAGGTTGCGGAAGGTTCCCTGCCGCTTGCCGTCGTCACTGGTGGCGTTGCCCTGGGTGAGCAGGTCGGCCAGCGTCGAGGAGTTCAGGCCCGCCGGCTTCGCGAGGCTTCCGCCGGAGGTGAAGTAGCGCCCGTACATCAGGAACGGGTCGTACGAGCCGCCGTTCAGCGCGACGGCGGCGTCGTAGTCGGCGTCGAGCCACGCCGACACGTACGGCCCGGTGGAGAGCTGCTTGAGCGTGAGCTTCACGCCGATCTTGGCGAGCTGTGACTGGAGGTTCTGGGCCTCGGCGCCGGCGGTCGCGTACTCGCCGGTCTCGACGATGGTGGTGAGGCTGAAGCCCTGTGCGTACCCGGCGGCGGCCAGCATCGACTTGGCCTTGGCGGTGTCACCCGGGGTGCAGGGCAGTCCGTCCGTCGGCGAGTACGCGAAGGCGGGGCTGGTGATGGGGCCCGTGACGGTGCCGTCGCCGTACGCCGCCGTCTGCATGACCTGGTTGCGGTCGACGGCGCAGCTGATGGCCTGCCGGACCTGCTGGTTCTTCAGCGGTCCCTTCCGGCCGTTGAGCATCAGCACGTGGTAGGCCAGGGCCGGCTGCTTGACGAGCGAGTACGCGTCGGCCTTGCCGGCCTGGCGGGCGACCCCGGGGTCGGAGATCAGGCCGAGCTGGAAGGCGGAGGCCTTCATGCCGGACAAGATGGACGACTCGTCCGGGATGACACGGAACTCGAGTTTCTTGATCTTCGGCGCGCCGCCGAAGTACTTCGCGTTGCCGGTGAGGACCACCTGCTGGCCGGGGTTCCAGGCGTTCCAGGCGAACGCTCCGGTCCCGTTGGGCTTCTTGCCGACCGTCCCGGCGGAGATGTCCTTGGCGGACTCGATCGAGGAGTTCACCGTCGTCAGCGAGTAGAGCAGCGAGGCCGACGGCTGGGACAGGTGCAACACCACTGAGGTGTCGTCGGGAGCGTCCACCTTCTTGATGGCGACCAGGTTCGAGCGGGAGACCGCACCGGTCTTCTGGTCGAGGATCCGCTCGATCGACGCCTTGACGTCCTTGGAGGTGAACGGCGAACCGTCCTGCCAGGTCACGCCCGAGCGGAGGGTGAAGTCGAGCGTCTTCCCGTCGGAGGAGGTGGTCCACTTGGTCGCCAGATCGGGCTGGATCTGGCCGGTGGGGCTGGTCTTGACCAGCGTCGAGTAGACGAGTCCCAGCGTCTGCTGTGTCTGGAACGCGGTCGCCAGGTGCGGATCGAGCTTGTCGATGTCACCCGTCCGGGCGACGACGAACGTCGAGCCGCCGGACGAGGAGTTCTGTGAACCGCTGGGCGAGCACGCGGCCAGTCCCGCTGCCACGGTGACGGTGGCGGTGAGGGCGACGGCGCCGGTACGGAACCGGACGCCGCCGCGAGGGGTGGGGGGTGTCATACGAGGTCCTCCGAGCGACGAGTTACGCAGAGGGTAATGGTTGACCTGAATGACATTCAACAGGTGAACGATTAACCTGATCCCGTGTCCGAAATAACCCGACTCACCGTGGACCCCCTGGTCACCGCCGTCACCGACCTGCTGGGCGCGTCCCCCGACGGCGGCGCCGCGCCGCCCGGAGCGCTCGTCGCCGTCGCCGAGGGCGAGCGGATCCGCTATGCCGCAGAGGGCTTCGCACGGCACGGCGCGGCCGGGCCCCCGGTCGAGATGGGCTGGGCGACACGGACGGACGCCGGGTCGGTGAGCAAGATCGTCGGTACGACGGCCGCGCTGATGGCGCTGGTGGACGCCGGCGAGGTCGCGCTGGACGCGCCGGCCGCCCGCCACCTGCCGGAACTCGACCGGGACAGCACCGTGCGCGACCTGCTCGAACACCGGGCAGGCCTGCGGGAATGGTGGCCCCTCTACCTGAACGGCGCCCGCTCCGGCGACGCCGTCTCCCTCGCCGCCCGGATGCCGCTCCGCTACCGGCCGGGCGAGGGACGCCATTATTCGGACCTCGGGTTCATCCTGCTCGGCGAGCTGGTCGCACGCGTCGCCGGCGGCGGCCTCGCGGCGGCAGTGGACGAACTGGCGCTACGGCCGTTCGCGCTCGCCGAGACGCGCTACGCCACGCCGGTGCCGGGCGGACCGGTCGCCGCGAGCTCGAACGGCGACAGCGTCGAACAGGGCATGATCGCGTCCGGTGTCCCGTACCCGGTCGACGGTGTCGTCGCCGACTTCGACGGCTGGCGCGACCACGTCCTGGTCGGCGAGGTCAACGACGGCAACGCCTTCCACGCGTTCGACGGGGTCGCCGGACACGCCGGGCTGTTCACGACCGCCGCCGACCTCCTGCGTTTCGCGACGGGCCTGCTGCGCTGCCTCGACGGTGACGGGCCGGTACGGCGCGACACGGCCGCCGCCTTCCTCACCGCCGGCGCCGACCCCGGTCAGGCCCTGGGGCTGCGTGTCTGGGGCCTCCCCTCGGGCCGCGCCGTCGGGCATACCGGTTTCCCCGGAGTCGCGGTCGCGGTACTGCCCGAGCGCCGAGCCGCCGTCGCGATGATCACCAACCGGCTGCATGCGACGGGCCCGTTCCGGGCGACCGAACAGATGTGGCTGCGGGTACTCGCCGCGGCCGAGGCCCACCTGAGGAGACCGACATGGACCTGACCGTCATCGGCATGATCAGTGGTACGTCCTATGACGCGATCGATGCCGCCGCCGCCGACTTCTCGCTGGCCGATGACGAGATCGTCTGCCATCCTCGCGGGCTGTACAGCGAGGACGTCCCGGACGAACTCCGGGCCCGGATAGCGGCCGCCCTGCCGCCGCACCTCACCACCATGGAAGAGGTGTGCCGGCTCGACACCGAGCTGGGCCGGTTGTTCGGCTCGGTCGCCGCGGCGGCCAACGACCACCTCACCGGTGGTTCCGCTGACCTCATCGTCTCCCACGGGCAGACCGTCTTCCACTGGGTCGAGGGCGCACACGCGCTCGGCACGCTGCAGCTGGGGGCCGCGGCCTGGATCGCCGAGGCGACCGGGGTGACCACCGTCTCCGACCTGCGCACGCGCGACCTCACCCGCGGCGGCCACGGTGCGCCGCTCGCCTCCACCCTGGACGCACTGCTCGTCCTCGGGGACGAGGCCCGGCGCGGTTCCCTCAATCTCGGCGGCATCGCCAACATCACCGTGCGAGACCGGGACGGAAACGTGATCGCGTACGATCTCGGCCCCGCGAACGCCCTGATGGACAGCGCCGTCAGCGACGCCACCGCGGGCGCGGAGCGCATGGACGCCTCCGGGGCGCGGGCGGCACGAGGCACGGTGCACGCGGCGCTGCTCGACCGGCTGCTCGCCGAGCCGTACTACCGGGCCGCCCCGCCCAAGTCCACCGGCAAGGAACTCTTCCACGCCGACTATGTCCGCGACGCCGTCGGCGAGCTGGAGATCGGCACCGACGACCTGCTCGCGACGCTCACGGAACTGACCGCACGGCTCGTGGCCGACGCGTGCCGGACGCACGACCTGACCGAACTCGTCGTCGCGGGCGGCGGGGTGCGCAACCCGACCCTGATGCGGCGCATCACCGAACTGGCGGCACCGGCGCGCGTCCGGCCGGTCGAGGACTTCGGCCTGCCGGCACAGGCGAAGGAGGCCTACCTGTTCGGCCTGCTCGGCTACCTCTCCGTCCATGGTCTCGAGGGCACCATCGCGTCCGCGACCGGCGCGCGCACCGGATCGATCCTGGGATCCCTGACCCCGGGTGCGACACCGCTGCGGCTGCCGGAGCCGGCCGTCGTGCGGCCACGTCGGATGGTCGTCAAGTGACCGCCTACCGGGAGGCGGTCGCCGGCGACCTGCCCGCGATGGCCGACATCTTCGTGGCCGCCTGGCGCTCCGGGTACCGAGGGGTCGTGCCGGACGAGGTGATCGACACCCTCGACGCGGACACCGTCGCGGCCGACCTGGCCGCGCGCCTGGACGACCCCGGCCTCACGACCGTGCTCGCCGTCGGCGCCGGCGGGCGGCCGGTCGGGTTCGTCCGCTACGGCGACGACGCCGATCATCCCGGCGAGGGCTACCTGGCCGCGCTCTATGTCCATCCGGCCGCGTCGGGTGCCGGCGTCGGACGCGGTCTGCTCGGCCGTGCGATCGACGCGATGCCCGGCGTGGACGTCAGGCTGTGGGTGTTCGAGGACAACGACCGGGCACGCGCGCTCTACGAGCGCGCCGGCTTCCGCCCCGAGGGCGCGCGGCTGACCGACCCGCGCTGGCGGACGCCCCAGGCCAGGTACCTCCGCCCAGGCGGTTCCGGCTCTCCCGAGGGGGATGCCCCGGCGCCGTCATGAGCCCGGCCGGCGCGGGAGGCTCATTCGTGGCGTGCCTCGCCGCCCGTGGAGGTGTGCACGAGGACCGAGGCGTCCGCGGCGCCGACCGGTCGCAACAGGGAGAGGGTCATCGGGACGCCGCGCACCTCCACGGTGGTCGGCGTGAAGTCCGCCACCGACCGGCATTCCCACCAGTGCGCGAGGTCGGGGCGTTCGGCGGCCAGCAGCCCGCGGATGTCGCGCACACGGGGATCGTCCGGCCGCCGGTCGGCGCCCGTACGGAACTGGCCGTACAGGCCGCGGGCGAGACGTGCCCAGTCCGGGACCGCGTCACGGAGCTCACCGACGAGCAGGAGCAGGAGGTTGCGCCGCTCCCGTGTGACCTTCGACAGGTCGAGCACCATGTCGCGGTACGCGGGGTTCCACCCGTCGATGTCGAGGCGTTCGTCGAGGATCAGCGACGGGGTGCCGGGCCAGGGATCGATGAGCCGCCGCAGGTGGTCGCGGTCCGCCGGTGGTGCCGTCTCCTCGTGGTATCCGGCGAGTTCGAGGGCGTGGCGGCGGGACCCGGGGTCCATGCGCAGGACCCGGCACACCGAGTCGAGCACCTGCCGGGAGACCGCGACCCGGCCCTGTTCGAGCCAGGTGTACCAGGCGATGCTCACGCCGGACAGCGCCGCCACCTCCTCGCGGCGCAGTCCCGGCGTACGGCGCCGCGCGCCCGCGCTCAGGCCCACGTCGGCGGGTGCGGTGTGCTCACGCACCGCCCGGAGGAAACCGCCGAGTTCGCGGCGGAGCGGATCGGGGGACATGCGGCCAGCCTATGAGTCTGGCCAACAGGACAATTCGTGTACTGCCACGTTCGCGGAACGCGCGACAGGCTGACTGCCATGACACAACAGATCTGGCGTCGCGACCCCGACTCGTCCCACCGGACGGAGCCCCGTGTCCTCATCCGGGTCTTCGTCGGGCCGGGTGAGCTGGACGAGGCCATCGGCTTCTACGAGGCGTCGCAGGGTACGACGCTCGACATGCGGATGCCCTATCCGGAGAAGAACCTCGTCCTGGCTGCGGTCGGCGCGTTCCTGATCATCGAGGGTGACGAGGAGTCCCTGCGCCCGTACCGCGCCACGACCGGGACGCTCCTCGTCGACGACGTCGAGCCGTACCACGAGCGGCTGCTGAGCGCGGGCGCCGAGATCGTCGGGCCGCTCAGGCAGGTGCCGGTCGGTGCCGGCTTCACCGTGCGGCACCCCGACGGGGCGGTGGTGGAGTACGTCCACCATCGCCCCGTCGCGGACTGACGCTTCCCGACCCGGAACCCTCGCGCGCCCGCCCCGGCGCCGTCATGCCGCCGGCCGGTCCGGCAGGGGTCGTCTGCGCTGCGCGGTCTCGGCCAGCGCCGGATGGGTCCACGCACCGTCCGGGTGGTAGACGTTGGTGCCGGGCGGCACGATCGCGTCGACGCGGTCCAGTGTGTCGTCGTCCAGGGTGAGCGCCGCTCCCTTGAGCAGTGCCTCCAGCTGTTCCATGGTGCGTGGCCCGATGATGACCGAGGTGACGGCCGGGTGCGCGGCCGCGAAGGCCACGGCCAGTTCGGGCAGGCTGCTCCCGATGCCGGCCGCGACCTCCACGAGCTGCTCGACGACGTCCAGCTTGGCCGCGTTGACCGGCAGCGAGGGGTCGAAGCGGCCGGGGGTGAGGGCGGCGCGCCCGGTGTTCAGATCGACGTCCTGTCCCTTGCGGTAGCGGCCGGTGAGGAAGCCCGAGGCGAGCGGCCCCCAGGTCAGCACGCCCATCCCGTACCGACGGCAGGCCGGCAGCACGTTCGCCTCGACGCCGCGGGCCAGGATCGAGTACGGGGGTTGCTCGGTGCGGAACCGGTGCAGCCCGCGGCGCTCGGCGACGTGGTAGGCGTCGGCGATCTCCTCGGCGGGGAACGTGGAGCAGCCGAACGCGCGGATCTTCCCCTGCCGCACCAGGTCGGTCAGCACGGACAGGGTCTCCTCCACGTCGGTGGCGTGGTCCGGGCGGTGGACCTGGTAGAGGTCGATCCAGTCGGTGCCCAGCCGCCGCAGGCTGTCCTCGACCGCCGAGGTGATCCAACGCCGGCCGTTGCCGCCGCGGTTGCGGCCCTCGCCCATCGGGAAGTGCACCTTGGTGGCCAGCACCACGTCGTCGCGCCGCCCCTTCAGGGCCTTTCCGACGATCTCCTCCGACTCGCCCGCCGAGTACATGTCGGCGGTGTCGACGAAGTTGATCCCGCGATCCAGCGCGGCGTGCACGATACGGACGCAGTCGTCGTGGTCGGGATTGCCGACCGCGCCGAACATCATGGTGCCCAGGCAGTGCACGCTGACTTCCATACCGGTACGGCCGAGATAGCGGTAACGCATGGTGAGACTCCTGTAAGGGGCCGGAGGTGGCTTGACTCGTCCGCCGCACCCTAGATGCTGGACCCGACTCCAGCTCAAGTCCCATCCTGGAGGCGTGAGCGATTCCCCAACCCTGACCATCGGCCAGGTCGCCGCGCGTACCGGCCTGAGCGTGGACACTCTGCGCTTCTACGAACGCGAGGGCATCCTGGCCAACCCCGTACGGCGCGGCCCGGGCGGCCGGCGGGTCTACGCCGAGCACGACGTCGACTGGCTCAACCTCTGCATCGTGCTGCGCTCCTCGGGAATGCCCATCCCCGCGATCCGCCGTTACACCGAACTGGCCCGCCAGGCCGGCACCGAGACCGACCGGCTGGCCCTGCTGCGCGAGCATCAGGGGCAGATCTTCGCCCAGCTCGCCGGACTTCACCGCTGCCTCGACGTGATCAACCACAAGATCGCCGTCTACGAGGACTACCTGGACCGGCCCGCGGAGTGATCCCTCGTACTCCCTGCCCGGCGGTGGGAAGCCACCGACGTCCGGTCCGGCCGGCTCTCACGGGCACTCGGCCGCGGCGATCAGGAAGTTCGGGAGGTGGACGTAGCCGTCGATGCCCGGCGTGGTCCGCCTCGCTTCGCGCGCGATGTCGGGGTCGAGTCCCGGCTCGGCGAGTTCCCGCAGGCGGCAGCCCAGGGCGGCGAGTTCGTTGAGGTAGGCCGAGATCGGCCGATGGAAGTCGGGGGCGTACTTCTGGGCCATCTCGTAGTCCTCCAGATACCGCCGCACGCGATATTCGCCGTGTTCACGCCACGTCGCCCACAGGTGCTCGAAGGCCGGATGGTTGACGGAGAAGACGAACAGCCCGCCGGGCCGTGCCGCGCGCACGCAGGCACGCATCGCCGTCTTCCAGTCGGGTATCGCCGGCAGCACCATGCTGCAGACGACGGCGTCGAAGGGCTCGCCGAGATCCGGCAGGCCGGTCAGATCCGCCTGGACGTACTCGATGCCCTGCCGATGTTCGCGTTCCTTCTCCCACGCGTAAGCGAGGAGCGCGTCGGTGGGTTCGACGCCGACCACGTGGGCGTGGCGGGCGGCCAGCAGGCGACTGAGGTAGCCGTGCCCGCATCCGGCGTCCAGTATCCGGCGCCCGCGTACATCCCCCAGCATGCGCCACAGCACCGGATTGAGCAGATGACGCTTGGCGAAGTCCCCTTCCGGCTCCATCGCGTCGAGCGCCTCGCGAGGGAGGGTGTTCCACTGCCGGATCACCGCTTCGTTCGTCCAGTCCGTGGTCATCCGCGCGATCTTAGTGACGGATCGGCCACCTCCTGTTAGAAGAACATGAGTGCGCCCTCGCCGTCTTCCACTTCTGGCGTCAGGGGCCGCCGACGACCTCGGAGACGGGGTCGCCGACGCGGGTCCAGCCGGTGCCGTCGCCGGACCAGGCGAACAGGCCCGCCCCGGAGGCGCCGTACAGCGAAGTGTCGTTCACCGTGAACGCGTCGCCCGGACCGCCGGCGCGGGCCCAGGTGTTCTCCACGCCCAGGTAGTGGTAGACGTCGCCGGTGTTCGGGGCGGTGGCGAAGAGGTCCTCACCGCCGGCGTGGATGCGGCTCGCCGGGCCGCCGATCTGGGTCCACGTCGTGCCGTTGCCGGTCCACTCCACCACCTTCGAGCGGTCGGGGGTCAGCCCGTACAGGCCGTTGGCGTTCACCGCGAACGATGCGCCGGGGCCGCCGATCCGGGTCCAGTTCTCCGGGGTCCCGTTGTAGCGGTAGATGTCGCCGGTGTCCGGGTTCGTGGCGAACAGGTCGTTGCCGCCGGCGTAGATCTGGGCCGCCGGGCCGCCGATCCTCGTCCACGCGGTGCCGCTGCCGGTCCACCGCAGGACCATGGAGTGGTCGGGGGCCAGCGCGTACAGGCCGTCGGCGTTCACCGCGAACGATGCGCCGGGGCCGCCGACCCGGCTCCAGTTCCCCGGCGTGCCGTTGTAGCGGTAGAGGTCACCGGTGCCGGGGTCCGTGGCGAACAGCCCGTACCCGCCGCCGTACAGGTGCCCCGCCGGGCCGCCGACCACGGTCCAGGACGAGCCGTCCCAGCGCGAGACGGCGGACCGGTCCGCGGGCATCGCGTACAGGTGAGGGCCGCTGACCGGGCCGTCGTGCCAGGTCAGCGGGGCGAGGTAGACGCCGCCCCTGCCCCAGCCCGCGGCGCTGATCCACCACGCGCCGTTCTGGTCCAATACCGGCTCGGCGGCGTGCGAGGCGATGTGGCCCACCGCGTCGGCCAGGGCGAAGTGGAACGGGTCGCGGCTGCGGTACACGTCGGTGCCGGAGTAGTCCAGTCGCGGGCCGATGAACAGGTACCACCAGTCGCCGCGGTGCACGACGAACGGCGACTCGGTGTTGCCGCAGCAGTCGCCGGTGGTCGGGTCGGTGTAGGCGATGTTCCGCCCGCTCCAGTGGATCAGGTCCGTGCTCGTGCGGTACGCGACGACGTGGTCGCCGCCCGACGGCGCGCTGGTCGCGTCGTAGTACATGACCCACTGGTCGCCGACGCGGGTCACCATCGGGTCCCGTGCCTCGTACCCGTCGCGGAACAGCGGACCGCTCGCCAGCCGGGTCCAGTGGATCAGGTCGGTCGAGGTCGCCAGGCTGATCGCGGTGGCGGTCAGGTCGGTGCCGCCGCCGTTGTAGAACATGTAGTACGTGCCGCCGACGTGGATGACGTGCGGCGCCCACAGGTGCGTCTCGCCGAAGTAGGAGCGGTCGACGGTCAGCGCGGGCGCCTGCTTGGTCCACGGGCCGCCGAGCGAGGGTGCGGTCGCGTGCGCGAACTCGATCTCGTTGACCGGGTCGGCGGGCTCGGCGTGGGTGATGCCGAACATGTGCCAGGTGCCCGCGTCGTCCCGTACGAACGTGTGGTCGTTGATGTACCACTGCTGAGTCGGCGTGCTCGGGTCGTAGATCTTGCTGAACGCGCTGGCCGTCACCCAGGCGCCGGCGACCGGCGACGCCTTCGCGGGCACGCAGGTCAGGGCGGCGGCGAGCGTCGCGAGGGCGACGAGAAGGATCCTTCGCACGGGATGTCCTTTCCTCACGGCAGCAGCCTGCTGGGCTGCGGCCACTCGTCGTCGGCGGCGAAGTGGTCGTGCCACTTCCAGCCGTCCTGGACGAACCGGGTGCCGTCGGAGAGCGAGACGTAGACGTCGGCGGCCGTGCCGCGCGTGAACGTCACCGCGTCGGCGCGCCCGTCGCCGTCGAAGTCGCCGATGCCGGGCACCTCCGTCCCGGCGGCGAAGTGGTCGTGCCATTTCCAGGCGTCCTGGACGAACTTCGTGCCGTCGGACAGGGAGACGTAGACGTCGGCGGTGTCGCCGCGGGTGAAGGTGATGATGTCGTCCCTGCCATCGCCGTTGACGTCCCCGACGGCCGGGAGCTCGTCGCCCAGCGCGAAGTGGTCGTGCCACTTCCAGCCGTCCTGGACGAACCTGGTGCCGTCGGACAGGGAGACGTAGACGTCGGCGTTCGTGCCCCGCGTGAACGTGATGATGTCCGCGCGCCCGTCGCCGTCGACGTCGCCGACCGCCGGGATCTCGTCGCCCACGGCGAAGTGGTCGTGCCATTTCCAGGCGTCCTGGACGAACTTCGTGCCGTCGGAGAGGGAGACGTAGACGTCGGCGGTGTCGCCGCGGGTGAAGGTGATGATGTCGTCCCTGCCGTCGCCGTTGACGTCCCCGACGGCGGGGATCTCGTCGTTGATCGCGAAGTGGCTGTGCCAGACCGTGGCCGGCCCGAAGCCGGAGCCGTTCGACAGCGCCACCCAGACCTGGCCGTTCGTCCCGCGGGTGAACGTGACGATGTCGTCCTTGCCGTCTCCGTTGAAGTCGCCGGTCTCCGGCACCTCGGTGCCCGCCGCGAAGTAGTCGTCCCATTTCCAGCCGTCCTGGACGAACTTCGTGCCGTCCGACAGCGAGGCGTAGACGTCGGCGGCGTCGCCCCGGGTGAACGTCAGGGCGTCGTCCCGGCCGTCGCCGTCCAGGTCCGTACGGACCGGGTTCGCCGTGGTCGCGTCGAGCACCGCCGAGCCGGACCCGGCGTTGCCGGCGCCGTCGACCGCCACGACCCGGTAGTGGAGCGTCTGGCGGGCGGGCCGCGACCCGTACGTGAACACCGGCAGGCGCGAGGTCCCCACCAGCGTGGACGAGCCGATCGGCACGTCCGCCGAGGCCGAGGCGTAGACGCGGTAGGTCGTGACGCCGGCGTCGTCGGCGGGCTCGGTCCAGGCGAGGTGCACGGCGTGCTGCCGCCCGCCCGTCCGCGCCAGGCCGGTCGGCGCGCCCGGCGGCGACGCGTCGGCGTACGGGGTGACGAGGCTGTCGGCGGTGTACCGCGCCGCCGTCCAGGCGGGTGCGCCCGCCACCGGCCGCAGCGTGACGGTCACCGACGTCCGGCCCGCCGTCGCCGAGGCGGGCAGGGGGAACGCGTCGTCGCGCAGCCGGTGAGTGCCGTCGCCCTGCGGCTGGACCCAGGTGCCGACCGCGGTGCCGTCGACCAGCACGTCGGCCTTCTGGTACGCCGCCTGCTGGTCGGAGGCGCGGCGGAGCAGCACGCCCTGGTTGGCGGCGTCCGTGGTGACCTTGAACGCGACCTGGCCGGTGGTGCTCCGCACCTGCGCGGTGACCGGCACACCGTCGTCGTCGCCCTCGTAGGAGGAGTCCAGGGCGTACTGGCTCGCCGTTCCGGACTCGGTGTAGGCGTGGGCCGTACGGCTCGCCGCGTCGCCGGTCCGTACGGTGTCGGTGCGGTGGTTCGCCACGGTGGTCTGGGTGTAGAGGAAGGCGGTGGAGGAGTACTCCGCGTCCGCGTCGTCCTGCGGCCCGTGCTCGATCCCGAACCTCAGCGCGTGCGCGTACGGGACCGCGTCGGCGAGCATGAGCCGGTACGCCCCGTCGCACTCGTGGTCGCAGCCGCCGGCGTGCCGCTCGTGGCCGGGCTCGCCGTTGAACGGCGCGGTGAACGTGCCCCGGTTGAAGTACCAGCCGGACTCGTAGAAGTCCTCCGTCCCGGTGCCGTGCAGGTCGGGCGTACCGGAGCCGTCGGCGTACACGCGCTCGTCGCCTTCGAGGTACGCGCGGGTGTTGGCGCTGGTGTCCGGGATGAGGCCGCGCATCGTCTCGGAGACGCCGACGAACTTGCCGCGCCCGCCGGTGTCGGCGAACAGCCAGTCCGCGCCGGGCGTGGCGACGGCGCGGTGCGCCGAGGCGGTGAAGTACGCGGCCGGCCCGTTCGGCGCGAGGGCGTCCGTCCACTGGGCGTCGGGGGCCGAGGTCAGCTCCACGCTGATCCCGCTCAGCGCGTGCGCGGTCCCGTTCACGAGCGCGACCGTCGCCGACCGGCGGTACGGCATCGGCCACCACGCCGAGTACCAGCCGCTCGCCGGGTCCACGGCGAACAGCAGCGAGCTCACCTTCTGCTCGCCGAGCCCCACGCCGAAGAACTCGCCGATCGGCGCGTCCACCGTGGGCCGGCCGTCGAAGGAGATCCGCAGCCGTACCTTGTCGAGCGTGTCGTCGGACCGGTCGGGCAGCCTGACGCGCAGTCCGGTGATGACGGCCGGGCCGGCGGGCTGGTCGACGCTCGCCGTGGCGCCCGCGGCGGGGGAGAGGCCGGCCGTACGCGTGGTCGCCCCGGAGACGGGCGGCTTGGGGTCCTTGGTGCCGGCCGCCCCGAGCATCGCGACGACGTCGTCGGCGTGGTCGGCCGGGTCGAAGGTGGCGACGCCGTTCGCGTCGGGGAAGTGTCGGTAGGTGACGTGGTAGAAGAGCGGGTTGCTCTGCGTGGTGACCGTCATGGAGGAGCGGTACGGCATCGGCACCTTGATGTACACGCCGCCGGAGCTCTGGTCCGCGTTGGCGACGAGCGGGCTGACGAACGGGGCGCCGTGGCCGCCGTTCACCACGTTCTGGAGCGAGTCGTCGAGGACCGTCCTCCCGTCGAGCACGATCGTGATCCGGCCGGTGGCGGACACGTCGCCGTTGTCGCGGGTGAACCAGATCGAGCTGATCTCGCCGGGCCCGGAGTCCTCGGCGATGACGCATCCGCTGCCGGTGGTGCGCAGGCAGGAGTAGGTGCCGTTGAACCCGTCGTCGTTGCCGCCCGCGCGGTCGTAGCTGGAGAACTCGTGCGTGGTGACGCCGGTGGTGAGGTAGGGCAGCTGGTCGAGGTGCCGGTAGGTGTCCCAGCCGACCGGCCCCTTGCCGGCGGGCGTGGGCGCCGCGGCGGAGGCCGGGTGCGCCGTGACGAGCGAAGAGACGGCCAGCGCGAGCAGGACCGGAACCAGGCCCGCGAGCACGCGCCGCATCAGATGCGTGGGCTCGGCCCGGCGGCGGCCTTCGGCTCGTCGGGGAGAGGCCATCTCCGCCTCACTTTCCTCGCCTTGGCGGCGACGGTGGGCCGGGCCGTCGGGACGCCGGCCAGCTGAGAAATCGATTTCAGAAATCGATTTCTGACCGAGAACCTAAAAACCGGACGTACGGCTGTCAACGACCGGATCCGGACATCCGCCCTGTCTTGGGGCGCTCGCCTGGGCGACTCGGCTATCGCGGCCCAGGGTGGAGGAGCGTCTCGGCGATCCGCTGGACTCTCGCGCGGGTGATGCCCTGACGCTGCTCGACGGCGAGCGGGTGGGCGGTGGGCTCCAGCTCGACGGCCGGGCGTTCACCGACCGGGCGGGTGTGGAGGTGGGTCTTGAGTTCGACGGTGGTCGGTGAGTAGATCGGCAACTCCGTCGACAGCCAGCCGAAGTAGGGCGGCTCGGCTTCCCGGCCGGGGACGTCCCAGAGTCGTGTGGCGCGGGTGAAGTTCTTCTCGCTGAGCGAGACCCATACACCCCAGGTGAAGACCTCTCCGGTGTCGACGACCGGGAGCTCGATCAGCCCGCGCACGAAGAACGCCTGCCGCTTGATCACGCACTGGTCGGAGGAGAGCTCGCTGTCCGGATCGTCCACCAGGTCGGGCGTCCAGAAGGCCGGGGCCGGAGCGGAGAAGGAGAGCGGCGGCTCCCCGTGGCGTCGGCCGCAGCACGAACACGTGAACCCTGGCTCATCCGACATGCCCGGAGACTACCGGGATGGTGATCCGCAGTGCGGTGCGCGCGGTAAAGATCGGCTAGCCGCTGGATCATGCCAAGATCGTCTTATGTGGGGATATCGGCGTGCATTCCTTGATCCGGCCCGGTGCCGTGCGTCCATGACGACCGGGCTCGCGTGACGATGGCCGAGGACGAAGCGATGCGCCGGATGCTCCGCCCGTACGTCCTGGCCGCGGGCGAAGGAGAGCCGGCGGCGGCGCCCGAGGGCTCGGTCATGCGGGTGAAGGCGTCCGCCGAGTCGACCGACGGCGGCCTGGGCCTGCTGGAGGGCGTGGACGAGCCCGGCTTCGCGACGCCCCTGCACCGGCACGACGTCGCCGAACTCTGGTACATCCTCGACGGGCACTACGACTTCTACGTCGCCGGCGAGTGGGTGCCCGCCGACACCGGAGCCGTGGTCTACGTCCCCGGCGGCCTGCCCCACGGCCTGCGCGCGGGCCCGGACGGTGGACGCAAACTGACCATGATGATCCCCGGTGGGTCCGAAGGCTTCTTCCGCGACGTACACCGCGCCCTTGAGGAGGACACGGCGACCCCGGAGACGTTCCGCGCGCTGGGCGCCGAGTACGGCATCGAGCTGATCGGCCCTCTCCCGGAAAGCTGACCCGGCCGGTCTCGCAAGCACCGGCTCGTCACCCGCTCCGGCGCCGAAGTCCTGGGCCGGCACGAGCCTCAGAGCACGCAGAACTCGTTTCCCTCAGGGTCGGCCATCACCACGTGATCGGGCTTGCCCCGCAGTTCGTCTTCGCGTATCACCGTGGCACCGGCCGCGATCAAACGTTCGACCGCCTCGATCACGCGGGGCCATCGCACCTCCCACGGTGTTTCGCGGCCTCCGCCGACCTGGACGTCCAAATGCAGTCGGTTCTTCACCGTCTTGCCCTCCGGCACCTGCAGAAATGACAGGTTCGGACGCACGCCGTCCGGGTCGGACAGATAAGCGGCCTGATCCCTTTCTTCTTCGGGAACGCCGTAATGCGTGAACCATTCGTCCCAGCTTCCGAATCCGGCTCGCGGCGGCGCCTGTACGTATCCCAAGGCCAGTGCCCAGAACTCCGCCAGCTTCGCCGGTCGTGCACAGTCGATCGTCAGACTCCACTCGGTCGCCACGGATCCTCCTCGTTGAGATGCGCGGACCGTACCGCGTAAATCCGACAACGGCGGCCGGCCGCAGGCGCTGCGCCGGATCACTAGCCCCAGGTGAGCGGATCGAGGTGGAGGTAAAAGGTCAGGCGGTCGTGATCGAGGGCGATGCCGTATCTCTCCTCGAAGGCCGCGTCGGCGGCCAGGGCCTGCTCCTCGTCCTGCCATGTCTCGCGGGCATTGGCCAGCAGCAGCGCCAAGTCGGCGTGGCGGTCGGCCAGGCCAAGGCGGCCCAGGTCGATGAAGCCCGCCACCTCCAGAGTCTCCGGGTCGAGGATGATGTTGGGCAGGCACAGGTCCCCGTGGCAGACGACCATGTCCGCGACCTCTTGGTCGCGTCGCCACGCGACCTGCTGGAGGAGCCGGGCCAGCAGTTCCGCGGGCGGCGTGTGCCGCTGCTCGACGGGCAGGAATCGCGGGTTCACGGCGTCACGGGCGACGACATCACGCGCCATGGCCACCGTTCCGTCCAGACCCTGGCGGAACGGGCACTGCTCGATGGGCACCTCGTGCAGTCCGCGCACCGCGTCCGCGATGCGTTCCCACGAGGCTCGCAGGTCCGCCGCGGGAACCTGATCCGCGGGTACGCCGGAAACCGCGCTGGTCACCAGGCAGGCGCCCGCGTCACCGGAGTGCCACTCGAGCACGCGAGGCCCCGGCACGCACTGGTCGTGCAGCCATGCGGTCCGGTCGCGCTCAGCCTCCAGGCCGGCCGCATCCGCGGCAGGTACGCATTTGGCATATCGGGCAGCGTCCGCGCTGCGAAAGACGGCGGCCTCGGACTCGCCCGTAGTGACGGGCAGCCATTCGCCGCCGCCGTCACCCGCACCCAGCAGCGCCGGCTGGGGACCAGGACGACCGCTCATCGCAGCCACTCTAGCCAGCCCGGCACAGTGTCGATCGCCAGTGCTGGGCGCCGGCCCCCGGGCCGAGGTGCGGCCGTTCGAGCGGTTCCTTTCCGAGGGAGGGGTGTTCGTCTACGCGCGACGCTCGTCAGGTGGTGGCGTACGGGCGGAGCTGGCGGACTCCCGAGCGGGGTGACGTGAGGACCGGGACGGGCACCTCTCCGGCCGGGAGGGCGTCGACCACGCGGGCCATGCTGGCCTGGGCCAGGACGAGGACGTCGACCTCCGCGGCCAGGCGGCGGGCCTCGGCGGCGACGATCGTGTCGTGGCGTTCCGTATCGCCCGCCTTCAGCGCCTCGAACGCGCCCGGGCACACCGACTCCCGGAACTCGCGAGGGCCGGTCGCCCGGCGACGCAGCAGGTCGCCGGTCGGTCGCAGGGTCGCGGCGAGCGTGGCCAGGATCCCGATGCGCCCGCCCGCGCGTACCGCCTCGGCGGCCATCGGCGCGTCCACCCGGTACACCGGGATGCCGGCCTCCGCGTTCGCCTCCTCCGCCGCCTCGCCGATCGAGGAGCACGTCACCAGCATGGCCGCCGCGCCGGACTCCTCCGCGAACCGCGCGTAGTCGGCGACGCGGCGGCGGGTGCGCGGCAGCAGGCCGTGCTCGACCGTGTCCCGCAGCAGCGTCTCGTCCACCATGTTGACCGCGTCGACCGCGCCGACCTCGACCGGAAGCAGACCGGCGAAGACCGCGGGCAGGCTCGTCACGGTGTGCAGCAGGCACACACGGGTCATGGGCTTCCTCTCAGCGTGCATCAGCCGGCCTCGGTCCACGGGCGGCCGTACCGGTCGACGGTCTCGCCCAGGCGCCGCAGCCGGTCGGCGGATCGGGTCCGCAGCGCCTCGGCCGGGTCGGGCGTGGCGATCGCGTCACGCCACAGGGCGCGGCCGGCGAGCATGCCGGAGGCGCCCGCGCGGCAGGCCGCCTCGACGGCCGCCGGGAAGTCCGCCGCCTCGACGCCGTTGGACAGCACGACCCAGGGCCGGGCGAGCCGGCCGTCCAGCCTCTCGCAGGCGCTCACCAGCTCGCCCATCGAGCCGCGTCCCCGGCGCGGCACCTGCGCCTTGTACAGGCTCGGTCCTGAGGGGCCGAGCGCGGCGGCCGCGTCGAGGATCGCCGCGTCCAGGTCGAAGCCGGTCTGCCCCGATGCCGGGACGGCGACGGGTTCGAGCACCGACAGCAGCCCCGCGTCACGGCAGAGGGCGACGAACCGGTGGGCCATCTCCTCCCGTCGCGCCTCCTGGCCGTCGCGCTTCCAGATGACGAGCAGCTTCAGCGCCACGACGCCGTCGCGCCGTGCCCGTCCAGGGTCGACCGCCAGGTCCAGTTCGGTGTCCTCGACGGCGCCGCCCGGCGGCTGGGTCAGCGCGTCGGCGGCCAGGATGAGCCCGCAGCCCGGCGGCAGCGACCGCTCCCGTACGAGGTCGGCGAAGGCGTAGTGCCGGTCGATCAGGAACGCCGAGGCCAGCGGCCCGAGCACGGCCGCCACCTCCAGCTTGAACGCCGTCAGGGCGGCGTCGTCGGACGGGTGTCCGTCCTCGGCGAGCATGGTACGGAGGCTGTCACGCTGGTCCATGGCGACCATGGCGAAGGTTCCGGACGGCCGCGCGAGGCGGTCGAGGGTGGGGTCGAGGGTGGGAGAGGTCATGGTGCTTCCTGTTCGTCGGAGGGAGAGGGCGCCGTGGCCAGCGGCAGGAACCTCGACCGGTACGCCTCCTCCCACTCGGGTGCGGGGACGGGAGCCCGGGGTGGAGCAGGGACGAAACCGTCCGGAAGGCCGATCGCGCGGCCGGCGAGCTGGGCCGCGCCGAGCGCCGCGCCGTGCGCGCCGGGCACGACCGCGAGCGGCGCCGGGGTCAGCCGTGCCTTGATCCACATCCAGGTCGGGTTGGCGGCCGGCCCGCCGAACACCGTGACCGAGCCGGGCCGTACGCCGCCGCCCGCCGTGTCGAGCATCCACCGGGCCTGCATCGACAGCCCTTCCAGCACGGCGCGGCCCAGGTCGGCGAGCGTGTGTTCGGGCCGCAGGCCGTGCATGGACAGCGTGCGGCGCGGATCCGGTTCCGGGGCGGCACGGCCCCGCAGGTACGGCAGCACGGTGATGCCGGTCGGCGGGGCCTCGGGCGGGCCGACGAGCTCGGTGAACCACCGGTGCGGGTCGGGATGGCCGGCCGGCGCGATCCGTCCCAGCAGCCACTCGACCAGCCCGCCGCTGGCGGGCAGGCCGCTGATCAGGCAGTACGACGCGCCGTCGACGAACGGGCCGACGGTCGCGCCGTCGACGACCCGCGCGGGTACCGCCGCGACCGGCGTCACGATCGCCTCCGCGGTGCCCATGGAGTCGGCCACCCGCCCCGGCGCGCGGACCCCGGCCGCCCATGCGGCGGCCATGTGGTCGTGACCGGCCACCACCACCGGCGTACCGGCGAGCAGCCCGGTACGCCCGGCGGCGGCCGTGCCGACCCGCCCGGCCACGCCGGTGACGACCGGGGGCAGCCGGTCGGGGGACAGACCCGCCAGGTCGAGCAGGTCGGGCCGGTAGGCGCCCTGGTGGATGTCGTAGGCACCGGTACGGGAGGCCAGTGTGGGGCTGGTGGCGACCACGCCGGTGAGCGAGGCGGCGACGAGGTCGGCGGCGCTCACCCAGCACGCCATGCGCCGGAGCACGTCGGGGGCGTGACGGCGCAACCGCATCCAGCGGGCCAGCGGCAGCTTCGCCCCCGGACGCAGGCCGGTGACGGCGAAGAACGCCTCGGACCCCACCTCGGAGGCCAGCACGCCGGCCTCGTCCGCGGCGCTCCGATCGCGCCAGTCCAGCAGCGGCCCGGCCGGATCGCCGCCCTCATCCAGCGGTACGCCGGTCTCGGCCATGCTCCCGACGCCGACGGCGGCGGGCGCCGTCCCGGCCTCGGCCACACACTCGGCGAGCAGCCGCAGCGCGGTCGTGCGCAGGGCGTCCGCGTCACCGGGCGTCCGGTCCCGACGAGAGACGAGGGACGTGCCGTCGGCGCGGTAGAGGGCGACCTTGGTGTGCGTCGTGCCGATGTCGAGACCCGCGAGCGTGCTCATGAGCGTCACGCCGCCTCGCCGGCCGGCACCGCGCCGAAGGCACCGGCCGCCGCTCCTGCGGCGGTTAGCGTGGTCATGGGCCGACCTGGGCGAGGATGTGGCGGAGCGTGCCGTCGGTGCCGACGTTGCCGGGTACCACCACGTACGCCGGGTGGCCCCGTGGTGTGCGCAGGTCCCACACCGGGACGCCGGGCAGGATCTGACCGCGTACGCGGGCGCTCGTCGCCTCCAGGGCGTCGGTGGCCAGCCGCGCCGAGGTGATCCCGCCCTTCGCGACGACCAGGTCCACCTCCGTCGCCAGGTGGCGCACGGTCGCGACCAGCGTCTCCATCAAGAGCGCGGGTGCCGCCGGGACGCGGTCGTGGCCGGGGGTGCGGTCCGTCGCCAGCAGCGCGCGGCCGTCCTCGGTCAGCCGTTCGCGGACCGCGCCGGCGAGGGCGCGGTCGTCGCCCGCGCGCGGGGCGACGGGCAGTTCGACGCGGCGTTCCCACAGCCCGTCCAGGGCGCGGAGCTGCCGCGTGCTGGCCTCGGTGAACGATCCGCAGACGACCAGCACCCGCCCGGGCGGCGGCACGGCGACGCGGTCGAGCGGCCGGGTGGTGAGGCCCGCCAGCGCGGCGGCGAGCGACGCGGCGCAGCGGACCTGTACCCGCGCGCCCCGGCGTTCCGCGCATACCAGCCCCGCCGCGATGGCGAGGACGTCGGACTCGGTGACGCAGTCGGGGATCACGACGGCGTCCGGCCCGGCCGACGCCAGGGCGTCCGCGACGGCGTCGGGCCCCCGCGAGCGCAGCCGGGAGAGGGGGACGGTCACGGTGTGCCGTCGGCCGCCGCCGACCTCGCGGACCCAGCCGGCCATGTCGGGACTCGTGTAGCCGAAGACCGGATCGCGGGCGAACTCGGTCTCGGCGACCGGGACCGGCCCCGAGGGCGTGCGCAGCCGGTGCACGCCGTCCTCGGTGAACCGGCCGCCGTCGACGAACGCCGGCACGAACAGCACCGGCGTGCCCGGCGACACGGCGTCGACCTCGGCGAACACGTGCCCGCGCAGGGTCGAGTCCCCGCGCAGGACCAGCCGCAGGGAGCGACCGGCGGCGCGCGCCGCGGCCTCGGCCGTACGGGCGATGCCGGCGACCAGGGCGGCGGCCTCGCCTTCGGGCAGCGCCCGGCTGTTGGACAGCACGAACACCGAACGGTGCGCGGCGGCGGCGTCGAACGCGGCCCGGCCGGGGCGAAGGATCACGTCGACGTCGCTCACGGACTGGGTGCCGGTGGGGTCGTCATCGACGATCACCGTGAACCGGTCGTCGGCGGCGATCTCCGCCCGCCGGCTGGTCTCCCGCACCCGCCCTCCCCGAGATGTCAAACTTCGGACAATTGTCGTCCGAGTTAGGACATTCTGGCAAGAGGCCGGGTACGGTCGAGCACGTGGTCACCGGAGAGCGCGGCGGCGAGCTGCGGTACAACTCCGCGCCCGAGCGGCGCGAGGAGATCCTGCGCCGGCTCCGGGAGACGGGCTACGTGTCGGCGCCCGACCTCGGCGCCGACCTGGCCGTCTCGGAGCGTACGGTCCGGCGTGACCTGCAAAGACTCGCCGAGTTCGGCCTGGTGGAGCTCGTCTACGGCGGCGCGGTGGCCCCGGGCGGCGTGACCCCGCGCTCGCCGTTCGGCGCGCGGTCGCAGGCGCGCTCGGAGCAGAAGCGGGCCATCGCCGAGCTGGCGCTGCGTTTCGTCCAGCCCGGCGCGACCGTCGGCCTCGACGCGGGCACCACGACGCTGGAGCTGGCCCGGCTGCTGCCCGGCGATCGCGACGTGACGGTCGTGACCCACTCGCTGCCCGCGATGACGGTGCTGGGGGAGCGCCCCGGCACGACCCTGATCGGCCTCGGCGGCCTCCACCATCCGCCGACGCAGGCGTTCACCGGGCCGGACACCGTCGCCGCGATCGGCCGACTACGCGTGCACACCTTCTTCCTGGCCGCGAGCGGGCTCGGCGAGCGGGGTGCGTACTGCGCCACGCCTCTCGACGCCGAGGTCAAGCGTGCGTTCATCGGCATCGCCGATCACGTCGTGCTCCTTGCCGACTCCGCCAAGCTGCGCCAGACCGCGCCCGTCCCGATCTGCGAGCACTCCGAGATCGGCGCGTTCGTCACCGACGCCGCGATCACGCGGGCGCAGCGGGCGGCGCTGTCGCCGGGCACCCGGCTGCTGGTCGCGGACGGCTGACCGGTCCGGTCGCTCGGGCCTCGACTGGTAGGTGTGCTAGTGCGGGGACGTTGGTGCCGGGCGACGCTCTAAGTGGCCTGATCGGGGTAGGGGCGGCGCCGTGCACATCGGAAGGCTTGGCCGGCGGAGTCAGGATGGGCCCGTGTCGTGTAGGCGGATTTCGCCGTGGGGCCCTTGCACGGTGTAGCGGTAGCCTTCCTCCTCCGTTCCCTCCATCGCCTTACTGAGCGCCTCTGCCGCATCTCGCCACGAATAGCCCTGCAATGTCTCGCGCAGCTTGGCTGCGGTCATGCGTCGTGCTGGATAGTCGGCGGCAAGTCTCATTACCACCCTGGACCATGCCTCGATGCGGGTTGGTGTGTCTTCGGCCATACCATGATCCGGCGTAACGCTCGGCTGGCCGAGCTTGGGCGGCACACGGCTCGCGTCCTCTAGGAACTTCGCGAAACCGCTCTCGGCGTTCACGAGCACAGGCACTCCCCGTCCAGCCGCCTCGCTGCCGACCATGCCAAAGCCCTCGATACGAGACGGCATCACCGCGACATGCGCCCAGTCGTGGTCGGCGCTGAGCTCGTCGGTGTCTGTGGTGTGTGGCAGGATTTCGACAATGCCCGAAGCGCCGACGACTTCGTCCGCATGTTGTTGTTCGGTGGCTACGTTCTCTCCCGGTACTCCCCGGACACGTAGACGAATCGGTACGCCTTGGTCTCGCAACTCCTTCACGGTGGCCAAGAGGTCGTCGTAGCCTTTGACAGGGTCGCTTACGCGATTTGTCGTAAACAGCGCATTGAAGGTCTCGCCGGTGGATGATGCGACGGCCTCTCTGGCAGTGTCGATGCCAGGGATCAACTCATGGTGATTCGGCGCGCTTTGACTCCCTGCTGTCATCTCTCGCGCAACGTCGGTATTCAGTGGGCCGACTCCGACCACAAGGTCGGCATTCTGCATCAATTCGCGTTCTTCCGCCGCGCGTTTTGCTCCGCGTTCGAGGACTCCTTGGATCTCGGCATACCGCATCGCAGGCTCATGTGTGACATACATCAGGTTTGCGTAGGGATACCAACGCTGCCGGATCAGCATCGCTGCGGACCCGGAGGCCTTCCCATGGCCGATGACCCAATCGAAACCGTCGTAACCGTGCACCGGCAGTCCCTCGATCTGTTCGGGCCAGCCATATCGTGCGACATCCTGCAGCTGGGCTTGCCTTGACCGCCCGGCTTCGTGAGTGGGGATCGAGGTGACGCGCGCGTGTCCATGCGGCTCGGCCGGTCCCACGGTGAGTAGAGTGACGTCTGTGTTGTGGAGACCGGCCATCTCTGTGGTGAGTTTCCCGGTCGCGACGGCGAGTCCCCCGACACGGACCTGGTTACGGCCGCTGGCGTGAGCGACGACAAGGACCCGTTGCCGCTCGGCCTCGTCACTCAGGCGCTTCAGGTCGATCCACTCATGTCGAAGCGGATCCCAACGCCCCGCCAATGGGTGTTCGCTGAGGAGGGGGGCAAGGAACGCTTTGAGAAGTGGCTTCGCCTCCGGGAGGGTCTTGAACGCAAGCCCGGGTGTCTTTCCAGCGTAATCCGCGAATCCCTCGCTCCAGTTCGGATTCGGCACCCGGAAACGCCTCGGAATCGTCACCGGGTCACCGCGCGTGATTCGGAAGTCAACCTCCGCGCGCAAAACGGCATGCATGATTTCGGCGTCCCATGACCGCTTGGTCGCGAGGAACGTCGTGTCAACGAGGTCCTTGACGCGCCACGGTAGATCGCCTTCCTGGCAGGCGAAGATACTCTCGGATCTGCGAAAGCAGTGGATGCACCGGCTCTCCGCGGTCCGCAACCCCTGTGTGTACATTGCCACGACTTTTTGGACTAGTTGATCCTCCAGCGACAGCACCCGCAGTTGCGGACTCTCCCCGGGCGCCCCGGTCGAGAAGATGTGCCGTGGAAACGGAATCAGTTCCGGGGCGATCCACTCGGGACTTCCTTCATTAGGGAGCAGGTCGGCCTCGAAGTTCATCAACTCGCGGCCACCGAGCGTCACCCGGTGGGCTACCCGTGCACCGGCTCCGCCTAGCAGATCGGCGGTCCCAAGCGGCTCGAACGCCAGATAGTCGTGCAGATCCAGCGTGAGTGCGTCGGCGAAGTCGCCCTCCATCTCCGGCCGCGCGGCCTTATCGATTCGGGCAAAGTCGACATCACCGCTGACCCGGGCATCGGGGAAGCGTGCGAGCATTCCCTGGCCGCCTTTGATCTTCCAGTCGTGAGGGTTCGCGGTGAAGCTACGCGCCATGATCCGTTGCACGACGAACTGCTGCAACTCTGCCGATGGTGACGTCCCGCGACGGTACGCCTCCTCGCGGACCCTGCCTGTCAGCTCCTTCAGAAACGACGTCGAATCCTCGATGCCGGGAAGCTTCGGCCCGAATTCGTTGAGGCGTTTGATTAGTTCATCGACATCGCGTGCCGGCCTATCGGCGAAGCGTGACGTGTCGTTTTCGGCACCTACCGAAAGCGCGGCTCGGTCCTCATTGCCGGCTGGCTCGATACCGTCAGGCTCCCTGCGACGAGTCGGCTGCGGCGTGGCATGAGTATCCTTGGCCTGCCGCGTGAGCGTGGCGCCATCTGTGGGCCCATGCGCGGTAGGTGGAATGATCTCCGGGGCATCGACCTTGGGCGGCGTATCCGCAGCCTTGACATTGAGAATGCCCGCAATGCTCTTTCCGCCGTTATCCACGCTGCTGGGCTCACTGCCGATGGCCAGCCTGGAATCATGGTGGCCCGTCGGCTGTGTGGTGGCGTCGGCCAGCATGCTGTCGCCTGACACGTCGGCGGATGACCGGGGGAGGTGAGCACCCTGGCCGGTCGAGCCGATACGGTCGGTGACCGGGTCGGCGAGGCTCGGCACGGCTCTGTAATCGGCGGCGCCATTGATGATTTCGTGGACGTGGTTGTTGCCCGGGCCGTCGATCGTTTCGATGTTCGCGACACGGGCTTCGGCGCGTCCGGCGAGAGCGGTGGGGGATGGGTGATCGGTCGGGCCGACCGTGACCTCGGTGTGTGCCGTGGATTCTATTGACGTCGAGATCGTGTCGATAGGTTCATGCGCGGCGGTGGCGTGGATCTCGGCGGCCCTTTGTGCGGACTGTGGATGGTCGGCCGATCCGAGCTCGGCGTGAGCGGGCTCAACGAGCACTCTTTCGAGCAGGTGTTCCGGCTTTGGAAAGATCTCATCGCGTACTGTCATCACCTCGCCGTCGACGATTCCGCCGGACCGGACGAATGGGTCGTCAAAAGGCGGGATGCCGACAGCGGGCGAATGCGACTGATCGGTGGGGCGGATGAGTTTGCGCAGGTGGGTGATGCCTTCGGCGCCGGCGCCGATGGAGGCCATCGCCAGGCCGGTCTGCCAGGCGTGTTCCAGGTCCCAGCCGTGTCCGGTGATCTTGTTGGTGGCCGCGATCGCTCCGGTACCGACGCCCCAGCCGACCGCGAAACGGGACAGTATGCCGGCGGCGCCTGCTGATTCCATCATCTTGGCCAGGCCGATGGTGGCTGGTCCGCGGCGCAACACCGCCGGCAGTCCCGCTTTCGCGCCGCCCATCAGCCCGCCCAGCATCAGGCCTTGGCCGAGCGCGCCGCCCAACTCGCTCCAGTCGAAGTGCCCGCCGCGGAAGAGTTGCTCGATCACATCTGACCCGGCGGAAAAGACCCCACCCACCACGGCTTCGAACAGCAGATTGAGGATGATCTGCAGCGCTTCGCCTTCCAGCCGGATCATCGACAGCGCCCAGGCCATTCCGGCTTCAACGAACGGGCCGAGCATGCTGACCGCGTACATCAAGCCCACCGCGAACACCGCTGAGGCCACGAAATGCCACTGGGCGGTAAGGATCGCATCGGCGGCCGTTCGACAGTAGCCGGCCAGATCATCACACCGCTGTTTCAGGTCCGCCAACAGCCCGTCCTGCGCGTACACCGTCCGCGCGATCGCCCCGAAGGCCTCGGTCGCCTCGCCGGACCCGCTGCCGGTCACCCGTCGAGCATGGTCGGCGACATGCCCGCGCACCGTATCGATGGCCGAACCCAGCTTGGTCGCGGCACCTCCGACCCGCTCCACCGCCGCCGAATCACCGTCAGGCCAGGCAACCGTCAATCCCGCCCGCTCAAAGAGCCACAACGCCTGCATCACGAGATTCGGTGGCGGCGCGCTCGACGGAAGCCCATCCGGTATCGGGGGCAATCGATACTCCCGCACACCCCCCGGCCCACCCCCAGGAAGCCTCGACGGCGCCGTCGGGGCCTGCCGGCCGCTCAGCACCTGCGCGATCGCCTGGTCGGCCGCGGCGTACCGATCACCCGCACCGACCAGCCCCGCCGCCATCCCCTGCAGCAGATTCACAATGGCGGGCAAGTCCTTCAACAACCGATCCCGCCGCTGCGCGAACCCCGCCGCACCCGAACCGGTGTTCCCCTCAAACAGCCCCCGGCCCAAATCGTCGCTACCGAAGGGCTGGCCACCAATGACCCCGGCGAACACGGACACTCCATCGGCCAGCCGCGAGGAGGCCTCATCGATACCACGCCCTGCCTTGACCCATACCTCGGGCACAACGGCAAAGCCCAGCATCGCATCGCTCCCTTCGAAGGTCATGCAGGCGCAAAGAGCTATAAAACGGAGTCATGACTTCAGCGGAGACGCTCAGCCCAGAGTGCCCTGAAGGCCCGAGTAGGCCCGGTTGATCGTGCCGTCGTGGCTGAACTCGACCCGTACCTCGCGCGGGCCACGGGTGCCGATGAGCAGCTCGGGTTCGCCCACGTACAGCGGGGTGATGCCGTAGGCGTCGAAGTATCCGAGGACCATGGCGCGCATCGTCGCGTACCGGTCCCGCTGGGGCGTCAGCTGCTGGAGGCAGTCGGCCATGGAGAGGATGACCTCGCAGATCAGCGGCAGCGAGCTCGCCGGTTCGGGGACGCGGCTGTCGGTGACGGCCCAATAGCGCTTGCCGTCGTCCTCAGTCGGAACGGACGCGAGGCCCCGGGCGCGTCCGAGCTGGGTCGCCGCGCGCACCAGGAGGACGACGATGTAGCCCTCGAAACCGGGGGCGTCGGGGAGGACCACCTGGTCGGCGGCGAGGTGGTCCGCGCCGTGCTCGCGGGCGATCGCGCGCAGGCGCGCCACCCCGTCCCCGTCGCCCCAGTGCCAGGTGCGCGTGTCGTGGTGGTAGACGCCGATCTCATACGCCTCGGCGGAGAAGACGTCGCCGAAGTGGACGACCCCGGCCTCCCACGACGACGGGGTCCGGTCGGGCCAGCCCAGTTTCTCCAGGTGGTCGCCGAAGGCGACGGCTCCCCGGTCGAGCCCCTCGGCCGCGCCACGGGCGAGTTCGGTGAGCAGGCTCGGCGGGAAGAACGCCGCGACCGCGCCGTCGGCGGCCGGCGCGGGCGGCAGAGGTGCGGCGGCGACCGGACCGTCCGGTCCGGTGACGACGACCTCGCCCAGCCGTTCGCCGTCGAGGTGGACGAGTACACGGTGGTCGCCCGGCAGGTCCAGCTCCAGGCCTTCCGGGACGTCCCGCATGGTGAGGCCGTGGTGCGCCGCGTACCCGCTCACCACCTCGGCGGCGTTCGTCCCGGGCAGCATCTGGGCGCCGGTCCGCAGCGCCTCCCCGACCGTCGCGGGATCGGGCCGGCTCGCCGGCAGGGCCGGATCGTCGGTGACCAGGAACGTCAGGGATCTGCCGCCGTGGCAGAAGTCGATCGCCCCTCGCGCGCCCAGCAGCGCCATGGCGATGAGGCCGAGCCGCTGGGCGGCCAGCCGGGAGTCCGCGACGCCGCGCAGATCGACCATCTCCGTGGTCAGCTCCGGGACGCCGTGCCGCTCGCCGATCCTCCGCAGCTCCAGGGGCCCGCTGATCGCCGGCATTCCGGCGAGGCCCGACTTGGCCCAGCCCCACTGGAAGGTGGCGTCCTCGGCGTAGGTGCCGAGCAGATCGGCGCGCAGTTCCAGGTCGCCCATCCGGGCGGTACGGGCGTCGGCGTCGTAGCCGACGGCGCCCGCGGGCACGACGGAGTGGAAGGCGCCCAGCTGTTCGGCGGCCCAGCCGAGGTGGGGACGTGCCAGGTCGAGCAGGGCGTCGCTGAACAGGTCCATTCGGGGAAGCCTAATGCGGCCGGCGGGCCCGGCCGGTGATGGTACGAGGACTTTTGAAACGTACCTTCGCGGCCCGATGCGCGCCTCGGTTCGGGTCACCGTCCCTGGTGAGCCGGGAGGCGCCGAGGCGGGCGCGACATCACGTCGAGGTGAGGCCGAGGCGGTCGCGCAGGGCGGTGGTCCAGGGGACCCATCGCGGGTCGGGTCCGGCCGCCGGGTCCCATGCCAGGTTGGTGCAGGTGTAGGCGACGGCGGTGCCGGTTCGGGGCTGGGCGAAGGCCAGGCGGCCGCCGGCGCCCGCGTGCCCGAAGGAGCCGGTTCCCAGCATGGGCAGGTGCGGGGCGGGCAGCTCGTAGCCGAGCGCATGCCGGGACCGGCTTCCCGCGGGCATGCGGTCGAGAGGGCTCGGGGTCGGCAGGTGATCGGTCTGCGGCGCGGTGGCGCGCTCCAGGGCCTCCGCGGTCAGGAGCCGCGTCCCGCCCACGGGCCCGATGAGCGCGGCGAACAGGCGGGCGAGGGACCGGGCGTTGCCGACTCCGTTGGCGGCCGGGATCTCGGCGGCCATGGCGGCGGGGCGGTTGAAGGCCTCGGCGGCCTCGGCCACCGAGGCCATGGTCGCCAGCGTGCCGCCGACGAGCGGGTCCCCGCGGTCGATGCCGAAACGTGCCAGCGCCTCGTCGATCTGCCGGGCGGTGGGGCGCGGCTCGTCGGTGAACTGCGCGAGCACGCGGGGCTCTTCGGCCGCGGGCAGGCCGATCCACAGGTCCAGTCCGAGAGGGGCGGACAGGTCCGTGGCGAGCATGGCTCCGACGCTGTGCCCGATGATCCTGCGGATCACCTCGCCGACCAGGTAGCCGTAGGTCAGGGCGTGATAGTGCCAGGCGGTGCCCGGCCGCCACAGCGGGGCCATGGCGGCGAGCACACCGGTGCAGTGGTCCCAGTCGAGGAGCTCGGCGAGTCCGACACGTGCCTCCGGCGGGAAGGCGGAGAGCCCGGAACGGTGCGCGAGCAGGTCGCCGACGCTGATGGTCTCCTTGCCGTTCCGGGCGAACTCGGGCCAGTAGGCGGCGACGGGCGCGTCCAGATCGAGCAGCCCGCGCTGGGCGAGCAGGTGGGCGCAGGTGGCGACGACGCCCTTGGTCACCGACAGGACGACGCTCAGGGAGTCACCGCTCACCGGCCTCCCGCCGATGGGGTCGGCACCGGCCCACAGGTCCACGACCGGCTGCCCGTCCTGGTAGACGGCGAGCTGAGCGGCTCCCGGATCGTCTCGTTGCCCGGCTTCGAAACCGTCGCGTACGGCTTCGAAACCGGGCGCGGCCCAGCCGCCGGCACGTGGGTCCCGGGGAGCCCGTGAGGCGCCTGCCGGACCGTGCATGTGTCTCCTCGCGGACCGCCGGGACATTCAGGACATCGCAGCGTACCGATGAATTCCGTCCGTGGCACCGGTCACAATCCCTGGTGAGCCGCGACCGGCGGTCACCGCACGGACCCAGGGAGGGATACCGGTGAGCGGAGTACGGGTACTGGTCGGCACGCGCAAGGGCGCGTTCATCCTGACGTCGGACGGCCGGCGGGAGCGGTGGGAGGTGAGCGGCCCCCACTTCGGCGGCTGGGAGATCTACCACGTCACCGGCTCGCCCGCCGACCCGTCGCGGCTGTTCGCCGCCCAGTCCACCGGCTGGTTCGGCCAGCTGATCCAGCGGTCCGACGACGGCGGCGCGACCTGGACGCCGGTCGGCAACGAGTTCCGGTACGAGGGCGAGACCGGCACCCACCAGTGGTACGACGGCACGCCGCACCCCTGGGAGTTCGCCCGCGTCTGGCACCTGGAGCCCTCGGCCACCGACCCGGACACGATCTACGCCGGGGTCGAGGACGCCGCCCTGTTCCGGTCCTCCGACGGGGGCACGACCTGGCGGGAGCTGCCCGGCCTGCGCGGGCACGGCTCCGGCTCCTCCTGGCAGCCCGGAGCCGGCGGCATGTGCCTGCACACGATCGTGCTGCACCCGGAGGATCCGGCGCGGATGTACGCCGCGATCTCGGCCGCGGGCGTCTTCCGCACCGACGACGCGGGCCAGACCTGGCAGCCGGCCAACCGCGGCCTGCGGTCCGGCGGCATCCCCGACGAGGACGCCGAGGTCGGCCACTGCGTGCACCGCATCGCGCTGCACCCCGCGCGCCCCGACACCATGTACATGCAGAAGCACTGGGACGTCATGCGCAGCGACGACGGGGGCGGCTCCTGGCGTGAGGTCAGCGGCGACCTGCCCTCGGACTTCGGCTTCCCGATCGCGGTGCACGCCCACGAGCCGGAGACGATCTACGTCGTGCCGATCAAGAGCGACTCCGAGCACTACCCGCCGGAGGGGCGGCTGCGCGTCTACCGCAGCCGTACGGGCGGCGACGAGTGGGAGCCGCTCACCAACGGCCTGCCGCAGCGCGACTGCTACGTCAACGTCCTGCGCGACGCGATGGCCGTGGACCGGCTCGACTCCTGCGGCGTCTACTTCGGCACGACCGGCGGGCAGGTGTACGTCTCGCCGGACTCCGGCGACACCTGGTCACCCATCGTGCGCGACCTGCCGGCCGTCCTGTCCGTCGAAGTCCAGACGCTGTCGTGATCCGCGTCGTGCTCCCGGCCCACCTGCGGGTCCTCGCGCGCACCGGCTCCGAGGTCGAGCTGGACGTCGACGGCGAGGTCACGCAGAGCTCGGTGCTCGACGCGCTGGAGGAGCGGTATCCGATGCTGCGCGGGACGATCCGTGACCACGGCACCGGGCGGCGCCGCGCGTTCATCCGGTTCTACGCCTGCGAGAACGACCTGTCCCACGACCCGCCGGACGCGCCACTGCCCGACGCGGTCGTCCGCGGCGCCGAGCCGTTCCTCGTGGTGGGCGCCATGGCGGGCGGCTGACGGCGGTACGGCGGCGGGGTGCCGATGCCCGGCGGTCTCGCCCGTGCGCTCCTCCATGTGCCTGAGGCATGGTGGGCATCGGGCACCACCGCCCCGTGCCACCGTTCACCCACTGGAGGCAGCCGATGACGTCCCCCGCGACCGGTTACCGGCGATCACCCTCGACCCCACCGGCGCCGACCACCACGGCGAGGCCGCACGCCTCCGCGCGGCCGGTCCGGTCGTCCGCGTCGTCCTGCCCGGCGGTGTCCACGCCTGGGCCGTCACCCGCCACGCCGAACTCTCCGCCCTGGTCAAGGACCCGCGCGTCAGCAAGGACCGGCGCAACTGGACCGCCGTTCAGAACGGCCGGATCCCCGACGACTGGCCGCTGATCGGCATGCTCAAGGTCGACAACATGGTCACCGCCAGGTGATCGCTACGGATTGCTAATCAGACTGGTGAGGCTGCCCGTCCGGCTGACCGGCACCTCGTGAGGGGGGCCGCCGGTGTCACGGGGCGAGACGGAGCCCGCGGATCGCCCGGTCGATGAAGTGCTGCTGCGGCGCGACGTCGTCCAGGAGCATCTTGGTGAACGCGTAGTTGACGCACGTGCCGATCAGGAGCTGGGCGGCGGCCTCGCAGTCGACGTCGGCCGCGACGCGTCCCAGCTCGCGCTCGCCGTCGAGGTAGGCGGCGACCCGCGAGTCCGCAGCGTGCGGTCCCATGCCGCGCGAGGTGAGCACGCGCCGGAGCCGAAGGAGCTGGTCGGGCTTGGTGAAGACGCTCACCTTGGCCGCGAGGATCTCGCAGTAGAACCGGATCGTCGCCTGGGCGACGGGCACGAGGTTCGCCTCGACGCTCGCCTCCCCGACCCGAGACTCCAGCTCCGTCATCGTGCGCGCGTAGACCGGCAGGCGGTCGGTCAGCAGCGCGAGATAGAGGGTCATCGCGGACTGGTCGGATGACTCCGAGGCTCCGCGCGCCGGGGCGGCGGTGCCCCGCATCATCTCAGCGGCGACCTCGACCACCTGGCGTCGTACGGAGTCGGCGCTGGACGGCGAGGAGGGTTCGGACGTGGCGTCGAAGTTCATGATTTTTTCAGTATCCACACCATCGGCCCTCGGCGTAACGAACCCGCACAACAACGATCACGATCGACGGGGCATGACAGGACGGGCTCGGTGCCGAACCTTCCGGATCGACGGCCGGCCGCGGGTCTCGGCCGCCCACGAGGATTCCCGTTCAATGGGAATCGGTGCTCCCCGTGGCCGAGGGTGAGCGCGCAAGCTCCCTTGTGCCGAGGTAAGGATGGTGCTTCGTGGGTGCGACGGGTGACGTGCCGCGCGCGACGGCCGCGCGGATACCGAGGATGACCTGGACTTTCTTCTACTCCGTCAGCACAATTCCGGCATGAGTCCCGCTCATCGGAACACCGGGGAGATCACCGCGGTCGGCCGCGTCGCCGAGATTCTCAAGCAGTTCGCGCACTGCCGTGGCGTGCTGAGCGCCGCGGCGCTGACGCAGCGAACGGGCCTGCCCAAGACGACGGTGTATCGGATGGTGGGCGAGCTCGTTCGCGTCGGTCTGCTGGAGAGGGTCGGGCCGGACTACCGCCCGGGGCTCCTGCTGTTCGAGATCGGCGAGACGTCGCCGCAGCAGCGGGACCTGCGCGAGGCGTCGAGGAGGCACCTGCTCACGCTGCACGAGGCGACCCGGCAGAACGTCGGGCTCGCCCTGCTGGACGGCTTCGACGTCGTTCACCTGGAGGTCTTCCGCAGTGACGAGGGGCCGCGGCTGCCGCAGCACTCGGGAGGACGTTGGCCGGCACATGCCAGTGCGTCCGGGAAGGCGATCCTGGCGTTCATGCCTGCGGAACAGGTGGTGATTCCCGGCGTCCTGCAGCGCTTCACACCGCACACGATCGTGGAGAACAGCGCGCTGCGGGCCGAGCTACAGCGAGTCCGGCGGCGTGGCGTGGCCTTCGACAGACAGGAGGCGTTGAACGGCATCGTCGGGATCGCCGCCCCGATCACCGGACCGGACGACGAGGTGCTGGCGGCGGTGTCGATGTCCGGGGTCGTCGGGAGGATCGACACGGCCCGCATGGACGCCGCCGTGCGGACGACGGCCATGACGATCTCGCGCGACCTGGAGCGGGCGCGCTCGATCGTCCGGCCGATCCTGCAGCGGCGCTGACGACACGTCAGCCGCGGCCCGCATAGGGCATCGTCCGCGCCATCACGGTGAGGGACGGCACGTTCACCTCCAGCGGCAGCGACACGACATGGGCGACCAAGCGCGCGACATCCACCGGATCGATCGTCGGTTCGGCCCGGCGCGTGCCGTCCGGCTGGAGCGCCTCCACGCCGATGCCGGCGGTCATCGCCGTCGCCGCGTTGCCGACGTCCAGTTGGGTGCAGGCGATGCCGTGGTCGCGCAGGTCGAGGTTCATCGCGGCGGTGAGCCCGGTGATCGCGTGCTTGCTGACGGTGTACGCGACGCTGTGCGGCCGCGGGACGTGCGCCGACAGCGATCCGCTGTTGATGATCCGGCCACCGCGCGGCCGCTGCCGTCTCATGATGCGGACCGCCTCCCGCGCGCACAGGAACGAACCGGTGACGTTGGCCGCGAGGACGTCGTGCCAGTGGCCGTCCTCCACCTCGTCGATCGCGCCTTCGGGCCCGAAGACCCCCGCGTTGTTGACCAGGACGTCGACGCGGCCGTGCAGCGCCCACGCCGAGGCGAACAGCGCGCGGACCGACGAGGCGGACGTGACATCGGCCACGACCACCTCGGCGCGCGGATGGTCCGCGGCCGTGTCCTGCAGGGATGCCCGCGTACGGCCCGCCAGGACGACCATGTGGCCGTCGTCGAGCAGCGCGCGGGTGATGGCTCTGCCGAGCCCGTTTCCCGCCCCGGTCACGACGGCCACCGAGGAGCGCGGCGAATCAGTGGTTGTCACCGTGCACCGCCGCTCCGCGCCGGCCGACCAGGAAGTCGAAGTCGGCGCCCCGGTCGGCCTGCAGGACGTGTTGGACGTAGAGACTCGCGTAGCCGGTCTCCGGCGGGAGCGGCGGCGCCGCCGCGGCGATCCTACGATCGATCTCTTCCGCGTCGACGAGGAGTCGCAGGCTGCCGGCCGTGACGTCGAGGGCCACCAGGTCGCCGTCGCGTACGGCGGCCAGGGCACCGCCTGCGGCGGCCTCAGGCGCGACATGCAGCACGACCGTCCCGAACGCCGTCCCGCTCATGCGGGCATCGGAGACGCGGACCATGTCGGTCACACCCGCCTGCAGGAGCTTCTTCGGCAGTGGCAGGTTGCCGACTTCGGGCATCCCGGGGAACCCACGCGGGCCCGCGTGGCGCAGCACCAGGACGGTGTTCTCATCCACCGGCAGGTCCGGGTCGTCGATGCGCGCACGGAAATCGTCCATGCCCTCGAACACCAGTGCCGGACCGGTGTGGCGCAGCAGGTGCGGCGAGGCGGCCGCCGGCTTGATGACGGCTCCCGACGGCGCCAGATTCCCGCGCAGCACGGTGATGCGGGCGTCGGGCAGCAGGGGTTCGCCCACCATCCGGATGACCTCGCAGTCCCAGGCGACGGCGTCGGTGGAGTTCTCGCCGAGCGTCCGGCCGTTCACCGTCAGCGCGTCGGTGTGCAGGATGTCGCCCAGTTCCTTCACCACGACGGGCAGACCGCCGGCGGCGTGAAAGTCCTCCATCAGGAACCGTCCGGCGGGCATCAGGTCGACCAGGAGCGGCACGCCCTTGGCCGCGCGGTCGAAGTCGTCCAGCTCCAGATCGATCTCCAGCCGTCCGGCCAGCGCCAGCAGGTGCACCACCGCGTTCGTCGATCCGCCGATCGCCGCGTTGACCTTGATGGCGTTCTCGAAGGACGCGCGGGTGACGATCCGCGACATCCGTACGTCCTCGCGGACCATCGCGACCGCCCGGAACCCCGACTCATTGGCGAGCAGGCGCCGCCGGGCGTCGACGGCGGGGATCGCGGCGTTGCCGGGAAGGGCGAGGCCGAGGGTCTCGACCATGCAGGCCATCGTCGATGCCGTACCCATGGTGTTGCAGTGGCCGGCAGAGCGCGCCATGGCGCCCTCGGCGGCGCGAAACTCACACTCGGTGACGCGGCCGGCCCGCACCTCCTCGCTCATCTCGAACAGTGAGGTGCCGCTGCCCACCGTCCGGCCCTGCCACCTGCCATTCAGCATCGGCCCGCCGGACACGACAATGGTGGGCAGGTCGCAGCTGGCGGCGCCCATCAGCAGCGCCGGCGTGGTCTTGTCGCAGCCGCACAGCAGCACGACCCCGTCGACGGGGTTGGCGCGGATGGACTCCTCGACCTCCATCGAGACCAGGTTGCGGTAGAGCATGGTGGTCGGCCGCACGATGGTCTCGCCCAGCGACATCACCGGAAACTCCACCGGGAACCCACCCGCTTCGAGCACACCGCGCTTGACCTGTTCGGTGAGTTCCCGGAAGTGGGCGTTGCAGGGGGTGAGGTCGGAGTAGGTGTTACAGATCCCGATGACCGGACGGCCGTCGAACATCCGGTCCGGGACTCCTTGGTTCTTCATCCACGAGCGGTGCATGGCGGCGTTGATGTCGGAGCCGCCGAACCACTCCTGCGAGCGAAGCGGCACGCGATCCGGGTCCTGTTCAGATGGCATGGGCGGCGTCCTCTCGTGCGGGGAGGCCGAGGATCCGGCGGGCCTCGTCGGGGGTGGCGGGTTCCAGGCCGAGGCTCTGGACCAGGGTGACGGCGCGCTCGACGAGGCGGACGTTCTCGGCCGGCTCCCCGGGAACGAGGCAGGGATTGTCCTCGATGCCGACCCGGATGTGCCCGCCGAGAGCCAGTGCGTGCGCGAGCCCCCGGAACTGCTGAGGCCCGTTGACCGTCACGGTGAACATCGAGCCGTCCGGGAGGGCGTCGACCATGTGCTGGAGGTCGGCCGGGGTGTAGGGGACCGCGTTCTGGAACGTCGTGTCCAGGCCGAGCACCAGGTTCACGCAGTACGGTTCGGCGTCGAAGCCCAGGGCGGTGAGCCGGGTGACCTCACGGGCCAGGTGGGATGGGCCGAACGCCTCCCACTCCGGCTTGATCCCTCGTTCGAACATCGCCGCCGCGAGTTCGATGGCCCGCTCCATCGGGGTGTCCATGAGCACCTCGCGCCCGTCCGGCCCGCTGACGTAGGCGGTGACGGCGTCCAGCGTGCAGGTGTCGGCACCGCCGTCGACGCCCTCCATGCGGGCGTCCCAGTCGATCGTCCGTGACCCGTCCGGGCGTACCCGCAGCAAGTCGCCGTTGATTCCTCCACCGGTCGAGTTGTTGATCACCACATCGCACGCCGCGCGGACCCGCGCGTTGATGTCGCGGTAGATCGCCGCGTCGCACGTGGCCTGGCCGTCCGGACGCCGCGCGTGCAGCGCCGCGACACTGGCACCGGCGGCGGCGCAGCGTGCGACGTCGGCGGCGATCTCCTCCGGCTGGGTCGGGACGTACGGATGGTCCGCGCGTGTGAGGAACCCCCCGGTGGGGGCGACGGTGACGATGACTTTGCCGGTGTGACCGGCGTTCGCGGACGTCATGCCGCCGCCCGCGTGTCCGCGGCGGCCTGGAAGAACCAGGCGACGGCCAGCGCCCCTGGGTCGACCACCCCGCGCGCGTGCTCGCCCACGTAGCTGGCGCGTCCGCGGCGGGCGAGCATGTCCCGGGTCGCCTCGGCGCCGTCGGCGGCGGCGCGGGCCGCGCGGGCGACCGCACCGCGCCATGCCGGTGCGAGCGGCTCGGCCTCCAGTGCCTTCACGGCGGGGACCATGGCGTCCACCATCGTCTTCTGCCCGACGTCGGTGTTCCCGAGCCGGCAGACGGCTTGCACGGCGCTCTGGAACGCGTGTGCCAGAGCGGGTCCGGACCACGGCTCGCCGGGGCCTTGCGCGAGCCGCCCGAACCAGAGGCCGAACAGTGGGCCGCTCGTGCCGCCGGCCCCGAGGTGAGCATCGGACGCGGCCCTGAAGGCGTCCGGAGGGAGCGCCGTGTCGGGAATGTCGGTCAGGGTGGGGCGAGCCCGATCGAGCGCGGTCGCGATGTTCCAGCCGAAGTCTCCGTCGCCGGCTCTGCGGTCCAGATCGGTCAGCTCGTCGACGTCTCGCCGCACCCGGTCCGCGTACGCCAGCAGCCAGGCGCGTGCGTCCGCACCGGTCAGCCGCGTGTCATCGGTGGTCATGTCATCAAATCCCTTCCTACCAGGTGAGCGCCGGTGTCCGGACCGGCGCGTCCCACAGCTCGATCAGGTCCTCGGTCAGTGCGGTGAGGGTCACCGAGAATCCGCGCATGTCCAGCGAGGTCACGAACGAGCCGGAGAGGCTGCGGGCCGGCGCGATGCCGCTGCCGGCCAGCGACCGGCGCACCTCACGCAGCACGACCCCCAGCTCCAGCGAATGGGTGGCTCCGAGCCCGTTCACGATGGCGAGGACCTCGTCGCCGCGCCGTAGGCCGAGGTGCTCGACCAGCGGGCGGACGAGGGATTCGACGAGCTCGGCGGCGGTTCCGGAGGCGCGGGTGCCGATGCCCCGTTCGCCGTGGATGCCCACGCCGAACTCGATCTGGTCCGGACCGAGGTCGAACGAGCGGGTCCCGGTCATCGGATTGGTGCAGGCCTCGAGGGCGAGTCCCAGCGTCGCCGACCGGGCCACCACTTCGCGGCCGAGGTCGCGGACCCGGTCGGCCGGGGCCCCTGTCTCGGCGACCGCTCCACAGATCTTCTCGACCGCCAGGACGGCGGCGGTTCCGCGCCGCCCCGGTGCGCTCTCGTCCTCGGACGTCGTCGCGAGGTCGTCGTCGACGATCACCACCTCCACTCGGTGCCGGTCCTCGAGCAGCTCCGCCGCGATCCGGAAGTTGAGGACGTCGCCGGTGTAGTTCTTGACGATCATGACGACGCCCGCGCCGGTGTCGACCGCCTGTGCCGCCTCGCGCACCTGCAGGGCGGTAGGGCTGGTGAAGACCGCGCCGGGTACGGCGGCGTCGAGCATTCCGGTGCCGACCAGGCCGGTGTGGAGCGGTTCGTGTCCCGAACCACCGCCCGACACCAGCGCGACCTTGCCTCGTGCGGGAACCCGTCGGGTCACGAACAGCGGGTCGTCATGCATTCGGACGAGGCCCGGGTGGGCCGCCTCCAGCCCCTCCACCGCCTGCCGGACGAAGGTGTCACGATCGTTCAGTACGTACCTGCTCATGTGCTCGTCTCCACGATGCGGGCGTGCGCGAAAGCGATCAGGGTCGGCCGGGCGAGGGCCCCGGGCGCCACACCGGCCGCCTGCGCGGCCGTGTTGACGTACGAGATGACGCCGTGCTCCCACATGTCGAGGCCGTTGGAGATCTCGGCGGTGTGGTGGCCGACGGCCGCCGCGGGGATGCCGGCCTCGTTGAGGATGGCGAGCCCGGCGATGCCCGCGTCGTCCTTGCCGACGCCGGCGTCGTTGAGCAGGACGAACCCACAGCGAGCCGCCGCCCCGAAGCGTCCGGACTCCTGACCTCCGTTGGACGCGGCGACGACGATCGCGCCCGCGTCGTCGTCCTCGACCTGGGACATGCTGTCCATCACGACGATGCGCATCCCGGCCTGTGACCACACAGTCGCTCGGTACACGGTCAGATCCCTCCTTGGTCGACGAGCGCCACGATCTGGTCCTTGAGGGAGGCACCGGTACGAATGCCGAGGGCACGGGCGTGCTCGTTGACGAAGCTGACGACGCCGTTCTCCCAGGTGTCGTGGCCGTCGCCGATCCGCGCGGAGTCGTGCGCCACGCCCACGGCGGCGATGCCTGTCCCGTCCAGGGCCCGCAACCCGGCGACGCCGGCGGCGTTCTTCCCGGTGCCGGCGTCGTTGCAGGCGACCACCGCGACGTCGTAGGACGCGGCGTACTCTCCCGCGCTGACCCCGCCGTGGGAGCCGGTGACGATGACGTCGCCGCGCAGCGTCGCCGATCCGAAGGCGATGGAATCCATCACCCAGACCGTGCGTCCGGCGGACCGATGGACCGGCGCCGGCGGGGTCGCGCCGGCGTCAACGAGACGCATGCGTGGGCACCCCCAGAATGCGTCGGGCCTCGTCGGTGGTGGCAGGGCGGCGGCCATGTCGGCGACCGAGTTCGGCGACGCGCGCGACGAGGTCGGCGGTGGCCGGATGCCCCAGGTCGGTGTAAGGGTGGTCGCCGATCCCGACCACCAGGTGTCCGCCCGCGGCGATGATGTCGTCGGCGACCTCCAGAACGTCGCCGCGATGGCTGGAGACCAGCCATTCGATCCGCAGGCCGGCGGGCAACACCTCCAGATGGGCGCGCACCCCCGACGCAGTGGTGGGATGCGCGGCGACGAACTCCTCACCACCCAGCACGAACGCCACGATGAGCGGCCGGGCGAGCCGCCCGGTGCGCTCGTGCGCGACGATCGCGCGGGTCCAGCTGAGGTTGAATGACGCCAGGTACGGGCGCAGGCCCAGCCGCGGCGCCCGCTCAAGGAACGCCCGCTGGGTGCGGATGTCGTTGACGAAGACGCGGTCCTCGGAGGCGTAGTCGCCCGCGTCCGCGTCGAACAGGTCCATGTTGGCGCAGCCCATGTCCACCGGAAGCAGGTCCGCCGCGGTCTCGGGGTCGCCCTGGTTGGGGGCGATGTTGGACAGCCGTTGCTCGACGTCGTAGCCCGGGACGTTGGCCATCGACGGCGCGAGCAGCAGCGAACTGGCCCGGTGCGTCTCGCGGGCGATGTCGGCGTATGTCGGGGCCGAATGATCGGCCCGTCCATCCGCGGTCCGGCCGTGGTAGTGCATGAGCGAGGCACCGGCGCGCTCACAGTCCCGGGCGACCTCAGCGATCTCCTTCGGGGTGAACGGCACGTGCGGGTTCGGGTCCCGGCCGGTGCCCTCGTTGACGTTGACGCCGATGATCAGTGGCTTCATCGGGCGGCCTCCGGGCGGTTCCAGCCGGCGCCGGCCAGTTGTCCGCCGTCGACGCCCCAGACCTGTCCGGTGACGAACCCCGCTCCTTCCCCGGCGAGGAAGGTGATCACCTGGGCGATCTCGCGCGGTTCGGCATAGCGCCGGAGCGGGATGGCCTCCAGGATCGCTCGGCGGGTCCGCTCACCTCCCTGCGCGGTCTCGACCAGTGGGGTCAGGGTGGAGCCCGGGGCCACGCAGTTGACGCGCACCGCCTCGGTGGCGAGTTCGACGGCGAGCTGGCGGGTCAGGGCGATGACTCCGCCCTTGGACGCCGAGTACGCCGCCCGGTCCGGGCTGCCCCGCAGGCCGGAGACCGACGCCACGGTCACGATCGACCCGCGGGTGGCGGCGAGGTCGTCGACGAAAAGCCGGCACAGCGCGAACGTCGCGACCAGGTTGAGCGTCAGGGTACGGGTGAAGCGGGCGGGGGTGACGTCGCGGACGGCCGCGTTGTCGGCGGTGCCGGCGCAGGTGACGACCGCGTCCACGCGGCCGAAGCGGTCGCGGGTCCGCTGCGCCAGCCGCTCCAGGGCCGCGTCGTCGGTGACATCGGTCCGCACCGACAGCCGGACGGCCCCGGAGGCATCTCTGGTCTCGCCGTCCGCGACCCGCAGGTCGGCGACCACGACATCCCATCCCTGGGCGCCGAAGAGCTCGGCCGTCGCTGCGCCGATACCCGAGGCGCCACCGGAGACGATGGCGGTCCGCCCGCTCACCGGGTCACCAGCGTGGTCATGTCGCGCACCGGGTCGCTCCCGTCCCAGCCGGCGGCCGCGACGGCGACGGCCTCGAACAGTGCCGCCTTGCGCCCGGCCACCTCGGAGATCTCGACCACCGTGCCGGCGTGCCCGCCCGCGGTGAAGTAGGCGAAGCGCTCGTCGGGCCCCCCGCTGCCGGAGCGGCCGCGTTGCAGCTCCTGGTATCCCAGTGCCGCTGCCCGGTCGACGAGGTCGCCGAACGTGGTCGTCCAGTAGGCGATGTGCTGCAGTCCCTCGCCGCCCGCGTTAGTGAACTCGCGGAACGCCGACGGGGCGTCGTTGCGCTGCTGGATCAGCTCCACCTGCACGGGGCCCGCCTGGGCCAGCGCGACGCTGAACTCGGGTTCGCTCGGTTCGCCGCGATAGGTGAAGTCGTTGACGGGCTGGCGTTCGATGTAGAAGAACGGTCCGACTTCCAGCCGCTCCACCCAATGGGTGATGGCGGACGCGATGTCCGGGACCACGTAGCCCAGCTGACGGATGGTGCCGAAGGTGCGGCTCACTTCTCCTCCTCGATCGCGGGCGTGTGGCCCGGTGTCAGCGCCGATCGTGTCGCGACGTCCCCTCGCCGCCCAGCGCGCGGGCCCGTTGATCGGGAAAGCGGCGGTGGCCCGTGCCGTCGCGTACTCACGCGTGGTGCCCGGTGACGGGCAGAAGCCGGAGACGGCCGCCGTCGCGGATCAGCGTGAACGGATGGTCGGCGGGAAAGTGCGCGGGCAGCAGGAGCAGTCCGTCCCGTGCGCAGCGCTCCAGCACGGCGTCACGCGTCCGCCGCGCCAGCGCCGGATCGGCGTCCCCGGCCTGGCTCAGCTCCGGATAGAGCAGTTGGATCGGATGATGGACGACGTCGCCGGAGATGACGGCGCCGCCCTCCCGCGAGCGGATCTCGGCGACGAGGTGCCCGCCGGTGTGACCGGGGGCCGCACGCAGCACGACCTTGGTGTCGCCATGCTCGGCCAGCAGATGACCATCGTCGGCGATCTCCCACCGGCCGTTCTGCAACACGGGCCGCACGCTGTCGTCGTACATGCGCACGAGATCCGCCGCGACCCCCTCGGGGTGCTCCGTCGCGGCCAGCGCCTGGAGGGAGTCGAGCTCGGCACGGCCGAACACGTACCTCGCCCCCGGGAACGTCGGCCGCCAGCGGTCGCCTTCGAGGCGGGTGTTCCAGCCGCAGTGGTCGGGATGCAGGTGGGTGCTGACGACTACGTCCACGTCCTCGACGGCGGTGCCCGTTCCCGCGAAGCGGTTCAGGAAGTCGGTGTCGAAACGGTGGTGCGGCAGCAGATTGGGGCGATCTTTGTGGTTGCCGTTGCCCGCGTCCACGACGAGCGTAGTGCCGCCGATCCGCACGAGATAGCTGTGGATGGCCAGCACGAGGGCGCCCGTGCGCTCCTCGACGTATCCCGGCCCGAACTCGGCGGCGGCTCGGGCGGCCTGCTCACCGGTGGCGTCGGGGAACAGCTCCCACGGTGGGAACGGCCAGCGCGCCAACTCGGTGACCTGGGTGATGGTCGCCTCTCCGACCGTCAGCTGGAATGTCATGAACCTTTGTCCTTAGTCGAGCGGGTCTTCGTCGAGCGGGCTTCGGATGAAGACGGGTGGTCCGGGCGCAGGCGCCCGCGGGCGCCGCGGCGCCGTCATCGAGGTGGCAGGCCAGTCAGGAACCGGCAGTCGATTCGGCTCCGGTCAGGAGGCGGGGTGAGGACGTGCGGCGGGCCGTCGCCCCGAGTGCCAGGACGATGGCGGCGGCGAGCGCGAGGACGACGGCGTACACGCCGATCGCGGCGGTGAACCCGCCGGTCGCGTCTTTGATCCAGCCGGTCACCTGCGGCCCGAAGTAGCCGCCCAGATTGCCGGCGCCGTTGATGACTCCGAACCCTGCCGCCAGCGCGACCCCGGTGAGGAATGACGACGGCATGGTGATGAAGACGCCCATCGCGCCGTACAGACCCATACCGGCGACGCAGAACCCCGCGATCGCGAGGGCGGGGACGGAGAAGGAAACGGCCGCGAGGCCGAAGCCGGCCGCCGCGACGGCGGCGGCCACGGCGAAGTGCACCGTCCGCTCCTGCCGTCGGTCCGAACGCCGCATCCACCACAGCACGGGCCCGATCGCGAGCAGCGCGGGCAGCGTGGCGACCCAGCCCACCTGGCTTCTGGACAGCCCGAACTGCGCCAGGATCTGCGGGATCCAAAGCTGGAAGCCGTTCAGGCAGAACGTGAAGCAGACGAACACCATCACCAGGACCAGCACGCGAGGATGCACCAGCGAGCGGGCGAATCCGTGCTCGCCATGCGCGTCCGTCGTCCCGCGATCCTCCGATCGCAGTTCGGCGACCAGCCAGTCCCGTTCGGCGGCGGTGAGAAACTCGGCGTCCTTCGGGCCGTCCCTGAGGATCTTGACGCAGGCACAGCCCAGGACGATGGCCGGGATTCCCGTGAACACGAACACCCAGCGCCAGCCCGCCAGACCGAGCAGGCCGTCCAGGCCGAGAATCTGCGTCGTGACGGGCGTGGCGAGCGACGACAGGCAGATGAAGGCGATGATCCACGCCATCGCTCGTCCGCGCTCACGCTGCGGGATCCATCGCGACACGAAATAGAGCATGCCCGGGGAGAACCCGGCCTCCGCGATACCCAGTAGGACCCGCGCGCAGGCCAGGCTGGTCGTCCCCTGCACGGTTGCGGTGGCGATGGTCACCAGACCCCACGTCACCATGATCCGGCCGAGCCACCGCCGGGCACCGACCTTGGTCAGGATGTAGTTGCTCGGGGGCTCGCAGACCGTGTAGCTCCAGAAGTAGACGCCGGCCGTGAACCCGAAGGCCGACGCCGAGATCCCCAGGTCATCGTTCATGGTCAGTGCCGCCACGCCGATGTTCAGGCGATCGACGTACACCGCGATGTAGCAGAGTCCGATCAACGGCATGAACCGCGCCATCACCTTCCGGACGGCACGGTGGCCCACGTCCGGCCACTCCCGCGTCTCATGCACTTCGCACCTCGATTCTCCGGTCGGCGCCTTGTGACGCCGGCCACACAGAATGAGGTGGCTCTGCATCTCCCATCCACCGCTCAGTGCCGTTCATCGGGACTTAACAAGCCGGCAACGCGTCGGACATGACGTCGCGGCGGGCTCCCGTCACGCTATCGGCGTCACAGCCGCAGTTCGCGGCCGGTCCAGCGGGAGCGCAGCCACCGGTCGTGGCTGGCGACCACGACGGCGCCGGAGGTCGTGCCCAGCGCCTCCTCCAGCTCGTCGGCCAGCCGCGGCGACAGGTGATTGGTGGGCTCGTCGAGCAGCAGCAGCTCCGGCGGGTCCGCCACGAGCAACGCCAGGGCGAGCCGGCGACGCTGCCCGACGGACAGCTCGCCGACCCGCCGGTCGAGGTCCGCGACGCCGAGCAGTCCGAGGGACCGCAGCGGCACGGCGTCGGCGCGTTCGGCGCCGAGCGCCTGTTCGTAGGTCTCACGCGCGGTACGGTCCGGCCGGTCGAACACGGTGTCCTGGGTCAGCAGGCCGACCCTCAGCTCGCGGCGCCGCCGCACCTCGCCGAGGGTCTCCAGCCGGCCGGCCAGCAGCAGGAGCAGCGTCGACTTGCCCGCTCCGTTCGTTCCGGTGACCAGGAGCCGTTCGCCGGCCGCGAGGTCGAGGCGGTCCAGAGTGAGCCGGCCGGGAACGCGGACGCCGCGCAGCGACAGGAGCGTGCCGTCGGCCGACGCGGAGGCGAGCGTCGCGGCACGGAACCGCAGCGGCTCCGGCGGCTCCCCGACCTGGTCGCGTTCCAGCTGGTCGAGCCGGCGGGCGGCGTCGCGCACCCGCCGCGAGATCTGTTTCTGCACCCGCCCGCCGGAGTGCCCGTATCCCATCTTCTCGTGGTCGCGCTTCTCGCGGTCCGGCGCGACCCGGTGCGCGGTCACGGTGACCGCGCGGCGCAGGCCGGCGAGCTCCTCCTGTTCCTCGGCGAAACGTCTGTGCCAGCGCTCCCGCTCGGCGCGCTTCTCCGCCTGGTAGGCGGTGTAGCCGCCGCCGTAGCGGATCGGGCCGGACACCGCGGGATCGAGGTCGATCAGGTCGGTGCAGACGGCGTCGAGGAACGCCCGGTCGTGGCTCGCCACCACGACGACGCCGGGCAGGCCCCGCAGCTGCTCCTCCAGGAAAGCCGCCGCGGCGTCGTCGAGATGGTTGGTCGGCTCGTCGAGCAGCAGCGCCGCGGGCCGTCGTACCAGGAGCGCGGCCAGCGCGAGCCGGCCGCGCTGCCCGCCGGACAGGGACCCGAGCGTGCGGTCGTGGCTCAGCCCGCCCAGGCCGAGCGCGCCGAGCACGATCTCGGCGCGCCGGTCGGCGTCCCACGCCTCATGTTCCTGGGCGTGCTCCAGCCGTTCGCCGTACTCGACGAGAAGCCCGGCGTGACCGGGGGAGTCCTGCGGCGTCTCCGCGAGCGTCCGGGTGAGCCGGTCCAGCTCGGCGAGGTCCGCGCGGGCTCCGCGCAGGGCGTCGTCGAGCACGTCGGCGATCGTCGACGCGCGCTCGAACGGCATCTCCTGCCGCAGGAAGCCGAGGTCCGGAGGCCGTACGACGGTGCCCGCGTCGGGTTCGTCGGTCCCGGCGAGCAGCCGCAGCAGGGTCGACTTTCCCGCGCCGTTCTCGCCGATCAGCCCGATCCGCTGCCCGGGGGCGGCGGTGAGGGAGACGCCGTCGAGCACCCGTCGCGTACCGAACGTGCGGACCAGATCGTGGGCGAGCAGCGCCGGCTCAGGCACGCGTCGCCGCCGACGTGCCGTCGGGCGCGCCGGTCTCCACGAGCCGGCCCTCGGAGAGCCGGAGCCAGCGGCCGACCCGGATCTCGGCGAGGAACCGCTCGTCGTGGCTGACCACCACGAACGCGCCCTCGTAGGCGTTGAGCGCGCTCTCCAGCTGGCCGACGCTCACCAGGTCGAGGTTGTTGGTCGGTTCGTCCAGGAGCAGGAGCTGCGGCGCCGGTTCGGCGTACAGGACGCAGGCAAGGGTGGCCCGCAGCCGCTCGCCGCCCGACAGCACGCCGACCGGAAGGTGGATGCGGGACCCGCGGAACAGGAAGCGGGCGAGCAGGTTCATCCGCTGCGCCTCGGGCATCGCGGGCGCGAAGGCGGCCAGGTTCTGCGCCACGGTGCGGTCGAGGTCGAGCAGGTCCAGCCGCTGGGACAGGTACGCGATCCGGCCGTCGAAGCGCCGGATCGCGGCGCCCTCCGGCTCGACGTCGCCGTTCACCACGCGGAGCAGCGTGGACTTGCCGGAGCCGTTGGGCCCGGTCAGCGCGATCCGTTCGGGCCCCTGGACGGTCAGGCCGGCGCCGTCCCCGGCGAACACGGCCCGGTCGCCGTGGCGGACCTGGATGTGTTCGCCGCGGAAGACCGTGCGTCCGGCCGGGACGTTGGTGCCGGGCAGCTCAAGGGCGATCTTCTGCTCGTCGCGCAGGGCCCGGCCGGCCTCCTCGAGCCGTGCCTTGGCGTCGCCGACCCGCGCGGAGTGCGCCTGGCTCGCCCGGCCCGCGGACTCCTGGGCGCGCCGTTTCATGTTCCCGGCGAAGAGCTTCGGCAGCCCCGCGTTGTCGAGGTTGCGCGCGGCGTTGCCGGCCCGCCGCTCGGCCCGCTCACGGGCCTGCTGCATCTCCCGCTTCTCCCGCTTGACCTGCTGCTCGGCGTGCCGGACGGCCCTCTCGGCGGCCTCCTGCCCGGTGCGTACGGCCTCCTCGTAGGCGGTGAAGTTCCCGCCGTAGGAGCGGATCTCGCCCTGGTCGAGCTCGGCGATGCGGTCCATGCGGTCGAGCAGGGCCCGATCGTGGCTGACCAGCAGCAGGCAGCCGCCGAAGTCGTCGAGCACGCCGTAGAGCCGGTGGCGCGCGTCGAGGTCGAGGTTGTTGGTCGGCTCGTCCAGCAGCAGGACGTCGGGGCGCTTCAGCAGCTGTCCGGCCAGGCCCAGGGAGACGACCTGACCACCGCTGAGGGTGTCGAGACGCCGGGTGAGGGCGACGTCGCCGAGGCCGAGCCGGTCCAGCTGGGCCGTGGTGCGCTCCTCGATGTCCCAGTCGTCGCCGATCGCGGTGAAGTTCTCCTCGCTGGCGTCGCCGGCCTCGACGGCGTCGATCGCCCGGATGATCGGGGCGATTCCCAGCACCTCGGCCACCGTCAGGTCGCCGGTGAGCGGGAGGCTCTGCGGAAGGTGGCCGAGCACTCCGTCGACGGAGACGGTCCCGCCGCCGGGCCGAAGCTCACCCGCGATGAGCTTGAGCAGCGTGCTCTTGCCGGCGCCGTTCGGCGCGACCAGGCCGGTACGGCCGGCGCCGACCGTGAAGGACAGGTCCTGGAAGACCGGTGTGTCGTCCGGCCAGGAGAAGGACAGGTTGGAGCAGACGATGTACGCGTCGGACATGGAAGGGTCCTCGGGAAATAACGCGGGCGCGTCAAGGCGTCCCGCAGGGGTCAAGGGACGACGACAGAGCGGCCACGGCGGCATCGCGCGCCTGCCTGCGGCCGGTCAGGTCCGGGTATCACCCGGAGATGTCGTCGTCACCTGCCATGTGCGGCTCTCCCTATTTCCCGAAATCGTCCGTCAACCGTACCAGCAGCCCGGCTCAGACGTCGGCGGCGCAGCGGAAGCCCAGGTTGCCGCTGGAGCTGTCGGGGCTGTTGCCCGTGCGCGCGGCCACCCGGTAGCGGTTGCAGTAGGAATCGTGGCACAGGTACGAACCGCCGCGCATCGGACGCTCGGCGTCGGTCCCGCGGAACCGCCCGGCGCACCATTCCCACACGTTGCCCGAAACGTTGAAGAGCCCGAAGCCGTTGGGCGGGAAGGCGTCCACCGGAGCGGTGCCGGCGTAACCGTCCTCCGCCGTGTCGCGCACCGGGAACCGGCCCTGCCAGATGTTGCACCGGTGCTCGCCGCCGGGCGTGAGCTCGTCGCCCCACGGGTAACGGGCCTGCTCCAGGCCGCCACGCGCGGCGTACTCCCACTCGGCCTCCGTCGGCAGCCGCCGGCCGGCCCAGGCGCAGTAGGCGTTCGCGTCACGCCACGACACGTGCACGACCGGGTGGTCCCAGCGGTCCTCGACCGTGCTGCCGGGCCCTTCCGGCACCCGCCAGTACGCCCCGGAGACCCCGCACCACCACGGCGTCTGCGGCGGTCGTGGAGACCTCTTGCGCAGCTCACCGGGCAGGAACTTGGCGAAGACGTAGGTCCAGCCGAACTTCTCGGCGTCCGTCCGGTAGCCCGTCGCGTCCACGAACTCCGCGAACCGCGCGTTCGTCACGCAGTGCGGATCGATGGCGAAGGAGGCGACGGCGACCTCGCGGACGGGCCCCTCGTCGTCGTCGGGGAATCCGTCCTTGTCCTCGGTGCCCATCAGGAACGTGCCGCCCGGCAGCACGATCAGGTCGCCGGAGGCGTGTCCGCGGCCCGGCGGGTCGTACGGGACCTCCGAACCCTCGGAGCGTGACGGGGGACAGCATCCGGACATCCGCGAACCACCTCCTTGCGTGCTTGCGTGCTTGCGTGCGTGACCTGACGTGCGTGACCTGCATCATCTCAGGGCCGACGCCCGAGCCCGGTCAGTGGGGGACGAGCAGGTGGTCCGACCGCGCCGAGGCCATCGACGACATGACGAGTGACGCCGCGCCGATGGCGCCCCCGTCCTCGCCGAGAGTCGTGCCGCGTACCTCCACCGTGTGCACGTCGCTCACGGTGAGCAGCGAGGCGGTGATCGGCGGCACGACCCGCAGGTAGATGCGCGACAGCGCGGACCAGCTCGGTCCGCCCAGCACGACGGCGTCGAGGTCCAGGACGTTGGCGAGGTTGCCGGCGACGCGTGCGATGGCGCGCGCCGACTTCTCAACGATGACGAGCGCGGACTCGTCGCCTTTGTCGGCGAGGGCGCACAGATGCCTTAACGCGGTCTCGACGGCCAGGGGATCGTCGAGGTCCACGGACGGGATCGTGCCGGCCCCGGCGGCCGCGGAGACGAGGTGCACGGGGGCGGAGGTGATCGCGATGCACCCGCGCCCGCCGCACGGGCACCGGGGCCCGTCGGGGTCGCCGCTGAGGTGCCCGATCTCGCCGAGGTTGTCGGACGCGCCGCGCATCACCTCGCCGTCGAGGACGACCCCGGCGCCGATTCCGGTGCCGAGGTAGATGAAGGCGAAGTTCGACAGCGTGCCGCCGCCCGCCCAGAGCTCGCCCGTCGCGGCGGCGATGGTGTCCTTCTCCAGCACGACCGGCAGGCCGACGCGGCTCTCCAGCTCGTCGCGGAGGCGTACGACGCCCCAGCCGCGCAGGTTCGGCGGCCCGACGAGAGAGCCGGACTCGGCCCTGATGGGCCCGGGGGCGGAGACGCCGAGGCCGGACACCCGGAGCGGGGGGATCGCCCGGCGGCCCACGAGGTCGGCGACGGCGTCGACGATCGCCTTGAGCACGTCTTCCGGGCCGTCGGTGGTCGGGGTCACGATCGAGGCCCGGTCCTCGACCTGGCCGGCGAGGTTGAGGAGCACCAGCGTCATCCGGGCCGGATCGATGTGCAGCCCCAGGGAGTACTGACCCTGCGGGACCACTCTGAACATCGTCCGGCGGGCGCCCGTGTCGGCCTCCACCCGGCCGGCGGCCTCGATCAGCCCCGCGCTGACGAGGCGGCGGCAGATGTTGGAGACGGTCTGCACCGACAGGCCGGTGTGCTCCGACAGCTCCACCCGGCTGATGTTCGAGCTGCGCCGTACCAGGTCGAGAACGAGCAGCTGGTTGTAGTCGCCGACGCGCGGAAGATTCGATCCCCGCCGCTCCATCGTGATCCCTCCCGGCTTCGGCGATTGGGGCCGTCTCACGCGCTTCCGCGCTTGACGGAACAGATCGTAGATCAACGCCGAGGCCCAGATCGTAGGTCACGAAAGAGTCTGTTGTAAATCAAATTGATTGTGTTAGCGTCCTGGGACCCCGCTGCGGGGCGGTGCCTCTTAAGGAGATGCAGCATGAAGTTCACGAAGTCGGTCGTGGCCGCCGCGGTGACGAGTCTCGTTCTTCCACTCGCGGCATGCTCGGGCTCCGGTTCCGGATCCGGCTCGGTGAACCTGGTCTTCCGGCAGTTCGACCCCAAGGGAGAGGTCGCCGGCCTCACCACCGCGATCGACGCGTGGAACAAGAGTCACCCGAAGATCCACGTCGAGATGCAGACCCTGAGCCCCAACAACGTGCAGCAGTTCGCGCGTGAGGCCAATTCCGGATCCGGGCCGGACATCGACCAGATCGGCTACGCCGACGTCGCGTTCCTCGCCAAGCCGAAGATCCTGCTGTCGCTGGACGACCTCATGAAGAAGGACCCGGTGCCCGGGGGGACGGACAACCTCCTCGCGAAGGACATGGTCACCTTCGACGGCAAGACCTGGGCCATGCCCTGGACGGCCGACACCATGGCGCTCGTCTACAACCCCAAGGCGCTCTCCGCCGCGGGCGTCAAGAGCCCGCCCACCACCTGGGAGCAACTCGCGGCCGACGCGAAGCAGATCAGCTCCTCCAGCTCCGGCAAGACCAGCGGCTTCTGCTTCGCGGCCTCCGGCTCGGCGACCAGCTCACAGTGGAACGCGATCAACTACTACATCTGGGCGCACGGCGGCACGCTCGTGCAGAAGAACCCCTCGGGCGCGTGGCAGCCCGGCATCGCCCAGCCCCAGCTCGCGAACGCGATCCAGTACTTCGCCGACCTGTTCTCCTCCGGGGCCTCGCCGAAGGCGAACCAGGCGGTGCAGGACTACAGCGACCCCTCCATCGTCAACGGCCTCGCGACCGGATCCTGCGCGATGAGCTACGAGCCGCCGGCGACCTTCGCGCCCCTGCTCAAGCAGGCGAAGGCGGCCGGCACGACGCTGACGACCGCGCCGATGCCCTCCGGCCTGACCGACGGCGCGACGCACCTCGGCGGTCGCGCGCTCGGCATCAACCGCAACAGCAAGCACCCGGACGAGGCGTGGCAGGTGATCAAGTACCTGATGAGCGCCACGACGTTCAAGACCTACTCCCAGTACCCGGCCTCCAAGAGCACCCTCACCCAGCTGACGGTGCCGGAGTCGCAGCAGGGCTTCGTCAAGCAGCTGCCGCACGCCCGCTCGTTCGCGCGCTACATCGGGTCCGACATGACGGTCGCCTCGATCGAGCAACTCGTCAACCAGCGGTTCTCCGCCGTCTACTCGGGCCAGTCATCCAGCTCGGACGCGGCCGCGGCGATAATCTCCGGGCTGACCAAGGGCCTGAAGGGCTGAGCGGCGCCGATGGCCTCCCGCTCCGCACGACGCCAGCCGTACGCGCTGACGACACCGGCTCTCATCGTCATCGGAGTCCTGTTCGTCTTCCCCAGCGTGTACAACGTGGTGCTGGCGTTCCAGAAACTGAGCCCGTACGACACGCCCGGTGACGCCACGTGGGTGGGGTTCGACAACTTCAAGGCGATCTTCAGCGACCCGCAGATCGGCAGCGCCACCCTCAACACCGCCTTCTGGCTGACCGCGCTGACGGTGGCCATCCGGCTCGTGCTCGGCCTGGGGCTCGCGCTCCTCCTGCAGAGCCAGGTGCTCGCGCGCTGGCGCCTGCGGGGCGTCGGCCGCACCCTCGTCCTCGTGCCGTGGATGCTCCCGCCGGTCGTCGCGGTCGCGTGCTGGAAGTCGATCTTCGACGCCAACACCGGCGTCCTCAACCAGTTCCTCGTCAGCACGCACATCGTGTCGAAGGGCGTGCCCTTCCTGGCCCAGACGAGCACCGCGTGGTGGTCGGTGATCGCCATCATCGTGTGGCGCGAGCTGCCCTTCGTCGTGATCGTGATGATGGCGGGCCTGCAGTCCATCCCGAAGGAGCAGTACGAGGCGGCCGCGATCGACTCCGCGGGGCGCTGGCAGTCCTTCCTCCACATCACGCTGCCCAACCTGCGGCCCGTCATCGTCGTCGTCGTGCTCATGACGGTGATCCAGACGTTCAACAACTTCGTCTACGTCTGGCTCTCGACCGGGGGCGGGCCGGGCACTTACACGCAGGTGCTCGCCACCCAGCTGTACTCGGCCGCGTTCGTGGCCAACGACCTCGGGCAGGGCGCCGCGATCGGCATCGTCATGACGGCGACGATGGCGGTGTTCGCGCTGATCTACCTGCGTGTGACGGGTGACCGGGAAGGACGCTCCGCATGACCGCCGACGTGACGTCGAAGCCGGCCGTCCGCGACGCGCCGAAGAAGGTCGTGGCGAGACGCGACCCGAACCGCCGGCGGGCGCGCGACCTGCTCGTGATCGTGCCGACGTTCGCGATCCTGCTCGTGATCGTCTTCCCGGTCCTCTGGATGGTCTTCACCTCGCTGCGGCCGACGACGGCGCTCGCCGCCCGGCTGCCCTGGAGCCGCTACTTCGACGGGCTGGGATTCGGCGCGTACGGCCGGCTGTTCGGCAACTCCGACTTCGCGCGGTACATCGGGAACAGCCTGCTGGTGTCGGCCGTCAGCACGTGCTGCACCGTGGTGCTGGCCAGCCTCGCGGCCTACGCGCTGTCGCGGTTCGTCTTCCGGCTGCGCCGGACCGTCCTGATGGTCGTCCTCGCGACGCAGCTGCTGCCCTTCGTCGTGCTGATCACGCCGATCTACCTCTCGTTCGGGGAGCTGGGCCTGCTCAACTCGTACGTCGGCCTGATCATCGTGTACACCGCGATGACCCTGCCGCTCGCGATCTACCTGTTGATGGGCTACTTCGACACCATCCCTCTCGCGCTCGACGAGGCGGCGCGCATCGACGGCTGCTCGAACGTCGGCGTCATCTTCCGGGTCGTCTTCCCGATCGCGCTGCCCGGCATCGTCACGGTGATCGTCACGACCTTCATCGCGACGTGGGAGGAGTACTTCTTCGCGAGCGTGCTGAACACGAGCGAGGACCTGAAGACCGTGCAGGTGGGGCTGTCGTCCTTCTTCGGGGAGTACACCAGCGACTGGGGCGTGATCATGGCCGCCGCGACGGTGGCCACCATTCCCACCATCGTCCTCTTCTCCATTGTCCAGAAACGGCTCGTCGCCGGAATGGCCGCTGGGAGCGTCAAAGAATGAGCCAGACCACCGATCGCCCGAACGTCGTCGTCATCTACGCCGACGACCTGGGCTGGGGCGACCTCGGCTGCTTCGGCGCCGACGACTTCGACACCCCGGCGCTGGACGGGCTCGCGGCCTCCGGCGTCCGCCTGCCGCAGTGGTACTCCAACTCGCCCGTCTGCTCGCCCTCCCGGGCGTCGCTCCTCACCGGCCGGCACCCCGCGCACGCGGGTGTGGAGGCGATCCTCGGCGGGACGAGGCGCACCCCCGGGCTCCCGCCCCAGCCGACGCTCGCGAGCGCCCTGGGGGAGCGCGGCTACGCCACCGGGATCTTCGGCAAGTGGCATCTGGGCGCCGACCCGGCGTACGGCCCGCTGCACCGCGGCTTCGACGAGCACTTCGGGTTCCGCGCCGGCTGCGTTGACTACTACTCCCACATCTACTACTGGGGCGATCACAACCCGATCCACGACCTGTGGGAGGACGAGGACGAGGTCTGGCTGAACGGCGAGTACCTCACCACGGTCATCGCGCGCCGGGCCGCCGAGTTCATCGAGCGGAACGCCGAACGGCCGTTCTTCTGCTATGTGCCGTTCAACGCGCCGCACTACCCGATGCACGCGCCCGAGGAGTACATGGCGCAGTTCGCGCACCTGCCGGCCGGGCGGCGCATGATGGCTGCGATGGTGAAGGCGATGGACGACGGCGTCGCGACCATCCTCGACACCCTCGACCGGCTCGGCCTGCGCGAGAACACGATCGTGTTCATGTCCTCCGACAACGGCCCGTCGATCGAGGAGCGCAACTGGCTCGACGGTGAGGAGATCTCCTACGACGGCGGCTCGGCCGGCGGCCTGCGCGGTCACAAGGGCTCGCTGTTCGAGGGCGGCATCCGGGTGCCCGCCGTCATCTCGTGGCCCGCGGCGATCCCCGCCGGCGCGCCCGGTGAGGTGGTCGGCTGCATGTCCGACGTCGTGCCCACCGTGCTCGAGGCCGTGGACGGTGTCGCGCCCGCCGACGAGACGATCGACGGCAGGTCGCTGCTGCCGCTGCTGAGGAGCGGCGAGGCCGGTCCCGACCGCTGGCTGTTCTGGGAGTACGAGGGGCAGCTCGCCGCCCGGCTCGGACGCTGGAAGGTCGTACTGGACGCCTGCGAGAGCATGCAGGTGGACGTCGCCGTGCCCGAGGGCCTGTACGACCTCGTCGACGACCCGGGCGAGCGGCACGAGCTGTCGCGCACCCACCCCGACCGGTTCCGCCGGATGCGCGAGGAGCTCGAACGCTGGGCGGAGCGCTGCGCAGCCTGGCGCGGTGAGTCGCTGGTCGGCTAGCGCGCGCCTTCATCCACGGCCGTTCCCTTTTCGTTCCTTCCCCCTGCCACGGTCAGGAGCCTTCATGCACGACACCACCCCCCAGATCGAGATGCGCGTCGAGCGCTTCGTGCGCGAGCGTGTCGCGCCGGCCGTGGAGCGCCGGCACGTCGCGCTCGACGTGACGGCGTGGGAGGTGCCCGACGAGCCGGTGCCCTTCGCGGAGGCGGTGGCACAGGACTTCACCGCGTTCAAGCCCGGCATGGCCTGGAGCCGGCCGTGGGGCACGACGTGGTTCCACGTGACCGGTGAGATCCCCGAGGGGTGGGGCGGCGCGGACGTCGCCCTGGAGCTGGTCGTCGACCTGGGCTTCTCGGCGCGGCAGCCCGGCTTTCAGGCCGAGGGCCTGATCTACCGGCCCGACGGCACGATCGTGAAGGGCCTCGAGCCGCTGAACAACGCCGTGCCCGTCGGGCCCGGCCCGGTCGACCTCTACATCGAGGCCGCCTCGAATCCCGACGTGGGCGGGCACTACTTCTACCTGCCCACCCCGCTCGGCGACAAGGCGACCGCCGGCGCCGAGCCCATCTACACGCTCCGCCGCGTCGACCTCGTCGAACGCGACCTGACCGTGTACGGCCTGCTGCAGGACTGCTGGACCCTCGTTGGGCTCATGGAGCAGCTGGAGGCGTCCCTGCCGCGCCGCGCCGAGATCCTGCGCGCGCTCGAGCGGATGTGCGACGTCGTGGACCCCGACCGGGTGGCCGAGACCGCCGCGGCGGGCCGGGAGGCCCTGGCGGGCGTGCTCGCCTCGCCCGCCTACGCGAGCGCGCACCAGGTGATCGCGGTGGGGCACGCGCACATCGACTCGGCCTGGCTGTGGCCGACGCGCGAGACGATCCGCAAGTGCGCCCGCACCTTCTCGAACGTGCTGGCACTCATGGACGAGTACCCGGACTTCGTGTTCGCCTGCTCCAGCGCGCAGCAGTACGCGTGGATGAAGGAGCACTACCCGGAGCTGTTCGAACGCATCCGCCGTCGCGTCGCCGACGGGCGCTTCGTGCCGGTCGGAGGAATGTGGGTCGAGTCCGACACGAACATGCCCGGCGGTGAGGCGCTCGCGCGTCAGTTCGTGCACGGGAAGGGCTTCTTCCTGCGCGAGTTCGGCTACGAGCCCGGCGACGTGTGGCTGCCCGACTCGTTCGGCTACACGGCGGCGCTGCCGCAGATCGCGCGCGCGGCGGGCGCCCGCGCGTTCCTCACCCAGAAGATCTCGTGGAACGAGAGCAACCGGATGCCGCACCACACCTTCTGGTGGGAGGGCATCGACGGCAGCCGCATCTTCACGCACTTCCCGCCGGCCGACACCTACAACTCCGACCTCTCCGGCGCCGACCTGGCCCGCGCCCAGCGGCAGTACGCCGAGAAGGGCGTCTCCAACGTCTCGCTCACGCCGTTCGGATTCGGCGACGGGGGAGGGGGACCGACCCGGGAGATGATGGAGGCCGCCGCCCGTACGCGCTCGCTGGAGGGGTCGCCGCGGGTCGAGGTCGGCACGCCGGAGCGCTTCTTCGAGCTCGCGCGGACCACTCACCCGGCGCCGGCCACCTGGTCGGGGGAGATGTACCTCGAACTGCACCGGGGCACCTACACCTCCCAGGCGAACACCAAGCAGGGCAACCGGCGCAGCGAACACCTCCTGCGCGAGGCGGAGCTCTGGAGCGCGACCGCGGCCTGGCGCGGGCTCGCGGACTACCCGTACCAGACGCTCGACGACGCGTGGCGCACCGTGCTGCTACAGCAGTTCCACGACATCCTGCCCGGCTCCTCGATCGCCTGGGTGCACCAGGAGGCGGAGCGCAACTACGCGGCCGTCGCCGCCGCGCTCGCCCCGGTGATCGACGAGGCGCAGCGGGCGCTCGCCGGGCCGGGCTCGGCGCCGGTCGTCTTCAACGCGGCACCGGTCGCCGCGGCCGGGGCGCCCGCGCTCGGCGCGGTGGCGGGGGCCCCGCCCGCCGGGGTCGCGCCCGTGGCCGCCGGCACCGGGTGGGTGCTCGACAACGGCGTCGTCCGGGCCGTCTTCGACGCCGCGGGCCTGCTCGTCTCGTTCGCCGAGACCGCCTCGGGGCGCGAGCTGGTGGCCGCCGGCGAGGCCGCGGCGCTGCTGCAGGTGTTCCGCGACACCCCGAACCAGTGGGACGCCTGGGACATCGACGCGCACTACCGCCACACCGTGACCGAACTGCGCGAGGCGGACGCGGTGGAGGCCACCGGCGACGCGCTCGTCGTGCGGCGATCGTTCCACCGCTCGACGTTCACCCAGACCTTCCGGCTCGTGGAGGCGTCACCCGAGCTCGAGATCGAGACCCGCGTCGACTGGCACGAGCGGGAGAAGCTGCTCAAGCTCGCGTTCCCGCTCGCGGTGCACGCCGACCGGGCGTCGTCGGAGGTGCAGTTCGGGCACGTGCAGCGGCCCACCCACGCGAACACCTCCTGGGACATGGCGCGCTTCGAGACGGCGGCGCACCGGTGGGTGCACGTCGGCGAGCCGGGCTTCGGCGTGGCCGTCGCGAACGACTCGACCTACGGTCACGACATCACCCGCCGCTGGGCGGCGGACGGCTCGACGGTCACGCTGGTACGGGAGTCGCTGCTGCGCGCGCCGCGCTTCCCGGACCCCCATGCCGACCAGGGCGAGCATGTGCTGCGCACCGCGCTGCGGCCCGCCCCGACCGTGCTGGAGGCCCTCGACACCGGCTACCGGCTCAACCTCCCGGTGCGCGCGGTCACCGGAGGCGGCCCGGTGGCCCCGCTCGTCACCGTCTCCTCACCCGCGGTCGTGGTGGAGGCCGTCAAGCTCGCCGAGGACCGCTCCGGCGACCTCGTCGTACGGCTCTACGAGGCGCGGGGCGGCCGGGCGCGAGCGCGCGTCGAGGTCTCCGAGCCGGTCGAGCGGGCGTGGACGACCGACCTGCTGGAGCGCGACCCGGCCGACCTCGCCGACGCCGCCGTCCAGGCTTCCGCCTGGGCGGCCGGGGAACCGATCGAGATCGCGTTCCGGCCGTTCGAGATCGTCACGCTGCGGCTGCGGCGCGCCTAGCGTCGACGGCGAGCACGGACCGTCAATGCCGTACGAGCGGCCGATGGCGGTCAGTAGCGCCGCGTGAAACTGGGATGAATCCGTGCTGAGCTCGTAAGGCATAGCAATCCGGACATCTCGCTGAATCCGCGCCGGACGCACTCGTGCGAGCTCACCATGGAGGAAAGGTGCCCGCGACCGCTGACGCCGTCGATCCGATCGAACCCTACGTTCTCAATCTCGCGGTCCGGGCCGGGCGGGTGCGGCCGGCGACGCGCGTGTCCGCGTGACGGGCATGTTCGAGCGTCTCAACGCCCTGTTGGACGGTCACATCCGCACCCAGTTGGTGGCGTCGGCGGTCCGCTTCCGGATCCCGGACCATCTCGCGGACGGGACGCTCACCGACGTCGAGCTCGGCGGGCTGACGGGGATCGGCGTCCCGACGTTACGCCGGTACATGCGTGCGCTGGAAGGGCTCGGGCTGGTCGAGCCGGCCGGGGAGAACGCGTATCGCGGTACGGAGCTGATCGAGCTGCTCCGCCGTGGCACCGGCAGCCTCTACGGCCACGCGCTGATGGCGGGCACGGAGTACTACCAAGCCTGGTCCGAACTGGACTACGCGCTGCGGACCGGCGACTCCGCCTTCGAGCACCGGTACGGCCGTGATCTGTGGCACCACCTGGACGGCGACGATGACGCGGCGGTGTCGTTCGCGCGCACCATGCGGTCCAACACCGAGCGTTTCCTCGAGGAGATTCTCGAGCTGTACGACTTCCCGGACGACGGTGTGGTCGCCGACCTGGGCGCGGGTGACGGCACCCTGCTGGCCGAGCTCCTGGTGCGCTCCCCGAAACTGCGCGGCATCGCGTTCGAGCAGCCCGCCACCATCGGCATCGCGCGGCAGACGATGGAGGACCGCGCCGTCGCGGACCGGTGCGAATTCGTCGCGGGCGACTTCATGGCCGAGGTTCCCCGAGGTGCCGACATCTATGTCATCAAGTCGGTCATCCATAACTGGAACGACGAAGCGGCGCTGCGCATCCTGCGCAACTGCCGGGCCTCGGTCGGAGAGCACGGGCGGCTGCTCCTCATCGAGCGCGCGCTGAAGATCGACGATGCGCTGGAAGCGGCGATCCGAGACCTGGCCATGCTCGTACTCCTCGGGGGCCAGAGTCGTTCGGTCGGGGAGTACGAGGTGCTGCTGCGACGGGCCGGATACGCCGTGGAAAGGACGTTGACCGCGCCCTCCGGTTTCTGCCTGCTCGAAGCGAGACCATCTTGGGGGTATTTCGTCAGATGAAGTACGGGGTACTGGGAGCACTCACGGCGACCGGCAGTGAACCGCTTGTCTTACGCCCCAGAGAACGCTCTATCGTCGCCTTACTTCTCATCAATCGAAATCATGTTCTTTCCACGTCCAGGATCGTCGACGAACTCTGGAGCTCCCGGCCACCCGAATCGGCGAACAACCTCGTTCAGCAGTACGTCTCACGCATCCGGGGTCAGCTGCGCGACCGTGGTGACGACGCGGCCGCCGAGAGCCTGCGGACCTGCGGACCGGGCTATCTGCTGCGCTGCGACGACACCGAACTCGACTCGGTGTGCTTCGAGTCGATGCTGGACAACGCACGCGACGCGTTGGCGAAACGGCGGTACAAGACGGCGGCGCGGCTCCTGAGCGACGGACTCCGCATCTGGCGCGGGGCGCCGTTCCTGGACATCCAGCGGATGCCGACGGTGGTCGCGGAGGCCTGCCGCCTCGAAGAACAGCGGCTGCGGGCCATCGAGGAGCGGTTCGACGCGGAGCTGGCGCTGGGCCACCACACCGGGCTGGTCGGCGAGCTGACGGCGCTGGTCGCCATCCATCCCTTCCGGGAACGGCTGCGCGGCCAGCTCATGCTCGCCCTGTACCGCTCCGGGCGTCAGGTCGAGGCGCTGGAGCAGTACCGCGACACCCGGCGCATGATGATGAGCGAGCTGGGCGTCGAACCGGGGTACGAACTGCGTCGGCTCGAACGCGCCATCCTCAACTCCGCCCCGGATCTCACCGCGCCCGAGAACGTGGTGGCGCGGTGGCCCGTCCCCGCCCAGCTCCCCTCCTGCATCGGCGACTTCACCGGACGCTCGCGGGAGGTGGCCCACGGCTGCGAGGTCCTGCGGGGCGACCGGCGGCCGGGCGAGTGGAGATCCCTCCCCGTTCTGAAGCTCGTCGGCAAACCCGGAGTCGGGAAGACGACGCTGGCCGTCCAGATCGCGCACCAGGTGCGCCGGGATTTCCCGGACGGTCAGCTCTTCGTCGACCTGGACGGCCTGGGCCCGCGCCCGCTTCAGCCGTCGTACGTGCTCGGGCGCTTCCTGCGCACGCTGGGTGTGCCCGCCGCCGACCTGCCCGACGACGTCGAAGAACGCCGCGAGTACTTCCTGAGCCTTACGGCCGACCGTCGCCTGCTCCTCGTCCTGGACAACTGCGCGGATGAGGCACAGATCCGCCCGCTGCTGCCCGGGTCCGCCGGCTGCGCGGTCATCATCACGGGCCGCCAGAGCCTCGCCGGCCTCGAAGGCGCCCGGCATCTGGTCGTGGATGCGTTCGGCCCCGAGGAGGCGGTCGAACTGCTCTCGCGCGTCTCCGGCTCCGAGCCGGCGGTGTCCAGGACCCGTACGGCCGCCGAGGTCGTCCGCCTGTGCCAGCACTTGCCTCTCGCGATCCGGATCGCCGGGTCCATTCTGGCCGTGAGCCCTTCGGCGACGCTCGACGGGGTCGCCGGCCGGCTCCGTACGGCCCCGCTGGACGAGCTCACGATCGGCGATCTGTCGATGCGCTCCAGCATCCGCCTCAGCTACGAACGCCTCGACTCGCGGGCCAAGCGGGCCTTCCGGAGGCTCGCGCTGCTGCAGACCTCCCACTTCGCGGACTGGAGCTGCGCGGCGGTGACCGGGGAGGGCATCACGTACGCGGGCCGCCTGCTCGACCATCTCGCCCAGCATCACCTGCTGGAGTCGGTGCGCGTGCCCGGAGGGCATGTTCGCTACTTCTTCGACGGCATCCTCCGCGCCTTCGCCCAGGAGCGAGCTCGCGTCGAGGAGCCGGCGGACGTCCGGCACGCGGTCGACGCTCGCCCCGTGGCCGGAGCGGTCCCGGCGATCGGCCTCCGGCTCAAGTGCTGAGCCCCGTCCTGACCTCGCGAAAAGCAGATGTAAAGCGGACGTGCAAACCGTCGGTCGAAACTCCGTATGGCTGCGGACCACGTGTGATGTCCTCAGGAGGTTGCTCCGCGATGCCTGAAGCCCTGTCGACCGACCGGATCCTCGCGTTGGCCGAGCCGGAGACCCTCCGCGATCCGTATCCCGCGTACGCCCGGCTGCGGGAGGCCGAACCCGTGTACTGGAGCGAGGCGATCGACTCCTGGGTGCTGACGCGTTACGAGGACTGCGTGGCCGTCCTGCGGAACTCCCGTGCGTTCGCGTCGGACTGGCGCCGTACGGGAGAGCAGATCCCGACTCCGCTGCTCAGCATCCAGTCGCTCGACCCGCCCGAGCACACGCTGATCCGCCACTTCATGGTGAACGCCGTCCGTACCCTCGACCATCCGGCGCTCCAGCGGATGATCGCCGACCGGGTCCGCGAGCGGCTCGCGCGGATACGGCGCCAGGACTCGTTCGACGTCGTCACCGAGTTCGCCGCCCCGATCGCCCTGGACACCATCGTCGCGGTGCTCGGCGTCGCGCGGCCGGAGCCGGAGTGGTTCCTGCCGACCTCCCAGGCGATCGTCGACGGCATGGACGCCGGGGTGTGGCCGGAGACGCACGAGCCGGCGGTGGCGGCGCGCGCACGGCTCGCCGAGCTCGCCGAGGGCTGGCTCGCCGATCCGCCGGACGCCGGTCTCGTCGGCTACGTGGCGGCCCACGGCGCCGACTCGGGCATCGAGCGGCCGGTCCTGCTCAACACGCTCCGCGCGGTGTTTCACGCGGGATTCGAGTCGGCCGGCCGGCTGCTCGCCAACGCCCTCGCCGCGATGGCGGCGGTGCCGGACGCGCTCGGCCGGTTCGCGGCGGCCGAGACGCCGGTGGCGGTCGAGGAACTGGTCCGCCACAGCGCGCCGGTGCAGGCCGACGGCCGGGCCTGTGTCCAGGAGACCTCGATCGGCGGGACGGTCATCCGCCGGGGCGAGGCGGTCACGATGCTGCTCGGCGCGGCCAATCGGGATCCGGCGCGTTTCCACGACCCGGACGCGCTGGACTTCGGCCGTGCTCCGAACCCGCATGTCGGCTTCGGCCGTGGCACGCACTCGTGCCTCGGGCAGTCGCTCGCGACGTTACAGGCGGGCGTCGTCTTCGAGATCCTCGCCGCCGAGTGCGACCGGATCCGTGCCGTCACGGCGCCGGTCTATCGGCGCAATCTGACCCTCCGCGGGCCATCGCGGTTCGAGGCCCGCCTCGCCTGACAGTCGAAGGAGGTGCGCCATGCGTTACGTGCACTGAACCCAGTGATCGGCCCTGTGCCCCGCGGCCTGCGCCCCGTGGCACAGGGTCGCCCCCTCAACCCGTCCAGGGAGACCCCATGCGTATCTGCCTCGTGTCGATGCCCTGGCACCTGCTCGAGACGCCGTGCCTGCCCATCGGGTTACTGCGCGCCCGGGTCGACGCCTGCCGTGACCCGCACACGGTCGTCGACTACTACGGCAACCTCCGCTGGGCCGAGTATCTCCTCGACGTCTCCGGCGGTCAGATCGCCGAGGCCGAGTACTCCTACGTCGCCGACCGTGGAGTCTGGCACGAGATGGGCGAATGGATCTTCGCCGGGGCGCTGTACGACGATCCGGCCTGGCGCGTGGACACGTACCGCGCCTATCTGGAGGCACGGAACCTCGACCCCGGCGCCTCGCTGCGCATGCGCGAGCACGCCGCCGGCTTCGTCGACCTGGCCGCCCGGGAGATCCTGGAAGAGCGGCCGGACCTGGTGGGCTTCACCACGACCTTCCAGCAGAACGTCTCCTCACTCGCGGTCGCCAGGCGCATCAAACAGCTCCGCCCCGACGTCCAGGTGGTGTTCGGCGGCGGCAACTGCGACGGCCCGATGGGTGCGGCCCTGCACCGCAATTTCCCCTTCGTCGACCATGTCGTGAGCGGCGAGGGCGAGCTCGCCTTCGTCGCGCTGCTCGACGCGCTGAGCGAGGGACGAGCGCCGGCCGGTGTGCCGGGGCTGGTCACCCGGGGGCCGGACGGCGAGAGCGTCGCGGGACCGCCGGCCGCCATGGTGCCGATCGACATGGTGCCTCGCCCCGACTTCACGGCCTGGTGGTCGGCCTACGGCGACGGCAGGTTCGCCGAGCGGCTGAGCCCGGTGCTGCTGTATGAGGCGAGCCGTGGCTGCTGGTGGGGCGAGAAGCACCACTGCACGTTCTGCGGCCTGAACGGCACCACGATGAAGTTCCGCGCCAAGCCGGCCACCCGAGTCTGGGACGACATCACCCACCTGGTGGAGACCCACGGCGTGCTCGACATCGTCACCGTGGACAACATCCTCGACGTCGCCTACCTCGCCGAACTCATGCCGCGGATCCAGGAGTCCGGCTGGGACCTGCGGATCCGGTACGAGGTCAAGGCCAACCTCAAGCCCGACCAGCTCGCCGCGCTGCGGGACGCGGGCGTCACGCACATCCAGCCGGGCATCGAGAGCCTGAACTCCCGTGCGCTGCGGCTCATGGACAAGGGCGTGCACGGGACGCAGAACGTGTTCCTGCTCCGCGCGAGCGATGAGTACCAGCTCACGGTGGACTGGAACTACCTGTACGGGTTCCCCGACGAGCGGGCCGGCGACTACCGCCCGGTGATCGAGCAGATACCGGCGATGGTGCACCTCCAGCCTCCGTCCGGATCCGTCCGCGTCCTCATCGAGCGGTTCAGCCCGCACTTCCAGTCACGCGAGCGGGGCTTCGCCGAGCGACGTCCCTCACGGATGTACCAGCACGTCTACGACCTGCCCGAATCCGAGCTCGAAGACTTGGCGTACCAGTTCGAGGCGCCGCCGCAGGGCATCGACGAGGACGTCGCCTCCGACCTTCGGGCCGCCATCGCGGCCTGGCGGCACGACCATGCGGCCAGCACCCTGACCTGGCGGGAGACCGAAGACGGGCTGGTGATCGACGAGGGCCGCGCGGGCCGGCCCCGATGCGAGTACGTCCTGAGCGATCCGGCTCAGGCCCGCTCGTACCGGCTGATGGAACGGCCGCGCACGATCGCGGCCCTCGCGCGCGAGCTGGCGGCGGAAGGATTCGCGATGAGCGAGGAGACGCTGCGGCGATGGGTCGGCGAGCTCCGCGGCGCCGGGCTGGTCTTCGAAGACGACGACCGGGTCGTCGCGCTGGCCACCAACCGCAGGCCCCTACGCGTCGCCGAGGTGGGATGAGCCATGGACACCACACTCGCCGTGCGGAAGCCGGGCGCCGTGCTCGGCGATCGCCTCGAGGTGAGCACGTCGGAGCTGTCGCGACGCCTCGTGGACGGCGCGGCCGCTCCGGTCCTGCTCGTCACCGGGACCCCGTACGCGCCCGGCCTGGACGCGGTGACCGGAGATCTGCTGTGGCAGGCCGGCGTACGGGAGGTACGGATACGGGAGACCGTGCGCGCCGACGACGGACTCCTCCACTTCCTCCGTTTCCTGCGCGAGGCGGCGAGCCATGACATCGAGGTCGTCTGGGAGAGCGCGGGCGATCTGGGCTGTGATACCCGGCTCCTGTACCACCTGCCCCCGCGGGCCGGGGATCCGTCCTGGCGTTCGGCCTATCGGTACGGGCTGTGCCACTACCGGGTCGGACCGGGATTCGTGACCGTCACCGATCAGCGGCGTGGCCCGGCCGTGCCCTTCACCCTCCGGAACCCGCAGGAGATCGGGCTCGTCCAGGATCTCGATCGTCCGGGGCCGTCGGACGAGTCGTCCGCTTTCGCCGGGCTGCTGCGATCGGGCTTGATCATCAGTAACGGCCGTGATGCGCTTTGTCTGCCCTATCGGCTACGTCGATGGCCGATACCGTGCACCGTCATCTGACCCGAGGAGTCTGATGAGAGCCCTTCTCGCCGCCGTCGCCGCGGTGGCCATCACCGGCTCGCTGACCGCGGCCGGCTCACCTCCGGACGACGATCTCTGGCTGGCCGACCACCTCGCCAGGACCACGTCCGGGAAGCAAGCCCTCGCCCACCTGCGAGCCTTCGAACGGATCGCCGACGAGAACGGCGGCCAGCGCGCGACGGCGACGCCGGGATTCGCGGCGTCGGCGCGTTACGTCACCGAGCAGCTCACCACCGCCGGCTACCAGGTGAAGAGCCAGACGGTGCCCTATCGGCAGTTCGTGTTCGACGCCGAGTCCGGCCAGGAGATCGCTCCGCACGCTCGTACGATCCGAACGCTGATGATGGACGGTTCGCCGGTCACCCCCAAGGGCGGCTTAACGGCCCCCCTGGTCTTCGCGCCGGTCAAGGCCGACGGCACGAGCGGATGCACGGCCGCGGACTACGACGGGCTCCCGGTACAGGGTGCGATCGTGCTCGCCCCGCGCAGTTCCTGCGGGTACACCAACCAGCAGAAGGTCATCGCCGGGCTGGGAGGCCGCGCGATGCTGATGTACCTGCCGGTGCCGGACCCCGAGAACATCTATCGGCTGCACGTCTTCACCCCTTCGGACTTCACGATCCCCTCGGCGACCATCTCGCCCGAGCAGGCCGGGCAACTGAGCACCGACGCCGCGCAGCACCCCATCACCTTCCACCTCGAGCTCCGCGGCCACGTCGCCGACAAGAAGACCGTCAACCTCTTCGCGGAGACGCGCGGCGGCTCCGCCGACCACATCGTGATGGCCGGCGCCCATCTGGACAGCGTGCCCGAGGGGCCGGGCATCGACGACAACGCGAGCAGCGTGGCCGCCCTGCTGGAGACGGCCAGGCGGCTCGCTCCGTTCCAGAACCGAGTACGCGACAAGGTGCGGTTCGCCTTCTGGGGAGCGGAAGAGCAGGTCGACGTCGGTTCCGACTACTACGTCGAGCACCTGTCGTCCGCCGAGAAGGCCGCGATCGACCTCTACGAGAACTTCGAGCTGATCGCCTCGCCGAACTTCGCCCGCTTCCTCATCGACGGCGACGTGCCGGAGGCACCGGGATCAGCGACCGTCACGAAGGTCTTCGAGCAGTACTTCACCCGCGCCGGCCTGCCGTTCAAGACCGAACCGGTGACGGGCGTCGGCTCGGATCAGGCACCGTTCGTGACGGCCGGCATAGCGGTCGGCGGGATGGACATGGGCACGATCGGGCTGAAGACGCCTGAGGAGGCCGCGATGTTCGGCGGGCAGGCGGGACAGCAGTACGACCACTGCTATCACCAGACGTGCGACCGGGTGGCGAACCTCAGCCTCCAGGCCCTGGACGAGAACGTGCCCGCGATCGCCTGGACCATCGGCCGCTTCGCCATGGACACCTCGGACGTGAGATAGGCCCGGGCCGCTGACCCGGGGTGGCAAGGAGGTCAGGGTCGTCTCACTCGATCAACGTGCCGTGAGGAGGACGAACTCGTTTCCTTCGGGATCCGCCAGGAGGTCGGCTTCCGGCGCCAGGTCGCCGCCGGGGGCGGCGACCTCCAGGAGCAGGCGGTTCCGGCCCGTCTTGGGGGCCGCGGGCGGCCCCATGACCACCCGGGGGCCTCGCACCGACGGCGAGCGGAGGCTGATCCCCCAGTCGCCCCGGTCCACGATCCGCCATCCCAAAGCCGGAGCCCAGAACCGGCCCTGCGCGTCCGGATCGGCGGCGTCCAGGCAGATCGCGGCGAGCCGGCCCGCGGAGTCGTCCTCGGGCAGCACGCAGAACTCGTTGCCCTCCGGGTCGGCGAGCACCGTCCAGGGCACCGCGCCCTGCCCGATGTCGGCCCGGGACGCGCCCAGGGCGAGGACCCGTTCCACCTCCCGCGCCGGGTCGGGTCCACCGGCCAGGTCCAGGTGCAGCCGGTTCTTGCCCGCCTTCGGCCCGGTGGCCGGCACGAACCGCAGCCGTACGGCGGCGTCGCCCGTGCGGACCTCCGTCCGTTCACCGTCGGGGTGCTCCTCGACCGCCGTCCCGTTCAGGGCCTCGGCCCAGAAGCGGGCCAGGGCGCCCGGGTCCAGCGCTTCGAAGACGACCCCGACCAGCCCCGCCGGCATCATCGCCTCCCCGGGGCCGTGGCGGCGGTCCGCAGGCGGCGCTCGATCAGCTCGCGTGCCGCCTGCGCGGGCGTCGTGCCCGTGGTCCGCGCCCGGGTCAGCAGGTCCGTGACGGTGTTCTCGATGGCCTGGACGCGGCCGAGGCCCTCGTCGGCGGTCCCGCGCTGGAGTTCGACCGTGACGGCGTAGGTGACGCCGCCCGCTCCGGCGATGTAGTCGGGGACCCAGATGATGCCGCGGCCGTGGAGCAGGTCGGCGACCTCGGGAGTGGCGAGTTGGTTGTTGGCGGGTCCGGCGATGGCGGCGCAGCGGAGCCGGGGGACGATCCGTTCGGTGAGCACGCCGCCGAGGGCCGCGGGCACCAGGAGGTCGACGTCGGCGGTCAGCGCCCGCTCCGGGTCGTCCCAGGCGGCACCGAGCTCGGCGCTCAGCGCCCGTTTGGCGGGGTCGATGTCGCTGAGCAGCAGGTCGGCTCCCTCGTCGGCGAGCATCCGGGCGAGCCGTTCGCCGACGCTGCCCACCCCGACCACGGCCACGCGACGGCCCGTGAGGTCCGGCGTGCCGTGAAGATGTCCGCTGACGGCCCGCAGAGCGGCCAGCGCCCCGGTCGCGGTGGGGCCGGAGGAGTCCCCGCTGCCGCCGCGCCCCAGCGGCCGGCCGAGCACATGGCCGGTGCGTTCCCCGATGACCGTCATGTCGTCGGGTGTCGTGCCGACGTCCGGGCCGGTCGCGTACCGGCCGTCCAGGGAGGCGGCGGCATCGGCCACGTCGTGCAGCACGTCGCGGCGCAGGGACGGGGTGAGCGTGACCCCTCCGGGCAGGGCGACGACGGTCTTGCCGCCTCCGTTGTCGAGTCCGGCCGCCGCGCACTTGGCGGTCATGCCGGCGGACAGGCGCAGGGCGTCCGCGAGGCCGTCCCGCCAGTCGGCGTACTGGCGGACACGGCATCCTCCGACGGCCTGCCCGAGCGTGGACGAGTGCACGGCGACGATGATCGGCAGGCCCGACCGCCGCCCCGTACGGATCAGGACCTGTTCGTGCTCGAAGGTGGACACGCCACCGGACCTCCTGTCGTGCGAACGGTGATACCGCTCAAGGGTCGGCCATCTGGATGGCCGAAGACCAGTGAACCGTACAGATGAGCGGAGATCTGGCAGGATCCCGGCTGTGGACGAACTTGATTCGGAGATCATCCGGCTTCTCCAGACAGATGCGCGGCAGTCCAACCGCGAACTGGCCCGCCGGCTCGGCGTCGCGCCCTCGACCTGCCTCGAACGCGTCCGGGCGCTCAGCCGACGCGGCGTCATACGCGGCTACCACGCCGAGATCGACCCCGCCGCGCTCAACCGCGGCGTGCAGGCCATGGTCTCGGTCCAGGCGCGTCCCCTCAGCCGTGCCGTCATCGACGCCTTCAAGGACTCCGCGAGCGCCATGCCGGAAGTGCTCAGCGTCTTCGTGCTGGGCGGCGGTGACGACTTCCTCCTCCACGTCGCCGTGCAGGACCTCGACCACCTGCACGCCTTCCTGCTCGACCGGCTGAGCAAGCGCCGGGAGATCGTGGGCTTCCGCACGTCGGTCATCTTCCAGCAGGTGCACAACGCCGTTCCGGTCCGGCTGCCGGACCCGGTCTGATCCCGCACGACGTCGACGGAGGTGCTCCCATGCCGCACAGAGTCTCCATGAACGCCGGCTGGGCCGGACGCGAGATGGGCGGCCCGGCGCCGCACGCCGCCGAGGTCGAGGCCTTCCACCACTCGCTGCCGGGGTTCCGGCCCACACCGCTGGTCGAGGTGCCCCGGCTGGCCGCCGGCCTGGGAGTCCGGCGGCTCTTCGTCAAGCACGAGTGTGAGCGGCTCGGCCTGCCGTCGTTCAAGGTCGTCGGCGCGGCGTGGGCGGTGCACCGCGCGATCGCGGACCGGCTGGGCGTGGTCGTGCCGCCGCGGTTCGACGCGACCCTGGCCGCGGCCCGGTCGCTGCCTCCCGGCACGGCGCTCACCACCGCGACCGACGGCAACCACGGGCGGGCCCTCGCGCACCTGGCGCGCCTGTTCGGGCTCGGCTGCCGCGTCCTCGTCCCGCGCGGGCTGTCGGACGAGCGGATCGCCGCGATCGAGGGCGAGGGGGCGGAGGTCGAGGTCGTCGACGATTCCTACGACGACGCCGTCCGCCGGTGCGCGGCCGACGCGCGCGACCACGCGGACCGCCTGCTCGTCTCCGACACCTCCTGGCCCGGGTACGAGACGATCCCCGCGGCCGTCGCGGAGGGGTACGGCACGATCTTCCGTGAGGCACGCGAGCAGCTCGCGGAGGCGACGGGTGGTGCGGCCGGCTTCACGCTGGCGGTGGTGCCCGCGGGCGTGGGCTCGTTCGCCTCGGCCGCCGTGCGGAGCCTGGCCGCCGACGGCTGTGCCGTCGTCACCGCCGAACCCCTGGCCGCCGACTGCGTCCGGCGGTCGATCGCCGCGGGACGGCCGGTCACCGTGCCGGGTCCGCACGAGTCCATCATGGCGGGGCTGAACTGCGGTGAGGTGTCGCACGTCGCGTGGCCGGTGCTGCGGCGCGGCCTGCGCGCCGCCGTCGCGGTCTCCGACGACGAGGTGAGAGACGCGATGCGGGGCCTGGCCGCCGAGGGCATCGCGTCGAGCGAGAGCGGTGCGGCGGGCCTCGCGGGCCTGGCCGTACTCCTGCGGGAGGGGACGTTCTCGCACGCCGGCGACGGCACGGCCCTGGTGGTCGACACGGAGGGCGTCACGGACCTCGACGCCTACCGCGCCGTCGTCGATGGGTGAGACCTGCTCCGCCGACGTCGCCGGCCGTTCCGGCCGAGTCAGGGACGCGTCGCCTCGCCGGGTCAGGAGCGGCGCAGGCGTCGCCGTTCGTCGACGCGGTCGTGCGGGGTGATGTCGGTGGTGGGGTCGGTGGCGTCGGTCTGGTGGACGGTGCCGGGCTGCCGTGGGTCAGGAGCGGCGCAGGCGTCGCCGTTCGTCGACGCGGTCGTGCAGGGTGACGTCGGCGGTGGGGTCGGTGCCGTCGGCCTGCAGCACGGTGCCCGGCTGCCGTACGGCGGCCGCCGACCAGCCGAGTGCCGTCCGCAGTGCCTCGGGGCCGCGGGCGCCGGCGGCCAGGAAGCCGGCCAGCAGCGCGTCCCCGGCGCCCACGGTGCTGCGCGGATCGGCGACGTACGCCTCGCCGTGCACGACCCCGTTCTCCTCGACGAGCACGGCGCCGTCCGGGCCGAGGCTGGCCAGCACGGCCCCCGCGCCCAGTTCGCGGAGGCGCCGGGCGGCGGTCAGCGCGTCCCCGAGGGTCTCGATGGCGTGGCCGGCCGCTTCGGCGAGTTCGTCGGCGTTCGGCTTGATGAGGTCGGGGCCGGCGGGCAGCGCCGCGGCGAGCGGCGCCCCGGAACTGTCCACCGCGATGCGCGCCGGCGTGTGACGGGCCGCGCCGACCAGTTCGGCGTAGAAGCCGGATCCGGCGCCGACCGGCAGGCTGCCGCATCCGACGAGCCACTCCGCCCGCTCGCCGGCGCTGATCGCCGCCTCGACCAGTGCCTTCAGCTCCGTCTCGGTCAGGTGGGGGCCGGGCTCGTTCACCTTGGTGACCGTGCCGTCGGGCTCCAGGACACTGATGTTGCTGCGTACTTCGCCACCGATCGGAACGGCCACGTACTCCAGGCCCCGTGCGCGCAGCATCGTCTCCAGGCGGGCGCCCTCGGCCCCGCCGACGGGGACCACCGCGCGGCTCGCGTACCCGTGGGCGCTCAGCGCCAGCGCCACGTTGACGCCCTTGCCGCTCGGCTCGCTCCAGCTGCTGCTCGCGCGCAGGACCTCGCCGTGGGCCAGGCGGCCCACGGCGAGTGTCCGGTCGACACTCGGGTTGGGGGTGACTGTCACGATCATGCGCGTTTCACTTCTACTCCCACGTCCTCGAACCGGCGGACGTCCGCGTCGGACAGGCCGGTGTCGGTGATCAGAAGGTCGATCTCGGAAAGGTCGCCGTACTTGTAGAGGCTGATGTGCCCGGCCTTGCTGTGGTCGGCGAGCAGCACCCGGCGGCGGGCCGCGCCGAGCATGAGGCGCTTCACCGTCGCCTCGGACTCGTCCGGCGTGCGCAGGCCGTCCTCCACGGTGAACCCGTTGGTGCCGAGGAAGGCGACGTCCACCCGGATCTCCGACAGCGCGCGCACGGCCCAGTTGTCGACCTCGGCGAACGTCCGGCTCCGCACCCGGCCGCCCAGCGTGTGCACGGTGAGCCGCGGACGCGTCGCCAGCGTCATGGCGATCGTGAGGGCGCTGGTGAACACGGACAGGTCGCGGTCGCCGGGCATCAGCTCGGCGAGGCAGGCCGTCGTCGACCCGGCGTCGATGAGCACCGCGCCCTCGCCCGGTACCTCGGCCAGCGCCGCGCGTGCGATCCTGCGCTTCTCCTCCGTGTACTCGGTGCGCGCCGCGACCGCCGGTTCGAAGGACAGGTCCTCCACGGCCACCGCACCGCCGTGCACGCGGTGCAGCAGGCCCTGGCGTTCCAGCTCGCTGAGGTCCTTGCGGATCGTCTCCGTCGACACGGAGAGCCGATCCGCCATGTCCGTGACGTCGATGCGTCCCGCGCTGCGCAGCGTCTGCAGCAGGATCTGCTGGCGCTGCGCGGCGTACGGCGGGCGGCCGGGTCGGCGTTCGCCGGTCGATGCCACCATCAGTCCCTCCTTCATGGCAGGCGGGCCGCGGTGGGCGGCCCGTGCCACCCGCTAGCAGGACGTCTTGTAGGCGGCCTGTCCGCCTGCCGGCTTCGACAGGTCATCCTGGGTGATCGTGGTGGTCGTTGTCCCGATTTTGGGGTTGGGCTTCTTCCCGGTCAGCGACGCGACGAGCTGGTCGACCGCCTGGGTGCCGATCTGGTACGGCTGCTGGGCCACGAGCGCCTGGACGTCACCGCGCTTGAGCTGCTGCATCTGCACCGGTCCGGCGTCGAAGCCGACCGTCTTGACGGCGCCCTGCTTGCCCGCGTTGCGCAGACCCGTGGCCGCGCCCTCGGCGGCGAACTGGTTGGTGGCGAACACGCCCTTCAGGTCGGGGTTGGCCGACAGGGTGGCGGAGATGATCGAGGCGGCCTTGGCCGGGCTGTTGTCGTTGACCTGCGCGCCGAGGTACTTGATACCGGAGTACTTCTTGATCTCCTGCTCGAAGCCGTGCTGCCGGTCGTCCGAGGTGGAGGCGCCCGCCTTGAACGCGATCACCAGCACCTTGCCCTGCTGGCCGATGAGCTTGGCCAGAGCGTCCGCCGCCGAGGCGCCGGCCGCGACGTTGTCGGTCGAGACGCTGGAGGAGGCGATGCCGTCCTTGGACAGCGTGGTGTCGACCAGGCCGATCTTGATGCCGGCCTGCTTGGCCTGGAGCAGCGGCGGCACCATCGCCTTGGCGTCGGTCGGGGCGATCAGGATCCCGGCCGGCTTCTTGGCGACGACCGCGTTGACGATCGGGGTCTGCAGCGACGCGTCGAACTGCTGCGGCGCCTGCATGTCGACCTTCATGCCGTTCTTGGCCGCCTCGGCCTGGATGCCGCACTGCATGGTGATGTAGAAGCTGTCGCCGGAGACACCGGGGACGAACGAGATCGTCTTCCCCTTGACGTCGCCGGTCGACCCGCCGCCTCCGCTGTTGCCGCTGCTGCACGCGGCCAGCCCGAGGGCGAGCGCGGCCGCCACTCCGAGCACCTTCGTGGTGTACATCGATCCTCCGTAAGGTTCCGAATGAAAGAGCTGCCTAGGGGCGTTGTCGGGCGGCGCGGCGCATCTGGTCGAGGTAGACGGCGGCGATGAGGACGACGCCGACCGCGACCTGCTGCCAGAACGCCTGGACGCCGAGGACGACGAACCCGTTCTGCAGCACGGTGGGGATGAAGACGCCGATGACCGTGCCGATCATGGTTCCGCGGCCGCCGAACAGGCTCGTGCCGCCGATGACCACGGCCGCGATGGTGGACAGGTTGTCGGTCGCGTGACCGCCGAGGGTGGTGGTGGCGAACCGCGCCAGCGACATGTACCCGGCCAGCCCGGCCAGCGTCCCGGCCACCGCGTACACCTTGATCAGATGGCGGGCGGAGGCGACGCCGGTGCGGCGCAGCGCCTCGGCGTTGGAGCCGGCCGCGTACGTGTAGCGGCCGAACCTCGTCTGCGACAGGATGACGCCGCCGACGACGGCCACGGCCAGGGCGATGACGACCAGCCACGGCACACCGGCCACCTTGCCGGAGCCGACGCTGAGGACCAGGTTGAACGGCACGTCGCGGACGTCGACGCCGCCCGTGAGCAGCAGCGCGGCGCCCTGCGAGGCGCCCATGGTGCCGAGCGTGACGATGAGCGCGGGGATGCGCGCCTTGGCGACCAGCACTCCGTTGATCAGGCCCCACGCCAGGCCGGCCACCAGCCCGGCGGCCAGGCCCAGGAGCAGCACGCCGACCGACTGGCCCCCGAGCGCCACCATGATCTTGGCGGAGATGACGCCCGCGAACACCAGCACGCCGCTCACGGACAGGTCGATCCCGGCGGTGAGGATGACGTACGTGCCGCCGACCGCGAGGACGAGCAGCACCGACGCGTCCGAGGCGATGTTGACGATGTTCGCCGTGGTCGGGAACGCGTGCGGGCGCAGGATCGAGAAGACCACGCACAGGATCACCAGCGCGCCGAAGATGCGCACGGTCTCCCCGCGGCGCACCCGGTCGCCGAGGGAACGCCAGGCCGACGCCGGCGCCGGTCCCTGCGTCGTGGTGCTGGAGTCGACGGTCGTCATGCGGCACGCTCCTCGGTGGTTCCGCTGGTCATCGCCGCCACGAGGTCGTCGACGGTGGCGTCCGCGGCGGTGAACCGCGCCACCCGCGCGCCGAGCCGCAGCACCTCGACCCGGTCCGCGACCTCCAGTACCTGCGGCATGTTGTGGCTGATCAGCACGACCGCGATGCCCTCGTCGCGGACGCGGCGGACCAGCTGGAGGACCTGTTCGGTCTGGACGACGCCGAGCGCCGCGGTCGGTTCGTCCATGAAGATCACGCGGCTGGCCCACATCGCCGCCCTCGCCACCGCGACGCTCTGCCGCTGCCCGCCCGAGAGCGCGGCGACCGGCGCGGCGGCGTCCTTCAGCCGTACGCCCAGCCGCGCCATCTCGTTCGCGGTGTCGCGGGCCATCGCGCGCTTGTCCAGGAAGCCGAGGCGGCCCAGCAGCCCGGGCCGGAAGATCTCCCGGCCGAGGAAGAGGTTGGCCGCCGGGTCCAGGTCGGCGGCGAGCGCCAGGTCCTGGTAGACGGTCTCGATGCCGTGGTCGCGCGCGGCGTGCGGGCTGGGCATCTCGACCGGCCTGCCGTCGACCAGGATCTGGCCCGCGTCCGGCTGGTCGGCCCCGGACAGGATCTTGACCAGCGTGCTCTTGCCCGCGCCGTTGTCGCCGATCAGGGCCACGATCTCGCCCTCGTGCACCGTGAAGTCGGCGCCGCGCAACGCGTGGACCTGCCCGAAGCTCTTCTGGATGCCACGCGCCTCAAGCAGCGGCTCACTCATGAGCCCTCCTTCGTCGGAGGAGTGACCGGGCACGCGTGTTCTTTGATTCGCTCGCTTCGCTCACTCATGAGCCCTCCTTCGTCGGAGGAGTGACCGGGTACGCGTGTTCTTTGATTCGCTCGCTTCGCTCGCTTCGCTCACTCATGAACCCTCCTTCGTCGGAGGAGTGACCGGGCACGCGTGTCTTTTGATTCGCTCGCTCATGGACTCTCCTTGCCATGCCTGGGGGTGAACCCGGTACTCACGACTCGGCCCGGGGGATCGGACCGGTGACGGCGGGGCGCGCACCCGCCGCCTGACCGGCCAGCAGTGCCGCGCCCCGTGCGCCCGCCTGCACCGCCGTACTCCGCCGGGCGTTCCCGAAGGCCCGGCGGCGCAGCTCGACCATCGCCTCGCTGTGCGCCCATCCGCCGGTCATCACCACCTGGCCGTACGGGCCGGCGGCGGCCGTCATGATCCGCTGCAGGCGCTCGAGCTCGGCGGTCGCCTCATCCAGCGCGGCGCGCCAGACGGCGGCAGGCGTCCCGTCGCGCCCGGCGCCGGAGACGGTCGCGGTGCCGTCATCGGCGAGCCGTACGCGCAGGGACCCCGGCTCCGTCTCCAGGGCCGTACGGTCGAGCTCCGGCAGGTCGTCGCGGTCCCGGCCGAGCAGCCGCAGCACGTGTTGCAGCAGCAGGCCGCCGCGGGTGGCGCCGAGCACGGACAGCCGGCCGGGCAGCGCGTGCCAGCCCACCGTCACCCCGTGCCGGGTGAGTTCCACGACCGCGGGTTCGGGCAGCGGCGCCGGCACCGTGCGCACGAGCGCCTCGGCCGTCCCGCACGAGTCGAGGACGTCACCGTCTCCGGTGGCGGCGGCGCCGACGGCGGCCGCCTGGTGGTCGTGCCCCGCGACGGTGAGCACGGCACCGGCGAGCCGGTCACCGGCCCGGTCCCGTACGGCCCGGCCGAGCGGCGTCCCGGCCTGCACCAGCGGCGGGAGCAGGGCCCGGTCCGCGCCGGCCCACTCCAGCGTCGGCTCCCACCACGTACGGTCGCGCAGGTGCAGCCAGCCCGTACGTGAGGCGAGGGAGTACTCCGACGCCTGCTCGCCGCCCAGCGCGTGCACCACCCACTCGCCGACGTTCAGCCGCCGGACGGCGCGTTCGATCCGGCCGTCGTGCTCGCGCATCCAGCGGTGCTTGGTCAGCGACCACTGGGTGCCGAGCGGCAGGCCCGTCGCCGCCGCGAACTCCTCCTCGCCGAGGTCGGCGGCCAGCCGTGCGGCCTGGTCGCGATCGCGGCTGTCGTGCCAGGCGATGAGCGGCGCGACCGGCCGGCCGTCCGGCCCGAGGAGCACCCCGGACTCGGCCATGCCGGCCACGCCCAGGCCGATGACCTGGCCTTCCGGCACCCGCGCCAGTGCGTCGGCGAGAGCGGCACGTACCGTGGACAGCACCCGCTCGGGGTCCGTCTCGGTTCCCAGAGGCGTGGTGCGCCAGGCGAGCGGAGCGCTTCCGTGGGCGAGCTCCTGGCCTTCGGCCGTGCAGACGGCGGCCTTGACGGAACTGGTCCCCACATCGAGGCCAACCAGCAGGTCAGGCACGGTGAGCCACCAATCGAAGTTGCGTTTCATCCTGGTTAATTCGGGATTACATGGTTATAGTTGGGACTCGTTGGGATCGTCAACCCCCAGTTCAGAGCTCTTTTCGATGGAGGTCGTGTGTCACCGACGGGTACCGGCGAGCTGGTCGCCGCGGCGCGCGAGGCCGGCCGCGGCGTCGGGGCGTTCAACGTCATCACCGTTGAGCACGCCGAGGGCATCGTGGCGGGCGGGGAGCTGGCCGCCGCCCCGGTGATCCTGCAGATCAGCCAGAACGCGGTCCGCTACCACGACGGCCGGGTCGAGCCCCTCGCGGCGGCCTGCGCCCGGCTCGCCGAGACCGCCGGCGTTCCGGTCGCCCTGCACCTCGACCACGTCGACGACCTCGACCTGCTGCACCGGGCCGCGGACGCGGGCTTCAGCTCGGTGATGTACGACGCGTCGCGGCTCGGCTATGCCGAGAACGTCGCTGCCACCCGGTCGGCGGCCGACTGGGCGCACGCCAACGGCCTCTGGCTCGAGGCGGAACTCGGCGAGGTCGGCGGCAAGGACGGCGTGCACTCGCCGACCGCGCGCACGAAGCCGGCCGAGGCCGCGGAGTACGTCTCCGGCACGGGCGTCGACGCGCTCGCCGTCGCGGTCGGAAGCTCACACGCGATGACCGTCAAGGCGGCACGCCTCGACATCGGTCTGATCGAGGAGATCCGCGTCGCCGTGCCGGTGCCGCTCGTGCTGCACGGATCCAGCGGCGTCCTGGACGAGGACCTGCGGCAGGCCGTCGCCGCGGGCCTCACCAAGATCAATGTGGGGACTCAGCTCAACGTCGCCTTCACCGCCGCCGTACGCGAAGTGCTTGCCGACCCGGACCTGACCGACCCCCGCAAGTACCTCCGCCCCGCACGCGACGGAGTGGCCGCCGCCGTCGCCGGCATCCTCCGCACCATCTCCGGCGCCTGACCGGTACGGCTCTACCCGTGCAGGCGGTCGAGTGACCGGATGACCTCCGCGTCGGCCCGGCCGTGGCGGGTGTTGAGCCATCGGAGCAGCGTGTCGACGTCGCCCGCCGCCAGCAGCCGGGCGCGGAGCCGTTCGTGGAGGCGGGCGCGGAGCATGACCACGCCGGGGGCCGCCGACCTGGGCAGCAGCGGACCGGGATAGCGGTCGAGGAGCGCGGAGGGAGCGTCCCTGACCACGGCGGCGTCCAGATCGAGGAAGTCCGCGGTGACCTGGCCGGTGAGCCGGTAGGGCTCCGACACGAGCCGGTGGCCCAGGACCGAGCGGAGCCGGGCGAGCTCGGCCCGCAGCGTCACGGCCTTCCCCGCGTCCCCGTACACCTCGCGCCTGAGCTCGCCGGCGCCCAGGCCGCCCGGATTGGCGGCCAGCACGGTGAGGAGCTCACTGTGCCGCCCGCCGAGTTCGTGCGTCATGCCCGCGACCCGCAGCCGTGCCCGGTCGCGGCCGAGCGCCTCCAGGGAGAGGACCTGGTCGACGTCGGCCTCGTGCGCCACGAGAAGGAACGGGCCACCGGGCGCGAGCCGTTCGGCGATCACGGCCTGACCCGTCGGCAGGACGAGCTGCCCCTCGTCGAGCGCGGCCGGCAGCCGCGCGGGCAGCCATCCGTGGGGTGCCGCGTGCACGACCTGTCCGTCCGCGGTGACGAGAGCGCTGTGCGTGCCGGACCGGCGGGAGAGCCGCTCGCCGTACCGGGCGTGCGTCCGGGCCTGTTGCTGCAGCGCGACCGTGCGCAGCTCGGCCTCGGCGAGCCTGGCCACCGTCGTCATCAGGGACAGCACCATCGCGTCGGAGTGCTTGGTCGCGTGGGTGAGGTCGATGGTTCCGAGGGACGCTCCGGTCATCGGGTCACGGATCGGCGCGGCGGTGCACGTGTAGGCGGTGACGGCGGACAGGTAGTGCTCGGCGCCCTGCACCTGGAACGGGCGGCGCAGGGCCAGCGCGGTGCCGACGCCGCTCGTGCCGGCGGCCTCCTCGCTCCAGCGCGCGCCCAGGACGAGGTTGACGCGCTCGGCCCGGCGCAGGTCGGTGTTGGAGCCGTCCATCCACAGGAGACGGCCGTCGGCGTCACTGGCGAAGATCAGATTGCCCGGCTCGGACGTCACCGAGCGCATGGTGTCGCACAACATCGGCCAGACCCGGGCCAGCGGGTGTTCCCTCCGCAGGTCGCCGACCAGGTCGTCGTGCAGCTCGATCGGTGGCAGGTGCCGGTCGGGCCGGATGCCGTGGCGCCGCGAGCGCTGCCATGAATCCCGGATCGTCTCGCGCACACCGCGAGCGTCACCCCCGGACAGGGCGATTTCGCGGCTTCGAGCCATCGATATGCCGTCCATCCCGCCAAAAGTAGAACGCTGTTCGGTGCACTGCAACTCTGATGCAACGCCTGGCAAACCTTGGAGCGGTACACGCGGCCGGACCAGAATTCCTATTCGGGAGCATGAGAGGGGGAAGATGTGGTGTGCCGGGAAACGAGGTTCCGAAAAGGGACCCTGAAGGCCGCGTCGCGGCCAATTCATGCGCCGCACGGCAGCGCTTCCCGACTCCGGGCTTCTTCTCGCGTGATCGCCTGGACCGCTGACCCGTGGTGCCGCCGGAGAAGAGGGCCGTGTTCCGCTCCGACGGCCTGTGAACCATGCGCTGAGCAGGCCGAGGTCACAGCTCACCGGCCTGCCACGTCTATTGACGTGTGGACCTCCGCCACACGCGCGCAGTAGATAGGAAGAAGATGACGATGACAGTTGCTGCGAACGGTGACAAGCGGCTCTCGTTGGACAAGCGTGCCTTGACCCGGCGAACGAGCTTGACTCTTCCCGACGCGATGCCGCTGGATTCGTGGGTGAGCGTCGGGCAGGAGATCGCGGTTATCTCGGATGCTTCCGCATGGTGGCTCGCCGACTGGTTGATCTATGGGCGGGAGACCTATCCCGACCGCTATCGGCACGCGATCGATCGGACCGGTCTTTCCTACCAGACGCTGAGAAACTACGCGTGGATCGCCCGTGCGTTCCCGGTGTCCCGTCGACGGGACAAACTGAGCATGCAACACCATGCCGAGGTGGTCACGCTCGTCGCCGAGGAACAGGACGAGTGGCTCGACCAGGCGGAGCACCACGGCTGGTCGGTCGCCGAGCTCCGGAGGCGGTTGAGGGGCGGCCGGTCCGTGGCGGCGCCCGAGGACGAGGTGTCGACGTTCGTGCTGAAGATGAACATCGACTCGGAGCGGCAGCGGCGGTGGGAGCAGGCGGCGGAGATGTCCGGTTCGGACCTGGCCTACTGGGTCTCCAAGGCCTTGGACGAGGCCGCCGTCGCGGCGCTCCGGAGCGAGGAGCGCGGCTGAGAAGGACGGGAGGGCCGGCGGCTCAGGCCGGAGTACCGCACCGGCCGGTTCGAACGGACGACCGCCCGGGCGTTCGGGGAGCGGTTCCGCGCCGTGCTCGCCACGGCCGTCGAGGACCCGGGCGGAGCATCGGCGACCTCGTTCGCGGGGGTCGCCGTCACGAACAGCAGACACCGGCCCGGAGACGCGGAAGGCGTTGATCCTGACGCGTAGTCAGGTTCTAATGTCCGGGAGATGACTTGCGCCGGCCGTAGGCGAGGACGCGGACCGGCCGTACGCGCGGGCGGGCGCCGGTCGCGCGCACGGGCGGAGACCGGCCGTACGCACGCTAACGTGCTCGCATGGTGATCCGAGCATGAGGCTGACCGTCCTGGGCGGAGGCGGATTCCGCGTGCCGCTCGTCTACCGGGCCCTCCTGGCCGACAGGGGCAAGGGCCGCGTCACCGAGGTGGTCCTGCACGATCTCGATCCGGCCCGCACCGCCGTGATCGGCCGGGTGCTGGCGGACCAGGCGGCCGGGGTCCCGGACGCCCCGTCGGTGACGGCGACCAGCGACCTCGACGAGGCCCTGACCGGCACCGACTTCGTCTTCTCCGCGATCCGCGTCGGCGGTACGGAGGGGCGCGTCGCCGACGAGCGCATCGCCCTGGAAGAGGGTGTCCTGGGGCAGGAGACGGTCGGCGCGGGCGGCATCGCGTACGGCCTCCGCACCGTCCCGGTCGCGGTGCGGATCGCCCAGCGGGTCGCCGCCGTCGCGCCGGAGGCCTGGGTCATCAACTTCACCAACCCGGCGGGCCTGGTGACCGAGGCGATGTCCCGGCACCTCGGCGACCGGGTGATCGGCATCTGCGATACGCCGATCGGGCTGGGCCGCCGCGTCGCCGCCGCGCTCGGCGTCGACCCGGCGAGTGCCTGGTTCGACTACGCCGGCCTCAACCACCTGGGCTGGCTGCGGGCGGTCCGCGTCGGCGGCCGCGACGTGCTCCCGGACCTGCTGGCGGACGAAGAGGCGCTCACCTCCTTCGAGGAGGGCCGCTTGTTCGGCGCCGAGTGGCTGCGCGCGCTCGGCGCGATCCCGAACGAGTACCTGCACTACTACGACTTCAACCGCGACGCGGTCGCGGCGATGCGCGCCGCGGAGCGGAACCGCGGCGCGCTCGTGCTGGAGCAGCAGCGCGACTTCTACGCGCGCCCCGCGGGTGCTCCCGGCTCCGCGCTGGAGGCGTGGGAGGCCACGCGGCGGGCGCGCGACTCCACCTACATGGCCGAGAACCGCGAGGCGGCGGGCGCCGGTGAGCGCGCGGCCGCCGACCTGGAGTCGGGGGGATACGAGAAGGTCGCCCTCGCGCTCATGCACGCGATCGCGCACGACGAGCGCACCACCCTGATCCTCAACGTGCGCAACCGCGGCACGCTCAGCGGTCTGGACGACGACGCGGTGGTCGAGGTGCCCTGCTTCGTCGACGGCAACGGCGCGCGGCCGGTCACCGCCGACCCGCTCTCCGGCCACGCGCTGGGCCTGGTGACCACGGTCAAGGCGGTCGAGCGCGCGGTGCTGGAGGCCGCCACCACCGGCTCGCGGGCCGCCGCGCTGCGCGCGCTGGCGACCCACCCGCTGGTCGACTCGGTCACGGTGGCACGGCGGCTCCTCGAACGCTACGAGACGGACGTTCCTCAGCTCGGGTATCTACGCGGGAAGGCGGATCGCTGATGCACGACGATCGCAGGCAGGTCGAGGACCGGCTGGACCGGGTGATGCGCGAACGCGTCGTGCCCGCGACGTACGCCGCGCGGCGCCCGATGACGGTCGAGGTCTGGCACGTTCCAGGCGAGCCGGTGCCGGTCGCCGAGGCCCTCGACGCCGCCTACGTCCCGTTCGCGCCGGGTGATCCCTGGGGCCGCGCCTGGGCGACGAGCTGGCTGCGGGCCACCGCGAGCGTGCCGGCGGAGTGGGCGGGCCGCCGCGTCGAGGCCGTCTTCGACCTCGGGTTCACCGGCCGCGGGCCGGGCTTCCAGGCCGAGGGGCTCGTGCACGACCTCGGCGGCCGGCCGATCAAGGGCATCGAGCCGCTGAACCAGTACGTCCCGGTCGGCGACGCCGTGAACGGCGGTGAGGAGGTCGGCCTGCTCGTCGAGATGGCCGCCAACCCCGACATCCTCGGCGACGGGTTCGTCCCGACGCCGCTGGGCGACCCGGCGACCGCCGGCGACGAGCCGCTCTACCGGTTCGGCGGCGCCGACCTCGCCGTGCTCGACGAGGACGTCTGGCACCTGCGGCTCGACGTCGAGGTGCTGTCGGAGCTGATGCACGAGCTGTCCACGGACGACCCACGCCGCCACGAGATCCTGCGCGCGCTCGAACGCATGCTGGACGAGCTGGACATCCATGACGTCGCCGGCACCGCCGCGCGGGCGCGCGAGACGCTGACCGAGGTGCTCTCCCGGCGCGCGAACGCGAGCGCGCACACCATCTCCGCCACCGGCCACGCGCACATCGACAGCGCCTGGCTGTGGCCGCTCCGCGAGACCCAGCGCAAGACCGCCCGGACGTTCGCCAACGTGACCGCGCTCGCCAAGGACTACCCCGAGCTGGTGTTCTCCTGCTCGCAGGCGCAGCAGTACGCCTGGGTGCGCGACCGCTACCCGGAGATCTTCCAGCGGATGCGCGACGCCACCAAGGCCGGGCAGTGGGCGCCCGTCGGCGGCATGTGGGTGGAGGCCGACGGCAACCTGCCGGGCGGGGAGGCACTGGCTCGTCAGCTCGTCCACGGCAAGCGGTTCTTCCTGGAGGAGTTCGGGGTCGAGACCCGCGGCGTGTGGCTGCCCGACTCGTTCGGCTACACCGCGGCGTACCCGCAGCTGGCCGTGCTGGCCGGCAACGAGTGGTTCCTCACCCAGAAGATCTCCTGGAACCAGACGAACAAGTTCCCGCACCACACGTTCTGGTGGGAGGGCATCGACGGCACCCGGATCTTCACCCACTTCCCGCCCGCCGACACCTACAACGGCACGTTCGCCGGGGCGGAGCTGGGCCACGCCGTGCGCAACTACGCCGACAAGGGCGGCGGCACCCGCTCGCTGCTGCCGTTCGGCCACGGCGACGGCGGTGGCGGCCCCACCCGGGAGATGCTGGAGAAGGCCCGGCGGCTGCGCGACCTCGAAGGGTCGCCCAAGGTCGTGGTGGAGAACCCGGACGCGTTCTTCGCCGCCGCCCGCGCGGAGTACCCCGACGCGGCGGTCTGGGCCGGCGAGCTGTACCTGGAGCTGCACCGCGCCACGTACACCACCCAGGCGCGGACGAAGGCGGGCAACCGCCGCAGCGAGCACCTGCTGCGGGAGGCGGAGCTGTGGGCCGCCACCGCCGCGCTGACCGCCGGCTTCGACTACCCGTACGAGGACCTGGACCGGTTGTGGAAGACCGTGCTGCTGCACCAGTTCCACGACATCCTGCCGGGCTCCTCGATCGCCTGGGTGCACCGGGAGGCGGAGGCCACGTACGCCCGGGTGCACGCCGAGCTGCGGGAGATCACGCGTGCCGCGACGGCCGCGCTGGCGGGGGAGGGCGGCCCCGGACAGGTGTTCAACACGAGCCCGCGGGCGCGCGCCGAGGTGGTGACGGTGCCCTCAGAGCTGGCCGCGGCGTTGCCCCCGGACGCCGGCGTCCAGCCGCTCGCCGACGGGTCCGTGGCGGTGTTCACCGAGGTCCCGGGCTCGGGGACGGCGCCGCTCGGCGCCGCCGCGCCATTCGGGCCGCTCGGGCCGGTGACCGTGGACGGGCGCGTCCTCGACAACGGCCTCGTCCGGGTGGAGATCGACGCGGACGGCCTGCTGACCTCCGTACGCGACCTCGTGGCCGGCCGCGAGGTGCTCGCGCCGGGGTCCCGCGGCAACCTGCTCCAGCTCCACCCGGACCTGCCCAACCACTGGGACGCCTGGGACGTCGACCGGCACTACCGGCGGCGGCACACCGACCTCACCGGCGCCGACGCCGTGACCGTGGTGGACGCGGGACCGCTGGTCGCGTCCGTGCGCGTGGACCGGTCGTTCGGCGACTCCCGGATCTCCCAGACGATCACCGTGACCGCCGGCAGCCCCGCCGTACGGATCGACACCGAGATCGACTGGCACGAGCGGGAGAAGATCCTCAAGCTGGCGTTCCCGCTCGACGTGCACGCCGACCGGTCCGCGGCCGAGATCCAGTTCGGCCACGTGTACCGGCCCACGCACACCAACACGAGCTGGGACTCGGCCCGGTTCGAGATCTCCTGCCACCGCTGGATCCGGCTCGCCGAGGCCGGCTACGGCATCGCCCTGGCCAACGACGCCACCTACGGCCACGACGTCACCCGTACGACCCGCGAGGACGGCGGCACGACGACGACCGCCCGCTACAGCCTCGTACGCGCGCCGCGCAGCCCCGACCCGGAGGCCGACCAGGGCCGGCACCACATGTCCCACACGCTGCTGCCCGGCGCGACGGTCGCCGGGGCGGTGGCGGGCGGGTACGCGCTCAACCTGCCGCTGCGGGTGACCGCCGGGGGATCCGGCCCGTCGCCGCTGGTGTCGGTCGAGGGTGAGGCGGCCGCCGTCGAGTCGGTCAAACTGGCCGACGACCGGTCCGGCGACGTGGTCGTGCGCGTCTACGAGTCCCTGGGCGGGCGGGCGGACACGCGGCTGCGCACGTCGTTCCCGGTCGCCGGGGTGGAGGTCACCGACCTGCTGGAGCGGCCGCTGCCGGACCGGCCGGTATCGCTCGCCGACGACGGGAGCGTCTCGCTCACCCTGCGCCCGTTCCAGGTGCTGACCCTGCGGCTGCGCCCGGCCGGGCGATGACGACCGTACGCGTCGCGACGCTCAACATCTGGGGCCGGCGTGGACCCTGGAAGGACCGGCTCGGCCTGATCAAGGCCGAGCTGGCCCGGCGCTCTCCGCTCCTCGTCGGCCTGCAGGAGGTCATGCGGGACGAGCGGTCCGGCTCGTGCCAGGCGGCGGCGATCGCCGCCGGGCTCGGGTACGAGGTGGCGTACGCGCCCGCCGCGCGGTTCGACGAGGGCGTCCTGGGCAACGCGCTGCTGAGCAGGCTGCCGATCCGCGAGCAGCGCGTCCTCCCGCTGCCCACTCCGCCGGGCGCCGAGACGCGGTCGCTGCTGTACGCCGCCGTCGAGTCGGCCGCCGGCCTGCTCCCGGTGTTCGTCACCCACCTGGACTGGCAGGGCGACCACGGAGCGGCGCGTCTCGCGCAGGTGCGGTTCATCGCGGCGCGGGCCGCCGAGCTCACCGGCGACCTGCCGCCGGTCATCATGGGCGACTTCAACGCCGAGCCGGACGCCGACGAGATCCGCTACCTGCGGGGCCTGCACGTGGTGGACGGTGAGAGCGTGTGCTTCGCCGACGCGTGGGTGCACGGCGGCGACGGGTCGGCCGGGGAGACGTTCTCCCGCGTCAACGACTACGCGCGCCGGGCCCGCGAGCCGTCGCGGCGCATCGACTACATCTTCACGCGCCGCAAGGGCGCGCTCGGCGAGCCACGTCACACCTCACTCGCCTTCGCCACGTCTACGGGCGGCGTGTGGCCCTCGGACCACTTCGGCCTGGTCAGCGACATCGTGGTGGCGGTGGACTAATATTCGCTTTGACTTATATAAGCGATAGCCGATAACGTCGTCGCCATGCACGCGTTCGACGTTCTCGGCGATCCGGTGCGCCGGCGGATCCTGGAGCTCCTCGCCGACGGGGAGCAGACCTCCGGTGCGGTCTGCGCGGTCATCCAGGAGGAGTTCGGCATCTCCCAGCCCGCGGTGTCGCAACATCTGCGGGTGCTGCGCGACGGCGGCTTCGCGACCGTACGCCCCGAGGGGACCCGGCGGCTCTACGCGGTCGACTCCGCGCCGCTGCGCGAGGTCGACGAGTGGCTCGACCGGTTCCGGCGCTACTGGACGCCGCACCTGGACGCGCTGGCCACCGAACTGGCCCGAGGTCGCCGCGAGCGCCGTCAGCCAAAGGAGAAGGAACAGTGATCGACGTCATCGAGCAGCTCAACAGCGTGACCCGTACGGTCGGCGACCGCGTCCTGGAAGCCGGGGAGGCCCGCGTCGTGACCCTCACCCGGACCTACGACGCCACCGTCGAGGAGCTGTGGGACGCCTGCACGAAGCCCGAGCGGATCGCACGCTGGTTCCTGCCGATCTCCGGCGAGCTGAAGGAGGGCGGCCGGTTCCAGATCGAGGGCAACGCCGGCGGCACGATCGAGCGGTGCGACCCGCCGGAGAGCTTCGTGACGACGTGGGAGTTCGCCGGTGCGAGCAGCCGGGTGGAGGTCCGCTTCGTCCCGGAGCCGGCGGCGGGCGGCACCCGGTTCGAGCTCGAGCACACGATGGCGGTGGACGACCACTGGAACCAGTTCGGCCCGGGCGCGGTCGGCATCGGATGGGAGTCGGGGCTGCTCGGCCTCGACCTCCACCTGTCCTCGGGTGGATCCTTCGACCCGGCCGAAGGCGCCGCGTGGGCCGCCTCGGAGGAGGGTCGGCGCTTCATGGCCCTGAGCAGCGAACGCTGGTGCGAGGCGCACATCGCCGGCGGCGAGACGGAGGAGCAGGCCCGCGCGGCGGCGGCCCGCACGACCGCCGCCTACACGGGGACTCCCCCGCAGGAGTCCTGACCGTCCGGCGGCCGTCGCGAGGGGCGGGCGTCCACACCCCGGCGCCCAGGGCCGCCACCGTCCGGTACGACCTGACGGTGTCTCGCCGCCCTGACCCGGCTTAGCATGTGCGCGTGGCCACCGACCGGCATGTGTCCGCCGCACGCGGTACGCGCCCATGGGTGGTCGTCGCCGCCGTGGCCGGTCTGCTCGGCGTCGGCGCCGCGGTCGCCTATCAGGTCGGCGTCGCGCTCGGCCTGTCGTTCGAACCGGCCGACATACCGCACGAAGACCTCGCCGCGGCGGCGCCGCGCGGGGTGGCGGCCGCGCCGCCGATCACTCGGATCGTCGCTCCCGACGATCTCCCGGTACGGCTGGCCGCGCGAGCGGTGGCCGATGCGCTGGCCGGCCGGGGCGAGCCCCGCCCGGCCGTCGTCGACCGGCCGGGGGCGGCACGCGGGCCCGTGCTGAGGGTCGAACTGGCCGGTGGCGCCGGCGGCGCGTCCGACGAGGCGTACCGGCTGGCGCGCACCCCTGCCGGCCTGGTGTTGCGGGCGGCGCACCCGGCCGGTGCCGCGAGCGGGCTGTACACGGTGGCCGACCGGATCCGTTCCGGCGACGAGGTACTGCCGGCCGGCCGGAACGACGAGCGGGGCGCGCCCCGGTTGGGCCTGCGGCTGCTGGACACCGGGTCGGTCGGGCTGCCCGACGACCCGGCCGGCTTCGCCGCCGGCGACGACTACTCCCTCAACACCGACGTGGTCGGGCCGGCCGTTCTCGCCGGGCCGCCCTATGTGGACACGGCGGCCGTCGCCCGGATCGCGGCCCAGTTCCGGCAGCTGGTCGATCACGGGCTCACCGAGGGCTACAACGGCGTGGTGGTGCCCGGTTTCCTGGAGTACGTCACCTTCGCCGGCATCGGCGACGGACATCAGGTGTACCCGGCCGGAGACGTCCACCTCGCCCGCGCCAAGGCGATGGTCGCGGCGTTCGGCCCGGTCTGGCGGTACGCGCACGACGCGGGGATGAAGGTCTACTTCGCGACCGACATGCTGGCGCTGTCACCGCCGCTGCAGCGGTACCTCCAGCGGCGTTTCGGCGGCCTGGCGACCGGCGGCACCCGGCTCTGGACGGTGTACCAGGCCGGGCTGCGCGAGCTGTTCACCGCGCTGCCGTACGCGGACGGGCTGGTGGTCAGGGTCGGCGAGGGCGGCGCCGCCTACCGCTTCCCGGGCTGGGACTACACCTCACGGATCGCGGTGAGAACTCCGGCTTCGGTGCGCGCCATGCTGCGCGCGCTGCTCGCGGTCGCCGGCGAAGGTCGCTGCCCAACGACCTGACCACGCTGCACCAGGAGGCGCTGCGCACGTTCCTGGCCGCCAATCCCCATATCGAGGGCATCTGGACCTGGTCCCAGATGGGCGGACCGTTGCGCGCCGGGCCACGCACCCTCTACCTGCGCGCCGGCTTCTGGCAGATGTTCGACCTGAACGTCTACACCGCGGCGCGGCTGGCCGCCGACCCGGACGCCGATCCGGCGCGGCTGTCCGCGGACTGGATCCGCCAGACGTTCAGCACCGATCCGTCCACCGTGCGGGCGATGGGCCAGGTGCTGGCGCTGTCCCGCCGGGCGATCACCAACGGGCTCTACATCGGACCGTACGCGCGGCGCACGGTCAAGGCACTCGGCCTGGAACCCCCGCCGATGATGTGGATCTTCGAATGGGACATCGTCACCGGCGACGGCGCCGTGCTCGACAGCATCTACGCGGTGAGCCGGGACCACCTGGACGAGGCGATCCGGGAGGGCGACGAGGCGATCGCCACGGCGCGGCGGATGCGTGAACTGCTCGCCACGACGGACCCCACCGCCTGGCACGACCCGGCGCAGCGCCGGTCCTTCGCCGACGCCCTGGACTATGAGGTCGACCTGTTCGGCACGCTGGCGGCGTACCGGACCATGTTCCTGCGGCACGCGCAATGGCTGGACACCGGGTCGGCGCACGCTCGCACGCAGTGGCTGGCCGCTCGGTCCCGGTACACCGCGGCACGCGACGAGCACCGGCGGCGGTACACCGGCGACGTTGATCTGCCGCCGTACTCCTTCCCGGCGGCCGACATCGGGCTGGCCCGTGCGGAACGGGACCCGGCGATGGCCTGGCTCGCCCGCGGACTGCTGCTCGTCCTCGTCGCGGCGCCGGCTCTGGGCACCTCCGCCGGGCAGCGGCTGCTGCGGGCGCTGACACGCGGCCGGCGCCCGCCCGGTGCCGCGGCCCTGCGCGCGCTGTGGCTCGGCACCACGAGACCGTGGCGCGTCGGTGACCTCGGCCCGCCGCCCACCGCCCTGGACCGGGTGCTGGTGTGGGCGCTGCCGGCGACCGCACTGGCGCTCAGCCGTGCCGCCTACAGCTGGTTCGCCTCGCCCGCCCACCTGCTGGTCACCCTCGGCGGGTGGGGAGTCTTCGCCGGGGTGCTGCGCGGGTGGCTGCGCGGCCACGACCGGTTCGGCCTGTACGCGGCCGTCGGCGGAGCCGCCGTCGTGCGCACCCTGGTGCTGCTCTGCGCTCTGGCCGGGCACGGACCGGGCCGGTACTGGTTCGACTTCTGGACCCGGCCGCAGGCGCGGTCGCTGTACATCACCATCGCCTTTGCGGCCTTCCTCTGGGTACCGGTCGCCGCGTACCTGGCACTCCGCGCCCTCGGCGCCCGGTTCACCGTCGCACCGGTCCTCGTCGCCGTCGGCGCCCCGCTCGCTCTGCTCGGCGCCACACTCTGGGCGGCCGGGCTGGAGAACTCGCTGTCGGTGTGGAACGACCAGATGGCGCTGCTGCCGTGGGGCATGCATCGGATTCTCGGCATCACCGGCTTCCTGGACCTCCCACCGTGGCTGCCCCAGCTGCTCATCGCGGCCGGCGGCGCGCTGATCGCGGCCGGTGGCATGGTCGCGGCCGTTCGGCCGGCCAGGCGCCGGAGCCACGTTCTACGTCAACCCACGAGCTCGCCGTAGCGAGTGATGCGGTCAGCTGGCCCGATCCGGTCTCGAGCAGGACCTGTACGGCGGCTGAACGCCATCTCACAATGTGGCCGGGCGGGTGCATCCGCCGCGTACGCCGCGCAGGAGGAGGACCACGTGAGACCACGGCGTCGTCGGATCGGAAGAGGAATCGGCGCGGCCGTCGCCCTGGTCGCCGCCGTGCTGCTCGTTCCCTCCGCCGCCCGGGCGGACACCGCCTCCGGCGAGACGCGTGCCCGGCAGGTGGCCCGGACGCTGGGCCCGGTCGCCGGCACCGCCTCGCTGCTCGACCCCCGCTCGGGCACGGTCGTCGTGCTCGCCGACCGTACGGTGACCGGCGCGCGGCTCGCCCGGGTCCGGGCGGCGACCAGGCCCTTCGGCGACGCGGTACGGCTGCGGCGGATCGACGGCGTCATCGGCCTGCGGCTGAGCGGCGGCGACCCGGTGACCGGCGGCGCGTACCGCTGCACCGCGGGGGCGAACGTCACGGGCGGGGGAGCGTACTACTTCGTCACCGCCGGGCACTGCGGGGCGGTCGTGTCCACCTGGTACACCGTCGGCGGCGCCCTGATCGGCCCGACCGCCGGCACGAGCTTCCCCGGCAACGACTACTCCGTCGTCCGCTACACCGGGAACGTGCCCCACGACGGCACGGTCGGCCAGCAGGACATCACCAGGGCCGGCAACGCGTACGTCGGGGAGCGGGTCTGCATGCGCGGCGGGACGAGCGGCGTGCACTGCGGCACGGTGCTGGCCCTGAACGCGACGGTGAACTACGCCGAGGGCACGGTGAGCGGCCTGATCGAGACGAACATCTGCAGCGAGCCGGGCGACAGCGGCGCCCCTCTGTACGACGGCTCGACCCTGCTGGGCGTCCTCTCCGGCGGCACCGGCGACTGCTCCTCGGGCGGCGTCACGTTCTTCCAGCCGATCACCGAGATCCTCAGCGCGTACGGCCTGACTGTCTTCTGACCCGGTGAGAGGAGTTCCCCGGTGGCGCTGGACATGTCATTCCTGGTCGCCGATCCGGACTACTACGAACCCTGGGACACCGCCGATCCGGGGCCGCGCTACGACGCGGGCGTCATGCCCGGCGACTGGAAGCGCCGCGACTCGGGCGCGTGGACCCACTGGGGGCCGGCCGGCCTCGTCCTGCCCGACCAGGGGTGGAAGGTCCATGTGTCCAGTTCGCTGGTGAACGCCCAGCCCGTGCTGGCCGTGGTGGCGACGGCGTGTGCCGAGGCGGGCGTGCCGTTCAAGCACCTGGCCGGCCGCGGCACGTTCCTGATGGCGCACGACAAGCACGCCAACCGGGTGCAGAGCGGCAAGTTCTGCACCCTGTACCCGCCTACCGAGCAGTGCGCGTGGGAGATGTTACGGCGGCTGGCGGAGGACCTGTCGGGGATCAGCGGACCCTTCGTGCTCACCGACCGCCGGTTCGGCGCGAGCGAATGCGTCTCCTACCGTTACGGGGCGTTCCGCGGCGACGTACGGATCGACGCGGAAGGCCACCACGTACCCACGATGGCCGGGCCCGGCGGCTCACGGATCGACGACGAGCGCCGGCCGGCGTTCCACCTGCCGCCCGGCGTCTCCGACCCGTTCCGGCAGAGCCCGCCCGACGCGTCCACGGGCCCGGTCACGCTGCACGGCTACACCTTCGACGCCGTACTCCGACACGGCAACGCGGGCGGCGCCTACCGGTTCCGCTCGGCGGACGGCGGCCCGGTGTTCGTCAAGGAGGCGAAGGCGCACAACGGGTACACCGCCGACGGCGCCGACGCCAAGACGCGGCTGAACGCCGAGTACCTGGTCCTGCGGACGCTGCACGGCCGCGAACCCGGCCTGTGCCCGCGGCCCGTGGAGCTGTTCCACCACTGGGAGCACAGCTATCTCGTCACCGAGTTCGTCCCCGGCATGCCGCTGTACCGGTGGATGGTGATGAACAACCCCGCGTTACGCATCGGGCCGGACGCCGCGGCGTTCGCCGAGTACCACCGACGCTGCCTGGCCCTGCTCGACCGGCTCGACGCGCGGCTGCGTCGCCTGCACGAGCTCGGCTACGTGTTCGTCGACCTGAGCCCGACCAACGTGCTCGTCGACGATGACGACCGGCCCCGGCTGGTCGACTTCGAGGCGGTGCAGCCGGTCGGGGACGTCCAGCGGATCATGGGCACGCCCGGCTACCTGCACCCGGACCCGCGGTCGGCGATCTCCCGCGATCCGCGGGAGATCGACTCGTACGGGCTGGCCGCGCTGGCGCTGCTGCTGGTCTTTCCCGCGCACGAGGTGGCCGAACGGCATCCGCGGGTCCTCGACCACCTGCACGCCGACCTGACCGAGCTGGCACCGGTCGCTCCCCGGCTGTGGCGGTGGGCCACCCGCTGCCACGACCGGACCGAGGACGCCTGCCCGCCCGCCCCGCGGATGCCCGCCCCGCGGGCCGTCCGCGAGGACACCGTCGCCGCGTTACGCCGGCTGGCCGACCGGACCGCCGACGCCCTGGAGGCGATGGCCCGGCCGGACCACCCGGTGCGGGTCTACCCGACCAGCCCGCTGGGCCATGAGACCGACACCCGCGCGGTCGCGGCCGGAACCGCCGGTGTGCTGCACGCGCTGCACCGCGCCGGCCGCGTCTGCGACCAGGCCGTGGTACGCCGGCTGAGGGACGACGCGCTGGCCGCGGCCGACACCTCTGCTCCCGGCCTGCTGTACGGCAGTGCCGGCGTCGCCTGCGTGCTGGCCGAACTCGGCGAGGCCGACGCGGCGGAGACCCTGCTCGCCTCGGCGGCGGCCCATCCGCTGAACGGCGGATCCGCCACGCTCGGCGGCGGCGCGGCCGGGACCGCACTCGGCCTGCTGATCCACCACCGGCGCACCGGGGAGCAACGCTGGCTGGACCTGGCCCGGCGGCTGCTCGAACGCGTCCCCGAGGGTGCGGAGCTCACCTCCCGGCTGAGCCCGGTCGACCGGTCCGGCCTGGTCGGCGGCCGGGCCGGCGTGGCACTGGCCCTGTACGCCCTGTACCGCCGTACCGGCGATCCTCAGCTGTTCGCCCGGGGCATGCGCCTGCTGGGGGAGGACCTGGCGTACGCCCAGCCCCTTCCGGTGGGCGGCCTGGGGTTCAAGACCTCCCACGCCGACCGCCGCGTCTATCCGTACCTGTTCGCCGGCAGCGCGGGATATGCCGCGGTGCTCTCCCGCTATCTCGCGCACCGCCCGGAGGCGGAGTTCGGCGTGGCGACGGACCTCGATCTCGGCGCGGCCGAGGTGCTCGAACGCTGCCTGCGCGCCTGCTCGGTCCGCTTCGCCGTGTTCCCGGGACTCTTCCCGGGCCTGGCCGGGCTCGCCGTGACACTGGCCGACGCCGGACGGCGGCTGGGCCGCCCCGAACTCCTCGACGCCGCGTTCACCAGTGCCCGCGGCCTGTTCCGGTACGCGATCCCGCGCGAGGACGGAGTGGGCTGGCTGGGCGAACCCGGACAGCGGCTGTCCGCCGACCTGTGGTCCGGCTCGGCCGGGATCCTGCTCGCCCTGCGGCACCTGACGGATTCCGCGTTCCCCCCTGACGCCCTCGACGAGCACCAGGCCACGTCGAGGGAGGCCGTTGGTCCGACCCCGGAGGAAAGGAGTGACCGGCATGGAGGAAGTGCTGCGCTTACAGGCTGAGGTGGCGATCCAGGAAGAGCTGGCCTGCAACGTGCTCACGATGAGCAGCAAGGGCAGCATCTGCCAGTGACCCCGTGGCCCGCCGGGCACGGGCGCCCCGTGCCCGGCGGGCTCCGTCGATCCGCGGCCACCCGCCGGTGCGGGACCGACGAGATCCGGCGTGTCTCACGGTCCGCGAGCGGGACGCTCAGGGGCGGCCGTCCAGCGCGATCCGGCCCGTACGGTTGAGCCAGCGGCCGCCGGCGCGAAGGTGCGCCAGGCCGGCGCGCTGGAGCGTGGTCCGTGCCGTCAGCTCGTCCAGTGGTGTCGCGAGCGTGCCGAAGACGAAGCGGAGGAAGTCCTCGGTGCCGTCCTCGCCGCCCGGCTGGAGTTCGAAGCGGCGCTGGAAGCGGATGATGTTGGAGTCGGCGGGGAGGTACTCCGCGAGCGTCGGGTCCAGCAGCCATGAGCCGCACGTGATCTCCTCGTACGGCTCGTCCGGGAAGTGCCGGGGGAAGAACGCCCGGGCGCGCGCGAACGACGCGTCACACGACGGCGGGGTGAGCGGGCCGGACCGCGGGATGTGCAGCGACAGGGACCGCGACTCCGGGGTGCGCCGCCGGTGGAACTGGAGCCGGCCCAGCTCGTAGATGGCGCCGCGGACGTGCAGGGTCAGCCACTGCAGCATGACGGGCCAGCCCTCGCCGTTCATGCGCCGGTCGATGGCGAGGTTGCGGCCGAGGTCGGCGAGCGTGGTCCACGAGACCTCCTCCGGTACGCCGCGCCGCGCGTGGTAGGCGCGGACGTCCTCCAGCAGGGCGAGGTAGGCGTAGACGTAGAAGTGCCGCCAGGCGGGACCGCGGTCCCGCGGCAGCGTGGGCCCGGGCACCAGCCATCCGGCACCGCCCAGGTCCGCGCGTACGGCGGCGGTGACCTTCCCGAGCAGCCAGAGGAGGTCGGGCGGCCACTCGGCGGACGGCCAGCCCGCGAGGATCTCCGCGACGTCCCGCGGGTCGACGGCGAGCCGGTCGAGCAGCGCCGGCGCCTCCACGTACGGCGGCAGGCGCGGCTCCGGCGGCGTCTCGCCGTCCAGCCCGCGCACCCATGCGGCGGCCTCCGGCGGCAGGTGCAGTCGCTCGGCGACCTCACTCGTGTCTCGTTGGTGCATCGCCCGATTATCCGCCCGGACCGGGCAGGACCGGCTCCAGGAGGGACAGATAGCGGCCCGCCCAGTCTCGGAACGTCCACGTCTCCGGCCACCAGCGCAGGTGGTGCCGCTGGAAGAACTCCCACAGCAGGGCGCGGTCCTGGAGCAGGTACGTCGTCGCGCGCCGCCGGAATCCGGGCCGGGGCGGGCGCGCCGCCAGGTAGGCGCCGAGGAAGGCGCGCGCCGGCGAGGGGTCCTCGTCGAGGTACGCGCACGCCGTCCGCGCCAGGTCGGCCTCCGGGTCGCCGAAGTAGCACTCGACCAGGTCGAAGACGCCGCTGACCGTCCAGTCGGCGCCGCCGCCGGTCACCACGACGTTGCCCTCTTTGTAGTCCTCCACGACGAGGCACGGCCGGAACGGCTCGGCCATCGCCTCGGCGCCGTCGGCGAGGAGGCCGCGTACCCAGGTCAGGTCGGCGGAGGTGGTGGCGCGCCGGTCGTGGTCGCGGGCCGTCTCCAGCCGGCGCGTGACGCGTTCGGCCACCCACCGGTCGTACGGGCCGGTCCACGGCCTGCGGGGCCCGGCGCTCCAGGTCGACTCGCCGGGCGCCTCCAGCGGGCCGGCCGTCCCGGTGCCGGCGGCGAACCGGCCCGGCCGTTCCGCGGTGACCGCGTGCATCGCCGCGAGGTTGGCGCCCAGCGCCCGCGCGATGCCGTGTCTCTCCACGGTGCCCAGGCGGTCGCGGACGTCCGGGTCGGACGGCTGGAGACCGGGCATGCGCGGCATGATGACGTAGCTCCACCCGAACACGCCGGGATCCGGGTCGATCCGGTACGGCGTCGGCACCGGCACCCGTGTCGCCCCGGCCAGCAGCTCCACGTGGAACCGTTCGGCGGCGAACTGGCCCGGGAACGACGGGTTGCCGCGCAGCACGTACTCCCCGCCGGTGCTCCGCAGGAAGAGGTTCTGCCCGAAGTGCCCGTGCGGGATCGGCTCGGCGTCGACGAGACGGCCCAGCCCGTGCCGGTCGAGCGCGGCCTGGAGCTGCCGGTCCGTGATCGGGCCAAGGCGCTCGGAGTAGGTTCTCGCCGTCACGTATCAGCCTTTCAGCGCGGTCTCGTCGACGTCGGCGGCCGGATCGGGGGCGCGGGCACCGGGTTCGGGCGGCGGTTCTCCGAGCCCGTACCAGCTTCGCCGGATGAAGGCGCAGAGCAGGGTCCCGTAGCTGACCGCCCAGAAGACCGAGCCGAGGTCGAGCCGATGCGCGGGCGAGCCGGGCAGCGACAGCAGGTGGCGGACGACGGCCGCGACGAGCAGCAGGAGGAGGGCGAGGTGCGGCGCCACCTCCTTGAGGTACAGCGCGGCCCGCCGGTCCTTGCGGGTGACCCGGTACGCCGGCTTGCGGTGCGGCCCGTAGTACAGCGCGCGCAGGCAGGCGGAGATGTAGACGAACATCAGCCCCACCCACATCTGCTTGGCCCGCACCACCTCGCGCCACGACGTGCCGTTGCCCAGCACGTACATGTAGGCCGCGAGCAGCACGACGTACAGGGCCGAGTAGGCGATGTGCGCGACGACGTGCGAGGAGAACATGCGCACGTCGAACAGCAGGCAGCTCGCCGGGGTCAGGATCAGCACGAGCGTCGGCACGCTCGACAGGTAGAACAGCCCGACCTCGAGGAACTGCAGCCGCTGCCGGAACGACAGGCCGCGCGTGGTCAGCGGCGACCGCCAGAAGAAGATCCGCATGGTGTCCATCGCCCACGTGCCGAGCTGCTTGTAGACGTTGGGCAGGTCCTCGGGTGCGACCTGGCCGACCGCGCCGTCGATCGGCAGGTACGCCCCGCGCAGCCCGTGCTGGAGCGCGAGGTAGCCGGAGTACAGGTCCTCGACCAGGTTCCAGGTGGGGAAGCCGCCGATCGCCGCCAGGCCCGAGCGCCGCCACACGAGCCCGCTGCCGCAGGGGAACGCGGCCCCGGCGGCGGCCCGCGAGAGCATGATGCCCCGGTAGAAGAACCGGCGTCGGTTGCCGAACGGGTCGCCGGGACTCACGTGCGCGTCCTTGACGGTCTGCACGTACGCGATGTCCGGATGGCGCACGAGGTGCCCGACCGTGTGCCGCAGGAAGTCCGGGTCGCCCACGAGGTCGTCGGCGTCACGGGTCTCGACGAACTCGATCTCCGGGTACGCGCGGACGACGAAGTCCAGCATGGAGTTGAGGTTGCCGTCCTTGGCGTCGCCCCGCCGCTCCGGCGTGTGCCGGCGCGGCGGGAGGTGGTGGTGCAGCGGCACGGCCGGGAAGCGCTGCCGCAGGTCCTCGACCATCGCCCGTACGGCGGGGCGGTGACCGTCGTCGCCGACCACCACGACGAGGCGGTCGTGGCCCCACCGCTGGGTGAGCACGCTCTCCAGGGTGCGCCGCACCATCGCGGGCGGCTCGTTGTACGTGGGCACGAGCACGGCCACGTACGGCTCGGCGAGGTCCGGGGGAGTGGCGACGGCGAGCGGCAGCCGGTGCCAGTTGTCGTACACGGTGACGAAGAGCAGGGCGATGAGGAAGGCGTTCGCCAGCAGGAAGGGGAGGGACACCCACAGGTCGCGGACGGTGAGGTCGGCGACGATCCAACCGGCGTAGATCAGCGACGCCACGACGAGCGTGACACCGGCTCCCTTGCGGAAACTGTCGCTTCTCCACAGTTTGCCCGGCATCACCGAATTGGACGTGATCCGTCCTCCGGTGGTTCCCCCGCGGAGAGAAGACCGATCGCGCTCGACGATGGCTTATTCGCTGCCCATGTCCTCCCCCGTCGTGCGGATGAGTTGATGTCTGTGGGCGGTGGTGGCGGCTTGGAGGCGGCTGGTCGCGCCGAGTTTGGCGAGGATGCTGGAGACATGGTTGCCTGCGGTTTTGACCGAGATGAACAGTTCCTCGGCGATCTGGCGATTCGTGCGACCGTCGGCGATCAGATCGAGCACCTCACGCTCACGTGGCGTCAGGTCGAAGCGTTTCTGTCCGTCTTCCGCGCGTGACCCGTTGGCCGGAGTGAGGGAAATGCGAGCGAGTCTCGCCAGCCGGTCGATCCGGGTACGCAAGGGGTGGGCGGACAGCCGGTCCGCGTGGGCGGCGGCGCGGCTCAGGTGCGATTGTGCCAAAGCACGGTCTCCGGCGTCCGCGGCCACCTCGGCTGCCCGAAGGAGTGCCAAGGCCTGTGGGTAGGGCTGCCGCAGGTCGGCCCAGGCGGCCGCGACGCGATCCCATCGGTCGGGGCTTCGTGTCTCGGCGGTGAAGGTGAGCTGGTGGGCGCGCTGGACCGGGCCGATGACCGGAAGCGCGGCCGCCGTTCCGTCCAGGCCGGTGACACCGGCTCGGGCTCCGGCCTCGATCACGGGCCACAGGTAGCGCGGGCTCGTCTCGATCTCGTCGGTGGTCAGCGCCTGCTCGACGAGACGCATGGCGTCCGGCCGTCGACCCTGGGCGAGCCGCAGGTCCACTTCGAGGTGCACCAGCAGAAGATGGTCCTGGGCGTAGGACGTGCCCCGGGTGAAGACCTCGCGGGCGTAGTCCGTGCAGGTTCGGGCCAGGTCGAGGTCGCCTCGGCCCAGCGCGATCGTTCCGCGCAGAACCAGCAGGTAAGCGTGCAGGCTGGGAGGCGGTGTGAGGTCGAGGACATGATCGATCACCTCGGTCGCCTCGTCCCAGCGGCCCAGGGCGATCAGCGCCTCGGCGAGATTGCCGGCCTGCGTCGGACCGGACGTACGGGCCAGCCCGGCCTCGGCCGCGGTGCGCAGACCATGCCGGGCCGCCTCGGCCGCTTGTTCGTATCGACCGGCGCTCTGCAGCACGTCCGCCTCACACCGGTAGGCGTGCATGAGGGCGCTGTGGTCACCGATGCGGTCGGCCATGGCTCGCGCGGCAACGAGGTGGGGCAGGTGCGCGTCGATGTCGCCGGCGCGAGCCTGAGCGTAGGCGAGGTTGACGGTGGCGATGATCTCGGACCTGGGGTCGCCGGTCGCCCGTGCCGCCGCCATGGCCTCCCGTGCGGCGGCGCGGCCTTCCTCCTCGCGCGGGATGGTCAGCAGACGGTTGGCCAGCGTGTTGAGGACGGACGCACGGAGATCGTGGCCGTCCGGAATGAGGAGCGCCGCCTCCCGGAGGTCGGCCACGTCGCCCGGCAGTCCGAGGACGAAGCGCAGTTCACCACGGCACGTGAGCAACCGGCCCGCGCGGACCGGATCGCCGTTCTCCGGGAGGGCGGCAGCGATCAGCTCCATGGCCCGCCCGCCTTCGCCGGCCGCCATGCCCGCGTGCACCGCCTTCTCGACCACCTCGTCGCGGGACGTCGCGATCTGATCCGCGGCGTCGGGAACGCATTCCCACAGCTCCAGGACTTGAAGGAGCATGTGCAGTTGCTCGGCATAGGCCAGCGATGCCGAAGCCTCGGCGGCGGCCCGCCAGGAGGCCGCCAGCGCCCTGGCGGGCCGGCGTTTCGACGCGTACCAGTGATGGGCGGACTCGACCGCCGCGCGGCCGTCCGAGGCAAGGGAGGAGTCCTTCTCGAGCGCGTCGGCGTAGCGCACGTGCAGCAATGTCCGCTCCCCGGGCAGCATGTCCTCGTACAGCACCTCCCGGACCAGTGCATGCCGAAACGAATAACCGTTCTCCTCGACCAGCATGAGGTTCGATTCCGCCGCCGGCCGCAATTCGCTCGTCAGTGCCGCATCGTCGAGCTCGGTGACCGCGGAGAGCAACGGGTGACCGACTCGAACCCCACTGACCGCTGCGGCCCGTACGACCTGCCGGGTACGGGCGGGCAGCTGCTCGAGCGGGGTGAGAAGCAGGTCGCGGATGGACTCGGGCACCGGCGCGTCAGCCCCGGCCGACAGGGCCTCCACGAACAGCGGGTTACCCGCACTGCGCCGGAAGATCTCCTCGCCGAGCCGGGCGTCCGGCTCGCGACCGAGGAGACCGCGAAGCCGGCTGATGACCTCGTTCTTGGTCATCCGGCCGAGCTCGAACCGCCTCACCCACGCCAACCGGTCCAGTTCGGCCCAGAGGCGACGCAGCGGATGGGACCGCTGCATCTGATCACTGCGGTGAGTGGCGATCACCAGCAGGCCCGGAACGGCGTGCTGGTTACGGAGGAGGAAACTGAGCAGCTCTCGGCTGGATCGATCCGCCCAGTGCATGTCCTCGATGACCAGCACGATGGACCGCTGCTCGGCCACACCCGCAAGAAGTGCCAGAAACTCCTCGAAGAGGCGCGCGCGAGCCATACCGTCGGCGCCATCGCCGCCGGACGATCCCAGCGCCGGGAGCAACCGGCCCAGTTCCCGCGCCTCGCCATAGGGCAACACCTCTGAGACACCGGCCACGCCGAGCTCTCGTACCAGAGTGCGCAGCACCGCGGCGAACGGCGCGAACGCCAGCCCATTCGCGCCGAGTTCCACGCACCCGCCGAGGAGTACGAGCTCCCTCTTCGACAACCCGGCGGTGAATTCGGCCACCAACCGAGACTTGCCCACGCCGGCCTCACCGCCGACGAGCACCGCCGCGGGCGACCCCTGCCGGACTCGGGCACAGGCTTCGCGGAACACGGCGAGTTCCTCGCCTCGCCCCACGAAGGACGAGCCTGCGGCATCCACGTTCACGCCTACAGATTTCCAGATAGGGATACCGGATCCGACATCTAGGGATACCGGATAGGGTGCTCGCCCGATCCGCGAAGGCCGGCCGCCGGAGAACACTGCTCCGGTGACCGAGCTGGAGATGGGAACGGCGCGGCGTACGTTGCTGAACCGTCAGATGATCCTTTTGTTGACTGCGTCCCTCGGTTCGCTCACCGCCTTCTACCTGCTGGTTTCGGTGGTGCCGCTGTACGTGGCGACGAGTGGGACAGGCGACACGGGCGCGGGGCTGTCGACCGGCGTGATGATGGCGGCCACCGTGCTGATGGAGCTCGCCGTACCGGCGGTGCTGAGGCGATGCGGCTATCGCACGGGGATCGCCCTGGGGCTGCTGTTGCTGGGCGTGCCGTCGGCCGTTCTGGTGGTCTCGCCTGCGCTGCCACTGGTCTTGGCCGCCTGCGTGGCTCGGGGGGCGGGACTGGGAATCGTCGTGGTGGCCGGTCCCACGCTGGTCGCCGAGTTGGTCCCGGACCGGCGGCGCGGTGAGGCGTTGGGCCTGTACGGCGTCGCCGTAGGGGTTCCCGCCGTCGTGGCCCTGCCGCTGGGCGTGTGGCTGAGCGCGCACATCGGCTACGGAGCCGTGTTCGTCCTTGGGGCGGCGGTGCCGTTGGCCACGCTCGCCGCGGTGGCCGGCCTGCCCGCCGCGCGGGGATCAGCCGAGCATCACACGGGAGTTCTGGGCGGGCTGCGCGACGGCGGACTTGCCCGACCTGTGATGATCTTCGCGGCCATCACGGTGGCGGCGGGAATCGTGCTGACCTTTCTGCCTCTTGCCGTGTCGGCCGGGGCGCGGGGCACGGCCGCGCTGGCGCTGCTGGTCCAGGCTTCGGCCATGCCGCTCGTCCGCTGGCTCGTGGGCCGCTACGGCGACCGCCACGGCATCGCGCACCTGCTCCTTCCCGCGGTTCTCGCGGCCGCCGCCGGCACTGCCGGACTCGTCTGGCTGCACAACCCGTACCTACTGGTCGCAGGAGCCGGACTTTTCGGGGCCGGGTTCGGGGCCGCTCAGAACATCACCCTGACGCTGATGTTCCAACGAACGCCGAAACCGGAGTTCGGCCGGGCGAGCGCGCTGTGGAACCTCGCCTGGGACGGCGGCATGGGCTTCGGCGCCGTCGGCTTCGGACTGGTGGCCGGACACGTGGGCTACGCGGCCGGATTCGCGCTGACCGCCGTCGTGCTGGTCGCCGCCCTCATCCCGACCTGGATCGACCGACGGAGGACTCGATGAGCGACGACCTTCGCCAAGCCGTACGGCGAGTACTGCCCGGTGTCCTGGCCGACCTGAAGGCCCTGATACGCATCCCCTCCGTGAGCGCCGACCCCGGCGCTGCGCCAGAGCTGCGCCGCTGTGCGGAAATGACAGCCGAACTCTTCGCTGCGGCGGGCGCGCACGAGACCCAGATCCTGGACGACATCGAGGACGGCCGGCCGACCGTGCTCGCCCATTTTCCGCCGCCCGCGGGCCGGCCCACCGTCCTGCTCTACGCCCACTACGACGTTCAGCCCGCTGGTGCCCCTTCCACGTGGACGAACCCACCATTCGAACCGTGCGAGACCGGCGGACGGCTCTACGGGCGAGGATCTGCCGACGACAAGGCCGGCATCGCCGCGCACCTGGCGGCGATCCGGGCATACGACGGTCGGCCGCCGGTCGGACTCACGGTCCTCATCGAAGGTGAGGAGGAGATCGGCTCCCCGAGTCTCGGCGCGTTCCTCGACCGCCACCGCGACCGGCTCGCCGCGGACGCCATCGTGCTCGCCGACTCCGAGAGCTTCGCGGTCGGCGTCCCCGCGTTCACCACCACGCTGCGTGGCCTCGCCGCCTGCGTCGTCGAGGTGCGGACCCTCGAACACGGCGCGCATTCCGGCACCTATGGCGGTGCCGCCCCCGACGCGCTGACCGCACTCTGCCGGCTGCTCGCCACCCTGCATGACGACCACGGCGACGTCGCGGTGGACGGGCTCGTCACCGCCCGGTGCCCGACGGTCGACTACCCCGAGGAACGGTTCCGAGTCGAGGCCGCCGTACTCGACGGCGTCCCGCTCCTGGGCAGCGGCACCGTCGCGGAGCGGATCTGGGCCAAACCCGCAGCGACGGTACTGGCGATCGACGCACCCCGGGTGGCCGACGCGTCCAACACCCTCACACCCGTGGCCCGGGCCAAGGTGAGCCTGCGGCTCGCACCCGGTGACAACGCGTCGTCCGCCCACGCCGCGCTGGCCCGGCACCTGCATGAACACGCACCTGGGGGCGTACGAGTCAAGGTCACCGCCACCGATTCGGCACAGCCGCACGCCATCGATCCACGCGGACCCGTCTACGACGCCGCACGACGGGCCTACCAGGACGCCTACGGCAATGACGTCGTCGACATCGGAGGCGGTGGCGCGATCCCGTTCGTCGCGGAATTCGCCGCGGCATTCCCCAAGACGGCGATCCTCGTCACCAGCGCAGGAGCCGACCCCACCTGCCGAGCGCACAGCACCGACGAGAACCTGCATCTCGCCGATTTCGAACACGCGTGCCTGGCCGAAACGCTCCTGCTCAACGAACTCGCGTCCGGCCAAGGATCTCGATGACAACGCTGGCGGCCCGATCCGCTCGACGCGCGGCCGAAGCGCCCGATGTCATGCCCTGGCGCCGGCAGCCTTACCCGCAGGCCTCGACGCCCCGCGCCGGGTTCGCGATGATGACGGGCACGCGACGGCAAAGGAGGCACCGTGACAGGTTCGGCGCCGACTTCGGAACTCACCGGCTGGCAGAGCGCCCCGTTCACCGGGGCGGGGATCACTCACGACGTGTACGAGAAGGGCGACGGCCCGGGTGTCGTGCTCGTGCCGGAGATCCCCGGCATCACGCCCGAGGTGCTCGGTCTGGCCGACCACCTGGTGAAACAGGGCTTCACGGTCGCGATCCCGTCGCTGTTCGGCACGCCGGGCCGCCCGATGTCCGGTCCGTACGTCGCGGGGACGGTGGCCCGGGTCTGCGTGTCGGCGGAGTTCCGCGCCTTCGCCGTCAACGCGCGCCGGCCGATCGCGGACTACCTGCGCGAGCTCTGCCGCGACCTCGCGGCCCGCACCCCGGGACCCGGCGTCGGGGTCATCGGCATGTGCTTCACCGGAGGGTTCGCCCTCGCCGCCGCGGTGGATGACGCCGTGCTCGCCCCGGTGCTCAGCCAGCCGTCCGTGCCGCTCCCGGTCAGCAAGGGCCGCCGGCGCGACGCGGGCGTCTCCCGGGAGGAGCTCGCCACCGTGGTCGACCGTACGGCCCGGTCCGGCCTGTGCGTGCTCGGGCTGCGCTTCACCGGCGACCGCACCAGCCCGCCGGACCGGTTCGTGACACTGCGGGAGCACCTCGGCGACGCCTTCGAGGTCATCGAGCTGGACTCCTCGCCGGGCAACGCCGGCGGCTTCGGCCGGGCTGCGCACTCGGTGCTGACCGCCGAGGTGCGCGAGGAGCCCGGCCACCAGGCCCTCGCCGCCCGCGACCGGGTCGTGGACTTCCTGCGCGAGCGGCTCCTGCCCGGCTGAGCTCAGCCGGGCAGCGGACGGATCAGCGGGTCGAGCCTCGCGCGCGCGTCGGCGACGGTGATGAAGTCCGGCTCCGTGATCCGCCGCACCTCGGTCAGGTCGGCGTGCTCGTACAGGTGCCCGCCGAGCAGGCGCCCGCGCCCGTCGTACGGCCAGTGCATGGCGATCCGCTGACGCACGAGGTAGTACCCCTCGGGGTCGCCGTCCGGGATCACGTGGCCGCGGGCGTAGGTGTTGAAGGTCGCCTCCGTCGCGAGCCCCCAGTCGGCCACCGCGAGCTGCTCGTCCTGGAGCACCATGACGTTGGTCCCGCTGTCGGCGAGCGTCCGGTAGAAGGCGGCGACCTCGTCGGGCCCGTCGAGCGTGGCGCTCGCGCGGTTGATGTTGAGGTAACAGACGGGGTGTTCCACCGTCATCTCCGGGACGAAGATCTGCTCCCACCGGCCGGTCACCTGGAGCAGCGCGTGACGGCGGTAGTTCTCTAAGATCCGCCGGCGGTGCGGGTTCTCGACGCGTTCGAGGAGTTCGTCCGCGGCCCGGGTCAGCGTGGTGATGTCGAGCTTTGCCACTGAGCGGTCCTCGCTGCCTCATTCACCGGGGCGCGGGGGCGTCCCGGCACTCGCATGATCTCCTCATGGTGACACGGCGCGGGGACTGTCCCGCTCCACGGTTTGCAACAGTCCCCACACGAAATGGGCGACGTACGAGCACGCGGCGGATCCTTCGCCCGGAGCGGTGAAGCCCACCTGCCACCGGCTCGGCACCGTGTCGGCCTGGTGACGGGCCGGCGGGAACCGCTCGGCCACGTCGGAGACGACACACGACCACGGCCGCAGGTCCGCGACGCCGTCGATCCGCGGCGCCGGCGCCCCCTCGGGCCGGACCAGCCACTCGTGCAGGACCGCCCCGTCGGGCCCGATCAGGGCCTCGAACCGCAGGTCCGGCCAGAGCGGCAGGTCCCACCAGTCCGTACGGCAGGTGACGTCGCCCAGCGTCCGCTCGGCACCGTCGGCGGGCGGCCCCAGCACCATCCGCAGCCGGCGCTCACCACCGGGAAAGGCCCGCGACCGCAGGATCCGCTGCCAGCGCGCGTTCACCTGCCGCATCTCGGTACGCGACGCGTCCAGCGAACGCATCGCCCCGGCCACCAGGTCGGGCTGGTAGTCGGCCATGCGCCGCAGCAGGACGAGCTGGAACTCCCGCCTCGCGAACCCCTTCATGGCCGCCCATCAAACCATCGTGTGCTCCAGGACGAGCTCGCCGATCCGGCGGGGCAGGCCGGGGGAGAAGAACGCGTGACCCATGCCCGGGACCGTCCGCAGCCGGGCACCGGGGACCTGGGCGGCGAGCGCCTCGCCGTGCGGCAGCGGCCGGAGCGGGTCCTCGGTGCCGTGCAGCACCAGCGTCGGCGCCGTTATCGATGACAGCGGGACGCGCCGGTCGTCGGTCATCCGCCGGCCGGCCAGATCGTGGTTGGCCGCCGCGGCGTAGTCGCTCGCGCGGTCGAAGGAGTTCGCCACGAACCGCCGGGCGGCCGGTTCGTCGAAGGGCAGCACGCCGCCGTTCAGCACGCGCCAGGTCTCCAGGTCCGCGGCGATGTGCTCCTCGCGGGTCGTGCGCGGCATCGCCGCCTTCGTGGCCAGGTGTTCCAGGAACCGGGGCGCGGGCGGCGGCAGGTCGCCGGGGTCGGGCGCCTGCCCGGCGAGCGCGCGGGCCCAGGCGGGACCGGCGTCCGCGCCCATCGGGCCGGCCATGATCGTGGTGAGGGTGCGGACCCGCTCGGGCCGGTGCACGGCGAGCCACTGAGCGATCGCGCCGCCGAGGGAGGCCCCCACGACGTGCGCGGCGCCGACGCCGTACCCGTCGAGCACGGCGACCGCGTCGCCGGCCATGTCCGCGAGCGTGTACGGGTGCCGCGCGAAGTCCACGCGGTCGGACCGGCCCGTGTCGCGGTGGTCGAAGCGAAGCACCTGGCGTCCGCCGTCGACGAGCGTCTCCACGAGTGCGTCGGGCCAGCCGATCGCCGGCGTGGCCGTCCCCATGATCAGCAGTATCGCCGGATGCTCCGGATCGCCGAACCGTTCGGTCCACAGACGCAGCCCGGCCGAGGTGACGAAGGCACTTTCCGCACAATCCATGGCCGCGAATATAGCGGGCTTAATTGCTTTCTGCATTTCCGATGAATGGTAGAAGAAGTGCGATTACCTTGGTATAATGGAGTCGTTGCGAGAGGGCCGGATCCGGGCCCGGGTATTCTGTTCGCGGGCACGGCGACCTATGGTGATCCCATGCCGAAGTCGCAGGTCCTGGAGGTCGCCGGGCGTGAGGTGACGGTCACCAACCCGGACAAGATGGTCTTCCCGTCCGGTGGTCACACGAAGCTGGACCTCGTCCGCTACTACCTCTCCGTCGCCGACGGCGCGCTGCGCGGCGTCGCGGGCCGGCCGATGATCCTCAAGCGGTTCGTCAAGGGGATCGACGAGGAGGCCTTCTTCCAGAAGCGCGCCCCGGCCACGCGGCCGGACTGGATCGAGGTGGCGCGGCTGCACTACGCGTCGGGCCGCTCCGCCGACGAGGTCGTCGTCCGTGACGCCGCGCAGCTCGCCTGGGTGGTCAACCTCGGCTGCGTCGACCTCAACCCGCACCCGGTGCTCGCGGAGGACCTCGACCACCCCGACGAACTGCGGATCGACCTGGATCCGGTGCCCGGCGTCCCGTGGGGGCAGATCGTCGAGGTCGCCCTGGTCGCCAAGGAGGTGCTGGAGGACCACGGCCTGACCGCGTGGCCCAAGACGTCCGGCTCGCGCGGATTCCACATCTACACGCGCATCGATCCCCGATGGCCGTACCGCGACGTGCGGCTCGCCGCCGAGACCGTCGCCCGCGAGGTGGAGAACCGCGCCCCCGACCTGGCCACCAGCCGATGGTGGAAGGAGGAGCGGCAGGGCGTCTTCGTCGACTTCAACCAAAATGCCAAGGACCGGACGATCGCCTCGGCCTATTCCGTTCGGCCGACCGCGGACGCCCGGGTGTCCACCCCGCTCACCTGGGACGAGGTGCCGGGTTGCCGCCCCGCGGAGTACACCGTGGCCACGGTCCCAGAGCGGTTCGCGGCGATCGGCGACCCCTGGGCGGACCTTGAGGGCACCGCGGGCTCGCTGGAGCCCCTGCTGGAACTGGCCGACCGGCTCGGGCCGGCGGAGAAGCCGCCCAAGGGCACCGGCCGCCGGCAGCCGACGATGCCGCTCATCGAGATCGCACGCGCCCGTACGAAGGACGAGGCACTGGCGGGCCTGGACCGCTGGAAGGCCCGGCACCCCGACGTGGTGCGCCACCTGGAGCCCGCCGACATCCTGACGGACGGGATGCGCGGTCGCAGCTCGGTCTGGTACCGCGTCCGGGTCAACCTCCAGCACGTCCCGGAGGGCGAGCGCCCACCGCAGGAGCCGCTGGAGGTCGACTACGACCCGTGGGCGGGCGCGTCGTGGCCGGAAGGCCGCTGAACGGCGACGTCCGGCGCCTGAGGATTCTCCGGCGCATCGCTCCGTAGGACCGGCCGAACCGCTGGGCGGTCCGGCGGATGCTCCAGCCCCGGTCGTAGACCCGCACGGCGTCCTGCCCGGTTCGGTCGCCGCCGAGCGGACCTCGCTCCGCGGTCCGATTATCACCGTCGGTGCGTGGCGGATTGACAGACCTCCGGCGAGCCGGGATGTTCGGCGGGTGGGTCGTTCGAGCGACGCGCGGGAGCGGCTGGTCAGGGCCGCGGCCCGGCTGTTCTTGGCGCGCGGTTACCAGGCCGTCGGGGTGGACGAGGTGTGTGCGGCCACCGGTGTCCCGAGGGGCACGTTCTACTACTTCTTCCGCTCCAAGTCCGAGCTGGTCAACGCCGTGGTCGACCGGCACGCTCTGGCGCTGTGGGCCCGCCTCGAGGCCGCGGGCGCGGTCGACGGCGCCGACCATGCCGCCCGGCGGCTGCACGCGGTCGCCGACGCCGTCGGGGAGATCCAGGCGGGCTTCGAGCTTCGCTTCGGCGCGCTGGTCGGCTGCCCGTTCGGCACTCTGGCGGCCGAGCTCGCCGGCGCCGACGAGTCCGTACGAGAACACCTCGCCAGCGTGTTCGCCGACTGGGAGGAACGGCTGGCCGTCCTGTGCCGCCACGCGGCCGACCAGGGCACGCTGCGGCCGGGTGTGGACCCCGTCCTGCTCGCGCGCATCCTGCTCGCGCAGTTCCAGGGCATGATCCTGCTGGCCAGGACCGGCCGGTCGACGGTCGCCGAGATACCCGCCACGCTGCACCAGATCATCGACTCTCACCTGCTCGAAGGGGCCAGTACGTAGTACCGCGATGGCATTTGCCGGCCAGGCGGTTGTAACGGCGACCTCGCTGGTGGTTTCGCCAAGCCTGAGCATCCCGGGGTGTCGGTGGATGAGTGAATTGATGGGTCGTTCGTATGGCTCACATATATTCGCCGTCAACGCTCCTGACCTGCGGCGAGTCTTGGCGGCAGCCCAGCGTGCGGGCCTGTCGCACGTCAACCTGGACGGGGTCGTCATCCCCACCGACCGGGTGGCCGCGCCCGACCCCAACGGCGCTGACCTGTGGTGGTCGGGTAAGTACAAGCACCATGGCGGCAACGTCCAGGTCATCTCCGCTCCCGACGGATGGCCGTTGTGGACCTCCGAGGTGCGGCCCGGTCGTGAACACGACATGACCTGCGCCCGCACCCATGGCGTGATCGACGCGCTGGCCGATTTTCGAGCCGATCTCATCGGTCTGGCGCATCGGCGCCATCACCTCCGCCGCCCTCGTTCTACTCCACCAGGAGAACGACCGTACGGTCTGAAGATCACACATAGCGACCAAGAGTTACAGAGAGAGTGCCCAGTGTGATCGAAGTCAAGGTGAGTCTTGGTCGGAGGACGCTCCCGATGCAGTGGTGACCCTTGCCTGCCAGCAGAGCGTGACTGGGACGAGCAACAGCTCGATGCCCAGCGCGGCCACGAAGACCGGGTTGGGCCAGCCTGACGCTGCTGCGGCCCAAAGCCGGGCCACGCCGCCGAGGAATGCAGCTCCCAGCGTGAGTCGGAGTACGGCCGTCGCCCGCTCGACTCGAGGGAGCGACCACATCACCACCGCACCGGCGGTGAACCAAAAAGCGTTGACGAAGCGATATTCGCTGTCGATCGTTGCGCTCACGTGGCCGCCGTCCGGAAGAAACTCGGGCCCGAAGATCATGCCGAACAGCCCTGATGCCACAGCAACCGTGGCCAATACGCCGAGTAGAAGCTGAAGACCTCGTCGACCCATTGCACCTCCCAGGATGCGACTAGTGGATGATCGCACACCTCGAGCGACGCGATCACTCGGGACACCGAAAGCAAGGGATTGGATGGTCAACCAGCGGCCGATGAACTCGATCGAGAAACGGCTCTGTGCCTTCCGGGTGCCGGCGGGATGGTTGCAGGCGGCGTGCTCAATGTCGCAGCAGCACAACGAGAAATCGAACGATTTAAGAAATTGAACCACCGCGAGTTGGACCTGCTGCCCGCAAGACAGTCCTCTGGGATCCCATCGAGGGTGTTCTTCGCGAGGATCCTTCCGCTGTCCAGCATCACTTACCAGGTCCCCGGCGGCGGGTTCGTGAAACACTCCTGCGAGCGAAGCGTTCCCCGGGAGGTTTCGATGGGCGATACCGGCGGCGAGAGCAGGGAGACCGTGGTCGCCGCGCTCACCGCGGAGTGGGCCGCCCTTGACGCGCTGCTGGACGGCCTGCCGCCCGGCGACTGGACCCGGCCGACGTGTCTGCCCGGCTGGCGGGTCACCGACGTCGTCGCCCACCTCGTCGGCACCGAGGCCTCGCTCGCCGGCGACGAGACGCCGGCCCCCGGCGTCGACGTGCGTGCCCTGCCGCACGTACGAGGCGACGTGGCCGCGTTCAACGAGCTGTGGGTTCAGGCGCTGCGCGACGCGGCGCCGGGGGAGATGCTCGCTCGGTTCCGCGACGTCACCGCCCGCCGCGCCGCGCGGCTGGAGCGGATGACGCGGTCCGACTTCGACGCCCCGAGCTGGACGCCCGTCGGGCAGGCCACTTACGGCCGGTTCATGCGGATCCGCGTCTTCGACTGCTGGATGCACGAGCAGGACATCCGCGAGGCGGTCGGCGCACCAGGCCACGAGACCGGTCCGGCCGCCGAGCTGGCGCTGGAGGAGGCGACCCGTGCCCTGGGCTACCTCGTCGGCAAGCGCGCCGCGGCGCCCGACGGCTCGATCGTGCGGATCGAGCTGACCGGGCCCCTGGTCCGCCGGCTGACCGTCGTCGTCGACGGCCGCGCCCGGCTCGTGGACGAGGCGCCGGGGCCGCCGACGGCCGTGCTGCGCATGTCGTCGTCGCGGTACCTGCGCCTCGGTGGCGGGCGTACCGGTGACCACGTCGGTGTCGAGCTCGACGGCGACCGCGACCTGGCCCGCCGCGTTCTCGACAACCTCGCGTTCACGATCTGAGCCCGGCCGGGCCGAGGCGGATCGGCACGCCGTTGAGGTGCGCCATGCCCGCCAGGCGTTCCAGGTCGGCGGGGTCGGAGGAGGTCAGCAGGTTGACGTTGGCGCCGCCGGCCCGGTTGGCGCGCCGCCAGCCGCCGCCCTGGTGGCCCCACCCGTGCGGCACCGCCACGGTGCCCGGCATGACCTCGTCGGTGACCGTGACGGGCAGTTCGATCGCGCCGTACGGCGAGGTGATCCGGCACATACGGCCGTCGGTGAGGTCGTGCTCGGCCGCGTCGGCCGGGTGGACCCGCGCCGTGTGCGTCCGGCCGCCGCGCATCAGCGTCGCGGAGTTGTGCATCCAGGAGTTCTGCGACCGCAGCTCGCGCAGGCCGATCAGGCGCAGCGGGTACGCCGGGTCCTCCTCGTCCGTGCCGAGGCGTCCGAGCTCCGCGAGAATCTCGGGCGGGTCCAGCCGTACGCGGCGGTCGCGGTGCCGCACCACCTTGGTCAGCACCCCGGTCCGTACGTGCTCGCCGAGGACCACGCCGTGCGGACGCCGCCGCAGCGCGCGCAGGCTGAGTCCACGCCGCCGCAGTCCGAACAGGTCGCCGCCCGGGCCCAGCCGTACCGCCAGGTCCAGCAGGAACACCGGTGGCGGCGACGGAACCCGACGCAGGATCCGGCTCAGCGGGCGCGGCACGAAGGGCAGCAGCCCGGCCCGGCGGGCGATCGCGTCGATGATCTGCCATTCCTGCCGCGCCTCTCCGTACGGCCGCAGCACCGGCTCGGTGAACTGCGCGAACGGTGTGGCGAACAGGCCCAGGTTCGCCACCGGCAGGTCCTCGCGCTCCAGGAAGGTCGCCGCCGGCAGCACGTAGTCGGCGTGCCGGTTGGTGTCGTTGACGTACAGGTCGATCGAGACGAACAGCTCCAGCTCGGTGAGGGCGGCCGACAGCTCGTCGCCGTCCGGTACCGAGACGACCGGGTTCCCGGCCGAGACGAACAGCGCCCGTACGCGGCCCGGGCCCGGCGTGGTGATCTCCTTGGCCATCAGGGCCGCCGGGAAGCTGCCGAGCACGTCGGGGAGGTCGCCCACGCGGGAGCGCCGCTTCGCGTACGAGGCGAGGCCGAAGCGGTCGGCGAGCCGTTCGATCCCGAGCGGTGAGGAGCCGAACACCGCGCCGCCGGGGCGGTCGAGGTTGCCGGTGACGACGTTCAGCGCGTCGAGCAGGTACGCCACCAGGGTCCCGTGCCGGCCCAGGCAGGAGCCGGTGCGCCCGTACACGGCGGCTCTGGCGGCGCCTGCCAGGTCGCGGGCCAGCCGGCGCGCGACCTCGGCCGGCACGCCGGTACGGTCCTCGGTCCGCTCCGGCGGGTGAGCGGCGGCCGCGGCGCGCAGCGCGTCCAGGCCGCGCGCCTGCCGGGCGAGGGCCGCCGTGTCCTCCAGTCCCTCCGCGAAGATCACGTGCAGCAGCGACAGCAGCAGCCAGGCGTCGCCGTCCGGACGTACCGCCACGTGCTCGAAGGCGCGTGCGGTCTCCGACCGGCGCGGGTCGATGACCACCACCCTGCCGCCGCGCCGCGTGATCGCGCGCAGCTGGTCCCGGATCCGCGGCGCGCTGACGGCGCTGCCGTGGGAGACCAGCGGGTTGGCGCCGACGACCAGCAGGAACTCGGTGCGGGCGAGGTCCGGGATGGGCACGCGGGTGAGCGAGCCGTACAGCAGACGGCTCGCGACGAACCGGTTGTTGATGTCCTGCGAGCCGGCCGTGAACAGGTTCGGCGAGCCGACGGCGGTCATGAAGCCCTGCAGCCACAGCGCGTGGGAGTAGGAGAACGCGCCGGGGTTGCCGAAGTACCAGCCGATCGCCGGGCCGCCGTGGTCGCGCAGGATCCGCCGCAGCCTCCGGCCGATGTCGTCGAGCGCGTCGTCCCAGCTCACGGGCTCGAACCCGGAGCCGTCCGGGCGGCGGCGCAACGGGCGAAGGACGCGATCCGGGTCATTCTGCACGTCGGTCATGGCGATGCCCTTGGGGCAAGCGAAACCGCGCGACAGCGGGTGCCGGTCGTCGGGCCGCAGGCGGACGAGGCGGCCGTCGTCCACCGTGGCGACCAGACCGCACAGGGGCTCGCAGATCCGGCAGTACGTCACCCGCTCCTCGGTGGCCATGTCCGCATTGTAAGTAGCCACTTTTGAAGGGCATTTGTCCGGTCACGGCGTATCTGAGGGCCGCGACGGGGAAGAGAAGCGGTAGCCGCCCCGATCGGCGCACGTGGCCGGGCCGCCACCCGGCCGGGTAGTCCGCGATGACTGAGGATCGCGCAGTTTTACCAGGCCGGCGACCCTGTCGTCCTGGCGGGACCGCGTTTTCTGGAGGGGCGTTGACGGCCGACCGGTTCACCCGGCGTGACTTCGGCAGACTCGCGGGCTTCGTGGGTGCGGCCGCCCTTTTAACCGCCCCGCAGGGTACGGCGCGCGCCGGGGACCGGCGCGCCTGGCGCGTCGCCGGGCCGATACTGCACGGCCTGGAGGAGTTCGACGCCACCGTGATGGCCTTCATGGAGGAGCGCTCCATCCCGTGCGGCTCGCTCGCCGTGGCACGTGACGGCCGGCTGCTGCTGGCCCGCGGTTACAGCCGGGGAGGCCGCGGGACGCGGGAGACCGGGCCCACGTCCCTGTTCCGTACCGCGAGCGTCACCAAGCCGGTCACCGCCGCCGCGGTCCTGCGGCTCATCCAGGACGGCCGGCTCCGGCCGTCCGACCGGGTGACGGACCTGCTCCACATCGGCGCGGCGGCCGACCCCCGCCTCACGGAGGTCACCGTCGCGCGGCTCCTCCGGCATCTCGGCGGCTGGGACCGCGAGGTGTCGGGGGACCCGATGTTCGACGACGTGGCGATCGCCAAGGCGCTCGGCCGGCCGTTGCCGATCGGCCCGGACGACATCGTCCGGTACGTCACGGCGCGGCCCCTCGACCACGCGCCGGGCACGGCGTTCGCCTACAGCAACTACGGCTACCTGCTCCTCGGCCGGATCATCGAGAAGGTCACGGGGCGGCCGTACGCGACGTACGTGCGGGACGCGGTGCTGGCCCCGCTCGGCGTCACCCGGATGCGGCTCGGCCACACCCTGGCGCCCGCGGCCGGCGAGGTGCCGTACTACTCGCAGTACAAGGGCACGACCGTGATGGACTCCTCGGGCGCGCAGGTGGCCGCGCCGTACGGCACCTTCAACCAGGAGAACAACGCGTTCAACTGCGGGTGGCTGGCCACGCCGGTGGACCTGGTGCGGCTCGCGCGGGTCTACGACGGCGTGACCCCGGTCCTGTCCGCGGGCTCGGTGGCCCCGGCGCTCGCGATACCCGAGACGGGCGCCAGGCGCGGCCGGTACTACGCCTGCGGCTGGCACGTGCGGCAGACCGGCCGTGGCCTCGTCACCTGGCACAGCGGAAGCCTGCCGGGCACGCACACCCTGCTGGTCCGCCGCTTCGACGGCCTGACGTGGGCGGTCATGTTCGACCAGCGGGACGATCCGTCGGGCGAGCCCTACCGCGACATCGACACGGCCCTGCACGAGACCGCGGACGACATACCCGGCTGGCCGCCCGGCGACGTCACGCGCCCTTAGAGCGTCCTCGGTACGCATCCAGACCGCGGAACGGGTGTCCGCCCCGATCAGGGTCACCCCGTGGGAGTGGGAACGGAAAGAGACCATCAACTCACGGCGGCGGGGTGGAGTCCGTCACGGCGCGGCCTCTCGGCCGGAGACGTTCTTCTCGACGACCACATCGGCGATCTCGGCCAGCAGGGTGATCTGGCCGGGGGTGAGGTGGTCCAGGAAGTAGCGCCGGACGTCCTCGACATGACGCGGGGCGGCGGCCGCGATCGCCGCCCGGCCCTCGGCGGTGACCACCACGAAGGCCCCGCGCCTGTCGTCCTCGCACTCCTCGCGGGAGACCAGGCCGCGCCTCACCATGCGCGTGAGGTGGTGCGACACCCTGCTCTTCTCCCACTCCAGGACGCGAGAGAGTTCCTGGATGCGCAGCCGGCCGTCGGGCGCTCGGGTCAACTCGGCCAGAACCGTGTAGTCCGTGGCGGACAGTCCGAACTCATCCTGCATCGAGCGGCCGGTCCGGTTGACCAGGAGGTCGTGCATCCTCAGCAGGCCGCGCCACGCGCGTTCCTCGGTCGTCGTCAGCCAGCGCGTTTCGGCGGTCATGAGCCCACCGTACGGGGAAGTTGACGTATCACGCATCGCTTCGGCGCGAACATCGACCTCGCGCGAGCGGGGCCATGGCCCGCCACTCGGCCCGCGGCGGTCCGGGCCGATCGGTGATGACGTGCAGGGCGACGTGGTCGGCGCCGGCGTCGTGGTGGGCCCGGACGCGTTCGCCGATGGTGGCGACGTCCCCCCAGGCGACGACCGCGTCGATGAGCCGGTCGCTGCCGCCGTCGGCGAGATCCGCCTCGGTGAATCCCTGGCGCAGCAGGCTCTGGGCGTAGTGGTCCATGGCGATGAACGTGGCCAGGAACCGGCGGGCGGTGGTGCGGGCCCGGCCGGCGTCGTCGTCGACCACGACCGCCTGGTAGGGCGCCAGCAGGGGACCGGTGCCGAGCAGGGACCGGGCGGTGGCCGTGAAGCCGGGGGTGACCAGGAAGGGGTGCGTGCCGGCGCTACGCCGGGCGGCGAGTTCGGCCAGCTTGGGACCCATCGCCGCGACGATCCGCTCGCCGGGCGGGACCGGCTCCGGGGCCTGGTCGAAGCGGTCGAGATAGGCGTTCATCGCGGCCAGCGGCCGGTACGTCCCGCCGGCCGCGCGAGCGGCCTCGGCGTCGCTGACGCCGAGGCCGAACAGCAGCCGGTGGCCGTACGTCTTCCGCAGCCGCGCGTGTCCGGCGGCCATCTCGTCGGCCGGGTGCCGCCAGATGCTGAACACCCCGGTGGCGACGACGGCGTCGTCGGTGGCGCGCAGTAGCCGCTCGGCGTCGCCGAGGATGTCACCGCCGCCGAGTCCGGGGATCCACAGCGCGCCCCAGCCCTGCCGGTCCAGCTCGGCCGCGGCCTCCTCGGCCTGACCCGGGTCGCGCAGTTCAGGGCTCCAGATGCCGGTTCGCCCGATGTGCATGGTCGTGTCCTCTCTGATGCGTGCGGGGTCGGTTCAGACCTGGTTGGCGCCGCCGTCGACGTAGATCTCGGTGCCGGTGATGAAGCTGCTCTCGGCCGAGGCGAGAGAGACGGCGACGGAGGCCACTTCCTCCGCCCGGCCCATTCGGCCCAGGGGCACGGTGCTCGCCAGGTGGTCCCGCAGCTGTGCGGCCTGCTCATCGTCGGGGGCGAGCCCGTTGAGGCCGGGCGTCTCGATCGGCCCGGGGACGATGGTGTTGACGCGGATGCCGCGGCCCTTGAGCTCGTTCGCCCAGGTGCGCGAGAAGGACCGTACGGCCGCCTTGGAGGCGCCGTAGACACCGAACGCCTCGTCGCCGACCGTCGCCGCGGTCGAGCCGGTGAGGATCACCGAAGCTCCGTCGTTGAGCAGCGGCAGCGCCTTCTGGACGGTGAACAGCACGCCCTTGACATTGGTGCCGAACGTGGTGTCGAAGTGCTCCTCGGTGACCTGTTCGAGGGTGGCGAACTCGCCGCCGCCGGCGTTGGCGAACAGGACATCGACGCGCAGTCCCCGGTCCGCGACGGTCGCGTAGAGGCGGTCCAGGTCCGCCAGGTCGGAGCTGTCGGCCTGCACCGCGGTCACCGACCCGCCGATGGCGGTGACGGCTTCCTCCAGCGCCTCCTTCCGGCGCCCGGTGATGATGACGTTGGCGCCCTCCTCCTGGAAACGGCGGGCCGCGGCGAGCCCGATGCCGCTGGTGCCGCCCGTGACGACGACGGTCTTTCCGGCGAGCTGTCCCATGGTCATCTCCTGATCTCCGTGCTCGGTAGTTCAACAATCAACTAAGTTAGGGCCAGATATATGACGTGTCAACTAACGTCGTCGGAACGTGAGGTGTTCCGGTCTTCGCAGGTGGGGGTGGGGTATGCGAACATATGTTCGTGTCGACTGAGGCTGCGATCCTGCACGCCGACCTGGACGCCTTCTACGCGTCGGTCGAGCAGCGCGACGATCCCCGCCTGCGGTCCCGGCCCGTGATCGTCGGAACGGGCGTCGTGCTCGCGGCCAGCTACGAGGCCAAGGCCTACGGCGTCCGTACCGCGATGAGCGGACACCAGGCGCGGCGGCTGTGCCCGCAGGCGGTCGTGGTGGAGCCGAGGATGCGGGCCTACAGCGCGGCGAGCGAGGCCGTGTTCTCGGTGTTCCGGCACACGACGCCGCTGGTGGAAGGACTCTCGATCGACGAGGCGTTCCTCGACGTCGCCGGCCTGCGCCGGATCTCCGGCTCACCGGTCGACATCGCCGTACGCCTGCGGCGCGAGATCGCCGAGGAGGTCGGTCTGCCGATCACCGTCGGGGTGGCGCGCACCAAGTTCCTCGCCAAGGTGGCGAGCGGTGTGGCCAAGCCGGACGGGCTGCTGGTGGTCCCGCCGGACGGCGAGTGTGAGTTCCTCCATCCGCTGCCGGTCCGCCGGCTGTGGGGTGTCGGCCCGGTGACCGCGGGCAAGCTCGGCCGCCGGGGCATCACGACGGTCGGCGACGTGGCCGCCCTGCCGGAGAGCCTTCTGGTCGCCATGCTGGGCCCCTCCTCCGGCCGTCACCTGCACGCGCTGGCCCGTGGCCGCGACCCGCGCCCGGTGCGTACGGGGGTCCGGCGCCGCTCGATGGGTGCGCAGCGGGCCCTGGGCCGCGGCGACCGGGCTGATCTCGCCGCGATCCTGGCCGGCCTGGTCGATCGGGTGTGCCGCCGTCTGCGCGCGGCGCAGCGGATGTGCCGTACGGTGACGCTGCGGCTGAGATTCGACGACTTCACCCGCGCGACCCGCGGCCACACACTGCCCCAGCCGACCGCCGAGACCGACGCCGTCCTGTCGGCCGCCCGTGCCCTCCTGTCGGCCGCGGGCGACCTCGTCGCCGAGCGCGGGCTGACCTTGCTCGGCGTGGCCGTGGGTGACCTGTACGACGACCGGGCGGTCCAGCTCTCCCTGCCGCTCGACCACTTCGCGCCGGCGGCGCTCGACGATACGGTCGACGAGGTCCGCGACCGCTTCGGCTCGTCGGCCCTCACCCGTGGCGTGCTGCTGGGCCGCGACGAGGGCCAGACCGTGCCTCTCCTCCCGGACTGACTAGCGCTGACCGATGAGGTTCGCCGACTGCCACGCGCCGGGACGTACGCCGGCCTCGCGGAGGAAGAAGGCCGAGAAGTTCGAGGCGTCGGCGAAGCCCAGCCGCCGTCCGCATCGGGCCGGGCTCAGGCGATCGTGGGCCAGCAGCCGCTTGGCCTCCAGGAGGAGCCGCTCGCACAGGTAGTCCTTGGCGGTACGGCCGGTCGCCGCCCGGACGCCGCGCGACAGCGTCCGCGGCGAGTATCCGAGTCTGCGTCCGTAGTGGGCGACGTCATGATGAACGCGGAAGTCCTCCTCCACGGCGTCGCGGAAGCGGTGGAAGACGGCGTTGCCGGGCCGGCCGGCGCCGGCGGGCGGGTCGAGCCGGAGCAGCAGCGCGGACAGGAGCAGGCCGGGGAGTTCTCCGGTCCGGGCGTCCTCGGTGGCGCCGGCCTCGAGACGGAGATGCCCGAGCGCGGCCGTGACCAACGGCCACACCGCGTCGGCGGCGGCCCAGCACGCCGAAACGCCCGGGTCGGCGGCCAGGGCCCGGCTGCCGGGCGTGACCGGCGCGGTCGGCACGAACAGGACCAGATCGCCGGCGAGGTCCCCGAGGTCGTCCCAGCGGTGCACCACGCCGGGCCGGATCCACACCACGTCTCTCGGCGCCAGCGGGTGAGCGGAGAAGTCGATCGAGACCCGTCCCCGGCCGCGGCGGACCACCGCGAGCACGTGGAAGTCGCCGCGCTGGGTCGAGCCGTCGTTCAGCCGCCGCAACCGGGCGAAGGACATCGTCTCCACGGGTGCCGAAGCCTCCCGCGGAGGCTGGTAGGTGAGCTGCCGGATCGTGGCCACGTGTCCATTTTTCACCATGCCGTGTCCGGCCGTGACGATGCGCCGGGCGGGGGCGCGCGCTTGAGTGGATGACGACACAATCCGCTATGAGCAGGGAGTTCTCATGACCGCCGCCATCGCAACCGGCCTTCCCGTCTATGACCACCGCCCGGGGGAGGGGCTGACACTGGTATTTCTTCACTATTGGGGAGGGGCGGCGCGCACCTGGCGACCGGTGATCGACCGGCTGCCCGGACGCGGCACGCTGAGCATCGAGGCCCGCGGGTGGGGACGCTCCCGCGCGTTGCCCGGCCCGTACACCCTGGAGCAGCTCGCCCGCGACACGCGCGCCGTCATCGCCGACGCCGGGGTGACCGATTACGTGCTCGTCGGGCACTCCATGGGCGGCAAGGTGGCCCAACTCGTGGCCGCCGCGCGTCCGGCGGGGCTCGCCGGGCTCGTCCTCGTCGGGCCCGGACCGGCCCGGCCCGCCGCCGTCGTCACCCCCGAATACCGGGAAGCGCTGTCGCACGCCTACGACTCCGACGAGACCACCGCCGCGGCCCGTGACACCGTCCTGACCGCCACACCGCTGAGCGACGATCTCAGGGCCCAGATCCTGGCCGACTCTCGCGCCGGCGCTCCCGCGGCCCGCATCGAGTGGCCGCTGCACGGGATCGCCCAGGACATCACCCGCGAGGCCCGCGACATCGACGTGCCCGTCCTCGTCGTCGCCGGTGAACACGACCGCGTGGAGCCGGCGGGGGTGCTCCGCGACAATCTGCTGCCCTACCTGCGCCGCGCGGACCTAAGCGTGATCCCCGGCAGCGGGCACCTCATCCCCCTGGAGGCACCCGACGAGCTCGCCCTGATCCTCCGGGACGCACCGTCTGCCCCCAGCGGTGGTCGAGGCTGAGACGACCGCCGTGAACGGAAACGACCCGGACTTCCTGATCAGCGGCGTGCCGGTCGCCCGGTGCACTCCTCACGCCGGTGCGTGGGACGATCTCGGAGCCGGAAAGTCGTCGGCGGCGAACTCTACGGCGTCGGGCGGCACGTCGAGGAAGCCGTCACCGCTCGGGTGCTCGAGCCGGTAGCCGATGACCGCGCGCGTTCGCAGGTCGACGCCGGTGCTGCTCACCGTCAACTCGGCCCCGGCGAACTCGCCGGAGCGCACGCGGACGCGGACGCCGGGCATGAAGCCGGAGGCGCCGTCGAGTGCCGGGTCGATGGGGTCGCGCCAGTGGGGTACCGCCCGGCGCGGTCCGACCAGCAGGTCCATCGGGTGGTGATAGTCGTCGGCGTCGTCCTGGACCTCAAAGCCCGTCGCGGTCAGGATCGCCGCGATCGCTCCGGTCATCGCCTCCGTCACCGTGCCCTGGTAGGCCAGCGAGATGTGCGTCTGCGAGCGGTCCTGGCGGTAGGCGCCTCGTCGGAGCACGGCCATGGCCGCCGCCGACAGCTCCGCACCGCATTTCCAGGAAACCCACACGCCGTCACCCACGACGACGCGGACGCCACCGCGATCCTGCTCCGGACCGAGCACCGTCAGCCCGGCAGCGGTGAGTTCGTCGCGGACCGCGTCGGCCAACTCGTCATCCGTCATCGGCGCAAGATCCGTCATCGACCAGAGCGTAGCGGCCCCGTCGTATGGCCGCTCGATTCGGCAGGACAGGAGCGGAACGTGCGGCTACGCGGCGTAGGTGCGCAGGACTTCCAGGGCCGTCGCGCCGTACGGGCCGGTGGTGCGCAGGCCGGACTCGGCCGGGCTCAGCCGCTGGGCCGCGACGCGGCAGAACGCCCCGGCGGGCCCGGTGATGGCCGACTCCGCGTCGTCCGGGCCGTACCGCCACACGGTCGTGCCGTCCGGGGCGGTCAGCGCGCACGACACCGGGTGCTCGCCGGCTCCGGTCAGCGCCAGGGCGTACGGCAGCGTGCGGTGGGCCAGCCACGCGACGTGACGCAGCCGCTCGGTGTCGGGGAAGGCCAGGCCCAGCGGCCCGGCGATGTCGAGGCCGTGCGCCCAGTGCTCGGCCAGCCGGGTGGTCGCCAGCGTGGCCGGTTTCAGCGGCGCCTCGACCCACAGGAGAGGCCGCCCGGGGTCGGCCGACCGCAGCGCGGCGACCGCGGCGCGCCGCGCCTCGCGCCACCGCCGGAACACCTGCTCCGGCGACGTGCGCTCCGCGCGTACGAGGCGGTCCATCGACTCGTCCACCGACAGCCCGTCCGCCGGGCGGATCGCCGCGCCCGCGCCGGCCGCCGTGGCCGTCACTCCCTCCTCGGACTGGGCGAGGTGGAGCACGACGTCCGCGACGGTCCATCCTCCGGCGCCGGACGGCGAGGTCCACTGCGCCTCGTCCAGGCCGGCGAGGAGGCCCTCCAGCCGATCCTGCTCGGCGGTCAGGTCATCGAAGATCGTCACGACTCCTCCTGGGCACGGCGGGCGCGGGCCCGGCGTTTGCCCTCGTGCATCGCCTGGACACGGGCGACCGGGATCGTACGGCCCTCCTCGACCAGGCCCGCGTCCAGCGGCCGGGGCTCGGGCATCTCCTCCGCCCACGGATCCCGGTCCGCGACCAGAGCCGGCACCGTACGGATGGTGAAGTCGGCGGGCGTCACCGCGTCCAGGTCGTCCCACGACAGGGGGCAGGACACCGGCACGCCCGGCCGTACGCGCGGGCTGTAGGTGGCCACCACCGTCGTCGCGCCGCCGGACCGGGTCGAGTCCAGGAACACCTTGCCCGCGCGGTCCTCGCGGATGAAGGCGGTGGTGGCGAGGCCGGGATCGAGGCGCTCCGCCCGCGCCGCGACCGCACGGGTCGCGGCGGCCACCTCCTCGTGCGGCGCCTCCGTGATCGGCACGAACACGTGGAGGCCCTTCGCGCCGCTGGTCTTCACGACGCCCGCCATGCCCACGTCCGCCAGCACCCGGCGTACGAGCCGCGCGGCACCGGCGGCCTCGGCGAACGCGCCACCGTCCGGCGGGTCGATGTCGAGCACCAGGTGGGTGGCGTGCGCCCGGTCGCCGGCCCGGATCAGCGCCGGGTGGTACTCCACCGCCCGCTGGTTGGCGAACCACAGCAGCGTACGGCGGTCGTCGCACAGCGCGTAGGACACCTTGCGCCGGGACGTCTCGGCCCACAGCGTGACCGTGTCGACCCACGGCGGCGCGTACTTGGGCACGTTCTTCTGCATGAACGGGTCCTGACCGCGCAGCACGCGGACCACCGAGAGTGGCCGGCCGTGCAGCGCGGGGAGGATCCGGTCACGCACCGCGTCGAGATAGTCGACCAGGTCGCGCTTCGTGGCGTCCGCGCCCTCGAACAGCGGCTGGTCGAGGTTCGTCAGGGACACCCCGTCCCGCGTCTCGCCCGTACCGCTCATCCGCTCACCTTCCCGGTCGGCGGGACGCCAGGTCAAGCCCCCCGGCCGGGCCGTGACGCCGGGAAGCGGCGAGCCGCACGCGGTCACTCCGCGCGCTGGAGCTCGGCGTGCTTGTCGAAGCCGATGTACAGCCGGGCCTCGGCGTTGGTGGCCAGACGCGCGAGGGTCTCCAGCTCCCGCACCCGCAGCAGGACCGGGTGATCGGCGTACGCCCCGGCGGCCTCGGCGTGCAGCCGCAGGGCCTCCGCGTCGGACTCGGCCTGCAGGCGCTGGGTCTCCGCGCGGCCCTCCGCCTTGACCAGCTCGGTCTCGCGCCGGGACCGGGCGGTGATCCGCTCGGTCTCGGCCTTCGCCCGCGCCTCGATCGCCTCCCGCTCGGCCTTGGTGCGGGCCTCGACGAGCTGTGCCTCGCTGAGGCGCTCGGTCGCGAGCACGCGGTTCATGATCTCCTGCAGGTTCCCCGGGAACACGAGATCCTTGACGTCCGCTCGGAGAATGGCGATGCCGTAGCCGGAAGCCGCCTCCTGGACGTCGCCGAGAATGTCCTCGCTGAGCCGGTTGCGATTGGTGAGAATTCCCTCCAGCGTCATCGACGCGAGCGAACGCCGGGCGGCCAGCTGCACATCGCTGTAAAGGCGGTCGGCGTACGACTCGACCTTTTCCAGCGCGGCGGCCGGGTCGACGACGCGATACTGGGTGATGATGCTGACCCGGACCGCGACCTTGTCGGAGGTCAGGATCTCCTGCCCCTTGAGCAGCAGCTCACGCTCGCGCATGTCGACCAGCACGATCTCCACGACCGGGCTGTTCCTGCGGCGGCGCTCGGCGTCCGGCACCTCGTAGCGCCCGGCCTCGAGCACGTCGGTCAGCCGGCCGTCCTCGTAGCGGAGGCCGCGGTGAGTGGACTTGATGACGATTTCCCGCGTGCGTGCCATGACGTTCTCCCACTGTTCTCGCGAAGGAGCCGCCCCGTAACAGGCCCGATGTGAAGGACGAGTTTTCGGATGGGAGACCTGTTATCAAAGGATGACTGTTCCGATTGCACCGGTTCCGGAAGGCCACTCGCTCCTGACCCTGCCGGGGCGGCTCATGAAGAACGATAGGACGCCCCATCGGAAATGGTCATCCGATTTATTCGGACAATGGCACGCCGAGGCGTGTGCGGTCAGCCGGCGTGTTCCGGCTCGGCCTGCGCGCGTCGCCGACGGCGGCCGGAGTACAGGTAGTTCTTCGGCCGGCGCAGAGCGGTGAACGCCCAGGCCATGTTGGGTTCGAGTGCCCAGCGCATGAGCCAGCGCACCGGCGGCGTGCACAGCAGCGTCGCGAGCAGCGCACCCGCCGCCCCGGCCGCCAGGACGCCCAGCACCGTGTGCAGGAAGGCGAAGTGGTACCAGCCGTAGTAGTCCGCGAGCTTGGTGGCGAAGCCGTGGAGCAGGTAGGCGTACAGCGTGGCCGACCCGAGCGAGGTGAACCAGTGCTGCCGCCGCGGTACCAGCGACAGGAACGCCAGGACCAGCACGGTCGCCGCCACGAGAAGGCCGAGCCGCATGCCCGTCCCGACGAGGTTGTTCACGTGGAGCGTCGGGTTGCCGCTGCGCCAGTACACCCACTCGGTCGCCATGTGCCGGTCGACGAACAGGTACGTGACGGCGAACCCGCCGACCATGGTCAGCGCGCCGAGGACGGCGGCCCAGCCCTTCTTGAGGGTCTCGAAGTGCTCCGGCTTGAGGAACAGGCCCAGGACGTAGAAGGGCACCAGTCCGAAGACGCGATTCATCTCCAGGGTGCCGGGCAGCTGGCTCATCCCCGACAGCAGGCTGATCACGACGGCGACCAGGATGGGGAAGCGGATCTGCTGCCAGACCGGCGTGGACAGCCGCCACGCGAACAGCGCCATCAGGAACCAGGTGAGGTAGTACGGGTCGAGCAGGCTGAGCTCGAACTTCGCGTGCCCGACCGCCCAGTGGTACGTGGAGTACGCCGTCTCGAAGACGAAATAGGGCACGGCCACGTTGGTGAGCAGCTTGCGCGCCTTCCCGCCCGCGAAGGTGAAACGCCGCGTGAAGTAGCCGGTGATGACGATGAACACCGGCATGTGGAAGGTGTAGACGAACAGGTAGAGCGCGTGCGCGAAGTGGATGTCGCGGAGGTTCTGGATGATGTGGCCCGCGACGACGAGCAGGATCGCGAAGAACTTGGCGTTGTCGAAGAACGGGTCGCGCTGCCGCGGCTTGCGGGCGGGCTCCGCGGCGGCCGGCTCCGCGAGTGACGACGGCGCCGGCAGGGCGGCCTGAGACCGCGGGAGCGGCTGGAACGCCGATGACTGGGGGGTGCTCATCAGGATCTACTTCGCTGGTCCGGTTCACCGGTCCTGGCGGCTCCAGGACCGAACTGGCGTCGCCGACCTTACCTACTCATGTCGCCCCGGCGAACCGGACTTGGCGAACTCTCAGGGACCGTCCGGGAACTCGTGGTGCACGGCGGGACACGGGTTCGCGGATCCCGTACGGGCCAGGCGTGCGGACCGGACGCGACTCGTCCCACGTCAGCGGCGCGTTCACCGGTTCGGCGCCTCGCCGCAGGGGCGCGCTCCACGCCGAAACCGATGGCGGGCGCGCGGTTTCCGCGGAATCGACTTGACGACACGCATCGTTCCGGGGAGTGAGAGGGCCGCCGCCGCTCGGAGCGGGTCCGCTCATGACTAGAGTTGGACCGACGAAATTGGTGACAATCTCGGTGGTCAGGGGGACCGTGTGGGGGAGGGCAACGGCAGCGATCGGGCCGTGGTGGCCGGCATCCGGGAGGCCATCCTCACCGGCGAGTTCGTCCCGAATCAGCGCCTGGTCGAGGCGGACCTGTCGGAGCGCTTCGCCGCCAGCCGCGCCAGGGTCCGCGCGGCGCTGCTCGAACTGACCAACGAGGGACTGGTCGAGCGGGTGCAGAACCGCGGCGCCCGCGTCCGCGCCGTACGCCTCGAAGAGGCGATCGAGATCTCCGAGGTGCGCATGGTGCTGGAAGGCCTGTGCGCCGCGAAGGCCGCCACCCGGATCACCGAGGCCGAGTCGGAGGAGCTGGAGCGGATCGGCGAGAACATGCGCGAGGCCGTCGCGTCGGGCGACGTGCTCGGCTACTCCCGCCTGAACGAGCGCCTCCACCGCCGCGTCCGCGAGATCAGCGGCCAGCACACCGCCGCGACCGTCCTCGAACGCCTGCGCGCCCAGAACGTCCGCCACCAGTTCCGCCTGGCGATGCACCCCGGCCGTCCGACCGTCTCCCTGCCGGAGCACCTGGCCATCATCGACGCGATCCGCGCCCACGACGCGGAGGCCGCCGAGGCCGCCGCCCGCGCCCACCTGCGCAGCGTGATCCGCACCCTCCCGGAGGCCGCCCGCCGTCCGGCCGAGCCCGCGTAGCCCCCGCCCGGGGCCAGGTGAGCGGTGCCGCACACAGGGCATCCGATGGGGTGACGCCGCGTGAAGGCGGGGGCGACCAGGCCGGGGCGAGCGACGGTGGCGCCGAACACGCCGATCTCGCCGCCCGGTTTCCGTCTCAGTGGGCCGTGGGGGACAGGCGGTCGGCGAGCAGCCGGAGCGCGTTCACGACCTCGGCGACGCGTTCCGGGTCGTCCGTGCCGAGCGCCGTGCCGATGGCCTGGTCGCCGAGGCGGCTCGCCGACGCTTACACCGTGGTGACCTACGACCGCAGGGGACTGGCGCGCGGCACCGTCGACGACCCCCGCCGTCCGGTGACCATGGCCGCCCACGTGGACGACGCCCACCGCCTGCTCGCCGCCGTCACCGACGAGCCCGCGTTCATGCTCGGGTGCGGCTTCGGCGCCCTGATCGGCCTCCACCTGGGCCGCCGAGCATCCCGGGCGGCTGGCCGCGCTCGTCGCGTACGAGAGCCCGTCGCCCCCGCGCTGCTGCCGGCCGCCGAACGCGCACGGCACGAGGAGGAGCTCGCCCACCTCCAGCGGGTCCGCGGGAGAAGGGCATGGCCGCGGCGCTCGCGGAGATCGCCCACGTCCTCGGCATCGACCCCGCCCGCGAGACCGAGCCCGGCCTCACTCCGCACCCGATGACGCCCGAGCGCGCCGCCGACTTCCGGCACTTCGTGGAGCACGACTTCGACGCGCTTCTCGCCGACACGTTCGACCCGCGGTCCGCACTGGGAACGGGCGTGCGCGTCGTGCCCGCGGTCGGCCGCACCACCCCGGGCGCCGTGTTCGGCCGCGGGTGCGCCGAGGAACCGGCGAAGGCGCTCGGCGCCGAACCCGCGGAGTTCCCCGGCGGCCACAACGGCGACCTGTCCCACCCCAGCGCGTACGCCGCCCGCCTCCGCGAGGTGCTGGAGCCCTCCCGGACGACGGTCTGATCGGGGGGGTTATCTCTCGGGTTCTTCGACCGGTGGGGTGCGCCGCTCGGACGAGAGGCGCGCCGACCACTGCCGTACCAGGCGTGACATCGCCTCGGCGCGTCGTTGCCGGCGGAACTCCACACGGCCGGCGATCCACAGGCAGAAGGCCGCCAGCGGCAGTTCGGCGCAGAAGGCGAGGAGCAGGGCGATCGCCAGCTCGCGGTGGCTGTCCGCCGTCACCACGTCGAACCAGGCGTCGACCAGCAGCAGGGTGCCGGTCATCGCGGCGCTCAGCTCGATGTGCTCGCGTCCCTTCTGCGCCAGCCAGCCGGTGCGGATGAGCATGGCGCACAGCGCGAGGTCGAACCCGATCCACGACGCGCCGTAGTGCGCCGCCTCGTGCCGCGTCGGCAGGATGAAGACGAGCCCGGCGACCCACGGCAGCATGAGCAGGCCGACGCCGATGACCAGCCAGCCGATCCAGCGCGGCACCACGGGGGCGGGCCGCAGCGCGCCGGTGAGCGCGCCCTCCATCCGCTCCGTACGGGCGGTCTCGGGCGGTTCGACGGCATGGACCGACTCTGTCGAGTGGTCGACGCGCGGCTCTGCGGGGAGATCCTCGGATGGGCACACCGGAGGATCCGGACACTGCTCGTCCTCGGGGCGGGGGGTGTGGGCCATATCTCTATATTCAGGGCACGAACGGGGTAGGTGGGCCTCTCCGGGAGCTGATCCCGGAGAGGGCCCGGTCGTCACGTTCGTAAGCTTGGAGGTTCACGGTGCGTAGTTTCGGTGTCGAGGAGGAGATGCTGCTCGTCGATCCCGGCAGCGGCGCGGCGGTCGCGCTCGCCGATGCCGTCACCGGCGGGGCCGAAGACGCGCCAGAGGCGGAACTGCAACGCCAGCAGGTTGAGACCGACACCGCCCCCTGCGAGACGCTCGAGGCGCTGGCCGGCCAGCTGCGCGCCCGGCGCCGGGCCGCCGCGGACGCCGCCGAGCGCGAGAACTGCCAGGTCGTCGCGCTGGCCACCTCGCCGCTGCCGGTGAGCCCGTCGACCATGCCGAAGGAGCGTTACCTGCGGATGGCCGAGGAGTACGCCCTCACCGCGCAGGAACAGCTCACCTGCGGCTGCCACGTCCACGTACGGGTGGAGTCGGAGGACGAGGGCGTCGGGGTCCTGGACCGGATCCGCCCGTGGCTGCCGGTGCTGCTCGCGATGACCGCCAACTCCCCGTTCTGGCAGGGGCGCGACAGCGGGTACGCCAGCTACCGGCACCAGGTCTGGGGACGCTGGCCGTCCGCGGGCCCGGCCGAGCCGTTCGGCACGCCGAAGGTCTACCACGAGACCGTCCAGGCCATGATCGACAGCGGCGTGCTGCTGGACGAGGGCATGGTCTACTTCGACGCCCGGCTGTCACGGCACTATCCGACGGTGGAGATCCGGATCGCGGACGTGTGCACGGCGGCCGACGACGCGGTCCTGCTGGCCGCGCTCGTACGCGCGCTGGTCGAGACCGCCGCCCGCGAATGGCGGGCCGGCGACCCGCCCCGGCCGGTGCGGACGGAACTGCTCCACATGGCCTCCTGGCGGGCGAGCCGCTCGGGGCTGGAGGGGCACCTGGTGCACCCGGTGAGCCTCCGCCCCGTCCCGGCGGAGGAGGCGGTGCGGGCGCTGCTCGACCACGTGACGCCGGCGCTGACCGATCTGGGCGATCACCGGGCGGTGCTCGACCTGACCGGCCGGCTCCTGGAGCGCGGCAACGGCGCGACCCGGCAACGCCGCACGTACGAGAGCACGGGCGATCTGACCGCCGTCGTACGCGCGGCGGTCGAGCAGACCCTGGGGGACCGGCCTGCCGGGCGTCGCCGCGTATGACCTGGTCACCCCACTGATGCGGGGGAGGGAGTACGAGAGATAATGGCGGAGGATGAATCAGGGGGACTCATCCTCTTTCCGAAAGAAGGCGATCGGAATGGCTGGTATCTCTCGCCATTCTTCGGGGATGGCAGGGCACCCCGACGCAGCCGAGATGCGCGAACGCTACGCACGGCTGACCGAGGGCCGCCGGATGGAGATGCTCGAAGGCCTCGTCATGCTGACCGGTCTTTACCTGGCCATCTCACCGTGGGTCATTCACTTCCACCGGGGCAACACCAACACGGTGAACAACCTCATCCTGGGCATCGCGATCAGCGTGATCGGCCTGGGCCTCGCGATGCTCCCGGAGCGGGCCCTCGGCCTCGGCTGGCTGCTCGTCCCGATCGGGATCTGGATGATCATCTCGCCGTGGGTGGTCTCCGCCGGGCACGGCGCCCGCGCGGGCATCGTCGCCAACAACGTCGCGATCGGTTTCATCGCCACCGCCCTCGGCCTGGCGACCGTCGGGATGATGGGCATGCGACGCGGCGGCCGTACCCGTACGGCCACCGCCATGCGGTAACGGGGGCCGAGACGACCGGGCCTCACGGAGACGTCTTCCGTGAGGCCCTCGCGAGCCGCCTACGCCGAGGCGTACTCCGGCAGGCCGGCGTCCGTGGCGATCGACGTGGTGCTGCTGATCAGCAGCCGCTGGAACAGGCGGGTGCCGAACAGCGCGTTCCGGGAGCGGAGGCCCAGGGCGCCGGCGGGCGCGAGGAACCGGCCCGGATCGGCGCCGCGCTGCCAGCGGTCCGCGTAGGGCCGCATCCGCTCCTCGTACGCGGCGAAGCCGGCCCGGTGGTCGCCGCCGGCGGAGGCGAGCTGGCCGGCCGGCACGTACGCGCCGACGATGCCGGTGCCGCCGCCCATCCCGCCGAGCGTCAGTCCCCAGGCGGCGTCGCCCAGCAGCGCCGCGCGGCCGGACGACCAGGCGGGGACGCGAACCCGGCTGATCGAGCCGAAGTACACCTCGGGCGCCTGGCGCAGGCCGGTGAGCAGGTACGGCACGTGCCAGCGCATGCCGGTGAAGGCGTCGGCGATGAGCTTCTTCTGCTGTTCGAGGTCGCGCCGGTCGTAGTCGAGCCGCGGCGACGCGAAGACCGCGAAGACGCTCGCCCGCTCCGGATCGCGCCGGTCGGCGGCGACGCTGATCATCCGCCCGGGCACGTTGTACTGCCGCGTCCACGTCCGGCTCTGGCGAGCCGCCGCCACTGACCGGCGGCTGGCGGTCGAAGCTCGACACGTGGGCACGGCGGATGTTCGACCGGTTCTCGGCGCACCCCTGGGCGCTCGAGGCGACCGTCGGGGCGCGCGCGATCGGCCCCAACGAACTCGGCCGGCTCGAACAGGCCGTCGCCGCGCTGACCGGTACGGGACTGGCCGGCTCACAGATGCTCGACGTGGCCGCCACTCTCACCGGGCATGTGCGGATGATCGCGCGACAGGCCGCGGCGGTGCCTGCCGGCGATTCCGAGCAGGCGATGGGCGACGCCATGGGCGCGCTGCTGACCGGCCGCGAAGACCGGTTTCCCGCGCTGGCCGCGGCCATGTCCGACCCGGACGGCCGGGACCGGGCGTTTGACTTCGGCCTGCGCTGCATCCTCGACGGCGTGGAGTCGCTGGTCGGGTGAACGGCGCCGCCGGTAAGGGCGGCGGAGGGCTCAGTGGCGGTGCCACCAGGGCGGCGGGTTGCTGCGTTTCCAGTGCGGGTACCTCGTCCGCGGGTCGCCCGTCGGCCGCCCGGCGGGCGTGTCGCTCGGCGCGGCGGACACGCTGGGGCGGACCTCGGGCCGCGGGCTGGAGGAGCCCAGCATCGTCGATGACGAGGTGTGCGGGCGTCGCGCCGACCCGCGCGGCCCGGGCGTCGCACCCGCCGGGCCGGAGGCGGGCGACGTCGAGGACGACTCGGCCATGGGCGGCTCGCCGGCGCCCGGGCTCTTCCCGGCCGAGCCGCCGGTCAGTGCCAGCGTGAGGCCGGCGATCGCCGCGACGAGCACGGCCGCGACCGTGATCATCAGGAGGACGCCGTGGCGGAACCGCATCTCCTCCAGTCGCGCGTGAACGGCCGCGCGTAGCCGGCCGCGACCGCTCGACCGGCGCGCGTGCCGTGCGGCCCGGCTTGCGAGAGGGTTCCCTGCGTGCTGTTCACTCGCCACAAAGCAACCCTAAAGGTGACGCATCCCCAAAAACTGCAACATCAATGACAACGTGGGTAACGGAGGTCGCGCATCACCGTTCCGCGAGTTCGGCGAGCAGGTCCTGGGACAGGGCGACGCGGCCGCTCAGGTCCGTGCCGCCGCACAGCGCCAGGGCGGCCTCGGCCATGACCTTGGGCGGCTCCGCGTTCGGGTCGTCCTCGGTGGTGAGGCCGTGGAACAGCGTGCCCGGGGTGGGCACGACGCGGTTCGGCGCCAGGGAGTTGACCGCGATCCCGTCCCCGTGGACCTCGGCGGCCAGACCCGTGGTGAACCGTTCGAGCGCCGCCTTGCACATCCCGTACACCGTCCCGCCGGGGAGATGGTTCCGCTCGAGCGCGGGATGGCGCGAGGCCAGCGAGGAGATGTTGAGGATCCAGCCGCGCCCTCGTGCGCGCATCTCGGGCAGGACGAGCCGCGCGAGGTGGAACGGCGCCGTCACCTGCACCTCGAACATCAGCGCGTACCGGCGGTCGGTGAAGTCGGCGACCGGCGTGAAGTAGGTGACGGCGGCGTTGTTCACCAGGACATCGGCCGGGCCGAGGTCGTCGGTGACGGCGCGGACCAGCGACACGCGCGCGGCCGGGTCGGACAGGTCGGCGGCGTACGCGCGGGCCCGGCCGCCCGCGGCCTCGATGTGCGCCACCGTCTCGTTGATCGTGCCGGGCAGGCGCGTCCGGGCGGGATCGACGGTACGAGCGGTGACGGCGACCGTCGCGCCCTCCGCGGCGAACCGCCGCGCGATGGCCGCGCCGATGCCGCGGCTCGCCCCGGTGACGATCGCGACCTTGCCGTCGAGTACGCCCATGCGCGGGTCCTTTCGTCGGAGCCGGGAACGGATCTCCCACGGGTTGACAGGTACGCTAACCCACCGGAGACTTTTCTAGAAGGTCATTCTAAAAACGCGTTGAGTGGAGCGGTCAGGCCAATGGGGATCGTCGAAGGGCGCGTGGTCATCGTGACCGGCGCGGCGCGCGGCATCGGCCGCGGGCACGCGCTGGAGTTCGCCCGGCAGGGTGCCAAGGTGGTCGTCAACGACCTCGGGGCGGAGGTGGACGGGAGCGGCTCATCGGCGGGCCCGGCCGGTGAGGTCGTGGACGAGATCCGGGCGGCCGGCGGCGAGGCGATCGTCAACGGAGAGGACATCGCCGACTTCGAGGGCGCCAAGCGGCTGATCGAGACGGCCGTGGAGACCTACGGAGACCTGCACGTCCTGGTGAACAACGCCGGCATCCTGCGCGACCGGATGCTGGTCAACATGACGGCCGAGGAGTGGGACGACGTCATCCGGGTGCACCTGCGCGGCACGTTCGCGCCGCTGCGGCACGCCGGCGCGTACTGGCGGGCCCGGTCCAAGGCCGGCGAGCCGGTCGACGCCGCGATCATCAACACCACGTCCTCCTCGGGCATCTACGGCAACGCCGGCCAGGGCAACTACGGCGCGGCCAAGGCCGGCATCGCCGGGCTGACCGTGATCGCCGCCCGCGAGCTCGGCCGCTACGGCGTGACCGTGAACGCGGTCGCCCCGGCCGCGCTCACCCGCATGACCGAGAACCTCGTGCGCTGGCAGGGCGGCGACGGGCCGCAGGACTTCGACCCGCGAGCCGCCGACAACATCGCCCCGCTCGTGGTCTGGCTCGGCTCCGACCAGGCGCGCGGCATCACCGGCCGGGTGTTCAACGTCCGCGGCGGCATGATCAGCGTCGCCGAGGGCTGGCGCGCCGGTCCCGGCGCCGACAAGGGCGCGCGCTGGGATCCGGCCGAGCTGGGCGAGGTCATCCCCGGCCTGGTCGAGAAGGCCGCGCCGAACGTCATGCCCGACGGCCGTACGCCGGAGAGCTGACCGTGCCGCTCGACCACGGCGCGATCGGCGTCGAGTCCGCGCCGCTCGACCGCTCCTGGACCTCCAAGGACGCGCTGCTGTACGCGGTGGGCGTCGGCGCGGGCGTCGACGACCCGCTGAGCGAACTGGCCTTCACCACCGAGAACACCGCGGGCACGCCGCAGCGGGTGCTGCCGACGTACGCGGTGCTGCTCGCCCAGGTGCCCGGCGCCCGCCGGATCGGCGACTTCGACCCCGCGATGCTCGTCCACGCCGAACAGGCCTTCGAACTGCACCGGCCGCTGCCCGCCGAGGGCTCGCTGCGGGCCACCGCCAAGGTGACCGGCATCTACGACAAGGGCTCGGGCGCGCTCGTCGTCACGGAGTCCACCGCGGTCGACCCGGAGACCGGCGAGCGGATGATCACCTCGCGGGGCTCGGTGTTCATCCGCGGCGAGGGCGGCTTCGGCGGCGACCGGGGCCCACGCGACGAGTGGAGGCTCCCGGACCGCGCGCCGGACCACGAGGTCACGTACCGGACCCGGCCCGAGCAGGCCCTGCTCTACCGGCTGTCCGGCGACCGCAACCCCCTGCACTCCGACCCGGCGTTCGCCGCGCGCGCCGGGTTCGACCGCCCGATCCTGCACGGCCTGTGCACGTACGGCGTCGCCGGCCGCGCGCTGCTGCACACCATGGCCGGCTCGGACCCGGCGCGGTTCGCCGCGATGTCGGGCCGGTTCAGCAGCCCGGTGATGCCGGGGGAGTCGCTGATCACGTCGATCTGGGCCGAGGGGACGACCGTCCTGTTCCGTACCGCGAAGGAGGACGGAACGGTCGTCATCGACCGGGGCCGGGCGAGCTTCCGGTGAGCGGACGACGGGTGCGGGTGGACTGCCACCTGCACACCGTCCACTCCGGCGACGCCGTGACGACCGTGGACCGCCTCGCCGAACGCGTGCGGGAGGAGCGGCTCGACGTCGTCTGCGTGACCGACCACCACACCCTTGCCGGCGCGCACGAGGCGCTGTCCCGCGCGATCGGCGCCCGCGTCATCGTCGGCGAGGAGATCCGCACGTACGCGGGCGAGATCATCGGCCTGTTCCTCACCGAGCGCGTCCCGTACGTGCTGCCGCTGGAGGACGCGGTACGGCGGATCCGCGCGCAGGGCGGCCTCGTGTACGCCCCGCACCCGTTCGACGCGGCACGGACGAGCCTGGGCGCCGCAGGCCTGTCCGAACTGCACGCGATGGGCACGCTGGACGTGGTCGAGGTGTTCAACGCCAAGACCGCCGACGAGGAGGACAACCGCCGGGCCGCGAGGTTCGCCGCCGAGCACGGCCTGCCGGCGGCGGCCGGCTCGGACGCCCACGACCCGCAGGGCATCGGCGCGGCGTACGCGGAGCTGCCCGACTTCGACGGCCCGGAGGAGTTCCTGAGGTCACTGACCGAGGCCCGGATCACCGGCGAGTTCCGCCCGCACGTCGGCTACCTCCCGGGTTCGCGGCTCTGAACCGAACCGATTCCCGAGCGCTGTCCGACCGCTGTCAGTTCTCGCGTGTCCAGGCGGGCATGATCCGCACCTCGCGGATTCGCCAGCCCGCCGGCGTCCGTACCGCGGTGTAGTCCTGTCGCAGGCCGCCGGTGAAGTGGGGTGCCTGGCCGTCGCGGTAGTAGTACACGATCGAGTTCGCCGAGGCGGCCGCCTGGTCGCCGTCGACGTCCACCAAGAGGTCGGTGGTCGTGTGCTGGGTGTGCTGTCCCTCGACCTCGGCCTGTCGCATGAAGCCGAGGACCTCGCCGATGCCGCGGAGTTCGCCCCCGCGCGGCGAGTGCACCGCCACATCGTCGGTGAAGACGGTGTCCAGATCCTCCCAATGCCCCTCGTCCAGCAGGCGCGCGAAGCGGGTGAACAGGTCGGCGATCTCGATCCGGTCGGCGACCGGAGTATCCGTGGACATGGCGACTCTTTTCGTTGGTTGGTCCAACATTGGCGTCGCCAACTATACAGAGATTCGTTGGCGGCGCCAACGATGTAGGGTGGCTGTCGTGGAAGCGACACCCGCGCGCCTGAGCGCGAAGCCGAGTTGGCTGCTCACCCAGGTGGCGGTGCACGCCCACCGGCTGGCGTCCGACGGCTTCGGCGGGGTGGGCGCGCGTGGGTACCACTACCGGATCCTGGCCGCGCTGGACGAGTTCGGAGTGGCCAGCCAGGCCGAGCTCGGTCGCCGGTGCAGCATGGACCGCAGCGACGTGGTGGCAGCGATCAACGAACTGGCCGAGCAGGGCTTCGTCGAGCGGACGCCGGATCCGGATGACCGACGGCGCAACATCGTGAGCCTCACCACGGCCGGTGATCGGCAACTGCGACGTATGGACCGAGCGCTCGACAAGGTGCAGGACGACCTACTCGGACCGCTTCCGGCCGAGGACAGACAGACCTTGACCCGCCTGCTCGCTCAACTGCTCACGCACCACCAACGGGAGTGAGGCGGCCGGCCCGCGCCTCAACGGATGTCCCCTCCTTTCCGGATCTGCCGCCCGGGACCCGCCCGGCTCACCAGGTCTTGCCGGCCTGCTCCCGGATCGTGTGGTTGACCCTGTTGAAGAAGTTGGTCAGTGCGATGTTCAGGATGATCGCGGACAGTTGCTTCTGGTCGAAGTGGGCGACGGCGGCGTCCCAGATCTCGTCGGTCACGCCCGGCGCGCCGTCCTGGATCCGGGTCGCCGCCTCGGCCAGCGCGAGCGCCGCCCGCTCCGCCTCGGTGAAGAACGGCGTCTCGCGCCACGCGACCACGCTGTGCAGCCGCTCCTCGGTCTCTCCGTGCTTCTTCGCCGACGCGACCCCGGCGAACGTGCACGGGCTGCAGCCGTTGATCTGGCTGGCCCGCAGGTGGACCAGCTCGAGCACGAGCGGGTCGACGCCACCGGCGCCGATCGCCTTGTGGAGGTGCTGGATCGCGGTGAACACGTCGGGATTCGGCGAGCTCTTCATGCGTGCTTCCATCGGTCATGCTCCTTCATCGGTTACCTCGGCCCCTCCGGGCCCGTCATCACCCATGACGGAGCAGCTCCGAGGAAGGTAACAACATGTCCGACATCAGCCCGGCGGACCCGGTGGCCGAGGCGTTCGAGGCCCAGCGCGACCGGCTGCACGCGGTCGCCCACCGTCTGCTCGGCTCGCACGCCGACGCCGATGACGTGGTTCAGGAGGCCTGGCTGCGGCTGTCCCGCCAGGACTCGGAGACCATCCACAACCTCGCGGGCTGGCTGACCACGGTGGTCGGCCGGATCAGCCTCGACGTCCTGCGAGCGCGCCAGGCCCACCCCGAGGCGCCCTACGACGACCGGCTGCCCGAACTCGTGGTGACGGTCGACGACGGCCTCGCGCCAGAGGACGACGTGGCGCTCGCCGACTCGGTCGGGCTCGCGCTCCTCGTCGTCCTCGAGTCGCTCGGGCCGAGCGAGCGGCTGGCGTTCGTGCTGCACGACCTGTTCGCGGTGCCGTTCGACGAGATCGGCCGGATCCTCGGCAGGTCCACCGACGCCACCAAGATGCTCGCCAGCCGTGCCCGCAGGAAGGTGCGGGCGACCGAGCGGCCGACGGCCGTCGGACGGGAGCAGCGAGAGGTGGTCCAGGCCTTCCTGGCGGCGGCTCGCCGGGGCGACTTCGAGGGGTTGCTGCGCGTGCTCGATCCCGACGTGAGGCTGACCGTCGACACCCCCGGCGGTGCGGTCGTCACCCTCGGCGCGACCGAGGTCGCCGCCGGTGCGCGGCTGTCCGCCGGCGCGGCCGTGCGGGGGCGCGCCGTACTCGTCGACGGCCTGCCCGGCCTCGTGGCCTGGCGCGAGGACGGCACCCCGCTCTCGGTCACCGCGTTCACCGTCGCCGACGGCCGGATCACCGGCATCGCGATCGTGGTCGACCCGGCCAGGCTCGCGGCCATGGACCTGCCGGATCCGGAGTGAGCGCCGAGGCGGTCGCCCCGCCGCGGAGTCAGTCGTCCTGCGTCAGCGGGTCCAGGCGGCGGATCAGGCGGATGGCGGCGGCGGCCACCGTGTCGGCCTCCGCCTTGGTCTCGCAGGCGGCGACCTCGCGGGCGGTCTCCCCGATGACCGTGGTCAGCACGGTCACCGTGACGCGGTCCACGGGGTCGGTGCCGGCGCCCAGCAGCACGGCGTTCTGCCGTACCCACTCGCGGTTGCGGGTGCGGCGCATCAGTTCGAAGCCCGGCGGCCCGTCGCCGTCCATCAGCAGGCGCACCAGGTCGCGCCGCTGCCACGAGCCGTCCAGGAACGCCCGCGCCCCGGCGATGAACAGCTCCAGCGGGTTCGTCTCGCCCGCCTCGCGCAGGGCCGCGACGGCGGCCGACGCGGCCGCCTCATGGGCGGCCTGGTGGTCCTCCCACAGCGCGAGGAACAGCTCGGCCTTGCCTCCGAAGTGGTGGTAGAGGCTGCCGACGCTGGACCCGGCGCGCTCGACCACGTCGGCCACGCTCGCATCGGCGAAGCCGCGTTCGGTGAACACCTCGCGGGCCGCCGCCAGCATGCCCCGGCGGGTCTCGGCGGTACGGCTCCACCGCCAGGCGTTCGCGCTCGGGCGGCTGTTCGTCTTGCGTGCCATCACACACCTCGTGTCGTCCCTCCCAGGTTACGGAACCGTATTCCAAAATCGGCCCGAACAGGTCCTCTCCTGCGGTCTTGACACCTTCCGGGGCGGCGGGCAGGCTGGTTTTAGAGTCTCGTTCTAGAAATGTTTTCCAGGTGGAGGGGCGTCCGATGGTGGACTTTTCGCTCAGCGACGAGGAGCGGCAGATCCGCGACACCGTCCGCAGCTTCGTCAGCAAAGAGGTCATGCCCCTGGAGGACGAGGTGCTGCGCAACGAGCGCGCCGGCCGCCCCGGCCTCGCCCCCGACGTGATCAAGGAGCTGCAGCGCAAGGCCAAGAAGGCCGGCTTCTGGGGGATCAACACCCCCGAGGAGTACGGCGGCCTGAACGCGGGCGCGCTCATGTCGGCGATCCTCGCGATCGAGACCGGCCGTACGTTCGTGCCCTTCACCTTCGGCGGCAGCGCGGACAACATCCTCTACGCCGGCACCGAGGAGCAGAAGCAGCGCTACCTGATCCCGACGATCGAGGGGGAGCGGCGGTCCTGCTTCGCCATCACCGAGCCCGGCGCGGGCTCCGACGCCCGCAACATCACCACCCGCGCGGTCAAGGACGCGAGCGGCGACTGGGTCATCAACGGCGAGAAGACCTTCATCACGAACGGCAACGAGGCCGACTTCGTCATGGTCTTCGCGGTCGTCCCCGACGCGGGTGTCACCTGCTTCCTCGTCGACCGTGACATGGGCTGGAAGTCCGAGCCGATCGCGACGATGGGCGAGTGGGGCCCGGCCTCCCTGGTCTTCGACGACGTACGCGTGCCGCACGACAACGTGCTCGGCGAGGTGGGCAAGGGCTTCGAACTGGCCATGCAGTGGATCAGGAACGGCCGCTTCATGATCCCGGCGCGGGCCATCGGGTCGGCCGAGCGCCTCCTGCAGATGGCGATCGACTACGCCGGCATGCGCAAGTCGATGGGCCACCTGATCGGGGAGTACCAGGCCATCCAGTGGCAGATCGCCGACTCGCAGGTGGAGATCGAGGCCACCAAGTGGCTCACGCTGTACGCCGCCTGGCGCGTCCAGAACGGCCTCGACGCCCGGCACGCCTCCTCGATCGCCAAGCTCAACGGCGCGGAGATGGCCAACAAGGTCGTCGACCGCGTCCTGCAGATCCACGGCGGCATGGGGTACACCAAGGAGCTGCCGATCGAACGCTGGTACCGCGAGCTGCGGCTGCTGCGCATCTACGAGGGCACCGACGAGATCCAGCGCCGGACGATCGCGCGCAACCTCCTGAAGGGGCACGTTCGCCTCGGCGGCATCGGCGAATGACGGCCGGCGAGGGCGTACGAGGTCTGTTCGCGCCCGGCTCGATCGCCATGGTGGGCGCCACCGACAAGTCGGGCTGGTCGGTGGCGACCTTCGCCAACCTGCGGCGGCACGGCTTCCCCGGTCCCGTCTACCTCGTCAACCCGCGTACCGAGGTCGTGCACGGCGAGCGGGCGTACCGCAGCCTGAGCGACCTGCCCGAACGCGTCGACCTCGTCTATGTCATGGTGCCGACTTCGGTCGTGCTCGACGTGCTCAAGGAAGGGGCGCGGCTCGGCATCCGCCACTACGTCGTGCTCACCGCGGGCTTCGGCGAGACCGGGGCGGAGGGGCGCAAGCGCGAGGAGGAGCTCACCGCGCTCTCCCGGGCGAACAACCTCACGGTGCTCGGGCCGAACGGCAACGGCTACATCAACACCTCTGATGGTCGCGCTCGCTCCGAGGCGGGCATCACCCCGTACGGCCTGCCGATCCCGCCGCCGCTGCTGCGCGGCTCGGTCGGCGTCGTATTGCAGAGCGGCGCGCTGGCCAGCTCCGTGCTCGCCTTCAGCCAGGCCCGCGGCATCGGCCTCAGCCTGCTCACCTCCATGGGCAACGAGGCCGTGGTCTCGGTCACCGACGTCATCGACCACCTCGTGGACGACCCGGCGACCCGCGTCATCGCGCTCTTCCTCGAGTCGATCCGCCGGCCGGAGGAGTTCGCCCGGGTGGCGCGCCGCGCGCTGGCGGCGGGCAAGCCGATCGTCGCGCTCAAGATCGGCCGTAGCGGGCTCGCCTCCCGTACGGCACAGGCGCACACCGGCGCGCTCGTCGGCGACGACGCCGTCATCGACGCGGCGTTCCGGCAGCTCGGCGTCATACGCGTCCGCTCGCTGGAGGACCTGATCATCACGGCCGGGCTGCTCGCGTCGTCCGGGCCGCTGCCGGGGCCCCGGCTCGGCGTCGTCACACCCTCGGGCGGCGCCTCGGAGATCATCGCCGACCGCGCCGAGGACGAGGGGCTGGCACTGCCCGCGTTCGCGGAGGAGACCGTCGCCCGGCTGACCGAGATCATGCCGGACTTCGGCCGCCCGGCGAACCCGCTCGACGTGACCGGGTACGTCGTGGTCGACCGCACCCTGCTCTCCCGCGCGCTGCGGATCGTCGCCGAGGACCCGGGCATCGACGTCGTCATGCTCCTGTCCGACCTGCCGCGCGGTGAGCCGCCGGACCCGGAGCCGGTGTTCCGCCTGTACGAGAAGAGCACGCGGATCATCGAGGAGTCGCCGCGCCCGGTCGTCATCGTCGGCAACGTGCTGACCGACGTCGGCTCCTTCGCCCGTACGATCCAGGAGCGCACCGGGTACCCGCACGTCGTCGGCGGCATCGAGCACGGCATGTCGGCCATCGGCGCCGCGGTCCGCTGGTCGGCCGTACGCGAGCGGGCCGCCGTGCGCCCGCGCGCCATGACGCCGCCTCCCGTGGTGCGCGGCGAGCGGACCGGTGTGTGGGCCGAGCACCGGGCCTCCGCGCTCCTGGCGGAGGCGGGCGTGCCCGTGGTGCCGTCCGAACTCGCGCCGGACGAGGAGACGGCCGTGGCCGCCGCCGAGCGGTTCGGCTACCCGGTCGTGCTCAAGGCCGCCGCGGAGGGTCTGGGCCACAAGAGCGACGTCGGCGGTGTACGCCTCGGGCTCGGCTCCGCCGATGACGTGCGGCGCGCGCACCGGGAGATCCTCGCGGCCGTCGGCGCGTCCGGCTTGGGCACGCTCGTCCAGCCGCAGCGCGAGGGCGGCGTCGAACTGCTGGCCGGCGTCGTGCGCGACCCCGCCTGGGGCCTCGTGCTGGCGGTCGGGCTCGGCGGCGTGTGGGTGGAGGTGTTGAAGGACTCGGTGCTGCGCCTGCTGCCGGTGGACGCGGCCGAGGTCCGCCGCGCGCTCGGCGAGCTGCGCGGCGCGAAGCTCCTGACGGGCGCGCGGGGCACCGAACCGGCCGACCTGGACGCACTCGCCGAGGTCATCACCAGCGTCGCGGACCTCGCCGGCGCGCTGGGCGACGACCTGGAGTCGCTGGAGATCAACCCGCTGCTCGTCCGCGGCTCCCACATCGAGGCACTGGACGCCCTGGTGACCTGGCGCACGTGATCGGTACGCTGGCGGCGGCCGTGACTGGCGAAGGTGGATCACCACCGGGGAGCGGCCGGACACGGATGCGGGCACCGACCGCCTGGGCGCCTCCATCAGCGACATCGACCGCTGAGGAGGCCACGGCGTGGAGCTTCGTTACGGGATCAACCCGCACCAGGAGGCGCGGGCGGTACCGGCAGGGGACGGCGGCACGCCGCTCCGGCCGCTGAACGGCACCCCCTCCTACATCAACCTGCTCGACGCGCTGTCCGGGTGGCAGCTCGTCCGGGAGGCGAGCCGGGTGCTCGGCCGCCCGGCGGCCGCGTCCTTCAAGCACGTCTCGCCGGCCGGGGCGGCCGTGTCCGGACCGCTCGACGAGGTCGCCGCGGAGCCGTACGGGCTCGACCGCCCCGGGGAGCTCACCAGTGCCTACCTGCGGGCCCGGGACGCCGACCCCCGATCCTCCTACGGCGACTTCGTGGCGGTGTCGCACCCGGTGGACGCCGAACTCGCCGACGCGCTGGGCCCGGTGTTCAGCGACGGCATCGTGGCACCCGGCTACGCTCCCGGCACCGTGGCCGCCCTGAGCCGCAAGAAGAAGGGCCGCTTCGTCGTCTTCGAGGCCGCCGAGGCGTTCGTCCCGCCGTCCCGGGAGACCAGGGAGGTCTTCGGCGTCCAACTGACGCAGGACCGCGACGAGGCGCCGATCTCCCGCGACCTGCTCGACCCGGCCGGCGACGCGGCGCAGCCCGAGACGGCCGTGCGGGACCTCCTGCTCGGGCTCGTGGTGCTCCGGTACACCCAGTCCAACGCGGTCTGCTACGTGCGCGACGGCATGACTCTCGGGGTCGGCGCGGGGCAGCAGTCGCGCGTCGACTGCACCCGCCTGGCCGGGCGCAAGACCGACCTCTGGTGGCTACGGAGGCATCCGGCGGTGCGAGGCCTGGCCTTCGCGCCGGGAACCCGGGCGCAGGACCGCCTCAACTGGCGGATCCGGTACGCCGAGGGCGGCCTGACCCCCGACGAGGAACGACGGCTGACCGAGGCGCTGGCCGGGCCGGTCACCGCCCTCACCGCGGCCGACCGCGAGGAGTGGGCGCGCCGGCTGACCGGCGTGGCGTTCGCCTCCGACGGCGCGCTGCCCTTCCGCGACAACGTCGACCACGCCCGGCGCCACGGCGTGGCGTACATCGCCGAGCCGGGCGGCTCGATCCGCTCCGGCGAGGTCGCCGACGCCTGCCGCGAGCACGGGATCGCGCTCGTACGGACCGGGCTCCGGCTCTTCCACCACTGAACCGGGCGGACGGCCTCATCGCGGTACGGAGCGGACGTCTTATGCCGCGGGATCCGACGACGCGCTCTCATCGGCGCCGAATCGGTCGAGCAGGGGGAGACCGTTCGTCGTCATCATCGCGGTGACTTGGTCCTGGTCGAGGAGCGGGCTCGCCTGGATCCCGGAGGTGGCGGCGGCGATGACCGGCTCGGGCGTCCACGGCCAGTCCGTTCCGTACAGCAGGTGAGAGGGATCGGTCATCGCCAGCAGCGACGGCAGTTGCCGTGGGACCGGGAAACCGGCGAGGTCGTAGTACAGGTTCCGGAGCTGGCCGGCCACGTCGGGGCCGTCGGCGACGGCGAAGATGCGCGTGAACTCGTCGATGCGGTCGGCGAACGCCGCGAGGGCACCGCCGCCGTGCGGAACCACCATCCGGATGCCCGGATGGCGGATGAGCCCGCCGCGCAGGAGGAGGTCGGCGACGGCCCGCGTGGTGTCGAACGGGAACTCGATCATCGGCCGCCCCCAGCCCCGCGAGACCGCCTCCCAGCCGGGCGGCGACGTCGGGTGGAGGACGACGAGCGCGCGCCGCTGGTCGAGGGCGTCCAGAACCGGCTCCATCGCCGGATCCCCGAGGTACAGTCCGCGGGCGTTCGTCTTCAGCGTGACGCCGTCGGCGTGCAACACGTCGTAGGCGTGGTCGATCTCGGCCAGTGCGCCCTCGACGTCGGGCAGCGGCAGGGAGGCCAGGAAGGCGAACCGGTCCGGGTGCTCGTCCCTTACGGTCGCGCTGAACTCGTTGACGCTGCGGGCCAGGTGCCGCGCCGCGGCGTCGTCGCCGAAATGGACTCCGGGCGATGACACCGAGGCCACCGCCACGGCGACCCCGCACCGGTCCATCATGGCCAGCGCCTCGTCCACGCTCCAGTGCGGGAAGCCCGCCATGCCGTCCGGGTTCCCGTACCCGGCTTTCACGGCGGCGTCCCGGTAGAAGTCAGGCACGAAGTGCGCGTGGAAGTCGATGACCGAGCTGTGAGCCGACACCGCGATTCCCTTCATCGTTGGAGGTAACTGCACTCTAGTGCATTGCTGCACTAGAGTGCAGTCTGTGCCGCGATGGTCGGCATCACCTGGGATGATGAGGGAGATGGACAACGTCGCCGGCGATATTCAGGCGCCCCCGGCCGCGGACCGCAGGGCCCGGCAGCGTGAGCGCACCAGGCGCCGCATCCTGGAGGCCGCGCTGGAGCTGTTCTCCGCGCGCGGGTACGCCCACACGACGATGGACGACATCGCGGGCCGAGCGGACATCGCCCGCCGGACCCTGTTCAACCACTTCCCCGCCAAGCAGGCGATCCTGGCGGCCTGGCGAGCCGAGCGGGGTGAGCGGCTCGCCGCCGCCCTGCCGGACGCGGCCGCGGAGGGGGACGGCCCCCCGGTGCCCGCGGCGGAGCTGCTCCGGCGGCAGTTCGCCGTGCTCGGCCGGCTCAGCGAGTCCGATGTCCCGTTGACGATCGTGCTGGTCCAGGGCCGGATGACGGAGATCGGTGACGCCGGCGAGCCGTTCCCGACCTTCGAGTCGCTCCGGGCGGTCGTGCAGCTGGGTCAGGACCGGGCGGAGTTCAGCACGACGGCACCGGCCCACACGGTCGCCGAGGTGCTCTCATCCTGCTACGCCGACACCGTCAGTCGCTGGGCCCTGCCACAGGTCACCGGCCGGCCGGCACCGTTCGAACTCGGCCCCGCGCTGTCGGCCAAACTGGAGCTGGTCCTCGGGGGCCTGGCCGCCGGCGCGTCTCGGTATTGAGGGTCTGGCGCGGTTTTCCTGGGGATTTTCGACGTAAGTCTCACAGGGAGTTTCAATGAGACGCTCGAATGTATGGAATCACAGCAAGAGATCATCGCGTTCGTGACGGCTCTGCCCGGTGTCGTCGCCGAGACCGCCGGTGAGGAGACCGGAGCGCCGGAGATCGCCTGGGGCGACACGTTCTTCTTCCACGACCCCGACGGCGACACGCCCCCCGACCGCCGGATGCCCTTCGCCACGATCGTCACCAAGGACTACGACGGCTTCGACACCGCCTCGGACCTGAACCGCCCCGGCGTCTTCCGCCTCAACATCGCCGTCGGCCGCACCGCGTTCGAGGAGCTGTTCGGCCACCCGGCACGGTCGGTGGACGTCGATCACACCGCCGTGGACACACTGATGCCGCATCCGGTGTACGCGGCCCAGTCGTGGGTCGCCATCCTCAACCCCGGGGAGCGGACCGCGGAGCAGGCGCGGAAACTCCTCACTGGTGCCCACGCCCGTGCGGTGCGCGCGTATCAACGCCGCACCGCACGGGGGACCGGGTCTCAGCGGTAGCTCAGCCAGGTGCCGGCGGGCTTCCGCCATCCCGGGGGCCGGCGGTCGTAGTCGCAGACGCCCGTGCGGAACGTCGCTCGCAGCCGCCGCTGCTCGTCCGCGGTGAAGGTGACCGGGTAGTCGCGGAAGTCCAGGGGCTTCAGCGCGCACTTCGTGGCGTCCATGGCGAGCGGTTCCCCGGCCACCATGCGGGTGTCGGCGGCCACCGGGTACCGCGCGCCGCACTGTCCGCCGGACGGGTAGGTGAGGGGCTCGCGGATCCGGTCCGCGGCGGTCAGGTAGCAGCCGTCGGCCAGGTCGGCGGGCCGGTCCGCGAGGACCTTGTGCCGCGGGTCGCGGCCCGAGTGGTCGGCGTCGATGGCGGTGAGCCAGCGGTCCATGGCGTCCAGCTCGTACGCCGACGCGGCCGCGACCTGGGCCGGGGTCGTGTCGCTCTCGATGATGACCTGGTTGGCCGCCGTGCCGTTCGACCGCAGCAGGCGCTGCCGCATGACGAACGACCACTCGGTCGTGTGGATGTCGTTCCCCGGTCCGGCCAGGTCGAGGTCGGTGCGCTGGTCGATGATCGGCGTCTGCCGCAGGCCCTGCGCCGCGGAGTTGACGATGTCGTTCGCGTACGCCGCCGCGAGTGCCTTCGGGTCGGCCTCGGTGCGGGCCGCCACCGGTTTGCCGGTGTGGTCGAGGCCGCCGATCGAGGTGTTGAGCGCGGTGAACTGGGCCGGGGTGATCGTCCCCGCCTTCAGCGCGGCCAGGCCGTACTGGATGCCGACGTTGTCGAGGGTGCTGCGTACGAACCCGGTCCGCGGGTCGCGGCCGAGCTGGTCGGCGAACTGCTCGTCCGCGTTGCACCGGACGCCGGACGGGTTGGTCACCGCGTTCCAGCGTGCGGAGACCGGGATGGCCGAGTCGCAGCTGTCCGTCGCGGTGGCGCGGCTGGCGAACGTCTGGTCCCACGACGGGCAGGTGGTGAAGTCGTTGAACCCGGCGATCGCCTTCTTCTGCGCGTCGGTGAACGCGGCCCCCGCACCGCCGAAGAAGCGGTCCAGCAGCCGGCAGTCCGTCACCGGCCCGAGCGTGGTCAGCGGGTCGGGGAAGGAGACACCGGGGATGATGCCGTCCACGACGCCCGGGTAGCTCTCGGCGATGTCGTACTGCTGGATCGCGCCGCCGGAGCCACCCCAGCCGATGGTGTGGGCGATCGGCCCGTACGTCTCGGCGAAGTGCTCCTTGACCATCATCGCCGCCTCGGCCGAGATGATCGGGCTGCAGTTGTTGTCCAGCACGTTCAGAGTGGAGGAGGCGACGGCGTAGCCCTGCCCGAGGAACAGGTCGTCCAGCACGCCGCCGGTCGAGCGGCCCTGGTGGTAGCCGGCGTTGCAGCCGCCGCCGAAGGTGTAGACGAGCCGGCCGTTCCAGCCGCGGTCCGGCGTGGTCGGCGAGGGCGGCGTGCCGTCGTACAGCGCCGCGATCTCGTACACCGCGCGGTCGATCGTGCCGCGCTCGACCCGCACGATGTAGGGGACCTTCGCGCCGTTGACCGTGGCGGTGGCCAGGTCGGCGGGCCGCGCGGAGGGATCGGCGAGCGGCGCGTACGTCCCGGCGGTCGTCCGGTACTGGTAGCCGACCTGCGTGGGCGCCGAGCAGTACGGCTGGGTGGCCGCCGGCAGGCCGAACGCCTGGGTCTCGCAGTAGAACGGGAGCTGCTGCCGGCCGGAGAAGACCGGCCCGGTGATCGGGTGGTTCACGACGCGCAGCGTGGCCCGGGCGCCGGCCTGCCGTGCCTCGATGGTGTTCGTGCCGTCGCGGAGGCCGCCGGCCGTGCCGAGGAGGCTGCCGTCGGGCTCCCGGCGCAGCGCCGAGGTGACGTCGTGCCCGTTCGTGGTGACGGTCGTCGGCCGGGTGCCCGCCGGGACGACCCGGATCAGCACCTGGCCGCCGCTGACGAGGTCCGGCCGGGGGTTGGACACGGACGTGATGGTCAGGCGCGCGTGCGCGGCCGGCGACGCGTTCGCCGCCGCCGGTACGAGAGGCAACGCCGTCGCCAGCGCGACGCAGGCGACGGCGAGGTGCCGTCGTCGATCTGCCACGGGCCACTCCGCTCACTCGGGGCGCCGCGGGGCGCGGCGCCGGGGGGACGGCCGCCGCCGCACGGGCGGAGGCCGGGAATCAGTGTCAGGGCAGGCGGTTCGCGAGCGCCAGTGTGGCGGCGGACATGAACATTCCGCCATTGCCGAGGACGACGCCGACCTCGACGCCGGGCACCTGGGCCGCGGCCTCGCCGCGGAGCTGCCGGATCGACTCCTGCATCGCGAACATGCCGTACATGCCGGTGTGGGTGTACGACAGGCCGCCGCCGTTGGTGTTCATCGGCAGCCGGCCGCCGGGGGAGGTGTGCCCCTCCGCGATGAAGGCGCCCGCCTCGCCCCGCCCGACGAAGCCCATGTCCTCCAGCCCGTAGATCGGCACATGCGCGAACGCGTCGTAGATCATCAGGTGGTCGACGTCGCCGTGGGTGATCTTCGCCTCGGCGAACGCCGCCTGGCTCGACAGGCGGAACGACCGCGACGTGGTGAAGTCCTCCATCTGGGAGATGATCGGCGATTCGGCCGACTCGCCGGCGCCCAGTACGTACACGGGCGGCTTGCGGGTACCGAGCGCCTCGGCGCGCTCGCGCGAGGTGACGACCAGAGCGCCGCCGCCGTCCGTGACCAGGCAGCATTCGAGCAGGTGGAAGGGGTAGGCGACGAGCCGTGACGCGAGCACGTCGTCGACGGTGACCAGGTCGCGCATCGCGGCACGCGGGTTGCGGCTGGACCACCGGCGCTGGGCCACCGCGACCGAGGCGAGCTGCTCGTGGGTGAGGCCGGTCTCCTTCATGTACCGCAGGGCGGTGACGGTGAAGGTCGTGGCCGGCCCCATCGTCCCGTACGGCAGCTCGAACTGGCCCAGCAGCGAGTCGGGCCCGAACGCGCGCGGCGGCGCGCCGACCCGCGACCGCCCGGACTCGCCGTGCGTGACCAGCACGGTGTGACACAGGCCGGCCTCGATCGCCGCCATCGCGTGACGTACGTGGAACAGGAACGACGTGCCGCCGACCGAGGTGCCGTCGAGCCAGGCCGGGGTGACGCCCAGCGCGTGCGCGACCTGGACGGGACCGGGCGTGCCGACCGTCGCGACCCCGTCGACGTCGTCCTTGGTCAGGCCCGCGTCGGCGAGCGCGTTGCGCGCGCCCTCCAGGTGCAGCCGGAACGCCGAGTGCTCCGGCAGCCGCCCCACCTCGTCGGTCTCGGCCGCCCCGATGATGACCGCGGTCATGACGCCTCTCCCGCCGGCTCGAAGAGGGGGACGTGGACGTCGCCGCGCGGCTCGAACACCACGCGTAGCGGCATGTCCAGCGCGAGGTTCTCCGGAGTGATCTCGGTGTGCACGATGTTGGTCATCATCCGCACGCCCTCCTCCAGCTCGACGACGGCGATCGCGTACGGACCGTCGCCGGCGAAGCCCGGCGCCGGGCGGTGACTGATGACGTAGGAGTAGAGGGTGGCCCGCCCGCTGGCCGTCACCCATTCGACGTCGGACGAGCCGCAGTGCGGGCAGACCGGGCGCGGGTAGAAGTAGTGTCGCGCGCAGGCGACGCAGCGCTGGATCCGCAGCTCACCGGCTGCGGCGCCGTCCCAGAACGGCCGGGTCTCGGGTGTCGGTCGGGGAATCGCCTTGGACTGGTCGGCGGACATGCGTCGCCCCTCCGGTGGAGCCTGGGCACCCCTCATGGATGCGACGCCGATTCTAGAACGGTTTTCTAAAAGTCGGCCAGCCCCGCCCTCACCTGTCCGACCTCAGTCGATGATGAACCAGTTGCCGTGCCGGTAGGACAGCGTCATATCGCTCAGGTCGTGTGCGGTGAACCTCACGTCGGCGACCACGGCGCGCGCCGGGATGTCCACGTCTCCGTTGGCCCGCCTCGTCACCTTCGACTTGTCGACGGTGGCGGTCCGCAGCGCCTTCAACTGCGCGTCGGAGATCATGCTCAGCGTGATGGCGAAGGTGGTCCGGCATTTCCCGAATCCCTCGTCCTCGGCCTTCTTGGCGGCCGGTCCGCCGATGACGCACATCGTCTTCACGTCGCTTCGGCTCACCGCGCGCAGAAAGGTGATGTAACGCGCGATCGCGGCCTAAGTGGTTCTGGGCACCGCGGTCGACGAGGGTGACGGGGACGGCGTGCCGGGCGCCGACGGCGTGGAACTCGCCGCCGGCAAGTCGGCCTTCGGGCTGGGTTCGGCGTCGTCGGTCTTCGCGTTGTCCTTGCACGCGGACATGGCGAAGACAGAGGTCAGTGCCAGCACGCTGGCGCCGAGACGTACGGCGTGGTTACTCACGACGATCCTTAGTGGCCGGTATTCGGGCGAACCAAAGATAACCGGAATTACACGCTCGTTATGAGCCTTTCGTACAGGTCCCATGAGTCCATGGGGCCGGGCATCACCGATCCGCGGAATCCGTCACCGTTGATCTGTTCGGGACTCCCCTGGGCGGAATGGAAGAAACGTCGAGCACCGTATCGCTGCACCTTGTCGCTCGACGGTCATTTCAGGCAGTGCGGTGCCGGGTGCTCGTCCGCGTGGAGGATGACGACGAGGGTGCGCCGAGGTCGCGTTCGATCTCCTCCAGCGTGCGGTTCTTGGTCTCGGGGACCTTGGTGACGAAGAACGCGATTCCGACGATGCCCATCACGGCGTACAGGCTGAACGTCCAGGCCTTGCCGATGGCGTCGATGAGCTGCAGGAAGTAGTAGGAGACGACGAAGTTGGCGGCCCAGTTGAACACGCTGCACACCGCCATCGCCGTGCCCCGTACGCCCAGCGGGAAGATCTCGGAGATCATCAGCCAGAACCCCGGGCCGAGCCCGACGGCGAACGAGGCCATGAAGACCACGAGGGCGACCAGCGCCACCCACGGCGCGGAGTGCTGCCAGTGGAAGGCGAAGAACGCCGCCAGCGTCGCGAGCGCGAGGGTCAGCCCGATGGTGCCGGCGATGAGCAGCGCGCGGCGGCCGACCCGGTCGAGCAGCAGGACCGCGATGACGGTGAAGACGACGTTCGTGATGCCGACCGACAGCGCCTGGGCGATCGCGTCGTTGGCGTGCAGTCCGGTGTAGGTGAGGATGGTCGGGGAGAAGTACACGACCGTGTTGACGCCGACGACCTGCTGGATGACGGCGAGGCCGATCCCGATGACCAGCATCGGGCGCAGCGACGGCCGCAGCAGCGTGCCGAGCCCGGCGCGGCGCTCCTCCGACAGCACCGACTCGATCTCGGTGAGCTCCTTCTCGTAGTCCTCGCCCGCGCGGGTGCGGCGCAGCACGTCCCGGGCCTCGTCGCGGCGGCCCCGCTGCATCAGCCAGCGCGGGGAGTAGGGCACGAACAGCATGCCGAGGACCAGGAACACGCCCGGCAGGGCGCCCAGGCCCAACATCCAGCGCCAGTTCGAGCCGACGTCGCGCAGCGCGAAGTCGACGAGGTACGCCACGAGGATGCCGACGGTGACCATCAGCTGGTTGTACGACACGGTGCCGCCGCGGATCTTCGGCGGCGTGTGCTCGGCGATGTAGAGCGGCACCACGGCCGACGCCGCGCCCACGGCCAGGCCCAGCACCATCCGCGCCGCGACGAGCTGGCCCGACGACTGGGAGAAGGCCGCCGCCAGCGCGGCCCCGACGTACACGACGCCGCTGACCAGCAGCGTCCATCTCCGGCTGATCAGGTCCGCCAGGCGTCCTCCGGCGAGCGCGCCGAACACCGCGCCGACGAGCAGGCCGGCGACGATCCACGACTGGGCGAGGTCGCCGGCGTTCAGGTCCTTCTTGATGTACAGCAGCGCCCCGGAGATGACGCCCGTGTCGTAGCCGAACAGCAGTCCGCCGAGGGCGGCCAGCAGCGAGATCTTCAGAATGAACGGATTACGCGCCGCTTCCCGCGTGAAACTCGGCATGCCGTGTGCTCCTCTCGACGTTCATCGCGCCTACCCGCTTTGCGTGCCTTCATGTACGGGCGGTGAGCCCGGCGCGGCATGATATGCATGAGTCATGCATGATCGAGCGCGTACCGCGAACCTTCTGGGCGCCACCGCTCTGGCTGTGGCCGACCTCGCGCTGGCCGGCGCCGCGCGGACCGCGGGGGTGAGCGTCAGCGGCGCGTCCGCCCTCGTGGTCCTGTTCTGGTCGCCCGCCGTCGGCGTGACCGAGCTGGGCCGCCGGGTCGGCCTCACCCAGTCCGCCGCCGCGCGCATGGTCGACTCTCTGGAGGCCGGCGGCCTGGTGACGCGGCGGCCGGGCGCGGGCCGGGCCGTCACCGTGGAGCCCACGCCGGCCGGGCGACGGCTGGCACGCGACCTGCTGGCCGCGCGCGACGCCCCGCTCGCCGGTCTGCTCGGCGCCCTCGACGACGAGGAGCACGAGACGCTGGCGGCGCTGCTGGCCAAGCTGCTGGCCCGTGCGTACGGGGAGGTCGGTGACGCGGAGCTGCTCTGCCGCCTCTGCGACCGCGGCGCCTGCACGGACAACGCGGTGTGCCCGGTCGGTCAGGCCGAGCGCGACCAGCGGGGCTGAGCGGGCGTGGGTGCGCTCCTCGCGCTCGCGTCGGCGGTGTGTTACGGGCTGTCGGACTTCGCCGGCGGGCTGCTCTCACGCCGTGCGGGCTTCGTCGCCGTCGCCCTCGCGGGGCAGCTCGGCGGCCTCGTGCTCGCGCTGGCCGCGGCCCCGGCGTTCCCGGTGACCGCGGTGCCGGTGTCCGACCTCGGCTGGGGTGCGCTGTCCGGAGTCGGCACCGGGCTGGGCATGCTCTTCCTGTTCCGGGGCCTCAGCCGTGGCGCCATGAGCGTGGTGGTGCCGGTCAGCGCGGTCAGCGGCGTCGCGCTGCCCGCCGTGGTCGGCGTCGCGTTGCTCGGCGACCACCCCTCGGCGCTCTCCTGGCTCGGCATCGCCGTCGCCGTGCCCGCGCTGTGGCTGGTCTCCCGTGGCGAAGGGGCCGGCGGACGGCGCACGGGCGCGTCCGCGTTCGACGGCCTGCTCGCCGGCACCGGCATCGCCCTGCAGTACGTCGCGCTGGCCCAGGCCGCGCCGCGCGCGGGTGTCTGGCCGGTCGTCACGGGACGCCTGGCCGCGGCGCTCACCATCCTCCCGCTGCTGGTGACGGCCGGGGCCGCCGCGCGGCGCGCGGGTGGACGCCAGGTGCTCCTCGCGGCGGGCACGGGCGCCATGGCCGCCACCGCGCTGATGTTCTACCTGGCGGCGACGCGGGAGGAACTGCTCGTCGTGGCGGTCGTGCTGTCCTCCTTCTACCCGGCGATCCCGGTCCTGCTGGGCATCACCGCCCTGCGCGAGCGGCTGAGCGCGCTACAGACCGCCGGCCTCCTCGGCGCCGCCGCCGCGATCGGCCTGCTCACACTCGGCTAGTGCTTTGACCGGGAAGGTCCGCCGGGTCGGCGGTTCCAGCGGTTGGATGTCCTGAGACGTCCGATCCGACCGTTGGGGGGTGTGGTGGCTGAGCCTGTCCGTGTGCGCAGGTACCAGCGACCGAGCCGAGAGCGTCAGACCCTCACGCCACGCGCGATTCGGTACAGCACGTTCGGACGCAGTGGCCCTTCGGGCGCGGTGGGGTCCTCGAAATCCTCAGCCGGGTCTCGGGTCATGCCGATCCGGCGCATCACCGCTTGGGAACGCAGGTTGGTAGCAGTCGTCACTGCGAGGATCTCGGGAAGTTCAAGCGTCTCGAAGCCGAAGGCCAGGCCGGCCAAGGCGGCCTCGGTGGCGTAACCCTGGCCCCAGGCCGAGCGAGCGAGCCTCCAACCGATCTCTACTCCCGTGAACGGCATGCCATCATCCACCTGGTCCAAACCCGCGAAGCCGATGAACTCGCCCGTGGCCTGCAATTGAACTGCCCACCATCCGTAGCCCCGCTGGTCGAACTCGGCCTGGAACCGCGCCACGGAGGCATCGCTCTGTTCACGGGTGAGCAGGTCGCCCAAGTACTCCCGGACCTCAGGATCAGCATTCATCGCCGCCCACGGTTCGAAGTCGGAGTCTTGCCATCGACGGAGTACGAGGCGATCGGTACGCAGCTCGACCATGCTGCCCAGCCAACGTGAGCGCTGTCCCCAAGGCAATCCATTTTCTTCGGGACTGCTACCGCCGGTCAGAAGGAGAACGCACGGCTGGCTCCAAGACTGACGAAGCGACCACCGCCCCGGCGAACCTTCCCGGTCAGAGCACTAGCGGCCGGAAATGTCGGACCGGGCGGGAGCGGGTGTTCCTCTCGAGGGGTTCTCCTGGCAGGAGAATTCTCTCCTGTCAGGAGAAGCCCGCCATCGGCTACCCCCGCCTCCGGCGCTGTGACGCATCATCAGGAGTCACTCGGCCGGTTGCGGTGGCGTCGGTGCTGTGGTCGGGTACGGACGTGCGAGCCGACGATCCGCGGGACGAGCCGGACGCCCTGCGCGCGGTGCTGGCGAACGTGGACCGGAAGCCGCCGGCGGGCTGGGCCGCGGTGCGCGCCTTCGAGGCCGCGCACGCGATCGAGCTGCCCGCGCCGTTCCGCGGCTTCCTCGCCACCGTGTCCGACGGATGCCCGGCGGGCCCGCCCGCGTACGGGCTGTCCGGTCTCGGTGCGCTGACCGGGCCGGAGGCCGACGCGACGCTCGCGCGGCCGTTCCCGCTGACCTCCGCCCGGTTCTGGGACGAGGAGACCGGGCCGGCGAAGGGGGACGGCACCGTCCACCTCGGCACCGACGGCTGCGCGATGGACTGGCGGCTGGTCGTGACCGGCGAGCACCGCGGGCACGTCTGGCAGTTCACCGACGTCGGCGCCCAGCCGTTCGGCCGGCCCTTCGGGTACACCACCGCCGAACCCGGGTTCGGCGGCTGGCTGCGCCACTGGGCGGCCGGCCGCGACTGGTTCGACGCGGACTGATTCGACACGGGCTGGTTCGACACGGGCTGAGCCGCGTGGCCTCGGCTCCGGGCGGCGGGCGGGTCAGCCGATGGGCCGACGCGGGTCAACAGGTCTTCGCCCGCGGGGCCGGAGCCGGACTCGTCGACGACGTACGCGGTGCGTCGGCCACCTCGACGCGGTCGGGGTTCGCGCCGGTAGAGACCGCGTCCGGGCCGGACGGCGGGCCGTGGCTCAGGACCAGTCGGGGTGGGCGATGCCCAGGTCGCCGGCGGAGACGGGCATCGCGCCCGTGCCGTCGACGCGGATCGCCCAGATGCTCTGGTGCGCCGTCTCGCCGCGGGCGGTCGCGATCCAGGTGCCGTCGGGGGAGAAGGTCGGGTCCATGTCGCGGGTCGCGGTCGAGGTCAGCCGGCGCGGCGTGCCGGTGCCGTCGGAGGGGGTGAGCCAGACGTGGCGCGCGTCCTTGGCCGGCTGCTCGGTGTAGGCCATCGTCCTGCAGTCCGGCGAGAACGACGGGTCGTTGACGTCGTGGTCGTCGTGGGTGACCTGGGTCCACGAGCCGCCCGCCGTACCCGCGTCGACCGTGTAGATCTGCTGGGTCCCGCTCTTCTTGCTCCAGAACGCGACGCGGTTTCCGCACCAGGCCGGGTCGTCCTTGTCGGCGCCGTCGCCGGTGAGCCGCAGCGGCGTCTCCGGGTGGGCGATCGTGATCACGGCGATCTGCCGTCCCGACGGCGTCTTGGCGACGATCGCGATCTTCTTGCCGTCCGGTGACCAGGCACTGCGCGTGCGGCCGTCGACGATGTCCGTGATCATCCGGGGTGTCCCGGTGCCGTCGGCGTTCGTGATCCACAGCTCGTTGACCGTGGCGCTGACGTTCCGGGTGAAGGCGATCTGCTTCCGGTCCGGCGACCAGCGGGGCAGCATGTCGCACTTGTCGTCGTCGCTGATCACCTTGGCCGCCACGTGGGTGGTCGGGACGAGTCTGCCGATGCTGCCGTAGCAGCGGCTCGGCCAGCCGCTCTGCCGGTCGATGCGCACGAGCAGGCCGGCCTTCGGCAACGGCGCCGGTCCCGACCCGCCGGCGGCCCCGGTGGGCTTCCCGCCGTCGTGCCGGGTGAGCAGCCAGCCGGTCACCGCCGCCGCGACGACGACCGCCGCCGCACCGGCCAGGAGCACCCTGCCCCGGCCACGCCGCCGGGCCGGGGACCCGCCGTCCGGAGGCATCGGCCGGGTCGGGTTCGCGGTCGGGGCCGTACGCTCCGGCGTGACCGCGACGGTGTGTCCCGGACCGCCGGGCATGCCGGAGCCGGCCGCGACGGTGTGGCCGGGCCCCTCCGGCGGCCCGGAGGGCGGTCCGGGGAGCGGCCCGGAGAGCGGTCCCGGCGGGAACGAGCCCTGACCGGGGACGGGACCCGCCGGCGGTATCGGCGGCTGCCAGGCCGTCAGCTTGCCCAGCACCGCCGCCTCGCTGGTCTCGCCGCCGACCAGGGCGAGCAGCAGGTCTCGTGCGGTCGGGCGGTTGTGCGGGTCCTTGTCCAGCGCCGCCCGTACGAGCCGGTCCAGGGGAGCGGGCAGGTCGCCGATCTCCGGGTCGCCGTGCACCAGCCGGGCCGACATGACCGAGAAGTCGCCGGTGCCGAAGGGATTGACGCCGTTGCGCGCGTACGCGACGAGGCATCCCCACGAGAAGATGTCGACCGCGGTCGTCACCTGCTGCCGCAGGATGCGTTCCGGCGCCATCCAGCCGGGACTGCCGACGAGCTGGCCCGTCATCGTCAGCCCGGAGGCGGCGTCGAGGGCCTGGGAGATGCCGAAGTCGATGACGCGCGGCCCGGAGAAGGACAGCATGACGTTCGCGGGCTTGAGGTCGCGGTGGATCAGCCCGGCCGCGTGGATGGCGACCAGGGCGGCGGCCACCCCGACCGCCACGCCGTGCAGCATGCCGGGCGACAGCTCGCCGTTCTGCTTGACGTAGTCCTTGAGCGAGACGCCCTCGATGTACTCCGTCACCATGTAGGCGCGGCCGCCGGACTCGCCGTGGTCGAGCACCTGGGCGGTGCAGAACGACGCGACCCGCCGGGCGTTGGTCACCTCGTCCTGGAAGCGCGTGAGGAACCCGGGGTCCTGCGCCAGTTCCGCGCGCACCACCTTGATCGCCACCTGGCGTCCGTCCGGGCCGCGCCCGAGGTAGACGGCGCCCATGCCGCCCTCGCCGAGCCGCGCCTGGAGCGCGTACGGACCCACCTGCTCGGGATCGCCGGGCCGCAGTGGTGTCCCCGCGCCCGTACGTCGTTGACCGTCCACCGCAGCTCATCTCTTCGCGCCGACTTATGACCGTACTCCGCGAAGACCCGTCCGGACATGCCGGAAAACCCTGATCCGCGGTACGTCTTTCTTCGACGCGCGGAACCGCCCGGACGATCGGCGCGACGGCCGGAAAGGCATCGCGTATCAACCGATCGCGTGTTAGCCGACCGATTTGCGGGGCAGGCGTGCCCCATGGTGGTACGCCCGGTCGCGTGGCTGCGCTGGCACGCCGGATACGCGCTCCGGTCGCTGCGGCGCGCTCTTCGCGGGCCGAGTCGTGAGCGCGACCTGCTCGTCCAGTCGGCCAAGTCCGCGGTCGCGGCGGCCCTCGCGTGGCTCGTCGCGTACGAGGTGCTGCACGCGCCGCTGGCGTCCCTCGCCCCGTGGGTCGCCCTCGTCATGGTGCACACCACGGTGTACCGCTCGGTGGTCAAGGGCCTGCAACAGGGGTTCGCGGTGGTCTTCGGGGTGGTCGTGGCGACCGCCGGATTCGCGCTGGCCGGCGACCGTACGGTGGCCCTCATCGTCGTGCTGCTCGTGACGATGCCGCTGGTCAACCTGCGGACCTTCGGCGACCAGGGGATCTACGGCCCGCTCACCGCGGTGCTCGTGGTCACCTCGGGTCAGCCCAGCGCGCACGCCATGGGCTGGCGTCTCCTCGAGACCGGGCTGGGGATGGCCGTCGGGGTGCTGGTCAACGCCCTCATCCTGCCTCCGACGCACCTGCGCGACGCCCACGAGGCGGTCACGGGCGTGGCCGAGGAGATCGCCGGTCAGCTCGACCGGCTCGGCGACGGTCTCGCCGGAGAGTGGGACGTCAACGACGCGCGCGACTGGCTGCGCCGGTCGGACGACCTGAGGGCCCGTACGGAGGACGCGTGGTCCGCGATCCGGCGGGGCCGGGAGAGCATGCGGATGAACCCGCGTTCGCGGCCCGGCCGGCGGGGCGAGGACCTGTCCGCGGTGCTGCTGCCGCTGGAGGTCGTGGCCAAGCAGACGCAGGGCATCTGCCGGACCCTCGTCGACGCCGCCGAGGAGGGCATGCCCGACCCCGACCCCGGGTTCCTCGCCGTGTACGCCGAGATGCTGTGCCACGGCGCCACGGTCGTCCGCGCCTACCGGCGCCGGCGCCTCGACACGGGCGCCCCGGACCTGCCGGCCGTCCTGGACGCGGCGCGCGAACACAGCGGTCACCTGCACGGACGTCTGCGGGCCGATGAGTTCCGGCTCGACGGATGGCTGATCCACGGACCGCTCCTCATCGAGATCGACCGGATGCTCACCGGCCTCGCGGACGACCAGGACCTGTCCTACGGACGTGAGCCGTGAGACGGACCCCGGCGCGGCGTCACGCCATCGGACCGACCCAGCCGGGCCGGTACGGTGCGACGGGACGGGCCGAGCCCGCGTACGGCGGTACGATCGGGCCGCTCCAGCCGGGGTAGTACGACGGCAGGACCGCGAGGGTCTCGGCCACCGGGCGGTCGTTCGGCACGCAGCGCGCCGTCACCGTGCCGATGGCCGGGCCGGTCACGGTGATCTTGAGGCGGCCGACGGTGAGCACGTGGGTGCCGCTGACGGCAGGCGTCCAGTCGCCGGTGAGGTCCCCGCGGATCGGCTGGCCCACCGGCACGTAGCCGCCGGAGCCGGTCACGCGGAACGCGCTGTTCTCCGCGCCGCCGACGTTGATCCACGCCGAGGCGCTCCAGGCGTCGATGGGCACCGGTGCCCCCGCGCCCAGCCGCGACAGGTGCAGGCGGACGCCGGTCGGCCGGGTCACGGCCGTCTGGCCCGGCGAGGAGAGCCGGCCGTCGAGGACGACGGCCCCGGATCCCAGCATCGGGACGTCGCAGGAGTAGACCGTGGAGAAGCGATCGGCGTACGCGGGCGCCTGCGCGGCGACGAGAGCGAGCCCGCCACCGGTCACGAGCGTGGCGCCGGTCAACGCGTATCCGGCCAGATTCTTGATCATGGAAGAGTCCTCCGAGTTCTGGTGTTCGGAGAGACGTCATCACGCACGCCCGGCCCGCGTGGAGCCCCGGACCCGCGTTTTTGCCACCGCTGGTGACGATCAAAACCGCGCCCAGATCAAGCCGTGAGCCGTCAGGGCAAGATGCTGTCCACGTAGCCGCCGTCCACGCGGAGCGCGCCGCCGGTCGTCGCCGAGGCGTTCTCCGAGCTGAGGTAGACCACCATGTCGGCGATCTCCTCCGGCTCGATGAGGCGCTGGATCAGGGAGTTCGGCCGGTGCTCGGCCATGAAGCGCCGCTGTGCCTCGTCCCACGGCAGGTCGGCGCCCACGAGCTCGGCGACGAAGTCCTCCACGCCCTCCGTGTGCGTCGGCCCGGCGATGACGGTGTTGACGGTGACGCCCGTGCCCTTGGCGGCCTTCGCGTACCCGCGTGACACCGCCAGCAGCGCCGTCTTCGTCATGCCGTAGTGCACCATCTCCTCCGGGATGACGACCGCCGAGTCGCTCGCGATGAACTGCACGCGCCCCCAGCCGCGCTCGATCATCTTCGGCAGGTAGTGCCGCGTGAGCCGTACGCCGGACAGGACGTTGACCTCGAAGTAGCGGCGCCACTCGTCGTCGTCGATCTCCAGTACGGGCCGGGGCGCGAAGACGCCGAGGTTGTTGACGAGGATGTCGATCTCGGGCAGCTCGTCGAACAGCCGGGCCGCGCCCTCGGCGGACGCCAGGTCCGCCGCCATGCCCCTCACCGGGCCCGAGTCGCCGGCGAGGTCGCGTACGGTCGCGGCCACCTGGTCGGCGTTCCGTCCGTTGACCACCACGGCGGCGCCGGCGCGGCCCAGCCGGGCGGCGATGGCCCGGCCGATCCCCTTGGTCGATCCACTGACAAGGGCGGTGCGTCCACTCAGATCGATGTCCATAGGGTTCCACCGTACCCAGGCGAACGGTGAGTGATCGCCTACGGTACGCACACGGGAGCCGGGCCTCTCGCGGGGTCCGGCTCGGTCGCGCGCTCGATGGTCGCGCTCGCCTCCTCACTCACTACACGGACGGCTCGTACCTCACCGGCCGCTCCGCTCGCTCGTCGGCTCGCCGCACGAATTCGCCGGTCGCGCTCGCCTCCTCACTCGCTACACGGACGGCTCGTACCTCACCGGCCGCTCCGCTCGCTCGTCGGCTCGCCGCGGGTTCTCTGGTCGCGCTCGCCTCCTCACTCGCTACACGGACGGCTCGTACCTCACCGGCCGCTCCGCTCGCTCGTCGGCTCGCCGCTCCGGTCAGGCGGCGATGGTGGCGTGCATCTCCCAGACCAGCACCTCGGACGGCTCGGTGGCGGTGACGCGCCGGCCGCCGGCCGCGGTGAGCCGGGCGGCGTCGCCCGCGTTCAGGTCGCCGGCGCCTTCCAGGGCGACCCCGCCGCGAGGGACGAACAGGTGGACGAACGGCGCCTCGGGCACCTCCACGCTCTGCCCCGCCTCCAGCCGGGCCACGTGCAGCGCCGCGTACTTGTTCTTGATGCGGATCGCGGACCGGTCCTCGTGGCGGGGCATGCCGGAGGCGACCGTGACGAGGCCGCCGCGCAGGAGCTCGTCCTCGATCTCGAGCTGCTCGTACCCCGGCGTGATGCCGGCCTCGTCCGGGACCACCCACATCTGGACGAAGTGCACCGGCTCGGTGGGCTCGGGCCGCCCGGCGGGCCGGTCGTTCTTCTCCGAGTGCAGGATGCCCGTGCCGGCGCTCATCCGCTGCGCCAGGCCGGGGTAGATGACGCCGTTGTGCCCCTCGGAGTCCTGGTGGACGAGCGCGCCGCGCAGCACCCACGTGACGATCTCCATGTCGCGGTGGGGATGGGTCTCGAACCCGGTGCCCGGCTTGACGATGTCGTCGTTGTTGACCAGCAGCAGCCCGTGGTGGGTGTTGGCGGGGTCGTGGTGGTGTCCGAAGGAGAACGAGTGCTTGGAGTCGAGCCACGAGATCTTCGTCGCGAACCGCTCGTCCGCTCGCCGGACCTCGATTCCTGGCCGCACCTTCATGTCGCTCCTATCCTCGATGGTTGAACCTTAAACTACCTGCCCGGCGGCGCTATTCCCCTCGCGCCGCCGCCGGCGTCCGGGGGTGTTCGCGCGGCCGCGGAGTGATCCATTAGGCCGGACCGGGCGGTATTCGTCTCGGTTGATTTCGCATTTCCGCAGGTCAGGCCTTTCTGAAGGACGTGGGATCGGCGGTTCTGAGACCTAACCCGAAAGTGATGGGCCGAACACGCAGAGTGATGCATGATGTTTCCAGATCGAAGGAGGTGAACGAAAGATCTTGACACGGCATCACGACGGGCGTCGGTAGCTCGTCGCCAGCCCCCGAAGGGAGTCGAGTTCGATGCGAAGAACACCGATACGAATCGCCGGAGCGTGTGCTCTCGCCGCGACACTGGCAACGTCCGCGGCCGCGTGCGGCAACGATGACAAGAAAGCCGCCTGCGACAAGCTTCAGGACACGATTTCGCAGGTGAGCCAGAGTGGCATTTCCCAGAACAATGATCCGAACGGGCTGGCTCGCACTTACTACAACAGTGCCACCGCGATAAGGCAGGAAGGGCGGGACTCCGGCGACAGCGATGTCGAGAGCGCGGCCAACGACGCCGCCTCCTCGCTCGAGCAGCTCAGCCAGCAGCTGACGGCGATGGACCGCGGCGACCGGGGCGGACCGCAGTACCCCACGACCGGCACCAGTCTGATGAGCGCCGGCGATCGGATCAGGTCCGCCTGCGACCACTGAAGGCGTCCGTGGGGGACGGATCGGACCGAACCACTGGGCCCGCTTCTCCGGTCGACGGGGGAGCGGGCCGGTCCGTTCGACGGGCCTCGACGGTGGCGGCACGGCGGGTCCTCACTCCGGCTCGTACCGCATCGACGCGGCCAGCAGCAGTCGGGTGACCTGGTCCAGCGTCGCGCCGGGGGAGTGTGCGTCCGGGTCCAGTGTCGTGTGCAGCACGAAGCCGTCGCCGGCCGCGACGATGAGGGCGGCCATCGGCTCCGGCTCCACCCAGGAGGCGATGAGCCCGGCGTCGCGCAGCTCGCGGATGCTCGCGGCGAGCGCCTCCCGCAGTTCGGCCAGCATCGCCACGATCGGGGCGCGGACCGCCTCGTCGCGCGCCGCCGTCGCCAGCGCCTCCAGGTAGGCGGGCGCGTGCTCGTGCGCCTCGTCGAGCGCCGCCCGCAGCGCCGCGACCGTGGCGAACAGGCCGCCCAGCGGATCGCCCGCGATACCGGTCAGCGCCGTGCGCGCGGGCTCGATCCACGTCCGTACGGCGTCGACCAGGGCCTGTGCGACGAGGGCGTCCTTGGAGCCGAAGTGGTACGTGATCGCCTGGAGGTTCACCCCGGCCGCGGCGGCGATCTCCCGTGAGGTCGTCCGCGCGACGCCGTGGCGGCCGAGCACCTCCAGCGTCGCCCGCAGCAGGCGGGCACGCGTGACCTCTTGGCGTTCACTCATACGAATGTATGATTTTCATCGGTGTGGCTCCTACCGCGAGGAGAGCGTGATCTCATGCCGACGGATCTGCCGACGGACCTGGTGACCGGGGCGTACGGATACACCGGAACCTATCTCAGGCGGCGCCTGGAGAGCGCGGGCCACACGGTCCGTACGCTGACCGGGCACGCGCCCCCCGACGCGGACATCCCGGTGTTCCCCTACCGCTTCGACGACCCCGCCGCGCTCGACGAGGCGTTCGCGGGCGTCACCACCTTCTACAACACCTACTGGGCGCGGTACGCGCCGGGCGGCACCAGCCACCGGGAGGCCGTCGCCAACACCGCCGCGCTGCTGCGGGCCGCCGCGCGGGCGGGCGTCGAGCGCGTCGTCCACCTCAGCATCACCAACCCGGACGCCGACTCGTTCTACGCCTACTACCGCGGCAAGGCCGAGGTGGAGGACCTCGTCGCGGAGAGCGGCCTGACGTACGCCATCGTCCGGCCCGGCGTCATCTTCGGCGGGCCGGACATCCTGCTCAACAACATCGCGTGGCTGCTGCGCCGGTTCGACGTGTTCGGCATCCCGGGCGACGGGCGGTACCGGCTGCGCCCGGTGCACGTCGAGGACCTCGCGGAGCTGTGCGTCCGGCTCGGGGCCGAGGAGACCGACACGGTGGTGGACGCGGTCGGGCCCGAGTGGTTCGCCTTCGAGGACCTGGTCGCCGCCGTCGCCGGCGCGATCGGCCGGCGGTTCCGTCCCGTTCACCTCCCGCCGGCGGTCGTCTCCCTGATCGTGCGCGGGCTGTCGCTGCTGACCAGGGACGTCGTGCTGACCCGCGACGAGATCGACGGGCTGATGACCGAGCTCGTCATGGTCGAGGGCGAGGCCACCTGCCCGACGCGGCTGACGGACCACCTGCGCGACAACGCCGACCGGATCGGCCGCGAGTACCACTCCGAACTGGCCCGGCGCAGGTGAGCCCGAGCCGGGTCGGGCGAGGCCGTGAGTGAACGTCCCGATTGGGTAAGGGGAGCAAGCCGTGGTCGTTCGACGGGAGACGATGGTGGAACATCCCAAAACCGCGTTCGTACTGGGTGGCGGTGGTCTGCTGGGCGCCAACGAGGTGGGCATGCTGCGCGCGCTCGCCGAGGCGGAGATCCGGCCCGACCTCGTCGTCGGCACGTCGGTGGGCGCGTTCAACGGCGCGTTCGTGGCCGCCGACCCGGCGGGCGCGGCCGACCTGCTGACCACGGCGTGGCAGGGGGACGGCGCGGGCTCGGTCTTCTCCGGGTCGTTCATCAGCCGCATGTCCACGCTCATCCGGTCCGGCACTCACCTGCACTCCACCAGCCTCCTGGCCACCGCGATCGACGCGCTCATCCCGGCCGACCGGATCGAGGACCTGGCGGTGCCGTTCCACTGCGTGGCGGCCAACATCGAGCGGGCCGAGGCCCGGTGGTTCACCCGCGGGCCGCTGATCCCGGCGGTGCTCGCGTCGTGCGCGGTGCCCGGCATCCTTCCGCCGGTACGGATCGGGGACGAGCACTTCTACGACGGCGGGCTCGTGCACAGCATCCCGATCGGCCGCGCGCTGCGGGAGGGCGCCCGGACGATCTATGTCCTGCAGGTCGGCCGCATCGAGACCCCGCTCACCAAGCCGGCCCGTCCCTGGCAGGTGGGCCTGGTCGCCTTCGAGATCGCGCGGCGGCACCGGTTCGCCGAGGAGATGGCGGAGCTGCCCGACGACGTGACCGTCCACGTGCTCCCCACCGGGACGACCGGGGCGGGCGGCGGCCTGTCGCAGCTGCGTTACCGCGACGCCTCGCGGGTCGAGGCGAACATCGAGCGGGCGTACCGCGCGACCAGCGCGTACCTCGCGGGCGACTGAGCGGCGGAGCGCGGACTCGTGATCCCCCCGCGGTTCGTCCGGCGAGTGGCCCTCATCCCGCTGCTGGTGGTGGTCACGGCCGTCGCCGTCGTCGTGGGGGCGCCGCTCCTCCTCCTCGGGCTGGTCGTCTCGCGCGGCCGCCGGCGCGTCGCGCGGGTGACGGTCATCGCGGTGTCGTGGCTGGCGATGGAGTGCGTCGTGCTCTGCGCCGCCCTCGCGCTGTGGCCGGCCGGCGGCGACCCGGAGACCGCGCGCGAGCGGCACTACGCGCTGTGCGGCTGGTTCCTCGGCCGGATGTACGGCGTCGCGACGCGCGCGCTGGGCCTGGTGATCGAGATCCAGGAACCGCTGAACGCCTCCTCGGACCGGCCGGTGATCGTGCTGAGCCGGCACGCCGGGCCGGGCGACTCCTTCCTGATCGTGCACTTCCTCCTCAACGTGTACGGGCGCCGGCCACGGATCGTCATGAAGGCGGCCCTGCGGCTGGACCCGGCGGTCGACGTGGTGCTGGGGCGATTGCCCAACGTCTTCGTCACCGGGCGTGAGGAACCGGGCGGGCGGGTGGCGGCCGAGATCGGGCGGCAGGCCGCAGCGCTGGCGGGCCGCGACGCGTTGCTGATCTTCCCCGAGGGCGGCAACTTCACCCCACGCCGCCGCGTACGCGCGATCCGCAGCCTGCGCCGCCGGGGCCGCCGGGCCGCGGCGGAACGCGCGCGCGGCATGACGAACGTCCTGCCGCCCCGGGGGACCGGCACGCTCGCCGCGCTCGCCGCCGCGCCGCACGCCGACGTCGTCTTCGTCGCGCACACGGGCGCGGACGATCTGCTCTCCCCGCGCGACATCTGGCGGAACATCCCGATGGAGCAACCTCTGCGCGCCCGCTGGTGGAGGATTTCCCACGAGGAGATCCCGGAGGAGGATCGGGAGCGCTGGCTCTATGACTGGTGGGAGACCATCGACGCCTGGATCGCGGAGAACCGGCCAGAACAGGGGTAATAGCAGTGCTATGTGGGGCTAGCGCATAGTTCTCGGTACTTCTACCGGGGTAGCCCGGTATCTAATGGTCGGATCCGACGGCAAGCTGATGCCTGGCAACCGGGGACCGTCAGCCGGCGGATTGGCAGAGGGGAGTGTCATGACAGCCGCGGCTCCCTCCACTCCGGCCGCACGGTCTCGCCCGTCGGTCCGGACGGCGGGCTCGCCGCGGTGGAGATCGGTGACGGTCCAGGCGGCGCTGGTGTCAGCCGTGCTCGTCCCCGCGGTGGCCGAGGGGGGGCTCTGGGTCCGGCACCCACTCACGACCGTGGTCAACCTGCTGGTATCCGCTGGGGCCATCGGAGCGGGGGCGCTCCTGGCAGGGGATGCGGAACAGCGGGTCACGGGGTACGTCCTGATCGCGTCGGGGGTCGCGCGACCACTGGAATGGGCGGACGAGTGGGCGTCGGGCCCGGGCCCGTTGTACGCGCAGGTCTTCGAGTACCTGCCGATCACCCTCACCGCGTGGGCCCTGCTGCGCTATCCGTCGGCGTCACTGGGACGGCACCGGCGCGGCTTCATGGTGATCATGGCCGTATGGGTGATCGGGCTCCCGGCGATCGAGGCCTGTGTCGCGCGGCCGGCGTGGGTCGGCATCCCCAATGCCACGCCCGCGACCTGGTGGCCGAACCTGTGGGCGGACCGGCGGCTCTACGACACTCTCGAGTACACGCTGATGGCCGGCTGCGCGCTACTCGCCCTCGGTTTCCTGGTGTTCATGCTGCGGGGGCTGCGCGTCGGCGGCCGGCGTCACCGCGCCGAACGCCTGCCGGTGGCCGCCGCGGGCATCCTCGCGGCGATGGCCTCCGGCCCGGTGGTCGTCATCACCGCGCTCGCCGGCCCGCACGAAGAGGTGTTCGCCATCGAGGGCATGGCCCAGCTGGGCGTGCCCATCGCGTTCCTGGTGTCGCTCGCGCAGCGGCGGCTGACCCGGCTGTCGTCTCTGATGGCCGTCTTCGACACCACGTACCCGACCACACATCTGCTGCGGGAGCTGCTGCGGCACAATCTGCGCGATCCCGGCCTTGACCTGCTCATCTGGTCCGAGGCCGACCGCGGCTACCTGACGGTGGACGGCGAACCGGCCGACGTCGCGACCTCCTCGCGCGACCGCCGCACCATCCCGGTCCACGGCCGCGGGGACCGGCGGCTGGCCTTACTGGTCGTCGACGCCGCCATGGCCGGCGACGGCGAACTGGCCGGTGCCGCGGTGGCCATCAGCAAGCTGGCGATGGAGAACCTCATGCTGTCGCGGCGGCTGCTGACCGCCGACTACGACGCGCGCCAGCTCATCGTGGCCGACCTGCACGACGGGGCGCAAAAGGACCTGTGCGCGCTGCGCGTGGCACTGTCCAAGATCGAGCACGCCGAGCCCGAGCGGGTGCCGGCGCTCGTGGAGACCGCCGACCGGCTCGTGGCGAACGCCCTGCGGGAGCTGCGCGACCTGGCCCACGGCGTCTACCCGCACACGCTGACGCACGCGGGCCTGGCGGCGGCGATCGAGGAGACCGCCGACGGCCTCGGCCTGATCGTGCACCTCACCGCGCCGGAGCACCGCCTGCCGGCGACCGTGGAGAAGACCGTCTACTTCTTCGTCAGCGAGGCGCTGACGAACGCGCACAAGTACGCCGGCACCGTCCATCTCCAGGTGGACGTCCGGCAGTCCGGGGGCGTCATCATCGCCGAGGTCAGGGATGACGGTGTCGGCGGGGCCGACACCGAGGGGCCCGGGCTGGCACGGCTGCGCGACCGCATCGAGGCGTACGGCGGCCGCCTGCACGTCCGCAGCCCGCACGGCGAGGGCACTCACGTGGTCGCGAGGATCCCATGCGTGTGATCGTCGCGGACGACGTCCCGATGCTCCGCGACCTGTACCGGCAGAGCATCCAGGCCCTCGGCGTCGACGTGGTGGCCGAGGCCGCCACGACCGCCGAGCTGCTGGTCCACGTCCGCGGCCACCGGCCCGACGCGGTGCTGGTGGACATCAACTTCGGCGGCCACCTCGGCCGGCCGCAGGACGACGACGGCCTGCGCGCCGCCGAACGGCTGCGCGCGGACCATCCGCGGCTCGGCATCGTGATGTTCTCGGTGCACATGACGCCCGCGTACCTGCGGCGCATCACCGCCATCGGCGACGGCACCCACATCGGCTACCTCGGCAAGGAACGCATCAAGGACGCGCGGACGATCGTCGACGCGCTCGCACGCGTCACCGCGGGGGAGACGGTCATCGACGGCGCGCTGGCCGAGCAGATGCTGCGGACCCGCCGCGTCCAGGACCCGATCGCCCTGCTCACGGCGCGGCAGCGGGAGGCGCTGGAACTCCTCGCCCAGGGCCGTACGAACAAGGCGATCGCCGAGCGGATGAAGGTGGCCGTCCCGACCGTCGAGGCGTACCTCAGCGAGGTGTTCAAGACCCTCGACATCCCGGCGTCGCCCGACGACCACAAGCGCGTCCTGGCCGTACTGGCCTGGCTGCGCAGCGCGGGCCCGAGGCCGTCCGGCGTCCGTACGGCCCAGGGCGTGGAGGAGTGATGGCACCGGCGATCGGCATCGACCTGGGGACCACGTACTCCGCCGTGGCGGCGGCCCGGCCGGGCCGCCGGCCGGAGGTGCTGTGGAACCACGACGGCGACCTGCTCACCCCCTCCGTCGTCCTCCTGTCCGGCGCGGGCGAGGCGCTGATCGGCAAGACCGCCAAGCACGCGACGAAGAACGTCCCCGGCGACTGCGTCGAACTCGCCAAACGACGAGAGGGCGCCGCGGGCTGGACGTTCACCGACTCCCAGGGCGGCGTACGCGGCGCCGAGGAGATCCAGGGTCTGATCCTGCGGCGGCTCGCCGAGGACGCCGCGGCGGCGCTCGGCGAGCCGATCGGCGAGGTGGTGCTCACGGCGCCCGCCCGCGCCGGAGCGGCCGCGCGGCGGGCGTTGAGGAGCGCGGCGGAGGCGGCCGGCCTCACCGTTGCCGGGCTGGTCGACGAGCCCGTCGCGGCCGGCCTGGCCTTCGGGGTCACCCAGGGGACCGTGCTGGTGTACGACCTCGGCGGCGGGACGCTGGAGGTGACCGTGATGACGGTCGACGACGACGGATCCCATGTCCTCGCCACCGACGGCGACCGCCGGCTGGGCGGCTTCGACTTCGACGACCGGCTCATGGCGTACGTGGCCTCGGAGGTGCGGAAACTGGCCGGCCCGGACCTGCTCGACGGCGGCCGCCGCCAGGCGGAACTGCGGGAACGGTGCGAACAGGCCAAGCACGCGCTCAGCCGCGCGTTCCAGACGCGGCTGTTCATCGCCGGCGCCGACCGGAGCTACACGGTGGAGGTCAGCCGCGAACGGTTCGAACGGATGACCCGGGACCTCCTGCAGCGGGCCGCGGCCGTCGCCGACGCGGCCCTCGGCCGCGCCGGCGTGAGCTGGGCCCGGATCGACCGCATCCTGCTCGTCGGCGGCTCGACACGGATGCCGATGGTCCGCCGGATGATCGAACGACGACTCGGCGGCGTGGCGGACACGACCATCGACCCGGACCAGGCGGTCGCCCTGGGCGCCGCCATCGCGGCCCGCGACGGCCGGACGGGTGCGCTCCGGCTCCATGACGGGGAGCTTCTCTGAGCGATGGCGAGCCGTCCGCCGTCGTCCGGATAATGGCGCCCGTGAACCGTGCGACGACGTGGTGGGCCGCTCTCTCCCTCGCGATGAAGGCGGCCCTGGCGGGGCTGCTGCTGTTCGCGCTGGCCCACCCACACTGGGACCGCTTCGCGGCCAAGGCCATGGGCATCCGTGCGATGACCTATCCCCTCGCGGCGGTGCTCGTCCCCGTCATCTGGCTGATCGTCCGCCGCCTGCGCGGCTCGGCCCGGTACCCGTGGGACGTGGACGCGCTGGTCGTCGCCCCGTTCGTCATCGACGTCGCGGGCAACGCCGCGAACCTCTACGACACCCTCACCTGGTTCGACGACTTCTGCCACTTCGCCAACTGGGCCCTGGTGAGCGCCGCGTTCGGCACCGCGCTGCGGCGGGGGCCGGTGCTGCCACGGTGGATGGCGGCGTTCGCCTGCGCCGGCTTCGGCGCGATCGCGGCGATCCTGTGGGAACTCGCCGAGTACGCGACGTTCATCATGAACACCAACGAGGTGATCGGCATCTACCGCGACACCATCGGCGACGAGGTGCTGGGCCTGTCCGGCGCGACGTTCGCCGGAGTGCTCGTCGCCGCGCTCCGCCCGGCGCAGTCCTCCCCGGAGCCCGACGCCGCCGACGGGGGCCAGGCCCTGGGCTCGAACTCTCAGAAGTAGTCGGCCGGCCAGTGGACGGCGGTCGGCGCGCGGACGGTCTCGGTGGGGTCGGTGGTGATCGGGCGGATCATGCCGGTGGTGTCCGCGGTGTAGCGCACGTCGCTGAACAGGTGCGGCAGGGCGGTGAGTGTCGCCTCGTCGGCCGGCAGGCGTGCCCGGCCGTGGCTGACGCCGCGGCGGGCGGCTCGCGCCGTGACCTCCTCGAACACCGCCACCTGGTCCCCGGCGACCTCCAGGAGTTCGACCGCGTCGGCGTGCCAGCGCGCGGCCAGGTACCCGATCGGCCTGCCGGCGCGTTCGGTGACCGTCAACTCCACCGGAGGGCCGTACCAGACGGGGACCCGCAGCCGCCAGTCCTCGGACCCGCGCACGGTGGTCAGGGGGCGCCGGGCGTTGTGCCGCTCGTACAGCGGCGCGAGGGCCGGCCACGCGTCCGGGCCGACCCGCCTGGTCGTCGTCCGGGTGCCGGGCGCCGCGGCCCCGGCCAAGGTGCCGGACGGGTGGCGCAGTTCAAAGGTCGACCAGCCGGCGTTCGCGTAGACGCCGGGGGTGCCGGTGAACAGCAGGGACCAGGCGCACCCCTCCGAGGCCATGGCGTTGAGGGCCATGGAGAGGAGCCGCTTGATGTGGCCTCTCCCGCGGGCGTCCGGCCGCGTCGCCACGTTGGCGACTCCACCGACGAGGTCCACGCCGCCGGTGGCGTTGCGGATCCGGCGCGGCACGTAGTAGACGACGGCGTGGACGCCGTCGTCGCCGGCCGCGACGAAGGTCCGGTCGTACCGGCCGGGTTCGCTCTCGTACAACGGCACGATGTGCGGCGCGTCGAAACAGGCCGCCCAGACGCGGTAGAGGGAGTCGCGGTCCTCCGGAAGCGCCGTCCGGAACTCGATCACAGCACCGCGTTCCGCTGCCGGCCGAGCCCGTCGATCTCGAGTTCCATCACATCGCCGGAGGCCAGATAGGGGAACCTGCCCGACAGGGCGACTCCCTGCGGCGTGCCCGTGTTGAGCACATCGCCCGGGTCGAGGACGGTGTACTGGGACAGGTGCCAGATCAGGTACGCCACGCTGAAGATCATGTCGGCGGTGGTGGAGTCCTGGCGGGGTTCGCCGTTCACCCACGAGCGCAGGCCGAGGCTCTGCGGGTGTCCCGCCTCGTCGGGGGTGACCAGCCACGGCCCCAGGGGGTTGAACGTCTCACAGCTCTTGCCCTTCGACCACTGGCCGCCGGACTCGGTGAGCTGGAAGTGCCGCTCGGAGACGTCGTTGGCGATCGCGTATCCGGCGACATGGTCGAGGGCCTGGTCCGGCGAGTCGAGGTAGCGGGCCCGCCGGCCGATCACCACGGCGAGTTCGACCTCCCAGTCGGTCATGGTGGAGCCGCGCGGAATGAGGACGTCGTCGTACGGCCCGACCACCGTGTTCGGGGCCTTGTAGAAGACGATCGGGCTCGACGGCGCCTCGGCGCCCGACTCCGCGGCGTGAGCGGCGTAGTTCTGCCCCACGCACAGCACCACGCCCGGCCGCGCGACCGGCGGGCCGACGCGCAGGCCGGTGACGTCGATCTCCGGCAGGCCCGCGAGGTCCCGAACCCCGCCCCGGGCGAGGAAGGCGCCGTCGATGTCGGCGGTGACGCCCGACAGGTCGGCGTACCGCTCGCCGTCGAAGGCGACCGGTCGTTCCCGTCCCGGCTCGCCGACGCGTAGATAACGCAATGATTTCTCCTTTATCCGATGTGGTGCAGCATCGCGGCGGTCACCGCGTGCTCCAGCGGCAGTCCCGCCGCCAGCCGCTCGATCTCGGCGATCACGATGTCGCCCTGCCTTCTCCGGCACTCCGCCGTCCCGGCCGCCTGGTGGGGCGTGAGCAGGACGTTCGGCAGGGTCCGGAACGGATGGTCGTCGGGCAGCGGCTCCTCGTCGAAGACGTCGAGTGCGGCGTCCAGACGGCCGGTCCGCAGCTCGGCCAGGAGCGCGGCCTCGTCCACCAGCCAGGACCGCGCGGTGTTGACCAGGCCGGCCCCGTCCGGCATCAGCGCCAGCTCGCGCGACCCGAGCAGATGACGAGTCTCCGGAAGCGCGGGGGCGTGCACGGCGACGATCCGGCTCTTCGCGAGCAGCTCATCGAGCCCGACGGCGTCCTCGAGGAAGGGGTCGGTGACGCGGACGTCGGCGCCGAGGGCGCGTGCCAGCTCGATGTAGGCCCGGCCGGTCCGGGACGCGCCGATCACGCCGATCGGGCAGCCGAGGATCTCGTGCCGCCGGGGCGCCCGCTCGGCCGCGGCCCAGGAGCTCCCGCCACGCAGCGCGTGGTCGAAGCGGTGCACCTGGTGCAGCAGCGCCAGCGTGAACGCCATCGCCACCTCGGCCACCGAACGCGCCATGCCCGCCCCCGCCTGCGTCACGTGAACTCCCCGCGCCCACAGGGCGCCGGTGACGAACGGCTTGACGCTGGCACCGGTGTGCGCGACGAGCCGCAGCGTGGGCGCCGAGTCCAGCAGCCCGGCGTCCAGCGGCGGCGTGCCCCAGCCGGTCACCAGCACCTCGGTGCCCGGCAGGGCGCCGGCCAGTTCGCGATGGTCGTCGAGCAGTCTCACCTCACCCAGGGCGAGCAGGGGACCGGGATCGGGGAAGAACTGCCGCCGCAGTTCCTCGGGGACGCACACGAGCACCCGGAGGGGTTCAGCGGAGCCAGTCATCACGATGCTCCGCCACGAAGTCGTCGTCGGTCAGCCAGGGGTAGGCGCCGCCCACCCGGGTCAGCTCGGCGTCCTGGCCGGGGGAGAGGCCCTCGTCCGGATCCAGGCACCAGATGCCGTCCAGCAGGCCCTGGCGGCGCAGCACCTCGTGCACGCCGGCGATGCAGCCCGCGAACCCGTGGGCGGCGTCGAAGACGGCGGCGTTCGCGTCGGTGAGCGCGGCGGCCCGCCCGGACCAGAGCGCCGCGTCCGCATGGACCGTCGCGAACATCTCCACGGCCGCCCGGGTCCACACCGCCCACTGGCCGAGCAGCCCGCCGGCGAAGCGGAGTCCGCCGGGCAGGTCGGCGAGCAGGTCGCCGATGATGTGATCGTCATTGCCGGTGTACAGGGCGACCTGGTCGCGACGGTCGGAGGCGGCGACACCGTGGACGACGTCGAGGCTCCGGTAGCGGTCGAAGGCCGCGACCTTGATGGCCACGGTCGACGGCTGGTCGGCGAGGGCCCGCCAGAACGCACGGGACAGGACCGGCCCGCCGATCGCCGCCTGCAGGTAGAAGCCGACCACCGGCAGGACCTCGCCGACCGCACGCGCGCGTACCAGCAGGTCGGCCTCTGTGGCGCCCGGCACCACCGGGGAGAGCAGCACCGCGTCGTAGCCGAGGCCGGCGGCCAGCTCGGCCTCGGCCACGGCCTGGCGCAGGTCCCCGCAGGCTCCCGCGATCTTCACCACCGGGCGTCCGGCGTCGGCGCGGATGACGTCGGCGGCCAGCCGCAGGACCGGTTCGAGCAGCCCGGCCCGGCGGATCCCGAACTGGGTGGTGTGCACCCCTACGGCCAGCCCGCCCGCGCCCGCCGCGAGGTAGTAGCGGGTCAGCGCTGCCTGGCGGCGCTCGTCCAGCCGGCGTTCGGCGGTCAGCGCCAGCGGGTGCGCCGGGATGACGGTGCCCTCGCGGAGCATCAGAACCTCCCGTCGCGGACGGCGAATCTGGTCGGCTTGCCGGAGGTCGGGAGTCCCGCCTCCAGCCAGGCGGCCTGCCAGTCGATCAGCGTGCCCAGGGGCACCTCGGGGTAGCCGAACAGGCGGTGGCACAGTGTCGCGTCGCTGAGCAGCGCGGTCCCGGCCTCCTCGCCCGCGAGGACGGGTTCGCGCCCGAAGCGCTCGGCGAACGCCGCGGCGACGCGGCGGACCGGGGCGGTCTCCGGGCCGGTCAGGTTGAGGACGAACGGCTCGGCCGCGGCGTGCCGGAGCGAGCGCAGCGCCACCTCGTTGGCGTAGCCCTGCCAGACCACGTTGACGTGGCCGGTGGTGACGTCGACCGGCTCACCCGCCCGTACGGTCCGGCCGATGTCGGCGAGCACGCCGTAACGCAGGTCGATCGCGTAGTTCAGGCGCAGGATCGCGACGCGCGTGCCCCGGGCCGCCGCCGCGTGCTCGAAGATCCGCTCCCGGCCGAGGCAGCTCATGGCGTACTCGCCGACCGGGCCGACGGGGTCGCGCTCCGTGCAGCCGCCGCCGGTCACCGGCGTCAGCGGATAGACGTTCCCGGTGGAGAACACCGCGATCCGCGCGTCCGGGTACCGCTCGGCGACCCGCGCGGGGAGAACGGCGTTGCCGATCCACGCGAGGTACGGCGCCGTGCTCGTGCCGAACTTGACGCCCATCATGAACACCACGTCGGCCGCGTCCGGCAGCGTCGTCAGGTCGCCGCCGAGCAGGTCCAACGAGACGATCTCCACACCGTGTCCGGCCAGGTCGCGCGCCGCACGGGGATCGGACCAGCGCGACACGGCGTACACGCGGTCGCGGCTCCGGCCCGCCGCGTCCAGGCCGCGGCGGGCCAGGCGGCAGAGCGTCGGGCCCATCTTCCCGCCCGCGCCCAGCACGACCAGGTCGCCCTCTCCCGCGGCGAGGTCGGCGACGAGCGCGGCCGAGGGGGTGGTCAGCCGGTCCTGCAGGTCCTCTTCTGACGTGAACATCCTCAACCCTTGATTCCGGACATGGTGACGCCCTCGGTGAAGTAGCGCTGGCCGACGAGGTAGGCCGCGAAGATGGGGACGAAGGCGACGGTCGCACCGGCGAGCACGACGTTGAGCGGTACGTTCTCCTGCTGGAGCGCCGCGATGCCGACGGTGAGCGTGCGCATGTGGGTGTCCTGGCCGACGATGAGCGGCCACAGGAAGTCGTTCCAGTGCCAGAGGAAGACGAAGACGCCCAGAGTGGCCAGGATCGGCTTGCACAGCGGCAGCACGATCCGGGTGAAGACCCGCCACTCCGAGCACCCGTCCAGCCGCGCGGCCTCGAACAGCTCGTCCGGCAGCCCGCCGATGAACTGCCGCATCAAGAAGACGGCCTGGGCGTTGGCGAGCGTCGGCAGGATGAGTCCCCAGTAGGTGTCGACCCCGCCGAGCTTCGAGATGAGGACGAAGGTCGGGATCAGCGTGACGTGGTACGGCACCATGACCATCGACAGGAACGACCAGAACATGGTCTCCCGGCCGGGGAAGCGCTTCTTGGCGAAGGCGTAGCCGGCGAGTGAGGCCAGCAGGAGCACCGCCACGACGCTCACCACCGAGTAGACGAGGGTGTTGAGCGTCCAGCGCAGCATGTCACGGCCGCCGAGGACCTGCGCGTACGCGCCGGTGTGGAGCGGCCAGGGCAGCAGGCTGGCCGGGAACCGCACGGCCGTGGCCGGCTTCAGCGACAGCACGACCATCGCGTAGAACGGGAACAGCGTGACCGGGGTGGCGATGGCGAGCAGCACGACCCGGACGACCTTGCCGGTCCGCGAGGGCTCCAGCGCCCGGTACGAACGGGTCACGGGCCGGGCGGCCGGCGCGGACGGCGCCGGGCGGGTGGCGGTCAGGCTCACCTGTTCCTCCCGAGGATGAGGCGCTGGATCAGCGCGACGACGAGGGTCATGACGAAGAGGGAGACGCCGATGGCGCTCGCGTAGCCGAAGTCGAAGTACTTGAAGCCCTGGTCGTACAGGTGCATGACGAGGGTGTAGCTGGAGTGCGCCGGACCGCCGCCCGTCATCACGTAGACCAGGTCGAACACCTGGAACGAGTTGGTCGTCTCGATGATCGCGAGGAAGAACAGCGCGGGCCGGAGCTGAGGGGCGACGATGTGCCGGAACCGCTGCCACGGGCCGGCTCCGTCGGTGAGCGCGGCCTCCTCCAACTCGCGCGGCACGTCCTGCAGCCGGGCCAGGATGATCAACATGCCGTACCCGAACCTGGACCACACCGAGACCAGCACCAGGGCGGGCACCACCAGCGTGGTGGAGGCGAGCCAGGACGAGCCGGTCAGCTTGGTCCAGGGCCCCTCGGAGGAGAACAGCCAGGTGAAGATCGTGCCGGCCAGCACCAGGCTGGTGACGACGGGCAGGAAGAACACCGAGCGGAAGAAGCGCGCGCCGCGGAACGCCCGGCGCACCAGCAGCGCCATGCCCAGCGACAGGCCGATGGACGCGGGCACGTACAGCACGGTGTAGAACAGCGTGACCTTGAGCGCGGACCAGAACGTCGGGTCGGCGAGCAGCCGCCGGTAGTTGTCCACGCCGCTGAAGGTGGGGCTGTCCCCGATCGTGTAGTCGAAGAAGCCGAGCAGCACTCCGGCAATGGACGGCCCGAAGCGGAAGGCCAGGAACAGCAGGAAACACGGCAGGACGAACAGCAGACCGGTTCGTGTCTCCCACCGTGAGAGGGCCCTCCGGCGGGGCGTTCCGGCGGTCGTCGCCATGGTCACCTCCTTGTCTCGGGGCCCGCCGTCCGGCGGGCCCCGTGTCTCGTCAGCCCTTCAGCAGCGCGTCGGCCGCCTTGGCGGCGTCCGCGAGAGCCTGCTGGGGCTGCTTCTTGCCGATCAGCGCGGCCTGGATCTCGGGCGCGAGGACGCCCATGACGTCGCGCGCCTTGTCGTTCAGCGGGCCGGCGGTCGTGTAGCCGACGGTCTGCTCCATCGCGGCCTGGACCGGGTCGTTCGGGTAGAGGGACCCGGTCGACTTCTGCGGGGAGAAGTTGCTCGACGCCACGTCATAGGCCTTGGTCGCCTCGGCCCTGGTCGCGAAGGCGATCCACTTGCCCGCCGCGGCCTTCTTGGAGGAGGTCTTGAGCATGGACAGCGCGCCGACCGTGCCGTACGCGACCTGCTTGGCGTCGTTCAGCGGCGGGAAGACCTTGATGTTGTCCTTGCCCCAGAACGACTCGACGTCGGCGGGGACGTGCTGCCAGGTGCAGGCGACCTTGTTCTGCGCGACGTGGGTCTGCTCGAACTTCGGCAGCCCGGTCAGCAGGTCCTTCTCCATGTATCCGCCGTCGACGAGCTGCTTCAGGAAGGTCAGTGCCTTGACGCCGGCGGGACCGGCGAAGGCCACGGACTTCCCGTCCGGGGCGAACACGTCGCCGCCGGCCTGCCAGAGCAGCGGGTAGAACGACTGGTTGAGCGTCGCGGAGGGGTCCGCCCAGTAGTTGGTGACGTCGATGCCCTTGGCCTTGAACGCCGGGGCGAGCTTCATCAGCTCGTCCCAGGTCTTCGGATAGGTCGTCACCCCGGCCTTGTCGAAGGCCTTCTTGTCGCACATCAGCGGGTTGGAGCTCATCAGAATGGGGGCGCCCATCATCGCGCCGTCCACGGTCACGGCCCGCCGGGCGTTGTCCCGGTAGTCGGCCTTGGCCGGCGCGGACAGGTACTTGTCGACGGGCTGGATCAGCCGGGCGTACTTGGGGATCTGGTCGGGGATCAGGTAGACGACGTCCGGCGCCTTGTTCCCGGCGATGGCGGTCGACAGCGCCTCATCCCGCTTGACCCACGGGTAGATCTCGACCTTGACGTGGATGGTCGGATTGGCCTTCTCGAAGGCGGCCACCTGCTCGTTCCAGAAGGCCTGGTGCTTGGCCTGGTCCGGGATCACCGGATAGGTCCACATGGTGACGTTCTCCGTGTGGCCGGAGCCCGAGCCGCTGCCGCAAGCGGTCAGCGCTCCTGCCGTCAGCGCCGCCATCGCCAGTGCGCGCAGTCGCATGGCTGTTCCTCTCGTTCTGAATCTCATCGGGACGATCTCGTGGTCATTTGTCGGGCACGGTGACGACCGTGCCGGTGTGGCGGGCACGCTCCGCGGCGAAGACCGCGAGATGGCCGTCGAGTGACTCGGCCGGTCCGGACCGCACGTGAGCGGCGTCGCCGGTCCGTACGGCACGGACGAAGGCGTCCATCAGGCCGGCGTCGCCGCCGCCGTGGCCGTCGGCGGCATTGGAGCCGGCGTCGGTGGCCACCGACCACTCCTCACGGCGGCCGCCCGCGCGGAAGTCGACGACCGTGACCTTCTCGCCGTCTCCGGTGAGGCAGCCGTGGGTGCCGAAGATCCTCGTCTGCCGGTGGGTCTGCTCGGAGAAGGCCGTCATGGTGAAGGTGGCCGTGACGCCGCCGCTCAGCTCCATGGCGAGCACCTGGTGGTCGACGACGTCGTTGTCGCAGGCGTACACGCACCTGCCGTACGGGCCGGTGCGGAGCGCCTCGAGCACGGCCGCCTCGTCGGTGCCGCCGGTGACCACGCTGACGGGCCAGACCGGCCCGCGGTCGCGGAGGGTGCCCAGGTAGAGGCGCGGGGCCGAGTACGGGCAGCCGGGCTCGATCGAGCAGTCCAGGCACCGGTCGGCCGCGCCGTCCGGGCGCCGGTCCGCCCGGAAATGGCCGAGCGAGCCGAAGCTGGACACCTTCGCGATGCGCCGGCCGGTCACGTAGCCGAGCCAGTCGAGGTCGTGGCAGGACTTGGCGAGGAGCATCGGACTGGCCAGGCGCTCGCTTCGCCACGGACCGCGCACGTACGAGTGGGCGGCGTGCCACCAGCCGACCGGCTCCAGGTGCTCGACGCTCATCACCTCGCCGAGCACCCCGCTGTCCACGACCCGTTTCACCAGGTCGGTGTAGGGCGTGTACCGCAGCACGTGGCAGACCGCGAACAGCACGCCGGCCTTCGTGACCGACTCCACGATGCGGCGGCACTCCTCCTCGGTGGGCGCCAGCGGCTTCTCCACCAGGAGGTGGTAGCCGGCCTCGGCGAGGGCGACGGCGGGTTCGGCGTGCAGCCGGTCCTGAGTCGCGACGATCACGGCGTCCGCGATCCGCTCGCCGAGCAGCTCGGTCCAGTCGGAGAACTCCCGTACGCCGGGGCCGCCGAGACGGGCCCGGCGCTCCGGCAACGGGTCGGCGACCGCGACGATGCGGGCCCGCCGGGGGTTGGCGGCCACCCAGGACGCGTACGTCCGTCCTCGGTCGCCGGCGCCGACGAGGGCGAGCGTGACAGGTTCGGTCATCGGTCACATCACCAGGTTTCCGGTGGTCTGCACGCCGGCGCCGTCCTTGGGGAGCGCCGTCCTGGTGACGCCGTTCTCCACGTTGCCGGCGTGTTTGAGGTAGGAGCCGTCGCCGAACGCGCCGTCCCGCAGCTCCAGCCGCCCGCCGTTGAACAGCGCGCCGACCGCCGAGTAGCGGTTCTTGCCGGCGGACAGGGCGATGTGGGCGGTGCCGGCGTCTCCGGCCAGGCTCCGGTAACCGGTCAGCTCCCAGGTGATCGTCCCGGCCGCGTCCGCGCGGGACAGCAGCGTTCCGGTGCCGGTGACCTCGGTGCCCCCGCCCAGCCGGATCCGCTGGTCGGCCTTGCCGGCGAGGCGCACTCCCGTGCCCGTGACGGTGCAGCCGTCCAGGACGAGCGTGGCGGCGGCGCATGTGACGGGCTCGGCGTTCTCCCGGCCCCGCAGGATCGTGTCGACGAGGCGGAGTTCGCCGGTGCCGTTGAAGGCGTTGCCGTCGAGGCCGGTCAGGACCGAGCGGCTGACGTGGACGGGGGCGGTGACGTTCGCCTGGACGATCTCGCTCTTGGCGGGCAGGGCGAACGTGCATCCGTCGATGACGTTGGGACGCCCCGACCGGTTGGACGCCTGCGAGATGATCAACGTGTCGCTGGCCGAGCATCCCCGCATCTGGACGCCGTCGGCGTTCACCCAGATCATGCCGGAGCCCTGCAGCCCGGCCTTGCCGATGACCCGTACGTCCTCCAGCGTGAGGTCGGTGACGCTCACCCGGGCGACGAACCACGAGCACACGTGCTTGCGCACGGTGATCCGCTTGGCGGCCGAACCCCAGGCCGCCCCGGAGTTGGCGAAGGTCATCAGCCCGGAGTTGCCGGTGTAGACCAGGTCGTGCTCGTACTGGCCGTGGGTCACGAACGGGCCTTCGTCGTCGCCGTCGCCGTGGCAGTTCTCCACGTAGCAGTACGCCGAGGCGGTGAGGTCGTTCAGGTGGCGGGCGTTGGCGGTGTGGCAGTCCGAGACGTGCCCGTAGAGGCAGTAGATCTGCTGGGTGAGGTATCCGGCGCCGCCGTAGCTCACCGTCGGCGGGTTCTTGAGGCTGCACTGCTCGGTGCGGAAGTGGGTGCACCAGCGGCGCATGATCACCGGCCAGAACGTCCCGGTGGCGTCGATGCCGGACACGTCGCAGGAGACCGTGTACTCGTACGCGACCGGGTGGGAGCCGGTGTACTGGTCGTCCCCGGCGCCGGTGAAGACCATGTTCCGCACGTGGGCGCGTTCGACGGGTTCGATCCTGGTCCAGGTGATGGTGCGGCCGGCGGCCAGTTCCCAGCCGTTCTTGTAGTCCACCCGGATGTGGTCGCCGTCGACGATCTGCGTCACCTGGAGGAGCTTCTGCAGCTCCCGCTCCCAGCGGCCGGAGAGCTGGTTCACCTCGGCGCTCCACCACTGGCCGACCGCGAACTTGGACGAGTCGCCCACCTCGAACACGTCGGACAGCTCGGGCATGGTCGCGGACAGCTTGTGCGTGACGACGGTGTCGGTGACCTTGCCCCGGAACAGCAGCACGGCCGCGAACGGGTCGTCCTCCCCGGCCTTCTCGATGCCGTCGGTGCTGACGGTGTTGCCGCCGAAGTCGAGTTCGATGTCGGAGCGGTGGAAGGTGTGGCGTTTGACGAAGTGCAGGTCGGTGTGGGCTTCGATGCGGTGGATGGCGGGGTCGGTGACCATCGCCTCCAGCGCGGTGTCGGCGGGGATCTTGTCGTCGAAGATGCCGAAGCGGCGGAAGTCGGCGACGCCGTGGTGGATCTGGCGCCAGCGGCCTTTGCTCGTCCCGGGTGGGGCGAGGACGGTGCCGCCGTTGGCGGGGAGGGTGGATGTGGCGTCCCAGCGCAGCAGCATTCCGCCGCCGTCGCCGGGAGCGCGGTAGCCGGCGACCTGGACGAGCAGGCCGTCCTCGAGCCCGCGGACCTCGAGCCTGAGAAGCTCCGCGATCGTGCCGGCCTGCTGGACGGTCTGCTTCAGCGGATGGGCGGGATCGGCCGACGCCGGGTCGGCGGCGAGCAGTGAACCGAACGTCACCAGGCCGGCGGCGGCTCCGGTGGCGCGAAGAATGTGACGACGCTCCATGGCGGGCTCTCTCAGAGGGTGAGGTTGTCGGCGACGAGGACGTGCGGGCCACCGGCGGGCAGGGAACGTTCCACGCTCTCCTCCACACACTCGGTGTGCAGCAGCGAGGACACGGCGGTGAGCTTCAGGCGTCCCCCGGTAAACACCGAGCCGGCCGCGCGGTAGGTGTTCTCACCGGTGGTGATCTCCAGGTGCGTGGCGTGGCCGCTCGCCTCGCTTCGGTGGCCCACCAGCTCCCACTCGAGCCTTCCGGGCCCCTCCGCGCGGGAGAGCAGGGCGCCGTCCCCGCCTCGTACCAGCGCGCCGCCGCCGATGTGCAGCCGCTGGTCGCGTACGGCGCTGAGCCGGATCGGGGCTCCGTCCACCCGTCCTCCGGAGATGACGATCTCGGCCGCTCCGATGGAGACCGGCTCGCCGTCCCGCACGCCGTGCAGTTCGCACCGCGTGAAGCGCAGCGGCCCCGAGCCGCGGAAGACCGCGCCGTCCAGGCCGGTGAAGACGCAGTCCACGAAGTGGACGGGGTTCGCGACCGGCGTCTGCACCACCACCGCGTCCTTCGGCAGGTCGAAGGCGCACCCCTCGATCACGTTGGGGCGCCCGGAGCGGTCGGAGCGCTGACCGATCGCGAAGGTCCGGGCCGAACAGCCGCGCATCTGGATGCCGTCGGCGTTGACCTGGAGCGTTCCGGCCGGGTCGAACGTGGAACGCGGGATGACCCGCACGTCCTCCAGCGTGAGGTCGGTGATCTTCGTTCCGGCGACGAACCAGGAGCAGACGTGCTTGCGCACGGTGATCCGTTTCGCGCTGGTGCCCCAGGGAGCGCCGCTGTTGGCGATGTCCATCAGCCCGGAGTTGCCGGTGAACACCAGGTCGTGCTCGTACTGGCCGTGAGTGGTGAACGGGTTGCCGCCGGCGTCGTCGCCGTCGCCGTGGCAGTTGTCGACGTAGCAGTACGCCGAGGCGGTGAAGTCGTTCAGATGCCGCGCGTTGGCCGTGTGGCAGTCCGAGACGTGCCCGTACAGGCAGTAGATCTGCTGGGTGAGGTATCCGGCGCCGCCGTAGAACACCGTGGGCGGGTTCTTCAGGCTGCACTGCTCGGTGCGGAAGTGGGTGCACCAGCGGCGCATGATCACCGGCCACCAGGTGGCGGTGGCGTGGATGCCGGACACGTCGCAGGAGACGGCGTACTCATAGGCCACCGGATGGGATCCGGTGTACTCCCGGTCGTCGGGCACCGAGCCGTCGTCCGGCCCGTCGTACGGCGGCGCGCCGATGAAGACCATGTTCCGTACGTGGGCGCGTTCGACGGGCTGGACCCTGGTCCAGGTGATGGTGCGGCCGGCGGCCAGTTCCCAGCCGTTCTTGTAGTCCACCCGGATGTGGTCGTCGTCGACGATCTGCGTCACCTGGACCATGCGCTGCAGCTCGCGCTCGTACGTGCCGCCGAGCGCGTCGACCTCGGCGGTCCACCACTGGCCGACGGCGAACTTCGAGGAGTCGCCCACCTCGAAGACGTCCGACAGGTCGGGCAGCACGGCGGACAACCGGTGCGTGACCACGGTCGTGGTGACCTGACCGCGGAAGTACAGCACCGCGCCGAAGGGGTTGTCGTGGCTGTTGCGTTCGATGCCGTCGGTGCTGACGGTGTTGCCGCCGAAGTCGAGTTCGATGTCGGAGCGGTGGAAGGTGTGGCGTTTGAGGAAGTGCAGGTCGGTGTGGGCTTCGATGCGGTGGATGGTGGGGTCGGTGACCATCGCTTCGAGGGCGGTGTCGGCGGGGGTCTTGTCGTCGAAGATGCCGAAGCGGCGGAAGTCGGCGACGCCGTCGTGGATCTGGCGCCAGCGGCCCTTGCTCGCTCCGGGTGGGGCGAGGACGGTGCCGCCGTTGGCGGGGAGGGTGGATGTGGCGTCCCAGCGCAGCAGCATTCCGCCGCCGTCGCCGGGGGTGCGGTAGCCCGCGACCTGGACGAGCAGGCCGTCCTCGAGCCTGCGGACATCGAGCATCAGCAGGCCCAGGACATTGGCCACGTGGTTCATGGGGCCTCAACCTTCGGGGGCGCGCCCGGACGGACGCGGCAAAGGATGGAAGGTCGGGCGATGCGCAGAGGCGCGCAGGCGGCGGAGCTGCTGGCCAGAACTTCCGGAGTCGGGGCTGCGACACACCGGGAGCCAGCTCTTCGCCCGAGACGATGGCGTGGACGCTAGACAGCCTTGGCCACGTGTGTCAAGGGCGGTACCCGAGGTCGCGGGAGATTCGCTCGGCCGCGTCGCGTACGTGTCGTCCCAGCTCCTGGTACCGCCAGGCGGGCAGATCCAGCTTCAGGCCAGTGATGCTGATCGCTCCCGCGCACGCCCGAGTGTGGTCCCGCAGCGCGCCGCCGATGCAGAACACGCCGTCGGCGTCCTCCTCGTCGTCGACGGCGTAGCCGAGTTCGCGAACGGTCCGCAGATGGGCCAGGAGCGTCGGCAGGTCCTTGATCGTGTGGCTCGTCCGGAGGGGCATGCCGACCCGCTCGATGAGGCGGGTCACCGCGGCGTCGCTCATCTCGGCCAGCAGCGCCTTGCCCAGTCCGGTGCAGTGCGGGAGCTCCCGCGTCCCCATCCGCAGGTCGACCTGGACCCGCTCGCCGTTGCTGACCTGGTCCACCACCACGGCGTGGTCGCTCTCGGAGACGGCGAGGCGGGAGTTCATCCCGGTCACCCGGGTCAGCTCGACGAGCACCGGGCGGGCCACGTCCCGTAGGGAGAGCTGGTCCTGGGCGCGGGCGCCGAGGCGCGCCAGGGACATCCCGAGCCGGTAACGCCGGTTCATCCCCTCGCCGTCGTCGGCGACCAGGCCATACTGGCGCAGGGTGAAGAGGGTGGCGAAGGCCGCGCTCTTGCTCAGGCCACACGCGCCGGCCACCTCGGTCACGCTCATGCCGGCCCCCTGCGCGTCGCCCGCCAGGGCCTCGAGAACCTCGGCGGCGCGGGCGACGCTTCGCACCCAGTATCGCGAGTTTTTCGCATCGCTGTTCGTCACAGCCGAACAGCTTACTCGCTTGTAACACGATTGCCTGTTGACCACCGAAAATTCTCATGCGAAACTCCCGGCAACCGTTCGGCAACACCAAACACTGTTCTGTATTTCGATCTGCGGCGGAAGAACCGGCGCCGACCACGACCGGGCTGGGTCACGGGCGGCGCGCCAAGGAGAAAATGTGAATCAGCGTGTCCTGTCCGGCTCCGACCTCGCCGAGCGCGCTCGCAGGGCCATCCCCGGCGGCGTGAACAGCGGGCAGCGCAGCATCCCCGGCCTCACCGATCTCGTGATCACCGAGGCGGACGGCGCACGCTTCCGCGACGCGGACGGCCGGGAGTACGTCGACTACCACGCGGCGTTCGGCCCACCGCTGCTCGGCCACAACGACCCCGATGTGAGCGCGGCGGTCGCCGAGGCCGGGCGAACCGTGGACCTGTGCGGAGTCGGCGTCACCACGGCCGAGGTCGAGCTGGCCGAGGCCCTGGTGGAGCTGGTGCCGAGCGTGGAGAAGGTCCTGCTCACCAGCACCGGCAGCGAGGCCACGTTCCACGCCCTGCGAGTCGCCCGTGCCGCCACCGGCAGGCGGCTGGTGGTCAAGTTCCAGGGCTGCTACCACGGTTGGCACGACGCGGTCAGCCTCAATGTCATCTCCGCGCCCGAACGCGTCGGAGCCAGGGATCCCATCTCGGCCGGCATTCTTCCCGAGGTGCTGGAGGCGACCCTCGTCCTGCGGTTCAACGACGCCGAGGGCGTGCGCGCGGCGTTCGCCGAATACGGCCGCGACATCGCCGCGGTCATCGTCGAACCGGTCCCGCACAACGTCGGCTGCCTGCTCCCCGAACGGGAGTTCCTCCAGACACTGCGCGACGAGTGCACCCGCGCCGGCAGCGTACTGATCTTCGATGAGGTGATCAGCGGCTTCCGGCACGACCTCGGGGGCTGGCAGGCCATCAGCGGGATCACCCCGGACCTCACGACGATGGGCAAGGCCATCGCGAACGGCTACCCGGTCGGTGCGCTCGGCGGACGCGCCGACCTGATGGAGCTGTTCAGCTCGCGCCCCGGCGGCTCGGTCTTCTTCGCCGGGACGTACAACGGGCATCCCGCGGTCGTGGCCGCCGCGCTGGCGACGCTGCGCAAGATCCGTACGGAGCCGGTGCACGAGCACGTGTTCCGTCTCGGTGACCGGATCCGCACCGGGCTGTCGGAGGTGTTCGCCGGGCTCGGCCTCCCGGCGGTGGTCACCGGATACGGTTCGGTGTTCGTCGCGTACTTCATGACGGGCCCCGCCCGAACCTACGATGACCTGCTGCGCAATGATGCGTCCATGTTCGTCGGGTACCGCCGCAGGCTCCTCGGCCACGGAGTGTTCGAGCTGCCGCTCAACCTGAAGCGCAGCCATGTCTCCTACGCCCACACCGAGGCCGACGCCGCCCGGCTGCTGGAGGCCGCCGCCGACGCGGCGCGCGCCCAGCTCACCGACGGCGACGTCCTCGCCGACGTGGCGGACGCCAGCACCATGGGGGGAGTGGCGGACCGATGCTGACCGTCGACACCACCCGCCCGGTCGGGCCCGCGGGGCGCGTGAGCAGGGTCGAGACACTCGCGCTGGGGACCGCCTGGCGCGACTTCTCCTACGTACGCGTGCACACCGACGAGGGCCTCAGCGGCGTCGGCGAGATCACCCATCCCTACCGGGGCCGGGAGACCGCCGCGCTGGCGGAGGCGATGGCGTCCCGGCACCTCATCGGCGCCGATCCCTTCGACGTCGAGGAGATCTGGCTGCGGATGTACCAGGGCGACTTCCTGCGCGGCGGCGACGTCGGCGGGATCGTCGTCTCCGGCATCGACCAGGCGCTCCACGACATCATGGGCAAGGCGCTCGGCGTGCCCGCCTACCGCTTGACCGGCGGCGCCTGCCGCGACCGGATCAGGGTCTACGCCAACGGCTGGTACACCGGCGACCGCGAGCCGGGCGAGTTCGCCGCGCGTGCCAAGGACGTGGTGGCACGCGGGTACACCGCGCTGAAGTTCGACCCGTTCGGCGCCGGGCTCGGCGAGCTCTCCCGCGCCGAGCTACGGCGCTCGATCGACATCGTGGCCGCGGTCCGCGAGGCCGTCGACGTGGACATCTTCATCGAGGGGCACGCCCGTTTCGCCATGCCCACGGCGACCCGGCTGCTGCGCGAGCTGGAGCCGTACGACGTGGGCTGGTTCGAGGAACCCCTGCCCTGGACGCACATCGAGCGGTACGCCGAGCTGCGGCGGCGCGCGCCGATGCCGATCTCGGGCGGCGAGCACTTCCACAACCGCTATGAGTACGCGCGCCTGTTCGCCACCGGCGCCGTCGACATCATCCAGCCGGACCTGTCGATGGCGGGCGGCTTCACCGAGGTCAGAAAGCTGGCCGCGCAGGCGGAGGTGCACGCGATGCTGGTCGCGCCGCACAACTCCAACTCGCCGCTCTGCACGACCGCGTCCGTCCACGCCACTCTCGGCATGCCGAACTTCACCATCCTGGAGACCTTCGACGGGATGCTCGAGGACCACGTGTTCCAGGCGGTACGCGGCGCGCTGCCGGTCGTGGACGGCCACATCGGGCTGCCGACGCGGCCGGGGCTCGGCATCGAGCTGGTCGACGAGGTGTTCGCCGAGCATCCGCCGAGCGGCGGGTTCTGGAACATGTTCGCCGAAGGCTGGGAGAAGCGGAACCGCACGTGATCGTCGACGTTCACTCACACCTTTTCACCTGTCCCGACGACGTGGGCGACCCGTTCGCGGCGGAGTCCGCGCGGGCGCACGGCGGCACGGTCGACCTGACCGTGCGCTGGGACGACTACGCCGGCTCCGCCCCACCCGGCACCGCCGCGATCGTCGTCGGCGGCAAGGCGCACCGATCGGGCCTCTGGGTGGACGACGCCGCGGTGGCGGCCTACGTGGCCGCGCATCCCGACCGGCTCGTCGGCTACCTGTCACTGGATCCGACCCGGCCGGGGTGGCGGGACGAACTCGAGCACGGCCACCAGGACCTCGGCCTGCGCGGCATCAAGCTGATGCCGATGTACGCCGGGTTCGATCCCGCCGATCCCTCGCTCGACCCGCTCTACTCCTACGCCGCCGACAACGGCCTGCCGCTCCTGGTGCACACCGGCACCACCTTCGTGTCCACCGCACCGCTGCGCTACGCGCTTCCGGTGCACCTGGACGAAGTGGCGATCCGGCATCCCGAGCTGCGCATGGTCCTGGCGCATCTGGGCCATCCGTACGAGGGCGAGTGCATCGCGGTCATCCGCAAGCACCGGCACGTCTACGCCGACGTGTCGGCGCTGCACTACCGGCCCTTCCAGCTCTGGCACAGCCTGCGCCTGGTCCAGGACTACGGCGTCTGGCACAAGCTGCTGTTCGGCAGCGACTACCCGTTCACCACCGTCGACGCCTCGGTCGAGGGACTGCGCGCCGTCGCCGAGGTACCGGGCATCCCGGGTCTTCCGCCGCTGGACCGCGAGGAGATCGAGAAGTTGATCCACCGTCCGTCGCTCGACCTGCTGGGGCTGTCGTGAGCCTGCGAGGCCGGACGGCGATCGTCACCGGCGCCGCCCGCGGGCTGGGCCGGGCCATCGCTCTGGGCCTCGTCTCCGCCGACGCCCGCGTCGTGGCGGTGGACCGGCCCGGCGCCGCCGGACTCGACGCGTTCGAGCATGCCTACGGCTTCGACCTCGCCGACACCCACGGTCTGGCCGGGCTCGCCGACGACATCCGCGCCGCCCACGGGCCGATTCACATCCTGGTGAACAACGCGGGAGTGGCCCGGCTGGAGCACTTCAACGAGATCACCGTCGAGACGTGGCGCGAGGTCATGCTCGTCAACGCCGACGCCGTGTTCTTCCTGTCCCAGCGCGTCGCCGAGCACATGATCGCCGATGGGGTACCCGGCCGGATCATCTCCATCTCCTCCAAGAACGGGCTGATGGCCGAGGCGGGCCTCGCGCACTACAACGCCTCCAAGGGCGCGGTCGAACTGATCACCAAGTCGCTCGCGGCGGAACTGGGCCCGCACGGCGTCACCGTCAACGGGGTCGCCCCGGGGATGATCGCCACCCCGATCGACGGCGAGTTCCCCCTCGATCGTGAGGCGTTCGAGGCGGCGTGGAACGAGCGCATTCCGCTCCGGGACGGTCACGGCGGCGGCTACGGCCGGCCCGAGGACGTCGTCGGCGCCGTCCTGTACCTCGCCTCCGACGCCGCCCGCTACGTCACCGGCACCACACTCGTGGTCGACGGCGGCGTCCTCGCCGACCAGATGCCCCGCCTGCGATTCATGCGCCCGTACCGCAACTCCCTGGACACGTGACCGGCCTTCACCCGTCCGCGGCACGCAGGTGGTGCAGGGCGTCCTGGACGGGGATGCCGAAGTCGTCGCGGTCGCCGTCCCAGCGGCGGAACACCGCGGCGGCCGCGAGCGCGAGTTCGTCCGGCAGCCCGGCCTCGGCCAGCGTCGCGGCGGCCTCCTCCATCTCGGGTGCCCACCGCCAGGCCCGGGCCGCGACCCCGGACAGGTGCCCGGGCGTGGCGAGGTGGTCGTGGGTCATCCGCCGTGCCTCGGCGAGAAGATGGTCGCTCACGCCATAGACGTCCGCCAGCGCGTGGGAGACCGCGGCGAGGGCGCTCGCGGCCTTGTTGAACGAGCCGTACGCCATCTTCAGCGCGGACGCCTGGCCGACGCCGCCGTCGACCGGGACCGCCTCGAGCGGGCCGCCGGCGAACAGGCCGGCCACCGGGCCGGTGTCCCCGGCCGCACCCGACAGGTACAGGCGCGCGGCGGCGCGGTCGGAGGGCGGGGGACCGATCACGCACCCGTCCACGACGCGGGCGCGCGGGAACAGGTCGGCGATCCGCCGTACGCGCGCCGGGCTGATCGCGTTGGCCTCGACGAAGACGCCGTCGAAGCCGGTCCCGGCGACCTGCCGGGCGACCTCCTCGGCCGCGGCGGGCGGGCAGAGAGAGACGACGATCCCGGCCTCGGCCGTGAGCGCGCCGAGGTCGGCGGCGCGTACGAGCCCGGCCTCGTCCGCGCGGTCCGCCGTCGCGGCGCTCCGCCCGCCGGGGCACCAGAGCACCCGGTGACCCGCCCGGACGGCCAGCCGTCCCACCGCGGCGCCCATCCGCCCCGGATGCAGGAGCCCGACCGTGACCGGTGATCGCTCCACGCTCATCGGCTCTCCGCTCTCCCGGTACGCCTGTCCGCCCGTACCGTACCGGCCGGACGGCGCGGCGCCGGGCCGCGGGGGACCGTCAGCGCCGGCCCGAGACGGTGCGGCGGTACTGCTGCCAGACCTTCTTGCCGGTCACGCGGCCATGAACCTGCGGCGCGAGATGGTCACTGTTCCGCCTGGTACGACGCGCAGAACATCACGCCGCTGTTCCCCTTCGGGTACGGCCTGTCGTACACGGCGTTCTCCTTCGGCGACCTCCAGGTCGGCGCGCTCGGGTCGGGCGGCTCCACGGTGACGGCCACGGTGACCAACACCGGAAGCCGCGCCGGGGCGGAGGTCGCCCAGCCGTACGTCCCGCACGGCATGAGCAGCCGGGTGGGCGCCAGGGTGTCCCTGCCGGTCGACACGGTGAGCGCCGCGGCGGCGAAGCTCACCTTCACCGCCACCGGGCTGCCCGCCGGCCTGTCCATCACCAGGTCGGGCACGATCACCGGCCGCGCCCGTCACGCGGGCACCCGCACGGTCACCGTGACCGTGAAGGACTCCTCCGGCGCCTCCGGCACCGCCACCTTCGTCTGGACCACGACCGGTAAGAGACGTCCGTGAAAGCGCGCTGAAAGCGCCTTGGTCGCGCTCTTCCACCGGGTTAGTCTCCGTCGATTGAGAGGGAAAACGCTTTCCCGTCATCTCCCCGAAGGAGAAGCCGATGGAACACCCACGCGGCGCCGGTGGATTACGCGGCGTCGGCAAGAGAGGGAGGAACGCAGCACTCGCGATCGCCGTGGCCGCCGGGACGGTGCTCGCCGGGGCGGCGCAACTGCCCCGGCACGACGCGGCGGCGGCGACCGCACGGCAGGTGGAGAAGCTCGACCGCGGCCTCGTCAGCGTGCGGTCCGGCAGCGGCAACTTCGTCAGCTGGCGGCTGCTCGGCACCGACTCGTCGAGTGTGGCGTTCAACCTCTACCGCGGGTCGACGAAGGTGAACTCCAGCCCGATCACGAACTCGACGAACTACTACGACGGCGGAGCGGCGGCCGGCGCGGCCTACACCGTGCGTCCCGTGGTGAACGGCGCCGAGCAGGCGGCGTCGGAGCCGGCCCTGCGGTTCACCAACGGCCATCTGGACGTGCCGATCAGCCCGCCGTCCGGCGGCGCGACGCCGGACGGCGTCTCGTACACCTACAGCGCCAACGACGCGAGCGTCGGCGACCTCGACGGCGACGGGCAGTACGAGATCGTCCTGAAGTGGGATCCGTCGAACTCCAAGGACAACTCCCAGTCCGGCTACACCGGGGACGTGTACGTCGACGCGTACCGGCTCAACGGCACCCGGTTGTGGCGTGTCGACCTGGGCCGCAACATCCGGGCCGGCGCCCACTACACCCAGTTCCAGGTGTACGACTACGACGGCGACGGCAGGGCCGAGGTGGCCATGAAGACCGCTGACGGCACCGTCGACGGCACCGGCAAGGTCATCGGCAGCGCCTCCGCCGACTACCGGAACTCCAGCGGGTACATCCTGTCGGGCCCGGAGTACCTCACGATGTTCAACGGGCAGACCGGCGCGGCGATGCAGAGCGTCGACTACGTCCCGGCGCGCGGCACCGTCTCCGGCTGGGGCGACGCTTACGGCAACCGGGTCGACCGGTTCCTGGCCGCCACCGCGTACGTCGACGGGCAGCGGCCGAGCCTGATCGAGGCGCGGGGCTACTACACCCGGACCGTCATCAGCGCGTGGGACTGGCGGAACGGGACGTTCACCCGCCGCTGGACCTTCGACAGCAGCAGCTCCACCAACGGCTCGGCCTGGACCGATGAGGGCAATCACAACCTGGCCGTCGGCGACGTGGACGGCGACGGCAGGGACGAGATCGTCTACGGTGCGATGGCCGTCGATGACAACGGTGCCGGCCTGTGGAACACCCAGATGCACCACGGCGACGCCATGGACCTCGGCGACCTCGACCCGAACCGGCCCGGGCTGGAGGAGTACAAGGTCGACGAGGACACGTCCAAGCCCGCCGGATACATGGCCGACGCCGCCACGGGTGCGATCCGGTGGCAGTACCCCACCTGCGGCTGCGACAACGGACGCGGCCGGTCGGACGACATCTGGGCGGGCAGCCCGGGAGCGGAGTCCTGGAGTTCGGCGACGTCCGGCATCTACGACACCAGCGGCCGGCAGGCGAACTCCCGCAAGCCCTCCTCGGACAACTTCGTCATCTGGTGGGACGCCGATCCGGTGCGGGAACTGCTCGACGACACGCACATCGACAAGTACGGCACGAGCGGGGACATCCGGCTGCTGACCGGTTCCGGAGTGGCGTCGAACAACGGCACGAAGGCCACGCCGGCGCTGTCGGGCGACATCCTGGGCGACTGGCGCGAGGAGGTCGTCTGGCGGACCTCCGACAGCAAGGCGCTGCGGATCTACACGACGACCGCGGTCACCGACCGGCGCATCGTCACGCTCATGCACGACACGCAGTACCGCACCGCGATCGCGTGGCAGAACACCGCCTACAACCAGCCACCGCATCCGAGCTTCTTCATCGGCGACGGCATGGCCCAACCGGCGTGGCCGAACGTCTACACGCCCTGACCTGGAAAACGCCGCAACGGCCGTGGCGGGACGTCGCGCCACGGCCGTTCGAGGACGGCTTGACGTATCGAGCACCATCGGCCACCCGAATGTGATCGAATCGGGGCGGACATGGCGGGCCGGGCGAAAGGTGAACGCGGATGGCGGATCCTCTGCGGCCGGGAGATCCTCAGCGTCTGGGGGAGTACGAGCTCACCGGCCGGCTGGGCGAGGGCGGCCAGGGCGTCGTGTTCCTGGGACGCGCGCCCGACGGCGCGCAGGTCGCGGTCAAGCTGCTGCGCGTCGGGCAGGGCGGTGACGAGGCGGCCCGCCGCCGGTTCGTACGCGAGCTGGCGACGGCCGAACGGGTCGCCGGATTCTGCACCGCGCGGGTCCTCGACGCGGACGCCGAAGGCGACACGCCGTACATCGTCAGCGAGTACGTCGACGGCCCGTCGCTGCAGGATCTCGTGCGCGACCAGGGACCGCGGACCGGCGATGACCTGATGCGGCTCGCGATCGCCACGGCCACGGCGCTGGCCGCGATCCACGAGGCCAAGATCGTGCATCGCGACTTCAAGCCGCCCAACGTGCTGATGAGCCCGGACGGGCCCCGGGTCATCGACTTCGGCATCGCGCGCGCTCTCGACGCCCCGGGGACGCTGACCAGCCAGGTTGTCGGCACCCCGGCGTACATGGCGCCCGAGCAGGTCGCGGGCGCGCCGCTCGGGCCGGCCGCCGACATGTTCGCCTGGGGGACCACGATCCTGTTCGCCGCAACCGGGCGGTCGGCGTTCGGCTCGGACTCCATTCCGGCGGTGCTGCACCGGGTGCTGCACGTCGACGCGGACGTGAGCATGCTGCCGCAGCCCCTGGCAGCCCTTGTGAACGCCTGCCTGAACAAGGACCCGGCCCGCCGCCCGGCGGCGACCGACGTACTGCTGAGCCTGCTCGGCCGGGCGGTCCCGGGACAGGCCGCCGCCACGACGGAGATGTCCCCGATCCTCGCCGCGGGAGCCTCGGCCGTCACCGCCGAGCACCTGCCCTCGATCCAGCCGCCGCCCGTACCGCCGCCCGTGTGGGGTCCGACCGTCCCGTCCGGGGCGCCGGGTCCGGCGTTCGCGCCCTGGGCGGCCCCGGCGTCCTCGCCGCGGCGCGGGTTGCCCGGCGTCCCGGCCGTCGCCCTGCTGGCGGTCGCACTCGCGACGTTCACCGTCATGCTCGGCCAGGCCATGCTGTCGGTCGCCTATCCGGTCGTGTCGAGGGATCTCGGTCTCAGCGTCCACTCCCTGACCTCGATCGGCGACTTCTACCGGTTCGCCCTCGTGGCGGCGATAGTGCCGGCCGGCCGGATCGCCGACGCCGTCGGCCGCAAGAAGATCTTCATCGCCGGCCTGGCCGCGTACACGGTCGCGACACTGCCGATGGCGTTCGCGAGCGGCTCGGGAATGTTCCTGGCCTTCCGGCTCTTCCAGGGGCTCGCGGCGGGTCTGGTGCTCGCGGCGGGGGTCGCACTGATCCGTGACATGTTCCCCGGCCGTCAGGGTGTGTTCGCCCTCGGGGTGTGGGCGGCGGCCGTCGTCGTGCCCATGGCCGACGGCGGGTTCGTCGGCGGCCTGTTCGTGGAGTACCTGAGCTGGCGTCTCATCTTCCTGGTGCTGCTGTTGCCGCTGGTGGTCGCCGGGGGGCTGGGCCTCGTCGGTGTGCGTGACTCCCAGGCGAGGGGGTCGGCGAACGGCGCCCTCGGCGTGGTGCTGCTCTCCCTCATCGTGCCGTTGCTGACCTACGGCCTCCCACACCAGAACACCGGATGGCTTCAGGTCAGGACCATCCTGCCCCTGTCGCTCGCCGTCGTCATCGCGGTGGTCGCCGTGATCGTGGCGTTCGCCGTACGGCCGTCGCCGCTGCCCCTACGGGCGACCGGCGGGACCGCGGTGTTCGCCCTGGGTCTGTGCCCCGCCTTCGTGGCCATGACGTTCCTGAGCTTCCGCCTGCAGGCGTACTGGGGATACAGCCCGATCGGCACCGGTGTGCGGCTGGCGCCACTCGCCGTGACGGCACTCGGGTGCGCGCTGGCCGGAGGCGCCCTGGCCGGGCGGCTCGGCCCCGGCCCGGTGCTGGCCGCCGGATGCGCGGTCTCCGGGGTGACCGCGCTCGTCGGGTACCCGGTCGCGACGAGCGGCACCTCCCTGCTGCTTCTTCCGGTGGCGGCGCTGCTCGGCGTCGGCCTGGGCGCGACGGTGGCCGGTGCGGCCACGGCCCTCGTCGGTGAGCCGCCGGACGGGCTGGCGGGGTTCGGCGGCGGCCTGCTCCAGGCCGGATTGGTGCTCGGCAGCGCCCTGTCGGTGCCCTTCTTCCATCCGCTCTCCATGACACCGCTGATCGTGGCCGGGATCATCGGAGTCGCCGCGGCCGGAGCGGCCCTGCTGCTGAGGAGCCGCCCGCCCGAGCAGGCCGGCCCGCCGCCCGCGTACGCGAGCCCGCCGATGGCGCCGCCGGCGCCGGCTCCCTGGCAGTGACCACCGTGCACCTCGCCCCCGCCACGTCGCCGTCGGCCGCCGCTGTCGGTATCGTGCCCGGACTATGACTTCGACACTGGGTGAGGGCAGGCTGCTGGGCGGCCGCTACCGGCTGGTGGAGCGCATCGCCGCCGGCGGGCAGGGCGAGGTCTGGCGCGCGGAGGACGTCGCGCTCGGCCGTCCGACCGCGGTCAAGGTGCTGCGCGGTGAGTACGCCGACAACGCGGAGTTCCGTGAGCGGTTCCGCCGCGAGGCGCAGCACGCGGCCGGCCTGTCCCATCCGGGCATCGCCCAGGTCTTCGACTACAGCGAGGGCGATGGCGGGGAGCCGCCCTACCTGGTGATGGAGTACGTGGCGGGCGAGTCGCTGTCCGCGGCGATCGCCCGCGAGGCGCCGATGGACCCCGGCCGGGTGCTCGACATCATCGCCGCCGTGGCGTCGGCGCTGGCCGCGGCGCACACGGCGGGCCTCGTCCACCGCGACGTCAAACCGGGGAACGTGCTGCTGGGCCACGACGGCTCGATCAAGATCACCGATTTCGGCATCGCCCGCGCGATGGACGCCAGTTCGCTCACCCGGACCGGCACGCTGATGGGCACGCCGCTGTACCTCGCGCCCGAGCAGGCGCTCGGCCGGCCGGCGACGGCCGCCAGCGACCTGTACGCGCTCGGCGTCATCGCCTTCGAGCTGCTGACCGGCCGGCCGCCGTACGAGGGACCTCCGACCGCCGTCGTCCTCGCGCACCGCGACACGCCGCTGCCGCCGCTCCCGTCGTCGGTACCGCCCGGCCTCGTCGATCTGGTTCACGCGCTGACCGCCAAGGAGCCGGCGGCGCGACCGCACCCGGCGGCGGCCGTCGCCGAGCGGGCCGCCCGGCTGAGGACCGACCCGGCGATGGGCGCCCGGCACCCGGACGACACACCGCTCGACCAGCCGATCCCGGGCGTACGGAGCGGGAGCCTCACCCAGGTCCTGGCCCAGCCGCTTCCACCCGTACGACGCCGGCGGGCGCTTCCGCTCGCGGTTGGCGGCCTCGCCGTGCTCGCGGGCGTCGTCACCTGGTCCGCCTGGCCGGCGTCCCACGACCGACCGGCGGTCGCACCCTCACCCTCGGCGGCGGTCACGACTCCGTCGGCGACGCCGACCAAGGCGAGTCCGCGACCCGTGGCCAGGCGCCCCAGGCCCCCGGCACATGCCCCGGCCCACCGGCCGAAACCCGGCAAACACGGTAAACCGGCCAAGCACGGCAAGGGCGGCAAGGGCCGGCACTGACGTCACGAACCCCGGGCGGACGCCGCGTCCACCCGGGGCTCGTCATGCGCGGGATCAGATCTTGCCGACGCCCGCGCCGGCCGTGACGACCGACTTCACGGTCGAGGCCGAGTCCGCCGAGTAGGAGTACGGCACATTCGGCACCGACGAGGCGTTGCGCGACTCCGCCGTGCCGGAGCCGGTGAGGTAGTTGTCGACCAGCCGCAGGTCGCCCTCGGGCGAGTCACCGGTCTGGACGACCGTCGGGTGCTCGACCTTCTCGAAGTAGTTCTTCTCGACGAGGACGCCCGCGTCGCAGGTGGAGGCGACGCCGTAGCCGCTGTTGCCGTTGTAGTAGTTGTTGAGCACGTGCACCGGGCTGCCGAAGCGCACGCGCGGGTTCCGCTGCACCGTGCCGTCGAACCAGTTGTGCACGTATGTCACGCGCAGGTGGCCGAGGTCCTCGGAGCCGTTGCCGTCGTCGTGGCCGAGCAGGGCGTTCTTGTTCTGGTCGTGGTAGTGGTTCCACGACACGGTCACGTAGTCCGAGGCGCGCTTGATGTCGGTCGCGCCGTCGTAGGCGTTGGACAGATCGTTGTGGTCGATCCACACGTGCGTGGAGTACTGGACGTTGATCGCGTCGTCGGCGGATCCGGTGAACGTCAGATTGCGGATGACGACGTTGTTCGCCTGGTTGACGTTCAGCCCGTACCCGGTGATCCGGCCGGCCATGCCCACCCCGATGATCGTCTTGTTCGAGGTGACCTTCGTCATCGACGAGAGCGAGATCGTGCTGTTCACCTTGATGACGTACGAGCCGCTGCGGCTCGCGTAGTCGGCGAGCTGGGACGCGCTGGTGACGGTCACCGTCGTGCCGCCGGTGCCGCCGGTCGTGCCGCCGCTCTGGCTCGCCCAGCCGACCGGGCTGGACTCGGCGAGAGGTAACGGGGCCACCGCCGCGGTCGTGGCGGCCGCCGCGGAACCGGCCAGGGCGCTGACGCCGAGGGCGAGGGCCACGACGGCGCCGAGCGGACGGAGCCGGTTGTGGTTTCCCATCATGATCCTCCTCAGGACGGTCGGTGATGATGGAACCGGTCGCGGGAAAAGCTTTTCCAACGGCGCCCATCGTGCGCTTCCGGACATGGGCCGTCAACGATCCGTCAAGGAGGACGTCGAGGCCGTCCTCCCCGGTGAACGCTTCCTCCAGGTCAGAGGCACCGAGTCCGCAGGTCACGCCACTCGCGGGGCCATGAAAGCTTTCATGACCCGAGACCGGCGCGCTGCCGGAGCAGGGCCTGTTCGGCCGGGTTGGCGGTCAGCTCCAGAGCGCGGCGGTCGGCGGCGCGGGCCTCACCGGGACGGCCGAGCCGTCGCAGGAGTTCGGCGCGGGTCGCGTGGTAGAGGTGGTAGTCGCGCAGTTCGCCGGCGAGGGCGTCCAGCTCGGCCAGGGCCTCCCGCGGCCCGGTGGCGTAGCGCACGGCGATGGCCCGGTGCAGGCGCGTGACCGGCGACGGCGCCAGGTGCAGCAGCATGTCGTACAGCAGCAAGATCTGTTCCCAGTCGGTGTCCTGCCAGCGCTCGGCCTCGGCGTGACAGGCGACGATCGCGGCCTGCAGCTGATAGGGGCCGGGGCGCCGCCGCCGTGCGGCGCCGGTCAGCAGCCGCGTCGCGTCCGCGATCGCCTCCCGGTCCCACCGCGACCGGTCCTGGTCCTCCAGCAGCACCAGCCCGCCGGCGGGATCGAAGCGGCCTCCCGCGCGGGCGCGGTGCAGCCGGATCAACGTGAGCAGCCCGGCGACCTCCGGCTCGTTCGGCATCAGCCCGTGCAGCAGGCCGGCCAGCCATTCGGCGTCCTCGGTCAGGTCGCGTGACCGCGCCGTCCCGGCGGTGGACAGGTAGCCCTCGTTGAACAGCAGGTAGATCACCGTGAGGACCTCGGTCAGGCGCGCGGCGAGCTGGTCGTCGCCGGGAATCCGGTACGGGATCCCGGCGTCGGTGATCTTCCGTTTGGCCCGGCTGATCCGCCGGGCGACGGTGGCCTCACTGGTGAGGAACGCGCGGGCGATCTGCGCGGTGGTCAGGCCGCACACCACCCGCAGGGTGAGCGCGATCCGCGCCGACCGGGGCAGCGCCGGGTGGCAGCAGGTGAAGATCAGCCGTAGCCGCTCGTCCGGGCCGGGCTGGACCGGCCACCGCACCTGCGCCAGCTTGGTCCGGTAATTGGCCTCGCGCCGCAGCGCGTCCAGGCCGCGGCGCCGGGCCACGGTGAACAGCCACGCATCCGGCCGTTCCGGGATTCCCTCCGCCGGCCAGTGCCGCAGCGCCGCCAGCACGGCGTCCTGGACCAGGTCCTCGGCGGTGGCGAAGTCGCCGCCGGTGACGTGCATCAGCGAGGCCGCCAGCCGGCCCGCGTGCTGCCGGATCACGCGGGCCAGCCGATCGTGCGAGGCGTCGGTCACCGGCTCAGGACTCCAGCGGACGGATCTCGACGACGGGGCAGGCCGGCCAGGTCGCTACCATGCGCAGCGCCTCGTCCAGATCGGCGACCTCGATCTCGGTGTAACCGCTGACCGCCTCTTTGCCCTCCACGAACGGCCCGTCGACGATGACCGGCTCGCCGCGGTCGAGCCGCACCGTCGTCGCCGTCTCCGCCGGCCGCAGCTTGGCGCCACCCCGGATCTTGTCCGCGTGCTCCGCGAACCACTCATCCACCCGCTCGTACGCCCGCTCACGCTCGGCCGGGCCCAGCGCGTCCAGGTCGGCGGCGAACTCCTCGGTCTCCACGAACAACAGCACGTACTTCATCTCTCGCTTCCCCTGCCTCTTTCGCCGGCCGGTATCGCCCTTCACCGGTAAGACGATCAGGGGACCGGCGGATGAGACAACCGCCGCGAGAATTTCTCGCGTCACCTGTCCTGTTCGGCGTCCCGCCGATCGTCAGGTAGATGAGGACCGAGCCGGGAGAAGACGGAGGACGCCGTGCCGGATGAGGACAGGAAGCGGGCAGCGCACCGAGCCCTGGTGGAGCGCGTGCTGGGCGGGGAGGGCCGGGCGTCCGCGGAGCAGCGGGCGCGTGCCTTCGCCGGCGACGGCCTCGCGCCGCCGCCGCTGGACGCGCTGATCGGCAAGGTCGCCGACCGGCCCGCGCAGGTCACCGAGGCGGACCTGGCCGCGGCGAAGGCGGCGGGCTGCACCGAGGACCAGCTCTTCGAACTGGTGGTGTGCGCCGCGGTCGGCCGGTCCACCCGGCTGTACGAGGCCGGGCTGGCGGCCCTGGCCGAGGCGACCGGTGACGGGAGGCCCCACGGTGCGGCTTGACATCCTCGACCGCGGCTACCGCCCCGGCACCAAGCTGCTGTTCGCGCTCATCCGGCTGTTCTCCGGCCACCCGCTGCCGGACGCCGCCAGGCTGGTCTTCTACCGGCCCGATTTCTACGGCGCCCGGGCCAAGGAGTTCACCCACGAGGCGATGCGCGGGCCGTCCGCCTGGTCGGTGGGCGACCGGGAGCTGATGGCGGCCTACGTGTCCACGGTGAACGACTCGGCGTTCTGCGTCGGCGCGCACACCGCGACCGCGAGCCAGGCGTACCAGGACGGTCCACGGGTCGCGGCGGTACTGGCCGACCTCGCATCGGCCCCCATCGCCGAGCCGCTACGGGCGACGCTGCGGATGCTCGGCAGGCTGACCCGGGAGGGACGGGTCGGCGCCGAGGACATGCGGGAGGTGCTGGCCGCCGGCGTCACCCCCCAGCAGGTCCAGGACGCGCTCGCGGTCTGCGCCGCCTTCAACATCACCAACCGGCTCGCCGACGCGTTCGGGTTCGCGCTGCCCGGCCCCGAGGGCTTCGCGGCCGGAGCGCGGCACCTGCTCAAGCGCGGTTACCGATAGCGCTTCTTCCGTCAAGCCATTCCGGTGAGCACTCCGAGCACCTTCTGGAGCGTAACAAGAGCCGTGATCAGAAGGCTCTAAGATGTGGCGCGCTGGCGAACATTGAACCGCCGGGGAGAAGGGCACGGTGGCCGACCAACACGATTACTACGCCATCCTCGGAGTAGCGTCGGACGCGTCTGCGGAACAGATCAGAATCGCGCGCCGTGCCAAGCTCCGAGCGGCGCATCCCGACGCCAACCCCGGCGACCCGAAGGCGGCCGAGCGGTTCGACTACATCTGCAAGATCTGCGAGGTCCTCGGCGATCCCGAGCGGCGCCGCATGTACGACCAGGAACTGCGGGGGCGCACGGAAGGGACCGCGCGCACCCGTGTCCGGTGCCGCACGTGCAGCGGGTCCGGCGCGTGGCGGTTCCTGAAGTGCGACGCATGCGGAGGCCTCGGCCGGGTGCGCATGGGCTTCGCCCGGGACTGCCCCGAATGCGGGGGCAGCGGCCGGGTCCCTGATCCATGCTTCCGATGTGACGGGCGTGGCTGGAACACGCCGTCGGCCCCGCCCCCGCGCCCGAAGCCGCCAAAGCAGCCGAAGCCGCCACCTCGCGCGCCGGTGCGGAACTGCTATGAGGTGCTCGGCGTCGCGTCGGACGCCGATGCCGAGCAGATAACCGAACGGTACCGTCAGGTCGTCCAGATCGTCGGCAATCAGGTCACGGTTCCGGACGAGGTGAAGGCCGCCTATCGCCGGATCGGCGATTCGCGGCGGAGACGCGGTTACGATCGCGGCCTTGGGCTCGTCTCGTCCAATGGCATTTCCGAAGAGATCGAGGTACACGTCTCCCGTCGTGTCGTCGTGGAAGGTGCCGGATCCCACGAATTCGTCCTCGACGACCGTGAGATCTGCGACTCCTGCCAGGGCGCGGGCAGGACCGTCCATCGTTGTGAAACCTGCGGGGGACGCGGCTATTGGCAGTTCGGATCGTCCGTTCCCACGAAATGCGATGCCTGCGGCGGCAAGGGCGGCGCCGAGTCGCCCTGCCACGGGTGCGCTCTGTCCGGATGGGTCGCGACCACGCGAACGATCGCGGCCCCGGTGGCCGCGGGTTCTGACACCGGAACACGGATCACAATCCGGGACGAACTGCTCGGCGTGAGCACGCTCCGGTTGCGTGTGGCACCGGTGCCCGGCTTCGTCCGACGGGAGGAGTGACATGCCCCGTTTCCGGCGCGCCAAGGAGTTGCCAGAACCACATACGGACGCCGAGAAGGAGATTTCCCGGCGCACCCGTGAGGCCGAGACCATCGGCGCACAGGGCGACGCCGCAGCAGTGGCCGCACTCTTCGCGGACATCGTGCTGGACGCGATCAGCCGACTCGGGGAGGAGCATCCGCGGACCCTGGTCGCCCTGCGGTGCCGCGCGTACTGGACGGCGCGGGCGGGCGACGCCGCCAAGGTCCTGTCGCTGTGCGAGCGGGTGACGGCCGACATGACCCGCATCCTCGGCGCCCAGCACGTCGAGACGTTCGTGAGCCGGCGAGTCCTCGCCGAAGCAGTCGGCCTGGCGGGGGATCCCGGCCGGGCGGCGCGGCTGCTGGATGTCCTTATCCGCGACTCGGCCCGGCCGCTGGGACCGCACCATTCCGAGCGTTACCGCCAATCGGCGGCGCACGTCGAATGGAAGATGCTGGCCGAGCGGCAGGAGCCGAGGGCCGAGCCGGGGGACGCGGCGAGGAGGCCGGCCGGTGGCACCTCCCGTCCCGAGCCACGACCCGCACCTGAACCGCAGTCCCCACCCGAGCCCCCGCCTGAGCCGCGGCCCGCTCCCGAGCCTCCGTCCGAGCCGCGGCCCGCACCAGAGCAGCGAGAATCCGAACAGCGCGAACCCGGCCCCCCGCCGGAGCCGCCTCGGCGGGACGTGCCCGTCCCGGACCCTGAGGTGTTCGCACGGCGTTACGCCGATTCGCTCGCGATGGGGGTGGCCGGGCAGGCGGCGGCGGCCGCGGCGGCGTTCGGGGTGCTGGTCGCCGACCTTTCCGCCGTGGTCGGTTCCGAACATCCGGACACACTGGCCTGCCGGGTGGAGCACGCCACCTGGCTGGGCCTGTCCGGGGAGGCGGCGCGGGCCGCCCGGCTGCTGTGGGACGTGACCGACGCCTGCGCGCGTGCCTACGGCGACGACCACCCCGACACCCGCGTGGCACGCGAGGAACTCCGGCACTGGCGGTCCCTGGCCGACGGGTAGGCGTCCCGTTCCGCGTGCCGCCGCGTATTCGGTGTCCTGTAGCGGGGCCGCCCGTCTCCGCCGATGTCATGGTGTGCGCATTCCCGTTCGACGATCGGAGACGGTGTGGCCCTGAGCAGAGAGACGATGACCGACGAGCAGCGCAAGTCCGTCGTCCTCGAATATCTGAAGGCGTTCGACAACGGGGGAGTCACCTCGACGGGTGACGGCATTCTCGACCTGTTCGCCGACGACGCCCAGGCGTACTTCCCCAAGTGGGGCCTTGCCAACGGCAAGGAGGAGATCGGCCGGATGTTCGGCGACGTCGGGGCCACGATCAAGAAGATCGAGCACCACTACTCGCACTTCAACTGGGTGTTCTCCGGCAGTGACGTGGTGGTGGTCGAGGGCACGAGCCACGGCGAGCACCGCGACGGCCCCTGGCGCGCCGGGGTGCCGGAGTGGGCCGCGGGCCGCTGGTGCGACGTGTTCGAGATCCGCGACTGGAGGATCCAGCGCCTGTTCATCTACCTCGACCCCGACTACGCCGCGAAGGACACCGAGCGCTACCCCTGGCTGGCCGATCGGACCTGAGCGAAGGTCAGCGCGCCCAGGTGGTTGGGGTCGCCGGCGATGACCTCGGCGATCCGCGCCCGTGTCTCGTCCGGGCGGCCGCGCAGCTCCGCCGCCTGGGCGGCGAGGAAGGCCGCGGTGGTCGCCCGGCGGGCCGGGAGATCGTCGGTGAACAGCAGCATCGTCGGCAGGGACGTGGCGAAGTAGTCGACCCGCGCGGGGGTCGCCCGCAGCTCCGCGACGTACGCCTCCAGGCCCGTGACCAGGGCGGTCGCCCGCTCCTCCTCGCCCAGGCGGCGCCACGCCAGCACGGAGGAGTACGTCGTCTCGCTGTACGGCCGGGTGCTCATCTCCTGGAAGTCGCCGTCGGCGGTGGCCGCCCGCGTCCAGGCGTCGCGGGCGGCCGCCGTCTCCCCGGCGGCGGCGTGGGCGTCGCCGAGCAGCAGGAGGAGGTCGGCACAGTTGGCCAGCGGGTGCCGGGCCTCGCCGAGGGACTCGGGCGGGTCGAGCGCGGCGCGGGCGTGGGCCCCGGCCCCGGCGGCGTCGCCGGCGGCCAGTGCCTCGCGCCCCAGGGCCAGCCGGGTCTGCTCCCAGGCGTACAGGGCCTGGCCCTCGCCGCCCTCCCAGGGCTGGAAGCGGCGGCCGGTCAGCACGTCCAGCGCGCGGGCGGCCCGGCCGGTGGCCACCAGCAGGAGGACGTACTCGACGGTGAGGTCGTCGCGGGCCGCGACGACGTCCGGCCGCCGTTCCAGCCGGGCGAGGCGTTGCTCCGGCGGCGTCCCGGTGCGCTTGGCGAGCTGGTCGGACTCGTGCCACAGCTTCGCGTCGTCCGGCGCGACCGCGAGGGCGCGGTCGTAGCAGGCGGTGGCCTCCGCGGCGTCGCCCCGGACGTTGAAGGCCGCGACGCCGAGGTTGCGCCAGGCCACGACGTCCGACGGGTCGTGCTCGACCGCCCGTCGCCAGCAGGCCACGGCCTCCTCGTGCCGGTGGTGGTGGTAAAGCCAGTGGCCCAGCAGTGCCGCCGCCCGCGCGTCCGAGGGGTCGCGCTCCAGCGCGCGCGTCAGTACGAGCGCGTCCTCGGCGCGGCTGGGGAAGCAGTAGCGCGCGTCGGTGGTACGGGCCTGGTCGAGGGCCGGCCCGGCGTCCTCGCCGAGGACCGTCAGGAGGTCCGCCCGGTGGTAGGCGAGCAGCGGCCCGGCGCCGGAGCGCGGCCGCCGCCACTCGTCCGGCGCACCGGGCTCCTCGTCGGCGAGCCGTTCCCCGGCGCGGTCGAGCACGCGCAGCGCCTCGGCCGCGAACCCGGCGGAGCCGTAGTCCAGGGCGACGTCGAGACAGGTCGGGGCGTCGCAGTCGAGGGGGAGGCCGGCCAGGTCGCGGGCCCACCAGTCGAGCGGGTCCAGCCGGCGTACCGCCGCCAGCGCCGCGTCCGCCTCCTCCGTACGGCCGAGTCGCCGTAGCACCAGCACCCGCAGGTCGTGGGCCTGGAGCAGCCCGGCCTCGGCGGCCAGCGCGGCGTCGAGATGGTCCAGCGCGGCCGCCCACCGCGCCGCGCGGCAGTCGAGCCGGGCCAGCGCCCAGTGCGCCGGGGCCCGCCAGGCGGCGTTCCACGCCGCCTTGGCCAGCGCGTCGTAGGCCTCTTCGTCTCGGCCGAGGCGAATGAGCGTCAGGCCCAGCCGGTAGTACGCCTCGCCGTCGTAGGGATTCGGGTTGCGCAGCGTCTGGCGGGCCACGGCGCGGCGGAGCAGCTCCTCGGCCTCGGCGTACCGCCCGTCGCCGTACCGCCGCGCGGCGAGCGCGATCGCCGACCGCGCGTCGCCGGGATCGCGGCGCAGCGCCTCCCGCCAGTACGACTCCGGCGAGCGTGTCGCGTGCCGGTACTGCTCCAGGTGCAGCCCGGTGACGTACAGCTCGTCCGTCGTGGGGATCTCCTCCGGCGCGGGCGGCTCGGTGGCCGGCTCGGGCGGCGTCGCCCCGGCGGTCGCCGGTCGCGGCCGCCAGTACAGCAGCGTCGTGCCCTCGTGTTCGACCGTGAGCTCCAGGTCCTCCGCGGCGTACGTGCGGGGCAGCGACACGTCCGTGACCAGCGGAGATCCGGGCGCGAGGTCGTACTGCCCCGTCCAGACGGTCGCACCGGCCGCCCCGAGCCGTACGACGCAGCCGGAGCGTACGGCGGTCACCGCCACGCCGACGCGCGCCGTGCTCCCGTCGGCCGACAGGCTCACGGCGGCGTCGAGGTTCGCCTGGTGGGCCGGGCCGATCCGCTGGATCGGATACCAGTACTGGCTGAACGTCTTGGTCTCGCCCGGCGCGAGGAAGGAGAAGTCCGGCTGGTTGTCGGTGAAGACGCCGGCCATCAGCTCGACGTACGGGCCGTCGCCGTCCGTGAGGTTGCGGTCCCACGCCCAGCCGAAGGGGGCGTTCCCCCAGGTCCACTGCTTCTTGCCCGGCGCGATGCGGTGGTCGGCCCAGTGCACGAAACCGGCCTGCGCGCCGTGGTCGTAGCCGCCGAAGAAGTCGTCCTCGCTGCCCACGCACATGTACGACGTGGGCACCGGGATGTTGCGGTACCAGTCGAGCCGGTCGCCGTCCGGGTTCGCGGCGTCGGCGCGCGCCGGGTAGTCGACGCCGTAGTAGCGGCCCGAGGCGCGGGGGAACGTCGTCGTCGCCCGCTTGGCGTGGTCGGCCACGAAGCGCACGTCGGTGGGGAAGAAGGACTGGTAGTGGTCGTTCGCGTGCGCGGCGACGTTGGCCCACCACAGGAAAGTCCGCACGTCCTCGGTGCGGTTGTAGAGCCGCACCCGCAGCTCCACGACGGCACGGTCGGGCCGCAGCCGTACGCCGTGCATGCCCTTCATCCGGGTCAGCGGGTCATGGTCGGAGCACCACACCGTAACCGCGCCGTCCGGCTCGTGCTCGATCTGGACGTCGACCGGCAGGAACGTGCCCGGCCGGTGGTGCTGTGGCCAGTTGAACTCCACGCCGCCGGAGATCCAGGGGCCGGTCAGCCCGACGAGCGCGGGCTTGATGACGTTGTTGCGGTAGAAGAAGTCATAGTCGGCGGTCCGGTCGTAGCCGACGTGGACGCGTCCGCCGAGCGCGGGCAGCACCATGAGGCGCAGCCAGCGGTTCTCCAGGTGCACCGCGTCCCAGCGCACCGGCGCGCGGGTCTCGGCGATCCGCTCGTAGAACGGCAGCGGGTACACCCGGCCGGACGAGCCCTGGTACACCCGGGCCTCCAGGAACGCCGGGTAGGCGTCCGGGTCCGCCGGAGCGTACGTCTCGATCGGGACGTCCTCGCGCCAGACCGCCACCGCCTTCCCCTGCTGGTCCTCGGGTACGGGCGGCAGCTCGATCCTGGGGTCGTCCGGCATGGTCCGAGCGTACGGAGGCGCCCGAAGCCGCCGGAATGTGCGAAGGAACGGATTCCCTGGACGAAACGACGATCGGCCGCCAGCATGGCGCCATGCCCCGCATGGACGGCTTCCCCGGTGAGCGCATCAGCGTGCTCGCCCGCCCGCTGGTGCGCGAGGCGCTCGGGCTGCCGCTCACCTCACGGCTGCTCGTCACCGACTGCGGATACTTCCCGCAGGCCGCCGACCACCGCCGGAGCCGTACGGAGGGCAGCCCGCAGGTCATCGTCATCGTCTGCGCCGAGGGTGCGGGGTGGTGCCGGCTGCCGTCCGGACGGTTCGAGGTCGGGCCGGGTGAGGCGCTGGTCATCCCGGCCGGGGTGGGCCACGAGTACGGCGCCGACCCGGACCGGCCCTGGACGATCTGGTGGCTGCACGTGGGCGGTACCGACGCCGGTGAGCTGGCCGGCGCGGTCCTGGCCGACCCGGAGCGGCCGGTGGTCCCGGTGGGCGACGTCTACCAGGCGGTCTCGCTGGTCGAGGAGGCGCTCGGCCGGATGGAACGCGACGACTCGGTGCCCAGCCGGCTGGCCGCCGCGGGCGCCGCCTGGCACCTGCTGGCGCTGCTGGCCGCCGGCCAGACCGGCGCGCCCCCGGGCCGGGCCGACGCCGTACGGCAGGCGCAGCAGTACCTGCGCGAGCACGTCGGCGCGCGCACCAGCGTGGCCGAACTCGCCGCGCTCGCACGGCTCAGCCCGTCGCACTTCGCGGCCCTGTTCCGCCGCGCGACCGGCACCTCGGTTCTGCGGTACCAGACTCGCCTGCGCATGTCCCGCGCCCGCGAACTGCTGGACACCACGGACCGGCCGATCGCCGAGATCGCCCGCGCCCTCGGCTACACCGAGCCGTTCTACTTCTCCCGGCAGTTCGGCCGGATGCACGGCGTCAGCCCGAGCGCCTACCGCGTCCAGCACAAGGGCTGAGCACGGTCTCGGTCTCAGGATCAGTCGCAGCCGATGCCGTCGCCGTCGCGGTCGAGGTCGTAGATGTCCGAGCCGATCACCCGCACGGTGCCGCTGACGTAGGCCGGACCGTTGCCGCCGCCGCCCGCGCAGTCGACGTCACTGGCGATCGGCACGCAGCCGCTGTAGTTCGGATCGCACCGCCGCGCGGCGCGAGTGCCCACCATGACCACCCGCGTGACCGGCGCCCGCGTGACCACCTTGCGCACCAGCTTCTTCGCCGTCTGCCGTCCGTCGGTGAACGTGACCCGGTAGGTCAGCGTCAGCACGCCCTTCACGCCGTGTCTCGCCACCCTGGTCGTGCCCCGGGCGAGACCGGGGTCGGTGACCCTCCGGGTCGAGTAGCGAATCGAGCGCCTCTCGACGACGGTGCGCCTCTCGACCCGAGGCGTGGGCGTCACGCTCGCGCCTTGGCTGGGAGAGGACGCGGGGGGTGTGGCCGACGTCGGCAGGGCCTCCGGAGAGGTCGCCGATTCCGCTCGGCAGGCGGTCGTCAGGAGGACGCCACCGACCGCGAATACCGCGAATGCGCGTTTCATAACGCCGGTTATAAGGAGAAACGCGCTCGTACGGTGGTGAAAGGCCGGTCCGGCCCCGGCCAGGCCACAGACGGCCGCTCGGTGAACGCGATCGCGGGGCAAACCGTCCGCGTCGAGCCGCCCGCGTCCGTCCGCCCGACCGCTCGCGACGAGTCGACTCACTCGTGATCTACAACGTAAAGGCGGGCGGCTCGGAGTGTCGGCAATGGCAGACGTACGCGGTGATTCGCCCAAGGCTGCGGGGAGATCGAGGCGATAATGCCGATTGTGTCGGATGGAGGGGTGCCCATGCCGTCGGGGGACGTCAGGATCGAGCCACTGGCGCCGCAGGATCCCTCGCGGGTCGGTGGCTACACGCTCCTGGGTCGACTGGGGACCGGGGCGATGGGCCGCGTGTACCTGGGCCGGTCGGCCTCCGGTCGTCTCGTCGCGGTCAAGACGATCAGGAGCGAGTTCGCCGCCGACCCCGACTTCCGCACCCGGTTCGCCCATGAGGTGACCGCCGCCGGACGGGTCAGCGGCGTCTACACCGCCGGCGTGGTCGCCTCCGACCCCGACGCCGAGATCCCCTGGCTGGCCACCGCCTACATCCCGGCGCCCTCCCTGGACCAGCTCGTACGGGCCTGCGGGCCGCTGCCCACCGAAGCCCTGCGCTGGCTGGCCGCCGGCTGTGCCGAGGCGCTCGCCTCGATCCACCAGGCCGGCCTCGTGCACCGGGACCTGAAACCGTCCAACGTCCTCGTCGCGGCGGACGGGCCGCGGGTCATCGACTTCGGCGTGGCGCGGGCGACCGAACGCGTCACGGTCACCGCGACGCACCAGGCCGTCGGCACCCCCGCCTACATGGCGCCCGAGCAGGCACGCGACAGCCGGCAGACGGTGGCGGCCAGCGACGTGTTCTCCCTCGGCTCGACCCTGCTGTACGCGGCCACCGGCCACCCGCCGTACGCGGGGGACTCGGTGACCGACGTCCTGATCCGGCTGGCCACCGAGCCGCCGGACCTCACCGGCCTGCCCGAAGAGGCGGCCGAGCTGATGCTCGACTGTCTCGACCGCGATCCCGCCGCCAGGCCCACCGCCGCCGCCCTGCTCGCACGCCTGGCCGAGGAACTGGAGGAGCACGGCGGCGAGTACGCGCTGCGCCCCGCGCCGTTGCCCGCGGCGGCGCGCGAGCTCATCGAGGAGTACCGGCAGGGCGAACGGAAGCCTGAGCCCGAGGAAGAGCCGGTCGAGCGCACCCTGGACTCCCCGACCTCGGTCGGGCGGCCGCGCCGGCCCGCGGAGCCACGCCCGGCGCCTGTCGCCTCCGCCCGGCGCCGTACCGGGGAACCCCGCGGCGGCCGGACGCCGCGGGTCGTCGTGACCGCCGCGGCGGTCTTAGGCGTCGCCGGCGCCGCCCTGCTGCTCGGCGTCGTGCTGGGCCGGACGTCCGGCGACCGCAGGCCGGCCGGCTCGCCGCCCGCCGGCGGCCCGCCCCCGGGAGCGGTACGCCAGCCGGAACGACCGGGCACCATCGCGCTCAACCAGACGTTCGGCGACGGCAACACCGCGTTCGTCGTCTCCGGCACCGGCTTCACGCCCGGCCGGAAGGTGACGATCCGGCTCGACGCCGGACCGCCGTCCCCGTACACCCCCGTCGTCGACTTCGGCGGAGCGTTCAACTACGCCATCAATCAGAGCCATGAGTTCTTCCCCGGGAAGATCCCGCCCGGTTCGCACCACGTCACGGTGACCGTGGCCGGCCTGAGCCGTCAGCTGGCCGCGGCGTTCACCGTGAACCGGCTGTGACCTGCCAGGTTCCAGGAAACGCCGGACTTCACTACGTACGATCCCACCAGAGATCCTCCTGTCGAGAGCACCATGACGGGTCGCTCAGACGGCCCAGATCGCTGAACGTGATGATCGCGTGCTCGATGAGCACGCCGACGACCACCTCGTCCGAGAGCCGGGTTCCGCTGCGTACGAGCCCCCGGATATTGATTTTGCGCCGCAACACCTTCACGTGCTCCCCGACACGCGCGGCGAGCCGGTCACGGAATACCGGATCGTTGTCGAACTGCTCCAGCTCATGGTGCGCGTCGGTCACCTCCAGCGCGGCGCGGGCGATCTCCGGAGTGCGCGGCAGCGGCGTCGTACGCGTCGGATCGATCAGCCACGGCCGGCACCACAGCAGCGCGACCAGGAACAACTTGGTGTTCGGATCCAGGTACAGCGGGAGCAGGGTCGAGTCTTCGTCCGGGCGCGCCGGCCGGTCCCCGAGCGTCCCGATCGGTCCGCTCGCCGTCGGCATGATGGTCACGCGCAGCGGCTGGCCGTCGTCGAGCATGGCCCGCGACCCCACGAGCGTGGTGCCCGCCCGCATGAACCATCCGCCGGCCGGGTCGCCCGGCGCCTCCATCGGCGGCAACCGGATCTGGTAGCCGTCGGTCTCGGCGTACAGCGCGTGGGTGTGGCTGAGATTGGCCACCCACGCGCCGCCGCGTACCCCGCCGATCATCCCGGCGCGGCGGGACAGCCCTCTGTCGGCGACGATCACCAGGTCCGCGTCGGGCCCCCGCCCGAACACGAGACGCTGGTTCTCCACGACCTCGACGACGGCCCCGGACGACGAGACGACGCGCGCCGCCACGGGCGGCGTGGCCTCCGCCGTCATGACCGTCCGGCCCGGGCGACTCTGCTCATGGCGGCCGAGTGTAGAGCGGGCACTCACCGGGCGGATATCCCGGAATCCGGGGATGGCCCCACGCCCGGATCCGCGCTTGGCTTCATCCAGGGCAGGGGAGCTCAGATCACCTGCCCCACTGACGTACCGAAGGTGCCGACCAGGCCCGGACATACCGGGGCTGTCCGGAGGCCCGGCACCGTCCGGGCCGATCCGGGACATGTGTGGGGGGGGTCCCGGATCGGCCCGGACCTTGACCGACCTGCGACGGGGTCCGCGGCACCACTCGGCCATCCCTCCGCATCCGACGGAGAGCCATGAACGAGCTGAAGAGCCACACGAATGACGAGCACCTCGCCCTGACGCTGATGACGATGTGGGCCCTGTCCACCGGTCGCGTGATGCCGGAGCGGCCGCCATGGCTGCTCACCGAGGACGAGCTGATCGACTTCTGGGCCGAGTGAGGGCGCCCCGCGCGTTAGAGTCTCGGTCGCGGACCGGGCGCCGACGAAGGGACGCCGAGATGACCGGCTGGACGGGAAAGGCTCCGGGGGTCGACCCCGGCACACCGAGCGTCGCACGCATGTACGACTACTTCCTCGGCGGTGAGGACAACTTTCCCGTCGACCGCGAGGCGGCCGAGCAGGTCGGCCGGGCGCTTCCCGGCGTGGCCGAGGTCGCGCGGGCGAACCGCATGTTCCTGCGGCGCGCCGTGCGCCACGTCGCCGGCCGCGGCGTCGGCCAGTTCCTCGACCTGGGCGCGGGCCTGCCGACGCAGGGCAACGTGCACGAGATCGCCCGGTCGGTGAACCCGGACGCCCGCGTCGTGTACGTCGACAACGATCCCGTCGTCACGTCGCACGGGCGGGCCCTGCTCGCCCGCGACGAGGGCGCCGCCGTCGTCCAGGCCGACATGCGCGACCCGGAGAGCGTGCTCGGCGCCCCCGAGGTGGCCGAACTGATCGACTTCGACCGGCCGGTGTGCGTGCTGTTCGTCGCCGTGCTGCACTTTCTCACCGACGAGGAGGACCCGGCCGGCCTGCTCGCCCGCTACCGTGACGCCGTGCCACCGGGCAGCCACGTCATCTTCTCCCACGCGGCGATCGAGGAGCGGCGCAACGCCGAGGTGGGCGACGCCTACCGCTCCGCGAGCGCCCCGTTCACGGCCAGGACGCGCGAGCAGGTGAGCGCCTTCCTGGACGGCCTGACACTCGTCGAGCCCGGCGTCGTCCGGCTGCACGAATGGCACCCGGAGGGCGGCGAGTACGTCACCGACGCCGGCTGGACCGCCGTCGCCCGCAAGTGACGCGGTGACCGCAGTGGAGAATGGCGTTGACGATGATGGTCACAGGTGGAGCAGGAAGTCGCGTACAGCGGTTCCGATCTCGTACGGGGAGTCCTCCTGGACGTAGTGGCCGCCCCTGACGTTCACCTCTCGCTGGTTCGCGAAGGTCCGGGCGAATTCCGCGGCGCGTCCGACGAGCATCGCGCCGGGCTCGGCCGCGATGAAGAGCTTGGGGATCGGGCTCGTGGCCAGCCACCGCCCGTAGTCCTCGACGATCTCGATGACGTCGGCGGGGGTGCCGTCGATCGGCAGCTCACGCGGGAAGGTCAGCGTCGGGACACGTGACTCCGGGGTCGGGAACGGTGCACGGTAGGCCGCCATCGTCGCCTCGTCCAGTGTGCGCAGGACGCTTCTGGGCAGCACCGTCTCGACGAAGAAGTTCTGCCTCAGCACGAGGTCCTCACCCTGCTCCGAACGCATCGCACGAAAGAGCCGGTCGCGTCCGGAGGGGAAGTCCGACCAATCGCGGGGCCGCACGATCGCCTCCATGTAGGCGATCGCCCTGACCCGTTCGGGATGCCTCCGGGCCCAGTGGAAACCGAGCGCCGACCCCCAGTCGTGGACGACCAGCGTGACGTTCCGGGTCAGGCCGAGGGTCTCGAACCAGGCGTCGAGGTAGCGGGCGTGGTCGACGAAGCGGTACCGCCCGTCCGGGGCGGGGCCGGACCGGCCCATTCCCACCAGGTCCGGTGCCAGGCAGCGGCCGTGGCCGGCGAGGAGGGGGATGACGTTCCGCCACAGGTAGGACGAGCTGGGGTTGCCGTGCAGGAAGACGATGGGGTCACCGCTCCCGGTGTCCACGTGGCTGATGTGCGTCCCGAGAACGCTCGTCCGCCTCCTCGGCAGGGAGTCGGTACTGGGGATGTCGTGGCGCTGCATGGGGCTTTTCTTCGGGCGGGCTTCAGGCGGATGGGCTGAGCACGGTGGCGAACGTGATGCGGTGGAATCGCCGGAGAGCCTCGGGGCTGCGCTCGACCTTCATGCGAAGGATCGCGCCCTGCCAGGAGGCGAGCAGGAAGTCCGCCATGTCGAGGGCCGGCACGTCGAGCCGGATCTGGCCCGCGGCGTCGGCCTCTCGCAGGCATCGGGCGAACGGCTCGCGCCACCGGGTGAATATCTCGGTGAGCCGGACGCGGATCGCCTCGCTGTGCTCGGCCGCCTCGAGACTCATGTTCCCGATCAGGCAGCCGTGTTGCCAGCCGCGTTCCTCCAGCCGTTCCGAGACGGCGTCGAAGTAGGCCCGGAGGCGATCCAGCGGCGGTCGGCCGGGGTCCTCCAGCGTCGCGTCGACGACGGTGAGCAGGTCCGCGAAGTAGCGGTCGACGATTTCAAGCCCGAACGCCTCCTTGGAGGCGAAATGGTTGGTGAAGGACCCCTGCGGGACCCCGGCGGCACCGGTGATCTCGCGTACGCCCGCGCCGGCGAAGCCGCGCCGGCGCACCACCTCAAGGCCTTCTCTCAGGATCTGCTCTTTGTTCGATGCTCTGGCCACCGGCTCAATATGTACGCCCGTATTGGTCTTCGTCAAGACCCGGCCGTCGGCCGCCTCAGGCGTCCCCGCCTCTAGTCGACGGTCATGAGGCTCTTGGCGGACATGCCGGCGACGTCCTTGTAGCGGCGGGAGATCGCGGCCAGTTCCTCCTGGCTGATGACGTCCTCGATGCGGTCGAACGGCCGGTCGCCCGTACGGTCCCGTACCTCGCGGATGATCACGTCCGGCGGGGTGCGGCGGTTGGTCAGCACCACCTCGGTCGTGGCGGGGCGGCGCCGGTCCTCGTACGCACGGAAGGCCGTGGTCACGTCGCTCGCGCCGGCCAGGGTCGTGCTCAGCGCCCTGGCGTCGAGGATCGCCTGGCCCGCGCCGTTCGAGCCGCGCGGCACCATCGGGTGCGCGGCGTCACCCAGGAGCGTGACGCGGTCGAACGTCCACCGGTTCAAGGGGTCCTGGTCGACCATCGGGTACTCCAGCACCGCGGCGCTGGACCGCAGCAGCGCCGGCACGTCCAGCCAGTCGAAGTGCCAGTCCTCGTACGCGCCGATGAAGTCGTTCAGGTCGCCCCGGCGGTTCCAGTCGCGGGTGAGGTGGTGCGGCGTCTCGATCTCGGCGACCCAGTTGACCAACTGGTTGCCGGCTCCGTCGACGTCGTCGCGGATCGGGTACACGACGAGTTTGCCGAGGTCGAGCCAGCCGACACGGACCATGCTGGCGCCGGACAGGAACGGCCGGCCGATCGCGGTGCCGCGCCACATGTTGACGCCGGAGTAACGCGGCTCGCCCTCCTCGGGGTGGAACTGCCGCCGGATGACCGAGTGCACGCCGTCGCAGGCGACGACCCCGTCGGCGCGGACGCGGGGGAGCGGCGCGTCGCCGGTCGTCGTACGGAAGGTCAGGTACGCCCCGTCCTCGTCCTGCGTGACGCCGGTGCAGCGGTGGTCCAGGGCGACGGCGCCGGGGCCGAGCCGGTCGCGTACGGCGGCCAGGAGCACGGCGTGCAGGCGGCCCCGGTGGATGGAGTACTGCGGATAGCGATAGCCGGCCGCCCGTCCGCTCGGCTCGCGGTAGATGAGCTGGCCGAACCGGTTGAAGAAGACCGACTCCGCGGTGAGCACGGCCTCCGCGGTCAGCGCCTCTTCGAGCCCGAGCCCGCTGAGCACCTCCGACGCGTGCGGCAGGATGTTGATGCCCACGCCGAGCGGCTTGATCTCCGGGACCGCCTCGTACACCCGGCAGGGGACACCGGCCTCGTGCAGCCTCAGCGCCAGGACGAGTCCGGCGATTCCCGCTCCGACGATGGCGATGTCCATGCTGGGCGACTCCTCGTGTCCGCGAGCCCCGGACGCTCCGGGCGCACCGGTGGCGATCATGTCACCGCCGTGTTGCTACGTGAAGGCGCCGATCTCCGTCGTTCAGGATCCGGTTCGCCGGATCTCCAGCGGTGTCCGGCCGAACTCGCCGCGGAAGGCGCGGCTGAGGTGACCGGGTTCGGTCATGCCCCAGCGGGCGGCGATGGCGGCGATCGTCCGGTTGGCGAAGGCGGGGTCCGTCAGGTCGCGGCGGATGCGGTGGAGCCGCTCCCGCCGGACCCAGGCACTGAAGGAGACACCGCGGTCACGGAGGAGTTTGTGCAGGTAGCGCGTTGAGATGCCGTGCCGGCGCGCGACCTTCTCGGCGCAGAGCCCGGGGTCGGAGAGGTTGGCCGCCGCGTACGCGAGGATCCGGCCGGCCAGGTCGCCGGTGTCCGTGCGTTCGGGCGTGGTGTCGGTGAAGGCCGAGATGATCAGCGAGACGAGGGCGTCGGAGGGGCGGAGGCCGTTCAGGCCGGACAGGGCGTCGACGTCGCGGCCGAGGCCGTACAGGAAGGCCGCGATCACCGCCTGGACCCCGCGGTCGCCCGGCAGCGCGACCGCCGTGCGCCGGCCGATCAGGTCGGCGCTGGGGCCGAGCATCGCGCGCGGGACGCCGGCCACCACGAGGTCGCACACGTCCGTGCCGATCAGCCGGTACGGCCGAGAGGTCTCGTACGCGACCAGGTCGCCGGGCCGGACGCGGCACTGCCGGCCGTCCTGGATGACGATCATCGAGCCGCTGAGGTGGAGGGTCACCTTGAGCAGTTCGGTGTCGGTGGACGTCACGCACCGGGCGTCCCGGTTCACCATCGCGGGCGTGCTCGTGATCCGCGCGACGACCACCGATCCCATCCGCGCGCTGTCGCCCCCCGCTTCGAAGCGGTCCTCCGCCGGTACTCCGATCCTCAACGGCACGAAGATCGACGAGGTGGCCTTCTGGGGTTCCTGCGGATCGTCCAGAAGAGCCGGGGCTGCACCGACACGCATGACCAAGCTCCTTGTTCTCCATCGCGACAGGGGGAGCGGGGCTTCCTTCATAGTGCGCGCGTTGGTCCCGAATGCCGTGCTGGGACGAGGATGGGACGCGCCGCAGGCCGCTTCGACGGTGAAACGCGCAGGTCAGCCGGGTGGGGCGTGCTCCGCGCCGGGCGACGGGATGAGACGGGGCTGGGACGCCTCGCGGGAGCCCGGGTCCGGTGGAGGCGCCGCCGCGGCGACCCGCCGTACGGACGCGTAACGCCAGGTCGGCCGCTGGACGATGCCATGGCACACTGATACCTGGTCGTCGGTGAGCGGAGGTGACATGGCTGGCGGAGAGCGTCGGGCCGCGGGTGCGCTCGAGGCCGAGGTGATGACCGTCCTCCAGCGGGGCGGCCGCCCGCTGAACGCCGCCGACGTGCAGTCCCTGCTGGCCGATGACCTCGCCTACACGACCGTGGTGACGATCCTGACCCGGATGCACGCCAAGGGCCTGCTGACGCGTGAGAAGGACGGCCGGTCGTTCCGCTACGCGCCGGTCAGCGACGAGCCGGGCCTGGTCGCCCGCCGCATGCACCGGACCATGGCCGCCGAGCCCGACCGCCAGGCCGTCCTCGCGCGCTTCGTCGACAGCCTGTCCGACCAGGACGAGCAGCTGCTGCGCGACCTGCTGGACGGTCGTTGACCGTGGACCTCGACGCCTACCTGCCCTTCGTGGTCCCGGCGGTCGCCGCGCTGGCCGCCCGCCCGCTCGCCGAGCGCCTTCCGCCCCGTACGGCCTCGTGGGTGCTCACCGTCCTCGCGGCCGGGCTCGCTATCGCCTCCCTCGTTCCGCTGTTCGCCCTGGCCCGGGGCGATCTGTTCGCGGCCCTGCTGTTCGCGGCCGCGGTGGCAGGAGGGGCGGTCGCGGCGTACGGCCAGGGGCGCGCCCTGCGAACGGCCCGCCGGCAGGCGCGTGACCTGCCCGGCGACGGCGTGCTCGCGGTGGTCGCCGACGACCGGATCGACGCCTACTCCGTTCCCGGCCGGGTGGTCGTGTCGACCGGCATGCTGGGCGCCTTGGACGCCGGCGAACAGCGGGTGCTGTTCGCGCACGAGATCGCCCACCTGAGCGGCCGGCACCATCTCCTCCGCGCCGTCGTCCGCGTCGCGTCGGCGGCCAACCCGCTGCTGTGGCCGATGCGGCGTGCCCTCTGGTACGCCACCGAGCGCTGGGCCGACGAACGGGCGGCGGCGGCGGTCGGCGACCGCGTCATGGCGGCGCGGGTGATCGGCAAGGTCGCCCTGGCGTCGGGCACGGCCCCGTCCGTCCGGATGGGCATCGGCACCACGCGCCCCGGACCGGTGCCCCGCCGCGTCGCCGCCCTGCTGGGCCCGCCGCCCCGCCGCGGCGCCGTCCTGACCGTGGCCGCCCTGGGCCTGCTGCTGTGCTCCGGCCTCACCGCGCCGGACCTCGTCGGCGACCCGCACCACGCGCCCGTGAGCGGCATCGTGGTGGTGGCGGGCCCGCGACGCTGAGTCGGTGGTCCAGTCTCACCGGGTAGGTCGGGAAGCACGCAAGCGGGCTTGGAGGCGGTCCAGGATGCGTTCGGCCTCGCTGTCGGCCAGTGACGATCGTTGATGGACGCGTGGGCCGAGCCGTTGGTCTTCGACAGCGGACGATCCCACGCCCTGTTCATGGCCCAGGAGCACGAGTGTGGCCACGAACTCATCTGATGGAATCAGGGTCTCATGGAATTTTCCAGCCGGAATATAGTGCATATCTGACGCGTCAACCTCGCGATCCTGCTCCTGTCGAATGTACAGGGTGCCATCCTCGGGTGTTATTCTTCGTTTGTTCCCGGGCAACACCTCGACCCGGTAAGGGGCGACCGGACGCCAGTCTCCGGGACCTGGGTGTTCCGCACTGTCGCTGTAGAGCACGTCACGGTAAGTGCCGGTCAGTACCAGGCTCGCAAGATGCCAGCCGTGGCGATGGATACGTGGCCCCCACGGCCGGGTCTTACGGTTCTCGTCGGGCCAGACGTGTAACCGTAGCTTGCCGAGTTGGGGCACGGTGTGGAGATACCAGATGGCGAAACCATAGGGATGCCAGGTGCCGCCTGAAAGGGTCTTTGTGACGCTAGGTAACGCGCTTCGCGCGAATTCTTTGAGTGTAGGCTCAGCGGATTCCCTGAAACGTCGGAATTGATCATTTTCTGGAGAGTCGCTCACGACGGTCAGCCCCTTTCACGGTCAGTACTCGGGACCGGGTGCGCGGACGCTGGAGGCGACCGCTGAGATGGCCAGTAAGCCATCCCTTGTCGGCCAGGTCTTCATTGCCGTGTCGCCATACTGGAAGTAGCTTCCCTTGAACGACTTTATTAGGGCATCGAAACCCCGTCGCACCACATCTTCGTGATCAAAATATGCGGCGGATGCCATGCCGGCCAGCGCGTGTGCATCGCCGAATCGGATGATGGAGTGCCCGGTGGGCCGATCAATCGTCGATTGCCAGCCGCCTTCGTCATTTTGCTTCTGGCGTAAGTAATCACCGGATTCCGCGGCGAATTCGCGTAGACCGATCTCGGTGAGGCAGAACATCGCCAGTCCAGAGACCGCCGGTTGAGAGGCTCGTCCGGCCTGGGAGCCCCAACCGCAGTCATCGTTGCGCGTGTCACGCAGCCACGACAGGCCCGAAGTGATCGCGTCCCTGAGTCCGGGGCGTTCGCCGAGAACATCGTTCGCGACACTCAGTGCGTGCAGCGCATACGCCGTGGAGGCGGTCCAAGCGTCTTCGTCGCTGGTCCGCCAGGCCCATCCGCCTGAAGGCTGTTGCCGGTTCAGTAACCAGTCGATCAGATCGTCACTGGTCGTCTCCGGCTCCCAGCCGGGAATGACCCGCTGCATCTCCGCGCATGCGAGTAACGCCTGAGCCGTCGCGTCCGTGATCGACGGGTCACCCGGGATGACAAGAGGAACGCCGCCGTCCCGGTTGCGATTGTCCAGCACCCAGGTGAGTGTTCGCCTGAGCCAGTGAGCGCTGGCGGGCGTGCGCTGCCGGCGATTGATGGCATACACCATTCCCGCGCTCGTCCACGTGCAGCTCGACGTGCCATCGGCGTCGGATGGAAGACCGCCGTCCCGGTTCTGTATGGAAGAGACCCAACGCTCGGTGACCCGGAGAATCGAATCTATCCGCGACAGAGTTCGCCGTTCCCATGGGCTGATCTCACGTGGTGCGGAAGATGTGGTGGTGAACGGTCGGCTCGTACGAAGCCCGCCCGGCGGCCCAGGCGGTTCGCCTCGTATGCCGGCGGCGAGACGATCAAGCTGATGGGGGGTGATCCCGGACCGGAGGTCGATATAGGTGAAACGGCGTAAGAACTGCGGGATGAGGTTGTTCGCATCTGGTCCTGCTCCCGGCAGTAACAACGGGATCACGCGTCGTTCATCGGGTTTCTCCGCGAACAGGTCGATCGCGGTTCGAAATTCCTCGTGGTGCCACGCGCCGACGCCATGCTTGCCCAGGGCCACCAGCATCACATCGCAGTTCGATATGGCGGCCTCTATTTCGTTTTGCCACGCTCGCCCCGGAATCAGGGACCAGACGTCGAGCCAGCAGAAGATTCCCTTGTCCTGGACAAGCCGCCTGGCTATTTCGTGAACGATCTCGCCGTCCTGCGAGTTATAGCTGATGAAAGCGTGGTGGCTGACCATCTAGGTCTCACAGAAACCGAGTATCATGTCTGAGTCCAACGTTTCGACGACGATGTCAGCGGCTTCATTCAAGCCTTGTTTGGCCTGCGCCGACCTTGCGATGCCGACCACGAAGAGCCCGGCGTCGCGGGCCGATGCGGCGCCGACCCGGCTATCTTCGATGGCGAGGCAGTCGGTTGGCTCTCGTCGCAGCTGCCTGCACACTTCCAGGTACAAGTCCGGGGCGGGTTTCGGCCGCGCCACTTCGGTGCGGCAGACCGTCGTTGTGATGAGCCCGTCTAAACCGGTGACGGCCAGAGCGCGATTGAACTCCGGGCGTGGGGTCTGGGTGGCGATCGCCAGATCGATCCCGTTCTTCTGCAACTCCTGTGCGCAGGTCACGGCGTCGGGAAAGCGAACGATCTCCGCTTGGACTCTGACGGGGAAGTCCTTGCGGAATTCGCGCTCGACCTTTTTGGGGTCGACCGAAAGCCGCTGCGAGAAGTGGTGAAGCACATCGGGGAACGCGCGGCCCACGGCGTATTGCAGTTCACGGCCTGTTATTTTACGCCCTGCGGCGGCCAGCGCGACGCGCCAGGAGTCGAGGTAAGCACATTGCGAGTCCACCAACGTGCCGTCCCAGTCGAATACCACTGCTTTCACGCAGGCTCCCCATCGAACGCCGGTTCAAATATGCATCTCGCTCCCTCGTGCAAGCAGAAGAGGATGCCTTTTTAATCCGTTAGCGGGTTGCTATCGTAACAGCTTGCCGTCTATCGGACCATCGGCAGCGGCGATGGCTTGACCGAAATGTCGTGTGCCGCCTCGGTGTCACCTGAAGTAGAGCGCACTGGTCGAGTAAAGGTCTGGCCGATATCGATCGATCTGCACAAGGTGCGTGCCGCTCCTGTTCAACTCATGGCGCATTGTCACGCTCCATGCGTCGAGTTGATCTTCCCCGAAGCAGTACACATCTGGCCTGAATCGCAACGTGCTCCGCATGTCGACGTCGGGATCGGGAGCGCCGACGACCACATCGTGGACGAGGTCGGTACGTAGAATATTGGCCTTGCGCATCTGATGCGGCATGATCGGATCGCGTAGCTTGAGTCTTTTTACGGTAATGTCGTGCACCAGGAATACGGTCAGTCTGCCGTAGTCGTTGCATCGCTCGAGAAAGTGTAAATGTCCAGGGTGTAACGGGCCGTCAAATGTTCCCCAGGTGGCTACCCTCCTGCTGGTCATGGCTGATCCTACGACGCGACCCCCGATCTCCGTCCGCGCTCGCTGAACCGCATCGGCTCGACGGTCCGCTCGCCATTTCGTTGATCGGTCCCGAGACCCGTGGACTGCTTGCGCCGGCGTGCTCAACGTTGTCGGCCGGCACGGACGGTTCTCAGACGCCGACGAATCGCAGCAGCACGTGCAGGTCGTGTACGGCGTCGGACAGGGACCAGATCGCGGTGCCCAGCACGGCCGCGGTCGCCAGGGCCGGGATGGCGCGCATCGCCGCCGGCGGTCCCAGCAGGGCGGCGACGCGGCGGGGGACCGGGCCCGCGCCGCGGATGCCGAGCGCGGCGTTCTCTGGGCGGCCCCGGCCCCGGCCGGCGGCCAGCGCGGCCTTGCCGACCGCGTGTGCGACGCGTCGGCGGTCGCCGGTGACCGCCGCGGCGCGCTCGTCGGCCCAGCGTTCGACGGTGTAGGCGACGGCCGTGGCGAGCGGGCGCAGCAGGGGATTGGCGGCGGCGCCGAGCTGGGCGAGGGCGACGAAGGCGTAGTGGTGGCCGGCGAGGTGCGTGCGCTCGTGCGCGAGCAGGATGGCGCGTTCGCCCGGGTCGAGGGTGTCGAGCATGCCGGTGGAGACGACGACGCGGCCGGGCAGCCCCGGGAGCGCGTACGCGTCCGGCACCGGGTCCTCGACGATCACCAGGTCGTCCGTGGCGGCCAGGCATGCGGCGTCCATGGCGGCGCGCGTCAGGGTCCGGCAGCGGAGGGTGAACAGGCGCACGGCGGCGACGGTGGCCAGGGCGAGCAGCAGGCCCGCGGCGACCGCGACGGACAGCTCGACCGGGTCCCGGCGCGCGGCGAGGCGGAGCGACCACTGCCCGAGGGCGGCCAGCGGTGGGACGCGCAGCAGGCCGGTGAGGGCGAGCAGCCCCAGAGAGAAGGTGCCGGCGGCGGCCAGCACGAGCGCGGAGAGGGTGAGCAGCCAGGTGGCCAGGCGAGGTTCGCAGCGCGCGGCCAGCAGCCGGGCGCCGGGCGCGGCGAGCAGCGTGAGCAGCAGCGGCAGGTAGACGGCGACGCGCATCGCGGGTCCTAAAGGTTCCGTCCGAGGGCAGGGACGCGACCGCCGCGGCGAGACGTCACCCGGACGCCGTGTCGCAGGGCGGCGGGGCGGTGCGACAGGCCTCGGGCGTGTGCCGGAGTTCGGTGCGGGGTGGTGGGGTGGTGTGGCTCATGGTCGCGGGAGTCGGCCCGGTTCGCCCGGCGATCGGCGGGGCGGTGCGACGGGTCTTGGGGGTGGGTCAGGGGTCGGTGCGGGGTGGTGGGGTGGTGTGGCTCATGGTCGCGGGAGTCGGCCCGGTTCGCCCGGCGATCGGCGGTGGCGCGGCGAGGCGGCGGATGGGACACCGCTAGCGGCCGGGGTCGAGAAGTTGCCGGATCAGGTCCTCGTCGTCGGCCGTCAGGTCACCGACGAAACGGCTGAGGACGGCCGCGCGGTCCGGTCGCTCGTCCAGATACCCGCGCATGCGCCGGGCGGCGAGTCCCGCCTCGTCGGCGACGGGTGCGTACGCGTAGGCGCGGCCGTGCTGCGTGCGGGTGAGCTGACGCTTGGCGTGCAGGCGCGTGAGGATCGTCACCACGGTGCTGTAGGCGAGGCCGCTGCCGAGGCGTTCGATGACCTGCCCGGTGGTCATCGGCCCGTCGGCCTGGTGCAGCACGGTGAGGATCTCGGCTTCGAGCTGTCCCTTGGCGCGTCGTCGGCCCTGATCGGGGGGATAGGTCATGGTTTGTGCTCCCCTGGGAGTACCTTCTACAGTGCTGTAGAAATTCTATTGCATTGTAGAAGATGGAAGTCCGAGTGTGCCACGGGCCCGGGAGCGCGGCGCGGGCGGGGGAGGACGGGAAGTGCAGATCACTTTTTTGATCCACAACGCCTACGGCATCGGCGGGACGATCCGTACGACGTTGAACCTGGCCGCCGCGCTCGCCGACCGCCACGACGTGGAGATCGTCTCCATGCTCCGCCACCGTGCGCGCCCCCGGTTCGCGGTCGATCCGCGCGTACGGCTGGTTCCGCTGGTGGACCTGCGCGAGGGCTCGCCCGACGCGGCGGACCCGCGGCTGCATGAGCCGGCCGTCGCCTTCCCGGCCGCCGAGAAGCGGTACCGGCAGTACAGCCGGCTCACCGACCTGCGAGCCGAGGAGTACCTGCGCCGCTGCACGGCCGACGTGATCATCGGCACCCGGCCCGGCGTCAACGTCTACCTCGCCCGGTTCGGCCCGCGCGGTGCGCTGCGCATCGCGCAGGAGCACCTGACCCACGACGCTCACAGCAAGAGGCTGCGCGCCGAACTGGCCCGTCACTACGCCGACCTGGACGCGGTGGTCACCACGACCGAGGCGGACGCCGCCGTCTACCGGGCGCGGATGCCGTTGCCGGGCGTCCGCGTGGTGGCCGTGCCCAACGTCGTACCGGAACCGCCGGTCCCGCCGTCGGACGGCGCCGCGCCCGTGATCGCGGCCGCCGGGCGGCTCGTCCGCGGAAAACGCTTCGACCTGCTGATCGACGCGTACGGGCAGGTCGCCGCCAAGTACCCCGAGTGGACCCTGCGGATCTACGGCGCCGGACCGGAGCGGGAACGCCTGACCGAGCTGATCGGGGAGCGTGGCCTCGACGGGCAGGCGAGGTTGATGGGGGCGCGCTCCCCGATCGAGGCCGAGTTCGCCCAGGCCGCCATCGTCGCGTCCGCCTCCACCGCGGAGTCCTTCGGGATGACGCTGGCCGAGGCCATGCGCTGCGGGGTGCCGGTGGTGAGCACGGACTGCCCGCTGGGTCCCGCGGAGATCATCACGCCGGGGGTCGACGGCCTGCTCGTCCCGGTCGACGACGGTCAGGCCCTGGCCGGCGCGCTCCTCGAACTCGTCTCCGACGAGACGGCCCGCCGCCACATGGGGCAGGCCGCGCTGGTCTCGGCCCGGCGCTTCGACCCCGGACCCATCGTCGGGCGGTACGAACGGCTCTTCGCGGAACTGGCCGAGAGCCGCCGCACCCGGAGCCGTTCCACGGTGTGGCGCCGGCGTCTCCGCCGCGTCCTGCGCCGCTGACGGGAGCCCGTACGACGGTCGATCAGCGGGCGGGCGGCGGCGGTGGCGGCGTGCCGTACGGCGGGACCGGCGGCGGGGGAGTGGCGGTCGCGGGGCGGGGCCGGTTCAGTACGTCGGTGATGCCCTCGATTCCCCGGCTGACGCCGAGACCGACCAGCGCGGCGAGGCCCACGACGAGCGTTCCGACCCAGGAGGTGGCGCCGTTGTAGGCGATGATCCACTGGAGCAGCGCGATGATCGTGACCGCGAACAGGGTGCCGAACACCCCGGCCCGGCGTCCGAAGACGCTGACCCCGCCCAGCAGCACGGCGGCGAGGGCGAGCGTGGTCAGGCTCGAGCCCTGCGAATCGGCCGCCTGAAGACGGATGAGCATCGGAACGGCGGCCAGCCCGGCGAGGAGGCTGGATCCGGTGAGCCCGGCGACGACGCCGAGACTGCCGCGCGGGTCGGTCCACCGCGCCGGGTCGCCGGTCCTGCGGGCGGTGCCCAGCGCGGTGCGGACCCCGGGGACGAGCCACAGCGCACCGCCGCCCACCGAGACCACGAGGAAGATCCCGTACCACATGGCGGTCGAGTACGAGCTGTGGAACGGCATCGGGATCAGCACGCCATGGGTCAGCTTGAGCACGATCGCCTGGATGACGGCGGCGGCCCCGAGCGTCAGCGCCCAGGACGGCACCGACAGCACGGCGACCAGGACGCCGAGCACGAACCCGATGAGCGTGGCGAGGACGATCGCCACGAGCACGGCGGGAAAGGTGCCCCAGCCGTGCGCGGTGGCGAGGTAGGCGGCCAGCGTGCCGGTGAAGCCGGTGATGGTCCCGGCCGCGAGGTTCGGCGAGCCGGTGCGAAAGGAGAACGCCAGCCCGGCGGCCAGCAGGCCGAGGTATCCGGCCTGGCCCAGGGCCGAGGTGACGCCGTGCGGGGAACTTCCGGCGGCCACCCCGATCATCAGGAGGACGGCGATGACCAGGAGCACGCCCTCCCAGATCAGGTGGGGGAGCAGCCGGTCACGGCCGGCGGACGCGTCCGGTGCGACCGGTGCGGTGGACGGCCGCGGCGGCGGACCGCCCGGCGCCTGATGCCCGTAGGCCCAGGCCGGCTGCGGAGGCTGGTACGGCGGCGGGGGCGGTTGCTGCGGCATCCCGGGCGGCGGAGGCGCCGCCTGTCCCTGCGCCCACCACGGTGCCGCACCCTGCCCTGGGGGCGCACCCGGCACCCCCGCAGGCGCCTGCGGCGCGGGCTGCCCGCCCCCACCGAACGCGGGCGGTCCGGTGGTGCTGGAGGCGGGTTGTGCGGGTTGCCCGGTCCCGCCGGACGCAGGCTGTCCGGTCCCGCCGGACGTGGGTTGCCCAGCCCCGCCGGACGCGGGTTGTCCGGTGATGCCGGAGGCGGGTTGCGAGGGTTGCCCGGCTCCGCTGGAGGCGGCCTCGTGCGGGCGGTCGGTCCGGGTCGCGTCGGCCGGGCCGTCGCCGGGGCCGTCCGGACGGCCGGACGTGCGCTCGCTCTCCGCGGATCCGCCCGACGGAGACTCGTCGGCCGGGGACTCGCCGGGGGGTTGACTCACTGCCGCCTCCTCTGGAGCACGTCCATCCGCGGACATGATTCCACCCGGGCGCGCCGATGATCGACAGATCGGCGGAAAGTGGACGCACGCCGGAAAGCCCGCCCTGGCCGCACCTCGGTCACGGCGCCGGCGGCGTCCGTAGCGGGTCGCTCAGTGGGGCAGTTTGACGACCGACACGAAGAAGTCGTCGATCTGGCGGACGATGCGGATGAAGTTGTCGAAGTCCACCGGCTTGGTGACGTACGCGTTCGCGTGCAGGTCGTAGCTGTTCAGGATGTCCTCGTCCGCCTCCGACGTCGTCAGCACGACAACGGGGATGGAGCGCAGGTCCGGGTCGGCCTTGATGTCGCGCAGGACCTCCCGGCCGTCCTTACGCGGCAGGTTGAGGTCGAGCAGGATCAGGTCGGGCCGGGGTGCGCCGGCGTGCGGACCCTGCCGCCGGAGGTAGGCCGTCGCCTCCTCGCCGTCGCTGACGACGTGGAGATTGTTGCTGACCTTGTTGTCGTCGAACGCCTCCTTGGTCAGGAGCACGTCACCGGGGTCGTCCTCCACGAGGAGGACCTCGATCGAGCGTGCGCCGTCAGCCATCGTTCTCTCCAGCGGGAAGGGTCCAGCGGATGGTCGTGCCGGTACCACCGCCGGCGGTGGTACCGGAGTCGTTCGGGTCATCGGAGGCGGACGCGGAGGTGTCGAGCCAGATCCGGCCTCCGTGATGCTCGACGATCTTCTTGCACATCGCCAGGCCGATGCCCGTCCCCGTGTAGACGTCCTGGGGATGGAGGCGCTGGAAGATGAGGAAGATGCGTTCACCGTACTTGGCGTCGATCCCGATGCCGTTGTCGGAGCAGGAGAACTCCCAGAACGCGCCGTCCCGGCGGGCGCCGATGTGCACGCGTGGCGGCTCGTCGCCGTGAAACTTGATCGCGTTGCCGATGAGGTTCTGCAGCAACTGGGTGTACTGCGTCTGGTCGCCCGGCAGCCGCGGCAGCTCGTCGGCGGTCACCTCGGCCTCGGTCTCCTCGCGCAGCTGGGCGAGGCTGAACAGCGCCCGCTCCAGGCACACCCGCAGGTCGATCGTTGCCTCGCGGCGCTCGATCCGTCCGACGCGAGAGAAGCTCAGCAGGTCGTTGATGAGCACCTGCATGCGCTTGGCGCCGTCGACCGCGAAGTCGACGTACTGCTTGCCGCGGTCGTCCAGCTTGTCGCCGTACTTCCGCTCCAGCATCCGGCAGAAGCTGGCGACCTTCCGCAGCGGCTCCTGCAGGTCGTGGCTCGCGACGTACGCGAACTGTTCCAGCTCGGCGTTGGACCGGCGCAGCTCGGTGGCCTGTTCGTCCAGCCGGCGCCGGGCCTCGGAGGTGAAGCGCCACTCGTCGATGAGGCGCTGCCGCATGCCGTCGACGATGGCGGCCAGCTCGACGAACTCCGCCGAGCCGCGGAGTTCGAGCGAGTGGGTGAGGTCGCCCTGCGCCACCGCCCGTACGTTGGTGGCCAGTGACGACAGCGGGCGGAGCACGCCCCGCCGGATCAGCCACGTGAGACCGGCCGCCGACAGCACGGTGATCAGTACGGCCAAGGCCAGGGACCAGTAGACCTCCTCGACCCGATCGTCCAGCCGGCGGGCGAACCTCTGGTACAGGGCGGTCTGGTCCTTCTGGAGCGACGCGTTGGCGGCGCGGATCCGCGAGAAGGGCGCCTCTCCGGTGTCCGGCGCGGAGCCGCGCCGGGCGGCGAGGGGCTCGGCGTACCCGGCGCGCCAGTTCGCGGCGGCCCGGTCGAGGGCGGCGATGTCGGCGACGGAACGGCCGGAGCCGCCGACCTCGCTCAGCAGGCGCCGCATGGTGGCGGACGCACGGGCCTGTTCGGCGATCTTCTGCCGGTACGTCGCGAGCGCGGCGCGGTCGCCGGAGGCCGCGTACTGGCGGATCGCCGTGTCCTGCTGGCCGATGGCGCCGCTCAGCTGCGACTGCAGCAGCGCCGCCGGGACGATGTGACCGGTGATGAGCTCGCGAGTGTGCGACTGGCGGTAGATCGCCGCGCCCGACTGGGCGAGGGAGGCGATGAGGAGGATCCCGAGGATCAGCCCGCCGAGCCCGAACCACTGACCGATCCGTACGCGGCCGAGCCGGCTCTTCGGCACCGTGGGCACGAACGGAGCGATGACCGGCGGATCGGCGGGCGCGGAGTCGCCCGCGTCGGGCCGGGGAGACGCGTCGTCGGTGGTCTCGGGGGCGGCGTCGCCGTCCGCGGTCACGGGCGTTCTCCGCTGAGCAGGAGGATGGCGAGGTCGTCGGTGAGCCCGCCGCCGTTGAGGTTCTCGGCCTCGGCGACGAGGGCGTCGAGGAGGTCCTGCCCGGTCAGGCCGTCGTCCAGCGCGTCACGGGTGAGGCCGAGCAGGCCTTCGGTGTCGAGCCGCTGGGGACCGTCGCCGACGCGTCCTTCGATGAGCCCGTCGGTGTAGAGCATCAGGGCCCAGTCGCCGGGCAGCGCGACGGTGGCCGCGGGCCACTCGGCGTCGGGGAACAGGCCGAGCGCGGGGCCGCAGTCGTCCTCCGGGAGCGCCTCGACGGTGGCGCCGCCGAACAGCAGGGGCCGGGGGTGCCCGGCACGGTAGACGGTGGCGTGGGTCTGGTCGGGCGCGATGGTGATCATGCAGAGGGTGGTGAAGATCTCTTCGGTCCACCGCTCCAGGGTCAGGACCTCGTCGAGAGTGGTGAGCAGGTGACCGCCCGTGAGACCGGTCAGGACGAGCGTGCGCCAGGCCATGCGGAGCCGTACGCCGAGCGAGGCCTCATCGGGGCCGTGGCCGCTGACGTCGCCGATCATGAGGTGGACGGCGCCGTCGGGGGTCTGGATGGTGTCGTAGAAGTCGCCGCCGAGCAGGGCGCGGCGGCGGCCGGGACGGTAGCGGGTGTGGTGGCGCAGCCCGCCGTCCCGGAGTCGCGGGACCGGGAGCAGGCCCTGGGCCAGGCGGGTGTTCTCCCGGCCGAGCAGACGCGCCTCGACGAGTTCGCGCTCGGACGCCTCGGCGCGTTTCCGCTCGAGCGCGTAGCGCAGCGCCCGCGCCAGCAGCGCGGGCTCGACCTCCTGCTTGACCAGATAGTCCTCGGCGCCGGCGGCGACCGCCGCCACCCCGACCTGCGCGTCGTTCAACCCGGTCAGCACGAGCACGGCGGCACGCGGGGCCAGGGAGAGGACCTCCCGCAGCAGGTCCAGGCCGTCGGCGTCCGGCAGCGACAGGTCCAGCAGCACGCAGTGGAAGTTCGGCGCGCCGGCCAGCATCTCGCGGGCCTCGGCGAGGCTGCGGGCCACGGACAGGCCCGCGTCCAGGTCCGTCTCGTCGAGGAACTCCTGGACCAGCACCGCGTCGCCCAGGTCGTCCTCGATCAGCAGGATCCGCAGCGCGTCACGCCCCACCACCGGAACGTCCGCCGCCGACGACGCACCAACGGTCCTCACCGGGCTCCCGGCCTTTCACGAGACGTGTGCGGGGCCGCGCCCGAGGGTCCGTCCGCCCCACGAACCATGGTCACTCGCACACTCCCGCTTCTTGAGCGGGAAGCCCGCTTCGATGGTGGTGTGCCACGATACCGGCCGTAATTGCCGAGCGACAACGGACCGCCCCGTATGCGCCACACGGCTCATCGGCGCCACCGAGGGACCTCACGGGCGCCGTGCGTCTGCGGCCGTGTCCTTCGGCGGGCGGAGGTCACCGCTGTCCTGGCGGACCTCCGTGGCCGGCAGGCCCTCGGCCGCCTCGCGGCGCGTGGCCCCGATCCGGGCCGGGGCCACGCGCCGGAGTCACGACCGCACCGTCAACCGCATCGCGCCGATGCCACTGATCGATGTGTCGATGAGGTCGCCCGGCCGGATCGGGCCGACGCCAGGAGGCGCCCCGGTGAAGATGAGGTCGCCGGGCACCAGCGTCATGACCCGGGAGGCGTAGGACACGATCGCCGGTACGGGGGTCAGCAACTCCTTCGTCGTCACGTGCTGGCGGTGGTCGTCGCCGTTCACGACGAGGTCGATCTGGAAGGCGGCCGGGTCGGTGGCCTCGTCAGCGGTGGTGATCCACGGGCCGACCGGGCTGAAGGTGTCATAGCTCTTGCGACGCGAGCGGTCGCCCGTGCTGCGGACGGTCATGTCGAGCCCGAGCGTGTAGCCGAACACGTGGGCGAGGGCGTCCTCCTCCGGAATGTCCTTGCCGCCGCGGGCGACGACGATGACCAGCTCGGACTCGTGGTGGATCTCGTGACCGGCGGCGACCTCCGCGGCGGGCAGGACGATGGCGTCGCGAGGCCCGCTGATCGACGACGGCGCCTTCAGGAAGACGTCGAAGTTCATCATCCACGACTCGACCTTGCCGAGCGTCCGCTCCTGGACCCCGTGCATCTCCTCCACGTGCGCCGCGTAATTGCTCGCGCACGCCACGATCTTCGACGGGTTGAGCGCGGGCGCCAGCAGCCGTACCTCCGCCACGGGCACGGCCGATCCCGCCGCGGCGGCCTCCTCCAGCGCCGGTCGTACGGCGGGGAAGTCCCGGCACAGCCGGCGCCACCACCCGGCCGTCAGCGGATCGGCTTCGTGCGGCCACGGCAGGGCGCCGGTCACGTCGGTGACCGTCTCACCGGTGACGACGCCGAGCCGGTGGTCGTCGAACAGGGCGAGCTTCACAGGACTCCTTGCTGGGGGACGAAGGTGGACGTGACGGCCTGCGCCGCGGCGAGCGTCTCCTCGCGGTAGATGCCGAGCGCGCGCAGGACCGGGGCGTCACTGATACCGAAGAGGTCGGCGTTCTCGGCGGCGTGGTGCTCCACGGCCGACCACGACGGCACGACGAACATGTCGCCCGGTTCCCAGTCGAACCGTTGTTCGTCGATCACGCTGTGCCCGACGCCGCGGTGCACCACGAAGATCTGGTTGCCGGACCGCCGGCACGGCGTCGTCGAACGGCCGGCGATCAACCGGCGCACGCCGCAGGCGAGCGTGGGCAGCACGCTCGCGCCCGACCGCGGGTTGGCGAACTCCACCGCGACCGTGGCGGCGTCGGGGCGTTCGGCCGCACGCCGGTCCAGTTCGGCGGCAGTGTCGTTCCAGCGGTAGACGAGCAGCGGCGAGGGCTTCGGATCGAGCGCGCCGGTGACCTGTTCGTCGGCGAACCGCCCGGACGAGGCGCCGTAGGCCGCGACAGACCGGTTGCGCTCCCCGTCGACCGGCTGGCTGGTGGCCGGGTGCGGCTCGAAGAAGATGCCGTCCAGCGCTTCGATCATCGGCAGGTCGAGCCCGTCGAACCACAGCATCGAACCGTCAGTGGTGCTGGAGTGGTCGTGCCAGGCCCAGGCCGGGGTGAGCACGAGGTCGCCGGGCCGCATGTCGCAGGCGTCGCCGTTGACCGTGGTGAACACGCCCTCGCCTTCGAGCACGAACCGGATCGCCCCAGGGGTGTGCCGGTGCGCCGGTGCGGTCTCGCGTCCACCGAGGCACTGCACCGCTCCCCACAGCGTGCCCGCGGCGTACGGGCGTCCGCCCAGTCCGGGGTTGCGCAGGCTGAGCACCCGGCGTTCGCCGCCGCGCTCGACCGGGATGAGGCCGATGGCCCGCTCGGCCAGTGGCCGGTAGGTGCGCGCCGACCACAGCCACGGCACGGCCTTCGGCCGTGGCGTCGGCGTGAGCAACTCGCCGGTCACGGTCCACAGGGGGGCGAGACCGACCGCGTCGACGTCCCGGTAGAACGCCTCCAGCGCCTGGTCGATGTTCACGGTCACGAGGATTTACCTCCCTCTCAGGTGAGCGAGTCGGCGGCCACCGGCGCGGCCACCATTCCCGGGCGGCGGCCCAGGCCGAGCGCGACCAGCGCGCCGAGCGCGGCGGCCACGGCGACGGCGACGAACAGCACCGTGTTGTCGTCGTGGAACCAGCCGAGCAGCCACCCGCCGGCGTACGGGCCGAGGATCGCCCCGACCCGTCCGACGCCGAACATCGCGCCGGTCCCGGTGCCGCGCACATGCGTCGGGTACGACTGGGCCGCCAGGCCGTTCAGCACGAACTGGCCGCCGACGATGCCGAACCCGGCGACCGCCACGAGCACGACGTCCACCACCGTGCCGTCGATGGCCGCGATGAGCGCGACCGCGACGGTGCTCACCGCGAGCAGGTAGACGAGCCCGCGTCGCATGCTGGTCCACCCGCGGTCGTCCAGCAGCGCGACGAACAGGCCACCGACGACGCCACCGATCTGCAGCAGCGCGCCGAAGGAGAACGAGGTGCCGAAACCGTTGCCGCGCGCCTCCATGAGCGTCGGCATCCAGCCGGACAGCCCGTAGATGTCGAACAGCACGAGGAAGGCGCAGGCCCACAGCGCGATGGTCGTCCGCCGGTACCGGTCCGACAGCAGGATCGCGACGATCTCCACGGTACGGGCACGGTCGCGAGGCCGCCCGAACACGGCTCCGGCGTACGCTCCGGCCCGGTCGGGGCGTACGCGGCCGAGGACCTCGGCGGCGTCCTCGTGCCGGCCGCGCATCACCAGGAACTGCACCGACTCCGGCAGGGTGAACCACAGGACGATCGCGATCGGTACGGACAGGCCGCCGAGCCAGTAGAGGATCTGCCAGCCGTGGCCGGGGGTGAGCCAGATCCCGGCGGCCGAGGCGAGCACGCCGCCGAAGGCGTATCCGGAGATGCCGAGCGTGCCCATCCGGTTGCCGCTGGCGGCCGGGGTGAACTCGTTGATGTAGGCGGTGCCCAGCGGCATGATCACGCCGAGGCTCAGCCCGGTGACGCCGCGGAGCGCCACGAACGTCGTGAACGAGCCGGCCAGTGCGGCGGTCAGCACGCTGAACACCCCTGCGAACAGCAGTGCGGACAGCAGCACCGGCCGCCGGCCGTACCGGTCGGCGACCGGCCCGTGGGCGAGGGCGCCGACCGCGAAGCCGATCAGTCCGGAGGAGACGAGGAACCCGGCCTCGCTGTGACTCAGGCCCCACGGCTTGACCACGTAGTGGATGACGTACGACGGGTTGAGCGTGTCGTAACCGTCGAAGACGGTCGCTGCGATGATCGAGGCGATGAGCGTCCAGTGGAACGGCGTCAGTGACGCGGACCGGAGTTCTTCGCGGGCGTCCAGCGGCGGGCCGGACTCGATGGCGGCCATGGGAGCCTCCTGGGCCGAGGGGTGAGGGTCAGGACAGGGACGGTTCGGCCAGTCGGTCACGGAGTTCGGCGGCGGGTACGCCGATGCCGAACCTGCGCACGCTCTCCAGCAGCGAGACGCGCCGCAGCCATACACGGGCGCGGCCGGGATCGGCGGCGATGGCGCGCAGTTCGGCCTGGTTGCGGCGGCGGAGCGTCTCGTCGCGCTCGCGCATGCGCTGCGTGTTGCGCTCGGTGTCGGCCTGCACGTACTCCAGCGCGATGCGGCGGCGACACTCGGCGAAGGCGTCGAACTCCTCCTCGCCCGCCTCGCCCCGGCGGACCCGTACCATCCGGCGCGTCAGGTCCATGGCGTCGTGGATGCCGCTGTTGAGCCCCACACCTCCCATCGGGCTGTTGATATGCGCCGCATCGCCGATGAGGAAGGCGCGACCGCGCCGGAAGACGCTCGCGACCCGCTGGTGCACGCTGTAGATCTGGTGGTCGACGATCGGGTAGCCCTCCGGGCGTGGCGCGACGCCCCGCAGGCGCGCCTGCATCACGTCCGGCCGGGTCGCCTCCTCGGCCGGCACCCGCGCCGGCACCGGCCACAACACCCGCCACGACTCCGGGGTGCGCAGGATGAACAGCCACTCGTCCGGGTCGGCGATGTAGTTGACCTCGGCGATGCCGGGGAGCTGTTCGCGCATGTCCACCGGGGTGCTGACGATCAGGAAGCGCTCGGTGTAGGTGTGGCCCTCGAACGGGATGGCCAGGGACCGCCGGACCGTGCTGCGCGGGCCATCGGCACCGATGAGGTAGGCGGCGCGCAGTGTCCGCGGCCCTTGCGGGGTCTCGATGGTCACGGTCACGGCGTCGCCGTCCTGCTCCGCGCCGATGAACCGCGACCCGAACAGCAGGTCGGCGTCCGGCTCCCGGTGCAGCCGCTCGTACAGGAAGCGCACGAGGTGCTGCTGGTTGAGCTGGAGCCGGTACGGGTAGCGGGTCTCGTCGGCGAGGAGCCCGAGGTCGAACTCGGCGACGAGACCCTCGGCGCGGTCACGGAACTGGTACCTGGGCACCACCAGGCCCTCGTCGTGCATCCGCCCGGTGATGTCGATCTCCTCCAGCAGTTCGAGCGTCGCCGCGTGGAAGGTGGAGGCGCGCCAGTCCGGGCTCGGCCGCGGGGCGGTCTCGACGACGACCACGGGCACGTCCTGCCGTACAAGTGAGGCGGCGGCGGTCATCCCGACCGGGCCCGCTCCGATGACGACCACCGGGAGATCGGTTCTGTTCGGCATGTCCGGGACACTACGAAATCGTTCTTCCTATGGGAATAGTTCTCTATATAGTTCCGCTATGTCGAATTCTTCGGTGGACAACGCACTCCGGCTGCTGCAACTGGTGGGGGAGCGGAAGGTGATCCGCGTCGCCGAGGCGGCCGAGACCCTGGGCACCGCACGCTCGACCGCGCACCGGCTGCTCGCCGCGCTGCTTCGGCACGGGTTCGTGGTCCAGGACAAGCCGAACGGCGTCTACCGTCCCGGGCCGGCGCTGACCGAGATCGGTGCCGCCGCCATCGGCGGTATCGACATCCGCCGTGTCGCCCGCCCCGTCCTGGAGGACCTGCGCGAACGCACCCAGGAGACGATCAGCCTCAGCACGCTGGAGGGCCGCGACGTCCGGTTCATCGACTGCGTGGAGAGCCCGCGCGCGGTCCGTGTCGGCAGCCGTACAGGTGTGGTGTTGCCGGCCAACTGCACGGCGGGCGGCAAGTCGCTCCTGGCGGCGATGCCACCCGCCGATCTGACTCGCCGTTACGCCGGTCACGACCTGCCCGCGCGCACGTCTTCCTCGGTCGCGGACTGGGAGGACCTGCTGGCAGAGCTGGCCGAGATCCGGCGTACCGGCTACGCGCTCAACGTTGAGGAAGGCGAGAGCGGCATCTGCGCGGTGGGCGCCGCGATGCGCGACCTGACCGGAGCCCCGGTCGCCGCCATCGCCGCCGTCATCCCTTCGAGCCGGATGCCGACCGTCGAGGCCGGCCGTGCCCTCGCCCCCCTCGTGACCGAGGCGGCGCGCGCCGTGGAGGACCTGCTCCATGCCGCGGTGTGAGTCCCTGGACAGGCCGCCGGTTCCCGACTTTCCTGATCTCGGCGGGACACGGGTCGAGGCAGAGGGGAAGGCGATCGGATGGACGCGGGTACGGAGCTGACGCGTGAACGGTGGGAGGCCAACGCCGCGTACTGGGTGAAGATCATCCGGGAGGGGCGGGACCGCTACCGGACGGAGCTCACCGACGACGCCCTGCTCGGCGCGGTCGGGGAGTGCGCCGGGCTGCGGGTCCTCGACGCCGGGTGCGGCGAGGGGTATCTCACCCGCCGGCTCGCGGGACTCGGCGCGCACGTCGCCGGGATGGACGTCTGCCGGGGACTGGTGGAGGCGGCGGCCGGGCTCGGCGGCGCGTACGCGTCCGCGAGCGTCGACGCCCTGCCCCTCCGCGACGGCACCCTCGACCTGGTGGTCTGCAACCACCTGTTCAGCCACCTGCCCGACCCGTCGGGCGCGATCGGTGAGTTCGGCCGGGTGCTGCGGAGCGGCGGGCGGCTGGTCGTCCTCACGCTGCACCCGTGCTTCTACAACGAGGCCTCCGAGCGCGGCGCCGCCGACAGCGTGCCGGCGTCGCGGTACTTCGCCGCGCGTGGCATCGACCAGCACTTCGTGGTGGACGGGCTGGAGTCGCCCTCGGTCATCACATCATGGCTGCGGCCGCTGGAGTACTACTCCGCGACGTTGCGCGACGCCGGGTTCGTCATCACCGACATCCGCGAGCCCCGCCCGAACGAGGAGCAGGTGCGCGCCGACCCGTGGTGGCACGAGGGCTTCCCGACCGCCCTGTTCATCCTGCTGACCGCCGAACGGCGGTGAGCGCCGCCTCCGGAGCGCGGCGGGGTTTTTGAGACGGGCCCCCTACGGCTTGCGGCCGACGCCGCCGGCCATCCAGATGCCCTTCGGCGGCGCGGTGTCCACCGGTCCGTCGGGACGCCAGTCGCGGAGCGGCACCAGGCCCGGCTCGGCGAGTTCCAGGCCGTCGAAGAAGGGACGCACCTCGTCGAGCGTACGGGCGGCGTTGGCGCCCGGCCGGTCCAACAGGGCCCGGTAGACGTCCTCGACCGGTGTGACGGCGTCGGGGCGGTTGTCGAACACGGCGTGGGACAGGACGAGGTGGCTGCCGCCCGGCAGCAGGTCGCGCAGGAGGGCGACGCTCTTGAACGGCTCGTCCGAGTGCGGGATGAACTGCAGCGCGCCGAGGATGACGACCGCGACCGGCCGGCCGAAGTCGATCAGCCCGTCGTCCCGGCAGCGTTCGACCATCTCCCGTGGACGCAGGATGTCGCCCTCGACCACCGAACTCGACGCGCTGTCGACCAGGATGGCGCGGGCGTGGGACAGGACGACGGGATCGCTGTCGACGTAGACCGTCACGCTGCCGGGGCCGTGGGACCGGGCGACCTCGTGGGTGTTGTTCCGCGTCGGCAACCCGGCGCTGACGTCGATGAACTGCCGGATGCCGCGCTCGCGGAGATGCCGTATGGCGCGGCCGAGGAACCGCCGGTTCTCCACGACCATGCTCTTGATCTCCGGAGCGATGGCGAGGAGCCGGTCGGCGGCGTCCCGGTCGGCGGCGAAGTTGTCCTTGCCGCCGAGGAAGTAGTCGTTCATGCGCGCGATGTTGGCGACACTCGTGTCGAAGCCGCCGGGAGCCCGGTGGCGCGGGGAGCGGCCGGACGTCATGGCAGCGGCGCGTCCGAGCCGGCGACGTGGAGCGGGACGCCGCGCGTGCGCAGCGCCGCGAGCTCTTCCTCCGGCGTGCCGGAGTCGACGATGACCAGGTCGAAGGCGGTCAGCGGCGCGAGCTGGTGCAGGCCGTTCTTGGCGAACTTGCTGTGGTCCACCAGCAGCACCCGCCGGTCGGCCGAGTCCATCAGCGCGAGCTTGACGGCGACGGTCTCCTGCGACTGGTGGTAGCAGTGGCCGTTGGTGATCGCGGTCGTGGACATGAACAGCACGTCCGCGTGGAGGGACCGGATGGCGTCGCAGGTGCGCAGCCCGAGGAAGGCGTCGTACGCCGGGTAGTACGCGCCGCCGAGCGCGATCAGGTCGATGTCGGGCTTGCCGGCCAGCAGGTTGACCGCGGCCAGGAAGTTCGTGATCACGGTGAGCGGGCCGCGCGAGGGCAGGAGCTCGGCGACGGACAGCCCGGTGGTGCTCTCGTCGATCATGATCGAGTCGCCGGGGGAGACCAGTCCGGCCGCCGCGTCGGCGAGTTGCCGCTTGGCCTCGGCCATCGCCTGGAGCCGGTGCCGTACGTCGCCGTGGTACATGGCCGACGGCTGCGCGGTGGCGCCGCCGCGGATCTTGCGCAACCAGCCCTTGCTCTGCAGCACGTCGAGGTCGCGGTGGATGGTCATCACGCTGACGTCGTACGCCTCGGCGAGCGCCTTGATCTGCACGAACCCCTCGTCCGCCACGCGCTGGCGGATCTTCTCGCGGCGTTCACGCGAGGCCGCGCCGTCGCTGACGGCGGGTGCCGTCGCGTCCTCTGTCACCTGGGCTCCTTCCCCCCGTGTACGCCGCAGTGTGATGTTGGCGTGGAAAGTAACATACACCCCGCTTCGCCGTCACAGGGGGGATACGGCGTGCTGGCGACCTGCCGCGGCGACCCGGACCTCGCACTTCTTAACAGCTGTTAACAGTAATCGATGTTAAGTACGCCGAGAATCTTGACATTCTTCGCACCAGAGGTGTTGTGTTCATCACGTCAACCAGGCGGTGACCCGATGGCCGCCGTGCCTCCTCGTCCCCCTTCGCCGGAGGAGAACGTGAAGAAGCTCCTGCCCAGAACGGCCGCCGCGGCCGCGGCCGCCCTGCTCGCGCTCACCGCGGCGGCGGCCTGCTCGTCGAACGGATCCGGCGGGTCCGGTGGTGGTGGCAAGGACGCGAAGATCGCGTTCTTGATGCCGGACATCGCGTCGACCCGCTACGAGCTGTACGACGCGCCGCTGTTCAAGGCCAAGATGAAGCAGCTGTGCCCCGGCTGCACCGTGCTGTACCAGAACGCCGGCGCCGACGCCGCGAAGCAGCAGCAGCAGGCCAACTCCGTGCTGGCCCAGGGCGTCAAGGCCATCGTCATCGACCCGGTCGACTCGGCGGCGGCCGCCACGATCGTGCGGAACGCGCAGTCCCAGGGCGTCAAGGTCATCGCCTACGACCGGCCGATCCCCGCGACCAAGGCCGACTACTACGTCTCCTTCGACAACCAGAAGATCGGCGCGCTGATCGCCCAGTCGCTGGTCGACCATCTCAAGGAGAAGAAGGCCAAGGGCGGGATCCTGGAGGTCAACGGCTCGCCGACCGACGCCGCCGCCGGGCTGATCAAGAAGGGCATCCACAGCGCCGTCGACACCAGCGGGATCAAGCTGCTCGCCGAGTACGACACGCCGAACTGGGACCCCGCCAAGGCGCAGGACTGGGTGAGCGGCCAGATCAGCAAGTTCGGCGGCCAGATCGCCGGCGTGGTCGCGGCCAACGACGGCACCGGCGGCGGCGCGATCGCCGCCTTCAAGGCCGCGGGCGCGGACGTGCCGCCGGTGACCGGGAACGACGCCGAGCTCGCCGCGGCACAGCGGATCATCGCCGGCGACCAGTACAACACGATCTCCAAGCCGATCAAGATCGTCGCTGAGGCCGCCGCCACCGTGACGTACCAGTTCGTCCAGGGCAAGCCGCCCGCGGCGCAGACCACCCTGTTCAACACGCCGTCGCAGCTGTTCACGCCGACCGTGGTCACCCAGGACAACATCGCCAAGGTCCTGCTCGGGCCGGGCGGCGCGCTCAAGCCCTCCGCCGTCTGCACCCAGACGTACGCGGCGGCCTGCGCCAAGCTCGGCATCAAGTAGGCGGGACGAGTAGGAGTCCAGTAGGAAACGTCATGTCCACATCGCCCTCCGACGCGGGCACGCTGCTGTCCCTGCGAGGTATCACCAAGACCTTCGGCGCCGTCGCCGCGCTCACCGACGTCGACCTCGACGTGGCGGCCGGCGAGGTCGTCGCCGTCGTCGGTGACAACGGCGCCGGGAAGTCCACCCTGGTGAAGGTGCTGTCGGGCGTCCACGCGCCGGACGCGGGCACCATCACCTTCGAGGACCGCGCGGTGACGATCCCGAGTCCGGCCGCGGCCCAGTCGCTCGGGATCGCCACCGTGTTCCAGGACCTCGCGCTCTGCGAGAACCTCAACGTGATCGAGAACCTGTTCCTCGGCCGCGAGCTGCGGGCGCTGCGGCTCAACGACGTGGCGATGGAGGTGCGCTCCCGCGAGCTGCTCGACCAGCTCTCGGCGAAGATCCCGACGGTGCGCATCCCGGTCGCCGCGCTGTCGGGCGGCCAGCGGCAGACCGTCGCGATCGCCCGTTCCCTGCTCGGCGATCCGAAGATCGTCATCCTCGACGAGCCGACCGCCGCGCTGGGCGTCGCGCAGACCGCCGAGGTGCTCAACCTGATCGACCGGCTGCGCGAGCGCGGCCACGGAGTGATCATGATCAGCCACAACATGGCCGACGTGCTCGCGGTCGCCGACAAGGTGGCCGTGCTGCGCCTGGGCCGCAACAACGGCGTCTTCGACGCGCTGGAGACCACCTCCGAGGAGATCGTCACGGCGATCACGGGCGCCACCGACAACGCCGTGACCCGGCGCGCCCGGCGTGGGCGCCGCGCCACCGAAGCGGTGAAGGAGGCCGACGATGAGTGACCTCGGCACGGCGCCCGCGCCGACGCGGGGCGAGACGACCGTGGAGGAGTACGGCGGCGGGCTGCGCGCGCTGACGAGCCGGTTCCGCGGTGGCGACCTCGGCGTGCTGCCGGTCGTCGTCGGCCTGGTGGTGATCTGGACGGTGATGCAGATCCTCAACCCGGTCTTCCTGTCCAGCACCAACCTGGTCAACCTCACGCTGGAGTGCGTGCCGGTCGGCGTCATCGCGCTGGGCGTCGGGTTCATGCTGCTCGTCGGGCAGATCGACCTGTCGATCGGCTCGCTCAGCGGGATGGCCGCGGCGGTCACCGCGATCCTGTTCGTCGGCCACGGGTGGTCGCCATGGCTGGCCGTGCCGGCCGCGGTGGTGATCTCCGGGGCGGTCGGCTGGCTGTACGCACAGGTGTTCAACCGGCTCGGCGTGCCCAGCTTCGTCATCACGCTCGCCGGCCTGCTCGGCTTCCTCGGCATCCAGCTGTGGGTGCTCGGCGCCGCGGGCTCGATCAACCTGCCGTTCGACTCCGGACTGGTCGCCTTCGCCCAGCTCGACTTCGTGCCGCAGTGGCTGTCGTACACGCTGATCGTGGTCGCGGCGGCCGGGCTGTTCGCCAGCGGCTACCTGCGGGCGCGCGAGCGCCGCCGGGCCGGGCTCGCCGCGGCGTCGATCCAGGGCCTGCTGCTGCGCAGCGTCGTGCTGCTCGCCGGGGCCGGCGTGGCCGTCTGGTACCTGGGCCGCACCCGCGGCGTCGGCTGGATGTTCGTGCTGTTCCTCGCCCTGGTCCTGGTGACGCACTACGTGCTGACGCGCACGAAGTACGGCAAGTCGATCTACGCGGTGGGCGGCAACGTCGAGGCGGCCCGCCGGGCGGGCATCAACGTCAAGGCCGTCTACACCTCGGCGTTCGTGCTGTGCACGACGCTCGCCGCGATCGGCGGCGTCCTGGCCGCGGCTCGTCTCGCCGCGTCGAACCAGAGCAGCGGTGGCGGTGACGTCAACCTCAACGCGATCGCCGCCGTGGTGATCGGCGGTACCAGCCTGTTCGGCGGGCGGGGCAGCGCGTTCGCCGCGCTGTTCGGCATCGTCGTCATCCAGTCGATCTCCAGCGGGCTCACCCTGCTGAACCTCGACTCCTCCTACCGCTACATGGTCACCGGGGCGGTGCTGCTGCTCGCGGTGGCGCTCGACGCGGTGGCCCGCCGATCCCGCGCGTCTCACGGCCGCGCCTGACGAGAGGAGAAGGACACTCATGGCCGTCGTCTGCGTCGACGCGGGCACCACGATGATCAAGGCGGTGGGGTACGGCGAGGACGGCGCCGAGCTCGCGGTCGAACGCCAGGCCACCACGGTGCGCCACCCCGCGCCCGGCCACGCCGAGCAGGACCTGACCGAGGTCTGGCAGGCGGTCGTCCGCGGGGTACGGCAGGTGGCCGAGCGCCTGGACGCGCCGGTCACCCACCTGGCGCTGACCGCGCAGGGCGACGGCAGTTGGCTCGTCGACGCCGCCGGGGAACCCACCGGGCCCGCCATCCTGTGGAACGACGGGCGGGCCGGCACGTTCGTCGAGCGGTGGTCCCGCGACGGCGTGTTGGAGCGTGCCTTCCGCAGCAACGGGTCGCTGACCTTCGCCGGCCTGCCCAACGCGATCCTGAGCTGGCTGCGCGAGCACGACCCCGACCGGCTGGAGCGCTCGGCCGCCTCGCTGACCTGCGGCGGCTGGATCTTCGCGCGGCTCACCGGCGAGCTGGTCGCCGACGAGTCCGACGGCTCGGCACCGTTCATGGACATCCGCGCGCGCCGCTACTCCGACGACCTGCTCCGCCTGTACGACATGGAGTGGGCACGGCCACTGCTTCCCGAGCTGCGCGGCGACGACCGGCGCGCCGCACCGCTGACCGCCTCCGCCGCGGCCGAGCTCGGCCTGCCCGAGGGCATCCCCGTCGTGCTCGCACCGTACGACGTGGCCGCCACCGCGATCGGCGTCGGCGCAGTCGGTCCCGGCCAGGCGTGCACGATCCTCGGCACCACGCTCTGCACCGAGGTCATGATGGAGGAGCCGCAGCTCGACGGCACGCCGTCCGGCCTGACGGTGGCCCTCGGCGGGCGCTACCTGCGGGCGTTCCCGACGCTCGCCGGCGGCCAGGTGGTCGACTGGGCCTGCCGCATGCTCGGCCTGGGCGACGACCCGGCCGCGCTGTCGGACCTGGCCGCCCGGTCCGTACCGGGCGCCGACGGACTGGTCTTCCTGCCGTACCTGTCGCCGGCGGGGGAGCGGGCGCCGTTCCTCGACACGCGGGCACGCGGCTCGTTCCTCGGCCTGTGCGTCGACCACGACCGCGAGCACCTCGCCCGCGCGGTCCTCGAAGGACTGTGCCTGGTGATCCGCGACTGCCTGGCCGCCTCTGGGGCGCGGCCGGTCGAGCTGCGGGTCAGCGGCGGCGGCTCGGCCAGCCCGCACTGGCTGCGGATGCTCGCCGACGTCACCGGCGTGCCGGTGGTCCGCACCGCCGACGCCGAGGCCGGCGCACGCGGCGCGTTCCTCGTCGGAGCGGTGGCGACCGGCCGGGCGGCGAGCGAACAGGAGGCCGCCGAGACCTACATCCGGACCGGTGACACCTTCGCGCCCGACCCGGCGAACGTCGCGTACTACACCGACGCGTACGAGGCGTTCCTCACGGTGCGCGCCGCGACGGCGCGGTCCTGGCCGACGCTCGCGAACCTCCGCGACGGAGCGGCATGACGGGCGGCGAGGAGATCTGGCTCGGCATCGACCTGGGCACGCAGAGCGTGCGCGCGCTCGCGGTGACGGCCTCCGGCGCCGTCGTCGGGCGGGGCACGCACCCGCTGACCGGCCGTCGCGAGGGCCAACGACACGAACAGGACCCGGAGGAGTGGTGGCGGGCGACCGCCGCGGCCTGCCGGAGCGCGCTCGACGGCGTGCCGGCCGGCGCCGTCCGGGCGGTCGCGGTGGACGGCACCTCCGGGACGATCCTGCTCACCGACGGCGACGGCCGGCCCCTCACCCCGGGCCTGATGTACGACGACACGCGCGCGGCCGACGAGACCCGGCGCGTCAACGAGACGGGCGCCGCGGTCTGGGACGAGCTCGGCTACCGGCGTATGCAGCCCGCCTGGGCGCTGCCGAAGCTGCTGTGGCTCCTCGGTCGGCACGAGGGCCCGGTCCACCTGGCCCACCAGGCCGACTTCGTCAACCGGCGGCTCGCGGGGCACGCCGTGCCCGCCGACCTGAGCAACGCGCTGAAGACCGGCGCCCACCTGGTCGAGGAGGACTGGCCGGCGGACGTCCTCGACACGCTCGGCGTGCCCCGCGAGGTGCTCCCGCCGCTCGTACGCTCCGGCACCCCGATCGGCACGGTCTGCGCGTCCGCGGCCGAGGCCACCGGCATCCCGGCGGGCACGTCGATCGTCGCCGGCATGACCGACGGCTGCGCCGCGCAGCTCGGCGCCGGCCGGCTCACGCCCGGATCGTGGAACTCCGTGCTGGGCACCACACTCGTGCTCAAGGGCGTCACCCGCGAGCCGCTGCACGACCCGTACGGCGTGGTGTACTCCCACCGGGCGCCGGACGGCGCGTGGCTGCCCGGCGGCGCCTCCAGCACGGGAGCCGGCGCCATCTCCCGCGACTTCCCCGGACGCGATCTGGCGGAGCTGGACCGGCGGGCCGCGGACCACGAGCCCGCGCGGGCCCTGGCGTACCCGCTGGTCTCCCGCGGCGAGCGGTTCCCGTTCGCCGCGCCGGACGCGGAGGGCTTCCTGCTCGGCGGCACCGGCGACGAGGCCGACGACTACGCCGCGCTCCTGCAGGGCGTCGCCTACCTGGAGCGCCTGTGCTTCGACCACCTCGACCTGCTCGGCGCGCCGGTGGACGGCGACCTGACGTTCACCGGCGGCACGGCGCGCAGCGCGTACTGGTGCCGGCTCCGCGCCCGGGTGCTCGGCCGGCCGGTGATCCTCCCGGCCGACCCGGAACCGGCGCTCGGCGCCGCCGTGCTGGCCGCGTCACCCGGCCGCCGCGTCGCCGAGGTGGCCGCCGCGATGGTCGCCGTACGCGAGACGATCGATCCGGGCCCGCGTGACGGCCGGTTCGACGAGGGATACCTGCGGTTCGTGACGGAACTGGAGCGGCGCGGGTGGCTTCCCGAGCCCACCGCCGAACACGCGCGCACACGCACCGATGAAGGGAACGAACGTTGACAGACCTCGTACTGGTCCGCCATGGGGAGACGGAGTGGCACGCGGAGAACCGCTACGCGGGTGTCAGCGACATCGCCCTCACCGCACGCGGACTCGAGCAGGCCCAGCAGCTCGCCGCCTGGGCCGCGACCGCGGGCCTCGCCGCCGTCTGGACCTCGACACTGACCCGCGCCCAGCTCACCGCGACCGCCTGCGCCGAGGCGATCGGCGTGCCGCTGAACGTGGACGAACGCCTCCGCGAGCTGGACTTCGGGCACGGCGAGGGCCTGACCTCCGCCGAGATGCACGAGCAGTTCCCCGAGGCGCTGCGGGCGTTCCGCGCCGACCCGGTCACCGACCACCTGCCCGGCGGGGAGGACCCCACCGACGCGGCCCGCCGGTTCACCGGCTGCCTGTACGACCTCGCCACGCGGTACCCGGACGACCGGGTCCTCGTCGTCGCGCACTCCACCGCGATCCGGCTCGCGCTGTGCGAGCTGATCGGGGTGCCCATGCGCGACTACCGCCGGACCTTCCCGTCGCTGCGCAACTGCGGGCTGACCGAGGTCCGGCTCACCGGCGGGCAGGGTGGCGGGGCCGCCCTCCTCGAGTACAACACGCCCATCGAACGCACCACCGCAGTCCAGGAGCTCTCATGACCACCCGCGTGCTCGCGGCCGGAGACCACTTCGTCCTCAACCGCCTCCTCATCGACGCCGTACGCGAGCAGGTGCCGGAAGGGCTGGAGTTCACCGAGCTCACCCTCGACTGGCCGCTCGTGCCGTTCGGCCGGGTGGCCGAGGTGGACGAGGCGTCCGGCACCGAGGACCAGCTCATCGAGGCGCTCGACGGCGCCGAGATCTGCCTCACCCAGATGGCGCCGCTGACTCGTCGCGTCATCGAGGCGAGCCCGCGGCTGCGATTGATCGGCATCGGCCGCGGCGGGCCGGTCAACGCCAACCTGAAGGCCGCCGCCGAGCACGGCGTCGCCGTCTGCTGCGCGCCGGGCCGCAACGCGGGCGCCACCGCCGAGCACACCCTCGGCATGATCCTCGCCGCCGCGCGCCGCATCCCGCAGACCCACGCCGAGCTGACCGCCGGCCGGTGGCGCAGCGACTACTACCGCTACGACGAGGTCGGCATCGAACTGCGCGGCAGCACCATCGGCCTGGTCGGCGGCGGAGCGGTCGGCAACCGGGTCGCCGAGATGCTCGCCGCCCTCGGCGCGCACGTCCTCGTCCACGACCCGTACGTGACCGAGTCCGCGGTGGCCGAACTCGTCTCCCTCGACGAACTGCTGGCCCGCTCGCAGGTCATCACGCTGCATGCCCGCGTCACACCGGAGACCACCGGGATGATCGGCGCCCCGCAGATCGCCGCCATGCCGGCCGGCGGGATCATCGTCAACTGCGCCCGCGGCGCCCTGCTCGACTACGACGCCGTCTGCGACGCGATCGACGGCGGGCACCTGTTCGGCGCCGCGTTCGACGTGTTCCCCGAGGAGCCGATCCCGGCCGGGTCGCGGCTGCTGTCCACCCCGGGGGTGACGCTGACGCCGCACCTGGCCGGCGCCAGCCGGCAGACCGCCGCCAACGCGGCCGCCATCCTCGCCGAGGACGTCGCCCGCCACCTGCGGGGAGAGCCGCTGGCCCACCCGGCGTGACGGTCGCCAGGGGATATCGGGTGGACGTCACCGCAGGTGAGCGTCATAGCATGCGGCGCATGACGACACCGGCCGACGAGACGATCCGTCCCTTCCGCATCGACGTCCCCGAGGCCGACCTGGCCGACCTCCACGAGCGCCTCGACCGTACCCGGTGGCCGGACGAACTGCCCGGCGCCGGCTGGGCGTACGGCGTGCCGCGCGACTACCTGCGGGAGCTCGTACGGTACTGGCGGCACGAGTACGACTGGCGTGCCGCCGAGGCGCTGCTGAACCGGTGGCCGCAGTTCACCACCACCATCGACGGCGCGAACATCCACTTCGCGCACATCCGGTCGCCCGAGCCCGACGCGACACCGTTGATCATCACGCACGGCTGGCCGGGCTCGATCGTGGAGTTCACCGAGATCGCCGGCCCGCTGACGGATCCCCGGGCGCACGGCGGGGATCCGTCGGACGCCTTCCACCTGGTGATGCCGAGCATCCCCGGGTTCGGGTTCTCCGGGCCGACGCGCGAGCGCGGCTGGGAGCTGCTCCGCGTCGCCGCCGCCTTCGGCGAGCTGATGCGGCGTCTGGGCTACCACCGGTACGGCGCGCAGGGCGGCGACTGGGGCGCGGCCATCTCCCGCGAACTCGGCCGCACCCACCCCGAGCAGATCATCGGCGTGCACCTCACCCTGATCCCCGGCACGGGGGCGTCCTCTGAGCCGACGCCAGAGGAACTCGCCGCGCTCGATCCGGCCGAACGCGCGCGCACGCTCGCCTCCTGGGCCCGGATGCGGGAGTGGGAGAGCGAGCGCACGGGATACGCCGTCGTCCAGTCCACGCGCCCGCAGACCCTCGCGTACGGGCTGACCGACTCCCCGGTCGGGCAGCTCGCCTGGATCGTGGAGAAGTTCAAGGAGTGGACGGACTCCGACGAGCGGCCGGAGGACGCCGTCGACCGCGACCGGCTGCTGACGAACGTCATGCTGTACTGGCTGACCGGCACGGCCGGCTCGTCGGCCCGGATCTACTACGAGCGGGCGCACGCCGACTACTGGGGAAAGCCGCCCGAGCCCTCCACCGCACCCACCGCGCTCGCCGTCTTCCCGGAAGAGAACTTCATCGTGCTGCGTCACCTCGCGGAACGGGCGGACGAGATCGTGCGGTGGACCGAGTTCGACCGCGGCGGCCACTTCGCCGCGATGGAGGAACCGGACCTGCTGGTCGGCGACGTCCGGGCGTTCTTCCGCGAGCTGCGGACCGTCACATAAGGTGACGGAATCTGTCTTCTCCGTGTATTCGCGATCTGTCCGGGTAGGGGGCCTGTCCAGGCGGGGCGGCCCGGTCCGTTCGCGCCCGGAACCGGCGCCTACCTCCTCGGGCCGGGCCGCCCCGTCGCGTCGTATCACATTCGCGGCCATAATGTGTGACCAGGCGAGAGGAAGCTGTCGCCGGGGAACGGTTCCGGGGTGGCCACCACGGGAACACCCGGGCGGCGCGGATCGTCAGTGATATGCCGGGAGTCATTGGAGGACGGCATGGAGTTCAGCGTCGAGCACACCGTGACGGACGACGGCATCGTGAGCGTGACACTGGCCGGGGCGCTCGACGTCGCGACCGCGCCCCGGGTGCGCGATCTGCTGATCCGCCTCATCGACGAGGGGCACCACCGCCTGGTGCTGGAGCTGAGCGACGTGGACTTCGTCGACTCCATCGGCCTGGGCGTCTTCGTCGGCGTGGTGCACCGGCTCCGCCCGTACGACAGCTCCCTCGCGGTGGCGGCGCCGTCCCCGCAGGCCCAGAAGGTCTTTGAGATCACCCAGCTGGTCCGGGTCCTGCCGATCTACGACACCTCCGACGCCGCGACGGAGGCCGTCCGCAGCGGCAAGGCCACGGTCGGGGCGCGCGGCTAGGGACCGGTCGACGGCCGCCGTTCGTTCGGCGGCCGCTCTCCGCGGAGATATCGTGTGCGTGCCGTGCCACGTCCCGGCTCGTCGACCCCTGCGCGGAGAGTTCATGGCCCCCGAATCCCGTTCGTCCTCCCTGGTGGAGCCCGCCGAGGAGGCGGACACCGCGCCCGCAGAGGAGGTCCCCGGCGCGGTGGAGCGGGTGCCGGCGGAGGGATGGTCGCGGCTGACCACCCGGCGCTGGCTCCAGATCGGCGTGGGCGCCGCCCTCGCGGTGCTGGCGATCCTGGGCGGGCTGGGCGTCTGGGTGTTGAGCCACGAGGGCGCGGTCACCGACCAGCTGGTCGACCGGCAGTCGTCGGCGCTCATCGCCTCGATCCACTACGAGGCGGCCATGCTGGACCAGGAGACCGGCGTCCGCGGATACGGCCTGTCAGGCCGCTCCGACTTCCTCGACCCCTACAACGAGGGCCGTGCCCAGGAGGCCACCGCGCTGCGGGCGCTGCGCACGCTGTCCGTGGGCCCGCGAGAGCGCGCCGACCTGGCGCTGGTGATACACCGCGCGGAGATCTGGCGGGCGTGGTTCGCCGACCCCATCGTCACCGGGAAGGGCGACGCGGTGACGCGCCTGGCGAGCGAGCGGGCGTCCGAGGGCAAGGCCGAGTTCGACGCGCTGCGCTCGGCGATGGCCGCCCAGCAGCAGCACCTGACGCAGGCCCGCGCCGACGGGCGCGCCGACCTCCGCACGGTGCAGACCGAGCGGAACGCCGTCTTCGCCGGCATCGCGGTGGTCATCCTCGTGCTCGCCGTGCTGATGTTCGTCGGCCTGCGGCGCGGGATCACGGTGCCGTTGGAACGGCTCGCCGCCGACACCGGGCTGGTCGCCGACGGCGACTTCGGCCACGTGATCACCGGTTATGGCCCTGCCGACCTGCGGCGGCTGGCCACCGGGGTGGAGGCGATGCGGCAGCGCCTCACCGAGGAGCTGGTCTTCTCCGGAGAGGCACGGGACCAGCTCGCCGACCAGGCCGAGGACCTGCGGCGTTCGAACGCCGAACTCGAGCAGTTCGCCTACGTCGCGTCACACGACCTGCAGGAGCCGCTGCGCAAGGTGGCGAGTTTCAGCCAGATGCTGCGGCGCCGCTACAGCGAACAGCTCGACGAGCGGGCCAACCAGTACATCGACTTCGCCATCGAGGGCGCCAACCGCATGCAGGCGCTCATCAACGACCTCCTGCAGTTCTCCCGCGTCGGCCGGGTACACGTGGCCCGCGTCGACGTGGACCTCGAAGAGGTGTACGCCACGACGGTCAGCACGCTGAGCATCACGATCGAGGAGGCCGGCGCCCGCCTGTCCCACGATCCGCTGCCCACCGTCACCGGGGACCCTGGGCAGTTCGGCCTGCTGCTGCAGAACCTGCTGTCCAACGCGGTCAAGTTCCGCTCGCCCGACCGTACGCCCGAGATCCGGGTGACCGCGGAGCAGCAGGACGACATGTGGCACTTCGCCGTCACCGACAACGGCATCGGGATCGGCCCGGAGTACGCCGAGCGGGTTTTCGTGATCTTCCAGCGGCTGCACACCCGCGACGCCTACCCGGGCACCGGGATCGGGCTGGCCATGTGCAAGAAGATCGTGGAGTTCCACGGCGGCACCATCGGGGTGGACCCCGACCACGAGCCCGGCGCCCGGATCACCTTCACCCTGCCGGCCCGGGAGAGCTCGCCGGAGCCGGACGAGGAGGCCGAGCAGGCCGAGCATGCCGAGGAGGCCGAGCAGGCATAGGGGCCTCAGCCGCCGTTGCGCGGGTCGCCCGGCAGGTGCTCGGCGAGCTCCCGGTAGAAGGTGTCGATGTTGCGCACGGCCTCGATGAAGTCGTCGAGGTTGACGGGCTTGACGACGTAGGCGCTCGCGTGGGTGGCGTACGCGGACGCCACGTCCTCGTCCGCCGCGGACGTGGTGAGGACCACCACCGGGATGGCCTTGAGCGCGGGCTCCTGCTTGAGGATCTTCAGCATCTCCGCGCCGCTCATCCGCGGCATGTTGAGGTCGAGGACGATGAGGTCCGGGCGCGGCTGAGCGGGGTCGCGCAGGTACTCCAGCGCGGCGACGCCGTCGGACATCTGAACGAGGGAACGATCCCCCTCGGAGCCGTCGAGCAGGGCTTCCTCGACCAGCAGCGCGTCCGCGGGATCGTCTTCGACGAGCAGAATGCGGTAGGGGCGTACTGGCGCGTGGGCGGCCATCGCGACTCCTGTCATGGCGGGCTCACACCGCGAGCCCACAGCGGGTATGGGGGCGCGCCGGCTTTCAGAGTCGTCCGGCACGGTCAGGTCCGATTCTAGGGGCGCACCGGCGCGTGGTGACGCCGTGTGGCCGTAATTGTTGTCACACGGCAATAAAGTCGGCGCGGCGTCGTACGGGAGGGCCTGCGCCGTGCGCCGTCCCGGAGGTACGGTGCCGCTCATGACGACCGTGCGGAGACGGGGATCCTACGGCGTGGACGCACCGTACGTCGTGTTCGGTCTGGCGTGCGCCGTCGTCGGGATGGTGTTCGCCGGGATCGGCGTGACGTTCGGCTTCGGCATCGCATTCGGCTGGATCCCGTTCGCGGTCGCCGCGATCGAGCTCGTCAGCGTCGCGTTGTACCTCCACACGACGCGGCGGGGAAAGTTCGTGGTCTGGTCCGGGCTCCTCGACGACCTCGGCCTGCGCGGCGACGAGCGGCTGCTCGACCTCGGCTGCGGCAGGGGAGCGGTGCTGCTGATGGCGGCGGAACGCCTGCCGGCGGGCGAAGCCGTCGGCGTCGACCTGTGGCGCACCGTCGATCAGTCCGGCAACGCGCCCGCGGTGACCGAGCGCAACGCCGAGGCTGAAGGCGTCCGCGACCGGATCGAGCTGCGCACCGGCGACATGACAGCGCTGCCGTTCGACGACGCGTCCTTCGACGTGATCGTCTCCAGCCTGGCCATCCACAACATCAAGAACCCCGGCGCCCGGACCCGCGCCATCGACGAGGCCGTACGCGTCCTGCGCCCCGGCGGGCGGTTGCTGATCGCCGACATGGCGGCGATCGACGACCACCGGCGCCGGCTGGCGGACCTCGGCCTGACGGACGTCCGGGTCCGCCCGCTGGGCTGGCGCATGTGGTGGGGTGGGCCGTGGATGGGCACCCGCGCCCTCAGCGCCGGCAAACCGTCCTGACCCGACCGCGTGAATTCTGCGTTACACGCCGTGTCGACTTGATCCCACCCTGTCGCTAGAAGGGAGAATCTTCGTGCATATCCCCCTGTACGAGGAGTCTCCCCATGCTCAGGCGTTCGCCGCTGTTCGGTCACAAGACCCGCGTCACCTTCAGGCTGCCCCTGGACGAGCCGCCCGGTGTCGTCAGCGTCGTCGGTGACTTCAACGGCTGGGAGCCCGGGCGGCACGAGCTGCTCCGGCGGCGTCGTGGCTTCCGCAGCGTCTCGGTGACCCTCACGCCGGGCACTCACCGGTTCCGCTACCTGGCCACCGGCGGTGTCTGGTTCGACGACGAGACGGCGGACCACACCGACGACCACGGCTGCGTCATCAAGGTCTGACCGGTCAGGCCGGGACCAGCCCGGTCCCGGCGGACAGCCGCTGGTGCGACGCCTCCCGCAGATGCGAGGCCCGGCGCGCGGCCGGCCCGGCCAGGCGGCCCGCGTGTTTGACCACCTCGCCGTCGATGATCACCGTGTCGACGTCGGCGGCACGCGACTCGAGCACGACGGCGGCCGGGTCCCGCCAGGGCGCCATCGGCCCGTCCACGATCGTCAGGTCGGCGCGCTTGCCGGGGCTGATGGTGCCGATGCGGCCGCCGAGGCCCAGCGCCGCGGCGCCGGCGACGGTCGCGAACCGAAGCGCGTCCCGCGCGGTGAGATGGACCGGCGTCTCGCCGTGCGTGGACGCGACGGCGATCGCGCGCTCCCGCTCGCTCGCGAGCGCCCTGCGCATCTCCCCGAACAACCCGGCGCTGCCGTCGGCCGCCAGGTCGGTGCCGAGGGCCGGCAGTAGCCCGTGCGCGACCGCGCGGCCGGTGACGGGGAACCGGCCCGTCCCGGTCGCCCTGGCCATGGACACGTCGGCCATCGGGCAGGCGACGACCGATCCGCCGGTGGCCGCGATCCGGTCCAGGTCGGCGCCCGAGAAGCGCACGCCGTGGGCGTGGTGCACGTCGGGGCCGAGCAGACCGAGCCGGTCGAGGGTGTCGATGGTCCGGGACCGGCCCAGGTACGCCGGGAGCCCGGAGCGGATGCTGATCGGCACGCCGAGTTCGCGCGCCAGTCCGAAGTCGGCCGCGGTGACCTCCGGAGTGGAGAACTCCGGTCCCCGCAGGGCCAGGCCCATCGTGACCCGCGCGGTGTCGTCGCAGAGCAGTTCGGACCGTACGCGCCGGACGTCCGCCGGGTGCCGCACCGTGCTCTCCGCGAACCACTTCATCACGTCGTCGCCGATCGGCGGCCCGTACAGGAACAGCGCGCGAATGCCGGAGTCGCGCAGGGCGCGCACGTTCTCGTCGGCGTGGGCGGGCGTCGTGATGATCTGGGACCAGTCGGCGACCGTCGTGACCCCGGAGTCGATCGCCCGCAGGGCGCCCCGGAGCACACCGGCGTAGACGTCCTCGGGTCCGTACCGGTCGGGCGGTTCGGCGAGCACGGCCCCGAGACAGTTGTCGGGAGACGCCTCGCCGCTGATCGCGCTCTGCCAGACGTGGCGGTGCGCGTCGACCAGGCCGGGGATGACGATCTTCCCGGCGGCGTCGACGACTCTCGCGCCGGGCGCCTCCAGCCCCCGGCCGACCGCCGTGATCGTGTCGCCGTCGATCAGCACGTCCCCGTCGGGGATCTCGCCGATCGACTCGTCGAGGCTGGTCACATGGCCGGAGCGTATGAGTAGGGTGGACATGTTCCTCCAGGTGGATCAGGGTGTGCGCCGGTCTGTCCGCTGCGGCCCCATGAGTTCGATGTTTCGCCCACTCGTCCATCGATGTCCAACATCAAAGTCGGATGGCCCGATCCGGATCAGAGATGGCGGGATGACATGGAGACGCGGAAACTCGAGGTGTTCCTGGCCGTCGCCGAGGAGCGGAGCTTCACCAGGGCGGCCGAGCGCCTGCACATCGTGCAGTCGGGCGTCTCCACGTCGGTGCGGTCCCTGGAGCGCGAGCTCGGGACGCCGCTGTTCGACCGCATGGCGCAGCGCATCACCCTGACGGAGGCGGGGCGGGCGCTGGCGCCCGAGGCCAGGCGGGTGCTGGCCGCCGTACGGCACGCGCGGCAGGCGGTGCAGGAAGCCGGCGGCGGGCTGCGCGGCACGCTGGAGCTCGGCGTGCTGTTCGGCGTCACACCCGATCACATACGCGAGTCGCTGGCCGTCTTCCGCGAGCGGTTCCCCATGGTTGACATCCGGCTGCGGGCGCCCGAGGCGCGCGGGGCCGCGGGCCACATCGAGCGGCTGCGCGACGGCAGCATGGACCTGGCCGTGCTGATCACCATCGGCGCGGTGCCCGGCATCGACCTGTACCCGCTGACGGACGGCGAGGTGGTGCTGGCGTGCCCGCCCGGCCACCGCCTCGCCGACGCCCCGTCCATCGGCCTCCACGACGTGGTCGAGGAGACGTTCATCGACTTCCCGCCGGGCTGGGGCGTACGCGGCGCGGTCGACCGGGCGTTCGTCACCGCCGGGATCCAGCAGCGGCACATCACCTTCGAGACGGGCGACATGTCGAGCATCCTGGACCTCGTCCGCCTCAGGGCCGGCATCGCGTTCGTGCCGGTGCCGATCACGGCGGACGTCAAGGACCTGCGGTTCGTCCCGGTACGACCGCGCCCGCCGACGTATCAGATCGCCCTCGCCGCCTCCCGCGTGCGCCGGCCGAGCCCGGTCTCCCGTCAGTTCCTGCGGACCGTGCTGGCCAGCGACGACGACACCGCGGCGGCGGCCTGGCGCCGCCGTCGCGGCGCTCACACCGACGAGTAGTCCCGCAGCTCGATCCCGGTCGCGAACCGGTCGGTCAGCTTGAGCATCATCCGCAGCATGAGCGTGGAGTTGAACATCCAGTTCCGCATGCGCATCCGCAGCGCGCTCGGCGGCGCGAGGAACGGCCCGGCGTTGCCCTTCCTGGCGATCGCCGCATAGTCGCGGAACCCCTCCTCGTACCGCGCGAACGCCGTACGGTGGTCGCCCCGTGCCGCCAGGAGCTCACCGGCCAGGACGTACGCGCCGACGATCGCCAGCCCGGTGCCGAACCCGCCGAGGGTGTTGGCGTACGCCGCGTCGCCCAGCAGCACGACCCGGCCACGGGAGTAGTGCTCCACCTCCACCCGGCTGATCGAGTCGAGGTAGAAGTCCCTCGCGCCGGGGATCCGGGCCAGCACCTCGGAGGTCCGCCAGCCGCCGCCCTGGTAGGCGTCGATCAGCAGCTTCTTCTGCCCGTCGACGTCGAAGCGGTCGTAGTCGAGGCGCTCGGAGGCGAAGACCAGGAACGCCGGCGCCTTCGGCCCGCCGAGCGAGACCATCCGCCCCGGTTCGTTGTACATGGCGGGGTCGCCGTCGAGCCCGACGTCGGCGAGCGCGTAGTAGTGGCCGAGGAAGCGCACGAACTCGCTCTCCGGCCCGAACGCCAGCCGCCGGACGTTGGAGTGCACCCCGTCCGCGCCGACGACGAGGTCGAACGTGCGCGGCGCGCCACGCTCGAAGGTGACCTCGACACCGCCGTCGGTCTCGGTCAGCGAGGTGATCGAGTCGCCGAAGACGTACTCGCAGCCGTCCGCGGTCCGTTCGTACAGCAGCCGGGCCAGGTCGCCGCGTCGGATTTCGATCTCCCCGCCGGTGAACTCGCCGGGGATGACGGCGAGACGCCGGCCGTCCGCGTCGACCACCGTCTGGTCGCGGCCGCCGGTCCGCAGCCGTCGCACGTCCTCCAGGATGCCCATGCGCTCCAGGACCGTACGGTGCGTCGCGCCCTTGAAGTCGACGGCCTGGCCGCCGGGCCGCAGGGCGGGTGCCTTCTCGACGACGGTGACGTCGCAGCCGTACCGGCGGAGCCAGTACGCGAGAGCGGGACCGGCGATGCTCGCGCCGGAGATCAGGACGCTGGTGTTGGTCAGCCCGTTGTTCGTCATACCGGTGATCGTCGGGGGAGCCGCTGACCGGCCACTGATCATCCGCTGACCGTCGCTGACGAGCCGCCGGCCGCATCCGGTGACTCTTTGCTTTGCTGCTTGTTACGACACTGTGTCATGAATAGTCTGAGGCGGACCTGACCCCCCGTGCCCCGTCGAGGAAGGCCCCGCCATGGCCCACCGCACCCCTGCCCGCATGCTGACCTGCGCCGCAACACTCGCCCTCTCGGCGGTCGTGGTCCCGACGGCCTACGCCGCACCGCATCCCCTCGCGCAGACCGTCCTGCACTACGACGACAGCCAGGCCGCGGAGTTCCGCAGCGCCGTCGTCGCCGGCGCGAACTCCTGGAACGCCAGTCTCCAGAACGTGCGCCTGGTCGAGGCCACCACCGGCCAGACCGCCGAGATCAAGATCGTCGCCTACGACGGCTGGCCGGAGACGACCCTCGGCCCGGCCCGCCCCGGCGGCCGGCACAGCACGGTCTACTTCGGCCGCGAGGCGGTCAACGAGGGCTACAACACCATCCGCATCGCCGCCCACGAACTGGGCCACAGCCTCGGCCTGCCGGACAACAAGCCGGGCCCGTGCTCCTCGCTGATGTCCGGCTCGACCGGCGGCGTCTCGTGCACCAACGCCACACCGAACGCCGCGGAGCGCGCCGCCGCGGACGCCAACTACGCGAGCCCCGCGGCCGTACCGCCGGCCTCCCTCGCCCTGATCGTCGACGCCCCCTGACCCACCCGTCGCGCCCGCCGTCCCACCCTGAGGACGGCGGGCGCCGCGATCTTCGACCTGCCGGACGATCACGGCCTGATCATGCCCGTCCCCCCTGTGGCCGGGCGGATCGCCGGTCGCGATGCGGCACGATGTTCTCCGTCAAGTCGCGGGCGAAACGGTCGGGGTCGGAGATGTTGCACCTGCGGGCGATCACGCCCAAGGATCGGACGGATGACGTGTGCGGGCTGCTCGGCGAGAGCCCCGGCGTCACGAACGTGGTGGTGCTGCCCGAAGCGGCACGGCAACCGATCGGCGACCTGGTCATGTGCGACGTCGCCCGCGAGGCGGTCAACGAAGTCATCGACGGGCTGCGCCGCCTCGGGCTGGAGGATGAGGGGTCGATCGCGCTGGAGCGGGTCGACGTGTCGATCTCCCATGTCGCCGAGGCGGCAGAGGAGAACGCCCCGGGACATGGGGACGACGCGGTCGTGTGGGAGGAGATCGACCAGCGTACGGAGGAGGAGACCCGATTCACATGGTCGTTCGTCACGTTCCTGGTCCTGGCGACGATGCTCGCCGGGATCGCCGCGATCATCGACAGCTCGATCCTCATCGTCGGTGCCATGGTGCTCGGACCGGAGTTCGGCGCGATGGCGGCCATCTCGTACGGCCTGGTCCGCGGTGACTGGCGGCGGATCGGGCGCGCCCTGGGCGTTCTGGCCGCCGGGTTCGCCGTCGCGATCGTGGTGACGTTCGTCTGCGCGCTGGTCGGTCGGTGGACGGGCGTCATCGCGGTGGATCAGCTGCCGGCCCACCGGCCGCAGACCGGGTTCGTCTACCGGCCCGATCGGTGGTCGTTCATCGTGGCGGTGCTCGCCGGCGCGGCCGGGGTACTGTCATTGACGGCCGGAAAGGCCTCGGCGTTGGTCGGTGTCTTCATCTCGGTGACCACAGTGCCCGCCGCGGGCAACATCGCGGTCGCCCTCGCGCTCTCCCACAACGGCGAGATCTGGGGTTCGGCCGTCCAGCTCGGCGTCAACCTGTCCGGAATGGTCATCGCCGGCGCGGCCATCCTGCTGGTCCAGAAGGCCGCCTGGGCGCTGGTGCACAAAAGACGCACCACGTAGCACATGAGAACGTGCTTTGGAGGGGATCACGGAGTTCGCCGCAATCACGCGAGCCGCGCGGTCATCCCGTCGGCCTCCCTCGTCCTGATCGTCGACGCCCCCTGACCTACCCGGTGCGCCCGTCGCGCCCGCCGTCCTACCCTGATCACGGCGGGCGCCGCGTGAAGGGCGGTGTGTCCGACGAGGCCGAGGAGCGCGCGCGATGGACGTCAGGAACTCACGGTCGCCGCTGGGTTGCGCCGCGGTCCTGATCGGGGTGGCGGGCCTGGCCTACGCATGTGGCCCGGACCGGTTCCGGGGTGCGTCATCGTGCGCGCCGCCGGCGCTCGAGTTCCATGTCGGCTTCTCCACCCGGCAGACCGGTGGCTGCGCCGGCGTGTACGGCTATCTGGGGCTGGTGAAGCTGAAGACCGGCCGTGTCCTCACGGCCGAGGTTCCGGGGTCCCGTCCCGCGGGCCCGCTGCCCGAGAGCAGCGCACCGGCGGTCGTCTCGGTGGTCTCCCGCTCTTCCAACGGGCACACGGAGAAGCTCAAAGCCGTCGCGGAGGGCGCCGCCGACCTGATCGTGCGCACTCCGATCTGTCATGAGGAGGATTTCGTCACGACGCCCTCGCCCCGGTTCGTCGGCTCGAAGGCGGTGAGCGGCCCCTGCCGGGTCCTGCGGATCGAGGTCACCGGAGGCTGAGGTCACCCGCTTCGCCCCCGCCACCGCATCTCCCGGCCCGGTCGTGCGCGTCAGAAGCCGCGTCTCACACCCAGGAGGGAAGAACCCGTGGACGTCATCCACGACGTTCCCGCACAGGCGGAATGCGTCTTCTGCGAGATCATCGCCGGACGCGCGCCGGCCGCGGTGGTCCGCGAGTGGCCCGAGGTCATCGCGATCCGGCCGCTCCATCCCGTCACCCCCGGGCACACGCTGGTCATCCCGCACGCCCACGTCGCCGACGTCGGAACCGACCCGGCCGTCTCCGCTCGCACGATGGCGGCCGCCGCGCAGCTCGCCGGCGAACTCGCGTCCGCGAACGTCATCACCAGCCGCGGTGCGGCCGCGACCCAGACGGTCCGCCACCTTCACCTGCACGTGGTACCCCGCCGGCGCGGCGACGGTCTGCCGCTGCCCTGGACGCCCCAACGCACCGCCCGACAGACCGGAGGCACCCGATGACCGGGCCCCTGACGCTCGTATGGGCCCGCAAGCCCATCCCCGCGGGCGGAACCAGCGTGTTCCTGGCCGGCCCCACGCCACGCCGCAGCGAGGTGCCGTCCTGGCGACCCGCCGCCGTCGAGGCACTCGCCGCGCAATGGACCAGGCCCGAACCGCTGACCGTGCTCACGCCGGAGTCCCGGGACGGCATCCGCGCGGCCCACTACGACGACCAGGTCGACTGGGAGACCGAGGCCCGCGCCACGGCCTCAGCGATCCTGTTCTGGATCCCGCGCGACCTGCGCACGATGCCGGGCTTCACCACCAACGTCGAGTTCGGCCTCGACGTCACCACCGGCCGAGCCGTCCTCGGCTGCCCACCCGACTGCCCCGACCCCGAGCGGAACCGGTACCTGATCTACGTCGCCCGACGCCACGGCGTCCCCGTCCGCGAGACCTTGCCCGACACCGTGGCCGCGGCACTCGCCATCGCCACCGGCAGGGACTAGGAGAGCCACTGATGACGACCAACGATTACTCGTCGTCTTCCTCGTGCTTGGATATCCAGAAGTCCCATTCCTCATAGTCGGGACGGTCCGGACCGATGGCGATGAGAGCATCGCCGATTATTCCGTTGGTTTCGGCTCGCATCGGCACCGTCAGCGAGCAGCCTTCGGTGCCTCCCCTTGGCCGCAATCGGCCAGAGACGACCCGCCGTCGCAGGGAGACGCCGGTCCTTGATCAGCGCCAGCGACTGATCAAGGCGTTGTGGCGGCAATGATGACCGCGCCGAGAAGGCAGAAGAACACTCTTTAATGATCTTGAAACTGTTAGCGTCGCTTCTGCTGTTTTGGCGCCTTTGGGAGCGCACTGCCCGGTGGGCGGCAGCGTCCCCATGGAGACACCCCCATCGAGGATGAGGAAAGGCACCGTTGAAACGACTTTCCAGGTCAGTGGTGGCCGCGGCGGCCACCCTGTGCGCCTGCGCCTTTGTGACTCAGTCCGCGTTCGCGGATGGTTCTGACCCCGCCGGCGTGGTGCGGGTATCGGGTGGCAGCGCGCTGCCGGCGGGTTGTGGACTGCCCGAGGGCGACGGTTACGTGCTGAACCCGAACACCGAGGTCCAGCCCATGGTGGCGCGGGACCCGAAGCGGCCGGGGCACCTCGTCGCGGTGTACCAGCAGGACCGGTGGAACCGGTACGGCAGCAACGGGGCCGTCACCGCCGTGTCCGCCGACAACGGCGCGACGTGGCATCCGTCGGCGGCCCAGCCCGCGTTCTCCCGGTGCAACGGCGGTACCGCCGCCAACGGCGGGGACTACGACGTCACGACGGACCACTGGGTGACGGTCACGCCGTCCGGTACGGCGGTGGCCGCGTCGTTCTCGCTGTCGCGTACGGGCGAGGTGACGGCGATGCTGGTGTCGCGGTCCGGCGACGGCGGTGAGCACTGGGACGCCCCGGTGACCCTCCAGCGGGACGACGACCCGGAGTTCTTCAACGACCGACCGGCGGTCACCGCCGACCCGTACCACCCGGGCGTGGTCTACGCGGTGTGGGACCGGGTCGACACCCAGTCGAACGGCGACTGGGTCCAGCCGGTCTACCTGGCGAAGTCGACCGACGACGGGCGTACCTGGACCACGAAGAAGGCCTACGACTTCCCGGCCAACAGCGGCGCCATCGGCACCGAGCTGGTGCCGATGGCCGACGGGACGCTGTTGATCGGCATGCACCAGGAGACCAACACCACCGCCGCCACCCAGGTCATCCGCTCGACCGACGGCGGCGCCACGTGGTCGGCGCCGACGCTGGACGTGGCGGCCCCGTTCACCGTGGGCACCAAGATCCCGGACCCCGACAACTCGGGCGACCCGGTGCGGAACGCCACGCTGCCGCTGCTGGCGGCCCGGCCGGACAGCAAGGTGGTGAACGCGGTCTGGCAGAGCCAGGACGCCGACGGCACCTTCCACGTCGCGTACGCGCGGTCCACTGACGACGGGAAGACCTGGTCCAGCCCGGTCCGCGTGGACAGGACGCCCACCGGTTCGGCCGCGGTACCGGCGATCGCCGTGTCTCCCGCCGGCACCGTGGCGGTCACGTACTACGACTTCCGGAAGAACACCTCCGCCGCCACCCTGCCCACCGACTTCTGGGCGGTCACCTGCTCGGCGGACTGCACGAAGCCCGCGTCCTGGCGCGAACGGCACATCGAGGGCTCGTTCGACGCGCGGACGGCGCCGTCGACGAGCTCCGGCCGGATGATCGGCGACTACACCGGCCTGGTCTCAACGGGTCCGGCCTTCGTGGCCGTGTACGGCGTGACCACCGGCGACACCGCCAACCCGGTGGACATCCACAGCGCGACCTTCTACAACTGACAGTGATGATGTAGATGAGCGCCTCCCGACCGGGTCTGACCCTCCAACTGACTGACTTCGGGTCCTCAACCGGATCTGTCGATCCGGGCCGGGAGGCGTTCATCTGCACTCACCGGACGT
>NZ_BSTJ01000011.1:0-382653 GCF_030269445.1 Actinoallomurus iriomotensis
CGGTTCGATCCGCTCCCACAAGCTGTCGGCCACGATCCACGGTGGCTGCTCACCCTTCCTCACACCGAAGATCAAACAGGCAGACCCACCATCACCGGGCAACAGTGATCATTTTGTTAGGACCTCTAAGGAGACGGTGCGTCAGACGTTTCCGGCCGGCTCTCGCGGTCGCGGGAGCCGGCCGGGTTGGTGCTGGGGTATCAGCCGGTCATGATGACCCTCGCGTCTGCTGGTAGGCGTGCAGGACTTGCCGGAAATGCGGGAATGGATCGGTGTCGGGGGGAGGTTTCAACAGCTCGCGCAGGCGCTGTAGGCGCTGTAGGTGAGGCTCGGGCTGTGGCTCGTCACCGAGCAGGACCCATGCACCTGACGCTTGGCGATAGGTCGCCGGGTCGTTCAGCTGGGGGAATCGGTTTAGCAGGGAGGGATGTGCGGCGACCGCCGCCGCCAGGGCGTATCCGTCGAAGGGAGGGTGCGGCGTGGGGAAGTTCAGCATCCATCCCACCAGGAGATGCGCTTGTGCCGCGGACAGGGACGGGCTGTAGAGCTTCAAGATCATTGCCACGGTCCACAGAACGTCGGCCTCCTCGGCGGAATCGCGCCGACCGGGATCTGGATAGGACATCGCGTCGGGGCCCCGTGTGCGATCGGGCAGCACCAGCAGGGGCACCAGCGTTGTTAGGGCATCTTCTGTCCAGTTGCGTCCACGGAAGTCGGCGCTGTCACGTAGCGCGGCCCCCCATCGCAGTCGTGCCACCGTCTCGGTGTCGCCGACCAGCATGGCGTTCTTGATGTCTGGATCGACGGAAATGACGATGTCATTTGAGGTCAAGGCGACGCTCGGGTGCGTTGCGTCGGTAGGCGTGGAGGTCAGCTTGAGGGTAGCGAGCATCGACTCCCAGCCGACGGGATCCAACCCGGCCTTCCACAGTGCTGTGGTCGAGCGCCATACGGCACCAGGTCCAGGCTGGTCAGGCCACAAGTGCGCCAGCGAGACGGAACCGGGCGAGGGCCCGGCGAGGGTGCGCAGCACGATCAGGTTCGCCGAGTACGCGGCGAGCTCGCGAACGCGGTCGAGTGGCACCGGCCGGTAGGCGGCGTAGCGGTCTGAGCCATGGCGGTGACGGCAGTCCGTGATGAGCAGCTCCAGCGTCTGGCGGAGCTGCGCAGCTCGCTGATCGTCGAGTTCGTCGACCAGCTCCTTCATGAAGTCGAGGGCCGTCCTGCGGACGGCCAGTGACTGGTGGGAAAGGAGCGCGAACAGCAGGTCGTCATTGGGGTCGGGAAGGCCGCGGCGGGCGGCGAAGGCCGCCTGCGCCGTGTCGGCCAGCACGTCGATCACGCCGTGGGCCAGCAGGTATTCGGCGAAGGTGGCGTGCATGAATTCATAGCAGCGGTGGGTCTCGCCGGTGCTGTTCGCCTCGGCGGTGTGGATGAAGAAGAACCGGCCGATGAGCCGGCGCCCCAGTTCAATGGACCGCGGCGAGAGCGTGTCGTCGAGCGCGGCCAGGTCGGCACCGAGATCGGCGTCGGTCACGTCTTGGCGGCCGCGGTTGAACATGGCGAAGGCCGACACCGACAGTTGCCACATCTGCTCGTGGATCGCCTCATGCAGCTCGTCCTCGCTCAACGGCGGCTGAGTCCGCGCTACTTCGCGGCGGGTGAACGTGGTCAGCAGCCGCCGGTACAGGTCGGCTTGTGACAGGCCGGTGTCCAGCGCCGGCGCCGCCGGATCCGCCGCGTACAAGGCGAGCATCAACAGCAGCAGCGGTTGGCATGCCAGTTCCGGATGTATCAACGCGGTCTGTGGGCTCAGGCCGCGTACGGTGCCGGCCTCGATCGCGGGAGCGTTGACCCGGTTCCAAGTGCTGAGCCAGGCGGAGATCTGCTCCGTGGTGAAGCCTTCCAGCCTCACCACCGTGGTGCCGTCCGGGACGGTGACGCGGTCGGCCACAACGGTTCGCGAGGTCACCACGACCACGACCGGCAGATCCTGGTCGGCCTCGCGGCGCTGGAACTCGGCAACCTCCTGAAGATAGCCACCCCGGCTTCCCGCCGCCTGGAGCAGTTCGTCCAGCCCATCCAGCAGCACGACACGGATCGTGGCGCGGCCTTGCTCGGTGAGCCGTCCCCAGTCGACGCGGCGGTGCGTGGCCTGGTCGAGCGCTTGCTGGATCTGCTCATACACCGGCGCCTCGGCGCCGACCCGGCGCAGCGGCACCCGCACGACCGTATACGCCGCGGGCGGCAGCCGGGCCGCCAGGACCTTGGTCAGCAGACTTTTACCGGCGCCGGGATGCCCCAGGATCAGCATCGGGACACGCGTGGCCTCGGGTGTCGTGAGGTGAGCGGCGAGGACCAGGTCCACCTCCTGAAGCCTCCGCTGGTGCTCCCATATGTTGTTTCCCTCCACCCGCGGCCTCTGGTGGTCCCATTTGTCTCCCTCCATCCGCGACGCCGCCTCACCGGCTGATGCGGGGGGCCGGCAGCGCGGATTGATGAACGCCTCGCCTAGTGTCGGGAAGGCCAACCCCTCTTCGGCACGCACCGCGTCCTCGGACACGATGTGCTCATCGAGCGCGCCCCGGTTCACGCGGTGCAGTACCGCGCACAAGTCCGGCTCGGGCCGCGGTACGCCGGCCACCAAACTCAGCAGCCTCTCGACGCGCGACAGCGCGACGCCCTGATCCTCCAGCACGGCCAGCACGTCGGCGGTCACGTCGCGGATCTCACTCCGGGTGGCGGCGTGCTCGGCCAAAGCGGCCCACACCCTAAATTCCGGGACCGTTGCGGCGAGCTGGATGTAGAACGACCGGTACTTCGCGAGCGCGATGTCCTCGATACCGTCCAACGAAGCCGGGGAATGCTCCCACGCCGCCAGCCCCGTCAAAAACCGTTTCACGCGTTCCGCGACCCCTGCCATCCAGTCGCGGACCCATCGCTGGTTCTCCACGAACCCGCAGGTGGCGGATGGGGCGCGCACATCAGCGGTGTACAGGAACTCCACTGCGCTCTGGTGCGTCTCGCGTAGTTCGCCGGTCGCCAGGTACCGCTGTTCCTCATCAGTCAGCTCTAGCGCGCCGAAGCGTTCGGTACCGATGCGGTCGCGTAGCGCTTCAAAGAAGGACACCACCACGATCGTGGTGTGCGCCGCACCAACCAGTCGGATCCGGTCGCTGCCGGTAGTCCCGGCCAGCCGACCGGAGACACCATCGAGGACCCGACGCAGCAGCGAGACCGCCTCGCTCTTTTGATCCACCCATCCCCACAGCGCCTGTAACCCTGCCAGCGGGGCCGCCGCCGGACCGCCCAGCGCCGCCGCGCCCGCAACAGCCCCAGCACCCAAGATCACCCCGCCCAGCAGCCGGTCCAGCCGGTCGACGAGCGACCTCTCGTAACAGCCGAGAATCTGCAGTGCCCCCTGATAGGTCAAACTTGGTTCCCGGCGCACCCTCGGCCTCCCTCGCGCATCGTGGGCGTCCAGCCTAGAACGCCCAGCAATATCCCGACTCGCGTACACCCGCAACGGCCTGGAGGTCGCCGTCCGCCGCGGACGCACCGGCGGACGTCCCCGCGTGGTCGATGACGACAATCGACGCGCAAGTCCGTCTGGCGGTTTCCCGAGGAAGGCGCGCTCTACGATCACCTTCCCGCCCAGACCATCCTGGATCGGCGGCGTGCCCGAGCTGGCGGCCCTCGGCGTCGAGCACAAGGTGGTCGGCGGTCAGGTCGACCGCGCGGGTCCGCCTCTCGATTTCGATCACGCCGCGCAGCGAGGTGAGGTCCTTGTAGGTCAGGTCGCGGAATTCGGCGCGATGGGCTCGCAGCTGGACGTGGGGGCCGTCTTCGGGGATGGGCTGCCTGGGGTGACGGCCTCGATGTTGTAGCGGCGGGCTTTGGCGGCCGCGGCCGTGAACCCGGAGGCCGACACCAGCACCAGGCGATCGTGAGCAGGTCGTCGTGCCTGGCGCGCATAGCATCGACCCAGCCAACGCCGTCGCACCGGGAACGATCCCCACACTCCACACCGATCGCCACCCCCGCCCACATCGCGCGGTTCCGTCAGGCTCCGCCTGGCTGGGCCGCCATCACCACCATGACGCGCCGCCTCGCCCGCGCGGACACCCCGCCCCCGGACCGGCCGGTGCCCCCTCGAATACACCCGCTTAGACCACTTCTCAAACACACTTTAAGGATGGCTATGTGATCACGCCCTCCAACTAGCTGGCGGCTCAGGACACGTTCGGGAACGCAGGGCCGAATCCAGCGGCTGAAAACGAGATTGCCACGCTCAAAGAGCGGCTGGCCGACTCTGCAAGAGGAGACAATCGTCGAGATCACGACTTTCGAACCGGAGCCCTGGGCCGTCTCACCGCCCAGTACGAGGAGATCACCCGACTACGTCGATACACCAACGGAACGGACAACATCCGCCAGCTAACCCCCCGTGCTACCGGCACCGGACCATGCAGCTGATCAGCACTGGACTCAACGGGAGAACTGGTCTATGTCACGGCTTCGACGACGAATGAAGGTGCTGATCGCCGAGGCCGGCTACCGCACCGACGAGCCGATCGTGGTCGGCCTGCAGCAGGAGGGCGCACCATCGCTCTTCGTGACCCAGGGGCGGACGTCCAGCGATGACCCGGCGACCGCAACCACGCTCGTCTACGCCGCGTCGCTGTCGAAACAGATGACCGCGGCCTGCGCCGCGCTGCTGTCCCAACACGGCGAACTGGACATTGAAACCCCTCTGTCACAGTGGCTGCCCCAACTCCCGGCATGGGCCAGGATGGTCCGGCTTCGGCACCTGCTCCACCACACCGCCGGTCTTCCTGCCGACTCCAAGATCGACGCGCACTCAACCCTGGACTATCTCCCGGGCACCGAACATAGCTACTCAAACGCCGGATACGTCTGCCTTGCCGCGGCGGTGGAACGGGCTGCCGATCAGCCACTGCCTGACTTCGCTCACCACCGGTTCTTCACTCCACTCGGCATGGCTGCCACCCGCTATTGGACCGGGCCCCACCCCCCTGCTGGTGCCGCACCGCTTGCTTACCCTCATCCGGCCCCGCTCTCCCTCGGCGACGGCGGCGTCTGGACAACAGCCACCGATCTACTGCGATGGAGTCACGCCCTCAACGTCGACGAACTTGGAATCTCCGCACTCATGCAGACCCCAGGACACCTCGATGACGGAACACCGATCGACTACGCCTGGGGCATTGGAGTCCGATCACACGCCGGGCACCGCCTCTACCGGCACGGCGGCGGCTGGCCAGGCCTACGAAACCTGCTGGCCCGGATACCTGACCTGGACCTGAGCCTGGTCGTTACCGCACTCGCCGACCACACCGAACGCCGAGTCGACCTCCTCAACAACCTCCTCGACGAGATAACCGAAGCCGATCTCGGGCGGTGACCCCTACGCAGCCAGCTCACGGGCTCAACCGACTAGCTCGCAGCCCGAAAGATCGTGTGAGAGTGCTGCTGGACGACCGCGGTTACGTCAAGCCAAGGCTGGACTCGGCGGTGGTCCAGTCGGTGGCGATCGCCTGCTGTGCAGCGGAGAGCGTGACTTTCCTCGCGCATATGGCGGTGTGTAGGTGGTTCTCTACGGCGTCTTTGGGGTTGTTCGGTCCGCTGCCCGGGGCGTGGCCGGGGGAGGGCGGCTCGACCCATAGGTTGTGCGGGTCGTTGGGGTCCCCGCCCAGCTCGAGGCTGACCAGATGGTCGTACTCGGCGTCGTGGAGTGAGTCGGTGAAGCCGTACGACGCCGCGTTCGCGCGCTTTTCGGTGCCGGTAATTTCGGCCGGTGGGCGGATGCCGCGGGTGTAGCCGCTGGGGCGGCAGATCGTCGTGGCCAGGGTCGCCTGGGTGACGTCGGGGTTCAGTGCCCCCGGTGTGCAGGAGAAGTCCGGCAGCGGTTGACCGTCGCCGGTATGGCGGTAGTGGCAGCTGCCGGCTGGCGGCTGATTCTGCACGGTGTAGGGGTGCTGCGGGCCGGGCCCCATCGGGATTGCCCCGCCTGCCGCCTTCGGTGCGGTCGACGCTGTGCGGGCGGGCGCTGACGGACTGCCAGTGGCGGTGTTGGAACATCCGGCGCCGGCGGCGAACGACAGGGCGACGGCGGCCAGGACACCGCGCTCGACCAGGCGGTGAGCCATGTTTCCTCCGGATCAGGGGGCCATAACGTCGCCCGGAGGCTATCTCCGCACCACGAGACGCCGTAAGCGCCGGCGCTGCGATGAAGGTGTCACCTTCGGTGGTATTCGACGTCGACATTCGAGTCGGTTTCACCAGCGACGCCCCCGAAGGCCGACACCGGCATGGCCGGGATCGGCGCGACGGTCTTCTGGCGCGTGGGGAAGCCGGTTGGTCAGCGGTGGGTCGCGATGAGGCGTCGCAGTGCGGCGTGGGCGGGCGGGCCCCAGGTGGGCTTGCCGCCGGGCCGGCCGTGGACGCCGGCGTCCGCGATGCGGATCGCGGCGACGGCGTGTCCGACCGCCCATCCTCGGGCACGGCGCAGAGTCGCGGCGTCCGGGGCCGGCCGGTAGGCGGCATGGAAGCGGTCGGCGGTGTCGTCGGGAAGCAGAGTCCAGGCGGCGGCGAGGTCGCAGGCCGGGTCGCCCGCGAAGAGGTCACCGAAGTCGATCACGCCGCAGAGGGTGCCGTCCGCGGTGAGGACGTTGGCCGGATGCAGGTCGCCGTGGAGCCACAGTGCCGGACCGGTCCAGCCGGGCGCGGAGGCGGCGTCTTCCCAGACCGCGCGGGCGGCGTCAGGGTCGGGGATGAGTCCCAGCTCGGTGGCCGAGGCGAGTTGCTTGAGGAAACCCTCGGAGTGGTCGGCCAGCGGGCCTCCGCGGTCCCGGCTGGCGGGCGCCCGCTCGGGAGCGGGTCGGTGAAGTGCCGTCAGGAAGGCGGCCAGGGCGGTGGCCGTCTCCGCACCGCGCGTGACGGGGGCGTGGTCGGCAGGTGTGCCCGGCACCCAGGTGGTGACGATCCAGGACTGCGGAAACCGCGCGGAGGGCTCGCCGAGACGTTGCGGAACGGGAACCGGCAGCGGAAGGCGAGGGGCGAGGGCGGGCAGCCAGGTGTGCTCCTTGCGCAGCAGCGCGTCCGCGGACCGCGTCGCCCAGGGCAACCGGACGGCGAGGTCGTCGCCGAGCCGCCACAGCTGGTTGTCCCAGCCACGCGCGCCGAGACCGGGTGATCGGCCAGGTCGGGGTGCTGGTCGCGCAGCAGATCCCGTACCAACTCCGCGGTGATCTCGATTTCGGCATGCGTCATGTGGAGCAACGGTAGCCCGATGAAGCCGACCGGTTCTGGCTTCTGGAGGGGAACCGGCTTCGGCGATACGACGTCTCGAAGGGTTCACGGCAGTGTCCCTGGTTCGCCGGACTTGGTCTCGGCGTCGACGCTCGTGTGCCATTCCGGTCCGTAGAACTCGTGAGTTTTCGGGCCGCGGATGATCAGTGTGTTCCCCTCCACCTTCTTGTTGTGCTTGCCCCACGCCCGCATCCGGACGATGGCCGGCGTGCCGCCGGCGACCATGTACCAGCGGTGGGACGGAGCGTGCCAGGAGGCGATGGCGTAGGTGGTGTCTTCGGGCAGGCCGCCCTCGCCGTCATCGGTGGCGTGTTTGACGATCTGCGCCGTGCCGGGCTTGCCGGATGGTCGGTCGATGAGCAGGGTCTGGGTCTCCTGCTTCACGGGCCGTAGCACCTGCGGCAGGTTGTCCGGTTCCCATCCGTACCGGATGAGGAGGCTCGCGAGCGCGCCCTGGTGGTGCGCCTCGGGCAGCGTGCCGTGCCAGAAGCTCTCGACGCTGACCTCATCGATCACTCTCGTGTAGCTCACGGGGAAGGACTCGTCGTTGCAGATCACATCGCGAACCAAGCGGGTGTCGATATCCGCCTTATCGGGTGGCTCAGTAGGCGGCGGGGACCAAGAGACCTGCGTCATCGTCAGAGGGTTGTCCAGGCCAGTGAACACACCGGCTCCAGGGTCGTCGTGTTCGACGAACACACGGAAAAGCGTCCGGTGGCAGGCCGGCCCGTCGCGTTCCGGCATGGTGAGTACGCCGTCCCGCGCCGTCACGGACCGCCAGGCTGGCTGCGCGTCCTCCAGCGTCGCGATCTCCACGCGGTCGGCAGCCGGGGGAAGTAGATACGCCAGCCGCGTCCCGCCGGCCGAACCCGGGGGAGTGAGAGCCAACGGACTGGCGCCGGACATGCCCGGCGGATCGGTCTGGACGGTCAGGGACCCGCCACGATCCTCCTTGGAGGCCGCGGAGTACTCGGAGTACAGCGCGTAAAGGTCGCCGTCGGCGAGTACCACGCTCCGCCGCGACCCGACGGTTCCGGCGAACAGCACCTTCAGCGTCCCGGGCTCGGGCCGGGGATGGGGAACCGCGCGAAGGCCGTACAGCTTGACGGGTCCGTAATCGTCGCCGTCTTCCTTGGGGTTTTCCGGTACGCCCTCCCATGCGTCGCGTGCGCGGCCGAGCAGTGCGTGGTCGTGCAGACGGTCGCCGCGGGACGGCCATATCCCGAGGGAGGCGAGATGCGCGTCGACTCGGGTCTCCACCGCCAGCGAGGCCTTCTTCTCTGGCCATCCCAGCACCACACTGGCCAGGGCCACTGCCAGGACGCCGGCGAGTAGCGCGGCCAGCCGGGGGCGGGCACGGCGTGGTGACCATCGCGGTGAGACGGGGACCGTCGTCACATCCAGGGCGGTGATCGCCCTGCGCTGCTCGTCCGGGTCCAGCTCGGTCGCGGCGTCGACGGAGTCGACCGCGTGGCCGATGACGGCGTCGGGTACGGGCAGGCGCATCCGCCGCAGTTCCGCAATTGTTTTCTCGGCGGTCAGGCCCTCCAGGCGCTGCAGGACGTACGCGACGCGTTCGCCGCGGGATAGCCCCTCGATGGCCTCGGCCAGTCCGGGATCGAGAGCGGCCTGGATCTGGTGGATCCTTAGCCAGGCGCGCGGTCGGCCCGCGGCGTTCGGTGATGTGTAGTAACAGCGCCTCAACACGCGCCGCCGGACGTCGCCGCCCTCTCGCCACAGCACGCTATGCCGCACGATCAGCAACGCCCGCTCGATCCGGTGCGCCGGTTCAAGGTCCCACAAGATCACGTACGCGAACAGCACCAAGCGACCGTAATTAGTCCCAGATGTCGCCTTTGGGTCGTCCATTTTGGTTATCCCCACGCAAGTCATCCTGCCGCAATGACATCGCCCGGTGTCGTCATTTAAGAGGTACAGGCGAGGCGGCATCCCTCTCAGGGCGGCGTCGATGAGTTCGCAGTCGAACTCCACCAGTGCAGGGAAGATAGAGAAGACCAGGAACTGGCCGGGGCGGTGAGTGTCAAGGTTCTCGTCCAGGGCCGACGAACCCAATCTCGTGCATGCGCTGCTCGGCGACCTTTGTGATCAGGTCGTGCATCGATCGTCCGGCGGATCGCCGCTTCACAGCGGTGAGGGGCTATAGCGGGAAGCGGCGTACCGAGTGAGCAGGTCGCTGGCGGCAGGAGCACCAACGGCAGGCGAGGGCATGTGAGCCTCGTGCTGTCGACCTCTCCGGGTCGACTGATCGAACACACCGCGGTGCTCAGCGAGCAACATAGCGGGAAGGCGGGTAAATGCGTGGGCGAGGCGATGCAGGCCGGTGCCGTGATTAAGGGTGATGGCGGCGGTTACAGGCCCCGCTGCACCAGGGGACTCCGTGCAGTCGGTGCGAAAGCCCGGGTGTGGCACCACTTGCTTGCGGCCTAGGTGAGATTGCCGGTCCTCTACTGGTCGGCCTACCGACCAGGCCGGTAGCCCCGGCAGACGCCGTTCGCACAGGCCAGGACGGTTCTGGGCATGCCGATGGTCCTCCCGACTCCCATAACGAACCTTGTGTCGAATGCGCGCGGCGGGTAGGCGATATGCCACTACCGTTGACGTTCGGTTCGAGTGCCGTTGGGTGTATTTCCCTGGCGGTGCTACTCGTGAATCGCTCGAGTGATGCGGCCGCCGGCTCGCCCGCCGATCACTGCCTTGCGGGCGAGTCCCCTCAAAGAGACCGGTCACCTTCGGCGCCGGTGGGGCGGGCGAGCCGCCCCACCGGCTCTTTTGTCACGTCCGGGCGGGGGCGAGTAGGGCGGCGGCGGTGCGGCATGCGGCGGCGAGTCCGGTGTAGGCGTCGGCGCGGCGGGCGGCGAGCATGTCGATCTCGGTAGCGGTGTATTCGAGCACGCCGCGTCCGTTGATCGCCTCACCTGCCGTCAGCGCGGCATCCGCACACTCAAGATCACGATATGCCTGCTCGATCTTCGCCCGTAGATCATCTTCGATCCGCGTGATCAGCCGTGCAGCGATGATCACCCCATCGGCGGCGCATGCATGAAGATCGCTGATCTCGGAGAATTGTTCGAGATCGTCTACGGTCAAACCAGCGTTTGTGATTATCCAGGCTTCCTGGTCGCTGACATACACGCGGCATTCCCCTTTCATAATCTGATCTTCTTTTAGGTTGTCCGGGTGTCGTAATTCCATTAAGGCTCGACCTCGAGGTGAAGTCAAGTTGAATACCGTCGCCGGTGGGTAAGTATGGCCAGCCGTTTCGAATCGGCGTGCGGTTATTGACTGGACCGCGTTTGCGGAGGTAGAGCGGCTGATCGGCATGGTTGTGAAGGTGAGGTGGTCCAGCCGTTTCGGTTAGCGAGAAAATTCGCTAGCCCTATTGCCTGGTCGCCGGTGTGGAGAAATGGTCGAGCTCCGAACAACGGAACACGCCACCAATTCAATGGTGTCGGACTCGACAGAAGGAGCCCGCAATGACGGCCACGAAAACCCCCGCCAAACTCCAGGTGGACACCACGGAAAACACCGCCGGAAACGGCGCTCATGCGGCCGCTGACGCCCCGGAAACCGTCACCGATGCCGACACCCGGCCCGCGCCGGACCGGATCGCTGGGGCCGTGTGGTCGGCGCTGACCGACAATCCCGGTGCGACCGCCGCGACGCTCGCGACGGAAGCGGGGGTGGCGAAGGCCACCGTCCACCGCGCGCTGAAGGATCTTGAGATGGCGGGGTACGCCGCCCGCACCCCCGGCGGAAACATCGGTGGCAAGCGCGCCGCCGACACCTGGAACGCCACCCCCGCCGACGCCACCCCGGCCGACGGCGACAGCACCGACGCCGGTGTCCCGGATGCCGCCGATGACACCCCTGCCGCCTCGCCCCTCGAGGAGCCCGACACCGACACGGGCACCGGCACCACCGCCACCGTCGACACCGACGCCTCCGGCGATGCGGACCAGCTGACCGGTGACGGTGATGCGGCGGGGGAGGCGATGGATGAGGCGGCGGTGACCGAGGCGCGCGAGGCGTTGGCGGCGCTGACCGCCGTGATCAACGCCGCCAGCGATGCGCTGAACGCGGGCGATCGGTCGGCGGTGTTGGAGGCCGCCGAGACGATCTACGGCGACTCGGCGAAGGCCCGCCGGTTGATCAAGGCCGCCGCGAAGCCGCGTGCGCGCAGCGGGTCGGGCCAACCGCGTTCGCACCCGGGCGAGTTGCGGTCCAAGGTCGCCGCGCACCTGGCCGCCCACCCGGGCCTGCAACTGACCCCGCACGAGATCGGCAAGGTCATCGGGCATTCGGCGGGCGCGATCGCCAACGCGCTGGACAAGTTGACCGAGGAAGGGCAGGCGGTGCTGACCTGCGACCGCCCCCGCCGGTTCACCACCACCGCCACCGAGACCGCCGATGGCACCGCATCCGGCGCGAAAGCCGCCGCCACGAGTTGACCGGTCCCCGTGGGGCGGGGCGGCCTCCCCCTTAGGGAAGGCGTCCCGCCCCGGCACCGCCCCGTTGGTTCGCGTGATGTTTGTGGAGGTCCTGCCATGACCAGCCCTGCCATTCCCACGACGACCGCTTGCGGACCGGTGGGTTTCGCCGCCCGCACGACACCGACCGGCCGCCTCGGCCAAGGGGAACTACGCCGCCAAGTGGCCGCGCACCTAACCGCCACACCCGGCGCGCACACCCCCGGGCAAATCGCCCGCGCGTTGGGCAACCGGTCCTCCGGCGCGGTCGCGAACGCGTTGGAAACCCTTACGGCCAGCGGCCACGCCGCGCAGGTGAACACCAAACCCCGCCGGTTCACCGCGACCCCAACCACCGCCGACGCTGCCAAAGGCACCTCCCCACCCCGCCACCACACCACCGGTGGCGGCTCGAGCAGCGGCACCGCCGGTGGACCGTCCCCCGGCAGCCCCTCGGCCAGCCCGCCCTCACCGGGCGCGACCTCGAGCGAGTCGGGCGGTACCGGGGCACCGGCCGCCGCACCCGCCGGGAAGCCCGCCTCGGGGAGCGGGGGGAAACCGGCGGGTGGGGTGGTGCGCCGCCCGAACGGGCAGGCCTACCACCCGCGCGTACTGGCCGACCTGGCGGATGTGGACGCGCTGCGGCGGCTACGCAAAGCCCACATCCCCGCCTTGTTGTACGGGCCGCCGGGGACGGGGAAAACATCGCTGGTCGAGGCGGCCTTTGATGACCTGATCACGGTGGCGGGGGACGGGGATACCGCCGTGGCCGACTTCGTCGGCGAGTACACCCAGACCAAGGCCGGGACGTATGAGTTCGTCTACGGGCCGCTGGTGACCGCCATGACCGAGGGCCGGTGCCTGTTCATCGACGACGCCACGCTGATCTCTCCGAAGGTGCTCGCGGTGGTGTACCCGGCGATGGACGGCCGCCGTCAGATCACCGTCAAGGCCCACACCGGTGAGACGATCACCGCCAAAGACGGCTTCTACGTGATCGCCGGGCACAACCCCGGCGTCCACGGCGCGGTCCTCACCGACGCCCTCGCCTCCCGGTTCTCCGCTCAGATCCGGGTGTCCACCGACTATGACCTCGCCCGCACCCTGAAGATCGACTCCCGTGCGATCAAAGTCGCCCGCAACCTTTCCGCCCGCGCCGAAGCGGGCGTCATCGGCTGGGCACCGCAACTACGCGAGCTGATCGCCTACCAAAAGATCGCCCGCGTCCTCGGGGTCGAGGCCGCCGTGGCGAACCTGATCGGAATCGTCCCCGAAGAAGACCGCGACGAGGCCGCCGAGGTCATCCGTTCGGTCTACGGCCAGAAGATCACCCCGCTCGCCCTGGGTCGCCAACTCTGACCCACACCCACCGCACCGGAAAGGACACCCGTGATGACCGGTCACCTGATCGCCACCACCCCCGACCCGCGCATTCCCGCAGGCGGATGGCTACGGCTATCGGCCGCGCTGACCGAACAGGCCGAAACCCTCACCGGCCGCGATGACCTGACCGTCACCTGCGCGCCCGGTGCCGGGCAGGGTTCGCCGGGCTGTTTCATCCCCGCCCTGGCCACCATCGAACTCGACGGCACCCACCTCGGCCACGCACCGTCCACCTGCGATCCCCGCCGCCCCTCAGACCGCGAACGCTACCCGGCGCTGTGGGGGGTGTTCCTGCACGAGAGCGCGCATGTTCGTCACAGCCACTGGCACGCCCGCACCGCCGCCATCAACGCCTCCACCACAACCGCCCCCGCCAGCACCGGCGGAGGCGGAGACGAGGCTGCCACCAGCGCGCATCTGGAGGCCGCGACCATGCTGGAGGAATCGCGGATCGAGGCCGCGCATCTGCGCGGCCGTCCCGCTGACCGCAGATGGCTGCGCGCCTCGGCCCGCCAACTCGTCCTCGCCGACTTCACCACCCCAGCGACGACCACCACCGCGCCCGCCACCGGCACCGGTCCAAAGACAGGGGCATCTGCGGAGGTTCGGCAGGTGGCGATGACGCCGTGGGAGGCCGCGCGTGCCGCCGCGCTCGTGCTCGCCCGCGTGGACGCCGGAGTCTTGGAGGCCGAGGAGACCGAAACCCTCGCCGCCGTCATCACCGGTGTTCTCGGGGCGAGCCGCCTGAGCGCCTTGTCCGCTCTATGGCACCTCGCCCACACCACCGCCGATGACGACGATGAGGCGATGCTCGAACTCGGCCGCCGCTGGTGCACCATCCTCGACGCCCACCCAGAGGAACCCCCGCCAACCCCCGAAGACGAAGAAGAAGAGGAGGGGAAGGCCGGCGAGTCGAGCGCACCGTCACCGTTGACCGAAGCGATCACCGCCGTATTGATCGCCGTGGCCGAGGCCGACGCACCCCCCGCACCGCCCGCTGGCCCCTCACGCGTGGCCAAGCGCGCCGCCGAACGCGACGCCCACCGCCGCGCCACCCACGCCGCCGGGCGCGTGTTCACCTCCGGCGGCTCGGGCAGCGGCGCGGATCGGATCACCGGCACCCGCCCACCCACACCAGCCGAACAAGCCGCCGCACGTAAGCTCGCCCGGCACCTGAAGGCCGCCGCCCACCGGGAACGCACCACCACCACGACCACGTCGACGACACCACCCGGACGGCTCCGAATGCGCGGCGCGCTCGCCGCCGACGCCCAACGCGCCGCCGGTGCTACCCCCACCGCCGAGCCGTTCACCCAGACCACCCGCCGTCACACCCCCACCCCACCGCTGCGGCTCGGGATCGCCTGTGACGTATCCGGATCCATGCGCGAACTGGCCGCCCCGATCGCCTCCACCGCCTGGATCCTCGCCAAAGCCGCCGCCAGCGTCCCCGACGCCCGCTCGGCCACCGTCATCTTCGGCAAACGAGTCCAGCCCATCACCTACCCCGGCAAAACCCCGGCGCGCGTGCGGGAGTTCAAAGCCATCGACCCCTACGAGCAGTTCTGCGAAGCCGTCGACGCCCTCGACGCCGCCGTGGAGCTGACCCGCCCGGACGCGGCCAGCCTGCTCGTCATCGTCTCCGACGGCCTCTTCCGCGAGCCGGAGCTGATCGGCGGGAAAGAACGCATCAACCGCCTGACCGGGCACGGCTGCGCCGTCCTGTGGCTCGCGCTCGGTATGGCCGTCCCTATGGACGGCGCTCACCTGATCACCCTCACCAACCCGGCCGAGACCGCCGATGTCATCGGCCGTGCCGCCACTCGCGCCCTGCGCACCACCTGACACCGGAGGCCCCCGGGTGGTTCCCCGGCTGCGTCCCGCCCTGGGCCCCAGAGGTTTTGCCTGGACCGGTCGTGACAAGGCGAGCCACCCTCACCCGGCCCCGTCGTGGGCCGTCATCGAACCGGCACGAGAACGAACCCGTTACACGAGGAGGACACCGTGAACGCCTTCTGCGACCACCTGTTCAACCTGCGCGATCAGGCGCTGGACGAGGCGATGCGCGCCCGCGCCGATCTCACGTTCGTCCTGGACGAGGGTGAGGACCACAAGTTCGCGGCGGCGATGGGCCGCGTTGCGCACGCCCAGCCGTATGCCCGCTGGTGGATGACCGTGACCGACGAGATCGAACACGGGGGGATGGACCCGATGGCCGCCCTCACCAAAACCCGCACCACCGCCCGCCAATCCCTCCTGCACAGCGGCACCCGGCGCGTGGGGACGTGGTTCGACATCGCTCAAGATCACGCCGCCACCGAGGCGACCCGCCGCTTCTACCACGACACGGCGATCTTCAACCTCGACACCATCACCGGAACCGGATCCGCCACCCCCACCATCACCGGCACGCCCCGTACGGGCACCCCGCCGCACACCACTCCGCCACCGCCAGGGACCGCCGTCCCTACCTGGCGACCCGCCGTCGGCCCCGCACCGGCGCTCCAACCCGACACCGGCCCGGATACGCCACCGGCCACCAACAGGCGGTGAGCCACGATGCCCAGCCCCAACCCACCGGCCGATAGCCCGGCGATGCCCAAGCCGTTCACCAGCGAACATCAACCCGCCATCACCCAGCTTCGCCTGCGACACCGGCACCTCACCGAAACACTCACCCGCGTGCCGGCTCTCACCCAAGAAGAACCACCGCCGAGCAACGACCGTCGACCGGATGACCCTCCGGTGGCCATGAGCGAGGTCCTGGTCGCCGCGCGGGAGTTCGCCTGCGCGGCCGAACCGCTGGTCACGCACCTGCCCGCCATCATCGCCGCACTCGAAGAAGCCGCCGACTACCGGGACTACTACGGATGGTGCCCCGACTGCAGTCCGCAACCCGGCGGCAGCCGATGCGCAGACCACGCCCGCGACCAGGCCGTCCTCGCGGCGTATGAGGCAGCCCGGCACGCCATCATCAGGTTAACGACCTGAACCTCGATCGGGCCGAGAAGAAAGTGGCCGGGCATCAGCATTCCCCTCCGCGTGCTGATGCCCGGCCAGCCGGTCGCGTTGGTCAGCGACCGGGCGGTGGGTCGCTGGTGCGGCCGGAGACCCTGCGGGCGGCGGCCTGCAGAATGCGGGCCACGGGTTCGGCCGGATGCCGCTCCAGCACCTGCATGACCAGGCCGATCAGGGGGTCGTCGCGATCGCGTGGCTCGATCGCGATCGTTCGCGTGATCTGAAAACGAGCCTCCCGCACCAGCCGGAACGGCGCGTCGACACCCGGCAGTCCCCACTGCCGGACCTGAGCGGTCGCCACCGCACGCAGCAGATCATCCAAATCAGGCACGCCATCGAGCGCGCCGACCTTCAGCGCCGTCTCGGTGAGTAGGGCGTGCACCGCCTCACGGTACGGCGGGTCAGCAGGCACCCAACGAATCAACGGAGCCTCTCCTTTACTTCTCGGCTCAGGACCACGAGATCCTCGGCGACCTGCACCTACGGCCGCCAGAGCCGGTCGCGTTGGTCGGCGGGGCGCGCACGGTCGCTCTACTCCGGCGCCACCGTCAAGCCGCCACATCTCCACCTGACCGGCCCGGCGTCTCCCCGGGCGCACATCCACTTCCCTCCGGGGACGGCCGACGGCTCTCGGGCCGGACACGGCTTGCCGGGGACTTGCTGCGCGCGACTGGACACCAGGGGTGAAGACGCATCACCCTCCCGCTCCCGGCCACCATCCGGCACCGTGCCGGGCGCACGAACCACCCGGGAGACCAACAGGAGGCTCAGCCGTGGCTGACTTCAACCAGACCCTGCTCACCCACCGTGACCAGGCCGTCGAGGCCGCCCAGCGCGCCGGCCAAAGGCTCACGCACCTGCTCGGAACCGACGAACCCAACCTGGCCGCCGCGATCGCCGAAACCCTCCAACGCCGCGCGTACGCGCGCTGGTGGACCACCCTGATCGACCACATCGAAGACGGCGGAACCGATCCCGCCACCGCACTGACCGACGCCCGCACCACCGCACACGACGCGCTGCTGACCCTGCCAATCCCGCGCAGCACCTGCCCCTACGCCACCGCTGAGGCAATCACCGCGGTCGAGGCCACCCGCGCCTTCTTCCACGACACCGCCACCCTCACGACCAGCTCCGAACGCCCGAGCATCACCGACCAGCCCTGAGCCCAGCCCCGCCACCTCGTAGCCGGAGACGAATACCTGCAAGAAAGGACCCGAAGCCCAATGAGCGAAAACATCTTCATCGTGGCATCCATCGTCAGCGAAAAACTCGCCGACGAACGCCCGTACCTCGAAACTCACCTCATCGTGTGTCGCGAATGTGACTACACCACCGGCACCCCGCTTAGTGAAGAACAGACCGTTTACGCCCGGCACAACGACCACTACGACGCAACCGGCCACAACCGATTTTGGAAGTACACCATCGGCCGCTCCCGCGGACGGATCGGCCGCACCGTCAACGACCTGTAACCAGGCCTGAAACGAAAGACCGCTCACACCGGCGAACAACAGCCTCGTGGGATACGGCGCTCAATCCACTGTCCGCACGCGTCCGAAGGCGCGCATGCCCGGTGTTGTCCCTGCGTCGCCACCCCGGGATGTTGCCTTGACCGGCTGCGGGGAGTCGAACACCAATGCACGTCCCGGAATTCAGGAAGCCGAAGGCCGCTTCGGTGAAACGCACAAGGGACGAAAGCGCAAATGAAACGAACCATCGCCGTCGATCAACAGGTGTATGACATCATCACCGGACTTCAAGCACGCGCAGGCGAGCCTACGGTCAACGCCGTCATGCGGCTGCTGCTGGGCCTGCCCGCTGTCCCGCGGCGGACCCGGGTGCACAGTACCGACGCCATCACGGCTGCACTTTGGGACCATCCAGGATCCACGGCCAGCGAGGTGGCGGAAGCGACCGGGTTGGCCTATTCGACGACCGCCAGCATCCTGGCGGAACTCAAGAAAGCCGGCCTCGCGCACCGCGCACCCGACCAGACCCAGCGTCGCCGAGGCGCAATCATCCACCGCTGGCAACTCAGCGCGCCTCCCTCCACCCCAGCCGCGGAAACGGTCGAGTTGCGTGAACTGGTGCTCACTCTTGCCCAGCAGGCCATCGACGAGGCGGACAAAGCGCGGAATGAGCTCGCGAAACAACTCGATCAAGACATCGTCAAGGACGGCTTCGAGTTCATCGAGGCCATGGCCGCCCTGGCCTACCGGCAGCCCTACGCCCGCTGGTGGACCACCCTCACCTGCCACATCCAAAACGGTCTCGACCCGGCCACCGCCCTGCATAAAACCCGCGAGGCCGCCCACCGCGCCCTGCTTCGCCTCGACGCCAGCACACCCTGCACCCGATGTCCGCGCACCAAGGACCCGGTGGTGATCCTTCGTCAGGCCGCCAACGACTTCCGTCATGACACCGACCCCGCCGCCATCCTGCACGCCAGCCGTGAAATCACCCTGCCCGCCGGGCCCGCCAGTACCGACCGGCGCGAATGAAACCGCCGCCTACGCCGAGTTCGGCCCGGCGATCCCTGGAGATGTCGTACCTGCGCACCTACGCCCGCTGGTAGGTCTCGCCACGACCACCTCACCACCAGCAGCCCTGGTCAGGCCTGGCCGTTGACGAGGCTGGATGCAACCCGCCTCGCGCTGTCACCTGGCTCCAGCAAACTCGTCCCGTTAAGGAGGAGGAACGTTGCTTCAAACCGTATTCGCGGTCGTCTTCGCTGGCTACGGCGCTACCGCAGTCGTGGTTGCCCGAACGCGCTGGGCTGATTTGTGGGAGGACGTGCAACATGCTGTGAATGAGGCATCCGCCATGCGTCCCCCGTGGGAGCAACTCCTGTCCCGGTATTTCGGGGCCGTAGCCCTCCTAATATATTCCGTGATCCGCGGCCTGTGCTGGCCCCTACTCCTTTACCGGCACCTCATCAGGAGGAACGCCTCGTAGCCTGCATGAGTCCTCTAGATTTTCGACTGGTTCATGCGGACCGGACGACCATCCGCAGGGCGGCCTCGCTGCCAACTGCCGCCTTTCCGTCAAGCCGCGCCGACTTGTTCCAGTACACCAAACCGTTCCCGAGTCAACCGGGCGGTGTTTGTTTCCCGTGCGGAATTTACCCAGCAATGCCCCGCCCCGGTGCAGGGGCGTGCGTGGCACTTGACGGGCATCGGCGAGTCGAGCCTTCATCGACCGCCCGCCCCGGCCGGGGTCGACCCGGCAGGTGCGAGGACGTCCGTAGAAACCCTGAAGGGAAAAGGGGGAGATGACATGTCACTGGTGGCACGGCCGCTGGCCGGGCCGGGATGCCCCGGCACCGCGCTGAACGTGGTGGAACGCGAGGGGTGGACCATCACCCACGACGAGGTCGGGAACGCGTACGTCTTCCCGCCGGACCATCGCGTGATCGCGGCGTTCCTGCCCGAGCGCAATGATTTCGCGGCGGCGGAAGCGCTGTGGGTGATCCGCGCCTACGGCGATCTCAACGATGTCTTGTGGGAGGCCACCTTCACCGAGGAGACCCCGACCGAGTTCATCGCGGCGTTCCTGGCCGACCTGACCAAATCCGAACCTCTCGACCCCGCACGCGAGGATGAAGAAACCCCGGTTCCGACCGCCATCACCTGACTCGGGAAGGCCCGTCCTAACGCGGGAAGTCAGAGGGGCGCCGAAAATTCGGCGCCCCGCTGACGCTCTGGTCAACCCGGTCCAGCCTGGTCGGGGTGCGGGTTCGGTCATGTTCATCCCGTGCATATACGAATAACCCCGGCCAGATCGCCTTGGCCTATGAGGTGTGCCCCTGGCGCGGCGGCGTCGTCCGGGCTCGGGCTGGTCCGGCCGGACGTCCGCGCGGCGTGATGGCGGGGGCAGGTCAGCGCAGGATGTTCGGTTTGGTGCGGGGCTGGTTCCAGATCTGGAGGAGGCACCCGGATGGCTTCGTGTGGAACCGCAGGCGGTAGTCGCCGTGGCCTGCGGGGAGCGGCGGCAGGGGCAGCTTCCGTCCGGCGAGTTCGTGCAGGACGGCGTGGCCCGTGCCGAACCGGCAGCTCAGCTCCACGATCCGGTCGTAGGACCGGTCGGGTTCTGGGGGCGTCGGGGAGATCGTCACGGACAGGGTTAGTTCGCCGTCGTGGATGGGCGGCCAGAACAGCGCCGAGCCCGGGACGGCGTCGATGAGGTCGGCGGACTCGGCGTAGGCGGGGACGGGGAGGATGTCGCCTACTGAGCGGGGGCGGTCGAGCAGGGCGAACTGGCCGGCCCGGATCCGGAGCGTGAGGTCGAGGTGCTCGACGGACGCGGTGGTGCGCCGGTCGGGGGCGAAGTCGGCGGGGACGCCGGCGGGGAATCCGCGCGCGGCGATGAAGTCGGCGAGTTCCGCGTCGGTCACCTGGAGGGCGCGTTCGGCGAGGCCGGGGACGTCGCCCGGTTCTGGCCGCTCGAAGGTGGACATGACGACGAAGCGGTGGGTGCCCGGCTCCGGGGGCTGCCAGCGGCTGACCTGGATCATTCCGCATCTGCGGCAGGCGGTGTGGTTGATGTTGACGGTCTGCCCGTTCTCGTCGGTCTCGGTGGCGGTCACTTCCAGTCGGTTCTCCTCAGGGATGTCGTGGTCGTGTCCGCAGGTGCGGAGGATCTGCTCCATCGCCACGTCGTCCCGGTTCGGGAAGGGCATCATTGGTGGTCACCTCGCGGGCGGGAGATGAGGGCCCGGCGGCGTTCGGGGGTGAGGGCGGCCGCGACGGCGGGGTCGGCGAGCAGGGCGACGGGCGCGATGTGGTCGGCGCTGCGCGGGCGCCAGTGGGCGAACGCGGCCTCGACGTCCTGCCAGAGGGCGTCGGGGTCATCGCCGTGCTCGTCCACCGCGGCTCTGACGAGGGCGTCGAACTCGGGATTGCCGTACGTCATGTGGGGCTCACCGCGTCGGAGGCGGGCCTGGTACTCGCCGACGAGCAGGTGGAAGTCCGGGCGGTCGGCGATCATCGCTGATTGGAGGACCGAATTGGTGTTAGGGGAGGTGTTCTCGGCGTGCTGGGCGAACAGCAGCGGCAGGAACTCCTCGGTGAACAGCGGATCGGTCACAAAGCCGTCGAGCATGAAATGGGGCGATACTAGCCGGCCGAGCGACTGCCCGGCGGGACGGTCGAGGAAGAGCTGGAGCTGGGCGCGGAGCGCGGTGGCGCGGTCGCTGCCGAACTCCTCCGCCTTGGCCAGCGTCTCCTCGACACCGTCGATGCGGCCCGCGAGGGCGTCGAGGCGCGCCTGTTCGACTGTGGCGTCCCACGCGTCCCGGACCTCGCCGTCCGGCTTGCGCATCCGATGGAATTGGGCGTAGAGGTCCTCCATCAGAGCGAAGAAGGACGGGAACCGCTCCGGCGGTGCGGCCCGCCAGGAGAACAGGCTGTAGGCGGCCCATTCACCATCTGCACCGGCGTCGCCGGGATCCAGGAACAGGATCCCCGCGTCGGCGTCCCGGGAGATCAGCAAGCCGCGGGACAGGCACGTGCCCTCCTGCCGATCGTCGTCGCAAAGCTCCGCCCAACTGTCCGCCCAGTAGGGCTCGATGTCGCGGAGCCAGCCGATGTCGGACGTGTCGCGCATCCGCCAGACGAAGATCCCGGCGTCGCGCCAGCCGTCCGTCGTCAGGAGGAACTCGCGGTAGGACGGGGGCAGCCGCATGCCGATCCGCTCCTCGGCCGCGGCGACGGCGTCCTCGGCGGCGGGGCCGAAGCCGAGCCAGCGGGTGCGCGCCAGCTCGGGGTCGGGTTCGGCGTCGGCGCTGCGCACCCATTCGTCACTCCAGCGCGTCAGCCACGGTCTCCATTCCATGCCGGGCATCCTGCCGACCGCGTACGACATTTCCCGGACCACGGTCAGGCCGAACACCCTCAAGTTCACGAACCCGAGCATTCGATAGGTTCATTGGCCACCCCCCTTACTCGAGTTCCCGCCCGAAGAGGCTTCAGATTTCCTGGTGCAGGTTCCACGTTTCGGTGAACAATCGATCTTCTCTGAGCTGCATGTCCATGTTCGGGGGCACGATTCCGGTGGGATGTTGTCCACGGTTGATGGACAGACCGGCTGCCCTGCTGTGTTCCTGACTCGAATTTGATTGATTGATGATGGGTTGGTCGGCGCTCGCCGCCACCTCTTCCGATCTTCGTGAGCCGATTACAGGCTGGACATGCGCCGCACACCCGGCCGGCGCACCCCCGGTGGACCTTTGCGGCAGGTGACGCCTGTCCGCGCAGCGTTCCCGCACGACCGCAGGAGGACACACTCATGCACCTCAGACCTCACACGCCGGGGACCGCGGTTTTCATCGCGATCCTCGTCACCCTGGCCGCCGCCGTCACCGCCGCCTGGACGATGCCCGCGAGCGCCGCGGTCGGGCCAGTCGCCAGCCTGACCGGTGCCACGCAGGGCGGAATCGATGCGACCGTCGCGGCACCATCCAGCCTCGGGCTGCGCAAGGGCCCGAACTATGCGTTCCACGAGATCGCGTTCGCTGAATACGCACCTCGGCTTCCGGCCGGGCACCATGCCACCGCCGACTGCCGCGTCACCGGCACTGCCCCGGTGACCGGTCCCGGCGGAACCAGCGCCTGGTGGGACAAGGTCACTGTTGATTCCGCTCACGGGTACGTCCCCGAGACCTTCCTCACCTTCGCCGGCTCGGCCCGCCCACCGGCCTGCACGGACGCACCGACCTTCCCGCCCGAGGGACAACAGGGCTGGGAGACCGAGAGCGGTGCCGACAAGATCCTCAACCCCGTGGCCTTGAACGGCGTATGCGCCCTCATCGCCCATGACCCGAACCTCTGCGGCAACTTCAAGAACTCCACCCAGGATTCACTGCGCATCGCCTGGCTCGTCTACCGCTACCAGCAGTCACCCGACAAGATGCTGCCCGGTCAGGAAGACCGGCGTGATGCTCTACGGCACTGCCTGTGGCAGGGGCTGATGACCGTACGTCTCGGCCACGATCCCGCTTTCGCGACGACCATCGCCAACAGCCATGAACTCCAGACCAGTGTTCACCTCGACGGCGATCGCTGGAAGCAGTTGTTCGTCAACGGCGACGACCTAAACAATGCCTCGGACAAGACGGACTTCTGGAACAACGAAGTCGCACGCCGCGCCGCCGCGAAGCCCGGAATCACCGAGCCCGGCATAATCGACTACTGCACCAAGGCCGCAGCCAATGCCCACCAGATGACACCGGACGCCATCGCCGCTCTGCCGGTCACTATCGGGAAACCCGAGGCCGTCAACGGCGATTACCTGATCTTCTCCAGCACCAAGACGTTCACCGACCCCGACTACAGCAGCGATCTGAGCCAGACGGCTCCCGGCCACCCGGCCACCTGACCCCGCTCGCCTGGACAACGCGTGAGGCCGGCTGGGCGATGCCCAGCCGGCCTCACGCCCGCCGCCGATCAAGCGGGTCTGGGCGGCACGCAAGACGCCGACCCAATGATCCTCATCTAACTGAGGCTGTCCACCACTAAGTAGTCGTCTCATTTGGCGCGTTCGGTAGTCTGCGGTGGTGGGGATCGTTGAGCGCCTCGTGCCGGATGAACTGTGGGAGTTGTTCCAGCGGGTCGTGCCGCCTGCGCCGTCGCGGCCGCAGGGTGGCGGCCGGCGTCGGTACGGAGACCGTGAGGTGCTGGCGGCCATCGTATTCGTCGCCACCTCCGGCTGTACGTGGCGCCAGCTGCCGCCTTCCTTCGGGGCTTCAGGGCCCACGGCTCACCGCCGGTTCACCGAGTGGAGCAAGGACCGGGTGTGGGCCAAGCTCCATCGCTTGGTCCTGGACGAGCTTGGCGCGTGTGGCGGGCTGGACTGGAGCCGCTGCGCGATCGACTCGGTGAACATGAGGGCCATGAAAAGGGGGACCTGACAGGTCCGAATCCTGTGGATCGGGGTAAGTACGGCTCGAAGATCTACTTGATCACCGAGCGGTCCGGCCTGCCCATATCCGTCGGAATCTCGGGTGCGAACCTCCACGACAGCCAGGCCCTCATCCCGCTGGTCAGCGGCATTCCACCGATCCGCTCCAACCACCTGCGCCGATGGCTTCGCCTACGCGGGATCACCCACCGCATCGCCCGCAAAGGCATCGAGTCCTCCCAACGACTCGGCCGTCACCGCTGGACCGTCGAACGCACGATGGCCTGGCTCGCCGGCTGCCGCCGCCTGCACCGCCGCTACGAACGCAAAGCCGAGCACTTCCTCGCCTTCACCAGCATCGCCTGCACCCTCATCTGCTACCGCAGACTCAGGACGGCTCCGTGCATTGGCACAGCTGAGCCATGATGGCCCGCGTGAGCAAAGAAACCGCGTTCGAGGCCGTATCTCGCCTTTATCAAGAGTTCATGAAACTGCCCTTTCCTCCCAGATTGGCAGGTGCGGACCGAGCCGGCTTTGACCTGGTGATGCTGGACTCGGACACCGCAGCCTGGGTTTCCATCTGGATCAAGAACGGCGGCGAGCTCGAAGCGCAGGGGCGGAGTGGCCTGCTTCGCTGCATTGCCCGCTTGGACCAGGTCATACCTGTACTCAGCGAAGCGGACGACCCCGAGTACTGGCACCACCTACACGAGATGGCTCGGCTCGTTGCGGATTCCTAGCCACCAAATGAGATGACCTCTAAAGCGTGGAATTGTCCATCGGCTGTCCACCGGATGTGGAATTATCCACGCAAATGTGGAACCGACACCTGGACTTGTCGAATGGACGGGTGAATCCGACAGGTCCGCCGGGATAGTTCTTATACGACTGGCGGCGGACAAGGGTGCCAGTGTGGGGTGCGACGATCATGATGCCGGTGTGGGGGTTTTCGACGATGCCGACGTGTCCGGGTCCTGTGTGGCCACGCTGGTAGTCGAAGAACACCAGATCCCCGGGCTGCTCGAATCCGGCGGGGACGCGTTTGCCGTGCCAATATTGGGCGTCGGAGAGGCGTGGGATGGTGATGTGGGCGGCGCGGTAGGCCATCATCGTCAACCCGGAGCAGTCGAAGGAGTCCGGTCCCTCACCCCCATAAACGTAGGGTTTACCGATTTGCGCGCGGGCGTAGGCCAAGACCGTCGCCGCGACCCCTCCGGGGATGTTGGTGAACGCATCGACGTCGCCCGGACACGCGACGGGGTCCAGCCCGTTGGCGGTGGCGGGTGTGGTGGTGCTGGTGGCGTAGCGGGCGGCTTGGGCCATGACACGGCGGACGTAGCCCGAATCGGGGTTGTAGGCGAACACCGCGTGCGTCAGGTTCTGCGGCGCGCCGTGGGCGAGCAGGAACCGCGCTGCCCCGGGGATGGCATCGGCCGGGTCATGGACATCGGCCCATCCGTCCCCATCACCGTCGATGCCTACACCGTTGGTGCGTTGGGTGGCGGGGTGACGGGGCGCCCCGCCCCAGTTGTTCCCGGCGGCTCCGCCAACGCCGATCTGCATAGGCCCGGCGGCCCCGGCCCAGTTCGCCCCGGACCGGACACCGCTACCGGGATCACGGCCGTGATCGGATTCGATCTTCCCGATGGCGGCGAGCAGATTCCACGGGATCCCGTACCGTTGCCCGGCTGCCTGGTACAGCCGCAGGTAGTCCGCCGGAATCCCGGTCCTCGCGTCGGTGGTGACGCCCGGCTGGCCGGGGCCGGCTTGCCCACAGGTGGCCTGCCCGGCGCCGGAGATGCCGATGGTGATGAGCAGCGGGATCAACAGCAGCGCACCGAGCGCGATCGCGGCGGACGCCTGTACCGCCCCGGCCTCTCCTCGCAGGTTCTGCGGGGTGTTGGCCGGGGCGGTCGGGCGGGTGGTCATGAGGCGGGTTGGCGGGTGGCGGTGATCTGGCCGGTGTTGCCGGTGGAGGCGAACTCGACCGCATACACCCGCCAGCCGCCAGAACCGTCGTCGTCCTGGTCGGCGGTACGGGCGAGGGTGAGGGCGTAGTGATCGGTGTCGGCGCGGTTGGCGTGCGCGGTGGCGACGTGCTCGGTGACGGCGACCAGGAAGGTGATCGAGGTGGGGCCGAGCGCGCGGATCGCCTCGGGCCGGGCGTGGGCGGTGGTGATCTGCTGGAGGCGGCGCCGCTGGGTGAGGGTGGCGGGGTCGGCGGCGGCGCGTTCGACGACTGTGCGGAGTTGCGGGCTCATCATGGGCGCCAGGCGGTTCAGATAGGCCGAGGGCGTCTCGTCGTAACGGTGGCTGGCGAAGGTGGCGGCGAATCGGGTGGCGAGGCCGGCGGCTTGGCTGATCTGCCCACCGTCGAACGGCAGCAAAGCCGTGCCGTCGAGAAAGGCGGGTGTCGCGGCCGGGCGGGAGCTGCTGGTCCGTCGGTCAGCGGGGTCGGCGGTTTTGGCGTGGTGGGAGCCGCGGACGGCCAGGAGCGCCACGGCGAAGAGAGCGACGCCGGCTGCGGCGATGGCGAGTTTGATGTTCATGCTCGTTCTCCCGTCGTGCTCGTGGTTGTGGTGGGGGTCAGTTCGGTGAGCCGCCGTCGCTGTGGCGTACCGGGGATACGCCATGCGGGTCCGGCGGGTCCGCCGGCGGTCTGCAGGGCTTGGGGTGTGGTGGTGGCGATGAGCGGACCGCCGGCGGTGGTGAGGCGGGTGTGGAGGTGGTCTTCGCGGGGCGGGTTCGGCAGGGCGAAGAGCACGGGGGTGTCGGTGATGCCGGTGAGTTCGGCCAGGGCGGTGTAGTCGCCGATCTTGACGAGCAGCCGGGGCAAAGGTTCGGTGCCGGTGTCGTACTCGACGAAGAAGTCGGTCTCGTGGCCGTCTTGGTGCCAGCGGCCGTAGCCGTCGGGGCGGGCGTATTTGCCCCAGGTGGCTTGGCAGCGGCGTTCGGACCACCAGGTGAGCAGAGCGGCGCCGGGGTGGGTGCGGCCGTGGTGGGCCAGGGCGGTGAAGATGCCGTTGGCGCCGATGAGGTGGTGCAGTTTGTCGGAGTGGGCCAACGCGAGGGCACGGTCGAGGCGGTAGCCGAAGGCGGTGAGGGTTTGGCCGCGGCGGGCGGCGAGGACGGCGGCGCCGGCGGGGCCGAGGACGTAGTGCAAGGGGGCGGAGCCGGTGGCCATCGCGGGCCGGAACCGTTCCAGGGCGCGGAGCCGCCACAGGGCGAGGAGCCGGTGGGTGGTGGTGCTGACCGATGGGAAGGCGAGTTGCTGGATCTGGTGGGTGGTCAGCGCGCGGTGTTCGTGCAGGATTTCCAGCAGCCACCGGTCCCGGGGGGTGAGGCGGGTGGCCAGCGTTGCGATCAGTTCCGGGCTGACGCGTGGCCGGACCGGGCTCGCGGTGGTCGTGCCTGCTCCGATGTAGGAGCGGGCGCGGCCGGTGGTGGGTGTGGGCATGGCAGTCCTCCAAACGTTGCTGGGACGTCGGGTTTCGGTTAGGCCGGTGGCTGTGCCGAGGGCGGCTCGTCTCCCAGGCCGCCGCTCGCCGTCTGGTGTGAGGCCGTTTCGGTCTCATCAGGGTCGGGGTGGCGGGGGTCGTGGAGCGGGGGTCGCCGGTGGGTGGTCGCGGCGTTCGTACGCGCGGCGTTCCGGCAGAGCTCGGCGCGGCCCGGGGCGGGGCCGGGGAGGGGCCGGGTGGTGAGGGTGAAGGCGGGGGTTTCGCTGTTGGCGGTGATGAGGCGGGCGGCGGCTTGGTAGGCGGCCAGGTTGGTCAGGTCGTGTTCGGTCAGGTTCGGGCGGGTGAGCGGAGCCAGGTCGCGGGCGTCGTGGGGGGAGACGGCGAAGATGACTTTGTTGCGGGCGTTGGTGGCGACGGCGTCCCGCATTCCGGGTGGGAACTGCGCGAGGTTTTGGTGCGCGAGGGTGACCGAGAGGCGGTAGGCGCGAGCTTCGGCGAGCATTTCCTCGATGCCGTGGGGCAGGTTGAGGAAGCTGTGGGCCTCATCTATGACCAGGGCGGCGTCCCGGCGCCGGGTTTCGGGTTGGTGGGCGCGGGCGGTGATGGCTTCCCAGACTTTGGCGACCACGAACGAGCCCAGCAGCCGGGCGGTGTCGTCACCGAGGGTGCCCTTGGGGACCCGCACGAGCAGCAGTCCGCCGCCATCGAGCAGGCGGGGCATGTTGAGGCCGGGGCCAGGCGTGCCGACGACGGCGCGGACGAAGGGACGCAGGAGGAAGGCGCGGAGTTTGTTCATCACCGGCCCGATCACATTCGCCCGCGCTTCCGGTGACAGGCCGGAGTACCAGCTCCAAAAGCCGGTGAGGATGTCGTCGGTGAGACGGCGGGTCGCCCGTGCCCGGTAGGTCTCATCGGTCAACAGCCGGGGGACGTCGGCGAGGGTCGCGCCAGCGGTTTGCTGGAGGGTGAGGACGGCGGAGCGGAGGATGTCGTCGGTGCGGGGGCCCCAGGAGTCGGCGAAGATCCTGCGGAAGATCCCGACCAGGTTGTCCCCGGCCAGGTTCGCGTCCGGCCCTGCCAGGACGCCGAGGGCGGGTGGTGGGGTGGTGTCGGGGTCGATCAGCCACACCCGGGACGCCGCGCTTTCGGGGAGGCGGTCGAGGAGGTCGTTGATCAGGTCCCCGCGCGGGTCGATGACCACCGCGGCCCGGCCCGCAGACGCGTCGGTGAGGATGAGGTGGGCCAGGAGAGTGGACTTGCCGGCGCCGGTCGCGCCCAGAACGTGCAGGTGCTGGCGCGCGTCCGGTACGCGCAACGCGATGGGGCGGGCGGGTCCGGCGTCGGCGTCGCCGAGGAGTTTGCAGCTACGCCCGCCGGCCGCGACCTGCGGGGGTGGGGGGATCGAGTTCGCGCCGGCGCGGGCCAGGCCGGGCACGGCGGGGTCGTAGGGAAGGTGCGCGATCGCCGCCAGCTCACTGACCGACAGCAGATCTCCATGGCCCATCCGCCGTTCGGTGAGGGCGCGGGCGGGGTGGGGGAGGCGGTGGCGGGTGAAGTGGTTGCGGCCGGAGAAGACGGCGAAGGCGGCGGCGAGCGCGTGCGCCCGGCCTCGGACCCAGGCCCGGCTCGCCACCGGGTCGGTGGTGAAACTGGTGGCGGCGGCGTAGCGGATGGCCACGGCGAAACGCGGTGCGGCGGCCTTGTCGAGGATCGCGCGGATCTCTCCCGCCCGTTCCGGATGCGTCGCCACGACCCCTGTCGTGCGGGTTGGCGTGGTGCCGGGGGTGAGCAGGTCCAGCAGCCGCCCGACCATGCTGGGTTGGGTGGCGCCGCGCAGGTGGGCTGCGGCTCGGTAGGCGCGGCCGAGGCGGTGTCCGGTGACAGGGCGGACCAGGATCTGCACGAGGGCGGTCTGGTTCGGGCCGATACCGGTGCCCGCACCCAGCAGGGGACGGATCGGGTCCTCAGCGTGGGTGGTGTTGATCGGGTGGTGGTCGGGGCGCGCCAGCCGCAGCACCCCGCCCGTCGCCATCGCGTGGCCAGGGAACGGCGAGGTAGGGGCGGTGATGGTGGTGCGGGCGGCGGGCCAGGCCGCCTCGATGGCACGCGCGATCAGCGCGGTGGGAACAACGCCGGGTACCCACAGCCGGATGTGCAGTTGGGGACCGTCCCAGAGGTATTCAAAAGCCAGGTGCGGTTGGTCGAACAGCCATCGTTTGAAGCGGGGGCGCAGCAGCCCGATCAGGTTTGCCCAGAACACCGCCGCGGCCGGCTCAGCGACCTGGGGCGGAACCTGGATGTGCACCACGCGGGCACCCTGGGTGAGCCGGTGCTGCCGCCACCGCCGGATGACTTCCCGGCCGGTCAGCGCGAGCGCTGTGACGGCGAGCGCCGTCCCGGCCACGGGGACCAGATGCGCAAGCAGCAAGTGGATGACCAGATGCCACCCAAGCGTCAAAGCCCCGAGAGGATCTTGGACCAGCCGGCCGGCCGGCGAGGTTGTTACCGCGTCCCTGCGAAGGCGGATCACAGGTCCCCCTCCTCATCCAGACCGGTGTGCAACTCCAACTCCTCGATGCCGGAACCGGCCGCACCGAACTCGCCGGCTCCATCGGTGAATTCGAGCGCGGCGAGGACGGCCGGGTCGGTGGTGGCGAGCGCGTCTTCGCCCGGGCTGGCCACGACGTCGAAGGCGACCCGGTCGGCGCCGGCGAGCAAGAGTCCTTGGCCGCGGCGGGCCGAAGCCAGGAGTTGGCGTTCGCCGTCGGTGAGGGCGAAGGCGTCGGTGATCTGGTCGAGGGCTTGGGGTGCTTGGCGGAGCAGGATCTGGGTGGCGGCGTTGGCGACGACGGCTTGACCGAGGTCGGAGCCGAGGACGTCGGCGGCGTCTTGGGTGATGACGGTCAGTCCGGCCCAGTGCTTGCGGGCCGCTTTGGCCATCCGGTACAGGAACTTCGCGCCTTCGGTCTGGCGCATCAGCAGCCAGCCCTCATCCACCACGACCAGGCGTGGCTTGCGTCTGTTCACGTCGGTGACGCGCCGCCAGATCACATCCAACGTCAGTAGCGTCCCGACGGTCTTCAGCTCCTCGGGCAGATCCCGCAGGGAAAAAACGATCAGGTGGGAGTCGGGGCGGGTGGTGGTGGGGTCGGCGAACAACTGGCGCCAGGTCCCGGTTACATACGGTGCGAGCCGGGCCGCGAGCTCGCCTGCGGCGGGGTCGCCGTCGTTTCCCAGGGCGGTGGCCAGGTCGGGCAGGGTGGGCGGCTGGCGGGTCCAGGTGCGCGGGTCGGCGGTCAGCCCGGCGTCGTGGTATGCGGCGACGATGGCGCGGTCGAGGGCGGCGCGTTCGGGTGGGGTGAGCGGGGTTTCGCACAACACGGAGATGAAGGTGTGGATGAACAGCGCCCGCCGGGTGAGCGCGTCCTTCGTCTTGTGCGCGCCGGGTGGCAGGTCGAACGGGTTGAGGCGGACACCGTCGGCGCCGAGGGCGATGTGTGCACCACCGACGGCCTGGGCGAGCCGTTGGTATTCGTTTTCGGGGTCGATGACGCAGACGTCGACGCCGGTGAACAGCGACCGCAGAATCTCCAGCTTGGCGAGGTAGGACTTGCCGGCACCTGAGCGGGCCAGGATCACGGAGTTGTGGTTGTCGCAGGTGAACCGGTCCCACATCACGAGTGAGGCTGATGCCGCGTTCACCCCGTACAGCACGGCGTGCTCACCCAGGTCGGCGTGCAGATCCGGGGAGGTGAACGGGAACGCGGCCGCCAGGGCGCTGGTGTCGAACGTGCGCCCGGTACCGAGAAGGTCGACACCGAAGGGGAGGGTGGTGATCCAACCTTGCAGGGCCCGGAAGGTGGTGGGCTTGGCGTCGATCAGCAAGCCGGCCGCCAGCGCCCGCACCCGGGAAACTTCCTCATCCAGCTCGGCCGGGGTGCGGGCGTGGACCGTCAGGGACAGGCCGACCTGGAAGAGACGGCCTTCGCCGCGGGCCAGTCGTGCGGCCAGATCGTGGGCGTCTGTGGCGGCGGCGTCGGCTTCGAAGTCGATCAGCCGTCCCTGCTCATAATCGGATCGGGCGCCGGCCTCCAGGCGGGCGAGGCGCCGACGTAGCCGACTCGCCGCGACGGCGGGTGGGATCGGATTGATGTGCAGGGCAACGTCGAGGCGGCCGGGGTAGGTCAGGAGGGGTTCGAGCCAGCCGAGCCCGACCTCACGCGGATACCCGGTGACCACCAGCGACGCGCACACTCCCTCGCTCAGGTCAAGGCGACGCGGCTGGACTCCGATGGCGGGCGGCCCGAACGGTGCCCCCGCATGGTCCTCATCGGCGGAGTCATCGATGGAGGGCCGGAGCCAGGCGGGGAGGAGGGAGGTGATCGGTTTCATCGCCTGGCCTCCGCCTGGTTTCCGTACGTGATGGGCTCGTCCGGCATGGCCTGGCCCGGGTCCATCGGTGGCGCGGTCGGGTCGGCTGCGGCAGCCAGTACCGCTGCGGCTTGGGCGCCGTCGAGGAGGTAGGCGGTGATGCCAGCGGCGGCCAGAGCGCGGGTTGTCTGCTCGGCGCGCTGCAGTACCCGCAGCGCCGCCGCCTCCGCATCCCCGAACCTCCGCGCCTCCGCGCCGGTGCCGGTGCCGGTGCCGTGGGCGGTGGAGGGTTCGCGGAGCACGATGAGGACCTGGCGTCCGAGCAGTTCGCGGGTAGCGGCCAGCTCGCCCAGGAACCTGGCGTGGTCCAGCGCCGCGTCTTCCAGCGCCGGGTGCGGCAGTCCCGCCGCGCGTTCTTGCAGAAGCGTGATGGCGGGGGCCAGGTTAATCGGCTGGGCGTGCACGAGGATCTGCACCGGGCCCGTGAGGGCGTTGAGCCAGCCACCGAACGCGCCGACCAGGGCGGCCTGCTCATTGGGGGTGCGCAGGGCGAAGCTGACGGTGGTACAGGCCACGATGACCGCGACGCCCTCGGCGCCGAGGTTGATCGCGCCGTCACCGCGGATCGCACGCGCTGGAAGCCGCAGCGGTGCCGGCAACGGCGCCTCTGGTCGTGCCGCGGCGGCCCAGGCTGGCAAAGCCGGGATCGGGTTCGGGGCCAGAATGAGCCGGCGGGGCCGACGGGCGTGGGCAAGGGCGTGCAGGGCGAGCCGGTCCACGGTGACGCCGTCACGTTCGGCCAGCGCAAGCGCAGCGGCCACCCCGATGAGGGGGACGGCCAGGGCGGCGAACACCGGGAACGGGATGAGGGTGCTGGTGGCCAGATACAGCGCCCACACCAGCAGGGCGGTGGGCGTGAGGATGGCGAGCTGGCGTGCGGTCAGATTGCCGACGAGGCGGTCCTCGTGGTCCAAGTTCGCGGGGATCGTCACCGTATACGGGCTCATCACCTGTTCCTCCGATCAGAACGCGCAGTAGAGCCGGGATGCGGGCGAGCGGTGTGGCGGCGGGCACGGGCTTCGGCGTCACCGAGCGCGGCAGCGTCGGCGAGGCGGCGCGGGGACCGGCCCGCCGCGGCCGTGCCCGGAGCGGGGAAGGGCAGCGGAAGGTCGCCCTGGCGGCCGGCCCGTGGTGGCGGGGCGGGCAGGCGGGTCTGGACGTAGCGGGGGCGGATCGGCAAAGACGTTTGGGTCCAGCGGGGCGGCCGAGCTGCGGTGCCGGGAAGCCGCAGCTGCGTCCACCGCGCCGCCGGAGCCGTCGGCTGTGGCGCGGGGCGGCCGGGCCGTTCCAGCGGCAGCTGCTCCCCGCGAGGAGGGTGGCGTGGTCTTTCCAGCGGCAGCTCGAGCTGCTCCCCGCGGACAGGTCCGCCGGACGGTGGTGCTGGCACCGACGGCGGCGGCTGGGACGCGGCCGGGGGCGGGCGGCGCGGACCACCACCCTTACCTGTGGTGCGGGTACCAGCGAGAGCGGACACGCGCCGGACGATCAAGACGGCGGCGAGGGTACGGACGATCCGCACGAGCGGGCTACCGCTCACCCCACCCCGGCTGATCATCCGGACCACCCAGGACGGGATGCGCACCAGGATGTAAAACAGGCAGATCACCAGCACCAGATCGAGCATCGAATGCGGTGTCCGGAATCCGAAGACGGCTTTCTGGTCGGAGGCGAAGAACACCCGCAGGCCGGCGGTCAGCACCAGCGATTGCGCGACCTGGATGGCCAGCACCCCACCGATCGCCCGCCACCACAACCGCGCCACCCCTTCGGTCTGGGGGAGCGCATGGCAGGCGAGTGCGAGCGGCGCTGCGACGGTCAACAACACCAGCGCCATGAGCCGCAGCGCGAAAGTGAACACCACCACCTGCGCCGCGATCACCGCGACCAGTGCCAGCAGCATCAAGAACACATCGTTCGGGCCCGTCGTTGCCGCGAGCACCAGACCTTGAAGGGCTTTTGCGGCCTGGGCCGGGTCGACGCCCTTGCCCATCAACGCCGCCGACACGGCGTTCGCCATGTCGATGGCCGGGCCGATCACAAGCAGGTTCGCGTTCGCGGCCACCACGGCGACAATGAGGCGCGGGGCGATGTCCTTGGCGGTATAAGAGGTCTGCAGGCTCTGGTGGCCCATCACCAGCATCCCGCCGATGACCACCAACAACACGAAACAGCTGTTCGCGACCCACACCGACGTTGTCCACATGCTGTGGACACGAGAGATCTGATCGACACGCGGAGCGGCCAGCACCGAACCGGCCAAAAAGCGGAACACCGGGTTGACCGCGGCGGAGACCACGGCGCGGAAGAACCCGGTGATCGCCCGGCATCCCAGATCGAGCATCCCGCACCCCGAACCGCCGTCCGGAGCAACAGGCGAGGTCGGGTCGGTGCCGGGCGCGCCGGACGTGCCGGGGCTCGCCGTCGATGCCGTGCCGGGGGAGGCTGCGGGCGGCGTCGTCGAGGCGGGGCTCGGGGTCGGTGTGTCGGCCGGCGGGGAACTGACCGCCGCAGAGCTGTCCGGCGGCGAGCTGTCCGGCAGTGCCTCGACCGGTGGTGTGGGCGCCGCGAGTTCCCGTGAGATCGCCCGCCCATCCGCGGGGAGAGCAGCGGTGGCGGTGGGGGCGAAACCGATGGCGGTGACCGCGATCAGGATCATCGTCCATGCCGCCACGATCACCGGCAGCCAGGCACGGGAAGGCTTGAGGAGATGCATCCGGGCTCACCCGCCCACGAAGCTTTGGAGGATCTTCACCAGGAGAGGTGCCAGCAGCGCACCGCCGAACCCGATCGCGGCGTTCTTCAGCGCCTCCTTGCCCTTGGCGACCTCTCCCGGATCGCCGCCGGCCAGCAGCAGGCGCAAGAACCCGATGGTCAAGAACAACGTCGCGAGGGAGACCAAAAGCCCGACCAGCCACTTGGTGATGGCTCCGATCACCGTCGGCAGGTCCTTCGGCTCCGCGCCCAAGACCGCCGCATGCGCATCGATCGCCGGAACCAGCAGCACCACGGCGACTGTCACCGCCGGGACCGCGGCGGCGGACAGGGCCGGCGCGAGGCCTGCGATGAACTTTCGGGTGCGGCGTTTCATGAGGTGTCCCCCTCCCGGCCGGGCGGCTCTGCCAGGTCCCGCCCGGACTCGGACCCGGACAGGGCGTTCGCCGGGCTACCCGGCGAACTGCTAGGCCGTTCTTTCGGGTGGGGGAGGTGGTGCGCGGGGCCGCAGAAGGCTCCTTTCTCATCGGGAGTGGGCCGTTCGGATGTGCCGTCCGAGGGAATGGATCGGCCCCGCACACCGGGCTCAGGGTTTTGTCCCCTCGCTGAAGGAAGACCGGAAACAGCGGCGGGAGGGGACAGGCGATGTTCCACATCGCCTGATGCCATCGCGGCGGTCAACCGGGCCTCACCGCGCTGACGCGCTTTACGCGCCGCCTCATAGCCGAGGCCGAGTTCGGCCGCAGCCTGCTTGAGGGTCAGGTTCTCCAGCCGGCTGCGGCCGATCAGCTCGGCCTGCACCGGTGACAGCACGCCCTTGGCGACCGCATCGAACAAGATCAGATCCGGGTGGCCCCACGGCGGAGGCGGGGGCTGAGACTCCAGCGGCGGCAACGGCATCACCGGGATGCCCTCGCGGGTGTAGCGGGCTTTGATCCCGGCCCGATACGCCATCCACCGCAGCCGAGTGATCACCCCGGGACGGTCCAGATCGATCCGGACCAGGCCCTCGAGAAACCCGGCCAGCACGGCCGAGTGAATATCGGTGGCATCGCCGCGGTAACCCTCGGACAACTCGCTGGCCATCTTCCGCAACGCAGGCATGCCCACCCCGGCCGCGCCGACCACCCACGAGGGGCCCTTCGTGCGGGCGGCGTCGACCAGGTGCCGCCAGGCCGCGTCCCGGCACGCCCGACCGGTGGCGGGATGACACAGGATCGACCGCAGCTCGTCCAGCCGGATCACCCGGCGCGGCAACCCATGCCCGATCGTCTTGCCATCCACGGACAGCGGCTGCGGGCCGGTGGTCAACGCCCGGAAGGACGTGACCACCATCCCCAGCGACGAGGCCGCATCACGGTGGACGCGCCGCCGACGGCGCGTACGGCGCTGACCACCGGCGCGGGCAGTAGTCGGCGTGGTGGAGGGATCGTGGGGTGTGTGTTCGGTACCGGCCATCACCGGCTCCCTTCGGATCGCGGACAACTGCGATCCAGACAGCCAGGCCACCTAGGCAGTTCTTAGACACGTCACCGAAGCTGCGTGCCTACCGGCCGCCTGCCCACCATCTGCCCAAGCCAGAGAAAGCCAGGGACCTGCCTAAGCCCATGACGACCGCCGTCAGCGCGCGCATGCCGTCGTGCCTCCGCGCTGCCCGGGGTGGACATGTACGCATCCACAACGCGGCTGCGGTGGCGGAGACCGTGAGTATCGATGTGCCGAGGTGAACATCGCCGTGCAAGCCCTGTTTCTGAATTTGGGCACCAGATGTCGTTCATCCCCGGCACCGCTTCGCGACCTGCAGGTGGTCAAACGTCGACGGGCTCGGGCGCCGCTCAATCAGTGAGTTCCGATCACATGGTCGGGATACTGGCCACCATGACGTCGAACTCACGTGAGGTCATGGCACCGGGGTTCGCCCGTATCAAGATCCGCGTCGGCGCGCTCGTCTTCTGTGGCAACGACGTGGCCTTGATACGGCGGGACCGGCCAGGGTCGACCCACTTCACTCCGCCCGGCGGCAACGTCGAGCACGGCGAAGACCTGCTGACCGCGTTGCGGCGTGAGCTGGCCGAGGAACTCGACCTCGCTCACCCCCAGGCCAACGCGCCGGAGTTGCTGTGGGTGATCGACCAGATGGTCTCCCGCCCTGGAGCCACTCCGCCGCCGCGAAAGCTGCACCTCATCTACCGACTCCACATCACCCCCGATGTCCGCGAGGCACTGGCCACCGAGGAATACGACGAGGTTCCCGGCGGGCATGAGATCGGCCTCATCGACTGGATCGACTACCGCACAACCGCCGAACTGCCGATCTTCCCACCCATCGGACCGGCACTGGCCGCGCTTCCCAACCCACTCGCCGCGGTCACCGATGCGGCCCTGCCCGCCGTCACTGACGACAACTACGTATGGGTGTGACCGTTTCAGCAGGCAGCGCGAGACAGATGGCAAGCCGTCCCGTAGACCGTCGGCAAGGTGGTGTCCGAACTCGTAAATGTCGTTTTGCGGACCAATCGGGTGGTGTGCGATGCCGGGGGTTGCCCCCGATTGCCTACACCGCCGTCGGCTTGCCCGCCACTGGACATCGGCGTGCCCCAGGTGGACGAGCACGTGACTGCTGCGGCGCCCAAGCGGACATGAGCGTGCCTGAGGTGGACTACGACGACGAAGACTTGCCTAACACCTGTGTTCGCTTGCTTGCAGATGGACATCGCCACCTCCCCAGGCAGCCGATTGGTTGCTTAAGCAAGTGCCTAGCACTCCACCTGTAGATCGTGATCTTCACGTCGCCGGCCGTCGGCGGAGAGCCAGTCGCCTCAGACGGCGGGGCAGAGGCACTGCCAAGTGTTGGCGTTGAAGTATGCAGCGGCAGCGTCGATGAAGCGGTCGTGGCGGCCTGGGCGGCGTCCTGCGCTGCGGTGAGCTCCTCGATGCTCGTGGCGGCATCGATCAGCTGCCAAGCCGCCGGGCTCAGCAAGGACACTGTCTTCGCGACCAAGCCAGAACTGGCCCGCACGATGATCGAGCGGTTCCTGAATGCCGGACACCACGTCGGCTGGGTCACCGGGGACGAGGTCTACGGCGGCAACCCGAAACTGCGGCACAAGCCGGGGGCTGGGATTGCAGGAGCCTGCGGATCAGCCAAGTCGGCGGCCCGGAGCCATCCTCGGCACCTGTAGCTTCAGGCCTGACCGCGAGACGGAAAACAGCGCCGCCTCCTTGCCCGTCGGATTGGGCCGCGTGCCTAACGTGTGCTCACCGGTGCGCCGATCGTGTGCCTATGTGCGTCTTGGGCGTACGTAACGGGTGCCGATCGTGTGCCCACGGGCGTGCCTAAGAAACGCCTAGCCAGGCAGGTTCCCTGGGAACGTGCCGTATGCGAGGGGTGGACGTGCAGAAGCACTCACCATGCCCCACGACCACGACCACGACCACGACCACGACCGCGACCACGATGTCGAGCTTCGCCCTCATCCCGACACCGACTTTCAGCCTGCAGAGCCGAACCAGGCCGGCGATCCGAAGCAGGACCGTGCCTTCGACTCCGACCATGTCCCGGCGGCTCCGGAGGAGGTCGAACCGTTGCCGTTGTCGGTTTGGGTGTGCGCGCAGCGCCCTGCCGTCTGGCAGCGTCGCGGCCGGTACCTGCCCGGCGCCACCGCCCACCCGGCCAAAATGCTGCCCGCGCTCGCGGCCACCGCGATCGCCAGCTACACCCAGCCCGGCGATCTGGTGCTGGACCCGATGTGTGGGATCGGCACCACGCTCGTCGAAGCCGTCCACCTGGACCGGACCGCGATTGGCATCGAGTGCGAAGCCCGATGGGCGAACCTGGCCCGCGCTAACCTCGACCTCGCCCGCGACCACGGCGCGGCCGGGACCGGCGCCGTCATCACCGGCGATGCTCGCAACGCCGGCGCCCTCATCACCGATCCCCACGTCGTCGGGAACGTCGCGTTGCTGCTGACCTCACCCCCGTACGGGCAGACCACCCACGGGCAGGTCCGCTCCAGCCGGGAAACCGGCCACACCGGCGTCCGCAAATACGACTATGCCTACGGCAAGAACCGCGGCAACCTCGCCCGCGGCAGCCACGACCGGCTCGTGTCTGGCTTCAGCGACATCCTGCTCGGGTGTGTGCCGTTGCTGCGGCCGGGTGGGATCGTCGCGATCACCACCCGCCCGTTCCGCCGCCACGGCCACCTCATCGACTTCCCCCACCAGGTCTGGGCCGCCGCCCAAGACGCCGGCTTGGAACCACTCCAGCGCCTCGTCGCCCTGCTGTGCGGCATCAAAGACGACCACCTGGTCACCCGCGCCAGCTTCTTCGCAATGCACGAAACCCGCAAAGCCCGCGCCGCCGGCCTTCCACTCCACGTCAACGCCCACGAAGAAGTGCTCATCCTCCGACGCCCACCCGAACCCCAGCTGCCAGTGGCCGACGGCGAACCCACAAGGTCAGCGGAGAACCGATGATCCGGCAGCAGACCTGCGCTTCCGACCAGGCTGGTAATCACACCACCCGCCCCGCTCGCTGTGGTTTCAGTGGCCGGACGCCTCTGCAGGACGACCCTCGAGCGGCGGGCGGACCACGTGCCTTGGCGTTCAATCTTCTGCTGATCGGTTGCCGCATCCGGTGGTGTCCGCGTCCGTTGCGGTACGGGGCAATGGCGGGCGGGCCTGGGGTGCCGTACCAGCGGATCCGCCTTGATCCCGCCGCCGGAGGTGTGGCTCGATCCCACCGGTCAGCGCCACGCCCGGCGTTCCTATCGTCTGTCACGACCGCCGCTATCGAGCGACTTCGGAGTCACCGAAGCGGTGGGTCTGGCGGGAGGGGGAGATGAAGGCGGGTTTGTCGCTGGCCGAGATACAGCGGCTGCCCGCCGTGGTGGACCTGGTCACCGCGGGACAGGCGCTCGGCCTGGGCCGCACCAAGACCTACGCCCTCGCCCGGACCGGCGACTTCCCCTGCCGGCTGCTCCGGGTCGGCAGGAGCTATCTGGTGCCCACCGCCGAGCTGCTGTCCCTGCTGGGTCTCCCGCCCGCGGGTGCGCCGCGCGAGCCCGACGACCGGCCGGACACCAGCGCGGGACCGGCCGCGAAGGAGTGAAGCGATGGCGAAGGGACGAACCTTCAAACGCTGCGGCTGCCGCACCACCGACGGGAGACGGCTCGGCGGGAACTGCCCCAGACTCAAACGTCGCAACGGCTGGAATCCCCACCACGGGACCTGGCACTACCAACTCGAACTCCCACCCACCAGCGATGGGAAACGGCGGGCACCGCTACGCCGGGGCGGCTTCACCGACCAAACAGCCGCACAAGCCGAGATGGACGCTGCTCGTGAGCTGCTGGCCCTCGCTGGAGACGACAAGACGCTGGCCGTGCGGGTCGCCGACATCCTCACCACCACGGTCAAGGACACCGGCAACCTCCCGCAAACGAGCGAGGTGCGGCGTCGGGTCCGTACCGGCCAAGAACTCGACCAGCAGCGCACCGTCGCGGACTGGTTGAAGACCTGGCTGGCCGGCAAGCAACAACTACGCGACAGCAGCACCGCTGCCTACGCCTCCCACATCCGCCTGTACTTCGACCCCGTCATCGGGCACATCCGGCTGGACCGGCTGCAGGTCACCCACATCATGGAAGTGTTCGAAGCGATCGACGAACTCAACGACACCATCGAAACCGCCCGACAGACCGGCGACCCGGCGATCCGCGCCAAGGTCAAAGGACGACGCCCGGTAGGCCCGGCGACCAAACACCGGATTCGCGCCACCTTGCGCTCGGCGCTTAACACCGCGATCAAACAACGTCTGATCGACTTCAACCCCGCCGCCGTCATCGAGTTGCCCCCGGCCAAACGTCCCAAAGCACTCATCTGGACCGACGAGCGCATCGACGAATGGCGGCAAGCCCGCCAGGCGTATGTGGAGGAGATCCGGCGGCGCAAGCAGATCCTGGCCGCCCGCAGCCCGCACGGCGCCAAGCTCGGCACCGCCGTCACCGCACTGGACTCCTACATCGGCACCCCTAGGCCATCTCCGGTGATGGTGTGGACACCGAAGCAGACCCAGCGGTTCCTCGATCGCGCCGAACACCACCGGCTGTACGCGCTGTACCACCTCGTCGCGTTCCGCGGCCTGCGCCGTGGCGAAGCATGCGGCCTGCGCCGGCCCGAACTGGACCTGATGAACCAGGTCGCGACGGTGCGGTGGCAGATCGTCCAGATCGGCGCCACCACCACACAAGGCCCTCCCAAATCCGACGCCGGAGACCGCCAGATCGCCCTGGACCGCCGTACCGTCAACGTCCTGCTCGTCCACCAGGCACGGCAGGACAACGAACGCCTTACCGCCGGCGACGTCTGGGAGGAGACCGGGTTCGTCTTCACCACACCGACTGGGCAGCCCCTGCACCCGGCCGAGGTGACCGAGCAGTTCCACTGGCTGTGTATGGAAGCCGACCTGCCACCCATCCGCCTTCACGACCTGCGCCACGGTGCGGCCACCCTGCTGCTGGCCGCCGGACACGACATGAAAATGATCCAAGAGACTCTCGGCCTGTCCTCCATCACCATCGCCGCCGACACCTACACCTCCGTCCTGCCAGACCTGGCCCGCCAAGCCGCCGAAGACGTCGCCGCGATACTCAGACCCGCTCCGCGCGGGCTATCGGCCGGACGTAGGTGAGGGGGAAGGGGACTGCCACCCCGACCATGAGCATGCCGATCAGCCATCTACCTGCGGTGATGTGAGGTGCGTTCGTCAATACCGCTGTCTCAGCCATGCGAAAAGCGGCTAGGCCTACAGCGTCCCGGCCAACAAGATCGGCGTTCCCGCCCGCGTCAGTCGTGCTGGTTCATCCAACTGAGGACGGAGTCGGTGACTCCGGGTTCGTCGAGGAGGGCGCCGCCGTGGGCGGAGGAGCCGGGGATGGTTTGGACGGTGATGCCGCCTGTGGGCATGTCGTGGTTGACCTCTTCGGCTGTTTCGAGGTCGGTGGAGTGGATGGCGGGGATGAAGTCGTTTTCGGAGTGGATGAGGTACATGGGGGCGTCGTCGGCGCCGGAGGCCCGGTTTTTGGCGACCATGTCCTTCCAGGTGTCCCAGCAGGAGGGATGCATGCTGGTGTCGACGTCGGCGGAGTCGGGGTAGCAGCGAGCGAGGACGACGGCGTTGTCGCGGACCTTGCGTTCGGATGGAGTGCTGTCGTCGTGGTTGCCGTCGTTCCATGCGCGGTAGGGGGAGGCGACGGGGGATAGGGCGACGATGCCTTTGACGCGGCTGCCGGCTGCGCCGTAGGTGCCGACGACGGTGGCCAGGTGTCCGCCGGCGGAGGAGCCGAGGACGATGACGCGGTCGGGGTCGGTGTCGAACGTGGCGGCGTGGTCTTTGACGTAGTCGATGGCGTCGAGGACGTCGGTGCGTTGGGCGGGCCAGCCTGCGTCGAAGTCGAGGCGGTAGTCGACGTTGAAGGTGGCGTAGCCGTGGTCGGCGAAGTAGCGGGACCAGGTGACCCAGCCGGTGTCTTCGTACCAGTAGCCGCCGTGCAGGATGACGACGGCGGGCTGGTTGGAGCTGGAGGCGTGCCAGTAGGCGGTGAGTTTCTGCCGTGTGTGGCTGCCGTAGGAGTAGGTCTGCTCGTTGCGTGTCTCCGCGCGTAGCTGCTGTACCTGTGTGTGCGCGGCCGGCTTGGTGGGGAGCCCCGCTGCGACGTGCGGGGCGATGCTCAGCAGCGTCGCGGTGGTGGCCAGGGCGCTGATGGCGATGCGTAGGAGTCGACGCAACGGGGTTCCCCTTCTCTGTTGCTGCCGCGTGAGGTCACCTCGGATCGTCACGTGGAGCGCAATACCCGGCAAGGTGATGAAGATCACGCAAAATGGACAGAAGCGACTATTCGGTCATCAATCTGGCCATAAACGGGCATGCATGGCGGAAGCGTCGACGATGTTCCAGGCTTGGCGCAATGGGCTCTGGGGCCAGGATCGATCCATGCTGGGCGTGCTCGTCTCACGTCTGTAGTCGGTCGTGAGATCCATTTCGTGGGCCGAGTCGGCGCCTGGATCACGTGACCGAATATCAAGAAGGTAAATGGAAGGCCATATCTGGACATTGCGGCGGTAAAGGTGTGGTGTTACCGCTTGCTTCGATTCCGGGGGTGCCTGGGGGCGGGTGCCCGGGGGGCGACCTGGGCGAGGTCGGGGTCGGTGTCGAGGCAGCCTGTGTGGCTTTTGATCTACGCGGCGGCGGTCAGAGCGTCGTCGTGGGGGCTTGGCCAGGCGACGTCGGTGTGGCAGTAGTAGGTGGCGCCGACCGTGAAGCCGTCGTCGGCGAAGTGACGGGGCGGTTGATGCCTGGTCGGTTTCGCTGCCGAAATCGGAGCGGGCCGCCGTGCAGCGGTGGTGCCGTCTGTGGATGCCTGAGTCGTACCGGTAGGCGCTGATCCCCTGACGCGTTCGGGCGCCGTAGGTGTAGACGGCCTCGTGCTGGATGGCCGCATTCGAGTTGTGGGCGGCGGCCGCGACCGCAGTTGTGAGGGCGGGTGACGCCAGCCGGGCCTGGTCGACCATCTATGCAGGTGAACCCTTTTCCGGACCGCCATGTCCACAATCGTCCGGCGTACCGGGAGGTAAGACGCCCAAGGTGATGGCAGACCGCCGCGCTGGTGACAACGTGGTGCATGTCACACGCGAGAGTCGTGGCTCATAACGGTCTCGTTCTGGGGCGGTTTCTGAGTCGGGCGGGGGTGGCAGGCGGCTGGCGATCGGACCGGGGCATTCTGTGTCGGTGCAGCTCAAGGGGCCATTTCGAGCTGGCCGGAGCGATCCGTATTAAGGAAAGACGCCTGGGCGGTTTGACTGGTTTACCAAGTCTTTGACCTTTCTTGGTCATTCTGTTGTTTACGTGGCATGCGGGGATCTTTCCGAGCGGCGCGCGGCGACGTACAACCACGGGGGCAGCCGTTTGGGTGCTTTTGGGTGTGCCTGTGACGTGGGGACCGTTTAGCCGTGCGTCCGGCCTCGAGCGTGGGAGTGCGGTTTGCGCGCCATGATGCGTCTTGGGTTGCGTCCTGCTCGTATGTGGGTTGGCTCGGCAACGGTCTCGGCGTTGCTGATGGCAGGCTTCGCTTCGCCGGCGGCGGGATCTCCGGACCCGCCCGATACGGGGGGCAGGTGGGGGCATTCGGCGGTTGGGCATCCGGTGTCTCCGGCCCGGGTGAAGCCGGCCCCTGAGGACGCTCCGCGGCAGGCGTTGGCCAAGCCGGTGTGGCCGGGTTCGGGACAGGCGCGCGTGCAGGTCACCTCGGACGCGTTCGCGCAGGCGGGGAAGTTGCCGATCTGGGTGGCGGCGGGCGGTGCGGCTTCGCCACGCAAGGAGTTCGAGGGCAAGGCCGGTGTGTCGGGGATCAAGTCGGCGCCGGCGGCCAAGGAGGCCAAGCCGGCTGATGTCGCGGCGCCGCCGTCGCAGGTGCAGGTCGATGAGCTGGATGCCGCCAGGGTCAAGACGCTGGGCGGCGTCGGGATCGCTTTCCAGCTGCGCCGGGTCGATGGGGGAAGCGAGCCGGGCCCGGTGCAGGTAGCGGTGGACTACTCGGGTTTCGCCCAGGCGTTCGGGGCGAATTTTGCCGATCGCCTCCGGCTGGTGAGATTGCCGGGCTGTTCGCTCGCGCGGCCTGATGATCCGGCGTGTTCGGCCGTGCCGGTGACGATGCCGGCGACCAACAATCCGGCGACGGGAAAGCTCACCGCGCAGCTCACGGCCGCGCCGCCCGCCGGGACCACACCGGATACGTCGGCTGCCGCTGGTGATGGTTCAGCGCCAGTGGATTCGGATGCGGTGTTTGTGCTGGCGAGCACGGCTGCGGGTTCGTCGACGGGAGATTACCGGGCGACGGATATGCGGCCATCGGGTTCATGGTCGGTGGGGTTGTCGTCAGGGTCGTATAACTACTCCTATTCGATCCCGACGCCCCCGTCGGTGGGCGGCAGCGCGCCCGATCTGTCGTTCGGCTATGACTCCGGGTCGGTGGACGGTTACACGAACGCCACCAACACGCAGGCCTCGTGGACTGGGCTGGGCTGGGATCTGTCGCCGGGGTTCATCGAACGTAAGTACCGCGGGTGCGCGGAAGACGTCGATTCGGGGCAGAGTGATCAGGTCTCGTGGGGGGATTCGTGCTGGGAGTCGCCGTATGCCAATGACGGTGAGGACAACGACAACGCCACCACCCGTGGTCTGGCGACGTTGCAGATCAGTCTGGGCGGGCACACGAGCCAGCTGATCCGGGAAAGTTCAGGTGTTTACCGGCTGGAGGATGATCCGGGCTGGCGGGTGGAGCACAAGAGCGGCGGCCCGAACGATGACCAGGATGGCGAGTACTGGGTCGTCTATACCCCGGATGGGACGCAATACCGGTTCGGGTACGGCCAGGACGGCGGCGGGACGGCGACACATTCGAACTGGACCGTGCCGGTCGTCGGTGATGACGCCGACGAACCCTGCCACGGCGACTACCCGGCCTCATGCCGGCAGACGTGGCGGTGGAACCTGGACCGGGTCGTGGACCGGAACGAGAACTCCACCTATCTGTACTGGGAAAACGAGACCAATTACTACAAGCGGTACGCCTCTAGCAACTTGCTGTCCTACGATCGCGGCGGCTACCTGTCGCAGGTCGTCTACGGCACCAATAGCAGCGTCGCCGGCGATCATGTCGCGGCCAAGGTGGTCTTCAACACGGTCAACCGGTGCACCGAACGGATCGATGGGACCGCGACCACGTGCCCGACGATCGCGAGCTCCAGTTCTTCGTATCCGGATGTGCCGACCGATCTGATTTGCTCCTCCTCGTCGTGTAGTAACTATTCGCCATCGTTCTTCGCGACGAAGCGTCTGGACTCGGTTGAGACGTTCTTCTGGGACGCTTCAAGCTCGGCATGGGTCAACGACACGCTGTTGAAGCTGTCGTACAAGATGCCGAACCCGACCGGGCTGACGGCTTCGGTGTTGTGGCTGGACAAGATCACTGAGGTCGGTGAGGCCGGCGACGATGCCGATGCGATCACGCTTCCGCCGGTGAACTTCGACTCGGTGTTCTTGACCGGCCGGGTGGACTATGACGAGTCCGCGGGCGTGCCGAAGATGTATCTGCCGCGCATCGCGACCGTCTTCAACGGCATGGGCGGCCAGACCAACGTTTCCTACGGGCGTCAAGCACCATGCCCGGCTCCGAGCGACTCCGGCTACAGCAGCTGGCTGAACAGTAAGAACGGGCACTGGGACACCAACACCGACGACTGTTACCCCGTCCCATACACCCCTGAAGACGCCAGCCCCGGTATCGGCATCTTCCACAAGTATCTGGTGACCAAGGTCGACGACGTCGACAACGTCGGCGGGACCACCACCCACAGGACCGTCTATGAGTACGACCTGAGCAGTGGCGCGTGGGCGCACAACCGCGACTACGAAGCCCCGCAGAACAGCTGGACGTGGAACGAATGGCGCGGGTACGGCGCGGTCCGTGTCACCGAGGGCGCCAGCGCGACACCGACCAGCAAGTCGGTGTCGACCACGACGTTCTTCCGCGGAATGAACGACGACGTCCTGGCCGACGGCACCCACAAGACCGCGACCCGCACCGACTTCGACGGCAACGTCTGGGACGACGACCGGCAGCTGGCCGGTGACACATTGCAGGTCCGGAACTGGAAGATGACCGCCGATGCCTCTGATCCCGACGATCGCACCTTTGTGGAGCTGAACTCCCAGCGCAATCAGTTCACCTCCGTGCACGCCGTGGACGGGCCGGGCGCACGGAACGCCCAGCTGGTTCGCCAGTCCAAGCAACACTCCCGCACGCGACTCGATGACGGGACGTTCCGGGAGACCGATACCCGTACTACCTATGACGGCACCTACGGTCTGCCGCTTGTAGAAGCCGATGCAGGCCAGCTCGGGGTGGCGGACAACACCTGCACCCAGATCACCTACAACCAGAACACCGACACCTCCGGTGGGCACTTCCTCCTGGACTTCCCCGAGACCACCCACACCAATGTCGGTGACCCGGATGACGCGACCGGGAACTGTCTGGGGACATTGCTGTCGCAGACGGTGACGCTGTATGACGGCAAGACCTCGACCAGCGACACCGGCCACCCGATCGCCGACGGCAACCCCACGCAGGTCGACTCCTCCATCGACGCCACGCATGTCAGCTCGGTTAAGAACACTTATGACTCCTACGGGCGTCTTAAGTCACAGACCGATCCGCGGAACAAGACCACCACGACCGTCTACAACCCGGCGGTCGGGTTCCCGGTCAACGGGGTCATCGTCACTAACCCGCTCGGGCACACCGCCACCACCTACCCCAGCCGGTTCGACGGTGAGGCGAACAAAGCCACCGACGCGAACAATCTGACGGTCACCTTCGAACGTGACCCGCTGCGGCGCCTGACCAAGGTGTGGCTGCCCACCGAACCCACCAGCGGCGACCCGTCCTACAGCTTCTCCTACTTCCCCAGCAACAGCACCAGCGGCGCGCAACCCACGGCACCACCGAAGGTCACATCACAACAGCTGCAGTCCGGGTCAGGCGATTCGGCGGTGAAGCTGTCCAGCTACGCCTACCTGGACGGCTTCGGTCACACCCGCGAGGTGCAGACCCCTTCACCGGCGGGTGGACGGATCATCGTGTCGACCAAGTACGACAGCCGCGGCCTCGTCTCCGGCACCTCTGAGCCGATCTACGACACCGCCAACGCCGGATCCGGGCTCTTCAACCCGGTCAATGCGAGCATCCCGATCTTCCACCAGATCAACTACGACCCGCTGAAGCGCCAGACCGAAGACATCGCCATGCATACCGGCGCCGAGCAATGGCGTACTACCGCGACCTACCACGGCGACCACACCGAGACCACACCACCGGCCGGCGGGAAGACCTTCGACTACGTCGATGTCCACGGGAACCTGACCAAGGTCGCCGAATACGACAGTGACGGGACCACCCCCCACGACACCACCTACACCTACGACCGGCTGAACCGCCTCACCGGCATCACCGACGCGCACGGTGACGTCAGCTCCTACACGTATGACCTCCTCGGCCGCAGGCGGACCAGCGACGACCCCGACCACGGGTACTCCACCACCGACTACGACCTAGCTGGCAACCCCACCGTTACCGTCGACGCCAAAGGCCAGAAGATCACCAGCGTCTATGACGACCTGGGGAGGCTAACGCAGCAGTGGTCCGGAGACGCCGACACCGGCACCAAGCTCGCCGAATGGGCCTACGACACCGTCGCGAAGGGGCAGCTGACCTCCTCCTCCGCCTACAACCAGGGCCACGCCTACACCAGCACCGTCACCGGCTATGACGACCGCACTCGCCCTACCGGCAAGACTGTCACGATTCCCTCAGCCGAAGGCGTTCTAGGTGGCGACTACAGCTACACCTACACCTATGACGGAGCCGACCACCTCACCTCAATCACCTACCCCGAAGCCGGGGGACTGCCGGCGGAGACGGTCACCTCCACCTACACCGATCTGGGCCTGTTCTCCAAGCTCACCAGCGACTACTCCGATGGCTACACCTACCTGAAGACCAGTAGCTACACCGACATCGCCCAACCGTCCGAACGCGACCTCGGACCCGCCGGCGGTGTGGCCCGCAGCTATACCTACGACCCGGCTACCAATCGCCTGTCGAACCTGCACCTGAAGGTCGGCGCCGACACCGCCACCCCCACCACCGTCCAAGACGACGACTACAGCTACGACAAGGCCGGCGACATCACCCGGGTCGCCGACAACACCACCCAGGTCGGCGGCGTCACCACACCCCAATCCCAATGCTTCACATACGACGCCCGCCGCCGCCTGTCCGACGCCTGGACCACCACCGCCGCCAACTGCCAAGGCGGCGCAGCTGCGGCCGACAACAACGGCCCGGACCCGTACAAACTCGGCTATCACTACGACGCCCTGGGCAACATCACCTCAGCCACCAGCGGAATCAGCCCCCAAGTCACCACCAGCTACACCTACCCCTCAGCCGACACCGCGGCCGACCAAACCCCCGGACACCCCAACGCCGTCAGTACGGTCGGGTCCGACAACTACGGCTACGACGCCAACGGCGCCCTCACCTCCAGAACCGTCAGCGGAGTCACCTCCACGCTGAACTGGGACCCGCTGCAGCGGCTCAGCTCGCTCACCAGCGGCGGGCAGAGCACATCCTTCGTCTACGACGCCGGCGGCGATCGCATCATCCGCCGCGAGCCGACCTCCACCACCGCCTACCTAGACGGCATGGAGCTCAGGGCCGCTGGGAACACGGTCACCGCCACCCGCTACTACACCGCCGACACCGACGTCATCGCCCTGCGCAAAGCCGGAGACGACACACCGACCTGGCTGGCAGCCGACACCCAAGACTCCACCCAGATCGCCGTCGACGGCTCAACCGGCGCGACGGACCGGCAGCGCTACCTCCCATTCGGCGCCCACCGCGGGGGCGACACGATCACCGCCACCGACCGCGGCTACCTCGGCCACACAGAAGACGCCACCACCGGCCTGGACCAACTCGGTGCCCGCTACTACGACCCCACCATCGGCCGATTTATCTCCACCGACCCCGTCCAAAACCTCGCCGACCCCCAACAACGCAACCCATACGCCTACGCCGCCGACAACCCCATGACCTTGAGTGATCCCAGCGGCCTCCAAGCGGACTGCCCTAGCGGGGCCGGAGGTTGCGGAAACACCGGAAACATGGGCGGAGGAAACGGTAAAGGCGACCCCGACTACTCGCCGACTGGCGACAACTGCGTCGCTTACGGAACCTGCAAAGGCGCAGCACTACAAAGGCTCAAGAGGAACGAAGAGCGAAGGCGTCAGGCGGTGGCATGCGCGGAGAGGGGCGGTATTACCTGCCCCACCGGAACAGGCCCAGAAGGCGACGCCGCCACGGTCGAAGACGGTCTCGACCTCTACGGGGCCGGCCACTGGGGCTTCAAAAAGTTCGGGTTCAAAGAACAAGTGACCAGTATGCTAAAGACTGGCCTGTTCGCGCTGACGACAACCTACGGCGGCCCCGAGGAACTCGCCGAATATGCAGGCATAAGAGGCCTAGCAAAACTCATCGGATGGGCGGCAAAATCCGCTAAAACGGCCTCACGAGGCCGCAAGGCGGCCAGACTTGGAGAGAAGATAGGATGTGCAGCGGGAAACAGCTTCACACCCGACACCGAAGTACTCCTCGCAAATGGCAAACACAAGCCGATAAGCAAAATTAAACTCGGCGATAAAGTCCTCGCCACCGACCCCACCACAGGCAAAACCAAACCTGAGCCCGTCGTTGCCCTCATCGCCGGACACGGCATCAAACAGCTCACCACCATCACCATCGACACCGACGGTGATAAGGGGCACCAAACCGCGACCGTCACCGCCACCGACCAACATCCCTTGTGGGCCACCGCAAACCCGGCCCGCACGTCCTTGGGTCACTGGACTGACGCCACCGATCTCCACGTCGGCGCACATCTCCGCACACCTGACGGTCACACCGTCGAGATCATCGCCGTGCGGCACTACTCCCAGTCCCAGGCCGTCAACAACCTCACCGTCGCGAGCCTCCATACGTACTATGTTGAGGCCGGTACCACGCCAGTTCTGGTTCACAACTGCAGCAACCCCGGGACTGGGTTCGACGTGCCAGACGGACCTGGCGTCTACACGATTCATTTGGATGATGGGAAGAAGTACGTTGGGAGCAGCGTCGATAGCATGAGAACGCGAGTCAACAAGTCGATGAGATCGAAGCATGCAGTTAGGAAAGCCGGTTATGGTCCGGATAACGTAGTGAACGTTACATGGGTCTCATTGCCTGACGTGACTGATAGTGTAGTCGCGCGACGCGTAGAGCAGACCGTCATGGACGGACTAAAGGATCAAGGCGTCACTTTGGTTAATCGACGTGACCCCGAGATCGCTGTTCCTTTCGGTGGCTACCTTCCGTAGGAAGCGGGAAATTTTCATGGGGACCTGGGGTGTCGGGCCGTTCGACAGCGATACGGCGGAAGATTTTGTCGATGGATTGGAGAACCTATCAGTACCGCAGCGTATAGAAGTGCTAAGGGCAGCCTTCCGGCGAGCTATCGATGCTGGGGATTCTGAACCTCTTCCGGGGGAGATCATCGCCGCTGCTGCAGTCGTGGCGGCAAATATGCCGGCAGGGGAGACTCTTTCCTGGAATGAGGATTATCCTGGCATTTCGGAATGGCTGGTAAGGCCTATTCCTTCTGACGTGGCGGCGTTGTCTATCCAAGCTCTAGAGGCGGCATTGCCGGCCAATGGATGGTTCTGGCAAAGCTGGATCGACGATGAGGAGAAACGCGAATCGGAGGCCGTAGTAAGCAGAATTAAATCCGTGTTGAGCTCTCAGTGAAGTTGGCTATCGAGTTCATCGGACGGCGTGATCGACTGAGCCGACAGATTCGCTGTCGGTGGTGGTGTGAGCCGCGAATTTCGGACAAGGGTTGCGCGGGCGGCTCGTGACGCGGCCGTCCGGTGGATAACGATCATTGGCGAGCGCTGTGGTCGCTCGGTGGGTGCTCGTATGTCGTGGTACGTGCCATCACAAGGCGACACAGTCCGGTAGCCGAATCGGCGGAGCCGTGGATGAACCGGCACAACCCGACAGCAAGAACACCGATCTAACACGAGAGCAGCGGACTCTTAATCCGCGGGTTCGGGGTTCAAGTCCCTGGCGGCGCACCCGTGCTGAGCTGGGCATTCTCGACCCTGTCGGGAGTGCCCAGTGTGCGTTCTGGGGCGGTTTGCGGCGCGTGGGTGCTCGGTGGGTGCTCGAATGTCATGATCTTGTCGGCCGGGCCCGCTGGCCAGCTTGCGGTGGGCGATAGCGGACCGCCCGAAACCTATCTGTGTCAGCGCCGAAGTTCATGACCGGCCGGATCGTCCGGACCGCACCAAGCGCATCAGACATGGTCCTTCGCATGGGCCCCGTCGACACCGACGGATTGGACACCTGGCTGCTTCTGAACTGGATTGCTCTGGTACGGCGGGCGGTCGCACAGGCAGCGGCACCCCCTGGCCAGCGGTCACGACAATCTCGCTGATGAACCTCTTGCGCACTCGCCAGCATGAGTGGACTGCCCTCACCGTCACAAAAAGTCATCACGATCTATCGCACGTGTAGCGCTTTGCCGAGGAGGTCAACGCCCAGAACGCCGGCCGATCCGCCACGCGGTGTCAACCGCCGGTGCCGCAGTCATCCTGCGTTCCGCGGCCGTCGTCACGACGGTGCGCAGGTTCGGATCCCGTGGGGGATGCTGCACAGATGGGAGCGGGCGTGACCTGCATGTTTACGGCGGTCAGCTAGTGATCGACGGTCGTTTCGCGATCAGTAAGTGAGCACTACCGTGTCAAGGTTGTGCCGATCGTGTGCTGACCTGCGTGTTGTCGAGATGGCGTAGGTCGGCGCCGTCGAATGCTAGTTGTTGGCGCTTGTTCGGGAAGGTTGAGGGACCATGCGTGCTCCCGCCGCTCCCCGCCCCGGGAGGGAGTAAAGGGAGCGCAAACTGGGGGAGCGCGATTGTGACCTGCGGTTCTTCTGGACGTGAGACGACGTTCGGCCGCGATGCACGATCAGCGTCGCCCGCCGTGCAGGGCTATGGCTCTGGTGAATCCGGTCGGGGAACTCGTCCGTTTGGCGGCAGCGCTCGCCCGGAGCCATACAGCGGTGACCTTTAGCCGGCTCGAGGCCGGTATGGACAGAACTTGAGCACGCGGCCGGTAGGGTTCGCCGATCGGGTGCCTATGAGATGCCCAGGCTCACTTCTGCTTGAACCTGCAGGTCAGCGCCCAGGACGCGATTTCGAGCGGTACACGGCCATCCGGCCTCCTCATTCGTCACCGAACAGCATTCTGTTCTAGGGTCTTGTCCGCCGGCGACGTCAGCCGTGTGGCTACGAGATGGCGAAGCGGGTCGCTGCGTTGCGGTGCGGGATCAAAGCCGGCGTTCTTTGGAATCGGCCAACACCTCTGCTGAGATCGAATGCGCGGATATTGGCACGGCGCAGGGGAGGCCCTGCCGCCGGCGGGAGAGGCTCTGGCGGAACTTCTCACCCCTCGTGAGGCGTCCAGCCTTACAAGGGTGGTGATCCGACGCTGCCCACGACGCCGTGTATCCCGTGCGTGGCGCCGCAATCCCCGGTCGGCGGTACACGGACGGAGCACTGAATGATCACAGGTCTGGTGACCGCTGTCGCCGCATCGGCCTGCTACGGCACCGGCTCGGTGCTGCAGGCTGTGGGTTCCCGCAAGTCGGCCCGCAGGGAGGCCGCCGCGATGTCCACGACGGGCATCACCTCCTACGGCGGCCCCAGCCTTCTGTCCACCGCGAAGGCTGCGGTGACCTGGGAGTTCCTGGCCGGAACCGTGCTGGACGTCGTCGGCTTCGGCCTCGGCGCGCTGGCTGCCAGGCTGTTGCCGCTGTTCCTGTCGCAGACAGTGATCAGCGCCAACCTGGTGATCACCGCGGTACTGGGCATCAAGATGCTGGGCATCCGGCTGAACCGGCCCGAGTGGTTCTCCATCGCCGTGGTCTGCTCGGCTCTGGTTCTGCTGGCCGGCGCGGCAGGTCACGAGGGAAGCGGCCGTACCTCGATCTCCACACATTGGTGGCTGCTGGTGGCCTCGGCACTGGTGATCGGCGGTGGCATCGTCGGGGTGCGCTGGCTGGGGGCGAAGGCCGCGATCCTGGCCGGGCTTTTGTCCGGCCTCGGCTTCGGCGCGGTCGGCGTCGGTGTGCGCGTGCTGAACGGCGCGGACCCGATCGCCCCTGGCGCGCTGCTGACCGACCCGGCCCTGTACGCCATTCTGACCGGCGGGGTTGGCGGCATGTACTTGCACACGGTCGCCCTCCAGATCGGTTCGGTCAACGGTGCGACGGCGGCCCTCGTCGTGGGTGAGACGGTGGTGCCCGGCGCCCTCGGCGTCGTCTGGCTCGGTGACGCATCGCGCCCTGGATACGCTTCGGTGGCGATCGCCGGATTCCTCTTGGCCGTCGCGGGTGCCGTAGCGGTCGCGCGGTTCGGTGAAACGGAGCAGGCCATGGCCGGGGCTCCGCTCCCGGAGGAGCTCTGACCTGCAGCGCTCCGGGCGCTCCCGCGAAAATGAAGCTGTGGATTAAAAGTCCACAGCTCTACAAGAATCCCCTGCTCGACGCGCTACCGCGTCCTGCTTCACAGTGCCACTACGTGTTACTTGGTCCACGTTCGCCATGCGCTTTACGGCATACCAGCCCGACGGGGTACCGGGTGCTGCCGGACGGTACCGCGCCATACGAGCACCCGCCGAGCACCCAAACCGGCCGTTGGGCTTGCATGGCTATGCATCGCGCCTGCTTCTGAGGCGACCCCATCTCATCGCCGAGTATGGCCGCCGGTGATGGCGGCGGCCCCCATACGGTGGCCGGGCCAATGGCTCTGCTTCGGGGCAACTGCAACTCATGGCCCGGATCGTCCAGGTCCCGGAGATCGAGAACCATCGGCGCAGCGCCGTCCCGCCCGGGGATGGGCACTAACGAAGTAAGGGCCCCTGACATGCGATCGCCGAATTTCAGAAGCGCGTGCTCTTGTTGGTCTTGGCCGCTTTTCTGATCTGGTCGGGGCTCAGGCCCCGTACGTTTCGGAGGTCGGCGCCCGTCAGGTTTGCTCCGTTGAGGTTCGTCATGTCAAGGATTGCGCCCCTCAAGTCCGCGGAAGACAGGTCCACGCCCCCAAGGTCCGCCATCGCCAGGTCCGCTCCTCTTAGGTTTGTGCCGATCATATATGCATTGTGTGAATTTACTAATCTCAGATCCGTCCTGGCTAGCTTCGCGTGGTGCAGATTTGCATTGTGCGCGTCTGTGTTTTCTAGGCCCGCGTTGGTGAGGTCCGCTCTAATGAGGGTCGCGTTATTTAGGTCCGCCCAGTTCGAGTGTGCGCCGCGCAGGTTCACGTCGCGCAGGCTCGCGAGGCTCAGTTTTGCGCCGCTCAACACCGCGCCTGGTACTTGAATACGATCAAGATTTATTCGATCTGCCGCGTTGGGATCATCCTGATGGATAACGATTGAGAGGGCAGCCTGGACATCAGTGGCGGGCCGGTCAGGCGCTTTGGCTTGCAATTTGGGGGAGTGTTCACGCACGAAAGCATTGAGGACGGCGTAGACCGTATTCCTATCGCGGGGAGAGTCGGTAGCGAGGCGTTCGAGGGCGTAGACGCCGCCAAGGCGGATGTCTATCGCTTTAGAAGCGAGTTGTTCGACCGCCTTCGTGTAACGGTCGGTGATCTGGCCCTGCCCGGTGGTATGTAGAGTGCGGGCGGTGTAAGTCAGGCCAGCTGCTGTGAAGACCACACCGGCGATTACGACCATTCCGGTCGCGGATTGCATGAGAGTCTGTCGCGCCGAACTCACCGCTTCGAGCCGGTCCTTGGGCGTCAGGTCCTTGAGCTCACCCTCATGTAACGGCTGCTGCTCTCCGACCATCCAGCGCGCCACCGGCCCGAGTAGTGCCCAGAAGACCACCACAACGGCCAGCCCAACGCAGGCCATGATCTCTAGCCACAGAATCGGGAAGCCCAGCCGTAATCCAAGCAACCAACCTGCCGCCAGAAATACCGCCGTCCCGACCAACAGGAGGCCGGCGCGCGCGAACCCCGCCGTCGAGCCGGTGATGCCGCCTCCTGGCCCATGGCGGGCCTGGCGTACGCGATGCGCGCACTGCCCGTCGGCACCTCCTACGCGGTCTGGGTGGGCATCGGAACCGTGCCCACGGTGGCCTACGGCATGCTCACCGGCGCCGAAGCCGTCTCGGCGCTGAAGCTCCTCTTCCTCATCGGCATCGTCGGCTGCGTCATCGGACTGAAGGCCGCGCACTGACCTGACCGATCCCCGCGGGTTCCGTACGCCCGCCGGTGCGTCGACCGGGTCGGCCGAAGCGCCCCGTTCCACGTGAAAGTCACCCTCACCGGCTCCCGAGGCCACCCTTGACAGGCGAATCTTGGTCATACAAAGTATGAACTCCTGAATCTGGCGCCCATGTCGCTGATCAGTACCGCTTCGGCAGAGCAGCTCGACGAAGAGCCAACGCACCTCATCGTTCATCGGCCGGTGACGAACCACCCAGGACCATCTCTCCGGAACCCGAGGGGGCCGCCCATGCCCAGTTCCCGTGACTCTCACTCCGCCCGGCCAGCCGAATCCGATGTGCGACGTTGGGCCGTGCTCACCGTCGTGTCGCTCGGCTTCGTGCTCATGACGCTCAACTGGTTCGACATCGCGCCGACCTTCGGCGCGGTGAGCGACGAGTTCCATATGAAGATTCCGCAGGTCGCCCTGCTGATCTCCGCGTTCGTCGCCGGCTACGGGATCTGCCACATCCCGGCGGGCTTCCTGTCCACCCGGCTCGGACTGCGAGCGACGCTCGTCATCGGCCTGGTGCTGGAGGGTGCCGCCGCGATGCTGTCCGGTTTCGCCGGAAACTATGGGCTGCTTCTTGTGCTGCGCATCGTCTGCGGGGTCGGCGCGTCGATCTATGCGGGGATCGGCATCGCCGCGGTGAGCGTGTGGTTCACGGGCCGGCGGCACGCCTTCGCCCTGGGCGTCGTGTCGGCCACCTTCAGCCTCGGCGCCGCGCTGGGCCTGTACGTCTGGGCCGATGTCGTCGGGGCGCTGGGCTGGCGGCACGCGCTCGTCCTCAGCGGGGTGCTCTGCGTCCTGGCCGGGCTCGTCGTGGGCGTGGTCTTCCGGGTGCCGCCCGGCGCGGGCAGCCTCGCGGGAGTCAGCCTCAGCCGCAAGGCGGTCAGGGAGACGCTGGGCAACCCGCTCCTCTGGATGTACGGCGTCGCGTTCCTCGGCGGGTACGGCGCCTACTTCGCCGCCTCGCAGCTTCTGCAGACCTACGGTGAGGACGGACGCGGGTTCGGGTCGGGCGTGGCCGGAGCGGCCGCGCTGGTGATCGGGCTCGCCGGGATCCCCGGCAGCGTGGTCGCGGGCTGGCTCTCCGACCGGTTCGGCAGGCGGCGCCCGGTGGTCGTCGCCATGACCGCGCTGCAGGCCGTCGGCCTCCTGCTCGTGCCGGTGGCGGGCGCGGGCTGGTTCTGGGTCCCCGCATTCATCGTCGGCTTCGCCTTCAACGGCAGCTTCGCCGTCTGGCAGACGGTCCCCGGGGAGGACCGGTCGGTCAGCCCGGAGAACATCGGTACGGCGGTCGGCCTCATGCTGTCGATCACGGCCGTCGGCGGGTTCGTACTCCCGTGGGTGTTCGGGCTGATCGTGCCGGGCGCCGGGTACGCCGTGGCCTGGGTCTTCCTCGGCGTCGCCACCATGGTCTTCGCGCTGGTCGGCCTGGCGGGGCGTGAGCCCGGGACGCGCCCCGCCGAGGAGGGTGTCCGGCAGGGATCACCGGACGCCGTGGAAGCCGCCTGACCCACGAAACGCGCCGGCCCGCCTGACCCATCGGCCGGAGGCCGCTTCGGTGCGTGACGCGCCGAAGCGGCCTCCGCCGTGAGGGCGGTCAGTCCCGTACGGACAGAATGATCTTGCCTAGCGCGGTGCGGGCGAGGATGGCGGCGTGTGCCTCCGCGGTCCGGCCGAGGGGGAGCGGTGTGCCGACCGGCACCCGGACCCTGGCGTCGGCAATCAACGACAGCAGCCCGGCGAGTTCCTCGCGGAGCACGGCGGTCGCGGGCTTGGTGCGGTTGCCGCCCTGGACGCGCAGGCGCTTGCCGTAGAGGGTCCGCGCGTCGAGTGTGAGCCGCCGGTCGGCGCTCGTGCCGAACACCGCGATGCGGCCTTCCTCGGCGGCGGCCTCCATGGCGGCCTGGGTCCAGCCGCCCGCGAGGCCGTCCAGTACGAGGCTCGGCCGGTCGTCGCCGACGGCGGCGGCGAGCGAGTCGGGTGCGGAGGCCGTCACCACCCGGTCGGCGCCGAGCCCGCCGAGTGCCTCGGCCTTCGCCGTGCCGGTCGTGTGCGCGAGCACCCGGGCCCCGGCGTTCTTGGCGAGCTGGACCGCGAACGACCCGACCCCGCCGCTCGCACCGAGCACGAGGACGACGTCATCGGAGGTCAGGCCGCCGGTCTTCAGCACCTCCATCGCGGTCAGGCCGGCCGTCTTCGCGCCCGCGGCCTGGACCGGATCGACCCTCGCCGGCAGCGGAACGACCTCGCCGGCGCCCACTACCACGCGCTCGGCGTACGTGCCGGGGCGTGACCGGCCGACCCCGGGCGCGATCAGGGCGACGCGCGTGCCGTCGACGGTGCCGACGCCCTCACAGCCGGGGATGTGGGGGAACGGGACGGCGTCGCCCAGCTCCCCGCGCGCGATCCAGACGTCGATGGGGTTGACGCCCGCGTAGAGCATGTCGACGACGACCTGCCCTGCCGGGGGCTCGGGGTCGGCGAGGGTGTGGACCCGGGGTTCACCGCCGGGTTCGCGGACGGTTACGGCGCGCATCTCTGCCTCCTTGGAATATGTATGACAAAGATAGCCGACCGTCCGGCGACAATCCCTAGGTACCCGAGGCGAGGGCGAGGTCAGCGGCTGCGGACGAGGCGGAAGCGGATCAGCTCGTCGTCGACGATCTCGCGGGAGTAGGCGACCGGTTCGTTGCCGGACGTGTAGTGGGTCTCGCACAGGACGATGTGCGGGGTCCCCGGCGCCAGGGTGAGCGGGAAGGCGGGATCGTCCGGCGCGACCGAGGGGACGATCTCGACCACCGAGTGGTCGATCTCTCGTCCGGGCCAGGACTGGCTGAACTCGAAGATGGTGTCGGGGATGTCGAACCGCCGTCCCGCGGTGAGCCTGCGGCGCACGTCCTCGCCGACGTACTCCAGGGGGACCTCCTGGAGCAGATGCACCGCCGGCCGCCCGTCGGCGACGATGGTCTTGTCGTGCACGACCATGGCGGTGCCCTCGTCGAGGCCGAGAGCCCGGACGGCCGGCTCGGTGCCGTGGTCGAGGACGTCCATGCGCTCCTCTAGGTGCACCTCGTCGTGGCCCGCCTCCAGCATGCCCCGGAATCCGATGAGCCGGTGCAGCAGGATGCTCTCGCGGCCGATGTGGGGCCGCACCTGGGTGCCGCGGGCGGGCGCCCGGCTGACGACGCCGAGCCGTTCGAGGGTCTGGAGTGCCGTCCGGATCGTGGTGCGGCTGACGCCGAGCTGCTCGGCGAGGTCGGGCTCGTTCGGCAGCCGGTCGTCGGGGAAGCGCCGCTCCATGATCGCTTCGAGGAGCGTGCGGGTCGTCTGCTCGGCCAGTGAGCCGTTGCCGATGCGGGGGAGGACGCCGGGGGCGCCGCGCCCGCCGCGGCGGGGCTGGGGGCCGGGCATGTGACGTCCTCCTCGCCTGCTTCGATGCTTGTCATTCATCATACCGAGTGCGCAGGTGGGCGGGCCGGACCTGGCGCGGATAGCACTCCGTAACATAAATTCGCAGGCCAACCTCTTGCGCTCTGTCATACAGATGACAAAAATACCGAGCCAGTTGCCCGATGTCTCCCCGTGAAAGGGGGTCGTGTGAAGCCGGCGGTGTTCTCGTACCTGGATCCACGAACGCTGGAGGAGGCCCTCGATGCCGTGGGCGAGCACGGCGACGACGCCAGTGTGCTCGCCGGGGGGCAGAGCCTCGTCCCGTTGCTCAACATGCGGCTGGCGCGCCCCGAGGTGGTCGTGGACATCAACCGGGTTCCAGGCCTCGACACGTCGCGGGTCGAGGCCGGAGCGGTCCGGGTCGGGGCGCTGGTCCGCGCCGCGACCGTGGAGAAGGACCCGGCCCTGGCGGACGCGCTTCCCGTCCTGGCCGATGCCGTACGGCACATCGCCCACCCGCAGATCCGCAACCGGACCACCATCGGCGGCAACGTCGCCCATGCCGACCCCTCGTCGGAGCTGCCCGCGGTTCTCGCCGCGCTCGACGGCGCGGTCGTGCTCCGGTCCACGGCGGGGGAGCGCACGGTCGGCTGGGAGGAGTTCTTCGTCTCGGTGTTCACCACGGCGCGGGAGCCGGAGGAGCTGGTGACCGAGGTCGTCTTCCCCGTCCGGCCCGACCTGGAGTTCCGCTGGACCGAGTTCGCCCGGCACCACGGCGACTTCCCGGTGGCCGGCATCTGCTGCGGACTCGACGTCGAGGACGGCGTCGTACGGGCGGCGCGGCTCGCGGCGACCGGCGTCGCGGACCGGCCGGTACGCCTGCGCGAGGCGGAGACCGCGCTCACCGACGCGGCACTGGGCGCCGAGACGGCGCGAGCGGTGGGCGAGCTGGCGCGCCGGGCCGTCGACCCACCCTCCGACGTGCACGGCAGCGGTGACTTCCGGCGAGCGGTCCTGGCCACGCTCGTACGCCGGACGATCGAGACCTGGCCGGACCGGAGCCAGAGGGGCCGGAGAGGAGCAGCGGCGTGAAAGCGGAGACCCGCGAGGTGACGATCTCGGTGAACGGGCAGCGGATGACACGGCGGACGGAGGTGCGCACGCTGCTGTCGGACTTCCTCCGCCACGACCTCGGCCTCACCGGCACCCACGTCGGCTGCGAGCACGGCGTCTGCGGCGCGTGCACCGTCCTGGTGGACGGCGTACCCATGCGCTCCTGCCTGGCGCTCGCCGTCCAGGCCGACGGCCGGGCGGTGGAGACCGTCGAAGGCCTCGCCCCCGAGGGCGAGCTGTCGGAGATGCAGCAGGCGATGCGCGACGAGCACGGCCTGCAGTGCGGCTTCTGTACCCCGGGCATCCTCATGAGCATGCTCGCAGCCGAGCGCGCGGGCGTGTCCTGCGCCGAGGCGTGCGGCGACGTCCTCGGCGGTCACGTCTGCCGGTGCACCGGCTACCAGGGCATCCGCGCCGCCGTACGACGACGCTGGGCGACCCTGCCGGCGGCGCGGGGAGAGGAGACCCCGGCGTGAACCGCCTCGTCGGCGCCCGTGTGGCGCGCATCAACGACCCACGGCTGCTCACCGGCCGGGGGACCTACGTCGACGACATCTCCCTGCCCGGCATGCTGCACGCCGTCATGGTCCGCGCGTCGATCGCGCACGGGCGCGTCACCCGGTTCGACGCCGCCGAGGCCCTGGCCGACGAGGACGTCCATGCGGTGATAACACCGGAGCAGGCGATGGCGCGCACCCGCGACCTGCCGTTGGTGTGGCTGGCCCCGGAGCAGCGGCACACCCACGTGCCGGTGGCCACGGACGAGGTGCGGTACGTCGGCCAGCCGCTCGGCGTGGTCGTCGCGGACACCCGTGCTTCGGCCGAGGACGCCCTCGACGTCATCGACGTCGGCTACGACGAGCTGGACGCCGTAGTGGACGCCGAGGCGGCCCTGGCCGACGACGCTCCGCTGCTCTACCCCGGATGGGGAACCAACGTGGTCGCCTCGTACGACATCGGCGACACCGGTGAGGAGATCGAACCGGTGTTCGCCGGTGCGGCGCACGTGGTGGAGCGCCGGCTCCAGGTGCAGCGCCTGGCCGTCAACCCGATCGAGCCCCGCGGCCTGGTCGCCCAGTGGGACGCGGGCACGGAGTCGCTGACCGTATGGATCTCCACGCAGGTCTCCCACCACATCCGCGACCATCTGGCGATCGTGCTCGGCCTGCGCGCCGACCAGGTACGCGTGATCGCCCGCGACGTGGGCGGTGGCTTCGGCTCGAAGGAACACCTGTACGCCGACGAGGCCCTGGCCTGCCTGGCGGCCATGACGACGGGCCGCCCGGTGAAGTGGATCGAGGACCGTGGCGAGCACTTCGGCGCGACCTTCCACGCCCGCGACGTCGTCCACCGCGCCCGCCTCGCGCTGGACGAGAACGGCCGGTTCCTGGCGATCCACAGCGACATCGTCGGCAACTGCGGCGCGCACGCCTCCAACGTCGGCACCGGACCGTTCCGGATCTCGTCGATCATGCTGCCCGGCCCGTACCGGTTCGAGCGCGCCGGCACCAGGATCCGCGGCGTGGTCACCACCACGACCCCGACCGGCGCGATGCGGGGCTTCGGCATGCAGGAGGCGTCGTGGGTGCGCGAGCGCCTGGTCGACGAGGCGGCCCGCGAACTCGGCGCCGACCCGGTGGAGCTGCGCCTGCGCAACATGCTCGGCCCCGAGGACCTGCCGTACGAGACCCGCACGTACCAGCGCTACGACTCGGGCGACTACCCCGAGGCGCTGCGCCGGGTCGGCGCGGAGATCGACAAGCGCTCGCGGCCGTCGGAGGGCCGGATCCGCCGGGGAGTCGGCGTCGCCACCCACGTGGAGTTCACCGGGCTCGGCCCGTCCAAGATGCAGCAGCTCGTCGGCTTCCACCTCGGCGGGTTCGAGACCGGTGTCGTACGGGTGGAGCCCGACGGCTCGGTGGTGGTCAGCTCCGGCGTGGTCGGCATGGGCCAGGGGATCGAGACGACTCTGGCGCAGCTCGCCGCCGAGCAGCTCCACGTGCCGATGAGCGCGGTGACGGTCCGGCTCGGCGACACCGCCACCGCGCCGTACTCGGCCTCCGGCTCCATCGCGAGCCGGTCGATGGTGGTCGGCGGCGGCGCGGTCGTCCGCGCCGGCGGGCGGCTGCGCGAACGCCTGGTCCGCATCGCCGCCCACCGGCTCGAGGCCGACCCGGGCGACATCGAGGTCGAGGAGGGCGTGTTCAGCGTGAAGGGGGTGCCCGGCAGCTCGCTCACCCTGGCGGAGCTCGCCGGCCACGCCTGGCTCGGCTGGAACCTGCCCCCGGGCGAGCGCGCCGACCTGGAGGAGAAGGACGTCCACGACCCGGAGAACGTCTCCTACTCCTACGCCTCGCACGCCGCCGCGGTCGCGGTCGACCTGGACACCGGCCAGGTGCGCGTCGAGGACTACTGGGTCGTCCACGACGCGGGCACCGTGGTCAACCCGATGATCGCGGACGGGCAGGTGGTCGGCGGCGTGGCACATGGCATCGGCATCGCCCTGCACGAGGAGATGCGCTACGACCCCGCCGGCCAGCCGATCACGACGTCCTACCTCGACTACGTGATGCCCACGGCCGAGGACATCCCCGACATGGACGTCTCCCACCTGTGCACGCCCGCGCCGCACATCCCCGGGGGGATGAAGGGACTAGGCGAGGGCGGCACCATCCTCTCCCCGGTCACCGTGGGCAACGCGGTGGCGGCGGCAGTCCCCGAGATCGCCGAGAAGCTGGTCGAGACGCCGCTGTCACCGTCCCGCATGTGGACCCTCATCCACGAGGCCGGGCTGCACGACGAGGCCGGGCCGCACGACGACCCCACATCGAAGGAGTGAGCCAATGCGGCTGGAGAACGCGTTCGAGGTCCCGGTCCTGGTGAAGGAAGCGTGGGACATCCTGCTCGACGTCCCGCGCATCGCACCGTGCCTGCCGGGCACCGTCCTGGACGGACAGGACGGCGACGCCTACACGGGCCGAGTGAAGATCAAAATCGGTTCGATCACCGCCTCCTACACCGGGACGGCCACCGTGACCGTCACCGACGAGGCCGCCCACACGGCGCGGATCACCGCGTCCGGCAAGGAGCAGCGAGGCGCGGGCCGTGCCTCCGCGCAGGTCGAGATGCGGCTCGTTCCGCTCGACGACGGCACGCGGGTGGAGGTGGCCACCGAGTTGTCCATCACGGGCAAGGCCGCGCAGTTCGGGCGCGGCATCCTCGCCGACGTCTCGTCCCGGCTGATCGACCAGTTCGCCGCCAACCTCGCCAAGGAGATCACCGCCCCGGCCGCCGAGCCCGCCGAACCGGAGCCCGCACTGGCTCCAGCAGCGTCGGCTCCGGCGGCTCCGGCGGCTCCGGCGGCGGAACCCGAGCCGTTCGACGTGCTCGGCGCGGTCATGGCGGGCCGGGCGCGCACCTACGTCCAGGCCGCCGCGGCCCTGCTGTTCGCCCTGGTGGTCGGCCTGCTTCTCGGCCGCGCGACCCGCGGCAAGTGACCGCGGACAGCCGCGCGCCCCGCTCGGTGCTGGTGACCGGGAGCGCCTCTGGCATCGGCGCCGCGGTCGCGCGGGCGTTCGCCGCGCGCGGCGACCACGTCGTGGGCCTCGACCTGACGCCGAGCCCGGCCGCCCACGTCTCGGTCACCGGTGACGTACGCGACCCGGAGGTGCACGAACGCGCCGTACGCGCGGCCGGGGAGGCGGTCGGCGGCCTGGACGTGCTGGTACCCAACGCGGGAGTGCACGACGGTGAACTCGGCCTGGACGCCGACCCGGCCGAACTCGCCGAGCGGACCCGGCGAGTCCTGGAGGTCGACGTGCTCGGCTACGTGCTCGCGTTGCGAGCGGGCGCGGCCGAGCTGGTACGGGCCAGGGGCTGCGTGGTGATGACGCTGTCGGACGCGGCGCACTTCGTGGGCGACAACCACGCGGGCATCGCCTACACGGCGGCCAAGCACGCGCTCGTCGGCGTCCTGCGCTGGGCGGCCAACCGACTCGCGCCGGACGTACGCGTCAACGGAGTGGCACCGGGCGGCATCCCGACCGGCCTGCGCGCGGCGAGCGGCGCCGAGGTCTTCACCGACCCCGCCGCGGCCGCGGCGGGCGTGGCCGCCCTGAACCCGCTGGGCGCGGTCCTGGACGCCGTCGAACTGGCCGAGTCGTACCTGTTCCTGGCCTCACCCGCGGCCCGGGGAATGACCGGGGAGATCCTCCGCGCCGACGGCGGCCTCTCCGTCCGGTGAGTCGCTACCACAGGAAGACGCCCTGCTCTTCCTCGCAGCAGCGTTCGATCCACTGGAGCAGGCCGGACCGCCACGGATCGTCCGCCTCGGCGAGGAACTCTTGGAACGACGGGATCGGCTGGTAATGGCGGATCTTCCTGTTGCCGGGGAGGTTCGCGTCCAAGACGCGGGTGAGCCGTACGCGCAGCTCGTCGGCCCGATGGATCTCCTCGTAGGCGGGCGCCCGCGCCGGGTCGGCCTCGCCGTGCCGGTCCTTCCATTCGCTCCAGCGCGGGGCCGGTCGCACGGCGGGCTCGGGCAGGGCGGCAAGGTGTTCCCGCAGTTCCACCAGCGCGGGCTTTGACGCCCAGGCGTTCGTCCGCTCTCTGGTCGCCTCGGCGGTGCCGACGAGCACGTCCCACCCGTGCCGTACCCGCGCGCTCACGTCATGGAGATAACGCGCCAGCAGGTACGGGCGGTGGCGGCCGGAGCGGACCGCCTCGAGATGTTCCGACCACCGCTGCCGGGGCAGTTCCTCGGGCAGCCATGTCCTCAGGGCGTCCGCCCGCCATTCCGGTGGCAGCAACGGATGGAGGCCCAGCGCGGAGAACCGCCAGGATCCCGGGAACCCGTCCCAGTCGATGTCCTTGGACCAGCTGTCGGTTCCGGCCACGTGGAGCCGCTCGTCGAGCGCCGCCACGACGCGGCCGTACCGCTGCCGGGTATCGCCGCCGGGCTGGATCCGGCCCGGGAATCCCTCATCGTCCCACCAGCCCGGCTGTTCGGGGCGTTCCGGCGGCCCGGCGAGGTGGAAGTGCACCGGCCAGGCCAGTTCGGCCTGTTCGTGGATCAGGCGGTGCAGCTCGTCTCGATCGGCCCCGCCCCGGATGCGCATGCGGTACCAATCGACCCCCATGTCACGTGCTCTCGCCGGTGAGCTTCGCGACGTCGGGGGCGAAGACGGTCATCCAGTGCGGGTGCAGCCGGTAGAAGACCACGTCGTTGTCCCAGTCGAACGCGTCGTCGCCGTAGAAGTCCTTGAAGTACGCGAGCAGATCGGGCCAGTCCGCGGCCGGCTCGCCGTCCTCGGGGTTGAGGATCTCCACCTCGCCGTGCGTGAACACGCCCAGGTCCTCGCCGCGCATGTGCGCGACGCTGGCGGCCGGGCGGGCGGCGAGGTGACGGGCCTTGGCGGCACCGCGTGCCGTGCCGAAGTGCCACCTGCCGTGCAGGAAATGCCCGTCCGCGCCGCTGACCCGCGGCTCGCCCTTCGCCGTCACGGTGGACAGGGCGAGCGTGCACATGCCGGTGAGGACTTGCGTGAGCTGCTCCGCGGTCAGGGTGCGCTCGGTGTTGATGATCGAGCGGAGGTGGGCGGTGGAACGGGACAGGGACGCGTCGAGCAGGTCCTGGAGCTCGTTGAGTTCTTCCGGCGTTTCACGCAGCCGGTCACTGTAGCCAGGGTGGGCCCGGCTACTGGAGTGCCAGGTCGCGCTGGTACCAGGTGCCCGGCTTACCGCCGAGGTCCGCCGGATCGGCCGGGCCGATGGGGACGAACCCAGCCTTGGCCAGCACCTTCTGAGACGCGGCATTGCCGTGGGAGGTGGCCGCCCTCAGCGTGCGCAGGCCGTACCGCACCGCCGCCAGCCGGCACAGCTCCCGTACGGTCGCGGTCGCCACGCCGCGCCCCGCGACGTGCTGCGCGACCCGGTAGCCGAGTTCGGCCGCGCCGTCCTCGACGAAGATCAGGTTGAACCGGCCCAGAACCGAGCCGTCCTGGGCGACGAGCACATGGAAGGCGCCGTGGCCGGCCTCCTGCTCGGCCAGCAGGGCGTCGTGCCGGTCGGTGAACCGCTCGAAGAACTCGTCGCCGCGGTCGGAGATCGAGGCGGCGAAGTAGGCGCGGTTCGCCAGCTCGAAGGCCAGGACCGCCGGGGCATGGTCGGCACGCAGCCGCTCCAGCTGAGGCACTGCGCGACTCTACCCGGCCAGGCCGCTCAGGTGCCGAGCCGTTCGGCGGGGAAGAGATGCTCGACGCCCGGGAAGCCGAGATGATCGGCTGGTGCTCCCGCGCGGTTCAGCCGAAGACCGGTGGCTCCCCGGCGGGCAGGGGAGTACGGAGCGTGCGCAGAGAGAGCGCCAGCAGGTCGTAGTAGCCCACCAGGACGAGTAGCTCGTAGAGACGCTCGGTGCCAAGGTCGGCGGTCGCCCGCGTGTACGGCTCGTCGTCCAGGTCGCGGTCGGTCAGCAGGGCGCGGCAGACGGCGCGGACCGTTCGTTCGGCGGATGTCAGGCTCGGGGCGTCCGCGCCGGACCTGAGCGCGGTCAGTTCCTCCTCGGTCAGCCCGGCGGCGCGGCCGACGCGTTCGTGGGCGTACCACTCGAAGTCGCTGTGCCGTACGACGGCGACCTCCAGGATCGCGATCTCGCGCCAGCGGGCGGGCAGGGCCGTGGCATACCGGATCGCCGATCCCAGCCGCTGGAGCGGGCCGCCGACGCCCGGGGCGGTCAGCATCGCGTTGAACGGGCCCTCCAGGCGCCCGCCGGTTCCCGTCAGACGGAACGCCTGCGGCCCCGCCGCTCGCGGGCCGCCCGCGATCTCGTCGTAGACGGCGCGGCGTTCGGGGTCCAGTGCCGCCGGGTCGTACCAGGGGACGCGTCCGTGGGTCATCGGCTCCTCCGTGAATCTCTGTCATACAGAACCAGCGTCGCTCGCTTGACTTTTGTATTACAGAAGACAAATACTCTCAACCAGCCACTTCGACGAGGGAGGTGAACCCGTGGCCGATGCCGACAGCGACGTCACGGTGCCGCGGCGGGTCTGGGCCGACGGGGACGTGCACAAGCGCGAGCTCGCCCGGATCTTCCGGACGTGCTGGCAGTTCGTCGCGCACGACAGCGAGATCCCCGAGCCCGGCGACTACGTGACCCGCCGGATCGGGCGTGACTCGGTCATCGTGACCCGCGACGAGACCGGCCAGGTGCGCGTCCTGCTCAACACGTGCCGGCACCGCGGTGTGCCGCTCTGCCGGGCGGACCGCGGCAACACGTCGCACTTCCGGTGCAGCTACCACGGCTGGACGTACGCCAACACGGGCGAGCTGCGAGGGGTCACCTTCCAGCGCGACGTGTACGGGCAGGGCGGGATCGACAAGAGCGAGCTCGGCCTCTTCCAGGCCGCCCGGGTGGACACGGTGTACGGCCTGGTGTTCGCCACCTGGGACCCGGAGGCGCCGTCGCTCGAGGACTACCTCGGCCCGATGCGCTGGTACCTGCACACGGTCTTCGGCAAGTTCGACCACGGTCTGGAGGCGGTGGGCCCGCCCGTACGGACGATGGTGCGGGCCAACTGGAAGCCCGAGGGGGAGAACCTCTCCGGCGACGGCTACCACACGTTCGTCACGCACCAGAGCGCGGTCGAGCTCGGGCTGTTCGCGTCACAGGACGACCTCGCGCGGATGGCGGCCGTGGCCGGGCCGCGCTTCACCGGGCGGACCGTCCACTGCGGCAACGGGCACACCATGCGGATCCAGCGGATGCCGCTCACCGTCGACGCGCCCGCCTACTTCGGCTACCCGCGCGAGATGTGGGACGAGTTCGACCGCAACCTGTCCGAGGCGCAGCGCGAGGCGCAGTCGTGCCTGTCGGTCGGGCACGGGTCGATCTTCCCGAACATGTCGTTCCTGGAGAACTTCAAGACCAACGTCGACAAGCAGGGCGACCACGCCCGCTACATCCGCGTCACGCTGCGGTACCCGCTCGGCCCCGCGATGACCGAGCAGCTCTGGTTCCTGCTCCAGCCCCGGCACGCCGACCCCGAGTGGCGGCGCCTGTCGCGCCTGGCGTACCTGCGCACCAACGGGCCGGCCGGGATGTTCGAGGTGGACGACACCGAGAACTTCGTCGGCATCACCGAGGCCGCCGCCGGTGACGTGGCCGCGGACCTGCCGATCGTGCTCGACGGCGGCCGGCACCACCCGCCGACGCCGGAGGAGGCGGGCTGGCCGGGCGACGTCGCCGACGGCGACCGCACCGAGAAGACCATCCGCGCCTTCCACGGCCGCTGGCAGGAGCTCATGTCATGACCGAGACGACACTGGCGCCGCCGGAGGTCCAGGCCGAGGCCGCGCTGTTCCTCGCCGTCGAGGCCGAGCTGATCGACGACCGGCGGTACGCCGAGTGGCTCGACGTCGTCGCCGACGACTTCGTCTACACCGTGCCCGTACCGGTCACGCCGGACAGCCCGTTCGCGCCGCACCACGACCCCGAGGCGCTGCTGCTGGACGAGTCCAAGGAGTCGATCCGGCACCTGTGGTTCCGGCGGCTGGAGGCGGACATGCACGAGTTCGCCTGGGGCGAGAACCCGCCGCCGCAGTTCCGGCACTTCGTCAGCAACGTACGGGCGCGCGAGACCGGTGAGCCGGACGAACTGCTGGTGCGCTCCAACGTGCTGCTCATGGGCCGCCGGCAGTCCGACCAGCCCCGGTACATCACGGCCGAGCGGTTCGACACGCTCCGGCGCACCCCGGCGGGGCTCCTGCTGGCCCGGCGCCACGCCGTACTCGACCAGACCGTGATCGATTTCCCCCAGCCGAGGGTCCTGCTGTGAGCGATGAGAACGACGCGCTGATCGTCGCCAATGAGTTCGCGGCCGTCGCCGTACGCAAGGTGGCCACGCGCAACGGCGAGCGGCTGGAGATCCGGTCGCTGGGCAACGAGGCGTACGTCATCCGCCTCGACGCGCTCGCCCTGGAGGCCCTCACCTGGTCCGACCCGCTGACCGTCGGGCGGGGCCTGGAGACCCCGCTCGGCCCCGAACCATCCGCACCCGGAGAGAAGGAGAGCAAGTGATGGCCAGGTACGCGCCGGGCGAGGCGCGCGAGTGGGCGCTCGACTCGCTCGCCGGGTGCGCGGGCTGCGTCCAGCCCACGTTCACCGCCGACCTCGCCGGCCTCAACGAGGAGGCGATCCGGCACGACGTGCGGATCGAGAAGGAACACGGCATGTCCGCCGTCCTGCTGGTGTCGGAGTCCGGCACCACCCAGGAGGAGATGCGCCGTTTCGTGGAGATCGTCGCCGACGAGGCCGGCGAGGACCTCGTCACGATCCTCCAGGCGTCACAGCCGACGCTCGCCGACACGCTCGCCTCGGTCGAGCACGCGGCGACCGCGGGCGTGGACCTGGTGATGCCGTCCTACCCGCTCTACTTCAACCCGCCGTCGGTCGACGACGTCTTCCACTTCACCAAGGCCGTCGCGGACGCCTCCGACCTCGGCGTGATCATCTTCGCGATGGACCAGTGGAACTTCGGGCGGCTGCACGCCGCCGGGTTCCCGCTCTCGCTGCTGACCCGCATGGTCGACGAGATCCCCGGCGTCGTGGCGATCAAGAACGAGGTGGGCGGTCCCGGCGTCGGCGGCATCGCCGCGGTCTTCGAGGCGCTGCGCGACCGGGTGGTGGTCACCGACCCGCTGGAGTTCAACGCGCCGGCCTGGATCGCGAACTACGGCATGCGGTTCATGGGCACCTCGAACTACGAGTGCATGGGCCCGGCCGTGCCCCGGATGCTGCACCTGCTGTCGGACAAGGCCACCTGGGACGAGGGCATGGAGCTGTACTGGCGGCTGCACCCGGTCCGGAAGGCCAACGCCGCCGTCTGCACCCCGCTGGTGGCGGGCAGCGGCCTGGTGCCGCGCATGCACTGGAAGTACCAGGGCTGGCTGGTGGGCTACAACGGCGGCCCGATCCGGCAGCCGCACATGCGGGTCAGCGCGGCGCAGATGGCCACGCTGCGCTCGGCGGCGGTCGCCGCCGGGCTGCCCGTCACCTCCGACGACGACGAGCTCTTCTACGCCGGACGGAACCCCCGATGAGCGCCGCGACCGAGGCCGTCCTGCTGCTCGACGGCGACGACGTGGACGCGCTGGCGTCGGTGGAGCTCGGCCTGCGCGCCGCCGAAGAGGCGGCCCGGGTCGGTGCCATCGTCACGGGACGGGTCCAGGTGAACGGGCCGAAGGCGTGGACGCGCATCCTCGTCGGCGTCGTCTCCCCGCTGGACGTCATCGGCTACAAGCAGTTCCACCGGGTCGGTGACCACGTGCGGTACCACGTGCACCTGTTCCGCGAGTCCACCGGCGAGCCCATCGCCATCGTGGACGGGCGCCGCATCACCTCGCTCCGTACGTCCTCCACCGCCGCGGTCGCCGCCCGGCACCGCCTCGGCGACCGGCCCGTACGCCTGGGCGTGGTCGGCTCGGGCGAGGAGGCCTGGGAGGGGCTGCGCGCGCTCGCCGGCGCGCTGAACGTGGCGTCGGTGGACGTGTTCAGCCCGACCGAGGCGAACCGGCGCCGGTTCGCCGAGCGTGCCCGCGCCGAGTTCAGGCTGGACGCCACCGCCGTCGGCACCTCTCCGGAGGCCACGCGCGACCACGACGCGGTGTACGTCGCCACCAGCTCGCACCACACGCCGTTCCTGACCGCCGAGCAGGTTGGCGGCGTCGGGTGGCTCGGGCTCATCGGCTCCACGATGCCGGTCCACCGCGAGGCGAAGGGCGAGGTCTTCCTCCGCGCGGGAGAGGTCGTCATCGACACCCCCGACGCCGCCCACGAGTCCGGCGACTGCGTGGAGGCCAAGGAGCTCGGCTGGGACCCGGCCGGCGCGGTCCTGCTCGGGCCGTACCTCGACGCGTCTCCCGGCGACCCCGGCCTGACCCTCTTCAAGTCCATCGGCAGCGTCGAGCAGGATCTCGTCCTGGCGCTGCATCTCGTCCACGCGGCGCGTGAGCGGCGGAGCGGACGGGAGATCCCGTCCGTCGCGAGCCTGCGCGTCATGCGCTGAAGCACCCAAGGAGAAATTTCGATGAACGTCGTCGACCTCACCCACCCGTGGGGCATCCACACGCCCGGCTGGGTCGGCTACCCCGGCTGCAAGATCTACTACACCCAGACCCTGCAGACGAACCGCATCGTCTCCCAGCGCATCGAGACCTCGCTGCACACGGGGACGCACCTGGACGGGCCGATGCACGCCGCTGACGGCGGCGCCGACATGGCCTCGCTGCCCCTGGACAAGCTGCTCCACGAGGGCGTCGTCGTGGACGTCTCCGACCAGGTCGGCGACTGGGACGTGATCAAGCCCGAGCACATCACCTCCAAGGTCGAGGTGAAGAAGGGCGACATCATCATCATCCACACCGGGTTCCACCAGTACTACACGGGCGGGCCCAAGCAGGACCTGGTGCGCTACTTCGGGATGCACCCGGGCGGCGGCGTGGAGCTGGCCAAGTGGATGCTCGACATGGAGATCCGCTGGTGGGGGATTGACGCCGGCTCCGGCGACCACCCGATCAACACCACGATCCGCCACATGCGCCCGGACCTGACCCAGCGGTTCGAGGAGCACGTCGGGATGTCGGCGCTGGAGTACTTCGGCGAGTACGAGTACGTCCACCACCTGTCGGGCCGGCAGGTCAAGGAGGACCTGTTCCCCATGCACTACCTGGCGTTCCCCGGCGGGTGCATCCACGCCGAGAACGTCGGTGGCGACCTGGACGCCGTCCTGGACCAGCGGGTGGTCATCGGCGCGTTCCCGTGGAAGATCGAGGGCGGCGAGGGCTGCCCCTGCCGGATCATGGCCTTCACCGACCTGGGCAAGAACGAGGTCGTCGACGCCGTGGCCGGCCGGGAACTGCCCTGCCCGAGGACGTGACCACGCTGGGGGCGGCGGGCGTCCAGATCGCCGCCACCCCGCTCGACCCGGCCGCCAACGCGGCGGCCGGAGCCGCGGCGATCGTCTCCGCCGCCCGCGCGGGGGCCGGGCTCGTGGTCCTGCCCGAACTGCTGAGCACCGGATACGTGCTCGACCGTACGGCGTTGGCGGGCCTGGCGGAGAGTGTCGCGGCGCCGGGGGCCTGCCTGCGGGCATGGTCGGCCGAGGCGGCCCGGCACGGCGTGACCGTCGTCGCGGGGTTCGCCGAACGCGACGGCGACCGGCTCTTCAACTCCGGCGCCGTGATCGACCGGTCCGGGCGGATCGCGGGCGTCTACCGCAAGCTGCATCTCTTCGGGGCCGAGCGCGAGGTGTTCGCCCCCGGCGACCGCGGCCTGCCGGTGTTCGCCGTGGACGGGCTGCGGATCGGCGTCATGATCTGCTACGACCTGCGCTTTCCCGAGGCGATGCGGATCCTCGCCGTGCGCGGCGCCGCGGTGGTGGCGGTCCCGACCGCGTGGGTGCGCGGCTTCGACCACGCACGTCACGGCGCCCGGGTGCCACAGGTGGACGGCGTGCTCGTCCAGGCCAACCTCAACCAGGTCGCCGTCGTGTGCGCCGACCAGTGGGGCGAGCAGGCGCCGCACACGTTCCTCGGCCGCTCGCTCGTCGCCGACCCGTACGGGCTGCCGGTGGCCGGGCCGCTGGGCGCCGAGGGCGACGGCCTGGCCCTCGCCCCGATCGACCTCGACGAGATGGCGCGGGCGCGCGACCGCGCGGTCGGCAGCCCGGTCCGCGACCGGCGCACCGACGTTTACGCCGCCGACCTCGGCTACCTCTCGAACGGAGGAGAGACATGAGTGAATGCAGGATCACCCACGTCCGCTACGTCGGGCTCGGCGTGCGGGCCTTCGACCGGCAGGCCGGCTTCTACCAGGACCTGTGGGGCCTGGTGCAGGAGGACTCCGAGAGCGGGGTCTCCTACCTCGCGGCGCCCGGCTCGGCCGACCCGTACGCCCTGCGCCTGCGCAAGGCGGACGACGACCGGGTCGACGTCGTCTCGTTCGCCGTTCCCGCCGCCGGCGACGTGGACTGGTACGCCGAGCGCCTGATCGCCCGTGGCGTCCCGATCGTCTCGGGTCCCGCGCTGCTCGGCACCGCCGGAGGCGGCTATGGCCTGCGGTTCCACGATCCCGACGGGCGCACGCTGGAGATCGCGGCCGGCGTCGCCGCGCGGACGGCCCGCGAGGTGGCCGAGCGCGAGCACGTCCCCACCGGCCTGTCGCACGTCGTGCTCAACAGCCCCGACCTGCCCGCGATCACCCGGTGGTACGCCGACACGCTCGGGTTCGCGGTCACGGACTACCTGGAGGACGTCATGGTCTTCCTGAAGAGCGCGACGGACTTCCACCACTGCCTCGCCTTCGCCCAGGGGCCGCACGTCTCGCTCAACCACGTCGCGTACGAGACCCGCGGCCTGGACGAGTACCTGCGGGCGACCGGGTCGATGATGCGCGCGGGCGGCGACCTGGTCTGGGGCCCCGGGCGGCACGGGCCCGGCGACAACACCTTCGCCTACTTCTGCGACGAGAGCGGCTTCGTCGCGGAGTACACGACCGCGCTGGAGCGGATCACCGACTTCGAGGCCTGGGTGCCTCGCGTCTGGAAGCGCGTCCCCGAGGAGTCCGACCAGTGGGGCACCGCCTGCGTGCGCCGGCCCGAGCCGTTCGTCGGCCGTCCGGACCCCGGTCTGTGGACGCCGCCGCCCTTCTGATCACCCGCGAACCGACCAACCACAGGGGGGACTGAGCGTGAAGCTGTTCACCGGCTCCTACATCGGCGGGCGCTGGCGTCCGTCGGGCGACGGGTCCGCCGTCCGGGTAGACGATCCCGCGACGGGCGAGGCCATCGCGGAGATCGCCTCCGCCACCGTCGACGACTGCCTCGAAGCGGTCGAGGCCGCCGCCGAGGCGCTGCCGCGCTGGCGCGCCACACCGCCACGGACCCGCGCCGAGGTCCTGCGCGGCGCGTTCGAGCTGATGGTCCGCGAACGCGACCAGATCGCCGAACTGATCGTCCGTGAGAACGGCAAGGTCTGGGCCGACGCGCAGTCCGAGGCGGACTACGCGGCCGAGTTCTTCCGCTGGTTCTCCGAGGAGGCCGTGCGCGTCGGTGGCGACTTCCGCATCGCGCCGAACGGTGACAAGCGCATCCTGGTCACGCATCAGGCCATGGGCGTGAGTGTGCTGATCACCCCGTGGAACTTCCCGGCCGCGATGGCCACCCGCAAGATCGGACCGGCTCTCGCCGCGGGGTGCACGGTCGTGCTCAAGCCCGCCGCCGAGACGCCCCTCACCGCGCTCTACCTCGCCGACCTGCTCGAACGTGCGGGAGTTCCGTCCGGCGCGGTGAACGTCGTGGTGCCGGACCCGCCCGCGGCCGCCGTACGGGCCATGCTGCGTCACCCGGCGGTGCGCAAGCTGTCCTTCACCGGGTCCACCGAGGTCGGCCGGGTCCTCCTCCGAGAGGCGGCGGACCAGGTGCTGAGCTGCTCGATGGAGCTCGGCGGCAACGCGCCGTTCATCGTCTTCGAGGACGCCGACCTCGAGGCCGCCGTCGCGGGCGCGATGGTCGCCAAGATGCGCAACGGCGGCGCCGCCTGCACCGCCGCCAACCGGTTCTACGTCGCCGAGGCGGTGTACGACGCGTTCGTGACCGCGTTCGGGGCCGCCATGGACGCCCTCGCGCTCGGGCCCGGCACCGACCCGGGCAACACGCTCGGCTCCCTGGTCTCGGTGGCCGAACGCGACAAGGTCGCCGCCCGGGTCACCCGCGCGGTCGAGCAGGGCGCCACGGTACGCACCGGCGGCGCCGTCCCGCCCGGGCCCGGCGCCTTCTACCCGGCCACGGTGCTGTCGGGCGTACGGCACGGCGACGATGTCGCGGCATCGGAGATCTTCGGCCCGGTCGCCCCGGTCATCGCCTTCGGCCCGCAGGACGATCCCGTCGCGTGGGCCAACGACACCGAGCTCGGGCTCATCTCCTACGTCTACACCGGGGACCTCGCGCGCGGCATCGCCGTGGCCGAACGCCTGGAGTCGGGCATGGTCGCGCTCAACCGCGGCGTGGCCTCCGACCCGGCCGCGCCCTTCGGGGGCGCCAAGCAGAGCGGCCTGGGACGCGAGGGCGCCGCCGAGGGCATCCGGGAGTTCCTGGAGGAGAAGTACATCGCCCTGGACCTGGCATGAAAGGCATGACAATGAAGATCACGGTTGATCCGGCCCGCTGCCAGGGATACGCGAACTGCGTCGCCGCGGCACCGGACGTCTTCGACATCGACGACGTCACCGGAAAGGTGGTGCTCCTCCGCACGGAGGGGGACCCCGGCGAGATTCGCGAGGCGGCGCGCGCCTGCCCGGTCGCCGCGATCAGCGTGGAGGACTGAGCCGTGCGGGGTGTGATCATCGTGGGCGCGTCGGTGGCCGGGGTGAGCGTGGCCGAGAGCCTGCGCGAGCACGGCTACTCCGGCCCGATCCGGCTGTTCGGCGCCGAAGGCCGGCTGCCCTACGACCGGCCGCCGCTGTCCAAGGCGCTGCTCCGGGCGGACGCGCCGGACGATCCACCGCCGCTGCGCCCACGGTCCTGGTACGAGGCCAACGACGTCGGGCTGTCTCTCGGCCACCGTGCGACCGGCCTCGTCACCGACCCGCACGGCGTGGTGCTCGACGAGAACGACCTCGTCACCGCGGATCACCTGGTGGTCGCCACCGGGGCGCGGGCCCGGCGCCTGCCGGGTGTCGACGGTCCCGGCGTCCACTATTTGCGCGACCACGACGACGCGCGCCGGCTCCGGGCGGCGCTGGGCGGCTCCGGCAGGCTGGTGGTGCTCGGCGCCGGCTTCATCGGGCTGGAGGTGGCCGCCGCGGCGGTCGACCGCGGCTGGCAGGTCACCGTCCTGGAGCGCGAACCGGGTCCGCTGGCGCGTGTGCTCGGCCCGCGGGCCGGTGCGCTGTGCGTCCGGCCGCACCTGGTGCGGGGCACCGACCTGCGGTTCGGGGCCGCCGTGGCCGAGACATGCCCGGAGGGGATACGGCTGGAGGACGGCTCGGTGGTCCCGGCGGACCTCGTGGTGGTCGGCGCCGGAGCGGTGCCGAACACCGGCTGGCTCTCCGGCAGCGGCGTCGAGGTGAGCGACGGAGTGGTCTGCGACGCCCACGGCCGTACGTCGGTGCCCGGGATCTGGGCGGTCGGCGACGTCGCCCGCTGGCGCAACGAGCTGACCGGCCGGCACCAGCGCGTCGAGCAGTGGACCAGCGCGCGCGACCAGGCGGCCCTGGTCGCCCGGGCCATCGCGACCGGTGACAGCCAGGGCTGGGCCACCCCGCCGTACTTCTGGTCCGACCTGTTCGAGCACAAGGTCCAGTTCTGCGGGCACGCGTCGCCGGACTCGACGGTGTGGACGGCGCAGAACGGGAACCGCACGCTGGCGCTGTTCGGGCGGGCCGAGCGGCTGGAGGCCGTGCTCACCGTCGACGCTCCGCGCCTGCTCGGCCTCGGCCGCCGCCGGCTGGCCGAGCGCGGCGGCTGGGACGAGGCCGTCGCATGGGCGAAGGAGGCGATGGCGTGAGCGCCGTGACCGTCTGCTCGGCCGAGGAGAGCGTCGCGGACATCGCCGACGGCGCCTCACTCGCCGTCGGTGGATTCGGCCTGTGCGGCATTCCGGGGGTCCTGCTGGAGACCCTGCTGGCGCAGGGGGCGAGCGGGCTGACCGTGGTGTCCAACAACTGCGGCGTGGACGGCGCGGGTCTCGGGCTGCTGCTCGCCGCCGGCCGGATCGCCCGCGCGATCAGTTCGTATGTGGGGGAAAACAAGGAGTTCGAGCGCCGGTACCTCGGCGGCGAGATCGAACTCGAACTGAACCCGCAGGGGACGCTCGCCGAACGGCTGCGCGCCGGTGGCACCGGCATCCCCGCCTTCTACACCCCGGCGGGCGTCGGCACGCAGGTCGCGGACGGCGGGCTGCCCTGGCGGTACGACGCGGCGGGCGACGTCCAGGTGGCCTCGCCCGCCAAGGAGACGCGTGTGTTCGGCGGCCGGCGTTACGTTCTGGAGGAGGCGATCACCTGCGACTACGCGCTGGTGCACGCCGCGGTCGCCGACCGGCACGGCAACCTGAGGTTCGCCGCGACGGCGCGCAACTTCAACCCGCTGTGCGCGATGGCGGGGCGGATCACCGTCGTCGAGGCCGAACACCTCGTGGACGTCCTCGACCCGGCCGACGTGCACCTGCCCGGCGTCTTCGTCGACCGCGTCGTCGCGCTGACCCCGGCCCAGGCGGCCGACAAGCGAATCGAGAAGCGGACGGTGCGCCGATGACCGGCTGGACGAGGGACCAGATGGCGGCACGCGCCGCCGCCGAACTGCGCGACGGCGACTACGTCAACCTCGGCATCGGGCTGCCCACCCGGGTGCCGGACCATCTCCCGCCCGGCGTCCGGGTCACGCTCCAGTCGGAGAACGGCCTGCTCGGTCTCGGGCCGTACCCTGCCGAGGACGAGGTCGACGCGGATCTGATCAACGCGGGCAAGGAGACCGTGACCGCCGTGCCAGGCGCCTCCTTCTTCGACTCGGCGCTGTCCTTCGGGATGATCCGCGGCGGCCACATCGACGTGGCCGTCCTCGGCGGCATGCAGGTGTCGGCCCGTGGCGACCTGGCGAACTGGATGATCCCCGGTTCGATGGTCAAGGGCATGGGCGGCGCGATGGACCTGGTGCACGGCGCCCGGCGGGTCATCGTCGTGATGGAACACCGCGCCCGGTCGGGCGCACCCAAGGTCGTGGAGACCTGTACGCTCCCGCTCACCGGCACGGCCTGCGTCGACCGGATCATCACCGACCTCGGCGTCATCGACGTGACTCCCGGCAAGCTCACCCTCGTCGAGTGCGCCCCCGGCATCACGCCCGCAGCCGTCCGGGCCGCGACCGGCGCGGAGATCCAGGTGCCGCCGGACGGCCGGTCCGCCCGGCCTTCGCGCAGGCGGTGAGGCAGAGGAGGGGGGCGAGGAGAACCGGCGCGGCCCGGGACACCTGCGTCATCCGTGTGGCTCCTGTCAGAGGCCGGACCACCCGGACGTCTCCCTCATGGTCCGCGCCCGGGCCACGCGTTCCGTACGGCCGGAAGGCGCGGTGTTCACGTCCGTTCGGCGGGGGTGCCGGCTCGCGCCTGGTCGGCGAGGCGGCGGTGGTGTAGGTGCCGAATATCGTGTCACCTCATGCGACCTGGGCGTATTCGCGGAGGAGGCCGCCGAGTCGGTCTCGTCGTGTGACCTTGATGTCGGCGTCGACGGGATCGGGTAACGACCGAAGCGGGCTGGCCTGGTTCAAAGCCCGGTGTGGACGGTTTTCATTGAAATGGGTTTCGTACTCGGCGAGGACCTTGCGCAGGTGGCGTTCGTTCATGATGAGGATCCGGTCGAGAATCTCGCGGCGTACGCTGCCCACCCACCGTTCCATGATCGCGTTCATCCTTGGGCGATCGGGTTCGTCGTGATACCGAGTACGTGGACCCGTCGTGTGGCGTGCTCCACGAGGGCGAAGCAGTACAGTCGCGTGAGCATGACCGTCTCGGTGCTGAAGAAGTCGCAGGCCAAGATCCCGGATGCTTGGGCTTTGAGGAACTGAGCCCAGGTCGGACCGCTGTGTCGGGGCGCTGGATCGAACCCGGCCTTCTTCAAGATCGCCCACACGGTGGCCGGAGACACTTTCCGGCCCAAGCCGGCGATCTGTCCGGCGATGTGCCGGTATCCCCAGTCCGGGTTCTCGGCGGCCAGGCGCAGCACCAGCGCTCGGATGGTGGGTCGGATCGGTGGTCGTCCCGGCCCGCGCTTGGGATAGGTCCAGCGTCGTTTCACCAGGTCGGCGTGCCATCGTAGGAGCGTCCGCGGGGTGATGAACAGGTGGTGTCGGCGGCGTCGCGGGAGCAGTCGCGCGAGCGCGGAGATGATCGCCCGGTCGGCCCACGATGGCCTGGGAGTGGCGACTTGGCGGCGGAGCACCGCGAGCTGATGACGCAACACCAAGATCTCTGCGTCTTTCGACGCCTTTGATCGGGCGAGCAGCGCGATCCAGCCGAACACCCGTAAGGCGATCAAGTACAACAACCGCAATGCCATCCTGCGATCCTGCCGGAGCCGAGCCGTCGACCACAGCGAAACCCCAGATCAGCCCCTGTGACACGATATTCGGCACCCACAGGAACAACCTCCGTCCAACTCCGCGGACCGCGAGACATGACGCTGCGATAACGGTGCTATCTGCTGCCGATCAGGAACCCAGGCCCGACAGGGGATCTGACACCGGCTCGTTTTTCGATCTCCGAACTGCCGAACCAATTGCTCGCGGCCCGTTCGAATTCGTTGCGATCAGGGGTGGTGCGATCACCTACCCAGGCGACGATGCCGTCCGGCCGGACGAGCACGGCACCCGATCCGAGGTCGTTTCTGGCCTGCCCGCTCGCATACCGAATCCGGCTCTCCCAGCTCATGGCTGAACCGCGTAGGCTCCGGTCGGGGCTGAAGTCGAGCGTGACGCCTCGTCCCTCTCGCATCAGCTCGCCGAGGCGAGTGCCGTCCTCGAGATGGAAGTCCGGAGCGTCGCGGCCGACCAGTGGATGCTCGCTTCCGAGGTCGTAGCGGTTCGACGATCCCGATATTCGTTCGTACATGTAGGTCGTTCCGTCACGGGTCCCGATCAGGTCTCGAACCAGGCTCTGGATCGCCTGGGCGTGCGGGTCCGGCTTCATGATCGCCGTTTGGGCGCGCGTCCAGTCGAGCACCCGGGCGCCGATCGGGTGGCGCTCGCGGGTGTAGGTGTCGAGAAGCCCGTCGGGGGCGTACCCGTGCACGGTCGCCGCGAGCTTCCAGCCCAGGTTCACGGCGTCGCCGATGCCGGTGTTGAGACCCTGCGCTCCGAGGGGCGAGTGGATGTGGGCGGCGTCGCCCGCGAGCAGGACGCGCCCCTGCCGGTACGTGGTCGTCTGCTTCGCCCGATCGGTGAAGGTTGAGGCGAGATGGACGGCGCTCAGCGTCACGTCAGTGCCGGATACACGGCGCAGAACCGCCTGGAGATGGTCCAGGGCCGGCGGTTGCGAGCGAGGCCCGGCGTCGCCAGCACGTCGCGGTCGAACCGGGCCAGGGCGGAGGTGCCGAGGCCGTCGTTCAGCATCCGATTACCGCTGATGCCCTGGTTGGAGACGTAGACGGCGGCCCCGCCCCGCTCGAGGAGACGCTCGGCGAGCAGGTCCGGCCAGCTCTGGTTGGCGTCAGGGGTCGAGCCGATCCCGTCGACTCGGGAGTCGCCCAACACGACGATGGCCTCGGCCGGGGAGTCGGGAAGCACCTCCACCGCCGAGATCAGCGCCCGCACCGGCAGCGACCCGGCGTTCTCGGGAAGGGTGGGTGCGGCCACGACGTCCCCGGGGATCATCCAGCCGGTATCCAGCGCCGGGTCGTGGCAGGTGCAGCTCGCCACGCGTCGCGGCAGGTAGAGGTCGATGGACAGCCGGGCGAGGGCGGGCACGGGCAGGTCAACCGGATCGCTGAGGATCAGCGCGCCCGTCGCGACGGTGGCCGTCGGCCTGCCGGCGAAGGTCAACGCCCGGCCGCTGCCCGGCCGAACCCCGCCGCCGGGCGTCGCGAGGCCCACGTGCGCCGCGCCGATGTCAAGGGGCGTGGTCCCGAACTCGTTGGTCATGCGGATACGTAGCTGACGCCCGCCGCCGCTGATGCGCACCACTTGGCGCAGCGTCACGTCGGTGAAGGCCGGACAGGTCTCGAGCGAGCCGAGCACACCCGGGGCCATCTGAGGCGAGGCGCCCCAGGTCCGGACCCAGCCGTCTGTGTTCATCAGTGTTCCTCTCCCTCGTGTTCGTTGAGCCACGCAAAGGCTGACGCGGACCGCTCACACGGAGCGCACACGGCGCTCACACGCGGCAGTTGCCTTAGCCCGAGCCGGGGACTCGCGGGTACGCACGCGAAGATCGGGAGAGGGACAGGGATGCGCGGCCTCGCATCACGCTGCTCGGCGCTTTAAGGTCCGTCGCCGTGCCTCACGGGGCTGGTTTCGTGAGGCACGGCTTCAACTCGCGACCATGCCGTCCCTGGTTTCCTGGGCGGCACGGTGAGCGGGCTAGGGCCTGTCTCAAAGCCCCGCTGTCCTACTGCGCGGCGTCCAGGCGACGCCTCGCCGCGTTGTCGTCGGTCGCCAGCCAACACCAGGCTGACTCTCTCCTCCGCCTTGCGACGCGCCGCCTGGACGCCGCTCGCTACGGACGGGGACTTCGAGACAGGCCTAGTTCCCGGCGAGGGTGGCGCCTCCGTCAACGGTGAGGATGGTTCCGGTGACGAAGCGGTTCTCCATCAGGTACAGGTGCGCCGCGGCGATCTGGTCCGCTTCCCCGATCGACTTGGTGAGCGTCTGATCAGCGAGGGTCGAGAACAGCGCGGCACGCTGCGGCTCCGGAACCGGGTCCCACAGCGGCGTGCGAATCGCTCCCGCCCGGACCGCGTTGACGCGGATCGGGGCGAGCTCGGCGGCCAGCCCTCGTGTCAGGCCCTCTGTGGCGGCGGCGGCACCGGCCGCGAGCGCCGTACCGGGTGCGGGGCGGACGGCGACCGTCCCGGACGTCAGCACGATCGAACCCCCATCACGGACGCGTCCTGCCGCGTGCTTGACCGCGGCGACCGTTCCCCAGAAGCGGACCTCGAACAGCTTCCGGGCGGCGTCGAGCGGCAGGACTGCCAGAGGCTGTGGACGCACCGCGTCACCCGCCGTGTAAACCAGGTGGTCGAGCTCGCCGACGCGGTCGAACAGTGCGGCGACGCTCGTCTCGTCGCGGGTGTTGACGACCACCCCCTCACAGGTATCCGGCAGCTGCGCGAGTGCGGACTTCAGGCGCCCCTGGTCGCTTGAGGCGATCGTGACCGCCGCCCCGGCCGCCGCCGCGGCGCGGGCCGTGGCCAGCCCCATTCCTGAGCTGCCGCCGATGATGACGATGCGCTGACCTGAAAGAGCCATGGCGTCTACTCCTCTGCCTCGAACGCTGATGTCTCAGTGAGTCATCACCATAGCAGCGGTGATGTCTCACTGAGACATCACCGCTAGGATGGTGGCCATGCCGCGATGGGACCCGTGTGCCGAAGACCGCCTCCGCGAGGCGGCGCTGGAGCTGTTCCTTGAGCATGGATACGAGAACGTCACCGTCGCGCAGATCACCGAGCGGGCCGGGCTGACCCGGCGCACGTTCTCCCGTTACTTCACCGACAAGCGGGACGTCCTGTTTGCCGGATCCGAACAACTTCCGGCCGTCCTCGCCCGGTCCATCCGGCACGCCGACGACACCCTCTCGCCCTTCGAGGCCCTCCTGACCGGTCTCGTGGACGTCGCCGGCGGGCTGGCCGACCAGGCCCCGCTAGCCGTACAACGGCGCGCGGTCGTCCAGGCCAGCCCGGAACTGCAGGAACGGGGGCGGACCAAGTTCGCGGCCGCGACCGAGGCGGTGGCGGACGCCTTGCGGGACCGAGGCACCGCCGCATCGGAGGCGACGCTGCTCGCGCAGGTCGGTGTCGCCATCTTCCGCACCGCGTTCGACCGCTGGACCGACCAGCCGGACGACATCGGCCTGCCGGCCCGCATCCGGGAGGCCGCCGCCGAGCTCGCCGCCAGCCTGGGCGCGGTGGACTTCGCCGCGCCGCCCCGCCCGTGACGCGATGACCGTGCCCGGATGAGCGCTGCTTACGGACTGCGCACCATAACGGCGCCACCGCCCCGCCGCGCTGTCACCATGCCGGCCGCCTCGTTCCCTGTACGGCAGGCGGACGACGTCTGCGACGAACAGGAGTCTTGTGGCGCTACGACTCTTCTATCCCATCTTCTTCCGTGTACTCGGTTGGCTCGCGCTGCTGGCGCGGTCGGATGCTTCCACAGGAACCTGCCTTGATCGCGCGCACCGTTGCCCAGGCTCTGGAGCCTCGGATGGGCAGCGAGAAGCAGACGGCCGTCCAGGTTGAGGCCACTCGCCGTCGCGACGGCACTGGGCGATGCGGCCGCGGCGATCCGGATTCCAAGAACCACTGACGTCTTCCGGCCACCCGCCCTCTACCGTGTCGCGCGTGCTGAACAGCCCCGCGGGCGAGCGCGAACGATGGCGAGGGCGGATACCGTCGAGCGCATCCTGCGCACCGCGACGGAGCTCGGCTACCGCCGCAACCCGCACGGCGCCAGCTTGCGGACCGCGCCTTCGCTGCTCGTCGGAGTCATCGTGCCCCGCCTGCAGGACTTCGTTCTCGCGACCGTCTTCGCGGGCATCGACCAAGCGGCATCCGAACGGGGCCATGCGGCGTTCGTGACCAACTCACTCGACGACCCCGCCCAACGCGACGCCCGCGTCGAGCAGCTTCTCGATCGCCGCGTCGACGGGCTCATCTGTGCGACGCGCGCGCGGACGATGCCGTCCTCCAAAGGCTCGTGGAACACAAGATCCCGTTCGTGCTCGCTTCGCGTTCTTCCGCGGAACACGTCGGCGCCTTCGCCGACGACGCCCACGGTGGTCGTCTCGTCGCCGAACACCTCGCCGAACTCGGCTACCGGGAGCCGCGAGCGTGGCATTGCGTGGGTGCCCTATTTCCCACTCGGGTCGGGGATCGTCGGCCTGCCGAGGGTCACCGACCTGCCAGCAGTGAAGGAGGTGACAGTTCGGCTGAGGGTGACGCCTGCTCAGGTCGGGCTGGCCTGGCTTCTCTCTCGTAGCCCGCAAACCACCCCTCATCCCCGGCACCCGCAACCTCGCCCACCTCGAAGAGAATCTTGCGGCAGGCGAAGTGGTCCTCGACCACGAATCCCTGACCTTTCTGGCTCGATAGCGCGACCTCGGCATACCGTGCACGCCGGGCAGGTCGAGCGTCCCCACGCGTGAATGCGCTTTCACCGACTCGGCCTAGTCGCCACTTCGTATGGTGCAGATGCGGAACTGCCTACGGCTCTTGGAGTTGCTCGACGAGACGCTGGTTCGTCAAGAAAGGCCAGCTCTGAGTGGAGCCGGTCGTGCTGATCCCGCTGCCGGGCACGCGGCTGGTCGATTCTTGCCGCCATTGGGAAAGTGGAACCAATCCCGGACGCCTCAGCGCACCCGGAGTTTCAGAGGGCTCCAACGCTGCTGGAGCCCAAGGGTCGATGAAGTTTCTGCCCGCCACCTTCGCCGCCTGCTGACACACCGTACTGTTTCCGTAGGGGATCCTCCTGCGGGGCAGGCAGGCTACCCGAAGGTCGACATGAGATGGGCAAGAAGCTGTGCTGGTGCGTCCTCCTGCAGGACGTGGCCGGCGCCTTCGATCCAGTGCAACTCGGCGTGCAGGATCCGGTCGTGCAGCTATCGCGCGTAATAGGGAGGGAGGATCCGATCCTCCGTGCCCCAGATCAAGCGCGTCGGGATGGTGATCTCGCCGAGCAGCTACTCGTAGTCCACCGTATCCGCCTGCTTGATCTGGCTGTACTGGCGATAGAAGGCGGCTTGTCCGATTTCGCCGAGCCAGGGGGCGAGGAACGCGTCGAGGACCGCTGGCGGTAGCCGAGGTTGGCGGGCAGGAATGCAGTCAGTGGTTTCCCCGTCTTCTCGTCCAGGGTGAAGGTCCAGTCGACACTTTCCATGATGAGTATCTGCGGACAACAATTCCACATTATGTCGATCAGACGGTTTAACCTCGTCCATAGATGGCACCAATTTCTAGTTTGCCAACGATCCTTTCAAGATTGGTAAGCTTCGATCCATCAGGGGATGCCGGTCGAAGTGGTGGAAGAAACAAAAGGGCCGCCTCGCGGTCTGCGATGATCGGCTTGTTTAAGGTTCAGCAATACAGCAACAACTAGGCATCCCGTAAGTGTAATCTTAATGAGAGTTGGCGAGTCGCCATCCGGCAGACTCGGTTCCTGGTAGCCGCAGACGGGTGAGCACTTTTAAGTCCTAGACGTTGAGTCCTGATGAAAGATCGTGCCCCTGTCAGTAGGCCGGGAGAGTTGATCATTGACCCCACCCGAGACCATCTGACCTGTCCCCATTCACCCCCGCAGACAGGGCCCGATCACCCACCAACATGTGGAAAAGCTGGACAGACCAGCCGATCAGCGCTAACCGCCTGCGACCGGCAGTCCCATTACCTAAATCGGACAATGACCGAAAGGCCATCACCGACATTTATCGGTGGATCGAGCCTTAGCGACGGAGGGCTTCCTGCGGTTCGATTCGGGCCGCGCGCACGGAGGGGTAGAGGCCGGCGAGGAGGCCGACACCCGCTCCGATGAGGGGGGCCGGGATCACGGTGGCAGGGTTAAGGACGGCCGTCCAATTCTTGGTGAGTGCGACGATCAGAACAGTGGCCACGGCGATGGCGGTCCCGACTAGCCCGCCTATCAGTCCCAGCACGGTGGATTCGGCGAGGAACTGGGCGGCGATGTGCCGGGCTCGCGCGCCTAGCGCCCGGCGCAGGCCAATCTCCGCGGTCCGTTCCAGTACCGCCACGAACGTCGTATTGGCGATGCCAACCATGCCGATGATGAGGCAGATCCCTGCCAAGACGAGGAAGAGCCCAGTCAGATCGACTTCGACGTTGTCGCGCAGTTCGTGCGGGTCGGGCGGCGGGATGGCCACGAAGTCGTGGGGCTGTTCGGGTCTGAGCGCGATCGGTGCCTGCTTGGCGATCAGTGGTGCGGCGCCGAGATTGGTGCGGATGAGCATCTTCGCGGGGCTGTTGCCGGGTGGCGGGCCGTATACGTGCTCGGCGGTCCGGCTTGGGATGGTCACGCCGGTAAGCAGATCGGGGACCTGTTTGACATCGTTGATGATGCCGACAACGGTGTACGCCACATCGTTGACGAACACGGCAGGTCGGGTGTCGATCTGCGTGATGCCCAGCCGCTTGGCGAGGGTGGCCCCCAGGACACACACCTGCTCGCCTCGAGCATCGTGAAAGGCGTTGAAGAGCACGCCGCGGACGGTCGGGTCGATCGAGTGCAGCAGCCCTGGCGAAGCTGCGTAGAGCCCGGCGGATCCGCCTGCGTCCTCACTCGTCCCTGCCCAAACCCCAGGGGCGGCGGAGATCACAGGCTGGGCGTTGTTCGTAATCGGCCACCAAACTCCAGCGGAGACGACCCCGTTGAGTCGTTCGATCCGAGCGTCGGCGTCGGCGGGGAATCCCTGCAGATGATCAGAGCTGGCAACGTTGCTCTCATCTTCCGCCAGGGTAACGGTCACGGTGGTCGCCGCTAGGACCGTGAACCTGTGGCCGATTTGCCCGGAAGCGGTTGATGTAAGTCCGAGGACCGCGACGAACGCGCCGACGCCGAGCACGGTTCCGAGCATGGTGAGGAGTGACCTTCCGGGCCGCTGGGTCAAGCCGGCTAGTGTCTCCGACGTTATGTCCCACAGGGCGAAGTGGGACGGTTCCGCGCCGGATCCGAAACGCCTCGCACGGCAAAGGCGAAATCTCATGGGGCCTCCGCGTGCTCACTGGCGTGTAGCAATCCGTCGCGGATGACGACCGTCCGCTCGGCCCTAGCCGCGACCTGAGGATCGTGCGTGATCACGACGATGGTCTGTCCAGAGGTATGGACCTCGGCGAGAACACCGAGCACGGCGTCGGCGGTTGCCGAATCGAGGTTGCCGGTCGGTTCGTCGCAGAGCAAGAGGCTCGGCTCGTTTACCATCGCCCGGGCGATGGCCACGCGTTGGCGCTCTCCGCCGGACATGGTGGCCGGCAGAGCGTGGAGTCGGTGCGTGAGGCCTACCAGCTCAAGCACGCGACGACTCCGCATGGCTCGTTTGCTCCGTGGCGACCGGTTGTAGAGCTGGGCCAGCATGACATTCTCCAGCGCGGAGCGGTGCGGTAGCAGGTGGAAGGCTTGGAAGACGAAGCCGATCCGCTGGCCGCGCACCGCCGACCGTTCGGCTTCTCCGATACCGGCGACGTCGACGCCGTCCAGCTCATAAACCCCGTCAGTGGGCCGGTCCAGCAGGCCCAGCACGTTCATCAGCGTGGACTTTCCGGCACCGGATGGCCCCATGATGGCGAGGTACCGGCCGCGCGGGACGGTCAGGTCGATCCCGCGGAGCGCTTCGATCGGAGGCGGCCCGGGGAAGGTCCGAGTGATGCCGTGTAGTGTGATGGCCGCTGTCACCGCCCCACCACGACTTGGTCGCCTTCCCTGAGGTCTTGGCTGGTGGCTGGGTTGACCGCGACCAGCCCGTCGGCGGAACCACCGGGGGTCACCGCGACGCGGTGATGAAGCCCGCCAGGCCCGACCACCATTACGGAGGCGGCTCCGTTAGCCGTAGTGGTGATGGCGCCTTCGGGCACGGCCAGTACCTTGCCGTCCGAGACATCCGCGTATGCGGTGATCCGCACGTCTTGGTCAGCAAGATTGACAGCCCAATTCCCGGAGGTCGGGCTGATGTCCACCGGAATGTACGGCGTTCCCCCGTCGGCCTGCGGCGACTGCCCATCGCCGGACTGATTTCCCTTATCGCCGCCGTGGGTCGCCGTACTGCCGTCCTGACCAGTTCTTGGTGTCACAAGCTGCCCGATCTTGTCGATCTTGCCCTTGCGGGCCTTCCCACTTGCCTCGTCGAGCACCTCGACCGCCTGGCCGACTTTGACGGCACCCTTCATCCCGGGATCCAGGTGGCCCTGCAGCCGCAGGCCATTCGTAGACAGCGTGATCAGGGGGCTTCCTGCCTTATCGCCGACTCTGCCAGCCATGCGGGTGACAGTCACCTGCGGGGAGGGGACGTACATCACCTCGGAGGCGGGCATCATGACCACCTTCTTCGTCCCAGAGGACTTCTCGTTACCGATCCTCGCCTTGGACGGTGCCTTGGCGTCATTGTTCGAGCCGCCGTTTGCGTCCGCTGGCCTGGTGCCGCTGGCCTGGGTGGGCACGGGGTAGCCAATCGCCGCGTAAAACCTCCTGACCGCGAAGGCGGTACCGCTGCCAAAGATTCCGAGCCGGTCGGAGCCGCGGCCATACCCCAGCGTGGCGAGGCCACGCTGGAGTTCGGCAACGTCCCGCCCCACATCGCCCTCCGCGAGGTCTCGGATGGCAGGTATCTTGCCGGGGAGGGCGAAGACGGGGCGATATGCCACCTCAGCCAGCACCTTCCCCGCCTTGACCTGTTGCCCCACCTTCACCTTGACCGCCGTGACGACGGAGACACCGGAGGTATTGGAGCCAGCGGCGCCATCTGGGGCGAGCGCGGTCTTCGGTGTGAAACTGACGGTTCCGCTCGCTGCGAATGTTCCGCGGAAGATGGTGTTGCGTGTCAGCTTCTTGAAGACGACGGCGGCGGTGAGGACTGTTGGTGTGGGAGGCTTTGCCTCGGCCGCCAGCTCGGCTGGTGAGCGTACCCAAGCGGAAGCGACCAGACCGACCATGGAGACCATCGCAGCCGCGACAACTCCCTGCAGCAGCATCCGCCGCCGTCGGCTCATTCGCGTCTTGGCTTCTGGCTCATCCACTCTGAGCCCACAGTCTATCGATGTTCCTCGCGGCCTGATCGTTCTGCGCCTTCAGCTTGTTAAGTGCCTCGGCGTTTTTCTCGATATCCTTCTTCTCGTACTCCGCTTCGATCGCGAAAGAAATGCCGAGCATGTTGGTCTTTCGGACACACTCAACCTCGGCGATAGCGGTCTGGATTTCTGCTGGGGTGACCTCTGCCTTGATCGCTTCCGCAGTGCTCTGACCGGAATCCTTCCACCGTCCGTCTTTGGATGCATCCTGGGGTTCCGCGTAGTGATAACCCTTCTGTGCCATGCACGCCGACCATTTTTCGAACACGTCGAGCACCTGAGGATCCGACTGTGACTCCTTGAAATCCCGTGCCTTGAGTCCTGTTGCGATATCGCCGATTTCGTTCGGCTTCTGGCTGGCGGAAAGGTTTTCCCGCAGTATCTTCTTCTCCGCTTCTTCCGAGCACTGCATGATTGCATTTTGTAACGGCTTGTCTAGCGAGCTGAAGAGGATGGGGGCGGCAGAACCATGAGTAAATGCCGGAAGATGATACCCATACTCCCGTGCTGTCGCTAAATCACTGATTGCATACCGCCGAGTGTCATAGTATCGCCACACTCTCACATATTCAATTACCGCACGTTCGCCAGTAGCACTCAATGAAGGAAGCGTGAAACCCTTCGCCTTTACGCAATTGTCTCGCAATCTAGTTTGTATTACTTCCAGTCTTCCTTTGTGTTCGTAGTCAAGGAGATACGCCTCGAGTGGTAGATGGAGCTCAGCCATGCTCGCTGGCGTAGGTGTCGGTACTGGCGCACTACTCGCCGTTCCTCCGCTCCCACTGGATGAGCACGCCGCCGTCGAGACGAGCACCAGCGCGAGTGCCATTTGACGTGTGAATGAGAAAAGCATTAGTAATCTCCCCGCAAGCTCGGAGTCGGCACCGGGCCAGACGGGCCTCGGCCGGACAGCACAGCTGTCCGGCCGAGCCCAGTCCTTAGCTGCAGCTAGCCTTGGGATCGAAGGATGCTTCGTTGTTGCGCAGGCCGGGTGAGGTTAGGTTGCCGCCCCTGCCGCTGGGCGTCCAGTTCCAGTCCCCGCCCGCATTGATGTTGACCCACGTCGTCGATCCGCAGTTCGTGGTGTTATTCCCGATCGAGGCTGCGTTGTTCCGGACAGGGAGGCCATCGCCGGCGCCGTAGACGAACTCTTCTCCGCTGAGATTGGAGATGTACTTGTTGGATACGTAGATTCCGCCGGTGCCGTTCGGGCTGTAGTAGAGGCAGCCGGGCGAACTAGACCCGTTGCAGCTGTCATACCAGCCGCTGACTTTCACCCCGGAGCTGGCCAAGGCTGGCGTCGCAGCAAAGGCGAGAGTCGCGGCCATTAAGGCTGCAGCCCCTGTCGCTCTCCCGAGCATTCTTTCCACTGGATTCCTTCCTGCCGGGCGCGCACATAGCAAGCGCACGCTATCCTGTCAATGTCAGTGATGACCCAAACTGGACTTGGGTCATCACTGACCTAATCGAGAGATACCTCCTCGGCGACCATCGAGCAATGGGTCGGCGCTGGGTAATGAGTCGAACGGTAGATACGAAGCGTCGCGGATTGCGTACATTACGTGGCGACAATAGCTGTTAATCCTGGAAGAGCCGCTGTTGAGTCGGCTGGGGAAGCGTCGTGAAGCAGATATCATGTGACGCACATCACACATGATTTCCATGTGCGTACACTCAACTGTCGGCAATGCTGGACGTTGACATGCTCTTCCTGGTAAATGCCATCTTTCTTTTGGTTGTAATAAGTGCTCGCATAAAAGTCAAGGTGAGGGCGGCTGTAGAGCCGTCGAATTGTTGTCGCGTCGGCACGTGTCTTTGGTGGCAGACGGTCACCTGTCTGCGGCCATTGCACAATGCCGTCATGTGTATAGCGTAGAAGATGTAATCGGTGGCTTTTCATCGACTTTCTGGGGCTTCGGTGGCTACTTGGTTCGTTTGCCCATGCAGTTATTTATGGCTGGATATTTTGAGGTAGACGCCTTATGGGTCACATTTTATAGAGGGGTCGTTAATGTGACTGCCCCATGGATGCAGGAAGCAAGCCCTGTGATCAAGAAATCTAACGGTCCGCGAAACGCTTCTATGGCTCGCCCAGCGGTCATTCCAGCAGATACTGAGGCTCAGCGGACCGACCCGCCAGTCACGCAAATGCGGGAAGTATCCCGGCTTGCCTGGTTGGATGCGCTGCGGGGAATCGCGGCGTTGATGGTAGCCGTTCATCATGCCTCGTACGACTATATGCCACGAGCGCGCGAGGTGATGCTGCAATGGTTTGATCCCGGTACTTACGGCGTCATGGTCTTCTTCCTGGTTAGCGGTTACATCATTCCCGCGTCGTTGGAACGGAGCGGCAGCGTTCGCAGGTTCTGGATTAGCCGATTGGTCCGCATCTACCCTCTCTGGGTCCTCGCCTGCAGTGTGGCAGCGGCATTGATGTCGGCCGGTATTTATCGCAGCCGTGGAGGCCCTGGTGGACTCATCGCGGTCGTCGCTCATATGACGATGCTGCAGGACCTGCTCGCGGTGCACGGCATACTGAACGTGCTGTGGACGCTTTCCTATGAGATGGCGTTCTATCTGCTTACCGTGGCGCTGTTCATGCTAGGTATCCATCGTCGCTCGATAACGGTCGCGCTTGTCTTCTCGATCGCCGGTTTACTACTCGGCGGTATCCTCCCCACGGCAGCGTTGTCCCGGGAATGGGATGGCGACATGGTGATCGTCATTACGGCGATCGCGATGGCCGGAACGGTCGTCCTCGCTTCGAGAAGATACGTCTTTGGCGGTGTTCTGGGCGGCGTTCTGGCCCTGGCCCTGGTCCTGCTGAACGGCCGGGTCAGCCCGGGCGAAGGACTGGTCATCCTGGCCGTTATGTTCACCGGCACCGCGATTTACCGTGTGGAGCGTGCACAGATCGGACGGCGTGCCATGGCGTCAGCCCTCGGGGTCGTCCTAGCCGCCACGCTGGCGACCGGAGTCTGGAGGGTCTACGGGCAGGACACGCAAGCGCAACGCGCCTGGTGTCTAACAATCGTGTCCGCAGCGGTCACGTTCGGCCTGGGCCTGGCGCTGCGACGGCGCCGCATCACGCGATCGCTGACCTTGCTCGGCCGGATGAGCTATTCGGTATATCTGCTGCATCCGGTACTGCTCGCCGTCATGCGAGTGACATTCGGCAACGGTCCTGATCGCCCCAGTCACGGGAGCCTACCGTTGCTTATTCTTTTCGTTTCCGTCCTGCTGGTATCGAGTTGGACGGTTTGGCGCATGGTCGAGGTGCCCATGCAACGCCTGGGTCACCGGCTGGCAGTAACGAGCGACGAGAAAGAACGAACTAAAGTTGCCCCAATTTTGTAGATGTCATAGTTTTCTTGGGGGCGGTGGAGTCACGCTGGAACCGATGGAGGTTAAGCGCGCGGCCATGTTTGCCTTGTGGTGTCAATCATTGTAGGTGCCCGTAACTCGGCCACACCTATGCTACCTGGGCGTATTCGTGTAGAAGGCCGCCGAGTCTGTCACGTCGTGTGATCTTTATGTCGGCGTTGACGGGATCAGGCAGTACCCGCAGCGGGCTGGCCTGGCTCAGAGCCCTGTGTGGACGATGGGTGTTGAAAGTGCGCCGTGAGGCGCCTTGTTGTATTCCCGGCTCAGATGGGAGGGATTCGGAGGGTGTGGGGTTCCAAAATAGGGCGTAGGCGGTTGACCTTGTGGGTTTTCCTGCGGTGTGGTCGAGGGGTGGCAGTATCGCGAGCTTGTAACAGTACGGATGCTCTACCTGATCTTTGTGTGCCTGCCGGCTGGATGGCGCTGCTGGCGCGCTCGGCAGCGTCGAAGGATGCCGAGTTGCTGGTGCTGCGCCAGGAAGTCGCCGTGCTGCGGCGGCAGAGTCCCCGGCCGAGGCTGGACTGGCGAATCGGATGGTGCTGTCCGCCTTGGCCCGGTGCTCTCCAGGTCGGCGCGGATGGGCCGGCTTGTGACGCCGGAGACGCTGCTGCGGTGGCATCGGCGGCTGGTCCGCTGGCACTGGACCTATCCTGCCAAAGTAGGACGGCCGCCGAGTGATGCCGAGCTCGTGGCGCTGGTCGAGTAGTTGGCGCGGGAGAACCCGGGTTGGGGCTACAAGCGGATCCAGAGAGTTGCTCGGTCTGGGTGCTTCTACGGTGCGGCGGGTGCTGAGGCGCCTGCGGATCCCGCCCGCGCCCCAGCGGCACCGTTCGACATGGCGGCAGTTCCTGCGCGCCCAGGCCGCGACGATGCTGGCGTGTGATTTCTTCCATGTCGACTGCGCGGTGACCTTGCGTCGGATCGACGTGTTCTTCGTGATCGAGGTCGGCACCCGCCACGTCCATGTCCTGGGCGTGACCGCCCACCCGACGGGGCGTGGACGGTGCAGCAGGCACGGAACCTGCTGATGGATTTGGGAAGCGTGCCGCCCGGTTCAAGTTTCTGATCCGGGGCAGGACCGGCCAGTTCGCCGAGGCGTTTGACGCGGTGCTGGCCGGCGCCGGGATCGAGGTGGTGAAGATCCCGCCGCGCAGCCCGCAGGCGAACGCCTATGCCGAACGCTGGGTGCGTACCGTCCGGTCCGAGGTCACCGACCGAATGTTGATCGCCGGGCCGCGGCACCTGCGGGCGGTCCTGGAGGAATACGTCGTGCACTATAACCAGCATCGCTCGCACTGGGGCAGGAACCTACGGCTACCGGACAGCAGCGACGGCATCACAACCCCGGTCACTGACCTGGCGACGGCCGGATACAACGTCGCAAGGTCCTCGGCGGACTGATCCACGAGTACAACCGGGCGGCGTGAAGATCACCGATTGATCCAGAAAACTGCGGTTCAGAGGCCGTGGACGCAGTTTGGCGCCCTACAGGCCCATCGCCACCGGCATCATCGAGGGCACATGCCGTCACCTGATCGGCGACCTGTGCGGATATGGCCGGACGGTGCATCGCCGTGCTGACCGCAGCGGGCACTGGAATCCATTACCGCGTCGATGTGAGCTGCGACAGCTCGGACCGCAGCACCGCCGGAGTCGGTCTGTCCTAAGGCCTCTGCGCGAGCAGGCTGACGAGCAGCGGGCCGAGTGGCGCCGTCGCACGCTCAGGGCTGTGTGGTGGGTCGGTCAGTACGGCGGCCATTGCCGCCGTCGGTGTCGGCCCGCCGAAGGCAGGCCGCTCTTCGACCGCGTAGAGGAGCGTGATGCCGAGACCCCAGAGATCGGTGGCCGGTGAGCTCTCCAGCCCGCGGATCTGCTCGGGAGCCATGAAGGCCGGCGTGCCGATGAGGGCGCCCGCCTCGGTCAGCGTCGGATCACCCTCGAAGCGGGCGATGCCAAAATCAGCGAGCTTGACCGATCCGTCTTGCCGGATGAGGACGTTCGCCGGCTTGACGTCGCGATGGACGATGCAGGCCTTGTGTCTGACCATGCTCGATGTCCTGACGACGGCGTGCCGATGGCGGCGACCCGGCCGGGAGGCAGCGGACCCTCACGTTCCACCTGCTTGTCAAGCGAAAGTGCCCTGACCAGCTCCATCACGATGAGGATGGCATCGTCGTCCACCAGCACGTCGTGGACGGTCACGGCGTTCGGATGGTCGAGCCGCGCGGCCGCCCGAGCCTCGCGGAGCATTCGCGCCCGCAACTTGCCCCTCGCGTCGGAGGAGAGCCTGACCGGTGACAGCAGCTGCTTGATCGCCACCTCCCGGCCGAGTACGTTGTCCATCGCCCGCCACACGACACCCATGCCACCTCGGCCGAGCTCCTCCAGCGGCGTGAACCGGCCCGAGGACAAAGTGACGGCACCCGCTCCCGCGATGCCACGGTCGGAGAGTGCGTCTACGAGGCGATGACGGTCGGGCGTTCCGGTACCGGAGCGGCCTGCCGGGCACGCGGCGTGACGTATGGACCGTCCACCTGCGGGCGTTGCCGTCCTCGTCGATTCCGTATCAACACCGGGAGGAAGACCAGGAGGACCAAGTCCACGAGTATGGTGCCGACCACTACGAACAGATCGGCTGACCCAGATGACTACGCCGCTGCGGCTAGACCGTTCCGGCCCAGGACAGCAGAGACGACCTGATCAAGACCATTCAAGGGATCCTCCGCCTGGCGATTTCGAACAGTAATCTCGCCCATTTCAGACCAGGAGGTCAAGCTGACTCATGCCTGTACACCGGCACGTCTTTGGCGTGCCCATAGGGGTGCCGATGAAGTGTCTACGCGTGTGCCTAAGAAATGGCTAGTCGTGGGAGCGTGCCGTACGCGAGGGCGGCGGGCCGCGCCGTGCCGTACTTCCGTACCGAGGGCACGGTGAAGGGATGGCCGCGCAGGCCCGCGTCTTCCACGGCCTCAAGGCGGCCGGGTCGTGCCGTCACGACGGCGGCACCGGGGAGTTGTCCAGGGCGTCGAGCTGGGAGCGGCAGAGCTCGGTGGCCATGTCGCCGGGGCCTTGGATCGCTTCGATGATGGCGAGGCGGCGCCGCAGGACCGGCTTGGCGGCGTGCGCGTCCCCCGCGTCGGTCAGGATCCGGGCGAGGTCCCCCAGAACGTAATAGACCTGGAGGGAGTCCGGGCCGTGGAGCGTCTCGGTGATCAGGACTGATCGTTCGAGCGCCGCCGCAGCCTCGTCGTTCCTTCCGGCCGGCCACAGGTAGTCGGTGGCCATGACGCGGAGAAGGCCGGCGACCTCGGCGGAGTCGGGGCCGAGCTCTTCGCGGATGGCCAGCTCGCATTTCACGACGCTCTGGGCGGCGGAGCGGTCACCGTTCCCGCGGAGGCGGTCGGCCATTTCGTGCAGGGCTTCCGCGGCCGCTTCGGAGACCGCGCCGTCCGGCGTCTTCGCGTGGTGGTCGATCTCTTCCGCGGCGGCGGCGTGGTCGCCGATCTCGTGCAGCAGAGCGACGAGGCGTGTGGCCGCCTTCGTGGTCTCGGGGTCCTTGAACGGGTAGATCTCGCGGCGGAGTCCCTGAGCCCGGCGCAGCAGGGCGGCCGCAGCGGTGGGCTCCTTGTGCCGTACGAGGTGGGCGGCGACCTGGTCGAGAAGCATGATGGCCAGGATGGGATGGCTCGCGGCGGTCTCATCGGCGAGCCCGGCCGCGTGCGGCACCAGCGGAGCGGCACGATTCGGGGATCCGGTCAACCCGGTCAGGACCAGCATGGCGGCCTGTTCGCGGCGGTTCCGGAGCTCGTCCGGTGTGAGGCCGCGTTTGACGGCCTCCGCGACGGCCGGGCTGATGCGGGCGGCCGTCCCCTCGCGTGCCAGGAGGGCGAGCCGGGCCAGCTCGGTGAGCGGTCCGGTGAGGCCCGGGTCGGACTCGGCCGCGGCGCTCAGCGCGTCGGGCAGCAGGTCGATCGGGGCGGTCAGCCGGTCGAGCGGAATGTCGGCGGCGGGGGAGAGGAAGGCACAGATCCGCAGGAGTTCGATACCTGCGGGGTCGGTGAGCCGGCTCAGCGCGTCGTCGGGAGCCTCGGCGCTGTCGCCGGTCGTGGCGATCAGGACGTTACCGGTGCTGAGGGCGGTGAAGTGTGCGAGCTCCTCCGATGACGCGTCGGCGAAGACCAGCAGCCAGTCCGGACGGCGGGCCAGTTCGGCGGCCACCTCGGGGAGGGTGGACCGGACTCCGATCCGTTCGGCCAGCCGGGACAGGTCGTTGAGCAGGGTGATCCGCGACCCGGCATCGATCCACCCGATGAGGGAGTGGGGGGCGGTGCGCGCGTAGGTCAGGGCGGCGTCCCTGGTGGCCGTCACGACGCGGGAGGTACGGAACGCCGCCTCGATCCGCTCGTCGTGGGCGGGGCGACCCGGGCTCCGCGGTGGCAGGCTCCGCGTCTCCGGCGTCGGGATGCCGGTCATGCGGCGGGTGACGGAGACGATTCTGCGGTCGGCGAGCTCGCGCTGCTCCACCAACCGCGTGACCAGTTTCGCCCGCTCCCGCAGGATCTCCGAGTTCCTCCTCGCCCGCCGCGCGTGTTCCTCCTGGAGGCGCGGCAGCCAGGACGAGACGCGCCGGTGGAGCGTCCTCATCTCCGCTTCGGCGTGCACGACCTCCTGGACGCGGCCGGTGGCCCTGAGCAGACGGATCCGGTGTCCCGTCAGCTTGGCGAACGCCAGCCAGCTCTGGGGGTTCTGGAGGTCGCCGTCGGTCATCCGCGCGACCACCAGGCGTTCTGCCCTGACCGCCTCTGTCGTCGCCCGCAACGCCTGCTCGACCTGGCCCGCTCGTTCGAGTTCGGCGGCCAGCGCCTGCAGTCGGCGAGCGAAACCCCGCAGGTCCTCGCTGGAGATCGGATCCACCCAGCCGGGTTCGAGCCCGTCGAGGTCCTCCGGGGTCAGCCGGCCGCCGGCGGGCGGCCCACCGCCGGTCCTCTCGACTCGTTCCGTCGGGTCCTCGCGGGTCGGTGCGTCCGTGACGGGGACGTGCTCCGCATCCCGGACCTGGGCCGGTGAGGGGCTCGGGGCCCCGGCCGCCGTGGTGTCGCCGAGCCGTTCCAGCACGTCCGCGAGGGCCTCACGGGCGCGCCGTGTCTCGGCGTGGTCGGGACCGTGGGCCGACTCGCAGAGCCCGACGGCCATCTCCAGCAGGGTCCGCGCGCGCTCCAGATCCCCGGCGCGGTGAACGACGAGCGCGATTTCGACCGCGAAGCCGGCGGTCTTCGGGTGGCCGCGACCGCGCAGCCGGGTGGTGACCGTGAGCGCGCGCTGGAGGACCGGCAGCGCGGCGGCGAGATCGCCCGCCGAAGCCTTGGCCGCACCGAGTTCGAGCAGAACGGCGGCCACCGCCTCGTGATCGCCGTAGCGCTGCTCCTTGGCCTCGGCCAGCCGTTCCAGGGCCGCGACGACCGCGGCCTGGTCACCTCGGCGGCGCTGGACCTCGGCCAGCCGGGCCAGCGATGCGAAGACCTCAGGGTGCTTCGGGCCGTAGCCGGACTCCTTCGCCGCGGCGATGCGCTCCAGGGCCGTCGCCGCCATGTCGTCGTCGCCCTGCCTGACCAGGGAGTCGACCAGCGCGGTGGTGATGCCCGCGAAGTCGGAGTGGTCGAAGCCGAGGTGAGGTGTGTAGAGGTCGAGTAGCCGCCCGGCGACGGCGCGGGCGGCCGGGCGTTCGCCGAGCGCGGCGGTGACGTCCAGCAGGCCGCGCCCGATCGCCTCCCGTGGGCGATCCGGGGCGAAGGACGCCTCGTGGACGGCCAGGGCGCGTTCCAGCACCGTTCGCGCTCCGGCGAGGTCGCCCTCCTCCCGCAGAAGTCCGGCCAGCGGCAGCAGAGTGTCCAGGAGTTCCGGGTCGTCCGGGCCGAAGAGGCGGTCGCGGACGGCGAGCGCCCGCCGGTGCACCGCGATGGCCTCCGTACGGTCGTCCAGCTCGGCCAGGAGGCCGCCCATCCGGTCGAGGATCTTCAGGTACGTCTCTGGGCGGATGTCGGGTGCGTCCTCCAGCAGCGCCCGGGCACGTTCCAGTGCCGCGCGTGCCCCCTGTTGGTCGCCGAGTTCGATGAGAGAGTCCGCGTGTCCACGCAGGAGGTGCGCGATGGCGCTCGCGTTACCGCCGAGCCTGGCCTCCTGGATCGCGAGGGAGCGGTCCAGGGCGGCCCGTCGGCCGGTGACGTCGCCGAGCTCCCAGCGGATCCGGGCGAGCAGGTCGAGCGCCGAGACGGCCTGGTCGGAGTCTGGCGGCAGCTCCCGTTCCTTGATCGCGAGTGCTCGCGCCGCGGTCCGCTCGGCCTCCGCGAACTCCCGGCGCGCGATGTGGCGGGCGGCGAGCGCGTCGAGGAGCATCGCGCTCAGCGGCGGGGCGGTGTCGCCGAGGGCGGCGACGAGCGCCACCATGTGCGGAGCCAACGCCGTGGCTCCCGGCTCGTCCCCGGCCTGGACCCCCTGGAGGGGGTCGGTCCGCGGGAAGGCCGCGAGCAGGAGCAGCCCGGCGGTCTCGCGCAGTGCGTCCCCGCGATCGCCGAGCGATCCGCACACCATCGCCCGCACCAGCGGATCGACGCGGACGGTGGCGGCACCGGTGCGGGAGAGCAGCCCGAGCCCGGTCGCCACGCCGATCGCCGCGGCGAGGTCGTTGTCCGTCGCCGCACGCAGTGCCGGGGGCAGCGGCTCCGCCGCCGCGAGCAGGCGGTCCAGCGGAATGTCCGCGTCGGCGGCCAGGCAGGCGCACAGCTCGAGCAGCTCGCGGGCGCTCTCACTCCGCGCCGCCAGGTGTTCCAGGCTGAGCAGACACGCGCGCGCCGCCGGTTCGGGACAGCCGGCCGGCACCCCGGAGTTCCACAGCCTCGGCGCCGCCTCCTCGTACCTGACGACGTACGTGCCGAGATCGACGTCCTCGACCTCGGCGACGTAGCGACCCGCCAGCACCAGCGCCGGTGCGATCCGCCCGAGGACGTCGCCGGCCCGCCCGGCGTGTTCCTCGCCGCCGTCTCCGGTGTACGCCAGCAGGATCGACCGGGCCGCATCGGCCGTGACCTGGCCGAACTCGTTGGCTGCGGAGAGATCGACCTGCGGCGGGTCAGACGGAACGGGCAGCGCGGCGAGCCGCCGCGCGATCGCCGGCGCACCGGCCCCACTCTCCTCCTTCGCCTTCCGTACGGTGCTCTCAAGCCATGACCAGCGCTGAACGACGTCGTGCCGCGCTCTCATCTGATCCAGCCGATGCCGGGCGACCGTGGTCTGACGGTGCGCGCTCTCCTTGACCCGTTCCCGGATCGCGACGGCCTGTTCGGTGAGTCGCTGGATCTCGTCCGTAGGGTCCGCCGCGGTGAGGAGCCGTGCCTGGCGTGCTACCGCACGGGCGTGGCCGGCGAGGACGAACGGCCGAGGCGGTCGCCCCGGGCCGAGCAGTGCGCGATAGATCCTGAGCGCCGTGCCGGAGGCCGACAGCGCCTCGGCGGCGCTTCCGGTGGCGGACAGCCGGTCCGAATACCCGCCGAGACGCTCGGCGAGATCGGCGAGCTCCTCGTCGGACCTTGCTTCGATCCAGGCGCCGTCCGGATCGCGGATGAACGCGGCGAGTTCATCATCGCCTCCGGCCGTTCCTTCTCCCGGCGTTCCGTATCCGGTCGTCACATGGATCCCTTCGATCAAAAGTCCTGAGACCGCCGCTCAGAACGGCCCGGCACGCCAACGCGGCCCGGCACAGGTCTGGTTCATGGTCGACGGCTGGATCACGAAGGTGCTGACCTTTCGCTCTGGCCCGAAACGATGGCATCACGCGGCGTTCAGAGGATTTCTTATGGGGCGGTGCGAACTCCCGGACGGATCGCGTAAATGGAGAGAGATGCTGATCACGAATCCAGGTGCGATCCGTATGGGATCTCGGGTCCTCCTCTCCCTGGGGTCCGCACTGCTCATCGCGGGTTGTACTGCGAGCACATCGAGCCCGTCGTCCTCGGGGCGGCCCGTACGCGTCGCCGCCCCCACGTATGCCGAGTTCGGCGACGGAAGCGCCTTCCCGCTTCCGGTGGCCCGCTTTCCGGAGGACTCCGCCCGGCTCGTCGGCCCGCACTACTCGCTCCAGATCGACCGGGTCGCCTTCGCGGATCGGCTCACGCAGGACCAGGCGATCGGGTTCGAGCAACAGGTCAGCGACATCGGGCCGATGCGTGCCGCTCCGGGCCATCGCTTCATGATGCTGCTCACCGCGCGGCACAAGGTGACGGCGGCGCTGGAGAACGACCCGATGAAGCAGGTTTCACCGGATGGGGTGCGGGCCGAGTTGCGGGTCGGTGGGACGACGCTTCGGCTGCCCGGCGGCTTCTCGGACCTTGCCGTCGAGAACACGATCCTGATGAGCGTGCCGACCGCGGGTGACCCGGTGCTCGCGGTGACCGACTCCGGTCGCACGCAGAGCCTCGACCTCGCCACCGGGAAGCGGGGCGCGGACGCGATCGCCGGTTACTATCCGGTGCCGAAGGGCAGCGGGTTCAACGCGTCCGTGTCCGGCATCGTCGGCCGGGCCCCCTACGGCCTGAGCGTCAGCACCAAGGAAGCCACGCTGCAACCGTACCTGCCCCGCGCGGGATGGGCGGGCAAGGGCAGGGCCTGGCTGTGCCTCAACGGCGACGCGGCCGCGGTCTCGCCGCCGGTCGGGCCCAAGGCGTTCGGCTACGACCTCGACGTCGGCGCCAGCTTCACCTTGGATCTCACCGGTGGCGGAACCGCGCGCGGCCACGGGCAGGTCGGGGCAGCTGTCGCGGCGGATTCGGCCTCCTTGGCGTCGCTGGCCGACACGCGGCTGTACTTCCCGGTGCCGGCCGGTTTCCGCAGTGGCACCCTGCGGTTCCACCCGACGGGGTCGTTCCGGGTCGGCGGGCGCAAGGTGTCATGGACGCCTGGCCGCCGGCCCGGTCCGATCCACATCCGCCTGCACACGTGACGGGGCCGCTCAGCGAGTACGGCTACCGGCGGCCGGCCCGGCAGGAGTCGTCATTCGAGGTGTTCAAGGCGATGACCGTCAGATGGTCGAGCGACCGCACACCTTTGATCACCAGGAGGTGTCGCGTGTCGTTCCCCTTGAACGTGTAGGTCGTTCCCGAGGTATCCGGATCTCCGGTGACCGGATTATCGTCCTTGTCATCCGCCTCGAAGTTGATGGTCGCCGGAGTCTTCGCCACCTTCGCTGTGATCTCGACCCCGGCGGAGGTGACCCGGTAGGAGATGGTCGAGCACATGCCGGCGGCGCTGTCACCGACCGGCGAGCCGGACGGCAACGGCCCGTCGACGGACCCTGGCCGGCCGTTCGCCGACGTCGAGGCCGTGGCGTGATGGGCGCCTCCGCCGCCACACCCAGCCATTCCAAGACCGGCCACTACGACGAGGGCGAGCTTCCGCAAGGTGAACGCTCCAAGGTGAGTTGGTTTCGGCTGAATAGCGTATCGGGGGCGCCATGTCACGCGATATCTGTAGAACCCCTATTGGCTGTTGACAAAGCGTCGTACTCACGGACTCTGTGGTAGAAACAAGTCGCTTGTGTCACCTGCTGGGTCTTAGGAGCGGATATGCAGGTCAGTCTTCGCAGGACCGTCGCTCTCGCGGCGATGTCGGCGTCCGTCCTCGTGCCGGCGCTGGCCGCTCCGGCGACGGCGTCTCCTGCCAGGGCGTCTCTCCAGGCAGCCGCCATTCCGACGATGCAGTTCGGCGACCGCGGACCAGCGGTGAAGCAATTGCAGGAGCGTCTGAAGGCGATGCACTACGACCCCGGGACGATCGACGGCATCTGGGGCAACAACACGAGTGTCGCCGTGTGGGCGTTCCAGAAGGTGAACCACATCAGCCCGGCATCGAGGGTCGGTAGCCAGACGAAGGCCGCGCTCGCCCATCCGCGCACGCCTGCGCCTCTCGTCCCCAAGGGAGCCAAGAACCGGGCCGAGGTCGACATCAAGCACCAGCTGCTCTACATCTACAAGAGCGGTCGTCTCGTGCTGACCAGCCACATCTCGAGCGGCTCCGAGAAGCGTTACTACTCCCAGGGGCACTGGAGCGTCGCGCATACGCCCCGTGGCGACTTCTCGGTCTACCGGAAGGCCGCAGGCTGGGAGACCTCGCCGCTCGGCAAGCTGTACAAGGCCAACTACTTCCGTGGCGGCTACGCCATTCACGGCGAGCCCGAGGTGCCGCTGCACCCCGCCTCGCACGGCTGCGTGCGGGTGCCGATGCACACCTCGAACATCGTGGCGGCGCTACTGCCGATCGGCACGCGAGTCTACGTCCGCGGCTGACATGGACCGATGAAGTACGGTTCCCCCCGCTGGACCGGGCTCTGCCGACGATCGAGCTGACCAGGGGGCCGGCGGAGGATACACAGGGGAAGGCGCCCGTCGCTGGAGATCGCAGTGCGGCCGTCATCACAGCGGGCCGCGCGCGGCCTGGATTAATAAGGTAATCGCAGGTCAGCGACCCTCTGGATTCCCGAGCTGTAAGGGTAGGGTTCCCCGAAGACTGACAGTTTCGCTGCGTTTACCGAGGTCATCCGTGGGTACCCGTCGGTCTCCGTCGTGTCTGAGGAGCCGGATTGACCCAACCGCGGAGTGTTCCGATGTAGGTCCGAATCACTCAGTATTGTGACCCCTGTTGTTCGACCGGTCCCCCCCGCCCCAAGGACGCCGATGTCTGAGTTCGCCCAGCCTGCCGTTGTCTCCGAACGCCAAGAGGCTGGACGCCATGGCAGGCCATCGCGTCGCGGGAGACGTCGTCCGACCAGCTTTCACGCGCGGCACATGTGCATTTCCATCCTCCCGGCGGCCGCCATGGCGCTGCTGGGGGTGGCCGCCGTGATCGACCTGTTCGCGGCGGGATCCTCGTCGCCGAAGTCTCGCCTCGTACTGGTCGTCATCGCCGCGGTGGCGGTGGTGGTCATGGGCGCCGCGGTCTTCGGGGCGGACACCGCGACCCGCCGGGAGCGCCGGGCGACCGGCCATCCACCCGCCGGGACGGAGGCGATGCAGCGGCGACTCGGCGAGCTGGGATCCCTGATCGCCCGCGGTCGTCAGGACCTCCAGGGCCTGACGGAGCGGATCGCGGCCGGCGAGGCCGTCTCACCACGCAACGTCGACTCCTGGCCCGACGCGAACGGCGATCCCTTCGCGTACCTCGCGCGTGAGCTGCAGAAGGCTCAGATCGAAGCCTGGAACGCGCTGATCGGCGCGGCGGCGAACCAGCGGAACACCGGCGCTTCCGTGCAGAGGGTCGAGGTCTTCGTCAACCTCGCCCGGCGAATGCAGTCGCTGTCCCACCGCGCGATCCAGGGACTCGACGAGCTCGAGAACCAGGTCGAGGATCCGGATCTGCTCAAGGGCCTGTTCAGGGTCGATCACCTCAGCACGCGCATGCGCCGTCAGGCCGAGAGCCTCGCCGTGATCGGCGGGGCCGCCTCGCGGCGTCAGTGGAGCAGGCCCGTGACCGTGTACGAGGTCCTGCGCTCGGCCATCGCCGAGGTCGAGCACTACAGCCGGGTCAAGGTGGTGCCACCGGTCGAGGGAACACTGGAGGGGAGCGCGGTCGCGGATGTGATCCATCTGCTGGCCGAGCTCGTGGAGAACGCCACCAAGTTCTCACCTCCGCACACGCAGGTGCTGCTGCGCGCCGAATCCGTGACCGCCGGCCTGGCCATCGAGATCGACGACCGCGGCCTCGGCATACCGCGCGAGACCCAGCATCGGCTGAACGGCCTGCTCTCCAACCTTCAACACGTCGACGTCGACGAATATGTGAAGGACGGCCGTATCGGACTGCTCGTGGTGTCGGCTCTCTCACGCCGGCACAACGTCGTCGTCAGGTTGCAGACCAACCTCTACGGCGGCGCCCAGGCCGTCGTCGTGATACCGAATGAGTTGATCGGTTCGGAACAGCAGGAGGCGAGCACCCGGCGGCTGGAACCGGCGCCGGAGCCCGCCGAAGCCGTACCGGCCCTGTCGGCCGGCGCCACGGGCGTACCCTCGTCCTCGACACCTGTCTCCGGTCTTGTCGAAGGAAGTCCGGTACCCAGCGGCTCCGCCGGCCCCCGTGCCCGTACAGGCGATCCCTCGGGGACACGACAGACTCAGGGCGCTGCCGCGCCCGCCCGGCAGACGGACAGGCGCACCGACGTCTCCCCGCCGAGGGCCGAGGGGCAGCGCCCGGAACTGCCGAGACGTCGCGCTCAGTCGAACCTGGCACCTGAGCTCCTCAACACTCCCGCATCCAAGGACGACGAGGATGACGGTGCGGACACCGGCTACAACCCGGGCCTGATGGCGGCGTTCCAGAACGGAATGCGCAGCGGTCAGGAAGAAGACACGACGGACAGAACCGGTGGCGGTGCCTGATGCAACGTCACCTACCTAGAAGGAGCGTCCATTGAACGCCGTCTCGCCGAACCAGGCGCAGGATCTTGCCTGGCTGCTGAAGGGCCTGGCGGACGAGGTCCCCGTCATTCGCGGCAGTGTGCTGCTGTCTTCCGACGGAATGATGAAAGCCGCCCACGGCATGGATCGCGCGAGTTCAGAACATCTCGCGGCACTCGCCTCGGGTCTGTTCTCCATGGCGCGGAGCGCCGGCGCCAAGTTCGACGGCAACAACGAGGTGCGTCAGGTCGTCGCCGAACTGAAGTCCAGCCAGCTGTACCTCACGTGGGCGGGCTTCAACTCGGTGCTCGCGGTGCTGGCGACGGGCGAGGCCGACCCTGCCGTCGTCGGCTTCGAGATGGCCCGGTTGATCAAAGCCGTCCGGCCCTTCCTGGACACCGCGGCCCGGCCGCCGGCCACCGCGTCTGACGACTGGAACAGGTGAGAATGACGGTAGCCGGTGACGACGAGGTATGGCTCGACGAGGAGGCCGGCCCTCTCATTCGCCCGTACACGGTGAGCGCGGGCCGCACTCATCCCACCGTGAAGCTGGATCTGGTGTCATTGGTGATCGCGATCGCTCAGCCCCCGAGAGGCATGGATCCCGAACACCACAAGGTGCTCGGACTGTGCCGCAACCCGATCTCCGTCGCCGAGGTGGCGGCGCACATGCGCCTTCCGGTAGCGGTCACCAAGATCCTTCTTGCCGACCTGGTGGAGTGCGAGGCCATGGCGATGCGGGCCCCGAGTACTACTTCCGGCGCCACCGACCGAGTTCTATTGGAGAAGCTGCTCGATGGCCTACAAGGAATCTGATTTGTTCCCCACCCAGGTCAAGATTCTGATCGCGGGTGGCTTCGGCGTCGGAAAGACGACATTCGTCGGCGCGGCGAGCGAGATCGAGCCGCTGAACACGGAAGAACTCATCACCGCGGCCAGCGTCGGTGTCGACAGTCTCAGCGGGATAGAGGACAAGTCCACCACCACGGTGGCCCTCGACTTCGGCCGTATCACCATCGAGCAACACGAAATCGTGCTCTACCTTTTCGGCACCCCGGGGCAGGAGCGCTTCTGGTTCATGTGGGACGAGCTGTCCGCCGGGGCGCTGGGCGCCATCGTGCTGGCCGACACCCGTCGCCTGCAGGCCTGTTTCGAGGCCGTGGACTTCTTCGAGAACCGGGGCATCGAATTCCTGGTCGCCGTCAACGAGTTCGACGGCGCGTTCCACTACGAACCAGAAGAGGTGCGAGCCGCCCTCGAACTCGACCCCCGTGTGCCGATCGTGATGTGCGACGCTCGGGACACCCGTTCCGCGACATCGACGCTCCGGTCCCTGATCCGCCATCTCCTCGCCGCTGTGCCCGCCCAGTCCGCCTGATACACCTGTAGCCCCTCACATGGAGGCCTCTGTGACGAACGACCAGATGTTCGAGCCCCCCGGTCACCTGCTGACGCCCGATGACCCCGAGGTGCCCCGACGCATGGCGCGACTGCGAGCACTGGGCCTGGGCCAGGCGCCGGACCGCGAGTTGGACGCGTTCGCCCGCGAGCTCGCCGAAGCCGCCCAGGCGCTCTCAGGAGCCGATCACACTCCCTTCGCGATGGTGAACTTCGTCACGGACCATCAGTTTCTCGGAGGTCTTTACACCCCGCCGGGTGCCTCTCCCGCCAACGCCCTGCTACAGAACCGGGAAGCCCCCCTCGACCTCGGCTTCTGCCCGCATGTCGTCGTCCGGCGCAAGGCCCTCGTCCTGGACGATGTCTGCGACTACCCGCGATTCGCCGGCAACGCGATCGTTGACGGGCTGGGCATCCGGACCTATGTCGGAGCTCCGTTGATCGACCACACGGGCACGGCTCTCGGCACGGTCTGTTTCGTCGACAGCGAGCCGCGCCCGTGGGGTCGTCCCGGACTCAACCTCATCAAGGAGAAGGCCGCCGACCTGATCCAGTTGATCGACCGTCTCGATGGCCTGCCGGGCTAGAGCCTTCGTACTCCGCCCGTCCCGTCACGCCCTGGCGTGGAGAGGGATGGACTGAGAAAGCACGCCGGTCGACTGCGCCGGGACTCCGTCGTCGGCGTCGAGTATGCCTGTTGCCAGCAGGCGGAACTCCGTGGTGACGCCGACGATGTCGGTCTTGAGGAACTCGATGGCGGGCAGGACCCTGCCCGAGTCGGCGTTGGTCTCGGCGGCCCACTTGAGAACCTGGGCGATCGCGAACAGGTAGGCGATGGCGCGGCCGGCCAGGACCATGTGTTCCTGTCCGAGTTCCTGGTCGAGGAATCTCAGGTCCAGCCGCAGCGTCCTGACGGCGGGCGCCGTGAGCGGCCAATCGGCCAGGAAGCCGCTGAGGGAGCGGCCCTCCAGCCGGGCCAGGCAGTACTCGGTGAGCTGTTGGCTGAGCAGGTCGTTGTTACCGTCGAAGATGGTGAAGACCCTCGAATCGAGGAAGGCCTGACCGGCGATGTTGGTGGGTGAGCCGCACCGGTACCCCTCGCCGCCGGCCAGTTGCTGGTAATGGTTCGCCGCGCTGACCATCCGCTCGGTGACGACGGTCTTGATGGCCTGTACGGCGGGGAACGCAGGGGTCATGTCGGCCTTGAGGTCCAGCACCGTCCGCAGATAGTGGTTGAGCGCCTCGGCGATGGTGTAGGAGCCGTCGATCATCGCGAGCCGGTAGCGGGCGAACCGGATCGCCGACAGCGGTGCCCGCCCGATCAGGCGGCCGTCCGCGTACGCGTGCGCTTCGCGGCTGATGCGGCGGAGGAAGCCACACCCCATCGCCGCCATCATCGCTCGCGAGGCCATGAGTATCTCCACCATGGCACTCAGGTTCCGTCCATCGGCACTGATCCGCCGATGCCGGGGGACGACCACGTCGATCTCGTTGACTCCGTAATCGACGACCTTCAGGCCCAACGGCTCGTAGCGCTGCACGGTACGGAATCCCTCGCTGCGCTTGACGAGGAAAAAGCCGTACTCGCGGCGACCATGGTCCTCGTTCTTCGCGCTGACCAGCCACCAGTGCGCGGAGTAGCTGAGGGCCTGCCAGTGCTTGCGGCCGCGGATCCGGTAACCTCCGTCGGTCTCCTCGAACGTGGTGGTCATGCCGGACATGGCCGAGCCGCAGCCCGGTTCGGTGGCGGCGAATCCGGCCATCAGCGGATCGCTGCCGGCGAACAGCGGGAGCATTTCCTGTTTGGCCTCCTCGCCGGCCCACATCGCGATGGGCCGCAGCCCGAGGACGGTATTGACCGTCACATGTACGCCGAGCGCCAGGTTCTGCTCCGACACGACCTCGGAGACCCGGCACATGTCAATGTGGCTGTCGCGGCCCCCGTACTCCTTGGGCAGGGCCGGCAGGAGTACGCCGCTTCCCACCAGGAGCGCCCAGTCGTCGGCGGGGAGGTTCTGCTGTGGGTAGGTTGCGGAGTCGAACTTGGACGCGACAGCTTCGACGCCAGCGATGAAGTCGTCGGTCGACAGAGACAGAAGAGCCTTGGTCATGGTGTCCGCTCTCATAAGTCGGGGTCTAAAAAGGGGAAGTGGTCAGGTCCCGACGACTATGAACGCTCTAATGTCTGTCCAATGGCGAGACTGCCGGTCACACGAAACCTCCTGTCGAATGTGCTGTTACCTGGACGGCGGCCTACGGAATCATCGTGAGCACAGAGATCACTAAACGCAAGACACCTGAGGCAGGCTGTAATCATCCGTCGAGGCTCACGGCCATCCCGGGCGTCTAGGGGGCTGGACAACCAGTGGATCTTAGTTCCCCCCGCGTGAGCTCGCCTAACGCGGGTTCCCCGCGGTCCGGGATCAGCACGGACCGTACGCCTCATGTGGGCGTACGCCGGTATCGACGGGGGCGGGAACAGTCAACGGCCCTACCGCGGCGACGGCGTTTCCGATCTGAGGTAGCCGGTTCTGGGCTGCGCGTTCGTAAGCCGACCAGGGAAGAAGGGGTGAGCGCTCCGGACAGTCAGAGGTTGTTGACCATTGTTGTCAGAGGTACGGCAGAGAGTCGAGGTCCGGATGTGGCCATCGGTCACGGCCTACGTCCGGCACCGTGACGCGACACTCGGGTACGGCGTCGACTCGCAGGCGGTCGCGGACATCGACGAGGTGCTCAGGGGTGATTGACGCCTGCGTCATGCGACCTGGCGCCTTTTGGGATCCGTGGATCTGGCCGAACGGCGCTGGCCCCCGCGGATGAGCGGGGGCCAGGCGATGAGTGGCGCGAGCCGGATTTGAACCAGCGACCTCTGGGTTATGAGCCCAGCGAGCTACCGAACTGCTCCATCGCGCTGTTGATGATCATAGGGCAGAAGCGGCGGCGAAGGCGAACGGATAACGACGAAAGCCGCCGCCCGCCGGGCGATCGCCCGGTTCAGGCATCTGGTCTGCGGCCCAGGAAGGCGAGCAGCCGGTCGCCGGGATCGGCCCGCCGCGGCACCGGGGCCGGGGCGGCGAACAGCGGCCGGCGGGTGACCTCGGTGACCAGGATCGGTGCGACTCGCAGCATGTCGGTGGCCAGGGCGGCCGGGATCGGCCGGTGATGTCCGCACGCCCGGGAGACGTCCCAACCGTGTACGGCGATCTCGAGCGCTCCGGTACAGGCCACGATCTCGTTCGGCACCGGGAGGCACGCGATTTCGGTGACGCGGCCCCGGCAGGCGGAGGCGGACCACGATCCCAGCAGGTGGGTCGCCCGGCGCCGAAAGTGCGCCACGGGGTCGGTCATCGGCCGGTCGTCGTGGGGGGCCGGAACGGCGCTGCCATCGAGGTGCCGGGTATCGATGATCTGCTGGAGCACGTCGAGTGAGTCGTTGAGGTGGTCGAGCAGCGTCCGTAGGTTCCAGGCCGTACAGGGTGTGGGGTTCGAGTGCTGTTCCGGCGATACGCCTTGGACGGCGCCGAGGGCATAGCCGATCGCGCGCTCCAGCATCGCGGCTCCGTCCGCCGGAGTCGTCATGGCGTCGACCCGAGTGTCCGGGGGAATTCGAAGAGTTCGAACAGGCTCGGCTCGTGGAACCTGACGATGCGCGTGATCCCGGCGGCGGAGATCGAGAGGACCATCACCGCATGTGCGTGATGGACGCCGTCCGGGCCGCGCTGGTACAAGGCGAGCGCGGGCTGCCCGTTGGCCGTGGTCGCGATCGTCCGGAAGGCGCCGGGAACCGTGAGAACCCTGGACCTGAGGAAACGGCCGATGGACTCGCGGCCGGCGAACCAGGTCGGGGTGGGCGGCATCTCCAGTACGGCGTCCTCGGTCAGCAGCCCCATCAGGGCTTCGACGTCGGCGTTCTCGAAGGCCGCGGCGTAGCGATCCAGCAGTTCACGCTGCCGCGCGCCGGAGGCCTCGGTGGTCTCGTCCTCGGAGGGCGCCACCTGGCCGAGTTGGGCGCGAGCGCGCTGCAGGATGCTCTTGACGGCGGGGACGGAGATGTCGAGCAACTCGGCGACCTCCGCCGCGCGCAGCGCCAGTACGTCACGCAGGATGAGGACGGCGCGTTGGCGCGGGGGGAGGTACTGCAGGGCGGCGATCAGGGCGAGCCGCAGAGTCGCCCGCGCGGCGACGATGGCGGCGGGATCGCCGGAGTCGGCGTGGACCAGACGGTCGGGGATGGGCTGGAGCCAGGCCACTTCCGGCGGTGGTGCCAGCGGGCCTTCGGGGTCGTCGGCGGGACCGCCGAGGCCCGAGGGCAGCGGCCGGCGCTTGCGATGCTCAAGCGCGGTGAGGCAGACGTTGGTGGCGATCCGGTAGAGCCAGGTGCGCAGTGACGCCCGGCCTTCGAACGCCTCGTACGATCGCCACGCGCGCAGGTAGGTCTCCTGGACGAGGTCCTCGGCGTCGTGGGCCGAACCGAGCATGCGGTAGCAGTAGGCCAGGAGCTCCGGCCGGTACGAGTGGGTCAGCCGGGCGAAGACGTCGCCGTCCGCATTGACGTCGGTGCGGCTCATCCGCGTCACCTCCCCGGTGCGGGTCTCTGCCATGCTTCGCCCCTTCGGTCATCATCGAAGTTCCCCTCGCACCTATCGACTCGGCGAGTCGCCGAAAGGAATCGGTCGAGGTCGAACCCGCCCTTGTGACCTACATCACCTCTCTGGCTCGGATCGCGGAGACGGATTCTTCGGCGGCGGCTGGTCTAGATACCGACCGCACTCGACTCGACTCTCGGAGCGTCTGATGTCCGATTCCTTCCCAACGGCCGTCGTGACCGGGGCCGGCCGTGGCTTCGGGCGGGCGATCGCCGCCGCGCTCGTCGCCGCGGGCACCGGTGTCGTCGGCATCGCCCGCGACGAGCGGGAACTCCGTACCGTAAGTGAGGAACTCGGGGGAGGCTTCACCCCGGTCGTGGCCGACGCCACCGACGAGGCGCTCGCGCATAGCGTGATCCGCGAATACCGTCCCGGCCTGCTCGTCCTCAACGCCGGGGCCAGGCCGCACATGGCGCCTGTGCACGAGCAGACCTGGGAGACCTTCAGCCGTAACTGGCACGTCGACACCCGGCACGTCTTCGCCTGGACCCGGGCGGCGCTGGTAGAGCCGCTGGCGCCCGGCAGCGTGGTCGTCGCGATGTCCAGTGGGGCGGTCGTGGCCGGGTCCCCGCTCAGCGGGGGGTACGCCGGCGCCAAGGCCGCGATCCGGTACATCAGCGACTACGCCGCCGAGGAGTCGAACAGGGCGGGCCTCGGCATCCGCTTCGTCGCGCTGCTTCCGCAGCTCACGCCCGCGACCGGCCTCGGTGCGGAGGGGGTCGCCGACTACGCTGCCCGGCAAGGCGTCGACCAGGACACCTTCATCGGCGGCCTGCAGCCGATCCTCACCCCGGAGCAGGTCGCCAAGGCGGTCGTGGATCTCGCCGGCGACCGCGACGGCGCTCCGGCCTACCTGGTCGCCGGCGCCGGGCTGCGCCCGCTCGGCTGAGCCGTGAACAGCACCGTACCCACGGGAGAATCCGCGATGCCGACGGACGCCGAGTTCGCCGCCCTGGTGGAGCCGTTCCGGCCGGAACTGCTCGCGCACTGCTATCGAATCCTGGGCTCGATCCATGACGCCGAGGACCTGGTGCAGGAGACGTACGTGCGTGCGTGGCGCGGGTTCGGGCGGTTCGAGGGCCGCTCCTCGGTCCGCCGGTGGCTGTACAAGATCGCCACGATGGCATGCCTGACGGCGCTGGAGAGGCGCGCCCGGCGGCCCCTTCCGTCGGGGCTCGGCGCACCCTCGGACGATCACCGGGTGGCCGTCGCCGGAAGCGAGCCGTCGGTGGCGTGGCTGCAGCCGGCACCGGACGCGCTGTTCGCCGCCGGCGACCCGGCGGCGATCGTGGCCGACCGTACGGGAGTGCGGCTCGCGTTCATCGCCGCGCTCCAGCTCCTCCCGGCCCGGCAGCGGGCCGTCCTGACGCTGCGCGACGTGCTGGCGTTCCGTTCGGCCGAGGTCGCCGAGATGCTGGACACGACGACCTCGGCCGTGGACAGCGCGCTTCGCCGCGCCCGGTCTCGCCTGGCCGAGGCCGGACCGGTGCAGGACGACCTGGCCGAGCCGGACGAGGCGGTCCGGCGAGCCCTCCTCGACGACTATGTCGCCGCGTTCACCCGCGCCGACCCCGACGCCCTGGTGGCCCTGCTGCGCGCCGACGTCGAGCTGGAGATGCCGCCGATCCCGACCTGGTTCACCGGCCGGTCCGCCGTCCTGGGATTCCTGGCGAACCGGGTCCTGAGCAGGGACCTGTGGCGGCTGGTGCCCACCAGCGCCAACGGCCAGCCCGCCTTCGTCATCTACGAACGCACTGGCGACGGCGGGTACGAGGCGTACGGCATCCAGGTGCTGACCCTGGTCGGGACCCGGATCAGCCGCATCACCGCGTTCATGAACCCGGACCTCGTACCGATCTTCGGGCTCGCCCCCGAACTCGCGAAATAGACCGGGCGGCCACGCGAGTGGGGAATCGAATCCTGCTCGGTGCGTCCGGCTTACACCCCTGCATGGGAAAAGGAGATCGTCATCATGGCGACAATCGCCGACAAGACAGTTCTCGTTACCGGCGGTAACCGCGGTATCGGGCAGGCGTTGGTCGAGGAGGCCCTGAGGAGGGGCGCGAGCCGGGTGTACCTCGGTACGCGTACTCCTGTGGACCATCCGGATGGGCGGGTCACGCCGGTGGCTCTGGACGTGACCGACAGGGGCCAGATCCAGCTGGCCGTCGATGCGGTCGAGTCTCTCGACATCCTCATCAACAATGCCGGCATCGCGCTTTACGACGACTTGAGCGACCGTCACGTCCTCGAGCGGCACCTCGCCGTCAACCTTTTCGGGACCTACGACGTGACCCGGGCCTTCCTGCCGTTGCTCACGCGTTCTGGGGGAGTGATCGTCAACAACCTGTCGGTCAACGCCTTCGCCCCGTTCCCGGTCATTCCGGCATATTCGATCTCCAAGGCGGCTCTGTTCAACCTGACCCAGTCGCTGCGTGCACTCCTGGCCGGGCAGGGCGTGCGTGTTCATGCCGTCCTCACCGGCCCTGTGGACACCGATATGAGCCGGGACGCCGACATACCGAAGTCGGCTCCGGAGACCGTCGCCCGCGGAATCCTCGACGGGGTGGAGAGGGAGGAGGAGGACATCTTCCCCGATCCGATGGCTGCGACCATGGCCGAGAGCTGGCGCGGCGGCGCGGCGAAGGCGCTCGAGCATCAGTACGCGGAGATCGCCGGAATGGCAGTCGCCGATCAAGGCCGTGGCGTCGGACGGGATCCGTCCTGACCGGGTCGCACGTCACGCGTTGGCGGTCAGGAACTGTTCCCAGGTGCCGTGGCCGGTGGGGGCGTCCTCGGTGAGGTTGGCCCCCGACCGGTAGGCCCTGCCGACCTTGCCCGGGACGTGGATCGGGAGCCGGATCCGGTGCTTGCCCACGGCGGCCAGGTAGGTGCGCTGGAGTTCCTCCAAGGTGTAGACGCGCGGTCCGGCCAGGTCGGGGACGCGGCCTGCGGGGTCGCCCAGGGTCAGTTCCGCCAGCCGGACCGCCACCTCACGGGTGGAGACCGGCTGCCAGCGCACCCCACCGGGCGCCAGCAGGATCGGCGCCTTCGCCATGGCCCGTACGGTCTTCAGCGCGAGATCGTGGAACTGCGCGGCGCGCAGGAGCGTGTACGGGATGCCGGAGGCGACCACGATGCGCTCCGCCTCCGCCTTGCGGGCGAAGTAGCCGATCGGCACGGTGTCCGCGCCGATGACCGAGATGAGCACCAGGTGTTCCACCGTGCCCGCACGCTCGGCGGCCTGGACCAGGTTCCGGGTGCCGACATCGTCGCCCTTGGGCCCTCCGGCGAGGTGCAGCACGGTCCGTACCCCGTCGAGCGCCTCGTCGAGGCCGGCCCCGGTCAGCAGGTCGACGGCCACGTACTCCACGCCGTCGCCCGGTTCCCGATCGTGCCGGCTCAGCACCCGGACCCTGTGCCCGGCCTGCCGAAGGAGCGGAACCACCTGCGAACCGAGAAGCCCGGTGCCGCCGGTGACCAAAATGGTGGAGGACATGTCCTGGTCTCCCTCTTGTAGATTCGCGATGCGACACGGCTATGACCCGGCCGGGCTCAGGAATGTGACACGGTGATCCAAGACTTTCCGGCGATCGACAGGTTCGAGGCGGAGCGGCCCCGGCTGCGGGCGCTGGCCTACCGGATGCTCGGCTCCGGCGCCGAGGCGGACGACGCGGTGCAGGAGACCTGGCTGCGGTTCGACCGGACCGACCTGTCAGAGGTGGAGAACCTGGCGGCCTGGCTGACGACCGTGGTCAGCCGCGTCTGTCTCAACCTGCTCCGCGCGCGGCAGTCCCGGCGCGAGGAGCCGCTGGAGAGCTTCACCTCCGACTGGCTCGGCGCGGCCGACGAGGATCGGCTCCCGCAGGAGGAGGCCGAGCTGGCCGACTCGGTCGGGCTGGCGATGCTGGTCGTGCTCGACCGGCTGAGCACGGCGGAGCGGATCGCGTTCGTCCTGCACGACATGTTCGACGCGGCCTTCCCCGACATCGCGCACATGATGGAGCGCGATCCCGCCGCGGTCCGGAAACTCGCCAGCCGGGCCCGCGCCAAAGTACGGGGGACCGGGCCACGACCCGTGGATCCGGCCCGCCGGCGTCACGCGGTCGAGGCCTACCTGGCGGCAACGCGCACCGGGGACTTCGAGGCGCTGTTGACCCTGCTCGACCCCGAGGTCGAACTCCGCGCCGACGCGGCGGTCACCGGTGCCGCCGAACCCCTCACCCTGCAAGGCGCCCTGGCCGTCGCCAGAAGCGCCCTCGCCGCGGCCCCCCGCGCCCGCTCCACCGCGCTGGCCCTGGTCGACGGAGACCCGGCCCTCGTCATGGCCCCGCTCGGCAGGCTCTCGCTGGTCATCCAGTTCACCTTCAGCGGGACGGCGATCAGCGCCATCGACATCACCGCCGACCCGGACCGCCTCCAAGGCATCACCATCACCCTCGACTAGGGCCTGTCTCGAGGTCCCCGTCCGTAGCGAGCGGCGCGCAGTAGGACAGCGGGGCTTTGAGACAGGCCCTAGAGGCTCGGCGCCGCCGTGTTCGCGCCGGGCGACTCCGGGCCGATTCCTTTCGGTGGGCCGGCGAGTCGGTAGGAGTGACGGACTTTCGTCCGTACCTATCGATGACCAGGAGGAACGGTGCTGCTCGAGAACAAGAACGCGATCATCTACGGCGCCGGCGGAGCGGTCGGCGGCGAGGTCGCCCGCACCTTCGCCGCGGAGGGAGCCCGGGTCTTCCTCGCCGGGCGCACCGGCGCCGCACTGGAGGCCGTCGCGGAGAAGATCCGCGCCTCGGGCGGCGTCGCCGACGTCGCCACGGTCGATGTGCTGGATGAGGACGCCGTAGAAGCACACGCCGACGCGGTGCTCCAGGAAGCCGGATCCCTCGACGTCTCCTTCAACGCCACCAGCCTGCCCCAGACCCACATCCAGGGCACCCCGTTCGTCGAACTGCCCGCCGACGACTTCGACCTGCCCATCACCACCTACCCCAGGGCCAACTTTCTCACCGCCAGAGCCGCCGGCCGCCGCATGGCCGCCCAGGGAACGGGCGTGATCTTGACCATCACCGCGTCTCCGTCCCGTACCGCCGTCCCGCTCATGGGAGGCATGGCGCCCGCATGGGCGGCGGTCGAAGCACTCTCACGCGGCCTGGCCGCCGAACTCGGACCCCAAGGCGTCCGCGTCGTCTGCGTCAACGCCGCCGGAATGCCCGAGACCTCCCAGCTCAACGAGGTCTACACCCTCCACGCCAACGCCTACGGCATCACCCGCGACGCGTTCGAGACCCGCATGGCCGAGCGCACACTGCGCAAGAAACTGCCCACCGTCGCCGAAATCGCCGACGTCGCCGCCTTCGTCGCCTCCGACCGTGCCGCCGCCATGACCGGAGCGATCGCCAACCTCAGCGGCGGCATGATCGCCGACTGATAATCACGCGCGATTACTCGAACACTCCTAAGGAAACGCATGGCCAGGAAGACGAGTGGTTGGCTGCTCGGCCTCACCGCGACGGCGTCGCTGATGGTGGCGCTGGACGCGACCGTGATAGCGACCGCACTGACCAGGATCCGGCTGGATCTGTCGGCCGGCATGGAACAGCTCGAATGGACGGTGAACGCGTACAGCCTGACCTTCGCCGTGCTCCTGATGACCGGAGCCGCGCTCGGCGACCGGTTCGGGCGCAGACGGATGTTCGTGGGCGGGCTGTCGCTGTTCACGGCGGCCTCGGCGGCATGTGCGGCGGCCCCCGGCATCGGCTGGCTGATCGCCGCCCGCGCCGTGCAGGGCGGTGGGGCCGCGCTGGTGATGCCGCTGGCGATGGCCCTGCTGAGCAACGGGTTCCCGCCCGAACGGCGGGCCAGGGCCTTGGGCGTCTTCGCCGGCCTTACCGGGTTGGCGGTAGTGGGCGGTCCGGTCGTCGGCGGGATCGTCACCCAGGGGCTGGCCTGGCAATGGATCTTCTGGCTCAACGTGCCGATCGGCCTGGTCGTCATCCCGCTGGTGTTCCAGCGCATTCCGGAGCACCGCGGCGCCGGCGCCTCCTTCGATCTCGGCGGTGTCGTCTTGGTGACCGGGGGCGCGCTCGGATCGGTCTGGGGCCTGATCCGCGCCAACAGCGTCGGCTGGGGTGCGCCCGAGGTGGACGGCGCACTGGTGGCCGGGGGCGTGCTGCTGGCGGTGTTCGTCGTCTGGGAACTCCGCGTCCGGCAGCCGATGGTGCCCATGCGACTGCTGCGGTCGCGCGGCTTCTCCGCGGGCAACGCGGCCGGGCTCTTCATGTACGCCTCGCTGTACGGCTCGTTGTTCTTCATGGCCCAGTTCCTGCAGACGGGCTTGAATGACGGGCCGATGGGCGCCGGACTTCGGCTCATGCCATGGACCGGGACGGTGACGGTCGTGGCGCCCGTCGCGGGAGTGCTGGTGAACCGGCTCGGGGCCCGGACGCTCACGGTCGCCGGGATGACCCTGCAGGCCGTCGGGATGAGCTGGATCGGGCTCATCGCGGAGCCGTCACTGGGCTATCCGCGGCTGATCGCGCCGATGATCATCGCGGGCGCCGGAGTCAGCATGGCGATGCCCGCCACGCAGATCTCGGTCATCAACGCCGTCGCGCCGCAGGAGATCGGCAAGGCGTCCGGGGTCTTCAACATGCTCCGGCAGTTCGCCGCGGTGTTGGGAGTGGCGGTCCTTGCCGCGGTGTTCACGGCCAAGGGCGGGTACGGCACCGCACGAACCTTCTCCGACGGCTTCGCGCCCGCCATCGCGGTCAGCGGCGCACTGTCACTCGCCGGTGCGCTCTCGGGCCTGCTCATTCCACGGCGAAGCCGGGTGTCCCGGCAGCCGACCGTGCGGGCCGTACCTCGGCCTGCTCAATCATCAGCGCGCCACATCTAGGCCGCGCCCTGTTCTCACCTGGAGGATGTCGATGTCTGCTGACGTGGCGGACCTGAAGAGGAACGCCGAAACACTCCGTGATCTGCACAGCGGAGAGATGCTCGTGCTGCCCAACGTGTGGGATGCGGCGAGCGCGAAGGTCGTGGCCGAAGCGGGGTTCCCCGCGATGGCCACCGCGAGCGCCGCCATTTCGGCGATGCTCGGTCACCCCGACGGCGAGGGTGCGCCGTGGCAGGAGATGTTCGCCGCGGCCGGGCGTGTCGCCCGGGCGGTGTCGGTCCCCGTCACGGTCGACGCCGAGGCGGGATATGGCATGCGACCGCGTGAACTGGTGGACCGGCTGCTGGACATCGGTGCGGTCGGCTGCAACCTGGAGGACACCGACCACCGGACGGGCGGCCTGCGCGAACCCGGTGAGCACGCCCAGTGGCTCGCGGACGTGCGCTCCGCCGCGAGCGACGCCGGAGTGCCCATCGTCATCAATGCCCGCGTGGACGCCTTTCTGCCCAGCAGCGGGATACCCGAATCGGAGCGGGTCGCGGAGGCCGTACGGCGGGGCCGGCTCTACCGGGACGCCGGCGCCGACTGTATCTACCCGATCGGCGTGCGCGACCGGAGCGCCATCGCCACAGTGGTCGCTGAACTGGCGATTCCCGTCAACGGCAACAGCAGTGAACATCTGGACCTGCGCACACTCCGAGAACTGGGCGTGGCGCGAGTGTCCTACGGCCCCCGCTTCTACCGCGCGGCGCTGGCCGGCCTGAAAGCCGCCGTCCAGGAGCTGCCGGCCTGATCCCGCCGTCGCCGGCGCACCCCCGCGCTTCTACGCGCGGTCACCGGCCTGGACGTCCACCGGGTTCGTCCGATCTTCGGAGGGCCACGGGTCGGTGACCGCGTGCAGCAGCCGGCCGATCGCCGACAGATCTCCTACGACGGCGACGCTGCCATCGGCGCACGCGGTCGCGAGTGCGGCGGGATCAGTCAGCAGGGCGCTGAGGGTCTTGGGCTCCGCACGGAGCGAGACGTCTGCCGTCGCGGGTTCACCGGGCTGCACCTGAACCCGTCCGGACGCCAGGCGGACCGTCCAAATCCGACCGTCGAGCTCGAGACGGCAAGTCGTCGGAGGTGCCGCGGGGTCGGGGCGCGCGGCACCTCGCAAGAAGATCAGTACGGAGGTGGCGCTGAGCGCGGTCGGGGGCGGGGGCTGCGGGGCGTCGATCCCCCAGTCGCCCAGAGCCAGCAGGATCGGTTCCAGCTTCCGGCCCCGTTCGGTCAGCTCGTAGACCTGCGGACCTTCCGCCGGTGCCGTTCCACGGCGGATCACTCCGTTGTGTTCGAGCTCTCGGAGCCGGTCCGAAAGCAGGTTCGAGCTGACGTGGGGCAGAGCACGCCGCAACTCCGAGAAACGTTGAGGCACCAGGAGCAGCTCGCGGACGATCAGCAGGGCCCATCGTTCCCCGACGACGTCGAGCGCCCGGGCGATCCCGCACGAGTCCCGATAGCTACGGCTGGTCGGCATGGCCACCCCCTTGTCCAAGTTGATCCTAAACCACTGCCGGTGTTAGTTGTTTTTAACAATCATGACTGGTTACTATTTTGCTCGGAATCAATCACCTGGAAGAGGCGCACATGAGTGGATTGCTGCTTGAGGGCAAGAACGCTGTGATCTATGGAGGCGGGGGCGCCATCGGCGGTGCCGTCGCACGGGTGTTCGCCCGGGAAGGCGCGAGGGTCTTCATCGCCGGGCGGACGCAGGCGAAGCTCGACACCGTGGCGCGTGACATCGCCGCCTTGGGCGGAACGGCCGAGACCGCGCAAGTCGACGTTCTCGATCAGCAGGCGGTCGAAAAGCACGCCGACGGGATCGCGTCGACGGCCGGCGGCATCGACATCGCCCTCAACGCCGTGAGCGTCATGCACGACCAGGGGACTTTGCTGGCGGATCTCTCGCTGGAGGAGTTCATGCGGCCGATCGATGGTTTTCTGCGGGCGCTGTTCATCACGAGCAAGGCCGTGGCGCGGCACATGGGGCGCGAGCGTCCCGGCGTCATCCTGACCCTGTCGGAGCCGGGTGCCAAACTGGCGGTGGGCGGCATCTTGGGGCACGGCGTGAGCTCGGCCGGCAAGGAGGCGTTCTCGCGGCTCCTGGCCGCGGAGCTGGCACCCGGCAACGTCCGGGTCATCGACATCCGCCCCCACGCCGTCATCGACGCGCCGGCGGCGGGTTCCTACACCAAGGACCTCTTCCAGCGCTCCGCGGCGGCGGCCGGGCAGTCGGTCCAGGAGTTCCTCGACCGCGGGGGAATGGTGCAGGGGACGCTCCTGAAGAGGCTTCCCACGCTGTCCGAGATAGCAGAGACGGCGGCGTTCCTGGCTTCGGATCGCGCCGGTGCCATGACCGGAACAGTCGCCAACCTGTCCGGCGGCGCGCTCGTGGACTGAGTCCCGGCTCTCGCGGTCGGGGGCACGCCCCGGCCCGCTGATCGCGGGAGGACGCCGGCGAGCGGGTGGAGCCGACGGCAAAGTGGCAGGTCAGCGCATTAAATCCGCATACACTCCATCTGATGGAGAGGGCAGAGGCGGATCCACTCATCGGGCAGGTGCTCGATGGGCGCTACGTCGTACGGTCCCGGATCGCCCGTGGCGGCATGGCCACGGTCTACGCCGGGCACGACACCAAGCTGGACCGTACGGTGGCGCTCAAGGTGATGCACGCCAACCTGGCCGGCGACGAGGACTTCGTGCGGCGCTTCGTCGACGAGGCCAGGCACGCCGCCGCCCTGTCGCACCCGAACGTCGTCGCGATGTACGACCAGGGCACCGATCAGGGGCGCGTGTTCCTCGTGATGGAGTACGTCGCCGGGCGCACTCTGCGCGACCTGCTGACCGAGCGGGGCCGGCTCGGCCCGCGCGCGGCGCTCCAGGTTCTGCGGCCGATACTCGCCGCGCTGGGCGCCGCGCACCGGGTCGGTCTGGTCCACCGGGACGTCAAGCCGGAGAACGTCCTGCTGGCCGCCGACGGGCAGGTCAAGGTGACGGATTTCGGGCTGGCCCGAGCGGTGACGGCGAGCAGGCAGACCCAGACGGGCATGCTCATCGGCACGGTGGCCTACCTCGCGCCGGAGCAGGTCCTGACGGGCGACGCGGATGCTCGCACCGACGTGTACGCCGCCGGGATCATGCTGTTCGAGTTGTTGACCGGGTACCAGCCGTACCAGGCGGGCACCCCGCTGGCCGTGGCGTACCGGCACGTCAACGAGACGGTGCCGGCCCCGTCGAGCGTGATCCCGGGCCTGCCGCCGCAGTTGGACGCGCTGGTGGCCGGGGCGACCGACCGCGACCCGGCGCGGCGTCCGCCCGACGCCGGCCGGTTCGACGCGGCGGCCGGTGAGGTGCTCCACGCGCTGCCGCCGGACATCGACTCGACGTCGGCGTCTGTCGTGCCGGTGCCGCTCGGGCCGTCTCAGGCGGCCGACGGGGCGCGAGCGCCGCTGTCCGAGCGGGTGACGCAGAATTTCCGGGTGTCCCCGGACGCGCCGTCGTCCGGCCACGATGTGACGCCGAATCCGCACACCATGGTGATCTCCGGTTTCGAGGGTCCGCCTCGGACGCGGTGGCGTCGCCGACGCACGTCCGGGCTGTTCGCCGCCTGCGTCGTCGTCGCGCTCCTGTTCGGGGGCTTCGTGTGGTTCCAGACGGAGGGACGCACCGCGCGCGTGCCCCAGCTCGTGGGCCTGTCGGAGGCGGACGCCCGTCTCCGCGCCGAGAAGCTCGGGCTCAAGGTCAAGGCCGGTTCGTCCCGCCAGGACCCGAGGGTGCCCAAGGACAAGGTCGCCCAGGTCGAGCCGGGCGTCGGCACGCAGGTCAGGACGGGCACACTGCTCACTCTGGTCCTGTCGACGGGCAAGCCGCCGGTCGCCGTGCCCGACGTTCGGAAGCAGCCACTCGACCAGGCGCAACAGCTGCTGCGGCAGGCGGGACTCCAGCCGGGCCGGCAGGTCCGGCAGGACAGCGCCACCGTGCCGCGCGGTGACGTGATCACGACCAGGCCGGCGGCGGGGAAGAAGCAGAACCCGGAAGAACCCGTCACCATCGTGGTCAGCCGCGGCATCACGATGCCGGATCTGAGCGGCCTCACTCCGAGCCGGGCCGCGCGGAAGCTGGCCGCGCTGGGCCTGAACGCGCAATGGCGGCAGCAGGCCCCGGACAACGGCCAGCAGCCGAACACGGTGGTCGGCCAGGACCCTCCCGCGGGACAGCCCGTCAACCGGGGCGACGCCGTCCAGGTGACCTTCACCGACCAGAGCCAGTGCCAGTGGGACCCCTTCTGCTCCTACGGCGGCGACCAGAACGACGGCGGCGGGTAGGCCGCCGCCCGTCAGGGTCTCCTCGGAAGGGTGGCGAGGAAGGTTTCGGCCGCGTCCTGGACCCGCTCCCGGTCTCCGGTGGCGAGCAGGTCGAGGAGCAGTCCGCGGATGGTGGCGATCACCAGTGTGGCCGTGCGCGTCGCGGTCTGCGGGTCGGTGCCGGGTCCCTGGGCGTCGCGCAGGGCGTTCATCCAGTCGGCGACGACCCGGTCGAGGAAGCCCGCGAACTGCTCCGGCGCCTGAAGAGCGCGTCCGTAGACGGCGAAGAACAGCCTGAACTCCGCCTCCCGCTGCGGAGCCGAGGTACGCGTCCAGGCCGCGCGCGCCGCCGTGGCCAGGTCGGGGTGCTCGCCGAGCGTTTCGCTGGTGGCCGCGAAGATGCGTTCGCGCAGGCGGGCGAGGATGGCGACCAGCATCTGCTCCTTGGTGCCGAAGCGGTGCACCAGCGTCGTCGTCGAGACCCCGAGGGCGGCGGCGACGGGCCGCCATGACAGGTCGGAGAACCCGTGCTCGACCGTGTAGTCGACCACCGCGTCCAGCAGCTCGGCTCGCCGCTGATGGTCGACGGGACGCCCCGCCATCGCCGCCTCCCGGTCTCGGCTTGACATTTATAGTACGACCGTACAAAGAATGGAGCACGACATCAAGGGTCACCGGCCGACGGGGGCCCGGATCCTGGAGGTTGCTCATGCGCGTTCTCGTCACCGGAGCGTCCGGCTGGGTCGGCCGCGGGCTCGTCCCCGAGCTGATCGCCGCCGGCCACGAGGTCACCGGGCTCGCCCGCTCGGATGCCGCGGCCCGGACGCTGCGCGCCGCGGGCGCCGAGGTCCGCGCCGGATCGCTGGACGACCTCGGCACCCTGCGCACGGCCGCCGCCTCGGCCGACGGCGTCATCCACCTCGCGTTCAGGCACGACATCGCCTTTGCCGGCGACTACGCCACGGCCACCGCCGCCGACCGCGCGGCGATCGAGGCGTTCGGCGAGGCCCTGGCCGGCACCGGCAAGCCGTTCGTCATCGCCTCGGGCATCCTGGGCGTGCTCGGCCTCCCGCCCGGCGCCGTCGCCACCGAACGCGACGGGCTCGCCACCGGCACCGGGGACCGCGACGTGCCGATCGGCGGCGCCAACGGGCGGATCGCCAACGCCCACTACACGCTCGCCCTCGCCGACCACGGAGTTCGCTCATCGGTCGTACGGCTGCCACCGGCCACTCACGGCGCCGGCGACAACGGGTTCACCTCGACCGCGATCGGCTTCGCACGCGAGAAGGGCGCCGCGGCGTACGTCGGCGACGGCGCCAACCGCTGGCCGGCGGTCCATCGCGACGACGCCGCGCGCCTGTTCCGCCTCGCGCTCGAGTCCGCGCCGGCCGGGTCGGTGCTGCACGCGGTCGGCGATGAGGGCGTGCCGATCCGTGAGGTCGCCGAGGTCTTCGCGGAGCACCTCGGCGTCCCCGCCGTCTCCGTCACGCCTGAGGAGGCCGGAGAGTACGTCGGCTGGCTCGGCCGGTTCTGGGGAACCGACGGTCCCGCCTCCGCGCGGATCACCCGCGACCTGCTCGGATGGCAGCCGACGAGCCCCGGGCTGATCGCCGATCTCAAGGAGGGCCACTACTTCCGGTAGGAACGGCTCGTCGACAACAGCCCGGCCAGTGCCGTGGCGGCGAGCGCCAGGATGAACAGGGCGTAGTCGCGGGCGGTGCCGATGAGCCCGCCGCCGTGGACGACCAGCACTCCGGCGGCGACGGACGGCACGCCCATCCCGCAGTAGCAGATCACGTAGAGGACGGACAGCACGCCCGCCCGCTCGTGCGGGGCGGCGAGGGGGACGACGGTGCGGATGCCGCCCTGGAACCCGGCGCCGAATCCGATCCCGGCGACGAAGGTACCGGCGAAGAATCCGGCCGTCGAGGACAGTTCGACCGCGATCAGAATCCCTGTCGACGCCACGGCGAGCATCGTGATGCCGAACAGCATCACGGTCCGGGGCGGCGTACGGTCGAGCGCGACGGTGGCCAGCGACCCGACGACGGCCAGCAGGAAGAAGCCGAGTCCGCCGACGACCACCGAGGTGGAACCGGACAACTGCCGCGCGAGCGCCGGGCCGAGCGAGCCGTAGAAGCCCGCGAGCGCCCACACCGCGAACAGGATCGGCGCGGCGGCGAGCACGGGTCCGCGCAGGCCGGGTGGCACCGCGAGTTCGGGCACGAGAGCGGCGCGCCCGCCCGGCCGGCGGGTGACGGTCTCCGGCATCAGGACCACACCGACGCCCTGCAGGACGAACGTGCCGATGAGCACCAGATAGACGAGGTGCGTCGGCGCCGGCGCGTACTGGACGAGCAGCCCGGACAGCAGGACGCCGGCGCCGGTGCCCATCCCCGGCGTGGCGGCATTGGTGATCGCGCCGCGTCTGGGGTGTACGTCGAGCATCGCCGCGCCCAGCGCGCCGAGGGCCCCGCCGGTGGAGATTCCTTGGAGCAGCCGGCCGGCGAGCAGGGCGCCGACGCCGCCCGCGGTGGCGAGCACGACCGTCGCGACCGTCTGTACGGCGAGCGCGGCCAGCAGCACCGGCCGGCGGCCGACGTGGTCGGACAGGCGGCCCAGCACGAGCAGGGCGAGCAGGACGGCCATCGCGTACACGCCGAAGACGACGGTGGTGGTGATCGGCGAGAAGTGCCACCTTCCCGCGTAAGTGGCGTACAGCGGCGTCGGCGCGCCGGAGGCGGCCAGGAAGGAGACGACGATCGAGGCCGGCAGCGCCAGCGCGCCGCGCCGGGGACGCCGTTCGGCGACCGGCGGCGCGATGGCCTCCCGTCCCGCGGGGCCGCGCATGCCGTGGTCGGTGATGGGTTCGGTCATACGTCGAGGTTCGTCCCACCGTGTGTGTATCCGCGAGTGGCGGTATTGCCCATTTTCGCTAGGATCCTGCCATGTCGGTTCATCGTGTCGCCGTGCTGGCGCTGGACGGCGTGACCCCGCTCGACCTGGCCATTCCCGCGCAAGTGTTCAGCGCGCGGCCGGAGACCCCGTACGAGATGACGCTGTGTGCGCCGACCGATCGGGTGACGACGACCGCCGGCTTCCAGCTGGTCGTGGGCGGCGGGTTCGACGAGGTCCGCGCCGCGGACACCGTCATCGTGCCGGGCGTCGAGCCGCCCCTGCGGCCGCCACCGCCGGTCGTGCTCGACGCCCTGGCCGAGGCCCGTGACCGGGGCCGGCGGGTCGTGTCGATCTGCACCGGCGCGTTCGCGCTGGCCGCGGCCGGCGTACTGGACGGACTGCACGCCACCACGCACTGGAGGCACATCGACGACCTCGAACGGGAGTTCCCGGCCGTCCAGGCGGACCGCGACGTGCTCTATGTCGACGAGGGGGAGGTGCTCACCTCGGCCGGAGCGTGCTGCGGCATCGACCTGTGCCTGCACATCGTGCGCCGGGACCTGGGCGCCGTGGTGGCCAACCGGATCGCCCGGGGCCTGGTGGCCGCGCCGCACCGCGACGGCGGGCAGGCCCAGTACGTGCCCGCGCCGGTGGCCGCGACCGGCGACACCGGTCTCGCCGAGACCCGCGCCTGGGCGTTGCGTCGTCTCGACCGGTCGCTCTCGGTCGCCGAACTGGCCCGCCACGCCGGCGTGTCACAGCGCTCGTTCATGCGCCGCTTCGCCGAGGAGACGGGCACGACGCCGTTGCAGTGGCTGGTCAACGCACGGGTCGGCCTGGCGCGGGAACTCCTGGAGACCACCGACCTGTCGATCGACCAGGTGGCGCGCGACTGCGGGCTGGGCACCGCCGCCAACCTGCGCCTGCACTTCCGGCGCACGCTGAACACCACCCCGACCGCGTACCGGCGCACCTTCACGCGCGGTGCCGGAGCCCAGGACCTCCAGGCCACCGGCTGAGCGACGACGGTGGACGGGGTCAGGGCTTGCGGCCGACCGCGCCGTACAGCCAGCACGGTTGGGGCACCGGGGCTTCGGCGTCGGGGCGCCACTCGTTCAGCATGACCAGGCCGGGAGGCGCGAGCTCGAACCCGTCGAAGAAGCGCGCGATCTCGGCCCGCGGCCGGAAGTGGATCGGCGTGGGCGTGGTCGCGTAGACGGCTTCCGTCTGCGCCACCATCTCCGGCGACAGGCCGTCCGTCGTGGCGTGCGTGGCGGTGAAGTGGCTGCCCGGCGCGAGCGCGTCATGCAGGCGGCCCATGACGTACGGCCGCTCCTCCAGGGTGAGGAAGTGGACCATTGCGATCATCAGCACGCCGACCGGCTGGTCGAAGTCGATGAACTTGGTGGTCTCCGGGTGTTCGAGTACCTCGGCCGGCCGGTGCATGTCGGCGGTGACGACCGTGGTGTGGCTGTCGGCGGCGAGCAGCGCCCGGCCGTGGTTGAGCACGACGGGATCGTTGTCGACGTAGACGACCCGCGCGGACGGGTCGACCTCCTGCGCGATCTCGTGCGTGTTGCCGACCGTGGGCAGCCCCGAACCGATGTCGATGAACTGCCGGACGCCCTGCTGTGCCATGTAGCGCACGGCGCGCCGGAGGAAGGCGCGGTTCTGGTGCGCGACCTGACGGGTCCCGGGCATCGCCTCTTCGACCCGGTCGACGGCGTCCCGATCCACCTGGTAGTTGTCCTTGCCGCCCAGGTAGTAGTCGTACATCCGGGCGACGCTCGGCCTGTTGGTGTCCAGGCGCCCAGGCGCGCGTTCGCCGCGGTCCGGCACGGCATGACCTCCTCGGGCGATCGGGCGGGCGATCAGACTTTAGACGATCAGCCCGGCCGGGGGTCGACGTAAGGGGACTTCGCCCCCAGGTCACCGGCCCAGGGGAGCGGCTACCCCACTCTCGTCGCGTCGACGGAGTTCGACACCTGTAGCGCGCCGGATGGAAGTCCTTTGAACTCGTCGCCCCGCTTCATGTAGTCCGCCATGAGCTTATCGGCCTTCGCGTCGGCGTCCACGATGAACAACGACCTTTCGGGGCCTACGTCGAGATCCTTGAAGGACCGGGGAATCGAATAACCGGGCCTGTTCGGCGCGAGTCGCTCCCACGGGGACTGCAGCGGAGGCCCCTTCCGGCCGGGGAACTGCGCGACCAGCCACAGTCGGTGTCCCGCCTGCGGCTGTCTGGTCACCTGCACACTGATCGTTCGCTCCAGGTCCCTTCCGGTGCCGCTGATCGCGATCGTCGCCTGCACCGGCGAGTCGCCTTCCGCGGTGGCGGACACGCTCGGAGCCGGAGCGGACGAAGGCGCGGGCGGCGAGGAACCTCCCTGCGTCGGTGAGACGGCCGGCCCTGCGGCGGGCGGAGGTGTGGCGGGGCCGCCCCCCGAACCGGCTCCCGGATCGCCGAGGCCCCGCGGATTCACCGTCCAGCCGAATGCCGCGATCGTGGCGGCCATGGCCAGCGTCAGAACTAACAGCAGGGACATGACGGCGAACTGTTTCCTGCTCGGCATCGAGTACCCGAAACGTTTTCCGACATTCCACGCCATTCGCCAGTGCATCATTGTCGTTCCTACCTGGGATGCGCGAGGGCGTCCAGCGGTTCACTCGGGCCGGCATGCTCACACGAGAGGAGGACGCCCTCTCATCTCGTTCCGAGGCCATCGGCCCGCCGGCTGTGGAAAGTGCGGCGGTACGTGTCGGGTGGCACGCCGACCGTTCGGTTGAAATGGCGGCGGAGCGTCGTCGCGGTGCCCATGCCGGTGGCCTCCGCGATGGCGTCGATGCTCTCGTCGGTGGTCTCCAGGAGTTCCTGGGCCCGGCGGATCCGCTGGGTCAGCAGCCACTGCAGCGGGGTGGTGCCGGTCATCGACCTGAAGTGGCGGCCGAGGTGGCGTGAGCTCATGTTCGCCCGGCGGGCCAGATCCTCCACCGTCAACGGCTGGTCCAGCCGCTGGGCCGCCCAGGCGAGCAGCTCGCTCAGGGGGTGGTCGCGCTGTTCGGGCACCGGGGTGGCGACGAACTGGGCCTGCCCGCCGGGGCGGTGCGGCGGTACGACCAGCCTCCGGGCGACCGCGTTGGCGACCGCCGAGCCGTGGTCACGGCGGACCAGGTGCAGGCACAGATCCATCGCGGCGGCCTTGCCGGCGGAGGTGAGCACGCTGCCGTTGTCGACGTACAGGACGTCCGGGTCGACCTCGACCCGGGGAAAGCGGGTGGCCAGCGCCCGGGTGTGCGCCCAGTGCGTGGTGGCGCGCCGCCCGTCCAGCAGGCCGGCGGCGGCCAGTACGAAGGCGCCCGTGCAGAGGGAGGCCACCCTCGCGCCGGCCTCGTGGGCTCCGCGTACGGCGTCGACGACGTCCACCGGCGGGTCCTCGTCGACGTCGGCCCAGCCGGGCACGATCACGGTGTCGGCCAGCGCGAGCCGGTCGAGTCCGCAGTCCGGTTCGAGCAGGAAGCGGCCGTCGGCCCGGACGTCGCCCGTCCCGCAGATGACGAGCTCGTACCAGGGCTCGACCGGGACCGGCGGCGCGGAGCTGAACAGCTCGCACGCCAGGGCCAGTTCGAAGTGCAGGATCCCGTCGGCGATGACCACCGCGACTGTGCTCACGTCCGGAATTGTATGCATCGTGTCGTTCCAGACGCTCGCGCGGGGATCCGGGCGGTCGCCACGATGTCCGGAACGAGCTACCGGACAGGGGAGAGCTGATGGGAACGGGTCGTACGGTGGTGGTCTTCGGCGCGTACGGGCACACCGGCCGTTTCGTGGTGGCGGAGCTGCTGGAGCGCGGGTTCGTCCCCGTTCTGGCCGGCCGGGATCCGGAGAAACTCGGCGCTCTGGCCGCGTCGCACCCGGGACTCGACGCCCGGCGGGCGTCGGTCGACGACCCGGCGTCCCTCGACCGCGCGCTGGCCGGCGCGGACGCCGTGATCAACTGTGCCGGGCCCTTCGCCGCCACTGCCGCCCCGGTGATCGAGGCGGCCCTGCGCGGCGGAGTGCCGTACGTCGACGTCGCGGCCGAGATCGAGGCCATCGTCGACACGTTCGCGCACTTCGCCGACCGCGCCCGCGCGGCGGGAGCCGCGGTCGTGCCCGCGATGGCCTTCTACGGCGGGCTCGCCGACCTGCTGGTCACGGCCGCGATGGACGAGTGGACCGGCGCCGATGAGGTGCACGTCGCGTACGGCCTCGACAGCTGGCACCCCACGTACGGGACGCGTGCCGCGGGCGCGGTCTCCCGGCAGCGGCGGGACGGCCGGCGGGTCCGCTACGCCCGCGGTCGGCTGGAGTACCGCGACGACGAGCCGCCGGCCCACAAGTGGGTCTTCCCCGATCCGATGGGCGCCCGCGACGTGATCGGGGAGTTCACGATGGCCGACGTCGTGACCATTCCCAGCCACGTGTCCGTCCCGGAGGTGCGCACGTACATGACCGTCGAGGCGGCCAGGGACGTGGCCTCCCCGGACACACCGGCCCCGGTCGCGGCCGACGAACACGGGCGGTCCGCGCAGTCGTTCGTCGTCGACGTCGTCGTGCGCTCGGGCGTACGGGAACGGCGCGCGGCGGCGTACGGCCGGGACATCTACGCCGTCACCGCACCGCTCGCCGTGGAGGCCGTCCACCGGATCCTCACCGGCAGGACCAGAACGGCCGGCGTCGCCTCGGCCGGGGAGATCTTCGACGCGCCGGACTTCCTGACGGCCCTGGCACCGCACATCACGGTCGACCTCGGTCGGACGGACGCCGCCGAACTGAGGCCGGACCCCCGCCGGGCGATCGGCGTGCCGGGAGCCGAGTGACTCCCTTCGCCGGGGCAGCGGCAAGATCGTTGAGTCACGCGGTGGCGAGGCGGGCGGCGGTGAGGGCGCTGTTGACGGAGACCTCACCGCGCATGCCCGGGGCCGCCCCCATGTCCCCGACGAGGCGGCGGAGCTCAGGTCATTTGATCCGGAAGGCGTTGAGGGTTCGCCGGATGAGGTAGGACCATTCGTCGCGGGTGCGGGCCTTGTCCTCCTCGGCTGCGTCGGCCAGGGCCAGGCCGGCCCCGCCGAGGATCCAGAAGCAGAAGCGCACCGTGCTCTCGATCGCCCGGTTCTCGACGTAACCCGCGTCGACCAGGGCGTGAATGAACCCTTCGACGAGCCCGTAGGCGTACTTCTCCTCGGTCTCGTGCCAGCGCTGCCACCCCAGCGCGGTCGGGCCCTCCTGCCACACCAGCCGTCCGTACGCCGGGTCGCAGCACTTGTCGAGGAAGGCGTCCAGGGCGAGCAGCGCCGCGTCCCACGGATCCGCTGCGGTCGCCGCCGCGGCGATCTCGTCGAACGCGCGTTTCTCCTGGTCGTCGAGGACGGCCTCGAAGAGTGCCTGCTTGTCGGCGAAGTGGTGGTACACGGCGCCGCGGGTCACCCGGGTGGCCGACGCGACGTGCTCCAGGGACGTCGCGGTGTACCCGCGCTCCGCGAACAGCCTGGTCGCCTGTTCCAGAATCGCGGCCCTGGTGGCCTCGGAGTAGGCCTCGCGTCGACTCTTGACAGGCGGCATACGGTGAGTCTATTGACATACACAGAGTATGTGACATTCAAAGAGTAGGTGACCGTGCATGGAGGGTTGGGAACAGGCTCGGCGCAGGTACCGGCTGGTGCACGACGTCGCCGGGGACGTCGCGAGGAACGGGCCGGGAGCGGTCGCCGAGTGGCTGCCCGCGATCGAGGCGGAGTTCGGCGACCTCGGCGAGCTGTTGCACGACGTCCAGCGGCGTCTCCAGACCGCCGCCGAGGCACGGCTGGACGCCCTGATCGAGGCGCCTCCCGCCCACCCGGAGGCGTCGGTCATGGCGGTCCTCGACGAGGTCGCCGAGACCCATCCGGACCTGCGGCGCCTGGTGGACGCGTACGCGAGCCACCCCGCCGTCGCCGAGGGCACCGCCCGGTTCCACCGGGCCGTACGCGCCGCCACCGGCGTCGACCTCACCCAGGTCCGGTCCGACCGCTCGCGGTACGAAGAGAAGGGATCCAGTCGTGACCGAAAGCCCGCCTTCCGCCTTGGTCTTCGACCCGTTTGCGCCTGGCTTCACTGACGATCCGTATCCCCACTACGCCGAGATGCGCGACGGCGCGCCGGTGCATCAGCACCCAGTCGGGTTCTGGCTGCTCACCCGGTACGAGGACGTCTCGTGGCTGCTGCGGGCCGGCCTCTCGGTCGAGGACCGCAACCTGGCCGAGAGCAGCCCGTTCCGGATGATGCAGGAGGCCATGTACGGCGACCGGCTGCCGCGATTCGACGCCCGGTCCATGCTGGACCGGGACCCGCCGGACCACACCCGCCTGCGCCGGCTGGTCGCCAAGGCGTTCACCCCTCGTGCGGTACGGGCCCTGCGGCCCCACGTCGTCGAGCTGGTCGACGGCATGCTCGACGCGATGGGCCGGGCCCGCCGCGTCGACCTCATCGAGTCCCTCGCGTTCCCGCTGCCGTTCGCGGTGATCGCCAAGATGCTCGGTACGCCCTCCTCCGACCACGAACGCATCCGGGAGCTGACCGGCGTCGTCGTACGTTCGCTGGAGCCGGTCGCCGACCCCGACCTGGTCTCGGCGATCGTGGCGGCCGACGCCGAACTGGCCGGCATCGCCGCGGAGATGATCGCCTGGAAACGCGAGAACCCCGCGGACGACCTGCTCACCGCCCTCATCAACGCCGAGGACGACGGCGACGTGCTGGGTGAGGAGGAGCTCATCGCCCAGACCCTGCTGCTGTACATCGCGGGCCATGAGACGACGGTGAACCTCATCGGGGGCGGCGCGCTCGCCCTGCTGCGCGACCCCGGGCAGCAGGCGCTGCTGCGCGACGATCCGGGGCTGGTCGCGAACGCGGTGGAGGAGATGCTCCGCTACGACAGCCCGGTGCAGGCGAGCCGGCGGATCACCGTCGAACCGGTCACCGTCGGCGGCGTCGAGATCCCTGCGGGCGCGTTCGTCATGGCGAGTCTCGCGTCGGCCAACAGGGACGAGCGTTTCTGGGGGCCGGACGCCGGTGCGCTGCGGCTGAACCGGGAGAACGCCCGCCAGCACGTGTCGTTCGGCGCGGGCCCGCACCACTGTCTCGGCGCGTCCCTCGCGCGGATGGAGGCCTGCATCGCCTTCGAACGGCTGACCGCGCGCTTTCCCCACCTTTCCCAGGACGGTGAGGTGAGGTGGAACGGCCGCATCAACCTGCGCGGTCCGTCACACCTCCCGGTGTCGACCGGCTAGCGCGGCTTCATTCACCGTTCACGCTCGCGGCGGGATCATTCAACAGACATGAATGTATGTTTGAAGGGTGAGTGGCTTTCTCCGCGTCTCCGGCCTGCGCGCGAAGTTCTCGCTGACGGTTCTGGCCGTGGTGCTCTACCGGCTCGGGCAGAACCTCCCGAGTCCGGGCGTGGACGTCCGGGCGCTCCGGGCGGCCGCCGACGCGGCCGTCCGCGACGACCGGTTCTACGGCCTGATCGACATGCTCAGCGGCGGGGGACTGCTCCGGCTCTCCGTTCTCGGGCTCGGGGTGTTCCCGTACGTCGCCGCGTCCGTCGTGGTGCAGCTGCTCGTGGTGACCGTCCCGCGGATGAGGGCGCTCGCCGCGGCCGGCGGGGCGGGCGCCGCCAGGATCCAGCGGTACGTCCGGATTCTCGCCGTCGTGATGGGCGCCCTGATGGGAACGGCCGTCGCGGTCGCGGCGGCGAAGGGACGCCTTCCCGGCGGAGACGTCCTGGCGGGCTCGGGCGTCGGCACCGTCCTGGCGCCGGCGGGCGCCATGACGGCCGGCACGCTGGTCACCACCTGGCTGATGCGGCTCATCTCCTCGCGCGGGCTGGGCGACGGTCTCGCGGTCCTGTTCTTCGTGCAGCTCGCCGCCGTCTTCCCCGACCTGCTCTGGCGGGTACGGCAAGAAGAGGGCACGGGCGCTTTCGCCGCCACGACGGCCGCCGTCCTGGTGTCCGTGCTGCTCGTCATCGTCGCCGTGCTCGTCCTGGACCGGGCCGAACGGCGGGTGCCGATCCAGTACGCCCGGCGGATGATCGGGGTCCGCCGGTTCGGCGGCGCGGCCACCTACGTCCCGCTGCGCCTCGACCACGCCGGGCTCGTGCCGGCGTTCACCATGCTGGCGCTGCTGCACCTGCCCGGCCTGGCCGCCCGGCTGTGGCCCGGCGGCGGGCGGCCGGACGGGCTGTGGACGTCGCCCGACCAGGGCAGCGTCTGGTTCATGGTCGTGCTGTTCGTGTCGGTCGCCGTCCTGAGCGTCTTGAGCTCGGCGGGAGCGGTCGACCCCGCGCGCGTCGCCGACAGGCTCAAGCGGGAGGGCGCGTTCGTACCCGGCATCCGCCCCGGCCGGCCGACCGCCGACTACCTGGGGTACGTCCGCCTCCGCGTCACCGCCGGCACACCGTTCGTCCTCGGCCTCGTCGCCGTACTGCCCTCGGCGGCGCTCGCGCTCGCCGGCGACCAGCCCTTCGTCACCGGCACGTGCGTGCTGCTCCTGGCCGGGGCCGGCCTGCGCACCGCCGGCCGCATCGCCGACCGGTGGGGACAGCACATCTAGTGCGGTGACCACGAACGTTCGCCGGGTCTGGTGACACGCCGGTCGGCGTCCGTGATGGCGGGGCTTGGAACTCCTAACAGAATGATCTTGGTCCGTGCCTGCCCGGACGGTTGATCGTTGATCTCGGCATGAGGAAGGGCGAGCAACCCGCACCACCTGATCAGTGAGGGCAACGGCATCCCGCTGGCCATCTCACTCACCGGCGGCAACCGCAAAGACATCACCCGGCTCATCCCGCTGATCGAGGCCATACCGCCGGTGCGCGCGCACAGTCGCTCCCTCTTTGAAGGGCTTTCGACACTGGTTTGCTTCCGTATCTGTTAGAACGCGCTCGACAGCGACGCGTTCTGGCGCTACGTCGACGGGATGATCTCGCTCAAGCAGCTGGCGCCCACCGGCAAGCCGAAGAACGTGCCGATCAGCTCGGCGGCGTCGGCTTCGCGGCTGGTCCTGCCGAGCACCGCCGGGTTCTTGGCCGGGCCGGGAACGGTGTGCCCGCCGCGGTGGATGGTGTAGAGCACCACCGGCGGCTTCCCCTCCTCGCGGTAGTCCGAGCGCTCGACCTCGGTGACGGCACCGGCCGGGGCCGGATCACGCGTGACGACGGGCGCGGCGGTGATGCCGTTGCGTTCGGCGAAGTATCGCGCGGTGCGGGGCGCCGACCAGCTCCCCCCGCCGACCTTGAACAGCCGCCGCTGCCACCAGCTCATCGTGCCGCCCTCGTAGGCGACGATCGGGTCCTTCGTGCCGTGGACGAGCATCACCGGCAGCGGCGCGGGCGGGGTGTCCGCCGCGAGGAAGTTCTCCGGGGCGGGCATGGTCGCGGCAAGCACCGCCGCGCCGGCGAGAAGCCCCGGCGCCTCGTGAGCGAGCCGCATGACCAGCTGGCCGCCGTTGGAGTAGCCGATCGCGAACACCCGGCGCCGATCGATCCGGTGCTCGCCGGCCAGCTTGGTGATCACCGCCCGCGTGAAGGCGAGGTCGTCGACGCCGTCGCGCCGGGCCGGGAACCAGCTTTCCTTGCGGGCGTCGTTCCAGTTCCCGCGGTAGCCGTCCAGGTAGGCGACCACCGCGGAGCCGGCGGCGAACCGGTCGAAGGCCTGGCCGGTGAACGCGCGGTGCTTGTCGCCGCTCTGGCGGGAACCGTGGAAGACCAGGACCAGCGCGCGGCCGACCCCGTCGCCGGCGGGGCGGACGGTGGTGAACGTGCGTCTCGTCCCGGCGACATCGACGCTGTCGCGGGTGGTGGTGAGCATGGCAGCCCTCCGAAAGATACGGATGGTCTATCCGTTTCACCATAGCGCAAGTAGATAAGTTATCCGTTTATGATGTGGTGGTGCCCACCACTCCGCTGCGTAAGGATGCCGCCCGCAACTGGGAGCGCATCGTCGCGACCGCCCGCCGCTACGTGGACGAAGGCAAGCCGCTGCAGCTGAACGACGTTGCCCGGGCGGCGTCCATGGGGGTCGCCACGGTCTACCGGCACTTCCCCACACCGGAGGCGCTGCTGGAAACCGTCGCCGCACCGACGTTCGAGGCTCTGGCTGAGCGCGCCGAGCAAGCGCTGGCCGACCCGGACCCGTGGCAGGCGCTGCACGGGTTCCTAGTCGAAGGCATCCGGGTGCAGCTGACCGACGCCGCTGTCGCGCCGGTGCTCGCCGCTGGCACCGACGCGCTCGCGTGCACCACCGAGCTCAAGCACAAGGTCACCAGCCGGTTCGGCCGGTTGCTGGCCCGCGTCCACGAGGCCGGCGTGATCGACCCCGGCGTGTCCGAAGCCGATCTGGTGTCCCTGATGTGCGGGATCGCGTACGCGGTCAACATCCACACCGGACTCGACGCCACCGAGCGGGCCGCCGCTGGCCGCCGTTATCTGGGCATCCTGCTGGCGGGCCTGCGACAGCCCCGGCCCGGCAGCGCGGAATGACGGGGAAGCGTGCCCTTCGGCCCGGTCGGGCTCAGGCGGGTGGCCAGAACCACGGCGCGGCGTCGGCCGCCCGCCGGCGGTCTTCCCGGGTTGCGCCGCCCGCCGCCTGCACGGCACGCCCCCTGCCAGGTCGGGCTTCGGCTCTCCGGCCATGTCGCCTCCCGGCGACTCAGCGAGGCGCCCGGCTGGTGCTTTCCTTCGCCTGGTGATCGGGTGTTCCGTCGATCTTCGGAGGCGTATCCAGGGACGGGACACGTTCGGCCCGCACGGACAGCACAGCGGAGCCGAACAGCAGCGTGGCGATGAGGACCGACACCGCGGTGATGGCGTGAGCCGAGCCGAACGCGCTGGCGGCGGTGTAGTAGACGCCGCCGATGACCGCGACCGACAGGGCGGCGCTGATCTGCAGGGTGGCGTTGACCAGACCGCTGGCCAGGCCGGCGAATGCGCGCGGGATGTGGGTGACCGTGATCCGGATCAGCGACGGCAGCGCGAGTCCCTGGCCGAAGCCGATGAGCGCCAGGGGTGCGGCGGCCCAGGGTGTCTGGCCGAACGCGGCGACGAGCCCCGCGAACACCAGGAAGCCGACGGTTTCCAGCCCCAGGCCGAGCGCGGCGATCCGGCGCGGCAGTACCCGCATGAGGTGCGGCACGGTCAGCGGGCCGATCAGGAACCCGATGCCCAGCGGCAGGATGTCGAGGCTCGCCTGCAGCGGGGTGCGCCCGGCGGCCTGCTCGCGTTCGGAGAAGACGAGGAAGAATGAGGCGATCGAGTAGAACAGGGCGACCGCCACCAGCGCGATCCGCACTCCGGGCGCGGTGAGTGCCCGGGGTGGCACCAGGGGCATGACGCGACGGCGCCGCCGTTCGCCGTCGAGCGTGGTCTCGTAGCGCCAGAACCTGTGCAGCAGGCCGGCCGCGGCGACCAGGACGACGAAGCACCACCAGGGCCAGTCCAGGGCGCGCCCCTCGACCAGGGGTACGACGATCCCGGCGAGACCGACGAAGAGCAGGATCGCGCCGGTCCAGTCGAGTTTCGCCTCGCCTCGCGTGTGCGGGTCGGGCAGGAACAGGCTGCCCAGCAGCGCCAGCGCGGCGATCGGCAGGTTGATGAGGAAGATCGCCCGCCAGCCCAGGCCCCAGAGATCGGCGGTGACGAGCAGGCCGCCCGATGACTGGCCGATGACCGCGGCGAGTCCGAGGGTCGCACCGTGGAAGCCGAGGGCGATCGCCTGGTCTCGGCCATCAAGGCTCGCGCGGATGAGCGCCAGGGACTGCGGCGCCATCAGCGCGGCGGTGAACCCTTGCAGGACGCGCCCGATGAGCAGCAGCCAGGGTTCGCCGGCCGACCCGCACAGCAGCGAGGCCAGGGCGAACCCGACGAGGCCGACGACGAAAGCCCGCCGTCGTCCGTGCAGATCGCCGAGCCGCCCGCCGAGGGTGAGCGTCACGGCGTAGGTGGCGGCGTAGCCGGCCACGACCTGCTGGCCCAGGATGTCACCACCGCCGAGGTCGTCTTGGATCGACGGGATGGCGAGGTTGACGATGAAGAAATCCAGTGGGGGCAGCAGTGTGCCGGCCAGCAGTGTGAGCACGCCCAACCACGTCCGGGCCGATGTCTTTGATGTCGAAGTCATTGTTCAGTAGGTGAAAGGGACGCCGCGGTGGCGGCCTGTTCGTCGCGGAATTCGTTCACCGCCACGGCCACGAGGTGCTGGAACACGTAGGAGTCGTGGTCGAACCGGAAGTCCTTTCCGCCCGACCTGTAGATCACGAAGACGGTTTCCATGGTTTCCTTTTTCGTCATCAGGCAGCAGGCACGGAAAGCTGCGGGCTGTTCGAGCGGGGCGAGATGAGGCGCACGATGCGCCCGCGTTCTTGACACGCGGGTGCGCCGCCACAATTGCTTGGTTCTCTCGAAGCAATGGGCCGACGAGTGCGAGAGTCGGTTATGCCGCCGCGTCGAGCTCGGCCAGCTCCGCGTCGCTGAGGCGGAGCCGGGACGCGGCCAGGTTCTCCTCCAGGTGGGCGACCTTCGACGTGCCGGGAATGGGCAGGACGACGTCGGATCGGTGCAGCAGCCAGGAAAGCGCGACATTGGTCGGGGTGGAGTGGTGCGCCGCGGCGATGTGGTCGACCGGCCCGCCGGGGCGGGCCAGCCGCCCCGCGGCCACGGGCGCCCAGGGGATGAACCCGATGCCGTGGCGGGTGCAGTAGTCCAGGACGTCGGCGGAACCGCGGTCGGCGACGTTGTACCGATTCTGGACCGTGGCGATGTCCGCGATCCGCCGCGCCCGCTCGATCTGGCCGACCGTGACCTGTGACAGCCCGATCGCGACGATCTTGCCCTCGTCCTGCAGGTTCTTCAGCTCGCCGACCTGGTCCTCCAGCGGAACCGCGGGGTCGACACGATGGAGCTGGAACAGATCGATGGCCTCGAGGCCGAGGCGGCGCATGCTCAGCAGTGTCTGCTGGCGGAGATACTCCGGGCGACCCACCGGAGGCCAGGCCCGGGGCCCGAGGCGTACCAGCTCGTCTCCCCGCCGGATGACGTCCGGGCCGTTGCGCGTCAGGCCCGCCTTGGTCGCGATCAGGACATCGTCCGGGTACGGGTGGACGGCCTCGCGGATGATCTCCTCGCTGACATGGGGTCCGTAGGAGTCGGCGGTGTCGATGAGCTGCACGCCGAGTTCGACGGCGCGCCGTACGACACGCACGCATTCGGCGCGGTCTTCGGGCTCGCCCCAGATCCCGAGCCCGGTCAGCCGCATGGCGCCGAAGCCCAACCGGGCGACCTTCTTCCCGGCGATTTCGAAGGTGCCTGCGCCGTCCGCGAGGGAGGCGGTCATGATCGGGTGTCCCCTTTCTTGAAAGCCTGCTCCGATGCGGAGTTCTCGGCATCGGTGGCTGCCTGCTCGGCCAAGCGGCGCAGGAGGACCAGGCCGTCGTGGCCGGTGCTGCCCGGTTCGGCGCTGTAGACGGACAGGTGCTGCCCGGGCGCGCTGGCGACGGCGAACGTCTCGAAGTGCAGCCGCAGTTCGCCCACCCGTGGATGTACGAAGTGCTTCACCTCGCTGGTCCGCGGACGCACCTCGTAGCGGGCCCACAGGTTCACGAACGCCGGGCTGCGCAGGCTCAGTTCGCCGACGATCCGCTCGATGTGCTCGTCCGCGGGGAACTGCGAGGACGACGCTCGCAGGTTGCTCACCGCGAGCCGCGACGCGGCGTCCCAGTCGCCGTAGAAGGACCTCGCGTACGGGTCCAGGAAGATCATGCGCAGCAGGTTGTCGTACCGGGCGAACCCGCGGTAGAGCTCCCGTGCCATCGCGTTCGCGCCCAGGATGTCCTGCGCCGCACTGACCAGGAAGGCAGGCACGTCCGGCATGCCGTCCATCAGGCGCACCAGCTCCGGAGCGGCGGTCAGCGACGTGGCCGCACGCGCCCCGAACACCGGCAGGCCGAGCCGGAACAAATGCGCCGCGGCGTCGTCATCCAGCTGCAGTGCCCTGGCGATCGACCGCAGCACCTGATCGGAGGGATGCCGTTCCCTGCCCTGCTCCAGGCGCATGTAGTAGTCCGTGCTCACCCCTGCCAGCAGCGCCACCTCATCGCGACGGAGCCCCGGCACCCGCCGGGGACCGTCATCGGGCAGACCGACGTCCTGCACCCGGATCAGCGCCCGCCGAGCTCGCAGGTAGTCACCGAGCTTGTTCTCACTGTCCACGTCGACGACAGTAATCTGGCCCGGCGCCTGGCGCGTGGGTGCAGCGCACCCATGTTGATCCACCTGCGCCGATCGACTCTGACCGCCGGGCAGAGGCGAGTCGATCCGGGTCCGCCGGGCGATGATGATCATGGCCTCGGCGTCGGGGACGCCGGTGCCAGCGATCGCCCGGCTGGTCGCCGCGGACGAGGACACGGTCCGGAATGTGATCCACGCGTTCAACGAACAGGGGCCGGCCTGCCTGGACCCTAAGTGGGCGGGAGGCCGTCCCCGCCTGATCGGTGACGATGACATCGCCTTCATCGTCGACACGGCCACGACGCGCCCGGCCAGACTGCGGCGTCCGTTCGATTTCCCCGAGCGGTGTTTCGCCTTCGACCAGTTCGGGCCGATCTCGATACGCCCCTGCCACGGGTCGGCGTGGGCGCCGGCCTGCCGGCCGGACCGGCTCCCGGCGACCTACCGCCGCACCCACGGCATCCGCTACTTCCACGGCTGTTCCGCAGCGAACGCAGGCAACGCTGGGGCCGCCCACGCCCCAAGGCAGCATGATCAAACCCGGCGAACGTTCGTGGTCACCGCACTAGGCCCGCCGTTTACGGCCGGATCCTCGGATGCCGAACGTGACCAGGCCCAGCGCCGCGACGATGAGGACGAGGATGCCGGTACGCCCGGTCACGAAGGCGCCGACCGTGCCGCTGACCCTGGACCACAGGCCGCTGTTCCCCGACCCGGCACTCTCTCCCAGCCAGATCGAGCCGTCCGAGGCCTTGGCGGGGTGGGTGCCCGACGCCTTGACGGTCTGCGACAACCGCGGGAGCCGCTGGTTCATCTGCGCCGCGCTGAGCCGTGCGGAACTCAGCTTGCTGAAGTCGACGCCGCCGTAGGTGATCGTACGGATGACGCGGGTGTCGCCCACGCGCATCGTCTGGTGGTAGGTGAAGTCCTTGTCGCGGAGCGCGCGGACGTAGGAGTCGAAGACCTGCCGGGGCTGCCAGCCGTCCGTGAGCACGGCCGAACCCAGGTCACCCGAGTCGATTAGGCCGTCGAAGGACGTGTGGTGACCGCTCTGGTGCCGGTCCCGGATCCACTGCGCCACGACGCGGGCCAGGAAGGCACGGCGTATCGGCGCGTACTCCGGCGCGGTGTTGACCGCCTCCTCGACCTTGGGCACGAGCATCGTCTGCTCCAGCCGTTCACCCCGCGCGTCGGAGGCCGGATCCGAGTCGCAGCCGTACCCGCCGCCGGGGTGCTGCGCCTTCGCCTTCACCTGGAGCGTGGCCTTGACGATGTAGAGAGAGGAGCCGTCCTGCCGGACCTCGACGTCGCCGGGCACGATCCACAGCCGCGAGGAGTAGCAGATCGTGTCCGTGGGGCCGCCCATCGCTTTCCAGTACCGGGCGCCGAGAGGGGTCTTCGGATCGATCAGCTTTCCCTCGGTCTGCTTCATTCGCAGATCGGCCTCGAGCAGCGCCTTCCCGGCGTTCGTCCGTCCGAGCTGAGGGTCCACGATCCGGTTCGGCTCGGTCGGGTTGAGGTTGACCCAGAACTTGCTGGGATCCAACGCCAGCCAGGTCCGCAGGTCGGCGGTGCTGTTCGTGAGCGCGTCAAGGCCGGAGTCGGCGTCCTGGGAGGAGCCGGGAGCGGCCGGACGCCCGGAGAGGGAGTACCGCACGCCGCCCGAGCCGGGGTTGTCCGACATATAGCGGATCCCCAGTGTGGAGAAGTCGACGCCGCCGAGGTTCTGTGACGAGAGTGCCTCTGCCAGCGGGCTCAGGGCGGTCCTGGAACAGTCATCGGCGGGCGGAGCGGCCCACACCGCCATCCGTACGCCGTTTCCGCCGAAGTCCTCGCCTGGCCGCCGCAGGCCCCCGGACGAGTGACACTGGCCCAGGTCCTGGGTGGCCATCTCCTCGGCCTTCTTCGCCTTCTCCTTCACGCCGTTTTCTTGGCGGCTGAGCTCGGCCTCCCCCTCCTGCATGACCCTGGGCACAACGGTTTGCGCGATCCTGGAGCTCGCCGTTCCCGCCTTGGTGTAGTCGGCGATCGCCAGATTCCTGGAGAACGCCTTGGTCTGGATGTCGCACCGTCCGGCGCAGGGGGTACGTTGCCCGGCGAGGCCGCGGGGAGCCCGTGCGAGGATCCGGTTCGTCTCCTTCTTGAAGGAGTTGAACCCCATCTGTTTCCGGCCGATCGTCTTCTCGGCCAGGGTACGGAGCGACGTGTTGACGGCGCGGGTCGTCCACTCGAGCCCGTTCTCCTCCGAGTGGCCCGCCCACTTCTCGTTGCCCGTCGCCACCTGGAACAACAGGCCGTTCTTGGGCACGCCCAGCGAGTCGTACAGGTTTGCCTCCGTATCCACGGCGACCGATTGTGTCGTCACGCGGTAACCCTCCGGATCCTTGAACCCCGGATACCGGCTCACCGCCTCCGTGAGGATGCGGTAGAAGTCGTCGACGTTGTTCCGCAACCAGACGGGCAGCTGCGGATCGCTCTCCATCCAGCTGAAGTCGAACCACTGGACGGAGATGTTCGAGGGCAGGCGCAGTCCTTTCGCCCAGTCCCTCCAGGCCCGGATGAGCGCACGTCCCCTCGGGTCGGCGGCGAGCCGTCGGCCGGCCTCTTTGTAGGCCTCATCGAGCTGGGCGGGCGTTGTCTTCTTGGAAGCCGGATCCAGACCCGGCCAGATGACGGTCGTGGAGCTTGAGTCGTGCGAGGGGGGCGGCGTCGGCCCGGCGAGCGCACCCGGCGCCGCCAGGGAGAACGCGGTGACCGCCGCCGCGAGGAGCGCGCCCAGGCGGCGTCGGAAGCGCCGGGTCGGCGTGGCGTCGACTCGCCCCCTCCGGCGGAGGTCAGGAACCTGGACGCCCATGGCCGCCTCCTGTTTCCATCGGCCCGCGGCCCGGAGCGGCGGGCGGGACGATGCCCGCCGCGTCGAGGTAGCGGATGAGGGCCGTGTTCGGTGCGGCCTGGTGCGGTGCCTGGTGCGGCGGGGGCGGCCAGGGTCCGGTGGGCCCGGGCCATGCCTGTCCCGTCGGCGGGGCCGCCGGACCGGGGTGGCCGGGAGCGGGGTGGCCCGGACCGGACGGTGGCGGTGTGGACGTCCGGAGGAGCGTCTCGGCCTTCCGGTACGCCAGGGCGCCGCCGGCGACGACCGCGCCCACCGCGAGCAGGGCGACGAAGAAGGCGCCCGCCAGCGAGGTGCCGGTCGAGCACGCCGCGCCGCGTCCGAAGTTGGGCTTGTTCAGGTTCAGCGACGGCTTGTAGCCGTAGCTGACGTCGCAGGCCGAGGCCGGCTGGGCGGTCAGCGGCAGAGCGAGGACGACGAGGAGGGCCGCCGTGGCGACGGCGGCGAGTCCACGGCGGATCATGGCGCCACCACCCGCTGCGGGCCGGGGGCCCGCTTCAACCGCAGCACTCTCGCGCGCAATCGGTCTCCCTCCTCGCGGGCCGCGGGCTCGTCCGCGGAGTCCCGCCGCTGCCAGCGCCATGCGGCCAGGTCGAGCTGGGCGGACTGCAGGCGCAGGAGCGCGAGCGCGGCGGGCTGACCGTACGAGCGCCAGGTGCTCACCACCGCCCAGAGGCGCAGCGCCGGGTCGGTCAGGTACGGCGCCTCGGCGGGGGTGATCGCCGAGTCCGGCGCGGACGCCTCCGCCGTCACCGCCGTCCGGGCCGCGGCGGCTCGCGTACGCCGGCCCAGCCAGAGGAGCAGCGCGGCCAGCAGGATGAACGGCGCCTGCGGGACCAGCCACAGGAACGGAGAGACGATCAGCGTGTCGAAGGCCCCACCGGTCGCGAGGTGGTCGTGGACCCCGTGGGAGAACCAGCCCGCCAGCGTCTCCGTTCCCGCGGAGGCGCCGATGGCGGCCACGACCGCCGCGACGGCGATCAGCGGGCGGTGCCGCCGCGACTGGACGGCGAGGCCGAGCCCGGCGCCGAGCAGCGCCCCGAACGCCGCCTGCCCGCCGAGCAGGCCGATGGCCTGCCGGACGTAGTACTCGAAGCCGCCCGTCGCCCCGCTGATGAACGAGCCCAGCGACCCGTAGATCCGGATGAACAGGACGCTCTCCACGAGGTTGTAGCCGAGTCCGGCGGCCGCCCCGAGGACGAGCCCGGTCACCGCGTCGGTGACGCGATGCCGGAACAGGACGAACAGGAGGAGGACACCGGCCGCGACCAGGAAGGCGTTCACGATGCTGAGGTGCAGGATCATCAGGTCGATCGCGTGGTACTGGTTCTTGATCTGCGAGCCGAGCGAGCCCGACGGCTTGCCCAGGTAGCCGTTGAGGGTCCCGAACGCCAGCCCGGTGTACGCGCGGCCGAGACCGAAGACGACGAGCGCGCCCCAGCCGAACGCGACGAGCAGCACCGGAAGAGGCATCCGGGCGAACCGCTGGCCGCCGTGCAACAGCAGCAGGACGAAGGCGGTGCCGGGCACGCACACCAGCGCCTGGAACGGGTACGCCAGCACGACCGCCAGCGGGATCAGCGTGAACGGGCCCAGCAGCAGCACCAGGGTCACCCAGGTCAGCACCACCGCCCGGCGCCCTTCCGGTCGCCTGACCGCCGCGAAAGCCTGGATCGCGGCGCCGGCCACGATGCCGGCGAGCACGGTCCAGAAGATGGCGGGGGGCAGGGACAGCAGCCGGCCGATCGAGCCGGAGGTCCCCGGGAGCTTCTGGAAGATCGACAGCGTCGGCTCGTTCGCCTGGACGTGCGGCCGGAGGTAGTTGAGCAGCAGCTCCACCAGGTAGACCGCGATCATCAGCCGGGCGATGAGCAGGGCCCGCCCCCGCGCGAGAGCGTCGTCCTGGACCAGACCGCCCATCGTCGGCCCGCCCGTCACGGCGCGCTCCCGGGAAAGCTCGGCATGGTGGGCAGGTCCGTCGGGAAGGACGGCAGCGTCGTCGGAATGCCGGTCGGTACCCCGGACGGGAACTCGGACGGCATCGGGGGCATGCCCGGCATCTTCGGCACCGACGTGGAGCCCGGGGTCGGCAGCTGCGGAGTCCGCGCGTCGTTGGCCCCGGTGAGGTCGATCACCACGGCCGCGCCGAGCAGCACCACGCCGACCACCGCACCGGCCGCCAGCACCCGGACCTGCGGGCGCAGCGTCTCGTCGGCCGGGTCGGCCGACCGGTTCACTTCATTCACCCATCGCTCCGTACACCTAGTCCGGCCCGGTGTCCGTGGAGCGGCTGACGTCACGACGGCCGGGGAGGGCACCGCCGATCACGACGGAGCCGCTACCCCGACCGGCGTTGGGAACAGAGCGTCCACGCTAGGCGAGCAGCGGGTGACCGGCTCGCCGATTCGTGCACGGGGAGTCGCCAGATCGTGCTCAGCGCTGGTCGGGCTACCCGGCGGAGCCGGGGCCCGGCGCCGGAGGGCCGGGCACGAAGTCGGGCAGGGCGGCGAACGCGGGATCGACCGTCGCCGTGGCGAGCACCCACCGCACCCACGCCCGTACTCGCGACAGCGGATGTTCGGGGAACCGCGCGTCCCACGCCGGGTCGTCGCCGCGATGGTACGGCAGTCGGCCCCGCAGCTCGGGGGCGTACGGATGCGGCAGCACCCAGCCGTCCGGCATGAGGCCGAGCTCGGCCATGATCGCCGCCTCGCGCACTCCGGTGATCCCGCTTTCCCCCGCGGAGCAGCCGAACATCACGTGACGGTCGGCCTTCGCCAGGAAGATGTTCGCCAGGAAGACCTGCCCGCTGGGCGCGTTCGGGATCGGCGCCTTCACCACCTGGCACACCCCGCGAACACCGCCGAGGACCACCGGCTCGGCCTCGATGAGGCATCCCATCTGCGCGTACTCGACGGCGAGGTTGTACCGCATGGCCGGGATGTTCTCCAGCCAGGCCGGCTCGCTCAGCGGTGAGCCGTTCAGCGAGATGTGGATCCGGTCCCCGCTGGCGGGATGCGCCCAGGTCGTCTCGTCGAGACGCTGCAGGCCGGTTGAATCGAAAGCGACGACCACGTCTCAGAGCCTTCCGGAGCCGAACCGATGACACGCTGCCGATCGCAACGTACAGCACTGTCTGCCGGACTTGTGCGGATCTGAGTCCCCAGCGAGCACACGCCGCCGGGGATGCGAGATGTGGCGAACGCCGGTGCGTTATTTGGCGATTCGTCCCGGCACGGCGGATCTAGCTTGATCGATACACAAAGATCCGTACGGCGGGTACGGCGGTGGGCTCCGCGATCGGCCCGCGGCCGGCGGGGCTGAGGGAGCGGCTGTGGAGTTCGAGGTCCTGGGGCCGTTGGCGGTGTCGAGGTCCGGCGTGCCGGTGGACCTGGGCCCGCCGAAGGCACGGGCGCTGCTGGCGGTGCTGCTGGGCCGTCCCGGCCGGGCGGTGGCCGGTGGAGTGCTGACCGAGGCGCTGTGGGGGGACGAACCGCCGAAGAGCGCCGCCAAGAACATCCAGACCTACGTTCACCAGCTGCGCCGCCGCCTGGGGGACCCCGGGCGCATCGTCCATCAGAACTCCGGTTACCTGCTGCGGGTCGGGCGGGACGAGTCGGACGTCACCCGGTTCGACGACCTGGTCGCGGCCGCGCGTGCGGTCCATGCGGGCGGCGAGCCGGTGCGGGCGAGCGAGCTGTTCCGCGACGCGCTGGCGCTGTGGCGCGGCGAGGCCTATTACGGCATGGTCGACATCCCGATCGTGGCGGCGGAGGCCGCGCGGCTGGCGGAGGTCAGGCTGTCGGTGCTGGCGCAGCGCGTCGACGTCGACATCCGGCTGGGCCGCCACACGGAGCTGGTCGGCGAGCTGACCGCGCTGGCCGGGGAGCATCCCCTGCGGGAGTGGATCTGGGCGCAGCTGATGCTGGCGCTCTACCGCTGCGGGCGCCGCGCGGACGCGCTGAAGGCCTATCTGCGAGCGCGGGACGTCCTGGTCGAGGAGACCGGACTGGAACCCGGGCGCGAGCTGCGGGACCTGCATGAGGCGATCCTGGTCGGCGCGCCCTTCCTCGACCTGCCCGAGCCGGAGGCCGCGGGCGCGCGGACCGCCGGCCCGCCGGAACCGGAGTCGCGGGGGACCGCCGTGCCCCGGATGCTGCCGGGCGACATCGGCGACTTCACCGGCCACGAGGCCGAGCTGGCCGGCATCGACGCGGTCCTGAGAAGCGACCGCGAGCCGGACCGGCCGGCGGCGGTCGTGGCCGTGTCGGGCGAGGGCGGGATCGGAAAGACGACGGTCGCGGTGCACGCCGCGCACCGGCTGCGGAAGGCGTACCCGGGCGGCCAGCTCTTCGCCGTCCTGGACGGCGCGCGATCGACGGCCGCCGATCCGCACGAGGTGCTCGGGCGGTTCCTGCGCGCGCTCGGCATGCCGGACGCCGCCGTACCCGGAAACGAGGACGAGCGCGCCGCGGCCTATCGGAGTCTGCTGGCCGACCGGCGGGTCCTCGTGGTCCTCGACGACGTCCGGGACGAGCGGCAGATCGAGCGACTGCTGCCGGGCAGCGGCACCTGCGCGGTGATCGTCACCAGCCGGCGGAGGCTCGGCGGGCTGGCCGGAGCGCACCGGATCGACCTCGGGGGGCTGCCGGAGGCGGACGGTGACACGCTGTTGCGCAGGATCGTCGGAAGCGGGCGGCTCGCGGCCGACCCGACGGCGCTGAAACGCCTGCTGGAGCTGTGCGCGGGGCTGCCGCTGGCGCTGCGGATCGTCGGTTCGCAGCTCGTGACCCGGCCGCACTGGAAGGTCGCCGACCTCGTCGCGCGGCTGGCCGACGCCCGTCACCGGCTCGACGGTCTCCGCCACCGCGACCTGGGGGTACGGGCGAGCTTCCGGCTGAGCTACCGGGCGCTCGACCCCCCGGCGCGCCGCCTCTTCCGGCTGCTCGGCCTGCTCGACACACCGGACTTCGCGGTGTGGACGGCCGCCGCCCTGCTGGACGGTACGCCGCGTACCGCCCAGGACCTGCTGGACGAACTGGTCGACGTGCGCCTGCTGAGCGTCACGGCCACCTCGGCCGCGCGCGGCGTCCGGTACGGCTTCCACGACCTGGTCCGTATCTACGCGCGGGAACGCGCGGAGGCGGAGGAGCCGGAGGACGCGCGCCGGGCGGCTCTCGTACGGGCGTTCGGCGCGGTTCTGGCGCTCACCGAGATCGTGCACCGTGCCGACGAGGGCGGCGACCACACGATCATTCGCGGCGACGCGCCCCGCTGGCGGCCGGACCTGGTGGCAGGAACGCTGCCCGAGGTCGCCTCCCCGCTCGCCTGGCTGCACGTCGAACGGCTGTCGCTCCTGGCCGCCGTACGGCAGACCGCCGAGCTCGGGCTGGACGAGCTGTGCTGGGAGCCGGCTCTCGGCGGAAACCAGCTCTACCAGGTCATGTGTTACTTCGACGACTGGCGGGAGACGCACCGGTGCGCGCTGGCCGCGACCGAGGCGGCCGGCAACCGGCGCGGCCGCCGTCGCGGAGGAGGCCGGGTGTGAGGCGCGTCAGGTCTTCGCCCGAATCGGCTCCTCCGAGACCGAGACCGAGACCGCGGCGCCGGTCCTCCCGGCTCAGTAGCCCGGCCGCCCGGCCCGTTCGGTCATACGGCGGGGATGCCGCGCCAGAGGTGGGGCATCCCCGCCGTACGAGTGAGCCGTCAGACCGCGGTACTCAAGGACCTGTGCGGTGGGTTCCGCCGCGGGCCGGTACCGGCCGGGTACACACGCGGTATCGCGGCCCCCGGCTCACCGCCGTGCCCTCGCCGCGGCCGCGTACGACTGGACGTACCGCGTCGAGGGCGCGCCGAGGCCGGTCACGTTGTCGAAACCGGCGACGGCGTGCAGCGGGCCGTCCTCGCCGAACGTCCACAGGCGGGTGATGACCGGGCTGCTGGAGTCGGACGGGTCGGTGTAGTCGTTGCGGACGACGCCGAGCAGCGTTCCGGCGCCCTTCGGGGTGTCGGTGACGTCCTCGTAGGCGGACGTGCCGTGCCTGGCGTAGAGCACCGGGTTGGCGAAACCGATCTTCTCGCCGCCCTGCGCCTGCTGGGCTATCGCCTGCAGACCGGCGAACAGCGGACCGGACAGGCTCGTGCCGCCCCAGCGGGTCTCGTGGTAGTGCGGGGTGCCGTCCTTGTAGAGCTGGGTCTCCCCGACCAGCATGCCGGTGTTGTTGTCCCCCTCCGTGGCGACGTCGGGAAGCACGCGCATGGGCGTCGTCGTGGTGCTCCCGTCCAGGAGGGTCTTCGACAGGCTCGCCGGGACCACGCCGGCCTGGTAGGACGGCTGCTGGTAGTCGGTGCTGGTGCCGCCACCGCCGCCCTGGTAGAAGTTCGCCGGGTAGCCGGCGGGCGGCACCGGGGTCCACCCCGTGCCGTCGGAGGTCTTCGCCGACCTGACGTTCCCCCACCCGGTCTGGAACACCTCACGACCGTCGCCGCCGACCGCCAGGGTCGTGCCGCCGACCGCGGTCACCCAGGGGCTCTCGGCGGGGAACGCGACCTGCTGGGCCGTGGAACCGTTGCCCGCGCCGCAGGGCGTCGCCGGGTCCCAGGTACCGCAGTCGCCGGTGATGAAGTAGAAGCCGATCCCCTCGGTGGCTCCGAGCTGGAAGATCTGGTCGTACTCGGCACGGAGCGCCGGCGGGGTGCCGTTCAGTTCGGTGCCCCACGAGTTGGTGACGATGTCGGCCAGGTGGTCGTCGACGATCCGGCTCAGCGCGTCGGCCAGGTCGGTGTCCTGGCACGAGGCCGCGCCGACGTACGTCACGCCGGCGTCGGGCGCCACGTTGTGCACGGCTTCGACGTCCAGCGTCTCCTCGAGCCCCCAGATCGGGCCGCCGCACTCCTCGACGCTGTTGTAGTCGTCCGGCAGGTTCTGGGTGAACTGCCCCGCCTTGAAGTCCGCGGTGCCGTGGATCCTGCTGTAGAGGGTGACGTCGCCGGCGATCGTGGGCGAGGCGAACGCGTCCACGACCGCGACGGTCGAACCGCTGCCGGTCGCGGCGACCTTGTCCAGGCCGTAGACGGAACGGATCTGCTGCGGTGTGTCACCGCACTGCGTCCACACGCCGGTGTGGCCGTAGGCCGGCGGCTGGTCGGTCGCCTTGGTCTCGCCGTAGTAGTGCGAACAGGGAGCGGCGCGGATGGTGACCGTCGGAGGACCGGGCGGGTCCTCGGCGGGGCCGGCCTGGTGCTTCCCGTCGTCCAGTCCGGTCACGCCGAGCACGTCCGGCGCGACGGCCGCCGGCACGGTCACCTCACCGGCCGGCCCGCGCAGTGTCGCGTTCTTGACGGTGTAGTCGTGCAGCGCGACGCCGAAGGCCTGCTGCGCCGACGCCACCGAACCGCGGACGGACACGTAGTGGTCGGTGACCTTGTCCACCTTCAGCCCCGAACGGGTCAGCCACGACGTGACCGCCCTGGTCTGGGCGGCCGTGCCGCCGAAACGGGACCGCGTCCGCGCGGGCGTCAGATAGTGGTGGAAGGCCGCGCTGTGCGGGTCGGACACGGCCGCCGCGTAGGCGGCGAGCCCTTGCGGGTCGCGCCCGGCCAGGTAGACCCGCAGGTCCAACGAGGTCGAGGGGTTCGTGGGCCCGCGGTCGGCCGAGGCGTTCGTCCAGGCCGGCCGGGAGTTCTCAACGGTGACCCGGCCACCCGGAGTGGCGGCGGCCGAGGCGATCGCCGGCGTTCCGAGCACCAGGGGCAGAACCGCGCCGGCCAGTACGAACGCCCGGCGTCTCGCGGAATTTCGACGTGGAAACATCGGTCCCTCTCTGCGCATTCGACAGATTCTGAGACCGGAGGATGACCCAGCCGGGTACTGATCGGGTACACGCGCGTCCCCGCCGGTCACGTGGTCACCATCACCTGGTTACGATCAGTGCTCCGGTGACTATGGAGGAGGGAAAACATGTCGGCTGACTACAAGGCGGTGTTCGCACGGTACGACACCGACGGCGACGGGCGGCTCACCGCGGACGAGGTGACCTCGGCGATCGCGGGGATGTTCCCGGCGGCGGAGGTGAACGACCTGTCCGGGATCGTCAAGGCGCTGTTCGAGCAGTACGACGTCGATCACGACGGGCTGCTGACGGTGACGGAGTTCGTGCCGCTGGCCGAGAACCTTCCCGAGCTCGGTTCCTGACCGTGAGAGTACGCCTCGCCTACGGCGAGACCGGCCTGGACATCGACGTCGACCCCGAGACGGCCACCGTCGTGGAGCCGGTCCACCATGAGGCCGCGCACGATCAGGCCGGCGTTCTGACCGCCGCGCTGCGCTCGCCCGTGGCCGGACCGCCGCTGCGCGAACGCGTGCGGCCGGGGCAGTCGGTGGCGATATCGGTGTGCGACGGCACGCGCCCGCAGCCGAGGCATCTCATGGTCCCCGCCGTGCTGGCCGAGCTCGACGGGATCGTCGATCCGGACGACGTGGTGATCCTCGTCGCCACCGGCACCCACCGCGGCAACAGCGAGAGCGAACTGCGGCAGATGCTCGGCGACGAGGTCGTGGACCACGTGCGCATCGTCAACCACGACGCCCGCGACCGCGAACAGCTGACCTGGATGGGCACCTTCGGCGACGAGGTGCCCGTGTGGCTGAACCGGGAATGGGCCCAGGCCGACGTACGGATCACCACGGGGTTCGTCGAGCCGCACTTCTTCGCGGGCTTCTCCGGCGGGCCCAAACTCGTGGCCCCCGGTCTGGCGGCGCTGGAGACTGTCCTGGTCCTGCACGACGCCGCCCGGATCGGCAGTCCCCGGGCGACCTGGGGAGTCACCCACGGCAACCCGGTGCATGACGACGTACGCGCCATCGCCGAGGCGACCGGCGTCACCTTCGCCCTCGACGTGGTCCTCAACCGGGACAAGGAGATCGTCGCCGCGTTCGGCGGAGACCTGCCGGCCATGCACGCCGCCGCGACCGCGTTCGCCAAGCGCACGGCGATGCGGCCGGTGCCGGCGCCGTTCGACGTCGTGGTGACGACCAACTCCGGCTTTCCCCTGGACCAGAACCTCTATCAGGCCGTCAAGGGCATGTCCGCCGCCTACCAGGTCGTACGCCCGGGCGGGACGATCGTGTGCGCCGCCGAGTGCCGCGACGGATTCCCCGACCACGGCTCCTACCGTGAGGTGCTCGCGTCGGCGCGCTCCCCACGGCACCTGCTGGACGGCATCGCGGCACGCTCCGCCCGCGAGACCGTGCCCGACCAGTGGCAGGTGCAGATCCAGGCCCGCATCCAGTGCGACACCCAGGTCGTGATGCACACCTCCCATCTCAGTGACGACGACCTGGCCTCCGCGCATCTGCGGCAGACCGGCGACGTCTCCGAGACGGTCGCCCGGGCCCTGGCCGCCGCCGGACCGGACGCACGGCTCTGCGTACTCCCCGAGGGACCCCAGACGATCCCCTACCTGGCTTGAGGTTCTGCTAGCGGGTGGTGCACACCCAGGTGATCCAGTGGCCGCCGCCCGCGTTGGAGATGGCGTTCCGCTCGGCCGCGGCCTTCGTGGAGCCGCGGCCGCCCCAGTACCGGTTGGTACGCGGGTTGAACGCGACGGCGCCGCAGGCGTTGACGAAGGTCACGAGGACTTTGCAGCCGGAGCGGGGACACTCGTTCATCGCTCGCCGTTTGGCGCCGGACTCCGAGCCGTAGTCCCACGACTTGCCGAGGCTGCCATCGTGCGCCACCGCGATGGCGCCCCAGTGCTCCGGCGGCGGGGGCGGCTCGTACGGCGTGGTCGGATCGGTCTCCGGGGGCGCGGTGGTCGGGTCCGGGTACGGGGCGCTCGTGGTCGGGTCCGGGTAGGGGCTGGTCGGGTCCGCGTCCGGGGTGCTCGTGGCCGAGTCCGGTAGCGGATACGGAGTGCTCAGCGCGCTCTTGGTGCCGCCGCCGCTCTGCAGGGCCACGATGCCGAGCACGATCACGGCCACCGCCACGATCGGGGCGAGGACGATGGCCGCCGTCCGCGCTCCCGACGGGGCGGCCGGCCTCATCGGACCGGGGTAGGGACCGGGCCCGTACGGCGGTCCGGGTGGCCCGGGCGGTGGCGGTGGCCCGAGCGGGCCGGGCGGCATGGGGGATCCCGCCGGCAGGGGTGGTCCGGGCGGTAGAGGTCCGGGTGGGATGGGCGGTCCCGGCGGCAGGGGCGCCATACCCGGCCACGGACCGCCGGCCATGGCGGGCGGCGGCGCGTTGTCCCCGAACCGCCGGCCGTGCCGGTCCAGCATCGCGAGGGCATCTCCACGAGGGCTCGTGCCGTTCTCGCCGAAGAACACGCCGCGCAGCGTGTCGCGCCACTCCGCGGCACTGGGGCGGGCGTCGGTGGCGTACGGGTCGCCGAACGCGCGGTCGAACAGGGCGCGCAGCCGGGGGTCGAACTCGCCGGGCAGGTCGGTGGGCCGGTGCCAGGCGTCCCCGGCCAGGGCCGGTGGGGGAGAGCCCGGCAGCAGGCAGTGGTGCACCAGGACGGCCAGGCCGTAGCGGTCGCTGTGCTCGTCGTGCGCGGCGATCCGGTGAGTGATCCAGCGTGGGTCGGCGAAGCCCGGGGCGCCGGCGCCACGGGTGCCGGGCGAGCCGGCCGGCCGCAGGCCGTCACAGCCGATGAGGTAGGCGTGCGGCCGATCGGGCCGCCACAGCAGGTTCTCCGGGGAGACGCCGCCGTGGACCAGCCCCGCGTCCTCCAAGACGGCGAAGATCTCACAGACCCGGAGCAGCACCCCGACGCGGAAGGCCGCGGGAGGCGGACCGGCCGGGCTCGTCCACAGGTGGTCGAGGGTGCGGGGCCGGCCGTCGTCGTACCGGAACGGCCGGGGGACGAACGGCAGGACCACGCCGACGACGGCCTGCCGGTCGACCAGGACGTCGACGGGGAAGTTGATCGAGGTGTCCGCCGCCTCGGCCACCGTACCGGCGGCCTCCGCGCCGGTGACGACCGCCGCGCCCCGCGCCGCCGCCGCGCGAATCGATTCGGCGGCCTGAGGGTCGGCGACGGGAGCGGGGTAGAGCTTGGCGACGCGTTCGCGTCCGGCGTGGTCGCGGCAGAGGTGCAGCCTCGCCCGGCCGCCCGGGGGATTGAAGGGCGCGTCCTCCACCTGGTAGACCGCGCCCGACCCGTTGTCCAACGAGAACACCATCCGCCTCCCGACTCCACCGGCACGGCCCGGGGCGTAGCCGAACCAAACAGACATAATCGTCTGCCTGAAGCATAGGCCGCGATCCGGTCTGAACGGCTCACCCGCGGGTGGGAACTTCGGTGACGTCGGATGGGCTGCACCGACGACTCCACGATGAGCTTGCAGCGCTCGTAGCGGCGCTCGGTGTACCGCCGGAACGCCTCTTCGCGGCCCTCGTGAACGGCCAGGCAGTCGGCGAGGACGACGCCGTCCTCGATCGCCTGGGCCGCTCCCTGGCCCAGGTGCGGGGGCGCGGCCACCCGATCGGTGCGGATGAGGACCCCGTCCACCCTAAAATCGCAAGTCGGCGGGCGAGCGGTACTGCGGGGGAATACGGCTGAGTGGGCCCTTGCTGTGGGGATCTCTGGGTGGCGCTGAGGTGATCGAGGGTCTGGGGCGGGTGGCCGCGATGTGTCGGGAGACGCTGGGTGACGGGCCGGGAATCAGACGTCCTCTGGCGGAGGATTCGTCCCTCGACATTGTCGAGATCACCTGTTGTGACGATCGGCGGTCGTTTCGTCCGCCGGTCTTGGTCTCCGGGCCCGAGGCCGGGGTCACGCGGATGCTGTTGGTCCGCTCCGGCGGGTTCTTGGCGCGGGTCAACGGCCGTGAGGAGTTCACCGACCCGGTCACGGGATTTGTGCTCCGCCAGGGCGATGAGGTGGCCTTCGCCCACCCGGCCTACACCCGCGACATCAGCACGATGCTCGATCTCGGCCAGGACGTCTACGGTGACCTCCTGCCACCGGCCCAGAATCCTGTCGTACCGGTTACCGCCGCGCTCGACCTGGCCCACCGGCGGCTGGTCTCCGCCTGCCGGGCAGGGATCGACCGCTTCGAGGTCGCCGAGCGGGTGCATCACCTGCTCACCAGGGTCCCCACCCCGCACACTCTGGCACGGACCGGGCGGCGCGCCGCCACTGTCCAGGCGCACCGCAGGCTGGTCGACCACACGCGGGCGGTGCTGATCGACGGGCCGCTGACGGTGAGCCTGGAGGAACTCGGCCGCCAGGTGGGCTGCTCCCCCTTCCACCTCAGCAGGGTGTTCCACCAGGTCACCGGGCAGACCCTCAACCACTACCGCAACCAGCTACGGGTCCGCGCCGTGGCCGAAGACCTCGCCGACGGACACTCCTCACTGCGGACGCTGGCCGCTACCTACGGCTTCGCCGACCAGGCCCACCTGACCCGCGTGTTCCGACAGCACACAGGACAGCTACCCAGCGCGGTCCGGGCGATGCTGAGACCGGCCGGCCCGGATGAGTGGATATGAACAGGAATCTTCTACGCCACCGCGGTACGCCTACGTGATGATCATAAACATGAAGACCTCTACGTTCTCTGTTGCATGCCGTGCCTCGCGTGTACACCGATCTCTCGCACATCTCTTTCCTCTGGGCCAAATGAGAGGGAACTGAGTGAAATACCGCACTATCGGCGCTGACCCGGCGACGCGGCGTGAGGTGAGCGTGCTCAGTCTCGGCGCGATGTTGTTCGGCACGACCATCGACGAGGAGACGTCGTTCGCGATTCTCGATCGGTATGTCGAGGCGGGCGGCACGTTCATCGACACCGCGAACAACTACGCGTACTGGAACACCGGCAGCCAGGGCGGGGAAAGCGAGGCGCTGCTCGGCCGCTGGCGGCGCAGCCGCGGCGTCGGCGAGGAGATCACCATCGCCACCAAGCTCGGCGGCCGGCCGACCGCCACCACCAAGCCGACCGGCTCCACCAGCAGGCTGGTCCCCTCAGACGGCGTTGAGGGGGTGAACGCCAAGGTGATCCGGGAGTCCTCGGCCGCCAGCCGCGAGCGCCTCGGCGTGGAGAGGCTGGACCTGTTGTACGCGCACATCGGGTTCCCGGACGCGCCGTGGCAGGAGATCGTTGAGGCGTTCGGCGCACTGGTCGCAGACGGCACGGTCGGCCTGCTGGGCGCCAGCAACCACTGGGCGTGGAGCCTGGAGCGGGCCAGGAACCTGGCCGCCGCCGCCGGCCTGCCCGGCTACGAGGTCCTCCAGTACCACCACAGCTACCTGCGGCGGCGGGGCGACTTGCCCAGCAGGCGCTCCCCGGACGGGGAGATCGGCACAGTCTCCGGTGACCTGCTCAGCTATGTGCGGGCCGAGCCCGGCCTCGCGCTGGTCGCCTACTCCCCGCTGCTGGGCGGCGCCTACGTACGCCAGGACAAGCCCCTGGACGCCGGCTTCGACCACGCGGGCACGCCCGCCCGCCTCGCGGCGCTGCACCAGGTGGCCGACGAAACCGGGGCGACCCCCAACCAGGTGGTGCTGTCCTGGCTCATCGGCGGCGAGATACCGGTCATCCCCCTGGTCGGCGCGTCCTCGGTGGCGCAACTGGAGGAGAGTCTGGCGGCCGTGGACCTGGAGCTGACCGGGGAGCAGCGCGCCGAACTGGACGCGGCACACTGAGCCTCTCCGTAACGGCCGGCGACGATGTGTGATCGCCAGGACGGCCTGCCCGGTGGCCCAACGCCCGGAAAGCCGCAAAGCCTCGGCTAGAAGTGATCTCGGCCTAGAGATCACTTCTAGCCGAGGCCTCGCGTGTCACCCTCATCCGCACCGATATGACCTGCGCCCGCGGCGTCATCGACGCACTCGCCGACCGAGAAAGGCTCACTGAGCGCCCCGTGAGGTGGGAAGACGGCCGGACCGCGACATTACGTTGCGCGGTGATCTCCTTGCGTCGCCCGGGAAACGCTGCTCTCCGGGTGGGCTCAGGTGGGACGGGCGAAGCCGATGGGGTTCTGGGTTTTGTAATTCTGGATCTGGACGTAACTGCCCGTATGCGGTGCGACGATCATCGTGCCCTTTTCGGGGTCCAAGACGATGCCGACGTGTCCCGGTCCGCTGTTGCCCATGTGGAAGAAGACCAGGTCGCCGGGCTGCTCATGGCCCGCCGGGACCGACGGCTCCTGCTGCCACTGCACGTCGGAGGTGCGCGGAATGTCGATACCCGCGGCGTGGTAGGCCTGCGAGGTGAGACCCGAGCAGTCGAACCGGTCCGGTCCCGCGGCGCCCCACACATAGGGGTCGCCGAGCTTGGTGAGCGCCCAGTTGATTATTTGCTGTGCGCGGGGGTTGGGCGCGAGGGTGCTGGCGTTGGCCGGCACCGGGATGCTGCCGGAGTGCGCGTAGTCGACCGGGGCGGACAGCGGGGTCCCGTGTCCGTTTCCAGGGCCGGTGCCGTTGCCGCTCGACAGGTCGGTGCCGGGCATCAGGTCACGCAACGCGGTCGCGACCGAACTGTCGGCGCTGGTCGCCTCCTTGAGGGCGGCGTCGATGTCGTCCTGGTATCCCTGCTGGATTGTCGCCCGGTCCGTGTCGCGCTTCGTGTCGGTGGGCGGCCGGGTGTCGGTGACCTTGCCGCCCGTGCAGTCGAAACCATTGGCCGTCGCCAGTTGAACGGTCTGCACCAGCTTGTTGTGCGCCTCCGCGAAATTCGTGTACGCGGTGGTCAGCGTGCTCTCCACCTGCGCCAGAATCCTGGAGGACTCCTGCACTTTCAAGTGCTTCGCGTCGATGAACGCGTGCGCCTCGGAGGCCGCGGCGCTGTCCCAGTTTCCGGACACGTGCTGATTGACCGTGAGGAGGTCACCGCCGTGCTTGTCCACCGCGTCCCGCCACTTACCCCACGCGTCGGCGGTGCTCTTGTACTGGTGCGGAGTGGCGTTCAGCAGATCGTCGTAGGTGATGCCGCCCATGTGATCACACTTCCTGGATGCCGGGCGGTGGCACCACCGCGTTGCTGCGCCGGTGCGAGTCCAATTCCGCGTCTACGTAGTTGCCGCGTGTGCGATGGATCCGTTGGCCGATGTCATGGGCGTCGTCGACGATTCCACGAAGATGCGAGGCCCACGCCTCGACGCATTCGTTCAGCGCCGCGGTGGTCTCCCAGCCCCTGTGGGTGTCACCGGCCGCCGCACAGCCGGAGAGGTGTTCGTTGACCTTTCCGGTCAGAATGTCGGCGGCCTCCCGGCTGTACCGGGTGGCGCGCGTCAGGCCCGCGTAATGCACATCGAGCGGCTGCTCCGTCATATCGCACCCCAACCGCATAGCGTCGAAACTGCCGAACCAGGTTAACGCCTCGGACGGGGAATGGGCAGCGGTCGATGATCACCGTTCCGCTATCCCGGCCCTGCCGCGGTGAGCGTCCCGTTTCTTACCGTCGCCACCGGCACGACGTGCGCCTGCGGATCGAGTATCACCCCGCGGGCGTCCTTGTAAGTCCGGTGTGGCGGGGCCGTCTCGGTCAGCCGGAACACGGTCGCGTGGCGCACCACGCCGTCCTCGTCCAGCCAGGGTTCCGCCGCCCCCAGGATGTCGCGCGGTGCGCGGGTCACCGCGGCGACGACGTCGTCGAGCGGCATGCCGCACGCGAGCAGTTTCGTCATCGTCGTCGGCAGATCGTGGACCGGCCCGCGGATGTTCCGGACGTGGACGTCCGTGCTGATCGAGTGCGGGGGGAACCCGGCGGCGATGGCACGGCGCGCGATGTCGGCGGCGAAACTCGCCGCGCCGTGGCCGACGTCCAGCCGGACGCCGCGGTTCAGCGCCCGGTCCAGGGCCGGAGACGGCCGGCCGTCGGCTCGCCAGGGGTGACCGGTCTTGCCGTGGTAGCAGTGGGTCACGACGTCGCCGTCGCCCAGCAGGTCCAGGACGTCCTCGATGAGCGGTGGCGCCTCGCCGATGTGCACCATGAGCGGCAGTCCCGCCTCGCGTGCGACGAGCCGGCCGAGTTGCAGCGGCTGGAGTCCCATCGCGCCGACGATCACTCCGCTGGAGCGGACCTTCACACCGCAGACGATGTCGCGGTGGCGGTCGATCGCCGCGAGCGTGGCGTCGACGTCGACGTCGCGGATGTCGGCGGTCTCCCGCATGTGGACCAGGCCGTACGACCCGATGTTCACCCACGCGCGGATGCGCACCTCGGCAGCGGGGACCACGTACTTGACCAGACCGTTCAGCGTCGCCGCGCCCGCGCTGCCGGCGTCGCCCAGCAGGTGGACGCCGGTGGCCAGGCCGACCTCGTCCGCCGCCACGCCGATCTCGGTCATGCCGTCGTAGACGTGCGCGTGCGCGTCGGCCCATCCCGGGCCGACGAACAGCTCGCCGGGCGGCCCGTCGTCCGGCGTGAGCCGCACCCCGTCCGGACCCGGTGCCAGCCGGGCCGTACGACCGCCGATGACCCGCAGCGGCTCGTCGATGATCATGACGCCGCCAGGCACGCGGTCACCGCCGCGTTGTGGAAGCGCGGCCGGAGCCGGGTGATCGCGTCCGAGTCGCGGGTGGGGTGCACGCGGTTGGTGAGCAGCACCACGAAGACGTCGAGGACGGGGTCGACCCAGATGCTGGTCCCGGTGAAGCCGGTGTGCCCGTACGCCGCCGGGGTCAGCAGGTCGCCGCCGCCGCAGCGGTGCGGGTCGCGGCCCTGCCAGGCGAGGGCCCGCCGCAGCGGGAGCCGGTCGGTCCGCGGCTCGGTCATCACCGCGAGGGTGCGTTCGGCGACGATCCGGCCTCCCGTTCCCCGGCCGCCCCGGCAGAGGGCCTGGCCGAGGGCGGCGAGGTCGTTGAGTGTGCCGAACAGCCCGGCGTGCGCCGCGACGCCCCCGAGCACCTCGGCGTTCTCGTCGTGCACCGTGCCCCGCACGATCCGGCCGCGCCACGGGCAGTCCTCCGTGGCGGCCGCCCGCGCGCGATCCTCCTCCGGCAGCAGGAAACGGGTCTCCTTCATGCCCGCGGGCGCGGTGACGCGCTCGGCGACCAGCGTGTCCAGGGGAGTACCCGACGCCCGCTCGGCGATCAGGCCGAGCACGATGAATCCGGCGGAGCTGTATTCCACGTCCGTGCCGCGCGGGAAGCGCAGTGGCAGCTGCCGCAACGCGGTCAGCAGCTCCGCGCGGGTCGCGCACCGGCGCCACAACGGCTCCTGCCCCGGCAGGCCGGACGTGTGGGTCAGCAGTTCGAAGACGGTGATCTCGGCCTTGTCCGTGCCGGCGTACTCCGGCAGGTGGGCGGCGATCGGATCGTCGAGGGTCAGCGCTCCGGCCTCGACCAGGCTCATCACGGCGAGCCCGGCGATCGGCTTGGTCACCGACGCCAGGTCCCAGAGCGTGTCGTCCCGTACCGGGTCGCCGTCCCACGACAGCGTGCCGAACGTGCCCCGGTCCACGACCCCGGCGCTGCCGCCGTACGCCCATGCCGCTCCGGAGAACGTCCGGTCCGCGCGGGCCCGGGCGATGATGCCGGCGGGGTCCACCGTCATGAACTGTTCCTTTCCGTGGGCATGCCCAGCGCAGTGGAGATGCGGCGGGCCGCCGCCACGACCATCGGGCCGAGCAGCCCGACGTCGTCCTCTTTCAGGGTGAAGGTGAGACCGGAGACGCTGACCCCGGCGATGGCGGTGCCGTGCCGGTCGCGGACCGCGGCGCCGACACAGCGGACGCTGCGCTCGTTCTCCTCCTCGTCGATGGAGTAGCCGCGCTCGCGTACCGCCGCCAGATCGGCCAGCAGCTCGTCCGGCTCGACAAGGGTCGCCGGCGTGTGGCTGATCAGCGGTGACGACGCCGCGATGACGGCGCGCACCTCCTCATCGGGGAGGCCGGCGAGGAGGGCCTTGCCGATGGCCGTGCAGTGCAGCGCGATCTGCATGCCGACCTTGGACGCCATGCGGTACGGCTCCTGGGACTCGACCTTGGCCAGGTACACCGCGACCGTGCCGCTGCGTACCGCGAAGTGAGCGGTGTGCCCGGTCTGGCGCTGCAGGTTCTCCAGGATGGGCCGGGCCACGGCGGCGAGGTCGCGGTCGGCCAGGGCGGAGCCGGCCAGTGCGAGCAGCGCCGGTCCGGAGGCGTACGCGCCGTCGCCGCTCGTGACCGCGTACCCCTCCGCGGTGAGGATCTGCAGGATCCGGTGGGCGGTCGTCTTGTTGATGCCGGTTCGTTCCGCGATGTCGGCGAGCCGCCGGGGTTGGTCGGGGCTGGAAAGGGCGCGCAGGACCGCGAGTGTCTTCTCCACCGAGTTCATTCACGCACCTAAAGGGTTGACCGGCCGGACCGATATGCGGCATATTCAACCATACGACACGGCGTTTCACAATATGAAACGCAAAATGCCCGATCGCGCCCTGTCCGTCACTTCTTTCCCCTTGGGTGCGGCGCTGCGGGAGTTACGAGGAAGGCAGCGAGACGTGACCGAACGCATCACGATGGGCCGCCGTGAGCTGCTGAGATTCGGCGGGCTCGCGGTCGCCGGGATATCCGTGCCGGGCCTGCTGACGGCATGCAAGGCCGGCTCCAACCCCGCGAGCAAGGCGGGCAACGTCCTCCGGGTGACCCAGCCCGCCGACGCGACCACGCTGGACCCGCACAAGCAGGGCGACCTGCCGTCGATGAACGTCCTGATCAACATCTTCGACACCCTGACCGTGCGCGACGTGAACGATCGCCTGGTCGGGGGCATCGCCGAGAGCTGGGAGTCGGTCTCGCCGACGACCTGGCGCTTCCACCTGCGCAGCGGGGTGACCTTCCACAACGGCGAGCCGTGCGACGCCGCCGCGGTGGCGTACAGCCTCCAGCGCCTGATCGACCCGGCGACCAAGTCCCCGATCGTCGAGTTGCGGTTCGTCACCAAGGCCAAGGTCGTCGACGCGCGCACGGTCGACGTGATCACCAGCCAGCCGGACCCGATCCTGCCGCAGAAGGTGTCGCTGTTCGGCGGCGTCATCGTGCCGCCCAAGTACATCAAGGAGAAGGGCGACGCCGCCTTCGCGGCCAACCCCGTCGGCACCGGCCCGTACGTCTTCCAGTCCTGGCAGCGCGACAACCAGATCGTGCTGAAGGCGAACCCGAAGTACTGGGGCGGCAAGCCGGGGGTGGAGCAGGTCACCTTCAAGGTGATGCCGGACGCCGCCTCGTCGCTGGCCGCGTTGCAGTCCGGCGGCGTGGACATCGTGTCCCAGCTCAGCCCGGACGCGGCGCAGCAGCTTGGGAACGGTCCAGGCCTGAAGGTCGTGACCTCCCCGGGGATCCGTACGTTCTTCGTGTCCATCGACACCCTGAGCGGCGGCCCGCTGGGCAAGAAGGAGGTGCGCCAGGCGCTCAACATGGCGCTCGACGTGCCCACGCTCATCAAGTCCGTGCTGAACGGCGCCGGGCAGCAGACCCCCACGCTCATCCCGCACCAGTCGTTCGGCTACGACCCCTCGGTCCAGGCGTTCCCGTACGACCTGGCCAAGGCGAAGAACCTGCTCGCGCAGGCCGGTTACCCGAACGGCTTCACGACCAAGCTGACGGCCTCCGCCGTCGACAAGGACATGGCGCAGGCCATCTCCGGTCAGCTCGCCAAGATCGGCGTGACGGCGAGCGTGTCGATCATGGACGCCGCGACGTTCAAGCAGCGGCTGGTCTCCTCGAACAAGCAGGCCCTCGGCCCGATGTACTTCACCGGCAACACCGGCTGGACGATGGACGCCGAGAGCAACCTGCAGTCGTTCATCCGGCACGACCGCCGGCAGAGCCGCTGGAACAACCCGCAGGCGGACAAGCTCATCGACACCGAAGAGGGCTCGGTCGACTCCGCGACCCGCAAGCAGGCCTTCACCAAGCTCCAGCAGCTCCTCGTGGACGAGGCGCCCTTCCTGTTCCTCTACCAGGCCAGGAGCCTGTTCGCGGTCAACGACCGGGTCCAGTGGAAGACGAACTCGAACGGGACACTCGCCATGGCGAGCGCGAAGCTCACATGAGCGGAGACCTGACGGCCCGGTCCGGGGGGCTGACGCTGCCCCGGATCGGCGACCGCGCGCTCTGGTCCTTCGTCGGCCGGCGGATCGGCCACGCGGTGCTCGTGCTGTTCTGCGTCGCGACCGTGTCGTTCTTCCTCGTCCGGATCTCCGGTGACCCGGTACGCCAGATGCTCCCGCCCGACGCCACGGCGGCGCAGGAGACGGCGCTGCGCGCCCAGCTGGGTCTCGACCAGCCGCTGCTCGGCCAGTACGTCTCCTACATGACAGGCCTGCTGCACCTGGATCTCGGCCAGTCGCTGTTCTTCCACCGCCCGGCGTTCGACGTGATCGCCGAGCGGCTGCCCGCCACGGTCACTCTGGCGGCCGGCGCGCTGGTCGTGGTGCTGGTGGTGGCGATCCCGGCCGGCGTGGTGTCCGCCCTGCGGCGCGGCACCGCCACGGACACCACGGTGATGGCGGCCGTCCTGGTCGGTCAGTCGGCGCCCGCGTTCTTCGTGGGCATCCTGCTCATCCTGGTCTTCGCGGTGAACCTCCAGATGCTGCCCGCCTCGGGGATGGGCGGCATCGAGAACCTCGTGCTTCCCGCCGTCACCCTCGGGCTGTACTCCATCGCGATGGTCGCCCGGCTGTTGCGGTCGTCGCTGGTGGACGTGCTGGGCGAGGACTACATCCGTACGGCGCGGGCCAAGGGCCTGACCGGCTGGCGGATCGTGACCGCGCACGGGTTGCGGAACGCCTCCCTCCCCGTGGTCACGGTCGTGGGCCTGGAGATCGGCAACCTGCTCGGCGGAGCGATCCTCACCGAGCAGGTCTTCGCCTGGCCCGGTGTCGGACGGCTGACCGTGGAGGCCGTCACCTACCGCGACTACCCCCTGATGCAGGCGACCGTAATGTTCCTGGCCACGGTGTTCGTGGTCGTGAACCTGCTGGTCGACCTGTCCTACGCCGCCCTCGACCCCCGAGTGAGGCTGAGCTGATGACCACCGCGACGGCCGGGCGGACCGGCGCTCCGGCGCGGCCCGCCTCGAACACCATGTGGCACGCCGTCCGGCGCGCGTTGCGCCGCAACCACGCCGCCAAGGTGGCGATCGGCGTCCTGTTCCTGGTCGTGATCGTCGGAGTGTTCGCGCCGCTGATCGCGCCGCACGACCCGAACGCCCAGAACCTCACCCTCAAGCTCCGTCCGCCCTTCTGGTCGGCCGGGCACCAGCCCGGATATCCGCTCGGCACGGACAATCTCGGCCGCGACGTGCTGAGCCGGATCGTGTACGGCACCCGGATCTCCCTGCTGGTCGGCGTCTCCGCGACGCTGCTGTCCGGTGTCGTGGGCACCGCGGTCGGCCTTGTCAGCGGTTACTACCGCGGATGGCGCGACCAGGTGTTCATGCGGCTCGCCGACATCCAGCTGGCCTTCCCCACGATCCTGCTCGCGCTGGCGATCATCGCGGTGCTCGGCCCGAGCCTCTGGTTCGTCATCCTCGTCCTCGGCCTGACCGGCTGGGTCAACTACGCACGCGTCGTCCGCGCCGAGGTGCTGTCGCTGCGGTCGCGGGAGTTCGTGGTGGCGGCCCGGGCGATCGGCGACAACGACCGGCAGATCATGACCCGCCATCTCCTGCCGAACATCACCGCGCCGCTGGTCACCATCGGTACTCTGCAGGTCGCGGCGATGATCATTGCGGAGGCGTCCCTGGGCTACCTCGGGCTCGGCGTGCCGCCCAGCATCCCGACCTGGGGCGGGATGCTCGCCGACGGGCAGCTCTACCTGCGCAGCGCCTGGTGGATCGCGGTCTTCAGCGGAGCGGCGATCATGCTCACCACACTCTCCATCAACGTAACCGGCGACATGCTCCGGGACGTCGCCGACCCGAAGGCATACACGAAATGAACCTCGCGTCACACTATGTCTGCGACGACTGCCACGCGCGTACGCCGCTGGACACCCCGGCTCTGCTCTGCACGGCGTGCGGCGGGCTGCTGGAGATCGAATACGACCTGACGCGCGCCTCGCGCGAGATCCTCACCCGCGCGGCCGGCCGCCGCGACATCGGCCTGTGGCGCTGGGCCGACCTGCTCCCGGTGACCGACGGGACCGAACCGCTGTACCTGGGCGAGGGGGACACGCCCCTGCTGACCACGCGGCTTCTCGGCGACCGGATCGGCATCCCGAACCTGCGCGTCAAGAACGACACGTTGATGCCGACCGGCAGCTTCAAGGACCGCGGGTTCGCGGTCGCGGTCGGCTTCGCCCGCTCCCTCGGGATCGAGGAGGCGTTCACCTACAGCTCGGGGAACGCCGGCGCGTCGTTCGCGACCTACGCGGCACGCGCCGGCATCGACGCCACGGTCCTCGTCGAGGACGTCGCCAACCCCACGAAGGTCGCGGCGATCAGCCTGTACGGCGCGCGGGTGCTGCGGCTGCGCTACCGCTCCAGCCTGGAGATCTTCGCCGGTGTCAGCGCGCTCGCCGAGGCGGGCTTCTACTCGTTCGTCAACTTCATCAACCCGGTGCGGCACGAGGGCATGAAGACGTACGCCTACGAGATCTGCGAGGCGCTCGGCTGGCGTGCCCCGGACGTGATGGTGCACCCCGTCGGCACCGGCGGCGGCCTGTGGGGCGCGTGGAAGGGCTTTCGCGAACTGCGGCGCATGGGCGTCATCGACCGGCTGCCGCGCATGATCGGCGTCCAGCCCTCCGCCTCCGCGCCGATCGTACGGGCCTTCACCGACGGCCGGACCACCGCCGGCGCGCACGGCGACGCCACGCGGACCGTCGCGCAGAGCATCGCCGGCGACGCGCCGATCCAGGGCGGGGTGCGCGTCCTGCGCGCCATCTACGAGTCCGGCGGCCGGGCGGTCGCGGTCGACGACGGCGACCTGTTCGAGGCGATGCGGCTGCTCGGCGCCGAGGGCGTGACGGCCGAGCCGTCCGCGGCGGCTTCGGTCGCCGCGCTGCTGCGGGCCCGCGCCCAGGGCTGGGTGTCGAAGGACGACGTGGTCGTCGCGGTGGTGACCGGCTCGGGCCAGAAGCAGCCCGACGCGCTGGAACGCGCGGCGCCGCCGCCGGCCGGCGACGTCCGCGCCGACCCGGACGAGCTCCTCGCAGTGTTCGGCGCCCCGGTGAGGAGCGGCGGATGAGCGACGGCGCGACGGTGATCCAACGGCTCGCGACGTGCGTCGCGCTGCCCAGCCCGACCCCGCCGGGCGACGTCACCCGGGTCGCGGACTGGGTGGCCGGCTGGGCCACGGACTTCGGTGCCTCGGTGACACGCCAGCACGTCACCCCGGTCGCGGACAACGTCCTCGCCCGCCTCCGCTTCGGCGACGGACCGCGCGTGGTGTTCAACAGTCACCTGGACGTGGTCGACCCGTCGTCGCAGGACTGGGCGACGCCGCCGTACCAGCCGGTCGTCCGGGACGGGCACATGATCGGGCGGGGCACCTGCGACGCGAAGGGCAGCCTCGTCGCCATGCTCTGCGCCATGGAACGGCTCGCCGCCCGGCCGTCCGGGCTGACCGGCGAGATCCTGCTCACCGCCGTCATGGGCGAGGAGGCCGGCGGGCTCGGCAGCGCGCACCTGGTGGAGCGTGGCCTGCGGGCGGACGCGGCCGTGGTCGGCGAGCCGACCGGGCTGACCGTCGCCCGGGCGCACAAGGGCACGTACATGAAACGCCTGCGGTTCCGCGGCCGGGCGGCGCACAGCGCCTCGCCCTGGCTCGGCCGCAACGCCGTCGCCGACGCGGCGGCGTTCGTGACCGCCTGCGAGGAGGAGACCGAGCGGCTCACCGCCTTCCCGCACGAGGCGCTCGGGCCGGCCACCATGACCGTGACGATCATGTCCGGCGGCGCCCTGCAGAACACCGTCCCGGACGAGGCGACGCTCATCGTCGACCGGCGGCTCGTCCCCGGTGAGACGCACGAGGACTGCGACCGGCGGCTCGCGGCGATGCTGGCCGAGCTGCGCACCGCCCGACCCGGACTGGACGTGGCCGACCCGGAGGTCGTCGTGGCGACCGTCCCGTCCGAGACCGCGGCCGGCGAGCCCGTGGTGGCCGCCGCGCTCGCCGCGCTCGGCGACGCCGGACGGCCCGCCGACCGGGCGACCGGCTTCAACGCCGGCTGCGACATGAGCAAGCTCGTCGGCGCCGGCATCCCGACGGTGATCTGCGGTCCGGGAAGCCTGGCACAGGCCCACCGGCCGGACGAGTCCGTGCCGCTCGACGAACTCGTGGACGCCGTCGACGTCTACGAGGGAATCGCCCGCCGCCTGCTGGCCCGTACCCGGGAGGGGTGACCGCCGTGCCGGTACTCGAGGTCAATGACCTGCATGCGGAGTTCCGCCTGGACACCGGGACGGTCCGTGCCGTCAACGGCGTGTCCTTCTCGGTCGAGCCCGGGCAGACGCTCGCGGTCGTGGGGGAGTCCGGCAGTGGCAAGACCGCCACCGCCCTGTCGATCCTGCGGTTGCATCCCACGCCGCCATGCGTCTACACCGGCGGCGAGATCGTCGCCGGCGGCCGCGACCTGCTGACGCTGCCGGAGCGCGAGATGCGCCAGGTCCGCGGCAACGAGATAGCGATGATCTTCCAGGACCCGATGACCAGCCTCAACCCGGTCAAGACGGTCGGCGCGCAGATCGTCGAGTCGCTGCGCCGGCACCGGTCGCTGCCGCGCGGCGAGGCGCGCGCCCGCGCGGTCGAGGCGCTCCGCGAGGTCGGCATCGCCCACCCGGAGGCGCGCGCGGGCCAGTACCCGCACCAGCTCTCCGGCGGCATGAGGCAGCGTGTCATGATCGCGATGGCGCTCGCCTGCCGGCCGAAGCTCCTCATCGCCGACGAGCCCACGACCGCGCTCGACGTCACCGTTCAGGCGCAGATCATGGAGCTGATGGCCGATCTGCAGGACCGGTTCGGGATGGCGATCGTGCTGATCACGCACGACCTGGGCGTCGTGGCGCAGGTGGCCGACAAGGTTCTGGTCATGTACGCCGGGCGGCCCGTGGAGGCGGCCGGCGCCGACGACCTGTTCGAGCGCCCGAGGATGCCCTACACGCGGGCGCTGCTGGAGTCGATGCCCCGGCCGGACGTCCCCGGCGGCGCGGTCCTCGACCCGATCCGCGGCGCACCGCCCAACCTGCTGGACCTGCCGTCCGGCTGCGCCTTCCACCCACGCTGCGGCTTCGCCCGGCCGGAATGCGCGAGCACCGTACCCGCCCTGGAGGAGAAGGCGCCGGGCCACGCCGCGGCCTGCGTCCTGACCGACGACGACCTCCCGGGAACGAGCGAAGGAAGGCGGGTGAGCGGAACGTGAGCACGCGGGACGAGCCGCTGCTGTCGTTGCGGGGCGTGCGCAAGGAGTTCGCCGGCCGCGGGCCCGGATCGACGGTGCTCGCCGTCGACGACGTCTCGCTGGACGTCCGCCCGGGCGAGACGCTCGGGCTGGTCGGCGAGTCCGGGTGCGGCAAGACGACGCTCGCCCGGCTGATCCTCCGTCTCGTCGACGCGACCGCCGGCGAGATCCGGTTCGGCGGGCGCGACCTGCTGAAACTGTCACAGCGCGAGATGCTGTCGGTGCGTCAGGACCTCCAGGTCGTCCTCCAGGACCCGTACGCCAGCCTGAACCCGCGGATGCGCATCGGGGAGATCGTCGCCGAGCCCCTGATCACCCATCACAAGGTGCCGCGGGGCCGGCGCGGCCGCGCCGCGGCACGGGAACGCGTCGCGGAGCTGCTGGACGCCGTCGGCCTGGACGCCTCGGTCCAGGACCGGTACCCGCACGAGTTCTCCGGCGGACAGCGGCAGCGGATCGGCATCGCCCGCGCGCTGGCCCTCGAACCGAAACTGGTGATCTGCGACGAGCCGACCAGCGCCCTGGACGTGTCGATCCAGGCCCAGATCACCAATCTGCTGCGGCGCCTGCAGCGCGAGCGCGGGCTGACGTACGTCTACGTCTCCCACGACCTGTCGATGATGCGCCAGATGGCCGACCGGGTGGCGGTGATGAACCTCGGCCGCATCGTCGAGCTGGCCGACACCGAGGAGCTCTTCACCAATCCGCGGCACCCGTACTCGCACTCCCTGCTGTCGGCCGCGCCGATCGCCGATCCGAAGGCCGAGCGGGCGCGTCGCCGCATCGTGCTGCGCGGTGAGGCGCCCTCGCCCGCCGACCCTCCGTCCGGGTGCGTCTTCCGCACCCGCTGTCCGGTCGCCCGCGACGAGTGCGACGGTACCCGGCCGCCGCTCGTCGACCACGACGTGCCGGGGCACGCGGTGGCGTGCCTGTACCCGGTCCGCGCGGCGGCGGACCTGCTGAACGAGACCACGAGCTGAAGGAGCATCGATGACACGACAGGAAGTACGGACCGAGGACGCGCCGCGCCCGGCCGGCGCCTACTCACAGGGCATCGTCGCGAACGGGTTCCTCTACACCGCGGGGTTCGGCCCGCAGGACCCGCGCACCGGCGCGGTCGCCGACACCATCGAGGAACAGACCGCGCAGGTCATCCGCAACGTCGAGGCGGTCCTCGCGGCGCGTGGCCTGACGCTGGCCGACGTCGTCAAGGCAACGGTCCACCTGCAGCATCTCCACCGCGACTTCCCGGGCTTCAACGCCACGTACGAGTCGCTCCTGCCGAAGCCCTACCCGGTGCGGACGACGGTCGGTTCCGACCTCGCGAACATCCTCGTCGAGATCGACGTCGTCGCGGCACTGCCGGACGGCTCAGGCGCATAGTGGGGACCGCGTCTCGACCCCAGGCCGAAGGGCAGCGGAAACGGCACGGTCATTCCTTCTTGCGATCCTGGCGCGACCGCCTCTTCGGTTGGTTGCGGACCACGCGTGCCGGATCCGGCCGAGACTTCTGGCCGTGGCCGGGCGGATCCGAGCGAGACCGGTAACGTCTGAGCTCGGCCACGTACTTCCGGAGTTCGGGGGAGCGGCGGCGCGCGAGTTCGAGTCCGCCCGTGGCGGCGAACATCAGGACCTTGTCGTCGATCGCGGTGGCGATCCGCTCAGACTCGGCAAGAGATTCGACGGCCGCTCGCGCCTTCCCCGGCCGGCCGAGAAGGATGACTCCTTCCGTGCCCAGGGTGTCCGCCAGGTTCCGCAGATAGACGGCGGGGAGCCGTTCGGCCAGCGGCCGGTAGATCGAGACGGCCTCCTCGATGTGTTGGGCCGCCTCCTCGTCCTCGCCCATTCGGTGCAGCGTCTTCGCCAGGTTGTGCAGGCCGGACGCGAGGTCGTGGTCGAAGAGGGTCGGGTGGTCCTCCACGATGCGGCGACGGGTGTCGACCACCTCCCGGTGGATGGCCAGACCCACGGTCTGCATACCGAAGTCGATCAAGCGGTTCGCCCTGTTCGTCCCCGCGCTGGTGGCGATGATCGTCAGCCAGGGATCGGGCTCCGCTACCTGGTGGTAGACCTCCAGCGCATGTTCCGCCGTGCGCAGGCTTCCCTCTCGATCGCCGGACTCGTTGAGGATCGCGGACAAGTTGGACAGCGCTTGCACGGTGCCGTGGAGATCGGGCGGGTTCTTCCGCTCCCATTGCTCTACCGACTCCTTCGCCGTGGCCAGAGCCTTCCTGGTCTGCCCGTGACTCATGTACAGCTTGGCGAGGAGACCCAGCGCGGGCGCCAGCTCCGTCTCGGCATCGTCCGGGAGCTCACGCCCTAGGGACACCGCCTCTTCGAGGCTCTCCTGCGCCTCCTTTGTCTCACCGACGGAGTTCAGCCGTTCCGCCAGCGCGAACAGCTGCGAGGCCAGGCGGGGCCGATGGGTCGCCGGGTCATCACGGGCGAGTTCGCGGTAGCGGTCGACGAGACGGCGGAACGCCTCGATGCTCCACCGGCCGAAGAGGGAGGGCGCGGCCCAGGTGACGGCGATGAGCTCGTCGAGCCAATCGGGCTCTGCGGTGACCTGGGCGGTCAGTGGTTCGATCGCCGTGATCAGCGGGTCCGGCTGATCGCTGCGGGTCGCGGCGACGGCGGCGACGGACGCGAGCTCGGGCCGGGACGACACCAACCGTGCGATGGTGTCCGCGGCGGCCGGCCGGAGTGCCGCCGCCCGGCTGAGCACCTCGAATCCGTATTGCGTATCGCGCGCGGGCACGTGCCCGAACAGGCCGTCGAACAGGTCGGTGTCCTCGGCGGTGACACGAGCCACCAGATATTCACCGAGGCGGTCGGGCTGCAGGCGGCCCCAGTACCGGCTGTCGGCGGCGGGGTAGAGGTCGTGCAGCCACTCGGCAAGGGCCAGAAGGCGTTCCTCGGGCTGGTCACGCAGGCCGGGCACGGCTCCCAGCAGGTGCGCGGCCTCCGTCTCGGTGGTCGCGCTGAAAAGAGTCGCCGTGGCGACGGCCCTGCGGAGAGCCTTCGAGTACGCGAACCGTAGGCCCCGCGCGTAGGCGGTCCATCCCCAGTAACGCTCCTCGTGGCCGAGCAGGACGTCCTCGACGCCTTCCCCTTTCTTCTCCGGTACCGGCTCGAACCCGAGCTGGAGCAACGAGGCGAGCGCCGTCATGTGCACGGTCAGCACGGAGCCGTACCGCGGGTGGCCCAGATCGTCAGGCGGGTCCGGTAGGTCGGGCCCGATCTGGTCGCCGCGTCGGCGTAGGGCACGCGCGAAGTGCTCCACCGCCGTGGCGAACAGCGGCGCACGCCTTTCCGCGGTGTCCTCCAGCGGAGGCAGCTCAGTGACGTGCCGGCCGAGCGCCCGCTCGATCACCGAACTCCCGATGACCAGTTGCCGCCACCATTCACCGGCGTGGCGGGCGAGCAGTAGTAACCGCACGCGCAGCCCGGAGTCCCGTACGGCACCGATCCGGGTGGCGAGCCGCCGTATTTGATCGGTCCTTGTCTCGGCGTAGTCGACGATCACCAGGACCGGAACCGCCGACGCGGCGAGCGGGCCCACGTCGAGGGGATCCCCGTTGTCCGGACGCAGCCATCCGACCGCCCAGCCGGCCGCTCGCCGCCGGGCGGCGAACTCTCGCGCCAAGCGCGTCTTGCCCTGGCCTCCCGGGCCGGTCACCAGCCAGGTCGAGACGGTGTCCGGCTCCTCGCACCACGCCGAGAGCTTCGCCAGGAGTTCCGTACGGCCATGGAACGGCACGACCTCCGCGTCGGCCGCCAGCAGGTACGCGGGGGACCGCGATCCGCCCACGACCGTCGGGGGCTCGAACAACGGCGCGAGCTCCACCGACTCGGTGGTCTGCTCGCCAACGAGTGCTACGAATCCGGGATCGTCCAGGAACCGTGCCACCGGAACCGCCGTCAGCCGCCGGCTCCCGAACTCGGGCGGATCGGCCACCAGCACACCGGTGAGCAACGCGTCCTCGCCGCAGAACAGCGCCGCCCCGGAGATGCCGGCCCAGGCCGAGGAACGCGTGCGGGAGTCAGGCCAGGCGTCTACCAGCACGTCGTAACGGCGGGACTTCGCCCCGGTGCCGGGATTGATCGTGCCGGACAGGTGCTCGGTGTCTCGTATGTCATCCGGACCACGTTGTGCGTCCGGGAACCCGGTGGCCTCGCACCGTACCCCGCCGCGTGTGCCAGTGAGTCGTCCCCAACGGACCGTAGCCGCCTCGGGCACGTGTTCCGCCGGGCCGGTGACCTCCACCAGCGCCGCGTCGACCGTGTCGTCATGGCGCCACCACGCGACCCGGCCGGTCGGCGTCGAAGGGTCGCCGAGGAACCGCACCATGACCGTCGGCGCCGGAGCGCCGTCGACGACGACCGCATGCGCCGCCGTCAGCACCAGCCGCGGTGCGATGAGATAGCCCGAGCCGAACTCCCATGTGCCGTCCGCGCGTCGCGCGAACGTCTCGGCGACTCTCTCTCGTCTCACCATCGTCGATTTCCTCACCGGTCGGGAACGTGTGTTCCCTGGCCGGTCACGTACGGTGCGCGCCCATAGCCGTCCTTGGGCGTGAGGAGCAGTTTCAACCGGTGCGTCGACCCGGAGGTGACAGTGCCCTTGGCGCCGAAGGACACCACCCCGAAGCGCACCCCGGCCTCGGCGCCGCCGTCCTTCTTCACATCGACGAGAAACTCCAGCTCGACAGGGCCGAGCTCGAACCGGACCTCGGCCTCCGAACCCTCCGCGGTCGCCTGCGCCAGCTCCCGGCGGAGAGCATGCACGACATCTGCCAGATCAAGCCAGTCTCCGTCACTCATCACGGCTCCCTTCACCGTTGCCGAAACCCGTTGCGGCGCGGATCCAGCGTGAGTTCGGTGATGGGTACCGGGCAAGGCCAGGCCAGGAACTCCGATCAAACAAACAATGCGGCGAACAATTCGGGGCCTGTTCGCCGCTTGACGGTCGGTCTGGGTCTACCTTACGTTCGCGGTGTCACACATTCTAGGATGTTGTCATGAAATATAGGACAGACGCCAACGACTCCGCGAGTACGCGGCCGATGTCGTCGGCCCTGAAGCTGCTGCGGCTGCTCGACGTCGTGGGCGAGTCGGAGGATCCGGTCCGGGTCGCCGATCTCGCACGGACCCTCGGGGCCACCCGGTCGGAGGTGCACCGGCACCTCGTCACGCTGGTCGCCGCCGGGTGGATGGAGCGGCTGCCGGACGGCGCGTACCAGCTCACGGTGAAGGCCGCGCACCTCGGGCACGCGGCGTTGCAGCACGCCGGGTTCGGCGACCGGGTCTCCGCGATGCTGGTCGACCTGGCGGCGGAGACCGGGCAGTCCGTCTGCCTGGCCGTGCTCGACGACGACGCGACGCGCGTGGTCAAGCGGGCCGAGCCGGGCACCGCCGCGCACGTGACGCTGGCCCTGGGCCGCCGGCTCGACCTGCGGTTCGGCGCCACCGGACGGGTGCTGCTCGCGTTCGCGGACCCCGCCGTCGTCGCCGGCCTGCGCGCACGGAACGTCGACGTGCCGACCGACGCCGAACTGGCCGAGATCCGTGCGCAGGGATACGCGCTCATTCCCGAGGCGGACCCCGACGGAGGGCTCGCCGCGATCGCCTTCCCGGTCTCCGGCCGTACCGGGGAGCCCAGCGTGGCGCTCTGCGCGGTCGGGTCCAGGACCGGCTTCGACCCGCTCACCGCACGGGAGCCGCTCGCGGCCGCCGCCGCCCGGCTGTCCCGCCTGACCACCAGCGTCGACCCGGGGGCGGACGCTCCCTGGGGCTCCTAACCCATCACCCGTACAGGAGGGACATGCAGACCGCCGCGCCCGACACCGATCCGGCCCTCGGCCCCGATCCAGAGGCGTTCATGCGTCCGGAGCGGCTCGCCACGCTGCCGCCCACCCGGCTTTCGGCCAGCCGCGCGCTCATCAACCGGATGAGCCGGGAACGCTGGCGCATCGAGGTCGTCCGGTTCGACATCGACGACCGGGCCCGGGGAGACGCGCTGTACCGCGTGCACGCCCCCGGCCGGACGTTCGACTTCATGGTGTTCTCGTTCGAGCCCAAGCTGGAGGGGCGCACCGGGCGGATCATCGGCACCGACTGGGACATGATGGGCGCGCTCGTCGAGGGCGAGGCCGGCGAGGCGGACATGCGCGCCACCCGCGCCGAGTTCCCCAAGCTGTACGCCGGCCGCGCCACGCCGGGCACGCTCGTCTGGTGCCGGTCCAACCGCAGCCTGCGGCTGTTCGACCACGTGATCGAGCGGCTGGCGAGCGGGCGCCAGCCGGACGTGGACGAGCTGTGGCGCGTCGGCTACCTGATGCGGAACACCGGCCTGGACGGCAACGGCACGTTCGGCACCCGTTCGTACCTCGCGCTGGAGGACGACCACCCGCTGCGCGGCCCGTACCAGGCCCAGATGCTGTCCGCGTACCTGATGCGCGAGTTCTCCTTCGACCTGGCCGAGCACCTGGCGCGGCTGGCGAACCCGGGCGCCGTCCGGCTGGACGCGGACCTGAAACGGCTGCTCGGGCTGGGCAACGGCTCGGCGCTCGGCCTGGTCTTCTTCGCCAACAACCACCCGGCGCTGCTGGACCGTTGGCTGACCCTCCGGTTCGCCGCCGTCGCCGAGGCGCGGGCCCGGCCGGCGGTGCCCGGCGACGCCGAGTGGAACCGCGCCGCCGAGCTGCTGGAACGTGCCATCGCGTTCTACGACGAGGACCCCTTCCGGTACCACTCGTTCACCCCCGCGGCCACGGTCGCCGACGGCCTGCGCCTCATCGTCAAGGCCATGGCCGGAGCCGAACCGCCCCGCACGTTCGGCGAGCTGGTGGACGCCGCCGCCGAGGTGGGGCCGGACGCGGTCGAGGTGGGCAACGCGATCCTGCTCGAACTGCGGCCGGAGACCACCGACGCGTGGCTGCGGTACCAGCCGGTGGACGAGACGCTGACCCGCCGCCCGGCACAGCGCGTCGGCGAGCTGCGCGAGCTGCTGGACCGCGAGTACGCGTGGACGCGCCGGTTCGACCTGGCCGATCCCGCGCAGCGCCGGTTCCGCTGGTACAAGTCGCGCGACGCCGAGGAGCCGCGGCGCGGGCCGGTGGATGAGGTGCCCGAGGGCTTCGAATGGGCGCTCGACCTGCCCGGCGACGTCCAGCGGCTCGCCCGGGCGCTGCGCGACGAGCCGGCCGGCCGCACGGTCGGCGAGTTCCTGGCGGCGCACCCGGCCGAACGCGCCACCGTGCAGCGCGTGCAGGGCCTGGCCGGGCGGAGGTACCACTCGCCGCACATGAACATGCTGGCCGGCGACTTCACCCCCGCGCACATCGTGCGGCTGATGAACGCCGCGTTCCACGGGCTGGACAAGACCGTGGACGGCCTGGGCCGCAACGTGCTCGGCCTGCTGTTCCACGGCGCGCCCGTCGCGACCGACCTCGCCGCCGGGCACGCCGCCGACTGGATCTACCCTCGCCGTCCGGAGGAGCGATGACCACCATGCCGGAGACGACCGCGTTGCCGGAGGAGACCGGCCCGGACGTCATCAACGTGTCGCTGCGCGAATGCCGCCTGGTCGGCTACCGGGTGCTGTGGCACCACGGAGCACCGGCCGGCGCGATCCCGGCGATCGTGGACGCGATCGTCGCGGCCGAGGCCGCCGGGCTGGAGGGGCTGCGCGCGCTGCACGCCGACGGCGCGGCCATCGGCGCCACCGCCGCCCGTCCCGTCACGTACACGAGGGCGGGGGACGAGCTGGTGATCGACGCGGCCGGCAAGCACGCGCTGGCCGCCGTTCCCGACATCGTCGACCTCGCCGCCGCGCTGGGCGACGCCGCCGTACTGGTCACCGGCGCGGAGCGGGACGAGCTGCTCGCCGTCCTCCCGCACGTGGCGCCCGACCACGGCCTGGCGCTGGCCCCGGACGGACCCGGCCGCTTCAGGTGCCGTCCCGCCACCCCGTCGTACGAGGGCTCCGGGCCGCCGTCGGCCGCGGGCATCCTGCACGACGGCACGGACGTCCCCGCCCACCTGTGGTGGGCCCTGTTCCACCTCGGCAACCTCGCGCTCACCCCCGACTCGGTGGTGTCGCGCCGCCACACCGGCCGGTCGGTCTTCGACGCGCAGGGCCGCATCGTCGGCGAGCTCGGCGAGGACGCGCAGGAGCCGGACGCCGCCACCCCCGCCATCCGCTGAGCGCGCTCACCCCCGAGACGGAAGAGGACACGGCACATGTACATCGACGGGCTGGAATGCAGCGTCTATGACCGGGAGGTCTTCCAGGAGCTGCGCGACGGCGACCTCGCCTGCGTCACCAACACGGTGGCGTTCTGGGAGGACGCCGGGGAGACCATGGACGAGATCGGCCGCTGGCGCGACCTGGCCAGGGAGAACGCCGACCTGATCACGATCGCCCGCACCGCCGACGACATCGAGGCGGCGCACGCGTCCGGACGCACCGCCATCCTGCTCGGCACGCAGAACTCCTCGCCGATCGAGGACCGCATCCGGTACGTGGAGCTGTTCCACGACATGGGCCTGCGGGTCATGCAGCTCACCTACAACAACCAGAACGCCATCGGCGGCTCCTGCTACGAGCCGCACGACTCGGGGCTGACCCGCTTCGGCCGGGAGGTCGTACGGGAGATGAACCGGGTCGGCATGGTCGTGGACCTGTCACACGTGGGCGAGCGCACCGGCATCGACGCGATCGAGGCGTCCGAGGCGCCGGTCGCGGTGACCCACGCCAACGCCCGCTCGCTGTACGAGCACGCGCGCAACAAGGGGGACGATCTGCTTCGCGCGCTGGCCGAGAACGGCGGCGTCATCGGCCTGGCCACGTACCGGAACATCAGCGGCCCGTGGGCGGAGTCGCGCGAGACATGGTGCGACATGGTGCGCCGCACCGTCGACATCGTCGGCCTCGACCATGTCGGGATCGGCACCGACCTCAGCCGCAAGAGCGGCGACAGAGAGCTCCAGTGGATGCGAAAAGGCCGCTGGACGCGCACCACGCAGTACGGCGCCGGATCGGCCGGAAACCCCGGCAAGGCCAAGCCGGTGGAATTCATGACCTCCACCCGCGACTTCCCCGCGCTCGCCGAATGCCTCACCACCCATGCCGGATTCGGCGACGAGGAGACCGCCAAGATCATGGGCGGCAACTGGATGCGTTTCTACCGTCACGTATTTAAGGGCTGACCGGCCTCAAGGGCTGACCGCCCGGCACGGGTGAACGCGGAAATGACGAGTCCCGGTGACGAAGAAAGCGAGTGTTCTTCTCGACTGATCCCGGCGTCGCCACGTGCGACGCGCTTTGCCGAAAGGCGATGGTCATGGCTGTATCCTCCTCCTCTCAATCGTCCTCCGACACCTACGATGACGGGCGGGCCGCCGCCGCGTACGCCGAGGTGGCAGCGCGGCTGGACCGCCTGCCGTTCACCTCGGTACAGCGCGGAATCCTGCTGAAGGGCGGTCTCACCACCACGTTCGACGGGCTCGACAACGGAATCGTCTCGTTCCTGCTGCCGATCGTCACGGGCGTTTTCTCGCTGTCCGGAGTCGAACAGGGATTCCTCGGCAGTTCGTCGCTGATCGGAGCGTTCGCCGGCGCGATCGCGGTGAGCTTCATCGGCGACCGTACGGGCCGCAGAAATCTGCTCCTGTACTCCATGGCGTTCTACAGCGCCGCGATGATCGTCGGCGCGGTCTCGCCGGACGGCGCCTTCCTGATCGTCACCCGGGTGGCCGCCGGTGTGGCCATCGGAATCAACGTCAACATCATCATTCCGTACCTGGCGGAATTCGCGCCGGTGAAACAGCGCGGCCATTTCGTCGGGTCGCTGGCCGGGTTCTTCGGCTTCGGGTTCGTGCTGGCCGCGCTGATCGGCTACTTCGTCATCCAGACGATGGACCAGGGCTGGCGGATCGCGCAGCTCATCGTGGGCCTGCCGATCATCCTGGCCGTCCTCTGGCGGCGCAACCTGCCCGAGTCGCCGCGCTACCTGCTCTCCAAGGGCCGCATCGACGAGGCACGGGCGATCATCGACGACCTGGAGGCGAAGGTCTGCCGGGTCACCGGCAAGGACCTGCCGCCGGTGGACACCGACGTGCGGTACGAGCCGGACAAGCACCTGTCCATGCGCAGCGTGCTCGAACAGTTCGCGGCGCTGTGGCGGCCGAAGATGCTGCGGCAGACGATCCTGATCTGGGTGCTGTGGTTCTGCTTCAGCTTCGCCTACTACGGCTTCCTGGTGTTCCTGCCGACGCTGCTCGTGGACAAGGGCCTGACCATCAGCGAGAGCTTCGGCTACTCGATCGTCATCGAGGTCGCGCAGGTCCTCGGGTACTACCCGGCGGCGGTGCTGTCCGAGCGGCTGGACCGCAAGTGGAGCATCGTCGTCTTCCTGGCGGCCAGCGCGCTGTCGGCGGTCGGCCTGGCCTTCGCCGGCGGCAACGTGCAGGTGCTCATCTTCGGCATCGCTCTGGCCTTCTTCCTCAACGGCGCCTACGCGCCGCTGTACACCTACACGCCGGAGGTCTATCCGACGCCGATCCGCGCCACGGGGGTGGGCGCGTCGGCGGTGTTCAGCCGGGTCGGTGCCGCGCTCGCGCCGATCATCATGGGCGCGACCTACACGTCGCTGAAGTTCTCCGGCGTGTTCCTGACCCTGTGCGCGGTGATCGCCGTCGCGGTGGTCGCCGTGGTCACGATGGGCGTCTCCACGCGCCGGCGCTCCCTGGAGGAGATCGCCGGCTGACCGGAGCGGCGAGCCGACGAGCGAGCGAAGCGGCCGGTGAGGTACGAGCCGTCCGCGTAGCGAGTGAGGAGGCGAGCGCGACCAGCGGACCGGGTCCGGCACCGCGCCCGAGGGCGGTGCCGGGCCCGGTGTCATGTCGCCAAGGTATCGAGCCATCCCAATGCGGTGTTGGACGAGAATCACGGCGTCTTCCTACAGTCGCGGTAGACCGCACTCCCGCGCCCAGAAGGAGACCGTGGCATGGTCAACCGCACGCCCGGGGAGGTCGCCCGGCAGCTCGGGTCGGGCCTCCTGTCCTTCCCGATCACTCATCTGACCAGGGACGGCGCCTTCGACGAGCCGGCCTACCGGGAGCATGTCGCCTGGCTCTCGCAGTTTCCGGCCGCCGGCCTGTTCGCCCCGGGCGGCACCGGCGAGTTCTTCTCCCTCACCCTCCCCGAGGTCGAGAACGTCGTCGCCGCGGCCGTCGGCGCCGCCTCCGAGGGGCTGCCCGTCATCGCGCCCGCGGGGTACGGCACGGCCACCGCCGTGGAACTGGCACGGACCGCCGAACGCGCGGGCGCGCACGGCATCCTGCTCTTCCCGCCGTACCTCACCGAGGCGGGGCAGGAGGGGCTGCGCGCGCACGTACGGGCGGTGTGCGACGCGACGAGCCTGGGGGTGATCGTCTACAACCGCGCCAACGCGAGGTACACCGACGAGACGGTCGACCGCCTCGCGGAGGAGTGCCGGAACCTGGTCGGCTTCAAGGACGGCGTCGGCGACATCGAGCAGATGGCGCGGATCTACGCCCGGCTGGGTGACCGCCTCACGTACATCGGCGGGCTGCCGACCGCGGAGATGTTCGCCCTTCCGTATCTCTCGCTGGGGCTGACGACGTACTCGTCGGCCATCTTCAACTTCCTGCCGCGCTACGCCGCCGGCTTCTACGACGCGGTCCGCCGCCGTGACGACGCGGCCGTGATGGCGGCGCTGTCGGAGTTCGTGATCCCGTACACCGACCTGCGAAACCGCCGGCCGGGGTACGCGGTCAGCATCATCAAGGCCGGGATGAGGGTGATCGGGCGGCCGGCCGGCCCGGTCCGCCCGCCACTGACGGATCTCACCGACGCCGAGCTCTCCGAGCTCGAGACCCTCGTGCGGAAGGTGAGCTGACCATGGCGGAGCCCACGGAGAACACCGACGCGCCGCTCACCGGCCGGTCCCTGGTCGGGGCGGTGGACGTCATGGGGACCGGGGGCACGTTCCACGCCGTCGACCCCGCGACGGGCGCACGCCTGGAGCCCGGGTTCGGCGAGTGCGGCACCGCGGAGGTCGAGCAGGCCGCCGAGCAGGCATGGCAGGCCTTCGACGCCTACCGTTCCACCACGCCCGAGGTACGGGCGGCGTTCCTGGAGTCGATCGCGGCCGAGATCGAGGACGTCGCGCCGGCCCTGGCCGCGCGGGTCCAGGAGGAGACCGGTCTGCCCGCGGGCCGGGTCGCCACGGAGACCGCCCGCACCACCGGTCAGCTCCGGCTGTTCGCCGGCGTCGTACGGGACGGCGCCTGGCGGCAGGCCCGGATCGACGCGGGCGACCCGGACCGCGAACCCGTGCCCCGGCCCGACATCCGGCAGCGGTCGGTCCCCGTCGGCCCGGTCGCGGTGTTCGGCGCGTCGAACTTCCCGCTCGCCTTCTCCGTCGCCGGCGGCGACACGGCGTCCGCCCTCGCGGCCGGCGCGCCCGTCGTGGTCAAGGGGCATCCGGCTCACCCGGGGACGGCCGAGATCGTCGGCCGTGCGGTCCGGGCCGCCGTGCGGAAACACGATCTGCCCGCGGGCACGTTCAGCCTGCTGCAGGGCACGAGCACCGACCTCGGGCACGCGCTGGTCACCCACCCGTACATCCGGGCGGTCGGTTTCACCGGCTCCCGGCGCGGTGGCCTCGCGCTGGTCGAGGCGGCCGCGCGCCGTCCCGTACCGATCCCCGTCTACGCCGAGATGTCGGCGGTCAACCCGGTCTTCCTGCTGCCCGGCGCGCTCGCGGAGCGGGCGGTCGCGCTCGCCGCCGGGTTCGCCGCCTCCATGACCGGGAGCGCCGGCCAGCTGTGCACGAAGCCGGGACTCGTCTTCGTCCTCGACGGGCCGGACGCGGACCGCTTCGTCGACGCGGCGAGCGAGGCGGTCCGGGCCGTCGTGCCCGCGCCGATGCTCAGCGCCGGGATCGCCGCCGCGTACGAGAGCGGCGTCGGGACGCTCCGATCGATCGGCGCGGTCGAGGAGGTCGCGCGGGGTGCCATCGGCGGGCCGCTCGCCTGCCCGGGTGAGCCGCACCTGTTCGTCACGACGGGCGAGGCGTTCCTGGCCGACGGGCGGCTGCACGAGGAGGTCTTCGGCCCGGCCGCCGTCATCGTCCGGGTCCGCGACGAGCAGCGGCTCACGGAGATCGTGGACCGCCTCGAAGGGCAGCTCACGGCGACGGTCCACCTCTCGCCCGGCGACCACGGCACCGCCGCCCGGCTCCTGCACCGGCTCGAACCGGTCGCCGGACGCCTCATCGTGAACGGCTGGCCCACCGGGGTGGAGGTCGGGCACGCGATGGTGCACGGCGGTCCGTTCCCCGCCACGTCGGCGCCGGCGACGACGTCCGTCGGCGCCCGGGCCATCGAGCGTTTCCTCCGGCCGGTCGCCTACCAGGACGTGCCCGCGGACCTGCTTCCGCGCGAGCTGCGCGACGACGACCCCGACGGCACCGTCCGGTGGCGCGACGGCCGGCCGGAGACGGACGGTACGGGACGGGGCGGCGACCGATGACCGACCGGATCGCCCACGTGAGGCTCTCCTCCATCGTCCTGCCGCTGGCCGATCCGATCAGCGACGCGAAGGTGCTCACCGGCCGGCAGCGGCCGATGACCGAGGTGGTCTTCCTCTTCGCCGAGATCGTCAGTGCGGCCGGCCACGAGGGCATCGGGTTCTCCTACTCCAAGCGGGCCGGCGGCCCCGGCCAGTTCGCCCATGCCCGGGAGATCGCGCCCGTCCTGATCGGGGAGGACCCCGCCGACATCGGCAGGATCTGGACCAAGCTCACCTGGGCCGGCGCCTCCGTCGGCCGTTCCGGCCTCGCCGTCCAGGCCATCGCGGCGATCGACGTCGCGCTGTGGGACCTCAAGGCCAAACGCGCGGGGCTCCCGCTCGCCAAGCTGCTCGGCGCGTACCGCGACTCGGTCCGCACGTACAACACCTCCGGCGGTTTCCTGCACACCCCGGTCGACGAGGTCATCGAGAACGCCAGAAGTTCGCTGGCGGCGGGCATCGGCGGCATCAAGCTCAAGGTCGGCCAGCCCGACTGGCGCCAGGACATCGCGCGCGTGACCGCGGTACGCGAGGCGCTGGACCCGGACGTCCCGCTCATGGTCGACGCGAACCAGCAGTGGGACCGCGCCACGGCGATGCGGATGGGCAGGCTGTTCGAGCCGTTCGGCCTGGTCTGGATCGAGGAGCCGCTGGACGCGTACGACGCCGACGGGCACGCGAACCTGGCACGCGCCCTCGACACGCCCATCGCGACCGGCGAGATGCTCTCCAGCGTCGCCGAGCACGTCCGTCTCATCGACGCCGGCGCGGCCGACATCGTGCAGCCGGACGCGCCCCGCATCGGAGGCATCACGCAGTTCCTCAAGCTCGCCGCCTACGCGGAGCACCGGCAGCTGGAGATAGCGCCGCACTTCGCGATGGAGATCCACCTGCACCTCGCCGCCGCGTACCCGATCGAACCCTGGGTCGAGCACTTCGACTGGCTGGCACCGCTGTTCAACGAGCGGCTGGAGACGCGTGGCGGTCGCATGTACGTCTCCGAGCGGCCCGGTCTCGGCATCACCCTGACCGAGCAGGCCCGCGCCTGGACGGTGGGGACCGCGGAGTTCGGCGGGCGACCCTGACCGGTCAGCGGACGAACGCGGGCCGTTTCGGGTCGAAGGACCAGCCCGGCACCAGGCACCGCATCGCGACGGCGTCGTCGCGTGCTCCCAGCGCGTGCTCGACGTACAGCTCGTGCGCCGCCGCCACCGCGTCGCGGTCCAGCTCGACGCCGAGACCGGGGCTCTGGGGTACGGCGATCCGGCCGTCGTGGATCTCCAGCGGCGCGGTGGTCAGCCGCTGGCCGTCCTGCCAGATCCAGTGAGTGTCCAGAGCCGTGATCTCGCCCGGTGCGGCGGCGCCGACGTGCGTGAACATGGCCAGGGAGATGTCGAAGTGGTTGTTGGAGTGCGAGCCCCAGGTCAGCCCGAAGTCGTGACACAGCTGAGCCACGCGGACGGCGCCGCGCATCGTCCAGAAGTGCGGATCGGCCAGGGGGATGTCGACCGCGTTCGCGCGGACCGCGTGCGCCAGCTGACGCCAGTCGGTCGCGATCATGTTGGTCGCCGTCGGGAGCCCGGTCGCACGGCGGAACTCCGCCATCGCCTCCCGCCCTGAGTAGCCGTCCTCGGCGCCGCACGGGTCCTCCGCGTACGCGAGGACGCCACCGGCGTCGCGGCACAGCGCGACGGCGTCGGAGAGCGACCAGGCGCCGTTGGGGTCCAGCGTCACGCGGGCGTCCGGGAAGCGGGCGGCGAGAGCGCGTACGGCCTCCATCTCCTGCTCGCCCGGGAGCACACCGCCCTTGAGCTTGAAGTCGTGGAACCCGTAGCGCGCCTGGGCGGCCTCGGCCAGCGCGACGATCGATCCGGAGTCGAGCGCCTCGCGCCGGCGCAGCCGTTCCCAGTCGTCGGCGGCCTGCTCCTCGACGACGTACGGAAGGCCGGTCGCGGCGTGGTCGCCGACGTAGAACAGGTAGCCGAGCACCGGTACCGCGTCACGCTGCGGGCCGTCGCCGAGCAACGCGGCGACGGGCACCTCCAGATACTGACCGAGCAGGTCCAGCAGCGCGGATTCGAGCGCCGTGACGGCGTGGACGGTCGTGCGCTGGTCGAAGGTCTGCCGGCCGCGACCACCGCGGTCACGGTCCGCGAACCGGAGCGCCACCTCCCGGAGCAGGGAGCCGAGCAGTGCGACGGGCCGCCCGACGAGGAGTTCCGCGGCGTCGTTGATCGTGTCGGCGATCGGCGCGCCCCCGGGCACCTCGCCCAGTCCCGTACGGCCGTCGCTGTCGGAGACGACGGCGATGTTCCGCGTGAAGAAGGGGCCGTGCGCGCCGGACAGGTTCAACAGCATCGAGTCGTGGCCGGCGACGGGAATGACCTCGACCGACGCGATGGTGGGTGTACGTGCCACCTGATCACCCTTCGTAGGACCGGCGGGGAGTGCCGTACGGCACGACCACGTTAGAACGGCCCGTGATACCCGGCCAGGATCAACTTTGCATCGACTGATACTCGCGAGGCATCGCGTGGATCACACCTGGAAGCCGTCGAGATGGCCGAGGACCTGCCACAGAGCCGGGTTCTTGGCGTCCTTCAGCCAGAGCAGGTGCAACTCCACCGGCTTGTCGACGCCGGCGAGCGGGAGGAACTCCACACCCTCGATGCCCAGGCGGGTGGCGGCCTCGGGGATGAAGGCGATCCCCCGGCCCGCGGAGACCAGCCAGACCATCGTCAGGACCTGGCTGACGCTGTGCACGACGTTCCGATGGCTGATCGGGACCAGGCTGACGACGAGATCGTAGAAGTAGCGGGCCTTGCTCGGGGCGTGCATGATCAAGGGTTCGGCGGCCAGGTCGCGTGCCTCGACGGGGCGGCCCAGGCCGGTGAGCCGGTGGCCGGCCGGGACGGCGACCATGATCGCCTCGCGGCTGATGACCCGTGAGCCGAAGACGTCCGGGTCGAACGGCGGGCGGGCCACGCCGAGGTCGAGCTCATGGGCGAGCAGCGCGTCGATCTGCTCCCCGGTGACCATCTCGTACAGGTCGACGTCGACGTCGGGCAGCCGCTCGTCGATGCGGCGCAGCACCGCGGGCAGGACGGCGAGCATCGAGACCGCCGTGAACCCGATGCGGACCGTGCCCGCCGACCCGGCCGAGATCCTCCGGGCCAGGTCGGGCGCGTTGTCCGCGAGCGCGAGGAGGCGTCTGGCCTCGGACAGGAAGGCCGTCCCGGCCGCGGTCAGCTCGACGCGGCGGTTGTCGCGCTCGAAGAGCCGGACCCCGATCGCCCGCTCCAGTTTCTGCACCTGCCGGCTCAGCGGCGGCTGCGTCATGTTGAGCCGCTCGGCGGCGCGTCCGAAATGGAGTTCTTCGGCCACGGCGACGAAACCGCGGAGCTGGTCGAACGAGAACATGATGCCGTAAAGGTATCACTTGATGTCTCATCGGGTTTGGACACGCATTAGTCGACGATTTTACGCTCCTCGATACCACTGCCCGTGACGTGCGTCACATGCCCGGTTCATGCCCGCCGGCGCCCGGGCCACGTCGCAGGAAGGAGAGAGCGAAATGCCCCTGATCATCGTGGCGCTCGCCGTAGTGCTGCTGCTCGTGTTGATGACCAAATTCAGGATCAACGGCTTCATCGCCCTGTTCGTCGCCGCTCTGTTCGTGGGACTCGCGCGCGGCCTGTCGCTCACCAAGATCTATGACGCGATGGTCACCGGTGTCGGTGACCAACTCGACGAGCTGATCCTGATCCTGGGGTTCGGCGCCATGCTCGGCAAGGTTCTCGCCGACAGCGGCGCCGCGCAGCGGATCACCACCTCGGTGGTCGACGTCTTCGGCATCGGCCGCGTCCAGCTCGCCATGGTCCTGACCTCGACCTGCATCGGCATCACGATGTTCTACGAGGTCGGCTTCGTGCTCCTCATCCCGCTGGTGTTCACCATCGTCCGCGAGTGCAGGCTGCCGCTCCTGTGGGTGGGGCTGCCCATGTCGATGACCCTGTCGACGATGCACAGCTTCCTGCCGCCCCACCCCGGTCCGGCCGCCGTGACCGGCACCTTCCACGCCAGCCAGGGCCTCACCCTGCTCTACGGTCTCCCGATCGCGATCGTGTCCGCCTCGATCATCTGCTACGTGTGGCCGCGGCTGGCCTTCGTGAAGCGGATCAACCCACGCGTCCCGGTCTCGCTCATCACCAACCGGGTGTTCGCCGAGGACGAGCTGCCCCGGTTCGGCACGTGCATCGTGATCGTCGTCATCCCGATCGTGCTGATGGGCGCCTCGGCCGTCGCCGAGCTCAGCATGAGCGACGGCAACACGGTCCTGCCCTACCTGGAGTTCTTCGGCAAGGCTCCGGTCGCCCTGCTCATCGCCCTGCTCTTGGCCGTCATCCTTCTCGGGTCGAAGATCGGCGGAACCGAGGACGCCGGCGACTCTCCGGCCGAGGCCGGTGGCACGGGCGGCGTTCCCGCCGGCGGTGAGGGTACGGCCACGGCGACCGCCACCCCCGCGGTGTCCGCCACCGAGACCGCCGTCGTGGAGCGCGGCCGTTTCCAGGCCGCGATGGACTCGTGCGCCGAAGCGGTCAAGCCGATGGCCATGATCATCCTGGTCATCGGCGCGGGCGGCGCCTTCAAGGAGGTCCTCGTCAAGTCGGGGATCGCCGACTACATCGCCGACTTCACCAAGGGCTGGCACGTCTCCGCGCTCATCCTGGCATGGGCCATCGCGGTGCTGCTGCGCATCGCCGTCGGATCCGCCTCGGTCGCGGTCGTGACCGCCGCCGGCATCGTGCTCCCGCTCGTGCAGGGCTCGGGAACCTCGCCGGAGCTGATGGTGCTCGCCGTCACCTGCGGCAGCATCGCCGCCAGCCACGTCAACGACCCCGGATTCTGGCTCTTCAAGCAGTACCTGAACCTCTCGGTGATGGACGCGATCAAGATCCGCACGACCTACACGACGGCCCTCGCGGTGCTCGGCCTGGGCGGTGTCCTCCTCATGAACACCTTCGTCGGCGCGTAGCCCGCAATGCGTCTTGCGTAGCCGGATCGCCCCTGCGAAGATCGCCGTCGCACTGCCGAGCAGGGTCAGAAGGAGCCTCCATCAACGGGTCACGCAACCTGGTCGTCTCCGCGTTCGTCGCCTTCGCCGCCTTTGGTTCGTTCTGGGGTGTGTGGGGGGCCTCGGTACCCCGGGTGCAGCACCAGGCCGAGGTCACCGACGGCCAGCTGGGGTTCGCCCTCCTGTTCGTGGGCGCCGGCGCCCTGCCGGCGATGTTGCTGGCGGGCCGGGCGCTCGACCGCTGGGGGCTGAAGGTCGCCGCCGGCGCGATCGCCCTGCTCGGCGTGGTCGGCGCCGGCCTGGCCCTGACCGCGGTGAACCTGCCGAGCCTGTGCGTCGGCCTCGGGGTCGCGGGCGCCTCCAGCGGCGCGGCCGACGTGACGATGAACGCGGTGGCCGGACGCGCCGAGAAGAACGCCGGACGGCCGGTCATCACCCGGGTGCACGGCGTCTTCTCCACTTTCGTGGTCCTGACCAGTCTCGGCGCGGGGATCACCTCCGCCGCCTCCTGGCCGCTCGCCGTGCCGTTCATCGCGGTGGCGGTTCTCTGCCTGGTCGCCGGGGCCGCCATGTTCGCGGCGGTCTCGCGCGGCGTGCCCCCCGACGACGAGGGCGACGACGAGGCGCCGGCGCCCGCCCGGAGCGGCCGGCTCGCGCCGCTGCTGATCATCGGCGTGCTGGGGGCACTGGCGTTCGCGAGCGAGAACGCCCACCAGAGCTGGAGCGCGGTCTTCGCCCAGGACGAGCTGAAGGCCGGAGCCTGGCTCACCACCGTGGCGCCCGCCGTCTTCGCGGGAACCGTGGCGATCACGCGGTTCTCCGTCGGGGGCCTCAAGACCGCCCACGCCCGGTCCGTCATCCTCATCGGCGCGCTGGCCGCCGCCGGCGGCGCGCTCGTCATCGCGAGCGCCCCGACCCTGTTCGTCGCCGCGCTGGGGCTCGTGCTCGCCGGCGCCGGAACCGCCGTGCTCTTTCCCACGCTCGTCGGCGTCGTCTCGCGCAACGTCGAGGAGCGTTACCGGGGGCGTGCGACGTCCATCGTCAGCACCGTCTCCTACCTCGGCTTCCTTCTCGGCCCCGTGTACGTCGGCGCGTGGGCCGACGCCGCGGGACTGCGCGGGGCGATGGTCGCCGTCGCTGCCCTGGCCGCCGCCCTGTTCGTCCTCACGCCGGTGCTGCTGCGCCTCAGCGGATTCGCCGCCGGTGATACGGCGCCGCGCACCCCCGAGGTCTACGCCGACCGCTGACCGCGCGGCCGCCCGTCAGCGATACAGGAGGCTCGCCACCCGCCGGCGGGCGCCTGTCCGGCACCGGGCCGCCTTCCGCCTTCGGCGTGGGGACGAGAACGCCGCGGGCCCGGAATCCGGTGATCCCGGGCCCGGCTCTGTTGTGGCGCCTCGGGGGTGGGGGCCAGGATGGGGTCGAGGACCTGCGCGGCCTGGGAGTCGGCCTCCGCCCACGAGTTGGGGATGTACTCATCCAGGATGCCGAGCATGTGCGCGGTCAGCTGCCAGGAGTGCAGGAACGCCGCGGACCCGTCGGCGGAGACCGGCACCTTCCACTTGGTCAGCTGCTTCATGACCGACGTGGGCAGGCTGTGCCAGGTGACCATCATGTCCGCCTGGCTGATCGGGATCTCCTCGTCGGAGACCCTGGTCCAGTTCGAGGACGGAGGCAGCAGGTGGCGCACACCCGCGTGGGCCAGCCGTGTCTTGACGCAGGTGACGATCATCTCGCCGTCGGGCAGGAAGGCGTTCTCGGTGCCGATGTCGTAGCCGAGTTCGGCGGTCTTGGTGATGCGGTCCTAGGTGCCCCGCTTCTGGTTGAACGTGTACGCGGTGGCGAGTTTCGACGTGTCGGTTTTGTCAGCTCGCTGGCCATCGTGTCGAACGACCTGGAAACCGAATTCGTGGCCGAGATGATGGTCCGGATCTCCGGCTCCCTCCTGGCGATCTCCAGCCACATCATCGACCTCGACGACGACGAGCAACTGGCCGCACTGGCCCGGCGGTTCCTCGTCCCCATGCTGGAGCCGGGGGTGTCCCGGCCGGCGCCCTGAGATCAGATGTGGTCGGCCGCCCGCAGGCCCTCGAGCGCGGCGTCGGCGAAGGCGGCGACCGCGTCGCCGGACTGCGCCGGCCGCCACACGGCCGACGTCGACCAGGTGAGCCGCGGCTCGTCGATCGGACGCCAGACCAGGCCGGTGGGAAGGGCGCCCGCCGGGGGTTCGTTCAGATGGACCCCCAACCCGGCCAGCACCAGGCCGAGGACGAAGTCGGGGTTGCGGGCATGGCGGATGGCGCCCGGCAGGAAGCCGTTGTCGCGGCAGGCCGCCAGCATGTGGTCGTACAGCCGGGGCGCCATCTCGCGGGGGAAGATCACCAGCGGTGAGCCGTTGAGGACCCGGAGCCGTACGAGCTCCTGGTCGGCCGCGGGGTGGCGTTCCGGCAGGACCACTCCCAGCCTCCGGTGCACCACCGGGCCCGACGCCAGGCCCACAGTGTCGCACGGGTGCCGTACGAGACCCGCGTCCAGTTCGCCTTCACGCAGCCTGCCGAGCTGTGTCTCGGTGGTCAGCTCGTGGAGTTCGACCAGGACGTCGGGGACGCGTTCGGTGAACGCCGTCACGAGGGTCTGGAGCGTGCGCGGCGCCGTGTCGGGTGGCACCCCGGCGCGGAGCACCCCGGAGGCGCCCGGCCGGATGCGGCGCATCGCCTCACGGGCCGCCTCGGTGCCGTCCAGGATCGGGCGGGCGTGTTCGAGCAGCAGCGCGCCGGCCTCGGTCAGCGTAACCCGGTGCCGGGTCCGGTCGAAGAGCGTGACGCCGAGTTCGCGTTCGAGATCGCGGATGCGCTGGGACAACGGGGGCTGTGCCATGTGCAGGCGCTCGGCGGCGCGACCGAAGTGGAGTTCTTCGGCGAGGACCGCGAAGTAGCGCAGATGTCGCAGCTCCACCGCCGAATCATATCGTTCCGATATGACGGCCGGTCGTTATTGATGTTGGCCTGTTCGGCGCTCTCCCTGTTTGTATCCCGGCAAATGTCTTCCACATGAAGCCGGGAGGAACCCACATGACTGATGATCAAGCGAACTCGGTGCTGCTCGACCGTGACGGACCCGTCGCGCTGATCACGTTGAACCGCCCGGAGAAGCTGAACGCCTGGACCGCGCGGATGCGGGACCTGCTGATCGAGTCGCTCGCGAAGGCCGGTGCGGACCCGGACGTGCGCGCCGTCGTGCTGACCGGCGCGGGCCGCGCGTTCTGCGCCGGCCAGGACCTCAAGGAGACCGCGGGGATCGACCCGGACGACCACGCGGCCTCCGACGCGTGGATCGACGGATTCGACCGGCTCTACCGGGCCGTCCGCGACCTCGACAAGCCGACCATCGCCGCCGTGAACGGGGTGGCCGCCGGCTCGGGGTTCCAGTTCGCGCTGCTGGCCGACCTGCGCGTCGGGCACCGGGACGTGCGGATGGGGCAGCCGGAGGTGCTGTCCGGAATCCCGAGCATCACCGGCATCTGGGCGATGTGGGACGTCCTCGGACGGGCCAGGACGGCGGAGCTGGCCCTCACCGGCCGGCTCGTCGACGGCACCGAGGCCGAGCGGCTCGGCCTGCTGACCCGCCTGGTGGACGCCGAGCAGGTGCTGACCTCCGCCGTCGAGCAGGCCCGCGAGCTCGCCGCGCTGCCGCCGGGCGCGCTGGCGCTGACCAAGGGACGGCTGCGCGAGCTGGACGACGACGCGCTCGCCGCCGCCGTACGGGCCGCCAAGAAGGTGCACGCCGCGGCGTACGCGAGCGGCGAGCCCCAGCGGGAGATGGCCCGGTTCCTCGCCGGCCGTCGCCGCCGAGCAGGGGAGCGTCAGGGATGAATGACACCTACACCCGGATGCGGGACGGACACCGCTGGGAGGTGCCGGAACGGTACAACATGGCCGTCGACGTCGCCGACCGGCACGAGCGCGGCGACCTCGCGCTGATCTACGAGGACCACACGGGGGCGCGCCAGGAGGTCACCTGGGGGCAGGTGCAGGACCGGTCGCGGCGGGTGGCCACCCATCTGCGGGGGCTGGGCGTCCGGCCCGGCGACCGCGTCGCCGTCATGTTGCCCCAGCGGCCGGACACGCCGGCGGTCTACCTCGGCGTGCTGCGGACCGGGGCCGTGCTGGTGACCATGTCGCTGCTGTGGGCCGACGAGCCGATCCGCTACCGGCTCGCCGACTCGGGCACCGGCGTGCTGGTCACCGAGCCGGGCGCGGTGCACCGTGCCGGGGACTTCGGGGGCGTGGTCGTCGACGTGGACGACCCCGCGATCGACACGCTGCCGGCGAGCTTCGACGACGCCGACACGGCCGCCGACGACCCGGCGTTGATCTTCTACACGTCCGGCACCACCGGTGCGGCCAAGGGGATCGTGCACGCGCACCGCACGCTGCTCGGGCACAACGAGTTCCGCTACTGCCACGACCTGCGGCCGGGCGACGTGTTCTACGGCGCCGGCGACTGGGCCTGGTCCATGGCCAAGCTCATGGGGCCGCTGCGCGCGGGCGCGGTCCACCTGGTCTACCGTCCGGCGGGAGGCTTCGACCCGGCCGGGCTGCTCGCCGCGATGTCCCGTAACAAGGTCACCACCGCGCTGGTCAACCCCACCTTCCTGCGCAAGATGCGCGCCGACGTGCCCGACGCCGGGCGGCGGCACCCGCAGTCGCTGCGGGTGGTGTGCTGTTCGAACGAGCCGCTCACCGCGGACCTGATCTCCTGGTTCCGCGACCAGTTCGGCATCACCCCGCTGGACTACTACGGGTCGACCGAGTCCTATCCGCTCATCGGCAACTTCCCGGGCGTACCGGTCAAGGAGGGCTCGATGGGCCGCCCCCTGCCGGGCTGGGACGTCGCCTTGCTCGACGAGCACGAACGGCCGGTACCCTGCGGAGAGCCGGGGGAGGTCTGCCTGCGGTCCCGCAGCAACCCGCAGTTCCCGCTGGGGTACTGGGAGCGGCCGGAGGACTCCGCCGAGGTCTTCGGCGGCGACTGGTTCCACACCAAGGACCAGGCCGTGGCCGACGAGGACGGGTACTACTGGTTCCTCGGCCGCACCGACGACGTGATCAAGACCTCCGGCTACCGCGTCGGGCCGTACGAGGTCGAAGAGGCGCTGCGGGCCCACCCGGCGGTGCGCGACGTGGCGGTCGTCGGCGTGCCCGATCCGGTGCGCGGCCAGGCCGTCAAGGCGTGGGTGCAGCTCGCGCCGGGCCACCGGCCGAGCGACGAGCTCGCCCGGCAGATCAGTGAATACGCCAAGGCCACCCACTCCCGGTTCGCCTACCCGCGGCTCGTGGAGTTCGTCGACGACCTGCCCCGCTCGGCGACCGGCAAGATCCGGCGCGCCGAACTGCGTCAACGCGACGCAGGCCACCGACCCGGCATCGGTTGAGGAGACCGCTCATGACTCTCGCTCCAGCGGCGGACGCGCGTGCGATCCGCCGGACGGTCATCCTGTCCTCCGCGATCGGCAACTTCGTCGAATGGTTCGACTCGGCCGCCTACGCCGTGATGTCCGCGACGATCGCCGGCCGGTTCTTCCCCACCTACGACCGGACCGCGGCGCTGCTCGCCACCTGGGCGATCTTCGCGGGCGGGTTCATCGCCCGCCCGCTCGGCGCCGCGTTCTTCGGCCGGTACGGCGACCGGATCGGCCGCAACCGCATGCTGGCCCTGACCGTGCTGGCGATGAGCGGCGCGACCTTCCTCGTGGGGCTGCTGCCGACGTACGCGATGATCGGCGTGGCGGCGCCGATCCTGCTGTTCCTGCTGCGATGCGTGCAGGGCTTCTCGACCGGCGGTGAGTACACCGGCGCGTCGGCGTTCATCATGGAGTACGCGCCCGACGGGCGGCGCGCGCGGTTCGCGTCGGCCGTCCCGGTCACCGTCGGGCTGGCCAGCGTGGCGGGCTCCGGCCTCGGCTTCCTGCTCACCTCCGCGCTGAGCACGTCCGCGTTGCAGAGCTGGGGCTGGCGGATCCCGTTCCTGCTGGCCGCGCCGCTCGGCCTGATCGGCCTGTACCTGCGGTCCCGCGTCGAGGACACGCCGGTGTTCCGGGCGCTGGAACGCCGGGACGACATCGCGCAGACGCCCCTGCGCGACGCCGTACGGCGGTGCGGCCGGCAGATCGCCACGCTGTTCGGGTACAGCATCACGAACGCGATCGGGTACTACCTGATGAGCAGCTACATGATCGCGTACATGTCGGAGGAGCTCGGCTACGCCAAGAGCGAGGCCCAGCTGACGAACGTGATCTCGATGCTCGCCTACAGCATCGCCTGCCCGTTCGCGGCCGCGGCCAGCGACCGCTTCGGTCGCAAGCCGATGCTGCTGATCGCCTGTGCCGGGTTCGTGGTCGCGCCGCTTCCGGCGTTCGCGCTCATGAGGGCCGATCTCACCGGGGCGATCGTCGGTACGTCCCTGCTCGCCGTGCTGGTCGCGGTGATCGGCAGCTCGAACGTGCCGGCGCTCGTGGAGATGTTCCCCGCCCGGCTGCGGGCCAGCGGATCGGCGATCGGCTACACCGCCGCGTACGTGCTCTGCGGCGGCACCGCACCGTTCGTGGCGACCGGGCTGGTCTCGGCCACGGGCAGCTCCCTCGCCCCGGGCGTGTACCTGATGTCCATCGCCGTGGTGTCCACCCTCGTGGTGCTGCTGGCGTTCCGCGAGACCCGCGACCTGTCCCTCGGCCGCGACACCGTACGCGAGACGCCCTCGGGCACCGAACCCGTCTCCGCCTGACCGGCGACCAAGGAAAGAGAAGATCATGGACGCGATCACCCGTCCGCCCGTGCCTCGCAACGAGCCCGTGCGGGAGTACGCCCACGGGACGCCGGAGCGGATGAGCCTGACCGCCAGGCTCAAGGAACTCGCCGACCGGCGGTACGAGCTGACCTCGACGATCGACGGCGAACAGCGGATGGCCGGTGGCGAGCGGTTCGACGTCGTCGCCCCGCACGACCACGCGCGGGTGCTCGGCACCACCGCCAACGCCACGCACGAGGACGCCCGGGCCGCCGTGTCCGCCGCGCTGCGGGCCGCCCGGGACTGGCGGGACACGCCGTTCGACGAGCGGGTCGCGGTCCTGCTGCGCGCCGCCGACCTGCTGTGCGGGCCGTGGCGCGACACCATCAACGCGGCGACCATGCTCGGCCAGTCCAAGACCGCCGTCCAGGCCGAGATCGACGCGGCGTGCGAGCTGGCCGACTTCTGGCGGTTCAACGCGCACTTCGCCGCGCAGGTGTACGCCGAACAGCCGCTCAGCGGGTCCGGCGCCTGGAACCGGTTCGACCATCGCCCGCTGGAGGGGTTCGTCTACGCGATCACCCCGTTCAACTTCACCTCCATCGCGGCCAACCTGCCGACCGCGCCGGCGGTGATGGGCAACACGGTGGTGTGGAAGCCGTCGCCCACGCAGGGACTGGCCGCCCACCTGACGATGCGCCTGCTGGAGGAGGCCGGCCTGCCGCCCGGAGTGATCAACCTGGTGACCGGTGACGGCCTGGCCGTCTCGGAGGTGGCCCTGGCCGACCCGTCGCTGGCCGGCATCCACTTCACCGGATCCACCGCGACGTTCCGGCGGCTGTGGTCGCAGGTCGGGGCCCGCATCGGGGACTACCACGGCTACCCGCGGCTGGTCGGTGAGACGGGTGGCAAGGACTTCGTCGTCGCGCACACGTCGGCCGACCCGGACGTCCTGCGCACCGCGTTGCTCCGCGGCGCCTTCGAGTACCAGGGGCAGAAGTGCTCGGCCGCCTCCCGTGCCTTCGTCCCGCGTTCGGTGTGGGCCCGGATGGGCGACGACCTGGCCGCCGAGACCGAGTCGCTGACGGTCGGCGACGTCGCCGACCCCGGCACGTTCATGGGCGCGGTCATCGACCGGCGTTCCTTCGACCGGCTCACCGGTGTCCTGCGCGACATCCACGAGGCGCCCTCGCTCAAGGTGCTCGCCGGCGGTACGGCGGACGGCTCGAACGGCTACTTCGTCCGTCCCACGGTCGTGGTCGGCGACGATCCCGCGCACGAGGTGTTCACCACCGAGTTCTTCGGGCCGATCCTCGCGGTGCACGTCTACGACGACGCCGACTTCGAGCAGGTGCTGCACCGGATCGACACCGGTTCGGCCTACGGGCTCACCGGTTCGGTGATCGCGAACGACCGGGCGGCCGTGCAGCGCGCGAGCCGGGTGCTGCGGTTCGCCGCCGGGAACTTCTACGTCAACGACAAGCCGACCGGGGCGGTCGTCGGCCGGCAGCCCTTCGGCGGCGCGCGGGCGTCGGGTACCAACGACAAGGCCGGTTCGGTCTACAACCTGCTGCGCTGGGTGAGCCCCCGCACCATCAAGGAGACCTTCTGCCCGCCGAGGTGATCCGTCACCGGCCTCGGCGCTGAGCCGCTCAGCGCCGTACGGTCCGTCGCCGCTTCCAAGGTCTCGGAGAGGACGGTGAGGGCCGCGACGATGCGCTCGCGGTCCTCACCGAGGCCGGCCACGAGCTCGGACTCGACGGCGACCCCGCTGGTCGGTCTGTTCGGCGAGCGGAGCTCACTGCCGATGGCCCTGGTCATGCTCGCGGCCCCGGCTCTGGCGGTGCCGGCACTGGTCGTCCTGGTCCGCCCGCGCCAGGGCCGCGGCGAGGTGCGCTAGCCGCCCGCCTGGGAGCTGTCCTTGAAGCCGCCCCAGCCGTGCCAGCGGTCGACCTCGATCCAGGCGCTGACCCGGCCGCGGTCGCGCTGCGGGTACGGCCGGCCCGTGTAGTGCTGGGACAGCCGGTCGATGTCGGCCAGGGTCTCGTCGTCGTGCGTCTCGGCGACGTGCCCGATCAGGGTGACGTGGTTGTACCAGTCGTCACCGTCGAGGACCGTCAGCGAGACCCGCTGATCACTCCGGATGTGGTCGAGCCGTTTGCGGCCCTCGTCCATGTTGATCAGCACCCGGCCGTCGTCCCAGAGGTACCAGGTGGCCGTGGACACCGGCTGACCGTCGGACCGCAGGGTGGCGATGACCGCCGGGTTGGCCTTCTCGAGCATGGTGACCGCGGACTCGGGGAGGGGCGGCTTCGACATGATCTCTCTCCTTCACCTGGTGACGGACCCCGCCGGCCGATCCGTGCGACGGGTCTCGTCCGCTGCCCTACCCACGAGAAGCGGTCTCACGGGCGGCCCGGCGGCTTCGCGGCCGAACCTTGGACGCCGTTCAGCAGGCGTTCCAGTGCGTAGTCCCAGCGGTCGTCGAATCCGGTCAGAGTACGGCCGGCCTCCGCGGTCATCCGGGCGAACATCGGGTGCTCGCCGCCACCGACGACCGATTCGATGTACGGGACCTGCCGCCGCATCCAGCCGGCGAGGTCCAGGCCGGTGCGTCTCTGACCCTCCTGATCGGCGAGTTCGATCTGCACGAACCCGTGGACGTGGACGAAGATCATGCTCATGGTGGTGAGCATCGCGTCCATGCTCAGCCCCAGATCGTCCAGGACTCCGAGGACCTGCTCGAAGAGCCGGATCCGGTTGGGGCTCGCGGCCTGGCGCCGTAGGCCGAGTTCCGCCAGCCAGGGGTGGCGGTGCATGGCCGACCGCATGCGGTCCGCCAGGCCGCGTACCTCGCCCCGCCAGTCGCCGCGCGCCGTACCGTCCGGGCGGAGGAACTCGGCGGTGACGGCGTCGACCATCAGTTCGATGAGCTCGTCCTTGCCGGTGATGTAGGAGTACGGCGACATCGGGCCGGCGTCCAGGTCGGACGCCAGCCGTCGCATGGACAGAGCGACCAGGCCCTCGGCGTCCCGGCGTTCGCCCGGCCGGCGCTCGTGCCCGGCCGGATGCAGAATCTCGGCGAGCTGGCCTACCTGTTCGTCCGCGACCAGATCGCCCGGCCGATGATGGGCGTCCGGGGCGACCGCTGGATGGCGCTCCTGCTCTCCCTGTTCTTCTTCGTCTGGATGGCGAACCTCATGGCGGTGGTGCCGCCGGCCCAGTTCCCGGTGACCGGGCACATCGCCTTTCCCGCCGTGCTCGCCGCGCTGGTGTACGTGGTCATGTGGGTGGTGGGCGTCCGGAACCACGGTCTGATCGGCTTCGTCAGGCACGCCACCTGCCCGCCGGGCCTGTCCAGGGCCGAGACCGCTCTCGTCGCGCCGCTGGAGTTCTTGTCCACGTTCGTCCTGCGGCCGTTCATGCATGCCGTGCGGCTGTTCGCCACCATGTTCGCCGGCCATCTGCTCGTGGCTCTCTTCGCGACGGTCGGCTACCACTTCCTCATCCAGGCGCCGACGCCGCTCGGTGTGCCCGTCGGCGTCGTCGGCGTCGCCTTCACGGTCGTCGTGACCGCCCTGGAGGTGTTCGTCCAGGCCGTGCAGGCGTACGTGTTCACCCTGATCGCCGCCTACTCCATCGGCGACGCGTGCCGGGCCCCCGTCAAGGGTTCCGGCTGAAGCGGCGGCTCGCCAGGGCGAGCATCGCGACGCCCGCCACGACGATGCATGCCAGTTCGAGGAGCACGGGTGGACGCCAGCCGCCCCACCGTGGTCCGTCGAACAGCGTCGCGGGTACGGGGCCCGGCAGGCGGGCGACGGTCGTACGGCGGAGCGCGTCGACGGCGTAGCTCACCGGGTTGACCAGGACCGCGGAGAACAGCCAGCCGGGCAGGCCGCTCACCGGGAACATCGCTCCGGACAGGAAGATGAGCGGCATCGTGACGATGCTCAGTACGGCGTAGAAGGACTCGGTGCGGGTGATCGCTATGGCGAGCAGGACACCGAGCGCGGTCATCATGAACGCGTTGATCACCATTTCGCCCAGCAGGAGGGCGAGCGTGATCGGGTCGTAGGGCAGCCGGGCGATCCCGGCCAGCGGCAGGAGCAGGGCGCCCTGGCAGGTGGCGATGCTGGCGCCTCCCAGGCATCGGCCGATGAGCACGGTCTCCCGGCGTACGGGGGCCATGACGATCTCACGGAGAAAGCCCGACTGCCGGTCGGTCACCAGCGCGACACCGGCGGAGATGGCCGGGGCCTGAACCGTCATCATCAACATGCCCGGGAACAGGAAGGTCCGGTAGTCGGCGCCTCCGGGGGTGGCGGGCAGCAGCGAGGCCAGGCCCGCGCCCAGGACCGTGAGCATCATGATCGGCTGGAGCACGGTGACGAGGATCTTGAATCGGTCGCGGCGGTAGTGCAGCATGTCGCGTTGCCAGATCACCAGCAGGGCGGCCAGCTCGCCGGTGAGCCGCCGGGCGGCCCGGGGGGCGGCCAGAGCGGGTGCCGGTACGTTCATCGCCCGGCCTCCGGCTGGTCGGTCTCGCGGATGGTGCGTCCGGTGTAGTGGAAGAACACGTCGTCGAGGCTCGGCCGCGTGACGGTGACCGATCGGATCGTGACGGTGAGGGCCGAGCACATGCGGGGCACGAAGGCGGCACCGTCTTCGACACGGAGCCACAGGGAGTCGCCGTCGGCGACGGCGTCGAGGCCGAACCGGTCGCGCAGTTGCGCGGTGGCGGCCCGGTCGTCGTTCGTGCGGAGTTCGACGCGGTCCGCGCCGATCACGGTCTTGAGCGCCGCAGGGGTGTCCTCGGCGATGATCTGGCCGTCGTCGATGATGGCGATGCGGTCGCAGTGCTCGGCCTCATCCAGGTAGTGCGTCGTCAGGAAGAGCGTGATCCCCTCTTGGCGTCGTAGCCGATGCAGGTGGTCCCAGATCTGGGCGCGTGTCTGCGGGTCGAGGCCGATGGTCGGTTCGTCCAGGAACAGCACACGGGGTCGATGCATGAGACCGCGCACGATTTCCAGGCGGCGTTTCATGCCGCCGGAGAAGGTCCCCACGAGGGAGTCGCGCCGGTGGCTCAGGCCGGCCAGGTCCAGCAGCTCCCGCGCACGTGTCTGGGCGGTGGATGCCGGGACGCCGTGAAGGCGCGCGTGGAAACGGAGGTTCTCCCAGGCGGTGAGCCCCTGGTCGAGAGTCGTGTCCTGGAAGACCAGCCCGATATGGCGCCGTACCTGGTGCGCGTCGGTGGTCACGTCATGGCCGGCGACCCGGGCCCGTCCGGCGGACGGCGCCGTCAGTGTGCACAGCATCGCGATGGTGGTGGTCTTCCCGGCGCCGTTGGGGCCGAGGAAACCGAACGTCTGACCGGCCGGAACGGTCAGGTCGATCCCTCGTACGGCGGGCCCCTCCGGATAGGACTTGGCCAGGCCACGAGCGTGGATGACCGGCACCGCCGCCGCGGCGCTCGGCGAGGATCCGGCGTCCTCGCTGCCGGGAGCGGACCGGCTGTCGCCGGGGGGCAAACGGGTGGTCATCTGATCTCCCATGGTTCATGGTGCGTGGTGCTCGAACGTCGCCTTCTATTGCCGTCCAGCACCGTTATGTTACTCTGTGCATGCATTCAGTGACAGAGAGTGACCAAGGAGGAGAGCATGCTTACGCTGACCGAACCCCGCGACGCCGGTGTGATCGAGCCGGAGTCCCTGGCCGCCGTACCGTCGGAGGCGCCGGAGTTCCAGGCCAACAGCTGCACGGTGTGTCACTGGGGGATGACCAAGCTGTGCGACGACTTCAGCACCCAGGCCTGACCGGGCGACCGTGCTGACGCCCGCGGCGAGCGTGCTCTGACCGCCGGGCGACCGAGGGGCCATCGAACGTGATGGTCCCTCGGGCTTTTCACGGACCGGCCGTGCGCCGGCGAGGAGTATCGAGCGGGAAGGCCGGCGAACATGCCCATCGACACCGCCCTCGGGCCCCAAGAGGAAGCCGTCCGTGCCGCACTGGCCGAGTCGGTCGCCGGACACTCCCGGCCGCACCACCCGAACGGCATGTGGCTCGTCGTCGAGGATCCGGGGTTCCGGCTTCCACCGCAGGGCTGGAAGATCCACCTGGCCGCGCGCCCCGTGACGCTGCTGGAGACGCTCCGGCGGAGCCTGCCCGCGCTGCTGTCCGTTCCCTGCCACTTCAAGGTCATCAGGTCCGGCCCGCTGTTGCGGGACCTCAACTCCTCCAACAACCATCCCGGCTCGATCGGTAAGGCCGTGACGATCTATGCCGACGAAGCCGATGTGGTGGATCTGGCCCGTCGGCTCGCCGCCGACCTCGCCGGGCTGGAGGGGCCCCGCGTCTACAGCGACCGTCGCGTCGCACCGGACGCCCCCGTCTACTACCGGTACGGGCCCTTCCGCGCGACCTACGCCGACAACGACGATGGCGACCTGGAACTCGTCGTCACCGGCCCGGACGGCCGGACGTCGCCGGGCGCCGCGGGCGAATCCTTCTGGCAGCCTCCGTGGGCCCCCGACCCTTTCGCCGCCGCCGCCGTCGAGCGCGCCGGCGAGGCCGGGGCAGCCATGCTCGGCGGGCGCTATGAGGTGGTCCGGGCGCTGACCCGCAACGGCAAGGGCGTCGTGTACCGAGCGGTCGACCTCGCCGGAGACCGGGAAGTGATCATCAAGGAGGCGCGGGCCTTCGTCAACGAGGACTCCCGGGGACGCGACTCGCGGGCTCGGTTGCGCAACGAGCGGTACGTGCTGGAGAAGCTGCGCGGCCTCGACGGGATACCCACGGTGGTCGACCACTTCCGGCACGGCGACCGCGAATATCTCGCCATCACCGACATGGGCGCGCTGGTGCTCGGCCGGGACGTCGCCGAGAACGGGCTCTACACCGCCGACCCGGCGCCACGCGGCCGGAGCCTTCCCCGGCTGGCCGCCGCGTTGGGTGCGCTCCTCGACCAGGTGCATGAGCGAGGGGTGCTGGTACGCGACGTCGGCCCGACCAACATCGTTCTCGACGGCGCCACGGGCCGTCCCTGCCTGGTCGACTTCGAGATCAGCCATGTCGAGGGCCCGCAGATGTTCGGGTGGACCCCCGGCTACAGCCCGCCCGAACAAGAACGCGACGAGCCGGCCACCGTGGAGGCCGACTACTACTCCTTGGGCGCCACACTTTTCTACGCCGCGACGGGCCTGCCGCCGACCTGGCTCACCGACGATCCGTACAACCACGACACCGAGCGCGCCGCCGCCGTCCTGGACGGGCGTGGCGGAATCAGCGACACGATCCTCGGGCTGCTGGCCGCCGACACCGGACGACGGCGGATGGCGGCGGACGCGATCCGCTCGGGCCGCTTCCGCGGCGAACCCGCGGTCCCGCCCTCCTCGCATGCCCCTGTACGGTCCGCCGCCGAGCGGACCCGTCGGCTGAACACGGCGATCGAGCACAGCGTCACGGAGGTCTCGCGGTACGCCGTCCGGCTCATGGCCGGCACGGATCTCACCGGCGGCATCGTGGCCAGCCCCGTCAACGTCTACCGCGGCGGCGCCGGCATCGGCATGGAGCTGTTGCACCACGGGCCCGCTCAGGACCTGGCGCGGGCCCTGGCCTACTGGACCAGCGGGCAGCGGACCCTGCGCCACGGCCGGCCCGCGTTCTACACGGGCGACACGGGCATCGCCGTCTTCCTCGCCGCGGCCGGCATCACGCTGGACGACGACATCCTGGTCTCCCTCGCCGAGCCCATGGCCCGGCCGGTGCTCTCCCGCGTGACCGCGGACGATCAGCACAACGGCCTGGCGGGCATCGGCACCGGGCAACTGCTGGCGTGGCGGCTCACCGATGACGCCCGCCGCAGGGACCTCGCCGCGGAGTGCGCGGCACGGCTCCTCGCGAGCGACTCGGCCCTGACCGAGGAGACGCCCGACTACGCCGACTGCGCGCAGGTGTCGCGCACCCTGGGTTTCTCGCACGGCCTCGCCGGGATCGTGCACTTCCTGCTCACCTACCGGGCGGTCGCGACGGGCGACGCCGTCGAACCCGCCCTGCGCAAGCGATGCGACCTGCTTGCCCAGCATGTGGTGCCACTGATCGACGCCGCCAGGTCCCCCTCGGCCAAGCCGATGCACGCGTCGTTCTGCCAGGGGCTCGCCGGGATCGGCGCGACACTCGTACGGGCCGCCCACGAGCTCGGCGCGGACGGTCATCTGGATCTGGCCCGCGAAGCGGCCGCGGCCTGCCGCGATCTCGCGCCGCGCATGTACGCGCTCACACAGTGCTGCGGGCTGGCCGGAATCGGGGAGTTCTTCCTCGACCTCGTCCAGCTGACGGGAGACGAGACGTACCTCGGCCAGGCGCACCGGGTCGCCGACCTGATCCTCGACAGGGCCGGCGGGCCGGCCGACGCCCCCGTCTTCCCCGACACCTCGCTCCACGGCAGCAGCGGGAGCTGGTCGACCGGCACCGCGGGCGTCCTGACCTTCCTACGCAGGCTTCGTGACCCCGGCTCGCCGCGGCTGTGGCTGGACCCCGTGGCCTATAGCCGATCGGCGTAGCGGTACAAGGCCCACACTCCGTCATCGAAGTCCGGGCTCCACAACGAGGTGTTGGCCAGGTCGGTGTTGGTGGTCACTCCGCCGATGTAGCCCCGGCCGGTCGCCGCGTCGAAATCCTCCAGCCACGGGCCTCCGCTGGCACCGGTGGTCAGCGGACACGCCATCCGCAGGCGGCGCCCGGCCGGCACGGTGACGCCCTGACAGGAGAACTGCCGGTCTCCGGGGTAGGGCGGCAGGAAGGGGTACCCGAGGATCGTCAGCCGCCGCGTCCGAGACGAGGATCCGACGCGAATCCCGTTGCCGCCGACCGCATCGACCAGCGATCCGCCATCGGCGGCGGCCACCTTCACGAAGGCCACGTCGAGGCCCGGCTCCGTCCGCCCCACCCAGCCGGTGAAGGCGGCCAGCCAGGTCGCGCGCCAGATCCCGTACGGCCGTCGGCCGCGATCGAAGAAGGGAACGAACACCCAGTTCTGATGCCAGCCGCCGTCCCGGTCGTACACGCAGTGACCCGCGGTACTGATCAGATTTCTGGACGGGCTACTGACCGCCGCGGCGGAGCATGAGTAGTCCCGGCCGCTGGCGGAGCTCCGGAAGAAGACCTTCCCCACCGTCCGGCTGCTGATCCGACCCGTGCTCGTCTTCTGAGCCACGGCCCGTACGGGCGGGAGCCGCCGACCGGCATCAGGACGGCCCCCCGGCACATGGTCGGCCGCTTCCATCCGATCGGCGGTCCAGTAATCGGCGACGGCGGCGTCGGCCGACACCCGCTTCCGGGCCATCGCCCGAAGCACTCCGGCGCTGAGCGGAGCCCGGACCGCCACCGGAGCCCGCGCCTCCTCCGGTCCGGCGGCCGTCGCCGCTCCCACGCGATCGGTCGGGGCGAGGAGGATCGGCAACGACACCATGGTGCGCAGTACAAGGCGTCTCACGTCCCGATGCCTATCACGGACCGGAGCCGGATCCGGGAGGAACGGAGTGCGGTGTTCCCAGCGTCCGGGTCGTACGGACGTCATTCGGCGGGTATGTCCCTGAACAGGGACTTTGTAAGGAGGCGCGACATGGCGCTGTTCTTGGCCCTCATCCTCGTGGCGGTGGGACTCGGCATCGCGGGGTGGGTGGTGAAAGGCCTCTTCTTCCTGCTGATCATCGGGATCGTGGTCTTCATCGCCGACCTGGTGTTCGGCGGAATCCGGATCGGCCGCCGTCACGGCGGCACCCGCGCCGTGCACTGACTCGCCGGGTCCCGGCCGACCGCGGACCGCTCAGGCGTCCTCGGCCTTGCCGGTGAGGGAGGCGAGCTGGGCCAGGATGGACGGGTCGCTGATCTTCTCGTCCTCGGCGAGCAGGAGCACCTTGCTCAGGATGATGCTCGTCATCCGGTCCTCGTCGGCGAACGGCAGGAACAGTCGCCGGTGCGCCGTGGCGCCGAACGAGGCGGGCACCACGCAAAGGTGGCCGCCCGGGTCGACGTGGATGCTGCCGCTCGTCAAATGCACCCGGTAGGTCGCCCGGGTGCCGCTCACCACGGCCGAGTTTCCCTCGACGGCGACCCGGGCCAGCCCCAGGTCGGCGATGAGCGCCGCGAGTATCTGCGCCCGGCCGGCCGCCTGCGCCGGCGACAGGTATGTCTCCGGCTCGGTGCCGGCGACCGACACCACCAGGTCCAGGTCTCGCATGACCTCGGAGAACACCGCCGGCGGCACGTCGGCCAGTGGCACCGGTGTGCCGCCGACGCTGCCCGAGCCGGTCGGGGCGCCGTAACGGCCCGGGTCGCGGTGGCCGCCGGTCAGGAAGCGGACCTCGCCGACGAGGACGTCCCCCAGCCCGAAGTAGCCGTGGAAGTCGCAGCGCAGCGCAGCGATGAGACCGTCTCCGACGGCGCGGGTCGCCTGGTGGTCGTCGTACTCGCCGTGGGTGAACCAGCCCCGGCCGGACAGCAACCGGCCCGCGACCGCGCCGCCGACCGTCTGCCCGGCGAACCGCCGCGACACGTCGCCCGCCTCGCGTTCCGCCGGAGTGAGCACGTACAACTCACGGAACGCCTGCTTGACCGGCTGGCGGAGCCGGCGCCGCACGATCTCCGCCTGCCAGCGGGAGAGCACTCCTCGCTCGTGCAGTTCGACGGGGTGCACGGCGGTGACCGGACCGGTGGTGTCGAGCTGGTCGAGCAGGTCGATCGTCCCCGCGCGGTCCCGCCAGAGCAGCGCGGGCAGCATCGCCGCACCGGCGGGCAGCGACCGTAGCCGGGCCAGTTCGTCCGGCGTCAGCGTCCCGGCGGTGGCGACCAGCCGCTCCACCAGCCCGGTCCGCATCCGGCGAGCCTGGTCCCGCAGTCGTTCCTGATGCTCACGCAGCCCCTGGTAGCCGGGGTCGGACCGGACGGCGGCCGGCACCGACTTCAGTGCCCTGCCCGCCCGGCGGACCGTCATCGTCGGGTCGGCGCCGTCGAACCGCAACGCGATCCGGTAATCGCCGACGTCGACCTCCGCAGGCGTCTCGGTGGCGATGCGCGCCTCGCAGTCCCATTCGAGGCGGCTGGCGTCCGCGACGCCGGCCACCTGCGCCAGATGGTCGAGGGCGACCGCGATCGCGGCGGCGTGGCTGTGCCTGCGGTTGGGACCGAGCTTGGCGCCCTTCTTCGCGGACTCGCGCAACGCCAGGTAGCGATCCAGAACCGTTTCGTCCGGGGCGAGGGGCAGCATGCCGAACGCGGCGATGCCCTGCAGCGCGTGGTGCTTGACGCGTTTCAGCACCTGGACGCGGTTCGACCCCATGACCGCGGAGACCAGCTCATTCGGTACGAGGTCCAGCAGACGCCGGGTCGCGTCCACGCGGGCGTCCTCGATCGCGGCGAGGAGGACGGCCCGGTCGTGGCGGGTGGCTTCGCCGACCGGCATCGCCCGGATCAGGCGCAGCAACGGCGCGGCGCGTTGCAGGCCGAACAGCGGCAGTAGCGTGTCGGCGTCACCCGCGCGCAGCCGCCACTCGAACGCCTGGCGCTGCTCCTCCACCGGCCGGTCCCGTAGCAGGTCGAGCAGGGCGGTGCGTTCCTCGCCGGTCAGTTCGGCCACGCCGAGATGGTCGGCCACGCGCTGGTCACCGTGCCAGGTCAGCGCCGCCCGCACGAATCGCAGGCCACGAGGCGTCGGCACCTTGGGCAACTCGTCCCAGTCGGCCGGGACCGGGGCGGAGACGAGTCGCCAGGTCAGCGCGTCCACATGGTCCCGTACGGCGTCCGCGCAGGCCAGCGGCCGGCCGGTCGGGTCGCCGGTCGGTGACCGGCCGAGGACGGCGTAGCCGAGGTAGTGGTCATCGGTGAAGGCCTGTTCGACCACGGTGGCGTCCAGGGCGTCCGCCCGGTGCAGCCCGTCGAGGATCCGCGCCACCGCCTCCCGGCCCAGGGTGCCGAGCGGAGTGAGAATGAGGATCCGCAGCAGGTGGTTGTCGGCGGCGGCGATGGCCCGCTCCGCCACCTCGTCCAGCACCAGCCGGTGCCGGACGTCGCATCCGAGGAACGCGGCGAGCAGGGCCTTCCGGTGAGCCGTCGGCCACGGCGCGGCCAGCAGGCCGGTGATGTCGTCCGGCCGGCCGGCCGGGAAGACGGCGTCGTAGAGCTCGTCGAGCTCCGCGACGATGTCGTCCACGTGCGGTGCCAGGTTGCCGATCGTCTGGTCGTCGCCCTGCTTGAGCCGGAGCCGAATCTCCTGGGCGGTGTCCCGAAGGGCCGTCGAGTCGCCGGTTTTCGCCGCGGCCCGCGCCTGGTCCACCAGCCGCCACAACGCCGCGCGGTGTTCGTGGACGACGTCGACGTAGCCCTCGGGGATGGGGCGCTCCACCCCGATCAGCCTCCCGCCAGAGCGACCAGCCGCAGGAACACGACCGGCTCACCGAGCCGGAGCGCGAACTCCTCGTCCAGGTCGACGACCTGCCGCCCGCCGGCGAAGATCGCGAACGTGCCCCGGGAGAAGGCCCGATGCGCCCGGCCCACCTCCGTGGTCACGTCCGGGTCCGCCGGCGCCTGCGGCGGCATCTTGATCGCGCCGTTGCGGGCCTGCGTCCGGAGATCGTTGCCGGACAGGTACTGGCGGTCGAGGATCCGGCGGCGGCGCGCCGTGTCGGCGCGCAGGGCCCGGATCTGCTCCTCGACCGTGCGCCGGATCAGCTCCCGCACCGTCGTGCGATCCTCGGCCAGCCGCACCAGCACCGCCGGCAGATCGTCGCCGGACGTGCCGGGCATCCGGCTCCGCACCTCGATGTCGACCATGGCCGTCACCCTAGGACAGCGGTCGGACAGGCCGGACCGCCGGACCTGGTGACGTCGAGTGTCTGGCTCCAAAGACGCGTTGTCCGTACATGTGGATCGTGAGTACTGGGCAGGGCACTCACTGCGGGGCCAAAACGACTTTGCATCAGAACGGACGCAGATCGAGGTACGCGGACCATTCCAGTCTCTGCTGATCTGAACGAGCTACGCCGGGTCGCGGACGAGCAGGCGGCGTTGAGGCGTTTGGCGACGCTCGTCGCGCGCGGTGCCCCCCCGGGCGAGATCTTCGGTGCGGTCGCATGCGAGTTGGGACAGATCATGGGGGCACGGCATGCGGCAGTGATCCGCTACGAGCAGGACGCCACCGCGACCTCGGTCGGTATCTGGAATGCCGGTCATGTCGCTACGTTGCCCCTCGGCTCGCGCTTCCCGCTCGAGGTAGGGACCGTCCGGGAACTCGTGGCGAGGACGAAGGCGCCGGTACGCATGGACGACTTCGAAGCCGTTGTAGGTGGCGGTGAGGTCATTTCTGCGCTGCGCAGCATGGGGGTCAAAGCTGAGGTCGGGTGTCCCGTCAAGGTCGGTGGGCGCCTGTGGGGGGTGGTGCTCGTCGCGTCGACGTCCGATCCGCTGCCCGAGGGCACCGAGGAGCGGATGCTCAACTTCACCGAGCTGCTGGTCGTCGCCATCGAGAACGTCGAGAGCCGCGCCGAACTGCGAGCCTCCCGAGCCCGCGCCATCGACGCGGCCGACGCGACCCGCCGCCTCATCGAGCGCGACCTGCACGACAGAATGCAACAGCGTCTGGTCTCGCTCCTGCTCGAAATGCGTTCTGTAGAGGCCGCAGCGCCGCCCCAGCTGAGAGCACGGCTGTCTCACATGGCTCAAGCTTTGGACGAGGCCATCGCAGATTTGAGTGAGATCGCCCGAGGCCTTCTTCCGGTACTCCTGTCCAGGAGGGGCATCGAACCCGCCCTCAGGACGCTTGCGCGCCGTTCCCCGATTCCAGTTGAGCTCAACATGTGCGTCGCCCGGGATTTGCCGGAGCGTTTCGAAGCGACCGTCTACCACGTCGTGTTGGAGATACTGACGAACGCGGCCGAGCACGCGGACGCTTCCGTGGTACACGTCGGCCTCGTCGTCGAGGGTGCGATCATCCGGCTCGCGATCCGTGACGACGGGAAGGGAGGAGCCGATCCCGACCGCGGATCAGGACTCCTCAGCATCAAAGACCGTGTCGAGGCACTCGGCGGCACGCTCAAGATCACAAGTCCAGCAGGCGGCGGCACATCACTGCTCATCGAGATTCCGATGGCCGACGACCGATGACGCGGCACACGAGGTCGGGAGCAACACCAAGGGCCTGGCCGCCGATTTCGACGACCAGGCCCTTGGCCTTCGTACTACTTGGGGTGAGTGAGGGGACTTGAACCCCCGACACCCAGGACCACAACCTGGTGCTCTGCCGACTGAGCTACACCCACCGCGGCCGCACAAGGCGGCATGAAGCAGTGTAGCGGTTCCCGACGGGTCCTCAGTCACCGAGCTTCGCGGCGATGGCACGCGCCGTCTCCGAGTCCGGGCCCGGGTGGGGCACGAACACGGCGGCGCGGTAGTAGCGCAGCTCCGTGATGCTCTCGGTGATGTCCGCCAGGGCCCGGTGGCCGCCCTTCTTCGGCGGGCTGGCGAAGTACGCCCGTGGGTACCAGCGGCGGGCCAGCTCCTTGATGGAGGAGACGTCGACCATGCGGTAGTGCAGGTGGGAGTCCAGCGCGGGCATGTCACGGGCGAGGAAGGACCGGTCGGTGGCGATCGAGTTGCCGCAGAGCGGGGCCTTCTTCGCCCCCGGCACATGCTGGCGCACGTAGTCGAGGACCTTGGTCTCGGCCTCCGCCAGCGTGATCCCCGAGGGCAGTTCTTCGAGCAGGCCCGAGGTGGTGTGCATCTCGTGCACGACCTCGGACATCTGGCGTACGGCCTCCTCCGGAGGCTTGATCACCAGGTCGATGCCCTCGTCGAGGATGTTCAGCTCACCATCGGTCACCAGAGCCGCGATCTCGATCAGCGCGTCGTGCCGCAGATCGAGCCCGGTCATTTCACAGTCGATCCAGACCAGCCGGTCGTTCATGACCTTCACCATAAGTCCTGCCAGGACACTTTGAGTGAGGAGAACCGCGGATCCGGCGACCGAGGCGGGCCGACTGTGGGGTACGTCACACGTAGGCGATGCCCGGACGCAGCTTCGGGTCGGGCACGGGAGGCCCGAACGACTGGACCGCCGGCACCAGTCCCGCCCACACGTCCAGCGCGTAGTCCTCCTCGTCGTCGCTCGGCTGTCCCTGCCGCGTCTTCACGGACGCCTCCTCCAGGGACAGGGCCAGGACGGAGGTCGCGGCGAGCTCCTTGCGGGTGGGCCGGCGGGCGACGTTCCAGCGCCCCGGCGTCAGCTGCTCGACCAGCGCGCGCAGGCCGGTCAGCTTCTCCTCCAGGTCGGTGACCGTGCGGGGGCGGCCGAAGATCAGGGCGCTGCGGTAGTTGATCGAGTGGTGGAACAGCGACCGGGCGAGGACGAGGGCGTCGAGGTGGGTGACGGTGACGCAGACGTCCTCGGTGGTACGGAGGCTGGTCGCGCCCGTCGAGCCGTGGAGGTAGAGCGTGTCGCCGTCCCGCCCGTAGCCGGTGGGGATGACGCGGGGCGACCCGTCCACGACCACACCGAGGTGGCAGATCCGGCCGGCGTCGAGGATCTCATAGAGGGCCGAACGGTCCGACGCGGCACGTTCGGGCAGCCGCCGGATCCGGGTGCGCTCGGTACTGGAAAGGGGCGCTGAAGTGCTCATACGTCCCACGTTAGGATCCAAGTGGCTTGCAGAGAATGGCCACTGAGACGTCGAAGAGGGAAGCCACTTTGCCGCGGAACCAGTTCGACCTGCCGGTCGTCGTCGAGCGGGACGCGAAGCAGCCGCTGAGCGTACAGCTCGGCCGCCAGCTCCGCGAGGCCATGAACGACGGGCGGGTGCGCGCGGGGGAGCGGCTGCCCTCCAGCCGCGCGCTCGCCTCCGCGCTCGGTGTCAGCCGCACCGTCGTCACCACCGCGTACGAGCAGCTCTACGCGGAGGGCTGGCTGGAGGGCCGGCACGGCTCGGGCACGTACGTCGCCGACATCGCCGCCCAGAGTGTCCCGGCCGAGCCCGCGTACGCCCCGCGGGACGAGCCGGCGGAGACCGGCGTCATCGACCTGAACCCCGGCATCCCGTGGGTCGGCGCGCTCGACACGCCCGCGTGGCGGCGCGCCTGGCGGCTCGCGGCGGGGATACCGCCGGTGGCCCGGCCCGACCGCCGCGGCCTGCCGGGGCTGCGCGCGGCCCTGGTCGACTACCTGCGCCGCAGCCGCGGGGTGTCCTGCCCCTCCGAACGCGTCGTGGTGACGCGCGGCGCGACGAACGGCTTCGACCTGCTGGCCGCGACCGTCCTGCGGCCCGGCGACCGCGCCGGCGTGGAGGAGCCGGGCTACGCCAACGCGCGGGAGGTGCTGGCCGCGCGGGACGTGGAGGTGGTGCCGTGCCCGGTGGACGAGGACGGGCTGATCGTCGACGCGCTGCCCGCCGGCCTGCGCCTGGTCTACACGACCCCGTCCCACCAGTACCCGCTCGGCGGACGGCTGCCGGTGCCGCGCCGGCAGGCGCTGCTGGCCTGGGCGCGGCGCGAGGACGCGCTGATCGTCGAGGACGACTACGACAGCGAGTTCCGCTACGACGTCGCCCCGCTGCCCGCCCTGTACGGCCTCGGGCCCGACCACACCGTCTACCTCGGCACCACGTCCAAGACGCTGACGTCGGGCGTCGGCACCGGCTGGCTGGTGGCCCGGCCCGATCTGGTGGAGGCGATCGCCCAGACCCGGCTGCGCCTGGGCGACAGCACGGCCGTCGTGTCCCAGGAGGCGGTGCGGATCCTCCTCGAACGCGGTGACCTCGATCGCCACGTGCGCCGCATGCGTGCCGAGTACGGTCGCCGGCGCGCGGCGATCGTGGAGACGCTCGGTCACCTGCCGCTGCTCGGCGATACCGCCGGCCTGCACCTCGTCGTCGAGCTGCCGGCCGGCGTGACGGATGTGGTCATCGAGCGCGCCGCCGAGCGCGGCGTGCTGCTGTCCTCCCTGCGGGAGCGCTACTCCACCAGCCCGGGCGTGCACGGGCTGGTCCTCGGGTACGGCGGAGCGACGGTCTCCCAGGTCAGGTCGGGGTGCTCGCTCGTACGGGAGCTGGTCCGGGAGGCGAGTCGGCGGTAGGCCCCGTGGGCGCCTCGATCGGAGGCTCAGGGGTCGTGCCGCCGGTGACCAGGTGCGCGATGGGCAGGCTCTCCGCGCCGGGCAGCGACACCTCGCCCACCGTGATCCGTGGCATCTCCGGGGGCGTGACCGGACCGGTGATCCTGCTGGTGTCGATGGCGCCGGGGGCCGGGCCCTGCGCGTGCGGCACCTGGGACACGCCGAAGTGACCGCCGCGCGCCCACGGTCTGCGATCCCGTGGGGCGCTGTACGCCTCCGGGGGCGCCAGCGGGTCGCCGGCCGGCCAGCGCCGCGGCACCTGCCACGTGTCGAGCCAGTCGACGATCAGGCCGAGGCCCTGCATCGCGCCGTCGGTGAACGGCTCGCGGGCGAGCCCGACCACGAGGATCTGCAGGCACCTCCGGCCCTCCCGGCCGACGCCGTCCGGGAGCAGGAGCGCGGCCTGGGTGGCCGGCACCATCTGCATGATCTCGCCGGAGAAGGGGTTCCAGACGATGTGGGCGTTGGTCCCCCGCTGCTCGAGGTGCTGTGCCACCGAGCGCGCGGAGATCGCCAGTGGGTCGTGCTCGCTCGTATGCCAGACGGCGCGAGGCGCTCCGCCCCGCAGTGAGCCACCGTCGTGTCGGGATTGCAGTCGTACGGCGCCGGGCAGCCATGCGTCGGCCACGATGAGTCCCCCCAGTCGGGTCGGGTCGTGTCCCGAACGGTCACTGTGCAAGTCTTTACCAAGGTGGGGCGGAGTTCGCTCCGACCATGTGAACTTTGCGAACTTATGTGCCAACCTCCCCTGTTGGTCCAGTTTTGATGCATCGACGGTTTGACGGCGTACCCTTCGTGACTCCCGGCCACCCTCCCGGGGCCGGATCCGGCCGATGCGTGGCGACGGCGCCTCCGCGGTGATCCCCGGAGGCCCCGAACCCGGGTCGCGCGGGCCGACCGAGTCGCGTTCTAATAAGCGGGAGCCGAACGAGGAGAGCCCATGACCGAGCGAAGCGAGGGAATCAAAAGGCACGCGCCTGTGGTCACCCCCTCCGACGAAGGAGGACCCATGACCGATCAGGTGTCCGTCCCTGGAATCGACGTTCCTCACCTGTCGTCCTGGCTGGCGGAGGCGCTGCCGGGGGAGGGGACGATCACGGGGATCGACCTTCTCGCCGGGGGCCGGTCCAACCTGACCTATCTCGTCCGGCTGGAGAACCGCCGCGTCGTGCTCCGCCGCCCTCCGCTCGGCCACGTCCTGCCCACCGCGCACGACATGCGCCGCGAGTACACCGTGCTCTCGGCGCTCGCCGGCAGCGACGTGCCGGTCCCGGCGCCCCTGGCCCTGTGCACCGACGAGGACGTCATCGGCGCGCCGTTCTACGTCATGGACCACGTCGAGGGCCGGGTCATGCGCACCCCCGAGGACGCCGCCGACGTCACCGCCGCGGAGGCGCGCGCCCTGTCCGAACGGCTCGCGGAGGCGCTCGCCGCCATCCACCTCCTCGACGTCGAACGCGCCGGGCTGAGCGACTTCGGCCGGCCGCACGGGTACATGGCCCGGCAGCTCAAGCGCTGGTGCCGCCAGTGGGAGTCCTCGCACTCGGCCGAGGAGGGCGGGCGGACCGACGAGGCGTACGACCGGCTCGTCCGGCGCCTCGGCGAGCGGCTGCCGTCCGACGGGCTCACCGGGCTCGTGCACGGCGACTTCCGGCTCGACAACGCGCTCGTACGCCTGCGGCCGGAGCCGGAGATCGCCGCGGTCGTCGACTGGGAGATGTCCACGCTCGGCGACCCGCTGTCCGACCTCGGGCTCACGCTCACCTACTGGGCCGACGCCGGTGAGGCCGACCGTACGCCGACCGCCGTCGGCTCGACCGTGACCTCGGCGCCCGGCTTCCTGACGCGGGCGGAGTTCGCCGGCCGGTACGCCGACCTGACCGGCCACGACCTGTCCCACCTGGACTTCTACGTGGCGTTCGGCTGCTTCAAGCTCGCCGTCATCCTCGAGGGCATCCACGCGCGGTACCTGCAGAAGGCGACCGTCGGCGAGGGCTTCGACCGGATCGGCGCGTCGGTCCCGGTCTACCTCGACCGCGCCCACCAGGTCCTGGACGAGGGCGCGCTCTGACCGGCCGCGCACCCGCGGTCAGCAGCTGAAGGTGACGGTGGCGGTCACGTTCGCGTTGAAGGTGACCGACGCGCTGGGAACGCCGATGCAGAACCGGTCGGTACGGGTGACGGTGACCGAGGTGCTCTGGCCCGCGCGGAGCCTTCCGCCGCCGCTCGCGGTGACGGTGCCGGTGGTTTCGGTCACCCGCCAGGCGACCGGGCCGCCCCGGGCGGTGACCTTCACCGAGCAGTGCCGGGTGCCGGGCATGTGGCAGCCGGTCACCGACAGCGTCCCCGGCCGCTGCGGCGAGCTCGGACGCCGGGTGTACGGCGTCGGCGGAGCCGGCTTCGGGGTCTTCTTCACCGGCGTCGGGCTCGGCGTCGGACCGCCGGCCGGCTCGGGCGAGCCCACCAGCGGGCTGTCGGCCGAGGACGACCCGCTCGGCGCGGACCGGCCGCTCGCCTCGTCCTGGCCCGGCCCGGGCAGGAGGAGGAACACGCCGCTCACGACGAGCAGGACGCAGGCGACGGCGGCGACGACCGGCCAGCGGCGCCGTCCGGCGTGGTCGGGCTCCGGTACGGCCCCGGGCTCGGGAGGCGGGGGATCGGCGCGCCGCGCGATCGTCGCCCGCAGGTCCGCGAGCGCGGGAGCCGAGGCCGTGTCGAGCACCCGGGAGCGCAGCGTGCCGGGGAGGGCCGCCGTGGGCATGGCCTGAAGCAGCTGCGCGTTGGTGACCGTGAGGTCGCGCCGCGAGCCGCAGATCGGGCAGCTCGCGATGTGGCGGGCGAGCCGCCCGCAGGTGGTCGTGTCCAGCGGCGTGCCCGGCGGGGCCAGCTCCTCCACGCCCGAGCACTCCTCGCGCCCGGTCGCCGCCACGAGGACGGCGGAGAAGGCCTCGTCCAGGTCGTGCCGGGCCTGGGCCACGTGCATGGACACCTCGTGCGGCGACATGCCGAGGACCTCGGCCAGTTCGTCCGCGTCGAGCTCGTGCCGCAGGAACAGGTCGAGCGCCTCGCGCTGAGCGGCGCTGAGCACGTGCAGGGCGGCGCGCACGAGCGGGCGTGTCGCCTCGTCCGCCTCGGCCCCGGCCGCCTCCGGGACGAGGAGGCGCTCGGCGGGCGGCGCGGCGTCCGCCCGGCGGCGGAGGCACTCCTTCCGTGCCACGCCGTACAGCCGGCCGCGGAACAGCGCGTACGGGAGCCGCCCGGCGCGTTCGCGGACGATGATCAGAGTGTCGTGCAGGGCCTGGGCCGCGGCCTCCTGGTCGCGGAGGAGGACGTGGCAGTAGTCGAACAGCCGCGGGCCGTACGCGTCGTAGATCTGCGGCAGGGCGTCGGCGTCGCCCGCGTCCAGCGACGCGGCCAGCCGCCGGTCGGCGTTCCGGTCGAGACTCGGCCATCCCGCCACGAGTGCTCCTGCTGAACTATGGGACACGAGGTCACAGGGGTCCCCACCGGTCGTGGGAACACAGGATCCTGCCAGCATTGAGAGCGACTGTGGCGCGTTTGATCGCGATGTGATCGCGATTGCACGCAAGTGACATCGCCGAGGCCGGAAGCGGGTCAGTACGGCGCGGCGCCGTCCCGCAGCCGCCCGGCGAGGTCGCCGAGCACGGCCATGGTCGCGCGGTGCAGGCCCGGCCCGAACGTCACCCGTGCCACGCCCAGCTCGGCGAGCCGGGCCGGTGACGGCATGCCGGGCCGGTAGAGGACGCTCACCGGTCCGGGAAGCCGTTCGACCAGCGCGCCGATCGCCGCCTCGTCCGTGACCATGATCGGGAACACGCAGTCGGCCCCCGCGTCGAGGTACGCGCGGCCGCGCGCCACCGCCTCTTCGAGGATCTCCGCGGGCGAGGCGCCCGGCAGCGCGCCGTCCTCGAACACGTCGGTGCGCGCGTTGATCACCAGGTGGGGATCGGCCGCCCGCAGCTCACGGATGCGGTCGGCCTGCGCCTTCAGGTCCGCCAGGACGTGCCCCGCCATCCGGCGCTCCTCACCGGCTGCTTCGCCGGCCGCCTCGCCGTGCAGGGTGTCCTCCAGGTTGCAACCGGCGGCGCCGGCCTCCCGCAGGCACTCGGCGAGCTCCGCGGGCGTCAGCCCGTAGCCGGACTCGGCGTCGACGGTGACCGGCACGTCGACGCTGCGCGCGATGCGGGCCGCCGCCGCGAACATCTCCTCGGGCGGCGCGCCCTCACCGTCCTCGTAGCCGAGCACGCGCGACACGGCGGCGCTGGCGGTGGCGAGCGCCGGGAATCCGGCGGCGGCGAGCACCTGGGCGCTCGCGGCGTCCCACGCGTTGGGCAGGATGAGAAGCGACCCGCTCTGGTGCAGCTCGCGCAGCCGCGCGGCCTTGTCGATGAGACTCATGCGCCCGACCGTACGGCCCGGCACGACCGGACAGAAGGGCCACTTGAGGCCCGCGGCGCCGGACCACCCGGTGGGCCGGTCAGCAGCTCCAGGTGACGTTCGCCAACGCGCCCGAGTCGAACGTCACCGAGCCGCTGCCGCTGCCGAAGCAGAAGCTGTCGGTCCTCGTGACGGTGACCGAGGCGTGTCCGCCCGCGCTGAGGCTTCCGCCGCCGCCCGCGTTGATGCTGCCGCTGGTCCCGGTCACGCTCCAGGTGACCGGGCCGCCCTTGGCGGTGACCGTCACCGAGCAGTGGCGGGTGCCGGACATGTGGCAGCCGGAGACGGACAGCGTGCCCGGCTGCTGCGGCGGCTTCGGCTTCGGGTGGTGGGTGCGCGGTTTCGTCGTGCTCGGGGTCGGCGTCGGGGTCTTGCTCGACTTGGACGGGGTCGGGCTCGGTGTGTCGCTGGCGGACGGCTCGGGCGCGGCCGAGTCCGACGGAAGCCGGTCGTCGGCCGACGACGACTCGCTCGGCGCGGCGATGGGCTGCTGGCCACTCGTCTTCTCCTGGCCCGACCCGGGCAGCAGGAGGAACACCCCGATCACGATCACGAGCACGCACGCGACGGCGGCGAAGACCGGCCACAGGCGCGAGCCCCTGCGCTCCGGCCCCGGCTCCGGCACGGGTTCCGGCTCGGGCGCGGGATCGGCGCGCATCGCGATCGTCTCCCGCAGCTCCGCGAGCTCGGGGGCCGCGGCCGTGCCGAGCACGCGCGAGCGCAGCGCGGCGGGGAGGGCCGCCGCAGGCATGGCGTTCAGGAGGCGCGCGGTGGCGACCTTGCGGCTGCCCCGTTCGCCGCAGATCGGGCAGCTCGCGATATGGCGGGCGAGCTTCCCGCAGGACTCGGTGTCCAACGGCGCGTCGGGCGGACCGGCCAGCGCCGCCACGCTCGGGCAGTCCTCGCGCCCGGTCGCCGCCACCACCACGGCGGCGAACGCGTCGTCCAGGTCGTGCCGGGCCTGGGCCACGTGCACGGACGCCTCGTGCGGCGTCACGTCGAGGACCTCGGCGAGCTCGTGCGGGTCCAGCTCGTGCCGCAGGAACAGGTCGAGCGACTCCCGCTGGGAGCCGTTGAGCACGAGCAGCGCCGCGTGCACGAGCCGGCGCGTCGCCTCGTCCGCCTCGGCCCCGTCCGCCTCCGGCGCGCGCTGGCGCTCGGCGGGCGCCTCGCCGTACGCGCGGCGGCGCAGGCACTCCTCCCGGGTCACGGCGTACAGCCAGCCGCGGAACAGGCGCGCGTCGGTGATGCGCCCGATGCGCTCCTGGACGGTGATCAGGGAGTCGTGCAGTGCCTGGGCCGCGGCCTCCTGGTCGCGGAGGAGGACGTGGCAGTAGTCGAACAGCCGTGGGGCGTACGAGTCGTAAATCTCCGGCAGGGCGTTGGGATCACCGGCGTACAGCGACTGCGCGAGTCGCTGGTCGGCGGCCCTGTCGATACTCGGCCATGCGGCCACTGAGTCCTCCTGCTGAACTGGTGGGGCACGAGGTCACAGACGCCCCACCCGGTGCGTGGGTTCACAGGATCCTGCCACCATTTACAGCTACTTTGGAGGATTTAATGGCAATTAAGTCATGATCAGCTACCGAGCGTTGTCAGATCCGGCGATCTGCCGCGAGTCCCATGACGGACGGTCACCGGTCACCGGTGACCCTCGACCCTCCGGCCCCTCAGCTCTTCAGGTCGGGGAAGTCCTCCTCGCGGAACTCCTCCGAGCGGCGTTCGCCGTCCTCCAGCCCCCGCAGCTCGACCCGGCGGATCTTGCCGGAGATCGTCTTGGGCAGGTCCGTGAACTCGACGCGCCGCACCCGCTTGTACGCCGCGAGGTGCTCCCGGCAGTGGGCGAGGATCGCGCGCGCCGTCTCGGCCGTCGGCTCGTGCCCGGCCGCCAGGCTGACGTACGCCTTCGGCACCGCGAGGCGTACCGGATCGGGCGCGGGCACCACGGCGGCCTCGGCCACCGCCTCGTGCTCCAGCAGCACGCTCTCCAGCTCGAACGGCGAGATGCGGTAGTCCGACGCCTTGAACACGTCGTCGGTACGGCCCACGAACGTGATGTAGCCGTCCGCGTCTCTCGTCGCGACGTCGCCCGTGTGGTAGTAGCCGCCGGCCATGGCCGCGTCGTTCAGCTCGGCGTCGCCGTGGTAGCCGACCATCAGCGCCGCCGGGCGGTCGGACAGGTCGATGCAGACCTCGCCCTCGTCGCCCTTCTCCCCGGTGGCCGGGTCGATCAGGGCGATCGTGTAACCGGGCAGCGGCCGCCCCATGGAGCCGGGCTTGAGCGGCTGGCCGGGGGAGTTGCCGATCTGCGCCGTCGTCTCGGTCTGGCCGTACCCGTCACGGATGGTCAGGCCCCAGTGCTTGCGCACCTGGTCGATGATCTCCGGGTTCAACGGCTCGCCGGCCGCCACGACCGTGCGCAGCGGGAGCCGCCACGCGGACAGGTCCTCCTGGATGAGCATGCGCCACACGGTCGGCGGGGCGCAGAAGCTCGTGACCTCGCAGCGCTTCAGCACATCGAGCATCGCGGGCGCGGAGAAGCGTGTGTAGTTGAAGACCAGCACGCAGGCGCCGGCGTTCCACGGCGCGAAGAAGTTGCTCCACGCGTGCTTGGCCCAGCCCGGTGAGGAGACGTTGAGGTGGATGTCGCCGGGGCGCAGCCCGATCCAGTACATCGTGGACAGGTGACCCACCGGGTACGACGCGTAGGTGTGCTCGACCAGCTTCGGCTTGTCCGTCGTGCCCGAGGTGAAGTACAGCAGCAGCGTGTCCTCGCCGTGCGTCGTCTCCTCACCCCCGGCGTACGGCTCGGCGCCGTACGCGTCCTCGTACGACAGCCAGCCCTCGGCCGAGCCGACCGAGATCCGCGTCCACTCGCCGGCGAGACCGTCGAACTTGGCCGTGTCACCGGCGCCGGTGACGACGTGCCGGACGCCGCCGCGTTCGATGCGGTCGGTGAGGTCGGCCGGGGTGAGCAGCGTGGTCGCCGGGATGACGACGGCGCCCAGCTTCATCGCGGCGAGCATCGTCTCCCAGAGCTCGACCTGGTTGCCGAGCATGAGCAGGATCCGGTCGCCCCGTGCGACGCCGTGGCTCCGCAGCCAGCCCGCCACCCTGCTCGACCGCCCGGCGAGCTCGGCGAACGTGAGCTTGGTCTCCGAGCCGTCCTCTTCCACGATCCACAGCGCCGGGGCGTCCGGCGACTCGGCGGCGAGCACGCCGTCGAACCAGTCCACGGCCCAGTTCAGGCCGGGCGCGTCGGGCCATCGGAACCCGTTGCGTGCGGCGTCGTAGTCTTCGGCCCGCGCCAGGAGGAAGTCGCGAGCCGCTTTGAAGGTGGCGGCATCGGGGGTCATGTGCGCATCCTGGCACTGCCCCACCGATCAGGTAAATACCGTGACGATCAGCCGATGGGGAAGCAGGACCAGGTGACGTTGGAGGAACCGTTCGGCGAGAAGAAGACTGTGGCGCTCCTGGTCGTCCCTGAACAAGTGTCCTCGCTCCGAGTCACCGTGACCTGCACCGACCTTCCCTTCGCAAGCTTGCCGCTCGACGGGGAGACCGACACCGGACCGGAGGTCGAGGAGTTCCACGACACTAGACCGCCGACGGCCGTCACCGTGACGGTGCAGGTGGTGCCCGTGTCCATGTCGCACGTGCCGTCGGCGGACAGGGTGCCCGGCGTCGGCTTGGGGGCCGGCTTGTGGGTCTTCGGCGGGGCCGGGCGGTGGGTGGTCGGGGTCGGCGTCGGCGTGTGCTTGGTGGGAGTGGGCGACGGCGAGTGCTTGGTCTTCGACGGGGACGGCTCGACGCTGTCGGTCGGCGAGGGGAAGTCCGACGGGCTGTCGCTCGGGGGAGCGGCCGCGGCGTCGCCGGGGACCTTGTTGTTCAGGTTCTTGGGGGTGTCCGACCCGCCGCCCGTCAGCAGGAAGATCGCCCCGATGACGAGCACGACGCACGCGGCCACCGCGACGGCCGGCAGCAGGTGCGAGGACGTCCCGTCGCCCCGCTTCTCCTTGCGGGCCGGCTGCGCGCGGCGTTCGAGGCTGGTCGGCCAGCCCCACACGTCGAACGGCTCGGCGCGCTGCGCGATGCGCGTGCGGTTCTCGTGCTGGTCGGGCGCTTCGGCGAGCGACAGCACCGCCATCCGCAGGTCGGACGGGATCGCCGCGACCGGCAGTACCTGCATCAGCCGGTTCGTGGAGACCTTGCGCTTGCGGCGGTCGCGGCAGACCGGGCAGGACTCGATGTGGCGGATCAGCTTGCGCGCGACGTCCTGCGGCAGCGGCCACTCGTCCTCGTTCACGAGCGCGGCCACGCTCGGGCAGTCGCCGCGTCCCGTACGTGCGATGATCGCGGCGGCGAGGGAGTTGTCGAGGTCGTCGCGTGCCTGGGCGACCAGCTCGGTCGCCTGCTGGGACGAGATGCCCAGCACGCCGCCGAGCTCCTCGGCGGACAGGTCGTGCCGCGCGGACAGGTCGATCGCCTCGCGGTGGCGGGCGGCCATCCCGGCGAGGGCGCTGTGCACGAGCTGCCGGGTCTCCTCGAGCCGCTGACGCTCCTCGGCGTCGAGGAAGGCGTCCTCGTTCTGCTCCGGCGCCGCGTGGCCGTGTTCGGGCCGCTCCGGGTCGGCGAGCTGCCGCAGGCACTCGTTGCGGACGATGGCATAGACCCAGCTGCGGAAACGCTCCGGCTCGCGCAGCTTGCCGATGTGCTCCTGCGTCGCGATGAGCGAGTCGTGCAGGGCGTCCGCGGCCAGGTCCTGGTCGCGGAGCAGTGCGTGACAGTAGTCGAACAGGCGTGGCGCGTAGAAGTCGTAGATCTCCGCGAGTGCGGCGGCGTCACCGTCGCGCAGCGACTGCGCCAGCCGACGATCCTCTACACGGCCGAGACTGGGCCAACCGGCCACAGGGTCCTCCCGAGAGTGTCATGCCCGGACAGGCCCCCGGAAGTGAAGAAGGAGGCCCGACGCCCCGCTCCCGTCGGGCCTCCTTCATGTACAAGACGCCGCAGCCGGGAGCCTGGTTTACAGGATCCTGCCACTACTCCAAGAAAATCCTCTCGCGAATGATTAGACCGATATGAACTCGTGTTGGCGATTTCAGTGGCACTGCGGCGCGCAGATGCGCCGCGCGATCGTCTCCAGCAGGAAACGCTGCACGTCCTGAGGCTTCAGGGCGTGGAACGCCTCACCGTTGGTCTCCGCGGCGACCTTCTGCATCGCGGACATGTCCACGTCCGGCCCGAAGCCGATGAAGACGACCTCGACGGGCCGGTCCGGGTCGGCCTCCTTCTTCAGCGTGCTGAGCAGGCCGGCGAGGGAGATGCCGTGGACGTCGTCGTTCTTCCCGTCGGTCAGCACGAGGACGGAGTGGTAGTAGCCCGGCTTGTAGGTCTTCTGCAGCGACCGCACGCTCGCGAGTACCGAGTCGTACAGGCCGGTGTTGCCGGTCGGCTTCGGGCGTACGCGGCCGAGAGCGGACAGGATCGCCTGCCTTCGCGTGCCCGAACCCAGACGCGTGGACAACGGTCCGATCGGCACCTCGGTCCGGTAGTCCAGGGCGCCGTTCAGGTTCGTGGAGAAGGTCCACAGCCCCAGGTCGGTGTCGTCGGGCAGCATCGCGAGGCCGTTCTGCGCGATCTGCGCGGTCGCCTGCATGCGCGTCAGGCCGTTCCCGACCGGCTGGGCCATCGACCCCGACACGTCGAGGAGAGTCAGCATCCGGGTGCGCAGCGAGAGCTTGGTCCACGCCTGCATGACGTCGGTGACGTCACCGACGGCCGGGGTCGGCAGCGCGCGCGGCACCCGCGGGCTCAGCCCGTTCTGGGTGGTGAAGCCGTCGCCCGGATGGCCGTCGGGGGTGCGGAAGCCGAGCGAGCGCACGGCGTTCTTCGCCTCGGTGCCGCCGAGCGCCTGCTCGAGCAGGCCGGCCGCGCTCACCTTGTCCTCGTCGTCGGTGGCGAGCGTGAACGGGTAGTCGAGGCTCAGCAGGCCCTCGCTGGGATACAGCGCCGTGGCCGGAGCGGAGGGGTTGCCACGGTTGAACTTCCACACCGCCTGCTCGGGCACGATCACCACCGGCGCCCGTCCGTGCAGGTCGCGGTGGAAGCTGGCGAACAGGGCCTGCGGCGTCGGCGAGAGGCTGTTCTGCACGTTGCGGACGATCTGGGTGAAGATCGGGTCGGCGTTCGGGTCGCCCTGCAGCAGCTCGCGGGTCATGACCACCGCGCCGATGCCGCCCGCGTTGCGGTTCGGGTCGAGGATCTGCAGGTGCACCGAGTCGGCGGGGAGCATGTCGTTCTTGCTCACCGCGCCCGCGGAGAGCGCGTCGGTGGCCTTGAGCAGCATGTCCCACGTCGGGCGGATGCCCTCACTGTGGATCTTGTTGGCGAACGTCCGCGACGTGGCGACGACGATCGGCGTCTTGGCCAGCGAGGTCGGGGTCAGATGCACGCTCGACGCGCCCTTGGCCGTGCTGCGTACGAGCGTGACCCACAGCGAGGAGTCGGGGATCCACACGTCCGGGTCGGCCTCGCCCGGCACGGACCCTCCGCCGGACAGCACGGTGGACATGCCGGCCGGGTCGGACGCCTTGACCGTCGCCTGCACGCACTTGCCGTTCACCGAGTGCCGCGCGTCGTCGAAGGACTTGGTGACCTGGCTGATGGCCGGGGCGATCTCCGGCGCCGCCGCCACGTTGAGCTTGATCGCGTGGCTGCCGCAGCCCCGCGGTCCCGCGAGCGCGTACGCGCCCGCGCCGAGCAGGATGGCAAGGCCGATGGCGCCCGCGAGCGGGCCGATCAGCGTGCTGAGCGACCGGCGGCGTGCGGCGCGGCGCCGCCCTCCGCCGCCCGGGGCCGAGCCCGCCCGGCGGCGGACGCCCTCGTCGCGTCCGCTTCCGCGCCGTCTCCGACCGTCGCGGCCGTGACCGTCCTGCCCGAAGTCGTCCTGCCCGAAGCCATCTTGCCCGGGACCGCCTTGCCCGGGACCGCCTTGACCGGGGCCGCCTTGCCCGGGGCCGCCTTGACCGGGGCCGCCTCGACCCGGGCCGCCTCGACCGGGGCCGCCCTGTCCGGGGCCACCTTGACCGGGGCCGCCCTGTCCGGGGCCACCTCGACCAGGGCCGCCTTGACCCGGACCGCCTTGACCGGGGCCGCCCTGTCCGGGACCGCCTTGACCCGGACCGCCCTGGCCCGCGCCGCCGGGGCCGCCCTGGGGGGGAAGGCCCTGACCCGGACCGTTCGGCGGCCCTCCGTAGTTTCCGTATCCCTGGCTGCGGAAGTCCGAGCCGCCGTACCCGCCGGCCGCCATGCCGACACCGGACCGGCCGAGACCGGGTCCGGTGTAGCCGTCGCGCCCCTGCCCGGGGCCCCGGTCGTCAGCCGGGCCGCCCGCGTACCCGCCACCGCCCGCGGGGTCGTTCGGGTAACCGCCGTACGGGTCGCGTCCGCCGCTCGCGCCGAAGGGATCCCGCTGGGACGGCGGGTGTTGAGGACCCGTGTCGCCGGAGTTCGCGCCGGTGGGCGGCACCGGACGGCCCGGCCACCCCTCCTCCGGCGTGCCGCCTGAGGGCTCCTCCTTGCGGCGACGTCCGCTCACGATGTCCTCTTTCGCGGGAGATGGGTGGATATAGAGCGGCACTGTAGCCTCCCCTTCCCGATGTGACCAAAGAGGCCAGTGAGAACTTTCCGCAGGTCAACGCGGCCCGGTCATGACTGGAAACCTTGCTCGCCGGTAAAGAAACCAACTTCGGTGAGCGCCCGTGAGTTGACTTCCGGGCCGATGCGCTGCGCCGTCGTGGAAAGGAGGCGGTAAGGAACCCGGTCACGGCCGGTTGACCCGATCGCCGCGGGCGAGCGCCGGTGACGGCCCGCCCACGTGGCGTCAACGGATTCGGTCTGGTATACGGGCGAACCTGAACCCGCCGGTCAGCTTCGTCGTGCACAGTAGGGCAGGGGCCCACGTCGACGGGGGAGCGGCAGATGACGAGACTCGCGACCGTACGGGACGACGACGCGACGGCACACCCGGTCACGCGACGGCGGTGGACAACGGTGATCACCTGGATTCTCGTGGCCGTCTGGCTGCTGTGGGCGGTCGCCCGCCTCGTCGGCGTCGACCGGCTGTCCTCCTTCTCCTCGATCCTGATCCCGGCGATGGCCGTGGTGCCGTACGTCGCGGCGGGCGTGGTCATCCCGCTCGCCGTCGCCGCGCTGACCCGCGACCGGGTCGCGCTCGCGGTCACGGTCGCCGTCGCCGCGGTGTACGCCGGCATCGTGCTGCCCAGGGCGTTCGGCGGCGGGCAGCCGCACGCGGCCGGCCCGCGGCTGCGGATCCTCACCGCCAACCTCAAGTTCGGCCAGGCCGGCGACGAGGGCCTGGTCGACCTCGTCCGGCGCACCGGCGCCGACATCCTCAGCGTGCAGGAGTTCACCCCGGCGGCGGCCGAGCGGCTCGACGCGGCGGGCATCGAGGGCCTGATGCCGTACCGGGTGATCGACCCGCGCGGCGGCCCCGAGGGCACCGGCCTGTACTCCCGCTATCCGCTCACCGAACAGCCCGACCGCGGACCCACCACGTTCGCGATGGTGAACGCGATCGTGCGGGTGCCGGACGCCGCGCCCGTACGCTTCACCGCCGCGCACCCGCCGGCGCCGCTCGGCCCGGACGCCGCGAGGTGGCGGCACGACCTGAAGGAGATCCCGCCGCCCACCCCGCACGGGGAGGTCGGCATCGTCGCGGGCGACTTCAACGCCACACTCGACCACGCACCGCTGCGCCGCCTGATCGGGGAGGGCTTCACGGACGCCGCGGACGCGACCGGACAGGGCCTCGTGCCGACGTTCCGCCCCTGGCCGCCGATCACGATCGACCACGTGCTCGCCGACCGGCGCTGCGCGATCGAACGGGTGAAGGTCTACCTCCAGCCCGCCAGCGACCACCGCGCCCTCTTCACCGAACTCCGGCTGCCCTGACCGAGCGCAGCGAGGGAATCAAAAGGCACGCCCCGGCGGTCGCTCTCTCCGATGTAGGAGGACCCCTGGCCGAGTGGAGCGAGGGGATCAAAGGGCGCGCCCCGGCGGTCACTCTCTCCGATGGAGGAGGACCGCTGGCCGAGCGGAGCACGGTCTTCACCGTGGAGGCCGCGATACTGGGGGCATGGCCCGCCTGATCCCCGTCGCCGACCCGGCCGACCCGCGTCTCGCCGACTACACCCGCCTGCGCGACGTGAACCTCCGCAAGAGCCTGGAGGCCGAGCACGGCCTGTTCATGGCCGAGGGCGAGAAGGTCATCCGCCGGGCGATCGCCACGGGCCACCTCGTGCGGTCCGTGCTGGCCGCGCATCGCTGGGTCGAACCCCTGTCCGACGTGCTCGGCGACGCGCCGGTGTACGTCGTGGACGACGCGGTGGCCGAGGCGGTGACCGGGTTCCCGGTGCACCGCGGCGCGCTCGCGTCGATGGAACGCCTGCCGCTGCCGTCCGTCGGCGCGCTCCTGCCGGGCGTACGGCGGATCCTCGTCCTGGAGGACCTCGTCGACCACGGCAACGTCGGGGCGATCTTCCGGTGCGCCGCGGCCCTCGGCGTCGAGGCGGTCGTCCTGTCACCCCGCTGCGCGGACCCGCTGTACCGGCGGTCGGTCAAGGTGTCGATGGGTGCGGTCTTCGCCGTGCCGTACGCCCGGATGACCGACTGGCACGGCGGGCTGGCCGAACTGCGCGCGGCCGGGTTCACGCTGCTGGCGCTCACCCCGGACCAGTCGGCCACGCCGATCGGCAAGGCGCCGCTGGGCGAGCGGGTCGCCCTGATGCTCGGCGCGGAGGGCGACGGCCTGTCCTCCCGCTGGCTCCGCGAGGCCGACGAACCCGTCTGCATCCCGATGAGCGGCGACGCCATGGACCTCGGCGTCGACTCGCTCAACGTGGTCGCGGCCGCGGCGATCGCCTGCCACGAACTGATGCGCCCCGGCGTCCTGTAGTACCGGCGGCCGGTTCGCTGGGACTAGTGCGCGGCGCCGCCGGAACGGCGCGTCCTGCGGTGCGCGCCCTTCTGCTTCGGCGAGCGAGCGTTCGCCCGCCCGAGGCGTACCTGCGTCAGCAGCAGCGAGAAGGCGACGAGCAGCGCGGCGAGCCAGGCCGCCTGGGTGCTGGCGAGCTTGTCGAAGGTGAGCTCGTCGGCGGCGTCGGTGGTCCCGCGCATCTGCTGGGAGTTGCCGGTGTTCACGACCGGCGCGGTCGACGGCGCCTGCGTCGGCGCGATCGAGGGCAACACGGCCGGATCGTTCGAGGGAGCGACCGACGGCGTAGCCCCGGCCCCGGACGACTTACCCAACCCGCTAGGCAGGTTCGACGTGCTCGAACTGCCACTGCTACTGCTACTGCTGCTCCCGCTGGAGCTGCCGCTCTTACTTGACCCGCTGCTGGAGCCACCGGACTTCGTTGCCGACGGTGACGGCGACGGCGACGCGGCCTTCTTCACCGTAAGTGCCTGTTGCTTCGAAACCTCGGTGACGCCATCCCCCGCTGCGTACGCCGTCACCGTCACTTTGCCGCTTTTGTCCTGTGATGGGATCTTGACGGCGATGGCGATGTGTCGAGTTTTAGACAGGGTCGTCTTGTAAACGGTCGAACCGCTGGCGACGGAGGTCGCCGAGGCGCTCCGGTCCGCGTCGAGCGTCAGCTCGAAGTTTTTCACGTCACCGCCGGTCGCCGTTGCGACGACCTCCATCGACGCCTTTGCGCCCGGCGTCACCGTGCTCGGCACGCTGGCGAACTTCAACTCAATCGCCAGCGGCGGGGGAGTCGGGGTGGCCGAGTCCGAGTTCGACGGGGACGCTGAGGGGGACGTGCTGTCCGTCGTCTCCGCGATGGCTGCCGCGGTGCCACTGACCAGGACGATGCCTGTGCCAACGCTGATGATCAGTGGGGTTCGTACCGATCGTGCGAGCACCGCCCACGACCTCCTCAACGATCGCCGTTGATATCAACCCTACGCTTCGTCATGCGTGGGGTAAGAATCATGCGATCACGTCAAGCCCGATCAATCAACAGGGCAGGCGAACTTGTCGCCTCCAATGCCCTAAATGTTCTCTTCGCGTAGTTGGTCGATCTCTTCGCGTGAGACCCAGATCTGGTACACGCCGGCGTCGACCGTCTCCAGGCCCAGCGCCACCGCGACCGGGGCGCGGCCGCCCGCGTACTCCAGCCGCACCCAGCCGCCGTGCTCGCCGATGACGACGAAGGGCTCTCCCCGCCACGTGCAGTGCGTCCGGACGTACCGCAGGTCGTCCACCTCGGCGTCGCGGACGACCCGCACGAACCGGCCCGGGCGTACCTCGTCGAACCCCTCCTCCGGCGCGGTGGCGTAGAGCCGCACCTCGCCGTCCACGCCGGGCGTGGCGTCGTACTCCGCGTCACGCCAGCGCGCGGTGTAGCCGTCGCGAATCACTCCGTGTCCCCCCAGACCAGCCGGTCGGCGTCCCAGCGCGCGACGAAGCGTTCGGAGCCGTCGCCGCCGATGGCGTACATCTCCGAGCCGTGCGGCAGGCGCATGCTGTCGACCTTGTACTCGCGGATGCTGCCGGCGCTGCCCGGCGCGAAGCCGTCGCCGCCGAAGGGCGGGAGTTCGAGCACCCAGCCGCCGTCGCCCCACGACCGCATCGCCTCTTCGGTCTGGCCGCCGAACGGGATGCGGTAGAGCCCGGAACGGTACGCGGGCCAGCGGATGACGTGGACCTCGGCGTCGTCCGGGTGGAACGGCGAGCCCTCGCGCAGCAGGCCGAGCGACTCGTACAGCAGCCTCGGGGTGTTCAGGTCGACCACGTCCTGGACCCGGTGCACGAAGCCGGCCACCCGGTCGTACGCCTGCTCCAGGTGCCACGCGACCTGGTCGTGCGGCACGACCTTCTGCATGATGGCGAACGGCCCGCGCGGCGCCTCCACCGGCCGGTCGGCGGCGGGTGCGGGCCGTGCCCCGGCCTCCTGCGCCGCCTCGGCGTCGCCCTCGCGGCGCGGCTCGCCGACGGACACCGGGGCCGCGGCGCCGCCGAGCGGCATCCCGCCCTCGGGCATGGGCGGGGGGATGTCCTCGGCCACCCGCTCCGGGCCGACGGCGGACAGCGCGCGGATCTGCTCCCCGGACAGGACCAGCTCGATCGGCGTGCCCGGGTTGACCGAGACGCTCCAGCCGTGGTCGGGCCAGCCCGCCACCAGCTCGGCGAAGGTCGGCATGACGAAGCCGGTCGTGCCGACCGCCGCCTTCATCCAGTCGAAGGACGTGAACGCGAGCACGGACGGCCGCCCGCGTACGGGAACGGCCGACCAGGGGAAGGACGGGTCGCCGGGCCGTGTCTGCACGGCGGGCGGCGTACGGCTCCAGACCGGCAGGAACACCGTGGCGTCCATGAGGACCTTCACGATCATGTCCGCGTCGCCGCGCACGTCGAACATCTGGCGTTCGGCGTCGCTCTGCGCCGGGAAGTCGCGGGCCAGCCGCGCCGCGGCGGCGGCGTCGACCTGCTCGGCCATCGGGGTGACGCGGTCGCCGGGGAGTGACGCGCCGATCGCGGTGCCGCCGTTGATGACCAGCTCCAGCGCCGGGTCCGGCCAGAACCGCAGCACCTTGGCGAGGTCGGACAGCACGAACGGATGACCGCCCATCGCGTCGCGCATCCGCCCCGGCCCGGTGTAGATCGGCACGGCGGGACGCCCGGAGGAGTCGTCGACGTACCACTGGAACCCGGGGCGTCCCGGCGCCAGCATCGAGTCGCCGCCCTCGACGACCGGCACCCAGATCTGGCGTACGCCGAGCAGGGTCCGCAGGAACTCCTCGCGGTCACCGCGCGTCGCGGCGTCCAGCAGGCTCCGCTCCTCTTCGTCGAGCGGCGTGAACTCGGCGTCGGGGGTGAAGTGCAGCACGAGCGGCGACGCGTCCACGTCGAGCGGCCCGTCGAGCGGCGGCGGCACGTCGTACGCCGGCGCGGGCGGCGGCGCGCCCTGCGCGGGCTCGGCCACCGGGTCGGCGACGCCCACCGGCACCTGCTCGACCGGCACGGGCTCGGCCGGTGCGGGCTCGGCGGCCAGAGGCTCGGCGGGTACGGGCTCGGCGGGTACCGGCTCGGCCGGTGCGGGAACGGGCGGCGGGGGAGCGGGCGGGCCGGACTCCGGAGCCGGCACGGGCTCGGGCGCCGGTACGGGCTCGGGCGCCGGCGTGGGTTCGGGAGCCGGAGGCGCGCCGTGCTTCGGCATGATCGGGATGCCGTCGTGCACGGTCGTCTCGAAGGCGTCCTCGGACGGTATGGGGTCCGGGTTCGCGCCGTTCTGCACGGTCGCCGGCGCCACCTGCTGAAGCGGTGCGGTCGGCGGCACCGACTCCTGCGGCGGCGCGGCCTCCTGGGCCGGGACGGGCGGCGCGAGGGCCGGGTCCGGAGCCGGGGCGTCGCCCACCGGCGGCGCCGGTGCCTCCTGCGCCTGCGGGGGCGGCGCGGTCTCCGCGCCGGGAGCCGCCGCGACGCCCTGCTGCGGCTCCTCGCCGGGAACCGGCGCGATGCCCGCGGTGAGCTGACCGATGAACCAGGCCGGCAGATAGCCCTCGATGGGCAGGCCGGAGTTCAACGCGAGCCACCACTCCTGGTCCGGCCACGTGCGGGCCATGTCGGCCAGCGTCATGTGGACGAAGTGCTGGTACGCCGGGCCGAGGCACGCGCGCCCCGCCTCACCGGAGGTGTAGGCGAGCACCTGCGTACGACCGTCGCGGGTGCTGGTCGGCCAGGTGAACGCCCCCGGGTCGGCCAGCACCGACTCGGCCTCGCCCGGCGGCAGCGGAACGAACAGCTCCGCGCCGCTCACGAGTTTGAAGTAGGTGTCCTGGTCGCCATCGCGCAGCGCGTCACGGAGCTGGTTTTCGAGCTGATTCGCTGGCTCCCACGCGTCGGTCAATGTCGCCACCCCCCGGAAGCTCGATAGCGGAGTGTCCACCGTACCCGGATGAAACCGGCGGTGCTGCGGAGTATGCCGAGTCCGGTGGGACGGCCCGGCGCGCTCCGGACATCTGGGTCGCCCTGTCGGTGCACTTCGTCGATGACATGCGACTTTCAGTGACCGAGCCGCCGCAGGGCGGTGAGCAACCGGTCGATGTGCTGCTCGGTCGTGCCGATGCCGAAGCTCGCGCGCAGCGCCGTTCCGTCACCATTCTCACAGTCGCCGGCGCCCTCGCCGAGCAGCCGCCGCAGGAACGGATGTGCGCAAAACTTTCCGTCACGGAGCCCGATTCCGTACTTTTCGGACAACTCGGTCGCGACGTCGCGTGCGCGGCGGCCCTCCACGACGAACGACACGATGCCGACGCGCGGGCTCAGGTCGCCCCACAGGGACAGCTCACGTACGCCCGGGATGGCGGCCAGGCCGGTGCGCAGGCGGGCCAGCAGTCGCTCCTCCTCCGCGATGAGCCGGTCCCAGTCGGTGAGCGCCTCGCACGCCGCCGCGAGGGCCACGACGCCGAGGACGTTCGGGGTGCCCGCCTCGTGCCGCGCCTCCGGGTCGGTGGACCAGACGACCTGGTCGCCGACGCTGGCGGTCGCGCCGCCGCCGAACAGGTACGGCTCGGCGGCGCGCAGCCAGTCGGCCCGGCCGACGAGGCAGCCCGCGCCGAACGGGGCGTACAGCTTGTGCCCGGAGAACGCCACATAGTCCACGTCGAGCGCGGTCATGTCGAACGGCCGGTGCGGGACGAGCTGCGCCGCGTCCACGGCGATGCGCGCGCCGTGCTCCCGCGCCACCCGGGCGAGCTCGGCGACCGGCCACAGCTCGCCGGTCACGTTGGAGGCGGCGGTGACCACGAGCAGGCGCGGTCCGGCCGGGGCGGAGGCCAGCGCCTCGTCGGCGGCGGCGACCGCCGCGGACGGCGAGACGGGGGCCGGCAGCCGGACGACCCTGCCGCCGCGCTGCCACGGCAGGAGGGTCGCGTGGTGCTCGGACTCGAAGACGACCACGGTGGTGCCCTGCGGCAGCGCGTGCGCGAGGAGGTTCATCGCGTCGGTGGTGTTGCGGGTGAACACGACCGCGTCGCGGCGCCAGGCGCCGACGAACGCGCGCACGGTGCTCCGCGCGCGCTCGTACCGGTCGGTGGTCACCTGCGAGGCGTGGCCCGCCCCGCGGTGGACGCTGCTGTAGTAGGGGAGGGCGGCGTCGATCGCCGCGCGCACGTTCTCGAGACAGGGCGCGCTCGCGGCGTAGTCGAGGTTGGCGTACGGAATGCTGCCGCCTGAGACGGGGACGGGAACGTCCTGACCGATGACCCGGAGGGGGGCGGGGGCGAGGTCGATGACAGCGGACGCAGGGGACATGCGTAACCTCCAGCGGAGTCCAGGGACCCGCGAAGGGGTCCGCGCTTGCCTGACACGGTCGTGCCGGACCTGGTCATCACCCGGGGCACCCCGCCACGGACGGAGGGTTGCCGGCCAGCAAGCCGGGGCTTGACGCTGGCGCTCATGACCTGACGGAGAGAATACAACACCCGCCCGACGCGCCCCGTTGACGGGTGCTTCGGGCGGGTGTGCGGTTCGCGGTTGGGTCAGCCGGACAGGTTATGGATCCGGTGACCGTGCCGCTGCAGGCCGCGCTGCTGCGTGCCACCGGTCGGCGGCGGATCCGTCGGCGGCTCGCCGCCACCGCCGTTGCCGCCTCCGGGCGGGTCGACCGGCGGCGGGACCGGATCCGTCGGACCCGACGTCGGCGGGGCCGGCGGCCGCGACCCGGTCGGGTGCGGGCGCGGGTTGACCGGGACGGTCGTCGACCGGCCGCCCCCGCCGGTGTACACCGACGGCGCGCCGAACGACTTCGGCGGCAGGTGGAGCGCCTGGTCGGCCTGGACCACGTACGAACGCCAGATCCGCGCCGGCAGGTCACCGCCGTACGAGGAGTAGCCGGGGATGACCAGTGGCTTGTTGTCGCTGCGGAAGATGCCGACCGAGGCCGTGAGCTGCGGGATGAACCCGTTGAACCACAGCTGCTTGCCGTCGCTCGTCGTCCCGGTCTTGCCGGCGGCGTTCCGGTCGGGCAGCCCGGCGTTGGTGCCGGTGCCGGCGTCGACGACCTTCTGCATCGCGTACGTCGCGTCGCGCGCCACGGTCGTGCTGAACACGCGCTTGCCCGGCTCGGACACCTTGCGCGGCTTGCTGCCGGGAGCGGTGACCGACCTGATGACGTGCGGCGCGTGGTAGACGCCCTCCGAGGCGAACGTCGCGTAGCCCGCCGCCTGCTGCTGGACGCTGACGTCGGCGACGCCGAGCGGGAGCGTGGCGGCGTCCTTGTGCGGCTCCAGCTGCGCGGCCGGGATGCCGACCTTCTCCGCCATCGACACCACCTTGCCCAGGCCCACCTTCTGGCCGAGGTTGAGGTACGCGGTGTTGATGGAGTCCTGCGTCGCGGTGACGAGGTTCACCATGCCGAAGTTCTCGTTGTTGTCGTTCTGCAGATCGACCCCGGCGAAGCGCTGCGGCGAACTGCCGTCGACGTAGGTGTTGAGGCTCTCGCCGTCGGCCAGCGCGGCGGCCAGCACGTACGGCTTGAAGCCCGAACCCGCCTGGACCTTCGCGTCGAAGGCGTTGTTGAACTGCTGGTCGACGTAGTCCTTGCCGCCGTAGAAGGCGTTGATCTCACCGTTGTCCGGATCGATCGACACCAGCCCGGTCAGGATCTTCTTCGACGTGCCGGACGGCATGTTCTGCTTGACCGCCTGCCGCGCGGCGGCCATGAGGTCCTTGTCGAAGGTGGTCCGGACCTTCAGCCCGCCCATGTTGATCTGGTTGTCGGTGTAGCCCATGCGGCGCAGCTCGGCCTTGGCCTGGCTGACCATGTAGCCCTTGTCGCCGGCGTAGATCGATTTCTGCTTCTGCTTCGCCGGGGGAGGAAACTTCATCGTCGCGGCCTGCTGCTGGCTGATGGCGCCCATCTGGACCATGCCGCTGACGACGTACTGCCACCGCGCCTGCATGTACCCCTGGGCGCCCGGGATGGTGAGGTCGCCGGCGTAGGTCGGCACCTGGATCGCCGCCGCGAGGTAGGCGCCCTCCGCGGGGGTGAGCTGCTGCACGTCCTTGCCGTAGTACGCCTGCGCGGCCGACTCGATGCCGTACGCCTCGCGGCCGAAGTAGATGGTGTTGAGGTACTGCTGGAGGATCCAGTCCTTGTTCTTCTCGCGCGAGACCTTCAGCGCGACCATGATCTCTTTGAGCTTCCGGCCCGCGGTGCGCTGCTGGGACAGGCCGCTGTAGTAGTTGCGCACCATCTGCTGGGTGATGGTCGAGCCGCCCTGCATCGAACCGCCGGTCAGCGTCGCCCAGACCGCGCGCGCCGAGCCCTTCACCGAGACGCCCGAGTCGCTGTAGAAGCTGCGGTTCTCCGCCGAGATGACCGCGTCGCGCACCTGCGGGGGGACGGCCTTCAGGTCGATCGGGCGGCGGTCGAAGTCGCCGGTGCGCGCGATGACCGTCTTGCCGTCGTTGTAGTAGAACACCGACTGCTGCGCCTTGGCGGTGGGCTGGGCGGAGCTGGGGACCGGTGTCATCAGGTAGACGACGATGAAGCCGATGATGGGCAGCAGCACCAGGACGCCGAGCACGTACGCCGCCCGCCGCGCGTACTTGATGCGGCGGTCCTGCGGTTTCTTGGTCTTCTTTCCCGCCTTGGCGGGCTTTCCCGGCGCGTCCTTGGAGGCGGCGGCCGCGAGGCGTACGCCCCCGGGCTCGTCCGCGTCCTCGTCGGCCTTGTCGTCCTCGGGCGGGATGATGACCGGCTTGGTCGCGTCGGCCGGGGCGGGCTCGTCCGTCGATCCGGGGGAGGGGGTGTCGCCCGGAGGGGGCGTCGCGGCCGTGGCGTCGTCGCCCTTTTCGCCGTCGCCGTCGCCGTCGTCGTCGGCGAGGTCGCGTTCGGGCGTGTCGTCGCGCTCGTCGTCCGTGTCGCGCATACCGGCGACCGGGATGTCCCGGGCGGTGGTCGCCGCGCCGCGGACAGGAGTCTCCTCGGCGGCCGGGTCGGCGTCGCTCACGGGCATGTCGTGCGCCGTGTCCTCGGGGTCGTTCGTGTTCTCCGTGACCTCGTCACCGCGCGTCGCCGCGGCGTCCTCGTCCGGTTCGTGCCGCGAGCCGCCGCCGTCCGCGGACAGGTTCGCGTCACCGTTATTTACTGGCTTGTCAGACATTTCGGGCTCCCCAGCCCTTGATGACGTCGTTGATGTCGCTCATCCATCCCCCGTGACCTGCCGGAGTTCACGAAACTGCCCAAAGGGGTTCGGCTGATCGGTTCAACCGTGTTGGGTGTCCGGGGTCTTGACGATCCTAAGCCAAAGAGACTAAGGATTCCGTTAGGCACCGGCCACCGTCGCGCCGCGCGGCCGGACCTTATCCCGCGCTCTCGGCATCACGCCCGCTCTGCGGCGAAGACGGACGCCGAGCTCGGAATTCCTCGTACGCGGATCGGTCGAACGAGCCCGCGAGAGGAGCGAGCACGGCCGCGGCCGACAGCGCGGCCGCGTCGGCGAGGAGGCCGGGCCACGACACCGCGCCCCCGGCGGCGACTCCCGCCGCGAGCGCCGCCACCACCGCGTCGCCCGCACCGGTCGGGTTGCCGGACACCCGCCGCGGCGGCGCGGCACGGTGCACCCCGCCGGCGGTGACGGCGAGCAGCCCGTCGGCGCCCAGCGACACGACCACCGCGGACGCCCCCAGCATCCGCGCACCGGCCACCGGGTCGTCGGTGCCGGTCGTCCCGGCGAGCTCCTCGGCGTTGGGCTTGACCGCCCAGGCGTGCGGCGCCGCGCGCAGCAGGGCCTCGCCGGACGTGTCCACGATCACCGGGACGCCGCGCGCGGACAGCCGCGCGGTCAGGCCGGCGACGGCCTCGCCGTCCACGCCGGGCGGCAGGCTGCCCGAGATCACCAGCGCGTCGGCGTCCGGCACGCGCGCCTCCAGCGCCGCCCACTCCTCCGGCGCGACGGCCGGTCCGGGCTCGCCCAGCATCGTCGCCTCGCCCCCGGCCACCACGGTCACCGTCCGCCGCGTCTCCCCGGCGGCCGGCACCAGGTCGTGCGCCAGCCCGGACGCCTCCAGGTCCGCGCGTACGGCTTCGCCGGTCGGGCCGCCCGCCAGGCCGAGGACGAGCACGTCATGGCCCAGCGACCGCAGGACCCGCGCGACGTTCACGCCCTTGCCGCCCGCCCGCGCGTGCACCGAGTCGACCCGGTTCGTCTCGCCGGGGCGCAGCTCCGTCACCGCGTACGTGACGTCGAGCGCGAGGTTCGGCGTGATCGTGACGATCACGCCGTGAGGACTTTCCGTACCCCCAGGTCGTCGTCGAGCACCAGCAGGTCGGCGCGGAGCCCGGGGGAGACGGCGCCGCGGTCGGACAGCCCCAGCAGGGCGGCGGGGGTGGTGGCGGACATGCGCACGGCCTCCTCCAGGGACAGCCCGGAGTCGCGCACCGCGCGGCGGAAGATCTCGGCCGCCGTCGCCGTGCTGCCCGCGATCGAGCCGCCGTCGGTCAGGCGCGCCACCCCCTCGCGCACCTCCACGCCGAGCCCGCCGAGCTCGTACTCGCCGTCGGACATGCCCGCGGCGGCGATCGAGTCGGTGACCAGCGCGGCGCGCCCGGTCCCGGCCGTACGGGCGGCGTGGCCCACGACCGCCGGGTGCAGGTGCGTGCCGTCGCCGATCAGCTCGACCACGACGTCCGGCGCGTCCAGGAGGGCGAGGATCGGGCCCGGTTCACGGTGGTGCAGGGGGCGCATCCCGTTGAACAGGTGCGTGGCCACCCGCGCGCCCGCGCGGACCGCCTCGCGCGTCACCTCGTACGTCGCGTCGGTGTGGCCGACGGCGGGCAGGGCGCCGGCCTCGCGGACCCGCCGCAGCGCGTCCAGGCCGCCGTCCAGCTCGGGCGCGATCGTCATCATCCGTACGTGCGGGACCCTGAGCAGCCGTTCGACCGTCGCGGCGTCGGGGTCGCGCAGGAGCGTGGGATCGTGCGCGCCCTTGCGCGCCGGGGACAGGAACGGCCCCTCGTAGTGGATGCCGGCGACGACGCCGTCGGCGGCGAGCTCGGACAGCACGGACGCGCGGCGTTCGAGGACGTCCGGAGCCGCGGTGACCAGGCTCGCCACCAGCGTCGTGGTGCCCCGCTCCCGGTGGAACGCGGCCGCGCGGGCGCACTCGCCGGGGTCGGCGGAGTCGAACGACGCGCCGCCCCCGCCGTGGCAGTGCAGGTCCACGAAGCCCGGCACGATCACCGCGCCGTGCAGGTCGGCGTGCTCGGGCACGCCGTGGCCGACGGCCGTGATCCGGCCGTCCGCCACCTCCACCCAGCCGGGTTCGAGGACGCCGTCCAAGGCGACGACCCGGTCCGCGCTCAACACGGTCATTGCGTCTCCAACAGGTCGAGTGCCCACAGTCCGGCGCCGACACACCCCGCCTCGTCGGCGAAGCGCGCCGTGGTCAGACGCGGCCTGCGGTGGAACGTCAGGCGTCCCTCGATGTCGTCGGCGAGAGGTCCCAGCAGCAGGTCGCCGGCGCGCGACAGGCCGCCGCCGATGACGATCACCTCGGGCGCGGCGAGGACGGTCGCGGCGGCGAGCGCGGTGCCCAGCCAGCCGACCGTCTCGGCCCACACCGCCACGGCGTCCGGCTCGCCCTCGGCGACCAGCGCCGCGACCGCGTCCGCGGTCGCCTCCCGCCCGGTGCGTCGGGCGTACCGGCGGGCGATCGCGGGCCCGGACGCCACCGCCTCCAGGCAGCCGGTGCCGCCGCACACGCAGGGCTCGTCCGCGCCCACCGACATGTGCCCGATCTCCCCGGCGTAGCCGCTGCCGACGCACAGGTGGCCGTCGATGACCATCGCCGCGGCGATGCCGGTGCCGATCGGCACGACGAGGGAGTTGCGCGCGCCGCGCGCCGCGCCGAGGCGCTGCTCGGCCGTGCCGCCCGCGCGTACGTCGTGGCCGACCGCGACCGGCAGGCCCGTGCGCTCCTGGATCAGGGCGCGGAAGGGCACGTCGCGCCAGCCGATGTTCTCCGACCAGGCGGCGACGCCGGTCTCGTCGTCGACGATGCCCGGCACGGCGAGGCCGACGGCCTCGGCCCCGGGGGCCTGCGCCACCAGCTCGCCGACGGTGTCCAGGACCGCGGCGACGGCGGCGTCGCCGCGTGGGGTGGGCCGCCGTACGGTGGCCGTCCGCTCCAGGTCGCGATCCATGACCGCGCCCTTCATCGACGTGCCGCCGACGTCGAGAGCGACGATCATGGGAGGACGACCGAGCGGGTGAGGGACCGCGGCCGGTCCGGGTCCAGTCCTCTGGCGCGCGCGTGGGCGACGGCGAGCCGCTGGGCGACGATGAGGTGCGCCATCGGGTCCAGGTCGCTCGCGGCGAACGCCGCGCCGGCGGCGGCCACGTCCTCGGCGAGCCCATCGGGCGCGGAGCCGAACATCCAGGTCAGCCGGCCGGGCTGGGCGATGCTGATCGGTCCGTGGCGGTACTCCATCGCCGGGTAGGACTCGGTCCACAGCTGCGCGGCCTCGCGCGCCTTCAGCGCCGCCTCGTCGGCCAGCCCGACCGTCCACCCGCTGCCGAGGAAGGTGATCTGCCCGGCCTCCAGCCACTCCGGGGCGAGCGGCTCGCCGAGCGCACGCACCGCGTCGGCGTCCGGCACGGGGTCGCCGAGAGAGGCGCGCAGCAGCGCGAGCGCCGACGTGGCGAACCTCGTCTGCACCACCGACCGCTCGTCGGCGAACTCCAGGACGACGGTACGGGTGCCGGCGGGCACCGGCGCGTCGGGCACGGCGGTGATCACTGTCGTCCCGGGCAGCCGTTCGAGGGCCCGCAGCACCTCCGTGGTCGTGCCGGAACGGGTGATCGCGACGTGGCGGTCGTAGTCACGGCCGTAGGGCAGCTCCGACGCGGCGAACGCGTCGGTGACCCCGAGACCCCTGGCCTCCCGCAGGGCGGCGTACGCCTTCGCCATGTACAGCGACGTGCCGCAGCCGAAGACCGCGACCCGCTCGCCGTCGCGTGGCAGCGCGTCCCGTACGCCGGGCAGCCGCTCGGCGGCCTGCCGCCAGCACGACGGCTGACTGTCGATCTCCGCCTCGACGTGATAGTCCGCCAAACCCGCCTCCACCACGTGCTCGTTCCTGCGCGAATCGTGCTCGCATCATGCACTAATGAACACATACTCGCCAAGAGAATGAAACCGTGCGCGGGCGGGGCCCCGATCAGCGTTCGTGATGGCGGCTGATGTTGCGTTCGAGCAGGTCAAGGCAGTCCGCGACGCCGACGGAGTCCTCGGGCAGCCGGCCGTCGTCCTTCGCGAGCCGGGTGAGCGCCTCCTCCATCGCGGACTGCGCGGCGAACAGACACGGTGTGCTGTAGATCGCCACGTCGACGCCGAGCTCGGCCAGGTCGCTCAGCGAGAACCGCGGCGACCTGCCGCCCGCGATCTGGTTGAACAGCACCGGCTTCCCACCGGCGACCGCTTTCACCTTGCGGATCCACGCGGCGCTGCGCACGCCGTCGACCAGGATGACGTCGGCGTCCGTGGCGGCCAGCGCCTCGGTGCGGCGGAGGATCTCCTCTTCGCCGGTGGCGTCCGTACGGGCCACGACGACGAGGTCCCGGCGGGTCTCCAGCACCATGCGCAGCTTCTCCAGGTACTCCCCGAGCGGCAGGATCCGCTTGCCGTCGACGTGACCGCAGCGGCGCGGCCGGTCCTGGTCCTCCAGGACCACGCCGGAGGCGCCGATGGCCTCCAGCTGCGCGACGACGTGACAGGCGACCTCGGGGTCGGCGTAGCCGTCGTCGATGTCGACCAGCAGATGGTGCCGGGGAAACGCCTGCCGCAGACGCTGCACGAAGGCGACGATGTCCGGCCAGGCGATGAAGCCGATGTCGGGCAGCCCGTAGTAGGAGGCGGCGAAGCCGAACCCCGAGACGAAGAGCCCGTCGTAGTGTCGGGCGGCGACGGACGCGGAGAACATGTCGAAGATCCCGATGAGAGGGGTGACCCCGCAGGCCCGTACGGCGTCTCTCAACCGCCTCCCGGCCTCGCCCGTGTACGGTCCCGGCCCGGTGCTGCTCGCGTGGCGTCCTGGCCCGCTCGGGTTCGGCCCGGCGCCCTGCGTCGTGGTCGGGCTCATCGCGTCCATTGGCCCCCGATTCGCCGTTCTCTCCCTTTGTTTCACGCGTCACGCTAATCGAGGGGTCCTTCGTCCCGGCGAAGCCATTGGTTAAATGTCGGTCACCTCGCCGCGCATTTAAGATCGTTTCCACAAACGGCTTGGTTTATGCCCGTATTACGGGCGGACCCGCAGGTGGCCGCGGGAACCCGACGGTGTCCGGAAGCGGTCGCCCCGGACGTGTGTGAAACCGCACGGACGGATCATTCGGCGCTCATCGTGCACGACATCGCAGGTCATTCGTCCCGATAGCGGACATGCCGCGAGGTATCCCATCCGGGCGCCTCTTCGAGAGGTCGGAATCGGCTCGTTTCACGGCTTCACCACGGTCACCCAATGTGATAGTCAAATAACGCTCAGCACATGCCGGGCATCCGCCCCTCCCCGCCAGCCACACAAAGACCTGGAGCCGGTCATGCTCGTCTGCATTCTCGCCGTCGTCGCGGCGGTCGGAGTCGTCGTCGCGGCGGCCCTGCTCTTCCGCAAGTTCGGCCGCGGCTCCGACGACAGTGATCCCGGCGGCGCCACCGCGGGTCACGCCGGCTCGATGCTGTCGGCGCTGTTCCTGCTGGTCTTCGCCATCGCCATCGTCATCCCGTGGACCAACGCCGACTCCGCGCGCGAGAACACCTACACCGAGAGCCGCGCGCTCGTCGAGGCGTACTGGGCGGCGGCCGCGCTGCCCGCTCCGCAGGGCCGTGACGTGCAGGCCGACCTGCGCGCCTACACCGACCTCGTCGTGGGCCGCGAATGGAACTCGATGAAGCGGGGCCACGTCACCGCCGAGGGCGACGACCGGCTCACCGCGCTCCGCTCGAAGCTCAACGCCCTGCCCGTGGCCAACGACGACCAGAAGGACGACCGCGACGCGGTCGTGGAGCAGCTCCAGGCCCTGGCCACGGCACGCGGCCAGCGCGCGCTGGACGCGCGGACCCACCCGCCCGCGGGCCTGCTCTACATGACCATCCTGACCGGTCTCGTCGTCCTCATCTTCCCGTTCATGGCGGGCGCCCGGCCCCGTGCGATGACGATCGTGCCGCTCGGCGTGATGGCGGCCCTGCTGGGCTTCGGCGTCTTCCTCGCCTTCGACATCTCCCACGTCTTCACCGGTGCCCTGCGCGTCAAGCCGGACGCGTACATCACCGCCCAGCACGAGTTCCAGCAGATCCCGGAGAGCCGCTGATGCGTGTCGCCCCCACCCCTCGTACCGCCGGCACCGCCTGCGCGGCCGTCCTCGCGGCCGGTACGGTCGTCGGCCTCACCGCCACCCCCGCCCTCGCGACCGTCCCGAACACCGACCAGCCCCCCGCCACCCGAACCGACCAGCGACGCCCCCGCCCGCCGGCCGACGGCTCACCGCGAACGCGCCCCCAACGGCGCGACGCCGACACGACAGACCCAGAGGGGAAGGCCGGGCCACCCCCCGCAGCCGGAAACCCCGCCGCCCCACGGGGAGACACGAGTACGCCGACCCGGGCGCGCCGGCCGTCCGCGGGGCGCTCCCAACGGATGAATGCCGGGTCGCCCAGAGGAGCTGAGGTTCCTCGCGCCGCCGGTGCCTCTCCACGAGGGGAGGCGGCTGCCCCGGGCCGGTCCGCTCAGGCGCCCGCCGGATCGCCCGTACCAAGCACAGGAGACGCGGGCGCGCCGGTTAGGGCCGGTCAGAGGCCTGCCGGGCGTGCTTCGGATGGGCGGGCCGGGTCGCCCGTGCCGACCTCTGGCCTCGTCGGCGGCCCGCTTTCCGCCGGTGCCTCCTCGCGAGGAGACGCGGGCGGGCAGGCCGGGGCGCCCGCGGGACTCGCGAGCCTTTTCGGCGGCCCGCCCTCTGGCGGTGCCGCCCCGCCGGGAGACGCGGGCGCGCCGGTCAGGGCCGGTCAGACGCCTGTCGGGCATGCTCCGGATGGGCGCGCCCCCGGTCATCCGTCGTCCGCCGATGCCTCCCGGCCGGAAGACGCAGGCGCGTCGTCCTCCTCCCCGTCTGGGCATGCCGCCGGCGATGGGGGCGCCGCCAAGCCTCGGGAGCGCGGCGCGCCCGAGGCGTCCGCAGGGGAGGGAGGCGCCGCCGATGAGCGGGTCGCCGGCGGTTCTCCGGCGTCGGCCCTCGACCCGGGCAACGGTCCGCTGGCCCTGGTGAAGGCGCTGCGGCTGGGCGGCGCCCCCACGACGTCGCCCGTGCTCGCCGCGAAGCCCCGGAAGCGCGGCGCGCCGGAGGGAAGCGTTGCCGACGAGTCGCCGGTCGCCGGCGGTTCTCCGGCGTCGGCCCTCGACCCCGGCAACGGTCCGCTGGCCCTGGTGGGTGCGCTGCGGCCGGGCGGTGGCCCTACACCTCTGCCCGTGCTCGCCGCCAAGCCTCGGGAGCGCGGCACGCCCGAGGCGTCCGCAGGGGAGGGAAGCGCCGCCGATGAGCGGGCGGCCGACGGTTCTCCGGCGTCGGCCCTCGACCCTGGCAACGGTCCGCTGGCCCTGGTGGGTGCGCTGCGGCCGGACGGTGGGCCCACGCCTCTGTCCGTGCTCGCCGCCGACCTCGGTGTCGGCTCCGCCTCCTCGGTGGCCGCCGGACAGGCGGACATCGCGCACGTGAGCGTCCGCGCCATCTACCCGCTGTGCGTCTACGTCAGCGTGCTCAACCTCGTGACGGTACGCGCGGAGCTCGGCGACTGCGGCCCGGCACCGTCACCGCCGGTGCCCCCGCCGCCGCCGCCACCGACTCCGCCCCCGACACCGCCGGCGCCGCCGCCGAGCCCGGCACCACCGCCGCCCGCCGCTCCGCTCCCTCCTGGCGGCACCTCCCCGGCCCCGGTGGCGCCCGTCGTGGCCCGTGCCGTGCCGGCCGCCCCGACGCGTACACCGCCCGCGGCGCACCGGCCGTCCGCGCCGGTCACGGCGCAGCACCGCAGGGCGTCCAGGCCGAAGGCCGCGCCCGCGCCGCCCCGGCACAAGAATCCGCTGACCACGCTGATGGTGCTCGTCGTCATCACGGCCGTCATCGCGGCGGGTGCCGGCGTGGCGTTCGCGGCCGCTCCGTGAGCGTGCGAGAGCCCGTGACGGCGCGCCTCGGCGACCCGGAGAACAACCTTCGATTGCCTATTGTGATCAAAGGGATACACAACGTAATGTCATCCGCGAGCAAAGGTGTTAATTCAGTGCCGGGCCGATATGCCGCCCTTCCTGGCAGCCGGTTCGGCGGCTGAATTAATCACCCGTCGGTTTCCCCAGTCGGTACGAACACGGAATGGTGGTGTGTGTCGTGACGGAGTCGGCGCAGTCGGGTCTGGGTGTTGAGGGTTCGCCGTTGAGTCTGGGTACGGCGGCGGCGCGTAATTTGGCGACGACGACGAAGTCGGCGCCGCAGATGCAGGGGATTTCGTCTCGGTGGTTGTTGCGGATGCTGCCGTGGGTTCAGGCGTCGGGTGGGGTTTATCGGGTGAACCGGCGGTTGAGTTATGCGGTGGGGGATGGGCGGGTGAGTTTTTCTTCGACGGGGTCGGAGGTGCGGGTTGTTCCGCCGGAGTTGTGTGAGCTTCCGTTGTTGCGGGGGTTTGGGGATGAGGGGACGTTGAATGCGTTGGCGGGGCGTTTTGTGCAGCAGGAGTTTGATGCTGGGGATGTGATTGTGGAGGTGGGGAGGCCTGCGGATCAGGTGTTTTTGATCGCGCATGGCAAGGTGAGTCGGGTGGGGGTTGGTAAGTATGGTGATGAGACGGCTTTGGGGGTGTTGGCGGATGGTGATTATTTCGGTGATCGGGCGTTGGCCGGGTCTCAGGAGACGTGGGATTTCACCGCCAAGGCCCAGACCAAATGCATCGTCCTGACCCTTTCCGGGATGGTCTTCCAGGAGATCGTCGACCAGTCCGACACTCTCCGCACCCATCTCGAGCGCTACCGCGAGGGGCCCACCGGAGACCAGAACGAGCACGGCGAGGCCGCGATCGCGCTCGCGTCGGGACACACCGGTGAGCCGGTGCTGCCGGGCACGTACGTGGACTATGAGCTGTCGCCGCGCGAGTACGAACTGAGCGTCGCCCAGACGGTGCTGCGGGTCCACACGCGGGTGGCCGATCTGTACAACCAGCCCATGGACCAGGTCGAGCAGCAGTTGCGGCTGACGATCGAGGCGCTGCGAGAGCGGCAGGAGAACGAGCTGGTCAACAACCGCGAGTTCGGCCTGCTGCACAACGCCGACCTCAGCCAGCGCGTCTACACCCGCTCCGGCCCGCCCACCCCCGACGACATGGACGAACTGCTGTCGACGGTCTGGAAGAACCCGGGGTTCTTCCTCGCCCATCCGAAGGCCATCGCCGCGTTCGGCCGTGAGTGCAGCCGCCGGGGCGTCTACCCCCAGAGCGTCGACTTCGCCGGCAACTGGGTGCCCGCCTGGCGCGGGGTGCCGATCTTCCCCTGCAACAAGATCCCGGTGAGCGAGGCCCACACCAGCTCGATCATGCTGCTCCGCGTCGGCGAAGAGGACCAGGGCGTCATCGGGCTCCACCAGACCGGTATCCCCGACGAATACCAGCCCGGCCTGTCGGTCCGCTTCATGGGCATCAGCGACCAGGCGATCATCTCCTACCTCGTCAGCGCGTACTACTCCGCCGCCGTTCTCGTGCCCGACGCGCTGGGCATTCTCGAAAACGTGGAAACCGCTCCGACGAACGAATAACGGGCCGCCGATGGGCGCGGAGCGGCACGCGCTCCGCGCCTCTCCCCGTACGGATCAACAACTGACAGTGAAAACAGAATGGTGGTGTGTGTCGTGACGGAGTCGGCGCAGTCGGGTCTGGGTGTTGAGGGTTCGCCGTTGAGTCTGGGTACGGCGGCGGCGCGTAATTTGGCGACGACGACGAAGTCGGCGCCGCAGATGCAGGGGATTTCGTCTCGGTGGTTGTTGCGGATGCTGCCGTGGGTTCAGGCGTCGGGTGGGGTTTATCGGGTGAACCGGCGGTTGAGTTATGCGGTGGGGGATGGGCGGGTGAGTTTTTCTTCGACGGGGTCGGAGGTGCGGGTTGTTCCGCCGGAGTTGTGTGAGCTTCCGTTGTTGCGGGGGTTTGGGGATGAGGGGACGTTGAATGCGTTGGCGGGGCGTTTTGTGCAGCAGGAGTTTGATGCTGGGGATGTGATTGTGGAGGTGGGGAGGCCTGCGGATCAGGTGTTTTTGATCGCGCATGGCAAGGTGAGTCGGGTGGGGGTTGGTAAGTATGGTGATGAGACGGCTTTGGGGGTGTTGGCGGATGGTGATTATTTCGGTGATCGGGCGTTGGCCGGGTCTCAGGAGACGTGGGATTTCACCGCCAAGGCCCAGACCAAATGCATCGTGCTCGCCCTGTCGCGCGAACGCTTCGACGAACTCGTCGAGCAGTCCGAAGAACTGCGCGACCACCTCGCCGGCCTGCGCGACCAGGAACGGCCGCCGCAGAACAAACACGGCGAGGCCGCGATCACCCTGGCCTCCGGGCACTCGGGTGAGCCGGTGCTGCCGGGCACGTACGTGGACTATGAACTGTCGCCGCGCGAGTACGAACTGAGCGTCGCCCAGACGGTGCTGCGGGTCCACACGCGGGTCGCCGATCTGTACAACCAGCCGATGAACCAGGTCGAGCAGCAGTTGCGGCTGACGATCGAGGCGCTGCGAGAGCGGCAGGAGAACGAGCTGGTCAACAACCGTGAGTTCGGCCTGCTGCACAACGCCGACCTCAAGCAGCGCATCTACACCCGCTCCGGCCCGCCCACGCCGGACGACATGGACGAGTTGGTCACCCGCCGCCGCAAGACCCGGTTCTTCCTCGCCCACCCGAAGGCCATCGCCGCGTTCGGCCGTGAGTGCAACCGCCGGGGCGTCTACCCCCAGAGCCTCGAAGTGGAGGGCCACGCCGTGACCTCCTGGCGCGGAGTGCCGATCTTCCCCTGCGACAAGATCCCGATCGGCGACGACCGTACGACCTCCATCATCGCGATGCGGACCGGCGTCGACGACCAGGGCGTCATCGGCCTGCACCAGACCGGCATCCCGAACGAGGTGCAGCCGAGCCTCTCGGTGCGGTTCATGGGGATCAACGATCAGGCCGTCCTGTCCTACCTCGTCAGCGCGTACTACTCCGCCGCCGTTCTCGTGCCCGACGCGCTGGGCATCCTCGAGAACGTCGAGATCTCCCGCTGACGAGAGGCACCCATGACCGAGCGAGGGAATCGAAGGCACGGTCCGGTGGTCACTCCCTCCGACGGAGGAGGGCCCATGACCGAGCGAAGCGAGGGAATCGAAAGACACGCCCCCGTGGTCACCTCCTCCGACGGAGGAGGCCCCGTGACCGAGCGAAGCGAGGGAATCAGCAGCGCAGCCCCCACGGTCTCCTCTCCGGCGGGGGAGGTCTCATGACCACCACCGACCACCCGACGACGACGCGCGAGGCGGGCGAGATCCTGGCCTGGAGCCGGAGCGTGGTCGACCCGGCCCTCCGCTCGGCCGTCGACACGCTTCCCGCGCCGATGCGGCTGATCGCGGGCCACCACTTCGGCTGGTGGGACGAACGCGGCCAGCCGGCCCACGCCGCCGGAGGCAAGGCGATCCGCCCGACCCTCACCCTGCTGGCCGCCGAGGCCGTCGGCGCCGCGCCGGCGGTGGCGGTGCCCGCGGCGGCCGCGATCGAGTTGGTGCACAGCTTCTCTCTGCTGCACGACGACGTGATGGACGGCGACCGTACGCGCCGGCATCGCCCCACGACCTGGGCCGCGTTCGGGGTCGGCGCCGCGATCCTCGGCGGCGACGCACTGCTGACACTCGCCTTCGACCTGCTGGCGGCCAGCGGGCATCCGGCCGCCACCGAGGGCATGCGGTGGGTCAGTGCCGCCGTGCAGAGGCTCGTCGCCGGTCAGAGCGCCGACATCTCGTTCGAGACGCGCACCGACGTGGAGCTGTCCGAGTGCCTGTCGATGGCCGGCGGGAAGACCGCGTCGCTGCTGGGCTGCGCGTGCGGCCTCGGCGCGCTGTTCGCCGGCCGGCCCGATCAGGCGGTCCGGCTGCGTGCCTTCGGCGAGCAGCTGGGCCTGGCGTTCCAAGTGGCCGACGACCTGCTGGGCATCTGGGGCGACCCCAAGCTCACCGGCAAGCCCGTCTACGCCGACCTGCGCCGAAGAAAGAAGTCCTTGCCGGTCGTCGCCGCCCTGACCTCGGGCACGCCGGCCGGCCACGAGCTGGCCGCGCTCTACCACCGAGACCTGCCGATGTCCGACAACGAACTGATCCAAGCGGCGGAGCTGGTCGAACGCGCCGGAGGCCGCGCCTGGTGCCGCCGAAAGGCCGATGACCTGCTCGCCGACGCCCTCCACCACCTACGCTCGGCCAATCCCGCCGCCCGCCCCGCCGACGAACTCACCACCCTCGCACGAATGATCACCCGCCGCGATCACTAGACGGCGAGCCGTACCCCCGCGCCGAACCACGAGGCGACACACAGGCGCGCTGGAAGGCGTGACCCAGAGGCCGCCGACCGCAGGGGGTGTGAGCTGGGGGTCGGGGTTCGCGGCGTCCGGATCGGGGGTGGTGGGGAGGCGTGTCGCAAGGCGCCGCAGTTCGCGGTGGGGTTGTGCGGGGCGTGAGCTGAGGACCAGGGTTCGCGGCGCCCGGATCAGGGTGATGGGAAGGCAGAGGCGCACTGGGAGGCGTGGCGGGAGGTCGCCGACCGCAGGGGGCGTGGGCTGGGGATCGGGGCTCGCGGTACCCGGAGCAGGGGGGATGGTGCAGGGCGCGGCCTGGAGGCCGCAGGCCGCAGCAGGGTTGTGCCGGGCGTGCGTCGGAGAGGTCGGCGGCGTCCGGGTCAGGAGGTGATGGGATGAGCGGACTGGAAGGCCAGGCGCCGGTCGGCGTCGGCGGCGAGTTCGGTGAGCAGGTCGTCGAGTGTCATGAACACCTCCCACGGCTCCTGCCCGACGGCCGTCGCGAGGTGGTCGACGACACGCTGCTCCAGGTGGGGCACCCGTTTGCCCTTCCACACCTTGTCGGCCAGGCTCACCAGCAGATCCTCGAACGTGACGTCCGGCCCGTCCCAGCTGCCATGCGTACGCGCGAACCGCGCGAGCCTCTCCTCGACGCCGTGGTCCAGCAGTAGCCGATGCCCGCGCCGCTCGTGCTCCGAGCCGGGTCCCGACAGCTCCGCGGTCACGTATGTCTTGCCGACGTCGTGCGTTGCCGCGCCGTAGCGCACCGCCTCCTGATCGACGTCCACGCCGGGGAACCGCTCGTACAGTGCGTCGAGCAGCCGGCACGCGACATCGTGCACCGCCCGCAGATGCGCCCCGAGCCGAGGAGGCGCGTCGAGCCGGCGCAGCAGCCCGTCCACCTCCTCGGGCAGCGGCCGAAGCCCGGCCTCACCACGCAACGCCCGATCGAGAGCCGAGGATGCCATCCGCGCACGATAGCGAACCCCGCACCACCGCGGAGCCCGTCCGCCGCGGCGTCGATGTCGGTACCAGCCGCTACGGTTCCCGGCATGAGCTACTCGCTGAGCCTCTATCTCGTCGACCTCGAGAAGGCCCGGGGCGCCATCGGCTCCGGCGACGACAAGCTCCGCCGGATGATCGGCGGCCGGTTCAAGACCACGATCGCTCACGCGGACGAGTGGTTCGACAGCGAGATCAAGGCGGGTGCTCCCACGCGGTACGACGCCATCAGGGCGGTGATCGACGGCGGCCCGTACGACGCCGCGTACGGCTTCCAGTACGGCTACGCCTACCAGACGATCTGCCAGTTCCACGGCAGGTTCCTGGACAACAGCGAGTTCTCGCCGTTCCGGGGTGACTGGCTGGAGACGGTCGACCAGGGGCTCGCCGAGCTCGGCATCGGTGTCCGCGTCACCGACTTCATGTACGGCACGGTCCCTTCGGAGCTGCCCCCTCCCGATCATCTCCCTTGCTACGGCGAATGGTCGCCGAAGGAGTGCGCGCAGGCGGTGGCCGGGTGGGAGGCCACGACCGAGGAGCAGCGCGACGCTCTCGACGAGGAGGTCCTCATGGCGATCGAGTCGTGCGTCGGGTGGGCACGCGAGGCGCAGGCCAGGCCCGGCTGGTCGGTCGCCGGCTTCGGCTTCTGACCGGCGACCCCTCACCCCGGCCGACGACGGCGGTCCGCCCTCAGCGGCTCAGCGCGGTCTCCCGCTCGACACGTGACAGCTTCTCGGGATTGCGCACGAAGTAGAGCCCGGTGACGAGGCCGCCTTCGACCCGTACCGCCAGGACGCCGTCGATCTCCCCGTCGAGCCGCATGATGAGCCCCGGGCAGCCGTTGACCTGCACCGGCTCGACCGACGTCTGGGCGCCGACTCGCTCCAGACCGGCCGCCAGCAGACGGGACACCTTGCCGGCTCCCACGACGGGCTGCCGTACGGCCTGCTTGACTCCGCCGCCGTCGCTCAGGGCGACGACGTCCGGCGCGAGGACGTCGAGCAGGCCCTGCAGGTCACCGGTCTCCACCGCCCGTTGGAACGCCTGGAGCGCGGCCCGGCTGTCGGCCGGGGAGACGACGTCGCGCGGGCGGCGGGCGGCGACGTGTGTCCGTGCCCGGTGCGCGATCTGGCGGACGGCCGCGGGAGTCTTTTCGACGGCTTCGGCGATCTCGTCGTAGTCGAGTTCGAACACCTCGCGCAGCACGAACACCGCCCGCTCGGTCGGTGCGAGCGTCTCCAGCACCAGCAGCACGGCCAGCGACACGCTGTCGGCGAGTTCGACGTCATCGGCCACGTCGGGCGTGGTCAGCAGCGGTTCGGGCAGCCAGGGGCCGACGTAGGTCTCCTTGCGCCTGCTGAGCGTGCGCATGCGCATGAGCGCCTGGCGGGTCGTCATCCGCACGAGGTACGCGCGCCGGTTGTGCACCGTGTCGAGATCGATGTCGGTCCACAGCAGCCAGGTCTCCTGCAGGACGTCTTCGGCGTCGGCGGCGGAGCCGAGCATCTCGTACGCGACGGTGAACAGCAGGTTGCGGTGGGCGACGAACACCTCGGTAGCGGGGTCCGGGCGAGCGCCGTCGCTCACGCCGGGTCGTACGTCGTGCTCTGCCACCGATGGCTCCTCATCTCGACACATCACACCACGGCGGGCCGACGGTCGCCGTCTGCCTATGGCGTACGTCACACGCCTGAGCCGTCACACATCCCGCGGCGCCGGCACCTGGTGGACGAACCACCCACAACAGCACACCTTAGGGAGACCTCTCATGAACCTCGCGCTGTGGATCTGCGCCGGCCTGCTGGCCGTGGTCGCCTTGACCGGCGGCATCAGCAAGACATTCGTGCCCAAGGAGAAACTGTCCGCGGCCCCGGGCGGGGGATGGACCGGCGACGCCGGCGTCGGCCTCGTCAAGACCCTCGGCGTCCTCGAACTCCTGGCCGCGGCGGGCCTGATCCTGCCCGCGGTGGCCGGCGTCGCACCGGTGCTGGTGCCGGTGACCGCCACCTGCTGGGTGCTGCTGATGGTCGGCGCGATGATCACCCACGGCCGGCGCGGCGAGCCGAATTTCGTGGTCCTGAACCTGATCTACCTCCTGCTCGCGGCCTTCATCGCGTGGGGCCGCTTCGGCCCTGGATCCTTCACCGGCTGACAAGCGCGCCTTGCAATTTCGCTAATGGAATGCACTTCGCTATATTTTCATAAACTCTGTAGGGGTTCCGGTCCATCGCGTTAACTGGGCATACTGGCATTCCGCCAAAAAGGGTCCCGATCGGAGACAGTGGTGGCGACCGTCATTCCCACCGCGCCGGGTCGGCTGCCGCTGCTCGGTCACCTGCCGTACTTGTTGCGCGCGCCGTTGCCGTTCATGCGGTCGCTGCGCGCGCTCGGTGACGTCGTGGTCATCCACGTTGCCGGCAAGCCGATGTACGTGGTGAATGACTCAGAGCTTGTCCACCGGATTCTGGTCGCGGACGTGAGTCGTTTCGACAAGGGAGTCCAGTACGACAAACTCAAGGCGCTGCTCGGGAACGGGCTCTCGACGGCCACCGGGGTGGCGCACCGGGACCGGCGCCGATTGATGCAGCCGGCGTTCCATCCGCAGCGCGTTGCCAGATATTCGACGCTGATGGGCGACCTCGCGTCATCGATGGTGGATGACTGGAAGGACGGCGAGGTGATCGCCGTCGACGAGGCGATGCGGCGGCTGTCGCTCATGGTGGTGGTCGGCGCGATGTGCTCGGCGGAGTTGGGGGCCGACGCCGTCGCGGTGATCCAGCGCGATCTGCCGGTCGTGTTGCGCGGCATTCCCTGGCGCGCGCTGTCGCCGATCGAGTCACTGGAGCGGCTGCCGCTGCCCTTCAACCGCAACTTCGCCGCGGCCAACGCGAGGCTACGGCGCACGGTCGAAGAACTGATCGAGCGCTATCGAGCGGACGGCCTGGACCACAACGATCTGCTGTCCCTCCTGATGAGCGCGCACGACGCCCATACCGGAGCGGGGTTGGACGACGCCGCGATCCGCGACGAGGTCGTCAACCTGCTCTTCGCCGGTACCGAGACGACCGGGAACGCGCTGGCATGGGTGTGGCACGCGCTCGCGGCAAACCCTGACGTGGAGCATCTCCTGCACGAGGAGGTCGACGCGGGCGGGTCCGCGTACACGCGGAGAGTGATCCGCGAAGCGCTCCGCCTCTACCCGCCGCCGTGGCTGATCACACGACGCGTCCGAGAACCGGTCTCGCTCGGCGGGTACGACCTGCCCGCCGGGGCTTCAGTGCTTTTCAGCCCGTACGCGACCCACCGTGATCCGGCGGTCTATCCCGACGCGGAGCGCTTCGACCCGGACCGTTGGTCGCCCGAGCGAGCCCGCGAGGTGCCCCGGCACGCGTACATGACGTTCGGCGGTGGCGCGCACAACTGCATCGGCGAGGGATTCGCCCTCCTGGAGATGACGACGGTGACGGCGACGATCGCCGCGCGCGTCCGGTTGCGACCGGTCGACCGCACGGTGGAGAAGGCGTCCGCGACGTTGATACCGAGCCGGCTTCGCATGCGGGTCGAGCGGAGAGAGTAAGGCGGGTTGGCGATGCGAACGCTGAAGCACATCGAACGGCTTCTTCTCGACGTGCCGATTGAGGATGCCTACGAGTTCATTTCCGATCCACGCAACGATATCAAGTGGTATCGCGGAGTCACGGGAGTGAGGCTCGTTTCAGAGGCCGACGACGTGTACGAGCAGAGCCTCACGATGTTGGGCCTTCGATACCGGGCGCGGATCCGGGTGAGTGACCCGCGGCCGCCGCATCGTGTCGTGCTTTCGTCGGTCGACTCGCGTATTCCTTTCACCGCGACGTACATCTTCGAGTCGGTGGCTCCCGGCCGCACCCGTTTCACGATGGATGCGACGGTTACCATCACGGGGGTCTTTCTTCCGCTCGGACCGCTTTTCATCCTTCTGCTTCGTCGCAGGGTGGGGAGAAACTTCATCCGGCTGGGACAGATCCTGGGAGCGGAAGAGAGTCAGACCGCGTAGTCGCCGGATCCACCGTCGTAGTGGAGGGCGTACATCTTCTCGTGAAACAGAACGAACCTCTTGATGAGCGCCGTGATCCGCTGATCGCGTAGGCGAGTCTCTAGCTGGGCGAGATCGCCGACGAGTGCCCTCCTGTGCCGCGTGTACAGGGCGGTGAAGTAGGCCAGTGAGTCGGACAGCACGGCCAACCCGTCGTGGACGTCGTCCTGTGGGTTCAGCTCGCTCAGGCAGACATTGAACTCACCGTGCTTCAGGTCCTTCCGGAAGCGGTTGAGGACCGGTTCGGCGTCCGAAGCACGGGTCAGCACCGCGAGCACATCCTCGCCGTCGGCGGGTGGATGGCGCTCAGGCAGCTCTCGCAGGAATGCCCTCTGCTGCTCCCGCGTCATCCTCAGCAGGCGGGTGCCAAGGTCGTTCTGCAGGCGTACCAGCAACGCGGCGTTCGACATCGCTTCCAGCAGCGAGCCGTCCTCGACCGCACGGCGGTAGCCCATGTCCGTCCCGACCACTTCGCCGAGGACGGCCGTGAAGTAGCCGAGAGTCGGCACGACCAGAATTGTCTGGGCACCGAGGACGGCACGTTCCAGACGGGACAGGTGCCGGCTCTGCAGGATCCGGTTGACCGCCTGGTAGCGGTCGATGGTGGTGTCGCGGACCAGCGGCTCCGTACAGGTGCCCCTGATCGCGGCGAGCACGTCGCGTCCACTTTCGACGTTGGCGACCAGCCCGAGCCAGACGGCGTGATCCAGTTCGTCGAGTGTGACCTCGCCGTGCGCCTCGGCGTAGTGCCGCGTGGCCGCGGTGTGACTGTCGGGGGCCAGGCTCTGCGCTGATCCGGAGAACACCGCCGCCGGGGTGCGGAGCCGGGCGAGCAACTCGGCCGCCGGCGTCGCGGACGGTGTACGAAGATCCGCGATCATGGTGTCGTTGAAGTCGATCAGCAGGTCCCGTTGCGCCGATGGGGCGCCGCGCCGGACACGGGCCAGGCCCAGGCCCAGATTGTCGGAGACGACCTCGAATACCTGGTAGAGGTTCACGGGGACGGCGTGGCGCAGCAGGATCGGCCAATCGGCGGCCTCGCCGAGGCCATCCAGCATCGCGGTGGTCATCACGGCCAGTTGGTTGAGCGCGATGATCCGGCAGAAGCCGTCTCTGTCCGGGTTTTCCGTGGTGAGGGCCCAGCCGTAGAAATCGCGGTATCCACTGGCCGGCATATAGCGGTTCAGGTCGCGGATCAGTGCATCCCGGATGGCATCGAGTGCCTGGCGCCGGCGGAGGTTCACATCAACCGTCGGCGCCTCGCCCATGGCGGTCATCGGTGAGCCTGACCGCGGCGGACGTGGGTGAGGGCTCGCCTACGTGCTCGTTCGCGGGGAGCGATAGTGCGATGGTGCATGTCGACGACCAGAGGTGTTTTCGGGGGAAATTTCTCTAATGGGAGCCGATCTGCTCGTGTCGTGATGGTAGCAGGTTTTAGGCCGTCCAGTATGGATAATTCGGGCCGTCCGGCGTACCGGCGGCGCCTGCGGGTCAGGCGCGTCGCCCAGCGGCCGACCCCTCTGGACCGTGTCGATAGTGCGCGGCAGTTCCTTCTTGCCTCCTTGACGGAGGACATCGGCATCGTTTTGGCGTTCTGTAATTCCGTAACGGACTTTTCGAAACAATTTAAACTGTTAGCTGGATAGGCCGACAGCCCGGCTATGATGCCGCGTAGTCGCAACCCCCGACGTGTCTGCAAAACAGAAGAAAGTTCAGGGCCATCCACGCCAGACGGGCCGTTTGAATGACCGCATCAACAGGGTTTGATGTCGCGCCTGAGCTGTGGGTGCGGGCGGGGCGTGGTGTCGATGAGACCTCCTCGCGGTTGGCCGACGGGGTGGATGCGTTCTGCCGGGCGGTGGGTGGGCAGCCGTTCGGTAGTGATGATCTGGGCCGTGGGCTGTTCGAGGGGTTCGTACGGCGCCGGGATGGACTGTTGAAGGACCTGCCTGCGGCGGTGAATCTGCTGCGCGGGATGGGCGCGGGGCTGGTCGATGCGGGCGGCCGGTACATCACGGCCGACGGAACGATCGTCGATGAGCTGGGCGGGCGACCAGGCGCGGTGCCGTCGCCGGGCCTGCCGCCGGGCACCGGTGTGTACCGGCCGCAGCCGGTTCCTGATGGGTCGCCCTCCACGATCTCGCCGCCGGACATCTGGCTTCGGGCGGCATGGTTTTTCGAGACCGCCGGGCTGGGGTTCGCCTGGCCTGATGGCGACGTCGGCGGCGTGGGGGCCTTGCGGGATGCCGCGACGACGATGGCGGCAGTGGTCGATGAGGTGGCCTGCCTGGTCGCTGATCATTCGTGTCGGGTGAGTGGTAGCGGGTCCGGAGCCGCCACCGATGCGTTCGATAAGGCCGCGCGGGTGGTGCACGGTGAGGGTGGCCTGCTGGCGGATTTGAAACAGCGCTGTGAGGAACTGGCGGCCTACTGCCTAAAAGGCATCGACGCGATCGTCAAGGCCCAGTGGCATTTTGTGGCCTCAGCGGTCTTCGTGGTGGGGTTGATGGTCGCGGTCAGCATGCTCGGCCCGCTCGTCGAGACCGGGCTGATAGCGGCGTTGGAGCTGATCCGGCGAGAAGGTGAGGCGCTGCGGATCATCCTGCGACTATTGGTCAAGGCCGTGTTCGAAGCCGCGGTGGGCGCGGTGTTCTCCGGCGGACTCGATGTGATCGACCAGTTGTTCCGCACCGGTCACATCGAGTGGGGCGAGTTGGGCGGGGCGCTGGGGCAAGGCTTGATGGTGGGCGGGCTGATGGGCGGCGCCAAGGCGGGCCTGCCCGTACTGCTGCGCCGCGGACCCGCACTGACCCGCCTGGCCAATGCCATGGAATCCCCCGGTTTCGTCGGCATAGTGTCCCGCTTCGCGGTCGGCTTGGGTGTTGGCACCGGCGCCGTCGCGGCCACCAGCAAGATGAGCGGGCACGGCTGGGACTGGGAACACGCCTTCGAGACCGGGTTCGGTATGGCCCTCATCGGCGCCGGCGGCGAAACCCTCACCCACGTCAGGGACGTCTTCCGCCTCGCCGGCCAGCCGCCCTCCCCCGTACAAGGCGACCACTTCATGTCAGACGCTGTCGCCGACGGCACAGACGCTGTCGCCGACGGCAGAACACCACAACCACCTCCCACGGCTGCGGCAGAGCATGGGCGCAACAGCCCAGATCGAACCTCCCGTTCCACGCCGGCTGAGACACACACGCAGCCACCCGGCACCAACCCGGCCAACCCCGGCCACGCCGTCGACCCTGGGGAGGGCACCGTCCACGGCCAGCGGATCGCAACCGGCGGTGACCTGGAAAGTGTCCACGCCAACGGTGACGCTGCCATCGCCCCCGACATCGACGGCATTCAGGGCAGAGCACCCGCCCCTCCCGCGTCGGCCACCGGAGCGCAGCCTCAACCGCGGCTTGACGCGCCACCGGCAGACGGGCCGGCGGCAGGCCCCGCGACGTCCGCCCTCAGTTCCGTGCATACCGATCTCACCGATTCACCCCCGCCACCCGGCCGGCGCGGCATCGCCGACATCATCAACTTCAAGCCTTCCGGCCTGCCCGACTCCCAGAGCCTCACCACGGGGCGGCCGGAGACAGGTCAGTCGGACGTCGTGGCCGCTCTCCCCGGTCACGGCCTTACGGAGGCGGCGGACGTCGGCGGCCGACACCAGCCACTGGACCAGCGACATGGTTCCGCCGAACCGCCGGCACCACCCGAAGTCGTCGGGGACTGGAGGGAACAGGCGGAACGTGACTTCTCCTGGATCCGGAAAGTTGATCCGGATATCCGGAGACTGCTCGACGAACTTGACGCCATGACTCCTGAGACGAGGGAGCGGTGGCGGCACAGTGAGAACGCCCAGGAGGTATTGGACCTCATCCCGGAGGATGTGCGGAACAAACCGCAGAACCGGGTTCTGGTCGACGAGGCGGTCGCCGCGGGGGCGTTCCTGCTGGCGCATGTCGACGCCATTTATGGTCGGGCCGACAGTCCTCGAGTGCACGGCGGCACCCATCTGCCCGAGAGCGTGTACCTGTACCACAACGGCGATCACGCCCGGCAGGTGGCCAGGGACTCGCTGCGCTACATCAATGCGATACGGCGGCTGGCGCCCACCATTCATCCGTATTCGGATGTGAAGGTGATCGACAGCATGCTCTCAGGTTTCGGACACGACATCGTCCAGGCCCACGGCAGAGGACCAGACGAACGTATGGCCGCCGCGGTCACGGCCGCGGTCCTGGAACACCTCATGCCGCAGACCTATACCGAGGCGCGAGGGGACTACGCCGTCAACTCCGTCAAGGCGACCAGGTACAACGAACAGACCAAGGCCCAAGATGTCGATCCCGGCCGGGGCGACGCCCCGGGGCAGATCGCCACCAGCGTCGGCGACATCTGGCTCAACGACCCTGCCAGCGGCGAGGCGGGCGCCCGCCTCGCGGTTGAGGAAATGGCGAAATATGAACGACTCGGCCCGGAATTCATGCGAAGACTCCGCCAAGTCGGCCTCGACCCCGACACCGCGACCCCCATGGAACTGCTGAACGCCATCGAATCCGACCCGGTGCTGCGTTCCGTGTACGTCGACCACACCAAGGGGCAGGTGTGGTTCTACATCTACCAGCGGCCGACCGACGTAATCGTCCACGCCGAATTCCCCGGCCGAATGGACAACATCGTTGTGCACAAGATCCTGGTCCCGATGCTGGAGGACGGGCAGATCACTGTTCCTGAGTACTACATCCTCCTTCGCGAGTACGGCCAAGGAAGGGTGACGATCAACGACTTCACCGATCGTGTGCAGGAATATCGTGTCAACGGTCTCGACCTCTACATCAGTGAGCCTTCTCCGCCGAGCGGTTGATCTGTTGGTGCAACGGCTCGTCGCCACCGGCCACCCCTCACCCGTACGCCGGGGGAGGGGCGGATCCCGGGTGCGTCCGTCGCACGCCATTCGGCAGCCAGCACTCCAGTGCCGTGTCGGCGATTTCCTGGAGTTCGTCCCGGCCGAGGCCGCTGGCGGCCTGGACGGCGATGCCGAACGTCACCGTCATGACGTATCGGGCGAGCCGCCGGGGGTCGGCGTCGCGCGGCAGATCGCCCTCGTCGACGGCCCGCTGGAAACGCTCCTCAAGGCGTAGAGCCGAAGCGTTCCGCCACTCGACCAGCATGTCGTGCGCGGGCCGCCCCGCTTCGCTCGACGCCAGCGCGACCTGCACGCCCAGGCATCCCGAAGGGCCGCCGGGGGGCGTCGTGGTCTGAACCGCTCCGCGGAGAATCGCCTCGACCACGCCTCGTGCGGTCGGCTCCTCCAGGGCGCGCGTCCCGTAGTCGGCCGGGCCCTCGGTGTAGCGCTCCAGGGCTTTGCGGAACAGCTCCTTCTTGTCGCCGAAGGCCGCGTACAGGCTTGGCTTCGTGATGCCCATGGCCTTGGTCAGATCGGTGAGGCTGACGCCCTCGTATCCCCGTTCCCAGAACATCTGCATGGCGCGCTCGAGCGCCTCGTCGATATCGAACTCTCGAGGCCGACCCATGACGACGTTCCGCGAACCAGCCATGTGCGCAGCGTACTCCCGCCGTTCGCCCTACCTCGGCGTGTCGGTACCTGCTGTCGGTGGTCACCGAGGGCTGCGTGCGGCACGACCCGCATCGCCGCCGTGGGCGACTTCTATTCCGCTCGGAATAGAAGTCCGGGGGTCGGGGTTCGCCCCTCTGCGGCAGCCGCCGCGACGAGGGCGCGGAAGCGTCGCACGTCATCAGCACCCAGTACCGCCCGATCCCGGGCGACAGAGAGGCATCATGCCTGACACCGACCTGCGCGACATCGAAGCGCTCAACGCCCGTAAGTCCGACGGCATCGCTGTTGTCACCGGCGCCAGCCGCGGTATCGGGGCGGCCATCGCCAGCCGTCTCGGCGCCGACGGGTACACCGTCGCAGTTCACTACCGCCAGGACTCGACCGCCGCGGCCGACGTCGTCGAGAAGATCATCGCGGCCGGCGGCACGGCGTTCTCCTTCGCCGCCGACCTGGCCGAACCCGACACCGGCACCGCCTTCTGGGCTTCCTACGACGCGGCCGCGGGCGCGCTGCGCGACGTGCCCGTGCGGGTGCTGGTGAACAACGCTGGGATCGTCGTGAACGGCGTCATCGAGGAGACCGCCGCCGAGGACTTCATCCGCCAGCAGCAGATCAACACCACCGCGCCGTTCCTGATCATCAAGTCCGCCCTGCCACGCCTGGCCGACGGCGGACGCGTGGTGAACGTCTCCTCAGGCGCCACCCGCGTCCCTATCCCCGGCATCATCGGATACACCATGACCAAGGGAGCCCTCGAAGCTCTCACACTCCCGCTCGCCCAGCACCTCGGCCCACGCGGCATCACCGTCAACGCCGTCCGCCCCGGCACTACAGACACCGACATGAACGCCGACTGGTTGCGCGGCAACTCCGAGGCCATGGCCACCATCGTCGCGAAGAGCGCCCTCGGCCGCGTCGGCGAACCCGCCGACATCGCCGACGTCGTCGCTCTTCTCGCCTCCCACGACGCCCGGTGGATCACGGGCCAGATCATCGACGCCACCGGCGGCGAGCGCCTGTAGGCGACACAGTCGACACTCGACAGAGCCCGGCCGTCGGCCGGGCTCTCGGAGGTGCGGTGACCTCGGGTGGGGCCGCGTGCGCGGAGGGGTCTACTTCGACTCGACGCGTCCGATCGGTGCTGTGCTGCCGGCGAGCGCTGCAGCGGCCCGCGTCCAGGCTGGATCTTCGGGGTAGAGCTCGCTGCGCAGATAAGCCCAGATGAGCGCTCGTACGGCAGCGCCACGGTCGGGGTTTTCGTCGGTGGTCTCGGCCGCATCGAAGGTCGAAATACCGCCCAGCCGATGCTCCGCGTCGAGAATCTCCAGTCGAGTCTTCGGCGCGGGAGCCGCGGTGTAGGGATCGCTTCGCCAGTCCTGCCGGTCGGAGAAGAAGGGGTGCCAGTCCTTCTCTCCGACGACGATGAGGACCTTCGGCGTCATGCCGTCGAAATTGGTGCTGGTGAGCGCCGCGTAGGGCTGCGCCGCCGGGCCGTTCAAGTCCTCGCCGCGGCCGGGAGCGGCCTTCCCCGACCGCATCGCGATCATCCGCCTCGTCGGGGCGGTGCTGATGGAACAGACCGAAGAATGGACCGAAGCCCGCCGCTACATGGGCCTGGAATTCCTCGCCGGAACGCGCCTGCGCGTGCTGGAGAGCGAAACGCCGGACAAAAACCCCACCACACAAGCGATCACCTCTTAACCTGCAGAAACAGGATCACGAGGAGGCCGTCTTACACCACTCCGCTGGACGTGACCCGTTTCTTTCGGTGACTTTCTCGGCGTGGCGAAGGACCGCCAGGCGTCGCTGGGCCTGGCGGTCGAGCTGCTGTTGCGGCGATGGGCATGAGAGATCTCCGTAGTCATCGGAGACCCCGATTGTCAACAAAATCCGGCATTTTTAGAAATGCTGGACAGGCCCCCACTCCTGGAGAGATACCTCCTACAGGCATCCGCGTGGCTTGGTCACCGACCGGGTGGAAGGGGACGCTGTGATGGACGGGTTCGCGGTTGTTCCCGAGGCGTGGGTGGGGGCGGCGAAAGGAATCAGTCAGGCTTCGGATGTTCTAGCGGATGGGGTGGATGCGTTTCGCCTGGCGTTGGGTGGTGGATCGCCGTTCGGGAGTGATGATCTGGGACGGGCACTCTTTGAGGGGGACTCCGGCGCCGGGGCATCGGGGTTCGTGGGGATACGCGACGGGTTGTTGAAGGACCTGGCGTGGACGGTGAATTTCCTGCGGGGGATGGCGGCCGGGCTGGTCACCTCGGGCGAGGTGTATGTCGAGGCGGATGGAACTCTGGTGGACCGGCTGCGCGGCCGGAGAACGCGGGGCGCTGCGGTCCCGTCGCCGCGGCGTGGTGCGGCAGGGGTGCCGGAGAGCTATGTGCTGAAGCCGGTTCCGCAAGAGATGGCGGTCACCACACCGGCGCCACCGATCTGGAAACAGGCGGTGTGGATCTTGGAGGCGGTGGGAGCCGGATGTTCCTGGCCGGACGGTGACCTCGGCGGCATCGAGTCGTGGCGGGAGGCGGCACGGACGATGGCGCGTGTGGTCGGGGAGGTGGCCGACCTGGTCGGCGGGCACGCGCGGCGGGTGAGCGGGAGTGGTGAGGGAGCCGCGACCGAGGCGTTCACCTCGACTGCGCGGCGGGTTCACGGTGAGGCGGGGTTGCTGGAGAGCCTGGCGGCCCGCTGTGAGCATCTGGCGCAGTACTGCGAGGGCGGCGCCGATGCGATCGTGAGGGCACGGTGGCAGTGTCTGCCCTCGGCGTTGTTCGTGGTGGCGTTGATGAGGTACGGGGCTGTGCTCGGCGGGTGGGCCGAGGCGGCCGTGCTGCCGTTGATCCGGCTGGAGGGCCTGGCGCTGCGAATCGCGTTGGGGGTGATCCGCCAGGCGGCGCTCGGGTTGGTGTACTCGGCCGGCCTCGATGGGATCGGCCAGTTGGTGCGGTGGGACGGGTTCCATCCGGGTGAACTGCTGGGGGCGTTGTGGCAGGGCGCGTTCGCGGGCGGGCTCATGGGGGTCGCAGACGCGGGACTGCCCGCCCTGGCGGGCCGGTCCCCGGCTTTGACCTGGCTGGCCCACGCGATGGAATCACCCGGTGCAGGCGGGAGCGCGACCCGATTCGTGGTCGGCGGAAGTGTCGGCACCGCGGCCATCGCGACGGCCGGCGCGGTGAGCGGGCACGGGTGGGACCTCGAACACGCCGCCGAGACCGGCTTCGGTATGGCCTTCATCGGCACCGGCACCGAACTGGCCGGTAAAGCCCACCAGTGGTTCAGAGCCCGCCGTTCCGCCGCCGCTTCCCCGGGCGGGGTGTCTCGATGGATATCTCCAGACGGCGTTCTCGACAACCCGGACAGAATGTCGCCCTACCCCCTCCGCAGCAAGGAGACAGGAACCGGCTACGACATTCTCGGCGAGGTCGTCGCGAAAGACGACGGCACCGTTCAGTCCGCCGACCGACCCGCCGACCGGATGCCCCGCACCGAGCTCACGGCCACCCGACCTCGCGACACCAGCACAGCGCCCGGCGTAGGAGCGAGGCAGGAGGAGAACACAGGCACCGTTGCCGCGGTCGGCAGACCCGGCGGCGACACGGCTGAGGCTCACAACGACGCGGAGCCGAACACGATCGCCGCGGCGCTCAGCGGGAGAGAACCGGCCGACCGAGGCGGTCACACCGGAGAGCCGGCGGCAGGGGAGCGCGGCGAGGGTACGGCGGTCCGCCCCGACCCGACGTGGCCCGAGTCGACCGAAGCCGCACGAGTCGATCCGGCGCGAGGGGAGCCGACGCAGGACGGGTCGGCGCGGGCCGAGCCGATGCCGACGGCCGATCCGGCGGACCGGCCCGGCGATCCGCCGGGACCGGTCACCCGGGCGAGCCCGGAAAACCCCGGCACCCCGCCCCCGCCCCCGCCCGAGTACCGGCCACCCGTGCGAGACACGCCTACCCCTCCGACTGACGAACCGGTTCACCACGGCGCCACGAACTCTGCCGATCCGGGTACTCCAGCCGCGGAACTGTCCGGTAAGACGCCTTCCGGGCAAGACCCGACCGGCCACGTCCCGGCGGCCTTGTCCTCCCAGCCACCTGAGACCCCGGCGCGGAACCATGGGGACCCGGGCCAACTCGTCGCTCATGAGCCACCACGCGGCCAGGACGCGATATCGCCCGTTCCGGAACCGCACCGGAATAGGTCTGTGGCGATCGCTTCACATTTGGAAATACCAGGATTCCGTCATGTTAGAAGCGGAAAGGTTCGGGAGATATTTGAGCCAACAATTCAGGCAACCGGGCATATGGATAAAAGCAACCCGTCTGGTAACTTCTTGCTTCTCCTGGCCACCGACCGCCTGTCTGCATTCGACCGATCACTTAACGTGCACCTACCAGGAAAGGGCGTCATTCAAACAGCAATGACGCAATTCTGGCTTGATCGGATGAGTCATCTCATGCCTAATCATATGCTAGGTTGGCGCGCATCGGAAATACCGACTTCTGCGCATCCATTTATTGGGCGGATAATGAAGATCAAGACTTTGGACATGATTCCGATTGAATGTGTCGCCAGAGGTTTTCTCTATGGCTCGGCGTTGAGCGAGTATTCGAAAAAAGGGGCCGTCGCTGGTTATCGCCTTCCAAGCAATCTCCAGTCGGGCGACATGCTCCCTGAGCCGCTCTTCACGCCATCATTGAAAATGTCCACCGGACATGACATGAATCTCACTCGAGGGCAGGCTATTTCGCTGCTCGGAGAAGGGCTATATGAGAAGCTAAGGGTATTCACTATGTCCGCCTACGAATTTGCCTTCAACTATGCCGAAAAACGAGGAATATTTATTGCGGATACCAAGCTCGAATTCGGAATAGGCGGAAAGGAGGTCCGTCTTGCGGATGAGGTCTTCACGCCCGACTCCTCTCGTTTTTGGATTGCTTCTGAATGGCGGCCCGGGAAAGCGCCCGCGTCTCTCGACAAGAGATACCTAAGAGAATGGCTAATGAATTCTTCTTGGGATGGGATTTCTCCTAATCCTCCAATTCCTCAATCCGTCATCAGTAAGACAGTAGAGTCTTATCACAGTGCTTTCCAGGCCATCACGGGTATGACGATTGCCCAGTGGCAGACTAATGCTGAGACGACTTGATAAGTGAACCCATTTCATCCTCGCGGGGGATGTGCAGGTCACGGCATGGCTCACGCAAGCCCTGCGGAAGGCCAACAAGGACCGGCTGACCCACGTGACCGTGGACGGGGCCCTCATCCATACCGACCGGCTCAAAGCCGACCGGTCCTACCTCTCCGGCGAGCATCGCGTACACGGGATGAACGTCCAGTTCATCGCCGGACCGGACGGGACGATCCCTGTGGACATCGGGAGCGCTGCCTGGCTCCACCACGACCTGACCGCCACACGAATATGGGGCATCCTGCGTGAGCTGGAGAAGGCCGGAATCCTCACGCTCGCGGACAAGGGCTACCAGGGAGCAGAGGGCGCGGTCGTCATCACCCCTTACAAGGGGGGCAAGAACAAGCCGGAGTCTCAAAAGCAGGCCAACCGGTCACACGCCAAGCTCCGCGGACCCGGCGAGCGTGCGAACGCTCAGCTCAAGTCATGGAGGATTCTGCGGAAACTCCGGTGCGGCCCCACCAAGGCCGGCCACCTCGTCAAGGCCATCGCCGTCCTGCAAAGTCACCGAGCCGCTCAAGCGGCCCGAGGATGAAATGGGTTCAGTGAGATCACGGGGATTCGATCTTCGCGTCCGGGACCATCCCCGCGTGCGCGGGGAGCATGACGTCGTGACCTTCCGGATCCCCTTGCCGGTGGGATCATCTCCGCGTGCGCGGGGAGCAGTCCTCGTCCGGGTAGGCCGTCACGGTCATCTGGGGACCATCCCCGCGTGCACAGGAGCGTGTGGCGGCGGGATCCGGGAACAGGCCGTCGCCCGGGACCATCCCCGCGCGAGGATGGTCCCTGGACGGGCTTCTTCGTCGCCGACTCGAGGCCGTGTTCCCCGCGCGCGGGGATGGTCCCCGGCCGGTCGAGTCCGTCGCGCCCGGCTCGGCGTGCTCTCCGTGCACGCTGGGATGGTCCCACCGCGTCACGGCACGCGGCCCACGTCGGCGAGTGCTCTCCGCGCACGCGGGGATGTTCCCGATTCCCGGCTCGCGGACCGGACCCGCAGATGCAGAACTTGGGCACGTATTCGGCACAGGCACCCGGGGACGGTCGATACGAGTCGCTTACAGTCGGACATCATCTGAGTGGCGCCTGACCGCGATGACGCTGGTCACGACTGAGATGCCCCGGGTGGACGGTGGCGCGCCCAGAGGGATTCGAACCCCCGACCGTCGGATTAGAAGTCCGATGCTCTATCCGGCTGAGCTATGGGCGCCGGTCGATCAGAGTGTACGGACTCCGGAGCGTTGATGTGGAGCCGGTGGCCGCTTACCGCCATCGGCCGCCTGTCGGACGGGCTCCGGTGTGGCCGGAACCGGCCGTATCGCCGGGAGCTGCGGCGATGCGTATCAGTCGCATAACTTGTTCGATCTTTGTCTGACATAGACGATCAACCGGAATTCACCTGTCCTGTTACGGACTGTCACGACTCGGAGTGAGGGGCCAGTTCCGGCCACACCCTGATCGTCGTACGACGTGACCGGAATCCCTCATCCCTGACCGGAACAGCGAGAAGGTGACGGCCGGAGCTCCTACCCGAGGTCATAGACCGTTGTGCCGCCGACGGTCTTGGCGGTGTACGTCTTGGCCACCCACGCGGAGATCTGCTGCGCGTCGTCGCTGCCGGAACTTCCGCGACCGCCGCCCATGGGCGGCGACGTGGCGATGAAGTAGTGGATCTTCTTCTCGCGCACGTAGTGCTGGAACCGGGCCAGCGAGGGCGCCGGGTCGGTGCCGTTGAACCCGCCGAGCGCCATGACCGGCTCACCCGTGGCGAGCTGGTATCCGGCGGCGCTGTTGGAGCCGACCGTGGCGGCGGCCCACGTGTACCTGCCCGCGTTCTGCTTCAACAGTGCGGTCAGGGCCGCGCTGGGCGTGGGGGCGTCGAGCAGCGCGCCGGGCCCGCCCATGCCGCCGCGGCGCGTCCCGCCGCCCATGCCGCCGCCCGGATTCTGGCCGCCGGTGCCGTTCGGCGGCTGCGGCATGCCGGCCTGTCCGCCGCCCGTTCCGGGAAAGCCGCCCGTTCCCGGCATTCCGGCCTGTCCGCCGCCCGCTCCGGGAAAGCCGCCCGCTCCCGGCATTCCGGCCTGTCCGCCGCCCGTTCCGGGAAAACCGCCCGTTCCCGGGAGGCCGCTCTGCCCGCCGCGCGTACCGTTCGGTGTCCCGTTCCGCGGGCCGCCGGGGAAGCCCCCGCGACCGCGCATTCCCCCCGGGCCGCCCATTCCGGACGGTCCGGCCGACGGGATGGCGCCGTTGTGCGCGGTGGCCGCGGTGTCCACGGCGTACGCCGCGGGTCCCGCGAGCGAGATCACGACCGCCACGACGCCGCCGGCGACCAGCACCCGTCCGGCGAGGCCCGGTGAGCGGCGGGAGAGCCAGCATCCCGCGATCAACCCGGCGGCGGCGATCAGGCCGCCGGCCAGCACGGGAAGGCGCAGCCACGGCGCGAAGTCCGGCGTACGCCCGAGCAGCCGGTACGACCACCAGGCCGTCACCACGACGGTCGCGGCCAGCGCGCCCACGGCCACCGGATGCCGGCGCCGGACCCACAGGAGCGCGCCGCCCAGCCCGGCGAGCGCCGCGATCGGCGGCGCGAGCGCGACCGTGTAGTAGCCGTGGAAGATGCCCTGCATCAGGCTGAACACCGCGTCGGTGACCAGCAGCCAGCCACCCCACACGAAGAACGCGGCCGCCCCGCCGTCGGCCCGCAGGCCACCGGACGTCGGGCCGCCGGCCCGCGGAATCCCGGCCCGTGAGATGCCGGCCCGCGGAATCCCGGCTCGTGAGATCCCGGCTCGCGGAATCCCGGCTCGTGAGCTCCCGGTCTGCGAAGCCTCGGATGCGCGATCCTTGGTCGCGGACGCGGCGGACGCGGCGGACGCGGCGGACGCGGCGGACGCCTCATCCGTCTCAAGAGCGTCGGTGCTCGCCCCGTCCTCGTCCCCGGCGGACACGGCAGGCCGAGGTCCGGCGTCCAGAGCGGCGCGGCGTACGTGACCGGCGGCGATCACCCCCAGGCCGGCTACCAGCAGGATCAGCGCGGCGGGGAGCAGCCAGGCGATCTGCCCGCCGAGTTCCAGCCCGAACATGCGCGTCCAGCCCGCGTCCTGGTTCGTGTTGCCCAGGCCGCCCGTCTCATTGCCGCTGAGACGGCCGATGCCGTTGTAGCCGAGGGCGAGTTCGAGCACGCTGTCGTGCTGGGAGCCGCCGATGTACGGCCGCGAGCCCGCGGGGACGACGGCGACGATCGCGACCCACCAGCCGGCCGAGGCGATCAGCGCGATCGCGGCGACGGCCAGCTGCCACAGCCGGCGGCGCAGGGGAGCCGGCGCCATGATCAGGTACACCAGCCCGAACGCGGGCAGCACCAGGAACGCCTGCAGCATCTTGGCCAGGAACGCCAGCCCCACGCAGCTCGCCGCCACGACCAGCCACCGCGTGCTCGCCCGCTCCTGGGCGCGCAGCAGCGCGTACGCGCCGGCGGTCAGCAGCAGGACCAGCAGCGCGTCCGGGTTGTTGTAGCGGAACATCAGCGCGGCGATCGGCGTCGTCGCGAGGGCGGCCCCGGCCAGAAGCGCGCCGCCCGCGGCGGTGCGCGGGCCGAGCGGCCGGAGCGAGCGCCGTACGCTCGCGTGGAGCAGCGCGACCGTGGCGACGCCCATGAGGGCCTGTGGCAGGAGGATGCTCCAGGAGTTCACCCCGAAGAGGCGCGCCGCCAGGTCCATCGGCCACAGGGCCAGTGGCGTCTTGTCGACGGTGATGAAGTTCGCCGCGTCGGAGGAGCCGAAGAAGAACGCCTTCCAGCTGTGCGCGCCCGCCTGTACCGCCGCCGAGTAGAACGCGTTCGCCCAGTGTGAGGCGCCCAGCCCCCAGACGTACAGCACGGCCGTGGCGGCGAGCAGCACGAGGAGCGCCGGGCGTGCCCAGACCGGGTCGTCGGAGGAGCCGCGGGGGCTTCGGGCCGCCGGCACGGCGCGCCCGGGAGGCAGGGAGACAGACGTCGGCAGGCTCATGGATCCACGGTCGGCGCCCGAGATTGGCCTCCCATGAGGCGATCATTAAAGCCGCGTGAGAACTCGCTCAACGCCGCGAGGCGCAGGCGATGCAGGTGAGTGCCGTGGGGCGTGCGGCCAGGCGTTCGGCGGCGATCGGGGCGCCGCAGACCTCGCACCGGCCGTACGCGCCCTCGTCGAGCCGGCGCAGGGCGCGGTCCAGGTCGGACAGGTGACGGCGCGACTGGTCCAGCAGGGCCTCGATCTGGGCGCGTTCGAACGCGATCGTGGCGCCCTCCGGGTCGTGTTCGTCGTCCACGCCGGTCGAGACACAGGACTCGATGACGCCCTCGCGGTCGTGCGCGAGCGCCGCGATGCGCTCGAGCGTCTTCTCGCGCTCCGCGTTCAGCTGGTCGGCCAGTGACAACGGGTCCATCAAAGGGAAAACGACCTGGTGCGGCCACGAATTCCTCAGGTGGAGCCGCGGACGGTCAGTTCGAGCCGGAGCATGATCTCCCGTACGGCTCCGGTCCCGCCGTCGATCTGCCGCAGCAGCAGCTCCATCGCCGCACGCCCGGACTCCTCCAGCGGTTGCCGTACGGTCGTCAGGCCGAGCGCCTCGGCCAGCTCGCCGTCGTCGAAGCCGACCACGGCGACGTCCGCGGGCACGGCGAGGCCGAGTTCGTGGGCGGCCCGCATGACCCCGGCCGCCAGCGTGTCGTCGGCGGCGAAGACCGCGGTCGGACGCGGCTCCGCGGCCAGCAGTTCGCGCGCGGTGGCCAGGGCCTGGCCCACCTCATGCCGGGCGAGCCGTACGACGGGCGTGTGACCGGCCTCGGCCAGGGCGGTGCGGAAGCCCGCGAGCCGCCGCTGCGACGGGGACACGTACCGGTCGGACCGCTGCTCCTCGCCGAGGAAGGCGAACCTCGCGTGCCCGCGGGAGAGCAGGTGCCCGGCGGCGAGCCGCCCACCGGCCTCATCGTCGGTGTGGACGGAGTCGAAACCGGAGTGGTGCACGTCCACCAGCACGGTGGGGAGGCGCAGGTCACGCAGCCGGGTGGCCACCGCGTCGTCCAGCGGCCGGCTCACCAGGATGATCCCGTCGAGCCGGCCGGTGACCGGCAGGCTTGCCAGGAGCGGCGAGGCGCTCCGGGCGGACGACTCCTGGTCGAACAGCACGATCTCCAGCGGGCGGCTGCCGGTGGCGCTCATCACGCCGTTCACCCGGCGGGCGGCCGAGCGGTAGGCGGAGAACGCCGCGAGCACGCCGATCCGGCCGGCCCCGCGCCGCGCCCGCGCGACGGCGTCGGCCTTCGGTACGAAGCCGAGCGCGTCGACGGCCGCCAGGACCCTGCGGCGGGTCGGCTCACTGACCCGCTCGGGCGCGTTGAGCGCCAGCGACACCGTCGAGACGCTGACGCCCGCCTCGACGGCCACATCTCTGATGGTGGTCATCGAACTGTTTCGATCGAAGTTTTTTGCCACACTAGGGCAAGAACGGCGAAAGGAGAAGCCATGGACCGTTCGTACGTGGTCACGGGAGGAGGCCGGGGCATCGGCCGCGCGGTGGCCGAGCGCCTCGCGCGCGACGGCGGCACCGTCGTGGTGATCGAAAGTGATCCGGCGGCGCTGGACTGGGCGGGTGGGCGTGTCGTCGCGCTGACCGGCGACGCCGCGGACGAGAGCGTCGCGGAGCGCGCCGCCGACCTGGCCGAGGCCGCCGCGCCCCTCGCCGGCTGGGTCAACAACGCGGCGGTGTTCGGGGCGGCGGCGTCCTTCCACACCGGGCCGGTACGGGAGGTTCTGGACCGCGTCTCGCTGAACCTCGGCCTCGCCCTGGTCGGCTGTGCGACCGCCGTGCGGAGGTTCCTGGCCGCCGGGACTCCCGGGGCCATCGTCAACGTCTCCTCGCACCAGGCGGTCCGCGCGGTCCCGGGCTGTGTGCCGTACGTGACGGCCAAGGCCGGGATCGAGGGGCTGACCAGGGCGCTCGCGGTGGAGTACGGACGGCGGGGGATCCGCGTCAACGCGGTCGCGCCGGGGTCCGTCGGCACCAAGCGGTACGCGGACCTCCTCGCGGGCCGGGAACCGGACGCGGCCGCGTGGATCGAGGAGGAGATGGCCCGCATCCATCCGGCCGGCCGCGTGGGCCGGCCGGATGAGGTCGCGGCGGCGATCGCCCACCTGCTCTCGGACGACGCGAGCTTCGTCACCGGCGCGACCGTGCCGGTGGACGGCGGCCGCTCGGTGCTCGCGCGCGATCCCGAGGCGCTGGATCAGTAGATGACGCTCAGGTACCCGTTGGCGACGAGCCACATGACGTTCACCGACGACGGCGCGCCCGGCAGGTAGGCGCTCATCAGCACGTACTGCCGGCCTCCGCCCCGCTGCTGGAAGGCGGGCGCGATCGGGCCGGCGTCGACGTCGAACGCCCGGTTCACCCGGTAGAGGTGGTAATTGCACAGATGCGCCGGGTCCTCGCTTTTCGTGTTGAGGCTGTCCGGCGGCAGTGCGCGGGCGCCGAAGGCGCTGCCCGCAGGGGCGAGAAAGGCGCCGTACGGGCTGCCGAAGCGGTCGAGGAGTGATCCTTCGGGAAGTGTCTCCCGTTCGCGAAGAATGCGGCCGTTGCTCCAGCCGCCGGAATGGGCGAATCCGAGATCCGGTGGATAGCGCCAGTATGCCGGATTGGCCGCCCCGTCCCAGTAGCGGTAGGTGAATTCCGCCGGGCTCAGTCCGCCGTACCGGACATAGCCGCGGACCAGGGATCCGAAATAGCCGGCACGGGGGAGATGAGCGGGGCCGAGTTCGCCGTGGCCCTTGACGTACGGGCCGCCGCACGCGTCCGGCCGGTCGCGGAGCGCCGCCCGGGCCGCGGCCGCCGCCGCCCCGGGAGTCCGCGGGACGTCGGGGCGTGCGTCCACCAGGGCCGGAAGGGTGTGCGCCCGCTCCGTGACCGGGCAGGTGACCCCGGTGCAGGAGCCGTCGGCCCACGCGCCCGTGTCCGGTGGCAGCGCGATGACCGCCAGTACGCTCGCGGCGCCGAGCGCCGTGATACGTCCTCGAATGCCCTTCATGAAGCCCCCTGTCGCATTCTGACCGCGCCCTCATGGAATGAAGTCGCCAGGGTACAGAAATGCGAGTGGGGAAAGACCGTCGCGAAGGAATGCCCGGATTGTGGCCTGTCGTGCCATTTTAACTTTGGCTTGCTGTCATTTTTGCCGGGTGATCTGGTATTCGGCCGACGGGCTCGGGTATCACCCTTACGTGTCGAACGGAAACGCCGCCGCGGCCGTCCTGCTCACGGCCGCCATTCTCACCGGCATGCACCAGGCGCACGGTGGCTGGGCGCGCCGGCACGTTCCCGCCCGGCAGTCGTCGAGCCCCGAGCGGGCCGTCCTGGGCGACGCGAACATCCCCGTCCGTGCGATCCGCCGGCGCACGTCCCACGCGTCACCGTCGAGCGCGGGTCCGGAGGGCAAGAGCGCCGTGGTCCACCGCGCCGGCGACAAGGAGTCACCCGAGATCATCGTCGGCTACGTCGACCCCGAACGCGGCCCGGCCGCCTTCCACCGCCTGACGAAGGTCGCCGAGGGCGACCGGGTGAAGGTGGTCCGGCACGACCACAGCGTCGCCTGGTTCAAGGTCGACTCCGTACGCCGGCTTGCGAAGGTCCCGTTCGGCCACCGGAACTCCTCCGACGCGGTCCGCCACGCCATCGCCCGCGAGCGCTCGACCACCGGCCGCCCCGAGCTCCGCCTGATCTCCGTACGCGCCGGAGCGGACCGCCGACGCCGCGACACCCCGCAGAACGTCGTCGTCTCCGCCCACCTGGACCGCCCGCCGGGCTGACGTATCGCCGGGGCCGCTCGGGCCGTTAGGGTCGGCGCGAGGAGGGGCGATGCCGACCGGAGACGATGAGCGAGGCGTACGCGGGCCGGTGGTGCTGGCCGTTCCCGGGACGCTGTGCGCGCCCGCGGTGTTCCGGCCCCTGGCGGGGCGGCTGGCGGGGCAGGTCGAGTTCGACGCGGTGTCCTGGATGACCGAACCCGGTCCCTGGGACCTCGGCACGGTCGCCGACCGGCTCGCCGCGCACATCACGCGGCGGCACGGCGCACCGGTCGTCGTCGTCGGGCACTCCACCGGCGGCGCCATCGCGCTGCGGCTGGTTGCCGCCCACGCCGGCCTGGTGGCCGGTCTGCTACTGGTCGACACCGGCGCGCACATGCGCGGCCACGGCGATGTGGACGCCATCCTGACCGCGCTGGCCACCGACTGGGGCCCGCGGTTGCACGCCGGTGTGCTGGACCGGTCATTCGCCACGCCGCCCGATCCGGCCTTCCGCGACGAACTGCTCGACTACGCCGCCGCGGTGCCCGTCCAGGCGGCGCTGGACGCCCTGCGCAGTCAACGGGACCTGGACCTGACGCCGGAACTGGCCCGGATCGACTGCCCGGTCACCGTGCTGCACGGCCGGCGTGACCCGACGAGAACACCGGACCAGGCACGAGAGCTGGCCGACGCCATCCCGGGCGCGCGGCTGCACCTGCTGGACACCGGCCACACCCCGGTCTACGAGGCCCCGGACGAGGTGGCCACCGAACTCCTCGCCCTGCTCACCCGCCTGCGTGGTGCCGGTCCAGGGGGCGGCTCCCTGGAATCCCCGATGTGAGGGTTCCGCCCCCCGCGCCCCCGCGTCATGCCGCGGTCAGGAGAAGAACGGGCTCGCGACGCTGGTAGGGAAGGCGTTGGTCGTTTCGACCGTCTGCTGCTGGATCGCCTTCTTCAGCTCGTCGCCGACGTGGTTCCAGGGCATCCAGTCGTCCAAGAACTCCGACAGGTCGTCTTTCGGTTTCACGGCCCTCTGCCAGGCGCGCTGCTTGTCGGCGTGCCACTGGAGTGCGCTTCCGCTCAACCATGCCGCGCTCACGATGTGCGCGCCGAGATCATAAAGGCGCTCCATGCAGCGCAAGGCCACTCCGGCCGTTGCCCCGTGCCATCCTTTCGCCAGGTCGGATGCCTGTTCGTACAGCACCTTCCGGGAGTCCTCGATGCCGTTCGCCAAACCATGGAAGCGCGTCCCGGCGATGTCCATCAGGTCGGGCCGGAGTGAGTGAACCATCTTGTACAGGTCGTCGTAGCCGGCATCCCAGTCACCATCGGTCGCCTTCTGGCGGATGTGGTCGTAATAGTAGCCCAGGTCATGGTTCTCTTTCCATGCGTTCCCATCCTCGATCAGTGGCCCGGGCACACCGCCGGAGAATTCCGGAAAGTTCGTCAGTCCGTCAGGAGTAAGCCGTGTGGCATTGGTCTTGGCGAGGATGTCACCGGCGTGGTCCTCCGCGGCCAGATGCTGCTTTTTCGTTTCGGCGACGAGGGTGGCCACAGTGGCGAACAGGCTGTGGTAGTAGTACCCGATCGCGTACAGCACCCCCGCGGCCTGGTAGCAGGAGTTGACCAGGCCCAGCCCGGCCGGATAGTCGCCGACGAGGAAATAACCGGGATCGTCTGATTCGAGCTCTTTGATAAAGGTCGTCCACTGCGTGAGGTTATCCGGCCGGGAGTCCGGGGGGCTTCCGGGCTTCAGAGCGTCGGCCTCGCACTGTAGTGCACCGATCACGTCGTCGAAGACTTTGTAGTCGACGAAGAATCCGCTCTCGGCTTCAGGTATATCTGGCGACGAAATGTCGGTCGGACCGGTATCGGTCGGATATCGTGGCCATTCGATATCGAGACTCATGTGGCTATCCTGCTTCTTTACTTATGCATAAGGAACTATCTCGATTTTAGCCCTGCGTGCGCCGGCGTCGGGCCGCCGGAAAAGTGAACATGCGGTTTCGGTCGACTGTCTCGCTGGTTAATCCAACGTAAGTCGGTGCGGCGGCATCGCCCGTCACGCCCGTTCTGCCGGGACGATCTTGGTTAGGGTGCTCCGGGAAGATCACGGAGCATCGGAGGCGTCTTGACGCAGGCAGGGGTGAGTCGTCGCGACTTCGGGCGGCTGCTGGGCGTGGCGGGGCTGGGGATCGCGGCGCCCGCGCTGGTCGGCACGCGGGGCGCGCGGGCCGCCACCCGTACGTGGCGGATGTCGGGGTCGGCCGGGTCCGGACTGGGCGGGTTCGACACGGCGATGAAGACGCTGATGCAGGCACGGAACATCCCGTGCGGCTCGCTGGCCGTCATGCGCAAGGGCAAGCTCATCCTCGCGAGGGGCTACACCTGGAGCGACGACGCCACGCTGAGCGTCCAGCCCACCTCGCTGTTCCGGCTCGCCAGCCTCAGCAAGGCGATCACCGCGACGGCCGTGATGCGGCTCGTGCAGGACGGCGCGCTCAGCCTCTCCACGCCGGTGACCCAGCTGATCGACATGACGCCGCCCACCGGCACCACCGCCGACTCGCGCCTGGACCAGGTGACCGTACGGCGGCTGCTGCAACACCTCGGCGGCTGGGACCGCGACATCACGCCCGACCCGACGTACCAGGACCGGAAGATCGCGACCACGCTCAGCGTGCCCTTGCCGATCGGCAAGGCCGACATGGTCAAGTACGGGGCGGGGCTGAAGCTGGACCACGACCCGGGCAGCACGTACGCCTACAGCAACTACGGCTACCTGCTCCTGGGGCAGATCGTGGAGAAGGTCTCCGGGCTGCCCTACGCGACCTACGTCCAGCAGAAGGTGTTCTCACCGCTGGGGATCACCCGCAACCGGCCGGGCAGGTCGCTCCAGAGCGGGCAGGCGCCGGGTGAGGTGCCGTACTACTCCCAGTACACCGGCCCGTCCGTGTTCGACGCCGCCGGCACCACGGTGCCCGCGCCGTACGGTTCGTTCAACGTGGAGAACCGCACCGCGATGGGCGGCTGGCTCAGCTCCGCGGTCGACCACGTGAAGTTCACCCAGATCTTCGACCTGACCACGAGCGTGCTGACGAAGGCGTCGGTCGACGCGATGTTCGCCAAGCCGGAGACCGGGCTGAACTCCGGCGGCTCCTACTACGGCTTCGGCTGGTTCGTACGGGACGTCACGGGTGGCCAGAACACCTGGCACGACGGCAGCCTGCAGGGCACCACCACCATCGTGACCCGCCGCTACGACGGCATCACCTGGGCCGTGCTGTTCGACCAGCGCGACGACCCGTCCGGGCTGCCCTACGACTACACCACCATCAGCACCCCGCTGCACAACGTCGCCAACGCGACCACGACCTGGCCGACGACCGACCTGTTCAGCCAGTACTACTAGGACTGTGCCGGCCCAGGGGGGCGACCCCCTGGAACGCCCGGTGTGGAGGGCTTCGCCCCCCACGCCCCCCACGGGCCGGGGTCCGTAGGTCGGCGGGACGTGTTCAGTGCGCCGGGAGGTATGCGCGCCGTAGCTCGGTGACCTGTTCGTGGAACGCCGCGCTCTCGGGCGTTCTGCGACCGGGGACGGCCAGGGCGTCGTCGAGTTCGACCGCGCGCCACAGGTTCGAGGACACCAGGCGACCCGATGCGATCGCCTGCCCTCCGAGCCGGCCGGCCTCATCATGCTCGTTCCGCGCGGCGAGGATCAGCGCGAGGTCGAGGCGGGCCGTGGCGACGCGCCGTCACACGATAAGAGGTGAACGGGAAGCCTGCTTACGATCTCGGCGGCATCATTCAGGGTCCGATGCGTTTCCACGCCGTCCCGCACCCGCGCCCACGCGCGCGCTTTCTGGGCCGTCAGTCGCGCCGAGGCGGAGGAGAACGGGGCGGCCTGTCCGATGCCCGCCTGGCAGATCTCGACCGCCTCGGCGTATTCGCCGTCGAGTAGTGCTTGCCACGCCCTGAGCTCCAACGACCAGATGATGAGGTCGGAGTGTTCGGCCTCCTGCCCGAACCGGTGGGCGACGTCACCGCTGGCCTGCGCGGCACGCCGTTGCCCGAGGTCCTCATAGACGCAGGCGGCGAGTAGGAGGAGCCATCCACGCCGTACATCACGAGCGAGCCGCTAGAAACCGGCAGGTCAGGACACCATGAGGGCGACCGCCGACTCGGGGTGCGGAAAACCGCAGCAGGCCCGGGGCCCGCGCGTCAGCGGACCGGCGGGGCGGTCTCGCGGAGGGTGTCGTGGACGGCCCGGACGGCCGGGGATCTCCAGCGGGACGACGGCGCGGCCAGCCACAGGTGCTGCCGGGCCAGGTCGGCGGGCGGGCGCAGTTCGACGAGGCGGCCGTCGGCGAGCTCGTCGGCGACCGCGACCGTCGGCAGCAGGGTCACGCCGAGGCCGGCCGCGACGCACCGCTTCAGCGTCTCGATGCCGCCGAAACGGGGCGGGTCCGCGATGGGATCGGCGGAGGCGATCAGCGCGGCGAGTTCGTCGCTGTAGGAGCAGCCCTTCTCCAGCAGGAGGACGTCGGCCGCGGACAGCTCGACCGGCGTGACGGGGCGATCGCGGGGAAGGGCGGTGGTGGCCGCCGCGACCAGGGACAGCCGCTGGACGCCCAGATCCACCAGGTCGACGTCGGGCCGTTGCACGGAGGGTTCGAGCACCAGGGCCAGGTCGGCGCGGCGGTCGGTGAGTGCGGTCAGCGCCGTCCGCGTGTCGGCGGGGAACAGTGACAGGCCCACGTCCGGGAACCGCGTCCTCACCTCGGGCAGGAGGGGAGCCAGGCGGTAGGCGCACACGGACTCCGGCGCGCAGACCCGTACCGGGCCGGTCGGCTCGGCGGCGGAGGTGGTGAGCTCGGTGAGCATCCGTTCCTGGAGGTCGAGGATCCGCTGGGCGTGCTCGGCGAGCAGTGCGCCGGCGCGAGTGGGCGAGACGCCGGCCGGGTGCCGGTCGAGCAGTGGCGTTCCCACCAGGCGTTCCAGCGCCTGGATGTGCGTGGTGACGGTGGACTGCACGAAGCCGAGCTCCGCCGCCGCGGTGGTGATCCCGCCCACGCGCAGGACGGTGAGGAAGCTGGTCAGCAGGCGGGTGTCCATCGGGTGTTCGAATGCCCTTCATCGGAAACCATCGTTAGACGCGATGTCATCGTAGGGGGCAGACTCCTGGGCATGAACGACACGGCACCGGAGATTCTGCGTTACACCGCCTTCGACGTGGACGGCGAGGGCGGCAACCCCGCCGGGGTCCTCCTCGACGCGCGAGGGATGGACGACACCCGAATGCAGGAGATCGCCGCGGAGGTGGGGTTCTCCGAGACGGCCTTCCTGACGCATGACGGGGGCGACGGTGAGCGCCGCTTCCGAGTTCGATACTTCAGTCCGCTGGCCGAGGTGGCCTTCTGCGGGCACGCGACGATCGCCACCGCCGTCGCCCTGGCCGAGCGGCAGGGGACCGGCGACCTGCGGTTCCTCACCCCCGCCGGCGAGATCGGGGTCGAGACGCGGGCGGCGAACGGCCGGATCCTCGCCACGCTGACAAGCGTCGCCCCGGCCGTCCGCGAGGCCGGCGACGCCGACCTCGCCACCGCACTGACGGCCCTGCGCTGGAGCGCCGAGGACCTCGATCCCCGGCTGCCGCCGCGCATCGCGAACGCGGGCAACGATCACCTGGTCCTCGCCGCGTCCTCCCGCGCGCGGCTCGCCGACCTCGACTACGACCAGGAGGCGCTCGGCGACCTCATGGCGCGTCGTGGCTGGACGACCGTGCACCTCGTGTGGCGGGAGTCCGAGACCGTCTTCCACGCACGCGACCCGTTCCCGCCGGGCGGCGTCGTGGAGGACCCGGCCACCGGCGCCGCCGCCGCGGCCTTCGGCGGATACCTGCGGACCTTCGGCCTCGTCGAACCTCCCGCCCGGATCACGATCCATCAGGGAGAGGACATGGGCCGGCCGAGCCGCCTGCTCGTCGACGTGCCTCCCGAGAACGGCAGCGGTGTCAGGGTGAGCGGAACCGCGGCCTTGATCCCCGGCTGAGCGGTCACCCGGCTCCCCTCAGGGAGAAGGTGCTGAGTCGCAGGTCGCCGTGGAACACCAGGTAGACGTCGTGACGGCCTTTCGCGCCGTGCAGCGCGGCGGTCGTGGTCGCGTACTCGTAGACGTCCCCGGTGCCGCCCACCGTGGCGGTGCCCGCGAGCGGCCCGGCCGGCGAGTCGAGGTGGACCTCGATGGAGCCGCTGCCGGCACTCGCCGCCGAGCCGGTGAAGGTCGCCGCGCCGGCGCCGAGCGACACGTCGGCGAACCTCAGCCAGTCGCCGTCGGCCGCGCCGACCGCGTCACCGCGCTCCTTTGTCTCGTCGACGAGACGGACGCCCCGGTAGTCGTCGAAGTCGACCGCGCGGGTCGTTCTCGTCAGGTCGCGCGCCGGGATGGTCTCACCGTTCAGGCGCAGCGCGGCCCGCTGCCGGATGTCGGCCGACGACGCGCCCACGAGCACGTCGTACGCCGAGGTCTCGACGACGTTCCTGTCCCGCGTGACGTCCCAGTGCGCCAGGTCGGAGGTATTGAACGTCAGCCGTACCGTCGTGCTGCGGCCCGCGTTCAGACGCACCCGCTGGAAGGCGCGCAGCTGCCGGGCCGGCTCCTTGTCGCGGGAGGTCCGCTGGTGGGTGTACAGCTGGACCACCTCGTCACCGGCGCGCCTGCCGGTGTTGGTGACCCTGACGGTGGCGGTCACCCGCCCGCCGGCCGCGCTCACCCGCAGATCGTCGTAGCGGAACGTCGTGTACGACAGGCCGTGGCCGAACGGGTAGAGCGGCGTGCCCCGGTAGTACTGGTACGTGCGGTCGGACTTGATGATGTCGTAGTCGAGGATGTCCGGCAGGTCGCCGTCGGAGCGGTACCAGGTCTGGGTGAGCCGTCCCGCCGGGTCGCTGTCGCCGAAGAGGGTGTCGGCGATGGCGTGCCCGGTCTCCGCGCCGGCGTGCGTGGTCCACAGGATTCCCGGGACGTTGGCCTGCTCCCAGTTCAGCGTGGTCGGGTAGCTGTTCTCCACCACCACGATCGTGTGCGGGTTGGCCGCGCGCACCGCCTTGATCAGATTCTCCTGGCTCTCGGCGAGGGCCATCGTGGTGCGGTCGTGCGCCTCCCGGCCGTTGATGAACGGCATGCTGCCCACCACGACGACGGCGGCGTCCGCGCCCTTGGCCGCCTTGACGGCCTGGTCGGTGCCGCTGGCGATGAGGTCCTTGCTGAAGTGCGACGCCTCGTCCTTGGTCGCCAGGACGAGCGTGCCGTCGGCGCCGGCCTTGAGGTACTTCTTGTCGCCGTACCAGGACTCGTCCGTCTCGTAGCCGGCGTACCGCAGCAGGTAGCCGCCGTCGTCCTGCTTCTCCAGCGTGAACATCTGCTGGACGTACCAGCCGTTCGGCTGGGCCTGGTCGTTGACGATCGTGTCGCCCCAGTCGTGCCGGCCGGCGTACCTGCCGTTCGCGACGCTGCGCAGGGTGAGCTTGCCCTGGCCCCAGTCGAAGACGTCGAACTGGGTGGTGCTGTCGGCGCTGGTGGCGCTCTCCTTCAGCGCGGCCCCGGACGCGCCCGTCCCGGCGGTGATGTACTTGCCGGTGCCGACGTCCTTGAGCGCGATCCGGTCGGCGCCCTCGCTGTCGGTGACGGTGCCGGCGGAGCCGAGCCTTTCCCTGATCCCGGCGAGCGGGGTGACCGTGTACGGCAGCGCGGCGGAGTACCAGTCGGTGTAGAGGGTGTTCTCCAGCGGGCCGACCACCGCGACCTTCGTGCCGGTCCGGGCGCTCAGCGGCAGGGCGTGGCCGGAGTTCTTCAGCAGCACCGCGGCCTGGTCGGCGGTCTGGCGGGCCAGTTTCCGATGGGCCGGGCTGTCGATCACGTCCGCGCCGATCCCGGCGTACGGCCCGCCGTCCGGGTCGAAGTCTCCCAGCCGCACCCGGATGCTCAGGATGTGCCGCACCGCGGTGTCCACGTCGGACTCCTTGAGCAGTCCCGTGGACAGCGCCTCCTTGACGGCCGTGGTCGTCGGGCCCGCGTTGGTGTCGTCCGTGGTGAAGCTGTCCAGACCCGCCTTGAGAGCCGCGGCGTCACCCGCGGCCAGGGTGGGGTAGTACTTCTCGCTCCCGACCAGGTTGTTCGGGGCCCCGGCGTCGCTGACGTTGAGCAGGTCCCGCCCGGTCCACTTCCGTACGACGTCGTTCAGGTCCGGGTCGACCGTGTCGGGCCGCCCGTTCACCAGGTTGTAGGACGCCATGACGCCGGTGGCCGCGTCGGCCGAGATCGCGGCGGAGAACGCCTTCTGGTCGTACTCGTTCTCCACCCGCGGCCGCAGGTCCGAGGAGGTGGTGTCCCGGTTCGCCTCGTTGTTGTTGGCCAGGTAGTGCTTGAGCACCGGCGCGGCCCTGAGATGGTCCGGGTCCGGTCCCTCGATGCCGGAGCCGTACGCCGTGGAGATCGCGCCGGTCAGGTACGGATCCTCGGAGTACCCCTCCTCGTTACGGCCCCAGCGGGGGTCGCGGAGCAGGTTGACGACGGGCGCCCACAGTTGCAGTCCCCACACGTCCGGGTCGATCGTGTGGTACCCGCGAGCCTCGTCACCGACGGCCGAGCCGACCTGCTTGATCAGCGCCGGGTTCCAGGTCGAGGCCAGGCCGACGGCTTGGGGGAAGACCGTGCCCCGCGCGGTGACGACGGCGCCGCCGTTGTGGATGTCGGTGGACCAGGCGACCCCGTGCAGCGCCTCGGTGCCCGTCTTGAACGCCTTGATCCCCAGACGGGGAATGGCCGGCTCGTACTGGTGGAGCAGCGAGACCTTCTCGTCGAGGGTCAGCCGGCCCAGCAGGTCGTCGACGCGGGCGTCGAGCGACAGCTTGGGATTCTGGAAGGGATAGGTGGTCTGGGCATGGGCCGGAGCGCCCAGCCCGACGACGGCCAGCAGGACCGCCGTCAGGGCTCGTCCGACTAATGACACGGTGACGACCTCCTAGTAGTCGAAGGGTCTGCCGGCGATGTGGTCGCGGTACCAGTGGGCGCTGTCCTTCCAGGTGCGCTCCTGGGTGGCGTAGTCGACGTGGACGATGCCGAAGCGCTTGGAGTAGCCGTGCGCCCACTCGAAGTTGTCCAGCAGCGACCAGACGAAGTAGCCGCGCACGTCCGCGCCGGCCTTCATCGCCCGGCCGACCGCCGCGAGGTGGTCGCGCAGGTAGTCGATCCGCCGCTGGTCGTGGATCCGCCCGCCGGCGTCGATCTGGTCGTCGAACGCGGCGCCGTTCTCGGTGATCATCAGCGGCATGTCCGGGTGGTCCCGGTGCAGGCGCAGCAGCAGGTCGGTCAGGCCGGTCGGGTCGATGCTCCAGCCCATCTCCGTGTACGGCCCGGGCTGCCGGACGAACTCCACGTCGTCGCAGCCCACCCACGGCGACGCGGCGCCGTCGCCGTGCCCGTCCGCGGTGGCGCGCGGCGTGCCGCCGTTCCACGGCCGTACGAGCGTCGGCGTGTAGTAGTTCACGCCGAGCACGTCCAGCGGCGCCGCGATGGTCGCCTCGTCGCCGTCGCGTACGAAGGACCAGTCGGTGATCCGAGCCGTGTCCTCCAGGAGGTCGGCGGGGTACGCGCCGTCGAGCATCGGCCCGAGGAAGACCCGGTTGGCCACCGCGTCGACCCTGCGGGCGGCCTCGGCGTCGCCCCGTACGTGGTGCAGGTTCAGCGTGACCGACACGCGGCCCGGCAGCACCCGCGCGGCCAGGCCGTGCGCGAGGTTGAGGTGGTGCGCGGCGGCGAGCGCCGCCGCCGGCTCGGTGCGGCCCGGGGCGTGCACGCCCGACGCGTACCCGAGGAAGGCCGAGCACCACGGTTCGTTCAGCGTCGTCCAGGTGTGCACCCGGTCGCCGAGCGCGGCCCCGATCCGCTCGGCGTACTCGGCGAACCGGTACGCGGTGTCGCGCGCCGGCCAGCCGCCGGCGTCCTCCAGCGACTGCGGCAGATCCCAGTGGTACAGCGTGGCGACCGGCGCGATGCCGCGCTCCAGCAGCGCGTCGACGAGCCGCGAGTAGAAGTCGATCCCGCGCCGGTCGTGGATCCGCGGCCACGCGATGGAGAACCGGTACGCGTCCAGGCCGAGCGCGCTCATCGTCTCCACGTCCTGCGCCCAGCGGTGGTAGTGGTCGGTGGCCACGTCACCGGTGTCGCCGTCGCGTACCCGGCCCGGCGTGTGGCTGTAGGTGTCCCAGATCGAGGGCACGCGGCCGTCCTCGTCGGCGGCCCCCTCGATCTGGTACGCGGCCGTGGCCGCACCCCATACGAAGCTCATTCAGCGACTCCCCTCACGGTGATGGCGCCTGCGTGGCTCCCCACCAGCAGGCCCTGTTCGTGTTCCGTCGTCGTGCCGCCCTCCACCGACACCGCGGCGGGCCGTACGCCCGGCAGCAGCAGCCGCCATCGGCCCGCGCCCTCGGCGGCGACCCGGACGACGTCGCCGTCGCGGGTGGTCGTGAACGTGGCCGCGGTCTCCCCGTTCGGGCCCGGGACCTCGGTCGTCACCCGGGCGCCGTCGGGCAGCGCGTACGCGTGCAGGGTGACGCCGTCGGCGTGGTCGTAGTCCGGCCGGTCGTCCACCGCGCCGAACGGGATCACCGAGCCCGGCCGGGCCAGCAGCGGCACGGACGAGAACCCGTGCCGCTCGCGGACCCAGCGCCCGCCCGCGACCGGCTCGCCGGTCAGCACGTGCGTCCAGGTGCCCTCGGGCACGTAGTAGGCGATCTCGCCGTCCGCGGAGAGGACCGGCGCGACGAGCAGGTCGCCGCCGAGCATGTACTGGCGTTCGAGGTGGGTCATGGCCGGGTCGCCGGGGAACTCCAGCACCATCGCCCGCATCATCGGCAGCCCCTGCCCGTACGCCTCGCGCGCGACGCCCAGCAGGTACGGCATGAGCCGTGCCTTCAGCCGGGTGAACACCCGCAGCACGTCGACCGCCTCCTCGTCGAACAGCCACGGCACCCGGTACGACGAGCTGCCGTGCAGGCGGCTGTGCGAGGACAGCAGGCCGAAGGCGATCCACCGTTTGAACAGTGCCGGGTCCGGCGTGCCCTCGAACCCGCCGATGTCATGGCTCCAGTAGCCGAAACCGGACATGCCCAGCGACAGGCCGCCGCGCAGGTTCTGGGCCATCGCCTCGAACGTGGACTCGCTGTCGCCGCCCCAGTGCACCGGGAACGCCTGCGAACCGGCCGTGGCCGAGCGGGCGAACAGCACGGCCTCGCCCTCGCCGCGGCGCTCGCGCAGCAGCTCGAACACGGTCTCGTTGTAGAGATACGTGTAGTAGTTGTGCATCCGCTCCGGATCGGAGCCGTCGTGGTGGACGACGTCGGTCGGGATCCGCTCGCCGAAGTCGCTCTTGAAGCAGTCGACGCCCATGTCGAGGAGCGCCGCCAGCTTTTCGGCGTACCACTCGCGCGCCGCCGGGTTGGTGAAGTCGACCACGGCCAGGCCGGGCTGCCACTTGTCCCACTGCCAGACGTCGCCGTTCGGCCGTCTCAGCAGGAAGCCGCGTGCCCTTCCCTCGGCGAACAGCGCCGAACGCTGCGCGATGTAGGGGTTGATCCAGACGCAGATCCGCAGGCCCCGCGCCCGCAGCCGGTCCAGCATGCCGCGCGGGTCGGGGAAGGCCCGCGGGTCCCACTCGAAGTCGCACCAGTGGAACTCGCGCATCCAGAACGTGTCGAAGTGGAAGACCGAGAGCGGCAGGTCCCGCTCGGCCATCCCGTCGATGAAGCCGGTCACCGTCTCCTCGTCGTAGGAGGTGGTGAACGACGTGGACAGCCACAGCCCGTACGACCAGGCCGGCAGCCGCGCGGGCCGCCCCGTCAGCGCGGTGTACCGGCGGAGGACGTCCTTCGGCGCGGGACCGTGGACGACCAGGTACCGCATCGTCTGGCCCGCGACGCTGAACTGCGTGCGCGACACGTTCTCGGCGGCCACCTCGAAGGACACGTGGCCCGGGTGGTCGACGAACACGCCGTAGCCGGCGTCCGTGAGGAGGAACGGCACGTTCTTGTACGCCTGCTCGCTGGCCGTCCCGCCGTCGGCGTTCCAGATGTCGACGCTCTGGCCGTTCCTGACGAGCGGGCCGAACCGCTCGCCGAGCCCGTACACGTGGTGGTCGACGCCCAGGTCGAGCTGCTCGCGGATGTGGTGCCCGTCCGGCGTCTCCATGATGGCGGTGCTCTTGGCGCCGTTCCCGGTGAGGACGCGGCCGCCGGCGGAGAACTCCACGCGCCACGGCCCGGTGCGGGCGACCCGTACGGACAGCGCGCCGGAGGTGAGGACCGCGGCGTCCTCGTCGACCGACACCACCGCTTCGGCGTCCTCCTCGCGCAGCGCGAACCGGGGCCCGCGCGGCTCCTCACCGGCGAAGTGCGTGATCGTCACGGAGATCACGTCCGGCATGGGGGAGGAGTACGTCAACGTGATCGCCGGCCCCCTGAGCAGGTCGCCCCGGTGCCGGATCGGCTGCGTCGGCGCGTGCACGGTGAACGAGCCGGGCCCCGTCTCGACGTCGAGGACCCCGTTCGGGTAGGAGGCCTGAACGCCGTCGCGCAGCATCCAGTAGCCGTCGGTGAACTTCAACCCAGCCCCTTACTTCGCCGAGCCCACGGTGATGCCGCGGGTGAGAGTGCGCTGGAAGATCAGGAAGAACACGATCGCGGGGAGGACGCCGAGCAGCGCGGACGCGCTGGTCGTCGTGGCGTCCATCATCTTCTGGCCCTGCAGGACGCCGAGCGCCACCGGCACGGTCTGGTTCTCGTTGGAGACGAGGAAGACCAGCGGGAGGAAGAACTCGTTCCAGGTCCAGATGAAGAAGAAGACGAAGAGCACGCCGAGCGTCGGCCGGCTGATCGGCACGACGACCCGCCACAGGATCCGCAGCCGGCCCGCGCCGTCGATCCGGGCCGCCTCGAGGAGCTCGCGCGGGAACGCGGACAGCACCGAGGACAGCAGGTACGTCCCGAACGCGGTCTGGATCGCGGTGAAGATGATGACCACGCTGAGCCGGGTGTCGTACAGGCCGGCCTTCTTGGAGATGAAGTACAGCGGGTAGACGAGGACCTCCTGCGGCATGGTGTTGGCCAGCAGGAAGACCACCATGATGGAGACCCGCCCCCGCACCCGCCCGATGCCGAGCGCGTAGGCGTTCAGCACCGACAGGACCACCGCGAGCACCGCCACCGAGCCGCTGATCAGCACGCTGTTGACCAGCTTGCCGCCGAAGTCGACGCGCTCCCAGAAGTCCTTCAGGCCCTGGAGGTACACGCCCTTCGGCAGGCTGAGCGGCCCGTGCGAGGAGTACTCCGCCGGCGTCTTGACCGCGTTGAGGGCGATGATGACGAACGGCAGGAGCATCACCACCGCGAGCACGATGAGCGAGACGAGGACCGCGTACGACCCCGGCGTCCGTCTGCGCGCCATGACCGTCATCGGTTCGCCTCCTCGGCGCGGGCCTGCCGCCGCAGGAACACCACGGTCAGCACGACGGTGATCAGCGTCAGCACGGTCGCGATCGCGGCGCCGTACCCGACCTGCGTCTTCTCGAAGAAGTTCTGCCAGGAGTAGAAGGCGGGCACTCGCGTCGCGTTGCCCGGTCCGCCGCCCGTCAGGATGTAGACCTTGTCGAAGCTCTTGATCGCGGCCACCGTGCAGATCAGCAGCACGACGTACAGCTCGGGCCGGATCTGCGGGATCGTGATGTACCAGAACCGCCGCCACCACGACGCCCCGTCGATCTCGGCGGCCTCGTGCAGCGCGGGGTCGATGCGCTGCAGACCGGCCATGAACACGACCAGCGGGAAGCCGATCTGCACCCAGACCATGACGCCCATGACGGTGTAGAGCGCGAGCTTCGGGTTCCCGAGCCAGTCCTCGCGGAGCGAGCCGAGACCGACCGCGCGCAGGGTCTCGTTGAGCGCGCCGTCGTCGGGCGCCAGGATCCAGGCCCACACGATGCCGGCGACGGCGAACGGCAGCACCTGCGGCAGGTAGACGCACGCCCGCAGCACCGAGGCCGTCCGCGGGCCGAACCTGCGGCCGATGACGTCGAACAGCGCGGCGGCCAGCACCAGCCCGATCGCGGCCGGGACGATCGCCATGGCGACGACCAGGGCGACGTTGTGCCCGAACGAGGCCCAGAAGTCGCCGTCGGCCAGCAGCTTCGTGTAGTTGCCCGCCCCGGCCCAGCGGGGACTGCCGATGCCGTCCCACGTGGTCAGGCTGATGCCGATGTTCATCACGAACGGCACCAGGATGACCGCGACGAACAGCGCGCCGCTGGGGACCAGGTACACGGCGTAGGTGAGCTCGCGGCGCCGCCGTGCGGCGGGCGTCTGCGTCTGCCTCATGGGTGGCTCAGTGGCCGACGTTCGACAGGTTCTCGTCGTACGGCTTGGCGAACGAGTCGAGCACCTGGGCGGGCGAGGACGTGCCGTTCATGAGCTTCTGCGTGCCGGCCACGAGCACGTCGTAGTAGCCGGGCGCCGGCCAGTCGGGGTAGAAGCCGAGCCCGTCGTTGGTCACGAGCGTGCGGTAGTTCTCGATCAGCTTCTTGTTCTTCGGGTCGGTGACCCCGGCCGGGTCGGCGTCGACCGGGACGCCGCCGTTGTTCGCGAGCAGGTTCTGGATGTCCTTCTTCATCGTGATGGCGATGAAGTCGTAGGCGAGCCGCTTGTTGGACGAGCCCTTCGGCACCACCCACAGGTTGCCGCTCGAACCGAGCGTCATCCTGGTGCCGGGCCACAGGAACGTGTCCCAGTCGAAGTTCTTGATCTCCTTCTCGAAGCGGCCGTACCACCAGCTTCCGGAGAAGAACATCGGGTTCTTGCCGGACATGAACGCCGTGCCCGCGGCCTCGGCCTTGGTGCTCACGGTGCTCTTGGCGATGTAGCCCTTCCGCACCCAGTCGGCGAAGGTCGTCGCCGCGTACGTCCATGCCGGATCGTGGAAGTCGACCTTGCCGGTGTAGCGCTCGAAGCGGTCCACCCACGGACGGTCGGCCCTGCTCAGGGCGAGCTGGTAGAGGTACTGCTGCGCCGGATACTCCGCGCCGCCGTTGGCCAGGGGAGTGACACCGTGCTTGACGAAGGCGTCCATCGCCGCGGTGAGCTCCTCGAACGTCGTCGGCACCTTCACGCCGTACTTGTCGAACAGCTTCTTGTTGTAGAAGACCTGGAGGTACTCCGCGTAGTTGGGCACGCCGTACCACTTGTCGCCGCCCATGACGCCCTTCGCGTCGTACTTGGCCGTCTCGGCGACGTTGGGGCTGAGCTGCTTGTCCCAGCCGCGCTTGACCACCTCGGAGGACAGGTCGGTGAGCAGGCCCTGCTTGGCGAGCAGGCCGGTGGTCGCGTTGCCCTTGTTGTACTCCAGGATGTCCGGGGCGTCCTTGGAGTTGAGCACCATCGGCGCGGTCTTCTGGATCTGTTCGAAGTTCTTCTCCTCGAACTTCACCTTCACGCCGGGATGGGTCTGCTCGAACTCCTTGATCGCCTGGTTCCACGCCACCCCCATGGCGCTGTCCGGTGTCTCGTAGTGCCAGAGTCTGAGCTCCTTGGCCGAGGAACTCGATCCGTTGCCGCCGCACGCCGACAGGGTCAGCAGGCCCACGGCGAGCGCCGCGAGCGTCTTTCCGGTCTTCAACATGGGGTTTCCTCAGGGGAGGGGCGGAGTGCTCTGCCGGACGACGAGGCGCGGCGGGAGCAGGGTCGCCGCCGGCACCTCCCGCCCGTCCAGCTTGGCCATGAGCAGGGTGACCGCCTGGGCGCCCAGCTCGTCGGCGGGAATGGCGATCGAGGTGAGGCCGAGACGCTCGGCGAGGTCGTCGGGCGCGATGGCGAGGACGGACAGGTCGTCGGGGACATGGCGGCCGGCCGCGCGGAACGCCGTCAGCAGCGGTTCGGTGGCCGGCTCGTTGTGGATGACCACTCCGGTCAGGTCCGGGTGGTCGCGGAGGAGCCCGGCGGCCGTCGACCGGGCGTCCTGAGGGTCGCAGGGCCGCACGACCGTGTGGACGCCGCGCTCGGCGGCGGCACGCTGGAAGCCCGCCCGGGTGCGCTCGGCGAAGCCGGTGCCGCGTTCGTACACGGCGGGCGGCGCGCCGATCAGCGCGATCTCGCGGTGGCCGAGGTCGGCCAGGTGCTCCGCGCACGCCGCGCCGGCCGCCTCGAAGTCCAGGTCGATGCAGGTCAGCCCGGTCGGGTCGGCCGGGAACCCGATGAGCACCGACGGCCGGCCGAGCGAACGGAGGACCGGCAGCCGTACGTCGTGCAGCTCGACGTCCATCACGATGATCGCGTCGACCAGCGCGGTGCCCGCGACGCGTTCGAGCCCGCCGACGCCCTCGTCCTGGGTCAGCAGCAGCACGTCGTGGTCGTGGGTGCGGGCGGTGGTGACCGAGGCGATCGCCATCTGCATCACCACCGGCACGTGGATCCCCGAGCGCAGGGGGACGACCAGGGCGATGACGTTCGAGCGGCTGCTCGCCAGGGCGCGCGCGCCGGCGTGCGGGCGGTATCCGAGCGTGCGCACGCTGTCGAGGACCCGGCGGCGCGTCTCTTCGGAGATGGAGCGCTTGCCGCTGAGCACGTACGACACCGTGCTCGGCGAGACGCCGGCGTGCCGGGCCACGTCAGAGATCTTCACCACGTCTCGCTCCCGCGTCGAAGCGCTTCGACTGCCGCGATGTTAAAACCGTTACATCTCGGATGCAATAGCCTTTGCCGGATTTGTGGGAGCGTTCCCACCGCAGGTCGGAGGCATTCGCCAAGTGATCTTGAGAGCGGCGGCCCGGCCCGGCGGGCGGGCGGTTCCGTGTGTTCCGGCGCAAGACATGCGTTAGTGCGGTTTTATTGGGAGGATTGTCGGCTGAAGTTGCGGATGGGGTGTGTTGGCCGCGACTCGCCTTCACTTCATGGGGAGGACACGTGGCCGGCTGGCCGAATATCGAACGAGCCGAGGACCGGTGGCTCGCGGAGTCGCTGGGCTCCGACCGGGCCGCACCGGCTCGTCTGTACGACCTGTACGCCGCGCGGCTGTTCGACTACTGCCACGTCCTGCTGCGCGACGAGCGGGCCGCCGGTCAGGCCCTGCTCGACGCGCTGCTGGCCATGCGCGAGAACGGCGGCGACCCGCGCTCGTTCCGCGGCCGGCTCTACGCCGTGACGCGCGAGGTGTGCCTGCGTCGCCGGCCCGAGGCCCCGGCCGAGCGCCGGCTCGCCACGGAGGCGACGCTCGGCACGACGGACGAGGCGACCCGGCGGCTCGTGCACGCCGCGCTACTGGTGCTGAGCGGGCGGCAGCGCGAGGTGCTCGACCTCACCCTGCGGCACGGTCTGCGCGCGGACGACCTCGCCCCGGTCCTGCGCACGTCGCCGGACGAGGCCGCGTCGACCGTCGTACGGGCCCGGCGCGAGCTGGACGACGCGTTCGCCGCGGTCCTCGTGGTGACGACCGGCCGCGGCGACTGCCCGAGCATCTCCGGGCTCGCCGGCCCGGCGGACCGGCCGCTCGACGCGCGCACCTGCGGCATCCTCGCCCGCCACATCGCCGCCTGCCCGATCTGCGGGACACGCGACGACCTGGAGGTGTCCTCCGCGCGGCTGCTGGACGCGATGCCCGTCGCGGCTATCCCCGACGACCTGCGCGAACAGTTCCTCGCGGCCACGGCCGAGGATCCCTGGTTCGCGGACGCGCGTTCCCCGCTGACGGCGGTCGCCGAGTCGGCGGCCGGCCGCGGCGAGCGGAGGGCCCCGCGCGAACGGTCACGGAGCGGCTCGCGCCTGTGGCCCGTCGCGGGCGGGGTCGCGTTGGCCGTGGCGATGGCCGGCGGCACCTTCTACGCCCTGGCCGGCTCCGGCAGCCAGAACGCCGGCAACTCCCAGGCCATGCCGTCCCGGTCCGGTGACCTGCTGTCCGGGACGCCGTCCGCCTCCGACTCCGGCGTCCCGCTGTCCGGCCGGGGCTCCACCTCACCGAGCCCGACGCCGTCCGACTCCAGCGGCACGCCCACGCCCACCCCGACGCCCAAGCACAGCAAGCCGGGGACCACGCCGGACCCGGCCTCCTCCTCCCCGGCGGCGCAGAACCCGCCGCCACCTCCTCCGGCGGGCACCCTGATGGTCTCCGGCTGCTCGATGCGCAGCCGCCGCAGCTGCACCGTCACGGTCACCGCGTCGGGCGGCCCGGTGAACTGGAGCGTCACCGGCACGAGCGACGGCCTCAGCGCGGGCGGCGGCGGCTACCTGAACGCCGGAGAGTCCGCCGGCGTCACGGCGACGCGTGACGGCGGCTGGTGCTGGGGCCACCACAGCGGCTCGGTCTACTTCTCGAACGGCGGAAGCGCCTCGGTCGACTGGAGCTGCTGACCGAGCGCCGGCCGGGAGTCTCCCGCCCGATCCTCGCGTCTCAGCTTCGCGGCGATGGCGTAGTCGATCCGTACGTCGCGGTAGACCACCGACTCGGCCACCTGGTCCGGGAGGTTCGTACGAACGCTGCCGGACGTCGACTCGGCGTCGGCGTCTCCGGTGAACTCCACGGAGGTGTCGGGAACGGCGTGGAAGCGAAGCTCCTCCGCCCGCACGGTCGCGGTGAACACGATGTCCGCCGACCGCCGCAGCCTCCGCCGGGGGTAGCGCCGGGTCACGGGCGCTCTTCCCCTCGTCGCGGGGGGCGGGCCGGGGCCCGGGTGCGTTTGGACGCCGCTTGGAGGAGCGCCCGGCCGAGCTCACGGACCGACTCCTCGGTCTCCCGGAGAGCACCCTGGAGCGCCGTCGTCTCCGCCCCTTCGTCACCGCCCGCCACCGGTCCTTCGGCCGGGCGGCCGGACCTGGGGTGTCGCCGAGCCTCCCGTCTCCACCGCGGCCTACCGCCTTCCGCTTCGCGCGGCGGCGGGCGCCCGGACGCCGGCGGTGTGGTCTCGCCCACGGACCGGACGGTCTCGCCGACGCCTCCGGCCACATCCCGGACGGCGCCTCCCGTACCTCTCCCGAGCCCGCCGACTTCGCCGCGGACGCTTTCGCTCACGCCCTCCAGCGCGCCGCCGACATCGTCGCCCACGTCTTCCAGCGCGCCGCCGGCGCCTCGTCCCACGTCCTTCAGCGCGCCCCCGGCGCCGCGTCCCACGTTCTCCACCGCGCCGCCGGCGCCTCTCCCGACGTCCTCCACCGCCCCGGCCACGCCCGTGCCGAGGTCGCCGACGGCCTGCCCGGCGCCGGCGCCGACGTCCCGTACCACCGACTCCAGGCCACGGCCGATCCGCTGAAGGATCTCGGGGTTCCGGTCGACCGTGGTGAGTACGCGGTCGACGATGTCGGCCACATTGTCCAACCGGACCTCCAGGAGCGCCTGCGCGTCCACCCCGGTGATCTCCAGGTCGACCTTGCCGAGGGACACGTCCGCGCCGACGCTGAGGTGCAGGAGGTCGAGGACGGCGGCGTTGAGGGACACATGGGCCTCGAGGTTCTCGACGTCAAGGTGAATCTCCTCGACCTTGAGGATCGGAACGTCGAGGTAGACGTCCGGTCCCTCGCCCGAGGTCCGCTTCGGTGGCGGCGCGTCATGGTGGGTGCCCTTTTTCACGGCACGTTCGCCGCCGGGCTCTCGCTCGGGCTGCGGCCTCTTCGGTGCGCTTTCGACCATTTCTCAGCCCCCGAATATCCCGCTACCCGAGGGCTTGATCGACAAAACGCGCAGGTCGAACCTAGCGCCAGGTGTCGTTGACGGTCGCGGTCGTGCCGGTGCCCGTCGTGTAGGTGCGGTTCGGGTCGGACTCCCAGGTCACGGAGCCGTCGGTGTTCTTCTTGAGGTACTTGTACTGGAAGGTCGTGGCGGTCGGCAGCGTCACCGTGGCCGACCAGACGGGGTAGCTCGCCGAGGAGAGCGCGACGGCGTTCGCGGGCGCCCAGTTCCCGAGCGCGGGGATCGAGCCGACGACGAAGACGTTCTGTCCCCAGGTGGTCGTCGCGGTCTCGTTGAACGTCACGCGGATGCTGCCGGTGCCGCCGCCCTGGCCGGTCGCGGCCACGTCGATCGCGACCGCGGAGCCCGGGGCGACCTGGAAGGTCGCGTTGCCGGAGCCGTCGACGGTGACCGCCGTGCCGGTGCACGTCCCGCCCGAGACGCCTCCGCCGACGACGTCGCAGTACGTCCCCGCGGGCAGCCCGGTGGCGAACGTGCGGCTCAGGGTGGAACCGGAGTTGTTGATGGCCACGTAGCCCTTCGCGCCGCGGCCGAAGGCGATCTCGTTCGAGCCGTCGGACCACCAGTTCGTGACCGAGGTGCCCTTGACCGCGTTGTGCCAGCCGACCATGCCGCCGAGCGTGCGGTCGAGGCAGCCCTGCCAGCCCGAGGAGCAGTTCGTGCCGCTCACGTGGCCGCTGGAGTCGGCCGGCGGCGAGTCGTCGGTCCCGTTGAAGTCGAACCCGGAGTACACCTGCGGCGTGCCGTATCCCCAGGCCAGCGAGAAGATGGTGGCGAGCCGGTACTTCGCGCCGTCCTTGTAGGACAGCGTGCTTCCGTTCCGCTCGGTGTCGTGGTTCGCCACGAACACCACGGCCTTGTCGCTCGGCTCGAAGCCCCACGACCGCCCGAAGCTCTGCAGGTTGGCGATGCTGCCGTTGAACTGCTCCTTGAGCTTCTGGCCGTACACGAACTCCAGCAGGTCACCGGAGCCCTCGAAGGCGCCGGGCGCCAGGTCGCCGGAACCGCCGGGCATGACCTCCTGGTAGATGTAGGCGGACCTGGTGAGCCTGGACTCGATCGCCTTCAGGTCGGGTGAGCCGATGTGCTTGGCGGCGTCGACGCGGAAGCCGTCCACCCCGAGGCCCAGCAGGTCGTCGAGGTAGCCGGCGATCTCGCTCCGGACGTGGTCGGTCTCGGTGCGCAGGTCCGACAGGCTGGACAGCTCGCACTTGGTGACCTCGGTGAAGTCGTTCCAGTTGTGGATCTGGTCGTCCGACTCCGGGCAGTCGGCGGGGTAGTCGTGGAAGTCGGCGGAGGAGTAGATGCCGGGATAGCTGTACTTGCTGAAGCTCCTGCCGCCGTACGTCGTGCTGCCCTGGCCGGTCATGTGGTTGATGACGGCGTCGGCGTAGACCTTCACGCCCGCGGCGTGGCAGGCCTGGACCATCGAGGTGAACTGCTGCCGGGTGCCCATCCGGCTGTTCACGTCGTAGTCACCGGGCTGGTAGACCTCCCACCAGGGGTGGCCGTCGCGGGTCAGGGAGTCCTCGGGCGGCGCGACCTGCACCGCGCCGTACCCCTGCGGGCCGAGCACGTTGGTGCACTCGGCGGCGACGGAGGGCCAGTTCCACTCGAAGAGGTTGGCGATCACGTCCTTGTCGCCGGGCGGTGACGCGGCGGCGGGCGTCGCCTGGACGGCGGGTACGGCCACGGCCGTCAGCGCGAGGGCCAGGGCGGGTAAGAGGCGGTTCAGCATGCGGGGCCTCCTGGGGCGAAGGGACGGCGGGTCCCCGAAGACGTGGCGGCCGCTGTTCGGCTGTGTGTCCAGACGGTAACTCCGTCCTGGACGCTCATCAATGTTTCAGAAAACTTGCGCAAGATAAAGCGGAGGATTCGGCGGCCTTACCGCAACGGACTGCCGTCCTGAAACGACGTTCGGCGGTAGATTCGACGCCGTGAGCACGCGCCTGGCGGACATCGCCGCCCAAGCCGGAGTGAGCGAGGCCACGGTCAGCCGGGTCCTCAACGGCAAGCCGGGCGTCGCGCCCGCGACCCGGCAGGCGGTCGTCGAGGCGCTCGACTCCTCCGGCTACGACCGCCCGGCCCGCCTGCGGCAGCCGCGTGCCGGCCTGATCGGCCTCATCGTCGCCGACCTGTCCAACCCGATCTTCCCGGCCTTCGCCGAGGTGATCGAGAACACCCTGGCGGTGCACGGCTACACGGCGGTGCTGTGCGCGCTGGCGCCCGGCGGCATCAACGAGGACGACTACACCGACCTGCTGCTGGAGCGCGGGGTGTCGGGCATCATCTTCGTGTCCGGGCTGCACGGCGACTCCCAGGCCGACCACGGCCGCTACCGGCGGCTCACCGACCGCGGCCTGCCGATCGTGCTGATCAACGGGTACACCGCCGAGGTCGACGCCACCTTCGTCTCCAGCGACGAGTCCGGCTCGATGGAGCTCGCCGTCGAGCACCTGGTGCAGCTGGGGCACCGGCGGATCGGCCTGGCGGTCGGCCAGGAGCGGTTCGTCCCGGTGATCCGCAAGACGCAGGGCTACCGCAAGGGGATGGCCGACCGGCTCGGCGTCACCGACGTGGACCGCTGGATCGCCAACACCATCTTCACGATCGAGGGCGGCGAGGCCGCGGCCCGCGAGCTGCTCGACGCCCACTGCACCGCGATCTGCTGCGGCAGCGACATGATGGCGATCGGCGCGATCCGCGCCGTGCGGCAGCAGGGCCTGCGGGTGCCCGAGGACGTATCCGTCGTCGGCTTCGACGACTCGACGCTGATGGGCTACATCGACCCGCCGCTGACCACGGTCCGCCAGCCGGTGCGCGAGATGGCGCTGGTGGCCGTCCGCAGCCTCCTGGACGAGATCCAGGGCGTCGGGTCGCCCCACACGGAGCTGGTCTTCCGCCCGGAGCTCGTGGTCCGCCGCTCGACCGGTCCGGTCGCGGCCGACACGGAGTAGCGCATTTCACAAGTTTTCCGCAAGTATTTCAATCAGGCTTCACCGCTGTTACATTCTGCGCAACCCGAATCATGCTCGGGGGGTCACGCACGCTGTCGTCCTTGCGGGAGGAGTTGCGGAATGCGCGGTCGAGGAACGGTCCTGACTCAGCAGCAGTTCGCCGATCCGGCGGCCGAGTCCGCCCATCGCGACGCGCGATGGTGGCGCGACGCGGTCATCTACCAGGTCTACCTGCGCAGCTTCGCCGACGGCGACGGCGACGGCGTCGGTGACCTGCTCGGTGCCCGCAGCCGGCTGCGCTATCTGTCCTGGCTCGGCGTGGACGCGCTGTGGCTCACGCCGTTCTACCGCTCGCCGATGGCGGACGGCGGCTACGACGTGGCCGACTACCGCGCGGTCGACCCGGAGTTCGGCACCCTCGGCGACGCCGAGGCCCTGATCGACGAGGCGCACCGGTACGGGCTGAAGGTCATCGTCGACATCGTGCCCAACCACACGTCCGTCGCCCACCCGTGGTTCGAGAAGGCGGTCGACGCCGGGCCGGGCTCGCCCGACCGCGACCGGTACATCTTCCGCCCCGGCCGCGGCGACCTCCCGCCCAACGACTGGGAGTCGATCTTCGGCGGCCCCGCATGGACCCGCCTGCCGGACGGCGACTGGTACCTCCACCTGTTCGCCCCCGAACAGCCCGACCTCAACTGGGAGAACCCCGAGGTCCACGCCGAGTTCGAGGACATCATGCGGTTCTGGCTCGACCGGGGCGTGGACGGTTTCCGCGTCGACGTCGCGCACGGCATGATCAAGGCCGAGGGCCTGCCGGACGCCGGGTACACCGGTCAGATCCAGATGCTCGGCCACGCCGAGCTGCCCTACTTCGACCAGGACGGCGTGCACGAGATCCACCGGTCCTGGCGGCGGCTGCTGGACTCCTACGGAGGCATCGCGGTCGCCGAGGCGTGGGCGCCGAACGCCGAGCGGCTCTCCCACTACGTACGCCCCGACGAGCTGCACCAGGCGTTCAACTTCCACTACCTGCAGGCCGGCTGGTCCGCCTCCGGCCTGCGGCGGGTCATCGACGACTCGCTCGCCGCGACCGGCCTGGTCGGCGCGCCGACGACCTGGGTGCTGTCCAACCACGACGTCCAGCGTCACGTCACGCGGTACGGCGGCGGCGAGGTGGGCCTGCGCCGGGCGCGCGCGGCGGCCCTGCTCACGCTCGCCCTGCCGGGCTCGACGTACGTCTACCAGGGGGAGGAGCTCGGCCTGCCCGAGGTCACCGACCTGCCGCAGGAGTACCTCCTCGACCCCCAGTGGGGCAACGGCCTCGGCCGGGAGGGCTGCCGGGTGCCGATTCCGTGGGCCTATGCCGAGCCGCCGTTCGGCTTCGGCCCGCCGACGGTGGAGGAGACCTGGCTGCCGGTGCCGCCGGAGTGGCGCGAGCTCACGGTGACGGCCCAGTCCGGCGACCCGCGCTCGATGCTGCGGCTGTACCGCGAGGCGCTCCGGGTGCGCAGGGAGCACCCGGCCCTCGGCGACGGGGAGCTGCGCTGGCTCGACGCGCCGGAGGACGTCCTGCTGTTCGAGCGCGACCCCGGCTTCGTGTGCGCGGTGAACGTCGGCGCCGCCCCCGTACGGCTCGAGGTCGATGGAACGGTCCTTTTGACGAGCGCGCCGGTCGACGGTGGTGAGCTGCCGCCCGACACGGCGGTCTGGTGGACGCGCCCGTAGCCGTCCGAAGCCCGCGGACCGGTCACCGTATCCACGGTGGCCGGTCCGTTTTCGGTTGGACCGCGAGGCGGTGACTGGAGCGGCGACCACTTTCGAGAGCAGTGCTCTTGACTCGTGGGTATCTGCGGGTGCACACTGCTCTTAGTCGAGAGCACTGCTCTCATCTGATGAAGGAGCACCCATGGCCGCCGAACTCCGGGTCATCAAGGGCAACAACCTTCTGGACCGCGCCACCCGCCGGCTGGTCAGCGGCCTGACGGGCATGGGGATCAGCCTGCTGGGCTCGCGCATCCTCTACGTCCGAGGACGCAAGACCGGCGAGTGGCGCACCACACCGGTCAACCTCCTCGTCCACGAGGGTGAGCGCTACCTCGTCGCCCCGCGCGGCCACACGCAGTGGGTCCGCAACATGCGCGTGTCGGGCGGCGGCGAACTCCACCTCGGCCGCCGGACCGAGGTCTTCACCGCCACGGAGGTGGCCGACGGCGACAAGCCGGAGATCCTGCGGTCCTACCTGCGACGCTGGAAGTTCGAGGTGGCCATGTTCTTCGACGGGGTCGGCCCGGACGCCTCCGACGAGAAACTGCTCGAGATCGCCCCCGGCTACCCCGTCTTCCGACTGAACTGAAACCGCCGCCCCGAGCGGCGCCGGGGATCGTCCGGCGAGGGGCTGAGCGGCCGCAGGTCGCCGGACAGACCACCGGACAGACCAACGGCGCGCGCAAGGGCGCCGGAGACCCCGGATCGGCCGGCCGCCCCAGTCCCCGCCCGCCCCAGTCCCGGCCTGTCGCGGTCCTTGCTCGTGACGGTCCCCGTCCGTGACGGTCCCCGTCCGTCACGGTCCTTGCTCGTGACGGTCCCGGCCCGTCGCGGTCCCCGCCGGTCGCGGTCCCGGCCCATCGCGGTCCCCGCTCGTCGCGGTCCCCGCCGGTCGCGGTCCCCGCCCGCCACGGTCCCCGCCGGTCGCGGTCCCGGCCCATCGCGGTCCCCGCTCGTCGCGGTCCCCGCCGGTCGCGGTCCCCGCCCGCCACGGTCCCCGCCCGCCACGGGGGCTCCAGCCCACTTCCATGGTCAAGCGTCGGGACCCCCCGTGGGAAGGCCCCCGCCCCGCCTGTGGATAACCCTACGGGCGGATAACCCCACGGGCCGAAACCCGCCTCCATATACTCAACGGTACGCAATGCGTTGCTTTTTACCCCCTGTTTAGGACATGTAAGCATTTGCCAGGCACCCGATATTAAGCTTTGCTTAGTGTGTGGACGAGGATGAGACACGGTCGACCGCGAGCGCGTTGCGCCAGGCGATGGGCCAGCTCGGCCGTCGGCTGCGTGCCGAGCGCGTCAGCTACGGCCTGAGCCGCAGCAGGTTGAGCCTGCTCAACCTGCTGGCGCTGAACGGCCCGATGACCGCCTCCGCGATGGCCGCCGCCGAGCGCCTGCAGCCGCAGTCGCTGACGCGGATGCTCTCCCGGCTCGAGGACGACGGCCTGATCGTCCGGCATCCGGACGACAAGGACCGCCGCCAGGTACGGATCGAGATCACCCACAAGGGGACCGCCGTGCTCGACGAGGACACCGTCAGGAGAGAGGCGTGGCTGGCCAAGGCGATGGCCGAGCGGCTCACGCCGACCGAACGCGAGCTGCTCCGGCTGGCCGCGGGCCTGATGGAACGGCTCGCCGATGGCTGAGCGCGGGGGCGGGCCGGGGGTGCGGGGCGGCTGGATCCGCCGGATGCTGCCGTTCGTGCTCCGGCAGCGCGGCAGCCTGGTCCGCACGTTCATCGCGGGACTGATCTGGGCGGGCGTGAGCACCCTGGTCCCGGTGGTCGAGCGTCACGTCGTCGACGACGTGATCCTGGCCTCCCGCGCCCCGCTCACGCCGTGGCTGGTGCTGCTGTTCGCCCTCGGCACGGTCGGGTTCGTGGCCGCCCGCACCCGCCGGTTCAACTCCTCCAAGGTCATGCTCGAGGTCGCGTACGGGCTGCGCGGCGCCATCCACCGCGAGCTGCAGCGGCTCGACCTGCAGGCGCACAACGGGATGGCCACGGGCCAGCTCGTCTCCCGCGCCAACTCCGACATCAGCCTCGTGCTGACGGTGCTGCGGGTCCTGCCGACGCTGACGAGCAACCTCGTGCTGATGGTCGCCTCGCTCGGCGTGATGTTCGCCTTCTCGCCGCTGCTCGCGCTGATCAGCCTGGTCATCCTGCCGATCCTCGTCGTCGGCGCGTACCGCATGCGCACACGGCTCTACCCGGCGACCTGGGACATGCAGCAGCGGACCGGCGACGTCGCGCAGGTCGTCGACCAGGCGGTCACCGGCGTACGCGTCGTCAAGGGGTTCGGGCAGGAGCAGCGGGAGTTCGAGCGCCTCGCCGGCTCGGCGTCCGACCTGTACGGCTCCAGCATGCGGGCCATCCGCCTGTCGGCGCGCTACCAGCCGCTGCTGGAGTCGATCCCGACGTTCGGGCAGGTCGGCGTGCTGGCGCTGGGCGGCTGGCTGGCGCTCAACGACAAGATCACCGTTGGCACGTTCCTGGCCTTCGCCTCGTACCTGGTCCTGCTGATCAACCCCGCGCGCCTGATCGCGCGGATGCTCAGCGCCGCTCCGCAGGCGCGCGCCGGCGCCGAGCGCATCTTCGAGCTGCTCGACACGACGCCCGCGGTGACCGACGCGCCGGGAGCGCGTGAGCTGCCCCGCCTGCGCGGTGAGATCTCCTTCGAGAACGTACGGTTCGGCTTCTGGCGGTCCGAGCCGGTGCTGGACGGGTTCGACCTGCGGATCGCCCCCGGCGAGGTCGTCGCGCTGGTCGGGGCGTCGGGGTCGGGCAAGTCCACCGCCGCGCACCTGCTCCTCCGGTTCCACGACCCCCAGGAGGGGACCGTACGCGTCGACGGGCACGACGTCCGCGAGGTCACGCTCGCCTCGCTGCGCTCGCAGATCGGCATGGTGTTCGAGGAGAGCTTCCTGTTCTCCGAGTCGCTGCGGGACAACATCGCCTACGGGCGGCCCGACGCCACCGACGCGGAGGTGGAGGCCGCGGCGCGTGCCGCCGAGGCGCACGAGTTCATCACCCGCCTGCCCGAGGGCTACGACACGATCGTCGGCGAGCGCGGCCTGACCCTGTCCGGCGGCCAGCGCCAGCGGGTCGCCCTGGCCCGCGCCCTGCTGTCCGACCCGCGCATCCTCGTGCTCGACGACGCCACCAGCGCGGTCGACGCCAAGGTGGAGGAGAGCATCCACGCGACGCTGCGGCGTGTCCTTCACCGGCACACGACTCTGCTCGTCGCGCACCGCCGGTCCACGCTCCGCCTCGCCGACCGGATCGCCGTGCTCGACGCCGGCCGGGTGATCGACGACGGCACGCACGCCGAGCTGATGGGCCGCTGCCCGCTCTACCGGCGGCTGCTGTCCGGTGAGGGCGACGATCTGGAGCCCTCGCCGGGCCCGGCCGCACGCGCCGAGGCCGGGGACGGACACCGGCCGGGGCTGGGCGGGGCGTTCGCCCACGACGACATGCTCCGGCGTGTCTCGGCGCTGCCGCCCTCGCGTGACCTGCCCGAGGTGGACATCGCACGGGAGTCACAGCCGGAGTCGCGGTTCACGCTGTGGCGGTTCCTGCGGCCGTACCGCCTCCCGCTCGGCCTGGGCCTGCTGCTGGTGATCCTGGACGCGCTGGCCGGCGTCGCCGGCCCGTACCTGTCCCGCGACGGCATCGACCAGGGCGTGCTCACCGGATCGCAGCGAGCACTGTTCACGGCGGCGGGGATCTTCCTCGGCGTGGCGCTCGTTGACCTGGCGATCTCCCGCGCGGTCACGCTCGTGGCCGGGCGTACGGGGGAGCGGCTCATGTTCGCGCTGCGGATCCGGGTATGGGCCCAGCTGCAGCGGCTGGCCGTGGACTTCTACGACCGTGAGATGGCCGGGCGCATCATGACCCGGATGACCACCGACGTGAGCGCGTTCTCCTCGTTGCTGCAGGACGGCCTGATCAGCGCGGTCGCGTCGCTGTTCACGTTCGTGGGCGTCGCCGTGGCGATGTTCGTCATGAGCCCGGTGCTGACGGGCGCCACCGCGCTCGTGCTGATCCCGCTGTTCGTCGCGACCGTGGCGTTCCGCCGGCTGTCCGCCGAGCCGTACCGGGAGGCGCGGGAGCGGATCGCGATCGTCAACGCCAGCCTCCAGGAGAGCATGGCGGGCGTACGGGAGTCGCAGGCGTTCACCCAGGAGAACCGCAGGCAGCGGGAGTTCAAGCGCATCACGCGCAGTTACACCGACGCCCGCCTCGCCGCGCAGCGCCTCATCTCGCTGTACTTCCCGTTCGTCGACTTCCTGTCCGACGTCGCGGCGGTGGTCGTGCTGGCCCTCGGCTACCACATGGTGCGCGGCCACTCCCTCACGCCGGGCGAGCTGATCGCGTTCGTGCTGTACGTCAACCTGTTCTTCTCCCCGATCCAGCAGCTCTCGGAGGTCTTCGACGACTGGCAGCAGGCGCGGGTGTCGATGGCCCGCATCCGCGACCTCATGGCCGAGCCGGTCGCGACGCCGGTCGCCGCCGCGCCCGTCGACCCGGGCCCGCTCCACGGGGCGATCCGGCTGGAGGGCGTGCGGTTCGGCTATCCGGGGATCGAGGAGGAGGCGCTGCGGGAGGTCGACCTGACGATCGAGCCGGGGGAGACGGTCGCGCTCGTCGGCGCCACCGGCGCGGGCAAGTCGAGCCTGGTCAAGCTGCTGGCGCGCTTCTACGACCCGCAGGGGGGCCGGATCGTCGTCGACGGCCACGACCTACGCGACCTCGACCTGGACGCCTACCGGCGGCAGCTCGGGTACGTCCCGCAGGAGACCTTCCTGTTCCGCGGCACCGTGCACGACAACATCGCGTACGGGCGGCCGGACGCCTCCGCCGCCGAGGTCGAGCGGGCGGCCCGCGCCGTCGGCGCGCACGACCTGATCATGCGGTTGCCCGGCGGCTACGACCACGAGATCGCCGAGCGCGGCGCCACCCTGTCGGCCGGGCAGCGGCAGCTCATCTGCCTGGCGCGCGCCGAACTGGTCGACCCCGCGATCCTGCTGCTCGACGAGGCCACCGCCAACCTCGACCTCGCCACGGAGGCCCGCGTCACCCGGGCGATGAACAGCGTCGCCGCCGGGCGCACGACCGTACTGATCGCGCACCGGCTCCAGACGGCCCGGCACGCCGACCGGATCGTCGTGATGGCGCACGGCCGGGTGGTCGAGGACGGCACGCACGACCAGCTCCTGCGCGACCGCGGCCAGTACGCCTCCCTGTGGCAGGCGGCCTGACGGCCCGTATGGTGGTCGCGTGTTGGTGTTGAGCCTGCTCGGCGCGATCGCGGCCGCCGTGTGCTTCGGGGTCGCGAGCGTGATGCAGGCGGTGGCGGCGCGCACGACCCCGGTCGGGGCGGGCGTCGATCCCCGGCTGCTGGTCCGTCTCCTCCGGCGCGTCCCGTTCGTGCTCGGCACCGGACTGGACATTCTCGGCTTCTTCGCCGAGCTGGCGGCGCTGCGGTCGCTGCCGCTGTTCGTCGTGCAGGCGGCGGTCGCGGCCAACCTCGCGGTGACGGCGGTGGTCGCGGTCCGCGTGCTGCACGTACGGCTCAGCGGGGCCGAGTGGGCGGCGGTCGCGGCGGTCTGCGCCGGTCTGGCCATGCTCGGGCTCTCCGCGGGCCACGAGAACCCGGCGGCGGTCAGCCTGCGGTTCAAGCTGGTGCTGCTGGGGTGCGTCGTGGTGGTCGGCGTCGGCGGCGCCGTGGCGGGACGGCTACGGGGCCGGGCCCGCTCCGCCGTGCTCGGCCTGGCCGCGGGCCTCGGCTTCGGGTTCGTCGCGATCGGCTCACGCGTGGTCCGCAGCCTGGCGCCGTGGGACCTGCTGCGCGATCCGGCGATGTACGTCGTCGCGGCCGGTGGCCTGGTGGCGTTCCTGTTCTTCACGACGGCGCTGCAGCGCGGCTCGGTGACCGTGACGACGGGCACCGTCGTGGTGGCCGAGACACTGGTGCCCGCCCTCGTCGGCGTGCTGCTGCTGGGCGACCGCACCCGCCACGGGTACGTGGGCCTCGCGGCGGCGGGTTTCGCGCTCGCGGTGGCCGGCGCCCTGATCCTCGCCCGCTTCGGCGAACCGCCGGCGGAGCCGGCCGAGACCCCGGCCTCCCGGGGCTACGCCGGACGAGACTCGTAGACGGCGCCGGCGAAGGGCAGCGCGCCGCCGGTGTCGCGTTCGGACTGGGGCGCCAGGCCCGCCGAGACGGCCCAGGCGTCGACCAGCCCGGCGGGCCAGGGAGCCTGCCCGCCGGTGAGCAGGACGACCGTGCCGCCGGGGCTGACGGCGCGGCCCAGCTCACGGACGGTGTGCCGGGGGAACGGGAACGTCTGCGGGTCGAGCCGGCAGACGAGCACGTGCGCGGCCGAGTCGGAGAACGGAAGGTCGATGCCGATGTTCGCGACGATCGGGGCGACCGCCGAACGCTGCCCGGCCCGGCGCAGCGCCCGGCGCAGGGCGCGCGCCCCGCGCCGTCCGGGCACGGTCGCCTCGACGGGCAGTCCGTCGACGACCAGCCGGGCGGCGAGGTCGTGCAGCTGCGCGCCGACCAGCCGGACCGGCCCGGTGCCGGCCGCCGCGGCCGTGGCGAGCAGACTGCCGAGAGCGACCTCGTCGAGCCGGCTCCAGCCGGTCTCGGCCGCCGCCGGGCTGTTCATGGCGTGTGGGGGGACGAAAGGGCGGTGTGGGGGTGGTGGGTCACCGAACCCCTCCTATGTCGCAAGTTTATGTGCAAGGTGCATACGTATCCTAATATGCGCCTTTCGGCCCGGCCAGACGAGATGCGGCCGACTTCGGCCTCATACAGGATGAGTTCATGCGGCACGTTGATGTGGCAGTGGCAGGACTCGGGCTCTCCGGGGCGGCGGTCGCCTGGGCGGCGACGCGGCGCGGGCACACGGTGGCGGCGTTCGAGGCGTACGCGCCGGGTCACCGGCGCGGCAGCTCGCACGGGCACGCGCGGATCTACCGTCGCGCCTATCTCGACCCGTTCTACGTCGAGCTCACCGGCCGGGCCGGGCGGCTGTGGGAGCGCCTGGAGATCGAGGCCGGCGAGCGTCTGCTCGACCGGGTCGGCGGCGTCGACCACGGGCCGGGCCGCGAACCGGAGCGCATGGCGGCGCTGCTGCGCGAGCACGGGGTCGCCGCCGAACTGCTCGACCCGGCCGACGCGGCGGCCCGCTGGCCCGGAATCCGCTTCACCGGCCCGGTCGTCCACGACCCGGAGGGCGGGGTCGTCGACCCCGAGGCGACGATCGCCGCGATGACCCGGCTCGCGGCCACCGAAGGCGCCGCCGTCGCGCACGAGACGCCCGTACGTGACCTGGAGCCGGACGAAGACGGGGTGCGGTTCCGCGCCGGCGCGGACACCTGGCAGGCGCGGACCCTCGTCGTGGCGGCGGGCGCCTGGACCGGTCCGCTGCTCGGCGGGCTCGTCCCGCTGCCACCGCTGACCGTCACCCAGCAGCAGGTCTTCTTCTTCGCGCCGCGCGAGCCCGGCCCCTGGCCGACGATCGTGCACGGCTCGTCGGAGGAGGCGCTGGAGATGTACGCGCTGCCCGAAGGACCCTGGGTCAAGCTCGGCGAGCACCTGCGGGGCACAGTCACCACCGCCGACACCCGCGACTTCACCGTGGACCCGGAGGCACGCGAGCGCGCGCTCGCGTACGCGCGGGAGTGGCTGCCCGGCGTCGACCCGGTTCCGCGCTCCGAGACGACGTGCCTGTACACCTGGGCGCCGGGGGAGGACTTCGTGCTCGACCGGCAGGGCCCGATCGTCGTCTGCTCGCCCTGCTCGGGGCACGGCGCGAAGTTCGCCCCGCTCATCGGCGAGCTCGTCACCGACCTGCTGGAGGGCGCACCGCCGATCGACCGGTTCGCCCTCCGGCCGCCGCGTTCGACGAGTAGGTGACCGATCGGCGGTTCCGTCGTGAACGCTCGATCTTTCGGCCACACTGATCTCATGGACAAGGAACGGGTGGCCGCGTGGATCGACGGCTACGAGCGAGCCTGGCGTACCCCCGGCACCGAGCCGCTGGCCGGGCTCTTCACCACGGACGCCACCTACCGGCAGGGCCCGTACGACGAACCCCTGACCGGTCTGCCGGAGATCGAGGAGATGTGGGACGAGGAGCGCACCGGTCCCGACGAGGTCTTCGAGATGACCAGCGAGATCGTCGCGGTCGACGGTGACACGGCCGTGGTGCGGGTGGAGGTGACGTACGGCGAGCCGGACCACGAGGAGTTCCGCGACCTGTGGATCATGCGCTTCGCCGAGGACGGCCGCTGCCGCTCCTTCGAGGAATGGTGGTCCGCGCCGGACTAGGCCCTAGGAACCCGCGCCTCCGGGAGGGACGACCGGCAGACCCGACGGGGCGCCCGCCTCGATGAGCTTGGTCAGCGCGTCGGTGTCCAGATGGTGTTCGACGAGGTCGCCGAGGGCGTCGAGCTGGGCCTCGCGCAGCGCGGCGAAGTCGGTGTCCGGCGCGGGCGTGAAGTCGCGTCTCGCCGTACGCGCGACGTCGGCGAGGAACGCCCGGCGGAAGCCGTTGTTCTCCAGGGCCCCGTGCCAGGTCGTCCCCCACACGGAACCCTCGCGGCAGCCGTCGAGGAACGGCTCGCCGCCCTCCACCGCGACGATCCCGTGGTGGATCTCGTACGCCTCCACCGGCTCGCCGTACGCCGAACCGGCCGGCCGGCGCAGCGTCTTCTCCGGGGCGAACTCCACGCGCGCCGGCAGCAGGGACAGCCCCGGGACGGCGCCGGCGCAGGACTCCACGTCGTCGAGGATCTCCCGCGCCATCATCTGGTAGCCGCCGCAGATGCCGAGCACCGGCTGCCCGGCGCGGGCGCGGCGGACGATCTCGGCGGCGAGACCGCGCTCGTGCAGCCAGCCGAGGTCGGACACGGTGGCGCGCGAACCGGGCAGCACGACCAGGTCGGCGTCGGCGAGCTCGCCCGGCGTCGTGGCGTACGACACGACCACGCCGGGTTCGGTCGCCAGCGCGTCCACGTCGGTGAAGTTGGAGATCCGCGGCAGCCGTACCACCGCCACGCGAAGGGTCCCCTCGCCCGCGCGCGGCGCCGTACGGCGTCCGTCCAGGGCCAGGGAGTCCTCGACGTCGAGGCCGAGCCCCTCCAGCCAGGGCAGCACGCCGTAGACGTCCCGGCCGGTCAGCGCGCTGATCTGGGCCAGGCCCGGAGCGAGCAGCTCCGGAGCGCCGCGGAACTTGTTGATGACGAAACCGGCGACGAGTCGCTGGTCCTCCGGTTCCAGCAGCCCGACCGTCCCGTACAGCGCGGCGAACACCCCGCCGCGGTCGATGTCGCCGACGACGATCACCGGCAGGTCGGCGGCGCGGGCCAGTCCCATGTTCGCCAGGTCGCCGCGCCGCAGGTTGATCTCGGCGGGGCTCCCGGCGCCCTCGCAGATCACCACGTCGTACTCCGCGCGCAGCCGGGCCAGGCTCGCCGTGACGACCTGGCGCAGCCGCGCCCGGTGTTCGCCGTATCCCAGGGCGTCCACCTCGGCGACCGGGCGGCCGAGCACGACGACCTGGCTGCGGCGGTCGGAACCGGGCTTGAGCAGCACCGGGTTCATGTCCGCGGTCGGTTCGACGCGGGCGGCGGCGGCCTGCATGACCTGCGCCCGCCCGATCTCCGCGCCGTCGGCGGTGACCATGGAGTTCAGCGACATGTTCTGCGCCTTGAACGGCGCGACGCGTACGCCCTGGCGGGACAGCCAGCGGCACAGCCCGGCCGTCAGCACGCTCTTGCCCGCGTCGGAGGTGGTCCCGGCGACCAGCAGCGCGCCCTTCACCGGCCACGCCCGAACGCGAGACGGACACCCGCCGCGAGGCCGGCGGCGGCGAGGCCGACCGCGCGGGACAGCCGGACGGCGCGGCGGATGTCATCGGGCTCGGGCGGACGGCCGTCGCCGAGTGCGGGCCGGTGCTCGACGCGGTCGCCGTAGACGTTGACGCCGCCGAGCCGCACGCCGAGCGCGCCGGCGAAGGCCGCCTCGCAGCGGCCGGCGTTCGGGCTGGGGTGCGCGGCGCCGTCGCGGCGGAGCACGCGGTACGCCTCGCGCGGCGAGCCTCCGACGAGCGGCGCGCACACGACGGTGAGCAGCCCGGTGAGCCGGGCCGGCACCCAGTTGGCGACGTCGTCGGCGCGCGCGGCGGCCCAGCCGAAGTTGGCGTAGCGGGGGCTGCGGTGGCCGACCATCGCGTCCAGCGTGTTGACCGCGCGGTAGCCGAGCAGGCCGGGCCCGCCGAGAAGGGCGCCCCAGAACAGCGGCGCGACCGCGGCGTCGGAGGTGTTCTCGGCGACCGACTCGACGGTGGCGCGCGCCAGCTCCTTCGCGTCGAGGGCGTCGGGGTCGCGCCCGCACAGGTGCGGCAGCCGGGCGCGGGCGGCCTCGACGTCGCCGGCCTCCAGCGCCGCCCGCATCGCCCGCCCCTCGCGCGCCAGGGAGGTGCCGCCGAGGACCGCCCAGGTCGCGGCGGCGACGGGCCCCGTACGGCCCCGGCTCACCGCTCCGAGCCCGGCCGCGCCGAGGACGCACAGCCCGGCGAACACCGCGCCGCGGACCTTGGAGTCGCCGTACAGCCGGCGTTCGAGGGCCGCCGCCGCCCGCCCGAACGCGGCCACCGGATGGCCGCGCCGCGGATCACCGGTCAGCGCGTCCAGCGTGGCCCCGGCCACCAGACCCCGAGCGATCGTCATGGGACGACCTTAGAGCGACCGGCAACAGGAAACACCTGAGGCGTCGCGCTTCGGTCAGCCGACCGGCGGCCCCTGGCGCTGCCGGGTGGCGCGCGTTGGCGGCCGGAGCAGCATCCACCGGTGCCCGAACGGGTCGACGATCACCGAGCCGCGACCGTAGGGCTGGTCGGCCGGCTCCCGCTCCACCGAGGCGCCGTGGCTCCGGGCCCGCTCGGTCGTGGCGTCGACGTCGTCGACCTCCAGGTGGAGTGTGTGGCTGAACGTCGTGGGGGAATCGGGCGCACGCACGGGCACGTCGGGCCAGAGGTCGGAGGCTTCGGCGAACATCAGCACCGCGTCGCCGATGCCGACCTCGGCGTGGCCGATCGTGCCGTCCGCGTTGACATGGGGCTCGCCGCGGCGCTGTGCGCCGAATACCTCGACGTACCAGTCCATGGCGCGCCGGGCGTCGGACACGACGATGTAGGGGGTCAGCGCCGGAGGCCGGGCGGGCTCGCGCTCGACCGGGGCCGCGACGGTCTGTTGGGACATGGTTCCTCCTGGGTGTGCGAGGACCTCCCGGGTCAGCCGCAGCCGCAGGCGCCCGGCGAAGTCGGGATCGGGATCGACCGGCGTGATGGGCTCGCGCAGAGCCTCGAACGGATCCGTCATCGCGAGCCCTCCTCTCCCTCATGGATCCGGCGGAACGCGGCCCGGGCCCGGACCAGCAGCGCCTCGGTGGCGTGCACGGTGCGGTCCAGGTGCCGGGCCACCTCGGGCACCGGCAGCCCGTCGAGGTAGCGCAGCGTGAGCGCGGCCCGGTGGTGCGCGCCGAGACGGTCGAGCACCTCACGAGCACGGATCCGGTCGACGGCCGTCTCCCATGGGTCGTCGACGCGGGCCGGCTCGGCGTCCAGCAGGCGCAGCCCGCGTTGCTCCCGCTCGACCCGCCGCCAGTGGTCGGCGAGTTTGTGCCGGGCCACCCCGATCAGCCACGGGATCGACGGATCGGGCGCGCCCGGTTTGCGGCTCGCGTGCACGGCGGCCAGGAACGACTCGGCCGTGAGGTCCTCGGCCAGGCCGGTGTCGCCGCAGCGGGCCAGCAGGTAGCCGTAGACGTGCGGCAGCGCATCGTCGTACAGCTTCAACAGCCCGAACGCCGGGTCGGGCCGAACCTGCGGGTCCGTCACACTTTCATCGTCGTCCGGGCAGCCGACGCTCCAACGGGTCAGTGCCGAACTTTTTCCGACCGTGGGTGCCGAACATCGTGCGCCGGGTGATGTTGTCACGGCTGGTCGGCGGGCCGGTCGTCGTAGGCCGCGCGGGCGGCGTGGACGCGGGCCGCGTTGGTCAGGGACCAGTCGGCGATCGCGGTGGTCAGGGTGCCGGCCTCGACGCCGAGGTCCGTGAGCGCGTACTCGACGCGCGGGGGGATGGTCGGGTAGACGGTGCGGCTGATCAGCCCGTCGCGTTCGAGGTTGCGTAGCGCCTGGGTGAGGGATTTCTGGGTCACGCCCTCGATGCGGCGGCGCAGCTCGGTGAAGCGCAGCGGCCGCTCGTGACGCCGGAGCAGGCCGAGGACATAGAGCGACCACTTGTTGGCCAGCACGTCCAGCACGGTGCGCGACGGACAGTCCTTCACCGCCAGATCTCTCCCGAGGAGCACCGGGCGGCGATGATCCGAGTAGGCGTGCCCGAGACCGTCGCGGCCTCCAACGCCCAGGTGTTCGGCCTGATCGCCGAAGGCGATGCGGCGTGGCTGTCCGACGACGTGGCGTCGATCACCGGCGATCCGCCGCGCAGCCTGCACGCCTTCATCGCCGATCACATCACCGCCTTCACGATCAGCCGTTTCCGTCACCGATGAGTTCCTGAAGCCTACCCAGCGCGCGGGCCCCGGCGATGACGTCCGCGTAGTCCCGGCTGTGCCGGATCAGGCCGTCGCGGATGGTCATGACCACGATGTAGGCGCTCGACAGCCGTTCGCCGGACTCTCGTACCCGGCGGTGGAGCGTGAACTCGGCGACGACGACTTCGGGGTCCGTGGTCTCATGCACCGTCACCTGGTCGACGCCCTCGATCCGCCACACCTTCTCGGCGGACTTGAAGCGCGTGCGGAAGACCTCCCGCCCCTGCGACGTGCGCGGAATCCCGGGCGGCGCGAACGGGATCTCGATCACGGCGTCCTCCGCGTAGAGGTCCGCCAGCTCGTCGTAGGCGCCGCGCGAACTGACCTCGAGAAAGCGGCGCGTGACCTCCAGCGCGGACCGCGCGGCGGTGGAGTCCTGCATCGACATGACGATTTTCCTCCTGGGCGACTAAAGCGGAACGACCGCCCCGCTTCGACGGGGAAGATACGGAACGCGCGCCCCGGTTGTCAACGAGAGGACGGTAGGGTGAGCGGATGACGGGCGACAGAGGCGCCGCGCCGATGCGAGCGGACGCGCGGCGCAACCGTGAGCGCGTGCTGAAGGCGGCCGAGGAGATGTTCGCCGAGCAGGGGATCGCCGTGCCGCTCGACGAGATCGCCCGCCGCGCCGGCGTCGGCGCCGGCACCGTGTACCGGCACTTCCCGACCAAGGAGGCGCTGTTCGAGGCGGTGATCGCCGGCCGCGTCGAGGCCCTGCTGGCCGACACCGATCGCCTGCTCGCCGACGAGGATCCGGGCACGGCGTTCTTTCACTTCTTCGACCACAAGGTCAGGCAGGCCTCGCTCAACAAGGCGCTGTCCGACGCGCTGGAGGCGTCACGAGGAGTCCGCTACGGCAGCCCGCGGACGCACGAATCCTTCTGGCGGCTGGTCGACGACCTACTCGCCGGCGCGCAGCGGGCCGGCGCGGTCCGGCCGGATCTGGACCGCGACGACGTGAGGGCGCTCATGGTCGGCTGCATCCGCGCCGTCGACCAGGTCACCGACCCCGCGAAGGTCGATCACCTCATCCAGGTCATGACCGACGGCATGCGCGTGAAGCATGTATAACCGTGATTTAGTCACAGTCAAGCCTTTAAGTTAGGAAATTATCGACTTACCGTCACATCGAATACCCGCCAGAAAGGGGTTCGACGTGGCCTGGATGAAGCGAGGCGGCCTGCTGGCCGCGGTGAGCGCCGGCATGATCATGCTCGGCGCGACGGCCGCGGACGCGGCGACCGGAACGGTCAACACGAGCGGCACGGCTCTTTCCGTACGCTCCGGCGCGGGCACGAGCTATCCGACGGTCGGCAGCGTGGCGGACGGGAAGTCCGTCACCATCAGCTGCCAGACGCGCGGCACGACGATCACCGGCACGTACGGCACGAGCAGCGTCTGGGACAAGATCACGAGCCCGGCCGGCTACGTCTCGGACGCCTACGTCTACACCGGGTCGGACGGCACCGTCGCCCCGCCGTGCGTCACCACGCTGACCGACGACTACCCGTACAAGTCCGACTCCTCCAGTCAGGCGGACCCCTGGAACTTCTACAAGCGGGAGTGCGTGTCGTTCGCGGCCTGGCGGATCCGCCAGCGGCTGGGCGTCGACTTCACCAACTCCTACCGGGGCGTGCACTGGGGCAACGCGATCAACTGGGACAACGCCGCGGCCTCCGCCGGGGTCAAGGTCGACCACACCGCCAAGGTCGGCGCCATCGCCCAGTGGAACACCGGCACGTACGGCCACGTGGCCTACGTCGCACGGGTGAACAGCGACGGCACTATTCTGCTGGAGGAGTACAACTACCTGAGCGCGCACAACTACGACACCCGTACGGTGAGCGCGAGCAGCGTCGGGAACTACCTCCATTTCTGACCCGACCGGAGGAGGATCGTGACTCCTCCGCTCCCTGAAGGGAGCGGCTTCTCGCTAAGCCGCTTGCGCAGCGTCGCGAAGGGCAAGCCCTGCCCTCAAGATGTTGATCGCCGCGTTGATGTCGGCGTGTGCGGTGTGCCCGCACGCCGTGCATCGGAACACGGCCTGGGTGACGCGGTTGTCCTTCGCGCAATGCTCGCATTCGGCGCATGTGCGGGAGGTGTTGGTGGGGTTCACCGCGATCAGCTGTCGACCGGCGCTTTCAGCCTTGTGCGACAGGATCGTCAGGAACACCCCCCAACCCGCGTCCAGGATCGAACGGTTCAGCCCGGATTTGGCGGCGGCGCCGTTGGGCAGGTGGCCGCCGTCGCCGTCCGGTCGAGGTGCTGCTCGTTTGGTCATGTTGGTGATCTTGAGCGCTTCGTGGACGATCACGTCGTGGTCACGGACCAGTGTGAGCGCGGCCTTGTGTGCACTGTCGAGGCGTTGCCGCCGCACCTTCGCGTGCAAGGCGGCGACACGGGCGACGGCCTTACGCCGCCGCCGACTGCCTCGTTTCTTTCGGGCGAGGTCACGCTGTGCCGCCGCGAGACGGCCGGCGGTCACGGCGAGGTGACGCGGGTCGGCCAGATGCCGGCCATCACTGGTCGTGGCCGGCGACGCGACTCCCAGGTCGATCCCGGCGACCGCACCCGTCACCGGCAGCGTCCCGGCGGGCACGTCGTCACACGACAGCACGACGAACCAGCGGGCGCCTTCCCGCTTCACGCTGATCGTCTTGACGGTGCCCAGCACACGCCGGTGCCGGTGGACCCGCACATGCCCGACGCCCTGCACCCGCACGTAGGTCGCGGTCGGGTGGTGGGGCTGGGAGTCCCGCCGGCACCCGTCGCCGTCCTTGGGCCACTCGACGGTGTTGAACCGGCCCCGTCCCTTGAAACGGGGGAACCCCGGCGTACGGCCTGCTTTGAGGCGGTCGAAGAACGCACCGAACGCCTTGTCCAACCTGCGGAGCGTGGCCTGCTGGGAGGAGAACGACCACCGGCCCTGACCATCGGGGTCGCCGGCGCGGATGTGCTTCAACTCCGCCGACTGATCGCCGTACCGCACCCTCACCCCGGCTCTGCGGTAGGCCGTACGACGGTGCTCCAGAGCGGCGTTGTACAACTCCCGATGGTCATCCAGGCACTGCCTGAGCGCTATGGCCTGCTTGCCGGTGGGGCGCAACAAGAACTTGAACGACCTACGCACACCCACCCCTCACGCTTGGTAACGAGAACACCACGCTATCGACCGGCACCGACAAACCCGCAAGGAAATCCGTGATGCGCCAACCCGACAGGCCAGGCCACACTCGCGCCTCGGCGGCCTACCCGCTCGCGATCACCCCGTCGCCTCAAAGCGACAGTCCCCTCGGGAGACTCTGATGGAACTCACGGCGGAGCCCTGTTCGCCGGTCCGGGTCGAGCACGCCGAGGGCCCGTTCTGGTACGGCGACCGGTTCGGCTGGGTGGACATCATGGCCGGGCGGCTGTGGCTGGCCGGCTTCGATGGGACGACCCTGACCGCGCCGCGGTCCCACGACGTGGGGCGGCCGCTCGGTGCGGCGGTGCCGGACGCGGCGGGCGGCTGGGTGCTCGCCGCCGGCACCGCCTTCCTCCGGCTCGACGAGGACGGCACCGTGACGCCGCTGACCGAGGATCTGGCCGACCCGTCACCGCTCCGGATGAACGACGGCAAGTGCGACCCGGCCGGTCGGTTCTGGGCCGGCACGATGGCCTACGACGAGTCGCGGCCGATCGCCTCGCTGTACGTCTTCGACGGGCGTCCCGGCACGGTGCTGAACGGCGTGACGATCTCCAACGGGCTGGGTTGGAGCCCGGACCACCGCCTCATGTACTACATCGACACCCCGACCGGGCGCGTCGACGTGTTCGACTACGCCGCGGACTCCGGCGCGGTGTCCGGACGCCGGCCGTTCGTCGCGGTGGAGGGCGGGCATCCCGACGGCATGACCGTCGACGACGAGGGCTTCCTGTGGGTGGCGCTGTGGGGCGGCGGGGCGGTGCATCGCTACGACCCGTCGGGCCGGCTCGCGGGCGTCGTGCGGCTGCCGGTGACGAACGTGTCGAGCTGCTGCTTCGGCGGTGCCGACGGCACGACGCTGTTCGTGACGACCTCCCAGCAGGGCCTGTCCGCGGAGCAGCGCGAGGCCGAGCCGGACGCGGGCCGGATCTTCCGCGTCAGCCCGGGCGTCGGCGGCCCGCCCGCAACCCCCTTCGGCTGACATTCGGCTGACCGGAACCTGCCGATCGGGCGATTTCCCACCGAGGCGGCGGGGCCATGCGTCATGATCTCCCTGTGGACGAATGGTCACTTAGTGGATACACCGCCCTCCGGGAGCTGGGCCGAGGCGGCTTCGGCCGCGTCGTGCTCGCCCGCCACGACGCCTCGGGCACACACGTCGCGATCAAGTACCTGCACGTGACCGATGAGAGTTTCCGCACGGAGTTCCGCGCGGAGGCCGGAATCCTGCGCGGGCTACGGGACCCGCACGTGGTGACCCTGTTCGACTACGTCGAGACGCCGCAGGGCGCGGCGATCGTCATGGAGGCGATCGACGGGGTGTCGCTCCGCGCCCTGCTCAAAGAGCGGGGCAACCTCGAACCGGAGGCCGCGCTCGCCGTGCTGAAGGGGTCGCTGCTCGGCCTCGGGGCCGCGCATCGCGTGGGCGTCGTCCACCGTGACTACAAGCCCGCCAACGTCATGGTCGGCGGCGACGGGCAGAGCAAACTGATCGACTTCGGCATCGCGCTGCGCTCCGGCGACTCGGGACAGGTCGTCGGCACCCCGCCGTACATGGCGCCGGAGCAGTGGGACGGGGCGCCGGCCTCGCCCAGCACCGACGTGTACGCCGCGACCTGCGTGTTCTTCGAGTGCGTGACCGGCCGTACCCCATACCGGGCGGACACGCTGGCCGCGTACCGGGCGCAGCACATGGTCGGCCCGATCCCCACGGACGACGTGCCGGAGCCGGTACGGGCCCTGGTCGAACGCGGCCTGGCCAAGCACCCGCAGGGCCGCCCGCCCGGCGCGACTGAGTTCGCCGCGGAGTTGGAGGCGGCGGCCACCGCCGCGTACGGGCCGGAGTGGGAGTCCAATGGCTGGCGGCGTCTGGCCGAGGCGGCGGCCGGCCTGGCCGCGCTGTTCCCGTTCGCCATGCTCGTCGCGAAGGTGGCCCCGGGCGGGGCCGCCCACGCGGGCCACGCCGGCGTGGCGGCGGGCAAGGCGGGTGCGGCGGCGGGCAAGGCCGGCGCCACGGCGGGCAAGGCCGGGCACGGGGCGCTGACCAAACTGCTCGGCGGCAACGCCGCGACCAAGGTGATCGCCGTGGCCACCGGCGCGGTCGTGGTGGGCGGGGCGGGCACCGCCGCGATCGTGCTGACCCACCATGACAAGCCGAAGAAGGCCGCCGTGGCGCCGCTGCGCGTCGAACTGGCCTCCTACAACCGGCAGGTCACCGGCCTGGACCTGAGCGGCGCCCACTCCGTCCAGGTGAGCGGCGGGAAGGACGCCGCCCTGCGCCGCCGTATCAACGACGCTCTGGCCGCCCCGCTCGAATGGGCGGCCGACGAGATTCGGCAGATGACCGCCAAGGCACAGCCGCCCTGCACGAAGCCGAGCGTGCTCGGGGCGAAGCCCGAGATCGGGCTGCGCGGCCCGCACCTGGTGACCGTCCGGTACGAACTGCCGAAACAGTTGTGCTACCCGCTCGACTTCGAACTGCCGCACATCACCGTCACCGTCGACCTGCGCACCGGGCAGTCACTGACGCCCGAGCAGGTGTTCGCCGCCGGCACGGTCACGACGAGCGGCATCGACACGTTGATGCGACGCGTGCAGCCCCACACCACCAAGCCGGACCTCGCGCTGGTGTGCACCGAGGGGACGGCCCCCGACGACTTCCGCCCGGGCCGGCCGTTCAACACGAAACGGCCGCAGCCGCCGCGCGTCTCGCCCTTCCTCACCCCGAAGGGCCTGGACGTCACGTGGTCGCACGTGGGCAGCGAGTGCCCGTTCTACGCGGTCACCCTGCCGTACTCCGAGGCACGCGACCTGCTCGCCCCGAACATCGTCGCGGAGCTGCCCAAATAGCACCCACGTCAGGCGGGGTCCGCCTCCGGCGCGAACTCATCCAGCATGTTCAGCAGCTGGTCCACGCGTTCCACGATGACGGCGCGCAACCGTTCGGCGAGTCTGTCCCAGTCTTCGCGAGTCGGGGGCCCGCCGGGCGGGAGGGCCGCGAGTGCCACGCGGATCTCCTCCAGGGTGAGCCCGACCCGCTGTGCGGCGCGGATCATCGCGACACGGCACAGCACGTCGGCGAAGAAGCGGCGCTGGTTGTCGCTCGTCCGCTCGCAGGGCAGCAGACCCTGGTCGGCGTACCAGCGCACCGCCGACCTGGCGATGCCCATGCGCTCGGCGACCTGGCCGACCGTGAGGCCGGAGACGTGCCACTCCGCGGCCTCGCGATCGCGCGGCCGCGGGCTTGCGTTCAAGTTCACTTGACCCCCTAGCGTCTCGGCCATCTCACCACGAGACGTACAGGAGGAACACCATGGCCGAAACGTTGCGCGTCGGAGTACTCGTCGGCAGCACCCGCCCGGCCCGGCGGGCCAGGGCGGTCGCCGAGTGGATCTGCGCGGGCCCCGAAGCCGCCGAGCTCGCCCTCGACCTCACCGTCGTCGACCTGGAGGAGGTCGGCCTGCCGATGCTGGCCGAACCCGATCCGCCCGCCTTCGGCCGGTACGCGCTGGAGCACACGAGGGCCTGGGCGGAACTGGTCGCCGGCTTCGACGCCTACGTGCTCGTGTCGCCGGAGTACAACCACTCCACCACCGCCGTGCTGAAGAACGCGCTGGACCACCTGTACGCCGAGTGGCAGGACAAGGCCGTGGCCTTCGCCGGCTACGGCACCGGCGGCGGGGTCAGGGCCGTCGAGCACCTGCGCGGGATCACCGCGGAGCTCGGCATGGCCGGCGTCGGGCCGCAGGTGGCGCTCGACCTCTTCGAGGACTTCGACGACCAGGGACGATGCGGGCCGCGGGCACGGCAGGAGGAGGCGCGCCGCCGGATGCTCACCGGCCTGGCGCGCTGGGGACGGTCGCTGCGGGGCCTGCGTTCGACGTCGGACACCCCCGACGGCGAACGGCCGCGCCTGCACTCGCCCGCGGAGAACGCCGAGGCCTCCGCCGCGGTGGAGCGGCTCATCGAGACGCTCCAGGCCGGTGGCGAGACCGTCGACGCCGACGAGTACGACCGGATGTTCGCCGCGGACATCCTCTGGGGCAGCCCCTACGGACGCACGCTGGCGGGCTACGCGCCGCTCAACGAGATCCACCACAAGCTCATGGCGAAGAGGGTCGCGCCTCCGTCGCGGTTCGAGCCGGTCCAGGTCCTCGCACCGGCGCCCGGCGTGGCCGTCGCCCACATCCGCCGGCGTGCCCTGACCGATGGCACCGACGAGCCCGGCTTCTCCGAGATGGCGATGTACGTCCTGATCAAGCGGCACGGAACCTGGTGGCTCGCCGCCGCCCAGAACACCCCCATCGCCGACCCGCCCCCGGCGCCGTGACCCCGGAACCGCCACCCGGCTTCGCCGTACCGCCACGCCGCTTCACCTCTAGTGCGCGCCGGCTCAACGGCGCTCGCCCAGGGTGGCGAGGCCGGTGACGAGCAGGTCGACGAGGAGGCGTGCTCGGCTGCCATCCGGGTCGAGATCAGGGTCGAAGACGGTCACCTGGGCTCCGGTGGCACGCGGTGCGAGAGCCGCGAGAAGATCGGTCAGTTCGACGACGCTGAGTCCTCCGGGGTCCGGGGAATCGACGGCGGGCATCACGCTCGGATCGAGGATGTCGACGTCCAGATGCAGCCAGTAGCCGTCGAGGTCGTCACGATCGACGACATCGAGAATCCGGCGCGCGGCGTCCGCGGCGCCGTGCGATCGGATCTGTGCGGCGGTGATGACCGTGCCCAGAAGCGCGGTGGTCTCCTCAAGCGCCGAGTCGTCGTCGCGGCAGCCCGCATGGGCGGTGTCGGTGGGGGCGAAGTACGGGCCGAGGCCATCGATGTCGGCGATCGTGGGCCAGTGCAGGCCCACCGCGGCGGCCAGATCTTCTCCGGCCAGGCTGGCGCACTGGTCGGAGTTGCCGGGATGCCGGAAGTCGGTGTGCCCGTCGAGATGCACCAGGCCATAACGCCCCGGCGCTCGCCGCAGGGCGATCCCCGTCCCCACGAGCAGGCTGCAGTCTCCGCCGACCACCAGGGGTGTGAGGCCGTCGGCGCGGAGGGTCTCGATGCGCTCGGCCAGCCGCCGGGCGTGCTCGACGATGGCCTGGTGATTGCGGAGCACGCCTGGCCGGGCATCGTCGGCGTACCGGCGGGGGAGTACGGCGCCGCGATCGTGCCCGCCGCGCTCGGCGAAGCGTCGGTGAAGGCCGGCCTCACGGAGCGCCTCAGGCGCTTTGGCCGTGCCGGGCACGCTCGTCGGCGCGGGCGGGCGCAACCCCAGGTTGGTGGGGGCGGAGATCAGGCCGATCGTCACCGGTCGAAGCTACACCCGGGAGCGGACATTCCCGGTCGCGCGGGACCCGTCTAGAGCACGCGGGAAAGAGCGGCCTCGATGACCTCCAGGCCGGCGACGGCGTCGTCGAGTGTCACCGGGGGCGGCGCTTCACCCCGGATCGCGGCGGCGACCGCCGGGTAGAAGTCCTGGTAGCGGCCGTGCTCGGTGACGTGCGGCCGTGTTCTGCCCGGGGTGCCGAGCAGCCCGTACGCCTCCGGCGGCGTCACGCCGAAACCCTGGTCGTCCGGCGTCAGCCCGTCGCGGAGCTGGGCCTCCTGGCCGTCCAGCCCGTACGTCGTGTACGCCGCCCGGTCGCCGAGGACGCGGAAGCGCGGGCCCAGCTCGGCGCTGATCGCGCTCATCCACAGGTGCGACCGGACGCCGTTCGCGTGGGTCAGGGCCACGAACGCGTCGTCGGCGGCCTCCGCGCCGGGGCGGCGGACGTCCACCTCCGCGTACACCTCAGAGGCCGGCGGCCCGAACAACGTGATCGCCTGGTCGATGAGGTGCGCCCCGAGGTCGTACAGGACGCCGCCGGCCGCGGCCGGGTCGGCGGTCTCCTTCCAGCCCGGTTTGATTTGCGGGCGCCAGCGGGTGAACCGCGACTCGAACCGCAGCACCCGGCCCAGCGTGCCCGCCGAGCACAGCCGGGCGACCGTGCGGAAGTCGCCGTCCCAGCGCCGGTTGTGGAAGGGGATCACGAGCGGCCCGCCGGCGAGGGACCGTGCCTCGGCCGCGGTCGGCGCGACCGGTTTGTCGACCACGACCGGCAGGCCGGCGTCGAGCGCGGCGCGGGCGAGGGGAACGTGGGAACGGTTCGGCGTCGTGACCACCACCAGGTCGTATCCGCCCGCCCACACAGGGTCCGTACCGTCCAGGATCTCCGTGTCCGGGTACCGGTCGCGGACGCTCTCCCGGCGTTCGGGGTTCGCCGTGACGACGGCGGCCAGTTCGAGGTCCGGCGCGGCGGAGATGAGCGGCGCGTGGAAGACGGCACCTCCGGTGCCATAGCCGATCAACGCGACCCGAAGGGTGTCCACAGATGGCCTCCTCGGGAACCATTTGATCACGCTCCGGGTCTGTCCCGGCACGCCCGCCCGGCCTAATGTCGCTGAGGGGCCCACGATGGGGAGGAGTGTGCATGCCCGGACCATCCCCGGATGCGAATCTGGCGGAGGTGCTCAGGCAGTGGACGAACGCGTTCGGCTGGTCTGAACGGGCCGCGTTCCTGTGCGGTGACGACGTCTACACCCACGGCGAGGTGCACCGGGGCGCGGCCCGCGCCGCGTCGCTGCTGCGCGCGCACGGGGTCGCGCCGAGTGACCGCGTGGCGATCGCGCTGCCCGGCTCGATGGAGCTCGTCTGGTCGTTTCTCGGCGCCGTACGCATCGGCGCGATCGCGGTGCTGGCCGACCCGGACGCCTCGGCGCTGCCCCCGGCGGCCTTCGCGGTCTGCTCGCCCGGGCGCCACCCGCACACGATCACGCCCGTGGAGCTGATCGCCGCGCTGCCCGCCGCCGCCTTCGCCGACCCGTACCCGGTGCTGCCCGAGGCGCCGGCGTACGGCCAGCACGCCACGACGTACGCCCACCGCGACCCCGAAGAGTCCTACTTGGCGATGGAACCGTTCGGGCTGCGCGAGAACGACGTGCTGTTCTCGGTGTCGAAGACCTACGACCCGGTCGGCCTGCGCAACACCATCTTCCTTCCGCTGTTCACCGGCTCCTGCGCGGTCCTCGACTCGCGACAGCGTTCGATCCCCCTGGTCGCGGAGGGCGTGCGGCGGCACCGGGCCAGCGTGCTGCTGTCGACGTCGGCGTTCCTGGGCCGGCTGGCGGCGGAACGGCCGGAGGGCGACTTCGCGCCGCTGCGGCTCGCGGTGTCCCAGGGGGCGACGCCACCACCGAGCCGGGTCGAGCAGTGGCTCGGCTGCCCGGTGGTGACGCCGTGATCGGTCAGCCGCCGGCCCCGGCGTAGGTGCCGAAGCTCCAGAAGACGCCTTCGGGGTCGCGCACCGTGAAACCGCGCCCGTACGGCTCGTCCTGCGGCTCCTGCACCACCGTGGCGCCGGCCGCCTGCGCACGCTTGAACAGGCCGTCGACGTCGTCGGTCACGACATAGGCCGAACCGGTGCCGGATGGCAGGCCGGCGATGGAGCTGTCCTCGCGGGACGCGCTGCCGAGCATGACGCCTCCGCCGAGGGGCCAGCGGAGCTCGGCGTGGTCGACGCGGTCGCCGCTCTCGTAGACCGCGACGCGTTCGAAGCCGAAGGCGTCGGTCAGGAACTGGATGGCGGCGTGGGCGTCGGAGTAGCGGAACGACGGCCAGATCATGGTTTCACTCATGCCGTCATCGTCCGCCGGCGTCCTCGCCGCCGTCTTGGATGAATGGGAGATCGTCGCCGGTCAGCCAGGCCGAGGGCGGGCAGCCGCACAGGTCGTTCCACTCGCGTGCCAGGTGCGCCTGGTCGTAGAACCCGCACACGGCCGCGACCTCGGCGAGCGACGGCCGGTCCCGCCGCGACAACAGCCGCTTGGAGCGCTGGAACCGTACGACGCGCGCCGTCTCCTTCGGCGTCAGGCCGTACTCGGCGGTGAACCGCGCGGCCAGGTGCCGGCGGCTCCAGCCGACCTCGGAGGCGATGTCGGCGACGCGCGCGAGGCCGCCGCTCCCGACGATCAGCCGCCAGGCGTGGCGCAGCTCGTCCGGGGGCGCGCCCGGACGGCCGGCGTCACCGGACAGCACCTCGTCCAGTACGGCGAACCGCGCGGGCCACGACCGCGCCTCGGCCAGCCGCTCGGTCAGCTCGGCCGCCCGCGTCCGCAGCAGCCCGTCGAGCGGGACGACGACCGACGCGAGCTCGCCGGCCGGCATCCCCAGCAGCGACCGGGCGCCCTGCGGGGTGAGGCTGAGCTGGACGCCGTACTGGTCGCCGTCGTGCTCGATCAGCACCGGGCGCGTGTGCATCCCCCCGGCGAGCGCCGGAAACCCCGCGGCGTCCGAATGACGGCCGGGCTGGGTCGCGCGGGTCGGCGCGCCGAGGCTGAGCACCACGGTGAGGTACGGCGAGGGCAGCCCGCGGTGGGTGCCCGGCGGCAGACCCTCGTAGCGGTAGCCCGAGTAGTGGGCGACCAGCGGCGCCAGGCGTGCCGGCGGGGTCACCTCGGCTCGCTCCATGACGAGAGCTGAGCTGCTCATGGCCCCCACGGTAACCGTGACGAACGGCACGTCGCGTCCCTGCCGCGGAGAATTTCCTCCTCATAGACTGGCCGCGCGACGGCGAGGGAAGGAACCCGGTGCGATTCCGGGACTGTCCCGCAACTGTGATCGGATAGCGCACTCGCGCGCGGTGACCCGAGAGTCAGGAGACTTCCCGCCGTCGGCATCGGCACCCGAGCCGGGGCGAGGACCCCCGAGGGAAGGACCCACACGTGCGCGTCTTGCTGCTTTCCACCGCCGACACCGAGTTGCTGTCGGCCCGTTCCGCCGGGTACGCCACGGGCAATCCCGCCCGGCTGGCCCTCGCCGACCTCGACGCGCTCTGCGCGGACGCGGACGCCGTCGTCGTCCGGCTCCTGGGCGGTCTGAAGACCTGGCGCGAGGGCGTGGAGGACCTGCGGCGGCGCGGCCTGCCGCTGGTCGCGCTGGGCGGTGAGGCCACCCCGGACGCCGAGCTGATGGCGCTGTCCACCGTGCCCGCGGGCGTCGCGGCCGAAGCCCTGGACTACCTGCGCGAGGGCGGCGTCGGCAACCTGCGCGAGCTGCGCCGCTTCCTCGCCGGGATGCTGTCGCCGGGTGACGAGGAGCCCTGGGCGCCGCCGCAGCGGATGCCCGAGTACGGCGTGCACGGTGAGCCTGAGGCCCGCGCGGACCGGCCCACGGTGGGCGTGGTCTTCTACCGGGCGCACGAACTGTCCGGCAACACCGCGTTCGTCGACACGCTCTGCGAGCGGATCGAGGCGGCGGGCGGCAACGCGCTGCCGGTCTTCTGCGGCTCGCTCCGCTCCGCCGACGAGGGCCTGCTCGAACTGCTCGGCCGCGCCGACGCCATCGTGGTGACGGTGCTCGCGGCGGGGGCCTCCGCCGAAGATGGGTGGGACGCGGGAGCGCTGGCGGCGCTGGACGTGCCGGTCATCCAGGGCATGTGCCTGACGACCTCGCGGGAGGTGTGGGCGGCCTCCGACGCGGCGCTGTCGCCGATGGACGCGGCCATGCAGGTGGCCATCCCCGAGTTCGACGGACGGCTGATCTCCGTGCCGTTCTCCTTCAAGCAGGAGGGCCCCGACGGCATCCCGGTGTACGCCGCCGACCCCGAGCGCGCCGCCCGCGTCGCCGGCATCGCCGTGCGCCACGCGCGCCTGCGGCACACGCCGCCCGCCGAGCGCAGGCTGGCGATCGTGCTCTCGTCGTACCCGACCAAGCACGCGCGCGTCGGCAACGCGGTCGGCCTGGACACCCCGGTCTCGGCGGTACGCCTGCTGACCGCGCTGAAGGAGGCCGGCTACCAGGTCGGCGAGCACCCCGACGACGGCGACGAGCTCATCCACTCGCTCATCGCGGCGGGCGGCCACGACGTGGAGTGGCTGACCGAGGAGCAGCTGCGCGCCGCGTCCGCGCGGGTGCCGCTGGAGGACTACCGACACTGGTTCGCCGCGCTGCCCGACTCGCTGCGTGAGGCCGTACGGGAGCACTGGGGCGAGCCGCCGGGTGAGCTCTACACGGACGGCGACGACATCGTGCTGGCCTCGCTGCGGTTCGGGAACGTGCTGCTGATGATCCAGCCGCCGCGCGGCTTCGGCGAGAACCCGGTGGCGATCTACCACGACCCGGATCTGCCGCCGTCGCACCACTACCTGGCCGCCTACCGCTGGCTGGACGAGACGTTCCGCGCCGACGCGGTCGTCCACCTCGGCAAGCACGGCACGCTCGAATGGCTGCCCGGCAAGGGCCTGGGCCTGTCCGCCGAGTGCGCGCCCGACGCCGTGCTCGGCGACCTGCCGCTGGTGTACCCGTTCATCGTCAACGACCCCGGCGAGGGCACCCAGGCCAAGCGCCGTGGCCACGCCGTCGTCGTCGACCACATGGTGCCGCCGATGGCCCGCGCGGACACGTACGGCGACCTGGCCAAGCTGGAACAGCTGCTGGACGAGTACGCCACGGTCCAGGCGCTGGACCCGGTCAAGCTGCCCGCCGTGCGCGCGCAGATCTGGACCCTCGTGCAGGCCGCCCAGCTCCACCAGGACCTGCACGTGTCCGCCGAGCCGGGCGCCGACGACTTCGACGACTTCGTCCTGCACGTGGACGGGTACCTGTGCGAGGTCAAGGACGTGCAGATCCGCGACGGCCTGCACATCCTCGGCGACGCGCCGGACGCGGAGCAGCGGGTCAACCTCGTCCTCGCGGTGCTGCGGGCCGCCCAGGTGTGGACCGGCGGCTCCGGCGCGCTGCCGGGACTGCGCGCGGTCGTCGCCGCCCGGTACGGGCTGGAGGAGAAGGCGCTGCTGGCCGAGCCGGGCGCCCCGGCGGACGCCGGCGGGCTCACCGAACTCGCCGACGGCCCTTCTCGTACCGCGTCCGACGTCATCGACCTGCTCGAGGCGGTCGCGCGGCGGCTCGTCGTCGGCATGGAGACCCTCGGCTGGGACGCCGCGAAGGTCCCGGCGGTCTGCGCCGAGGTGCTCGGCTCGGCGGACCGGAACGTCGAACGGCTCCTGGAGTTCGCGGCGCGCGAGGTCGTGCCGCGCCTGGCGGCCACGTCCGGCGAGATCGACGCCGTACTGCACGCGCTGGACGGCGGGTACGTCCCGGCCGGGCCGTCGGGCTCGCCGACGCGCGGCCTGGTCAACGTGCTGCCGACCGGGCGCAACTTCTACTCCGTCGACCCGAAGGCGATCCCCTCACGCGGCTCATGGGAGGTCGGCGTCTCCCTCGCCGACTCGCTGGTCGCCCGCCACCTCGCCGACACGGGGGAGTACCCGAGCAGCGTCGGCCTCACGGTCTGGGGCACCTCGGCGATGCGCACCCAGGGCGACGACATCGCCGAGGTCCTCGCGCTGATCGGCGTACGGCCGGTGTGGGACGACGCCTCCCGCCGGGTCACCGGCTTCGAGGTGATCCCGCGCGCGGAGCTGGGCCGCCCGCGCATCGACGTGACGCTGCGCATCTCCGGTTTCTTCCGCGACGCGTTCCCGCACGTCATCACCCTCATCGACGACGCGATCGCGGCCGTCGCCGAGCTGGACGAACCGGACAACCACCTGCGGGCGCACGCGCTGGAGGACGCGCGCGAGCACGGTGACTGGCGGCGCGCCACGAGCCGCATCTTCGGCTCCAAGCCCGGCGCGTACGGCGCGGGCCTGCTGCCGCTGATCGACGCGCGCAACTGGCGCGACGACGGCGACCTGGCCGAGGTGTACGCCGTGTGGGGCGGCTACGCGTACGGGCGCGGACTCGACGGGCGCGAGGCGCGCGGCGACATGGAGGCGGCGTTCCGGCGCATCACCGTCGCCGCGAAGAACCAGGACACCCGCGAGCACGACATCGTCGACTCCGACGACTACTTCCAGTACCACGGCGGCATGGTGGCCATGGTCCGTACGCTGACGGGCCGCAGCCCCGCCGCGTACGTCGGCGACTCGGCGCTGCCGGAACAGGTGAAGACGAGGACGCTCGGCGAGGAGACGCACCGGGTGTTCCGCGCCCGCGTGGTCAACCCGCGCTGGATCGCGGCGATGCGCCGGCACGGGTACAAGGGCGCGTTCGAACTGGCCGCGACGGTGGACTACCTGTTCGGCTACGACGCGACGGCCGGCGTGGTGGACGACTGGATGTACGAGAAGCTGGCCGAGGAGTACGTCTTCGACCCGGAGAACCGCGAGTTCATGGAGCGCTCGAACCCGTGGGCGCTGCGCGGCATCACCGAACGCCTGCTGGAGGCCGCCGACCGCGACCTGTGGGCCGAGCCGGACCCCGAGACCCTCGACCGTCTCCGCGAGACCTACCTGCGCCTCGAAGGCGACCTCGAAGGCGGCGAGTGACGCACCTCACACGACACGGCGGAAAGGGGTGACCGTTCGGCCGGGGCGGGTCTACACTTGCGTCGTTCGTTGTCTTGGATCATTCGCGTTATGAAGGTAGGTCTGGCGCCATGACCGCATCCCAGACTCCGACCCCCGCCGAGGAGTTGCGCGGTGCCGGCCTGCGGGTGACCGCCGCACGCGTCGCGCTGCTCGAGACCGTGCGGCACGGTGACCACCTCGACGTCGAGGCGATCGCGTCCGGGGTGCGCGATCGCGTGGGTCACGTCTCCCTCCAAGCCGTGTACGAGGCCCTGCACGCCCTCACCGCGGCCCGACTCGTACGCCGCATCGAGCCGGCCGGCAGCCCGGCCCGGTTCGAGGGACGCGTGGGGGACAACCACCACCATGTCGTCTGCCGGTCCTGCGGTGTCGTCGCCGACGTCGACTGCGCGGTCGGTGAGATTCCCTGCCTGACTCCGTCCGACGACCACGGCTTCGTGATCGACGAGGCCGAGGTCGTGTACTGGGGCCTGTGCCCCGACTGTTCCACCGCACGCAATTCCTGAGCACCCGCTCTGATCCCGGAAGGATTCCCGTGTCTGACACTCCTGACACCGTTGTTGGAGAGACGAACGATGAGAGCGCGGGCGGCTGCCCGGTCGCGCACGGGCGTGCCCCGCACCCCACTCAGGGAGGCGGCAACCGCGGCTGGTGGCCGGATCGGCTCAACCTGAAGCTGCTCGTCAAGAACCCGCCCATGGCCAACCCCCTGGGCGAGGACTTCGACTACGCCGAGGCGTTCAACAGCCTCGACCTCGCCGCCGTGAAGCAGGACATCGCGCAGGTGCTCACGGACTCACAGGACTGGTGGCCGGCCGACTTCGGGAACTACGGGCCGCTGATCATCCGCATGGCGTGGCACAGCGCGGGCACCTACCGCGTCAGCGACGGCCGGGGTGGCGCCGGGGCGGGCCAGCAGCGCTTCGCGCCCCTCAACAGCTGGCCGGACAACGCGAGCCTCGACAAGGCCCGCCGCGTGCTGTGGCCCGTCAAGCAGAAGTACGGCCAGAAGATCTCGTGGGCCGACCTGATGATCCTGGCCGGCAACGTCGCCCTGGAGACGATGGGCCTGAAGACCTTCGGCTTCGGCGGCGGCCGCGAGGACGCCTGGGAGGCCGACGAGGACGTCTTCTGGGGCCCCGAGACCGCCTGGCTGGACGACGAGCGCTACAGCGGTGAGCGCGAGCTGGAAAAGCCCCTGGCCGCGGTGCAGATGGGCCTCATCTACGTCAACCCCGAGGGCCCGAACGGCAACCCGGACCCGGTCGCCGCGGCACGCGACATCCGCGAGACGTTCGGCCGCATGGGGATGAACGACGAGGAGACCGTCGCCCTGATCGCCGGTGGCCACACCTTCGGCAAGACGCACGGCGCGGCCCCGGCCGACGCCATCGGACCCGAGCCCGAGGGCGCCCCGCTGGAGGACCAGGGCCTGGGCTGGAAGAACTCCTACGGCACCGGCAAGGGCCGGGACTCCCACACGAGCGGTCTCGAGGTCACCTGGACGCCCACCCCGACGAAGTGGGACAACACCTTCTTCGAGCTCCTCTTCGGCTACGAGTGGGAGCTGACCGAGAGCCCCTCCGGGGCGAACCAGTGGCGGCCGAAGGACGGCGCCGGCGCCGACACCGTGCCCGACCCTGAGGACGGCACGCTGAACCGCGCACCGGGGATGCTGACGACCGACCTCTCGCTGCGCTTCGACCCGATCTACGAGCCGATCTCGCGGCGCTTCAAGGACAACCCCGAGGAGTTCGCGGACGCGTTCGCCCGCGCCTGGTTCAAGCTGACCCACCGCGACATGGGCCCGATCCAGCGGTACCTCGGTCCCGAGGTCCCGTCGGAGACGCTGATCTGGCAGGACCCCGTCCCGGCGGTGGACCACGAGCTGGTCGACGCCGATGACATCGCCGCGCTCAAGGCCCGGCTCCTGGACTCCGGTCTCTCGGTCTCCCAGCTGGTCACCACCGCGTGGGCGTCGGCCGCGTCGTTCCGCGGCACCGACAAGCGCGGCGGCGCCAACGGCGCGCGCATCCGGCTGGAGCCGCAGAAGAACTGGGAGGTCAACAACCCCAACGAGCTGACGACCGTGCTGCGCACCCTGGAGCAGGTCCAGGAGGCGTTCAACGCCGAGCAGACCGGTGGTAAGCGGATCTCCCTGGCCGACCTGATCGTGCTCGGTGGGTGCGCGGCCGTCGAGAAGGCCGCGAAGGACGCTGGCCACGACATCGTGGTGCCCTTCACTCCGGGACGCACCGACGCGTCGCAGGAGCAGACCGACGTCGAGTCCTTCGAGGTGATGGAGCCGTCGCACGACGGGTTCCGCAACTACCTCATGAAGGGCAACCTGCTGCCGGGCGAGTTCCTCCTGATCGATCGGGCGAACCTCCTCACCCTGAGCGCGCCCGAGATGACGGTCCTCCTCGGTGGGCTGCGCGTCCTGGGCGCCAACCACGGGCAGTCCTCCCTGGGCGTCCTCACCGACCGCCCCGGGACGCTGACCAACGACTTCTTCGTGAACCTGCTCGACATGGGCACGGTGTGGAAGCCGGTGTCCGAGGAGTCCGAGACCTACGAGGGACGCGACGCCTCGGACGAGGTCAAGTGGACCGCCAGCCGCGTCGACCTGGTCTTCGGCGCCAACTCCGAGCTGCGCGCGGTCGCCGAGGTGTACGCGAGCGACGACGCGAAGGAGAAGTTCGTGAACGACTTCGTCGCGGCGTGGGACAAGGTGATGATGCTGGACCGGTACGACCTGGTCTGAGCTCGTCTGATCTGACCTGGTCTGGTGGGTGACGTCCAGGCCGGCCCGTGGATGGGCCGGCCTGGACGTTCTCATGTGGCGGGCGCGACGAGGGGTGCGGCCGCCCGCCGCGCCCAGCGGACGGCGAACGGTGCGGCCAGCCCGGTCAGGGCGAACAGCGCCCCGACGACGTACCAGCCGGGGCGGCCCCAGGTGATGCAGAGCGCGATGAGCACGCTCGGCCCGACGGCTTCGGACAGCCCGGCGCCCAGGCCGAACACGCCGAGATACTGCCCGGTGGCATGCTCCGGGGCGAGGGCGAAGGACACCTCGAACCCCCCGCCGGAGTGCCACAGTTCGCCGACCGTGTGGACGACGACCGCGGCCATGAGCAGCGTCGCGGCGGCCCACGCGGGTGTCCCCGCGGACAGTGAGATCAGCGAGCAGGACACCAGGAAGGCCACGCCCGCGCGGCGGTAGGCGACTCCGCCGGCCGTGGGGTCGCTGATGCCGCGGCTGGCCCGTACCTGGAACACGACGACGATGACGGTGTTCACGACCATCGTCCCCGACACGAGCCAGCGCGGAGCGGCGGTCGCCCCCACCAGCCACAGCGGGACGGCCACGGTGAGCACCTTGAACTGGACGGCCATGATGCCGTCGAGCGCGGTGAGCAGAAGATAGGGCCGGTCCCGCAGGGCGATCCAGCGGGGTCCGTAAACGCCGGGCTTCGCCGTGACCGGCGGGAGGAAGGCCAGGATCGCCGCGGAGGCCGCGAAGGCGACCGCGTTGCCGATGACCAGCGTCTGGTACGCGGTGAGGGTGCCCACCTCGACGGCCCAGCCCGCCAGCAGGGCACCGAGGGAGATGCCGACATTGGTCACGGCGCGGAGATAGGCGCGGAACTCCTGCGGCCGGTCCCCGCCGTACCGCCTGATGATCGGACTGCGCGCGGCCAGCCCCGCCGCCTTGGCCCCGGTGGCCGCGCCCACCGCGAGAACGAACGGCCAGAACCCGTCCACCAGCACGAAGCCGGCCGTGGCCAGCGCCTGGACGACGAGGGTGGCCGCGTAGACGCCACGAGCGCCGCGCCGGTCCGCGAGATGCCCGACGGCGATGCCCATGGCCAGCGAGAGGAGGCCGGCCATGCCGAGCCCGAGCCCCACCTGGCTCGCCGGCAGATGCACCGCCTGGGTGAAGTACAGGACTCCGGCGGTGAGGTAGAGGCCGCTGCCGACGGTGTAGACGAAGTTCGAGGCCGCGACGACGCGCTGGGGTCGGGTGTCCGGGATCAGGTGGGGCATGACGCCATCTTGTTGCAACTAGCTCGCAACAGCAATAGCTATGCGCCTGGGGTCGTCACAGGGCCTCCAGCGCCTTCTGGATGACGGATCGCGACTCCGTGATCGAGTAAGCGTGGCCTCGGAGCAGGTCGAACCGCATCGCGCAGGTCGCGACGGTGGGCGGTCGGTCGATCAGAGTTCCGTGTCCCGCCGATTCGAGGTAAACGACGTCGCTTTCGCCGTTGAACTCCAGGACCGTGAAACTTCCGGAGAACGCGACATAGTAGTCGGTGTCCTGTGGAAGCACTTGAATGCTGATTTCCGGGTGCTCGGAGAGGCGCAGCAGATGGGCGAGCTGTTCGCGAACGGTGTCAGGCGATCCGATTTTCCGGCGCAGCGCCACCTCGTCGATGACGAGGAAGATGTGCGGGGGATTCTTCCGGTCGAAGAGCGCCTTGCGTTCGGCCTGCGCCCGGATCGTCTCGTCGATCTCGTCGGGGTTCATGACCTTTCCCAGCAGCGCGCGAGCGTAGTCGTCGGTCTGGAAGAGCGCCGGGATGAGACGCGTCTCGAACACGCGCATCGTGTTGGCGCTCCGCTCCAGCTCCAGGTACGCCGCTGAGCCGGGCGGCAGCGTCCCCAGGCGGCGCGTTCCCTTGATGAGTTTCCAGAATTCGAGGAACAGGCCGCCCAGCTTGAAGTACGTGTCGAGATCCTCGGCGAACGTTTTGGACGGAACGTTCCTCGCCGTCTCGATCTGGCCGACGAACTGCGGGCTGTAGCCCAGGGTCTCCGCGAGTTCGGTCCTGGTGAGGCCGGCGGCCTCGCGCATCTTCTGGAGCGCGATACCGAACGCTTGAATCGCCGGAGAGTCATGCGGATCGCGTTGCGCTGCCATGAGAAATGGGGCTCCTGTCCGTAAATGTCGCATCGCCGTATATCGCGGTTTCGCGTATCAGCATTGCGAGGACGGACTTATATGTCACCATTCCCAGGTACTTCTGGAACTTCTCCCCCCTGGAGTGTGCGCCGATGAACATCAATGAGTCGCCCGACCCGCGATCGTCGCTGTGGGCATTCATGGCTTACCTGCTGCGCTTTCACCGGATGGAGCGCGGCATGTCCGGCGCCGCGCTGGCCGACCTGCTCAACTGCGCGCGTTCGTCGATTTCCCGACTGGAGAACGCCGACGCCAAGCTCACCGACGCACAGGCCGCGCAGGTGGACCAGGAGTGGAGAACCGGCGGGCTGTTCGGGCTGCTTCTGTACTACGCGCGTCTCGGTCACGAACCCAACTGGTTGAAGTCGTTCAACGAGTTGGTGGCTCGTGCCTTTGTCATCAAGATCTACTCTGGCCAGCTGATCCCTGGTCTGCTCCAGACGCCCGAGTACGCACGTGCGCTCTTCGTCGCCGGGCGAGAGCCGGACATTTCAAGCGCCGTGGAAGCGCGAATGGCGCGACAGGACCCGCTGCACAGACCGAATCCGCCTGAAGTGTGGGTCCTGCTCGCCGAGACCGCGCTGCTGTGTCACGTAGGAGGCACGAAAGTCATGCGCGACCAGCTCGCCAGGCTGCTCGAACTTTCGGAGCTGCCCAACGTGATCCTGCGCGTGGTCCCCAACTCGGCAGGAGCCAATCTCGGTTTGGATGGTCCCTTCAAGATCGTGACGGTCAAGGAAGGGTCGGTGGCCTACTTGGATGCTTTGAACGGTGGAAGACTGGCGCCGGAGACATCCGAGGTGGCCGAACTCGACGCCAGGTTCAATCGGATCGGGGCGGTGGCTGAGCCGATGGACTCGTCACGTCGTCTGATCCGGGAAGTGATGGAGACCTTCACATGACCTCGACGGTATGGCGGAAGAGCAGCTGGACCGAATCCGGCACGTCGTCTCAGTGTGTGGAAGTGGCGGAGCTGCCGAGTACGACCGTTGCGGGGGAGCGCGATGGACATTCCACTGACGGAGTTCGAGCCGAGCGGTGACGGTCTGGTCCCGCCGACCCCTCCGCCGCTGAGCGAGCAACTGCCCGAGCGCGTCGTGATGTGCTTCTTCCCCGAGATCGTCGACGGCCTCGGAGAGACGCACGGCGCGCGACGCATCGGCGCGTACTCCCGCGAACTCGGCGGTCACGCCGTCTACCGGCTCGTCCATGACGGTGTGCCGGTCGCCGTGTTCCACCCCGGCGTCGGCGCGCCCCTCGCCGTGCAGCACTTCGAGAAGGCGATCGCGGCCGGCGGACGGTACTTCGTCGCCTGCGGCGGTGCGGGCGCCGTACGGCCCGGCCTGGCGCTCGGTCACGTCGTCGTGCCGGACGCCGCCGTACGCGACGAGGGCACTTCGTACCACTACGCCGCGCCCTCCCGCCTGATGAGCGCCGACCCGTCCGCGGTGGAGACGGCCGTGGCCACGCTCGCCGCACACGACATTCCCCACGTCACCGGCACGACCTGGACGACGGACGCCCCGTTCCGCGAGACCCCCGAGCGCGTACGGGCGCGCCGCGAGGAGGGCTGCCTGACGGTCGAGATGGAGACCGCCGCGTTCCTCGCCGTCGCGCGCTTCCGCGACGTGCGGTTCGCCCAGTACCTCTACGCGGGCGACGACGTGAGCGGCCAGGCCTGGGATCACCGCGCGTGGACGACGGCCACCGTACGGCCGGAACTGCTCGGGCTCGCCGTCGAGACGGTCACCCGGCTGTGAACGCCGGAGCCTGCCAAGGGAGGGCGGCGGCATGGGCGGCCGGGAGTGCCCCGGCCGCCACTGCCTGAGGTCAGCGCGCGGAGAAGGTGATGATCTGAGCGGTGCCCGGGGCCACCGTGACGGTCGACCTGCCGCCGGAGACCCGCACCGGGGTGGTGCCCGGCCGGCCGGACGGGACGCCGCGGTCGGAGAGGGTACGGTCGCCGAGCGAGATGGCGGAGGCGTCCACCGAGGCCAGGCCGTCCGTGGCGGAGGTCCGCAGCGTCACCGCGTCGCCGCTGCGGTAGGCGGACGGAAGGTTCACCGTCACGTCGTCGTCGCCGGTCGAGGCGGCCGGGTCCTGGACGTTGATCAGGACCATCGTCAGCGCTCCGTTCCGCCCTTCGACCGCGTACGCGCGCAGCCGCGACAGGGCGGTGTCCGGCAGGCCGACGTCGAGGAACCTTCCCTCGGGGACCTGGTGGAACGCCCACAGCCCGTAGTACAGCGGCGCGGCCGACAGCCGGTTGGAGTCCAGCGCGTGCTGGTCCGCGGCGCAGAACGCCCCGTAGTACCGGTAGGAGATCGGGTAGTCCTTCGAGTCACGCGCCTTGAAGTCGCCGCAGATCGCCGCGGTGTTGGTGTGGAACTGCACCTGGGAGACGCGGCTCTGGGCGGTCTGCAGGAGGTAGTCCAGCGACCACAGGCTGGTCGCGTAGGCGTCGCTGACTCCGGGCTGGCCACTGCAGGACGCGCTGTTGGACTCATTGATCACCGCGGGTATCCCGCTGTTCAGGCGGCCGGTGATGTCCATGATGCCGGTCAGCTTGTTCCGGTCGGTGACGTACGTGTCCGGCGACAGCAACCCCGCGATCGTGGCGTTCGACGAACCGCAGTGGCTCTGCGGGTACAGGTGGTTGGTGAACTCGGCGATCATCTGCCGCGGGTCGCTGCCCGTGTCGGCCTGCACGGCGGCCACGAACCCGTCGAGCTGGGTGTTGGTCTTGGCGGTGTTCGCCGACGGTCCGGTGACCTTGATGTTCGCGTGCGGCACCGCCTGCTTGATGGCCGCGTGGTACTGCTTCATCGTCGCGTAGTACTCGGCCGGGGTCAGCGTCGTGACGTTGTCGTACTCGTTGCCGATCTCCACGGCCAGCAGGTCGTCGCCGAGGATCTCGTGCGCCGCCTTCACCTCCGCGACGGCCTGGTCGAGCGTCACCGGCGGGGACGGATCCTTGGTGGGAGACTTGATCTTCGACGGATCGATGATCTTCTTCAGCGGCACGCCGAGGGTGGCCTTCCAGCCGCTGTCGCGCAGCAGGGCCTTCAGCCGGATGAGATCGGACCGGTCCACCCGGCCGCCGATCGCCTCCGGGGGCGTGGGGGCGTCGCGGTAGGCGCCGAACGCCGGCCAGACCAGGTCCATCGAGTAGCCGCCCAGCCGCAGCACGCCGTGCCGGCCGAGCGTCTTGAGCCACTGCGACATCCGCGGCTTGGTCAGGAACCCGTGCGCGAGGTCGGCCGACTCGACGGAGAAGCCGAGATTCTCGCCGGTGATCGCCCCGGAGTCCGGGACGCCTCTCGGGGTCAGGGTGATCGCGGTGGAGTCGGCCGGAGCGGCCGGTGCCGCCACCGCGACCGAGGCGGTCAGCGCGGTCGCCAACCCGACGGCCGACAACGATCTCCGGATGACTCCGCCCGTACCGCGACGACTCACGATCTCTCTCACCATGTGCAGGCTCCCAGTGTCCATGTCGCTGCCGTCGTGAGACGGACTCGTCTGAGGTCAGCCCCGAGAAACCGGTTTCTGAGGATGCAGTCCAGCACCGTTCGCACCGCGCGTCAATAGATCACCGACCCCCGTTCGGCGGGCCTGACCCGTATCGGCCCTCGTCGCGCCCTCGACGGTTACCGTTGGCGTGTGCCTGCGAAACGCGATCCGTCCGGTGCCGGCGGGCGCCGGGTGACCATCGCCGACGTCGCCCGGAAGGCCGGCGTCTCACGCGCCACCGTGTCACGGGTCCTCAACGGCCAGGACACCGTGGACCCGGTGCTGGCCGGACGTGTCCGCCAGGTCAGCCGCCGCCTCGGCTACCACCCGAGCGCCATCGCGCAGGGCCTGGCGCGCGGGGCGAGCCACACGGTCGGCGTCGTCGTCCCCGACCTGGCCAACCCGTTCTTCCCCGAGGTGGTCAAGGCGCTGACGGTCGCGGCCGGCAAGGACGGCTTCAGCGTCGTGGTCGCCGACTCGGACGAGGACCCCGAGGCCGAACTGCGCCTGATCCAGGACGTCTCCCGCCGGGTGGACGGTCTGGTCCTGTGCTCCCCGCGCGCCGGGATCGCGGACCTGCGCCGCGTCGTCCGCAAGGGGCTGCCGACGGTGTGCACCAATCGGATGGTCGACCCGCCGTTGACCGCCTCGGTCATGATCGACTCAGGCCGGGGAATGCAGGCGGTCATCCGGCACCTGACCGAGCTCGGGCACCGCAGGATCGCCTACCTGGCCGGGCCGTCCTCCTCCTCGTCGAACGCCGACCGGCTGGGCGCGCTGGAGCGGAGCCTGCCCGGCGCGGTCGTGATCCCGACCGGCTCGAAGAGTCAGGAGGGCTACGCCTCGGCCGCCGCGGCGGCCGAGGCCGGTGCCACCGCCGTCATCTGCTTCAACGACCTGGTCGCGTTCGGGGCGCTCGCCCGGCTCCGTGCGCTCGGCGTCGCGGTCCCGGGGGAGATGTCGGTGGTGGGGTTCGACGACATCCCCGCCGCCGACTTCGTCCATCCCGCGCTGACGACCGTCCGCCTGCCAAAGGCCGAGCTGGGCCGGAGGAGCTGGGAGGTCCTGCGCGACCAGCTCGGCGACCACGGGGCCGGCGCGTCGGTCCGCCTGGAGCCGACCCTCGTCGTGCGGGAGTCGACCGGCAAGGCGATCGGTGCCACGGAAGACGCGGTCGCCGTCGGGGAACGCGCGGGCGGCTGAACGCCCGGCCGGATTCACGGCCGGCTATTGACCCCTTCCGTGATCGGTGCTGAACTGCCTCCTCAGAAACCGGTTTCTCGGGGCTGACCTCGGGAGGAGTTCCATGACGGTGAGCCATCGACGCTGCCTTGCCACCCTGATCGCGTTCGGTGCGCTGGTCATCGCGCCCGCCACGAGCGCCGCGGCGGTGTCGTCACCGCCGCGGGCGTCCGTGACCCTCGACCCCGCGCACGAGAACCAGGGCCGCATCCCGAGCCATTTCGTCGGCTTCAGCGTTGAATGGTCGCTGGTCGAGCGGTACATGGGGCCGGCCGCGCGCAACGCCTTCGCGAACCTGCTGGGCAACCTGGGCACGGGCGTGCTGCGCGTCGGCGGCTCTTCCCAGGACCTCATGCCGTTCGAGCCGGACGCACCCGACAGCGACCAGGTGATCACCCCGACGGACCTGAGCGCCATCCGCTCCACGCTCGACGCGGTGAACGGCCGGAGCCGGACGCCGTCGTGGGGCGTCGTCCTCGGCACGGCGATGGCGCCGCCCAGCGCGTCGCGGCCGTTCGCCGGCCCCGACCATGCCCGCGCCTTCGTCCGGCAGGGCGTCGAACCGGCGTTCGCCGGCGCGGAACGGGACATCGCCGGCATCGAGCTCGGCAACGAGCCGGACCTGTCCTACCACTCCGACCTCGACGCCTACCTGAGCGACCTGAACGCGTACGCCGACCCGGACGTCACGGGTCCCCTCCCCGTGATCGTCCCCAACACCAGCGAGGACATCCTGCCCTGGCAGGACATCGACCAGCGCACCGTGCCCACGCGGTTCTTCTGGGACTGGCCGCGGATCCTCGACACGGCCGCGCCGCTGACGCGGGCACGGGCCGGGGCGTTCGGCGCGTACGCGAGCGACCACTTCTACCCGCTGGCGCGCACCTGCCCGAACAAGCCGTACCGCTGTCCGAGCATCGGCGCCCTGCTCTCCGACGAGCACATGGCGAGCCTGGACTACCAGGTGTACGCCCACGCGGGCGAGGCACGCGATCACGGTCTCGGCTACCGCCTGGAGGAGACGAACACCGCGGCGGGGCGCGGGGCGGACGGCGTGAGCAACGTCGCGGCCGCCGCGGCGTACGGGCTCGACCTGATGTTCCACGCGGCCTGCCCGCAGCCCCCCGCCGACCCCGCCGCGAACGCCACGTGCGGCACCGGCGCCGTCGGGGTCAACTTCCACAACGCCGAAGTACGCGCGTTCTTCGCGCCGGAGGAGGGCAACGGCTACTACAACGCGATCGACTACGACGTCACCCCCGCCATGGGCGCGCCGACGGCCGCGCCGCTGTACTACGCCGCCCTGATGTTCGGCCGGTTCGCCCAAGGCGGCACCGGCCTGCGCCCGGTGCCGGTGACGGCGGACGATCCGGGCGCGGCGCAGGTCAAGGCATGGCGCGTCGAAGGCGGATCCGGCGAGCGGCGGCTGTTCCTCATCAACAAGGGCGATCACCCGGTGACGCTCACGGTGTCCGCGCCCGGCTCCACCGCGCTGGTCGACCGGATGACCCCCTACGATCCGTCCGGCGCCGGTCGTACGCTCGACGCGCCGCAGGTACGGGTCGACGGCCGCCAGGTCGCCGCCGACGGGAGCTGGCCGGGATTCCGCCCTGCGGCCCAACGGATCCACGGCCACCGGATGACCGTGACCGTCGCGGCCGGCGAGGCCTGCGTGATCACCGGCGGATAGCGCGGTCGCCGGGGTCTTGGCGTCAGTGCAGCGCGGCGTCGGCCGGGCCGAGGACGAAGCCGGTGAACCGGACGGTCAGGCCCTCGCGCTGCGGTGAGCAGCAGAACGGCCCGGCCGCCGCCGTCGCGTCGGGATCGAGCGGCGCGAGCCGGACCATCCGCCACGGCTCGTCCTCGCAGCGCGCCCGTACCGTGACCGCGTCACCGGCCCGGCTCGCCCGCACCGTGACCCGGCGCCCGGACCACTCGGGCACGGGCGCCACCGACCAGTCCGAGACCCCGCGCGTCACGACGGCCCCGAGCTGGGGCAGCCCGTCGCTGACCTCGATCCCGGCCTTGATCCAGGTCTGCGCGTCGACCCGGATCATGAGCCCGGCCTGGTCGTACAGCTCCTCGAACCGCGCGACGAACTCCACCTCGACCGCGGACCCGGAAGGGAAGCCGGTGAGCAGCGCGTGCCCGTCGTCCCGTACGAAGCCGTAGCTCGTCGTACGCCAGAAGTCACTCTCGCGCCGGGTCGTGACCAGCAGCGCGTCCCCGTCCGTCTCGACGCGCAGCGGCGGGTTGAGCCACGCCGCGTCGGACCACCCGACGGTCTCTCGTTCGTCCATGTTCTTCAGTAAACGCCGGGCTCGTCCGTCACGCTCCGAGCCGCGCCGACCGCCCACCGGCGGGGACGAGTAACCTTTCCTTCTCCACGCGATCACGAGGGGGGACGATTCGTCGTGGCCACGCGACGCGAACGCCTGCGCGCCGAGCTGGACGGGGAGATCCGGGCGTCGGCGCGCCGGCTCCTTCGCGCAGGCGGTCCGGACGCGATGACCCTGGCCGCGATCGCCCGCGACATCGGGATCACGGCACCGGCGATCTACCGCTACTACGAGAGCCACGACGACCTGGTGCGCGCCATCGCCTCCGACCTTGTGACGGACCTGGTCGAGACGCTCGCCGCGGCCGCGGACCCGTCGCTCGACCTGCTGGGGCGGCTGGCCGGTGCCACCAACATGATCCGTACCTGGGCCTTCGATCACCCGTCGGAGTTCGCGTTCCTCTTCGGCACGCCGCACGGCGCACTGGGCCGGGCGCAGGGCGAGATCTCGGCCGACTGGGTGTTGCAGCTCGCCAGGCTGTTCGGCGGCCTGTTCGAGGAGTTGTGGCAGCGGCAGCCGTTCCCCATCCTCTCCGACGCCGAGCTCGCGCCGGCGTTGCGGGCCGAGCTCGCGAGTTACCGGAAGGCCACCGGCCTCGACCTGCCGCTCGGGGCCCTCTGGACACTGCTGACCTGCTGGCACCGGATCTACGCGGCCGTCTGCCTGGAGATCTTCGGCCATCTCGGGGTGGCCATCGACGATCACGGTCCCATGTTCGACCAGATGCTCGTCGAGCTCTGCGCGTCCCTCGGCCTGGTCTACCGGCCCCCGGCGCGTTGACCGCCGGACCGTCGCTATGCGGCTGCGGGATGGAAGGCGGGCGGCTGATCGTCCTCGTTCACGATGCCGCCGTAGGGGCCGACGAGCGACGGCGCGGCGCCCGGCGACGTCCCGCGGTCCTGGCCGCTCCGGGCGTCGATGACGACGGGCCCGTTCGGTGTGGTGCCGTAGACGGCGCCGTGCCAGGCGGTGGTGACGGTGGGCGCGATCCTGCCGTCCGTCGGTAGCCGCCACAGCAGTTTGGCAGTCGCCGTGTCGAACGCCATCACGGTGCCCGTGGTGGTGCAGACGGTCACCGACCGCTCGTCGTAGACACAGTCGTAATTGACCTTGTGGTCCGGCCAGGAGAAACGCGTCTTTCCCGTGGCGGCGTCCACCAGGCCCTCGGTGTCGTCTCCGCTGTTGATCGCGACCAGGCCCGGACCGGCCGGCTGCCCCTTGTAACTGCCGGTGTAGATCTCTTTCGTCCTCCAGCGCTCAACCTTGGTCACCGTGTCGATCGAGTGCAGGGTGTAGTAACCGCTGCGCATGAGGTTGTTGATGTCGCGGCCCGTGCCGGCGATGACCTGTCCGTCGGCGACGGCGAAGGCCGTCATGTCGCGCTCGAACCAGCGAATTCGATGCGCCGCCGGATCCTCGACCAGGGTCACGTCCCCCTCTGTCCCGTTCAGCATGATGACGATGGCCTTGTCGTCGGCTCCGACGAGCCACTGCTGCGTGAACTGTTCCGCGTCGTCGTCGCCCTGCGCCGGCCGCACCGGCAGCGGGAGGGTGTCATCCCGCACGACTCGGCCGGTGGCCGGGTCGGCGGCCAGCACCTCGACGACCTTTTTGGCGGGCGTCGTTCCCTGCCCCGGAATCGTGACGTCGAACAGGCCGACCAGGTACGGCCTGCCGCCCATCGTGGCGAGCAGAGGCTGGATGCCCCCGCCGCTCACCTCCCCGCCGGACCCGGGCCTGGCGGTCCAGGACAACTCGCCTGAGGGCAGATCGACCGCGTGCAGCCCTCCGTCGCTCTGGAAGTAGGCGGTGCGTCCCGACACGATCATGTTGTTCGCGCCCTTCGGCTCCTCCGGGGTCTGGGAGAAGGTCAGCGGCCGGCCGTCCGGGGCGAACCCCACCGGCGGGTCGAAGTGCGGCGCCGCGCTCGAGGACTTCGCCGCGGGCGCCGACCCGGGCCGGGAACTCCCTGTTTCATCGCAGCCGGAGAGCACGGTGATCAGGGCCAAGGCGACGGTGACCGTCGTGCCGCGCCGATTCAAGTTCATTCCCATCCTGTCTCCGGGCGAGGTGTCGGACGTTCGCGTGAAGATCCGTAGGAATGTTAAGGCACTTAACGGAGTGATGCGCCATTACGAGAGAAGATTCCGTCCGTCCATGTCCGGTCTTCTGTGATCTCGGTCGTGTTCTCGGAGAAGGTCTGGCCCTACGCTCATCCGTCATGGAACCGGATGTTCTGGGCGCGGACTACGAGGCGCTGCGGCTGAGTTTCGAGGACGACGGCGAGGGTGAGGTCGTCGCGACGCTGGTACGCCGGCGCGCCCCCGGGCGTAAGGCCGTGCTGTACGTCCACGGCTTCGTCGACTACTTCTTCCAGGCGCACCTCGCGGACTTCTACGTCGAGCGCGGCTACAGCTTCTACGCGCTCGACCTGCGCAAGTACGGCCGGTCGCTGTTGCCGCACCAGACCCCGTACTTCGCCCACAGCATGGCCGACTACTTCCCCGAGCTCGACGAGGCGGTACGGCTGATCCGGGAGGAGAACGACGTACTGCTCGTCAACGGGCATTCGACGGGCGGGCTCATCACGGCGCTGTGGGCCGACCGGGTGCGCGGTCAGGGGCTGGTCGACGGGCTGTTCCTCAACAGCCCTTTCCTGGAGCTGAACGTCCCGGCGGCCGTGCGGGTGCTCGCCGGGCCGCTCGTGCGCGCGGCCGCCCGGGTGCGGCCCAAAGGGGTGTTCCCGGCCCCGTCGGCGGAGTCGTACGTGCGGACCATCCACCGCGACCACGACGGCGAGTGGGACTTCGACCTGGCCTGGAAGCCCGAGAAGGGCACCGTGCGCCTGGGCTGGCTGGCCGCGATCATCCAGGCGCACCGGCAGGTGCACGCCGGGCTCGCCATCGACGTGCCGGTGCTCGTGATGGCCTCCACGCGCAGCGCGCGCCGCAAGAACGACGACCGGACCAGTGCGGACGCCGTGCTGAACGCCGACGACATCGCCCGCTGGTCGACGCGGCTCGGACCGCACGTGACCTGCGTGCGGGTCGACGGCGGCCTGCACGACCTGTCCCTGTCCGCCGCGCCGGTACGGGAACGGTTCTTCGCGGAACTGGACCGCTGGCTGGCGGCCTACATGGACGTCAGAACTCCTGCTGCCCACCCTCCTGGCTCACCGTGAAGATGTGCCGGCTCGCGGCGCAGACCGACTCGAGGATGTGCACCGGCGTGTCGTCGGTGGAGTAGGACGCCCGCAGCACCTGGACGGCCCACTCGCCCAGGTCGAGCTCCAGGGCGTCGGCCTCCGGGCGCGTCGCGGGCCGGGCCATCAGGGTCTCCTCCGCGTGGCCGAAGGCGTGCCCCAGCTCCTCCAGGCACTCGCGCAGCGAGGGCCGGACGGGGCCCGGCTCGGCCACGGGCGTGCCCGCGAACAGGTCGGCGCGGAAGTAGGAGGTGACCAGGCGCACCGGCACGTCGTCGGCGAGGATCAGCCGCCGGCGCGCGATGACCTCGTCGCCCGTCTGCACGCGCAGGCAGGTCGCGACGTGCTCGCTCGACGGCTCGGTGCCGACGAACAGCACGCGGTGACCGGGGCGTACGCCCTGGCGCTCCGCCGCGGTGACGAACGCGGCCCCGTTGCCGAGGGCGCCCGGCGCGCTGGGCAGCGCGCGGTGCACGATGACCTGCGGTCTGGTCTCCGGCGGCGGCTGTGGAGCGCGCGACGCCGGGCCCTTGCGCATCTGGGAGATGCGGCCGGGCGAGACGCCGAGGACGCTCGCGATCTCTTCTAGCCGGTGACCGCTCTCGCGGGCTTCGGCGATCGCCTGGCGGCGCATGCGCGCCGCCTCCTCGACGAGGTTCTGCTGTTCGGTCATGGCCCGGCCCAGCGCGCTGGCGCGCTCGATCGGGTCGGAGATCGTGGCGATCTCATGGAGGGTGTTGAGGTTCACTGCGTCGGCACTCCGGTGTTCGAGACGAACTCGGCCCCCTGTTGCATGGTCACACATTGTGGTCGTATGCTCACAGCATAGTTCCTTTACCCTCCCTAAAACTCGGCGTGAAGGGTGATGTCGCCATGCGCGAAACACCGTTCGGTCATCCCCGCGAGCGTGATATAGGCGAAACGGACCCCGGTGGCGGGATCGATGCGGGCACCGGGCGGTCCGGCATCCCGGCCGGCGCCGGCGGGCCGGTGCTCGGCGCGATCACGCTCGCCCGCCGGCCCGAGGAGGTGGCGACCGCCCGCCGGTTCGTCGCCAAGATCCTCGGCGACCGGCCCGAGACCGCCACCGCACTGCTGCTGACCAGCGAGGCGGTCACCAACGCGGTGATCCACACCACCGGTCCGGCCGTGACCGTCGCGGTCGCCGAGACCGCCGCGGGCCTGCGCGTGGAGGTCGGCGACGGCGGGGCCGGCACCGTCCCCACGCTCCATGAGCGCGGCGACCTCCCGGCGGACGGCGAGCTCCGCGAGGGCGGCCGGGGCGTGCTGCTGATCCGGCGGCTCGCGGCCCGCTCCGGCTTCCGCGCCGACGAGAGCGGCCTCACCTACTGGTTCGAGTTATGAGACCGGGGAGGCGGTGAGGTCAGTCGATCTGGGCCAGGTCGAAGTTGTCGAACAGCACCTGGGTGCCGTCGCTCGCGCCGTTGTCGAGCCGGGCCATCAGGCCGGCGCCGCCGTTCGCCAGGGGAGCGTCGTCGTCGGTGGTCTCGGCGGCGAGCTTCCCGTTGACCCACAGGCGCAGGCGGACCTCCTTGTCGTCCTGCTCACACGCCGCTTGCAGGCGGTTCTTCGCACCCTTCTTGAACCCCGGCGCGGAGTTCTTCCGCACCAGTTCCTTCGACCCCGCCTTGCCGGCCTCCTTGCGGATCAGCGCGCCCCGTCCGTCGGCCCGGACGAAGAAGTCGTAGGAGGACGAGTCGCTGCCGTCGCCGGCGCCGCGGCAGTAGACGCCCATCAGACCGTACGGCGGGCTCTGCTTGACCGTCGCGTCCGCGCTGACCAGGAGCCTGGTCGGCAGAGCGTTGTCGACCGGAGCCTTCGACCACTGCTCCGCCGAGACGCCGCCCGCGTCGATGCGATAGCCGGTTCCGTAGTAACCGCTGTCGGCGATCCACGTCGAGCCGGACCAGCCGGAGTTCGTGTTGGAGAAGTCATCGGAGAAGACCGTGGTGGGATTGGACGGCGGCCCGCCGTCCCGCGTGTCCAGGTACACCGCGCCGCCCACCAGGGCCACCAGGACGACCACGGCCGCGGCCAGCACGGGCGGCCGCCGCCACAACGGCTTACCGGACGGCGCCGGCGCCTGCCCCGGCCACGCCTGCGTCCGCGATCCGGGCGGAGACCATCCCTGCGTCTGGCCCGTTCCGGGTGGCGGCGGGCCGTCCGGCACCGTGTGCGCCCACGTGCGGCCGATGGTCTCGGCGGCGGCGGACGCCTCGGCGTGCGGCCGGCCGGTGAGCACGTCGAGCAGCTCCTGCGCGGAGGGACGCCCCGCCGGGTCCTTGGACAGGGCGCGGGCCACCAGGTGCCGCAGGCCCTCGTCCAGACCGTCCAGAGACGGCTCGCCGTGCGTGATCTGGTAGAGCACGGACGGCACGGTCGGGCCGTCGAAGGGCGCCCGCCCCGTGCCCGCGAAGGCCACCACGCACCCCCACGCGAACACATCGGACGCCGGTGAGGCCTTGCCGCCGGAGATCAGCTCCGGCGCCATGTACGCCGGGGTGCCGATGAACTGGCCCGTGCGCGTCGCGCCGGACACGGTGTCCAGGGCGCGCGCGATGCCGAAGTCGATGACGCGGGGGCCGACGGAGGACAGCAGGACGTTCGCCGGCTTGAGGTCGCGGTGCACCACCCCGGCGCCGTGGATCGCCGTGAGAGCGGTGGCGACGCCGACCGCCAGGTGCTCCAGGCTGGAGCCGCGCATCGGACCGCTGCCGGTGACGAAGTCATGGAGGTTCGCGCCGTCGACGAACTCGGTGACGACGAACAGGGTCTCGCCCTCGAGCTCCGCGTCGAGCACCGGGGCGGTGCAGAACCGCCGGACCTTGCGGGCCGACTCGACCTCCCGGCGGAACCGGTCGCGGAACGTCTCGTCGTCGGCGAGCTCGGGACTGATCACCTTGACGGCGGCGCGCTCACCCGTCGCGGACTCGGCGAGGTAGACGATGCCCATCCCACCGCGTCCGAGCCGCCCGACGATCCGATAGTCCCCCAGCTGTTGCGGATCGCTGGGCCGCAGAGGGCTTGTCACGTGGTTTTGGGTCACAGCGGTCCAGATCCTCCCGTGTCAACAGTCGATAAGACTAGTGGGCGGATCGCGCTGGTTCCCGGTGATTGATGCCGAGTGCGATTGAGCCTTGTCAAGGAAAAACGGCGGCGGCCCCTCGCGGGGCCGCCGCCGAGAATCACGCGTAGACGGCGTCGTCGGTGATGTCCACGCGGGAACGGTCGGGCAGCAGGGCGGTCGCGATCAGCGTCAGCACGGACGCCAGCACCATCATCGCCGAGATCGCCCACCAGCCGTAGTCGTGCAGCAGCCAGGTCGCCAGCAGCGGCGCCGGCCCACCGGCGATCACCGAGGCGAGCTGGTAGCCGATGCCCGCGCCGCCGTACCGGAGTTTGGTCGGGAAGACCTCGGCGATGAGCGAGGCCTGCGGCCCGTACTGCAACGCGTGCGGCACTTCGGACAGCATGACGGTGAGGAAGATGACCACGCCGATGCCGGTATTGATCAGTGCGAAATATGGAAAGGCGATGATCGCGGTCAGGAGTGCCCCGGCGGCGTAGACCCGTTTGCGGCCGAGCGAGTCGCTGAGGTGCCCGGCCACCGGAATGATGACCAGCGCCACGATGGCGGCGGCCGCCACCGCGTTCAGCGCGAACGTGTTGGACCGGCCCGCGTCCTTCTCCATGTACGTCAGGGCGAAGGAGGTGAAGATGTAGAAGGGCGCCTGCTCCGAGCAGCGCAGCAGCGCGCTCAGCACGATCTCCTTGGGGTGGCGCCGGACGACCTCGGCCACCGGCACCTTGGCGACCTGGCGCTTCTCCACGACCTCGGCGAACAGCGGCGTCTCCATGACGCGGAGCCGCACCCACAGGCCGATCGCGACGAGCACGAGGCTGAACAGGAACGGCAGCCGCCAGCCCCAGTTCTTGAACGCGTCGCCGCTCGCGCTCGCCACCGAGGACATCGCGACCGTGCCGAGGATCAGCCCGATCGGCACGCCCATCTGCGGCCAGCTCGCCATGAGGCCGCGTTTCTTACGATCGCCCCACTCCATCGAGAGCAGGACCGAGCCGCTCCACTCGCCGCCGACCGCGACGCCCTGCAGGACGCGCAGCACGACCAGCAGGATCGGCGCGGCCACGCCGATGGAGTGCGTGCCGGGCAGCACGCCGATGAGCGCGCTGGACAGGCCCATGACGACCAGCGTGACGATCAGCGTCGCCTTGCGGCCGAGGCGGTCGCCCCAGTGCCCGAAGATCGCCGCGCCGACGGGGCGCGCGGCGAATCCCACGGCGTACGTCGCGAACGACGACAGCGTCCCGGCGTAGTCGCTCGACGACGGGAAGAAGACGTCCTTGAAGACGACCGCCGCCGCGGTGTTGTAGAGGAAGAAGTCGTACCACTCGATCGATGTGCCGACCACGCTCGCGATCGCGGCCATCCGGACCTGCGCTCCGCGTTCGTCGTCGCCGAGGGAGCGTGCTCGCCGTGCCTCGCCCGGCTCCAGGACCATGGATCCTCCTGTCGCCCCCGATGATCGATGAGAAATCGCCAGGACGTTTACCCGGGTTTCGGGCGACAGAACGCACCTAAAGTGACGAAAAGCATGCCGGACCGTTGGCAAGCCCGGTACGACGTCACACGAGAGCCGCGGCTCCCTCCACCTGACGCCCGGCCCGTACGAGCAGGCTGAGCAGCGCGGCCACGAACATGATGCCGGCGCTGGCCGTGAACGCCAGGTGCATCCCGTCGATGAATGACAGGTTGCTGGCCCGGACCAGCAGCCGGGCCACCTCCGGCCGGGTGTTCGCGGGCACGGGCGCGACACCCTGGGAGATGGCCTCCTTCATCAGGTCCACCTGCGCGGGGGTCGGCACCGGCAGGCCGGCCTCCTTCATGTGGCCCGGCAGCACGTTCGCCACCTTGGCGGTCATCACCGCGCCGAGCACGGACGTGCCGAGCGCGCCGCCGACCTGCATCGCCACCTGCTGGAGCCCGCCCGCGACTCCGGCCAGGGCGACCGGGGCGTTGCCGACGATGATGTCGGTGGCGGCCACGAGCACCGGGCTCAGCCCGATGCCGAGCAGCGCGAACCACGGCGTCATCGCCCAGAAGCCGGCCTCGACGCCGATGTGGGTCAGCCCGAGGAACGCGATGGCGGCGAACACCATCCCGGCGACCAGCGGAACACGCGGCCCGACCTTGCTGATCAGCCCGCCGGCCGCGGGGGAGGCCACCATCATCGCGAGCATCATCGGCAGCAGCCGTACGCCGGTCTGCACGGGGGACAGCAGGTGGACGCTCTGCAGGTAGAAGGTCAGGAAGAACATCCCGCCGAACATCCCGAACGCCATGAGCATCATCAGCACGGCGCCGACCGACAGCGGGACGGACCGGAACAGCCCGAGCGGCAGCAGCGGCTCGCGGGCCTTGGCCTCCCGCAGCACGAAGAAGGCCAGCAGCACGACGGCCGCGCCCAGGAACGCCAGCGTCTTCACGTCGCCCCAGCCGTACGACGGCGCCTTGATCACGGCCCACACGAGCGAGAACAGCGTGCCCGACAGCAGCAGGATGCCGGGGATGTCGAACGAGGAGCCCCGGTCGCCACCGCGGGCGTTCACCAGGAACAGGCCGCCGACCACCAGGGCGACGACGCCGACCGGGACGTTGATGAAGAACACCGACTCCCAGTTGATGTGCTGGACGAGCAGGCCGCCGGCGATCGGGCCGGCCGCGGTCGAGGCCGCGATGCAGGCGCTCCAGATGCCGATGGCCAGGTTGAGGCGCTCGGCCGGGAACGCGGCCCGGAGGAGTCCCAGCGCGGTCGGCTGGAGCATCGCCCCGAAGAGGCCCTGGACGACGCGCAGGGCGATCATCAGCCCGATGTCCTTGGACAGGCCGATGCCCGCCGATGCGAGGGCGAAGCCGACGACGCCGATGAGGAAGACCGGCTTGTGGCCGAGCCGGTCACCGAGCTTGCCCGCGGTGATCAGCGACACCGCGAGCGCGAGCAGGTATCCGTTCGTCACCCACTGCAGGTCCGGCAGCGAGGCACCGAGGTCGCGGGAGATCGCCGGGTTGGCGATCGCCACCACCGTGGTGTCGAGGGTGACCATGATCACGCCGAGTGCGACGGCGATCAGCGTCAGCCAGGGATTGCCGTGCCCGCGTCGGGCCGTACGGCCGGATGCGGCGGGTACGGAGTGCTGTGCGACCGGCTGAGACATCCATCCCCCTCGATCGGTATGAGCGCGGTCTCCTCTGAAAGTTATGGCAGCTACTGACAAATGACAAACGTCTCCGAAGAGTCACTTGCTGTCATATGGCAGAATCTGAAGGAGAAAGGGAGGCGAGAGCGCAATGGCAGGCATGACCGACGCCCAGGTCGCCGGCCTGCGCGAACGCAAGAAGCAGCGGACACGCTGGGCGCTCGTCGACGCCGCGCTCGACCTGTTCCTGGCCAAGGGCTACGAGGCGACCACGATCGACGAGATCGTCGCCGCGGTCGACGTGTCGCAGCGCACCTTCTTCCGGTACTTCGCCGGCAAGGAGGACATCGCCCTGTCCTTGCTGACCGGCTACGACACCCTCTTCATCGCGGCCCTGGCCGAGCGCCCGCCCGGTGAGCCGCCCGTGGTCGCGCTGCGGGCCTCGCTCGACGTCTCCCTCGACGCCATCCGCGAGAGCGACGATGCGGACACGGCGCGGTTCCGCAAGCTCCACCGCCTGATCGACGGCACGCCCAGCGTCGCCGCCGGGCAGCTGCGCAGGTTCGCCGAGACCGAGCAGGCCGCGGCGCGGATCCTCGCGCGGCGCGCGGGCGTCGACGAGGTGACCGATCCGCGGCCCCACCTGGTGGTCGCCGCGTTCATGTCGGTCGTCCGGGTGGCCTACGAGACCTGCGTACGGGACGAGATCACCGAGCCCGCCGAGGTCGTGCCCCGCGTGCGCGGGCTCGTCGCGCTCGCCGCCGAGACACTGCCCGGCGCCTGGTCCGCGGTGCCCTGAGCCGTCAGGCGAGGGGCGCCGGAAGGTCGCGGGTGTGCAGCACGGTCAGGTGCGACACCGCGCGGGTCAGCACGACGTACAGCCGCCGCAGCCCCGGCGCGACCCCGCCGTCGCCGGGCGCGACGACCGGCTCGGCGTCGGCGATGTCCGCGGGTTCGACGACGATGACCTGGTCGAACTCCAGGCCCTTCGCCTGCGTCGCGGGCGTGAGGACCAGGCGCGCCCCGGCGAAGCCGTCGGTGAGCGTCACGTGGTCGAGCCCTTCGGCGGTCAGCAGCCGGGTGAGCGCGGGCACGCTCGCGTCGGCCGTGATCAGGCCGACCGAGCCCTCGTCGGCGAGCGCCTCCCGGCAGGCGGCCACGACCGCCGCGTCCGCGTCGCCGCCGTCGACCCGGCGGATCTCCAGCGAGCCCGGAGCGGAGCGCACGGAGGTCGGCGGGGCCAGCCCCGGCGCGATCGAGGGCAGCAGCCGGCTCGCGAAGTCGATGATCTGGCGCGGCACCCGGTAGCCGCGGTCCAGGACGGTGCGCTCCGCCTCCGGCTTGCCGAGGTGGCGCAGGAGCGTCGCCCAGTCGCCGACCGCCCACGGCGTCGTGCCCTGGGCGATGTCGCCCAGCACCGTGGCCGAGCCGGTCTCGCACCGCCGTCCCACCGCGCGGCACTCCATCGCGGACAGGTCCTGCGCCTCGTCCAGGACGACGTGGCCGAGGCTGGGCGTCCGGCTGATGATGTCGGCCGCCTCGTCCACCAGCACCGCGTCCGCGCGGGACCAGCGGGCCGACTTGGGGCCACGGGCGGGCCGGTCCCACAGCAGCGCGACCTGCTCGTCGGCGTCGAGCAACCCGTCGGCCGCCGCGGCGAGGAAGTCCGCGTCGGACAGCAGCCGCATCACGACGCGCACGGGGTCGAGCGCCGGCCAGGCCTGGTCGACCATCGCCTTCACCGGCCGGGTGCGGCGCACGGCCTCGTGCGTACGGTCGTCGCACGCCTCGCCGGCCGACTCCATGCGGACGAGGATCGCGTGCGCGATGCGGTGGGAGAGCAGGTCGCGGCCCGCGCCGTACCGGACGCCGCGGGCCCGCAGCTCACCGGCCAGCTCGGCGACCTCGTACGCCGGGATCCGCCAGCGCCGGGTGCCGCGCGGCAGCACGAGCGCCTCGTCCGGCTCGCGCAGGTGGCTCCAGACCGCCCGCCGCAGCACCTCCGCCATCCGCGCGTCGCCCTTGATCCGCGCGGTCGCGGGGTCGTCCCGCCCCTTCACCGGCACGGCGTCGAGGAGCCCGTCGAGGGTCTCCTGCTTGACGTTGATCTCGCCGAGCGCGGGCAGCACGCCGCGGATGTAGTCCAGGAACGAGGCGCTCGGCCCGATGACGAGCACGCCGCCGCGGCGCATCCGCTCGCGGTGCGCGTAGAGAAGGTAGGCGACCCGGTGCAGGCCGACCGCGGTCTTGCCGGTGCCGGGCGCGCCCTGCACGCACAGGGTGTGCTCGGCGCCGGCCCGTACGATGTCGTCCTGCTCGGGCTGGATCGTGGCGACGATGTCGCGCATCGGGCCCACGCGGGGGCGTTCGATCTCCTCGATGAGGATGCGCGACTCCGCCTGCGTGGTGAAGTCCTCGTCCTCGAACGCGGTCAGCTCGCCGCCGGAGTAGCCGAACCGCCGCCGCAGCACGAGGCCCATCGGGTCGGCCGTGCTCGCCTTGTAGAACGGCCGGGACATCGGCGCCCGCCAGTCGATGACCAGGGGTTCGCCGCCGTCGTCGTGGACGTGCCGGCGGCCGATGTAGAGGCGCTCGCCCGGATGGTCGAGGCGGCCGAAGAACAGAGCGGTCGAGGGGTCGTCGAGCAGCGCCTCCGCGCGCTTGGCCAGGTCGCGCGCCAGGACCTCCGCCGACACCCAGTCGCCGGCGGACGAGGCGTCGAGCGTGAGGACGTTCTCGCGCATCCGGCCCAGCGCCGCCCGGGAACGCCGGAGATAATCGCGCTCGGCGGTTATCTCGGCCTCGATGTCCTCGGCTTCCTGGGCAGGCATGACAGAACCCTTCCGGTCGGTGGGGGAGCGCAAAGTCACCAACTTAGTACGGGAGACGCGGCGGGCTCACCTCAATTTCCCCGCCGCCCGTGCGCTAAGTTCGAACGGGATCGAACCACCGCTCTGGGAGGTCACATGCGTGCGATCGTCATCACCGAGTTCGGCGGATCCGAGGTGCTCCGGGCCACCGACTACGAGGACCCGCGGCCGGGCCCCGGCGAGATCGTGATCGACCTCATCGCGAGCGGCGTCAACTATCGCGACACCTACGAGCGCACCGGCGCGTACCCCAAGGACCTCCCCTACGTCCCCGGCCTGGAGGGCGCGGGCCGGGTCAGCGCGGTGGGCGAGGGCGTGACCGGCACCGCCATCGGCACCGCCATCGGCGACGTCGTGGTGTCGGCCGACATCCAGGGCTCCTACGCCGAGCGCGCCGTCGTGCGCGCCGACCGCGCCGTGCCGGTCGGCGACGCCGACCCCGAGCAGGCCGCGGCCGTGTTCCTCCAGGGTCTGACCGCCCACTACCTCAGCCACTCGACATACGCCATCAAGCCGGGCGACATCGCCCTGGTGCACGCCGCGGCGGGAGGCGTCGGGCTGCTGCTCACCCAGATGATCAAGCTGCGGGGCGGCCGTGTGATCGGGACGGTCTCCACGGAGGAGAAGGAGAAGCTCGCCCGCGACGCCGGCGCCGACGAGGTGGTGCGCTATGACAACTTCGCCGAGGAGGTGCGCCACCTGACCGGCGGCGTGCACGTGGTGTACGACGGTGTGGGCAAGACGACCTTCGACGACAGCATGTCGGTGCTGCGGCCCCGGGGCATGCTGGCCCTCTACGGCGCGTCGAGCGGCCCGGTGCCGCCGGTGGACCCGCAGCGGCTCAACGCCGCCGGGTCGCTGTTCCTCACCCGGCCCACCCTCGTCCACTACACCGCCACCCGCGAGGAGCTGACCCTGCGCGCCCAGGACCTGTTCGGCTGGATCGCCGCCGGCGACCTGTCGGTGCACATCGGCGGGCGCTATCCGCTGGCGGAGGCCCGGCGGGCGCACGACGACCTGGAGTCGCGCCGCACCACCGGCAAGCTGCTGCTCATCCCCTGACCGGCGGGAGCACCCTCCACCGGGTCAGCGTCTCCACCAGGCCGGGGCTGGCCGGGAGGCGGCGCAGCTCCTCCGGGGCGACCCATCGGGCGTCGGACGCGTCGTCGCCGGGCGTGAGCGTGCCGCCCGTCACGACCGCGGCGTAGTCGTGGATGTCGTAGGTCACCCCGGCCGGACCCGCGCGCTCCACCGACCCGACGAGGCGGCCCGGCGCGACGACCAGGCCGGTCTCCTCGGCCAGCTCCCGCGCCACCGCCTCGGCGTCGGACTCGCCCGCCTCGACCCGCCCGCCCGGCAGCGACCACAGGCCCTCACCCGGGGGATGCCCCCGGCGGATGAGCAGGAGCCGGCCCTCGGCGTCGTGGACGATCGCCCCCACGCAACGCACGTGCATGCCGACAGAATGCCCCCATGAGCGACCGCCGCGCACGCTCCGGGACGAAAGGGGATTCGGCATGACCGCACTGGAGCCGTTTCAGGACAAGCGGATCCGCGACAGCATCGCGCGCCAGACGCTGCTGACGACCCTGGGCGTCGAGGTCGTCGAACTGGCCCCCGGACGGGTGACGCTGGGGCTGCCCTTCCGGCCGGACCTGTGCCAGCAGAACGGCTTCCTCCACGCCGGCGCCACCCTGATGGCGATCCCCCGTCCCTGACGCCCTGCGCGCCGGGGCATCGCCACCGGTCATCGCGTTACAGTTGTCCTCTCAGGAAAACCGGTTAAGTGAGCGCCGGCACATGGGGGAGTCCGAATGAAGCGTCCCACGATCGCGGACATCGCCCGGCGTGCCGGCGTCACCAAGAGCACCGTCTCGTTCGCGCTGAACGGCCGGCCCGGAGTGTCGGAGGCGACCCGGGCCCGCATCCTCGACATCGCCCGCGAGATGGGCTGGCAGCCGAGCCGGACCGCGCGGGCCCTGTCCGGCGGGCGCGCCGGCGTTCTCGGCCTCGTCGTGGACCGGCCGGCCCGCACGCTCGGCGTCGAGCCCTTCTACATGCAGCTCATCTCCGGCATCGAGGCCGAGCTGTCGAGCCGCGACACCGCCCTGCTGCTCCAGGTGACCGACGACGCCGGCGCGCAGGAGGCGACGTACCGGTGCTGGTGGGCCGAGCGCCGCGTCGACGGGGTCTTCCTCGTCGACCTGCGCGTGGACGATGAGCGCACGAAGGTCCTGGCCGAGCTCGGCATGCCCGCGATCGTGGTCGGCGGCCCCCACGGCCTGGGCGGCCTGCCGGGGCTGTGGAACGACGAGATCGCCCCGGTCCGCGCGGTCTTGGAGTACCTGGTGGCACTCGGACACCGGCGCATCGCCCGGGTCGCCGGGCTGCCCGGCCTGTGGCACACGGTCATGCGCGACGAGGCGTTCGAGCGGATCGCCCGCGAGCTGGGCGTGACGCCGTCCGGGGGCACCGCCGACTACACCGGCGACGCGGCCGCCCGCGTGACGCGGCGGCTGCTCGCCTCCTCCGCCCCGCCGACCGCGATCGTCTACGACAACGACGTCATGGCCGTCGCCGGGCTGGGCGTCGCGGCCGAGATGAACATCCGCGTCCCCGACCGGCTGTCCATCGTCGCCTGGGACGACTCGGTGCTCTGCCGGCTCGTCCACCCGCCGCTGACCGCCGTCGGTCTCGACATCGCCGCGTACGGCGCGGAGGTCGCGCGGCGCCTGGCCGACCTCGCGGCCGGCCGGCCGGTGACGAGCGCCTGCCACGCGACGGCGGTCCTGTCGCCCCGGGGAAGCACCGGACCGGTCCGCTGACGCCGTCTCACATCACCTGTTGACGCTAAACCGGTTTAGTGGTCCGATGCATGGAACCAGAGCCGGGGGCGTCCTCACACGACTGACGGGTGACGGGAGACACAGGTGAAGGCACGCGGAATCGCGGCACTCGCGGCGAGCGTCACGCTCGCCGCCGGGTTGTCGGCCTGCGGGAGTGGCGGAGGCGACGACTCGTCGCCCAAGTCCCTGACCTACTGGGCGAGCAACCAGGGCCGCAGCATCCAGCAGGACCAGCAGGTGCTGGGGCCGGAGCTGAAGAAGTTCGAGGCCAAGACCGGTATCAAGGTCAAGCTCGAGGTGATCGGCTGGCCGGACCTGCTCAACCGGATCCTCGCGGCGACCTCCAGCGGCCAGGGGCCGGACGTCGTCAACGTCGGCAACACCTGGTCGGCCTCACTGCAGGCGACCGGTGCCTTCCAGCCCTTCGACGACGCGACCATCGCCAAGGTCGGCGGCAAGGCGAAGTTCATCCCCTCGACGCTGACCTCGACCGGGGCGGCCGGTAAGCCGCCGGCCTTCGTGCCGCTCTACGGCCTGGCGTACGGGCTGTTCTACAACAAGAAGCTGTTCGCCGACGCGGGCCTGAAGCCGCCGCAGAGCTGGCAGGAACTGGTCGCCGACGCGAAGAAGCTCACCGATCCCGCCAAGAAGCAGTACGGCGTCGTCATGGAGGGCGCCAGCTACACCGAGGGCGCGCACTTCGCCTTCATGTTCGGCCGGCAGAACGGCGCGAACCTGTTCCAGGGCGGGCAGCCCGGCTTCGACTCCCCGCAGATGGTCGCCGGGGTGAAGCAGTACGTCGACCTGATGGCCGGGCAGAAGGTCGTCAACCCGAGCAACGCGGAGTACCTCAACGACGCCGACATGCTCAAGGACTTCGCCGCGGGCAAGGCCGCGATGATGATGATCCAGAGCTACGCGCCCAAGGGTCTCGCGGAGAACGGCATGAAGGCCGGGGAGTTCGGCGTCGTGCCGATCCCGGCGCCCGACCCACTGCCGCCCGGCGGGCACAAGGTCAGCAGCCACGTCGCCGGCATCAACATCGGAGTGTTCAAGAACACCAAGAACAAGGACGGCGCCCTCAAGCTGATCGACTTCCTGACCAGCCCCGACGAGCAGAAGATCCTCGACACCCAGCTGGGTCCCCTGCCGGTGGTGCAGCAGGCGTACAACGACCCGAAGTTCCAGACGCCGGAGATCAAGACGTTCCGGGACATCCTCGCCAACGCCTCGGAGACCCTGCCGATGATCCCGCAGGAGGCCCAGTTCGAGACGCTGGTCGGCAACACCGTCAAGCAGCTGATCGCCGACGCCGCCGCGGGCAGGCCCGTCGACGATCAGACCATTCAGAGCCGCCTCGCCGCCGCGAACAAGAAGATGCAGTCCGGCGGATGAGCCGAACCGTCACCGCCCCCGGGGAGGCGCCCTCGCGCGCCCCGGGGGCACCCGCCCACCGGGTCCGCAGGCCCCGCCGCGCGCTACTGCCGTACCTGCTGGTCCTGCCGGCGCTCATCGCCGAGTTGGCCATCCACGTCATCCCCATGCTCGTCGGCGCGTGGATGAGCCTGCTGCACCTCACCCAGTTCTTCATCCGCAACTGGACCGCCGCGCCGTACGGCGGCCTGACCAACTACCGCGTCGCCGTCGACACGAACGGGCCGGTCGCCAAGGACCTCATCCACTCCTTCCTCATCACGGTCGCGGTCACCGTCCTGGTCGTGGCCCTGTCGTGGATGTTCGGGCTGGCCGCCGCGGTCTTCCTGGAGAAGCCGTTCCGCGGACGCGGTGTGCTGCGGACGCTGTTCCTCGTCCCGTACGCGCTGCCGGTCTTCACCGCGGTGATCACCTGGCGGTTCATGTTCCAGCGCGACAACGGCATGGTGAACGCCCTGCTGTCCGACGAGCTGCACCTCGCCCACGGCCATCCGTTCTGGCTGCTCGGCGGCAACAGCTTCGTCGCGATCGTCGTCGTGAACGTCTGGCGGCTGTGGCCGTTCGCCTTCCTCACGCTGATGGCCGGCCTGCAGAGCATCCCCGGCGACCTGTACGAGGCGGCGGCGATCGACGGCGCGGGCTTCGCGCGCCGGCTGCGGTCGGTGACCCTGCCGCTGCTGCGGCCGGTCAACCGGGTGCTGCTGCTCGTGCTGTTCCTGTGGACGTTCAACGACTTCAACACCGCCTACGTCCTGTTCGAACAGCCCCCGGCCGACGCGGACATGATCTCCATCCACATCTACAACGCCTCGTTCCTCACCTGGAACTTCGGCCTGGGCTCGGCGATGTCCGTGCTGCTGCTGGCGTTCCTGCTGGTCGTCACGCTCGGGTACCTGGGCGCCGGTCGGCTGAGGAGCCGTCATGCGTGAGTCCTCGGCGGTGCGCTGGGCGCGCCGGGTCGTGCTGACCCTCCTGACGGTCTTCACCGTCCTGCCGCTGTACGTGATGGTCGTCTCGTCGGTCAAGCCCCTGCGGGACGTGCAGGGCGCCTTCCACTGGATCCCGACGCACGTGACCGTACGGCCGTTCGTCGACATGTGGCACACCGTGCCGCTGGGCCGTTACTTCATCAACAGCCTGGTCGTGTCGGGCTGCGCGACGGTCTGCTCGGTCATCATCGCGATCTTCACCGGATACGCGGTCAGCCGGTACCGCTTCGCCGGCCGCGGCACGTTCATGACGGCCGTGCTGTCGACGCAGATGTTCCCGGGCATCCTCTTCCTGCTGCCGCTGTTCCTGATCTTCGTCAACATCGACCGGTACACCGGCATCACGCTGTACGGCAGCCGGCTCGGGCTGATCATCACCTACCTCACCTTCGCGCTGCCGTTCTCGATCTGGCTGATCGCCGGCTATTTCGACACGATCCCGCGCGAGCTGGACGAGGCCGCGCGGGTGGACGGCGCCGGGCCGATGCGGACGCTGTTCCGGGTCATCCTGCCGGTGGCCGCCCCGGGCGTCGTCGCGGTCGCCATCTACGCGTTCATGACGGCCTGGGGCGAGGTGCTGTTCGCCTCCGTCCTCACCGACCACGCGACCCGCACCCTCGCGGTGGGCCTGCGCGAGTACTCCAACCAGGGGCAGGTCTACTGGAACGAGGTGATGGCCGCGTCACTCGTCATCAGCCTCCCGGTGGTGGTCGGCTTCCTCGCACTCCAGCGCTTCCTGGTCCACGGGCTGACCGCGGGCGCGGTCAAGTCCTGACGGGCTCCTGCAGAAAGGCACCTCTTTGCACCGCAACTTCGCCAAACTGCCCGGCGCCGCGTGGCTCGGCGTCAACTTCTGGTCGCGTACCGGCGGACCGCTGATGTGGCGCTCCTACGACCCCCGCGTCGTACGGGAGGAGCTGGACGTCCTGCGCGAGCACGGGCTGAACACCACGCGGTCGTTCTTCTACTGGCCGGACTTCATGCCCGAGCCCGACCGGATCGAGGAGACCCTCGCCGGGCACTACGCCGACTTCCTGGAGGCGCACGCCGAACGCGGCATGGCGACCATCCCGACGTTCATCGTCGGCCACATGTCCGGGGAGAACTGGGACCCGGCCTGGCGGGCCGGCCGCGACCTGTACGCGGACGTGTGGATGGTCGACCGGCAGGCGTGGTTCGCCGAGGAGATGGCGCGGCGCTACGCCGGGCACCCGGCGGTCGCGGGCTGGCTGATCACCAACGAGATGCCCATCTACGGCGGTAAGGCGCCGACCGAGCAGGTGACGGCGTGGGCCCGGCTGATGGTGCGGGCGGTGCGCGCGGGCGGGGCGACCGAACCGGTCTCCATCGGCGACGGCGCCTGGGGCGTCGAGGTGACCGGGCAGGACAACGGCTTCTCGGTACGCGAGTTGGCCGCCGTCACCGACTTCGTCGGCCCGCACGTGTACCGCATGGAGGACGACCTGGTCCGCCAGCACTACGGCGCGGCGTTCATCTGCGAGCTGGCCGGGACGTACGGCCGGCCGGTCGTGCTGGAGGAGTTCGGCTGCTCCTCGGACTTCGTCTCCGACGACAACGCCGCGCACTACTACCGGCAGGTGCTGCACAACAGCCTGCTCGGCGGCGCGACCGGCTGGCTCGGCTGGAACAACACCGACTTCGACCTGGTGGACCAGCCCCCGTACAGCCACCATCCGTTCGAGCTGCACTTCGGGCTGACGGAGGTCGACGGCACGCCGAAGCCGGCGCTGGAGGAGATGCGCCGGTTCGGCGCGGCCCTCGACCGGATCGACCTGGCGGCCTGCGAGCGTGCCGCGACCGACACCGCGCTCGTCGTGCCCTCGGTGCTCGACGCCGGTTACCCCTTCACCCGGACCGCCGACCGCACCGACGTGTTCGGGGCGCTGCGGCAGGCGTACGTGACCGCGCGGGCCGCCGACCTGCCGGCCGGCCTCACCCGCGAGAGCGACGGCATCGCGCCGGACGCGCGGCTGTACCTCGTCCCGTCGGCCAAGCAGCTCACCGGGCCGGGCTGGCACCGGCTGGAGGAGCTCGCCGCGGGCGGGGCCGTCGTGTACGTCTCCTACTGCGCGGGCTCGCACGGCTGGCAGCGCGGACCGTGGTACTCCCACATGAACGCGATGTTCGGGGTCGAGCACCGGCTCCGGTACGGCCTGGCCGACCCGATCGAGGACGACGTCGTCGAGCTGACCTTCACCGCCGCCCTCGGCCCGCTCGCCGAGGGCACGACGCTGGCGTTCCGCGCCGCCGGCACCGAGCACAGCCGCTCGTACCTGCCGGTCCGGCCCACCACGGCGGAGGTCGTCGCGGTGGACGGGCACGGCCGGCCGGCCCTGCTGCGCCGCCGGCACGGCGAGGGCTCCCTCGTGCTGTGCGCGTACCCGCTGGAGCACATGGCGGCGGTCACCCCGCGGGTGAACCCCGAGCCCACGTACCGCCTGTACGACGCGCTCGCCACGCTCGCGGGGGTGCGCCGCCCGGTCACCGTCGCCGACCCGCGGGTGTCCGCGGACGTGCTGGTCCGCGCCGACGGCGCCCGGTTCGCGGTGCTGGTCAGCCAGGCCGATGAGGAGCTGAAGGTGGTCGCCGAGGTCGCGGCCGCGTCCGCCGGGGCCGAACCCGCGCGTGAGGAGGTGGCGCTGGAGCCGTATGGTGTGCACGTGCTGGAGCTTCGACGTTGACCGACGTGCGTGAGACGGCGTCCACGACCCCCGCGACCGCCGCAGAGACCAATGGATCCTCCGTGAGCGAGCGGAGCGAGCGAACCGACGAACACAGCGTCTCTGGTCCCTCCACTGACGAAGGAGGGCTCTTGAGCGTGCTGGCCGTGGACATCGGCGGCACCAAGCTCGCCGCCGCGCTCGTCCACTCCGACGGGCGCATCGGCCCCCTCGCCACCCGCCCGACACCCAAGGGCGACGCCGAGGAGGTGTTCTCCGCCCTGGCGGCCGTCGCCACCGAGGCGGTCGGCGGCGAGGAGGTGTCCGGCGCGGGCATCGGCTCGGCCGGACCGCTCGACGCCATCGCCGGCACGGTCAGCCCGGTGAACATCCCGGGCTGGCGCGGCTTCCCGGTGCGCGACCGGCTCGCCGCCCTGCTGGGCGGCCGCCCGGTCGTCCTGGTGAACGACGCCGTGGCGGGCGCGATGGGGGAGTACCACCACGGCGCGGGCCGCGGCGTCCGCGCCATGCTCGGCATGGTCGTCTCGACCGGCGTCGGCGGCGGCCTCATCCTCGACGGGCGGGTGTACGCCGGGCCGACCGGCAACGCCGGGCACATCGGGCACACGGTCGTCGACCTCGGCGGCGACCCGTGCCCGTGCGGCGCGCGGGGCTGCGTCGAGACGATCACCTCCGGGCCCGCGATGGTCCGCTGGGCGCTCGCCAACGGCTGGTCCGGCCCGGCGGCCACCGGCGTGGCGCTCGCCGCCTCCGCCCGTGACGGCGACCCGGTGGCCCTGGCGGCGTTCGACCGGTCGGCGCGCGCGCTGGCCGCCGGCATCTCCTCCGCCGCCGCGCTGTGCGACCTGGACCGCGTGGTGATCGGCGGCGGCGTCGCACGGGCCTGGGACCTGCTCGAACCTCCGCTGACCGCCGCCATGGCCGACTACGCCGGACTCGCCTTCGTACGCCGCGTGGAGATCGTCCGATCCGCGCTCGACGGGCAGGCCGGCCTGCTCGGCGTCGCCGCCCTCGTCCACGACCCCGAAACGGCCTGAGATGGAACTTCTCGACAACCCGATCCAGGAGTACGCCTGGGGATCCCACGAGGTGCTGGCCGACTTCCTCGGCCGCCCCGGCCCCACCGAGGCGCCGGAGGCGGAGCTGTGGATCGGCGCGCACCCGGCCGCGCCGTCGCGGCTGCGGTCGGGCCGGCCGCTGGGCGACCTCATCGCCGCCGATCCCGGGGCGACGCTCGGCGACGCGGCCGTGTCGGCCTTCGGGCCCCGGCTGCCGTTCCTGCTGAAGGTGCTCGCGGTGGCCGAGCCGCTCTCCCTGCAGGTCCACCCCGACCGGGCGCAGGCCGAGCGGGGCTTCGCCGCCGAGACCGCTCCTGAGGGCGACCCGTCCCGCAACTACAAGGACTCCTGGCCCAAGCCGGAGATCCTGTGCGCGCTGACCGAGTTCCACGCGCTGTGCGGCCTGCGGGACCCGCGTGAGAGCGCCGAGCTGCTGGCCCCGATCGCCGCGCTGCGGCCCGTCGTGGACCTGCTCGCCGCCGGTGACCTGCGGGCCGCGGTCGAGACACTGCTGACCTGGCCGTCGCCGAAGGACGTGGTGACCGAGGCCGCCGCGGTCGCGCCCGAGCCGTACGCCTCGCTCGCCGCGCGTCACCCCGGCGACATGGGCGTGCTCGTCGCCATGCTGATGAGCGAGGTACGGCTCAGGCCGGGGCAGGCGCTGTACGTCCCGCCGCGCCGTCCGCACGCCTACCTCAGCGGCACCGGGGTGGAGCTGATGGCCGGTTCGGACAACGTGCTGCGCGCCGGGCTCACGCCCAAGCGTGTCGACGTGCCCGAGTTGCTGGCCGTCGCGTCGTTCGAGCCGGGCCCGCCGGACGTGCTCGACCCCGAGCACCGCGACGGCGAGGACGTCTTCGTCACCCCGGCGCCGGAGTTCCGGCTGTCGCGTCTCGACGCCGCCCGGCGGCCCGTGCTGCCGGCCGCCGGCCCGCAGCTGCTGCTGTGCGCGGACGGCGGCGTACGGCTCCGCCGCGACGGCGAGGAGCTGGAGCTGCGGCGCGGCGACGCGGTGTTCGCCGGGCACCGCGGCGGCCCCGTCGAGGTGACCGGGACCGGCACGGTGTTCCGCGCGAGCCTGCCCTCCGCGGGGTAGCTCAGGGCGTGAGGCGCTCGGCGAGCCAGGCGAGGGCCAGCGGATAGCGGTACTCGATGGCGCGGTGCCCGGCGTCGAACAGCTCGAAGTGGACATCGTCGTCGGCGACGCCGGCCGCCTCGACCGCGCGCCGGAACGCGACCGCGCCGAAGTCGAGGTGGAACTCATCGCGGGTGCCCGCGTCGATCCAGATGGCGCGCATCGACCGCAGCGCCTCGGCGTGATCGGGGCGCGCGGCCATGAGTACGGGGTCCCGGGCCAGCCAGCGCTCCCAGACCTCGGGGATCACGTCGCCGGTGTCGTCGAAGGGCAGCCGCACGGTACCGTCCGCGTCGGCGGAGTAGGCCGCGGCGTAGCCGTACTGCTCGATCAGGGCGAAGTCGGTCTCCCTGGTGCCCGCGATGCGACCGCGGAAGTCGGCCAGGAACGCCTCCACCGACCCGTCGTAGGAGTCGCGCAGCTGCCGCGCCACCTTCGGGAAGTGCGGCCGGTAGCAGACGTCGAACAGGGCGTCGCCCGCGTGGGTGGCCAGCGCGCCGAACACGTCGGGTCGCAGCATCGGCGTGACCATGGCGCCGTAGCCGCCGCTGGACTTCCCGCTGATCGCGCGGTGGTCGCGGCTCGCCAGCGTGCGGTAGCGGGCGTCGACGAAGGACACGACCTCCTCGCACAGGTACGTGTGGTACTGCCCGGTGCCGGGCGAGTCGAGGAACTGGCTGCCGCCGACCGAGGTCCAGGCGTCGACGTAGACGACGATGACGGGTGGCACCTCCCCGTTGGCGAACAGCCGGTCGACCAGCTCGGGAAAGGTCGGCCGCCACGGCGCGCGGTTGTGCCACATGGGCAGCTGGCCGGTGTACCCCTGGATCACGTAGACGGACGGGTAACGCCGCTCCGGCTCCTCGTCGTATCCCGGCGGGACGTACACCTCCAGCGGGCGCTCGTGGGGATCGCCGAGAGGGTTGCCGCGCAGTGCGTCGCTGTCGATGACGTGCTCGTCGAGGCGTCCGGCGGGTGCGGCCGACCAGGGTGGCATCCGTGCTCCTTCGCTCGGGTACGCGTCCGACCGTATCCCGAGCCGGAGACGGCCGCGGAAGATCGACTCCCGCGGCCGCCCGGCGCAGTTACGTCAGTGCTCGCTCACGATTTCGAGGACGCTCACTTCGACGCAGTCCGCCCCCTGCGAGCTGCGGCTGCTCGTACGCCAGCCAATGTCCGCGAGATCGGGGTCGCAACCCATCCCCCAGCTCTCCTTTCGTGGTGAACCGATCATCCCCGTGGGTACGGGGACGTTTTCTTGAGCTCATCCGCGACCGCGGCGATGAAGTCGGTCGACTCGTCCGGCGGTAGCGCGGCGGCTCGTAGATGGTCGAACCAGGTGGTGTGGCGGCGGACGTCTCTGTCCTTCTCCAGGAAGATGTTCCCCGCGGGCGAATCGACGTACACGACGTCCAGATCCGTCGGGTCGGGGAAGCCGATGATGGTGAAAGCGCCGCCGAGCCCGGGATGGGCGCCACGGGCGAACGGCAGCACTTGGATCGTGACACTGGGGAGCTCCTCGGCCTCGAGCAGCCGGGCGAGCTGGGCGCGCATGACCGGGACGCCGCCGATCGGGCGGCGCAGCACCGCCTCGTCGAGCACGGCCCAGACCTCCAGGCTTCCGTCGTCGGCGAGCATGGCCTGCCGCCGCTGGCGCAGGGAGATCATGCGGTCGATGTTGGCGGTGCTCTCGGTGGGCCGGCCGACCTTTATCAGCGCGCGGGCGTACTCCTCGGTCTGCATGAGCCCGGGGATGAGGTGGGTCTGGAACGTGCGGAGCGAGGCCGCCGACGCCTCCAGCCCGACGTAGGTGTCCAGTCCCGCGGACAGCACCGATTCGTACTCGGTCCACCAGCCTCGCTGCTGGGCGTCCTTGGCGAGGGTGAGCAGCTGTTCGCGCTGGGCCTCGTCGCCGACCTTGTACAGGTCGAGCATGTCGCGCACGTCCCGGATCCGGGCGACGGACTTGCCGGTCTCGATGCGGCTGACCCGCGACATCGAGCACTCGAGGTGTTTGGCGACGTCCTCGATCATGAGGTTGGAGGCCTCACGCAGCCTGCGGAGTTCCATCCCGAGGCGGCGTCGGCGGACGGTTGGGCTTTGCGCGTCGGACATCGAGCACCTCCAGAGCGACCGTCCGGGACGGAGGGGTTGAGCGGGGGCGGTGGACGGAACGAGGGGCCGCTGTGGGCGGTGGCGGCGGATGACGGATCAACTGCCTGGAGTCGCTGATCGCTGCGGAAGCGTGCGCGGGATCGGATCGAGGGGGACGGAGTTTTTGCCCGATACTACCGCTCTGCCTCATTTAAGCGGATTGTCGTGAAAATAAGCGTTACGCGCTGTTGTCGTACGAGTACCTCTTGCCACGACATCGCACTTTACCTGTTCAATGGTATGTCGCTCATCCTTTTGTCGGGTAAGGGAGCCCCGAAAGGGTGATCTGACGGCGGGAGGCGCCGGATCCGCACGGCGCGTCGCGGCCGGATCACCGATCGGTGCCGGGCGCCGCCCTCTTCCCAAAACGTTGAGCCGAACGTATGTTCGATGACGCCTGTCTTCCCCCGGGCACTTTCGGCGGCTTTTTGACCGGGAAGGTGGGCGGTCCGCGTGACCGGAGTCAGCGATCGGCGTCGACGCGACGCGTGGACGGTGTCCGGATGAGCCGGGCGTACGGCGACCCGGTCGAGGTCTGGCGGACCGACGGCCGGCCGTCGCGGTTCGTCTGGCACGGCCGTCTCTACACCGTGCTGCGCGTCCTGGACCACTGGGTGACCACCCGCGACTGGTGGCGCGACCGCAACCCGGAGTCCGAGGAGTCGACCGTCCGGGAGTTCTGGCAGGTGGAGGCCACCCCGGACCATGAGATCGGCGTGTACGAACTCCGCTACGACGAGGCGAGTGACACCTGGATGCTCTCCCGCGCCTGGGACTGATCGCCCGTTAGAGTTCGCCAGTTCCGATGTCGAGGCAGAACGGGAGAGCCCATGAGCCGGGTGGTGTTGCGGCCGGTCGAGGAGAAGGACATCGACGTCTTCGAGGCCGAGTTCGCCGGCCCCGAGGGGACCGGCGTCCACCAGTGGTTCGGGTACCGCAGCCCCCTCGACCTGCGGCGCCGGTTCGCCGAGACCGGCCTGCTCACGCCGGACGGCGGAACCCTCACGGTCTGCGAGGACGACACCGTCGCCGGTCGGGTCGAGTGGTTCAGGAGCCTGTGGGGCCGCCCGGAGACGTCGTGGTGCTGGACCGTCGCGATCGGCCTGCGGCCGAGCTGCCAGGGCCGGGGCCTCGGCACCGAGGCGCAACGACTGCTGGTGACCTACCTGTTCGACCACACCCGCGCCCAGCGGATCCAGGCCTTCACCGACAGCGGCAACGTCGCCGAACAGCGAGCGCTGGAGAAGGCGGGCTTCGAACGGGAGGGCGTCCTCCGCCAGGCCCAGTGGCGAGCCGGCGGCTGGCACGACCAGATCCTCTACTCGACGCTACGCCCGTAACCGGAGGCGTGCTAAGTACGTGACGTACTTGACGTACTTGACGCCGGACGCCACTCTGAAGGCCCGCTCCGACGGAGGTATGCCCATGGGCGCCGTTCACTTCGACAGCTATACGGATGCCCGTGCGCATCTGAAGGCGCTCCTGGACGCGGCTGAGAGAGGCCTGGTGGCCACGGTGCGCCGCGAGTCCGCCACGACCGCCATCGTGGACGTCGAGCGGCTGCGCCACTACCTCGCGACGGTCACTCCGTCTCACGCGCAGGTGGTCCCCGAATCCGGCGGCTGGTCCCTCTTCATCCCGGGGCTGCCCGTCGCCGCGGACGGCGCCACCTTCGACGAGGCCGTCGCCGAGATGATCGAAGCGCTGCGTGAGTACGCGGAGGACTGGCAGGACCACCTGCTCGACGCTCCGAGCCACCGTGAGAACTGGGGCCTTGTCCAGCTGATCAGCCTCAGTGATGACGCACAGTTGCGCGACTGGCTGGTGGGCGAGACCCGGTGACCTGGCCGCAACCGACCCGTGAGGATCACGAACGCTTCTGCCAGACCGAGGAATGGCGTCCGGTACGGACCGCCCGGGGACGGACGGGGACCCATCGCGTCACCTATGAACTGGACCTCCCCGACGGCCGGATCCTGAGGACCCGGATCTCCCATCCGGTCGACCGGAGCATCTACGGCCGCAGCATCTGGGGTCACCTACTCCGCGATCAACTCCAGGTGGATGAGGCGAGCTTCTGGGCCTGTGTTCAGGACAAGGTCGTGCCCGATCGCGGGATGCCCACGCCACCGCCGGAGGCGCTGCCCGCCGATCTCGTCCATCTGCTGATCTCCAGGGCCGGTCTCGACGAGCGAGAAGTCGCGGCGATGACCAAGGAGGAGGCCATCGCCCGGCTGCACCGGTACTGGATCGACGGCGTCTGATCGCCGGTGGCTTACGCGGGGACCATGGCGCGGATCGCCTTGAGGGTCGGTTCGTCCTTCACTCCGGCGATGAGCAGGGTGGTGACCGGGGAGTCCAGCCACAGCCGCAGGCGTTCGCGGATCCGGTCGAGCGGACCGAGCAGGGAGATCGCGTCCGCCAGTGCGTCCGGTACGGCCCGGATCGCCTCGTCCCGGCGTCCCGCGAGGAACAGGTCCTGCACCCGTGCGGCCTCCTCGGCGTACCCCAGCCGGCCGATCAGGTCCAGGTGGAAGTTGCGGTCGCGGGCGCCCATGCCGCCGATGTAGAACGCCAGCGGGATCTTGGCCACCTCCAGCGCGGCCGTCAGGTCGTCGGTGACGATCGTGGTGACCGTCGCGGCGATGTCGAAGCCGTCCGGGCGGTCGCGCAGCGACGCGCCGAAGACCGGTTCGATCCGCTCCGGGTCGACGAACAGCGGTAGCCAGCCCTGGGCGATCTCCGTCGACAGCGCGACGTTCTTCGGGCCCTCCGCGCCGAGGTAGATCGGGATGTCCGGGCGCAGCGGGTGCGCGATCGACTTCAGCGGCTTGCCCAGGCCCGTCACCCCGTCGCCCACCCCGTACGACCGCAGCGGCAGCGGGTAGTGCGGGCCGGTACTGGTCACCGGTTCGGCGCGTCGCCACACGTCGCGCAGGATCCGGACGTACTCGCGGGTGCGCGCGAGCGGCCGGGCGAACGGCACGCCGTACCAGCCCTCCACGACCTGCGGCCCGGACGCACCGAGGCCGAGCGTGAGCCGTCCGCCGGACAGGGCGTCGAGGGTCAGCGCGTGCATGGCGGTGGCGGCCGGGGTGCGCGCCGACATCTGCGTCACGGCCGTGCCCAGGCCGATCCGTGAGGTGCGTGCGCCGTACCAGGTCAGCGTCGTGAAGGCGTCGGATCCGTACGCCTCCGCGGTGAAGACCTGGTCGTAGCCGAGGCGTTCGGCGGCGAGCACGGTCTCGGTGTCGTCCACGGGGTCCCGCTGCCAGTAGCCGAGGTTGATGCCGAGCCTCATGCGCGCCTCCGGGAGAAGTAGAACCTGTTTCATCTAAACAGGAGCAGACCGGCGCACACCTGTCGAGCCGAGATCGGCCGTGTGCCATGCTGTGCATCGGCGGTACGCGGAGGAACCCGGTGAGATTCCGGGGCTGTCGCGCAACTGTGACCGGGGAGTCCGTCCTCAACCGACGGCCACGGCGTGAGCCGGAAGGCCGAGGACGGGCGACGATCCGGCAGCCAGGAGACTCCGGCCGCCACCTGCAGGCCACCTACGGGCGCGCAACCCGAGGAAGGACGAACACCGGGTGAACACCTACCCGTTCTCCGCCGTGGCGGGGCTGGAGGACCTCAAGCTCGCCCTGCTGATCAACGCGGTGTCGCCGTCGGTCGGCGGCGTCCTCGTACGCGGCGAGAAGGGCACCGCGAAGTCGACCATCGTCCGCGCGCTGGCCGGGCTGCTGCCGGCCGTCTCCACCGTGGCCGCCTGCCGGTTCTCCTGCGACCCGGACGCGCCCGACCCCGAGTGTCCCGACGGCCCGCACGACGAGGCGGAGCGGCAGGAGCGGCCCGCCCGGCTCGTCGAGCTGCCGGTCGGCGCGTCGGAGGACCGGCTCGTCGGCTCCCTCGACATCGAGCGCGCGCTCACCGAGGGCGTGCGCGCGTACCAGCCCGGCCTGCTGGCCGCCGCGCACCGGGGCGTGCTCTACGTCGACGAGGTGAACCTCCTCCACGACCACCTGGTGGACCTTCTCCTGGACGCCGCGGCGATGGGACAGTCCTACGTCGAGCGCGAGGGCGTCTCGGTGCGGCACGCCTCCCGGTTCCTGCTCGTCGGCACCATGAACCCCGAGGAGGGTGAGCTGCGTCCGCAGCTCCTCGACCGGTTCGGGCTGACCGCCGAGGTCGCCGCCACCCGCGACCCCGACGAGCGCGCCGAGGTCGTACGCCGCCGGCTGGCCTACGAGGCCGACCCGGCCGGGTTCGCGGCCGACTGGTCGCGCGCCGACGCCGAGCTGGCCTGGCACATCCGTGCCGCCCGTGACCGCCTGCCCGGGGTCGTGCTGTCCGACGGCGCGCTGCGGCAGATCACCGCGGTCTGCGCGGAGTTCGAGGTCGACGGCCTGCGGGCCGACCTGGTGATGGCCCGCGCCGCGATCGCGCTGGCCGCCTGGCACGACCGCGGCGCCGTCACGCCCGCCGACGTACGCCTCGCCGCGCGCCTCGCACTGCCGCACCGGCGGCGCCGTGACCCGTTCGATGCGCCCGGCCTGGACGAGGACCGGCTCGACGACGTGCTGGACCGCACCGGCGACTACGACACCGAGGAGGACCCGCGGCCCGGCTCCACCCGGCCGAAGCCGCCCTCGCCGCCCGTTCCCGAGCCACGGCCACCGGTCGAGGAGGACGACTCAGAGGCCGGCGCCGAGGTCACCACCGAGGACCCCGAGCCCGAGCCCGATCCGGACACCGATCCCGACGGTCCGGGCTCCGGCACGCCCGTGCCCGACGCGGTGGACCTGCCCGCCGAGGGCGCGCTGGTCGACATCGGCCAGGCGCTGTCGGGCAACGCGGGGCCGCGCCCCGACCGGCCGACGACGTCCCCGGCCGACGCCGCCTACCGCCCACGCCTGTTCGTCGTGCCGGGCATCGGCGAGGGCGCGCCCGGCCGCCGCTCCCGCGCGCGCACCCCGTACGGCCGCACGACCGGCGCCCGGCCGGGCTTTCGCACCGTGCACCTCGCCGGCACCCTCTTCGCCGCCGCGCCCCACCAGCGGTCGCGTGGACGCAGCGGACCCGGCCTGGTGATCCGCGCCGATGACATCCGTGAGCCGGTCCGCGAGGGACGCGAGGGCAACCTCGTGCTGTTCGTCGTGGACGCCAGCGGCTCGATGGCCGCCCGGCAGCGCATGCGCGCGGTCAAGGGCGCCGTGCTCAGCCTGCTCCTCGACGCCTACCAGCGACGCGACAAGGTCGGCCTGGTCACCTTCCGCGGCGGTTCGGCCGAGACGGCGCTGCCGCCGACCTCCTCGGTCGAGGCCGGCGCACGCCGCCTGGAGGACCTGCCGACGGGCGGCCGCACGCCGCTCGCCGCGGGCCTGTTGCGGGCCGCGGGCGTCCTGCGCGCCGAGCACCTGCGCGACCCGGCGCGGCGCCCGCTCGTCGTCGTCGTCACCGACGGCCGCGCGACGCACGGCTCGGTCGACGACGCGCTGCGCGCCGCCGCCCTGCTGCGGGAGGCCACCTCGGTGGTGGTCGACTGCGAGAGCGGCCCGGTGCGCCTCGGCCTCGCGGCACGGCTCGCCGAACGCCTCGGCGCCGAGATCGTCCGCCTGGAGGACCTGCCCGCCGACGGCCTGGCCGGCGTCGTACGCGATCGGAGGGTCGCCTGATGCCGCGCGGCAAACCCGAGAACGTCCCGGACGACGGGCTGACCACGCGGCAGCGGCGGAACCGCCCGCTCGTGATCGTCCACACCGGCCAGGGCAAGGGCAAGTCGACCGCCGCGTTCGGGCTGGCGCTGCGCGGCTGGAACCAGGGCTGGCCGATCGGGGTGTTCCAGTTCGTCAAGTCCGCCAAGTGGCGCATCGGTGAGGAGCGCGCGCTGCGCGTGCTCGGCGCGTCCGGCGAGGGCGGGACGGTCGTCTGGCACAAGATGGGCGAGGGCTGGTCGTGGATCCAGCGGCCCGGCACGGAGGAGGACCACGCCGCGGACGCCCGCGAGGGCTGGGAGCAGATCAAACGCGACCTCGCCGCCGAGACGTACACGCTCTACGTCCTGGACGAGTTCACCTACCCGATGAAGTGGGGCTGGGTGGACGTGGACGACGTCGTCGCCACCCTGGCGGCGCGACCGGGCCACCAGCACGTCATCGTCACCGGCCGCGACGCCGACCCCCGGCTCCTGGAGATCGCCGACCTGGTCACCGACATGGGCAAGGTCAAGCACCCCATGGACGCCGGCCAGAAGGGGCAGAAGGGCATCGAGTGGTGATCCCGCGGCTCGTGGTCGCCGCCCCCGCGTCCGGGAGCGGCAAGACGACGGTCGCCACCGGACTGATCGCCGCGCTGGCCGCACAGGGCCTCGACGTCTCGCCGCACAAGGTCGGCCCGGACTATATCGACCCCGGGTACCACGCGCTCGCCGCCGGGCGACCGGGCCGCAACCTCGACCCGTGGCTCACCGCCGAGGAGCTCGTCGCGCCGCTGTTCCTGCACGGCGCGCGGGACGCGGACATCGCCGTCGTCGAGGGCGTGATGGGCCTGTACGACGGCGCGGCCGGCGCGGGGGAGTTCGCCTCGACCGCGCACGTGGCCAAGCTGCTCGGCGCGCCGGTGGTGCTGGTGGTGGACGCCGCGTCCGCCGGCCGGTCCGTCGCGGCCCTCGTGCACGGCTTCGTGACCTACGACTCCGGCGTCCGGGTCGGCGGCGTGATCCTCAACCGGGTCGGCTCGGACCGGCACGAGGAGATCTGCCGCGCGGCGGTGGAGGAGACCGGGCTGCCCGTCCTGGGCGTGCTGCGCCGCCGCGACGACGCGGCCACGCCGTCACGTCACCTCGGCCTGGTCCCGGCCGCCGAACGCCGTCCCGAGGCCCTCGCGACCGTCGAACGCCTGGGCGCGCTCGTCACGGAGAGCTGCGACCTGCGCGGCCTGGTCGCGCTCGCGCACACCGCAGCGCCGCTGGCCGCCGAGCCCTGGGACCCGGCCATCGCCGCGCCGGCCGGGCGCGCGCGGATCGCGGTCGCGGGCGGCGCGGCGTTCACGTTCGGCTACGCCGAGAACGAGGAACTGCTCGCCGCCGCGGGGGCCGAGGTCGTGCGGTTCGACCCGCTGCGCGACACCGCCCTGCCGCCGGAGACCGGCGGGGTGGTGATCGGCGGCGGATTCCCCGAGACGTACGCCGCGGAGCTGTCGGCCAACGAGCCGTTGCGCCGCGCGGTCGCGGCGTTCCGTGGCCCGATATACGCCGAGTGCGCCGGTCTGCTCTATCTCGCCCGGCGGCTCGACGACCTGCCGATGTGCGGGGTGTTCGACGCGGAGGCGCGGATGACCGGGCGGCTGACGCTCGGCTACCGGGAGGCGGTCGCGGTGCGCGACTCGCCGGTGGCTCGGGCCGGTGAGCGGGTGCGCGGGCACGAGTTCCACCGCACCGTCTGCTCGCGGGGGGCGGACGCTCCACCCGCCTGGCAGTGGTCCGCCGAGGGACCGGATGGCTTCAGCTCGGCGAATCGCCTTGCCTCCTACCTTCATCTCCACTGGGCTGGGATGCCTCAGATGGCAACGCGTTTCGTGGGGGCGGCCGCATGACTTTCGACGAGGGTGTTCTGCTGGAGACCGAACGGCTGCTGCTGCGGCCATTTGAAGAAGAAGACGCTAAAGACGTCCTTACCGCCAGCCGCGACCCGGAGATCCGGCGCTGGATGCCGTGGGCGTCGGCGCAGACGACGCAGACCGCCGTCGACTGGTGCACGACGCACGCCCACACCGACCCGGCGCGGGCGATGAACTTCGCCATCGTCGCCGGCGAGCGGTTCGCCGGCTCGATCGGCATCGGCCGTACCGACTGGACCGACGGGCGCGCGGAGGTCGGCTACTGGATCGCGCCCTGGGCGCGCCGCAACCGGTACGCGGTGGAGGCGACGCGCGGCGTGGCCGCGTACGCCTTCGAGAAGGGCATGCACCGGATCGAGCTGCTCGCCGCCGTCGGCAACGTCGCCTCCCAGGGCGTCGCGGAGAAGGCCGGCTTCACCCGCGAGTCGGTGCTGCGCGAGGCGATGCTCATCGGATCCGGCCGCCGGTCCGACGCGGTCCTGTTCAGCCTCCTCGCCAGCGAGCTGTCATGACTTTCTTTGAACCCACCACGTTGCGGACCGAGCGGCTGGTCCTGCGGCCGCCCGAGGAGGGCGACGCGCCCGACTGCTTCGCCGCCGTCGACCAGGTCGTGCGGCGGTGGATGCCGTGGGCGCGCGGGTACACGCTGGAGAGCGCGCGCCGGTGGTGCGCCAAGGAGGCGTTCCGCGACCCGCGGCGGGAGGCGTCCTTCGCGATCGTGCCGGAGCGCACCGGCCGGTTCGGCGGCGTGATCGGGTTCAGCCGGGCCGACTGGGAGACGGGCGTGGCCGAGACCGGTTACTGGATCGGGCCCGCCGACCGGCGGCACGGCTATGTCACCGAGGCCGTGCGCGCGGTGGCGCGGTACGCCTTCGGCCTCGGCCTGTACCGGCTGGAGCTGCTCGCCGCCCCGGGCAACGTCGCGTCGCAGCGTGTCGCCGAGCGGGCCGGGTTCACCCGCGAGGGCGTGCTCCGCAAGGCGCGTCCCGCGCCGGACGGCCGCTCCGACATGGTGCTGTTCAGCCTGCTGGAGGGGGAGCTGTGATGGCCGGCTTCGCGCCCACGGCGCTCCGCACCGGCCGCCTCACCCTGCGGCCGATCGAGGCGGGCGACGTCGACGCCTATCTCACGGCCGTGGACGACGAGGTCCGCCGCTGGATGCCCTGGTCAGAGGATTTCACTCGGGAGAAGGCCGTGCGCTGGTGCACCGAGGAGGCGGCCGGCGACCTGTCGCGGGCGCTCAACTTCGCGATCGTCCCGGGGGACGCCGGCCGGCTTGAGGGCGGGGTCGGCATCGGCCGGGCCGACTGGGAGACGGGCGTGGCCGAGACCGGCTACTGGCTGGGTCCGGCCGCGCGCGGGCGGGGCTACGCCACCGAGGCGGTGCGCGCGGTGGCACGCCACGCCTTCGGGCTGGGGCTGACACGCGTCGAGTTGCTCGCCGCCGTCGGGAACGTCGCGTCGCAGCGCGTCGCCGAGCGGGCCGGGTTCACTCGGGAGGACGTGCTCCGCGAGGCTCGGCCCCTGCCGGGCGGAAAACCGGCCGACATGGTGCGGTTCCGGCTGCTGAAGGACGAGCTGTGAGGCTCGTCGGCGTCGGGGTCGGGCCCGGCGATCCCGAGCTGGTCACCGTTCGCGGCGTACGGGTCCTGCGCGAGGCGGACCTCGTGCTGGTCCCGGTCATGGCGCCCGGCGAGCAGGGCCGCGCCGAGGCCGTCGTGCGGGCGCACGTCGCGGAGGCCGAACGCGTCGTCTTCGCGCTGAACGACCGGGGCGGGGTGACCGAGCGCCGCGCGAACGCCTGGGACGCCGCCGCGCGCCGCGTCGTCGAGGCCTTCGAGCAGGGCGCACGTACGGTCGCGTTCGCCACCATCGGCGACCCGAACGTCTACTCCACCTTCACCTACCTCGCCCAGGCCGTACGCGAGCGCGCGCCGGGCGTCGAGGTGGAGACCGTCCCGGGCGTCACCGCGATGCAGGATCTGGCGGCGCGCTCGGGCACGGTCCTCGCCGAGGGCACCGAGTCGCTCACCCTCCTGCCGCTCACCGGCGGCGCCGGCGGGCTGCGGACGGCGCTGGCCACCGGAGACACCGTCGTGGCGTACAAGTTCGGCCAGGTCGCGGACGAGGTGCTCGCCGCGGTCGCCGACGCCGGACGGCTCGGCGACGCGGTGTACGGCGCGCGGCTCGGCCTGCCCGACGAGGACGTCCGCCCGGCGAGCGAGATCACCGGCCCGGTGCCGTACCTGTCCACCCTGATCGTGCCCGGACGCCGTACGTCCCTGGGCGGGAAACTGAAGGCGAGGGACTCATGACCGACGGAAGGGTCGTGTTCGTCGGTGCCGGACCGGGCGCGGCGGACCTGCTGACCTTCCGCGCCGCACGGGCGATCGCCGAGGCGGACGTGGTGATCTGGGCGGCGAGCCTGGTCCACGAGGACGTTCTGGCGCACGCCCGCGCGGACGCGGAGATCGTCGACTCGGCGGCGCTGCCGATGGAGGGCGTGCTGCCCTACTACGAGCGCGCCGCGGCCGAGGGGCTCACCGTCGCGCGGATCCACTCCGGCGACCCGGCGCTGTGGGGCGCGCTGCAGGAGCAGCTCGACCGATGCGCGGAGCTCGGCCTGGCCACGGAGATCGTCCCCGGCGTGTCGAGCTTCTCCGCGGTGGCCGCGGCGGTCGGCCGGGAGCTGACCATCCCCGAGGTGGCCCAGTCGGTCGTGCTGACCCGTCTCGGCGGCGGCAAGACGCCGATGCCGCCGGGGGAGGAGGTGCGGGAGTTCGCCCGGCACGGCACGACGATGGCGCTGTTCCTGTCGGCGGCCCGGTCGCGGCAGCTCCAGGAGGAGCTGCTGGCGGGCGGCTACCCGCCCGACACTCCGTGCGTGGTCGCCTACCAGTGCACCTGGCCGGACGAGCTGATCGTGCGCTGCCGTCTGGACGAGCTCGCCGAGACCACCCGCGAGCACCGGCTGTGGAAGCACACGCTCGTGCTCGTCGGCCCGGCGCTGGAGGCGGGCGGCACCCGCTCGCACCTGTACCACCCGGGTCACTTCCACGGTCACCGGCGTGCCGACCCCGCGGCGCGGAAGGTGCTCCGTGGCGGCTGAGCGGACCCCGTACGAACCGGACCTGCCCCGGACCATGAAGGTCCGGCAGCAGGCCCTGCGCACCGGCTGGACGACCGGCACGTGCGCGTCGGCGGCGGCCAAGGCGGCGGCCGAGGCGCTCGTGTCGCGGCGGGCGCAGGACGTGGTCGAGGTGGCGCTGCCGTCGGGCCGGCGGGTGACGTTCGCCGTCGACTCGTGCCTGATCCACGCCGACCGGGCCGAGGCAGTGGTGATCAAGGACGCGGGCGACGATCCTGACGTGACGCACGGTGCCCGGCTGACCGCGACCGCCCGCTGGCGGGACGAGCCGGGCATCGAGCTGGACGGCGGCATCGGGGTCGGCGTCGTCACCAAGCCCGGCCTCGGCCTGGAGCTCGGTGGCCCGGCGATCAACCCGGTGCCGCGCAAGATGATCGAACAGGCGGTGGGGGAGTCTGTGGACCTTAAGACGCGAGGGGTACGCGTCGTCATCTCGGTGCCCGACGGCGAGAAGATGGCGCGCAAGACGACGAACAAACGGCTCGGCATCCTCGGCGGGATATCGATTCTCGGCACGACCGGGATCGTGCGCCCGTTCTCGACGGCGTCGTGGCGGGCGAGCGTGGAGCAGGCGGTCGCGGTGATGGGCGCGCAGGGGGAGCGCACGCTCGTCCTGTGCACGGGGGGCCGCACCGAGAAGGGCGCGATGCGGCTGCTGCCGCAGCTGCCCGACGTGTGCTTCGTGGAGGTCGGCGACTTCACCGGGGCGGCGCTCCGCAGGGCCGTGGAGCACGGCGTCACCCAGGTGGTGTTCGTCGGAATGGCCGGCAAGCTGACCAAGCTCGCCTCGGGCGTGCTGATGACGCACTACACGCGCTCGAAGGTCGACACCGACCTGCTCGCCGAGATCACCCGCGTCATGGGCGGCTCGGAGGAGCTCGCCGCGCGGGTCGCGGAGGCGAACACGGCGCGGCACGCGTACGAGCTGTGGGAGGGCGAGGGGCTGCTGGGCCGGGCCGGGCGCGAGCTGTGCCGCCGGGTCGCCGAGGTCCTGGAGCAGTTCACCACGGAGGCCGGCCGGACGATCGCCGCCCAGGTGGTCCTCGTCGACTTCACCGGCCAGCGCATGATCGCGATGTACGGGCGGCTCAGCAGATGATCACGGTCGTGGGCTGCGACGGCTCCCCGCTGCCGCGGCGGGCGATGGACCGGCTGTCCTCCGCCTCCGTGGTGGCCGGGGGACGGCGGCACCTGGAGGCGGTACGCCCGCCGGCGCACGTCCGCCAGGTCGTCATGGGCGACGTCGCCGCGGCCCTCGACCAGGTCGGCGCGGCGGGTGACGCCGTCGTGCTGGCCAGCGGAGATCCCGGCTTCTTCGGCATCGTGCGGGCCCTGCGCGAGCGCGGTCACACGCCGGAGGTGCTGCCCGCGGTGTCCTCGGTCGCGGGCGCGTTCGCGCGGATCGGCCTGCCGTGGGACGACGCGGTGGTGGTGAGCGCGCACGGCCGTGACCCGCGAACGGCGGTGAACGCGTGCCGGGCGATGCCCAAGACGGCCGTGTTCACCGCGCCCGGGTACGGCCCGGCGGAGCTGGGCGCCGGGCTCGCCGGCTGGGACGTCACGCTGTACGTCGCCGAGCGGCTGGGCGCCGGCGACGAGCGGATCACCCGCTGCGCGCCGGCCGAGGCCGCGGCGCGCGCGTGGGCCGAGCCGAACGTCGTGCTGGTCGTGCGCGAGTCCGAGTCGGCCGCGCGGACGCACAACCAGCCCGCCGCGCCGCCGGGCGACTGGATCGGCGACGGCTACCGGCACCGCGCCGGGATGATCACCAAGTGGGAGGTGCGCGCGGTCGCCGTGGCCCGGCTCCGGCCGACCCTCGGCATGCTCGTCTGGGACGTCGGCGCGGGCAGCGGCTCGGTCGGCGTCGAGTGCGCCGCGCACCACGCCGCCGTCATCGCGGTCGAGCGCGACCCGTCCGCCTGCGAGCTGATCCGGCAGAACGCCGGACCGGCCGTACGGCTCGTGCCGGGGAGCGCGCCGGAGGCCTTCGAGGGGCTGCCCGACCCGGACGCGGTGTTCGTCGGCGGCGGGGGACTGGCCGCGCTCGGCGGCGTGCTCGCCCGGCGCCCGCGGACCGTCGTCGCCACGTACGCCGCGGTCGACCGCGCCGTGCGGGCCCGCCGCGCGCTCACCGACGCCGGGTACGCCGTCGAGGGCGTGCAGCTCGCCGCCTCGCGCTTCGCCGACCTGCCGGGCGACTCGTTCCGCCTCGACGCGCAGAACCCGGTGTTCCTGCTGGCGGGGAGGCTCTCATGATCGGAGTGGTCGCCGCCACCGCGGGCGGGCGTACGGCCGCGGCGACGCTTCAGGCGGCCTGGCCGGACGAGGTGCGGCTGCTGACCGACCAGAAGGCCGCCGACGCGCTGCGCGAGGCGTGGCGCACCTGCGACGCCGTGGTGAGCTTCCTGGCCGTCGGCGCGACCGTGCGCGTGCTGGCGCCGCTGCTCGGCCACAAGACGACCGACCCGGCCGTCGTCTGCGTGGACGAGTCGATGACGTTCGCGGTCGCCGTGCTCGGCGGCCACCACGGCGCGAACCTCCTCGCCCACCGGCTGACCGGCGTGCTCGGCTGCACCCCGGTCGTGACGACCGCGAGCGAGGCGAGCAACGTCACCCCGCTCGACTCCTACGGCGCCGACCTGGGCTTCACCGTGCACGACCCCGGGCTGCTCGCGCACGTCGGAGCCGCCGTGCTGTCGGGGGAGCCGGTGCGGCTGGAGGGCGCCGACGGCTGGCCGCTGCCGCCCCTTCCGCCGAACGTCTCGCCCGACGCGCCGCCCGGCGGCCACCGCATACTCGTCACCGACCAGGCCGCGTACGAGTGCATGTGCCACGAGGGCCGGTTCGACGGCGCCCTCGTCTACCGCCCGAAGTCCCTCGTCGTGGGCGTCGGCTCGGCGCGCGGGGTGCCCGCGGCCGAGGTGACCGCGCTCGTGGACTCGGTGCTGGCCGAGGGCGAACTGGCGCCCGAGTCGGTGCGGTACCTCGCGACCGCCGACCTGAAGGCCGACGAGGAGGGCATCCTCCAGGCGGCGCGCGAACGCGGCTGGGAGGTCGTCACGCACCCGGCCGACGCGCTGGCCTCCGTGGCGGTCCCGAACCCCTCCGACGTCGTACGCGCCGAGGTCGGCACGCCCAGCGTCGCCGAGGCCGCCGCGCTGCTCACCGCCGGGTCGGGCGCCCGGCTCGTCGTGGAGAAGCGCAAGTCCGCGCACGCCACCGCCGCCGTCGCCCGGCTGAGGCCGCGCGGGCGGCTCGCGATCGTCGGGCTCGGCCCCGGCGCCCGTGACCTGCTCACGCCACGGGCGGTCGCCGTGCTCCAGCGCGCTTCCGTCATCGTCGGCCTGGACCAGTACGTCAAGCAGGTGCGTGACCTCATCCGCCCCGGCGCGCGGGTGCTCGCCTCGGGCCTCGGTCAGGAGGAGGAACGGGCCCGTACCGCCGTCTCGGAGGCGGCGGCGGGCCACGCCGTGGCGCTCATCGGCTCCGGCGACGCGGGCATCTACGCGATGGCCAGTCCGGCGCTGGAGTTCGCCGGGGACGACATCGACGTCGAGGGCGTGCCGGGCGTCACCGCCGCCGTGGCCGCCGCGAACCTCCTCGGCGCGCCGCTCGGCCACGACCACGCGTACATCTCCCTGTCGGACCTGCACACGCCGTGGGAGGTGATCGAGCGCCGCGTCACCGCCGCCGCGGAGGGCGACTTCACGGTCTGCTTCTACAACCCGCGCAGCCGGGCGCGCGACTGGCAGCTGCCCAAGGCGCTGAGCGTCCTCGCCGCCCACCGGCCGCCCTCGACACCGGTCGGATACGTGCGCAACGCCGGCCGCCCCGACGAGTCGGTCACGCTGACCACCCTGGCGGACGTCGACCCCGCGCGGGTCGACATGTTCACCGTCGTGGTCGTCGGTTCCAGCCGCAGCCGTACGGTGGCCGGGCGCTTCGTCACCCCGCGGGGGTACCGATGGGCGTGACCGTGCGCGTCACCTCGCGTTGCACCGGCTGCGGCGCGTGCCTGCTGACCTGCCCCGAACGCGCCATCCGGCCCCGCGCGGGCTGGGCCGGCGACCGCATGAGCCCCCTCCACGTCCTTTCCCGCTGCACCGGCTGCGGTGACTGCGTCGAGGTCTGCCCCGCCGACGCCATCGAGGAGTCATGAGAACCATCCACCCCATCGAGGCGCGGTCCCTGGAGATCCTGCGCTCGCGCGTCGACCTCGGCGCGCTGCCACCCCTCACCCGGGCCGTCACCGAACGCGTCATCCACGCCAGCGCCGACCTGGAGTACGCCACCGACCTGGTCACCGACGAGGAGCACCTCCGCCAGGGCCTGCGCGCGCTGCGCGAGGGCGCGCCGATCGTGACCGACGTCGCCATGGTCGCCGCCGGGATCACCGCGCGGCCGGCCATCTGCTCGATCTCCGACCCGGCCGCCGCCGGCGTCGAGGGGCTCACCCGTTCGGCCGCGGCGATCCGGCTGTCCTACGCCGAGGCGGGACCGGGCGCGGTCTGGGTCGTCGGCAACGCGCCGACCGCCCTGGAGGAGATCATCGAGCACGGCGTCGCGCCGGCCCTCGTGATCGGCCTGCCGGTCGGGTTCGTCGGCGCGGTCGAGTCCAAGGCCGCGCTGCGCGACAGCGGCCTGCCCGCCGTCAGCAACGTCTCGGAGAAGGGCGGGTCGGCCGTCGCCGCCGCCGCGCTCAACGCCCTGCTGTACTTCGAGGGGGACGCGTGACCGAGCGAAGCGAGGGAACCGGAAAGCGCGCCTCCGTGGTCACCTTCCCCGACGAAGGAGGGCTCGTGACTCCCTTGCTGGTGGTCGGTCACGGTACGCGCGACGACGCGGGCGTGGCCGAGTTCGGCCGCTTCGTCGAACGCCTGCGCGGGCGGCTGCCCGTGGACGTCGCCGGAGGGTTCATCGAGCTCTCGCCGCCCCCGCTGACCGACGCGGTCGCCTCGCTGTACGCGGCCGGGCACCGGCACGTCGCGGCGGTTCCCCTCGTCCTCGTGGCGGCCGGGCACGCCAAGGGCGACATGCCCGCCGCGCTGGCCCGCGAGCGCGCCCGTCAGCCGGGCCTGACGTACGCCTACGGCCGTCCGCTGGGCCCGCACCCGACGCTGCTGCGGCTGCTGGAGGAGCGCCTGGACGCCGTGCTTGACTCGGCCGAGCGCGCCGACACGGCGGTACTCCTCGTCGGCCGCGGCTCCACCGACCCGGACGCCAACGCGGAGGTCTGCAAGGCGGCCCGGCTGCTGTGGGAGGGCCGCGGCCTGGCCATGGTGGAGACCGCGTTCGTCTCCCTGGCCCGCCCCAGCGTGCCGGAGGGCCTCGAACGCTGCCGCCGGCTCGGCGCCCGTCGCGTGGTCGTCCTGCCGTACTTCCTGTTCCCGGGCGTGCTGCCGGACCGGGTGGCGGAGGAGGCGCGGGCGTTCACGGGCGCCGAGGTGCGCTGCGCGGAGGTGATCGGCGACTGCGAGGGGCTGGCCGACCTCGTGCTCGAACGCTACGACGAGGCGCTGCGCGGCGACATCCGCATGAACTGCGACACGTGCGTGTACCGGCTGCCGATGCCGGGCTTCGAACACCGCGTCGGCGCGCCGCAGCGCCCGCACCACCACCCCGACGACCCGTCCCACGTCCATGCACACTGACGTCGACCTGCGGCACCACGGCGACGCCGAGGTCGGCCCCGGGCTGGTCGACCTCGCGGTGAACGTGCGGCACGGCACGCCGCCGGAGTGGCTCGCCGCCCTGCTGCGCGACAGCGTCGCGGGCCTCGCCGCCTACCCCGATCCCGCCCGCGCGCGGCGCGCGGTCGCGCGCCGCCACGGACGGGACGAGGACGAGGTCCTGCTCACCGCCGGCGCCGCCGAGGCGTTCGTGCTGCTCGCCCGCGTGCTGCGGCCCCGGCACGCCGTGGTCGTGCACCCGCAGTTCACCGAGCCGGAGAGCGCCCTGCGCGCAGCCGGCCACGACGTGGCACGCGTCGTCCTCACCGGCGGCTTCCGGCTCGGCCCGGTCCCCGGCGACGCCGACCTGGTGATGGTCGGCAACCCCACGAACCCCACGTCGGTGCTGCACCCGGCGGAGGAGCTCGCCGCGCTCGCCCGCCCCGGCCGGACGCTCGTCGTGGACGAGGCGTTCATGGACTGCGTCCCCGGCGAGACCGAGAGCCTCGCGGGCCGCCGCCTGCCCGGCCTGGTCGTCGTGCGCAGCCTGACCAAGACCTGGGGCCTGGCCGGGCTCCGCGCCGGATACGTGCTCGCCCAACCCGAGCTCGTCGCGCGCCTGGCCGCGGCGCAGCCTCTCTGGTCGGTGTCCACGCCCGCGCTGGTGGCAGCCGAGGCCTGCGTGAGCCCGCGGGCGGTGGCCGAGGCCGACGCCTGGGCCCGCGAGCTCACCGTGGACCGCGAACGGTTCGCCCGGGCCCTGACCGGCCTCGGCCTGCACGTCGTCCCCGGCGCCCGCGCGTCCTTCCTGTGCGTCCGGGCGCCCGGCGGCTCGGGGGTGCGCGCGGCGCTGCGCGAGCGCGGTTACGCCGTGCGGCGCGGCGACACGTTCCCCGGCCTGGGCCCCGACTGGTTCCGCGTCGCCGTGCGCGACGAGTCGACGGTCACGGCCTTCGTGGCCGAACTGGCCGACGTCCTCCGGCTCTGACTCGACCCTCACCCCTCAGTCAAGGAGACCCCATGGACCTCATCGCCGAGACGATCGCCGCTATCCGTCCGCTGGACGAGGCGGCCATGACCGCGGCACGGGCGCACCAGGACCGGCTGACCAAGCCGCGCGGCGCGCTCGGCGTGCTGGAGGAGCTCTCGGTGCGCCTCTCCGGGCTCGCCGGCGCCTGCCCGCCGCCCATGCCCGAGCCCGCCGCCGTCGCGGTCTTCGCCGCCGACCACGGCGTCCACGCCCAGGGCGTCACCCCCTGGCCGCAGGAGGTCACCGGCCAGATGGTGGGCAACTTCCTCGCCGGCGGGGCCGTCGTCAACGCCTTCGCCCGCCAGACCGGCGCCGACGTCCGCGTCATCGACGTCGGCGTCCGTACCGACCTGCCCGCCGCCGACGGACTGATCGTCCGAAAGGCCGCCCACGGCACGGCGGACATGACCCGCGAGCCCGCCATGACGGACGGACAGGTGCGCGCGGCGGTCGGAACCGGCATCGAGCTCGCCCGCGACCTGGTCGCCGACGGCCACCGCTGCCTGGTGACCGGCGACATGGGCATCGCCAACACGACCGCCTCCGCGGCCCTCATCGCCGCCTTCACCGGCCGCGCGCCGGAGAACGTCACCGGCTACGGCACGGGCGTCGACGAGGCCACCCGCACCCGCAAGATCGAGGTCGTGCGCGCCGCGCTGGAGCGCGCCGGCCTGGACGAGCGCAGCGACCCGCTCACCGTCCTCGCGGAGGTGGGCGGCCTGGAGCACGCGGCGATCGCCGGCTTCGTCCTCGGCGGCGCCGCCGCGCGGGTGCCCGTCGTGCTCGACGGCGTGATCGCCGGCGCCGCCACGCTGGCCGCCGCGGCCCTCGCCCCCGACGTACGAGGCGCCTGCGTCGCGGGCCACCGCTCCGCCGAACCGGGTCACGCGGCCGCGCTCCAGCACCTCGAACTGCGTCCTCTCGTCGATCTCGAACTCCGGCTCGGCGAGGGCACCGGGGCCCTGCTCGCGCTTCCGCTGGTCCAGAGCGCCGTACGCGTGCTGCACGAAGTCGCGACCTTCGACTCCGCCGGTGTGGCGGACAAGGCTTGACCAGGGACGAGTACCTTGGTGCCTGAACATGGTGGCGAAGAACCCGTGATGGCCGGTGCCCGTGGCCGTGCCTGACCCGAGCTCGACTCAGGAGACCCGAGAGTTGCCCCCCTACCTGCTCGGCCTGCGCCTCGACGGACGCCGCGTCGTCGTCGTGGGCGGCGGGCGCGTCGCCCAGCGGCGCGTGCCCGCGCTGCTGGCCGCCGGCGCCGAGGTGCTCCTCGTCTCGCCGGAGGTCACCCCGGCTCTGGAGGACCTGGTCGCGCGCGAGGAGCTGACCTGGGAGCGCCGGCCGTACCGCACGGGCGACTGTGACGGCGCGTGGCTCGTGCAGGCCTGCACCGACGACGGCGAGGTCAACGCCGCGGTCGCCGCGGAGGCCGAGGCGCGGCGGATCTGGTGCGTGCGGGCCGACGACGCGCAGGCGTCCGCGGCCTGGACCCCGGCGAGCGGCCGCGTCGGCGAGACCTCGGTGGCGGTGCTGGCCGGCGGTGACCCGCGGCGTGCCGCCGGTGTGCGCGACGCGGTCCTCGACGGCCTGCGCGACGGCGGCATCACCGCCCGCCACTCGCGCCGCAAGCCCGTCGGCGTCGCCCTCGTGGGCGGCGGGCCCGGCGACCCCGGCCTCATCACGGTGCGCGGCCGCCGGCTGCTCGCCCAGGCCGACGTGGTCGTCACCGACCGGCTCGCGCCGCGCGAACTGCTCGACGAACTCCCCGGCGACGTGGAGATCGTCGACGCGGCCAAGATCCCGTACGGCCGGTCGGTCACACAGGAGCACATCAACGCCGCGCTGGTCGAGCACGCGCGCGCCGGCCGGTTCGTCGTGCGCCTCAAGGGCGGCGACCCCTTCGTGTTCGGGCGGGGCGCCGAAGAGGTGCTCCACTGCGTACGGGAGGGCATTCCGGTCACGGTGGTGCCCGGCATCACGAGTGCGATCGCCGTACCCTCCGCGGTCGGCATCCCGGTCACTCACCGGGGCGTCGCGCAGGAGTTCCACGTGGTGTCCGCGCACGTCGCCCCCGGAAACCCGGCCTCGACGGTCGACTGGGAGGCGCTCGGGCGCTCCCACGGCACGCTCATTCTCCTCATGGCCGTCGAGCGGATGCGTGTGATCGCCGACACTCTCATGCGCTATGGTCGGTCGCCGGACACACCTGTCGCGGTGATCCAAGACGGTACGCTGCAGAGCCAGCGCACGCTCATGGCGAGCCTCGCGACTGTTGCGGACGAGATGACGGCCAGCGGAGTACGGCCACCGGCGATCGTCGTCGCCGGCGAGGTCGTTCAGGTGGCTCAAGAGATCGAATTGCTGCGAGCGGATATGGGGCGGCTCCGTGACACCCCCGGCTGATCAGGGCGCCGCCAAGCACAGGGCGGCGTCCCTCCCACTCGACGAGGTCCTGGCCGAACTGCGGGACCAGATCGCCTCTGTCCGGTTCGTCCTTGACGCACCGGGCACCGAAGAGGCGGAGACCACACAGCAGGACCTGCTGAACCAGCTCGACGACTACGTGCTGCCCAGAGTGCGGCGCACCGACTCCCCGCTGCTCGTGGTGCTGAGCGGCTCCACCGGCGCGGGCAAGTCCACGCTGGTGAACACGCTCGTCGGCGCCCGGGTCAGCGCCACGGGCGTGCTACGGCCGACCACGAGCAGCCCGATCCTGGTCTGCCACCCCGACGACGCCGACTGGTGGCTGGACGAACGCTACGTCCTGCCGGGGTTCGGCCGGGTGCCCGGACCGGCGCCCGACGCCGTCGTCGGCGACCAGCTCGTGATCATGAAGAGCGAGGTGCTGCCGCGCGGGCTCGCGCTGCTCGACAGCCCCGACGTCGACTCGGTGTTCGAGGACCACCACGAGTTCGCCGCCCAGTTCCTGGCCGCCGCCGACATCTGGATGTGCGTGACGACCGCCGCGCGGTACGCCGACGCGCAGGTCTGGCGGCTGCTGCACCGGGCGCGCGACCACGGCGCCACCCTCGGCATCGTCCTGTCGCGGGTGCCCGAGGAGGGCGGCGAGGAGGTCGTCGCCCACTTCGCCGAGATGCTCAAGGACAACGGCCTCGAGGCGGCGGCCCAGTTCACCATCCCCGAGACCAAGGTCTCCGGCGGCATGCTGCCCAAAGAGATGTCCGACGAGGTGCAGGAGTGGCTGACCGGCATCACCGAGGACGAAGATGGCCGGGCCGATGTCATCAGGTCTACGCTGGGTAGCGTGCTGGACACCTTCCGCACTCGCGTCCCCGAGCTCGCCAAGCGGGTCGAGGAGCAGGTCGCCCTGCGCACGGTGCTGCGCGACGAGGCCGAGGCCGCGTACGCCGAGGCCCTGGCCGAGCTCGACGAGGCCACGCGCAACGGCTCCCTGCTGCGCGGCGAGGTGCTGGCACGCTGGCAGGACTTCGCCGGCACCGGTGATCTCGAGCGCGCCCTGCAGTCGCGGGGCGGCCAGGCGGGCCACCGGGGCGGACGCCGCCGTCGCGCCCCGGCCCGCGTACGCGCGCTGAAGGTCGCGCTGCGCAGCGGCCTGGAGTCCCTCGTCATCGCCGCCGCCGAACGCGCGGCGGAGGACGTCGTGGCCCGGTGGCGGGACCGCCCGGCCGGCGCCAAGCTGCTCGAAGGACGCGCCGACGAGCTCGGCCGTGCCTCCGCGGAGCTGGCCCGCCGCGCCACCCGCGCCGTCAGCTCCTGGCAGGAGCACATCATCGACCTGATCCGCACCGAGGGCGTCACCAAGCGGTCCGTCGCCAAGTTCGTCTCCTACGACGACGAGGCGCTGTCGCTGGTGCTGATGGTCGGGCTCCTCGGGTTCGGCACGAGCGACGCGCCCGTCGAGACGGGCACCAGCGCCGTGCCGCAGCGATTGCTCAAGGCGCTGTTCGGGGCCGAATCCTTGCGTAGCATGAGCGCCAAGGCCAGGGCCGACCTGCGTGGCCGGATCGGGATGCTCTACGACGAGGAGGCCATCCGGTTCGGGCAGGCCCTCGACGGCGCGGGCGTGCCGGACGAGACCACACCGGTCCAGCTCTACCAGGCCACATACAACCTTGAGGTCGCCCGGTGAGCCACTCCCGGGTACTTTCCCGACACGACGAGGAGCGCGACCGATGACGGCGACGACACCGCCGGTCTCCTCGCTTGAGGAGATCCAGACTCCACCGCGGCCCGCGCCGTCCGGCCTGTCCACCCGCCTGGACGTCCTCGACCGGCTCGTCGCCCTCGGCGAGGGCCGGGTCGACCAGTCGCTCATGGACGACGCGGCGGCGCTGCTCACCCGCGCCGGCGAGCGCCTGCGGCTGTCCGGTGAGCACACGGTGGTCGCCCTGGCCGGCGGCACCGGCAGCGGCAAGTCATCGCTGTTCAACGCGGTGTGCGGCCTTGAGCTGTCACCCACCGGCCTGCGCCGGCCGATGACCAGCTCCGCCCACGCCTGCGTCTGGGGCCTCGGCGGCGCCGGCCCGCTGCTCGACTGGCTGGAGATCGAGTCGCGTCACCGCTACGCCCGCGCCAGCGCCCTCGACGGTGAGGGCCAGGTGGGCTCCCTGCAGGGCCTGGTGCTGCTCGACCTGCCCGACCACGACTCGATCCGCGCGGCGCACCTGGCCGAGGTGGACAAGTACGTCAGCGTCGCCGACCTCATCGTCTGGGTCCTCGACCCGCAGAAGTACGCCGACTTCGCCGTCCACCGGCGCTACTTCGAGCAGCTCTCCGGCCACACCGGCGTGACCCTGATCATCCTCAACCAGATCGACCGCCTGGAGCCCGAAGAGGTCACCGAGTGCGTCAAGGACCTCCGGCGCCTGCTGGAGGCCGAGGGCATGGGCGGCCCGACCATCCTGACCACCTCCGCCAAGGCCGGCACGGGCGTCGACGGCTTCCGCGAGGTGCTCGCCGACGCGGTCGCCGCCCGCCAGGCCCGGCTCGACCGTCTCGTCGCCGACATCGACCGCCTGGTCAAGCGCTTCGAGGGCCAGTACGGCCCCGCCGAGCCTGCCGAGAAGGTCGACGACCGCCGCGCCGCGGCCCTCGTCGAGGCCCTCGCGGACGCCGCCGGGGTTCCGGCCGTGGCGGAGTCGATGGAGAGCGCCTACTCCCTGCGCGCCCACGACTACGTCGGCTGGCCGGTCGGCCGCCTGGCCGCCCGCATGCACTCCGACCCGCTGCGCCGCATGCGGCTGGGCGAACTGCGCCAGGAGCTGCGCGCGGCCTTCACGACACCGGTGAACGCCCAGCAGGCGCACGTGGACAACGCCCTGCAGGAGGTGACGGAGGGGGTCGTGGAGGACCTGCCGCCGTCGTGGCAGCGTTCGGTCCGCGAGGCGGGCCGGTCGAAGGCGGAACAGCTTCCGGAGTCCCTCGGCAACGCGCTCCGCGACGTCGTGCCGACCTTCAACCAGATCCCGGCGTGGTGGTGGATCGTCCGCGCCTGGCAGTGGGTCCTCATCGCCGCCTCGGTTTTGGGCCTGGTCTGGCTCGGCACCATCGTGGCCTACGGTGCGCTGAAGCTGGGCCACGCACCGTGGACCGTCCTGGGCGACACGGGCCTGATTCCGTACGTCTGCCTGCTGATCGTCTGTGCGTTGGGCCTGGGCGCCTTCACGTCCTCGGCCGCCCGCAACATGATCGCCCTGTCCTCGGTCCGCCACAGCGAACGCCTGGAAGAACGAATGCGTTCGGGCATCAACGAGTCCGCCCGCACCCTGGTCCTCGAACCGGTCGAACGCGAGCTGGCGGTGTACAAGACCTTCCGCGAAGAACTCTCCACCGCCATCAGCCCACTCGTCCACTGAGCTGCCGGACCGTCTCACTCCGGTCCGGACGCTCCTTGCGGTCGGCCGCGCCATGCCGGGACGCCGGTCGGCATCGGGTGAGCGCGGGGCGCGTTCGCATTCATTACGTTCGCCTGAGCTGCGCAGCCGTACCATCCCGTCTCCGCTTGGGCCGGGACCGGTCGTCCGGGACGACGGTCAGTACAGGCTGAGCGCCGGGCGAGCCATGCGCCATCGTTCGCTCACGGTGAGTTATACACAGGCTACGCAGGGGTCTGGTGGTGCCCACTCGATGTCCGTCACCGTGGTTGTCACATCGGCGGCACCGGACCGCCACTGACAGACCGGAGGACCCCTTCGTGAACGAGGCAGTCGTCACTGTGATCGGCTTCGTCGCCCAAGACCCCATCTTCGAAGTTCTCGCGAGCGGCACGTCGCTGATGTCGCTGCGGATCGGCAGCACCCCACGCCGCTACGACCGGGAGATCGGCCAGTGGCGCGACGACGACCCGATGTTCCTGACCGTGACCTGTTGGCGCACGCTCGCCGACAACCTGCAGTCCTGTGAGCTCCAACGCGGAGACCCGATCATCGTCACGGGCAAGCTCCGCATCCGCGAGTACGTCAAGGATGGGCAAAAGCGCTTCTCCGCCCAGATCGAAGCCACCACCGTCGGCCATGACCTCAGCCGGGGAGTGGCCCGCTTCCAACGCGCCCAGCGCTCCGCCTTCCCAGAAGACCGCCGCGAAGCGGACGACATGGCCGACCGCTGGCTCGAAGCCGACCTGGATGAGGACGCCGAAGAACTCACCACCCAGCTCACCGACAAGTCCGAAAACATCGACGACACGGACGAGGACGGCGACACGCCCCCGTTCCGCGCCGCCGCCTGACCGACCATCCCTCTACCAGCACCGACCCCGACCACGGCAACCGCACCGACCCCGACCACGCCAGACCGACCGGTCCCGGCTGCGGCAGGCACCTCGGTCCTGGCCGCGGCGGGCCCGCCGGTTCCGACCCGTGGCAGGCGGACCGCTCCCGACCTGCGGCAGGTCGACTGGTCCTGGCCGCAGCGGGCGCCTCGATCCTGTCTGCGGCGGGCTCACCGGTCTCGACTTGTGGCAGGCTGGCCGGCCTCAACCTGCGGCGGGCGCCTCGGTCCTGTCTGCGGCGGGCTCACCGGTCTCGACTTGTGGCAGGCTGGCCGGCCTCAACCTGCGGCGGGCGCCTCGGTCCTGGCCGCGGCGGGCTCACTGGTCTCGACTTGTGGCAGGCTGGCCGGCCTCA
>NZ_BSTJ01000011.1:382751-402192 GCF_030269445.1 Actinoallomurus iriomotensis
CAACCTGCGGCGGGCGCCTCGGTCCTGGCCGCGGCGGGCTCACTGGTCTCGATCCGCGGCAGGCCGATGGGTTCCGACCTGTGGCAGGCCGATGGGTCTCGACCTGCGGCGGGCGCCTCGATCCTGTCTGCGGCGAGCCCACCGGTCCTGGCCGCGCAGGTCATCGGCCCTGGCCGTGGTTGCCCGTCAGACCGGTGTCGCTGAACCATGCCGATGCCGCCGTGGATGAGGTCGTGCCGGTCCCAACATGGCTGAGTCCGTGGCGCTCCCGCCAAGCCCGACGTGCCGATCCCCGAATGGAGAACCATCGCTCATGTCAGTCGAGTCACACACCAACGAGACGAGCCGAAACACGCCCAGGAAGCCGAGAGGGTCGGGAACATCCACCCCGGCCGACCGGTGCGGCCGAGAGCCGCCCGGGCATCCCGTGGCCGGCGGGAGACCCCCATTCACCCTTTCAAGGTGTCGGAGGAGGGAGACGATGCAATTCCCGCGAGCCGTCTCCTGGATCTGAGAGGCGAGGCCCCGGGGGAGAGCCAGATGCTCCGCCGAGCCTCACCACAGGACTGAACGCTGCTGTCGGTGAGCCGCCGACCGACGTGCAACCTGTCCTGGATGAGCCCCGAGGTCGCGGCAGGGATGCCCTTAGCCGTACTCGTCCCCGGAGCCCGCCCTCAACCGCGTCGCGCCCGTCGAGAGCCGATTTCGGAAGACGCCAAAGCCCACGGACCCGAAGCGACAGCCGGAGAGCGAAGGAGAGCAACCAGGGAGCCAGCCGGAATCGGGCAGAGAGGGCGGCCGGAGAGGGGCGGCCGGACAGCCCGGTGAAAGAGAGCAGCCATCGAGGCCAACTGGAGATGCAGCCAGAGAGGCAGCCAAGAGCCCGAACCACCTGGAAGCGTTCTCGCGCTTCCCCCTGCGAGGTCTGGCGTGGGAGGACACCACTAGCTCTTGACGGAGACAGAGAGACGGCATGGAGAGGCAGCCGGAGAGGAGGTTGGCCGCGGGAAGCATCATCCGACCGCAGGAGGGGGCGCCGCGCAGCGGCCCGTGCGGGCGACGTGCCTGACGGTGCTTCACCCCGCAAGGCCGCTGCGCGGCGGCGGACCAGGGTAGGGAACATCGGGTCGGTGTCGGACCGACTCTGGTGGACGGTCGCTGCGCGGCGGCGGACCAGGGTAGGGAACATCGGGTCGGTGTCGGACCGACTCTGGTGGACGGTCGCTGCGCGGCGGCGGACCAGGGTAAGGAATACCGAATCGGTGTCGCACCGACTCTGGCAGACAGCGATCGCCCGCAGGCGACGCGCCGCGGCCCAGCGCCACCCGCACGACGGTGGTGGCGTGACTTGCCACCGCACCGGTCCGCCCGTTCCCTCCGTCCCGGGTGGACAGTAGCTCCGGACCGCTCGTGGGCACGGCACCACCGGTTCCCAGGTGGCAGTAAACCTGCGGATCGTAAACGTTTGTCTGGATTTGCGATCTCACGGTCACGGCAAGGGAAACGACGCGGCTGCGGTTGCGCTGGCCATGTGCCGTCGGGATTGTTGTCGCAGCCGGCGGGCCGGTCGTCGGGTGATTCTGTGAGCGTGCGGTGGTTGTCGGCGTGGCGCTGGCGGCCATGCGGTGGTCGCCCGCGATGCGTCGTGGGGCAGTGCTGGCGTGCGAGGCGTGATGGCTCGGCCCAGATGGACGTTGGCCAGCGGGGTCGGGCAGGCGGCAGGGCGGTGGCCCTGTCCACGTCAGATCCAGGAGACTCCGCGCATCCTGATTCCCTTTCCGGAAATGCTGCGTCCCACCCGGCGTCGGGCCGGACGGGGTGACGGGGCACTCAGGGGGGCGATGAGCGCCTGCGGGCCTGAGCGTACGCCCTTCATCCGACGGGCGCTCTAAGAAGCTACAGCTTTTCCCGCCCACTCCGCACACATTGCAACTATCCTATTACTGAATGTGATTCGATGATGAGGTGAGCGCGGGCCCGTCCTCAGCCAGGGGGCAGTCCCGACGTGCGGCTTTGGCCCGATCCGTTGGGGGAATGATGACGGCACTGCATCAGTCGGCCGCCGAGGGCCGGGGCGACGTGACCAGAAAGCCTCCACGCTGGCCACTGTTGGCCCAACCCGCGCCGACCATCGCGTACGTCGTCGTGGTCGTGGGGCTGCACTTCGTACTGATCGGCATGCTCGCCGCGCGTACGGAGTGGCGGCCGGCGGCGCTGCTCACGTTCGCGGCTCTGATGGGGGCCGGTGCGCTCTGCATCGAGGCCTCACGGCGGCTCGGCATGCCCGCGGGCATCGCGCGTGACCTGCTCTCCGCCTGGTGGCTTCCCGTGGCGCTGCTCCTGCCACCGGTGTACGCGCTGCTGATCCCCATCCCGATGCAGGCGCTGCTGCAACTGCGCGTACGCCGCACCCTGCTGCATCGGCGCGCCATCGTCGCCGCTGCTCACGGCCTCGCGGGCGCCGCGGCCTCGGTGACCTTCCACCTCGTCGTACCGGATCCGCTCCAGGCCGGCACCCGATGGCTCGCCGATCTCGACTCGGTCATCCCGGTGATGGTCGCCTGTGCCGTCCTGTTCACGGTGATCAACACGGCGATCGTGGCGGTCGCCGCGCACAGCTCCGCGCCGGGCTGCCGCTGGCACGAGCACCTGCGCAACCGCGAGCACCTGGTCCTCGACGTCGTCGAGCTCTGCCTCGGCGTTCTCGTCACGATCGCCTGCGCGCTCAGCCCCGCGCTGATTCTCGTCGCGCTGCCGCCGGTGATGCTGCTTCAGCGCAGCCTCATGCACCAGCAGCTCCAGGCCGCCGCCCGTACGGACGCCAAGACCGGCCTGCTCAACGCCGCGGCCTGGCAGCGCGAGGCCGACACCGAGATCGCTCGCGCCAACCGTACGGGCGAGTCCCTCGCCCTCCTGCTGATCGACATCGACCACTTCAAACGGGTCAACGACGTTCACGGGCACCTGGCCGGCGACCAGGTGCTGATCGGCGTCGCCGGCACGCTCGTCAGCCAACTGCGCGAGTACGACGTCGTCGGCCGGTTCGGCGGCGAGGAGTTCGTCGTCCTCCTGCCGGGCGCCGACATCCTCGAAGGCTGCCGCGTGGCCGAACGCCTCCGCAACCGCGTACGCCGGCTCTCCGTACCGGCCGACGACGAGTCGGTCACCGTCACGGTCTCGGTCGGCGTCGCCCTCTTCCGCACGCACGGCCAGGATCTCCTCGAACTCCTGGCCTCCGCCGACCTCGCCCTCTACCGAGCCAAGAAGTCCGGCCGCGACCGCATCTGCCTCCCCGCGACCCAGAAGGCCTGATCCCCCCGCACGACAACGCCGGACTCGCACGCGAAGGGTCCGGCTTCTGCACGGGAAGGGTGACGCGGACGGCGAGGAGAGGGCAGCGGAGAGGGGCGAAACGCATCCATCAGGCGTCCGCGACTGCGCGCGGATCCCCTCTGCGGCCGCTGCTCGGACGCAGTGGTCGATGACCGCGGGGCAGGAGCGACGCCGCGCCGTACGACATTGATCGGTGGTCGTGGCGGGCTGACGACGATCCCTGGGCCAGAGAAGGTCGCCGACGCGCGAGGAGTAACCGGACTCCTCACGCCCGAAGTGGCCGGGCTCTCATCCGGCGGTGCAGGGCCTTGCCGGCGATCAGCTCGACGCCGTCAATGCCTTGGCCGCGGCCAGCTCCAGCACACGTTGAGGCGTGGCGCTCGTGGGGACCTGGCAAAGTTCGCGCCTGAAATATGAGCCCACATGTAAGCGAGAACGGACGTCTCACGTGACCTCTGGGCCTCGCGTGAGCGTGACCGGGCTTCGTCGGATAAGGCGTGGCGGGGTTTCTCTCCGGTTCCCCGCACAGGCAAAAGATGATCACGCCGAGCCGCCCGAACTTCCCAATCCCGCTCCGCTGCAGCGCCGCGGGTCACCTGGAAAGACGAATCCCCGGCTCAGCGGCGCCGCTGAGCCGAGCACGCCGGAGCGCCGGAAGCCGAGAGGACCAAGACGGCGGAAACGGCGGAAAACGACCCCGCGACATCCGCTCAGGCCGGTAAGGCCACCGCCTCGGAGGCCATAGGCTTGGGTACATGCCGGAGTACATCTACACGATGCAGCGTGCGCGCAAAGCGCACGGTGACAAGGTCATTCTCGACGATGTCACCCTCAGCTTCCTGCCCGGAGCAAAGATCGGTGTCGTCGGACCCAACGGCGCCGGCAAGTCCACGCTGCTCCGGCTGATGGCCGGTATCGAGCAGCCCTCCAACGGCGAGGCCCGGCTGATGCCCGGGTTCACCGTCGGTCTCCTCCAGCAAGAACCCCCGCTCAACGAAGAGAAGACCGTTCTCGGCAACGTCGAGGAGGGGGTCGCCGAGACCAAGGCGATGGTCGACCGGTTCAACGAGATCGCCGAGAAGATGGCGACCGACTACTCCGACGAGCTGCTCGAGGAGATGGGCAAGCTCCAGGAGCAGCTCGACCACCGCAACGCCTGGGACCTCGACAGTCAGCTCGAGCAGGCGATGGACGCCCTCCGCTGCCCGCCTCCGGACGCGGACGTCACGAAGCTCTCCGGCGGCGAGCGCCGGCGGGTGGCCCTGTGCAAGCTCCTCCTCGAGGCACCCGACCTCCTGCTCCTCGACGAGCCCACCAACCACCTCGACGCCGAGAGTGTGCAGTGGCTGGAGCAGTTCCTGGAGAAGTACGAGGGCACCGTCCTCGCCGTCACCCACGACCGGTATTTCCTCGACAACGTCGCCGGCTGGATCTGTGAGGTCGACCGCGGCCGTCTCGTCGGGTACGAGGGCAACTACTCCACCTACCTGGAGAAGAAGGCCGAGCGCCTGAAGGTCGAGGGGCAGAAGGACGCCAAGAAGAAGAAGCGTCTGGAGCAGGAGCTTGAGTGGGTCCGCTCCAACCCGAAGGCCCGCCAGACCAAGAGCAAGGCCCGGCTCCAGCGCTACGAGGAGATGGCGGCCGAGGCGGCCAAGACCCGCAAGCTCGACTTCGAGGAGATCCAGATCCCGCCGGGCCCGCGCCTGGGCACCACGGTGATCGTCGCCGAGCACCTCACCAAGGGCTTCGACGACCGTCTCCTGATGGAGGATCTCACCTTCAACCTGCCGCCGAACGGCATCGTCGGCGTCATCGGCCCGAACGGCGTCGGTAAGACCACGCTGTTCCGCATGATCGTGAACGCGGCCGGCGCGGGCGCCCCGGAGGGCGTCACCGCGGACGAGAAGCCGGACGAGGGCAGCCTCAAGGTCGGCGACACGGTCAAGATCTCCTACGTCGACCAGAGCCGTGGCGGCATCGCCCCGGACAAGAACGTCTGGCAGGTCGTCTCCGACGGGCTCGACCACATCAAGGTCGGCCAGGTGGAGATGCCCAGCCGCGCGTACGTCGCGGCCTTCGGCTTCAAGGGCCCGGACCAGCAGAAGCCCGCGGGCGTGCTGTCCGGCGGTGAGCGCAACCGGCTCAATCTGGCGCTCACCCTCAAGCAGGGCGGCAACGTCCTCCTGCTCGACGAGCCCACCAACGACCTCGACGTCGAGACGCTGAGCTCGCTGGAGAACGCCCTGTTGGAGTTCCCCGGCTGCGCCGTGATCACCTCGCACGACCGGTGGTTCCTCGACCGCATCGCCACGCACATCCTGGCGTGGGAAGAGGGTTCGAGCTGGTTCTGGTTCGAGGGCAACTTCGCGGACTACGAGAAGAACAAGATCGAGCGCCTGGGCGCCGACGCGGCCCGCCCGCACCGCGTCACCCACCGCAAGCTCACCCGCTGACCACCGGCGCTCGACACATCGGCGGCACGGTCGCGGATGGCACCGCCATCCGCCGGCCGTGCCGCCGATGGCGTTCAGGCTCGGCCTCTGGCTATGATTACAAAATTACAGTTGCTTCAGAGGCGAGGGCCGCATGACCGTCGAGTACATCCGTTACCGAATCGGCCGGCAGGACGCCGAGGAGTTCGAAGCCGCCTACGCACGTGCCGCGGTGCCCTTGGCGGCCGCGCCACAGTGTGTGGACTACGAGCTGTCTCGCTGTGTCGAAGAGCCCGAATGGTACGTCCTGCGTATTACGTGGACCTCCGTCGAGGACCACGCGCAGGGTTTCCGCGGCGGAGAGCACTTCGGGGCGTTCTTCGCGGAGATCAAACCGTACGTTCAGCAGATCGAGGAGATGCGGCACTACGAGCGCACCGCCGTGTGCGGCACCGGCTCCTCGACGCCCAGCCTGTACGACTGGGCGGGTGGCGCCGAGGCGTTCGAGCGGCTCACCGAGTCGTTCTACGTCCAGGTCCTGAAGGACGACCTGATCGGTCCCCTCTTCGCTCACATGGATCCGGGCCACCCCGAGTACGTCGCGATGTGGCTGGCCGAGGTCTTCGGCGGCCCGTCCCGCTACACCGACGAGCGGGGCGGCTACCACCACATGCTCGCCCGCCATATCGGCAAGGCCATCAGCGAACCCCAGCGCCGCCGCTGGGTCGCCCTCCTCATGGACGCCGCCGACGAGGTCGGTCTGCCCGCCGATCCGGAGTTCCGCGCCGCGTTCGCGAGCTACATCGAGTGGGGAACCCGCCTCGCCTTCGCCAACTCCCAGCCGGGCGCCCGCCCCCCGCAGCAGGCTCCCGTCCCCCGCTGGGGCTGGGGTGTGGCCCCGCCGTACACCCCCACCGCCTGATCATGTCCACCCCGCCGTACGCCGGCCGAGGCGGGGCGGGGAGACTTGGGGCGACCTGTACGGCCTCGCGAGATGGATGACGCATGGTTCAGCCTGCCCTCGACACCGACCGGCGAGACGAGGTACGCCGCCACATCCACGAGTTCCAGGTGCGGTTCGGCGACATCGACGTGCTCGGGCACGTGAACAACTGCCGCTACCTCACCTACCTCGAGGACGCGCGCGTGTCGATGTTCCGGCTCGATCCCCTGCGCCAGGGGACGGCGCCGCTCAAGGGGCTGGTCGTCGCCCGGCACGAGATCGACTACAAGCGCCCGCTGCTGTTCCGGCCGGAGCCGGTCCGCGTGGAGACCTGGGTGACCGAGCTGCGCGCCGCCTCGTTCACGCTGGCGTACGAGATCCGGGACGACGAGCACGTCTACGTTCGCGCTTCCTCGGTGATCGTCGCGTACGACCTGGAGAACACCCGCTCCCGCCGGCTCGATGAGGACGAGATCGCGTTCCTCGAGGCCTACCGGTGAGTGAAACGTCGCTGACGACATTTTAGTAACAAACCCGACAGAAGCGCCGCTTTACCCATTCTTGCCCGTAATGTCACGCCTGCCCATTGGCGCGATCACATAGGGGTGAGGATGCGAAGGGTCTCACGAGGGTTGCTGGCCGTGATGCTCGCGGCGGGTCTCAGCGGTGTCTCGGGCACCGCGCACGCGACGACCGCCAAGGCCGACGGCGACATCCTGGCCAGGCTCAAGGCGATTCCCGGCATGACGGTGCAGGAGAAGACCTCCTCTCTCACGGGCTACCGGTGGTTCTGGCTGGACTACCGCCAGCCGGTCGACCATCGGCACCCGGACAAGGGCTGGTTCGAACAGCGCGTCCTGCTCGAGCACAAGTCCGACGACCGGCCCATGGTCCTTTACACCAGCGGTTACAACACTCCCGAGACGATGTTCCTGTCCGAGCCGACCGCGCTGGTCGACGGCAACCAGATCTCGGTGGAGTACCGGTTCTTCGACCCGTCGATCCCCCAGCCCGCGCAGTGGAGCAAGGACACCATCTGGCAGGCCGCGACGGACGAGCACGTGCTCATCAAGGCCCTCAAGACGATCTACCACGGCAAGTGGATCTCCACCGGGGCGAGCAAGGGCGGCATGACCGCCACGTACCACAAGCGCTTCTACCCGAACGACGTCGACGGCACGGTGGCCTACGTCGCGCCGAACGACGTGAACAACAAGGACGACAGCGCGTACGACCGGTTCTTCAAGACCGTCGGCACCGACCCCCAGTGCCGTACGGACCTGCAGAACCTCCAGCGCGAGCTGCTCAAGCGCCGCACCGAGATCGAGGCGCGGATGACGGCCGCCGCCCAACAGGCGGGCTACACCTGGAACATCATCAAGTCCGTCGACGTCGCCTTCGAGAACTCGGTGATGGACTTCGAGTGGGCGTTCTGGCAGTACCACCTGCAGGCGGAGTGCAAGGACGTGCCGTCCACGACCGCCTCGACCGATGCGATCTACGACTACTTCGACCTGATCTCCGGGGCCCTGACCTACACGGACCAGAGCCTGCAGCCGTTCATCCCGTACTACTACCAGGCGGGCACCCAGCTCGGCTGGCCGTCGCCGAGCTTCAAGTACCTGCACCCGCTGCTCCGCCACGAGAGCACCTACCAGCCGCGGACGTACGTCCCGCGGGACATCCCGATGACGTTCGACCCGAACGCGATGAGGGACGTCGACCACTGGGTGCGGACGAGCGCGACGCACATGGCGTTCATCTACGGCCAGAACGACCCGTGGGGCGCCGAGGCCTTCAGCGTCGGCCCGCACGCCCGTGACTCGAAGGTCTACGTGTCGCCGGGGCAGAACCACAGCTCGCATCTCATCGCGACGCTGCCGGCCGCGCAGAAGGCGGAGGTGACCGCCGACCTGCTCCGCTGGGCCGGTGTCTCCTCGGCGGCGCAGCAGGCCAAGGCCCTGACTGGTCCGCAGGTCACCGAGGACCCGATCCTGGCGCGGCACCCGCGCCTCTGACCGAGACGACCCCCGTCGAAGACCTTCGGCGGGGGTTTCTCTCACCCTGAAGGCGTCTCATTATTCGAGACGCTAGTATCGCATTATGAACAGGCGGTGGTTGATCCTCATTGTCGGGCTGTTCGCGATGATCGCCGGATGCGCGTACCAGTACGGCCTTCCCTACCTGATCCCGGCGCTCCGGGCCGACAAGGGGCTCTCCCTCCGCGAGGCGGCGACGCTCATCTCCTGTCCCGTCGCCGGGCTGCTGATCGCGCTGGCGCTCTGGGGGATCGCCGCCGACCGCTGGGGTGAGCGGATCATCCTCTCCACCGGCCTGACCGTCGCCGGCCTCGCGCTGCTGGCCGCCACCACCGCGACGGGCATCCCGGCGCTGGGCGCCTGCTTCTTCGTCGCCGGTGCGGGCGGCGCGTCGATCCATGCCGCCAGCGGGCGGCTGATCCTCGGCTGGTTCGCCGCGCACGAACGCGGCCTGGCCATGGGCGTACGGCAGACGGGCCAGCCGCTCGGCGTCGGGCTGGCCGCGCTCACCCTGCCGCCGCTGGCGTCCCGCGCGGGCCTGCACGGCGGCCTGTACCTGCTGGCCGCCTGCTGCCTGGCGGCCGCCCTCCTGGTCGGCGTGCTGGTCCGCGACCCCGAGCGGCCGGAGGCGGGCGACGACGAGCACCGCGGGCGGTCGCCGTACCGCACGCCGGTGCTCTGGCGGATCCACGCGGCGAGCGCGCTGCTGGTCGTGCCGCAGTTCGCGGTGTCCGCGTTCGCCCTCGTCTACCTGGTCGACGCGCGCGGCTGGGACGCCGCGACGGCCGGCCGGGTGCTGGCGGTGGCGCAGGTCGGCGGGGCGGTCGCGCGGCTCGCCGTCGGCCACTGGTCGGACCGGGTGGGCAGCCGCGTACGGCCCATGCGCACGCTCGCCGTGGCGATCGGCGTCATCGTGCTCGTGCTGGCGGCCGGAGCGCTGTCCGGTTCGGCCGCCGCCACCGTCGCGCTGCTCGCCGCCTCCGTGCTCACGGTGACCACGAACGGGCTCGCCTTCACCGCGGTGGCGGAGTACGCCGGGCGGTCGTGGGCCGGGCGCGCCCTCGGTATCCAGAACACCGGCCAGAACCTGCTGGCCGCCGCCACCCCGCCGGTGCTCGGCACGCTCGTGGCCGGCGCGTCGTACGGTGCGGCGTTCGCCACCGCGGTGGCGTTTCCCCTGGTCGCGGCGCTGCTGGTGCCCGGCCGTCTCGGCACGGGACGAACGGCCGAGCCCGAGCCCAGCCTCGACCGGTCGTGAGCCGTCAGTCCAGCGTGTTGATCATGCTGTTGGCGGCCATGACGAGGTAGTCCCAGAGCATCTTCTCGAGCGGCTCCGGAAGTGCGATCTCATCGACCGCGTCGCGCATGTGCGCCAGCCACGCGTCGTGCTCGGCGCGGCCGACCCGGAACGGGGCGTGCCGCATCCGCAGCCGCGGATGGCCGCGCCGTTCGCCGTACGTGCGGGGGCCGCCCCAGTACTGGATCAGGAACAGCCGCAGCCGCTCCTCGGCCGGGCCGAGATCCTCTTCCGGGTACAGCGGGCGGAGGACCGGGTCCGCCGCGACGCCCTCATAGAACCGGTGGACGAGCCGGCGGAAGGTCTCTTCGCCGCCGACCGCCTCGTAGAACGTGACTTCATCTGCCATGGCGTGCCCCACCCTATGCGGCGGTGAAGGTGGCCATGTTCACCCCGGCCGAGTCGAACGCCTTCTTCACGCGTTCGCGCAGCTCGCGGGCGACGTCCGACTGCCGGCCCGGCGCCGTCTTGCACACGACCCGCACCACCACGGCCTCGCCGGACAGCGCCTGGACGCCCCACACCGTCGGCTCGTCGAGGATGGCCTCGTCCCAGGGCACGTCGATCGCCATCGCGCCCGCGGTCTCGGCCAGGATCGTACGGACCTTGTCCAGGTCGACGTCGTACTCCACCGGCACGTCGAGCACGACGCGGGCCCAGTTCTGCGACTCGTTCCCGATCCGCTTGATCTCGCCGTTCGGGATGTACCAGACGACGCCGTTGACGTCGCGCAGCCGTGTCGTGCGCAGCGTGACCGCCTCGACGGTGCCCTTGGCCGAGCCCACGTCGATCACGTCGCCCACGCCGTACTGGTCCTCCAGGAGCATGAACATGCCGGTGAGGAAGTCCTTGACGAGGTTCTGCGCGCCGAAGGCCACGGCGACGCCGATGATGCTCGCGCTGGCGAGGAACGGCGTCACGTCCAGGTGCAGGTAGCGGAGAATGTTGATCGCTGCGCTGCCGAGGATGATGATCGAGGCGACGCTGCGCAGCACCGAGCCCGTGGTCTCCGCGCGCTGCCGGCGGCGTTCGCTGACCAGCACCGGGCTGCCGTCGAAGACGGTGCGCGTGCGTTCGCGGAGGCGTTCGGGCATCGTGCCCTCGGCCATCCGGAGCGTGATCCGGGTGATCAGCCGGTTCACGATGCGGCGCAGGATCATCGCGATGACGATCGAAATGATGATTTTCAGCGCGATGGTGAGGGGCTTGTCGATCCAGTTGCTGAACGTACTGGTGACGTCGGAATTGTGGCTGATGTTCCAGGTCAGCCGGCAGCCCGTGGTCACCGGCTTCCGGCAGAAGTCCCCGGCGCTGCCCTTGCTCGTGAAGAACACCATGGGAACAGCGGAAGACGCGAGCACAGAAGAACCCTCCCCGGTCGGTCCTCGACCGCCTAGCCTGCGAGCGTCTCCGATGTTAAGCGAACGGGAGGACCCCGACGGCCCCTATGGGTGTGCGCCTTCTCATGCCCGGTCACGTGCTGTTTTCGGTCGTCTCCGCCCCGTGGGCGGACGGCCGTCTGCTATGGACGGTCCCGCGGGACCGGTCAGTCCGCGCCACCGGTCGCGGTCCCGCGGGACGCGTTCCCCCCTCGAACGCGCGGGAGAAGTTCCTCTAGCCGTGCCGCGTCTCGAGCACCCGCGCCACCTTCGCCGCGGCGCCGTACGGGTCCTCCACGGCGTGCAGTGGTTCGCCCCAGGACCACCAGAAGTACCAGGGCGGCTGGGCGGCGTCGCCGGGCGCGGGCGCGCACATGACGTTCTCCGACAGGCTCGCCGCCTCGGGGTTGACCACCCGGCAGAAGGCCGGCCCGGAACGGGAACGGACCACTTTGGCGACCAGGCCCCGGTCGGCTAACTCGCGGACCAGGCCTTCGAGGTATCCGACCCGGCGTTCATCCGGCATCACCGCGACTTCCCTTCACATTATGGACGCGATCGACTACGCGCAGCGAGAATCGCAAGGTCGTCGGGGAGGGTCAAGGAACGTCGCCGGTTCCCGGCGCACGAATCCTCAACGGGGCCGAACGATCCTCCACCGGTGCATGACGAAGCTGTGCCGCCGGAGCGGGGAATGCGACCCGTCTCATGCAATTTCACGGCGATTCGGTTGGCGCATGGCGACGGCGGCGTTACGCTGCGTACGCTCGTTGTCTCGCTTTAGTAGCCGTTCGGCTCCTTCCCCCCGAGGAGGCCGGAGATGACAGAACCCGAAAAGCCCGGACCGCCGAGGAAAGAAGCGGACCTGGCCCGCCAGATGCGGGCCCGCGGACTCGCGCTCGGTCATGCGCCTCCGCAGATCGCCCGGGAGATCCACGAGGTGTGCGCGCCGATCCACGGCACCAGCCAGATCAAGGCGCACCGCCTGGCACACGGCATCGCGCTCTCCGACGTCGTGGCCCAGGTCCGCGCCCTGTACGAACTCGAGGGCCGTCCGCCGCCCAAACTGGGCGAGACGCTCCTGTCCGCGTACGAGAGCGGCTACAAGCGGCCGGGACCCGCCTACCTGCACGATCTCTGCCGCGTCTACCACGCCGAGCCCGCCGACCTCGGGTTACGGGGGCCGTGCGTCTGCGGACACCCCCATGCCCGTCTCCTCGAGCCCGGCGTCGTGCTCCAACCCGACACGCTGACGACATCACGACAACCGTTCTCCGTGCCGCCCATCACCGGGGTCCAGTACCGCGCCGAGGACCCCCGCGGCGGCGCCGGAGAGGAGGAGGAGACAGTGCTTCGGCGAACCCTTCTGCAGATCCTGGCCGGGGCGGGCGTGGCGCTCGATGGCCAGATCCTGGGCGCGGTGGACGGTGTCCGTCGCAAGATGGACGACACACTGGTCAACGCGTCGGTCTCCCCGACGATGCTCGACCAGTGGGAGGAGACCGCGCTCGGATACGGCAAGCAGTACACCTCGACGCCGCCGCTGCGGCTGCTCTGCGACGTCCTGCTCGACTTCAGCGAAGTACGCCGCATGTGCGAGCAGCGGCAGCCCATCGAGCTCCAGGAGCGACTCTGCCGCCTCGCCGCCCAGCTGTCCGGGCTGGCCGGCGCCCTGATGATCAACCTCGGCGACCACCGCCTGTCCCGTTCCTTCTTCCGTACGGCCCGCACCGCCGCCGACGAGACCGGCGACCGGAGCCTGCGGTCGTGGGTGAGCGTGCGCGAGGCGCTGGTGCCGATGTACTACGGAGACCCGCGCGAGTCGCTCCACCTGGCCCGGCGCGCGCAGGACCTGGCCGGCCGTACGCCGAGCGCCGCCGCCGCCATGGCCCCCATCGTGGAGGCCCGCGCGCTCGGCATGCTCGTCAAACGCGGCCGCAGCGACGCCGCCGGCAGCGCCAAACGCGCCATCGCGCGCGGCCAGGCCGTCTTCGGCCAGCTCGGCAAGGAGCACGTGGCCGACACGGCGTTCGGTTACACCGAGCGGCAGCTGGCCTTCCACGTCGGCGACACCTACACCAACATGGGCGACCACACGCACGCCGAAGAAGCCCTGCGCCGGGCGCTCACCCTCTATCCCTCCACGTCCGAGCTCGACCGCACCCTCATCTGGCTGGACCGCGCGACGTGCCGCCTGCAGAAGGGCGAGCCGGAGGAGGCGCTGCGCACCGCCACGGAGACCGTGCTCGCCCTGTCACCGGGCCAGTTCACCGACATCATCGCCCAGCGTGCCCGTCAGCTCGTGGGAGCCGCCGTCGCGCAGTACGGCGAGACCAACGAGACGAAGGAGTTCCGTGCGATCCTGGCGGCGCCGACCAGGAGCGGCGCCGGCGAGAAGCAGACCTGACCGATGGCACGTGTGCTCGACGCCGGCGCACCCAGGCGCCGGTGTCAGGATCCGCCTGTCTGGACCTTCTGCGCGATGCGCATCCGCCGCTACGCGCCGGCCGACCACGCCACGGTCCTGACCCTCCACCGGGAGGGCCTGGCCCAGGTCGGCCTGCGGCCCGGCGACGGGGTCTACTACGACGACGACCTGGCCGACGTGGAGGGCGTCTACCTGCGGGCCGGCGGTGAGTTCCTGGTCGGCGAGGTCGCCGGGGAGATCGCCGCGATCGGCGGTCTTCGCCGGGTGAGCGACCGGGTGGCGGAGATGGTCCGATTACGGGTGCGCCCGGATCGGCAGGGCCGGGGGTACGGCGCGGCCGTGGTGACGGTGCTGGAGGAGCGGGCGGTGGAGCTGGGCTACCACGTGCTGCGGGCGGACACGACGGTGAAACAGCCGGTCGCGATGGAGCTGTACCGCTCGTCGGGCTGGCAGGAGCTCGACCGCCGGGTCACCGGCCCGACGGTCACGGTGTACTTCGGCAAAAGTCTCGTGCGCTGAGCGGACGGTCAGCCGCAGCAGCCGCCTCCGCAGCAGCCGCCGCCGGCCTGCGGCGGGGCGGCCGCCCCGCCGGTCATCGCGACGGTGGACAGCAGCTTGACGGTGTCGTCGTGCCCGTCCGGGCAGGTGGCGGGGGCGGAGGCCTCGGCCATCGGGCGGCTCAGCTCGAACGTCGAACCGCACGCGCGGCAGCGGTAGTCATAACGTGGCACCCGCTCAGAATACGTCCTCTGCCCGCGTCCGCCAGGGGTGAGACGCACGCTCCGGCAGTTAAGCGGCGGGCTCGCTGACGTAGGGCGCCCACTGGGGGTCGCCGTCGTGGACGAGGCCGATGAGACGCCAGTGGGCGCCACGGGGGACGGCGGGCGCGACCGGGAGCTGCCAGCCCAGCTCCTCCAGCAGCTTGTCCGCCTTGCGATGGTTGCAGGGCGTGCAGGAGGCGACGCAGTTCTCCCAGAGGTGCTTGCCGCCACGGCTCCGGGGGATCACGTGGTCGATCGTCTCCGCGCGCCGGCCGCAGTAGGCACAGCGGTAGTTGTCGCGCCTCATGAGCGCGGCACGGGTGAGCGGCACCCGTTGTCGGTAGGGGATCCGCACGTAGCGCAGCAGCCGGATCACCGACGGCATCTCGACCACCACGGTCGCCGAGTGCAGGCGGGCACCCGAGATGTCGTGGTGGACGATCTCCGCCTTCTCCCGCAGGACGAGACAGACGGCCCGTCGCAGGGGCAGCGTGGTCAGGGGTTCGTAGGTGGCGTTGAGGAGCAAAACCTGTCTCATCAGACGGCCTCCGGGACGCAGGCGCCGGTCGCCCCGCGGGGCACGCTCCAGCGCGCCTCGAGACGAGGCTCAACGATCATCAGCACCAGCGCACCCGCCACGAGGACCTCCTCACGGGTGATACTCGAACTGAAATCAGTGTGGCCGCTGAGATGCGGATTTCGCTACCCCATAAGACCGCAATCGCTGTAAAGGGGTCTTGATCCTGGATCGGTCAACGAGCGTCCGTACCGGTCATCGGGCCGCCGGGCGCCGCGACGCCGGCGTCCACCGGGGAGGGGGCGCCGATGCCGGGCAGGATGCCCGGCATCTGGTGCCATGTCACCTGGGCGTTGACGCGCAGCGTGCCGCCCGCCGCGGCCACCGTCGTCCGGATCCAGCCGCTGCGGCTCTCGCCGGGCTTGATCGAGTCGAACCGGCACACGATGTCGCCCGCCTGGCCGGCGGCGCACGGCTGGGAGACCCCGACGATCTTCTGGTCGGCCGAGACCCGGTGGGTCGCGACGACCGTCTCGGCGCCCGCGGTGCCCTTGTTCGTGAGCACCCAGTGCCAGGTGACGCCCGAGTTGTCCGTGGCGATCTGCGGATGCCCGTACTCCATCCGCAGGTCGGCCGCCGGCGACGGAGCCGCGTACGCCGGCGGGACGATCCCCGTGGCGGCCAGCGCCGGAATCGCGGCGAGCGCGATGTATCCCCTCATGTCCAACCCCCCGATCGACATGCAAGGCCCAGGCTACGGCTCTCCTGACCGGGCGGGCCGTCCGGCTCCACCGGTGTCCGTCATCATTCGGTCACGAACGCCCCGCGGCCCGTCCACGGCGGACGATCCCACGGAAACCACCGAACGGCCCGGCCATCATCGGCAAAAGCCCTGGTGTCGAACATTTGGCGTTAAACCGCGATGCCGCGTCCTGTCCCGCCTCACGACCTCGTAGAGTGCGTTCATGAGCGAGCGGAGCGAGCGAATCGACAAGCACAGCGTCCCTGGTCACTCCTCCGACGGAGTCGGACTCGGGGATCGAGAGCTGTATCCGTTTGCACGGCGTGAGGACCTCGTCGAGGAGATCCACGGCCACCGCGTACCCGACCCGTACCGCTGGCTCGAGGACCCCCACGGTGAGGAGACCAAGACCTGGCTGACGGAGCAGGACGAGCTGTTCCACCGCGAGGTGGACGACCTGCCCGGCCGCGACCGCCTGCGCGCCCGCATCCGTGAGCTGCTGGGCGCCGGCACCGTGGGCGCGCCCGTCTGGCGCGGCGAGCGGCGGTTCTTCATGCGCCGTACGGCCGAGCAGGAGCACGCCGTTCTCTACACGGTCGACCCTCCGGCGAATGAGGGGGAAGAGGGGACCGAGCGCGCGCTCATCGACCCGATGGCGCTCGACCCCACCCACACCACGACGCTCGACTCCTGGCAGCCCGACAAGGAGGGCCGGCTTCTCGCATACCAGCTGTCCCACGGGGGCAACGAGGAGTCGAAGCTGTACGTCATGGACATCGCCACCGGCGAGCGGGTGGAAGGGCCCATCGACCGGTGCCGCTACACCGCGGTCGCGTGGCTGCCCGGCGGCGAGGCCTTCTACTACGTCCGCCGCCTGGCGGCCGACCAGGTGCCCGCCGGCGAGGAGCAGTACCACCGCCGCGTCTACCTGCACCGGGTCGGCACCGACCCGGAGACCGACGACGTGATGATCTTCGGTGCGGGCCTGGAGAAGACCAACTACTACGGTGTCTCGGTGAGCCGCGACGGCAACTGGCTCACGCTGTCGGCCTCCCAGGGCACCGCGCCGCGCAACGACCTGTGGATCGCCGACCTGCGCACCTCGTCGCTGGAGGCGCCCGAGTTCACGGCCGTGCAGGAGGGCGTCGACGCGGAGACCGGCCTGTACGTGGGCCGCGACGGCCGCGCGTACGTCTTCACCGACCGCGACGCACCCCGCAGCCGGCTGTGCGTGACGGACCCGGCCTCGCCGTCGCACGAGACGTGGCGCGACCTGATCCCGGAGGACCCCGAGGCGGTCCTGTCCGACTTCGCGATCCTGGACGACCTCGACCGGCCGGTGCTGCTCGCCGGCTGGACCCGTCACGCGCTCAGCGAGATCACGATCCACGACCTGGAGACCGGCGAGCGCATCGGCGAGGTGCCGTTGCCGGGGCTCGGCTCGATCGGCCGCATCGGCGAACGCCCGGAGGGCGGCCACGAGGCGTGGTTCGTCTACTCCGACAACACCACGCCCGTCTCGGTGCACCGCTTCGACGCGCGGACCGGCGAACTCTCCCTCTGGGCATCGGCGCCGGGCGCGGTCGAGGTGCCCGACGTGGAGGCGCGGCAGCTCACCTACACCTCCTACGACGGCACCGAGGTCCGGATGCTCGTCGTCGCGCGCCCCGGCGGCGAGGGACCGCGCCCGACCATCCTGTACGGCTACGGCGGCTTCAACATCCCCCTGACCCCGGCGTACAACGCCACGACGCTCGCCTGGGTGGAGGCCGGCGGCGTGTTCGTCGTGGCCAACCTGCGCGGCGGCTCGGAAGAGGGCGAGGAGTGGCACCGGGCGGGCATGCTGGACAAGAAGCAGAACGTCTTCGACGACTTCCACGCCGCCGCCGAGAAGCTCATCGCCGACGGCTGGACCACCCCGGACCGGCTGGCCGTCTCCGGCGGTTCCAACGGCGGCCTGCTGGTCGGCGCGGCGATCACCCAGCGGCCGGACCTGTACGCCGCCGCGGTGTGCTCCGCGCCGCTGCTGGACATGGTGCGGTACGAGAAGTTCGGCCTCGGCCAGACGTGGAACGTGGAGTACGGCTCCGCCGACGACCCCGAGCAGTTCGAGTGGCTCTACGCCTACTCGCCGTACCACCACGTACGCGAGGGTGTCGCCTACCCGGCCACCCTGTTCACGGTGTTCGAGAGCGACACCCGGGTCGACCCGCTGCACGCGCGGAAGATGTGCGCGGCGCTGCAGCACGCGACCTCCGACGCCGCGCGGCCGATCCTGCTGCGCAACGAGGCCGACGTCGGCCACGGTTCCCGCGCGATCAGCCGCTCGGTCGAACTGACCGTGGACACGCTGTCCTTCACGGCCGCCCACACGGGGCTGAGGATTCCGGATGGTCGCTGACGACGCTCTGGATCGGGTGCTGAAGCTGCTCGCGTCGCCCCCGGCGCGTCCGGAGGTCTCCCACGGCTATCTGGACCTGCTGGGGGAGGAGGGGACGCACGACACGCTCGCGCAGCGGCTGATGCGCTCCTCCGGGCTGCCGCGGATCTACGAGCAGGTGTGGCGGCCGGTGCTCTTCGGGCTCGCCAAGGGCGGCCCGCTCGGGCCGAGCACCGATCAGGAGTACGCCCTGGCCCGTGCGTGGCTGGACCTGGCCGCGACGCCGGGCGCGACCGTCCTGGACGTGGCCTGCGGTCCGGGCAACGTGACCCGCGCGCTGGCCGAAGGGGTCACGGACGGCGGCCTGGTGATCGGCGCCGACGCGTCGGCCACGATGCTGAGCCGCGCCGTGGCCGACACGCCCGCCTCCGCCCCGGGGACGGCGGAGGTGGCGTACGTCCGGTGTGACGCGGCGGACCTGCCGTTCGCCGACGCGGCGTTCGACGCGGTGTGCTGCTACGGCGGGCTGTACCTGTTCGCCGACCCCTGGGCGGCCCTGGCGAGCATGGCCCGTGTGCTCCGGCCGGGCGGCCGCCTGGTCGTGCTGACCACGCACCGGCCGGGACTGCCGCTCCTCGGCCCGGGTCTGGGGGCCGTGAGCGGGGCGACCGGCATCCGCATGTTCGGGGCGCGCGAGCTCACCGAAGGTCTGAGCGCGGCGGGCTTCTCGGCCGTACGCCGCCGTTCCCACGGCCTCATGCAACTCGCCGGCGCGACCCGGCCGTAGGGCCTGTCTCAAAGCCCCGCTGTCCTACTGCGCGGCGCCCAGACGACGCCTCGCCGCGTTGTCGTCAGTCGCCAGCCAACACCAGGCTGACTCCCTCCTCCGCCTTGCGACGCGCCGCCTGGACACCGCTCGCTACGGACGGGGACCTTTGAGACAGGCCCTAGTAGTGCTTTGTTACGTTTGTGATCTTGGTGGCGATGATCGTGTGTGAGGTCTGGGGAGATCACCGCGGTCCGGTCGCGGTTGGAGGAGTTCGCGGCTGAGGTGTTCGCGGGGTTGCCGCGGTCGGATCAGCGCGCCACGGGTGGGCTGTATGTGCGGGGTTTGCTGCTGGACGGGCAGCGTAAGTCGATGCAGCCGATGGCGGAGCGCCTTGGTGTGGATCATCAGCGGTTGCAGCAGT
>NZ_BSTJ01000012.1 GCF_030269445.1 Actinoallomurus iriomotensis
ACCGGGGCGGCCTGACCCTCTACAAAGTCCTCCGCGAGCTACAGGCACTACTCGCCACCTGGACAGGCCACTGCCCCACCTGCCGACAGCCCCTCGCCTTAACCACCTAACAAAGCACTACTAGCCGGAGACGGACGGGCTGACCAGGCCGGTCTCGTACGCGTAGACGACGGCCTGGGCGCGGCTGTTGAGGCGCAGTTTGGTCATGATGCGGTTGACGTGCGTCTTCACCGTGGTCTCGGCGATGTCGAGCGTCTCAGCGATCTCCGCGTTGGCCATTCCGCGGCCGACCATGCGCAGCACGAGCACCTCGCGTTTGGTGAGCTCGTCGGGCGTCTTGGCCGGAACGCTGCGGTTCACGTACGCCTCGATCAGCCGGCGGGTCACGCTGGGCGCGAAGAGCATGTCGCCGGTGGCGACCGTCCGTACGGCGGCGAGGAGACGTTCGGGCGGGGTGTCCTTGAGCAGGAAGCCGGACGCCCCCGCCCGCAGCGCGTCGTAGACGTACTCGTCGAGGTCGTACATGGTGAGGATCAGCACGCGCGGCGGAGCCCCGCCGGCGTCGGCGAGGATGCGGCGCGTGGCCTCGATGCCGTTGACGCCGGGCAGGTGGATGTCCATGAGCACGACGTCGGGCCGCGTGGACGCGGCGAGCGCGACGGCCTGCTCGCCGTCTCCGGCCTCGCCCGCGACGTCGAGGCCGGGCGCGGCCCGCAGCAGCGCGGCGACGCCGGCCCGGATGAGGACCTGGTCGTCCACCACGAGGACCGTCGTCGGAGCGGCCGGGTCTCCGGCCGTCGCGCCGGGGTCGGTCATGGCGTCGCGGCCGGCGTGACCGGTCCGTCCGGCGACGCCGGAGGTACGGGAAGGGTCAACACGACTTCGAACCCACCTTCCGGGCGCGGACCGGCGATCACTTGGCCGTCGTAGATACTGGCGCGTTCGCGCATGCCCAGCAACCCGTGCGGTATCTCCTCCATGCCGTGGGGCGCCGGCCGTTCGCCGGCCCCGCGGCCGTCGTCGACGACGTGCACGACGACGCGTTCCGCCTCGTACGCCACGGTCACGGACGCCCGGGCCTGCCCGGCGTGCCGCAGGACGTTCGTCAGCGCCTCCTGGATGACGCGGAACGCGCACTGGTCGTGGCCGGACGGCAGGGGACGCGGTGTGCCGGTCACGGTCACCTCCACCGGCACGCCCGCCGAGCGCACCCGCCCGGCCAGCTCCTCGAGCCGGCTGAGGCCGGGCGCGGTTCCGTACCCGTGCTCGCCGGGGTCGGGGCGGGCCATCCGCAGGACGGCGAGCAGGCGGCGCATCTCGGTCAGCGCCTCGCCGCTGGTCGCGAGCGCGGTGTCCAGCGCGCCGCGCGCGGTCTGCGGATCGCTGGCCAGCGTGTAGCGGGCGAGCCCCGCCTGCACCGAGACGACGGACATGTGATGCGCGACCACGTCGTGCAGCTCGCGGGCGATGCGGACCCGCTCCTCGGCCACCGCCTGCCGCGCGCGGTACTCCTGTTCGACGCGCAGTCGCGCGGTCAGGTCGGCGAGCTGGACGTTGCGCTCGGAGAGCCGCCGGGCGTTCGTGCCCACCGCGCACACGCACGCCGGCACCAGCAGGGCCTCGATGACGGCGAGCGGGCCGGGCAGCGACGCTCCGCCGTACAGGATGACGGCCATGGTGAGCGCCATCCCCAGCACGAGGTCGCGCGGCGGCCGCGTCGCGGCGACCGTGTAGACGGCCAGCAACGATGCCCAGACGGTGATCGAGGGCACGTAGCCGGCCGCTATGTAGCCGGCGTACCCCGCGCACGAGACGAGCAGGATCGTCCGCGGGTACCGCCGGCGCAGCGCGAGCGGCAGCCCGGCGACGGCGCTGAGCAGGATCGCCAGGGTGTCGAAGGGCCGCCAGCCCGGCGGATCCCACGTCTCGCCCGCTGCGACGAAGCCGAGGACCAGGCAGATCGCCAGTACGGTGTCGCCGGCCCGGGGGCCGGGCCGGCGCAGCGCCCTGCGAAGGATCATGCGGGCACTGTAGGCACGATCGCGTACCACGTCGGTTGCACGAGGCGCCGCCGCTGCCCCCAGGGGTGGGCGCGGACGGGCGTCGCCGACACCGTGGGTTGCAGGAAAACATCATTATTGTGCCGGATGTCCGTTCCGGTCGCCGTGCGTACCGTCGGTGACGACCGTCTCGCCGGCCGTCGCGGAGGTGCCAAGGGTGGATTTCCGGGTGCTCGGACCGGTCACCGTCCGGACGGACTCCGGAGAGCGGGTCGCCTCCGGCGGGAAGCTGTGGACGTTCGCCGCACTCCTGCTGGTGCATCCGGGTGAGACGGTGGCACGTGAGCGGGTGATCACCGAGATCTGGAACGGCGCGCCGCCGCCCTCGGCCGGCGCGAACCTGCGCACGTACGCCATGGGCCTGCGCCGCCTGCTCGGTTCGCGCGCCGGCCGGTTCACCGGCCACCCGGCGGGCTACCGCCTCGACGTCGAACCGGTCGACGTGGACCTGTGCGTGTTCGAGCGGCACGCGGCGGCGGGCCGGGCCGCGCTGCCGGGCGATCCCGCGACCGCGGCCGAGCACTTCGGCCGCGCCCTCGGCCTGTGGCGCGGCGCGCCGCTCGCCGGGCCACGCCACGGTCCCGTCCTGGCCATGACCGCCGAGATCCTCGACGAGCAGCGGCTCAACGTCGGCGAGGACCGGTTCGCGGCGCTGCTGGACCTCGGCCGGTACGAGGAGGCCGCCGGCGGGCTGCGCCGCCACCTGGCCGGTCATCCGCTGCGCGAACGCGCCTGGGTCCAGCTGATGACCGCGCTGTACCGGCAGGGCGACCCCGCCGCGGCGCTGGCCGCGTACGCCGACGCGCGCGCCGCGCTCGCCGACGGGCTGGGCATCGACCCGGGAGAGGAACTCCGCGCCCTGCAGCAGGTGGTGTTACGGCGTGACGAGCTCCCGCCGCCGCGGCGGGCCCTGATCACGGCCACGGTCGCCGCGGAGCCGGCGGCGCCACGCCAGCTGCCGCGCGTCACACCGTTCTTCGTCGGCCGCGCCGCCGAACTGGCCGCGATCCGCTCCGCGCTGGAGGCCGTGCCGGACGGCCCGGTCGCGGTCGCCGTCCACGGTCCCGGCGGCGTGGGCAAGTCGGCGTTGGTGCTCCGCGCCGCGCACGCCGCCGCCGCGCGGTTCCCGGACGGCCAGCTCTACGCCGACCTGCGCGGCACCAGCCTGACCTCGGCGCCGGTCCCGGCCACCACGGTGCTGGCCCGGTTCCTGCGCGCGCTGGACGTGCCGTCGGCGGAGATCTCCGGCGATCCGGACGAGGACGCCGCACGCCTGCGGTCGGTGCTGGCGGACCGCCGGTTGCTGGTCGTGCTGGACAACGCGGCCGGCGCCGAGCAGGTGACGCCGCTGCTGCCCGCGACCGCCGGGTGCGCCGTCCTGATCACCGGCCGCCGGCCGCTGGACCCGCTCGACGCGATCGTGCTGCCGGTGAATCCGCTGAGCGAGGCCGAGGCCGTGCGCCTGCTGGCCGAGCTGGCCGGTACGGAGCGGATCGACGCCGAGCCGGAGGCGGCCGCGCGGGTGGTGCGGCACGGCGACCGGCTGCCGCTCGCGGTCCGCGTGGCCGGCGCGCGGCTGGCCGCCCGGCCCGAATGGCCGGTGGCGATGCTGGCCGACCGGCTCGACGACGACGCGGCGCGCCTGGACGAGCTGCGCCACGGCGACCTGGCCGTACGCACCTGCCTGCGGGTCGGCTACCGCGACCTGGCGGCCGCCGATCCGGTCGCCGCCCGCGCCCTGCGCCTCGCCGGTGCCGCCGGCCTGTCCCACGTCCGCGCGCAGGCGGTGGCCGCGCTGCTCGACGACGTCCCCCGGGTGGCGCGCGACGCATTGGACCGGCTCGCCGACGCCCAGCTCGTCCACGCCGAGGGCCCGGACTCCTACCGGATGCACGACCTCGTACGGCTCTTCGCCGCTGAGCTGGCCTCGGCCGAGGACGGCGGGGACGGGGACGCCGCGCTGCGCCGGCTCGCGAGCCACTACCTGGGCACGGCGCGAGAGGCGGCCCGCTGCCTGCGGGACGACCCGGTGGCCGAGATCGCGGGGGACTGGCTGGAACCGGACTGGGCCGTCCCGCCCCCGTTCACCGGCCCCTCCGAGGCGGTGGCGTGGCTGGAGGCCGAACGCGACGGGATGGTCGCACTGGCCCGGCGCCTGGCCGACACACCCGACCGCTCCGCCCGCCTCGCCATCGACCTGATGTGGGTGCTCCAGTCCTACCTGCCACGCGGCGGACACTGGAGCGACTACGCGCTCCTCGCCGAGCAGGCGCGCCGGGTCGCCGACCGGCTCGGCGACCGCCGCGGCGAGATCCTGGCCTGGACCATCCTCAGCGGGGCCGACCAGCAGGCGAGCCGCTTCGACGCGGCGGCGGAGAAGCTGAACCGCGCGCTCGGACTGGCGCAGCGGACCGGCTCGCCGACCGGCGAGGCCAGCGTGCTCTCCCACTTGGGGCACCTGTACCAGCTGCGCGGCGACGACGAGCGGGCGCTCACCTACTACGCGCGGGCGCTCAGCCGGTACGAGCTGATGAAGCTGCCCCTGCAGCGGGGCCTCCTGCTCCACAACATCGGCGAGATCCACCTGGCCCGCGGCGACGCGGAGGAGGCGGTGGCCCTGCTCGACGCGGCGCTGCGGCTCCAGCGCGGCTGCCGGGACCGGCTGGGCGCCGCCCTGACCCTGGCGATGCTCACCGTGGCGTACTGCGAACTGGACCGGCACGACGCCGCCCAGGCCAACGGCACGGAGGCCGTGCGGCTCGCGGCCGAGACAGGCCATCGGCAGGCCGAGTGGCTGGCGCTGCTCGGGAGGGCGGAGAGCCTGCTGCGCCTCGGCCGCGTGGAGGAGTCCCGCGAAGCGGCGAACACCGCCCTGGAGGTCGCCGCGCGCCCGGCCGACGACTACCGCCGCGCCCTCGCCACCTACGCACTGGCCCGCGCCGCCGACGCGCTCGGCCGGGTGACCGAGGCCCGCACCCTCTGGGACCGCGCCACCGCACTCCGCGCCACCACCCGCACACCACCGCTGCCCGTCCTCGAACGCCTCCTCCACCTCCCCACCGCGTCCGCGAGGTGATCGGGTGGCTACCGGGTGTCCTCGGCTTTGGCGGCCCGGTGTAGCCTCGATGTACTACACGTCGTAGTTTTCAGTGAGGTCATGGTTCTGCCTGGGTGGTTTCGGCTGGTGCGCGCCGGGGGTTTCGCCTCGGTGTGCGTCGTGCTGTCCAAGGCCGGGCATGACCTGATGGCGTCGCGTCCGGCGCCGGCGTGGTCCGGCTGGATCGCCCTGGCCGTCGTGAGCGCGGTCGGGTACTGCCTGGCCGACCGGCGACGGCCGCTGTGGTGGATCCTGCTCGCCGTGGAGGTCGCGCAGAGCTGCCTCCACCTGTGGTTCACCTGGTCCACGCCGGCGGACCCGGATACGGCTCCCGGCCGCCTCGGCATGGTGACGCACGGCGGCATGCACCACCTCACCGGTGCCGGCATGCCGGCGGGGATGCCGCACGACGGCGGGATGTCGGCCGGCATGTGGGGCGCCCACGCGCTGGCCGGGCTGCTGGTCGCCCTGTGGCTGTACGCCGGTGAGCGGGCGCTGTGGCACGCGCTCGGCGTGATCGTCGGATCCCTCGTGGGGCGCACGCTGCGGGCGTTCGCGGTCTTCCTCCGGGGTTGTGTCGACGCGGATCGCGGGCCGGCCGGCGCGGACCCCTGGCGAGGTGAGGACGAGTCCCCGCCCGCTCTCGCGGCGCTGCGCCACGCGCTGGTGCGGCGAGGGCCGCCTCGGGCCGTCGGCACGTACTTCGCGTGATCACACGCGGCGCCACCGCCGGCGCCGCTTCACCCGGTTTCGCCTGACCGGTCCGGGGGCCGTCCATGAGCCCTCTGTCGCCGGAGGCGACGCCGTGGTCGCCGTACGCCCGTTCACCATGCTCAGGATCACGATGTTCTTCTCCCATGCCACCGGACGCGGCGCCCGAGTCGCCGGTCCCGGGGCCGCAACCGCCCGGCGGCTCGCCGGGGCCGCCGCGCTCGGGCTCCTCACGACGCTGGCCGCCTGCGGAAACCAGGCCGACTCACCTCCGGTGAAGGTCGCCGGGCCCACCCCCGATCTGCACGGCACGAGGATCAGCACGCCGTTGCGCGAACCCGACCTGACGCTGACCGGCGCCTCGGGACGCCCGGTGAACCTCAGGAAGGCCACCGAGGGCAGGCTGACGCTGGTCTACTTCGGTTACACCCACTGCCCGGACGTGTGCCCCACGACCATGGCCGACCTGGCCGCGGCGCTGCGGAAACTCGCCCCGGCCCAGCGCGCCCGGATCGCGGTGGTGTTCATCACCACCGACCCGTGGCGCGACACCCCGAAGGTGATCAAGTCCTGGCTGGCCTCGTTCGACTCGTCCTTCATCGGGCTGACCGGCGACTACGCCAAGATCCAGGCGGCGGCCAAGCCGCTCGGGATCGCCCTGGAACGGCCGTCGTCGACCACGGGCGACTACGAGGTCACCCACGGCGCCGAGGTGCTGCCGTTCGGCGCCGACCACCGCGCGCACCTCATCTACACGGCCGGTGTCACCGCCGCCGACTGGGCCGCCGACCTGCCAAAACTCCTGCGGGAGACGACCACGAAGGGCGGCGACACGTGAGCCGGCGGACGCCGCTCCTGGCCATGGGCGTGGCGGTCGTCGTGGCCGTCGCCGCGCTCGCGGCGTGGACGTCGTCCACTCCCACGAGCAGGCCGAAGCTGCGGGTCGTGGGCGCGTACGTGCCCCGGCCGGCCTCGCCCGACGTCGCCGCCGCCTACTTCACGGTCGTCGACGAGGGAGGCGCCGGGGACGAGCTGACCGGGGTCGGCAGCGACGTCGCCGCCGAGACGATGATGCACCGCAGCACCGGCCGGACCATGGAGATGGTCGGCTCGGTCGCGGTGCCCGCCCGGGGACGGCTGGTGTTCCGCCCCGGCGGATATCACGTCATGCTCGAACGGCCCGTACGGTCACTGCGGCCGGGGGACCACGTCACGTTGACGCTCCGTTTCCGCCGGTCCGCCCCGATCACCGTACGGGCGCCGGTCGAGCCGATCGGATACCGGCCCGATGGCACGTGACCCCGATCGGCGCGTGAGCCGCCGCGGACTGCTCGCGATGACCGCACTCGCGGGAGGCGCCGCCGTGGCCACCGGCGGCGCGGGCGTGGCCGCCGCGACACGCGGCGAGTCCGCACGCGGTCGCGGCGGGCACCGGATCCCCTTCGACGGCCGGCACCAGGCCGGGATCCTCGCGCCGTACGCCGCGCACGGCTGGTTCGCCGCCTTCGACCTCGAGCCGGGGGCGGACGCGGCCCGGCTGCGGTCGATGCTCCGCGCCTGGACCGGCGCGGCACGGGAGCTGACCGCGGGCCGGGCGCCGTCCGGAGACGACGCGATGGCGGCGGGGTACGGCCCGGCCGCGCTGACGATCACGGCCGGGTTCGGCGCCTCGCTGCTGCGCCGCCTCCGCGTCCCGGTTCCGGCCGCGCTGGCCCCGCTGCCCGCCTTCCCCCGCGACGAGATCGACCCGGCCCGGAGCGACGGCGACGTCGGGGTGCTGTTCACCGCGGACGACGCCATCGTGGTCGCGCACGCCCTGCGTACGCTCACCCGGCTGGCGCGGGGCACCGCGCGCGTCCGATGGCAGATGAGCGGGTTCAGCACCACCGACGGCGTGGTGACCGGACAGAACGCCACTCCGCGCAACCTGATGGGCCAGCTGGACGGTACCGGCAACCCCCGGCCCGGCGACCCGGGATTCGACTCGAAGATCTTCGTCGGCGACACCGGGCCGGCGTGGATGCGCGGCGGGACCTACCTGGTCTTCCGGCGGATCCGCATGCTCCTCGACGACTGGGACACTCTGCCCCGGCACCGGCAGGAGCAGGTCGTCGGACGGCGCAAGGACACCGGCGCGCCGCTGTCGGGCGGTACCGAGCTCACGCCCTTCGACCTGGACCGGCAGAACCCCGACGGCTCGCTCGCCATCGGGCCGGGTGCCCACGTCCGGCAGGCGTCTCCGGAGTCGAACGAGGGCGCGACCATCCTGCGCAAGGGCTTCTCCTACTTCGACGGCCACCGAACCGACGGCTCGCCGGACGCGGGCCTGCTGTTCATGGCCTTCCAGTCCGACCCGGCCGGCGGCTTCACCCGGATCCAGCAGCGGCTCGCGCTCGCGGACGACCTGAGCCGGTACCTCCGGCACACCTCCAGCGCGCTGTTCGCGGTCCCGCGTGGCTGTGATCCCGGCGGCCATCTCGGCCAAGACCTCCTGGAGAGACTCTGATGGACCATCCCATGACGATGGGCGACCCCCTGGCGCCGCTCACCTGGGGCCAGGCGTTCACCACGTGGCGGTTCGCGCCCGTCACCGCCGCACTCCTGACACTCGCCCTGCTGCTCTACCTCGGGGCCGTGGTCGCGGCGCGCCGGGGCGGGACGCGATGGCCGCTCGCTCGTACGGCCGCGTTCACGGCCGGGCTCGCGGTCGCGGGCGCGGCGATCATGGGCAGCCCCGGCGTGTACGGGGACGCGGGCCTGCTGTGGGTGCACATGATCGAGCACCTGATGCTGATCATGGTGTCGCCGTGGCTGCTGTGCCTCGGGCACCCGACGACCCTTCTGCTGCGCGCCACTCGCGGGGCCGCCCGCGATCGCGTCGAGTCGATCCGGGGCACGTGGTTCGCCAGGTTCCTCCGCTCGCCGCTCACCGGACTGGCGGGATACGCGGCGGTGCTGTTCGGCGTCCACCTGTCGTCCTTCATGGACGTGATGATGGGATCGCCGGGACTGATGGCACTCGAGCGCGCCCTCTACCTCGGCGGCGGGTACCTGTACTTCTCCCGGCTGCTGACCGCCGACTCACCCCGTGACGGGCTGCCGTACCCGCTGCGGCTGTTCAGCCTGTTCATGGGCATGTCCGCCGACACCATCGTGGGGATCGTCCTGCTGCAGGCCACCCACCCGCCCTTTCCCGCCTACGCCCGGACGCAGCCGTCGTGGGGGCCGGGCCCGCTGGCCGACGTCCACGGCGCGGGCGCCGTCATGTGGATCGGCGGCGACGGCCTGATGTTCGTGATGATGCTGGTCGTCGCCGCCCGGTGGTTCACGGACCGGTCGCCGGAGGCCGCGCGGGCCGGCGCGTTCCTGGAGTCGGCCCGGCAGGCGGCCCTCGCCGGCACCGGGCACGGCGACACCGCGCGGCAGGACCGCGAGCGGCTCCGGACCAGCGGGGACGTCGACGAGGACGACGCGGTCCTGGCCGCCTACAACGCGCTCCTCGCCGACCTGAACCGTACGCCGCGCGCGGACCGCTGACCGCGACGGCCCGTCAGCCCTTCACCAGCACGGCCGTGAGCGTCATCAGTGAGACGGCCACGACCGCCACGGTCGTCAGGACGGGACGACGGGCGCCGGTTACCAGGGCGCTGAGGGCGAGCGCGGGGATGCCGATGGCGGGGTGCACCTTCACCAGCGCGCCGCTGAGCGAGGCGAAGGCGATGGCGGTCCGTCGCCAGGCCAGTTCCGTGCGCTCCTCCGCCAGGCCCGGGTCGGACGCCGTCTCGGGTCGTCCGGTCATCGGCCGTGCGCGGCGGACAGGACGAGGACCGTCGCGGAGACCAGCGCGATGACCCCGACGGCGAACGTCAGGACCTTGGGCAGGACGGACCGTGGCAGGGGTTCGGACCGGTACAGGGCGCGCTGGTTACGGCTCAGCTCCAGGTGGCCGATCACCGCGATGACGGCGCCCAGGAGGATCAGCGGGACGGCGAGCGCCGGCCGCCCCCACGGGACGCCCGGGAACGGGCGCAGGAGCTGGGCGACCGCCAGCCCCGCCGCGACCAGGGCCAGCGCCGTACGGTTCCACGCGAGGAACGTGCGCTCGTTGGCGAGCAGGAATCGCGCGTCCGGCGGTGTCTCCGCGGCGGTGACCGGCGTGACGCGCCGGCGGGCGCGTGGGAGCCGTACGGCGATCGGCGCCGCCAGGACGAGCACGGCGAGGGCGATCGCGGCGAGAGCGAGCCGGCCGCCGCCGGGTGACCCGGTGAGGGTGACGGTCACCACCGCCAGCGCCATGCCCAGCTCGCCGGCCGCCACCGCGCGGTCCACCGAGGGCGTCGGGACGGTGTCGCGCGCGATGACGAGCGTGCCCAGGAGGACGCCGAGGGCGGCGAGCAGGATCGTGTTCACCGCTCCAGGGGCGGGCTCCACGGTGATGCCGGCGATGACGGCGACGCAGCCGGCCGCGGCGACCATCACACGAAGGCGGGTACGGTGCGCCGGGCCGAGGAGGGCGGCGAGGACGAATCCGGCGGGCGGCGTGGCGGTGATCAGCCCGGCCACGGCCGGAGGCACACCGTCGGCCGCGCACAGCCGCGGGAGCAGCACCAGCGGTGCGAACACCGCGAACCGGGCGGTCAGGGTGAGACCCGGCGACCTCCGCCCGCCGCGCGGCAGGGCATGCGACTTTCGGGAGACGCGCGTCCGGGGGAGCAGGCAGCGCCCGGCCACCGCACCGGCGCATCCGGCCGGAACGCCGGCCAGGAACACCCAGCGCCAGCCCGCCGAGGCGATGATCAGGCCGCCGGCGACCGGTCCCGCCACCAGGCCGAGGAGCGACGCCGCGCCAGTCGATGGTCTACCCGGAACGACGCCGGTGCTCATCAGCGCGAGGCCGCCGGCCTGGACCATGGCCGCGCCCATCGCCTGCACCACCCGGAACGCGATGAGGACCGTCAGGGAGGGCGTCAGCCCGCACACGGCCGAGGCCCCCGTGACCACCACGAATCCGTATGTCCAGGTCAGCTTGGGACCGAGCGCGTCGACCATGCGGGTCATCGGGGCCGCCACCGCGGCCAGGGTCAGCAGGTGGCCGAATGACACCCACTGGACCGCGACCGGCGACACGTCGAAGTGCCGCCGCAGTGCGGGCAGCGAGAACACGACGGCGCCGGCGTCGCATCGCCCGAGGAACGTGCCCGCGCACACCGTCGTCGCCGCGAGCCATGCGGCGCGCGGATGCTCGCGCACGATCCGGGGCCGGGGCGCCTCCGTGCGCAGAGCACCCAGAACCGGCATGCCCCCACTCCTCACGGTTAGTTCTGTAAGAGAAGGACATCACGCAACATAGGCACCCGATGACGGACTGTGACACTGGCGGAACGGGGCGACGACGGTGCGGCCGGGGGAAGGAGGTCTTGGCCCGACCGCTCATTGCGGGCCGCGCCGAGTCATGCGCGGCGCGGGGACGGCGGGTCGGGGGTACCGACGAGCGAGCGCGCGTGGAGGAGGGCGGCGGCGGGGTCCGGGTGGAGCAGGTCGGCGGGCGGCAGGTGCGCACCGTCGGTCGCGTGGGCGATGAGCCGGTGATGGCGGGGGCGTACCCCGGCCAGCAGCACGGTCACGCCGCGACCGCGCAACTGCGTGATCGTCTCACCGAGCACGCGGGCCGCCGTCAGGTCCAGAGCCGAGACGCCGGCCATGCTGAAGATCACCACCCGCCGTCCGCTCACCTGGCCGAGCCCTTGGACGAGCCGGTGACTGGCGGCGAAGAACCAGGGACCCTCCAGCCGGTAGAGGCCGATGTCGCCGGCGGCCGTACGCTCCTCACCGGTGTCGTCTCCGTCCGCGCCCTCCAGGGGCATCGCCTCGATGCGCCCGCTTCGGGCGAGCGCGGCCACGGTGACCACGGTCGCGATGACCACTCCGGCGGCGACCGCCGCGATGAGGTTCACCATCACCGTGACGGTCAGCGTGAACGCCACGATCAGAGCGTCGCTGAGACTGGTGCGCACGATCGCGGCCAACGACCTGATCTTGATCATGCGCACGGCTGCGCCGAGCATCAGCCCCGCCAGCGCGGCGCGGGGGATGGCCGAGACCAGGCCGCCGGCCATGAACGCGATCGCGGCCAGTGCGAGGGCGTGAGTGAGGGAGGCGAGCCGGGACGTCGCGCCGCATCGGACGTTGACCGCCGTACGGGCCAGGGTCGCCGTCGCGGGAACCCCGCCGACGAAGGGCACCGCCAGGTTGGCCAGGCCCTGCCCGAACAGTTCCCGGTCCGGGTCGCTGCGCTCTCCCGCGCCCAGCGCGTCCACGACCGCGGCCGACAGCAGTCCCTCCAGGGCGGCCAGCACCGCGATCGCCAGCGCTGACGGCAGGAGGGCCACCGCGACGCCGAAGTCGAGGAAGTGCGGCGACGGGACGGGCAGACCGGCGGGCACCTCGCCGACGCGTTCGAGGTGCAGGGGCAGGAACCGGGCGACCAGCGTCGCCGCCGCGATGGCGATCAGGGCGACCGGCACCTTCGGCAGACGCCGGCTGCCCACCGTCATCGCCACGGCCACCGCCGCCGCCATCAGCAGGGGCGCCGGCCGTACGTCTCTCGCGTAGTCGGCGACGGTCGCGGCAGCCACTCGCCATACTTTCTCCCCATGCCGCGCGCCGAGCCCGAGCGCGGCCGGGACCTGCTGCAGCGCGATCACCACGGCCACCCCGACCGCGAACCCCTCCACCACCGAGGCCGGCACGCAGCGCGCGTACCGGCCCAGCCGGGCCAGCGCCGCCAGGACGAGCAGGACGCCCGCCATCATCCCGGCGAGCAGGGCACCTTCCACGCCGTGGTGGCGGATGATCGGGACGAGCACCACGGTCATCACCCCGGTCGGCCCGGACACCTGAAGCGCGCCGCCGCCGAAGATCGCCGCGAGCGCGCCGGCCACCACCGCGGTGGCCAGCCCGGCCCGGGCGCCGAGGCCCGAACTCGCGCCGTAGGCCAGCGCCAGTGGCAGCGCCACGACCGCGACCGACAGCCCCGCCAGCACGTCCCGGCGCGGGTCACGCCGCATCGCGGCCCAGTCCGCTCGCCCGGGGAGCAGGGCGGTCAGCCGGTTTCGCGGGATCGGCCGTCGCCGGCCATGCCGGGGAGCGGTCCGCGGTGAGAACACGATTCCCGGCATCACACGCTCCGTTCCGGCGGTCGAGTGCGCATATGACGCTTTTGCCGCTACTGGCCGGTGCGCGCACGCGGATGATTCCGTCGATCACAGAGAGTAATTATGGTCACGTCTCGATCGGCAGTTGCGGAATAGGCTGATTGCCCTTCCCGAATGGGGTGCCGCCATCGGCCGCGTCGTTACATTCGAATTTCGTAATGCCGATCGGGACAGTAGATTATGTGGAGTTCACGCAACATGAGGAGTCAGGCCTTCTCGACATAATGCGTCAAGCCTGCTCGGGGTTCCCCGAGGAGAGCCGCCTCCTCAGCTCGGCGAACGACTGCCGGTCGTTGCCGTGGGGGAACGGCTCGTCCGGCACGGGCACGCCGAGGAACTCGCACAGAGGCCGCCAGCCCTGCGTGATCTCGAAGACCAGCAGCCGGTCGGCCGGGATCTCGCGGCACACCGCCTCGTTGTGCTGCTCAAACATCCGGATGGCGTGTCGCGCGTCATCGAACCGGCCGTCGAACTCCCCCTTCCAGACGATCTCGTGCACGACCTGCCGCATCAGGGCCAGACCCGGATCGGCCGGTGCGGGACCGACGGACGCCTGGTAGATGCTTTCCCTCGCGCTTTCGTACCAGCGCCGCGGATGACGCACCGTGAGGATCACCTTGGCGCGGGGGAAATGCTCGCTGAGCTGACGCCAGAAGTGCGCGCCCGGCCAGTCGACCGTCGCGCGGTATCCACGGTAGACCGCGTCCCAGTCGGGATTCTCCTCGCGGACGACTCGCTCCCACTGTGAGATCTGCTCGGCGTTCTGGAGAAGTTCGGTCATGTGGTGGCAGGGGCCGAATCCGAGCCGTTCCAGGGCTGACTTCAACGACAAGGTCCCAGTACGCCCGAATCCAACGCCGATGACATCGAGCATGGCGGATTGCCCTTTCCCTGTCCGGGCGGATCGTCGTCCACCGACGATTCCATGATGCTAGTGCCCCGTCGCGGTGTGCATTGGCGGGTCGAGTGGGGGAAGAGCTCGGGCTGATCGGGCGGCTGTCGGAGGGTGCGGCTTCGATAGTCGGGCGTCTGTCAGTCGTGCTCGGCGCCTTGGGGGGATCAGGAACAGCGAGGCGCCCAGCAGGGCGGCGGCCACGATGCCGTCGAGCCAGTAGTGGTTGGCGGTGGACACCACGACGAACAAGGTGGCGGCGGGATGGGCCAGCCAGAGCCAGCGCCATCGGCTGCGGCCCACGGTGATGAGGCCGATCGCGATGACGAGCGCCCAGCCCACGTGCAGGGAGGGCATCGCGGCGAACTGGTTCGCCAGGCCCTGCGTGTCGACGTCGCCGTACGGGGAGGGGCCGACCAGGCGTCCGGTGTCGACGAGGCCGAAGGCCGGGACCATGCGCGGTGGCGCCAGAGGAAAGGCCAGGTGCAGGGCCAGACCGGCGCCGGTGAGCGCGGTGAGGACGCGGCGTACCCACACGTAGTGGGTGGGATGCCGCCAGAACATCCACACCAAGAACACGATCATGGCCGGGAAGTGGACGTTGGAGTAGTAGAGGTTGGCGGCCTTCTCCAGGGCTCGGCCGTGCAGGATGAGGCCCTGCACGGAGGCCTCGTCGGGCAGGTGCACGGTGCGTTCCCAGCTCCACACCCGCGCGGCATTGGCGAAGGCCTCGGAGACGTGACCGTTCGCCGCGAGCCGTCCCAGCCGGTAGAGGCCGTACAGGACGATGACGAGGAGGAGCTCCCGTACGATCTTCGGCCGGGACCTGGGGGGTGTCGGACGCACGGTCTAGCGGCCGCTGTAGGTGTAGTGGGCCTCCTGCCGCACGGCGGGCTCGCGGCGGAGTTTCTCGCCCTCGATGTCGAGGTCGGGCAGGACGCGGTCGAGCCGGCGGGGCAGCCACCAGGCGGCACGGCCCAGCACCGCCATGACGGCGGGCACGAGGGTCATGCGAACGATGAAGGCGTCGATGAACACGCCGACGGCCAGCGCGAAGCCGATGGACTTGATGATCGGGTCGGGGGTGATCATGAATCCGGCGAACACCGAGATCATGATGATGGCGGCGGCGGTGACGACGCGAGCGTTCGCGCCGAGACCGTTGACGGTCGCCTGCCGAGGTGTGTCGCCGTGGACGAAGTCCTCGCGCATCTTCGAGACGAGGAAGACCTCGTAGTCCATGGCCAGGCCGAACAGGATGCCGATCAGGATGATCGGCAGGAAGCTGATCAACGGTCCGGGAGTGGCCACCCCGACGAGGCCGGCCAGGTGGCCCTGCTGGAAGACCGCGGTGGTGATGCCGAAGGTCGCCCCGACCGTGAGCAGGAACCCGGCGGCGGCCTTGACCGGCACGAGGATCGACCGGAAGACCAGCATGAGCAGCAGGATCGACAGGCCCACCACGAGCAGCAGGTAGATGGGCAGAGCGTGGGCGAGCTTCTCGGAGATGTCGATGCCGACCGCGGTGGTGCCGGTCAGTGCGACGTCGGCGCCCTGGACGGCGGCCACCTTGTCGCGGATGGCGTGGACGGTGTCCTCGGTGGCGGCGTCGCTGGGACCGGTGGTGGGGATGACGGCGAGCAGGGCGGTGGTCTTGGCCTCGTTGTACTGGGCGGGCGCGACGGCCCGTACACCGTGGACGCCGTTCAGGAGGCCGGCGGTCTGCTCGGTGGCGGTACGGGTGGCGGCGGTGTCGTGGCCGGAGACCACGGCGATGAGCCGTCCGTTGTAGCCCTTGCCGAAGCCCTCACTGGTCAGGTCGTACGCCTTGCGCTGGGCCGAGCCCTTGGCCGCGGTGCCGGCGTCGGGGAGCGCCAGGCGCATGTGCGTCACCGGCAGGGCCAGCGCGCCCAGCGCCACGACGCCGACCAGCAGGATCGGCAGGCGCAGCCGTGTGACGACGCGTCCCCACCGGTACCCGAGCCCTTCCTTCTCGTGGACGCCCACCCGGCCGGCGCGGTGGCGGCGGGGCAGGACCTTGGCGCCGGCGAGGGCCAGCACCGCCGGCAGCAGGGTCAGGGCGACCAGCACCGCGATCGCGACGGTGCCGGCGGCGGCCAGGCCCATCGCGGCCAGGAACGGGATGCCGACCACCGAGAGGCCGGCCAGCGCGATCACCACGGTGGCGCCGGCGAACACCACCGCCGATCCGGCGGTGCCGATCGCGCGTCCCGCCGCCTCGCCCGGCTCGGTCCCGTCCAGCCGGTACTGGCGGTAGCGGGAGGTGATGAACAGCGAGTAGTCGATGCCGACGGCCAGGCCGAGCATCAGCGCCAGCACCGGACTGGCGTCGTTGAGCTGGACCACGCTGGTCAGTGAGTACAGCCCGGCCATGCCCACCGCGACGCCGATCAACGCGTTGAGCAGGGTCATCCCGGCGGCCACCAGGGAAGCGAAGGTGACGAGCAGCACCACCGCCGCGACCACCACGCCGATCCCCTCGGTGGCCTCACCGCCGCCGCCGTCCTTGGCGGCGTCACCGCCGGTCTCCACCCGCAGCCCGCCGTGCGCGCCGTGCGCGATGTCCTTGTACGCGGTGCGCTGCGCGTCGGTGATGTCGGCGACCTGCCCGGCGAACTGCACCTGGATGAGGGCGTAGCGGCCGTCGGGCGAGACCGACCTGGCCTGGAACGGGTCGACCGCCCCGACCACGCCGGGGACCGCCTTCGCCTGCCCGACGATGGGCGCCACCTGCGCCTCGGTGAGCTTCGTCTTCGCGGGGGCGGCGACGACGATGGTCCCGGTGGCGCCGCCGGCGGCGGGGAACTCCTTCCTCAGGGCGTCCATCGCCCGCTGGGACTCGGTCCCGGGCATACGGAACTCACCACTGGTCGGGCCCTTGAACGCGAACGCCGCCGCGCCCAGCGCGGCCAGCAGGATCAGCCAGACGGCCACGACCCGGCCGCGGTGCCGGAAGCACGCGCGGCCGAGCCGGTACAGCAAGCTCGCCATGGGGGGACAGCCTTTCCTTCTGGCAGCACGAAAAGAGCTGCGGGCAGCGGTGGGGGAGGCCGGAGCGGCGGATCCGGCGTCAGATCGGTGTGGGCGGGCGGGGGATCAGCCGGGCGTACGGCCCAGCGTCCGCAGGGCGCTGATGGTCATCGCCTCGCGCAGGGTCTCTTCGTCCATCTCGAGCTGGCCGCCGCCGGTCAGGAACATGCCGCCCAGCGCCATCGTCGCGGCCACCCGGTCGAACGGGTCGGATGAGCCGCCCGCCAGCACGCCGACCAGCCGGTGCCCGACGCCGTCGAGACCCTCCATGTCGGCCTCCCGCAGCGCGGTGGCGTCGGCCATGTTGTCGAACAGCACCTTGATCTCCTGCCGGAACCGTACGGTCAGGTCCACCAGCCCGGTGATCCCGGCGCGTACGGCGGCGTCGCCTTCCAGGTCGGCCAGCCGGGCGTCCAGCGCGACCATCTCCTTGCCGACCGGCAGCAGCAGCTCGCCGAGGATCGCCTCCTTGTTGCTGAAGTGGTACAGCAGCGAGGCCTTCGAGCAGCCGACCTCCGCGGCGATGTCCGCCAGCGACGTCCCGCGGAACCCGTGCTGAACGAACAGCCGCAGCGCCGCGGCGAGGAGCTGTTCGTGCAGCGCGGTGGAGGAACGGGCCATGCGACCAGAATAGCTGTCCGATCGGTCAGATCTGACCGATCGGACAGGAAGGACCTGTGGGCTTCGTCACCGCGGCCAGCCGCTCTGGTAGGAGATCTCCACGCGGCGGTGATCGGGTCCTTCACGTCCGGACAGCTCGGCCCGTACGGCCTCGGCGCGTGCGCGGGAGAGCGTGAGGTTCGCGGCCGGCGTGCCGATGTCGTCGGTGAAGCCGGTCACGCGTACCGGGACGGTAACCCCCCGCGGCGACCTGATCCTCCGCCCTGCTGCCGCTCCTCCAGTGGGATCACCGCCTCGGCGAACGCGATGTCGCGCACGACGTACCGCTTGAGTTTCTGTCCACGGTGGTGCCGGGGGCCATCGACGAGGGAAAGGTGCCCTGCGCCAGCACCTTCGCCGGGTTCGCGACGGTGATCCCGACCTTGGCGGCCGGCTGTGACGCCTTGGCGTCGTCATCGGTCCCGAGGCGGCCGGACACCGCCGGGGCCGGCATCGCGACGGTCGCGGCCGCGAGGGCGGCCCGCCGGATCGGCGTCATACGTCCGCCTAGACGATCAAGCTGGGCCTTAAAGTATGGGCATGGCAGCACTCGCGCCGCCCGCCGCTTAGGCGGGCCGTCCGACGACACCGGCGCGTCCCCGAGAACGGCGACGCGCGGTCCGGTCGTGCTCGCACGGGAGTCCACGACCCTCTGCTCCGTCGGGAGATTCAATCGTGTCGAAAACTGCCGTCGCGGCGGCTTCTGCTGCCCGAAAACCAGCTCGGCCGGTGCTGCGAGGTCTCGCCTGCCTCGCGATCGCCGGAACCACCTGGGGAACGACCGGGGCCGCCGTGGAGATCGTCTATCGGTCGAGCGACTTCGGGCCCATGGCCGTCTCGTTCTGGCGCTTCCTCAGCGGGATGGCGCTGCTGGTCGCGGCCCGCGCGCTGCGTCCTTCCCGCGCCGTACCCCGCAAGGCGCGGCCGGCACTGCGGCGCGTGTTCCTGCTCACCGGCACGGGCCTTGGCCTGGCCGTCTTCCAGACCGCGTACTTCGGTGCCGTGCGGGACACCGGCCTGGCCGTCGGAACCATCGTCTGCCTGGGCGCGGCCCCGGTGTTCACCGCCGCCGGCGCGCGGCTGTTCCTCGGCGAACGCCTCGGCCGGGGCGGGCTGCCGGCGGTCGGCGGCGCGCTGGCCGGCCTGGCGATCCTCGTCCTGGGCGACCGGCACGGCGTCGTCCGTCCCGTGGGAGTGGGCCTGGCGCTGGTCTCGGCCGCCGGGTACGCGACGACCAACGTCCTGGGCCGGTGGACCGGACGCCACGGCACGGGCGAGGACCCCTACGGCCTCACCGTGTGGTCGTTCGCCATCGGCGCGGCCGTGATGCTGCCCCTCGCCTGGAGCGAGGGCCTGTGGCCGCACACCGCCCACCTCGGGCGGGTCGTCCTGATGATGCTGTACGTCGCCGCCGTCACGACGGCGCTCGCCTACCCGCTGTACTTCGCCGGTGCCGCCGCCGTACGGGCGGCCACCGCGGCGGTGGTGATGCTGATCGAACCGGTCAGCGCGGCGGTCCTCGCCGTTCTCCTGCTCGGTGAGCGGCTCACCTCGGCGACGGTCGGCGGGACGCTGCTGCTGCTCGCGGCCGTCACGGGCCTGGCCGTGGCCGAGTCCCGCCGCGCGGAGCGATAGCCGGACGTCTCCCGGGTGTGGTGGGTGCGCGCATCACACCCGGGAGAACACGGCACGGCCTCGAGCCGGCCGGTCGGAGAAGCGTCGTCGACGCGTTCACGCGGGCGCGGCACGCGGCGGCGCAGGAGGAGGCACCCGCCCTCCGCGCCCTACGCGGCCAGGGCGTCGACATCGACGCGCTTCGGAGGGTTCTGCCGTGAGGCCGGATGACGCGATCGACGAGCTCCTGCGCTCCCTCCGCACCGCCCTCGCGGACATTCCCGCGTCGATCGCCGGCCTGCGGGAACGTCCGCGCCTCCGCCGATGGCGGAGGTCCCCGCCGTCTTCGACGGCCGCTGAGCCGTCAGGCGGGCAGGGCGGCGAGCCAGCCGGTCAGGAGGGCGTTGACCTCCTCGGGACGCTCCTGCTGGATCCAGTGGCCGCACCCGTCGAGCAGGTGGGAGGAGACCAGGCCCGGCAGGGTGGTGGGGTACGCCTCGATCGCGTCGGCCATCCACATCGTGGAGGCGTCCAGCGCGCCGCCGGCGAACACGGACGGCTGGGTGATCGGGGAGCCGTCGAAGTCGGCGAGGTCCGCCCAGTCCCGGTCCATGTTCCGGTAGCGGGCCAGCGCTCCGCTCATCCCGGTCCGCTCGAACTCCCCGGCGTAGACGTCGAGATCGTCCTCACTGAGCCACGCCGGCAGCCGGCCGGTGGGGAACCGGTCGCGCATCGTCCCGCCCCGCGACACGAAGTGCGGGTCCGGGGCACCGGCGGGCGGCATGGTGTCGGCGGACAGGGCGGCGTAGATGCCGGCGAGCCAGCCGCGGACGTCCGGCTCGATCTCGGCCTCCGCCCGGCCGGGTTCCTGGAAGTAGCCGACGTAGAACTCCTCATCTCCGCCCATCCGCGCGAAGACCTCGCTGGGCCGCGGGCCACCGCGCGGGGCGTACGGCACGCTCAGCAGCCCGACCGCACGGAAGACGTCGGGCCGGAGGAGGGCGGAGTCGGCGGCGATGGTCGAGCCCCAGTCGTGGCCCACTACCACTGCGGTCCGCTCGCCCAGGGCGTGCACCACGGCGACGTTGTCCTCGACCAGCGCCCGCATCCCGTACGCGGCGACGCCTTCGGGCCGGGAAGAACGGCCGTAGCCGCGAACGTCGATCGCGACGGCCCGGTACCCGGCCGCGGCCAGCGCCGGCAGCTGATGGCGCCAGGAGTACCAGCACTCGGGGAACCCGTGCACCAGCAGCACGAGCGGCCCGGTGCCCTGCTCCACCAGATGGACCCGCCCGGCGGGAGACGGAACCAGACGGTGAGTGATCTCCCCGACCTGCGACATCGGTCCTCCTTGACCTTCGTGTACGTGCAGGCACGATCATCCGACGGACGGGAGCGACGGCCCGAATCGTGTTGCTGTTTCAGCAAACTCGTCCTAGGCCGTGGATGTGCGGCAGCAGGACGTTAACGTCCTCGGAACGCAGCCCGGCGTGGTCGCGTAGCGCCGAGGCGGCCGGTTCCGCCCAGCGGGCCGGCCGTACGGCTCAGAGCCAGCCGGCCTCCGCGGCGATGCGGACCGCGTGGGCGCGGTTGCGGGCGCCGAGCTTGCCGGTGGCCGAGGCGAGGTAGTTGCGTACGGTGCCGCCCGACAGGCACACCTGGGCGGCGATCTCCGGGATCTCGTATCCGCCCGCGTACCGCTGGAGGATCTCGGTCTCCCGGGAGGAGAGCGGGCTGGATTCGGCGTCGAGCGCCGCCATGGCGAGCTGGGGCGCGATGACGCGGGCCCCGGTGCCGGCCTGATCGATCGCGTCGAGCAGCTGCTTGCCGGGCACGTCCTTGACGATCAGCCCGCTGACGTTCGCCGCGATGGCGCGGCGAAGGTGCCCGGGGCGGATGACGCCCGTGACGATGATGACCTTGCATCGCGGGAGCAGCGCGCGGAGCTCCTCGATGACGGTCAGCCCCTCGATGCCGAGCAGGTCGATGTCGAGCACCGCGACGTCGGGGCGGCACTCGGTCGCGGCGGCGAGCACCGCTCGCCCCGTCGTGGCCTGCGCGACGAGCTGGACGCCGTCCTCCCGCTGGACGAGGGCGGCCAGGGTGTTGCTCCGCAGCCGCGTGTCCTCGGTGATCAGGACCCGGAGCCGGCGCCGCACCCCGGCCGTCATCGGCCCACCTCGTGGACCGGAGAGCAGGCCAGGGCAGGCGGCAGGGCCACGGCGGGCCGAACGCGGGCGAGCGCCATGGCGGCTGTACGACGGGAGCGCTGAGTCACGGATCTGCGGATCGGCCTTGCTGACGGGGTGACGGGCGCGCCAAGGCTAACGGCGCGCCGTCCGGGACGATCGCCACGATGTGCACCGATCCTCGCCATCTCGCGCACACCTCGCCGTACGTGATCTGCCCGGCCTGAGTTCGCTCTCCGTGAGCGCGCATGATGGAACCGCCGTCCGAATGAGAGGTGAGAGGGTGCGACCTGCGATGTGGGCCGACGTGCTCCCGGCCCGGCCACGGGAGGCCGCCGGATGACCGGGTTCGCCGGCCTGCCGCTGTCCGGCGTCACCGTCGTCAGCGCCGAGCAGGCGGTGGCGGCGCCGTTCGCCACGCGTCAGCTCGCCGACCTGGGCGCTCGGGTGATCAAGGTGGAGCGTCCGGGCGGGGGTGACTTCGCCCGCCACTACGACACGTCCGTGTACGGTCAGTCCAGCTACTTCGTGTGGCTCAACCGGTCCAAGGAGTCGGTGACCCTGGACCTGAAGGCGCCGCGCGGCCGGGAGATCCTCGAGCGGCTGCTCGGCCGGGCCGACGTGTTCGTGCAGAACCTGGCCCCGGGCGCGGCCGGCCGGCTGGGGCTGGACGCGGCCTCGCTACGAGAGCGGTACCCCGCACTGATCCCGTGCACGATCTCCGGCTACGGAACCAGCGGTCCGTGGTCCGACCGCAAGGCGTACGACCTGCTCGTGCAGTGCCAGACGGGCTTGGTCTCGCTGACGGGGACGCCCGAGGAGACGGCCCGGGTCGGCGTGTCGATCGCCGACATCGCCGCCGGGATGTACGCCTACTCCGGCATCCTCACCGCCCTGTACACGCGGGCGACCACCGGCGTGGCACGTGCCGTGGAGGTGTCGCTGTTCGAGGCCCTGGCCGAGTGGATGGGCCAGCCCGCCTACTACACGCGCTACGGCGGCACCCAGCCACCCAGGATCGGCACCGGGCACCCCACGATCGCCCCGTACGGCGCCTACACCACGGCCGACGGCGGACAGGTGCTGTTCTCCATCCAGAATGAGAGGGAATGGAGCGCTCTGTGCGACCGGTTCCTGGAACGCCCGGACCTGGTGGACGACCCGCGGTTCGCGACGGGCTCCGCCCGCGTCGCGCACCGGGACGAGCTCGACGCGATCGTGGCCGAGCGGTTCCGCCGGTCCGGCAGCGCGGAGGTGATGGCGGCACTGGACGCGATCGGGGTGGCCAACGCCGAGGTCGACGACGTCGAAGGGTTTCTCGGCCATCCGGTGCTCGCCTCGCGGGACCGTTGGCGTGACGTACGGATCCCCGGGGGTATGGTCCAGGCGCTCCGGCCGCCCACCGACCTGGAGGGAATCGACCCGCGCATGGAGGCCGTCCCCGGCGTCGGCGAGCACACCGAGAAGATCCTCACCGAACTCGGCCACGATGAGGCCGACATCGAGCACCTGCGCGCCGACGGCGTCATCTGAACGAGGAGGACCAGCGTGAGCACAGTGGACATCCTTTCGGAGGACGAGCGGTTCATCGTCGGCACCGTGCGCGACTTCGTCGACAAGGACGTCAGGCCGGTCGTCCAGGAGCTCGAGCACGCGAACACCTATCCCGAGGCCCTGATCGAGCGGATGAAGGGGCTCGGCGTCTTCGGCCTGGCCGTTCCGGAGGAGTACGGCGGCAATCCCGTCTCCACCCCGTGCTACGTGCTCATCACCGAAGAACTGGCGCGCGGCTGGATGAGCCTGGCCGGCGCGATGGGCGGCCACACCGTGGTGGCCAAGCTGCTGCTGCACTTCGGCACCGAACAGCAGAAGCGCCGCTACCTGCCGAAGATGGCCACCGGCGAGGTCCGCGCCACCATGGCCCTGACCGAACCGGCCGGCGGCTCGGACCTGCAGGCCCTGCGCACGATCGCGCGCCGGGACGGCGACGGATACGTGATCAACGGGGCCAAGACCTGGATCACCAACTCCCGCCGGTCGCAGCTGATCGCGCTGCTCTGCAAGACCGACCCGGACGCCGAACCCGCGCACAAGGGCATCTCGATCCTCCTCGTCGAGCACGGTCCCGGCCTCACCGTCTCGCGCGACCTGCCCAAGCTGGGCTACAAGGGCGTCGAGAGCTGCGAGCTGTCCTTCGACGACTACCGTGCGAGCGCCGACGCCGTCCTCGGCGGGGCCGAGGGCAGCGGGTTCGCCCAGATGATGAAGGGGCTGGAGACCGGCAGGCTCCAGGTCGCGGCCCGCGCCCTGGGCGTGGGCCGGGCGGCGCTGGAGGACTCACTCGCCTACGCCCAGGAGCGCGAGACGTTCGGCAAGCCGATCTGGCAGCACCAGTCGATCGGCAACTACCTCGCGGACATGGCCACCTCGCTGTCGGCCGCCCGCCAGCTCACCCTCCACGCCGCGCGCGAGGCCGACGCCGGCCGGCGAGTGGACATGGAGGCGGGCATGGCCAAGCTCTTCGCCTCCGAGACCGCCATGCGCATCGCCCTCGACGCCGTACGCATCCACGGCGGATACGGCTACTCCACCGAGTTCGACGTCGAGCGCTACTTCCGTGACGCGCCGCTGATGATCGTCGGCGAGGGGACCAACGAGATCCAGCGCAACGTGATCGCCCGCCAGCTCGTCAAGCGCGGCGGCCTGGACGCCTGACGGCCCGTAGACGCCGGTCTCCTTCCGGGCGAGGGCCCGCGCGCGTATCGTCGGCGCCGGAGGTAGGTCGTGGCATCGGTACGAGGCGTCCTGCGGGCCCTGACCCGGCTCGATGACCGGGTGCTGGGACGGTGGCTGGACCGCCCACCGCCGCGTCTGTCCGTGGCGATCACCATGACGGTTCTCCTCGTCCTCGCCGCCGTGCTGCTCACCGTCCTCCTCGGGGACACCACCCCCCTGAAGGCCGCGTCCTTCGGCGTGCTCGTCGGCTGGATCGCGCGGTTCAGCCTGAGGCGATCCCGCTGAAGGCGGGAGCGCGACGCCGAGACGGGTTCCGTCCGGTCAGCGTGCGCGCGGTCGCCCGGGGAGCGGCAGGCGGACGCGGGGCAGGAGCGGGGCCGGGGAGCGGTGCCGCCAGGCGGAGCGGGTGACCCCGGAGCCGTAGGCCAGGTCCTCGACGAGCCGGAGGACCGTGTAGCGGACCGGGTCGAGATCGGGACGGTGCCGGATCCATTCGAGCGCTATCGGGGCGAGCATGGCGCTGGCGGCGGCCCGGGCAGCGCCGCCGCGCCCGGCCGCGGCCAGGCAGACGAGTCCGAGGGGCCACCACTCGCGGCGCAGCGCGTGGCCGACGGCGGCCGCGTCCGCCACCGTGCCCTGGCCGACGATCGCCGCGCTCAGCGTCCAGCGCCCGGACGTCCCGGCGAGGCGACGGGCGAGCAGGGCGGTGGCGGTGGCCGCGCAGGCGGCGGCCGCGCGCGGGCGGCCGTAGGTCAGCAGGGTGAGCGTGGCGAGGTTCCACGCCGACGGGCGGGCGGGGGTGAGCCGCCCGGGGTGGCGTTCGGCCAGCGCCGAGGCCGACGTGCCGTACTCGTGGCGGCGCCGGGCCCAGGCCGCCGCCGTCACGCGGGGAGTGTGCGCCACCCGTGCCTCCGGCTGGTACCGCACGTGCCGGTCGCGGTCGGCGAGCCGCCAGACGAAGTCGACGTCCTCGCCCAGCCGCATCTCCTCGTCGAAGAGCAGCTCCCGGGCCGTGGACGCGCGTACGACGAGCGTCGCGGTCGGCACGAAGCCGAGCCTCGCCCCGGGACGGACCAGCGCCGGCCGGGTGCCCATGTCGAGCGCGGACCGGGCGGCCTCGTACCGCGCCAGCAGGTGGGAGCCATCGGCGTCCGGGACGACGCGCGGGGCCACGGCGGCGACCTTCGGATCGTCGAAGTACGGCAGGAGCACGTCCAGCCAGCCGTCCTCGGGCCGGCAGTCGGAGTCCACGAACGCCACGAACGGCGTGCCGGCCAGCCGCAGCCCGGTGTTGCGCGCGGCGGCGGGCCCCCGGTTGCGCGGGTGCCGTACCAGGCGGGCGCCGTGCGCGGCGGCCAGCCGCCGCAGCGGCTCGGGGTCCGGCGAGCCGTCGTCCACGACGATCACCGGGACGCCCTGGACGGCCGCGAGGCAGCGGGCCAGCTCGGCGGCGCGCCCGTACGCGGGCACGACGACCGTCACGTCATGCGGTCCGGGCCTCGGCGGCCGTACGGGGTGGGCGAGGCCGTGGTCGAGCAGCCGCCGGGCCAGCGCCCGCCCGACCGGGGACGTGGCGGCGTGACCGCGTTCGCCCGCTCGCCGGAGCTCCGCGAGGTGCGGCCGCGCGGCCGCACCGAGACGGACCACCTTCCACGGCGCGCCGCCCGTGAGGACGCGGCCGCCCGACCAGAAGGACGTGCCGCGGTCGAGCGCGACCCGGAACCCCGGCGGGAGTTCGTGCTGTTCGGGGGACACGGCCGATCAGCGATCCGGGTCGAGGAGGCGACCACGGGAGTCGGCGAGGCCCGCGCCGACGCGGCGGACGACGGCCGTCGTCATGGCCCGCACGATCTGCCGGCCCTGCTCGGCCGACGCCCCGGCCGGATCGCCGAGGACGCCGGACGGGGAGACGGCGCGGACGCCGTGGGCGACCAGGTCCGGCATCAGCTCCGCCAGCGGGCGGGTGTCGCCCGCGACCGCGTTCGGCCGGACGACCAGGTCGGGCGCCAGGTGGAGCATCACGGAGGTCTCGGTGAGTCCGGCGTGAGCGTCACCGTACGGGACACCGCAGCCGGTCCAGGCGACGTCGTGTCCTTCGGCGCGCAGCCGGCCGACGGCGGCGTCGAGCGCGGCGGTGTTGCCGCCGTGGCCGTTGACGAGGACCACGCGTCCCGCCCACAGCGCCAGGGAGCGGACGGTCTCGACGAGCACGGCGCGCAGCGCGTCGTGTCCGATCGAGACCGTGCCGGGAAAGTCCGCGTGCTCGCCGCTCGCCCCGTACGCGATCGCGGGCGCCACCAGCGGCGGGCCCGCCGGCGTGGCGGGGAGGGCGCCGGCCGAGCGTTCGGCGACCGCCCGGGCGATCACGGTGTCGGTGGACAGGGGCAGGTGCGGCCCGTGCTGCTCGGTCGAGCCGACCGGAACCAGGACGAGCGCGCCCGCTGGGACGGACGGCCAGACGGCGTCCGCCAGATCGCGGCCGACGGGATCCTCTCCGGGCACGTCAGTGCCCCGAGCCGCCGAGAGTGAGGCGGAAGCCGGGCGGGACGACGAGGTCATCCGGGCACAGCTCACGGACGCCGGCGCGGCCGAGGCCCAGGACCGCGGAGTCGAGCCCGCCGCGCAGGATGTCCAGGACGTTCTCGACGCCGGCCTGCCCGTTGGCGGCCAGGCCCCACAGGTAGGCGCGGCCGATCAGCACGGCCCGCGCGCCCAGGGCGAGGGCCTTGGCGACGTCCCCGCCGCGCCGTACGCCGCCGTCGAGGAGGACCTCGATCTGGTCGCCGACCGCCTCGACGATGGAGGGGAGCACCCGGATCGTGGCGGGCGTGGTGTCCAGGTTGTTCCCGCCGTGGTTGGAGACGGACAGAGCGGTGACTCCCGCGTCGACGGCCTTCTTCGCGTCGTCCACACGGGTGACGCCCTTGAGCAGGAAGGGCCCGTCCCACTGCTTACGGAGCCACGCCACGTCGTCCCAGGTGGGCGGCGGGGTCCGCAGCCACTCGCCGTACGCCCCGAAGAACGTGGGGGCCGGTCCGCCCGGAGGCCGCAGGTTGGGCACGGTGAGGTCGGGGACGCGGCCGGTCCGGGCGAACGCCCACAGCCAGGCGGGGTGCGGCAGGACGCCGGGCGCCAGCCGCGCCATCGTCCGGAGATCGATCCTCTCGGGGATGGCGGGGCTGCCCCAGTCGCGGCCGTTGGAGAAGGACCAGTCCAGCGTCGCGATGAGCGCCTTGGCGCCGGCCGTACGGGCGCGGTCCATGCGCTGCACCATCGCGTCGCGCTCGCCGGTCCAGTACATCTGGTAGAAGGTTTTCGGGTTGGCCGCGACGACCTCTTCCACGGGCTTGCTCGCGAACGAGCTCAGCCCCATGATCACGCCCCGGTTGGCCGCCGCGCGCGCCACGGCCACCTCGCCGTCGGGGTGGACGGCCTGCACTCCCGTGGGGGAGATGAGCACGGGGAACGACGTCTCCACGCCCATCACCGTGGTGGACAGATCACGGTCCGCGTGGTGACCGGCGACGCGGGGGGCGAAGCCGAGTTCGGCGAAGGCCCCGACGTTGTCCTCGACCGTCCGGCCGCGCTCGGACCCGGCGACCAGCGCTCCGTAGACCACGGAGGGAAGCCGTCTCCTGGCCCGGCGCTGGGCCTCCGCGACGGTCTCGAACCAGGGGTTCCTGCGCATGTGGTGTTCTCCTCAGTGGATCCGCAGGCCGGCGAGGGGGTCCTCGGCGCACGCGCTCACCGGGGGACGGCGGGTGAGCGGCACCAGGACCGGCCCGACGCGGGGAGCGGTGCGGTGGGAGTGGTCGGCCGAGGGCCGGGGCACGCCGGTGCGGTCCTCCGGCCGCCCGGCCAGCAACTCCTCGCCGTGTCCCTGGACGCACTCGGGGTCGGGGCCGTCCAGGGGCAGGCCCGTGAAGAACTTGGCGGCCATGCAACCGCCCTTGCACGTGTCGTAGAAGGCGCAGGAGGCGCAGGCGCCGCCGCTCTGCGGGCCGCGCAGGCGGCGGAACAGCTCGGACTCGCGCCAGACCCCCGCGAACCCGCCGGGCCGGCGCACGTTCCCGGCGAGGAACTCCTCGTGGATCGCGAACGGGCAGGCGTACACGTCACCGACCGGATCGATGAGGCACACCACCCGCCCCGCCCCGCACAGGTTGAGGCCGGGCAGCGCCCGGCCGTAGGCGGACAGGTGGAAGAAGGAGTCTCCGGTCAGCACGGAGTCGCCGTGCGCGACCAGCCAGTCGTACAGCTCGCGCTGCTGCTCGCGGGTGGGACGCAGTTCGTCCCACACGTCGGCGCCCCGCCCGGAGGGGCGCAGCCGGGTCAGGCGGAGCTGGGCGCCGTACGTGTCGGCGAGCGCCTTGAACGCCGCCAGCTGCGGGATGTTGTGCCGGGTGCACACGACCGAGAGCTTGAAGTTCGTCATGCCGGCGTCCGCGAGGTTCCGCATCGCGCGCACGGCGGTGTCGTACGAACCGGGGCCGCGCAGCGCGTCGTTGACCTCGGCGGTCGCGCCGTCGAGGGAGATCTGCACGTCGACGTAGTCGTTCGCGGCCAGCCGGCGCGCGACCTCGGGAGTGATCCGTACCCCGTTGGTGGAGAACTTGACGCCCACATGGTGCGCGGTGGCGTGGTCCAGGAGCTCGAAGAAGTCGGCGCGGACGGTCGGCTCGCCACCGCCGATGTTGACGTAGAAGACCTGCATCGCCTCGAGCTCGTCGATGACGGCTTTGGCCTCGGCGGTGCTCAGCTCGCGCGGGTCGCGGCGGCCGGAGCTGGACAGGCAGTGCGCGCAGGCGAGGTTGCAGGCGTAGGTGAGCTCCCAGGTCAGACAGATCGGCGCGTCGAGTCCGCGCTCGAACAGGTCGGTCAGCCGCGTGCCGTTCGTATCGACGGTCATGGGTGCCTCTCGACGATCATGGACGAGCGGGCCAGGACGGCGAGGGCCGCGCCGTACCGGGGCAGGTCCGCTGCCGGGACGCCGGCCGCCGTGCACGCGTCCCGCGCGGTGGGCGCGTCGCCGAGGGCCCGCAGGACCGCCAGCAGCCGGCGGTCCTTCAGGAACGAGAGCTTGCGGGTCCCGAAGTGGTAGAGGAGCGCGCCGAAGGGTTCCGGCCGCACCGAGACCTGCGGGTGCAGGTCCCAGGTGCGGTCGAGGTCGATGCCGGACATGGGCGCGCTAGTAGACGCCGCACATGCCGTCGATCGAGACCTCCTCGATCAGCGCGTCGGCGGCGAGCTCGTCACCGGAGGTCTGGGGGGTACCGCTCCCGGCGGTCTCGGAGGTGGAGTCCTCGTTCATCGGAAATCTCCTCTCGGCGAGAACATGAGCGATACTAAGTGCATCGAGTGCCAAAAGAAAGGCTCCGAACGGATGGGCCCAGTGCCACCTGCGTGTTCTCGCCCCCGTAGCCGATGAGACGCCCCGACGTCCTCATCGTCGGCGCGGGCGGCAGCGGAGCGGCCCTGGCGGCCCGGCTGAGCGCGGATCCGGGCCGTACGGTCCTGGTCCTGGAGGCCGGACCGGTTCCGTGGTTCCCGCCCGGGTTCCCGCCGGAGCTGCGGGACGCGCGCCTCGTCCCCGGCGCGTGGCCGGACGCCCCCACGGTCCGGGCCTATCCCGTCCGCCTCACTCCGGACCTGCCCTACACGGCCGTCCGGGGGCGGGTCCTGGGCGGCTCGACCACGGTCAACGGCGGATACTTCATCCGGGCGCGGCGCGAGGACTTCGACCGCTGGTCCGCCCAGGCGGGCGACGCCCTCTGGGCGTACGAGCGGGCGCTGCCGTTCCTGCGCGCGCTGGAGACCGACCTGGACTTCGGGGCGACCCCCGTCCACGGCGGCCACGGGCCGGTCCCGGTCGGCCGTACCGGCCTGGGGCACCCCGCCGCCGAGGCGTTCCGGGCCGCCGCACGGGAGCTGGGGCACCCGGACGAGCCCGACAAGAACGCCCAGGGCGTGCCCGGCGTCGGCCCGGTACCGACGAACACGGCCGGCGGAGAGCGGATCAACACCGGCACCGCCTACCTGCTGGGCGCGCTGGGACGTCCGAACCTCACCGTGCTGGGCGACTGCTTCGTACGGTCGGTGGCCGTCGAGCGCGGCCGCGCAACCGGAGTCGTGGCCGACCGGAACGGGCGGCGGACCGTGCTGGAGGCCGGCGAGATCGTGCTCTGCGCCGGTTCCTTCGCCTCACCCCACCTGCTGCACCTGTCCGGAATCGGACCCGCGAAGGTCCTGGCGTGCGCCGGCGTCCCCGTGGTCGAGGACCTGCCCGCCGTCGGCGCCGCGCTCAGCGACCATCCCCAGGTGGTGCTGGAGTGGACGCCCCGGCGGCCGGTGGCCGAACCGGCCGGCTCCTGGCTCGGCGGCGCCCTGCACCTGTCCTCATCCGGCGGAGACCACCCCGGAGACCTGGAGATCCTTCAGTCGCTGGTGCCGATGGCCGGGCTGGTCGGCGGCCGGACGGCCGTCCCCGGACAGCCCCTCGCGCTTCTCACCTCGGTCCAGACTCCCCGGACGAGCGGCCGGCTGCGTACGGTGTCGGCCGACCCGCGGGTGCCGCCGCGCATCGACTACGGATACCTGGAGACGGCCGATGACCGGCGCCGGCTGCGCGAGGCGGTACGCGCGGCGGCCGCCCTGCTGTCCACCAGCGCCTTCGGCGAGGTCTCCGCCGGCGTCGTGGAACCCGCGTCCCTGGATGACGACGGCCTCCTCGACCGCTGGATCCGGTCCCGCCTCGGCACGTCCCAGCACACCTGCGGCACCGTACCGATGGGCCGGTCCGGCGACCCGTCCGCCGCCGTCGACGGCCACGGCCGGGTCTACGGTGTGAGCGGGCTCCGCGTCGCCGACACCTCGATCCTGCCGGCCGCGCCGCTGCGCGGCCCCGCCGCCACCGCGGTGCTCATCGGCGAGCTCATCGCGCACGCCATGTGCACGGTCCGCTGAGAGGAGACGTCAGGGACCTGCCATCGCGTGGGTCTCCAGGAGGCCGCCGCCCACACGCCGGATCGCCTCGTCGAGCAGGACGGACAGGTCGGCGTCCTCGCCGCAGAACAGCCACTGCTCATAGGCGGCGATCGAGGCCGCGAGGAAGACGTGACCGGCGAGCCGGGGAAGCATCGCGGACTTCGGCAGGCCCGTGCGCTCCGCCACGAACTCCGTGACCACCTCGCGCCATGACGCGTAGCGCAGGGTCGAGTCGGCCTGGAGGGTCGGCACCCGCAGGATGAGCTCCATGCGCTGCCGGTGCCAGGGCACGTCCCGGACGTCGAACCGGTTGAACTCCACCACGGCCGCGCGTACGGCGTCGAGCGCCGGCAGGCGCGGATCGACGTCGCGCAGGAGCCCCCGGAGCTTCTCCAGGTGGTCCTCGAAGTCGCCCCACACGAGATCGTTCTTCGAGGCGAAGTAACGGAAGAACGTCCGCCGCCCGATGCCGGCCGCCGCGGCGATGTCGTCGACCGTGGTCTCCTCGAACCCGCGCCGGGCGAACAGGTCGAAGGCCAGCCGTTCGAGGGCGGCCCGCGAGGTCACACGCGGCCTGCCCATGATGGGCCGGGCGGCGTGGCTCTCGCTCTCAGTGGTCACGACACCAGGTTGCCATGATCCCGGTCGGCCCCGGACGGTGCCCGGAGGTGACGGACGCGGTACGCGGCGTCAGCCCGTCTTCCAGGGGCCGAGCTTGTCGGGGTTGAGCACCGCCCAGAGGTGCTTGATCCGGTCGCCGGCGATGTCGAACGCGAACACCGCCAAGGTGACGCCGTCCTGCTGGGCCACCAGACCGGGCTGGCCGTTGACCGTGCGCTCCAGCATCGTCAGGCCGTCCGCCCTGTCAGCGAGATCGGCCAGGTAGTGCGCGATCCGTTCGCCGCCCTCGACCGGGTGCGGCGCGGCGTTGACGAGGCCACCGCCGTCGCCGGTCGCCGTCGCGGCGGGGTCCAGGAGGCCGATGAGGGCGTGGACGTCCTTGGCCTCCCACGCCCGCTTGAACTCCCGGACGATGCCGGCGCGGCGAGCGGCCGGAGCCGCGGCCCCCTCCGACGCGCGGACGCGGCGCCGGGCCGATGAGGCCAGCTGACGGCACGCCGCCGGGGTACGGCCGACGATCTCGGCCACTTCGGTGAACGGATAGCGGAAGACGTCGTGCAGGATGAACGCGACGCGCTCGGCCGGGGTCATCGATTCGAGCACGACCAGGAAGGCCATGCCGACCGACTCGTCGAGAGTGACCCGGTCGGCCGGATCGGCGCCCGCCCGCCCGCCGGCCCACTCCGTACGATCCGGCAGCGGTTCGGGGATCCACTCGCCCACGTACCTCTCCCGCCGGGCCCGTGCCGAGCCGAGCAGGTCGAGGCAGATCCGGCCGGCCACCTTCGTCAGCCAGGCGCCGGGGGACTCGATGGCCTCCTGCTGCCGCCGGGACATGGCGTACCAGCGGGCGTACGTCTCCTGCACCACGTCCTCGGCGTCGGCCAGGGAGCCGAGGAGCCGGTACGCGAGATTGATTAGCTGACGCCGCTCGCTCATGATCGCGTCGAGGCTCGGATCGAGCCGGCCGCCCTCCGGCTCGGTTCGGTCGCTCATGCCGCCCCCCTTGGTCTCGTTCGCCCTCATCATCTCGACGAGACGGCGTGCCGAAGTGTGAGGCCGCACCTCACATTTCGAGGGGCCGTGTCGTCGGACCGCTGAGACGGACACCGACGAGACGGGAAAGCCAGATGAACATGTTCTTGTGGATCGTGCAGGCGGTCCTGGCCGCCGCATTCGCCATGTCCGGCCTGACGAAGGTCGCTCTGCCCAGGGCCCGGCTGACCGCCCTGTACCCGTGGGTGCCGGACTTCACCATGGCGACGGTGCGGTTCATCGGCGTGATGGCCCTGCTCGGCGCGATCGGGCTGATCGCGCCGGCCGCCGCCGGCATCGCACCCGTCCTGACGCCGATCGCCGCGACCGGACTGGCCGTCCTGATGGTCCTGGCGGCGGCCACGGTGCACATCCCGCGCAGGGAGCCGTCCGCCGTGGTGGTCAACACCGTCCTGTTCGTGCTCGCCGCGCTCGTCGCCTGGGGCCGCTTCGGCCCCTACGGCTGGTGACCGCGTCGGCGGCACGACGTTCCGAGCAGCACACCCCCCGTTGAGGAGAGACCGATGAGTGACATCCAGACCATCGCCGACCGGTTCGAGATCCAGGCGCTGCCCGGCGAGTTCGCCGACGCCGGAATGACGCGCGACTACGACCGCTTCGCGGCCCTGTTCACCGAGGACGGGGTGTGGCGGATCCCCGACGCCGGCGTCCATCTCGTCGGCCGGGAGCAGATCCGGGCCGGGATCGAGCGGCTGCAGGGCGCCTGGGACTTCTTCGTGCAGAACGTGCACCCGGGCACGGTCCGGCTCGACGGCGACACCGCGGCCGGCCGGGCCTACATCTCCGAGCTCGGCCGTCTGCGCAGCGGTGACTCGCACATCAACTACTCGCTGTACCACGACCGTTACCGGCGCACTCCGGGCGGCTGGAGGTTCGCCGAGCGCGTCTATGAGGTCCGATACGTCGACACGTCCCCGTTGCCGGGCTCGGCCCCTCACGCCGCGGAGGCCTCCGAGGCGTGACGCCCCGCGTTCTCTTCACCGCATCTATTGATCTATGGCACCGAGTGCCGTTACCGTCCCCGACATAAGGCACTCGGTGCCGCAACGGCTCCGAGCGGACGTAGCCAGGTGCCTGCGGCGAGGGAGCGGACGATGGGTCGAGTCGAGGGCAAGGTCGCGTTCATCACGGGCGCCGCGCGCGGCCAGGGCCGCAGCCACGCCATCCGCCTCGCGGAGGAAGGCGCCGACATCATGGCGATCGACCTCTGCGGCCCGGTGCCCAACCTCGGATATCCGCACGCGACGCCGGAGGACCTCGCCGAAACGGTCAAGCAGGTCGAGGCGCTCGGCCGCGGGATCGTCTCGGCCGAGGCGGACATCCGCGACGCGGACGCGCTCAGGCGGGCCGTCGACGACGGCGTGGCCCGGTTCGGCCGCCTCGACGTCGTGGTCGCCAATGCCGGGATCTGCATCCCGCGTGCCTGGGACGACGTCACGCCGGAGATCTGGCGCGACACCATCGACATCAACCTGACCGGCACCTGGAACACCGTGCGGGCCACCGCCCCGCGCCTGGTCGAGGCGGGCGGCGGCTCCATCATCCTGACCAGTTCGGCGGCGGGGCTGAAGGGCCTACCCTTCCTGACGCCGTACGTGGCGAGCAAGCACGGCGTCACGGGTCTCGCGCGGGCGTTCGCCCACGAGCTCGCGCGGCACCACATCCGCGTCAACAGCGTCCACCCGACCGGGGTCGACACGCCGATGGGGACGATGGGGGCCGCCGGCATGGGCGACATGATCGCGGACAACCCGCGCATCGGCGGGATGCTGACGAACAGCCTGCCGATCGACGTCACCAGCGCCACCGACATCAGCAACGCCGTGCTGTTCCTGGCCTCCGACGAGTCCCGCCACGTCACGGCGCTGGCGATGACGGTGGACGCCGGCAACACCCAGTACTGAAGCCGAGGACCCGAACCGCAACACCGCGAAGGGAGTCACGGAATGGCCGGACGGGTGGCAGGCAAGGTCGCGTTCATCACCGGCGCGGCGCGCGGGCAGGGCCGCAGTCACGCGGTCCGCCTGGCGCAGGAGGGCGCCGACATCATCGCCGTCGACGTCGCCGAGGCGATCGAGGGCGTCGAGTACCCGGGCGCCTCCGAAGAGGACCTGGCCGAGACCGTGAAGCAGGTGGAGGATCTCGGCCGCCGCATCGTCGCGGCCAAGGCCGACGTCCGCGACCACGACGCCCTGAAGAAGGCGCTCGACGAGGGCGTCGCTGAGTTCGGGCACGTCGACATCGTGTCGGCCAACGCCGGCATCTTCATCTTCGGCGACGAGACCCACCTGGTGAGTGAACAGGCCTGGCGGAACGTCACCGACATCAACCTGACCGGCGTGTGGCACACCTGCAAGGTCGCGGTCCCGCACCTCATCGAGCAGGGCACCGGCGGGTCGATCGTCCTCACCAGCTCCACCGCCGGCCACAAGGGCCTGACGAACTGCGCGGCCTACACGGCGAGCAAGCACGCGGTGGTCGGGCTCATGCGCACGATGGCCAACGAACTGGCGCCGCACCGGATCAGGGTCAACACCGTGCACCCGACGAGCGTCGCCACGGACATGGCGCTCAACGACGCCACCTACAAGTTGTTCCGCCCCGACCTGGAACACCCGACGCGGGACGACGCGGTCGACGCGTTCCAGGCCATCAACGCGCTGCCGCTCCCGTGGGTCGAACCGATCGACATCAGCAACGCCGTGCTGTTCCTCGCCTCCGACGAGGCGCGGTACGTCACGGGCACCGAGCTGAAGGTCGACGCCGGCTGCACGGTGAAGTAGGGGCCCGCGTCACCGCTCGCGAGATGGCGCAGGGCGGTCTCGGAGGTAAAGTAGCAGGTCAATCCCGCTTTTATGCATTGATCACTGCATGTCCGGCCGAGGGGGGCGTCGGTGGGCAGACCGAAACCAGGCATGGGAAACGATCATGATTCGACGCGGGGAGTGACTGAGCAGTCGCTCCTTGAACCTTCTTCTCGTAGCAACCCCGAGCTGGACGCGCTGTTCGACCAGTCACCGATCGCCATGGTCTTCCTCGACCGCGAACTGCGCGCCAGGCGCGCCAATGCGGCGTTCCGCCGGCTGATCGGCCTCCCGGACGAGGAGATCATCGGCCGCCGGCCCTCGGAGGCCGACGGCCTGTCGATCAGGTACTGGGCGACCACTCGGCCAATACACTGGCGGACTTCGGACGGTACGGCCTGGGACGAGCGCACTGTCGCCGAGCAGGTGATAGGCAGAGGCGTTCCCGTGGTCAACATGCACGTGGAGTGGACCAGGGCGGGCAAGCGCCAGGTCCTCTCCTGGTCGGGGTACCGGGTGACAGAGAACGGCCGGGTGCTCGGGGCCCTGCTCTGCTTCATCGACTTCACCGACCATGCGCAGACGATCACGCAGGCTCATGCCCGGCTCGACCTGCTCGAGCGGGCCGGCAGCCAGGTCGGGGCCACGCTCGATATTCACCACACCGCCCGGGAACTCGCCGACCTGGCCGTGCCCGAACTCGCCGACCGCATCTCCGTCGACCTGCTCGACCAGGTTCTCCAGGGGGAGACGCTTCCCCGTGCCGGCTCGGGCGCCCTGCGGTTCCGCCGGGTGGCTCTGCGTGACACCGTGACCAGCACCAAGATCAGGTACGAGGTGGACGATCTGATCACCCTGCCGGTCACAAGCCCACACGCGGTGGCGCTCCTGCAGGGAAGACCCTTCCTGGCGCGGAACCCGGCCGAGGTGGGCGGGCAGTTCTCCGACACACCCGATGTGGCAGAAGCCTTCTTCGCCCGGGGAGTGCATACGATCATGGTGATGCCGCTGGTCGCCCGGGGCGTCACCTTGGGGGTGGCCTCGTTCTCCCGGGCCGAACACCCGGAGCCGTACGGCGAGGCCGATGTGCGGCTGGTCGGCGACCTGGCCTCACGCGCGGCGGTGTGCATCGACAACGCCCGCCTGTACACCCGCGAGCACAACATGGCGGTCACCCTCCAGCGCAGCCTGCTGCCCCAGCGCATCCCGCAGATGCCCGGGCTGCGGATCGCCCACCGCTACGAGCCCGCCACCCAGACCGCGGAGGTGGGCGGCGACTGGTTCGACGTCATCCCGCTGGACACGGGGCAGGTCGCGCTGGTCATCGGCGACGTCACCGGCCACGGCATCCACGCCGCAGCGCTCATGGGCCAGCTCCGCACCACTACCGCGGCCCTGGCCCGCCTCGGGTGCCCGCCGGAGGAAATCATGCGCCGGCTCAGCGACGTGGTCGCCGAGCACGACGACGAGATCGGCGCCACCTGCCTGTACGCCCTGTACGACCCGGAATCCCGGCGTTGCCGCTTCACCAGCGCCGGGCACCTCCCGCCCGCACTCCGCCACCCCGGCGGCAGCGTGGAATTCATCGATGTACCGGGCGGGATGATGCTCGGCGTCGGTCCAAGCCGTTACCCGGCCACCGACACAGAACTCCCCGAAGACGGTGTGCTGGCCCTTTACACCGACGGGCTCGTCGAACACCCCGGCCAGGACATCGGCACCGGCATGTCCGACCTGGCCCGCACCCTGACCGCCGGTTCCGCACGATCGCTGGACCGGCTGTGCGACAGCGTCCTGGCCGACCTCGGAGCCGACGCCCGGGATGACATCGCCCTGCTGCTCGCTCGCACCACCGCCGGGACGGCCCGCTGATGTGATCCAGCACGAGATCCTCTTCGAACTGGAGGGCCGGCCCCTTCGGAACCTCTTCGCCACGGCACGTCGAGTAGACGTTCCCGGCCGAGCCCGCCGCGAAGCACAGATGCCGGTCGGCGGAGGCCGACCGGCACCTTGAGCTGAGGCGTGCCGCCGTCAGGGGATGTAGACGCCGTTGAACCACTGTCCGCGGGCGTCGTCGGTGTACACGTCGACGTTGAAGTTGTAGTTCCCGTGCCTGCCCTGCCACAGGTAGCCGGGCAGGCCCGAGGACGCGTTGGCGTCGCAGATCACGTCGTCGGTGCAGATCTCCAGTACGGGAATGTCGCCGAAGTAGTCGTCGGCGCCGGCGAGCGGGGCACCGACGACGGGGGCGACGGCCGGGTGGGCCGCGGCTCCGGCGGAGCCCGGGCCCGCGGGGCGCTTGGGGTCGGCGAGCAGGATCGCGTTCACGTTGCCGATCGTCTGCCAGTTCTCGGTGACCCAGGTGTGGACGACCGCGGCGCCGAGGGAGTACCCGACCGCCTTGACGTGCTGGCCCGGGCACTGGCCGCGCTGGTCGCGGATCAGCCGGTTCAGCTCGTTGACGCCCTGACGGTCGGCCGCTCCGACGGGCACCGCCGGGTACCCGACACGCTGGCTGATGTTGCCGGAGTAGATGGTGCTGTTGAGGTCACCGGTGCCGCCGACCACGATCGTGTAGGTGCCCTCACATGAGGCCGCCTGCGCGGCGGGCGCCCCCAGCAGGGTGACTCCCGCCAGCGCGACGGCGCCGGCCAGCAGGGCGGAGAACTTGCGCATTCAAACCTCCCGTTTGCGACGGTCCGATGCGCGGCTTCCGCGACCGGCTCTTCGATACGCGCGGGAGACGCTAATCACCTCCGATGACATACCGATGACACGCCCATCAATCGGGTGGTCAAGTGAATGGTGAGGGAAACGGCCTTTCCCGGTCAGCCGTCCGGGTTACCGGACCGTAATCGGCGGCCTAGGATGCTGTCGCGATTTCCCGCGAAGGGGCGTCGACCCGGCGATCGAGGTGGCGATGGGCAGGCGAGAGGCCCCGGTTCCCGAAGGGCCGTTGCGGGAATTCGCGGTGAAACTCCGGGAGCTGCGAGTCAACGCGCCGGGAACGCCGACCTACCGTGAGCTCGCGCGCAGGGCGCACTACTCCTCATCCGTCCTGTCGGTGGCCGCGTCGGGGCAGCGGCTGCCGACCTGGGAGGTCACCAGCGCCTTCGTGACGGCGTGCGAGGGCGACCTCGACGAGTGGCGTGAGCGCTGGTCGAGCCTGCGAGCCGAACTCCGGGCCGCGCATCCGGACCTGCTCCATGAGCCCGGCGCTCCCGCCCCGGACCCCGGCTCCGCCGCCGTCTCCGCGGCGGTCGCCGAGGAGGTGCCCGAGGCGGAGACACCGCCGGTGCCGGTCACGCCGCTGACCCGGTCCGACGCGGCGAAGGTCGGGCCGTTCCGGTTGCTCGGGCGCCTGGGCGGCGGTTCGATGGGCCAGGTCTACCTGGCGGTGTCGAGGTCCGGCCGTCCGGTGGCGGTGAAGGTCGTGCGTCCCCACCTGGCCGAGGATCCGCACTTCCGGCGGCGGTTCGCGGCCGAGGTCGCCGCCGTGCGCCGGGTCGACAGCCCGTACACCCCGGCCGTCATCGACGCCGACCCGGAGGCGGAGCCGCCCTGGATGGCGACCGCCTACATCGCCGGTCCCTCACTCGGCGACGCCGTGGACGCCGACGGGCCACTGCCGCCGGACGCGGTGCTGAGGCTGGCCGCGGGCATCGCCGAGGCGCTCGCCGACATCCACGCCGCCGGCGTGCTCCACCGCGATCTCAAGCCGGCCAACGTGCTGCTGGAGGCCACCGGCCCCAAGGTCATCGACTTCGGGGTGGCCCAGGCGCACGACGGCAGCCGCATGACCCAGACCGGTGCCAGCGTGGGCACGGTGCCGTTCATGGCGCCCGAGCAGGCCGGCGGCGGCGAGGTCACCGCGGCCTCCGACGTCTTCGCGCTCGGCTCGCTCCTCGCCTACGCCGCCACCGGTGTCCTGCCCTTCGGCGACGGTACGACCGGCGAGGTGCTGTACCGGATCATCCACACCGAGCCCGATCCGGCCGCGCTCGACTGCCACGACGACGAGCTTCGCGCGCTCATCACCCGATGCCTGGACAAGGACCCCGCCCGGCGGCCCACGCCGGCGCAGATCGTCGAGACCTGCGCCGACCGGCCGCTCCGCGTGGACTGGGGCTCTCTGGCCACCTCGGCGCAGCGTTCCGTCGACGACATCTCCGGGCTGCTCGCGCGGGCCGCGAACCGCCGCACCACGACCGTACGCCTCGGCGCCGGGGCGGTCGCGGCCGTCGTCCTGGTCGCCGCCGGGGTCGTGGTCGCGCTGACCGCCGGGCACCCGTCCGGAGCGGACGGCCGGGCCGGCGGCGCGAGCCCGGCGAGCACGCCCGTCGCGTGGACCGCGCGGTCCGGGCCCTCCTGCTCGACGGCCAAGGCGGCGATGGACACCAGCGGCTCCTGGGAGCCGCTGGCGGGCAGCGGCACCGGCGGCTGCGGCGACGCCCTGATCCACCGGACGACCGACAGCGGTGACGGGGCGAACTGGGCCTTCTATCCCGGTGTCGGCAAGACCTGTACGTTCCGCATCGACATCCCCGCGTCGGACGTCATCACCGCCACCAACGTCATCTATCAGGCGTGGGACACCCTTCCGGGAAAGCACACTCCCGAACACCGTATCGGCGGCAATGTCCGGACCGACCAGCGGGCCAATCGCGGCCGGGCGATGACCCTCTCGTTCGGCCCGACCAAGACCGGCACCATCGACCTGCAGATCTACGACGACTACGCCGAGCACAAGATCGAGGCCGCCGGCACGGTCACGGCCACCTGCCGCTGAGCTCGGCATTTCGTTGTTCGGTTGTTCGGCCTTTGTACGGCGGACAATCCTTTCGCCTGGTGACCGGCTATTTCACCTATATCTGGGTTCCTCCCACCCGATCCATCCGGAGGTAGCCCATGTGCAGGAAATCCTCGCTGCCACGCGCCGTGGCCTCGGCCCTGGTGGCGCTGGCGGTGGTGGCCGCGGTCGTCGCCGGCGTCGTCACACGGCCGGCGCGGGCGACCGCGCCGCCGCATGATCCCCTTCTGGGCGTCAACATGTCCTTCTACGGCGCGAACGACGCCCTGGTCACCCAGACCGGCACCCGGGAGCTGTTCCGCTCGTGGGGTGTGCCGTTCGTACGGGTGCCGCTGCGGGACCACTTCGACGACGCCGGTAAGACGCCCGTCGGCGACGACCTGCTCATGTCCGCGATGCGGGCGGTCAAGAACGTGGGCGCCACGCCCCTGCTGATCATCCGGGGCCCGGGCGAGGGCGGTACGGCGGAGGAGACGAAGGCCGCCGACCTCCACCTGCTCAAGCTGGTCCACCAGGTGTTCGGCGAAGATCCCGCCTACCTGGAGTTCGGGAACGAGCCGGACCGCGCGGATGTGTCGGCCGCCGACTACACGGCCGCCTGGAACGCGGTGGTGCCGGCGCTGAAGGCCGCCTACCCGAACGACAGGTACGTCGGGCCGGTCGCGTCCCGCGCGGACCACGAGTTCGCGGACTACGTGGCCGACTTCGCGGCCGGCGCGAAGCCCGCGCCGGACTACCTGTCGTGGCACGAGTACGTCTGCGGAGCGTCGACCGACGGCGGCTGGAAGAACACGTGCGTCAGTCACCTCGCCAACTGGCAGAACCACGTGAAGGCCATCGAGGACAAGGTCCAGGCCAAGCTCGGCAGAACGCTGCCGTACTTCATCTCGGAGTGGAACGCCGACCCGGAGGCCGGCAGCCCCGTCTACGATGACGCCAACGCCGGCTACCTGGCCGCGTGGACGTCGAAGGCGATCGCGCAGCTCCGCGCGCTCACCCCCGCGCCGGCCGGTGCGATGATCTACACGGCCACCGACCACCAGAACTTCGGCCTGGTCACCGGCGTCGACACCGTCACGGCCCAGGGCAAGGCGTTCCACGCCGCGCTGACCGGTGACTCAGTGAGCACGCCCGACTCTCCGGACTCTCCGGACTCTCCAGAGTCGCCGGGTACGCAGGACGCGTCGGCGTCACCGGTGTCACCGGCGTCACCGGACACGCAGAACTCGCCGAAGACGCCGGGCTCGGACGCGTCGGGGGACCAGTACTACGTCGCGACGGACGGCGACGACAAGACCGGTGACGGGTCGCAGGCCCACCCGTGGGCGACGATCCAGCACGCCGCCGAGCAGGTGAAGGTGGCGAGCGGCGGCGCGACGGTGCACGTGGCGGACGGAACCTACAAGGACGCCGTGGAGAACAAGACGAGCGGACACGCCGGTGGTCATCTGACGTTCGTCGCCGACCACCGCTGGAAGGCGAAGATCGCGCCGACCTCGTCCGCCATCCCGTTCGAGAACCGGGGCGACTACGTCCGCATCGAGGGCTTCGACGTCACCAGCGCGGGCGGCGCCTGGAGCGGGATCCTGACGTGGGGCGCGCACAACATCGTCCAGGGCAACCATGTGCACGACATCAGGACCGATATCGGCTCCGGCGACTGCACCGGCAGCCCGGGCGGGGACGGGATCGGCGACGACGGGTCGTCGTCGGACAACGCGTTCGTCGGCAACCAGGTCGACCACATCGGCCCGTACCCGCGCGAGTGCGAGTACATCCACGGCATCTACCCGTCCGGCGCGAACGACATCATCCAGGACAACGTCACCTACAACAGCTCCGGCAGCGGCATCCGGTTCAACCACAACGCGACCGGCGCCACCATCACCAACAACCTCTCGTTCGCCAACGCCGACCACGGGATCTTCATCAGCGGCGGCGTCGACGCGACCGCCGACAAGTTCGTGATCAGCAACAACATCGTGCTGGACAACGCGATGTTCGGCATCAACGTCCGCAGTGACGCGAACGGCGCGAACAACGAGTTCCACGACAACCTGCTCTGGGGCAACAAGAAGGGGACGTACGGGAAGGACAGCAGCGAGGAGCTCACGCCGCCGAACAGCTCCGGCACGCTCAGCGAGGACCCCAAGCTGGTGGACTACCGCGACGACGGCACGGGCGACTACCACCTGACGGCGTCCAGCCCCTGCGTCGACGCGGGCACCGACTCCGGCGCGCCGGACGCCGACTACGACGGCGTCTCCCGGCCGCAGGGGCACGCCGACGACATCGGCCCGTACGAGCTCAGCGCCGGTACCGGATCCAAGCAGGAGACGACCACGTAACCCGGGCCTGCCGGCCGAGGCGGACCGCGCCTCGGCCGGCGCTCGATTAGCATCCGCATAGCGGGTAGTCGGTTATATATGTTGCAAAACGGTCAGAAGGATTTCGCCGGCACGCTGATCGAGCCACAGGGCGTCAACGCGGGCGACGCCATCGACGCCGAGCACGCGCTGGTGCCGCAGGGGAATCCCCGTCCAGACCCACCGACGCCGCCCTCGCCGAGTGAGCTGCTCCCCGACGAGATGGTCGGTCTGCCTGAGCAGATACCCGGATACCCGGGGCAGCAGCGCTCCGTCGAGACGAGCTGAACGCCTCGCGTGAGACGCGAGCGGCCGGCGTTCTCCGGCCAAGGGCCGGGTAGGGCTCCGCTTGCTGGCATCGCACCCGGACGTCGCCGGCCTCGCAGAGAAGGTGTTCGGCCTTCCCGGGCTGCGCCCTGCGCAGCGAGAGGCCGCCGAGACACTGGTCGCGGACCGGGACGCCCTCCTGGGTTACAAGGACGGCCGGCTCACCGTCGTCTTCGACGACGTCGGCTACAAGGAGCTCCTGGAGGACACCGTGGCCGGCGAAGGACTGCTACGCCCGGTACGGGACTGACCTCGTGACCAGGCCGGCTCGGGCTCGTTTCGCGTCCCCGACCTGGGTAATCCCACTTGTGTGATGCCCGAGCCGAATGTGGGGACGTCCGGCACGCCGCGTGGGTCCGCCGGCATGCGGCGGAGTTTCCCCGTGGCCGGCGGATACCGGCTGTCCTCGTGGTCCACGGGCTCCACGGCGGTGACGCCGGTGGTCTGCGTGCACGGCGCCGGGACCTCCAGCCGGCCGCTGCTTCCTTTGGTGGAGCGGCTGGGGAGGAGCGTTGAGACGTGGGCGGTCGATCTTCCCGGCTTCGGGCAGAGCTCCCGGCCGGCCGAGCCGCTCGGGCTCACCGCGCTCGGTGAGACGCTGGCGGACTGGCTGGAGGCGGTCGAACTGCCGCCGGCGTGCCTGCTCGGCAGCTCGTTCGGCTGCCAGGTGGTGACCGAGGTCGCCGTGCGTCATCCGGACCGGGTGCGGTCGCTGGTCCTCGTCGGGCCGACGACCGACCCGGCGGCACGCACGTGGCCGCGCACCGTCCTGCGGTGGCTGCGCGACTCCGTCCGCGAGAGCCCGCGGATGCTTCCGTTGAAACTCGCCGACTACCGCGACTGCGGGGCGGGCGGGGTGCTGTTCGCGTTCGGCGAGTCACTGCGTGACCGGATCGAGGACCGCCTGCCCGCGGTCACCGTGCCGACGCTCGTCGTGCGGGGAGAACGCGACACGGTGGTATCGCACTCGTGGGCGGAGGAGGTCACCCGGCTGGTTCCGGGAGCGAGGCTCGCGACGGTGCCGAACAGCCCGCACATGGTCCCGTTCCGTGAGCCGGAGGCGCTCGCGGCCCTCGTCACCGAGTTCGTACGGCAGGACGCCGATGCGGACGGATGAGTGGATCGCCGGCGTCGGCGCTGCCACCGGCACGCCGCGCGTACCGGGTGCCCACCCGCGCGCCCGCGATGTTCCGGCCCTCGACATCGGGCGGCCGGCCTGATGGCCGAGGACGCATCGACCGTCGGCGCGCTCGGAAGACTGCTCCAGAACTCGCACCTGCTGCCGCCAGGGAAGCTGGCGGTCGAGTTCACCGAGGCGGCGCGTCCCCTGGGGATCTCGGCGATCCGGATGTATCTGGCCGATCTGCGGGAGCAGCGGCTGCGGCCGATGGACGACGCGTCCGGGCAGACGCCTCCGTCGCTGCGGGTCGACTCCACGCTGGCGGGGCGGGCGTACCAGACGATCAGCGTGCAGAGCGAACGGGTCGAGGGCGAACTCGACCGGCACCGCCTGTGGGTCCCGCTCCTCGACGGCACCGAACGGCTCGGCGTCATGGAGGCCGTGTTCCCGGGCGGCGAGGCGCCCCCCGACCGGACGGCGCTCGAACGATGCCGGATGCTGGCCTCCCTGGCCGCGCTGATCGTCGCCAGCAAGTACCCCTACAGCGACACGCTCGCGCGGCTCCGGCGGCGCCGTGAGATGGCCGTCCAGGCGGAGATGGCGTGGGCGTTCATGCCGCCGCGCACGCTCGCCACGAATAGGGTGATCCTGGCCGCGGCCCTGGAGCCGGCGTACGACGTCGGCGGAGACGCGTTCGACCACAGCCTGTCCGGCGACCACCTGATCTTCTCGATCTTCGATTCGGTCGGCCACGACCTGACCGCCGGGCTGATCTCCAGTGTCGCCATGGCCTCCTGCCGGGCCTCACGCCGCTCCGGCGGAGCGCTGGCCGACGCCGCCGAGCAGGCGGACGCCGCCATCGCCGGTCAGTTCGGCGAGTCGCGGTTCGCCACCGCGCTGCTGTGCGACCTCGACATGGGGACCGGCGAGCTGCGCTGGATCCCGTGCGGCCACCCGCCGCCCCTGCTCATCCGCGAAGGCAGGGTGCTCAAGCAGCTCATTCGCGATCCGCGCCTGCCGCTCGGCCTGGAGGAGACGGTGCAGGGGCGGCGTACGTCCTCGACCGTCCACTCGGAGAACCTGCGGCCCGGCGACCGGTTGCTCCTCTTCACGGACGGCGTCGTCGAGGCGCGCGGGGAGGACGGCCGGGAGTTCGGACTGACGGGTTTGAGCGACTTCGTGATCCGTAACCACGCCGAAGGCCTCACCGCCCCGGAGACCCTGCGCCGTCTCAACCAGACGATCCTGGGCCACCAGCACGGACGCCTCCGCGACGACGCCACGGTCGTCCTCGTGGAGTGGATGCCCACCGCCCCCGGAGAACGCCTCACCATTTGAGCGCCGGGTCCGTCGCGGGCGGGTACAACGCCGAAGAGGCGAGTACGACTCCTGAGCGCCATCCGGCCGCGTTCCGACCCGTGCGGAAGGCGGCGCCCACCGGCTGAGCCGACTGGGTCCGCACCCCTTCAGCCGGTCGTTCTCGCCGCAGATCGGCAGGGTGCCCACACCGGTCATGATCTCGCGTCCGGTCGTCCCGGTCTCCTCCTTCATGTCTCGCGGAACCGGCGTTCACCACCGGTGCTGCCCGGCGCTACCCGCGCGAGGCGCGAACCACCACGGCGGCCGACGGCGTTCCAGGCGGCGGTCGCGGCGAGCGAGACGGCGAACAGCCCGCCGGTGACGACGGTGATGGAGCCGCCGGCCGCCACGTCGTATCGGGCGGAGACGAGGACCCCGGCCAGTCCGCAGCCGGCGCCCGTGGCCACCGCGACCGCGGTCATCATCGGGATGTCGCGGGCCCAGAGCCGAGCGATGGCGGCGGGCGCGACGAGCACGGCGACGGCCAGGATCGCGCCGACGGCGGGGACGGCCACGATGATGACGGCCTCGACGGCCAGCAGCAGCGCCAGGTCGATGCCGGCCGGGCTGTACCCGGCGGCGGCGTGGCCGTCCGGGTCGAACGCGCGGAACGTCAGTCGCCGGCCCGCGGTGGTCACGAGGACGACGACGATGACGCCGACCACCGAGACGGCGACCAGGTCGCCGGTCCCCACCGTCAGGATCTGGCCGACGGTGTAGGCCGTGAGGTCCTTGGCGAAGCCGTCGCGGGCCGACAGCAGGATGACGCCGAGCGCGAACCCGGCCGACAGCACGATGCCGATCGCCGTGGTCGTGCCCTGCTCCGGGCGCCGTGACAGAGCCAGGACGCCCAGCACGACCAGCACGCCGAACACCCCGCTGCCGAGATAGAGGTTCACTCCGGCGATGGCGGCCAGCACGACGCCGGGGAAGGTGGCGTGCGTCATCGCGAGGGTGAAGAACGGCAGCCGTCGCAGCAGCACCCGCACGCTGATCAGGCCGCCGACCGCGCCGAGGAGCACCGCCTCGACGATCGCCCGGCCGACGGCGGTCACGGCGTGCTCCTCGCCGTACGGGCCGCCGGCGGCCGCCGCCGGATCGTCACGGCCGCCAGCGCGCCGAGGTGGCCGGCGACCAGGACGAGGACCACGGTGGCGCCGGAGGCCAGCCGCAGGCCGTGATGGACCGAGGCGTCGTAGCTGACCGCGAGCCCGGCCCATCCGCCGAGGGCGCCGATGGCGGCGGCGATCGGCACGATGAGCACCAGCCGGTCCGACACGAGGCGAGCGGCCGCCGCGGGCACGATGAGCAGCGCGATGACCAACACGGTGCCGACGGCGCGTACGGCGGCGACGACGACCAGGGCGACGACGGCGTTGGTGGCCAGGTCGAGCAGGCCGATCCGGTACCCGGCCGCCCGCGCTCCCTCCGGGTCGAAGGCGCGGGCGAGCAGTGGCCGCCGCAGGACCGCCAGCGCCGCGACGACCAGGGCGGTGACCACCAGCGTCTCGGTCAGCTGCTGCGGCGTGACCGTCAGGATCCGGCCGAACAGGAACGCGGTCAGGTCCGCGGTGTAGCCGGACTCCCGGGAGACGAGCACGACGCCGACGGCGAAGAAGGTGGTGAGCAGGACCGCCAGCGCGGCGTCCTCGGTGACCGCCCGGTGCCGTGTCATGAGGGTCAGCAGGGCGGCGGTCGCGGCGGCGGCGGCGGCGAGCGCGCCCCAGAAGACGCCGCCCTCGCCGCCGAGCAGGTAGCCGATGACGACGCCCGGGAAGACCGTGTGCGTGAGCGCGTCGGTCATGAACGCCAGGCGGCGCAGCAGGATCAGCACTCCGACGGTGCCGGCCAGCGCCCCCAGGACGAGCAGTTCCGCCAGCGCCCGGCCCATGAACGGGTGGGCGAACGGCGCGATGAAGATCTGGTCCATGGGCCGGCCTCAGGAGTGCGCGACGATGACACGGTCACCGCGCAGTTCGAGGGCGTGCCCGCCGTACGTCGCGCGCAGCCGGTCCGGGGTGAGCGTCAGCCGGGTGGGGCCGAAGCCGTACTGGCGGCGGTTGAGCAGGCAGACCTCCTCGCAGGCGAGGTGCGCCAGCGCCAGGTCGTGGGTGGAGACGACGACGGCCGTCCCCTGTCCCTTGAGCACGGCGACGGCGTTCAGCAGGGCCTGCTCGCTGACGGCGTCGACGCCGTTGAACGGCTCGTCCAGCAGCAGGAGCCCGGGCTCGGCGGCGATCGCGCGGGCGAGGAGCACGCGCTGGCGCTGCCCGCCGGACAGCGTGCCGAACCGGTGCCGGGCGCGGTCGGCCAGCCCGACCTGTTCGAGGGCGTCGCCGGCGGCCCGCCGGTCCGCGGCCCGGGGGCGGCGCAGCGGGCCGATGCGGCGGTAGCGGCCCATCAGCACGACCTGGCCGACCGAGATGGGGAACTCCGGGTCGAGCGTGTCGGCCTGCGGGACGTACGCGACCTCGCGCCGGGCCTGTGCGGGCGTCCGGCCGAGGACGGTGATCCGCCCGGACACGAGCGGGACGAGACCGAGGATCGCCTTGATGAGGGTCGACTTGCCGGCGCCGTTCGGGCCGATCAGGGCGACCGCCTCGCCCGGGCCGACCACGCCGCCGATGTTCTCCAGCGCCGGTGCGGGCCCGTAGCTGACGGTGACCTCGTCCAGTTCCAGGGCCGGGTCCGTGGGGGTGTTCATGGTCAGCCCTTCAGCGCCGTGACGATGGTGGTGGTGTTGTGGCGCTCCATGTCGATGTACGTGGCGCCGGCCGAGCCCGCGGGCCCGAGCGTGTCCCCGTACAGCGACTCCTCCCCGGCCTCGACCTTCACGCCCGCCTGCTTGCCGATGGCCTCGGCGGTCCTCGGGGGGAGCGATGACTCGGAGAAGATCGCCTTGACCCCGGTCGCCTTGATCTTGGCGACGAGGGCGTCGAGCCGCTTGCCGGACAGCTCGGCGGACGTGTCGAAGCTGGGGATGATCGACCCGACGAACGTCAGGTGGTAGCGGTCGATGTAGTAGCCGAAGGCGTCGTGGTTGGTGACCAGCTCGCGCCGGCCGGCGGGCAGCGTGCCGATCTGCCGGGCGATCCAGGAGTCCAGCCGGTCCAGCTTCGTGGTGTACGAGGCGAGGTTCGCCGCGTAGGCCGCCTTGCCGGAGGGGTCCGTGGCCTCGAAGGCGGCCGCGATGTTCCGGCTCATGAGCTCGGCGTTCTTCGGGTCGTGCCAGATGTGCGGGTCGCCGGCGGCCTCCTCCTCGGTGCCGTCGCCCTTCCGGATGGGCACTCCCTTGCTCGTGTCGACCAGGGTGCCGTGGAAGCCGGCGGACTTGATCGTCTGGTCCAGCCACCGCTCCAGCCGCACGCCGTTCTCCACCACGACGTCGGCCTCGGCGATGGCCTGGATGTCGGCAGGGGAGGGCTCGTAGTCGTGCGGGTCGACGTTCGGCTTGAGGAGCTGGGTGACCTTGACCTTGTCGCCCCCGATGTCGCGGGCGAAGTCGGCGACCTGGGTGGTCGTGGCGACCACCTTCAACCGTCTCGCGCCGGTGCCGTCACCGGTGCTCGCGGAACCGTCACATGCCGTGGCCGCGGCCAGAAGACCGGCGAGGACCACGGCGGAGGTGTGGATACGCAAAGTGTCTCCTCATGGTCGATATGCGTAGAGGAGACCGATCTTCGCGATAATGAAAACGGTTGTCAATGTCGATAGTTGCTCGGTCGGTTCGCGGAGGTGTTCTTCGCGGCCGGTGACCGGACCGCGTCCGTGAGAGTCTCCGGGTGGACGGTCGCCGTTCCGGCCGTGTCGGCGGGTCGGCGGCGTTCCCAGGGCATGGCGAGGGCGAGCAGGGCGATGACGGCGACCGAGCTCCTGGACCACCACTGGTGGTTCTGCCACCAGCCGACGTCGTCGAAGTGGGTCGGCAGGGTGGTGTACAGGGACGACCTGCCCGATGCCGGCGGCGGTCGGGGCCAGCGCCCAGTTGCCGCCGGTCAGCCACGCCGTCCAGCCCCATTCGCCGACGACCGGTCGTACGCCGCCGAGGTACCGGGCCACGTTCAGCAGGTCCGACCAGCCCACGGCCACCACGAGGGGCGTGGTGGCCAGGAAGAACAGCGGGACAACCGGGCGGCCGGGGGCGTTCCGGTCGCCGGCCAGCTTTGCCACCAGGGGGATCAGTGCGATGTCGGCGGCCACGGTGACCAGCCGGCCGGCGATCTCCCAGGGCAGGCCCGCGCGCAGGCCCAGGCCGTACAGGTAGGGGATCATCGGCAGGAAGTGCCACGACCCGTGGGTGGCGAGCACCGGATCCCGGTGCGCCAGGATCGCCTGCCCGGAGGCCCGGAAACCGGCGGCGAAGTCGAGCGGCTGCCACGAGTCGGCGGCGGCGGTGACGAGCAGGAACAGCCGCAGGGCGATCCCGACCGCCAGCGCCACGCGCAGCGACGGCCGCCTGCCGCGCCACAAGGAGAAGGCGGACAGGACAAGCCCGGCGACCAGGACGGATGCGGTGAGAACGGGGTGGTCCATCGCCGGTCAGACGGCCACAGGTCAGCGAAGACAAGGCCGCTGAGCTGCGGATTCGCAGGCAACTCTCAGCGCGCCCTCGGGGTTCGCGCAGCGAAGCGGACGTCCGTCACCCGCACGCGGCCCTTCTCCGCGAGGCGGTACCGAGGCCGGGACGGCGCGACACCGACGGTGACCCCGCGGACACGCCGGGGTGAGATCATGTCGCATGGCCTCACGCCCGCGCGTCACCCCGGCCGTGCCCGGTGCTCCGGCCCGCCGGGCGTTGTTGCTCGCGGGGTTGGGCCTGCCGGCGGGATGCGCGCTGGTGGGTGGCGAACCCTCGTACCGCGACGGGCCGCTGCCGATCGCCACCGGAGCCGTCGACGGCGTCTACTACCGCTATGCCAGGTCGCTGGCCGCCCGGATCGAGCACCGCCTGCCGGGCGTCCGCCCGTCCGTGGACTCCACCACCGGTTCCGTGGACAACCTCCATCGCCTGGCCTCCGGCCGCGACCGGCTGGGCTTCGCGGCCGCGGACGCCGTGGGAGCGGCGGCCACCTCCCGTACGCTCCGGTCCCTGGCCCGCCTCTACGACGACTACATCCATCTGGCCGTGGCGGGCACCGGGCCGATCCGGTCGGTCGGGGACCTGCGCGGCCGTACGGTCTCGGTGGGCGCGACCGGCTCGGGCGTGGAGCTCGTGGCCGGGCGCGTGCTGGACGCCGCCGGCCTGACCTCCGGCCGGCGTCCCGCCCAGGTCCGCATGGGGCTGGAGGAGTCCGCCGCCGCGTTGCGGGCGGGGCGGATCGACGCCTTCTTCTGGTCCGGAGGACTGCCGACCGCCGGGATCGCGAGGCTCGCCCGGCAGGTGCCCGTCCGGCTCATCGCGCTCGGCGCGCTCGCGCCGCCGATCCGCGCGCGCTACGGGCCCTACTACCGCGCCGCCGCGATCCCCGAGGGCACCTACGACGGCGTCGGCGCGACCCTCACGCTCGCCCTGGCCAACTTCCTGCTCGCCACGGCCTCACTGGACAATGGCCTGGCCTTTCGGGTGACCGAGATGCTCATCCGCGACCGGGACGCCGTCGCCGCCGAGGTGCCCTCGGCCGAGCTCCTGGACGTGCGCGACGCCATCCAGACCGAGCCGGTTCCGCTCCACCCGGGAGCCCTGCGCTACTACCGGTCCGTCAAACCGTGACCGCCGGAGGCTGATCCGCCGGGACCGCCATCGTCACGGCCAGCCCACCTCCGTCGGCGGTGGCGATGTCCAGCCGGCCACCGCAGGCGGCGAGCAGCGTACGCGCCACGGCCAGCCCGAGCCCGGACCCGTGGACGTTCTGGTGGCGCGGGCTGCGCCAGAACCGGTCGCCGACGCGGGCCATTTCCTCCGGCGGCAACCCGGGCCCCTCGTCGGTCACCTCGATCTCGACGGGATCCCCGGCGCCGGCCACCGTCACGCTGACGACCGAGCCGGCCGGTGAGAACTTCAGCGCGTTGTCGATCACCGCGTCGAAGGCGCTGCCGAGCGCGGTCGGATCCGCGACGGTCCAGACCGGCCCGCCCCAGGCGCGCATCACGGCGATGTCCCGCTGGTCCGCGACGACCTGCCAGGCGGTGACCCGCTCCTCGACGAGCGCGGCCACGTCGAAGCGTTCCACGGCGGCCTCGCGCTGCTCGGCCAGGGCGAGTTCGAGGAGGTCGTCGAGGACGGCGGTCAGCCGGCGCGCCTCCCGCCGGAGGGCCTGGATCTCCTCCTCACGGCCGGGCGGCAGCGCCAGGGCCAGGTCCTCCAGCCGGAGCATGACCGCGGACAGCGGGTTGCGGAGCTGGTGGGACGCGTCGGCGACGAACGCGCGCTGGCGTTCCATCGTGTCCTCCACCTTCTGCGCCATCCCGTTGAAGGAGGCCGTGAGGCGGCGGAGCTCGGGCGGCCCGGAGGCGGCCGTCGCACGGGCGTCGAGGCGGCCGGTGGCGATGGTGTGGGTGGCCGCGTCGAGGGCGCGTACCGGGCGCAGCATCCAGGTCGCCAGGCGGTGGGCGAGCGACCAGAACAGCAGGACCGCGACGGCGGCCGCGCCGCAGAGCAGCAGCCACCGGTGCAGGACGGCGGCGCGCATCCGCCCGGTCGGCGAAACGGTCACCACGGCGCCCACGACGTCTCCGGACTGCATCACGGGCGCGGCCACCGCCAGCGAACGGCCGCTCCAGGGCCAGATCAGGTGCGGATCGGCGCTGTGCCGCCCGGCGAACGCCTGCCGGAGGACCCCTGTGACGTCGCCGCCGGGGTAGCCCGGCGTCGCGACCAGCCGGCGGCCGTTCCGGTCCAGCACCGCGGCCGAGATGCCGTACACCTGCTGGTAGCGCGTGAGCTCGGTGCTCAACGTGGAGGTCGAGGCGCCCGGGGCCGCGTTCCCGGCCAGCGCCGCGAACCGTACGGTGTCATCCAGCCGGTCCTGGAACAGCGCGTCCTGGTGCTGACGGACGATGCTCGTGCCCAGCGGGACGCCGAGGGCGAACAGGATGCAGACCATGAGGGTGATCAGGGTCCCGATGAGTCGCGCGCGCAAGGTGGGCTCAGCTGAGGGGGAGGGCGTTCTCGCCGGGCCGCTCGGGCGCCGCGACGATGCGGTAGCCGACCCCGCGTACGGTCTCGATCACGCCGGTCAGCGCCAGCTTCGCCCGCAGCGAGGCGACGTGCACCTCCAGGGTGCGGTGGTTGCCCTGCCAGCTGGTGTTCCAGATCTCGCTGATGAGCTGCTCGCGGCGGAAGACCACGCCGGGTTCGCGGGCGAGCGTCGCGAACAGGTCGAACTCCTTGCGGGTGAGTGTCACCGGCGTCCCGTCGACGCGGATCGAACGGCGCAGCCGGTCCAGCTCGATCCGACCGTCGCACAGTGCCTGCGCCGGCCGCCGGCCGGGCGGGGCCGTGCCGCGGGCGCCGTTGCCCGGGGAGCGCCGCCGGCTGACGACGTGAATGCGGGCGATGAGCTCACCGACGTCGTACGGCTTCACGAGGTAGTCGTCGGCGCCCAGGTCGAGCCCGTGGATCCGGGACCGTACGTCCGCGCGGGCGGTCACCATGATCACCGGGATGTCGAGGACGGCGCGGACGCGGCCGCACAGGTCGAAGCCGTCCCGGTCGGGCAGGCCGAGGTCGAGCAGCATGACGTCCGGGCCGCGGTCGAGCAGTTCGAGGGCGCTGCCCGCGGTGTGCGCCAGGTCGACCTCGAAGCCGTGCCGCCGGAGCACCGACGACAGCGCCGCCGCGACGTGTACGTCGTCCTCCACGACGAGCAGGCGCATGGCACTCCTTTCCCTGCGTGACTCTATCGATACGGACGGTCCGTCCGCCGCACCCTCCGGCACGCGAGCGCGCCCCTCCCCGGCCGGGAAGGGGCGCGCTCATCCGTCACGCCACGGGCGCGAACTCCTCGCCTTCGGCCGCCCTCGCCGGTCCGGACTCCCCGGCCACCTCGCGGGACGGTCCGGCCCATCCGCTGCGGACGCCCCAGGCGTAGAACGCCAGCGAGCTGACGGCGACCACGGCCATGTCAACGCCGTACGGCATGAGGTCGTACCCGCCGAACCGGGCGCTGCCCAGAGCCGACAGCAGCGCCATCCAGGCGAGGTAGGCGATCAGCCACACGCCGGCCCGCAGGTGCGGGCCCCATCCCTCGAACCGCTGCCGCAGGCCGTAGTAGAGGTAGATCGGCAGGCCGATCGCCATGATGAGGATGACCTCACCGGTCAGCGGCCACCGCGACCAGTACATCAGCAGCGACGCGAACGCGAAGCCCGTCGGCGCGATCACCCGCAGGGCCGGCGTCCGCGTCGGCCGGGGCAGGTCCGGGCAGGTACGGCGCAGCACCGTGACGGAGACCGGGCCGGTGACGTACGAGATGACGGTGGCCACCGAGATCACCGCGGATAGGGTGCCCCAGCCGCGGAAGAGGCACAGGAAGACGAACGCGATGACCAGGTTGAACCACATCGCCGGCTGGGGGATGCCGTACTTCGGGTGCACCCGGCCGAGGATCCGCGGGAAGTAGCCGTTCTCCTGCATGCCCTGGATCATCCGGGCGGTGGTGGCCGTGTAGGTCATGCCGGTGCCGGAGGGGGAGATGAACGCGTCGGCGTACAGGGTGACGGCGAGCCAGTTGAGGTTCACCGCGATCGCCAGATCCGCGAACGGCGAGTTCAGGTCGACGCCCGACCAGCCGTGGCCGAGCAGGTGGCCGGGGACCGCGCCGATGAACGCCGTCTGCAGGCCGACGTACACGAGCGCCGAGAGGACGAGCGCGCCGATGAGGGCGATCGGCACGGAGCGGCCGGGGTTGCGCGCCTCACCCGCCATGTTGATCGGGCTCTGGAATCCGTTGAACGCGAAGACCACGCCCGAGGTCGCGATCGCGGTCAGCACCGCCGCCCAGCCGTACGGCGCGAAACCGCCGTGGTGGGAGAAGTTGCCCCCGTGGAACCCGGAGGCGAGCAGCCCGACGATCGTCAGGGCCGGGACGACGAACTTGACGATCATGATGAAGCCGTTGGCCATCGCGTACAGCCGTACGGTCCAGTAGTTGATCAGGAAGTAGACGACGACCAGGAGCGCCGCGATCGCCAGCCCGGTGGGGTGGAGCTCCTTGCCGTCGTAGAGGCCCTTCGCCCAGTGCCACTTCCACGAGCTCATGTACTGCACGGACGCCTCGGCCTCGATCGGGATGACCGAGACGATCGCCACCCAGTTCGACCAGCCCCCGATGTAGCCGACCAGTGAGCCGTGGGAGTACTGCGCGTAGCGGACCATGCCCCCGGACTTGGGGAACAGGGAGCCGAGCTCCATGTACGCCAGGCCGATGAGCATCATGATGCCCGCGCCGATCACCCAGGCCAGGATGGCCGCCGGCCCCGCGACCTTGGCGGCCTTCCAGGACCCGAAGAGCCAGCCGGAGCCGATGATCGAACTGAGGCCGACCATGAGGAGTGAGAACGTACCGAGTCGCCGGTGATAGTCGCCACCGGCTCCGCCCGGCTCCGGGCGTGCCACATTCGGCATGCGGGGTTACCTCCCTCTCGTTGGGTGCGGCCGGGACCGCAGGAGCCGCGCGCGCGATTGAGAGAAGGGTGCTCCCGGCCGTGGAGACGGGCCAAGGTCTTTGAGCTAGATCTGAGGGTTCGTCGTCATCCGGCGTCAGAGAGTGACGACCGGCCGATCCGCCGGGCCGAGCGTGGTCATGTCGGTGCCGCCGGGGTCCGCTCACCGCGGGCGCGGGCCGTCACGACCACTCCGCCCGAGGCGACGCTGACGCAGGCGATGGCGAGCCACTGCGGCGGGCTCAGGTGTTCGCCCAGCACGAGCAGGCCGGACACGGCCCCGGCGGCCGGTTCGAGGCTCACCATCACGGCCACCACCCGTTCCGGGAGGCGGCGCAGCGCGGCCTGGTCGAGCGACCACGGGATCACGGCCGACACCAGGGCGGTGCCGGCGCCCGCGAGCAGTACGTCACCGCGGAACAGGGCCAGGCCCTCGAACGCCGGGCCGAGCGGCAGCACCAGGAGGGCGGCGAACACCACCGCCCACGTCAGGTCGGACCCGTCCGCCCGGCGGGCGCCCGCACGCTTGTTCAGCACCAGATAGGCCGCCATGAACGCGCCCGAGGTCAGCGCGAGCGCGACGCCCGCCGGCGGGAAGGGGACCGGGCCGCCGCCGGGCCGGTAGATCATCGCCACCCCCACCGCCGCGAGGCCGGCCCACAGCACGTCGGCGGGACGGCGCGAGCCGGCCAGCGCCAGCACGAGCGGGCCGAGGAACTGGACGGTGGAGGCGATCCCCACCGGCAGGCGCTCCATCGCCGGATAGATGAACTGCATGCCCGCGATGGCCGCCCCGAGGGCGGCGATCAGGGGGAGCGCCTCGCGTCGCGGCGGACGCGGGCGCCACAGCGCGCAGAGGATCAGGGCGGCGAGCGCGAGCCGAAGCGTGATCACCCCCGGCGCGCCCACCTGCCCGAACATGCCCTTCCCCAGGGACTGGCCGGTCTGTACGGCGATGACGCTGCCGAGGACGAGAACCGGCGCCGGCACGCCCGGAGGTCGTCGAGCTCCCATGGCGGCAGTCTGCGAAGGTCCGACCGTTCGCGTCCATCGACGGATTTCACACTGTTTCATGTTGAATGGCCGCATGATCGACCCCCGCCTGCGAACCCTGCGCGTCCTGCGTGAGGAGGGCACGGTCACCGCGACCGCCGAAGTCCTGCACCTCACGCCGTCAACGGTCTCCCAGCAGCTCCGCGGGCTCGCCAGGGATCTCGGCGTGCGGCTGCTGGAGGCGGACGGCCGGCGCGTCCGCCTCACGCCGGCCGCGTACACGGTGCTCGACCACACCGACACGCTCTTCGCCCAGTGGGAACGCGCCCGTGCGGAGATCGCCGCGCACCGCCGGGGCGTCTCGGGCGAGGTACGGTTCGCCGCCGTGTCCAGCGCGCTGGCCGCCCTCGTCGTGCCGGCGGCGGAACGGCTGCGAGCCGAGCATCCCGGGCTGGCGGTACGGATGGCCGAGCAGGAGAGCGAGAAGGTGTTCGCGCTGCTGCTGGCGCACCGTACGGACATCGCCGTGGTGATCCCGACCGCGGACGGCTCGCCTCCGGACGATCCACGCTTCGACCAGCGGCCGCTGCTGGACGAGCCGCAGGACCTGCTCGTTCCCCCGGCGCACCCGCTGGCGGGCGACGGCACCGCGGAGCTGGCCGCCGCGGCGCGCGACCCCTGGATCGGCTCTCCCGACCGCGCCGACCAGCACCACCTGATGCTCACCGCGTGCGCCGCGGCCGGATTCACGCCCCGCATCGCCCATCACGCCAACGAGTGGTTCGCCGTCTCGGCCCTGGTCGCCGCCGGTTTCGGGGTGGCGCTGGTGCCGCGGCTCGCCCCGCTGCCGCCCGACGACGAGGTCGTCCGCGTGCCGCTGCGCGGAAATCCGGTGCCGTCCCGGCGGATCATCACGTGCGTCCGCCGGGGCAGCGACCGCCAGGCTCCCGTCGCCCACGGCCTGGCGGCCCTGCGCGAAGCGGCCGCCCACCACACCGCCTAGTGACCGAAGGGTTCACACTGTTCAGAACACGCCGCCACCCGCGGCGATGTTTTGACCAGTGATCCAGCGCGCCTCATCGCCGGCGAGGAACACCGCCACGTCGGCGACGTCCTGCGGTCGGCCGACTCGACCGAACGGCGACATGCCGGCGGCGACTTCCCGATCCCGCTCGGGGAGCAGGTCGGTGTCAGTGAACCCCGGGGAGATCGCGTTGACGGTCACATTCCGCGGACCCAGCTCGCGCGAGAGCACCCGTACGAACTGCTCCACGGCGCCCTTGCTTCCGAGGTAGAGCGAGGTCTCGGTGAAGAACATCCTTGTCCCGCCGGTCGACGTGGCGACGATACGGCCGCCGTCTCGCACCCGGCGCGCCGCTTCCTGCAACGTGAAGAAGACGCTCTTCACGTTGGCTGCGAATACCCGGTCGAAGTCCTCTTCGGTGCATTCGACCAGCGGTTTGATCACGGCATCGGCCGCATTGGCGAAGACGATGTCCAAGGGGCCGAGCGCCTGCTCGGCCCGGCTGAACAGGCCGGTCACCTCGGCCGGGCGGGACAGGTCGGCCTGCAGGGCGACAGCGGTGCCCCCGTCCGCTTCGATCGCCGCGACGACCTCGGCGGCAAGCTTGTCGTTCTTCAGGTAGTTCACGGCCACCGACGCACCACGAGCCGCCAGCCCGAGCGCGATCGCCCGGCCGATCCCCCGCGAGGCGCCAGTGACGACTGCGGCCTTTCCAGAAAGATCCTGTGTCATGACGATCCCCACACTCGACACTCACCTGACAGGTGGTACGGGCCGAGCATGGCTGTCCCAGCTCGGCTCGCCCTGCCCTACCGTCCGAGTCGAAGCGCGCTGCGCAAGGTTTGAACGCCACACCCACGACCACCTGCGTGGCCGGTCGCCGCAGGTGTTGACGGGACCACCGAAAACATATATGAACATTCATGTTCTTGGCGAACATCAATGTTCATAAAGCGTTGAAGTGATCAGTGACGCGTCACGAGCCTGCCGCCCACCCCGCGAGGAGCCGTCCCATGCACAGCAGAGCGCTGATCGCGGCCGCTCTCGTCCTCGCCGGAGTGGCCGCCGGCCCCACTCCGGCCCGTGCCGCCGCCTCGTTACCCACGATGCGGAGCGGACACGGCATCACCGTGACCGCCGAGCACCGGGTGGACGCCCGGCGCATCGACCTGACGGTCACCAGCACCGCCGTCGCCGGATCGCACCAGGTCTACGTCCTGCTACCTGAGCACTATCGTCCGGCCGAACGCTACCCCGTGCTCTACCTGCTGCACGGCGCGCTCGACACGCCCGGCTCGTGGCTGACCGACGGCGACGCGGAGAACCTCACCGCCGGCCGGCCGCTGATCACCGTGATCCCGGACGGCGGGCTCAAGGGCTGGTACACCGACTGGGCGCACCCGCGCGGCGCCGCGCCGCAGCGGTGGGAGACCTTCCACGTCGACCAGCTCATCCCGTTCGTGGACGACAACCTCAACACGATCGCGAACCGGAGGGGCCGCGCGATCGCCGGGCTGTCGATGGGCGGGTTCGGCGCGATGCGCTACGCGGCCCGGCACCCAGGCCTGTTCGCGTACGCGGCGAGCTTCTCCGGAGCCCTGGACCTGCTCGACCCGGCCGTGCGGGCGACGATCGTGGCCGAGGAACTCGGCGTCGTGCCGAACTCCGGTCCACCGGCCGCAGCCGACGCGATCTTCGGGTCGCCGCTCATCGGCCTCGACGGCGGGTGGCGGGCCGCCAGCCCGGTACGGAACGTCGCGTCGCTGCGGGGCATGGGCCTGGCCATCTACACCGGCGGCGGTTCGATCACCGATCCCTTCAGCGGAATCGTGGAGAGCGACCTCCGCGGCACCGCCCGGGCGATGCACCGGTCGCTGAACGCCGCCGGCATTCCGCACTTCTTCGACGACTACGGCGACGGCCGCGGTTACGGGCCGGGACGCTGCGACGGTAACCACGACTTCGGCTGTTGGAAGAACGACCTGGTCAACGTGTTGCCGCGGCTCATGGCCGCCGTCTCTCACCCACGAGGAGCTCAGTGAACGACCCGACCACGCACCGTCTGTCCGGCCGCCGGATTCTGATCACCGGCGCGGCCCGGGGCATCGGTGCCGCGCTGGCCCGCCGCCTGCATGAGCGCGGCGCACGCCTCGCCCTGGCCGGGCTCGAACCGGACCTGCTGGCGAGCGTCGCCGCGGACTGCGGTGACGCTCCCTGGCGGCACTGCGACATCGCCGACCGTACGGGGGTCGACGCGGCGATCGATGACCTGGCCGCCGCGCTCGGCGGACTCGACGTCATCGTGGCGAACGCCGGCATCGCCGCCCAGTGGCCGCTCCTCGACGGCGACCCGGAGGTGCTGGAGACGACGCTGCGCGTCAACGTCCTCGGCACGTACCACACGCTGCGCGCCGCCGGCCGTCACATCGCCCATCCTGGCGGGTACGCCCTGCCGGTCGCCTCGCTCGCCGCGGCCGTGCACGCGCCGCTGCTCGGCGCGTACAGCGCGTCGAAGGCGGCGGTCGAGGCGCTCGGCGACACGCTGCGGATCGAGTTGCGGCACACCGGCGCGAAGGTCGGCGTCGCCTACTTCGCCGAGCTGGACACCGAGATGACGCGGCGCGGCTTCGACACTCAGGCCGCCGCGGTGATGGGCGGGCGCGAGGGCACCTTCACCGGGGTGACGCCCCTGCGGGCGGGCGTCGACGCGCTGGAGCGCGGGATCGCCCGCCGCGCCCGCCGCGTGTACGCCCCCCGCTGGGTCGGGCCGGTGCTGGTCGCGCCCCGCGTCGCCCAGCGTGTCGTCGAGAAGGCCGTACGCTCACGCCTGCCGACCGCCCTGGAGGTCGCGCGCGGCGAGCGCCCGCCGTTCACCACGGAACAGCCATGACCGAACCGGGGGAGGCGCCCGGCCCGGCCGCTCGTCGCGTCGGGCCGGGCCGGGCGAGCCCGCTGGCCCGCGCGGTCGCGTACGGTGCGGGCCGGCGGGTCGGCACCGGCCCGGTGCGGCTCTTCCTGGTGCTCGGCCGGCACCGCCGGCTGTTCGCCGGGTGGCTGCACTTCGCCGGGCGGCTGATGCCGGGCGGGCTGCTGCCGCGCCGGGAGACCGAGCTGGTCATCCTGCGCGTCGCCCACCTGTGCGGCTCGGCGTACGAGGTCGCGCACCACACGCGGCTGGGCCGGGCGGCCGGGCTGGGCGAGGCGGACCTGCGCCGGGTGGCCGAGGGTCCCGCCGCGGACGAGTGGACGGCCCGCGAGCGCGCCCTGCTGCGCGCGGTGGACGCGCTGCACGCCGAACGTGACCTGGACGACGCCGCCTGGGCGGAGCTGAGCGACCACCTGGACGAGCGGGAGCGGATCGAGCTGTGCCTGCTCGCCGGGCACTACGAGATGCTGGCCACGGTCATTCGGACGCTGCGGATCGAGCCGGATCCGCCCCGCCGCCGACCAGCCCGACCAGCAACTGAATCATCGGTTCGCGCAATGTGGGCAACTCGCCGTCGCGGCCGTGCACCAGCTCGGCGGCCACCAGCTGGCTGACCGCCCCGACCATCATCCGTGCGGCGAACCCCGGGTCCGGCAGCCGCTGCCAGGCGGGCTCGTCGGCGAAGTTCGTCATCAGGCTCTGGACGAAGCGGTCCTGGACGGCGAACCGCTTGCGCTGCGCCTCCGGGCCCGCGGCGTAGGACTCCAGGAAGAACACCCGGGCGAACGCCGGCTCGGCGGCGAGCGTGGTCAGGTAGATCTCCAGCGCGCGATCGAAGCGCGACCAAGGCCCTTCGTCCCGGGACAGCCCCTCCTCGAAGAACTGCTCCAGCACCTGCGCGCTGCGGTCCAGCACGGTCAAGAAACAGTCCTGCTTGCCGGAGAAGTGCTGGTAGAACGTCTCGCGCGAGACCCGGCCCCGCTTGAGCACGTCCGCCACCGACGTGTGGGCGTAGCCCTTCTCCGCGACGGACTCGGCCATGGCCTGCAGCATCCGACCGCGCTGCGAGGTGCGTACGGCGTCGCGGGACAGATGGTGCCGCCCTCGAGGCAACGTCGCGTACGGACCACGTTCGTCCACCCGGCCAGCCTAGAGCCTGACTAGAAGTCCTGTCTCATTTGTCAGACGTCGTCGTGGAGCGGGCCGAGGCCCTGAGTCTCAGGCTCGGCGAGCGGCTCGCTCGGCGCGGCGTTCGACGAAACGGTTCGCCGCCGTGTCGAGACCCTGGAGGAACTCCGCGAGCTCCTCCCGTGCCCTGTTCCCGTCGTCCCGCAGGCCGTCGAGTTCGAAGACGTCCCACTGGCGCAGGACGGGCGTCAGCACGTCGTCGAGGTGCACGCGCAGGTCGTAGATGCCGGCGTTCGCGATCGCGACGGACTTGCGCAGGAAGCCGTCGATGGTGTGGCCGGGCATCTGGAAGCCGATCACGACGTCGGTGATCGCACGCATCGTCTCATCGGGAGCGAGTTCGAGAGCCGCCGCGAGCGTGTTCCGGTAGAAGAGCATGTGGAGGTTCTCGTCGGCGGCCACCCGTGCCAGCATGCGCTCGCATGCCGGATCGCCGGAGAGGCTGCCGGTGTTGCGGTGGGACACCCGGGTCGCCAGTTCCTGGAAGGCGACGTAGGCGAGCCCGTGAAGCATCTTGGTGCCGTGGTCGGCCTGGTAACCGCCCTGCATGTGCGTCATGCGCGACCGCTCAAGGGCGATCGGGTCCACGACCCGGGTGACGGTGAGGTAGTCGCGGATGACGATGCCGTGACGGTTCTCCTCGGCGGTCCAGCGGTCGACCCACGTGCCCCAGGCGCCGTCGCGGCCGAAGATGGTGGAGATCTCGCGGTGATAGCCGGGCAGGTTGTCCTCGGTCAGCAGGTTGACCACCAGGGACTCGCGTACGGCCGGTGGCAACGTGGACTGCTCCGGGTCCCAGGCCTCACCCTCCATCGGGCCGTCGAAGTCGCGGCCCCGGCTCCAGGGGACGTACTGGTGGGGGAACCACTCCTTGGCCACGGACAGGTGACGGTCGAGTTCGGTCGCGACGACCGGCTCCAGCTCCATCAGCAGGTCTGTCGTGGACTTCGGCCTCGACGTGAGCGGCATACCGTTCTCCCTCGATGATCGTCATATACGCCCCACGTCACCGTGGCGGCTCGTGGTGCGCAGTGCCCGGCGACGCATGCGATCACGCTGCGTGACAGGAGCGTCGTACCCGCACTTCGCGCCGGGCAGCCGTCCTGGCGGATCAGAACTGGACGCCTCGGTTGCCCCGTGCCGCCGGGAGGAGGCGGGCGGCCACGACGAGGGCGAAGTTCACCAGCAATGTGTGCGGCTCGTTGCTGCCCTGCTCGGTGACCCGGATCCGGGCCACCATCTGTTCCTGCATCCAGGACACCACCTCATCCTCAGTGGGCGGTTCGTCCACGAGAAGCAGCTTCCAGTCGGTCGTGTGACCGGCAACGCGAAGGTGGAGTTCGCCCGTGGGACCACTGTCGCTCATCGCGGTCGTCCTTCCGCGGGGACACTCGCCAAGGCGCGCCGGCCTCGTCCGGCAGCCGTCGATCCCCCGCGCCATCGAGGCTCATGCGACGGCGGGGCCGCAGGCGTCCACCCGGCCGGGCATGGCCTGGGCGAGGGTGGGGTAGATCGGGAAGACCTGGTCAAGGCCGGTGATGCGCAGCAGTTTGCGCACGTTGGGACGGGGCGCCGCCAGGGCGACGGTGCATCCGTACGCGTCGGCCCGTCGTCGTACGGCGACGAGCATCCGCAGTCCCGAGGCGTCACAGAACGAGACACGGGACAGGTCGATGATCACCGGCATGGCCCTGTCCTCCAGGGCGGCGGCGACCCGGTCACGGAGAACGGCGGTGGTCGCCATGTCCAGCTCGCCGGAGATCGTCAGGACGGTATGGCCGCGTATCGAGCGGCCGAACAGGCTGGCCCGAGTGGTGTTGTCATGCATCAAATGTCTCCAGAATCGAAGGCCGGGCACCGGCCGGATGGACCGGCCGTGCTCCGGTGAAAGCCGTGTCGGGTGGGTCGTCCGCGTGGTCAGGACGCGGGCCGCGCCGCAGGTCGGGCCCGGCAGACAGGGACGACATCGGGCCGTGGAGCCGAAACGATCGGTGAGGCCGGTGGCCCCTCGACGATCGTCGCGTGAGTCTGCTGCGGCGTCATACTCGCCGACCCGTCTTGGCCTGCTGTGAAGAGGCCGAAGTAGTGAGGCGTCGGGGACGGCGCCGACTCTGTTGTGAGCGCACGAAAAACCCTCGACTGAGCTCAAGCTTACCTCACCGAGGCGGCCCCGTCCTCGCGAACCGGCCGCCAAGGCTCCGGTGACGGGCCCGTGACCGTACAGCTTCGGCCGGAACCCGGTCAGCCGGCGTCCGCTACGCGGCGCAGCGGAGCGCCGACCGCGTGCAGGTGACGGAGGACCTGGCCGTAGGAACCGAAGACGCCGGTCTCGTGGTACGCCAGGCCATGGTGTCCGCAGTGGGCGCGGACGAGGTCCTGGGCCCGGCGGAGGCTGGGCCTGGGCATGCTGGGGAACAGATGGTGTTCGATCTGGTAGTTCAGGCCGCCCAGCACGAAGTCGGCGAACCGGCCGCCGCGGATGTTGCGTGAGGTGAGGACCTGCCGGCGCAGGTAGTCCAGATTGTCGGTCTCGCGCACGGTCGGCATGCCCTTGTGGTTGGGCGCGAAACTACATCCCATGTAGAAACCGAACACGCACTGGTGGACGACGACGAAGACCAGCGCCTGCAACGGGGTGAGCACGACCAGGAGGGCGGTGAGGTACCCGACCAGGTGCACCCCCAGCAACAGCGCCTCCGCCGGCTTGGACCTGGCCCTGCCCATGTCGTCGCCGAACAGGGCCCGCACGCTCGCGACGTGGAGGTTGACTCCTTCGAGCAGGAGCATCGGGAAGAACAGGTACGCCTGGTGGCGCGCCAGCGCCCGGGTCGCCCACCCGCGCCGGGTCCGCGCCTGGTCCGTGGTGAAGGCGATCGCGGCGCTCAAGACGTCCGGGTCGCGGTCCTCGTGGTTGGGATTGGCGTGGTGACGGTTGTGCTTGGTCACCCACCAGCCGTAGCTCAAGCCGATCAGCAGGTTCCCGTGGACCAGCCCGAGCAGGTCGTTGACACGCCTGGAGCCGGCGATCTGCCGATGGCCGGCGTCGTGCCCGACGAACGCGATCTGGGTGAAGACGATCCCGAGGAACGCGGCGACGAACATCTGCCACCACGAGCGCCCGAGGAGCACGAAGGCCGTACCGGCGAGCCCGAAGACGCCCAGGTTGGCGACGATCTTCATCGTGTAGTAGCCGGGCCGGCGGTCCAGCATTCCGGCGTTCTTGACCTGCCGGGCCAGGACCGCGTAGTCGCTGCCACGGGCGGTGCTCTCCTCGCCGCCGGCAGCGACCGGTCGCAGGACGTGGGACGTCATCGACACTCCTTCGGGATGCAGGTGTGGACCGCAGCGCCCATCGCGCGCTGTTGCGACCATCCGCCGCCGAAGGCCGAGATCAACTCCGGGATAACGAACAATCCGGCGACCGGAGCCCGGCGCGCTCGCCCGGCCATCGACCACCGCCACCAGGGACAACGGGGCACCGCGCCCCCGTGTTCCCTACCCGGGATCCGGCCCGAAGGCCCGGAAGCCGACTGGCCAGGACGCCTACTCCCTGTGATAACCTGCCTGCTAGTTGCAGTTGTGGTTCCTTAGACTTCGGTGCGCCTGCAGGCTCTGACCTCAGGCGCATTTTCGTGTCTCCGCCACCTTTGCGGATCGGGGTCATCACAGCGACGGGAGCCCGTAAGGCGCGGGCTCCGTCATCACCCCAGAAAGAAGAGAACATGAGCACTGGCACCGTGAAGTGGTTCAACGCGACGAAGGGCTTCGGCTTCATCGAGCCCGACGAGGGCGGCGCCGACGTCTTCGCCCACCAGTCGAACATCATGACCCAGGGTTACCGCGAGCTCCACGAGGGCCAGAAGGTCAGCTTCGACATCACGCAGGGCCAGAAGGGCCCGCAGGCGGAGAACATCGTCCCCGCCTGATCTCCGGCCGTTTCAGACGACCGGGCGTGAGCGCCGTCCACCACGGACGGCGCTCAACTGGTTGTCAGGGCCTGTCTCAAAGCCCCGCCGTCCTACGGACGGGGACTTCGGAACCCGCCGTCGAGGATGTGCCCGGCGGCGTAGGCGTGCTCGCCCGCCTCCGGGTCGTCGAGCCGCCGGCTCGGCGTTCTGCTCGATCAAGGCGATCGTGTGGCCGTCCGGGGCCCCTCGTCACTTCGGCCAGGTGGCCGTCGCGAGGGAGAGCTTCGCCATGACGCGGCCGATGTGCCGGTCGACGCAGGTGCGCTCCATCTCCAGCTGCTGAGCGATGCGCGTGCGCGACCAGCCCGAGGCCAGGAGCAGGGCCACCAGGACCTCGTCCTCGGTGAGGTCGAGTGGTGGGGCCGACCGTACGGGTTCGCCCGCCGGGGACGGGTGGGGCGATGGTGACCATAACCAGGCCTCCGCGCTGGTCTCCTTGTTGGTCACCGTGATGCGCCGGTAGGCGGCCGGGTCGGTCAGCCCGGACCCGTGCCTGATCACCTCGTCGTAGAGGTAGCCGGACACCAGGAGCGCGAGTTCGCCGTCGCTCGCGCGAAGGGCGGCTTTGAGCGTGGCGGAGTCCAGGAACCGGAAGAGCTGGACGAGCGCGTGGCCGGAGACGCCGTGGTCGTCGAAGTACACGTAGCCGGCGTGCACGGCCATGCGCATCCGGATCTGCGCGGCCGGATTCGCGAGTCCGTTGTGCTGCCGAAGGCCGGCCCGGATGTGCGGCACGACCGAGTCGAGGATCGCGTCGACGCTGGTCGACGCCGGGGCGATGGCGAACATGCCGTCGCCGCGGTCCTCGCGGTAGACGGCGTCCCAGGACAGGCCGCCGCTGTCGCAGGCGTGCCGGACGACCTCGTACATCGCCGTCCGCAGATGCAGCTGGACCCGGTCCTCGCGGGTGCCGAAGGCGGAGATGTCGACGGCGAACATCGGATGGTGCAGCGCCGAGGGCGCGCTTCCGTCAGGCCGCGTGGAGCCGAAGCCGGTCGGGTTCATGCGTCCCCCGTTCGCGGGAGGCCGGCCGCACCGGGACGAGGTGGTCGTCGGCCCAGAAGTCGATCAGCTCGTAGGCGGGAAGGTCGTGCAGCAGAGGGGTGGCCGAGTCGAGGCGCCGGCCGGTGAGCGTCATCCATCGGGCCGTCAGTGCCACGGCGATGAGGCGCTCTTCGGCGCACTGCGGGCCGGGGGCCGGGAGTAAGGACGTCGTGGGGGAGGGCACGTCGCCGGTCTCCTTCGGCACGGCTGGGCTGAGTGATTCGATGCACGGTGTCCGGCTCTCTCGCGAGTGGAAGAGTGCGGGAGGATCTTCTGCGAAGACCATCTCGCGCCGTCGTCGGCGATGTGGGCCGACGGGGCACCTCGGAACACTTCGGCGCATCGGGGAGTGCGCGGCCTCAGCCCAGGACCGGCAGTCCTCCGGGCGGCGTCGAACTCGGGTCGTCGATCGGCGCCGGCGTCACCTCGGCGGGCGAGGATGACAGGGGGAGGCGTTCGGGGCTGAGCGTGGTGTGGCCTCGCTCCAGCTCCGATGCCCATGCGCGCCAGCGCTTCGCGGCGGTGTGGTCGCCGAACAGGTCGTAGATCTCCGCGAGCCGGTAGGCGGCGCTCAGATGGCCGTGCTTGGCCGCTCGCCGGTAGTAGACCGTCGCGGTGATCAGGTCGTGTCCGGTGGCGGAGAACTCGCCGAGCGCGAAGGCCTGCTCGATCGCCGCGGCCGGAGTGTCGAGCTCGATGATGCCGGTGGCCAGGGGATGACGCCCGTCGTACTCCGCCTGCATGAGCCAGGCCAGGCCTTCGTGGCGATGGCCGTCCAGGATCAGCAGCAGCCCGATCCGATAGGAGGCGTCCGGCTCCCGGCGGGTCTCGGCGGCGTCCAGGAGGTCCAGGCCGTGCGGCCCGTACGCGGTGGCGAGGCGCTCCTGGGTCAGGGTCATCGTGCCGGCCGCCGACGGCGAACGCGTCTCGAAGCCGATCCACTGGGCGCTGGTCGCGGTCCCGGGAGGCGGGGAGGAGCCTCCCGGCGGACCGGACCTCCTCCGGGCGTCGTCGGGCCGGGTGATGAGCCGATCCTGTGCGTGTCCTTCTCGCCCGGTTCCGGCGGGAGCGCCCGGCGGCGGTACGGCGCTGCCGTTCGGCGGCCGCGGGCTCCACCTCGGGGAGGCCTTCGGCGGCGGGTCCTCGGCGGCGTGCACGGCGTCATGACGCTTGCGCCAGAGAGCGACGGCCTCCTCGTCGCTCATCCCGTCGTGCAGGCCCGGCGAGCGCCGGGCGATCTCGCGGCACGTCTGTACGTAGACGATCAGCCAGGACCAGCGTGGGGGGTTCTTGCGTCGACCTGCCAGCGTGTCGGCGAGCGCGGTGAGGGACAGCTGCGCCGCGTCCTTGTACCCCTGCCTGCTGTAGGCGTCGGCCACTCGCGCCGAGTCGCGCACTACCGTTCGCATGCTTGGCTGCCCCGACGCTCGGCGCAATTCCTGCATGTCCTGAATGAGGTGGTCAAGCGTGTATTGGCCTGCGGGGGGATCGCTCATGCGTTAGATCTTCCGTCTCATTCTACTCAAGTCGGTTTCCCGTCTCGTAGGACAATCGTGCCACCAAGCTCGATGATACGTGCGCAAGCGAACGTTCCGAGGTGTTCTGGATTGTGCTGATCTAAGCGCGTTGTGCCAGGTGAAACCGGGTGTGAGGCGGGTCCGAGATAGAGTCGATCTAGAAGATTTTATACCGTTCGGTATCGCATTATTCGTGCACGCGGGGGCGTCGGATCGCGTGGGCGTCGCTCAGTCCTCCGCCCCCGGTTTGGGTGCGGTTTGCATGCATGTTAGGCATGCAAACCATGCATCTTTAGGTCAATTCAGGCGTCAACTGTGTCATATGACGCAATTCAACGGCCGGCGTCGTCCTGCCCGGCGGGGTTCACGCGACCGGGGGACCGGACGGCTCCACGTGGCCGGGCACGGCCTGGGTGAGCGTCGAGTGGATCGGGAAGGTCTGGTCGAAGCCGGTGATGCGCAGCAGCCTGCGCACGTTGGGGCGCGGTCCGGACAGGGCCATGGCGCGCCCGCGGTCGTGCGCCCGCCGCCGTACGGTGACGAGCATCCTCAGGCCCGAGGCGTCGCAGAACGAGACGTCGGACAGGTCGATGATCAGGGGCATGACCGTGTCGTCCAGGACAGAGGTGATCCGGTCCTGAAGAGCGGAAGTGCTGGCGATGTCCAGCTCGCCGGAGATGGCCAGGACGGTATGGCCGCGTATCGAGCGGCCGGACAGGCCCACTCGGATGGTGTCGTGGTGCATCGGTGGTCTCCGAATCGAATGCCGGGCTCGGCCGATCGGACCGGCCGGGCTCGGAGCGGAAGTCGTGTGAGGCGTCGCCGACGTGGTCGGGGCGCGGGCCGCGCCGCAGGACGGGCCCGGCGGACAAGGACGACATCGGAACATGGAGCCGAGGTGATCGGTGAGGTGCGCCGCCCTTGGGTGGTCATCGCGCTGATGTGCTGCGGCGTCGTGGCCGCCGCCCCGTCTTGGCCTGCTCTGATGAGGCCGAAGTCGTGAGATGCCGGAGTCGGCGCTGACTTGGTGATGAGCGCACGGAAAGTCCTCGACTGCCTTCGACCTTACCCCAACCGGGCCGTTCTGTCCTCAAGAACCGACCGCGCAGGGCTCTGACCAGGCTTGACGGAGCAGCCTTCCCGCCCCTGGGGCGCGCGGTGCGGTTCGCCGCGAACCTGGGCATCCGCCAGTACCTGGACATCGGCACCGGCATCCCGGCGGCCGACAACACGCACGAGGTCGCGCAGTCGGTGCCGCCGATTCCCCTGTCGTCCACGTGGACGACGACCCGATCGTGCTCGCCCACGCGCGGGCCCTGCTCCACGGCACTCCCGAGGGCCGCACCGCGTACCTGGACGCCGACTTCCGCGACCACGAGCGGATCCTGTCCGTGCCGGAGACGACCGGCCTCATCGACTTCGACCGGCCGGTGGCGCTGCTCACCGTCGCGCTGCTGCACTTCATCCCCGACGAGGACCGGCCGGGAGAGCTCCTCGAACGCTACAAGGCGGCCCTGGCGCCCGGCGGCGTGCTGATCCTGTCGCACGCCGCCGCCAGCCTGGTGGACGACCCGGAGGCGTCCCGTGCCGTGGTGGGCGGCTACACCGGCGCAGGGGTGAGCCTGACCGCCCGGTCCCGGGAGCGGATCGAGGAGTTCTTCTCCGGGTGGGACCTGGTCGAGCCGGGGATCGTCCCGGTCTCGGAGTGGCGTCCGGACGGCGACCTGAACGACGCCGCTCTGGCGCCCGCCCAGGCAGGCGCCTTCGCGGGTGTGGCGGTCAAGCGGGTCAGGTCGTGACGGTGCGGCGGACCGAGAAGCCGGGTTCGGCGTGCCGGAGGATCTCCTCGGCGTCGCCGGTCGGCGGGTAGATCCACTCCTCGTTCACCGCGCGTTTGCGGGCCTTGGCCGTCTCACCGGTCATCTGGACCCGGCGCTCCCACCCACGCGTGAAGACCGCGCCGGCAGAGCCGAGGTCGAGGCAGGTGACGTACGGGTCGGGGGCGAAGGGGACCGGTGACAGGCCGAGCAGGTCGGCGGCCACGTTGTGCCCGGCGAAGCGCCCGAGCGCGAGGGCGTGCTGACAGCTGGGCATCGTCCGGTGGCCGTCCTCGACCTCGGCGGCGGCGGTGTCGCCGGCCGCGTAGACGCCCGGCACGCCGGGCACCCGCAGGAAACGGTCGGTGAGCAGGCGGCCGAGATGGTCGCGCTCGGCCGGGACGTCTCCGGTGAGCCGGCTGGCGCGCACCCCGGCCGTCCACACGACCGTCCGGGCGGGGACGGTGACGCCGTCGCTCAGCTCGGCGCCCCGCTCGGTGACGGCGGACAGGGACGTGCCGAGCCGGCGTTCGACGCCCAGTTCGTCCAGGGCGGCGGTGACGGCGGGGCGTGGGCCGGGGCCGAGGTCGGGGCCCAGCGTGTCGGCGCGTTCCAGCAGGACGACGCGGACCTGGTCCTCGGCGCCGCAGGTCGCCGCCACCGCGCGCAGGCGGTCCACCAGCTCGGTCGCGATCTCCAGCCCGGTGAACCCGGCACCGACGACCACGGCGGTGAACCGGCCGTCGGCGGGCCCCGCGGGCAGGGCATGCAGGTGCGCCTCCAGCGCGGTGGCCGCCTCGATGGTGTCGACGTCGTGCAGGCGCTCGGCACCGGGCAGCCGCTCCGGCCGCACCAGGTGGCTGCCGGTCGCCAGCACCAGCCGCTCGTACGGCAGCGCGGAGACCTCGCCGTCGCGGTGCCGGACGGTCACCCGCCGCCGCCCGGTGTCGACGGCGGTGGCCGTGCCCGCGACGCGTTCCACCCCGATGGGCTTCAGGACATCGTCGAGCGGGACCCGCATCGTCGCCGGGTCGGCCTGGTAGAGGCGAGGACGGATCACCAGGTCGTCGCCGGGGGCGATGAGGGTGACCGTACGGTCCGCGCCCTGCCGCCGCAGCAGCCGGGACGCGGCGGCGGCGCTCCAGACGGCGGCGAACCCACCGCCCAGGACCACTATGTCCGACATGTGTGTTCCTCTCGGTCGTGGCTCCCCGGGCGGGGAGCGATCTGGCGGCGCACGCGGGCGAGCTTGCCGGGGTTGCGGACGATGTCGATCGCGGTGACGCGCCGGTTCGCCACGGTGATCGTCACCACGGAGTCCAACGTGCCGTCGAGCAGCCAGAGAAGACCCGGCTCACCGTTGACCGTCGCGGGGACCATCGTGCGGATGCCGCCGCGGCGTACGACGCCCGCCAGGTAGCGGGCGACCCGGTCCGCGCCGTGAACGGGATTGCGCGCGGCACGGACGACTCCGCCGCCGTCGCTGCGCAGGACGACGTCGCCGTCCAGCACGTCCAGCAGGGCACGGACGTTCCCGCTCCCGCAGGCGTCGGCGAACGCGGCGGCCACCCGCCGTCGCTCGGCCGGCGACACCGCGAACCGCGGCGCGCCCGCCTCGACCCGCCGCCGGGCCCGCGCCGCGAGCTGCCGGCAGGCCGCCGGACCGCGGCCCACGACCCGCCCGACTTCGGCGAACGGCATCCCGAACACCTCGTGCAACACGAACGCGGTCCGTTCGGCCGGGCTGAGCGACTCCAGCACCACCATCAGGGCCGTGCTGAGCGCCTCGTCCAACGTGACGCGATCGGCCGGGTCGGCGGCGCCTATCAGGGCCTCGCCGGCGCCGACCAGGGGCTCAGGCAGCCAGGGCCCGACGTACTCCTCCCGGCGGTGGCGCGCCGAACGCAGCGCGTCGCGTGCGATCCGCGCCACCGTGACGATCAGCCAGCCGGTCAGGTCGTCGATCCGGCTCCGGTCGACCCGGCACAGCCGCAACCAGCTCTCCTGTACGGCGTCCTCGGCCTCGTCCACGCTGCCCAGCAGCCCGTACGCCACCGCGACCAACCGCCCGCGCAGAGCCTCGAACTCCCGCGCCGCATCGTCATCGTCCTGCACGAAAAGGGGACGATATGGGACCCGCGGATGTGACAACGGTCCCGGGCCGCCCTAACCCGGTCCCGTGATCGCGGCAGGCGATCAGGGTCCGGCCGTCGGGGAGCCGTCCGGCCGGCTCGAACCCCCCGGTGCCGGATCGCTTGTGACAGATCACGCAGGCTCTGCCCGCCCGCTGGGCCGCGGTGAGGTCGGCGGGGCGCAGCGGCCGTTCGGCGGCGATCGCGGACCGCGACCCACCGCATCGGTCGAGGAACGCGATCAACTTACGGAATGGCATCCCGGCAAACGTAGAGCTCTATTTCGACATTACAGTCGAGCAATGATTTTTCATCAGAATTTCATCGGCGATATTCCGATGTCGAAACCAAATGACGCGGTTTCGGGGTCGGGTCCGCCAAAAATCCCGGAACCGATGTGTGATCGGTCGGTCGCGGACAGTATGGGGCCATGGCCTTCTCTCTGATGCCCGGGTACGACCGCATCAACGTGGTCGCCGATCTCGAGCTGGTCGCGGCGATGCGCGACAAGGATCTCGGCGATCGGATGCGGACGTACCCCCGGTTCATCACCGGAGGCGGGCCCGACTTCGGGTTCGCGATCCAGACCGGCACCACCTGGCGCATCGGCAGCGCCGGCGGGGACGATCCGTACGGGGCCCGGATCGGCTTGGCCAGTCACCTGCGCGTCGAGTCGAGGGAGCGCGAGACCGACCCGGACGTGCGGCGCGCGATGCTGGCGGCGGCCGACAAGCTCGACCCCGAGTCCGGTGAGCAGCTCGCCAAGGACGAGTGGGAGATCGGGCCGCGTCGCTACCGGCTCATCCGGGTCGAGAAGTTCATCCTCCTCGGCGACCGGGTGATGGAGCCGCCCAGGCCCACCGACGTCGACCCGCCCGACACCGACGCCGCCCTCCTGCAGGACCATCTCATCGACCCGCTGGCGCCGGCCGGGGTGTGGGAGGCGCGCATGAGGTTGAACCTCGTCGACTGGGTTCCCCCGTTGCCCGAGCCCGTGCCGGAGGCGGTGATGATGGAGGCGCGGCACGCGATCCGCACCCATCCAGGAGTGGTCCTGCTCCCGCCCGAGTTCAACGTCGTGGAGTTCGAGGGCGACTCCCTCCGCAACATCACCGGCGCGGACGGCCCCGCCCGGGCGCGCACCAACCTGGCCTTCCACTTCGTCGAGGCGCTGCCCCGGATCCGTGAGTGGGAGGGCGATCCGGCCACACCCGCCGAGCTCGCCGAGTGGAAGAAGGCCGCCGAGCAGGTCGAAGCCTCACCCGGACCCGTCTTCGAAGTGCTGGGGCGGCGTTACTGCATCGTCCGCGTCTCGCGCATGATGCGGCTCGGCCGGGACGGCCCCGAGAGCCCGCGCCCGTCCGACCAGGAACGCTACGGCTGGCCCAGGAACCCCCAGCCCCAGTCCTGACCCGTCGGGGCACCGGACGGACGCGGTCCGTCCGGTGCCCGCCCGTACTACTCCTCGTATCGCCGGCGGGCCTCCGGGGTGACGGGCGTGAAGAAGTTGACCAGGTTGCCGTCCGGGTCCCTGAACAGCAGTGATCGGTTTCCCCAGGGCTGCGTCGTGGGTTCGTTCACGAACGCGACGTCGAACCGCCTCAGGTTCTCGTACTCGCGGTCGACGTCCTCGACGCGGAACTCGATGATGACGCTCTGGTTGGCCGCCGGGCGGGGCGCGTCCGCGCCGAGCCCCCGCACCGTACGGGCGCTCGCGAGGGCGATGGTCCCGGTCGGGGTGACGATCTCGGCGAAGTCGTCCGTATACCGTTTCGCCGCCTGGCCGGTGGCCTTCTCGTAGAACTCGGCGATGCGGTGGACGTCGTCGGTGACGATGCGGATCGAGGCGAAGTGCATGATGGCGAGCTCCCGTGAGTTCTGCGCGGTGGACGAGGTCCGACGATAGGCCGGATACTGGACACAAACCGCCCAGTATCAACGAGAGACTTGCCGCTATGAGTCGTCCCACCGCCCGGGTCCTCGCGCTCCTGGAGATCCTCCAGGCGGGCGGCGTCCACACTCTCGCGAGCCTCGCCGAGCGGCTGGGCGTGGACGCGCGTACGGTCCGGCGCTATGTCGACCATCTGGTCGACCTGGACGTGCCCGTCGAGTCGGTGCGGGGCCGGTACGGGGGTTACCGGCTCGCCCCCGGATACCGGATGCCGCCGCTGATGCTGACCGAGGACGAGGCACTGGCCGCGCTGCTCGGCCTGGAGACCGTACGGCGGGCCGGGCTCGCCGCGACGTCGGCCGCGGCCGCCGAGACCGCCGCCGCCAAGCTCCGCCGGGTGCTGCCCCGGCCGCTCGGCCGGCGCCTGGCCGCGCTGCTCGCGACGACGCGGTTCACCGCGCCGGCCGGCGACGCCGCCGGCGGTGGCCCGGGCGGGGGAGTCCTGCTGACCCTCGCCGAGGCGGCGTGGGGCCGGCATCCGATCGAGATGCGATACACCGCCCGCGACGAGCGACGCAGCCGGCGGGTCGTTCACCCGTACGGCATGGTCGCCCACTCGGGCCGGTGGTACGTCGCCGGCGCGGACTCGATCAGCGGCGAGGTGCGGACGTTCCGGGTGGACCGGATCGAGGACCTGCGTGTGCTGCCCGGATCGTTCGGCCGGCCCGAGGACTTCGATGCCGCGGCCCACGTGCTGACCGGTCTCGCGCAGACCCCGTGGGCGCACGATGTGACGCTCCGCGTTGAGGCGACTCTCGGGCGCATCCGGTCGCGGTTCCCGGAGGGGCTCGCGATCGTCGAGGAGATCCCGCCGACGGCGTCGGCCGGGCATGAGGGCTGGTTCCGTGTTCGGCTCCGCGCCGAGCGGCTGGAGTGGATCCCGCCTCTGATCGCCGCGCTGGACCGCCCGTTCGTGATCGAACGGCCGAGCGAGCTGCGCGGGCTCATGAGTGAGCTGGCGGGACGTCTCGCGGGGTACGCGGCCGCCGATCAGGAGCGCTCAAAGTAGGGCTCAAGTAGGTGTAGACAGGATATAGCCGTCTCTGACCTGCGGGGGAGGTGTCGGATGGGGGCGGAGGGGGTACTGGCAGGCCGGGATCCGCCCGATCGGGTGGAGACACTCCATGAGAGCGAACGCACGCGGGTCACGCGCCTCTTCTTCGACGGACTCGTCGTCGTACGCAAGGAACCTCTGGGACCGGACGCCCAGCGGCGGTTGTGGCACGAGCTGACGATCATCGAGCGGCTGCGCGGTGTGGCGGGGATCCCTCGGCTGCTGGACGCGCCGCGGTATCCGGGGTCGATCGTGTCGGCGGACGTCGGCGGCGTGTGCCTGGCCGGTCTGGCGAAGCCGCTGCCCGTCGACGACCTGGTCGGGCTGGCGGTGGAGCTGTTCCGAACGGTGGCGGAGGTGCACCAGCGGGGTGTGGTGCACCGTGAGATCACGCCGGCGAACATCATCGTCTCCCGCGACGGTGCGCCGTGCCTGGTGGACTTCGCCCTGGCGTCATCGTTCGCCGAGATCCGTCCCGAGTTCACGCACCACACCGAGATCGTGGGGACGCTGGAGTACCTGGCGCCGGAGCAGACCGGGCGTACCGGCCGGCCGGTGGATCAGCGTGCGGACCTGTACTCGCTGGGCGCCACGTTGTACGAGCTGGCGACGGGCGGGCCGCCGTTCGGCTCCGGCGATCCGCTGCGGCTCACCCATGATCATCTGGCCCGCGTGCCGACACCGCCGGCGCAGGTGAACCACGCCGTACCCGTCCTGTTGTCCGAGATCATCATGCATCTGCTGGAGAAGGAGCCGGACAACCGCTACCAGACGGCGGAGGGCGTGATCCACGACCTGGAGTGGATGCGGGAGGTCGGCCCGCATCCGGTGGTCTCGCCGCGAGTCGGCGAGCACGATTTCCCGCTGCGGTTGCTGCCGCCGTCCCGGCTCGTGGGCCGGGACGCGGAGGTGGCGACGCTGGAGGCGGCGTTCGAGGAGGCGCTGACGGGCCGGTGCCGCGGCGTGCTGATCGGGGGCGCGCCGGGGGTGGGCAAGACGGCGCTGGTCGACGAGTTGCGGCCCGTGGTGACGGGCCGGGACGGCTGGTTCGTGACGGGCAAGTTCGACCAGTACCGGCGGGACCTGGAGTTCGACGGGGTCGAGCAGGCCTTCCGCGCGCTGGGCCGGCTGTTGCTGGCCGAGCCGGAGGACGAACTGGCCGAGGTCCGTGAGGGGATACTGCGGGCGGTCGCCCCGAACGCGGGCCTGCTGACCGCGGCGGTGCCGGAGTTCGCCACGCTGCTGAAGGTGCCGCCCGATCCGGGAGACCCGCTGACCGCGCAGGTGCGGGCGCAGCGCATGGCGGTCGAGGCTCTGCGCGCGGTCGCCTCGCGGAAACGGCCGGTGGCCATGTTCGTCGATGATCTGCAGTGGGCGGGGCGAACGCCACTCGGTTTCATCGACATGTTGCTGAGCGAGGAACCGACCGACGGCCTGCTGCTGGTCGGCGCGTACCGGGAAGCCGGTGTGGACGCGACCCATCCGCTGACGGCGTCGCTGTCCCGATGGCGTGACCAGCCCGGAGTGCGGCACCTGCGGCTGGCCAACCTGCCGGTCTCCGGCACGATCACCATGGTCGCGGAGATGCTGCGCGTCGACGCCGCCACGGCGGCGGGCCTGGCCGACGTGATCAGTCCGTACACGTCCGGCAATCCGTACGAGACGGTGGAGCTGCTCAACACACTGCGGAGCGGCGGCGCGTTGACGGCGACCGCCACCGGTTGGCGGTGGGACGCGGCGGCCGTACGTGCCCAGCTGGGGCGGTCCGAGGTGGCGGGACTGCTGGCGACGCGCGTCAAGGACCTGCCGGTACGGTCACGGCGGGTGGTGGAGGCGATGGCGTGTCTCGGCGGCACGGCGGAGCTGACCGTGCTGCGGACCGCGATCGCCGCGTCGGCGGGCGTGGTGGAGAACGCTCTGGCGCCCGCCCTCGACGACGGCCTGCTGACGCCGGAGCCCGGAACGCGTCAGGCGGTGCGGTTCCGGCACGACCGGATCCGCGAGGTGGTCCTGGAGGGGCTGGAGCCGAGCCGGCGACGTGCTCTGCAACTGGCGATGGCGCGGCGGCTCGCGGCGGTGCCGGAGCGGTTCGCGGTCGCGGCGGAGCAGTATCTGCCGGTGGTCGACGGGGTCACCGACCCCGCGGAGCGGTGCCGGGTGGTGGGGCTGCTGCGGCGAGCCGCCGGCCAGGCGGCGTTGATCGGGAACTACGCGGAGGTGAACGCGCTGCTGACGGCGGCACTGCGGCTGATCGACCCGGACGGGACGGCCATCCGGATCCAGGTGCACATCGGCCGTCATCTCGCGCTGTACAGCATGGGGCGCCTGGACGACGCGGACGAGGACTACCGCACGATCGAGGAGCTGTGCGCCTCCGTCCTGCAACGCGCCGACGCGACGTGCGTGCAGGTGAGAAGCCTGACCCACCGGAACCGTCTGGCCGAGGCACTCGACCTGGGCGTGCGGTCGCTACGCGCGCTCGGCATCACCGTGCCCACCGCGGACCGGTTGCCCGCCGAACTCGACCGCCAGTACGACTACCTGTACCGGTGGCTGGAGCGTACCGACACTGGTGACGAGCCTGCCGGTCACGATCTCACCGATCCCGCACTGCTCGCCGCGACCCGCGTGATCAACACGCTCGTGCCGGCGAGCTACTTCGTCGCCGACCAGGACACGGTCGCCTGGCTGAGCCTGGAGGCGGTGCGGATCTGGCTCGAGCACGGCTCCGCTCGTACGCTGCTCGGCCCGGCGATCCACGCGGTCTTCTCCGTGATGGGGCTGCGCGACGACTACGCCGCCGGATACCGGGCGTCCCAGCGGATTCTGGCGTTGGGTCAGGCCCGCGGCTACGAGCCCGACACCTCGCAGGCACGCTTCCTGTCCGCTTTTCAGAGCTGCTGGTTCGAGCCGATCGAACACGGTATCCAAGCGGCGCAGCGGGCCCGCGAGGGGCTGCTGGCGGGAGGAGACCTGGCCAACGCCGGCTACAGCTACGAGCCGGCCGTGCACTACCTGCTGGACGCCGGGCCCTCGCTGGACAGCTGTGCCGCCGAGGTGGACGCGGGGCTGGCCTTCGTGCGTCATATCGGCAGCGAGCAGACCGCCCAATGGCTCGACAGTTTCCGCTGGCTGGTGGGTGTGCTGCGCGGCGAAGGCCCGCCGGCGGCCGGTGAGGCGGCGCCCGACCGGTACGCCGGGAACAAGGCAGCGCTTTTCCATGCGCACGTGAACCATGCGGTCGCCGCCGCCATCTTCAGCGATTCGGCCGGCCTGGCACGGCACACCGCGGCGGCGAGGTCGCTGTTGCCGACGTCCCCGGGCCTCTACTCGACCGCCGTGGCCCGTGTGCTGCGCGGGCTGGCCCTTGCCGGCCAGGTCCATGACAGCCACGGCGGCGAGCGCGACGCCCTGCTGGCCGAACTGGATGAGGTGACGCGGTGGCTGGCCGCCCGTGCCGCGGACGCACCGGAGAATTTCCTGCATCTGCTGCAGCTGGTCGAGGCCGAGCGGGCCTGGGCGGTCGGTGACTTCCAGGTCGCGGCCATCGGCTTCGACGCCGCCCGGCACGAGGTCGCCCAGCGTCAGCGTCCATGGCACCAGGCCTTGATCACCGAGCGCACCGGCCGTTTCTGCGTCGCCCACGGCGTCGAACACGCCGGTTACGAGATCCTCGCCGAAGCGCGCCGGCAGTACCTCGCCTGGGGGGCGACCGCGAAGGCCGCACAGCTCGACTGGGCATACCCGCGTCTGCGGTCACAACCTGAGGCGACCGCCGGGCCGCCCGGCGCTTCTCACCGTGAGCGGGCCACCGTCACGGCCGGAACCGTCGACCTGCTCGGCGTCCTGTCCACGTCGCAGGCGCTGAGTTCGGAGACCAGTGTCGAACGGCTGCACGGCCGCGTGGTCCGGGTGCTCAGTGCGATGACCGGTGCCACCGCCGTGCACCTGCCGTTGTGGAGTGAGGAGCGGCAGGATTGGCTCCTGCCGGTTCCCGGCAGTGGTGGCACGGCCCTCATCAGTGCGAAGGGCAACGAACGGGCGGTTCCGATGTCCGTGCTGCGCTACGCCCGGCGTACGGGTGAGCCTCTGATCGTGGACGACGCCACCCGCGACGACCGTTTCACCGGCGACCCTTATTTCTCCGACGTGGCCTTCTGCTCGCTGCTCGCCGTGCCCATCGTCAGCCGCGGCACGCTGCACGCGGTGCTGATGCTGGAGAACCGCCTCATCCGCAGCGCCTTCACCATCGAACGGCTCGACGCCGTCAAACTCATCGCCGGTCAGCTCGCGGTCTCCCTCGACAACGTCCAGCTGTACGCGGAGTTCCGCCGGATCGCCGACGAACAGGCGGCCCTGCGGCGGGTGGCGACGCTGGTCGCCCGCGGGGTGGCGCCGGAGTCGATGTTCACCGCCGTCGCCGAGGAGATCGCCGTACTCACCGGCGCCGACCACACGGCGATCGTACGGTTCGAGCCGGACGCGGAGGCGACGGTGATGGGCGGGCACGGGTTCTGGCACTCTCAGTCGGGTACGCGCGGAAAACTCGACCCCCGCTCGGCCATGGCCTTGGTCCAGGCGACGGGCCGCGCCGCCCGGCACGACCTGGACGACCTGGTGTGGTCGGGCGTGGTCGCCCCCGAGGGACCCCGGCACGCGGTCGCCGGCCCGATCGTGGTGGAGGGCCGGATCTGGGGCGCGATAGGCGTCGGGTCCCGTCGCGAGGCGCTGCCCCAGGACACCGAGCAACGGCTGGCCGACTTCACCGAACTCGTCGCGACCGCCATCGCCAACGCCGCGAGCCGCAACGAGCTCACCAGCTCGCGTCTGCGGATCGTCGCCGCCGCCGACCAGGCACGCCGCCGGATCGAGCGGGACCTGCACGACGGCGCCCAGCAGCGGCTGGTCTCCCTGGCGCTGCGGATGCGGGCCGCGCAGGCGGCGGCACCGCCGGAACTCAGCGAGTTCGTCGCCGAGCTCGACGACCTCGCCGACGAGGCGGCCGACGCGCTGGACCAGCTGCGCGAGATCTCACGCGGCATCCACCCCGCCATCTTGACCAAGGGCGACCTCGGCGCGGCGCTGCGCGCACTCGCCCGCCGCTCGCCGATCCCGGTCGAACTCGACGTACGGATGGAGGGACGGCTGCCCGAGCACGTCGACGTCAGCGTGTACTACCTGGTCGCCGAGGCGCTGACCAACGCCGCCAAGTACGCCCGCGCCTCCGTCATCACGGTCACCGTCTCGGCCGACACCCAGGACGCCGTCCTTCGCGTCGCGGTCCGCGACGACGGCGTCGGCGGCGCCGACTTCGCCCGCGGCACCGGCCTGGTCGGCCTGAAGGACCGCGTGGAGGCCCTGGGCGGCCGAATCTGCCTGGACAGCCCCCGCGGTGCGGGCACCGACCTACGCGCGGAGTTCCCCCTCACCACCGCGAACAGCGACGTCACCGCCCCCTAGCCGCGATTCCACCGGCCACCGCGACCCGGCACGGCGGCGGCTACGCGACGCGCTCCGCCGGCGTCCCCGGTCCGATTCCACTCATGAAGTTCTCGGACGCCAGGAGATCGGAACCGATCTGCCGGAAATGGCGTCCTAGTTCTGCTTCGCAGTGATGAGGCAAACGCTACGATCTTCCGGACATTGACACATCTGGGGAGTGGGTCACCGTGCAACCCCCGCAGCCGCCGTACGGCGGCCCGCCGCCCGCGTACGGGCCTCCGCCGCCGCCCGGGCCGCCGGGACCACCGATGCCGCCCGGCCCGCCGGGATGGGGGCCGCCGGGACCGCCCGGACCGCAGCGGCCGAACAACAACAACGCCGCGGTGATCATCATCATCGCGGCCGTGGTGGTGCTGTTCGGCGGCGGCGCCATCCTGTGGTGGGGCTTCGACATCGGTGCCTCGGGAGGCAAGCGGGCGGCCTCCGCGCCGACGCTGGACATTCCGACGCCGCCCACCTTCACCCCGCCGCCGTTCCCCAGCTCGACGCCGTACTCTCCGCCCGACACGTACTCTCCGCCGGACACCTACTCGCCCCCGGACACGTACTCGCCGCCGGCGCAGCACTGGGGCGCCATCGCCGTGGCGAGCGACGGCAGCGTCGGCAAGTCCTGGGACTACAGCAGCTCGAGCGCCGCCTCGAAGCGGGCGTTGAACGAGTGCCCCCGCTCCGGCTGCAAGGTCCTGGTGACCTTCGTCAACTCCTGTGGCGCCGTCGCGTTCAACCCGCACACCAACCGGTACTGGGGCGGCCGTGGCTCCACGAAGGCCGCGGCCGAGCGGGACGCCATCTCCAACGCGGGCGGCGGCCACTGGATCAGCTGGGTGTGCACCACCCGGTAGCGAACCGGCGGTCCGCGCTCCCTGAGGCGCGGACCGCTCAGTGGGCGCTGCGGACGAGGTCGTGGACGGCCTCGCTCATCGTGACCGGATCGACCTCGCCGAGCGGCACCGAGTCCTTCGGCGAGTAGGCGGGGGCCGGACCCGCCCACAGTGTGCTGATCTCCTGGTCCTCGCCTTCGCCGTACATGTAGTGGTGGAGGCCGGGACTCAGGCCCGCCACGACGTACAGGCCGGCGGGGTCGCGCCGGGCGAGCCACCCGCCCGTGAAATCGCCGTCGGCGTCCACGGACTCCCAGCGCCCCTGCGAATGGCCCCTGGCCCTGCCGTAGGAGAGGACGAGCCCCTCCACCCGGGCGAGCCGGTGCGCGGCGCGCTCGTCGTCCGTGAGCCGGTGGACGGGGCGCCCGAGCTGCTCGAACGGCTGCGAGATCTCGTAGTCGGCGAACAGCTCCGTCCAGGCGCCGAGGGCGTCGTCCAGCAGGATCGGGTGGGCGATGCCGACGCGGGCGTCCGGCGCCGGGATGAACAGGTCGTCGTCGACGTCGGCGTAGGAGTGGTCCTCGGCGACGCGGAAGGAGACGCCGCCGTCGGTGATCCACACCAGCCGGCGGACGATGTGCCCCAGCAGCGGGTGAGTGACGAACAGGGCGTGGAAGTCGTCCGGCGTCCAGCTCCGCCGTTTGATCATGGCCAGCTCGAAGCGCTTGATCTCCTGTTCGGCGATGGTCCGCAGGTCCTTCTTCAGGCCGGTGAACAGGGCGTGCGCGGCCGGTGCCAGGGCCGGATCGTCCTTGGGGCCGGGCTTGGGTGCGCTCTTGCGCACCTTGCCGTTCGGCTCGACGACCAGCGGTGAGAGCTCCTGGTCGAAGGTCACGGTGAAGCGGCGTGGGCCGTAGTCGAGGACGAGGGTGCCCTGGGCGTCCAGGCCGAAGTCCGGCACGGCGCGGTCGGCCAGGTCCTCCGGCGTGATGCCGCGGGCGGCCGCGATCTCGTCGATCTTCTGCACCGCTCTGGCCTTGAGCCCCTTGTACTTGCCCCGGCGGGTCAGCTCGAACAGGTGGGTGAGGGCGACGTCGGAGCCGATCGTGGCGAGGACGTCCAGCGCGGCGATGGCCCGGCCGGCGCTGCCCTCGCCCGGCCAGTGTTTGACCAGCGGGCTGAGCCGCCGCACCGTCGTGTCGTCGCCGATCAGGCCGAGCTGCGCCAGCGCCCAGTTGTGCCGGGTGGGCGCGCCGAGGGAGTACCAGCGCTGGAACAGGGCCCAGGAGAACTCGGCCAGCGAGTGCCGGTCGCAGAAGTCGCGGACCGCCGCGACCTCGGGAGCCTTCTTGGCGAGCAGGTGCAGCAGGCACCTGGTCGCGTTCGCGGGCAGGGCCCGGTCGCCGTCGCGCGTGAGGATCCGCGGAAGCAGCGCCGGGTCGGCCCAGTCCACCTTCGCGCTGCGGGCCGGCCGGCCCGCGAGGGCCTCGGGCAGGTCGTCACAGTCGGGGACGGCCGGTCGCGGCAGAAACGCCTCGACGGCCCCGGACGGCAGCGCCTCGGCGAGCTCGGGCCGGGCGTACAGCAGGCTCCGCAGCAGCCCGGCCGCTCGAAGCCCCCGCGTCGTGCCGTTGTCGGCCGGCGGCGCCAGCGCCCGGAGCGCGATCAGCGGGTGGCGCTCGGCCGCCTCCTGCAAGGCGGCGGGCCCGCCCTTCTCGCCCATGTCGTCGAGCAGGATGGGGAAAAGCCGTTCGTCGGCGACCTCCAGGAGGGCCCTGCGTACGACCGGGCGCGTCTCGTCGGCGTTGGTGTAGGGGTACCTGAGCGCCCTTTCGAGCAGGGGGAGAGCGTCCGCGCCCAGCCCGTCGAGCAGCGTCCCGAGTATGGCGGGAGTCGGCGGTATCCAGCCGATCCGGCCGACGTGCGCGGCGGTGGACAGGGAGCAGACCACGTGTTCGTGGTCGAGGACCCGCGCACCGGAGGGGTCGTCCAGAGACTCGTCCATCCAGGCCGTCTCGGTGGGGATGAGGTAGGAGACCGTGCAGCGCCTCAACGCGTCACCACGACGGGCCGACAGCCGTGCGACGGCGTCGCGGTAGTCGCCCTCGGGTGCCGCCGCCAGGAGCGCGCGGAGCCGTTTGGCCACCGTGTCCGCGGCGATCCACTGGTCCACGCGGACGTGGTCGTAGGAGTTCATGCGTCGGATCTCGCCGCGCCACCCTTTGGGCCCCGGACCGGCGTAGGCGGCGATCCGGATGACGCCGCCGGGACCCGGCGCCACCCGTCGCGGCGCCGGACCGAGCGCGATGGAGGACGCCTCGGTGACCGCACAGGCGGCGAAGGCGAGCCCGTGGTCCAGCACCCAGGCGTCCAGGATGGCCGCACCCTCGACACCCTGCAGATACTTGACCGCGACCGCGGCGACGGCGGCCGCGCCGACCGGGTCCGGCTCGCCGTCCAGCCAGGCCCGGACGGCCTCGCCGAGCTCGGGGTCGGTGTCCTCGTGCTCCAGCATCTCGTCGACGATCGGGCGTGCCGCCCGCTCCCACTCGCGCGCCCGCCGAGCGGCGTCCTCGTCCAGAACGACCGCCGGCCCGGCGACACCGCCACGCCGCGGATGGATGCACTCACGCCACTCGACCGGAACGCCCACCGTCTCGACCATGGCACCGGAACCTAGCGGCCACCGCCGACATTCGCGCTCCGTCATCTACCCGGCGGCCGACCAGCCGCCGTGCGGGCGACGCCGGGCGGCTGTCGACAAGACGCCTCTCAGCCGGTAGGCACGTCAGTGCCGCACGTGCGAGTCCACAGTCAAGTCCTGGGAAGCCTCGCCGATGTCGCGACCGCAACGCACCATCAACACTCCCGCCGTCATTCTCGGCATCCTCATGGTCGGCTGCTGGCTGTGGGTCGGATACCTCTTGGTGATTCCACCGCACGGCTGTTCGAGCGACAGCGCGGGCGTTCCCCTCGCCGACGTCTGCCGCCTCGAGCGGGCCGACCGGCTCCGCTACGCGGTGCTCGCACTCCTCATCTCCAACGTGCTGCTGACTCTTCTCGCCTTCGGCCCGCGTCTCCTCCGTACTCTCGACGAGTGGACCACCCCTCAGAGGGAGACCGGCGACGACTGGTGAAGCGGGCCGCTCGCACCGCGTGCCGGTCGGTTTTCGGGGCCGGGACGGAAACGTGAATCGGCGCGGGGATGAACAATGGCCGCACGGCGGCGGTTGGGGTGTCGCGGGGCGGGCGGATGCGCTTGGCTGGCCGCTCGTGCTCCGCTTCCGGCCTGTGGTCCCAACGATCGTGATCTGTCTGCTTCTGGCGCTGATGGGGTGTGCCGCTCATCCCCTCCAGGCCCGGAAGGGTGGTGCCGGGAGCCGGACGCCCGCCCTGGCAGAGCGGCCGAACATCGTCTTCGTGCTCACCGACGACCTGTCCACGGACCTGCTCCGGTACATGCCGAACGTGCAGCGGCTCCAGCGGGAGGGCCGCTCCTTCACCAACTACTTCGTCACCGACTCCTTCTGCTGCCCGTCCCGTTCCTCCATCTTCACCGGGCAGTTCCCGCACGACACCGGCGTCTACACGAACAGCGGGCCGAACGGCGGCTTCGACAAGTTCACCAAGACAGGCAAGGACCGCCAGACCTTCGCGATCGCGCTCGGGGCGAAGGGCTACCGCACCGCGATGATGGGCAAGTACCTCAACGGCTACGACAGGACCGCCTACGTGCCGCCCGGGTGGAGCCAGTGGGACGGCGTGGGCACCGGCGGCTACGGCGGCTTCCACTACATCCTCAACGAGAACGGCACGCTGAGCACGGGCGGCACCGCGCCCGCCGACTACCTCACCGACGTGCTGTCCGCCAAGGGGACCGCGTTCATCGACCGGTCGGCGGCGGACCGCTCGCCGTTCCTGCTGGAGATCGCCTCCTTCGCGCCGCACCTGCCGGCGACTCCGGCGCCACGTGACGCCCACAAGTTCCTGGACGCGCGCGCCCCGCGCGGGCCGGCGTTCAACGAGGGCGACGTCGCCGACAAGCCGCGGTGGCTGCGCAGCTACCGCAAGCTGAAGCACGGCCAGCTCACCTCGATCGACGCCCAGTACGTCCGGCGGGTGCAGTCGGTGCAGGCGGTCGACCGGATGGTCGGCCGGCTCCGTGTCACCCTCCGGGCGCGTGGCCTGTCCCAGAACACCTACTTCGTGTTCAGCTCCGACAACGGCTACCACATGGGCGAACACCGGCTCATGCCCGGCAAGACCACCGCCTTCGACACCGATATCCGGGTGCCGCTCGTCGTCGTGGGTCCCGGCGTACGGGCGGGCAGCACCGACGCCACGCTGGCCGAGAACACCGACCTGGCTCCGACCTTCGAGGACCTCACCGGGACGCCCGTCCCGGCGTCGGTGGACGGCAGAAGCCTGGTCCCGCTCCTCCGTGGCGAACGCGACGCCGGCGCGCCCGGCGCGGTCCTCGTCGAGCACCACGGGCCCAGCCTGTCCAAGGACGATCCCGACCGGCCCGGGCCCGCCAGCGGGAACCCGCCCTCGTACACCGCGATCCGGACACTGGACGCGCTCTACGTCGAGTACAAGGACGGCGAGCGGGAGTACTACGACCTGCGCACCGATCCGTACGAGCTCGACAACACGGTGGCGACCCTGCCCCCGGCCCGGCTCGCGCAGCTGCAACGGACCCTCCACGGTCTGCGCACCTGCCACGGCAGCCGTCGCTGCTCCGTCGCCGCCCGCCTCAACTGAGCCGGAGCCGGGGCCGGGGCCGCCGGAGCGTCAGCCGGACAGCCCGGTCAGGGCGAGGAACTCGCCGCGGGAGCGGGCGTCGGTGCGCAGCGCGCCGAGCAGTGTGGAGGTCAGAGTGGTGGAGCCGGTGGCCTGCACGCCCCTCAGGGTCATGCAGGTGTGCTCGGCCTCGATCACCACGCCCACGCCCTGGGGCTCCAGATGCTCCTGGAGCCAGTCCGCCACCTGCTTGGTCAGGCGCTCCTGCACCTGGGGCCGGCAGGCGAAGTGCTCGACGACGCGGGCCGGCTTCGACAACCCCAGGATGCGCCGGCCGGGCAGGTAGCCGACGTGCGCCGTGCCGACGAACGGCAGCAGGTGGTGTTCGCAGACCGAGCGCAGCGGGATGGCGCGGGCCAGCACGAGCTCGTCGTACCCCTCGTCGTTGGGGAAGGTCGTCAGGTCGAACGGACGAGGACTGAACAGTTCGGCGTACGCCCGGGCCATCCGCGCGGGCGTACGCCGCAGGCTCTCGGAGTCGGTGCGGATGCCGAGCGCGTGCAGGAACTGCCTGGCGGCCCGCTCGGCGCCCTCGAGTCCGTCAGCGTGCTGAGCGAGGAGACCCGGCGACGGATGTACGCCGTCGTACGCCGCGCGGGCCGGCCCGTGACTCGTGACGAGGCGGCCGCCGGCGTCGGGGTCTCCCGGAAACTGGCCGCGTTCCACCTGGACAAGCTGGTCGAGGCCGGCCTGCTGCGCGCCCACTACGAGCACACGGACGGTCTGCGTCGGGCCGGCCGCCGGCCCAAGCTGTACGAGCCCTCCGGCGTCACGGTCCAGTTCTCCATTCCCGATCGTCGCCATGAGTTCCTCGCCGACCTGCTCATGGAGGCCGTCCTGACGGAGGGCAGGGCCGAGGACGCCCGGCAGGCCGCGGTGCGGGTGGCCGGGGTACGCGGCCGCGACCTGGGCGAGGCGGAGCGGCAGGCGACCCGTCCAGGACGGTTGGGGGCGGAGCGGGGCCTGACGTTCTGCGAACGCATGCTCGAGCGGCACGGCTTCGAGCCGCTCCGCGAGACCACGACCCGCCTCCGGCTGCGCAACTGCCCCTTCCAACCGCTCACCGCGAAGGCGCCCGACCTCGTGTGCGCCATGAACGACGCCTTCCTGACCGGCTATCTCGACGGCGTCGGGGCCACCGGCCTGCGGGCGGTCCCGGCCCCCACCCCCGGCGAGTGCTGCGTCCGGATCTCACCCGCGGCCCCCCGGCAGCCAGGAGCACCGTCCGGTGCATAGCGAGCGGCGCGCGGCTTGTGGCGGCCGTCACCACGCCGGTGGTCCGTCGTCGTACCAGTCGAGTGCGGCTCGATGGCAGTCGTCGCAGCGCTGGAACCACGGGGCGCAGGGACGGCCGCAGGACGCGCACAGCGACGCGTCGGTGAGGGGCCTGCGCCGGGCGACCAGCTCGACGACGCGGCGGGACGCCGCCTCCTCTCCGGCCGAGGCTTCTTCGGGGTGCACGCCGCCGACGACGCCGAACGAGCGGCCGGCCGCACCCAGGTCGCGCATCATCGCGGCGTGGCGCTCCGCCTCGTCGAGGCTCATCCGGGCGACCGCGGACTCGGGACGAAGCATCCCCCGCAGGGAGCCGTCCGTCAGCACCGCGGAGGCGATCGCGGGGAAGGCGCCGCCCGCGTCCACGGGTAACGTCATGAGCCGCCACACCGTCGCCCCGTCGCCGGGCCACGAGGCGTCCACCGTCGCGCGGGCGCGGACCGCGGCGCGGGCCGCCTGCCACATCGAGAGCAGATGATCGATCGGGGCGGGACGTAACCAGGGCCGTGCGCCGACCGCATGGCGGGCCGCCTTCCGCCAGCCGGTCAGGGCGTGCGGGATCTCGGCCGGAGCGGGGTCGCCGAGCTCGCACCAGTCCGGGCGCAGGTGCGCCCGGTCGATGGACAGGTCGGAGGGCGCGCCGTTCGCCACGGCGACGGCGGCGCGTACGAGCCCGGCGTCCGGCGCGAACCCGGGGATGCCGCCGGCGTACACCGCGACCCGGCCCTCGGCGTCGGCGAGGCCCCGCCGGCCGGCTCGCCCCGCCATCTGGGCGGCTTCCCACAACCGCAGCGGGCGCCGTTTCGTGCCGTCGAACTTGCCGGTCTCGGCGAAGGCCACCGCGCGCAGCGGCAGATTGATCCCGTGCCCGATGACGTCGGTCGTGACGATCACTTCGACCTCGCCGGCGACCAATCGCTGGATCTGCTCCCGTCGCGCCCCAGGCGGCATGGCGCCGTACAGGACGGTGGCGCGGCGGCCGTGATCGATCAGCTCGCGGTGCAGGGCAAGCACCGCCCTGCGGCTGAACGCGAGCACGGCCGAGCCGGCCGGAACCGTGCCGGGGCTCATCGGGGGTGCGTGGGTGAGCTCGGCCTGCCGCGAGTGCCGCGCGATCTCGAGGTGGCCCGCCTGGGCGAGGGCGGTGCGCAGCAGGGCGCCGGCCTCGGGGGCGGCCGCGACATGGATGTGACGGTGGGACCCGGACAGCAGCAGCCGGGTCCAGGCATGGCCTCGATCGGCGTCGGCGAGCCAGTGCGCCTCATCGAGCACGAGCACGTCGCCGCCGGTGGGGGCGGACTCGGCGGTACAGGACACGACATCGGCCCGCGGGTTGATCCGCTCCTCGCCGGTGACCAGGCCGACGCGCTCGTGCGGAAGGCGGGCGCGCAGCCTCTCGTAGACCTCACGGGCGAGCATCCGCAGGGGAGCGGCATACGTGCCCGACCGCCCCCGCACGGCCTGGGCGACGAGGAACTCGATCGCGTCGTGGGTCTTGCCGGAGTTGGTGGGGCCCAGGTGGAGGACCACTCGCTCCGGAGGCGTCGTCCGCGCCGCGAGGCGCACCCGGGCCCGCGCCGCCGCCTCACGCTCCAGGTCGCGCCGCCGGCGCGATGCCTCCCGCCTGGCCTGACGTCGCTCGATCGTGGGGTCGTGACCCGTCATGACTCCCCCTGGTGGTCGGGTGACTACTCAGGGTGGGGAGACTAGTGAGACGGGCCGACATTTCTCCGGGGACGGGATGCTCAGCCGGCGCCTCCGGCCACGTACGACGGGGTGAACGTCACCGGCAGGGAGACCAGGCCGCGCATCCACACGGACGGCGACCACTCCAGCTCCTCGGGGCTCACCGCCAGCAGCACGTCCGGGAGCCGGTCGAGGAGCACCTCGACGGCGGCCCGGCAGATGACCTCGGCGAGCTCCGGGGCCGGGTACGGGCACCGGTGTTCGCCGTGGCTGAACGACAGCATGGCGTGGTTCCCGGCGGTGACCGACTCCGGGTCGGGCCGTACCTGCGGGTCGCTGTTGGCCGCCGCGAGGCCCAGGACGAGCAGGTCGCCGGCTTTGATCTGCTGCCCGCCGAGCTGGATGGCCCGGGAGGCCCAGCGCCCCAGGTAGTTCTGCGTGGGGGTGTCCTCCCACAGCACCTCGTTGAGCGCCTGGCCGACGCTGCGGCGCCCGCCCGCGAGGTTCACCGAGAACCGGTCGTCGGTCAGCATCAGCCGGATGGTGTTGCCGATCCAGTACGCCATCGGCTGCTGGGCGGCGGTGATCACCAGGACCAGGTCGGCGATGAGTTCCTCTTCGGTCAGGCCGGCCGGATCGTTCAGCATGCGCGTGGTGAAGTCCGACCCCGGCTGCTCAGCCTTGTGCGCCACCAGCCGCCGCATCGTCGCGTCGATGCCCTGATACGCCTCGAGCGCGCCTTCGTCGCCGTTGACCGTGGTCATCATGTCCCGCAGCAGGCCGGGCGTCTCGGCCTCGGGCAGGCCGAAGATCTTGGCGACGGCCAGCAGCGGCAGCGGCTGCGCGAACTCGGCCATCAGGTCGACCTCACCCGCCTCGACGAAATTGTCGATCAGGTCGTCCGCGATCCTCTCGCACTGCATCCGGAGGTCGAACTGATCGACGCCGAACAGGCCGTCGCTGATCGCGCCCGCCCGGCGGCGGTGCTCGTCCCCCTCGGCGAACAGCGTGGAGGGCTGGTAGCCGACGAACGGCATCAGGGGCCAGTCGGGCGGGATGTTCGGCCACTGGTTCCAGCGGCGGCAGTCGCGGGCGAACACGTCCGGATTGCGCAGCACATGGTGGAGCTCCCGGTAGCCGATCACGAACCAGGCTGGGACGTCGCCCTCGATCACCACCGGGACGACCGGCCCGTGCTCCTGCCTCATCTCTCGGTACAGCTCCGCCGGATCGCGCAGGAACCGCGGTCCGTACAGCGGCAACACGTCGGTGTGGACCGGGCAGCCCATCGCCCCGGTGTCGGCGTGGTCGGGGGCCGGCTCAAGGTCGGTCATGATCTCTTTCCACGATCAGTTTCGGTCAGCGTCCGCCGACGGCCAGCGCGGGGGAGAACCGCGCCGGCAGCCCCGTCAGCCCGCGGACGTGGAAGGACGGCCGCCAGACGAGGTCTTCGGCGGGGACGGACAGGAGGACGTCCGGGAGCCGGTCCAGCAGCACCTCGACGGCGGTTCGGACGATCACCTCGGCGGCTTCCCGTGTGGACTGCGGGCATCCGTGGCTGCCGTGCCCGAAGGCCAGGTGGGCCTGGTTCCCGGAGATCCCCGTGGGTGAGCCGGGCCGTACGTGCGGATCGGTGTTCGCGCCGGCCATGCCGATGATCAACATGTCGCCGGCCCGGATCCGGCGACCGGCGAGTTCGGTGTCCCGCGCGGCCCACCTGCCGACGTCGTTCTGCACCGGCCCGTCCTCCCAGAGAACCTCGTTCAACGCCTGGCCGACGCTCCGGCGGCCGCCGGACAAGGTCAGGGAGAACCGGTCGTCGGTGAGCATCAGGCGCAGTGTGTTGCCGATCCAGTTCGCCACCGGCTCCTGTCCCGTCACCATCACCACGAGCAGGTCCTGGGCGATCTCCTCGGCGGTACCGGGATGAGTGGTCACGATGCGCGAGGCCAGGTCGGTGCCCGGACTCTCGCGCTTCATCGAGACGAGATCGTGCATCGCGGCGACCACCCGGCCGTGCGCCGCGAGCGCGCCTTCGCCGGTGTCCAGCGCCTCGACCAGGTCCCTGGCGACGGACTCGAGCCGCGTGCCGGGGACGCCCAGCATCTCGGCGAGGACCAGCACCGGCATCGAGTACGCGTAGTCGGCCAGCAGATCCGCCTCGCCGCGGCCCGCGAAGTCGTCGATCAACGTGTCGGCGATCCGCTCACACCGGAGCTGCAACTCGAACGGGTCGATGCTCGCGAACGCCCGCTCGACCGCTTCGTACCGGCTCTGGTGCTCGGATCCCTCGCCGAAGAACATCGACGGCTGGTAGGCGATGAACGGCATCAGCGGCCAGTCGGACGGGATCTCTCCCCACTTGTTCCAGACGCGGGAATCACGTGGGAACAGCTGGGGGTCGGTCAGGACCCGGTGCAGCTCCCGGTAGCCGATGACCAGCCACGCGAAGACGTCGTTCTCCAGGAGGACGGGCACGATCGGCCCGTGGTCGCGCCTCAGCTCCGCGTAGAGGGCGGCGGGGTGCTCGCTGTAGATGCGTTCGTACAGGCGGACCGCCCCGTCGGCCGACCCGTCGGTCATGAGTCCTCCTCCGTCGGGGAGGGTGACCACAGGGCCGTGCCTCCGATGCCCTCGCTTCGCTCGGTCATCAGACGTGTTCTCTGGTGGACAGGGAGTAGAGGTGGTTCACGAGAGTGATCAGTACCTTCTTGCTCGACTGGCGGTCCCGGGCGTCGCAGTCGATCAGCGGGATGTCCTCGGACAGGTCGAGTGCCTCCCGGATGTCCTCCGGCCGGTGCTCCGGCCCGCCGAAGTCGTTGCGGGCCACGATGAACGGCATCCCGTGGTGCTCGAGGCGGTCGATGGCGTACCAGGAGTCCTGGACGCGCCGGGTGTCCACGAGGACGACCGCGCCGAGGGTGCCGGAGAACAGCCGGTCCCACAGGAACCAGAACCGCTGCTGCCCCGGGGCGCCGAACAGGTACAGGACCATCTCGTCGTTCAGGGTGATCCGCCCGAAGTCGAACGCCACGGTGGTCGTGGTCTTGCCCCGTACCTCGCCCGCGTCGTCGATCCCGACACCGGCCCGCGTCATGATCTCTTCGGTGCTCAGCGGCCGGATCTCGCTCACCGAGCGGACCATGGTCGTCTTACCGACGCCGAAGCCGCCGACGATCACGATCTTCAGCGCGTTGCTGACGGTGCTCGGCAGCGGCGCGGCACCGGTGGCCTGGTCAGAGCTTTTCAAGTCCAACGAGCACCTGCTTAAGGACGGTCGGGTCGGGGAGTCTGGTCTTGGCGGGGCCGGGTGTGGGGGCCGCGGCGCTGGACGGGTGGCGTGCGGTGATCCGGCCGGTGTCGAGCAGATCGCACAACAGGATCTTCACGACGCTGACCGGCAGCCCGAGCTCGGCCGCGATCTCCACGACCGCCTTGGGGCCGGTGCACATGCGGAGGATCTTCACGTGCTCGGACTGCATGCCCGGCGTCGGATCGCACTCGCTCACGATCAGGGAGACGCTGTCGATGGAGCTCTCGTCCACCCGGCTGCGGCCGCCGGTGACGATGTACAGGCGGTCCGGGTCTTCTCTGTCGACGGACCGTGTCATCGTGCGCCGGTGCCCTGCTGCGACTGCCGGGGCGCGGCGACCAGGTACTCGCCGAGCTGCTCGACGAGCTCGTGCATGTTGTGCCCGATCAGGCCGACGTCGGCCTCATCGGTCGCCACGACGGCCAGGTGGGCGCCCTCGCCGGCCTCCACGATGAACAGCAGTCCGCCGTGGAACTCGGTCATGGACTGGCGGAGGCCGCCGGAGCCGTCGCCGAACTCCGCGGACGCCCCGTAGGCGAGGCTCTGGATGCCCGAGGCGATGGCGGCAAGCTGGTCGGCCTGGTCGACGCTCAGCCCGTACGTGTGGCAGAGCTTGAGTCCGTCCTTCGACAGCACGAGGGCGTGCCGGGTCTCGGGCGTTCTCTCCAGGAGGTTTTCCAGTAGCCAGTCGAGGTCGCGATCTGTGGTCTTCATCGGTTCATCGGGGAAAGTGCTCCGGGTCTGCGCGCCCGACGCGTGCCCCCTGCCTCCAATCTCTCGTCGTTACATTCCTGCCTGGCGGGCGAGCCGAGCGTTCATGCGTCGTCTGGCTCGGAGGCATGCGCGTCGTTCCCTGTCCGCTTGCGACGACCGGCCTCGCGGAAGGCGGTGAACTTGGCGCCGGGGTCAAGGGGCTTGGCAGGCTTCTTCTTCGGCGCGTCGGCCGACGCCTCCGAGGGCGCCGACGCCGCCGCGAGCGTCTGTCCCCTTCGGCGCTTCGGCAGTCCGGCGATCATGTTCTCGCCGGTGGTGTCGCTCTCGGCCTGCGGCGTACCGGAGGCGGCCGGCGCCGCGGCACCGGTGGGGGCGTCAGGTGCGGCGACGGTCTCGGCGACGTCGTTCGCCGGCGCGGTGAGGGTCGCCGTGGCGGCCGGGGCGCCGTCACCCGGGCCGGAGGCGGTCTCGGTACGGCGCTGGGCGCCCGCGGCGCGAGATCCGGCCGGAGCGGCCTCGGGCGCCGGCTGTGTGACGAGCTGCCGGGGGATCATGACCACGACTCCGGTGCCACCACGCGAGGACGGGCGGAAGGAGACGGTCAGGCCGTGCTTACGGGCGAGGCAGCCCACCACCGCGAGCCCGAGGCGTGTGCCGGAGAGCGTCGCCAGGTCCAGCGCCTCCGCGGACACCGCCTGCTCCGCGCGCTCGAGCGCGGCGGAACTCATCGCCAGACCGCCGTCCTCGACGGTCACCACGATGCCCGTGTGGATCTCCTCGACGTACACGTGCACCTCCTCGGAGGGAGGCGAGAAGCTGGTCGCGTTGTCCATCAGCTCGGCCAGGGCGTGCATGACGCCCTCGGCGGCGTACCCGGCGACCGCCGCCGTGCTGGTCGAGTGGATGCGGACCCGCTGGTACGCGCTGATCCGGCCGACGGCGCCCCGGAGGATGCTCTCCATCACGATCGGCTTGGTCCAGCGCCGGCCGGAACGGGCGCCGGTGAGCACGGCGATGCTGTCCGCCAGGCGTCCCGCCTGAGCGGTGGCGTGGTCGAGTTTGAGCAGGTCGCCGAGGGTCTCCTCGTCGTGGCGGTTCTCCATCTCGCGCAGGTCGGCGAGCATGCTGGTGGCCAGCGCCTGGACGCGGCCGGCCGCGTTGGCGCAGGCGGACATGGCGGCCGCGCGCATGCGCTCTCCCCGGCCGACCTCGTCGACGAGGGTCCGCAGGATGCGCCGGTGGGCGGAGCCGGTCGGCTGCACGACCGAGGCGAGGACGGTGTCGGAGGACGCGCCGTCGCGCAGGCGCTTGACCGCGCCGGGCAGCGTCTCGTCGGCCAGCCGCAGGAGTTCGGCCTCCATCGTGGCGACGCGGCCGCGCAGGCGGCGCGCGGTCTGGAACCCATGGGCGGCGAAGGCGAGCGTGGCGCACAGGGCGAGCGCCGCCACTCCGGTGTACGTCGCGACGAGTGCGCGATCGCCGGCCGGTACGGACGCCGTCGCCAGCAGGCAGGCGCCGCCGGTCACGACCACGGCGGCCAGCAGGACGAGCAGGGTCCGGTCCATCGGCGGGCGCTCCGCCCGTTGGCGGCTTGGAACGTGTGCTGACATCGATCAGGTCCTCGTCGGCGGTCGGTACGGGATCGGAGCAGTCCGGAGTGAGCCGGGCACCGTACGTCGGGAAAACCGCCCAGGCTCAGGTAATTGCCGCTAAACGGGCATTTTGCTGCCGTACGGCGCGGGAAGTGGTGATGGCCGCCGGCTCGGACGTGCCTCGCGCGGGGAGGCGACGAAGGAGACAAAAAGCGAGCGCCATTCGCTTTTGCCGCCCCGGATGCTCGCGCATGTCTGTCGTGATCCCTCGCCTCAGCCGCGATGTCCACCCGGTTCCGACAGAGATCCGGGCCGCGCGCGGGAACGAAATATTAGCCGTTTCGTAGTTCCGACGCTACGGTTCGTCATCCATTAGTGTCATTCCCACGCTTTGCGGCCGAAGGGACACTTTGCCGGCCAGCGGTCCGTCCGTTCCGCGCGGTCGGCCGCCCGCGCCCGCCTGTTGAGCGACCGGCCGAACATCGGAGCACTTCCGCGAAAGGCCGGTGTTTAGCCTTACGCGGTCGAGCCGCGCGGGGCGCCGGCGTCCCTTGAGGTGCGCGGTCCAACAGCGAGGCCGTTTCCCATGGATTCGGAGTTCGCCAGGAGGTCCGATGACGGCGACGTTCTTCCTCGCGCCGTCGCTCTTTCTGTGGCCGGACACCTCCGACGTAAGGGCGGCCGCGAACCCGCGGACCCGTCATCCCACCCGGCGGAGTGCCTCGGGGGTGAGGTCCTTGAGGGAGGGGTAGCCGTCCACCGCCATGATCAGGTCGGCCTCGGCCAGTAGCGAGCGCAGCACGTGGACGACGCCGTGGACGCCGCCGAGCGCCAGGCCGTAGGCGTACGGGCGGCCGATCCCCACCGCGGTGGCGCCCAACGCCAGCGCCTTGATGACGTCGGCGCCACTGCGTATCCCCGAGTCGAACAGCACCGGCAGCCCGTCGGCGGCGTCGAGCACGTCGGGCAGGCACTCCAGGGTGGTCAGTCCTCCGTTGGCCTGTCGTCCGCCGTGGTTGGAACAGTAGATGGCGTCCGCGCCGTGGTCCTTGGCGCGGCGGACGTCGTCGGGGTGGCAGATGCCCTTGAGCATCAGCGGCAACTCGGTCTGGGACCGCAGCCAGTCCAGGTCGTCCCACCGGAACGGCCCACCGAAGATCGGCAACGTGCGCACCGCGACCTCGGTGGGGTCGTCGCCGGGCCGCAGTCTCTTCCGGAAGACCGGGTCGCTGGTGTAGTTGCTCAGGCAGCCGCTGGGCACCTGCGGGTAGTTCGAGCCGCGCAGGTCGCGAGGCCGCCAGCCGGTGACCCAGGTGTCGAGGGTGACGGCGATGCCCTTGAACCCCGCCGCCTCGGCGCGGTGCACCAGACTCGCGGCCATGTCCCGATCCGGCGGTGTGTAGAGCTGGAAGAAGCCGGGCGTATCGCCGAGCACGTCGGCCACATCCTCCATCGGGTCCGCCGACAGCGTTCCGACGAAGAACGGAACACCGGTGCGAACGGAGGCGAGCGCACAGGCGAGGTCGCCGTGCCCGTCCAGGGCGCAGACCCCGATCACCCCGATCGGCGCCATGAACACCGGCGAGGGCAACCTCACCCCGAACAGCTCGACCGACATGTCCCGGTCGGTCGGGGCGACCAGCATCCGCGGATACAGCCCCCAGCGCTTGAACACCTCGCAGTTGGCCCGCTGGGTGTGCTCGTCACCGGCCCCACCGGCCACGTACTCCCAGACCTTCGGCGGCATCGCGGCCGACGCCTTCTCCTCCAGCTCCGCGAACCTGATGGGGTACGGCGGCTGCCACCCGGTCAGCCCCCGGGCGTACAGCTCGTCCTGGTACTCGGCGAACGCTGCCACGATCTGCGTGTTACCCCTGGTGAGCTGCGCGAATCCGAACGCACGGCGCGCTTGCCGTTGTCCCGCGACCCCGGGGCGCCCCAGGTGGCCGGCGCCGAGATCGCGATGTACCCGAGTACGAACTTGGGGAACTTCGCCCAGACGAACCGGGCGCGGGCCCCGATGCCCCCGGCGACGCCCGTGGCCTTGTGGCCCGCGCCCGAGGCCGGGCCCGCCACGCTCAGGTCGACCAGCCGCACCGCGGCCCTGTGGAGGGAGCGGTGAGCGCCGCTGGTGAGACGCTCATCGGGCCGACTCCCGTACACGCGCCAGCATCGACGCCACCTCGGGCGTCAGCGTGTCGGCGATCAGGGCGTTTCCCCGGTCGCTCGGGTGCGGGCCGAGCCTGCCGTACGAGAACAGGGATTCCGGGTCGGCCGCCTCGGTGAAACGCGACGTCACGTCGACCACCGGCAGCAGGCGGCGCATCCCGGCGAAGACGTCGCCGTAGACCCGTCCCCGGTCGGCGCGCTCCAGGTCCACCACCTGCGGCATGACGAGCAGGAGGGGCTGCTTGCCCGCGTCCCGGCACGTCGCCGCGAACCGTTCGACCAGCGCGGTCAGCAGGCGCACGGCCGCCGGCTCGCGGTAGAGGCGTGCGGTCCATCGCGCGTTGTCGCGCAGAACGACGTTGAACGCCCGCTGGAAGGCCCCGTCCCGGTCGCGGGTGAGCCGGCCGGCGGCCAGGTGCGCGAGTAGCGGGAGATGCCGCCGCCAGCGCCGCGCGAGCCGCGGCAGGTAGGGGAAGCGCAGGATGTCGCGGCGGAACTTGCTCCGGTAGAACCCGTCCAGCCGCTGGATACGGTCCAGCTGATCCTGGTAACCGGCGTATTCGGACGGGTCCCGCACCGCGCTCGGGTGGTGTTCCAGACCGGAGCGGCCCAGCGTGAAGCGTGGCTTGAAGGCCAGCGTGTTGCCGTATTCGAAGTAGTGCTTCCAGTACGACTGAATCCGGGCGATGGTCTCCGGCACGACTCCCATGATCACGACGTCGGCCTCCAAGGAGTCCAGCTCGCGTTCGAGCCGTAGCAGGCCCTGGTCCAGCCCGTAGTTGCCGACGCCGTAGTTGGCCACGTTGACGCCCAGCCGGCGGGACAGGTGGTGCGGCCAGGTCTCGTCGTCCCCCACCAGGCGGCAGAACGTGAAGGAGTCACCGAAGCACGCCACGCCGGCCGGCGCGTCCAGGTCGGCGAAACCCGGATCGCGCCGCCTCCCGCGGGCGTCGACGGCGAAGGAGACCTCGCCGGAGGTCGTCCGCTCGGTGCCCGTCTCCCCGGGCCGCCTGCACCAGCCCAGGTCCGGGTCGAAGGACTTCTCGCCGTGTCGTTTCGCCAGGTCGGCGGCGATGTGCGGCGTCTCGTCGCGCGGGCCGATGAGCCAGGGGAAGCCCGATCTCAGGCGTCGCACCAGTACGAACGCGGCCGCCTCCAGCACGCCGTACAGCACCGCCGCCACGACCGTGGGCGCCCTCATGACCGTACGGCGGGCAGCGCCGCGAGGACGCGGTCGACGAGCGCGTCCGGCGTGCCGTCGGGTCCCCAGCTCTGCAGCACGAGGTCCGGCTTCGGCGGACGCGGGAACGGGATGTCGACGCCGACGACGTCGCGCATCCGGCCGTTCCGGGCCGCCTGGTACAGGCCCTTGGTGTCGCGCTCCTCCAGCACGCTCATCGGAACGTCGAGGAAGACCTCGAAGTACTCCGAGAACGTCTCGCGGTTCCACTCCTGCCACTCCGGGAAGATGGACAGGACGGCGGCCACGACGTTGATGCCCTGGCGGTCCAGCATGGCGCACAGCCGGCTGACCCGGCCGGCGTTGGCCTCCCGCCCCTGGACGTCGTGCCCCAGCGACTCTCCCCATACGTCGCGCAGCAGGTCGCCGTCGAGATACACGACGTTCGGCGACTCGGCCTTGAGCCGGGTGACGAGGCGCGTACCCACCGTCGTCTTGCCGGCCCCCGACATGCCGATCAACCAGATGACCATCACTGCCTCCCCTGGTCGGTGAGTTCCAGCCGTCCCGTCGCGGTGAGCGACTCGTACAGTTCGAGGTCGTCCCGGCGGTCGACCTCGGCCCAGTCGCCGGCGCACGGGACCGTCTCGATCCGCTGGCCGGCGTCGAGCAGCAGTTGCAGCAGGCCCGTCATGTCGAGTCGGTCCCGCTGCTCCGGTGAGAGCGTGCCGAGCACGGTCTCGACCGCCCCCCAACTGGCCGGGGTGAACCGCAGGAGCCCCATGTACTGCCCCTCGATCTCCGCGACCGTACGGGCGCGCCCGCCGATCTCCCGCAGCGATCCGTCCTCGGTCCGCCGGAACGTCTCGGCGTCCTCCAGCGGCTCGGCGAACCGCCGTGCCCAGAGTTCGAGCCAGTGGGGGTCGTAGGCGATGGCCAGCTCACCGGGGGCGTGCGCGAGGCGTGCGGCCGTCTCGGCGGAGTACACGATGTCCCCGTACGACACGAGGCACGGGGCGGAGCGCAGCCAGGCCGTCGCCGCCCGCAGCGAGGCGACCATGTTCGTATGCGCCCACCGCCGCGCGATGAACACCTGCCAGTGGTCTCCCGCCAGCACCTCGGCGCGGTAACCGGCGACGAGGGCGAAGTCGTCGACGCCGGCGCCCGCGAGGGCGGAGCGCTGCCGGGCCAGGAGCGTCCGGCCGGCGAGCGGGACCAGGCACTTGGGCCGGTCGTCGGTGAGCGGGCCGAGTCGTGAGCCGCGTCCGGCGGCCAGGATGATCCCCTTCATGCGCTCGCCCCGAACCAGTCGTGGAACAGCGCGCGGTCGTCTTCGGCGAACGGCGTCATCCGCTCGGGATGCCACATGATCCCGGCGAGCGGGGCATTCTCGTGTCTCACGGCTTTGATCACCTTTCCCGGGCCGGTGGCCCAGACCTGGAGTGGGGGACGGGTCCGCATGGCGGCCCACGTGTGGTAGCTGTTCGCGACGCGTTCACGGCCGTCGACCGTGAGCACCTGGCGTTCGGCGACGTGCCCCCGCACTCGCGTCAGCGGCACGCCGAAGCGATGTTGGAGGAGCTGCATGCCGCGGCAGACGCCGAGGAGCGGGAGCCCGCGGCGCTCCGCCGCGTCGACGAGCGCGAGCTCGGCGGCGTCGCGTTCGGGCGCGTCACCGCCGTAGGCGGCCAGGTCGTTGCCCCCGGTCAGGAGGACGCCGCGCACCGGCGACCGCCGGAGTACCGCGAGCGCCGCCGTCGTGTCATTGGGCAGCGGCAGGGGCAGGAGCCCGCAGTGCAGGAGGAAGGCGGCCCAGCGCCGGTCCAGAGCGTCGTTCCGGGTCCCGTGCGCGTCGACCACCACCCGTTGACTCACCGCCACATAGCTCACGGCTCCTCGTTCGTTCATGGCAGGACCTTGACCTGGTGGTTCAGGCAGTCGATCGTCAGAGCGCGCGCGGCCGCGCAACGGCCGTACAGCGTCTCGCCGGCACCGATCACCGCGGGGATGCCGAGCTGGTGGGCACGGATCGCCATGTGGGAGTTGGCGCCGCCGAACCGCGTGACGAAGCCGCTGATCCCCTGGGAGAAGATCCAGTCGTAGCCCGGGTCGCCGCTGGGCAGCAGGAGGATCTTCCCGGTCAGGTGCGCGGGCTCCGCCTCGGCCACCTCGACCGGCGCGGTGACCTTTCGCTGCGTCACGTAGTTCGGCTCGTAGCGGGGCAGGTGGAACGCGGTGACCTCGGACGGCTCGCTGATCACCGGCGGCATGACGATGCTCCGCGTCAGCTCGTGGCGGGCGCGGCCGTCGTCCACCGCCCGGCGCAGCGCGCGCCCGGGCTCGTCCGCGCCGCGGTACAGCGCCTCGATGACGGACACGTCGACGTAGGACATGTCGTCGGCGTCCAGCCCGTGGCGGCCGCCGAACTCCTTGATCAGCGACAGCGCCTCGCTGAGGTGACGGGTGAACTCGAACTTGGAGTTCTCCCGCTGGACGATGCTGCCGGTGATGAACGCCCACAGGCTCTCGGCGTCCGGTTCGAGCCCGTGCGTCCGCGACAGCCGGTCGACGCGGCGAAGCGCGCCGGGCGGCAGCCGGAACTCCTCCGGCTCCGCGGTACGGCCCGGGGCGGCCGACCAGTCGAAGTAGTCGTCCGGCGCCTCGTCGTAGCGCGGTGAGCAGATGTCGTACGTTCCGGGGCGCAGGAAGCCGTACGTGGCCAGGAACTCCTCTTTCGCCAGCACCGTCCGGTCGCGCAGCATGCGGTTCGTCACCGTGTCGAGGGACGCCATCAGGCGCGCGACGCCGTCCTCGTCGAGGACCTCACGGGCGACGAGCGACCGCAGCATCTCCACGGCGATGAAACCGAGCCGGGCGAAGCCGGCGAACGCCAGCGTGCCGTACCGGCGGCAGTCCTCCAGGAGCCAGTGGACGCGCGCGGCCGGATCCAGCTCCGAGTCGCGGATCCGCGCCAGGCGACCGCGCAGGGACCTGATGTTCGCCTGGTCCTCGATCCGCGCCGGATGCTCCGGGCGCATGAGCCGGTTGGTCAGCGCGCGCAGCGAGCCGGCGATCCGCCGGCGTTCGTCGTCGTCGAAAAGGCCATGGGTCCGGCACTTCAGCCGGTCCTCAAGATCAAAGCAGTAGGAGGAGAAGACAACGTCGAATTCCAGCTTGTCGTGGAATTCCGGATTTTCGGCCAGTCGGTCCAGATAATAAGTGGCGAGACGTTCCGCCAGGGATTCGTCCAGATCAGCGGGAATGAGCGAGTTGCAACTCGCCCGTATGTCGACGTACGGCAGTCCATAAAAGTCGAGCAACAGGGGGAATCCGCGCACGTCCCGGTAGCCGTAGCGCACGCGTTGCTCGGCCCACTGCGCGTCCGTGATCAGCCGGCGGTAGATCGAGAGGGCCAGGGGGCGCGGCTTCGTACCGATGATCTCCGCCGGGTTCCAGTCCGGCATCACGCCGAAGAGGGCCCGGTCGCCGAGCAGGTACGGATGGGGCCTGCCGGCCGCCTCGACCTTGGCCGTGATCGCGGCGAGCGCGGTCTCCTGTCCGGCGGTGCCAGGAAGGGCGTCGACGACCAGGGGGCGCACCTGCAGCAGGAACAGCCGGTCGGCGGCGTCGAAGGCGAACTCGATGTCCAGGCACGACGTTCCGAGCTCGCCCTCCAGCTCGCGGGCGAGCGCGACGACACGGCGCAGCCGGGCGTCCTCCGGCATCGCGGAGGCGTGCCGCCACAGGTAGAAGGTCTTCAGGCCGGACGCCCTGCCGCCGGTCACCGCCTCGGTGTCGCCGGCCTCGTCGTAGTTGACGACCACGTACGGCGCGCCGGTGCCCGGGTCGCAGGTGAAGACCACTCCGGACATGGTGGGAGAGTCGACCATGGGCTGGACGAGGACGTGCTGGTCGCCCAGGCCGGTGAGCTCGGTGAGGTCGGCCCGGTACGAGTCGACGACGGCCCTGATGGCGGTCCGCAGGGCCTCGCGTCCGACGGTGTCCGGCACCGAGAGGTACCTGCCGGGCATCAGGGTCTCGGCATGGTCCTCCATCAGGGTGCTGCTGCGCACGATCAGGGCCCCCCTGCCCCACGGCCGGTCCTGGATCGCGTCCAGGACCTCTTCTTCGTGCTCCAGCCAGGAATCGACGCGGAAATAGTGCAGCGGCAGGACTTCGGCTTCCTTGATCACCGGAAAGAGGCGTTCCAAGGTTTCGGCCTTCGTTCCGAAAGCTGCCATCAGGCTTCCTCCTCGGGGGATTCCAAGGCCGTACGTGCGCCGAAGAGCCGCCGCGGCGCGGCCACCCGCAGCACGTAGGACGTTCACCTTTCCGTCGTCTGAACGTCATGCATGTTTAACCCCGCGATTCCCGGCAAATCACTTTCTCCTTGACAGCAGCTGGACGTTCTCAAGCGGTGGCATCTTGATGACACGGGGAAACATGGCCATGAACGCAGAGCACTCCCGCCGACAGAGCACCGTGGACGAGGGCAGACCGGACGAACGCGATGCCCTCGGTCTGCGCAAGGTGGACCGGGCCGTCTACGGGCTCTGGCTTCGCCATCCCGACTGGAACACCGCGGCGATGGCCGAGCGGCTCGACCTTCCGGCAGAGGTGATCGCGAAGGCGCGCGAGGTCCTGCTGTCGAAGGGCCTGCTCGCCGCCGATCCCGCCCTCCCGGACCGGGCGCTGCCCGCCGGACCGGACGCCGTGGTCGAGCGGACCATCGCCACCATCGAGGCGGACGCCGCGCGCCGGCGGGCCGACGCCCTCCGGGCGGGAGCCGAGTTATCAGCGCTCGTCACCGCTCGCCTGACGGAACACCAGGAACCCCCGGAGGCGATCGAATGGATCCGGGACATGCCGACCGCCCGCCTGCGCCTCGGCGAGCTGGTCCGTCTCGCCCGGCACGAGATCTTCGCCCTGCACGTCGGCGACCCGCCGGGCTGGAAGATCGCCACCGCTTTCTCCGCGTTGAACCGGCGCACGCTCGAACGCGGCCTGCCGATCCGCGCGATCTACGAGCACGGACGCCTGGCCGACCGGACGGCGCTCGCCCGGATGGCGAACCTCGTCGACAAGGGCGCAGAGGTCCGTACCGCGACGCGTCCGGCGATCTGGGGAACCGTCGTCGACCGGACGATCGGCGTGATCCCGGCCGGTAACGACGACCAGGGTCTTCTCGTCATCACGGGCACCGGCATCGTGCACGCTCTGTCGGCCCTGTTCGAGAGCTGCTGGTCCTGGGCCCAGCCGCTCGCCGCGGGCACCGCACAGTCCGGGCACCCCGAGAGCCCCGGCGACGACACCGGCGAGGGCGGAGGACTCAGCGAGCACGACCGGCTGCTGCTGCGGCTGCTCAGCCTCGGCATCAAGGACGAGGCCATCGCCCGCAACATGGACATGTCGGTCCGTACCGTCCGCCGGCGCATCTCCCAGCTGTTCGACCGTCTCGGCGTGACCAGCCGGTTCCAGGCGGGGGTGCAGGCCGTGCACCGAGGCTGGCTCTGAGCGCCGCGGGCGTCAGGAAGCTGCCGCGGCGGATGGATGGCAGCTAGCTGCGACGCGACGCCGTTTGAGCGCGTAAGGCGCGGACACGGGATTCAGTGACGTTCGCCGGCGAACGACGAGTCGCGGGAACGCGACGGCCCGTCGAACGCGGAGGAGTAATTCATGTACGCAAAGGTTCGTGACACCGAGTTGTACTTCGACGTCGAAGGCTCGGGGCTCGCGCGGAACGGCCGCGAGGCGCACGAGAAGCCGGTGCTCTTCGCGCTTCCCGGGGGACCCGGCGGAGACCAGGCCGGTCTGAAGCCCATGCTCTCGCCACTGAGCGACCAGGTGCAGATCGTCTCGGTGGACCACCGGGGAAGCGGCCGGTCGGCCCCCGGCCCGGTGGAGACGTACACGATGGAGAACCACGTCGATGACGTCGAGGCGCTGAGGCGGCATCTGGGGCTGGGGAAGATCGCGCTGCTGGGCATCTCGTACGGCGGGATGGTCGCCCAGACGTACGCGACCCGCTACCCCGAGAACCTCTCCCACCTGCTCCTGGTCGTCACCGCGCCGGACCACCGTTTCCTCAAGCGCGCCCAGGAGATCCTCGCCGAGCGCGGCACTCCGGAGCAGCAGCGGACGGCGGAACGGCTCTTCGCGGGCGAGTTCGAGAGCCCGGACCAGATGCGGCACTACTTCGAGGTCATGGGGCCGATGTACTCCCGGACCTTCGACCTGGAGGAGGAACGCTCGCGGCGGTTCATCTTCACGCCCGAATCGATCAACGCGGCCTACCGCGGCTACCTCCGTGACTGGGACGTGACCGGCGACCTGCACCGGATCACCGCGCCGACGCTCGTGATCGCCGCCCGCCACGACTGGATCTGCGCTCCGGAGTTCTCCGTCGAGATCGCGCAGCGCATCCCCGGCGCGGAGCTGCGCATGTTCGAGAACAGCGGCCACAACGTGAACGCCGACGAGTACGACGCGTTCATCGACGTGCTGCGCGGGTTCATCCCCTATCCGCCGCGGCACGACCATCTCGCAGAAAGGGTCTGACGAAATGACAACGGACAGCCGGGTCAAGTGGGACTACACCAAGCTCGCGGCGACGTACACGCAACGGCCGCCGTACGCGCCCAAGGCGATCGACCGCATCGTCGCGACGTGCGGGAAGACGGCGCCGCGCGTGGCCGACATCGGCGCCGGCAACGCTCACCTCACCGTCGACCTCCTCTCGCGCGGATGCCTGGTCGACGCCGTCGAGCCGAACGAGGCGATGCGCGAGATCGGCATGGACCGTACGGCGGGCGGCACGGTGACGTGGCACGTCGGGATCGGGGAGGACACCGGGCTGGAGACCGGGGCCTACGACCTGGTGACCTTCGGCTCGTCGTTCGCCACGACCGACCGCCCGGCGGCGCTGCGGGAGACGGCCCGCATCCTGCGCCGGCCGGGCTGGTTCACCTGCATCTGGAACCACCGCGACCTGCAGGACCCCCTGCAGGCGGAGGTCGAGGCCCTGATCCGGGCCAAGATTCCCGACTACGGGTACGGCACCCGGCGCGAGGACCAGGCGCCGGTGATCGAGGAGAGCGGGCTGTTCGAGACGCCGACCGTGCTGCGCGAGCCCATCATGCACCGGGTGCCGGTCTCGGACTGGCTCGCCGCCTGGCGGTCCCACGGGATCCTGGAGCGTCAGGCCGGGGCGCAGTTCGAGAGCATCCTCGCCGACATCGACCGGCACGTGCTCGCGCTCGGCGTCGACGAGCTGGAGATCCCGTACGTGACGGTCGGGTGGATCGCCGCCGTACGCGAGGGACGTTCCTGAGCGACCGTCAGCGGCCCCGAAGGAGAGCGCCATGACAACCCTTCCGGATCCCGGTCTCGCCCTCGGCCGGGTCAGCGACCTCTACCGGCGCAACGCCGCCGGGTTGACCGAGGGCGACATCGTCGTCGCGAGTCACGGCGGTTCCGGACAGTCCCTCATCGGTAACATCCTGTACGAGCTGGGCCTCAACTACGTCGACGCGTACACGGAGGTTCTCCATGAGGACGGCCGGGCCGTGGCCGCGGACGCGCACACGGGATACCGGAGCCATCTCGCCTCACAGCACGACAAGGACGAGGGCCGGGACGACGGCCGCCCGATCCGGCCCTGGCCCCGTTTCGTGAAGACGCACCATCCTCCGGTGGTCTTCGGCGACGCGGCGTTCGGCGGAGTGTGGATCCTCGTCCGCGACCCGCGCGACGCGATCTACGCGAGCTACCAGTGGCGAGCGGGGTTCGCGGAGGAGGAGTGGGATCGGGTACCGGACACCTTCCAGGGCTGGCTCCACGGCCGGGGAGACTTCAGTGACAGCCCGGCGAACGACTGGCCCGCGTTCTACGAGGCGTGGACGGAGCGGGCCCGCACGTGCGGTCACGTCGACGTGCTCAGGTTCGAGGATCTGAAACGCCGCCCCACCGAGGTGGTCGTCGGCGCGCTCGACCGGCTCGGCGTGAAGGTCACGCCGGACGAGGTCGCCCGCGCCGTGGAGGCCAGCTCGTTCGCGAAGATGCGCGAGCACGAGGACCGGATGGACCCGTCCGGCTCGGACGGCGCCGCCCGGCCGAGGGTGATGCGGGCGGGTAAGACCCAGGGGTGGAAGGACTGGATGACCCCGGAGCTGGCGGACTTCTTCGCCGGCGCCGAACTGCGGGAGGTGGCCCGGCGGTACGGCTACGACCTGCGGGAGGTCGCGTGACGAGCGCCACGGAGACGTCGCACCAGGAGACCGCCGACGGCGGACTCTCGCGCTGGCCGGTGGCCCTGCTGCTGGCCAGCGCGTCCTTCCTGGTCCTGTTCGACAGCCTGGCGCTCGCCACGGCCCTGCCGTCCATCGGCGCCGACTTCCGGCTCCGACCGGGCTCCCTGCAATGGGTGATCAGTCTCTACTCGCTGAGCATCGGGGCGTTCCTCGTCCTCGGCGGGCGCGTCAGCGACCTGTGGGGCCGGCGCCGGACCCTGCTCGCGAGCCTGGCGCTGTGCACCGCCGCCGGGCTCGTGGCCGGGCTCGCCCCCGGCCTGCCGCTGCTGCTGGCCGGGAGAGTCCTGCAGGGGCTCGCGGCCGCGTTCGCGATTCCGGCGGCGCTGGCCACCGCCGCCACGGTGTTCCCCGAAGAGCCCTGGAAGAGCCGGGTGTTCTCGGTCATCGCCTTCGCGGCGTGGTCGGCGGGCCTGGCCGGCGCCATGCTGGGCGGACTGATCACCGCACACCTCGGCTGGCGCTGGGTGCTCCTCCTGACCGTCCCGGTCGCGGCGGCGGCCTTCGCCGCGGCCGCGACGCTGCTTCCCCCCGACCCTCCGCGCCGCGGCGCGGGCGAGCGGCTCGACGTCGGCGGCGCACTGCTCGCCAGCGGCGGACTCGTCGCCCTGATCCTCGGCCTGCAGCAGCTCACCGACGACCGGCACACCGTACGCTCCGTCCTCATAGCGTGCCTGGGGCTGGTGCTGCTCGGCGGCCTGGTCGTGGTCGAGCGGCGCGTCACCCACCCGCTGGTGAAGCTCGGCTTGCTGCGCTCACGCCGCATCACCGGGAGCTTCCTGGCCTTCGGCGCCTACTGCGCGGGCTACTCGGCCGTCATCGTGCTCGGCAGCCTGTACCTCCAGGACGTGCACGGGCTGTCGGCCACCGCGGCGGGCCTCACCCTTTCCCCCGTGCTCGTCGGCGGGATCGTGAGCTCGAGCCTCTCCTCGATGGTGCTGCGCCGGTTCGGCGCGCGCGCCGTCCTGACTCCGGCCTTCCTCCTGTGCGCCCTGGCGCTGACGGTCGTCACGCTGCTGGGCACCGCCGACGTCGTCGTCCTCGCGCCCTGGCTGGTCCTGTGGGGGATCGCGTCCGGCCCGATCTACGTGGCCCTCACCAGTGAGTCCATCGGCATCGCCGCGGAGGAGGATCGCGGCACCGTCTCGGCGCTGTTCGAGTCGATGAGCCACGTGGGCGGCGGAGTCGCGGTGGCCGTCTACCTGACGATGCTCGACGCCGGCGCCGGCTACCGCGCGGCCCGGCTGCTCGGCGCCGTGTCGGTGGCCCTCGGCGCCGTACTGGTGTGCCTTCTCCTGTCCGGGCGAGACCGCGGCCGGCCGAATCCCGTTCTACCTGGTCGGACGCTTCGCGACTGAGACGCGCATCACATTCTTCTGGGGATTGATGCCGGGCCGTTCGCTGTTCGAGCGATGTATCCGGAGAAACGGGGACACGCTCCCCGGTTCCGGGAGACGGGGCTTAAGGGGGGCAGGCATGAGCAGTACGGACGTGGCGCGGCCGCAGTCGGCTCGCGAGTGCCTGGCTCCGTGCCGGAGGGCGGACGCGTCCCGCAACCACGAGCGGATCCTGATCGCCGCTCGCGCCGTCTTCGTCGAGCACGGATTGGACGCGTCACTCGACGAGGTCGCCCGGCGCGCGGGTGTCGGCAACGCCACTCTCTATCGCCATTTCGGCGACCGTGAAGACCTCATCCGTCAGGTCGCCACGCATGTCATCGCGCAGGTCGCGGATGACGCCGAAAGCGTGCTGGCCGAGGAGGACGATCCGTTCCAGGCGCTTCGCCGCTGCGTCGAGGCCGCCGCCGCCCATGGCGTCGGCGCGGTGCTGCAGGTGGTGCGCGGCCGGTTCGTCAAGGACGAGGCGTTCTTCGCGGTACGCGACCGGGGCGTGGCCGCGTTCGAAGAGATCATGCGGCGGGCGCGGGAGAGCGGGCAGCTTCGCCCCGACGTGACGTTCGACGATGTCTGGGGCATGCTCGCCCAGCTCACCCGGCCGATGCCGGGTTGTGACCGGGCGGACTTCGACGCCCGTGTCGGCCGGTACATCGAACTCCTCCTGGCCGGTCTGCGTGCGCCCGCGCCGAACGAACTCCCCGGCCCGTCCCCCGCGTCCACCGACCCCGTCCCCCGCCGCTGACCGAAGCGGCTGATCATCCGCGGACCTCACGTCTCGCTCAGAACATCTCGCCCGAACGCTGGAGACACCTTTCGTCATGTCGACAACCGCACCGACCGCTCAGCGGGACGGCACCACGGCCGCACCACCGGCCGCACAGTCGGCCGTCCCCCGGCGATGGACGGCCCTGCTCTTCATCGCCCTCGCCCAGTTGATGGTCGTGCTCGACGCGACCATCGTGAACATCGCCCTGCCGTCCGCACAGCGGGCGCTGCACATCTCCGACGGTGACCGCCAGTGGGTGATCACCGCCTACACCCTCGTCTTCGGCGGGCTGCTCCTGTTCGGCGGCCGGATCGCCGACCTCGTGGGCCGCAAGCGCACGTTCCTGATCGGCCTGATCGGCTTCGCCGGCGCCTCGGCCATCGGCGGCGCGGCGGTCAACACCGAGATGCTGCTCGGCGCCCGCGCGCTCCAGGGCGTGTTCGGCGCCCTGCTCGCGCCGTCGGCGCTCTCCCTGCTCGCCCTCATGTTCACCGAGCCGCGGGAGCGGGCCAAGGCGTTCGGCATCTACGGCGCGATCGCGGGCGGTGGCAGCGCCGTCGGCCTGATCCTCGGCGGCGTGCTGACCGAGTACGTGAACTGGCGTTGGGCGCTCTACGTGAACGTGCCCATCGCGGCCGTCGCGTTCGTCGGCGCCGTGGCGTTCGTCCACGTCGCCGTGTCCACGGGGCGCCGAAACCGCGCCCGCCTGGACATTCCCGGCGTCATCCTGGTGACCGCCGGTCTCGTGTCGCTCGTGTACGGCTTCACGCGTGCCGAGTCGCAGGGGTGGAGCGAGCGTGGCGTGATCGGCCTGTTCGTCCTCGCGGCCCTGCTGCTCGTCGCGTTCGTCGTCGTCGAGGCCCTGACGCGGGCGCCGTTGCTGCCCCTGCGCGTGGTCCTGGACCGGAACCGCGGCGGTGCCTACCTCGCGGTCGGCCTGGCCGTGATCGCCATGTTCGGGCTCTTCCTCTTCCTGACGTACTACCTGCAGATCGTCAAGGGCTACTCGCCGGTCCGGAGCGGCCTGGCCTTCCTGCCGTTCACGGCCGGCATGATCACCGGCTCGACGCAGATCGCGGCGCGGCTGATGCACCGGGTCCCGGCGCGGGCCCTGATGGTGCCCGGCCTGCTCGTCGCCGCGGTCGGCATGGTCCTGCTCACCCAGCTCAAGGTGGACAGCTCGTACGTCGGCGTGGTCCTGCCCGCCGAACTGCTCATCAGCCTGGGGCTGGGCTCGACGATGATGCCGGCCATGAACCTGGCGACCACCGGCGTGGCCCCGGAGGACGCGGGTGTCGCGTCGGCGATGGTCAACACCGCCCAGCAGGTCGGCGGCTCGATCGGCACCGCCCTGCTCAACACCATCGCCGCGACCGCCACGACCACCTACATCGCCACGCACGCGCACGGGCGGCCGTCGGGCCTGCTCGTGGCGGTCGGCCAGGTGCACGGCTTCACGGTCGCCATCTGGTGGGCGGCGGGAATCATCCTCCTGGCCGCCGTCGTCGTGGCCGTATTGATCAACGGGGGAGGCCGGCGGCGGTCCGCGTCATCGGCCGACCGGCGGGAGGCCGTGCTGGAGACGCGAGTGGAGGCGCCGGCGCAGATTCCCGCGCCGCGGGTACTCGACGGCATCGCGGTCGGCGGCCGGGTTCGCGGAGCCGGGGGCGTGCCGCTGCCCGGCGCCACGATCACACTGGTCGAGCCCGGCGGACGCCAGCTCGGCCGGGCCACGACCGGAGACGACGGATCGTACGCACTGAGCGTCCCGGCCGCCGGCTCGTACGTGCTCATCGTGGCGGCCGACGGTCACCAGCCGCAGGCGGCCACGGTCACGGTCGGCGGCGAACCGCTCTTCTCCGAGCTCACGCTGTCCGGCACCTCCGGACTGGCCGGCGTCGTCCGCAGCGCCACGAACGGAGCCGCGATCGCGGCGGCGACGGTCGTCGTGACCGACGTGCGGGGCGAGATCGTCGGCTCCGCCCGGACGGACGAGAACGGCAGGTTCTCCGTCCAGGACCTGGTCTCCGGCACCGTCACCGTGGTCGCGAGGGCGGACGGCCACCGGCCGGGCGCGCTGCGGGTCGAGGTGAACGGACCGGGCACCGCACAGTGCGACGTGGAGCTCCAGGCCGGTGGCCGGCTCAGCGGCACCGTACGCGCCGGGGCGGGGAACACGCCGCTCGGCGACGCCCAGGTCGCCCTGGTCAACGCCGCGGGTGACACGGTCGCCGTCACCACGACCGGCCCCGAAGGCGAGTACGCCTTCACGGGCCTGGACCACGGGCGGTACACCGTCACCGCCAGCGCGTACCGGCCCGCCACGACCACGATGACCATCGACGGCACGGACCACGCCACGGCCGACCTCCGGCTCGGCCACCCCGGCGAATGACGAGGTGACGACCGGGACGGCGGCGGCGCACGACAACCGCCGCCGCCCGGGCCGGATGCGGAGATGGGCCATGGAGAACCTCCGCGACTTCACCGCCGGGCTCGCTCCGGTGGAGGCGCAGTCCCTGGTCACCGCCCTCACCGGACTGCTGAACGACTTCGGCGACGGCCTGCGGGACGACACCGCCCTGCTCGCCCTCGGCGTGCCCGGCCGGCCGCGGCCGCCGGCCTGATCGACCGGGCGATCCGGGTGACCCGGACGACTCGGGTGTAATCCCGGGTCGCCGGGGCAGGGCCCGGACCATGGCCGATGTCGACGCGGTGGTGGTCGGGGCCGGGCCGAACGGGCTGACCGCGGCGGTGACGCTCGCCCGGGCCGGGCTGGCCGTCCACGTCTACGAGGCGGAGGCGACCGTGGGCGGCGGTGCGCGGACGGCGGAGCTGACGCTGCCCGGCTTCCGGCACGACGTGTGCTCGGCGGTGCATCCCCTCGGCGCTGGTTCGCCGGTGCTGAGCGCGCTGCCGCTGGAGGCGCACGGTCTCCGCTGGGTGCACCCGGCCCTTCCGCTCGCCCATCCGTTCGCCGACGGGTCGGCCGCGACACTCGCGCGCTCGGTCGAGGAGACGGCCGCGTCGCTCGGCCCGGACGCGGCCCGCTACCGGCGGCTCGTCGCCCCCTTCCTGGGGCGGTGGGACGCACTGGCCGGCGACGTGCTGCGGGCCCCGCTCGCCTCCTGGCCCGGTCATCCTCTGCTGCTGGCGAGGTTCGGCGTACGGGCCGGGGCGCCGGCCGCGCTGCTGGCCCGCCTGTTCCGGGGCCGGCACGCCCGCGGCCTGTTCGCCGGGCTGGCCGCCCACGCGATCGCGCCGCTGCGCACCCCCGCGACGGGTGGTGTCGCGCTGCTGTTCGCGCTGGCCGCCCACGAGGTCGGCTGGCCGTTCCCGCGAGGTGGTTCGCAGGCGCTGTCCGACGCGCTGGTGGCCTACCTGGAGTCGCTCGGCGGGCGGATCGTCACGGGGCGGCGCGTACGGAGCCTGGAGGAGCTGCCCACCGCCCGCGCGTACGTGCTCGACGTCATGCCCGAGCAGCTCGCGGCGATCGCCGGTGACCGGCTGCCGCGCCGGTACGCCGAGCGGCTCCGGCGGTACCGGCACGGGCCCGCCGTCTTCAAGGTCGACTACGCGCTGTCCGGGCCGGTGCCGTGGACGTCCGAGGCCTGTCGCAGGGCCGGCACCGTGCATCTCGGGCCGTCGATGGAGGAGATCGGCGGTGCGCTGCGGTCGGCGTACGGCGGCGGCGTCCCTCGCGTGCCGTTCCTCATCACCTCCCAGCCGACGCTGTTCGACCCCTCGCGCGCGCCGGACGGCCGGCACGTACTGTGGGCGTACGGGCACGTGCCGAACGGGTGGACGGGCGATCTGACCGCGGCGATCGAGCGGCAGATCGAGCGGTTCGCGCCGGGGTTCGGCGAGCTCGTCCTCGCCCGCGGCGCCGCCGGTCCCGAGCGGATCGCCGAGCACGACGCCAACAACGTCGGGGGTGACATCGCCGGCGGCGCGTGCGACGGGCTGCGGCTGCTGTTCCGCCCCACGGTCGCTCGCGTTCCGTACGCCACGCCGAATCCGGCGATCTACCTGTGCTCCTCGGCGACTCCGCCCGGACCCGGCGTGCACGGCATGGGCGGTTACCACGCCGCGCGGTACGCGTTGCGACGTGTCTTCGGCGCCGGAGCGGGGTGAGGAGACGTGCACTGGCTCACCGACCCCGGGTACGGGCCCGGCCGGCTGGTCTTCCAGCGCGGGCTGGCCGTGACGTACCTGGTCGGATTCGTCGTCGCGGCGAACCAGTTCCGCGCGCTGCTCGGGAGCGGCGGCCTGACGCCGATCCCCGCGTACGTGCGCCGGGTGCCGTTCCGCCTCGCGCCGAGCCTGTTCCAGCTGCACTACTCGGACCGGTTCTTCGCGACGGTCGCCTGGGCGGGGGCGGCGGTGGCCGCCGCGGTCGCGGCCGGGGCGGCCGACGTGGTCCCGCTGTGGGCCTCGATGGTGCCGTGGGTCGTGCTGTGGCTGCTGTACCTGTCGATCGTCAACGTGGGCCAGGTCTGGTACGGCTTCGGCTGGGAGTCGCTGCTGCTGGAGGCCGGTTTCCTCGCGGTCTTCCTCGGCAACGCGCGGACGGCCCCGCCGACGCTGGTGCTGTGGCTGCTGCGCTGGCTGCTGTTCCGCCTGGAGTTCGGCGCGGGCCTGATCAAGATCCGCGGTGATCGGTGCTGGCGCGACCTGACCTGCCTGTACTACCACCACGAGACGCAGCCGATGCCGAACCCGCTCAGCTGGCACTTCCACCACCTGCCCCGCCCGCTCCACCGCGTCGAGGTCCTGGCGAACCACGTCACGCAACTCGTCGTCCCGTTCGGCCTGTTCGCGCCGCAGCCGTACGCCACGGTCGCCGCGGCGATCGTCATCGTCACCCAGCTCTGGCTGATCGTCTCGGGGAACTTCGCCTGGCTGAACTGGATCACCGCCCTCCTGGCGGCCTCCGTCGTCGACTGGCGGGCGGTCGCCCGCCTCGCGCACCTGTCGATCGGCCCGAGCCCGGCCGTCGAACCGCCGTGGCACCAGGCCCTGGCCGTGGCGGTGACGGTTTTGGTCGTCGCGCTCAGCTACTGGCCGGTGCGGAACCTGGTCTCGCGGCGGCAGCGGATGAACGCCAGCTTCAACGCCTTCCACCTGGTCGGCACCTACGGCGCCTTCGGCTCCGTCAGCAAGCGGCGGTACGAGGTGGTCGTCGAGGGCACGGACGACGCGGAGCCGGGCCCGGAGACCGTGTGGAGGGAGTACGAGTTCAAGGGCAAGCCCGGCGACGTCCACCGGCGTCCGCCGCAGGTGGCGCCGTACCACCTGCGGCTCGACTGGATGATGTGGTTCGCCGCCCTCTCCATCGGTTACGCCGAGCCGTGGTTCCCCCGGTTCGTCGTGAACCTGCTGGCGAACGACCGGGCGACACTGCGGCTGCTCCGGCACAACCCGTTCCCCGACGCCCCGCCCGCCTGCGTACGCGCCCGCCTGTTCCGGTACCGCTTCACGACCCGTGGTGAACGCCGCCGGACCGGAGCCTGGTGGCACCGGGAACCGGTCGCGGAGTACTGCCCGCCGATCCGGCGGAGCGGAGTGAACCGCCGGTGAGTCCTCGCGGCGTCGTAGTCTTACAGCAACGGAGACCGTCACCACCGTGAGTGTCACGAAGACGGGGGTACGGCGTTCGCGGCGCGGGTGGCCGCTTACTGGGTCATCCGCGGCTGACGGGAGGACGGATCGGTGACCGGGCAGCGTCGGAGGCGGTTGTGGGAGTCCATCGCCGACCGGGTCGTGACACCCGATCACTCCGGCTGGGCCCAGGCGATCTGCGCGGTGTCCGTGGCGACGCTGGCCACCGTGGAGGCCTCGGCGCTCACGCTGCGCGCGAAGCCACGGGTGCAGGAGGTGCTGGCCTCGAGCGACGGGTGGTCCGCGAAGCTCGAGGAGACGCAGTACACCCTGGGGGAGGGGCCCGGAATCCAGGCGTTCGTCGACGGCGGCCCGGTGCTGGTCGATGACCTGGCGGCCGAGCACGCGCGGTGGCCGGTGTTCGCCGAGGCGGCCCTGAGACTGGACGCCATGGCGGTGTTCGCCTTTCCGCTCCAGGTGGGCGCCATCCGGATCGGCACCCTGAACCTCTATCGGCGCCGGCCCGGACGGCTGTCGGCCGACGATCTCGCCGACTCCGCGGTGCTGGTCGACCTGGCCACCACCGCGCTGCTGGAACACTTCGACGCGACCGAGCACGCCGCACTGGACTGGACGCGCCCGATCGGTTCCTACCAGGACATCAACGTCGCCACCGGCATGATCGCCGGTCGGCTGCGCATCAGCCTCGACGACGCGTTCGCCCGGCTGCGCGGCCATGCCTTCGCCGACGACCGTTCGGTCCTCAAGGTGGCTCGCGACGTGGTCGAACGCCGGATCGGTCTTGATCGTTTCGCGGAGCCGTGAGCGCCCGGTCCCGGGCGCACCTCGATCGGACGCGTATGCTCGGGTATGTGCCTGAGCAGCATGACTTCTTCACCGACGCGCTCGCCGAGATCACCGGCCTCCTGGTCTCCGGGGAGCGCGGCGAGGCCGTGCTGCAGCTGATCGACGAGGCCTCCATGCGGGTCCTGGGTGTGGCGGCGGTCGGGATGTTGGTGATCGATCCGCGCGGTGGCATCGAAGTGGTGGCGGCGTCGGACGAGCAGGCTCGATTCGTGGAACTGCTGCAGTCACAGGTCGACGAAGGTCCCTGCCGGGACTGCATTCATGCCAACGAAGTGATCAACGTTCCGGATCTGGCGAGCGCGCGGAACCGCTGGCCGACGTTCGCACCGGCCGCGCTCGCGGCCGGCTTCCGGGCCGTTCACGCCCTGCCGCTCCGGCTGGGCGGCCGGTCGGTCGGCGGGCTGAACCTCCTGCACACCGGCGAACTCTGGCTCACCGAGCTCCAACAGCGACTCGCCCAGACCTTCGCGGATCTGGCGGTGCTGGGTCTGTCCCAGGAGCGCGACGCCGCACGGCGGATGGAACGCCTGGCTGAGGAGACGCTGGGCGCACTCAACGACCGCGCGATGATGGGCCAGGCCGTCGGCCTCGTGGCCGGCACCCTGGACATCCGCCCGGAACAGGCCAGGATGATGATCGGTCTCTATGCCCGCCGTAACGCGCGGTCCGCGCGCGACCTGGCCCAGGCCGTGATCGACGGCCGCCTGGATCTCGCGGACCTGACGGTGGCGGCGTCGGAGACGAGCTGACGGCCGATCAGATCTGGTCGGCGATGTGGGGTGCCTCGGTCAGCACCGCGGCCAGGCGCGCCAGCTTGATGTTGTGGTCCTGTGAGGTACGGCTGAGCACCTCGAAGGCCTCGTCCGCCGTGAGCCCGCGGCGTGCCATCAGGATGCCGGTGGCCTGACCGATGACGGTGCGGCTCTCCACCGCTTGGCGCAGGTGGAGGGCGGTGGTCTCGGCGTCGGCGAGGGTCCGGCGGGTGTGGACCAGCGCGAGGGCCAGCGAGGCATGAGTGGCCAGCAGGAACGCGAGGTCGCGGGCGCCGTCGTCGAACGCGTTCGTCCGCGCGGAATAGGCGTTGAGGGCGCCGGTCGACCAGTCGGTCTCGGGAACCGGCAGCAGCGCCGTGGACAGCACGGACCGGTAGCCGTGAGCGGTCGCGTCGGCGGCGAAGACGGGCCACGCGGTCTCCCCGCGCAGATCGTTGTTGAGGGAGTACGCGGGACCGGCCGGGTCGGCGGCGTCGACGCACGGGCCGGTTCCGCTCCGGTACTGCGACTGGTCGAGCTCGATGGCCTCATGGCCCGTGCCGACCGGTGTCGCCGCGGTGCCGTCCTCGTCGCGGATCGTGATGCTGACCAGATCCGTACCGGGGATCACGTGCCGGGCGGCGATGACGACGCGCCTGAGCACGTCCTTGACCGTTCCTGCGGCCAGTAGCAATCGCGTGAGCTCGTCGAGGGCGGGGAGCGGCTGCGGCGAATCGACCGATCGGGTCATGCCGTGTTCCTTCCCTGACTGGCATCGGTGGGTCACCGTTCCGCGGGAGCCGAACTACACGGAGAGCGCAGACGATCGAATCGTCCGACCAGCCAGTCCCGAATGCTACGCGCCTGACACGACACCGCGGCGCGACCTAGGAAATGACCAGCTGGCCGACCTTGTTGGCGGTGAGCTCGGCGAACCAGATCGACCCGGCCTGTTCGTTGTTGATGTCGCAGGGGCTCGACAGCGACGACGGGGTCGGGTAGGTCGCGATCCGGTGCGTCGCCGGGTCGAAGCTCGCCATGCGGTTCCCCAGCCCGACGCTGCCCGCGAAGTTCAGGGGGAAGTACAGCTTCCCGTCGCTGCCGGTGACGATCGGGCCGGGAATCGGGAGAGGGTTGCCGATGCTGACGCCGTTCAGCAGCCCGCTGAGCAGCCCGTCCACCCCGAGAAGCGGATATTCGGTGATCTTGCCCGTGGCGGGGTCGATGCGGGCCAGCTTCATCGCCAGTTCCTCGGTGACCCAGATGGCGCCGTCGGGACCGGTTGTGACGCCGAGGGGGAACGACAGGGGCGTCGGCATCGTGTAGGAGGTGACCTCCTTGGTGTCGACGTCGATGGAGTAGACCTTGTTCTCCAGCGGCATGTCGGTGACCATGGTGCGGCCCGGACCGGGCTTGATGATCCCGAACAGCGCCTGCTCCGCGCCGAGGGCCGTGGGCAGCTGGTACCGGGTCATCTCGTGGGTCGTCATGTCGATGCGGCCCACCGAGTTCAGCCCGCCGAGCGTGAACCACATCGCGTTGTCCGGGCCCTTGCTGATGTCGTTCGCCAGGCCCAGGCCGACATGAAGGGGAAGGTCCAGCGCCTTCACACTGAGCGCGTTCGCCCAGGGGAGGGGGAGCTCGCGCATGGCACCGGAGTCGGGGTCGACGCGGAGCAGGCTGTTGCCCGTGACCTCGGTGGACCAGATCGCCCCGTCCTGGCCGACCTCCTCCCCGCCCGGCACGGACAGCGGCATCGGCGTGTTGAACTCGGTGAACCGGCCGGTCTCGGGGTCCATGCGGGCGAACTGGCCGGCGAGGTACTGCTCGACCCACAGCCGGCCCTTGAGGTCGAACTCCACCTCGCAGGCGCCCGAGAGCGGTCCCGTCGGCAGTGGGCCGTACTCGACCACGTGAGGTTCGGCGGCTCGTGCCCCGGCCGTGGGCGAGAGGATCGCGGCACCGGCGATGACGGCACAGCCGAGCACGTTACGCAGCCGGCGTGTGGTCCTCCGCAGGGATGCGCGCGGACGCGTGACGAGGTGTGGCATGACTGCTTCCGTTCTTGTCTAGCGCCCGGCGACGTGGGCGGGGGTGAAGGAGACGGGGAGAGCCATCAGGCCGCGCATCTGCATGGACGGCCGCCAGACGAGGTCCTCGGGTCGACCCTCGAGGATCACGTCCGGGAGCCGGTCCATGAGAACCTCGACGGCCGCCTGCGCCATGACCTCGGCGAGTTCCGGCGCCGGATGCGGGCACCTGTGCTCACCGTGGGCGAACGCCATGTGGGCGTGGTTGCCGCCGGGGCCGGCGTGCGGGTCCGGCCGGATCGCCGGATCGGAGTTCGCCCCCGCGAGGCCGAGGACGAGCCCGTCGCCCGCACGGATGTACCGCCCGCCGAGTTCGGTGTCGCGTGTCGCCCATCGACCGAGGCTGTTCTGCCCGGGGGTGTCCTCCCACAACACCTCGTTCAGCGCCTGCCCGACACTGCGGCGTCCGCCCGCCAGCGTCAGCGCGAACCGGTCGTCGGTGAGCATCAGCCGCAGGGTGTTGCCGATCCAGTTGGCCATGGCGTCCTGGCCCGCGGTCAGGGTGATGATGAGGTCGTGGGTGAGCTCCTCATCGGTCAGGTTCGACGGGTGGGCCAGCATGCGTGAAGGGATGTCGGGACCGGGGCTCTCGCGCTTGGTCTGCAACAGCCGCATCATCGTGGCGGCGAACCGCCCGTACGCCTCGACGGAGCCGTTCATCGCCTCGACCACGTCGCGGGCCAGGTCCGGCGCCTCGTCCTCCGGCAGGCCGAACATCCAGGCCGCGACGAGCACCGGCAGCGGGCGAGCGAACTGCGTCATCAGGTCGGCCTCGCCGCTGCCGACGAAGGCGTCGATCAGGCCGTCGGCGATCCGCTCACACTGGAACCGCAGCTCGAACTGGTCGATCTCGGAAAGAGCGCTCCTGATCGCCGAGGCGTGCCGTTCGTGTTCGGCTCCGTCGGTGAACAGCACCGACGGCTGGTAGGCGATGAACGCCATCAGGGGCCAGTCGGGCGGGACCCGATCCCAGACGTTCCAGCGGCGGCAGTCACGGCTGAAGAGCTTCGGGTCGCTCAGGACCTGGTGGAGCTGCCGATAACCGATCACCAGCCAGGCGGGGATGTCGCCCTCGAGCATGACCGGCACGACCGGGCCGTGCTCCAGCCGCATCTCCCGGTACAGCTCGACCGGGCTGGTCTGGTAGCGCGGGCCGTACAGGGGGACGGCGTCGTGGTGGTCCGGGTAACCCGGCGGTGGGGAGCCGGCCGTCCGCTGCGTATCGGTCATGAGGTCTCTCTCTGGTTCATCGCGCGTTCTCCGTGGCGGCGGACAGCGCGAAAAGGTGGTCGACCAGTGCGATCAGCACGGCCTTGCTGGAGTCACGCCGGCGCGCGTCACATTCGATCAACGGGATGCGGTCGGACAGATCGAGGGCGGCCCGTACCTGATCGAGTGTGTACGCCGGTCCGCCGAAGTCGTTGCGCGCGACGATGAAGGGCGTCCCCTGATGTTCGAGACGGTCGACGGCGTACCAGGAGTCCTCCAGGCGGCGGGTGTCCACGAGGACGACCGCGCCCAGAGCACCCGAGAACAGGCGGTCCCAGAGAAACCAGAACCGCTCCTGCCCGGGCGCGCCGAAGAGGTAGAGGACCATCTGGTCGTTCAGGCTGATCCGGCCGAAGTCGAACGCGACCGTGGTCGTCGTCTTGTCGCGCACGTCGGACGTGTCGTCGACTCCGACGCCGGCTCGCGTCATCATCTCCTCGGTGCTCAGCGGGCGGATCTCGCTGACCGACCGGACCATGGTCGTCTTGCCCACGCCGAAACCGCCGACGATCACGATCTTCAACCCGTTGCTGGCCGTCTTGGCCAGCGGCGTGACGACGGCCTGATCAGAGCTTTTGTAGGCCAATGAGCACCTGCTTCAGGATTTCCAGATCGGGTAGCTGCGACCGGCGGAGGGCCGGCAGTGGACTGCGAGCGGTGACGTGGCCGGTGTCGAGCAGATCGATCAGGAGGATCTTCACGATGGTGACGGGCAGCCCGAGCTCCGCGGAGATCTCCACGACCGAGAGCGGGCCGGCGCAGATCTCCAGGATCCTGGCGTGTTCGGACTGCATCCCCGGCTCGGGACCGGACTCGGTCACGATCAGCGTGACGATGTCGAGCGGGCTCTCGTCCACGCGGCTGCGCCCGCCGGTCACGGTGTACAGCCGGTCCGGCTCCTCGCCGTTCAGGCGTGGGCTCATCGCGGTCTGCCGCCCGGCCGGCGGGGTGCGGCGACCAGATGCTCACCGAGCTGCTCGACCAGCTCGTCCATGTTGTGACCGATGATGCCGACGTCGGCTTCGTCGCTCGCGATGACGGCGAGATGGGCTCCTTCTCCGGCCTCCACGATGAACAGCAGGCCGCCGTGGAATTCGGTCATGGACTGCCGCACGCCGCCGCTGCCGTCACCGAACTCGGCCGACGCCCCATGGGCGAGGCTCTGGATCCCCGACGCGATGGCGGCCAGTTGGTCGGCCTGATCCAGGGTCAGTCCGGACGTGTGGCACAGCTTCAACCCGTCGCTCGACAGCACCAGGGCGTGGCGCGCCTCGGGTGTCCGCGTGAGCAGGTTCTCCAGCAGCCAGTCGAGCTCGCGGTCTGCGGTTCTCATAGGACTGTGGGCGATGATCCGGTGACTTCCGACCGGGCGTCGCCCTGCCTCCAATCAGTTGTGTGGCCGGCCCGGGCCGTCAGTGGGAACCGCGGTCGTCGGTGCGGTCCGGGGAGTCCGTGGAGTCCGGCGAAGACGCCGCCGCCTTACCGCGGGTCGCCTGCCGGAAGGCACTGAAGCGCGTTCCGGCGTCGGCGACCTGCCGCGTGGTGCCGGGCTTCGGCGCGGTCCGCTTCGCGGAGGTGGACTGCGAGAGGGTCTGGCCACGCCGGCGTCGAGGCAGTGAAGGCGTGCCGTCCGTTCTGGACTCGGTGTCCTGCCCCGAGACCTCCGCCTTGACGGGCGCGGCCTTGACGGGCGCGGCCTCCTGTACGGGCCGGGAGACGGTGGTGCGGTGCCGCCCGGTGCCGCGCGCCGTGACGGCCGGGCGTGTGCCGGTGGTGACCTCGCGTGACACCCGCGTGGTGAGCTGCTGCGGAATCAGGACCACGGCTCCGGTTCCACCGCGTGACGAGGGCCGGAAGGAGACGGTCAGGCCGTGCTTTCGGGCCAGGCAGCCCACCACCGCCAGCCCCAGCCGGGTGCCCGAGAGCGTCGTCAGGTCGAGAGGCTCGAAGGAGACCGCTCGCTTCGCTCGTTCGAGTGCGGCGGGGGTCATCGCGAGGCCGGCGTCCTCGATCGTGACGATGACGCCCGCGTGCACTTCCTCCACGTACACGTGCACCTGGTCGGACGGGGGCGAGAAGCTGGTGGCGTTGTCCATGAGCTCGGCGAGCGCGTGCATGACGCCTTCGGCGGCGTACCCGGCGACCGCGACGGTGCTGGTCGAGTGCACGCGCACCCGCTGGTACGCGCTGATGCGACCGACCGCGCCCCGCAGAATGCTCTCCATGACGATCGGCTTGGTCCAGCGCCGGCCCGAGCGGGCGCCGGTGAGCACGGCGATGCTGTCGGCGAGCCGGCCCGCCTGGGCGGTGCTGTGGTCCAGTTTCAACAGGTCGCCGAGGACGTCCTCGCCGTAGCGGTCCTCCATCTCACGCAGGTCGGCGAGCATGCTGGTCGCCAGCGCCTGAACCCGGCCCGCGGCGTTCGCGCAGGCCGCCATCGCGGCGTCCCGCATCCGCTCTCCCCGGCCGATCTCCTGGGCGGCGGTACGGAGCAGGCGTCGTGGCGCGCCGTCCGCCGGGTGGGCGATCTCCGCCAGAGCGGTGTCGGCCGACGCGCCCTCACGCAGCCGCTGCACCATCGCGGGCAGGGTCTCGTCGGCCAGGCGGGTGACGTCGGCCCCCATCATCTGGATGCGCCCACGCAACGCGCGTGCGTGGTAGAGGAAATAGGCCGCGACCGCGACGGCGACGCAGACCGCGATCGCCGCCGGCCCGGTGAACGTGACCACGGCGGTCCGGTACGCGGGCTGGGCGGCGGCGGTCGCCGCGAAACACCCGCCACCGGTCGCGATCAACGCGACGAGCAGGACGAGCACCGCCCGATCCATCGGCTGGAGTTCCGCTCGATGGCGGACTGGAAGGGGGGCTGACATCGATCAAATCCTCATCGGCTGGAAAAGACGGAGGAGCCATGGAGCCCCGAGACCGGACTCACGACACGGCGGACCGCCGCCGCACACGAGGATGCCGTGGCGCGAGCCTCACCCCATGCCGGCTCTGGGCGGTAAGTCCACGTGTCGATCACGGGGAGGAACACTAATGGTTCAGTGGCCGCCGCGTAACAAGAAGTGACATGTCCAGAAATGACGCAAACGCGGCGTGGCATTCCCGCCGCCGAACGCGCTGGCGGGGAGCCGCACCCGAGCACGCCGGACGGTGAGTCAGGAGCCTCCGGAGGCGGCGGCTCGCATTCCGCGGATGACCGCGCGAAGGGCGGGGAAGACCGGGCCCAGCGGTTCCGCGAGCCGGTCGATCCGCTGCCTGCGGGCGCGCCTGCCGGTCGTGGCGGCCGCTGGGAGGCCCGCGGCGTCGGCCAGGGCGAGGAGCGCCGCGTCCGCCGGGTCCGGGTGTTCCTCACGCAGCGCGCGGCGTACGTCGTTGGTGATCTGCAGGACCGGCTGGAGGTCGGGCACGGTGATCCTCGCCCGGCGGAGGCCGAGGCGATGCCGGACGGTGATCAGGCCGTCCGCGCTCAGCTGGTCGCTGACGGCCCGTTCGACGGATCGGTGCCCGGCGCGCACCCAGTGCTTCCAGCTCCGCCCTGGCGCGGCCTCGATCTCGGCCAGCGCCGCACGCAGTACGGGGTCGTCGCAGCCGCCGGTGCGTTCGGCCAGTACCGTGCCGTCGCGGTCGGCGATGTGGCCGCGGAGCAGGAGTTCGATGAGGATGGCGGCGCGCAGGGCGTACCGGAGTTCGAAGCGGTGGGTGATCCGCTGCCGACGGGTGTCGTAGGCGAGCAGGTACAGCCGCCGCGGGAGCGTGGCCGAGCCGTTCACGATCGTGCGGCTCTTGCGCGGACGGGTTCGGCCGGCGGTACGCCGTCGAGGCGACGGCCGAGCAGGACGAGCAGGACGATCATGGCGACGCCGATCACCGTCAGGCCGGCGGTGTCCGGCACGGTATGGGTGTTCGCCACGACGCCGAACACGGTGTGCGCGATGAGCGCACCGGAGATCGCGGCCAGCCGGTGCCGGCTCGTCCAGTCCGCGGCGGCCGTCCAGCGCCACAGCGCGAGACCTGCGCCCACCGCCAGGGCGGCCGCGGCGAGCATCGGAACCAGCACCCAGGCGCCGTGCGTGAACGCCGGATGCCGCGCCCCCGCGAACGGATACAGCAGGCCGATGAACCCGAGCGCGGCGACCGCGCTCACCACGCCGGCGACGGCGGGCCGCGGCACCGCGACGGCGGCCCGTACGCGGGCGGCGCGCCGGGGGAGGACGCGCAGGGCGACGACGCTCAGCACGACCACCAGCACGACGATCACGATCAGCGCGGCACCCGGCAGGACGTAACCGGGGTCCTCGGACGGCGGTACCGACACGCGCAGCAGCGCGACGCCGAGCACGGCGACGATCCCGGTGATGACGAGACCGCCCCGGCGCAGGTACGGCGTGGACCCGAGCGTGGGGAACACCAGCTCGACCAGTGCGATCGGGATGAGGACGCTGAACACCACGTGGTACGGCAGATTGAGTTCGGTGTAGGCCGTGTTGACCCCCAGGAGTCGCGGCGCCCAGCCCGCCGCGCCGTACAGGTGGGGGCTGGTCAGGCTCTGCAGTGCCAGCCCCTCCTCGATGAGCCCGTACACCAGGCCCATCAGCAGGATGCTGCCCCGGCCACCGCCGGTCCGGCGGACCAGCTCGCGGATCAGCAGCACGCCGGCGCCGTAGATCGGCAGGTACAGCAGGACCAGCCAGAGCATCTTCACCTTGACGGTGCCGAGCGTGAGTTCGGCGGCGACCGGGGCGATGAGCACCAGGGTGAACGCGGCCCGGCGCGCGCCGCGCGGGCGGGGCCGTTTCGGGCCGCGCGGGAAGCCGGTACGCATCCGCCTGCGGTTCACGGCGACGACCAGCGCGACGAGGAGCAGGAGCTGCGCGCCCTGGATCACGCGCAGCCACGGAGGGTACGCCCCCGTGAGGATCAGGTACGCGACGGCGACCAGGCCGACCAGCGACACCACGCGGACCCGCAGGTACGCGGCGCGGACGCCCTGGCGCAGCCGGCGGCCCACCCAGAGGTAGACCACCGCGACCAGGAGGATCGGGATGGGCCGCGTCCACAGGGTCAGCGCCAGCTTGTCCCTGGTCTTCGCCGGGTCCGGGCCGGGGTGCCGGGCGAGCTGGTAGTCCAGGATGCCGTGCCGGAACAGCAGGGTGAGCCCCGCGAACACGATGCTGAGCGCGAGGTTGGCGAACAGCAGGATGAGTACGAGGCGTACCGCTCGTGCGTGCGGCCGCCCGGTCGGCGGATTGCCCGATGGCGTCATGCCGTCGACGGTAGGAAAAGAGCCGGTTCCTCCGCCTCGGTCCGCCGTCTGGTCTTGCGGGTACGACGTCAGACGGAGGGGCGGGGGCGTACCAGTCCGAGGTCGTAGGCGGCCACCACCGCGTGCACGCGGTCGGGGACGTTCAGCTTACGCAGGATCGCCGACACGTGGGTCTTGACGGTCGCCTCGGTCACCACCAGCCGCCGGGCGATCTCGGCGTTCGACGCGGCCCGCGCCACCAGGGTGAGGACCTCCAGCTCACGGTCGGTGAGTTCGGCCAGCTCGGCGGGGCGCACCACCTGGTCGTCGGCGAGGGTCGGCACGAAGCGGTCGAGGAGGCGACGGGTGACGGTGGGGGCGAGCAGCGCCTCGCCGCTCGCGACCACGCGGATCGCGTCGGCCAGTTCGTTCGGGCGTACGTCCTTGAGCAAAAATCCGCTGGCGCCCGCGCGCAGCGCCGCGTACATCGGCTCGTCGAGGTCGAACGTGGTCAGGATGATGACCTTCGGCGGGTGCTCGGCCGCCGTCAGCCGCCGCGTCGCCTCGATCCCGTTGGTGCCCGGCATCCGGACGTCCATCAGCACCACGTCGGGCCGCAGCCGTTCGGCGAGCCGTACGGCCTCCTCGCCGTCCCCGGCCTCGCCGACCACTTCCAGGTCGTCGCGGGTGTCGATGATCATGCAGAACCCGGCGCGTACGAGATCCTGATCGTCGGCGACCAGCACGCGGATCGTCATGCGGGCTCCTCCAGCGGAAGGCGGGCGCAGACCCGGAACCCGCCGGCCGGCGCCGGTCCGGCCTCGACCGACCCGCCGAGCAGTGCCGCGCGCTCGCGCATGCCGGCGATGCCGTGCCCGCCGCCGAGGTCGGCGAACCTGCCGCCGCCCTTCCCGTCGTCGTGGATCTCCACCGTCAACTCTCCGTCCGCGACCCCGATGTTCACCCGCGCGGTACGAGCACGGGCGTGCCGTACGACGTTGGTGAGGGATTCCTGCACGATCCGGTACGCCGACCGTTCGACGCCCGGCGCGAGGGTCACGTCGTCCAGGCCCTCCTGCCGGATCACCACCTCCAGGCCGGCGGCGGCCAGGGGCCGGGCCAGCGCGGGCAGGTCGGCCAGCACGGGCTGCGGCTCACCCGCCGCCTCCGCGTCGAACGGTCCCGCCTCATCCAGAGTACGGACCGTACGCAGGAAGCGGCGCAGCTCGGCCAGGGCCTGCCGGCCCGAGCCCTCCAGGTCGCGTATCGCCTGCCGGGCGCGGTCCGGGCTGACGTCGAACACGTCGTCCGCCGCCGAGGCCTGGACCACCATCACCGACACCGTGTGGGCCAGGACGTCATGCAGCTCGCGGGCGATGCGGGCCCGCTCTTCGAGGATCGCGCGCGCCGCCTCGGCCTGACGGCGGGCCGACCGCGCCCGGCCCAGCGCACCCCAGGTCCACGCGAGCAGCGTCGCGGCCAGCCACAGCAACGCGTCGCTCCAGCGGCCGGTGACCAGGGCGATGGCGCCGGACAGCGCGATGACGACGGCCAGTATCCACACCGAGGCGCGCGCCGGGCGCAGCCACGCGAACGTGGACACCACCACCAGCGCGACCCCCGGGCCGATCGCCGGATACATCAGCTGGATCCCGGCCCCCGCGCACAGCACCGCCGCGGTCACCACGGCCGGGCGGGAGCCCATCCACCAGATCCCGCCCGCCTGCACGACCGCCAGCCCCGCGAGCACCAGCCGCCCGGCGTCGGGGGACAGACCACGCGGCGTGAGGAAGAACAGCGGACACAGCACCGCCAGCGCGCACACCACCAGCAGCCCGCGCCGCCGGGGCGGCAACCACGCCTCGAACCGGTCCGGCACAACCACAGACCGTATCAGTGCGGCGACCCGCCGCACTCTCCGCCCGAAGCCGCAGCCGCAGACTGGTTGTTTTCGGGCAGACGCGCCGGTGGCCTCATGGCGATGCTCATGCGGGGGCAACGGGTACGGCCGGGCGTACACCTCGTGAGCGCGTACACCTGCAACCAGCTGTTCACCATCCACGGCACGGTGATGCTGCCCCTAGGCACCTTCACAGGGCGGGTGCCAGGCGCCGCTTGGCCGCGGAGCCGACGTGGTGGCGGGTCACCGTGGCGATCTCATGCCAGAACGGTCGGGCGGTCAGGTACGTGCCGAGCACGGACAGAACGCCCAGGCTGACGTCCACGCTGAGCCGCCCCTGCTTCGCCCAGTAGACGTCCCGCAGGTCCAGCAGCAGGGCGAACTCATCGGTGATCAACGCGGTGCCCGCGCCGTACGCGGCGGCGACCGCGGGGTGTCCCACGGCCCGTTCGTCACCGCGAACCGCGATCAGGCCGACGCCCGCGAGCGTGGCGATGCCGAGGTTGTAGTGGTGCAGATGCTGGCCGCCCGTCGAGATGTTCCCCCAGGGCAGCCACCCGCCCCGGATGCCGTGGGTGATCAACCGTACGGCGCCCCAGGTGGTGCCGAAGGAGATCCACATCGCCAGGAGAGACCGCTTCGTGGGGGTGAGGTGCTGATCCGCCGACTCGCGCCAGCGCTCGACGAGGGGTGGCCGGCGCCGGCCCGGTTCCGCGCCTGGGTCCGGGGCGCGCTGCGATGACTGGGTCTTTGTTCCCATGGTCACCTCCCACCTGCCGGTCCGCAGGCCTGCCGCGCCTGCTCACCGCTCCTACTACTCCGATGGTAGACACGCGGTGGCGACGAGGGCGCTGCCGGGCGGTGGGACGTCCGGCCGCATCGAAGCCGACCTCGACGAACGCCGCGCTCGCCTACATCCACTCCTTCACCGCCTGATGTGACGCGGTGGTGCGCCGGATGACTCAGCCGGTCGGCGCTTTCTGGGCGTTGCCCTTCGCCTTGCCCTTCGGTGTGTTGCCGGGGTGCGGTTTGTTCTTCTGAGCCTGTGTCGGCTGCGAATGGGCATGCGCGGGCCGTGGGGTCGATCGCTTCGCGGTCCGGCGTACGAACCTCTTCGGGCCTTCGTGGGTCAGGAACGTCTTGGACGTGTCCGGCGTCCTGGCGTGGTGGGACCGTTTGTCTTCCGGCGAGCGGGCGAGGTGGTGCGCGGTGGCGGCCATGGCGACGCCGCCGGTGAGGAGGAGTAGGAGTCCGATCAGGGCCGCTTTGACGCTGATCAGGGCGGGGACCCGTCGTCTGCGCCGTCCCCGGCGGTCGGCGCGGGCCGCGCGATACGCGGCGAGGGCCGCCTGTTCGCCCTCGGCCCGTACCGTTTCCGGAAGGGCTGAGGCGGCGGCGAGCAGCCGGGCGAGGCGGGGTGGGCCGGTGGGTTCTCCGCGGATCATTCGTTCGGCGGTGTCGAGATCGAGGCCGGGATCGTTCATCGCGGGAGCTCCAGGTCATGGATGAGCTGCTCGAGGCGGCGCAGTCCGCGGTGGGCGGCGGTGCGTACGGCGCCGGGGCGTTTGCCGAGGATCTTGGCGACGGCCTTGGCGTCCAGGCCGACGACGACGCGCAGGATGATGATCTCCGCCTGGTCGTGGGGCAGGCGCGCGATGAACGCGAGGGCGGCCTCGGTGGACAGTGAGTCCAGGGCCGTCGTCTCGGTGTCCTCGGGTGCGGTCTGTTCGGGGAGCTCGTCGACGGGGGTCTGCGACACGGGGCGGCGCTTGCGGTGGCGGAGGTGGTCGAGCGCGCGGTGGCGCGCGATGGTCGCGGTCCAGCCACGGAAGCCGTTGATGTCACCGTCGAAGGTGGCGAGGTCACGTGCGATGTGGAGCCATGCCTCGGAGGTGACGTCTTCGGCGTCGTCGCCGACCAGCGTCCGTACGTAGCGCAGCAGCCGGGGGTGGATCTGCCGGTACAGGACGCGGAACGCGTCTTCGTCCCCGTCGAGGGCGGCCCGCAGGACGGTGTCGGCCCCCTGCGCGCCGGTTGCATGGGAAGGCATGTGTGCGCCGGATGTGCGTCTGGGCGGGACGTGGGGCCTCATCCGGTGATCGAGCACTGGATGAGGCTCCACGTCGGGGTTGTCAGGGCTCAGCCGACGTAGGCGAGGCCGTCGAGGGCGATCGTGGGCCGTCCTGAGGTGCCGGCGACCTTGATCTTGATGGTGTGGCGGGTGCTGGTGCTCCAGGTCCTGGTCCACTGGATCTGCCGGTAGAGGCTGGAGGACGCCCGGGTGTCGACGGTGGCCGCGTAGGCGCCGTCGACGTAGACGTAGAGCTTCCCGGAGCTCGTCGTGCGCTTGTCGATGAGGCCGACCGAGCGGGCGGTGACGGTCCAGGAGGCGGTCGCTCCCTTGGCGCTGGAGTACAGGCCGCTGCCGCCGAGGTAATGGCTGTTGGCGGTCGTCTTCCACGTTCCCGTACGGCTGGAGGAGCCGTCGGACCGGAGCGCGGCCGTACGCTTCACCGCGCTGGTGGCGGTGTTGCCGGCCGCGTCGGCGGCGGTCAGCGACCAGGTGGTGGAGGCCGACGGCTTGGCGTAGGCGGACCAGCTCGTGGTCGTCGTGCCGAACGTCGCGGCCGACGGGGACGTGGCCTTGACCGACTGAAGCAGCCGGTCGTCGGTGACCTTCCACTTGAGGCTGACGGGGAGCTTGGTCGTGCTGACGGTGCCGGTCCGTACGGACAGCGCGGCCGGGCTGCCGAAGGTGGGCTTGGCCGTGTCGGCGACGACCGGGAAGGCCGGGGATTTCGTGGTCGTGCCGTCCATGTTGTCGGCGACCAGCTGCAGCTGGTGGGTTCCGGCGCGCAGCGTGGTGGTGACGGAGAGGGCGGTGGCGGCGGGTTCGGCGATCGTGGTGCCGTTGTCGAGCAGGTGGTAGCCGGATACGGCGCCGGGACGCCAGCCGAGGGTGACCGTGCCCTTGGTGTAGTAGGTGGTGTTCACCTTCGTCGCGCCGGTGAGCGAGGCGGCGGACAGGTCGGCGGGTGTCGTCCACTGGGCCGCGGCGGTCCGGATGGCGCCGAGCCTGGCGTACAGCAGTGATCCGGGGCATGCGGTGCTGTTGGCGTCGCGGTGCCCGGAGATCGTCTTGAAGGTGACCGCGGACTCGTACGGGAAGTTGCCGTCCTTGACGCCTTCGGTGAGCGTCGTGGCGCCGGTCGGGTCGCCGCCGCTGAGGCCGAGTTTCCACGCGGCGACCTTGGCCACGGTGTCGAGGGCGGCCTGCGGCGGGGCCACGTCGGTGAAGGTGCCCAGGACGGCCACACCGGCCGAGTCGGTGTTGAACCCGTAGGCGTGCGCGCCGATCACCGGCCGGTCGACTCCGCCCGAACGGCCCTCGAACAGGGTGCCGCACCTGTCGACGAGGAAGTTGTAACCGATGTCGTTCCAGCCGTTGGTCTTCACGTGGTAAAGGAAGATCGAGCGGACCACTGCGGCCGAGTCGGCGCAGGAGTAGTCGTTGCCGGTGTCCGTGTGATGGACGAAGACGGCCTTCACTTTCTGCCCGTAGGCGTTCGGTGTCGGGACCAGCGACTCGTCGGCGCCCCAGGCCGCGCGGGCGACGATGTCGGGGCGGGGTGCGGTGCTCGTCGTCGGGGCCGGCGAGGCGGAGTCCGAGGGCGTGGGCGAGCCGGTGGGGCTCGCCGATGACGGCGTCGCGGTGGGAGAGTCCGCCGGCGACGTGGTCGGGCTGTCCGTGGGGGTCGCGACGGGGGAGTCAGCCGGCGCGGACGGGTCGGGACTCGTCACGTCGGCGGCCAGGGCGACCCGTGCGGCCTGATGGCCGGCGGCGTGGACGGGCCGGCGTCGTCTGCTGCCGGGATCGATCAGCACGGCACGCAGCCCCGGCGGCAGGGCGCGGTGCCCGGTCACGCGTACGTCGACGCCGTTGGAGGGGCCGGTCCACAGCGGTGCCGTGGCGCCCTGCCGCGAGTGCTCACCGCGGGTGCCGTCGGGTAGGTCGTCGCCCTGGACGGCGACCGGTCGCCAGGCGGACCACGCACCGGTCGCGACACTGCGCGTGCGCACCTTGACGGTGCCGCTCACCCGAGCGTCCGGCCTGTTCCAGGCCACACCGACCATGCTGAACACCGGCGTCGACTGCGCCGGAGCGCCGGCCGAGGTGCCGGTGGTACGGAGCTTGATGGTGTGCACCCGCCCATCGATCGCACCGACCGCCGCCGCGGCGGGCCGTCGCGACGCCGTACCGTTCCACACGACGGCCGCACCGGCGCCCGCCGCACCGAGAACGACCGTGACGATGATCGCTGTGCGTCTTCGCACGCGAACCTTCATTGAGCCTCCAGGACGAGATCGCAGCAAGAACTACAAGCGCCGCGGAGGCGGACCGCGTTACCGGCGGGCGAGGAGACGGCCGGCACCGTGGCGAGACGAGCCCGATCACGCTGGTGTCGTGTGCCGCCGTGCGCGTCGCCAGGCCGAGGAGGTGAGGAGCCGTAGGCCGTTGAGGCCGACGATGACGGTCGATCCCTCGTGGCCCGCCACGCCGAGCGGGAGCGGCAGGTGCCCGGCCAGATCCCAGATGACCAGGCCCGTGATGAAGGCCGCGGCGATGATCAGGTTCTGGGTCACCAGCCGCCGGGCGCGGCGCGACAGGGCGACGACCGCTGGGATCGTCGTCAGTTCGTCGCGAACGACGACGGCGTCCGCGGTCTCCAGGGCCAGGTCCGAACCGGCTCGGCCCATGGCGACGCCGACATGGGCGGCGGCGAGTGCGGGGGCGTCGTTGACGCCGTCGCCGACGACCAGCACCTTGCGGCCCGCTCGCTCCAGGTCCTTCACCACGCCGACCTTGTCCGCCGGCAGCAGGCCGGCGCGTACCTCGGTGATGCCGGCGTCGGCGGCGAGCCGGTCGGCCGCGCGTGGATTGTCCCCGGTGACCAGCTTCGGGGCCGTCCCGGTCAGCGCCGTCAGGGCGTTGACCGTGCGTGCGGCCTCGGCGCGCAGCCGATCCGCGAAGCCGATCACTCCGACCGGGCGTTCATCCAGAAGGACCACCACGGCGGTACGGCCGTCGGCCTCCAATCGCGTCGCCACGGCCGCGACCGGGTGCGCGGCGTCGTCGCCGAGCAGACGGGCCGGGCTGCCGACCGCGACCGTACGGCCGTCCAGGTGGGCGGTGACTCCCGCGCCGGGAGTGGAGGCGAAGTGCTCGGCCGCCGGGACGGGGAGCCCGCGGTCGCGGGCCGCCTCGACGACGGCGCGGGCCAGCGGGTGTTCACTGGGGCGCTCGGCCGCGGCCGCCATCGCCAGCAACTCGTCCTCGCTCAGCCCGCCGGCGGGCATGGGGCGGATGTCGCTGACCCGCGGGGTGCCCTCGGTCAGGGTGCCGGTCTTGTCCAGGGCGACGACGTCCACCTGTCCGAGCCGTTCCATGACCACGGCGGACTTGACCAGCACACCATGGCGGCCGGCGTTGGCGATGGCCGACAGGAGGGGCGGCATGGTCGCCAGCACCACGGCACAGGGGGACGCCACGATCATGAAGGTCATCGCGCGGAGCAGGGTCGGTTGAAGGGCCGTGCCGAAGACCAGCGGTAGCGCGAAGAGCAGTACGGTGGCGGCGACCATGCCGACGGAGTAGCGCTGTTCCACCTTCTCGATGAACAGCTGCGTCGGCGCCTTGGTCTCGGACGCTTCGGCGACCATCGCCACGATCCGCGCGATCACCGTGTCCGACGGATCCCGCTCGACCTTCACGACCAGCGCACCCGTGCCGTTCAGGGTGCCGGCGAACACCTCGTCCCCGCACTGCTTCGCCACCGGCAGCGGTTCGCCGGTGATGGTCGCCTGGTCGACCTCGCTCATGCCCTCCAGCACCCGGCCGTCGGCGCCGACGCGTTCGCCAGGGCGTATCAGGATGGTGTCGCCGACGGCGAGCCGATCGGTGGGCACCGTCTCTTCGCTGCCGTCATCGCCCCGCCGCGTCGCGGTGGTGGGCGCCAGATCGAGCAGCCCGCGCACCGAATCGGCGGTCCGCGCGGTGGCGATCGCCTCCAAGGCGCCCGACGTGGCGAAGATGACGATCAGCAGCGCGCCGTCCAGCACCTGACCGATCACCGCCGCTCCCAGCGCGGCGATCACCATCAGCAGATCCACGTCGAGCGTCCTGTCGCGCAGTGCCCGCGACCCCGCCAGCCCCGGCTCCCAGCCGCCGGCCGCGTAGCACAGCGCGAACAGCGGCCCCCACGTCCAGGCGGACAGCCCCCACAGGTAGAACGGCAACGCGAGCAGGAACAACGCCAAAGCCGCCGCCGCCCAACGCGCCTCGCTCAGGGCGAAGATCCTCGTACGGCGTGTCGGCGCCGCCGCATCACCGGTGGTGCCCGCAGGGGCATCAAGGGTCAGGGAGGGAGGCATCGGCAGTCCTTCGTCAGCGCCACCGGACGTCGTTCGTCTCCTCCACCGTACAGGAACACATGAACAACTCTTCATGTGCTCATGGCCGCCCGGCGTAGGATGAGGCAATGGGTCACGGAGCCGCGCCGGCCGCCAACGATGTTCCGCGTACGCGTCTGGATCAGGCCAGTGCCGTCAAGGTGGCCACCACGCTCCAGGCGCTGGCCACTCCTTCGCGGCTGCTGATACTCGCCCGGCTCCGCGACGGCTCACTCGCGGCCACGGAACTGGCCGCCGAGGTGGGCATGGAGCAATCCGCCTGCTCCCACCAACTCCGCCTGCTGCGCAACCTTGGTCTCGTCGTCGGTGAGCGCCGCGGCCGTTCCGTGGTTTATTCGCTGTACGACGACCATGTCGCCGAACTGCTGGACCAGGCGCTGTACCACGTGGAGCACCTGCGAATCGGTCTCCCCGACGCTTCTGTGAGGCCGGGCGGCGAAGCGGCGGCCCGCTAGCGCCGTGCGTCGGGGCGGTGTACGGGTCCGTGCGACTCGTCGCAGTGTTCTGCCGCCATCTCGCCCGCGTTCGTGATCGACGGCAGAGAGTCGGGTACGTGGTCGACCTGAAGCGTCGTGTGAGTGATCTTGTATTCCGCGGCCAGCACGCTTTCGAGGTCGGCGCGTACGGCGTGGCAGTCCTCGCCCGGGGCGACCAGGACGTGCGCCGAGGCGGCGGCCATGCCCGAGGTGATCTGCCATATGTGCAGGTCGTGTATCTGGGACACGTTGGGGCGGTCGGCCAGGACCTGTCCGACCGCCTCGGGTGACAGCCCGGCGGGGGCGGCCTCCAGGAAGATGCGTCCGGATTCGTGTACCAGCCCGACCCCGGCCTTGAGCATCAGGGCCACGACGATGAGTGAGGCGATGGCGTCCGCACGGGCGAAGCCGGTGAGCACCATGATCAGGCCGGCCACCGCGGTGGCGATGAAGGCGTACAGATCGGTGAGTATGTGCTGGAAGGCGCCTTCGACGTTGAGGCTGGACCGGTTGGCCTTGCTGATCAACCAGGTGGCGGCGACGTTGATGACGATGCCGACCAGCGCGGTGCCCAGCACCAACCCGCCGGTGACCTCGGGCGGCGAGACGAGCCGGCGGATCGCCTCATATCCGAGCCACACCGACAGCACCAGCAACGACAGCCCGTTCGCCTGGGCCGAGAGGATCTCCGCGCGCTGGAGGCCATAGGTGTAGCCGCCCCGGGGTGGTTTGGCGGCGAGCCGCATGGCCACCAGCGCCAGCACGATCGAGGCCGCGTCGGTCAGCATGTGGGCGGCATCGGAGATCAATGCCAGCGAACTCGCCAGGATGCCGACGACGACCTCGCCGGCCATGAACGCGACGATCAGCGAGAGCGCGCCGGTGAGATGGCGCTTGTCGGCATCCGCGCTCACGCCGTGGGAATGGCCCGCATGGCCACCGCCTTCTCCGTGGCCGTCTTCGTCCTTGTGATCGTGGGCGCTACTCATGAGCATTCTCCGGGGGAGGGGAGGCATGTTCGGGATGAGCGGCGGCGGGCGCATGCCCGATGTGGGTGAGCGCCACATCCAGCAGCATCCGCACGTGCGCGTCGGCGAGCCGGTAGTAGGCCATCCGCCCCGCCCGGCGTACGTAGACGACCCGGTGCGCGCGTAGCAGCCGCAGATGATGAGAGACCGCCGACTCGCTCGCGCCGGAAACCGCGGCGAGGTCGCACACGCACATTTCGCCCTCGAGCAGGGCGACCAGCAAGCGGAGCCGCGCAGGATCGGCGAGGAGACCGAAGATGTCGGCCAGTTCTGCGACGTCGTTCTCGGCGGGCATCGCCGCGGCGACGATGGCCACCCGGTCGCGGTCGACGATGCGCACGCTGCAGTCGCCCAGGCCCAGCACACTGTTCGATGCGACATCTGCACCATCGTTCATATGTTGCACCGTACCGCCTGCATCCCGAGTCGGCGGGGTAACCGGACGGAGTCGGGAACCAGGACGGCGCCTCGCCGGTTCCTCGCAGGTCATCCGCGCTGGCAGACTGCCGGTCATGAACGCGCCGTCGTCGGCCGCCGCTGACCGGGCCCGTCTCGTGCGCCGTGGGTTCGCACTGGAGTTCCTCACGCTCGGCTGGAACGTGGCCGGCGTGGCGGTCCTGGCCGTCACGGCCATCGCCGCCCGCTCGGTGGCCCTGGCCGGTTTCGGGCTGGATTCCCTGATCGAGATCGGTGCCTCGACGGTGGTGGTGTGGGAACTGTCGGGCACCGGCGAGCTCCGGCGGCGCCGGGCCCTGCGCGCGATGGCGGTCGCGTTCATCGCACTGGCGATCTACCTGCTGATCCAGTCCAGCTGGGCCCTGGTGTCCGGGCACCGAGCCGCGCACAGCCCGGGCGGGATCGCCTGGACCGCCATCACCGCCGCCGTCATGGCCGCCCTCGCCGCCGGCAAGGCCCGCACCGGCGCCGCCCTCGGCAACCCGGTCCTGTCCGCCGAGGGTCGCGTCACGTTCGTCGATGCCGTCCTGGCCGCCGCGGTCTTGACCGGCCTGGCTCTCAACGCCGCGGTCGGCTGGTGGTGGGCCGACCCCCTCGCCGGTTACGTCCTGGTGTTCTACGCGGCCCGGGAAGCCCGCACCATCCTCACCGACCCGCACTGAGGGACAACACGATGATCTGGCACATGCTCCTCGCGGTCGCCGCCGGGCTCGCCGTGCTGTGGCTCGCCGTCATCGCGGCCTTGTGGGCCGCCAACGGGCGCCTGGGGCCGACCCTGCCGCGTGAGGCGCTGCGGATGCTGCCCGATCTGGTCCGCCTGCTCAAACGCCTGGCCGGCGACCCGGCCCTGCCCCGTGGCGTACGCGTCCGGCTGTGGCTGCTGCTGGCCTACCTGCTGAACCCGATCGACCTGGTGCCCGATTTCATCCCGATCATCGGGTACGCCGACGACGTCATCGTCGTCGCGCTGGCGTTGCGCTCGGTCATCCGCCACGTCGGCCCGCAGGTGATCCAGGCCCATTGGCCCGGCACCGAGGACGGGCTCGCCGCTGTTCTCCGCATCGCCGGCGTCACCCGCCCGTACGCGACCGAACCTCCTGGAGCCAAGAGCCCGCGCCGAAGAAGCCGGTGAGCGCGAAAGTCTCGGCGATCAAGGATCGCTGGGCGAATGGGTCGTGGGCGGGGACAGCTCATGGGGGACAGGTCTCCTACGCGTTATAGGAGATGTAGAACCGATCCGCTCAGCAGAAGAGCGGGATCGCGTCGGCCCAGGCGGCACAGACCACCACCGGGATGATGATCGAGAGTGCGATCGCCGTTCCGCTCAGGAGGTGGGCGTACGTTCCATGAGGTGGATTGCCGCCTTCGAGGCGGGCCAGACGCTGCGCGAGTACGGACCGGTCGGCCGGGCCGGCGGCGAGCCCGCCGGCGGGACACGGGGCGATGGCGAGTTTCCGCAGGGCGGCGGCGACGACGTCCGGCCCGGTGTTCCGGGCCGCCTCATCGTCGGCGGCCATCTCGGCCAGGGGAGGCAGCCGGTCTCGTGCCGCACGGAAGCTGGGCAGCCAGGCGAGCGCCGCGCCGGCCGCGTCGATGAGCGTAAGGATCAGGTGATGGCGCTTGTCGAGGTGGGCGCGTTCGTGGCTGAGGACGGCCTGCAGTTCGGCCGCGTCGAGACGGTGGAGCGCGCCACTGCTCATGACGATCTGCCGGTCACGTTCGGGTAGGCAGTACACGACGGGCATCGGATGGTCGATGAGGCGGACGTCGGGGAAATCGCGTGACGGGTGGGTCACGAAGCCGAGCGCCTCGCGGTGGTGCCGACGTTGCGCGATGGTGCGGCGGTAGCGTCTGGCCGCGACCAGGGTGAGGCCGAGCGCCGCGGCCAGAGGGAGGACGCTGATCAGGTAGGTCGTGTCACTGCTGGGATGTTTGTGGTGCTTCAAGTAGTTCAGCAGCCACTCGATCACGTGATGGCCCAGACCGGCTCTGCCGAACAGCGCGGTGGCGACGAGCCCGGTCAGCGCGGCGAGCGTTCCGGCCAGTACGCCGAGCCATGCCGCGATCGCCGTGCCCGGCAGCCGGAGCGGCCAGCGGCCGCGCGCCAGCACCGGACCGGCGGCGCCTCCGAGCAGGAGGGCGATCGCCGCCAGTGCGGCGATGGAGATCATGGTTCGTCGTCTCCTGCCGATGACGGGCCCGGACGCGAGCGTTGGGCCAGTTCGAGCAGCAGCCGGTGGGCGTCCTGCGGGTCGATCGTCTCGGCGAACCGCGCCAGCGCCGGCCCTCGATCGCTCACTCCGGCCAGCGCCTCGACCATCACCTCGGCGACGTGTTCCCCACGGCTCCGCGTCGGTGCGTAACGGTAGGCGTTACGGTCCAGGGTCCGGACGAGGAATCCCTTGTGGACCAGCCGATCGGCGACGGTCTGCACCGTGGTGTACGCCGAGGGCCTGGTCGCCTCGGCGTTGATCCGTTCCATCAGGACGCGGACGACCAAGGGCTCGCCGGCGTCCCAGAGCGCCTCCATGATCGCGCGTTCGAGCGGGCCCGCGATCGCCATCGGCAACCCCCTGTCCCGGTACACGAAACGCCAGCAAGCTTGGCATCTTTTCCCAGCTGAGGCGGGGTCGGCTCGGGTGACATCGCAGTCACCGGCCGCCCCAGGAGAGCTATCCGTACGGTCATGGTTACTACATGAAGTAGGAGGGCAACTCTCCGTGTGCAAACACAGGTTCAGCCGACGGCAATGAGCCGACCGGCGGCGACCTGACGAAGGGCCGGTGAGACGGACATGCCCGAGAACCACGCGGGACACGCCCACGATGGGCACGATCATCCCCACCCGCACGGCGGTACGGCGCCGGTTCTGCGCCTGCCCGCGGGCGGCAGGCCGCTGACGCCCGCTGAGGTGCGCAACAAGGTCTTCGCCACCGTACGGGTCCGCGAAGGCTACGACATGGCTCAGGTGGACGAGTTCCTCGACCTGGTCGAGGCCACCCTCGACCAGGTGCTGCGCGAGAACGCGGAACTCCGGACCCGTCCGGCGCCGTCACCTGCGAGTGACGGCGCACCGCGGCTCACCCGGCACGCCGCCGAACGTACGGTCACCATGGCCAGGCAACAGGCCGAGGAGATCATCGCCGACGCGCGCGAGCGTGCCGAGGCGGCCCAGCGCGAAGCCCTCACCTACGGCGGTCGCATCAGAGAAGGACTACAGGACCAGATCCGCCAGCTGCGCGCACTGCTCATCGAGCTCGAGAAGAAGACCACCCTCATCACCGACCTCGGACCGCCCTCCGGCCGTCCGGCGCCGAACACGCGCCTCGGCGACGTCTCGTAACACGCACCCTTCCCGAGCTGTCCCGCCGTCCCGTCCATCGCGCCGTGCCTGGTCCCCCCGCGGCCGGCTTCATGAGGAGGTGTCACCGGTGTACCTGCCGCAGGGAATCGAGGCGATCAACGTCGTCGAGCACGGCCGAGGTCCCGGGTTCGGGGCCTGGATCGCGGTCGGGCTCGTATCGGTGTCCAGCCTCGCGGGGGCGTGGCTGGCCCGGCGCAACTCCACACGCGTGGTCGTGTGGCTGGCGATCGCCTCGGCGACGATGCTGGTGATCGCGATGACCGACCTTCTGCCGGATGCGTGGAGGGAGGCGTCGGAGACGGGTGTGCCGTGGTGGGCGATCGGCATCGCCGCCGCGGTCGGCTTCGCCGTGATCACCTACTTCACGCGCAAAGGATGCGGCTGTGAGGCGGACTCGGACAAGGCGGCGGGCCGGCACGCGCCGGGCCGTCACCGCCGCCTGAAACAGGCGGTCGACACGGCGTTGTTCAGCGGGATGGGTACGGCGGCGGCGCTGACCACGCACCGGGCGATCGAGGGCGCGACTCTGGCGCTCACCGCCTCCGTCGTGGTCGTCATCGCGCTCATGGTGCACTCGGCGAGCGAGGGCCTGGCACTCGCGGCGCTACTGGACATGGCCAAGCAGCGCCTCGCGCCCTGGCTGGTGGTGGCGTGCGCGGCGCCCGCCGTCGGGGTGATCGCCGCGACGATCCATCCGCTGCCGGGCAAGGTCGTGCCGCTTCTGCTCAGCATGATCTCGGGAGTGCTGACCCGCACGGCGATCGTGGGGCTGAAGCTCGCCGCGAGCAGACAGGCCAGCGGGCGCCTGTCGAGAAGGCAGGTGACGATCGCCGGTCTCGGCGCGCTCACCATCGGTGCGCTCATCGTGGCGGCTCACACGAGCGAGGACGCGCATCCGGCGCGAACGCGCACGCGGCCGGTGCGCCTGGCTCCATCGCCGGCGCAGAGCCCGTCGCGGACCCCGCCGCCTGGTGCTCCAAAGCGGGGCCGGCCGGAGGACCTGCCGCGACCGCGGTCGCTCATACCAGGGCAGACCTGGTATCCGGCGGAGCCGGCACGCCGAGGGCCCCGCAATGGGACACGACCGGCTGACCGGACGGCCACGGAGCCGGCCCGCGAAAGGGGTACATCGGCTCATGGCGCCACCACGACCTGACGGATCGCACCACGTGTCCGCGATCGAGTCACCAGGTGCGGATGACCGCTGTTCGCACGCTGCTGCCGAGCGCCCGGCGCCCGACCCGAACTGGCTGCGGGCCGCCCGGCAGGCCAGAACGCTCTCCTGGATCAGCCTGGCCTGGATGACGATCGAAGGTGCGGTAGGGCTCTTCGCGGGCATCGTCTGCGGGCTCGGCCGGAACTTCCGGCGCCGGCGAGACCACACTCCTGCGCTGCCTGAACTTCCTCGAGAAGCCCGACACCGGAACCATCACCATCCACGACCGGACCGTGGACTCCTCCGTGAGCGGCGGACGCCGCCACGATCGGCTCATCCGCGACATACGGCCGCGCACCGCCATGATCTTCCAGCACTATTCGCGCAAACGCACAAATGAGCATGATCGGTAGAGTTGCGCGCATGACGATCGGGATCCGGTACGCAACACGGTCAGATGTCGGGATGCTTCGCGACGGAAACGAGGATTCGGCGTACGCGGGCCCCCACGTCCTGGCCGTCGCCGACGGCATGGGAGGCCACAACGCCGGCGAGGTCGCCAGCGCCGCCGTGATCGAGGAACTACGCGCCCTGGACACCGACGTACCCCAGGACCGGCTCCTCTCGATGCTGGAGCAGGCGGTCCGCCGGGCCAACCAGAAGGTGCATGACCTGGTCGAGGCCGACTCGTCGCTGCAGGGGATGGGGACGACGCTGACCGCGATGCTGTGGTCGGGATCCCGGCTCGCCCTTGTCCAGATCGGCGACTCGCGGGCCTATCTCGTACGCGATGACGTCCTCTACCAGATCACCCACGACCAGACGCTCGTGCAGACGCTGCTGGACGACGGGAAGATCAGTCAGGACCAGGTGGCCACGCACCCCTACCGGTCGATGCTGCTTCAGGCCCTGGACGGCCGAGCCGAGCTCACCCCTGATCTTCAGCTTCACAGCGCGCTGGTCGGTGACCGGTACCTGCTGTGCTCCGACGGCCTGTGGGACGTCGTCGGCCCGGAAGCCATCCACAAGATCCTCACCTCCGTGACCGACCCCGAACATGCCGTCGGCAACCTCACCGACGCCGCCAACGCCGGCGGTGGCCCCGACAACATCACCTGCGTCATCGCCGACGTCATCGATCTCGACGAGCACGAGAGCCACTGATCGCGCTGACTTTCGGAACTTTTTGGTCTGACGGCGTATCTACACCACCAGTAAGGCCCTGCCCCCCGAAGAGGAGCCGTTCCGGATGGTGCGCCGCGTTCGTGTGCTGTTGGTGTCTGCGTTGTTGCTGGTGACGGGCTCGGTGATGGTGGCCGGGCCGGCGTCGGCCGTCATCGGCGGCTCAAAGAGCACGTACGGCCCATGGGCGGTGCGCATGCTCGTCGACGGCGAACCGGTGTGCACCGGGACGGCGGTCACGAAGCAGTGGGTCATCAGCGCTTCGCACTGCTTCTTCGAGCAGGGGCAGGCGGTCGCCGACAAGCGGATCTCGTTCCGGGTCGGCGACCTCGACATGCGCAAGGGCACCACCGTCCGCCCGGTGGGCAAGCGGGCGGGGAACGCGCGCGCCGACATGATGCTCATCAAGGTCTCGCCCATGAAGGTCCGCCCGGTGCGCCTGGCCAAGGCCCATGTCCACCCCGGTGAGATCGTGCGGCAGTACGGGTGGGGCGCCACCTGCACCGAGGATGAGAACACCTGCCAGTCGCCCGTGCTCAAGCAGTCGACGCTGCGGGTCGTACGGTCGGACGCCCGCCGCTGCGAGGGCTACGCAGAACCGGGCGGCACGGACTTCTGCATGGAGAAGGTGTCCGGGATCCCCGCCGGCGGCGACTCTGGAGCCCCGGTGATGAGCATCGGCGCCCACGGCAAGGAGACCCTGCTCGGCGTCTTCTACGGCTCCGACCGAGAGAAGATGGCCGGGGCCGGGGAGATCGCCCAGCAACTCGCCTGGATCCACAAGGTCACGAAGCGATAGGGGCGGCTGCTGCGTAAGCAGGACTTCGTCAGCGGCAGGGCCGGCCGGCGTCGTGAGGGTGTCGTGCGCCTCGAGGCACCGGTGCCGGCCCGCCCACCCTGAGCCCCCGTGATCAGTCGCAGTGCGACCAATAGTCGTACCACGCGGACGCCGTCGCCCCGCTCGGCAGGGCGGTCGAGCCGCCCCAGATGATGCACATTCCCGGGGCGTCGATTTTCACCGGACCGGCGTAGTAGGAGTACTTCTTGTCGTCGACCACGGCCTTGAAGTCGCTTTCTCTCTCAACGAAGGCCTGCACCTCGGTGGGGGTCCCCACATAAGCGGTCTTCCAGGTGACCACGCAGTCGGTGCTGCCGTTGTACATCAGGTAAACGGTGCCATAGCTGCTCAGGGCATGCTGGTCGATGACGTGGTAGCTGCCGCCGCCGCACGCGGCGATCGGTGATGACGCGGCGTTCGCCGGGCTGCTCGCGAACACCGAACCGGCGAGCATCGCCGCCGTGGTAAGTGTGAGCGCTGCCTTCTGTTTGAACTTGCGCACTGGCTTCCTCGATTTCTCTCATGCTCCTCCCGCCGGCCAGCGGAAGGAGCACGTATTTCCTGCGGGGGTCAGATATAAACGAGGGTCGAGTACTTCTTCCCGCCCTTGATGCCGACTTCCGCGTACAGGGTCACGTATCCACTCCTGGCCACGGTGACCGGGCCGGCGTAATACCGGTAGTTCCCGCGGTCCCGGTCGCTGCCGCTGTCGCTCTCCAGGAAGACATCAAGCCAGTTCGTCTTGCCGGCGTACGTGCTCGTCGGCCGGGTGACGGCGCACATTCGCGTGGGCGAGTGCGCATAGGACTTCTGATACCAGTACGTGTAACCGACGGTGACCCTCGCGCCGCCTCCGTAGGGAACGTTGACCGCGGCCTTCGAACGGTACGTGTATCCCGAGCAGGGAGCGCTGGCCGCGTTGGCGCCTGACGCCACGGATATGAGGGCGCCTGTGGCGATGCCGGCGGCGGCCAGCATCGCGGCCGCCTTAGTGCGGAACTTCACGATCTCGATTCTCCCGTCACTTTCGGACGAACGACCGTCTCTTCGGACAAAGCCGAATAGTACTCAGATCAACGGGAGCAGCTTTAAATTCTGAGTTTCAAGTCAGGGTGACCTATGTCACGGGAACACCTGATGTCCCGTCAACGGGACAGAGGGAAAGTTCGGCGCGCTATTTCCCGGTTATGGTTCGGCGGTGAGGGCGCGGAGAATCGCTGCAATCAATTAGTCAGGAATAGTAAGTTCGGCGGTCATCGGTCGGGTGCGAAGTTCGGCGTGTCGTCTTCGCGTCGGCCTTCGTGGGGCGTGAGCGTGCGGCCCCAGAGCACGCCGGTCCAACGAGCAGCGGCATCGACCAGCAAGCGGGCGCCTTCGCCAAGACGTTCGCCGGCTGAGGACCGCCAGCACGTTACGAATGGTGTCGGTTCGCGGCGTCGGTGAGGTATCCGCGCACGCGTTCCCGGGCCCGATCGGACACGTGGGGGCCGTGAGTGAAGGCGGCTACCTGGTAGTTGAGTTCGCCCAGCACGTGCGCGGTCTGTTGGTTGAGGGCGATGTCCTGGCAGAACGCCTTGATGCCCCAGCTCATCTTGCGGACGTTCCAGATCGAGTCGCCGGTGATGAGCACGCCTGTCGTCTCGTGCAACAGCGCGACATGACCCATGGTGTGGCCGGGAGTGTGCACCACCCGAAGGCCGCCGGCGATCGGCAAGACGTGATCGTCAGAGAACTCCTCGCCGACGACGATGGCCGGGAATCCGTTGCCGCCTTTTCCCAGACGGTTCATGAACCGGCCACCGGCCGTGGCCGAGTCGCGTGGTGGCGCCTGACCGGCCCGGGCCCACTGCGCGTCGGACTCATGAATGGCCACCGAAGCGCCGGTGACCATGGCCATCTTCGCGGCACCGCCCGCATGGTCGCCGTGGGCGTGGGTCAGCACGATTCGCGTCACGTCCTCGGCGGCCTTCCCCATCGCCGCCAGCCCGGCGAGCGTGCGCTTGGTAGCTCCCTTGGTGCCGGTGTCGACCAGGCTGACCTGACCGTCGTCGTCGACGAGTGCGTAGATGTTGACGAAGTCGAACGGTGCGGCTGGGATACGCCATACGTTCGGCGCGATTTCGTGAGCGGCCGGCTTGGCCATGTCTTCTCCTTGGGTTTGAGTGGTGCTTGCGTCTGCCTCCGCATCAAGGCGGGTGGCCCTGGGCAGGCGCGTGGATCAGGAGCGGCGGAAGTCGGCGTCGAGGGCGTTGACCAGCCGGTCGAAGGTGACGTCCAGGGATTCGGGAAGTCCGAAGGCGCCTTCGGCCTCCAGGGAGGAGATGCCGTGGCAGGCGATCCGCAGCATCCGGATCGCGTGGATCAGGTCCGCCCTTTCCAGGTCGTACCCCTGGAGTGCGGCCTGGATGATGCCGATCGCCTGGTCGCTGACCTCGGTGTGCTCGACGTCGCCGGGGGCAGGGGCCCGGACACTGGCTATGTATCGGCCTGGATAGGCCGTGGCGTAGTCGCGGTACGCGGCGGCGAGCGCCCGCAGCGCGTGCCGCCCGGACAGACCCGCTACCGCTGCGGCCATTGCCCGGGTCATCTCCCGTACCGCCAGCACGGCGATGTCCCGCTTGACCGAATTGAGTCCCTCGATGTGCTTGTAGAGACCGGGTAGGGAGACTCCGCACCGTTTGGCGACCGCTGCGAGGGTGAGTTGCTCCAGGCCGACCTCGTCGGCGACGGTCGCCGCCTCACGGACGATCTTCTCTTGGGTGAGCCCGACACGCGGCACGGGTCACCGCTCCCTACGGCCGAGCACGATGCCGGTGCCGGTGACGAACAAGAGCAGGAGAGGTCCGGATACGTACGCCAGCGTTGCCACGCTCGGGATCAGCAGCAGGTAGCCGACGCCGGAGGCCACGATGGCGGCGGCGAGGGCGACCCCGGTGAAGCGCAGCCAGCGGGGCAGCAGGCCCGTGGAGACGGCGGCCACGGCCATCGCGGCAAGCGTGCACATCTTGATGCCGTCGAGCCGGTTCACCCCGTCGAACAGCAGGTGAGCTGTGCCTGGCGACGAGGTGCCGGCCAACGTGACGCCCAACACGAACTGGATGAACGAGATCAGTGCCGCCACGACGCCGGCGATTGCCACCCCGGCCGACCCGCCCCGACCGGCCTGCCGGCCCGCGGCCCTGGCCCTGGCCAGCGCCAGCGACACGACGGCCAGGCCCGCGGCGGGAAGGCCTTCGGTGAACAGGAACTGCGCGGACACCGCCGCGCTGTGCCCGGCGAACGCCGAGACGACCGCGGTGCCGCCGGAGTCGACCTCCGGACTGGGCGCACCGACCGACAACCCGGCGATCCACGACAGGGTGTAGGCGATTCCCGTGATGGCGGGAGTGGTGATGAGGCCGCTGCGACGCGGCGCGATGGTGGTGGTGGACACAGCCCGGCCTCCGTTGGTTAATCCGACTAACCTGAAGTTAATGGGACTAACAAGATTTTGCAAGAGGCGGACGTGCGGTCGAGTGGCCGGCAGCCGCTCGCCGATCGGTCACGCGAGACCGATCGCCCTCTTACGCTTTGTCGGGGGGGAGGTCCCCTCGCTCACCCTCCGCGTTGAGAAGACGGGTCAGGTAGTCGAGGTCCTGCTGAAGTAGAGCGACCGCGCCGAGCGGAGTCGGTGCGTCCGGGGCGCGCCCGGCCTCTCGAGCCACCATTGCCACCGCGTTCTCCGCGATCTGTTCGGCCACCGGTTCGGCCGGGTGAGCCGGAGACGGATGGAACCACCACGCCACCCAGTTGCACATGCCGATGATCGACAGGGCGGTGATGCGTGCGTCGACGGGACGGAAGCGGCCGGCCGTGATCCCCTCCTCGATGACACTCGTGATCTCCCTGAGGACCGCCCGACGGCCCTGGAGGTGCTTCTTCGCGATTTCCGGAGGGAGCGCCTGGTCGCTGCGATCGAGCGTACGGAACTGCGCCGGCTGCTCGGCGCGGCGCAGGACCAGGGCGCGGACGAGCATGCGCAGCTTCTCCGTCGAGTCCAGATCGGTGCGTCGTCGGACTTCCCGCAGGGAGTTCGCCGCGCTCTCCGTCGTCGCCTCGACCATTGCCACGAGCAACTCTTCCTTGCTCTTGACATAGTTGTAGAGGTTGGGGCGGCTCAGCCCGACCGCGTCCGCGACATCCTGCAGGGTGGTCCCGTCGTAGCCGCGTTCAGCGAAGATGCGCATGGCCTGGTCGACGATCTCGCTCATGAGAAGCTTGCGTCGGGGCGCTGCGGCTCGACGGGACTCCGGGCGGCCACCGGACCGTCCCTGCGCCTTGGAGTCCTCCGCGGTCACTACCCACTCCTCGGCTGTAAGCCTGGCGCGCCAGTCGTCAGGTGCACCGTTCCTGCCCGGTCAGCCGGTCATCATATTCGTCGGCGGCGGTTGCCCGCGCTGCGCACTCCCACGCGAAGGCCAGCTGCCGGAGGTGGAGGGCGCGGGAGAGCCGATGGTGGTCGAGGTTGTGACCGGCGCCCGCCTGAAGGCCGGCCTCTACCCACGGGGCGGACGTGAAGTACCCGGCGAACGTCGCCACGCGACTCGAGTCGACGACCCACAGGCCGTCGTATTCGGCGAGCGTGTACTGCACGGGAACGACGACCTTGGAGGCGAGCTCTGCCAGGTTCGCAGGCCAGTCCCCGACGATTTCGAGCATCTCCTCAAGAGGGATGGGCTCCACCGAAGCCTTCGCCGCTTCCACGACCTCGACGTCGACGGTCCCCGCCGGGCCGTAGAGGAGCGCGCGTCGTTGTTCGGGCGGCAGCTCCACCGGTCCGTTCGTCGGGATGGCGCGCCAGGCGCTGATGATGTGCGCGGGAGACCGATCACCCACACCGTGTAGTGAGATGCCCAGCAGCGGCCAGTGCGGCCGACGTGCGGCGACATGCACTGCTATGGCCGAGCCGATGGAGTGGGAGAGCAGGACCACTCCCGGGCGCCCCTCGCCGTGGTCGGTCCACAGCGCGCCGATCGCGGCGTCCAGGACCTCGGCGCTGTCGGCGAAGGTCGCCCTCCCGCGGGGAAGCGAGTCGCTCCCGCCATAGCCGGGACGGTCGAGCGCGAACACGGGAAATCCCGTCGCCTCGCCGAGGTCGAGCAGGGAGTGACCGGGTACGTCGAAGTACCCGGAGCCGTACCCCCCGCCATGAAGGGCCACGATCAGCGGAGACCCCGCGGCGTCGCCGCCGGCCGCGAGGCCGGCAATTTTCCGGCCGTCAACGGAGAGATCGATCAGCGTCGTGGTCATGTGCCGCCGCCCTTTCGCGGTCGAACGCGCCCTGTCGCCCGTCCGAGCGAAACCCGCATCCGGCCCGCAGAGACCAAGCCGGTACCGTCTGACAGTTTCGTCACGATACTGACGCACTGGTCCTGTCGCGTCAACCAGGCCCGCTCCAGGCTGGGCCTCCGCGCTCTATCGATACTTCACCGTCAGAATATTGACGGTAGAGACAGTCTCGCTCTACGCTCGCCGTCACCGAGTTCGTCGCGAGAGGAGTACGCAGATGCCATCCCCGGGACAAGACCTGCTTGCGCATACGGTGCGGGGTGTCGACCACGCGGCGTTTCCTACCTTCGATCCGCAGGCCACCATCACCTTCTACCGGGACGTCCTTGGCTTCCCGGTCGTCCACGCGACATGCGCACTCGGGTGGGGCCCCGGGGACCACCCGGACTTCATCCACTTCTTCTTCGACATCGGCGGCGGCGACCGGCTGGCGTTCTTCTACTACTTCGGAGTCGAGCCCTACCGCGACACCGGGATCCCCGACCTGCTCCACCGCGCCCGGCACCTCGCGATCCACGTCGACACCGAGGAGGATCTGCTGGAGTACCGGCGCCGGCTGGACGCGAGCGACTGGCCGTGCGAGTTGCAGGTCCGGCACGAGGCGGTCGAGTCGATCTACGTCACCGATCCCAACGGATACCTGATGGAGATCGCCCGTCCGCTGCGGGCGATCACCGCCGAGGACGACATCGACGCCAACCTGAGCGTCGACGCGCTCATGGAGGTGACAGCGGAGCCCGATCCCTCCCTGGAGAAGTTCTTCGCGCGGAAGGCGAAGCTGATCTCGGAGCGCTACGCGGGTGAGCCGGAGTCGGTGACGTTCGTATGACCACGCTGTTCGTCCTCAGCGTCGACGACTTCCGTCCGCTGGCCGAGGTCGCCGGTAAGGACCCGGACGTGACCGTCCGGCGGCGCGGCCCCTACCTCGAGGTCGTCGCACCCGGTTCGATCCGCATCGACCGCGATGCCGCGGGGTGTCGCAACGCCGTCTGGTACAGCGCGGTCGCCGCGGTCAAGGACGGCCGGGTGAGCCGCTGGGACAAGTCGGAACTGGTGGTCGAGCCCACAGGAGCCGAGGGATGAGCCCGCCGGCGGTGGACCGGCTCGGGGCGGGCCGGGACGTCCGAAGGGCGGAGGCGCCGCCCGGCGTCACGGTGAGCACGCACCGGCTCACGACCTTCGACGGCACCGAGATCGAGGGAGTGCTGTACTCCCTCGACGGCGCGGCGACGGCGGTCGCCGTCATGCACCCGCGCCAATCGGTGACCCACCATCCGATGATCCCGCTGCTCCTGCGAAGCGGCGTCTCGGTCTGGACCCAGGGCTCCCGCTCGCCCAACAACGACCTCGCCCTGGTCCACGAGCAGGCGTTGCTGGACGCGGCCGCAGGCCATGTGTTCCTCCGGGACACCGGGTTCGACACGGTGCTGACCTTCGGCCACTCCGGCGGCGGAACGCTGTCGGCCTTCTACATCGAGCAGGCGTCCCTGGAACCGGGGCTGCGGCTGGACGTGACACCGGCCGGCCGGCCGATCCCGCTGGCGGGCGCGCAGATGCCCGTGCCGGACGGTGCGATCTTCCTAGCGCCGCATCCGGGCCAGGGACAGGTGCTGCTGCACTGCATCGACCCGTCCGTCATGGACGAGTCGGACCCGATGTCGGTGGATTCCGCGCTGGACATGTACTCGCCGGGGAACGGGTTCGCCGAGCCGCCGCAGCCGAGCCGCTACAGCGTCGACTTCCTCCGCGCGTACCGTAGGGCCCAGCGGGATCGGATCGCCCGGATCGACGCCCGCGCCGTCGAACTCGCCGCCGAGACCTCGAAGGCCCGGGCCCGGTTCGCCCGCACCGGGGATCCCGCCGACCGGCGGACCGGCCTCGCCCCGAGAGTCATCACCACCTACCGCACCGACGCCGACCCCTGCTACGTCGACCTGTCGATCGATCCGAACGACCGGCACTACGGCTCGTTGTTCGGCCGCCGCCCGGATCTGACCAACTACGGCCTGGTGGGTTTCGGCCGGCTGACCACTCCCGATGCGTGGTTGTCGACCTGGTCGGCGAACCACACCAACGCGGACTTCGTGCGGTGCGCGGCCGGAGTGCGGCTGCCGACCCTCTACCTGGAGTTCAGCGGCGACCAAGCCGCGCTCCCCACCGCCAGTGCCCGGATGTTCGAGGCGCTGGCCGGCGAAGACAAGATTCGCGGCGTCGTCCGGGGCCAGCACTTCGGCCAGCCCATCGCGGAGGGCGAACCCACCGGATACGCCGCCGCCGCCGTCCACATCGACCGCTGGCTGGACGGCCGATTCGCCACCGCACCACCACGGAGGACCAGGTGACGGAAACGCGCTCCATCGGAGTCGTCTACGACAGCGGATACGGCCATACCGCCGCGCAGGCCAGAGCGGTGGGGGAAGGCGCCGGTTCGGTCCCGGACATCGACGTCGCGCTGTACTTCGCCGAGGAGGTCGCCACCGATCCCCATCAGCTCGACCACTGCGATGCGCTGATCTTCGGCACCCCGACCTACATGGGCAGCGGTTCGGCGGTGTTCAAGGCGTTCATGGAGGCCAGTTCGAAGATCTGGCTGGCCCAGGGGTGGAAGGGCAAGCTCGCCGCGGGGTTCACCAACTCCAGCGGTCACTCCGGGGACAAGCTCAGCACCCTCACCCAGCTCTGGCTCTTCGCCATGCAGCACGGGATGGTCTGGGTCGGGCTCGGCCTGCTGGACGGCAACGGACGCAGTACGGGGTCCGACTCCGCGCTGAACCGGCTCGGCGCCTACGCCGGGGCCATGGCGCAGTCGAACTCGGACCAGGGTCTGGAAGGCATGCGGGACAGCGACCTGCGAACGGCGGCCGCACTGGGCGAGCGCGTCGCCCACCACGTCGTGTCGTGGCAGGGAGGTGGACAGTGACATCCGGAAAGCCCATGAGAATTCTGGTGGTCGGCGCCGGGCCTGCAGGACTCTTCTTCTCGATCATCGCCAAACGAGCGATCCCCACGGCCACGATCCACATCAGGGAGCGAAACCCGCACGGTGTGACGTACGGCTGGGGCGTGGCGTTCAGCGAGAGCGCGGCCGACGCGCTCCGGCCCGCCGCACCGGATGTGATCGACGCGCTCACCGCCGAGACCCGCCACGATCGGATGGTCGTCAGCCTGGACGGTGTCGGCGTGCCGGTCAAGGTCGGCCGCAGCCACCTCAACGCCCGCTGGTCGCTCCTGGCCATACTGGAGGAGTTCGCCCTCAAGGCCGGGGTGAGGATCGAGCACGACCGCGACGCGGCAGTGACCGAAAACGACATGGCGGCCTGGGATCTCGTGATCGGCGCCGACGGCGTCAACAGCCAGACCCGCGAGCGCTTCGCCGAGCACTTCCTGCCCAGCGTCGAGCTGGGCAGCAACTGGCTGGCCTGGTACGGCACTCCGAAACCGTACCCGCCGTCGATCATCCTCCAGAACAGCGAGTACGGAGTCCTCATGGTCCATGCCTCCCGGTTCTCGGCCGAGATGAGCAACTTCACCGTCGAAGTCGGCCAGGAGACGTTCGACCGGCTCGGGTTCGCCGGCATGACCGAGGACGAGTCGCGCGAGCTGTGCGAGCGGCTCTTCTCCGACTCGCTGGACGGCGCGCCGCTGCGGAGCGACCACTCGCCGTGGTTCCAGACCAAGTTCATCAGTTGCGCGCGATGGACCCACCGCAACCTCGTGCTGATCGGGGACGCCCTGCACACCGTCCACCCGTCGATCGGATCCGGCACCCGGTTCGCGATGCGTGACGCCGTCTACCTGACGCATGCGCTGGACAGCGCGAACTGGGACGTCGAGGTGGGACTCAAGGAGTTCCAGCGGGTGCGCAAGCCCGTCGCCGACGCCTTCCAGACCGCCGCCAAGCGCAGCATCGCCTGGTACGAGGGGCTCCCGTCGCGCACCATCACCCATCCGACGAAGTTCGCGCTCGAGTACCTGATGCGCACAGGACGCGTCTCCTACCGGGACTTCCGGCGGGAGAACCGCGAGGTCATCCTCGGCTACGAGCGTGACCTGCGTTGACCACGCCCGGCAGCACAGGGGAGAGAGACGCGATGACGCTCGCACACGACACCACCGGCAAACTCGTCCTCTACCAGGCCGACGAGGAGGCCCGCTACGTCCGCGAAGGACTGTGGGAATCACCCACCATCGCCCAGCACCTGCACATCGCGGCCCAGACACACGGCGACCGGGATGCCCTGATCTGCGGTGACGTCCGGCTGACCTTCGCGGAGCTGGACCGCATCAGCGACCGACGCGCCGCAGGCCTTCATCGGCTCGGGCTGGAGCCCGGCGGCGCGGTTCTGCTGCAGGTGCACAACACCGCCAACACCGTGATCGCCTGGTACGCGCTGCTCAAAGCGGGCCTCGTGCCCGTATGCACGCTGCCGCTGCACCGCGGGCACGAGATCGGGGAGATCGCGCGCCAGACCCGTCCGGTCGCGCACCTCGTCGCCGCCCGCGACCCTCGCTTCGACCTCGTCGGATTCGCCTTCCAACAGGCCGAGGCGGCCGGTGTGGAGCGCACCGTCCTGGTCTCCGACGGCCCGGCCGACGACCCCCGAGCCGTCGAGCTGGACGGACTCGGCGACGACATCGACGACGCCGAGGCCCGCGGGATCGTCGAGGCCGTCCAGGCCGGACTCGGCATGCAGTCGCTCGCGGTGTTCCAGCTCTCCGGTGGCACCACTGGTGTGCCGAAGGTGATCCCCTGCCTCCAGGCTCCCTACTGGCACTACGGTGCGAGCCTCGCCCGCGCGATGGGATGGGGGCCTGGCGACCGCGTCGCGTTCATGATGCCGATCGTGCACAACGCGGGCATCATCATCGGCCTGCAGGGCCCGCACAGCGTGGGGGCGACTCTCGTGCTCGGAGTTCCCGACGCGTCAGCCGCGCTCGACCTCGTCGTCCGGAACGGAGCGACGGACGTCCTCCTGGGGCCGTTCGCCTTCGAGCTGGCCCTGGACCCGGGCTTGGCCGCCGCCACCACGCTGCGGCGGGTGCTGTTCAGCGGCAAGAAGGTGCCCAGCCGGTACATGGCGATGCTGGACGCGCGCGGGATCTGGGGCGGGCAGATCTTCGGGATGAGCGAGGGACTGTGCCTCACCACCCCGCTCGACTTCCCGCTCGACGCCCGCACGGCGAGCGTCGGGATACCGATCTCGCCCGCGGACGAGATCCGGCTGTACGAGCCCGGGACCGAAAAGGAGGTGGCGCCCGGCGAGGTGGGCGAACTCTGTGTCCGGGGCCCGTACACCTTGCACGGCTACTACGACGCGACCGAACACAACCGGCGAGCCTTCACCGCGGACGGCTTCTACCGCAGCGGTGACCTCATGGCGGAGCGGACGATCGCCGGCGTCCGCTGCTACACCGTCGAGGGCCGTATCAAAAATATGATCAGCCGCGGTGGCGAGAAGATCAACACCGAGGAGGTCGAGCTCCTCCTCGGCTCCCACGACGCGATCGCCGAGGCCGCCCTGGTGGCGATGCCCGACGCCCGGCTGGGCGAACGGGCCTGCGCCTTCGTCGTGACCCGGGACGGATCGGCGATCGATCTCGCCGAGGTCCGCGCCCACTTCGACCGCCTCCAGGTCGCGAAGTACAAGTGGCCGGAGCGGCTGGTCGTGCTCCCGGAGATGCCGCGGGTCAGCCAGGTCGGAAAGATCGACCGCCGCCGCCTGCGGGAGATCGCCGAGACGCTCCGAGCCGAGCCGAGATAGCACCCACCGGGCGCCGCATCCGACGACGCGCACGCCCGCCGTCGACCACCCGTACGCCTCGCCCACGACGGACGGGCCCCGCGCGCAGCGGACAGCCCGTCGAGCCGACCGCCGCCACACTCGCCGCCGTCAGTGCAGAGGAAGGAGCCGTCATGACAACCGATCCCGCCTTCGATCACCTCGACGGAACCCTGCCCGCCCATGAGGTCCACCGTGCCCGCACCGAAATGCGGGAAGCGTGCCCGGTCGTGCACAGCGACCGGCATGGCGGATTCGACTACCTGACCCGCTACGACAACGTCCGCACGGCGCTGACGGACACCGGGTCGTTCTCCTCGGCCGACGGTGTGCACATCCCGCCCAGTGAGTTGCTGCCACCGATCCCCGCTCTGGAGTTCGATGAGCCCGAACACTCCGAGTGGCGCGCGGTCCTGAACGGCCCACTGGCACCGCGCGCCGTACGGGCGTTCGAACCGGTCATCACCGAGGTCGTCGACCTTCTGATCGACGACTTCGCGACCGCCGGCAAGGCCGACCTGGTGGACCGCCTCACGGAGCCACTGCCCGCGATCGTCATCGGGCGAATGATCGGCCTCGACCAGACCGAGGCGGTACGCGCCCGCGGCGTCGCGGCGGCGCTGTTCGCCGCCACGGGTTCCGGGGAGTTCCCGGCACGGTTCGCGGAGTTCTCGGACCACACCCGGCGCTGGTTGGCCGATCGCCGTGAGAACCCTCGCGACGACATGCTCACCGAGATGGCGAGCGGCGTCGTCAACGGCAAGGAGATCGGTGAAGCGGGCGCCACCGGGCTGCTGCTCGCCTACATCCTCGGTGGCCACCACTCGACGGGCTCGGCCCTCGGCGGTCTCATCCGGCACGTGCTGACCGTGCCCGGCCTGCGAGACGACCTCATCGCCGACCGGCGCGGGCTGCCACGGGTGATCGAGGAGAGCCTGCGGCTGACCACACCACTGCAGCTGTTCGCACGCACGCTCCGGTGCCCGATCCAGGTCGACGGCCACGAACTCTCCGAGGGCGGCCGAGTACTCCTCGACCTCGCGGCCGCCAACCGGGATCCGCGGGAATTCACGGACCCGGAGGAATTCGATCCACGCCGGACCCGAAACCGGCACGTCAGCTTCGGAGCCGGACCCCACGTCTGCCAAGGTCAGCACCTCGCCCGAGCCGAACTCCGGATCACCCTCACCCGCCTTCTCGACCGGTTGCCCGACCTGCGCCTCGACGGGGAGCCGGTCGAAAGCGGACTGGTCGGCGGATCCCTGATGACCCACTTCGCTCTCCCCGTGGCCTTCACCCCGGAGAACGCCGCATGAACGGTCCCCGCGAGTTCCGGCTCGCCGTCGGCAGGCGAACGACCGTCGCGCTCGGCGTGGTCGAGTTCGAGCTGCGCCCGGTCGACGGCGACGAACTGCCGTCCTGGCGTCCGGGCGCTCACATCGACGTCGTGACCGGAGCCGGAATCGTCCGCCAGTACTCGCTGTGCGGTGACCCTGCCGATCGCACCGGCTACCGGATCGCCGTTCTGCGGCAGGCCGACAGCCGGGGCGGATCGGCATGGCTGCACGAGCGACTCCGCGAGGGCGACGAGGTCCTCGTCAGCGGCCCGCGCAACCACTTCCCGCTGGAAACGGGCCCCGGCTACGTGTTCCTGGCGGGCGGGATCGGGCTCACGCCACTGCTGCCCATGATCCGCCGGGTGGCCGCGGACGGGGCGGACTGGACGCTGCACTACGGTGGCCGAACTCGAGCGTCCATGGCCTACGTCGACGACCTTCAGGCCATCGACGCGAGCCGAGTGCTCCTGTTCCCCTCCGACGAGTGCGGCCTGATCGATCTCGACTCCGCGCTCGACAACGTGGACCGGGAGGCGTACGTCTACTGTTGCGGTCCCGAGCCGCTGATCCGCGCGGCCGAGACCGTGTGCGCACGTCGCGGCATGCGCCTGCGAACGGAACGTTTCTCGCCGAAGGACATCGACTCCTCGTCCACGGATTCACCGTTCACGGTGCGGATCGCCTCCACCGGCGCCGATCTGGCGGTGCCGGCGGACCGTTCCATCGTCGACGTGCTGATCGAGGCAGGCATCGACATCCTCACCTCGTGTGAGGAAGGCACCTGCGGCACCTGCGAGACGGCCGTCCTCGACGGTCGCCCGGACCACCGTGACTCAGTACTGACCGAGGAGGAGCAGGCGGCGGGGGACCGGATCCTGCCCTGCGTCTCGCGGTCCCGCACACCCCAGCTCGTACTCGACCTTTGACCGGCTCATCCGCCTTCCCCGATCCGCGGGTTCGGGGTCCAAGCCCCGGGCGGAGCCGCTGCGATTTCGGATTAGAGATTCCGGTACGGCCTGCTGAAGAATCCGACCGAGAAGGCCGCCGACACGCCCAGCCCGGCGACGATTATCACGACCTCCGGGTCGGCCGTGCCCAGGACGGTCCCGGCGAGTAGCGCGGAGGCAGGGTAGGCGAGACCGGCACAGGTGACCAGCAGGCTCATGACTCTGCCCAGCGCTCGGGCAGGCACTGCCTGCTGGAGCATCGTCATGTAGAAGACGTTCACCATGGCTTGCAAGGACGCGGCGGTGAACAGCGCCGCGGTCGCCACCACCAGCGAGGAGCCCACCGGGATAACCATCAGAGCGAGTCCCTCGGCGATGCCGAGGCAGAGCGCGATCAGCCCGCGACGGCGCAGGCGAAGGAGTGCCGGGCCCAGCAGTGCTCCGATGACCGAGCCGCCACCGAAGCCGGTCATCATGATCCCGAACCCGAGGGCTCCGCGGCCCAGCGGCTCCTGGGCGAAGCTCGGCAGCGCGACCTCGATCAAGCCGACAGCGGCGAGGTTGAACACGAGCGTGGTCAGCAGGTTCATCCTTACCAGGGGAGAGCTGGACGCATACCGCAGCACCGATCGCCAAGTCCGCAGCCGGTCGCTGTCTTGGACGCCGTCGTCGGCGTGCTGCGCCGCCGTTTCATCGGCTGTTTCGACCGCCGGCCTGGACGGGCGGATCGCCATTAGGGTCAGGCTGGATACGAGGAAGGTAATCGCGTCGATCAGCAGACCCACACCGCTCTTGAGCGACCCGACGAGCGTTCCACCTAGCCCGGGCCCGGTGATCCTCGACGTGCTCCGCATGATCTGGATCAGGGAGTTGCCCGGAGCGAGCGACTCGGGACGTACGATCTGCGGCAATACGGAGAACGAGGCCGGCATGAAAATCCCGCCGAGGATGCCGAACGGGACCGCAACCGTGATCAGGGCCCAAAGAGGGATGCGACCATCGGCGGCGAGCACGACGAAACCGAGCACGACGAGGGCACGGAGCGCGTCCGCGGCGAGCATCACCGGCCGGGCGCCCAGGCGGTCGGCAAGCGCTCCGCCGACCGGGAAGAAGGCCAGCCTGGCCGCTCCGTAGCAGGCCAGCACCACGCCGAGGTTCGCGGGGCCGCCACCCTGGTTGAGTATGACGAACGGCAGTGTGACGAGATAGATGCCGTCGCCGACCTGGGAGAGCAGCTGGCCGATGAGGTACAGCGCGAAGCGTCGTTCCCGCAGCGGAGCCAGCAAGCGGACGGCAGGCTCTCCGGAGGTCACGGCCGTGTCCGCGACACGGCGTAGGCCCGTCATCACGCGCGCCTAGCCTTGGAGGCGGACGTCCAGGAGGTATCTGCGTCTTCGCCTGCGTCGGCGCGCGAGCGGCAGCGGCGCGAAATGTCCGGACAGTGGCGGCACCTTCTCACCAGGTGACGGGCAATGTGTGGATGCCGTAGAGGAGCGCGCCATCCTTGAAGGACAGTTCCTCGACGGGGGCGGCGAGCCGGAGGCCGGGAACCCGGGCGAACAGAGTGTTGAACACGATCTCGAGTTCGACACGGGCCAGGTTCTGGGCGATGCACCGGTGGATGCCGTGGCCGAAGGCCAGCTGATGCCGCGCGTCGCGGTCGAAGTCGAGTTTCTCTGGCTGGGGGAAGACACTGTCATCCCAGTTGGCCGCCGCGGTGGACACCACAACACCGTCGCCCTTCTTGATCACCATGTCGCCGACCTCGATGTCGGCCAGCGCCACTCGCTGCCCACTCGGGTCGGTGATGCTGGTGTGGCGCAGGATCTCCTCCACCGCGCCCGGGGTGCGGGTCGGGTCGGCCCGGATCTTGGCAAGCTGCTCGGGGTTCTCGAGCAACAGCACGGTGCCGAGTGAGATCACGTTGGCCGTGGTCTCGTGCCCGGCGCTCAGGAGCGACAGGCACAACGCGGCGATGTCCTCCTGTTGGAGGACGCGCTTCTCCTGGTTCTTGGCGATGAGCCGGCCGACCAGGTGGTCACCCGGCGCGGCACCCGGCTCCTCGGCCTCCTTCGCCTTCGTCGCCACGAAATCGCTGAGGTAGCCCCGAAGCTTGGCGCCCCACTCCCAGCGTTCGTTCGAGCTGCTGTGCCGGCTGGCCATCACCTTGCTGACCGAATGGAAGAGCTCGCGATCGTCGTAGGGGACGCCGAGGAATTCACAGATGACCTGCGAGGTGACCGGGCGGCAGAAAGCTTCCACCAGGTCGGCCGGCCTGTCGCCGTTCAGCATGATCGTGATGTGATCGTCCACGATTTTCTGCACGCGGGGCCGCAGTTCCTGCGTGCGTTTGTGGGTGAACTCGGGGATCACCATCCGGCTCAGCACGGTGTGCTCCGGCGGGTCCAGGCTCGAGAGGGACGCGTTGACGTCTTCCCTCAATTTTCGGGATAGCGGGAGGTAGAAAGGAAAATTAGGGTGTAGCCGGTTCGATGTGACATTCCGGTTGGCGAGGAATTGGCGGACGTGCTCATAGCGCGTGATCAACCAGGCGGTCCGCCCGCTAGGCAGAGTGATCTTTGTGAGCGGTGCCCCGGCGCGCAGTTCAGCGTACTGGTCCGGCGGACGCATCGGGCAGGACCGTGGCATGGGCAATGATCGCGGACGGGCGTCGTCCGTGGGCGGGTCGACCATTTCGGAACTCTCCCCTGCTACCGGGCGCACATGTTGCCGACCGATGCGTCGGCTACGTCGACATCAGATTCAATCTCAATGAACGTGCTAAATATGCAGGGTGTCACTGTCTCGCTCCCCGGAGGCTTCGGGAATCGTGCAGGACGGGTCCGAGAGCCCCTTCAGCTGGCGGTACCCCATGCCGCAACAGTCGCCCGTGATGTCCTCGTCGAGCGCGTCGACTGGATGAGGAAGGTCGGTGGGCTCGACATGTGACAGATCAATGGGGTCGACGTCATCGTCTATCCACATCAGACCACCGTAAGTGATCAGATCCAGATGTGCATAGGCCTTGTAGGGAACGCGGGACAAGCTTTGGTTGTGTTGTCCGAAACCTAGATGGAGACCGCAACGGCGCTCGTTGATATGAGAGTTCGCGGTGATGTACTCATCGATACCATGATTGGTGCCGAGCCCGAACTCGCCGACATTACGACCATTCGGGCTGTCCAAACAGAGCTGGAACATCTCTTGGAGCTTCGCGTTGTCACAGGTGAGATCACGAGCCTTTCCGGCCTCGATCTCGACTCGAACCGGGTTGTCGGCCAGCTTCGCGTTCAGGTCGCTGATGATATTGGCGTTGTACGCGCCGTCGGCGACCAGGACTCCTTCGACACTGACCGGGTAAGTGGCGATCTCCCCCGCGGGGAGGATGGTGAAGCCACCAGGGCGCCACACACCTCGGTTGCTGAGCCACTGGTACTTCTCGCTGTCGAGTTCAACGGTGATGTCGGTTCCGCTCGAGGTCGTCACACGTACCCGCCTGGCGCCGTTGACCCGGTGGAGCAACGTGGCATTGAGCCTCGACAACTCCATAGGACTGACATTGAGCGCCTTGGTGAAGAAATCAGTGGACGCGCTGATAATTCGCATAATCATGGTCTTGTCCAGCCCGTAGTGGCGCATCAAGGGCTGGAACACGTCGAAGTGCGACATCGTGTCCCGCTCCAGGGTGATGATGACCAACCGGCCCTGTAGCGCGGACTGGTCTGGCAGCACCTCGGCGAGCCGTCCGGCGAAGGTCTCATCCTTCAACGGAAGCATGGGAACGATGGCAGGGTTGTAACCGCGATGCTTGAGACCGAGCGCGACCCAGGCGGCGGGCTCGCGGCTGTCAGGCGTGTAAGTGATCACGAGTGTGTCCTCGCCCGTGATCGCTACGAAGTCATCCAACAACGCGTCAACGCCCTCGAAGACACGCTCATCGACCATCTGCCCAGTCATTATCGCTCCCGAAATAGCGGATCCAAAGTGCCGATCTTCCGCCCAAGGAATAGTGATTCCTCCGGCGTCACGCCGGAGGAATCACCACTACTCGCGAGCAATCCGACCGGCGCCTTACCTTTCCCTTAGTGCTCCCGCGACACGCCCGAGTGCGCGGCAGTTGACATTGCGTGAGCACTTACCTTGCGGGCGTCAGCGATGACTCGATGCTCACCGCTGGTCGAGGTACCACGCAATCATTCCGTTTTCGGTCAGCTGCTCGGGCGAGGGCTCGGACTCGGCCATGGCGGTGAGCAGGTCTTGCAGCTCCCCGGGATGAGGCAAAACGTTAGCTTCCAACTGAGCCTCCTTTCACACGACATCGATGATGTTTCGGACAAGACGCTCGTACCGTACCAAGGCGGCCGTCAATATCCAAGGCCCTCTGCGCCGCTTTCGAATGGTGCGGCGGGCCCTTCATCAGAGATGCTTCGAAAATATATTAATTGTCTTGACAGTCGATTACCTGCAAGGATTGGTTTCGGTTGACCGGCACTTTATGATCAAGGCTTTTCCGGCGAATGGCGTTTGTCGAGGTCGAGTACGGGTAAAGATGCAGCGCCACGAAAGCCGGTCAAGGCCGGAGCCGCTCGCCGATCCCACCGCGGTGCGCGTCCTCCCGGACCTCCAGCGCGTACGGCGTCGGGATCATCGAGTGGCCGGTGCGCACCAGGCTGTCGTCGCCGGTCACGGTGCGCAGCCGACCGCGCGTACGGCTGATCGCGGGCGAGGACGGCCGCAGCCGCTCTGCGGCGCCCATCACGCTGCCCTCCTCAAGCAGGGCGTCGAGCACCGTTTTACCTGGAATGGCCGGTCCGCTACTACGCCTGGGTGTTGGTCGCCCAGATCGCGTTGTGGCCGTCGTAGATCACCATGTTGGAGTCGGCCTGGAGGACCAGCGTGGCATTGGGGTGGCCGTAGGTCCCCGCGGCCCAGACCGCCGTTCGCTTACCGGCGTAGATGACCAGGTTGCCGTCGGTCTGGAGCTCGCAGTAGACCCCGGCCCGGTGTGTCCCGGAGGACCAGATGATCCTGCCCCTCTTGTTGCGCAGCACGAGGTTCCCGCCGCGCTGCATGGTGAGGGCGATGACATTCGTCCGCCACGTGTCGCCCGGGTGGAGGTCCAGCGCGGAGTGGACCTCAAGGGCATAGGGCGCTCCGCCCGACTTCGGCAGCTCGCTCGACGGCACGCTGTTGGCGCTCACCCGACTGGCGGACGAGCCTTTCTTGGCCGAACGCTTGGGCTCGGCGAGCGTCTTGCCCTTGCTCTTGCCCTTGGGCTTGGCGCTGGACTTGGCCTTCGCGGATGCCGACGGTGACGCGGAAGAGGAGGTGGAAGGGGATGCGGTGGCCGACGGCGAGGCGGGGACGAACGCGCCCGGCGGCTGCTGACCGCCGTCCGGCGCGAGCATGTTGCCCGCGGCGTCGGTCCGTTGTTTCTCGTGATCGTGCGAGCCCCGCCCGACCAGCAGGATCGGGATCGCCAGCAGAATGGCCCCGCCGATCCCGGCGGCGGCCAGCATGGGCTTCTTAGGCCGGCCGGGAGGCATCCCGCCGTCTCCCGTATCGGGATCCACAGCCGTCGGCGAAACGGGCTCGGGCTCCTTCGCCTCCGCCGCGGCCGTGGATTGCGCCCCGGCGTCGCCGGTCTTCTCCTTCAGGCCGCCGGCCGTCTCGCCGGCGGAGGCGGAAGCAGCGGGAGCACCGCTCTTCGCCGCTGACGCGGAATCCGCCGTGACGAGTTCCGCGGCGGCGTGGATGTCCACATCCGGCAACTCGACCGGCCGGCGGACGCCGAGCTGATTCGTGCGTTCGCCCGATCCAGATTCCGAAGACGCGTCCGTGTTCTTCACGGTGCCCGTGTCAGTTTCTGAACTGCGGTGATGCTTCGGCTGACGCGGCATCGTGGTGGCTGCCTTTCTGTCCGTGGAAGGCGGCTGATCTCCGCCGGTACGCCCGGGACCGCACGACGTTGCGCGGCAACACTCAGACCGTACCGAGGCGGCTCGGCAGAACGTCACCCTTATTCGTTCATACGAGCGCGACGGCATTCGAGTTCACTGCCGGTTTCATCGGCGGGTTCGAGCCCCGGCGAACATGGGAACAGGCACATAACCAATTCCACTTCGTACCGTTAACCGAGGTATGAAGCTCTCAGTCGGTGCGTCAGCAGCGGCGCTCATTGTCGGCCTCGCCGTGCCGGTGGCCGTTGGACCCGCACAGGCCGCCACGACCAGCGCCGCCTCCAGTACTCCGACTCGTGCGGGTGCCGCAGCCGCGATCACCGTGCGCGGCACGACACACGACGGCCCGCGGGTGATCAAGTACACGGTCTCGACGCCGTCGCTGGCCATGTCGACCAAGACCCCCGTGAGCGTCGACGTCGTCCTACCCGCGGGCTACAGCGAGCACCCCCACCGTCGCTATCCGGTGCTCTACGAGCTCCCAGGCACCAGCAACACCGCGAATGAAATAGTGAACAACACCCGCGTCGTGACGTTGACCCAGAAGCTGGGGCTCATCGTGGTGATCCCTGACGGCGGCTACAACGGCGACGGTGGCGGCTTCTACACCGACTGGGTCGACAAGTCGACGCGTCTGGGTGTGGAGAACTGGGAGACCTTCCACACCAGGGAGCTGGTGCCCTGGATCGACACCCACTTCCGTACCAAGCGCTCCCGCGCGGGTCGCGCCATCACCGGCGTCTCTCAAGGAGGCTTCGGGTCGATGTCGTACGCCGCACGCCACCCCGACCTGTACGGCGCCGCCGCCGCGTTCTCCGGAGCGGTCGACATCCACCACGGACCAGTGTGCGTGGTCGGGGCAGATGTTCTCATCTCGGCCATCATGACCGGCCTGAATCAGGTCGAACCCTTCGCTCCCTTCGGCAACCCCCTGACCGATGCGGCGAACTGGAAGGCACACGATCCGGGAAGCATCATCGGCAAGCTCGACGGTACGCGCATCGACCTCTACACCAGCACCGGTGTGCCCGCGGCCGGCGACCTGAGCAGCGTCTCCGTACTCGGCACCGCGGCCATGGAGGCGCTTCTCCACCAGTCCAACCTGTGCTTCAAGCGAGCTGCCGACAATGCGGGAGTCGCCTACCACTGGCACGGCTACCTGATCGGCACCCACGACTGGCGGTACGCCGTCCGCTCCCTCGCCGACTACCTGCCCCGCGTCATGAGCTTCTTCCGAACCGGTCGCTGACGAGATCGTCCATGCGGCGGCCCGGCCACGAGCCAGGGTCTGACGTACATGCCCCACGAACGCGTCGTCCGCGCCGAGACAAGTCTCAACGCGGACAGCGTGGGCGAACTGTGGTGTCCGAGGGGGGACTTGAACCCCCATGCCCCGTGAAGGGCACTAGCACCTCAAGCTAGCGCGTCTGCCTATTCCGCCACCCGGACGTGGTGAGCCTGCGGTCTCCCGCAGCGGCTGCCACACGATAGCAAATCCCCGGTGATGCCGCGAAGTCGCAGGCGGCCGTGCGGGGCGGCACGGCCCCTGGGGGAGGATGGGCCGAAGCCTGCAACAAGCCGCGGAAGTCGGCAGACGCTGCGGAAGTCGACAGAAGGAGGATCACCGTGAGTCACCCTTCGGCGGAGGACGAGGTCGTCGAGCTGTGCAGCGAGCTCATACGCATCGACACCAGCAACCCCGGGGATCACAGTGGTCCCGGGGAGCGTCAGGCCGCGGAGTACGTCGCGGAGAAGCTCGCCGACGTCGGGCTCGAGCCGAAGATCTACGAGTCGCACGAGAAGCGGTCGAGTGTGGTCGTGCGGGTCGAGGGGGCCGACCCGGAGAGAGACGCCCTCCTCATCCACGGGCATCTCGACGTCGTGCCGGCCCAGAAGGACGACTGGACCCGTGACCCCTTCGGCGGTGAGGTCGCCGACGGCTGTGTCTGGGGCCGTGGCGCGGTCGACATGAAGGACATGGACGCGATGGTCCTGGCCGTCATGCGCGAGCGGCTGAGGCAGGGCAGGCGGCCCGAGAGGGACGTCGTCCTGGCCTTCCTCGCCGACGAGGAGGCCGGCGGCACCTGGGGCGCGCACTGGCTGGTCGACAATCACCCGGAGCTGTTCGAGGGCTGCACCGAGGCGATCGGCGAGGTCGGCGGGTTCAGCCTGACCCTCCCGAACGACCAGCGTCTGTATCTCATCGAGACGGCCGAGAAGGGCCTGGCGTGGATGCGGCTGACCGCCACGGGCACCGCGGGCCACGGCTCGATGGTGCACCACGACAACGCCGTCACCGCGCTGGCGGCGGCGGTCGGGCGGCTGGGGGAGCACGAGTTCCCGATCCAGCTGACGAAGACGGTGCGGGCCTTCCTGGAGGAGCTCTGCGAGGCGAACGGGACGGAGTTCGACCCGGACGACGTGGAGAAGACGGTCGAGGGCCTGGGTCCGCTGAAGAGGATGATCGGCGCGACACTCAGGAACACCCTGAATCCGACCGTCCTGGGTGGCGGCTACAAGGCGAACGTCATCCCGCAGACCGCGATCGCTCAGGTGGACGGCAGGTTCCTGCCCGGGCACGAGGAGGAGTTCTTCGACACGGTCGACGAGCTGCTGGGCGAGCACGTGAGCCGGGAGTTCGTGCACCACGACATCGCCGTGGAGACCGAGTGGGAGGGGCCGCTGGTCGAGGCGATGGCGGCGGCGCTGCGCGCGCACGATCCGCAGGCGCGCCCGGTTCCGTACTGCCTTTCGGGCGGTACGGACGCCAAGTCGTTCTCGACGCTGGGGATGAAGTGCTACGGCTTCGCGCCGCTGAAACTTCCGAAAGATCTCGACTTCTCCGGCATGTTCCACGGCATCGACGAACGAGTTCCGGTCGACGGGCTCCGTTTCGGCGTCCGCGTCCTCGACCATTTTCTCGACCACATCTGAATCAGCCACAATGATCGCTCTCCGTGGTGCTACGGTAACCCACCGTACGGAGCGCACTCGCGCTCCGTGACGGTGGTCAACGCCAAGGAGGGCGCGTGGTTTCTGGACGGTCGCGAGTGTGGAGGTTCGCCTCCGCGGTCGCACGCTGTCCGGGCACCCTGACGCCCAGGCCGGTGATCCGGCGCCTGCTCACCATGGCGGGCATCGCGGTCGCCGGCTGGCTGCTGGGCGTCGCCGGTCACGCACACGCCGACCAGGCGCACGCCGACACCGTTCCGGGAGCACGCCTTCCCAGCGTCGCCGCGCCCGTCGATCACGTGACCGCACTCGCGGCCGACGTGCTGGACACGCGCGGTGTCGTCCCGGCCGTGCAGAGAAAGACCGAAGAGTCCGGAACGGTTCTCACGCCCGCCCGTCCGCCGGCGATCCTCGCCCTGCCACCCGCGGTGAAGGAAAAGCCGCGGCCCCGCACGCCGGTGGGCTCGGCTGGCCCTTCTCGGACACAACGACACGGCGGCGCCGGTTCCCGAGCCGGAGTCTCCGGCGGACCGATGATCCACATCGGGCCGCACGTCGTAACGGGGGCGTCCGAGAAGGTCTCCACCGATCGCGTGGCGCACCAGCGCGTGCCGCACCAGCGGGTGCACGCGCCGTCCGCCCCGAGGCGGCCGCTGCCGCAGCGAGGGCAAGTGCCGCCCTCGTCCGCCGGCGGCGACGGCTTCGGCGGCTTCCATCCGGCCGGGGTCCGCCGCAGGACCGAGCCGGTCACGGCACTCAGCCGTCCCGCCATCCCCATCCTGCGCACCGGCGTGCTTCCCCCGGTCGTCCGCACCGCGGCGGACGAGCCCTCCTTCTCCCCTGACTAGGACCCCACCACCGGTCCGTACGCATGACACGGACCGGTTTTCGGCACGCCCGCGGTCCAGGCGGTCGTGCCGTACCCACCCCGAGAAGTTGTTCGGTCAATCCTGTCCAAATGAGGAGCATCACATGCGTATGTGGGCGAAAGGCGCCGCAGGTGCCACCCTGCTCACCGCGAGCTTCGTCGCGCTCGGGGCCGTTCCGGCCCTTGCCGACGGGACCGACGGCGACGGCAGCGTCCTGGGCGGTAACCAGGTCAATGCCCCGATCTCCGTTCCGGTTAACGTCAGCGGCAACTCCGTCGCGGCCATCGGCCACGCGGTCGCCGGATCCCGGGGCGGCGCGGCGGTCAACGGCTACCGCTTCGGCGGCGGCAACGGCCACACGTCCGGCCGGCACAGCATCGGCGGCGGCAACCAGATCAACGCGCCGATCACCGCTCCGATCAACGCCTGCGGCAACGCGGTCGCGGTCATCGGCGGCTCGCTGGCCGGCTGCCGGGGCGGCGCGGCGGTAACGGGCTACCGCCTCAGCGGCGGTCACGGCCACACCTCCGGTCGCCACAGCGTCCTGGGCGGCAACCAGGTGAACGCGCCGATCACCGCGCCCGTCAACATCTGCGGCAACACCGCAGCGGTGATCGGTGACGCGCTCGCCGGCTGCCGGGGCGGCGCCGGCGTCGCGCCGAGCGGCTACCGCACCAGCGGCGGCGGCCGTACGTCCGGCCGGCACAGCATCCTGGGCGGCAACCAGGTCCACGCGCCGGTCAACGCGCCCATCAACGTCTGCGGCAACGCCATCGGCAACGCGCTCGCCGGCTGCCAGGGCGGGGCGAGCGTCGGCGGACCGGGCGGGTACTACGGGCACCACGGCTTCCACGGCCGTACCTCGGGCGTCGGCAGCATCGGCGGCGGCAACCAGGTCCACGCGCCGATCACCGCGCCGGTCGACGTCTGCGGCAACGCCGCGGCCGTCCTCGGCCGCGCGGTCGCGGGCTGCCAGGGGGCCCTGCCGGGCGCCTACCCGTCGTCCGGCGGCTTCCACGGCCGTACGTCCGGCGTCGGCAGCATCGGCGGCGGCAACCAGGTCCACGCGCCGATCACCGCGCCCGTGGACGCGTGCGGCAACGCCGTCGCGGTCGTCGGGCACGCGCTCGGCAGCTGCGGCGCCACCTCCGGCGGGTACGGCGACGACTGCGTCACCCCGTACAGCGCGCGGATGAGCGGCCTGCCGCAGCTTCCGGTCGACCCCGCGTCGCTGCGCACCGGCGCCCTGCCGGTCGCGATGGGCGCCACGCCCGCCCTGCCGAAGCTTCCGCAGGGGATGAACTTGCAGTCCGCCGGGGTGGCGAACCCGCTCGGCGGCGGTCTGAACGTTCCGGTCGTGGGCGGCCCGCCGAAGCAGCTCCCGCCGGTCGGCCTCGCCGCGGCCGAGTCCTCGACGAGCGCGCGGAACGGCGCGCTGATGGCGCTGGCGCTGGGCGGCATGTTCGCCGCCTCGGCCGGCACGATCTCGGTGGCCCGCCGTCTGGGCCGCCGGTCCGGCCGCTGACCGACAACGTCGCGGGGGTCGGCCCCGCGAGGTGAGCAGGACCGCTTTGCCTGTCCCGGAGCCATGGCCCGGGGCAGGCAAAGCCCTATTAAAGGGGGGAGGCGCCTCGGCGGCCCCGGGTCACGTCTTCGGAACATTGATGTAGCGTCGAAGGAGACAAGGGGTGGCCGCCGGTCAGAGGGTACGCTTCGCGCGGATGACCTTTCGGCGCAGCTGGATTCGGCGTCTGCCGTCCGGGTAGACACGGACGCGGACAAGCTCCCACCCACCGTGCTCGGCATGCTCGACCAGGATCTGCCTGGCGGCGTCACGTGTCGTGCCGCGCGGCAGACGCAGTACTAGGTAGGAGTACTCAAGCATTGCCCTTATTCTGCTCCGTCTAGGGTCCTAACGGGGGGCGAGGACCCTCTTCCGCGGAACCGGTCTACTGTTTCTCACCGTTGACCGCGGAACGGCACCCGAGCGACTCCCGCCCGAGTCGAGACTTGCGAGGTTCAGGCATCGTGCCCGACAGGAACGGCACAAAGCAGCCAGGCGGCACCCGGCTGGTGATCGTCGAGTCACCCGCGAAGGCCAAGACCATCGCGGGTTATCTCGGCAGCGGGTACGTCGTGGAGTCCAGTATCGGCCATATCCGCGATCTCCCCGAGAGAGCAGCGGATATCCCGTCGAAACTCAAGGGCGAGGCGTGGGCGCGACTCGGGGTCAACGTCGATCATGACTTCGAGCCGCTTTATGTTGTCAACGCCGACAAGAAGCAGCAGGTCGCCAAGCTCAAGAAACTCCTCCAAGAGGCCGACGAACTCCTCCTCGCCACCGATGAGGACCGCGAGGGTGAAGCCATCGCGTGGCACCTGCAGGAGGTGCTCAAGCCCAAGGTGCCGGTGCACCGAATGGTGTTCCACGAGATCACTCCCGACGCCATCCGCGACGCCGCCCGCACCCCCCGCGAGCTGAACATCAAGCTCGTCGACGCCCAGGAGACCCGCCGGATCCTCGACCGGCTGTACGGCTACGAGATCAGCCCGGTGCTGTGGAAGAAGGTCATGCCGAAGCTTTCGGCGGGCCGTGTGCAGAGCGTCGCCACCCGGCTGGTCGTCGAGCGCGAACGCGAGCGGATCGCGTTCGTCCCGGCGAGCTACTGGGACCTGGCCGCGACCTTCGAGACCGGCAAGCCGGAGGAGCCGTCCAGCTTCGACGCCACGCTCGTGGCGCTCGACGGCAAGCGCGTCGCCCAGGGCCGCGACTTCACCGCCCGGGGCCGGATCAAGTCCGACGAGATCCTCCACCTCGACGAGGAGAGCGCCCAGGGCCTCGCCGCACGCCTGCGCGACCGGCCGTACGCGGTCAAGTCCGTCGAGCGCAAGCCGTACAAGCGCAGCCCGTACGCCCCGTTCCGTACGACGACGCTCCAGCAGGAGGCCAGCCGCAAGCTGGGCTTCTCGGCCAAGTACACGATGCAGGTCGCCCAGAAGCTGTACGAGAACGGCTTCATCACCTATATGCGTACCGACAGCATCCAGCTGTCCGAGACCGCGATCAAGGCCGCCCGCGCGCAGGCGCAGACGCTGTACGGCGCCGACTACATCCCGGACAAGCCGCGCGTCTACCGCAGCAAGGTCAAGAACGCCCAGGAGGCGCACGAGGCGATCCGCCCGTCCGGCGACACGTTCCGTACGCCGGGCGAGACCGGCCTGTCCGGCGACCAGTTCCGGCTGTACGAGCTGATCTGGAAGCGTACGGTCGCCAGCCAGATGAAGGACGCGGCCGGCCAGTCGGTGTCGGTGCGCGTCACGGGTGAGTCCACCGCGGGGGAGACCGCCGAGTTCGGCGCCTCCGGAAAGATCATCACCTTCTACGGCTTCCTCAAGGCCTACGTCGAGGGCGCCGACGACCCGGCGTCGGACCTGGACGACCAGGAGCGCCGGCTGCCGGCCCTGGAGGAGGCCGACCCGCTCACCGCGAGCGAGCTCTCCGCCGAGGGCCACTCCACCCGGCCGCCCGCCCGCTACACCGAGGCGAGCCTGGTCAAGGAGCTGGAGGACCGGGAGATCGGGCGGCCGTCGACGTACGCCAGCATCATCGGCACCATCCTCGACCGCGGCTACGTGTTCAAGAAGGGCACCGCCCTGGTGCCCTCCTTCCTGGCGTTCGCCGTGGTGAACCTCCTGGAGAAGCACTTCGGCCACCTGGTCGACTACGACTTCACCGCGCAGATGGAGGACGTCCTCGACAAGATCGCCCAGGGCGAGGCCGAGCGGGTCCGCTGGCTGCAGACCTTCTACCACGGCAACGGCGGCGAGGGACTCAAGCAGCTGGTCTCCGACCTGGGGGAGATCGACGCCAAGGAGATCAGCTCCTTCCCGATCTCCGACACCGACATCATGATCCGGGTCGGCCGCTACGGCCCGTACCTCGACCGCGACGGCCAGCGGGTGAACATCCCCGAGGACATCGCGCCGGACGAGCTGACCGCCGAGAAGGCCGAGGAGCTGTTCGCGCAGCCCAGCGGCGACCGCGAACTCGGCGTCGACCCCGGCACCGGGCACGTCGTCATCGCCAAGACCGGCCGGTTCGGGCCATACGTCACCGAGGTGCTGCCCGACGACGCGCCGAAGTCGGCGAAGCCGCGCACGGCCTCGCTGCTGGGGTCGATGTCGCTCGACACTGTCACGCTCGACGACGCGCTGAAGCTGCTGTCGCTGCCCCGTCTGCTGGGCGACCTCGACGGTGAGCCCGTCACGGCGCAGAACGGCCGGTTCGGCCCGTACCTGAAGAAGGGCACCGACAGCCGTTCGCTGCAGTCGGAGGAGCAGCTCTTCACGGTCACCCTGGAGGAGGCCAAGGAGATCTTCGCGCAGCCGAAGCAGCGCGGGCGCGGGCGGGCCGCCTCCGCACCGCCGCTGCGTGAACTGGGCGAGGACACCGGCACCGGTCGGCAGATCGTGGTCAAGGAGGGGCGTTTCGGTCCTTATGTGACCGACGGGGAGACGAACGCCAGCCTTCGTAAAGGCGACGAAGTGGAGTCGATAACCGTACAGCGCGCACTGGAGTTGCTCGCCGAGCGTCGCGAGAAGGTCGCCGCAGGTGGCGGTAAGAAGACGACGAGGAAACGACCCGCCAAGTCCCGCTCCTGACAGGGCCCGGTGTCGATACTCTGACACAATGACCAGAACGGGCAGCTCGGCCGGTGTGCTTTCGATCAAGCCGTTCCGGCGGCTGTGGATCGCCCTGTCATTGTCGAGTTTCGGCGACTGGCTGAGCATTCTCGCGCTCACGGCGCTGGCCGGCTCGCTGACCAAGGGCGCGGCGGAGAATTACGCCATCGGCGGCGTGCTCGTCGTCAAGCTGCTGCCCGCCCTGGTCTTCGGCCCGCTCGCGGGCGCGGTCGCGGACCGGTTCGACCGCCGCATCACGATGGTGGTCGCGGACATCCTGCGGTTCGCGCTGTTCCTGTCGATCCCGATCGTGGGGCGTCTCGACTGGCTCTACATCGCGACGTTCCTGATCGAGGTCGTGACGCTGTTCTGGATCCCGGCCAAGGAGGCCTCGATCCCGAACATCGTCCCCAAGGAGCAACTCGAGCGCGCCAACCAGATCAGCCTCGTCTCGACGTACGGCTCGGCGCCGGTCGCGGCGGCGATGTTCTCGGTGCTGGCGCTGATCTCCAAGGTGCTCTTCGAACACCCGCAGCAGCAGGCCAACCTGGCGCTGTACATCAACGCCGTCACGTTCCTGGTGTCCGCGGCGACGATCTTCTCGCTCCGGGAGATTCCCAAGCGGCGCGGCCAGGTGTCGGTGCCCTCGATCCTCAAGCAGATCGTGGCGGGCTGGAAGTTCGTCGGCTCCACCGCGCTGGTCCGCGGCCTGACCATCGGCATCCTCGGCGCCTTCGCGGCCGGCGGCGCCGTGATCGGCATCGCCAAGGTCTACGTCAAGGCGCTCGGCGGCGGCGACGCGGCGTACGGCGTGGTCTTCGGGATGGTCTTCGTCGGGATGGCCGTGGGCATGTTCCTGGCACCCCGCATCCTGCAGGAGTTCAGCCGCCGGCGGCTCTTCGGCCTGGCGATCATCGGCGCGGGCATCGCTCTGGCGCTGATCGCCCTCATCCCGAACCTCGTGATCGTGGCGCTGCTGACCGCGGTGTGCGGCGCGGGCGCGGGCATCGCCTGGGTGGTCGGCTACACGCTGATCGGCCTGGAGGTGGAGGACAGCGTCCGTGGCCGCACGTGGGCGTTCCTGCAGTCGCTCGTACGGGTCGTGCTGCTCCTCGTGGTCGCCGCGGTGCCCTTCATCGCCGGCGCGGTCGGCGACCACCGGTTCACCCTGCCCGGCAAGAACGTCTACCGCTTCGACGGCCCCAACGTCGTACTGGTGATCGCCGCCCTGGTCGCGGTCATCGTCGGTCTGATCGCGTACCGGCACATGGACGACCGCCGGGGCATCCCGCTGGTCCGCGACTTCGTGGCGGCGCTGCGCGGCGAGCGCTACACGCCGGAGGAGCCCGGCCGCGAACACGGCATGTTCATCGCCTTCGAGGGCGGCGAGGGCGCCGGCAAGACCACGCAGGCGCGGCTGCTGTCGATCTGGCTGCGCGACCAGGGCTTCGACGTCGTCATGACGCGTGAGCCCGGCTCGACGAAGATGGGCATGCGGCTGCGCGCCCTGCTGCTCGACAAGCAGAGCTCGGGGCTGTCGTCGCGGGCCGAGACCCTCCTGTACGCCGCGGACCGCGCCCAGCACGTCGCCGAGGTCATCCAGCCGGCGCTGCGGCGGGGCGCGATCGTGGTCACCGACCGCTACGTCGACTCCTCCCTCGCCTACCAGGGCGCCGGCCGCGAGCTGAAGGTCACCGAGATCGCCGAGATCAACCGCTGGGCGACGAGCGGCCTCGTGCCCGACCTGACGATCGTGCTGGACGTCCCGTCCGACGTCGGCCTGACCCGGTTCGCCTCGCCGGCCGACCGGATCGAGTCCGAGCCGCGCGAGTTCCACGAGCGCGTACGCCGCGGGTTCCGCGCGCTCGCCGACGCCGAACCGCACCGCTACCTGGTGATCGACGGCACGCGGGCGCAGCCGGAGATCTCCCGGCAGATCCACGACCGGGTCCGCGCCATCCTGCCCGACCCGGTCCCGGCCAGCGCCGAGGACGAGACCAGCACGATGCCCGCCATCAAGGACTGACCGGCGCACTACCATCGACGCGTGACCGTCTACGACGACCTGGTGGGCCAGGGGCCCGTCATCGAGCAGCTGGAGGCCGCCGCGCGCGCGGGCGCCGACGCGCTGGCCGGTGCGGGCGGCGGGGGGATGACCCACGCGTGGCTGTTCACCGGGCCGCCGGGTTCGGGGCGGTCGGTCGCGGCGCGGGCGTTCGCCGCCGCGCTGCTGTGTCCCGACCTGGGCTGCGGCCACTGCGCCTCCTGCCACCAGGTGCTGTCGGGCACCCACGCCGACGTCGAGGTCGTCCGCCCCGCCGGGCTGTCGTACGGCGTGCGCGAGACCCGCGAACTGGTGCTGCGCGCGGCGTCGTCGCCGACCGGCGGCCGGTGGCGCGTCGTGCTGTTCGAGGACGCCGACCGGTCCACCGAACAGGCCGCCAACGCCCTGCTCAAGGCGATCGAGGAGCCGCCCGCCCGTACGGTGTGGCTGCTGTGCGCGCCGTCGCCGGACGACCTGGTGGTCACCATCCGGTCCCGCTGCCGTCTCGTGACGCTCCGCACGCCGCCCGCCGACGCGGTCGCCGACGTGCTCGTGCTCCGGGACGGCATCGACCCCGACGTCGCGGAGCAGGCGGCGCGCGCCGCGCAGGGGCACATCGGGCGGGCCCGGCGGCTCGCCACCGATGAGGAGGCCCGGCGGCGCCGGGCGGAGGTTCTCGCCGTACCATCGCGGCTGACCGGCCTCGGGCCCGCGGTCGCGGCGGCCGAGGCGCTGGTCAAGGCGGCGGAGGCGGAGGCCAAGGCGGCCGGCGCCGAGCTGGACGCCACCGAGACGGCCGCGCTGCGCCAGGCGCTGGGGGAGAGCGCCAAGGGCCGGATGCCCCGGGGCACGGCCGGCGCGCTCAAGGAGCTGGAGGACCGGCAGAAGTCGCGGGCCACGCGGATGAAGCGCGACGCGCTCGACCGTGCGCTGCTCGACCTCGCCTCGTACTACCGCGACCTGCTGGCCGTCCAGCTCGGCGCGGACGTCACTCTGGTCAACGCCGAGCGGGCGCGCGAGCTGCGGGCCTACCGCGGCACCCCGGAGGCGACCCTGCAGCGGCTCGAGGCGATCATGACCTGCCGCGAGCGGCTGGAGGCCAACGTGAATCCGCAGCTCGCGGTGGAGGCCATGACGATGGCCCTGCGTACCGGCTGACCTGCACCTTTCTCATAAGTGACCAAAAGCGGCCATGGCTCACATAAGACGCAGCACTGGACTTTAGCCGCGCTGACCGTATCTGATGCCTCCAGGTCTTTACTGTTTCTTGGTAAATCCAATGGAGGTGTGCGGTGCGGCGCGCCATAGTCCTCGCAGCCTGCGCCGCCGTCACGGCGGCGCTCGCGGTACCCGCGCAGGCGGGTCCCAGCAGTAACACGACACACGGCCGGACGAGCGAGTACGTCGTCCTCTACAAGGACGGGGTGTCCCTGGCGAAGGCGCACTCGGCCGTCGCGGCGGCCGGTGGCACCATCGTCAAGGAGAACACCGCGATCGGCGTGGCCACCGTACGGTCGGCCAACACGGCGTTCCTCACCGACGCGCGCAAGCAGGCGGCGGTGGACGGCGTCGCGCGCAACCGAGCGGTCGGAGAGGCGCCCAAGCTCCAGCACGCCGCCGCGGCCAAGGCGCAGGCGGTGGAGAAGGAGGGCCGCAGCGGCACCCGTACGGCCGGCGCCTCCCACAAACGATCGGCGGAACCGCTCGCCGACCGCCAGTGGGACATGAAGCTGATCCACGCGACGACCGGCGGCTCGTACAAGAAGGAGCCGGGCGACCGCCGCGTACTCGTCGGCGTGATCGACACCGGCATCGACGGCACCCACCCGGACATCGCGCCGAACTTCGACCGCGCGCTGAGCCGGAACTTCACCACCGACATCCCGGTCGACGCCGACGGCACCGAGGTCGACGGGCCGTGCGAGCACCCCTCCTGCGTCGACCCGGTCGACGAGGACGACAACGAGCACGGCACGCACGTCGCCTCGACGATCGCCTCGCCGCTGAACGGCCTCGGCATGGCGGGCGTCGCGCCGAACGTGACGCTGGTGAACGTCCGGGCCGGGCAGGACTCCGGATACTTCTTCCTGCAGCCGGTGGTCGACGCCCTGACCTACTCGGCGGACCACGGGATCGACGTGGTCAACATGAGCTTCTACACCGATCCGTGGCTGTTCAACTGCGTGGACAACCCGGCCGACTCGCCGGAGTACCAGGCCGAGCAGCGTACGGTCATCGAGGCCTCGGAGCGGGCGCTGGCGTACGCGCACCGGCACGGCGTCTCGCTGGTCTCGGCGGCCGGCAACGGCGCCACCGACTACACCAAGACCATCGTCGACGCCTCCAGTCCGGACTACGTGGCCACGCCCGGCGAGGCCCCGTACGAGCGGACCATCCCGCCGTCCTGCGTCTCGGAGCCGAGTGAGGGCAAGAACGTCATCGCGGTCTCGGCCCTGGGCATCAGCACCCGCAAGTCGTACTACTCCGACTACGGCAACGGCTACGTCGCGGTGTCGGCCCCGGGCGGCGACTCCTACGACACGCCGGACGGCAAGGCGGACGTGACCAAGGCGATCCTGGCGGCGTACCCGAAGTCATTGGCCGAGCAGCGCGGCGAGCTCAACCCGGACGGCACCCCGAACGTGCCGTACGTGGTCCGCTCATGCAAGGGCTCGACGTGCGGCTATTACCAGTATCTGCAGGGCACGTCGATGGCCTCCCCGCACGCGACGGGCGTGGTGGCACTGATCGTGAGCCGGTACGGCCAGCGCGACCGCGTCCACGGCGGCCTCACCCTGTCCCCGGACCGCGCGGAGTCGATCCTGGAGGGCACCGCCACCGAACACGCCTGCCCGACCCCGGCCGCGTACACCTACACGCGGTACGTCCTGCAGTCGGACGGCACGTACAAGAAGGTGACGACCACGCACACGTGTGAGGGCGGCAAGAAGCGGAACGGCTTCTACGGCCACGGCATCATCGACGCCCTGGGCGCCGTCTCGCACTGATCTCCCGTTTCGAAAGGGGCGTCCCGTCCGGGGCGCCCCTTTCACGTACGGCCCCACGCGGCCGGAGGATCACGCCCGCCGCCGGTAGTCCTCCATCCTCGCGACTGGGCCACCGGGCCATTCAGGGAGCCCCTGAGACGCGCCGATCACCCGAACCCACGCCGAACGCACCAGGTTTGAGGTGCGCGGCAGCAGTAGCCGACTGAACGCCTTGGGGTCAATGCCGTCATAACCGTGGCGTACGACGGAGCGGTGGACGTCGTCGGAGACCACGAGCACCATCGGAGCGTCGGTGTTGCGCAGGATCCGCTTCACCTGGCCGGCGTCCAAGAGCCGGAACGCGACGTCGAGGGCCTCGCCGAAGCAACCTCGGTCATCGAAAGTCACTTCTCCGGCGTGGACGACCATGCGCAGCCGGAACCGCTGCGCCGGGTGACGCCGATTGTGCTCGGTGAGCAGCATGCCCAGGGTAGGGACGACGGTGTCCAGCAGCGCGGTCTTCGGGACGAAGTCCACCGGATGGGCCAGCGCCAGAACACTGTCTCCGCGATCCACAAGAGGGTCTCTACGGGAGGCGGTGATGCCGCCGGCGTTCAAAGACCGTTCGAACAGGTCGTACATGGACTGGCGCAACTGCGCTTTGGACGGGTCGGTACGCCGGGTCGAATCTTCGATGTCAACGGCGACGATGCCGCGGTGTCGGGGGCGCCGTTGGATCGACTGCTCGGCGAGAAGCTCATGAATCATTCTGAATCACCTGTCTAGCTCTAGGCTCGGCAGCTGGAGGTGGACGCCGCGCACGCTACACCCTCAAATCGGCGCTTAGGCGGGTTTGACGAGATCACGCCGGAGTGGTTCACTCTCCGGTGTACATGGCGGGTGTCTGTCGGCGATTACTTGTCATGCATCACTGAATCGCGATAGAGGCTGAGGTGATGTCGATGGCGGTTGACGGGCGTGACGCGGCGTATGAGAAGCGACGACGTCTGGCCAACGAACTGCGTGTCCTGCGAGACCTGAGTGGGATCAGCGGTCGTGCCCTTGCCCAGCGGATCGGCATCAGCCAGTCGAAGGTGTCGCGGATCGAAGCCGGCTCGGCCCAGCCGTCGGTGACCGAGGTCGTCGCCTGGGCACGCGCCGTCGGCGCCTCCGACGAGGTGGAACGGATGCTGGCGGACCTCGTCGAGGCGACTCGCGGTGGCGTGGAGACCTGGCAAGCGGCTCTCGAAGGTCGCCCACATGTGCAGGACGAGGTCGGCCGACGAGAAGAGGAGGCGCTTCGGACGCGGATCTTTCAGTCTGCGGTCGTCCCCGGCCTGTTGCAGACTCCCGCGTACGCCAAGCGCGTTTTCAGCATGTTCAAGATCTACACTCCACAGACGAGCGTCCCTGCCGCCGTCGCCGCCAGGCTCGACCGTCAGCTCGTCCTGCATGAGGATGGACGTCAGTTCGAGTTCCTCATCGGGGAAGGCGCCCTTCGCTGGCGACCAGGTTCGCCGTCGGAGGCGATCGCTCAGCTGGACCGGGTCGCGGTACTGAGCACGCTCGACAACGTCTCGATCGGGCTGGTCCCTTTCTCTAAAGCCGACACGCCGTTCTCTCATGGCTTCTCGATCTACGACGATGGCGGCGACGATGAGAACGCTCTCGTCCTGGTGGAGAACGATCACGGCTGGCAGACGCTCAGGTCGGCCAACGACGTCACGGTGTATGAGATCCGCTGGTCCACCTTGAGAAAAGCCGCCATCTTCGGTGATGAGGCGCGGGCTTTTCTTGGTGCGCTGTGCGCTGAGTTCCGGTCGAACGGAGACTGACCGCGTGTTCGCCTTCGTTCGGGACCGGGCACGGGCGCCGGTGTCGGCCAGCGCCCGCACGTCGTTCTCCACTGGTTCAGTCGATGGCGAACTGGTCGGTCTTGACCGCGGCCACGAAGTCCTTCCACTCGGCGCGGGTGAACCAAAGGACGGGTCCGTCCGGTCCGGCCTTCGAGTCGCGGACAGCCACGACCTCCGTTATCGCGACCTCGACGCACCCGCCGACGCTGCACGCGCTGTGGAACTCCGCCGCCTCCAGCATCATCCGCTCCATGGCTTCACTCATGGGGCCCCCTTTCTCGTCGAGGCGGTCTCTCGCCGCCTCCTGAACCGACCATGGGCTACGCCGCTGGCGGAAAACCGGGTGGAAATCTGGCCGGAGACCGGGCATGTCACGGCCGAGTCGCGCCGAGAAAGATCCATTTGCCCAGGTCGAACAGTTATTCGACGGTTTCGCATTGAGAAAGGAGGAAATAGTAAATATCACGTGGGGAGCATCGTACGGAGGGGTCCGGTGGAATTCCGGGTACTCGGACCAATCGAATTCTGGCTGACCGGAAATCGAATGGATCTCGGGACCGCCAAAGAGCGGCTGCTCCTCGCCGTTCTCCTGCTCGCCGAGGGGCGCCCGGTCTCCGTGGACACCCTGATCGACCGCGTGTGGGGTGAGAATCCGCCGGCCGAGGTACGGCAGAGCCTGCAGACCGATCTGTCACGGTTGCGGAGACGGTTCAAGAAGTACGGCGTCGCCGACACCGTCCGGCTGGTCGCGGCGCCCGGCGCGTACGCGCTGGAGGTCCCTCGTGAGTGTGTCGATCTCTGCCGGTCTCGTGCGCTCCGCGCGCAGGCCATTTCCCGCAGGCGAGACGGCAACACCAGAGAGGCGATCGAGCTGCTGCGCGAGGGCGTGAGCCTGTGGCGAGCAGAGCCGCTGACCGGTATTTCCGGTGAATGGGTCGATCAGGTGGGAGTGAGGCTCGACGACGACTACCGGGTGATGGCCCGGGAACTGGTCGAGATCGAACTCGCCACCGGAAACCACGCGGAGATCGTCGGTTTCCTGGTCGACCTGATCGCTCGATATCCGCTGGACGAATTCTTCGTCGGACAGTTGATGATCGCCTATTACCGGTGCGGCCGGCAGGCCGACGCGATCGGGCTCTACCGCACTACGAGGCGCCTGCTTCGAGAGGACACCGGCACGGCGCCCTCTCCCCGGCTCCAGACCCTTTTCGACAACATCCGGCGGCACGACCCGTCCGTCGCCGGGCCCCAACGGGCCTCGGCGGAGTCGATACCCGGGCTCGACCGGCTGCCGCCCCCGGTACCGGAGTTCACCGGGCGGGCGGCGGAACTCGCCGCGCTGGTCGATCTCGGCAGGGCGGGCGGCGTCGTGGTGATCGAGGGCATGCCCAGCGTCGGCAAGACCGCCCTCGCCGTCAAGGCCGCCCACGCGCTCGCCGAACACTTCCCCGACGGATGCTTCTTCCTGCCCCTGCGTGGCCATGACGCGCAACACCTGCCGGAGGGCACGGCGGCCGCGCTGTCCAAGCTCCTCCAACTGGCCGGCATCGCGCCGAACGGCATCCCGCAGGGCACGGCCGACCGCACCCGGATGTGGCGTGAGGTCATGGAAGGCCGCAGGGTCCTGCTCATCCTCGATGACGCCGCCGGTGAGAACCAGGTCCGCCCGCTCCTTCCCGGAACCTCCGACTGCCATGTGATCATCACCAGCCGCCGTCACCTGGCGGGAATCGAAGGCGGCCACCATCGTCTCGACATCCTGCCGACGGACGACGCCGTCGCCCTGTTCACCCGCATCGCGGAACCGGCGGTCGCCGTGGCCGACTCGGTCGCCGACGCCGTACGGCTCTGCGGCGGGCTGCCGCTCGCGGTCCGGCTGGCCGCGACCCGGCTGCGCGACCGGCAGGTCCCTTCGATCGAAACCCTCGTCGAGCAACTGCGCCATCCCCACGAGGACATCGCCGACCTGCAGGCTCCCGCTCTTGCTGCGACGTTCGCGCTCTCGTATCGCGACCTGCCGGTGACCCAGCGCCGCGTCTTCCGGCGGCTGGGGTTGAGCCCGGTACCGGAGCTGACCGCTCCCGCCGTCGCGGCCCTCGCCGGAATTTCGGCCGCCGACGCCGAACGGAGCCTCACCGACTTCGTCGACCACTATCTGATCGAGGAGATCTCACCGGGCCGGTTCCGGTTTCACGACCTGGTCCGGAGATACGCCATGGCCCTTCCGCCGCGGGAGGACCCGGACTTCGACGCGCGCCGTGCGGTGGGGCGGACGCTCGACTACTACCTGCTGAAGGCCGACCTGGCCGACCGTGCGCTGTTTCCGCACCACACCCGCGACGAGGTCGCCGCGGCCGACGGGTCGGTGTCGGTGGAGCCGTTCGAGGACGAGGACGCGGCGGCGAGGTGGCTCTCCGCCGAGTCGAAGAACGTCGCCGCCCTGGTTCAGTACGCGGCCGACCACGCGTGGAACGGTCATGCCATCGACTACGCCAGGACGGTGGCACGTTACTTCGACTCCGTCTCCCAGTGGGAGGAGGCGGAGACGATCCACCGGCGCGCCCTGAACGTCGCGCTCGAACTGGAGCGTCCGAGGGCGGTCGCCCAACTGCGCTTCAACCTCGCCGTGGTGCAGTGGCGGCTGGGACGGATGGACGAGGCGCTCGCCAACGCGACCGAAGCCGAGCAGATCGCGCACCGTGTACGCGACCCGGCGCTCAAGGCCGCCGCCCTCGATCAGATCGGGCTGCTGGCGTGGTCTTCGTCGAGATACCGGGAGGCGCTCGCGTACTGCGGCGAGTCGCTCGACCTCTACCGCGAGATCGGTGACACTCGCGCAAAGGGGGAGTGCCTCAACCACCTGGGCATGATGCTCGCCCAGATCGGGCGGCACCAAGAGGCGCTGCGCAGTTTCCACGACGCCCTCGACAGTTTCCACGCCATCGGCGACATCCGCGGCGAGGCCACGACACTGAGCAATCTCGCCCATACCCATCTGCTGCTCGGCTACCACCGCGACGCGTACGAGTTGTACCAGAAGTCCCGCGACATCTACCGGACGCTGACCGGGCGGCGAAACAAGGCAATTCTCAACAATAATCTCGGCGACGTGGCGCGTTATCGCGGCCGGCACGACACCGCGCTGAAGTATTATGGCGAGGCCCTCGCCGAGTTCTCCGCCATGGGCGACCGGATCAACGAGTCGAACGTGCTGAACAATATGGGCTTGGCGCTCACCGGTATGGAACAGTACAACGAGGCGCTGATTCGTCACCGTTCCGCGATGGCCGTGGCCAAGACGATTAACAATACGAGTGAGAAGATACGCGGGATGCTCGGCATCGCGGACGTCCGCGTCGGCATGGGGCAATATCCGGCCGCCGCCGAGAACTACCGGGCCGCCCGCAGGGACGCCAGACAGATCAGCGACCCCTACCTCGAGGCCCAGGCGCTGAGCGGGATCGGCCACGTCACCAACCTGACCAAGGGACACGACGCCGCACGCATCTACTGGCGCCAGGCATACGACCTGTTCTTACAGTTGAACATCGTCCCGGAGATCGAAGCGGTCAAAGTGCGTCTCGACCTCATCGACTTAGCCGACTCCTGAGCCAGATTCGGGCACGGACGTTTTTTCGGTTTTGGTGCGCTGGAGCTCCGTGAGCCTCTATGCTCGTTGGAGCAGTTGTCCATAGCAAGAAGAAAGAAGGCCAATGAAGGCCAAGTTGTTCATGGCTGGGTTCGCGGCGCTCGCGCTGCTTCAGTGGATGCCGAATGGCGTTCCGCATGTAAGCGCCTGATTCATATATTGCGGAAAGAAGGGGCGGCGACGATCGTGTCGCCGCCCTTTACTTCTGCCGTCAAAGGTCCGAGCCGCCGGTGATCCGGCGGACGTCGCCGGCCAGGCCATGCTCGCCTGGCCGGACGAAGCCTAAGCTGGCACCCATGTCGTACCGCGTCACCTTCGTCTGCACGGGCAACATCTGCCGGTCCCCGATGGCCGAGCACATCTTCCGCCACCACGCCGAGCAGGAAGGGGTCGACGTCGAGGTGGACAGCTCCGGCACCGGGCACTGGCACGTCGGCGACTCCGCGGATGAGCGGACGGTGGCCGTCCTGCGCCGGGCCGGTTACCGCTCCTCCCACCGGGCCCGCCAGTTCGAGGTGGCCTGGTTCGACCGCTATGACCTGATCCTCGCCCTCGACGAGGGGCACCGTACGGACCTGCTCCGCCTGGCGCCCGACGAGGAGGCGCGGCGCAAGATCCGGTTGCTGCGCGAGTTCGACCCGGACGCGAGGGAGCTTGACGTGGCCGACCCGTACTACAGCCGCGACTCCGCCTTCGAAGAGGTCCGTGAGCAGATCGAGGCCGCCGTCCCGGGCCTGCTCGACCACGTACGCCGGGCCGCCAAGGAACGATGAACCTCACCGACGTCACCGAGCTCGGCACCAGCCACGAATGGCGCCTGCGGCGGGGCACCCTCCCGGACGGCCGCCGCGTGTTCGTCAAGCAGGCCCGGCAGGCGATCGACGGGCTGTTCGCGGCCGAGGCGAACGGCCTGCGCTGGCTCGCCGCGAGCGGCGACGACGCTCCGGTGCCCGAGGTGATCAGCGCCGACGACACCACGCTCGTCCTGCCGTGGATCGAGACCGGCCGGCCCACGCCGGAGGCGGCCGAGCGGTTCGGCCGTGAGCTCGCCGCCGTCCACGGCGCGGGCGCGGACTCCTACGGCGCGCCCTGGCCCGGGTACATCGCCGAACTCCCGCTCGACAACACCGCCGGAACCGACTGGCCGGAGTGGTACGCCGAGCGCCGCGTCCTTCCGTACGTGCGCCTGGCGGTGGACCGGGGCGCCCTGACCGCCCGCGACGCCGCCGAGTTCGAACGCGCCGCCGCCCGCGCGGCCGACGCCGCGGGCCCGCCCGAGCCGCCGGCGCGCATCCACGGCGACCTGTGGTCCGGCAACGTCCTGTGGAGTGACGGCCGCGCCTGGCTGGTCGACCCCGCGGCGCACGGCGGCCACCGCGAGACCGACCTGGCCATGCTCGCCCTGTTCGGCGCGCCCCACCTGGAGACGATCATCGCCGCGTACGACGAGGCGTCACCGCTGGCCGGCGGCTGGCGCGACCGCGTGCCGCTGCACCAGCTCCACCCGCTGCTCGTCCACGTCGTCCTGTTCGGCGGCTCCTACCGCGACCAGGCCCTGAGCGCGGCCCGCCGCGTGTAGCACCGCGGCGCCTCAGCCGCGCAGGGTGCCTTCGAGGTGCCCTGATGCCAGGACGTGGCCTGCCAGTCGCGGCAGGAGGTCGTCGAGGCTGTTCCCGGCGGGTTCCGTGTCGAGCGCGTACAGGTGGAAGGTGTAGTGGTGCACGCCGTGGCCGGGCAGGGGCCGCGGACCCTGGTAGCCGGTGCGACCTCGGTGGACCGGCAGGTACGTGAAGCGCGGGTTGTCCGCGGTGAGGTCGCCTTCGCCGATGTGAGCCGGTTCGGGGCCGAAGAAGGCGACCATGTGCCGTGCGGGCCTGGCGATGGGGACGTCGGTGTCCTCCAGGACCAGGAGCATGCGGGTGGTGCCGGCGGGCGGATCGCTCCAGGCCAGGGCGGGAGAGATGTTCGGCCCCAGGTCCATGGTGGCGTGGCGCAGCGGGATGGTGCCCCCGGGGGCGAAGGAGGGGGAGGTGAGCTCCAGCGAGGTGGAGGTCGCCAGCTCCGGGGCGTTGCGGATGCTGTGGGCGCCGCCGGCGCGCTTGCGGCGCAGCAGGAGGCCAAGGGGCGTGAGGAGCAGTGCGAGTAGTTTCATGGGACGACATTTCTTAATACGAAACATTTTATTTCGTTATACTAAGGAACCGTGAGCGCGAAGGCAACAGCCGGCACGTCCGGAGGATCCGGCGAGGACGACCTCGCCGAGGTGCGGGTTCTCGGTGGCGAGCTGCGCACCGCCGTGGCGCGGATCTACAGCCGCTTCCGGTCCGAACGCGGCGAAGGCGAGATGGGTGAGGCGGCCGTCATCGTGCTCACCACGCTCCACAAACACGGGCCGCAGAGCCTCACCGACCTCAGCCGGCGCGCGCACGTCTCTCCCAGCTCGATGAGCCAGACCGTGAACCGGCTCGTCGCCGGCGGCCACGCCGTACGGGAGAAGGACCCCGCCGACGGTCGGCGGGTCCTGTTCCACCTGACGCCGGACGGTGCGGAGCACGCGCGAGCGGCCCTGGCCGTACGCCGGAACTGGCTCGACGGCCGCCTGGCCGAGCTCTCCGCCGCGGAGCGGCAGGCGCTGCTGGAGGCAGCGCGGATCATGCGCCGTCTCGCCGACACCTAGGCCGCCTCGCCCGGCGGTCTAACCCCGGCCGATGAACGGCATCTTCGTCGCGGCCAGGGTCATGAACTGCACGTTGGCCTCCAGCGGCAGGCTCGCCATGTACAGCACGGCCCGCGCGACCTGCTCGGCGTCGAACGTCGGCTCCGGCGCCAGCCGCCCGTCCGCCTGCCGGGCCCCCTCGGCGATGCCCGCGGTCATCTCGGTCGCCGCGTTGCCGATGTCGATCTGCCCGCAGGCGATGTCGTACGCCCGTCCGTCCAGCGACAGCGACTTGGTCAGGCCGGTGATGGCGTGTTTCGTGGCGGTGTAGGCGACGCTCCCGGGGCGTGGGGAGTGCGCGGAGATCGAACCGTTGTTGATGATCCGTCCACCGCGGGGCCGCTGCTCCTTCATCAGCCGCACCGCCTCCCGCGCGCACAGGAACGCGCCGGTCAGGTTCGTCTCGACCGTACGCCGCCAGTCCTCGACGGAGATCTCGTCGGCCGCGCCCGCGGGCCCGAACGTCCCCGCGTTGTTGAACAGCAGGTCCACCCGCCCCCACACGCGGCGTACCTCGGCGAACAGACCCGCCACCGCCTCGGCCGATCCGACGTCGGCGGGGACGGTCAGGGCCGCATCGGAACCGCCGGCCGTCTCGTGGAGCGGCTCGGCCCGCCGCCCGACCAGTGCCACCCGGTACCCGGCGTCGAGCAGGGCCCGCGCGACCTGCCGCCCGATGCCGGACCCGGCCCCGGTGACGACCGCGACGCTCATGCTCGACCGGAGTCGCGGGCCACGGACAGACCCCACAGCACCAGCGGCACCTGCAGGGGCAGCCGCCCGTACGCGACCGCGCGGTACGGCAGCGCGCGGTGCCGCCAGTCGTAGGCCATCTTCACGTTCGCCGGGAAGACGCCCGCGAACAGGCCCGCGGCCGCCAGCGCGCCCGCCCGGCGCGTGCGCGGAGCGGCGACCGCGGCCGCGCAGGCCAGTTCGGCCAGGCCGCTCACGTACGTCCAGGCGCGCGGAGGGCCCGGCAGGCGGGACGGGATGATCGCGTCGTACGGACGCGGCCGGAGGAAGTGGGTCACGCCGGCGCCGGCGAGCAGCGCCGCGAGCCCGAGCGCGGAGCGGGATGTCATGGTCGCTCACGTTATCCCGGTGGGCCGTCCAGGACGCCGCTGCGGTCCTGGACGGCCCCGGCGGGGGATCAGTTGGGCAGCGTCCACTGCTGGGCGGCGGTCCCGTTGCAGGTGTAGATCTGCAGCTGGGTGCCGTCCGTGGTGCTGCTGTTCGGATCGTCCAGGCACTTGCCGGACTCGGGGTTGGTCAGCGACCTGGCCGTCGCGTTGTAGGTCCACTGCTGCGCGCCGGTGTTGTTGCACTGGTACAGCTGGACCTTCGTGCCGTCCGCCGTGCCGCTGGTGGTCACGTCGAGACACTTGCCGAACGCGGTCAGCGTCCCGTCACCGGGCACCGTCCACTGCTGGGCGTTGGTCCCGTTGCACGTGTAGATCTGCACCGGCGTGCTGTTGGCGGCCGAGCTGTTCTTCACGTCGACGCACTTGCCGGCGATCCCGGAGGTGATCGGCCCGGTGTGCGTGGTGGACCCGCCCGACCCGGCGTACGACGGCGGCGCCGACGAGGCGGCGGTCGCCCACGAGGTGTTCGCGGCGGTGCCGAGCGTGAAGCTCAGCGTGCCGCCGCTGGTCACCGCCGACGGAGGCAGGTAGGCGTTGTTCCAGTTCCCGCCGTTCCACGTGGCGCTCTGCACGTACGGGGCGTCGGTCGCGGCCTGCGGGGCGTTGATGGTCAGCTTGTTCCCGGTGCTGAGCGTGATCACGACCTGGGTGAACAGCGGGCTGCCCAGCGCCAGGTCGGCCGTGCCGGGCGTCTCGGGGAAGATCCCCATCGCCGACCAGACGTACCAGGCGCTCATCGTGCCCAGGTCGTCGTTGCCGACGCCCCAGCCGGTCGGGGAGTCCGGCCACAGCTGGTTCTGCACGTTGCGGATGACCGACTGGGTCTTCCACGGCTGGCCGACGTAGTCGTACTCCCACGGCAGCTCGACGCTCGGCTCGTTGCCGAGGTCGGCGTGGTCGCCGCCGCTGCCGTTGTACGCGCCGAGGACGTGGTCGAGGTAGGAGACCATGCCGGCGTTGCCGCCCTTGGCGTCGGCCAGGCCGCGCACGTTGAACGGCACCATGCCGGTGTACTGCCACGACGTGCCCTCGACCATGTTGTCGCCGCTCGTCGGGGAGAAACCGCCGGTCCACGCGCCACTGGCGATCTTCGGCTGCATGAAGCCGCTGGAGGCGTTGAGCAGGTTCTTCCAGTCCTGCGCCCGGTTGACGAACTTCTGCTGGTTCGCGGTGTCGCCGAGCGCGCCCGCGAAGGCGCCCAGGGCGAAGTCGGCCGTGTTGTACTCCAGGGTCGTCGAGACCGACCCGTAGAAGTTGCAGCAGTCGTAGGAGCCGTCGCTCGGCAGGTAGCCGAGGCTGTCGAGGTAGTTCAGGCCGGGCCGGTCGTTGTTCGCGACCGTCGCCTCGTGGATCATCGCGCTCTTGGCCGCCGCGGTGTCGAAGCTCCGGCCGCCGAAGGCGTAGATGTCGGCGATGATCGCGTCGGCCGGGTCGCCGACCATGACGTAGGACTCGCCGTTGGCCTGCGCCCACTTGGGCAGCCGTGTGCTCTGGGCGTAGTCGTTGACCGCCGACTGGGCCACGTCACCGGCCTGCGACGGCGCGATCATGCCGATGAGCTGTGCCTGACTGCGGTAGATGTCCCAGCCCGAGTAGTTCGCGTACTGGGCGTGGCCCGAGGCGACCGTGTGCACGGCGTTGTCGAAGCCCATGTACTGCCCGTTGGTGTCGCTGAACACGTTCGGGTGCAGCAGCGCGTGGTACAGCGAGGTGTAGAAGACGTGCTGCTGCGCGGTGGTGCCGCCGGAGGTCTGGATCTTCCCGAGCGCGTCGTTCCAGGCGCCCCGGGCGGCGGTGCGCTTGCCGTCGAAGTCGAAGTTCGGCACCTCGGCGTCCCGGTTGGCCTTGGCGTTCGCGTCCGAGGTGAAGGAGACGCCGATCCGGGCGTTCACCACGTGGTTCGTCGTGGTGTTGAAGGTCAGGTACGCCCCGTTCGGGTCGGCGAGCGGCGCGGGCTGCGCCTGTTCGGCGCCGTGCAGGGTGGGCCTGCCGGGCTGCTCGGCGGCGTTCTTGGCGGCCCGCCTGGGCGTGGTGGTCGTGGTCGACTTCGCCGAGGTCGTACGGGCGCCGGCCTTGACCGTGGAGGCCAGCCACGTACCGGTGCTGAACGGCTGGTCGAACACGACCGAGAAGTGCAGCGTGTAGGTGTTGCCGGCGCCGCAGAAGTGGCCGCTCGTCACCGAGCCGGCGACCTCCGTGTCGCTGACCGCGGTCCAGGAGTTCGCGTAGTCGCCGTTCTGGCTGCCGGTGAGCTTGAACAGCAGGTTCGCCTGGGTGGTGGCGGGGAAGGTGAACCGCCCGATCCCGCCGCGGGTGGTGGTGGTCAGCTCGGTCTTGACCCCGTTGCCGAGGGTCACGCCGTAGTAGCCGGGCGAGGCGGACTCGTTCGCGTGCGAGTAGGACGAACTGGTCGAGCCCGGGTTACTGATCGCGCCGGTGGTCGGCATGATCGGGACGTCGCCGTACGCCCCGCAGCCCGGACCGGACATGTGGGTGAGGCTGAACCCGGTGATCGTGGAGCTGCTGTACGTGTAGCCGCCGCCCTGCGCGCGGGAGGAGGTGTCGGGGCTCCACTGGAGCATGCCGAACGGCACGTCGGCGCCGGGGAAGTCGTTCGCCGCGTTGGCCGTGCCGATGAGGGGGTTGACGAGGGAGGCGGGGTCGGAGACGGCGGCGGAAGCCGCCTGGGCGGGGAGGATTAACGCGGCGAGCAGCGTGCCGGCGGACACGAGCGGGCCGAGGAGACGGGGAGGGCCATGCGTGAGCGCCCTTTCGCGGAGGGGGACCAGGGCTCATGACAACGTTGTCAGACCACTCGTACGCCGCTGTGGAAGGCCAGTCAAGACATCTGTCACCACTCGGCCATTGGACCGTTTCGTACCGTTTCGGGGGCGCGTAGGCTGGCGGGAGGCGACGGGACGGAGCGAAGCATGGGCATGATGATGGCCGTCAGCTTCACGCGCTACGGGCGTCTGTACTACCTCGACCCTGGCCCGTACAGTCCGAAGGTCGGCGACAAGGTGCTCGTGCCGACCGACTCCGGCCCCGAGGTGGCCGAGTGCATCTGGGCCCCGCAGTACGTCTCCGAGGACGTCGAGGGCCTGCCGGTCTGCGAGGGCATCGCCGACGACGAGCACCTGGCCCGCGACGAGGCGAACCGCCGCCGGCGCGCCGAGTCGCGCTCGATCGCCAAGAAGCTGATCCGCAAGCACGAGCTGCCGATGAAGGTCATCGGCGTCGACTACCTCGACCAGGACAACGTCTACCGGGTCTACTTCTCCGCGCCGCACCGCGTCGACTTCCGCGCCCTCGTACGCGACCTGGCGCGGTCGATGAAGGCCCGGGTCGAGCTCCGCCAGGTCGGCCCGCGCGACGAGGCACGGCTGCAGGGCGGCATCGGCCCGTGTGGGCGCGACCTGTGCTGCGCGACGTTCCTCAAGGACTTCGAGCCGGTGTCGGTCCGCATGGCCAAGGAACAGGACCTGCCGGTGAACCCGCTGCGCATCGCGGGCGCCTGCGGACGCCTCATGTGCTGCCTGAAGTACGAGCACCCGCTGTACGTCGAGGCCCACGAGCGCATGCCCAGGCTCGGCGAGCGCGTGGGCACCCCCGCCGGCAACGGTCAGGTCGTCGGCCGCAACGTCCCCTCCGACACCGTCAACGTACGCCTCGACGGCGGCCGCAAGTGCGCCTGCCCGGTGGCGTCGGTCTGTTCGCCTCGCCGCCAGCACGACGATCACTACGGCGACAATCAGGATGACTCGCCGAACGCTGGGTAACGATGTTGTGGCAGTCCGCAAGCGTAGGCTGCCAGGGAGAACACTTCGGCGACAAGAACGGTGACGGCGTGAATAAGTTCCGTACGGTGACCGGCCTGGCCGTGGCGGCCTTCGTCGCGGCGGCCTGCACCGGCTTTCCGAATTCCAAAGCGGCACCCTCGCCGTCGCCGAAGGGCATCGCACGCTACTACGCCCAGCACGTCTCCTGGCACGACTGCGGCGGCGGCTTCCAGTGCGGAACGCTCCACATGCCGCTCGACTACGCCCACCCGGACGCCCAGCGCATCACGATGTCGGTCATCCGCCTGCCCGCCGAGGGCCAGCGCAAGGGCTCACTCCTGATCAACCCGGGCGGCCCCGGCGGCTCCGGCGTCGAGTTCGTCCGCGAGGGCGCCCGCCAGTTCGGCGCCGACCTGCGCAAGAACTTCGACCTCGTCGGCTTCGACCCGCGCGGCGTCAACCAGACCAAGCCGGCGGTCCGCTGCCTCACGAGCAAAGAACTCGACCGCTTCTTCGCCACCGACACCTCCCCGGACACCCCCGCCGAGGTCAACGACCTGGTCAAGGTCAGCAAGGGCTGGGCCGACGACTGCAAGACCCGCATCCCGTCCCTGCTCCCGTACGTCGGCACGATCAACGCCGCCAAGGACATGGACGTCCTCCGCGCCGCCCTCGGCGACCAGGGGATGACCTACTACGGCGCCTCGTACGGCACGTACCTCGGCGCGTACTACGCCGACCTGTTCCCCAAGCACGTACGCGCGATGGTCCTCGACGGCGCGATCGACCCGAAGCTGTCCGGCGACGCGGTCAACATCGAACAGGCCAAAGGCTTCGACACGGCCGTCCACGCGTTCGCCGCCGACTGCGTGAAGGCCAACGACTGCCCGCTGGGCAACGGCTCGGTCCACCAGGCACTCACCCGGCTCCAGCGGTTCTTCGCCCAGACGGACAAGAAGCCACTCAAAAACGGCCTGGGCGACGGCCGCGTGGTGGACGAGTCCCTGGTAGAGCTGGGCGTCGCCTCCGCGCTGTACAACAAGCAGACCTGGCCCATCCTGCGCCTCGCCCTGAAGAGCGGCATCGAACAGGGCGACGGCACGACACTGCTGCGCCTCGGCGACCTGCTGGTCGAACGCAACAAGGACGGCTCATACTCGAACCAGAGCGAAGCCAACATGGCCGTGAACTGCGTGGACAAGCCGTACTCACGTTCGCTGGGGGCGTGGAAGGACCAGGCCGCCAAGGCCAAGAAGGCCGCCCCGCTGTTCGGCCAGTTCGTGGTGTGGGGCACGCTGCCGTGCGGCTACTGGCCGGTCCAGAGCCACGAACAGCCCCGCCCGCTACACGCCCAGGGTTCCAAGCCGATCGTGGTCGTCGGCACCACCCGCGACCCGGCCACCCCGTACAGGTGGGCCCAGGCCCTGGCGTCCCAGCTGAACTCGGGCGTGCTGCTGAGCCTGGACGGCGACGGCCACACCGCCTACCTCCAGGGCAACCCGTGCATCAGCAGCGCCGTGGACCGCTACCTGATCTCCACAGCCACCCCGAAGAAGAACACGATGTGCCACTAGCCACGGGTGCACGAGGAGTGCCTGAGACCCGGTAGACTCAACGGGCGTCGCGCTGCGGTGCGGCAAGCCGCCTTAGCTCAGTCGGCAGAGCGATTCACTCGTAATGAATAGGTCATCGGTTCGATTCCGATAGGCGGCTCCCACGTCAAAGGCCCCTTCCGATCATGGAAGGGGCCTTTTTGCTAACGCCTTTGCTAACAGGCGCTCCTATGCCGCCTTGATGGCCTTGGCGAAGACGTCCGCGGCTGCCGTCTCGGCGGATCGGATCACGTGGGCGTAGACCCTCAGCGTGATCGCCGGGTCGCCGTGACCGAGCCTCGCGGCGACGACGTGGACGGGGACGCCCGCCAGGAGCAGCGTCGTGGCGTGGATGTGGCGCAGGTCGTGCAGTCGCGCGTAGGGGAGCGGGTCGGCCGGTGGCTTTCCTTCCTTCGGGTGGTTGTGGGCCTTAATGAGCTTGCGGGGGAGCGCCGTCACCGTGTCCGGGTAGATCGGGTCGCCCCAGGCCGTGGCGAAGACGTGGCCGTTCTTCTCGCCGCGCCATGAGTCGCCGGCCGCGAGCTTGTCGGCTGCCTGTGCGCGGTGGTGTTCTCTCAGGACTTTGACGGTCTCGTCGTCGATGCTGACGACGCGCTTCCTCCCGCTCTTGGTCGTGCCTTCGAGCCGCTCGCCTTCGACCACACCGGCCGAGCCGGTAATGACGATCTGCTTGCCGTCCAGGTCGACGTCGGACCAGCGGAGGTTGAGCAATTCCCCGCGTCGTGCGCCCGTGTAGGCGGCGACGTGGAAGAACGCGAACAGGCGGTGACCACGCGCGGTGTCGAGGAAGCTCCGGAGCTGGGCAGGGGTCCAGACGGTGCCCGGCTCCGCCAGGTGGACGCGTGGCCGCTTGGCGCGTTCGACGGGCGAGCTATCGATGAGCTGGTCGACCACGACCGCGTCACGGAAGGCACGCCGCAGAATCGCGTGAGTGTGGACCACGGTCGACACCGCGAGCGGCTTACCGTTGCGACCGCCGCCCTTCAGCAGGTCACGGTAGAGCTTGGTGATGGCGGACGGGCGGACGGCCTGGACCTGGAGGCCGCCGATGTACGGGTTGACGTACAGGCGGATGCCCTTGCGGTAGTCCTCCAGCGTCCCCGGCTTGATCTCCATGGCGTGGCTGTCCAGCCACTGGTCGAGGTAGTCGGCGACGGTGATCTCGTTGCGGTCGATGTACGTGCCGCGACGGGCCTTGACTCGTGCGTCGTCGCGAGCGGCCTTGGCCTCGTCTTCGGTGGCGAATCCACCGACCCACCGCGGTTTGCTCACGCCGGTCTCGGGATCTTTGACGCGGACGACGTAGGACCAGGTGCTACCGCGCTTCATGACGCCGTCACGAAGCTTGGGCTTGCCTTTCTTGGCGCGCTTGCGGTTGTTCGGCTCGTTCGGAGTCGTGGTCATCAGGCGGCCTCTTCCATGAGCTGGTCGATGTAGGAGGTGAGTGCGCGGTGCGGGATGCGCCGGGAGCCGTCGATGCGGAGTGAGGCGATGGCGCCGGCCTTGATGAGCTCGTAGAGCTTGCTGCGGGAGATGCCGAGCGCTGTGGCGGCTTCGGGGACGGTGAGCAGGAGCTTTGTCACGCGGCGAGCCCTTCCGGTGGTGCGGTCACGGGTAGTCGGGTGGCGGTGATGGCAGCGACGAGGAGTGCTTCACCGGTGGTCAGGCCCTGGCCGACGTACGCCCAGTGAGAGGTGACCAGGACGGTGTCGTCGTCGAAGGGGAGGCGTCCGGTGGTGACGGGGTGTTCGGTGCGTTGGTACTCGGCGCGAGCCGCGCGGAGGGTGGCGAGCGTGGTGGAGTAGGCGCGGCTTTTGGTGGAGAAGTGACCCCGGAAGCCGAGCATGTGAGCCCAGGCGGTCAGCCGCAGATCCTCCAACTCGGGTAGTGAGCCGAGTCGCAGACACTCAGCGATCAGTCGCCGAGCTGGGGCCGGATGTCGAGCTGATCGAGATCATCGGTGGGCCTGACACGGCGGTCGAGGGTGCCGACGCATTCGGCGGCTTTGGTGGCGTACTTGGCGACGTAGCCGGCCACTGCTTGCTCGGTGAGGTCGCCGTTTGCGGTGATGGGCCGGATGTCGAGTTCGCGACCCCAGGCGAGCGTGAGCGATGGCAACTCGGCCGCCTCGGGCGTGGCCACGGTGACGTGACGCGCCGCCTCGGTGATGGCCTCGGCGAGTCCATCGAGGGTCGCCCAGCCGGGCGGGAGCGTTGCGGGTCCGTCCGGCCCGTCGAGGCGGACGATGGCGTGGAAGTGGACGACGCCGCGTCGCTGGTATTCGGCGACCTTGGCGAAGGAGACCTTCAGCACCTGGCCGAGTTCCTTGACGCTCAGGCCGCAGTTGCGAGCCAAGACGCGGCGCAGCCGGATGGTGAACCGCCGCCACAACTCCGGCGCGAGAGCGTTGAACAGCACTGAGCCGGTGTGGTCGTAGCAGTCGGGGCAGATCGGCTCACCAAGCCGCGGATCATCGGCACTGTGCCGCTCGTTGCAGGCCACCGGGCGACCGTGCGGGCATGTGCCGCCCTTACGGCGTGGGCGGCAGCGCAGAACCTGGCCGTTCTTCATGCACAGGCTGTGGACAGCCCCGAACGATGGCGCGGTCAGGGTGAGGAAGACGGCTGGGTGTTCGGCGACTTCCGCGGGAACGCCTTTGCCGCCGACCAGGCCCGCGCGGATGAGCTGGTAGGTGTCGGCCCGGTAGGTCTCCGCACATGACGGGCAGCGCGACGCGCGCCGAGTCTTGCAGGCGACGCGCAGGACGCCGCCGGGTTCGTTTGCGGTGGTGTAGCGGTGGAGGAGGGCGCCGTTGAGCGGGTCGCGGTATTCGACCTTTCCGCGCAGGTGGACGGGCTGTGTGCATCCTCCGGTGTGGCGGATCTGGGCGGCCCAGCGGTCATAGTGCGGGTCGTTGTAGCGGGCGACCATCCCGTTGATGGCGTGTCGGGTCAGCGGGTTCGGCAAGATGGGCGAGTCCTCTCGCAGTGGTGATGTGTACGGATGGCCCCCGACGTGGCGGACGGCTTGGCGGTTGTACGACCACGCCGGGGGCGCTTCAGCGGGTCAGCAGAACCCGAGGCCCTCGCAGTGGCCGCAGGTGTCGCCGTAGCTGTCGAGACCGGTGCCGCCGCAGGTGCAGCACTGGTAGTGCTCGGGTTCCATCAGGCCGCTTCGGTGTCCGGGACGACCGATTCGGCGTAGGACTGGCCGGCCCGGTGTACGGCCATGACAGCCACGGGGATCGCGATGCAGCGGTACTCGACCGGGCCGAAGGTGCGGATGGCTTTGTAGTGGCCGCCCCGGGCGGTGTCGTCCGAGACCGGGACGCCAAGCAGCGCGGCGACCCGCTCGACCTCGGCGAAGGCTGCCGCGTCGGTGCCGTGGGCGTGTACCAGGACGTCAGTGCGGAACTCCGGGACTGGCACGGCGGGGTTGGTGTCGAGGTAGTCGGCGAGGGCGTGAAGGCCGTTGATGAACTCGGTGCGGTGGGTCATGGACGGTTCCCTTTCAGGCAGTGCGGATCTGGCGAAGAAGGTCCGAGGCGAGCTGGTTGGACACGCCCAGCCGGGCACGCAGCGCATCCCGTGTGATGGGGCGGCCATGCCGGGTCTCGTGTTCGTCGGCGACCCGGCGGGCGTAGGCGACCAGCGAGTCAGCAGGAGCTACGGAGGACGCCGGCTCGTCGGGCACGGGGACGAGTTCGCCCGGACGCGGCGTTTCCGGCTCGGACTCGTCCTGTCGCTCGTCCTGCGGCTTGCCGAAGGACGGCGGGATCGGGGACGACAGGACGACCGGGGACGATGCGGGACGGCGGCCGGTCGAGCGGCGTTCGAGCATCGAGACCGCGACCAGGAACGCCCCGGCCGGTGTCGCCGCTGTCAGCCAGCCCCATACGGTCGGTTCGGCCTGGGCGAGGTTGGCCGCCAGCGACAGCAGCACCCCGCCCGTCAGGACGAGCGCAGGCCAGGACACCCGCCGGGTCGTGCGGCCGGTTCGCTTGTCGCGTTGGCGTTCGCGGGCGGCCATGACGCAGGTCAGGTCGATGCAGACGGCGATGGCCCAGGCCATGGGTCCGTGTTGGCCGTGTTCGTTGGCGGTGTCGCGGATATGGGTGAACGAGCCTGCTCCGGCGATGCCGGCCAGGACGGCGACCGGCCCGGAGTCGACCGCCACCGCGGCGGCCTTCCGGCGGGTGCTCACGCGGCCACCTGGTCCAGGACGACCGCGAGGAGCGCGGCCAATTCGGGGTCGCAGTGGTGCGTCTCGGCCCAGGTGTCGGCGTCGGCCAGGTGGTGCAGGGTCGCGGACTCGCAGCAGCGCGCGCAGGCCGTGACGTACAGGCCGCGTCCTTCGTCCCACTCGACGGAGACGGGGACGAGGCCAGGACGGGCGGCAGGACGGCGAGGACGGCGGACGGGACGGAGCGGAATCACGTTGGTCATGGCGATCACCTCGGTTTCAGACATGGCTCGGCTAAGGACTTGGCGCAGGGCGCCGGTTGAGTGAGTTGGGGTTATGCGGCCTTGAGCGGCGGCACGGTGTCGACGGCGACCAGATCCGCCCACGCGGGGGTGAGGTTCGCGTACTGGCGGGCGGCGGCTTCGGCGTCCTCTTCGCTCACGTACACCGAGCGGGCACGGTGCCAGGTGCCGTCTTGTCCGGCGATGATGGCGACGCCGGGTGTCTCGGCGGCGATGGCGCGTGCCGCGTCGAGGGCATCGGGGTCCATATCGCCCAGCGTCATGTTGGCGGTCTCGGGGTCATTGACGCGGTGGCAGATCCGTCCGGACAACTGTGAACGCAGGGCGGTGACGCCGGGGCCGAGGTCGGAGCCGATGCGCTGACCGCAGACGATCAGGTAGACGGCGAAGGCCCTGCCGAGTTGCGCCACGCGCAGCAGAGCGGTCGCGGTCTTGGCGATCTCGTCTTTCTCGCTCTTGTCGGCCATCAGGAACAGTTCGGCGACCTCGTCCACCAGGACCACGATCGGCACCGGCCGTACCTGTTCCGGAAGCTTCCAGACGTTGCGTGCGCCCGCCTCGCGGCAGATTCGCATCCGGTCGGTCAGCACGCCCACCAGGTCATCGAGCAGCCGTACGCACTCAGTGCGGGTGGTGGCCAGCGCGGACAGGCGCGGGGCGTACGGGGTGAACTCCACTCCCCCTTTGAGGTCGAAGCCGACGAGGGCGACGGGTTGGGGCGCCAGACCCTTGATGATGGCGTTGGCCAGGTTGGACTTGCCGGACTGTGTCGCGCCCGCGTTCAGCCAGTGCGGCACCGTACGGAAGTCGATGACCCAGTCCCGGCCGTTCTCCAGCCGGCCCGGCCGCACCGTCAGCAACTCACCGGTCTCGGGTGAGACGTCGACGCCGATCAGCGGATCGCTCATGGTCGCCAGCAGCGTGACGGAGCCGGGCGCGGAGTCGACCACCCGGACCGCGTACACGCGCCAGGCATGCGCGAGTCGATCGCAGACCTTCACGTAGTCGTCCGGGATCTGCCCATCGTGCAGACGAACTCGGACGCGCCAGCCCAGGACGGTCGGCCGCAGCAGCCCGAGCCGGGGTGCGCGTTCGATGTCGACCCGCCGGACACGTCGCCGTTCGTGGATGACGGCGGAGGCCGTACGCAGGCCGGGGACGGCTTCCAGCGACAGCCGCCAGGCGCGGCGCTTGCGGGTGAGCGTGCAGCCGTAGGCCACGTGCCGCCAGGTCAGGTAGACCCGTACGGCCTTGAGTGGGAAGCCGACCGCGTACCAGAAGGAGCGCGGGAGCCAGTGGCGCCAGGCCCAGACCCCGGCCGCCGAAGCGACCGAGAGCCCGAGCATGGCGTACATCGCGTTGGTCACCGTCTGCCCTACCTCAGGCGGCGGCCGGGACGGCGACGGAGGCGAAGGAGACGGCCCGGTAGGAGATGCCCCACCGGGTCTCGCCACCGCGGGTCTGCTGCCAGGCGAAGCCGACCAGCCCGGACGGTTCGACGACCTGGCCCACGGCCAGGCCGGGGTCGCCGGAGACGTTGACGTTGATCAGCTCGACCCGCCCGGAGTCGTTCTCGGAGACGGACAGGCCGACCTGGAAGACGGTCTGGCCCTGCTTGTCCACCTTGACTTCGCCGGTGTCCTTGTCGAGTAGTCGGGGACGGGGTGCGGAGACGCAGACGAAGGTGAGCTTGGTGGTGTCGATCGGGATCGGGATGTTGAGCATGGACTGTTCCTCCAGTGGATTAGCTGTTCTAGTTACCTAGGATAGCTAGATAGGTGAGACAGTCAAGCAATTGGCCGAATCTTTCCTATGCACCTAGAGACCTAGATGGACGGCGTACACTGGCTGACATGGGAAATCCCCGGCCCGTAGACCGCCGCAAGCAGTACGTCCGCATCGCCGACGACATCCGTCGCGACATCGCATCCGGGCGATACGCGGTGGGAGACCCGCTGCCTTCCGTCGCGGAGTTGGCGACGCGGTTCGGCGTGGCGAAGATGACGATCAGCAACGCCATCGCCGCGCTGCGGGACGAAGGGCTCATACAGACTCGGCAGGGGAGCCCAAGCATCGTCCTGGCGGCCCCGGACGAGGCCGGCGACGAGGCTGAGGAACACAGTGAGGAGTTCGAGATCATCTCCGCGCAGCTCCAACAGCTGAAAGCAGTCGTCAAGAGGATCGGTGCGCGTCTGGACGAGCTAGACGAGAGGACTAAGGACCTCGGCCGATAGGTGTGTCCCGGTAGCGGTGCGCGGCGTGGCATTGTGACTCGCTTGGCGGTGGGCCGGGCCTCACGCCTTGACCGAGCTGCTGCCGTATCGAGATCCTGAGGCACGTGCCTCAAGCGAACGCCTTTGACTCCGACTCGCTTCAGCAGATCGTGGAGGCGGCGTCACGGGCGGCAGCGCTCTCCGCGGACGGCGCGCGGTTGCTCCGGATCGGGGAGAACGCCATCTACCGCTTGGCGCATGACCCGGTGGTCGTGCGAATAGCGCGGTCAGCGGCCCGTATGGATACGGCGCGGCGTGAGCTGTGCGTGGCTCGGTGGCTGGAGCGGAGGGCCGTTCCCACCATCAAGGTTCACGAGGTAGCAGACCAACCGTTGCTGATAGAGGGGCACCCGGTCACCTTCTGGCGCGCCGTCAGCGGTCCTCGGGGTGGGGATAGGGGCCCGGATCGCACTGATCTGGCACGCCTGCTTCTCGCCTTCCACGGCGCGAAGGATTGCCCGTGTGAGTTGCCGGCCATGGATCCCTCGTCGTGGGCGAAGGTGGAGGAACGGATTTCAGCGGCGACCGGCATCGATGCCGATGCCCGGGAGTTCCTCAGCGCTCGTAACGCCGAACTGGCCGAGAAGGTTAAGAATCTCGACTACGCGCTACCGCGTGGCCCGATCCACGCCGACGCCTACACCGGGAATCTCCTCATCGACGACGGCGTGGTCGTCCTGTCGGACTACGAAGGTGTCTCGATCGGTCCCCGCGAGTGGGATCTCCTCCCCACGGCTGTTGCCGTGGACCGATACGGCCTGCCCGAGGAGGAGTATCGGGAGTTCGTGGACATCTATGGCTTTGACGTCCGGGAATGGTCTGGCTACCGCACTCTCCGGCAGGTTCGAGAGCTGGGTATGACGACCTGGCTTATGCAGAATGTGAATACAGATCCGGCGATCGCTGAAGAATTCAACGTTCGTCTGTCGTCACTTCGGGAGTCTGAATTTGAGCGACGGTGGCGTCTCTTCTAAGCCAACCCCCCTCGTCCACCCGTCTTCTGCGGCCGGCGCCGACCCGCCGGTCAAGCGCACCACCGTACGCATCACGAACGTCTACGCGACGTCCTGGCGGGTTGATCCGACACTCTCGGCGGGTGCGTTGGGGGATCACCTCCGGCTGTGGCGCTTGGAGCGCAATTATCGACTTGCCGAAGAGCAGCTCCCACGTGTGCTCCTCCACGAAGACCTCGACCCGCAGGCGATCCGTGTCAAACGGTGGCCGCACATCTCCACCCTGACGGGTGCCACAGCCTGGCTTTTCAACCTTCCGTCCGGCAGGGTCGTCGCGGCCTTGAGCCTCGACGTGGACTGCGAGATCGGCGACGTCACCGACCTGCTTGAGGACTGCTACTTCTGCGACGTTCATGTCGAGGACGTGCTGATCAACCAGCGGATTCAACGCATGATGGCCTCGCTTGACGGCGACGCGGTGTATGAGGAAGACCTTCTTCCTGAACGGCATCAGCTGGTCTTCGGTGATCCGCCGGCCCCTGACGAGTGCGAGGAAGTCATGCAGCACTTGGTCTACCGCGCCGACTTGCCGTACAACAAGGAGCACAGCGTCATCTGCTACCCGGACGAGCTGAATCGTCGGCCCGGTTGGCTTGCCGCGGTAGGCCCTTACGTCAGCGTCGTGTGCGGCCACGCCGATTTCATCCAGAACACCATTTTCCTCTCCGCTGTCCAGGGAGTTGCGGCAGCCGCTGAGCTACGAGAGATCCGGCACGCGGCCTATCAGGACGTCAGCCTTTTCAGGTCGCCCATCCGGGACGGTAGGTCGGTGCAGAGCCGCCGTAAGGCGCTCGAACGCATTGCGGATAACCTCAAGGGCCTTGAGATCGAACTGTCTTATAGTGTCGAGGCGCCCGCTGACCTCGGGCTCCTTGTACCGTCCTTGCGAGTCGAAAACTTCCACAAGGCGCTCTTCGACTCGATGGAATTACTGGCGAAGGCGGAAACCGTGAGTCGTATGCTGGAACGCCTGGGAAGGGCCATCAGCGCTGAGCTCACCTCCATTGAGAGCGCCGAGCGCCGTGCTGACGAGGAACGACGCCTCAGATGGGGCGTGGCTATCGGCTTCCTTTCGGCTGTCGCAGTCCCAGCCGGTATTATTCTCGCCTACTTCGGGATCAATGCGAACGAGGTGAACCCGAACCGCTCGATATTCGACCATCACTATCTGCCGGTCTACCTAACGGTTATCGCGGTGATGGCGATCGGTGCGGTGCTCGCATTTTCTCTTTACTTGCAACAGGTGATACGAAACCGAAAGCAGCAGCGAGGATGACGCGAGGTCTGGCCACTAGATTCTGTCTTCGGGATAGATGTCGGTGAAGGTTCCGCCGCGGTTGCGCAAGGTCACCTGCTTGCGCAGCAGGCGGCGCATGGCGCCGTAGCTGCGATCGAACTTCTCTGCCACCTGACGGATGCTCCAGCCCTGCTCGTACAGTCGAGCCGCGTCCTCGGCGATCTGCCGCTCGACCTCGTGCGGGTCCGCCTGCTCAGCCAGTAACTGCCGGACAGCGGCCCGGCTGTAGCGCCGATGCCCGCCGGGCGTGCGCAGGGGCGAGAGTTTCCCCTCGCGTGCCCAGCGGGCGATCGTGGTCGTGCGGACACCGAACAACTCGGCGACCTCGCGGGGCTTGAGCAGGTCGTCAAGTTCGGGGGAGACGTCAGGCATGGGAGACCTTGATCTTCGAGACAGGTTCTGCGGGGTGGACCCGACCCTGAGCCGGGCGCCTGGTCGCCGGGCATCGGGGGACGCCGATGGCGGCCACCGTGCTCAGGACCGAGAGTTCATGAGGGGTCGGCCGCTGGCACGTTCGCAGGGGGCAGGGGGTTCATCGGGGAGGCGGAGGACTCGACGTCACCGAGGAGCGCCCACACTGTCTTGCCGCCGGTCGTCTCCAGCCGCCAACCCCAGTCCTTCGAACACGCCTCCACCAGCAGGAGGCCGCGGCCGTCGACGCGGTCGAAGGAGTGCCGCTGGCGCTCGGGTGCGGCTTCGCTGCTGTCGGAGACCTCGATCAGGACGGCACCGCTCTGGCGGGTCAGGGTGAGGTGGAAGACCTCGCCGACCTTCACGGCGTTCGCCACGAGTTCCACCGCGATGAGTAAGGCATCGTCGATCACGGCATCCATGCCGAAGTCCGCCAAGGCGAGGCGCGCCACGATGCGCGCCTGTTCGGCGGCGATGGGGTGCGGAGGAAGCGGGAACCGATACCGGAGCCGCTCCGCGGCACCCGCCGACCCGGCCGCCGCGTCTCTGCTGCTCATGCCGGACGCACCAGACGAACAGACGAGCGAGGGGCGACCCGATCGATGATCTGGCTCGTCCGCTTGTGCAGCGCTTCGAGCTGTGTGGCGATCTCGGTGAGTTCGTCGGCGAGTTCGCTCAGTTCGGCGAGCAGAATCTGACGCTCGCGCTCGGTAAGTGCCATCGGCTTCTTTCTCATCGGGGAACCGCTGGTCAGGTCGTCGTGGGCGTTCACAGGCATGCCTCCGCACGCAGGTACGCCTTGATCTGCTCGGCCGCTCCGGGTGCGTCGCTGACCGGGTGGTGGTGGGGTTCGCTGTCCCACACGTAGCGCTCCCCGTCGGGGCTGATGAGGACGTAGATGTATGCACCGGGGGTGGAGGTCCGCACCGCCAGGCCGGGGAAGGCGTCGCGCATCTCCGAGCCGACCCCGACCGCGTTCAGTTCCTTGCAGAGGACGGCCAGGGCGCGTAGCTCCGGCCCGATGTCCCACGCCATGTCCGCCTCCCGGTGGTGGAGGCAGGACCGGTGACACGAAACCCTCGCCGGCTCCCCCCGGGGGGAAGTCGGGGAGCCTCAGCGGTGACGCCCTTGCCCCGTGCCATCGGCCCTGCCGGTTCTTACGGGAACGACACTGCCGACGTGTGGTGTCACGTCTCGATACCGCCGGAGTCCCCACCGAGGCTTCTTGTGCTCGCCTTGTCTCGTCTAGTGCTCGTCTGTGTTACCGTCGCGAAATGCCACAGGGTCAGGCCAGCGAAAACACCGCCACGGAGCCCGTACGCCTCAAAGCCGTACTCCGCCAGAAACACCTACAGACCCACAGCACCTTCTGCCGCGAGTACGACCGAGTCGCCCGCAAGATCGATCCCGAGCTGGTCGGCACCTGGCCCAGCCGCGCCCAGTTCCACCGCTGGCTGTCCGGCGAACTCAAAGGCCTGCCCTACCCCCACCACTGCCGCGTACTGGAGAAGATGTGCCCCGGCTGGACCGCCGACCAGCTCTTCGAGCCCGGCACCGCGGAGACCGACCCGCCCGCCGGCGAGGCCGGCCCGATCGTGCCCGCCGGAATGGCCCTGCCAGAGACGGCGATCGCGTCGTCGCCGATCAGCATCCGTCCGTACGTTGAGAAGGCCTTCGATCGCGAACACGTCGTGATCGACTTCTTCGGCTTCTCCGGCGAGACCCTCCACGGCGTCATACAAGAACCGCTGGACAAGATCCGCGCCGGCCAGCTCAAGCCCCGCAGCTTGACGGTGAGGATGCTGGTCCCCGACACCTCCGCCCCGATGGCGGTCCCATGCAGCAGTGAGGACCTGTCCGATGACCCGGAGTTCCGCCAGCGCGCCGGCCGGATCATGCTCCGCCACGGCCAAGCCATCCTGGACTCAGTCGAGGAGCTGTCCGACCTGGGCATGGTCGAGAACGCCCGCGCGGAGATCCGGGTTCACGGTGTCCCGCCGTTGTTCAAGCTGTACGTCCTCAACAACGAGGAAGCCTTCTTCGGCTTCTACCCGATCCGGCACCATGAGGTGAAGATCAAGGGCACGGCCCATCCCGTGTACGACCTGATGGGGAAGGAAGCCAGCTTGTTCCGCTACACCGTCCACGACGGTTCACCGGTCGGTGCCCAGTACGTCACCCAGGCCCGCCAGTGGTTCACCACCGTGTGGGAGACCATCAGCCGGGAGTTCACCGGATGACCCACGGCACCACCCTGGCCGACGTCATGAACCGCAGCCGCTACCTGCTGTTCGACTTCGACGGCCCCATCTGCAGCATCTTCGCCGGCCTCCCTGCCCCAACAGTCGCCGCTCACCTACGCGAGCTGGTGATCGAATGCGGCATCGAACTGTCCGCTGGAGCCGCAGCCTCACGCGACCCGTTCGACGTCTTGCGCTTCGCCGCCACTCTCAGCCCCGAACTCACTCGCGAGGTCAATGACGAACTGCGCACGATGGAGGTTCGGGCCGCCGAGTCGGCCACCGCCACGCCGCACGTCCGCCAGGTGATCCAGACGGCGCACGAGGACGGCCGTAGCATCGCCGCCGTCAGCAACAACTCTTGCCAGGCCGTGACCCACTACCTCACCGCCAACGGCCTCGCTCCGTACTTCACCGCCATCGTCGGGCGCACTGACCCCGACCCGCGGCTACTCAAGCCCCACCCGGAGCTGATCAACCGTGCCGTCAGGGGACTGGCCGCCAACCCCGCCGAATGCGTACTGATCGGCGATTCCCTCAGCGACATCGAGGGAGCCCGCAACGCCGGGACGCTCAGCATCGGCTACGCCAACAAGCCCGGCAAGCACGAGCGCTTCACCACGGCAGGTGCCGACGCCATCATCACCGACATGGCCGAACTCCTCCCGCACCTCAGCGAGCACCAGGCGGCGGATTCGAACGCCGCTGGCAGACGACGGCGCAGGTAGTCCTGCCGCGCCACCGCACAGGCGCACCGGACGACAGATGAACATACGCTTGCGAATACCGGCCGATGTGGTCCGCGCTGTGGCCGACCGTTGGCCGGACGGCGCGGCGGAATGGGGCACCAGCGCCGAACGCGAACTGTCCACCATCTGCACCCGCTACCGCGCAACACCCCGGACTGTCATGCCCGCCAGGTACGGGTTCGTCGTCGCGTCAGACACCCCAACCGGACCCCTGATCATGCGCGCGAGCCCTGACCCTGCCGGCCCACAGCAGGCGATGGTCTCTCGCACGCTCGCATCACTCGGGATAGCACCCAAGGTCCACGAAGTCGTCTCCACGACCACAGGGACGTGGGTCATCATGGACCGCGTTCGCCCTGGTGATCACCTCACTGATTGCCGCCCCGGCCCGGACGCCTCCGCCGCTCTGGCGGCCATGCTCCGGCCGATGGTCGGTCAACCGGCCCCGTGCCCGATGCCCTCACTAGCCGACTGGCTACAAGGCCGGCTTGAAGACGACGACCTGGCCGACCTGGCACCAAACAGGAGCGTCGCACCGCTCCACCAGCGCCGGAACGCTCTGGCCATCCTCAAAGACCTGCGTGCTGGTGGGAAAGATGGTCTCTGCCACGGCGATGCCTCGTCAGGCAACATCCTTATCGGTGGCAATGGACTGATGCTCATCGATCCTCGCGGCATGAGCGGGGAAGTCGAATACGATGCCGCTGTCGCCGCATTGAAGATCGCCGGGCAAGCCCGGCCGGGGGACATCGCTGAGCGTCTCTCCCGCCAGATCGGCATCGACGCTGAGCGAACCAGGGCATGGGTAGCAGTAGCCGACGTCGCGCGAGTCTAGGAGCTGACCACCCCCGAGACGAGGACCCGACACAGGAAGGCGCCGCCCCTCCTAGTCCCACCCGAGCTTGACGTTTCCGTCCCAGGTGATGTTTGACAGGCGAGCTAGGGGACTGAAGCGTGGGGGGCGGCTACTCGTAGCCGCTGGCCATGAACAGCGCTTCGGCGAGCAGCTTCCATGTCGGCTGTGCGGGGAACTGTTCACCACGGTGGGCGTAGACCCCGGGCAGAACTTCGAGAGAGGCAGCCAGAGCGTCGAGGAAGCGCTCCAGCGTGGGGTTCTCCCAATCTGTTGGATGCGTGCGAAGGTCGTTGAGCATCTGGCTGACGATGCCGGCAGCATCGATGCGGGAGGAGACCTGGTCGAGGCCGTCGACCTCGGCGAACCGGCCAGTGTCGTAGGGACTACTCACGTGATCACTCCACCTTTCGAGGCAAATCGATCAGGCCCTCTGCGGAGCTGTCAAGCCTCAACCGAGACCGGACCGGGACACGACAAGGGAAGGCACCACCGACCCCGATCGCCGATCGGTGAGTAGTTTCCTTACGTCTTCAAGGGCGACCCGCTACGCGGGCCGCCGGCGGCCGACCGGTCCTCGGGCCGGGCGTGCGGCCTCTTCGGGCCGACCCGTCCCGAACCGGCCGACCGCCTCGCGTTGGCGAAACAGAATGCAGCCAGCGGAAGCGCCCATCACTGGATATGTCGATCTTTACGCTGCGCCAGTGCTTCCGGCAGAAGATTCACAAGGCCGCGATTCCCCTATCCGTCCCACAGTGGGCTTCGCGCCTGGCCAAATCAGTCACGGCAGACCGAGAGCCTTTTTTGCCATCAATGTGAGGACGTGACTGCCAGTCCCCAGGGGTAGTGCGACTGCCTCATGCGCCAACGCAACCGGGATAACGGCGTTGGGATACATTCTCGTCTGTACCCTGTCGAGCGCTTCGAGTGTTGCCCTAAGCGTCGGATATTGTTTAGGGTTAGCGTGCCAGTCCGGCGGCTTCCCCGGTTTTTTGCTGTCGTTATATGGCGTGCCTTCCGGTACTCGAGGAACCGTCACCACGAGCATTCGCCCGGTAAAGGTCTTGTAGAAGAAGCGGCGTCCGTAGAACTCGTCTTGGCCGTACCATTTTTCGGGGTTTTTGGCCCGAATGCGAGTCTGGATATAGTGATTGTCCAAACCCATTAAATGGCCATTAGGGATGTGGTCGGCGATCGCGTTAGCGTGCTCGACGAAGGTGCCGCTCTTCTCGACGCCGACTACAAGTGGAGGAAGGTGTCCGCGCCGAGTTAGCTCAGTATTCAACGCGCACCAATAATTGAGCCACCGGCGCAGCAGAGGGGCTGTGGTTCCGTAGAAGGCTAGTGGTCCATCTTGGATGAATAGGGTGGTCGCAAGTGCTGCAGGGGCATGGGTGTAGAGCCAATCGATATATCCGATCGAGAGAAACCGCTCGGCTGCGTTCATGACGCGAGTGAAGGGGACGATGTTGGACCCGGACTCGGCGAACTCATCGTGGGTTCTCAATACGTCAGTGATATAGAGCGCCGAGGAGCAATCCGAACATTTCGCGTCCTCGGCGGCCACTGTGACATTGGGAACTCCGCACGCCGGGCATTTGCCGATTTCAATGGATTGAGCAGGTGAGCCGGGCGTGCCATGCATCGTCAGCAGAGCGTCATGCAGAGAGTAGGTCTGCCCCGATTCGTTGAAGCCGTTGGAGCGGAACATTTGGTCCAATTCCAGCCGCCAGGTCTCGATGCCGGTCATACCGGGCCTGACAATCATACTGCCAGGCAGGACTGCCTGAATGGACCGTGCGTCCATAGCTTTTCGCAGCTTGCGTGGATCGACCAATCCGTGATCGTCCGAATTGAAAAACTTGTCGAGGTCGACGAGAGCTCCTCCGACCTTGAGAAATCCTACCGTGACGGACGGATATTGTTCACGGGCTGGAATTTCCACGTCCGAGCCGTCGAACGCGAAAGCGAATTTAGGGGCTGGGCGAGACTCTTCAACAGTCAGACTCGTGAGCGGGAGGATGCGCTTCTCTATCTCGTTCTCATCTGCTGTAACGGCTGGTATGGTCCACCGCGTCATTGCCTGCTGGATGGCAGCACTAGAGGCAGCTGGCACATGTCCCAGCCGAGGCGCAAACTCGCGATCGTAGGGCATTAGGGCGCCACAACCTGTCCTTGGCCATCGACCTCGGGCAGCCCGGCGGCTACACGTGCACGGTTGATCATCGCGTGATCGAACTTAGCGACCTGCGTGGGCACGATGTACTTTCCGGAGAAAGTCTTCATCCTTACGTAGCCTCGATCTTCCGCAGAGCGGATATCGGACGCGAAGATGCTGTAGTCGTAGTAATGGCTTAGCTCGCGAGTCTCTACATCTGAGTTCAGGTGCGCAACGATCCAGTTAGAGGTGTTGGACAGGATGCGCTGGTCGACACTACTGACCTCTTGGGTAGCGTAAATCAAGCCGATGTCATATTTCGCTGCTTCCTTGGCCAGTCGCACCCATGGGTCGTCGCTGACGCTCGACTTTCCGAGTTTGGCGCGGTCAAACAGATTATGTGCTTCCTCTACCATAATTTGAATTGGAACGTTGTCCTGGTTACGCCGGAACCTTTCGCTGGCCTTGTCCAGCAAGCGAAAAACGAGTCGCTCGCTGAGCATCTTCGATACTTCCTGACTTCCCACGGACAGATCTATGATCACCAGCCGTCCGGCGACGAGGTCGTCCCAGACAAGGTCGGATACCTCACCGGTCGCGGCGGGATCATGGAAGTCGGACAGTCGACGGATCTTGTTAATTACTACAGTTCCGCGGGATTCGTCAAAAACTTCTCGGATAGCATTGAATGGCGTACAGTTGCGCCAGGAGTTAAAATCAATACCTCCGTAGCGAGAATCCAGCGTTCCGGCTGTTTCCTCTGTCAGGCGGTCAGATATCCAACGCACAATTTGCTTGGCCTGTCCGGGGCTGTCGACTTTGCATGCACCCGTCTTAGTATTGACGTCACTAAACACATCAGGACAGTCTTGCAATAGTTTCTCGCGCATGGCTTTTGCCATTTTGAAGCGCACAGAGAATCTGTGAGACGCTCCGGAAATAAAACCAGCCTTTGACAAAGTGGCGTAGAACGCCAGGCATCCCTTATGGGCATCGTCCACCGCGCCCCAGTATTCACGGTCGCCAGTGGTGCCAGCGGTGAAGTCGCCTCGCTCGGGCTCGAAGATCTTAGCCGATTTGAATGCATTGGCGTAGGATGTGTTTTCCTCAGATAGGGCGTCAAGGATCAACTCCCACACCAGCGGCAGTTGCTTAGTGTTATAAAAATTAATGGCAAGGGGGTATTCTTGATCATTATCAGAGTCGGGGCGCATCGTATAGATCTTTACGAGTTCCGTTCCCAAGCCGAGCAGACGCAGCCCGGTATTATCCTGCTTGTTCACGCTCGCATATTCGCCTTGAGGGTCAAAGATTAGTTGTCCGATTGGCCTCTTGGTCTTCGCGGCATGCTCGAATACTGCTGTGGCAATCGTCTTATTAGTGTTAGATTTGCCAACTCGAGTCATACCGAATACCGCGGTCTTGCGGGAGATAAAGTCTGTAACACGAACTTTCACAGGGCATTTGTCATAGCCTCGTTCAATGGCACGCCTGCGGGTGGCCGAATAGCGGACGACACCGATTGGGATCAGGTCGGGAGTTTTGTTGTTGGCTACCTCGTCTTCGTTGCGCTGAGGATATGACGCGATGTAAGACAAGGCTTCAGGGCTAGGCGAGTAAACGAAGTACCGGCTGGCGGAGTAGACCGTGTCGATGTCTGCGCCCCACTGAACGAAGTTGTGTCCCGCTAGGGTGTCGGGATAGAAGGTGCCGAGTACGTCGCACCGGAACGCCGAGTACTGCATGTTCTTCTGTGTGAGCCGATCAGAAATCGCTTCAGACGCCGGAGGTTCGCCCTTCTCATAGGCATCCCTCATAGCCTCCATCCGGATGGCCACAAGATCGAGCTGGTTAGGTAGGTCTGCAACGGAACGAACCCGGAGGAGAATCACCTCATCCTCATCCAAAGGCATCGCGATCGGCTCCATTGGCCTCTGAGGGCCGGCAGCCAGTAGGAAGCCGTTCTTGGGTATGCCTCCGGCTCGTCGTTTGTCGATGTCGTTTGTGACGACGACGGCGCTTTCGTAATCCAAATTATAGATGCCACCAACGAGCACCGCGTTCGTCAACAACGGCGTCAGTGGACTGCTGCCCGCCGCAATTTGGGAACCCAGTCCGATTTGTCCTGTCAAGGTCATCGGGTACTCTCTTCGTGATCGCGCATAATTGTTCGCTAATGTCCCGTCTTAGGGGACCCGAGGTCGTTGGGCACATCTGGATAGTTGGATACCAGAAGTTCAGACTTGGACTTGCGAACCGCGGACCCCGCTGCGGTATACCGGTATTCGACGGTGCGGAGCCTATAACCTGCGCGGTCCGCGTACAGGTTACGTATAACCGGACTGTCGTCGTACGACAGCAGCCACTGGAATCCGTCGGCGTCCGCAAGTGCAGTGGCGAGGGCTTCGTGTTGATTGCTCTCAAAAGACCACTCGTACAGCTCTGGAGCTTTCTCTACATAAGGTGGATCAAGATAGACGACGATTTCGTCTGGTGTGAGTCCGCCAAACTGTCGAGCCCTGCAGAGGCTATCGCGCCAATCGCAGTTCCACACGTCCAAAAGACGACCGGTATCCGCCAGGTCCCCCACTGCGCGGATGCGGCGTTCCAAACCAGCGATACCGTATCGACAATCAATCTTATAAGTTGATGTCTGGGCCCGTCCGCCGATTGGTCCGGCCCTGCCGTGCAGAATGCCGGAGAAGGTCGTGCGGTTCAGGAATAGACACTTCAATGCTCGATCGCGGCGTGTCGTCGGCCGTGCCAGGCGCCACCAATCCCAGCGTTGGATTGTTACTTCCTCCTCCTTCATAGCTGTAACGAGCCAGTTCGTATCAAACGCGGCCACATGCCAGAAGGCTGCTACAAGCGGATCTGCGTCGGCAAGAATGACATGTTCAACGACCCCTGTTCCAGCAAGCCGAAGCGCGGACGTCGCACCTCCACAGAACGGCTCAATGAGGAGGCGGGGTGGAGGGACATTGGCGCTGATGATAGTCCGAAGCGCGTGGAATAGTTGTCGCTTTGCGCCTGGATATCGGAGAGGGCTAACCACCGACTGGGCGAACAAGGCAGTATCGCTCAGCTCATACCTCGGCTTGTCGCGTACGGTGTCCGCTGGCCATGGCCTGCGCCGAACGGTCTTGCGTTCACCGGCCAGTGGACTCATCCCCTTTTTCTCATCCGAATTATTATCGTTTGGTCGCATCGATTAGTTACAGACTGTACCGGTAGATAGACGTCCCACAAGGATCGATCTAGACGATTTGCATCACCATGCGTCTGAGCAGGCAAGGCCGCGCTGAGACGCGCGCTCCCGCTGGACAGCATCGACAGCGGAGGTAGGTCCTGCCTGTGCTGTGACGGAACGCGTGTTGGGCGTAGCGCATGCCCCAGCCCGCTCCGATAGAGGCGGGCGGCCAATGGCTTCGCCGGCCGCTCGAAGAGCAGGACCAGCTTAGATCCGTCAACTGAAGCTTCAGCTGACCTCTCTGCCGTCGTAGCAATTAAATGCATATGCCATACCGTGCGAAGGAGTACGCGCTGTTTTGCTGGGCGCCTGCTTATCTTAGTGACGGTCTGGACGGTCGTCACGGCCGAGTTGATATTGCAGGAAGCTACTATCTACGTTTGGGTTGCTGAGACGCCAAGCGCCACGCTCGAAAGCCAAGTCGCCGGTGACGGTTAGAGGAACCTTCTCTTGATATGCCGTAATTGCCCATCGGTGATCTTGTCCAGAGAGGGGAACCGACACCTTTCGAATACGGCCCTTGACTTCGGCTTCAAGAACGACGGTGCCAGCCTCTTCGTCCTCGCTATCAGCGTCTTCTCGTGAAAGTCGACGGACCGCTCCTACAAGAGTCTCACGTCGGGTTGGCTCTTCTTGACGCACCAAATGCTCTCGTACGCGAGCTAGTTGCTCTGAAGTGCTGTGCTCTAGGGTGATTGGGTTGCTGCCAACCTCGGGAGGCGGCTCGGCGGCTGCCCACTCGAAAGAGAGATCTAGAGCCCTCAGCCCTTCTGGTTGAGTCATCAGCTCTAGTGACTCCACTAGGCCAGCGCTCAATCCCCACCGTGCCGGATCTTGCAGCGCATCCGTGGCTTCGCCGCGCGTCAGACTCTCTGTGGTCTCCAGTCCGCGCGCAAGGGTCTCCATTACCCGGCGAGCGAATGATGTAGCGGGATCTGTCGGCTGAAGGCTGCTGGAAGCGTCCGGCTCGCTCAGTGTTGGAGCGCCCAGTCGGGCGGCGATAGTAAAGACGAAGCTGCCGCGTTTGGTATGACCGAGGCGTACGTCGTCGTCCAGGAACTCAGTTACGGTTGCCGGCCGCCTACCGCGGTGAGAGTGTCTAGGGTCTGCGGCTGTCGTCGCTGCCGACATCATAAGCTTGTAAATCGCCTTTATGGTGTTTTCCGCTTGGCGGAACGGGATCGTCCCATCGGTCATCACCTGATCCAGCCTGACGAAGAACAGGTCGGCACGAGCGGCGGTGATGCGCTCTTGAAGCTGGTCGGCATCCCAGTCGTTGATCCGGCCCAAGGCGTGCAGGGCGTCGTAGAAGCGCTGGGAGAAGTCCTCGAAGTCCAACGCGAGCGGCAACATGATGCGGCCTCGGGATGTCCCGCCTTCTGATCCAGGTAGCCGCCAGACTTCCCGGATCCTGTCCTGCCGAGACTCCAGCTCCCAATCCTCGGTAGCTAGGTACTGAGAGACGGCAGTCGGCGTCAGAGTGGACGCGATCTCTCGGTAGGGATCGAGTGTGAACGAGTTCACGAGCTGCCTCCCTCGCCGATGGCCTTCATGATGCCAAGGAGCTGAGCTACATCAAATAGGTTACCGCGAGGTAGGTGGACGTCCTTGGTGACTCCGCCCTCGGGTATGCTGCCGAGCTTTGCGGCTTCCTGCCAGAACATCCGGCTCCGCGTGATCAGGTATCCCTCGTCCTGCTCGATCCATGCCTGAGGGTCGCTAGGCACAAGTAGTACGCCGAGGTAGGCCGGGTTGTATCGCTTTGGGTTGATCAGGTGCTTGAAGGGCTTCGCCTTCATCGTCCAGACCAGATGATCTTTGCGAAGTAGCTCTTGCTGAGTTGTGCATTTCAGCTGGATGTCGAACTCGGCGCCCGTGTAGACCTCGTACTCCGCAGACGAGCGTATCGTGAGGTCAACCCCGTCGTAGTCAGTGTCATGCCGCTTCAGTGAGCAACCTGCGGCGGAGGCGATCATATGGACGAACGCAACGCTGAACTGTTCCTGCATAGCTGTCGTTGGCAGCCCACCGGCAGGTGGCTGGTCGACCTCGTCGACGCTCATCGTGCCCTCACCCGCACACGGACCTCCCGTCAACTGCCGGTGCCTGCCGCCGCCCGTTCGTGAGCAGGTGCCCCATTAAAGACCTTTGGCACACCTCGGTCCACATGCCTCGCGGTGGCTGATAGCGGCCATCTGGCGGCTCAGAGTAGGTGGTCCTCTACGCCTTGGAGGTGGGGTGCCAGGTGCAGGGCGACTTGTCTCCGGGCCGCGACCTCCTCGCGGAAGGACGGGGCCTCCTTGCACAACGCCGAAGTCCGGCACACCGCGGTACGGCCAAGGATGACTAGCGCTGTCCGAACACATCTAGCCGAGTGGGCCGACGAAGGCTGACGGCTGCTGTAGTTCGTGTCGAGAGGACGCGTTGGTGACGCCCGTGTAGAAGACGATCGCCGTGGATGGCTGAGGTTCGTCTCGGTGGGGGCGATCGCTGCCGCGCGGCTTCCGGTGCTCGGGCCGTGGCCGGCCCTGCGCTCCGGGTCCGCTTGCCCCCGAATATCGGGGACTTCTTGCCAGGCGGCTGATTCTAACGGTTTTGGCTAACAACCACCCTGGAATGATTTGGACTGATCTGGACGACACAGCGGTTCGGCAGCAGGTCAAGAAACGAGCCTGGACGACCGCGGACTCTCTCGATCTTGCTACGGATCAGCTGGCCAGATAGGTCGTCTTCTCAGGGGAGTTATCCCTGAACAAACTCTTCCACGCATGAAGGGCAGATCCCTGCGGTGCATCCGCTTGCAAGGTGGCCGCAGCGACAACAGCGGCTCAATACTATGTGACGCCACGTATCTGTACACGTAAAGCAGAACCAAGGTCCACCCGGATGGCTTTTCATTTCAACATTCGCAACGAGACTGATTGACCGGCAGGTCGGACACCTATCCGCCGGGATGTTGTGTCCCCGAACTTCGAGAGCATATTCTTCTGCCAATTCTTGCGTATTGCTCCATTGTCCTAGACAAACGCTGCACCTACCGCCAGTTGACAGCACTTCAAGGGCCATCATCTGACACCTAGTGCATCGGATTACGGGATTCGGCGACGAGCCAAGCTCGGGCTCTACCTGGCGATATCTCTGCTCTATGAGATCGCTCAGGTGAGGTAGGCGATCTCGGATTTCACTTAGAGCAGCGTCTATCAGTTCGCGTTCGTATTGATAAGAGCCCGGGCTTAGGTGTTCTTCAATAAACTGAATCAGATAATTGTATGCAGGAATACTGACTGCCCGGATCGCGATCGGGGACTCATTCAAGCCAAAGTGTTGTTGGCGGTTTCGCATCTCCTCTGCTCTTTTTAGCGGGGAGTTGCGGTATCCGGGCAACCCTAGCTTGCATATATCGTTAAGTCGCCTCACCGCCTCCTCGGCTCCCACACTCTTGAAATCGCCAGCATGATACTTCGCAAGGCTGGCATTGCGGGAATCGGCTATAACCAAAGTCCAATGTTCTTGGATAAGTCGAACTTTTAGAAGGACTTCGATTGCCGCATAGAGGTGCAGTATTGCGAACTTTTCATCCGCGTTCTCATTTTCTCTGTCCAAGTATCTTATTGCGCTTACTGCATACTCTAATCCCGTTTTTAGTGGTACGTGAACATTGCTTGGATCTTCATCAGCAAAAATGCGGTGGTTGAACTTTGACATTCATCCTCCTGTCGCCCCTTCTAGGGGATTTGGTGCCATCCAACTATAGTGATCGAAAACCGTTCAGGGTAGCGAATAAGGGTGACTCGGAGCCTGGGGGGCGCGCTCGTCAGGTCCGAGACAGTGGGTGGCCGCTTGTTGAAGCCAGATCTCTAGGGGCGCCGCAGCGAGATCGTGATCTTCTGCATATTTGTTGGCGCTGGCCGGGCCGAATCCGGCGTCATGAGCCAGCGAACGACCCCAGCGTCGCCCCCAGCAACTCCGCTGGGCCACCTATCAGGCCTCTTGAGAGCTCGTGTGTCTGCCCGCAGCGTCGCGGCAACCGCAGCAACCACCTGCTGCAAACGCGTACCGACCAGTAGCAACGGGTGCTACACGCCTCGTCGAGTGGGATGCCGATCCCTTTGAGGCCAAGTTGAACGAGCCGGTCTGTGAGCGTCAGACGTTGATGATCGACGGGCGAAACGTTCGCGAACCGCCCAGTACGAGCCTCACGTACGACGCCTCAGCCAACGACGGATATACCCAAACTGCTAACGCCGGTGCTAACAACACTTCCGGATGGCTCTGGATGACTGTGGACGACTAGGCCATGAAAGACCAGGTTAACGGGCCGATCTGGACGGCCCTGGACGCCTCTAGCCTCACTCGTAATGAATAGGTCGTCGGTTCGATTCCGACAGGCGGCTCCCACGTCAAAGGCCCCTTCCGATCATGGAAGGGGCCTTCTTGCTAACGCCCCTACCGACAGGCCGGGTTACGCAGCAGCCTTGGTGAGGACATCGGCGGTCGTCGTCCGCTCGCCTCCGCCGCCCCTGTTCTGGCCGGTAAAGGTGATCTGTATGGAGCGAGTGCCCCGGGGCCTGCTGCCAGAGCGGGCCACACGGCGCAGTTGTCGATACTGACCCTCGTGGGGCCTGAAAGGCCGGGCACCGCGCAAGCAGCCCTACGCTTCTGGCGTGGCCGAAATCGGTTCGAGGGCGCGGAAGCTGTCGGCGCCCCCGTCAGCAGTCTGGGAATCGCTTGTGGAGCCTCGTCGGCCCGGAGCTCGGCCGTGGCTGAACCTGCTGTCCGATGAGGTGTAGCCGAGGGTTCTGGAGGCGGACAGGCCCAACCGGGTCGTGTGGTCGTCTCTGTGGCCCAGCAGGCCCAACGACCAGGTCCACTTCGAGCTGACGGCCGTAGGCGGTGAGACCTCGCTGAGGTTCGCCTTGCTCACGCCCGACGCACTTCCTGGCCAGAGCAAGACAGGACACCTTCGACTGCGGCTCAACCACCTTCTCTTCGCCGACCTTCGGTTCTCCTACGGTCAGTGATCACACGCCTGGCCTCTCAGGCGCAGCTCGCCAGGTTCGCGGATCGGCGCGATCCCTCAACGGTGAGCCAGATCGGCCGACCAGGACGGCGACCACCGGGGTGCGACGGCGGTTCTCGGTCTCGCCGCAGAAGGTCGCCGGCGTGGCGCGGATGAATGCCGGGATCGGCGACACTTCGAATTTTTATCAAGTATTTGGAGGGGGTGCGAGGCCGATCTATGGTGACCTTATGACGAACAACAGCAGGGCACTCAAAGGCACCCGAGTAACGTGACCCGGTAGGCGCCCGGGCCTGCAACACTTTGGCCCGGGCGCCCACCATGTACGGTGCTCATCTCCACGCCCTGACACGCCATCGGCCCGTCGGTCCTGTCGGTCGGCGTGCTTCGCACCGTGGCGCGCGCACCGGCCTGCCGATCTCCCCGTCCACCCACGACGGGGTGTGCTTTGCGGAAGTCCTCCTTGATCGCAGCGGTGGCACATTGACTCCATATGAATACGCGGCTGATGCCGAAAGTGGATTCACGCACTGCCCCGGCGAATGGGCCATTTTCGGCACATCGAATGACCCGGCTTCTGATCTCGCGAATATGAAGGATCAGGCGGCTCGGAATGCCACTTTCGCGGGTGACGTCGGCCGCCGGGTGAGCATCGCGACGGGCGCTCCGGTTCGGACGCCGAGCGCTCCGCACCGCGGACGCGTGTCCCTGGGTCCTGACGTGCGGAGTGTGCGAGGAGGGACACTGGGCATCGCGGCGGACGGTGTCAGCGGGCCGGTGGCCGGGGATCGTGAGGCGTCGCAGCGGCTCCTACCGACCGTGCCCGTCAGTCTCGTCGCCGGCTTGGCGCTCAGGCGTGTCACCGGGGCGGCCCTCAGGCCCGGCACCGGGTACCACGCTCAGTCGTGCCGGCTCTCGCCGGCACCCGGCGGCTGAGACCGTGCGGTCGAACGGCACCCGAGTCATCGCCTCCGCCGCACTGGCGTATCTGGGCGACGGGATCCGCCACGTCGCGCTCCCGCTGTTCGCCGCGTCCATCACTCGCGAGCCGGTCGCGCTCAGCGTGCTCACCGCGGTGTCGTACCTGCCGTGGATCCTCCTGGGCCTGCCGATCGGCGTGTACGTCGACCGGAACCGCCCCGAGCGGGTCGCGGTGGCGGCGAACGCCGGCCGCGCGCTGCTGATGGGCCTCCTGTGCGTCACGATCCTGGCCGGCGACCGCTCACTGATCTTGTTGTACGTCGTGGTGTTCCTGCTCGGGGTGGGCGAGGCGGCCTACGACAATGCAGCACAGTCGCTGCTTCCCCGCGTGGTCGATGACGCGGCCCTGGAGCGCGCGAACGGCACGCTCGCCGCCGCCGAACGCACCGGCCTGGACCTCGCCGGCCCTGCGTTGGGCGGCCTGATGTTCGCGACCTCGGCGGCTCTGCCGTTCGGCCTGAACACCGCGGTTCTGCTGCTCGGCGCCGTGCTGATCGCCCCGCTCCGCACCCCGCCGCCCGCGGCGACCGGTCAGTTGGTCCGCGAGCTCTTCGCCGAGGTGTCGGCGGGCATGCGCTGGCTGTGGCGGAGCGGCACGGTCCGTACCGTCATCTTGACCGGCGCGGGGCTGACGTTCTTCACCCAGTCATGGGAGCCGCTCCTGGTGCTGCTCGCCGTAGGTCCGATGGGCCTGTCGAACACCGCGTTCGGCGTTCTGCTCGCCGTGGGAGCCGTCGGCGGGATCTCCGGCGCCGCGGTCACACCGCTGCTGATCCGCCGCTTCGACGACCGAATCCTGCAGATCCTCGCCTTGGCGGCCACGTCCGCGTCGGTCCTGGCCCTGGCGGCGTTCCCCGTCCCGGCGGTCACGGCGCTGGCGTGGGGCGGCACGGGCTTCACGTTCTCCCTGTGGAACGTCCTGTCGGTGACGATGCGACAGCGCCTGGTTCCGGCCGAGCTCCTGGGCCGGGTGAACAGCGCGAGCCGTACCCTGTCGAGCACGGCCGTGCCCCTCGGTGCCCTGGCCGGCGGTGCCGTCGCCCACGCGTGGGGACTCCGCGCCCCGTTCTGGCTCAGTGGCGCCGCGGTCGCGATCCTCGCGGTGGCCTTCGCCGTACGAACCGTGCGCCGTCCGGTGGCGGTCTGAGGCCGGTCAGTGCCGAGCGAGCCAACGGTCGGCGGGACCCGTACGAATAGAGCCGTGCACGCACCTGCGAGTTCCCCGTGTCAGGGCTGAGGCGACGGTCTTTTCATTGGTGGGATGGTTGGTCCTGGTCGAAGAGGTGGGTTCGGTGGGCCCAGGCGACGGCCTCCAGGCGGGTCGTCGCGCCATGCCGTGATCGCCGGGAACCACGCGTCGACGGCCGGGCTCATCTCGGCGTCGAACGTCACCCGGACTTTTGTGTCGGCCTACGGCAATGAAGAGAGGCCTGCCGCGGTTTGCGGTCAGGCCCTGTTTCTGCGCTTGGCTGTCTTTCGGGTAGATGTGGGCGTAGGTGCCGCCGCAGTGTCCCAACCTCATGTGTGAGACACGTCGCGTCCTCGGCGATCTGGCGCTCCGGCTTGGAGGGTGTCGTCTCTTTGGCCAGTAATCGTGGGATGGCCCGGACACCTCGGCGCCGATGGCGGTACTTCCGCCGTCGTGCTGGGCGGATCATGTTCCATCACGGCCAACCCAGTTCACCGGTCGGCACGCGGCACGTCACCCAAGCCCGTCGGTGGTTCACCACGGTCTGGACCAGCGCTCTCGCCGTCCACCTACGCGAACTGGCCATCGACCGGGGCAGTACGACCTAGGCCACGCGCCCGGACAGATCCATCGTCGCTGAGGGTCCGCATGAATCTGAGTCAGTCGCCTTTGAGGGGCGGCGGGGGTATGGGTAGGGGCATGCAACTCATCGACTTCACATCAGGCGTTCCCGTGTCCGGATCGCTCGATGTGCAGTGGATTCACGGGTCGCCGTCGGCCAAGCACAACACGGATCCCGACATTCAGGTGCACTTCTACAATGAGCACACTGTCATCCTGCGGCAGAACAAGGCGGTTCACTATGAGGCGCCGTTCATGTTCCTGCTGTTCGGCAACACCCGAGCCGTGCTCATCGACACCGGCGCGACGGAGTCCGCCGAATGGTTTCCGCTGCGCCGAACCGTCGACGATCTGATCGAACGCCGGCTCGCCGGGCATCCAAGGGACGACTACGGGCTACTCGTGCTGCACACTCATGCGCACGATGACCATGTCCAAGGGGACGCCCAGTTCACCGACCGGCCTGGGACGACCGTCGTCGATGCGGGACTCGGCGCTGTCCGGGATCACTTCGGATTCGCCGACGAACCCGAAAAGGTCGCGCACGTCGACCTCGGGGGTCGGGTGCTCGAATGCCTGCTCACCCCGGGGCACCACAGGGCGGCCGTCACGTTCTACGATCCGTACACCGGCCTCCTGCTGACCGGCGACACGATCTACCGTGGCCGGCTGTACGTCGAGGACTGGGCCGCATTCCACCGCACCGTCGGCCGCCTGGTCGAGTTCGCCGGCACGCGGCCGGTCACACACGTCCTCGGTTGCCATATCGAGATGACGAGTGAACCGGGTGTCGACTACCGCATCGGCACCACGTATCAGCCGGACGAGCCGCCGCTGCAGATGACGGTGGATCAGCTACGGGACGTGCAGGCGGCCGTCGAGGAGATCGGCGCCCGTCCCGGCCGGTACGCCTTCCCCGACTTCATGATCTGGCGCTAGGGCGGACTCGGCCGGCCGCACCACGTTGTTCGCGTTCCGCTCAACATCGACCGTTGAGGCGTGCATCGGATAAATCGGCCGTAGCGGAGAACGTCATCTCGCCAGGATTTGGCTTTCGACTTCAGGGGAAAAAGTTTCTCGCTTTCGTTCTCGCTAAGAAACGTAGCCAATAAGGGGAAAGATGATGCGGCTTATGCGGATTCGGCTGCCATTGCTGGCGCTGATGTCGTTGGCGCTGATAGTGCTCCCGTCCGTCGCCGCAGCGCAGCGCGGGCTGCCGTACCGGCGTGTCTGTGAGCCGTCGCCCGGCGCTGGTAGGGCCTTCTGTCTGGCGCTGTTCCGCTCCGATCTGCCCCGCATCACGACGGTCTCGCCCGGTTTCCTGCCGCCCGGATATGGGCCTGCGGAGATTCGCGACGCGTATCGCCTCCCCACTGCCGGTTTCGGGCGAACCGTGGCGATCGTCGTCGCCTTCGACGACCCAAGTGCCGAACAGGATCTGGCGGTTTACCGTAACCAATACGGCCTACCGCCGTGCACCACCGCGAACGGCTGCTTCCGCAAAATAGACCAGAATGGCGGGACACGTTATCCCCCATCCGACGCGGGCTGGGCCGGTGAAGCCTCGTTGGACATGGACGCCGTCAGCGCGGCATGCCCGTACTGCCGGATCCTGCTCGTCGAGGCGAACGACAATTTCTTCAGTAATCTGTTCACCGCGGAGGACCAGGCCGTCGCTCAGGGCGCGAGGTTCGTCAGCAACAGCTGGGGCGCGAACGAGTTCTCTGGCGAGGAGCTTTTCGACCGCCGTCTCGCCGCTCACTCCGGCGTGGCCTTCACCTTCGCCTCGGGTGACCAGGGCTACGGCCACCAGCTCTATCCGGCCGCCTCGCCGTACGTCACGGCGGTCGGCGGCACATCGCTCGTGCGGGCGCGGAACCCCCGCGGCTGGGTGGAAGGAGCATGGTCCGGCGCTGGTTCCGGCTGCTCCCCGTACGCGCCGAAGCCGTCCTTTCAACGTGACCTCAGCTGTCCTCGCCGTACCGCGGCCGATGTGTCCGCCGACGCCGACCCGATGACCGGTCTCGCCGTGTACGACAGTTTCGAGTTCTCCGGCTGGCGGGTGTTCGGCGGCACCAGTGCGTCCGCCCCGTTGCTCGCCGCCATGTACGCCCTGGCCGGGGTCCCGGGTACGGCCGATCAACCCAGCTCCTTTCCCTACGCGCGCCCATGGGCGTTCAACGACATCGTCACCGGCGCCAACGGCTCCTGCGGAGGCTCCTACCTGTGCACCGCGGTCGTCGGGTACGACGGGCCGACCGGCATCGGCACGCCCAACGGCGTCGCCGGGCTGACGAACGGGCCGATCGCCGCGAGCCGATGAGGGTCGGCCGGTCTCGCGGTGTCGCGCACCTGCGGCGTCATCGATTCCTAGCCGAAGGCGGCCTCATTAACGTATCGCGCCTGGCAGGAGCCATGGTCGATGGCGATCCGCACCTTACACAGATTCCGCACCGGAAGGCCCACAGTGATTTGGGTCCAGAGCAGGGTGCCGATAGCCGGCAGTCTGGTTTGTCGCCCACTGAGAACAACGTCCTATATCGGTCACCGGATTGATCTGCGCCTCCGGCCCGTGTCACCGTTCCCTCGGCGTCGCTCGTCAGTCATCGCGGCGTTCACGCTCCCTCGCGTCGGAGGCCGAATGCTGGTCAAGCGTCTGTCTGTCCTGCCCGCGACAATTGTCGTCTCATTACTTCTTTCGACCCCGGCGTTCGGGGCGATAAAGGTCTCGGACGCAAACGGAGATAAGACAGTAGCCTCATTACGTGACTGCCAGAAGTATCCGGTTGAGGAGACTTACTCCATCGACTCCGCAGGTCGGCGGAGTGTCGCCGCCGACGATACGGGAAAGGTTCGAGTTTTCGGCAAGGGCGGCAACACCATGAAGGTCGCCGTGCCGCCTGCCGACTTCGATCCGCATACCGCGACCGATGCTCAACTGCGGATGTACGGGTTCCCACCGCGCCCGAAGAGCGGTCCGGCCCGTACGCGCTGGGACGCTCTTTACCCGCACCACCAAATCGACTTCGTCCTTCCCGAGATGTGCAGCGACCCCCACGTGACGCATCGACCGCCTCAGCGAACCAAGTCGGCGCTCGCGCCCGATCCTTTGACCAGTGACAACTGGTCCGGAGGCATCGCTGTGAACCCGCCCGACGAGCCGCCGTTCACTTCGGCGTTCGTGCGATGGCAGGAACCGAGCTTCAACGCGGTATGTCCGACCGCCTCGGGCTACAGCATCTGGTCGGGAATCGGCGGGTGGGATACAGGCGATCGCCCCGTGTGGGGGCTGCTTCAGGCCGGCGTCGACAACATCGGAGGGTCGGGCCCGAACGATGCCTACGCTTTCTGGGAAGCACTGAACCAGAACAAGGACCAGACGCTTCCCGAGCAGCACATCGTCAATATGAAGGTCTCCGCGCTGGACCAGGTCCAATCGATGACCTACTACAACCCCATAGACAAAACAGTGAGTTTCCAGATCTACAACCTGACGACGAACAAGCTGGCCACGCTGGGCCCGTGGTCGACGATCGTCGACCCCATCGGCAGTGTGAAGGGTTTCGCCAGCGACTACTACGACGGCTGGACCGGCGAACTCATCGCCGAGCGCCCATCAGTGGACGACGCTTACATCAACCTGCGCCAGCCGCAGACCGGCTACAGCCAGTTCCTGGACGCCGAACTCGGCTACGACTCGGACGGCGACCCTTTCCCCGGCTATGAGTATGTCGGCTGGCAGCCGATCAAGATGACGAGCGACAAGGACCTGTCGGTGCCGACGGGCTTCCCCACCAGCGGAGCGACCATGTGGCAGAACACCTGGAAGGCGTGCTCATAAGGCCGCGAGAGGGTCACCCGACGTCAACTCGCAGGATCTGACAGAGCGCAAGGGGCTGTGCCGAGGGGCTCGCCGATGGCGTAGCCGTTCCGACAGAATCCCGCGCCGGGCACAGTTCGGTAGGCACCACGAGGCCGGCTGTGCCCGGCGCGATGGCGCGGAATCTCACGCTCCGCCCATCCGCCGAGCGTGAGGAAGAACCGACAACTCGGGGGTCGGTGCTATACGGCAAGGTCACCTCGGTCGTCTTGCGCGTATGATAAATGCTTACCTTGATCACCGCGCCGACCTTTATCTTTGCTGCCCCCAAAGAGGAATAACGACCGGAGCACCCACCAACCTTCCCCGATACGGCGCCGGCGTCCACCTCAAGAAAAGGTGGCCCACAACTCGACACCTGGTGAGCGCCGCAAGCTAATCCCGGAAAGAGCAGCACCACTCCAGCCACAAGGGCGAGCCCAGCTGCTTTTGCGTTCATCATCCACCCATATTCGCCCGTCCGCTGGACCACCTCGACCGATGGCCCACATCGGGTCTTAGGTGTTCTGCCCGTGAGGTTAGGCCGCTTCAGCCTGATGGTGCAACGAACCGCGGCGCTCGCGGATGCCTAATAGGTCGTCGCCCTCGGTCATTTCTGGTCGAAGAGGTGGGTTCGGTGGGTCCGGGCGACGGCCTCCAGGCGGGTTGTCGCCATGGGCTTGGCCAGGATGTTCGACACGTGGACGCCGGCGGTCTTGGCGGAGATGAACAGGTGTTCGCCGATCTGGCGGTTGCCCAGGCCGGCCTGCCGTCGCATGGGCGTCGGCTGGGTTCGGCGGTCACCCAGTGGCGGATAGCGTTGGCGTTCTATGACCGCAACCCTTGTCGCGAAGGACCTCGCCGCCGGCCACGGTGACCGTGCCTTGTTCTCCGGGCTGGACCTGGTCGTCTCCGCTGGAGAAGTCATCGGGCTGGTCGGAGTCAACGGCGCGGGGAAGTCCACCCTGCTGCGGACTCTCGGGGGCCTGCTCCGTCCCGAGGGCGGCTCCGTGACGCTCAGCCCGTCGTCCGCGGCGGTCGGCTACCTGCCGCAGGAACCCGAGCGGCGTCACGGTGAGACGGTGATCGAGTTCCTCGCCCGTCGTACGGGGGTGGCGCAGGCTCAGCGGGAGTTGGACACCGCGACCGAGGGTCTGGTCGGCGGGCGTGCGGGCGCCGATGACGAATACTCCTCCGCCCTGGAGCGATGGCTGGACCTGGGCGGCGCCGATCTCGAGGACCGGGCCGGGGAGGTGGCCGCGGAGCTGGGGCTGGCAGTGGGCCTCGATCAGCCGATGACCTCGTTGTCCGGCGGGCAGGCGGCCCGCGCCGGGATGGCGTCGCTGCTGCTCAGCCGGTATGACATCTTCCTGCTCGACGAGCCCACCAACGATCTGGACCTCGACGGGCTGGAGCGGCTGGAGCGGTTCGTCACGGGCCTGCGGGCCGGCACGGTGCTGGTGAGCCATGACCGCGAGTTCCTGGACCGTACGGTCACCCGGGTGGTGGAGCTGGACCTGGCCCAGCAGCAGGTGAACGTCTACGGCGGCGGTTACGCCGCGTACCTGGCCGAGCGTGAGGTCGCCCGGCGGCATGCCCGGGCCGACTACGAGGAGTACGCCGGGAAGGCCGCCGCCCTGGTGGAACGCGGCCGTACGCAACGGGAGTGGGCCGCCAAGGGCGTCAGGAACGCGAGGAAGAAGGCGCGGGGCGCCAACGGGGGAGACAACGACAAGGTCGGCCGGAACTTCCGGGCCGACGCGAGCGAGAAGCAGGCCTCCAAGGTCCGCCAGACCGAGCGCGCGCTCGAACGCCTCGACGTGGTCGAGGAGCCCCGCAAAGAGTGGGAACTGCGGATGGAGATCGCCGCCGCGCCGCGCGCCGGGGCGGTGGTGGCGACTCTGCGTTCCGCGGTGGTGCGGCGCGCGGACTTCACCCTGGGCCCCGTCGACCTGGAGATCGGCTGGGCCGATCGGGTGGCGATCACCGGGGCCAACGGGGCGGGCAAGTCGACGCTGCTGGCGGCGTTGCTGGGCCGGGCCGTTCTCGCCGAAGGTCACGCCGCGCTCGGCGCGGGCGTGGTCATCGGCGAGGTCGACCAGGCGCGGGCCCTGTTCCTGGGCGAGGGCGCGCTGCTGGACGCCTTCGGCGCGGAGGTTCCCGAGTCGTCGCCGGCCGAGATCCGTACCCTGCTGGCGAAGTTCGGCCTGGGCGCCGCGCATGTGACCCGACCCGCGGCGACGCTGTCCCCCGGTGAGCGCACCCGGGCGGCCCTCGCGTTGCTGCAGGCGCGGGGCGTGAACCTGCTCGTTCTGGACGAGCCGACCAACCATCTCGACCTGCCCGCCATCGAACAGCTCGAGTCCGCACTCGACTCCTACCCCGGAACCCTGCTCCTGGTGACCCACGACCGCCGGATGATCAACGCGGTGCACACCACACGCCGCCTACACGTCACCAACGGCCGGGTCGCCGAGAAGGACTCGGGCTGAACCACGGAGAAACGCCTTAGCGTTCCTGGTCGAAGAGGTGGGTTCGGTGAGCCCAGGCGACGGCCTCGAGGCGGGTTGTCACTCCGAGCTTGGTCAGGATGTTCGACACGTGGACGCCGGCGGTCTTGGCGGAGATGAACAGGCGCTCGCCGATCTGGCGGTTGCTCAGGCCGGCGGTCAGGAGTTCCAGCACCTCGAGTTCGCGCTTGGTGAGACCGGTCTCCGACCGGGCGGGTGAGGCGGTCGTGTCGACGGGGATCCGGGACCGCTGGGTCAGGCTCTCGATCTCCGTACGCAGCGGTCCGGCTCCCAGCTCGGTCGCGATCGACAGAGCTTCCGTCAGCAGGGCGATCGCCCGATCCCTGTCACGGGCGGACAGGGCCGCTCGGCCGGCGCGGAGCAAGGTCTCGGCCAAGGCGTAGGGCTGTTCGAGGTCGCGCCATGCGGTGATCGCCGGGAGCCACGCGTCGACGTCCGAGCTCATCTCGGCGTCGAACGTCACCCGGTGCGCCTGCTGCAGGCGGCCGGTGACCGTGAGCTTCTTGCTCCAGGTGACCAACTGTTGGATCAGGCCCGAGGCCTGCCGGTGGCCGTTGAGGCTTCGGGCGGCGGTGAGCAGTAGCGGCCACCCGTACCGGGGGCTGACCAGCAGATCGTGATCGTCGAGGACGTGCCCGATGACCGCCGCCATGGCGCCGACATCCTGCTTGACCTGGGCGAGCCGGCAGTCCAGCAGGTCGGGCTCCAGGCACGACTCCTCGCCCCGGTTGTTGCCGCGCATGACGGTCCTGGACTGCTCGGCCGCGGCGGCCGCCTGGTCCGTGGCTCCCCGTCTGAGGTCGACGGTCGCCTGGATGATCTGCAGGTACGCCCGGTACAACGGCGGCGGTGTCAGGCTGAGCGCGTCCCGGTTGACCTGGCTCGCCTCGGGCCAGCGGCCGAGTGAGAGCAGCGACTCCGACAGGTTCGGCGCCAGCAGCGTGCCGCGGGTGCGCGTCAACCCCAGGCGGTCGGCGAGGGTCATGCCCTGCCGGGCGACCTCCGCCGCTCGGGCGTGTTCGCCGAGGGTCTCCAGGGCGTCCGACTCGGTGATCGCCACGAGCAACCGGGTGTCGTGGGCGTCGGAGGCGGCCTCGGCGGCCTGGGCGAACAGGTCGTTCGCCGTCGGAAGGTCCGCGTTCGCGGCGGCCAGGGCGGCGAGGGTGACGAGTGCCTTCGCCTGGACGACGCCGTCGTGGGTTCGGCGGCCGATCTCCAGCGCCTCCTCGGCCGACGCGCGGGCGGGCGCCAGCAGGCGTTGGTTGCGCTGGGCGACGGCCAGTTCGGCCAGCACCCGTCCTCGTACCGCCGGCGATCCGGCGGCCTCCAGCAGATCGGGCAGCGGGTCCTGGCCGTTGCGGTCACGCATCGCCGCGCGCATCTCGAGCAGTACGGCGGCACGCTCGGGGTCCGGCGACTCGTCCAGCGCGGCGGTCGCCACGGCGATTCCGGCGGCCAGTTCACCCGCGTTCAGGCAGGCTTCGGCGGTCATCTCCATGACCGTGAGCCGGTCGACACCGATCCGGTCCGGCAGCCGGTCCCACAGCCGGAGGACGCGGTCGAGCATGCGGTGTCGTTCGGCGTACGCGTACGTCCGGCCGGCCGACTCGGCGGCCTGCCAGGCGGCCTCGGCGGCGTGGGCGTCCTCGCCGGCCGCGTACCAGTGGGCGGCGATCTCGACGGGGCCGCGATCGGCGGGGACCAGCCGCGGGTCGGCGCTGATCGCCTCGGCGCAGCGCCGGTGCAGGCGGACCCGTTCACCAGGGAGCAGCCCCTCGTAGACGGCCTCGCGGATCAGGTCGCGGCGGAAGGCGTACCCGCCCTCGACGACGTCGAGGAACCTCCGGCGTACGAGCGGGCGGAGCGCGTCCTCGAACTCCAGGTCGGCCATCCCGGTGAGCACGGCCAGCAGGCCGTGGTGGACCGGGCTGGCGGCGACCGCGGCCGCGTGCACGATCCGCCGGCTCGGCTCGGGCAGGCGCTCGACATCCGTCCGCAGCAGTTCGCGCAACGACTCGGCGGGGGCGTCGCCGGCGTCCACCAGCGCCTCGACGAAGAGCGGGTTTCCCTCGCTCCGGCGGAAGATCCGGTCCACCTGCGGCTCGCCGGGTGGATGGCCGAGCAGCGCGGCGACCTGCTGTGTCACCGCGTCGCGGTCCAGCCCGGTCAGCATGATCTGCCGTACGTTCTCGTCCCGGGTGACCAACGGTCGTAGCGGATGCGTCGCGGTTATCTCGTCGGGCCGGTACGTTCCGACGAGCAGGAGACCCGGCGCGCTGAGGTTTTGTGCCAGGAAGGTCAGGAGTTCGCCGGTGGACCGGTCGGCCCAGTGCAGGTCCTCCAGCGTCACGACCAGCGGCCGGTCGGTCGCGCCGCCCTCCAGCAGCAGGAGGATCTCCTCGAAGAGCCGGGCCCGGCCCAGGTCGCGGTCCGGATCGCCCTCGTCCTCACCGAGTTCCGGGAGCAGCCGGGCCAGCCCGCGCCGGCCGCGGCCGGGAAGCAGGTCGGCGCCCACGGCCCGCACCAACCGGCGCAGGGCCGTGACGAAGGGGCCGAACGGCGGCCCGTCGGCGCCCAGATCGGTGCACCCGCCCGCCACCGTCCGCGCGGACGCGCCGAGTCCGGACGTGAACTCCCGTACGAGCCGGGTCTTGCCCATGCCGGCCTCGCCGGCGACGAGCACCACGGTCGCCTCTCGCCCCGCGTCGCCGTACGCGGTGAGCAGCGCCGTACGCTCCCGCTCCCGGCCCACCAGAACCGGGCTCACCAGCCGGTTCGCCATGGCCACAGAGTAGCCGCGCCCGGAATCTAAAGAGGGCGGAGCGATCCGCCTAAGGCATCAGCCCAATGTGCCCGGCCGCGATGCCGGACATCCTGGACAGGCACTCGAACGAAAGAGACATCTCATGCGTATCCGCACCCACATGGCCGTCAGCGTCGACGGGTACATCGCGTCGCCGGACGGGCTGCCCACCATCCTGACCGCACCGGACTTCGAGTCCGGCCTCTCGCACGGCCTCCCGGAGTTCATCGCCGGCTGCGGCGCGGTGGTCATGGGCCGCAACACCTTCGCGCCGGCCGTCGGGTCCTCGCACTGGCCGTGGCCGAACCTGCGGGTGTTCGTGCTGACCAGCCGGCCGCTCCCGGAAGGGACGCCCGCGGACGTCGTGTCCGCCGCGGACCCGGCCGAGCTGCTCCGCCTCATGCGCGAGGCGGACTTCACCGGCGACGTGCACCTGGTCGGCGGCCAGCAGACCATCCAGGCCTTCCGCGACATCGACGCGCTGGACGAACTCGGCGTGGTCGTCATGCCGATCCTGCTCGGCGACGGTCTGCGGCTCACGCCCGACAAGAGCGCGACCACGCCGCTTCAGCTCACCGGCACCCGCACCTTCCCGGACGGGTCCGTCGAGCACGTCTACACACCGGTCCGCGACCAGAACTGACCCTAGGAGAACCCATGCGCAAGGTCGTGCTCTACCACATCATGTCCCTCGACGGGATCGCCCACCAGCACCAGGAGGGCGACTGGCTCGCCGACGACGGGCCCCAGCTGCTCCCCTACCTCGGCAGGGTCATCGAGACCCAGGACGACGTCCTGCTCGGCCGCGGGACCTTTGACGACTGGTCCGGGTACTGGCCGAAGTCGGACTTCGAGCCCTTCGCGAGCTTCATCAACGGCACCCGCAAGCACGTCGTCACGTCCTCTGCCCTCACTCAGGACTGGGCGAACAGCACTCCGGTCACCACCTCGGTGACCGACTACGTGACCGAGTTGAAGCAGGGACCCGGCCGCGACATCGGCGTCCACGGGAGCATCAGCCTGGCCCGTACGTTGCTGCGGGCCCGGCTCGTCGACGAACTACGACTGGTCGTCGCCCCCGCGGTGGTCGGACGCGGAAGCCGGGTGTTCGACGGCGACATGCTCCAGCAATGGAGGCTGGACGACCTGGAGCGAGGAAAGAACGGCACCCTTCTCCTCAACTACGGTCGCGCCACCTGAGGCCACCGCGTGGGCCTCGCGGAGGATGCCGGCCAGCTGCCCGACGATCTCTCGCGGGTCGGACCTGGTGACGGCGAACACCGTGCGGGTGACCGCGTCCTCGCCGGCGAGGGGGCGTACGGTCACGCCACGGTGGGAGACGCCGAGTGCCAGGTCCGGCAGCAGGGCCACTCCCACGCCCGCGGCGACCATGCCCTGGACCGCGGTGTAGTCGTCGGTGGGAAAGGACAGTGCCACCCGCGGGTCGAAGCCGCGGCGCCGGCACGCCGCGAGGATCAGAGCCGCGTCCGGGCACTCGGGGCCGCCGCCGATGACCCAGGGCCGGTCGGCGAGATCGCTGAGACGCACGGCGGTCGCGGCGGCGAGCGGATCGTGACGTGGCAGCACGACACGCAGCGGATCGTCGAAGAGCACGTCGGTGCACAGGTCCGCGGCGGGCTCCTGGCCGACCGTGAGCGCCAGGTCGGCGTGCCAGGAGCGGACGGCGCCGATCGCCTCGGCCGGGAGCTCGGCGAGCGACAACACCGGCTCGACGCCCGGATGACGGGTCCGCAGCAGGCTGATGACGGCGGGTACGAGCGTGTAGGCGGCGCTGGCGAACGTCGCGATCCGTACCCGGCCGGCCCGCCCGTCGGCGACCGCTCGCACCTCGGCCTCTGCCAGGTCGAGCTCGTCGATGATCGTCTCGGCGCGGCGTACGAGCGCCCGGCCGGCCTCGGTGAACCGGACGCGGCGCCGATCGCGCTCGACGAGCCGGACGCCGAGCTCCTGCTCGAGCGCCGCGACATGCTGGGACACGGCCGGCTGGCTGTAGGAGAGGGCTCGAGCCGCAGCGGAGAACGACCCCTGGGCCGCCACGGCCAGGAGCACGCGTAGGCGTCGCACATCCAACATAAGAGTTGCTTATCAAAAGCGCCCGGATCTGTCATGAATCCATATACAGGTCGCGGGTACCCCCGCAAGAACCGGTGACCGATCGGTACGACGAGGGGGCCTCTCACCATGGACGGCACGGTCCGGAAACGCCTCGGTGTCACGCGTACGCGGGAACGAGACGGGCGATTCGCCGAAGTGCCGGCGCGCCGTCCCGCCGTGGGAATGGCCCTCGGCGCCCTCAGCGTGTCCGTCTCCCCGGTCGTGATCGACCTGTCCGGCACCTCGCCCGGAACCGCGTCGTTCTACCGCTGCCTGCCCGCCCTCCCCGTACTGGCCGTGCTGGCGCGCCGGGAGCGCCGTCGTACGGGGGCGCGCGTCCGAGGCCGGTGGCTGCCGGCGTTGGCCGGCGTTCTCTTCGCCGGCGACATGCTGCTCTGGACCCAGGCGATCGCCGACGTCGGCGCCGGCCTGTCGACCGTGCTCGTCAACGTCCAGGTCGTGCTGGTCCCGCTGCTCGCGTGGATCATCGATCGCGAGCGGGTGACCGCGGCCTTCGCGCTGGCACTGCCGATCCTGATCGCCGGGGTGGTGCTCACCGCCGGCCTGGCCGACGGCGCCTCCACCGGCCGCGCGCCGGGTACGGGTGCGGCGCTCGCGGTGCTCGCGGCGCTCTGTTACGCGGGCTTCCTCTTCCTGCTGCGGCGCGGCGACGGCAGGCTGCCCATCGGGGCCTATCGCGACGTCACGGCGGCCGCGGCTCTCGCCTCGCTCGTCGGCGGGGCGTTCTGGCAGGGCGTGGACCTGGCGCCGGGCTGGGCGGCGTTCGGGTGGCTCCTGGTGGCCTCGCTGACCAGCCAGATCGTCGGCTGGTTGCTGGTGGCCCTGTGCTCGCCCCGGCTGCCGAGCCACGTCGGCGCGAGCATCCTGCTGCTCACCCCGGCGGGGGCCGTGGCGATGGCCGCCATCTTCCTGAACGAACGGCCATCGCCGCTCCAGCTCCTGGGATGCGTCCTCATCCTCATCGGGGCCTATGTGGTGAGCGCGCGTCGCCGCTCATGAGTCAGGCCCCAGCAGGTCGGCGACGGCGGCGATGCCCGCCTCGATGGCGCGCTTCCCGGTGTCGCCGAAGCCGAGGACGAGCTGCGGTGGGGCCGTACCACCGGAGTGCCGGAGCGCCGCCATGCCGTACAGCCCCACGCCGCGGCGGCGAGCCTCGTCGATCAGGGCGTTCTCGTCGGTGCCGGCGGGCAGGTGGAGCACGGCGTGGAAGCCGGCCGCGAGTCCGGTGACGCGCAGGCCGGGGGCGTGGCGGGAGAGGGCGTCGATGAGGGTCACGCGCCGCGTCGCGTACTCGGCGCGCATGCGTCGCAGGTGCCGGTCGTAGCGGCCCGACTCGATGAGGGTCGCCAGCGCCAGCTGGTCCAGGCCCGGGCTGCCGCGGTCGGCGAGGCGCTTGCCCTCGGCCAGTGCGCCGAGGAGCCTCGGAGGTGCGACGATCCAGCCCAGGCGCAGCGCCGGCGCGAGCGACTTGCTCACGGTTCCGAGGGAGATGACGCAGTCGGGCGCGAGCCCTTGGAGCGAGCCGACCGGGTCGCGGTCATAGCGGAACTCCGCGTCGTAGTCGTCCTCGATGATGACTCCGTCGCACCGGCGGGCCCATGCGATCATCTCCTGCCGGCGGTGCCCGGCGAGGACGACGCCGGTCGGCCACTGGTGGGCCGGCGTCACGAGTACCGCGCGTGCCCCGCTGCGTTCGAGCGCCGCGACGTCGATGCCGTCCTCGTCGACCGCGACCGGTACGGCGGTCATGCCGGCGGCGGCCGCCAGCCGTGGCGTCGACGTGCCGGGTCCGGGGTCCTCGAAGGCGACCGTGCCGATGCCGTCGGCGGCGAGAGCCTGGAGCACCAGCCCGAGCGCCTGCGCCATGCCCGCGCAGATGACGAGCCGATCGCCGGTGGCCGCGACGGCTCGTACCCGCCGCAGGTAGGCGGCGAGCACGTCCCGCAGGCTTTGTTCGCCGAGCGGGTCGCCGTAGTCGAAGGCGGAGTTCGGGCTCGTCCTGCAGACCTCGCGGATCGCCCACGCCCAGTCCTCCCGTGGCATCAGGCCGAGGTCGGGCACGCCGGACCGGAAGTCGGCGATCGCGTGCCGTGGCCGCGTCACCGGGGGAGACGGCGCGGGCGGGGCGTCCGTACGAGGCGCGGTGGCGGCGGCCACCCGTGTCGCCGAGCCGGCGCGGCTGGTGAGGTACCCCTCGGCCTGCAGCTGCGCGTAACAGTCCTGGACGAGCCCACGGGACAGCCGCAGGGTGCGGGCGAGCTCGCGGGAGGAGGGCAGCCGTTCGTCGCTCGCCAGCCGCCCGCCGCGGATGGCGTCGCGCAGCTGGTTCTCCAGCTGGGTGCGCAACCCGACGGCGCTGTCCCGGTCGATGGTGATCAGCAGTTCCGGGCCCGAACCGGCCCACTCCACGGCCATGGAACTGGACCTTACTAGTGACCCGGTTGCCCCGTAGCGTCCTGGGCATGGCAATCGACACCCTCCCCGCGGCGACCGCCCCGACCACGACCGTGGCTCCGCCGAAACTCGTCTCCCGCGCTCTTCTGCTCCGGTTCGTGTCCGTCATCGGCTCGTCGATCGGGTTCTATCTGCCGCTGTCGGTGATGCCGATGTTTGCCGACCAGTCCGGCTCCGGCGGTGGCGCCGGGCTGGCGACGGTCACCCTGTTGCTCGCCACCGTGGCCTGTGAACTGGTGACGCCACGTCTCGTCGGCCGCATCGGCTACCGCTGGGCGCTGGCCCTCGGCCTGATACTGCTCGGCGCGCCCACCGCCGTCCTGACGTTCTCCGCCGATCCGGGAGTGATCCTCGCCGTCAGCGCGGTACGCGGTGCGGGCTTCGCGATCAGCGTGGTGGCCGGCGGAGCCATCACGGCCGCGCTGATTCCGGCCGACCGGCGCGGTGAGGGGCTGGCCCTCGTCGGCATCGTCTCCGGGACACCCGGGCTGCTCGCGTTGCCGGCCGGCGTGTGGGCGGCGACCCGTTTCGGCTACACGCCGGTGTTCGTCGTCACGACCGTGGCGCCCCTGCTCGCGCTGTTGTCCGTACCGGGACTGCCCCGCCGTACGGCTTCGGCTCCCCGCCGCGCGGCCTCCGCGCCTCGCCGGGGTGTCCTCGGCGGCCTGCGCAACCCGGCGCTCGCGCTTCCGGCGACGATGTTCGCGGCCTCGACCGCCGCGGTCGGGGTGCTCGTCACCTTCCTCCCGCTCGCCACCCGCGGCCAGGCGACCTGGGTGGCCACGGCCGCGCTGTTCATCCAGCCCGCGTCATCCACCGTGAGCCGCTGGATCGCCGGCCGGATCGGCGACCGGCGCGGCCAGGCATGCCTTCTGGCGCCGGGCCTGATCCTGTCCGCCGCGGGCATGGCCGCCTTCGTCTGCACGAGCATCCCCGCGGCGGTCCTCGCCGGAGCGCTCGTGTTCGGCACCGGCTTCGGCGTGCTGCAGAACGCGACACTGACGCTGATGTACACGCGCGTCGCCGCCGGGGAAGAGGGCGCGGTGAGCGCGATCTGGAACGCCGCGTACGACCTCGGCATGGCCGCCGGCGCGTTCTGCGCGGGCCTGACCGTCACCCGGCTCGGCTACCCGGCCACCTTCGTCCTGACCGCGGCCGCGCTGCTCCCGGCGCTCGTCCTGGTACGACGCGACCGGAACGCCGCCGACCCGGCCACCGCGGCTCGACGGTTGGCCTGAACAGGCCACGGCCTCACATTTCGGGCGCCTGTGTCGTCTCACGTCATGGAACGGGGCCCGCCGGGCGGCCCTCGGAGAGGACACGATGTTGCGTCGAATGATGGTTGCACTGGCGATGGCCCTACCGGTGGCGGGATTCGCCTCCCCCGCCCACGCGGACGGCGTGACCTCGCTGCCGCTGGCGGGTTTCTCCTCCCTCGCCGTGGACGGCGGTCACCAGCACGTGTTCGCCTCCGGTGGCACGGCCGATGACGCGGTGGCGGTGCTGAGCCTGGAAGGACAGGTCTCGACGGTCCTGCACGACCTGCCCGGCGCGGCGGACATGGTGCTGAGCGGCGACGGTTCGACGCTGTACGTCGCCCTGTCCGAGGCGGACGCGGTGGCCGCGATCGACACCACCTCGCTGCGGGAGACCGCTCGCTACGCCACCGGAACGACGACCTGCCCCACTCACCTGGCCCGGGTCGGAGACGTCCTGTGGTTCGGCTACGGATGCCGGACCGGCGAGGGAGAACTCGGCAGCCTCACGGTGACGAACGGGGAGCCGGTCGTCGCACTCGGCCAGGAGGGGCCGTACGAGCTGGAGCAACCCCCGGTCCTGGCGGCTCGCCCGGACGCCCCCGACGGGCCGCTGATCACCGGCGAACCCGGGCTGAGCCCCGGCATCGTCCGCGAGTATCGGCTGGACGGGAACACGGCCGCGCTGGAGCATGTCACCGGTGCCGCCGGCTCGACCCTCGCCGACGTCGCGGTGACACCCGACGGGTCGCGCGCACTGGTCGCCGCCGGCTATCCGTACCACGTCACCGCGCTGTCCACCACGGATCTGTCCCAGGTGGCGACGTACGAGACGGGCGCCTTTCCGAACGCGGTCGAGATCTCTCCCGACGGCGCCTACGTCGCGACCGGGATCGACGACTCGAGCCACGCGAACGACGTCGCCGTCTTCCCCTCCGCCGGAACGACGCCGACGCACGGCTGGGACTTCGGGGTCGACCCGTCCTCGCCGCTCAAGCTCGTCCCGCAGGCGCTGGCGTGGGGCCCCGGCGGCCGCCTGTACGCGGTGTCGGAGAACGTCTACGGCGAATCCCCGGCCCTCCACGTGCTGAGCACGCGGTAGGCCGGGGCATGCCGGCCTCGCACGATGCGCGAGGCCGGATGGCCGGTCAGCGGGTGAAGACCTCGCGTGCGTGCGCGGGGGCGGTGGTGGTGGTGTCGGTTTTGGCGCGGAGGGTGGCGATGGCCGTGGCGAGGAGCCACAGCATGAACAGTCCGCCCATGGTGGCGGTGGTGCCCCAGCCGTTGGCGGCGTAGAAGTTGGCCGGGTCGTTGCCGAAGTAGATCGAGGGCACGAACGCCAGGTTGATCGCGGCGAGCAGCAGACCCGACCACGCCGTCCACCGGGGCAGGCTCCGGGCCCGGAGCACGGTGGCCGCGAACGCGATGAGGAACAGCGCCTCGATCAGGCGGGTGATGGTGCCGTAGAGCAGGTACGTTCCGCTGACGGCGATGGTCGGGTCGATCGGTTCGGCCGACTGGATGACAGCGCCGGTCTCCAGCCCGTTGGAGACGAACTCGACCGTCACCCACATGAGCCCCGCGGCCGCCGCCAGCGTGGCCATCGGCTCGACGCGGGGATCGCGGCGGGTGAGCATCGGGCGCAGGTAGACCATGAACACGGCGAGGAAGGTCAGCCCGACCAGCCCGAACAGGCTGCGGGTCAGGACGTTGGCGTCGGGCGGGGGTCCGTCGTAGACGAAGTAGAGCGGCACCTCGACCAGGGTCAGTAGGGCGGCGACAAGGCCGGCGCCGCCGGCGATGCGTCGTACGGTGCTGTCGTTCATCGCTGATCGCTTCCGTTTCGGGATGGGTGGGTGGACGAACCGGCGGCGCGGACCGCTGGCATGCGTCCGGACGGAATTAATGAAACGCTTGGAGCGTTAGCGGTCATGCTAGACGCATGTCGCCCACTAATGCAACGGGAGTTTTATTTGTCTGCGGAACGTCCAGCCCCCGGCACCCTCCGCCCGCGTGGCCGCACCGAACGGGTCCGGCAGGCGGTGATCGCGGCGACGCGCGCGGTGTTGGTCGAGGTCGGGTACGAGGGCCTGAGCATCGAACGGGTGGCCGACAAGGCCGGTGTCGCGAAGAGCACGGTGTACCGGCGATGGCGTGACACGGCCGGGCTGCTGATGGAACTGCTCAACGAGTTCGTCGCCGCCGAGATCCCCCTCGCCGACACCGGTACGGTCGACGAGGACCTCCGTCGGCTCGCCGTGCAGATCTCGCGGTTCTTCACCGACCACGTCGCGGGGTCGCTGGTGCTGGCGCTGATCGCCGAGTCGGTGCACAACGCGCCGGCCGCGGAAGGGCTGCGCGAGTTCTGGACCCGCCGCAACACGCAGGCCGCCGAGATCGTTCACCGCGCCATCGCTCGCGGCGAACTGCCCGAGGCAACCGATCCGGTCGAGGTCATCCGGATGATCGGAGCGCCGCTGTACTACCGGCTGCTGGTGACCCACGAGCCGTTCGACGAGATCGTCGCCGAACGCGCCGCGGCCGCGGCCCTGGCCGCCGCCCGTGCCGGCGCACTCGACCAGCCGTCGCGTACGGCGTGAAAAGGGGTTGGGTGGGGTGGCGGGCGGTTGGTGGCGTGCGCGAAGCCGTGAAAGCGCACCTCGGCCGGGCCGCCACATCATCCGCCTGACCTGAACCGGTGTCGGCGACCGGCCCCCCGCCGGTCGCCGACACCGAGCCGGAGTACGGCGGGTGTTCACCCGTGGCTTGCCCGGCTCAGGCATACAGACAATATTGTCTCGATGAACGGAACCGTGCGGTTTACCGAGTGAGAGCAGGCCATGGAAGCAGAAGACGTCTCCGCGAGGATCAGTGAGGCTGCTCATCGGGCGCGACTCGGTGGCCACCGGGCGACCTATCCGGCGACGCTGATGCCCAAGGGCCGGTTGACGGTGGGCGGCGTGGTGGCGGGTGTCGCACTGGTGCTGGCACTGATCGGCCTGGCCACGGGAGTCGTCTTCCTCACGATCCTGGGCCTGATCTTCGCGGTCGTCTTCGGCTTCCAGTTCGGGCGTATCGCACTGCTGAACCAGAAGAAGGAAGGCCAGCGACTCCTGCTCTTCGAGCATGGCCTGGTCTGCGTCGGCGTCGGAGGGCGGATCCACGTACGGCGGTGGGACTCGACCACCGTCTACCAGAACACGGTCCGGCACTACCGCAACGGCGGCTACGTCCGCACCACCTACTCGTACCGGCTCATCGACCCCGCCGGCGAAACTCTGGGGCTCGCCGGCGGGTTCCACCGGCCCGAAGAATGGGGCAAGGCCATCCAGCAGGCCGTGACCGACGCTCAGCTCCCGCGCGCGGTCGCCACGATCCAGTCCGGAGGCACACTGTCGTTCGGCGACATCTCCCTCAACCGGGAGACGGTGTCGGCCTCGGGGAAGTCCGTCCCGTGGCGGCGGATCCAGGAGATCAAGGTCAAGGACGGCCAGGTGTCCCTGCGCGTCGAGGGCAAGTGGCTGTCGCTGACCCGCACCATGGTGCGGTCGATCCCCAACTTCTTCGTCTTCTACGCCCTGGCCGAGCGCTTGCGCCTGTCCGCCGCCCGTACGAACTGATCAGCCGCAGTGCGACCAGCCCGAACCCCACTCGTAGGAGTTCCCGTAGCCTCCCATCCACCAGACGCACGTTCCGGCAGCGTTGAGCTTCACCGGACCGGCGTAGGTCGAGTAGTGACCTACGTCCTGGACCTCTTTTCCGTCGCTTTGCCGCTGGATGCTGGCGTACACGCTGGTGGTGTTCGGGCTGTCCTTCCAGGTGACCACGCAGTTGGTGGTGCCGTTGTAGAGCAGGTAAATGACGGCCGGGCCCAGATCATGCTTGTCGATGACGTGGTACGAGCCGCCACCGCATGCCGCGATCGGTGACGAGGCCGCCATTGCCGGATTGTTCACCGAGAGCGGTACGGCGAGCGCGACCGCTGCACTGACCGACAGCGCCACCTTCTTGACGACTTTATGCATTATTTCCTTTCTTGGTGCCCGGGGCCGCTGATGCCGGTGTTGTTGATCAGCACGTCGAGGTCCTCGGAGCTTTGTCTCCGACACCAAAGACGAGACAGCCCGGCCATCTGTGACATGTGGGCAGAGAAACGGCCAGAAAAGATCGTTTGGCCGCGTCATCTGGGACGAACCCCTCCCAGGCCAGGCCGGTGCAGACGGAGCCGCGCCACTCGGCGCTCGACGAGGCACGGTTCGCGGCTGTTCGGATAGGACAGGATCTCCATCGTCCCCCTCACGGCCCTGATCCTGCCACCGTCGGAGGGTTCCTCTAGGCTCGCCCGCCATGGAACCCTCCGAGGCGCCGACCGGCAGCGGGCTGTTCCGGTACGCGGCGCGGGAGCGTGAGTGGGAACCCGCCGCGCCCACCGACCCGGACACCGCGGAGGCCGTCAAGCGGCACATCCAGCGGCACTTCGGGGAGATCGCGTTCGTGTGGCACGAGTTCATCTCCGACCTCGTCCACATCGACGTGCACGTGGTGGAACCGAGCCCCGAGCGGCCGTACTACACCCTCGTCACCTCCGGGATGAGCGATCTGCCCATGACGGTCCCGGAGGGCGTCGGCCCGTACGCCGAGCTTCTCATCTGCCTGCCCCCGGACTGGCCGCTGAGCGCGGACGCCCTGAACGACGAGAAGGCGTACTGGCCCGTCCGGCTCCTGAAGACGGTCGCGCGCCTGCCGCACGAGTACGACACCTGGATCGGGGTCTGGCACTCGGTGCCCAACGGCGATCCGGCCGAACCGTACGCCGAGGGCACCCCGTTCGCCGGTGTCCTCGTCGCGCCGATGGTCGACCACCCCGAGGAGGCGCACACCGTCATCACCGCCGAGGGAAAGCAGATCTCGCTGCTCGCCCTCGTACCGCTGCATCCCGCCGAGATCGACCTGAAGGTGACCGAGGGCACCGGGGCGCTGCTCGACGCGTTCGACCGGATCACGGTGAACGAGGTGTTCGACCCGGCCCGGCCGAGCAGCGCGTGAGCACGGGCGTCTAAGCGGCGACCAGCGCGCGCAAGGCCCCGGCGACCTCGGCGGGGGCCTCCTCGGCCATGAAGTGGCCGTACTTCACCGACGAATGCCGCAGGTCGGTGGCCCAGGTGCGCCAGAGGACGGCCGCGTCGAAGCCCAGGGCCGCGCCCCAGTCCTGCTGGAGGACGGTGACCGGCATCTCCAGCCGCCGCCCGGCCTCGCGGTCGGCCGTGTCGTGCCGTACGTCGATGCCGGCGGAGGCGCGGTAGTCGGCGACGATCGAGACCACGGACTCACGGCAGGCGTCCAGGTACGCGGCGCGGACGTCGGCGGGGATCGCCGTACGGTCGAGGGCCCAGATGTCGAGGAAGTGGCCGAAGAACGCGTCCGCGCTCGCGGCGATCATCTGCTCCGGCAGGCCCGGCGGCTGGGCCATCAGGTACAGGTGGAAGCCCACCGCGGCCGTCGTGCCGTGCATGACCTCCCACATGTCCAGGGTCGGCAGGACGTCCAGGCAGGCCAGGTGGGAGACCGCGTCGGGGTGGTCCAGGCCGGCGCGGAACGCGACCAGGGCGCCCCGGTCGTGCCCGGCGAGCGCGAAGCGTTCGTGTCCGAGGGCCCGGGCCAGGGCGACGACGTCGGCGGCCATCGTGCGCTTCGCGTACGTGGTCTCGTCGTCTTCGGCCGGCTTGTCGCTCGCCCCGTACCCGCGCAGGTCGGGGCAGATCACCGTGTGGTCCGCGGCGAGGTCGGCGGCGACGTGCCGCCACATCAGGTGGGTCTGCGGAAAGCCGTGCAGCAGCACGATCGGGCTGCCGGTGCCGCCGACGGCCGTGTTCAGGGACACGCCGTCGGCGACGGGGACGCGCCGGTAGTCGAAGCCGGGGATGACAGGCGGCATGGTGCCGTCCTTTCCGTACGGTGGAGGAACGAGACACCAGGCAGCCTGCCGGGCGCGAATGAGCATCCGGTCAGCGCGACGGAAGAGGGGACGGGCGGGTGCGGTTCGGGGTGCTGGGGCCGGTGGCGGCGTGGGACGCCGACGGGACCGCGTCGACCTGAAGGGGCCGCGGCACCGCGCGGTACTGGCCCGGCTGATCATCGCTCGCCGCCGCGTCGTCCCGGTGTCCGGCCTGGTCGACGACCTGTGGATCGACCCGCCCGACGGTGCGGTGAGCGCCGTACGGACCTTCGTCGGGGCGCTGCGTCGCGCGCTGGAGCCGGGACGGCCGCCTCGGGCGCCGGCCCGGCTGCTCGTCACCGAGGGGCCCGGGTACGCGCTGCGGACCGACGACGTGGACGCCTGGCGCTTCGAGCGGGCCGTCGCCGCGAAGGGTCCGCCCGAGGAGGCGCTCGCCCGGCTGACCGAGGCCCTGACGTGGTGGCGCGGGCCCGCGTACGCCGAGTTCACCGACCAGGACTGGGCCCGGGCGGAGCGGACCCGGCTCACGGAACTGCGGCTGCACGCGGTCGAGCGTCAGGCGGAGGCGCGGCTCGCCCTCGGCGCAGCCGGCGAGGCGGTACCCGACCTGGACGCGCACGTGGCCGGGCATCCGTGGCGCGAGGAGGGCTGGCGGCTGCTCGCCCTCGCCCTGTACCGGACCGGCCGCCAGGCGGACGCGCTCGCGGTGCTGCGCCGGGCGCGCGCGACCCTGGCCGGCGGGCTCGGGCTGGACCCGGGCCCCGGCCTGCGTCGGCTCGAGGCCGAGATCCTCGCCCAGGATCCGCGCCTGGACGCGCCGGTGACCACGGCGGCCCGGCTGTGGACGGACGCGACCGCCGCCTACGACCGTACGGTCGGCGCGGGCGCCCGCGCCCGGATCGAGTCCACGGTCGGCCTGCTGCGGAACCTCGCGGTGACCGGAGGCGGCGGCCTGGAGGCGGCGCGGACGCACCGCATGACGGCGATCGCCGCGGCGGAGGAGTTCGGTGATCCGGAGCTGACCGCGCGGGTGATCGGCGCGTACGACGTCCCGGCGATCTGGACGCGCAGCGACGACCCGCGGCAGGCCGCGGAGATCGTCGCGGCGGCCGAACGTACGCTCGCCGCCCTGCCGGCGGACGCGCCGGCGGCGCGTGCCCGCCTGCTGGCCACAGTCGCGCTGGAGATGCGCGGCACCCGCTCCCCGCGTGGACCGGCGGCCGCGCGCGAGGCGGAGGACCTCGCCCGCCGCCTGGACGATCCGGCGCTGCTGGCGTTCGCGCTCAACGGCAGGTTCATGCAGTCCTGTACGCGGGCGGGGCTCGCCCGGAGGCGGGACGCGATCGGCGTCGAGCTGGTGGAACTGGCCGCGCGGCGCGGGCTGGTGACGTACGAGGTGCTCGGGCACCTGATCCGCATCCAGGCGCGCGCCGCGCTGGCCGACTTCGCGACGGCCGATGAGCACGCGTCCGCCGTGGACCGCCTGGCCGCGCGGCACGAGCTCCCGCTCGTCGGCGTGTTCACGCAGTGGTACGCGGCGCTGCGGCTGGCCGCCGAGGGCCGGCCGTCGGCCGAGGACGCCTACCGCGCCGCCGCCGTACGGCTGGACGGTGCGGGGATGCCCGGCGTCGAGCGGGGGCTGCTGCCGATGGCGCTGCTGTGCCTGCGGCTCGGTCCGGAGGCCGAGGTCGACCCCGACGCGGACTGGGGGCCGTACCGGCCGTGGGTCGAGCCCCTCGTCCTGCTGCGGTCGGGCCGCCGAGCCGAGGCCGGTACGGCGCTGCGCGCGCTCGCCGAACCTCCCGCGGACCTGACGTACGAGGCGCTGTGCTGCGTGGAGGCGGAGGCCGCGCTCGAACTCGGCGACCGGGTGGTGCTGGAGCGGGTTGAGGCGCGTCTCCGGCCGGCCGCCGGCGAACTCGCGGGCGCGGGCACGGGCCTGTTCACCGCCGGTCCCGTCGACCGCCGGCTCGACGCGATCTCGGCCGCGCTGCGCGACTGAGGGAAAACGTCGGGAAAATAAGGTTGCCTTTCCCGGGCGAGTCCTTACGATAGAGACCAGAAAGCGCGAACGAGAAAGGAGCACACGATGACGTACGAACCCGGCGCCGAGGCGGCCAAGTGTCCGTGTGCTTCTCCTAGTGGCTCCAGTGAGCCCGAACGAACCTCTGGATAGCGACGTTCAGTCCCTGATCCAGAGGCCGCCGGAGGAGACATCCCCAGCGGCCTTTTCTTATCGCTTCATGCCCTCATGCGGGTCCGGAAATTGACAACTCCACAGTGGAGAACATCGGCTCGTGAGACATCCGCTCACGAGCACTTGGGCCGATGGTGAAACGGAATCATGCCTCGCTTGCACCGAGGAGTTCCTGGGTTCGAATCCCGGTTGGTCCACGAGTCGCCGTCATCGCGCGGCGACACACCACGGGACGTGGCCCAGCTTGGCAGGGCGCCGCTTTCGGGTAGCGGAGATCGCAGGTTCGAATCCTGCCGTTCCGACGTGTCGATGACATGCCGTACAAGCCGAACGGGTGAGGCACCTGCCTTCCAAGCAGGGGAATCGGGTTCGAGTCCCGAGTACGGTTCTGGACGCCGTAAGCATAACGGGTGATGCACCGGGTTCTTACCCCGGGGAACAGAGTTCAATTCTCTGACGGCGTACTTCGGAGAGGTGCCAGAGCCAGGTTTATCGGGCACTCCTGCTAAGGGTGTGAGGACACCGTGCCTCCGTGGGTTCGAATCCCACCCTCTCCGCTTTCCTGCCCCGTTGGTCGACGCAGGTGAAGACGCCGGACTCTCAATCCGGAGATCGCGGGTTCGATTCCCGCACGGGGTACGCCTGGCGCAGTAGGCAAATCGGGTACAGCCGCCGGACCTTCATTCCGGTGCTTGCGGGTTCGAGTCCCGTCTGCGCTGCGCTGGACACCAGGGCGCGGTTCTCGCCGGCTGCGGGCGGCGGCTTGCAACACCGACCGATCTCCGGGTTCGACTCCCGGCCGCGTCTCCAGAGAAGGGCCGATGTTCTCCGCTGTGGAGCGGTCCCCACGAGTAGCCTCGACGGCAGCGGGGTCCACGGACCCGGTCGTGCCGAGGAGGGCATGGTGAACACCTCTTCCGTCCCGCCGTACCGGCTGAACCCGGCCGGCGGCAGTCCGCACGCCGACAACGCGCGGCTGCTCGCGCGCGGGGCCGTCGCACCGGTCGTGCTTCCCGGAGACGTCGAGGGCGTGGCGGTGCTCGGGCACGAGGCGCTGAAGGAGTTCCTCTCCCGCGCCGACGTCGCCAAGGACGCCCGGCACTTCGCGGCGCTGCGCGACGGGCGGATCCCGGCCGGCTGGCCCCTGCTGACCTTCGCCACGGTGCCGGGCATGACGACGGCCGACGGCGCCGACCACCGCCGGCTGCGCTCCCTGGTCAGCAAGGCGTTCACCGCCCGGCGGGTCGAGCTCCTGCGTCCACGGGTCGAGGAGATGACCGCCGGCCTGCTCGACGGGCTTGAGCGCGCCGCCGACGGCGGAGTCGTCGACCTGATCCGGCACTTCGCGCTGCCGCTGCCGATCGGGGTCATCGGCGAACTGCTCGGGATCGACGACGCCTACCGCGACACCCTGCACCGGCTGTCCGACCGGGTGGTGGCCACGAACGCCGGCCCGGAGGAGGTCTCAGCCGCCAACCGGGAGATGGTGGCCCTCCTGGGCACGGTCGCCGCGGCCCGCGCGGAGCGGCCCGGCGACGACCTCACCAGCGCGCTGATCGCCACCCGCGACGAGGACGGCGACCGGCTCAGCCAGGAGGAGCTCATCGGCACCCTGCTCCTGATGGTCGTCGCCGGGCACGAGACCACGCTGTCCCTGATCGCCAACGCGGTCCGCGCCCTGTGCGCCCACCGCGACCAGCTCGACCTGGTCCTGAACGGCGAGGTCGGCTGGGCGGACGCGGTCGAGGAGACCCTGCGCTGGGACGCGCCGGTCAGCTTCTTCCCCTTCCGCTATCCCGTCCGCGACCTGACGGTCGACGGCACGGTGATCCCGCAGGGCACCCCCGTACTGGCGGGCTACTCGGCCGCGGGACGCGACCCGGCGGCGCACGGGCCGGACGCCGACCGCTTCGACGTGACCCGGCCCCGCCGGTCCGACGCCGCGCGGCATCTCTCACTGGGACACGGCGCGCACTTCTGCCTCGGCGCGCCGCTGGCCCGCATGGAGGCCACCATCGCGCTGGAGCGGCTGTTCACCCGCTTCCCCGGCCTGGAGGTGGCCGCGACGGAGCTCTCCTACCGCTCCAGCTTCGTGGGCAACGGCGTGCGTGCCCTGCCCGTACGGCTGTGAGGCCTCCCGCCGGACGACCGGGCGGGGCGGCGCAGGGCCCGGCCGCCGGCCGCGTACCAGCGCAGGGCGAGCACCACGGCCAGCGCGATCTCGGCGACGTCGCCGCCGTAGTACATCACCTCCGCGCCGGTGTGCGGGTCGGGCGCGGAGAACCCCGGGGGCGGCGTCACCCAGAGGGACTTGGCCAGTACGGCGTGCGCGGCGCCCGCGAGCACGAGCGTCGCGCCGCGCAGCGCGATCGAGTACCGGTGCCGCAGCGGCTCGACCTGGCAGACGGCGACGGTGAAGAGCACTCCGGCGAGCAGGACGTGCAGGTGGACCAGGGCATGCGCCCACGGACGCTCGTGGGTGGCCGCGAACAGGGGCGTCCGGTACAGGATCCACAGGCCGCCCACGTCCAGCGCCGCCGCGACCGGCGGGAAGACCAGGAACGCGGCGGCCCGCGACCGCGCCGTCCCGAGCAGGCCACGGCGTACGCGGCCGGGTGGCAGGGCGCGCAGCGCGAGCGTGATCGGCCGGCCCAGCACCAGGAGCAGCGGCGCGTACATCCCCAGGATGAGGTGCTGCACCATGTGGGCGGTGAACGCCCCGCCCGGCAGCGGCGCGGCCACCGCGACGGCGGCTCCGCACGCGCCGACGCCGAAGGACAGGGCACGCCACGGCGACCAGGCGTCACCGCGACGCCGCAGGCGTAGCGCGCCGGCGATGTAGAGGGCGACGGCCGCGAGCGCCGCCGCGTACGCGGTCACCGGCGTCGCCCCTCCCGGCGGAGCACCCACGCGCCGACGAGCAGCAGGATCACCGCGATGACGTTCCAGGACCAGTCGTACGGCGCGATCTCGACGTGGTAGCGGATCTGGTGCAACCGCAGGATCTTGTGCTGGATCGTGCCGTCGTAGAGCTGGAAGGCGCCGGCGCCCAGCAGGACGCCTCCGGCGAGCGCCCGTCCCGACAGTCCCGAACGGCGCACGAGATCGGCCACCATGATCAGGCCGATCACCGTGGCGAACCAGCCGAACGCGTGGAAGAGCCCGTCGGAGACCAGCCCGACGGCAGGAGTGGACCGGTCGTAGAAGTGGTGCCAGTGCAGCAGCTGGTGGAAGACCGTCTCATCGAGGAACGCCGCGACTCCGACCCCGATCAGTACGCCCGCCCAGATCGAGCGGCCGGGCGAGAGGGCGGACTCCTCGGACGCCATCGACCTCACCTGCCTGTTCGCGTGGAAGGTGCGTCCCTGCGCGGCCCTACCCGTGTTCCACCGTGGCCATGCGCCGACGGATGATCAGGCCCGGAGAGACTCCTCGCGGGCGGCCATGACCTTGCCGACGTTCGCCTCGGCCCAGTCGGTGATGGCCTGGATGGGGGTCTGCAGGGACATGCCGAGCGCGGTCAGGGTGTACTCCACGCGCGGCGGGACCTCCGCGAACACCTCGCGGGTGACCAGGCCGTCGCGTTCCATCGCGCGCAGGGTCTGGGTGAGGACCTTCGGGGTCACGCCGTTGACCTTGCGGCGCAGCTCGGTGAACCGCCGCGGCCCGTCGCGCAGTGTCAGCAGGATCAGCACGGTCCACCGGTCGCCGATGCGGTCGAGCACCAGCCGCGTGGGGCAGTCGGGGTCGAAGGCGTCTCCCTGCTCAATGGTTTCCACTAGATATCAATAGCACGTTGAAGTAACCGATATCCAATGGATACCGTCACGTCCCTGACGAAGAACGTCCAGGGAGGCGACACCATGAGGATTCTGCTGATCGGCGCCACCGGCATGATCGGGAGCCGGATCGCGACCGAGGCGCGCGGACGGGGGCACACGGTCACGGGCGTCACGCGCAGCGGCGCCGACGGCACCACGGCCGGAGACGCCAGTGACGCTTCGGCGGTGGCCGCGCTCGCCGCGGGCCACGACGCGGTCGTGCTCGCGATCACGCCGGGCGAGGACGGGATGATCGGCACCGGACGCGCGGTGTTCGAGGCGCTGCGCACCGCGGGCGTTCGCCGGCTGGTCGTCGTCGGGGGAGCGGGCAGTCTGGAGGTCGCGCCGGGCGCACGGCTCGTGGACGCCCCCAACTTCCCGCCCGCCTGGAAGGAGGGGGCGCTGGCCCAGGCCGCGCTGCTGGACCTGCTGCGCGAGGAGGCCGGCGACCTCGACTGGACCTATGTCTCTCCGGCGGCCGAGATCGCGCCCGGCGAGCGTACGGGGAACCACCGCCGGGGCGGCGACGAGCTGCTCACCGACGCCGAGGGCCGGAGCCGGATCAGCGCCGAGGACTACGCGGACGGTCTCGTGACCGAGCTGGAGAAGGGCGAGGCGATCAGGCGCCGCATCACCTTCGCTTACTGAGGAGACGTACGGCGGTCCGGCGGCTCCGAGGTCGCCGGACCGCCGCTGTCTCAGTGACGCGTTGCTTCGAACTGATCGATGATCTTGCCGAGCTGGGCGAACTTCTCCGTGTAGGCGACCGGGTGCGCGCCCGGGGCCGTCGGCGGACGGTTCGGGTCCTGGTACTGGTCGCCGAGGTTGGAGAACATCGCGATGATGTAGGTCCGACCCCCCTTGCCCGGCAGGGCCTTCACGATGCCCGCGTCCGAGGCCGAGTTGCCCACCAGGCCGGTCTTGTGCGAGTACGTCACCTGGGCGGCCAGGTCGCACGGCCGCACGTCATGGGCGTACGCGTCGCCGCCGACCGTGGTCGTGCCGTCGGCCGCGATCCAGCGCGACGCGGTGAGCTGGGGGATGCCCGGCGCCGGGTAGTCCGCGCCGCACCAGCTCGTGGTGGACAGCACGTCGTTGTAGCCCTGCTGGAACAGCTCGCTCTTGAAGAACCGCCGCGAGGACGGGCTCAGGGCGGCGGCGGTGACCGGCGTGCCGTTCGGCGTGGTCCACAGCCGGCCCGGCGAGCCATTGATGATCATGAGGAGCTTGGCGGTGTCCAGCGAGGTCATGGTGACCGGGTTGGACCAGTGCCCGCCGTTCGCCGGGTTGGTCTCCTTCAGCTGCATCGTCTCCAGGCCCAGGTCCTGGAACGTCTGGTTGAGCCCGTCGACCGCGTTGTGGTCCCAGAGCAGCTTGACCAGTGCGCACGACGCGGCGTTGGAGGACCAGGTGATCGAGGCGTCGATGTAGTCGCGGATCGTGTCGCTCGTGGCGTCACCGCAGAGCGAGCTGAGCGACGTCGGCTGGTAGGCGTAGGTTTCGTCGAGCTTGACCGTGCCCTGGTCGACGAGCCGGAGGACGCCGAAGACGACCATCAGCTTCAGCACCGACGCGGGATAGGGCTCCATGAAGTCGAGCGGGGCGTTCTCCCGGCCGGGGACGATGTCGATGATGCCCTGGGCGTGGTTGGTGTACCACCCGGCGTCGTCCCATTGGCGCCAGCGAACGGCGTCGGAGTGGTAATTCCCGTCCACCGGAACGACGATTCCGTGCGGATACTGCGGGCTCATCAGCACGGTGCCGGAGGAAACGGGCCGGCCGTGCGCGTCCAGTTCGATGACGGTCGTGTCGATCTGCGGCTGCTGGACGATCGGCCGCGGATCCGACGCGAGTGCGGCGAAACGCTTCGCGCGCTGCTGGGGCGTTGTCGCGTCCTTGTCCACCGACTGTGCCGTCATGGCGCGGGCCTGCGCCGACGCGGTCGGCGGCGCCAGGTCGAGGACCTGCTCGAAGTGCAGCCGGTCCATGGTCTGCCGCAGTTTCTGGGCGATGCCGCCGCCGGAGTGGTCCGGTCGTTCGGCGGCCTGCGCCGGCTCGATGAGGGTACCCAGCAATGCCATCGCCGCCGCCATGCCGACGAAAGCGCGGGTACCGATTCCCCTGATTTTCACAGCGTGGATTCTCCATGGTCATCGCCGTCGCCGCCGAGCCGGAGTGATCCCGGCGGGCGGTCGCGGACGTGATACCGGTGCGGGCCCGTCTCTCTGGACGGCGTCCGCGACGGCACGGAAGGAGACGGCATGACGGATGAGCGGGTGGCGGAGCCGCCGGACGAAGCGGGAACGACGGCGGGCGGAGGAAGGCCCCTGCGGGTCTCGCCGATCATCGTGCTCGACGGGCCGCCGGACGCCGTCGACGAGGTCGCCGGGCCCTCGCCCGCCCGCCGGCGGCGTACGGGGACGGCGCTGCTCACGGCGACGGGCATCGCCGTCCTCGCGGCGGCGCCGTTCGCGGTGGTCTCGCCCACGGAGCGGGTGCTCGGCGACTCCGTGGCCTCGTCGGCGAAGGCGCGGCCGCACGGCCCGGTGACCGAGCGGACCGCGGCGAGGCCGGCCGTGCCGGCGCCCGCGCCGACCTGGCAGCCGCGGTCCTCCTCGCCGCCGCCGTCCCTTCCTCCGGTGCCGAAGGCGAAGATCCCCTCGCCGAGCCCGTCGGAGCGATCGGCGCCACCGCGCACGTCGCCGAGGACGAGACCGCGGACGGACTCCCGTACGACGCCCGGCCCGGGGTCCTCCGCGAACGCCGCCGTGCGCCGCGCCCTCGCGCCGAAGCCGAAGGACACGGCCGCGCCCCGGCGGTCGGCGAGCACGGAACGGGCGGCCGCCGAGGGGCAGACGCGGGTCGTGCACGGGACGTACGTGCTGTATCCCGGCGACGAGATCCGTACGAACCGGCTCCGCCTGTCCCTGACCTCGGGCGGCGACCTGGTCCTGCGCGACCGGAACGACGAGCGGGTCTGGTCGAGCGGCACACACGCGTCCGGCACCCATGCCGTCTTCCAGGCGGACGGCAACTTCGTGCTGTACGGCGGCGACCAGCGGACGCTGTGGAGTTCGCGCACCGACGGACACGACGGCGCGGTGCTCGTCCTTCAGGCCGACGGCGACCTGACGATCGTCCAGGACGGCAGAGTCCTCTGGGCGACCGGCACCGGAACCTGAGCGACGCCCGTCATCCGGCCGGCTCGGCCTCACCGGCGAGGCGGCCGGCGATCCGTACGAGCATGGCCCGCTCGGCCTCCCCGAGCCGGTCGATCAGGTGCTCGCGCACGGCGGCGGCGTGCACGGGCCGCGCCCGCGCCAGCAGCTCACGGCCGTCCGCGGTGAGCACGACGATCACGCCGGCCGGCCCCTTCTCACGCCGGACGATCCCTCGCGCCGCCATCCGCGTCAGCTGGTGGGACATGCGGCTCTTCGCCCAGCCCATCGCGTCGGCCAGCGCCTGCTGCCCGAGCCGGCCGCCGCCCAGCTCCTCCAGCCGGGACAGGAGACCGTACTCCGAGCCCGACAGCCCGGTGACGGCCGTCAACTCCGCGCCGACGCGGCGGGTGACCTCGTGTCCCAGGGTCTTACACGCCTGCCACACCTGAAGTTCGCCGGTGCTGAGCGGGTCCATGTGACCCAGGCTAGATGTCATGACAACCTTCTGCCCGCGCGCCGCCCTGGACACAGGTCATCTGACGGCGCCGCGGAAAACCCGGCCGTGGACGGGAACAAACGCATCCGCCCCTCTTGTTACACTCGACGTGGCCGGTGCGTTCGGTGTCCCCCGGGCCTAACCATCGCCTTCACGGAATACCGTTCGGCTGGAGCCGTGTTGTGCATTTCGCCGTGAGGCGACCCGCGCACCGGTGCCAACGTGGGAGACCCCGCCAGATTCCTGGCGGGGTCTTCGCGTCGGTGGGGTCACCTCAGATGACGTCCCACGGCACGGACTCGTACGTCCGCCGCACCGTCTTCATGAACCCCTCGTCGACCGGCAGCCGCAGGTCGTCCACGCGATCGACCGCCGCCACCCCGCGGGAGTTGGTGACGAACACCGAGGCGTACGACGGCAGGTCGTCCACCCGCACCGGGCCGCGTCGCGACGGCACGCCCTCGCCGGGCAGGTCGCGTTCGAGCAGCAGCATGGTGACGCCGTCCAGGGCCGGCGCGTCGGGCCACACCACCGACGTGCCGTCATAGCAGCCCAGATTGGTGATCGCGCCCTCGGAGACGACGCCGCCCGGCCCGACGAGCAGCGCTTCGTCGAAGCCCGTACGCCGCGCGACGCGGCCGTAGTAGCTCTGCCCGAACCCGCCGAGGTGCTTCACGTGCGCGACGGGCCGCTGGTACGGCGCGGTCCGCAGACTCTGCGGCGAGCGCGGAGTGTCGGCCGGCGGGCGCACGGAGACCAGGAGGGACGGCTCGGCGGCACCCTCCGGCCAGAACCCGGTGACCCGTACGGACGCGTCGCGGGTCTCGCCGAGCGCGTGACGGATGCGCGAGCGCACCAGCGCCGGATCCAGCCCGTCGCCGAACAGCTCCCGCTGCGCCGCGTCGAGCCGGGCCAGGTGGAGGTCCAGCCCGCGCGTCCGGCCCTCGCGGACCTGCATCGCGGTGAAGTGCCCGTAGTTCCCGAGCGCGAAGTGCCCCAGCTCGGCCGCTGTCGCGGGATGACCGTCGATCTCGATCCGCGGACTCACGGCCTCCACGCTAGCGCGGTGAGTCGCCGGGTGGCGCGGACATGGCCCGCCTCGGCGCGCGATCTCGTGTGCGTGACCAGCCGAACGAGAGTGGGCCGCCGACGTCGCGGTCCCGGTGGGTGCGCTCCGGGCACGGCCGCCGTCACCCCGGATCGGCGTCACTGGGAGAATCAGGGCCGATGTACCGACTGATCTTCGCCCTCATCCTGCGCCGCCTGCCCGCCGAGACCGTGCACCGGCTGAGCTTCCGCGGCCTGCGCCTCCTCGCCGTCGTACCCGGCGTACTCGCGCTGGTCCGCCGCCGGTACGGGCCGCGCGACCCCGTCCTGCGCGTCCGCGCGCTCGGTCTGGACTTCCCCAGCCCGCTCGGCCTGGCCGCCGGGTTCGACAAGGACGCCGAGGCGTACGAGGCGCTGGGCGCGTTCGGGTTCGGGTTCGTGGAGATCGGCACGGTCACGGCGCGGGCACAGCCCGGCAACCCCCGCCCGCGGCTGTTCCGCCTGCCGAAGGACCGGGCGCTGATTAACCGGATGGGCTTCAACAACGACGGCGCGCGGGCCGCCGCGGACCGGCTCAAGGGCCGGCGCCGGTCCGTCGTCGGGGTCAACATCGGCAAGACCAAGGTCGTCCCGGAGGCCGAGGCCGCCGCCGACTACGTCGAGAGCACCGAACGGCTGGCCGCGCTCGCCGACTACCTCGTCGTCAACGTCAGCTCGCCCAACACCCCCGGCCTGCGGAACCTCCAGGCCGTCGAGCACCTGCGGCCCCTCCTGGAGCAGGTACGGCAGGCCGCGCGACGCACCACGCCCCGGCACGTGCCGCTGCTGGTGAAGATCGCACCCGACCTCGCGGACGCCGACGTCGACGCCGTCGCCGACCTGGCCCTCGACCTCGGTCTCGACGGCGTCATCGCGACCAACACCACGATCTCCCGTACGGGCCTGACCGACGCGCACGCCGACGAGACGGGCGGGCTGTCGGGCGCGCCGCTCAGGGAGCGCTCGCTGGAGGTGCTGCGGCGCCTGCGCGAGCGCGCCGGCGACCGGCTCGTGCTGATCTCGGTCGGCGGCATCGAGACGGCCGACGACGCCTGGGAACGCCTCCAGGCGGGCGCGACCCTGGTCCAGGCCTACACGGGCCTGATCTACGGCGGACCGTCCTGGCCCCGCCGGATCAACCGCGACCTCGCCGCGCGGCTCCGCGCGGAGGACCGTACGACGATGCCGGAGGGCGGACCTCGGCCGTGACCTCGCCGGAGGGTGGCCGTCGGTCGTGACCCCGTCGGAGGGGGCCTCGGCCATGGCTCCGCCGGAGGGCGGACCTCGGCCATGACTCGGTCGACAGGTGGTCAAGTGTCTTGAGGCCCCGGTCGCGGGACATCACTCTTTCCCTTGAGGAGGAGCGGTGCCTGGACGAGGTGCTTCGGTGGCCGGCGCGTCGGCGCACGCCCGATACCGGCACCTGCGGGCGGAGTACCGGCAGGAGCGGGTCCTCGCGCGGACCGTCCTGGCGGGCGTCGCGGGCGCCATGACCGCAGGCGTCTTCGACTGGCTGACCGGTCTGGCCGCCGCCCTCACGGCCCTCCTCCTGCACTCCTTCTACCTGCGGGTCAAGCCGGACCCCGTCACCCACTGGCGGCGCGGCGCGGCGGCCGAGCGGCGTACCGGCCGGCGCCTGTCGCGGCTGGACCCGGCCTACTTCCACGTGCTGCACGACCGGGCGCTGCCCATACCCGCCCACGCGAACCTCGACCACCTCGTCGTCGGCCTGACCGGCGTGTACGCGATCGTCTCGCGTCGCTGGCCGGTCCTCACCCGGCTGCGCGCGGTGGACGAGCGGCTGTGGGTCGGGCCGCGGCCGATGACGCGGCTGCTCGTGACGGCGAGGGACGCGGCGCGTACGGTCGCCGAACGTCTGTCGGAGGATCTCGGGCACCGGGTCGAGGTGCACGCGGTCGTCGCCGTGCACGGCGCGCGGCTGCCGCGCACGGGGTTCACGTTCGACGGTGTGACCGTGCAGCGGGCCGGGCGGGCCCGCCGGCTCGTCGAGCGGCAGCCTGCGGTGTTGACCACGGCACAGGTCACCGCGATCGCCGCGGCGGCGGAACGGATACTTCCCCCGATGATCGATGTGTGGGGAAAAACCGGCACGCTTCGTGACTGATGAGTACGCTCGGACACGGCCGGGAACCCGCGCCCGTCGCGAGTGGCGCATCGGGTCCCCGGCGGTCTCTCGGCGCAACAGACCGACTCGCGTAGCTGGGGAGAAGGGGCATGGCGGGCCGCATCGTCGTCTTCGGTGCCACCGGCTACACCGGCGTCCTGACCGCGAGAGCGCTCGTCGCCCAGGGTGCGCGCCCGGTCCTCGCCGGCCGGAACCGTACGGCCCTGACCGCGCTCGCGGACGGGCTCGGCGGCCTGGAGATCGCCTACGCCGACGTCGAGGAGCCGCGGTCCGTACGGGCGCTGGTCGAGAGCGGCGACGTCCTGGTCACGACGGTCGGCCCGTTCCAGCGGTACGGGCACGCCGCCCTGGAGGCCGCGGTCGACGCGGGCGCGCACTACCTCGACTCCACCGGCGAGCCGCCGTTCATCCGTGAGGTCTTCGAGTCCTACGGGCCCCGCGCGACGCGGTCGGCGCTGATCCCCGCGTTCGGCTACGACTACGTTCCGGGCAACCTCGCCGCGGGCCTCGCCCTCGACCGGGTCGGCGACGACGGTTTCCGCGTTGACATCGGCTACTTCGTCGGTGGCGGCGACCTGTGGCGGGGGCTGACCGCCGGCAGCCTGCAGTCGGTCGCCGGCGTGGCCACCGCCCGGATGTACTCCTTCCGCGGGCGCATCCACGAGGAGCGCCGACCACGGGTCCGTGAGTTCCAGGTGGCGGGCCGGTCGCGGCCCGGCCTGTCGATCGGCTCCTCGGAGCACTTCGCGCTGCCCGAGTCCTACCCGGCGCTGTACGAGGTCAACGTCTATCTGGGCTGGTTCGGCCGGGCCACGAGGCCGGCGGCGCGCGGGCGGGTCGGCGCGTACGGCGCGCGGGCCGCGCTGGGCACGATGGCGCGCCTGGCCCGCCGCCGAAGCGGCAAGAGCACGCTGACGTCGCGCATCGTCGCGGTCGCCTACGACTCCGAGGGATCGCTGCTCACGGATGTGCACCTTTCCGGCGGTGATCCCTATGAGTTCACGGCAGGCGCCCTTTCTTGGGCCGCTTGTCAGGCATCAAGGGGAATGGTGGAGACGGGAGCTTTGGGGCCGATCAACGCTTTCGGCCTTGCCGAGCTCGAGGCGGGCTGCGCGATGGCGGGAATCGCGCGGGTCACCGGCTGATCACCGTCTCCGCGCTGGTCGTTGGCATGTTCCCCTCTTGTTGGCACGGACCGCCCCCAGGCGGGGCAAAGCCGTCATAGGACGATAAACGACCGCTTACGGCGATATAAAAAGGCATTTCACCGGCACTTTACCGTGGCGATCCGAATAAACTTCTATGGCTCTTCGGGAAAGTGTTGAAGATGGGGCGTAAAAGGTTTTAACTTCAGCGCCATGGAAGACCGGCTATTGGTCGAGGCGCTGCGATCACGTGACCCGATCGCCATGGGTGAGATCTACGACGCGTACGCCGAACGCCTCTACGGCTACTGCTGGTTCCAGCTGCGCAACGGCGACGCCGCACAGGTGGCGTTCCGCGACACCCTCATGTGCGCCGAGGCCCACGTCGGCCGGCTGCGCAGTCCCGCGCGGTTCGGCCCGTGGCTCTACGCGCTCGCGCGGATCGAGTGCCGCCGCCGGCGGCCGGCTGGCCCGGTCCAGCCCGACGTGCCGGTGGCCCGGCACGACCAGGACGACGTCGACCTGCGGCTGATGGCGTGGCGCGCCGTCACCGGGCTGCCGCCGCTGAGCCGCGAACTGCTCGACCTGCGGCACCGGCACGGCCTGACCGACTCCGACATCGCGCTCGTCGTCGGGCTGCGGGCCAAGGAGATCGGCGAGCTGCTGGGACAGGCCGCGGTGCTGCTGGAGGCCGCGCTCATCGCGGAGATCCTCGCGCATGACGGCCTGGACGGCTGCTCGCAGCGCGCGGCGCTCCTGCGTCCCCGCAAGGACGAGATCGACGACGATCTGCGTGAGACGCTCGTCCGCCACTCGCTCGAATGCCCGCGGTGCGCCCGGCACCTGCCGGACAACATCGCGCCGCGCAAGGTGTACGCCCTGCTGCCCGACGCGCCGTTGCCGCCGGCGCTGCGCGGCCGGCTCATGAACTGCTTCACCGACCCCGAACTGGCCGGCTACCGGCTGTTCGCGGCGGCGCGCGTGTCGCGCTTCGGGGCCCAGGGCTTCCCCCAGCAGCCCGGCACGGGCCCGGCCGCGGCCCTGCGGCGCGCCTCGGAGGACGCCTCGCGCGGCTGGCCGCGGGCGCTCGCCGCCGCGGCCGGGGCGCTGCTCGCCGCGGTCACGGCGATCGCCGTGTGCGGCTACCTCGGCGACGACACCCTTCACGGCCGGGACGGCGTCATCGCCGGACCGCCCGGCAAGCGGTCGCCGCGGCCGAGCCCCGCGCCGCCGAGCCGGCCCAGCGGCGCGCGACCGGTGTCGGCGACGCTGCCCCTGGCCCTGCCCGCCCCGGCCGGCCCCGCCGTGCTGGGCGCGGTGCCGCCCAAGGACTACCTGTGGGCCCCCGTCGCCCAGGACCTCGACGTACGGCCCGGCCGGCTGACGCTGCCGGCGGGCGGCGCGGGCCTGATCGTGCTGAGCTGCCCGGCCGGCACCCTCGACTGGCAGGCCTCCGGCGGCCGGCCGACACGCCTCAGCCCCGCGGCGGGCACCCTGCGGTGCGGCGTCGCGCAGCTCGTCACCGTACGCGCCCCGGCCGGCGGGTCCGGCTCGGCGGTCGTCACGTTCTGGCCGGGCGGCCACCAGGTCCAGATCGTGTGGGGCGACCGTCCGCCGTACCCGCCGCCGTCGACGCCCGAACCGGTGCCGACCCCCACGCCGACCCCGACGGAGCCGCCTTCCGGCGAGCCGTCGCCGAGCGGGCCTCCGTCCGGTCAGTCCCCGCCGGGCGAGCCCGCGCCCGGCCCGTCCGCGCCGAGCCGGCCCGAGAGCCCGCAGCCTCCGCCGAGCCGTCCCGCGCCGACCGCCCCGACCCAGGCGCCGCCGCCCGAGTCACCGCCCGCGAAGCCCGCGCCGACCGACCCCGCTCCGGCGCCGGCCGACCCCCCGCACTCCGATCCGCCCGCGGATCCATCGTCCGGTTCGGCCGGCTGATGGAGGCCTACACGGTGCGGGCCGACGCTCCGCGCGGTGCGCTGGTCACGCCGCGGTTCGTCGAGCCGGAGATGGCCGACCTCGTCGGGCGCATCCAGCGGGTGCCCTGGCCGCAGTCGAACGAGCCGGGCGACCGGATGTGCCAGGAGGTGATCGAGCTGTGCCGCCTGCAGGCCGCCCGCGGACTCACCGTGCTGGCCTGGCTCGCGGACGGCGGCGCGCCCGGCGACGGACGAGAGGAGGTCGGCTGGCTGCTCACCACCACCCGGCTCACCGGCCACCGCCAGCAGCGGATGTACGGCGCCGCCGAACGCCTCGCGCCGCCCGTACGCGACCTGGTGATCGCCAACTTCACCTGGGCGCTGTCCTCCACGCGCGGCGGCCGGGTGACCGCGCCGTTCTTCGCCAGCCGCGCCTATCCCGACGACGGATACGCCGCCGCGCACACCACCATGACGCTGACGCAGCTGTGGGAGCGCGTCCCCGACGTGCGGCAGGCGCTCGCGGCGGCGTGGGCCGCCACCCGTACGCCCGCCGACTGGTGCCGGGCGGCCGACCTCCAGGCCCGCTACGGCGGAGAAGTCCCGGTCGTCACCTATCCACGCGGCCCGTTCCCGCCCAAATCAGCCACCCGTCCCTGGATCATCCGGCTGCTGGGAACGGAGTGATCGGTGGGGTTGATGTTTCCAGTGGGTCATCAGTGGTAACTCTTCGTGAGGCCCGCTCCGCGGCGCGGGCGGACATCGGGGGGATCCACCTTGGCAGGCTCCACGCGACGACGAAGACGGCGGCGGCGACGGCTCGGCGCCCTGTCCCTGACCACGCTCGCCGTCTCGGCGCTGCTCACCGACCCTTCGGCCGCCATCCCGTCACCGGGCGCGCGTGACCTCGCCCGCAGCCGGCGGCAGGTGCACGACCGGGCCGCCGACGTCGGCCGCATCAACGCCGAGCTGGCCAGGGCCAACGCCGAACTCGACGACATGAACGACCAGGCCGAGCTCGCCGTCGAGCGCTTCAACGGCGCGCGCGCCCGGCTCGACCAGGCCGGCCGCGACTACCAGGCCGCGCTGGCCCGTACGGCCCGCGCCCGCGACCGGCTGGACCAGTCACGCCGCGACCTGGCGGTGTTCGCCTCGAAGGCCTACCGGACCGACGACAGCATCCCCTCGGCCGCGGCCGTGCTCGGTGGGCGCGGCGGGCCGCAGGGGTTCCTCGAACGCGCCTCCTTCATGCAGTTCCTGGCCAACCGGCAGCACTTCGCCGTCGAGCAGGAGCAGGCCACGCACACCATCGCCGACCTGTTCGAGAAGCAGTCGCGCCGGGCGCTCGGCGCCCAGCGCGACGCCACCCGGGCCACGGCCGCCGCACGCCAGGTCGCGACGGCCGCCGTGACCCGGCAGCGGTCGAGCGTGCAGCGCATCCAGCGGCAGAAGGAAGGCCTGGTCGCCGCGCTGAAGCGGGCACAGGCCCGCACCGCCGAACTCCAGCGCGCCCACGTCGCGAAAGCCGTCGGCAAGAGCGCGGCCCAGGCCGTACCGCGGAACGCCCGCGAGGCCGCCCGTGCCGTGCGCGGGGCGTCGCTCGGCGCCGTGGCCGCCCGAGCGGCGCTGCGCTGGATCGGCACGCCCTACTCCTGGGGCGGCGGGAACGCGTCCGGGCCCACGATCGGGATCGCCCAGGGCGCGCACACCGTCGGCTTCGACTGCTCCGGGCTGGTGACCTACGCCTGGGCCCGCGCCGGGGTGCCGCTCACGCACTACGCGACGTCCCAGTACAACGCGGGCCCGCATCCGACGCGCGATCAGTTGCGCCCCGGCGACCTGGTGTTCTTCGCCCACAACCCGGCGGATCCGAGCACGATTCACCATGTCGGCATCTACATCGGGGGAGGCCAGATGGTCGAGGCGCCCTTCACGGGGGCACGCGTGAGGATCTCGAACGCGTTCCGCCCCGACTACGCGGGCGCCACCCGTCCGGCGGGCCCGCGGTAGGGGTCAGTGACTCAGCTGAGCGGCGCGCTTGAAGGACCGTTCGATCTCCGCCTCGGCGTCGGTGCGGTGGGCCCAGCTGGCGCCCTCGACCGACTTTCCGGGCTCCAGGTCCTTGTAGACCTCGAAGAAGTGCTGGATCTCCAACCGGTCGAACTCCGGAACGTGATGAATATCACGCAGGTGTTCCATGCGCGGGTCGGTGGCCGGGACGCACAGGACCTTGTCGTCCCCGCCGGCCTCGTCCGTCATGCGGAACATCCCGATCGTCCGGCAGCGGATCAGGCACCCCGGAAACGTGGGTTCCTGCAGGAGAACGAGGGCGTCGAGCGGGTCGCCGTCCTCGCCCAGAGTGTTGTCGATGAACCCATAGTCGGCCGGGTACTGCGTGGAGGTGAAAAGCATCCGGTCTAGGCGGATTCGTCCGGTTTCGTGGTCCATCTCGTACTTGTTGCGTTGACCCTTAGGGATCTCGATAGTGACGTCGAATTGCACAATGTCCTCCGCTCCCCGGGGCGGGCCGAGGCGGTTCTGGTTGGATGTTGGCCTGTCTAAGGATGTCGCACGTCACTAGTGCCACTGTTGGAGAGGGGCATTAAGGTGCGGAGGCCCGAGCGCGCCGTGGCCATGATCACACTGGCGCTGCTGAACGTCTTCCTCGTCACCGCCGCTCTCGCAGTGGTGAAGCTCACACCAGATCGTTCCCTCGCGCTCCGGCCGCCAACCGTCGCGGACCGGACGATCGTGCCCGCGGGCGCGCCCGCGCTGGTGCCCGCCGAGGCGACCGCGCCGCTGCCCTCGCCGGGGACTCTCGCCTCGCACCTGGCCGGCCCGATGCGGGGCGCCGGCCTCGGCGAGAACCTGACGGGTGTCGTCATCGACGCCATGACCGGCCGTTCCCTGTACAGCAGCAACGCCGAACAGCCGGCGGTGCCCGCCTCGACGACCAAGGTCATCACCGCGGCGGCCGTGCTCGCCTCCGTCGGCCCGAACCACCGCCTCACCACCAGTGCGGTGCGGAGCAGCCGGGGCGTCATCCTGGTCGGCGGGGGCGATCCCACGCTGACGGCCGCCAGCCCGAAGAACGCCTACCCGAAGTACGCGTCGCTCGCCGACCTGGCGAAGCAGACCGCCGCGGCGCTGAAGGCCGCCGGCGCGACGCAGGTGACGGTCGACTACGACACCTCGGCGTACCAGGGCAGCACGATGGCCCCGGGCTGGAAGCAGCTCTACTTCTCCCCGGAGGGCGACGTGGCCCCGGTGAGCGCGCTCGAACTCGACGCGGGCCGGATAGTGCCGGGAGCCCAGTACACCCCGCGCGTCCAGGATCCGCCGTCGGCCGCCGCGCAGAGATTCGCGCAGATGCTCACCAGCCGTGGCGTGACGGCGCACGTCGGGTCGCGTACGACGGCGCCCAAGGGGGCCACCCGGCTCGGCGCCGTGCAGTCGCCGCCGGTCTCCGTGCTGGTCGAGCAGTTGCTCACCCACAGCGACGACGACATCGCCGAAGCCATGGCCCGGCTGCTGGCGACGAACCTCCACCGGCCGCCGACGTTCGCGGGCGGTGCCGCCGCCACGCGCGACGTGCTCACCAGGCTCGGCGTCGGCGGGGGCGTCCAGATCTTCGACGGGAGCGGGCTGTCGCACGACAACCGGATCACACCCTCCGCGTTGGCCAAAGTGCTCGCCCTGGCCGCCTCACCCGCCCATCCCGAACTGCACACCGTGCTGTCCGGCATGCCCGTCGCGGGCTTCTCCGGCACGCTCGGCGACCGGTTCGACGCGGGCACGGCCTCCGCCGGACGGGGCGTCGTACGGGCCAAGACGGGCACCCTCGACGGGGTCAACACCCTCGCCGGAGTCGTCGAGGACGCGGACGGGCGGCTGCTGGCGTTCGCGTTCATGGCCAACCGGGTGCAGTCCCCGGCGGCGGCCATATCCGCTCTCGACACGCTCGCCGGCACTCTGGCCGGCTGCGGATGCCGCTGATCACACCCGCTCGGTGGGAGTTCATCGGGTGTCTCCGGGCGTTGGACCCTGTGAGGCATGCTCCCCGGGCGAACGGGGACGTACCGTAGGTGGAGAGCCCGGCCGGAGAGGGTTGTAATGCCAGCATCCATGATCGACTGGAACGTCGCCGTTCAGACGGGGACCCGGCTTGTCCGCCCCGGGCCGCAGGTGAGCCCACGGGAGGCCCGCCAGGTCGTCACCGAGTTGCGTGAGCTTTCCGCGGTGGCGCAGGGCCACGTGCGGGACTTCACCGGCATGGACGGCGGGATCGACGCCTCGCCGGCGAAAGTCGTGGACCGGCCCGGCTGGATCCGCGCCAACGTCGACGGCTTCCGCGTCGTCCTCGAACCCCTGATGGAGCAGCTCCAGGCCCGGCGCGGCAGCAGCGTGCTCGGCGGAGGCGTCGGCGGCGTGGTCATCCAGGCCGTGGGCTCGCGGGTCACGGGCATGCAGGTCGGCGCCATCCTCGCGTACATGGCCAGCCGCGTGCTCGGCCAGTACGAACTGTTCCTGCCGCCGGACCCGGCCGGCCGCGCGCCGACGGGGCGGCTGACCCTCGTCGCGCCCAACATCGTCCACGCCGAGCAGGAACTGAACGTCGACCCGCACGACTTCCGGCTCTGGGTGTGCCTGCACGAGGAGACCCACCGCGCCCAGTTCGCGTCGGTGTCGTGGCTGCGGGCCTACGTCCAGGACCAGATGACCGCGTTCCTGCTGGCCTCCGACCTCGACCCGGGGGCACTGCTGGAGCGGCTGCGCGGAGTGGGCGAGGCGGTCGCCGACGCCGTACGCGGCGGCGAGGGCAACCTGATCGACGCGATCCAGACGCCCGAGCAGCGGGAGATCCTCGACCGGCTGACCGCGGTGATGACCCTGGCCGAGGGCCACGGCGACTACGTGATGGACGCGGTGGGCCCGGAGGTCGTGCCGACCGTGGCCGACATCCGCGCCAAGTTCCAGCACCGCCGTGAGGGCGCCTCCCAGTTCGACCGTACGATCCGGCGCCTCCTGGGGCTGGAGATGAAGATGAAGCAGTACGCCGAGGGCTCACGCTTCGTCAAGGAGGTCATCGACCGGGTCGGCATGGACGGCTTCAACCGCGTCTGGACCTCGCCCAACACCCTGCCGACCCACACGGAGATCAAGACCCCGTCCCTGTGGATCGGCCGCGTCATCGGCAAGCCCGAACTCCCCTCCGACTGACTCCTCAGATCTCGGAGACGGACATCCCGAACACCGACGCGACGCCTTCGCGGCCGCTGTCGGTGAGATGGACGACGCGACGGGCCTTGCCACGGCGGAGCCAGCCGAGGGCGAACATGCGGTCGGTGACGGCCGCGCCCAGCGCCCCGGCCAGGTGGTGGCGCTGCTCGCCCCAGTCGACGCAGTAGCGGACGGTGGAGCGGCGGCGGGGGAGCCGTTCCACCTCGACGCCGAACGCGGCCAGCCGCCCGTGACCGTCGCCGCTGAGACGGTACGTCTCGGGACTGCCGTCGGCGGCCAGCACACCCTGGTCGAGGAGGGCGTCCATCAGCGCGACACCCAGGCGGCCCGCGAGGTGGTCGTAGCAGAGGCGGGCGCGCAGCAGGGCCTTGGCGCGGGCGTCGTCGCGCAGCGACCGTACGGGGAGGGGACGGGCGATCAGAGCCAGTTGTTCGAGGGCCCGGGCGACGTCGGTGGTGGCGAGACGGTAGTAGCGGTGCCGGCCGTCCAGTTCGACGGTCAGCAGCTTGGCGTCGAGGAGCTTGGCCAGATGACCGCTGATCGTGGAGTTGCTCACCCCCGCCTCGGCGGCCAGCGCACTCGCGGACAGAACACTGCCCCCGGCCAGGGCCAGCAGCACTTTCGCGCGAGAGGGGTCTCCGATCGCCGCGGCCACGCCTGCGATGTCGATCTCGGACATGTCCCGACGCTATGTCGAGAAGCTTTCGCCAACGACCGAACCGTCCCGGGCGCGCGTTGGTGGCACGGAGGTTATCCACATGGGTTCCGCGCGCCTTCCGGCGGCCACCACCAGCACTGGACAATAAAAGTGGGGTGAGCCCCCGGGCGGGTGGGGTGTCGTGTGCGGGCGGGGTGCCGTGCGTGCGCGGGTGGGGTGCCGTGTGCCGGCGGGGTGCCGTGTGCCGGCGGGGTGCCGTGTGCGGGTGGGGGCGTCCGCAGTCGGCGGGAGGCGGCTCGCGTGAGGGGCCTCACGTGAGGGGCTGCGCGTACGACAATGGGGGCGTGGGACCTGATCCGGCGGTTGCGGCGGTGCGGCTGGCGGTTCGCCGTGCCCTCGCCACGGTGGAGGCCGGCGATCTCGTGCTCGTCGCCTGCAGTGGTGGGGCCGACTCCCTCGCGCTCGCCGGGGCGTTGGCGTTCGAGGCGGCCAGATCCGGTCACCAGGCGGGCGGGGTCACCGTCGATCACGGGCTGCAGGACGGGTCGGCCGAGCGTGCCGCCGCCGTCGTCGGGACCCTGACCGGGCTGGGGCTGGAGCCCGCCGAGGTCCGTACGGTCACGGTCGGGTCCGAGGGCGGGGTGGAGGCCGCCGCACGCACCGCACGCTACGAGGCGCTCGACGCCGCCGCGGCCGGTCACCGGGCCGCCGCCGTGCTGCTCGGGCACACGCTCGACGACCAGGCCGAGACCGTGCTGCTCGGGCTGGCGCGCGGGTCCGGCGCTCGTTCGCTGGCCGGCATGCCCGCCGTCTCGGGGATCTACCGTCGCCCGCTGCTGGAGCTCGGCCGGGACCTCACGCGCCGCGCCTGTCTCGCCATGGGCCTGACGCCCTGGGACGACCCCCACAACCAGGATCACGCGTTCGCGCGGGCGCGGGTCCGCGGTGACGTCCTGCCCGCCCTGGAGAAGGGCCTGGGCCCCGGCATCACCGCCGCCCTGGCCCGTACCGCCCGCATGCTCCGCGACGACGCCGACGCCCTCGACGCGTGGGCCGCCGAGACGCAGGCCGCGGAGGACGAGCCCGGCGCGGTACGGGCGCTCGGCGTGCGGGCCCTGGCCGGGCTGCCCCGTGCGGTACGCACGCGTGTCCTGCACCGCACCGCGATCGAGGCGGGCAGCCCCCCGGGTACGCTCGCCGCTGTGCACGTCGACGCGGTGGACGCCCTGGTCACCGCGTGGCGCGGCCAGGCGTACGTCGACCTGCCCGGGCGCGTACGTGTGTGGCGCAGGTATGAAAAGCTGCTCTTCGGGCCATCCGAAACCCCACGGAAAGACTGAATCCTCCTTCGACTTGGAAGGGCTTGTTGGTGGACGAAGCGGACATGCGGGCTGACCTCGAAAAGGTGCTCATCCCGGAGGAGGAGCTGCAGGCCAAGATCCGGGAGCTCGCCGCCGAGATCGACCGCGACTACGAGGGCCGCGACCTCCTGCTCGTCGGAGTCCTCAAGGGCGCGGTCATGGTCATGGCCGACCTCGCCCGCGCGCTGCACACACCGGTCTCGATGGACTGGATGGCGGTCTCGTCGTACGGCTCGGGGACCAAGTCCTCCGGCGTCGTGCGCATCCTGAAGGACCTGGACGCCGACATCATGGGCCGCGACGTGCTGATCGTCGAGGACATCGTCGACTCCGGCCTCACACTTTCCTGGCTTCGCAGCAACCTCGAATCTCGCGGCCCGGCCTCCCTGGAGGTCTGCACGCTGCTCCGCAAACCGGACGCCGCCAAGATCGAGGTCGGCGTCAGGTACATCGGCTTCGACATCCCGAACGAGTTCGTGATCGGTTACGGCCTCGATTACTCCGAGCGCTACCGCAACCTGCCCTTCGTCGGAACACTTGCGCCGCACGTCTACGGTGGAAGTGGGGAACAAGAGGCTTAGCCTCGTACGTTCCTAGTTGCGAAGTGGGGCGCTGGACGTCGTGCTGCGGTCTTCCGCGACACCGGTGTACCTTCGTTATCTCGGGCTCCTTGCGGGCCGTACTCAGGAAGACCGCCTCGGCGGGCGTTCGCGCGACGAGGTCTGATGACGCTGGTCAGGAGGGACGGGCCCCACCACGGGGTTCCGCATAAATGGATCTGAAGCGCTACTTTCGCGGGCCGTTGCTCTGGATCTTGGCCTTCGGGGCGCTCGTACTCCTCGTCATGTACGGGATCAATCCCGGAGGCTCGTACGAGAAGGCCGACACCTCGAGGGTCGTGCAGGCCATCCAGCACAACGAGGTGACCTCCGCCCAGATCATTGACAAGGATCAGCGGATCGAGGTCAAGCTCAAGAGCGGCAAGCAGCTCCAGGCGTCGTGGGTCGACGGCCAGGGTGCCCAGCTCGCCAACCTGCTGCAGCAGAAGACCGACGCCGGGCAGCTCAAGAGCTACACGGTCTCGGTGCCCAAACAGAACGTCTTCTTGAGCCTGTTGTTCAGCTTCCTGCCGATCGTCGTCGTCGTGCTGATCTTCCTGTTCATCATGAACCAGATGCAGGGCGGCGGCTCGCGAGTGATGAACTTCGGCAAGTCGCGAGCCAAGCTGGTGACCAAGGACACGCCGAAGACCACGTTCGCCGACGTGGCCGGGGCCGACGAGGCCATCGAGGAGCTGCAGGAGATCAAGGAGTTCCTGCAGAACCCGGCCAAGTTCCAGGCCATCGGCGCCAAGATCCCCAAGGGTGTGCTGCTGTACGGCTCACCCGGCACCGGTAAGACGCTGCTGGCCCGCGCCGTCGCCGGTGAGGCGGGCGTGCCGTTCTACTCGATCTCCGGTTCGGACTTCGTCGAGATGTTCGTCGGTGTCGGCGCGTCCCGGGTCCGTGACCTGTTCGAGCAGGCCAAGGCCAACGCCCCCTCGATCATCTTCGTGGATGAGATCGACGCGGTCGGCCGTCACCGCGGCGCCGGCCTCGGCGGTGGTCACGACGAGCGCGAGCAGACGCTCAACCAGCTGCTGGTCGAGATGGACGGCTTCGACGTCAAGGGCGGCGTGATCCTGATCGCGGCGACCAACCGGCCCGACATCCTCGACCCGGCGCTGCTGCGTCCGGGCCGCTTCGACCGGCAGATCGTCATCGACCGGCCCGACCTCGAGGGCCGCAAGGGCATCCTGCGGGTCCACGGCCGCGGCAAGCCGTTCGCGCCCGACGTCGAGCTCGACACGATCGCGCGGCGCACCCCCGGCTTCACCGGTGCCGACCTGGCCAACGTCATCAACGAGGCGGCTCTGCTCACGGCCCGCATGGACCGCAAGCAGATCGACATGAACACCCTCGAAGAGGCGATCGACCGGGTCATGGCGGGTCCGGAGCGCAAGAGCCGGGTCATGTCCGACCAGGAGAAGAAGACCATCGCCTACCACGAGGGCGGTCACGCCCTGGTGGCGCACGCCCTGCCGAACGCCGACCCGGTGCACAAGATCACGATCTTGTCCCGCGGCCAGGCGCTGGGCTACACGATGACGCTTCCGATGGAGGACAAGTTCCTGGCGAGCCGCTCGGAGATGCTCGACCAGCTCGCCATGCTGCTCGGCGGCCGTACGGCCGAGGAGCTCGTCTTCCACGAGCCCACGACCGGTGCCGCGAACGACATCGAGAAGGCGACCTCGATCGCCCGCAAGATGATCACCGAGTACGGCATGAGCGAGCGTCTCGGCGCCCGCAAGTTCGGCGAGGGCAACGGCGAGCCGTTCCTGGGCCGGGAGATGTCGCACAGCCGTGACTACTCCGAGGAGATCGCCTCCGCGATCGACGACGAGGTCCGGCGTCTGATCGAGTCCGCCCACGACATCGCGTGGGAGATCCTCGTTCAGTACCGCGACGTCCTCGACGACCTCGTGCTCCAGCTCATGGACAAGGAGACCCTGTCCAAGAACCAGGTGCTGGAGATCTTCGCTCCGGTGGAGAAGCGGCCGGCCGCCCCGTCCTACAGCGGCTACGGCAAGCGGCTGCCGTCGGACCGTCCGCCCGTGCTGACGCCCAAGGAGCTCGCGCTCATGGGCCCGAAGGACGTCAAGGACCTGACGCAGGGCAACGGCAGCGGCACGGCGCACTCGGTCGACCGCGAAGAGCAGGACGACCGCGAAGGCCCGGCGTGACCTCAGCTCCAGAGCCGCACGGGCCGCCGGTCGACCAGGCCCGGATCGAGAAGGCGGTCCGCGAGATCCTCATCGCGGTCGGGGAGGACCCCGACCGCGATGGTCTCGTGGACACGCCCGCTCGTGTCGCCCGTGCCTACGCGGAGCAGTTCGCGGGCATGCGCCAGCGGCCCGAGGACGTCCTCAACACGGTGTTCGACGCCGATCACGACGAGATGGTGATCGTCAAGGACATCGAGGTCTACAGCGTGTGCGAGCACCACCTGGTGCCGTTCCACGGCGTCGCGCACGTCGGTTACACCCCCAACGACAAGGGCCAGATCACCGGCCTGTCGAAGCTGGCCCGGCTCGTCGACGTCTACGCCCGCCGCCCGCAGGTGCAGGAGCGGATGACCTCCCAGATCGCCGACGCCCTCATGGACGTCCTCCAGCCCCGGGGGGTGATCGTCGTCGTGGAGGCCGAGCATCTGTGCATGACCATGCGCGGCGTACGCAAACCCGGCGCCAAGACGCTGACCTCGGCCGTGCGCGGTGACTTCCGCGACGAGCCGAGCACCCGCGCCGAGGCGATGAGCCTCATCCTCGGCCGCTGACCCACGCGGCGGCCGAACCAACGTCGCCGACTCGGCGTCGTACCAAGAGTCCGCGGTGTTACCGTGACACGGGGACGAGCCGCCGTGGGATATGCGGTACAACCCGAAATCGGGAATACGGATTCACACGCGGCGAGTGCCCGGCTGACTACGCTGTGGGGCCGTGATGGTGGAGTCGAAGCGTGAGACGTCAGGGCGTCCGGAGAACGACGTCCAGGAGCGTCGCCGTCAGCGCCGATGGGTTCCGGCGCTGGCCGGCTGGCTGACCTTTCTCGTCGGACTGCACGACGTCCTCGGGGCCCTCATGCCGGAGTGGCACCGCCGGATGGTCCGCGTCGACGAGTTCGTTCCCGGGTCGGTCAACAACGCCGCCCGCACCGCGACGCTCATCGCCGGCCTGCTGTTCCTGCTGCTGTCCCACGGCCTGCGCCGCCGCAAGCGCCGGGCCTGGCGCGCGGTGGTCGTCCTGCTCGCCTTCACGGTGTTCTCCCACATCGTCAAGGACTTCGCGATCTCCGCGCTCGTCGCCGCGGCCGTGCTCGCGGCCCTGATCTACTTCCGCGGCGAGTTCTACGCGACCGGCGATCCCCGCACCCGCTGGCGCGCGCTGTGGGTCGGGCTGTTCCTCGCCGCGTTCAGCGTCGCGCTCGGGCTCCTGTTCATCACCTTGAACTCCCGCGGCCTGGATCATCACTACTCATTCGGCGAGCGGCTGGAACACGTGGCCGCGGGCCTGGTGGGCGCCACCGGGCCGGTGACGTTCGTCTCCGACCGCAAGAACGACCTGTTCAGCCTGATCCTCGGCTCGCTCGGCCTGTTCACCGGCCTGGTCACGGCCTTCCTGTTCCTGCGCCCGGCCGAGCCGGCGCCGTCGCTGTCGGCCGACGACGAGGAACGCATCCGCGGGCTGCTCGGCCGCCACGGGGCCCGTGACTCGCTGGGATACTTCTCGCTCCGCCGCGACAAGAGCGTGATCTGGTCGCCGACCGGCAAGGCCTGCGTGACCTACCGGGTGGTCTCGGGCGTGATGCTGGCGGGCGGCGACCCGATCGGCGACCCGGAGGCATGGCCCGGGGCGATCCAGGCGTTCCTGGAGGAGGCCGCGGCGCACGCCTGGGCGCCCGCGGTCATGGGGTGCAGCGAGCTCGGCGCGGAGATCTGGTGCCGTGAGTCGGGCCTGTCGGCGCTGGAGCTCGGCGACGAGGCGATCGTGGACGCGGCCGAGTTCTCCCTCGACGGCCGTACGATGCGCAACGTCCGGCAGATGGTCAACCGGGTGGGCCGCCAGGGGTACGTCGCGGAGATCCGCCGGGAGAAGGACTACGCGCCCGAGGAGCTGCGGGCCCTGTGGGAGCGGGCCGGCGCCTGGCGCGGCACCGACAACGAGCGGGGCTTCTCGATGGCGCTCGGCCGGGTCGGCGAGCCTGGCGACGAGGAGTGCGTGTTCGCCACGGCCACCAAGGACGGCGAACTCCACGCCATCCTGCACTTCGTCCCCTGGGGCACCGACGGCCTCTCCCTCGACCTGATGCGCCGCGACCGTTCCGCGCAGCCGGGCCTGAACGACTTCCTCATCGTCGAGGCGCTCAAGGCGGCGCCCGATCTGGGGGTCAAGCGCGTGTCCCTCAACTTCGCGGTCTTCCGCGCCGCCCTGGCCCGCGGCGAGCGCATCGGCGCCGGCCCGGTGCTGAAGGCCTGGCGCGGGCTGCTGGTGTTCCTGTCCCGCTGGTTCCAGATCGAGTCGCTGTACAAGTTCAACGCCAAGTTCCAGCCGGTCTGGCAGCCCCGGTTCTTCGTCTACCCGAGCCTGAACGACGCCCCGAGGATCGCCCTGGCGGCCCTGGAGGCCGAGGCGTTCATCGCCTGGCCCCGGCTGCGCCTCCCCGGCCTGAAGCGCCCTCCGCGTCGCGCCCTGCCCGCGCCCTGACGGGGACCACATCCGCACTAGGCTGACCGGTATGACCACGAGCATCGCCGGCCTTCCCGCCCCTGGGCGCTGTCTCGTCATGGGCGTGGTCAACGTCACCCCCGACTCCTTCTCCGACGGCGGTGCCTGGTTCGACCACGACGCGGCGATCCGGCATGGCCTGGACCTGGTCCGGGAGGGCGCCGACATCGTCGACGTCGGCGGCGAGTCCACCCGGCCCGGCGCGCAGCGCGTGTCCCTGCAGGAGGAGCTGCGCCGTATCATCCCGGTGATCGAGGCCCTCGCCGCCGAGGACGTGCCGGTCAGCGTCGACACCATGCGGGCCGAGGTGGCCGAGGTGGCGGTCGCGTCCGGGGCGCGGCTCGTCAACGACGTCAGCGGCGGTCTCGCCGATCCCGCCATGCCGCGGGTGGTGGCCAAGGCCGGCGTGCCGTACGTCGTGATGCACTGGCGCGGGCACAGTCACGACATGGACACCCGCGCCGTCTACAAGGACGTGGTCCGCGAGGTGACCGACGAGCTGCGCGCCCGCATCACCGCGATCGTCCATGAGGGCGTCGATCCCGCCCAGCTGATCGTCGACCCCGGTCTCGGCTTCGCCAAGCGCCCCGAGGACAACCACAACTGGTCGCTCCTGGCGCACCTCGACGCGCTCCTGGAACTCGGGCATCCGGTGCTGGTGGCCGCGTCGCGCAAGCGGTTCCTCGGCCGGCTGCTCGCCGCGCCGGACGGCACGTACCGGCCGTTCGCCGAGTCCGACGACGCGACCGTGGCGATCACCGCGCTGGCCGCCGCGGCCGGTGCCTGGTGCGTCCGCGTGCACAACGTACGGGCCAACGCCGACGCCGTACGCGCCGCGGCCGCGTGGGAGGCCGCCCGGTGACCGAGGAGGGATGGTGACGGAGATCGACGTGAGCGCCGTGGAGGCGGTCAACGCCGAGTTCTACGCCGCCTTCGAGTCCGCCGACCTGGACCGCATGGGTCTGGTGTGGGCGGATGGGCCGCACGCCGAAGACGTGGTCTGCGTGCACCCGGGCTGGCCGCCGCTGCGCGGCCGGGGCACGGTGTTGCGCTCCTGGGCCTTGATCATGGCGAACACCCCGTACATCCAGTTCGTGCTCACCGACATGCAGGTGCGGATCTCCGGCGACCAGGCGGTGGTGACCTGCTCGGAGAACATCATCACGGCGGTCGAGGAGTCGGCGGACTCGCTGACGACCGGGGGAAGCATGGTGACCACCAATGTGTTCATCCGTACGGATGAGGGATGGCGGATGTGGCTCCACCACGGCTCGCCCGTGCTGAACCGGGAAGAGGAAGACGACGAGGATGGGCACTGACCGGATCGTCCTGAGCGGGCTGCGCGCTCGTGGCCGCCACGGCGTCCTGCCGGCCGAACGCGAGCTCGGCCAGGAGTTCGTGATCGACGTGACGCTGGGGCTCGACGTGCGACCCGCGGCGGCGGAAGATGATCTCCTGCGTACCGTCGACTACGGCGCGCTGGCCGACCGGTTGGTGGCCGTGGTCGAGGGTGAGCCGGTCAACCTGATCGAGACGCTCGCCGAACGCCTGGCGGCAGTGTGCCTCGGCTCGCCGCAGGTCGAGGAAGTGGAGGTCACCGTGCACAAGCCGAGTGCCCCCATGCCGCACCCCTTCACCGACGTTGCCGTGACGATTCATCGGAGCCGCCCATGACGACATCCACGGAGAAGCGCCATACCGTACTCTCCCTGGGCAGCAACCTCGGCGACCGGCTCGACAATCTCCAGGAGGCGATCGACGCGCTGTTCGACGCGCCCGGTCTGGACTTCATCGGGTTGTCGCCGGTCTATGAGACCAAGCCCGTCGGCGGCCCCGAACAGGGCGACTTCCTCAATGTCGTGATCGTGGCGAACAGCGGGGTCTCGCCGAAGTCGCTGCTCGAACGCGTGCTGGCGATCGAGGAGTCGATGGCCCGTACGCGCGAGGTTCGCTGGGGGCCGCGCACGCTCGACATCGACATCGTCATGATGGGGGACGTGACCTCCGACGATCCGGACCTGCTGCTGCCACATCCGAGGGCGCGCGAGCGCGCGTTCGTGCTGCGGCCGTGGTGCGACCTCGAACCCGACGCGACGCTGCCCGGCCAGGGGCGCGTGACCGACCTGCTGCCGGCCGTGGCCGACCAGGAGCTCCGGCGCCGCGACGACCTCTCCCTCCAGCCGCCCGCGTGAAGCCGACCCGAATCCCCGTCCTCGCCCTCACGCTGGTCGTGGTGGCGGCCGTGACCTGGGTGATCGTACGTTTCCTGTACCTCTCGCTGCCGCTGCTGCCCTGGACGATGGTGCCGTCGCTGCTGCTCCTCGCCCTCGGCGAGCTCTACACCGCCCTGGTCACCCGGGCCCGCATCCAGCGGAAACCGGGCACCAAGCCGATCGAGCCGCTGGTCGCCGCGCGGCTGGCGGCCCTGGGCAAGGCGAGCGCGTACGCCGCGGCCGTGTTGGCCGGGGTGTTCGGCGGCATGGCGATCTACCTGGCGTCCTCGCTGGAGAAGCCGTCGCCGCGGCGTGACTTCTACGTCAGCGGCGGCACGGCGCTGGCGGCGATCGCCCTGATCGTGGTCGCCCTCATCCTCGAACACGCCTGCCGGGTGCCCAAGGGTCCCGAGGACGAGGACCAGCGCCGGTCCGCCTCGCGCCTCTGATGGCCTCCGGTGAGGCACTGCGAGCGATCGCGCTCGCCCTGCCGGAGGCGCACGAACGCGAGACGTGGGGGAACGCGACCTTCCGCGTACGGGAGAAGATCTTCGTCATCATGGCGGCCGACGGCACGAGCGCGAGTGTCAAGGCGACGAAGGACGAGCAGACGGCGCTGCTGGCCGAGGATCCGGAGACGTTCACTCACCCCGCGTACGTGGGCCGGCACGGCTGGGTCGGCGTGGACGTGGCCCGCGTCGGCGAGGAGCACCTGCGCGAACTCGTGACCGAGGCCTGGCGGCTGACCGCCCCGAAACGCGTGGTGCGAGCGTTCGACGGCGAGTAGCGGCCCCGGGCCCGGCCGTTCTCGCGGCCGGGCCGGTCATCGATGGGCCGTGCGGGCGAGACACGACAGGAGACGACGGTTGACCAAGATCATCGACAAGATCGCCTGGATCCACCTGGACGACGGGAGGATCCTCGGCACGCGGTCCCGCGGCAAGGACGTCCACTACCTGCCCGGCGGGAAACGCGAGCCCGGCGAGAGCGACCTGGAAACCCTCATCCGGGAGATCGATGAGGAACTCGCCGTCACCATCGTGCCCGCCACCGTCCGGCACCTGGGCACCTTCGAGGCCCAGGCGCACGGCCACACCGACGGCGTCACCGTCCGGATGACCTGCTACACCGCCGACCACCAGGGCACCCCCGTTCCCAGCAGCGAGATCGAGGAACTCATCTGGCTCACCTACGGCGACCGCGACCGCGTGTCGCCGGTCGACCAGATCATCTTCGACCACCTGCACCGGAGCGGCCGGCTCCGCTGAGCCGGCCGCCCGGTCGGTCAGTTTCCGGTGGCGAGGTCCGGATCGAGGACGGCGGCGGCGATCTTCTGGATGTAGGGGCTCTCCGAGCCGTCCTTGTCGCCCGTCGGGTTGAGCGAGTAGACGAGCACGCGGCCCAGGTCGCGGGTGGCGAACAGGCCGCTCGTGTAGCCCGGCCGGGATCCCGTTTTGCCCCAGGCGGTCAGGCCGTTCGGCATCGTCGTCCTCATCAGGCCGGCGCTGTAGCAGGCACGGCCCGCGTCCGGGCCGATCACGCAGTTGTCCGTGCCCAGGTACGGCACGTCCGGGACGGTGAACATCTCGTTAAGCTCCGAGGCGGGCACCAGGCGGCCCTGGAAGATCGCCGTGATGAACGTCCGCAGGTCGGTGCTGTCGCTGATCAGGCCGCCTTCCGCCCACGGGTACGGGCTCTGCTCCGAGACGTCGCGCAGCGTCGTCGTGCCGTCCTTGGTGACGGCGACGTACCCGTGAGCGTGCGGGCCGGGCAGACGCGGGTCGTGACGGTCCAGGACGTAGGTGTCGCGCAGGTTCAGCGGCTCGATGACGCGCCGTCGCACCTCGTGGGCGTACGTACGACCGGTCAGGCGTTCGACGAGCAGGCCGGCGACGAAGTAGTTCGTGCCGTTGTAGTCCTGCTTCGTGCCGGGTGCGAACTTCATCGGATGGCTCACCGCGTTCGCGACGATCTGCCGGGGCGTCCAGCTCTGGAAGCGGTGGTCGGCGAACCACTCGGCGTCGCCCTCACCCAGGTCGCCGTCGGGCAGGCCGCTGGTGTGGTTCAGCAGCTGCCGCACGGTGATCGCCGGGAACGACGCGGGGAGAAGGCCGGGCAGGTAGTGCTGTACGGACTGGTCGAGGTCCAGCTCGTCCTCGGCGGCGAGCTGCAGAAGCACCACCGCGGTGAACACCTTCGAGATGCTGCCGATGCGGAAGTTCCCGTCGCCCTGGACGGTTCGGTTCGTGACGACGTCCCGTACGCCCGAGGTGCCGCTCCACTGGCCGGCGGGGCCGGTCACGTTGATGAGCGCGCCGGTCACGGTGGCGTTCGGCAGACCGGAGATCGCCGCTCGCAGAAGAGCCGGGTCGAGCGGCGGCAGCGCGGTCGCGGACCGGTGAACGGGGGCGGAGACCGAGGCCGAGGCCGGAGCCGAGGCGACGGCGGGGGCCGTGAGGGCGAGAAAGGCGCCGATGGCGGCCAGATGTCTTCTCATTCGGCTCATCGTCGGGCCCGGCGCGGCCCCGGTGGATCGCCGAGCACACCGATCTTTCGGCCTCCCCCGTACGACGGATGAGCCGGCCGCGGATCCGTCACACGGGCGACGCGTCCCCCGCTCACCTTGGCGGATACTGAGGCCGTGCGCCTCCCCCCGATCCGGCCGCGTGTCGCCGCGCCCTACCTCGCCGACACCGTGGTCGCGCTGATGGTGCTCGCGGTGCTCTACGCGCCGTTCGTGCTCCCGCGGGTCAACCAGCCCGGTCCGTTCTCGGTCTGGGCGTGGGTCTTCACCGCCGGTACGGCGCTGCCGCTGATCTGGCGCCGCCGGTTCCCCCTGGCCTGCCTGTTGGTGATCTTCGTCGCGCTGTTCTGCTACAACCAGGTCCGGCACGCGGCCAGCGAGCCGATCGCCTGGGGCATGCTGGTGGCCGCCTACTCCATCGCCTGGGGCGGCCGCCGGGTCCGGGAGACGGTCGTGCTGCTCGTGATCGGCGCCGTCGCGATCGCGTTCGCCCACAGCCTGACGACCAGTGTCATCGGCGTGCTCACCACGACCGGCGCGTACGTGCTGGGGCTGCTGGCGCGGCACCGGGAGATCCGCCTGCAGGCGCTCGCGCACCGGGCGGGGGAGATGGAGCGCGAACGCGAGCTCGACCTGGCGCGCGCGGCGACCGCCGAACGGGCCCGGATCGCCCGCGACATGCACGACATCCTCGCCCACGCCGTCAGCATCATGGTCGTGCAGGCCGAGGCGGGGCCGGTCGTCGTGCGGGCGAACCCCGACCGCGCCGAACAGGCCTTCGACGCGATCGCCGAGGCGGGCCGCGACGCGATGGTGCAGCTTCGCCGCATGCTCGGGGTGCTGAAGGAGGAGCACGACACGGGCAGCCGGGCGCCACAGCCCACCGTGGCCGGTGTGCCCGTCCTGGTCGAGCAGGTCGACGGCACCCCCGGCCTCCGGGTCGGTCTGCGGGTGGCGGGCGAGGTACGGCCGCTCCCCGCCGACGCCGAGGTCGCGGCGTACCGGATCGTCCAGGAGGCTCTCACCAACACGGTCAAGCACGCGGGTGCGAGCCGGGTGACCGTGAGCCTGGACTGGAGCGACACCGGCCTGGAGGTCACCGTCTCGGACAACGGCGACGGCGGCGGCAAGACCGCCGGCGCGGGCCACGGCCTGATCGGCATCCGCGAGCGTGCCGCCGCCTGCGGCGGCACGGCCGAGGCCGGCCCGGTGCGCGGCGGCTACCGGGTGACCGCGACACTGCCGTACGCGCGAGTGGGAGCGCCGGTATGAGCATTCGTGTCGTCATCGCCGACGATCAGGAACTGGTGCGCAGCGGGTTCGCGATGATCCTCGACGCGCAGCCCGACATCGAGGTGGTCGCCGAGGCGGGCGACGGCGCCGGGGCGCTCGCCGCCGTTCGTGCGCACCGCCCCGACGTCGCCCTGCTCGACATCCGGATGCCGGGCATGGACGGCATCGAGGCGGCCCGTGCGGTGTGCGCGCGGACCGACTGCCGGGTGCTGATGCTGACAACGTTCGACCAGGACGACTACGTGTACGACGCGCTGTACGGCGGGGCGAGCGGCTTCCTGCTGAAGGACGTGCGCCGCGACGACCTCGTGCACGCGGTCCGCGTCGTCGCGGCGGGCGAGTCCCTGCTGGCGCCCACGGTCACCCGCCGGCTGATCTCCGACCTGACCGCCCGCCGGCCCCGGCCGTACACCGGCTCGGTGGGCCTGGACGCCCTCACCGCGCGCGAGCGGGAGACGCTGAAGCTGCTGGGCCGCGGCCTGTCCAACGCCGAGATCGCGGTCGCCATGGTGGTCAGCGAGCACACGGTGAAGACCCACGTCAGCAACGTGCTCGCCAAGCTCGGCCTGCGCGACCGGGTCCAAGCCGTGATCGCGGCGTACGAGTCCGGCCTGATCAGTCCCGGCGCCTCCTGATCATCGGCCGGCGACCGAGACGCGGGTGCGGTGATGCCGGGGCGTCTCGATCTCGTCGACGATCGCCACGGCCAGGTCCGCGTAGGACAGGCGTGCCTCCGGCGGCGGTGTCGTCTCCCCGCCGACCGCGTACCGCCCGGTCCGTTCCGCCTCCTCCAGGCGGGCGGGAGGCGTGAGCATGAGCCAGTCGACCGCCGTCCCGGCCCGCTCCCGCAGGCGGTTCAGGCCCGCGGTGTGCGCGGCGGCGAACGGCCGGATCTCGGGCGGGAAGGCGGCCGGGTCGTCCATCACCGGGCGGCCCGAGGCGTCGATCAGGTTCGCGAACAGCCCGACCGCCACGAGGCGGTGCACGCCCGCCGCGGCCATGCCGTCCAGGAGGGCGTCGGCGGCCGTGACGAAGAACTCCGGGTCCAGATCGGCGAAGCCCTGCTCCGGGCCGCTGAAGGGGCTCACCGCGTGCACCACGGCGTCGTGCCCGCCGACGATCGCGGGGACCGTGCTCCGGTCCGTGACGTCGCCACGGACGACGCGCACCCCGTCCGCCTCCAGATCGCCGTACCGGGCCGGGTCGCGGACCACCGCGGTGACCCGATGCCCGCGTGCCCGTGCCTCCGCCGTGACGGCCCGCCCGGCCCGTCCGCCAGCCCCATAGACCACGATGCCGGTCATCTCGCTCCCTCCCGGCGCACGTCTCTCGCGCGCCGGACAGGGACGGTATTCATCGGAAACCGGTTACTTCAACGGAACCGGCGCCGTGCCGCTCCGTGCGGTTAACCTCGTGCGCATGGCCGAGTCCGTGGCGCCGCCGGAGTTCGATCCCCGATGCCCGTCCAGCGACATGCCGGTCCAGATCGGTGGCAAGTGGACGGGCATGGTGGTGCGCTGCCTCCAGAGCGGCCCACGGCGGTTCACCGAGCTGAGGGAGCCCCTGCGCGGCGTCACGCCGAAGGTGCTCACCGAGACCCTGCGGGCGATGGAGCGCGACGGCCTGGTCACCCGCACCGTCCACGACGAGAACCCGCCACGGGTGGAGTACGCCCTGACCCCGCTGGGACGCAGCCTGGTGCCGCTCATCGACGCCGCGCGGGCCTGGAGCGAGGAACACCTGCCCGACCTGCTGCGCGCCCGCGAGACGTACGAGCCGTAGCCGGGCTACTTGTCGATGTCGCCGACCACGAAGAACATCGAGCCCAGGATGGCGATCATGTCGGCCACCAGGTTGCCGGGCAGCATCTCGGTCAGCACCTGGATGTTGTTGAACGAGGCCGAGCGGAGCTTGAGCCGCCACGGCGTCTTCTCACCGTGGGAGACCAGGTAGTAGCCGTTGATGCCGAGGGGGTTCTCGGTCCAGGCGTAGGTGTGACCCTCCGGGACCTTCAGCACCTTCGGCAGGCGCTGGTTGATCGGGCCCGGCGGCAGCGCCGCCAGGCGTTCGACGCAGGCGTCGGCCAGGTCCAGCGAGACGTGCACCTGGTCGAGCAGGCACTCGAACCGGGCCAGGCAGTCGCCCTCGCTCCGCACCGGGACGCGCAGCACGTCGGCCAGCTCCCCGTACGCGAGGTACGGCTCGTCGCGCCGCAGGTCGAAGTCGACGCCCGCCGCCCGCGCGATCGGCCCGGACACGCCGAACTGCTCGACCTGCTCGCGGGTCAGCACGCCCACGCCGCGCGTGCGGGCGCGGAAGATCTCGTTGTCCATGATGAGCCGGTCGATCTGGCCGACCCCGCGGCGTACGGCGGCGACGGCCTCGCTCACCCGGCCCAGCCAGCCCGCCGGCAGGTCCTCCTTCAGCCCGCCGACGCGGTTGAACATGTAGTGCATGCGGCCGCCGGAGATCTCCTCCATGACGTGCTGCAGCTGCTCCCGCTCGGTGAAGGCGTAGAACATCGGCGTGATCGCGCCGATCTCCAGCGGATAGGAGCCGAGGAACATCAGGTGGTTCAGCACGCGGTTGAGCTCGGCCAGCAGAGTGCGGGCCCAGACCGCGCGGACCGGCACCTCCATGCCGAGCATCCGCTCGACCGCGATGACGACGCCCAGCTCGCTCGCGAACGCCGACAGCCAGTCGTGCCGGTTGGCCAGCACGATGATCTGGCGGTAGTCGCGGACCTCGAACAGCTTCTCCGCGCCGCGGTGCATGTACCCGATGATCGGCTCCGCCGCGCCGATGCGCTCGCCGTCGAGCGTGATGCGCAGGCGGAGAACGCCATGGGTCGACGGATGCTGCGGACCGATGTTGAGCGTCATGTCCTCGGTCGCGAGGTCCTTGACCCCCGACCCGACGCCCACAATGCGCTCGGTGCTCACAACGCCCATCGTGCCATGCCCAGGGTGTCGCGGAACGCGGGCCGGTTGAGGTTGACTTGGCTTCGATGAACGAGAGCCAGCCGCCCGCACGCGAGCCGCGGGACATGCCGCCCGGCAGTCCGCAGATTCTGCCGCACGTGGGCGTGCCCGCGCCGCCGTTCGTGTCACCCCCGTCGCCCCCGTCCCCGGCGCCGCCCGGGCCGCCGGGTCCGTCGCCGGTGCCGATCGGCGGCCGGGCCGAGCAGGCCTTCGACCCGCCGGCCGGCATGGTGTGGGCCCGTGTGTCGCCCCGGCTGACCTGGCACCGGCGCATCGCCGTGCTGCTGTGGGCGCTGCCCGTCACGATCGTCGGCGCGTTCGTCCTCGCCCGCACGACCGGCCTCTTCGGCGGCCTGATCTGGCTCGCGGTGATCGTGGTCGCGTGCGGGATGGGCTGGATCGTGGCCGAGCTGGTCTACCGCTCCTGGGGGTTCGCCGAGCGGGCCGACGACCTGCTCGTCACGCACGGCTTCTTCGTCAAGCACCTCGTCGTCGTGCCGTACGGCCGGATGCAGTACGTGGACGTGACGGCCGGGCTGCTGGAGCAGTGGCTGGGCGTGGCGACCGTGCGGCTGCACACCGCCGCGGCGGCCACCGACGCCCGGATCCCCGGCCTGCCCGCCCGTGACGCCGCCGTGCTGCGCGACCGGCTCGCCCAGAAGGGTGAATCGAGGTCGATCGGGCTTTGAACGCCGGACCCCCGGGCTACGGGCCGTACGGCCCACCCTTCTTCAGACCGCCACCGGGCCCGCCGTACGGGCCGGTCCCGTATGGCCCGGTTCCGTACGGGCCGCCGCCGCCTCCGCCGCCGGTGCACTTCTCGCGCGGCGTGCACCGCCTCCACGTGTCCACCGCGGTGATCAGCGCGCTGTCCGTCCTGGTGATCGTGTTCGTGCTCGGGGGCTACACGCTGCTGCTCGGCCAGACCGCCGACGGCGTCGAGGTGATCCTCACGCCGCGGTCGATCGCGCGGTTCCTGCTCATCATGATGCCGGTGGCGGCGGTCGCGGCGATCATCGGCTTCTGGACCTGGTGGTCGCTGAAGTTCCACATCTCCGGCGACGACCTGGTGGTCGAGACCGGCATCGTCCGCCGCCGCAACCGCCGGGTTCCGCTGTCGCGCATCCAGGCGGTCGACGTCGTGCGCCCGCTCGTCACGCGCGTGTTCGGGCTCGCCGAGGTCCGCGTGGAGCTGGCCGGCGGCGACCAGGCCGAGACGCGGTTCCGCTACCTCGGCCGGTCGATGGCCGAGCAGCTGCGCGCCGAGCTGCTGGCGCGCGCCGCCGGGCTGCCCGGCCACACGCCCGAGGCGCCCGAGCAGCCGTACTGGCGGGTGTTCTTCGGCCCGCTGCTCGGCTCCCAGCTGCTCAAGCTCCCGGTCATCGGCGGCCTGGCGCTGCTGGTGGCGCTGCTGGCGTTCGGCGTGGTCTTCCGCGAGCTGGGCGTGCTCGCCGCGGCGCTGCCGGTGCTGCTCGGCCTGGCACGCGGCGTGGTCGCGCCGCTGGTCATGCACACGGGGTTCAAGGCCGCGCTGTCACCGGACGGGCTGCGCCTGCGGTACGGGCTGATGGAGACGCGGATGCAGACCGTGCCGCCGGGCCGGGTGCAGGCGGTGCGCGTGGTCGAGCCGTTGCTGTGGCGCGGTTTCGGCTGGGCGCGGCTCGACGTCACCGTCGCCGGGTACGTCGGCGACCGCCAGGTGCTGTCCTCGGTGCTGCTGCCCGTCGCGCCGCGCCGGGTCGCCTTCCACCTCGTCGGCCTGGTCTTCCCCGGCACCAACGCGGAGGCCGTGCGGCTGCTGCCCGCGCCGCGGTCGTGGCTGCGCTCGCCGTTCGGCCGGAGCGCGGCCGGCACCGACGACGCCGTCTTCGTCACCCAGCGAGGCCGGCTGTGCCGGCGGCTCGACGTCATCCCCCACGCGCGGGCGCAGAGCGTACGCATGACGTCGGGGCCGCTCCAGCGGCTGCTGGGCCTGGGCACCGTCCACGTCGACGCGCCGCCCGGCCCGGTCCAGGTGGCCGCCGAGAATCGCGAGCTGGGCGAGGCCCGGGCGATCGTGGAGTCCGCCGCCGGACGGGCGCACCGAGCGCGCGCCACCGACCAGCGCACCGACCGATGGGCGACCTGACATGAGGTACGACCCGTGGTCTCCCGAGTTCGTGGCCGACCCGTACCCGGTCTATGAGGTGCTGCGGCGCGAGCGGCCGGTCTTCTTCGACGAGCCGACCGGCCAGTGGGTGGTCTCCCGCCACGCGGACGTGAGCGCGCTGCTGCGCGACCGCCGCCTCGGCCGGTCGTACCTGCACGTCGCGACCCACGAGGAGTTCGGGCGGCCACCGGAGCCGGAGTTCCTCGCGCCGTTCTGGAACCTCATCCGCGCGGGGATGCTCGACGTCGAGCCGCCCGACCACACCCGGCTGCGGCGTCTCGTGTCCAAGGCGTTCACTCCCCGGATGGTCGAGGGGCTGCGCCCGCGCGTCCGCGAGCTCGCCGAGGGCCTGGTCCGCGGGCTCGTCGACCGCGGCGGAGGCGACCTGCTCGCCGACGTGGCCGAGCCGCTGCCGGTGACGGTGATCGCCGAGATGCTCGGCATCCCCGAGAGCGACCGGCACCTGCTCCGTCCCTGGTCGGCCGACATCTGCGGCATGTACGAGCTGAACCCCGCCGAGGAGACGCAGCACACGGCGGTACGCGCGGCGGTGGAGTTCTCCGACTACCTGCGCGGCCTCGCCCGGCGTCCGCGCGGCGACGACCTGATCGGCGCGCTGGCCGCCGTCGACGGGCTGACCGAGGACGAGCTGGTCGGCACCTGCGTGCTGCTGCTCAACGCCGGCCACGAGGCGACCGTCAACGCCACGGGCAACGCCTGGTGGGCCCTGTTCCGCGACCCGGGCGAGCTCGCCCGGCTGCGCGCCGACCACGACCTGATCCCGACCGCGGTCGAAGAGCTGCTGCGCTACGACACACCGGCGCCGATGTTCGAGCGGTGGGCGCTGGAGGACGTCGAGGTGGCCGGGGTGCACGTGCCACGCGGCGCGGAGGTGGCGCTGCAGTTCGCCTCCGCCAACCGCGACCCGGACGTCTTCGCGAACCCCGACTCGCTGGACCTGTCGCGCGCCCCGAACCCGCACATCGGCTTCGGCGCGGGCATCCACTTCTGCCTGGGCGCACCACTGGCCCGCATCGAGCTGGCCGAGTCGATGGCCGCCCTCCTACGCGCGGCCCCGGACCTGCGTCCGACAGCCGAACCCACGTGGAAGCCGGGCTTCATCCTGCGCGGCCTGGAGTCGCTTCCCGTCGTCGTGTAGCGGCCAGCGCGCGGGGCACCTCGACGCCGACCGCCTGGACCAGCCAGCCGAACCCGCCCAGGCCCTCGCGGTCGATCAGTTCGGCGTCCTCGCCCGCCGCGCGCAGGGCATGGAGGTAGCCGCGCGGGTCGGTGTGGGCCAGGTCCAGCGGCGGCCGGACGCCGTGCAGGCCCAGGGCGCGCAGCGCGGCGCGCTGGGTGGTGAGCAGCGTCGCCGTGGCGCCGGCGTGCTCGCCCGCGTCGGCGCACGCGTCGAGCGCGACGTGCGCGGTGATGTCGCATGACCCGTCGGGCACGGGGGAGACGCATCGGCCGTCGCGGTAGCCCGTGAGCGTGCCGTACGTCGGGCGCCGGCCGCGCTCGTGGGCGTAGTCGATGGCCAGGGCCACCCCGGCCCGCAGGCGTTCGATCACCGCCGCCCACGCGGCGCAGCGGTGCCGGCCGATCTCCGCGCGGTCGCCGGGCTCGCGCAGCGGCCACCAGCGCTCCAGCCAGGCGGCGTCCTCGGGCGAGGGCGCCGGGCCCGGAACCTCGGCGCCCGTGCCGGGGTCGACCACGACGAGCCGTGGCCCGTCGCCGGTGAGTTCGACGACGTCGAGCGGTACGTTGTCGAGCCACTCGTTGGCGATGACGAGGCCGGTGACGGTGTCCGGCAGCCGGTCGCGCCACTCGATCGCCGGGCTCAGCCCGGCGGGGCGCGGGGCGACCTCCACGGCGATCGGCCGTAGCCGCCCGTCCAGTGCGGCCGCCGCGTGGATCTCGGCGAGCAGCTCGCCGGAGCCGGCGCCCACGTCGACGAGGTCGAACCGCGCGGGCCGGCCCAGCGCGTCGTCGATGTCGGTGACCAGCCGGGCGATCGCGTGCGCGAAGCGCCGTGAGGCGTGCACCGAGGTGCGGAAGTGGGCCGCGGGCCGTTCGCCGCGGGTGTAGAAGCCGTCCGCCCCGTACAGGGCGCGCTCCATCGCCGTCCGCCATCCGACCTGACTCACATCTTGACCGTATCGCGTGCTCCCCAGGTCGTACGCCGCTCCGACCTGGGACTGACGCGCGTCGAACCGGAGGCTAAATACGCTTGGGCGATGGTCCCCCGACTGTTCGCCTGGCTGAGGCAGCACCAGCGGTTCGTCGACACCCTGTTGATGTTGCCGTTCCTGGCGCTCGCGGTGCTCGTGCGGAGCCGGTGGATCGCGACGACACCGGACGGCATCACCCGATCGATCCCGTTCCTCGGCAACCTCGCGCTCGCCGTCGCGATGTGCCTGCCGCTGGTCTGGCGCCGCCGGTGGCCACGGGCGGTGTTCGCGGTGATCGCCGCGGTGGCGTTCGTCCAGTGGCTGGTCGGCGTCAACATCTCCACGTGCGACTTCCCGCTACTCGTCGCGATGTACACCGTCGCGGCGCAGTGCGCCTTCCGGTGGGCGCTCGCCACGTTGCTGGTCAACTTCCTGGGCTTCGTCCTGGCGATCGGGAAGCTGGTCGGCCAGCCCATTCCCCAGGATTCGTGGCGGGCGTTGATCCCCGATTCCGTCGGCCTGTCGGCGATCTGGCTGTGCGGCCTGTACATCAGCACGCGGCGCAAGTACACCCTCAGCCTCGAGGAGCGCGCCCGCCGGCTCGAACGCGAACGCGACGCGCAGGCCGAGGTGGCCGCCGCGGCCGAGCGCGCGCGGATCGCCCGCGAGATGCACGACGTCATCGCGCACAGCATCAGCGTGATGGTGATCCAGGCGGACGGCGCCTCGTACGCGATCGACACCGACACGGCGCGCGCCAAGCGGGCGATGCGGGCGGTGGGCGACACGGGACGGTCGGCGCTCACCGAGATGCGCCGGATGCTGGGCGTCCTGCGCGAGGGCGACGGCCAGGCCGCTCTCGCGCCGCAGCCCGGCGTCGACGAGCTCCCGGACCTGGTGGAGCAGATCCGTTCCACCGGGCTGCCGGTCGAGCTGACGATCGGCGGGGCGAAGGTCCCGCTGCCCGGCGGCATGGAGCTGGCCATCTTCCGGATCGCGCAGGAGGCCCTCACCAACGTCATGAAACACGCGGGTCCTTCGGCCACCGCGAAGGTCGAACTGCACTACGGTGACGGAGCGGTCGAACTACGCATCCGCGACGACGGACGCGGCGTGACGTTCTCGGACGGGCGCGGCCACGGCCTGGTGAGCATGCGTGAGCGGGTCGCGGTCTACGGAGGAGAGGTGACCACCGCACCGGCGCGGGGCGGCGGCTTCGAGGTCGTCGCGCGGATGCCGGTGCGTGAGTCGTCGGCGAGACAGGAGGTCGGTGCCCGTGAGCGAGCGGAGCGAGCGAACCGATGAGCACGCATCTGTGGTCGCTCTCCCGACGAAGGAGGGCTCGTGATTCGAGTGCTGCTGGTCGATGACCAGGAGCTCGTCCGTACCGGGTTCCGTATGGTGCTCGACGCGCAGCCCGAGATCGAGGTCGCCGGCGAGGCGTCCGACGGACGGCAGGCGCTGGAGGTGCTGCGCTCGACGTCGGCGGACGTGGTGCTGATGGACGTGCGCATGCCGCGCATGGACGGCATCGAGGCGACCCGGCAGATCTGCTCGCGCCCCGACTGCCCCAAAGTGATCATCCTGACCACGTTCGACCTGGACGAGTACGCTTTCTCGGCGCTCAAGGCGGGCGCGGCCGGGTTCCTGCTCAAGGACGCCGGGCCCGAGCAGCTCATCGAGGCGATCCGCGCGGTCAGCTCCGGTGACGCCGTGGTCGCGCCGAGCACCACGCGCCGGCTCATCGACCGGTTCGTGGAGCACATCCCCGACAAGGACGGCACCACCGACGCGGCCCTGGAGTCGCTCACGGCGCGTGAGGCCGAGGTCCTCAAGCTCGTCGCGCGCGGCATGTCCAACGGCGAGATCGCCGGGACGCTGTACGTCTCGGAGGCGACCGTGAAGACGCATGTCGGGCGCATTCTCAACAAGCTGGACCTGCGGGACCGGGTGCAGGCCGTGGTCTTCGCATATGAGACGGGCCTCATCAAAAGCGGTCAGAGCTAGTCACGAAGCGTAACGATTACATCACGCGCCCGGCCGTTCCATTGCCATTGGCTGAGAGTCCCTGGATAACTACCGTACGTATCGGCCACGTCACAGGTGGTCGCGAATCTCCATGTACGGGAGGATTCACGTGCTCAAGAAGCTCACCGCGGCCGGAGTGGTCGCGGCCGCCGTGTCCGGCGCCCTCGTGTTCACCTCGCCGGCCAACGCCGGCATCAACAACACCAGTGGAGACGGCAGCATCCTGGGCGGCAACCAGGTCAACGTGCCCATCTCCATCCCGGTGAACGTCTGCGGCAACGCCATCGCGGTCATCGGCGGCGCACGCGCCGGATGCCGCGGCGGCGCCGCGGTCGGGTACGGGGCGCACCACCACGGCTACCACTGGGACTCCTGACGTAGCCGTCGCATCCGCCGAGACCCCCGCGCGAACGATCGCGCGGGGGTCTCGTACGTCTCAGGTCGCATCCCGGATCAACGTGCGGGCCGACATGACGATGGCCGCGAGGGCGATGGCAGCGGGCCCTCCCGTCCCTAGCTTTGATCACGTTCCGCTCATGACTTAGGAGTCACCCGTGATCAGCACCGCTGTCAATGCCCCGCCGGCCGTCGTCGCCACCGATGTGACCAAGGTGTACGGCTCCGGAGACGCCGCCGTCCACGCCCTGCGCGGGATCCGGGTGGCGTTCGCCCGGGGCGCCTTCACCGCGATCATGGGGCCGTCGGGCTCCGGCAAGTCCACCCTCATGCACTGCCTGGCCGGGCTGGACACGGTCGACCAGGGCTCGGTCCGCCTCGGCGACGTGGAGATCACCGGTATGTCGGACCGGCAGCTCACCCGGTTGCGCCGTGAACGCCTCGGCTTCGTGTTCCAGTCCTTCAACCTGCTGCCGTCGCTCACGGCCGAGCAGAACATCCTGCTGCCCCTCGAACTCGCCGGCCGGCAGCCCGACCGCGCCTGGATGGACCACGTCATTTCCGCGGTCGGCCTGCGCGACCGGCTCTCGCACCGGCCGAGCGAGCTGTCCGGCGGCCAGCAGCAGCGCGTCGCCTGCGCCCGCGCCCTGCTGCACCGCCCCGAGGTGATCTTCGCCGACGAGCCGACCGGCAACCTCGACTCCCGCTCCGGCACCGAGGTGCTCGGCTTCCTGCGCACGTCGGTCCGCGAGATGGGCCAGACCATCGTCATGGTCACCCACGACCCGGTCGCGGCCTCGTTCGCCGACCGCGTGGTGTTCCTGCGCGACGGGCTGATCCGGGCCGAGCTCGCCCAGCCGACGCCGGAGACCGTCCTGGACGCGCTGAAGCAGCTGGAGGCCTGAGATGTTGAAGACCACTCTGGCCGGGCTCCGCGCCCACCTGCTGCGGCTGGTGCTCACCGCGCTGGCCATCACGCTCGGCGTCGGGTTCGTCTCCGGCACGTTCGTGCTCACCGACACGATGCGAACCGGTTTCGACCAGCAGTTCACCGCCTCCGCCGACAAGGTCTCGGTCGCCGTCCTGGCCAAGCAGGGCTCGGACGACAGCGGCCTGCCGCCCGCGCTGCTGTCCCGCCTGCGGAGCGTGCCCGGTGTCCAGGACGCCCAGGGCCTCGTCCGCGGCACGGCCCCGCTCGTCGGCAAGGACGGCAAGGTCTACGGGGACAACGGCACGGCGGGCGTGTCCCTGTCCACGGGCGCCCTCCAGCGCTACACCCTGAAGGCCGGCCGGGCGCCGTCCGGGCCGGACACGGCCGTACTGGACACCAGCACCGCCCGGCGCACCGGCTACAAGGTGGGCGACACCGTCTCGGTGCTCGACAAGCAGGGGCACCCGCACTCGTTCACCGTCTCGGGGCTGGCCGACTTCGGGATCGACCAGGAGATCGGCTACCGCGGCGCGGTCGGCTTCACCGCCGCGACCGCCACCGCGATGACCGGCGAGCGCGGCTACACCGAGATCGACCTGAAGGCCGCGCCGGGCACCACGGACGCCCGGTTGCGCGACGCGGTGGCGCGGACCGCCGGCGGCGACTACGACGTGCTGACCAGCGCCCGGCTCGCCGACCGGATGGCCAAGTCCTCCGGCGTCTCGACCGGGAACCTGACGGTGTTCTTCCTGGCGTTCGCCATCGTCGCGCTGTTCGTCGCGGCGCTGGTCATCTACAACACGTTCAACATCCTGATCGCCCAGCGGACCCGCGAGATGGCGCTGCTGCGCTGCGTCGGCGCGACGCGGGGCCAGGTGTTCCGCGGGGTCCTCATCGAGGCGGCGATCGTCGGCCTGGTCGCCTCCGCGTTCGGCGTGCTCGTGGGCATCGGCCTGGGCGCCGGGGGTGCCACGCTGTTCGCCTCCGCCGACAACACCTCGTCCGGCTCATTGACCGTCTCGGTCACGCCGGTCGTCGTCGGGCTCGTCATCGGCCTGGTCGTCACGCTCGTCTCCGCGCTGCTGCCGGCCCGCGCCGCCACCCGCGTGCCGCCTGTGGCCGCGCTGCGCAGCCAGGTGGACGGCCCGGTCAAGGGCCGCGCGGGCGTCCTGCGCATGGTGTTCGGCGGGCTGCCGGCCGTCGCGGGCCTCGGGCTCATCGCCCTGGCGCTGCTGTCCAAGGCGGGCCAGGGGCCGTTCCTGATGGTGCTCGCCGGCGCGCTGCTCGTCTTCCTCGGCGTGATCGGGCTCAGCCCGTTCATCGTCCGCCGCCTCAGCCGCCTGGTCGGCTGGCTGCCCGCGCGGCTGCTGGGCGTGCCCGGCCGGCTCGCGCGGGACAACGCCGGCCGCAACCCCAAGCGCGCGGCGATCACCACCATCGCGCTCACCGTCGGCGTCACGCTGATGACGACGTTCTCGGTCGCACTGGCCTCGACGCAGGCGACCGCGACCGCCCAGCTCGCCGAGCAGTTCCCGGTCGACTACCAGCTCACCACGGCCGGCGGGCAGCTCATTCCCCGGCAGGCCGCCGCGACCCTGCGTACGAAGCCGCAGCTGGCCGACGTCATCGAGGTGCGCGAGTCGACGGACGCGCAGGTCGACGGGCGCGACGCGAGCGTCGGCACGGTCACGGGTCACGCGCTCGGCCGCTCGGTCAAGCCCAAGCTCGTCGCCGGCTCGATCACCGACCTGCGTCCGGGCACGGCCGCGCTGCACGAGGACACGGCCAAGCGCTTCGGCGTCGGCGTGGGCCGGCAGATCACCGTCACCGATGGCGGCCACCGGCTTCTCGTACGGGTGGCCGCGGTCTTCTCCGGCGAGGCCCAGATCCCGAACATCACGGTCAACGAGGCGGACTTCGACCGCACCTTCGGCGCCAAGGACGACTCCGAGATCTACGTCATGGCCAAGGACGGCGTGTCCGCCGACGCGTCCCGCCAGGTGATCAACGACGCCACCAAGGCGTACCCGATGGTCAAGGTGGGCAGCCTGGCGGACGTCAAGGCCCAGTTCACCAAGGCGTTCAACCAGCTGTTCCTGCTGGTGGGGGCCCTGCTCGGACTGGCGATCATCATCTCGCTGATCGGCATCGCCAACACCCTGACCCTCTCGGTGGTCGAGCGCACGCGTGAGTCGGCGCTCCTGCGGGCACTCGGCCTGACCCGGAGCGGGCTGCGGTGGATGCTGTCGCTGGAGGCCGTGATCATGGCGGTGATCGGGGCGCTGCTCGGCGTCGTCCTGGGCACCGGCTTCGGCTGGGCGGCGATCAGTGCGGTGGCCTCCGGGGCCGTCCTCGGCTTCCCGGCGGTGCGGGTCCTCGCGTTCGTCCTCGTCGCCGGGGTCGCGGGGCTGCTCGCCGCGGTCATACCGAGCCGCCGGGCGGCGCGGGCGTCCATCGTCGCCTCACTCGCCGCAGACTGAGGGGCCTGGTCCGCCCGGCGGCGTACGGAGACAATCTCCGTACGCCGCCGGTGCGCTCGGGGGAGCCTGCGCAGAAGGGGCATCACGCCGGCGTGGGTAGGCTGTGGCCGGACCGTCCGGTACCCGTGAAGGACTGGAACGCACGAATGACCACTTCTGACCAGCGCCCGGGGCGCCTCGCCGTGGGCGTTGTCGGCGCCGGCCGCGTCGGGTCGGCGCTGGGCCGGGCGCTCGACCTGGCCGGCCACACCGTGGTGGCGGCGTCCGGGGTCTCCGACGCCTCGCGCGAACGCGTCCGCGAGCGGCTGCCCGGCGTTCCGCTGCTGCCGGTGCCCGAGGTGGTGGCCGCCGCCGACCTGGTCCTGTTCACCGTGCCCGACGACGCGCTGCCCGCCCTGGTCGAGGGTCTCGTCGGCACCGACGTGACCGTACGCGGCAAGCTGCTCGTCCACACCAGCGGCCGGTACGGCACGGGCGTGCTGGAGGCCGCGACCCGCGTCGGCGGGCTGCCGCTGGCGCTGCACCCGGTGATGACGTTCACCGGGCGGCCCGACGACGTCGACCGGCTCGCCGGGATCTCCTTCGGCGTGACCGCGCCCGAGCCGCTGCGGCCGGTCGCCGAGGCGCTCGTGGTGGAGATGGGCGGCGAGCCGGTGTGGATCCCCGAGGACCGGCGCACGCTCTACCACGCGGCGCTGGCCGGCGGCGCCAACCACCTGGTCACGCTGGTCGTCGAGTCGATGGATCTGCTCGGCCGCGCCGGCGTGGAGAACCCGAGCCGCATGCTCGGCCCGCTGCTCGGCGCCGCCCTCGACAACGCCCTGCGGCTCGGCGTCCGCGGCCTGACCGGACCGGTCGCCCGCGGTGACGCCGGCACGGTCGCGGGCCACGTCGAGGAGCTGGGCCGCGTCTCACCCGAGGCGCGCGGCGCGTACGTCGCGCTGGCCCGCCTCACCGCCGACCGCGCGCTCGCGGCCGGTCTCCTGAAGCCCGACGACGCATCACGTCTCCTCGACGCTCTGGCCGAACGCGGTTCCGAAGGGAAGCAGCCATGACGCTCGTGATCGCCCGTACGCGCGAGGAACTCGCGGCGGCACGGTCCTCTTTCGGGACGATCGCGCTCGTGCCCACCATGGGCGCGCTGCACGAGGGCCACCGGTCCCTGATGCGCCGGGCCCGGGGCTTGGCCGGCACGGTGGCCGTGAGCATCTTCGTCAATCCGCTGCAGTTCGGGCCGAACGAGGACCTCGACCGCTATCCCCGTACGCTCACGGACGACCTGGCCGTCTGCGCCGACGAGGGCGTCGGGCTGGTCTTCGCGCCCACGGTGGAGACCATGTACCCCGAGGGCCGGAGCACCGGCGTCACGGTCAGCGCGGGCGAGATGGGGACGATCGTCGAGGGCGCGTCCCGGCCGGGTCACTTCGACGGCGTGCTGACCGTCGTGCTCAAGCTGTTCAACCTGGTCCGCCCGGAGATCGCCGTCTTCGGCGAGAAGGACGCCCAGCAGCTCGCGATGATCCGCCGCATGGTCGCCGACCTGAACGTCCCGGTGTGGATCGACGCCTGCCCGACCGTACGGGAGAACGACGGGCTGGCGCTGTCGAGCCGCAACCGGTACCTGTCGCCGCCGGAGCGGGTCACGGCGCTGTCGCTGTCGCTGGCCCTGCGCCGGGGGGCGGCGGCCGCGCCGGACGGGCCGGCCAAGGTCCTCAAGGCGGCCCGCGCCGTACTCGACGAGGCGGCCGACACCGAGCCGCCGCTGGAGCTGGACTACGTGAAGCTGGTCGACCCGACGACGTTCCACGAGGTCGACGAGGAGTACGTCGGCCCGGCCGTCCTCGCCATCGCGGGCACGGTGGGCTCCACTCATCTGATCGACAACACCCCGCTGTACCTGACGCCCGAGCCGCCCACGGAGACGCGCTGATGTTCCGCACCATGTTCAAGTCGAAGATCCACCGGGCCACGGTCACCCAGGCCGACCTGCACTATGTGGGTTCGATCACGATCGACGAGGACCTGATGGAGGCGGCGGACCTGCTCGCGGGCGAACAGGTGCAGGTGGTCGACATCGACAACGGCGCCCGCCTGGAGACGTACGTGATCGCCGGGCCGCGCGGCAGCGGCGTGATCGGCCTGAACGGCGCGGCGGCACGGCTGGTGCACCCGGGCGACCTGGTCATCATCATGAGCTACGCGGCCATGACGGATGAGGAGTCCCGCGCCTTCGAGCCGAAGGTCGTCCACGTCGACCGCGACAACCGGATCATCGCCCTGGGCTCCGACCCGGCGGAGCCGGTGCCCGGCACCGCGACGGTCCGCGGCGACACGGTCGCCGAGCTCGCCTGAAGTCATCCACGGCCGCCGCCAACGCGGCCATGGAGATCGACCGTCATGGGAACACCTGTACGGTGCGGGTGAAGGACGCCTATGCCGATCCCGGACGCTTCGCGGAGGTGTTCCACCGGGCCGGACTCGACGTGAAACCGCGAGTCGTGCCCGTATCACCGTCATTGCAACGCTCGATAGTCCGTGAGGGCTTCTCCGGGCAGCCCGGACACACCGGGATCGGCGCGTGGTGAGGGCACTGGAACGAGCACATCAGCCAGGGCGAGGCCGGTATCGGCCGTTTCGGGGGCGGTTCTGCTGGTTCGCGGTCGGCCGTGGCATGGCTTGGCGTCGCCGGTCAGCGGCCTTGCGTACGCCTTCGACGGGTCCGGCTGCAGCGTGCTGACCGGCGGGTTCACCCCTTGTTAACACCCGCCCGGAGGGATCAGGCGTTCCGGGCGCGAGTTATAGTCAAATTGACGAGAACTCGCCTCCCCCCAGGAGGGCTCATGCTCCCTCAGCGACTCACCGCCCCGCCGCCCGGTTGGACGACCGACGCCGACATCGTCGTGATCGGGTCCGGCATCGCCGGTCTCGTGGCCGCCCTGCGGGCCCGTACGGCGGGCAGGGTTCTTCTCGTCACCAAGGCACTCCTCGACGACGGGTCCACGCGCTGGGCGCAGGGCGGGATCGCCGCGGCGCTCCACCCGGGCGACTCGCCGGAGGAGCATCTCGCCGACACCCTCACCGCGGGGGTCGGCATCTGCGACCCCGAGGCCGTACGCGTGCTGGTCACCGAGGGGCCCGACGCGGTACGCGGGCTGATCGCGCTCGGCGCCGAATTCGACCGCGACGGGGAGGGGCAGATCGCGCTCACCCGTGAAGGCGGCCACCTGCGGCGCCGCATCGCGCACGCCGGCGGCGACGCGACCGGCGCCGAGATCAGCCGGGCACTGCTCGCGGCCACCAAGGACGCCGGGATCGAGGTCATCGAGCACGCACTGGCGCTCGACCTGCTAATCGAGGACGGGCGGACGGCCGGTGTCACGCTCCACGTCATGGGGGAGGGGCAGCGCGACGGCGTCGGCGCCGTACGGGCCCGCGCGGTGATCCTCGCGACCGGCGGGCTCGGGCAGGTCTTCGAGGCGACCACGAACCCGGAGGTCTCTACCGGCGACGGGGTGGCCCTCGCGCTGCGGGCGGGCGCGCGGGTCGCCGACGTGGAGTTCGTGCAGTTCCACCCGACGGTGATGTGGCTGGGGCCGGACGCGCGTGGGCGTCAGCCGCTCATCTCCGAGGCCGTGCGCGGCGAGGGCGCGTTCCTGATCGACGGTTCCGGCGAGCGGTTCATGACCGGCCGGCATCCGCTCGCCGACCTTGCCCCCCGCGACGTGGTGGCCAAGGAGATCATGAAGCGGATGCGCGAGACCGGCGAGCCGTGCATGTACCTCGACGGACGCAACCTCGGCCCGCGCATCTGGGCGCAGCGGTTCCCCACGATCACGGCGGCCTGCGAGCGGCACGGCATCGACCCGGTCAACGAGCCGATCCCGGTGCTGCCGGCCGCGCACTACGCCAGCGGCGGCGTCCGTACGGACCTGTGGGGGCGCACGAGCGTTCCCGGGCTGTACGCCTGCGGCGAGGTCGCCTGCACCGGCGTCCACGGCGCCAACCGCCTCGCCTCCAACTCGCTGCTCGAAGGGCTGGTGTTCGCCCAGCGGATCGCGTCCGTGCTGCCCGGCGACCTGGAACGGGACAATCCGGCGTCGTCGGGGGCGGCGGGGACGTCCGCCCTTCTCGACCCCGATATCCGGGCCGAGATCCAGCGGATCATGACGGCCGGCTCCGGTGTGCTGCGTGACGGTCCCGGTCTGGAGCGTGCCGCGGCCGAACTGGCGGCGCTGGCCGGCCGTACGACCGACCGGCCGCGCACCGAGGCCTGGGAGGTCACGAACCTGCACACCGTCGCCTCACTGATCGTCGCGTCGGCGCGGCGCCGCGAGGAGACGCGCGGCAGCCACTGGCGTTCGGACTTCCCCGACGCCTCCGACGAGTGGCGCGGGCACCTCGTGTCGGCACTCGACGGCGACACCCTCACCACGACCTACGAACCCGCGGAGACCCGATGAGAGCCGCCACGCACGCCTGGCTGACCGAGGCGGGGCTGGACCCGCAGGCCGTGGAGAGCGTCGTACGCGTCGCGCTGGCCGAAGACGGCGAGCGCGACGTCACGAGCGAACCGATCTTCGACGCCGGCGCCACGGCCGGCGCCGACGTGGTGACGCGCCGCCCCGGCGTGGTCGCGGGCCTGCCGGTGGCCGCGCTGGTGTTCGAGACGCTCGGTCTCACCGTCAAGGCGCTCGCGGGCGACGGTGACCGGGTCGCCGCGGGCGACGTCCTGCTCTCGGTCGAGGGACCGCTGCTCGGGCTGCTGCGCGCGGAGCGCACCGCGCTGAACCTCCTCACCCACCTGTCCGGCGTCGCCACCGTCACCCGGCAGTGGGCGGACGCCGTCGAGGGCACCCGGGCGCGAGTCCGCGACACGCGCAAGACGCTGCCCGGCCTGCGGGCCCTGCAGAAGTACGCGGTGCGCTGCGGGGGCGGCGTCAACCACCGCATGTCGCTGGCGGACGCCGCGCTGATCAAGGACAACCACGTCGCGGCGGCCGGTTCGGTCACTGCCGCGTTCGAGGCCGTACGCGCCCCCGGCCTGCACGTTCAGGTCGAGTGCGACACGCTCGACCAGGTACGCGAGGCGCTGGCGGCCGGCGCGACCTCCATCCTGCTGGACAACATGGACATCCCGACGATGACCGAGGCCGTGACCCTGGTGGGCGGGCGCGCCGAACTGGAGGCGAGCGGCGGCCTCTCGTTGGACGGGGCCCGAGATGTGGCCGCGACCGGTGTCGACTACCTTGCCGTTGGGGCACTGACCCATTCGGTGCCCGCGCTCGACATCGGCCTTGACCTTAACGGAGCGGCGAGCTGACGAGCGAGCGAAGTGGGCGGTGAGGGACGAGCCGTCCGCGGAGCGAGCGAGGAGGCGAGCGCGACCATTGACACAGCGGGGACCTGATGCTGCTCACCATCGACGTCGGTAACACCCACACCGTGCTCGGCCTGTTCGAGGGCGATGAGGTCATCGAGCACTGGCGTATCAACACCGACGCGCGGCGTACCGCGGACGAGATCGCGGTGGTCCTCCAGGGGCTCGTGCAGCAGAGCCCGTTGCTGGCCGAGACCGACATCAGCGGCATCGCGCTCTGCTCGACGGTGCCGTCGGTACTGCACGAGATGCGGGAGATGTGCCGCCGCTACTACGGCGACGTCTCCGCGGTGATCGTCGAGCCGGGCGTCAAGACCGGCGTGCCGGTGCGGATGGACAACCCCAAGGAAGTCGGTTCCGACCGCATCATCAACGCTTTGGCCGCGAACCACATCTACGGCGGCCCGGCGATCGTGGTCGACTTCGGCACGGCCACCACGTTCGACGCCGTGTCGCCCAAGGGCGAGTACGTCGGCGGCGCGATCGCCCCGGGCATCGAGATCGCGGTGGACGCGCTGTCGGCCCGGGGTGCACAACTGCACAAGGTGGAGCTCGTCCGGCCCCGCAACGTCATCGGCAAGAGCACGGTCGAGGCGCTGCAGTCGGGCATCATCTTCGGTTTCGCCGGTCAGGTGGACGGCGTGGTCGACCGGATGTCGGAGGAACTGGCCGACAACCCCGAGGACGTCACGGTGGTCGCCACCGGCGGTCTCGCGCCCCTCGTCCTGGACGAGGCCCGCACCATCGACGCGTACGAGCCGTGGCTCACGCTGATCGGCCTGCGTCTGGTCTACGAACGCAACGTCAGCGTGTCCACGGCGGGCCAGTAACCAGGGCAATCGGTTCGCGGGCTCCCCGGCCGGGTCGGTAGCCTTCGACCGTGAACGAGTCGCAGCAAGATCTTCCGGAGCAGATGCGGATCCGCCGGGACAAGGCGGAGCGCCTGCGGGAGAGCGGGGTCGACCCGTACCCCCTCGGATTCCCGCGTACGACCACGATCGCGAAGGTCCGCGCGGACCATCCCGATCTGGAACCGGGCACCTCCACCGGGGAGAAGGTCGGGGTCACCGGCCGCGTCATGCTGGCTCGTAACACCGGCAAGCTCTGCTTCGCCACCATCCGCGACGGCAGCGGCGACATCCAGATCATGCTGTCCCTCGCCAACGTCGGCGAGGAGGCCCTGGAGGCGTGGAAGCGCGACATCGACCTCGGCGACCAGGTCGGCGTCGAGGGGGAGGTCATCACCTCCAAGCGCGGCGAGCTGTCGATCATGGCGGACCGCTACGTGCTCACCTCCAAGTGCCTGCGCCCGCTGCCGGAGAAGCACGCCGGCCTGACCGACCCCGAGCAGCGCGTACGCCTCCGCTACGTCGACCTGATCGTCAACGACGAGGCGCGGCGCATGGCCCGGCTGCGCAGCGACACCGTGCGGGCGATCCGTGAGTACATGAACGACCGCGAGTTCCTCGAGGTCGAGACCCCGATGCTCCAGCCGATCCACGGCGGGGCGTCCGCGCGGCCGTTCGTCACGCACATCAACGCGTACGACATGGACCTCTACCTGCGGATCGCGATCGAGCTGTACCTCAAGCGGCTCGTCGTCGGCGGCATCGAGAAGGTCTATGAGATCAGCCGCAACTTCCGCAACGAGGGCGCCGACTCCTCGCACAACCCCGAGTTCACCATGCTCGAGGCCTACGAGGCGTACGGCGACTACGACACGATCGCCACGCTGACCCGCGAGATCTACCAGGCCGCGGTGGTGGCCGCGCTCGGCACGACGGTCGTGGTGCACGACGGGCAGGAGATCGACCTCGGCGGCGACGAATGGCCCAAGGTCACCCTGTACGACGCGGTGTCCGGCGCGGTGGGCGAGGAGCTCACCACCGAGACGCCGATCGAGCAGGTGCGCAAGCTGTTCGACCTGCGCGGCCTGGAGTACGACCCGGCATGGGGGCAGGGGCGGCTCGTGCAGGAGCTGTTCGAGGAGCTGGTCGAGCGCACGCTGGTCCAGCCGACGTTCGTCCGCGACTACCCGCTGGAGACCTCGCCGCTCGCCCGTACGCACCGCTCGAACCCGCTGCTGACCGAAAAGTGGGACCTCATCGGCTTCGGCACCGAGCTGGGCACGGGCTACTCGGAGCTGATCGATCCGATCGAGCAGCGGCGCCGGCTCACCGAGCAGTCTCTCCTGGCGGCCGGCGGCGACCCGGAGGCCATGCAGCTCGACGAGGACTTCCTGCGCGCGCTGGAGTACGCCATGCCCCCGACCGGTGGCGTCGGCATCGGCATCGACCGAATGATCATGGCGTTCACCGGCAAGAACATCCGCGAGACGATCTTGTTCCCGCTGGTCAAGCCCGAATAGGGCCGAGATCGCACCCTCGCCGGGCATGGTCTGCTTCGATCAGGTGATACTAGGGGCGATCGATGGGGAGGACGCCGGACTCCGGCGCCAGGGGAAGAGGGCATCGTGGACGACGACAGATCCGATACCTGTTCTCCGCCGGAACCGGCGGCCGACGCCGCTCAAGAGGGCCCGCCGGTCTCGCTGACGCATGAGCTGGGCGAACTGACCCGGGCCCTGCTCAGCGCCACCACGGTCGACGGTGTCCTGGAGCGCATCATCCTCGCCGCCCGCTACCTCATCCCCGCGGCCGACGTGGTGAGCATCACCCTGCGGGAGCGAGATGGGAGCTTCTGGACGCCCGCGGAGACCGACGTGGAGGCCGCCGAACTCGATCGCCGTCAGTACGAGGCGGGCGAGGGCCCCTGCATGGACGCCGCCGACCCCGCCGGGCCCGCGTACGCCCACAGCGGTGACCTCGCCACCGAGTCCGCCTGGCCGGTGTTCGCCCGCGAGGCGAGCGCGCACGGGTTCGCCTCGATCCTCTCCACAGCCTTGATCACCGTGCCGGAGCCGCCGCCGTTCACCGCCGCGATGAACATCTACTCCCGCGAGCGCGACGCCCTGGGCGACTCAGCCCGCGACACGGCGTTCATCCTCGCGACGTACGCGTCGCTCGCGCTCGCCGCCCTCTATCGCGACGCCGACACCGAACGCGCCCTGAACCGGTCCGAGGCGGACGTGGGCAACCTCCGCAAGGCGCTGGACACCCGGACGATCATCGGTCAGGCGACCGGGATCTTGATGGCCCGCCGGGGACTGTCCGCCGACGAGGCGTTCGAGGTGCTCGTACGCGCCTCGCAGAACCACAACGTCAAGCTGGCCCGCCTCGCCGAACTCCTCGCCCGGCACCCCGACGCGGCCGACCGGCTCTGAGCCTCTACACGACCGCGAACGGGCTGCACCCGCTGTAGTCGACGACCTGCGTCGGGGTTTCGCGTACGTGGAATATGCGACGGCGGTACGGGCTGATAAGCGCATGGGGACCTCCTGGGGACGAGGGGTCTCCACTCTGTCCGTACGGCCACGGCGTGCCCCAGCGATCGGCCGGCCTCGGCCGGGGCGGGTCGCCGGGGGCCTCCGCGGAGGCGTCCGGGAAACGCGTCCGCGGAGGCGGTCCGGTTACGGCGTGGCGTCGGGGTCGACGCCGACCACGATCGTGGCGAGCAGGCCGTGTTGCGGGGCGCCGGTGTGGCAGAGCGTGACCAGGCCCGCGGAGCCGCCGCCCTGGTAGATGCCGTCCTCGTCGAGGGTCGTCCGGTGCACCGTGTTGATCGCGTACGGCTGGCGCTCGGCGATCTGCGCGGAGACCTTCTCCTCGAAGAAGAACTGGCCGGTGTGGACGACGTGGCCGCCGGCGTACTTGCCGCCCTTCGCCTTGCCGCCGAGGTGCACCTTGGCGTGGATGTGGATGGCCCGGCCGACGTACCAGCCGGGGAAGAGCGTACGGATCTCCACCACGCCGTGCCGGTCGCTGGTCTGGACGCCGCGCAGGAAGGTCAGCTGGTCGGTCGGTTCGACGTGACCTCCGCCGGGAGGCGGCCCGGACGGGTCGGACGGCGGCGGGGAGTCCGGCGGAGGCGTACCGCCGCCCGGCCCACCGGGTCCGCCGCCGTTCGCGCCGCCGATGCCGAGCGCCGTGTAGCCGGAGTACTCCCCGAGCGCGTCACAGTGCCAGACGTCCAACGCGGCGTTCGGGATGGGCGCGCAGGTCGTGGCGTTGACGATCGTGGCGCGCAGGAGGAGCGGCACGCCGTCCTTGTGCTCGGTGATGTCACGGCGGAACAGCTCGTAGTCCAGGTAGTACGGCCCTTCCGTCAGCTCGGGCGCGAGCACGCAGGCCGGCCGCGCGCCCTCCGGTGTCCTGGCCGCCGAGCCGCCGGTCGCCCCGGCCGCCGCGCGGCTCGCCGCGACCACCCCGGCAGCCCCCAGCCCCGCACCGCCGATGGCGGTCAGCGCGCGACGGCGGTTCATGCGGTCGCGGCCCTCGTCGTGCTCTTGTTGCTCGGCCATACGTCAGCCACCCTTCGTCCTGACACGTGGGTTGACGGTCGGTCGACCGTCGGCGCGGCGACGCTATGCGCGACGCATGAGAGCCCGATGAGAGCAATCTGAGATTCGTTGCCTCCGGCACGCCCGGATCCGGCCACGAGCCCACAGACCCGTGCCGGCCCTCGCCGGGCCACCAGAACGCGCGTTGACGGCACCGGGACGCCAACGGAACGATCAATGCGGCTGTGCGCGACTTCGAGGGGAGACAACGATGGACTCCAGCTCCAGCGGCGCCGCCGGTTCGGTCGGTGACCCGGACGACGAGCACCCGAACCCGGTCGGGGACGCCGTGGTGAAGGGTGTCCGCAAGGTGCTGAACAAGTTCGGTCCCGCGGGCGAGAAGGCCGCCGAGCACCTGCCTGAGGAACAGAAGTAACCGCCGGCCGAGCTCCGACCGTCCACGGTCGCGCAGAGGACCTGCTGCAGTGCCGACGCCGCGTCGCCCTGGCTGGAGAAGTACCTCCGCGTGTAGGCGAACGCCGCGCCGGAACAGGTGGTCGCGCCCAGGCACGCCAGGTCACCCGCCTCGGCAACGCCCACCGGGGCAGGGGGCGTGTGTGACTGGGGTAGGTGCGTTGGTGGTCATTCGCGGTCGGCGGGTGCCGTGATGCGCCGGCGGCCGGTCGGGGTGGTCCACAGGATGACGCCTGGCCAGAGTTGTTCGATGTGCCAGCCTTTGGTCGCCTTCAGTCGGTGGTGGCGGCGGAGCATGGCCAGGTCGCAGGGGCAGGTGGGACCGCCTCGGTGGTACGCGGTGGTGTGATCGGCATCGCGGTAGCGGACGGGCCGTCGGCAGCAGGGAAAGACGCATCGGCGATCGCGATGTCGGACCAGGCGGCGTACTGAGTCGGGTGGTCGGTAGCGAGCGATCCCGTGCGTGGGTGGGGAAGCGGATACGCACCAGCGTTTTCGCAGGTCGGCCATTGCGTGGTTGATGCGTGTACCGGCGTGGGCGATCAGCGTCCCGATGTCGCGGTGTGCCGGGAGGGGAGTGCGTCATCGGCGGTGGTCAGGAGTTCGCTGGTCAGGGCTTCGGCCTGCACGATGAGTATTCGCGGGTCGCGGTCGGCTTCAGCGGGTGTGGTGGTGGTCAGGAAGCGGTTGACGCGGGCGCCGGTGATGAGCGCGCCGATATGGTGGTGCCGTTCGGTGAGCTCGTCATTGGCGAAGGTCAGGGGCCTCGCGTCGGAGGCTTCGGCGTTCGCGATGAGTGTTCCCGGGTCGCGGGCGTCGGTGGCGGTCAAGGACCGGCTGATCGGTGAGCGGTTGACGCGGGCTCCGGCTTCGGCGACGGGGTCTGCGGGGTTCGCCGCGGTGTGGTGGGCCTTGCGGTGGGATTGTGCGTCGAGTGCGCGGGTCAGGGCGGTCAGTTCCGTACGGGCGACATCGGCGATGATGTCGGCGATCGCGTCGTCCAATGCGGTCCAGCCCGGGTTGCCCGTTGCGGGTCCGAGGGTGGGGCGGTCGGTGGTGTCGGCGGGTGGCTCGCCGGTGACGAACGTGCCTCGCAGCAGTCCCAGGAACACGTCCGCGCGTAGCTGATCGATCGCGCGGTCGTCGCCGTCGCGTTTGAGGCCGGTCGCGATCGCGCTGACGCGGCCATAAGCGGCGCTGGCGGCTTCGGCGGGCAGGTCGACGCCGGTCAGATGCGAGGTGCCGTCCTGCGTCTCGACTAATTCCAGGCCGCGGCGTTTCTCCGCTTCTTCGCGGCGTCGGTTCGCCGCTTCGGGGATCCAGGTGTTTGAGGTGATCTCAGTGAGCCTTTGCCAACCTGATCATGCGCTGGCGATCATGAGGGTCTGGACTGCGGCGATGAGCTTGTCGGCGTTGTCGGGGCTGGAGCGGATCTTGCGCAGGATCTTCCAGTTCTTCAGCTCGACGTTGACCCGCTCGCCGGGTCCGCGCCGGCGGGCGTGGGGCTTCGTTCACGTCTGTTGTGCGAGGAGGAGCGGGCGCAGCTCTGCGCGGATCGGCCCGCCTGGCCACCCGGCTCCCGGACCCCTGCTGTGCGGTGAGTCGCCCTCGGCGACCGGTTCTGCGTAGGCGTCGGCCACGGTGTTACGGGCTATGCCTAGATCAGCGGCAAGGGATCGGGCCGAGGGCGGCCGGATACCCGACACGAGCCGCCCGGTGCGCACGGCCTCCCGCAACGCGTCCATGAGCCCGGCGCGCGATCCGGTTCCGCTCAGTTCCAGATGCAGGGCGGCGCCGGCCACGGACGGCTGCGTGACAGAAGTGGCCCGGGAATCTGTCATGGAGGGGGACCGTACTCCTGCGCCACCGCCGTCCGTGGCCGCCCGCTATCCGTGGCTGCCCGCCGCCGGCTGCGCGGTCGGGCTATGCGCCGTATCCGCCGTCGATCCTCAGTACTGCGCCGGTGACGTAGGAGGCCTGCGGGCTGGCGAGGAAGACGACGCCTGCGGCGATCTCCTCCGGCCTGCCGTACCGCCCCATCGCCGTTGTCGGAAGGAACATAGGTGCGGCCGGGCCGTCGGCGGGGTTCATCTCGGTGTCGACGAACCCGGACTGGATGACGTTGACCGTGATGCCCCGGTGGGCCAGATCGCGGGCTGCGCCCCGGCTGTAGCCCTCGAGGGCCGACTTGGCGCCGGCGTAGTCGGTCATCCCGGGGAAGCCCACCCGTGTTCCCACACCCGAGCTGATACTGATGATCCGCCCGCCATCGGGCAGCAGCGGGAACGCCGCCCGGATCGCGGCCACCACACTCGTGTAGTTGATGGCGAGCTGGCGGTCGAAGGCAGACTCGTCGGCGAGCTCGCTGTCGATCGGGCCAGCGACGGTGACGCCCGCGTTGTTGACCAGAATGTCCAGCTTTCCCAACTGCTGGACCACGCTGTGGATCAGGCCCGCCGCCTGCGCCGCGTCCGACTGGTCTGCCTGGAAGGCCGCCGCGCGCACCCCCTTTGCCTCCAGGTCGGCGACCACGGCCTTGGCCTGATCCGCCGAGGACGAGTAGCTGATCGCGACGTCGGCTCCCTCGTCAGCCAGCGCCAGCGCCGACGCCGCCCCGATCCCCCGCGACCCGCCGGTCACGATCGCCACCTTGTTGTCCAGCTTTCCCATGTGCTTCCCACTTCCCCAGGTGCAACGTGCCACGGAGTTCTTGACCGCGCGGTCCACCATAAGCATGGTGGACCGCGCGGTCAAGAATCCGTATTCTGTTCGCATGGCACGTCCGCGATCGTTCGACGAGAAGCAGGTGCTGAACGCCATCCGTGATCAGTTCTGGGACGCCGGTTACGCCGCGACCTCGCTGGAAGACCTGATGCGGGTCAGCGGCCTGGGCAAAGGCAGCCTGTATGCGGCGTTCGGCGACAAGCGTCAGCTCTTCCTCCGGGCGCTGCACAGCTACACCGACGACAGCCATGGCTATCTTCGGGAAGCCCTCGCCGAGGCTCCACGGGCCCTGGACGCACTACGCATGCTCCTCGAGGCACCGATCGACGACCCGACCGGCGCCGGCACGCGGCGTGGCTGCCTGATGGCCAACAGCACCTGCGAACTCGGTAACGTCGATCCGGAAGTCCTCGACCACGCCCACCGCACCTACGAGACGTCCACCGCGCTGATCGGTGACTGCGTCGCCCGCGCCCAACGCGAGGGCGACCTGCCGGCCGGAGCGGATCCGATCGCACTAGCGCGGGCCCTCCTGGCCGCGCAACAAGGGCTCGTGTTCATGAGCCGGACCGGGCTGGACACGGCCACACTCACTGCCACGGCACGATCACTCGCGGCTCAACTCCTGCCGGACCACTCCGGCGACTGAACCGACAGGCGCGAACGGACCGTTCGCACTAAGCCTCGCCGACCTGGGTGAACCTGCTGGTCAGGGCCGTGCGGCGTGTCGTGCCCTCGAATGGGTGAAGCTCCTCGTAGACGGGCGATTGACTAGATCAACACGTCCCATCAGGAGCTTCAAGATGCTGCCCTACCCGTCCGGGGATGACCATGTCCAGCCGCGCGCTCAACCTGCTCGCGGCGAAGGCGCCCACCCTGGAACAGGCGATCGAGGTCGCTCGCCGCAAGGCGTTCGTGATCCTCGACGGGACCCTGCTGCGCATCGACCGGGTCGGCATGGCCTCCGGCTACGACCGGGCGTTCTACTCTGGCAAGCACAAGGCCCACGGGCTGAACGTGCAGGTCATCGCCAACCCGATCGGGCGGCTGGTGTGGATCTCACCGCCGCTGCCCGGCGCACGCCACGACATGGGCGCCGCCCGCGAGCACGGCATCATCGACGCGTTCACCGCTCACAAGATCCCCGCGGCCGCCGACACCGCCTACCTGGGCGCCGGACCGACCGTGGCCGTCCCGCAGCGGCGCCGACGCAAGGACCCCGACACCGGCCGCTATCGGCCCCTGTCCCGGAACCAGAAAGACGTGAACGAAGCCCACGCCCGCCGCCGCGGACCCGGCGAGCGGGTCAACGTCGAGCTGAAGAACTGAAAGATCCTGCGCAAGATCCGCTCCAGCCCCGACAACGCCGACAAGCTCATCGCCGCAGTCCAGACCCTCATGATCGCCAGCGCGTGATCAGGTTGGCAAAGGCCCAGTGAGTTTCAAGTGGGCGAGTTCGCGGGGCACGTCGAGCATGGCACGATGGGCGATCAAGGGGAGCCTCTCGTAGGACTTGATCTTCAGCAAATCCAGTCCTACGAGGGGCTCCCCGCCTACGTTCACCGGCCCTGTCGCCAGGCCGCGCACTCGATCGGGTCGCCTACTCGACCGTTCTCCCGGAACGGGTTATCAACATGATCTTGGTGAGATCACCTCTTTGATCAGTCGCCGGATTTTCGCGCGAATTTGCCCGGTTGTTTGTTCCGGGGCTTTGGGTGGGACTTTGGCTTCTACGGTGGATGTTAACTTTTCGTCGACCTGGTCGGTGGCATGCCATATCGTCCGCGTCTTGGCGTAGTCGATGTCGCCGGCGGCCAGCGCCGCGTAAGTGGCGGGCAGCCGCCGGGTCAGCTCGGTGGCGAACCGGATCAGACCATCGGCCGCGGTGGGAGTGAGCGTCAGCGCCCCCGCGACCTCGTCGTACAAAGAGTCGACCGGGTAGAGCACCTCCACGACGGCGTCCCGGCCCGCCGCCTCGGCGAACCGGCGTCGGGCCGGCGCCGCCAGCTCCACCGCCTGTATCTGTGCGGCCAGCCGACGCGCCTCGACCAGCTCCTGATCGGACAGCTCGCCGGCATCGAATTAAAGCGGCCCTTGCGGCGATATCGGCGAAAGGGGTGGAGCCTGCGTGGCAACGCTCATCTGCCTCCCCTTTCGCAGTATTCGACTCTCAACTCGAACATGCTAGCGAGTTCTTTGCCTTTTCTCTAGAGACATTCCGGGCAATTCCTAGACGATTTTCGAGGTGGTAGGTCAGGAATGCGATGATTAGGTGCGGTCCCCATGCTGGAGTGCGATGCGCAGGCGCCGGGTTCTCCGATGAGGCACCTCCAACGGTCCAGAGCCTGCGGCAGGGATGGCCGTCGAGCATGGCGAGAGGCCGCTCGGCGGCGCGGGACGGCGGTAGCCGTGCCGCTGTTTGGCGGTTGGTCCTGTGCGGTGCGAATGCTGGGGTCACGGTGAGCGCCTCTGGCGATCCGGAGGGCGGTGGGGGTTGCCGTCGAAGCGCCGGCGGGGCTGTCCGGTGGCAGGGGGCGGCGGGCGGTCGTGTCGTCCGGGGATTGGGCCCTCCGTACAGGCCAGGTGTCCCTGCGATCACGGCGTGCTTGCCGGTCGCCCTCGTCACGGTGGCACGGGACAGATCCCTCGGCCGGCGGTGGCCATCCTCGTCGCCCCTGCGGGCGGCGAGGATCCACCAGCGTCGTCCCGTAAACCGGGGAACGTTGGTGGACGCCGCACTAGGAGATCCGTACCGGCAGTTCCGCGAGGCCGCGCAGGATGAGGTTGTCCTTGTAGCGCAGCGGGCCGGGCATGAGGGTGACCTCGCGTCGCATCAGGGCGGTCAGGGCGGTCTGGCCCTCGATGCGGGCGAGGGGCGCGCCCAGGCAGAAGTGAATGCCCTGCCCGAACGCCAGGTGGCGCGGTGCCTCCGTCAGCCACCGTGTCAGGTTGAGGTGGTCCGGGTCGGTGAAGACCTCCGGGTCGCGGTTGGCCGCGCCCAGCAGCAGCATGATCGGCTCGCCTCGGCCGATCCGCTGGCCGGCGATCTCGGCGTCCTCCAGGGCGACGCGGGCGCTGAGCTGGACCGGCGGGTCGTACCTCAGCAGTTCCTCCACCGCCGCGGCGGCCTCGTCCGGATGGTCGCGGAACCAGGCGAGCTGGTCCGGGGACCGTAGGAGCGCCAGCGTGCCGTTGGCGATGAGGTTGACCGTCGTCTCGTGGCCGGCGACGAGCAGCAGCACGCAGGTGGCGATCAGGTCGTCCTCGGTGAGTTCCTCGATGGCGACCAGCCCGCTCAGCAGGTCGTCTCCCGGAGCGGCGCGGCGCCGGGCGGCCAGTTCGCGGAAGTACTCGGCGAACTCCTCGCGCGCCTGGTCGCGGTGGGTGAGCTCGTCCGGCGGCACCACGAAGTCCGGGTCGAGGCCGCGGGCGAGCGCGTCCGACCAGTCCTTGAAGCGTTCCTCGTCCTCCGGCGGCACGCCGAGCATCTCGCTGATCACGATGACCGGCAGCGGGTGGGCCAGGCCTGCGATCAGGTCGACCTCGCCGTCGAGGCCGGCCAGCAGCTCGTCCACGATGGCCGACACGCGAGGGCGCAGGCGTTCGACGAGGCGTGCGGTGAAGGCGCGGCTGACCAGGCGGCGGAGTCGTGTGTGCTCGGGCGGGTCCAGGGTGAGGAACGACCGGCGCCGGGGCGGCCGGCCGGCGGGTCCCGTGTCGCCGTGGCCGAACCTCGGGTCGCGCAGCACCTGCGTGCACACCGCGAAGGAGGTCGAGAGCCACAGGCCGCCGGCCGTGTGTACCAGGGGCCCCGCCGCCCGCAGCGAGCGGTAGTGGGCGTACGGATCGGCGCTGAACTCCGGGGCGAACGGGTCGAAACCGAGAACGGCACTGACGTCGGTCATGGGACCTCCCGCACTCAGTGAAGCAGATGGTGCGCGGAGTACTCGATGCGCTCGCGGGCCCGCATGAGCAGCGCGGGGATCTCGCGTTCGGCCGCCTTGGTCAGGCGGGTCGCCGGGACGGAGACGCTGATGGCGTCCCGGGCGGGGCGCTGCAGGCGCAGGACGACGGCGAAGCAGCAGATGCCGGTGCTGTTCTCCTCGCGGTCGGCGGCGTAGCCGCGTTCGCGTACGCGGCGCAGCTCCTCGGCCAGCGCCCGCCGGTCGGTGATGGTGTTCTCGGTCTGGCGTTCGAGCTCGTCGGGGAGGCGCGGCGTGGGGCGGTCGGCGAGCAGGGCCTTGCCGAGGGCGGTGCTGTGCACGGGCACGCGGCGGCCGACGCGTACGACGGGCCGCAGGTCGTGGCGGGAGGGCCGGGAGGACAGGTCGACGACCTCGACGTCGTCGAGCCGGCCGAAGTGCACGGTCTCGCCGGTCACCTCGGCGAGCCACTCGAGGGTCTCGTGCGCCATGCCGACCACGGGATCGCCGTCGATGTAGGACGCGCCGACGAGCAGGGCCCGCATGCCGATGCGGTACAGCGTGCCGGTCGGGTCGGTCTCCACCCAGCCGAGTTGCACGAGCGTGCGCAGGAGGGCGTACAGGCTGCTCTTGGGGTAACCCAGCTCCTGCTGGATGGCCGACAGGCTGTACATCCCGCCCTGGCGGGCGAAGAAATCGAGCAGCGCGACGGTGCGCGTCGCGGACTTGACGCCCGGCCCGGTGGTGTCGGATGAGTCCATGCCCAGCCCCTCTAGAGCACCCGGCGTACGCCGGGTGCCACCCGAGATCCGGCCATCACGCCGGAGCCGGGTCACAGCCTAGTGCGCTCCATCCTGCTTCAGATCTGTTCAGATATGCGAACAGTGGCTATGGTTATGGACACTTTGCGGCGACACCCTCGGAGGAACCCCCATGGCCAAGATCGTTCTTGACCAGGTCGACAAGGCCTACACCAGCGACATCAAGGCGGTGAACAACCTCAGCCTGGAGATCGCGGATGGGGAGTTCATGGTGCTGGTCGGCCCGTCCGGCTGCGGAAAGTCCACCGCCCTGCGCATGATCGCGGGCCTGGAGGACATCACCGGCGGCGAGATCTCCATCGGCGACCGGGTCGTGAACGACCTCGCGCCGAAGGACCGCGACATCGCCATGGTGTTCCAGAACTACGCGCTCTACCCGCACATGACGGTCGAGCAGAACCTCGCCTTCGGCCTCCAGCTCCGCGGCACCTCCAAGGCGGAGATCAAGAAGCGCGTCGGCGAGGCCGCCAAGATGCTGGGCCTGGAGCAGTTCCTCAAGCGCAAGCCCGCCAACCTCTCCGGCGGTCAGCGGCAGCGCGTCGCGATGGGCCGGGCGATCGTCCGCGAGCCGCAGGCGTTCCTGATGGACGAGCCGCTGTCCAACCTCGACGCCAAGCTCCGCGTCTCGATGCGCGCCTCGCTCAACCAGCTCCACGAGCGCCTGGGCGTCACGACGGTCTACGTCACGCACGACCAGATCGAGGCCATGACCCTCGGCGACCGCGTCTGCGTCCTCCGCGAGGGCGTCCTGCAGCAGGTCGACACGCCGCAGAACCTGTTCGACAGCCCGGTGAACCTCTTCGTCGCCGGCTTCATCGGCTCCCCGGCGATGAACTTCGTGAACGCCGAGCTGGTCCGTGAGGGCGGCGGGGCCCGGGTCTCCTTCGCCGGGTACGAGCTGCAGGTGCCGGCCGAGACGTTCACGAGCAAGCCCGGTCTGGACGAGTACGCCGGTCAGTCGATCATCCTCGGCATCCGGCCGTCCGACTTCGAGGACGCCGCCCACGGCGGTCAGGACTGGCCGACCATCCAGGTCACGGCCGACGTCACCGAGGAGCTCGGCAGCGAGATCAACGTCATCTTCGCCATCGACGCGCCGCCGGTGGAGCACAAGGACACCGCCGACCTCGCCAAGGACGAAGAGGACGAGGACAGCGCGATCCCGCTGACCGACAACAAGGCCCTGTGGACCGCCCGCGTCAACGCCCGCTCGCACGTGCGCCCGGGCCAGACGCTGGACCTGGCCGTCGACACGAGCCGCCTGCACTTCTTCGACGCCGAGAGCGGCCTGGCCATCGGCCACCCCGAGGCCGCCAAGGTCGAGGCCGTCAGCGCCTGATCGGCCGATCAGCGGAGACTGTCCGGAACCAGGAGGAAGAGTTCCGGGCAGTCTCTCTTCACGCGGACTCGCGGACGACCAGCGACGGTGACAGCGCCAGGCCGCGGTGCTCGTGCCCCTCGGCGGTGCCGGCCTCGGCGACGGCCAGCTCGGCGGCGGTCCAGCCGAGCTCGTGCCGCGGCTGCCGTACGGTCGTCAGCGGCACCACGGAGGTGCCGGCCAGCTCGATGTCGTCGTAGCCGACCACGCTGATCTCCTCGGGCACCTTGACGCCCGTCCGCAGCAGCGCGTTGACCAGGCCGATCGCCAGCAGGTCGTTGGCGCAGAACACCCCGGTCGGCAGCGGGTCGAGCTCCAGCAGCCGCCGGGCCGCCTCCATGCCCGACGTCGGCGTCAGGTCGCCCTGGACGAGTGTGGTCAGGTGCTCCTCGGCCACGCCCGCGCGGCGGGCGGCGGCCACCGCGCCCTCGTACCGGTCGGTGATCGGCTCGGCGACCAGCGGCCCGGTGACGATCGCGAGGCGGCGGTGCCGGGAGGTCAGGTGATCGACGGCGATCTCCCCGCCGGCGACGTGGTCGACGCGGATCGAGCAGACCCCGTCGTACGCGCGGCGGTCGAGCACCACGACGGACAGGCCGCGGTCGCGCAGCTCGGCGATGCGCCCGGCGTCGAGGCCGACCGGCGTGATGATCACGCCGCTGACGCGCTGTTCTTCGAGGAAGTCCAGACAGCGGCGCTCCTTGGCGGCAGAGCCGTCGCTCGTGCACCAGAGAGCGTCGAAGCCGTCGGTGTTCATGGCCGCCTCGGCACCCCGGGCGAGATCGGTGAAGTAAGGGTTGCCGAGGCTCTCCACGACGACGCCGAGTGTGCGGCTGCGCCCCTGACGGAGCTGCCGGGCGCTCTCATTGCGTACGAAACCGAGCTCGCCGATGGCCGCGCGCACGCGTTCGCGGGTGGCTTCGGCCACCAGGTTTGGCCGGTTTAGGACATTCGAAACTGTCCCTACGGAGACACCTGCACGCATCGCCACATCCCGGATGCTGACGGGCGGCACGCTGTCTTCCTCTCCAGTTACGAGGTTTTCGCAGGTTAATGGCTGCGAAGAACTGTTTCCGAGGTGTTATGTAGCGAGCCGCTTTCATTCGGCTACGCAACGTAATATTTGAACGCTTGACGGTCCGGATCCGGCCGCCTAGCGTTCCGGTTCGAAGCCTAGCTTGAAACGATTCACGATCTTTGCCGGGATCGTTGTCGAAGGGATGGGGGCGAGAAGCGCACCGATGACCCCTCCCGAACTCGTGGATCCCGGTCCCGGTCGCACCACCGGGACGTTTCTCCGCGCACCCGGGGTTACGTCCCTCCTCGCAGTCTCAACGTATGAATCGTTACTGGAGTTCCCGCGCCGCGCAGCCGAATCGGCTCCGACGGCCACCTCCGGTCAAGCGCGTCAGGCCTACCCGTGCCCATGCGGCGCCCCGCCGCATCCCCGTAGTCATCACCAGGGACGAGGGAGGACGGAGTGGAACAGGCCACACTGACACGCCGTGGCACCGACGATCCGCGTCTGAGCGAGGACGAACTCCGGTTGCTCGCGCAGATCGCCACAGGTGTCACCGCAGATGTGGCAGCGCGGAAACTCGAACTCAGCGCGCGGACGCTACGGAGGCGACTGCGAACGATATGTGACCGGCTCAATGTGAACACCCCCATCGAAGCCGTTGTGTGGGCGGCACGACGGCAACTCATCTGACTTCCAGCACCTGAACGTCCCGCGCGAGCGGTCCGGCCGAGGGGGGTATGCGGCCGCCCGCGGGTCACCGGGCGGGCGGCCGGCGGCTAGGGTCACCTGTTTGTGGAGACAGCTATCCGCCGGGCCCGCGCGACGGACGTCCGGGCGATCCGGCGGCTGGTGGACCTGTACGCCGGCCCGGGCCGGCTACTGGCCAAGCCGACCGTGACGCTCTATGAGGACGTTCAGGAGTTCTGGGTCGCGGAAGATTCGCGGACCGGCACCGTCGTGGGTTGCGGCGCGTTGCACGTGATGTGGGAGGACCTCGCCGAGGTCCGTACGGTCGCGGTGGATCCCGTCTGCCGCGGCCACGGAGTGGGGCACCGTATTGTCACGCGCCTCCTGGAGACCGCGCGCGAACTCGGCGTCCAGCGCGTGTTCTGCCTTACCTTCGAGGTGACGTTCTTCTCCCGGCATGGGTTCCGCCGGCTGCAGGGCAGCCCGTTGGCGCCCGAGGTGTACGAAGAGCTCCTGCGCTCCTACGACGACGGCGTGGCGGAGTTCCTCGACCTCGACCGGGTGAAGCCGAACACTTTGGGCAACACCCGGATGTTGCTCCACCTGGAAGGCGAGCGATGAGTCACTACGAGCCGGTCGAGGAACTGACGCTGGCGCCGGTGATCCGCCGCGCCGGCGCCCGGGTCATCGACGCCGGATTACTCGGCATCGTGGGCTTCGCCCTGATCCTGCCGTTCATGGTGGCCGCGGTGGGTCTGGACGAGCCGGGCAGCCGCGGAAAGGACTCCTCCGTCTGGTCGGGCCCGGCCCTGTTCGGGTGGGTCCTCGTCGTGGGGATCCTGCCGTTCGCGTACGAGGCGGTGCAGCTGGCCCTGTGGGGCCAGACGCTCGGCAAGCGGATCATGAGCCTGCGGGTGCTGGCCGAGAGCGGCGAACCGGTGCGGCCCGCGCAGGCCGTCGGCCGCGCGGCCGCCAACAACGTGCTCTACCTGTTCGGCTGCGGCGTGGGCACGCTCATGGCTTATCTGTGGGCGATCTGGGACGAACCACTGCACCAGGCCCTCCACGACCGGCTGGCCGGCACGGTGGTGGTCGACGATCGGGAGTACGCACCCGGCGTCGACCCGCTGACCGGCACGATGGTGATCGACCGTGAGCGACGACCGGGAGTATGAGACCGAATGACGTACGAGGCCGTGCTCGCGGAACCGTCACAGCGGCTGGTCGCGCGCCTGGTGGACACGCTCATCGTCGGTGTCCCGCTGGCCACCGCCGCCACCGGGATCTTCCCGCGTGAGACCGCGCAGACCGTCGTCGCGCCGATCGCGTTCGCCGCGGTCTTCCTGGTGTACGAGGTCGTGCAGCTCGCGATCTGGGGCCGTACGGTCGGCAAGCGGCTGACCGGCATCCGGGTGATCTCGGCCGACGGCGGGCGGCTGCGCGTGAGCCAGGCGCTGGTCCGCTCGGCGATCTACGCCCTGCCGCCCGCGGCCCGGCCGGTGCCGGTGCTCAACGTGCTCGCGGGCATCTTCTGGCTCGCCGAGATCGGCCTGCTGTTCGAGGGGAACCACCGGCAGGCCCTGCACGACCGCGCGGCCGGCACGCTCGTCGTCGACGTACGGGCCCGCGCGGCCGAGCCGCCCGTGGATGAGGAGCCCGTGGCCGAGGAGCAGGCGCCCGAGGAGCCTCCCGTCAGATGAGGCGGAGTTGTTGATCGCGCGCCCGGCGGCGGGCGGCCTGCTCGGGCCGGGTGACGTACTTTCCGGGGATTCCGCGCAGGAACGGTGACGGGTCGCGGCGCCGGGAGCCGGACAGGTACAGCGACGACTGCGCCCGCGTCATGCCGACGAAGAACAGGCGGCGTTCCTCGTCCTCGTCGGTGTCCGGCAGGCGCATCGGCAGCAGGCCGTCCTCGCAGCCGACGATGAACACCACCGGGAACTCCAGGCCCTTCGAGGCGTGCAACGTCAGCAGCGCGATCCGGTCGGCTCGCGGGTCGAACGCGTCCACCTCGGCGCCCAGCGCCAACTCGCCGAGGAACGTCTCCAGGTCGTCGCCGCAGCGGACGGCGAGCGGTGTGAGCAGTTCGGCCGCCGTGCGCAGCACCGTCTCGTCGTGGAGCTCGGTGAGCGTCTCCACCGCCGCGCGGATCCGTCCGGTCAGCTCGCCGCCGTGGTGCCGCACCTCGTGCGCGATCTCCCGTACGCCCGGCCGCCTCACGAGACGGTCGTGTGAGCGCTTCTGGTACGGCATGCCCGCGCGGGTCAGCGCCTCCATGACCGGCTCGGCCTGGGCGGAGGAGCGGTAGAGCACGGCGATGTCGGAGAAGTCGAGGTGCTCGTCGTGGTGCCCGCCGGCCCGCCCCGAGTCCAGTGAGTGGAACGACGTGCCGCCCAGCAGCCGGTCGATGGTCGAGGTGACGAACGCGGCCTCGGCCTGCGCGTCGGCGCTCTCCTGCACGACGATCAGCCGCTCGCCGGACCGCTGCGGGTCCAGGACGCGGTCCGGGACGAGACTGGTGGCCCGGATCGCGCCCACCGCCCCGTGCACGATCGCCGGGGCGGAGCGGTAGTTGCGGGTCAGCAGCACCTTCGTCGCCGCTGCGAAGTCGTCCTCGAACCGGAGGAAGAAACCGACGTCCGCGCCGCGGAAGGCGTAGATCGCCTGGTCGGGGTCGCCGATCGCGGTGAGGTTGCCCTCCGCGCCGGACAGCAGGCGCAGCAGGGAGTACTGCGTCTCGTCGACGTCCTGGTACTCGTCCACGCTGATCCACGGCCAGCGCTCGCGGTAGCGCGCCGTCAGGTCCGGGTCGTAGCCGAGCAGCGTCACCGGCAGGCGCAGCAGGTCGGCGAAGTCGGCCAGGCCGCGTTCGCGCAGGCGCTTCTCGAACGAGCCGCGCGCCTCGGGGTCGGCCGGGCCGCCCGCGCCGTCGAAGCCGGCGAGGAGCCGCCGTGCCTCCTTGTCGGACCCGGTCATCTCCCGGGCGATCTCCAGCCGCTCGGTCTCGTCGGCGATGCGGAAGTCCGCCGGCAGGCCGGCGCGCTCGTGCTGCTCCCGCAGGATCAGGGCGCCCAGGCCGTGGAAGGTGGTGACGGTGAGGCGGGCGGCGCGGCCCGGCAGCAGGCCCTCCAGGCGTTCGCGCATCTCCTCGGCGGCACGGCGGGTGAATGTGATCGCCAGGCACCGCTCCGGCTCCACGCCGCGCTCGGCGACGAGGTGGGCGATCCGGTGGGTCAGGGTGCGGGTCTTGCCGGTGCCGGGGCCCGCGATGATCAGCAGCGGGCCGCCCGGATGCGCGGCGGCGACACGCTGGTCGGGGTCGAGGCCGTCGAGGATCGAGGCGTTCTCATCGGCCTCGGCGGCCTCCGCGGCCTCAAGGATGTCCTGCTGGCCCTCCATCGGCGGCTCGGGAGGCGTCGAGCCGTCGCCGGGCGTCTCCTCCCGCGAGGCGTCCTCCGGCTCCGGCGCATCGGGCCGTACGGGCTCGGCGGGCCGTACGGGCTCGGCGGGAAGGTCGAAGAGCCCGGTGTCGTCCGGGGCGCCGAGCAGCCCGACGGCGCGTTTGCCCTCACGGCGCAGCTCGCCGGGCCCGAACAGGCGGATCACGCCGTACTCGCCGTCGAAGCCGGCGTCCCGGATCACGTCGCCGCGCCGGAGCCGGCCGATCGCCTCGGCCAGCAGCTCGCCCCCTGCGGCACGTACGTCGTCCAGGGGGACGTCGTCGAGGATCGACAGCTCCGGGCCGAGGGTGGAGACCAGCTCGGCGATGTGGCCGAGCACGGACTTCGAGCGCGGGCCGACGCCGCGGATCTCGCTGACGATCTCGGGCAGCGGGATCAGGTTGCGGAAGTCGGCGGCGCCCTCCGGCCGGCGGCCCTCCGGGTGGGCGGCGAGCTCGTCGACGCGGTAGAGGACGCCGACGGTGAGCGGACGGCCGCAGGAGGGGCACCGGCCGCCGTGGGCCTTCGTCTCCTCCGGCTCCAGCCGCACTCCGCACTTGCGATGGCCGTCGAGGTGGTACTTGCCCTCCTCGGGGAAGAACTCGACGCTGCCGCCGTACCCCCGCCCGGTCTCCAGGGCGGCGCGCACGGCGTAGTAGTCCATCTCCGTGGTGAACATCGACGCCTCGCGCGCAAGTGCCGGCGGTGAGTGCGCGTCGGAGTTGCTGACGAGGCGGTAGCGGTCGAGAGAGGGCACCCGCCAGTTCATCAGCGGATCGGAGGACAGGCCGGTCTCCACGGCGAATATGTGGTCCGCCAGGTCGTCATAGCAGTCGGCCACGGCGTCGAAGCCGGACTTGGAGCCGAGGACGGAGAACCACGGCGTCCACACGTGCGCGGGAACCAGGTACGAGCCGGGGTCGCTCTGCAGGGTGATCTCGAGCAGGTGACGCGAGTCCAGACCGAGTATCGGGCGGCCGTCCGACGCGAGATTGCCGATCTTGGCAAGCGCGGCGGTGATGCGTTCGGCCGCCTCGAAGGACGGAGAATAAAGGAGATGGTGTACCTTCCGCGTGCGTTCACCCTTTTTGTAGATGGTCGAGATCTCGACGGAGAGCAGAAAACGAACCGGTTGGCGGCAGGCGGGCGGTAGTGTTCGGATCACTCGGCGTTCGAGGTCGGGTCGCAGCCGGAACAGCCCCGGTTCTGCGGGCACGAGGTTCTCACGGAGCTCGTCCATCCACGCGGGGTGGGTGAAATCGCCGGTGCCCACGAGCGACACGCCTTTGCGGCCCGCCCACCACGCCAGGTGTTCAAGGTCACAGTCCTTGCTGCAGGCGCGGGAGTACTTCGAATGGATATGAAGGTCCGCGTAGAACGTCACGTCGTCGCCCGTCGTCTCTCGGATCGCGCTGGTGCCGCATTGGATCCTGTCATGCTCCGGGCCTTAAGATCGCCGGATCGCGCCGACCGATGGATTCCATGGGGCATGTTCGCTGCTCATGATCCCCGACTCGGTGGGCGAGCCTGCCGGGTTGCGCATTCCGTGGCGGTCGCTGCCTGTTAAGTGGCGGTACGTGAGGGTTATTCGAGCGATACGTGGGCCAAGGTGTTGACGAGGCCCGTCTCTGGTTTTCGGACAGGGTGGTCACCCGCCGTACCGGCACGCCCCGCTCCGCGGTCCGGTTACCGGAACGACTCACCGCAGCGTATCGACGCCCCGCTCGACGGCCGCCGGATGAGCTCCCGCCGGGCCCGTCGGACCGGATGCCGTGCAGCGGCCGGGCCGAAAGCCGGGGCGGTGTGTGTGCCGCATGCGACTGCGGGACAATTCAAGGGCAGGGGCCGTGCGCGCCCAGTCCGCTTGGACGACAGCTTGGGCGACCTCTTGCGTGACAGGTCCGATAACGCGAGAACGGAAGGCATGGGCCGATGTGGAACGACCTTGCGGCGCTCGTCCCCCCTCTCACGGTGGCAGCAGTGTTCTTCGCAGGCGTGTTCTGGGTGGTGCGGAGAGAGATGGGCGGTAAGCGGAGGCGGGAAGACGCGCCGGAGAAGCGCAACGGGGGGCGGTAAGCTCCCCGCCGCCGGATGGATTGCCGGTGATTACGCACCGTAACGTGCGTGCTAAACTTCCAGCGTTGGAATTGTCATCGGGAGCCACGGAGGTATATCTTTGGCAACCGAATGCAGTTTGCTCCGGTGAAAGGTCAGTCTCCATGGCAGAGCAGATCATTAAGCGCCTCATCGACGACATCGATGGGGGGGAGGCAGAGGAGACGGTCCAGTTCTCTCTCGACGGCGTCCCATATGAGATCGATCTGAGCGCCGCCAACGCCAAGAAGGTGCGGGATTCCCTGGCGCCGTTCGTGGAGCACGCCCGCAAGGCCGGTGGGGCCGCCGCCGGTGGCCGCCGGCGTCGCAGCCGCGCCGCGTCGAGCCGCGAGCGCAGCGCGGACATCCGTGCGTGGGCGAAGGCGCGTGGCATCAAGGTGAACGAGCGTGGACGCATCCCGGCGACCGTCGTCGAGGAGTACGAGCGCGCGCACTGATCGAATACAGCTCCGGTGAGTGGCCCGTCGCCCGGCCCCAGGGGGCGACGGGCCGTTCGCTTGCGGCGTACGGGGAACATCACGGCCCCGCGCGGTAGTTGGATGAGGATGAACGGGCTTGCCCAGGGGAACGTCTTCCGTTGGGACTACCGAGTGGCGGCGTCTGCCGGGCGGGCTAGCATGCGGAAGGACAGAGTCGGACATTCCGGCTACTGCCCAACCGCTCTGTGAGGAGCGACGAGATGTTCGAGAGGTTTACGGACCGCGCGCGGCGGGTTGTCGTCCTGGCTCAGGAAGAGGCCAGGATGCTCAACCACAACTACATCGGCACCGAGCACATCCTCTTGGGCCTCATCCACGAGGGCGAGGGTGTTGCCGCCAAGGCTCTGGAGAGCCTGGGCATCAGCCTCGAAGCCGTGCGCCAGCAGGTCGAGGAGATCATCGGCCAGGGGCAGCAGGCACCTTCGGGACACATCCCGTTCACTCCGCGGGCGAAGAAGGTCCTTGAGCTCTCGCTGCGTGAGGCGCTTCAGCTCGGCCACAACTACATCGGGACCGAGCACATCCTGCTCGGCCTGATCCGTGAGGGCGAGGGTGTGGCCGCCCAGGTTCTGGTGAAGCTGGGTGCCGATCTGAACCGCGTGCGGCAGCAGGTGATCCAGTTGCTGCACGGATACCAGGGCAAGGAACCCGCCTCCTCGGGCGGGCCCTCAGAGGCGGCTCCGTCGACCTCTCTTGTGCTGGACCAGTTCGGCCGCAACCTGACGCAGGCCGCGCGTGAAGGCAAGCTCGACCCGGTCATCGGGCGCGAGAAAGAGATCGAGCGGGTCATGCAGGTGCTGTCCCGCCGTACCAAGAACAACCCGGTCCTGATCGGTGAGCCCGGCGTCGGTAAGACGGCGGTCGTCGAGGGGCTGTCCCAGAAGATCGTCAAGGGGGAGGTCCCCGAGACGCTGAAGGACAAGCAGCTCTACACCCTCGACCTGGGCGCGCTGGTGGCCGGTTCCCGCTACCGCGGTGACTTCGAGGAGCGCCTGAAGAAGGTGCTCAAGGAGATCCGCACCCGCGGCGACATCATCCTGTTCATCGACGAGCTGCACACGCTGGTCGGTGCGGGTGCCGCCGAAGGCGCGATCGACGCCGCCAGCATCCTCAAGCCGATGCTGGCCCGCGGTGAGCTGCAGACCATCGGCGCGACGACGCTCGACGAATACCGCAAGTACCTGGAGAAGGACGCCGCGCTCGAGCGCCGCTTCCAGCCGATCCAGGTCGCCGAGCCGTCGCTCAGCCACACGATCGAGATCCTCAAGGGCCTGCGCGACCGCTACGAGGCCCACCACCGCGTCTCGATCACCGACGGTGCGCTGGTGGCCGCGGCCCAGCTGGCCGACCGCTACATCAGCGACCGGTTCCTGCCGGACAAGGCGATCGACCTCATCGACGAGGCCGGCTCGCGCATGCGCATCCGCCGCATGACCGCGCCGCCGGACCTGCGCGAGTACGACGAGAAGATCGCCGACGTGCGACGCGACAAGGAGTCCGCGATCGACGCGCAGGACTTCGAGAAGGCCGCCGCGCTGCGCGACCGGGAGAAGCAGCTTCTCCAGGCCAAGGCGCAGCGGGAGAAGGAATGGAAGGCCGGCGACATGGACGTCGTCGCCGAGGTCACCGAGGAGCTGATCGCGGAGGTTCTCGCGACGGCGACCGGCATTCCGGTCTTCAAGCTCACCGAGGAGGAGAGCGCTCGCCTGCTCCGCATGGAGGACGAGCTCCACAGGCGGGTCATCGGCCAGAACGACGCCATCAAGGCGCTGTCCCAGTCGATCCGCCGCACGCGCGCGGGTCTGAAGGACCCCAAGCGCCCGGGTGGTTCGTTCATCTTCGCGGGCCCGTCGGGTGTCGGTAAGACCGAGCTGTCCAAGACGCTCGCCGAGTTCCTGTTCGGCGACGAGGACGCGCTGATCCAGCTGGACATGTCCGAGTTCATGGAGAAGCACACGGTCTCGCGGCTGTTCGGCTCTCCGCCCGGATACGTCGGCTACGAAGAGGGCGGCCAGCTGACCGAGAAGGTCCGCCGCAAGCCGTTCTCCGTCGTCCTGTTCGACGAGATCGAGAAGGCCCACCCCGACATCTTCAACTCGCTGTTGCAGATCCTGGAGGACGGGCGCCTCACCGACGCCCAGGGCCGCGTGGTCGACTTCAAGAACACGGTCGTGATCATGACGACCAACCTCGGCACGCGCGACATCTCCAAGGGCCTGTCGGTCGGCTTCGCACGGGAGAACGACGAGCAGGGCTCGTACGACCGGATGAAGGCGAAGGTCAACGAGGAGCTCAAGCAGCACTTCCGGCCGGAGTTCCTCAACCGCGTCGACGACACGGTCGTCTTCCACCAGCTCACGCCGAAGGAGATCATCCAGATCGTCGATCTGATGATCGCCAAGGTCGACGAGCGGCTCAAGGACCGCGACATGGGCATCGAGCTGCGCCAGGAGGCCAAGGACCTGCTGGCCGAGCGCGGCTACGACCCGGTCCTGGGCGCTCGGCCGCTGCGCCGCACCATCCAGCGGGAGATCGAGGACAACCTGTCCGAGAAGATCCTGTACGGCGAGCTGCGCGCGGGCGAGATCGTCATGGTGGGTGTCGAGGGCACCGGCGAGACGGCGAAGTTCACCTTCACCGGCGAGCCCAAGCCCGAGCCCGCCGTCCCGGCCTCCGCCGGCGCCGCCGAGCCGGTCAACCACCCGTAACCGCACGATCTGACCAAGACCCGCGTCCCGCTGAGGGGCGCGGGTCTTGTGCGTCATGGGGAGAGGTGTCGCCAGTACCACCCCCGATCCGGGGTCCAGGCCCAGGGACTCTCGCACGCATCCTTGCGAGGGTTTTGACGGAGCCCAGACCATCGGAGAGGAGATCCCATGACGACGACGGTGGTTCCGCCGGCGAAGGCGACGCGAGGGCCGGAGCGGCGCCGGCGCGGCCGTACATGGCCGTTGGTCCTGCTCGCCGTGCTGTGCGTGGCGCCTCTGGTGTACCTGCTGACCGCCTACGTCCCGCCGGAGATGAGCCGCAGCCGGGTGCCGGAGACCGACACCTTCGCCTACGTCCTGCTCGTCGCGCACATCTTCACCGCGTCGGTGGCCCTCATCGCGGGCCCGCTGCAGTTCTGGCCGTGGCTGCGGCGGCGCGGTAAAGCGCACCGCTGGATCGGGCGCGCCTACCTGTTCGCCGGCGTGTTCCCCAGCGCGGTGCTCAGCATTCCCGTCTCGGTACAGACCTCCACGTTCGGGGTGAGCAGCCAGCTGGCGACCGGGGTCTTCTCGGTCGTGTGGTTCGGCACTGCCTACGCGGCCTATCGCGCCGCCCGCCGGCGCCGGTACGCCGACCACCGGCAGTGGATGATCCGTAACTTCGCGCTGACCTTCGGCAAGGTCACCAACACGCTGCTCCAGGTGCCGGTCTACCTCCTCGTCGCGGCGCAGGACGGCGCGTTCGGACGCGGTGACGACACGACTCTGATCACGCACGACATCGCCGGCACGACCTCGTGGCTCGCGTTCGTGCTCAACCTGCTGATCGCGGAGTGGTACCTCCAGCGCCGCTACGGTTCCCTGCGCGCCTCGCGCGTCAGCTAGGCAGGGCGTAGCGGCCGTCGTCGAGTGGGTCGACCAGGCCGTCCTCGATGAGGGCGGCCAGGGAGCGTTCGCGCTGGAGCGCGTCGGCCCACACGTCGTCCAGGGCGGCCTTCTCCACCGGGCCGTCGGCGTGGCGCAGGACGTCGAGGAGGCGGCCCCGGCACTGGCGGTCGGTGCCCGCGTACGTCTGGCCCCTGCGCGGCGGGCCGTCGTACGGGGGCTTGCCGGCCAGGCGCCATTCACACTCCGCCACCAGCGGGCAAGCGGCGCAGCGCGGCGACCGGGCCGTGCACACCAGGGCACCGAGCTCCATGATCGCCACGGACCACCGGGCGGCCACCGGCGGGTCCTCCGGCAGCAGGGACTCCGCGACGCGCACCTCGGCGGTCGTCTGGGTCTTCGGCGGGTACTCCACCCCGGTGACCACGCGGGCCAGCACGCGCCGGACGTTGGTGTCCAGCACGGCGTGCCTCCTGCGGTACGCGAAGCTGGCGACGGCCGCGGCCGTGTACGCGCCGACGCCCGGCAGGGCGCGCAGCTCGTCGTAGTCGGCCGGGACCACGCCGTCGTGCCGCTCGGTGATGGCGCGGGCGCTCGCGTGCAGGTTGAGCGCGCGGCGCGGGTAGCCGAGGCGGCCCCAGGCCCGTACGGCCTCGCCGGGCGGCTCCTTGGCGAGGTCGGCCGGGGTGGGCCAGCGGGCGAGCCACGCCTCGTACGCGGGCAGCACGCGGACGACCGGGGTCTGCTGGAGCATGATCTCGCTGACGAGTACGGCCCACGGCGAGGCGTCGGGACGGCGCCACGGCAGATCCCGGGCATGCTCGGCGTACCAGGTCAGAACGGGTTCGGCGTATCTGGGTTCATGCATGACGCAATCGATCCTGGCACGGCGGGTCGCGACAACTCGCCATGATCGAAAAAGCATACTGAGCGTATGGAGTCAGACACGGACCGTACGCGATATCTGGACCCGGATGTCGAGGACGACCCGGACGACACGGAGGCGTACTGGCGCCGGCGCGTGTACGTCCTGGCGGGCGGGATCACTCTGATCGCCCTGGTGGCGTGGGCCTGCTCCGGCTCGGCGCACAAACGGTCGACGGCGCAGGTGCGCAACGCCGCCGCCACCGAGAGCCCGACGCCGACCCCGTCCGCCGCGGCCCCGAAGCCGACCGCCACCGTGACCGTCACCGCGTCCCCGACCGCGCTGCCGTCGGCGCCCAGACGCGCCGGTGACACCTGTGCCCCGCGTGACGTCGTGGTGGGCGTGACTCCGGCGGGCACGGTGTTCAAGGGCCGGCAACACCCGAGGTTCGGCCTGAGCGTGGTCAACACGGGCCGCCGCGCGTGCACGTTCGACGTCGGCCCGAAGGCCCTGCTGATCCGCATCTCGTCCGGCTCGGACCGGGTGTGGTCCTCGGACCGGTGCGTGTCCGGCGCGGGCGCGAACATCCAGATGCTCCGGCGCGGCGTCCCGTACCTGGCGACCCTCGACTGGGACCGCCGCCGTTGCAACAGCGACGCACACGCCGCTCCGGGCACGTACGTCATCGCCGTGGGGGCGCCCGGTATCAAGACCCGCCGGGAGGTCTTCCGTCTCGGCTGAGGCGGTCTCCGCGCCGCGCAGGCCGTCGTGCTCACGCCGGTAGCGACAGGTGCGGCGTGACGTCTCGCGGTGATACGTGCGGCGCGGCGCAAATAGGGAGACCGGGCTCCCAGCGGTGCAGGACCAGGCCGTGGAACCGGATGACACGCCCGGCATCGCAGGTCCTCTCGACCACCGCGGCGTCGCTGAACGCCCGGAACATGGTCCCGAGGTCGGTCAGCAGCCGCCTGTCGGCGTGCCGGGCCAGCCGGGGGAACACCTCCAGCTCCTCATGAAGGATCGCCTGACGCGTCACCACGACGAGCCGGGTGATCAGTGCGTCGAACGCGGGGCTGTCCGGTCTGGTCACGCTGAGGTCGGCCAGCAGCCGTTCCATCCGGGCGTCGATGTCGGCGTGCTCGGCCGAGCCGACCACCCATTCGGGCACGACCTCGCGGACCAGCGGATACAGGTACAGCTCCTCGGCGACCACATGCCGCATCACCTCGGCGGTCATCTCGTCGACGAGCCCGTCGCGCGCCGGGCCACGGGCCGTCAGCCGCACGAGCAGATCCCCGAGACGACGGTGATCACGCGTGATCACACTGATCAACGAGCTGTCATCACCGTCCATCGGACACCTCTGACACCTTGCCCTCCGCGTGACCTCTGTGGGCACGCCCGAGCCGGTACGGACCCCCTCCCAGAATCGCGCGGCGGCGGACGCCGGACCATCGCGTTAGGTCACTTCCGGGATGGACCTGCGGCGGTTTCGACGGGGACCGAAGGTCCCGGCCGCGCGCCGGGGCGGCGGAGCGGTCAGACGTAGCGTTCGAGGATGGAGGACTCGGCCAGGCGGGACAGTCCCTCGCGGACGCTGCGGGCGCGGGCCTCGTCCACGCCGCCGACCGACTGCAGGTCGTCGATGCCCGCGGCCAGGAGCTTCTGCAGGCCGCCGAAGTGCTCCACCAGGCGCTCGACGACCAGGCTCGGCATGCGGGGGACCTTGGCCAGGAGGCGGTAGCCCTTGGGGCTCACCGGGATGTCCAGCGGGTCGTTGCCGGAGAACGCCAGAACGTCCGCGACCGTCGTCAGGTCGAGGAGCTCGCTGGCCGACAGGCGGTTGAGGGACTCCAGGACGTCGGCGACCCGGCGGGGACCGCGGCCCTGGGGCTGGTAGTCGCGGACGATGAGCTCGCGGTCGGCGTCGACGCCGGAGACCAGCTCGTCGAGCTGGAGCGACAGCAGGCGGCCGTCGGTGCCCAGCTCGACCACGTAGCCGTTGATCTCGTCGGCGATGCGGCGGACCATCTCCAGGCGCTGCACGACGGCGCTCACGTCGCGGACGGTGACGAGGTCCTCGATCTCCAGGGCGGACAGCGTGCCGGCGACCTCGTCGAGGCGCAGCTTGTAGCGTTCGAGCGTCGCGAGCGCCTGGTTGGCCCGCGACAGGATGGCCGCCGAGTCCTCCAGGACATAGCGCTGGCCGTCGAGATAAAGCGCGATTATGCGCATGGACTGGCTGACCGACAGCACCGGGAAGCCGGTCTGCTTCGCCACCCGCTCGGCGGTGCGGTGGCGGGTGCCCGACTCCTCGGTCGGGATGGTCGGGTCGGGCATCAGGTGGACGCCGGCGCGGACGATGCGCGTGCAGGTGCTGTCGATGACGATCGCACCGTCCATCTTCGCCAACTCGCGCAGACGCGTCGAGGAGAACTCCACGTCGAGCTGGAAACCGCCCGTGCAGAGGCCGGCGACGATCTTGTCGTACCCGAGAACGATCAGACCGCCGGTGTGGCCGCGCAGGATGCGTTCGAGCCCGTCGCGGAGTTGGGTCCCCGGCGCGACGGCGGCAAGGGTTGCGCGCCGACGCTCGTCTTTACCCTTGTCATGTGCTGGCACGTGACCCCCGGAGGTCGCTGGACGGCGGTCAGTTTATCGGTGAACGCGCCCGGCAGGCTCCTCCGCTCGGCCCAAAATGGGGGGCCGATGGTCATGCTTGCGGACCACCCGCGGCGAACGCGATGTCCAACGCGGACCAGACGGCGTCCGTTTCCACCACTTGCATACCCTCATCGGTGACGATCGTGCCACTCGACCGTGTGGTGGGGTCCAGCGAGCCCGCGGGCACGACGGCGCGCCGGTAGCCGAGCCGCGCGGCCTCCGACAGCCGGCGCTTGGCCGCCTGCACCCCGCGCACCTCGCCGGCCAGCCCGACCTCGCCGAACGCCACCAGATCGGCGGGCAGCGTCAGGTCGTTGGCGGCGCCCGTGACGGCCAGCGCCACCGCGAGGTCGACCGACGGCTCGCCCAGGCGCACGCCGCCGACCGTCGCGGCGTACACGTCGCGGTCGTGCAACTTGACGCCGCACCGTCGCTGGAGCACCGCCAGCATCATCGCCACCCGTGAGGAGTCGAGGCCGGAGGTCATCCGCCGGGGGTTGGCCAGCGGCGAGGGCGCGACCAGCGACTGGACCTCGGCGACGAGCGGCCGCCGGCCCTCGAGCGTGACGGTGACGCAGGTGCCGGGCGCCGGCTTCTCCTGCCGGGTGAGGAACAGGCCGCTCGGGTCGGGCAGCCCCACGATGCCCATCTCCGACAGGTCGAAGCAGCCCAGCTCGTCGGTCGGGCCGTAGCGGTTCTTCACCGCGCGGATCATGCGCAGGCGGCTGTGCCGGTCGCCCTCGAAGTAAAGGACCACGTCGACCAGGTGCTCGAGGACCCGAGGGCCGGCGATCGAGCCGTCCTTGGTCACGTGGCCGACGACGACCGTGGTGATGCCGCGTTCCTTCGCGACGCGGATGAGGTTCGCCGCGACCTCGCGCACCTGGCTCACCCCACCCGGCGCGCCGTCGATCTCGGCCGAGCCGATCGTCTGGATCGAGTCGACGACGAGCAGCTCGGGCGCCACGGAGTCGACCTGCCCGAGCACGGCCGACAGGTCGGTCTCGGCGGCGATGTAGAGCTTGGCGGCGATGGCCCCGACCCGGTCGGCGCGCAGGCGCACCTGCTCGGCGGACTCCTCGCCGGTGACGTAGAGGACCGGACCGCGTGCGGCGTGCAGGGCCGCGACCTCCAGGAGCAGCGTCGACTTGCCGATGCCCGGCTCGCCGGCGAGCAGCATCACCGCGCCGGGCACCAGGCCGCCACCCAGGACCCGGTCGAGCTCGTCCAGCCCGGTCGCGGTCGTCTGCGCGGCCTGGACGTCGACCTCGCCGATCGGCCGTGCGGGGGAGCTCACCGGCCCGGCCGTGACGACCCGCGCGGGCTTGGCCGCGCCCGCGACGTCGACGGTGCCCCATGCCTGGCATTCGCCGCAGCGGCCGACCCACTTGGAGGTCTGCCAGCCGCACTCGGCACAGCGGTACGCCTGTTTCACGGTCTTCGCCATGGGGCCGACTGTACGCAGGGGCGCCGACAGTTCCGCGTGACGGTCGTTACGGAGGGTAAGAATGTGACGACGGAGGATCGCGACGATCGGGGTACTGGGAGGCACGGATGCGCAGGTGGTCCGCGCTCGCGGCGGTTCTCGCGCCGCTGGTCACGATGACGGCGGTCCCCGCCGCCCACGCCGCCCGGCGTCCCACCGCGGCGGCGCTGGTCACCGGCGGGCGGTACGTCGCGATGGGCGACTCGTTCACGGCCGGGCCGATGATCCCGCGACAGCACGGAAAGCCGTTCGCCTGCCTGCGCTCGGACCACAACTATCCCTCGCTGCTCGCCCGCGCGCTCAAAGCCGGGGAGTTCGCCGACGTCAGCTGCACCGCCGCCACCATCACCGATCTGTTCCAGCCGCAGCACGTCCTGTTCGGCGAGAACCCCGCGCAGCTCTCCGCGGTCACCCCCGACACCGCACTGGTCACGGTCGGCATCGGCGGAAACGACATCGGGTTCAGCCGGACCTTCTACACGTGCGCCGGGCTGAGCATCACCGCGCCCAAGGGCGCGCCCTGCATGAAGCACTTCGGCACCACGCTCACCGACCGCGTGGCCGCCGCCGCGCCGAGGATCGCCACGGTGATCAGCACCATCCACGCGCGTGCGCCGCACGCGGTCGTGGTCGTGGTCGGCTACCTGCGCATCCTGCCCTCCGACACCGGGTGCTGGCCGTCGGTGCCGGCGGCCGCCGGTGACGTGCCCTACCTCGACCGGGTCGAACGCTCGCTCAACCACATGCTGGCTGAGGAGGCGCGGCGGGGCGGCGCGCTGTTCGTCGACGACTATCGCGGCGGCACAGGCCACGACATGTGCGCCCGCGCGCGTCGCTGGGTCGAGCCGATCCTGATCAGCCACGCGGCCGCGCCGATCCACCCGAACGCCATCGGCATGCGCGTGGTGGCCGACCGCGTCCTGGCCACCCTCGCCGCCGCCAGAGCCGCCGCCGACCGTTAGCTAGGGCCGGCTGGTGCCGACGATGAGGGCGCGGCCCAGAGTGTGCGGGATCATCGCGATGTTCAGCATCGCCAGGCTCGCGTCCGGCGGGAGGTCGAGCGTCTCGACGCCGAGCGCGGTCGCGCAGACGAACATCCGGTGCGTCCCGGTGCCCGGCGGCGGCTTCGCGCCGGTGTAGGCCCGCACGCCCAGGTCGTTGGCCAGTGTCACGCCCAGGTCGGCGGCGCCGTGGGGGAGACCACCGGCGGTCGCCGGGATGTCCTTCACCGCCCAGTGCCACAGGCCGCCGGGGATCGGGGCGTCGGCGTCGAACGCCGTGACGACCAGGCTCTTCGTGGCCTCCGGCAGCGGTCCCCAGGACAGTGCGGGCGATTCGTTCGCCGGCTGGTAGGCCGACGGCGGCAGCGGCCCACCGTCGTCGAAGTCCTCGCTGGCGATCGGGAAGGACGGGGCCGGGAACGCGAGCGCGTAGGGGTTCAAGATCTTCTCCTCTCAAGAAATACAGCGACGCTGTACATTCAAAGAGTACAGCGATGCTGTATATCTCTGTCCATGGACGAGGATCTGGCCGAAGAGCTGCGCGCGGCCATCGGTGACTTCGTGCGTCGCGTACGCCTGCACGACCGCATGCCCCGCGGTCAGGCGGCGGTGCTGGGCCACCTGGACCGTACGGGGCCACTGTCGATCGCGGACCTGGCCCGCCGGGAGCACGTCAAGCACCAGACCATGACGCGGACGGTCCATCTGCTGCACGATCGGGCGCTCGTCATGCTGAGCCCGGACGAGCAGGACCGGCGACGGCAGGTGGTGACGATCACGGAGTCCGGCCGGCGGGCCCTGGACGACGAACGCCGCCACCGGGCGTCCGGCATCGCGCGGGCGATCCGTGACGACCTGGACGACGACGAGCGAGAGGTCGTCCGCCGCATCCCGGAGATCCTCGCCAAGCTGCGGCCGTGAACTCCCGAACCCTCAGTACCGCCGCCACCACAGGTTGACGGCGTAGTCCACCTCGCACCCCGGAACCTCGGCGAGGAACGCCGCCGCCAGGTCCGCCGGGAACTCGATCCGCAGCACCGCCTCCAGCGCGGCGCGGTCGGCGAACCGCCAGCTCATGTCGATCGGCGTACGGGAGAAGCCGTGCCGGCTCCAGAACCGCTCCACGGCGACCGGGTCGTACGACGGCAGCCACCGCCGGAACCACGAGCCGAACGTCGATCGCGTGGCGTCGTTGTCGATCACGAACGCCGCGCCGCCCCGGCGCATGACCCGGTCCAGCTCGGCCAGCCCCGGCTCGCAGCCCGGGCCGAAGAAGTACGCCCAGCGGGCGTGGGCGACGTCCACGGAGGCGGGCGGCACCGGCAGCGCCTGCGCGGCCCCGACGCGTACGGCCACTCCCGGAGTGTCCGCGACACGCCGTCGCGCCGCCGCCGCGAGGGCCTCGTGCGGCTCGACGCCCAGCACCTTCGCGGCCGTACGGGCGAAGCGCGGCAGGTGGAAACCTGTGCCGCAGCCGATGTCCAGCACGGTGGCGCCGTCCCAGGTGCGGACGGCGCGCATGGCCTCTTCGATCTGGCCGTCCGGGTCGGCCGCGAGATTCTCCAGCTCGTACACCCGCGGGGCGTTCCAGATGTTCGGACTGGCTATGGCTCCGGCAGCGATCACTATTCCACGGTAAACGCGTGGGGGATCCCACAACGTTTCGGGCCGAGGAACGCATAGGCTTGCCGATTGTGGATGAAGTCCTCCAGGTTCCCGACGCGCCGATCGTGCTGTCGACGGCCTCCGTCTACCCGGAGAAGACGCCCGCCGCGTTCGAGATCGCCGCGCAACTCGGATACGACGGGCTCGAGGTCATGGTGACAACCGACCCGGCGAGCCAGGACATCGACGTTCTCCGCAGGTTGTCGGACTACCACCAGATCCCCATCCTCTCGGTGCACGCGCCCTGCCTGCTGCTCACCCAGCGGGTCTGGGGCCGCGAGCCGTGGGGCAAGCTGATGCGCTCCAAGGACGCCGCCGAGAAGCTCGGCGCGCGGGTGGTCGTGGTGCATCCGCCGTTCCGCTGGCAGCGGGAGTACGCACGGGAGTTCGAGCAGGGGCTGGCGCGCATGCAGGAGGAGACCGACGTGGTCTTCTCGGTGGAGAACATGTTCCCCGTACGCGCGCGGACGACCGAGGTCGGCATGTACGCCCCTCACTGGAACCCGGTCGACCAGCCCTACCCCAACGTCACCATCGACCTGTCGCACACCGCCGTGTCCGGCTCGGACCCGCTGGAGATGGCCGAGGCGCTCGGCGACCGGCTCGCCCACCTGCACCTGGCGGACGGCATCGGCGTCGTCAACCGCGACGAGCACCTCGTGCCCGGCCGCGGCAACCAGCCGGCCGCCGAGATGCTCGAACGCCTCGCCGCGCAGCGCTACACCGGCCAGGTGGTCGTCGAGATCAACACCCGGCGCGCGGCCGGCCGCGATCAGCGGATCGACGATCTGGCCGAGTCCCTCGCCTTCACCCGTCTGCACCTGGCCGCGGCCCGCCCGGCCGGCGCCTGGCAGGTCAACTCCGAGGGTGAGGTATCACCCTCCTGAGCGGGTCCTCTCCGCTGAAGGGTGGCTTAACCTTGGGAACGATCGGGACAGCGTAGTCCCGTGCGAGAGGGGGAAGGTTGCTCCGCCAGGTCCTCTTGGCCGCCTCGCGCAGCGGCGGCGTACGCCGGCTCGTCGAGACCGCGCCGTACACCAGAAGTGTTGTGAAGAGGTTCGTCGCGGGTGAGTCCGCGGCCGATGCCCTCGCCGTCACCGACCGGCTCATCTCCGACGGGCTGCTCATCACCTTCGACCATCTCGGCGAGGACACGGTGGAGACCGCCCAGGCCGAGACCATCACCGCCCGGTACGAGGAACTGCTCGGCCGGCTCGCCGCGAACGGCACCGGCACGCGAGCCGAGGTCTCGGTGAAGCTCACCGCGCTCGGCCAGCTCCTCGACGACGGGGAGAAGATCGCGCTGGAGAACGCCCGGCGGATCTGCGCCGCCGCACGCGACGCCGGGACGACGGTCACGCTCGACATGGAGGACCACACGACGGTCGACTCCACACTGCGCGTGCTGGCCGAGTTGCGCGAGGAGTACCCCACCACCGGCGCGGTGATCCAGGCCTATCTGCGCCGGGCCGAGGAGTACTGCGCGACGCTCGCCGACGAGGGTTCGCGGGTGCGGCTGTGCAAGGGCGCCTACAACGCGCCCGACTCGGTCGCCTTCACCGCCCGCGACGAGATCGACAAGTCCTACGTGCGCTGCATGAAGGTGCTGATGGGCGGGCGCGGGTACCCGATGCTCGCCACGCACGACCCGCGCCTGATCGAGATCGGCGGCTCGCTGGCCGGGCTGCACGGCCGCGAGCCCGGCAGCTTCGAGTACCAGATGCTGTACGGCATCCGGCCGAACGAGCAGCTGCGGCTCGCGCGCGAGGGCGCCCAGGTGCGGGTCTACGTCCCGTACGGCGAGGAGTGGTACGGCTACCTGATGCGCCGCCTGGCCGAGCGCCCCGCCAACCTGGGCTTCTTCCTGAGGTCGCTCGCCTCCAAGTCCTGACCGCGGACGTGCCGCCCCCGACCGGGGGCGGCACGCTCACGTGAAGGTCAGGCGCCGAAGTAGGCGCGGAGGATGGTCTGGTCGATGGCGCCGCCGCCCGCGTCGGTGGCCCGGACGCGCAGCGAGACGGCCTGGCCCTTGCCCGCGTGCGGGAGGGTGGCGGAGTACTTCCCGCCGGTTCCCGTCACGGGGGCGGGCTGCCAGGTGGCGCCGTCGTCGAGAGACGTCCACAGCTTCAGGCCGGTGGCCTTGGCCGAGGCCGCTCCGGCGACGCGGGAGACGGTGAACGTCGCGGTGTCACCGTTCGGCCGGTTGAACAGGTCCAGCGGCAGCCGGTAGTCCACCAGCAGCAGCGGGAGCCGCTCCTCGACCGGCTTGGAGTGGAACGTCCACGTCGTCGAGGTCTTCGTCGAGACCGGCAGGGCCGCGGAGGCGTCGACGTCGTAGACCAGCCGGTACGTCCCGGCGGTGGCCGGCACGCTGAAGTTTCCGTACGACCGGTCGGTGGTGCCTTCGAGCGTGCCGCCCGCGTAGAGCTTCATGGTGCGCGAGCTGACGGAGTCCCACTCCGGCATGTCGGTCAGGCAGTCGAAGCCGTCGGTGAGGTCCTGCAGGTCCACCAGCTCGACGTGGATGTTCCCGCGGCTGCGGGTGCTCGCGCCCGGTGTGCAGCCGCTGGGTGACGTGCCCGTCGCGGAGTAGGGGCCCGGCCGGAACGGCTGGCGCACCCACTCGTTGGTCTGGGTGCTGCCCGGCGTGTACTTCCGTACCGGCAGCTCGGTGACCCAGAGTCCCTGGCCGAGGTTCGGCGGGGCCGCCTCCTCGGCCCACAGAAGGCCGGGTTCGGCGGACACGTAGTCCGTGCGCGTGGAACCGCCCGGCACCTGGCCGTCGCCCTCGGACACCAGGAAGCCGGCGGGATCGATGCCGTATCGAATCTCGCCGATCGGGTCCTTGGTGTCCCCGTTGATGGTGCCGAACCGCTGGTCGACCCGGGCGAGCGTCTTCGGGTCGACCTGGAAGTCCACCTTCGCCGGCACGCTGGGGCCGAGGTCGTGCAGGACGTCGTCGACGGTCTTGCCGCCGTCGGTCAGCCGGGTGAACGCGTACGCCCGGAGGGCACCGGTCCGCGCGGCGGCGATGGGGACGGTGTAGACGGCCGGAGAGCCGGCGAAGCTGAACACGGAGGTGGCCCAGGTGTCCTCGCCGAGGGTCCGCTCCACCTGCAGGCCCTGCGCCGAGTCCGGGTCGGGCGTCATGCCCGGCGCCGACACGCGGAGCGGCTCCGCGTGCGAGGCGTCGAGCGGGAGCGTCACGTCGCCGTCCACCGCCAGCTCGGCGTTCCCGGCGAGGACCGCGCGCTCCTTGCCCGCGGTCGTGTCGTCGATCTCACCGAGGACCACGTACCGCCCGGCGGGCACTGTGATCTTCGCGGTCCCGTCGGCGTCCAGCAGGACGCCGTCCGTGAACAGCGTGTAGTCGTCCAGGTCGGAGACGCTGACCCAGCCGGAGAAAGCACCGTCCGGGGTGTCCGGGAGTGCGGTCGCCCGCACCGTCAGCGTGTGGGTCTCCGGCTCGGCGAACGCGCCGACCGGCGTGCGCAGCGAGACGCCGTCCGCCTTCGCGGTCACCACGCCGCTGTAGGCGCCGGCGGTCGTGAGCCGCTTCGGGCCGAGGGACAGCGTGACGCCGGCCGACCCGCCGGCCGGCACGCTCACCGTGGCGGGCACGGAGAGGGCGGTGGCGGCCTGCCCGTGCGTGTCGGCGAGTGTCGCGGACAGCCGCAGCGTCACCGCGGTCTTTCCGGTGTTCGTCCAGGTGAGCTGCTTCGTGAGGGGCGTGGTCGAGCCGTGCGGGACCGACCCGAACGCCGCGGTCGCCTGGTCGCCGGTGACCGTCGAGGTGGCCGCCGCGCCGACGTCGAGACGCCCGCCGCCGACCTGGTAGACGGTGCCGCTCGTGGCGTCCGCGGTGGAGACGAGCGCGGCCTTCAGCCGGGCGGCGTCCCAGGACGGGTGCTTCTGCAGCAGCGCGGCGGCGGCGCCGGCGACGTGCGGGGTGGCCATCGAGGTGCCGTCGGCGGAGGTGTAGTTCGCGTCGATGATGTGGCCCATGGACGTGCCCGCGGCGCGGGCGGCGACGATGCCGACGCCGGGCGCCGCGATCTCCGGCTTCAGGACCTTGCCGCCCCGGCTGGAGAAGGAGGCGACCTGGTCCTGGCCGTCGACCGCGCCGACGGTGAGCGCCGATCCGGCGATGCCGGGCGTCTCGATGCTGTCCGGGGCCCCGTCGTTGCCGGCGGCCACGACGAACAGGGCGCCGTTCTTGGCGGTCAGGTCGTCCACGGCCTTGGCCATCGGGTCGTTGGCCGGATCGTCGGAGTAGCCGCCGAGGCTCATGCTGACGATCGGCGCGTTGGCCGCCGCCCACTCCATGCCGGCGATGATGCCGGACTCCTCGCCGAAGCCCTGGTCGTCCAGGACCTTGCCGATCAGCAGGTCGGCGTCGGGCGACACGCCGCGGCGCTCGCCGTCCGCGGCGGCCCCCGTGCCCGCGATCGTCGCCGCCACGTGGGTGCCGTGGCCGAAGTGGTCGACCGTGTCCGCGGCGTCGCTGAAGTTCTTCTGCTCGGCGATCCGGCCCTTCAGGTCGGGGTGGGTCGCGTCGACGCCGGTGTCGAGGACGGCGACCTTGACGCCCTTCCCGGTCGCGCCCGCCGCCCAGGCCGTGGGCGCGCCGATCTGGTCGAGGTTGTGGTCCAGCGCCTTGACACGGACCGTACGGTCCAGCCAGATGTGGCGTACGCCGGCCTGGATCGTCGCCTTCGGGGCGAGGGCCTGCTTCTTCGGCTGCCGTACCGCGACGGCGCCGATGCTCGACAGCGTCCGGCCCGCGGCCAGGGCCCGTATGCCGGAGCCGTTCTGCACGATCAGCGGCAGGTACGAGCGGTGCGCGTCGTCGTCACCGTCCTTGATCAGCGCGGTGACGTCGAACAGGGCCGGGTCGTACACCTTGCCGATCTTCGACGCGACGTCGAGCGGGACGACCCGCACGGTCCCGTCGGGCCGGATGTCCTTGCGGAAGAGCACCGAACGCCGTCCGGGCCCCGGATCCACGGACACGAGCGGCGGCCCGCCCGCCCGGGTGCGCAGGTGCACGACGTCCCCGGTCAGCAGGGTCACCGTGTACGAACGGCCGGTGGATGAGGACGCGGGCGGTGAGGCGGGGTGATCGTCGGCCTGCGCGGCGGCCGGTGCCCCGGCGAGTACCAGGCCCGTGAGAGCGAGGGCGAGACCTGCTCTGGGTCTTCTCATGCGTTGTCCATCTCATCGACGACAGCGGTCAAGGAGTATTGGCCGCGAAGCGGGTTTTCTTTCCCCTTGAATTCGGCCCTTTTCGTCCGCGCAGGTGAGGGCCGGTGGGCTCGGGCGAGCTCCCGGCTCGATACGCTTCGTCACGTGACACGAGGGGGACGGAAATGATCGCGATTCTCGGGGCCGGGAAGATGGGCGAGGCGCTCCTGTCGGGCGTGCTGCGCGCCGGCCGGCGCCCGTCGGACCTGGTCGTCACGGCGCGGCGGGAGGAGCGGGGCGCGCTGCTGCGCGAGCGGTACGGCGTCGAGGTGGTCACCAACGCCGAGGCCGCGCGCACCGCGGACACGCTGGTCCTGGCGGTCAAGCCGCAGGACATGGGGTCGCTGCTGGAGGAGCTGGAGGGCCACGTCACGGCCGGGCGGCTGGTGATCTCGATGGCGGCCGGCATCCCGACCGGCTTCATCGAGGAGCGGCTGCCGTCCGACGTACCGGTCGTCCGGGTCATGTCCAACACGCCCGTGCACGTGGACGAGGCGATGAGCGTGATCTCGGCCGGCACGCACGCGGCGGAGGAGCACCTGAAGGTCACCGAGGAGCTGCTGTCCCCGGTCGGCAAGGTGCTGCGCATCCCCGAGTCGCTCCAGGACGCCGCGACCGCGCTGTCCGGCAGCGGGCCGGCGTACTTCTACTACCTGGTCGAGGCGATGGTCGACGCGGGCATCCTGCTGGGCATGCCGCGGGCCGCCGCCCTGGAGATGGTGATCCAGTCGGCCGTGGGCGCGGCCGTCATGCTGCGCGACTCCGGCGACCACCCGGTGATGCTGCGCGAGGCGGTCACCTCGCCGGCCGGCACGACCATCTCGGCCATCCGCGAGCTGGAGCGGCACGGCGTACGCGCGGCGGTCATCGAGGCGATCGAGGCCGCGCGCGACCGCGGCCGGGAGCTCGGCGGCGGCTGAGACAGGCACCGCCGGGCGGTTTTTCGCCCGGTCGCTGAACCGAACCGTCCCGCCGTTCGTGACCGGAGTATGGCGCTACTACTTCGACTCGCCGTCTTCGTCGGCCTCGCCGTCGACGCGTACGTGCACTTCCACCTGGCCGGAGACACGGGCCAGACCGGGACCATCAGCGAGGGCACGCTGTTCTGGGTGCAGGGCGCGGTCGCCGCGGTGGTGGCGATCCTCGTGCTCGTCCGTCCCCGGCCCGTGCCGTACCTCATCGCGTTCCTGGTCGCCGCCAGTGCCTTCGGCGCCGTGGTGCTCTACCGCTACGTCGACGTCGGCGCGATCGGCCCGCTCCCGGACATGTACGAGCCCATCTGGTACACGGAGAAGGTCGTGACCACCGTCGCGGAGGGCGTCGCCACCGTCGCCGCCGCGATCGGTCTCGCCGTCTCGGCCCGGAGTCGCCGGTCGGCGACGGCCCCCCACGAGCAGCCGGTCAACGTCTGAGTCTCCGGCCGGACCTCTTCATGCCGCGAGCAGGCCCATCGCCTTCTTCGCCGCGGTGACGGTGCCGGCCGCCCGCTCGCCGGCCCGCTCCGCGCCCGTACGGAGGATGCCCTCCAGTGCCGCGGGGTCGGCGGACAGGTCGGCGTAGCGGCGCTGGAGGGGTTCGAGCAGGGCGATGACGGCGTCGGCGGTCTCCTTCTTCAGCGCGCCGTACGAGCCGGCGGTGAGGTCCGTGACCGGGGTGCCGGTGCAGGCGGACAGGATGGCCAGCAGGTTGGACACGCCCGGCTTGGCGTCGGCGTCGTACGTGACGTCGGTGCCCGAGTCGGTCACCGCCCGCATGATCTTGCGCCGGACGACGTCGATGGGGTCGAGCAGGAAGATCGTGCCGGGGGAGTCGACCGACTTGCTCATCTTCGCGGTCGGGTCGGCCAGGTCCATGACCCGCGCCGCGGCCGGCGGGTGGACCGCGCGGGGCATCGTGAACACCGGGCCGTACCGCCGGTTGAACCGCGTCGCCAGGTCACGGGTCAGCTCCACGTGCTGGGCCTGGTCGGCGCCGACCGGCACGTCGGTGGCCTGGTAGAGCAGGATGTCGGCGGCCATCAGCGCCGGATAGGTCAGCAGCGACAGGCGCACGACGGACTGGCGTGCCGACTTCTCCTTGAACTGGATCATCCGCTGCATCTCGCCGTAGTGCGCGGTGCTCTCCAGCAGGTAGGCCAGCTCGGCGTGGGCCGGAACGTTGCTCTGCAGGAACAGCACGCAGCGCGCCGGGTCGATCCCGGCCGCGATCGCCAGTCCGGCCAGCTCCAGCGATCGCTCGCGCAGCCGCGCCGGGTCGTGGTCGCTGGTGAGGGCGTGCAGGTCCGAGACGCCGTAGACGCAGTCGGCCGTCTCCAGCAGGCGGACCGAGGGGAGCAGCGCGCCGAGCAGGTTGCCGAGCGTGGGACTGCCGGAGGGGGTGAACAGGCTGAGGACACGCGGCGTGCCTTCGCTCCGGTCACTCATGGTGACTCCTTCGTGCGTGGGCCGCCCGGCGGAGCGCACGAAAAACGGCCGCCGGAGCGGCGGCCGTGGGTGGGTACGAGGACTGGGCGACCGCCGTCAGGCGGCACGCCAGCTGTATCGAAAGCTCTGTCGAGGTCCTCGCATGGACGTAGATTATCAGGCGGCTTCGGTGATGGAATCCGTGCCGAGCACTCTCCGGATGAAGCGGCCCGCCTCGCGCATCGCGGCGTCGGCCTCGGGGAGGAGCCGGTTGAAGATCTGGAAGACGTGCATCTGCTCCGGCCAGATCTGAAGGTCGTACGGGCTCCCGGCCTCGTCGAGCACCTCCGCGAGGGCCTCGGCCTCGGCCCGGAGCACCTCGATGCCGCCGACCTGGATGAGAAAGGGGGGAAGCTCCTCGTTCGGGCAGGTCAGCAGCGAGAGGCGGGGATCCTCCCAGTCGCCCTTCCCGACGTAGAGCCGGCCGAACCGGGTGGCGACGGCCGGGACGATGTAGGGGTCGCGGCTGCTCGACACCGAGGCCAGGGCCAGCTCACCGGTGAGGTCGACCCAGGGGGAGAACAGCACGACGCCGGCCGGCGCCGGCAGGCCCGTACGGCAGGCCTCCGCGGTGAGGGCGGTGGCCAGGTGACCGCCGGAGGAGTCGCCCGCGATGATGATGCGGTCGGAGGAGAAACCGCGCGCCAGCAGCAGCCGGTAGGCGTCGAGCACGTCCTCGAAGGCGGCCGGAAAGGGGTGTTCGGGGGCGAGCCGGTAGTCGGGGGCGAGCACCGGAAGGTCCGTGTCCATCGCGAGCCGGGTGGTGATCACGCGATGGGTGCGGGGGGAGCAGATGGCGTAGCCGCCACCGTGGAGGTAGAGGATCGCGCCTCGCTCGGGCGAACAGCCGGGGGAGCGCAGCCACTCGCCGCGTACGGGCCGTTTCACGTCCGGATCCTCGACACAGGGATCGATGATCGGCTCGATGCTCACGCGCGGGTCGGCTCGCAGGCAGCGGGCACCGGCCCCCAGCAGCGAGCGCCACAGCCGGATGGTCGCCGATCGGCCCTTGATCCGGCCCGCGAACGGTCTGACCCCGAAACGCACCGCCGTGGTGAGCACGCGGCTCTGCGAGCTCGGGGTCCGAGCGAACGGGGGGATGTTCACTTCTTCCACAGTTTCCACCGCAACCGCCTCCTGGGCCAGGAGCCACCTACGTAGTTAGATGCCCCCACCTTTCGGCTGTTCACGTCACAACATGGTTGAGACATCAGATGTCAGACGTTTAACATGCCTGACATCTGGCATGATCACAAGACGTGACCACACTTGAACCGGTTCCTCGGGCTTCGGCGGTCGAAGCGGTGATCGACCAGATGCAGGGGCAGCTCACGGCGGGAAACTGGTCGGTCGGCGACCGGATTCCCGGCGAGTACGACCTCGCCGCCCGGCTCGCGGTCAGCCGGCCGGCCGTACGCGAGGCGATCCGGGCGCTGAGTCACATCGGCGTGCTGGAGGTCCGCCGGGGCGACGGCACGTACGTGCGCAGCGCGGTCGACCCGCGCCCGCTGCTGCGCCGCGTCGAGCGGTCCACGCTGCGCGACGTGTTCGAGCTCCAGCAGGCGTACGACGTCCAGGCGGCGCGGCTGGCGGCCCGGCGGCGCACGCAGGACGACCTCCTGCGGCTGCACGCCCTGCTGGAGGACCGGGACGCGGCCCTCGACCCGGCGGAGTTCGGCACTGCCGACGCGGCGTTCCACCTCGGCGTCGCGGAGGCCTCGCACAACGCATTACTGGTCGAGGCCTTCCGGTACTTCCAGAGCCGGCTGCGCGAGTCGCTGAGCGCGGTCCGGCTGGACCGCGAGCTGTCCGACGCCGGACCCGAGGCGCACCGCGCGGTGGTCGACGCGATCGCGGCGCGCGACCCGGACGCGGCCGGGCGCGCCGCGGAAAGCGTCATCGTGCCCACCCTTGACGCTCTGGAGGCACTGCTTTGAGGCGCCACGCCGGCGTCATCATGATCGTTCTGGTCGCGCTGAACCTGCGGCCCGCCGTCGTGGCGGTCGGGCCCCTGCTGCGGCAGATCCAGGACGACCTCGACCTGTCCGGCACCGCGGCGGGCGCGCTGACGACGCTCCCGGTGCTGTTCTTCGGCTCGTACGGGCTGATCGCCCCGTTCACCCGTCGCAGGCCGCGCGGTGAGACGCTGCTGGTCACGAGCATGGCCCTGCTCGTGCTCGGGCTGCTCGTCCGGGTGATCCCGCTCCAGCCGACGCTGTTCGGGGGCGCGCTGCTGGCCGGCATCGCGATCAGCATCGGCAACATCGCCGTGCCGGCGATCATCAAGCGCGACCATCCGCAGGCGATCACGACCGTCACGGCCGTCTACACCGTCGCGATCACCGCCGGCGCCGCGGTGTCCACCGGCGTGGTGGTGCCGCTGCGGCACGCGCTGGGGTCGGGCTGGCGGCCGCCGTTGATGCTGCTGGCCATCCCGGCGGCCCTGGCGGGGATCGCGTGGCTGCCGCGGCTGCGCGGCGTGGCCGCGGCCACGCCGCCGCCGGAGGCCGGCTCGTCCAAGGTGTGGCGGTCGGCCCTCGCCTGGCAGGTCACCTGTTTCATGGGCCTGCAGTCGCTGCTCGCCTACGTCACCAATGGCTGGCTGTCCAGCGTCTTCCTGGACCGTGGGCTGAGCGATGCCACCGCCGGGTACGCACTGGGCCTCACGAACCTGGTCCAGGCCGCCGGGGCCTTGCTGGTGCCGGTGCTCGCACGCCGGCTCCGCGACCAGCGGCCCCTGGTGGCGCTCACCGTCCTGCTCACCGCGGCCGGGTACGCCGGGTCGATCTGGGCGCCGGCCGGCTCCGTCTGGCTGTGGATCGTCATCCTCGGCCTCGGCCAGGGCCTCGGGTTCGCCACCGCCCTGTCGTTCATCGGCCTGCGAACGTCCGACCCGCACATGACCGCACAACTCTCCGGGATGGCGCAGGGCGTGGGGTACGTCATCGCGGCGCTCGGCCCGCTGGCCGTCGGCGCGGTGCACGACGCGACGCACGGCTGGACCGCGCCGGGCGTTCTGGTGCTCGCCGTCTCGGCCGTGATGCTCGTGCCGGGCCTCGGCGCCGGCCGCGACCGCACGGTCGGCGAGGAGGCGGCCCCGGCGGACCGCCACACGGCCGCCGTGTGATTTCCGGTGACATCGAGCCGCCGTCCCGCGTTGCTCAGGCATGGACGAACAATCGCTCGTACTGCGCCCGGTGACCGAGGAGGATTTGACGATCCTGGAGCGGCTGACCGGCGATCCGGACTCCACCGGGGAGTTCGCCTGGTTCGGCTGGCGCGACGCGAGCCGCTACCGCCGCCGGTGGACCGACAACGGCATGCTCGGCGAGGACGGCGGCGTCCTCATGGTGCGGCGAGGAGAGGAACGCCTGGGGTTCGTCGCGTGGAACCGGCGGCAGCCGACTCCGGCGTCGTTCTGCTTCACCATGGGCATCGCCATGCTGCCCGGCGCCCGGGGCAAGGGGTACGGCACGGAGGCGCACCGCCTGCTGGCCCGCTACCTGTTCGCCCACACGACCGTCCACCGGATCGAGGCCGACACCGAGGTGGACAACGTCGCCGAGCAGAAGGCGCTCGAACGGGCCGGCTTCACCCGCGAGGGCGTGATGCGGGGCTGCGGCTGGCGGGACGGCGCGTGGCGCGACGGGGTGACGTACAGCATCCTCCGCACCGACCCGCCGGTGTGAAGAGCCGGTGTGAAGAGCCGGGCCGGAGCACGCCCGGCCCGGCTCTGACTTCTAGTTCTTCTTGATCCGCGGGGCCGTGTCGGAGACCCGCACGCTCAGCTGGGCGGTGGACTCCGTGACGCCGCCCTTCGTGCCCCGGGCCTTCGCCGGATCCACGATCACGGTGCGCGCGCCCAGGTAGAGGTAGGTGTGGCGGTCGAAGATGTACTCCTGGCGCGTGCCCGCCTCGGGGTCGGTCATGGCGACGGCGACGCCCGCCCGCCCGGCGGCGTCCTGCGCCGACGCGACCGCCTCGGCCCCGGGGATCGTCGCGGCCGCGCGGAACAGCGCGGCCCGCTGCGCCGCCGGCAGGTACGCCTCGGTGAGCATGCCGCCCACTCGCTGCCACGCATCACGGTCGCCCTCGGCGCCCCTCTTCGCCCCGACGTAGAGATGCCGTCGCATCCCGGCGGTGTCCGTCGGCAGGCGGCTCAGGTAGGCGTAGTCGTTGCGGAGGTACTCCGCGCGTCCGTCGAAGTCGGCGAGCCGGTCGGGACCGTGCGCGCCCTGTTCGGTCCGCGCCTCGGGCGGGATCGGCCATCCGGGGTAGGCCTTCGGGGCCAGCACCTGCTCCTCGATGACGCCGCCCGTCGCGTCCCCGGCCACCGGCAGCCAGACCGTACGACGCGTGTCGCTGAGGTAGCGGGCGGAGTCGGAGTCCACCTCTTCCAGAGACCGCGACCGGACGACCAGGAACTGGCCCGGCCGCGGGTGCGGCTCCGGCCGGCGCAGCGCCGCCTCCGCGGCGTGGTCCAGGGTCCGGATGACGGCCACGGGTGCCACGGCCGACGGCGGCGGGGCGGGCAGAGCCGGCCGTGGGCCCGAGTCCAGGCTCACCGCGACCGCGGCGGCGACCGCCGCGGCGGCCAGGCCACCGGCGACGCCGACCCGTACGAAGACACGGCGCCGGGACGTACGCCGGGCCGGGCCGGACCCGGTGGGCTCGGCGATGGCGGCCATGAGGCGCTCCTCCTCGGCGCGCAGGCCCGGCAGGTCAGGCTCGGGGACCTCGGCGCGCAGCAGGTTCAACTGGGCCATCTCATCCATGAAGCGCTTCCTCTCCGATCGATGTGGGGTCGGCCCCGCCGAGTTCCTCGCGCAGCTTCGTCCGGGCACGGCTCAGGCGCGAGCGCACCGTTCCGATCGGCACGTCCAGGGCCTGCGCCGCCTCGGCGTAGCCGAAGCCGGCCCAGGCCACCAGCAGCAACGCGTCGCGGTGGCCGGCGGGCAGCTTCGCGAGCGCGTCGGCCAGGCGGCGGCGTACCGCCGTGGCGCTGACCCGTTCGTCGCTGCGGTCGGTGAACGACTCGGTGACCGGGTCGGCGCCCGTACGGGCGAGGGCGCGCAGCAGCCGCACCTCGCCGCGGCGGTGCCGTCCGATCCGGTTGGTGGCGATGCCGTACAGCCACGGACGGGCGTTCGGCTGGGACAGGTCGTAGCGGTCACGCTGCCGGAACGCCAGCAGGAACGTGTCGGCGACGACGTCCTCGGCCGCGTCCGGCCCCAGCCGGCGGGTGACGTACCGCTTGATCTGAGGCGCGTACCGTCGGAAGACCTCGGCGAACACCTCGGGTTCGTGGCGGGACCGCGCGATCAAGGAGGCGTCGTCCGCCTCGGTCGCGGTCGGGCCGCTCTCGCTCATTCTCACTGACCTCTGGCTCTCGGTCGGCTCTCGGTCGGGACACCTGCTGTTGCCCGATGCCGAGTGAGCGGTTCCGCCGCCAGGGCGCGAGGGTCAGACGCGCGTGGGGCGGCGGGCCAGTTCGCCGCCGCAGTCAGGACAGGTGTGCGCCATCGCGCGGGTGCACGCCGCGCAGAACGTGCACTCGTAGCTGCAGATGTAGGCCAGCCCGTTGGCGTAGAGCGGCTCGTCGCAGCGTTCGCAGGTGGCGCGCATCTCCAGGCCCATGGCCGCGGAGCCTACCGGTACCGTGACCAACATGGACGAACGGAGCGGGCCCTCGTACGAGCCGTCCCTGCGGATCTTCTGGGACGAGCGTCTCACCTCGTACGACTTCGGCGCCGAACATCCGATGAATCCGCTACGCGTCGAGCTGACCATGGCCTTGGCCCGTGAGTTCGGCGTCCTGGACGCGCCCGGGGTCACCGTCGAGGGGTTCGAGCCCGCCGACGACGACCTGTTGCGGCTCGTCCACGATCCCGCCTACATCGACGCCGTACGCGCCGAGCGGCCCGACCCCGCCCGTGGCCTCGGGCTCACCGACAACCCGGTCTTCTCCGGCATGCACGACGCGTCCGCGCTGGTCGCCGGGGCGACCGTGGCGGCCGCGCGCGCCGTCTGGGAGGGCACGGCGACGCACGCCGCCAACATCGCCGGCGGCCTGCACCACGCGATGCACGGCGCGGCGTCCGGTTTCTGCGTCTACAACGACCCGGCCATCGCGATCGCCTGGCTGCTGGAGCAGGGCGCCACGAAGGTCGCCTACGTCGACGTCGACGTCCACCACGGCGACGGCGTCCAGGCCGCGTTCTACGACGACCCGCGGGTGCTGACGATCAGCCTGCACGAGTCGCCGCAGACCCTGTTCCCCGGCACCGGCCTGCCGCAGGACACCGGCGCCGAGGGCACCGCGGTCAACGTGGCGCTGCCGGCCGGCACCGACGACCGGCTCTGGCTCCGGGCGTTCGACGGTGTCGTCCCGCCGCTGCTGCGGGAGTTCGGGCCGCAGGTGCTGGTGACCCAGCAGGGATGCGACAGCCACGACCTGGATCCCCTGGCGCACCTGCGGCTGAGCGTCGACGGGCAGCGCGCCGCGTACCGCGCGCTGCACCGGCTGGCCCACGAGACCGCCGGCGGCCGCTGGGTCCTCGTCGGCGGCGGCGGATACGCCCTGGTCCAGGTGGTGCCGCGGGCGTGGACCCACCTGCTCGCCGAGGCGGCCGAACGGCCCATCGACCCGGCGACGATCACCCCGCCGACCTGGCAGAACTACGTGCGCGACCGCACCGGGGCACGGGCTCCGGAACGCATGACCGACGGCGAGGACGTGGAGGTGTGGACGTGGGCGGGCGGCTACGACCCGGCGCATCCGGTGGACCGGGCGGTGATGGCGACGCGGAGGGCGGTGTTCCCGGCGCACGGCCTGGACCCGATGCAATGACGGTCCCGGATCCGGCCGCGGTCCCGACTCGTACGGAGCTGCGCGAGCACCTGGTGCGCACGCTGATCGCCGGCGACGTGGCCACGCCACGGCAGAACAATCTTCTGCACTACCGGCGGATGGCGGCGGGACGGCCGTACTACCAGTTCGGACTGGAGTTCACTCGCGAATGGACGTTCGAGGACGTCTTCGCGCTGATGGTAAAAAACTGCGGGATAGATCCCGATACATCGCACTTTTACGGTGACGACACGATCGACCCGGACCTGACCATCGACGCGCTGGAGGCGATGGGGGAGCGGATCGGCGAGGCGGCCGCTCGCGAGGACACCGTCCTGCTCGCCACCGGGCATCCGTCCGGTCTGCTGCCGGTGTATCTCGCGCTGGCGCGCGAGCTGGCGGCGCGCGGCTGCCAGGTGATCACTCCGGCGGCCGGCTGGTCGTACGAGGCGGACACGTCACGGGGTCCCGAGAGGCGCCACATCCGTTATGTGGACGGGGTCGCGGTGCTCTCGGGCGGCGGGGCGCTGCACCATACACACGACCCACATCCGATGCGAGCGATACTGGAAGAACTAACAGCAAACGCGACACTATGGCCGGATCTGGTCATAGCGGACCACGGCTGGGCGGGCGCGGCCGGGCAGGCGGGCGTACCGACGGTCGGATTCGCGGACTGCAACGATCCGGCGCTGTTCGCGGGGGAGGCAGAGGGCAAGATCGGGGTAGTGGTGCCTCTGGACGACAACGTGCCGCCGCACTACTACACGCCGCTCACGATGTATCTTTTGGCGCGTTCGAGCCTGATTGGTTGAACTCCCCTCTTGCGACTACAGATTCACGATTTACGCTGGAGAAAGTACACGGCCGTGATCAAAGTCACCGCAAAGGTCTGACGCGCGGCGTGTGGAAGAGGGCGTCCGATGAGCTCAGGCGAGCGACCTCTGAGCGAGGTCAGGTTCCTGACTGTGGCCGAGGTGGCTGCGGTGATGCGGGTGTCCAAGATGACCGTATACCGCCTTGTTCACTCAGGAGAACTACCGGCAATTCGCGTGGGACGTTCGTTCCGCGTACCGGAGCAGGCTGTCCACGACTATCTGCGAGACGCTTACATCGAGGCGGGCTGACCCCCGACCGTGTCGGGGGTCGCCGAGCCCGCGGACGACGGGCGTACTGGCGGCGGTACCCTTGGGCTTCGGGCTGTGCCCGCCAAGGGTGCTGATCGCCTGTCTCCTGCCGACCATCGAGTGAGGGTTTCGTGGGCTCTGTCATCAAGAAGCGTCGTAAGCGCATGGCCAAGAAGAAGCACCGCAAGCTGCTGAAGAAGACGCGGGTCCAGCGCCGTAACAAGAAGTGACTTCTCGTTGAGGTAGTCGAAACAGCTGGGGGGCACTGTGTCATCCATGCGTCCCTCGGCGAGCGGATCACGTACCTCGGGTACCACCCGGGTGGTTCTGGTCACCGGCGTGTCCCGCTTTCTCGGCGCACGAGTCGCGGACACGCTCCAGGCCGATCCCAGCATCGAACGGGTCATCGGCGTGGACACCGTCGCGCCCACACTGCCGCTCGGGCGCACGGAGTTCGTCCGCATCGACATCCGCACGCCGAGCATCGCCAAGATCATTAACGCGGCCGAGGTCGACACGGTCGTGCATCTCCACCTGGTGACGATGGCCGCCGCGGGGCGGTTGAAGTCCAAAGAGCAGAACGTCATCGGCACGATGCAGCTCCTGGCGGCCTGCCAGCGGTCTCCGGCGATGCGCAAGGTCGTGGTCCGTTCGTCCGCGGCGGTGTACGGCTCGTCCGGGCACGACCCGGCGGTCTTCTCCGAGACCGACGAGCCGGTGCGGCCGCCCGCGTCCGGCTACGCGAAGGACGCGGTCGAGGTCGAGGGGTACGTCCGGGGGCTCGCCCGGCGCCGCTCCGACCTGACCGTGTCCGTGCTGCGCTTCGCCAACTTCCTCGGGCCGCACGTCGACAACCCGCTGAGCCGCTACTTCCGCATGCCGGTGGTGGCGACGGTGCTCGGGTTCGACCCGCGCCTGCAGTTCGTCCACGAGGACGACGGCGTGGAGGTGCTGCGGCGCATGGCGACCGAGGACCACCCCGGCACGTACAACGTGGCCGGCGACGGCGTCGTCCTGCTCTCGCAGGCGCTGCGCCGCGCCGGCCGGCCGGCCCTGCCGCTCCCGGCGCCCGCGCTGCAGACGCTGGGCGACGTCGGGCGCCGGTTCGGCGGGCTGAAGGGTTTCTCGCCGGAGCTGCTGCGCTGGCTGACGTACGGCCGGGTGCTCGACACCGAACGCCTGGCGGGGGAGCTCGCCTGGCGGCCGAAATACAGTTCGGAAGAAGCCTTTACCGATTTCGCGGATTCGCAAGGTCTCGGTCATGGTCTGCCCGCGGGGCTCCTCGACCGGTTGGCGGGAGCCGTAGGGGGCAAGAGGTGAGTCACGACCCCGTGGAGGAGGCGAGACCCGCGATGCGGCCAGAAGCGCAGGTAATTCCGCTCAACACCGACGCCGCAGAGCACCTCGTCCGCGAACCGAGGGGTTTGGACCACAAGGTCGCTTCGGCTCTGCAGTTCGTACGGCGGCGGCTGACCGGCGAGTACGAGATCGACGAGTTCGGCTTCGACCCCGAACTCAACGAGAACGTGCTGCTGCCGCTCCTGCGCCCCCTGTACGAGCGCTGGTTCCGGGTCGAGATGTTCGGCATGGAACACGTGCCCGACACCGGCCCCGCGCTGGTCGTCGGCAACCACTCCGGCACGCTGCCGATCGACGGCGTCATGCTCCAGGTCGGCCTGCACGACGACCACCCGGCCCACCGCAACCTGCGGCTGCTCGGCGCCGACCTCGTCTACCAGGTCCCGGTGCTCGCCCACCTCGCGCGCAAGAGCGGGCACACGCTCGCGTGCCAGGCCGACGCGTCGCGGCTGCTGGCCCAGGACCAGCTCGTCGGGGTCTTCCCCGAGGGCTTCAAGGGCGTCGGCAAGCCGTTCAGCGAGCGCTACCGGCTCCAGCGGTTCGGCCGGGGCGGGTTCGTGGCCACCGCACTGCGCGCCCAGGTGCCGATCATCCCGTGCGCGATCGTCGGGGCCGAGGAGATCTATCCCAAGATCGCCGACCTGAAGCCGCTGGCCCGGCTGCTCGGGTTCCCGTACTTCCCGGTGACGCCGACCTGGCCGCTGTTCGGCCTGCTCGGCCTGGTGCCGCTGCCCTCGAAGTGGATGATCGCCTTCGGCGAGCCGATCCGCACGGACCGGTACGACCCGGCGCAGGCGGACGACCACATGACGGTCTTCAACCTGACCGACCAGGTGCGCGAGACGATCCAGAACATGCTCTTCGACGTCCTCCGCCAGCGCGGCCCCGCGTTCCTCCGCGCCTGAGCCACAGAGACCCTGCGGGCGTCTCGATCAGCTGAAGCCTGCCCTCCCGGGCGCGTCGACGCCATGGATGTGACCAGCGTCATGTCGTATGCGGTGAAGATAATATGAATCTCATATAGTCTCCATTAGAGAAACAGTGTGCGGCCGTCGATGTCGGACGGCCGGAGGGAGGCCACGAGCAATGAAGCTGACGATCTTCGCGGCGACCGGTGGTATCGGGCGGCAGATCTTCGAACAGGCCGTCGCCGCGGGCCATGAGGTCACCGCGGTCGCACGCGACCCGCGGAGCCTGGCCGGAGAGGCTCGCCTCGTCGCCGCCGACCTCACCGCGGCGGACCCGGCGGTGCTCGCGTCCGCCGTCGCCAAAAGTGACGCCGTCCTCTCCGGGCTCGGGCCGCGCAAGCCGAGGACCGAGGCGGGGATCACCTCGCGGGGCACGAAGGCCATCCTCACCGCGATGCGGACCGCCGGTGTACGGCGACTCGTCGTGGTGAGCGCCGCGCCGGTCGGCACCGTGCCATCGCCCGGCCGCCCGAACCCGCCGAAGCACGACCCGGGCGACGGGTTCTTCATGCGGCATCTGGGCAGCCGGTTCGCCCACGCCATGCTCGGCGCGCACTTCGCCGACCTGGCGGTGATGGAGGACCTCGTTCGCGAGAGCGGCCTCGACTGGACCATCTCACGACCACCACAGTTGACCGACGGGCCTCTGACCGGCGACTACCGGACGGCGTACGGGCGCAACATCCGCGGCGGTACGCGCGTCTCACGCGCCAACGTCGCCCACCACATGCTCGCGGTCATCGACCAGCCCTCGACCATCAACAAGATCATCGGCATCGCCGACCAGCGGGGAGGCGCACGATGACGGAGCGGAAGAAGGTTCGGTTCCTCAGCGGTGAGCACGAGTGCGCCGCCTGGCATTATCCGGGCACGAACAACGCCTGTCTGATCATGGCCGGCGGTACCGCCGTGACCAAGGAACCGGGAACCGACCTGTTCGCGGCACGATTCCAGGACGCCGGCTTTCACGTGCTCGCCTTCGACCATCGACGTTTCGGGGAGAGCGGCGGCCGGCCCCGGCAGGTCGTCCGCATCGGCGAGCAACTGGCCGACTGGCGCGCCGCCATCGCGTTCGCCGCCACGCTGGAGGGCGTCGACGCGGACCGGCTCGCGGCGTGGGGCTTCTCCCTGGCGGGCGGCCACATGTTCCCGGTCGCCGAACAGAACCCGCGGCTGGCCGCGGCGATCGCGCAGACCCCGCTCGCCGACGGCCTCGCGGCCGCGAGAGCGGCGGCGCGTCACCAGCGACCGGCGGCGATGCTCCGCTTCACCGTCAGAGGCCTGCTGGACGCCGCCGGTGCCCTGATCGGGCGATCACCCCTGCTGGTGCCCCTCGACGGCGAACCGGGTACGGTCGCGATGCTCACCACTCCGGACAGCCGCGACGGCGACCGGGCGCTGAACCCGGGGAACCGTCACCGGGACTGGCAGCAGGCGGTCGCGGCCCGTGCCGGGCTCAGGATCACGATGTACCGCCCGGGCCGCCGCGCGTCCCGCGTAGCGTGTCCGATCCTCGTCGTCGCCTGCGAGCAGGATCAGTCCGTCCTCTTCGAGACCGGGGCCCGGGCGGCGGAACGGGCGCCGCACGGGGAACTGGTCCGCCTGCCGGGCGGACACTACGCCCCGTTCCTGGCAGCGCACGAACAGGCCGTCGACGCCGAGGTGGCGTTCCTGCGCCGCCACCTGCTGGACCAGCCGCTCGACAGGTCCTTGTCGCGGTCCGGCCGGCGTTCGTGAGTCGATGACCGGTCTGCCTCTCATACAATATCCGGGACATATCACATCCGGGACGGGAGGCGGACCCGCATGACGTCCATGACGCCTGATGAGGATGCGAACCGGGCGCGGCGTCGGCGGCGAGGGGTCGTCACGATCAAAGAGTCTCTACGTGAGCTCAGCATCCAGATGTCCCTGCTCAACCACCAGGTCGGCACGCACGCCGGCCTGAAGGACATCGACCTTTACTGCCTCGATCTCGTCAACCGGCACGGCCCGCTCAGCCCCAGCGCCCTCGCCCGCCGCGCCGGCCTGCACCCGGCCACCATGACCGGCGTCCTCGATCGGCTCGAACGCGGCGGCTGGGTCGCCCGCCGGCGCGATCCGGACGCCCTCGACCGCCGTGCCGTCGCCGTACACCCCCTGCTCACCCGAAACCCCGAGCTGTTCGAGCTGTATTCGGGGATGAACACCTCCATGGACCAGATCTGCGCCGATTACACCGATGAGGAGCTGGACCTGCTCGCCGACTTCCTGCACCGCACGATCGAGGCCGGGCAGGGCGCCACCGGAGAGTTGGCGAACGACTGACGCGGGCGTCCCGGCGGCTCGATCGATAGTCGATGTGCCCGGCTAGACTGCGCCATGGGATGCACCCCCTCTTGGGTCAGGTCGTCGCGAAGGAAGGCGGCAACAGCGTGACCGATGTCGCTCCGCTGCGGACCGGTTTGCTCTCCGACCAGGTCTACGACCGCCTGCGTCAGGCGATCATCGACGGCAGCCTCGGGCCCAACACCCGCCTGGTCGAGTCGGACCTGGCGCGCCGATACGGCATCAGCCAGGCGCCCGTACGCGACGCGATCCGCCGCCTGGCGCACGAGGGGCTCGTCAGCCACGTTCAGCGCCGGGGCAGCTACGTGGCGGAGATCTCGGCCGAGGACGCCGCGCGGGCGCGGGAGATCCGGGTCGTGCTCGAAGGGATCGCCGCTCGTGAGCTCGCCACCGCCTGGACGCCAGAGGCCGAGCAGGCGCTCACCGAGGAGGTGGAGCGCATGCGGGCCGCGGCGCGGTCGGGCAGCCAGTCCAAGCTGCGCCAGGCCGACCTGGCCTTCCATCGCCGGCTGTGCGCGCTCGGCGGCGACACGCTCGTACAGCGCCTGTGGGGCGTGCTCGAACCCAGCCTGAACCTCCTGCAGGTCGTGGGCGACCCGTTCTACAAGGGTGACCTGGACGAACTGCCCGAGTGGCACGCCCGTCTGGTCATCGTCCTGGCCTCCGGAGACGCGGAGCGCGCCGAAGCGGCGGTCCGCGACCACGCGGCCGGCAAGTCACACGGCCTGATCACCTGAGTCCGCGGCCCAGGTCGCGGAGCGCTTCCCGCAGGGACTCCTCCGTCGCTCCCCGCCAGGCCACGAAGCCGTCGGGTCGGCTCGCCACCGGCGGTCGCCCGGGCCGGTGAACAGGGTCCAGCGTGAGCCGGCCAGGTCCACAGTGGAGATCCTGCCGGCTCCGGCGGAGGGCACCCACCGGTGCGGGAACAGGTAGCCGACGGCGATCTTGTCGTACAGAGCGTTCGGGTCTCCGTCCAGCGACTGGTAGCCCTGGTGCGTTCCCCGTGAGAGGGCCAGGGACGCCTGGGCGGCGGCGCGCGGCGCTCGGTCTCGTACGTGTCCAGCAGCGCCGGGGTGAACGATCCGTCGAGAATGGCGGCGATCTTCCAGGCGAGGTTGTGGCCGTCCTGGATGCCGGTGTTCATGCCGAGTCCGCCCTTACACCGCGTCGTTGCGCACGAAGCACATGTGCGTCCCCCACTCCCGCAGGACGGGTCCGAGATCGGCACGGAAGAACGCGGTACTGAGGTGCCCGATGACCTCACGGCCGGGCATGGTGACACCGAGGGCCGCCCGAACGTCGCTGCTCGCCCCGTCCGCGCCGACGACGTGGGACGCCCTGACCCGCCGTTCCTCGCCCGTGGCGACATCGATGACCTGAGCCCGCACGTGATCGGCCTCGGGGACGAGGCCGGCCAGCCGTACGCCGAACCGCACGTGACCACCACGGCGTCGCAGCTCATCAAGCGCGAGGCGCTGCACCTGGTCATGCGTCAGGACGAGACGGGGATTCACCGGGCTGCAGGTCTGGAGTATCGCGCCGGCAGCCCACCTCGGTTCAGGGTGACACCGAGCGCCCGGTCCTTGAACACCGTCCGCATCGGCAGGCCGCCCTCCCAGCCGACCTGCTCCAGCGCGGACATCAGCCCCACCGAGCGGAACACCTCGAGCGTGCGCAGGCTGTTTCACGGTGATCGGCGTCAACCGTGCACGCTCAAGCCGACTTGAGCGCAACATTCTCAATCGAGGCGATCAAGAGCCGGATCGATGACCTCCAGGCCGCCCAGGAGCTCCTCGAACACCTGCTGACCTGCCCGACGGCGGATCCAGTCCGCGAACGCGCCCATCTGCGGACCGAACTCGGCCAGGCGGTCGACGACGCGCTCGCGGAGCGCGGTTCCCGGCCGGGCGGCGCCTAGCCGGGCACCGGCATCGGGGCATCAAGGCCGAAACCGGCACATCGCGGAATATTGACCGAGCGCCCTCCGCTCGTTACGGTCCGGCTAATCGATCGAATCCAATCGATTAGCGTTTATCCTTCGCCGCCGGAGGAGTCTCCTGCATGGTTTCCCTCACGCACCGCCTCGCGCTGGTCGCCGTCGCCGCGCTCGGGTCGCTCGCCGCCGCCCCCGCGGCCGCTTCGGGTGCCGCCGCCCAGACCGCGCCGTGTCACCCCACCGAGTTCTACGTCTCACCGGACGGTGCCGACTCCGCCGGCGGCACCGCCCGCAGCCCGTGGCGCACGGTCCAGCACGCCCGCGACCACATCGCCGGCCACGGCCTGAACCGCCACATGCACTGCGACATCGACGTCAACCTTCGCGCCGGTGACTACCCCGTCGACCAGACGATCGCGTTCACCGGCGCCGACTCCGGCAGCAACGGGCACCGCGTCGTCTACCGCAGCTCCGACGGTCCCGGGAAGGCGCGCCTGCTGGGCGCCAAGCCGGTCACCGGCTGGCAGCCGTACAAGGACAAGATCTTCCGGACGCAGATCGGCACCGGCCACCCCATCCACACGCTGTACGAGGGCGACCGGCGCGCGACCACCGCGCGCTACCCCAACCGCGGCACCGACGAGACGTGGGCGCCCTACCTGCGCGCCACGCTCGACCCGGAACGGCGCAACAGCCAGACCTGGCTCACCTTCAAGCCCGGGGTCTGGGACCAGAACTGGGACCTGCACGACGCCCAGGTGGTGACCTGGTCGGGCGGGAAGTGGAGCTGGTTCACCGACACCGATCCGATCAAGAACATGTCGTGGAACAAGAATCTCGCCACGCTGCTGTACCCGACGCGGTACTCCATTCAGACCGACGACCCGGGCTCGCGCTACTTCATCCAGAACTCGCTGGACTTCCTCGACCAGGCGGGCGAGTACTACTACGACTCGGCCACCGGCTGGCTGTACTACTGGCCTCGCGACGGGAAGATCGACACCACGGTCTGGGCCCCGACCGTCCAGACGATCGTGTCGGTCACGGGCGGCTCGGCCAGTGCGCCCGCGCACGACCTGACCTTCGACGGGCTGGCGTTCGAGTACTCGGACTTCGTCGACTGGTACCGCTTCGCGTGGAACTCCGCCGGCGACTCCGGCACCGCGCACAAGTACCAGGACTACGACCGGCAGATCGAACTGCCCCGTAACCGCTTCGGCGCGATCACGCTGACTCACACGACCGGTGTCGACCTGCACGCCCTGCACGTCACCAACACCGGGTGGGAGGGCGTCTACCTGACCGGGCGCGCCGACCACGACACGATCTCCGACGGCTACTTCGCCCACATCGGCGGCGACGGCGTCAAGATCGAGGGTCCGTACCCGGGCGAGGGCGATATCGCCAACCACAACGTGATCACCGATGACTACTTCGACTACTACGGCGAGCTGGTGCCGGGCGACGCCTCGGCGGTCGAGCTGCTCGACAGCGGGTCGAACGTGGTCAGCCACAGCGTCATGCAGCACAGCGCCCGGTACGCGGTGAGCATGCGCGCGGTCACGACCGCCGCCAACGCCGACGACTACGCCCAGGGCAACGCGCTGTCCTACCTGAAGATCGCGCACGTCGGCGAGGACAGCGGCGACACCGGCGCCATCTACGCGTACGGCGTGCAGAACTTCGATCCGCACATCACGAACAGCTCCGTGGACCAGGTGACGATCGACGACGTACGGGCCGACCCGTCCATGGTGGACGCCCCGCCGCGCGGCGTGCACATGGACTTCGGCGGCTGCGGATTCAACTTCTCCAACATCCAGGTGACGAACGTCCAGGGCGACCAGTACCACGGGCCGTCGGCGGCGGAGTGCAACGAGTTCGCCAACGACAGCTGGCGGGACGGTTTCGACACCTCGAAGATGCGCTACGACCAGATCGGCCTCACCGCGCAGTTCCCCTACCCGGTGGGGCAGTGACATGCGTCTGCTAGCCCTCGTCGCGGCCGGCGCGATCGTCCTTCCGATGGCGCCGGCGGCCGCCGACAGCACGACGACGACCGCCTGGGCGCACGGCTCGTTCCACGTGGACGTGCCCGGCGTGGTGAGCCGCTCCGACGTCGTCCTGGGCCGGCCGAACACCGACCCCAAGCAGGCGATGCCGCTCGGCAACGGCACGCTCGGCGTCGCCGCGTGGGCGGCGGACGGCTTCACCGCCCAGCTCAACCGCGCCGACACGCTGCCCGACCGGCTCTCTCCCGGCCAGGTCCTGATCCCGGGCCTGGCGAAGCTCACCGGCGCGGCCGACTTCCGCGGCCGGCTGAACCTCTACGACGGGACGCTGGTCGAATCCGGCGGCGGCATGACGGCCACCGCGTACGTCCGCGCCGGCACCGACCAGCTGGTCGTCGACGTGACCGGCGCAGACCCGGCGGCCGCGCAGACGGCCCGGCTCGCGCTGTGGGCGCCGCGCACCCCGGACGCGCAGGCCGCGGGCGGTGTGGGCGCACTGGCGCAGACCTGGACCGACAGCGGGCGGCCCGGTTCCACCGGAAGGACCTTCGGGTCCCTCGCCGCGGTGACCGCGGGCGGTCGCGACGTGGACGCCCGCGTCGTCGACACGCGGACCGTCGAGGTGGGCTTCCGGCCGCGCCCGGACGGCTCGTACCGCGTCGTGGTGGACTCTCCGCACTGGACCGGCGGCGACGCCCTCGCCGCCGTACGCGGCCGGCTCGCCGGCGCCGCCGGTCCTCCCGCGGCGACGCTGCGCGCGGCGCACCTCGCCTGGTGGCACGGGTACTGGCGGCGGGCCGGGCTGATGCGCCTGTCGTCCGCGGACGGGACCGCCCAGTACCTGGAGAACCTGCGGCTGATCAACCTGTACGCGGACGCCGCGGAGCGCGGGGACGTACGGCCCGGTTCGCAGGCCGGAGTGGCCGACCTGTTCGACTCCACGCAGGACACGCACACCTGGGACCCGTCCGCGTACTGGGGCTGGAACCTGCGCATGCTCGTCACCGCGTCACTGGGCGCCGGAACGTACGGCGACAACGACGGCTACTTCGCCATGTACCGTGACGACCTGGCGACGATCGAGGACTGGACGGCGAGCCGGTTCCCCGGCAAGGCCGGCGCCTGCGTCCCGGAGACGATGCGGTTCAACGGCATCGGCTACCAGACGCACAACGACGGGGCGGGCTGGGGCGCCCGGCCGTTCCTCGACTGCAGCGGGCAGGGCCCGGCGAACTACAACACCCGGACGCTCACGACGGGCGGCGAGGTCTCGCTGTTCGCCTGGCAGCAGTACCTGCAGACCGACGACCTGGCGTTCCTGCGGAAGAACTACCCGGTGATGAGGGCCTGGGCGCGATTCATGCTCTCGTACGCCACCGTGGGTGAGGACGGCAGGCTGCACACCGGCCCGTCCAACGCGCATGAGACGCAGTGGGACGTCACCGACCCGACGACGGACATCGCCGCGATGCGGGCGGTGTTCCCGGCCATCGCCCAGGCGTCGCGTCTGCTGCACCGCGACGCCGACCTGGCGGCCCGGCTCGACGCCGCGGTCGCGAAGCTGATGCCTTACCCGCGCACCGACCAGGCCACGCGCACCCAGCAGCTACCGCCGTCCGCCGACGCCGCCGGTCAGGACGTGATCGGCATGTCGTGGCAGCAGTCGGCGGCCACGCACAACGTGGAGAACATCGGCCTGGAGCCGGTCTGGCCGTACGGCCTGATCGGTGACGACGGGCCCTCGCACGACCTGGCCGCGCGGACCTTCGCCCGCCGGCCGTACGTCGAGGACAACGACTGGAGCTTCGACCCGATCGACGCGGCGCGGCTCGGCCTCGCCGACGACATGGCCAAGACCCTGGTCGACCTCACCGAGCGGTTCCAGGACCGGCCGTCCGGCCTGGCCTCCTTCGGCGTGACGGTGCGCCAGCCCGAGCCGTACATCGAGCAGGGCGGCGTGGTCGCCACCGCCCTGCAGGACGCGCTGGCGCAGGACTACGACGGCACGTTGCGCGTCGCGCCCGCCTGGCCCGCGTCGTGGGACGCCGACGGCACCGTCTACATCCAGCATCGCGACAAGGTGGACGTGCAGGTCCGCGGCGGTGTGCCGGTGACCGTCGGCATCGAGGCGGGGTCGGACGCGCCGATCCGGGTGCGCAGTCCCTGGCCCGGCCGACCGGTACGGGTCGTGACGGGCGACGACCGGCACGCGGTCGTGCTGGCGCCGACCACGGCGTCGACGTTCACGGTGCCGGCGCGCGCGGGTGGCACCTACCTGATCGAACCTGTCGGCGCGTCGCAGCCGTCCTTCGCGCCGGTGACGGGCCGGCCCGCCACCGCGAGCCGGCGGCTCGGCCCGGTGGTGATCGGCCTGCCCGGCTCCTGATCGACAGGCCATTTCAGAAATGACAGAAAGGTTTCACTTACCCGTCCGAACAGATCATCAAGGGCGGGGGCACCGGAAACGTCTTCCGCGGCAACACCATCGACCTGTCCGGCGCCGACGGCGTCGGAATCAACGACACGGTCGGCGGCAACACCATCGCCTGCGACAACAAGGTCATCGGCGGCCGGCTCCTGGAAAAGGGCGACTGCTCGGGCTGACGGTCCGTACGCCGCACGGCCCCTGAACCGTCACCACCGGCGCCTAGTGTCCCGATCATGTTTCTTGGACTCCGCACGGTCGTCTACCCCGTCCGCGACCTGGACACCGCCAAGCGCTGGTGGTCGACGGTTCTGGGCATCGCTCCCTACTTCGACGAGCCTTACTACGCGGGCTTCAACGTCGGCGGCTACGAGCTGGCGCTGGACCCCCACGGCCACACCGAAAGCGGCACGGGCCCGATCGTCTACTGGGGCGTCGAGGACGTCGAGCAGGCAGCGGCCACCTTGATGCGGACCGGAGCGACCACCCATGCCCCCCTGACCGACCACGGCGGCGGGATCCGCACCACCACCCTCACCACCCCGGACGGAACCCTGCTCGGACTGATCGAGAACCCACACTTCTCCGCCACAGAGCCGACATGAGGAAACACCGCGTCAGTGCGTCGAAGTGATGACCTTCACCTCGGCGCAGGAGCCGTTCTGAGGGCGACTGCTCGGGCTGAGGCCTCACGCGCCCGCGAAAAAACTGGGAACAAGGCGCCCGCGTCCGGACAAGTACAGACGGACGTATCCCTCACCGCGGAAGAGCGCCATGACGAACACGAGCCAGTGGTGATCGCGGAAGCGTGTCATGACGCCGACGTGATCATCGCCTCCCTCGCCGAACCCGAGCGGTTCACGACGCTGTACCAGCGCTATGCCGGCGAGATCTACCGCTACATCGCCGGCCGCCTCGGGCCGGACGTGGCCGACGACCTGATGGCCGACACGTTTCTGGAGGCGTTCCGGCACCGCGCGCGCTACGACCCGGAGCGCGCGGGCGTCCGGCCCTGGCTCTACGGAATCGCCACCAACCTCATCGGCCGGCAGCGTCGCTCAGAGCTCCGCTTCTACCGGGCCATCGCACGGACGGGCGTGGACCCCGCGGTCGAGCCGATGGAGCCGGTGATCGACCGGCTCTCCGCCGAGGGGATGCGCCGGCCGCTCGCGGACGCGATGGCCCGTCTCAACCAGGGCGAGCGCGACGTGCTGATCCTGGTCGCGGGGAGCGGCCTCGCCTATGAGGAGGTCGCACAGGCGCTGGGTGTCTCGGTCGGGACCGTCTCGTCCCGCCTGTTCCGGGCCCGCAGGAAGATGCGCGCCACGCTGGAGGCACACCGTGGATGAGCTCGAACTGGTCGGACGCAGGTACGAGCGGATCGCCGCACCCCACCCACAGGTGATCGAATCCGGTCACGCCCGGCTGCTCGACGCGATCAGGCCGACGCCGCGGCGTTCCGCGAAGGGAAGGATCGCATTGCGCCTCGCGGTGGCCGCGACCGCCGTCGTGGCACTGGTCGCCGCGCTCACGACGGTGCGGGAACCGGACCCGACGACGGCACCGGCCGCGCCGGCGGGCAGCCCTGCGGTACGTCTCGCCGAACGCGCCCGGACCGTGGCGCGAAGCGAGCCGCTCGTCACGATGGGACCGCATCAGTGGATCTACGTGCGGAGCATGCAGCGGGACACGAAGGCGCGGTCCGGGCGGCGCGTCGTCGAGTCCTGGATCCGCATGGACGGTCGGCGACACCCGGCGGATCGGCTGCCGCTCGCGGTACACGGCACCGTGCTGACCGGCCTTCCCGAAGCGCCGGAAGCGGCCCTCGCCCGGCTCTACGCGGAGGTGGACCGCATCCGGGCGAGACCTCAGCCGAAGGGACGCGTGACGGAGTACGCCGCCGGGATCATCGGTGTGCCTCGCGACGCGGCGGTGTTCGACTTCGTCACCAGGCTGCTCGACGCCTATGACGTCACGCCGCGTTCCCAGGCAACGCTGTACGGCGCGCTGTCCCGGCTGCCCGGCGTCGAGGTGCTGCCGGACGTGCCCGACACCGCGGGGCGTCACGGAGTCGCCTTCTCCATCGCCACGAGCGACGCCTCGCGGCTCGAACTGATTCTGGATCCGCGTACCTACCGCTACCTGGGGTTGCGCGACGTCATCACGCGCGACCACGGCCGGAACGAAGAAATCATCTACGGGGTCGCGCGGCTGTCCGCGCGGCCCGTCGCACGCCCTGGAGAACGTCCTTGAAGATCAGATATCCGGCTCTGGCTCTGGCACTCGCCCTGGCAGCGGGCTGCACGAACGGCCAGGCCGCTTCGTCCGGGCGTACCGCCGCCGACGCGTCGGCGCCGACCCTGAGGATCAGCGCCTCCGGGCAGAGCGTACGTCCCGACGAGGGCGTCACGGTGACGGTGTCGGGCGGCACGCTGGAGACCGTCACCGGCGCCGCCGGCGGTTTCAACGCCGGCCGCACGTCGTGGCGCACCACCTGGGCCCTGCGGCCCGGTCACGCGTACACGGTGACGGCCACCGCGAAGAACGCCAAGGGCAGGGTCAGCACGGTCACCCGGGCCTTCCGCACGCAGAAGGCGCCCCGGACGATCGGCATCGCGGACGTGACACCGGCGGCGGGGGAGACGGTCGGCGTCGGAATGCCGATCATCGTCGACTTCACCGGGCCCGTGGCGAACCGCGCGAACGTGGAGCGGGCGTTGGAGGTCACCTCGGCCCACGGGGACACGGGGGCCTGGAGCTGGATCTCCGACCGCCGGGTCGTGTACCGCACCGAGAAGTACTGGAACCCGCATCAGAAGGTCGCCTTCACCGCGCACCTGGCCGGCGTGCGAGCCGCCCGTGACACGTACGGCGTGCGCGATGTGACCCGGTCCTTCGCCATCGGAGCCTCGAACATCACCGTGGCGGACGCCAGGTCCCACTCCATGACCGTCGACCACGACGGCACGAAGAGACGATTCAAGGTCAGTATGGGCGCGGGCACGCGACCGGACACGATCACGACCAGCGGAGTCCACCTGACCCGCGAGAAGCGGCGTTCGGTGACCATGACGGCGACCTGCCCGAAGGGCAGTTCGGGCTGTGACTACTACAAGGAGCGCGTCGAGCTGGCGGTGCGGATCACCTTGGGCGGCGAGTACGTGCACAAGAGCGTCGGCGAGTACTACTACCTGGGGCGGCAGAACGCCAGTCACGGGTGCGTCCGGACGTCCCCGGTCGGCGCCCGCTACTTCTACGACATATCCCAGCGGGGTGACATCGTGGACGTGACCCACACGACGCGACCGTTCGCGGACGAGCCGTACGCCGACGACTGGACGTTCTGGACCCGGTCGTGGTCGCGCTGGCTGGCGGGCAGCGCGCTCCATCAGGGTTCACGCGCTTGACTTAGACCGCGCTCTAAGGGGCAGCCTGGTGCGCATGGAAAAGAGAGCACTGGGACGACAGGGCCTGCGCACCTCGGCACTCGGCCTGGGGTGCATGGGCATGAGCTGGGCGTACGGCGCGCCCGACGACGACGAGTCCATCGCCACGATCCACCGCGCGATCGAGCTCGGCTGCGACTTCTTCGACACCGCCGAGGCGTACGGACCGTGGACCAACGAGAGGCTGCTCGGCCGCGCGCTGAAGGGGCGCCGCGACGAGGTCGTGATCGCGACCAAGTTCGGCTGGGAGTACGCCCCCGACGGTGAGCGGCTCGGCCCGAACAGCCGGCCCGAGCACATCCGCGAGGTGGCCGACCAGCAGCTCGAACGGCTCGGCACCGACCACATCGACCTGCTCTACCAGCACCGGGTCGACCCGGAGGTCCCGATCGAGGACGTCGCCGGCGCGGTCGGCGAGCTGGTCGCGGCCGGGAAGGTGCGGTACTTCGGGCTGTCCGAGGCGTCCGCGAGCATCATCCGGCGGGCGCACGCGGTCTTCCCCGTGTCGGCGCTGCAGACCGAGTACTCCCTGTGGGAACGGGGCCTGGAGGAGGAGATCCTGCCGACGCTGCGGGAGCTGGGCATCGGGCTGGTCCCGTACTCCCCGCTGGGCCGCGGATTCCTCACCGGCGACGTCCGGCGCGCGGAGGACTACCCGGCCGACGACTACCGTCGCAACGACCCGCGTTTCCAGGGCGCCAACTTCGACGTGAACATGAAGGCGGCCGAGGCCGTACGCGCGATGGCCGAACGCAAGGGCGTGACGGCGGCGCAGCTCGCGCTGGCGTGGCTGCTCGCCCAGGGCGACGACGTGGCGCCGATCCCGGGCACCAAGAGCCGTAAGCGCCTGGAGGAGAACCTGGCGGCGGCCGACATCAAGCTGACCGGCGCGGAGCTGTCCGAGCTGGAACTGCCGGTCTCGGGCGCGCGCTACCCCGAGGGCATGCTCCGTCTCATCGCGCGGAGCTGACCGCCGTTCCGAGGGCGTCCCGATGCGAGGGGTGCCCTCGGTGGTCAGCGGCCGCGGTGGTGGCGGCGGAGGGCCACGCCGGCCGCGACGCCGCCGACCAGCGCGCCGGTGCCGGCCGCGGCCGGGAGGGCGACCATGGTGACCTTGCGGCCGGTGCGGAAGTCGTGGATCGGCCAGCCGTGTTCGCGTGCGTGGTCGCGCAGGTCGCCGTCCGGGTTGACCGCGTGGGGGTGGCCGACCGTGGTGAGCATCGGCAGGTCGTTGTAGGAGTCGCTGTAGGCCGAGCAGCGGGACAGGTCCAGGCCCTCCTTGCGGGCCAGCGCGCGTACGGCGCCCGCCTTGGCCGGACCGTGCAGCAGGTGCCCGACCAGGCGGCCGGTGTAGACGCCGTTCTCGGTCTCGGCGACCGTGCCGAGCGCGCCGGTCAGGCCCAGGCGGTGGGAGATGATCCGGGCCAGCTCGACCGGGGTCGCGGTGACCAGCCACACCTGCTGGCCCGCGTCGAGGTGCTTGAGAGCGAGTGACCGCGTGCCGTGCCAGATGCGGTCGGCCATCTTGTCGTCGTAGATCTCCTCGCAGAGGCTGACGAGCTCCTCCACGCTCCGCCCGGCGACGAACGCCAGGGCCGCCTCGCGCGCCGTGGAGATGTGCTCGGCGTTCTCCGCGCCGCGTACGCGAAAGGAGACCTGGCCGAGCGCGAACATCGCCAGGTCGCGGAAGGTGAACAGCTTCCGCGCCGCCAGGCCCCGGGCGAAGTGGTAGATCGACGCGCCCCGGATCAGGGTGTTGTCGACGTCGAAGAACGCGGCGGCGTTCGGGTCGGGGACGACCGGCTCGGTCTCGGGCGAGGCGGCCGCGGCCGCGGCCTCGCCCGCTAGCTCGTCGGCTACTTCGTCGTCATCGGTCCATGGCCACAGTCGACGCATGCAGATGAGACTAACCAGCGGCCGTGCGCGGTGATTCGGCAACCCCGTACGCGGCGCGTCGCGGGTCGTCACCGAATGTAATCATGGCTGGAGGTAGCCGACCTCCGTGTCATCTCACCGGATATCGGCGGGAAAGAGGCGGGCCAGGGACCTGGTCGCGCGGTACTGCAACGCCTTGATCGCGCCGGTGTTCTTGCCCATGATCTCGGCGGTCTCGGCGACCGACAGGCCGTGCAGGAAGCGCAGGACCACACACTCGCGCTGCTCGTTGCCCAGTTCCCGTACGGCCGAGAACAGCGCGCGGTGCGTGAAGGAGTCGAGCACCGCGCGTTCGGGGCCCTCCTCCCAGCGGTCGGGCTCCAGGGGGTCGGCCGTGCAGACCTCGAGGCGGTAACGGCTCGACTTGAAGTGGTCCAGCACGAGGTTGCGGGCGATCGTCACGAGCCACGCGCCGAAATCCTTGCCCTGCCAGGTGAACAGGTTGATGCGCCGGAGCGCCCGCAGGAACGTCTCGCTCGTCAGGTCCTCCGCGAGGGCGTGGCCGCCCACGCGGTAGTAGACGAAGCGGTAGATCACGTCGGCGTACCGGTCGTACAGCACGCCGAACGCCTCGGGGTCGCCGGCGCGAGCCCGGAGGACGATGTCGCGCAGGTCGTCGGAGGTTTCGGGGCCGTGGCGCGCAGGGGGATCGAGGGTAAGGCTGCGCATGCAGTGCTCCTCGGGAACGGCGCGACCACGGGGCGTGTCGGAACATGCTAGATACTGGTGAGTAAGCTGGCAATGGTGGTGCCTGAGGAAAACAACGGCCTTTATCCGCTCTTTGCGCTTATGCCGTAGCTCTTCGTTACCCGCGCAGCCGTGTGATCGGGCACCATTGGGGGCGATGGTCAACGTCGCTCTGGCGCTGCTGGCGACCCTTGCGGCCCTCGGAGGCGCCGGGTTGCTCGTTTCGCGCACCCTGCCAGACCGGCGTGTGTACCTGTTCGCGTGGTGCGGCACCCTCGTTGCCCTCGGGATCGCGCTCGCCGCGATGACCATCGGCTACGCGGCGGGCTTCGGGCCGGCGCTGCTGCGGTGCACGGAGCTGTTCGGGTCGCTGATCGCTCCGCTGACCCTGGCGCTGGGCGTCGTCGAACTGATCGCGCGAACGGTACAGGCGCGGTTCGCCGCGCGGCTCATCGCGGCGTCGTACGTGATCGTCGCCGTCGTCATCATCCTGCTCGACCCGATCATCGGCACCTTCGGCAAGAGCATGCCGAAGGTGTCCGGCCACTACTCATCGCTGCCCGGCCTGGTGCTCGACGGAGCGCACCTGTTCGCCGTCGTCTCCCTGGTCTCGTGTGTCGCGGTCACCGCGGTGCGCGGCAACAGACGCGACCGACAGGCGGCCGTGATCATGCCGACCCTCGCCATGGTCGCGCTCGCCGGGGTGCTCACGGTCGCCGCGATGCGCAGTTACCTGCCCGGACCACTGGCGCCGCTGGCGCTCGGCGGATCCGCCGCCCTTGTGTGGTTCGGCGCCACCCGGCTCCCGGGCGGCCCACCCGACCCCGACGACGAAGAACCGGAGCCGTACGAGGAAATGTCGCGCCACCAGCAGCCCTACGACGACGGGCAGTACAACACCGGGCGGCGTCGCGGCAGGCGACGCCAGCAGGCCGGTTATGACGCGGAGGGCTATGACACCGGCGGTTATGACACCGGCGGTTATGACACGGGCGGTTATGACTCGGGTTATGACGCCGGTTATGACAACGGTTATGACACGGGTGGCTATGACACCGGCGGATACGACACCGGCGGTTATGACAGGGGCGGCTATGACACGGGCGGGTACGCACGGCCCCGGCGCGAGGGGCAGCCGTCCTTCGCCCCGCCGGGACGCGCGCCCCAGGCCCCGCCCGGCATCGGCCAGTACGGCCGGATCATGATCTACACGCTCATCGAAGGCCACGCGGACGCCTTCGACCGGCTCGCGGCCGAGGTCGCCCACGCGGTACGCCAGACCGAGCCGGGCACCCTCGTCTACGCCTGCCACACCGTGGACAACTCGCCGAGCCAGCGGCTGTTCTACCAGCTCTTCCGCGACGCGAACGCGGTCGAGGCGCACACCCGCCAGCCCCACGTCCAGCGGTTCGCCCGCGAGGCACGGGCGCACGTCAGCGGCACCAACGTCCTGGAACTGACCGTCAGCGCGGGCAGCCTCGCCGCTCTCGCCGGAGCCGCCGGGCAGGCCGGCCCGGCGGGCCCGGCCGCTCCGGCGATTCCGGCCGGCTCCGGCGGACCCGGCGGGTCGGGAGCGCCCACCGGGCGCGGTGGCCCGAGCGGCCGTGGCCGCGGCGGTCCCGGGGGTCCCGGGGGACCGGGCGGACCCGGAGGACAGGGAGGACGAGGACAGGGCGGCCCGGGAGGGGCCGGTGGACAGGGCGGCTTCGGCGGGCAGGGCACGCCCGGCGGGCGCGGCGGTCCCGGAGGCCGCGGTGGTGGTCCCGGCGGCCGCAGTGGCGGCCCCGGCGGACGGGGCGGCCCCGCCGGGCGCGGCGGACCCGGCGGGAGAAACGGGGGCCCGGGCGGTGGCCCGGAGGGCGGGTCGGGCGGTCCGTCGCGACCCGTACGTTGGCCCCGCGGCCGATAACGCGGGCACATGCGCGGTTGCCCCGGTGGACCGGGCGGGGCCTGCCGGGCGCGGTGGCCCGGGCGGACCTGGCGGCGGCCCGGCGGTACCGGCGGGCGTGGCGGTACCGGCGGGGATCGGGCGTTGGCCCGGAGGGCGGGGCGGGCGGTTCGTCGTGGACCGTACGCTGGCGTCATGGCCGATGACGCGCGCATTCTCCTGCTCGGCAAGCCCGGCTGTCACCTGTGTGACGACGCCCGGGCGGTGATCGCGAAGGTCGCCGGCGAACTCGGCGTCGCCTGGGAAGAACGCGACATCACCGCGTCCGAGGAGGACACCCGGCTCTACTGGGACCAGATCCCGGTGACGTTCGTCGACGGGGTCCAGCACGACTTCTGGCGGGTGGACGAGCGCCGGCTGCGTGCGGCCCTCGCGGACTGACCGCGGTGGCCGGATTCGGCCTGGTGGATGTCTGTTCGGTCACATCGTCACACGTGGCGGGGGTGACTCCGAAGGTGCGGGGGTTCGTCGCGAGACCCCCGTGAGCTGGGCAATCCGCACCCAGTACGACCTCTCCGGCGTCCGTACGCTCGGTCTCCGACTTTGTGCGCGTGTTCACAAGGGCTTAATCTGGAGAAAGTCCAGGCGGTTCGTTCGCCGTGTGGCGCAGGCACCATACGGGATCGGCCGCGTGTCGAACCCCGGAAAAGCAGGCCTGTGACCCGTCGATCCACCCTCGGTGAACGGAACCGCGGCATCCCAGAGGCGACCGTGGCCCGGCTTCCGGTCTACCTTCGCGCGCTGCACGTCCTGGCCGAACGCGGTGTCGCCACCGTCTCCTCCGAAGAGCTGGCCGCCGCCGCCGGCGTCAACTCCGCCAAGCTTCGCAAGGACCTGTCCCACCTGGGTTCCTACGGCACGCGCGGTGTCGGGTACGAGGTGGAGTACCTCGTCTACCAGATCTCCCGCGAGCTCGGCCTGACCCAGGACTGGGCGGTCGCCATCGTCGGCCTCGGTAACCTGGGCCGTGCCCTGGCCGGGTACGGTGGCTTCGCCTCGCGCGGGTTTCGCATGGCGGCGCTGCTGGACGCCCAGCCGGGGATCGTCGGAGAGGTGATCGCCGACCTGACCGTCGAGCACATCGACGATCTTGAGACGGTCATCAAGGACAATGGGATATCCATCGCCGTCCTGGCCGTCCCCGCGGCCGCGGCGCAGCCGGTGTGCGACAGAGTGGTGGCGTCGGGAGTGACGAGCATTCTCAATTTCGCCCCTGTCGTGCTTTCTGTACCCGACGGTGTCGATGTGCGTAAGGTCGACCTGTCGATTGAGCTACAGATCCTCGCGTTCCACGAACAGCGCAAGGCCGGTGGCCCGAGCGGCGTGGAAGAGGAGTATCTCGAGGCGGTAGAGGGCCAATGAGCCGTACCAGCACGTCAGCAACCGCTAACGCACGGCCCGCCGGAGCGCACCGGACGGTCGAGGAGGATTCATGAGCAGCATCCTCGTCGTCGGGTTGAGTCACCGCAGCGCCCCCGTGACGCTGCTGGAGCGGGCCGCGGTCAGCGGTGACCGGCTGGACAAGCTCCTGCACGACGTGCAGCAGGTCACGAACGTGGACGGTGCCGTCGTCGTCTCGACGTGCAACCGGATCGAGGTGTACGCCGACGTCGAGAAGTTCCACGCCGGTGTCTCCTCGATCTCCGAGCTGCTCTCGCGCCACTCAGACGTGCCGCTGGAAGAGCTGTCCAAGCACCTTTACGTCCACTACGAAGAACGCGCGGTCCAGCACATATTCTCCGTGGCCTGCGGGCTCGACTCGATGGTCGTCGGCGAGGGTCAGATCCTCGGTCAGCTGCGCACCGCGCTCAAGGTCGCCCAGGCGAACGACACCGTCGACCGGGCCCTCAACGAGCTCGTGCAGCAGGCGCTGCGGGTGGGCAAGCGGGCGCGCAACGAGACCGGCATCGACCGGGCCGGCGCCTCCCTGGTCAGCGTGGGACTGAGCCGGGCCGGTTCACTCGAGGGCCGGCGTGCGCTCGTCGTGGGCGCCGGGTCGATGAGCGGCCTGGCGGTCGCCACCCTCGCCCGCGGGGGCATCGGCGAGATCGTCATCGCGAACCGCACCTACGAGCGCGGCGCGCACCTGGCGCGTTCGGCCGACGTGCCGGCGCGGGCGATCGAGCTCTCCGACCTGCGGCAGGCGATGGCCGAGGCCGACATCGTCGTCTCCTGCACGGGCGCCACCGGCCTGGTGATCACCCCGGACATGATCGACGGACCGGCGTTCCTGCTGGACCTGGCGTTGCCGCACGACGTGGACCCGGCCGTACGCGACCTGCCGGGGGTCACCCTCGTCGCCCTGAGCGACCTGCGCGACGCCGACGACGCCCCGGCCGCGGGCGACATCGAGGCGGTACGCCGGATCGTCTGCGAGGAGGTCCAGGCGTTCCAGCTCGGACTGATCGCGGCGACCGTCGCGCCGACCGTGGTGGCGCTGCGCAGCAAGGCGGCCGAGGTGGTCGACGCCGAGCTGGGCCGGCTGGGCGGGCGCCTGCCGGGCCTGGACGACAAGGCGCGTGAGGAGATCGCCCAGACCGTGCGTCGCGTCGTCGACAAGCTGCTGCACGCGCCGACCGTACGCGTCAAAGAACTGGCCGCCTCCCCGGGCGGCGACACCTACACCGAGGCCCTGCGCGAGCTCTTCGATCTCGACCCCAAGACGCCGGAGGCCGTGATCCGGGCGGAGGACGTCCTATGAAGCTCACCTTGGGGACGCGCCGCAGCCTGATGGCGATGACGCAGTCGGGTCTGGTCGCCGACGCCCTGACCGCGCGCACCGGCCATGAGGTCGCGCTCGTGGGCGTCACGACCGAGGGCGACGTCTCCACGGCCGACGTGGCGCAGATGGGCGGCACCGGCGTGTTCGTCAGCGCGCTGCGCCAGAAGGTGCTCGACGGCGAGGTCGACTTCGCCGTCCACTCCCTGAAGGACCTGCCGACGGCGCCCGCCGAGGGCATCGCCCTGGCCGCCGTACCGCCCCGTGACGACCCTCGCGACGCCCTCTGCGGCGAGGCCAAGCTGGCCGACCTGCCGCGTGGCGCGCGGATCGGCACCGGGGCACCGCGCCGCATGGCGCAGTTGCGCGCCCTCCGGCACGACCTGAAGGTCGTGCCGATCCGCGGCAACGCCGACACACGCCTGCGCAAGGTGACCACCGGAGAGTGCGACGCGGTCGTGCTCGCCTACGCCGGCCTGACGAGGATCAACCGGCTGGACGCCGTGTCGGAGATCTTCGACCCGGCCCAGATGCTGCCGTCGCCCGGCCAGGGCGCCCTGGCGGTCGAGTGCCGGGCCGACCGGACCGATCTGCTGGAGATCCTGGCGACCCTCGACGATTACGCGAGCCGCGCGGCGGTCGCCGCCGAGCGCGCCCTGCTCGCGGCGCTCGAGGGGGGCTGTTCCGCCCCGGTGGGCGCATACGCTGCTGTGGAAGACCGAACACTGTTGCATCTGATCGGAGTCGTCACCGGGTACGACGGTGAACGACAGGTCCGATTGTCCGAAAGCGGCCACCCTGACCTGGCCGAGCGGCTGGGACGCGACCTCGCGGCCCGGATGATCGCCAAGGGGGCCGACCAGTTGATGGGGGAGCGCACATCTTGAGCCCCGCGAGCAAGAGCCCGGCCGCCGCGAGCGGCGCATCCCGTACCGGCAGGAGGCCGGCCGGGGAGCCGGGCAGAGTGGCCTTTGTCGGTGTCGGCCCGGGAGACCCGGAGCTACTAACGCTGCGGGCCACGCGACTGCTCGGCGCGGCCGACGTCATCGTGGTGCACGAGGCGACGGCCTCGCTGTTCCGCGAGTACTTCAACCCGGCCGCGGAGATCGTCGAGCCCGGCACGGTGAACCCGGTCACCCTGGCCCGGTCGGCCGGCCTGGTGGCACGGATCTTCCTCGGCGATCCGGGCGTCGGGTCGGTGCTGGCCGATGAGGCCAAGGCCTGCGTCCGGGCGAACGTCCCGTTCGAGATCGTGCCCGGAATCTCGGCGATCACCGGTGTGCCCGCCTACACCGGCATCCCGCTGACCGACGGCAAGCACCGCGACGTCACCGTCGTCGACGCGCAGGAGGGCGGCGTCGACTGGACCGCCTACTCCGGCGCCGCGACCCTGGTCATCCTCGGCGCGGAGAACACCATCGGCGAGGTGGCCAAGGGCCTGATCGCCGCCGGCCGGTCCGACACCACGCCGGTCGCGGTCACCTCCATGGGCACCACGACCGAGCAGTACACCGTCGCCTCCACGCTCGCCCGCGTCGCCTCCGCCGCCAAGAACCTCGACGAGCCCGCCCTGATCGTGGTCGGCGACGTCGTCGGCTGGCGCGACAAGCTGTCCTGGTTCGAGACCAAACCGCTGTTCGGCTGGCGGGTGCTCGTGCCGCGGACCAAGGAGCAGGCCGCCTCGCTGTCGGAGCAGCTCCGCTCGTACGGCGCGGTGCCCGAGGAGGTGCCGACGATCTCCGTCGAGCCGCCGCGCACTCCGCAACAAATGGAACGTGCCGTCAAGGGGCTCGTCACCGGGCGTTACGAGTGGGTCGTGTTCACCTCGGCCAACGCCGTGCGCGCCGTACGCGAGCGGTTCGAGCAGTACGGCCTGGACGCCCGCGCGTTCGCCGGCCTCAAGGTCGCGGCGGTCGGCGAGCAGACCGCGGCGTCGCTGGTGGAGTTCGGCATCCGGCCGGACCTGATGCCGGGTAGTCAGCAGTCCTCCGAGGGGCTCCTGGAGGTCTGGCCGCCGTACGACAAGGACCTGGACCCGATCAACCGGGTGCTGCTGCCGCGCGCCGACATCGCCACCGAGACGCTCGTGGCCGGCCTGACCGAGCTGGGCTGGGAGTGCGACGACGTCACGGCCTACCGCACCGTACGCGCCGCGCCGCCGCCGCAGCCGATCCGCGAGTCGATCAAGGGCGGCGGGTTCGACGCCGTGCTGTTCACCTCCTCCTCGACGGTCCGCAACCTCATCGGCATCGCCGGCAAGCCGCACAACGTGACCGTCATCGCCGTGATCGGCCCGCAGACGGCCAAGACGGCGGAGGAGTACGGCCTGCGCGTCGACGTGACCGCGGACAAACCGTCGGCCAGCGCCCTCGCCGAGGCCCTGGCGGAGTACGGTGCCAAGCGCCGGGCCGCCCAGGTCGAGGCCGGCGACCCGTTGCGCAAGCCCAGTGAGATGCGGCGCGGAGCGCGTCGCCGAAAGTAGCCGCTCGAGAGAAGGTCGCAGTGTCCGCGCAGTTCCCCGTCGTACGTCCCCGACGGCTTCGCCGTACCCCCGCCATGCGCCGGCTGGTCGCCGAGACCCAGGTACGGCCGAGCGACCTCGTACAGCCGCTGTTCGTCAAGGAGGGAATCACCGAGCCGCTGCCGATCGGCTCGATGCCGGGCGTGGTGCAGCACACGCGGGACACCCTGCGCAAGGCCGCACACGACGCGGCGGAGGCCGGGGTCGGAGGGCTGATCCTGTTCGGCATCCCGGCGGTCAAGGACGGCCGGGGCTCGGGCGCGGACGACCCGGCGGGCATCGTGCAGAAGGCCCTGCGCGACCTGTCCTCGGAGGTCGGCGACGCGACCGTGGTGATGGCCGACCTGTGCCTCGACGAGTACACCGACCACGGGCACTGCGGCATCCTCACCTCCTCCGGCGAGGTGGACAACGACGCGACGCTGGAGCGGTACGCCTCGATCGCCGAGGCGCAGGCCGCGGCGGGCGCGGAGGTCGTCGCGCCCAGCGGCATGATGGACGGGCAGGTCGGGGCGATCCGCGCCGCCCTGGACAAGGCCGGCTACTCCGGCGTGTCGATCATGGCGTACGCCGCGAAGTACGCCTCGGCCTTCTACGGCCCGTTCCGCGAGGCGGCCGAGTGCGCGCCGCAGTTCGGTGACCGCGCGGCGTACCAGCAGGACCCCGCCAACGCCGAGGAGTCCCTGCGCGAGGTGTTGCTCGACCTCGACGAGGGCGCCGACATGGTCATGGTCAAGCCCGCCATGACCTACCTCGACATCATCCACCGGGTCCGCGAGTCGGTCCGCGTTCCGGTCGCGGCGTACCAGGTCAGCGGCGAGTACGCCATGATCGAGGCGGCCGCGGCCCAGGGCTGGATCGATCGTGGGCGGATCATCGACGAGACGCTGACCTCGATCCGCCGCGCCGGCGCGGACATCATCCTGACCTACTGGGCCACCGAGGTCGCCCGATCGCTCATCCGGCGCTGACGGTCGCCGGGCGTACGCCGCATCACCGGGTCGTCAGCCGCTGAGAGGCCGGGTCGGCCTCCGTGACGACCCGAGCCCATCGCGTCCTCTCATCCTTCCGCGCGGCTCTATCACGCCGCTCTCAACCGGCTATGCGGCACGACGTTGAGGTCACGTGTTCGCGGCTATCCCGGGGTTGTCGCGATCCCCCGAACCCCGGCAGGTCATCATCGAAGGTAAGAGGGTGGAGGGGGAGCGATGTTGGACACATCCGTCAAGAAGTCCGTCGCGCGATCTGGTGGCAGGAATTCCGGCAAACAGTCGGGGAAGCGACAAAAAGTGCACATGGGGGCCGCGGCCCAGCAGTACGCGGCCCTCGGCTGGCCCTGTTGTCCCGGCGCGCAGCCGGCCACCGACCGGACGCGCGCCTGCTCGTGCGACCGGATCGGCTGCCCGTCGCCGGGCGCTCATCCGGCGTCGCAGGTATGGAAGCTGCAGGCCACGGTCGACACCGACCGCGTCGGCCAGTGGTGGAACGCCGCGCCCGAGGCGAACATCATCCTGCCGACCGGCCGGGTCTTCGACGTCTTCGACGTGCCCGCGGAGGCCGGGCGGCTCGCGCTGGCCCGCATGGAGCGCGACCAGGCGCCGGTCGGGCCGGTCGCGGCGATGGGCGACGAGCGCTACCTGTTCTTCGTCGCGACCAGGGGAGCGCCGGAGGACGAGGACGAGTGGTGGTCCTGCCACCTCGACACCGTGCCCGAGAGCGTCGAGGCCACCCCGGGCATGCGCTGGCACTGCCGTGACAGCTACGTCGTGGCGCCGCCGTCGACGCTGCCGTTCGGCCGCGAGGTGAGCTGGGTGGCCTTCCCCGAGAACGCCGCGCTGCCCGATCCCCTGCGCGTTCTGGAGATCCTCGCGGACGTCTGCGAGTAACGCCGGGAGCCGCCTGGGCCGCCGGGCGGGTCCCGTCAGGCGCCGGAATCCGGTCTGGAAGACTCGACGGCGTGACTTCGGACCGGATTTCGCAGGAACTCTTCACGCGGGCGGGCGCGGTCGTGCCGGGCGGCGTCAACTCGCCGGTGCGCGCCTTCCGTGCCGTCGGCGGGACGCCGCGCTTCATCGCGTCCGCTCGCGGGCCGTACCTCACCGACGCCGACGGCAACGAGTACGTCGACCTCATCTGCTCGTGGGGGCCGATGATCCTCGGCCACGCGCACCCGGCCGTGGTGGAGGCCGTGCAGCGCGCCGCCGCGCTCGGCACGTCGTACGGCGCGCCCACCCGGGGCGAGGTCGAGCTGGCCGAAGAGATCGTCGAGCGGACGCCGGTCGAGCAGGTCCGGCTCGTGAGCTCGGGCACCGAGGCCACCATGTCGGCGATCCGGCTGGCACGCGGCTTCACCGGCCGATCCAAGATCGTGAAGTTCTCCGGCTGTTACCACGGCCACTCCGACGGCCTGCTGGCCTCGGCCGGCTCAGGCGTGGCGACGTTCGGCCTGCCCGACTCGCCGGGCGTCACCGGCGCGGCGACCGCGGACACCATCGTGCTCGGCTACAACGACCTGCCCGCGGTCGAGGAGGCCTTCGCCGCGAACGGCGACGAGATCGCCTGCGTCATCACCGAGGCCTGCCCGGCGAACATGGGCATCGTGCCGCCGCTCGACGACTTCAACCTGCGGCTCAAGGCCATCTGCGCGCAGTACGGCGCGCTGCTGATCATGGACGAGGTGCTGACCGGCTTCCGCGTGTCGCGGTCGGGCTGGTACGGCATCGACGGTGTGGCCGGCGACCTGGTGACGTTCGGGAAGGTCATGGGCGGCGGACTGCCCGCGGCGGCGTTCGGCGGCCGGGCCGACATCATGGCGAAGCTGGCCCCGGCCGGCCCGGTGTACCAGGCCGGCACGCTGTCGGGTAACCCGCTGGCCACGGCCGCCGGCCTGGCCACGCTGCGCGGCGCGACCGACGAGGTCTACGCCCGCGTCGGCCACGCGGCGGAGACGGTGGCGGCCCTCGCGACCGCCGCGCTGGCCAAGGAGGGCGTGCCACACCGGCTCCAGACCGCGGGCAACCTGTTCTCGATCTTCTTCGCCGACGGCGAGGTGCGCGACTTCGCCGCCGCCCAGCGCCAGGACGTCAAGCGGTACGCGGCGTTCTTCCACGCCGCGCTGGAGCACGGCGTCCACCTGCCCCCGTCGTCGTACGAAGCGTGGTTCCTGTCGGCCGCGCACGACGACGCGGCACTGGAACGCGTCGCCGAGGCCCTGCCCCACGCGGCCCGCGCCGCCGCCGAGGCCTGAGTGTGAGGCCGGTGGTTTCTACGCCCGGCACAGCACCGTACGCAGTGCGGCTTCCAGACCGGTCGCGTCGGCTTAAGTCCCGGCCTCGGTAGGCGATGACGCCGTCCGGGCGCACGAGTACCCCGCCCGACGGGGTGAGGCCGTAGGCGGCCGGCCAGGCGTCCTTCGGGGCCTGGAGATCCCCGTCGGGGCCGATGCGGAAGCCGTCCAGCCCGACGCCGAGCCGCCCGGCCGCCGTTCGGCCCGCCTCCTGCCACGCCGTGCCTTCGCTCAGCAGCACGAAGGCGCGGCCGAACAGCAGGGTGGCCGGGTCCAAGGGCTCGGCCACGGACTCGTCTCGCAGGCCGGGCGCGTGGCGCTGGATCATGTTCGCGTACTGCTGTTCGGCGTAGGCGTCGGCGAGCGGCCGTCGCTCGGCGTCGTGTAAGTCGAGGAGCCGTGGCCCGGCGCCGCCGTTCAGTGCCACCGCCGGTGGTGGCGCGATCGGGGACGGTGACGGCGAGATCGCTCACCTCGACGGCGGTACGGATGAGCCCCACGCACCGTGCGTCGGTCGCGTCCTGTTCGTCCCCCCGCGACTACGACGAGGAGGCGCTCGCGTTGTTCGTTGAGCTGTACACCAGGCTCAACGCCGGAGCCAGGGAACTGACGGGCGAGATCGGCGCCATGGACGACTGAGATCCGGGGCTCAGGGGGCGAGGGCCTCGAGGATCTCCTTGGCGCGTGCCGTGGCCGACTCGGGAGCGATGTCCGGATTGCCGACGAGCGGGTCCCAGTTGAGGTCGTAGAACAGTTCGGTGACGCCCTGCTCACCGAGCCATTCGACGTCCTCGCGGATCTGCTCGTACGTGCCGGTCAGGCGGACGCGTCCGCCCGCCTCGTCCCGCTGTTCCTCGCCGGCTCGTACGACGCCGCGGACCACGACGCGCACGGAGTCCGGGTCCCGGCCGGCCTCCGCGGCGGCGTTCCGTACGACGGCGATCTGCTCGTGGATCCTGGTCAGGTCGGTGGCGCTGCGGCTGATCCAGCCCGCGCCGAGGCGCCCGGCGCGTTTCAGGGCGGCTTCGACGGTGCCGCCGAGGAGCACCGGCGGGCCCGGCCGCTGCACCGGCTTGGGGGCCATCCGGCTCGGCGGGATCGTGTAGAACTCGCCTTCGTACGAGCTGACCTCGTCCGCCCAGAGCGTGTGCAGCGCGGCCACGTACTCCTCGGCGCGGGCGCCACGGCGTTCCATCGACGCGCCGCTGGCGATGAACTCCTCGCGCTGCCAGCCGGTGCCCAGGCCCAGGTCGAACCGTCCACCGGACAGGACGTCCAGCGTGGCCGCCTGCTTGGCGAGATAGGCCGGCGACACGAACGGAAGGTTCAGCACGGCGACGCCGAGCCGGATCCGGGAGGAACGGGCGGCGGCGAAGGTCAGCGCGCCGAGCGGGTCCAGAACGCTGCGGTAGACCGGCGCCATCGCGTCCTTGTCGGCCGGCGTCAGCAGGCGGTGGAACGACCACAGCTCGTGGTACCCGAGTTCCTCGGCCCGGCCGGCGAAGTAACCGAGGTTGTCCGGGCCGGCCCATGCGCCCGCGACCGGGGCGCCGAATCCGATCTTCATAGGGTCCATCCTGCGTCCAACGCGGCCAGCGCGTCCATCGCCGCGTCGAGCGAGTCGGCGGCCGGAGCACGCAGCGGCGCCCGTACGGCCGGGCGGGCGATCAGGCCCTGCCGGGCCAGCACCGCCTTGATGACACTCGGCGACGGCTCGGCGAACAGCGCGCGGGTCAGCGGCAGCAGCGAACGGTGCAGCGAACGCCCCCGCTCGGCGTCCCCGGCGCGTACGGCCGAGATCATCGCGGCGAACGCGGCCGGGGCGACGTTCCCGGACGCCGCGATCCCGCCGGCCGCGCCCAGCGCGAGCATCGGGTACAGGAAGGCGTCGTCGCCGCACAGCACGTCGCGGCTGCCGGCCAGCAGGGTCAGTGTGTCGGCGTCCACGGATCCGGGGCAGTGCTTGACGCCCGCGACGTGATCGGCGGCCAGCAGCGCGAGCAGGGTCTCGGCACGCAGCGTCTTCCCGGTGCGGTACGGGACGTTGTAGACGACGAGCGGGACGCCGGTCGCGGCGCCGACCGCGGCGAAGTGCTCGACCACGCCCTCGTCGGTGGGACGCAGGTAGTACGGCACGACCGCGAGGAGCAGGTCGGCCGCCTCGGCGCGTTCCTTCGCCTGGCGTACGGAGTCGTCCGTGCCGGCCGTTCCCGCGCCGACGGTCAGCGGTGTGCCGTACGCGTCGCTGACCCGGCGGCAGACCTCGACGACGGTGCGGCATTCGGCCTCGGTCAGCATCGGCGCCTCGCCGGTCGTGCCCAGTGCGACCAGGCCGGCCGCGCCGTGGTCGAGGATGTGGTGCGCGAGCCGTTCCAGCGAGGGCACGTCGACCGCCCCGTCGTCGGTGAACGGGGTGACGAGCGGCACGTGCACGCCGTTCATCGGACGCCCACCGGCTGCGGGACGTTCTCCGGGCCTCCGACGCGGCGGCGCCGGACGCTGCCGAGCGCCACGCCGCCGACGATGAGCACGGCCGCGACCATGTCCGTGACGGTGATCCGCTCGCCCAGGAACAGCGCCGCCGAGGACATGCCGAACGGCGGCACGAGCAGGGAGTACATCGCGACCTGCCCGGCGTCGTACCGGCGCATCAACCGGCCCCAGAGCCCGAAGCCGACCAGCGTCGAGATGTAGGCGATGTAGAACAGCGAGCCCAGGGCACCGAGAGAGAGGTGGGCGAGCGCGTGCGCGTCCGCGCGTGGCCCCTCGAAGATCAGGGACAGGCCCAGCAGGGGGAGGGGCGGCACGAGGCTGACCCAGACCATGAACGCCAACGCGTCCGGCGGACCGGCCGTGCGCAGGCCGATGTTGGCGAGCCCCCACATGCCGGCCGCCACGACGCACAGCACGAACGCGAGAAGCGGGCTGCCCTGGCCGAGCGACAGGCCGATCAGCCCGATCCCGGCGAAGGCGACGACCATGCCGGCCACCTGCGTCCGGCGCGGGCGCTCACGCAGCATCACGGCCGCGAGCAGCGCGGTGAACAGGGCCTGCATCTGGAGTACCAGTGAGGACAGGCCGGCCGGCATTCCCATGTGCATGCCGATGAACAGCAGCCCGAACTGCCCGACTCCCAACGGCAGCCCGACGAGGACGAACCAGCGCCAGGGGATCGCCGGGCGCCGGACGAACAGGACGGCGGGGAAGGCGGCGGCGACGAACCGCAGACCGGCGAAGAGCAACGGCGGCAGCGAGGCGAGCCCGACGTCGATGACGACGAAGTTGACGCCCCAGATCACCGCGATCAGCACCGCGACCGCGACGTGGCGAGGTTTCATAAGGCCGATGCTGCGCCCGACCAATATTTAGGACAAGCGACTATTTATTAAGACATATATGTAGTATTGCTTCATGCTCGATCTCGACCGTCTGCGCGCTCTCAGCGCGGTTGCCACGTACGGGTCGGTGAGCGCCGCCGCCGACGTCCTGCACGTCACGACCTCCGCCGTCTCCCAGCAGGTCGCCAAGCTCGAACGGGAGACCGGACAGAAACTGCTCGAACGCTACGGGCGCGGCGTGCGCCTGACCGACGCCGCCGAGCTGCTGGCGGCGCACGCGGAGCGCATCCTCGCGATGGTCGAGGCGGCCGAGTCGGACCTGGAGGCCCAGCGCGGACAGGTGGTCGGAGAGCTGGCCGTGGCGGCGTTCCCCACGGCCGCGCGCGGCCTGCTGCCGCCGACGCTGCGCGCGCTGGGCCGCGAACACCCGCGCCTGCGCGTGTGCCTGCGCGAGCAGGAACCCCACTCGGCCGTGCCGCTGGTCGTCCGCGGCGAGGTCGACCTGGCGGTCGTGCAGGACTGGTTCAACGTGCCGCTCGCCATTCCGGACGGGCTGCTCAAGGCGGCGGTCGTCGACGACGTCGCGGACGTGGCACTGCCCGGCGACCACCCGTTCGCCGCGCGTTCGGTGATCGATCTCGGTGATCTGCACGAGGACTCCTGGATCGCCCAGTCCCCGGGCGCCATCTGCCGCGACTGGCTGGTCCACACGCTGCGCTCGGTGGACCTCGAACCCCGCATCGACCACACCGCCGACGAGTACGCGACCCAGCTGGCGCTGGTCGAGGCCGGACTCGGCGTCGCCGTCCTTCCCCGCCTGGGCCGCTGCGACGTCCCCGCGGGCGTCCGGATCATCCCTGTCCGGCCGGCCCTGACCCGGCACGTGTACGCGATCTGGCGCGCCGAGGCCGCCCGCCGCCCGGCCATCCGAGCCGCGGTCTCCGCCCTCCGCGCCTGCGCCCCGGCGCTGGTCGGCACCACCGCCGAGGACCCGGCGGCCTGAGAGGCCCGTGCGGAACCCGCCGGCTCGCGGTTTCCAAAGGTGGGCGGCGGGGTCAGGAAGACTTCACCAAGGCGCGCCACCCGGCTGGTCCGTGAGCGCCCGCCGGCCGGTAGTGTGGGGCGCGCCATGAAGACGATCGTCCATCTGCTGCGCCACGGTGAGGTGTACAACCCCGAAGGGGTGCTGTACGGGCGCCTGCCGGGCTACCACCTCAGCGACGACGGTCGGCTCATGGCCGAGGCGGCCGCCAAGTGGCTCGACGGGCGTGACATCACCGTGCTGTGCTCCTCGCCCATGGAGCGCGCGCAGGAGACCGCGGAGCCGATCGCCGAGACGCTTCGCCTTCCGGTCGGCATCGACGAGCGGCTGATCGAGGCCGGTAACCACTTCGAGGGCCACACGTTCGGGGTCGGCGACGGGTCGCTGCGCCGCCCCCAGCACTGGCCGTACCTCTGGAATCCCTTTCGTCCCTCCTGGGGCGAGCCCTACGAGCAGATCGCCCGGCGCATGCTGGCCGCCATGGCCGACGTGCGCGACGCGGCCGAAGGGCACGAAGCGGTCTGCGTCAGTCACCAACTGCCCGTCTGGGTGACCCGCCGCAAGGTCGAGGGCCGCTCGCTGTGGCACCACCCGGCCCGGCGCCAGTGCGGTCTGGCCAGCGTCACGAGCTTCACGTACGACGACGGCCGCATCGTCAAGGTGGACTACGCCGAACCGGCGGGGGCGCTGTCGCGGCGCCCCAATGTGCCCGGCGCCTGACCCCTCGGGCACAATAAGTACTACGCCCTGTAGTAGTAGGAGTCTCACCGTGATCCGACGTGTGTTCACCGTGCCGGCCGTCGTCCTCCTCGGCGGTGTTCTCGCGGGCTGCGCGGGTGCCTCGGCCGTGCAGAGCGGCGCGGGCGCGGGCGACTCGCGCTATGTCGCCGGCGACAACGTCAGCGAGATCGTCAAGGACCGCAAGCCCGCGCCCGCGGTCCAGGGCACCACGCTCGACGGCAAGCCGTTCAAGCTGTCCGACTACACCGGCAAGATCGTCGTGGTGAACTTCTGGGCGTCGTGGTGCGCGCCCTGCCGTGCCGAGGCGCCCACGATGCAGAAGATCTCCGACGAGAACAAGGACTCCGGCGTGCAGTTCGTCGGCGTGGACATCAAGGACGGCAAGGACAACGCCCAGGCGTTTCTGCGCACGTACAAGATCACTTATCCCAGCCTGTTCGACCAGGCGGGGCAGATCGCGCTGGCGTTCCGCGACATCCCGCCCAACGCCGTGCCCTCCACGCTCATCGTCGACCGCAAGGGCCAGATCGCGGCCCGCGCCATCGGCAGCGTCTCCTACACCTCGCTGCGCGACATCGTCACGCGTCTGGCGGCGGAGAAGTGAGCCGGGCGACGTGAGTACGGTCACCAGCGGCTCTCTCGTCCTGGCCTTCCCCGTAGCGGCGGCGGCCGGGCTGGTCTCGTTCCTGTCCCCGTGCGTGCTGCCGCTGGTGCCGGGTTACCTGTCCTACGTCACCGGGATGACCGGCGCCGACCTGGCCGCGCAGCGGCGTGGGCGGCTGTTGCTGGGCGTGGGCCTGTTCGTGCTGGGGTTCACGGTGGTGTTCGTCAGCGCCGGGCTGGCCTTCGGCGGCTTCGGCGCGCTGCTCCAGCGGCACGCGACCGTGCTCACCCGGGTCCTCGGCGCGGTCACGGTCGTGCTCGGCCTGGCGTTCATGGGGTTCATCCCGGGCCTGCAGCGCACGGTGAAGTCCAGCCGCCTGCCCGCCGCCGGTGTGGCGGGCGCGCCGCTGCTCGGCATGCTGTTCGGGCTCGGCTGGACGCCCTGCATCGGGCCGACCCTGGCGGCGGTCCAGGCCATGGCCTACAGCGAGGCGAGCGCCACGCGCGGAGCGCTGCTGTCCTTCGCGTACTGTCTGGGGCTGGGCGTGCCGTTCCTGCTGACCGCGCTGGCCTACCGCCGGGCGCTGGGCGCGTTCGGCTTCGTCAAGCGGCACTACCAGGCCGTGATGCGCGTCGGCGGGGGGATGCTCGTCGCGATCGGGCTGCTCCTGGTCACCGGTGCCTGGGCCGACCTGACGATCAAAATGCAAGGCTGGGTATCCGGCTTCAAGACGGTGATCTGATTGACGACGAGCACGGACGCCCCCGAGGCGCAGACCTCGCCCCAGGCCCCACGCGAACGCCCCGTGGGCATCGGCCTGCTCGGCTGGCTGCGCTGGGGATGGCGGCAGCTGACCTCGATGCGTACGGCCCTCGTGCTGCTGTTCCTGGTCGCGCTCGGCACGGTGCCTGGATCGTTCCTGCCCCAGCGCGGGCTGGCGCCCGAGAAGGTCAGCCAGTTCTTCCAGGACCACAAGACCCTCGCGCCGTGGATGAACCGGCTGTCGCTGTTCGACGTCTTCTCGGCGCCGTGGTTCGCGGCGATCTACATCCTGCTGTTCATCTCGCTCGCCGGCTGCGTGCTGCCGCGGTCCTGGCAGCACTACCAGCACATCCGGTCCCGGCCGCCGAAGGCGCCGCGCAACCTCGCCCGGCTGCCGCAGACCGCCACGTACGAGACCGAGGCGGCGCCGGACGAGGTGCTGGCCGAGGCGGCGAAGGTGCTGAAGGACCGGCGGTTCCGCGTCGACTCCCATGACGACCACGTCGCGGGCGAGAAGGGGTACCTGAGGGAGACCGGCAACCTGGTCTTCCACCTGGCGCTGCTGGTGCTGCTGTTCGCGGTGGGCTCCGGGGCGGCGTTCGGCTACAAGGGCAACGTCATCGTCACCGAGGGCGAGGGCTTCTCGAACGCGCTGACCTCCTACGACGCCTTCAAGGGCGGGAAGGCCTTCTCGTCCTCCCACCTGCCGCCGTTCACCGTCTGGCTCGACTCGTTCAAGGCCGCCTACCTGCCCGACGGCCCCGACCGCGGGCAGCCGACCGCGTTCTCCGCCAAGATCCGCTACCAGAAGGACCTGAAGACGTCCGTACGGCCGTACGACCTGCAGGTCAACCACCCGCTCAACATCGACGGCGCCCGCGTCTACCTGCTCGGCCACGGCTACGCGCCGCAGTTCACCGTGCGCGACGGCAAGGGGCAGATCGCCTTCCAGGGCGCGGTGCCGTTCCTGCCGATGAACGAGGCGACGTACGCCTCCGAGGGCGTCGTCAAGGTGCCCGACGCCCAGCCGGACCAGCTGGGCTTCATCGGGCTGTTCTGGCCCACCGCCGTCCCCGACGCGCAGGGCAAGGTCACCTCGGCGTTCCCGGCGGCCTGGAACCCCCAGGTGGCGCTGTTCGCCTTCAAGGGCGACCTGGGCCTGTCCAACGGCGCCCCGCAGTCGGTGTACCGGCTCGACACGGCCAAGCTCAAGCCGCTGCTGATGGGCAACAAGGTCAAGCCGCTCGCGGTCGGCAACACCGAGACCCTGCCCGGCGGCGCCGGTTCGATCACCTTCAACGGCTACCGGCAGTACATCACCCTCCAGGTCAACCACGACCCCGGCCGCGTGCCCGCGCTCGCCGCCGGCATCGTCGCGATCCTCGGCATCGTCACCTCCTTCCTCGTACGGCGCCGCAGGGTGTGGGTCCGTGCACGGGCCGACGAGGGCGGGCGTACGGTGGTCGAGGTCGGCGGCCTGACTCTCGGTGGCGCCACGCCCGAGTTCGACGCGATCGCCGAGCGGCTCCGCGAGGCCGCTCCCCCAACCCCTGACGAGGAGTGACGACCATGGTCGACACCCATCTGGCGAGCCTGAGCAACCAGCTGATGCTCGGTGCCGTGCTGGTCTACGTCGTGACCATGGTCGCGTACGCCGGTGAGCTCGCGTTCGCGCGGCGCCGGGCCGACGCCGAGGTGCCCGCCGACCGCCCGCGCGTGCTGGTCGGGGCGGGCGGACCGGAGACCGACGAGGCCGCCGAGACCGACGACGCCGAGACCACCGAGGCCGAGGCCGAGGAGACAGACGAGCCCGCGAGCGGGCGGCGCCAGCTCGACTGGGGCCGGTTCGCCATCCTCATGAACGTCGTCGGCTGGGGCCTGCACGGCGCGGAGATCGTCACGCGGGGCATGGCGGCGGACCGGGTGCCCTGGGGCAACATGTACGAGTTCGTGTCCGCGATCTCGTTCGCCGCAGTCACCGTCTACCTCGTGATGCTCTGGCGCTACAAGGTCAACTGGCTGGGCCCGTTCCTCATGGTCGCCGTCGTGATCGCGCTCGGCATCGCCACGATCTGGCTCTACAACGACCCGGGTCCGCTCCGGCCGGCCCTGCACTCGTACTGGATCGCCATCCACGTGACCGCCGCGGTGACCGCCACGGGGACGTTCACGGTGGCGGGCGTCGCGACCGCCCTGTACCTGATCAAGTCCTTCGTCACGGTGCGGCCGGGCGGCATCCTCTCGCGTGTGCCGAGCATGGAGGCGCTGGACACGACCGCGCACCGGGTGATCATGTTCGCGTTCCCGATCTGGACCTTCGCGATCATCGCCGGGGCGATCTGGGCGGACTCCGCTTGGGGCCGCTACTGGGGCTGGGACCCCAAGGAGACCTGGTCGTTCATCACCTGGATCGGGTACGCGGGCTACCTGCACGCCCGCGCGACCGCGGGCTGGCGAGGCCGCAAGGCGGCGGTCGTCTCGCTGATCGCCTTCGGCTGCCTGCTGTTCAACTTCTTTGGAATCAACTACCTGGTGTCGGGGTTGCACTCGTACGCCGGGTGATTTTCTAACCCTGACTGGCAAACATTTTACGCACGTGGTGCGTCTCATCCGCTGTGGGCAAAAGCTGGGAGGACTCGGGTGAGTAATAGGCGGGCGGCCGTGGCATTCGTCATGGCGGCACTGGTGGCGGGTGCGTGCGCGTGCCAGAGCAGTGAAGCGGGCACGAACGGCAAGGACGGCACCAAGGCGCCCGACGCGCAGGTGCGGATTCTGCCGGCCAACGGCGACGGGAAGGCCAGGCCCGACCAGGGCATCACGGTCACCACGTCGGGCGGCAAGCTCGAACAGGTCAACGCGGTGCAGGCGGGCAGGCCGGTCCCCGGCGCCTTCAACACCGACCACACGCAGTGGAAGTCCACGTGGACGCTGAAGCCGGGCGCCGCCTATTCGGTCAACGCCACCGCCAAGAGCGCCAAGGGCAAGACGGTCAGCGCGGCGAGCCAGTTCACGCTGCAGAAGGCCACGCAGACGTTCAGCATCAGCGACGTGACGCCGATGCCGAAGGAGACGGTCGGCGTCGGCATGCCGATCATCGTGACGTTCAACCGGGCGATCGCCAACCGGGCGTTCGTGGAGAAGGCCCTGGAGGTCAAGTCCGACAAGGGTGACGTGGGCGCCTGGCACTGGACCTCGGACACGCAGGTCGTGTACCGCACCCAGAAGTACTGGCAGCCGCACCAGAACGTCACCTTCACCGCCCACCTGGCGGGTGTGCGCGGGCTGAAGGGCGTCTACGGCACGACGGACGTGACCAAGGCCTTCAAGATCGGCGCCTCCAACATCACCGTCGCCAACGGCAAGACCCACTACATGAAGGTCGACCACGACGGCACGGTGAGGAAGTTCCCGATCAGCATGGGCATGGGGACGACCCAGGAGTACACCACCACCAGCGGCGTCCACCTCACCAAGGAGAAGGCGACGATGGTGCACATGGTGTCGCCGGGCCGTAAGCCGGGCGACCCGGGCTACTACGCCGAGGACATCCCGCTGGCCGTCCGCATCAGCGACCGCGGCGAGTACGTCCACCAGAGCCCGGGTGAGTACGGCGCGCTGGGCCACAGCAACGTCAGCCACGGCTGCGTCCGCACCTCGCCGACCGGCGCCCGCTGGTTCTACAACATCGCCCAGCGCGGCGACGTGGTCGACGTCACCGGCACCAACCGCAAGCTCGTCAACGAGCAGGGCAATGGCTGGACCTTCTGGACCCTGTCCTGGAACACCTGGCTGAAGGGCAGCGCGCTGCCTCACTGAGCCGCCTTTTCCCAGCAGAACGCCCCGGCGACGTGTCGCCGGGGCGTTGCCTTTTCTCGGGGTCTAGCTCGGGTCGTCACCGCGGAGCCGGCGATCGAGTTGGCGGAGGAACTCGGGATCGTCGTCGGGTCCGAGCGGGCCGGGGGTGGCCGGTTCGTCTCGTGACCCCTCACCCGAGAGGAGGAAATCCGGCGGCCAGGCGGTCACGTCGGCGGTGACGAAGCCGCGACGTCGCCCGAACAGGAGCCAGGCGACCGCACCGAGCTCGAAACCGAGCAGCACGATGAGGAACCAGGCGAATTTCGGCAGATGGCGCGTGTGGCCCTCATCGGTCGACAGCACCTCGAAGAGGCAGTAGAGCCAGATGCCGAGTGCGACCAGGACGAGCACGGCGGCAAGGGCGAGCATGATTCGCAGACTAGCTTGGGCACGCAAGCGGCGAACCCCCGGTGGCCGCTCCGGGCCGTCCGCTCGGCTCCGCGGTCGCGGCCGAAAATCGGGTGCCGGTGCCCTGGCCTGCCCGCCTCTCCGTCCGTCCGCCGTAGGCGCCGTACGCGGAGATGACGCGGTCATGGGGTCCGGCTTACGCTACGCCTGGGTAGTCCCGGTGAACGGCGGAAAGGGCGTTCGATGCGCTATCGGGGGAGCCGCCGGCAGGCCGAGGTGGCGGCCGCGGACAGCCGCGGGCGGCATCGGCGGTCCAAGGACGCCGGCGGGCCCGACCGTACGTCCCGGGCCGACGGCACGTCAGAGCCCTCCGCCGAGCGTCCCCGGCGGCTCCAGCCGCGCGACGCGCTCGGGCGGTTCCGGAAGATCGAGCCGGCGGACCTCCGCGCGGTCGAGCACCCGGGCGACGTCGCGGCGGACGCGCGGGCCAAGCCGCGCTACACCTGGCGTGACTTCGAGCTCGACGAGGACCTCCCGCGCGCCGCGCCGCACCCGCCCGACGCCGTCGACCTGCGGGACGGGCGGCGCAACTGCGGGACTCTGGAGTCGATCCTCTACCGGCAGTGGGCGGCCGACGGCAGGTCGGCGCCGGCCGACGCCGTGCGCGCCATCGACAGCCTGGCCGAGCTGCCGGACGCGCTCAAGGACAAGCTGGCCGACGGGCTGGACGGCATCTATGTCGGCTCGGGCGGTGTGCCCGACCTGGACGACATGCAGTATCTGCGCGGCGCTCCGCTGCCGGGCGGAAAGGCGACCTGGGACATCTGCGCCGGGGCGTACGGCGACCGGAAGATCGTCGTCGGTGACCAGCCCTCACCCACTCCGGACGTCATGTTGCACGAGGTCGGTCACGCGCTGGACGACATCGACGGAGAGTTCGTCGAAGACGGGTCCCGACAATGGCAGTCTGACAGTCCCGAGTTCCGCGCGCTGTACGAGCAATGTGTGCCGCATTTCGCGAGTGATTTTCACATCACCGGCGACGATCTGGGCCGCCATGAGTTCTTCGCGGACGCCTTCGCGGCGATCGCATCGCGACAGCGGCCCGCGCTTGTGGACATGCTCGGCGGGAACACCCGCGCGGCGCTCAATGTGATGCTTTTCTTCAACCGGAAATACGGAATATAGGGGAGGGGCGATGTACGTCATCAGACTCCCCGACGGGAACCTCCGGGTGCCCGTGGGGGTGATCGGACCCGAGCGTGCGGAAAAGGCGGCGCACGGTGAGACCGGAAACGTGATCGGCCAGGCGTACGTCGAGATCGGGCCCGATGACCCCGACTATCAACGGCTTCTCGAGCAGTCCATCACCGAGGAGGAACTCGCGGACCGGCGCCGGCGATGGCGCGCGGACGACGACGCGCTGCGCCAGGAGTTCGAGGAATTCAAGGCCGAGCAGGCCAAAGAGTGACAAGGGCACCCGGGGAGATGGGGGCTTCGGCCCTGAAAGGGGAGGTCAGCGGCCGAGGTCGGAAGAGTCGACGTTCTCCTCGCCACGCAGTAGTGCATGGACCTCCGATTCCCGGAATCGGCGGTGTCCACCGGGCGTACGGATGCTGCTGATCCGCCCGGCGGCGGCCCAACGAGTCACAGTTTTCGGATCGACCCGGAACAGGGCAGCGACCTCGCCTGGGGTCAGCAGGCGCTCGCTCGTGCTCTCCACGTTTTCTCTCCCCCTTTGTCCCGCTCTCGTCGCGGAAGGACTGTTTCTCAGTGTGCCGGTTGAAGCCCGGTTTCTCCCTTGTTTTCGGAAAACATCACGCTACGTAGTTTTGCGACATGGGGTAATAACGAAATGTAATCGCCCGGTTGCAGTTCCGTGCGGCGTAGGCTGGCCCATAGGGTGCTGGTATGTACGATCTTGTTACGGCGGAGGAGATCGAGGACGCCGCCCGGCGTCTGGCGGGCGTCATCCTCCCCACGCCGCTGGTGGCCTTTCCGCAGGCTTCCGGGGGTCCGTCTCTCCTGCTCAAAGCCGAGTCGCTGCAGCCGGTCGGCTCGTTCAAGCTCCGCGGCGCCTACAACGCGATCGGCGCGCTGCCCGAAGTCGAGCGCAAGAACGGCGTCATCGCGCACTCCAGCGGCAACCACGCCCAGGCCGTCGCGTACGCCGCGAGGGTCGTCGGCGTCCCGGCGGTACTCGTCGTGCCGACCACCATCCCGGCCATCAAGGCCGACGCGTGCCGCCTGCTGGGCGCCGAGATCGTGTACGTCGAGCCGACCATCGAGGCGCGCGTCGAGACCGCCGAGCGGCTGGCGAACGCCCACGGCTACGCGCTGATCCCGCCGTTCGACGACCGCCGGGTCATCGCGGGCCAGGGCACGATCGGCCTGGAGATCCTCGCCGACGCGCCGGACGTGGACACCGTCCTCGTGCCGATCAGCGGCGGCGGCCTGCTCGCGGGCATCGCCACCGCGATCAAGTCCCGGCGGCCCGAGACCAGGGTCATCGGCGTCGAACCCGAGCTGGCCGCCGACGCGCGCGCCTCGTTCCGCGCCGGCCGCCGGATCTCCTGGCCCAGCGCCGACACCCGCCGGACGATCGCGGACGCCCTCCGCATCGAGTGTGTCGGCGAACTCCCGTTCGAGCACCTGAGGTACGTCGACGACATCGTCACCGTGAGCGAGGAGGAGATCCGCGACGCGATGCGGCAGCTCGCCCGGGGCGCCCGTCTCGTCGCCGAACCCGGCGGCGCGGTGGCGACCGCGGCCTGTCTGAGCCGCTTCGGGGTGCCGGGCGACCGGCGCAAGTACGTCGCCGTCGTCTCCGGTGGCAACGCCGACCCCGCCCTGTACGCGGAGGTCCTCGCCGAAGGCGTCGCCCGGCAGGGCTGACCGTCACCTCCGGGGGAGGTGTCGTCCTGACCGGTGCGCCGGCGAGATAGCGTTAGGACGTCATGCGTTCCGTACTCATCTACACCCTGTCGCGGCTCGTGCTGTTCGCCGTGACCGCGGGCGTGCTGTTCCTGGTGGGAGCCCGCGGGTTCCTGCTCCTCGCGCTGGCCATCCTGATCAGCGGCGTCATCAGCTTCGTGCTGCTGTCCCGCCAGCGCGACGCGGTCTCCAACTCGGTCACCGAGCGGGCGGGCCGCATCCGGCAGAACCTCGCCGAGGGCGCCGCCCGCGAAGACGGCGACTAAGGCGCGACTGGATCAAGCCGTCGGGCGGCTGGCGTGGTGCAGGGCCACGGCCCCGAAGGTGAGGTTCCGGTAGCGGACCGACTCCCACCCCGCCTGTCGCAGCAGCGCGGCCAGTGACTCCTGGTCGTGCCAGGCGGCCGTGGACTCGGCCAGGTAGTGGTAGGAGTCCGGGTTCGAGCTGACCTTGGCCATCAGCGGCAGGCCCACCCGCAGGTGCAGGCCGTGCAGCCGGCGCAGCACCGGGTTCGGCGGGCGGCTGACCTCGCAGATCAGCAGGCGTCCGCCCGGCTTGGTCACCCGCAGCATCTCCGCCAGCCCGGCCACCGTGTCATTGACGTTGCGGATGCCGAAGGAGATCGTCACGGCGTCGAACGACGCGTCGGCGAACGGCAGGCGCATCGCGTCGCCCGCCGAGAAGGCCAGACCGCGAACTCCCGCCTGGCGGCGCACGCCCTCGCGCAGCATCCCGAGGGAGAAGTCGCATGCGACGGTCAGCGCTCCGGCCTCGGCGATCGGCACCGACGAGGTCCCGGTGCCGGCCGCCAGGTCCAGCACCACCTCACCGGGGCGCGCGTTCAGCGCGCGGACGGCCTCGCGCCGCCACCGGCGGTCCAGGCCGCCGGTCATCAGGTCGTTCAGCAGGTCATAGCGCGCCGCCGTACGGTCGAACATGGCCGCGACCTCGGTCGGCTGCTTGTCCAGGGATGCCCGCGTCATGGTCGTCGAGCCTACGCAAGAGGCGCCGCGCTCCGGCAGGCGGGCCACGCCGAATGATCGGGAACGATCGGCGCCGCCTCGCGGTTCCCGAGCAGCCCCTGAGAAGGTTTAGACTCAGCGTGTAGCCAAGCTTGTGAAGCGCTTCACAAAAGAACAAGACCCGAAGATGGCACCCCGGGTCGCACCGAGCCTCCTCCAGGGCCGTACGATCCGGCACGGCATCGAGCCCGCCACCCCCAGCAGGCGGCACCACCGACCAATGGCCCACAGAGGATGCTCGTGATCGAGACACCCGCCGCAATTCCGCAGGACACCTCCGCGACGGAGGCCGACGTGATCGTCGTCGGCGCCGGTCCGGCGGGCTCGGCTACCGCGTACCACCTCGCCCAGGCCGGGCTCGACGTTCTCCTGCTGGAGAAGACGGTGTTCCCCCGCGAGAAGGTCTGCGGTGACGGACTCACCCCCCGCGCCACCAAGCAGCTGCTGAAGATGGGCGTCGACCTCGACGCTCCCGGCTGGATCCGCAACAAGGGCCTGCGCATCATCGGCGGCGGCGTCCGCATGGAACTGCCCTGGCCCGACCTTTCCAGCTACCCCGACTACGGCCTGGTCCGTACGCGGATGGACTTCGACCAGATCCTCGCCGAGCGTGCGGTCGCCGCGGGCGCCAAGCTCCGGATGAACACCTCCGTGACCGAGCCGATCCTGGACGACACCGGCCGGATCACCGGCGTGGTGGCCAAGACCCCCGACGGCGAGGTCCGGTTCAGCGCCCCGCTCGTCGTGGCGGCCGACGGCAACTCGACCCGGCTCTCGCTCGCGCTGGGCCTGCGCAAGCGCGACGACCGCCCGATGGGCGTGGCCGTGCGCCGCTACTACACCAGCCCCCGCCACGACGACGACTACCTCGAGTCCTGGCTGGAGCTGTGGGACGGCGAACGCCTGCTGCCCGGCTACGGCTGGGTGTTCGGCGTCGGCGACGGCACCTCCAACGTCGGCCTGGGCCTGCTCAACACCAGCGACGCCTTCAAGAACGTCGACTACCGCGCGCTGCTGCGGAGCTGGCTCGCCGGCATGCCCGAAGAATGGGGCTACGTCGAGGAGAACGCCACCGGCCCGGTGCGCGGCGCCGCGCTCCCGATGGGCTTCAACCGCACGCCCCACTACACGCGCGGCCTGCTGCTCGTCGGCGACGCCGGCGGGATGATCAACCCGTTCAACGGCGAGGGCATCGCGTACGCGATGGAGTCCGCCGAGATGGCGGCGGAGGTCATCGTGCAGGCGCTCGGCCGGCCGACCGCGGCCCAGCGCGAGCGCGCCCTGCACGACTACCCGCAGGTCCTCAAGCAGGCGTACGGCGGCTACTACACGCTCGGGCGGGTCTTCGTGAAGGCGATCGGCGACCCGCGGCTGATGAAGTTCGCGACGCGCCACGGTCTGCCGCACCCCGTGCTGATGAGGTTCACGCTCAAGCTCCTCGCCAACCTCACCGATCCGCGGGGCGGCGACGCGATGGACCGGGTGATCAACGCGATGTCGAAACTCGCGCCGGCGGCGTGACACCCCGAGGAAAGAAGTGATGATCGCCGTGCCTAGGATGGAAATCCCGGTCGTGATCGACGGCCGTGCCGCGTCAGACGCGCGCTCGATGAGTTTCACCGAGAGGGGGGTGTAGAGATTTGAACCTCTACGTTCCGATTGTCGTACTTGGTGTACTAGCACTTGGTTTCGCGGTTGTTTCGGTAGTTATGGGGTCTTTGACCGGCCCGAAACGCTGGAACCGTGCCCGGCTCGAGGCGTACGAATGCGGTATCGAGCCCACCCCGCAGCCCGTCGGCGGTGGTCGATTCCCGGTGAAGTACTACCTGACGGCGATGCTGTTCATCGTTTTCGACATCGAGATCATTTTCCTCTACCCGTGGGCGGTGGCCTTCGACCACCTGGGCCTGTTCGGTCTCGTGGAAATGGTGCTGTTCATCGTCACCGTCCTCATCGCGTACGCCTACGTCTGGCGGCGCGGCGGTCTGGAGTGGGACTGAGATGGGTCTAGAAGAGAAACTCCCCAGCGGGGTCATCCTCACCACGGTCGAGCAGGTCCTCGGGCTGGCGCGCAAGAGTTCGGTCTGGCCGGCGACGTTCGGCCTGGCCTGCTGCGCCATCGAGATGATGGCGACGGGCGACCCGCGCCACGACTTCTCCCGGTGGGGCATGGAGCGCGCGTCGGGCTCGCCGCGCCAGGCCGACCTGATGATCGTCGCGGGCCGGGTCAGCCAGAAGATGGCGCCGGTGCTGCGCCAGATCTACGACCAGATGGCCTCGCCCAAGTGGGTCATCGCCATGGGCGTGTGCGCCTCCTCGGGCGGCATGTTCAACAACTACGCGATCGTCCAGGGCGTCGACCACATCGTGCCGGTCGACGTCTACCTGCCCGGCTGCCCGCCGCGGCCGGAGATGCTCCTGGACGCCATCCTCAAGCTGCACGACAAGATCCAGAACACCAAGATGGGCCCCCATCGCAAGAAGGAGATCGAGGAGCTCGAGCGCGCCCGGCTCCGGCAGCTTCCCCTCCTTGAGCAGCCCCAGCAGGTGACTTCATGAGCGAGCGGAGCGAGCGAATCAACAAGCACAGCGTTCTGATGCTCCCGCTTCCGACGAAGGAGGCCTCATGAGTTCTCAACACCCAGAGCAGCAGGCCGAGCAGGCCGCCGACCAGCTCCCCGCGCACGGCGAGGAGGAGCGGGCCGAGCAGCCCATCGCGCGCCACGGCATGTTCGGCGCCCGGACGACCGGTGACACCTCCGGCTTCGGCCGCCTCGTCGTCCGTCAGTCGCCCAAGGTCAGCGCCGAGCGCCCGTACGGCGGGCCGACGACCACCGGAGCCGAGGGCGAGTTCGACGAGATCGCCGACGCTCTCGAGGCGGCCTACCCCGACTTCGGCGAGGCGATCGAGCGCGTCGTGGTCGACCGGGGCGAGCTGACCTTCGTCGTGCGGCGCACGCACCTCCTCGGCGTCGTCCAGACGCTGCGCGACGACCCGCGGCTGCGCTTCGAGCTGTGCCTCGGAGTCTCCGGCGTGCACTTCCCGGCCGAGACCGGCGCCGAGCTGCACGCGGTCTACCCCTTCCTGTCGATCACGCACAACCGGCGCGTGCGGATCGAGGTGACCTGCCCCGACACCGACCCGCACGTCCCCTCCATCGTCGCGGTCTACCCGACCAACGACTGGCACGAACGCGAGACGTACGACATGTTCGGGCTCGTCTTCGACGGGCACCCGGCGCTCACCCGGATCATGATGCCGGACGACTGGATGGGCCACCCGCAGCGCAAGGACTACCCCCTCGGCGGCATCCCCGTCGAGTACCGCGGGGCCACGGTGCCCCCGCCGGACGAGCGGAGGTCGTACGTATGAGCCCGACCCAGCAGTACGACGCCTACGGGACGGAAGAGGCCACCGAGGGCACCGTCTTCAACGTCGCCGGGCAGGACTGGGACGAGGTCGTCCAGGGCGCCCAGGAGAGCGAGGACGACCGCCTCGTCGTGAACATGGGCCCGCAGCACCCGTCCACGCACGGCGTGCTCCGGCTCATCCTCACCCTCGACGGCGAGACCGTCGACGAGACCCGCGTCGGCATCGGCTACCTCCACACCGGCATCGAGAAGAACATGGAGTACCGGACGTGGACCCAGGGGACCACGTTCTGCACCCGCATGGACTACCTCGCGCCGATCTTCAACGAGACGTCCTACTGCCTGGCCGTGGAGAAGCTGCTCGGCATCACCGATGACGTACCCGAGCGGGCGCAGGTCATCCGGGTCCTGATGATGGAGATCAACCGGATCTCCTCGCACCTGGTCGCGATCGCCACCTTCGGCCTGGAGCTGGGCGCGACCACGGTCATGCTCAACGGCTTCCTCGAGCGCGAGTACGCCCTGGACCTGTTCGAGATGATCGCCGGGCTGCGCATGAACATGGCCTACGTCCGGCCGGGCGGCGTCGCGCAGGACCTGCCTCCGGGCGCCATCGACAAGATCGGTGACTTTGTCAAGCGCGAGCGGTACCGGTTCAAGCAGCTCCGCAAGCTGCTCGACGCCAACCCGGTCTACCTGGCGCGGACCAAGAACATCGCCTACCTCGACCTGGCCGCCTGCATGGCGCTCGGCGTGACCGGCCCGGTGCTGCGCAGCACCGGCCTCCCGTGGGACCTGCGCAAGTCCCAGCCGTACTGCGGCTACGAGACCTACGACTTCGAGGTGGCCACCCAGGACACCTGCGACGTGTACGGCCGCTACCTCGTGCGCATGCAGGAGATGGACGAGTCGCTGAAGATCATCGAGCAGTGCCTCGACCGGCTGAGCTCCGGCTCGGCCAAGTCCGGCCCGGTGATGATCCAGGACAAGAAGATCGGCTGGCCGGCGCAGCTCGCGCTCGGGCCGGACGGCATGGGCAACTCGCCCAACCACATCGCGCACATCATGGGCCAGTCCATGGAGGCGCTGATCCACCACTTCAAGCTGGTGACCGAGGGCTTCCGGGTGCCCGCCGGCCAGGTGTACGCCTCGGTGGAGTCGCCGCGCGGCGAGCTCGGCTGCCACCTGGTGAGCGACGGCGGCACGCGCCCGTACCGCGCGCACTTCCGCGACCCGTCCTTCACCAACCTGCAGGCCATTCCGGCCGCGACCGAAGGATCCATGATCGCCGACGTCATCGCGGCCGTGGCCAGCATCGACCCGGTGATGGGGGGAGTCGACCGATGAGTTTTGCGCCCGAGGTTCTCGAGCGTCTCGAGCGGGACGCGAAGGAGATCATCGCGCGGTACCCCAAGCCGCGCTCGGCGCTGCTGCCGCTGCTGCACCTCGTGCAATCCGAGGAGGGGTACGTCTCCGACGACGGCATCGAGTTCTGCGCCGACGCGGTGGGCATCACCCCGGCGCAGGTGACCGGCGTGGTGACCTTCTACACGCAGTACAAGCAGGAGCCGGTCGGCGACTACCACGTCGGCGTCTGCATCAACAGCCTGTGCGCGATCATGGGCGGCGACCAGATCTGGCGCGAGCTGAGCGAGTACGTCGGCGTCGGCCACGACGAGGCGACCGAGGACGGCAAGGTCAGCCTCGAGCGCATCGAGTGCAACGCCGCCTGCGACTACGCCCCGGTGATGATGGTCAACTGGGAGTTCTTCGACGACATGACTCCGGCCAAGGCCAAGCAGCTCGTCGACGACATCCGGGCCGGCAAGCAGGTCGCCCCGACCCGCGGCGCGGAGTCGGTGTGCACCTGGAAGCAGGCGTCCCGCGTGCTCGCGGGCTTCAACGACGGCCGTGCCGGAGAGGGCACGCAGGCCGGTTACGCGTCGCTGCGCGGCCTCCAGCTCGCCAAGGAGTCCGGCTGGGAGGCCCCTGAGCCCGAAAGAGGTGCCGAGTGACCACCCTCACGCCGATCCTGACCAAGTACTGGGACCGGCCCGACTCCTTCACTCGCTCGGCGTACGAGGCCGACGGCGGCTACCGGGCGCTGCGCACCGCGCTGGGCATGCCGCAGGACGACATCATCCAGGCGGTGAAGGACTCCGGCCTCCGCGGACGCGGTGGCGCCGGCTTCCCCACCGGTATGAAGTGGGGCTTCATCCCGCAGGGTGACGGCAAGCCGCACTACCTGGTGGTGAACGCGGACGAGTCCGAGCCGGGCACGTGCAAGGACATCCCGCTGATGATGGCCAACCCGCACGCGCTGGTCGAGGGCGTGATCATCAGCTCGTACGCCATCCGCGCGAACTTCGCCGTCATCTACGTGCGCGGTGAGGTGCTGCACGTCATCCGCCGCCTCCAGCAGGCGGTCGCCGAGGCGTACGAGGCCGGCTACATCGGCACGGACATCCTCGGCTCCGGCTACGACCTCGAACTCGTCGTGCACAGCGGCGCCGGCGCGTACATCTGCGGTGAGGAGACGGCGCTGCTGGACTCTCTGGAGGGGTTCCGCGGCCAGCCGCGCCTCAAGCCGCCGTTCCCGGCGGTGGCCGGCCTGTACGGCGGGCCGACCGTCATCAACAACGTCGAGTCCATCGCGAGCGTCCCGTCGATCGTCGCCAACGGCGCCGACTGGTTCGCCTCGATGGGCACCGAGAAGTCCAAGGGCTTCGGCATCTTCAGCCTGTCCGGCCACGTCACGCGGCCCGGCCAGTACGAGGCGCCGCTCGGCATCACGCTGCGCGAGCTGCTCGACATGGCCGGCGGCATCCGCGCCGGGCACCGGCTGAAGTTCTGGACCCCGGGCGGCTCCTCCACGCCGATCTTCACCGACGAGCACCTCGACGTGCCGCTCGACTTCGAGTCGGTCGGCGCGGCGGGCTCGATGCTCGGCACCCGGGCGCTGCAGATCTTCGACGAGACGGTCTGCGTCGTCCGCGCGGTGCTGCGCTGGAGCGAGTTCTACGCGCACGAGTCCTGCGGAAAGTGCACGCCGTGCCGTGAGGGCACGTACTGGTACAAGCAGATGCTGAAGCGCCTGGAGGCGGGTCAGGGCACCGAGGAGGACCTCGAGACGCTCCTCGACCTGTCCGACAACATCCTCGGCCGCTCCTTCTGCGCGCTGGGAGACGGTGCCACGAGCCCGGTGACCTCCAGCATCAAGCACTTCCGCGAGGAGTACATCCGGCACTTCGAGACGGGAAGCTGTCCCTTCGACGAGGCGGCTTCCACCGTTTGGGCAGGAGCCAACGCATGACGGTTACCATGAGTGGCGGCTCGGCGGCCTCTCCCCAGCAGCCTGGGGGTGTACCGAAAGAGGACCTGGTCACGCTGACGATCGACGGGTTCGAGATCAGTGTGCCCAAGGGCACGCTGATCATCCGGGCCGCCGAGCTGCTCGGCATCCAGATCCCGCGGTTCTGCGACCACCCGCTGCTGGAGCCGGTGGCCGCCTGCCGGCAGTGCCTGGTGGAGATCCCCGACGCCGGCAACGGCCGCGGGATGCCCAAGCCGCAGCCGTCCTGCGCGGTCACGGTCATGCCGGGCATGGTGGTCAAGACCCAGCTCACCTCCGAGGTCGCCGACAAGGCCCAGCACGGTGTGATGGAGCTGCTGCTCATCAACCACCCGCTGGACTGCCCGGTCTGCGACAAGGGCGGCGAGTGCCCGCTGCAGAACCAGGCGATGTCCAACGGCCGCGGCGAGTCGCGGTTCGTGGAGAAGAAGCGCACCTTCCCCAAGCCGATCGCGCTGTCCACGCAGGTGCTGCTTGACCGTGAGCGGTGCGTCCAGTGCGCCCGCTGCACCCGGTTCTCCGACGAGATCGCCGGCGACGCGTTCATCGACCTGCTGGAGCGGGGCGCCAAGGAGCAGGTCGGCCTCGCGCCCGGCCACGAGTTCCAGTCCTACTTCTCCGGCAACACCGTGCAGATCTGCCCGGTCGGCGCGCTCACCGGCGCGGCGTACCGCTTCCGCTCCCGGCCGTTCGACCTGGTCTCGACGCCGAGCGTCTGCGAGCACTGCGCGTCCGGCTGCGCCCAGCGCACCGACCACCGCCGCGGCAAGGTGACGCGGCGGCTGGCCGGCGACGACCCGCAGGTCAACGAAGAGTGGAACTGCGACAAGGGCCGCTGGGCGTTCACCTACACCACGACGCCGGACCGGCTGACCCACCCGCTGGTGCGCAACGAGGACGGCGTGCTGGAGCCCGCCTCCTGGAACGAGGCGCTGACCATCGCGGCCGAGGGGCTGGCGAAGGCCCGCGGCAAGGCCGGCGTGCTGACCGGCGGCCGGGTCACGCTGGAGGACGCCTACGCGTACGCCAAGTTCGCCCGGGTCGCCCTCGGCACCAACGACGTGGACTTCCGCGCCCGCGCGCACTCGCGCGAGGAGGCCGACTTCCTCGCGGCGACCGTCGCGGGCAGCCCCATCTCGGTCACCTACGACCAGCTGGAGAAGGCGCCCGTCGTGCTCCTGGCCGGCTTCGAGCCGGAGGAGGAGTCGCCGATCGTCTTCCTGCGGCTCCGCAAGGCTGCCCGCAAGCACGGCCTGAAGACGTACTCGATCGCGCCGTTCGCGTCCCGCGGCCTGGCCAAGCTCGGTGGCACGCTGGTGGCCACCGCCCCCGGCTCCGAGGCCGAGACGCTCGGCAATCTGATCACCGGCATCGGGCTGGACACCGAGGGCAAGGCCGCCGCGGAGCTGCTCAAGAGCGAAGGCGCGATCATCCTCGTCGGCGAGCGGCTCGGCGCGGTGCCGGGCGCGCTGTCCGCCGTCGGACGGCTCGTCGCGGCCACCGGCGCGCGGCTCGCCTGGGTGCCCCGCCGGGCCGGTGAGCGCGGCGCCATCGAGGCGGGCGCGCTGCCCGGCCTGCTGCCGATCGGCCGCCCGGTCACCGACGCGGCCGCCCGCGCCGAGGTCGCGCGGGCCTGGGGCGTCGCCGCCCTGCCCGAGGCGCAGGGGCGCGACACCGAGGGCATTCTCGCCGCCGCGCTCGACGAGAAGATCGACGCCCTGCTCGTCGGCGGCGTCGACCCGTACGACCTGCCCGACCCGTCGGGCGTGCTGGCCGCACTGGAGGCCACGCCGTTCATCGTCAGCCTGGAGCAGCGCGTGACCGCGGTCACCGACCGGGCCGACGTGGTGCTGCCGGTGGCGGCCGTGACCGAGAAGGCCGGCACGTTCGTCAACTGGGAGGGCCGCGGCCGTCCGTTCGAGGCCGTGCTGAAGGTGCGGCAGGCCATGCCGGACCTCAAGGTGCTCGCCACGATCGCCGACCTGATGGACGTCCACCTCGGCCTGCCCGACTCCGCGTCGGCCCGCCGCGAGCTGGCCACGCTGGGCGGCTTCCGGGGCACGCGGCCGGGTCTGCCGAGCGTCGCCGCCAAGGTTCCGGGTGAGCCCGCCGCGGGCGAGGCGGTCCTGGCGACCTGGCGGATGCTGCTCGACGCGGGCCGCCTGCAGGACGGCGAGCCGTACCTCGCCGGCACCGCCAAGACCCCGGTCGCGCGGCTGAGCGCGGCCACCGCGGAGGAGATCGGAGCGGACGGGAAGGTCACCGTGGCCACGGCGCACGGCGAGATCACCCTGCCGCTGGAGGTCACCGACATGCCGGACCGCGTGGTCTGGGTGCCCGCCAACTCACCGGGTTCGGCGGTCTACCGCGATCTCGGCGTCCAGGCCGGAGGAGTCGTGAAGATCCAGAACGGGAGTGGGGCATGATTGCCACACACGTCCTCGCGGAGGCGGTGGCCTCCGCCACGCCGCGGACCGAACAGTGCACCGGCAAGCCGTACGGGCTCGGCTCGTTCGGCTGCGACCCGTGGTGGCTGATCGGCGCCAAGGCGCTGGTGATCTTCGTGTTCCTGCTGCTGACGGTGCTCATGGCCGTCTGGGCGGAGCGCCGGATCATCGGCCGCATGCAGCTGCGCCCCGGCCCCAACCGCGCCGGACCGTTCGGCCTGCTGCAGTCGCTGCTCGACGGCGTCAAGGGCGCGACCAAGGAGGACATCGTCCCGCGCGGCGTGGACAAGATCGTCTTCTTCCTCGCCCCGGTGATGGCCGCGGCGCCCGCGCTGGTGTCGTTCTCGATCATCCCGTTCGGCGGCATCGTCTCGATCGGCGGTCACAAGACGCCGCTGCAGCTCACCGACCTGCCCGTCGCCGTGCTGCTGGTCCTGGCGATGTCCTCGATGGGCGTGTACGGCTTCGTGCTGGCCGGCTGGTCGTCGATGTCGCCGTACTCCCTGCTCGGCGGCATGCGCTCCAGCGCGCAGGTGATCTCCTATGAGATCGCGATGGGCCTGTCGTTCGTGGCGGTGTTCCTGTTCGCCGGGTCGCTGTCGACGTCGGAGATCGTCGACGCCCAGGCGCACGGCGGCACGTACCACTTCCTCGGCATGACCGGCCACTACCCGTCGTGGTACGTCGTCCTGCTGTTCCCCTCGTTCGTGATCTACCTGTTCACGATGCTGGGGGAGTCGGGCCGCATCCCGTTCGACCTTCCCGAGGGCGAGGGCGAACTGGTCGCGGGCTACCACACCGAGTACTCCTCGCTGAAGTTCCTGATGTTCTACCTCGCCGAGTACATCAACATGGCGACGCTGTCCGCGCTGGCCACGACGCTGTTCCTCGGCGGTTACCGCGCCCCGTGGCCGATCACCGGCATCTGGGCCGGCGCCAACTCCGGCTGGTGGCCGATCCTGTGGTTCCTGGTCAAGATGTGGCTGTTCATCTTCGGCTTCGTCTGGGTCCGGGCCTCGCTGCCGCGCGTCCGCTACGACCAGCTGATGCGGCTGGGCTGGAAGGTCCTCATCCCGGTGTCGCTGGGCTGGATCCTCTTCGTGTCGACGGTGCGCGCGCTGCGCAACCAGCAGCACGACATGCGCCCGGTGATGCTCATCGCGGCGGCCGTGATCATCGTCCTGCTCATCGTCTCGGTGGTCTGGGAACGGGCCTCCGGCTCGGGGAAGGCCGAGACGGCGGAGGAGACGGCCGAGCCGGAGCCGGATCCGATGGCGGGCGGGTTCCCGGTGCCCCCGCTCGACGCGCCGCACTACCACGGTGCCGGGAACGCCCGTGCGAACAAATCCACGGAGGCCACCCGTGCTTGATTTCCTGAACCCGGTCAAGGGGTTCGGTGTCACCTTCCACCAGATGTTCATGAAGGTGGAGACGGTCGAATACCCCGAGGTGAAGAAGCCCACCGCGCCGCGCTTCCACGGCCGGCACCAGCTCAACCGCTGGCCCGACGGCCTGGAGAAGTGCGTGGGCTGCGAGCTCTGCGCCTGGGCCTGCCCCGCGGACGCGATCTACGTGGAGGGCGCCGACAACACCGAGGAGGCGCGCTACTCCCCGGGTGAGCGCTACGGCCGGACGTACCAGATCAACTATCTGCGCTGCATCCTCTGCGGCCTGTGCATCGAGGCGTGCCCGACGCGGGCGCTCACGATGACCAACGAGTACGAACTCGCCGACGACAGCCGCGAGAGCCTCATCTACACCAAGGAGATGCTGCTCGCGCCGCTGACCGAGGGCATGGAGCTCCCGCCGCACGACATGCGGCTCGGGGAGACCGAAGAGGACTACTACCTCCTCGGCGCCTCCAAGGAACACGAGGAGGGCTCATGAATGCGATCGCGGCAGGGGCGCATCAGACCGGTGAGTCGGGGATCTTCTGGGTCCTGGCCATCGTGTCCGTCGCCGCGGCGCTCGGCATGATCTTCATGCGGAAGGTCGTGTACTCCGCGCTGCTGCTCGCCGTGGTGATGCTGTCCCTCGCGGTGTTCTACGCCGTGAACGAGGCTCCGTTCCTGGCGTTCGTGCAGGTGATCGTCTACACCGGCGCGGTGCTGATGCTCTTCCTGTTCGTCATCATGGTCGTCGGGGTCAGCTCGACCGAGTCCATGGTCGAGACGATCAGGGGCCAGCGGGTCGCCGCGGCGATCGCCGGCATCGGCTTCGGCGTGCTGCTGATCCTCGGCATCGGTGACGCGACGCTCCCGACGAGCGCCGGCCTGTCGAAGGCCAATTCCAACGGCGGCAACGTCATGGGCCTGGCCCGGCTGTTGTTCGGCAACAACGCCAACGACGGCAGCGACACCGCCAACGCCCTGCGGGTGAGCAACAACATCCAGGGCTACATCTTCGCCTTCGAGGTGACCAGCGCCCTGCTGATCACCGCGGCGCTGGGCGCGATGGTGCTGGCCCACCGCGAGCGCCTCAAGCCCAAGCCGACGCAGCGCGAGCTGTCCCAGGCGCGGATCAAGAGCGACCAGGTCTCGCCGCTGCCGCCGCCCGGCACGTACGCCCGGCACAACGCGGTCGACATGCCGGCGCTGCTGCCGGACGGGTCGGTGTCGGAGCTGTCGGTCAGCCCGGTCATCGCCCGCCGCCGCGGCGGTTCGCACGACGACCTGCACGGCGAGGGGCCCGAGTCGGCGCTCCGCCACGGCACCGCGACGGTCAAGGCGGTGCTGGAAGGCCAGGTCGAAGGCCAGGTCGAGGTCGAGCGCGCCGAGTCCGAGACCTCCGAATCAAAGGAGGAGAAGAAGTGACCGGGCATTACCTGGCGCTCTCCGCCATTCTGTTCACGATCGGCGCGGTCGGGGTGCTCATCCGCCGCAACGCCATTGTGATCTTCATGTGCGTCGAGCTCATGCTGAACGCCACCAACCTCGCGTTCGTGGCCTTCTCCCGCATGCACGGCGCCCTCGACGGGCAGATCATCGCGTTCTTCGTGATGGTGGTGGCCGCGGCCGAGGTCGTCGTCGGGCTGGCGATCATCATGGCGATCTTCCGGAGCCGCAAGTCCTCGTCGGTCGACGACGCGAACCTGCTGAAGTACTGAGGACCACTCGATGACGAACCTTCTCGCCGAAGCCGGCCCGCAACTGCACACGCAGGCGGCCACCGGGATGCAGTCCGCCGCGTGGCTGCTGATCGCGTTCCCGCTCGTGGGCGCCGCGATCCTGCTGCTCGGCGGCCGCCGTACCGACAAGTGGGGCCACCTGCTCGGCGTCGCGATGTCGCTCGCGTCCTTCGTGGTGGGCGTCCTCGCGTTCGTGCAGATGCTCGGCCAGCCCGGGGACGGCCGGACCCGGCTGGTCCACGTGTACCAGTGGGTCTCGGTCGGGTCGTTCAAGGCCGATGTGAACCTCCTGCTCGACCCGCTGTCGATCAGCTTCGTCCTGCTGATCACCGGGGTCGGCTCGCTGATCCACATCTACTCGATCGGCTACATGTCCCACGACCCGGATCGGCGGAGGTTCTTCGCGTACCTCAACCTGTTCGTGGCGTCCATGCTCCTGCTCGTGCTCGCCGACAACTACCTCGGCCTGTACGTCGGCTGGGAGGGCGTGGGTCTCGCCTCGTACCTGCTGATCGGGTTCTGGCAGCACAAGCCGAGCGCGGCCACGGCGGCCAAGAAGGCGTTCATCGTCAACCGGGTCGGTGACTTCGGCCTCTCGGTGGCGATCATGCTGATGTTCGTCACGTTCGGCTCGATCAGCTTCACCGACGTCTTCGGGCACGCCTCGGAGGCCTCCCACGGCACGATCACCGCGATCGGCCTGCTGCTCCTGCTCGGCGCCTGCGGTAAGTCGGCCCAGCTCCCGCTCCAGTCCTGGCTGCTGGACGCGATGGAGGGCCCGACCCCGGTGTCGGCGCTCATCCACGCCGCGACCATGGTGACCGCGGGCGTCTACCTGGTCGTCCGCTCGCACGCGATCTTCGAGCTGTCGTCGCAGGCACGCCTGCTGGTGACGATCGTCGGCGCGGCCACGCTGATCGCCGGTGCGCTCATCGGTTGCGCCAAGGACGACATCAAGAAGGCCCTCGCGGGCTCGACGATGTCGCAGATCGGCTACATGATGCTGGCCGCCGGCATCGGCAAGGCGGGCTACGTCTTCGCGATCGCGCACCTCATCGCGCACGGCTTCTTCAAGGCCGGGCTCTTCCTCGGCGCCGGTTCGATCATGCACGGCATGAACGACGACGTCGACATGCGAAAGTACGGCGGCCTGCGCAAGGTCATGCCGATCACCTTCGCGACGTTCGGCCTCGGCTACCTGGCCATCATCGGCTTCCCCTTCCTGTCCGGCTGGTGGACCAAGGACGGCATCATCGACTCGGCCTTCGAGAAGGGCGGCACGTCCGGCCAGATCCTCGGCTGGGCGGCGCTGATCGGCGCCGGCATCACCGCGTACTACATGTCCCGCGTGATGTTCATGACGTTCTTCGGCGAGAAGCGCTGGGAAGAGGACGTCCACCCGCACGAGTCGCCGTCGGTCATGACGATCCCGCTGATCCTGCTGGCCGTCGGCTCGGTCGCGGGCGGCGCCTTCCTGATCGCGGGCGACCGGTTCGCGAACTTCCTCGCCCCGGTCGTCGGCGCGCCCGAGGCGGCGCACAAGCTGTTCACCCCGTACACCATCGTGGTGTTCGTGCTGATGGTCGTCGGGGTCGGTATCGCGTACCTGCAGTACCTGCGGCGCCCCGTGCCACGCACGGCGCCGGCCGGGAGCTTCCCGGTCGTGGCGGCCCGCAAGGACCTGTACGGCGACGCGCTGAACGAGTCGCTGTTCATGCGGCCCGGCCAGTGGCTGACCCGCCTGACCGTCTACTTCGACGGGCGTGGCGTCGACGGCCTCGTCAACGGCATCGCCGCCTTCGTGGGCGGCACGTCCGGCCGGGTGCGACGGGTGCAGACGGGCTTCGTCCGCTCGTACGCACTGTCCATGTTCTTCGGTGCCGCCCTCATCGTCGGCGCCCTGCTCCTGGTGAGGATCTGACATGCTGACGGCGCTCATCGCGATCCCCGCACTCGGGGCGCTGCTGGTGGCGTTCCTGCCGAAGGGCCGGGACGAGCTCGCCAAGCTCACCGCGCTCGTCGTCACGCTGGTCGTCGCCGTCCTCGCCATCGCGATGGCGATCGGCTTCGACAACGGCGGGCCGCGCTTCCAGTTCACCGAGAAGTACTGGTGGATCAAGCAGTTCGGCGTGCACTACGCGGTCGGGGTCGACGGCGTCGCGCTGGTGCTGATCCTGCTGTCGGTGATCCTCGTGCCGCTGGTCGTGCTCGCCTCCTGGAACGACGCGGAGCGCTCCGGCGGCGTGGAGGCGCCGCCGAAGCGCTCGGTCAAGACGTACTTCGCGCTGCTGCTGGCCCTCGAGGCCATGATGATCGGTGTCTTCGCGGCGACCGACATCTTCCTGTTCTACGTGTTCTTCGAGGCCATGCTCATCCCGATGTACTTCATCATCGGGTCCTACGGCGGCGCGCAGCGCTCGTACGCCGCGGTGAAGTTCCTGCTGTACTCCCTGTTCGGCGGGCTGCTCATGCTCGCCGCGGTGATCACCCTGTACGTCCAGTCGGCCAACGCCGGCCACGGCACCTTCCTGTTCGACGAGCTGCGGAACCTTCACATCGAGCCGACCACGGCCAAGTGGCTGTTCCTCGGCTTCTTCGTCGCCTTCGCGATCAAGGCGCCGCTCGTGCCGTTCCACACGTGGCTGCCCGACGCCGCGGGACAGGCGCCGGCCGGCGCCGCCGTGCTGCTCGTCGGCGTGCTGGACAAGGTCGGCACGTACGGCATGCTGCGGTTCTGCCTGGAGCTGTTCCCCGGCGCGGCCAAGTGGTTCACGCCGGTGGTGCTGACGCTGTCGGTCATCGGCATCGTGTACGGCGCGGTGCTGGCGATCGGCCAGATCGACATCAAGCGGCTGATCGCCTACACCTCGATCTCGCACTTCGGCTTCATCACGCTGGGCATCTTCGCGATGACCACGCAGGGCCAGACCGGTGCGACGCTCTACATGGTCAACCACGGCTTCTCGACCGGCGCGCTGTTCCTCGTCGCGGGCTTCCTCATCGCCCGCCGCGGCTCGTCCCGGATCGACGCCTTCGGCGGCGTGCAGAAGGTCGCTCCGCTGCTCGCCGGCACGTTCCTCGTCGCGGGCCTGTCCGGCCTCTCACTGCCGGGGCTTTCCACGTTCGTGTCGGAGTTCCTGGTCCTCGTGGGTACGTTCACGCGCTACAAGGTGCCGGCGATCATCGCCACGAGCGGCATCGTCCTGGCCGCCGTCTACATCCTGTGGATGTACCAGCGCACGATGAGCGGCCCGCCGACCGAGAAGGTGGCCGGCATGCGGGATCTGTCCAAGCGTGAGCTGGTCGTCATCGCGCCGGTGCTGGTGCTCCTCGTCGTCCTCGGCTTCTACCCGAAGCCCGCGCTGAACATGATCAACCCGTCCGTGAAGCAGACGATGGTCAAGGTCGAGAAGCACGACCCCCAGCCGACCATCGCGGAGAAGGGAATCCGCCCGTGAGTCAGGTCAGTGTCGCGGCCGGGAGCATCACCCCGCCGCACATCGAGTACGGGCAGCTGGCCCCGATCCTGATCGTGCTCGGCGCGGCGGCCGTGGGCGTGCTCATCGAGGCCTTCGTGTCGCGCCCGTACCGTTACTGGTCCCAGGTCGGGGTGTCACTGGTCGGCCTGGTCGTGGCCTTCGTGTGGACGATCGTCATGGGCGTCTCCCACACCCCGCACCACGTCGCGGCACTGGGCGCGGTCGGCGTCGACGGGCCGACCCTGTTCATCCAGGGCACGATCCTCGTGCTCGCGCTGATGTCGCTGCTCCTCATCGCCGAGCGGCGGCACGAGCCGAGCCCGTTCACCGCGCAGGCGTCCTCGGTGCCCGGCACCGCGGAGGAGCGCGAGAGCCTGGTCGCGGGCATCCTCCAGACCGAGGTCTTCCCGCTCATGCTGTTCGCGGTGGGCGGCATGCTGATCTTCCCGGCGGCCAACGACCTGCTGACCATGTTCGTGGCCCTGGAGGTCCTGTCGCTGCCGCTGTACCTCCTGTGCGGCCTCGCCCGGCGGCGCCGCCTGCTCTCGCAGGAGGCCGCGGTCAAGTACTTCCTGCTCGGCGCCTTCTCCTCGGCGTTCTTCCTGTACGGCACCGCGCTGCTGTACGGCTTCGCCGGTTCGGTGCGGCTGTCGGACATCCAGCTCGCGATCAGCCAGAAGGGCGGCATGGAGCCGCTGCTGCTCGCCGGTGTCGCGCTGCTCAGCGTCGGGCTGCTGTTCAAGATGGGCGCCGCGCCGTTCCAGGTGTGGAAGCCCGACGTCTACCAGGGCGCCCCGACGGCGATCACCGCGCTGATGGCCTCGTGCACGCTCGTGTCGGCGGTCGGCGGCATCCTGCGCGTGTTCTACGTCGGGTTCGAGACACTGCGCTGGGACTGGCGGCCGGTGATGTGGGCGGTGGCCATCCTCACCATGGTCCTCGGCGCGGTCGTCGCGATCACGCAGACGGACGTCAAGCGGATGCTCGCCTACTCCTCGATCGCGCACGGCGGCTTCCTGCTGACCGGTGTCATCGCCACGAACAAGGCGGGCCTGTCGAGCACGCTCTTCTATCTCGCGGCGTACGGCTTCACGACGGTCGGCGCGTTCGCGATCATCACGATGGTCCGCGACGCCGGCGGTGAGGCGTGGCACCTGTCGCGCTGGGCCGGGCTCGGCAAGCGCCAGCCACTGCTCGCCGGGACGTTCGCGTTCTTCCTGCTGGCCTTCGCCGGTATCCCGCTGACCAGCGGCTTCACCGGAAAGTTCGCGGTCTTCCAGGCGGCGGTCTCCGGTGGGGCGACCCCTCTGGTGATCGTCGGCGTGGTGTCCTCGGCGATCGCCGCGTTCTTCTACGTCCGCGTGATCGTGCTGATGTTCTTCAGCGATCCCGCCGCCGACGGGCCCGCGGTGGTCTTCAGTCCGACCAGTACGACGGCGGTCGTGGTCGGCGCGTTGGCTACTGTTGTCCTGGGCGTGGTTCCGGGGCCTGCGCTTCATCTGGCCCAATCGGCCGCCAGCCAGTTCTTCGTTCGCTGACCCCTCGGGAGAGTCTGTGAGTAGTGCCCTTCTGGGCCTTCCGGCCGTCGATGACACACTCGCAGCGGATCTGTTGAAGCGGCTGTCCGCAGTGGAGGAGATGCTGCGGAGTTCGGTGCAGAGTGACCATGCGCTCCTGAGCGACGCGTCTCGCCATCTCGCCGAGGCGGGCGGCAAGCGGTTCCGGCCGATGCTCGTGCTGCTCGCCTCGGAGTTCGGCGACCCGGAGGCGCCGGGCGTCATCCCGGCCGCGGTCGTGGTGGAGCTGACCCACCTGGCGACGCTCTACCACGACGACGTGATGGACGAGGCGGTGATGCGCCGCGGCGAGGTCTCGGCCAACTCCCGCTGGGACAACACCGTGGCCATCCTCACCGGCGACTACCTGTTCGCGCGCGCCTCCGACGTCCTGGCCGACCTCGGTACGGAGGCGGTGCGCATCCAGGCCCGCACCTTCGCCCGGCTGGTCCAGGGCCAGATCGAGGAGACGGCGGGGCCGACCGAGGGCGCCGACCCGCTGCAGCACTACCTCGACGTCGTGGCGGGCAAGACGGGGTCGCTGATCGCCGCCTCGGGCCACCTGGGCGCCCTGCTCGCGGGCGCCGAACCGGAGGTCGTCCGGACGCTGACGTCGGTGTGCGAGAAGATCGGCATCGCCTTCCAGCTCTCCGACGACATCCTCGACGTCGCTTCCGACTCGGCCGAGTCGGGCAAGACCCCCGGCACGGATCTGCGCGAAGGCGTCCGTACGCTGCCGGTGCTGCACGTCCTGCGGTCCACGTCGCCGGAGGACGCACGCCTGCGGGAGCTGCTCGACTCGGACCTGTCCGACGACGCGCGGCACGCGGAGGCGCTCGCGCTGCTGCGGGCCCACCCGGCCATGGACCGCGCCCGCGCCGACCTGCGCCAGTGGGTGGACGAGGCGCGCGCGGAGCTGGCCACGCTGTCCGACCGGCCGGCCCGTGCGGCGTTCATGTCCCTGTGCGACTACGTCCTGACGCGCACTAGCTGACGCGTCTGCCGCGCCGGCCGAACACGAACGCGGCGACGACGCCCGCGACGACGACGAACACCACGATGAGCAGCCAGTTGTTCGTCCCGCCGCCGTGGTCGCCGGACGGGTCGGTGCCCGCGGCGACGGAGATCGTGCCCTGCACGGTGTCCGCGCCGCAGTACGCCGTGACCGGGTAGGTGCCGGGTCTGAGCTCCTGGCGGATCGTCGGGTCGGCGTCGCCGGTGTCGGCCTTGCCGTAGAGCGTGACGTTGGTCGTGAAGGCCGGAGAGACGGCGACGTGCGCGCTCGACCCGGTGGCGCACCCGGGGACGCTGATGTGGACCTGCTGGCCGGGCCGGGGGGAGCCGGGTGTCACGGTGATCGAGTCGGCCGCCGCGAGGCCGGCGCCGGCGACGATCGTGGCGCAGGCCAGGGCCGCCGCCGTACGGACAGCGCGCACAGGCATCCCCTTCCAGCCCCCCTCTGGTCTGGGCCGCACGCTAGCCGAGCTCTGCCCACGGCGGCCCACCGATGGACGGGTGTTTGCCGACTCCGGTCCGTACGTTGACCTCAACTCATGACGACACACCCTCTGACCTGCGGGAATCCGCTGCGCGTGTGAACGACGATGGAGTCGCTCGTGTCCGCCGTCCACACTCGGAGGTCCGGTGAAAGCCCTGCTCTGCGGTGTCCTGACCGCCGTGCCGCTCCTGTCGTACGTCCCGGAGGCCTCCGCGGGAGTCGTGACGTCGGCCGACCGGGGAGCCGCGGCCGTGGCCTACTGGACGCCGGAGCGGATGGCGCGCGCGACGCCTCTCGGCGGCGGCCGGGCGCGCTTCGGCACGGGGATGGAGGTGCCGGTCGCGCGGAGCGTGGCGGGCAGCCGGGTGATCGGCGCGCTGTTCTTCAACAGCGGCTCGGGCGGCCACTATTGCACCGCGAGCGTGGTCCGTACGCCGAAGCGGAACATGCTGCTGACCGCGGCGCACTGCCTCTACAACGAGGGCGCGCACACGTGGCACCGGCACATCGTGTTCGTGCCGCGCTACAGCGCCGGGCACCGGCCGTACGGCACCTGGCCGGTGTGGCTGATGGTGGCGGACAAGCGCTGGCTCCAGCACGGCGACCCGGACCTGGACTTCGCCTTCGCGGCCGTACAGATCATGGCCGGCCGCCGCATCGCCGACGTGGTCGGGGCGAACACCCTGGAGATCAACCAGGGACCCGGCATCCGGGTGGTCGTCGCGGGCTATCCGGCGAAGGAGAACTATCCGGCCGACCGTCCGGTCGGCTGCGCCGGCCGCGCGGCCCGGCAGAGCAGGACCCAGATGCGGTTCGACTGCCACGGCTTCTACGGCGGCACCAGCGGCAGCCCCTGGCTGAGCGACTACGACGCCCGTACGCAGAGCGGGCACGTCGTCGGCGTGATCGGCGGGTACCAGGAGGGCGGCAGCGAGGAGTGGCGGTCCTACAGCCCGATCTTCACCGACGACACGGCGCGTCTCCTGAACACCGCCGACGACCGCGCCTAGGGCCGGTCTCAAAGCCCCGCTGTCCTACTACGCGGCGTCCAGACGACGCCTCGCCGCGTTGTCGTCGGTCGCCAGCCAACACCAGGCTGACTCCCTCCTCCGCCTTGCGACGCGCCGCCTGGACGCCGCTCGCTACGGACGGGGACTTCGAGACAGGCCCTAG
>NZ_BSTJ01000013.1:0-37355 GCF_030269445.1 Actinoallomurus iriomotensis
CGGAGGAGGACGAGCCGGTCAAGTACTGGCTGTCGAACCTGCCCGCCGACACCCCACTGCACGATCTGGTCCGGCTCGGGAAGATCCGCTGGCGCATCGAACACGACTACCGCGAACTCAAAACCGGCCTGGGCCTGGACCACTACGAAGGCCGCACCTGGACCGGCTGGAACCGCCACGTCACCCTCGTCACCGCCGCCCACCTGTTCCTCACGACCCTGCGGCTGACCAGCCCAAAAGCGACCGGGGCGGCCTGACCCTCTACAAAGTCCTCCGCGAGCTACAGGCACTACTCGCCACCTGGACAGGCCACTGCCCCACCTGCCGACAGCCCCTCGCCTTAACCACCTAACAAAGCACTACTAGGGCCTGTCTCGAAGCCCCGCCGTCCTACTGCGCGGCGCCCAGACGACGCCTCGCCGCGTTGTCGTCGGTCGCCAGCCAACACCAGGCTGACTCCCTCCTCCGCCTTGCGACGCGCCGCCTGGACGCCGCTCGCTACGGACGGGGACCTCGAGACAGACCGTGAGGCGTCAGGGTCCGGTCGCGGGGTCCCAGTCGAGGGTCGCGGGGATGGCGCCCTCCAGGGTGAGCAGCCAGCGTTTCACCTCGATGCCGGTGCCCCCGCTGTAGCCGCCGAGGCCGTCCGAGGCGACCACGCGGTGGCAGGGGACCACGATCGGGATCGGGTTGGAGCCCATGATCGTGCCGATTCCCCGTGCCGGGACGCCGGTGCCGCTGAGGCCGGCCAGCTCTCCGTACGTCACGGTGCGGCCGTACGGCACGCCGGCGTAGAGCTTCTCCAGCACCTCGCGCTGCGCCCCCGACGTGTGGCGCCAGTCGATGGGCAGGTCGAAGTCCGCCTCGCGGCCGTCGAAGTAGGCGGCCAGCCGCCGGCGTACGGTCTCAGTGCGCTCGGGGGCCGCCACGAGCGGCAGGCCGCCGCGCAGCCGCGCCCGCTCGCGTGGCGTGTCGCGGAAGGCCAGGCCGGACAGCCCGAGCGGGGTGCAGGCGTAGGCCAGCGTGCCCAGCGGGGTGTCCATGGCTTCGATCGCGACGTCCATCCCTCTTTCCTACCAACACGGGCATGCCCGCCGCTCGCGGGTTTCCGACATCACCCCGCGGCCGGAACGGGGGTTGCGGCGGCCGTTTCCCGGAGCGGAGAATGCCCGTCAATATTGACGGAAATCAATGGAGGCAGGGTGACGGAGCCGGGCGCATGGATCGACGCGGCGAGCGCGGCGGACCGGCTCGGCGTCAAGCCTGCCACGCTGTACGCCTACGTGAGCCGCGGGATGCTGCGCCGCGCCCGTACGCCGGACGGCCGGCGGAGCCTGTTCGACCCGGCCGAGATCGAGGAGCTCGCCCGGCGGGGCCGCCCTCGGCGCGGCGGGCACGAGCTGGTCATCGAGTCGCGGCTGACCGTTCTGGGCGACGACCGGCCCTACTACCGCGGACGCGACGCCCTCCGCCTGGCCGCGACTCACCGGTTCGAGGACGTCGCGCACTGGCTGTGGACCGGCGAGGAGACGACCGCGACGACGCCGTGGCGGGCCCACCCGGACGCGGTGGCCGCCGCCCGTGCGGCCCAGTCCGGGCTGGCGGCGGGCACCCTGCCGCTCGAACGCCTCCAGGTGATCACGGTGGCGCTCGCGACCGCCGATCCGCTGCGCCTCACCCTCGACCCGGCGGCCGTGACCGCCGCAGGCCGCAACCTCATCGCGGGCATGGTCGACGCGCTCCCGGGCGAGGACGATCCGGCCGCGACCGCGATCCCCGACCGCCTGTGGACCCGCCTCACGGCGGTGGAGCCGCGGCCGGAGCCGGTCGGGGCGCTGCGGTCGGCGCTCGTGCTGCTGGCCGATCATGAGCTGGCCGCCTCGACCGTGGCCGTACGGGTCGCGGCGTCCGTGCGCGCGGACCCGTACGCCGCCGTCGGCGCGGGTCTCGGTGTGCTCGGCGGGACGCTCCACGGCGGCGCGTCGCTCGGCGTCGAGGCGCTGTTCGCCGAGGTCGGCAGTCCGGACCGGGCGGGCCGGGTCATCGGCGAACGCCTCCGGCGCGGCGACCGCGTCCCGGGCTTCGGAGGCCGCCTGTACACGGGCGGCGACGCCCGCGCGAGGTGCCTGCTCGACATCGTGCGCGCCACCGCTCCGGACCGCGACCGCCTGCGGGTGGTCGAGGCGGTCCTCGCCGAGGCACGGGCCCGGCGGCTGCCCGTGCCCGCGATCGACGTGGCGCTCGCCGCCCTCGCGTACGTCGCCCGGATGACCGAGGGGGCGGGCGAGGCGGTGTTCGCCGTCGCCCGTACGGCGGGGTGGCTGGCCCACGCGATGGAGGAGTACGCCCGCGAGGTCCCGCTGCGCCCGCGCGCCGTCTATTCGGGCCCGCCGCCGGAGCGGCCGAAGTCGCGTTAGTGCCGGTGGCCGGGTGAGGCGGGGGCCGGCCGGCGGCCTTCCGGTCCGCGCGGGGGCCACGGTCCTGTCGCTTGGGGCGGGGGTCCGGCACGGTTCCGCGACGACGCGGGTACGCTCACGTACGTGCGACGGTTCTTCACTCCCGGCTGGCTGGGGCTCCACCTGATCGCCATCGTGCTGATCGGGATCTTCCTGCTGGCCGGCTGGTGGCAGCTGACGCGTGCCGAGGGCGGCAACCTGCAGAGCTGGGCCTACGTCATCGAATGGCCGATGTTCGCGATCTTCGTGGTCGCGATGTGGATCCGCATGGTGCGCGACGAGCTGCGCGGCAAGGACGACCCGGGCACCGTGGTGCCCGAGCGCGCCGCGCCGCGAGTGGAGATCGACGACGAGGACGACGAGGAGCTGGCGGCCTACAACCGCCGTCTCGCCCGGCTGAACGACGAGAGCACGCGCCACTGACGGCGCGAGCCTCACGGAAGGACCTCCCGTGCAAGGAGCGGTGACCCGGTACCGCATCATGGCGTACGTGACCGGCACGCTGCTGATCGTGCTGTGCTTCGTGGCGGTCCCGCTGAAGATCTTCGCGCACAACGGCGTCCTGTCGAACGTCGTCGGAGTGCCGCACGGCATGATCTGCTATCCGCTGTACCTGCTGGCCACCTTCGACCTCTACCGGCGGGCCCGCTGGCCGCTGGGCAAGGTCGTCGTGATCGTGCTCGCGGGCGTGATCCCGTTCCTGGCCTTCTACGTCGAGCGCCGGGTCGTGAACGAACTGCGCGACCGTCCGGAGCCGGCGGCGCCCGTCGGCGCCGCCTGACGTTTCGTACCGGAGGGGCGTCGGCCCGCGGCGGCGTATGGTCCGCCGCGGGCCGACGCGTCTTACGGCCCCGGTCAGCGGCCGTCCGGGTCGCCGGAGGACCGGTGTCGCAGGTCGGGGGGCGCCGGGCCGGCGGCATCGGGGACCGCCGACCCGGCCGTGGCGGCCCGGTGCCGTGGGGGCGTACGGCGCCGGCGCCGAGAGGACAGCAAGGGGCGGATGGCGCGGGGTGCCGCCAGGAAACGGATGGGGGGAATCATCCGCCGGCGTCGTTTCGCCGTCACGACCCTCATCGGCCCTCCTCGAATCGCACACGATGGCTCGGGCGGACCCGCCCAGGCGTAATCACCGAGTGTTGCGATCTCGTTACTGTGAGTACCCTCGGTTGATGAGGACGTAAACCCAGGTCAAGCAAGAAATGTGATCGGGTCTTCAACGGGACAAAGATCACTCCGCGCGGTCAATGATCGGTAGCGGAACGGTCCTGGGGGGCGGTGAGCCGGACGTGGGTCAGATACGGTCCGGCCGTACGGCCCGGCGCCGGCGCGTACGCGGGGCGGGACCGGGGCAGGGCCGCCTCCACCTCGGCGAGCGGGTATCCGAACAGGTCGACGTCGGCCCAGACGACCGGCACGCGGCCGGCGACGTCCGCCATGCCGCCCGGCCGCTCGAAGGAGACCTCCGCGAGGCCGGCGCCGCGGCGCGGCCCGCCGAGGACGCCGAGGACGAGATCGCCGTATGCGGCCCCGAACGCCCAGGCCGCGCCGCAGACCCAGCTCTCGCGTACGTCGGCCAGCGTCGAGACGGCCCACTGCGCGTCGTGCTCGGACATCCCGAATCGGAGCGTCCCCGCCCCGTGCGGCAGCTCGACGCCCACACCCGGCAGCAGTGTGAACATGCCGTCATCATCCCGTGCCCCGCGAGGCCGTGGATCAGCAGCCGCAGGTGATCGACGCCACCGGGGCGGTGAGCGGGTCGGCGGGCTGGACGACCCGGCCGGCCGGAGTCTGGACCGCGAAGCCCTCGCGCACCCAGTACTCATAACCGCCGGTCATCTCCTTGACCCGGTAGCCGAGGCGAGCGAAGGCGAGCGCGGCGCGGGTCGCGCCGTTGCAACCCGGGCCCCAGCAGTACGTGACGACCGTGACGTCCCGCGGCACGACGGCGGACGCGCGCGCGGCGATCTCGCCGGAGGGCAGGTGGACGGCGCCGGGCAGGTGGCCCTGTGCCCAGGACTCGGCGCTGCGGGAGTCGACCACGACCAGGCCGGGCACCCCGGCCTCCAGGTCGGCGTGCACGTCGGAGACGTCGGTCTCGAACGCCAGGCGAGCGGCGAAGTGGGCGGCGGCCTCGGAGGGGTCCGCGGGAGCGGTGGACAGAACAGAGGACATGCCGACGATGCTCGCGCGCCCCGGCCGCCGCCACCAGTGGCGCTGGCGCCGCCGACCGCTAGGATCCCGCCATGCTCAGCCCGCCCCGGCGCCGGCGGACCGTCGCGGTGCTCGCGTACGACGGCATGTCACCGTTCGAGACCGGCATCGTCACCGAGGTGTTCGGCCTGCCCCGACCCGAACTGGACGTGCCCTGGTACGACCTGACGGTGTGCGCGGAGCGGCCCGGCCCGCTCAACGTCGTCGGGGGAGCGACCCTCGACACCCGGCACGGCCTGGACGTTCTCGCCTCCGCCGAGACGGTGATCGTGCCCGGCGTCAGCGACGTACGCGGCGGGTCCTCGCCCGCGCTGGTCGCGGCGCTGCGCCGGGCGCACGCCCGGGGCGCCCGCGTCGTCTCGATCTGCTCGGGAGCGTTCGCACTGGCCGCCGCGGGCCTGCTGGACGGCCGGCGCGCGACCACGCACTGGCAGTACGCGGACCTGCTGCGCCGCCGCTTCCCCCGCGTACGGGTCGACCCCGACGTGCTCTACATCGACGACGGCGACGTGCTGACCAGCGCCGGCAGCGCGGCGGGCCTGGACCTGTGTCTGCACCTGGTACGCCGGGACCACGGCCCGAGCATCGCCAACGCCGTGGCGCGCCGGCTGGTCGTCCCGCCGCACCGTGAGGGCGGGCAGGCCCAGTTCATCGAGGCGCCGATGCCGCCCGACGTCGACGACGACCGGATCACCGTCAGCATGACCTGGGCCCTGGCGAACCTCCGGGACGAGATCACGGTCGAGACCCTGGCCCGCCACGCCCACATGTCCACCCGCACGTACCTGCGCCACTTCGCCCGCTGTACGGGCACCAGCCCGATCCGCTGGCTGATCCACCAGCGCGTCCAGGCGAGCCTGCCGCTCCTGGAGCGAACCTCGACGCCGATCGAGGAGATCGCCCGCGCGGTCGGCTTCGCCAGCCCGGTGACGTACCGCTCCCACTTCACCCGAGCGATGCGCACCTCACCGTCGGCCTACCGGCGCGCCTTCGCCGACGTTCAGGGCGACGGGCGGTAGTAGAGGCCGAGGACGGCGACGTCCTTGCCCGGAGTGTGTTTGAACCGCGCCAGTTCGTCGATCGAGACCGGCTCGGCCGGTGACGCGCCCCAGGTGACCGCCTCGAGCGTCGTCGAGACGACGAGTTCGGCCAGGGTGTTCATGCGGTCGGCGATACGCCGGTCGACGTTCGTGCCGAGTTCGCCGGTCCAGTAGGCGGCGAGGTCGGTGTGAGTGGTGCGGCCGAGGACGAGTGTGTCGACCTCGTCGAGTTGCTCGACGGAATAGGCGGCGAACTCCTGCCCGAAGGTCTGCCAGCCGGAGCCGCGGTCGGCTCGCAGTCCACGCTCAGCCGGCAGATCGCCGCCCTGGAACGATCGCTCGGCTGCGTGCTGCTGCGGCGCTCCACCCAGGACGTGGCGCTCACGCCCGCCGGGCAGGCGCTGCTCGACCGGCTTCCCGGCGTGCTCGATGACATCGACGAGGTCGTCGAGCAGGTCCGGTCGGTCGGCGGGGAACTGGCCGCCCGCATCCGGCGGCTCGGCGACTCCTTCACCGACCTGACCTCTGCTGACGTGGAGGCGTTGCGCGCGGCGGCCGAGCGGCACTACGGGCTCCTGCACCTCGTACCGGATGTCGACTTCACCGCGGTCGTCACCGGCGGCGTTCCCGGGCTCGTCGCCGAGCCGCCCGACGCCCGCCGCGCCTGGGTCCTCCTCCTGCGACTCAGGGCGGCCGGGCGGCCGCTACCCGCCCGCTGCGCGCTGTTCACCCCGTACGTCGACATCAGCGCCGCCGCCCCGGACGCCCTTCCGGACGCCCCCGCGCCGAGCGCCACCCGGCAGGGCGCGGCATGGGGCGTCGCCCGCTACCTCGACGGGCATCCCGTGGACGATCCCCTCCTCGATCCGCTCCACGCCGACCTGCGCGGGCTGCCCCCCATGCTGATCCAGGCGGCGGCCGGTGACGAAGGACTGCCGGACGCCGAACGACTCGCCGAGCACGCACACTCCCACGGCGTCGACGTACGGCTGGAGATCTATCCGGTGGCCGCGCAGAGCTTCCAGCTCTACTGGTCCTTCCTGCCCGAAGCCGCCGACGCGATCGCCCGGTTCGGCGAGTACGCACGGGGCGTGTCTCACGCTGCTGGTTGACTGGCCGGATGCGACCCGAGGAGACGGACGCGATCGCCGAGGCGCTCGGTGGCGCGGTGCGGGCGGTGTCCACGCTGGCGGGGGGCTTCTCCCACGAGACGTGCCTGGTCACCTACGCCGGAGGGCGGGCCGTGGCCCGCCTCGGCGGCCCCGCCCCGGCCGTGGAGGCGGCGGTGATGGAGATGGCCCGCCGCCACGTGCCCGTTCCGGAGGTGCTGGCCGTCCTTCCCGCGACGGAGCGAACCCGGCCCGCCATGCTCGTCGAGTACGTCCCGGGCACGCTGCTCGACCGGGTGCTCGCCACGGGCGACGACGGCGCGGGCATGCGCGCCCTCGGCGCGGAGGTCGGACGGGTCGTCGCCGGCATCGCCGCGGTGCGCTTCGACCGCCGGGGCTTCTTCACCGGTGACCCGCCGGCCGTCGGCCCGGAGCGCCCGTGGTCCGAGCAGCTTCCCGCGTTCGCGGAGAAGTGCATGGGCGCCACTCCCGGGAGCCGCCTGGACGAGGCCGCGCGGCGATCCTGGGCCGGCCTGTGCGGAGCGCACGCCCCGGCGCTCACCGCCGTCGACGACCACGCGCGGCTCGTGCACGCCGACGTCAACCCCAAGAACATCCTGGTCGCCCGCGTCGGCGGGGGCTGGCGCGTCGAGGCCGTCCTGGACTGGGAGTTCGCCTACTCCGGCTGCCCGTACGGCGACGCCGCCAACATGGCGCGCTTCGGCGACGGCTACCCGGCGGCCTTCCTCGACGGGTTCGGTACGGGCTTCGCCGATCACCGGCCCGCCGGTTCGCCGCTGCACGAGGACTGGGCGTACCTGGGCCGCGTGCTGGACATGTTCGCGCTCAGCGACCTGGTCACCCGCCCTCTCGGTCACCCCGTCGCCGACCAGGCGGCGGAGCGGATCCGGCGCTGGACCACCGAGGGCGTGCCCCGCTCACTCTGAACCGTGGATGGTGCCGCCGCGTCGACGTGGCACCCGTCGGCGCCGGCGTGCGAGGTGGACGGCCGTCACCGGCCCGGACGAACTGTCGTGCGATCGAGCGGTTCCTGAGTCGGGTGGCGGCGGGCGGGTCGCGCCGCCGGCTTGGGAGGCTGGTGCCGTGAACATCTCCGATGGCGCACGTGCCGGTTACCGGCGGTCGGCGGGCTCGCCGCGCGGCGAGGCGAGACGGCGGGAACTGCTCGACCGGGTCACCGACGACCTGGCGGTGAACGGGCTCGTGGACTTCTCGCTCCGGCGTGCCGCGCGGGCGGCCGGCACCACGCACAAAGTGCTGCTCTACCACTTCGACGGGGCCGATGACCTGCTCCGGCAGGCCGTCTTCAAGTTGCGCGAGCGCCGCATCGGCAACGCGCTGCCCGCCATCGCCGCGCGGGGCGGCACGCTGGCGGAGGGGGTGCGCGCCATCTGGCCGATCCTGATGGAGGAGGAGTCGGGGCTGCGGCGGGTGCTCGACCAGGCGATGGGCCTGGCCATGTACGACCCCGCACGGTACGCCGACCTGGGGCGGGAGGCCTCCGGGCAGTATCTGCCGCTGCTGCGGTCCCTGTGCCCGGCCGACTGGACCGAGGAGCGCGGGGCCCAGGTCGCCCAGATGATCCTCGCGACCCTACGCGGCTTCCTGCTCGAACGGCTGATCAGCGGGGACGACTCGGGGGTCACCGCGGGCTTCGAGGCCCTGGTCCGGACGCTGGAACGCGAGGAGGCCGCCGACTAGCCGTACCCCCGTGCGGGCGTATGCGAACCACGTGGTTCACTTCTTTGGAGGGAAGCGGAAGGGAGCCACGGCATGAGAGAGATCACGCTGTCCGGCGGCGTCATCGAGTACGAGGACACCGGTGACGGCCCGGTGCTCGTCCTGTTGCACGGCCTGATGATGGACGCCTCGCTGTGGGACGGACCGGTCGCCGACCTGTCCGCCGACCACCGATGCGTCGTCCCGACGCTGCCTCTGGGCGCGCACCGCCGGGCGATGGACCCCGGGGCGGACCTGTCGCTCCCGGGCGTGGTGCGGCTGGTGGCGGAGTTCCTCGACCGGCTCGACCTGCGCGACGTCACCCTGGTCGGCAACGACACGGGCGGCGCGCTCGTCCAGCTCCTCCTCGGTGAGGACCGGCCGCGCGTGGCCCGGGCGGTGCTGGTCTCGTGCGACGCGTTCGACAACTTCCCGCCGGGCCTGACCGGCCGTACGCTGGTGCGCTCCGGCCGGCTGCCGCCGTGGCTGTTCGGCCTGTTCATGCAGCAGATGCGGCTCCGTGCCGCGCGGCGCCTGCCGCTGGCGTTCGGGCACCTGACGAGGCGCGGCGACGCGGCCACCGCCCGGTGGATGCGCCCGGTGCTGACCCGGCCGGACATCCGCCGCGACACCGTACGGGTCCTGCGCGCCGCCGGGGCGGACCGGGACGTCCTGCTGGCCGCCGCGGAACACCTGTCGAAGTTCGACCGCCCGGCCCTGGTGGTGTGGGCGACCGAGGACCGCGTGATGCCCCTGGAGCACGGCCGCCGCCTGGCCACCCTCCTGCCGTGGGCCCGCCTGGCCGAGGTCGACGACAGCGACACGCTCATCCCCCTGGACCGGCCGACGCGACTCGCCGAGCTCATCCGGGCCTTCACCCGCGAGCCCGTCTGAGACGTCGGTAAAAGGTTCAGGGCCGTCAGACCTGGCGGTCTGACGGCCCTGTCCGGCCGGTTCACGGTCAGGCCTTGTTGAAGGTGCTTTTGGCCCAGAGGTAGGAGAGCGCGGCGATGCCGACGCACCAGGCGGTGGCGATGGCGCCGCTGTTGCCGATCGGAGTGCCGAGGAGCAGGCCACGGACGGTTTCCATGATCGGGGTGAAGGGCTGGTAGTCGGCGAACCAGCGGAGGACGGTGGGCATGGAGTCGGTGGGGACGAAGCCGCTGCCGAGGAAGGGCAGCAGGACCAGGGGCATCGGGGCGTTGCTGGCGGCCTCGGGAGAGGAGGACTTCAGGCCGAGGGCGACCGACAGCCAGGTGATGGCCACGATGAACAGGGCGAGCAGTCCGACGGCGGCCAGCCATTCGACGACCGTGGCGTTCGGGCGGAAGCCGATGGCCAGGGCGATGCCGATGAGGACCGCCATGCCGAGGAGCTGTTGGATGACGCTGCCGACGACGTGCCCGGTGAGGACCGATGCCCGGGAGATCCGCATCGTGCGGAAGCGGGCGATGATGCCTTCGGTCATGTCGGTGGCGACCATGACGGCGGTCCCGGTGGCGGCGGTGGCGGCCGCCATGAGGAGGATGCCGGGGACGACGTAGTTGACGTAGGTGTCGCGGCCGCCGCCGATGCCGGTGCCGAGGGTGCCGCCGAAGATGTAGACGAACAGCAGCAGCAGGATGACGGGCGTCACGATCAGCTGCACGGTCATGGACGGGTAGCGCACCAGGCGCTTGAGCTGCCGCCGGACCATGGTCGAGGAGTCGCGCATGGCGAGGGTGAGGGTGTTCATCGGGTGGCCTCCTTCTTCTGGCCGGTGAGGGTGAGGAAGACGTCGTCGAGGTCGGGGGTGTGGACGCTCATCTCGTCGATCTCGACCGAGTGTTCGTCCAGGAGGGCGAGCAGTTCGCGGATCGCGCGGACGCTGCCGTCACTGGGCACCTGCAGGGTGAGGGCCTCCGGGTCGGCGACTCCGGCGCCGACGACCTGGCGGGCCGCGTCGAGCCGGTGCGTGCCGGCGAATCTGAGCTGGATGTGGCCGCCGGGGATGAGCCGCTTGAGCTCATCGGCGGTGCCTTCGGCGATCAGCCGTCCGTGGTCGAGGAGGACGATCCGGTCGGCGAGCTCGTCGGCCTCTTCCAGGTACTGCGTGGTGAGGAAGATGGTGACGCCGTTCGCGACGAGCTCGCGCACGATCTGCCACATGGAGCGGCGGCTGCGCGGGTCGAGGCCGGTGGTGGGCTCGTCCAGGAAGATGAGGCGGGGGTCGCCGACCAGGGTCATCGCCAGGTCGAGCCGGCGCTGCATGCCGCCGGAGTAGGTCGCGGCCGGTTTGCGCGCCGCGTCGACCAGGTCGAAGCGGTCGAGCAGCTCGGCGGCCTTGCGCTTGCCGTCCCGGCGGGACAGGTGCTTGAGGTCGGCCATGAGGAGCAGGTTCTCCTCGCCGGTGAGCAGCTTGTCGACGGCCGAGTACTGGCCGGTGACGCCGATCGCGCCGCGCACGTCGTCCGGCCTGCGGGCCAGGTCATGGCCCGCGACCTGGACGGTGCCGCCGTCGGCGGGGATCAGGGTGGACAGGATCTGGACGGTGGTGGTCTTGCCCGCCCCGTTCGGGCCGAGCAGGGAGAAGATCGTTCCTTCGGGGACGGCCAGGTCGACGCCGTCGAGCACGACCTTGTCGCCGTAGGACTTGCGCAGCCCGTTCGCCGCGATGGCCAGGTTCGTCATGGTGTTCGGTCCTCAGAGGCCGCGGGCGGTGATGTCGCCCTGGGTGGTGGTGGCGTGGATGTCGAGTCCGGCGGTGCCGTCGTTCTTGAGGGTGTTGGTGACGCGGCCGTGGCTGGTGCCGGCGTCGAGGGCGGCGGAGACGCCGGCCGCGGCGCCGATGGTGATGTCGCCGGACTGGGTCTGGAGGGTGACCTTGCCGCCGGTGGCCTCGGTGATGGTGATGTCGCCGCGTGCGGTGGTGATCTGCGCGGAGCCGCCGAGGCGGCCGACCTGGATGTCGCCGTCGGTGGCGGTGAGGTGGAGGTTCGCGGTCTCGTCGAGCTTGATCTGGCGGTAGGCGCCTTCGAAGGTGACGTCGCCGAGGCGGCCGACGGTGCGCAGTTCGGTGCTGGCGGCGGTGGCCTGGACGTGGGAGCCGGCGGGCAGCTTGACCGTCACCTCGATGGATCCGGACGGGCCGAGGTACTGGTTCTTGGCCGGGACCTGAATCCGCAGGACGCCGTCGGCGTACTCGGCCGTGGTCTGCTCCGCGGCTTTGACGTCGCGGCTCTTGGCGGGGTTGGCGGGCAGGACCTCGACGGTGGTGTCGGCCCGGTCGGCGGCGATCAGCTGGACCCGTCCGGCGGGGATGTTCAGGACGGCGGTGATCGGGTGGGGGGTGTCGAACTTCTGCATCGTGTGTTCCTCGGTGCCGTGTTGTTTCTGACATCGCAAACGCTACGTTGCTTTCTAAATCTCCACAACTAGATCTTTGCGTAGAAACAACAAACATGCAGGTCAGAGCTTAATAATCATTGCAACCGACTCTCGTTTAACGCAATGGCGGGACGGCCGTCCGTTGCAATGCATTGAAGGCGAACGCTATGGTGGAGGCGTCAGGGAACACCGAGCAGCGCCATGGAGCACCCGTGGGGCATGAAGGGGGTCGTGATGCCGGGAGGCAGGCTCACCCAGCAGGAGCGCCAGCAGATCGCGGCAGGGCTGGCCGACGGCTTGGCCTACGCCGAGATCGCCCGCCGGCTCGACCGTCCGACCTCGACGATCACACGTGAGGTGTCGCGGAACGGCGGCCCCGCCGGCTACCGCCCCGACCTGGCCCAGCGCGCCACCCAGCAGCGCACCCACCGGCGCCGGCAGGCCGCGCCCCGGGGGACGCGGGCGGCCGCACAGCCTTACGGGCGCGACCCCGAGGCCGTGCGCGACTACGAGGAGACCCTCACCACCGTCTCCATGGCCGGGGGCCTGCCCAAGATGATGGCCCGGGTGCTGAGCTGTCTCTACACCACCGACACCGGGAGCCTCACGGCCTCCGAGCTCGCCCAGCGCCTCCAGGTCAGCCCGGCGTCCGTCTCCAAGGCGATCGCGTTCCTGGAGAGCCAGAACCTCGTCCGCCGGGAACGCGACGAACGCCGCCGCGAGCGCTACGTCGTCGACGACGACCTCTGGTACCAGGCGATGATCCGCAGCGCCCGCTCCAACGACGAGTTCATCGAGGCCGCACGGCAGGGCGTCGCCATCCTCGGCGCCGGTACTCCGGCCGCCACCCGCCTGGAGAACGCCGCCCGCTTCCTCGCCTTCGTCAGCGAAGCGCTCATCCGCGCCGCCGACCAGGGACGCGAGGTCCTTTACACCAAAACCGAAACGACCCCGGACGGCAGCGCCGAGCCGAGTTCGGACCACGGACCCGCGGCCGTCCCGACGCCCACAGCCTGAGACGCAGCCGGCCGCGCTCCGGTCACCGGGCGCGGATCCGCTGGAGGACGCGCCGCTCCTTGTCGGGGTCGAGCCCGATCCCGGGGGCGTCCGGACGAGGGGCGGGATCTCCCTCGGCCTGGAGCCAGGCCCACGTGTCGGCGACCGTCTCCGGCATCGGCCGGAAGGTGAGCCCGCTGGCCACGGCGGCGGACACGTCCGAGTCGTGCATGCCGTCGTACTCACTGTTCAGCGGCAGCCAGATCGGCAGCTCGGTCCAGGGGCTGATGCCCGCCTCCTCGATCAGGCCGGGGGAGACCCAGACCAGTTCGGCGTCCGCGCCGGTCACCCGTACGGAGGTCTCGAGCAGTTCGCGCATCGTGCAGTACCCGGACGGGCTGACGGTGTTGAATGCGCCGCCGATCCCGCGGTCCGCGGCCGACAGCATCCAGCGGGCCAGGTCGCGCGCGTCGACGTACTGGAGGGGGCGGTCGGGCTCGGGCGCCAGGACGGGCCCGCCGCGCTCGATCCGGCGCAGCCACCACGGCATGCGGCCGATGACCTCGTACGGGCCGAGGATGAGACCGGCGCGGGCGAGCAGCGCACGGTCACCGAACGCCTCCAGGGCGGCGAGTTCGCCGCCGCGCTTCGCGGCGGCGTAGTCCTCGTCGTCCTCCGCGCCGGGGTCGCCGTCGACCACCGGGGCGTTCTCGTCGGCGCCCGGCGGGATCGGCCACCGGTGGACCGACCGGCTGGACACGTACCCGTAGTGACCGGTACGGCCGGCGAGCAGCTCGCAGGAGTCGCGCACCACGCGCGGCGGTCCGCTCCAGGTGTCGACCACCGCGTCCCACTCCCGGTCCGCGACCGCCCGGCGCAGGGCGTCGGGGTCGGTACGGTCGGCGACGAGGGCCTCCACCCCGGCTGCGGGTGCCCGGCTCAGTCCCCGGTTGACGGTGGTGACCTCGTCGCCCCGTGCCAGCGCCGTCTCGACGACGGCTCGGCCGACATGGTGCGTTCCTCCCAGTACGAGCAGTCTCATACGGCCATCGTGGCGGTCGGGGCGAACGGGCGACACGTCGTTTCACCGGAGGCTTAGCGGCGGCGTGAAAACCCGTCGCCGGAGCGGCCCGGCCGCGAGTACGGTCGCCGCGTGCCCGACGCGCTGTTCGCCCACCCTCGCCTCGCCCCCCTCTACGACGCCTTCGACGGCGACCGCGACGACCTCGCGGCCTACGTCGCCATCGCGGGCGAGCTGGGCGCGGACCGGGTGCTCGACGTCGGCTGCGGCACGGGTGGCCTGGCGATCCTGCTCGCCGACGCCGGCCGTACGGTCGTGGGCGTCGACCCGGCGCAGGCGTCGCTCGACGTCGCCAGATCCAAGGATCCGGCCGGGAGGATCACCTGGGTGCACGGCGACGCGCGTCGGCCGGCCGTACCGTCCGGATTCGACCTGGCGGTGATGACCGGGAACGTCGCGCAGGTCTTCCTCACCGACGACGACTGGGCGCGGACCCTCGGGAACGTGCACGCCGCGCTTCGCCCGGGCGGTCACCTCGTGTTCGAGACCCGGCGTCCCGAGCGCCGCGCCTGGCAGGTGTGGGCCGCCGACACCGCTCCGGTCACCCGGGACGTGCCGGGGATCGGCCCGGTGGAGCGGCGGATGGAGGTCACCGACGTGAGCCTTCCGCTGGTGTCCTTCCGTTACACCTACCGGTTCCCGGCCGACGGCGTGGTGCTCACCTCGGACTCGACGCTGAGGTTCCGCGATCGCGACGAGGTGGAGGCGAGCCTGGCCGAGGGCGGTTATCGCGTGCTGGACGTGCGGCAGGCACCGGACCGTCCCGGCCGGGAGTTCGTGTTCATCGCGGAGCGCTCGTGATCGCCACCCGCTCGGGAGCCGAGCGCGGGAACCGCCAGACCTGACCGGCGGTGCTCGTCGCGGTCACGGCCGTGTCGTCGAGCTCGACGACGGCGAAGGGATCGGAGTACCGGCAGACCGCGAGCCACTCCAGCGTGTCCCCGCCGTCGCGGGTCAGCGCGACCCACCCGATGCTGCCGTGCGCGGCCGACTCGCCGGCGAGGGCCCGGCTCCCCGCCCGGTCGCACGACGCGAGGGTGAGGTCGACGTCGATCCAGTGGGCCGCCGTCCACTGCCGCGCCCGTACGATCTCCCGCCACTCCCACTGCGGGGAGCCGGTGAACTCCTGGAGCTCCATCACCGCCAGGGTGCCGTCGCCGAAGAGGACCAGATCGCCGTCCGGCGCCCGCCGGGCGCGCCAGCGAGCCTGTACGTCATCGGCGGTCAAGGCCGGGTCCTCCTGGGTTCCGGGGGCTCGTCCCGCCCGTGCACGGCCGGGAGCAGGCCCGCTTCGTGCACGAGTATCGCGGCCTGGACGCGGTTGTCCAGGCCGAGGCGGGTGAGGATGCGGTTGACGCGGCTCTTCACGTTGGCCTGCGTCAGGCCGAGCGCATCGGCGATCTGGAGATTGGACAGCCCGCGCGCGACCAGGATGAGGACCCGCAGCTCGCGTTCGGTGAGCGCGTCGATGAGCTCGTGCCGGCCGGGGCCGGACACGCCGGGGACGAGGCCGAGGGGGAGCGCGGTGAACGTGCTGATGAGCCGGTGCGTGACGCTCGGGGCGAGCATGGCCTCACCTTCGGCGACGACGCGGATCGCGTGCGCGAGCTGGTCGGGCGGGCTGTTCTTCAGCAGGAAGCCGCCGGCGCCGGCGCGCAGGGCCGCGTGCACGTACTCGTCCAGGTCGAAGGTGGTGAGCACGAGGACACGGGGCGGAGGGGCGGGGTGCGGCCAGCCGTCGAGGATCCGCCGGGTGGCCTCGACGCCGGTCATGCCGGGCATGCGCACGTCCATGACGACGACGTCGGGCCGGAGACGGAGCGCCGCGGCGACGGCCTGTTCGCCGTCCGCGGCGTCGCCGACGACGCACAGGTCGTCGCGGCGGTCGATCACGGCGCGCAGCGCGGCCCGGACCATCTCCTGGTCGTCGACGAGGAGCACCCGGACGGTCATCGGACCTCCCGAAGCGGGAGTGCGGCGCGGACCCGCCACCCGCCGTCCGGGCGCGGGCCGAGGTGTGACGTGCCGCCGAAGGCGGTGACACGTTCCCGGACGCCGATCAGTCCCCGGCCGGATCCGGGTACGGGACGGTGGGCCGCGGCGGCCGGTCCGTTCTCGACCTCGACGGTCAGCACGTCGTCGTCGAGGCGCAGGGCGACCCGGACGTCGGTGGGACCGGCGTGCTTGACGACGTTCGTCAGTGCCTCCTGCACGATGCGGTAGGCCGAGACCTGGATCGCGGAGGGAACGGCGCCGGCCGACGGGTCCAGCGTCGCCGTCACGCGGCAGCCGGCCGCTTCGGCCGCCGAGACGAGCCGGTCGACGTGGGCGAGAGACGGCTCGGGACCGGCGTCCTCACCCGGCCCGGAGAGCAGGCCGAGAATGCGGCGCATCTCGATGAGCGCGGTGTCGGCGGTCTCCGCGATACGCGTCACGTCCGCGAGCGCCGGACCGTCCCGCAGCACCTCCTCGGTGGACCGCGCCTGGACGGCGATGGCGCTGACGTGGTGTGCGACGACGTCATGGAGGTCGCGGGCGATGCGGGCCCGCTCGGTGAGGACGGCCTGCCGGGCGTTGGTCTCCCGCTCCACGCGCAGCCGTTCGTTCAGGGCGCGCAGCCGGCCGGCGTCGCTCTCGATCCGCCGCCGCCCGTACCCGAGGAGCCAGGCCAGGACGTAGAAGGCGGCGAACGTGGTCGCGGTGATCGGCTCCAGCGAGTCCAGGCGGGGCACCGGGGACCGGCCGCCGACGAGGTCGGTCACCGCCGCCGCGACGAGCGACAGCGCGGACCACGGAGCGCTCACGGCCGCCGGGGCGTACCGGGCGAGCGCGTACACCGCGAAGATCAGGAAGTACGGCCCCGGCGTCTTGCCCGGGACCGGGTCGATCGCCTCGAAGAGGACGAAGGCGACCGTCATCGCGCCCAGGACGGTGCGGGGACGCCGTCGCCGCCAGAACAGCGGAACGGTCTGCAGGCCCCAGAGCAGCACGCCGACCGTGCTGGGCGCCGGCGTCCGGCCGGACAGCGTCGCCATGTCGAACGCGGTGAGCCCGCCGCCGAGCGCCACGTCGACCAGCCAGGGCCGGCCGGCCACCCGGGTGTGTGCGCTGCGCAGGGCAGCCGTTACGTACGCCGTCATCAGTCGCCAACGTTAGATGTTCGCGGAGCTCACCGGATCGTCCGTGCGGACGCATCCATGGTTGCGCGGGCCGGGAGAGGATCGCCCCTCCAGACGATGCCCGTCGCCGATGCGCCCTTCTAGCGTCGAAACGCCCCCTGAACCCCTGAGGAAAGAAGAACGAGAATGGGCGACGAGAGGCGTACGACGCCGGCATCGCTGCGGTACGCGTTCCTGGCGTTCGGCGCCGCGGCGATGCTGTTCGCGGTCGGCGGCCGCTGGGACCTCCCCCTCGCGGCGTGGATCTTCCCGGTCCTCCTGCTGCGTTTCACCCGTACCGGCCGTGCCTGGTCGGGCACCCTGTGGATCCTGCTCGCGAACATCGCCGCCGCCGTGTTCTGGGTCTACGAGTCGGCGCTGGGATTCAACGCCGTCATCCTCGCCGGAGCGGCCGGTCTCGGCCTGGTGCAGACGCTGCCGTTCCTGCTCGACCGGCTGCTCGTCGGCCGGCTGCACCCGTGGCCGGCGACGCTGGTCTTTCCCGCGGCGGTCGCCGGAGCCGAGTTCCTCATCACCCTGCTGTCGCCGTTCGGCACCGCCTACGGCTCGCTCACGGTCACGCAGTACGGGGACCTGCCCCTGCTGCAGGTCACCTCGATCACCGGCTCGTACGGGATCGGTTTCCTGATCGCCTGGCTCGCCAGTACGGTCAACCGCTTCTGGGAGCGCCCCTCGCGGCGTTCGGCCCGCGGCGGCCTCGTGTACGGGGCCGTCATGGCCGCCGTCCTGCTCGGCGGCGGTGCGCGGCTCGCCCTCCTCCCGGACGAGAGCGCGACGGTGCGGATCGCCGGTGTCAGCCCCGGCCGGGACGTGCTCGCCGCCCAGCAGGCCGCGATCGGCCGGATCGACGGCGGCCGCCGGGAGATCGCAGCCGCGCCCGCCTCGCAGGTCGAACCGGCCATGAGGGCCGTGGAGGACCAGCTGCTCGCCCTCACGCGGCGGGAGGCCGACGCCGGGGCGAAGATCGTGATCTGGCCCGAAGAAGCCGTCCGGACGCAGGAGACGAGCGAGTCCACCACCATCGCGGCGGCCCGGAAACAGGCCCGCGAGTCCCGGATCTACCTGGAGATCGGCCTCGGCGTCTACAGCACGACCGGACCGGCGTACGGCCGCGACGAGGCCCTCCTCATCGGCCCGGACGGAAAGGTCCAGTGGACGTACCAGAAGGCGCACCCGATTCCCGGCTCGGAGCCGTTCACGCCGGGCGACGGCCGGGTGCCGGTCGTCGCCACCCCGTACGGCCGGATCGCGAACGTCATCTGCTACGACGCCGACTTCCCCGACCTGATGCGCGTACGCGCGGACATCATGCTCGTCCCGTCGCACGACTGGCGGGAGTACGGCGGCCCGCACACCGAGAAGGCCGCCCTGCGCGCCGTCGAAGGCGGCTACGCGCTGGTGCGCCAGGACGCCGAGGGCGTGTCGGCCGCCTTCGACGACCGGGGCCACGTCCTGGCCACCACCGACTCCCTCACGACGGATCCGCAGACGACCGTGGCCTATGTGCCGACGCGCGGCGCCACGACGGTCTACGACCTGGTCGGCGACACGTTCGCCTGGCTCTGCCTCGCCGCCGTCGGCGCGCTCGCGGTCATCGCCCTGGTCCGCCCCCGCCGGGAGCGGGCCGGTGGATCACCGTCGGCCCGGCATCCCGCCGCCCGGGGCGGCGACGGCCGCGGTCAGGCCGATGGAGCTCAGCAGCGCGAGGTGCAGGCCGTGGACCGGGCCGGCTCCGGCGGCCGGTGAGCCGAAGCGCGGTCACCAGCGCACCCGCGGTGAGGATCAGCGCGGCACGGCGATGGTCTACGCGTCGACCCCCACCGCAGCGCCGCGACCTCCCCGCCGATCGGCCACGTCCTACCGGCAGGCCGGGCGCCTTCGCCGACGGCGGTGGGCGTCACCGGCCGGAGCCGCTCCGTAGGTACGCCAGGACCGCGAGGACCCGGCGGCTCGTGTCGTCGTCCGGAGGCAGGTCGAGTTTGGCGAGGATGCTGCCGACGTGCTTGCCGACCGTGGCCTCGGAGACGACGAGCAGCCGGGCGATCGCGGTGTTCGAGTGTCCTTCGGCGATGAGGCCCAGGACCTCGTGCTCCCGCGCGGACAGCCGGCTCAGCGGGTCGCGCTGCCGGCGCAGCAGCTGGCGTACGACCTGGGGATCGACCACGGTGCCGCCGTCGGCCACCTGGCGCAGCGTGGCGACGAACTCCTCGACGTCGACCACCCGGTCCTTCAGGAGGTAGCCGACGCCCCGGCCGTCACCGGAGTCGAGCAGGTCCGAGGCGTAGCTCAGCTCCACGTACTGGCTGAGCGCGACGACGGCCAGACCCGGGTCGGCGCGGCGGAGTTCGACGGCGGCGCGCAGCCCCTCGTCCGTGTAGTCCGGTGGCATCCGGATGTCGGTCAGCACCAGGTCGGGGGCGTGCTCGGCCACGGCCTTCCGGAGCGCCACCGCGTCGCCGGCCGTGGCGACGACCTCGAACCCGAACCGGTGCAGCAGCCCCGCGAGCCCTTCCCGCAGGAGCACGCCGTCCTCGGCGAGGACTACTCGGACCGCGGTTCGCTCAGACTGCACGGAAGCTCCACACGTAGGACCGTCGGCCCGCCGGCCGGGCTCGACAGGAGCATTCTCCCGTCCGTCACGGCCACCCGGTCGGCCAGGCCGGTCAGGCCGGTGCCGCGCCGTGGGTCCGCGCCGCCGTCGCCGTCGTCGCGGATCTCCACGGTGAGCAGGTCGTCGTCGTGCCGTACGGTGACGCCGGCCGCGGTCGCCCCGCTGTGCTTGGCGATGTTGGTGAGCGCCTCGGTGACGACGAAGTAGGCCGTGCCCTCGATGTGGCGGGGCGGCCGGGCGGGCAGGTCGGCGTCCACCGTCACCGGGAGGTGGAACCGGTCGGCGAGCTCGCCGATGGCCGCCGGGAGCCCCCGGTCGGTGAGCACCCGGGGATGAATGCCGCGGACGAGTTCCCGCAACTCGACCATGAGCTGTTTCGCCTGTTCGTGTGCGTCGGCGACGCTCTGGCCGGCGGGCGATTCGGGCGGGAGGTCGAGCCGGGCGAGGCCGAGTCGCAGGGTGAGGCTGAGGAGGCGCTGCTGGGCGCCGTCGTGCAGGTCACGCTCGATCCGGCGGCGTTCGGCCTCGAAGGCGTCGACGAGCCGGGCGCGCGAGCGCGACACCTCGACCAGTTCCGCGCGCAGCCGCTCGTCCGTCCCGCGTGAGAGCAGGGCCCGCGCCATCGCGCCGTGCGCTCCGGCGAGCACCGCCAGCACGTACGCGGTGACCGGCAGCAGCACCAGACCGGCGGCCGCGTACGGCAGGGCCGCCGCCGGGGTGCCGGCGTGGCCGATGACGAGCGAGACGGGATGGCCGTCCCGTACCAGCAGGGGACTCGCGACCAGCCCGCCGAGCACGATCAGGAGCAGGAGGACGGCCGGCCACAGCGCGAGCGTGACGGTGCAGAGCAGGACGGTGTAACCGAACGCCCGCCAGGTGGCCGCCTCCGTGTAGCGGGTGCGCAGCCACGGCCACGGTCCGGCGGCTGGCGGGCGGCGGTGCGGGGACGCGATCGGCCGCGAGTCCACCAGGCGCAGCCGCCGCCGCTCCAGGGCCGCCAGGGGCAGCGCCACCAGCGGTCCGATCGCCACGATGATCAGCAGCCCGAGCCCGGCGAGCGACGTGATCACGGCGTACGGCGGCCGGGCCTCCCCGGTCGCCAGGCGCAGCGCGACGGCCCACGGCGAGCCGAGCAACACCAGCGGCAGGACGGCGACGAAGGCGGGCACGGCGGCGGTCAGCAGGTAGCCCAGGGACCGCCACGGCCAGCGGCCGAGGAGGAAGCGGCGCCGCGCGACCGCCTCCAGCGCGGTGTTCGGCACGGCGGAGGGCACACGCGTCACGCTACCGGCGGCGCCGATCCGCGCCGCTCACGAGGCCGCCGCACCCGGCCTGGTAGGCCCAGCACCACCTCCGATCCGGTGGCCCACCGTGATGGCCGCGCCCCCGGCCCGGTGATTCCGTGAACGGACGCGTCCGACATCTACGGAAAGGTGCGTTCGGGCCTGTGGAAAAGCGCACAGGGGTACTCGCGTACCTCCTCATCTCCTTCGGCCTGTCCTGGGGGTACCTGTTCACCGCCCGGCTGTGGCTCGGGCTGTCGCTGGTCAACCCGCTGGTACAGCTGCCCATGGGTTTCGCGCCCGCCGTCGCGGCGGTGGTCGTACGCCGCTGGGTGACCGGCGAGGGGTTCCGCGACGCCGGTCTCGCGGTGCGGCTGCGGAGAGGCTGGTCGTCCTACCTCCTCGCCTGGGTGGGGCCGTTGCCGCTCGTCGCGGCCGCCGTCACGGTGGCGGCGCTGCTGGGTCTGTGGAAGCCCGACCTCACGCCGCTGGGGGCCTCCGGCCTGCCGGAGTGGGCGACGCCGCTCCTGCTGATGGTGGCGGTCGTTCCGCTCACCCCCGTCTACTGGGGCGAGGAGTTCGGCTGGACCGGCTACCTGCGGCCCCGGCTGTTCGCCGGCCGCCCGGCGGCGTCCGTCGCGGCGACGGGCCTGATCTGGGCGGTGTGGCACTACCCGCTGGCGTTCCTCGGGTACATCCAGTTCGGCGACGTCGTTCTCGGGCTGGCGGTCTGGACGATGTCCTTCATGTTCCAGGAGGTCGTGCTGGCCTGGCTCTGGGCGCGCAGCGGCAGCGTATGGGCGCCGAGTCTCGCGCACGCCGGGAACAACATGGTCCTGTCGCTGCTGACCGGCGAGCTCCTGTCGAAACTCGGTGCCACGGCCACCACGCTGCTCATGGCGCTGCCGATCGGCGCCGTCGCCGCCTGGATCCTGCTCACCGGCCGGCTCGGCACGGGCCGTCGGGCCGCTCCCCGGCCGGCCGGGTACGCGTACCGATGAGACCTGAGGTAGGGCCCGCCATACCCGAGGTTGGGGCCCCGGCCCGATGCCCGGACCCCCGCACCGGCGATGGAATCGCCTTCATGATGGTGGAACAGACCAGGCCGGGGGAGATGATCCGGCTCGCCGTGGAACTGCGCGGGGTGACCAGGGAGTACGGGCCGGGCCAGGCGCGGGTCCGCGCGCTCGACGGCGTGCACCTCGGGTTCCCGGCCGGTTCGTGGACGGCGGTGATGGGGCCGTCGGGCTCGGGGAAGTCCACGCTGCTGCACTGCGCGGCCGGCCTGGAGAAGGTGAGCGGCGGGCGGGTCCTCCTGCTCGGCCGGGACATCACCTCCGCGCCGGACGGGGTCCTCACCGTGCTGCGGCGCCGTACGGTCGGCTTCATCTTCCAGAGTTTCAACCTGATCGGTTCTCTGTCCGCGGAGCAGAACGTCGCCCTACCGCTGAGACTGGCCGGGAGCAGGGTGTCCCGCAAGGACGTGCGCGACGTGCTGGCGGCCGTCGGGCTGGGCGACCGGCTGGCGCACCGGCCACGGGAGCTGTCGGGCGGTCAGCAGCAGCGGGTGGCCATCGCCCGCGCCATGGTGACCCGGCCCGAGGTCCTGTTCGCCGACGAGCCGACCGGGGCGCTGGACTCCACGTCCGCCCGTACGGTGCTGGGCCTGATGCGCGGCCTCGTCGACGCGGGAGGCCAGACGATCGTCATGGTGACCCACGACCCGGCGGCGGCCGCGAGCGCGGACGCCGTGGTGTTCCTGTCCGACGGCCGGGTCGTGGACCGCCTGGTCCGGCCCTCCGTGGGCGCGGTCGCCGACCGGCTCGCGCGGCTGGAGGGCTGAGCGATGCTGCGGCTGTCGCTCACGACGTTCCGGGAGCACCGGCGGTTGTTCGCCGGTGCCATCGTGGCCGTGGCCCTGGGCGTCGCGCTCCTGCAGTCATCGCTGCTGGTGATGGCGGCCATCGCCGACGCGAAGATACCGCCGGGGCTGTCCGGCCAGGCCAGGGAGCGACTGCGGGACTCCTACGCGGGCGCCGCGACGCTGCTCGGCATGACGGTGCTCCTGGCGGCGTTCCTGGCGCTGTTCATCGTGAGCTCGACCTTCGCCTTCACCGTGGCCCAGCGGCGCAGGCAACTCGCGCTGCTGCGCCTGGCCGGGGGGAGCCGCCCGCAACTCCTCGGCCTGCTGCTGTCCGAGGCGCTGCTGCTCGGCACGGCCGGGACGGCGACGGGCGTGCTGGCCGGCGTACCGGCCACCTGGGCGCAGTCGTGGTCACTGGTCGCGCTCGGCTTCCTGCCGGGCGGTTTCTCCCCGCACCTGGACGGCGGCATCATGCTCGGGTCGGCGTGCACCGGGCTCGTGGTCGCGCTGCTCGGGGTGCTGGCGGCGGCCCGCCGGGCGGCGGCGGTACGCCCGCTGGAGGCCCTGCGCGACACCGGGCGCGCCGCGCGGGTGATGACCGTGTCCCGCTGGTTCTTCGGCACCTCCTCTCTGGCCGTCACGGTCTGGATGGTCTGGGTCGGGCAGGCGTCCGAGGTCCTGGGCGCGATCGTGATCGCGCTGGGCGTCTCGGTGATCGGAGCGGTGGCGCTGAGCCTGCTGAGCCCGCTGGCCGTACCGCTCGCGAGCCGGCTGCTCGGGCCGGTGCTGCGGTCGAGCACGCTCGGCGAGCTCGCCCAGGCGAACCTGCGGGACGCCGTGCGCCGCAGCGCCTCCACGGCCGCACCGCTCATCGTCCTCGTCGCCCTGGTGCTCGGCCTGACCGGAACGCTGGACTCGCTGGCCGCGATGGTCGGCGAGGAGCAGCGGCGCATCGTCGCGGGGGACCTGGTCGCGGACTCGACCGGCGCGGTCGCCGCGAGGATCGCGCAGGTGCCCGGCGTGGCGGTCGCGTCGGTCCAGTCCACGGTGCCGATCTCCGTGACGGGCCGGCACCGGAGGGCCGGCCGTACGTACCGGCGGACCCTCTACTCGGGCATCGTCGCGGTGGACCCGTCGTCCTACCGGCGAACCCACCGGCCGGCCCCGCGTGCCGGTTCCCTGGACCGGCTGCACGGCCGGACCATCGCCGTGGCCCCGGGGCAGAGCGAGGAGGGGTGGCGCCTCGGCGGCACGGTCACCGCGCGCGTCGGCGGGCAGCGGATGCGGCTGCGGATCGTCGCCCTGCTGCCACCGACCCTGGAGAACGGCGCCGACAACTTCCTCGTGCCCCGTGAACTGATCCCGGCCGCGGTCGCGGCCCGGGCGCCGGCGCAGACGGTGATCCAGGTCGCCCCGGGCACGGACCCCGCGGCGGTGGCCGGGCGGCTCCGCGCCGCCGGCGTCGGCACGGTGCGTACGCCGGCCCGCTGGGCCGACGACCGGGCCGCCGCGGAGGAGCGCGCGAACATGGCGATCTTCGCCGTCCTCATGGGCCTCGGCGGCCTGTACGCGGCCGTCGCCGTCGTCAACGCGGTGGTCATCGCCGGCGCCGAACGTACGGCGGAGTTCGCGGTCGCCCGCGTCACGGGCCTGAGCCGATCCCAGGTCGTGCGCATGGCACTGATCGAGGCGTCGGCGGTGACCGCGATCGGGCTGGCCCTCGGCGGCCTGGTCGCGGCAGGCGCACTGGCCGGCATCGGCGCGGCCGGCGTCCGCGCCGTCGGCGTCCCGCTCATCGCGGTGCCGTGGACCCCGCTGCTCCTGCTGGTCCCGGGAGCCTTCCTGATCACCGGCGCGACCAGCGTGTGGAGCACACTGTCGGCCACCCGCCGGCAGCCGGTCACCCTGGTGACCGCCCGGGAGTGAGCCTTCCCGCTCTGATGCGGGGGCCGGCAGGTCCGCGAGCCCGACGATCTGGCGGGCTCGCTTGACCTTGACACAGTGACAAGGCATTCACTGCGGCCCGGGAGGTGGTTCCGATGACCATGTCGGAAGAGGAGACGAACGCGATGCGCGCTCTCCGGGGGCTTGAGAACAGCAGTTCGTCGGTGCGGCTGAAGGCGGCGATGGCGGTCGGCACGACCCCGGACCCGAGGTTCGTCGACAAGCTGATCGAACGGTGCGCGATCGAGCCCGAGTTCTTCGTGCGCGAGATCCTCACGTGGGCACTCACCCGCCACGAATCCTCGATGACGGTCCCGAAGCTCATCGACGAACTCCGTTCGGAGCGTGCGCAGGCACGGAGCCAGGCGTTGCACACGCTGTCCAAGATCGGGGATCGGCAGGGGTGGCCGGCGATCACCCGGGCGCTGCTGACCGACGCCGACGACGAGGTGGCGCGGAGCGCGTGGCGAGCGGCGGTCGTGCTCGTGCCCGATGATGAAGGGGCCGAGCTGGCCGAAGTGTTGACGACCCAGCTCGGGCGCGGCGAGCGTGAGACGCGGTTGAGCCTCAGCCGGGCGCTGATCGCGCTCGGGGAGGTGATCATGCCGGCCCTGCGCGTCGCGATGACGGATCCCGACCCCCGCGTGCGCCGGCACGCGATCGCCACGGAACGGCTGTGGCACGACCCGGAGGCCGGATTCGACTTCGCGATCGAGGAGGCGAAGCGGGTCGTGGCCCTCGGCGCGACCGGCCGGGAGGAGTGATGGGCAGTGTTGATCGGTGATGTGGCACGACGGTCCGGGGTCAGCGCCCGCATGCTCAGGCATTACGAGTCGCTCGGCCTGGTGCGGCCGACGGGTCGTACCGGGGCCGGTTACCGGGAGTACTCCAGCGAGGACATCCGGCGGATCTTCCATATCGAGAGCCTTCGGTCACTGGGTCTGTCGCTGCGTGAGGTCGGGCGCGCGCTGGACGACCCCGGCTTCACGCCCTCCGAGCTGGTCGACGAGCTCATCCGCCAGACGCGCGAACGCATCGCGGCCGAGACGGAGCTGCTCACGCGGCTCCGCCGGATCGGTGCCGCGGAACCCGCCGGCTGGGAGAACGTCCTCCAGATCGTCGCGCTCCTCCAGGCTCTGGGGTCGGAGAGCGCCGGCAGGCGCCAGCGTGCGGCCCTGTCCTCGGCCGAGGACGTTCCGGTGGAGGCACTGGTCGAGGCGGCGTTGAGCGAGACGGATCCGAACGTCGCCGGAGCTCTTCGATGGGCTCTGGCCCGGTCGGGCGATGACGGATCGGCACTGCTGGCGGAGGGTCTCGACTCACCCGTGGCCGAGGTGCGGAAGCGCGCGGTCCAGTCCATCGCGGAGATTCCGACCGGCGAGGCGACCGCACTGTTGCGGGACGCCCTCACGAACTCCGACGTCGTGGTCCGCAGGTGCGCGGCTCTGGCGCTCGGGGCGCGTGGAGTGGTCGACGCGGTCCCGACGCTCATCGACATGATCGTCGAGGAGACGAACGACGCCGACGCGGCCGATGCGATCAGCGCGCTGGCGCGTGATCCCGCGTTGGCGGATGAGATCGCCACCAGGCTCGTCGACCGCCTCGCCCACGGCACCGTCGAATCGTCCGCACGTCGGTGGCTGACAGAGGCGCTCGCGGACATCCCGGGGACCACGACGTCACGTGCCCTCGCGGAGCTGTCACATGACGAAGACCGTGCCGTCGCGCTCACTGCGGCCTACATCCTCAAGCTGCGCGACGAACGATAGAGGGGCAGCGGTCGTCTACCGCAGGGTCGCGATGCCGGCCAGGAAGATGTCGACGCCGGAGAGGAACTGCTCGCGGTCGTCGTGCTCGGGCAGCCGCGCCGCCGCCTTGTGCACGAACGGGTACTTGCCGGGGTCGAGCTCCGCCCACTGTGCGGCGATGGCGGACAGGAAGGCCGTCCGGTCCACCTCGCCGGAGGCGTGGGCCCGGGCGTTCGCGGCGTTCTGCCCGGCGACACCGAGGACGTAGTTCACCAGCGCGCCCGCGGCGTCGAAGAGCGCCTGCCCGGGAACGCCGAGTGCGTCGAGCAGTCCGCCGATGCACTCGTAGATCTCCAGCAGCGCGGGACGCCACGGCTCCCGGGAGAGTTGGGCGCCGACCCAGGGGTGTGCGTCGATCGCGTCGAACAGGCCCAATGCCACGGTACGCAGAGCCTCGCGCGGCTCCGCGTCGACGACCACGCCGGTCATCACTCCGGCGATGATGTCGTCCGTGGCCGCCGCGAGCAGGTCGTTCTTGTTCTCGACGTGGTGGTAGACCGCCCCGTAGCCGGTGCTCAGGCGGCTGGTGATCGCACGCAGGGTCAGCGCGGCCTCGCCGCCGGTGTCGAGAAGGTCGGTCGCGGCCTTGACGATCACCTCTCTGGACAGCCGATCCGCGCGCCGCTGAGTCCTCTTCGCCACAGGCCCCATCATGCCACGGTTGGATCGCCGATCCAAAAGGGTGTTAGCGTGTTGGATCGGCGATCCAATCAAGCTTGCGAGAGGAAACACCATGACCACCCCTGTCACGATCATCGGAGCCGGTCTCGGCGGTCTCGTGCTGGCCCGCGTCCTGCACCTGCACGGCATCCCGGTCACGGTCCACGAGGCGGAGCCCTCGCCGGCCGCGCGCCGTCAGGGCGGGTTGCTCGACATCCACCCGTGGAACGGCCAACCGGCGCTCGAGGCGGCCGGCCTGACCGAGGGGTTTCGCGAGCTCATCCTGGAAGGACGCGAGTCGTATCGGGTCCTCGACCGGCACGGGACCGTGCTGCTCGACCGGCCCGACGACGGCACGGGAGTGCGTCCCGAGGTGCAGCGCGGCGAGCTGCGGCAGCTGCTGCTCGATTCGCTCCCGCACGGCATCGTCCGATGGGGCGGCAAGGTCACCGGCGTGCGGGCGCTGGACGAGGGCCGCTACGAGGCGAGACTGAACGACGGCACCACCGTCGTCACGAGCCTGCTCGTCGGCGCGGACGGCGCATGGTCTCGGGTTCGCCCGCTGCTCTCCGACGCCACCCCCCGGTACGTCGGCGTGTCGGTCGTCGAGACGTTCCTGTTCGACGGCGACACCCGCCATCCCGCCGCCGCGAAAGCGGTCGGCGCCGGATCGCTGTTCGCGCTCGCGCCGGGCAAGGGCATCGTGGCTCACCGGGAGAGCGGCGGAACCCTGCACACCTACGCACAACTGCTGAAGCCGCAGGACTGGCTCGCCGACGTCGATGTCACCGAGGCCGCGACCGTGACCGCGCGGGTCGTCGAGGAATTCGGCGGCTGGGCCCCCGAGCTCACCGCCCTCATCACCGAGAGCGACACCCCTCCGGTCCTGCGCCGCCTCTTCACCCTGCCCGTCAGGCACCGCTGGGGCCGTGTGCCGGGGGTGACCCTCCTCGGCGACGCCGCCCACCTCATGCCGCCGAACGGCGAAGGCGCCAACCTGGCCATGCAGGACGGCGCCGAACTCGGCCGGGCCATCGCCGCGCATCCCGACGACACCGAGGCCGCCCTCGCCGAGTTCGAGCAGGCCATGTTCGCGCGCGCGGCCGCCGAAGCCGCGGACGACGACCTCTACGAGGTCATGTTCGGTGATGGCGCGCCCAACAGCATGGTCGCCCTGCTGACCGGGGCCGAGCAGACGTCTTGACCCGCCCGCATGCCTCATGCCCAACGAAACTCCGATAGCTCGGATGTGTCTCATTGGGGGGCCACCAGAACAACGGCGGCCGAATCGTAACGCGACGTGAGCGAAGAATTACGAATTGCGGATCGTGTGTCGACGGTGGAAAGGCAGGAAGGCCCCGGCCCTGGCCCTGACCTGCCATTCGTAACCGGTGTCCGTTCACTGCGGTTGTGTGTCAGCCATCCGTAAGAGCGCTCTGGTTGGCTCTGGTGCTTGCGAGCCCCCGGGGGGATCGCCTCAGTATCGACAGAATCCTTTACAGAAAAGGAAACAGTGAATATTCAATTCAACAGAGCTTCGGGCCGGGCTCTTTTCAGACGCCGGACCGGAGTGTCGGTCGCCGTCGTGTTGTCCTTGTCCGTAGTGACCGTGGTGCCCGCCGTCGCCGACGTCGGCGCGGACGACCGGGTCGCGGTGGCGGACGCTCGCCCCGCCTGGGCGGTCGCCTCCGCGGCCCGGGGCCACGCCGACTCCGGCACGCGACTGAACGCCCGGGTCTACCTCGCCGGACGGGACCCGCGAGGACTGAACGCGTTCGTCGCCTCGGTGTCGGATCCGAAGAGCCGCGCTTACCGGCACTTCCTCACCCCGGCCCAGTACAGGGCGCGATTCGGGCCCACCGACGCCCAGACCACCGCGGTCCGGTCCTGGCTCGAGTCCGCGGGGCTGACCGTCACCGGATCCAACCAGCACTACGTCTCGGTGCGCGGCTCGGTCGCCCAGGCGGAGAAGGCGTTCGGGACGACCATCGACGACTACCCGGACGCCACCGCCAAGGGCGCCACCCACTACGCCCCGGCGGGGCGGGTCACCGTGCCGGCCTCGATCTCCTCCGCGGTCCTCGGCGTCACCGGCCTCGACAACGGTTCTCACCGGACGAGACCACTCGTCGCGAACGACGGCGCCGTGCGGAACAGCGCCACGCAACGGGACGACACCCTGCCCGGACCGCCCTCGGCCGTACTGCGGGCCGGTCCGTGCTCTGCTTATTACGGCCAGAACCCGGCGAAGGACAAGCCTCCGACGTACGGTCGCACCGGGGTCTGGACGAACTGCGGTTACACCCCGCAGCAGTTCCGTTCGGCGTACCGCCTGAGCAACGACCTCACCGGCGCGGGCCAGACCGTGGCGATCGTGGACGCCTACGCCTCGCCGACGATCGAGTCCGACATCAGCACCTTCACCAAGAACCACGGCGTCGCGAACCTCAAGCCGGGCCAGTTCACCCAGAGCCTGCCCAGCGCCTGGAACAGCGTGAGTGAGTGCGGCGGCAACTCCTGGTACGTCGAGGAATCGATAGACGTGACCGCCGTGCACGACATCGCGCCGGACGCGAAGATCGCGTACGTGGCCGCGGCCTCGTGCAACGTGGAGGACGAGCAGGAGGCGTTGAGCCGGATCGTCGACAACAAACTGGCCACCATCGTCACCAACTCGTGGAACCGGGACGAGGAGAGTCACACCAGCCAGGCCGAGCGGGACGCGTTCGAGCAGATCTTCAAGCAGGGCGCGGCCGAGGGCATCGGCTTCTACTTCAGCAGCGGTGACTGCGGCGCGGACGACCCGAACACCGGGTGCCCGGTGTACACCGACGGCCCGTACACCGAGTTTCCGCCCTCCGACCCCTATGTGACCGCGGTCGGCGGCACCAGCCTGGCGGTCGGCTCCGACGGCAGGCAGCTGTGGCAGACCGGCTGGAACAACGTCGCCTCCAACCTCACCCCGGACGGCACCGCCTGGACTCCCGAGCCGGGCACCGGCTACCCGTCGACGTACCTCAGCGGCGCCGGCGGTGGCACCAGCGTCCTGTATCCCCAGCCGTCGTACCAGGCGAACGTGGTGCCCGAGAGCCTGTCGAAGACCCTGCCGAACGGCAAGCCGCTGACCAGCCCGATGCGGGTGGTGCCGGACGTGGCCGCGGACGCGGACAACAACACGGGCATCCTCGCCGGTTCGACGCAACACTTCCCCGACGGCACGGACCGCTACCACGAGACCCGGTGGGGCGGCACCAGCCTGGCCGCGCCGCTCTTCGCCGGGATCCAGGCGGTGACCCAGCAGGTCATCGGCGCGCCCTTCGGATTCGCCAACCCGGCGATCTACGCCCAGCACGGCACCGCGGCGTTCGATGACGTCACCGACACACCGGGCGGTCCCAACCTGCTCCTCGGCGTGGTCCGCAACGACTACACCAACCCCTCCGACCCGAACAGCCCGCTCATCACCCGGGCCCAGACCTTCGGCCACAACGGCCTGACCCACGCGACCACCGGTTACGACAATGTGACCGGCCTCGGCTCACCGGGCGCGAAGTACTTCACGGCCTACGGCTCCCGCCCGTAGAACCGGCGGCCCGGCCGCCCGCCCCCTCCGCAGGGCTCACCGAGTCCGCGGAGCGGGGCGGACGGCCGCCCGCCCGCGTCGGCCACCTTCCGACTTACCTTGCATTTCGGTTGATCACGACTCGGTGATGGCGAGGTCAGGTGGACCCTGCTGCGACCACGGTCACCGATGAGGTGTCACGTCTCGGTCGGTCGGATGGTGGGGCGGGGAGGGATCAGTACGGTGGGCACGAGTGCGATCGCGGCGATTCCGAACGTCCACCACAGGGTGTGGGCGAAGGCGTCGGTCAGTACGGAAAGTGCGTGCGGTGTGCGGGTTTTGGCGGCGTCGGTGAGGGTGGTGCTGCGATGCAGACCGGCGCGGAGGTAGATCTGCAGGATCACGGCCAGCGCCGCCGTGCCGACCGAGGTGCCGACCCGGGCCAGGATATTGGCTGTCGTGGTCGCCGAGGGCATTTCGCTACGGTTCAGCCCTTGGAATGCGGCGGCCATCAAAGGAGGGGCGATCATTCCGTGCCCCAGCCCGATGGTGAACAGTGAGGCGGTGAGCACTGTTGTGCTGGTGTCGGCCTGTAGTTGGGTGAAGGGGACCGTACCGAGCATCATGATGAGCAGCCCGGCCAGCGTGACGCCTCGTGGCCCGCTGCGGTCGGTCATTCGCCCTGCCATCGGCATTGTGAGCATCGCGCCGAGGCCGAACGGGGCGAGCAGCAGTCCGGTCGCCGCCGGGCTGCGGCCCTGGACGGTCTGGAAGTAGATCGGCAGCACGACGAGCAGCCCGAACACGGCCGCGCTGTAGGTGAACAATGCGGCCACGCTGGTGGTGAAGGCGCGGTGGCGGAAGGTGGTGACGTCGACCAGCGGACGCGTGTTTCCGCCGGCCATGCGGATCGCGCGGATCGTGAACACCGCGAGCAAAAGCAGCCCGGTGGCAGTGCCTGCGAGCAGGCGCAGGTTGTCGTTGCCTGCCTGGGACAGGCCGTAGACGAGTGCGGCAAGTCCCGGTGACAGCAAGGCCAGCCCGGTGATGTCGATGCGATCGCCGGCTTCGCGGTCTGGATCGCGCGGCAGCAGCCGGACGGCGAGCAACAGCGCGACGGCGCCGACCGGGAGGTTGATGAGGAACAGCCACCGCCAGGACAGGGTGTCCAGAATCGCGCCGCCGAGGACGGGGCCCAGCACCGGAGCGAGCATCGCGGGCACGGAGATGACCGTCATCATCCGGCCCATCCGCTGCGGTCCGGCCGCTGTGGCAAGCATGGTCTGGCCGACCGGCATGAGGAGCCCGCCGCCGAAACCCTGGAGGACGCGGAAGATGATCAGGCTCAAGACCGACCAGGACGCCCCGCAAAGCGCGGACCCCCCGATGAACAGGACCAGCGCTGTGATCCACATGGTCTTGGCGCCGAAGCGGCGTATGGTCCACGCGGTCAGAGGGATGCTCATCGACAGGGCCAGTGTGTAGCCGGTGAGCGTCCATTGGATGGTCGACAGCGGGGTCTGAAAGTCGTGCGCGAGCTTGTTGATCGCGACGTTGACGATCGTGGTGTCCAGGACCGTCATGATGGCGCCGACCACGATCGCCAGGGCGATCCGCTTCAACTCCGGTTCGATGGCGGTGGTGGCCGGTTGGGTTCGGCTGGTCATGGTCGGCTGATCTTTCTGACGGCTCGCTCTTTGGCTGGTGCCGGCCGCCGGGTCGCGCCGCCCGGCGGCCGGGCGCGTTCAGGCCAGTAGTTCGGCGAACTGGCCGGGGTTGAGATAGCCGCGGGACAGCAGGATCTTGCCGTCGCGGACCCGCAGGATGAGAAGTTGCGGGATGCGGAACCCGGCTCCAGTGGAGACGACGATGCCGACGACCTCGTACTCGGCGATGATCACTTCAGGGTCGGTGGTCTCCCATACCTGAACGTTCTCGAAGCCCTGGTACTTCACCGGGGACTGGCCGCCTTGGGCGTCCATCATCTGGCGGAGGGCTTCTCGCCCCTCGATGCGGGCCGGGGCGCCGGCCGGAGCGAACGGGATCTCGTGCACCGCGTTCTCCGCGTAGAGGTCGACGGCGGCCGCCTCGTCGGTGACGGTGAGCTCGTGCATCCGCGCGAGGACCTCGCGGGGAGTGAGAGTGGCCGAAGATGACATGCGTGATCTCCTGATCGAAGGCGCTGGGGATGAACGTCGCGTAGATCGCGTGCCGGGATATATTCGGGGTGGCGACCCCGGATCGGGAATATACGGGGTCCTTACCCCGGTTGTCTATCGAAGGGGCGTTATGGTCGCGGATGACATCTCTGGGCACGCTCGGGAACGAGCGAGGCCGATGCGGGCGGATGCCCGGCGCAACCGGGAGAGGCTTCTGGAGGTCGCGCGTGAGTGCTTCGCGACGGAGGGCGTGTCCGTACCGGTCGATGAGATCGCCCGCCGGGCCGGGCTGGGTGCGGGCACGATGCACCGGCACTTCCCGACCAAGGAGTCGCTGTTCGAGGCCATCGTGCTCAGCCATATCGCCCAGCTGGTGGACGAGGCGCGCAGTCTGGCCGAGGCCGAGGATCCTGGCGAGGCGTTCTTCGGCTTCTGCCTCGGCATGGTCGAACGCGGGATGAAGAACCGGGGGCTGGCCGAGATTCTGGCCGGAGCCGGCATCGACGCGAAGGCCAGGATCGCGGCCGAGACCGAGCAACTGGATCGAGCGCTGGAACGGCTGGTGGAACGAGCCCAAGGCAGCGGCCAGGTCCGCGCTGACATCGGCATCGCCGACGTGCGTGCCTTGCTGAACAGCATTCATACCGCCGCGGAACGAGAACAGGGTGACCGGCGGATGGCGCTGCGCATGATGACTGTCATCTGCGACGGCCTGCGCGCGAATCCGCGTTAGCGAGGAGCCTCGGCTTCGTCCGGGGCGGCTTTCGGCCGGATGTCCGCGGCTCGTCCCACTGATTCATCGGGCGCGGGTTCGGTCGAGGTGTTCCCGGCTGAACTTTCCGGTGCCGTCCTCGATGGCCGGGATCGCCGCTCCGCGGACGAGCCGGGGGCAGGCCGCCGATCATTCCTCCGCCGCGCTGGTCGTAGCGGAACGCATCCCGCGAAGCGGCAGCGATCTCAGGCGGCAGATGACGACGTGGATGCCGGTAGGCCGCCGGCCAGCGCACGTTCGTCGTCACGATCGGATCCGGGGAGGCCGCCAGCCGGTACTCCCACCTCACCAGCGCACGCCGCTCGCTCAGAGCGAACGACCTCCGGGAAATAGATCGCGGCTCTCCTTTCTTGAGTGTGAGTGACTCAAGCTTTGGAGGCCTGATGAGCAAGACCGTCACCCTGCCGGTGCTGCCGCTCGACGACGAGGTCGTGCTGCCCGCGATGGTCGTGCCGTTGTCTCTTACGGACGATGAGGTACGAGGGGCGATCGAGGCGGCGCGCACCACGGCGCTGCCGGATGACACGGATGACAAGCCGCAGGTGCTCATCGTGCCTCGGCTGAACGGGAAATATGCCGCCGTCGGCACGCTGGCGGCGATTGAGCAGATCGGGCGGCTGCCGGGTGGGGACCCGGGGGCCGTCGTACGCGGTGTGGCGCGGGTGCGGATCGGCACCGGCACCTCCGGCCCCGGCAAGGCGCTGTGGGTCGAGGGCACCGTCGTGGAGGACACCGGGCTCGGCGAGCGGGCCGAAGAGCTGGCCAGGGAGTACCGGGCCCTGGTCATCGGCGTGCTGGAGAAGCGCGGCGCCTGGCAGGTCATCGACATGATCCGCCAGATCGAGGATCCGTCGGTGATGGCCGACCGGTCCGGGTACGCGTCCTACCTCGACGCCGAGCAGAAGACGCAGATCCTCGAGACCGCCGACGTGCCCGAGCGGCTGGAGCTGGCGATCGGCTGGACGCGTGCGCACCTCGCCGAGCTGGACGTCGCCGAGACGATCCGCAAGGACGTCGAGGAGGGCGTGGAGAAGCAGCAGAAGGAGTTCCTGCTCCGCCAGCAGCTCGCCGCCATCCGCAAGGAGCTGGGCGAGCTCAGCGGCGACCCCTCCAGCGAGGAGGAGGACTACCGCGCTCGCGTGGAGGCCGCCGACCTGCCGGAGAAGGTGCGCGAGGCCGCGCTGAAGGAGGTCGACAAGCTCGAGCGGACCGCCGAGCAGTCGCCCGAGGTCGGCTGGATCCGCACCTGGCTCGACACGGTCCTCGACATCCCGTGGAACGAGCGGAGCGAGGACGCGTACGACATCGTCGGCGCCCGGGAGATCCTCGACGAGGACCACACCGGCCTCGACGACGTCAAGGATCGCATCGTCGAGTACCTCGCCGTGCGCAAGCGGCGTGAGGAGCGCGGGCTCGGCGTGATCGGCGGACGGCGTTCCGGCGCCGTGCTGGCCCTCGTCGGGCCGCCCGGGGTCGGCAAGACGTCGCTCGGCGAGAGCGTGGCACGCGCGATGGGCCGCAAGTTCGTCCGTGTCGCGCTCGGCGGCGTACGCGACGAGGCGGAGATCCGCGGCCACCGCCGCACGTACGTCGGGGCGCTGCCCGGCCGGATCGTGCGCGCGATCCGCGAGGCGGGCTCGATGAACCCGGTCGTGCTGCTCGACGAGATCGACAAGGTCGGCGCGGACTACCGTGGCGACCCGACGGCCGCCCTGCTCGAGGTGCTGGACCCGGCGCAGAACCACACGTTCCGCGACCACTACCTCGAGGTGGAGCTCGACCTGTCCGACGTGGTCTTCCTGGCCACGGCCAACGCCCTGGAGACGATCCCGGGCCCGCTGCTGGACCGGATGGAGCTGGTCTCGCTCGACGGTTACACCGAGGACGAGAAGGTCACCATCGCCCGCGACCACCTGCTGCCGCGCCAGCTCGACAAGGCCGGCCTGACCGCGGAGGAGGTCACGGTCGGCGAGGACGCGCTGCGGCTGCTGGCGGGGGAGTACACCCGTGAGGCGGGCGTACGGAGTCTGGAGCGGTCGATCGCGCGGGTGCTCCGCAAGGTCGCGGCGAACGTCGCGTTGGAGACCGCGACCCTGCCGGTGTCGGTGGGCGCGGACGACCTGCGCGACTACCTCGGGCGGCCCCGGTTCACCCCGGAGACCTCGCTCAAGGAGGAGGAGCGCCGTACGGCGGTGCCGGGCGTGGCCACCGGACTGGCGGTCACCGGCGCGGGCGGCGACGTGCTCTACATCGAGGCGTCGCTGGCCGACGAGGAGACCGGCGAGACCGGCGTGACGCTGACCGGCCAGCTCGGCGACGTCATGAAGGAGTCGGCCCGGATCGCGCTGTCGTACCTGCGCTCGCGCGGCGCGGAGATGGAGCTGCCGGTCGGCGACCTGAAGAACCGCGGCGTGCACATCCACGTGCCCGCCGGGGCGGTGCCCAAGGACGGGCCGAGCGCCGGCGTCACGATGACGACCGCGCTCGCGTCGCTGCTGTCCGGCCGGCTCGTACGCTCCGACGTGGCGATGACCGGCGAGGTCTCGCTGACCGGGCGCGTGCTGCCGATCGGCGGGGTCAAGCAGAAGCTGCTCGCCGCGCACCGGGCGGGGATCACCACGGTCCTCATCCCCAAGCGCAACGAGCCCGACCTGGACGACGTGCCGGCGGAGGTGCTGGAGCAGCTGACCGTCCACGTGGCCTCCGACGTCCGCGAGGTGCTCGACTGGGCGCTGGAGCCGGCGACGACCGGACAAACGGTCGCGGCCTGACATTTCGCCGAATGGCCTGATGGCTGCCGGAAGGGCGGTTCCGCGAAGGCGGGACCGCCTTTTCGTTTACGCCCCGCTTAGGGGCTTCTGCGCGACAATCGGGTTCGCTAGGCCAACTGAATCGTGAACAGGGGAAAGTGAGATGGCGGAACAGGACGAGCGCGATCCCCGCGAGGGCGCCACACCGGCCGGGGAGTCGCCGGCCGCACGGCCCGAGCCTCCCGCGCCGCCGGCCGGCGGCGGGCAGACGCCGCCTCCGCCGGGTCCGGGCGCGCCGCCGCCCCACGGCGGCGCGCAGGCGGAGTTCCTCGAGTCCGGCCGCACGGCCCCGCCGTACGTGGAGGGCGCCGCGCCGCCGCGGGAGTCCCGCTGGCACCGGTGGTCCTCGAACGGGACGGCACGGGCCGGCGCGCTGACCCTCGTGGCCGGCCTGATCGGCGGGCTGGTCGGCGGCGGCATCGTGGCCGCGTTCAACGACGACCACGGCTCTGACCACACGGTCCGTCTCATTCAGCGGGACGGCCGTGACTTCGGCTTCGGCCGGCGCGGCTTCGTGCCGCCGAACGGCGGCTGGGGCCAGTACCGCCGCATGCCGCAGCCGAACCAGCCACAGCAGCCGGACCAGTCGGGCACGCCGGTTCCGGTGCCTTCGCCGAAGGCGAGTGGCTGAGGCCGGTCAGGACGGGCTGAGGCGGAAGACGCGTGGTTCGCGCTGGTCGGCGCGTTCGAGGTGGGTGTCGTGG
>NZ_BSTJ01000013.1:37453-265750 GCF_030269445.1 Actinoallomurus iriomotensis
GGGTCGATCAGGTCCGTACGCGGCGGGGGCGGATTCGCGGCGTGCCGTAGTCGGGCGCGCCGGTTCCGGTGCCTTCGCCGAAGGCGAGTGGCTGAGGCCGGTCAGGACGGGCTGAGGCGGAAGACGCGCGGTTCGCGCTGGTCGGCGCGTTCGAGGTGGGTGTCGTGGGTCGATCAGGTCCGTACGCGGCGGGGGCGGATTCGCGGCGTGCCGTAGTCGGGCGCGCCGGTTCCGGTGCCTTCGCCGAAGGCGAGTGGCTGAGGCCGGTCAGGACGGGCTGAGGCGGAAGACGCGCAGTTCGCGCTGGTCGGCGCGCGCGACGTAGGTGTCGTAGACCGACCAGATCCGCACCAGGCGGGGCCAGACCTCGGCGCGGTCGGCGCCCTCCAGCGCCTGTGCCGTGACCGGGATGCGGCGGCCCTGGTAGCGGACCTCGGCCTTCGGGTCGGCCAGGAGGTTCGCCGTCCATGCCGGGTGGTGGTCGCGGCCGAAGTTGCTGCCGACGACGACGAACGACCCGTCCTCCTCGGGCAGGCAGATCAGCGGCGTCTCCCGTGCCAGGCCGGTCTTGCGGCCGGTCGTCGTGAGCACGATGCTCGGCAGCACGATCGCCGGCAGCAGGACGCGCCCGCCGGACAGGCGGTGGAGCACCCGGTCGAGCGGCGGGACGACCTTCGGGCCGATCCGGGCGAACCACGGCGCGCTCGCCAGCCGCCGGGCGACCGGTGTGAGCACTCCCTGCAGGGCGCGAACGGGCATCACGAGCTCCTCATGGTCTGGGGCCTGTCTCAAAGCCCCGCTGTCCTACCGGTCCCAGGCGCCCGGCACGGGCCGGGCGCAGGTGTCCCGCGGCGGCGAGCCAGCGCAGGGTGTCGGCCACGCTCTCCTCCAACGGGCGGAGCGTCAGGCCGAGAGCATCGAGGGCGACCGTGTCGTCCGAGGGGACGAGCGTCACCATCAGCTCGGCCGCGTCCCGCGTCAGCGGGTAGCGGAACCCGTGCACCTTCTTCGCGACGTCCAGCAGCGTACCGAGCGCGATCATGAGACCGCCGGGCAAGCGGATCCGGCGGCAGCGGACGCCGGTCAGCGCGTCGCACAGGTCGGCGAACTCCGGCCATCGCACGTAGTGCCCGCCCAGGATGAGCCGCCGGGCGCCACGGCCGGGCTCGACGCAGCGGGCCAGCGCCTCTCCCAGGTCGCGCACGTCCAGAAGCGACACTCCGCCGGGCGCCACCGGCCAGGCGATGCCCAGTCCGGCCGCCAGACCCGCCGGCATCGCGTCCAGGTGGGGCTGGGACGGCCCGAGCACCCCGCCCGGATAGACGATCGTGACCGGCGCGCCGTCGTCCTGCAGGCTCCGCGCGTACCGCTCGGCCTCCAGCTTGGACCGCCCGTACCCGGTGCGCGGCCGCGCCAGGGGAGCGTCGGAGGTGATCACCGGGCTCGCGGGCGGGACGAACACCGCGATCGTGGACGTGTGGATCACCGGGTCCAGGCCGCGGGCCACCGCGCCGCCGACGACGTTGCGCGTGCCGGTGACGTTGACCGTGACCAGGTCCGTACGACGGCCCGTGACGCCGAGGGCCGCCGCGGCGTGGATCACCGCGTCGCAGCCGTCGAGGGCGCGGCCGACGGCCTCCTGGTCGAGCATGTCGCCGGGGCACATCTCGGTGTCATCGGGGTCGACCCCGAGATCGGCGAGGGTGCGGCCCGTCCGGCCGGAGTCGCGGACGAGCAGCCGGGGGCGGTGACCGAAGGCGAGGAGCGACTTCACCGCGTGCGACCCGACGTAGCCCGAAGCACCGGTGACGAGTACCCGCATGACCTTCAACGTAGTCCTCGGTGATCATTCACCGTCATGGGCGTGAACCGAGACGCCTCACATCTGTTACCGGTTTGCAACAAAGGGTGTGATCTAGATCTCAAAAGTTAACGCCGCCTCTGCGGTGCCCTTGGCGTCACGTTTTGGGATGAGACGTGTCCGTATGTCGAGATGCGCGATGGCCCCGCCGGTCCGCTATGCTCGCGTTTGCCCAGGCCAGGCAGGGGATCCGCCTTCGTGATCATTTTCACGTGACCGCCGTCCCGAGCGGCCAAAAGCGGAAAACCTGCCGATCTACCCCCGAATTGCGGGGTTCAAACACAGTGATCAAAAACCGGTCCGGAGTGAGGTTTCGGGTTCGCTAAATTCGGAACCCATGTCGTCAGGACATCCGAGCGCACCGCATTCCCCGACCATCGCCGACACCGAGGTGTTCGAGCCTCCCAGAATCGAAGACGGCCGCCATTTGTGGCGCATCGCGCGTGATTCGAAGACCCTCGACCTCAATTCTCCCTACAGCTATGTGCTCTGGTGCCGTGACTTCGCGGCGACCTCCGTGGTCGCCCGGTCCGGCGGTGAGATCCGCGGCTTCGTGACCGGTTTCGACCGGCCCGAGGAGCCCGGGACCCTCTTCGTCTGGCAGGTCGCGGTGGAAAAGGACTGGCGCGGCCGCTCTCTCGCCGGCCGTATGCTCGGCCACCTCGCCGACCGGGGCCACCGGTACGTCGAGGCGACCGTGACCCCGGACAACGTCGCCTCATCCCGGCTCTTCACCGCCTTCGCCCGCGATCGCGGCGCCGAACTGCGCCGCACCCCGCTCCTCTCCGAGGAGCTGTTCCCCGGCGACCACGAGCCGGAGGAGCTCTACCGCATCGGCCCACTGGACGTACCAGCCATGTCAGGAGACAGGTGAGACGCATGGACGTGTTCGAGTCGCTCGAGTCCGAGGTCCGCAGCTACTGCCGGGGGTGGCCGGCGGTGTTCCAGAAAGCCTCCGGCAGCCGCCTGTACGACGAGGAGGGCAACGCCTTTCTCGACTTCTTCGCCGGCGCGGGAACGCTGAATTACGGCCACAATCACCCGCTGCTGAAGGAGAAACTCCTCGCTTATCTGGCCGACGACAACGTCGTGCACGGCCTCGACATGTACACGGTCGCGAAGCGGCGCTTCCTTGAAACGTTCCAGAACGTCGTGCTGGCACCGCGCGGGCTCGACTACCGCGTCCAGTTCCCCGGCCCGGCGGGCACGACCGCGGTCGAGGCGGCGCTGAAGCTCGCCCGCAAGTACACCGGCCGGGAGACGATCGTCAGCTTCACCAACGGCTTCCACGGCATGTCGCTCGGTGCGCTCGCGGTCACCGGCAACGGCATGAAGCGTGGCGGCGCCGGGATCCCGCTGGGCCACTCGGTGCCCATGCCGTTCGACAACTACCTCGACGGGCGGACCCCGGACTTCCTGCTGTTCGAGCGGCTGCTGGAGGACAGCGGCAGCGGCCTGGACGCTCCGGCCGCGGTCATCGTGGAGACCGTCCAGGGCGAGGGCGGGCTGAACGCCGCCACCCCCGAATGGCTCCGCGGCCTGGCCGACGTGTGCCGGCGCCACGAGATGCTGCTCATCGTCGACGACGTCCAGATGGGCTGCGGGCGCACCGGGCCGTTCTTCAGCTTCGAGCAGGCCGGCATCGTGCCCGACATCGTCTGTCTGTCCAAGTCGCTGAGCGGCTACGGCCTGCCGTTCGCCGTGACGTTGCTCAGGCCGGAGCTCGACGTGTGGGAGCCCGGCGAGCACAACGGAACGTTCCGCGGGTTCAACCCGGCGTTCGTCACCGCCACGGCCGCGCTGGAGTTCTGGGACGGCGAGGGCGGCAAGGGGATGGAGAAGGAGACCCTCGCCAGGAGCGAGCAGGTCGAGCAGGCGCTCGGGAAGATCGCCGCGGCCCACCCCGAGGCGATCAGCGGGGTCCGCGGGCGCGGCCTCGCCCAGGGACTCGCCTTCACCGAGCCCGCGACGGCGACGAGGGTGTGCGCCGAGGCGTTCGACCGCCGCCTGCTCATGGAGACCTCCGGGCCGGAGAGCGAGGTCGTCAAGCTGCTGCCGCCGCTCACCACTACCTCCGACGAGCTCGACGAGGGGCTCGACATCATCGCGTCCTCCGTGGACGCGGTGCTCGCCTGACCAGAAAGACCAAGCAGACCAAGGCAGACAAGGCACAAGGAAGGGAGAACCCATTGATCGTCCGCTCGCTGAAGGAGATCAGCGGTACCGAACGCGACGTGGAGGCACCCACCTGGCGGAGCCGTCGCTTCGTGCTGGCGAGCGAGAAGGTCGGCTTCTCTATGCACGAGACCGTGATGTACGCCGGCACCGAGACGCACATGTGGTACGCCAACCACATCGAGGGCGTCTACGTCATCGAGGGCGAGGGCGAGCTCATCAACGAGGAGACCGGTGAGAAGCACCATCTCGAGCCCGGCACGCTCTATCTCCTCGACGGCCACGAGCACCACACCGTACGGCCCCAGACCGACCTGCGGACCGTCTGCGTCTTCAACCCACCATGCACGGGACGGGAGGTGCACGACGAGAACGGCGTCTACCCCCTGATCACCGAGGAGGCCTGAAATGATCGAGCACCCGAACCCCGGACCCAACGACCTCTACCCCACCCGCAAGGCCGGCGAGCCCGCACTGCTCTACCGCACCGACCCCGTGGCGTACGGCGGCCCCGGCGACGGTCCCATCGACGCCGAGACCCTCACCTCGTACGACGAGAAGGGTTTCCTGACGATCGAGGAGCTGCTCGCGCCCGAGGAGATCGAACGCTACCGCGCCGAGCTGCGCCGGCTGTCCGAGGACGAGGCCGTGCTGCGCGACGAGCGGACCGTCACCGAGCGCGGCTCCGACGAGATCCGGTCCATCTTCGAGGTGCACAAGGTCAGCGAGGTGTTCGCCGAGCTGGTGACCGACCCGCGCGTGGTCGGCCGGGCCCGCCAGATCCTGGGCTCCGACGTGTACGTGCACCAGAGCCGGGTCAACTACAAGCCGGGGTTCAAGGGCAAGGACTTCTACTGGCACTCGGACTTCGAGACGTGGCACGCCGAAGACGGAATGCCTCGTATGCGTGCTGTAAGCATTTCCATCGCGCTCACCGAGAATTTCGTCCACAATGGTGGCTTGATGATCATGCCGGGATCGCATCGGACGTTCGTCTCGTGTGTGGGCGAAACCCCGAACGATCACTACAAAGAGTCGCTGCGCGGTCAGGAGGTCGGCACTCCCGACCCCGACAGCCTGTCGATCCTGGCCAACAAGCACGGCATCGATCTGTTCACCGGGCCCGCGGGCTCGGCGACGATGTTCGACTGCAATTGCATGCACGGTTCGAACGGCAACATCACGCCGTTCCCGCGATCGAACGTCTTCATCGTCTTCAACAGCGTCGAGAACACCTGTGAGGAGCCCTTCGCCGCACCGTCCCGCCGACCCGAGTTCATCGCCGCCCGGGACTTCACCCCGGTAGGCGACAGATAATCCCCCGAGCCTTCGGCGGTGGCCACCCCGGTTTCCGGGGTGGCCACCGCCGGGCTCTCGGACCTTGGAGATCCCCCATGACCTCATCACGACGTGACTTCCTCCGCACCGCGGCCGTGCTGGCCGGAGCCGTGCCTCTCGCGGCGGCGTGCTCGACCACGGACCCCGGCAAGGAACGGTCCGGCGGTGGCACCTTGGAGCGCGCCAAGCAGCAGGGCTACATCCAGGTGGGCTTCGCCAACGAGTCGCCGTACGGCTTCACGGACAAGAGCGGCAAGCTCACCGGTGAGGCGCCGGAACTGGCTCGGGTGGTCTTCAAGGAACTGGGCATCAAGGACGTACGAGGCGTTCAGGTCGACTTCGGCGGCCTCATCGGCGGTCTGCAGGCCCGCCGCTTCGACACCATCGCGGCCGGCATGTTCATCACGCCCGAGCGGTGCGCCCAGGTCGCCTTCGCCGACCCGGACTACGTCGCGACGACCGCGTTCCTGGTGCCCAAGGGAAACCCGAAGGGCATCAAGCGGTTCGAGGACGCCGCCAAGCAGAACATCAAGCTCGGCGTGCTCACCGGAGCGGTCGAGGAGGGGTACGCCACCAAGCTCGGCGTGAAGAAGGGCAACATCAAGACCTTCGCCGACCAGCCCAGCGCGTACGAGGGCCTCAAGGCCGGGCGCATCGACGCGATCGCGCTGACCCGCATCTCGCTCGCCGACACGCTGTCCAAGCACCCGGGCGCGCCGTACGAGCTCACCGAGGCGTTCGTGCCGCTGATCGACGGCAAGGAGCAGTTCGGCGCGGGCGGCTTCGCGTTCCGCAAGGCGGACACCGACCTGCTGAACGCCTTCAACGGCAAGCTCGCGGAGCTCAAGCAGAACAACCGGCTCCTGCCGATCATCCAGCCGTTCGGCTTCACCCAGGCCGAGTTGCCGGGCAGCCACACCGCCGCCGAGCTCTGCAAGGGCTGATCCGGGGTGTCTGACGTCCTCAGCAGCTACCCGCTGCTGCTCCGGGGCGCGTGGGTCACCATCCAGCTCACCGTGTACGGCAGCGCGCTCGCGCTCGTGCTCGCCTTCGTCTTCGGTCTCATGGGCGGCGCGCGGTCGGCGTGGGTGCGGGCGGTCGGCCGGGTCTACGTGGAGTTCTTCCGCGGCACCGCGACGCTCGTGCTCATGTACTGGCTGTTCTACGCGCTGCCGCTGATCGGGTTCAGGTTCGCGCCGATGTTCGCGGCCGTCCTCGCGCTCGGCCTCAACGTCGGCGCGTACGGCGCCGAGGTCGTGCGCGGCGCCGTGAAGGCGGTGCCCAAGGCGCAGTTCGAGGCCACGATCGCGCTGAACATGCGGCCGTGGCAGCGCCTGCGGCGGGTCCTGCTGCCGCAGGCGGTCGCGCTGATGCTGCCGCCGTTCGGCAATCTGCTGATCGAGCTCATGAAGGGCAGCGCGGTCGTGTCGCTGATCTCCATCGCCGACCTGATGCTCCGGGCGCAGCAACTGCGCCAGTCCACCGGCCAGACCACCGCGGTCTTCCTGGTGATCCTGGTGATCTACTTCGTGATCGCCCAGGTGCTCCAGCTGCTCGTGCGCTACATGGAGCGCCGCGCCGACATCATGCTGGGGCGGCGGCCGGGACGCGCGGCGCGGTCGGCCCTCGACACTCTGGGGGCGGCCAAGTGATCTGGGACTGGCACTTCGCCGGGAAGATCCTCCCGGACCTGCTGCGCGGGCTGGTCGTCACGGTCGAGGCGACGCTGCTCGGCTACGCCGTCGCGCTGGTCCTCGGCCTGCTCTGGGCCGTGCTGCGCCGCTCGCCCAGCCGGGTCGTGAACCAGGTGGTCCGCTGGGTGGTGGAGTTCATCCGCAGCACGCCGCTGCTGGTGCAGCTGTTCTTCCTGTTCTTCGCGCTGCCCTCGATCGGCCTGACGTTCAGCGCGCTGGTCACCGGCGTGATCGGCCTCGGCGTGCACTACTCCTCCTACACCTCGGAGGTGTACCGGGCCGGCATCGCGGACGTGCCCGCCGGCCAGTGGGAGGCCACGACCGCCCTCAACCTGCCGCGCCGGCGGGTCTGGTTCGGCGTCGTCCTCCCACAGGCGGTGCGCAAGGTCATCCCGACCCTGGGCAACTACCTCATCGCGATGTTCAAGGACTCGCCGCTGCTGCTGGCGATCACCGTGCCCGAGATGCTGCACAGCGCGTACGACGTGGGCGCCAAGTCGCTGCGCTTCCTGGAGCCGATGACGATCGTCGGTGTGCTGTTCGTCATCGTCAGCGTTCTGTCCTCTCTCCTCCTGCGACGCCTGGAGTTCCGCTATGGCAACAACTGACCCCGCCGCCGAGGCGCTGCCGCCGCGGGAGCACGCCGACGGCATCCGGTTCGATGGGGTCGTGAAGCGTTTCGGCGACAACGTGGTCCTGCGCGAGCTGGACTTCGCCGTCGCCCCCGGCGAGCGCGTCACCCTCATCGGCCCGAGCGGTTCGGGCAAGACGACGATCCTGCGGCTGCTGATGACGCTGGAGAAGGTGGACGACGGCGTCATCTGGGTGAACGGCCACCCGCTGTCGCACATGAAGCGCGGCGAGCGCCTCGTGCCCGCGGACGACAAGTACCTGCACAAGGTCCGCGGCGACATCGGGATGGTGTTCCAGCAGTTCAACCTGTTCCCGAACATGTCGGTGCTGCGCAACGTCACCGAGGCGCCCGTGCACGTCCTCAAGCTGTCCCGTGACGAGGCGAACGAGCGGGCCCGCGGGCTGCTGGACCTGGTCGGCCTGGCCGACAAGGCGGACGCCCATCCCGCCCAGCTGTCCGGCGGGCAGCAGCAGCGCGTCGCGATCGCCCGCGCCCTCGCGATGCAGCCGAAGATCCTGCTGCTGGACGAGGTCACCTCGGCGCTCGACCCCGAGCTCGTGGCGGGCGTGCTCGACGTGCTGCGCGACATCGCGAACGAGACCGACATCACGATGCTCTGCGTGACGCACGAGATGGGCTTCGCCCGTGACGTGTCCCATCGGGTGCTGATGTTCGACCAGGGACAGATCGTCGAGGAGGGCTCGCCGGAGAAGATCTTCAGTGAGCCGGAGAACCAGCGTACGCAGGACTTCCTGCACGCGGTCCTCGACCAGCACTGAGCGGCGCGCTCTCGTCGAGAGGCCGCCGGGACGCCCACGGGCTCCCGGCGGCCTTCGTCATTCCGCGTCGCTCGCCCGGCCGCTCGCCAGGAGACGGAGCGCCAGCCGCGCCGACCGGTGGCGCACGATCCGGGCGAGCGTGGTCTCGCCCAGGGTGATCCGGCAGAACAGCCGCCATCCCCACGGAGTGCGGGTCAGCAGCCGGTGCATCGTCCGGGGGTGGCGTTCGAACGCCGTCAGGAACAGGGCGCCGGCCCGCATCTCGCGCGCCAGCGACGAGTCGACCTCCGCCGCGTACGCGCCCTGCGCGTCGGCCAGCTCTCCGCGCGCCGCCCGTGCCGCGGTCCGGCCGGCCATGGTCCCCGACCTGACCGCGAAGGAGATGCCTTCGCGGGTCCAGGGTTCGAGCAGGCCGGCGGCGTCGCCGCAGAGCAGCACCCGGCCCCGGCCCAGGGGCGATCCGGGGGTCCGGCAGCGCGTCAGGTGGCCGGACTCGTGGAGGACCTTCTGGTCCCGCAGCCCCTGCTCGCGAAGGAACGCCTTGAGGTAGGCGCGCGTGCGGTCGGGCGTGCCCTTACGGGCGATCACCCCGACCGTGAGGCGCTCGCCCTTGGGGAAGACCCATGCGTACGACCCGGGGATCGGCCCCCAGTCGATGTGGATCCGCCCCTGCCACGCGTCGCCCACGCCCGCCGCGTCGAGCTCGACCTCCAGGCCGAGGTCGACCTGGCCGAGCTCCACGCCGACGTGCCGGGCCGTACGGCTGGCGCTGCCGTCCGCGCCGACGACGTAACGCGCGCGCACCGGTCCCTGGCTCGTGGCCAGCTCCACCACGCTGTCCGCCTCGGTGATCGAGGAGACCGTCACGCCGTGCCGTACCACGGCGCCCTCGGCGACGGCGCCGTTCAGGAGCGCGTGGTCGAACTCGGTGCGGTCGGTGAGCGACAGGATGCGCGTGGGCGACGTGCGGTGCCGGACGTCCTTCCCGCGTTCGCTGAACGTCGCGGAGACGATCTCCTGCCGCACCGGGACGTCGAGGCCGGCGGGCAGCGAGGCGAGCGTGACGCCGATGAGGCCGCCGCCGCAGGTCTTGTAGCGGGGGAACGACGAGCGGTCGAGGATCAGGGTGTTCGCGCCGGCCCTGGCCGCGGCGAGAGCCGCGCTGCTGCCGGCCGGCCCCGCGCCGACGATGACGACGTCGTACGGCTCTGATGTCTCGATGCCCCCAGCCACGCCGTCACCCTATCGATCACCCGCGCACCGCCCGTACGCGTTCAGCCGCCGTCCGCGCCGATCTCCTGCCACGCCCCGTCCGGCCCGAGGGTGAACCTGCGAGGCCGTCCCATCGCCCGTACCGCCTCCGCGTAGGCGGCCTCCCGCACGGCCTGCTCCGCACCCGACGGGTCGGCCACCCGGAACCCGTGCAGGTGGACCTCGTGCGGATCGATGTCGTCCGGTGCCGGAGCACCCTCCACCGTGAAGCCGAACAGTGCACGCAACGCCTCTTCCCCCAGGTCGAGCGGGTGGAACGGCAACGGGTACGGGCCTTCGTCCGGCCATCCGGGCATGGGCTCGACGGGATGCTCGCCCGCCCAGAACGGCAGCTCGAAGTCGTACGGGTCGCCGATGTTCTCCATGACGCCGCCGTCGGGGGACAGGCTCAGCGACCGGACCAGCTCGCCGTCCTCCCAGACCCCGAAGCCGAGCCAGTCCACCACCGAGTGCATCCCGTGCACGACGATCCGCCGGCCCGCGGCCGCGTCGTGCAGGTGCGCCGGCAGCTCGGACGGGCGGTCGAGCATGAACCTCCGGTCGCAGAACAGCTCCGCCCCGGCAAGGACCGTCGCGTACGTCATGTCGTCCGGCGGGTAGACCCAGTCCAGCAGCGTCCCGTCCCCGTCGGGCGCGACCGCGTAACCCGGAAGGACCCGGCGCACCGGCGTCTCGACCTCGGAGCGCTCCGCCCGCGTCGCTCCGCGCAACGCCGGACGGAGGTCACCCTCGCTGAACGCCAGCAACGCCGTTTTCGCACCCATGCCGCTCCCTCTTCCGGTCTCGCTTCCAGCGAGGTCCGCACGCTATCCGTGGGTGCCGACAGACGGGCGCGGCGTTCAGACCCCGGTCAGGGAGATCAGGTTCCACGAGGTGCCGCCGTGGGCGACGGTGCAGGTGTACGGCGCCGGCGGACGCCCGGCGACGAGTGCCGTACCGGTGACGACGTGCCGGACCGATGACAGGTCGCGGACCTTCTCCCGGGAGAAGCGCACGTCCGCGCCGGCCTCGCGGCCCCGGACGAAGCGCTCGCAGACGAGTTTCGCCTCGCCGTCATGGTTCTGCCCGGACGCCAGGACCGTGACGAGACCCGCCGCGACGAAGACGGCGACGAGGCAGGCGACCAGCCAGGGCCGCCGCTCGCCGGGGAGGCCCGGGGAGCGCTCCTCCGGATCGTCACCGGGTTCGGACACGAGATCACCGCCGTGAGGAATCGGGCCGGCGGGCGCCGGTCAGGTGCCGAGACTATTCCCCACCATGCGCTCACCAGTGCGCTGGATCAATCCGCGAACATCTGGGCGGCCATGTGCCGGGAGTTATCGACGGCTTCGAAGCCGCGGGGCAGCATGACCGCCTGGTAGGCGGCGACGGCTTCGGTGAGCGACTTCTCACCCCGTGCGGCGGAGAGGATCTCGCCGGCCAGGGTGGCGGCGTCGGCCAGTGCGGTGTTCGCGCCCGCGCCGGCCGTGGGCGGCATCGTGTGCACCGCGTCGCCGAGCAGGGTGACCGGGCACGGTTCCCAGTTCGGGATCCGCTCGCTGATCCGGAAGGTGATCGGGAAGAACGTGTCGACGTCGGCGTGAGCGTAGATCTCGCGGATCGTGGGGTGCCAGCCCTCGACGGTGTCCACGGAGAGTTTCCACAGCTCCTCAGACGACATGCGGAACAGCGTGTCGTCCGTGACGCCGAGACGTTCGGGGGTCGCGAGGAGGGTGACCATCAGGTAGTCCTGTCGATGGTCCGCGCGAGTGCGAAATCGGACGGTGCCGAAGCCGGCGCCGCAGGTGCTGCCGCCGGATACCCAGCACAGGCCGCGCTCGAACTCCTCGGGACTCAGGGGGCCGGTGAGGGGCATCCGGCCGTAGACGCAGCGCAGGCCGAAATCGTTCACCACGGCGTCGGGCAGCAGCCGGCGGCGGACGGCCGAGCCGACGCCGTCCGCGCCGACCAGGAGATCGCCCTCGTCGCCGCCACCCTCGGCGAACTCGACCCGGACCCGGCCTGAGCCGGTGACCTGGTAGGCGCGCACGGTGCGCCCGAAGTGGACGACGTCGTCGAGGCCGGTGAGCAGCGCCCGGCGGAAGGAATCGCGGTCGACCGCGGTGAGCTGTTCGGCGGGGATGTCGGGGAAGTGCTGCACGAACACCCGCTGCAGCCCGGTGGTGAAGGTGGCCACCAGATCGCCGTTGCGGCCGCTGGTGCCGCGCAGCGTGTCCAGCACCTCCGGTGAGACGCACTCGGCCAGGGCGGCATTGCCGTTCGGGTCGATGTGGATGCGGTAGCCCTGATCGCGAACGTGAGGGGTCGGGTCCTGCTCGTAGACGGCGACGTTCAGGCCGGCGTGGTGCAGCGCCTGCGCCAGGGCCAGACCGCCGACGCCGCCGCCGGCGATGAGGATTCGTGGGCTGTCGGGCATGTCGATCTCCTTGCTGATTCCTGCTTGTCGTTGTGCGGGTCCAAGGTGCCCCCGGCCGCGCCCCTCTGTCAAGCGTTCGTTTGAGACTTTCAAATAAATGCTTGAAAGTGCCACGCGGATGTATGATCGCGCCTGTGTCCGCTTCGAAACCCCGTAGGTCGCCCGGGCCGCAGGAGCGGGTGCGCGATCCTCAGCGCACCCGCGAGCTGATCCTGGACGCGGCGATGGCCGAGTTCGGCGCGCACGGATACGCCGGCGCACGGATCAGCGCGATCGCCGCCCGCGCCGGGGTGAACGTGCAGCTAATCTCCTACTACTTCGACGGCAAAGAGGGCCTGTATCGCGCCATCTCGCAGCAGTGGCAGCGGCGCCAGGGCGACCTGGCGCCGGCGGGCACCCCGTTGCCTGAGCAGCTACGCCGCTATGCGCTGGAGGCGTTGCGCAACCCGGCCGGGGTCCGGCTGCTGGCCTGGAACGGGCTCGAGTACGCCGGGTCCGAATCCCCCTCGCGCACCGGCCTGTTCGCCGAGACCATCGACGAGCTGCGGAAACTGCAGGAGTCCGGTCGCCTGCCGGCCGATCTCGACCCGGCCTGCCTGGTGATCATGCTGATGGCCATGACCATGGCGCCGACCACGCTGCCGCACATCATCGAGGGCACCTGCGGCGTCGACCCGCGCTCGCCCGAGTTCCTCGAACGATTCGCCGACCAGGTGGCCGCCCTGGCAGGCCATCTCGGGCTCGGATCCGCGCACGCGGCGGCACCGCCGGATGAGGGCTGACACCACGTCGTGACTTGATCGCGGTGGACCACGGCCGTTGAGGCGCCGGCATCTCCGTCGAGCGGCCCTGGCTGGACAGCCACGGCCGATGAGGCCAACCTGGCGGAATGTCCGAAATGCTGAAAGGGGAGGTCACTCTCATCCGGCGGGTCCTGGCTGCGCGGTTGCCGGCATGGATGCCCGGTTGGTCGGCCGAGGCGGCGTTGCGCGCGCTGCGGACCGTTCTCGTGGTGCCGGGGTTGTTCGCGTTCTCCTCCGAGGTGATCGGCGATCCGCAGGTGGCGACCTTCGCGGCGTTCGGTGGGTTCGCCACGCTGGTCATGGCCGGGTTCGGAGGGACGCGGAGGGAGAAGCTGGCCGCCCACCTCGGGCTCGCCGTCGTCGGAAGCGCCCTTGTCGCGCTCGGCACCGTCGTCGGTTCCACCCCGGCGCTGGCCGTTCTGGTCACCCTGCCGGCGGCCTTCGTGGTGATGTTCGCGGGGGTGGCCGGCCCGGCCGCCGCCTCGGGCGTGACGGCTGCTCTGGTCGCGTACGTGCTGCCCGCGGCGATGCCCGGTACGGCCGAGATGATCCCCTCGCGGCTGGCCGGGTGGTGGATGGCCTCGGTCGCGGGCACGGCGGCGGTGCTGCTCCTGTCGCCCCGGCCGCCGGGACACCGGCTCCGCGCCTGCGCCGCGGCGTGCGGCGACGCGCTGGCCGACCAGCTCGACGCGGCGCTGCGGAACGAGCTGACCCCCGAGCACGCCGAGGCGTCGCTCGCGGCCGAGCACGCGCTGCGCGGCGAGTTCACCGCGACTCCGTACCGGCCCACCGGCCTGGGCACGACCGATCAGGCACTGGACAACCTGGTCGGGCTCCTGGAGTGGTGTACCGCCGTGGTGTGCGAGAGTCTCGCCGAGTATCGCGACCTCAGCACGGTCCCCGCCGTGGAGCGCGAGCTGCTGACGGCGACCGCACGGACGCTGCATGATCTGGCCGCCGTACTCTCGGACGAGCGGGTCACCCCGGACCTGCCGGCACTGCGAGAGTGCCTGGAGGCCAGCGTCGCCCACCTGCGCGGGCTGGGCGTGGTCGAGGCCCGCTACCGCGACGCGGTCCACCTGTCCTTTCACGCACGGACGCTGGCCCTCGTGGTCCAGCAGGCCACCGAGGACGCGCTGATCGCGATGCGGCGGGCCGATCCCGACACGATCGCCGGACGGAGGCGGCGTTGGTACGGCCTGCCCGGCGACCCGCCCTCCGCCGGGCCGAGGGTCGTGGAGGAGCGCCGGCCGCGCGAGGAGGCGCCCCGTACCGCCGCGCTCGCCGGCGCCGCCACCGTGACGTTGCGGCATGTCAGCGTACGTTCGGCGTGGTTCCTCAACAGCGTGCGAGGGGCGGTCGCGCTGGCCGCGGCGATCGCCGTGGCCGACCTGACGGGCGTGCAGCACGGCTTCTGGGTGGTGCTGGGCACGCTGTCGGTGCTGCGGACGAGCGCCGCCTCGACCGGCGCCACGGCGATGCGCGCCCTGGCCGGTACGGTCGCCGGATTCGTCGTCGGCGCGCTGCTCCTGCTGACGCTCGGCACCGGCCCGGCCGCACTGTGGGTGGCGCTTCCGGTGGCGATGGCCGTGGGCGCGTACGCGCCGGGGACGGCGCCGTTCGCGGTCGGGCAGGCGGCCTTCACCGTCATGGTCTCGGTGCTCTACAACCTGGTGGCGCCCGCCGGGTGGCGGGTCGGCATGCTGCGCCTGGAGGACGTGGCCATCGGCTGCGCGGTCAGTCTGGTGGTCGGCGTGCTGCTGTGGCCGCGCGGGGCGAGCGCGGTGGTCGGTGACGCGCTCGCGGACGCGTTCCGGCGGGGCGGCGACTACCTGTGCCAGTCGGTCGCCTGGGCGCTCGGGGTGCGTCCGTCGCCGCCCGACGCGGCGCCGGCCGTCACGGCGGGACTCCGGCTCGACGACGCTCTGCGCGGCTTCCTGGCCGAGCAGGGCACGAAACACCTGTCCAAGGAGGAGCTGTGGCGGCTCGTCGGGGGCACGGTGCGACTGCGCCTGACGGGCCTCTCCATGGCCGGGCTGCCCAGCCCGGACGCCGAACCCGATCCGGCGAGCCGTGCGCTCAGCGCGCAGGCCACCCGGCTGACCGGCTGGTTCGACGAGGTCGCCGGGCATCTCGGCCCGCCCGCCGGTAGGCCGTTCGTCCCGCTGCGGCCGCCTTCCCCAGAGTCACTGCGCCTGGCCCGGTCCGCACTCGACGCGTCGGACCGGAACATCGCCTGCACGCTGTGGGTGGCGCAGCACCTGGAGCACGTCGTGCCGTACCTGGAGGATCTGACCGGCCCGGCCGATCAGATCGCACGGCTCCGGCGGGCGCCCTGGTGGCGCTGAGCGGCCGGCGCCAGGCCAGGCTCGCCGCCGGGGTCAGCGTTCGACGAGGGTGAGGGTGAAGGAGTAGCGGCTCGCGCGGTAGACGTGCGTGGCGAACTCGATGGCGCGGCCGTTGTCGTCGAAGGCCGTGCGGGTCATGGTGAGCAGGGGTACGCCGCGGCGTTCGTCCAGCAGGGTGGCCTCCGCCGTGGTCGCGGCGCGGGCGCCGATGGTCTGGTTGGCGATCCGCAGGTTGACCCCGGTCGCGCGCAGGATCTCGTACAGCCCGTTGCTCTCCAGCCGCTCGGCGGTCAGGTCGACGATGTCGACCGGCAGGTGGTTGGTCAGCAGGGCCAGCGGCTCGCTGTCGGTCAGCCGCAGCCGGCGCAGGCGGATGACGGGGGTGCCGGGCGGTACGCCGAGGTTCTTGGCGGCCTCGTCGCCGGCCGGCGCGGTGGCCAGTTCCAGCACCTTCGTCCGCGGGGAGCGCTGGGAGGCGACCAGGTCGTCGTACAGGCTGGTGAGCTCGATGGGGCGTTTGACCTGCGCCTGGACGACCTGGGTGCCGACGCCGCGCTTGCGTACCAGCAGGCCCTTGTCGACCAGGTGCTGGATCGCCTGACGGACGGTCGGCCGGGAGAGGCCACACCGGTCGGCGAGTTCGATCTCGTTCTCCAGGCGCGATCCGGGGGTGAGCGTCCCGGCCACGATCGCGGCTTCCAGCTGTTCCGCGAGCTGGAAGTAGAGCGGGACCGGGCTGTTCCGGTCGACGGTCAGTGCTGGTCGCTGCACCTCGGGATCCTCAGGGTCGGAATGTCGCGATCCTAGCGTCCCGACGCCCCCTACTTAGGTATTACCTCTTAATGTCATGACAAATCGTTGACATGGGCGGAGATCCGGCCGCAAACTCGGGAACACCGAGTTGACCCGCTCGTAACGCGGCTCGCACACGTTCTACCACGGAGGACCCTATGAGAATCGGGCTCGCCGGAGCCGGGCGCATCGGGGCCCGGCACGCCGAAACCCTGGGTGGCCTGCCAGAAGTCGAGTCGGTCCTGATCGCCGATGTCGACGCCGACCGGGCGAGGGCGCTCGCCCGCAAGCACGGGGCGCGGGCGGCGGACTCGGTCGGCGACCTGTTCTCCTCCGGTCTCGACGGGATCGTCGTGGCGGCGGCGACCGACGCCCACCCGGACCTCGTGACGCGCGCGGCGGAGGCGGGCATTCCGGCGTTCTGCGAGAAGCCCGTCGCGCCGGACATTGTTGGAACGCTCCAAGTCATGGCGGCGGTCCGGGAGTCCGGCTGCCAGGTCCAGATGGGGTTCCAGCGCCGCTTCGACGCGGGTCACGTCGCCGTGCGCGACGCCGTGGCGGCCGGGCGGCTCGGCTGGCTGCACACCGTACGGTCCTGCACCCTCGACCCGGCGCCGCCGCCTCCCGGCTACATCCCGGTCTCCGGCGGCATCTTCCGCGACTGCGCGGTCCACGACATCGACGGTGTCCGGTTCGTCACCGGCCGCGAGGTGGTCCAGGTCATAGCGGTCGGCGCGAACAAGGGCGAGGACTACTTCGCCGAGAGCGGCGACGTCGCCACCGGCGCGGCCCTGCTCACCCTGGACGACGGCACCATCGCGATCATCAGCGAGACCCGCTACAACGCGGCCGGCTACGACGTGCGGCTGGAGGCGCTGGGCGCCAAGGACAGCCTGGTCGCCGGCCTCACCGAGCACACGCCGCTCTCGACCGCGGACGGGGACCTCCTGCATGCCGGCGCGCCCTGCACCGGGTTCCTCGAACGGTTCGGCCCCGCGTACACGGCCGAGATGCGGGCGTTCCTGCGGGTCGTCGCCGGTGAGGCCGAGAGCCCCTGCCCGCCGGAGGATGCGCTGGCGGCGTTCTACGTCGCCGAGGCGTGCGAACGGTCCCGGCGGGAGGCGCGTGCCGTGACGATCGAGGAGGTCCAGGAATGAGGATCGCCGGCGCGCCCATCTCCTGGGGCGTGTGCGAGGTGCCGGGCTGGGGGCACCAGATGGCCCCCGGCCGCGTGCTGGCCGAGATGCGGGACACCGGGCTCGCCGCGACGGAGTTCGGCCCGGACGGGTTCCTGCCGGCCGATCCGGCCGAGCGGTCCGCGCTGCTGGCGGAGTACGGGCTCGGCGCGGTCGGCGGGTTCGTGCCGGTCGTGCTCCATGACCCCGGGCACGACCCGCTGCCGGACGTCGAACGCGCGCTCGCCGGCTTCGGCGACGCCCGTACGCTCGTGCTGGCCGCCGCGACCGGCCTGGACGGCTACGACCAGCGGCCCGCCCTGACCGACGACGGCTGGCGGACCCTCCTGGCCAACCTGGACCGCGTCGCCGACCTCGCCGCGGCCCGCGGCCTGCTGGCCACGCTGCATCCGCACGTCGGCACGGTCGTGGAGGGCCCCGCCGAGGTCGACCGCGTCCTGGCCGGCTCGCGGATCGGGCTCTGCCTCGACACCGGCCACCTGCTCATCGGCGGCACCGATCCGCTCGCGCTGGCCCGCGCGGCGTCCGGCCGGATCGCCCACGTGCACCTGAAGGACGTGGACGCCTCGCTGGCCGCGCGGGTGCGCGCCGGGGAGCTCGCCTACACCGAGGCCGTGCGGCAGGGGGTCTACCGGCCCCTCGGCAAGGGCGACGTCGACATCCCCGGAATCGTCGACGCCCTCGCCGCGGCGGGCTATACCGGTTGGTATGTCATGGAGCAGGACACGATCCTGACCGCCGAGCCGCCCCCCGGCACCGGCCCGATCGACGACGTACGGACGAGCGTGGCGTTCATGGAGACCGCATGACCGACCGGAACGAGGGAATCGACGAGCACGACCGCCGAGAGGAGGCCCGCCATGGCCTTTGACCTCATCACGATGGGGCGGGTGAGCGTCGACGTCTACCCGCTGCAGATCGGCGTACCGCTGGAGGACGTCGAGACGTTCGGCAAGTACCTCGGCGGCAGCGCCACGAACGTGGCGGTGGCCGCCGCCCGCCACGGGCGGAACACCGCGGTGATCACCCGGACCGGCGAGGACCCGTTCGGGCGCTACATCCATCGGGCGCTGCGCGGGTACGGCGTGGACGACCGCTTCGTGACGCCGGTGCCCGGGCTGCCCACCCCGGTGGTGTTCTGCGAGATCTTCCCGCCGGACGACTTCCCGCTGTACTTCTACCGCTACCCCAAGGCGCCCGACATGGAGATCCGCGCGGACGAGCTCGACCTCGACGCGATCCGCGCGGCGACGGTCTTCTGGGCGACGGTGACCGGCCTGTCCGACGAGCCGAGCCGTTCGGCGACGCTCACCGGCCTGGAGGCGCACGCCGGGACCACCGTGCTCGACCTGGACTACCGGCCGATGTTCTGGCCGTCGCCGGAGGAGGCGCGGCACTGGGTGGACAAGGCCCTCGACCACGCCACCGTCGCGGTCGGCAACCAGGAGGAGTGCGCGGTGGCGGTGGGCGAGAGCGACCCGCGCCGCGCCGCCGCCGCCCTGCGGGAGCGCGGCGTGCGGCTGGCGATCGTCAAGCAGGGGCCCAAGGGCGTCCTGGCCGCCGATGACGAGGGCGTGGTCGAGGCGCCGCCGGTGCCGGTCGACGTCGTCAACGGCCTCGGTGCGGGCGACGCGTTCGGCGGCGCGCTCTGCCACGGCCTGCTGGCCGGCTGGGACGCCGGCCGGATCATCCGCTTCGCGAACGCGGCCGGCGCGATCGTTGCCTCGCGGATCGCCTGCTCGGAGGCGATGCCCACCACAGCCGAGGTCGAGGAACTGCTCTCCCGTTGACTTCCTCCCCCTCGTGAACGAGGGGGATTCCTACGGCTAGCGCCGTAGGGCTTCCTGCTTCAGTGCCGAAAGCCCCGACCGGGAGGAGCCCCGTTGAGGTCTTACACCGGCTCCACAGGCCGACACCGCCAGCCCGGCGGCCAGGAGGTTCTTCGCCGCGTTCACATCCCGGTCATGGGTCGTGCCGCAGCCACACGTCCACATGCGGACGTCCAGGGGCATCGCCTCGGCCAGGCTGCCGCAGGCCGAGCACAGTTTGGAGGAGGGGAACCAACGATCGACCACGATCACCTCACGGCCGTACCATCGCGCTTTGTACTCGAGCATGCTGCGGAACTCACTCCATGCGGCATCGCAGATGGCGCGGGCCAGTGCGTGGTTCTTCAGCATGTTCTTGACGGTCAGGTCCTCGATCACGATCGTTTGGTTCTCACGAACGAGTCGAGTGGTGAGCTTGTGCAGACTGTCGCGGCGCCGGTCGGCGATCCGTGCGTGGATCCGGGCGATCCTACGCCGGGCCCTGGCCCGGTTCGACCCCTCACCCTTGGCTTTGCGGGACAGGTCCCGCTGCGCCCGGGCGAGCCGGGCGCGGTCCGGGCGTTCGTGCCGGGGGTTGGTGATCTTCTCGCTGGTGGACAGGGTCAGCAGATGCTCCAGCCCAGCATCGATCCCCACCGCGTCACCGCCGGCCGGGAGCGGCTGCACACCGGGGTCTTCGCACAGCAGGGACACGAACCAGCGTCCCGCCGAATCCTGGGACACCGTCACCGTCGAAGGCTTGGCGCCCTGTGGGAGGGGCCTCGACCAGACGATGTTCAGCGGCTCTGCCATTTTGGCGAGAGTGAGTGTCCCCTCACCGAACCGGAACCCGCTGGTGGTGTATTCGGCGGATTTGCGGGACTTTTTCTTCGCCTTGAAGCGTGGGTACCCGGCCCGCTTGGTGAAGAAGTTCGTGAACGCCGTCTGCAGGTGCCGCAGCGCCTGCTGCAGCGGAACGCTGGACACCTCGTTCAGGAACGCCAGTTCCTCGGTCTTTTTCCACGCCGTCAGCATCGCCGAGGTGGCGTTGTAGCCGACGCGTTCGCGCCGCGACTTCCAGGCGTCGGTGCGGGCCTCCAGCGCCAGGTTGTAGACCTTCCGCACGCACCCGAACGTGCGCGACAGCTCCGCTGCCTGCGCATCGGTGGGATAGAAGCGGTATTTGAACGCACGCTTCACACGGGGGGTGGTCACAGTCCGCAAACTATCGCGTCAGCGTGTGACTGTCTGTGGGCTTTCCGGGACTGGACGCCGGATCACCGTGACGGCGATCCGGCTACCCATGCCCTGCTCCGCAGGGGACCGATTCCTCCCCGCCCTGAACGGCGGGGTCTCCTCGGAGGATTCAGATGAAGAAGGAAGGTAGTGCCATCAGCGAGCGGAGCGAACGAACCGACACGCACCGCGGCGAGCTCGCGCGACGGATCGGCGCGCTGACCGAGATCCGCGCGCGCCGCCCGCGGGCCGTCGCCGAGGCGGCGGCCCGCCGGAAACGACGGCCCTCGCTGCTCGGCCCGTCCGGCCGGCTCATGATCGTCGCGGCGGACCATCCGGCGCGGGGCGCGCTCGCCGCCGGTGACCGGCCGCTGGCCATGGCCGACCGCCCGGAGCTGCTGCGCCGGCTCTGCGTCGCGCTGGAGCGGCCCGGCGTGGACGGCGTACTGGGCACCCCCGACGTCATCGAGGACCTGCTGCTCCTCGGCGTCCTGGACGACAAGGTCGTGATCGGCTCGATGAACCGCGGCGGGCTGGCCGGGACCTCGTTCGAGATCGACGACCGGTTCACCGCCTACGACGCGCCGTCCATCGCCGAATGGGGCCTGGACGGCGGCAAGATGCTGCTGCGGATCGACGACGAGGACCCGGCGACCGCCCGCACGCTGGAGTCGTGCGCGCACGCGGTGACCGACCTCGCCCGGCACGGGCTGATGGCGATGGTCGAACCGTTCATCTCCCGGCGCGACGGCGGCCGGGTGCGCAACGTGCTCACCCCGGACGCCATGACGCGGGCCGTCGCGATCGCCTCGGGCCTGGGCGCGACCTCGGCCTGCACCTGGCTGAAGGTGCCCGTCGTGGACGAGATGGAGCGCGTGATGGCGGCCTCGACGCTGCCGGCGCTGCTGCTCGGCGGTGAGGTCACCGACGACCGGGACGCCGCACTGGCGACCTGGCGCAAGGCTCTGGCCCTGCCCAGTGTGATGGGCATCGTGGCCGGCCGCACCCTGCTGTACCCACCCGGAGACGACGTCGCGGCCGCCGTGGACGCGGCGGTGGAGGTCATGCCTTGACAAAGCACTACCTGCCCCAGGGGAGCACGGCGTCCGCGCCGTACGGTCTGGTGGTCACGCCGGAGACGGCGGGCTGGACCTACTCCGGGCTGCGGACGCTGGAGCTCGACGGAGAGCACGTGTTCGAGACGGGGGAGGAGGAGATGCTCGTGCTGCCGCTGAACGGCGGCTGCGCGGTCGAGTGCGACGGCGTGACCTTCGAGGTCGCCGGGCGCGAGGACGTCTTCTCCCGCGTCACCGACTTCGTGTACGTGCCGAGAGAGGCCACCGTGCGCGTACGGGGGAACGGGCGGTTCGCGCTGCCGTCGGCGCGGTGCGAGCGGCGCCTGACCGCCCGGTACGGCCCGGCCGAGGACGTCCCGGTGGAGCTGCGGGGCGCGGGCGTCGCCAGCCGCCAGGTGAACAACTTCTGCACCCCGGAGGCCTTCCCGTACGCCGACAAGCTGATCGCCTGCGAGGTGATCACGCCGGGCGGCTGCTGGTCGTCCTACCCGCCGCACAAGCACGACGAGGCACGCGAGGGCGAGTGCGAGCTGGAGGAGATCTACTACTTCGAGGTGGCCGGCGGCGGCATGGCCTACCAACGGGTGTACGGCACCGAGGACCGGCCGATCGACGTGCTCGCCGAGGTGCGCACCGGAGACGTCGTGGTCATCCCGCACGGCTGGCACGGCCCGTCGATGGCCACGCCGGGCTACGACCTGTACTACCTGAACGTCATGGCCGGTCCGGGAGCGGAGCGGCAGTGGCTGATCTGCGACGATCCCGCGCACGCGTGGATCCGCGAGACCTGGGCGGGGCAGGAGCCCGACCCCCGCCTCCCCCTGACCTCGGCAGCGGAGTGATCATGAGGCTTACCACCGGACAGGCGATCGTCCGTTTCCTGGCGAACCAGTGGAGCGAGCGCGACGGCGTACGGCAGCGGTTCTTCGCCGGCTGCTTCGGCATCTTCGGGCACGGCAACGTCGCGGGGATCGGCGAGGCGCTGCTGGAGTACGGCCAGGACCTGCCGTACTACCAGGCGCGCAACGAGCAGGCGATGGTGCACACGGCGGTCGGTTTCGCGCGGGCGCACGACCGGCTGCGCGCGTTCGCGTGCACCAGCTCGATCGGGCCCGGCGCGACCAACATGGTGACCGGCGCGGCGCTGGCGACCGTCAACCGGATCCCGGTGCTGCTGCTGCCCGGTGACGTGTTCGCGACCCGCGTCGCCAACCCCGTGCTCCAGGAGCTGGAGGATCCGCGTTCGTACGACGTGTCGGTCAACGACGCGTTCAAGCCGGTGTCGCGGTTCTGGGACCGGATCAACCGGCCCGAGCAGCTTCCCTCGGCGCTGCTGGCCGCGATGCGCGTGCTGACCGACCCGGCCGAGACGGGCGCGGTGACCCTGGCGTTGCCGCAGGACGTGCAGGCCGAGGCGTACGACTGGCCCGAGGAACTGTTCGCCGAGCGGGTCTGGCACGTGGCGCGGCCCGTGCCCGAGCCCGCCGCGCTCGCGCGGGCGGCCGAGCTGATCCGCGGCGCCGAGCGGCCGCTGATCGTGGCCGGCGGCGGCGTGATCTACTCGCGTGCCACGGATGAGCTGCGCGCCTTCGCCGAGGCGACCGGCGTCCCGGTGGGGGAGACCCAGGCCGGCAAGGGTTCGCTGCCGTGGGACCACCCGCAGGCGGCCGGCGCGATCGGCGCCACCGGCACGACCGCCGCGAACGCCCTGGCGCGCGAGGCCGACGTGGTGATCGGCGTCGGCACCCGCTACAGCGACTTCACGACGGCCTCGCGCAGCCTCTTCGGCCGGGCCCGGTTCGTCAACCTCAACGTGGCCGCGTTCGACGCGGCCAAGCACGCCGGCGTCTCGCTGGTCGCCGACGCGGCGGCCGGCCTGGCCGGGCTGCGCGGCGCGCTGGAGGGCTGGTCGGTGCCCGAGGCGTACCGGGAGGAGACCCGCGAGCGCGTCGGCCGCTGGAACGCCGTCGTGGACGAGGCGTTCCACCCGTCGGAGGAGGGCCTGCCCGCCCAGGCCGAGGTGCTCGGCCTCGTGGGCGAGGCGGCGCGGGAGTGTGACGTCGTGGTGTGCGCGGCCGGTTCGATGCCCGGTGACCTGCACCGACTGTGGCGGCCCCGCGATCCGAAGGGGTACCACGTCGAGTACGGCTACTCCTGCATGGGATATGAGATCGCCGGTGGCCTGGGCGTGAAGATGGCCCTCGACGAGGGCGGCGACACCGGCCGCGAGGTGTTCGTCATGGTCGGCGACGGGTCGTACCTCATGATGTCCAGCGAGCTGGTCACCGCCGTGCAGGAGGGCGTCAAGCTCATCGTCGTCCTGGTGCAGAACCACGGCTTCGCCTCGATCGGCAACCTGTCGGAGTCGGTCGGCGCGCAGCGGTTCGGCACCCGGTACCGCTACCGCACCGGCTCGGGCCTGGACGGCGAGGTGCTCCCCGTCGACCTCGCCGCCAACGCCGCGAGCCTCGGCGCGCGGGTGTTCACCGCGCGTACCGCCCCCGAACTGCGCGACGCCCTCGCGCGGGCCCGCGCCGCGTCCGGGACGACGGTCGTACACGTGGAGACCGACCCGCTGCGTCCGGCCCCGGACGGCGAGGCGTGGTGGGACGTCCCGGTCGCCGAGGTCTCCGGCCTGGACACCGTACGCGAGGCCCGCGCCCGCTACGAGAAGGACAAGCAGGCACAGCGTCCTTATCTCTAGTCTCGGGACATGACCGTGGAGAAGCGCGGTCGACGCCGGGACCTGGCGGGCCCGGCGTCGACCATCGCACTGTGCCTGACCGTGGCGGCCGGGTTCGTCGTCACGACCAACGCGCTCGTGCACTCCGGCGCCGCCGGCTGTCCTCCGACTCCGCCGCGGGAAGGGCGGTTAGGACAGCAGGGCCGATACCGCGCGACCGACGCGAAGCTGCTCATTTCCGGGACCCCGCGAAGCCTCGTCGTCTGCCGCTACGAGGGCTCGGAGATCACCGGATGGAACCTGGGACTGCGGTCGGGCGTCTCGGTGGAGCGACGCGACGTCGCTCGCGTCGTGGAGAGGGTGAGCGGAGCGTCATTGGAACCCGGCGATCACAGCTGCCCCTCTTGGGCGTCGACGCGACTGACCACCCTGACCGCCGGATACGCCGACGCTCCCGACCTCGTGGTCTCGATCAGCGATGGTTGCGGCACCCTCGGCAACGGAACCCTGCGCGGCTACTTCGCCTCGGGCGCCGCGAGGTCGGCGCTCTTCTCGGCGCTGCCCCGGAGCTGAGATGCCCCCTTGATCCCTCGTAACCGAACAGAGACGGTCCGCGCCGGTTCGACACCCGGCGGAGCCGGTACCCTCACGCCACCAGCGGCCGGACCGCAGCCAGTGGCTCCGGCCGTATGAGGCGCGTGCCCCCGAGAGGAGACCCAGAGACATGAAGCGGAAGGTGATCGCCGCGGCCCTGGCCGGCCTTCTGGCGCTGAGCGCGTGCAGTAGTTCGGGCGGGAAGAAGGCCGACGAGCAGGCGACCAAGGCCCTGAACGGCAGCGGCGGTCCCCGGCTCAAGATCGCCATGGTCACGCACTCGGCTCAGGGCGACGCGTTCTGGGACATCGTGCAGAAGGGGGCGCAGTCGGCGTCCGCCAAGGACAACGTGCAGTTCCTCTACGCCGCGGACCCGGACGGCGGCAAGCAGGCGCAGCTCGTGCAGTCCTACATCGACCAGCACGTCGACGGCCTCATCGTCACCCTGGCCAAGCCGGACGCGCTGAAGGACGTCGTCGCCAAGGCCGTCGCGGCCAAGATCCCGGTCGTGACGATCAACTCCGGCGCGGAGGAGTCCGCCAAGTTCGGTGCGCTCGCCCACTTCGGGCAGGACGAGAACATCGCCGGTCAGGCGGCCGGTGAGCAGCTCAACAAGGCCGGGATCAAGAAGGCGGTCTGCCTGATCCACGAGCAGGGCAACGTCGGTCTCGAGGCGCGCTGCGCGGGCGCGAAGAAGACCTTCTCCGGCCAGATGCAGAACCTGTTCGTGCAGGGCGCGAACATGCCGCAGGTCAAGTCCGCGGTCACCGCCAAGCTCCAGGCCGACAAGGGCATCGACGGCATCCTGGCCCTCAACGCCCAGATCGCGCTGACCGCCGTCGACGCGGCCAAGGGCAGCGGGAGCAAGGCCAAGGTCGCCACGTTCGACATGAACAAGGACCTGGTGACGGCGATCAAGGACGGCCGCATCCAGTTCGCCGTCGACCAGCAGCCGTACCTGCAGGGCTACGAGGCCGTCGACGAGCTGTGGCTGTACAAGCGCAACGGCGACATCCTCGGCGGCGGCCAGCCCGTGCTGACCGGGCCGGCGATCGTCGACAAGTCCAACGCGGACGCCGTGGCACCGTACGCGGACCGGGGCACCCGATAAGGACGGCGCATCCATGACCGAGCGAAGCGAGGGAATCGAAGGCGCGCCCCCGTGGTCACTCTCTCCGACGGAAGAGGACTCATGACCATCGCACCGCCGGCCGCGGACGAACGCGTCGCGGCCCGCTCGTCGTTCCGCAAGTTGCTGGGACGGCCGGAGATCGGCGCCCTCATCGGCGCCATCGTCCTGTTCGTCTTCTTCTCTCTGGTCGCCGACGCCTTCCTGCGCGCCTCGTCGTTCTCGACCGTGCTGTACTCCAGCGCGTCGATGGGCATCATGGCCGTTTCGGTGTCGCTGCTGATGATCGGCGGGGAGTTCGACCTGTCCGCGGGGGTGATGGTCACCTCCTCGGCGCTGATCGCGTCGATGTTCAGCTACGAGCTCACGCTGAACGTCTGGGTGGGCGTGGTGGTCTCCCTCGTGGTGACCCTCGCGCTGGGCTTCCTCAACGGCCTGCTGTACGTCAGGACGGGGCTGCCGAGCTTCATCGTGACGCTCGGCACCTTCTTCATGCTGGCCGGCCTCAACCTGGGGTTCACCAAGCTGATCACGCACAACGTGGCGACGCCGTCGATCGAGGACATGGACGGGTTCTCCCAGGCCCGCGCCGTGTTCGCCCGCGACTTCACGATCGGCGGCGTCCAGGTGAACATCAGCGTGCTGTGGTGGATCGTGTTCGTGGCGATCGCGACGTGGCTGCTGCTGCGCACCCGCTCGGGCAACTGGATCTTCGCGGTCGGCGGGTCGGCCGCCAGCGCCCGCGCGGTCGGCGTGCCGGTCACCCGTACGAAGATCGCCCTGTTCATGGGCGTGTCCTTCACGGCGTGGTTCTACGGGATGCACATCCTGTTCAACTTCAAGTCCGTGCAGTCCGGTGAGGGCGTCGGCAACGAGTTCTTCTACATCATCTGCGCGGTCGTCGGCGGCTGCCTGCTGACCGGCGGGTACGGTTCGGCGATCGGCGCGGCGATCGGGGCCTTCATCTGGGGCATGACGAGCAACGGCATCGTGTACGCCGAGTGGAACCCGGACTGGTTCAAGTTCTTCCTCGGCGCGATGCTGCTCGCCGCCACCGTGGTCAACCTGGTCGTACGGCGCCGGGCGGAGGCAGGAAAATGAGCACGACCGAGGAAGCGCCGCTGGTGCGGCTGGAGGGCGTCGGCAAGCGGTACGGGAACATCATCGCGCTGCGCGACATCGACCTGGAGGTCGGCGCGAGCGAGATCACCTGCGTGCTCGGCGACAACGGCGCGGGCAAGTCCACCCTCATCAAGATCGTCGCCGGTCTGCACCGGCACGACGAGGGCGTGTTCCGGGTCGAGGGTGAGAAGGTGTCGTTCGGCTCGCCCCGCGAGGCGCTCGAACGCGGCATCGCGACGGTCTACCAGGACCTGGCCGTCGTGCCGCTCATGCCGGTGTGGCGCAACTTCTTCCTCGGCTCGGAGAAGCGCACCGGCGCCGGCCCGTTCAAGCGGCTCGACATCCCGTTCATGCGGTCGACGGCCAAGAGGGAACTCCTCGACATGGGGATCGACCTGCGCGACGTCGACCAGCCGATCGGCACGCTGTCGGGCGGCGAACGCCAGTGCGTCGCGATCGCCCGCGCGGTGTACTTCGGCGCGAAGGTGCTGATCCTGGACGAACCGACCGCCGCGCTCGGCGTCAAGCAGGCGGGCGTCGTGCTCCGCTACATCGCCCAGGCCCGCGAACGCGGTCTCGGCGTCATCTTCATCTCCCACAACCCGCACCACGCGTACCCGGTGGGGGACCGGTTCCTGCTGCTCAAGCGGGGCCGCACCCTCGGGTACCACACCAAGGAGGACATCTCCCTCGCAGAGCTGACCGCCGAGATGGCGGGCGGCGCGGAACTGGAGGAGCTGGCGCACGAGCTGGAGAGCGCGGGCGTCCAGGGCGCCCCGGAACTCCGCGAGGACGCCCGCGACCTCGGCGTCTCCGACTGACCCTTCACCCCGATCCGCCCTGCCCGGCACGAGCCGGGCAGGGCGGATCGCTGTTCGCCTGCACCGGTAGGGCCGCGTTCGTGGGTGTCTCGGGCTCCGGTCGCCGCTCGGGTCGGAGGAAGATCTTGACGTGGTGTTCGTTTATGCGCAGTATTCCGCAGTAGTGCGCAAGAATGAGCAGTCCGGCGGGGAGCACGCTGGACCGCTCGCCGATCCGGCTCCATTCGGCTCCCCGAGCACGCGAGGTGATCGCGCTGAGATCCCGCCGACTGTTCCACCCGCTAATCGCCCTCGCGCTCGTCGCGACGTCCCTGACCGCGGGTTCGGCGTCCGCCGCGCCCGCCGTGAAGTACCGCGACGGCGCGAGCGACATCACGCTGACCACGCCCGCCTACCAGGTGGTCGTGGCGAAGCAAAAGTTCCAGATCACGACCCGCCGCGCCGGCCGTACGGTGCTGGCCACCACGAACACCGACGCGATCGGCTTCTCCGGCCCGGGCGGCCGGGTCACCGCCACCGGCGTGCGGAAGGCGAGCTGGTCCCGCGGCGTGCTGACCCTCCAGGTGGGCACGACCGACGCCGCGGCGACGCTGGCGGTGAAGATCACCCCGTCCGCCGACCGGTACCGCCTGGAGAGCGTCGTCCAGGGCGCGACGCCGGAGTCCACCGGCATGCACTTCGCCATGGGCTCCGCCGGGCACTGGTACGGGCACGGTGAGGCGAGCACGGACGCCGGCGGCCCGTACACCGACCAGCCCTGGCCGCTCGACTCGGGCAAGGTCGCCGACGACGCGTTCGGACCCGCGTCGTACCAGATGGTGGACCCGTTCTGGTTCACCCAGTCGGCGGCCGGCATCTGGTTCGACACGCAGGACCTGATGAAGGTCTCCCTCGGCAAGGACACGCCGGGCGTCGCCGGCATGGAGGTGACCGGGACGCCGAACCTCGCCGCCACCTTCTTCGTGGAGAAGACCCCCAAGGCGGTCTACGACGACTACATCGGCATCACCGGCAAACCGGCCAAGAGTGACGCCGAGGCGTACCAGTACGAGACGCCGCTGTGGAACTCCTGGGCGCAGTTCTACACGAACGTGGACCAGGCGAGCTTCCTGGACTACGTCCACCGCCTGCACGACGCGGGCGTGCCCGGCCACACGATGTCGCTCGACGATGGCTGGATGAGCCACTACGGCGACTTCACCTTCAACGGCAAGTTCCCCGACCCGAAGGCCATGTCGGACGAGGTGCACTCGCTGGGCTACAAGTTCGGCCTCTGGGTGACGCTGTGGATCAACCTCGACGCCGACAACTACAAGGTCGCCGCGGACAAGGGATACCTGCTGAAGTCCAAGGACGACCCGTCCCAGCCGTGCACGGTCACCTGGTGGAACGGCAAGGCGGGCATCGTCGACCTCGGCAACCCCGACGCCCGCGCCTGGTATGAGGGACAGCTGAAGGCGCTCCAGCAGAAGTACGGCGTGGACGGCTTCAAGTTCGACACCCGCTTCTACGACGAGACGTGCGCCCCCGCGTCCGGCTACACCGCGAACGACTACGTCAAGCTGGGCGCCCAGCTCACCGACGAGTTCGACCAGCAGGGCGTCGGCGTGCGGATCCACTGGACCGGGTCGCAGAAGTACGGCTTCGTGACCCGCGAGATCGACAAGGGCACCGACTGGAAGTCGCTTCAGGCGGCGATCCACCAGAGCCTGGCGATCTCCACCATCGGCTACCCGTTCGTGGAGACCGACATGGTCGGCGGCTCGGAGGGTCAGCCTCCGCCGTCGAAGGAGGTCCTGATCCGCTGGGCGCAGGCGGCCGCCGCGATGCCCCTCGTCTACTCGTCCACGTCGCCGGTCCGCGTCTACGACTACGTGAACAAGAAGTGGGTCGACTACGACGCCGACACGGCGAAGCTGTACGCGAAGGCCCTCGACGTGCACAAGCGCCTCACGCCCTACATCGAGCGGCAGGTGCGGCGGACGCTGAACACGGGTGACCCGATCATGCAGCCGCTGTTCTTCGCCTTCCCGTCGGACCAGGCGTCGTACACCGTGGGCGACGAGTGGCTCCTGGGCGACTCGCTGCTGGCCGCGCCGCTCCTGTCGGCGGGCACGAGCCGCGACGTCCATCTCCCGCCGGGCGCCTGGTACGACGTGGCGCGCGGCAAGGTCGTCCACGGCGACCTGAAGGCCTACCCGACGGACCTGGGCACCCTGCCGCTGTTCGTCCGGATGGGCACCGCCGACACCAAGTCCCTGATCGGCGCCCTGCGCCACTGAGAGACGAGCCCGGACGGCACCGCGTGCCGTCCGGGCTCACCCGACGACGCTGAGCGGCGCGCTGGTCAGGCGGAATCGCGGACGACCAGCCGGCACGGGACCCGGTGCAGGCCCGGTGACGGCTTGTCATCGATCGCTTCGAGGAGACGCAGGGCGGCGATGCGTCCGATCTCGGTCAGGCCGACCTCGACGGTGGTCAAGGGGGGCCGGGCCGCAAGGGTCATCGCGTCCCAGTTGTCGTAGCCGATGACGGCGACCTGGTCGGGCACCTGGACGTCCCGCTCGCGCAGGGTGTCCGCCACACCGCGGGCGATCTGGTCGTTGCCGCAGAAGAAGGCGTCGGTGTCGGGCGCCGCTCGCAGGACCGTCTCCGCCGCCCGCCGGCCCCACGCTTCGCTCCAGTCGCCGAAATGAGCCCGGCCAGTGGCGAACCCCAGTGAGGCATCGTTCAGCAGGCGTTCGGTGAAGCGGGCGCGGTCGGCGGCCGCCGCGTGGTGGGCCGGGCCGGTGACGTGGGCGATCCGGGTACGGCCGCCGCCCAGGAGGTGTTCGATGGCCAGCCCGCAGCCCTGCTCATCGTCGGAGACGATCGAGATGTCCGAGGGATCGGTGGAGGGGGAGAGGGCGTAGGCGACGGGGATGCCGTCGTGGAGGCCGGACAGCGGCGGGCGCGGGTCGGTGCGGCGACCGGTGACGATGATGCCGTCGACCCGCCGGTCCATGAGATTCTGCAGGTGGTGGCGTTCGCGGATGAGGTCGCCGCGCGTGTCGCAGAGCAAGACGGAGATCCGGCCCGCGCCCAGAGCGTCCTCGGCGCCGAGCAGCACCGGGATGCTGAAGCGGCCGATACCGTCGGTGGTGATCAGACCCACGGTCCAGCTACGGCCGGTGTGCAGACTCTGGGCCTGCTGGTTGGGACGAAAGTCGAGCGACTGGGCGGCGTCCTTGACTCGTCGGCGGGTCTCGGGCCGCATGCGCCCATTGCCGCTGAGGGCCCGGGAAGCCGTGCCGACGCTCACCCCTGCCAGTTCGGCCACGTCGCTCAACGTGACCCTGGGCCTGGAGGTGCTGTGACTCCGTCCCGCCATGCGCAATCCTTTGCTCACTAATTTCTACTGGCTCTATGGTGCCATCGCCGCTGCGTGCTGGCCAAATCGCGCAAGCAGCTTGAAAAACCATGAGCAACGCTCTTGACGGCTTAGCGCGGTAACCGTACCTTCCAGCGTGAAAAAAGGTTTGCGCAAGTTTGTGGCGGTGCCTGGCTGGGCAAGCCGCTGCCGAACCGGGGAGATCCATGTCCCGTACGTCCTCGTCCGCCGCCGGAACCGGCCCCATCCGGCTCGGTCCGCAGACCCGAGCCGCTCTGCGCCCGACCGAGGCACCGGCGGTGACCGGCGGCTTCTGGTATGACCGGCGCCTGACGAACGCCCAGGCCGGCATCCCGCAGGGGTCGCGGCTGCTGGAGTCCGCGGGCAACCTGCACAACCTGCGCCTGGTCGCGGGGAAGGCCCAGGGCGCCTTCCGTGGCGATTACCCCTTCCAGGACACCGACGTCTACAAGTGGCTGGAGGCGGCGTCCTGGCAACTCGCTCAGGACACCGTGGCCGGCCGGGACACCACCGCCCTGACCGAAGAGGTCGACCGCGTCATCACTCTGGTCGCCGAGGCACAGCAGGAAGACGGTTACCTCAATACCTGGTTCCAGTCCGGTCGAGGCGCCGGCCGGTACAGCGATCTGCGGTGGGGGCACGAGCTGTACAACGCCGGCCACCTCATCCAGGCCGCCATCGCCCACCACCGCGCCACAGGGCGTACGGAGCTCCTCGACGTGGCCTGTGGGTTCGCCGACCACATCGGCATCGTCTTCGGGCCGCCGGGCAGCGGCCGGCCGATCGACGGGTTCGACGCTCACCCGGAGGTCGAGACCGCGCTCGCCGAGCTGTACCGCGAGACCGGCGACCAGCGCCACCTCGACCTCGCCGGCTACTTCGTCGACCGGCATGGCCACGGCCTGCACGGTCACGAGGCGTACTGCCAGGACCGGGTGCCGCTGCGCGAGGCCGACACCGTCGAGGGCCACGCCGTGCGCCAGCTGTACCTCCTGGCCGCCGTCGCCGACCTGGCGATCGAGACCGGCGACGAGTCCCTCGCCGCGGCGAGCGCCCGGTTGTGGCACGCCATGGCCGCCACGAAGACCCACCTGACCGGCGGTGTCGGCGCGCACCACGACAAGGAGGACTTCGGCGACCCGTACGAGTTGCCGACCGAGCGCGCGTACTGCGAGACCTGCGCCGCCATCGCGTCCGTCCAGTTCGGCTGGCGGATGGCCCTGCTGACCGGGCAGGCCCGCTACAGCGACCTGGTCGAGCGCACCCTGTTCAACGGCTTCCTCGCCGGGATGTCACTGGACGGCGAGAGCTGGCTCTACGTCAACCCGCTCCAGGTGCGCGACGGCTACGTCGACGGGGGCGGCGACCAGTCGTCTCGCCGGACCCGCTGGTTCCGTTGCGCCTGTTGTCCGCCGAACGTGATGCGCCTGCTCGCCAGCATGGAGCATTACCTCACCTCCACCGACGGCCGTGGCCTGCAGATCCACCAGTACGCCTCCGGCGTCTTCCACGGCGAGGCCGGCGGTGCGCCGGTGGAGGTGAGCGTTGACACCGAGTACCCGTGGCGAGGTCGTATCGCCGTCACCGTCGAGCGGACCCCCGGCACGTCCTGGACGCTCTCGTTGCGAATCCCGCAATGGTGCACCGAGTACACCGTCGGCGGCGTCGCCGCCGACGCTCACGTCGACGTCGAGGACGGCTGGCTCCGGATCCACCGATCGTGGAGCGCCGGCGAGGAGCTGCTCCTGGACCTTGAGTTGGCCCCGCGCCTGGTGTCCGCCGACCCACGGGTGGACGCGGTACGCGGCTGCGTCGCGATCGAGCGCGGCCCGCTCGTCTACTGCCTCGAACAGGCCGACCACCCCGGCGGGGGCCTCGACGACGTCGTGATCGAGGCCGGCGGCCCGCTGACCGCCAAGGAACGCCCCGACCTGCTCGGCGGAGTCGTCACCGTCGTCGGCACGGGGTACCGGCGGTCGCTTCCCGAGCCGGGCTGGTGGCCGTACGTCCCCGCCGGCTCGCCCCAGGCTCCGGGCACCCCCCTGGAACTGGTCGCCGTGCCGTACTTCGCGTGGGCCAACCGCACCGTCGGCAGCATGCGCGTCTGGCTGCCCACCTCCTGACCGGCTTCTCCCTCCACTCGCAGACGAGGTCACCATGAGACACCTGTACCGCCCCTTCGTCGCCGCCGTGCTCGCCACCGGCGCACTGACGTCCGCCGCCGCGTGCTCCTCCTCCGACGGCGGCGGCTCCGGCGGCTCGGCGTCGGGCGCGTACACCTTCTGGGACCCGTATCCGCAGTTCGACGCCTCCTCCGACTGGGCCAAGCGGGTCGCGAACTGCGGGGCCTCGGCCGGCGTCACCGTCAAACGCACCGGAATGGACACGACCGACCTGGGCAACAAGGCTCTCCTCGCCGCCCAGCAGGGCAACGCTCCCGACGTCATGCTGGTCGACAACCCGGTCGTCTCCACGCTCGTCCAGGCGGGCATCCTCAACAAGGCGCGTGACCTGGGCCTGGACACCTCCACCATCCAGCCGAACATCATCGGTGCGGGAACGCTCGACGGCGCCGCCTACGGCGTCCCCATCGGTGCCAACACGCTGGCCCTCTACTACAACGGAAAGGTCCTCAAGGCCGCCGGCGTCGACCCTGCGGGCATCAAGGACTGGGCCACGCTGACCTCCGCCCTGCAGAAGGTCAAGGCCGCCGGGAAGAAGGGCATCACCTTCTCCGCCATCGGCACCGAAGAGGGCAGCTTCCAGTTCCTGCCCTGGTTCTGGGGTGCCGGCGGCGACCTGACCAAGATGAACGACCCCGGTGGCGTGGCGGCGCTGTCGCTATGGAAGGACTGGCTGGCCCAGGGACTCGCGCCCAAGGACGTCCTTCAGAACACCCAGACCACCAGCTGGCAGGAGTTCGCCACCGGCAAGTACGCCTTCGGAGAGAACGGCACCTGGCAACTCGCCAACGCGGCCAAGGCCGGCTTCCCGTACGGGGTCATCAACATTCCCGGCCAGCACGGTGGCTCGGCGCCGGTGCCCACAGGCGGCGAGTTCGTCACCGTGCCCGTGCAGAGGAAGACCGGCCGTTACGCCGTCAGTACGAAGATCGTGAACTGTCTGATCAGCCCGACGAGCCTGCTGGCGACCGACACCACTCTCTCCTACATCGCGCCGCTCGCGGCGGTGCAGAAGGAGCAGGTCCAACGGGACGCGACGCTCAAACCATGGGTGTCGGCGGTGGCCGCGGCCCGAGGGCGTACGAGCAACGGCCTCGGCACGAAGTATCCCGTGATCTCCCAGCAGCTCTGGACCGCCGTCCAGTCGGCCCTGTCCGGTGGCAAATCCCCGCAGGGCGCCCTCGACATGGCACAGCAGGCCGCCGCCTCCCACAGCTGACCCTTCCGGCGCGCAGCAAGGAGTCACGCATGACCCTCGCCCGAACCGACCACCCGCAGCGGTCACCGGCCGCGTTCCGGGCGGCCCCGCGCTCAGGGACAAGGCACCGCCGCGCACGCCACCGGAAGAGCCGCCTGACCGCCTGGGCGTTCGCCCTGCCTCTGGTGATCTATCTGGCCGCGTTCTACGTCTATCCGCTCTACCGGAACCTGGACCTCAGCCTGCGCCGCTACACGGTGCGGTCCTTCGTCGAAGGCGACGCGCCGTTCGCCGGCTGGGCCAACTTCGACCAGGTCCTGCACGACCCGACGTTCGGGCCGGCGATCCGTAACACCCTGGTGTTCACCCTGGTCTCGATCGCGGTCCAGTACGGAGCAGGGCTCGCCCTGGCCGTCTTCTTCAACCGGCGTTTCCACCTCTCCGGTCTCCTACGAGCCCTGTTCCTGGTTCCCTGGCTACTGCCGCTGATCGTTTCCTCGTCCACGTGGGCGTGGATGCTCAACAGCGAGAGCGGTGTCGTCAACCACGCCCTCCACCTCGTCGGCGTCTCGCCGGTCGACTGGCTCGGCTCACCTCACTGGGCCCTCACCTCGGTGATCATCGCGAACATCTGGATCGGCATTCCGTTCAACCTGGTCATCCTCTACAGCGGGCTGCAGAACATCCCCGCCGACCTGTACGAGGCGGCCGCGCTGGACGGGGCGGGAGCGTGGCAGCAGTTCCGCCGGCTCACGTTCCCGCTGCTGCGGCCGGTCACCATGGTCGTGCTGCTGCTCGGTTTCGTGTACACGCTCAAGGTCTTCGACCTCATCTGGATCATGACAAAGGGCGGTCCGGGGGATTCCTCCTCGACGCTGGCCACCTGGTCGTACCGGCTCGGGTTCGGATCCCTGCTGCCGCAGTTCGGCCCCGGCGCCGCCGTCGGCAACGTCCTCATCGTCATCGCTCTGGCCTTCGGGCTGCTCTACACCCACGTGCAGAGGAGGCAGGAGGCATGACCGGACGACGACGCGGGATTCGGGTCACCGCGATCGGCATCGTGCTCACCGCCCTGATGCTGTTCCCGGTCTACTGGATGATCAACGTCTCGCTCACCCCGCAGCAGGACATGCGTAAGAATCCACCGGACCTTCTCCCGCTGCACCCGACCTTCGAGGGCTACCAGGCGGTGCTGCACGACCAGTTGCCGTACCTGCTGACCAGCCTGCTCATCGGTCTCGGCACCGTGGCGCTCACGCTGGTCCTGGCCGCTCCGGCCGGGTACGCGCTGGCCAAGCTGCGCCCGCGCGGGGGCGGCGCGCTCGGCCTCGCCCTGCTGATCGCCCAGATGATCCCGGGGATCGTCATGGCCATGGGGTTCTATGGGATCTTCCTGAACCTCGGGCTGATGAACACCTGGTGGGGACTGATCGTCGCCGACTCCACGATCGCCGTGCCGTTCGGCGTCCTGATCTTCCGCGCGTTCATGTCCGGCATCCCCGACGAACTCCTCGCCGCCGCGCGCATCGACGGCGCCGGGGCGTTCCGTGCGTTCTGGTCCATCGTCCTCCCGGTCAGCCGGAACGCGCTGGTCACCGTCTCCCTGTTCAGTTTCCTCTGGGCGTGGTCGGACTTCGTGTTCGCCAACACCCTCGACGCGGGCGGCGACCTGCGTCCCATCACGCTCGGCATCTACCGCTACATCGGAAACAACAACCAGGAATGGAACGCGATCATGGCCACCGCCGTGGTCGCGTCCGTGCCCGCCGCGCTCCTCCTCGTCCTCGCCCAGCGCTACGTTGCCGCCGGCGTCACCGCCGGAGCCGTCAAGGACTGATCCTCCGCCACCGTCGTCCCCCTATCCCGGAGAGTCCCCATGAAGAAGAGGACCCGTCTCGCCCTGCTCACCGCCGCGCTCACCCTGACCCCGGCCCTGGCCACCGCGCCGCCCGCACACGCGGCCACCACGCTCGTGGTCAACGCCGGCTCCGCCCTGCGGCCCGTCACCCACGTCGCCACCGGCTCGCTGTACGGTCTGGCCAACGCCGCGACCCCCGCCGACAACCTGGTCCAGCAGATCAAGCCCAACACGTTCGTGCAGATGGCGGCGGGCGGTCACCAGCAGGGGTCCGGCGACATCCTCGTCGTGGCGCCGAAGGCGGCCCGCGCCGGCGCGAAGGTCGTGGACCGCCTGTCGGACTACTACGCGGGCTGGCCTTACCAGTTCAGCTGGTCCAACTGGCTCAGCGTCGTCGACCAGCAGATCGCCCAGGTCCAGGCGTCCGGGATCACGAACCTCGCGTCGTGGGAGCTGTGGAACGAGGCGGACAACACCTGGAAGTCCTCCAACGGCACCTTCGAGGACTTCTGGACCAGGACGTACCGGGAGGTACGGGCCAAGGACTCTCGCACGCCGATCCAGGGGCCGAGCTTCTCCGACAACATCGGTGACATGCAGAACTTCCTGCAGAACGCGGTCAACACCAACACGGTTCCGGACATCATCTCCTGGCATGAGCTGGAGAGCTCCTCCAAGATCGCTGGGGACGTCTCCAAGGTCACCACCATCGAGCGGAATCTGGGCATCACCCCGCGCCCGATCGCGATCGAGGAGTACGCCGCGCCATCCCAGGTCGGCATCCCCGGCGCGCTGATCGGCTACATCGCCAACTTCGAACGCCTTGGCGTACACGACGCCGAACTGGCCTTCTGGAACCAGTCCGGCGCGCTCGGCGACCTGCTGACCGGCCAGGGCGGCTCGCCGAACGGCGCGTACTGGCTCTACAAGTGGTACGCCGACATGAGCGGCACCATGCTCACCACCACTCCGCCCGCCTCGACCGGCCTGGACGGAGCCGCCGCCATCAGCAGCGCGGGCGACCAGGTCAGTGTCATCTTCGGCGGCGGCTCGGGCTCCACGGCGGTCACCGTGAACGGCCTGGGCTCGGCGTTCGGCGGCACGGTCCACGCGAAGCTGGAATACACCCCGTCGAACGGTCGCACCACGGCGGTCTCCGGGCCGACCACCATCTCGGAAGGCGATTACGCCGTCTCCGGCGGATCGGTCACCGTACCGGTGACGATGAATTCCACCTATGGCTACCACCTGGTCCTGACTCCCGGCAGTGGTTCCTCGTCGCCGTCCGGCCCGTACCGGATCACGAACGTCAACAGCGGTCTGGCGCTCGACACCCAGAACTCCGGAACCGCCCAGGGCACCCTGGTGGACCAGGCCACGGTCAACGCCTCCAGCAGGACCCAGACGTGGGTCCTGACACCGGCAGGCTCCGGCCTCTACAAGATCGCCAACCAGGCCAGTGGGCTGGTCCTGGGCATCACCAACATGAGCACCTCAGACGGCGGTACCGCCCTGATCTGGGGCGACAGCGGCACCGCCGACCACCTGTGGCAGCTGGTCGCGGACGGTAGTGGCCACTACAAGATCGTCAATCACAACAGCGGCCTGTTGCTGGGCGTCACCAACATGAGCACCGCCTCGGGTGCCCAGGTGCTCCAGTGGGAGGACAACGGCACCGCCGACCACCTGTGGACTCTCACGGCGCGTTAGCGCCAGGCCTCCCGGCGGCTCTGGCCGGTAGGGGCTCAGGCAGCCAGAGCCCGAGGGCCGGCGGCTTGTCGCGGTGGCTTGCGCGTTCACTGCTCGTGTGACGCCCTGCCATTCGGCTCTATGCCAATATGCCGTCTCATGCGACTCGGAGGCGGAAGCGGAACTGCGGCCGGTGATCGCGGCCCTGCCTCCGGAGAACCGCGTCGCCCTGCTGGCTCGTACGGGACTCGCCGGCCGCCAACGGCTCAATGAAGCCGAATGACGGTCCGGCTGCCGGGGCCACAGCGTCACAGGTGTGCCGTACGCTACCTCCTGACCGCCCGGCCGCTGGCCCGCTGATCCAAGCGTCATGCCAGTTCAGCGGGCCTTGGTGCCTCGCACCGCTACCGGAGGAGTCGATGCTGGGATGATCGCAGGGCGACCGCTGCCCACACAGGACGACGTGCTCGGGTACTTCGACACGCTGTCGAACTGGGGACGGTGGGGCGACGACGACGAGCTCGGCACTCTGAACCACATCACCGACGACGTCCGGCTGGCGGCGGCGCGGGCCGTGCGCCACGGCCGGAGCGTGTCGTGCGCATGGGAGGTCGCCGTACCGGAGGACATGGAGCGGTCGACGACGACGTGCCCGCGCGCCGCCGACATGCCGGGTGCCGAGCACATGCCGGAGCCCTTCCACAACGACCGGCGCTGGGGCTTTTCGAACGAGCGGCTCGGCATCCTGTTCCACGGCAACACCATCACCCACCTCGACTCGCCGTGCCACATCTTCTGGAACGGCACGATGTACAACGGGCGGTCGCACTCGTTGGTCGACGCCGCGACGGGATCGGCGTGGGCGGCCGTCACGGCGGCGGCGAACGGGATCGTCACGCGTGGTGTCCTGCTGGACATCGCGGGGGTCCGCGATGTGCCGTGGCTGGAACCGGGGCAGGGAGTGTTCCCCGACGATCTCGAGGAGGCCGAGCGTCGCCAGGGCGTACGGGTGCGACCCGGCGATGCGGTACTCCTGCGGACCGGCTACGGCCGCGTTCGGCACGAGGCCGGTGAGACCGGCGGTTTCACGCAGGCCGGCTGGCACGCTTCCTGCCTGCCGTGGCTGCACGAACGGGGGGTCGCGCTGATCGGCGCCGACACCCCCCAGGACGTTCAGCCGTCGGGGTACGAAGACGTGTTGATGCCGGTTCACGCCGTGAGCCTCGTCGCGATGGGTCTGTGGCTGCTCGACAACTGCGACCTGGAGGCGTGCGCGACGACGGCTGCCGAGCTCGGCCAGTGGGACTTCCAGCTCGCGGTCGCGCCGGTCCGCTTCGCCGGTACGTCCGGCAGCCCGGTCAACCCGATCGCCACCTTCTGACCGCGGGACTCCGAGCCCGGACGGCGCCGCACGCCGCGGCGCCGTCCGCCGCCGTTGAGGATCAGGCGGAGCGAGTGCTCAGCCCACCGCCCCGGTCACGAGCCGCCGGCCGGGACGGCGGTCAGGACGGCCATGTCCAGGGTGAGGGGCCGGATGTCGACCAGGTCGAAACCGGCCGCGCGCAGCAGCCGGCGGTACTCCTCGTCGGTGCGTTCGCGACCGCCGAGGTTGTTGACGGCCATGTGCACGTCCCAGGCGATGGCCAGGGACGGTGTGCCGTCCGTCGGGATGGGGCGTTCGACGATGACCAGCCGGGCGGCCTCCGGCATGGCCCGGCGGCAGTTCGCGAGGATCTTCAGGCAGTGTTCGTCGTCCCAGTCGTGGAGTATGCGGGAGAGCAGATAGACGTCGCCGCCTTCGGGTACCCGTTCGGTGAAGTCGCCGCCGATGACGTCGCACCGGTCGAGCAGGCCGTCCTTCTCCGGTTCCTCGCGGGCCGCGTCGGCCACCGCGGGCTGGTCGAAGAGCACTCCGCGAATGGCGGGTGCGGCCTTGAGGATGTGGCGGAGCAGATCACCGTGGCCACCGGCGACGTCGACGACCATGCCCGCGTCGGTGAAGTCGACCGCCCGGGGAACGCCGCTGAACCATGACGACCCGGCCGCCATGGCGCCGTGGAAGACGCGGGCCTGCTCGGGATGCTCGTTCAGGTAGTCGAACGGTGGCAGGCCCAGGGCGTGCTCGAAGGCGTTCTCGCCCGTACGGACGGAATGCGCGAGGGAGCCGAAGCTGCGGTAGAAGATCCCGCCGTACAGTCGCGCGACGTCGCGGAGTGCTCCGGTCCGTAACGTCATGCCGAGCCCGGTCAGGGCCCACTGCTCGCCGTCCCGGCGTACGACGTCGAGGGACGCGAGGTAGCGCAGGACCCGGTGCAACAGGTCGGGGTCGGCGTTCGTCAGCATGGCGAGTTCGGCGCTGGTGGCCGGCTGGGAGTACAGGTGGTCGCCGATGCCGAGCTCGGCGGCCGTGCACAGGGCCTGGGTGGTCCACGCGCCGGTCAGCATCTCGAACATCCGCCGCGTCGCCTCCTCGCCGGCGGGCGGCTCCGGAAGGAGCCGGGCCGGGCCGGACGCTTCGGTCGACCGCAGGTGGGTGGCCAGCAGCTCGTCATGACCGTCGACGAGCAGCTCCAGCCTGCGCGGCCATCCCTTCACCGTGCCCCCGGTACGGAAGTACAGCACGGTGCGGCCCGCAGGGCCTTCGTGTGGGTTGAAGCCGCCGCCGTCGGGCGTCATTCCCGCCGGGCCGGTGAGCAGCTCCCACAGCCGTTCTGTGTTGTGCGGTTCGGATGTGACGACGGCGAGCGCGAAATGCGTCTGGTGGTCGGCTCGGCGTTCGTCATTCAGCAACCGTTCGAATCCTTCCCCGGACCCGGCCGGGAAAGACCATGACCGAGCCGTGCGCGAAGCGGCAATGTCGCGCGATGTTGCGACAACGTGCGCGGACGTGCCACGGGGCGTGATTTCGGAGAGAAGTTCGAAGGGCTGACACGGTACTGGTCATCACCGGCTCGGCGCGGAACGCGACCACCGCGCCCCGGAGCCGGTGAGAACGATCCACGCGGGCCAAACGGTAGGCGGGCGAGCTCAAAGAACAGCATGGTGACTGCCACGTCCGGCGCGGTCCTTGCCGGAGGTGTCGCCGCCGTCCCTGTCGGCGCCGCAGCGGATTCGGCGCATCGAGGTGGTCGTGCTCAGCAACGTGCAGGACATCGACACCAACGGCGTCGCCCGCCACCTACCGGATCCCCTGAGGGTCCGGACGCCGTCGCGATCAGGCGACGCGGGTGATGAGCCAGTCGTCGATCGCGGCGCGGACGGCGGTCAGGTCGTAGGCGCGTTGGTCGACGTTGTCAACGCGCAGTTCGAACACCGGTATACCCGCGCGTTCGAGCGTTTCGGTGATGAACCAGCCGCTCCGCGCGTCCTCGCCGACCAGATGCACGACTCCGTCGACCTGGTGCAGCCTCGCCTCCTTGAGGTACCACTCGTTCGACCACGGTGGGCGGTACAGCTGGTCCGAGAAGGCGGCGAACCTGGCCGCGAGGGCGCGCATCGGGTCGTCGCCGTAACGGATGTAGCCGTCGGCCGCGATCGCCAGGTACATCGACCAGACGAAGACGGCGCCGTGACGTTCCTCGAAGTGCCGGTAGAAGTCCATGTCGTACCAGAGGCCGCGGCCGATCCACATCAGCCGCAACCGCTCGCCGGGGCAGGCGGCGTCGCCGGCGGCGACGCGTGCGGCGACCTCGTCGTGGAAGCGCCGGGCGGCGTCTCGGGCCCAGACGGTGCCACGGTGCCACTGCGGGACCATGACGCTGGAGATGCTGTCGTCCACGCGAAGCGGGACCGGACGCGTACGGGCGATGAGGTCGCGGGTGCGGCGGTTCCATTCCTCCTGTTCGTTGATCAGAGTCATCACCTCGCGGAAGCGGGACTCGCGGAAGACACGGCCGGTCGTGGTCTCCAAGAAGCGCACCAGCCCTTCCAACTCGGCGACCATGAGGTCCAGACGGGGGGTGCCGATGGCGGCCTCCCACTGTTCGGGCATCAGGTCCCACCAGTTGACCGGGACGGTGTCGGCGGCGGCGTTCTCCAGCGGGTAGTAGGCGATCCCGTCCTGCTCGTCCCAGATGTCGAACACCTTGCGTGAGGCGTCGCCGGTGGTGTCGCCCAGGACGATCGTGGGCCGGGGCAGCCCGTCCCACGGAGGGTCGGGGATCTCCGCGAGGACGGACGCGAGCGATGTGGCACTGTACTGCTCGGAGTAGTCGGGATAGCCGTTCTCGCGGAGCGTCCGCAGGTATTCGCCCGTACGCCGCTTGGCGGCCACGACGGACGCCCACCATTGGTTCACCACGTACGGGATGCCCATCGCCCGGAAGATCTCCTGCGGGGTGTCGGCGTTGACGAGGGCGAGTGGTTCGCCACCGGCCACGGCCTCGCGCAGCCCGGCGAACCATTCCCGCTGGTAGCGGGTGGCCTCGGTCGAGGAGGCGAGGAGCTTGTTCCGCCGGGCCATCAGCCGGCCTCTCCCTTCGGACGGGCGGTGCGCAGGGCGTCCGCGATGATCGGTAGCGCGTCTTCGCCGAGTTCTCCGTAACGGCGGTGTTCGAGGATCACCGCCGGCACACCGGCGGCTCGGCGCTGGGCCGGGAAGTCCCATGCCGGTGCCTCGTCCCCGTCGCGGACGTAGCACACGAGCAGGTCGGGGCGGGAGCGTTCCACGGTGGCGGCGGCCTGGGCGGCGCGGACGCGGACCGACGACCGCGCCGCGGTCGGGTCCCGGTACTGGTAGCGCTCGGCCAGGGCGTCCAGGGTGGGCTCGCCGACGAGCGGTCCGGCGAGTGCGTCTCCCCAGTCGTGGTCGTCGGCGACGATCAGGTAACCGGCGTCTTCGATCGCGCGGTAGACCTCGGGACCGTCATGGGCACTGCCGGTGAGGTAGAGGCGGGGACGGTCGTGGCGGGGCAGGCCGGCGTCGGCGAGCATGAGCCGGTCGAGGAGTCCCGCGTGTTCCTCGGCGGTCAGCACCGCGCCGGCGCCGATCGCCATCAGAGCGTCCTCGCCGCGCAGCGCGGGACGGTCGGCGGTGCGCAGCCGCCGCAGGGCGAGCATCCTCCGTCGCGCCTCGTCGTGCTGCTGGACGGCCTTCGCGAGCTCGTTCCCGCCGATGCGCCGGCCGGACCAGCGTTCGAGCAGCTCCTTCGTCTCGGCGAGCCGGACGCGGTTGTAGCGGGCCGTGGTGCGGTGCGGCAGATGAAGGATGTCGACGAGGTGGGTGCGCGGCAGGGAGGGTTCGACGCCGAGCCTGCGCAGTTCACGGACGGTGTAGAAGAGGCGCAGCGACGCGGCGGAGTCGTTGGAGATCAGCAGCAGGTCCACCTCCGGCTCTCCGGAGAGGAGACCGGCCAGGATCGAACGGGCCGCGGGATCGAGGCCGGTGCCGAGATAGCGGTCGGCGACGGCGCGGTCGCGGGCGGGATCCCCGGACAGCCGCACCGGTAGCGCCCCGGCCGCGGTGACGAGTTCGACGGGGACGTCGGCGCCCACGCATCCCACGACCGGGGCGCCCGTCGCGCGCCGGCGCCGGATGGCGGCGGGCCGGTCGTCGTAGGCGTCGCGCAGTTCCTTGAGCGCCGGGGGCGTGGTGCTCACAGGACGCCTTCGTCGGCGAGCGCGGCCAGGCGTTCGGGGGAGTAGCCCAGCAGCCCGCCGAGCACCACCTGGTTGTGCTGGCCGAGATGGGGTGCCGGGCGGTCGAGACCGGCGTCCGAGGCGGAGAACGTGATCGGGATTCCCGGGCCCAGCAGTCCGGTCGGGCCGTGTTCGGGGTGGACCAGCTCGACGACCTCCCGGCGGGCGAGGACCGTCGCGTCCCGTACGGCCTCCGACGGGTCCCGTACCTCGGAGGCCGGGACGCCGTGGTCCGCGAGCCGCTTGATCGCCTCCGCGCGGGTCAGCCCGGACGACCAGGACCGGATCAGCTCGTGGAGTTCCGCGGCGTTGCGAACGCGCTGGTCGCGAGTGGCGAAACGTTCGTCTCCGGCCAGTTCGGGGCGGTCCATCGCGGTGAACACACCGCGCGCGAACGTGTCCGTCGGGCCGCACAGGGCGATCCAGCCGTCGGCGGCCGGGAAAACGCCGAACGGCGCGAGCCGCGGCACCAGCGCGCCGGTGCGGCTGGGCAGGCCCATCATCTCGTAGGCGTCGAACGGCTCGCAGGACAGGAGTGAGGTGAGCGCGCCGAGCATGGACACGTCGACGTGCTGACCCTCGCCGGTGTGTTCGGCGTGCAGCACGGCGGCGAGGGTGCCGATGACGGCGTACAGCGGGGCGAGCAGGTCACCGGCCGGAAGACCGAACCGGACGGGAGGGTCGCCCGGTTCGCCGGCCGTCATCATCACCCCGCTGAGCGCCTGGATGATGGTGTCCATCGCCTTGCCCGTGCCGGAGCCGCCACCTTGGGCGCCGAAACCGCTGATGGAGGTGTAGACGATGCGCGGGTTGACCGCACGCGCCGCCTCGTAGCCGACGCCGAGCCGGTCGGCGGTGCCGGCCGCGTAATTCTCGACCACGATGTCGGCCTGGCGGACGAGGTCGGCGAAGACCTCCCGGCCGCGGGCCTGCTTGAGGTCGAGCGTGACGCTGAGTTTGTTGCGACCACGGGTCAGCATGGACACCGACATGTCGGTGCCGTCACGGCGCTCGGCGGCCGGGCCGTCCGACCGCGCGTACGGCGAGTTGCCGCGGGAGCTGTCCCCGCCGGTCGCCGGATTCTCGATCTTGATCACGGTGGCGCCCAGCCCGGCCAGCAGCAGCGTGGCGTACGGTCCGGCGAGCGCGGTCGTCAGGTCCAGGACGGTCTTGCCCTCCAGCGGCCGTGCCGTCATCGGGATCCCCCATCCACTTCCGTCAGTTCGATCTCGGCGTCACCGCGCCAGCGCGTCGCGGTGTTCAGTCCCGCGCGGCGGCCGATGCCGTCGATGTAGGCGGCGACGTCCTGGCCGCCCTCGCCGCGGCCACGCGGCACCGGGCGTCCGCGCTCGTCGATCCAGCAGGGCACGTAGCCGGCGCCGGTGAGGCCGGACGGGCCGAAACGCATGGTGGCGATGGCGGTGTTCCGGCTCTCCGGATGGAAGGGGTAGAACGGCATGTCCGGGTCGGGCGCGAATCCGTACAGTTCGACGCGGCGTCGTGCCCAAGCCTCGATCTCCGCGCTGTCGCCGCCGGTCGGGGTCAGGGCGCGGGTGACGGTGACGAAGTTGCCGAGGCCGTGGTAGATCGGGCGGCCGCGATAGACCTCGATGCCCCGCATGATGTGGGCGTGGTGGCCGACGACCGCGTCGGCGCCCGCGTCGATCGCGGCGTGCGCGACGGGCCGCTCGTACATGGCGATCGCGGCCGGGGTGTGGCCGACGCCCTTGTGGAAGGCGACGAGGACGGCGTCGGCCTCGGCGCGGGCGGCCCGCACGTCTTCGGCGAGCCGGTCGAGGTCGTCGGGTTCGGCGAACGTGTAGATACGCGGTGGGCCGCCGGGGCTGGCGTGGTCGAGTTCGTAGTGGGTCAGGACGTGCACGTACGCGCAACCGGCCTTGGCGGAGGTGGCCCACGACTCGCGGGGGCCGACGCAGTTGTAGCTGAGCACGGCCAGCCGCAGTCCGCCGCGTTCGACGACGGCGGGGCGCCGCGCCGCGGGCAGGTTCGGCCCCGCGCCGGTCGTGGCCACGCCGTTGGCCCGCAGATGCCGGATCGTGTCCGCGATGCCGCTCGCGCCGGCGTCGTAGATGTGGTTCCCCGCGAGAGTCGCGACGCCGAACCCCGCGCCGGGCAGCGCCGCCAGGGCGGCGGGGTCGGCGGGCGGGGCGGGCACGTCGGTGCTGGTCCGCTCGGTGCTGTCGGAGTGCGGCACCTCGATGTGCGCGACCGCGACGTCCGCCCCCAGCAGCGTGTCGCGTGCCGGTTCGAAGAACGACGCGGGCTCGGGCTCGTCGAGGATGACGTCGCCGACGGCCATCACGGTGATCTCCGTGCTCATGAGTCCTCCTCCGTCGGAGGAGCGATCCGGCGCACGTGCTTTTTGATTCGCTCGCTCCGCTCGCTCATGCTCGGGCTCCCGTCTCGGCTGCGGCCAGGGGCTCGGCGATGCCGTTCAGCTCGTCGACGAACACACGCACCTCCCGGACGAGCCGCTCCGGGCTCTCCGTGCCGATGAAATGGCCTTCGTCCTCGAAGAGCACGGCCTTGGCGCCCGGCACCGAACGGGCCGCGCGCAACGCCGACTCCGGGGAGATGACGCCGTCCCGCATCGCCGCCAGGATCAGGACGGGAACACGGATGCCCCGCAGCACCTCCGCCAGCTCCTCGTCGGTACGCGCCTGCGGGAACGGCTTGCCCTGGTTGATGAGCGTCTCCCGTTCGGGCTGGGCGAGGTAGTGCTCCACCCGGCGGGCGATCGCCTCCTCGCGCGCCGCTCGCCGGACCGCGTCGTCGGTCCGCCCGTACATGATCCGGAGCTGCTCGGCGATGATCTCGGGGGAGCGGCGGTTCTCGATCATCCGGCGGCGACCCGCCGACGAGTCCGTGCCGCCCGCGCGGTCGTGCGGGGTGCCCACCACCGAGATCAGCGCCTTCAGCCGTTCGGGCCGCCGGGCGGCCAGATGCCAGCCGATGCCGCCGCCGTGCGAGATTCCGGTGTAGATGAACCGGTCGATGCCGAGCCGGTCGGCGAAGGCGCACACATCGTCCGCCCACTGGTCCAGCCAGCCCTGTTCCGGTGGCGAATCCGGGTGACTGGACGCTCCGTAGCCACGCGCCTGGATCGTGTACACGTGATGGCCGGTGGGCGGCGCCGCCAGGCAGCCTGGGTAGGCCTGAGGGTCGAATGCCATGGCGGACGACAGGACGACTTCGTCACCGGTGCCGTACTCGTCGTAGTGCAGCGTGGCGTCTGCGATCTCCATCAGAGGCATGGGGAGCTCTCCTCGTGGTCGGGCCGGTCGTTCGCGGCGGTGGGGGAGAGGAAGAGCCGGATCTGGTCGATCAGCGGTTCGGGTTCCTCGTCCAGGAGCGTGCTGTGGCCGTGATCCTGGAAAAGGACCAGGCGAACGCCGGGGACGGCGGCCGCCGCGCGCAGGTTGTCCTCGGGCCGGCAGAGCCGGTCCTGCATACCTCCGGCGACGAGGACGGGGACGTCGACGCGGCGCAGTTCGGCGGTGACCTCCGCGTCGGTGCGCAGATGGGGCAGCGCGACGCCGGCCCGCGGCAGCGTCTCCGGATCGAGCGTCTCCAGGCTCTTCAGGTAGCGTTCGCGGGCCTGTGCGCGCCGGCGTAGCCGCAGGGGATCGGACGTGGGCGGGCGCATCGAGGCGAAGATCTCCTCGGCCGGCCGCCGGTCATGGGCGGCGGCCCTGCGCTGTTCCCAGCCGGACGAGCGGCCCGGCCCGGCGTCGCGGCCGTGCGGCGCGCCGACCACCGACACCAGTGCCCGCAGTCCGGGCGGGCGGGCGAGTGCCAGGTGCCAGCCGACGACGGCGCCGTGCGACGCCCCGGCGTAGACGTAGCTCGTCTCACCGAGGACGTCGGCGACACGCGCGACGTCCGCCGCCCACCGTTCGTACCAGCGGTCGCCCAGATCCTCGTGGGAACGTGGCGAGCCGTCGGTGCCGCGCAGCTCCAGCGACAGCACGTTGAGGCCGGGAACCTCGGCCAGCATCCGTAGCCAGAGCGGGCGAGGCGGGCCGCCGGGCCCCTGGTGCGCCGCGACGATCGTTCGTTCACCGCGCCCGAGTCTCCTCCAGCGCAGCTCGGCGCCCTCCACCGCCACCACTCCGCTCGTCTCGTGGCCGCTCATGGGGCCTCCTTCGTCGGAGGGAGTGACCACAGGCGCGCGTTTTTTGATTCCCTCGCTTCGCTCGCTCATGGGGCCTCCTTCGTCGGAGGGAGTGACCACAGGCGCGCGTTTTTTGATTCCCTCGCTTCGCTCGCTCATGGGGCCTCCTTCGTCGGAGGGAGTGACCACAGGCGCGTGTTTTTTGATTCCCTCGCTTCGCTCGCTCATGGGGCCTCCTTCGTCGGAGGGAGTGACCACGGGCGCGTGTTTTTTGATTCCCTCGCTTCGCTCGCTCATGGGGCCAGCTCCTTCATCAGCCGGTCGCGGACGCCGTCGGTCGCGCTGTCGGCCGTCGAGACGATCCGGCCGAGCTTGAGGACGGCCACCCGGTCGGCGACCCGCAGGCTGAGGTCGACGTTCTGCTCCGCCATGAGCAGGGAGATGCCTCGCCGCTCCCGCTCGGCCCGGAGCACGTCGCCGACCGTGTCGACGACGCTCGGCTGGAGACCGTCGCTGATCTCGTCGATGATGAGCAGCCGGGGTTCGCGCAGCAGCGCCAGCGCGAGCACGAGCATCTTCTGTTCGCCGCCGGACAGCGTCCCGGCGGTCTGCCAGAGACGGTTCGTCAGCACGGGGAAGTAGGTGAGCACCTCTTCGCGGCGTTTCGCCGTGTGACCGCGAGGCATGTGCATGGTGGCCGCCTGGAGGTTCTCCGCGACGGTCAGGTCGGTGAAGAGGTTCCCCTCCTGAGCGGCGTAGCCGACGCCGAGACGCACGATCCGGTGGGCGGGCCGGCCGGTGACGTCGGTGTCGCCCACGCGGACCGTCCCGGTCGTCCGTCCGGCATGGCCCATGATCGCCTTGAGCAGGGTGGACTTGCCCATGCCGTTCCGGCCGACGACGGCCAGCGCCTCGCCGGCCGCGACGTCGAACGACACCTCGCGGATGACGGTCGCCGCGCCGTACCCGGCGTCGAGATCTCGTACGTGCAGGCCGAGGGTCCCGGTGGTGATGTTCGCGCTCATCGGACCGCCGTCCCGAGATACGCGCTGCGTACGGCGTCCGATTCGCGGACGGTCTCGGGCGGGCCGTCCTCGATGACGCGGCCACCGTGCAGCACGGCCACACGGTCGGAGACGCGGATGACGAAGTCCAGGTCGTGCTCGATGAGCACGACCGCGATCCCGATGTCGCGCAGGTGCTCCAGGACCTGGCCGATGTCGTGGCGTTCGTGGGCGGTGAGCCCGGCGGTCGGCTCGTCCAGGATGATCACGCGGGGCCGTGCCGCGACGGCCATCGCCACCTCGAGGCCCTGCCGCAGTCCGTGCGAGAGGTCGGACGACGGCGTGTCGGCCCGTCCGTCCAACCCGGCGATCCGGACGATGTCGATCACGGACGGGGCCACCTCGACCGCCGCGCTGCGCCGCCACGGCGACGGCAGCGCCCCGCGCCGGTCGGCCAGCAGCAGCGCCTCGGCGACGCTGAGGCTGGCGAAGACGGACGGGATCTGGAACTTTCGGCCCACGCCGGCGCGGGCGATCTCGTGCGGTGCCGGCCGGTCGCCGAGCCGCCGGTCCGGCAGCAGGAACTCGATCGTCCCGCGCGACCGCAGCCGTCCATCGGTGATGACGCTGGTCAGCGTCGACTTTCCGGCGCCGTTCGGCCCCACCACGCACAGCAGTTCGCCCGCGACGACGTCGAGGGTGACGCCGTCCAGGACGCGCAGGGAACCGTACCCGAACACCAGGTCGCGAATGCGGATCACGGGCCCGCCGTCGCCGGGGTCCGGCGCCGGACCGCCCGTTCCGGCGGACGCGGCGGCGAGGAGGCGTCCGCGCGGCGGGTGCCGGCGGGCGAGCAGCCGTCCGGTGAGCCGGACGAGCGGCCCGAGCAGCCCGCCGGGAATGAAGACCACAACGGCGATCAGCAGCGCGCCCTCGATGATCGTCCACTGGGCGGGGAACTGCTCGTTCAGCTTCGCGCCGGCCAGGCTCATCACGATCGCGCCGATCATCGGGCCCACGATGGTGGCGCGGCCGCCGACGGCGACCCAGACCAGCATCGCGGTGGCCAGCGTGAAGCTGAACTGGCCGTCGTTGGCGACACCGGTCATCATCGCGAAGACCGCCCCGGCGAGTGCCGTCACGGCCGCACCCGCCGTGAACACCCAGATCTTGACGTTGACGTCGTTGTAGCCGAGGTAGCGGGCGCGCGGTGCGTTGTCGCGGACGGCGCGCATCAGCAGTCCGAAGTCGCTGCGGACGACCACCAGCGCGACGGCGACGGTCACGGCCAGCATCGCCGCGGTGATGTAGTACCAGCCCAGCGAGGAGACTCCGGGCAGGTTGAAGCCGAACAGCCCGTTCTCGCCCCCGCCGAGACCGGGCGTCTGGTCGTAGACCGTGACGGCGGCGGTCGCCAGCGCGAGCGTCACCACGACGATGTAGAAGTCGTTCGACCGGCGTGACGACAGGCACAGCCGCGCGACGATCGCGGCGAGGACCGTCGCGGTGACCACGCCGATGACGACGCCTGCCAGATACCGGCCGGCCGAGCCGTGGACCTCGGTGACCAGCCCGACGTCGGACAGGACCGTGGTGGTGTGGCCGACCGACAGGGCGCCGATGCCGAACCAGAGCGCGTGTCCGAGGTCGGGCACGCCGGCGTAGCCCCAGACGAAGTCCAGGCTCACCGCCACGATCGCGTACAGGAACGCCTGGGCGAGCAGTTGCTGGTAATAGGTGCCGCTGAGGAAGGGCGTCACCACCACGACCACGGCCATCGCGGCCACGGCGGCCGCCACCGGCCTAGACATGAGCCCTCCTGAACCTTCGCACGTCGATGCCGTCCGGCAGGACGCCGAGGACGACGACGGCCACGGCGATGACGGCGACCGTCGCGTACGCCGGTTTGGACCAGTAGGCGAAGCCGACCTGCACGATCGACAGGACGACACCGGAGATGACCAGGCCGTGCAGGGTACGGCCGGACATCATCACCGCGAGGAAGGCGGGGATGAGCAGGTTCCCGGCGTAGTTCGGGCTGATCCCGGAGATCGGGCCGAGCAGGACGCCGACGAACCCGGCGAGGGCACAGCCGAGGACGAAGGTGGTCTGCCGGACGAGCGATGTGTTGATGCCGCTGTCCTCGGCGAGGTCCGGGTCGGCCATGCACATCCGCACCCGCAACCCGACCCTGGTGAAGCGGGTCAGCGCCCACATCGCCACGACCAGCAGGACGGCGGCGACCACCAGCAGTACCCGGTACTTCTGCCAGGTGGTGCCGAACAGGGCGAACGAGCCGTGCAGCGGTGTGGCCATGACGCGGCTGTCCGGCCCGTACCGCAGCTGGATGAGCTGGGTCAGGACCAGCGACAGGCCCCAGGTCGCCAGCATCGTCTCCAGCATCCGCTCGCGGACCCGCCGCAGCAGCAGGGTCTCGGCGGCGGCGCCCAGCAGCCCGGTGACGACCGCGGCGATCAGCGCGCCCGTCCAGAAGCCGAGGCGCGGCCCGATCTCCAGCCCGGTGTAGACACCGACGGCCATGAAGCCGGTCTGGGCGAGGTTGACGATGTGCATCAGGCCCAGCACGATCGCGAGTCCCATGAGGACGAGCAGGGTGGTCGCACTGGTGTTGATCATGCTGATGAGAACGGTCATGTCGTCTCCCGCCCGGTCACTGCCTGCAGCCGACGGCGGGGTCGGCGGACGGGACGGTGTTCAGGACGGTGGAGGCGGAGCCGTTCGCGTCGACCTTCCAGATCCGCATCGGCATCGTGACGTACCGGTTCGCCGCGGCGGTCACCTTGCCGCTGGGCGTGTCCACCGCGGCCGCGGAAAGGGCCGTCGCCAGCGCCGCCGATGAGGGCTTCTTACCCTTGGCAAGAGTGTCGATCGCCTTGGTGACGAGCGTCATGCCCTGATAGCTGAGGATGGCGTCACCGGGGTTCACGTTCGGCGCCGTCGCCTTCAGCGCCGCGAGGTAGGCGGTGTTGGCGGCGTTCTGGTCCGCGGGGTCGTAGGGGGCTGCGTAGATCACGCCCTTCGCGGCGGAGCCGAGCGCTTTCGCCGTCTTGGTGGCCATCTGCATGTCACCTTGCGCGAGCCGGTCCGCACCCGCGTTCGCCGCGAACTGCTTGTGGTAAGTGATGTTGTCGCCCGCGACCACGGCGCTGAACACGGTGTCGGCCCCGGACGAGACGATCTTGGAGATGTCCGGGGAGAAGTCGGAGGTGCCCAGCGGCTCGTAGCCGGTCCCGACGACCGTTCCGCCCTTGGCCTCGATCTGGGCTCTGACGATGGCGAAGGTCGCCTTCGGGGAGGCCGAGTCGGTACCCATCAGATAGAACCTCTTCGAGCCGTGGGCGAGCAGGTACTCGATGAGCGGCAGCGCCGCCTGCTTGGGCGATGGCCCGTAGTTCCACATGTTGGGGAAGCAGAACTCCGTCGCCCCGGTGGAGAAGGAGATGTACGGGATCTTCCGGACGGCGGCGACCGCACGGCACGCCTGCGCGTTGGCGGCGGGCTGACCGGCCACGATGAGGTCGACGTGGTCCTGGTTGACGAATCGCTGGCAGACCTGCGTGGAGGTGGCCGGGTCGCTGGCGTCGTCACCCTTCGTCAACTTGATCTTCCACCCGCCCGACCGGTCGTGGACCTTCACCGCGCTCTCGACGCCGCTGGTGAAACCGCCCGCGTAGAGCGCGGCCGTGCCGGACAGGGGCGCGATGTAACCGACCTTGAGAGTCGAACCGTCGCCGCTCGCCTCGCCCGTCCCGCAGGCGGAGAGGGGAAGGAGCAGTGCGGCGGCGGCCGCGCACAGAGCGCGTCGTCGCATGCGCGCAGGGGTGGGGGATGGGTGACGTGCCCCGGTGTTGGCGAACATCCGGGTACCTCCTCGATGACACCACGCCGTATCCGGCGTGAAGGAGCGTGTGGAGTGGAATGAGCCGTCAGTGCCACGGGCGGTCATCGACGTCACGGCACGCGTGGTCGCGTCAGTGCGCGCCGACGGTGCGCCGTGTCGTGATGTGAATCGAGATCGTGTGGGGGGATGGGGCCCGTCCGGGGACGGGCGTGTGATGCCTCAGCGGCGGCCGGCTACCACCAGACGTCCCGGTGGGCCTCATCGACCACCTCGATCAGGCGGGTGACCGACGGAGCTTGGAGATCGTCGAAACGCAGCGGGCGGCCGTCGCGGTGGGCGCGGACGGTTCCGAGGGCCAGGTCGGCGAACTGGGCGGCCACCGTTTCCAGGCCGAGAGCGCCGTCGGCCTGGTACCACTGGGTGACCAGTGTGGTCGAGCGCATCAGCGCGATCCGCGCCAATGACGCCGACCCGAAGGTGAAGACGCCCTCCGCCTGCCCGCGGGTGAGGACGTCGGTCCACAGACGGTTCGTCCGTGCGCGCTGGCGGCTGATCGATGGATGGTCGGACCAGTCGTGCGCGTGCAGTTCCTGCTGCAGCAACTGGCCCATCTGCGGATGTTTGATGGGGACGATGACCTGGACGCCGATGAGGGCGGCGAGCCGTTCCTCCGGCCGGTCGACGATGGCACAGGCGTTCTGCAGCGCTTGGCCGTGCCGGCTGAGCCCTTCCAGTACGAGATCGGTCAGGGCCTCGTCCTTGGAACTCAGATAGTGGTAGAGCATCGAGGTGCTCACGCCGGCGTGCGCGCCGATCTCGCGGATCCCGGTCGCGTAGAACCCTTTTCGCGAGAACAGCTCCAGCGCAGCCCGTGACAGCCGGACGTTGACGGGCGTGCCGTCCGCGGCCCGGCGGCCGCGCCGCCCCTGCCCCGGCTTGTCGGCGTCTCCGCTCATCCGGCCCTCCGCGGTGGGTCATCTCGTTATCGTTCGATCGGTCGATCGAACGGTTGCCGCAGAACGTACCTATTGATCGATCGATCGGTCAATACTTGGGGCGAGTCTGTGAGTGTCGAATTTCAGGCCGGTCATCGGCTCGTCAATCGACGCGGACCGGCGATCGGCTATGCGTAATGGCGGAGGATGGCCTGCGCGGCGCAGGCGGGTTTGTCGGAGCCTTCGATCTCCACGGTGAAGGCGAGCCGCATCTCGACACCGTCGCCGCGAACGTCATCGACGGACTCCACCGTGCCGTGCAGGCGGATCTTGGCGCCCACCCTCACCGGCTGCGGAAAACGGACCTTGTCCAGGCCGTAGTTGATGCTCATCGAGACGCCGTCGATGGTCAGCAGCTCGGTGAAGAGAGGAATGATCAGGGACAGCGTCAGGTAGCCGTGGGCGATCGTGGCCCCGAACGGGCCGGTGGCGGCACGCTCGGCATCGGTGTGGATCCACTGATGGTCGTCGGTGGCGTCGGCGAAGGTGTTCACCCGTTCCTGGGTGATCTCCAGCCAGTCGGTACGGCCCAGGTCGGTCCCGGCGAGAGCCTTGATCTCGTCGAGGCCGGTGACGGTGCGTGAGGCGGTCATGGCGGGTCTCCTTCACGAAGGGGTACCGAACTTCTCTCGAATTCGGGACTTTATGAGCTTTCCGGCGCCGGTGCGGGGCAGAGCGTCGGTGAGGACGAGTGATTTAGGGATCTTGTAGCGCGCCAGACGTCCTTCGAGGGAGGCGAGAATGTCCTCGGCGCTCGCCGTGGCGTCGGACGCGAGAACGACGACGGCGCGGGGTACCTCGCCCCAGCTTTCGTCCCGGACACCGATGACGGCGCAGTCACCGACGGCCGGATGTTCGTAGAGCAGGTTCTCGATCTCGGCCGGGTAGATGTTCTCGCCGCCTGAAATGATCATGTCTTTGGCGCGGTCGACGATGGTGACGTACCCGTCGTCATCGGTGCGGGCGATGTCTCCGGAACGGAACCAGCCGTCGTGGAGGGCCGCGGCCGTCTCGTCGGGGAGGTTCCAGTAACCGCTCATGACGTTCGGGCCCTCCACGAGCAGTTCGCCGCGCGAGGAGTCGTGGCCGGCGGGGTCGACGATGCGGACGTCGTCGAAGAAGTGCGGAAGGCCGGCACTGCCGGACTTGTCGAGGGCGTGCTCGGCGTCGAGCAGGCACACGCCGGGGGACGCCTCGGTCATGCCGTAGCCCTGGATGAAATCCAGTCCGCGCCGCCGGTAGGTCCGGATCAGTGTTTCCGGCACCGGAGCGCCACCGCACAGCATCATCCGTACCGACGACAGGTCGGCCTCGGCGAACCGTGGCTCCGCGGCGATCTGCTGGAACATGGCCGGCACGCCGAACATCACCGTGACGCGGAGCCGCTCGACCAGGTCGAGAGTGCGGGCCGGGGAGAACGACTCCTCGAGCACGAGGGTGCCGCCTTTGAGCACGGTGGGCAGGCAGGTCATGTTCAGCGCGGCCGTGTGGAACAGCGGCGCGGACAGCAGTGCCACGTCACCGGCGGCGAACTCCCCGTCGACCAGGGTGTTGACGCTGTTCCAGACGAGGTTGCCGTGGGTGAGCACGGCGCCTTTGGCGCGCCCCGTCGTGCCGGAGGTGTACATGATCATGGCGGTGTCGGCGTGCGTCACGCGGATGTCGATGGGCGTCGAGGGACAGGCGGCGAGCGCCTGGTCGAGGCCGGTGTCCACGGTGACGCGGCGCGGAACGTCGCTGGTGACCGCGAACGCTTCGAAGGCCGGGGTGTGCACCAGCACGCTCGCCCCGGAGTCCGTGAGGCAGTGCCGCAGCTCCGGCTCGGCGAGCCGGGTGTTGAGCGGCACGAAGATGGCTCCGAGCTGGCCGGCGGCGAACAGGGTCTCCAGGAACGAGGGATGGTTCGGGCCGAGGAAGGCGACCCGGTCGCCGGGCCGCACGCCGAGGTGGCGCAGGTGGTGGGCCAGGCGCGTGGTGCGATCGTGTAGTTCGGCGTAGGTGAGCTGGACGCCCTCGTGGATGACGGCGGGGCGGTGGGGGGTTCTGCGGGCGCGTCGCGCGGTCCAGGATCCGATGCCGTGGTTGCGCATACCGGGCCGTGCCTTTCGGATGGGTCGGGGGGTCAGCCGGAAGTGAGGCCGAGGAGGCGGAGCGCGTTGTCCTTGAGGATGAGCGGCCGTACGTCGGGCTTGATGTCGATCTTCTCGAAGTCGCTCAGCCAGCGGTCCGGGGTGATGACCGGGTAGTCCGAGCCGAAGAGCACTTTGTCCTTGAGCAGCGTGTTGGCGTAGCGGACGAGCTGCGGCGGGAAGTACTTCGGCGACCATCCGGACAGGTCGATGAACACGTTCGGCTTGTGCGTCGCCACGGCCAGCGCCTCGTCCTGCCACGGGAAGGACGGGTGCGCCAGGATGATCCGCAGATCGGGGAAGTCGGTCGCCACGTCGTCGACCAGCAGGGGATTGGAGTACTTCAGGCGGATGCCTCCTCCGCCCGGCACGCCCGCGCCGATGCCGGTCTGCCCGGTGTGGAAGAGGGCGGGCACACCGAGCTCCGCGATGGCCTCGTACAGCGGGTAGGCCATGGGATCGTCGGGTGCGAACGCCTGGAGGCTGGGATGGAACTTGAAGCCTCGTACGCCGTACTCCTCCACCAGCCGGTGCGCCTGGCGTACCGCTGCCCGGCCTCGCCACGGGTCGAGTGACGCGAAGGGGATGAGCGCGTCCGCGTGGGCGGCGCAGTCCTCGGCGATCTCCTCGTTCGGGATGGGCGGGTGGCCCAGGGCGTGCTCGGCGTCGACGGTGAAGACGACCGCCGCCATGTGGCGCCGTCGGTAGTAGTCGGCCATCTGGTCGATCGTGGGCTGCCGGTGACCCTGCGCGGCGAAGTACTTCTCCGACGCGGCCATGAGCTCCGGGGGCAGGGAGGGATGGCCGGTACGGGACACCTCCGCGTGCGTGTGCACGTCGATCGCGGTCAGCTGCGCCACGTCCATGGTGGCCATGTCAGTTCCCCGTCGATTGGGGTGCGGGGATGCCGAAGGACTCGGGCTGCGCACCGACGCCTTCGGTCCAGGCGGCGGCGATCTCATCGGCGTTCCAGCCGCCGTCCCGCAGCTCCACCTTCTTCTCCTGCGGGTGGGTCCACAGCGCCAGCCGGTCCCCGCCGACACCGATCGCCTGGCCGGTGATGGCGGCCGATGCGTCGGAGGCGAGGAAGGTGACGAGGCCGGTGACGTCCTCGACGGTGCCGATGCCCTCGTCCTTGCGCATCCAGCCCGGCAGGGGTTCGCCGGTGCGTTCGGCCTCCGCGATGGCCGGCGCGAACGCCGGGATCGTCTTGGTCATCTCGGTGGCGGCCACGGGGACGACGGCGTTCACCGTGATCCCGGCTCGGGCCAGTTCCAGGGCCCAGGTGCGCGCCATGGCCACGATGCCGGCCTTGACCGCCGCGTAGTTGGTCTGCCCGAAGTTCCCGCGCTGGCCGGCCGGCGATCCGATCACGATGATGCGCCCGCCCTCGCCCTGCTCCCGCATCCGCGTCGCGGCGGCCCGGGCGCAGGTGAAGGTGCCGCGCAGGTGGACGCGGACGACGTCGTCGAAGTCCTCGTCGGTCATCTTCCACAGGACCCTGTCGCGCAGGATGCCGGCGTTGGTCACCAGGACGTCGAGCCGGCCGAAGTGCTCCACTGCCGTGGAGACCAGGTTCTCGGCCGTGGGGGTGTCGCCGACCGCGGCGGTCACTCCGAACGCCCGGCCGCCCGCCGACCGTACGCTCTCCACCGCGGCGTCGACCGCCTGGCGGTCCACGTCGTTGACCACGACGGACGCCCCGGCCGCGGCGAGTGCGCGGGAGTAGGCGAGCCCGAGGCCGCGGCCGCTGCCCGTGACGACGGCCACCTTTCCGGTCAGGTCCACTGGAGCCACCCTTCATCGACAGGATTCCTGGCTATGGGGGGCCAGTCTGCTGACCGACAGGAATCCTGTCAATGGGGTAGGGTGAATCCGATGTCACGCCAGGGTGTGCGGTGCACGAGCGAAGGGGAGGGTGCCGTGGCGGAAGCGGCCGCGCGGCCGGCCGGGAGAGGCGCGAAGGCGGCCCCTTCGCTGCTGTACCTGGTCAAGCGCACCGAACTCGCCGTACGGGCGCGCCTCGACGAAGTGCTCAAGCCATCGGGGCTGACCGCCCTGCAGTACACCGCGCTGACCGTGCTGGAGCGGCATGACGGGCTCACCGCCGCTCAACTCGCCCGCGACTCCTTCGTCACCGCACAGTCCATGGCCGACATGGTCCGCACTCTGGAGAGCCGGGGCCACGTCGTCCGGCGCCCCAACCCGGCCAACCGGCGGGAGCTTCTCATCGCGCTGACCGACCTCGGGCATCGGCTCCTCGCCGACTATGAGGAGTCGGTACGCGGCATCGAGCGACGCATGACCGACGGCCTCACCGACGACGACGCCGCCCGGCTGCGCCTCGCCCTCGATCATGCGTGGCGCCGGCTGTCCTGACGCGGGCCGGTCCTCGCCTCAGTGTGGAGGGGAGCTCGACAGGGCGCCGCGGCAGGCGGCCACGTAGCGACGCAGGTCGTCGGCCTCGTCCGCGGTGAGCGGTGACAGCATCCGCTCCTCCACGGCGTCCACGTCCGCGCGTACGTGATCGAGTAGCTCCCGGCCCTCGGCGGTGAGCCGCAGCACCCGCCGCCGCCGGTCACGCGGGTCGGGGTGTCGCAGGACGAGACCGCGGCCCTCGAGAACACCGACCATGTCGGCGGCGCTCTGGTCGGTCACGAACGCGTTGCGGGCGAGCTCGGCCGTGCTGAGGTCCGACCGGCGCTCCAGAACCGTCAACGCCGTGTACTGCAACGGCGTGATGGACACCGGACGCAGCACCTCATCCAGCCGGGAGCGTACGGCCAGCTCCAGCTGCTTGACCAGATAGAGCAGGGACGGCCGCGCCCTGGCGCGGACGTCGCCGGAGGCGGCGGGGTCGGTCACCTGCCCATCTTCCCCGATCGCGGCGGCATCGGGAAAAGCCAGGAAACCTGTACATCAATAGTGATACGTGACACAGTCTCACGTTGGCAGCATCCGGGTTTCCCCCTTCCTGGAGACGCAATGAGCGAACGCAGTGAGCGAATGAAAGAGCACGCGCACCTGGTCTCTCCTCCGACGAAGGAGGGCTCATGAGCGAACGCAGTGAGCGAATAAAAGAGCACGCGCACCTGGTCGCTCCCCCGACGAAGGAGGGCTCATGAGCGATCTCACCGCCGCACCGGCCGGCCGGCACGCGATCACCACCCCCTCCCTCACCCCCGGCACCCGCGCCGCCACCGCCCTCGCTGTGCTGGTGGCGCAGGTCGGGCTCGCCATCCCCGCCGTCCTCAACGGCCTGTTCCAGCAGGACCTGCACACCACCTCCGCGCAGCTCACCTGGATCTCCGACGCCTTCCTCGTACCGGTGACCCTGCTGGAGCTGAGTTTCGGCGCCCTCGGCGACCTCTTCGGCCGCAAGCGCCTGCTGATCGGCGGCAGCCTGCTCATGGCCGTCGGTGAGCTGATCAGCGTGCTCACCCCGTCGGCCGGCACCTCGAACACCGCGGCCATCGCCACACTCTGGACGGGGCAGGCGCTGACCGGCATCGGCGCCGCGGTCCTCTTCCCCACCTCGCTGGCGATGGTGGCCGCGGGAACGCACACGGCGAAGGACCGGGCGCGCGGCATCGCGGTCTGGTCCGCCGCGCTGTCGTCCGGAGGGTTCGTGTCCCCGCTCCTGGGCGGGCTGGTCACCAAGATGTCCTGGGGCGACGACCCGACGGCGACCTGGCGCTGGGCGTTCGTCGCCGTCTTCCTCCTCGCCCTGGTGAGCGCGGCCGTCGCCGTGACCGCCAAGAACTCCTCCGCACCCGAGGGCCGCTCACTCGACTGGCCGGGCCAGATCACCGTCGCCGTCTCGTTGTTCGCGCTCCTGTTCGCCGTCATCCAGGGCGCCACGAGCGGGTGGTCGAGCCCGTGGGTGATCGGCGGGTTCGTCGTCGCCGTCGTCTTCTTCGCCGCGTTCATCGCCGCCGAGCGGCGATCGCCCGCTCCGTTGCTGCGGCTGAGCCTGTTCGAGAACCGGGCCTTCGCGGTGAGCTCCCTCGTGACCGTACTGGGCATGTTCGCCTTCCTGGGCACCGCGTACTCCACCAGCATCCGGCTGGCGGCGATCCAGGAGTTCTCGCCTCTGGAGACGGCCATCGCGTTCGTCCTGTTGCAGGGCTTCGCACTGGTGCTCATGCCGGTCACCGCGAAGACGATTCACTCCTACAACCCGCGCTGGGCGCTGGGCGCCGGCTTCCTGCTGATCGCCGCCGGGGACTTCTGGATCGCCACGCAGTCGGCCACCGACCGGTCCCTGTGGCCGATCGTCGCGCCGCTGGTCCTGGTCGGCGTCGGATTCGCGTTCGCGCTCTCCGGCGTGACCGCCGTCGCGGTCAACACCGTGCCCAACCACCTCGCGGGCATGGCCTCGGGCACGACCAGCCAGCTGCGCGACTTCGGCTTCACGCTCGGGCCCGCGGTCATCGGTGCGATCGCCTTGAGCGCGGCTGCCTCCGAGATCCAGCACAAACTGCGTGACAGTTCCGCGCTTCAGGCGGCGATGGAGAAGTTCAGCGCGGGCGCCCCGCCCGAGGCCGTCGGCGCGGTGAACTCCGGCCCGCTCGGCGCCAACGCCGTCGCGGGCAACCCGATCCAGAACGTCGCCTTCCACGCCCTCGACCACGCGTACGCGATCGGCTACGTGGTCTGCGGCGTCTCCGCGCTCGTCGCCGCGGTACTGGCCGCGGCGGGAATGCTCGGCGGCGCGGCGCGCCGGCCCCTGGTCACCGAGGAGTCGCTCAACGACTGACCCTCCCGCGACCAGTTTTCTTCTCGCCGGCCGTCTTACCTGACGAAGAGTCGATGAAGGTACGACGGAGGAGACGACCATGCTGCTGGTCACTGGGGTGACGGGGTTGAACGGTTCCGCGGTGGTGCGTGAGCTGGCGCGTGAGGGGGTCGCCGTACGGGCGATGGTGCGGGACCTCGCCAAGGCGCGTGGAGCCGAGGTGCCGTCCACGGTCGAAGTGGTCGAAGGTGACATGCTGCGCCCGCGGACGCTCGGGCCCGCGCTGGACGGGGTGGAGCGCGTCCTGCTGATCTCCGCGGCGAACGAACGGCTAGTGGAGGCGCAGACCGGCTTCATCGACGCCGCCAAGGCGGCCGGCGTCGAGCACGTCGTCAAGTTCTCGGGACGCGCCTGCGACCCCGAGTCGGGTTTCCGGTTCGCCCGGATGCACGCTGAGATCGAGCGGTATCTGCGGGTGTCCGGGATGCACTGGACGATGCTGCGCCCCAGCGCGTTCATGCAGGTGTACTTCCGGGAGGTGCCGTCGATGACCGGCGACGGCGTCCTGTCCCTGCCGATGGGCGACGCCTCGATCGCGCCCGTCGACGTCGCGGACATCGCGAAGGTCGCCGCCGCCCTGCTCCAGGGGAAAGGTGAGGCCGACCGCCGTTACGAGATGACGGGGCCGGAGTCGCTCACCCTGGACGAGATCGCCGGCACCGTCTCCTCGGTCATCGGCAGGCCGGTGCGCTACGTCGACGCCGACCCCGTCGCGCAACGGGAGGCGCTGCTGGCGGCCGGGCTGGCCCCGTTCTTCGCCGACGCCCTGGACGAACTGTTCGCCGAGCGCCGCAAGGGCGGTGATGAGGCGCGCGTGGAGCAGTCCACCCATGAGGCGTTCGGCGTGCGTCCGACGACGTTCGCGGAGTTCGTCCGCAAGCACGCGGCGGTCTTCCGGGGCGAAGCGCGGCCGGCCAACCTGTGGGCGGCGGGCTGGCTGCCGTCCGACCGGTGAACGAGGTCGACCGGGGCGCGTTGGAGGAGCAGTTCACGCTGCTGAGGCCCGAGATCACCCGGCACTGCTACCGCATGCTGGGGTCGCCGTTCGACGCCGACGACGCCGTCCAGGAGACGATGTTGCGCGCCTGGCGGGGGATCGGCGATGTCCGGCGCCGCGAGTCACTGCGGTCCTGGCTCTACGCGATCGCGACGCGTGTGTGCCTGGATCAGTTGCGCCAGGCCCGGCGCCGGGCGTTGCCGATGGACCTGACCGAACCGGCGCCCGGCCCCGGCCCGCTCGGGACGGTCCGCCCGGCCGGCACCTGGGTCGAGCCGCTGCCGGACCTCTGGGCGCTGCCCGCCGATCTCGACCCGGCCGAGATCACCGTGGAGCGCGAGTCGATCCGGCTCGCGTTCGTCGCGGCACTGCAGCGGCTGACCCCGATGCAGCGCGCCGTGCTGCTGCTGCGCGAGGTCATCGGCTGGCGCGCACGCGAAGTCGCCGACCTTCTCGGCGTGACCGAGAACGCGGTGAACGCGCTGCTGCGGCGTGGCCGCGCGGCCATGCCGTCGCCCCGCCCGGCCCCGTCCGAGACGGACCTGGACGGTGAGCGGCGCGCCCTGCTCGGCCGTTACATCAGCGCGTTCGAGCGGTTCGACATCACGGCGCTGGTACGGCTGCTCCACGACGACGCGACCCTGTCGATGCCGCCGTACGCGCTCTGGTTGCGCGGCGCCCCTGCGGTGGTGTCCTGGCTCAGGTCGCGGGAGGCGGTCTGCCGTGGGGGTGCGCTGGTTCCCGTCCAGGTCAACGGCGGCGTGGGCGTGGCGCAGTACCGGCGCGACGACTCCGGCCTGCGCGCGTTCGCCCTTCAGGTCGTCGAGACCTCGGCCGGACGCGTCACCGGCCTGCACGTGTTCCTGCTCCCCGAACTGTTCCCGCTCTTCGGCCTCACCGAAAGGATTCCCGACCAGAAAGCACACGGATAGGCGCGGCGAAAGAGGCGGGCGAGCAGCTGATCGACCGGAGCAGCGGGCGGCGACTGTTGCGGACACGCATGAACATCGTCGGGTTCGACACGTACGCACGGCCATCGACAAAGACGGCTCTCCTGGCCGCGACCGGGTGCGTGACCGAGGGAGTGCAGGGCTCACGCTGCACCAAGCCGCGACTCTTCGCGGTTAACTGGTGATCACGAAGATGAGATGGCTGGAGTCGACCGCTCCGGTTTGTGTTTGAGCGCGGTCGAACTTCTAACGTCATGGATGTGCCGGCGCGGAGCCGGCCACCACGGCGAAGGATCAAGGAGTCAGGATGACCCGCGAAGAGAAGTACGAGCACGGCCTCAACGTTCTGCGGCAGATCGACGGCGAGGCCGGGCAGAAGGTCGTCGACTCGCTCGCCGACATCTCGCCCGAGCTCGCCCACCAGGTCGTCGCCTGGGGATTCGGCGAGATCTACGCCCGCCCCGGCCTGGCCCCGCGCGACCGGCAACTGGTGACGCTCGGCATCCTCACCGCGCTCGGCGGAGCGGAGCCGCAGCTCGAAGTGCATATCAACGCCGCGCTCAACGTCGGCCTGACGGCGCAGGAGATCGTCGAGGCGCTGCTCCACTCGGCCGGCTACTGCGGCTTCCCCCGGGCCCTGAACGCGACGTTCGTCGCCAAGAAGGTGTTCGCCGAACGTGGCCTGCTCCCCGTCGAGATGTGAGCTCGCGGCGGCACCGCCGTTCCGCGGCTCGTGTCTCGCCGGTTCGGCCCTTGGCCAGGCATCGGCGAGCCGTACGACGGCCCGGTCACGCAGCCGTTCGAGCTACGCCAGTAACGCCTTGATCTAGGCCTCGTCCAGCAGGTCGCGCGAGCTCGCCTCACCCGCGACGAACTCGGCCGAGGCGTTACCGCCGGGCGGTGGGACGTTGCCGTTGACCAGGAAGTAGGAGAGCAGACCCGCGATCTCCTCGCCGTGCCGAGAACCGCTCCAGTTCCCGCCGCGCGGTGGCCGCGCCGAGCGCGTAGGCGCGCTCGCCGGTGGTGGACCGGTTGAGCGGGCCGTCCAGGGCCATTGCCCGGATCCGGCGGGGGGGAAAGTGCCGCATGGTGCTGCCCGACAGCACCGGCGCCGACGAACGTCAGCACGCTGATCCGCTCTTGTCCCAGCACCGCCCGCACCGCGTCCCGATCACGCCCTTGGGCGTCCACATCGAGGTGGCGGACCAAGGCGCCGCTGTTCGCGCGGAGCCGGCGTACAGTGCCCGGTTGTCCTTGACCAGATCGGCGTACTCGGCATTACTGCGAGGGAACATGTCTACCGGACCGTGGCCTTACCGCAGTCCAGCGCGGTCGTGTCGGCCCGGCCTCCGGATGTGCGGCCGACGCCATTCGAGACCTCATTGTCGAATCGCGCCTCGGCGTGACGCGTCAGGGTAGGCGCGACCTCAACGTTGCCTGATCATCGCCCGTCACCCTGAGATAATGCCGTTCCCGCTGGAAGACCGGCGTCCGGCCGGCCGTGCGACGTCGATTGTTTTGCGTTCGTACTCCCTGTGGGTATATCGAGGTACTACCGCGCGATGACGCTTTCTCCATCGTCGAATCCGTAGAGTTCTCGACCTGGGCGCGGCGCTTTGGCCGCCGGATCTCGCAAAGGGTGACATGCGACTCGTGAAATCCCCCAGAACAGCGGAGCTGGCGGCGGTCGAGCGGACGCTGCGCGCCGCGGCGTCCGGGCAGGGCGGTGCGCTCCTCATTCGTGGTGAGGCGGGCATCGGCAAGACGGAGTTGATCGGACGGGTACTGGACAGGGCGGAGGGGCTGCGGCGACTCCGCACCGTCGGAAGGGAGTTCGACACCGAGCTCCCGTTCACCGCGCTGCACGAGCTCTGCCAGCCGCTGCTTCCCTACCTGGAGACGCTGCCCGGCCCGCAGCGGGCCGCCGTGGAAGTGGCCTTCGCACTGCGGGACGGCACGACGCCGGACCGCTTCCGGCTCTCTGTCGCCGTGCTCGGCCTGCTGTCGGCCGCCGCCGAGGAGCAGCCGATCGTCTGCGCGGTCGATGACGCGCAGTGGCTCGATCCCGCCTCGGCACAGGTCCTGGCGTTCGTCGCGCGGCGCGTCGAGCACGATCCGGTCGCGTTCCTGTTCGCGGTCCGGGAGCCCGGAGTGCCCGCCCTGCTCGACGGGCTGCCCGAGCTCAGCCTCACCGGGCTCGGCAAGGAGGACGCGCTCGCGCTGCTGACCTCCCGGCTGCGTACGCCGCTGGACGAGCGGGTTCGTGACCAGATCATCGCCGAGGCGCGCGGCAACCCCCTGGCCCTGCTCGAACTGCCGCGGAGCGTGGGCACCGCGGAGCTGGCCGGCGGCTTCGGTCTGCCCAACGCGCTCCCGGTGCCCGCGCGTATCGAAGCCGGGTACCGCGAGCGTCTGGCCACTCTGCCCGAGGACACCCGGCGGCTGCTCCTGCTGGCGGCGGCCGAGCCCCTCGGCGATCCGGTGTTGCTGTGGCGGGCGGCCGAGGAGATGGACATCCCATCGGAGGCCGCCGACCCGGCCGCGGCCGCCGGCCTGCTGGACATCGGCGTCCGCGTGCGGTTCCGGCATCCGCTGGTCCGGTCGGCGATCTACCGGGCGGCAGCACCGGAGGATCGCCGCACCGCGCACCGCGTGCTGGCCGGCATCACCGACCCGCTCGTGGACCCGGACCGCCGGGCGTGGCACCGTGGCCAGTCGGTGCTTCTGCCCGATGAGGGCATCGCGGCCGAACTGGAACGCGCGGCCGAACGGGCGTCCGCCCGCGGTGGCATCGCCGCCGCGGCCGGGTTCCTCGAACGCGCCACGGTCCTGACCCCCGATCCGGCCCGCCGGGCCGAACGCGCCTTCGAAGCGGCTGACCGTAAGCACTGGGCCGGGGACCACGAAGCCGCGGCCGGCCTCCTGGCCACCGCCAAGGCGGGCCCGAACGACGAACGGCAGCAGGTGCTGATCGAACTGCTGGCCGCGAGAATGTCGATCGGCGCCGGACCCGGGACCAAGGATCCGACCGCGGCGCTCGAAGGGGCGCAGAGGCTGAAGGCGTACGACCGGCAGAGGGCCCACGGGGTCTTCACCGCCGGGTTCGTCACGGCGATGCGCGCCGGCCGCCTCGGACGTCCGGGGCTGTTGGCCGACACCGCACGTCAGCTGGCGAAGACACTGGAGGAGTCGTCCGGCGAGTACCCGAAACTGCGGAACCTCTTGCTGAGGGCACTGATCAGCCGAGAGACCGAGGGATACGCGAAGGCCGTTCCGTCATTGCGGGAGGCGGTCGGCGCCTATCTGTCCGCGAGCGAGCAGGGGGATCATTACCTCCACTGGGCCACGCTGGCCGCCGCGACGGCGATGGACCTGTGGCAGCACGACGACTGGCGCACGCTGTGCGAACGTCAGGTGCTGCTCATCCACCGCACGGGCACACTCCTCGCACTGCCGAGCGCGTTGCACTATCTCGCCTACGCGCACATCCTCGCCGGTGAGTTCCAGGACGCCGAGGCACTGGTCGCGCAGGCCTTCACGTTCGATCCCAGCGGGAACCCCAGCGGCCCGCCGTTCGGAGATCTGCTGCTCCGGGCCTGGCGCGGTGACGAGGAGGGGACCGCCGCCTTGGCCGAACGGGTGACCGACTCGGCGCGAAAGAGCGGCGAGGGTCACGGCCTGTCGGTGGTCGACGGCGCGAACGCCGTGCTCTTCAACGGCATCGGCCGGTACGACGCCGCCTATGAGGCGGCCGCCGAGGTCTGCCAGTACGACGAGGTCGGATTCCTCTCCTTCATCCCGCACGAACTCGTGGAGGCCGCCGCGCGCAGTGGGCGGCATCGGCTCGCCAAGCCGGTGCTGGAGAGGTTCGCCGAGCGAACCGACACGAGCGGCACCGACCTGGCGATCGGCCTGCAGCTGTACGCGCGTGCCCTACTCGCCGACGACACGTCCGCCGAGGATCTCTACCGGGAGGCGATCGACCGGCTGTCCCGTACGAGCGCCACGGTCTACCTCGCCCGCGCCCATCTGATCTACGGGGAGTGGCTGCGCCGTACGGCCAGACGCGGTGACGCCCGGGCCCAGCTGCGCATCGCCTACGAGAAGCTGTCCGGGATGGGCGCCGCCGGCTTCGCCGGACGTGCCGCCCGTGAACTGTCCGCCTGCGGTGAGCGCCCGCACCGGCCCGCCGCTTCACCACGTGACCTGCTCACCCCGCAGGAGCTCCAGATCGCCCGCCTCGTCGCCGGCGGCGCGACCTCCAAGGAGGCCGCCGCACAGCTGTTCCTGAGCCCCCGCACGGTCCACGCCCACCTGCGCAACATCTTCAAGAAACTCGGGATCACCTCCCGCCTGCAACTGCGCGACCTGCGGCTGGACTCGCCTGAGGGCTCTCGCCAGGCTCAGGACCCGCATCCCGGGGACGGCCCGGAGGGATCCGACGATCTTCGTGAGCCGGAGCATCCGGACGACGGCGTCGTCGGCGAAGCCGAGCCCGAGAACCGGCGCGATCCCGGTCGCCTCTGAGCGACTGCTCGCACGCGAAGGTCCGGCGGCGCCGGCTAGGCAATGCCGACCGCGTGAAATAGGCAACGTTGCCGATATCCCCCGCCGACCTGGCGAAGCCACACTCGATCCATGCCTGCCCTACGGCTCGGCGAGCGTGCCGCGCACCGGCGGTTCCGTCCCGCTGCCGAAGACCGACGGGCGGGACGAGAACCGTGCGGGCACGCGACCGGCCGGGAGCCGACCGCCCGCCCCCGTACGGCCTCTGACGACCTCTTCTGTGTGAAAGGCGGCCTGCCATGGCGAATCCACCATCGGTGACCGTGGGCGGAGTGACGTATCACGTCACCCCCGAGTACCTGGCCAACGCGGCGTCGGACACGAGCAACACGGCGGAACAGATCCGCACGCAGCTGGCCGAGCTCAAGACCTACGTCAACAGCCTCGAAGAGGTCTGGAGGGGCATCGCGCACAACCGCTTCACGGCGCTGATGGCCGAGTACGACATCCTCGCGAACATGCTGCACGACGCGCTGGCGGGCATCGCCGGCGGACTGCACGGCAACTACGTCAACTACCGCGACTCCGAACAGCAGAACATCACCAACCTGCAGAACATCGAGGCGGGCATGCCGGGCGGCCACACCGTCGTGGCCAACCTGGGCTGACGACGTCCCCACGGAACCGAGGAGAGCGGAACATGGCCGATATCGACGGCAGTGACATCTACGTCGGCGAGGGGCTGGGGGCCGCCGGCGGCGTGATCAACGCGCGCGCCGGTCAGATCGCCGGTGAGCTGGAGGCATTGAAGAGCAAGCTCGCGCCCCTGCAGGACGCGTGGAACAAGAGCCAGGCGGCGGACTACTACCAGGGCCTGCAGCAGGAATGGAACATCGCCGCCGAGGGACTCTTCGGCCCGGAGGGGGTCCTGGGAGAGATAGCCCAGGCCATGAACGTCAACTGGGGCAACTACACCGACGCGGAGTGGGCGAACATCCAGACCTGGAAGCACTGACCACGGCCGCGGATCCGATGAAATCGAGAAGGCGAGGTTCCTCCGGTGGCCGATGAACGGTGCCGGATCACCGTCGTAGGCGAGCGCAGGAGCGTCGACCTGGCGGTGCCGGCCCACACACCGATCGTGGAGTACGCCCCGATGCTGGCCGACATCTGCGGGCAGGCGGACTCGGACGCGATGCCTGCGGCCTGGTCGCTCGCGCCGGCCGGGGGTGCTCCGTTCGAACCAGGCCAGTCGCTCGGCGACGTCGGCGTACTGGACGGCGAGACGCTGTACCTGCAGGACGTGCTCCAGGGCGAGTGGGACGGCCCGGTCGCCGCCGAGATCGCCGAGCAGGTCGCCGAACTCGACGATGACGGCATCGAGTGGAACGCCCGGACGCGGGCGTACACCACGCTCGTTCTCGGGCTTCTGATCGCGATGGCCGGGGGCGGCACGCTCGCTGCCGGAGCGTACGACGTGCCCGCGTTCGGGGGGGAGTTGTTCGCGACCGGCCTGGCCTTCGCGGCGCTCGCCCGGGTGGCAGAGGCGAAGGCGTGGCCGGTGCCCAGAGGGCTGCGGCTGGCCTTGGCCATGGCCGCCTGCCCGTTCCTGGCGTTCGCGGCCCTGGCGTGGCCGTTGCCGGGCGCGGAGTCCCTGGCCGCGGCCACGGGCGGCGCGTCCGTCGGAGCGTTCGCGGCCTATCTGGCCGCGCCGGCGATCACCACACTGGTGCTGCAGCTGATCTGCGGGCTGGTGATGGTGCCGGCGGTCGCGCTCGCGGCCTTGGGCGCCGATCGGACCGAGTCCGCAGCGGTGGTCGCGGTGGCGGCGTTCTTCCTTCTCGGCGCGCTGCCGAGGATCGCGGCGCAGGCGGCGGCGGTGCCGCCCGGACCCGCGCAGATGGATGACGTCGAGGTCACGGTACGGCGGATCCAACGGCTGCTGATCTTCCTGAACGCGGTGTGCTGCCTGGCGGTGGCCGGCTGCCTGGTGGTGCTGAGCGGTTCCGATGACTGGTTCGCGCTCGGGCTCGTGCTGTGCCTGAGCCTGGCACTGCTGTGCCGCGCGAACTCGTCACGGCTACGCGCGGTCGTCGCCACCGTCCTGGCCGGCGCCACGACCGGTCTGACGGCACTCACGCTGCGGGCGTCCGGTCACGTCCTTGGGCCGCACGGTCACCTGACCGCTGCGCACGTCCCCGGTTGGTCGGCTCCGCTGGCGACGCTCGCGGCCGGATTCCTGGTGATGTGGTGGGGGCTGTTGCTGTGCTTCCGCAGCTCCCTCCAGAGTGCCGACTTCGCCGAGCGGTGGAACTGGCCGGGACCGGTCGGCGGCTTCCTGGGCGCGCTGAGCGTGCCGCTGGCCGCCGGCGTGTTCGGCGTCTTCGACGTGCTCATGAAGGCCGGCGGACGGATGTGACGCGGTGCTGACGAAAAGGCTTTCGCGGGAGCGGGTGGCGCCCGGCTGGGGAGCGCACAGCACGATCGGCGCCGCCGTGCGCGCCGCCGCCGAGGGCACCGTCGTCTCGGTGCACCCGGGCGACTACAAAGAGAGCCTCGTCCTGGACCGGAACGTCACCGTCGTCGCGGAGAAGGGGCCGGGCACGGTACGGATCACCGCGTCCCACGGTTCCGCCGTCACCGTGCACGGCGGCCAGGTCGTCCTCCGTGACCTGACCATCGCGTCCGCCGTCCCGTCCGACGCGGCGATCCTCATCCGCGGCGGAACGCCGGCGCTGCACGGATGCGAGATCACCGGCCGGGTCGAGGTCACCGGTGACGCCGTGGCCACGCTCGGGGACTGCGACGTGCATGGCGCCGGCGGGGCGGCGATCAGCCTGACCGGGACGAGCCGCACGGTGCTGGAGAACTGCACCGTGCGGTCCACCGGCGGCGACGGCGTCACGGCCGACGACGAGGCCCGCGTCGAATGCACCGGGACCCTCATCGAGGACGCCGGCCACCGCGGCGCGCACCTGGCCGGGGCCGCCCGCGGGCGTTTCACCCGCTGCGAGGTGCGCGGCACCGGCGCCGCCGCCGTCCACGCCGAGGGCGGGTCCGCGCTGGTGCTGCGCGACTGCCGCCTGTACGACACGGGCGCCCAGGGCCTGCGCCTGAGCGGTACGGCCGGGCGGCGCGCGCCCGCCGACGACGGTCGTGAGCGCCCGCGCGACGCCGCGTCGGCCGAGGAACCCGACACGTCCCGGTCGCACGCGATCCTGCTCGGCCGGTGCGAGATCTTCCGCACGGCGGGTGCGGGCGTGCTCGCCGAGGACGAGGCGGCGGCGGTCCTCGACGCCTGCCACGTCCACGACACAAGGCAGGCGGGGATCCTCGTCAGCGGGACCGGCGACCTGGAGCTGGACGCCGTTCGCGTCGTCGATGTCGCCGACAGCGGACTCGCGGTGACCGGCGGCGCCACCGTCCGCGTACGGCGCGGGGTGATCGCCCGTACCGCGGCCAACGGCCTGTACGCGGCAGGCGAGGCGGACATCGCGCTGTCCGACCATGAGTTCCACGACACCACGTACACGGCCGTCCACCTCGCCGGCGGGGCGCGTGCCGCGCTGACCGAATGCCGGATCCGTGACACTCCCGAGTACGCCGTCCGGGTTTGCGAGCGAGCCGAGGCGACTCTGGAGGAGACGCGGATCCAGGACGTCGGGATGACCGGCGTGTTGGTGGAGGGCGGTGACGCGGTGCTGCGCGGCTGCCGGGTCTCACGCGCGCAGACCGCCCTCGACCTGCGGACGACCCACCGGCCGTTCGTGGCCGACTGCGAGATCGGCGACATCGCCGAGATCGGGATTCAGGTCGGCCCCGGCGGGGGAGCCGTCATCGAGGGCACACGCATCGAGCGCACCGGGTCGACGGGCGTTTTCCTGGACACCGGCAACGTCGTGCGGATCGACGGCTGCACGATGACGGACGTGAACGGCACCGGCCTGTACGCCGGGGCCGGGTCCCGGCCGCGTGTGCGCGACCTGACCGTCGAGCGGCCCGCTCGCAACGGCGTGTTCGTGGCGAAGAAGGCGGCGGGTCTGTTCGAGGACTGCCGGATATCCGGCGCCGGGTATCCGGCGATCTACGTGGAGGCCGAGGCGGTCCCGCTGCTGCGCCGCTGTTTCGTGTCCGGCGGTGACCACGACCTGGTGGTGTGCGACGGGGCGGAGCCCGTCATCGAGGACTGCGGGTCGGACGGCGTCCGTGACGCCGTCCTGCCGCAGGGCGGTGGCGCCGCGACGTCCGCGCGTACGGCCACGGCCGTCCGCCGATCGGCGAAGGGCGGCGGCTCCGGAACCGCGATCGAGAATGACCCGGCCAAGGTGCCCGAGGAGCGGCTCGAGGAGTTGCGCGCGGAGCTGGACCGGCTGGTCGGCCTGGACGGCGTCAAACATGACGTCATCGGCCTGACCAAGCTGATGCGGATGGTGAAGGTGCGCCAGGAGGCGGGGCTCCCGCCGCCGCCGTTGTCGCGGCATCTGGTCTTCGCCGGGAACCCGGGCACGGGCAAGACGACGGTCGCACGGTTGTACGGCGGGTTCCTGCACGCGCTCGGTCTGCTGGAGCGCGGTCATCTGGTGGAGGCCGGCCGGAGTGACCTGGTGGGGGAGTACGTCGGGCACACGGCGCCCAAGACGCAGGCGGTGTTCCGCCGGGCGCTGGGCGGGGTGCTGTTCATCGACGAGGCCTACTCGCTGGTCCCGCATGGGCAGAGCAACGACTTCGGCCAGGAGGTGATCTCCACGCTGGTGAAACTGATGGAGGACCACCGCGACGAGGTCGTGGTGATCGTCGCCGGCTATCCGGGGGAGATGCGGCGCCTCCTGGCATCCAACGCGGGGCTGGGCTCCCGGTTCACCCGCACCCTGACGTTCGAGGACTACGACTCCGCGGAGCTCGTGCGGATCGTGCGGTACCACGCCGACCGGCACGAGTACGAGTGCCCCAAGGAGACCGTCGAGGCGCTGCACCGGTTCTTCGAAGAACTTCCCAGGGGTGAGCAGTTCGGCAACGGCCGCACCGCCCGGCAGGTCTTCCAGCTGATGACCGAACGCCACGCCCTGCGGATCTCCGACGACCTCACCGCCGAAGATCCCGGCGATCTGACGAATCTGCTCCCGGAAGATCTGCCATCGGTCCAGGCGGTCTGAGGACCGACCCCGGAGATCGGCCATCGAACAGGAGGAAGCGTGAGCGATCCGATTACCTCGCAATACGACCAACACCCCTTCGATCCGAACGACCACAGCCACGACAACGACCCCCCGCCGAACCTGGGGAACACCGATTCCCCTGAACTCAAGGTCGCCTGGGACAAGCGCCCGTCCTTCAACGCGGCGCCGAAGGACATCAAGGAGGGGAATAGCGGCAATGCGGAGACCAAGGACGCCGGCGGCGACGCGCAGGATTTCTCGGTCAACTTCGGAACACTCGGCACTCAGGTCACGTCGATGCTGAACCAGGCCAAGAGCCTGGTGACCCAGTACGAAAGCCTGCGCACGCATGTCCTGGCCTCGGAGGGGTCCGTTTTCGGGCAGAACTCCATGCTGCCGGGCACGAAAGGCGTCTACGACTCGTACTCGAAAACGTGGACCGCCGGTGACGACACCCCGTCACCCACGGTCTTCGCGGAGCCGGCGAAGGAGTTCGCCGCGAAGATGAATCCCGCTCAGGAGAAGGGGCTGCAGGGGATTGGCGCCGCGCTCGAGCTCGTCGGCGAATACATCGCGCTCGTGAACCACTCGGGCCAGGTCTACTCCGCCGCCGACCGGCAATCGCTGTTCCCTGCGCCGCCGTCCAAAGGGGTCACCGGCTGACGCGTCGGCGACACCGCATCGAATCGCCCGGACTCGGGTCCGGCTCGTTCAGACCATCGGATGAAGGAGGACATCGTGGCGGATGCCGGCGAAGGGGGACAGACCGCGAGCGGCACCGAATTCGGGGTCGCTCTACAGGCGTTGTCGAACGCCATTGCCACCGTCCGGCGGGAGCGGGACAACATCTCCGGAACGCTCGATCAGATCGAATTGAAGACGCGGAATCTGAGCGCCTACTGGTCGGGCCCCGCCTACGACTCGATCGACCCGATAACCACGTGGTACACCAACGCGACGACCGATCTGATGGGGATTCTCGAGGAGATCATCACTCGGATGCAGAAGTCCTACGACAATTACCATAACGCCGAGTCGCAGAACACGGCGAATGTTACACCGGTCTGACCCGCGCATCTGAACCAGGAGACCTCAACAATGTCCACCGCCGACTATGACCATGTCAAAGGTATCGCGATCGGTCCGTGGGGGATCAACGACACGGCGAAGACACTGCACGATCTGTCGCAGAACGTCGCGGATTCCGTCGGCCGGATCGGCACCACCCTGCAGTCGCTGGTACTCAACGACTGGATGGGCAAGACCCAGCAGGAAGCGGATGATTTCAACACCCGATGGGCCGCGGTCATGGGAGAGGTCTTCGGCAGCCACGACAAGCCGAATGACGGCGTGCTGAACGCCTTGGCCAGCGGAATAGGCATCGCCGTGAACAACTACGACAAGGCCGAGTTCGGCCTCGTCGACGTCTGGAATCGATTCTCCGGCAAGTTCGGCGACGGCAAGAGCGACGATCCGCCGTCGAAGAACGCGCCACCGGACGAGTTGGACACGAACAAGACCGCCATCACGGCCGACTACCCCTCGCACAAGTCCTGATCGCGGCCGGCGGACCGTATCCGTGCCCGCCGTCACGACCATCTCATTCAGAGGCAGCCCGAACCGATGAGCAGGATCGCCTTCCACCGCCCCGCCCGGATGGCTCCGCCGCCCGTGCCGGAGGACAAGGTCGCCATCGCGGCGCCGCCGCAGTTGCCGCCGCCGAGCGGCATGTCGACCATGCTGACGCTGCTGCTGCCATTGCTGACAAGCGTCAGCATGGCGGCGTACCTGATCTCGACCGGCCGGCAGTGGATGATCCTGCTCGGCATCCTGTTCATGGTCACGTCGGTGGGGTTGAGCGTCGGCATCCGTATGCAGATGCGCGGGAAGACCCGCCAGGCCAGAGAGCGCCAGCGCGAGCGCTACCTGGACTACCTGGCGGGGATCCGGCGTCAGGCACGGCAGGTGGCTCAGGTGCAGCGGTTCGCCGCGGCCTGGGTGCATCCGAGTCCCGAGCGGATATGGGCGATCGCGGTCCGCCGGCGCCGCGTCTGGGAGCGCCGGCCCGACGATCCCGACTTCCTCAGACTGCGCATCGGCGCGGGGGACGGGCCACTCGCCATCACCCACACCACCACCAAGCGATCCGATCCGACGGTGGAGTACGACGCCCGTTCCCTGTACGCCGCCGAGGAACTCGTCGAGACCCACAGCACGGTCGAGAGGCAACCGGCGTGGATCGATGCCGGCCGGGCCGGCGTGGTGAGCCTGCTGGGGCCGGACGCGGAGACCGAGGCGGCGGCCGCCGCACTGCTGTGCCAGCTTGCCACGCTCCACGCGCCGGACGACGTGCAGGTCGCCGTCGTCACCTCCGGGGACGCGCGGTGGGAGTGGGTCAAGTGGCTCCCCCACACCCATGAACCGGACACCCGGGAGCGCGGGGCCGAGGTCGTCCCGCTGGTCGCCGAGAACCTGGGCGGCCTGGCGGACTACCTGGAGGGCGCGCTGGACCGGGCCGTCGCGGCCCGTACGGAGCGAGGAACGCGGCTGGTGTCCATGGCCGCCCAGGACAGGCCCCGGCGGCGGCTCGTCGTGGTGCTGAACGACTACGACCCACGCGCCTCCTGGACCCGGTCTCCGCTCGTGCACCGCCTGATCACGGAGGCGGGGCCGCACCTGGGCATCACCGTGGTCTGCCTGGTGACCGAAGAGGCACACGAGCCGGAGCGCGTTGACGTACGGGTGCGTCTCGACCCGTCCGGTCGCCTCACCCTGGAGGGCGCGAACGCCGGGCTGCACAGCACCGTGCAGGACGCGACCGTGGATCGGCCGGCGCCCGCCCTGCGGTCCCGGATCGCCCGTTCGCTCGCGCCGCTGCGGCTGTCGGGCGAACAGGAGCAGGTCCTGTCCCAGTCGGTGTCGCTGCCGGGCATGCTCGGAATCGGCGACGTCACGTCACTGGACCCGGCCGCCGCCTGGCGGGCACCCGACGATGAGGAACTGCTGCGCGTTCCGGTCGGCGTGACCGCCAGTGGCGAGGCGCTCGTCCTGGATTTGAAGGAGTCGGCGCAGGGCGGGATCGGGCCGCATGGGCTGGTGGTGGGTGCGACCGGGTCGGGTAAGAGCGAACTGCTGCGCACCCTGGTCACCGGGTTGTCGATGACGCATTCGCCGGAGCATCTGGGCTTCGTTCTGGTGGACTTCAAGGGTGGTGCGACGTTCGCGGGTCTGACCGGGCTGCCGCATGTCGCGGGTCTGATCACGAACCTGGCCGACGACCTGTCGCTGGTCGAACGCGTACGGGCCGCCTTGATGGGGGAGCAGCAGCGGCGGCAGCGGCTGTTGCGGCAGGCGGGCAACATCGATTCGATCCGCGACTACCAGCTCAAACAGGCGGACGGTGGTACGGACGTGGACGGCGCGCCGCTGCCGCCCCTGCCGTACCTGATGATCGTCGTCGACGAGTTCGGCGAGTTGCTGTCGCAGCGGTCGGACTTCATCGACCTGTTCGTGCAGATCGGGCGGGTCGGCCGCTCCCTGGGCATGCACCTGCTGCTGGCCACCCAGCGACTGGAGGAGGGCCGCCTGCGCGGTCTGGAGTCGCACCTGTCGTACCGGATCTGCCTGCGCACCTTCAGCGCCGCCGAGAGCCGTACGGTGATCGGCACACCGGACGCCTACAAGCTTCCACCCATCCCCGGCTCGGCCTACCTGAAGGTCGACGAGTCCATCTACGAGCGGTTCCGGGTGGCGCACGTCTCCCGGCTGTACGAGGACCCCGCCGCGCGAGAAGGCCGGCGGAAACCGATCGTGCCGGTCCCGTTCGGGCTGCGCACCCCGCCCCAGCCGGAGGACACGGCACCCGAGACCGCGGTCACCCCCGCGCCGGGGAACGGGACGACCGAGTTGGAGGTCGTCGTCACCCAACTCGCGGCGAGCAGCGCCCCGACGCACCAGGTGTGGCTGTCGCCGCTGCCGCCGCACTTCCCCCTCGACCCGCTGCTCGCCCCGGTGGAGGTCGTGCCGGGGCGGGGCCTGCGGAGTCAGGCGTGGGCGATGGACGGGGAGTTGAGGTTCCCCGTCGCCGTCGCGGACCTGCCCGCGCGGCAGGAACAGCGCCCCGTCGTCCTCGACCTGGTGGGGACCCACGGGCACCTGGCCCTCGTCGGCGCGCCGCAGAGCGGCAAGAGCACGTTCCTGCGCACGGCGCTGATCAGCGCGATGCTCACCCACACGCCCGACGAACTGCAGTTCTACTGCATCGACCACGGCGGTGGCGCGCTGCACGCCCTGGAGGGCGCCCCGCACGTGTCGGGGGTGGCCGGGCGGCGGGACGCCGAACGGGTCCAGCGCGTACTGGCCGAGGTCACCCGTCTGATCGCGGTGCGCGAACTGATGTTCCGCGACCTGGGCATCCACTCCGCCGCCGAATTCCGCGAGCTGCGCCGGACCGGCGGCCTGCCGCACGGCGTGCGCGCCGCCGACGTCGTCCTCGTCGTCGACAACTGGGGCGCGCTGCACGCGGAGATGGAGGACGCCACCGTGATGGCCACCGACATCGCCACCCGCGGCCTGGGCGTCGGGGTGCACCTGATGCTGACCGCGAACCGCTGGGCCGAGATCCGGATGGCGCTGCGCGACAGTATCGGCGGACGTCTCGAACTCCGGTTGAACGACCCGGCCGAGTCGGAGATCAACCGGCAGGAGACGCGGCGGCTGGGCCGGGTGCCGGTCGGCCGGGGCCTGATGCCGCCCGGGATCTCGTTCCAGGTCGCCCTGCCCCGCATGGACGCCGCCGACGGCCTCGACGGCCTCGCCGAGGCGCAACGCGAGCTCCTCGACGCGATCGCCGGTTCGTGGCAGGGACCGCGGGCGCCGCGGTTGAAGGTGCTCCCGGAGCGGATCAGCGTGAAGGAACTGGACGAGCTCCTCGCCGACACGTCGGCCGTCGGGAATCGGTGGGAGGGCGCCGGACGGGGACTGTCCGCGACCGAGATCCCCATCGGACTGGCCCAGACCGACCTGCGTCCGGTGGGCCTGGACCTCGCCCAGGGGCAACCGCACTTCCTCATCTTCGGAGACTCAGGTTCGGGCCGGACCTCGTTCCTGCGGACCTGGATGCGGGGCATGGGCCGCCGGTACTCACCGTGGGACGTGCGCTTCATCGTCATCGACTACCGGCGCGGCCTCCTGGACGTCCTGCCCGAGCCGTACATCGGCGCGCATGCGGGCGATCCCGAGCTGGCGGCCGTGTTCGTCGCCCAGGTCGCGGACAAGTTGAAAGAGCGGATGCCGCCGCCCGGCCTGACCGCCGACCGGCTGCGTGATCGCGACTGGTGGGAGGGGCCGGAACTCTACCTGGTCATCGACGACTACGACTTGGTGGCGAACGGCCCGGACCGGGGCCCGCTCGCGCCGCTGGCCTCCTTCGTCACCCGGGGCGAGGATCTCGGCTTCCACGTCGTGCTCGCCCGCCGCGTCAGCGGAGCCGCACGGTCGCTGATGTCGGATCCGATGGTAGGGCGGCTGCGCGAGTTCGGCGCCGACGGGCTCATCCTGTCGGGCGACCACCGCGAAGGCGTCCTGCTGGGGGACCAGCGCGCCGCGCAGCGCATTCCCGGACGCGGCCTGCTGATCCGCAGGAGACAGGAGCCGACGTTGATCCATGCCGTCGTCGACGACGAGACCGAGCCGGTGGCCGAGGCCCGGCCGGCCGGAGCCGGAAGGGAGGTCCGGTCATGAGCGATGACGGTTGGAAGACCAACATGGACGGCTGGACCGAGTGGACGGATTACGTCGGCGACCTGGATCTGAACGCCATCTTCGAGATGGGCAACGAGTGGATCAGGATGGGCGATGCCCTGTACGCCGGGCAGTTCAGCTTCGCCGATCTCGTCGCATCCCTCGGCTGGCGTGGCGGCGCCTACAGCGTCGCCCAGGAGGCCTGGCACAGCCGCATGTCGACGGTGCTGAACAACAGTGCCGACACGGCCTGGAAGATCGGCGAGGCCATCAACGCCTATGGCAAGAGCATTTATGACCAGGCGCAGCAGATGGCCGAAGAGAACAACAAGGCCTACCTGATCAACATCTTCAGCTTCGTCCTCGGTGTGGTGACGGCTCCGCTGACTCTCGGGATCGGCGCCCTGCTGTCGCTGCTGGGGAGGATCATCGGGAACCTGGTCAACGTCATCGCCCAGGTGGGCGCCAGGCTGGGCGCCCTGGGCGCGGTGGTCAGCGACTTCACCGCCGGCGCCGTCACCGGAGCCGTCGCCTCCTTCGGCATCGATATGGCCGCCAACGGACTCGCTTCGGCTGCCACGCACACCCCGGTCACCGTCGACTGGGGACAGGAGGGCTTCAACATCGGTCTGGGCGCCGCCATCGGCGGCGGCCTCGGCGCCGGCCTGGGCGCCGCCGCACGCGGTGGCAGATTCGGTGGCGTAGGCGCGGGCGAGGGCGCGCGGACCCCGACCGTCCCCGATACTCCGGCGGTCGGCAAGGGGAACCCCGCACCGGGGGCGGCGAAGGCCACCGCCGGCTCCGGCGGTGAAGTGCCGCCGGCCGTCAAGCCCGCGCAGACCTCGTTCAGCGGGTCGGGCAAGAGCGCTGACAGCGCGCCGGGCGCGAACGGCCTCAACACGCGGGCCGGCGATGGCGTGGTCAGCTCCACGTCGACGAAGACGCCGTCCGGGAACGGCGTGCGTTCGTCGAACGAGCCGCCGCCGGCCACATCGAGTCCGACTCCCGCGCCGGTTCGCACTCCGCCGGTCAACGAGAGACCGGCGGGGCCCGGTGGCGCGGACGGAACCGCTCAGGGCACGCCACCAGCCCGGTCTGCATCGCACGAGTCGAATGCCGGGTCCGCGAACACCCCGGCTTCGGAAGGCGTATCGAAGGGCCAGAACAGCCCGGCGCCGGGTGGGGAGCATCGGACGTCTTCGGATTCGGTGTCCCCTGCGCGGCGCGCCGGGGAGGCGGCCATCAAGCGGGATGCGGACTCCAAGGCGGTGCGGCCCTCGGATCAGGACGCCTCGTCTTCCGGGGATGCGCTGGGGAAGAGCGTGGTCGGCGGAGGTCGGCGCGATGGTTCGGTGTCGGATGATGGGCGGCCGGCCGGTGGTGAGGCGGGGCGTCAGGATGGTGTGAGGTCGGATTCGGCTGCGCGGCGTGCGGGGGAGGCGGCCGTCAAGCGGGATGCGGCGTCGAAGGAGGCGCGCGGTCAGGAGACCTCCTCTTCCGGGGATGCGCAGGGGAAGAGCGCGGCCGGCGGAGGCCGGCGCGACGGTACGGCGTCGAACCCGGCGGCTCGTGGAGAAGCGCCCTCGCCTACGCGGAAGGCGGCGTACGGTGCCTCGTCGAGACCGGGCACCGGTAAGTCGCCCGTGCCCACGACACGACAGCTTCTTCGCCGGGACACGGTGACCGGTGAATCGCAGCTGGTCGACGTCGGCACCGGTCGGCGGCTGGGCGAACCTCCTGCCGGCGATCCGCCGCGCTCGGCGCGGACCTCCGATGACGTGAGCACGGGCGCGGGCACGGCCGATCGTTACCGCTACTACGAGGTCGACCCGAAGAGCGGTGCGGCCAGGGAGACGAGCCTGGGTCCGAACGACCACGTGGTGAACATCAGGCCCGCCAGCGGAAAGGTCACCGAGGACAGCGGCCTCTACGTCCTCAAGGACGGCCGCATGGTCCCCGCCGGAGACGCGAAGGAACGTCTGGCCGTGTTCGACCAGGGCGACGGGAAGTGGGACGTCGCCAACATCCCCGCCGAGCCGGCCGGCGGGGCGGGGCGCGTCGTCGGCGGTGCGAAACCCACGGTCGCACCACCGCGCCAGGGAGCCGGGTCCTACCAGGTTCTTCGCCGGGACGGCACCGGCAACATCGACCTGTTGACCTTCCCGCGTCGCCCCGGCGACGTCCCGCCGCGCGGAGGGACGGAAGGCGACGGAAGTCAGTACCACGAACTGGACGGCGGCCGGGATGGGTGGCATGAGGCGCACCCGTTCGGGGCCGGGGCCGCGAAGGTCGAGCGGATCATCACGGCGCCCAGGGACTGGGTCAGCGGGAAGCCGATGGAAGGTTCGGGCCCGCCGGCCGTGCTGGTCCGCGACCAGAGAACCGGTTTGTACGAGCAGATCACCTCGATCGCCTCCGGCGGCAGGCCCGGGGACCCGGTGGGGCGGGTCTACTACCGCATCGGTTCCGACGGCCGACCACAGCCGGTGAAGTTCAGCGACGGCGTAGACGTCGTCAGCGTGTCCCGCAAGGACGGAGCGGTCACGCGTACGACCTCCTCGGTCTCCGGCGGCAACGGTGCGGCCACGCCGTACCTGGCCAAGGACGGGACGCTCACCTCCGGGTCGGGCAAGATCTCCACCGGTGAACTGCGCTTCGACGCCGACACCGGCCGGATCACCCGTGTCCAGGAGGACCCGGCCGGCTCCAACGGCCGTCCCGGCGATGGTTCCGGCGGGCCGGGCGGTGGTGGGAGAGGCACCGCCACCCGGTCGCAGCCCGGTGGCTCCCGGACCCGGACCCAGACCGGTGCCGAGACCTTCACCGATGTCGGTACGACGAGCCGCGGTGCCGCGACGTCCAGGTCGTCCGAAGGCCGGAGTGAGTCCGGGTCCGCGGCCGAGAAGGACTCGTTCGCGGGCGAAGGACGCAGGCTGGGTCCTTCCTCGGAGCACCCGGACAGCCAGGGGCGCGCCGAGGCGTTCGACCGGATGTTCGGCCGGGGGAACACCGAAGCATCATCCGGAAGCCGGGCCGGACGATCGAACACCGCACCTTCACCGGCGGGCGAGCACGCGGAGACGGCCGGCGGCCGGGTCGGGGAGTCCGAGGTTCAGGCGCCGACGACCGGGCAGCCGGAGCAGCCGCGGCCGCCGGTGACTTCGGCATCCGCCAAGAGCGAGGGGACGGCTACACCGCAGCGGGCATCGGCCGCGAAGAGCGCGGCCGGTGCCCGGTCCGGGAACGGATCGGGCCGAGAGCCCGAGCCGTCGCAGCCGGGCGCGGACTCGCGTCCTGAGTCCCAGGGGGAGTCCAGCGGGTATCCGCAGCCGGCAGCGGAGAGCGAGCGGGGATCCGAGCCACGATCGGGAGCGGACCGGCCGTCTTCCGCCGGCGACGAGCCGACGCTGCTGCCGCCCGGTCAAGAAGCGCTCGTGGTCGCTGGGCGGGTTCTGCCCACCGACACCGTGATCGTCGTCGACGGTGAGTCCCGGCACATGAACCCGGCCGACTTCGTCGACTGGGTGCGGAACCAGCAGGGCTATGAGCCGGATATGCCCGTCGTCCTGCTGGCCGGAGACGCGCGTAGGTTCGCGCCAGAGGTCGCCGCCCTTCTCGGGGCGCCGGTGACCGCGCCGTGGGCCGACTTCGTCCCCTCGCCGGCCGGTGACCTGATCGCCGGGAGAGTGGACCGTACGCCGGACGGCGCGGTCCAGCTGATCAGCGAAGACTACGACGGCTGGCACACCTACGGGCCGGACGGCCAGGACACCGAGCTCGGGCCGGTCCTGCCGGATTCCGCATCTCTGCTGAACAGCGTCGTGGCGGGCATGGTGAAGATCGGGCGACCGGTCGCCACCTGGCGATCGCCGGCCGGCCCGACGAGTGTGAGCGACGCCCGGTCCGGCGAACCGCCGTCCTCCGCGCCGTCGATCAGTTCGGTCACCGTGCACGCGGCCCCGCGTGCGGCGGACTCCCCGCACGACACGGTCGACGTCGCGGCCGAGGACGACGCGGCCCCTACGGCATCGCGGGCGAGTGACCGGCCGGGCGTTCACGCCGCTCCTCCGGCTCCTTCGGCCGGTGCGGAGACGACCGGTTCCTCCTCGGGCATCGTCCGGCCCGCGCCCGGTGGTCATGCGTCGACCTCGTCGGCCCCTACGGCAGGTGCGGGCACATCGAGATCCTTCGTCTCGCGGCGTTGGAAGAAGCTGAAGGACAAGTTGCGGAAGCCGGCGCCGGCGGGGGAACCGGCCTCGGTGCGGGAACCGGTCCAGTACGCGGCACCGCCATCGACGTCAACGCAGGCCCCGGAGCGGTCGTCGAAGGGACAGGCGGCCGAGCTGAGGAACATGTCACCGGCCGCACGGTTCGCGAAGCTGGCATCTCTGCCGCTGGAAGAGAAACGAACGAGGGCACGGAGTCCGGAATTCCTGCGGGAGCTGCGCGGCCTGCTTGCCCGGGAGGACTTCGCGGCAGTGGTGGCCCAGTTGATGGTCGAGGTGCCGTCGACCACCGAGCGGCCTGCGACCGCCCATCTGATCGCGCACGTGACCTTGACCAGGGTGCTCCGCTCCAATGCGGAGGTCGCGGAGGCGCTGGCCCGCCGCGTACGGGTGGTCGTCATTCCGCGAGGCCAGGAGATCACGTCTTTGCCGGAGTTCGCCGATCGCGCCGGCACGATGTTCGAAGGCGCGACACCGTACGAGCGGGTGCGGAGCGTCCTTCGTAAGGACACGGGCATCCTCGCCGTGGGCGAGGAACACCTGACGGGTGAAGCCGGCCTGATCTCCGGGGATCGCGATACGGGCTACTCCACCCTGACTCATGAACTGGCGCGTGGGATCTGGGAGTACGCCTTCAACGGTGAAAAGATGCCGACCCCGGCCAATAAGGAAACCATTAGGCGGCGATTCGAGACCAAAAAGACTCGAGTCGCCGAACAGTGGCCGGGCGGGCCGCCGACCAACCCCGAATTGCCTGGCAGCGTGAATGCCTCGGCGGCAGGTGCCGAGGAGTACTTCGCCGAACTTACGAACGTTTGGCTGGGGCTGAATCACGGTCGCGATGTCAGTACGGGTTTGCCGCGCAACAACACCACTAAGTGGGTAGAGAAGCGCGAGCCGTACGATGTTCTGCAAATCCTGGCGCACATCTATGGAATGGAGGGAGAGCTCGAGGAGGACAGTCCTGTCCTGGAGGACATCTACGGGGCGGCGGCACGCTTCACGAAGGAGAACCCGCTTCGCTCCAATTACTCGGAAGACGAGCTCTACCGGGCATTCCGCGAGTTCATGGGAGAGCCTGCGGAGGAGCGCCCCTCCTTCTCCCCGCAGGTGGATGTGCCGGTCGTCGTCGGCCAGTTCCAGAGCGGACCGCGACGCAGGCCCGGTGGCCGGGATTCCGCCACCGGAACGATCTTCTTCGCAGGGTATCCGCGCGATCCGGAACAGACGGCGCGATGGATCAACCGCAACTACCGGTTGGAAGAGACAGATCGCTGGATCGCCCGTGACGGGGCCTCTGCCTCGCCCCGGCCGGTGATGGTGATGACGCCCGGCGTCGAGACACGCCGCCCGGACGGCGGCCCCGCCTACTTCAGGACTCTCGCTGCGCACCTTCGCCGTCCGGTCGTCGTGGTCAACCCGTACACCGGAGCGCAGACGAAGTACCGGCCCGCCGGTTCCCCGCCGGAGGACGAGGCGATCACCACGACGGGTGGCGGGACGACCACCGGGACGCCGTCGGCGGCCGGTGAGGCGGCCACGCGGAAACCGGAGTCGCCGAAGAACCGGGCGGCCGCGCTGGAGAAGATGACACCGGCCGGCCGATTCGCGGAGCTGGCGTCTCTGTCCCTGAGAGAGAGACGGGCACTCGCGCGCGATCCGGAGTTCTCGCTGACGCTCAGCCGCGCGATACCGCCGGAGGAGTTCGCGGCCGTCGCGGCGCAGTTGATGATCGAGGTACCGCCGGCCGTTCACCGGCCGGTGACCGCCCATCGGGCCGCGCACTCGATCCTGACCAGGATGCTCCGCTACAACCCGGTCGTCGCACAGAAGCTGGCCGCCGGTAGACAGGTAGTGATCATTCCGCGCGATCGGACGCTCAGGTCCCTGCCCCAATTCTCCGACCTCCCCGAAAGATCGGCGTATGGCAGACCACTTGATTCCGTGCGGGGCCTACATCGCCCTGACAGGGGCGTTCTCGGGGTGAGCGAGGAGAGCCTCACCGGTGAGCTCGGCCTGGTAAGTGGGAACTACGACACGGGCTATGCGGTTCTGTCCCACGAGGTGGCGCACGCCATCTTGTCGGAAACGTCCTTGTACGTCGACCCGGAGGGGATCACGGCTCGAGCGCGGATAGGCATCGAGGAGTCCTTCGAGGCCAAGAAGGCGCGCGGCGGACAGTGGCCGAACGGACCGCTGACCAACCCGTACCGTTCCGGACGGCAGAACTATTCATCGCGGGACTATCACGAATACTTCGCTGAGTTGACGAACACATGGCTGGGGGTCAATTACGGGCTCGATTCGGAAACCGGCCTGCCGGCCAACAACGGTGGCGACTGGGTCAAGAAGCACGAGCCGGCGATGGTCTCCTTCCTGGAGGACGTGTACGGGCCGGCGGGAGGATTCCAGAGACCGAGTCCGGTCCTGGAGGACATCTACGGGTCGGCCGGGGGCGATGAGAAGCCCTATCCCGTCCGGCCCCTCTACGCGGAGGACGAGAGTTATCGGGCGTTGCGGGAGTTCATGGGAGAGCCCGCCGAGGAGCCACCGCCGTTTCCTCACCTGACGGATGTCCCGGTCGTCATCGGTGAGTTCCGGCGTGGACCGGAGGCCGGCCGTGGCGGTCGCCGTCAATCGACCGGACGTATCTTCTTCGCCGGATACGCGCGGAACGCGGAGGAGACGGCCCGCTGGATCACCCGTAACTACCAGCCGGAGGAGACGGATCGCTGGAGCGTCAGTAAGACGCCCCGGCCAGTGATGCTGGTGGCGCCCGGCGCCGAGAAGGCCGGCGACACTGCCCCTCCCTTCGCCTATGATCTCGCGACACAGCTTGGCCGTCCGGTCGTAGTGGTCGACCCGTCGACCGGTGCGCAGCGGAACTTCTCGCCTCCCGACGAAACTGACGACCCGTTCGGGCTGGCCGCTCTGGAGCCGGAGAACCAGCCGCGCCGGCGGTCGAATTTCATGCCCTCCCTTGCGGCACCTCCGCCGAGGGACTGGCGGGCCGACTGGTATGCGCGGCCGTCGGCACCGACCTCCGACGGGCCTCACGCCAAGGGGCCGGGGCTCGGCCATGCCGCTGCGGGAGTGGCGGGGGCGGCCGGGGACGTGGCATCGAGCCCGGACCCGGCCGGCGAGTCGAGCATGTCCTTGCGCGGCGGAGGCTCCGATCGCGACCACTCGGCGCTACGCGGGTGGACGCGTGGGACGGTCAGATTCCGGGGGCTCGGCTGGGCGCACAATCCGCGGCCGGCGGCTGTGCGGGGCTGGAGACGCCTGGTGGCGGGATCTCCGCGTCTCGACTCGGGTGCCGCGGAGGGCGGTGACGCGCGGGGCCACGGGCGCGCTCCGGCCGAGGACGCGGACGCCGGATCCTCGGGCTCGGCACAGCAGCCGCCCCCCGCGGACGGCGGTGGAGTCCCGCGCCCCGCGGCGTCCCGGCCCGCCGATGAGGGTGACGCTCCGACCTCGTCCCGGAAAGCGTCCGGAGGCAAGCGCGTCCGCTGGGCGGATCTGGAGGATGACGGAACCCGGGAAGCCCCCGCATCTCAGGCCGGCGGTCAGGAGGAGACCGGTCCGGTGCCGGGCGGCGTGTTCGATGAGGCCGTCCCGTCGGCGAAGGTCGAGGACGTGATCGGGGCGGCGACGATGTACGCCACGGCGGAGGGCCGTCCGGTGGTGCTCTCGCTGCCGGGGGCCGCCGAGGACGGCCCGCGCCTCGACGATCAGACCGTCGAACTGCTCGCGAAGGTCGCGCCGCCCCAGACGGTGTTCGTCACCGGGCGGGTACGCGAGGGCGCGTTGACGGTCGGTGACGCGCCGGTCGACCCGGCCGTACTGGCCACCCTGATCGCCGCCCGGGCACCCGGGCACCAACCCTTCCTCCTGATGCCGGGATCGGGGAGAATCGCAGGGTCCCTGGCGATCGAGACCGGCGGTCCGGTGCCGGTCGCCCCGCACGGCGTGCTCATCGACGTCGGCAAGGGCACGGTGACCGCCGCTGTCAGCGGCAAGGCCCCGGCCGGACGGCCTGCTCAAGCGGGCTTCGAGGTCTACGTTCCCGCGGAGGGGGCAGAGGGATCGGACCCGTCATCGGCGTACGTCATGCGGCCGATGAATCGTGCGACGCTGTCCGTCCCCGCCGACGCGCCGCCGGCGACCGGAACGACGAGCTCCGGCAGAACGGACACGAAGCCGGCCGCGTCGAACGCCGGCACCGATGTGCCGGCCACGGACGCGGGCACCTGGGAACCGCAGCCGCCGGCATCGCCGAGCCCGGCCGGGACGACGCCGATGACGGTCGACCGGGCGGCTCTGTCGGCCCTGCTGCCGCGGCTCGGGCTGCCGTACATGGGGCAGCTGATCGCGGCGATCCGGCAGGAGGCCGCCGCGCAGGGCGTCACGCTTCCCGAGGATCCGATGCGCATCCTGGTGAAGCGGCTGGTCAGCAACTACCCGTACGCACTGGGCGACAGCGGGAACGACGCGAACACCAGCGGCCTGCTCGTTCCGCTGGGTGAGGCCGAGGTGCTGGTCACCTTCGATCCGACGGATCCGCACACCCTCGACAACCCAGCGGGTGCGACGGACGGGCGGCCCGCCACCCTGCCGGCTCCGGACGGGGAGTACGTCGGAAACGAGACGATCAACGCCACGTACGCCACCGGTGCGCACGTCCAGACGACCAGCGGCCAGACGGAGCAGACACGCGCCTCGATCAAGCTGGGGTTCGGGATCGGCGTGGGGGTGGGGCCCCTGAACATCGTGCGGGCCGGTGTCTCGATCAGCGGGACGGCGAACCAGTCGAAACGCAGCCTGAGCCACATCGAGGACGCCGAGGGCGGTCATGTTGAGGACTACCGGGGCGCGTCGACACTACTGGCGTTCCGCCCCAACATCTCGTTCAAGCTGCGCACCGACCGCGAGGACCGGAAGGCGCCGGGCTGGGAGCGGATCAAGCCGGTCCGGATCGCGGATCCGGGCACGGAGAAGCTCATGCTATGGACACCCGAGCCGTACCTGAAGGAGCCGTCGGCCAACCCCGTCACCGCGACCGGGGAGGGCGTCGACATCGAAGCGCTCCCCCCGCATTTCTACGCCTCGGGCCTCACGAACCTGCCGAAGTTGTTCGACGAGATCATCGACACGCTGGCGTCGCAGGGCCTGAACCTGAAGATCGGCGACGTCACACGCGACGAACTGCTGCAGAAGCTGTGGAACCTGAACACCCACCTGGACAAGGCGGTCAACGCCAAGCGGGGCTACCGGTTCACGCTGCACGACGAGTACGGCGATCCGCGCGCCGCGGTGCAGATCCACGCCGGACGGCTGCCGGCGGGTGCCCGACCGGTGGGAGCCCCCAGCGACAAGGCGCACGTGGAGGTACCCCGAACCGCCATCGACGGGACCAGCGGCGGCCACACCGTCGCGCACTCCAGCACGGTCACGCCGCTGCTCGTCGACGTCGGCTTCGCTCCGCCCAACGTCCCGGGCCTGTCGCTCACGGCGAGCCTCTCCCTCGGATACACCTCCAGCAACGAAGACTCGATCTCGGCGGGCAAGACGGGCCTGTGGGTGATGGTGCCGCGCTATACGGGCCACACCGCCGCGTACAGCGTGGAGTTCGTGCTCCAGGCGAAGGTGATGGTCCGCCGGCCCGCCAAGACGAAGGACCCCCGGCCGGCGACGAACCCGGTGTGGAGCCGTGGGCTGGTGCGGTTGACCGAGCCCGACGCGTTCAAACACGGGTTCCCGATCGACCGTGACGCCCTGAAGCCGCGACAGCGGCCCACCGGCGGCACTGTTCCGTACGATCCCGACGCGCTCACCCTCGGTCCCCGCGTCAAGGACACGGAGACCAAGAAAGGCACGGAGACCGGGAAGGACGCGGAGACCGGGAAGGACGCGGAGGCCCGGGAGGCGGCGTCGCCCGTCAAGCTGCCGGAGTACCTGTTCGAGGGCAAAGGAATCGGGTTCGGCACCGTCAAGCCCGATGAGTCGACCATCGACGAGATCAAAGAGATGATCGCGTCGGCGGTGCGGCCGATGGGCTTCCTGCCGGAGGACGAGGTGGACCCGTTCGCCGGCGAGCACTGGTACACCCACGGCAACAAGATCATCAGTCGGCTGGACAACGAGGAACTGCTGGACAAGATGGTCTCCGTCTGGGGCTTCGCCTCCCATCACGACGGGATGCTCCAGGACGGCATGAGGTTCACGCTCAAGAAGCGCCGGGGCACCGCGGACATCGACCTGGACGTCGACTCCGTCGAGGTGGAGATCAAGGCGACGCAGCGGAAGGACAGGCCACCGAAGTACCTGGGGACCACGGACGAGTACCACCTCGTCAATCTGCCGATGGGCATGGACATCGTCGGGACGTCCACCAGCCACTCCCGCAAGCTCGCCGGCGGCGTCGCGTTCAAAGCGCTGTACCTGTTCCTCCAGAACGCGTTGTCCGGCATCGAGGCACAGCGCAGCATCGGCGCCACCGACTCGGTGACCTTCATCAACAACCAGCCCGACCTGCTCGAGCACCCGGGCGAGGCGCTCGAGGTCGAGCTGATCAACGACTACCAGGTCACGTTGCGCTTCCAGCACTCCGGGCAGACCGGCAAGATCAACAAGGGCGGTCGTGACCAGGTCCTGCCCACGTTGGAGGGGCAGCGGGCGATCGCGCACCTGCTGCCGATCGACCTGGCCGAACAGCCGTCGCCGGACCAGATGTCGGTGCCCGAGCGGCTGAAGGCCGAGAAGTGGACGCCGGCCGACGTCCTGGACCAGGGGGTCGTCTTCCACGCGGATGCCACGGGCCTCACCGCAGCCGCGGGCTCCATGCTGGCGGATCTGGTCGGACCGGCGGGGACGGCGAACCAGAACGTGAACGCGTTCGCCGGGCTGACCAATGTACGAGCGCACCTGAAGGAGATCCTCAACCACGAATACACGACCGACGAGCTGTTCGACACCGGCTTCTTCCGCAACACGCTGGCGGCGCTGGACATCGCCGGCGACCTGGGCCCGTCCCGGTTCGTCGGCGCCACGTCCGACAACTTCGTGCTCGGCATCATCAAGCTGCTGCTGCTGGAGAGCAGGCTCAGCGCCAGCGGCTCGAAGGGGCTCGCCTGGGACCAGCTGAACACCGCCTTCGGCGGCAACCTCACCGACACCGTCGCACTAGTCGGCGGGACCGACGTCAACCGGCGCTGGCAGTGGAACAGGTCGCGGGCCGGCGCGCGGGTCGGCGGCAAGGAGTACATCCAGGTCGACGTCAAGCGGGTGTTCCTGTACCGGGCCCCCGCGAACTTCACGGTCAGCGGCCGGCTGGAGAAGCACGCGAAACTGCTGCCCTCCTCCCACACGGAGCACCGGCCGCGGCAGGTGAACGACCGCACGCTGCTGTACGTGCTGACCGAGCCTGAAGCGCTGAAGTGGTACGCGAACGGGACGCTGCCGGTGTCGGACGCCGAGCTCACCAAGTCGCTGACCCGATGGCACGACGGTGACCTGCGCCTGACCGGCGACGTCGTGGCCGGGGTCCTCACCCGATGGCACACCGACCTGACCGCACGGCCGAAGCCCCGTACGGCGGACCTGGACCTCGTGATCCGGCTGGGCTTCGACCTGGCGCGGATGCACGGCAAGGGCGGCCTGCGGGTGATGGACCCCGCCACCAGGGAAGGTTTCAGCACGGCCTTCGGCCGGCCGCTGGCCGATCCGCCCGGCACCGGCCGTCAGGTCGACATGCCACCGGACCTCGTCGAGTACGCGGCGGGCGGGGGGACGTTGCCGCACGAGCGGTTGACGGAGGCGATGACCGCGTGGCAGGCCGGTGCCCTCGACCTGACCGGCGACGTCGCGGCCGGCGTCCTGCACCGGTGGGTGACCGAGGTGCCCAAGCCGCCGGACGACCTGCCTCCGGTCGACCGCGCGGCCATGGCCACGACCCTGGCCGGCCGGCACACCCAGGACGTCTCTCCCGTACGGGACGAGGCGGTCCGGGCCGCCTTCGAGGCGGCCTTCGGCAAGCATCTGCCCGAGCCGCCGCTCCCGTTCGAGGAGCTCCGGCTGCCGGAGTACCTGATGGGCAAGAGCCCGCTCACCGGCCACAGTGGCCTGCACACGTGGCGGCACCGAAACGGCAAGTCGACCTATCGAATCGTCAGGGAACAGGTCGACAAGGCCGCGCCGGGACTGCTTTCGGCCGGTGCGGAGGTCTGGGACCGCGAGGGCCGGGTCATCGGCCGCCTGCAGGGCGGCGTGGACGCTCTCCAGGGATTGCTGGCCAAACGCCGTGACCAGGCCATGCTCGACGAACTCTTCGGCGAGGACGGCCTGTCCCTCTACCTGGTCCACCCGCACGGGTGGTTCCTGACGGACGTCGTCGAGGTGAATCTGCGCGTCGCTCTGGGGGAGCCGGAGGTACGCGACTTCGCGCCGGGCAACGGCAACGAGGTCTACCTGCACGGCTACCAGAGCATGGCCACGTCGACCTCGCGTGACGTGGCGCAGGGCGCGACCCTCGTCCAGCTCTCAGCCGGTGGCCGGCAGACCACCACCGGGGGCGGATCAGGTGCGCTGAAGACCTCTGCGAGCAACCACCGAGGGGTCACGCGCGCCGAGACGAGCGTCGCCGAGCAGACGGCGTACGGTTCCGATCACTACATCCTCGGCTTCGACACCGAGCTGACGGCGCAGGTGCGGCGGCTCGGCATGCCCCACCGCCCGCTGAACAACCTGCTGGACAAGTCGTTCGACGGCTGGACCCGCCACAGCGCCACCAGCACGGTCACGGTGGACGGCACGCTGGAGCTCCAGCTGCCGCGCACGCTCGCCGAGTCGGGCGCGGCGGACACCGTGCACCCGCGGCCGGATCTCACCCCGCTGCCCGAGCTGCCGGGCAACGCCTTCGTCACCGGGGTGGTCTTCGACGATACGGTGCGGATCGGCCGTGACCTCCTGGCGCGGGTGTTCCCCCCAAGCGTGATCGGCAGGCTGTTCGGCGCCCGGGCCGGGGATCCGGACACCCGGTCCAGCCTGTCACTGCCGGTGCTGTTGTCCCGGATGCACCTGGCCGGCCATCTGCGGGAAGCGACCGGCGGTAACACCTACAAGATGAGCGACGACATCTTCGACCCCGGCGACGACGGCAAGCGGGCGACGATGTGGCTCAAGGGCGGCCTCAGCGGGCTGGAGGTGCTCGCCCCGCTGAAGAAGGGCACCGGCATCGGCCGGTACGGCAAGCACCAGAGCGGCACCACGGTCAGCGCGAGCACCGATCACACGCGCGGCACGGTGGACGCCGCGGTGAACGTGCACGGCCCGATCGGCGAGCACCAGCCCGGCCACTCGTGGCAGCCCGAGACCGGCAACGGTCGTACCACGTCGTTCAACGACGGCTCCGCCGGCACCGAGAACTCTCGCGAAGAGGGACACGGCAAGGAAAGGGGCCCGCTCTACCTGGTCCGGATGCGCTTCCACGGCCACCTGATCGCCGACCTGTTCCGCCGGCCCCTGTTCGGCACTGCCAAGCCGAAGGGCCGGTTCTACAGCGACCCGATCAACGGTCACGTGTACGCGAAGCTGTACCAGAGCCAGATCGACGGCATCCGAGCCGAGATCGCCGAGACGAACGTCGCGACCCGGCCGAAGCAGGAGTCCTGGCCCGCGATGGACAAGGCGCCGAGCTTCGACCTGGTGCCGCTCCTGGCCCGAGCGGCGCAGGAGCAGCGGGAGGCGCGGCGAGCGTATCAGGGCGTCGCCCGGCACATCCGCCGGCAGCTCGGCGCCGACCGGCCGGTGGTCCTGACCGTCGACGAGAAGGCCCTCGCCGCGCGGGCCTACCAGTCCGTGCTCGACTGGGGGCTGCGGATCATGCGAGCCGACCTGACGGCGGCGCGAGAGATCGACCCGACCGTCAGGACGCCGGCCGCGCTGGTGCGGTACGAGCTGCTTCCGCCGGCTCCCGGCGGCTCGGCCGAGAACATCCGCGCGGCCACGAGCGAGATCATCGAGGCCGTCAACGGGGTGCACGCTCTCCGGCCGGACGACCGGACCGGCGGGCCCGCCGCACTGCCACCACTCGCGGCGATCTCGCAACTCGACCCCGCCGACCTGGGCCGTGACGTCGCACACGCGCTGGGAGCGCACGTACGGGTGGACGTCACCGTCTCTGACGGCACCGTGCGCCGGACCTGGAGCTCACCGAGCGGCAGGACGTATTTCTACGACCCGGCCACGGCGCGCTGGGATCCGGGAACCCGCGGCGGCGCGCTGTGGGTCTTCGACCGGACCGGCTCCCGGAGCCGGGTCTTCACGTCGGCCATGGCCGAACAGCAGGGGCTGGTGTCGCCGGAGCTGCGCGGGGACCTGGACCGCTACGGTCTCGACTACCAGGAGATGGGACGGCTCTACCTGAGTGCGCAGGCCCGGCAGCAGACGCTCGAACAGGCCGTACGCGCCGAGCTCGGCGACCGCGCGCGACGGCTGGCCGAACAGCATCCCGCCCTGCCGGAGCTGCTGCGCCGTGCCGCCGCCGTCCGTACTCACTGGCGGAACGAGGAGAACCGGCTGAACCGGCAGCGGGTGCCCCTGCTGAACATCTCCGCCGATGACGCGTCCCTGTCCGAGTGGATCCGGCTCCACGAGGCGGAGGAGAACGCCGAGGCCGCGGGCCGGCTGCTGGCCGACCTGCGGGCCACGGCGCGCGGCGGACCCGGCGCTCCGGCCTGGACCGCACAGGCCGTACGGTCGGCGGCGGTCGGCCTCGACCGGTTCGACGGTCTCGGACTGCCCGAGCGGCTCGACGAGCCGCCCCCGTCCATCCGCACACCGAGCCCGAGTGACGCGCCACCCGCGCGGGTGGCCGATGCCGAGCAGCCGGAGCCCGAGACGTCGTCCTCCGCACCGGCCGGACTGTCGGTGAGTCTTCCGAGCGTGAGCGCCGCACCTCCAGTCGTGGGGGATGCGCGCGGTGGGGGCGCGGCCGCTCCGTCCGCCGCCGGATCGACCGGGCGCGCCGACGACACGGACGATGCGCGGCCGCCGGCCGACCGGGTGCGCGCATCCGATCGTCCCGTCGCGGCTGGTGCCGGGACGACCGGTCGGCCCGCGTCGCCCGATCCGCGCTTGGCGGCCGTTGTGGCGCAACGGATGATCGAGGTACCGCCCGCTGTGGAGCGCCCCGCGTCGACCCGGCACGTCCTCCACGAGGTCATCACGCGGATGCTCACCTACAACCCGGATCTCGCGGGAAAGGTGCTCAACGCGGGCGCGACGGCGGTGATCATCCCACGCGGTGCGGCCCTCACCTCTTTGCCCCGCTTCCGCCGGTACGAGGGACAGAACACCGCGGACGGCAGGCCGTGGCAGCAGGTCCGCGGTCAGCACGAGGGTGTCGTCGTCGCGATCGGCGAGGAGAACCTTCTCGGCGAGCCGGGCCCGGGGGGCACCACCTACAGCAACGGTTACTCGTCTGCGACGCATGAGATCGCGCACTTCTTGTACGAGTTCCTCGATGCCGAAGCCAAGAAGTTCATCCGGAGGCGCTTCGAGAAGAAGTTTCAGGCAGGAACGGCCGCGCAGTGGCCGGACGGACCCCGTACCAATCCGAAGCGGCCCGGCAGCAGGAACTACTCGTCGCTGGACGAGCGGGAGTACTGGGCCCAGCTGACCAACGTATACATGGGCACGAACGCCGGACTGGACCCCACCACCGGTCTCCCGCGTAACAACACGTTCCAGTGGATCTTGGACCACGAGAAGCCGATGCTCGATCTCCTGGAGCGGACCTACGGCCCGCCGGGACTGGTCCAGGACGCCAATCCCGTCCGCCGGGCCAGGGCGGAGCAGTCGAGCCACCAGGGTTACCGGACGTTCATGACGAATCTGGGTTCCCTCGAGCCGGCTGCCCGCACCGCCCGGAACGGAGGCGACCGGCGGCCCTCCGCGACCGCCCCGCTGGCCGGCGGCGAACCGACGCCGGCTTCCCCGCCCGACGAGGCCCCGGTCGTCGTCGGCGCGTTCGACCCCGCAACGCGAACGATCTCCATAGCCAGGCGGCCCCATGAACGCGACTCGGCCGCGCATGCCTACGACGCGGAGCAGACGGCACGCTGGATCACCCGCCACTACACCCTGACCGATGGACCGGTCATGGTGATGCCGGCGCGGAAGGACCCGGGCCCGGTGACCGCCGGGCCGGGAATGCCCGGCCCGGCGGGCGAGCCCTCCTTCGCCGATGATCTCGCGACGCGCCTCGGCGTTCCCGTCATGGTCGTCGACCCGTTCACGGGGGCGCAGACGGAGCATCGTCCCGGCGCCGAAGCCGCCACGGTGCCGGAACAAGCCATAGCCCAGGCGTCCGCAGTGGAAGCCCCGGCCCCGCCGTCCGGACCAGGCTTTCCGGCTCCTCCGCACGTACCCGCCGCTGGACGGCCCGCACCGCCGTCGGACGGCATCAAGCCGTCTCGCCTGGTTACCACATTTCGTCTGGTGACACCTTCGCGCAACACGTCGTACGGACGTATGTCGCCTGATCAGGTGCTGGATGCGGCGCCGTTCACCAGCCGTGACCCGGGCGCGGTAGTGGAGAAGGATGTCCCGGACGACGGCAGCGCGGCGTCCTTTCCGCGATTCAGGGTGGCCAGGCCCGTTGTCCCGGAGGACCACCCCGTGCTGGAGGTGTCCGGAGACTCCACCGTCGCGGTCAACACCGGTGCCGCCTTCGTCAAGGAGTTCTACGCGGTCCGTGAAGCGGTGATGAGGGCAAATGCCGTTATGGAGAAGGCCCGGGGCAACGTCCGTCTGAGCGTCGATACGAAGACGTACATAGAGATCGACCATGAGGGTTCGACCCGGCGACTCTTCAGGGTGAAACCAAGCTTCTTGTCCGAGCCCGCGGATGTCTGCCGTGACTTCTCCGCGCAGAACATCGGTGACTCCCACACCCATGCTGTGCTGTATGACGCCCGGCCCGCCTCCGCGGGCGGCACCGGCAGTGTGGCGACGGCCCCGATCGACACGGGTAGCGAGGTCGAGGTGTCGGGCACCCACCACCTCGCGGACTTCCTCGCGTCCGCGGCCGACGACCCGGCGCTCTTGGGCAAGGTGAATCCGTCCACCGCCGCGGACCAGGTTGGTCGGGCCTTCATCGCGCCGGTGTCCGCCTGGCCCACGCCGGGGCAGAGGTACGGCAGCGCACTGAATTCGGCGGATCCGGAGAACGCCCACCGCCACCGGAGTCTCACGGCGGAGGAGGCCGCGGTCGGGGTCAACTCGAGCGCCTTCGCCAGGCTCGGCGAGGCGTATGTGATCCAGGCCGTGGCGTCACGTCTGGACGAGAAGGGTCTGCGCGACTTCGGTCCCGACTTCACCTCACCGGAGAGCGGAGGCTTCGATGTCCCATCCCGCGGTATGCCCCCCTATCACTTCGGCTCCGTCGTCTTGGAAAGCCTGGACGGACAGCACCAAATCACCATTGAGAACGCCAATTTCCGCCGGGAGACCCGATCTCGTCTCCATGCCGTGCTGGAGAAGAATCTGGAGTATTACGGGGTTGACCTCGATCGGATTCAGTCGGTTCTGGACCAGGCGCTTCGAGAGGGAAGCCTCAGCCGGGGCGACCACCGATTCGAGCTCCTGAACTCGCTCAGGCGGATTCGTGAGGCCGAGCAACAGCTCGCCGATCTGGACCGCGACATCGAGAACTCGCCCGTGGTCACCGACGAGTTGGAGCGGCGCCGGTATCTGCTGGCCGGGGAGCCCGCCGCGGCACGTCGTGATGCCGTCAGGAGCCTCACCGCGATCTTCGCGGAGGACTTCGGCTCCGCCGGGAGCATGTGGTTCGTCAGAATGTACGGGCGTGCCCCGGGGGAGTCGTTCCATGAGCGCAACCTCCGCGACTTGCGCGACGTCTCCAGCCGTCGAGCCAACCCGATCACGATGGTGCTCGTCGGGGGCCAAGAGGACCAGCGCCAGGAGTTCGAGTACTCGCCGGGTCGCACCACACTCGACACCGTTCAGAAGGCGCGTCTCGACGCCTTCGTGGCCAAGGTCGCCAAGGCCACCGCCTGGCGGGCGGCACAGAACCAAGAGAACATCGCCTTGCCGCACATCGACGTCACCGTGCGGTCCGTACCGTCCGAGACAGGACTCGCGGACATCAGGGCCGAGGCGATGGCGGACGCCATCCGGACTCGTCTCGGCGCACGGCTGAAGCAGGAGAAGGGCGGCGGGCTGACCGCGGTCGACGTCAAGATGACCGTGCGCAGGGCCGACCGGGACCCGCGGGAGATCCGGGAGATCTTCGGAGACGCCTCCATGGAGGTCACCTCTCAAGTCGTCGTGGAGGCATTCATGGAGGGCGACCCGGCGGAGAAGGTCGACCTCGGCGATGAGCAACTGGCGACGCTGGCACGTGCGACGGGAGTGCACAAGGCCGGCGGCCCGTGGGGCAAGGCCCGCGGTACCCTCACCGCGGTCACCGAGACCCGGCTGAGCACGATGCGGGACATCGTCCGGGCGGGCAAGTCCCTCGACGGCCACGCGGGAATGCCCTCGACGAGACGGCTCACCGGCCTCCGACGCCTCGCCGACGTACTCGGCCGGGAGTACGGGCACACCGGCCCCTTCCGTCTGGAGCACTTGGACCCGTTGGCACGCGATGTCTTCGCGCTCGGCCCGAACGTGACGGTCGGCCACGGACACCTGGCAGACCTCGTGGGACTGGCCGACAAGGCGAAGAAGAGCGGAAGTCATATCACGGCCGAGGCGCTCAAGGCGGCCGCGCGCCAGGCGGCCGGAAGCGAGGTCCGCGACACCCCGGGTGTGCCGGCGCCGGACGCGGATTCCGGACAGATGCCGCGGCCGGCGGCGACCATGGCCCGGCCACCGGCCGGGGCGGGGAGCGGCTGGGAGGACGTCGTCGAGGTGGGCGGCGGCCGGCCGACGGTGCCGCAGGCAACGGCGCTCGAGCGGATGGCGCTGCGCCTGGTGCCGGTTCTCGCGGCCGGCGACGACGTGGTGCACGCCATGCAGGCGGTGGCCCCGGCCGAGACGTCCGTGGCCGCCCGCGGGCGGCCGGCGTCCCCGGCCGAACTGCGGGCGTACCTGGCGGACGCGCTCGCCGCCGACCTGGACCGCGATCCGGGCCGGCGCCGGTTCTGGCCCACCCTGCGCCTGCCCGGCGATGCCACGGATGGCCGAGGGCGCGCCATCGTCGCCGCGCTTATCTCGCCGGACGGTACGGCCGAGGCGGACGAGCTGTTCCTGGGCGCGGCCGCCGCCGTCTTGGGGCTGCGGGTCACCGCCCTGCGGCCCGATGGTGGCACCGTCGAGTTCGGACCGCCGGCCGGCCGGTCGGTCGTGCTCGTGCGGCTGCCCGAGCCCGGCCCGTACACCGGTCGCTGGGCCGGCACCGAGCCGATCGCGGACGGCGGATCGCCGGCGGGCACGTCCGGACATCCCGCACCGCCCACCGGCGACGGCGGGCGCGCCGTACCGCCGTCGGCGCGGAACGCCCCATCCGCGGAGGCCACGGCCCGGACGCCGGTCGCGAACCTCGGCGCCGATCCCTTCCAGGGGAACGCGGGTGACGGCACGGACGGCATGAAGAGACGCGAGCCGACTTACGACGCCGGCCACGCCGGCCATGCCGGAGAGGGCACGAGCGGGGCGGCGGCCGGGAGGGTCGACCGATCAGGTGGCGAGGCGTCGTCGATCGCCGGAGAGTTCGGTGTCCAGGTGGACTCCGGCGCCGCGGTGACCGCGGTCAGGGAGAAGAACCCGCGAGCCGATGCGGGAGCCCTCGCGAAGGTACGGGAGCGTCGGTGGTCGCCGGAGGAGTTGAGTGCGGTACGTGCCGCCCTCGAGCACTACGCGCCGATTCTCGGCATGCGACGAGAACGGTCGAACCGTGCCGGAATCGACCAGGAAGTCTCCTGGATCGGTGCCGTTTCCTTCGGCATCACCCGACGCGGGATCGATTACGGCATGGCCGGAGAGTACATCGACTCTCACAAGACGGTGACCATGTACGCTCCGATTCTCCTCGCGAAGGATCTCGGCGGCGGCAGACGGGAGATCGAGGGCACCGTCACCCACGAACTGGCGCACGGGCTCCTCAAATACGCCCTGCCCGAGTTCACCGAGGCGTTCGGAAGCTGGGGGGCGGACGGACGGCCGAAACTGCCCGAGGGCGTTGAACCCCCCATTACGGCCGAGACCGCGGCCGCGGACCTCGAGGCGTCGATCAGATCATCGTTCTTGACACCGGAAAGGCTCGCCGCCCGATCGCCGAAACACGCCGCGGCCGTCGCGACGTTGAAGCAGCGGTATCCGGAGCTGTTCGAACTCAAGCCCGATGAATACCGGTGGACGGCCGCCACGCGCATCGCCGCGGAGTTGAACGCACAATTGCCCGAGTTCGCCAGGATGGCGGGCAGCTGGACCGAGGACGGCTGGCCCAAGTTCTCCGGTGAACGACCCATCACCCGCTATGGCGCGACTAACGCCAGGGAGGATATTGCCGAGACGGCGAAATACTATTTCCTGGAGCCCGAAACTCTGCGGGCGAAGGCGCCGGAACGCGCCGCCTTCTTCGACCGGCTGATCGCCGAATGGGGCGTGCCAACGCCCGAACCCTCGCTTACGGCCGACGGGACCGAGTACGCCGCCATGCCCCGCGAAGCCATGGACGGCCCGCCCCCGACGACGGCCGGGGACGACGCCCGACCCGAATGAACAGATCAAGGGAAGACCACGTGGACGACCAGAACATGACCGAAGGGCAACGCCGGCGACGCGCAGACCTCGTCAACGCGTTCAGCCGCCGGGCCTGGCAGCCGAGTGAACGACCCAACGTGGTTCCGCGGCTTCTCGCCGGCGGGGCCGCGCTGGTCGTCGTGGCAGGAGGGGCGGTGGCCGTCGGCGCGCTGACCTCCCAAAGCCACAAGCACCGGACCTCGGCGGCGGCCGACACCGTACCTCCCGGCGCCGGGCGGCAGTCCCCGTCGGGCGTGCCCATCCCCGCCCCGCCGACGCAGACGCCGATACCGACGCCGACGGCCTCCCCGACCAAGAGTGGCGGGCCGAAGGCTTCGAAGAGCGCGAAGCACTCGGCACCCGCGAAGCACTCGGCGTCTTCGGCTCCAGCCCTCCGTCACGCCGAGGTCCGGGCCGCGTCGAACGAAGCGCCGTTGGGAGGTGGGCCGCCGTGGACGACTCTCGTGCTGCACGCCCCGTACACCCTCCAGCCGGGCAAGAGCGTGCGGACGAACCGCATCGCGCTGACCATGGAGACCGGCGGCGACCTCGTGCTGCGCGACAAGAGCAACAACGTCATCTGGTCAACGGGGACGAATCGGCCCGGGGCCCATGCCATTCTCCAGACCGACGGCAATCTGGTCATCTACAGTTCGGGCAACCGGGCGGTCTGGGGCGCGGGATGCTGGGGACACGACAATCCGAGGATGGTCCTGCAGGCCGACGCCAACCTGGTGATCCAGGACAAGAGCGGCAAGCCGATATGGGCGACCGACACTTGGAGATGACCGGGGGCGCGAGCAGCGCCGCGCGCGGTTCTGGCCGTGCCAGTCGTGGTCAGGGAAAGCCCGTGCGCGGCGGGCGGGCGCGGGCCCGTACTCGGCGATGAGATCACGCGTCGCGTCCGGCCTGGAGAAGTGCACCAGCGCACTCGGCAGAAGGCAGGCGGCGGCTGCTCTCCGGCTTGGCCGCTCACTTCAGGGCGTTCGCGGCGAGCCGTAGATCGGTGAAGGCCCGGTCGAGATGGGTGTGCAGGTCGTCGGTGCGATCGGCCCGCCAGCGGCGGATGGCGGTCGAGTAGGTGTCCATGCCCACCTGGGCGCACAGGGCCGCGAGCGGCTCGGCGACGCCGCGGGCCCGCAAGGCGTCGGTGAGCGTCGCGACCAGGGCCGCGCTCTTGGCCAGCGCCCGTTCCTGCAGGGCCGGCGTGGCGGCGATGACCGGCGCCCGCCGCTCGGTGACCGGAAGGTTGCGCTCGATCAGCGGCACCACCTGATGGAACGCGGCCCGCAGAGTGGGTAGCGGTCTGGTGCCGACCGGCACCGCCGTGACCGCGTCGGTCAGCAGGTCCCGTAGCTCCGTCTCGCCGTCGAAGAAGACCTCGCGTTTGTCGGCGAAGTGACGGAAGAAGGTCCGCTCGGTGACGCCGGCGTGGGCGGCGATGTCCCCGGTCGTGGTCTTGTCGTAGCCGCGTTCCAGATACAGGTCGAGCGCGGCCTCCTGCAGCCGCAGCCGCACCGCATCCCTGTTCCGTGGCATGGCTCTGACTCTACCACGAGCCGTCAGTGACTGACGCTACTTGCGTCAGTCACTGACGCAAAGTACCGTCAGTGACCGACACAGATTCGTGTCAGTGACTGACGAAAAGAAGACCACCATGGAACAGCGTTTCACCGGCAAGACGGTCGTCGTCACCGGCGCCAGCTCTGGCATCGGCGACGGCATCGCCCGGAGGTTCGCCGCCGAAGGGGCCAACCTCGTCCTCGCCGCGCGGCGCAAGGACCGGCTGGAGGCCCTCGCGGCCGAGATCGGCATCCACCGCGCACTCCCGGTCCCCACCGACGTCACCAGCCAGGACGACGTACAGGCGATGATCGACGCCGGCGCGGCCCGGTTCGGCGGCATCGACGTCCTGGTCTCCAACGCCGGCGTCGGCCTCGCCAAGGAGTTCGCGGAGACCACGCCGGCGGACTGGCGGCTGGTCATGAGCAGCGACGTCGACAGCTGCTTCTTCGGCGCGCAGGCGGCGCTGCCGTACCTGAAGGAGAGCCGCGGTGGCATCGTCCAGATCGCCTCCGCCTCCGGCCTCGGCGGCGACCGCCGGCTCACCGCCTACAACGCGGCCAAGGGCGCGGTCGTGAACTTCACCCGCGGGCTCGCCTTCGACCTCGGCCAGTTCGGCATCCGGGTGAACACCGTCGCTCCGTCACTGACCGGACCGGAAGAGCTGGCGACGACGCACGCCGACATGATCGAACGCTTCAACCAGCGTCGGGCGCTCGCCGGCTTCAGCACCCCGGCCGACGTCGCCGCCGCGGTCAGCTTCCTGGCCTCGGACGACGCCCGTTTCATCACCGGCACCATCCTGCCCGTCGACGGCGGCATCACCGCCGGCAGCGGCCAGCCCTCCCTCTTCTGAAGGACCCTCCCATGCCTGGAACCAACGACGCGCTCGACTCTGAACTCGCCGCCGCGTTCGCCGCGATGCCCAAGGCCGCGAACGGCACCCTGCTCGAACTCTCCGACATCCCGGGCCTGCGCGCCCGACTCCGCGCGGCACGCGCCCACCTGCCCGCGACCCCGCCCGACCCCCGGGTCACGATCGAGACCCTGCGCATCCCCCGAGACGACCGGACCGAACTCGAGGTGGTCCTGTACCGCCCGGTCGGCGCCACGCAGACCCTCCCGGTCCTGGTCTGGTTCCACGCCGGCGCCCAAGTGCTCGGCGACGACGCCCGCGACGACGACGCGTACCACACCGCCCTGGCCCTGAACCTCGACTGCGTCCTGGCCGCCGTCGTCTACCGGCTCGCCCCGGAGACCCCGGCTCCCGGCGCCGCCGAGGACGGCTACCTCGCCTACAACCACCTCGCCGCACACGCCGCCGAGCACCGGATCGACCCGCACCGGATCGGACTCGCCGGCGCCAGCGGCGGCGGAGCGCCCGCCGCGGCCACCGCACTCATGGTGCGCGACCGGCATGCTCCGCGGCCATGCTCACTGTCCCTGCTCTACCCGATGCTCGACGACCGCCTCGAGACGCCGTCGAGCTCCGAGGCCATCGCCGAGGTCGTCTTCGCCCGCCCGGACATCCGGCTTGCCTGGGCCGCGGTCCTGGGCGACCGGCTCGGCGCGGCCGACGTACACCCGTACTCCGCGCCCGGCCGGGCCACCGACCTCACCGACCTGCCCGACACCTTCGTCGCCGTCGCCCAGTTCGATCTGCTGCGGGACGAGGGCATCGACTTCGCCCGCCGGCTGATCACCGCCTGCGTGCCGGTCGACCTGCACCTCTACGCCCGCGCGTTCCACGCCTGGGACCGCTTCGCGGCCACGTCGACCCTGACCCGCTCGTTCGAGCAGACCTGGCACGCCTTCCTCCGCCGCCACCTGCACGGTTGAGCTGCTACGGGGCTCGGGCGTCGCGTCCCGATCCACGTCGCGCGCACGTTACCGCAGGTCCGCGTCCTTTGAGACGGCTGTTCGCTCCTGCTATGGGAGGCGCCGAACGAATTCCAGGAGCAGGGGGCAGAACGCGGCGGGCTGTTCCCGCGGCGCGAGGTGTCCTGCGGCGGGGATGACCACGGTCTCGCCTGCGTCGAGGTCGTGGGCCAGTCCCTCGCCACCCTCGAAGAAATCAGGCATGTCGTGTTCACCGACGCCGACGAGGACGGGAGTCGTCAGCGTGCGCAGCGCCGCCGCTCCCTCGCCGAGCGGGTCCGCCGCCAGTGACGGCTCGCCGTGGGCGAGTTGTTCGGTCAACCGGCCGCGGAGCACACGAGCCGCGTTCGCGCGTACTTCGCCGGTCGCGCCGGCGGAGGTCCAGGCCTCGACGCCGGCTGTCACGGCTGCGTCCGGAGCGCCGGCGGCGAGCGCCGTCCTTTCGGCGTCCCAGGCGGCTTGCAGACGTGGGGAGGCCGGCTGGTCGTGGGGCCCTGCGAAAGAGCGGCAGGGCCGCCTACCTGGGGCGCCTCATGCCGCGGCGGTCAGTTCGTCGGTCTCCGCGTCGCTGAGCCGCAGGGTCGCCGCCGCCAGGTTCTCCTCCAGGCGCGCGACCTTGGAGGTACCGGGGATGGACAGGACGACCCCGCAGCGGGCAGCAGCCAGGCCGGCGCCGCCATGGCCGGTGATGGTGTGGACTCCGAGGCAGACCCAGCGGTTCCTCGACCGCGCTGAACACCACCGGTTGTATGCGCCGTACCACCTCATCGCGTTCCACTGGCCGTGCATGGAAGCCGCCCTGCCGCCCATCCGCCTCCACGACCTCCGCAGCGGCGCTGCCACCCTGCTCCTAGCCGCCGGACACGACATGAAAATCGTCGCCGCGATTCTCAAACACACTCCCCGCAGTCGTGCCGTTGGCCGCGCACATGGCAGGCCGCGTGTCACTCACCCCGCAGCCTGGTTTCTCGCTGGTGGACGGGCAGACGTTCCGCTGGCGGGTCACCCTGGTCGACACGGCGTACTCGGGGACGCCGAGCGGCTGGTGCTATTACCGGGTCGACAAGAGCGCACCGGAGACCGCGCCCGCGGTGACCTCCTCTGATCTGCAGGACAGCTCGACTGGAGAGCCCAACGACGTGATCGGCCGCGCGGTGACGTTCGCCGTCGCGCCGAACGGGGCGACCGGCATCACTCACTACGAGTACGGGTGGGACTCGGACGCCGCGGCCACCGGAGCGACGGCACCGTCGGTGGCCGCCGACGCCGACGGGAAGGCCACGCTGACGCTCACGGTCCCGTACACGCAGGACATCACCTACCGGCTGTACGTGTTCAGCTTCGACGCGGCGAACAACCGGAGCGTGAGCCCGGGTGTCTTCGAGTTCAAACTCGCGTCCGCGGCCGGACCGGTGGGGCAGTGGACGCTGGACGAGACCAGCGGCCCGGACCTGGCCGACTCCGCCGGCGACGACACCGCGACGCTCACCGGCGGCACCCCGGGTGTGGCCGGGCGCGTCGACCAGGCGCTGCGTCTGACCGGCAACGGTGACCACGCCACCTCTCGTGCGGCCGTGGTGCACACCGACAAGAGCTACACGGTGTCGGTATGGGCGCGGCTCACCGACGACAGCCACTACTCCACTGCGGTGAGTCAGTCCGGGACGAACTTCAGCGGCTTCCAGATCTACTACTCCCCGAACACGAAGAAGTGGACGTTCAACCGGCGGGTGTCCGATGCTTCGGACGCGGCGAACACGCTGGTCCAGGCGGACACGACGGCGACGCTGAACGTCTGGACGCATCTGACCGCCGTCTACGACGCACCGGCCCAGCGGCTGAGCTTCTACGTCAACGGCGCCCGCCAGGCATCGTCTCCGTCGTTCACCACGCCGTGGGACGCGACCGGCCCGCTGGAGATCGGACGGGTGAAGACCAGCGGGGCGTGGGGGACCCGTCTCCCCGAACTGTTCCCGCTCTTCGGCCTCGCCGAAAGGCTTCCCGTTATCGGGTTGCATGCTCTGCCCTACAAGAATGCGTGGCCGTAAGATCTGCATGATGAACATGAGTGCACGAGAACAGGTCGATCAACTCGCTGAAATCGTCGGCTGGACCGGAGGTGGCCATGGTGGGATCGACTGGGAGGTTGTTGAAAAATCCCTCGGGCTTCCTGTTCCACAGGATTTCAAGGAGCTGATCAATAGATTTCCCCCGGGCCGGTTCCAGGGGGCGATCAGGTTGTCGGTACCTGATGACCACGGCAATGGGACCGAGTTGACCGGCGGCCTTAAGTTTGTGCTCGAAGATATGCGACAATGGCGCCAAGACGAACCTGAGCGCTTTCCATTCCCACTGTATCCCGAGAAGGGTGGCGTGGTTCCGTGGGCGTGCGGTTCGCATGGAGAGACGTTCTTCTGGCTTGCGGGCGGCCCGGACCCGGATAAATGGCAGGTCGTCGGTTGTGAATTCTCCGAAATGCGGTGGGAAATATTTCCCATGTCGGCAACGCAGTTCATCACTGGTTATGTTACGGGGAGTTTGAACTCCACGCTATTTGCTGTGAGTGGCATCGAGCGTCCATCCTTCGAGCCTTTCAACTTCGACGACGACGTCGATGATGAAGAAGTCGAGGAAGGTGGGCCTGAGTTTTCCCTTCCGGAGCCCATCCTGTCGCTGTGGCCGCCATCTAATGAAGCGTCTTCGCTGATCTCGGCTGTTGGCCGCGCTCGACGTCGTAAATTCGCGTGGAATGGTGTGGAGAGCAGGCTTTCCGTGCGCCTGCCGTCTGACTACAAAGAACTGATGGATGCGCTAGGAGCCGGAAGCTTCCGAGACCTTCACGTGCCAGCCCCAAATTGGCCGAATCCTGATTATGATCTATTTTCCTTGATTCGGAACACGCGGGAGGCCGCCCATGCTGAAAAGCTGATCCCTTGGGGCTGGACCGATGACGGCCTCACCTTCGTATGGGACGCCGGCGCTGGTGATCCGGATGGCTGGAATGTTTATCTCGCGCAGCCGGGCTTCCTGGCATATCGACTCTTGTTGACCCAAGACCGACGTCTGTCGATGACAGGTGTGGTGGCACGCTACGTGGCGGATCCGCTCAGTATCGCACCGAACGTGGTGAACCCTCTTACGAAGACGGTGGTCGATCCGCGTACCCCGGCCGCTCTACCACCTTTTACTCCCGCCCCGGAATGACGCCCGGCCGGGTTTCGGATCTACGCGGTGGGCGTGCGCGTCACCATCGTGTGTCGGGTGCGGCTACCGGTGATCTTGGGTGCTCGGTGGGTGCTCGTATCGCAACAGTTGCCTCATCTCGCCTCTACCGCGATGTTGGGCACATGTAGCGCTTTTCCGAGGAGGTCGACGCCCAGAGCGGGGGACCGATACGCATGCGGCGCCAGCCGCCGGTGCCGCAGTCATCCTGCGTTCCGCGATGGTGGCGCACAGGTTCAAATCTCCTGCAGGGCGCACAGAATATAGGAACACGGTCTTCCCGGCTTCTGATCGTCGAAGACCAAGTCGTCCTACCAGGGAATCCCCGGAAGTGAGCCTCCGCGCAAGTGACGCCGGTAGCCGCTGCTGGACGAGCCGCGTCAGGTCGGCACCTCGGCGGGGGCCGCGTGTGACAGGGCGCCGAGGTAGCCGCACAGCAACGCCTGCGCGGTGCGGCGGACGTCGTCATCGGTCGGCAGGAAGCCGGGTGAGTGCAGGCGTTCCGAGCCTTCCGTGCCGACGAAGAGCATCGTGGACGGCAGGCGTTCGGAGAAGTAGGAGAAGTCGTCGGCTCCCAGCGACCGCAGGTCGTCCGTCACCCGTAGCCCGCGGTGCCGGAGCTGCCCCGCGATCTCCCGGACCAGCTGCGGGTCGTTCTCCAGGACGGGTTCTCCGTGGGTGATCGTGACCGTGGCCGTGCACGAGTGGGCGCGGGCGATGAACTCCGCGATCTCGGTGATCCGCTCGTGGAGGAGCGTACGGGTCCGTGGGGTGAGAGCCCGGATCGTGCCGGTCGCGCGGGCCCGGCCAGCGATGACGTTGGCCGCGCTGCCCGCCGAGATCGACGAGACCCCCACGACGGCGGAGGACATGGGGTCGACCGACCGGCTGACGATGCTCTGGCACGCCACCACGATCTCCGACATGGCGAGCAGGGCGTCGCTGGTCAGATGGGGATACGCGGCGTGCCCCGACGCGCCGTGGACGATGATCTCGAACTCGTCGGAGGAGGCGTTCACCCCGCCCGGCGTGCAGGCGACCTGGCCCGCGCTCAGCAGGGGCTGTACGTGGGCTCCGATCATGGCGGCGCACTGCTCGGTTCCAAGCACCCCATGATCGACGATGTCCCGCGCGCCCGACGGGTACGTCTCCTCCCTCGGTTGGAGGACGACCAGGAGCGGTGCCGGCGGCTCGCTTTCCGTCAGCGCCCTGGCCACCGCGATCACGGCGGCCAAGTGCACGTCGTGGCCGCACGCGTGCATGGCCTCCGGCCGGACCGACGCCCATGGCACGCCGGTCGCCTCCGCGACGGGCAGGGCGTCCAGCTCGCCCCGGATGCCGATGGCGGGGCCGGAGGGGCCGATGCGGACCACGGCTCCGGTCTCGGCCACTTTGACGACCGACGTCGCGGAGGGCAGTGCCGCCAGTACGACCTCCCTGGTCATGGACTCGTCGCCGGACAGGTCGGGTTCGCGATGGATGGCGCGCCGCAGTTCGAGGGCGTCCGGCAGATGACGGTCGAGCGCGGCCCAGATCTCCGCGTGCTCAGTCATCGGACAGCCCGTACAGACGCTGGGCGTTGGTCCGGCCGATCATGGTCGCGACGCGAACGGCGTCGGACTCGGACCACTCCCTCTCGGCGACCCAGCGCGTCAGGGTACGGGTCATGCCCGCGCGCCACAGCACGGCGCCCAGGTAGTGCAGCTCGGGTGGTCCCCAGGCGTCTGAGGAGTAGAGGATCTTGGCGAACGGCGCGAGTTCGAGGCTCTCCGCGACGACGGCGGCCGCCGCGGCGCCGGAGTAGTTGAGAGCGAGCCCGACGTCGAAGTACACGTGCGGGAAGGCGTGCGCGAGGAAGCCGGCGCCCCGGTGGAACGGATAGCAGTGCAGGAGCACGATGTCCGTGCCGCTCGACTCGACGGCCTTTATCCATGGGGCCAGGAGCAAGGGGTCGCTCCGGCGCAAATCCAGGTCAGGGTCGCCGAAACCGGCATGGACCTGCAGGGGAAGGCCAGCGTCAACGCCGGCCCACAGGATCATTCGCAGCAGCACGGGATCGGTCACGCGGGGCGGCGAATCGTCGTTCAGGGTGCCCAGCCAGCGGGCCGCCGCCTGGGCCACCTCTGGGCCGGACGGGCGGGCAGGGTCGATGTCGAAGCCGTGGCGGTACGCCACGACGGATTTCAGGCCGACGGCGGAGGCCGCGGCGTCGGCCAGTGCGGTGCGGAAGTCCCGCTCCAGCCCCGCCGCCGTGCTCCCGGGCGCGATGTCCTCCAGCACGGTTTCGAGCCGTACGACCTCGGAGACCCTGGTACGGGTCAGGTCGGCCAGTTCCGCGAGCGGGGTGAGCCGGTCGCCCATGAAGCCGGTGTCGACGAGCCAGTGGCCGGTGCCGCTGCCCGTCAGGAACACCTGGGTGAGCTCGGCCGGCGTACGCGACGCGCGGACCCGCCAGTACTCGTCGGGAGACGCGTGCTGCGCCGCGCCGAGCAGGGGTGCGCAGTGCCGCCGGATGGCGAAGCCGACCTGGGAGTCGAATGTCGTCGTACCCGCGGGGATCGGGCGGTCGGACTCGGTGATCAGCGTCTCGAACTCCTGCCTCGTGACGGGCACGCACAACGAGGAGTGGACGTGATGATCGACCAGCCGCAGGGCGTCGATCCGGTGGACGAGGTCAGTGGACATCGGCCACCCGCGCGCACATACGCCTGTCGTCCAGGCCCTCCACCGCGGCCAGTTCCGCCCGCTTGACCGAGCAGTGCGTGTGCAGCAGCTCCGGGGAGAACCAGCCGGAGACGACGTCGTCCTTCTCCAGCTCGGCGAGGGCCTCCGCGAGGCCGCCGGGAAGCGAGGGCACGGACCCGAGGCTGGACTCCTCCATCTCCTCGGGCCAGATGTGTGGTTCGTCGTAGTCGGCGGCAATGCCGCGCAGCCCGGCGCGTACGAGGACGCCGAGCGTCAGCCACGGATTCGCGGTCGCGTCCGCCGCGCGGTACTCCAGGTTGAACTGGTTCGCCGGGACACCGCCCCCGACCGTGCTCGTCGGGCAGATGCGCAGCAGCGCCTCGCGGTTCCGTTCGGCGAGGAAGATGCCGGCAGTGCTCCAGCGGTGCGGCGCCAGGCGCAGGTACGAGGAGGGGCTGCAGGCGGTGATCGCGACTAGCGCGCGGGCATGGGCGAGGATGCCCGCGGCGAACCTGGCGCCCAGGGAGGACAGGTTCGCGGTACGACCCGGCTCGTACAGGACGGGCCGGCCGGTCTCGGCGTCGCGCAGCGAGAGATGCACGTGTACGCCGTTTCCACTGCCGTCCGGATCGACCAGGGGGGCGAACGTGACGCGCCGGCCGTGCCGGGCGGCGAGGTCCCGGATGAGCTCCTTGAGCAGAACCGCACGATCGGCGGCGACGAGACCCGAGGCCGGGCGCAGCGTGATCTCGAACTGGTCGGCGCCGAACTCGGGCAGCCAGTTCTCGGGCTCTAGGCCCACCCGGGTCAGGAGGTCGACGAGCTCAGTGCCGAACGGCTCGGCGCCGCGGAAGCGGCCGAAGGAGAACGGCGCGCTGTCCGGGAGGTCCGGGAGCATGAACTCGTGCTCGAACGAGGCCACGAGCTCCAGACCGGTGACCTGCGTGAGCTCGTCCAACGCGGTCCGGGCGAACGACCGCGGGCAGCTGTGCCACGCGGATCCGTCCGGCAGGGTCTGGTCGGCGAGATAGAGATGCGTGCCGGGCGATCCGCCGTACGGGGGGATCTCTACGCCGGTGGTCTCATCGGGCATCAGCTTCAGATCCCCGGTCGAGCCGAACACGTTAGGCGCGATGTCGCCGAAGGCGGTCAGTGCCAGATCGGCCGGAACCCAGCCGACGCCGTTCCGCAGGACGCGCTCCAGCGCGTCGCCGGGTACGGCGCGGCCGCGCGTGTGGCCCGACAAGTCGTTGGTTGCCACGAACACCGTGGTGGAAGCACTCATGATCTACCTCGTCGGTCTGGCCTCGCGTCCCACACGCTCAGGGGATGGGAGATCGCGCGGGCGGGGCGGCGAACCTACCGGAGCCGTAAGAGTGTCACAAGAATTTCATAGACAGTCAATGCTGCACGACTTGAAATCTTGATTTCAGCAGCCCTGTCCGGCGTCGGCCGCCCGGCGGGCGGCCTGGCACCGCGGTTCCACCGCCTGCGGGGACGGCATCTCTGTTTCACAGGTTTATATCTTAGCTATTGCCGTAAGGGAAATTTCAGTCTACGGTTGCTGGCACTCGGCAGCCCCAGGAGCATTTCGGCAGGTCGGAGGCGACCTCGGGCGGTAAGAAGGGGCAGAGCCAGCGCAAACGGGTCCCCCTCGATCCACAGCTGAAGGCGCCGGACAGGTAAGTGGAAGGGAAGTGCAGTGGCATCCAAAGTGCGGTTCAACAACCTCGCTGAGGCCGAGCGCCTCGCCAAGCGCAAGCTTCCCCGGGCGGTATGGCTCGCGGTGAAGGCAGGCAACGAACAGGGCTGGACCCTCAGGGAGAACATTCAGGCCTTCAACGAACTGGGCTTCTCACCGACGATCTTTGACCGCCCCACCTCGTTCGACACGAAGACGACGATCCTGGGCATCGACATCGACTTCCCCGTCGTCGTCTCGCCGGTGGGCGCACAGGCGATCCATCCCGACGGCGAGGTCGGCGTGGCCAGGGCGGCGGCACGCGCCGGCACCGCGACGGGCCTCAGCTCCTGGGCCGCCGACTCGGTCCAGGACGTGGTCCAGGCCAACCCGAACACCATCTTCCAGCTCTACTGGGTGGGCACCCGGGACCAGATCGAGAAGCGCGTCGAGGCCGCACGCGCGGCGGGCGCCAAGGCCCTCATCGTGACCCTGGACTGGTCGCACACGCCGCGCCGCGACTGGGGCGTCCCGCCCTCGCCGCCGAGCCGGCTCGACCTCGCGACGATGGTGAAGCTGGCGCCGGAGGCCCTCTCGCGCCCGGTGTGGTTCGGCAACTACCTGCGTCGCGGCCGTATCCCCGAGCTGAAGGTGCCGAACCTGTTCGGCGCCGGCGGACAGGTCCCGTACTTCGGTGCGGCATGGGCCGACTTCGAGGCCACGCCGCCGCCGACGTGGGACGACGTGAAGTGGCTGCGCGAGCTGTGGGGTGGCCCGTTCATGGTCAAGGGCGTCAACACCATCAAGGACGCCAAGCTCTGCGTCGACCTCGGCGCGGACGCCATCTCGCTGTCCAACCACGGCGGCAACAACATCGACGGCAGCCCCTCGCCGCTGCGTTATCTCCCCTCCATCCTGGACGCGTTGAACGGTCAGATCGACGTCATGGTCGACGGCGGAATCCGCCGCGGCTCCGACGTGGTCAAGGCGCTGGCGCTCGGCGCGAAGGCCGTCTTCGCCGGCCGCGCCCTCCTCTACGGCCTCGCGGTCGGGGGCGAAGAGGGCGCCTACAAGGCCCTCACGATCCTGAGGGACGGGATCCGAGAGACCATGTACGGAATAGGCCGGGCGAACATCCATGATCTCGATCGCGCCGACCTCATGGTCCTCAACAGCGACTTCTTCGTCCCACCGGCCGCCTGAGGCCATCCACAACTCCCGCCGAAGAGAACGGTCTACCCCCATGCCTCGCATCATCGTCGTGGGAGCCGGCAGCGCCGGATGCGTCGTCGCGGCGAGACTCACCGAGAACGCCGACGACCACGTCACCTTGCTCGAGTCGGGCCCCGACAGGGCGGGAACCGACACCGCCCGGACTCTCGCATCGGTCAACTGGATCGACGCCATGGGCGTGCCCGAGGCGTTCCACACGGACCTCCTGGCCACCCGGCTGGCCGGCGACGAACTCCGCCAGTACCACCGTGGCCGCGGCGTCGGCGGGTCGGCCTCCGTCAACGCCATGCTCGCGCTGCCCGGCCTGCCGCACGACTACGACGGGTGGGCGCGACGTTACGGGCTCGACGAGTGGACCTGGGCGGAGGTACGGCCCTGGTTCGACCGGTTGAAGGCGGACCTGGTCGCGTCGGATCGGGCCGCCTTCACCTCGATCGACGGCGCCCTCGTCGACGCGGCCGAGGCATTCGGGCTGCCGAGCGACGTCGACACCTACACGCCCGACGACGGCGGCGGCGCGCTGTGGCGCAACGCGACCGACGGCGCGCGGCGCTCCAGCCTCGAGACCTACCTCGACCCCGCCCGCGGCCGGCCAAACCTCCTCATCCGGGCGGACAGCAAGGTGGACCGCCTCGTTCTGCACGGCCGATCGGTCACCGGAGTGCTGCTGACCGACGGCACCCGGCTGGACGCCGACGAGGTCGTCCTCTGCGCCGGCACCTTCGAGACGCCCGCAATCCTCATGCGCACCGAGGCCTACGAACGGCCAGGGCTCGGCCAGGGCCTGCAGGACCACCCCGCCGCGTCGGTGTTCCTGTCGCTGAAGCCTGAGTTCCGCGCCGCCGCTCCCGGCGCGCCCTGCATCGGCGCGGTCCTGCGGCTCTCCTCGAGCGTCGGCACCGGCGACATCCACCTGCTCCCCATGCACGGCGCGCTGGGCGAGACGAATCCGGCGCACCACGCACTGGTCATGGCCGCGGTCATGAGCGTCACTTCGACGGGCGAGGTACGACTGAACCCCGACGACCCCCAGGGACCGCCCGTGATCGAGGAGCGGATGCTGGCCACTGAGCACGACCGTACCGCTATGCGCGAGGCCATCGCCTGCCTGGAGAAGGCCCTGGCCGCGAAGCCGTTCGCCGACCTGATCGCCGACGCGTTCGTCGACGCCTCGGGCACCCCCCTCGCGGCGTTGCACGATGACGACTTCTACCGGCGGTGGTTGCGGAACTCGGTCGGCGACTACTTCCACGCGGTGGGCACCGCCCGAATGGGGTCCCCCGACGATCCCGGCGCGGTCGTCGACCAGCGGGGCCGGGTGCACGGACTGCGTCACGTCCGAGTCATGGACGCGTCGATCATGCCCGAAGTACCCAGCGCGAACACCCATCTGCCGGTCGTGATGATCGCGGAGCGGCTGAGCGCCGCCCTGCGCGCGGACCTGGCAACCTCTCCCAGCACCGACACGCGACAAGGAGCCGAAGATGCCGGCAACCTTCGATGAGACGGCCCAGTCGACCACGTGGGACCGGGCCCGCGAAGTGGTGCCCCGCGGGGTCTCCTCCGGGCACCGCGTCGGGTGGCGACAGGTCCTGGTGAAGGCGTCCGGCGCCTACGTCTGGGACGAAGACGGGAACCGGTACACCGACTACCTCAACGCCTGGGGCCCGATCGTGCTGGGCCACTGCGACCGTCGTGTCAACGAGGCGGTCTTCCAGGCCGTGAACACCTGCGACCTTACCGGGGTCGGACCGCAGCGCGGCGAGTACGAACTGGCGGAAAAGATCTGCGAGGTCATGCCCTCGGCGCAGAAGGTCGCTTTCTGCACCTCCGGCACCGACGCCACCATGCACGCCGTCCACGTCGCCCGTGCGGCGACCGGGCGGCTCAAGGTGCTGAAGTTCCACGGGTCCTACCACGGCTGGAACGATCATGTCGCGGTGGGCTCCTCCCGCGCCGACCTCACCACGACGTCGGCGCTGAACACCCCCAACGGGGGCGGGCTGCACCCCGCGGTCGTCGGGGACGTCGTGGTCGTGGAGTGGAACGACTTCGACGGCCTGCGCGCCGCCTTCGCCGAGCACGGGGACGCGCTCGCCGCCGCTTTCGCCGAGGGCTACGTGCACAGTTTCGGCTGCGTCGCGGCCAAGCCCGGCTTCCTCGAACTCCTGCGTGAGCTCTGCACCGCCAACGGCGTCGTGCTGGTGTTCGACGAGGTGAAGACCGGCTTCCGCGCGGCGATCGGCGGCTACCAGTCGATCTGTGGCATCACCCCCGACCTGACGGCCTTCGGCAAGGCGATCGCCAACGGCTACTCCCTGGCCGGGCTCGCCGGCTCCGACGACCTCATGGGCCACCTCGGCGCCTACACCAAGGACGAGGCCACCATCGACGGGACGTACAACGCCTCGCCGTACGCCCTTGCAGCGGCGAACAAGACCCTCGAGATCATGGAAAGCGACGACGTGTTCACCACGCTCCACGCCCGGGGCGCGCGAATGCGCGAAGGCATCCAGCAGGCGATCGATGAGGCCGGCGCGGTGGCCACGGTGACGGGCCTCGGCTCGGAGTGGTGCGTGTACTTCCGCGACGAAGCGCCCGCGAACTTCCGCGAGGCCATGCAGTCCGACGGCGAGCGGTATGCGCGTTACCACGCGTCCCTGCTGGCCCAGGGCGTCCTGGAGCCCGCCTTCCCCACGGGCGACCGTCGGCTCAACGCCGCCACGAGCGAGGCGGACGTCGAGAAGACCCTCGAGTGCGTCCGCAGGGCGCTGCGCGCCGCAGCCGACTGATCCAGACAAACCAGCTGGTCAACGACTCATTTCACTTTAGGTAGGACACATGTTCAGTTCAGCGCGCTCGAAAACAGGACGCAGAGTCGCTGTCGCGGCGGCGGCCGTCCTCTCCGCGGCCCTGGTCGCGGGGTGTTCCTCGGGGGCCTCCGGCTCGGAGTCGAAGAAGGAGGTCGTCATCGGGTTCGCGCTCTCCCAGAGCGGCAACATGGCGCCCTTCGACGTCGAGCCGGGCAAGGCCGCGATGCTCCGCGTCGACGAGATCAACGCCGCCGGCGGCGTCAACGGAAAGAAGATCAAGACCATCTCCGAGGACGTGCGCTCGGACCCGAACACGGTCGGAACTGCGGTGACCGACCTGATCGCCAAGGGCGTCAACCTCCTGGTGCTGCCCTGTGACTTCGATCTGAGCGCTCCGGGGGCCACGGCGGCGCAGAGCGCGAAGATCCCCGCGATCTCCATCTGCGCTGGCGACCCGAAGATGGCGAACACCACCACCCTGGGCGACTACGTGTTCTCCGCGAACGCCGGTAGTGACGTCGAGGGCGCGACCGGCGCCGCATGGGCGGCCCAGCGCGGGTGGAAGAAGGCCTACCTGCTGCAGGACCAGAGCATTGAGTACACCAAGTCCGCCGGAAAGTACTTCGAGGCGCAGTTCAAGAGCCTGGGCGGCAGCATCGTCGGGTCCGACTCCTTCCCTGGCGGAGACAACGTCGACGTCAGTAGCCAGATCCTCCGCCTGAAGCGGGCCAGCCCACAGCCGGACTTCGTCTACGTGGCGAGCTGGAACCCGGGCGGCGCGACCGCGATCCGGCAGTTGCACCAGGCGGGCATCCAGACGCCGATCGTCGGACCGGCCGCCCTGGACGGCAAGTCGCTGCTGAACAGCGTCGGCAGCACCGCCAAGGACATCTACTACACGGCCTTCGCCTGCTACGCGTACTGCTCCGGCCAGAAGTCCCCCACGCTCGACAAGTTCGCGAAGGACTACACGAGCAAGTACGGCGCCCAGCCGTCGTCGAGCTACGCGTTGCTCGGCTACAACATGGTCAGCGCCATCAGCGAGGCGCTCGCCCACGCATCGTCGCTGAGCGGCCCCGACGTGCGCGCGGCTCTCGTCGACTCCCAGCCCCTGACCACGCCGGTCGGACAGGTCAAGTACTTCTCCAAGACCTGCCACAAGATCATCGACATGCCGCTCACCGTGGTCGGTGTCGACAGCGGCAAGATGACCTACGTCGGGCAGCAGCGGGCCAAGTCCCTGCCGAAGCTCGGCGACAACAACTCCTGCGCGGGCTGACATGGGTACCGCAACCGCCCGCCGGCCGTCCGTGCTGCGGATGGCCGGTGGGGGCGTTCACTTCGACGGCCTAAAAGCCGTCGACGACGTCTCCATCGAGGTCCGCAGCGGGCAGGTCGTCGGCCTCATCGGACCCAACGGCTCAGGCAAGACGACCACGCTGAACCTCCTCAGCGGGATGCTCAGGGCGTCCGCCGGAACCATCCGCCTGGACGACGTCGACCTGACCTCGATGTCGATGCGCAAGCGGGTCCGCCTGGGTGTGGTGCGGACCTTCCAGAGCGGCCGGGTGTTCGCCCGCCTGACCGTCCTGGAGAACGTCGAGGCCGCGGCGCTGGGGTCGGGGCTCGGCCGGAGGAGGGCCCGGGCGCTCGCCGCGGGGATCATCGACGAGCTGGGACTCCGGCCGGACGCGGACCGCCGCGCTGAGAGCCTCACCGCCGGGCGCATCCGCATCACGGCCATCGCACGCGCGCTCGCCTGCCGGCCGCGCTTCCTGCTCCTCGACGAACCGGCGGCGGGACAGAACGAGTCCGAGGCGGTCTCGCTGATCCGCTCCATCCGGGGTTTCGCCCAGGACCGGGACTGCGGCGTCCTCCTCGTCGAACACGACATGGCGGTCGTGATGCAGACCTGCGACCACCTGCACGTCCTGGACAGCGGGCGGACCGTCGCCGAGGGAGCGCCGGCCGACGTTCGTCGCGACCCGCGCGTGATCGAGATCTACTTCGGGAAGCGGCATTGACATGCTCCTGGACATCGACAACGCCTACATCCAGTACGGGCCGTCCGTCATGGCCGTACAGGGCGCCTCGCTACAGGTCGCAGAGGGCGAGCTCGTCTCGCTGATCGGACAGAACGGTGCGGGGAAGAGCACCCTGCTCAAGGCCGTGATGGGAGTCGTGCCCCTCCACTCCGGAGCGATCACGTTCGACGGCTCACCCACCGACGCCCGGTCGTTCTCCACAGTCCGGCAGCGGATCTCGTACGTGCCGGAAGACCGGGGCATCTTCACCAAGCTGACCGTGGGCGAGAACCTGAGGCTCGGCGGGGTGACCCGCCGGGACAAGAAGGCCCTCGCCGCCGACATCGAGCGCGAGCTGGAGCGGTTCCCCGTCCTGAGGAAGTACTGGGGCAAGACGGCCGGTCTGCTGTCGGGCGGCGAGCAGCAGCAACTCGCCATCGCCCGCGCCCTCCTGCTCCGCCCCCGGCTGCTCCTCCTGGACGAGCCCACACTGGGACTGGCGCCCATCATCGTGGACCTGATCTTCGACGTGGTCGTGCGGCTGCGCGAGGAGGGCATGACGATCCTCCTCGTCGAACAGAACGCCGTACGCGCCCTGGAAGTGTCCGACCGCACGTACGTCGTGCAAGCACCCGGTCGCGTGCTCGGCTGCGGCTCCGCCGCCGAGCTGGGGAAGCTGCCCGCCGTCGTGGACTATCTCGGTTTCTCTCCGTCCGACGTCAGGGGAAACAGCCATGTCCGTTGACTTCCTGGTGGCCATGGTCGGGCTGGGCGCCCTGTACGCCCTGCTCACCATCGGCGTCGCGCTGCTCTTCGGCATCCTCGGCCTGATGAACTTCGCGTACGGCGAGATCATCATGGCCGCGGCGTTCGCGATGTACCTCTTCCAGCACAGCCCGTGGCCTGTCGCGGTCGCCATGGCGCTGGTCTTCGCGGTGGTGGTGGCCCTGCTCAGCGAGCGGCTGGCGTTCTTCCGCCTGCGAGACGCCGATCCGGTGACCCTGATGATCGCCTCCTTCGCCGTCAGCCTGGCCGTGCAGAGTGTGGCGCGCATGACCGTGCTCCCTCGCGCGCAGGGCGTCTCGCCGAAAAGCTTCCTGACCCGTCATCTCGACCTGCTCGGGGCCTCGGTGAGCGTACGGGAGCTGCTGACGCTCGCGCTGTGTGGCGGCGCGCTCGCCGCGGTCGCGCTGCTGCTCGGCCGCACCGGCCTCGGCATCCAGCTGCGGGCGGCGGCTGAGAACTTCCAGATGGCCAAGTGCCTGGGGGTCCGCGCCAACTTGGTCATCCCCTGCGCCTTCGTCGTGGTCGGCGTGCTGGCCGCGATCAGCTCCATCGTGCTGGTGTGGCGGCAGGGCTCGGTCTCGGCCGACATGGGGCTCCAGCCCATGCTCATCGGCGTCGTCGGGGCCGTCGTCGGCGGGATGAGCAACCTGCGCGGCGCCGCCCTCGGCGGGTTCCTCCTCGGGGCCGCGACCACACTGCTGGAGACGGTCCTGCCGGCGAACCTCATCGCCTTCCGCGACTCCTTTCTCTTCACCACGGTCATCCTCGTGCTGATCGTCCGTCCGCAAGGCCTGCTCTCGGGAGCGAAGGTGCGTGTGTCATGAAGATGTTCGCCTCGTCGTCGCGGTCGGCGCAGACCCCGATCCTGCTGGTCTGTCTCGGCCTGCTGACCGCCCTCGTCGGCGCCACCGCGGGCCTCACCGTTGGCCGGGTGGCGATGGTCACGCTAATCTCGCTGGTCTTCGTCATCGGGCAGTCGACGTTCACCGGGAACTCCGGGGTGATGTCGTTCGGGCACGTCGCGTTCATGGCCATCGGCGCCTACACGACCGCGTACCTGACCATCCCCGTGCCGCTCAAGGGAGTGCTGTTCGCCGAGCTGCCGCACAGCCTGCGCTTCCTGGCGCACGTGCACGCGCCCTTCATCCCGGCCGTGCTCCTCAGCGGCCTCGCGGCCCTGGTGCTCGGCCTGGTCACCGCACCGGTCGTGGCGCGGTTGAGCGGGCTGCAGTCCGGGATCGCGACGCTGGCCCTCCTGGTGGTCGTCTACAACGTGCTCAACAGCTGGACCGCCGTGACGCGCGGCTCATCCAGCATGATCGGCATCCCGCGGAACACGACGACGTGGCTCGCGTTCGCGTTCGTCGTCGCGGCCGTCATCGTGTCCTGGGCGTACAAGAAGTCGCGCAGCGGGCTGCAGTTGCAGGCGTCGCGGGAGGACTACTGGGCGGCGGTGGCGTCCGGGGTCGCCGTGGGGCGGCACCGGGCGGTCGCCTGGATCCTCAGCGCCTTCCTGTGCGGCGTCTCCGGTTCGCTGTACGCCGGGTTCCTGATGTCGTTCAACGTCAACGCGTTCTTCCTCAGCGCCACGTTCGCCTTCACCGTGATGATCGTGATCGGCGGTTACCTCTCGCTCAGCGGAGCGGTGGTGGGCGCGGTGGCGGTGAGCGTCCTGCAGGAGTTCCTGCGGCGCCTCCAGGACGGCGAGTTCACCGGCGGGAGCGCGCTGCCGGCAGGCCTGGCCGACCTGCTCCTGGCGGCCGTCCTGCTGATCGTGCTGATCAAGGCGCCGCTCGGCCTGATGGGCGTCCGCGAGCTTCGGCTTCCGGGCCGCCGGAGGAGTCAGCGCGCCGAGGCCGCGAAGGGCGCGGCCGGCGCGGAGGGCGAGGTGCGAGCGCCGGTCTGAGCCTGCGGGCCGCTCACTCGTGTTCGATGGACGCCTCGACGAGTTCGAGGCGTTCCTTTCCGGCAGGTCCGAGCGATTCGGCGACGCCTGCCACGATGCTCTCGGTCAGTGCCATGGCCGCGACGAGCGAGTCGAACGGAGACGCGGACTCCACGCGTACGGGCAGGACCACTTTGGCGGACTTGGCGATCGGCGACAGCCAGTTGTCGGTCATGAGGCACACGGTGGCCCCGCGGTCGGCCATCTCCTGGGCCAGCCGCAGGCTGCCCTCGCTGTAGCGGCGGTAGTCGTACATCAGGAACACTGTGTCGGCGCCCGCCTCGACGATCGTGCGTCGCCGGTCGATCTCGCCGGAGCCGACGAGCTGTACGCCGTCGCGCAGGAGCCAGAGGTGGATCACCAGGTACTCCGCGACCAGCCCGCTGAACCGGCCGCCCGCGACCCGGATGTCGCGGCCCGGGTCGCAGAGCATCTTGACCAGAGTGGTGAACTCCGACTCGGGGATCTCCTGGTAGCTCGTCTCGAGCATGGCGGCGAAGGCCTGGTGGGTCTCGGGCAGGATGCCCTTGCCGGAGCCGCGAGCCTTCTGCGCGTACTGCTTGAGGGGCGAACCGAGTTCGCCGTTCAGCTCGTGGACCAGCGCCCGCTGGAACGCCGGGAATCCGCCGAAGCCGAGGCGGGTGACGAACCGGACCACCGTCGGCGGGCTGACGCCGGCGCTCGCGGCGAGATCGGAGACCGTGGTGAGCCCGGCGGCGGGGTACTGTGCCAGCAACGCCCTCGCGACCTTGCGCTCGCCGTTGCTGAGCTCGTCCATCGTGGTGAGCAGCAGCTTGCGAACCGACGCGTACTCGCCAGCGACCATGTCCATGTTTCAAGGTTAGCAAGATCTGTCATTGCCTGAAATATTTGTTACATGATTCGCGGCACCCGCGCACGACGTCAGGACATGTGCGGATACGCGTAAGACGTCGCCGGCACGAACGTCTCCTTGATCGACCGGGGACTGGTCCAGCGCAGGAGGTTGGCGGCGGAGCCGGCCTTGTCGTTCGTGCCCGACCCGCGCGCGCCGCCGAAGGGCTGCTGGCCCACCACCGCCCCGGTCGGCTTGTCGTTGACGTAGAAATTGCCGGCGGCGAACCGCAGGCGCTCGGACGCCTCGGCGATCACGTTGCGGTCGGTGGCCATGACCGAGCCCGTCAGCGCGTACGGCGAGGCGGAGTCGATCAGCTCGAAGACGCCGTCGTAGTCGTCGTCCTCGTAGACGTGCACCGCGAGGATGGGGCCGAAGTACTCGGTGCCGAACGCCTCGTGGCCGGGGTCGGCGATCTCGAGGACGGTGGGGCGGACGAAGTATCCCTCGCCGTCGTCGTAGGTCCCGCCAGCGAGGACCGTCACCCGCGCGTCCGTGCGCACCGCATCGATGACCTCCTTGAGGCGGTCGAACGCACGCCGGTCGATTACGGCGCCGATGAAGTTGCCGAAGTCCCGCACGTCGCCCTGGGAGAGCTCACCGGTCTGGCGTACCAGCTCGTCCTTGATCTTGTCCCAGACGCTTCGCGCGACGTAGGCCCGCGAGGCCGCGGAGCACTTCTGCCCCTGGTACTCGAAGGCGCCCCGGACCAGCGCGGTGATCAGGGAGGCGGGCTCGGCCGAGGGCGCGGCGAGGACGAAGTCCTTTCCGCCCGTCTCGCCGACCAGCCTCGGATAGCCGCGATAGCCGCCGATGTTGGCGCCGACCTCGCGCCAGAGGTGCTGGAACGTCGCGGTCGAGCCGGTGAAGTGGATGCCCGCCAGGTCGGGGTCGCCCAATGCGACCTCGGACACCGCGAGACCATCGCCGGTGACCATGTTGATCACGCCCGGCGGAAGGCCGGCCTCGGTCAGCAGGTCCATGGTCAGGCTCGCGGCGAGCTGCTGTGTCGGGGACGGCTTCCACACGACGGTGTTGCCCATGAGGGCCGGCGCGGTGGGCAGGTTCCCGGCGATGGCGGTGAAGTTGAACGGGGTGATCGCGTAGACGAACCCCTCCAGCGGCCGGTAGTCGGTGCGGTTCCACACGCCGGCGTCGTTCGCCACCGGCTGCTCGGTCAGGACGCGCCGCGCGAAGTGCACGTTGAAGCGCCAGAAGTCGATCAGCTCGCACGCGGCGTCGATCTCGGCCTGGTGGCTGGTCTTCGACTGGCCCAGCATCGTGGCCGCCACGAGACGAGCCCGCCACGGCCCGGACAGCAGCTCCGCGGCCTTGAGGAGGATCGCCGCCCGCTCGTCGAACGGGAGGGCCCGCCACGCCGGCGCCGCCCGTTTCGCTGCGCGGGCTGCCGCACGTGCGTCATCGGCCGTGGCGTTGCGCAGCACGCCCAGGACCTCGCCGTGTGCGTGCGGCTGTCGCACCTCGACCGGAGCGCCCGCGCCGGCCACCCGCTCGCCGTCGATGACGTGGGTCAGCTCGCGCGGTGCCGCGGCGAGCTCGGCCAGGGCCGCCTCTAGTCGGCCGCGCTCCGGGCTGCCCGGCGCGTAGCCGAGGACCGGTTCGTTGGCCGGCGCGGGAACGTTGGTGATGGCGTCCATGGGCTGGCCTCTCGGGTTGCGAAACGATCCTTGTGTGAAACGGAGATTACATGATAGCCATGGCCATCAGAAAGTGAATCTCTAGTTTCGTACATATTCGGAGGGCTAGGCATGAACCGGACTCGTCGGGAGTGGACGGCATGAGCACGGCAGATCTTGTCGGCACGACCCAGGCCGGCACCGCCTCGGCCGCGCACATCGAGCAGACCGAACGCCACGCCGCGCACAACTACCATCCGCTGCCGATCGTGCTCGCGTCGGGCGACGGCGCCTGGGTGACCGACGTCGAGGGCCGCCGCTACCTCGACTGCCTCGCCGGCTACTCGGCGCTGAACTTCGGACACCGCCTGCCGCGGCTGATCGAGCGCGCCCGCGAGCAGCTCGACCGCCTGACCCTCACCAGCCGGGCCTTCTACAACGACCAGCTCGGTCCCTTCGCGCAAGCCCTGGCCGAACTCACCGGCAAAGATCAGGTGCTGCCGATGAACAGCGGTGCGGAGGCGGTGGAGACCGCGATCAAGGTCAGCCGCAAGTGGGGCTACCTAGTCAAGGGTGTCGAGCCCGGCAAGGCTCGCATCGTGACGATGCGCGGCAACTTCCACGGCCGTACCACCACGATCATCGGCTTCTCCGACGACGAGGTCGCCACCGACGACTACGGGCCGTTCACCCCCGGATTCGTCTCCGTCCCGTACGGCGACGTACGGGCCGTCGCCGACGTCCTCGACGACACCGTCGTGGCGGTGCTGTTCGAACCCGTACAGGGCGAGGGCGGTGTTGTACTGCCCCCGCCAGGCTTCCTACGCGACCTGCGCGTCCTCTGTACGGAGCGGAACGTCCTGATGGTCGCCGACGAGATCCAGTCCGGCCTGGCACGCACCGGGCGCACCTTCGCCTGTGACCACGAGAACGTGGTCCCCGACATCTACGTCCTCGGCAAGGCGCTGGGCGGCGGGCTCTATCCGGTCTCGGCCATCGCCGCGGACGACGACGTGCTCGGCACGGTGCGCCCCGGGACGCACGGATCGACCTTCGGTGGCAACCCGCTGGCCGCCGCGATCGGCCACGAGGTCGTCCAGATGCTGAAGACCGGGGAGTTTCAGGAACGCGCCCGCGTCCTCGGCGAACGCCTCGCGAGCCGGCTCGGCGCGCTGGTCGGACAGGGGGTGCTCGCGGTTCGCGTCCGTGGCCTGTGGGCCGGCGTCGACATCGACCCCGCGCTCATGACCGGCCGCGAGGTCTGCGAGGAGCTGATGGAACGCGGGATCCTGGCCAAGGACACCCACGGCTCCACCGTGCGCTTCGCACCCCCGCTCGTGGCGACCGAGGCTGACGTCGACCTGCTCGTCAGCGCCCTAGAAGACGTCGTCGTCACTCGCCTCCACAGGTCACGGCGCTGACGGGCGAGAGCGATCAGCCGACGGTGTGCTCCGGGTGGCCCAGGTGGTCCAGTACGAAGCGCAGGCGCGCGTGCGGGTCGGAACGGGCACTTCCCGAAGACGCGCTCGAACAACTGAATACCGGCCTCGCGGCCGTCGTCGGCACCTACGCCCGCGCCGAGGCCGGCGTCCGCATCGACCTCGCCACAGCCCTTCTCGTCCAGGGCGAGCGAGGCCCAGCCGAAGAACACCTACGCACCGAAGCGGCACCTCGGTCCAGGACGCGCCGTCCCAGTGCTCGGCGAACGGTACGCCTCTGCTCGCGCGGAGCTGACCGCCCACGGCCCAGGCGTCATCCGGTGACAGGGCGGTGACGTCGGCGACGGAGCGGCTGTCGGGCCCGGAGGCACCGCCGAGCAGTAGCGAGATCGCGCCGATGGCAACCGTAGGACGCCGCACTGAACCTCATTTGTGGTAGTGGATATGCGGTTCGGTCCGATGTCGCCGCGCGTCAAGTTGGCCATTGCCGATCGGAGCTGATCGGTTTTAGTTGGTGCCGACGAAATATTGACTGGATTAATTGGGTGTCGCGCTTGCGTTCCAGGCGTCGGTGAAGTTTTGGCGGTATTGGTCGTGGACTTGAGGGTTTTCGATCTTGAGGAGAGCTTCATCGTTGTAGCGAAGGCCGTCGATGGTGTAGTTGGGGCTTCCGGTGAAGACGACCTTGTCATCGGGGATGTTGAAGTAGTTGCCTTCGATGAGTAGGTATTTGGAGTGGAGGTACATGGATTGGCGGTTGCCGTCAGGGTCGTTTTAGTGGGCATTGGAGTTGCGGAGTTCGGGTGCTCCGCCTGCGCCGCCTGGTTGGGTGAGCTGCGTTTTTACACCGTCGTCCAAGCGGGCCAGGTTGTACACAATGGGCCAGAGTGGGGCGAGCACCTCGACTCTCTTGGATATGCTCCGGGGAGAGCGATCTCACCGGATAGTATTCCCGATGGATTTACAGATGGCGGCTTTCCTGTGGAGCTTAAGCCTGATACGAGGAGCGGTATCAAGGCTGGCACAAGGCAGCTCCGACGGTACATGAACGAGATGGGCGTCGACTACGGCGAGCTCTGGACGTACACTCAGACTCCAGATGGAGTCTCATTTCGTCTGGCGGCTATGCCAAAGAGTCCCTACAGGTGGTTTAAGTGGTGATTCGGAGTTGACCAAGCCGATGAGTGCCTCCGAGATTCTCGGAGGCGCGATGGAATCGGGCATCATTCCCGAAGTCGCCGAGATATCAAGGCGTGGTGATGTTAAATGGACGCAGGGTGAGCTATCTTATGTAACATGGATCTCCAAGGGGCCTGAAGGTTTCTTGACCTGGAGCGTCAATGTTGGTGACGCTAAATTCTTCGATGCTTTGAAGCCTTATGGAGGAATGTCTGTCAGGGTTCGGGCCATAAGTGAAGGCGTACTTTCCTGGCCACTCAAGGGAGAACGTGAGTCATTGCTGCTTTGCCTTGATGAAATGCGTCACGGGATCGAATTTGTCCGCGATCGGGCCGATCTTGCGTCGCTTCTTGCGGAGGAGTCTGATGTGGTTCGCGGCGCAGCATATGCATGGCAGCCGGCCGCCAGCTACCCCGCAAGGTTGGTTCAATCGCTTGTCCTGGCGAGCGATATAAATGCTAACGACCTAATTGATTGTATAGTCAATAAAATGTCGAGCGATGTGCTCATTCTGCCGAATGGGAATCGACTTGAGATTCGAAAATCGGCGGCATACTGGGCTAAGCAGTATTCCAAGGTCCTTGGCTTTGAGATCCCTTTGCCTCCTTGAATCCGTTTCATCCTCTGGCGGAGGGCTGCTGGTCACAGCGTGATCGCGATGCCCGGTTCGGGCCGTGACGCAGAGAAGCTGCCGGTAGATGGGCTGATCACCACAACCAACACCGATTACAACCAGGAGCTTCGGTGTTGTTCTGCCGTGCCGCCGTCGATTTGTCGCGTTCAACGCTGAACTACGTCGTGGGACTGATCCGCCGGCACCACAAGAAAATCGGATCGCCACGGCGGCTGCTCGACCCCGGCCGACAAGCCTGCTCGTCCTGGTCTACCTGCGTAAAGACGAGACGTTTCCGAGATCAGCGCGGGATTTGTGGTCTCGGCCACGACGGCCTGGCGGTACGTGGAAGAGACCGTGATGCTGCTGTCGGCGCGTTCGCCCAAACTCACCCAGGCGATACGCAAGGCCAAGCGGGACGGGCTGACCCACGTGATCCTCGACGGGACACTCATCCACACCGACCGGGTCAAGGCCGACCGGCCCTACTTCTCCGGCAAGCATCGCGTGCACGGCATAAACGTACAGGTCATCGCCAGCCCGGACGGGACCATCCTGTGGACCTCCGGAGCACTGCCCGGCAAGACCCACGATCTGACCGCCGCCCGGATCTGGGGCATCTTGCGCGAACTGGAGTAGGCCAGCGTCCTCATGGCAGACAAGGGATACCAAGGGGCCGAGGCCACCGTCGTGATCACCCGATGACGACAACTGAAGTGAAGGCGGACGCCGCAGTGACTGAGTCCGGCAAGCCGGCCAAGAGCAAGGGCGCCGAGAAGTCCGGTACTGATCTGGTCGATCAGCTAGTAGCCCAGGGCCCGCGCGGAGGGCTTGGAACTGTCCGGTGAGGGCGGTCTGCCGCAGCAACTGACCAAGCGGGTGCTGGAGTCGGCGCTGGAAGGTGAGATCACCGACCACCTCGGCTATGACAAGCACGATCCGGCCGGTAAGGACAGCGCCAACTCCCGCAACGGGCACCGGTCCAAGACCGTGACCACCGACATCGGGCCGGTCCAGATCGACGTGCCCCGCGATCGAGACGGCAGCTTCGAGCCGCAGATCGTCCGCAAGCGACAGCGTCGGCTGACCGGGGTGGATGAGATGGTCGCTGTCGCTGTCTGTCAAGGGCCTGACGCACGGGGAGATCTCCGCGTACCTGGCCGAGGTCTATGGCGCGAGCGTGTCCAAGCAGACCATCTCCACCATCACCGACAAGGTCATCGATGGGATGACCGAATGGCAGCTTCCACCCCAGCCCCGTAATCACCGCAACTCAAATGTCCGGCCTTCCCTATCCCCGGGTCAGAGGCCCCGCGGGAGGCAGGAACTTGTGAGTCGCACACGGCTCCGCTGAGCTGTCCGCGTGCGACGCGAGCGTGTCCGTTCCGCGCGGAGGATCCAATTCCGGACGAAGGGCTGCCAGCGCCGGAGCCGTCGTCGGACGTCCTGCTGCGGGTGGGGCTATCTGGGAGAGCAGGGTTCGCTCCGAGTCGCCCCGTGGGGCCCGGCGTGTCATATGCAGGCTGGAATGACGATCGTCGTCGTGTGATCGATATCGGGTTTGCACATCGCGCCCGGTCTGCGCACTTCCCTGTCGATGCCGGACAGGCGTGCAGATGGAGGAGCGATGCAGCAGGAAACCCCTCAGCCCTCAGTGCAGCAGCGAGATGGAACAGTGCCGTCGTCGAATGAGCACGTGAGCACGCCGGGACTGATGGCCGTCGTGAACGCGATGCTCGTGGGCGTCCCCGCTGCCTACGCTGCCTCCCGTTCGGTCTTGATCACCGTGATCACGGGAGCGATCGCGTTTGGGGTCGTCCTCATGTGGCGCTGGATCCGCTGACTTCGAACCCTTCCCGAAAATATCTGGAGAAGGGACTGCACGTTCGGAGCTCCATACGACACTGATAGAGCAAAAGGGGGGCCACCGCAGCATGGCGGCGCCTCTGAACCACCCACCACAGGAGAAGGGCCACGCCATGTTGCCATCCCGCGGTCAGGCACTACGCCGACACCACACAAAGGAGCAGGCCCCTTGTACGCCCAGAGCGACCTCACCCCCGAAAATTTCGATGACTACTTCCGCTTCGACCTTCCTCGCCTGATCCGCTTCACGGTGCGCCTTGGCGCGTCCTTGCCGGAGGCCGAGGACGTGGCGCAGCAGGCCATGCTCGATGTCTTCCGCCACTGGGACGACGTCACCGCGCCGGCCGCCTACACGCGCACCGCCGCCACGCGGATCTACCTGCGCGGCCGCAAGAACGCCAAGCGGGAGCATGAGGCGGTCCAGCGTAGCTGGATCCAGGAGACGAAGGAGCTGGCCTTCGACGGGGACGTCCAGTACGTCATGAACATGCTGGCCGGGCTGCCGACCGACCAGCGCGAGATCATGGCGTGGGCGATCGACGGCTACGGGCCCAGCGAGATCGCCGAACTCACCGGCCGGACGGCCGCCACGGTCCGGTCTCAGCTGCGGCACGCGCGGCGCAAGCTCGCGCAGACCATCGCTCAGCGCAACCACGAGCCGACCAGGAAGGAGGACGGCGATGGATAAGGAGACCGACTTCGTACTCGACCGACTCCTCGATCAGACCGCCGAGTCCGCACTGGCCACTCTGACCGCGGGAATCGACATTGAACAGCGCCTCCGTGACCTCTACCGCGAGGCTGAAGAGGCCCCCTGAACCGATGTCCATGGTCCCGGGATCTATGATCCCGGGATCATTCGCATTGGGCGGGTGTCGGGAAGAGATACGCCCCAAGAGGTCAGGGTGTGAGGAGCGAATCGAAAAGCCCTGTTGGTCGGGGCCTGTGGAGGTGCTGCGGCGAGTTCGTTACTGCGGTGGGCCGCGGCGGCGCGCAGCGTCGGCGCCTTGACGCTTTGAACGCTGACCTGCGAAGACGCCCCACCCTCGAATACGCGCATAGTACGTGGACGCCGACAACGAGTCGCCTCGGACGGCATACGGCTGCACACGCACGAAACCCCGGCGATCAACGTTTCCGCTGGTCAACCGAGGTTTTCTCTTGATCCACTGAGGCGCCCCCTGCAGGGCGCACAGAACAAGGGAATGCAGCCTTTCGGTCTTCTGATCATTGGGGACAGTGTTGCCCTACTCGGCAGTTCTCGTCAGGGCGGCTCACGCTGAGGGGCGCGCGCCAGTCTTGCGAGATGGGGGTTCAGTACGGCGGGGGACACGAACCAAACGCACATGCCTTCGTTCGCAGCATGTCGTTTTCTAGGTGGCAGGTGAGCCTCGGCGCTGCGAGGTAGGCGCGCTCCCGCATCCGGGATCAGTCGTGGGTGTAGGGCGGCGCCGCGCCAGTCGTAGCTGTACGGGTAGGTGAGTGTGCAGGAGCTCCTTCTTGGCGAACATCGGTGCGACCTCCGGGGTGTCCTGCACCATCCAGACGTCGCCGGCGCCGTCCGGGGTCACGCCGGAGACCGCGTGCCGGCCGTCCGGCGTCAGGACGCGGGTCCAGGATGTTCCGTCCCAGTGCAGGGCGACCGAGCGGTACTGCCGTGGCTGCCCGTCGGTGGGGAGCCAGTCGTAGTCGCCGACCGCCCAGACGTCGTTCGAAGCGAGCGCTGTGACGCTGTGCAGGCTGGTCTCGGCTCCCTCGGGAGTGGCGATATCGGGCAGCGGAACCCTGGTCAGCCCTGGCTCGTCTCCGATGGCTTGTGGGAGCGGATCGAACCGCTGTTGCCGGTCATCAAACGGCGCAAGCACCATCCGGGGCGCAAGCGGATCGATGACCGCAAGGTGCTGTGCGGGATCTTGTTCGTGCTCTACACCGGGATCCCGTGGGAGTTCTTGCCTCAGGAACTGGGGTTCGGCTCAGGCATGACCTGCTGGCGGCGGTTGCGGACTGGCATGAGGCCAGGGTGTGGGACAAGCTGCACGAACTGCTGCCGGCCGAACTGCAGGCCGCTGATCAGCTGGATTGGTCCAAGGCGGTGGTCGACGGCTCACATGTGCGGGCGCTCAAAGGCGGCCCAGAACCGGTCCGAACCCGGTCGACCGCGCCAAACCGGGCTCCAAACACCACGTCATCAGCGACGGGAACGGCATCCCCCTCGCCGTCACGCTGACCGGCGGGAACCGTAACGACATCACTCAGCTGATGCCGCTGATCGATGCGATCGGGCCGGTACGAGGCAAGGTCGGCCGGCCACGCCGACGCTCGGACACACTCCTCACCGACCGAGGCTATGACCACGACAAATACCGACGCCTCGTCCGGGCCAAAGGCATCAAGCCCCTGATCGCCCGCCGCGGCACACCCCACGGCTCAGGCCTGGGCACCCACCGCTACGTCATCGAGCAGACCATTGCCCTGCTCCACTGGTTCAGACGACTACGCGTCCGCTGGGAGATCCGCGACGACATCCACGAAGCCTTCATGACCCTCGCCAGCACCATCATCTGCTGGCGACGCCTCAACAAGACAATGTGTTAGGACCTCTAAGGGCGGCACCGAATCGTCCTTCTCAGACGGTGGAACGGCGATTCGCTGCCCGGTACCGGCGGCAGTGGCGATCAGCCCTGCAGACCTGTGGCGGTTCGCTGGGCTGATCCGCTCGTACGCGAAGCCGATCAGATGCCGGCGTCGTCGCTCCGCCTCCTCCTCCGCGATGTCGATGTCACCGAAGCGGTGGACGAGCGAGGCGATCAGGCGGCCGTATTCCTCGCGGGGAAGACCCGCTCGACGGCCGCCTTTCCGCCCTGCATCGAACAGTCGTCGGGCGGGCCGGCTCAGGCGAGGCCGTCGAATGGACGGACCTCGACCTTGCCCCGGCACGCTTTAGACCCCTCGGCCGCGAGCTTGAGCGCCACGTCGAGATCGGGTGCGTCGATGACCCAGAAACCCCCGATGACCTCCCTGGTCTCGAGGTAGGGGCCGTCGGTCATCACCGGCGTCTTACCCTGGCCGTCGACGACGGTCGCCGTCGATGCCGGCGCGAGCCCACCGGCGAAGACCCAGTAGCCATCGGCACGAAGCTTGTCATTGAAGGCGCCGGTCGCCGCGAACGCCTCCTCCATCTCCTCCTTGGAGCCGTAGTTGCCGAACTCATTTATCTCGGCGGGGCCGTGCACGGTCAACAGGTAGTGCGTCATCCCGCTTCTCCTTAAGTTCTGGGCGGTCCGGATGACCGCCGTCTACCCCCATTACGAACGGCATTCCGTCGATGCGACAACCTGCCACGGAAAACCTTGCGATCGGGATCCTCATAAGCGAACTGCTCGTTCGACGTCCTGCCGCAGAAGCACCGGACGCTCGTGTGCAGGCTCAGCGCCGACGAGACTGGCTGCGCCGGCGTCACGGCCGGGACTCGCGCTGGTGCTGCGTCAACCACGCATTCACCCGTAGAACATATCTTCTCGCGACCTGTCGGATCCGGACCCGCCCGTTCGTGGAGGGGCATGAGCGGTCGCACCGGGCGGGCTGCCGAGGAAACGGAGCCCGACATGTCCACGACGCAGATCCCCACCCGCGTAACCCCCAGCGCGTCGACCCAGCTGCCGAACGACAGACAGTCTGGAAGCACGGCGTCGCCGCAGCCGTCCTCGCCTCGGTCGCCACGGACTGGTCCGCGCCGGGGGCCTTGCTTCGACGGTTTGTCGGCTCAGCAAGCGACCAAGGTTTGTACGGCGTGATCGAAGTCAGCCGATCCTGGATGGGGCCGAGGTTGGCGTGGTCCGAGCCCGTGGTGGTGCGAGACGGCGTCCGGCTGGTTTGTCGAGACTGGGGCGGATCGGGACAGCCGATCGTACTGTTGCACGAGCCGGCCGGCCATGCAGGTGGATGGGACCTGATGTGCCAGAGGTTGAGTCCCCGGTATCGGGTCATCGCGCTCGACCAACGTGACCACGGCGCCAGCGAACGCCACCCGCAAGACCTCTCCCGTGCCGCCTCCGATGGGGCAGCGAGGAACGCGGTGGCGTGGCCTGCTGGTCTGCGCGATCGACGGCACCACCCTGACCGTGCCGACAACTCCAGGATGCTGACCCACCTCACCGAACAACGCGGCAACCACGGTCGTACCGGCTACTCGCAGATCCGGCTGGTGGCCCTGGCCGAGCATTCTGCGTGCGGCACCGCCGGCCCGCGCCGCTTCGCGAGCCGGCGGTGCATGCCCGACCCTCCGATGGGCGGGCCCGCGCGTTTCCCCGTCTACCGAGCGTGCCCGTCCGGATGCCAGATCAGTACGCGCCGAGTCCCCTACGCCCGGTGCCCAGGTCCGTCACCTGCTGGAAAGGCGCGATAAGGACACTGCCTCGCATGCAGAGCCAAGTGGCATGCAACCGCTGGGTGTACGGCGTGTTGTTCCAGACGGAATGCGCGGTGATCGGCAGGTTTTGGCAGTTTCCTGGATCGGCCGGAGCCTGCGAGTTCTTGAACCCCTGGAAAAAGGGTTGTGACCACAAGCAAACGCGGTTGTAGGTGCAAGTCGGTGTCACCGCTGCGCTGGTCGATGGCGCGGCGTCCGCCTGAGCGCCTGACAGGAGCGCCGCGCCGAAAGCGATGGTGAGAGCGATCGGCACGCTGCGTCGTGGCATTAATGATGCGGCCAGGTGGGGATCGGTCAAATCGCGTCGGCACTGTTCGAGGCGGCGTTCTCGGATCCAGCCCGCGACGGTGCGCCCGTCCTGCTGGAACAGCTTGTGCAGGTAGCGCAGGGAGATGTGGTGTGCTGAGGCGATCGCGGCCGGGGGCAGGTTGACATCGCCCAGGTGGGTCTGGATGAAGGCGTGGATCTGTGCCATCAGAGCACGCCGCCTGGTGTGGGTCGGCACTGACTCGTGGGCGTCCAGCGCGCCGGCCAACGCGGCGGTCAGCACATCAAGGGTCAGGGTGGAGACCCGCGCCGCCTCGGCCGGGCTGAACTCCTCCAGGGACCGGGCCAGTTACAGAAGAAACTGCGAGGCCAACGCACCGATGCCCCGGTCGCCCCGGATGCGGACCGCGCTGAGCCTCCGTACGCTCCGCTCGGGCAACGGCAGCATCGAGCGCGGGAACTGCAACGACAGCAACCGGCCCCCTGCGGGATCGCCCGACCCGAACCTGGTCAGGTAGGGACGCGAGCTGTCGCGCAGCATCAGATCCCCGATACGCAGATCCGCCTGCCGACCGGCTTGCTCTCCGACGGCGTGACCGCGAACGGTGCAGGTCACGAAAAGGGTTTCCGGGTCGGCCCGGCGGATCAGCCGGGGCGTGCGCCGGATCGTCAGCGACGGCGCGGTCAGCAAGGATGCCTGAACGAGGTAGCAGGTTTCACTGGACCGGTTGGTGAGGATCAGCGTGGCGATCGCCTTTTCCGCCCAGATTTTCGGCTACGCCTATGCGGCCTGCACGTATTCGTGTGGAAGGCCACCGAGTCCGTCACGTCGTGTGATCTTGCCGCAGTGACGTGATCTGCGACACTCCCTGGGCTTGCGACGTCACAAACGCCTCCTCCGATCAGTCATATCAGCGAGATACCGGCAGATTGGGGGAGGCTGATGACTCTCAGGTCACGGTCGAAGCGGGAAGGTGGCCGTACTTTCGCCGCAGGCCACTGGTCGTTCATGTTCGGGGAGATGGCCGCCTACGCGTTCGTCGTGCTGGTGCTGACCGGCACTTTCCTCACGTGCTTCTACGAACCGTCGATGGGCAGGACCGTCTACCACGGCACGTACGCTCCGCTCCGTGACGTCGGCATGAGCCAGGCCTACGCGTCGACACTGCATCTCAGCTTCGATGTCCGCGGTGGCCTGCTGGTACGGCAGATCCACCACTGGGCCGCCCTCATCTTCGTCGCCGCGGTGCTGCTGCAGCTGTTGCGCCTGTTCTTCACCGGCGCGTTCCGCCGGCCGCGCGGGGCCAACTGGCTGATCTGGGTCACGCTGCTCGTGCTGGGCATGGCTGCCGGCGTCACCGGCACCGTACTGCCCGACGACCAGCTCTCCGGCGGCAGCCTCGGTCTCATCCAGGGGATCGTCCTGTCGATCCCGGTGGTCGGCAGCTACCTGTCACTCTGGCTGTTCGGCGGCGACTTCCCCGGCGACAGGATCATCCCCAACCTGTACGGCGCCCATCTCCTCATCACCGTCCTCATGCTCGGGCTGCTGGTCCTGCGGTACCGGCTCGTACGGCGACATGGCCACACGCGCTTCTCCGACCGGCACCCCGTCGGCATCGACCGGCGGGTCCGGCTGGCCTCATCCGGGGCGTTGTTTTGCGCGAGCTGCACGATCCTGGCCCTGCTCGGGCAGGCGGTCCAGGTCAATCCGATCTGGCTGTACGGCCCTTTCGAGCCCGGCGCGATCACCTCAGGTGCCGTACCCGGCTGGTACATGGGCTTCCTCGACGGCGCACTGCGGATCATGCCGAACTGGGAACCGACCGTGTTCGGACACCCGCTCAGCCTCGCCGTGCTCGTCCCCGCGCTCGTCGTCCCCGGCTGCTTCTTCACCCTCCTGGCCGCCTACCCGGCGATCGAACGACGCTTCACCGGTGACGGACAACCGCACGGCTTGCTGGACCGCCCGCGCGACCACGCCAACCGCACCGCGATCGGCGCGGCCGGGATCACCTTCTACGGTCTGCTGTGGGCCGCCGCCGCCAACGACCAGATCGCCACCCACTTCGACCTGTCGCTGAACGCCCTCACCCTCTTCTTCCGCGTCGCCGTGATCGCGGGACCGTTCCTGGCCTTCGCCGTCACCCAGAGACTCTGTCTCGGCCTGCAACAACAAGAGCGCCACAGGAGGGAACACGGCATCGAGACCGGACTGCTCCGGCAGCTTCCGAACGGCGGCTTCGAGGAGATCACGCGCTCACCGGGGCGCGACGAGAGCGCCGGGTCGGCCATCCGAGCCTGACCTCAGGCATCCGGGGTTCAAGTCCTTGGCGGCGCACTCGTGCTGAGCTGGGCATTCTCGACGCTGTGGCTACACAGACCCGCCAGTCCCGCCGACAACGACCACGTGAACTTGCGGGTGGTTCTGTCTTGAACACGGTCATTTCTCTGCCGGTGGGCAGTCACTTCGGCGGCCGGCCAGTGCGGCATCCAGGGCGTCGGTGATGGTGATCGCCTAGATCGTTGATGGGATATGTGTGTTGGTCAATGGTCGTAGGCGATCAGGGAGCGCTTGACGGGTGCGTTGATCAGCCGGTTGTGCCAGATCGCGGCGTTGAGGGCGCGCTGGCTGGTGCGGGCCCATAGCCCGTCGATGGTGCGGGCGTTGTGGCGTTCAAGGCACCACCGGGCAGGCACCTGCGGCGATCGGGGTCACGTGCAGCAGGTGCAGGGCCTGTTTGCGTTCGTCGAGTTCTTTGGGGTTGGCCAGGCTGAAGGCCGTCACGACTCCTTCGGCGGTGGTGATGAGCATGAGTTTGGCGCCCCAGTAGAAGGCGTGGTGGGAGATGTCGCGGCCGTAGGCGGCGATCTCGCCCAGCAGCGAGCGGTCGACGGTGACACGCGAGGCGCCACACCGCACCCGTGTCTCCGTACGGAGCAGCGCCGGGGGATTCCACCGGCTCATGCGAGAGCCCACAACCGGCCACGACCCGCGGCGAACACCGTGCCCGCGGCGTCGACGGACGGCTGGTACGTGAGCGGCTCGCCGGGCCGCCACGTCCAGCGCTCCGCGCCCGAGTCTCCGGCCAGGCACCGCAGGAGGCATTCCGCCGACAGTGTGTACCAGCGGTGGTACTTCTCCCAGTAGTCGAGGTCGGGACTCGCGCCGAGGATGACGTCACCGGACGGCGTGGCCAGGAGCGCCCGTGGCTCGACCGTCAGCTCGTGCGTCCACGACACCTGACCGGACGGGTCGAGGAGTACGACCCGCCGCGTCGTCGTGCCGTCGCCGGCGATCGTCGTCGGCCCCATCGCCACGACTCCGCGGCCGGGCAGAGCCGTCGATGGATGGTGGACGGCGATCGGCGGCTCCAGCCGTCGTACCGTCTCCTCCCGCAGGTCGAACAGGTGGATCCCCCCATCGTCGGACCACCGGAGCTCCGCCACGACGACGTCGTCGCCGAACTCGGCGAGCGGTCTGGTCACCTCGTCGTACGGCGTCGGCGGCGGCTGCGTTCCGAAGCCCACGTGGCTCGCCACCCAGCCTTCCCGGCCCTCCGCGTCGTACGCCCGCAGAGTGGCGCCGTCGGCGGCGACGATCAGCTCGTTGACGGCCAGGGGCGCGGCACCGGCCCGCCCGGTCAGGGAGCGCCGCCAGCGTACGGTGCCGTCCGCCGCCGCTTTGGTCAGCTCGTCGCCGTCCTGCTTGCTCCACCGCGCATAGAGGAGGTCGCCGTCCGGTGCGGTGGCGAGTTCGGTGACGATCGTCTCGCGCCACCGCGCACAGGTGGTGCCCGTCTCACGGTCGCGGACGACCACGAACCCATCCTCGGCACGGGCGAACCGGCGCTCCGGCAGGAGTACCGGGGCGCTGCGCACCATCGTCTCCGCCTCGGCCAGGACGCGGAACTCGCCCGGCGGCCTCGCGAGCCCCACGAATCCGCCAGCGGCGACCAGGCAGCCGCCCTCGGGCAGCGCGAGCAGCGTGCCGTCGGGGCCGTCCGGTAGCGGCACGGACCATTGAACCGAAACGTCACCCACCCTGCGCTCCCAACTCCCGGAGAATGTCCACCGCGGCGGCCTGCTGGGCCTCCGCCACCTCGCGCGGCAGGCCCGCCGGAAGAGGCCTGTTCAGGCCCGCGAAGAGCAGGGCACTGCACGTCTCGAAGGCGCGTACGGCACCCGGCGGGATGCCCGGGCCGCCGGCCAGCGCGAACGACTGCTCGAAGTGCTGCCATAAAGCATGGCTCTCCGCCCTGGGAAGGTCGAGGATGCGGGAGAAGACCTCCAGCGACGCCTTGAGCTCGCCGAGGTCGTGGGCCGGAGCGCCGATGCCGTCTCCGGCGGCGTCCACCGACTCGTGTGCCCGGGAGACATCGATGAGCGTGACCCGTTTGGTCGCGGGGTCATAGAACAGGTTGCCGGGATTGGTGTCGTTGTGCAGCGCGGACGCCGCGCCGGGATCGTTTTCCAACTGGGCGATCGACTGTCGCACGGACGCGTGGAGCCCCTCGACGTCGATCCGTCGCGCCTCGAAGACCTCTGGATGCTGGAGCATGAGGTCGGCCTGCCCGCGCAGCGTGTCGAGGTACCACTGCAGGTACGCAGGTGACGGCGACCGCTCCGGCCGCAAGGTCAGCCGATAGAGCTCGGCGAGGGCTCCGGCGATCTCGCCGACTCCCTCGTGCGCCGTCGCGAACGCCGCGGCGCGGTCGCCCGGTGGCGCGTCCCGTACCGCCTGGATCAGGTTGGTCAGCGAGTCTCCGCGCGCCAGTGAGAACGTCCCGATTCCGACCTCCGATCCATCGGAGAGCCGGGCGATCCCGACGGAGAGCGTCTCCGGCACGTCGAACTTCGTGAACCGTCCATCACGCAGGCCGTGCAGTCCGGACAGCTCCTTGGCGAACTCGTCGAGGTCAGGGAAGATCTTGGTGACCGCGACCCGTTCCCGTACGCCGGGCTCCGGCACATGGTCGATGAAGATCACCGGAGCGCCCGACGCTCCCTGGGGTCCGTCGCCGCCGAGCCGGTGTGGCTGGATCTGGTCCGCGGGCAGGCCCACCGACCGGGCGCCGAAATCGCGCACCGTGTCGTGGACCGCGTCGTACACGCCGCCCGGACCCGCGGCCGTGCTGAGGGCGCCGTCGGGCGTCATGTGGAGGTCCGGAGTGATGTCCGGCAGGCGGGGGAGCGTGTCCACCCAGTCTCGTAGCGCCTGCGGGTCGATCTGCCCAGACTCGCTGCGCAGGGCGGCGGCTCCCTGCTCCGCGGCGGCGCCGGACCCGTCGGCCGGCGCTCCGGCGTCGCTGAGCGGTGCGTGGAGCGGGGAGGCACCGTCCGTGCCGGGATGCGACGGGTCGGACACTCCATCCCGTCTCTGGTGGGCCGGCTCGTGGCGGGTCGCCTCTCCGCCGGGCCGAGGCTGATCGAGGATCGCGTCGCCCACGGCCGCCGGGGGAGCCTGGCCACCGCCCGTCGTGGGTGCCGCACCGGACGCCCGGTCGTCCGGCGCGACCGGCCGTTCCTGCGGCACCGGTTGCCTCGGGTCGGTGGGCCGGCCGGACCCGACGACGGAAGACTGCCCGCCCGTGCCCGGAACGTCCGCTACGCGGGCTTGCGGCTCGGCGGAGGAGACGTTCGGCCGCGGTGCCCTGGTCTCTCCGGCTGCTGAGGGGTTGAGGATGTTCGCGATGCGGTTCGACGGGCCAGCGCCGGCGTCCGGTCCGCGCGGCGCGGGGCCGACTCCCTCACCGGCCGGGGGTCCCGCCGCGGGGGGCTGCACCTGCGGTTCGCCTGTGACGTGCCGCGGCTGATCCGCGGTGGAGACCGTCGGGTCGCTGTGGGGGGCGGCCGGACCATGGTCCGGGGCCGGGCCGGCGGACAGCGTGGTCTGTGGCTCCGGGGTGGGACCGGCGGACAGCGTGGTCTGTGGCTCCGGGGTGGGACTGGCGGACGGCGTGGTCTGTGGCTCGGTCGCGCCGGTCGCGGTCCCTGGATCGGTACTCGTCTCGGGCCCGGTCGCGGCCCCGGGTTGTGACCCGTGGTTCACCGGCTGAACGTCAATATCCTTACCGACGCCGGTGTCGGAGATCGGGAGTCCGCCTCCCGAGTCGGCGGGAGGGGTACGGCCGTGGGTGGGCTCCGGGACGCCGCCGTCGGACAGTTCCACCTTCGGGAGCCTGGGACCGGAGTCGCCTCCGTGCGAGAAGGAGCCCAGCAGGGCCATGCCCAACCCGGCTTCCAGGTCACGGCCGAGATCGACGTGTCCGTCGTTCGCGATGGCCTCGGAACCGGCCATGACGCCGGTGCCGGCCGTCCAGTTGATGCTCAGCCGGGCACCGAAGCCCTTCGGGCCGTCGGCCGACATCCAGCCGGCCAGTTTGGCGGTGAAGGGGTTGTCGCCCCTGGCGATCCACCCCAGGGTGCCGCCGGCGACACCACCCGCCACCGTGCCATTGACGAATTCGCCGACGTTGAAGCCGTCCTGGAGGCCGTACTCCATGCGAGTGCCCTGCGCGATGAGATCCAGGCCGCCGCCGAACCACATCCCCGTACCGACGGACTTGGCCAGGTACAACAGGACGGCCCGGAGCGACTGTGCCTCGGCCTCGACGGCCGCCATGGCCGCTCCCTCGGCCTCGGGACCCAGAATCGAGGACAGGAACAACCCGGCGATGACCGTCGCTGCGACGAACTCCGCAGAGCGGATGAACTGGTCTCTGCCCGCGTTCTTCTGCCTGATCAGGAAATCCACCGCGTTCGCGATGCTCCCGCACACCACGGCCAGCCAGATCAGGCCGCCCTCGTCGCCGGCGCCGGCCAGCGCCGCCGCGAACGAGGCGTAATTCTTCGCCGTGTCGCCGGCGTTGTGCATGGTGACCGTGCGGCTGTGCCCGTTGACGTCGTTGGCCACCTCGATGATCGAGTTGGCTGCGTCCTGCCAGGCGGTGCGCAACCGGGCCAGATCTCCAACGTTGCCGTCGGGATACTCGCATCCCCCGATCGCCATCTCGAACACTCGCTCGAGGAGGGCGATCGCCCACGTGAGACCGGAGGGCGGAGGGTCGGAGACAGGCAGGGTGTTGGCGAGCGACGGCAGATGGTAAGGGTCTTGCGCGGCGACGCCCTTGTCGGCCGCGTGCGCCGGCAGCGCCGAACCCACGGTGCTCGCCTCTTCGGCCACCCGGTACGTGCGGCCCGCGATGATGAGTTTTTCCCCTGTGGCGCGTACGAGGTTGACCATCGTCTCCAGCTCGGTCAGCACGCGGTCACGTACCTCGTGATATCCCGTGGCCCCGTCCTGCCCGTCGAAGAACGCCCGTCCGAACTGGTCGGTACCCCAGCACGCTCCCACCTGGCCCTGCTCGTCGCACAGGGCGTCTACGGCTTTCGCCAGCTTGTCCGAGGCATCGGACATCCCCCGCCCGGCGATCACCCACGTGTGAGGTCGAGCCGTGTAACCGGCCACTTCCTCACTTCCTCTCTTCTGAGGCAGCCGGTCCCGTCGGGAAGTACTTGGAAAGATCGTCCTCGGCCTGCCTGAGCCGCTCGGCCAGGGAATCCGGCATGTGCTCGGCGACGACCTTCCTCTCTCGCTCGGTGATTTCACGAGCGGCCTTGTCGATCAGCTCCATGACCGTGGCGGCGAGTCTTTGGGGATTGAGCCGCTCGTACGCCTGCGGCTCGAACCGGATGTCGCGCACCCGGCCGCCCGGACCCAAGCGGACCTGCACCAGACCGTCACGCGAACGCGCCGTGACGCTCAGGTCCTTCAACTCGGCCCGTAAGCGGCCGAGTCCGGCCATGCGCCGCCGATGGGTCTCAGCCGCTTCCTCCAGCGACGCTCGCAGTTCCTCGTCCACGCTCCGCCTTTCTCACCGGTGCCGGCGAGTCCGCATGAGGAGTTCGACCTCTGCCGATGTAGGGTCCGACGCCACCTCGATCCGGCCAGTCGGCGTGTCGAACACGATCGGTGGCGGCACGTCGTCCGCCTGGTCCGCGACGATGCGGATATCACCGTCGGCCCAGCCGGCGAGCCGGGCGAAGCCCTCCTCGTCGAGCCGTCCTCCGATCGCATGCTCGACGATCTGCCGAACGTACGGTGAGCTCGCTCTCAGCGCCCCCGCGTCGGGCGACTTGGCGGCACCGACCTGTGCGCCGTCGCCGGCCCGTAGCACTATCAGCCTCAACATGTTCTGCCCCTCGAACCCATGAGAACGTGTGGGTCGTGACCACCGCGCGGAAACTTTCGGCCCGTCAATGGTATCGATGTGCAGAGCGGTCAGAGGTTTGATAGTAGGGGTGGCCGGCCCTCCATTCCTAGAGGACCAGTGTCGTGTCAGTCGCGTTGTACGCTTCTAAAAAATTCCAAGGGTCATCGGACTGTCCGAAAATGGGCATTGTCAGTGTCCGATTCCAGCAGGCTGCGGGAGTTGTATTGGACAGGGGAGAGGTGATCGAGCGAACCGCCGCGTTCGTTCGAAGTCGCCTGCATTCTGATTCGTCAGGCCACGACTGGTGGCACGTTGAACGAGTCCGAGGGCTCGCACTCCTGCTCGGGCGGCGAGAAGGCGCTGATGAGTACATCACGGAGCTCGCGGCGTTGCTGCACGACGTGTCCGACTACAAGTTCAACGGCGGCGACCTGGACGAGGGATCGCGGGTCTCATACGACCTGTTGCGTGATCTGGGAGAGAGCGAGGCGTGCGCCCGGTCGGTGGCCGAGGTCGTGCGCAATGTGTCGTTCACGGGCGCCGGCAGCGTTTCCAGGATGCGCACGATCGAGGGGATGGTGGTCCAGGACGCTGATCGGCTGGACGCCATGGGGGCGATCGGAATAGCCCGGGCGTTCGCGTACGGGGCGGTGAAAGGCGAGGCGATGTTCGATCCCGACCAGGCACCTCACCTGCATGCGAGTGAGGCGGAGTACCTGGCCCGGGACGGCTCCACGATCAACCACTTCTACGAGAAGCTGCTTCTCCTGAAGGACCGGATGAACACCGAGAGCGGTCGATCATTCGCCGAAAGACGGCATCGGGTGATCGAGGCGTTCGTGCACGACTTCGTGGCCGAGTGGCGGCTCGAGGACCTGCCGGAATTGTAGCGGCCACGGGTCCGTGGCTTCTGTTAACATCGGCCGGTGCCCGACGGACCGGACGATCTGTCTTTCGACGATTTCAGTGCGTGGACGCATCGCCAGACGCGCCTGATCGCGGATAGGTCGACTGCCGACATCCACAGCGACCTGTTCATCTACATGCAGGCCGCCAAGCTCGTCGAAGAGGTCGGGGAGCTGCACGCGCAGCTACTCGGCCGGAGCAAGCTGCAGAGGCGCGACAAGGGGCAGGAGTTCAGCCGGACCGCCCTTGAGGGCGAGGTCGCGGACGTCATGATCTGTACAGCGATACTCGCGCAGGCCGCCGGTGTGGATTTTCGTGCGGCACTCCGCGCGAAGATGCACACGGTGGACGGGCGAGACCAGGCAGAGGACGTCCGAGAGTAGCGGGCAGGGCGGTCCGGCGAGGAGTCAGGCCGTCTGCTTTCCCCACCTTGCTTCGATGAAGGTCTCGATCTCCAGGTAGGCCGCCTCCAGTTCGGCGAACTCGCTGTCAGTGCCCCACCAGTGGCGGTTGTTGTGAAGGATCTGGAACTTCTCCCAGTTACCGTCCCAGCCTGGAGCGCGATGAGTGCCGCGGACGCCGAACTCCAGGGGATTGTCGTACACGTAGGTGCCGGGTAGCGGGACGAATCTGAACAGGGAGACGCGGGCTATCTTGTCGCTCAACTTGTCCAGCAGATCGATGGTCTCGCGGGTCGTCTCGAGATTCTCTCCCGGGTAGCCATGGATGATGAAAGTTTTCGGTTCGATTCCGGCGTCGACCGTCCACTGGATGGCGTTGGTGATGTGCTCTTGCGTGGTGTGCTTCTTCATTGCCTTCAGGAGCCGCTCGCTGCCGGACTCGACCCCGTACTTCACCTCGATACAGCCCGAGGCGGCCATCTCTTGCAGGAGGTCGGGGTCGATGGTGTCGACGCGGGACAGCGCGGTCCAGCGCAGACCGAGATCGGCGATCCTGCGGCAGATCTCCCGGACGCGCTGTTTGTTGACGATGAAGTTGTCATCGACGATGGCGAACCCGCCGATGCCGTACTCGGAGACGAGGTGCTCGAGCTCGTAGCGCGCGCTGTCGCCGTTGCGGTACTGGATCCGAGTCCTTCCGGCCGCGCAGAAGGCGCAGGGGAACGGACATCCGCGGCTGAACATCGCATGCGCCATGGGGATGTCGTAGTCTCCCAGCCGGTCGTTGACCACGAAGTCTTCCACGTCAAGGAGGTCACGTGCGGGCAGCGGCAGATGACTGATGTCCTTCGACGGCGGCTTCGGCGGATTCCGTCGCAACGTTCCATCATCGAGCCAAAGCACACCGGGAACCGACTCGAACCGCCGATCGTGGCAGTGCGCGAGGATCTCCACGATGGCCTCGTCGGCGTCACCGTACGAAACGATGTCGGCACGGAAGTCCCGCAGACTTTCCTCCGGATAGAAATTCGCGTGAACCCCTCCGGTCATGATCAGGGCACCGTCGTCGATCAGCGCGGTGTCGCGGGCCGCCAGCATGATTCCGTACGTGGCCGACGATGACAGGCTGAAGCCGACGGCGTCGAAGCCCCGTAGGTCGTGCACGGGGCCGTTCTTGTTCACCTTCCGGATTTCGACATGATGGCCGGCGTCTCGAATCGCCGCTGCGAGATAAAGAACGCCGAAGGGTGGGAACTCCTTGCGATTCTCCTTGAACCGCGCCATATCGTATACCTCGGGATAGAGTAATACGACGTTCACGTAGACTCCCTTCCGTGTGGCGATCCGGAGCATTGACGGCGATGCTAAACAAGCAACCGAGGAACTACAAGACTTTTCTGGCAGATGTGAAGTAACCGTCCAGTTTGATGTCCTTGGTGCGGATGGGTCAGCTGATACCAATGGCTTCAGACGACTCGTCGGCACTGCCGAATCGGTCGCGCTCCACCCCGGTCTCAACAGCCTTCGAGCGTCGCCAGAGCGGAAGGCTCAACATCATGAGAAGAAGACACGAAAGACCGGTGACGGCAAGCGACCAGTGAGTGCCCCAGCCGTCGATCAGGTAACCCGTGATCGGCCCTGCGGCGGCCAGGCCGAGTGTGAGCGCGGTGCTGTGCAGGCCGACGGCCTCGCCGCGAGCGGCGGCGGGCACGCGTTGGCTGAGGGCGTCAATGGTGGCGGTCATGGCAGGGGCGCCGAGGAATCCGGCCGGGATGAGAGCCAGGGTGAGCAGTTGCCAGGAACCGACCAGCCCGACCGGCGCGGTGAGCGCGGCCATGCATCCGGTCAGGAGCAGGGGCGAGAGCGCACGGGGCAGCGCCCCGTAGGCGAATCCGCCCGCCAGGGATGACAGGCCGAACAGTGCGATGACCAGACCGGTCCATCGAGTGGCCGCGTCGGCCTTGATCGCCGCGACGATGTCGAGCTGAATCGCGGTCAGCATGAAGGCGACTGCGAACGCGACCGCGAGCAGGGCGAACAGCGCTGGAGTCATCCACTGCCGACGGGGAGGCGCGGTCCAGTCCGTTTTCGAACCGTGTCCGGCTCGTGTCGGTGGGTCCACCACGAACAGGGCCACTCCGGATCCGGTCATACCCATGCCGACCAGCGCCATCGTCGCGCTGCCACCGATCGCGGTGTTGGCGGCTACGGCGACGGCCGGCCCGACCATGGCGCTCACCTCGACGAGCATCGAGTCGAGCGTGAAGGCGGTGCGGCGCCGTTCCGCCGGTACCACCACCGCCAAGCATTGGCGGATGATGCTGAACACCGGCAGCATCAGCATTCCGTCGACGAAGGCGCCGGCGAGCAGCGCCTCGTACGGGAGAGATCCGGCCGAAAGCCAGAAGACCAGCTGAACGCACGTGGTGACCGCAACGACCGGACGGATGCCGTACCGGTCCACGAACCGTCCGGCGAACGGAGCACCTGCCGCCTGCCCGGCGGTTGCCGCCGCGCCGACCAGGCCCGCCGATAAGAAGCCCAATCGCAGGTCGCCGACCACGTACAGGGTCAGAGTCAGTGAAACAGCGATTATCGGAATTCGACCGATCACGCCGACCAGCAGCAACGCCTTGGTCCCTGGGATCGCCAGCACTCGCCGATACGGTTCAAGGAACATGTCCGCCATGATCAACAGTCAGAGCGACCAGTAGCAAATCGGGCGGCCCAGGACCAAATCATCGGTGACCCCGAGTGTCAACAACGTCCGACAGTGTTAGACGTCGGTGCAGACCGAACCCTGTGATCACTGCGGACGCGGAGAACGTAGCCGCGTTGATGGCCAGTCTTCCGGGTCGAGCAGCGCGACCGCCGCTCCGCCGAGCCCGAAGCCGGCGATCCGCGTCGACTGGTCGGTCGCCGTGCGCAGCGCCTGGCCGACCGGTTACCTCTCGCCCGGCAGCACATCCGCCCGCGAGGACGAGGTCGCCTGGCTGCGGCGCGCACTCCTGGAATGGGGTGGTCCGGCTCGATGCAGCGATGAGCTCGCTATCGGTTTGGGCGCGCGTATTGCTGGCCGCAGAGATTGCTTTTGTTAGCGATCTTGTGGGTTCGGGGTGGGAATGGTCGGCGACCACAGGATTCAGTGACTCGTCGAGCATTCGAATACTGCGTGCAATCCAGCTCAAGTTGGCCAGGGTGGTAAGGCCTTACTTTGGAAAGCGGCCGAGTGTGTGAGAATCGCCAGGTTGTACTTCTGGTGAACGAAGGGTTCGTCGAAGAAAGGAGCCCCGCCGGAGCCGCAGCCGTGGTCTGAACCACGTCATGGCGGTCTCGTGTGGCCACCCGCTGATGCTGGCGGGCGCCGAGACCCGCGCTGACCGCGCCGCCCTCGCTTTGGACGCCACGTCATGGCAGTGGTACTCCTACGGCGGCGGCGCCAACGATCACCGGTTCTACTACTGGGCCTCGATCACGCTGGACGACACCGAATGGGCGCTGGCCCGCCGTTCAAACCCCGACCCCTCCGACCTTGCCTTCTATCGGTGTTTGGCCACCCGCCGGGTCGGCCTGCCCGAGCTGGTGCGGGTGGCCGGCTCCCGGTGGGGTGTCGAAGTCGTTGAACTTTACCGAGAGCTGTTCCAGACGGCTAAGAACGAGGCTGCCACTGCCGAGTTCGTGCACACCGCATGGTACCGGCAGGTCACCCTCGCGGTGATCGTCCCCGCCCACCTGGCCTTCCTCGCCGCCGACCCGCTCCACAGACCTGCCTGCGGGTAGGGCGAGGACCACCAGGGTCTCGTCACACATGGGCCCACCAGCAGGGGCGATCACATCGCGGAACAATGAAGCGACCAAAGCCCTGTCCGCCGATGTGGCGCTCACTCCAGTATATGAACCAGGTCGGATAGGGTAATTATGAAATTTCTGATCGGGTGACGTTGTGGATTTCGGGCAGGCGCAGGCGGATATAATGGCCCTATTGAGTGAAGCGCCAATTGTTAGAGGTGACGTACGTGCTGACGTCAAGCAGTTGGTTTATGTGGGTGAGATAGGGCTCGCGTTTGATACTCTCTGCTCCTGGATGTACGAAGACTCACTTGCCATATCGCGCGAGTTTTATCAACGCCTCCTCCGGCTGTCGGTCGATTTGGGCGAGCCCGAAGCGGTGGAAAGACTTGATGAGCTTGTGACCGATTGATGCTAGGAGGAGTATGAGGTGACGACAGCCGGAACCGGTGACGCTCGCGCTTGCTCGTCGCGGCCGGCCAACTGACGATCGCGACATAGATGATCCCGGCCCACGTGGCCATGTGGCTGAAGTCCGCGACTCAGCGTTGTCGCCTGGAGTCAAGCCGGCCGGGGACGCGGCCCACGAGATGCCTCCCGCTGCCTCGCGCTGAGCTGTCGCGACGATCCGGCTTTGCTGACCACCATGTCGGGGATGATGGGTGCTCCGTGGGTGCTCGTACGTCGCGGTACGTGCCGTCACGAAGTCACACGATCCGGCCGCCGAACCAACGGAGTCACGTACGAACCGGCATAACCCGACAGCGAGAATACCGATCTGACATGAGAGCAGCGGACTCTTAATCCGCGGGTTCGGAGTTCGACTCCCTTGCGGTGCGCTACCGCTTAGCTGGGCACGCTTGATGATTGCTCCTGCGTGTCGTTGCGTCCCCGAGGCGGGGATAGCGGCCAGCGGTAGACGAGTTCCCCGTGTGGTGGTGTCGCGACAATCACCCCTACTCGGTTGCGTCGGCGCGGTCGGTCTGCAGAGTGCTCTGCCGATGTCACGGCTGCGCCCTGGTGATCCTCGAATGCCTCCACGTCGCCGAGATCGTGCGCTGGCGCTGGGGGACTGGGCGCTGAGGCCCGCGTCGGACCTTCGGTGGACGAAGGGTTCGCCGGGTCATGGCGTTATGGGGCGCGAGCACGGGGAATGATCGCGAGGCAAGGTTGGGCAGCACCCCCCGAGGCCCAGGTCGTCGGCAGCGGGGGGTTAGGCAGTGTTGATCGGGACCGGACGCCGCAGTGCGGCGGCGATCGTCGGTGGGTTGGCCGCGGTGCTCGCCGTCGCCGGATGTGCGGGGGGCTCTCACAAGGCCGCCCCGGTGTCCAAGGCGACGGCCGTCGCGCCGGTCGCCACCGAGATGCAGGCCTATGTCGCCAAGGTCTGGCCGGAGGCCGGGAAGATCTGGCCCGGCGTCGTGCTGAAGGACCAGCGGATCGTCATCGGGGACGGGCGTACGGCGCGGCTCATCAGTGTCGACGGCGTCGAGAATCTCACTCCCGCCGACCTCACCAAGCACAAGGTCCAGATCCCGTCGTCCGGTTCGCTCTACACCAACTGGGACGGGCATCCGACCGTCGTCATCAACAGTGCCGACTCCTCGTACACCGACGAGGCCAAGGACGAGCACGCCAGCCTGTCGGCGATCCTGTTCGGGGCGGCGACCGACGAGCTGTTCCACTCGTGGCAGCAGCGCGGCAGAGCGCTGGACCGGCATCCGATGCGCGGCACCGAGTACCCGCTCGCGGTCACGCCGCGGCTCTACCGCGCGATGATCTACAACGATGTGGTCGCCGCCTACCACGATCCGAAGCAGAAGCAGCAGCGGCTCGCGAACGCCGCGTACTGGTACCAGAAGTGGCAGAAGGAGTACGCCGACGAGGCGAAGCACGCCGCCACCACCGACGCGTCCGAGGGCGCGGCGGGCTACTTCGACGCCGTCGCCTCGGCCATGGTCGGCGGCGCGGACCGTACGAAACCGGACGAGATACGGGAACACGTCGGGTTCGAGCCGCTCGACCAGGGCCTGGATCCGAGGCGCCTGACCGTCGACGGCGAGGCCGCGCCGCTCGGCGCCCTCGCCGGCCTGCTCCTGGACCAGGCGCAGGAGCACAACAAGAAGGAGAAGGACAAGCACGCGCTGTCCTGGCAGAAACAGGTCGCCCAGGGCGGCCAGACGCCGCTCGCGCTGCTGCTGCAAGGGGTCGCGCCGGTCGCCGAGCAGCCGTCGGACGGCCTGCGCCAGGCGATCCAGGACGAGCTCGCCAAGCAGAACAGCGACCTGATCCCACGCTTCAACCCGCTGGTGCGGGCGTACAACAACAGCGGCGACGCGCTGCTGCTCGTACCGCTGGAGACCGCCACCGGCGACCTGGAGACGGGCGGCTACTACACGACCAAGAACGTGCCGTACGCGATGCTCGCCCGCCTGAACGGCACGTTCCGGTTCACGTCCGGGCAGCTGACGGCGAAGGACGCGTCCGTGCTGACGGGCACGGTGGACGGCCACCAGTACGTGATCGTGCCGCTGGACCCGGAGCACAAGACGTCGAAGCTGTCGGACAACCGCCTGCAGCTGGACACGGGCCCGCTGACCGGCACGTTCCACGTGAAGGCCCAGAAACTGAACGGCCGCGAGGGCCTCGTCGTCCAGTGACGCCGAGGAGACATCCCTAGGATCGCGATGCCGGGCCGAGCCGCGCCCGGCACGCGGCGAGGGGAGACGAGCGGTGGCCGACCGGGCGGAGGACGGCCTCGGTGGTACGGCGGAGACCATTCGCCGGCTGGTGTCACTCCTTCCGCCGGACCTGCGGGACCGCGCGTCGTCGGAACTCCGGGCCGAGGGCCTCGATCCGGGAGAACCGGCCGAGCCCCGCGGTACGGCCGGGCCTCCCGCCGCACGGTCTTACGCTGCGCCGCCTTTCGCCCCGCCGTCTTCCGCCGCGTCATCTCTCGGGGCCGGGCTCGGGCGGTCGTTGCGGGCCGCCGGGACGGTGCTCGAATGTGATGCCGTCCTGTCCGCCGCACGGCGACCGGACTGGGACGCGCTCGCCGGCGAGCATCGGCGGGAGCCGTTCGAACGGTCGCAGCGACGGGCTCTGATCGCGCACCCCGACTGTCCCGACGCCCTGACGCGGGCCCTGCTCACGCCGTGGGACTCTCTCGTGGCGGGGCGGCTCGCGTCGCGGCGGCGGGCCGTTCCGCCGTGGGCCTGGCGGGCGGCCCTGACACGCATCGGGGAGATGCGGCCGTGGTTCTTCCGCCGCGTGCTCACCGAGGAGACGGTCGAGGAGCTCATCCTCACCACCCCGCGCCTGGACCTTCTGGTCCGGGCCGTCGCCGGGTACGACCACAACGGTCACCGGGAGGCGCGGGCGTTCTGGGAGTGCGCGGGGCGGCTGCTGCGGAGCCGGCTCCACGACGACCGGGACGGCTGGCCGGCCGCCGCCGCGGCGCTGCCGTCCCATCCGGGGACGTTCACCGGCCTGCTCCGCCGGATCCAGACCCCGTCGGCCCACGACGACCTGCCCCGCCGGCTCCCGGACGTGACCGCCCGGACCGCCTCGTCGCGTCGGCCCGAGGTCCCGTCGGCCGATGCTGCCCCGTCTCACCGGCTCGGTGACCGTCCGGACGAGCCCGGTCGTCCTAGCCGGCTCCCGGACGCGACCGCCCGGACCGCCCCGTCGCGTCGGCCCGAGCCCCCGCCGGCCGACGCCGACCCGTCTCACCGGCTCGGCGATCGCCCGGACGAGCCCGGCCGCGCCGACCTGCGTGTTCTCGCTCAGGCGCCCGACGCGGTGCTCGCGGACGTCATCGCGGGGCTCGCGGATCCGGTCCTGGAGGACATGTACGACCGCGACCTGGCGCGCTTGCGGACCCGGGAGTACCTGACCGGCATGGTCGTGGACCGGTTGGTCGCCGCCGGAGTGCCGCCGCGGCCCGTCTTCGCCCGCTGGACGTACGGCGCGATGGCCACGTCGGCGACGCGGGCCTGGGCGCACGGGCTGAACTGGATGCTCGACCAGGTCAACGAGAGCAGGGCCGGGTACGACGTGACGTTGCGCCGCCTGCTCGCGGCCCGCCTGCCGCGCCCGGGCGCGGTGACGGACCTGGCCGGGGCGCTCCACGCCTGCGCGGGCGCGGTCGAGGCCGAGGCGTTGCTCACGGCGATGTACGGGCCGGACGGGTCGCCGCCGTGGCACGGGCTGGTCCTCGCCCACCACGACACGCCGTTCCGCGAGCCGGTGCTGTGCGTCCTGGCCGCCCGCGAAGGGCTGCCCGCGGCCCTGGTCGAGGACCTGCCCGCCCGCGACCTCTTCCTGCTGGCCGCCCACAGCCGGGCGGCGGCGCGCGTGATCGTGACGATGCTGCACCGCACGCCCGACTCCCGGCCTCTCCTCCGCCGGGTACGGGCCGAGGGTTTCCTGGACGACGGCGAGCTGGTGAGGACGACCCGCCCGGCCAGGGCGCTCCTGGCCTACGCGTGCCGCCCGGAGACACCCGGCGCCGTCATCGAGCACTGCTCCCGCCTGGTCGAGGCGGCGGCGCGGGCGGCTCCGGCGGGGTTCTGGCCCGCGTTGTGGCGGTCGCTGCCCGCCTTCGACGGCAGCCTCCCCGAGCTACTGAAAGCGGCCGGCGAGTGACCGGGACGTCATCCCGGCTGCCAGGGCGCCTCCGGTACGGGGGCGATGCTCCGCGCCCGTACGCTCCCGATGCCCCCTCGTGTCGCCAGCACGATCAGGCGGTCGCCGCGGACCAGCAGATACCCGTCCTGCGGCTCCCAGTCGAAATGCTGCCCGCCGCGGCGCCCGACCGCGAGCACCCGTGACTCTCCCCGCTGGTTGGCCTCGCTCAGCGGGCGGCCCTCCAGCGCCGAGCCCTGGGCGATGGGCACGTCGGCGATGAGCATCACCTTGCGCCCGACCGGGATGGTGCCGATGATCTGGCGTTCCATCATGGCCGCCGCGAACGCGGGCGCGGCCAGGAACGACACGCTGCGCGACACCGGGATGTGGAAGTTGCGGTGGACCCGCCCGGCCAGGTCGTCGTCGAACAGCCGCAGCACGACCCGTACGTTGTCCTTCAGGTCGCGCGAGCTCAGGCCCGCCTCCAGGTTGGTGATGTCGTCGCTGGTGACGGTCACGACCGCGCGGCACGTGCTGACCCACGCGCTGCGCAGTGTCTCCTTGCGCGTCGCGTCGCCGAACACGATCGGCAGCTTCTCGCGGCGTGCCAGCGGCACCCCGACGGCGTCCTCGTTCATCTCCACGCAGACGACGGGCACGCCGAGGTCGTTCAGCTGCGCGACCACGCGTACGCCGACGCCGCCCAAGCCGACGACCACGACGTGCCCGCTGATCGGCTCGCTCAGCGCGAGCGGCCCGGCGAGCCGGGCGCGCACGAGCGCGTCGACGACCGCGGCGGTGATCGCGGGCACCAGGGCCAGGCTCGCCAGTGTGACGATCACCTGGGTCGCCTTGGCCGCCCCGCCGAGCGACGTGTCGGGGTTGGCGGCCCCGGCCAGGTCGAGCAGGACGAGATAGAGCGACTCGCTGAACGAGGACCCGCCGGACAGGGCCAGCGCCAGCGTGCCGAGCACGATGACGGCCAGGAGGACGAGCACCACCTGCATCAGCCGGCGGTTGAGGACGAGCCGCAGGTTACGCGCGAGGAAGGCGTACGGCCGGTGATGCGGCCGGTGCGCGCTGAGCGGGTCACGCGGGGTCTTGTCGGCGACCGCGAGGACGAGGTTGGCGGTCTCGTGCGGGTCCGGCAGCAGCCGCGGGTTGCCCTCGGACCGTCGCGTGTCGGCCAGCCCGCAGATGATGGTCTTCGGCCGGTCGCTGCGGCGGGCGACGTACAGCGTGCGGCCGGCGACGCGTACGTGGCTGGGTGCCGGGTCGCCGAGCGCGGCGGCCACGAACGACGGCGCCGCCATCGCGCCGTCCGACAGCACCGCGCAGTCGTTGAACAGCGTGCGGATCCGCGCGCCCAGCGAGGTGTTCGACATCCGGATGACGAGCCGGGCGCCGGGGTTGAGCTCCTGCACGCGCAACGCCGCGTGGATGTTGCCGACCTCGCTGTTGCCGACGAGCGCGACCGCCCGCGCCAGGTCCGCGTTGACGTCGCGGAACGCCTCGTCGTTCAGTTCGAGCGCCTCGTGCACCTTCACGCGGGGAAGGCGGGCGATCTGCGGGCCGTGGTTGCGTTTCTTCGACGGCAGGATGACGGTGACGTCCTGCAGGTAACGCGTGGTCAGCTCGTCGGCCAGCCGGAAGGCCAGCGGCGTGTCGCCGCAGACGACGAGGTGTCCGCGCATGGCGCTGCGTCGTCGGGGGACTGTCGGCACGCCGTGATCCTATGCTCCGTCCGGCGAGGTCCCATGTGCCGTTGGAGGTACTGGGGGGCGGCCGTTCTACGTACGATGATCTTCGCCGTTGGTCCGCGTTGGACTCCAAGCCACTCTTGGGTACCGTTGGAGACCAGACCGAGAGGCGCTGCAACGGGCCGAGGCCCGCCACGCTCGGCCTGCACCACGATCGCGAAGGGCGCCTCCCGACACAACGGGGGGTGGACCAGTGGACAAAGACGAACGCCAGACCACGAGTGCTCTCAAACAGCTGCTCGCCGAACGCGTCGTGGTGCTCGACGGGGCCTGGGGCACGATGCTCCAGGGCGCCAAGCTCAGCCCCGAGGACTACCGCGGCGACCGTTTCACCGACCACCCGCGCGATGTCACCGGCGACCCGGACCTGCTCAACCTCACCCGTCCGGACGTCATCCTCGACGTGCACCGCCAGTACCTCGCGGCGGGCGCGGACATCACGACGACCAACACGTTCACCGCGACGAGCATCGGCCAGGCCGACTACGGCCTCCAGGAGTACGTGCGCGAGATGAACCTCGCGGGCGCACGCCTCGCCCGCCAGGCCGCCGACGAGGCCGGCGGACGCTTCGTCGCCGGCTCGGTCGGCCCGCTGAACGTCACGCTGTCGCTGTCGCCCCGCGTCGACGACCCGGCGTACCGCGCGGTCTCCTTCGACGACGTCCGCGCCGCGTACGCCGAGCAGATGGCGGCGCTCGCCGAGGGCGGCGTCGACCTGCTCCTCGTCGAGACGATCTTCGACACGCTCAACGCGAAGGCCGCGATCGCCGCGGCCCGCGAGGTCGCCCCGGACCTGCCGCTGTGGATCTCGGTGACGATCGTCGACCAGAGCGGGCGCACCCTGTCCGGCCAGACCGTCGAGGCGTTCTGGAGCTCGATCGAGCACGCCGAGCCGCTCGTCGTCGGCGTGAACTGCTCGCTGGGCGCCGCGGAGATGCGCCCGTACGTCGCGGAGCTGTCCGGCCTGGCCGGCACCTACACCGCCTGCCACCCGAACGCCGGCCTGCCCAACGCGTTCGGCGAGTACGACCAGACCCCGGAGGAGACCGCGCGGCTGGTCGGCGAGTTCGCCGCCGCCGGGCAGGTCAACATCGTCGGCGGCTGCTGCGGCACGAGCCCGGCGCACATCGGGCTGATCGCGGACGCGGTGAAGGGCGTGGCGCCCCGCGAGGTTCCCGAGCTCACGCCGGGCACGCGGTTCAGCGGCCTGGAGCCGTTCGCGATCTGCCCGGACACCGGCTTCGTCATGATCGGCGAGCGCACCAACGTCACCGGCTCGGCCCGCTTCCGGCGGCTGATCGAGGCCGACGACTACCAGGCCGCCGTCGACGTGGCGCTGGAGCAGGTGCGCGGCGGCGCGAACCTCCTCGACGTGAACATGGACGCCGACCTGCTCGACAGCGAGCAGGCCATGACGACGTTCCTCAACCTCATCGCGACCGAGCCCGAGGTCGCGCGCATCCCGATCATGGTCGACAGCTCGCGGTGGAGCGTGCTGGAGGCCGGGCTGCGGTGCGTGCAGGGCAAGGGCGTGGTCAACTCCATCAGCCTCAAGGAGGGCGAGGAGCTCTTCCTGGAGCAGGCCCGCCGGATCCGCGACTACGGCGCCGGCGTCGTCGTCATGGCCTTCGACGAGCAGGGACAGGCCGACACCACCGAGCGCAAGGTGGCGATCTGCGGCCGCGCGTACGACCTGCTCACGCAGAAGGCGGGCTTCGCGCCCGAGGACATCATCTTCGACCCGAACGTCCTGGCCGTCGCCACCGGCATCGCCGAGCACAACGGGTACGCCAAGGCGTTCATCGACGCGCTGCCGCTGATCAAGGAGCGCTGCCCCGGCGCCCGTACCAGCGGCGGCATCTCCAACCTGTCGTTCTCCTTCCGGGGCAACGACGTCGTCCGCGAGGCGATGCACTCGGCGTTCCTGTTCCACGCCGTACGCGCCGGGCTGGACATGGGCATCGTCAACGCCGGGCAGCTCGCGGTGTACCAGGACATCCCGGCCGACCTGCTCGAACTCGTCGAGGACGTGATCTTCGACCGGCGTGATGACGCGACGGACCGGCTGGTCACCTTCGCCGGTACGGTCAGCGGCAAGGGCACGCAGCGCGCCGTCGACCTGTCCTGGCGCGAGGGCACGGTCGAGGAGCGGCTGTCGCACGCGCTCGTGCACGGCATCGTCGACTACATCGAGGACGACACCGAAGAGGCCCGGCAGAAGGCCGCGCGTCCCCTCGACGTGATCGAGGGTCCGCTCATGGACGGCATGAAGGTCGTCGGTGACCTGTTCGGCTCCGGGAAGATGTTCCTGCCGCAGGTGGTCAAGAGCGCCCGCGTGATGAAGCGGTCGGTCGCCTACCTCGAGCCGTTCATGGAGGAGGAGAAGGAACAGGCCCGCCGGGAGGGCCGTCTCGACACCAGCCGCGGCAACGGCAAGGTCGTCATGGCCACGGTCAAGGGCGACGTGCACGACATCGGCAAGAACATCGTCGGCGTCGTCCTCGGCTGCAACAACTACGAGGTCATCGACCTGGGCGTCATGGTCCCGGCCGCCAAGATCCTCGACACGGCGGTGGCCGAGGGCGCCGACGCGGTCGGCCTGTCCGGGCTGATCACCCCGTCGCTGGACGAGATGGTCGGCGTCGCGAACGAGATGCAGCGCCGCGGCCTGAAGCTCCCGCTGATGATCGGCGGCGCGACGACCTCGCGGCAGCACACGGCGGTGCGGATCGCCCCGGCGTACGAGGCCACCACCGTCCACGTGCTGGACGCCTCGCGCGTCGTCGGCGTGCTGTCGGACCTGCTCGACCCGGAGCGCTCCGAGGCGCTCGCCGTCTCCAACCGCGAGGAGCAGGAGCGGCTGCGCGAGCAGCACGCCGGCCGGAAGCAGCGCCCGCTGCTCACCGTGGACGAGGCCCGCGCGAACCGCGAGCAGGTCTCCTTCGACGACCTGCCGACTCCCGCCTTCACCGGCCTGCGCACCGTACGGCCGGAGCTCGCCGAGCTGCGCGAGATGATCGACTGGCAGTTCTTCTTCCTGGCCTGGGAGCTGAAGGGCAAGTTCCCGGCGATCCTGGACCAGCCGGTGGCGCGCGAGCTGTACGACGACGCGAACGCCATGCTCGACGAGATCATCGCGGCCGGTTCGCTGCGGCCGGAGGGCGTGTACGCGTTCTGGCCCGCGCACGCCGACGGCGACGACATCGTGGTGGACGCGGGCGCCGACGGCACGGTGCGCCTGCCGATGCTGCGCCAGCAGACCGCCAAGCCGGAGGGCCGGCCGAACCGGTCCCTCGCCGACTACGTGGCCCCGTCCGGGGACCACCTCGGCGGCTTCGCGGTGGCCGTGCACGGCGCCGACAAGCTCGCCGCCGGGTACGAGGCCGAGCAGGACGACTATCGGTCGATCATGGTCAAGGCGCTCGCCGACCGTCTCGCCGAGGCGTTCGCGGAGTGGCTTCACCTGAAGGCGCGCCGCGAGTGGTTCGAGCCGGACGCCGAGCCGGCGCTGGAGGACCTGCACGCCGAGCGTTTCCGCGGCATCCGCCCGGCCCTCGGCTACCCGGCGAGCCCGGATCACAGCGAGAAGCGCGAACTGTTCGAGCTCCTGCACGCCACCGACGCCGGCCTGAACCTCACGGAGTCGTACGCGATGACCCCGGCGGCGGCCGTCAGCGGCCTGATCTTCGCCCACCCGTCGGCGCGGTACTTCACCGTCGGCCGGCTGGACCGCGACCAGATCGAGGACTACGCCCGCCGCCGCGGCATGGACCTCGCCGAGGTCGAACGCTGGCTGCGCCCCAACCTCGCCTACGACCCCGACGAGTCCTGACCGGTTCCCCGGCTCACGCGCCCGTACGGGAGAGCTCGTCGCTCCAGTAGGCGCCGGCCGGCAGGGTGTCCCAGGGGTTCGGCAGGTCGTCGTCGGTGACGTAGAGGTACCCGGCGTTGCGCTGCTTGCTGAGGGCGACCGCGTTCTCCATGGCGGCCTGCGTCGACGTGGCGTACACCAGGTGCCAGAACCTGTTCGGGTCGGCGGAGCTCAGCTCCCACGACGGGGCCGACCAGGAGGTGTAGGCGGCGTACGTGCCCTCGAACATCACCAGGACGTCCGCCGCCGATGAGTAGCACTGGTCGGCGGCGGCGCCGGGGTTGTCCACGGTGAGGGCCCCGGCGTGGCGCTGCTTCGTGTACGAGCCGACCGCGATGTACAGGTTGACGTACGCGTTGCCGGTGCCGCAGACGTTCTGGGCGTCGTCGAAGAAGATGCCCGCGAGGCCGTAGCCGCCGTACCATCGGTACCAGGTGTCCACGTCGCCTTCGACCTGGGCCGTCCACGCCGAGGTGGACGTCTGACCGCCGCGCGTCGTACGGCCGGTGGTGCCGAAGTATCCGGTGTCGACGTAGCCGATGACCCTGACACCGGCCTGCGCGGCGGCGCGGATGGCGTTCGCGTAGCTCTGGTCGAACGCGGTGCCCGGGCCGTTGCCGGGATTGGCGACCGAGATCCCGACCGCCGGAGCGCCCTGGGCGAGCCGGGTCCAGTACGTGCTGCCGGGGCCGCCGCCCGGATCGAAGTACGCCGGGACGGCGAGGTGCTGCACACCGGCCGACGCCCGCGCCGGAGCCATCGCGGCCGTCAGGCCGAGGACCAGCAACGCGGCGGCGACGCACGCGCGGACGGCTCCTACCGGTGGTAACGCTCTGCTCCGTGACCGGTTCCTCGACACGCTGATCACCTTCCGGGGGCGGGTGCCCTCAGAATCGGTTGCGTTTTCGCGCGTGTCAACCGGCACTTTCGAGCAGATTCGAGCACGCGCGGTGGAGGTGGCTGCCGCAGGCCGCGGAACGGCCGGCCGCGCACCTCGCGTGACGGTCGCTCGGCTCAGGTGGTCGTGCTCGGCGCGCGGAGGCGGCCGTGCAGGTGCATGTCGTGGTACCCGTCGGCGTGCCGGGTGCGCCCGCGCATCGTGCCCTCGTACGCGTAACCGGCCTTCTCCGCGACCCGGCACGACGCGCGGTTGAGGGTCGAGTGCGCCAGTTCCAGGCGGTTCAGGCCGAGGGCGAACATCCAGTCGGTCACGGCCGTCAGCGCCCGGCCGGCGACGCCACGACCGCGCGCCGCGGGCAGCACCCAGTACGCCGCCTCACCGAACCCCTCGGAGAGGTAGAGCCGGCGGACCCCGACGCGCCCGAGTATGGTGTCCCCGTCGGCGACCGCCCAGTCGGCGCCGGTCTCCCGCGCCCACCGGTCCGCCCAGCGCGCAACCCATTCCCGGGCCTCGTCCTCGGTCAGGGACCGGGCGTGCCACCTCTGGATGTCCGCCTCGGCGTACGCCGCGACGAGAACCGGCACGTCCGCCGCGGTCCAGGGGCGGATCGTCAGTTCGTCCACGGACAGCGACGGCTGCGACCGGCCGCCCATCCGCCCGGCCGGCACCGCGGGTTCCACGAGATCAGGCATGCGCCCATCATGTCGCCATCGCTCGAAGCCCGCGAGACTTGCCATTCCGGTGACCACGAGGAGTAACGTGCCGGAACGTCGTATAAGTACTGTCCATTTTTTTGGGCAGTACGTGATTTGCGCGAGGCCGTGCGCTACGGGGCCTTTCTCGGGGTGCGGCCCGGCAGAGAGGAGCTGTATGACCGCGGCCACGGATACTTCACGAGCGCCCGGCGGCGAGGAGAGCAGGCATCTTCGCCGCGACATCGGACGTGTCGGCCTGCTCTTCACCGGCGTCGGTTCGATCATCGGTTCGGGCTGGCTGTTCGGTGCGATGAACGCCAGCATCATCGCCGGCCCCGCCGCCATCTTCTCCTGGGCGATCGCCGGCCTGATGATCGTGTTCATCGGCCTGTCGTTCTCCGAGCTCGGCACCATGTTCCCGGTCACCGGGGGTGTCGTCCGCTTCCCGATGTACGCCTTCGGCGGCTTCGCCAGTTATTCGATGGGCTGGATCACCTGGGTCGCCGCGGCCGTCGTACCGGCGATCGAGACGACCGGCGTGCTGCAGTACGCCACCAAGTGGTACCACTTCACCGACAAGCACATGGTCCACGGTGAGCCGGTGCACACGCTGACGCCGGTCGGCATCGGGGCGGCTCTCCTGCTGCTCGCGGCCTTCTGCGTCATCAACGCGATCGGAGTGCGGTTCTTCGCCCAGATCAACAACGTGCTGGTCTGGTGGAAGCTCATCGTGATCATGGTGGTCGTGGTGGCGTTCCTGGTCACCGCGTTCCACGCCGCGAACTTCTCCGATCACGGGTTCGCCCCGGCCGGCGGCAAGGCCATGCTGACCGCGATCTCCACGTCGGGCATCACGTTCTCCTATCTGGGTTTCCGGCAGGCCATCGAACTGGCCGGGGAAAGCGACAACCCCCGACGGAACGTTCCATTCGCGGTGATCGGCTCCGTCGTCCTCTGCATGGCCATCTACGTGCTCCTGCAGATCGCCTTCATCGGCGCGCTTTCCGGAGGCGACCTGGCGCACGGCTGGTCGAAGCTGTCGTTCACGAACGACTTCGGCCCGCTAGCCGCGGTCTCCACGGCGATCGGCCTGGGCTGGCTGGCCACCGTCCTGTACGTCGACGCCGTGGTCTCCCCGGGCGACACCGGCCTGATCTACTCCGCCGTCACCTCGCGGCTGGGCTACACGATGGCGCGCAACGGCGCCGCGCCCGCCGGCATCGGCAAGCTGAGCAGGCGTGGCGTGCCGTGGGTGTCATTGATCATCACGTTCGTCGTCGCGGCGATCATGCTGCTGCCGTTCCCGAGCTGGCAGCAGCTCGTCGGCCTCGTCACCTCGGCGACGGTCATGTCGTTCGGCTCCGGACCGCTGGCGCACGCGGCGCTACGCCGTCAGCTGCCCGACGAGCATCGTCCGTTCCGGCTCTGGGGCGGCGACACGATCCCGCTGCTGGCCTTCTTCTCCGCGAACCTGATCATCTACTGGACCGGCTGGAACACCAACTGGAAGTTCTTCGTCATCGTCCTGTTCGGGTACGTCATGATGGCGATCTTCGCGGCGACCGGCCAGCTCAAGCACAAGATGGAATGGAAGGCCGGCGCGTCGTGGGTCCTCCCGTGGCTGGCCGGCATCGCGCTGATCAGCTATCTGGGTGACTACGACGGTGGCCGTGGCGTCTTCAAGGGCCTCGTGATGGGCTTCGCCGTGAACGCCGTCTGGAGCGTGGTGATCTACATCATCGCGGTCAAGGTACGGCTGCCCGGCGAGCGTGTACGCGCGATCATCGCCGAACTGCCGCACGACGAGGTGGACAGCGAACCCGCACTCGCAGACTGAGCTCCCCGCTCTCGGCACGAGCCCCGTTCTCCGGTGAGAGCGGGGCTCGTGCCGGTTACGCGTTGAGGCGTTCGGTGATCGTGTCGAGGGTGCGGAGGATGGCGACGGTCTCGTCCAGCGGCATCAGCGGGGACTCGGTGTGGCCGGCCTCGACGCAGCGGGCGACCTCTTCCGCCTGGTACGTGTAGCCGTGTCCGTCGACATCCAGGCGGAACGTCTCCGGTTCCGCGCCGTCGCGGTGCAGGGTCATCGCGTCCGGGTGCCAGAACGGGCCGGCCACCTCGATCCAGCCCGTCGTGCCGGTGATCGTCGCGGTCTGCGGGGTCCTCGCGAGGAAACCGCAGTGCAGCAGGGCCACCGCGCCCGAGTCGTAGCCGAACAGGATGCCGGTGTTGGAGTCCACGCCGGTCGGCGCGGGCGTGGTCACCGCCTGTACGGTGGCCGGCTCGCCGAGCAGCATCCACGCGAACGACACCGGGTACACGCCCAGGTCGAGCAGGGCGCCACCCGCCAGGTCCGGCGCCCACAGCCGGTGCCCGGCGTCGAACGGGAAGTTCTCCGAGAAGTCGGCGTACACCGCCTTCACCTCGCCGATCGCGCCGTCGGCGACCAGCGTGCGCACCCGGGCGATGAGCGGGTTGAACCGCGTCCACATCGCCTCCATCGCGAACAGGTTCCGCTCGCGCGCCAGGGCGACGAGGTCCTGCGCGTCGGCCGCCGTCGTGGTGAACGGCTTCTCCACGAGCACCGCGCGGCCCGCCTCCAGGCACGTACGGGCGGCGGAGTGGTGCGTGTTGTGCGTCGTCGCGACGTAGACGACGTCGACCTTCGCGTCGGCGGCGAGCTCGGCGTACGATCCGTACGCCCGCGCGACGTCGTAGCGCTCCGCGAACGCCTCGGCCGTGTGCGCGGCGCGTGAACCGACCGCCGCCACCTCATGCCCGAGATGGAGCAGATCCTCGGTGAACGTGCGCGCGATCCCGCCGGTGCCCAGGATTCCCCATTGAATCGTCACGATCGGACATCGTACGAGGGAAATGCGGGTTTGTGGGTGCGGCGTCGTCGTGATTCAATGTTCTAGTTGCTATAGAGCAATACATCGAGGGTGACCGCATGATCCTGCTCGTTGAGACGGACAGTGACGTACCGCTGTACCAGCAGCTCCGCGACCGCGTCGTCGAGGCGATCGCCGGGGGCGAGCTGCGCGCCGGCGACTCGCTGCCCACGACCCGGCAGCTCGCCGCCGACCTCGGGATCAACATGCACACGGTCAACAAGGCGTACGACCGGCTCCGCCACGAGGGGTTCATCCGGCTCGCCCGGCGTACGGGTGCGATCGTCGTCCGCGACCCCGCCACCGGGCCGCCCGGTGAGGGCGTCGCGGACGAGTGGGAGGCGCGGGCGCGCACGCTGCTCGCCGAGGCCGTCGCCCAGGGCCTGTCCGAGGCCGAGATCGAACGCCGCTGCCAGGCGATCCTCGATGGTTTCCGCGCCGGATCGGATGCAGGGAGCCGGTCATGAGTCCTGCCGTCGTCACCGTGATACCCGTCGTGCTCGTCGGCGTCATGAAGTGGCTGATGCCCTCTCTTGTGCCGCCGACCATCCCGTTCGGCGTCCGCGTGCCGCGTGACCGCGCCGACGCGCCGGTCGTCGTCGCGCAGCGGCGCCGCTACCGCGCGGTGACCGGCGTCGTGGCGGTCCTCGCGGTGGCGGGCACCCTGCTCGCGGGCCGCCCGTGGGCCGGCCTGGCGGCCGTCGGCGTCGAGCTCGCCGTCGGCGTGTTCTGCTACCTCTACGCCCGCCGCCGGATCGCCGAGGTCAAGGCGGCGGAGCACTGGTTCGGCGGGCGGCGGCAGGTCGCGGTCGCCGACACCTCGCTGCGCACCGAGCCGGAACGCTATCCCTGGCCCTGGGCCGTGCCCGCGGTCGTGCTGGCGCTCGCCACGGTGATCATCGGCATCGTGGCGTACCCGGACATGCCCGCGCGCCTCGCGATGCACTTCGGCCCGGCCGGGCGGCCGGACCGCTACGCCGCCAAGTCGTTCGTCTCGGCGTTCGGGCCGGTGGTCACGCAGGTCGCGTCGACCATCCTGCTGCTGGCGGTCGCGGGCGCCGCGCTGCACAGCCGCGCGCAACTCGACGCGGAGGACCCGCAGGCGGCCCCGCGGCACCGCCGGTTCGTCGCGGCGACCACCCGGGCGCTGCTCGTCCTGGCGGCCTGCACGGGCGTCACGTTCCTCTTCGGCTCGCTGGCGAACTGGCAGCTGACCAGCCCGCCGGCGTCCGTCGTCACCGCGCTGAACGTCGTCCCGGGCGTCCTCGGCGCCGCCGCCGTGCTGGTCGTGGCGATCCGCTTCGGGCAGGGCGGCAGCCGCCTGCGTCTCGCTGGCTCGGCCGCCGGGCGCGCCCGAACGGTCAACCGGGAGGACGACCGTCTCTACCGGCTGGGGATCTTCTACTACAACCCGGACGACCCGGCGGTGCTCGTGCCCAAGCGGTTCGGGATCGGCTGGACGCTCAACATGGCCCGGCCCGCCACCTGGGTGATATGCGGGCTGCTCCTCGTCATGGCGCTGATCGGGGTGCTCGCGGGCCGGTAGGTTCGACCGGTGCCCACCCCACGTGCCGTACGCCGGCCCGCGCCGCCGAAACTCCCCGCCGACCTCGTCCCGGTCCGGTTGTCCTCGCTCGCCGACGAGGAGATCCTCCTGTCCGCCGAGGTCACCGGGGGAGTGGCGGCGGGCGACCGCGCGGACGGGCTCGACGTCGAACGCTGCCGGTTCGACGCCGTACGGCTCGCCGGCGCCGTCCTGCCGCGCGCGAGCCTGTCCGACGCCGAGTTCCTCGGCTGCGACCTGGCGAACATCGGCGTCAGCGACGGCGTGGTGGCCGCGGCCCGGTTCGAACGCTGCCGCCTGACCGGCGCGACGTGGGGCGGCTGCTCGTTCCGCGACGTGGTCTTCGAGGGCTGCCGGGCCGACCTCGCGCGGTTCCGGATGAGCCGGTTCCGGCACGTCGTCTTCCGCGACTGCAACCTCACCGAGGTCGATTTCCAGAACGCGGAGTTCACCGGCTGCCGGTTCGAGGACTGCCGCATGGAGGGGGTGCGGTTCAGCCAGGCCGTGATGACGGGCGGCGCGGTGTTCTCCGGCTGCGACCTGTGGGGGCTGAGCGGTGTCGAGAGCCTGCGCGGCGCGACCGTACAGGCCGCCGACGCGCAGGGCCTCGTGCACACTTTGGCGGCGGCCCTGGGCATCACGATCGAGGAATGAACCCGGCGGGCATCCGCCGCGCGCGCCGATCGCGGCGTCACTCGATGAGCGGGGGAGCGATATCGCCGTCTTCCGCGCCCCAGGCCTCCTTGTCCTCGTACGCCCAGACCACGCGGTCACGGTCCTTCTTCTTCGAGTCAGGCCCGGCGGCGGGCATGAAGGGGATCGGCGATGTTCCCCGGGCGGCGGCGTCGCGCACGGCGGCGGCCTCCGCGTTCTCCGCGGCGGTGGGAAGGCCGTCGGACCGGCCGCTGCGCATGATGGACGGGTTCGCTCCGGTGGGCGAACTCCCGGCGGAACCCTGGTGCGGCAGTGAACCGGACGGGCCGGCCACGTACGGGCCGGGTGTGTACGGGCTGCCCGTGTACGGGTTCTCGGCATACGGGCTGGGCGTGTACGGGGTGCCGCTCGCCAGGTCGGTGCCGCCCGTGGGGGAGACGCCGGGACTCGCGGTCTGGCCCAGCCCGGACAGGTCGGTCCCCTGGCCGGAGCCGGGGCCGGCCGCCGCACCGGTGCCCGGCGAGCGGGTCGGGTCGTAGCCGGCCGGGTCGTAGCCGGTCGGCAGGCCGGCGCTGGTGGAACCGGCGGGGAGCCCGGATCCGCTGAGGGTGGTGCCGGTGCCGTCACCGTCACCGTCGGGCGGCGGGTTCTTCGTCTTGGGCGGCGGGGTGGTCTTGGTGGCCGGCGGCAGGTCGACGAAGAGCTGGCCGGGGATGGAGGCGTACGTGCCCTGCGTCTTCTTCACGTGCTCGCTCAGGAGGTGCTGGGCGCCCAGCTTCTTGTCGTGGTTCGGATCGAACTTCGGAATGACCTGGGGCCCTGAGTCGCCCCAGCCGTGCGGCTCCTCATGCTCGGAACTGGTCTTACCGCTTTTATATGCGTTGGCCTCTCCGTGCGGCCCATGCACGATTTGTTTCTTGAAGTCGGCCAAGGTCACCTTGCCGTGATGCTCGATGGGCTTGCCGACCGTGTCGCACGCCTGGCTTATCGCCTGCGCGGCCTGGTAGAGCTGTGCGAGTTGACGCTGCGCGAGGACGGATCCCGACCCGTCACTCCACTCGTCGTGGATCTTGCCGGCGATCCTCTTAATGAAAGAGGCGATTCTGTCGTAGCTGCCGGCGGCCTTCGTGTACGCCTGGCCGACTCTTTCCACCTTGTCCGGCCGGGTCTGGCTGGCGAAATTATAGATGGAGGTCGAATCCCAGAGGTCCGAGTCGTCCGTGGGCTCTTTTTTCACCTTCAGATCGAAGGTTAGATAATCGCTCATCCTGTATCTCCGGAGCGGTGGGTCGTCTCAGATTTTCTTTAGGATGTCGAGCACGCTCTGCTTCGCGCTCTCTTCGGCGTCCGCGTAGGTGGTCGTTGACTGGAGCAGCCTGTTGAGGACGGCCTTGTAGGTATCGATGAACGTCGTGTGGGCGTTGGTTATCGAGGTGTTGGCCTGCGTCATGGTGTTGTAGAAGTCCTGGCCGGCCTCCCAGCCGCCGACCTCGTTGCTACTGATGTTCGTCGTTTGTTTGAGGTGCTGGTGCGCCTCGTCTTTTCCGGTAACGAATTCTTCGAGGTATTTGGCGAGATCTCGCGTTAGATCGAGTACCTCGTTGTGGGTGATGCTGAGACTTACCTTGTGTTCGAAATCCAAGGGTGGTTGCGCCCCGGGCCAGCGGTCGTACAGGTTGTTGCTCGGCAGGCCGTGCTGTGCTTTAGGTTCGTCGGACGTCCCCATGTAGGGCCTCCCCGCGATTTCATCGGGCATTAGTCGGCTGACAGCCTAGGTCGCAGGTCGTGATCCGTATCGCCAGTGCACGCACCGATACCCGCCAAAATGTGCACGATCTCCGGCCTGCGGTGATACCGCCGATCCGTGTACGCGCCGCTAGCATAAGAACACTGATGTCTGCATCCGCGCTGGTCGATGACGTCACCGCGGACACCGCCGTTGAGGAGTCACCGTGAGGCCCTTGGAGACGTCCGATCCGGCATCGATCGGGTCCTACCGGATCCTCGCCGAACTGGGCCGGGGTGGCATGGGCCGGGTGTTCCTCGGCAGTTCGCCGGACGGCCGGCTGGTCGCCGTGAAACAGGTGCGCGCCCAGTTCGCCGAGGATGACGGATTCCGCGCCAGGTTCCGGCGCGAGGTCGCGGCCTCGCGCAGGGTCTCCGGTGGGTACACGGCGGCGGTGATCGACGCGGACCCGGACGCACAGGTCCCGTGGCTGGCGTCGGAGTTCGTGGTGGGGCCCTCGCTGCTTGAGGCGATCGAGGCGGTCGGTCCGCTTCCCGAGGCGTCGACGCTGCGTCTGGCCGCGGGCATGGCCGCCGCCCTGGCCGACGTTCACCGAGCCGGTCTCATGCACCGGGATCTCAAGCCGCCCAACGTCCTGCTCACCGGCGACGGCGTCAGGGTGATCGACTTCGGCATCGCGCGGGCGGCCGACGAACCCGGCGGCACTCAGCTCACGCATACCGGGTGGCTGGTCGGCACGCCCTCCTACATGTCCCCGGAGCAGGCCGAGAGCCGGCCGCTCACGCCGGCCGGCGACATCTTCTCTCTCGGCTGTGTACTGGTCATGGCCTGCACCGGCGCCAGCCCGTTCGCCGCGCCGACGGCGGCGCAGACGCTCTACAGGATCGTCCACTCGCAGGCCGATCTCTCGTCGATCTCCGGCCGGTTGCGGGCGATCATCGGGCCCTGTCTCGCCAAGGACCCGGCCGACCGGCCGACGCCCGCCCGGCTACTGGAGTCGGTCGGCCGTATCGCCCCGTCCCTTCAGCCGTGGCCCGAGCCGATCCATCAGCTGATCGCGGCTCAGCGTGCCGAGGTCGCCCGCTTCATCAAGGATCCGAAAGCTCCGTCCACCCTCGTCTTCCTCCCGCACGACGACGGCCGCTCGCCGGTCGACGCCCCGGAGGAACAGGCGCCTGGTCGGTCCGCCGGGCGGCGGTCCAACGCCCCGACCGCGATCGGCGCCGGAGCGGTCGTGCTCGTGGGCGTGCTGCTGGCGTTCATCCTGATGTTCTATGACAGCGGCGACGGGAGACACGCGGCCAACGCATCGGGCGCGTCCATGACCCCGAGTTCACCGTCTTCGAGCCCGCCATCGCCGACTCCATCCTCCAGCCGCCTCGGGAGCCTGGACCTCCAGGCCTGGTGCCGGCACGTCGGCCAAGGCGATCTCGTGCTGACCGCCAACAGCGTCTACGGCTGGCACTGCCACACGCCGAAGGGTGAGGACACCGACATCGACACGAACGCCGTGTGCCGGTACCAGTACGGTGACCCGAACGCGTCGTCGTCATTCACCGATGTCGACAATCCCTACAGCTGGTACTGCTTCAGTTGAAAAGAATGACCCGGTAACGGGAAATTCCTATTTGCGCGGATCTGTGCAGCGCTTTTCTTGGTCATTTCGCTTCCGGTGCGCCGATGTGGTTATTCTTGGTGGCGATCGCCCCAGGTCGAACCCCCCGGAGGCCCGCCATGGTCGCGCAGAAAGAGCCGTACGAGTTCCCTGCCATCCTCGCTTTCGCCGGCGAATTAACGGCCTGGCGCATGCAGGCCGGAATGTCCAAGATCGAGCTCGCCGAGCGTCTCGGATATACCCCTCAGCTCATCGGACAGGTCGAAGCGGCCAAGAATCTTCCGTCGAAGCAGCTCGCCGAGGACCTCGACACGCTCTTCGAGACCAACGGCGTGTTCCTCCGCCTCTGGAAGCTCATCAACGAGACCCGCCACCTCGCCGTACTGCCACGAGGCTTCTCTGAGTTCGTCGCCCGTGAAGCGGAAGCATCGACCATGCACGTCTTCGAGCCCGGCATCATCACGGGACTCTTCCAGACGCCGGAGTATGCCTACGAGGTGATGAAGGCCGGTCGCGATCGCGAGGAGGCCGAGCAACTCGTCGGCAAGCGTGTGGAACGACAGAAGATTCTTGACCGGAAGCATCCGCCGCGCATCGTCGCGATCTTCGAGGAGATGGCTCTTCGGCGGATGCTCGGTGGCCGCAGCGTGATGAAGGCGCAGATCGAGCACCTCATCGATCTGGCAGAACGACACAACATCACGCTCCAGGTCGTTCCGGAAAGCGTGGGCTCCTACGCCGGGCTAATGGGAGCGTTCACGATTCTGGGTTTCGAAGACGGCCCTGACCTCGTATACGTCGAGCACATAGGCGGTCAGTTCATAACCGACGCACCGATCGTTCGCGAGTACGCGCTACGCTACGACTTGATCAGGGGAGCGGCGCTGTCCGCCGACCAAACCCTGAAATTGCTCCGCACGACGTTGGAGAGCCTATGAGTGACCAGTGGCGTAAGAGCAGCAGAAGCGGCACCACAGGCGGTCAGTGCGTTCAGGTCACGGTCTGGCGTAAGAGTAGCCGCAGCGGTAACACGGGTGGTCAGTGCGTGGAGGTCGCCGCGGTTCGGGCGACCGACTCCAAGTAGGTCGGCTCACCGGCCCGGCCAGGACGGGTCCCGGCCGATGAACCCCAGCAGCCTGGCCTGAGGGTCCGCGTCGGCGGGCACCTCGACCCGGGTGCCGTACTGGCCGGAGGCGCGGAGGGCCTCCTCCATCTGTTCCATGCCGCCGAGGAGCTGCGCGCAGAAGTCCTGGTCCAACCAGTCGTCCTGGCCGGTGGCCCGGGACAGATTCCAAGTGTGCATGGAGCTGACGGGGCGGTGCGGTGTTCTCCGGCTGCGACCTGTGGAGGCTGAGCGGCGTCGAGAGCCTGCGCGACGTGACCGTACAGGCCGCCGACGCCAGGGCCTCGTGCAGACGTTCGCGGCGGCTCTGGGCATCACGATCGAGGAGTGAACACGGCGGGCTCCGGAGGAGATTCGCCCCCGGCGGCCATCCGCTGATCGCGTCACTCGATGAGTGGGGGAGCGATGTCGCCGTCTTCCGCGCCCCAGGCATCCTTGTCCTCGTACACCCAGACCACGCGCTCACGGTTCTTCTTCTCCGAGCCCTGCCCGGCGGCGCCGGGCATGAAGGGGATCGACGACGTGCCCCGGGCGGCGGCGTTGCGCAGGGCGGCGGCCTCCGCGTTCTCCGCGGCGCGGTCACATCACCGGCTGGCCGCGCCGCCTGAGTACGTCGCTGGGAAGGGCTGTGGCAAGCGCGGTAAGGGCTTGTACCGCGGTGTCGACACCGGGAGCGGTCAGCACCTCCCGCCGGCTCAGCGTGAGCACCCTGCCGACCACACTGAACTCGGTGATGTTCGCCTGTCTCGCGGTATCGCGCACCCGCGGCGTCATCAGTTCCTCGCCGAAGGCGGCCTCATGAACGTATCGCGCCTGGCCGGAGGCATGGTCGATGGCGATCCGCACCTTGGGTAGATCCCGCACCGGAAGGCTCACCGTGATCTGGGTCCAGCGCGTGTAACGCTGGACCGCGATCGGCCATTCGCCCAGCCTTCCGGTCACGGTGCCGACCGGAGTACCGAGTTCGGCCTGCCCGGTAGGCATCTGGGCCGATGGTGGGCCGAGAACCCACCCCCGCTCTCGCGCGAGTAGGGCGAACGGATCCTGTTCAAGCGGTGGCGGAGTGGGCGTGGCGTTGTCGGCCGCGGTGGCCGGCGAGCCTTTACGTCTCCGGCGACGTTCCCGGGTCGCCACGACGAAGGACAGTGCGCCGAAGATCACTGTCAGCGGTGCGGCCACCATCGATGTGATGGCAGCATGCCGATTCGCTGTGCGTACCGAATCGTTGTGTCTCGCGACCATCTCGTCGTACGTGAACAGTCCACTGCCGTTGCCATTGAAATCCATAATGCTGCATTGATCCGTGCGAGCCATCACCACGCCATTGCATGTTGGGACGTAGTTCGGGTCCGGCTTCTTGCCCGGGAGCGCGCTGAGGGCGGTCACAACCACCCCGACGGCCGCGAGGACATAGAACACGCGTGCGGCCGTGTTTCGCGGAAAAAGGCCCCTGCGAGTCAACGCATTCGCGAGAGCGGACAGCTTACGTGCCAGGCCGTCGGCGAAACGACGCTCGAAGTTACCGGTCATCGCAACAAATTATTTCGCACATCTGTCCAGCGTGCCCCCGGCATAACCCGCGTCCTTCCCTTCCCGGCCGTTCAACGATATCCACCGGTGGGCCGGATTGAAGCGTGGTGCGCGAAATGGCGACAGTGGTGCGTGAAATGGCGACAACGCGGATGATCGCTCATTCGACGAGCGTGATCAAACGGGGCGGGAGGGCGAGAAGATCGAACGGCTCACCGCCCCGGCCAGGACGGGTCCCGGCCGATGAACCCCAGCAGCCTGGTCTGAGGGTCCGCGTCGGCGGGCACCTCGACCCGGGTGCCGTACTGGCCGGAGGCGCGGAGGGCCTCCTCCATCTGTTCCATGCCGCCGAGAAGCTGCGCGCAGAAGTCCTGGTCCAACCGGTCGTCCTGGCCGGTGGCCCGGGACAGGTCCCAGGTGTGCATGAACACGTCGGCGGTGTAGGACCGGTCGATCGCGGTCGCCAGCGGCAGGGCGCCGATGTGCGGGTTGGTGAGCTCCCGGTGCGCCGTCTCCGGATCGTCCAGCACCGCCTGCACGCCGTCGCAGTGCACCTGCCACGCGGCGATCGGGTCCTCGTCCACCGACGGTCCGTGGGGCAGTTCGAGGCCGGCGCCGGAGGCGAGAAACCCGGGGAGCCATTCGGTCAGGTGACGCACGACGTCGCGGGCGGTCCAGCCGGCGACCGGAGAGGGCGCGTCCCAGGACCGGGTGCCGCGGACCCGGGCGGTGAACAGCCCGGCGACCTGAAGGTGTCGCTCGGCCGGACGGTCAGACAGCGCCATCGGCGATCATCCTCTCCAGCTTGGCGTAACCCTCGTTGACGCCGAGCTCCATACCGCTGCGCAGCCATGCGTCGCGACTTTCGAAGCTGTCGACCAGCGACTGCGCCCGCAGCCGGGTACGGCCGTCGCCGAGGTCCTCGAACCACAACGTCTCCAGCGCGACTCCGTCGGGATCGCCGTCGAACGTGAAGGTCTGCACGATGCGGTCCGGCCGTACCTCGTGGAAGCAGCCGTGGAACCCGTACTCCACGCCGTCGTGCGCCGAGACGTACCGCCAGCTGCCGCCGGTACGCGCGTCCCAGTGCTCGACCCGGGTGCTCGTGGCGTCGGGGCCCACCCACCGGGCGAACAACACCGGATCGGTGTGGGCGCGCACCAGCTGCTCGGGCGTTGCCGCGAAGTCACGAGTCGTCCGGATCACCGGCAGCCTCGGGTCCGCTTCGATGGTGGCCTCCTTGATGCCGGCCATGTTCGTCTCCTCTCATCTCCACCAGAACGGCGTCGAGGCGGCGGTAGCGCTGCTCGACGCGGCTCCGGTGGCGTTCGATCCAGCTGTCCATCGAGTCGAGGGCCTGGACCTCCAGGCGCACCGGCCGCGGCTGCCGCCCCGGCGGTCGGCTGACGAGCCCGGCGTCCTCGAGCACCCGCAGGTGTTTGTAGACGGCCTGCAGCGTCATCCGGTACGGCTCGGCCAACTGGCTCACGGTCGCGTCGCCCTCCGACAGCCGGGCCACCATGTCGCGCCGGGTCGGATCCGCGAGGGCGGCGAAGACCCGCGACAGCGTGTCCGTGGTCATGCTCTCCCAGTTTCAACTCGATGGTTGAAAGGACCGTAGACCGTAGGCCGCCGCTCGTCAACCAGGTGGTTGAAAGGCGGTCGGTAACCGTCGCCTCGTGCGCGCATCGGCGACTCCCGGTGCGGGAAATGGCGCGCCGGGAGCCGGGCGACTTCCTCCCCTTCCGAGCAGCATCGTCGTGGCGCAGCACGCGACGTTCGCGGCGCCGGAGGTGACCGTGCGCCCCACCCGCCGCCGGCACCGCACGTCAACCTGACCGCAACCGCCCTGAGCGCCTGCGACCTGCTGAGTGACGGTTGATCCGCGCGGTGTTCCCGCGAGTGCGGATCGTCTCGCGCGCCGTCCACGGCCGTACGACGACCGGGAACAGGCCGTTCCTGAACGACACGGTGGTCCCCGTGTTCGCCCGGACGGTGCTGGCCGGGACGGCCTGGCCCGCTCAGGCGGCGGGCGCGCCGAACCACCGGGGCAGCCGGTCCAGCAGCTCGGCCTGGTCCTCGCCGACCCAGGCGACGTGGCCGTCCGGCCGCAGCAGGGCCGCGGGCACGTCGAGTTCCTCGCTGACGTCGACGACGTGGTCGACCCGGTCCTCCCAGCCGGCGACCGAGAGCCGGCCGGTCTGGTCGAGCAGGAGCCCACGGCCGCCGCGCGTCAGCTCGTACAGGCGTCCTCGTTTCAGCGGTACGTCCCGCATCCGCCGGCCGAGCAGTTCGTGCCCTTCGCCGAAGTCGTAGCGGACCCCGACGGCGATGATCTTCTCGAGCACGTACCGGTGCGCCTCCTCGAACTCCATGAGTTCCGCCAGCAGCCGGCGTACGGCCTGGGGGCCCGGCTCGGGGGACAGCAGCAGGGTCTGCGCGCGGGTGGTGTTCAGCACGTCGGCCGCCACCGGGTGCCGTTCGGCGTGGTAGCTGTCCAGCAGGCCTTCGGGCGCCCAGCCGCGGACCTCGGCGGCCAGCTTCCAGCCGAGGTTGAACGCGTCCTGGAGGCCGAGGTTGAGGCCCTGCCCGCCGATCGGCGGATGGACGTGCGCCGCGTCGCCGGCCAGCAGCACGCGGCCGGCCCGGTAGCGCTCGGCCTGCCGGGTGGCGTCGCCGAACCGGGACGTCCAGCGCGGCGAGTGCACGCCGAAGTCGGTGCCGGCGAACACCCGCAGCCGCCGCTTGAACTCGTCGAGGGCCGGCGGGACCGTACGGTCCTCGGCCACCCCCTCGGCGGGCACGACGACGCGGTACAGGCCGTTCCCGGAGGTCCCGAGGCCGAACCCCCGGTGGGTCTTGCGGACCTCGGCCACCACGGCGGCCACCGTCTCCGGCGGCACGCCCACCTCCATCTCGCCCAGCAGCGTCTCGACCGTGGTGGGCTCGCCGGGGAACCCGACGCCGAGCAGCTTGCGCACCGTGCTGCGGCCGCCGTCGCAGCCGACGAGGTAGCGCGAGCGCAGCCGCGTGCCGTCGGCCAGCTCGGCGGTCACCCCGTCTTCGTCCTGACTCAGGCCGGTCAGTTCGCGGCCGCGCCGGAACTCGGCGCCGGCCTCGACGGCGTGCTCGGTCAGCAGGCGTACGGTGGCGGGCTGCGGGATGCCGAACGTGTAGGGCTGGGTGGTGTCCAGGCGTTCGGGCGCGGGTTTGTCGATGCCGGCGAAGTATCCGCGGAGCGGGTGCCGCCGCCCGTGCGCGAGGAACCGTTCCAGCAGACCGCGCTGGTCCATGATCTCGACGCTGCGGGCGTGCAGGCCGAGCGCGCGTACCTGCCGGGTCGGTTCCAGGTCCTTCTCCAGCACGAGCACGTGCACGCTGTGCAGCCGCAGCTCCCCGGCCAGCATCAGGCCGGTCGGCCCGCTACCGACCACGATGACGTCGATCATGAATCCCCCAATTGCGTTCCGGCCGACGATTTTGCGGCACGACCCGGGTCTTGCCGCAAGCCCCCGGGTGCGCTATAGATTGAAAATGCAGGGAGTGCGCGCACTCCCTGCATTTTTTTGCCGTGGGGCCGGCGAATGACAGGAGGCGGCGATGCATGACCTACTGACCTTTCTGCGCGCCCGGTTCGATGAGGACGATCGCGCCGCGCGACTCGCGGCCGACTACCGGAGCCGGCCGAGCGACTACGACGCGTCAGCTGAAGAGAGGTGGCATTGGGTGGCCGGCCGTACCGGAAGACCCATCCACGTCGGTGTGGGTCACCCGGACGACTACCACCGGGGAGTCGAGCTTCGGAGCGTTAACAAGTACCCGATACGCTCGGAACCCGGGCTCTCGCCGCATCACGTCCTGGCGTTGTCCTCCGCCGTCGCCACCTGGACCGCGGACCACATCGCCCGTCACGATCCCGCCCGCGTGACCAGTGAGATCGAGGCCAAACGCCGGATCCTGGAACTCTTCGACGCCTCACGAGGAGGACGGGAGCAGGGGCGCGCCGGTTGGGCCGAGGACGTCCTTCGCCTGCTCGCGCTGCCCTACGCGGAACATCCCGACTACCGGGCCGAGTGGGGGCGGATGCGTGAGCGCGTCAAGGTCTACGTGTGGTCCGTGGCCGACGGCGATGCCATGGTCCGTCTCCCCGTAATCCCCGGGGAAGAGGTACGCGAGCTACGCGTACCCGCCGCGTCCATCGCGGCAGAGGTCGGCAGAGCGGAGAACGAACTGGAAGGGTGTCAGCTCACCGCGAAGATCGGCACGACCGATGACGGTGAGACGTCCCTCCGCGATTTCCGGCTCCTCAAAGGCTCTCGGGCGCGCGACTATTACTGACCACCCGACCACTCGGACTCCGTGACCGGCGGATCGATGTGTGGTGGGGGAAAACCCCCGGATGAAGTCGGGCGATCGCCTCGTTCCCCACGGCGCCTTGGAATTCATAGCGTGGCGCCCATGGCCGACATGGGGAGGTTTTGTGATCGAGGCTCGTGGTTTGACCAAACGCTATGGATCCACGGTCGCCGTTGACCGGCTGGAATTCGAGGTACGGCCTGGTGTCGTGACCGGATTTCTCGGCCCGAACGGTTCGGGGAAGTCCACCACGATGCGCATGATCTTGGGCCTGGACGAGCCGGACGCCGGAGACGTGCGGATCGGCGGGCGCCGGTACCGCGAGCTGGGCTGGCCGCTGCGCGAGGTCGGGGCCCTGCTCGAAGCCAGGGCGTTTCATCCCGGCCGGTCCGCCCGATCCCACCTGCGGGCGCTGGCGAGGGGTAACGGTGTCCCGGACCGCCGGGTGGAGGAGGTTCTCGGCGCCGTCGGGCTCGCCGACGTCGGGCGGAGAAGAGCGGGGGCGTTCTCCCTCGGCATGGCCCAGCGGCTCGGCGTCGCCGCGGCGCTGCTCGGCGACCCGGGCGTACTGCTGTTCGACGAACCGGTCAACGGGCTGGACCCCGAGGGGATCCGCTGGATCCGCGATCTGATGAGGGGCCTGGCCGCCGAAGGCCGTACGGTCTTCGTCTCCAGCCATCTGATCAGCGAGATCGCGCTGACCGCCGAGCATCTCGTGGTGATCGGCCGAGGGCGGCTGCTCGCGGACACGTCGGTCGCCGAGCTGTCCGCCCGGTCGACCTCGCTGGAGGACGCGTTCTTCGAGCTGACCCGTGACAGCGCCGAGTATCGAGGCGACCCAGCGGTCCAGGGTGGCGATCTCGGCGCACCGAGACGAGGAGGGATGTCATGACCACCGCCACGTGGGAGTCACGTGCACCGGCCGGGCACTACCGGTTCAGGCATGTGGCGCGGATGGAGTGGACCAAGCTGTGGAGCCTGCGCTCGACGTGGTGGACCCTGGCGATCACCTTCGCCGGCGCGGTCGGCATGGCCGTCGTCGTGGGAGCCAACACCAAGAACGCGTCCGGCGACCTGACGAACAACGCGCTCGCCGGCGTGATCCCCGGGATGCTCACGATCGGCGTCCTGGGTGTGCTCGTCATGACCGGTGAGTACTCCTCCGGCGCGATCAGGTCCACACTCGCCGCGGTACCGAACCGGCGGCTGCTGCTGGCCGCGAAGACGGCGGTGTACGGGGGCTCGGTGCTGGCGGTCGGAGAGGCCGGGGCGTTCCTCGCGTTCCTGGCCGGCGGGGCCGCCCTGCCGGCCAGGGTGCCGCCCCCTTCACTCGGCCAGCCGGGGGTGCTGCGAGCGGTCGTGCTGACCGGTGTGGGACTGTGCCTGATCGGGCTGCTCGGTCTCGGCATCGGCGCCATCGTCCGGCACACCGCCGCCGCCATCGCCGTGCTCGTCGGCGGGGTGTTCGTGGTGGCGCAGTTCATCGTCATGATCGCCCGGCCGGTGATCGGATATGTTCCGATCACGATCGTGGGGAGCTCGCTCGGCGCGGTTCAGCCGCAGGGCGACGCACGACATCACATCCTGTCGCCGTGGTCCGGGCTCGCCGTGCTCTGCCTGTACGCCGCCGTCGTGCTGGGGGCCGGCGCATGGCTGCTGGTCCGCCGGGACGCCTGAGCGGAGGATGAACGGATGAACGCGATGGCCGCGGACCCGCCGAGTCTCAGGAGAACGCTCACCGCGTTCGCGACGGCGCCGTTCACTCGCCGTGCACGGGCCGAGCTGTCATACCTCGTCGTCTCGGCGACGACCGGCATCGCCGTGCCGGTCGCGGCCCTCGCGTTCCTCATCGTCATGGGACTGCTCGCGCCCGGCCCGGCCAAGCCGGAGAACGTCTCCTTCGCCGGCCTGGCCGCCGGTGCGCTGGTGCTGCTTCTTCTGGCGACCCGCGTCGCGCGACGGCTCGGCTCGTTCCAGCGCCAGCTGGCGGCTCGGCTGCTCGGCGAGCGGGTCGCGGAGCCACCGTCGTTCCGTCCCGGCCGGGGCGTTCTCGGCCGGCCGGCCGCGAGGCTCCGCGACGGCGCCGGCTGGCGCGCCGTGGCGTACCTGCTGCTGAGAGTGCCGGTCGCGTTGCTGGGGCTGTACGCCGTGGAGTACTGGGTCACCGGGTTGGTCAACCTGAGCTACCCGTTCTGGTGGGGGCTGTTCCGCAACCACCGGCCCGAGGTCCACCTGAGTCCGGTCCCGTTCCTGACCCCGCTCCGGAGCGGTCCGTTCCACGTCGCCACGTACCCGGGGACGCTCCTCGTCTTCGCCGCGGGCGCCGCGTCGCTGTTGGTCGCGCCCTGGGTGAGCAGGGCGGTCGTGCTGGCGGACCGGTGGCTGATCCGCACCCTGCTCGGCCCCGGCAGGCTCATGCAGCGGGTCCGTGACCTGGAGCAGACCCGGGCCCAGGCGGTGGACGACTCCGCCGCGTTGGTGCGCCGGCTCGAACGCGACCTGCACGACGGCGCGCAGGCCCGGCTGGCCGCGCTCGCGATGAACCTCGGCCTGGCCAAGGAGAAGCTCGGCGACGACGACCTCGGCCAGCTCGCCCAGATCCGCGAGCTGGTCGACGCCGCCCACCAGGGCGCCAAAGACGCCCTCGGCGAGCTGCGCGACCTCGTCAAGGGCATCCACCCGCCGATACTCGACACCGGCCTGCCCGACGCGCTGGCAACACTCGCCCTCGGCAGCGCCATCCCGGTCGAGGTGACCAGCGAGATTCCCCGCCGGCCCACACCCGCGATCGAGACGATCGCCTACTTCTGCGCCGCCGAGCTGCTCGCGAACGCCGTCAAGCACAGCCACGCCGACACGATCACGATCCACGTGGCCGAACCGAGCGGGTGGCTGCTGCTCACCGTGACCGACGACGGCGTCGGCGGGGCCGACCCGGCCCGCGGCACCGGCCTGTCCGGACTCGCCCATCGAGTCGGTACCGTCGACGGCCACATCGACATCGCCAGCCCACCCGGCGGGCCGACCCGCGTCAGCATCCGGCTGCCGCCGCACGCGTGAAAGCATCCGGAACATGCGTGTCGTGATCGCCGAAGACGCCGCGATGATGCGGGAGGGCCTCATCCGGCTGCTCGCCGACCGTGGCCATCGGGTGTGCGCCGCCGTGGCGGACGGCGAGGCGCTGCTCACCGCGGTGGCCGAGCACGGTCCCGACGTCGCGGTGGTGGACATCCGAATGCCGCCCACCCACACCGACGAAGGGCTGCGCGCGGCCCTCGACATCCGTCGCGACCATCCGGCGACCGGGGTGCTGGTCTTCTCCCAGTACATCGAGCCGAGGTACGCCGCCCGGCTGCTCGAGGGCGGTGCCGCGAAGATGGGCTACCTGCTGAAGGACCGGGTCGCCGACGTGGCCGAGTTCACCGACGCGCTGGCCCGGGTCGCCGCGGGCGGCACCGCGCTCGATCCCGAGGTCGTCGGCCAGCTCCTCCGCACCGGCCGGCCCGGCCTGGACATGCTGACCCTCCGCGAGCGCGACGTGCTCGCCCTGATGGCCGAGGGCCGATCCAACGCCGGCATCGCCGAGAGCCTGGTCATCTCCACCGGATCGGTGGAGAAGCATGTGGCCGGCATCTTCACCAAACTCGACCTCCCTCCCTCACAGGGCGACAATCGCCGGGTGCTGGCGGTCCTGCACTACCTCCGATCGTGACGACGGACGCAGGCTGACCGCCCGGCTCACCGCTACGCGTCGTCCGTGCTCCACGCCTGCCGTTCCTGGCGGTGCGGGTCGTCGACCTGGGTCCACTCGGCGCCGACGCGCATCGTGGCCCGGCGTTCACGGTCGTACGGCTCCCAGCCCGGGTCACCGATCGTGGCGAAGCGGATCCACGCGTCGTGCATGCGGGCCGCGAGGTCCGCGGGCGGCCGGTCGGGACCGAGCAGGGCGTCCGGCCCGTGCAGCTGCGGGAGGTGCGCGAGATCGAAGACGAAGGGGAGCTCCATCGTGTGGGCGGCGCCGAGCTCGCCGCCCAGAGCGCGCGAACGCCACCCGAACTCGTACGCGAACGTCGCGGATCCGGCATGGGCGGCGTGCGCGCCGAGCAGGGCCCGGGTGCCCGCGCCGAACAACCCGTCGCCCATGATGGCGGACCGCAGCGCACCGAAGGACGCCTCGGGACGTGTCTCGCGGTACGTCTCGACGAGCCGTACCGGATCCGGGTGGGTGCCGGCCGCCGCCGCGTCGACGTCCTCGGCGGTCGAGGTGGAGTACCGGCCCACCGGGACCAGGTAGAGATTCCCCTCCTCGGTGTTGGTCCCGGCGAGGAGGTCGACGCGGTCGCCGTGGCCGGCGGCCACCGACACGGCGGGCTGGGTGTCCAGAACCAGGCTGAACGGGCTCAGCCCGATCAGCGGGTCGTAGTGGGTCTCGGTCCGCAGGTCGATGCCGGCGAGCCCGGAGGCGGCCTCGACCAGGCGTTCGTCGGAGATCTCCGCGAAGGCGCCGGCGCGGGGCTCGACGCCGAGGGCCCCGGCCGCCGCCCTGGTGACGCGCGCGGCCTGCTCGGTCGTGAAGGCGCCCAGGCCGCTGCCACTCTGCACGATCACCCGCCGGAACAGCCCCGCTGCCTCGGGATCGGCGAGGACGCCACCGGCGATGGTCGCTCCGGCCGACTGGCCGAAGAGCGTGACGTTGTCCGGGTCGCCGCCGAAGGCGGCGATGTTCTCCCGTACCCAGCGCAGCGCGGCGACGACGTCGAGCAGCCCGCGGTTGGCGGGGGCTCCGGGCAGGTCGAGGAATCCGGCGATGCCCAGCCGGTAGTTGAGGGTGACGAGGATGACGCCGTCACGGGCGAAACCCGATCCGTCGTACAGCGCGGCCCGCGTCGACCCGGCGACGAATCCGCCACCGTGGACGAACACCATGACGGGCAGCTCGCCGTCCGGGGCGGGCGTCCAGACGTTGACGGTGAGGTAGTCCTCCCCACGGCTCCATCCGGTGCCGAAATAGGGGGACATGTCCACGCTGCCGAGCCGGCGTTCGGACTGCGGGACGGTGGGGCCGGGCACGGTGGCGTCCCGTACGCCGTCCCACGGCTCGTGCGGCTGCGGCGGAGCGAACCGGCCGGCGCCCCGAGGCGGGGCGGCGTACGGGATGTTCAGGAAGGTGGCGATGCCGTGCCGGCGCAGGCCACGGACGGCGCCCCGCGCGGTGGTCACGATCGGGTGGGTCACGGTGATGCCTTCCATCGAGTCTCAGCCCTGCGCGGAGTACGGGGTGAAGGGCGCCCAGCCCTTGATCGCGAACCTGCTTCCGTCGCGCTCGACCTCCGCGGCGCCGTGGCCGCCCAGATGAGCGGGGATCAGGAGCGCGTGGTTGTCGGCGGCCCAGCCCAGCAGCCTGCGGCGGGTGGCGCGGGCGCCGGTGGGGTCCTCGCAGAAGCAGCTGTTGGCGTCCGGTTCGAAGATCTGTACGGGGTTGTGCAGCAGGTCGCCGACGAACACCGCGCGGTCCGAGCCGGACGTGAGGGTGAGCACCGAGGAGCCCGGCGTGTGCCCGGGAGCCGGGTCCAGGCGCAGGTTGGCGTCGATCCGGTGGCCGTCCTCCCACAGCAGCGTCCGGCCGGCCTCGTGCACGGGGGCCACACTGTCCTCGAAGACGTTCTGGTTGCCGCGACCGAGGAGCGGCCGATGACCGTTCGCCGGATTCCAGAAGTCGAAGTCCGCCTTCGGCATCAGGTAGGTGGCGTTCGGGAACGTCGGCACCCATCTCCGCCCGTCCAGACAGGTGTTCCAGCCGACGTGGTCCACGTGGAGATGCGTGTTGACCACGACGTCCACGTCCTCGGGGCGGACTCCGACGCGGGCGAGGTCGTCCAGGAAGCCGGTCTCCAACCGGCTCCAGACCGGGGAGTACGGCCGGTCCTTGTGGTTGCCGACCCCCGTGTCGACCAGGATGATCCGGCCCTCGCTACGGAGCAGCCAGGTCTGGATGGCGGCGTTGACGATCCGGGTCTCGGTGTCCAGGAAGTCCGGCGCCAGCCAGGACCGATGGGTGTCCCACACCTCCGCGGGGCTCTCGGGAAAGAACGTCTCGGGCGTCATGTCCACGGGCCCGAAGTACTCCCGGACCCGGGTCAGCGTCACATCGCCCAGAGTGATGGTGTCCACGGTCGTTCTCCAATGTCAGCGGTCGGTACCGGACCACTGTCACCGGCGTCTTGGCGGGCGGGCCAGACCGGCTGATGCCTACCCCCGGCAGGGTCAGGCTCCGTTCTTCGGCGAGTCCCATACTGGGATGCATGGGCGGACAACGGCAGCTCGGAGACTTCCTGCAGACCCGGCGGGCTCGGCTGCGGCCCGAGGACGTCGGCCTGCCGGACTACGGTGAACGGCGCCGGGTGCCGGGCCTGCGGCGGGAGGAGCTCGCGCTGCTGGCCGGAGTGAGTTCGTCCTACTACACCCGCCTGGAGCAGGGGCAGTCGGTGGGCGCCTCACCCGAGGTGCTGGACGCGATCGGCCGGGCCCTGCGCCTGGACGAGTCCGAGCTCCGCCACCTGCACGACCTGGCCGGCAGCGCGAAACGGGGTGCGGTCACCCGCCGCCCGCCCGCCGAGCACGTGGACGCGTCGACCCTCGAACTGCTGGCGGCCCTCGGCGACGTTCCGGCCCTCGTCAGCGGGCGCCGGAGCGATGTGCTGGCCTGGAACCCGCTGGGACACGCGCTGCTCGCCGCCCACCTCGACCCGGACAGCCCGAGCAGGCCCGCCGACCGGCCCAACCTGGCCCGGCTGGTCTTCCTCGACGCCCACACCCGCGCGCTCTACGCCGACTGGCCGGCCAAGGCCAGGGCGGTGGTGCGAAACCTGCGGATGGTGGCCGGCCGGCACCCCGACGACGCCCTGCTCGCCTCACTCGTCGGTGAACTCAGCATGAGGAGCCCGGAGTTCGCCGCGATGTGGGCCGACCACAGCGTCCGGCCCTGCGACTCCGGAGTGTTCGAGATGCACCACCCCCTGGTCGGCACGCTCACCGTGACGCAGCAGAGCCTGCGTCCGCCGGGCAGCGAGGAACGGCTCGTCGTGCTGGCGACGGCCGCGCCGGGCTCCTCGTCACAGGCCGCCCTCTACCTCCTCGCCCAGGCGACCGCCGCCGAGGTCGAAGCCGGCTCCTCCGCTCCCGCGCCGAATCCCTGACCGGGGCCGAGGTTCAGGCGAGCCGGGCGATCGACTTGTACTCCAGGTAGGCGGACAGGCCCTCCGGGCCGAGCTCGCGCCCGACGCCGCTGGACTTGTAGCCGCCGAACGGCGACGAGGACTCGATCATGTAGGTGTTGACGCCGTACGTTCCGGTCCGTACGCGGCGGGCGATGTCGAGGCCGTGGTCGGCGTCGGCGGTCCAGACGGTGCCGGCCAGGCCGTAGTCGCTGTCGTTCGCGATGCGCACGGCGTCGTCCTCGTCCTCGTACGGGATCACCGTGAGCACCGGACCGAAGATCTCCTCGCGGGCGATCCGCATGTCGTTCGACACGCCCGCGAACACGGTCGGCGTGACGTACCAGCCCCGGTCGTACGGCCGTCCCGCCCCGCCGAGGGCCACCTTGGCGCCCTCGTCCTGGCCGATGCGGATGTAGTTCTCCACGCGTTCGCGCTGGCGGGCGGCCACGAGCGGGCCGATCTCGGTCGCCGGATCGGCCGGGTCGCCCACCCGCATGCCGCGAACGGTCTCGGTCAGCGCGCCCACGACCTCGTCGTACCGGCCGCGCGAGGCCAGGACGCGGGTCTGCGCGATGCAGGCCTGCCCGTTGTTCATCAGCGACGCGAGCTTGAGCCAGCCCATCGTCGCGTCCAGGTCGGCGTCGTCGCAGATGATCGCCGCCGACTTGCCGCCGAGTTCGAGGGTGCAGCGCTTGAGCTGCTCGCCGCAGATGGCGCCGATCCGGCGGCCCGCCGCCGTCGAGCCGGTGAACGCCACCTTGTCCACGCCGGGGTGCCGTACGAGGTGCTCACCGGTCTCGCGGCCGGCCGCGACGATGCTGACCACGCCCTTGGGCACACCCGCCTCGGTCAGCATCTCCGCGAGCGGGTACGCGTCGAGGGGCGTCTCCGGCGCCGGCTTGATCACGATGGTGCAGCCGGCGACCAGGGCGGGGGCGAGCTTGAGCGCGATGATGAACTGCGGGACGTTCCACGGCACGATCGCGGCCACGACACCGACCGGCTCACGGCGTACGGTGACCGGCCCGAGCATGCCCGCGCGCTCCTCCTCCCAGGGCACGTCCAGCTCGCTGAAGTAGCCGTACACGGCGAGCGCCTGCCCGGTCTGCCCGAGCTGGGAGAACGAGATCGGCGAGCCCATCTCCTCGGTGATCAGCTCGGCCATGTCCTGCATCCGTTCGCCGAACAGCGCGGTCAGCCGCCCGACGACGGCGCGGCGCTCGGCCGGATCCATGCGCGGCCACGGCCCGTTGTCGAACGCCTCCCGCGCCGCGGCCACCGCCCGGTCGACGTCGGCGGGCGTCGCCTCGGGCACCCGGCCGATGACCTCCTCGGTGTGCGGCGAGACGACGTCGATGGTGCCGGTGCCGGCGGGCGCGACCCACTCGCCGCCGATGTAGAGCCGATCGTGCTGCCGCATACGAGCCTCCGGAGGCGGGAGGAAGTAACCGAGTGCTTGCTTGGCATCTTCGCCGCTGCCCCGGGTCTTGTCCACAGTGCCGGTCCGGGGGGACGACCCCCCGGAGCCCCCCGATGTGGAGGGCTCCGCCCCCCACGCCCCCCACGGGTTGAGGCCGGAGGAGGGCACTTCCAGGGCAGCGCTCGGCGTTCTTGTGACACCAGAATTCTCTACTCACACAAGAACCGCGTCATCGAACCCTTTTCATCGTGACGATGCTGGTCACAGGGTCCGTTCAGGTCCGGCCGTCCGTGTTCAGGCGCTTTGGCGTTGCTTCTGTTGCTGCATGAGCTCCTCGATGGCGGTGGGCAGGGTCGTCTCGAAGTCGATCAGCTTGGCCCAGGTCGGCTTCACCACGATCCGGACCATGCCGTCGTAGAGCGCCTGCACGCCGGCCTCCCACTCGGCCCGCTGCTCGGGCGTCATCTCGTAGGTGCCGTTCCACTGCATGTACTCCTCGGGGATGCCGTCGACGACGTCCAGCTCGGCCTGACCGCGGATGAGCAGGACCTTCGGCGGGTGCGCCTCGGTGTCGATGGTCAGGGCCACCGCCGGGTTGCGGCGCAACGCCGGCAGCTTCCGTGCGTTCTTCGCGGTGCACATGACGATCTCCGAGCCGTTCCAGGTGATCCCGATCGGGATCGCCCGTGGAGTGCCGTCCAGCGCGACGAAGGCCATCCGGGCCAGGTCACGGGTCAGGAGTTCCTGGCTGATCGGCCGGGCGAGGACCTCGTCGACAGCGCTCTGATTCATGATCGGTCTCCTCGGTGGTGGGGGTTCAGGGCCGGACGGGAAGGTCGTAGTAGCGCAGCGCGCTGGAACCGAGGCGGGACAGGTCGGTGCCGTACACGTGGATCGAGATGGCGGTGCGGTCGCCGGGGTTGGCGACCCGGTGGAGGTCGCCGGGCGGGGCGAAGCCGGTGACCGCGCCGGTCGTGTTGGTGACGCGTCCCGCCGGGACGAGGACGTCGCCGCCGTCGGCGAGCGTGAACAACTCCTCGTCCAGCGCGCCCTGGATGACGCCGAACACGCACCAGCTCACGTGGTCGTGGACCGGCGTGACGCGCCCGGCCGGCCACACGATGGCCTGGATGGAGAAGGTCCCGTCGGGCTCCACGTGCAGCAGGCGGCTGCGCGGGCCGTCCTGGCCGTTGGCGAGGTCGCCGGCCAGCGCCTCGGGCCGGGGCAGGTCACGCCGCAGCGCGCCCGCGACGCGCTCGGCGGTGCGCCGCCAGTCGCCGCCGCGGTCGACCTCGGAGCGGATTCCCGTGACCAGGCCGTCCAGCTGGGGCGTGACGGGCAGGGCCTGCTTCAACACTGTCATGGCTGTCCCTTCAACCGTTGCGGCCGCACTCTCGGGCCGTGACCCCAAGCTATGAGTAGAGTGGAGCGAATAAGAGGTCCAATATTGGATGAGTTATGAGTACCAGTTCGCCTGAGTTGTTCGTGGAGCTCGACCGCTCCCGCCCCCGTGGCCTGCGCGCCCAGCTGGAGCGGAGCCTGCGGGACGCCATCCGGGCGGGCCGGCTGCGCCCCGGCGTACGGCTGCCGTCGTCCCGGGCGCTGGCCGCGGATCTCCAGATCACCCGCGGTGTCGTCGTCGCGGCCTACGACCAGCTCACCGCCGAGGGCTACCTGACCTCCCGGCAGGGCCAGGGCACCGTCGTCAACGCCGTCACCCGGCCCGACCCGCCACGGCGTCGCGACCCATCGCCGGCCACGGTCCGCTACGACTTCCGGCCCGGAGATCCGGACGTCGGTCTGTTCCCCCACGCGGCCTGGGCACGGGCCACCCGCGCCGCACTGCGGTCACTGTCCGACGACGCACTCGGCTACGGCGACCCGGCCGGTCTCCCCGTACTGCGCGAGACACTGGCCGACTACCTGCGCCGGGTCCGCGGCCTGTCGTGCGCACCGGACGATGTCGTGGTGTGCAACGGCTTCTCGCACGGGCTGAGCCTGCTGGCCCGGGTACTCGCCGACCGGGACACCGCCGAGCGGGGCGTCGCCGTGGAGGATCCCGGCCACCCGTCCTGGCGCGGGCAGATCGAATGGGCCGGCGCCGCCTGCCTTCCCGTCGAGGTCGACGACGAGGGGGTGCGCGTCGACCGGCTGGCCGCGTCCGGGGCGGGCGCGGTGCTCACCACGCCCGCCCACCAGTACCCGACCGGCGTGGTGCTGTCCGCCGACCGGCGGATCGCCCTGACCGACTGGGCCCGCACCAGCGGCGGCTACATCATCGAGGACGACTACGACGCCGAGTACCGCTACGACCGACAGCCCGTCGGCGCCCTTCAGGGGGTCGCGCCCGACCACGTCATCCACGCCGGCAGCCTGTCCAAGAGCCTGGCCCCCGGGCTGCGGCTCGGCTGGCTGGTCGTCCCCCCGGCGCTGCGCGGCGAACTGCTCGCGGTCCGCGCCCACAGCGACCGGTTCACCACCTCGATCATCCAGGCCACCGCCGCCGACTTCATCCGGCACGGCGATCTCGACCGGCACCTGCGGCGTACCCGCCGCATCTACCGCCAGCGCCGTGACGCGCTCATCGAGGCACTGCACCGCCACCTGCCCGCCTGCCACACGACCGGCATCTCCGCCGGCCTGCATGCCGTGGTCCGGCTGCCCGACGGAGCCGACGCCACCCGTGCCGCCGACACCGCCGCCCGGCACGGCATCCTCGTCCGCCCGCTACGATCCGGCCCGGGCCGGCCCTCCCAGCCATCGGCCCTCGTCGTGGGCTACAGCACGCTCACGCCCCACCGCATCGAGGAGGGCATCCGTCACCTCGCCACCGTCCTGGAGATCCCCTGATCGGGGGGTGCGGCTTCGCAGAGCAGGGTGGCGCGGCGCGTACGGCGGGCCTCGGCGAGTGCCGCGGTGCGGGCGAACAGGCGCGGGCTCATCACCTTCTGCCATTCCCGCAGGGGCCGAACCCGCCATCCGGAGTGCTCGGCCGGGTCGAGGACGATCGCGTCGAGCTCCTCCGGCGTCAGCACACCGCCGTCGAAGACGAATCCGACCTTGGCGCACGGCCAGCCGGAGCCCGGTCCCAGAAAGTGCGTCAGCAGAAGCGCGGGAGCTCCGGCGAACGCGATCCCGGTCTCCTCAAGGCATTCCCGTACCGCTGCGGCGAACGGCGTCGCGTCGCCGTGCTCGACGTTGCCACCGGGCAGCTGCCAGGCCTCGGCCTTCTGCGCGGACCGCAACGCGAAGGGATTCCCCTCGCGATCGGTGAAGTACAGCGCCGCGTACATCGTCGCGTGGGGAAGGGTCTGAACGTATTCCTCAACGGGGAGCCAGCTCACTGGTTCCTCCCGGAACAGACGGTGGTGACGTTGAGTATGCGTCAGATGCCGGACCGCTCGGCCGTACGCTGGGAGCCTCCCCGGAACTCACCTCGACCGGCCCTCCCGGGATGAAGGAGAGGACGCGAATGTCGGAGCGACCGCGGCTGGTGCGGGCCGGCCGGGCGATGGCCGTGGCCACCGCCGTCTCGCGCATCACCGGGTTCGTGCGCACGCTGGCTCTGGTGGCCGCGCTGGGCCTGGGCACCCGGCTGCTGGACGCCTACACGGCGGCGAACGTCACCCCCAACACGATCTATGAGCTGGTGATGGGCGGGGCCCTGGCCAGCGTGCTGGTGCCCCTCCTGGTCCGTACGGCCGCCGACGACGGCGTCGACGGGGACCTGTTCGCGCAGCGGCTGCTGTCCCTGGTGGTCTACGGCCTGTCGATCGTGGTGATCGTGACGATCATCGCGGCGCCGTTCATCGTGGGCCTCTCCGTCCCCGGGTTCACGCCGGGGCAGCGGGAGCTGGCCGTGGTGTTCACCCGGTACTTCATGCCGCAGATCCTGTTCTACGGGGTGAGCGCGACCCTGTCCGCGGTGCTCAACGCCCGTGGTCGCTTCGCCGCGCCGATGTGGGCGCCGGTGGCCAACAACCTCGTCGTCATCGCCACCGCCGTGTCGTTCCTGCTGATCGGCGGCACCGGCAGGCTGGAGTCCCTCACCCAGGGGCAGACGCTGCTGCTGTCGGTCGGTACGAGCGCCGGGGTCGCCGTCCAGATGGCGGTGCTCCTGCTGTCCGGCCGCCGGGCCGGTTTCCGGCCGAGGCTGCACGCCGACCCCCGGGGCATCGGGGTCCGCAGGATCGCCGCCATGGCCGGGTGGACGATCGCGTCGGTGAGCGCCGCCCAGGCGGTGTTCGTGGTGATCACCAGGCTGGCATCGCACGCCGGGCCCGGAGCGGTCGCCGTCTACTCCAACGCGGGCACGCTGTTCCAGCTGCCGTACGCCGTCATCGCGGTCACCGTCATCACCGGAGTCCTGCCCCGGCTGAGCCGGGCAGCCGCCGACCGCGACCTCGGCCGGGTCATCGCGGATCTGTCCCAGAGCCTGCGGCTGACCGGCGTCGTCCTGGTTCCCGTCGCCGCCGCGCTCATCACGCTCGGCCCGCGCCTGACCACCGTGCTGTTCGACCACGGCAACGCCTCGCCCGCCGCGGCCCGCCTCACCGGCCTGGTCCTGGCCGCGTACGGGCTCGCGCTGGTCCCGTTCGCCGCGTACCAGATCATGTTGCGCGTCTTCTACGCCCTCGGCGACACCCGTACCCCGGCCCTGATCAGCGTGGTGGTCTCCGCCGTGACGGTCGGCACCTGCCTGGCCGCCGCCCGGCTGTACCACGGCCCGCACCTGGTCGTCGCGCTCGCGGCGTGCTCCGCGCTCGCGTACACGACCGGGCTGCTGCTCACCGCGTACGCGCTCCGCCGCCGAATGGGCCGCCTCGACGGGCACCGCCTGCTGAACGCCCACGTCCGGATGCTCGTCGCCGCGGCCCTCGCCGCCCCGGCGACCGCCGGTACGGCGTGGGTCGTCGGCTCGGCGACGGGTACCGCCTGGACGGCCTCGCTCCTCACGGTCACCGTCGCGGCCGCGGCCGGCGGCGGCCTCTATGCCCTCATCGCCCGCGCACTGCGCATCACCGAGTTCAGGACGCTGACCGCGGCGCTACGCCCGCACGACCTGTGAACGCCGCCGTCGTACGGCGACGATGACGAGGGAAACGCCGACGACCATCCCGATGGCACCCAGGAGGACTTCCACTTTCGGGGTGGTCTCCTCGCAGGTGACCGCGGCGGCCATGGTCCGGTGCCCGTACGGCACGGCGGTGTCTCCGCCGGCCGCCAGGAGGCTGCAGCCGTCGTTCCGGCCTTGGGACAGCCCGAGGGCGAAGAAGACCAGGCTCGGGATGAGCACCGCCGCGGCGAGCAGGGGGAGGAGCCACGAAGACCCTGTTCTTCGCGGCGGCTGTGCGGCGGAGGGCGGGAACGGGACGCGCGCGGTCCGGCTCGGCGCATGGGCGGGGCCCTGCGGGGCCGGCGGTGTCGGCTGGTCGACCATGGTCTGGACGGGAGCCGGCAGCCATGAGTCCCGCGTGAGGGGAGGGACGAGCGCCTTGAGGATCCGCGCGGTCGTGGGCCGCTGGGCGGGCTCCTTGGCCAGGCACCGGGCGACGAGTTCCCCGATGTCACCCTCCAGGCCGGTGAGATCGGCCTCCTGGTGGACGATCCGGTAGCTCAGAGCCTGCGCAGGGCCCTCGCCGAAGGGGCGCACTCCCGCGGCGTGGGCGAGGACCAGGCCGAAGGCGAAGATGTCCGACGCGGGGGTCAGCGGCTCCCCGGTGAGTACCTCGGGAGACATGAACCCGGGAGTGCCCGCCAGGGCGGTGGTCTGCGACGCGTCCGTGGCGCGGGCGATACCGAAGTCGATCACGCGCGGGCCGTCGGCCGCGAGAAGGACGTTGGACGGCTTGAGGTCGCGATGGACGAGGCCGGCCTCATGGATGGCCTCCAGCGCCTCGGCGATCCCGGCGCCCAGCACACGCAGGGTCTTCTCCGGGAACGGGCCGTGTTCGGCGAGCGCTCGCTCCAGCGAGGGGCCCGCGATGAAGGCCGTGACCATCCAGGGCGGGTCGGCGGCGGGGTCGGCATCGACGACTCCGGCGGTGTGCAGGCCGTTGACCCTGCGGGCCGCCTCGATCTCCAACCGGAACCGCCGACGGAACTCCGGGTTCGCGGCGTGAACCCGATGGATGAGCTTGACCGCGACCGGGCGTCTCCCCGGAGTCAGGCCGAAGAACACCTCGCCCATGCCACCCACGCCGAGCCGGCCCAGAAGGTGATACCTGCCCACCTCACGTGGGTCGCCCGCCCGCAATGGCTCCACCGGCACCCGCCTCCGTGGCCCGACCTGTGCAAAGTGCGGAGCCTATAGGACCAAACGGGACTCGGCCTCGCGTTCCGAGCCGCATGAGGAAGTCCTGCCACACACGCGGCTCCACCCACAGCTCGGCGTCGACGGTCACCGCCTCCACGCCGGGAGCCCGGCGGGCGGCGCGTTCGCGCAGTGTGTGCGTCAGCGTCTCGGCGAGCAGCGCGCCGTGGTCGGACAGCGGCGAGCCGTGGACCGTACGGTAGCGGCGCTCCCGCCGGCGTGCTCGCCCGGCTGGTTCCGTACCTGCCCGGTCGTGCTCGGGGGCACCGGCCCGGCCCGAATGGCGAGTCCGCGTGCGCGAAACGGCGACGTGTACACCGTGGCGCCGTTTACCGTCTGGCTGATCAGACGAGGTCCACCTGAGATATCAACAGGAGGAGAAGTGCGGAACATCGTACGGTCGGCGCTGGTCGCATTGGCCGGGGGATCCCTGTTGTTCGCCGGTGCGACCGCTGTTCAGGCGGCCCCGGACTCCCTGGCACAGTCGGAACCGGGTTCCTGGTCGGTCGCCTTTTACAAGGGCGGTGATTACCTCGGAATGATGTCCGATTACTGCCCTCCTCCCAATGTCCACCGCTGGGTGTGGGACGTGCCCTCCGCCTACACGTCCGCCACCCAGTACCACGCCCAGGGGCCGTGCGCCCTCACCGCGTTCTACTACAGCGGAGGCACCGGGACCGGCGTCGGGCTACAGCGCTACTCGCTCCGCGTCGGGTTCGGCGCGGTCAGTGGACATGTCGATTCGATAGCCGCCTACGGAGACGCGTAACGGGCATCGTGCCTTCCGGCTCTGGTGCCACGCTCGGGCCGCGAAAGATGTCAAAGCGGCATCAGGCGGCGTGTGAGGGCGATGTTGTCGGTGGGGCCTGTTAGCTTCCCGCCCTATGCGCCTGCTGCACACCTCCGACTGGCACCTGGGCCGGTCCTTCCACCGGGAGGACATGCTCGCCGCCCAGGCGCGGTTCGTCGACCACCTGGTCGAGACCGTGCGCGCGGAGAGTGTCGACGCGGTGCTCATCTCCGGTGACCTGTACGACCGCGCGCTGCCGCCCGTCGACGCCGTCGCCCTGTGCGACGAGGCGCTCCGGCGGCTGGCGGCCGAAAAGGTGCGGGTCATCGCCATCAGCGGCAACCACGACTCCGCCCAGCGGCTCGGCTTCGGCGCCGGGCTGATGTCCGCGGCCGGCGTGCACGTGATCGCCGATCCGCGGCGGGTCGGTGAGCCGGTGCTGCTTGCCGACGGCACGGCGGTGTACGGCATCCCGTACCTCGAGCCCGAGGTCGTGCGCAGCGCGTGGGACCTGTCCGAGCGCGGCCACACCGCCGCGCTCGCCGAGGCGATGCGGCGCGTCCGCGCCGACCTGGCGAAACGCGACGGCCGCTCCGTGGTGCTCGCGCACGCGTTCGTCACCGGGGGAGAGGCCAGCGACAGCGAGCGCGACATCTCCGTCGGCGGCGTCGCCAGCGTGCCGCTGAGCGTGTTCGACGGCGTCGACTACGTCGCCCTCGGCCACCTGCACGGGCGCCAGCGCATGTCCGGCACCGTGCGCTACTCCGGCTCGCCGCTGGCCTATTCGTTCTCCGAGGAGCACCACGTCAAGGGCGGCTGGCTGGTCGATCTCGGCGAGACGGTGACCGCCGAGTTCGTCGAGGCGCCCGTGCCCCGCCGGTCCGCGCGCATCAGCGGGCGGATCGACGACCTGCTGTCCGGCGAGCGCTGGGCGCCGTACGAGGACCACTGGCTCCAGGTCACCCTGACCGATCCCGACCGGCCCGCCGGGGCGATGGAGCGCCTGCGGCGACGGTTCCCGCACACGCTGGCGCTGGTCTTCGAGCCCGAGGGCGGGCCGGCCGCCGACGACCGCGGCTGGGCCGAGCGCATCCGCGACCGCTCCGACCTCGACATCGCCTACGACTTCGTCCGCGAGGTACGCGGCGCGCCCGCCGACGAGGCCGAGCGCGACCTGCTCGGCGAGGCGTTCGAGTGCTGCCGGCTGACGGAGGCGGCGCGATGAGGCTGCACTCGCTGACCATCACCGCCTTCGGCCCGTACGCGGGCACGCAGACGGTCGACTTCGAGGCGCTGTCGGGCGCCGGGCTGTTCCTGATCAACGGTCCGACCGGCGCCGGCAAGACCAGCGTGCTCGACGCGGTCTGCTTCGCCCTGTACGGCCGGGTGCCGAGCGTCCGCAACGACGCCAAGGACCTGCGCAGCCAGCACGCGCCGCCCGACCGGGCGCCCGAGGTCGTGCTCGACGTGACGATCCGCGGCCGGCGTTTCAAGGTCACCCGGTCGCCCAAGTGGGAACGACCGAAACGCCGCGGCCAGGGCACCACCGAGGAGAAGGCCAAGGTCCTGCTCCAGGAGTGGCGCGGCGGCGCGTGGGAGACCTGGTCGACCCGGTTCGACGAGGCCGGCCAGTTCGTCACCGACCTGCTGGGCATGTCGGCGGAGCAGTTCTGCCAGGTGGTGCTGCTGCCGCAGGGCGACTTCGCGGCGTTCCTGCGCGCCGGGGCCGAAGAACGCCGGGGCGTGCTGGAGAAACTGTTCGCGACCGAGGTGTTCGCCCAGGTCGAGATGTGGCTGGCCGAGCGCCGCCGCGAGAGCGGGCGCGCCGCCGACGAGCTGCGCGCGGCCGCCGAGTCGGTCGCCGACCGGGCCGCCGAAGCGGCCGGCGCCGCACGCCCCGAGCTGACGCCGCCCGCCCTGGCGGCCTGGGTGACCGAGCTGTCCGGCCACGTCGCCGACCTCACCGCGGTGACGGCCGCCGAGGCCGCCGACGCCGGCGCCGCGCGCGACGCGGCCCGCGCGCTCCTGGACAACGCCCGCGCCGTCGCCGAGCGGCAGGAGCGGCACGCCGACGCGCTCCGGCGTTCCGCCGACCTCGCCGAGCGGGCGGCCGAGCGCACCGAGCTGACCGGCCGCCTGCGGGCGGCCGAACGCGCCGGGCGGGTGCTGCCCCGGCTCCAGACCGCCGCCGCGCGGGCCGCCCGGCGCGACGAGGTCGCCGCCGTCGTCACGCGCCGCCGCGCCGCGCTCGGCGGGCTGCTGCCCGACGACGCCGACGCCGACCTCATGCGCAAGGAGGAGCGCGCCCGCCGTGACGAGCTGGTCGAGCTCGCCCAGCGGCGCGAGGACGAGACCCGCCTGACCGCGATCGGCGCCGAGCTGCGCACGCTCACCGACGAGGCCGACGACCTGGAGACCCGCGAGGCGGAGCTGGCGCTGTTCCTGACCGACTCGCCGGCCCACCGCGACCTCCTGCGGGCCCAGCTCGACCAGGCCCGCACCCGTGCCGCCGCCCTGCCGGCGGCCGACGCGGCGGTCGCCGAGGCCACCGCGCGCCTGGAGGCCGCGCGTCGGCGCGACTTCCTCGCGGCGTCGCTCGCCGAGGCCGAGGCGGCCCACCGCGCGGCCGTCGACGAGGCCCAGGCCGCCCGCGACGTCGTCCAGGAGATCCGGCAGGCCCGGCTGGAGGGCATGGCCGCGTCGCTGGCCAAAGAGCTGTCGGAGGGCGAGCCCTGCCGGGTCTGCGGCTCGGCGTCGCACCCGTCACCGGCCCACGCCGAGATCGAAGGGCCCGGCGAGGAGGCCGAGGCGGAGGCCGCCGCCGCGTACGACGCGGCGCTGGCCCGGCGCGAGGAGACCGGCAACACGGTGACGCGGCTGTCCGCCGAGCTCGACGCCGCCTGCGACCAGGCCGGTTCCTCTCCCGAGCCGGAGCTGGCGAGCGCGCTGGCCGCGGCCGAGGAGGATCTGGCCGGCCTCGCGGGCGCCGAGACCGACATCGACCGCATCGAGGACGAGCTGCGGCGCGTCGACGCCGACTTCGACGAGGCCCGCGACCGGCACGGCGAGATCCAGACCGCGCTGGCCGCACTCCAGACGCAGCACAACACGCTCACCGCCGAGGCCGGCCGCCTGCGCGACCGCATCGACGCGGCACGCGGCGACGACCCGACCCTGGAGGCACGCGTCCGGCGGCTCGACCACGAGGCCGCGCTGCTGCGCGACACGGCCGCCGCGACCGAACAGCTCCGTGCCGCCGCCGCCGAGGCCGAGACCGCGTCCGACGAGGCGTCGGCGGCCGCGTCGGCCGAGGGCTTCGACTCGTCCGAGGCCGCACGCGCCGCCGCCCTGGACGACCCCGCCCGCCAGGAGCTGGCACGGCGGGTGAAGGCCTACGACGACGAGGAGGCACGGGTCGCCGCGCTGCTCGACGACCCGTCGCTGCGCGCCGCCGCGGCGGAGCCACCGCCCGACCTGGCCGCCCTGGAGGCCGCGCTCGGCGCCGCCGAGGAGCACCACCAGTCCGTCGCCTCGGCCCGTGACCGCTTCACGGACCGCCGGTCCCGGCTGGTGACGCTGGCCCGCGAGCTGCACGCCCGCGCCGCCGAGTGGCGCCCGGCCGCCGAACACCACGCCCTGGCCGCACGCGTCGCCGCCCTGACCTCCGGCGACCCGACCGCGAACCGCACCCGCATGCGGCTGTCGGCCTACGTCCTGGCCGCCAGACTCGAACAGGTCGTCGCCGCCGCGAACGAACGCCTCGCCCGCATGTCGGGCACCCGCTACTCCCTCGAGCACACGGTCGACAAGGCGGCCGGCTCCCGTGGCCACGGCACCGGCGGCCTGGGCCTGCGCGTCATCGACGGCTGGACCGGCCGCCACCGCGAGCCGGGCACCCTGTCGGGCGGCGAGACGTTCATCACGTCCCTGTCGCTGGCACTGGGCCTGGCGGACGTGGTCACCGCCGAGGCCGGCGGCACCGAGATCGGCACCCTGTTCGTCGACGAGGGCTTCGGCACCCTGGACGAGGACACCCTGGACGAGGTCATGGAGGTCCTCGACGGCCTCCGCGACGGCGGCCGCGCGGTCGGCATCGTCAGCCACGTCGCCGAACTCCGCACCCGCATCCCGGCCCAGCTCCGCGTCGCCAAGACCCGCACCGGCTCCACCCTGACCGTCACGACCTGACCTGGGGGCGGGCCTGGCCGGTGCGAAGGAGCTTGTCGCCGGTCATACGGGCGCCGCCCACTCGCCGGACGGTGTCGCGGGCGGCGGTCCGGCTCCCGGAGATGATCCGTGCGAGGCCGTCCCGAGATCGAGCCCAGGTTCCGCCGGGAGTTCCCGGCGCTCATGGCGCGCAACGACGTGCGGCACCGGCGGCGGTCGATGGACCCACCCGACGCCCCGGAGGACACCTACGAGGCGCCGCCGCTCCGCTCGACACTGCGGGAAGGCCGAGTTCCTCCGTGGCCTCCCGAGCGGAATCGCGTGCCGGTCCGGGAAACGGCCGCTCAGGCCGTGCCCGGACCCTCGTCGAGAGTGATCCAGAAGCGGTCCTCGTCGCCGTGGGGACGGTCGAGTACTCCGCCGTTGGCGAGGATCACCCGGCGCGACGCCTCGTTGTCCCGGCCGCAGGTGAGGAGTACGCGGTCGAGGCCGAGCCGCCGGCATTCCAGCAGCCCGGCCGAGAGCATCCGAGTCGCGTGGCCGCGTCGGCGCCAGGGAGTGACGACGTGGTACCCCACATGGCCGCCCACCTCGGCGAGTTCCGGTGTGAGCCGGTGCCGGATGATGAGCATGCCGAGGTAGTCCTGTCCGGCCACGTACCAGAAGCCGGTGCACGGCACGCCCCACCGGAGGAACACACCGCGCCGCTCCGCGACGAACGCGTCGAAGTCCTCGACGGCCGGGGCGAGCCACTCCGTACTCCTCCCTTCCGCCAGGCAGTCGGCTCGCTCGCCGGTGAGGAACGAATCACGTAGGGCCGCCGTCGGCTGGACGAGGCGCGGTGTCTCGGCCAGGTCGCTCATCTCCGGTTCGGCCGGCGCGGGACCGTGCCCTCCGCCGGCAGGTGGTCGTTGTGGCGGTCGAAGCCATGGGAAGGGGAGGCGGCCGGCGAAGGACGTGCCCCTGGCGAGCCGTCGGCCGCGGCGGACCTCAGCGCCGGATGATTCCCCGCAGGACCGCGCCCTCCGTCGACAGGTAGTTGTTCCGGTAGTCGAAGCGCGGGCAGTCGGCGAACAGCAGGTACCAGTACTTCATCTGCTCCGCCCACCAGTAGCCCGGAGTCAGGTCGCCGAGTTTGACCGGGGAGGCGGTGACGTCCGTGGCGATCGTCCAGCCGTTCGCCACGCGGGAGGCGCGCTTCTGCCGCAGGTAGTAGTCGTACGCCCGTTCGCGGTAGAGCTCCTTGCCGGTCACCAGCCACAGGTTGAACGCCGCGTCGACGTACTCCGGGCGGAGCTGGTTGCCCGGGTCGGTCGCCTTGCCCGTGCCGTAGTCGTACCCCTCCGGCAGCAGCGGGTACGACGCCAGCACCGACGCCCACGCCGAGTGGTACGCCTCGCCCTCGCGCAGGTGGCCGCTCTGGCCCAGCAGGCCGGCGTAGTAGCTGGTCAGCTCGGACGTCTCGCGTCCGAGGGCCGCGCCGGTCGTCATGTCGGCCCGGTGGAACCACAGCCCACCGTCGAGACGCTCCTCCTCATGCCGCAGTACGGCCCTGGTCAGCGTGTCGTACCAGTGCTTGAGGTCGCGGTCGCGGAACAGGTCCCAGCCGTCCCAGAGGTACTCGAAGAACGAGTCCACCGGCGGGTCGACGCGGGCGCTGGAGTCCGTCCACTCGCCCGTCTCGATGTTGATCTCGGTGCCGACCAGGTCGAGGCCGGAGCGCCGGTCGTACACCGCGCGCAGTGCCTTCTTCGCCGCGTCGAAGTACCGCGAGTCGTGCACCAGCCGCGACAGCGTGCCGAACTCGGCGATGATCGTCCCCACCTCGGCGAGCACGTTGACGTTCCCGGTGATGTCACCCGTGGACGGGTTGACCCGGCGGTACGGCAGGCCGGTGGGGGACTCGGTGAAGCACGGCAGGAGGATGTCGGCGATCGTCCGCGCCTGGTCGAGCAGGGCGCGCTCGCCCGTGCACAGGTACCCCGACAGCAGCCCGCCGACCATCCGGATGTTGGTCTCGAAGACCTGCACGTCGGCGTCGACCCCGGCGAAGTCGAGGTGGTCGCGTACCCACCGGACCCCGTCGGCGAGCTCGTCGTCCAGGCCCATGAAGTAGAGCGTGCCGAGCGCCTCGACGATGCTCAGCCCGACCGGATGCGCCGAGTCGAAGAACTCGCTGTGCCCGCCGCTGACGGGAAGCAGCTGGTCATGGCCCCACGCGTACCGCCGGTAGGACCCCCAGGCGTGCCGCAGCTCGGCCCGCACGTCCTCGGCGACCCGGTGCCAGTCACGGTGCCCGGCCGCGTTCGCCGGGCCGGCCGGGAGACCCGCGACGGCCAGGCCGCCGGCCGCCGTCAGGGTGCCGAGGAACGCTCTGCGCGTGAAGGGGATGGAGGCTCTCATCGCTCACCGCCGAAGTCAGGAGATCATGACAACGTTGTCGTCCTACCATCCGCCGGATCTCCTGGCGATGAGGCTGACCGGTCCCGGCCGAACCGTTGATGTCAGCGGCGGAACCACTCCCGCGCGGCCGGCGTGAGCGACAGCCAGGCGACCGCCGCTGGGAGGGCGAGGAAGACGACCGCGACCGCGATCCCGATGACGTCCTGGACCGCGAGGGCGACGACCAGCACGACGAGCCCGCCGAAGACGAAGAACGCCTGGAGGGAGATCACTGGGACCCACACCCAGTACGCACGGCGCGCCGCGGCGACGGCACACCCGCCCCAGAGCGCGACGACCGGCACGAGGAACAGACCGGCGACGACCGTCTGCCCGACGCCGCTCTGACCATGGGAGCTCCGGTCATGGGCGGTCACGAACATTTCGGCCACGGCGAGTACGAAGAGGGCCGTCTCGAACCACAGTCCCGCGACCGCCCAGCCGACCTTCGCGGGCATGCGTCGCGGTCTGTCGTCAGGGCGCTGAACGGTCATCGGTCTCACAGTTCCTCCTCCAAGTGGGCCGGCAGCACCGTAGACCGCGTGCCCGGGGACCCCTCCCGGCCGACGTCATGACGTTCACGTCAGCCATCCGTAAGGCGTCCTTGATGGACTTACAGGTCTCCCCTGGAGTGACGGCGTCGTCGTTCCGCGCCGGTCCCGGCCGAGATCGGTGTGGCGACGGTCGCCTTCCTCCGCCCGTACGCCACCGGCTTCACCCGTCAGCAGAGGGACGGCAACGTCATGACAGCACCAGGGACGGCACCGGCCCGAGTGGGGTACGGGAGTGTCTTCGCGGTCCGTGAGTTCCGTGCGCTGTGGGCCGGTGAGCTGTTCTCCCAGGTGGGGGACCAGTTCGCCAGGGTCGCGCTCGCGGTGCTCGTCTACCAGCGGACGTCCTCGGCCCTGCTCACCGGACTGGTCTACGCCCTCACGTACATCCCGTCGTTCATCGGCGGCGTGCTGCTGGGCGGCCTGGCCGATCGGCACCCGCGGCGCGAGGTCGTCGTCACCGTGGACGTGCTGCGGGCGGTGCTGACCGGGCTCATGGCGATACCCGGCCTTCCGCTGCCGGTCCTCTGCGTGCTGCTCACGGCCATGACCACGCTGGGCGGGCCGTTCAAGGGCGCTCAGCTCGCCCTGCTCGCGGACGTACTGACCGGCGATCGCTACGTGCTGGCGCTGTCGATACGCCACATGACGATCCAGTCCGCCCAGGTCGGCGGCTTTCTCGTCGGAGGTGTCCTGGCGCAGGCCGTCAGCCCGTCCGCCGGGCTCGGCGTGGACGCCCTCAGCTTCGGCGCGGCCGCCCTCCTCGTGCGCTTCGGTGTCCACGCGAGGCCGGCTCCCACCGGGGCGGATGTCGACGGCCCTCCCTCCGGCCGGCGGGCGACCGGCGGCGGGCTCATGATGGTGTTGCGCCATCCCGGGCTGCGCTCGCTCACCGCGTTGAGCTGGCTGGCCGGCTGCTACATCGTCCCCGAGGGGATCGCGGCGCCGTACGCGGACGCGGTCGGCGCCGGTACGGCCGTGACGGTCGGCCTGATCATGGCGAGCGACCCGATCGGCTCCGTCGTCGGTGCGTTCGTCTTCGGGCGGTTCGTGCCGGAGCACGCGCGGATCAGGGCCCTCGGACCCATCGCCCTGCTCGCCGGTGTCCCGCTGGCGTTGTGCGCCCTCAGACCGGGGCTCGCCGTCTCCGCACTGCTGTTCGCGATGTCGGGCGCGCTGGCCACGGCGTACCACATGCAGATCGGCGCGTCGTTCGTCCAGCTCGTCCCCGCGTCCAGCAAGGCGGAGGCGCTCGGTGCCATGTCCTCCGGCCTCATCACCGTGCAGGGCCTCGGCGCGCTGGTCGGCGGCGGGCTGTCCGATCTGTTCGGAGCCGCGAACACCGTCGCGATCGCGGGTGTGGCCGGGATCCTGCTCGGCCTCTCTCCTGCGCGGACCTGGATGCGGGAGGCGCGAGCCGTGCGTTCCCCCGACGCCGCGGAGGACATCCGAGAGGAGGTGACACCGATGAGCAGGGATCAGTGAACGAGGTGAGTTAAGCGCGTCGTTCGTCCAGCGTGTCTCCGGCAAGGCGGAAGGGGCCGGTGTCATGTCCTCCGGCGTCATCACCGTGCGGGGCCCCGGCACGCTGGCGGGCGGCGGATCGATCGCCGGTGCGGCCGGATTCCTGCGGGACCTCTCCTCGGCGCGGACGTGGATGCGGGAGGCACGGTGAGCGTTCTCGGGAGAGCCACCGCTCGTGCCGCCGAGCAGTTGGGTCTGTTCAAGGGCGCGCGATGGTACCTGCGTGAGGCGCCTCGTACGGGTGCCGCCAAGGCCGAGACCGTCCTCGTCGGAGTCCCCAAGACGGGGCCGCGTCCGCCTGTCGGCGAGGTGCGGTTGCTGGCCCCCGACGATTGGGCGATCCAGAGATCGTTCTCATTGCGGCTCCATGATTACCCGCTGGACTTCAACGTGACTCGCGCCAAGGTTCTCTCCATGACGGAAGCCGAGATCAGGGACGGCTTGCAGAAAATGCCGACTTTCGTGGGGACGCGCGATGGCGCGCCGGTCGCCCGAGTCCGACTTGCCCCTGATGAACCGGGCGTCTTGGAACTCAAGGGTGTGCTGGTGCTGCCGGAAGCGCGTGGCACCGGCATCAGCGATCTCACGGTGCGAACCGCCCTGGAATGGGCTCGCGACCAAGGACACGGCAAGGTCAGACTGTGGGTCCGCGAGAACAACAAGCCGGCGATCGACCTGTATACCCGCACCGGGTTCCGGCCCACGGGAGAAACCAAGCCGCTGGCCCAGGACCCGTCGCTGAACAGTGTCGAAATGATGGTGCGAGTTGGCCGTTGAATTCCTGCGAACCCGAGCGCAATTGCCGTTGCGGCACTAGACCGGGGGCTCCGGCGACGGCGCGGGTACGCGGATCGGGCCGGCGGTGAGCAGGGTCAGCAGGCCCAGGACGCCGCCCGCGCCCGCGACCGCGAACGCTCCGTGCACCCCCGCCGCGTCGCCCGCGACGCCCGCGAGGGCCGAGCCCGCCGCGCTGCCCACGCAGAACGCCGTCACCAGCCACGCGAACGCCTCGGTCACCGTGCCGCGCGGCGCGAGCCCGTCCACCAGCGTGAACGCGCACGCCAGCACCGGAGCGAGGAAGACGCCGCTGAGCATGGCCAGGACCACCATGACCGGCAGCGGCGGCGCCCACATCAGCGGCAGATAACCGGCGGCCAGGCCCGTCATCAGCAGGACCAGCCGCCGGTACGCCGGGCCGGTCCGGGGCCGGCTCCCGTACGTCACGCCGCCGACGAACGCGCCGCCCGCCGTGAGCGCGAGCAGCAGCCCCGAGGCGTACGAGATGTGGCGGGCGTCCGCGTACGTGACGGCGCCGACGCTGATCACGCCGAGGGCGACGCCGACGAAGGTCAGCGTGGCGATGAGCACCCGGATGCCGGGAGAGCGCAGCGGCCCCGCCCAGTGCCCGCCGCCGCCCTCGCCGCGCCAGGCGCGTGAGGGCCGGGAGGAGGTCACGATGAGCGTGCCGGCGACGCCGAGCAGCCCGGTGAGCAGCACCGCGACCTCGTCGGAGAACGCGGCGGCGGCGATGACGATGAGCGGTCCGCAGGTGAACAGCAGCTCCTGTGAGGCGGCGTCCAGCGCGTACGCCGCCTGGACCTCCGCCTCGCCGGGCAGGACCGACGGCCACAGGGCCCGCAGCCCGGCCTCCAGCGGTGGCGTGAAGAACCCGGCCACCAGCACCCCGGCGACCGCGACCGGCAGCGGGCGCAGCCCCACCACCGCGAGCGACGCGAACCCGGCGGCGGCCGCCACCGCGCTCGCCGTCAGGATGCGCGGCTGGCCGAACCGGTCCATCGCCCGCCCGATCGCCGGCTGACCCGCCGCCATCGCCAGCCCGTACAGCGCGGACAGCGCACCCGCGAGGGTGTACCCGCCGCCGTGCGCACGGGCGAACAGGACGATCGCCAGCGGGCCCATGCCGTTGGGCAGCCGGCCGAGGAGCGTGCCGCCGAGCAGGCGTGCGGCGTACGGTCGCCGCAGGAAGTGGAGATAGGTGCGCATGGATTCCCGTCATACGTATTACGGAGGCTTTGACGTCATACGTATCACGTACGACGGCGTGGCTCTACTGTTGACGGGTGTCCAAGAGACCGACCAGCCGCGACGTGGCACGCGTCGCGGGAGTGTCGCAGTCGACCGTGTCGCTCGTCCTCGCCGGGAAGTCCGAGGGCCGGGTCAAACCGGAGACCGGGCGGGCCGTGCGCGAGGCGGCGCGCCGGCTGGGCTACCGGCCCAACCTCGCCGCGCGCAGCCTGCGGCTCGGCCGCACCCGTACGGTGCTGCTCGTCGTGCCCACGCTGACCAGCCCGTTCTTCGGTGCCGTCTACACGGGCGCGGCGCGCGTCGCGAGCGAGCGCGGGTTCGGCGTCGTGGTGCACCCGTGGACCGACGAGGCGGCCCCGGCGCGCAGCCCGGTCGACATCGAGGCCATCGACGGCGTCCTCGCCTCGTCACTCGGCGGTGGCGTCGCGGGCTTCGGCGACGTGCCGCTCGTCGTACTGGACAACGACCCGGCCGACCCGGCGACCTCGGTCAACTTCGACGTGGCCGGCGGCATGCGGGCGGTCGCCCGGCACCTCGCGGACCTCGGACACCGCCGCCTCGGGCACCTCGCCGCCGCCGTCGACACCTGGACCTTCCGCGTACGGGCCGAGGTCCTCACGGAGACGGGCGCCCTGACCGCCCGCGAACACTGCGCGATCGACGTCGCCGCCGCCCGCGAGGCCGCGCTGGCGCTGCTCGATCGCCCGGACCGGCCCACGGCCGTGGTCTGCGACGACGACCTGATCGCCGCGGGCGCCTACAAGGCCGCCCGCCACCTCGGCCTGGACGTCCCGCGCGACGTGTCGGTCACCGGCTTCGACGACATCCTCGTCGCCACCGCCCTCGAACCGGAACTGACCACCATCCGCCTGCCGGCCGAACGCCTCGGCGCCCAGGCGATGACCGCCCTCCTCGAACGCCTCGACGGCCAGGCACCGCCGGACGTGTCCCTGCCGGCCGAACTCATCGTCCGCGGCTCCACCGCCCCACCCGCACCCTGACCTACCGCGGCAACGCGTACACGACCGGCCCGCGATCGTCTTCCTCCACCCGCCACACATGCCCGACCTTCGCGTCGACCAGCACCAAGTCGGTACGGGTACGGGTCCGGGGCCGAGATTCACGTTCGTCCGCACGGCCACGCCACCCGCCGTCTGTTGCTCTCCGTGGTCATCTGGTCACGCTAGCGATTCTTGTCCCTGTTCGGGGCGGGCCGCCGGTTTTCACCTCCGCGTGGCACGGCAGACTGCGCGGTATGAGTTACGAGGCCGCTGACAACAGGTACGACCAGATCTCCTACCGCCGCACCGGGCGGAGTGGGCTCAAGTTGCCCGCGATCTCCCTCGGGCTGTGGCACAACTTCGGGGACGACAAGCCGATCGAGACGCAGCGGGCCATCCTGCGCCGGGCGTTCGACCTCGGGGTGACCCACTTCGACCTCGCCAACAACTACGGACCCCCGTACGGCTCGGCCGAGAAGAACTTCGGGACGATCTTCGCGCAGGACTTCCGCCCGTACCGGGACGAACTCGTCCTGTCCACCAAGGCCGGCTACGACATGTGGCCCGGCCCGTACGGCGAGTGGGGATCGCGCAAGTACCTCCTCGCGAGCCTCGACCAGTCGCTCAAGCGGATGGGCGTGGAGTACGTCGACATCTTCTACAGCCACCGGTTCGACCCGGACACGCCCCTCGAGGAGACGATGGGCGCGCTGGACCACGCCGTACGGTCGGGCAAGGCGCTGTACGCCGGGATCTCCTCCTACTCCCCGGAGCGTACGGAGGAGGCCGCGGCGATCCTCAAGAGCATGGGCACCCCGCTGCTGATCCACCAGCCCTCGTACTCCATGCTCAACCGCTGGATCGAGGGCGGCCTGCTCGACACGCTGGAGCAGGTGGGCGCCGGCTGCATCGCCTTCTCGCCGCTGGCCCAGGGCATGCTGACCGACAAGTACCTGAACGGCGTCCCCGAGGGGTCGCGGGCCAGCCAGGGCAAGTCGCTGTCGCCCGACCTGCTCACCGACGAGACCCTCGCGCACGTGCGGACGCTCAACGAGATGGCCGGAAAGCGCGGGCAGTCGCTCGCGCAGATGGCGCTCTCCTGGACGCTGCGCGACCCGCGGGTCACGTCCGCGCTGATCGGGGCCAGCAGCGTCGCCCAGCTCGAGGACAGCCTCGGCGCCCTGGACAACCTCGACTTCTCCGACGAGGAACTGGCCGCCATCGACGCCGACGCGGTCGAGGCCGGCATCAACCTCTGGGCCGCCTCCAGCCGCCACTGAGCCGTCAGGGAACTCCGGGGTTTTCCCCGATGCCGGGATCCCGGCCGTCCGGTTACCGTGCCGGTACGGGCCGGGATCCCGGTCTTCTCGCCCCCGGAGGAGTCCCCATGAAGGCCATCGTGCAGGACCGGTACGGAGCGCCCGACGTGCTGGAGTTAACGGACATCGCCGCGCCGGAGCCCGGAGAGGGCGAGGTGCTGGTGCGGGTACGCGCGGCGGCGGTGAACGCGGCCGACTGGCACGTCATGCGCGGCGACCCCTACCTCGCGCGGCTCAGCATCGGGCTCACGCGGCCGCGCGCGCGGGTCCGCGGTCAGGACTTCGCCGGTCAGGTGGAGTCCGTCGGTCCGGACGTGACCCGGTTCGCGCCCGGCGACGAGGTGTACGGCAACCTCTCCTGGAGCGAAGGGGCGTTCGCCGAGTACGTCCGCGCCCCGGCCGACCGCGTCGCGGCCAAGCCGGCCCGCCTGACGTACGAGGAGGCGGCCGCACTGCCGCTGGCGGGCATGACCGCCCTCCAGGGCCTGCGTGACGCGGCGGAGGTACGCCCGGGGCAGCGCGTCCTGATCAACGGCGCGTCCGGCGGCGTCGGCCTGTTCGCCGTGCAGCTCGGCAAGGCGTTCGGGGCCGAGGTGACCGGCGTGTGCCGCACGCGCAACGTCGATCTGGTCCGCTCGGCCGGCGCGGACCACGTCATCGACTACACCGAGGACGACTTCACCCGTTCCGGCCGGTCCTACGACGTCGTGTTCGACCTGGTCGCCAACCGCTCGCTGCGGGACCTGCGCCGGACGCTGGCGCCCGGCGGCACGCTCGTGCTCTCCGGCGGCGGTGTCTTCGAGGGCGGCAGCCTGATCGGCCCGATGGGACTGATCATCAGAACGCGGGCGGCGTCCCGTTTCGTGCGCGACCGCCTGATCGTCCTCATGACGAAGTCGGACGGCGCCGGCCTGGCCGCGCTGACGGAACTCGCCGAGGCCGGAAAGATCACCCCGGTCGTCGAGCGCACCTACCCACTGGCCGAGACCCCGGCCGCCATCCGCCACGTCGAGACCGAACACGCGCGAGCCAAGGTCGTCATCACCGTGTGAGCTCCGGGCGGTCAGGTCGCCAGCAGCAGGGTCGTCGCGCCCGCCGCGATGAGGGCGGCCGCCCAGAGGCGGTCGAGGTTGAACCATGCGCGCCGCAGGATGGTCAGGCCCACCACCTCGTAGACGAGAACGGCGATGATCCCCGCGACGGTCAGCATCGCGAGCGTGTGCACGATCGTTACGAAGATCGCCGCGGACACCGCGTCCCCGGCGCCGCCGGTGATCCCGTGGGAGTGGGCGTGGGGGACCGGGATCGAACCGTGGGTGAGTACCGGCAGCAGCATCAGGCCCGCGCCGTGCGCCGACGACATCAGGAACGACCAGCCGGCGAGTTGCCACAGCGACAGCCGCATCCCCACCCAGCGGAAGTGCCGGCTCGACAGCAGCCGCCACAGCCCGAACCCGACGAGCACCACCCCTCCGGCGATCGACACCACGCGGGACGTCAGCACCGACCCGGTCAGCGTCACGATCACGGCGACGACGAACACCGACCCGGCGTGCCCGGCGGCGATCGCCGGCAGCGACTGGAGCACGAGCGCCCGCGACCGTTCCTGCAGCCCGCGGGCGACCGCGAACAGCCAGCCCATGCCGGGATTGAGGCCGTGGAAGGCTCCCAGTGCCACGAGCGCGATCAGCGAGCCGTCCTTCATCGGCCCTCCCGGCTCATGGATAACAGTAGGAGTCCGAGGACGCGTCCCCACCCTGGAGCCGGGTCTGGTGCGGCCGCAGGCCGCGGAAGTCGTCGCCGTTCGGGAAGAAACGCGGGTCGAAGGTGAAGTCGTCGCCCGAGTCGACCTTGGCCATCCACGCTCCGACGCCGTCGGGATAGAACTGGTCGTCCCACGCCCCGTACAGAGAGTTGGTGACGTACACGCGCTTGCCGTCACGGCTGACCTCGACCATCTGCGGGCCGCCGGCGAGCGGCCGGTCCGGCGCCGACGGGTGCGGGGTGCGGTTCACGATGCCGCCGATCCGCACCGAGCCGGCCTCGACCGGGTGGAACGGGTCGCTCACGTCGTAGCGTTTGAGCTCGCCCGTGCCCCAGCAGGAGACGTACAGGTAGCGGTCGTCCACGGACAGGTCGATGTCGGTGACCAGCGGCGGCACCGCCCCGAACGGCGCGATCACCGGCGGCAGGTCGCCCGTTTCAGCCGGTTCGGCGGGGATCGTGATGACCTTGCGGACCTTGAACTCCTTGCCCTCGCGATACCAGACCCAGACCGAAGCGGACAGGTCCTCGACGTTGACCACGACGCCGGCGAAGCCGTACGTCCTGGTCGGGTCGTGGGCCGGCCGCAGCTCCAGCACCATCTGGTGCTCGTCGCCCAGGTCGACGCGCTGGACGTGGCGCCGCTTGCGCAGGTCCCAGAAGTGCAGCGCGTGGCCGTACTCGCGGCCGAGCAGCAGGTCGGCGTCGACACCGTCCTCGATCATCGACGGCGTGCCCCACTCCGAGGTGACGACCACGTCGTGCGCGATGTGCCACCAGAAGTCGTACGCCAGGTACTGCGGCCCCCGGTCGACCTCCCACCGCCCGAGCACGTCGAACGAGGTGTGGTCCAGCAGCGCGATGCCCCCCGGCCCGTCGCTTCCATTAGCCCCGCCCAGCGCGGACACGTACAACCCCTCCGGCCCGCAGTGCACCGTATGCGGCCGTGAGTAACCCGCCCGCTTGGCCAGCTCGTCCGCCTCCAGGATCTTGACGATCGTGGGCTTGGCGGGGTCGTCCTTCACGTCGACGACGTAGATGCGTGAGGAGCGCAGCCCCGGCACCACCAGGTAGCGCCGTTCGATGTGCGGGTGCGGCGCGTACGGGCACAGCGCGCTGCTGCAGGCGTTCCAGCCGAAGTGGTGCAGCTCGTCCCCGGTGTAGGGCAGGTCGGTCCAGCCGACCACCGAACCGTACGACGCGGATTCCTCGTCGACGTCGATCACGGCGATGGCGTCGGGCTTCTCGGCCGCGCGATCGAAGGCGACGATGTACGCGAGGGTCTCCGGCGGCGCGTTCACCGCGTCACGGGGGGAGGGGTAGAAGGTCGGGTCGGGCTTCCAGAGGGCCACGCCACACTCCTTCGGCAGGGCGGCATCGTCACGAACCGCGACATGACCAGCGCCGACGCCGTCCTGGCACGTAATCCCGACAAAGCTACTGGGGAATATGCTAGGGGGTCCGAGCATCTGTTGGATCTGGACAGGTCATGGTTCCTCCGGTTTGTACCCGGACACATGCCGGGCCTACCGGAGGACTGGCAAAATCAGCTGCCGTGACCGAACTCGTGCAGCTGCTCACTCCGGAGGGCGAGAGACTCGACCATCCCGACTACCCGCTGGATCTGACCGCAGGTCAGATCCAGGAGCTTTTTCGGGACATGGTCCTCGCGCGGCGGCTCGACACGGAGGCGATGGCCCTGCAACGGCAGGGTGAGCTGGGACTCTGGGTGCCGCTGCTCGGCCAGGAGGCCGCGCAGGTCGGTGCGGCCCGCGCGCTGGTGTCCGCCGACTACGTCTTCCCCAGCTACCGCGAGCACGCCATCGCCATGGTGCGCGGCGTCACGGTCGCCGAGCTGCTGAAGAACTGGCGCGGCGTCGACCACGGCGGGTGGGACGCCGAGAAGGTCCGCATGGCCCTCTACGCGATCGTGATCGGAGCGCAGACGCTCCACGCGGTCGGGTACGCCATGGGCGTGCAGCGCGACGGCGCCGAAGAGGCCGTGCTCGCCTGCTTCGGTGACGGCGCGAGCAGCCAGGGCGACGTCAACGAGGCGTTCGTGTGGGCGGGCGCGCAGAACGCCCCGGTCGTCTTCTTCTGCCAGAACAACCAGTGGGCGATCTCCGCCCGGCTGGAGACCCAGACGCGCGTGCCGCTGTACCGGCGCGGGTTCGGGTACGGCTTCCCCGGCGTGCGCGTCGACGGCAACGACGTGTTCGCCAGCCTGGCGGTGACGCGTACCGCGCTCGAGCGGGCGCGCGCCGGTGAGGGGCCGACGTTGATCGAGGCCTTCACCTACCGGATGAGCGCCCACACCAGCTCCGACGACCCGACCCGCTACCGCACCGGCGCCGAGCTGGAGGCCTGGCGGCTGAAGGACCCGATCGAGCGCGTCCGGGCGTACCTCAGCCGGAACGGCCTGGCCGACGCGGACTTCTTCGCGTCCGTGGACGCCGACGCCGAGGCGCTGGGCCGGCAGGTGCGCGAGGACTGCCGCGCGCTCCCCGACCCGGAGCCGCAGGCGATCTTCGAGCACGTGTACGCCGGCGAGCACGAGCAACTCGCCGAGGAGCGCGCGGCGTACCACGCGTACCTCGACGGCTTCGCCGGCTGAGGAACGCCTTCGGCACCGTTTCGGTGACCTCGGTGTACGCACGCCGTGAGTTCTTGCTTAGGATGTGCTTCCCTCGACATTCGCGGCGGCCCGGCCGTCGGGGCCACCGGGCCGTCGTCACCGGAGGAGGACCGTTGAGCACTCCGAAACCGCCCGACAACCTCGACTTGGCCACGACCGCCCGGGAGATGGCGGACCAGGCGCCGGCCGGGTCGTTCGAGAAGGCCGTCGCCGGATCGGTGGCGGTCACCTGCGCCACCACCCGCACGTACGAAGAGGCGATCGACGTCCTCGGGGGCATTCAGCCCGTCGAGGTACGCCGGCCGGCGATCGAGTTCCTCAAGCGTCTCGCCTTCGCCGAACGGTGACGCGGACGGCGATGAGCCGTCTCGGCCGTTCGGAAGCTTCTGGCACAAAGTAGACTCCGCACCGTGCCCGAGGTGAAGTTCGAGATACAGATGTTGCACGACCGGGTGATGGTGCGCCCCGACAAGGAGGGCGAGCGCCGCAGCACCGGCGGCATCGTCATCCCCGCGACGGCCGAGATGGCCAACCGCCTCGTCTGGGGTGAGGTGTGCGGCGTCGGCCATCACGTGCGCTCGGTCAAGGTCGGTGACAAGGTCCTGTTCAAGGACGAGGACCAGTTCGAGGTCGAGGTGCAGGGCGCGATGTACCTGGTGATGCGCGAACGCGACCTGCACGCCGTCGCCAGCGAGCGCCCGGAGTACGGCACCGGTCTCTACCTCTGAGCGCTGGGGCCGGTCAGGTCCCGCGCTCCGATCTCCGGGTGAACGCGGCCTTCACATCGGCTACTCGCTGACAGCCGCGGCGGGCGGCGGGTTCGGCGGCCCGTCCAGCGGCTGCCCCGACTGCAGCAGGGTCATGCCCGGCAGGTCGCTGATCGTTCTCGTCAGGAAGTCCCACGCGCTGGCGCCGGCCGACTCCGCTGCGGACGCCTCCACGCCGCTCGCGTTCGCCGCGTTCTGGCTCCGGCGTTTCTTCGACCAGGAGAAGAGACGCGTCAGGGCACCGGAGTTCTGGATTCGCTCGACCTCGGCGAGATGCCGCTCCTGTTCTTCGAGCGCGCCGCGCCGTGCGTCGCGTGAGGCGGTCATGTTCTTCGTGAGGGCCGCGATGAGCAGCGCGTGCGCGAGGCCGGTGACACCGCGGACCAGGCCCTCCTCAGGGCCGGCGACCGTGGTCACGATGGCCAGGGCGTCGGGGCCGAAGGCGGCGGGCACCAGCAGCCGCAGATCGTCGATCAGGCCCGTCCGCGTCCGGTCGAGGATGTCGGCGTGGGTCACGACCAGCACGAACAGGGGCGGTGGCCGCTCGGTGGCCGCGCGGTACGCCACCGTCGCGTCCATGGCGACGCTGGCGATCCGCATCCCGGTCAGATCGCGGATCTCGCCGCTGCGCTCAGGCGACACGGGGATCTCCACGTGCTCGGCGCGGATGGTCACGATCACACAGTCGCTCTCGCGCACCAGGTCGGTCGCCGCCGGATCACCCCGCTCGGGTACCTCCGCCGAAGGATCGCTCCGCGGGGCGTCCACCTCCCGCCAGTCGATCTCGACCAGAGGATGGGCTCCGTCGACGACCTCGAAGCACCAGTCCGTACGCGCTCCGGCACCACGACGCCGACCGCCCGAGATCAGGTCGTGGAACACACCGAGGTCCGGCGCGTGCAGCCACAGCGGCAGCTCCGGGCCGAGCGCGCGGAACAGCCCGTACACCAGCCCGCTGCGCCCCGATCCCGGCACGCCCAAGACGGTGACCCGGCAGTCGTCCACGTACCGGAATGCCTTGCCGCTCAGCAGACGGGAAGTCTTCACGTTGTACCGCCGGGGCCGCCAGGCCACGTGTTCGGTGTCCGTCGCCTGGCGCAGCACGTGCTCGGCCCGTGCCACATAGCGCGGGCGGATCGGGCTCACCCGGGCCAACGATGGCAGGAAGGGCACCGCGACGTTGCGGGACCGGCGCCGGCCCCGTGGCCGTACGGGAAGCACCGTGACGGTCGAGTGGCTGAGCCTGCGCAGGGCCCCGAGGTAGGTCGCCAGCGGAGCGACCGTCTGGTCGAGCCGGGCGGCCTCGTCGTCGCCGTCGACACCGGTCACCGCGACGACGATGTCGCGTCTGACGGAGGGTTCGGCGGCCTGGAGATGCCCGACGAGGTGGCGCAGCGTGGTGTGGTCGAGCGGCCCGGAGTCGGCTCGCAGGACGATGACCACGGTGTCGGCGGAACTCAGGTGTGCGCGCAGGAGGCCGGTCGCCGTGCCCGCGGGAGTGCTCACGACCAGGGACCCGGGGACGTCGACGATCTCCAACGTGCCCCAGGTGCGCCGTGCCCGCCAGTTCAGCCGCGCGGCGCCCTGGGCGGGCAGCGCGGGCCCCCGGATCTGCCAGAACCAGGCGGTGATCTGGTCCGATGGCGTGGTGCTGCCCCGCGCGGACCGGCCGCGCAGCCGGCGCCAGGCCGTCTGCCCCGCACGGTCGGCCAGGCGCAGCGGCAGACCCGACCGGCGTATCCGGTCGACGCCGAGTGCGCACAGCGCCGTCTTGCCCGCTCCCGGCGGGCCGATGACGACCGTCCTCACAGCGGTGGCAGCTCGCCGCGCGGCAGCCACGCGGGCCGAGGCGGCGGTGGCTCGGGGAGTGCGGCCTCGGCCGGCGCGGTGGTCAGCCGGGGGTTGGCCAGGTGCCGGTCCAGCCGGGGCTGGATCGCGGCGAGCGCCTGTCGCAGCAGCTCCAGGTGCGCCGCGGTCAGGTTGCCCGACTGCGCGGCGGCGCGCAGCGCCGGCGCGAGCCTGCCGTGGTCGTCGCCGGAGAACCACCGGAGCGCGGCGCGGAGGGCCTCTTCGGCCTGGTCGGGCTCGTCTCGCGCGTGGTGCCTCAGCGAGCGGTGAAGCAGGTGGTAGCCCTGGTCGCGGATGTCGTCGAGCCGCAAGCCATGATCGGCCGGCCACCGCCCGGTGGCCTGGTTCGCGCGGGCCGCGGCGGCGTCGGTCCGTTCCCGGTACAGCGGCCGGTTGACCAGATGGTGCGTGTCGACGGTACGCACGGCGAGGAACGCGATCCACCGTGCGGCGAACTCCAGGTTCCGCTCGGTGACACCACGGATCCGCTCGGCCGGCTCCCATTCGTGATCATGCCGGTAGTAGACCGTGTCGATGGTCGTCTGCGGCAGCCACTGGAGCAGCTCGCCGGGAAAGAGGCGGGTCGCCGCGAGGCGGATGTCCAGGCGTTCGCCCAGCGGCACGACGTCGAGGACGATGACGGGTACGCCGTCCAGGTCGTAGCGCAGCAGGCCCGGGTGCGGCCAGGTGAAGTGCCGGTCGGCCAGCCGGATCCGTACGACGTCGCGGTACTGCTCGAGCTCACTGAGAAGGCGCTGGTGCAGCCCGCGCCAGGGGTGGTCGGCGGGTGCGTCGGGGTAGACCGCCGGGATGAGGAGGATCGGCAGCCCTCGTCCGCGCTCGTCGAGCTGTTTCCGTAGCATCCCCGTCGCGGCCAGCCCGCCGGTGAACGGGTAGGTGTCCTTCACCGCCTGGTGATCCAGCAGCTTCTGCGCGAGCTCGTGCTGGAAGAGCTGCAGCTCACGGGCCCGGGCGTGTTCGAGCGCGGATCGTAACGCCTCGTGCTCGCGCGCCTCGCGGGCGAGCCGCAGCTGGAGCTCGGCGGCCGCCTGCGCCGCGCGCGCCTGGCCCTGCGACTGCCGGGCGACGGTGACGGCCGTGGCGACGCTCGCACCGACGCCCAGCAGGCTGAGGGCGTTCCCGACGTTGACCCGCCGGACCATGGAGCTGCGGAACGCCTCGCCTGCGGCCCGGTCCGCCGACTGCTCGGAGTACGCCATCAGCTCCTTGACCACGTCCCAGATCAATGGAGCCACCGTGGAAACGTCCATGAGGCGTCACCCCGTTCGCCCTGCGCCCCGTTCCCCCGCCAACAGGGTGCCACGGTGGGTTTGGTGACGCTATGCCCTAAGTGACCTCTCGGTCACGACTGTCCATCTTCGGCCAGGTAGCGCGCGACAGCCGTGACGTCCGGGGTGGCTCGCCGGGATCCGCGATCGGCTCAGGGGATGGCGACCGGCGGGTTCACGTCAGGGGATCGGGACCTGACGTTCGGCGAGCAGCTCCAGCGTGTCGATGAGGCGGTTGGAGAAGCCCCACTCGTTGTCGTACCAGGCCGCCACCTTGACGTGCCGGCCGTCGACGCGGGTGAGCGCGGCGTCGAAGATCGCCGACGCCGGGTGGCCGGTGATGTCGCTGGAGACCAGCGGCTCGTCGGCGTAGTCGAGGACGCCCTCGAGCCGGCCGTCGGCGGCGGCGCGGTAGGCCGCGAGCACCTCGTCGCGGGTGACCTCGCGCGAGACCGTGGTGTTCAGCTCCACGATCGAGCCGACCGGCACCGGCACGCGGATCGAGTCGCCCGACAGCCTGCCGTCGAGGTTCGGCAGCACCAGGCCGATGGCCTTGGCGGCGCCGGTGGTGGTGGGCACGATGTTCACCCCGGCCGCGCGGGCGCGGCGCAGGTCGCGGTGGGGCCCGTCCTGGAGGTTCTGCTCCTGCGTGTAGGCGTGCACCGTGGTCATGAAGCCGTGCTCGATGCCGGCCAGGTCGTCCAGCACGGATGCCAGCGGAGCCAGCGCGTTGGTGGTGCACGAGGCGTTCGAGACGATCACGTGCTCGGCGGGGTCGTACGCGTCGGTGTTCACGCCGTAGGCGATCGTGACGTCGGCGCCGGCGGACGGGGCGCTCACCAGCACGCGTGCGGCCCCGGCGCGGATGTGCGCGCGGGCGGCGTCCGCCGAGGTGAAGCGGCCGGTCGACTCCAGCACGATGTCGACGTCCAGCTCGGCCCACGGCAGGTCGGCGGGGTCGCGTTCGGCGAGCACCGTGATGCGGCGGCCGTCGACCACGAGCGCGGATCCGTCGATCTCCACGGAACGGCCGAGTCGGCCGAGCGCGCTGTCGTACTTGAGCAGGTGAGCCAGTGTCTCGGGGGCGGTGAGGTCGTTGACGGCGACCACTTCGAGCTTGCTGTCACGCTCCAGCAGGGCCCGGAGCGTGTTGCGTCCGATGCGGCCGAAACCGTTGACGGCGATGCGGGTCATGCGCCCTCCTTCGTCGGAGGGAGTGACCACTGGGGCGTGTCTTTTGATTCCCTCGCTGCGCTCGGTCATGGAGGCTCCTTTCGTCCCGCCCTCCATGCTCGGCACCACCGCGACTCGCCGAAAGTGGCCCGAACGACAACGTGCGCAAGGATCTCGCCAGTATTTTCGCCACCGGCCGCAAGGATCACGCCAACCGGCTCAGGCCGAGAAGGTGTGGCGGTACTCCGTCGGCGAGGTGCCGAGAATGCGCTGGAAGTGCAGACGGAGGTTCGCGGCGGTGCCGAGCCCGACCCGGTCGGCGATCTGCTCCACGCCCAGTTCGGTGCGTTCGAGCAGTTCGCGGGCCAGGTCCACCCGTGCCCGGAGCACCCACTGCATCGGCGTGTGGCCGGTGTCCTTCACGAACCGCCGCGAGAAGGTGCGCGCCGACACCCCGGCGTTGCGGGCGAGCGCCTCCAGGGTCAGGGGTTCGTCGAGGTGCTTCAGGGCCCACTCACGGGTGCTCGCGAACGCGTCGCCGAGTGGTTCGGGCACACTCCGGGGGACGTACTGCGCCTGCCCGCCGCTGCGGTAGGGCGCCGCCACCAGCCGTCGCGCCACCCGGTTGGACAGCGCGACGCCGTGGTCGCGCCGCACCAGGTGCAGGCACAGGTCGATGCCGGACGCCGCGCCCGCCGAGGTCAGTACGTCGCCCTCGTCGACGAACAGGACGTTCTCGTCCACCCGCACGAGCGGATGCCGTTCGGTCAGGGCCTTCGTGTAGTGCCAGTGCGTTGTCGCCCGCTTGCCGTCGAGCAGGCCGGTCGCCGCCAGCGCGAACGCCCCGGTCGAGATGGCCGCGAGCCGGGTGCCGCGCTCGCGCGCGGCCAGGAGCGCGCCGACGACCGCCGCCGGCGGGTCGGTGGTGGCCGGCTCCCGGTAGCCGGGGATGAAGATCGTGTCGGCCCGCTCCAGGGCCTCCAGACCGTCGGCCACGTGGTACGACAGGCCGTCGCCGCCGGTCACCGGCCCGGGTGCGGCGCCGCACACCCGTACCTCGTAGGGCATGCCCGGCCGGCCGGCGAACACCTGCGCGGGGATGCCGACGTCGAGCGGCTTCGCGCCCTCCAGCACGAGCACGGCGACGCGGTGGTTCTCCCGGGCCATCCTGCCTCCTTCGTCCCGGCCATCATCCCGCCCGGGCCGGGGAGGCCGGGCTCAGGGGATCGGGACCGACCGTACGTTCACGGGGCCCTTCGTCGGGTCCAGCTCGTCGGACTGGGAGACGCCGGACGGGGTGATCACGTCCATCGCCCGTGGCACGCCGGCCGGGTCGGCCGCGCAGATCGGGCCCGAGGCATCCGGGCCGCAGACCCCGAAGGCGTACGGCTGCGGCGTCGCGGCGAAGCCGCGGGCCTGGTCGGCGCTGTAGCCGTCCTGGCCGTGCAGCACGACGGCGAAGCTCCAGCCCGGGCCCGGCGCGCCGAACGTGGCCTTCGGCAGCGCGATCGTGATGGTACGGGCGGTCTGCGACGACCGTACGGCCGCGCCGCTCTTCGCGTTCCCGGCCGCGTCCACCCAGACCGGCGCGGCGAAGCCCTGCACCTCGACGCGCTGGGTCCAGGAGTCGCCGAGCGTGTAGTTCCGCGCGGGCGACGCGGCCTGGTCGGAGGCGGCCGAGACGCCCGGCTGCCGGACGTAGACGTCGAGGAGCTGCGCGCCGATCGGGCTGCCGAACGTCGGCGTCAGGTCGCGCAGCCGCGCCTGCAGGTACACGGTCGTCGCGTCACTGATCACCTGGAATCGCTCCAGGTCGTACGCGCCGGGGCGGAAGTCGGCCGCGGTCGGGTAGGCGAAGGTGCCCGGCCCGTGGTCGTCGCCGTCCGGGTCGCTCACGTCCAGCGCGGTGGTGCCACCCGTCAGCTCGCCGACGACCGTGCGCTGCGCGTACGCCGTGCGCCCGCCGGCGGTCGCCGACACCGTCAGGACCGTCGTGCCGAAGCTCACGGGCGCCCGTACCGTGAAGGCGCCGTTCGTACCGGCCCGTGCGGAGGCGACCGCCGTGTCGGCGCCGACGTCCGTGCCGGCCGAGGCGACCTCGACCCGCGCGCCCGGCGCCGTGGTGCCGGTGACCTCGGTCGTCGCGCCGGAGATCGAGGCGCCGTCCGTGGGGCCGGTGACCGTCAGGGGCAGGGCGGCCGGCGCGTGGGCGTACCGGTCGCGGACCGCCGCGGGCCGCTCCAGCGGACGTCCCGCGCCGAGGTCGAGCGCCAGCCGTACGACCTGCGCCTGCGCCCAGGTGAGCGGGGAGGCCGAGCCGGCGGCCTGCCCGTTCGTGAAGCCGATCGAGGCGGTGGCCGGGTCCGCGCCGTACGGGCTCGCGGGCACGTCCTGGTCCTCCCAGGCCTGTTCCGGCACCAGTCCGGTGGGGGAGTAGCGGCTCATCGAGGCGAGCAGGGCCGAGGCCGACCGCGTGTCGTGGACCTGGAGGTCGTGTTCGGCCCGCTCGCCGGACAGCACCGGCCACACGTGCCCGGACCCGGTGTTCCCGGTCGGCCACGGCCTGCCCTCCGGGTCGCAGTCGGTCGGGTCGGCCACGTGGCAGTCGCCGTACCCGTCCTCGGTGCCGGCCGTGCCGGAGCCGTAGCGGTACCAGGCCGGGCCGGTCCGCGTCGGATGCCCGATCACCTTGTCCACGACCGGCAGCGAGGCGGTCACGTCCGGGTCGTCCGGGGCGAGCACGCCCAGGCGGGTCAGCTCCAGGAACCCGGCGTCGACGACCCGCCGCTGGTCCTCAGTGGGCCCGCCGTTGCCCAGCCCGTACGTCGTGGCGGCGTCCGGGTCGCCGGTCTTGGACAGCCGCAAGAAGTACCGGGCGGCGTACGGCCCGGTCGTGGTCACCGTCCAGCCCTTGACCGAACGCGCGAAGTGGTCGGCGGTCGCGAGATAGAGCCGGGCCCGCGCGCCGTCGCCGTGCCGGGCCGCGATCCGCCCGCCCGCGACCAGCCCGGCGATCTCGGCGGCGATGGTCGAGGGGGAGTACCCGGACTGCTCCTCCCAGCGCTCCACGCCGAACGACGGGCCGTGGGAGACCAGGAAGTCCGCGGCCTCGCGCACGTGGTCGCGCCACAGGGCCGCGTCGCCGCCCAGCCCCGCCTGGTCGGCCATGAGGATCGGGTACGCGGTCTCGTCGAGCTGGTCGCCGCCCGTGTCGGGGGCGACCTGTCCGTTCAGCAGCGAGTTGCGCGGCAGCCGTCCGTCGGGCAGCTGCTGGCGCTCCAGCAGGAACCGCGCGGACGCCCGCGCCGTCGCCAGGTCGCCGTCGGTGAGGAACCCGGTGAAGGCCTCGTACAGGTCGCGGGAGAACACCTCGCGGTAGGAGCCGAAGTAGAACGGCCGCCCGCCGGAGCGGTCCGCCGCGCCGATCGCCTGCCCCCACGGACTGGCCAAGGACGCCACGACCGCGCCGGGGAAGGTCTTGTCCTCGCTCGCCTTGATGACGTTGGCGGACCGGTAGTAGGCGTTCGCGTACGCGGCGGGAGGCCGGCGCAGGCCGCGGTCGTAGGCCCGCCAGCCTCCGAGGTAGTCGTTCTCCGTCGCGGCGAACGGCCGGGAGACGGCGTCACCGGCCGTGCCGGTCGCCTGGTCCGCGGTACGCCCGAAGCCGAGCGCGAAGGTCGTCTCGTCGTCCTGGAGCGGGAGCCGCGCGGTCGCGACGACGTTGCCGTCCGGGGCCGCGTCCTCCGGGGTGAGCGTGTGCCGCGCGTCCAGCATGGCCGCGCCGTCGCTCGCGGTGCCGGCGTAGCCGACGCTCGCCTCCGGCAGCGCCCGGCCGGCGCGCAGGGCGACGTACGTCGGGACGGCGTAGTCGCGGTTCGTGGCGCTGGTGAGGGTGTTCTCGTCGCCGACGACGGGCACGCCGTGGCGGACCGTCGCGGTGTCGCCGCCGGCGTTGGCGTCCCCGCCGCCGCCGTTGCCGTTCACGCTCGTGTCCAGCCGCACGTACAGCCGCAGCGGGCTCTTGGCCTCCAGACGCGTGCGCACGACGACGGCGTCGCGGCGTGGATCGGTCACGTACGTCGTGATGAGGCGGTACCGCCCGGCCCTGCTCGCCGTGGTGACCGTGCAGGCCATGCCGGTCGGATCGGCCGCGACGCTGTAGGTCGTGTCCCGGCCCTGCAACTCGGTGAACGTCCGCCCGTCGGTGACCGCGAACCGCATCGACTCGATGTTCGTGTTGTCGATCGTCGGCTCGTACACGTCGGACAGCACACCGCCCGCCACGGTGAACCAGATCTTCGACCCGCCGTGCGCGGTGCCGACACAGTCCTTGCGCGCGAGGTCGAAGTGGGAGACGACGCCCGGGCCGTCCGCCGCGTGCGCGGCGCCGGCCGGAGTCCCGGCGAGCGGCACGGTGAGGGCGACGGCGAGCACGGCGATGTGCGGACGACGCATGGGGGCCTCCGGCATTTGTTGTGCCGCCCAGCAAAGGCCCGCCGCCGATCTTCTGTCAACGTCCGGATCCGGCCTTGACGTCCGGATCCGGACGGGGTCAGAGGGGGAGCGTGAAGGGGGCCAGCCGGGTGTAGACGCCCGGGTAGCCGTCGCGGGCGCAGCCGTACGCCCACGACGTGATGCCCGCGAGCCGGCCGTTCACCACCAGCGGGCCGCCGCTGTCGAACTGGCACGTGTCACCCTTCGGCGAGCCCGCGCAGACCATGTCGCGGTGGTCGAAGGACGAGCCGTACGCGGAGGCGCAGCGCGCGTCGGTCACCAGGGGGATCGTGGCCTGGCGCAGCCGCGCGTTGACCAGGTCGGACTCGGACGTCGTGCCCCAGCCGAGCACCTGGGCGGCCCCGCCGGGCGGGTACAGGCCCCCCTGGCCGATCAGCGGCAGCGGGAGGCGGTCCAGCATCGGGCGGCTCAGCGTCAGCACGGCGACGTCATGGTGCTCGACCGTCTCGCCCTTGAACTCGGTCTCCTTGAAGCCCGGCTGCACCCACACCGACTTCACCTGGACGGTCTCGCCGTCCTTCTTGGTCAGGTCGGCGCGGCCGAACGTGGCGCTCAGCAGCGTCGGCACCGAGCGCAGGAAGTCGACGCAGTGCGCGGCCGTCACGACCTTGTCCGCGGCGACCAGCGTGCCGCCGCAGAACTGCCCGGACGGCCGGATGAGGAACGCGGGGGTGCCCACGGCCGCCAGCCAGGGCGGCGGGGCGGCGGCGGTGCCGCCGACGACCGCGTTCGCGGCCGGCGCGGTGAACGGCCCGGCGAGCAGGCCCGCGGACAGCAGCGCCGCCGAGACGAGGGCGGCGAGGCGACGTGGGAACAGGGGCATGGGGGAACCTCCGTTCGGATGGGGCAAACCTAGCGGTACCGGACACCGTGCGCGAGCCGATGACGCGACCGTCCCCTCCGGGCGGCTCCGTCAGCGGTACGTGCGGCCGGTACGGCTGGAGAACCGCGCGATGAGGCCGCGCGGGATGAGCCGGCCGGCGCCGACGAGGGCCTTGTACTGCGGGCCCGGCACGCTGACGGTGAGGCCGCGGCGGAAGTCGCGCAGACCGGCGGCGACCACGTCGTCGGCGTCCAGCCACAGTGCCGAGGGCAGCCGGGACATGTCGATCCGCGCCCGCTCGTGGAACTCGGTGTGCACGAACCCCGGGCACAGTGCCATGACCGGCACGCCCGGGTAGTCCTGCGCGACCGCCTGGCTGAAGCTCACCACCCACGCCTTCGAGGCCCCGTACGTGCCGCGCGGGAAGAACGCCGCCACCGACGCCACGTTGATGACGCCGCCGCGGCCCCGCTCGCGCATCGCGGGCAGCGCCGCGTGGGTCAGCCGCAGCACCGCCTCGCAGTGCACCCGCAGCATGGTCAGCTCGTCCTGTAGCGGAACGTCGAGGAAGCGCCCCTTCTGCCCGAACCCGGCGTTGTTCACCACCAGGTCGGCGCGGCGCGCCGCCTCCTCGCCCTTGACGATCCCCTCCTCGGTGGACAGGTCGGCGACCACCACCTCGGAGTTCCCGTACTCCTCGGCGGCGCGGGCCAGGCGCTCGGCGTCGCGGGCGAGCAGGATCAGGCTGAAGCCGTCGGCGGACAGACGACGGGCGAACGCCGCGCCGATGCCGGCCGTCGCGCCGGTGATGAGTGCGGTGGGCATGCGCGTACGTTACCGCGCAGTACGCTGCCGCGCCGTACGTCACCGTGCGCTTGTTCCCGACTCACCCGGCCCGGTGCGAACCGAAACGGCGTCACGTGCATCTACTCTGTTCGCGGAGCATTTCTGCGCCGCTCTGGGAGAACGACGGGGGTAGTGCGGTGACGGGGATCGCGGAACGCATGGTGCTGCCGCCCGCCGAGGAGACCGGCGGTCCGCGGCGGCACACCGGCCGCATACTGGCGATCGTCTGCGGGGCGATGGGCCTGCTGCTGCTCGCGCTCGTCGTCTTCCAGATGGTGCGGCCGCTGCCGTCGGCCCGGCTGCGGCTGGTCACGCCCGCGAGTCATACGGTCCCCGGAGCGCTGCACCTGCCCTGGCCCGCCGCCGGCCAGGCCGTGATCGAGGTCGACGGCGTCGGCCGGATGGGCGCCTCCGGCAGCGGGCGGCCGACACCGACCGCCAGCGTCGCCAAGGTGATGACCGCCTACGTCTTCCTCCAGGACCACCCGCTGAGCACCGGGGAGGAGGGCCCGACGTACCGGATCTCGCCGGAAGAGGCCGCCCGCCTGCCCTGGCGCATCGCACGCGACGAGAGCCACGTCGACGTGGTGGCGAACCAGCCCTTCACCGAGCGCGAGGCCCTTGAGGCGCTGATGGTCGTCTCGGCCAACAACATCGCGCACGAGCTGGCCCGCTGGGACGCCGGAGGCGACGCGCCGTTCGCGGCCAAGATGAACGCCGCGGCGCGCCGGCTCGGCATGACCGCCACCCGCTACACCGACCCGAGCGGCTTCGACCCGACCACCGTCAGCACCGCCGCCGACCAGGTGCGTCTCTTCCAGGCGGCGATGCGCATCCCGGCCTTCGCCGAGGTGGTGAGCAAGCCGAGCTTCACGCCGCGCACCGGCGGCGAGACACGCGCGGGCAGCGACACGCTGCTCGGCTCGTACGGCGTGATCGGCGGCAAGACCGGCTACACCGGCAAGGCCGGGGGCAACTACGTCTTCGCGGCCCGCGCGGGCGGCCGGCTGATCGTCGGCGCGGTGATGGCACAGGCGCAGGCCACGAGCTCGGCCGTCGCCATCTCCGCCGCCCAGCCGCTGGTCGTGGCCGCTGAGAACGCCCTGACCCGCGTCACGCTGGCACGGGCCGGCGCCGTGCTCGCCCGCGTCGACGACGGCTTCGGCCACCGGATCCCGCTCGCCGCGACGACACCGGTCACGACGACGGGCTGGCCGGGCCTGACGGTACGGCTGCGCCTCGAGGGCAGGGTGCCCCGCCACGCGCCGGCGGGCCGTGCCGTCGCGTCGATCACGGCGGGCCCCGACCACACCCGCCTGCGCCTGACGCGCCCGCTGCACGCTCCCAGCCTGCTGGACCACCTCACCCGCCTGGGCTGAGCCGATCACCGCGTCTCGACGTCGGCGCCCGCCTGAGCTCGATCAGGGCAGGATCAGGCCCGCACGCGGAAGTCGCGCGGGTCGGGCCGGCGGGTGGCGCGGCGGTAGGCGAACGTGTGGCCGGGCCAGTTGTTGACCATCTTCCCCTCGGCCGTCATGTACCAGCTGCGGCAGCCGCTGGTCCACACCGTGTGCCGGAACCGCCGCTGCAACGCCTGGTTGAACGCGTTCTGCACGTCGGCCCGCACGTCGATGTACCTGGCGCGGGTCAGCGCGCGGACGCAGCCGACGATGTAGTTGAACTGCGACTCCAGCATGTAGATGATCGAGTTGTGGCCGAGGTTGGTGTTCGGCCCGTAGAGCAGGAACAGGTTGGGGAAACCGCTCACCGCGATGCCGAGGTACGCCTCGGCGCCCCCGCGCCACGCCTCGTCGAGCGTGCGCCCGCCCAGCCCCCGTACGGTCATCGGCGCGACGAACGCCTGCGTGCGGAACCCGGTCCCGTAGATGACCGCGTCGACCGGGTACTCCCGCCCGTCCGCGGTGATCACTCCCTGCTCGGAGAACCGGTCGATCGGCGTGGTGACCAGCTCGACGTTCGGGCGGTTCAGGGCGGCGTAGTAGTCGTCGGACAGCAGGATGCGCTTGCAGCCCATGACGTACGCCGGCGTCAGCGCGGCGCGCAGGCTCGGGTCGGGAACCTGTTCGGCGAGCCGCCGGCGGAAGGCCCGCTCGACGAGGCGCATCAGGCGCGGCGCGGTGACGAACCCCAGCCCGCGCGCCTCGAGCCGCGTGTAGAGGTTCGCCCGGCTGAGCGTCCGCAGCACCGGCGCCCACCGCAGCAGGCGCCGCTCCCAGGGGGCGTACGGGCGGTCGGCCTTCTCGATGACGTACGGCGGCGTCCGCTGGAAGACGTGCACCCGGGCCGCCCGCTCCGCGACGTGCGGCACGAACTGGATCGCGCTCGCCCCCGTGCCGACCACCGCGACCCGTTTGCCGGTCAGGTCGCAGTCGTGGTTCCAGCGGGAGGAGTGGAAGGCCGGGCCGGCGAAGGCGTTCGGCTGGTCGGGGTAGGCGGGCCGGTTGAGCTGTCCGCAGGCGGCGACGAGGGCCCGTGCGGTGAGCTCGTCTCCGGCGGTCGTACGGATCCGCCAGAGCCCGTGCTCCTCGTCGAAGGCCGCCTCCTCGACCTCGGAGCCGAACCGCGGCTCGATGCCGTACTTGGCGGCGCAGGCGCGCAGGTAGTCCAGGATCTCCTCCTGCGGCGGGAAGCGCCGCGACCAGTCGCGCCCGCGTTCGAAGGAGAAGGAGTACAGGTGGGACGGGATGTCGCAGGACGCGCCCGGGTAGACGTTGTCCCGCCAGGTGCCGCCGAGATCACCGGCCTTCTCCAGCACCGTGACGTCGCGGACTCCCGCGCGTCTGAGCCGGATGGCCATGCCGATGCCCCCGAAGCCGGCTCCGACGATGACGATGCTGAGCGGTTCGGACATGAGTGGCCTCCCACCCGCATGAAACCAGAATCGAGTTCTGGAGAACAGCGCTCAGGTGCCGGAAGACGTTCTCCGTCGCGTCCGGTACCGCTCAGCGCTGGCGGTAGTGGAAGGTCACGCCGTACGTCCCTGCCTTGGGGGACTTGGCGACCTTTATGCCCGTGAGGGTGAATTGCCCGATCGTTGCGCCGTGCGGGACGGTCGTCGCGGTGATCGTCCGGTGGGCTCGGTGGGCGACGTCGGTGATCGCGACGCGCATCCGCCCGGAGCGCAGCGCGCCCGTGTGCACGCGCAGGCCGCTCGCGGTCTTCAGACCGCCCGGGGCCTGCCACCAGATGGCCGCCTGGTGCCCGGCACTGGCCGACGCCGAGGGGCTCGGAGACGCCTTCCGCGCGGCCGTGCGCTCCCGCCGCACCGCGCCGGCCGGGTCGCTGCACCCCGCCAGCATCCCGATCGCGACGATCGCCGCCGGCACGCGTACGCCTCCGCGCATCACTCGTTGGAACACGAGGTAAACCCTATCGGCGTCGGCGTACCCCTTCGCGGGCGCCGAGCTTGCCCAGCAGCCGTACGAGGGTGTCGCGCTCCTCGTCGGACAGTGTGCCGGCCCACAGCCGCTCGCGGTCGTTGTGCGTGGCGAACGCCGTGCTGATGGCCTCCTCGCCCGCGTCGGTGAGGCTGAGGCGTACGGCCCGGCGGTCCTTGACGTCGGGCGCCTTGCTCACCAGGCCGTCACGGCTGAGCGTGCCGACGAGCGCGGAGACCGCCTGCCGGCTCATCCCGGACAGCTCGGCGGCGCGCTTGGCCTCCATCGGGCCGGCGACCCAGAGCGTGAACAGGAGCCGGAACCCCGGGTAGCTCCAGCCGCGCGGGCGGTGCACCACCGACTCCATGTCGTACACGACCATGTTCGTCACCCGGTAAAGGGTGAGGATGAGGCGCATGGCCTCCGGGTCGATCGCCGGGAGCCGGTCCCGCGTGCGCTCGACCGCGGCGTCGACGAATGACCAGAAGTCGAGGTCTTGTGCGGTCACGGACCACAGCTTAGAGTCGAAGACGAGTAGTAATCAAAGCTTTGATTAACTGCGGGAGGCGAGATGCCCTACTACCGCGTGACGGGGGAGGTCCCCCGCAAGCGTCACATCCAGTTCCGCCGGCCCGACGGTGGCCTGTACGCCGAGGAGCTCATGGGGGAGGAGGGCTTCTCCTCCGACTCCTCGCTGCTGTACCACGTGCACCTGCCCACCGCGATCGTCAAGAGCGAGGGCGTGGACCTGCCCGCGCACGCCGGCGGCGCGAGCCCGAACCACCCGCTGATGCCGCGCCACTTCAAGCCGCACGACCTGACCGCGGGCGGCGACCCGGTGCTCGGCCGTCACCTGCTGATGGCCAACGACGACGTGCGGATCTCCTACGTCGCCGCGGACGCCGACGGCCACCTGTACCGCGACTCCGTCGGTGACGAGTGCGTGTACGTCGAGAGCGGCACGGCCCGGCTGGAGTCGACCTACGGCGCGCTGGAGGTCGGACCGGGCGACTACGTCGTCATCCCGACCGGCACGATCCACCGCTTCGTCCGCACGGGAGAGGACCTGCTGCGGCTGATGGTGTTCGAGGCCTCCGGGCACATCCGGCCGCCGAAGCGCTATCTGTCGCAGTACGGCCAGTTCCTCGAACACGCGCCGTACAGCGAGCGCGACCTGCGCGCGCCGTCCGAGCCGCTCGTGCTGGAGGGCGAGGACGTGCCGGTGCTCGTCCGTCACCGCGGCGGGCTGTCGCGCCTGACGTACCGCAACCATCCGCTCGACGTCGTGGGCTGGGACGGCTGCCTCTATCCGTTCGCGTTCAACATCCACGACTTCGAGCCGGTCGTGAAGCGCACGCACGCGCCGCCGCCGGTCCACCAGACGTTCGAGGGTCCCAATTTCGTGATCTGCTCGTTCTGTCCGCGGCCACTGGACTTCCACCCCGAAGCCATTCCCATTCCGTACAACCACCACAACGTCGATTCCGACGAGATGATGTTCTATGTCGGTGGTGACTATTCGGCGCGTAAGGGATCCGGCATCGATGTCGGCTCGATAAGCCTGCATCCGTCCGGATTCACCCACGGTCCGGCGCCGGGCGCGGTCGAGGGCGTCATCGAGGCGGTCCGCAAGGGTCACACGGAAACGACCGAGATGGCCGTGATGGTGGACACCTTCCGCCCGCTGAACATCGGCCACCAGGCGTCATCGGTCGAGGTGGGCGACTACGCCTGGACGTGGGCGCGCTAGACGTCCCGCACATTCGCCGCAGATCCCGGATGTAGTTTCCCGGCGAAATGAAAATGTGTGATCACGGAGTGTGACCAAAGCCGGTCCGGGTAGAAGACGCTCCGGATCCGGGTGCTCGACTGTGCGGTTTCGAGATGGGCACCCGGATTCCTCAACGCACGGCAGTCTTCTACTCGGAATGGGGATCATGCATGCGCAAACTGTGCACGCTCGGCACCGGAGTTCTGGCCCTCGCCGCCGTCCTCGGCAGCGGGGCGGCCGCGAACGCCGATGACGCGGGCCGCGCCGGCAAGAAGGTGGACGGCTACCAGGTGGTCGTCCTGCCCAACGCCAACGTCGGCAACTTCACCCGGCGTACGGTGTACTGCCCGGCGGGCAAGCACGTGATCGGCGGAGGCGGCGAGGCACAGGGCAACGACGCCATCCTGGTGGGTAGCTTCCCCACCTCGGACGGGCGCGGCTGGATCGCCCTGGGCCGCCAGAACAGGTACAGCACGGTGGGCATCAGCGTGTACGCCATCTGCGCGTTCTAGGGCGCGGACACGCCGGTCTCCGCGCGGTTCGTTGGCGCGAGCGGGCCGCGGAGCACGGCTCTCACGAATGTCGACGCCGGTCCTCCCGGGAGGGCCGGCGTCGGCGTCTCCGCGTCCTAGGCGAGGACCGGAACGGCGGCGAGCAGCGTGCGGGTGTACTCGTGCCGCGGGGACGTGTACAGCTCCTCCGCGTCGGCCAGCTCGACCAGCGCGCCGTTCCGCATGACCGCCACCCGGTCGCTCACCTGCCGCACGACCGCCAGGTCGTGCGAGACGAAGACGATCGTCAGCTCGTACTCCTCCTGCAGGTCGCGCAGCAGGTCGAGGATCTGCGCCTGTGTCGAGACGTCCAGCGCCGACACCGGCTCGTCGCAGACCAGCAGCTTCGGCCGGAGCGACAGGGCGCGCGCGATGCCCATGCGCTGCCGCTGGCCGCCGGAGAACTCGTGCGGATACCGGTCGTGCCGCGCAGGGTCCAGCCCGACGCGTTCCATCAGCTCGCGTGCGGTCCGCAGCGCCTCCCGGTCGCCGGTGCCCTGCACCCGCAGCGGGTCGGCGATGCTGTCGCCCACGGTGCGCCGCGGGTTGAGGGAGGAGACCGGGTCCTGGAAGACCATCTGCAGGTCGCGGCGTACCGGCCGCAGCGCGCGCTCCGGCAGCCCCGTGAGGTCGCGGCCGTCGAACACGATGCCGCCCGACGTCGGCTCCAGCAGCCGCACGATCATCCGGGCGAGCGTGGTCTTGCCACTGCCGCTCTCGCCGACCACGCCGAGCGTCTCGCCGCCGAGGATCTCCAGGGACACGTCGTCGACCGCCCGCAGCACGTCGCGGCGCAACCCGCCGCCCGGCCGCCGGAACTCCCGCGTGAGCCCCGTCACGGTCAGCAACGGCTCACCGGGAGGTTGGTGGGTCGGCCGGGGGGAGACAGGCCCGTCGATGCGAGGGACGGCGTCCAGCAGCGCACGGGTGTACGGGGCGGTCGGCGCCCTGAGGACCTCGCCCACCGGCCCCTCCTCGACCGCCCGGCCGTCCTGCATGACCAGCACCCGATCCACCGAACGGGACACCACGCCCAGGTCGTGGGTGACGAGCAGCAGCGCCATGCCGGTGTCGGCCCGCAGTTCGTCGATGAGGTCGAGGATCTGCGCCTGCACGGTGACGTCGAGCGCGCTGGTCGGCTCGTCGGCGACGAGGACCTCCGGCTCGCAGGCCAGCGCCATCGCGATCAGCGCCCGCTGCCGCATGCCGCCGGAGAACTCGTGCGGCCGGGCCCGCGCCCGCCGCGCCGCGTCCGGGATGCCGACCCGGTCGAGCACCTCGACGGCCCGCGCCCACGCGGCCCGGCGGCCCGCACCGGTGTGGTTGCGGTAGACCTCCGCGATCTGGTCGCCGATCCGGAAGTACGGGTCCAGCGCCGACAGCGGATCCTGGAAGATCATCGCGATGCGCCGGCCCCGCAGCCGGCGTACCGATTCGTCGTCGAGCGCGCCCACGTCGTCGTCGCCGAGCAGGACCCGTCCCGACACCCGGGCGCCGGTGCCACGGTGCAGGCCGAGCAGGGCGAGCGCGGTCGTGCTCTTGCCCGACCCGGACTCGCCGACGATGCCCAGCGCCCCGCCCGCGGCGAGGTCGAAGGAGACCCCGTCGACCGCGCGCAGCACGCCGTCCCCGGTGGGGAACTCCACGCTCAGGTCCTGGACCGACAGCAGTGGTTCGCTCATGAGAGCACGACCCTTCGGTCGACCACCGCGTACAGCAGGTCCGCGGCGGTGTTGGCGACGACGATCGCCGCGCCGGCCACCAGCGTGAGCCCGGCGACGACCGGCAGGTCGACGTTGTTGGACGACTGCACGATGAGCTGCCCGAGACCGGGCAGGCCGAACAGCGTCTCGGTGAGCATCGCGCCGACCAGGATGTAGCCGAAGTCGTACGCGCTGATCGTGATGACGGGCGTGATCGCGCCGCGCAGCGCGTGCCGTCCGACGATCCGCCGCTCCCGCAGCCCGTACGCCCGGAACGTGCGGATGTGGTCCTCCGACAGGGTCTCCAGCATCCCGGTGCGGGTGAGCCGCGCGTAGATGGCCGCCTGCGCGATGGCGAGCGTGAACCAGGGGAGGAGCAGGTTCTTGGCCCACTCGGCCGGGTTCTCGGTGAACGGGACGTACACCGGGAAGCTCAGCCAGTGCAGGTAGCCGCAGAACAGCATCAGCAGCAGCATGCCGCTGACGAAGATGGGGGCGCCGAACGCGAGCACCGACGCCGCCGTCACCACGCGGTCGGTGATCCGGCCCGCGCGCAGCGCCGACAGGACGCCGGCCGGCACGCCGATGAGCAGCCAGATCACCATGGCGCCGATCGTCAGTGACAGGGACACGGGCAGGCGCTGCCCGATCAGTGACAGCACCGGCTGGTCGTTCTGGAAGGAGAAGCCCAGGCAGGGCGCCGCGCAGTGCGAGACGTCCGGGCCGGAGCTGTAGTCGCGGCCGACGAAGATGCCCTCCAGGAAGTGCCAGAACTGCACCCATTCCGGCTGGTCGAGGCCCAGCTTGTGGTCGATGACGGCGAGCTGCCCGCCGCCGCAGCCCTTCCCGCACACGAGCACCGCCGGGTCCGACGGCAGCGTGTAGAAGATGAGGTAGACCAGCGCGACCATGACCAGCAGCAGCACCACCGTGCTGGCGAACCGCCGCAGCAGAAATCGTGTCATTGGTCGCTCACCACTCCTCACTCGCTCCGCGGGTGGCCTCGTTCCTCAGCCACCCACTCCGCTCGCTACGTCGGGTTCGCTCCGTCATCTCCGGCCTCCCCGCAGTGAGCGCGCCTTCGGGTCGAGGGCGGTGCGGACGCCGTCGGCGAGCACGGTGAACGCCAGGACGTTGACGAGCAGCAGCAGGCCGGGCACGAGCACGTACGTCGGGTCGGCCTGGAACCACGTCGTCGCGCTGGACAGCATCTGCCCCCAGGAGGAGCCGGGCGGCCGCACGCCCACGCCGAGGAACGACAGCCCGGCCTCGGAGATCATGTTGGACGGGATGAGCAGCGCGGCGTACGTCACCAGCGGGGCCGACACACCCGGCAGGATCTCCCGCACCGCGACGCGGGCCCGGCTCGCGCCGGACAGTCGCGCCGCGGACACGTAGTCGCGGGTCTTCAGCGACAGCACCTGCCCGCGGATCAGCCGGGCCGTGCCGCCCCAGCCGAACAGGCCGATGACGAGCATGAGCAGCAGCGGCCGGGGAAAGCCCGACGGCACGATCGCCAGCAGCGCGATGGCGAAGATGAGCTGGGGGAAGGAGATGGCCAGGTCGATCAGGCGGCCGAGCACCGAGTCGGCGACCTTGCCGCCCAGCCCGGCCGCCAGCCCCACGCCGACGCCCAGCAGGATCTGCACGATGAGGGTGCCGAAGGCCACCAGGAAGGAGATCTGCGCACCGCCCAGCGCACGGGCGAACAGATCACGGCCGGTCGTCGGCTCCACACCGAGCCAGTGCGCGCCGCTCGCGCCGCCGAACGCCCCGCGCGGCACGCCGCCGCGCGCGGAGTCGAGCAGCTCGGGGTGGTACGACGTGGCGTCCTGGCCCTCCAGGTGAATGAGCAGCGGCGCGGCGACCGCGGCGACGATCATGAGGACCGCCACCACGAGTCCCGCCATGGCCATCCGGTCGGCGAACAGCCGCTGCCGTACCTGACGGCCCCGGGTCGGCGCCTCCGGAGCGGCGCCGACCTCGGTGACCAGTTCTGCGGTCATTTAACCGAGACCATGGCCGGGTCGTAGGAGCCGCGCCACTGGTCGAGGTAGGCGTTCTTGACGTTCTTGCCGGTCAGCCGGATGTAGATCGGGTGGATCAGCGGCACGGTGAGCGCCTGCTTGCCGATCTCGGCGTCCAGCGCGCCCCAGCGGGGCCGGGCCTGGGCCGGGTCGGTGATCTTGTTGATGGCGTCGAACTCGGCGTTGATCTTCGGGTCGTTCAGCTGGGAGGCGTTGAAGTTGCCGCCGTCCTTGAGGATCTGCCGGCCGTCGAAGATCGGCCCGAGGAACGGCCCGCCGGTCGGCCAGTCCGCGCCCCAGGTGGTGAGGAACATGCCCGGCTCGGTCGAGGGCTTCTGGATCGCGTCGCCGTACGCGGCGTCGTCGTAGGGCTTGAGGGTCACGTTGATGCCGGCCTGCTTGAGCGCGGCCTGGACGGCGGTGGCCACGGCCGGTCCGTCGTGGTTGTAGTCGGCGTTGCGGTGCGCGAGCGTGACGGTCAGCCCGCTCGCGTGCCCGGCCTGGGCGAGGAGCTCCTTGGCCTTCGCCGCGTCGCCGCCCGGCCCCGCCGGGAAGTAGTCGTACGGCTGGTAGCCGAACGCGGCCTGGTCGGGCAGGAACGTCGTCGCGGCCTTGGCGAGCGAGCTGCCGCCCGCCGCGTTGACCACCGACTGGCGGCTGACCGCGTACGCGACCGCCTCCCGCACCCGGATGTCGTCGAACGGCTTCACCTTGGGGTTGAAGGCGATGTAGTCGGTCTCGCCGAACTCGCCCTTGACCGCGCGCTTCTTCAGGTTCGGGTCATTGCTGATCCGGGCCAGCTCGGCGGGGGACAGGTCGGTGTCGGCGGTGATGGCGTTCGCGTCCTTGCCGGCGCTGGAGCTGAGCCGCTGGTTGATCACGGCCGCGTTCAGCCCGTAGGTGCCCTCGATCCGGTCGGGGCAGGCCAGCCGCTGGTCGTCGACCGAGCGCGACCAGTACGGGTTGCGGACCAGCACCAGGTTCTTGTCCTGCTCGTGCGACTGCACCTTGTACGGGCCGCTGGCCACCGGGTGCTTCTCGTACCCGGTGCCGTCGTCCTTGGCCTTGGGCACCGGGGCGAACTGCGTCGCCGTCGCCACGTACGGGAAGTCGCCCTCGGGCTTGCGCAGCTTGAAGATGATCGTCTTGTCGTCCGGCGTCTGGATCGAGTCCAGCTCCTTGCCCTTGTACGGGCCCTTGTAGTCCTCGCCGCCGACCAGCCAGTCGCGCAGGTACGGGATGCCGCCGGGCAGCTCGGGCGCGAACGCCCGCTCCACGCCCCACTTGATGTCCTTGGCGGTGATGGGCGTGCCGTCGTCGAACTTCAGCCCGTCCTTCAGGTGATAGGTCCAGGTCTTGGCGTCGGCGCTCGCCTTGCCGGTGTCGGTGGCCAGGTCGGGCACGACCTGGTCGCCCGCCTCACCGGGCACCCGGTGCCGGGTGGTGAGCGTACGGAAGATCAGAGAGGTGACCGAGCCGCCGCCGGAGGTGTAGATCCGGGCGGGGTCGAGGTGGTGACCGGTGGAGTCGCTCTGGTTGAGAACGTAGAGCGTTCCTCCCTGGCAGTTCTTCGGGTCGAACGCCGCACCTCCCGACGAGGAGGAGCCGTGGTCCGAGGAGCAGGCCGCGGCGGCGGTCAGCAGGGCGGCGGTGGTGAGCAGGGCAGCGCTTCTTCGCATCACAGGTTTCCCATTCAGGGCGATGACGGCGGCATGACACGACTGTCACAGAGGATGACAGCCGCAACTTGACCGGAAAAGGGGGAGATCAAGACCGAGGCGCGAGATGCCTGGTGATCAGGGGCGGAGGCTCAGAGACTGGATCAGGCCGCACACAGTGCGCTGGCCTGCCGTCGAAGGTCGACGTGCAGGCGCGCCACGAGAGGCTCGCTCCGATACACAATCATGAAGATATCTCATACCGGGATCATGAGCATCGAGGTGTTCCCTTGATCACCGATGCGTGGTCCACTGGTGGCGTGACGGAGGCCGATGAGGTGGCGCGGCGCTGCGCCGAGAAGATGTACGCCGCCGACCGTTCGTCACAGCACCTCGGCATCGAGATCAGCGACGTCGCGGCGGGCCGCGCCCGCGCGCGGATGACCGTCGCGGACACCATGGTCAACGGGCACGGCATCGCGCACGGCGGCTACGTGTTCCTGCTGGCCGACACGGCCTTCGCCTTCGCGTGCAACACCTACGAGATCGCCACCGTCGCGGCGGCCGCCGACGTGATCTTCGTCGCGCCGGCGCGGGCGGGCGACGTCCTGGTCGCCGAGGCCGTCGAACGCGTCCGCTTCGGCCGCGCCGGGGTCTACGACGTGACCGTCCGCCGAGCCGACGGCGAGGTCGTCGCCGAGTTCCGCGGCAACAGCCGCGCCCTGCGCACGGAAACCTCATGACCGAGCGGAGCGAGGGAATCGAGGGCGCGTTCCGGTGGTCACTCCTTCCGACGCAGGAGGGCCCATGACCGAGCGGAGTGAGGGAGTCGAGGGCGCGTTCCGGTGGTCACTCCTTCCGACGCAGGAGGGCCCATGACCGAGCGGAGTGAGGGAGTCGAGGGCGCGTTCCGGTGGTCACTCCTTCCGACGCAGGAGGGCCCATGACCGAGCGGAG
>NZ_BSTJ01000013.1:265847-361297 GCF_030269445.1 Actinoallomurus iriomotensis
GAGTGAGGGAGTCGAGGGCGCGTTCCGGTGGTCACTCCCTCCGGCGCAGGAGGATTCATGACCGGGGGAACGGCGAGCCCGCGGCGTGAGGCGTGGGAGCTGCTCGGCGGCGAGTACGACGTTCGCGTGCTCGAGCCCTCGCCGCCCGCCGTCACCGAGCCGCCCTGGTACGCCGACGACCCCCTCGCCGGGCCGTACGGCGTGCGGCTGGTGACGCCCGTGGCCGGGCTGGGCCGGAGCTGGGACGACCTCGTGGGCGAGCGGCCGGACCTGGCCGCCTTCTGCGCCGACCGCTGGCTCGGCGCCCGGCGCCGGCTCGCGCCGCTGCCGCGTGCGTTCGTGCCGACCCGGCGTTCGCTGCACACGCTCGCCGAGCACGTCGTCGCGCCCGCCCGGCACGCCGCCAACGGCCAGATCGGGCTGAGGTTCACCCGCGGCGGCTTCGGCACCCCGTACTTCGGCGACGGCCACCAGGTCCGCGTGGAGAGCGGCCGGCTGGTCGTCGACGGCGTGGTCCACACGCCCGCGACGCTGGGGGAGGCCGCCTCGCTCGCCGGCATACCGCTCGGCATGCCACCGGAGGTGTACCTCCCGACCACGCCGGCCGCCCCGGACACGCACCTGCCGGTCAACCCGGCCGCCGCCGAGGCGCTGGGAGACTGGTTCGGCTTCGCCTGGTCGGTCCTCGAACAGCTCCGCTTCGACGGCCGCACGCTGCACTCCCGGGCTCCCCTCCGTGTGCAGCTGTGGCCCGAGCACTTCGACGCCGCCGTGGAGCTCGGTGACGAGTTCGCCGGACGGCGCGCCGCCTTCGGCGCCTCCCCGGGCGACGACGCCCACCCCGAGCCGTACCTCTACGTCGCCCCGTGGCACCGGCGAGCGGGCGGCTTCTGGAACGACAAGGCGTTCGGCGGCGCGTCGCTGACCTACGGCGCGCTGCTCTCCGCCGACGATCAGCGGGAGACCGCGCTCGCCTTTTTCCGGCAAGGACTGGCAGAGCTCAACTCCTGACCGCCGCGCTTTCCCAAGCTCAGTTAAGAATCGGATCGGTTCCCGTTTAACAACGGACGGGCAGGGACCTCCGTGCGGGGGCACACGGGGGAACGGCCTCGACGAGCAGGCCGGACGTTCCCGTCTACGGCGAACGCGGGGCATAACGGCGCACCACGTCGGACGCCTGCTGGTGCCTTCCACGTCACCGTGTGAAAGGAGCGACAGAATGCGCAAGGGAGTCATGGCAGCCTGCGTGCTGGCCACCAGCCTCGGCTTGCTGACAACGGGGTGCGGCGACAAGCACAAGGCCGTGCCGTCGTCCGGCGGTCTCGCCCAGCCCACCTCGCCCGGACCGGAGGCGTCACCGACGATGTCGCCGGGGGCGCCCGAGTCCTCACCGCCGGCGACCGAGTCGCCCGGGGCGACGACGTCACCGGCGCCCGGCGCCGTAACGATCAACGCCAAGGACACCAGCGTCGGCAAGATCCTGGTGGACGACAAGGGCATGACGCTTTACCTGTTCGAGAAGGACAAGGACGGCAAGTCGTCCTGCACCGGCGAGTGCGCCACGCAGTGGCCGCCGGTCACCGCCACCGAGAAGGCAACGGCGGGCCAGGGCGTCGACGCGTCCAAGCTCGGCACGACGGACCGGGCCGACGGCACCAAGCAGGTCACCTACAACAACCATCCGCTCTACCGCTTCTACAAGGACACCAAGCCCGGTGACATGAACGGTCAGGGTCTCCAGGCCTTCGGTGCCAAGTGGTACGTCGTGGACGCGACCAAGGGCGACAAGATCGAGAAGAAGTAGCCGCGACGCGGGCCGGCGCGTCTCGCCGGTGGCGGCCACGCCCTTCGTGGGCGGTGCCGCCACGGCGACCGCGCCCGTGCCCACCGCCCACGTTCACGTCGAGGAACGGACTTTCATGCGCAAGGCAGTCAGGGCCGTCTGGGCGCTGGCCGTCGGTCTCGGCCTGCTCGCCTCGGGCTGCGGCGGGGGACATCGGGCCGTACCCGTCTCCGGCGGGTACGGCGGGCGGCCGTCGGCCGTTCCGGAGTCACCGGCCGTTCCGGAATCGCCGACGGCTCCGGAGTCGTCGCCGCCGCCCGCGGAGTCACCCGGGTCACCGGAGCCCCGGCACATGCCGTCCGGCGAGGCCCCGCAGCCCAGTGCCGGCCCGCTGGAGATCAGGTCGAGGGAGACGAGGTACGGCCGGATCCTCGAGGACGGCCGGGGCAAGACGATCTACGTGGCCGCCAGGGACAACGCCGACTTCGAGTCGACGTGCACCGGCACCTGCACGAAGGACTGGCCGCCGCTGTTCACCAACGGCCAGGTCAACGCCGGCCCCGGGGTGAACTCCGCCTGGCTCGGCACGATCGGCCGGACCGACGGCCCGACCCAGGTGGAGTACAACGGCTGGCCGCTCTACTACTCGGCGCGCGACAGCGGACCCGGCGAGATCAACGGTCAGGGCCTCAGCGCGTACGGCACGACCTGGTACGTCGTCGACGCCGACCGCGGCCGGCCCGTGAAGTGACCGGTTAGAAGCTCGGCAGGTGCGGCAGCGAGTCGGGCAGCAGCCACACGCCGCCCGCCACCAGCGCGATGACGGCGACGATCCCGAAGCCGAACACCCACATCAGGCCCGGCATGCCGGTGAGCCGGGCCAGCTGGTCGGCGTCGGAGTCGGGCGCGCGGCCCCGTGCGCGCTTGCTCTGCAGCTCCACCACCGGGCGCGCGCCCGCGAGCAGCAGGAACCACGTGAACGCGTACGCGAACGCCGCCTGCACCGTCGGTGACCCGAACCAGGACACCGCGAAGATCACCGCGCCGGTCGTGACGACGGACAGCACCCCGTACACGTTGCGGATCAGCACGAGGATCGCGGCCAGCAGCACGATGCCGGCCCAGAGCATGGCCGTGATGTGCCCGGTCGCGAGCAGCCCGGCCGCGCCGAGGCCGAGCAGCGGCGGCGTGACGTACCCGGCGAACGCCGTGACGATCATGCCCGCGCCGTACGGCTTGCCGCTGGAGACGGTCACGCCCGACGTGTCGGAGTGGAGCCGGATGCTGTGCAGCTGCCGGCCGGTGACCAGCGCGGCGAGCGCGTGCCCGCCCTCGTGCGCGATGGTCACGACGTTGCGCAGCAGGTGCCACACCGAACGGACCGACACCGCCCCGAGCGCGGCCACGCCCGTCAGCGTGACCAGCCACCACGGCGGATGTGGTTGCGTGCCGAGGACGTCGTGCCAGACGTCGCCGAGTGTGGACAGATCCATGCATCACCTCTGCCGGGTACGACGCGCCGGGGCGCCGCGAAGTTTCTCGCACGGGCGAACCCATATCTTGGCTCAAGTCGGCCAGTAAGGTGTTCCCACTATGAGCGACCCGTTGATGAGCGTTTATCCGCCACTCGAGCCGGCCTCCCTGGTGACGCGGCGGTCTCGGCTCTTCCCGTTCGACAGGGACGGGCTCACCCTCACTCACCTGGGGCGCGGTGCCATCTGGCTGGCGCTGAAGGCACTCGGCCTCGGCGCCGGCACCCGCATCGCGATGCCCGCCTACCACTGCGGTTCGGAGGTCGAGGCGGCCCGGCTCGCCGGCTGCGAGGTCCTCTTCTACCGGGTGTTCCCGACGCTGCAGGCCGACGAAGAGGACCTGATGCGCGTGGCCCGGCAGTGCCACGCCACCTATCTCATCTCCTACTACGGCTTCCCGATGCCGTCCCTCCCGCCCGGCACCCGCGTCATCGAGGACGCCGCGCACGCGCTGTTCTCCTACGACGGCGGCGGGGCGATCGGCTCGCGCGGCGACGCGGCCATCTTCTGCCCGCGCAAGTCGCTGGGCGTGCCCGACGGCGGCGCGGTGCTGATCCGGGGCGGCTCCATCGAGGCGACCGGCCGGCCGCCGTGGAAGGGCATGGCGCGCTCGATCGCCTCCCAGGGCATGGGCTGGGCCGCCCAGTCGCGGGCCGGCGTGCTGCGCGCCCCCGCCACCAAGGTCTTCCGCAAGGTCAGCAAGACCGAACAGGCGGTCCAGCAGGGCACGCTCACCGAGGTCGTCATCGGCGAGTGGGATCTCGAGGTCGCCGACATGGAGAGCGCGGCGTCCAAGCCCTCCCGCATGACCGAGTGGGCCGTGCACGGCGCCGACGGCGAGCGCATCCGCGAAATCCGCCGCCGCAACTTCCAGATCCTGCTGAACTCCGTGCCCGAGGTCTGCCCCGACCGGTTCCGCGGCCTGCCCGACGGCGTCGCGCCGCTGTACTTCCCCGTACGGGTGCCTGAGCGTGACCGCACCATCGCCGAGCTGCAAAAGCGCGGCGTACGCTCGATCGAGATCTGGCCGGTGCCGCATCCGCTGCTCGACCGTGCGCGCTTCGCCGAGCTGGAGCCGCTGCGGCACCAGATGCTCGCGCTCCCGGTCCACCAGGGCCTGAGCGAGTGGCACGTCGAACAGGTCGCCCACGCGGCGCGCGAGGCCATCACCGCCGCGCACCGCTGAGGACGATGCCCGGGGTCAGCTTCCGCTGGCCCCGACCGGCAGGCGCCCCGACGCCAGCACGGCGGTGGCCCCGCCGTCCTTCGGCAGGTGCGCGGCGAACCTCCACAGCCACGTGCCGTGGTAGTCGTGGCGGTACTTCTTCGGCCCGAACGCGAAGAAGGGCTTGTCGGGCCGGTACCAGGCGGTCGGGTTGACGGTGCTGTAGTCGAGCGACTGCGTCGCGGTGTACCAGACGAACGCGCCGCCGTCGGCGGTCGCGAGCGCGTACACCGGGTAGTCGGCCGCCTTCCAGGTCGTGCCGCCGCGCCACGCACCGTCCTGCGTGATCTTGTTGACGTAGCCGTGCCACTGCGCGCCGAGCTTGGAGGTCAGGGCGCCGGCCGCGAAGCCCGATCCGCGCAGGCCCGCCGCGACGTTGGACAGGTACTCCGAGTGCGCGGCGGCGAGCTTCGCGGTGGCCGGGGTCGTCACCGCCGTGGCCGAGCCGTCCGCGCCCCGCGCGATGGTGGGGAACGACGCCTTGTTCTTCCAGGCGGAGGTGGCGAGCTTGTACGTTCCGCCGGTCTTGGCGAAGACGAGGAACTCCTCACCGTCGCCGTTGCTGGGCTTCGCGTCGACCGCGAACCAGTCGGCGTCGCGCGGGAGGTAGAACCGGGCCGAGTGGTAGGTGAACGGTTTGATCTTCGAGTCCAGCCCGGCGCGGGTGACCTTGTAGTCGGCCAGGTCGCCCTTGAGCATGGCCCCGGTCTCGATCGTGGACAACGTCGCGGCCGACAGGTGGGCGTTGGCCTGGTTGTTGACCTTCTGGTACTTGGCGAAGATCGCCCGTGCCTGCGTCTCGGTCAGCGCGCTCGCGGCCGGTGTCGTCCCCGACGCGGAGGGGCTCGGTGACGTCCCGCCGCCACCGCCGCCGTGGCCGCATCCCGCGGCGAGCATCCCAAGGGCCATGAGTCCGGCGACCGTCCGTGAGCGCACTTGATCTTCTCCGAGCTTCGGGGGACGAGAGCGCCCCGGCGCCGGACGTACCGGGCCGGGGCGTCACTCCGAGGCGAGGCGTGGAGCACCTCAGCTGTTGTGGATCATCAGCCTAGAGGGCTGCTCCTCCCGGTCGCCGCCTGGGTTGTCGGAAAGGCCCCTTTTGCGGAGACGCGAGCGCGCGGCGACGGAGTCTCCCGCGCCGCGCGCTCGCCGTGCGGCCTCAGATCTTGCGGATCACCACGATGGGCGTCTGCTCGTCCTCGTTGCCGGCCGGGTTGTCCGACAGGACCTTCTCCACCCACTTGCGGTCGACGCCCGCCGAGGCGCCGACGACCCACGCGCCCGTCAGGTTGTTGGCGTCGACGACGCAGACGTGGCAGCCGAGGGCCGCGGCGAGCTCCTCCGACAGCTTGTCGGGACGGCCGGGGCCGAAGAGCAGGTGGTGGTCGTGCGGCGGCAGGGCGGCGGCCACGTCGTCGATCATCGCGGCGCCCGGCCCGGCGACGCGGTAGAACCAGCCGCGCTTGCCGACGAGCTTGCCGGCCGCGCCCGCGGCGGCGCCGAGCAGCACCTTCGCGCGCCCGGCCTCCATGATCGCGCCCTGCATGCCGGCCGGGCTGTGCAGCGGCCCGATCTTGCCGACGAACTTGCTGAGCTGCTTGGCCATGCCCTCCGGCGTGATCATCTCCAGCGGGATCATCCGGCCCTGACCGGCCGAGGCGGGGCTCTCGGACAGCGCGAGGATGTCGTCGGGACGCAGCTGGCCGGCGGTGGCCTCCTGGATCACCGGGAGGATGCCGGAGCGCAGCGTGATCATCCTGGTCTTGATGGGGATGCGGCGGGCGCCGACGGTCCGCTCGTCGACCGGCGCCACCGTCGGCGGCTTGGCCGGGGCCGTCTCGCCGAAGTGCTGGTGCAGCATCTCCCTGATCTGCATGTTGCCCGCGTAGATGGACGCGCCGCGCTGGAGGACGTCGCGGGCGCCCGCGGGGTCGCCCGCCTCGAGCCGCAGGTGGGCCAGCAGGGTGTAGTCCGACGCGTAGACCAGGTAGTCGGGCGCCAGGGCGATCAGGTCGGTCTGGTACTTCAGGGCGCGGGGCTTGTCGCCCCGGTCCACCGCCCACTTCGACAGGCGCTTGAGCGCGTGCCGGCGCAGCTGGGAGTCGTTCACGACCGACTCCAGGAGCGCCTCGGCCTCGTCGAGGCGGCCGCCGTCCTTGAGGATGTCGGCCAGCGTCAGGGCGTACCAGGGGATGGTCGGGTACTTCTCGCGCGCCGAGCGGACGATGTCCGCGGCGCGGTTGTAGTCGCCCCGCCACTTGTAGACCTCGGCGAGCGCGGCCGTGGCGAACCGGGTGTCGCCGCCCGCCGCGATGGCCGCGTTGGCGATCTGCTCGCTCTTCCGGTCGTCGCGCTCGTTGGTGAGGACGAGCCACGACAGCAGCGACAGCCCGTCACCTTCGAGATCGGCCCGCTTCGACTCCAGGAGCTGCTGGGCCTCTTCCGGCTTACGGAGCCAGATGTCGTAGGCGCGGCTGGTGGTGCTCATTTGTCAGAACCTCATGCGTCGTCGGCTGTCTGCGGGAAGTCGGCCCATCATCGCAGACGCGGGCCGCGCCCGTGATGAAGGCGATCAACTGTGGTCCGGCCCCGAACCGGACCGGCCGGCGGAAACTACGGCCACAACATGTGGGTTTCCCACGGGCCGCGGCGGCCGGAGCGTTCGTACCGCAGCCGGGTGTGCACGCGGTCCTTGTCGGCCTGCCAGAACTCGATCTGGACAGGAACGAGGGTGTAGAGCGTCCATTCCGGGCTGACCAGGGAGGGGTCCGCCTCGATCCGGGCCAGCGCCGTGCGGAAGGCCTGGTCGCGGTCGTCAAGGCTCTCCAGGTGGCCGCTCTGGCGGCCCAGCAGCGCCTCGGCGCGGGCGGAGGGCGCACGGGCCAGCAGGTCGGCGGCGCTCTGCTCGGGAGAGGCGGGCTCCACGGCGCCCCGCACGCGTACCTGGCGGCCTTGCAGAGGCCAGTAGAAGGTGAGCGCCGCCCGGGGCACGTCTGCCAGCTGACGGCCCTTGGGACTGTCGGCGTGCACCGCGAACCGCCAGCCGCCGGCGTCCACGTTCTTGAGGATGAGGACCCGGGCGTCCGGGCCGCCCCGTCACTGCCGCCCATCGTGCCCCCCTGCGCCGTCGGTGTCCCCGGCCGTCCATCCGCCTCGACCCTACTGAGGGGCCGCGACCGCGGCCTGGAGAACGTCCGCGTCTCCCCATGCGTCTCCCAAGGTCGGGCAAGGGCGTCGCGTCGGGGGTGGTCGGCTGCCCGGGCATGGCGTAATGGTCGATACCCTAGGTGCCCGTGGACCTCCTTGACTCCTGGCGCGATCTTCCTGCGGCCCAGCAGCCCGATTGGCCCGACCCCGCACAGGTGGGCGCCGTCGCCGACCAGCTCGCCAAGCTTCCGCCGCTCGTGTTCGCGGGCGAGTGCGACCAGCTCCGCGCACAGCTCGCCGCCGTGGCGCGCGGCGAGGCGTTCGTGCTGCAGGGCGGCGACTGCGCCGAGACGTTCTCCGGCGCCACCGCCGACGACGTGCGCAACAAGCTCAAGACCCTGCTCCAGATGTCGGTCGTCCTGACGTACGCCGCGAGCGTGCCGGTCGTCAAGATCGGCCGGATGGCGGGCCAGTTCGCCAAGCCGCGGTCGAAGCCGGTCGAGGTCCGCGAGGGCGTCGAGCTTCCCGCGTACCGCGGCGACATGGTCAACGGCTTCGGCTTCACCGCCGACGAGCGGACGCCGGACCCGGGCCGCCTGCTGCGGGCGTACCACGCCGCCGCGGTCACGCTGAACCTCTGCCGCGCCTTCACCCAGGGCGGGTACGCCGACCTGCGCCAGGTCCACGCGTGGAACCAGGACTTCGTGGCGGCCAGCCCGGCCGGGCGCCGCTACGAGCGGCTGGCGGGGGAGATCGACCGGGCACTGGCGTTCATGCACGCCGCCGGCGCCGACCCGGAGGAGTTCCACCGCGTCCAGCTCTACTCCAGCCACGAGGCGCTGATCCTCGACTACGAGCGGGCGCTGACCCGCATCGACTCGCGCTCCGGCCTGCCGTACGACGTGTCCGGGCACTTCCTGTGGATCGGCGAGCGCACCCGGCAGCTCGACGGCGCGCACGTGGAGTTCATGCGGCACATCCGCAACCCGATCGGGGTCAAGCTCGGCCCGACGACGTCCGCCGAGGACGCCCTGGCGCTCATCGACAAGCTCGACCCCGAACGCGAGCCGGGCCGCCTGACGTTCGTGATCCGCATGGGCGCCGGCCGCGTACGCGACGCGCTGCCGCCGCTGGTGGAGAAGGTCACCGCGAGCGGCGCGCAGGTCGCGTGGATCTGCGACCCGATGCACGGCAACACCTTCGAGGCCGAGAGCGGCTACAAGACCCGACGGCTCGACGACGTCATGGACGAGGTGGCGGGCTTCTTCGACGTCCACCGCGCGCTGGGCACCCACCCTGGCGGCGTCCACCTGGAGTTCACCGGCGACGACGTCACCGAGTGCGTGGGCGGCGGCCACGAGATCGTCGAGGACGACCTTCACCAGCGGTACGAGACCGCCTGCGACCCGCGGCTCAACCGCAGCCAGGCACTCGACCTGGCGTTCATGGTCGCGGAGATGTACCGCACGACGAAGTGAGGTCGGGGCCCCGCGCCCGGGGCCCCGTCACTCAGACGATGCGTACGGCCCCGGCGAACGGGCGGGTGGCCAGGTCGGCGACCCGCACGTGGTCGCCGGTGTGCGGCGCGTGGATGAACTTCCCGTCTCCGAGGTACATCCCCATGTGGTGGATGTCGGAGTAGAAGAACACCAGGTCACCGGGCTGCAGGTCGCTCCGTGAGACGTGGACGCCGGCATTCCACTGGTCGCCGCCGTAGTGCGGCAGGTTGACCCCGACCTGCTTGTACGCCCACATGGTCAGCCCGGAGCAGTCGAACCCCTTTCCGGGCGTCGCGCCGCCCCAGACGTACGGGACGCCGAGCTGCGTCAGCGCCGCGCGTACGGCGCCGATCGCCTTGGTGGACCCGCCCGGGATCTCCGGCACGCTCTCGCCGTGCTCGGCGCGCTCGACGGCGTCCTTCAGCAGCGGACGGCGCAGCTTGTCGAGCGTCCGGCCGATGGTCGCCTTCTTCTGCGCGAGCTGCGCCTTGAGCAGCGTGGACCGCGAAGCCTGGTCACGGGCGTTCTGCCAGGCGCGCTCGGCGTTCTGGATCGCCTGGGTGAGCTGGCGGACCTGCGTGTCGTCCTGCTGGGTGAAGAAGTGCAGGGTCGCGGCCTGGTCCAGCAGTGCCTGCGGGTCCTTGGCGGAGAACAGCGCGGGTGCCTCGTCCGGCGCGCTGTTCATGTAGCGCAGCGCGGCCAGGCGGCCGACACGTTGCTGGATGCCCTTGAGGGCCTTGGTCTCACGTCGCGAGGTCGCCTTGGCGATCGCGCTGGCGCGCTGGGCCTGCCGCAGCCGGACCCGCAGCCCGTCGTACTGCTCGGTGAGCTGTTCGAGCTGGGTGTTGAGCTGGTCGGCCTGCTGCCGGAGCGCGTCGATGGCGGGTGCCGGCTTCGCCTCGGCCGCGGGTGACGGCAGGAGCAGTCCGGCGGTGAGAAGGATGCCGGCGACCACGGTGTGCTGGGTGCGGTGCGGCCTATGATGCGCTTTCGCGGTTCGCGAAGGCTCCATTCGGGTGCTCCTCTTTCTCCTGGGCCGCCTACCGGGTTAGCTGACGGGTTCGGGCAAGGAGAAGCCCTACCGGTTACGGATTCACCCCGGGACCGAGCGCGGTGGGAGAGCCCCCTGAAAGCGCTCCGCGAGTTGGGTCCCCGGCTCACCGGACGCGCTGGCTTGCGCGTGCGGCGACTCGGCGGTCCGGCCGGGAACCGGCCGGTGACACCGTGGGACACTAACGGACCGTGACGGGCCGGCCAACCGGAACATGCGGAGATGGTCCACTGTCTTCCAGGATGGTCACTGTGGGTGATGCCGCTCTGGCCCTTTCCGCCTAGGCGAGAGCGAAGTCCGGCCGCGGACGGTGCTGTATACGCCGACATCTCGGGAAACGCGTCGGCGGTCCGTGGCGGTGGCGTACGCCGTCAGGGGCCGTTCCGGCCGGTGCGGTGAACGTCTCTTTCCGGCCCGGAACCGATCGGATCCGCGTCGCGACCGCCGTTCACGCGGTCGGAGAACCCGCTCAGACGGTCCCGTACGTCGGTCCGTGGGGTGATCTGTCGCGGACCCGCAGGACGGACCGTGCGTCTGGGTGCGCGCTCCTCGTGCGACGTCGATCCCGCCGTCGACGCGGATCACCGAGCCGGTCAGGCAGCCGGTCTCGGGGCGGGCGACGGCCGGATGATGGCGGCGTCGTTCACCAGGACGTCGATCCGCCCGAACACCTCGATGTCGGCGGCCACGATCCGGGCGGGCGCCTCGGCCGCGGCGACGCTGGACATTGACCTTGGGGGTCCCGGTCAAGCGGCGTGGTGAGGGGATGCCGGCGGCGGGTCCACCGCCCGGCCGGTCGTTCGGATCGACCGTCCGGCTCGCGCGGGACCGGATGAAAGCGGCACCGCCGGGCTGACCCGGAGAAACACCGAGGGCCCTCCCCACGGGCGAGGGAGGGCCGGCTCGGACTCAGACGTTGAGGGACTCGGCGGAGTCGGACTGGGAGACCGCGGAGTGGAGGGTGTTCCAGAACGCCAGCTCGACGTCCTCCTCCAGCTCGGTGATCTTGCCCCAGAACTCCTTGTCCTCGGCCAGTGCCGCGGCCTCCGCGGTCAGGGCCGGCATGACGGCCGTGCCGGCGTCGGCGGCGTCCAGGTCGGCCACGTTCATGTCGGCGGGCATCTCGACCGGCGTGCGGTGGTGCTTGCCGCGCTTGCGGACGCGGACGTTCGGGGCCGGCATCGGCATGCGGACCTTCGCCTTGCTCAGCGCCAGCGCCACCGTGCCGAACACCACGACGCCCAGCAGCCCGGTGAGGGCGGCCTGCTGGTCGGCCAGCGGCGGCGCGGAGTCGTGCTGGGCCGTCGTCTGGGTCTCGTGCATGGGGGTGGCGGGCTGCTGGCCGATCTCCTTGGCGGCCGGCGGCGGCGCGGAGTGCTTCGGGACGTACTTCTGCTCGGCCGGGGCCGCCTTGACCTTCACCTTCGACGGGTAGCCGAAGCCGACGACCTGGCTGACGTCGCGGGTGGCGCGGCCCAGCTGGTCGTTGTGGTTGGCCTCGATCGTGTGCAGCGTGTGGCCGTGCACCGACTCGACGATGCCCACGTGCTCGATGTCGCCGATGCTCTTCCCGCCGTTCCACGAGAAGAAGACGATGGCACCCGGCTCGGGGTGGTGGCCCCACGCGTCGTGCTTCTTGAACCACTTCGCGTGATCCGGAGTGGAGGCGAACTCACCCGCGAAGTCTTCGACTCCGGCCTTGTCCGCCGCCCAGGCGAGGAACATGTCGCACCAGGCCGCGTCCTTGAAGACGGGGTCCTTGCCGACGTGCTTGCCGTACCAGTCGCCGAACTTGGTGTACCCGCTCGCCTTCTCGTGATAGCCGAGCTGGCCCTTGGCGACCTGCAGCAGTTTGTGACCTATCGGATCCATGTCTCCCCTTAAGCCGCCTACCGGGTTAGCTGACGGGTTCGGGCCAGGAGGAGCCCTACCGTGCGAGACGGATTCACCCCAAGGGACTTCGTGGGTCCCCGGTTCCCGCTGCACTGGGGGTGCAGCCGGATTCGGCGGTCGGTCTGTCACCTCCCGGGTGGAGGTAAGTCACAGCCCGATTACGGCGCAATGTATCTGAAGTGTCGCGAGAACGGCAACGCGTTCGCAGCGGAAAGTATGGAGCGAAGTACTTACCCACTGTAACCAAGTTGTGGGGCCGCCTCCCGCGCAACGGGGAAATTGCGCCTCTCATCTGCGGAAATGGCGGAGTGGTCAAGGGTGCCGCCAATGACGCGCCAATGGCGGCCGGCGCGCAGCGTAGTGATCGAACTTACGTCGGGCCGACCCTCGCTCGACCGGGTCGACCGGCTATGTCGGGAGATGCGGCGGTTCGTCCGACGGGTCAAACCCGCCCCGGCGAAAGCCGACAGAATGCCACAAAAGGCAACGACGCGAATGCGCAACGTAACCGTCAGAAACCTTCGACCGAAGGCGAAAAAAGTCAAGGAGCGCCATGAGAGGAACGCCGGGAAGCGCCCCCGTCGACCCGCGCGACGCGAAAAGCGCGTAATGCCCATGGGCGCCTGCCGTAGCGGGAAAGGAGGCCGGCCAGGGTTCGGCCGGCCTCCCCGGCAACGCGACGATGCGCCGCCCGTCAGGACGGCGTCGGGCCTCAGTCCACGGTCAGCACGATCTTGCCGCGCGTGTGTCCCTCCTCGCTCAGGCGCTGCGCCTCCGCCGCCTCCGAGAGCGGGAACGTCTTCGCGACCGGGACCGTCAGGCGCCCGTCGTCGACGAGCTGCGCCAGCGCCGCCAGGTCCGTGGGGTCCGGGCGGACGAACACGTACCGCCCGCCGCGTTCGGTCACCGACGGGTCGACGATCGACGCCCACCGGCCCTTGCCGGTCAGCAGGTCCGGCGTCACGTCGAGGGCCTCACCGCCCACCAGGTCCAGCGCCGCCGAGACGCCGCCCGGCGCGAGCCGTCGCACCTCGTCCGCGAGCCCCGGCCCGTACGCCACCGGCTCGGCGCCGAGCGACCGCAGATGGTCGTGGTTGCGCGGGCCGGCCGTGCCGATGACCCGGGCGCCCCGCGCCAGCGCGATCTGCACGGCGAACGACCCGACGCCGCCGCTGGCGGCGTGGATGAGCACCGTGTCGTCCTCGTTCACCCCCAGCGCCTTCACCAGCGCCTGGTACGCGGTCAGGCCCGCGAGCGGCAGGCCGCCCGCCTCCGCCCACGACAGCCGTGCCGGCTTGCGGCCGAGCGTGCGCACCGGCGCGGCCACCAGCTCGGCGTACGTGCCGCGGCCCACGTGGTCCTCGCGCACGTACCCGATGACCTCGTCGCCCGGTGAGAACTCGCTGACGGCCGGCCCGGCGCGTTCGACCACGCCCGCCAGGTCCCAGCCGGGGACGACCGGGAAGTCGGTCTGGAAGAGCCCGTCGAGCCCGCCCTCGCGGATCTTCCAGTCCACCGGGTTCACCCCGGCCGCCTTGACGCGTACGAGGACGAAGTCGGGCCCGACCTTGGGCTCAGGCACGTCCGTGGCGAGTTTCAGCACGTCAGGACCGCCATATTGGTTCATCACGATGGCTTTCACACTGTGACCGTTACCCCCGGGACGCGAGGGTTCACACCGGCGGTTCAGCGAAAGCGCGCGTACACGGATAGGCCGAGCAGGATCATGATCAGCGGACCCAGCACGGTCAGCGCGGCGAACAGCGCGCTGCGGCCCGCCTGGTGCCCGTACGGGACCAGCGAGGGCGCGCGGCCCGCCACCGGCCAGGGCTCGCTGAGCTCGTCCGCCGCCGGCCGGTCGTCGAACGCCGGGTCGACCTGACCGCTCAGCGGCAACCCGGCCGCCCAGCCGAACAGGTCGGCCAGCGCCGCGGGCGGGCTGTCGAGGCCGGACGCGAAGTAGCGGACCTCGGCGGCGGTGCGCTCGAGCGTACGGATCGTGTTGCCGAGGCCGAGCCCCTCCAGCCAGCCGCGCGCGTCGCCGTCGAGGCTCGTGCCCACCGCGGTGCGGCGCAGCACGTCGGCCTTGGTGACCACCACCGCGATGCGCCGCTGCCGGCCCTGGTCGGCCCGCGAGCGCAGCTCGGCCAGCAGGCGCTGCAGGGTATCGGAGGGGTCCTCGTCGGAGGTCGCGGTCGTCTGCTCCACGAGGCGGCGTTCGTCCGTGGTGAGCGCGGACCGCAGCTCCGGCAGGGCGAACGGGTCGATGACGAACAGCAGCGCCTCGCCGTGGTCGAGGTAGCGCAGCCGCTCGACCCGCGTGGCGCCCGTGTGCAGCTCGCCGGCCGGGTCGAACAGGTACAGGATCCGGTGCGCGGCCGGCAGCGTCAGGTCGAGCATGGTGGCCACGGGCAGCTCGGGGCCGGTCTTGGCGAGCCGCCCGCCGCGGTCGAGTTCGGCCACCGCCCCGGCGTACGCCCGCGCGTCGCGCGCCTCGACGAAGTCCGCGCGGCCCCGCGCGCCGGCGGCGCTCGCGCGCAGCGCCCGTACGGCGAGGAACATCAGCGTCGTCTTGCCCGCCGCCGGACCGCCGACGAACGGCAGCGGCTCCACCCGCGCCCGCCCGATCCGGCCGGGCAGCCGCCGGTGACAGTGCGGGCAGTACGCGCCGAGGCGGAACCGCCCGAGCAGGATCGTCGTGGGCAGCCGCGCGCCGCAGCGGCACACGTGACGGAACGCGCCCAGGCGGTTCGGCACGAGCCGGGAGTGGTGTTCGTCGCACCGGGGGCAGGAGTACTCCGGCAGCGCGAACCGCTGGTAGCAGCCCGCGTGCGGGCACGCCAGCAGGATCCGGCGGTAGGCCATCCAGACGCGCTCGACCGCGCCGAGCACCACCACGCACACCGACCACACGGCCAGCCCGGCCGCCGCCATCGCCGCCGCGGCCAGGACGAACGCCAGCACCGCGACGGCGAGCGGCAGCACGGACAGCGTCATGCCGGCGCACAGCCCGAACCACAGGGGGAACAGCGCGAGCCCCTGCGGCGGCTTCAGCAGCGTCTCGGTCAGCGTGGCGGCGGCCCACCGGGCCTGCGTCACGCACCAGGGCACCGTACGGCGTTCGAGGGCCACCATGTCGTGCCACACCTGGACCAGCAGGTAGTGCGGGTAGGCGGGGTCCGGCGGCCCGGGCGCGGGACGCCGGACCGGGGACGGCCCGTCCACGGCGGTGGCGGTGAGCGTACGCCAGGCGACGGTGAAGAACCGGCCGAGGCCCAGGCCGAACCCGGCGAGCAGGGCGAGCACGAGGGCGACCGGCAGCACGAACACGCACTCGGCCGCGACCAGACCGACCCACACGATGACGACCAGCGCGTACACGACCGGCACGGCGTCACGCTCCCCGTCGCCGCAGCGCCCGCCACGCCGACGCCAGCGCCGGGTCGCGGTCGGTGAGCGCCGACTCGACGTGCCGCCGGGCGAACCGCCCGAGCCCGTCGCCCCACGCCGTGAGCTGGGGGACCGGCGTCCGCGCCCGGTGCAGGCGCACCTCGATCTCGGCGAGGTCCACCCGATCGTCCCGGCCGGGACCGGCGTCGAGCCAGTGGCCGGTGAGCTCCCGGCGTACGGCGTCGGTGGTCGCGGCCAGCACCTCGGCGCGCGACCGCGCCGGCCGTTCGGTGAGCGCCGCGGCGACGCTCGCGCACACCCGCCCGGTCAGCGGGTCGCCGGCGTCCATCCGGCCGAGGACGCGGGCCATCTCCGGCTCGGCGCCGGCTCGCAACGCCTCGCGGTGCGCGAGCACGATCCGCGCCGGACCGGCCAGCTCGGGCAGCCGGTCGCGGATCAGCTCGGCGAGACGTAGGGTCTCCGCCGCGTCGAGCGGCGCGGACTCGAAGACCCGCCGCGTCAGGCTCCGGAGCGCGGCGAACCGCGCCATCGCCGGGCCGAGCCGTTCGACGAGGCGTTCGCAGTCGTCCGGCGTCGGCGGAGCGTCCCAGAGCGCGTCGAGCAGCTCCTCGATCTCCGGCAGCCCGTACGGCTCCAGCTCGATCAGGCGGGCCGTGGCCTCGTGCCGGTCGGCGCGCGCGGACAGGACCAGCCCGCCGGTACGGGGCGCGCGGGTCCAGTCGCGATCGCCGAGCGCCGCGCGGGCGTCCGGCGTGAGCATCGCCCGGCGGACGCCGGACTCGGCGCGTTCGAGACCGGCCAGGATGCCGCCGACCAGGGCGGCACGCCGGGCGCGGGGCGTCGCGCGCACGGCGGCGGCGATGTCGCCCGCGCCGCGCCGCGCGCACGCCGCGGCGGCCGCGGTCACGTCGTCGTCCGCGATCCGGCCGCCGACCTCGTCGGCGAGCCGGACGACGTCCGCCAGCGCGTCCAACCCGGACGCCTGCGCGAGCGCGGCGCGGAAGCGCGCGGGCAGGCCGTCGCGGAGCCGGAGCACGGGCAGGCGCTCGCGCAGTGACGGGTCGGCCAGGGCCAGCTCCACGCAACGCTCGGCGATCTCCGGTGCCACGTGCGCGAGCGCGGCGGCCAGCTCGAACCCGAGACCGGGCAGGGCCGGCGCCAGCGCCGGCCACAGCCAGGAGGGCGCCCCGCCGCACCGGACGAGCGCGGCGGCGGCCGACTCCTCCGCGGCGGACACAGACGTCTCCCCGCGGCACAGGGCGAGCAGCGCCGCCGCCCCGTCGGCCGAGGCGAGCGCGTGATGGCCCCCGGCCGGGACGCGGTGAAGCGGCTCCGCCACGCGCACCGACGCGGTGGCGGTCCGCCCGCCGGCCGACGACGCCGCGGCGTGGAACCGTCCGGTCCGGCCCTCGTCCGCGTCCGAGCCGAGCGTGGTGTCCTCGGCCGGACCGGACGTCAGCAGCTCGCCGACGGCGTCGATGCCGTCCAGGTCGCCCGTACGCCAGCAGTCCGCGATCACGCGGGAGAAACGGCCCGGGCGTTCGCCGTCGCCGGGGACCGGCTCGCTCAGCCGAAAGCCCCCGCGCGGCCACGCCTCCGGCACGGTGCCCACGACCAGCTGCGACGCCGACTCCGGGTCGGCGGTGTAGGTGATGAACGACAGGTGGGCGGCCAGCGGCGCCGGCAGGGAATAGGACACCAGCGCGATCCAGCGCGCGACGAGCGCCGCGTCGTCGGCGACCAGCACGACCCGCCCGTGCCCGTCCGCGAGGGCGACCGTCACCGCGTCGAGCAGGGCGGCCAGCCGGTCGTGGGCGCCCTCACGCCCGAGCCAGGCGACGAGCGAGTCGGGGTCGAACGCCGTACCGGGGACCAGGTCCGGCGCCGCACCGGGCGGGCCGTCCCACACCGGCGACTCCCACAGCTCGATCGGCCGCAGTCCCTCCAGCTCCTGCGGCGCCGCGACCACGGCGTGCCCGGAGAAGTTCCCGTACCGGCCCGAGTAGTCGCGGCCGGTGTAGCGGCAGCGCACCAGCACCGCGTGGTCGCCCTCCCGCCCGTACGCGAAGGCGACCGGGAAGGCGGCGAGCTCGTCCGGCGCGGGCGCGGACGGCGCGGACGGCGGCGGCCGGTAGCTCATGTACGGCGTGACGGCGCCGACGACGTGCGGCGGAGTGCCCGGAGTCGTGGCGACGAACTGGAAACCGGATCTGCCGGTCGGGCCGGACTCCACCGAGGTGTACCGCAGGTCCCAGGCCATCAGCGGGCCCCGTCGAGCATCCCGAACTGGTGCAGCAGCCACAGCAGCGGATCCTCGACGCGGTACGGCCGGATCCCGCCCGTGCCCACCGCGCCCTCGCGGGGCACGCCGCCGAGCGCCGAGACGCCGAACAGGCCGTACTCGGCGTACTCGTGGCTCAGGTAACGGTCCAGCTCACCGGCCTGCCAGTCGTACAGCAGCGCGCGTACCTGCTCGTGCACCGCCTCGCGGTCGTTCAGGTCGAGCGCGGCCGTCGCGGTGCGGTTCCGCTGGAGCGCTCCGTCGAGCGGCAACGCGTCGATCTTGGTGAGGGCGACCGCGGCCGGTACGGGGAGCCGCCGGCCGTGGGGAAGGTCCCGGCCGACGTGCAGCAGCTCGGTGACCCGGGCGATGACGTTGATCGGCTCGCCGTCGGGATCGCCGCCGCCCGACTTCAGCTCCAGCGGGTCGACCAGGAAGATGATCGCGTCCGCCGCCGCGAGATAGCGCAGGTGCAGATCGGTCACGTCCCGGCTGCGCAGGTCCTCGCCGGCCGTGTCGAACAGGACCAGCGTCAGCGACATGTCCTGCTGCCGCAGGCGCCGCCGGCGGGTGCGGGTGAGCAGGTAGACGAGCGGGTCGCGCGGCGTGGTCACCGCGCTCGCCGTGGCGGGCAGCAGCCGCCGGTCGCCGAAGAGCGGGCGGTGGAAGTCGCGCTTGTAGCGCTCGATGGTGCGGTCGTCGCAGGCCACGAGCGCGGTGCCCAGCTCGGCCCCGATGCGGTGCGACAGCTCGTGCAACAGCACGGCGATGTAGGTGCTCTTGCCGGAGTTCTTCGCCCCGACGAGCGCGACGATCTTCCCCGGCGTCTCGCAGTACGCACCGGGCAGCGGGTTGTGGCACTCGGGACAGACCCGGCGGGCGGTGTCCTGGCCGCACTCCGGGCAGGTCGCCCGGCGCGGCGTCCCGCGCCCGAGCCGCCGCACCGCCGGCGGCGGGTCGAAGTACGGCGGCAGCGAGGCGGACGCGGCCGACCCGGTGTACGCGGCGAGCCTCTCATCCAGCCGCGGCGCGCAGCCGGGACCTCGCCCGGAACTGCCGGCGCAGCGGAACCCGATCCGCTCACGCGCCAGCCGGGCGAAGCAGTAGGGACACGTGATCGACGACATCAACGCACCCCCACCCGGGGCCGGCGAGCGGGCGAGAACGGAGGAGCGGAGCGGACATGAGACGGCATCAACGCACCTTCAGGTCGCGGACCGGAGGATCGCGGAGCTCGACCGCGGGGTCTTCGGCGAAGCAGCGGAGCCAGTACGGGCGTCGCAGCCGCGGCAGCCCGGCCGCCAGGCGCGTCGGAATCTCGACGTCGTCCCAGCTCATCACCGTCTCTCCGTCCGCCGGCCGCTGGGGCATCGGACCGGAGCGGGCGACGAGCACCAGCCGCCGCACCCGGGTCGGCGCCGCCCCGGTGAGCGTCACGACCAGCGGGCCGCGCAGGTGGGAGCGGCGCAGTTCGTACCCGACGATCGTGCGGCCGGGCACCACGGTGCGGACCGGCATGCCGGTGACGCGGCGGCCGTACGCGGTCGCGGCCGCGGCGACCTCGATGGTCACCGCCTCACCGCCCGGCGAGGGGAGGCGGACGCCGCCGTGGGCGTCGTACCCGGCGCGGCCGATCGGCAGGCGGCTCTCCTCGCCGTCGCCGCAGCGCCAGCGGACCTCGGCCTCGGTGACGTCCGTCGGCCAGTCGAAGCCCAACGTGATCATCTCGCCGCGGCGTTCGGCGATGAGCTCGCGCGGCGGCGTGAGGTTCACGTGCTCGCGGTGGGCGCCGATCGTCGCGACGTCGCCGCTCACCGACACGGCGAGCAGGACGCCGGGGCCGGCGTGCAGCGCCACGCCGCCCGGGACGGGCGCGGTGCGCAGGACGCGCCCGGCGCGGTGCACCTCCTCGACGGCGAGCGTGGTGCCGGCCGGCCACGGCGGCGGACCGGGCATCGCCACCATCTCCACCTGCCCGTGCGGCGGCTCGTCGTAGGTGACCACGAGGTGCCCGGCGGGGTCCTGCTCGACGCTGAGGTCGCGGACCGGATCGGGCCGGGCGGCCGGTGTCGCCGCGACGTGCACGCCGGAGGTGATGGTCTCGTGGCCGTCGGCGCTGAGATAGGCGGCGGCGACCCGGTAGTGGTACGTGGTGCCGTTCGTCACCGTCTCGTCGCGGAAACCGCCGCGCTCGGTCGGGACGGGCGTGCCGTCGCGGGTGACCAGCACCCGCACCGCCTCGGGCGGCGCGGTGAACCGCCCGGCGACCACGCCGTCGGCGGCCCGGACGAACACGTCGGCCGGCTCCGGGCGCACGTGCAGCGGGCCGGCCACGGCGGGCGCCGACGCCGCCGTGCCGCGCACCGCGAACACGGCATAGAAGAGAGGTGCGTTGAGCGGCGGCGCCGGGTCACGGGCGAAGCCGCCGCCGGAGGGCAGTGTCTCGCCGTCGCCGGGGTGCCGGGGAACGCGGCCGAGACAGCGGGCGACGACGTAGCCGATCTCACCGACCCGCGACGGGGTCGGCGCCCACGACAGCGCGACCTCGTCGCCCTCGACCACCGCCTCCATCCGGCCGGGAGCGCGCGGCGGCAGCCCGGCCTGCAGGTCGGCGGCGCCCGGCAGGTCGCCGACGAGCCGCAGCGCGTCGGCGAGCCGCAGCCACGCCTCGTCCGGATCGGTCAGGACCAGGGCGGCGGCCTCCTGGCGCAGCGCGGTCGCGGAGGAGATGCGCCGTCGTGCCTCGGCGGCCAGCAGCTCCGCGTCGCCGGTCAGCTCGGCCGGCCCTGCCACCGACGCCAGCTCGGCCGCGGCGTGGATCTCACCGGCGTCGATGAGGTCGCGCAGCCGCGCGGCCAGCCCGCCGGCCACGCCGCTCTCCCGGATCACCGAGAACACCAGCCGCCGCGCGTCGTCCTCGTCCACGCCCAGGTCGTCGATGGCGAACCGGAGCAGCGCGCCCTCGGAGGCCCGCTGCTGGTGCCGCTCGCGCAGCCGGGCCACCACGTCGTACAGGACCAGCTCGGCGACGTCGTCGTAGTCGACGGCCGCGCTCGCCGCGTGTTCGGTGGTCGCGCTCGCCTCCTCACTCGCTCCGCGGGCGGCTCGTTCCTCACCGCCCACTCCGCTCGCTCGTCGGCTCGCCGCGTGTTCGGTGGTCGCGCTCGCCTCCTCACTCGCTCCGCGGGCGGCTCGTTCCTCACCGCCCACTCCGCTCGCTCGTCGGCTCGCCGCTCCGGCACGCTTGAGCGCGACGAGCACGGTGTCGGCGTTGGTGCGGTTGCCGTCGTGCGGGCGGCGGCTCCACTGCTCGGCCACCCGCCGGATGGCCGGCCGCAGGTCCGGCACCGATCCGAGGACCCGGCCGGCCCGCGGCTCCCCGGTGACGAACTCGCGCAGGTGGCGCGCGCCGAGGGCGTCGAGCGCGTCACGGGCGCGCGGATAGCCGGCGTACGGGGGCGCGGCGGGCAGGACGTCGGGCTCGCGGATCTCGATGCCGGCCTCGCGGGCCAGCTCGGCCGCCTCGCCGCCGATCTCGCGCAGGTCGCCGGGGGCGAGCGTCCTCATCTCCCCGGCGGCGTCGAGCAGCCGGGTGCGCAACTCGGCGCGGCGCCGGCCGGCCCGGTCGGCGGTCGTGGTCAGTTCGGCGCGCAGCGGCGCCAGGTCGCCGAGCGCGGCCCGCTCGAACAGCGGCGCGAGCTTGAGATGGTCGCCCTCGAGACGATCGATCAGTCGGCGGAAGCGCAGCTGCCCGCGCGACTTGCGCCAGCACATCCGGACGCGTTTGACGCTCTCGGCCACCTCACGGCAGTTGAGCGGCTCGACCAGGGCGTACCGCACCCGCAGGTCGTCGGGCGGCTGGTTGCCGGCCGCCCTGGCGGGCTCCAGCACCTCTCGGACATAGCGCTGCTCGTCAAAGACCATGTGATCCGGTGCGGTCGCTACGACTGTTGGAGAACCCCCGCCCGTCGCGAGCGGCGTCCGCGAGGTGCGCCGCAAGGCGGGGAAGGGAGCCGGCCCGGTGCCGGTCGGGGACCGACGGCAGTGTCTCGGTCGTGCCGGGTGCCGGTGCGGGTGTCAGGGGCGCGTGGAGGCGGTGGGTTGGGACCGGTGCAGCCGGCCCGCCGCGCGGCGATGGGTGCCGGTCGGCGACTGACGGCGGCGTCTCGGTCGTGCCGGGTGCCGGCGTGCGTGTCAGGGGCGCGTGGAGGCGGTCGGTCGGGACCGGCGCATCCGGCCCGCCGCGCGGCGACGCGGCGGGGCGCCTCCCGGGCGTCGCGCAGTAGGGCATGGGGGTCTCCACCGGTCTTTTCAGTCCACGCGGACGTGAGCGAGGTCCGTGCGGGACTCCTGGACGTCGTCCTCGGACATGCCGCCGACGCGTACGTCGAGCGTGAGCTCCTCGGCCGTCTCCTTCTCCACCGCGGTGACGTGCAGGAGCCCGGAGGTGTCGAGGGCGAATGTCACCTCGATCGGATAGCCCGCCGGTTTGCCCGGCGGGATCTTCAGCTCGCCGTCCGCGATCGGGTTGTTGTGCGCGACCTCGGTCGACTCGGCGCTGCCCGCCTGCTCCACCACGATGATCTTGACGATCGTCTGGTCCTCGTCGACGGTGCCGAACTCGCGGGACTTGCCACGGGGCAGCGCGTCGTTGGCGTGGACGAGGTGGACGACGTGCTCCTGCTCGGTCACCGGGTCCAGCGCGATCACCCCGAAGGCGCGGGAGGCGACCGTGGTGATCTGCCGGGACGCCATGCGCTCCTGCTCGGCCTCGGACAGGCCGGCGCGCGAGGCCAGGTCGAGCGCCTTGTCGGTCTCTCCCTTGGCCAGCAGCTGGCGGTAGGTCTCCTCGAAGGCGTACAGCGCCGCGCCCTTGGCCACCGCGAGGTCGGGGTCCTGCAGCTTCGGCTTGAGCGACAGCTCGTTGGCCAGCCGCTGCGGCACCGCGGGCATCTTGGTGGAGCCGCCGACGAGGACCAGGTCGTCGTAGTCCTTGACGCCCTTCTCGGCGGCGGTCGCCAGCGTGCGTCCAGTGATCTCGATGGTGCGGTCGAGCAGGTCCTTGGTGATCTCCTCGAACTTGTCCCGCGTGAGCTCGACCGTGGCGACCCGGCCCTCGTGCATGACGCGCACGACGTGGCGGGTGCGCAGCGACAGGGCCTTCTTCGCCTCTTCGGCGTCGTGGCGGAGCTGCTGTTCGGTGTGCGGGTCCTCGAGCGGGTCGCCGACGTCGGGGTGCTCCTCGGCGAAGCGCTCGGCGAGGTGCTCGACCACGCGGGCGTCCCAGTCGGCGCCGCCCAGCTCGTGGTCGCCGTCGGTGCACACGACCCCGATGTCGCCGTCACGAAGTGTGATCACCGTCGTGTCGAACGTGCCGCCGCCGAGGTCGTAGACCAGGATCGTGCGGTCCTGGTCGGGGTTGAGCACGCCGTAGGTGATCGCGGCCGCGACCGGCTCGGAGATGATGTCGATGACGTTGAGCCCGGCGATGTGACCGGCCTTGCGGGTCGCGTCGCGCTCGGCCGCGCCGAAGTAGGCGGGCACGGTGATGACGACGTCGTCGGCGTCCTCGCCGGTGGTGGCCTTCGCGTCTGCGACCAGCTTGCGCAGCACGAACGCGGAGATCTCCTCGGGGGAGTAGTCGCGTCCGTGCAGCTCGCGCGTGACCTCGTGGCCCATGTCCCGCTTGATGAGGCTCACCACCAGGTCGGGGGAGAGCACGGCGGTGTCCTTCGCCGGGGCGCCGACCACGACATTGTCGGCGGACTCGAAGTAGACGACCGACGGTGTCGTGTCGGTGCCCTCCATGTTGCGCAGAACGGTGGGACGGCCGACGTCGCCGATGCGTGCGATGCAGGAATGGGTCGTGCCCAGATCGATTCCGTAGACAGCCATGTCAATCCCCTCCGACCGGGTCGGCCGCCGTTCGGGCGACGATCACCTCGGCCCGTCGTACGACCTTTTCGCCGCGGACGAAGCCGGTGCGCCGGACCGTCGTGACGGTGCCGTCCAGTGCGGCGTCGTCCACATCGTGCGTGCCGGCAGGGCGGTGCCGTGCCGGATCGAACGGGTCGCCCTCGTGCACGGGCATGCGCTCGACCCCCGTCCGCGCGATGATCTCGGCCAGCTCTTCGGCGATCGCCGCCAGGAGCGTGGGTGTGTGTGCTGGGTCCGCGCTCTCCCGCTCCGACTCGCGCCGGACCAGGTCATAGAGGCGGTAGAGCGATGTGCGCACCGGCTCGAAGGCGGCCTGCAGCTCGTTGTGCCGCAGCCGGCCGTTCTCCTCGTGCAGCCGGTCGATGACGCGCTCACGGTGTGCGGCCCGGTCGTGCTCACGGCCCGCCGTCTTCGCGAGGTCGGCCAGCACAGTGTGTATCTGCGTGAGAGATGCCGCGATCGCCCCGTCGGCGGAGGCCGGCGGGGGCGTGGTCCCGTCCTTGGGGGAAGAGGGGTCATCGGGCATTGGATCTCGCACCATAACTCTGAGTGAGCGAACTCGCCAGTCCCATTGTGTCCATGCCCGGATGCGGACACCAGCCTTATCGCCACTTCAGTTGGCTCTGGCGGAAACCCCTGTCGGCGAGCCTTGACCCCGCGTTGACTTCCAAACCGCGCCTGAATATGACAGAAGGGTATTCATCGGGCGCGCGTCACCGTTCCTGCGGCCGACCGGTGCGAACGGCCGGCCGAACGGCCGAAGCGCCATTCCGTAATCGCGGCGAAACGGCTCCCCCAGGGAGAGCGCGGCCGTTCTCCGCCCGGCTTCCCGGGCGGCGCCCGGCGGCCGGGCGTCCCGCGCCGCCGGGCCGTGTTTCACAGGCCCGGGGGCCTGTGAAACACGACTCAGCGGAGGGCGGCGCCCGGCTGCCGCTGGCGCTCGGCCATGACCTCCAGCACGTGCTCGACCAGAGTGATCAGCACCTGCTTGCCGGACTCCCGCTTGCGCACGTCGCACAGGATGACCGGGATCTTCGGGTCCAGGTCCAGCGCGGCCCGGATCTCCTCGGTGTCGTACCGGACGGCGCCGTCGAAGCAGTTGACCCCGATGATGAACGGGAGCCGGCGGCGCTCGAAGTAGTCGATCGAGGGGAAGCTGTCGGCGAGACGCCGGGTGTCGGCCAGCACGACCGCGCCCAGCGCGCCCAGCGCGAGTTCGTCCCACATGAACCAGAACCGGTCCTGACCGGGCGTGCCGAACAGGTAGAGGACCAGGCCGTCGCGGATCGTGATACGGCCGAAGTCCATCGCCACGGTCGTCGTGGTCTTGCGCTCGACGCCGGAGACGTCGTCGACGCCGACGCTGCGGTCGGTCAGCTGTTCTTCGGTGCGCAGCGGCCGGATCTCGCTGACCGCGCCGACCATGCTGGTCTTGCCCACACCGAATCCGCCCGCCACGAGGATCTTCACGGCGAGCGGCATGGCAGCGCCCCGCGAGGGGTCAGAGCGCTTGGAGTCCATTCAGCACTTCCTTCAAAAGCCGTTCATTGGGGAGACGATTGTCCGGCTCGGGCCGTCTGACGGCGATCAGCCCGTGGTCCAGTAGGTCACCGAGCAACACCCGGACAACGCCGAGGGGAAGTCTCATCTTCGCCGAAACCTCGGCCACGGAGAGCGGGCGTACGCACATCTCGAGGATCGCGATGTGCTCCGGCCCGGCTCCGGCGGGTGCGAATTGGGAGGTCGCGGCCGTCGCGATGATGGCGATCAGCTCGAAGCCCTCTCGGGACGCGCGTGTACGGCCCCTCGTCAGTGCGTACGGCCGGACGACCGGCCCGGCCTCGTCGTCGAGCCATTCGCTCATTCAACCGCCCCGCCCGCAGGCCGCACGCGGGGGAACCGGGCCGATCGCGTCCCGGGACCCGCGTCTGCCTCTCGGATCGATGGTGCGGCGCCGCTGCCGGATGAGCCGCCGCGACACCGCCGTTCTCATGTGCTCGCTCATCCGACGTCACGATTCCACGGCCGAGCGGGGGAGCGTGGACATGTGCTGGCCCACCCGCTTGACGAGCATCGCCATCTCGTACGCGATCATGCCCACGTCCGCGTCGGAACCGGCGAGCACGGCGAGACACGCGCCCGACCCGGCGGCGGTGACGAACAGGAAGGCGTGGTCCATCTCGACGATGGTCTGGCGTACGGCGCCGCCGCCGAACTGCCGTCCGGCGCTGCGCGCCAGACTCTGGAAGCTGGCCGCGACCGCCGACAGATGCTCGGCGTTCTCACGAGTCAGACCCGTCGACGCTCCGACGAGCAGACCGTCACTGGACAACACGACCGCCTGGTGCACCTGGGCGACCTGGTTGACGAGATTGTCCAGCAGCCAGTTGAGTTCCCCCGCAGAACCCGCTGACATCAGATGTCCTCCTCTTCGTGGCCGGTGGCGGTGTCTTCGGCGTCCGAGCGACCGCGCAGCCAGCCCTTCTGGATGGAGCTCAGCATCGTGCGGAGCTCCTCGGGCGAACGTTCATCGCTCGCGGTTTCACTGATCGGTTCGGCTTCTTCCCGCAGCTGCGGTGCCAGACTCGCCTGGCGCACGCGCCGCGGCAGCGAGGGCTTGCCGGAGCCGCTCGGCGCGTCGCCCGGTGAGGCGGGCGCGGGCGGCTGCTCCGTGGCCGGACCGGACGGGTCGGCCGGGTCGGCCTGCGGTTCGCCCGCGGGCTCGAACAGCGAACGGCGCTGCCCGGAGGCCGGGCCCGGCGCGGACGGCGCGGTCGGCTCGGAGTGGCGCCGCGGTAGCGCCGGCCGTCCGCCCGTGTCCTCCGTCGTCGACGGGAGGTTCCACTGGCCCGTGTCGGAGCCGTACCCGCTGTCGCCGGGCGCGTAGCCGCCGCCGCCGAACGACGGCGATTCCGGGTGACCGGAGTCGAAGGCGTTCGTCTCGTACGGCGCCGGGTCGTGGCCGGTTCCGCGCCGGTCCGTCTCGTACGGGTCCGCCGGTCCGGTCTCGAAGTGGTTCGCGGCCGAGCCGAACGAGGGGGTGCCGAACGAGCCGGTGTCCTGCGGCGCCGGGCGCGACCCGTTGCTCGACCCGCCGGCGTCGTACGAAGGCGTGCTCAGCGAGGACGGGGTGAAGCCGGGGGGCGTGCCGTTGTGGCGCTGCGGCAGCGGAGGCCGCTCACCTCCGCCGTTCAGCGGCATCGGACCGGTCTCGGGGCCGCTGCCGCGGTCGCCGAACGACGGCGGGCCGATCGCGCCGATGGGCACCAGCGCGTCCTCGCCGCGGCGGGTCATCGCGAGCCGTCCGCCGGGCTCCAGCTCGCCCTGCTCGCCGCTGCGCACCACGATGCCGTCGGGCAGCAGGACGATCGCGGTCGTCCCGCCGTACGGAGACGTGCGGAGCGTGACCTGGATCGAGTGCCGCTGGGCGAGCCGGCTGACGACGAACAGGCCGAGCTGTGCGCTGTTGGACAGGTCGAAGTCCGGCGGCCGGGCCAGCTTCTCGTTGGCCTCGGCCAGCGCCGCCGGGTCCATGCTCAGGCCGCGGTCCTCCACCTCGAGGGCGAAGCCGTGCGCGACGATCTGCCCGGTGACCTGCACGGTCGTGTCGGGCGGGGAGTAGAGGGTGGCGTTCTCGATCAGCTCCGCGAGCAGGTGGATGAGGTCGGCGACGGCCGTTCCGGCGATGGCCACCTGCGGCATCGCGGCGACGGTGACGCGTGCGTAGTCCTCCACCTCGGCGGCGGCGGCGCGGGCGACGTCGACCGCCGGCACCGGGTTGCGCCAGCCTCGGCCGGGCGCCTGGCCGGAGAGGATGATCAGGCCTTCCGCGTGACGGCGCATGCGGGTGGCGAGATGGTCGAGGCGGAACAGGTCGTCCAGCTCGTCCGGCTCGGAGATCCGGCGCTCCATCGTGTCGAGCAGGCTGAGCTGACGGTGCAGGAGCGCTTGGTTGCGGCGCGCCAGGTTCAGGAAGACGTCGCTGATGCTGCGGCGCAGCGCGGCCTCCTCGACCGCGCCCTGGATGGCGGTGCGCCGTGCGGCGTTGAAGGCCTGGCCGACCTGGTCGATCTCACGGGTGCTGAACGACAGCGGCGGCGCCTCCGCGGCCACGTCGACCTCTTCACCGCGGCGCAGCCGGCGGATGACGCCGGGCAGCCGCTCGTTGGCGAGGTCGAGGGCGGCGCGCCGCAGCCCGGTCAGCTCGCGGATGACCGAGCGGCCGACCCACAGCGACAGGACGAGCGAGGCGATGACCGCGACGAGACCGAGCGCACCGGCGAGGGCGACGCGCAGGATGATGCCGTTCGCGATCGGCTTGGCGCGGTCGCTCGCGGCCGCGGTCGCGCCCAGTTCCAGGCCGCGGAACCGGGTGATGACCGAGGAGACGGTGGTCTTCCACTGCACCGGCGTGTCCGCGGTGATCTGCGCGCCGGAGGTCGTGGTGTTCGCGCCTCCCATGCCGTTCATGCCGCCCATGGTCGTCTTCGGCGGGGACATGGGCATGTGGTCGGTGAAGCGGTTCTCCAGCGACTCGAGCCGGGCGTACTCGGGGGTGGAGATGATCCGCTGGTAGAGGGCGCGGTCGTCGGAGCGCAGGTCGGGCAGCACGTCGTTGTACAGGTTGTGCTGGGTGCCCACGAGCTTGGTGAACTGCACGTGCTCGGCGAAGGTGAGCCGGCCGGCCGCGAGCGCGCCGGACAGCAGCGCGTCCTCCTGCGACAGCACCTCACGGGCGCGGGCCAGGGCGACCTCCGTGCCGGCGTCCTTGGTCACCCCGGGGTCGCTCAGGGTCGCCAGCGAGGCCTGCAGCTGGTTGATGGTGGAGATGGCGCTGCTGTAGCGGGTGAAGATCTGCGAGCGGTTGGTGGCCCGGGTGTCGATCTGCCGGCGACGTGCGGGCAGGTTGTCCAGGTACTGCAGGATCTCCTTGGTCCACTCGCGCGCCTGCGGGCTGATCACGTTCTGGGTGCCCTTGTCGACGGCCAGGCGGCGGAACTGCTCGGCCTGCCGGTCCGTGACGAGCCGCCCGGACTCCATCGACGCCCGGTCGCTGTCCGACTTGCTGCCGAGGAACACCATGGACAGCCGTCGTTCCTGTTCCAGGGCGCTGCCCAGCGCTCCGGAGGGATATCCGAGATGGTCCTGAATGGTGTTCACATGGCGCAGGTTGAGTCCGTCGCCCAGCGTGATGCTCGCCGCGAACGCCCACAACGTGCTCAAAGACACGAGAGGTACGATCAGCAGCAAGATGATCTTGAAGCGGACTGAACGGAAAACGCGGCCGGCCTGGAACCGGGGCGGCCGCTGACTGGCATCTGATCCCACTCGACGGTCCTTTGATTGCACCGCGACAGGCTCGACTTTCAGTTAGACGGAGGGGACACCGATGACGGAGGGGCACCCGAGCGAACGCGCAGGACTCTACTACGCACGGGTCTGAAGCCCGACCATGTCCGTAAATATGTCCCTAACGAGCGCTTGCCACATGTACCGAAACGGCGGGTCAGCAGCTCAGGTATTGCCTGGTGACACGGCATTTGACCGGCCCATGTGCTGCGGCCCGGCCGAGACATAAATATCGGACGTTCGGTCACAAGGGCCCCACGAGCCGCTAGGACAACCTCTAGACTCCGCCATCGTGATCTATGACGACCAGCCCCCGGAGACGCTCCCTGTACGCGGGCGCTCAACGTTGCCCAGCGGGCGACACCGCCGGCCGGCGTCCGCAGACCTTCCGCCGGACGCCCCCGTCCTCGTGCTGGCGGTTCCCGGCGAGGACCCGGACACCGCCGAGGAGATCGCCTCGCTCACTCGTACCGCGCGGTCCGAACTGGACGTCCGGGTCGGACTCCTCGGCTCCACGTTCACCGACGTGATGCGCGGACTGCCCGAGGACCGCGCCGCCGTGGTGGTGCCCCTGATCACCGGCCCGCACGCCCGCACGTACGCCCGGATTCAGGCCGGCATCGACGAGGCGGGGGTGAAGCCGGACAGTGTGGTCGTCACCGACCCGCTCGGCCCGCACCCCCTTCTCGCCGAGGCGCTGCACGTACGGCTCGCGGACGCCGGGCTGGCCCGGGCGGACCGCATCCGGCAGTTCAGCATCGGCGCGGCGACCGACGGCGTGATCGTGGCCGCGGTCGGCGGCGCCGAGGCCGCGCGTGAGGCCGACATGACGGCCGTCCTTCTCGCCGCCCGGCTCGCCGTTCCGGTGGTCGCCGCCGCGGTCGACGGCCCGCCGACGGTCGCGGACGCGGTGACCCGCTTCCGCGAGGCGGGCGCCCAGCGGATCGCCGTGGCGCCGTACGTCATCGGCCCCGAGCTCGACCACGAGCAGCTCGCCAAACTCGCCGCCGAGGCCGGCCTGGGCTGCGGCGCGCCCCTCGGCGCGCACGGGTCGGTGGTCCGGCTCGTGAACCTCCGTTACGAAGTGGCCATGGAACCGTTCATTGGTGAGGTGCAGGAATGAAGCTCATCAGGCTCGCCTGCGCGGTGGCGCTCGTTCTGGCGGTCGGGGCCTGCGGGTCCGACTCCGGCTCCGGGCAGCAGGCGGCGGTGCCGAAGGTCGCCATGCAACAGGAGATCGGCGCGTCCGAGGGCGCTCTGAACCTGGTCATCTGGGCCGGTTACGCCGAGAACGGCTCGACGGACAAGAAGGTCGACTGGGTCACCCCCTTCGAGCGCAAGACCGGTTGCAAGGTCAACGCCAAGGTGGCCGACACCTCCGACTCGATGGTCGCGCTGATGAACACCGGGCAGTACGACGGCGTCTCGGCCTCCGGTGACGCCTCGCTGCGGCTCATCTACGGCGGCACCGTCGCCCCGGTGAACACCAACCTGCTGCGCAACTACGGCGAGATCGCCTCGTACCTGCGCAACCAGCCGTACAACTCGGTCAAGGGCCAGATGTACGGCGTCCCGCACGGCTACGGCGCGAACTACCTCACGTACCGGACCGACAAGATCAGCCAGAAGCCCACCTCGTGGAGCATCGTCTGGGATCCGAAGTCGCCGGCCGCCGACCACGTCGTCGACTACGACTCGCCGACCTACATCGCGGACGCCGCGCTCTACCTCAAGGCGCACCGGCCGGACCTGAAGATCACCGACGTGTACGAGCTGACGCAGGAGCAGTTCGACGCCGCGGTCGCCCTCCTGAAGCAGCAGCGCCCCAACGTGAACCAGTACTGGTCGAACTACCTGGACGAGATCCAGTCGTTCAAGGCGGGCGACAACTGGGCGGGGACCGCCTGGCAGGTGACCGCGCAGCTCGCCAAGTCCGAGGGCGCGCCGATCGGGACGACGATCCCCCAGGAGGGCGCCACCGGGTGGTCGGACACCTGGATGATCGCCTCCCGGGCGGAGCACCCGAACTGCATGTACAAGTGGATGAACTGGATCAGCGCGCCCAAGATCCAGGCCGCCGTCGCCCAGTGGTTCGGTGAGGCGCCGGCGAATCCTAAGGCATGTCAGTTCGCCGCGAAAGGTTTCTGCGCCGAATTCCACGCCAACGACGTCGATTTTTACCGTCGCTTGGCTTTCTGGAAGACTCCGGTCGCGGACTGTGGCGACTCGCGCGGCGCGGTCTGTGTCGACTACTCCAAATGGACCGACATCTGGTCGCAGATCAAGGGTTGACGAGTGACATGACGACAGACGTGAGCGGTGACGTGTCGGCCGCGGTGAGCCTGCGCGGAGTCCGGAAGGTCTTCGGCGAGGTGGCCGCGGTCGACGGCGTCGACCTGGACGTGCGCGACGGCGAGTTCTTCGCGATGCTCGGCCCGTCCGGCTCCGGCAAGACGACCGTGCTGCGGATGATCGCCGGCTTCGAGACGCCGACCGAGGGCAGCGTGAGGCTCGGCGGGCGTGACGTCACCGGGCTGGCGCCCTTCGACCGCGACGTCAACACGGTCTTCCAGGACTACGCCCTCTTCCCGCACATGAACGTCCTGGCCAACGTGGAGTACGGCCTCAAGGTCAAGAAGGTGCCCGCCAAGGAGCGCCGCGAGCGCGCGCTGCAGGCCCTGCGGACCGTACGCCTCGAGGGCTACGACAAGCGCAAGCCCGGCCAGCTGTCCGGCGGCCAGCGCCAGCGCGTCGCCCTCGCCCGCGCGCTCGTCAACCGGCCCAAGGTCCTCCTGCTCGACGAGCCGCTCGGCGCGCTCGACCTCAAGCTCCGCGAGGAGATGCAGGTCGAGCTGAAGGCCATCCAGCGGCAGATCGGCATCACCTTCCTGTTCGTCACGCATGACCAGGAGGAGGCCCTGACGATGAGCGACCGCATCGCGGTGTTCAACGCGGGCCGGATCGAGCAGGTCGGCACGCCCGCGGAGGTGTACGAACGGCCGGCGTCGCCGTTCGTCGCGGGCTTCGTCGGCACCTCCAACCTCATCGAGGGCCAGGCGGCCCTGGACATCCTCGGCCGGGAGGGCGTGTACAGCGTCCGCCCGGAGAAGCTTCGCGTCGACACACGGCTCGACGCGGAACTGCCCCGAGACGAGAACTCCGCGACCGGCACGGTCGCGGAGGTCGTCTACGCGGGGGCGGCCACCCGGTTCGTCGTGGACCTCGACGCGGGTGGCCGGCTGGTGGCCGTGCAGCAGAATCTGCAGGCCTCATCGATGGATGTGCTCAAGCTGCGCGATGCCCGGGTCAGGCTCGCATGGCGACGGGAGCACGAGTTCTCCATCACCGGTCCGATGTGACACCCGGTCGGCGGGTCCGGCCGACCGTTGCGCCGCGGTCCCCTCATCGCGGCGTCTACCGGAATTCCCTCCCCGAAACCCCCCATTCTGATCGGAGTTCCCATGCGGTTCACGCGCCTCGCGGTCGTCGCGATGGCTGCCGTTTCGCTGCTGGCGGCCGGTTGCGGCAACAGCGATAGCTCCAAGGGCGGTGGCGACAGCGTCGCCGGTTTCACGCCTCCGAAGATTCCCGCCCTGCAGTCCCTCGGCCAGGGCGAGGGGCAAGTCAACCTCGTGGCCTGGGCGGGCTACGCCGAGGACGGCTCGAACGACAAGTCGGTCGACTGGGTCCACCCGTTCGAGAAGGCCACCGGCTGCAAGGTCAACACCAAGATCGCCGGTACGTCCGACGAGATGGTCAACCTGATGAAGACCGGCCAGTACGACGCCGTGTCGGCCTCGGGTGACGCGTCGCTGCGCCTCATCGCCGCCGGTTCGGTCGCGCCCGTCAACACGAACCTGGTGCCGAACTACAAGGACATCTTCGCGGGTCTGAAGATGAAGCCGTGGAACTCCGTCAACGGCGTCGCGTACGGCATCCCGCACGGCCGGGGCGCGAACCTCCTCATGTGGCGCACGGACAAGGTCAAGCCCGCCCCGGACTCGTGGAGCGTGGTCTTCGACGCGAACTCCCCGTACAAGGGCCACATCACCGCCTACGACTCGCCGATCTACATCGCCGACGCCGCGCTGTACCTGTCCGCCACCCAGCCGAGCCTGGGCATCAAGGACCCGTACGCGCTGGACCAGAAGCAGTTCGACGCCTCGGTCAACCTGCTCAAGCAGCAGAAGAACAACGTCGGCGAGTACTGGTCGGACTACCTGAAGTCCCAGCAGTCCTTCAAGAGCGGTGACACGGTCCTCGGCACCACGTGGCAGGTCATCGCCAACGGTCTGTCCGCCGACAAGGTCCCGGTCGAGACGGTCCTGCCGAAGGAGGGCTCGACCGGCTGGTCGGACACCTGGATGGTCGCCGCCAAGGCCCAGCACCCGAACTGCGCCTACAAGTGGATGGACTGGATCGTCTCCCCGAAGCCGAACGCCCAGGTCGCCGAGTGGTTCGGCGAGGCGCCGTCCAACAGCAAGGCGTGCGCCGAGACCAGCGACAAGAAGTTCTGCGACACCTTCCACGCGGCCGACGAGCCGTACTGGAAGAACGTGCACTACTGGAACACCCCGATCTCCCAGTGCCTTGACGGACGCAAGAACGTCAAGTGCGTCGACTACGCCAAGTGGACGCAGGCCTGGACCCAGATCAAGGGCTGACGTCTCCCCATGACGAGTGTCACCTCGCCCGGCGGGCCGGTTCGCCGGTTCGCCGGGCTGCTCCACCGGCGGCCCTCGATCCGGCTCGCCGGGCTGCTGTCCATACCGCTGCTGTGGCTCGTGGTCGCCTACCTCGGCTCGCTCGCGGCGCTGTTCGTCACGGCGTTCTGGACCACGAACGAGTTCACCGGCGACGTGGTCAAGGTCTTCGACCTGGGCAACTTCCAGGACCTGGTGAACGAGAGCGTCTACCGGACCATCACGCTGCGCAGCGTCGGCGTGGCGATCGCGGTCACCGTCATCGACAGCCTGGTGGCCTTCCCGATGGCGTTCTACATGGCCAAGATCGCCTCGCCGCGCGCGCAGCGCTGGCTGGTCATCGCCGTGCTGACGCCGCTCTGGGCGGGTTACCTGGTCAAGGCGTACGCCTGGCGGGTCATGTTCTCCGGCTCTGGCGTGCTCGACTGGTTCCTTCGTCCGGTCGGCGGCCACGCCCCGGGGTACGGGCTGCTGGCCACCACCATCACGCTGGCCTACCTGTGGCTGCCGTACATGATCCTGCCCATCTACGCGGGGCTGGAGCGGCTGCCGAACTCCCTGATCGACGCGGCCGGAGACCTGGGCGCGCGCTCCTTCCGTACGTTCCGTACGGTCGTGTGGCCGACGGTCTTCCCCGCCGCCGTGGCGGGCTCCATCTTCACGTTCTCGCTGTCGCTCGGGGACTACATCGCGGTCCGCATCGTCGGCGGGCGCAGCCAGCTGATCGGCAACGTGGTCTACGACAACGTCGGCACGGCGAACAACCTGCCGTTCGCCGCCGCGGTCGCGACCATCCCGGTGGCCATCATGGTCATCTACCTCCTCGCCGTCCGCCGCACCGGAGCCCTGGAGAATCTGTGAATTTGTCTCGGGGCACGCGGATCGCGCTGCGCGTGGCGATGATCGTGGGGCTCGCGATCATCTACGTGCCGCTGTTCGTGGTGCTGATCAACTCCTTCAACGCCGACCGGACGTTCGGCTGGCCACCGGCCGGTTTCACCGGCGAGTGGTGGTCGCGCGCCTGGCAGAACGGCGGTGTCCGGTCGGCGCTGTGGACCTCGGTCAAGGCCGGGCTCGGCGCCACCGCGATCGCCTGCGTGCTCGGCACGATGGCGGCGTTCGCCGTGCAGCGCTACCGGTTCTTCGGCCGGGAGACCGTGTCGCTGCTGGTCATCCTGCCGATCGCGCTGCCCGGCATCGTCACCGGCATCGCGCTCAACAACGCGTTCCGCACGGTGCTGTCACCGCTCGGGATCCAGCTGGGACTGTTCACGGTGATCGTCGGGCACGCGACGTTCTGCATCGTGACCATCTACAACAACGTCCTGGCGCGGCTGCGGCGGCTGGGGACGAACGTCGAGGAGGCCTCGGCCGACCTTGGCGCGGACACCTTCCAGACGTTCCGGTACGTTACGTTCCCTCTGCTGCGGTCCGCGCTGCTGGCCGGTGGCCTGTTGTCGTTCGCGCTGTCGTTCGACGAGATCATCGTGACCACGTTCACGGCGGGCGCCGGCGTGCAGACGCTGCCCATCTGGATCTTCGACAACCTCTTCCGGCCCAACCAGGCACCGATCGTCAACGTGGTGGCCGCCGCGCTCATCGTGCTGTCGGTCGTGCCGGTCTACATCGCCCAGCGCATCTCCGGGGACACCCGCGCCATCTAGTCACGCCGGCTAGTCCTATCGGCGCCGTCCACGTTCACATGGGAGGACGCAATGAAGCGCACCGTCCGCAACTTCGTCAACGGCTCGTACTCCGACGCCGCCGACGGACGTACCGCCGACCTGATCAGCCCGGTCACGGGTGAGGCGTTCGGCACGGCTCCGGTCTCCGGCCAGGCCGACGTCGACGCCGCCTTCACGGCCGCGGCGAACGCCTTCGAGGGCTGGCGCGACACGACGCCCGCCGAACGGCAGCTCGCGCTGCTGCGCATCGCCGACGCCATCGAGTCCCGCGCCGACGAGCTCGTGGCGCTGGAGTCGGAGAACACCGGAAAGCCGCTCGGCCTGACGGCCTCGGAGGAGATCCCCCCGATGGTCGACCAGATCCGGTTCTTCGCCGGCGCGGCGCGCGTCCTGGAAGGCCGGTCGGCGGGGGAGTACATGGCCGGCCACACGTCGTTCGTCCGGCGTGAGCCGATCGGAGTGTGCGCCCAGGTGACGCCGTGGAACTACCCGATGATGATGGCGGTGTGGAAGTTCGCGCCGGCCATCGCGGCGGGCAACACGGTCGTGCTCAAGCCCTCCGATACGACACCGGCCACGACCGCGCTCATGGCGGAGATCGCGGCGGAGTTCCTGCCGCCGGGCGTGTTCAACGTCGTCTGCGGCGACCGTGACACCGGGCGTCTCCTGGTGGACCACCCGACGCCGCAGATGGTCTCGATCACCGGGTCGGTCCGCGCCGGCATGGAGGTGGCACGCTCGGCCGCGAACGACCTGAAGAACGTCCACCTCGAACTCGGCGGCAAGGCGCCGGTCGTCGTGTTCGACGACGCCGACGTCGAGGCCGCCGCCGCGGCCATCGCCGAGGCGGGATACTTCAACGCCGGCCAGGACTGCACCGCCGCGACGCGCGTGCTCGCCGGCCCCGGCGTGCACGACGACTTCGCCGACGCGCTCGCCGCGGTCGCCGCCGAGACCAGGACCGGCCTGCCGGACGACGAGGACGTGCTGTACGGCCCGCTGAACAACGCGAACCAGCTCGACCGCGTCACGGGCATCGTCGACCGGCTGCCGTCGCACGCGACCGTCCGCGCCGGCGGTTCGCGCACCCGCGAGCAGGGCTTCTTCTACGAGCCCACGGTCGTCTCCGGGCTGCGCCAGGACGACGAGGCGATCCAGGACGAGATCTTCGGCCCGGTCATCACCGTGCAGCGGTTCTCCGACGAGGACGAGGCGGTCCGCTGGGCCAACGGCGTGCGCTACGGCCTCGCCTCCTCGGTGTGGACCCGCGACCACGGCCGCGCGATGCGCATGGCCAAGCGGCTCGACTTCGGCTGCGTCTGGATCAACACGCACATCCCGCTGGTCGCCGAGATGCCGCACGGCGGCTTCAAGCACTCCGGCCAGGGCAAGGACCTGTCGATGTACGGGTTCGAGGACTACACGCGCATCAAGCACGTGATGTCCAACATCGAGGGCTGAGTCCCGCGACTACCCGTCGCGCCGCGGACCGTTCTGGTCGCGGCGCGACGGGCGCAGGACCGTCATGTCGCCGCGTTCCTTGCCGAGGTCCTCGCGCACGACGCTGTACATCACCGCGTCACGCCACCCGCCGTCGCGGAACCCGTAGCCGCGCAGCACGCCCTCACGGGTGAAGCCCGCCTTGCTGAGCGCCCACTGCTCGGCGGTGTTGGTGATCTCGGTCACCGCCTGGATCCGGTTGACCTGCGTGTGCGCGAACAGGTAGTCGACGAGCAGCCGCTGCGCCTCCGTGCCGTACCCCAGGCCGCGCACCTTGGGCAGCATCCCGATGCCGATGTTCCAGCAGTACGAGACGCGGTTCGTCGGCTGCCGGCGCCACTGCACGAAGCCGAGCGGCTCGGCCGGCCCGGCGACCATCAGCGTGCCCCCGTCGTCGGTGAGCAGCCCCGTCTCCTCCCAGCGCCGCCGGTACGTCCGCGGGTCGAACCATCCGTGCCAGCTCTGTTCCCCCACGGCCTCCGGATCACCGGTGAGCCGCTCGATCACCGCGAGATCCTCCTCGGCCACCGGCCGCAGCCGCAGTTGATCGCTCATGCCCGCAGAGCTTATTCAGCGATCCGCGGTGGATGGCCCGTCCTTGATCGCCGCATCCGGCCAGTATCTTCGGGCAGCGGTCAGGCGGAGAACAGCCCGGATGAGCCGAGCACGCGGTCCACGGAGATCTCGATGACGACGCGTGTCGGGTTCTCCCGCGGCGTGCGGTAACGCTCGGCGTACCGGGCCACCGCCTCGGCCACGCGCGCCGGGTCGGCGCTGACCGTGCTCGTGCCCTCCAGCGTGAGCCAGCGCCGTCCCTCGACCTGGCACAGGGCCACCCGCCCGCCGCCCGCGGCGAGCCGCGCCTTCACGCTGCCGCCGTCGGTGATCACGCGGGCCAGCCGCCGCTCGGCGTCCCACGTGAACCCGACCGGCACCACGTGCGGCGACCCGTCCGGACGCAGGGAGCTGAGCGTCGCGAGGTGACGCTCGCGCAGGAACTCCGTCGCCTCCGCGTTCAACGCGTCGTGGGTCATCCGCCCACGCTATCGCCGGAGCGGCCGCGCACGTGTTGTGGCGAAACGCCGGGGGCGCTGGTGGCCCAGTCGGTGATCAAGTGGGAGTCTGGGATCCGCCAAGAGAAGATCAAGAGAAGGAGGCCGGCGCGTGACCATCCCTGCGACCTCCGAGGCCGCTCCGGGCGACTGGCTCGGCACCCTCCTCGGCCCGCGTACGGCGCGGGTGCTCACGACGTACGCCGTGCCGTGCCTGCACTACGCGCACTGGCAGGCGCTGTGGCGGTTCCGCCTGGCCGACTGGACCAACGACACCACGTACGGCACCGACCGCTACCACTGCCTCTGCGAGACCTTCGGCCGGATCGTCAAGGACCGGCTGCCGCGCGCCAAGGTCCACCTGCCCACCGACCGGCTCGGCACGCCGTTCACCGTCGTGAGCGGCAACTGGCTGATCTATCCGTGGCGGTACGGCCGGACGCGCGACGACCGGCACCAGGGGCTCGCGGTCACCGACGAGACCGGCATCCGCTCGCGGATCGTCGGCGGCGGGCCGCCCGGCCAGCAGATGCTCGACTACGAGGGCCTGCCGCCCGTGCCCCTGTCGAACGTCGTAGTGCTGGGCTGGGCCGGCAATCGGCACGAGGGCCTGGTCCGGGCCTTCCTCGCCACGCCGCACCTGCACGGCGACCTGGTCTACTGGCACGAGGACCGCTTCGTCGAACTCGACGTGGAGGCGGGCCGCCACCCGTACGGACTGCCGTCCGGCCCGTCCCCGGTGGAGCCGGACGTTCCGCCGCCGCCGGAGTTCGACATCAGCCTCATCGACGGAGGCGTGGATTTCCCCGAGTCGACCGGCACGGATGGCTAGGGTGAGGGACCGCTGGTGAAGAAAGGGGACGGAGGAGGCCGCACGTGGACACCCGACGCGGTGGTGGCGTGCCGCACCTGTCCGCGGTCCCGGCCCCCGGCGTCACCGCCTCGTTCGACCCGGCCCGGCTCACCCTGGCGCGCGAGCGGAGCGGCCTGACCAAGCGCGACCTGGCGGCCAGAGTGGGAGTGACGGCCGCCGCGATCACCCGGTTCGAGCGCGGGCAGGCACGGCTCGCCGACGGGACGCTGACGCGGCTGGCCACCGAGCTCGGTCTTCCGGTGGGATACTTCGCGGCGGGCCGCCCCGTGCTCCCGGTCGCCGAGGACGCCGCCCACTTCCGCAGTCTCCGCACGACCCGGGTGTACGAACGCCGCCAGGCGCGGGCGACCATGAGCCACCTGGCCGAGGCGGTGCGCGAGATCCAGACGGTCGTACGCCTCCCGGAACCGCGGCTCCCGCGCCTGTCCCGCGACCCGGAGAGCGCCGCCCGCGAGCTGCGCGCCGCCTGGCGACTGCCCGCCGGCCCGGTCCACCACCTCGTACGCCTGCTGGAGGCCAACGGAGCGGTGGTGAGCATGGCGAGGTTCGGGGCGGGCGACCGCATCGACGCGTTCTCCTGCCGCCCGTCGGGCCTGGACCGGCCGTTGATCTGCCTGTCCCGCGACCGGGGCAACCCGCTGCGCCGCCGGTTCAGCGCCGCCCACGAACTGGGCCACCTGCTGCTCCACGACGAGGCCCAGCCGGGCGACCGGCAGCATGAGCATGAGGCGAACCGCTTCGCGGCCGAGTTCCTCACCCCGGCCCCGCAGATCGCCGACCTGCTGCCGACGCGCCTGGACTTCGCGCGCCTGCTGGAGATCCAGCGGGCATGGGGAGTGTCGGTGCAGGCGTTGCTGCGCCGCAGCCGGGAGCTGGACCGCATCGGCGATGACCTGTACCGCCGGGCCCAGGTGACGCTGACCCGGCTGGGCTGGCGCCGCGACGAGCCGAGGGGCGACTACCCGACGGAATGGCCGGCGGTCCTCGTCGAGGCGGTCGCGCTGGGCGCCGAACGCGGCCTGACCGAACACTCCCTCGCCGCCCGCCTGAGCCTCCCGTACGCCGAGGTGCGGGAGCTGCTGAGCCATGTCACCGACGACCGCCCTCGCCTGACGCTGGTCCCGGACCTGCCGGACTGACACTCGCCCTGGAACCGGCCTCGTACGAGGACCGCCGGCGGTCCGGCAGCCGTTGTCCGATTCGCGCGCTTTATTCCACTGGAAAGCTTCCGTTTCGTGATCTGGCTTGGCCGCCAAAGCCCCGCGAATCGGGCAAACCAATATGAAAACCTTTCCGAAATATGCTCGCTGCAGTTGCCGAGATGGCGTGGCCCCTCGTGACCAGGCATGGAGGGTGGTGACTTCGGGCTTACGACGACATTTCTAAATTGGTGAAAATTCTTTCGTCGGTCACGTGTCTCTAGTAGCATCCCGTACACCCATTATCCGGACATACCGCTTCAAACACCGGAGCACTGAGGAGACCCGTGATCCGTACACCGCACCGTTGGGTTCTGGCCTTCGACGCGACATGTGGTACCTGCAAGGACATCGCCCACGCCGTGGAGCACGCGTGCCGGGGGAAACTCGAGGTGCGGCCGCTGGCCGACGACGAGGTCCGGCGCCTGCGCGAACGCGCGATGGGTGCGGACCCGGTATGGGCGCCCACCCTGCTGCGCGTCGACGGCGACCGGGTGCGCGCGTGGACCGGCGCCGCCATGAGCATGACCCTCGCCCGCCGGCTGGGACCCGCGGACAGCGTGCGCGTCATCCACGCCCTCGGCACGTTGCGGCGCCGCTCGCGGGGACACGCCAGCGAACTGCCGGGCGCGCCCACCGGCCGCGCCGCCATCGGCCGGGCCCAGTTCCTGAGGTTCGGCGCGGGCGCCGGCGTGGCCGCCGGCCTGGTGCTGGCCGGCAAGGTCCCCGCCTTCGCCGACGATGAGAACCAGGCCGCCCTCGCCTGGGTGCGGAAGCACAGCAAGAACCTGCCGCACGCGTACGAGAACGTGATCAAGTACCCGCTGCGGTACCGCCGGGCGATCTTCAACGCCTCCACGGTGAACGTCCGCCGCGACCTGTGGATGGAACACCTCGTCGCCTACCGCAAGGCGCATCCGAACCTGACCAAGCAGCAGAGCGCCGTCATCGACCGCGCCTGGTTCATGCTGGAGGACTCGGCGTCGACGTTCGCGGCGAAACCCTCGCGGAGCACGGAGCAGAAGCTGGCCGCGCTGCACAAGGACGCCGTCGCCGCGTTCGGGAACAACAACGAGGTGCACACGCTGCTGGGCGCGCTCGGCACCGCGGCCGCACCGTCGGCGAAGCCCGCCGCCCGGACCGAGGCGGCGGCGGCCCCTGACTGCCCGTGCTTCGACTCCGAGGACGGCAGCCAGGACTTCTGCAACAGCGGAAACTGCACCGTCATCGGCGCCTGCGTGTACCAGCCGACCGGCTGCGGCGTCTTCTGGACGCACCCCTGCAACGGCAGCTGCGTGTAAGCACGCCACCGACCGTCTGCCGCGGTACGTCGCGTATCGCGGCAGACGGTCAAGCCGAAGCCTTCTTGACGGTTACGGCAACCGAAAGCATTAGAGCCTGTTTCAGAAGTCCCGGGTTGAGCGTGTCGCTGGTCTGCCGGGGTAGTGGCGGCGGGCCAGCCAGATGGTGAGGTCACGGGCGATCTGATTGCGGTCGGTCTGAACGCTGAGTTCGTGTTCGCGTCGCCGGGCGTCGCGGTTTTCGACCTCATAGGTCCCCTCGTCGAGGAGGGACACCGAGGCGTACCAGGTGGCTTCCTCGTCGGCGGGGTTGATGGTCACGAACGTGTTGTCGGCGATGTTCAGGTCGGTGAGCAGCATGAACAAGGAGTCTTCGGATGGGTCGTCGATGTGGTCGCCGTTCTCGGTGTCGGCGATGTAGTAGTCGGCGCCCATCGATTTCTCCGTCACGCTCGGCCGGTTGCAGGCTGAGGATCCCATGGGGAGCCAGGCCAGATCACAGCCACTCACCGATCACGGCGATGTGCACGGTGGCCTCGTAGCGGAGGGCGAGCTTGTCGAAGCGCGTGGCCACCGCCCGATGCCGTTTGAGCCGGTTGATGCCGCACTCGACGGCGTGCCGGGCTTTGTAGTCCTGACGGTCAAAGGCCGGTGGCCGGCCACCGGCGCTGCCGCGGTCGGCGCGGTGGCGGGCCTGATCGGCCGGTTCGGCGATGGTGCATTTGATGCCGCGCCGCCGCAGGTACGCACGGTTGGCCCGGGAGGAGTACGCCTTGTCGCCGCGGACCCGGTCCGGGCTTCGGCGTGGACGGCCTGGACCGCTTCGCGGCACCCTGATCGCCTCCAGCAGCCCGATGAATTGTGGGCTGTCACCCCGCTGACCGGCGGTGATGACGACCGCCAGTGGCCGTTGCCGCTGCTCACACACCAGATGGACTTTGGTCGTCCATCCGCCGCGCGACCGGCCGAGTCCATGATCGGCAGGCTCGGCCGACCCGCCGTGGGCATCACCACCCGGTGGTTCTTTCTGTCCTGCGCCATCACGGCGTGCTCCGGCCGCGTGCTGATGCGCCCGGCAGATGGTGGAATCGACGTTCACCTGCCAGTCGATCAGCCCGGCCGCATCCGCTCTGGTCTGCAACGCCGTGATGAGCATGGCCCACACCCCGGCCCGCTGCCAACGGCGAAACAATCCATAAACCGTTTGCCATGGCCCGTACCGAGACGGCAGATCCCGCCACGGCGCACCCGTGCGGACCCGCCAGCGGATCCCATCGATCAACTGCCGCCGCGGCCACACCACAGGACGACCACGCCCCGACACCTCCGGCAACAACGGCTCCAGCACAGCCCACTGCTCATCGGTCAAATCTCCACGACCCACACCAAGATGATCACCAGCTCAAGTCACATGAGATCAACTTCTAAAACACGCCCTAGGGGCGGAGCCCTTTCGATGCCGGGGGAGTGGTGCCGGGTTGCGGTCTTGTTTCAATAGAGTCCGTAGCGGAAGAACTCGGGGTCGGCTACGGGAAGATGAGCCGGGCTCTCCTGGTGCGCACCTCATTAAGGGGCCGCTGAGCGCGTACGTTCACCGGCAGAACCTTGAGCTCACTCGGCGGTGGCCTCTGTCTGCTGAACCAGTTGCCGAGCCAGGGTGAGGAGCCTCTCCTCGTCGGATTTCTTGATGGTTTTGTCCGAGTCGTATTCGTAGGATACGGCGATGAACACGTTGGAGATCCGGACGCCCACCTCCACCCCGGGAAATCCGCGTTCCTTGTGCGCGAAGAACGCTTCATCGCCGATGTCGGTCAATGATCTGATGACGTCATCGTCGGCATGGAGAGAGTGGTCCGTCGAGTAATCCCATATCGCTTTGTCGACATCGGCGTACCGCTTCGCGGAGATCTGCAATTCCGGCCAGGAGAAGTTATCATCTCCCTTCTTCAGGTTTTCCCATTTGCAGGTGATATTGTCCGACAGCTCGGTCCACTTCTCATAATTCGGGGCGGCCTGCGGGACCAACTGCTTGATCGGCGTCGACTTCTTGGACCGGCCCTTGCACACGTTCGGCGCCAGTCTGAAGCGGGCGGCCGGGGGAGTGGGCGAGGGGCTGGCCTGGGACGCCGAGGGCTGTGTCGCCGGCGTGGGAGTGGAGCCACCGCCCTGCGCGGTCGCGGAGCCGCCGTTCGACGTCGCGAGCCAGTTCGCCAAGGCCACGGCGACGACGACCAGGACGACCACTCCGGTCGTCACCAGCGCCATCCGGTCGCGGAGCCGTGCCCGCAGGCTCGGCGGCGGCAGGAGCGCGGTCTCCACCTTGGTCGGCGGGTTCGAGGCCGACCCGGGAAGCCGAACGGTTGGAGTGTCCGAGCGCCCGGAGGTCACGGCTCGCAGCCGCCTCCGGGACTCCTCGGGGTCGAGGCGCCGGCCGGGGTCGCGATCGAGGAGGCCCTGGATGACGGGCCACAATGCTCCGGCCCGCCGTGGCGCGTCGGGCTCGCTAGTCAGGACCGCGGCGACGACCGCGGCGGGATCGTCCGCCCCATAGGCGGGCCGCCCCTCGACCGCGTAGTAGAGCGTCGCTCCGAGCGACCACAGGTCGGAGGCGGGTACGGCCTTCCCGCCGCTCAACCGCTCCGGCGCGACGTACCCGAGGGTGCCGACCAGCGAGCCGTCCTGGGTCAGGCCCCGGGTGGCGCCGGTGACCGCGGCGATGCCGAAGTCGGTGAGCACGGCGTTCCCATCGGCGTCGAGCAGGACGTTCTGCGGCTTGACGTCGCGGTGCAGGACGCCCTTCGCGTGCGCGGCGGTCAGCGCGTCCAGGAGCCGGAGGCCGATCTCGGCCGTACGGCGCGGGTCCAACGGCCCGGAGGCCGTCACCTCCTCGTCCAGCGCCCGCCCCTCCACCAGGTGCATCACGATCCACGGCCGGTCGTCCTCGTCGAGCACGTCATGGACCGGCACGATCGCCGGGTGGTGCAGACCGGCGGCGGCGCGCGCCTCCGTCATCGCCCGCTCCCGTAGCGCCTCGCGCTCCGCCGCGCTCAGGCTCTCGGGCAGCCGCAGCTCCTTGATCGCGACCTCGCGGTGGAGCAACTCGTCGTACGCCCGCCAGACCGTCCCCATCCCGCCGGCGCCGATCGGGGGTTCGTGTAGCACGTACCGGTCCGCAAGGCGCCTCCGATCACTCATGCCCGAACGATAACGGCGCGGGCCGGGGATTAGCCCGCATTGTCCGCGACGACGTGGATGAGGTTGCCCGCCTGGGCGACGATGGCCCGGCGCCAGGCGTCGAAGGTCGGGTCGCTCACGTTGAACGAACTCTCGAAGTGCTGCATGTCCGGCGTGTGGATGTGGCCGGCCGGGATGTGCAGGCCCATCCGGTCGCGCAGCAGCGTGTTGCGGTAGGCGCTCTCGTTGGACAGGTAGTTGCCGCCTCCGCCGCTGTACGAGCAGGAACCCGGGTCCGGCGGCGTCGGCGCGGTCGGCGGCGGGTAGTCCGTCGGCGGCGGATTGTTTCGGGTCACCTGCCGGGTGGAGGCGCAGTCCGGGAACTCGGTGTAGTTCGTGTGCCAGACGACGCCGAAGGCCACGGACGGGTCCGGCCACTCGTCGCCGGGCGGCCGGGGGATCGGGGCGCCGGTGTTCGCGCGGATCAGCTGGGCGATCGGCAGCGTGGTGGTGGTCCACTGCGGCGGGTCGGTCAGGCTGAAGGTCTTCGGGCCGCCCCAGCGGTCCACGACCGCCGAGTCGCAACCATGCTCGTTGACGGCGAGCTGCGGCACGCCGCCCACCGTCGGGCACGGCCGGCTGTGGTCGTTGCCCGGTGAGACGCCGTGGTAGCGGCCGTTCCACTGTTCGAGGTCGAACACCGAGTCGCCGGCCTGGCTCACCGTGATCGATGCGTCGACCCGCCGGGGGCCGGGGCGCATGTACGGCCCGACGGTGTCCTCCAGATAGCCCTGCTGGAACTCGGTGTAGTTGACCGGAAGCGTGTACGCCTGGATCTCGGCGGTCCGGCCGTCCTTCGTCCTGTACGTGGTGCCGTCGAGGGCGAGGGCGGTGGCTCCGGACGGGTTGCCGTGCCGGATGTTGTCGCCCACCGTTCCCGGAGCGCTGCCGGTGGTGCCGCCGTCCAGCGTGTACGGGTCGAAGCCGCTCACGATGACCCGCCGGACGCCCCTGCCGGCGGGGAACCGGATGTCGAACATGCCGCGGGACGCCCGGTCGTACGCCGTGATCAGCGCGGACCGCTGCGTGCCGGACAGCGCGAAGCCGGGGGTCCAGCGGCGCAGGGTGGCGGTCGACTGGAGACGCGTCCAGTAGAGCGGGCGGTCGTCGCTGTACGGAAGGGCGCCCGTGACGCGGCCCTTCCGCTGGGCGCGGGCCACGGCCGCCCGCCAGAGCGCCTCGCCCTCGCTCCGCACCAGCGCCGTCGCGGCCTCCAGACCGCGGGTACGGCACAGCCGCCGCGTGAACTCCGGCCCGTAGCCCTGGAAGCCGCCGCCCTCGATCATCTGGTCGGCGAACGAGGCGGACTGGGGAGTCGACGGGTCGTCGTTGTCGGGCAGGACCCAGGACAGCCGGCTCTCCTCGACCGACAGCGGCGCGGTGGAGCCGACGCATCCTCCGGCGCCGGTCCGCGCCGAAGCCGGGGTCGTGCCGAGAGAGACGCCCGTCGCCGAGAGAACGGCGAGAACGCCGACGGCGGCTCCGTACCGGATGCCGGGGAGTTTCATCCTGTTCCTCTTCGACGATCGTCACCGTTGACAGCGACTGTAAGAAGTAGTTCAACAATCAGTCAAGGCGGACCCTGCCTGAACCTTACTGTGTAAAGGCGCCGGCCCGGGGCCTCAGCCCCAGACCTCGGCGGCCGTCTCCACGATGAGGCGGAGCTTGGCGACCTCCTGGTCGTACGTCAGCACGTTGCCCTCCACCGTCGAGGAGAAGCCGCACTGCGGGGACAGGCACAGCTGGTCCACGTCGATGTACTTCGACGCCTCCTCGATGCGCCGCTTCAGCGTGTCCTTGGACTCCAGGTCCCCGCGCTTCGTCGTCACCAGGCCCAGCACGACCCTCTTGCCCCGCGGCACGTACCGCAGCGGCTCGAAGCCGCCCGACCGCGCGTCGTCGTACTCCAGGAAGAAGCCGTCCACGTTCAGCTCCCCGAACAGTGCCTCGGCGACGAAGTCGTAGCCGCCCGAGGCCACCCACGAGGAGCGGAAGTTGCCCCGGCACATGTGCGTGGTGATCGTCATGCCGTCGGGGCGATCGGCCAGCGCCGCGTTGATCTGCTTGATGTACCGCAGGTGCATGTGCTCGGCGTCGTCGCCCCGCGCCGCGAGCTCGGCGCGCTGGGACGGGTCGTTCAGGTACGCGAGGCTGGTGTCGTCGAACTGCAGGTACGTGCAGCCGAGCTCGCCGATGCGGCGGACCTGGTCGGCGTACGCCGCGCTCAGGTCGGACCAGAACTCCTCCACGTCCGGGTACACGGCCGGGTCGATCGACGCGGGGCCGCCGCGGTAGTGGACCATGCTGGGGGAGGGGATGGTCAGCTTCGGCGTGTTCTTCGTGACGTAGCCCTGGAGCGCGCGGAAGTCGTCGGCGAAGATCGTGTGGTCGAGCCGCACCCGGTCGTGCACGCTGAGCGCGGCCGAGGTGAAGTTCAGGTCGCCGGCCTCGTTGCGGAAGTGGATCTCCATCTGCCCGCCGGCGGCGGGGTCGATCCCGCCGAGCTGGTAGATGAAGTCCATGTGCCACGTCGTACGGCGGAACTCGCCGTCGGTGGCCGTCCGTAGCCCGACCTCCTCCTGCATCGCCACGACGGCGCGGATGGCCTCGTCCTCTGCGGCCCGGAGCTCCTCGGCGGTGATCCGCCCGGCGGCGGCATCCTCGCGGGCGCGCAGGAGCTCCGGTGGCCGTAGCAGGCTTCCGACATGGTCGGCGCGGAACGGGGGCTTCGCGTGTGCCGGCATCGTCGCCTCCAACTGGTTGACGGTTTGATCAGTCTGCTCCGCCCGCGCCGAACCGTCGAGTCACTGCGCCGCGCTCTCCAGGCGTTCGATGCGGCGGATCAGCGGCTCGATCTCCCTGCGCACGGCCGCGGCCAGCGCCGCCTGCGGATCGACGGCCGATTTCTGCGCGCGCAGGTGGGCGTAGCCGGCGACCGCCGCGCTGACCGTACGGCGCACCGCACGCGCGTCGGCGCCCAGCGAGCGCAGGACCTTGCCGGCCGTGCCGTCGGGCTCCAGCGCCAGAGCCACCAGCAGGTGCTCGCAGCCGATGTAGTTGTGCTGCATCCCGATCGCCTCGGTGGCGGTGAGCTCCAGCGCGTTCGCGGCCGGACCGCTGAATCGCCGTCCCGCCTCCTCCTCGGCGGCGGCCGGGGTCGCGCGCGCCAGCTCGCGGGTCAGCTGGTCCGGCTGGATCTCCAGCACCTGCAGGACCTGCAGGCCCAGGTTGCCGCCCTCGTCCAGCAGCCCGCCGAGAAGGTGCTCGGTGCCCACCTCGGGCACGCCCTGCTCGCGGGCCCGCCGCACCGCGAGCCGGAGCGTGGTGCGCGCCCGTTCGGTGAAGTTCGGCAGGCGCGAGGCCAGGTCCTCCGGGCCCGTGTCGCTGAGGACCGCCGCGCGGATGGAGTTGACCCGGCGGACCGCCTGGTCCAGCGCGCGCTGGCAGATCGCGGACACGGGCACCCCCGAGTCCTTGACGGCCTCGGCCAGGTCGTCGGGCAGGTAGACGTTGATCTTCGGCATCTCGACATCCCTCCGGATCTGTAGGTGCGGTTACCATAACCCCTATGGGGGTACTTTCATATAACCCCATCAATGACTTTCGGCGACATGAACGACGGCGGCACCGATGTTCTGGTGGAATGTTGGATCGTGCGCAAAAGGTCGAATATCGAACCCGGAATGGAACTCGGCGGACGCTACCGCGTGGAGGAACCGATCGGGGCGGGCGGCATGGGGGACGTCTGGCGCGGCGTCGACCTGCGGCTGCGGCGACCGGTGGCGATCAAGATCCTGCCCGCCGACCTGGCGGCGGAGGAGTCGGCGGTCGAACGGTTCAGCCGGGAGGCGGAGACCACGGCGGCGCTCCAGCATCCGGGCATCACGGTGACGTTCGACATCGACGAGCACCGGGACGGCCAGGAGCGGCTGATCTTCCTGGTGATGGAGCTCCTCACCGGCCGTGACCTCGGCAGCTTCCTCGCGCGAGAACCCGGCGGAGTGCCGATCGAGATGGCGGTCTCGGTGACGGCGCAGGCGGCGGACGCGTTGGCGGCGGCGCACTCGCGCGGGATCGTCCACCGCGACATCAAACCCGCGAACCTCTTCCTGCTCGACGACGGGCGGGTGAAGCTCTGCGACTTCGGCATCGCCCGGCTCAGCGACGCGACACAGCTCACCGCGGCCGGCAGTTTCATCGGCACGCCCCTGTACATGGCCCCCGAGCAGTTCCGCGGCGAGCGGCTCGACGCGCGCTCCGACCTTTACTCGCTCGGCTGTGTGTTGTACGAGCTGCTCGTCGGCGCGCCGCCGTTCGACGTGGCGGACAATCCCGCCGCGATCATGTACCGGCATCTCAACGAGACGCCGGCCCCTCCCCGGTCGCGTCGGCCCGACGTGCCGGACCATCTCGACCGGCTGACTCTCGACCTGCTCGCCAAGGACCCCGCCGCGCGGCCGCAGAGCGCCCCGGCGGTCGTCGCCGCCCTGCGCGGCCAGGCCGACCGGCGGCCCCCGGCCGCGCCGACGACCCCCGACTGGGCTCCGAATCATCGTTTCCCGAGTAACGCGGCGACCCGCCAGGACGAGCCGCCGGAGACCATCGGACACTCCCGGCCGAAGCGGGGGCGCCGCGCGGGCGTCATCGCCGGTCTCGGCGCCGCGGTCGTGGCGCTCGCCGCGGGCACGGCCGTCGCGCTGACGTGGGACGGCAAGCCGCCGCCCAGGCCCGGCCCCACCCCGACGAAGAGCGCCGCTGTTCAGACGCCGCGCGCGGAGAAGACGGGACCGTTGATCGCCGGCTGGAAGACGACGCTCGCCCCGCAGTACGGGATCGCCTACGACGTGCCACCGACCTGGAAGGTGCAGAGTCCCGACTGGGTGACCTGGTTTCCGGACGCGAAGAAGAACATCCTCGCCGCGGAGAAGGCCGTCGCCGAGGTCGACCAGGGCAAGTGCACACGGGCCGATGCCGGTATCCGGGGTGGCGTGCTGTCCGCCCAGACGCCGTCAAAGGACCAGCTGGGCACTCTGCAGTACGCGGCCGCCGATGAGGCCCGCAAGTGGGCGAGCGCCGCCTACGGGGGAGCCGGCGCGCACCCCCGGCCGCCGACGGTCAGCACCGGCCAGGGCGGAAGCATCACGCTCAACGGCATCGACGCCGCGTACACCATCGTTTCGGTGACGACCGCCCCCGGCGGCGACGCCTGCACCCCACCGCACGCGATGGTGGAGACGATCGCCATGGCGTCGGTGCCGGGATCGTCGACCGGACCGACCTTCTTCACCGTCTTCGCGGACCGGAACGTCTCCGGGGAGGTCTCCAGCGAGGAGATCAAGAAGGTCATCGGCACCATTCGCCCGTACACCTGCCCGCCCGGTAAGAAGGCGCAGGATGACAACCAGTGCCATTGACGACCGTGCGGTGAGGCGGAAGAGGCGGCTCGCCGTGGCCGGGCGCGCCGTGGGGTAGTTTCGAACGCGGTTCGGAACAGTGCCACGGGAGGGCCGATGACCTTCACATCCCCCGGTGACGTACGTGAGCGGCTCTCGTCCGTGGGCTATCTGCCCGACGACGCCATCGCGACGACGGTCTACCTGGCCGCGGCGTTGGGCAAGCCGCTGCTGGTCGAGGGGCCGGCCGGGGTGGGCAAGACGGAGCTGGCCAAGGCCGTCGCCGAGATCACGCGGGCCGGGCTCGTACGGCTCCAGTGCTACGAGGGCCTGGACGAGCCGCGCGCCCTGTACGAGTGGAACTACAAGAAGCAGCTCCTGCGCATCCAGGCCGCCGGTGACCAGGACTGGAACGCCACTCACGACGACATCTTCACCGAGGAGTTCCTGCTCGAACGGCCGCTGCTGACCGCGATCCGGCGCGCCGACCCGACCGTGCTGCTGATCGACGAGACCGACAAGGCCGACGTCGAGGTCGAGGGCCTGCTCCTGGAGGTGCTGTCGGACTTCCAGGTGACCATCCCCGAGCTGGGCACGATCACCGCCGTGCGCCGGCCGTTCGTCGTGTTGACCTCCAACGCCACCCGTGAGCTGTCCGAGGCGCTCAAGCGGCGCTGCCTGTACCTCCACCTCGACTATCCGAGCCCCGAACGCGAGCGCGACATCGTCAGGGTCCGCGTGCCCGGCATCGAGGACGCCCTCGCCGAACGCCTCGCGCAGGTCGTCGCCACGCTGCGCGCGCTGGAGCTGAAGAAGGCGCCCTCGATCGCCGAGACCATCGACTGGGCCCGTACGCTCCTCGCGCTCGGCCTGGACCACCTCGACGCGGACGCGATCAACGCCACCCTGGGAGTCGTCCTCAAGCACCACTCCGACCAGGAGCGCGCCCGCAAGGAACTCGATGGCTCTTCTCGATAGGCACATCGGTTTCGTCGCGGCGCTGCGCGAGGCGGGGCTGCCGGTCTCGCTCGCCGAGGGGCTCGACGCCGTCCACGCGCTGGAGGCGGTCGACCTGGGCGACCGGGCGTCGCTGCGTGCGGCGTACGCGGCCACGCTCGTCAAGCGTCCCGCGCACCGTGAGGCGTTCGACCTGCTCTTCGACCTGTGGTTCCCGGCGGTCATGGGCAGCACCGAGGAGGCGCGCGACCGGCCCGCGTACGGCGACCCGGAGCTGGCGCGGCTCCGCGACGAGCTCAGCGGCATCCTGCTGAGCGGCGACGATGAGGCCCTGCGCGCCTTCGCCCGCGGGGCCGTGGGCGCGTACGGGCGCGGCAACGGCGGGTCGGGGACATGGTTCTCCTACCAGGTGCTGCGGATCCTGTCGGCGGACACGCTCATGGCCGGGCTGCTGAACGCCGTGCTCGCCGAGCGCGGCGGCCTGGACGAGAAGGTCGCGCGGCGGACCTTCGCCCGGCGGATCGCCCGGTTCGAGGAGCTCGTCGGGCAGGACGTACGCCGCCGGATCGCCGAGGAGGGCGGCCTGGAGCGCGTCGCGCGAGCCAACGTGCGGCCGCCGCTCGAACAGGTCGACTTCCTGCGCGCCACCCGTGCCGACCTGGCCGCCCTGCGCCGGGAGATCCACCCGCTCGCGCGCCGTCTCGCCACGCGCCTCACCGTGCGCAACCGTCACGGGCGGCGCGGGCGCCTCGACTTCCGCCGTACGGTGCGGACCTCGCTGTCCACCGGCGGCGTGCCGCTGACCACGCACCACCGCCCGCGCCGTCCGCACAAGCCGGAGCTGGTCGTGCTCTGCGACGCGAGCGACTCCGTCTCCTCCTTCGCCCACTTCACGCTGTTGCTGACGTACGCGCTGCGCGAGCAGTTCGCCAAGGTGCGCGCGTTCGCGTTCATCGACGGGCTGGACGAGGTCACCCGGTTCTTCGCCCCCGGCGCCGACGTGGTCGAGGCGATCACCCGGATGACGAACGAGGCCGACATCGTCTGGGTGAGCGGGCACAGCGACTACGGGCGCGCGTTCGCGGTCTTCGAGGAGCGGTACGGCGACGCGGTCACGCCCAAGACGTCGTTGCTGATCCTCGGCGATGCCCGGACGAACTACCAGGATCCGGGCCTGGACACGGTCCGCCGGCTCATCGGGCGGGCCCGGCACGCGTACTGGCTCAACCCCGAGCCGGCCAGGGACTGGGACTCCGGTGACTCCGCTGCCTCGGTGTACGCCGAGGTGTTGCCGATGCACGAGTGCCGGAACCTGACGCAGCTCGCGGAGTTCGTCGAGACGCTGGCCTGATCCCGCCGCCGAGGACGGGGTATGGCATGCGATATGGACCTTTCGTTCCTCAGGGCGCTGTATGACCGCCCGGGGCCGTTCGCGTCGGTCTATCTCGACATGCGGCGTACGGAGGATCCGCGGGCCGTGGAGGTGCGCCGGCACGTCCAGTGCAAGGAACTGGCCGATCAGGGGGCCCCACCGGAGACGATCGCGGCGGTCGAACGCGTCGTTCGCGATGAGAAGGAGCGGCGGGAATCCGGTTGCCTGGCGGTGTTCGCGTGCGGCGGTGAGGTCGCGTACGCGGTGCTGCTGGACGGCCCGCCGCGTGAGGAAGTGGCCCGGTACGCGCCGCTGCCGCACGTCGTACCGCTGCTCGAACAGCGGGGGGAGCCGGTCTCCCGGCTCGTCGCCGTGGTCAACCGGCTGGGCGCGAACCTCACCTGCGTCGCGGCGGACGGCACCCGGTGGGGCGCCGTGGTGCCGCCGTCGGTGGAGGCCCCGGTGCACAAGCCGAAGGGCGGAGACATGTTCCGCCAGCCGCACGTGCAGCAGGCCGCGGAAGAGGCCTGGCGCGCCAACGCGAAGAAGACCGCGCGCGTGATCGACCAGACCGTCGGCTCCTGCGGGTTCGAGCTCGTGGTGATCGCGGGCGACGTACGGGAGCGCGCCGCCGTACTGGAACAGCTGTCCGAACCCGTGCTCGCCCGCACCGTCGAGTCGCGCGCCGGCGGACCGGGCCTGGACGCCGACGTCGCCGAGACGGTACGGCGGACCCGGGCCGCGCGGATGACCTCCGCCGTGGAGCGCTTCAACGAGCAACTGAGGAAGGGCCGCCGTGCCGTGGACGGCCTGCGGCCCGTCGTCGGCGCGCTCCGCAACGCCCAGGTCGCGAGCCTGCTGATCGACGGCCGCGCGGACGCCGGTACGCCGGTGTGGACGGGGCCGCGTTGCACCGACCTGGCGACCTCACCAGACGAACTGCGCGACCGCGGCGTGGCCGACCCGGTGCCGGACCGCGCGGACGCCGCCCTGGTGCGGGCGCTCGCCGGCACGGACGGCGAACTCCTGCTGATCACGCTGGACGACTGGCGCGCCTACCAGGGGCTGGGCGCCCTGCTGCGGTACGGGGACCGCGCCGCCGTCCCGTGAGACGCCGCAGGCGGATCTACCTGACGCTGATGGGGATCTGCGGCCTGCTCTACCTGATCTCCTGGACGGTCGTCGCGCCGTTCTCGCGGGTGTGGGCGGTGGCGCTGTCGGCGGTGGCGTCGATCCTCCCTCTCGTCGCGGTGATCATCGCCAACCGCGACGGGACGACCTGACCGCCGGCCGGCGCCCGCGAGCACCTGCGGGCGCCGGCCGGCGGCGGCTCAGGCGGCGAAGCGCAGGACGGCGCCGATGCCGTGTTCCAGCGGCGGCCCCTCCTCGGACAGGACGACGATCTCCGCGCCGGTCTGCGCCAGCGCGCGGGCCAGGACGGCGTCGGCCCGGTCCTGCTCCGGCTCGGCGATGTTCACCGCACGCAGGTCCGCGGCGGAGGCGGCCACGTCGGTCGGCGCCGGGCCGAACCACAGGCGGTCGGTGGACTCTGGATGATCTTCGATGACGAGCGTGTCGACCTGGGCGCGGCGCAGCGCCTCGGTCACGGCGGTCAGGCCGGTGACCGCGCGGCCGCCCTCGCCGCGCTCCCGCTCGAAGCGTTCGACCCGGCCGGTCAGGTTCTCCGTCTCGGCCAGCTCGACGGCGCGCTCCACCTCTTCGGCCAGCGGCGCGCCCTCCGCGTGGCGGGACTCCACCGTGCGGGCGAGCACGGGTTTGGACAGCTCGTCCAGCACCGCGCTGCGCGCCTGCGGGTCGCCGGCCAGGACGATCACCGCCGCCTTCTCGCGGGTGGCCTGCTCATCGACCGTACGGGCGACGGCCTTGGCGTTGGCGCGCCAGGTGTCCTCGGCCGCGCGCTGCATCCGTGACTGGTTGAGGTCGCCGCCGTGGGGCTTGCGGATCGGGAACTCGTTCTCGGGCCGGACCTCGGTGGTCCGGCGCGTCCGGTCGCGGCCCACCCGGGTGATCTCGGCGCCCTGCCGGTCGGCCACGACGACCAGGTACGGAAGCGGCTCGGGCCCACCGGCGAGCAGCGGCATGACGTGGGGGAGCGGCCCGTAGTGCACCTGCTCGGCGACGGGCGGCGCGTCCCGTACGTCGGACAGGACCACGCCCGCGTCCGTGGCGAACGCCGCGAGCCCGCCGGAGGTCCGGCGCTCGTCGTGCTCACGCACCAGGTCGTCGAGGGCGGCCAGGGCCTCCCGTGGAGCGCCGTCGGCGGCCGCCTTCTCCCGCAGCGCGCGCCAGCGCAGCTCGATGAGCTTGGACGAGTCCTCGGCCGTCCGCGTCATGTCCAGGTAGATCGACACGTAGGGGCCAGGCCGTTCGTACAGCGGTCGGAGAAAGGAAAGGTCCATGGGGCTCGCCGTTACCCGCTCCTGCCGGGCCAAACATGGGCGCCCGCGCGACATCGGCCGGGGGGTTACCGGGTCCGCGCCCGGGTAGGCGACCGACATGGCAGACGCGGTGATCTTCGATGTGGACGGCACGCTGGTCGACACCAACTACCTGCACGCGGTGTGCTGGTGGGAGGCGTTCCGGCAGCACGGGCACGGCGTGGACATGGCCGACGTCCACGGCGCGATCGGCATGGGGTCGGACAAGCTCCTCGACCACCTGCTGCCGGACGATCGCGACCGTGACGCCGACGACGACATGAGAGCCGCCCACCGGTCGCTGTACGCCACGTTCTGGCCCCGCCTGCGCGCCTTCGACGGCGCGGCCGACCTCCTGCGCGCCTGCGCCGGGCGCGGCATGAAGGTGGTCCTGGCCAGCTCCGCCGCCGCGAGCGAACTCGCGGCGCTGCGTGCCGCGCTCGACGCCGACGACGCGATCAGCGCCGCCACGTCGTCCAGCGAGGCGGACGAGAGCAAGCCCGCGCCCGACATCGTGTCCATCGCCCTCGAACGCGCCGGCGTGGAGCCCACGCGCGCGGTGTTCGTCGGCGACACGATCTGGGACGTGCACGCCTGCCGCAAGGCCGGTGTCGTCTGCGTCGCCGTCCGCACCGGCGGCATCTGCACCGAGGACCTCCGCGAGGCGGGCGCGGTGGAGGTCTACGAGAGCACCGCCGACCTCCTGCGCAACCTCGACCACAGCCCCCTCGCCGCCTCCTGAGCGGGCGGCCCGGAAAGATCTCCGTCTCACCCTTCCCGCGAGCCACGCTTTCCACCCTCTTACCCATGTGAGCCACGGCCACCGGGCCGGGCCAGAGGAGAAGAGGACCCGAATGGAACCGGTGGCGGTGGTGACGGCGACGGCGCCGTTGCTCGGCGGCCTGCTCTCCGCGGCAGGCGCCTGTCTGCGCGGACGATCCCGGCGGCTGTCGCGGCGGGACCTGGGAGCGCTTCCGCCGGGCAGCCGCGTGATCGACCTCGGCGGTCGCGGCCTGGTGGTCGAGATCGGCGACCCGGCGCGCCCCTCGTCCCCCGCGGGCGATGAGTGATGGCGAAGGCGGGGCTGCCGGTGTCCACGACGGGCCGGATCCGGCCACCGGTGACGCCCGCGCCGCGCCTGCCGTCAGCATGGACCCGATGCGGCAGGGCTTCATGGACTTCTTCGACGCCGAGTACCACCAGGTGGTGCGGTTCCTGATGCTGAACGGCGCCGGCCGGTGGGAGGCCGAGGACGCGGCGCAGCAGGCGTTCACCCGCGGTTGGATCAAGGTGAGGCGCGCGCAGTGGCCGCTGATCGACAGTCCACGCGCCTGGATCCGCGCGGTCGCGCTCAACGAGTTCCGGACCCAGCGGAGGAACCCCGCACCCACCGACCGGCGGCCCGAGAAGGCCGGGTCCGGTCCGGGGCACGCCGAGCTGACCGGTCAGGCCCTGGACGTGGTGTCCGCGCTCAACCGAGTGGAGGACGAGAACGCCCGTGCGGTGGTGGCCCTCGACCTGGACGACATCCCCGGGCCGGAGATCGCGGCCATGCTGGGAGTCACCGAGCAGAAGGTACGCGACCTGCGGAAGAAGGCCCGCCGTACGCTCAAGCGGCACCTGTCTCCGCCGGGCCGGCCCTCGGCGGAGACGGCCCGGCCGGGCGGCGTCGAGGGGAGGGACGGGCGATGACCGACGACCCGCGAGAGCCGCAGGACGAACTCACCGACGAGGAACTCGACGAAGCCCTTGCCGCCGGCCACGCCGATCTGCTGGAGCAGGTACGGATGGGCGACATCCCGATCTCCGCCCTGACGGCGTTGATGGGCGCCACGGACGATGATGAGCCCGCCCGGAACCGGCGCGAGCGTCCGCCGGCCCGACCGGCCGCCCCCGGCGACCCCGATCCGGTGACACTCATCACTCGGCGCGCCCGGTGTCTCTCTCACATACGCGCGGTGGACCAGGCCCGCTCATCGCTCGACGCCCTGCGGAATGCCCAGGACCTGATCGAGATGATCCGTGGCGATCGTCCTGCCGCGCGTGAGGTCGTCCTGGGCGTGGTCGATGATCTGGCCCTCGTACCCCATCTCGATCCGAGCTACCTGCGGGAGCTCGCCGAGATCCTCCGAGCCGGCGACATCGGCGACGTCGACCGCGCCCGCGCCTGGGTCTACGCCCGCGACTTCGCCAAGGTGCTCCGCACCATCGTTTTCCGCGATCTGGACACCGTCCGATCCTCTGCCCGTCTTTTCGGCAGGTACTTCTCCCTCGACCTGGGGGTGGACGTCCGCGACCCTCGCGACCGCCCCCGCCGGGCCGAGATCGCCCGTGAGCTCGAAAGCGTCCGCGAGCGCGCGCTCTATCTCTGCCCCCGGGAGGTGAACGCCGCCGGTGCGGATCTGTCCGGCCTCCAGGTCACCGACCTGGACGACCTGGTCGGCGTGGTCTGGGATCGGGAGACCCGCTGGCCGCCGGGCCTGCGCGAGCGGGTCGCCGCCTATTCCGAGGAGATCGCCTCGGGCGTCTACCGGGTGGTGCCGTACGGCCCCGAACGCGATCCGGTTCGCGGCCCGGTGGTGTGAGCGGCGGTGCGGCCCGGTCCGGCCTTGTCCGGAAGTGGACCGCCCGGCTCAACCGGCGGGTAACCGCCTTCGTCGTACTCTGCTCGGGCGCGAGGAGCCCCCTGGGACGTGAGGAGACGACCGTGAACGATGTGAGCCGGCGCGGATTCATCGCGGGGACGGCGGGAGCGGTCGCGGCGGGCGTGGCCGCGCCCCGGCGGGCGCGGGCCGCCACCACGGCGACGGCGCTCCCGGATCCCGGCGAGTCCGGCATCGACCACATCGTCGTCGTGATGATGGAGAACCGCTCCTTCGACCACTACCTCGGCTGGCTCCCGGGCGCGGACGGCCGGCAGGCGGGGCTGACCTACACGGACGCGAGCGGCGTCGCGCACGACACCCATCACCTGACCACTCCGTCCGGGTGCGGATTCAACGACCCCGACCACTCCTACGGAGGCGGCCGGACCGAGTTCAACGACGGCGCGTGCGACGGCTGGCTGCGGGCCGGGTCCAACGACGCGCTGTCCATCGGCTACTTCGAGGCCGCCGACCTGGCCTTCTACGGGCGCGCGGCGCGGGAGTGGACGGTCTGCGACCGGTACTTCGCCGCCATGATGGCCCCGACGTTCCCGAACCGGTTCTTCCTGCACTCCGCCCAGACCGACCGTACGACGACCTCGGTCGACAAGATCGCGACCATGCCGGCGATCTGGGACCGGCTCGCCGACAAGGGCGTCACCGGCCGCTACTACTACAGCGACGTGCCGATCACCGCCCTGTGGGGCACGAAGTACCTGGGCATCAGCCGTCAGATCACCGAGTTCTACCTGGCCGCGGCGACCGGCACGCTGCCGCCGGTCTCGTACGTCGACCCGGGCTTCCTCGGCGAGGCGGTGCCCGGCATGTCCGAGGACGAGCACCCGCTCGCCGACATCCGTCTCGGCCAGCACTTCCTCGGCAAGGTCCACGACGCGATCGTGACCAGCCCGAACTGGGAGCGCACCGTCCTGATGATCACCTACGACGAGTGGGGCGGCTTCTTCGACCACGTGCCGCCGCCGGTCGGCCCCGACCCGAATCCCGACCTGGGCGCCGGGCTGCGCGGGTTCCGCGTGCCGTGCGTCGTCATCTCCCCGCGAGCGCGGCGCGGCCACGTGGCGCACGGGCTGTACGACCACACGTCGGTGCTGAAGATGATCGAGTGGAGGTTCGGCCTGGAGCCGCTGACCGTACGCGACGCCGCCGCCAACAACCTCGCCGAGGTCCTGGACTTCACCGATGCGCCGAACCTCACGGCGTCGCGCTACAAGATCCCGCTGCCGATCACGCTCGGCTGCCTGGTGCCCGACCACGCCCACTCCGGCGAGGACTGGCCGGAGCTCGCCGCGCTCGCGCGCAGCCGGGGCTTCACGACACCGTAGGCCGTAGGGAAACTCTCCGGCTCCCGAACTACGATCGGAACCGTTCACATCCGGTCAGGGCGTGGGGAGAACCGTGAGCGACCTCCAGGGAGCGGCGGACGGGCGCAAGCCGGTCTTCGGCGCCGAGCGGCGCGTGCGGATCCTCGAACTCCTCCGCGCGAACGGCACCCTGTCGCTGCGGCAGCTCGCCGAGGCCGTGCAGTCGTCGGAGGTCACCGTACGCCGCGACGTGCGGGCGCTGGAGGCCGACGGCCTGATCGACCGCCACCACGGCGGCGCGTCCCTGCCCGGCGAGCTGTCCCGCGAGCCGACCCACCTGCAGAAGGCGCAGGTGGCCAAGGCGGAGAAGGCGGCCATCGCCGACCTGGCCGTGGCGCTCGTCGAGGACGGCGACGCCGTGGTGATCGGACCGGGCACCACGACGCAGGCGCTCGCCCAGCGGCTGACCGGCCACACCGACCTGACGGTGGTCACCAACTCCCTGCTCGTGGCGCAGGCCCTGTCGGCGTCGCCGCGCATCGAGGTGGTGATGACCGGCGGCATGCTGCGGGGCCCCGTCCAGGCCCTGGTCGGCAGCGCCGCGGAACGCTCACTCGCGGGCCTGCGCACGCGCCGCGCGTTCATCTCCGGCAACGGCCTCACCGCCGAACGCGGCCTGTCCACGCCGAACATGCAGGTCGCCAGCACGGACAAGGCCCTCGCCGCGTCGGCGGAGGAGGTCGTCGTGCTGGCGGACCACACCAAGATCGGCGTGAACACCATGGTCCAGACGGTCCCCGCCGACGAGATCGCCCACCTGGTCACCGGCGACGCGGCCCCGCAGGAGGAGCTCTACGAACTGAGCGCCCGCGGCGTCCGCCTCCACGTCGCCCGCCTCTGACCGCCGGGCGGCCCTGGCCCGCCCGGGAGGCAGGGCGGCGTGTCATCGCCGGCGGCGAGGCGCCGCCGAACGGGGCGGCGCCGAACGCATGTGGTCGCGCACCGGCGACAACAGTTCGGCGAGAGCCTCGGTGTCCCGGCGCGACAGCGGCGCGAAGAGCTGGTGCCTGAGGACCTCGGTATGGCCGGGAAGCACCTTGGCGAGCAGCGCCCGCCCGGCATCGGTGATCGCGACCGTGACGCCCCGCTCGTCGTCCGCTGAGGGCGTACGCGTGACCAGGCCCGCCTTTTCGAGCAGCCCTGCCTGGTAGGTCAACCCGCTGCGGCTGTAGACGACGCCGTCGGCCAGGTCGGTCATGCGTTCTCTGCCGGTCGGCGAGTCGAGGCCGAGCCGCGCCAGGAGCTGGAACTGCACGTAGCTCAGATCGCCGGCCTCGCGCAGCTGCTGCTCGACCGCGTGCCGAAGCAGACCCGCCACGTCCATGAGAGCGAAGTACGCACCCAGCTGGACGGCGTCCAGCGGCTCCGGTGTGTCAGGCATGGCACGACCTTACCAGTTGCTTCATTTTCGAAGCACTTGCTTCAACTTCGAAGCACTGCTACGTTGACCGAAGTGCTTCGAGTTCGAAGCACCTACCGATCGAGAGTGAGGCCCTCACGATGAAGGCGGTTCGCTTCCACGAGTACGGCGACCCTGACGTCCTCCGCTACGAGGACGTCGACGAGCCCGTCCCCGGCACCGGGCAGGTGCGGGTGCGCGTCGCCGCGACGACGTTCAACGGCGTCGATGGCAACATCCGCGCGGGTTTCATGCAGGACCCGATGCCCCTGACCCTGCCGCACATCCCCGGGCTGGACGTCGCCGGAACGGTCGACGCACTCGGCGAAGGCGTCCGCGGCCTTGAGGTCGGTGACCGGGTGGTCGGCTTCCTGCCGTTCGTCGACGACGGCGCCTCGGCGGAGTACGTCCTCGCGCCGGCCGAGATCCTGGCACCGGCTCCGACGAGCATCCCGCTCGCCGACGCGGCCGCGCTGCCCCTGGTCGGTCTCACCGCGTGGCAGGCTCTGTTCGACCACGCCGAGCTGAAGGCCGGGCAGCGGATCCTGATCAGCGGCGCCGGCGGCGCCGTGGGCGGCTACGCGGTACAGCTGGCCAAGGCTGCCGGCGCCCACGTGATCGCCACCGGCAGCCCCCGCAGCGGCGACCGCCTCAAGGCGGCGGGTGCCGACGAGGTCATCGACCACACCGCCACCGAGGTGACCACCGCCGTGACCGAGCCGGTCGACGTCCTGCTCAACCTCGCGCCGATCACTCCCGCCGAGTTCGCGGCGCTGGCCACCCTGGTCCGCGACGGCGGCGTCGTGGTCAGCGCCACCGTGTGGATGCCCGCCCCGGCCGACGAGGAGCGGGGCGTGCGAGCGATCGACCTCTTCGTCCGCAGCGACGCGGGGCAACTGTCGGAACTCGTGGCGCGCGTGGACCGCGGCGAGCTGACCGTCGACGTCGCCGAGCGCGTCTCGCTGACAGACCTGGCGTCGATCCACGCCCGGGCCGCCGCGGGGACGCTCTCGGGCAAGGTCATCGTCCTCCCGGCCGGCGCCTGACGTCTCGGGTGCGGAGCCAGTACGAGCGGGCGGTGAGGGCCAGGGCCACGCCGTACAGGCCGAAGGCGCCGAGGCCGATCCAGCTCACCAGCAGGGCGTCCGCCGAGCTGGGGAAGTCGCCGCGCGGCACGGTCACGACGCCCGCCGTGCCGAGGGCGGCGTAGCCGACGCCGGCGATCCCGTACGGGGCCAGCGTCGCGGCGCCGAGCAGCGCGGGCGTCAGCGGCAGCCAGCGGGGCACCCGCCGCCCGCGCAGCCCGAGAGCCCAGTGCGGGAACCGCAGTCCCCACGGATACACCAGCCCGAAGATCAGGAAGATGCCGAGCGCGGCGAGCAGCGCGGTGGCGTCCACGCCCCACGACTCCAGCGTGAGCCACATGCCGGAGGCACCGTTGCGCCGGGACACGGCGAGCACCCGCGCCCGGTCCATGCCCGCGAACGTGCCACCCGCCGCCCAGACCATCTTCATCGCCGCGTACGGGACGAACGCCAGCGCCCCGGCCCAGGCGGCCGCCCGTACGCGCCGGGAGGCCGGCGCGGGCGGACCGGCCGCCGCCGTGGATCCGGCCGGCCGGGGACGGTGGGCGGACACGGCGAGCAGGACCGCGCCGGCCGCGGCCAGCGCGTGGCCGGCGGCCGCCGCCGCGCCGTCCACGCCCTCGCCGAAGACCAGCGTGATCACGTCCATCAACAGCCCGAACGCGCACGCGGCGGAGAGCCCACAGGCTCCCCACAGCGGTACACGCGCACGGCAGAGGATCGCCACGGCCGCCACCCCGGCCACCGCGACCACGGCCCAGTCGGCTCCGGCCGGTCCGGGACGCGGACCCCGATGGAACAGCGGCGTCCCGGTCAACGCGCAGACCAGCCCGAACCCGCCGTACACCGCCGCCCACGCGAGCCCGACCGGCCTCACCCACGCTCGTTCGTTCGTCACGCCCCCAACGCTGGCGGCCCGCGGCCGGGAGCGTCTCCCCTCTTCAGGGGATCCGCATCCCCTGAACGGGCGATCCGCGCGCCGGGGGTGGGGGTGGTCGGCCCGGAGAACGAGCACCCGACCGCCGCCCGGTCCGCGGCCGGAGGAACACCTGACCGGAGCCGGTTGACCGGAGGCGATCGGAGGGGCAACTATTCCTCTGTCAGGGGGCGACCGGTCCGGGCGAGCGCGGGAGGACTCTCGTGGTACGACCAGCCCTCGAGGCCGCGGCGATCGTCAAGGGCTTCTCCGGCGTGCTCGCCCTCGATCACGTCTCGCTGACCCTCGCCCCCGGTGAGGTGCACGCGCTCGCCGGGGAGAACGGCGCCGGCAAGTCGACCCTCGTGAAGATCCTCACCGGCGTGCAGCGGCCCGACGGCGGGCGGCTGCGCCGCGACGGCGAGCCACTCGTCCTCGACGGTCCGCTCGGCGCGCGGCGCGCCGGCATCCGGGGCGTTCATCAGGACGACAGCCTCATCCCCTCGATGAGCATCGCCCGCAACCTGTTCCTCGGCGAGGAGCCGCGCGGGCGGTTCGGCCTCATCGACACCGCGCGGATGCACCACCGGGCCGCCGAGATCCTCGCCGCGTACGGCCTGCGCGCCGATCCGCGGCGTCCCCTGGCCTCGCTCGGCGCGGGCGCGCAGAAGCTCGTCGCCCTCGCCCGCGCCGTCGCGGCGGGCGCCCGCGTCATCGTGCTGGACGAGCCCACCGCCGTGATGGAGCCGCCCGAGATCGAGATCCTCTTCCGGGTGATCGAGGAGCAGCGCGCACGGAACCGGTCGGTGCTCTACGTGAGCCACCGGCTCGAGGAGCTGTACGAGATCTGCGACCGGGTCACGCTGCTGCGCGAGGGCAGGGTCGTGCACACCGGCCCGCTGACCGCGCTCGCCCGCGCCGGCCTGGTCTCGCTCATGCTCGGCCGGCCGCCCGTACGGCTCCCGGCGGCGCACCCCGGGGAGGCGCACGAGCGGCCGGACGACCCGCCGTACCTGCGCGCCACCGGGCTGACCCGGCGGCACGCGCTGGCCGACGTCTCGATCGAGCTGCGCCAGGGCGAGGTGCTCGGGCTCGGCGGGCTGCTCGGCGCCGGGCGCACGGAGACCGCCAAGGCCATCGCGGGCGCGCTGACGCTCGACGCCGGGCAGGTCACGGTCGCGGGCGCGCCGCTGCGCAACCGGTCCATCACCGGCGCCATCCGCGCCGGCGTCAGCCTGCTCCCGGAGAACCGCAAGGCCGAGGGCATCATCGGCAGCCTGTCGATCCGCGACAACATCAGCCTGGCCGCGCTGCCCCGGCTGTCGCGGTTCGGGGTCGTGTCGACGGCGCGCATCGACCGGATCGTCGAGACGTTCATGCGGCGGCTGCAGATCAAGGCGGCCTCGCCGCAGCAGCGGGTGGACGAGCTGTCCAGCGGCAACCAGCAGAAGGTGCTGCTGGCCCGCTGGCTCGCGATGCAGCCGAAGGTGCTGCTGCTCGACGAGCCGACCCGCGGCATCGACGTCGGCGCCAAGGCGCAGCTCCAGGACCTGCTGGACGAGCTGGCCGTCGGCGGCCTCGCCATCCTGCTGATCTCCTCCGACCTGGAGGAGCTGGTCGGCGGCTGCGACCGCGTCGTCGTGCTGCGCGACGGAGCGGTCGCGGCCGAGCTGACCGGGCCGGAGGTCACCGAGGAGGGCATCATCGCCGCGATGGCCTCGGCGCGGGCGCCGGGCGGGGCGTGATCCCGCCGCCTCCACACGCTCTGAAACGGTCTTCGAGGCGTCAGACGCCGAGCGCGCCCGCCACCGCGGCGCGCAGGGCACGCCGGCGGCGTTCGTGGTCGGCGTCGGAATCGCCGGGGCCGGCCACCACGGACCAGCCGGCCGCGGACCAGGCCAGCGCCATCGCGGTCACCAGCGCCAGCACGTCCGCCGGATCGAGGCCGGCGGCGACGGTGCCGGCCCGCTGCGCCTCCTCCACCGCCCGCAGCTTCCACCCGCCCGCGCCACCCCCGGCCGCGATCTCGTCGGCCGCCACGCCTTCGAGCCGCGCCCAGGTGACCAGGCGGAACAGCTCAGGTCGCGCGACGGCCGCGTCGTACAGGCCGGCCGCATAGCCGGGCAGGTCGTCGGGGGTGAAGGGGGTGGCGTCCACGACGGCGTCGGCGTGCATGCGGTACACGGCGTGGAAGAGCCCGAGCTTGTCGCCGAAGTAGGAGTAGATCTGCGCCTTGTTCACGCCGGCGGCGTTGGCGATGCGGTCGACTCTGGCGCCGGCGATGCCATGGGCGGCGAAGTCGGCGGTCGCCGCGTCGAGCAGCCGCCGGCGGGTGGCCTCGGCATCGCGGACGCGCATGGGAGGAGCTTACCAACCGGTTATTCACTTCGCGGTCCGTGCGGGTAGTCTTCCAACTATCTGTTTAGTTGCTTCATGGGAGAGGGCGACAGTGATGACACAGGCGTACGCGGTCGAGCGGCCGGGCGGGCCCGTTCAGGTGCTCGAGTACGAACCGGCGCCGCTGGGGCCGCTGGAGGTCGAGGTCGCGGTGACGCACTGCGGTGTCTGTCACACCGACGTCGGCATGATCGACGATGAGTGGGGCGTCTCGGCGTTCCCGGTGGTCGCGGGGCACGAGGCGATCGGCGTGGTCACGGCGCTCGGCGACGCGGTGGACCGTACGCGCCTGTCCGTCGGGCAGCGGGTGGGGGTCGGGGCGACGGCGGGCGCGTGCTTCGCGTGTGAGTGGTGCCTCGACGGCCGGCAGCACCTGTGCCCGCACAAGGACAACACGGCGGTCCGCGGCACCGGCGGCGGGTTCGCCAGCCACGTCCGCGCGAGCGACTGGCGATACGCGCACCCCATTCCCGACGTCATCCCCTCCGCGCAGGCGGGGCCGCTGCTGTGCGCCGGGACGACGGTGTTCACGCCGCTGCTGCGGCACGGCGTCCGGCCGACCGACCACGTCGCCGTCGTGGGCGTCGGCGGCCTCGGCCACCTGGCGATCCAGTTCCTCGCCAAGTGGGGCTGCCACGTCACCGCCGTGTCCTCCTCACCGGGCAAGGAGAGCGACGCCCGGCGGTTCGGCGCGCACGACTTCGTCGTGCCGGGGGAGGGGGAGGGGCTGCGGCGGGTCGCGAACGCGTTCGACTTCGTCCTGTCGACCGTCTCGGCGGACCTGCCGTGGGACGCCTACCTGGAGACGCTGCGCCCGCACGGGACGCTCTGCGTCGTCGGGATGTCCGGCGAGTCGCTGACGGTCGACCCGCGGCGCCTACTGACCGGCGAGCGGTCCGTCGCCGGCGGCGTCACGGGCCCGCCGGCGCAGATCCGGCTCATGCTCGACTTCGTGGCCCGGCACGGCATCCGGCCGGCCGTGGAGACCTTCCCCGTCGCGCGCATGGAAGAGGCGCTCGACCACGTACGGCACGGACGCGCCCGCTACCGCGCCGTACTGGAGTTCTGACCGGCCGCCGGGTCAGCGGCGCAGAGTGGTCTCCCGCTCCACACGTGAGAGCTTCTCGGGGTTGCGCACGGCGTACAGGCCCGTGATGAGGCCGTCGTCGACGCGTACCGCCAGGACGGTGTCGATCTCGCCGTCCAGGCGGATCGTCAACGCGGGGTGGCCGTTGACCCGGGCCGGCCGCAGCGACGCCGCGGCGGCGATCCTGCCCAGTACGGCGGCCACGCGCTCGGCGCCCACGACGGGATCCAGCGCGGCCCGCACGACGCCGCCGCCGTCGGTCAGCAAGACGACGTCCGGCGCGAGGATGTCCAGCAGGTTCCGCAGGTCGCCGGTTTCGACCGACCGCTGGAACGCCTGGAGCGCGGCTTCGGTCTCGGCCGGTGAGACGGCGTCACGCGGGCGGCGCGCGGCGACGTGCGCCCGTGCCCGGTGGGCGATCTGGCGAACGGCGGCCGGGCGCTTGCCGACGGCTTCGGCGATCTCGTCGTAGTCCAGGTCGAACACCTCGCGCAGCACGAACACCGCCCGTTCGACCGGCGCGAGCGTCTCCAGCACCAGCAGCATCGCCATCGACACGCTGTCGGCCAACTCGACGTCATCGGCCACGTCGGGCGCGGTCAGCAGCGGCTCGGGCAACCAGGGTCCGACATAGGACTCCTTGCGACGGCGGAGCGTACGCAGCCGCATCAGCGCCTGCCGGGTGACGATCCGCACCAGGTAGGCCCGCTGATCGCGCACTCCGTCCAAATCGACGCTCGCCCACCGCAACCACGTCTCCTGCAGAGCGTCCTCGGCGTCCGCGGCCGAACCGAGCATCTCGTAGGCGACGGTGAACAGCAGGTTGCGGTGAGCGACGAACGCCTCAGTGGCGGTGTCCACGCGGTCCCCGTGCGCAAGCGGGTCGGTGTCGTCCGCTGCGTGCTCGCTCATATCCGGCTCCTGCCTGTCGTTTCTCCACGTTGCCACACGCATCAGATGCCGCCGCCCCTCGTTCTGTGACAGCCACGTCTGTGGCGTGCGTCACGCGAGTGCGGTGTCACAGGGCCCGGGTCGCCGGCATCTCCTGTTCGACCGGCTACGACAACAAGGAGCACACGATGACGGCTCGTCTCAACCTCTTCGGCAGTCCGACCGCGATCGCCGCCAAGGCCGCCGGGCACTTCGGCCTGGCGAGCAAGACGATCCTGGCGGAGTCGACGTTGCCCGCCGCGACCCAGAAGCTCGTGCTGCTGCGCGCGAGCCAGATCAACGGCGACGGTTACGCCACCGACGTGTGGAGCAAGAACGCCGCGCATGCCGGGGAGACCGCCACCCGCGTCAACCTGGTCGCGGCGTGGCGTGAGTCCGCGGTGTTCACCGACGCCGAGCGCGCCGCCCTGGAGCTGACCGAGCAGGGCACCCGCATCGCCGATGCGGCCGGTGGCGTCACCGACGAGACCTGGGCGAACGCCGCCGCGCATTACGACGAGGACCAGCTGTCCGATCTGGTGATGCTCATCGCCCTCATCAACGCCACCAATCGCATGAGCGTCGTCGTCCGGCAGCGCGGTGGCGACTACCAGCCCGGCCACCTCGGATGACTCATCAACAACCGACCTCCCCGTTCATCCGATGCTGAGGAGCACGTCATGGAATCCCGTTTCGACCTGATGGCCAACCCGCTCGGCGCGAAGATCGCCAAGCGGATCTACAACGTCGCCCTGGCCATCGTCCAGTCGCCGCTGCCCGAGGCCACCCAGAACCTGGTGATGCTGCGCGCCAGCCAGATCAACGGCTGCGGTTTCTGCGTCGACTACCACACCAAGGACGCCACGGCTGTCGGCGAGACCGCGGTCCGCCTCAACCTCGTCGCCGCCTGGCGCGAGTCCACGGTGTTCACCGAGGCCGAGCGCGCGGCGCTGGCGCTCACCGAGGAGGGCACCCGGATCGCCGACGCCCACCCCGGCGTGTCGGACGAGACCTGGGCCAGGGTGCGCGAGCACTACGACGACGACCAGATCGCCGCGCTGGTCTCGCTGATCGCCATGATCAACGCCAACAACCGGCTCAACGTGATCGTCCGCAACCCCGGCGGCTCCTACGAGCCCGGAAAGTTCGCCGACCTGGCCAACTGACCGGCCGGCGGGACCTGTCAGCCGCTCTTCCGGCGGCGGCAGGTCTCGCCGGTCCCCACGCCGGACAGTACGGTGCGCGCCACGTCTTCAGGAAACCGTGCCTCAAGACCTCGATGTCCGAAGAGTGCCCGAAAGACGATCGGTGCCGCGAACAGGTCCATGACGAGGTCGACATCGAGACCGGGACGCAGATCGCCGCGCTCTCTTCCCTTCGACAGCGAGGCGATGCACGCTTCCCGCCGCGGTCTCCACACGGCGTCGAGGAAGGCTCCGCGCAGCTCCGGGTCGTCCGCGAGGTCGGCCACGAGCGCCGGAAGCACGTGGCCCAGGGCCGGGTCGGCCATGGCGGCCTGGAGCGCTTCGAGGTGTCCGACGATGTCGCAGTGGGTGCAGCCGGTGTCGACCTCGACGACGCCGATCCGGTCGTCGGCCATGGCCTCGACGACCAGGTGCCGTTGGCTCTTCCACCGGCGGCGGATGGCCGGCTTCGTGGTGCCCGCCCGCTGGGCGATGGCCTCCATGGTGAGGGCCGAGTAGCCCACCTCCCGCAGGAGCGCGCTCGTGGCGGCCAGCACGGCGTGGTCGATGCGTTCGTCCCGCGGGCGTGCCATGGTCTTCTCCCCGACTGAATCCTCCTGATGGGGCGCGGACAGCCTATCGAGGAACCAGCACGACTTTGCCGAAGGCGGTTCCGTCCGCGACCCGCCGCAGCGCGGCGTCGGCCTCGGCGAGCGGGAGACACCGGTCGATCACGGGTGAGAGCCGGCCTTCGGCCATCAGCGCCAGGACCCTCGTCCAGGAATGCCGGCGGTCCCGGGGAGCGACCGAGTTCAGGCTGAAGAAGAGCACCGTCGGTGACTTGTGGAAATCGTGCAGCGGCGACGCGAAGGCCGCCGGATCGGGAACGCCCGCGGCGGCACCGCACAGGACATGACGCCCGTTGGGCCGGAGCAGCCGCAGATGCCTCCCGAGCGCCGGTCCGGCGACCGTGTCCACGATGACGTCGTAGGTGTCGTCGTCGGGAAGGGCGGAGCGGGTCCGGTCGACGACCCGCGTCGCGCCCAGCGTGCGCAGGCGCTCGCCGCGGGCCGCGGACGAGGTGACGGCGGTCACCTCGGCGCCGTGGGCGCGGGCGATCTGGGTGGCGAGCACGCCGATCCCGCCACCGGCGCCGAGGACGAGCACGCGCTCTCCCTCGGTCACCCCCGCGCGGCGCAGCGCGATCTCGGCGACCAGCGCGTTCACTCCCGTCGCGACCAGGTCGGGCGCGCCGACATCGTCCGGGGCCGGGACGATCCCCTCCACGTCGGCGACGGCCTTCTCGGCGAACCCCCCGAAGGCCGTCAGCACGGCCAGGACCCGATCTCCGACCAGCTCCGCAGGCGTGTCCGGCCCGACCGCCGTGACGCGGCCGACGACCTCCACGCCCGGTGTCGCTCCCGTGCCGAGGGGAGTGGGGTACTCACCCCGCAGGGCCATGACGTCCACGTAACCGGCCCCGGCGGCCTCGACCTCGATGAGTACCTGATGAGCCGCCGGGACCGGTACCGGGGCATCCACCACGGCCAGTTCCCCGGGTGTCCTGACGATCGCTGCCAGCATGCCGGCCTCTTCCCCTATATCGTTCCGATTCGGATCGAAACGATATCACCGGCCGACGGTCAGGAGGTCATGCGCCACTCCAGGATTCCGCCGGACACCCCGGAGCCGAGCCGTGCCTCGATCCGGAACCCGGTCGAACGCACGGGGGTGAAGGTCGTCCGGTTGTAGGTGTCGCGCGCGGTTCCGTACGCCGAGGCGCCCTCGACGGGCCGCCACGTGTCGCCGTCGCGGTACAGCAGGCGCCAGGACACCGGCACCCGGCACTGGCCCTGCCCGGTGTCGTCGAACCAGTACACCTCGGTGGCCGAGGCCGGGACCGGCTCGTCGTAGTCGTACTGGACCCACTCCAGGCTCCCGGTGTGGTCCCACCAGGTGAACCGCGGGATCGACTGGTCGCCGGAACTCGACGGCGAGACGCCGTCGTACAGCGCCTCGGTCGTGTCGCCGGACCACACGTGCGAGGCCGTGGCGACCGGCGGCACCACCCACGTGCGGGCGTCCGGCCCGTGGCCGATCACCGGGAACGTCGTGATCCGCAGCCGCGCCGCGCCCATCGGCACCAGGGTGATCGTCTCCAGCGGCTCGTCCGACCGCGCCGGGCCGTCCTGCAGCGGGCGCACGACGTTCTCGTCGTCGGCCCGCCACTGCGGGATGCGGCGCCCCTTGGCGCGCAGCTCGATCGGTACGCCGCGGCGCGTGAAGGGGTTCCCGGTCGCGGCGCGGCGCCGCACGTCGAACGACGAGCCGTCCAGGCCGTAGTTCCACGGCGATCCGGCGCCGACCTCGTACTCGGGCCACGACGAGGTGCCGCCGGACCGCCGCCACCGCTCCTCGATCGCCAGGGAGAACGTCAGCGGCCCGTACGAGACCGAGGCCGCCCCGCGGTTCCAGGTACGGGTGACGGCGCGCATCGGCAGGCGCAGCTCGACGCGGTCGCCGGACCGCCAGAGCCGCGAGACGACGGCGTAGCAGGGCGGCGTCGCCTTCAGCGGCATCGCCTCGCCGTTCACGCGCAGGGCCGGGCGGTCGCACCAGCCCGGGATCCGCAGGTAGAGGGGGAACTCCACCGGCCGCGGCGTGGACAGGCGCAGCGTGACGGTCTCCTCGAACGGGTAGGCCGTCTCCTCGGTGACGGTCACGGCCGTGCCGTCGGCGCCGACCTTCGCCGTCACCTCCGACGCCGCGTACATCGAGGCGGCCAGGCCCGCGTCGTAGGTCGCGAGCCACAGCTCCTCGGCGTAGTAGGGCCAGCCCATGCCGTAGTTGTGCGGGCAGCAGCGGTACTGGTGGACGCCGGGTTTGTACGCCTGCATGGCGAAGTCGTTGTCGAACTGGCCGTGGGTCTTGGCGACGTCGTTCAGATCGATGGAGTTGGCGCTGGTGATGTAGTGCGTCCCCTTCTGGGCGGGGTCGAAGGCCGCGGGCAGCGAGTTGACCGCGATCTCCTCGCAGCGGTCGGCCCACACCGGGTCGCCGGTGATCCGCGTCAGCAGTTCGAAGCTGTGCATGAACTCCACGAACCCGCACGTCTCAAAGCCCTGCCGGGGATCGGTGAAGTACGGGCGGGAGTTCTCGTCACCCGCGAACCCGCCGCCGGGGAACCGCCCGTAGGTGTTCATCACCGTGTCGTAGTCGCGGTACGTGGCCGCGCGCAACGCCGGGTCGCCGGCCAGCACGCCGTACTGCAGCGGCTCGCGGAACCCCTGCGCGAGGTTGACGTTGTGCCAGGTCGGAATGCCGCTCACGTAGTCGGCCGACCCGGCGTGGATCGTGCGGACGAGGTCGAGCAGCCACGCCTCGCCGGTGCGGTTGTAGGTCCAGTAGACGCTGTCGATCGTGTCGCCCCACCGGTACGCGCCCCAGCCGCGCCCGAACACCGCGGCCGGCTGGGCGTGCTGGAACGCGAAGTACCGGGTCAGGAAGGGAACGATCCGGTCGTCGCCGGTCGCGTCGGCGTAGGAGCGCAGCGCGTCCAGCACCGGCATGTGCGGCCAGAAGTCCGGGCCGCCCTCCAGCGACGTGCGCAGCGAGGCGGGGCCGAAGAAACCGTCCGGCCGCTGCGCGGCGAGGATGCCGTCGATCCAGCGCCGGGCCTCGTCGCGCACGCGCCGGTCGCCGGTGACCAGGGCGAGGTCGGAGAAGCCGCGCAGCCAGTACGGCAGCTCCTCCCAGCCGTCCTTGGACGGGTCCACCCAGCCGTTCGTCTCGTACACCAGATAGTCCGACACCTCGGGCATGCGGCCGTTCAGGCCCTCGACCTGGAGGTCGAGCTGGCGTCGCAGCCAGCCGCCCGGCCGTACGCTGCCGGGCGGCAGCCGCAGGAACGGCTCGGGGCGCAGCGGCTCCCGGTTCGGCGTGTAGTGCCCGCCGGCCGAGGCCGCCTCCACCGTGCGCACCACGCGTACGGTGTCACGGCGCTCCGCGGCGGCGGGACGGCTCACGGCCGGTCCGATGAGGGCGCCGCCACCGGCCGCGAGGCCGCGCCGCAGGAAGGTTCGTCGTTCCACGTCGACTCCCGTCGCATCGCGGGGACGGGAGGGACCGCGCGGGCGCGGCCCCTCCCGTGGCTCACTTGCCGGACTGGTAGAGCTGTCCGACCTCATCGGCCGACAGGGCACGGTCGAACACGTGCACCTGGTCGATGGCGCCCGGCCAGAAGTCGACCGGGTTGCCGCCGTACCGGCCGCGGCCGATCACGGTGTGGCCCGTGGAGGCGTCACCGAGGCAGGCCGCCGCGGTGCCGGCCTTCTGGCCGTTGACATAGAGGGTGAGTGCGCCGCTCGCCGCGTCGCGGACGCCGACCAGGTGGTACCACTGCCCGGTCTGCGGCGCGGACGGCGCGAGGGCGCGGACGCCGGCGAAGCTGAACGCGAACCGGTCGTCCTGCCCGGAGTACTGCAGGTAGAAGGCGCTGTTGGTGTCGCCGTCCTGGCTCACCGCCGTGGCGAAGGAGCCGAGCCGGTCCAGCTTCACCCAGGCCGAGACGCTGTAGTTCCCGGTGGTGTCCAGGAGCGCCGCGCCCGTGTCGGCGTACTGGTTCGAGCCGTTGAACTGCAGCGCCGACCCCGAGTGCCCGGTCGTCCACGCGGGCCCGTTCACCAGGGAGGCGTCGTGCGTCCCCGCGGCGTCCTTGGCGACCGTGCCGGTGCCCTCGTCGAACGGGTAGAAGCTCACCCCGTCGAGTCCGGGCTTGCCGGGCGGGTAGGTCGTGCCGTCGCCGGCGCCGACCGAGCCGGACGCCTTGATCAGCGCGAGGTTCGCGGCCCGTACCTGGTCGGCGCCGGGCTTGAGCACCCGGCGATCGTAGGTGTAGATGCCGTTCAGCTCGTCCTCGACGTCGGTGATCTGCGTGTAGACCGACGCGGACACCCCGCACCGCTGCTCGACCTTCAGCAACTGGCCCTGCAGCTCGGTGTAGCGGCGGGTGAGCGTGGCCTGGTCCGGCTCCATCTCGTACGCGAAGCCGTTCACCGGGTCGAACATGTGGCCGTCGACCTTCAGCCCGAGCCCGCCGTACTCGCCGTCCACGGCCGCGCGGACGCCCTGCTGGACGGGGGTGCCCGGCCCGACGTAGGTGTGGTTGTCGTAGATGTCGCCCTCGCCGTTGTCGGGCAGGGAGTCGCAGCAGTTGACGCCGCTGTCCGCGTTCACGAGGCGGCTGGGGTCCCAGGACTTGATCTCACTCACGACGCGGCCGGGCTCGTACTCGCCCCAGCCCTCGTTGAACGGCACCCAGGTGACGATCGACGGGTGGCTGCGGTGCTGGTCGACGACCGCGTGCAGCTGGCTCTCGAACTGCGCCTTCACCGTGTCCGGCGGCGTGTGCGAGGCGAACGTCGAGGGCATGTCCTGCCAGACGAGCAGGCCGAGGCGGTCCGCCCAGTAGTACCAGCGGTCGGGTTCGACCTTGACGTGCTTGCGGACCATGTTGAAGCCGAGCTTCTTGTGCGCCTCCAGGTCGAAGCGCAGCGCGGCGTCGGTCGGCGCGGTGTAGATGCCGTCCGGCCAGAAGCCCTGGTCCAGGGTGCCGACCTGCATGACGAACTTGCCGTTGAGCAGCATGCGGACCTTGCCGTCCGGGCCCTTGCCGAGCCCGATCGAGCGCATGCCGAAGTAGGAGCCCGCCTCGTCGACGGCGCGATGCCCGGCCAGGATCCGTACCTTCAGCGTGTACAGGTACGGGTCGTCGGGGGTCCACAGACGCGGGTGGGGGACCGGCAGCCTCAGCTCGGTCCCGGCCCGACCGGTGACCCGGCCGACCTTCTTCTTGCCGGCGTACGCGGTGACCTCGACGGTCTGCGTGGTGATCCCGGCGGCCTGGACGGTCACCCGCAGCGCCTTCGCCGCCAGGTCGGGCGTCGAGTCGACCCGGTCGACGTGCGCGGCGGCGACCGGCTCCATCCACACGGTCTGCCAGATGCCCGAGGAGGGCGTGTAGAAGATGCCGTCGCCGGCCTGGCGCTGCTTGCCGACCGGCTGGCCGTCGATGTCGGTGGTGTCGTCGACGCCGACGAGGAGCTCCTGCGGGCCGGTGCCCCGCAGCGCACCGGTGACGTCGGCGGTGAAGGCGTCGTAACCGCCGGTGTGCGTGGCGACCTTCACGCCGTTGACGTAGACGGCCGCCTGGTAGTCCACCGCCTGGAAGTGCAGCAGCAGCCGGTCGCCGTGCCAGGAGGGCGGCACCGTGAACGTCCGGCGGTACCACATGTGGTCGACGTGCCGCTGGATCCCCGACAGCATCGACTCGACCGGGTACGGCACGAGGATCTTGTCCGGGAGGGTCTGGCCGGCGGGCGGCGCCTGGCCGGCGGCGGAGGCCTCGGCGAACTGCCAGCTGCCGTTGAGGTTCTGCCAGCGGGCGCGGGTCAGCTGCGGGCGGGGGTAGTCCGGCAGCGCGTTGGTCGGCGAGACCTCGTGGGTCCAGGGCGTGGTGAGCTGGGTCTGTGCCTTCGGCGTGTCCGCCGCGGCCCCGGCCGGTACCGCGGGGGCGACGAGGGCGGTGACCAGCGCGAGAGCGAGGACGATGACGGAGGCCGGACCCCGGGGACGGGTCCGCCGGGTGGATCTGCGCGCGTACAAGAGGAGGCTCCAATCTGCCGGTGATGAGCGCCGGCGAGTGGCACGCGGGGCCAGATGCAGCATGAACGGCTCCGATCACAAATGCAATATTCGGATCGGTTCCTGGTCAGGTTGCGATCGGTATTGACAGAAGACGATCGGCGATGGCTCAATACCGGCATCTCGTCCTCACTCTGGAAGGACAGCCCCATGACCCATCGCGTACGCGCGGCAGCGTTCGTCGCCCTCCTCACGCTCGCCGCGGCCGGCTGCGCCAAGTCCGAGGACGACAAGCAGGCCGGCGCCCAGGACACCGCTGGCCAGCAGCAGGTGGCCCAGACCCCGGCCGGCAACGTGCCGACGTGCACGATCGACAAGTTCGGCGCTCACAAGTTCGACCTCAAGAGCGGGGTGGTGGGGTTCTCCCAGTCCGAGAAGGAGGCCAACCCGTTCCGCATCGCCGAGACCGCCTCGATCAAGTCCGAGGCCAAGAAGCTCGGCATCGCGAACCTCAAGACGACGAACGGCCAGTCGCAGTTCAACAAGCAGATCAGCGACGTGCAGCAGCTCATCGCCCAGGGCGCGCAGGCGCTGGTCATCGCCCCGCTCAACTCCGACGGCTGGGAGCCGGTGCTCCAGCAGGCCGCCGCCAAGCACATCCCGATCATCACCGTGGACCGGCAGATCAACGCCACCGCCTGCAAGGACTACGTGACCTTCATCGGGTCGGACTTCTACACGCAGGGCAAGCGCGCCGCCGACCAGATGATCAAGGCGCTCGGCGGCAAGGGCAAGGTCGCGATCCTGCTCGGCGCGTCGGGCAACAACGTCACGACCGACCGCACCAACGGCTTCAAGGACGAGCTGAAGCAGAAGGCCCCCGGCATCCAGATCACCTTCCAGCAGACCGGCGACTTCGCCCGCGAGAAGGGCCAGCAGGTCACCGAGCAGCTCATCCAGAGCAACCCGGACGTGGGCGGCCTGTACGCCGAGAACGACGAGATGGCCCTCGGCGCGGTGACCGCGCTCAAGGGCGCCGGCAAGAAGGCCGGCCAGATCAAGATCGTGTCGGTGGACGGCACGCGCAACGCCGTGTCGCAGATCCCCGGCGGCTGGATCTCCGCGGTCATCGAGTCCAACCCGAGGTTCGGGCCGCTCGCCTTCCAGACCCTGACCAATTTCCTGAACGGCGAGGCCATCCCGCAGAAGGTGATCATCTCCGACCGCGAGTACGACGCCTCCAACGCGAAGCAGTCCGTCTCGTCGGCGTACTAGGGGATGTCCGTGCCGGATGAGGAGGGTCCGCTGCTCGAGGTGAGCGGCGTCGTCAAACGCTTCACCGGAGTCCTCGCCCTCGACCGGGTCTCGCTGGAGCTGGCCCCCGGAGAGGTGCACGCGCTCGTCGGCGAGAACGGCGCGGGCAAGTCCACACTGATCAAAGTGATCACGGGCGTGTACCGCCCCGACGAGGGCACGATGCGCCTCGCGGGGCGGCCCGCCGAGTTCGCCGGCCCCCTGGAGGCCCAGCGTGCCGGCATCCAGGCCGTCCACCAGGAGATCGGCCTGGTCCCGGCGCTGAGCGTGGCCCGCAACCTGCTCCTGGGCCGCGAGCCGCGCCGCCGGTTCGGCACCCTGGACGTCGGGCGCATGCACCGGGAGGCCGGCGAGATCCTGGCGTCGTACGGCATCGACGTCGACGTCCGCCGCCCGCTGCGGTCCCTGGGCGTCGGCGTGCAGCAGATGGTCGCGCTGGCCCGCGCCGTCTCCGTCGACGCCCGCGTGGTCGTCATGGACGAGCCGACGTCGTCCCTGGAACCCCGCGAGGTGGAGACGCTGTTCGGCGTCGTCCGCCGGCTCCGCGAGCGGGCCGTCTCGGTGATCTACGTCAGCCACCGTCTGGACGAGCTGTACCGGATCTGCGACGGTGTCACCGTGCTGCGTGACGGCCGCGTCGTCCATCAGGGCCCGCTCGCCGAGCTGGACCGGCTGCGGCTCGTCTCGCTGATGCTCGGGCGTCCGGTCGCCGACGTGCGGCAGGGCGGGGTCACCCGGTTCTCCGGCGGCCATGACGCGGCGCGCGAGACCCCCGTCGTCGAGGCGTCCGGCCTCACCCGCCGGCACGTCCTGGACGACGTGTCGGTCGCGATCCGGCCCGGCGAGGTGGTCGGCCTGGGCGGCCTGCTCGGCGCGGGCCGTACCGAGACCGCCAAGGCGATCGCCGGCGCGCTGCCGCTCGACGGCGGGCGGGTGACCGTCGCCGGCACGCCGCTGCGCCGGGGCTCGGCCGCCGCGGCGATCCGCGCGGGCGTGGCCCTGCTGCCCGAGGACCGCAAGGCCGAGGGCGTCATCGGCACCCTGTCGGTACGGGAGAACATCGCGCTCGCGGCGCTGCCCCGGCTGTCCCGCGCCGGTCTCGTCTCCGAGGCGCGCATCGACCGCATCGTCGACACCTTCATGCGGCGGCTGCGCATCAAGGCCGCCGGGCCGCACCAGCGCGTCGCCGAGCTGTCCGGCGGCAACCAGCAGAAGGTCCTGCTCGCGCGCTGGCTCGCCACCGAGCCGAAGATCCTGCTCCTGGACGAGCCGACGCGCGGCATCGACGTGGGGGCCAAGGCCGAGGTCCAGGCGCTGATCGACGAACTCGCCGAAGACGGCCTGGGCGTCCTGCTGATCTCCGCCGACCTGGAGGAACTGGTCGAGGGCTCGGACCGCGTCGTGGTGCTGAAGGACGGCGCGGTCGTCGGTGAGCTGTCCGGCGGCGACCTCACCGAGGAACGCGTGATGACGACGATCGCCGACGCCGGGGGAGGCACGCCTTGACCACCGAGACCGCCGCCGTACCCGCCTCGCGCTTCGACCGCGCCCGCCTGCTCGCCTGGCTGCAGGACTACGGCGTGTACGCCGCGATCGCCGCGCTGATCCTCGTCAACATCGCGATCACCCCGCGGTTCCTGACGCTGGAGAACCTGCGCACCCAGCTCGTCCAGGTGGCGCCGGTCGTCATCGTCTCGTTCGGCATGGCGCTGGTGATCGGCACCGAGGGCGTCGACCTGTCGGTGGGCTCGGTGATGGCGCTCACGACCGCCCTGATCCCGCTCTACCTCGGGTACGGCGTGGTGCCCGCCGTCGTGGCCGGGCTGCTCGGCGGCGTCGCGGTCGGGCTGGTCAACGGCTCCCTCGTCGCGTTCGTCGGCGTGCAGCCGATCGTCGCGACGCTCGCGCTGTTCGTCGGCGGCCGGGGCATCGCGCTCGTCGTCGCGGGCGGGCAGCTCAAGGACGTCCACGACCAGACGCTGCTGGACCTGGGCTCCTCGAGCCTCGCCGGGATTCCCCTGCCGGTCGTGGTCGCCGCCGTCCTCACCGTCGTGGTGATGGCGGTGGTGCGCCGTACGACGTTCGGCCGGCGACTGGTGGCCATCGGCGGCAACCGTACGGCGAGCGAGCTGTCGGGCCTGCCCGTACGGCGCGTCCTGCTGCTCGTGTACGTGGTGTCGGGGCTGCTCGCGGCCGTGGCCGGCACGCTCGCCACGGCCCGGTTGCAGGCCAGCGACCCGTCGTCGCTGGGCCTCTTGATGGAACTGTCCGCGATCACCGCGGTCGTGGTCGGCGGCACCCCGCTGAACGGCGGCCGCGTCCGCGTGCTGGGCACGGTCGCCGGGGCCCTGCTGATCCAGCTCGTCCGCGCGACGCTCATCAAGCACGACCTCGCGGACTCGATCGCGCAGATGGTGCAGGCAGTGATCATTCTTGCGGCCGTGTACGCCGCGCGAGGGGCGGGCCGGCGATGACCGAATCCATGACCGCGACCGCGGCCGTCACCGAGGCCGCCGCCGGGCCCACCGGCCGCGAGCGCGCCTTCGGCCTGATCCAGCGGCACGGCGCCGCCGCCGTTCTGGTCCTGCTGGTGGCGATCGGCTCCTTCGCGTTCGACCGCTTCCCGACCGGGGCCAACCTCGGCAACATCGCGATCACCTCCTCGTTCCTGGCGATGGTCGCCCTGGGCATGACCTTCGTGATCATCACGGGCGGCATCGACCTGTCGGTCGGCTCGGTGTTCGCGCTCGGCGGCGTGCTGGCGGCGTACGCGGTGCGGTGGGGATCGCTGGCCGCGCTGCTGCTGCCGCTCGCGGTGTGCGGGGCGTTCGGTCTCGTGCAGGGCCTGCTGATCGCCCGTGTACGGCTGGCCCCGTTCATCGTCACGCTGGCGGGCCTGCTCGGCGCGCGCGGCCTGCTGCTGTCGATCTCCAACGAGGGCGCGACGACGTACCTGATCCCGCGCGGCGCGGTGATCGCCCGGGTCGGCCAGGGCAGCCTCTTCGGTGTCGGATACCCGGTCTACCTGACGCTGGCCCTGTTCGTCGTCGGCGCGGTGCTGCTCCAGCGGACGAGGTTCGGCCAGAGCGTGTACGCGATCGGCGGCAGCGAGGACGCGGCCGAGCTGATGGGCGTCCCGCTGACGCGGACGAAGGTGGCGGTGTACGTCATGTCGGGCCTGCTCGCGGGCCTGGCGGGCGCCCTGAACGCGGCCCGCCTGTCGTCCGGCGTGACGATCCTGGGCACCGGCATGGAGCTGGACGTGATCGCCGCGGTCGTCATCGGCGGCACCCTGCTGACCGGCGGCGCGGGCTCGGTGAGCGGCACGGTCGCCGGCGTCCTGCTGCTGGGCGTGATCCAGAACCTCATCAACCAGATCGGCGACCTGTCCTCGTCGTACCAGCAGGTGGTCAGCGGCGCCTTCCTGGCCGCCGTGGTCGTGGTGCAGACATACCTGAGCAGGGTCCAGCGCCTGCGCTGACGCGCGACCCGAGCAGAGGATCATGAGATTGACAAATGGGCAAGAAACCTTGCAGCACGGCCGGCCGAGCCGCCCGCGACCCTGGCGGTCGCGCTCTTCCGTCCCCCTGAACCGCACCCCGCCCGGCCATGACCTGTACGAGCGTAAGGACCCGAATGCTGTTCACGGCCGCACGCGTGCCCACCGACCGCGCCGCCCGTCACCTCGCGCAACTCATCACCCACCTGGGGCACCGGCCGTCCGCCGGCCGGTCGCCCGATGACCGCGGCACGATCATGCTGCCCGGCGGCTCCTGCCGGTTGGCGTCCCGGCCGGACCACCTCGACCTGGTCGCCGCCGCGCGCGACACCGACGCTCTGGCGAGCATCGAGGAGACGGTCACGCGTCATCTGCGGCGCCTGGGGACCGGTGACCACCTCACGATCGCCTGGAAGCCCCTGGTCCGTCCGGCCGCCCTCGACGACGACGCCGACCTGCTGGCCCTCGACACGGCGTCCTGGACGCCCGGATCAGGCTTTCCCTCGGCCCAGCAGGCGGAACGCACCACCTACTTCACCGAACGCCGGACGCCGCAGGCCCATCTGGTGGCCGAACTCGGTGACCAGATCGTCGGCACCATCGGCGTCCACCCCAAGACCAGATTCCCGGAGACCGCGCACGTCATGGCCGTCACGGGGCTGGTGGTGTCCGCCGACGCACGCCGGCTCGGCGTCGCGTCCGCGCTCCTGGCATCCGCCGAGCAGAGAGCCGCCTCCCTGGGCGCGCGCAAGCTGAGCCTGCAGGTCCTCGGCAGCAACACCGGCGCGCTGAGACTGTACGAGCACCACGGCTACACCGTCGAAGGCCGCTTCAGGGACGAAGTGCTGATCGGAGACCACTACATCGACGACATCAGCATGAGCAAGAACCTTCGTGGCTGAGCTCGCCCGTGGTCAGCGGTGGGCCGGGGCCGCGCGGGCGTACTCGTCGTGGTTCAGGGCACGGAGCACGTTCAGCCGCTCGGAGGCGGGTGTGCCCGGCGGTGGGGTGAAGATGACGAGCTTCTGGTCCTCGACCGGGCTGAGGAGCGTCTCGCATTCGAGCTCGACCGGCCCGACGGCGGGGTGGTCGACGCGGATGCGGCTGCTGCGCCGTACCGCGACCTCGTGCAGTTCCCACAGGTCGGCGAACTCGGGACTGGCCGCCTGGAGACCGGCGACCAGCCGGGTGGAGGCGGCGTCGCCGCCGCGGCGGGTGATGGAGGCGCGCAGGTCCGCGACGTAGGCGCGGCTGTGCTGCCGGCGTTCGTCGGGGGAGTAGATCCGGCGGACCGTCGGGTCGGTGAACCAGCGCCACACGAAGTTGCGGTCCTGTTCGCGGACTGAGCAGATGCAGCCGAGGAGCGCTTCGGCCATGGTGTTGTGCGCGAGCAGGTCGCCGATGTCATTGGTGATGTGCGCCGGGGTCTCCTTGAGCTCGTCGAGCAGGTACAGCAGACCGGGCCGTACGTGGTCGCCCGCCAGCCGGTCCGCCGGAGGCCGGTGCCCCGCCAGCAGGTAGAGGTGGTCGCGCTCGTCCTCGGTGAGGCGCAGCGCGTGGGCCAGCGAGGCGAGTATCTGGGTCGAGGGCTGGGGACTCCTGGCCTGTTCGAGGCGCATGTAGTAGTCGGCGGACATCCCGGCGAGCTGGGAGACCTCCTCACGCCGCAGTCCGGGCGTACGGCGCCGTGCGCCGGCCGGCAGACCCACCTCCTCCGGACGCAGCCGCTCCCTGCGACGGCGCAGGAAATCGGAGAGTTCAGCGCGGTCCATGTCCATGCCACCATCGTCGCGGAGGCGCCGCCCCGCACGGGCAGCCGGGGACCGCCGATCCTAGGGAAGACCGTCCGCTGGTACCCGCCCCGGCCCCCCGGCAGCATCGTCGACGTACGCCGGAAGAACCGGCACGGAGAGTCAGGGAGTGCGGGATGCCCAGGGCAGTGAGGTTCCAGCAGTACGGCGGCATCGAGGTGCTGCGGGTCGTCGAGGTCGACCGGCCGGTCCCCGGTCCGGGCCAGGTCCTCGTACGGGTCGTCGCGGCGGCCATCAACCCGGGGGAGGCGAAGATCCGTACCGGCGCGCTCCACGACCGCTGGCCCGCGACGTTCCCCTCCGGCCAGGGCAGCGACCTGGCCGGGGTCGTGGTGGAGACCGGCGCGGGCGTCGAGGGGTTCGCGAGCGGCGACGAGGTGATCGGGTTCACGGACGACCGCGCGAGTCACGCCGAGTTCGTCGTCGTGGCGACCGCCGATCTCGTCCACCGGCCGGCGGACGTCTCGTGGGAACAGGCCGGATCGCTGTACGTGGCGGGAACCACGGCGTACGCGGCGGTGCGGGCCGTCGCGGCGGGACCGGGCGACACGGTCGTGATCTCCGGCGCCGCCGGTGGAGTGGGCTCGATCGCGGTCCAGCTCGCCCGCGACACCGGGGTGAACGTGATCGGCCTGGCGAGCGAGGCCAACCACCGGTGGCTCGCCGCGCATGGTGCGCTGCCGGTCGCGTACGGCGAGGGCGTCCTCGACCGGATCAGAACGGCCGCGGGCGACCGGAGCGTCGACGCCTTCATCGACACCGTCGGCGCCGGCTATGTCGAGCTCGCCCTCGACCTCGGAGTGGCTCCGGAACGGATCGACACCATCATCGACTTCGAGGCCGCCGAGAAGCACGGAGTCAAGACCGAGGGGAACACCGCCGCGGGGAACGCCGAGGTGATCGCCGAACTGGCCACGCTGATCAGCAGCGCCGGACGGCTGGAGATCCCGATCGCCGCCACGTACCCGCTGGACGAGGTACGGGACGCCTTCCGCGAACTGGAGCGCGGCCACACTCGGGGCAAGATCGTCCTTCGGCCGTGAGCCCGGCTTACGGAAGCAGGGCGAGCGCCTCCCGCAGGTTGTGCTCGGCGATCCCGCGCATGAGCGCCCGGTCGGGGAAGTCGCCGTCGAGGAGGCGGAGCGGCCCGGCGACCAGCGAAAGACGCATGGCCAGCAGGTACAGGTCGAGGCGCCGCTGATCGAGCCCGGGCCGGGAGAGGGCCGCGTAGCGCTCGCCGAAGCGGATGCGGAGGAACACGTGCTCCCACTCGACGTCGAAGTACATCAGGCCCTCGATGTCGATGAGGACGGCCCGCCCTTCGGCGCTCACCAGCACGTGGTCGGGGCCGAGTTCTCCGTGGATCAGCCCGCACTCGGCGCGGGGGAGCACCGGCTCCCGCAGCTCCCGCAGGCGCTCGTCGAGGCGGTCGCGCACGGTCCCGATCCTGGTGTCGCGCCCGGCCGCCTCATCGAGGTCGCGCCGGGCCCGGTCGAGAACCAGCTGCTCGCAGGAGCTCCCGAGGGCGACGCCGCCCCGGTCCAGCAGGTCCACTCTGCCGTGGCGGGGAGCGTGGTGCCGGTGCATCAGGTCGAGAGTCCGGGCCAGGTCGGCCAAGGCGGCGTCCGCGCGAGCGGGACCGGTCTCGAAGAGCGCCTCCAGCGTGCCGCCCGGGACGTCCTCGACGACGGCGACGTCGGCCGCGTACCGCTGCCCGGTGTCATCGGCCCACAGCACGCGGGGAACGCGGGCCCCGACCTCGTCCAGCCTGCGCCGCGCGGCCAGGAACGGCGCGATGCCCGAGGCGGGCGCGAACGGGTCTGTCGCGTCGTCCTCCCGGGTGCCGGGCCAGAAGTCCTCCTCGTCCGACCAGCGGTAGACGATCACGCTCGCCGCTTCGCCCCCGTCGAGCCGGACCCGGTAGACGCCCTTCTTGCTTCCTCCGCGCAGGCGGTCCACCCCGACGATCCGGGGTCTTCCCCCCAACGCGTCCGACACCATTCCCGACAGGTCGCCGGCCTCCGCGAATCCACGCACCCCCGGGAACCTACCGGGAGCCTGCACCTGACAGGTGTACCTCCACCGGAGGGCTGGTCGCCCGGTCCGGCGGGCCGCAGTCTGGCCGGCATGGCGACAGAGACTCCTCACGGCTCCGCGCGGCTCGGGCCGCGCGGCCGGGTCGTGCTCCTCACCCTGTGCGGCGCGACGTTCATGACCGGGCTGGACTACTCGATCATCACGGTGGCGCTGCCGGAGATCGGGCGGGACCTGGGCTTCGCCGGCGCGTCGGCGCTCCAGTGGGTGGCCACCGCGTGCCTGCTGCCGACGGCCGCGCTGATGCCGCTGTTCGGGCGAGTGTCGGACCTGGTCGGCAGGCGCCGGCTGTTCATCGCCGGGGTGGCGACCTTCACCGTGTTCTCGCTGCTGGCCGGGCTGGCGCCGAGCCCGGGCCTGCTCGTGGCGGCGCGCGCCGGGCAGGGTGTCGCGGCGGCCATGATCGGCCCGACCGCGCTCGCGCTGATGACCGCCGCGTTCCCCGAGGGGCCGCGGCGCACCAGGGCGCTGGGCGTCAACGGCGCCTTGCTGTCGCTGGGGTTCGTCATCGGCACGATCGGCGGCGGGATGATCACCAGCGGGCTGAACTGGCGGTGGACCATGCTCCTCCTGTCCGGCATCGGCTCGCTGGTCCTGCTCGGCGCGATCACGGTGGTCCGCGAGTCGGCGGGACGGAGCCGGGCCGGGCTGGACGTCCCCGGCGCCCTCCTGGCGAGCGGTGGGCTGTTCGCCCTGGTGTACGGCATCTCCACCGGCGACCGGGCAGGCTGGGGGAGCGCGCCGACCCTCGCGACGCTGGCGGCCGCCGTGCTCCTCCTCGGCGCCTTCCTGGTCGTCGAGGGACGGCAGGCGGCCCCGCTCGTTCCGCCGCGCCTCCTGCGCCGCGGGACCGTGAAATGGGGCATGACCATGGCGCTGGTCACCTTCGGCATGTGCGGCGGGGCGACCCTGCTGCTCAGCATCCACATGCAGGATGTCTTGGGCTACTCGCCGCTGCGGACCGGGTTCGGCTTCCTCGGTGAGGGCGTCGCGGCCCTGCTCGCGGGGTCCCTCGCGGCCCGGCTGATCGGCGCTCGAGGCACCGTGACGGTCATCGTGGTCGGCCTGACCGTGCAAGCGGCGGGCACCGCCGCGATGGTGTTCCTGCCCGCCGAGGGCGGCCTGGTGCTCCTGCTGACCACCTCGGCCGCGATGGGGTTCGGGCACGTCCTGACCGTGGTGGCCGCCATCACGACGATCACCTCCGGTCTGGCCCAGGCCGACCAGGGCGTCGCCGGCAGCCTGGCCCAGATGCCCACCTTCGTCGGCGCCGTCGGCGTGGCCGGGCTCACCGCCGTCGTCGCCGCCCGTACCGAGGCGCTCGCTCCGGCCGCGTCGGCCACCCTGGGCGGGCTGCACGCCGCGTTCCTGACGGCCGGTGCGGTCGCGGCGCTCGGCGCCGTCGCCGGCGGTGTCCTGCTCCGCCGGACGAACGCCGGCCGGGTCGGGCGCTCTACCGATCGGCCGGCCGAGCGAGTCCCGGCCGCGTGACCGACTCGGTGAGCCGCCGCAGCCGTTCCCGCGACGGCGAACCCGTCTCGGCCTGGAACACGGTCACCGCCTGCCCCTCGTCGTCGGGCGTCCGCAGGAGCTCGGCGGTGAGGGTCATGACACCGACGCCGGGATGCCGGTAGTCACGCGAGATGGACGCGCAGTTGCTCACCGGGTGCTCGGTCCACAGGGCGTGGAACTGCGGGCTGAGCGCCAGCAGCTCCTCGACCAGAGCGGTCAGCCCCTCATCCCCGGGAAACCTGCTCAGCGACCCCTCCAGGTAGGCGATGTCGTCGCGGGCCTTCTGCTCCCAGTCGGCGTACAGCCCGCGGGAGAAGTCCAGTTCGAGGAAGTCGAGGCGGACGAAGTTCGGCTTCTCCTCAGCGTCGAAGGCCCAGTGCGGAGCCAGCAGGGCGTGCGCCGGACGGTTCCACGCGAGGATGTCGCCCCGCCGGCCCACCGCGATGGCGGGCACCTCGGTGAACGATTCCACCATCAGCCTGATGCCGGCCCGCAGCCGTTCGGGACGCGCCTTCCGCCTGGCCCGCGCGACCCGGGCCAGGCGGTGCAGATGCGCCACCTCGTCGTCGTCCAGCCGCAGCACGCGGGCGACGGCGTCGAGGACCTCATCGGAGACGTTCGGGCTCTGTCCCTGCTCCAGGCGCGTGTAATAGCCGACGCTGACCCCGGCCAGCGGCGCCAGCTCCTCCCGGCGCAGCCCGGCCACCCGGCGATGCCTGATCCCGGAGCTCAGCCCGACGTCCTCGGGCCGCACCCGGGCCCGCCGCGACCGAAGGAACTCACCAAGCACAGAACCGGGATACATGACACGAAAGCCTGCCAGATCGCGATCCAGCTCCACCACGCCGAGAACCTCACCGCCCTCCCGCACCTCTGACACAGCGGCGGTTTCCCACGTCGGCGTACCAGACGGCGCCCTCGGCGTCGACGCAGATCCCGTCGGGATGGTCGGCCCCGGCCTCCGCCCACACTCGCCGGTCGCCCAGGGAACCGTCCGGACCGATGTCGAAGGCGGTGAGCCGGTTGCCGTAGCCGATGTTGTGGGCGTAGGCGTTGCCGCGCGCGTCGACCACGATGTCGTTCCACGGCTTGTCGGAGAAGGAGACTCCTCCCGTGATCAGAACTCATCGGCCGGCCCGGCGTCACCAGGAGGCCGGCAGCGGGTAGTCGACGGTGAAGTCCGGCGATCGCCTGAGCTGCTCGCGGAGGTCGCCGGTGGCGGGATGGTCCGGTCCCAGGTGGTGGATCATGTCCGTGAGCAGGCCGGCGAAGAGCGACTCGGCCCGGCCGGGGTCACCGGTCCGGGCGATCCACAGCGCGACCTGGTAGCGGGCGTACAGGGTGATCTCGTGGTCGTCGCCGAGGACCCACGTTCCCTCCCGTACGAGGTGCTCGGCCTCGGCCAGGGCCTCGGCGGGGCGGCCGGCCACGCCCGTCTCGCCGGCGAGCTGCAGCCGTCCGGCCAGGGTCTGCGGATGCTCCGACCCGTAGATCACCTTCCGTCCGGCGACCACGCTCTCGAGCAGCCGGATGCCGGCATCGGCGTCGCCGCTGCGGATGGTCGCGCCGGCGAGGTTCCACCGGACGTCGTTGGTCAGAGGGTCGTACTCGCCGAGCAGGCCGGTGACGTCGGAGTCCAGTTCGCGCCAGAGCCGGAGGCGCCGATCGGCGTCACCGTCGTGGCCGGCCCACACGGCCTGCTCGAACCGGCCGTTCAGCGTGGTGGTGTGCGCGGGGCCGAGACGCCGGACGGCCTGGTCGAGGATGCGGGAGGCGATCGCGAACGCCTCCGCGCCGTCGCCGGTGTGGCCGGTCCAGCGGGCGACGCTCAGGCCGGCCTCCAGGCTCGCCTCGTGGTCGTCTCCGTAGGCCCGGCGGGCCTCGTGCCAGATCTCCCGTGCCGTGCCCAGGGCCTCCTCGGCGTCGCCGGAGGCTCCGGTCCACCACGACAGGGCGCTCTTGAGTTCCAGGAGTTCGGCCGGATCGACGTCGTCCGGAGCGGCGGCGATCGTCGCACGGAGGAGGTCGGCGGCCTGCCGCGTCTCCCGGCGGACGCCGGTGCGCGCCACGACGTAGGCCAGCGCCACGGCCGCGACGAGGACCCCGCCGTCGAGCGCCGTGCGGAAGGCCTGGTACGCGATGTCCTCACGTTGGCGCAGGCCGGCCTCCCAGCCGATGTCGAGGCTCGTCGCCGCGTCGGCCTCGTCGAGCAGGAGCGTCCACACGGTGTCCGGCAGGGGGTCGGCTCCCGCCTCCGCGGCATCGACCAGGTAGTCGAACACACGGTGGGAGCGGGGGTCCGCCTCGTCGGGGACGAGCAGGCTGCTCACCGCGAACACCGGGGTGGTCGCCCAGGTCAGGGCCGCCTCCCACGGCTCCGGGCGAAGGAGGGCTCCGCCGCGTGCGGCGAGGTGGTGCTCGTGCAGGCGTTCGAGCAACGCCTCGGGGAGCGGACCGTGCCAGCCCGCCCGCCGGGCGTCGATCGCCGCCGCGACCAGGGCCGCACCACGCGTGTGCCCGCCCTCGGGGTCCCAGGCGTTCGTGGCCCGGGCCAGCAGCCGGGGACCGGCGGCGAGGTGTTCCGCGATGCCGAACCGGTCCGCCTGCGCGAGTGCCACGACGATCCGCGGGTCGGCCGACGAGCGTGCCCGCTCGATCTCCGCGGGGCTCCACCGGCGGTCGATCCGGATCTCCTCGGCCAGGTCGAACACGCCCCGATCGGGACGCCGGTCCTCGGGGCCGGTCGCGTCGTCGGGCCCCGCGTACCGCTCCCGTGCCTTCGTACGGATCGTCGCGACGACGACGGCCTCGGGATTGTCCACCCCGATCTGCCGCAGGACGTGCGAGGTCAGCCCACCGGCGCCGAGGTAGCGTTCGAGGTCGTCGAGCCAGACGACGCACGGCCCGAGGCCGGCGGCCGCCCGCCGCGCCGCGAGGATCGACGTGTGGTCGTCCGGGTCGGGCAGGAGGAACCGGTGCTCGGGCAGCCGCGCCCGTACCGCCTCCAGAGCCAGCCGCGACTTGCCCGCCGTCGACTCGCCGACGATGACCACGAAGGGATGCGTGCCCAGCGCCGCCTCCACCTCCGCGCTCCGGTCCCGGGGAACGAAGGCGGGCAGGACCGGTCCGTGGGGCGTGGCGGCGGCCCGGTGCACGCCGAGGGCGACCAGGTCGGTGACGTCCTTCACCCGGGGCGGCCGGCCGTGTCGGTCGCGCAGCAGCTTGTCGCGCGCGTCGAGGACCCGGCGATGCCCCTCGTCCAGCGCCTCGGTCCCTCTTCGCGACATCACGCCGGTGACCGCCGTGACGGCCGCGACCACGGCCACGCCGATCGTGGTCGGCAGCGATCGGGTCAGCCCGGCGACCGCGGCCCCACCGGCCGTCGCGACGACGAGCAACCACCAAGCGCGTAACCGGCTCCACCGCCGCATGCGCACATCAGAGCACCACCGTGCCGCCCACGTCCAGCGATCCGCCGATGTCAGGGACCGAGGTCGAGCACGACCGCGGGCGAGCCGACCACCGCCTCGCCCCACTCGCCCTCAACCCGCCAGCCGGACGAATCGCCGGCGAGGGGAGCGAAAACGTCGATGTTGCCCCGATCGGGTTCCCCGTCCGGGTCGCGGTTCGGCGGACGCTCGGAGCCCCGGAACAGGACCGGCCGCCCGCTCACCGTCAACCGGCCGCGGCGGTAGCAGTACATCTCGCCCGGCCGCGGCGGCCGGTAGCGAGGGTGCCGCTCCGTCAGGACCGCCTCGAGGTCGAAGACCAGCGCCCCGTCCCGTACGCCGACCTCCAGCACCCAGGAGTCCTCGAGGTAGATCTCGGCCAGGTCCGCGAACGCCTGGTCGTACGTCGGTGGCATGTCTCAGGCCTGCTCCATCGCCTCGCCGACCTCCTGGCCGTCGCGCCAGTGTCGTTGGTCGGCCAGCATGTGGCCGACGCCGACGATCACCGCGACCGGCCACTCCACCACCTCGAAGGCGGCGAGCACCCCGAGCCCGGCGTAGAAGATCAGCCGGTCGCGCGGGGGCAGCGTCACCGCGCCCAGGACGGGCACCTCCACGACCGTGCCCTTACGCGTCTTCCTGACCGCCGGCTCCGCCATGGCTCCTCACCTCCAGCTCAGCGTCGCCACCCTCACTCCCTACCCCCTCAGGCGGACAGCTCGCGCTCCAACGGGGTACGGAACCGCGGGATCACCCGTACCGGGCCGATCCACTCGCTCAGGCGGGCCGCCTCGGCCTTCACGGCGGTCTCGGCCTCCGCGCCGACGTCCTCCAGCAGCCGGTACACCACCGAGCCGTCGGCGCGCTGGGACCAGCCGCCCACGATCCGGCCGTCGCACCAGACCGTCGGGCCCGCGTTGCCCGACCGGTCGAACAGGGCCGGGCCGTGCTCGCCCAGGTACCAGTCCCGGCCGGTCCAGCCCATCACGGTCGGGTCCAGGCCCGGCAGCAGCGCCACCCACGGCGCCGGCGGCGCCACCGGCTCCGCGTCGCCGGCGAGGACCAGGCCGGGCGTGCCGTCCAGGTCGACCTCCTCGGTCTCCACCTGTGCCAGGGCCTGCCTGACCTGGGTCATGGTCAGGCCGGTCCACCACTTGAGGTCGGCGGCGGTGCCCGGCCCGTACGCGGCGAGCCAGCGGCGGACCAGTTCCGCTCGTGCGGTCTCGGCGGGCACCTGCGGGATCCCGTCCGGCAGCCACGACTCGATCGGCGACCACTGGAACTGGTTGCTGATCCACGTACCGCGCGGGCGGCCACGGACGATCCGGCCCTCGACGGCCAGGCCGAGCAGCACCCGGCTCGCGATCGCCGGACTGGCCTCGTTCCGGCTGCCGCGGCCCAGCACGATCCGTTCCTTCAGGCGCGGCACGTCGGCGGACAGTTCGGCCCCGTACGCCGCGCCGCGCGCCCGCAACGCGGCGAGCGTCTCCTCCTCGACCTCCCGCAGCCACGCGTCGTCCCCGAGCCCGGCCTCCTGGAGGAACTTCAGCGTACGGCGGCGTTCGAGGCGCGCGACGTCGTCGGCGCAGGCCGCCTTCACGATCGGCACCAGCTCGGCAGGGACGGCGAAGACGGTCCGCCGCATGCAGAGCATCCGCACCAGCCGGCGCTCCTCGTACAGCTCCCGCTCGATGTCGGCGACGCCGGGGGAGCGCATCCGGGCCGCCGCCGCGAGGTACACCGCCGCCGGATCGGTGCCGTGCAGCGCCACCAGCGCGCGGGCCGCCTCCACGGCACTCCCGAACGGCGCCGCCAGGCCGTGCCGTGCACCGATCCGCGCCCGCCGCTCCGCCACCGTCATCCGCCTGATCGTCATCCGCTGATTATCGCCGGAGCGGGGTACCACGCTCACAGGGGCGTGGATGGCCGATCGGGGGAGACGTGCACGTGTTCGCGGCGGCGACACCGGCCGACCTGACGGCCGCCCGGGCGCAGATGGCGCTGTCCCTGGGCTGGCACATCATCCTCGCCTGCTTCGGCGTGGGCATGCCCGCGCTCACCGTCTTCGCCGAGTGGCGCGGCCTGCGGACCGGCAACGAGGACTACGTACGGCTGGCGCGCCAGTGGGCCCGGGCGATGGGCGTGCTGTTCGCCGTCGGCGCGGTCTCCGGCACGATCCTCTCGTTCGAGATGGGGCTGCTCTGGCCCGGCCTGATGGCGACGTACGGCCAGGTCATCGGCCTGCCGTTCGCGCTGGAGGGGTTCGCGTTCTTCATCGAGGCGATCTTCCTGGGCATCTACCTGTACGCCTGGGACCGGTTGTCGCCGCACCGGCACGTGCTGACCGGCCTGCCGGTCTGCGTCGCCGGGGTCGCCTCCGCCTTCTTCGTCGTCGCCGCGAACGCCTGGATGAACCAGCCGCGCGGCTTCGACCTGGTGAACGGCGCCGTCACGCGGGTACGGCCGTGGCGGGCGCTGTTCAACCCGGCCATGCCCTGGCAGGTCGTGCACATGGTCCTGGCCGCCTTCATGGTCACCGGGTTCGGCATCGCGAGCGTGTACGCCGCCGGGATGCTGCGGGGCCGCCGTGACCGGTACCACCGGATCGGCCTCCTGCTCCCATTCATCGTCGCGGCGGTCGTGACGCCGGTACAGATCGTCGTCGGCGACACCCTGGCGCGGTTCCTGGCGACCCGCCAGCCCGCCAAGCTCGCCGCGATCGAGGGCCTGAACCACACCGGCTCCCACCGGCCCATCTCGGTCGGCGGCCTGTACCTGGGCGGGCGGATCCGGTACGCCCTGCGCATCCCCGACGGCCTGTCGCTCCTCGTCGGCTACCGGCCCGGCGCGGTGGTGCAGGGCCTGGACAGAGTGCCGCCCGCCGACCGGCCTCCGATCAACCCGGTGCACCTGAGCTTCCAGGCGATGGTGGCGATCGGGTTCGGGCTGCTGGCCCTGTCCGCCTGGCTCGCCCTGTCCTGGTGGCGGCGGCGTGACCTGCCGCGGTCGCGGTGGTTCCTCTGGTTCTGCGCGGTCGCCGGGGTCGCCTCCGTGGTCGCGCTGGAGGCCGGCTGGGTCACCACCGAGGTCGGCCGGCAGCCGTGGATCGTGTGGCACCACCAGCGCACGGCCGACGCGGTCAACCCGGCGCCCGGCCTGTGGGCAGGCCTCGTCGCAGTGCTGGTCGTCTACACCGTGCTCACCGTGGCGATCGCGTACGTCCTGAACCGGCTCCGGAGCCGCCCGGTCGGCGCGCCACAGGAAGGCTGGGCCGAGGAGTACGAACCATGACCTCTGCACAGTGGTTGCTGGTGCTGACCTGGGTCGGGGTGACCCTGTACGCCCTGCTGGGCGGGGCCGACTTCGGCGGCGGCTTCTGGGACATGCTGGCGGGCGGGGCCCGGCGCGGGTTCGCGCAGCGACGGCTCATCGAGCACTCGATCGGACCGGTCTGGGAGGCGAACCACGTCTGGCTCATCTTCGTCCTGGTCATGTTCTGGACGTGCTTCCCACGGGTGTTCGCCTCCGTGGCCTCGACCCTGTACATCCCGCTGACCCTCATCGCGTTCGGCATCATCGCCCGCGGCGCGGCGTTCGCGTTCCGCAAGGCCAGCACCGAGCTGTGGCAGCTGCGGCTGTTCGGCGGAGCGTTCGCGCTGTCGTCGATCCTCACGCCGTTCTTCCTGGGCACGGTCGCGGGCGGCGTCGCGTCCGGGCGCGTGCCCCCGGGCCTGGCCCGGGGCGACCTGCTGACGAGCTGGTGGAACCCCACGTCGGTGCTGGCGGGCCTGGTCGCCGTCGGCAGTACGGCGTACCTGGCGGCCGTCTACCTCACCGGCGACGCCCGCCGCGGCGGTGATACCGGGCTGGCGGAGGCGTTCCGGCACCGCGCCCTGGTCACCGCCGTGGTGACCGGCGCGATCGTCCTGGGCGGCATCGTCGTCCTTCGCGACGACGCTCCACGGCTGTACGCCGGGCTGACGGGGCGCGCGCTGCCCCTCGTCGCCGTGTCGGGGTTCGCGGGGATCGTGTCACTGGTCCTGCTCCTGCTGCGTCACTACACGACGGCCCGGCTGGCGGCCGGACTCGCCGTCGCGGCGGTGCTCTGGGGGTGGGCGGCCGCGCAGTACCCGCTGCTGCTCCCACCGGACGTCACCGTCACCCGCGCCGCCGCCGACCCGCCGGTCCTGCACGCGACCCTGGCCTCGGTCGTCGTGGGAATGGTCCTGCTGGTGCCGTCCCTGCTGTGGCTGTTCGCGCTCTTCCAGCGAACACCGAAACGGTGATGAGCTCCTCGCTCATATTGCCGATTCCGCAAATTCTCGTGCGATTCGCGGAGGTTCCGGTGAGGGTGGTCGCCGTGTTCGCCTGCCCCGATCCGAGAGGACGACCATGCCACCAACGCGCCGCTCCGCCGAGCAACGTCGCGACGCCGGCCCCCCGAAGACCGGGCCCGGGGAGAAGGACGTGCTGGTGGGCTTCCTCGACTACCTGCGCGCCGCGGTGATCGCCAAGACGACCGGCGTCCCGGAACCGCAGATCCGCACGCCCGGCGTCACGTCGGGAACGAACCTGCTCGGCCTGGTCAAGCACCTCACCCACGTCGAACGCCACTGGTTGCTCGGCCATTCGATCACCGACTGGCAAGCCACATTCCATCCGGAACCGGACGAAAGCGCCGACGACCTTCTCCTCGCCTACCGGGAGACCACGGCCCGCGCGAACGAGGTGATCGCCGCCTGCCCCGACCTCGCCGCGGCCGGACCGCGCCCGGGCGGGCGGTCCGGCCCGGCGCCGTCCCTGCGCTGGACCCTCACCCACCTGATCGAGGAGACCGGGCGCCACGCCGGGCACGCCGACATCCTGCGCGAACTCATCGACGGCGCCACCGGACGCTGACCCGGCAAGCCCGAACCCCTCGAGCGAAGGCGCCGGCGCGTGCGGGCGCATATCCTTCGGCGCATGACCGCCGAGGAGTTGCCGGGCGTGGGCCCGCACCCGCGTCCGTGGCCGGACGACCCGCGCCTCGATCCGGTGCTGCTGACCGAGGGGGACCGGCGCAACGTCGTCGATCAGTACCGGTACTGGAGCAACGCGGCGATCGTCGCCGACCTCGACACGCGCCGGCACCCGTTCCACGTCGCGATCGAGAACTGGCAGCACGACTTCAACATCGGCGCGGTCGTCCGCAACGCCAACGCGTTTCTCGCCGCCGAGGTGCACATCGTGGGCCGCCGCCGCTGGAACCGCCGCGGCGCCATGGTCACCGACCGCTACCAGCACGTCCGCCACCACCCGGAGACCGGAGACCTGGTCAAGTGGTGCCGCGACCGCGACCTGCCGATCATCGGCATCGACAACCTGCCCGGGTCCCGCCCGATCCAGGCCGCCGAACTCCCGCGCGCCTGCCTGATGCTGTTCGGCCAGGAGGGGCCGGGCCTCTCGGAGGAGGCGCGGGCCGCCGCCGACATCGTGCTGCACATCCCGCAGTACGGCTCCACCCGCTCGATCAACGCGGGCGTGGCCAGCGGCGTCGCCATGTACGAGTGGATCCGCCGGCACGCCGAAGCCTGACGGCCCCGTCCCGTACGGGACGCCTCTATGAGCCGTGCCGGGGCAGCCGGCGCAGTCCGTTCTCCAGCAGCGCGAACGCGTGTTCGGCGTCGTCCACCGCGCCCGCGTACCGCTCGTCGGCGGTCTCGCCGGACGCCAGCCGTGTGGCGTTGTCCAGGGCCAGCGTCCAGTGGACCGCGACGATCTGGGCGGCCGCCAGCCGGGCGGTGAGGTCCGGGGTGTCGGCCGTCTCGCGCAACGCCTCGGCGAGCGTGCGCTCTCCCGTACTCCTGAAGCGCTCCAACCGGACGATCAGGGCCGGCGTCTCGAGGATCATCCGGAAGAGCGCGCGGATGTCCGGGCGGTCGTTGAGGCCGCTGAACGGGTCCCGCCGGCGCAATCCGTCGAGGAAGTGCTCGCGCAGGGCGGCCAGCGGCGTCATGCGCTCCGGCCGGGCGCGTACGACTCGTGCGCTCTCCGTCTCGTGGTCGGCGAAGCGGTGCACGACGAGGTCTTCCTTGGCCGGGAAGTACGCGAACAGCGTGCGCTTGGACACCTCGGCCGCCTCGGCGACCTGGGCCACCGAGACCTGGTCGAAGCCGCGTTCGAGGAACAGGGCGATCGCCGCTTCGGAGATCGCCGCATGGGTCCGCCGCTTCTTGCGCTCCCGCAGTCCGGGCTGCTCGGTCACGGCGTCCACGGTAGCAGTGAGCCGCACTCGGTCGATTTCTACACCTGGTATACATTTACACCGGGTCTATCGAGGAGGGATCACGTTGACGGACGTCGAGACGGAGGTCGTCATCGCGGGAGCCGGTCCGACCGGCCTCACGCTGGCGTACGAGCTGGCGCTGGCCGGGGTGGAGACCCTGGTGCTGGAGAAGCTGCCGCGGCGCGTCGAACAGGTGAAGGGCGGCGCGATCCAGCCCCGTACCGCCGAACTGCTGGAGATGCGCGGGCTGCTGAAGCCGTTGCTCCGCCGCGCGATGCCGCGCGACCCGGTCGGGGGTCACTTCGCGATGCTGCCGGTGCCGCTGGACTGCACGCCGTGGCAGACCCGGCACCCGTACCCGATCACGATTCCCCAGTGGGAGATCGAGGAGGTGCTGGAGGAGCGGGCGGCCGCCCGCGGCGCGCGGATCCGGCGCGGCGCCGCGGTCGACGGGGTGGAGAACGGCGACGGCGTGACCGTGTCGGCGGACGGGCTGCGCGTACGGGCGCGGCACCTCGTCGCCTGCGACGGCGGCCGGAGCACGGTCCGCAAACTCCTCGGGCTGCCGTTCCCCGGCCGGCCCGGGACCTACCTCGCCGTGCTGGCCGACGTCCGGCTGTCCGCCACGTCGTCGCTGGTGCCACGGCGGGTGGGGCACATCAGCGGCCTGACGCGACAGGTGAACGGCTACTGGGCGATGCTCGTGCCGGTCGGCGGCGACCGGTACCGGCTCACGTTCGGCCGGGAGGACGAGACGGAGGCCACCCGGGACACCCCGGTCACCCGCGAGGAGATCGCCGCCGCGCTGCGCGCCGTGTACGGCGAGGAGACCGTGCTGGGCGAGGTGGACAACGCCTCGCGGTTCACCGACGCGACCCGGCAGGTGGAGCACTACCTGTACTGACCACGGAGGTTGGTACGGCGACACGGGTGGATGATCTTGAAATAGGTGAGGGCCTTCTGGCTCGGTGTGGATTGCGACATCTACATCGACCAGAAAGGCCCCCATGCCGCACCGTAACG
>NZ_BSTJ01000014.1 GCF_030269445.1 Actinoallomurus iriomotensis
TACTAGGGCCTGTCTCGAAGTCCCCGTCCGTAGCGAGCGGCGTCCAGGCGGCGCGTCGCAAGGCGGAGGAGGGAGTCAGCCTGGTGTTGGCTGGCGACCGACGACAACGCGGCGAGGCGTCGTCTGGGCGCCGCGCAGTAGGACAGCGGGGCTTTGAGACAGGCCCCTAGAGCGCGTCAACGCGCAGACGCCGTACGCCGGGGACCGCGGCCGTGCCGGCGCAGGTCGCCGCCACGATCGCCGCCGTGGCGACGAGCGGAACGCCCGGGCCGGTCGCCGCGGCCAGTGTCGGGGCCAGGGCCACGCCGAGCGGCTGCGCGCCGAGCGACAGCACCAGCTCGTAGGCGGTGACGCGGGCGAGGACGTGCTCGGGCATGAGGGCCTGCACGGTGCTGTCCCAGATCGGGTCCATCAACCCCGCGAGTGCCATCGCCACCCCGTACGCGCCGATCACCACGGGTGCGGTCGCCCCGGCCGCGAGCAGCAGCAGCGGCGCGGCGTACACGCAGAAGCCCAGGTTTCCGGTCAGCACCGGGCGGCGCAGCCGGACCCTCGTCGCCAGCGCGGACCCGGCGAGCAGCCCGATCCCGCCTGCCTGGAGCAGGACCACCCACACGGTCCGGCCGCCCATCCGGTGGATGACGACCGAGGGGCCGATCGTCACCAGGACGCCCGAGGCGAAGTTCCACGACGCGTGTGCCACCAGGCTCGTCCAGTACCAGTCGCGGGCGCGCACCTCGGCCCACCCGGCGCGCAGGTCCGCCCACAGCGACCGGCCGGCGTGCCCGGTACGGCCGGTCCGCACCCGCGACAGGAGCGCGGCCCCGGCCGCGAACGCCGACGCGTCGATGACGAACACCGCGGCGGGCCCCGTGGTGAGGATCAGCGTGCCGGCGATCGTCGGGCCGAGCAGCAGGGCGACGCTGCGTCCGATGCTCAGCAGCGAGTTGGCGCGCTGCCGTTCGGGCGGCGGCACCACGGCGATGAGCAGCGGCCACGTGGTGGGCAGTGAGCAGGCGGCGGCCGAGCCCGCCACCACCTGCGCGCCCGCGATGACCGCGACGTCGGGCGACGAGGCGGTCAGTTCCAGGGCGATGAGCGCCTGGGTGACCACCCGTACGGCGTCGGCGGCGATGGCGGCCCGCCGGGCGTCGAACCGGTCGGCCAGCGCGCCGCCGAACGGCAGGAGCACGACCTTCGGCACGAGCGCGCACGCCAGCACCAGCCCCAGCTCGCCCGGCGTACCGCCCCGGTCCACGATCGCGATGGCCAGCGCGGCCGGCACCATGAAGTCGCTGAGCGCCGAGATCGTCCGTGCCCACAGCAGCAGCCGGAACGCCGTACGCGCCGACCTGGCACCGGCGCTCACGCCCCGGCGACGGCGGAGCCCGCGACCAGCCACGCCGCGAGGGCGCAGTGCGCGGCGCCGGACGGGACCTCGCAGGAGCCGCCCACCGGCAGCCGTCCGACCTCGGCGAGCCAGGAGGCCACCGTCGCGGCGAACCGCGCGGACCGGCCGTGCGTCGCGACCGTGACGTGGTCCTCCTCGGCACACCACAGCAGGGGCGCGTGGGTGACGGCCACGACCTTCGCCGGCGGCTCACCGGCCGGTGTACGGGGCGGTGCGCCCTCGATGCCGAACGCGGACGCGGCGGCCAGCGCCGCGTCGGAGCCGGGCGGCGCGCCGTACGGCGTGTCGAGGTAGGACCGGTACGCCTCCACCCAGTCCCGTGTCACCCGGCCTTCCTCCGTCGCCTCCAGCGTGAACGGCGCCTCGTCGGCGTCGAACGACGCCATGTAGGAGGCCAGGTTGAGGCCGACGGCCGGTCCCTCCGTCTCGCCGATGTGCCACAGGCCGTTCACCCAGGCGAACACCTGCCCGGCTGACGCGCGTAGCACGCGGCTCGACGCGTCGGCGGCGGCCGGATCCGGCAGGGACAGGTGTTCCTCGCCGACGCCCGGCAGAAACCCGGTGGTGTGCCGGCGCTCGGCTCCGGCCGGGATCCAGTCGTCCCCGGGCCACATGTGCATCGCCTTCGTGCCGGCGAGCACGAAGTGCCGGTTCACCGAGTACTCCCGGTGCACACCGCCGGGCGTACGGCGGTAGTCGCCGCCGAAGACCTCGACGTCAAGACGGTTGCGCGGCAGCGGGAACGCGTCCGGTGAGCCGCCGATCGCCGACAGAACGACCTCGAACAGGTCGCGGTCGTGGCGGGCGAGGTCGCGCGCGTAGAACAGCACGGGCGTGCCGGACCCGTACGCGGCCTCCACGCGGGCGTACCAGCCCGCGAAGCCGTCGTCGTCCTCGGCGGGCAGCGCCGCACCGTCCTCGTGCCGCCGGGTGTCGACCACCCGGCCGTCGAGCACCGTCCACGTGACCCGGCCACCGGTCCGGCCCTCCTCCTGCGCGCGGATGGCACGCAGCGCGGCGTGCCAGGCCGCCTCCTGGGTCAGCGAGGGACAGGTCCAGTCCCAGACGGCGTAACGCGGGGTACGCGGGCCGGTCGTGCGCAGCGTCATCGGCGCCAGTTCCATGGTCACGCCAATCCGGTCGGGGTGGGAGTGAGCCGGTCGCCGAGGAGCCGGACGTCGTCCGGGCTCAGCGACACGTCGTCGGGCGGGGTGCTCAGGTGCTCGGTGAGGAACGCCGCCTGCGCGGCGGCGAACTCCTCGCCCAGGTCCGCGATGTTCGCGCGCACCTGGCTCAGCGCCGAGGTACGGAAGAACGCCGGGTGCGTACGGGTGTGCGCCCGCAGCGCCGTGCCGGACACCGGATGCCGGAAGTACGGAACGTCGTGGGCGAGCAGCGCGCTCACCTCATCGGCGACGAGCGCGTCGTACCGGGACCCTTCGGGCGTCTCCAGGCGGCGGGCCAGCTCCGCCGCGACGCCGTCGCGCGAGGTCGCGTACGCGGGCTGCTCGGCCAGGCGCAGCAGCCGGGTGTAGTACGCGGTCTCGCGGATGATCTGGCGGCTCTCCTGCGCGGCGACCCGGTCCCAGAAGGCGCCGTCGGCGAGGATCGCTGCCCGTCGCTCGCGGCACCGGGCGAAGACCGCGCGGAACCCGGTGAGGAGCTCCTGCAGGTGGCCGGCCGCGGGCTGGAACCTGCCCTCCAGCACGGGCAGGTTCACGGGCGGCTCGTGCCCGAGCCGGCTGAAGCCGACGGTCATCGTGTCGGTTCCGTCGCCGGCCGGGACCGGGTCGAGCGAGTACTGCCGCGCGCCGCCGAGCACCTGGAAGGCCGAGAACGCGCCCCGGCCGGGCGCGTCCGGGTCGGCGTGCTGCACCAGCCCGGTGTCGACCACCGACTCCAGCCGCCCGCTCGGGTTGCGCCAGGAGTAGTTCTGCAGCAGCGTCTCGGTGTCCACCAGCACGGGGTGCTCGCCGCAGGCGACCAGGTTCTCGAAGTGGCCGTCGGTGAAGTTCAGCAGGCAGCAGACCGCCAGCAGGACACCGCACCGCGCCCAGTACCGCCGGACCTCCGCGGCACTCGCGCAGGGCGCGAACCGGGCCTCCTCCTGCCAGCCGTACGTCCCGCGCGTCACCACCGCCGGACGCCGCAGCCGCAGCTCGTCGGGAAGGTCGAGCAGGTCCGCGAAGTCGTGCAGCAGGATCGTGGCCGCGAGCGGCACCGGCTTGTAGTACACCCGCCGGCCGCTCCGCAGGACGAACGCGACGACCTGCCCGCCACCGGCGTGGCGGTCGCTGCCGACCGGCGTGACCGACCGCGGTCCGTACGGGCGGTGATTGGGCTGCTCGATGCCGGCCGCGAGGAGTTCCGGCAGGTCGGCGGCGAGGCGCCGGACCGCGTGGGCGATGGTCGCGGCGCCGGTCGACGCGATCACGGACAGGCCCGCGGCCACGACCGGGTACCGGTCGGCCAGCAGCTCGGGGGTCAGCCGTCCCCGCGCCCAGAAGTCCTCGTACCGTTCGACCGGCGTCCGGCCGGAGAGGGCGCCCGCCTCGCGTGCCAGGGTCAGCTCGTGGCAGACGACGGGCAGGACCGTACGGTCGAGCTGCCGCGCGAGCGCGTCGCGCGCGGCGCGCAGGCGGTCCGCCGCGGGTTCGCCGGGCGGTGATGGGAAGGACTCGGCGACGGCCGTCTCCAGGACGGTCTCCGCCGCCTGGAGCTCCGCCGCGTACAGGGCACCGCGCGCACCGCTCAACGAGAGACTCCGTTCCGCCGTGAGTGGACCAGCACGAGCCGGGGCGCCCTGGCCCGGCGCCCCGGCCTCTCGCGTCCGCTAGCGCGCGGCGGCGACCACCGTCGTGGTCTTCACCGGCGCGGCGGCCACCACCGTCGTCGTCTTCACCGGCGCGGCGACCACGGTGGTCGTCTTGACCGGCGCGGCGGCCACCACCGTCGTCGTCTTCACCGGCGCGGCGACCACGGTGGTCGTCTTGACCGGCGCGGCGGCCACCACCGTCGTCGTCTTCACCGGCGCGGCGACCACGGTGGTCGTCTTGACCGGCGCGGCGGCCACCACCGTGGTCGTCTTCACCGGCGCGGCGGCGTCCACCAGGCCACGGTTGTCGGGGATGAGGTCGAGCTCTGCGAGTCCGGTGTTCATGAGCGGTTCCCTTCGTCCGGCGATTCCGCTGTGACGGTAGGAAGGCGGCGTACAGACTCCCGTACAGGCCACGTACAGGCGGGCTCGCGTCACCAGCCGGCGGCGCCGGTGCAGGCCCGGGTCCACACGGTGACGTGGAGCATGACGGACTTGGTGAAGGCCGCGTGCATCCGGTCGACCCGCTCGGCGGTGGCCCCCGTGGCGGCGAGGTACTCGCGTGCCGTGGTGATCACGACGGCGGTGAAGGCGAGCAGGTAACGCATCGGAATGTGGTCGAGCGAGTCGGCGTGGTCGGTCCGGTTCTTCTTGGCGCGGGTGTGGCGCAGGCCGATCTCGTGCTGATAGTTCAGCCAGTCCCGGTCCAGCGGGCGGGTGCAGGCGTCGATGATGAAGCGGTCGAACCTCGGCTTGCTCGCGGCGCCGTACTCCGGGTTGGGCGTCCCGTCCGGGTGACCCGAGTAGGGCCGCATGAACGACAGCTCGCCGAGCCGGGCGCGCCACGCGGTGACCATGTCGCCGGCCTGCCCGGCGAGGATCCCGGCGGCCTCGCGCAGGGCCTCCTCGTCCTCCGGCGTGAGCCCGGCCACCGCCTTCAGCCGCTCCAGGTCCTCCAGGCTCAGCGGCGACCGCGCGGCCTCATCGGTGCCGTAGGTGTAGCCGGGAATCCCGGGCGTGTGCTCACTCATCGTCAGTCCTCCCTGGTCGGGCCGTATCTCCGCACGTTAGGCGCAGGACGGTTCCACGACGGTCGAAGCGTTTCGCGTACGGACGACCGCCTGCGGCGGGATGATCGTCGTCGGCCTCGACCGGCAGGGAGCGAATCGTGCGGACCGTGGAAGACGTCCGGCCGCGTGCCGAGCGGCGACCGGCGCTCCGCGTCGTGGCCCTGCTGCTCGCCCTGGTGTGCGCCGCGATCGGCGCGGCCGGCCTGGCCACCGCGGACCGGGGCGTCGAGCGGCACTCCACCGCGGTGGCCGGGGTGCCGCTGGAGGTGGTCCGGCCGGCGGGGGCGACGGGCCGGCTGCCCGGCGTGGTGGTCGCGCACGGTCTGGCCGCGAGCAGGCAGCTCATGCGAGGGTTCGCGGACACGCTCGCGCGTCGCGGGTACGCCGTGGAGCTGGTGGACCTGGCGGGACACGGGGCGAGCACCGCCCGGCTGCCGGGCGCGGGCGACGGCCTCGCCGCCGACGCGCGGCTCGACCGCGACCTGGACATCGCCGTCGGTCACCTGCGCTCCATGCCGTGGGTGGACGCCGCGCGGATCGGCCTGCTCGGCCACTCGATGGGCGCCGCCGCGGTCCTGCGGTACGCCACCGCGCACCCGGAGATCAGCGCCACGGTGTCGATCTCCCAGGGGCCGACGTCATCGACCGGATCCGCGGCGCGCCCGCGGAACCTGCTCCTGCTCGCCGGGGGTCTGGAGTTCGCCGGGTTCCGCGACGGCGCCCTCGGCGCGCTGCGGGCCGCCTACCCGCGGGGACGCGCCGGCGTCACGTACGGTGATCCCCGCGCCGGCACCGCTCGCCGGGCGGTGCTCGTCCCCGGTGTCGAGCACGTCGGCGTCCTGTTCCACCCGCGCACCCACCGCGAGGTCGCGACCTGGTTCGACGGGACGCTCGGTTCCTCCTCCGGCGGGCCGCACGGGGCAGGCCTCCGACCTGTGTGGCGCGCCGGTTCCGCGATGCTGCTGCATCTGGCCGCGGTGCTGAGCTTCGGCGCGATCGCCGCGGCCGTCCTGCGGCCTGTGGCGTCCGGTCGCGAACGCCGCCGGGTCCCGCTTCCGCTCGCGCTCGGGGTGCCGGCGGGCGCCGTCCTGGCGGCGGTGCCGGTGATGGCGGTGGTCCCGCGCGGCCTGCTGCCGCTCGCGGTGGCCGCCCCGGTCGCCGGGTTCTTCGGGGTCATCGGCGTGGTGCTCCTGGCCACCGCACTGTTCACCGGGCGCACCGGCGTGACCCGCGCCGGCCGGTCGTCGGTCGTGGCGGCCGTGGTCCTGGTGGCGCTGACGGTGGTCTCCTTCGCCGTACCGGCCCAGCTCGGCTGGGCGCACGCCGTTCCGGTCGGGCCGCGAGCCTGGGCGCTCCTCCCGATCGCCGCGTGCGCGACGGCGTTCTTCGGCGGGATCGAGGCCCTGTGCGGCGGGTACGGCCGGCGAGCCGCGATCCTGATCCACGCCTGGATCGCGGGAGGCGCCCTGGCCGGCCTCGGAGTCGCCGCGCTCGTCGGCGCCGCGTCGTCGTTCGTCCTGCTGGTGGCGCCGCTGCTGGCCGGACTGCTGGTCTGGCAGGGCGTCCAGGCCGCGGCCCTGCGCGCGGTCCGGGCACCGGCATGGCTGACCGCCGTCGTCGGCGGCGTCCTGCTCGCCTGGCCGATCGCCGTGACCATGCCGATCATCTAGCGCTCACCGGCTCGTCTATGCTCCCGGCGTGACAGCGGAGAATCCGGAGGCCATCCTCGATGACCTCCTCGCCCGCCCCTTCCCGCAGGAGGACGTGCGGGACGGCGATCGGCGCAGCGGCCCGGGCCATCACGTGCAGGTTCTCCAGGCCAGCCAGGACTTCTGGGATGACCGTGGTGAGGATGTCGTGGAGGCGGCCGAGGAGGAGATCGACGCCGCCTTCCAGGCACTCGTTGCCGCGTTGACGGAGCGCTGGGGCGAGCCGGAGCCGGTCGATCTGTCGCCGTACCTGGAGAGGGGACTCGTCCAGCGACCGGTCATCGATCGGCTCGGCCGCCGGACGCCTCCCGCGCCGGACCCGGTCCCAGAGCCGATCAACCAGTTGTGCATGCTCAGCAGCACGATGCTCCTGTGGCGGCGGCCCGAGTCCGGCCGATGGGTCGCCCTCACCGTCGCACAGGCCGACCCGGAATTCCCGATCCAGCTGCTGGCCGCGGTCGGCGAGGCACCGATCCCCTAGTCGCGCCTTCCGCTTGCCGAGCCGCTGGGGGCTTATCGCCGGTCACGTTGTCGCTTGTCCGGGTCGTCCCGAGTCGTCCGTGGCCGCTGGTCCGCGTCGCCCGGCGGCGTACGCTTCCGCAGGTGATCGGTAGCGGAACCGGGTCGTGTGGCGCCCACGCGTGAGGTCGTGGGCGGCGCACTGGACCTGGCTCGCTCCGATACTCGCGGTCGCCGTGCTGTCCCTCGTCTGGGGACGCGCCGTGTCACCGGCGGTCGCCATCGGGGTGGGGGTGGTCCTGGCCGTCTCGGTCCTGGCGGCCGTGCATCACGCGGAGGTCGTGTCGCATCGCGTCGGTGAGCCGTTCGGCTCGCTGGTCCTCGCGGTCGCCGTCACGGTGATCGAGGTGGCGCTGATCGTGGCACTGATGATCTCCGGGGGCAGGAAGACGGAGTCACTCGCCCGCGACACGGTGTTCGCCGCCGTGATGATCACCTGTAACGGCATCGTGGGCATCGCCCTGGTGATCGGGACCGTACGCCACCGGGTGGTGGCGTTCAACGCGGAGGGCATCGGCGCCGCGCTGGCCACGGTCGCGGCGCTCGCGACGCTCAGCCTGGCGCTGCCGACGTTCACCACCACCCGTCCCGGCCCGACGGCCAGCCCGGGCCAGCTCGCCTTCGCGGCGGTGGCCTCCCTGGCGCTGTACGCCCTGTTCGTGCTGACCCAGACCGTCCGCCATCGCGACTACTTCCTGCCCCCGCAGGACGCCGCGACGGGCGCCGAAGAGCACCTCGCCCGTCCCTCGGCGCGCCGTACGCTGTCGAGCATCGTGCTGCTGCTGGTGGCCCTGGTGGCGGTGGTGGGACTGGCCAAGGCGGTGTCGCCGGCGATCGAGTCCGCGCTCGCGGCGGCCGGCCTTCCGCAGAAAGTGGTGGGCGTCGTCATCGCGCTGCTCGTGCTGCTGCCCGAGACCATCGCCGCGGTACGCGCGGCGTACCGCGACCGCATCCAGATCAGCCTCAACCTCGCCCTCGGGTCGGCGATGGCCAGCATCGGGCTCACCATCCCGGCCATCGCGATGGCCGGGATCTGGCTGAGCGGACCTCTCGTCCTCGGTCTGGGCCCCACGCACCTGATCCTGCTGGGGCTCACGGTCGCGGTCGCGACCCTGACCGTGGTGCCGGGCCGCGCGACCCTCCTCCAGGGCGGCGTGCACCTGACCGTGTTCGCCGCCTTCCTCGCTCTCGCGATCAGCCCGTGAACCACGGTGCCGGGCCCCGGCGGTGCCGGGGCCCGGGCTCTCACGGGGGCGGGGTCAGGTCGACAGGAACGTGCGCACCGCGGTGAGGGTCACCGTGTCGGTCAGGTACCCGATGTGGGTCTGGCACGCCACGTTGTTGTTCGTCGCGCCGTTCAGCTCGGTGCTGGTGTAGGGAATGATCACGCCGTCACACGCGGAGTACCAAGTCGCGTACTTCGTGTTGCCCGGCGTCTCGTCGCCCGAGGTCACGGTCTGGATGAACGACGAGCCCGGGTACATCTCCTGGCACGAGGGGTTGGTCAGGCAGGCGCCGGCGTACGTCGTGCCGTGGTTGGCGCCGGCGATGGAGGCGAGGTGCCGCACGTACGGCTGGCCGCCGAGCTCCTTGATGTACCAGTCGCTCACCAGTCCGCCCATGGAGTGGTTCACGATGTCGACCTGGGAGGCTCCCGTCTGGGCCAGGACCTGCTGAACGTACGTCGCCAGCCCGGCGGCGCTGGTCTTGTTGGACTGGGCCCAGTTGTACTGGTAGGCGAACATCTCGTTGGTGCTGTAGCCGCCCGCCGCGAAGACCGCCTCGGCGGTGGTCCAGTTGGACGCGCTGCCGGTGTAGCCGTGGACGAAGACGACGGGCACGTGGGTGGCGGCGTTCGCGGTGCCCGTCTGCCCTGCGGACAGCAGGCAGGCGACGGCGGCGAGAACGGCCGCGAGGAAGGTGCCGAGCGATCGGCGCATGGTTCCCTCCTGGCTGGGGGACTGGGACGGATGGCCGAAGTCTCATCCGGCGCCCGGCGCGGCGCATCGGCGAAATCACCAGTCCGAGGGGCTCAGCTGAAGAACCGCGCCAGTTCCACGCGGGAGCGGATGCCGAGCCGTACGAAGACGTTCCGCAGGTGGTGGTCGACGGTGCGGTGGCTGAGGAACAGCCGCGCCGCGATCTCCCGGTTGGTGGCGCCCTCGGCGGCCAGCCGGGCGATCTGGTGCTGTTGCGTGGTGAGTTCCTCGGCTCCCTTGGGCACCGAGGCCGGGGCGGTCTCCCCCGCCGCGCGCAGTTCGGCGCGCGCGCTCTCGGTCCAGTGCTCCGCCTCGTAGTACTCGAAGATCTGCAGGGCGTTGCGCAGGTGTTCGCGGGCCGCGCGCGGCTTGCGCCCGCGGCGCAGCCGACGCCCGTACAGCAGCTCCGTCCGCGCCATCTCGAACGCCGAGTCGCCGCGCTGGTGCAGCCGGAGCGCCTCGCGGAAGTGCTCGTCCGCCTCGGCGTCGTCCCCGGCCAGCAGCGCGTGGCAGCGGTGGGACAGGGCGAGGCGTACGGCGTTGCGCGTGCTGGCGGCCCACCGGTCGAAGACCTCCAGCGCCTGCCGCGCGCCCGTCCTCTCGTCGCAGCGGACCGCGGCCTCCACGAAGTGCGGGGTCGCCATCACGTGCACGACCGGATGGGCGTGCCAGGTCCGGGCCATGAGCGAGTCGGAGCGAGCGAATCGACAAGCACGCGCTCCGGGCCACTCCTCCGACGAAGGAGGGCTCATGAGCCGGAGGCGCCCCGCGGCGTCCGCCGGACGTTCCTCGATCAGCTCCAGGCAGGCGAGCGCCCAGGTGGTGAACGCGCCCGGCCGGGCGAGCACGCGCCGGGCCGCCGCGTCCGACACGGCGTCGAGGCGTACGCGGGCGGTGTCCTTGTCGCCCTGGAGCGCGGCGAGCAGCGCCATCGTCGCGAGATGGTCGATCGCGTGGTTCTCCTGACCGGCGGCGCGGGCCAGCCGGAGGCCTTCCATGGAGTGCGCCGTGGCGGAGGGATAGCGGCCGAGCCACAGATCGGCGAGGGCGAGGTAGGCCAGCGCCCACGGCTTCACGGCGGCGTCCGGGCCGATGCTGAGCCGGACCGCCTCACCGGCCAGCTCGTGCGTCCGCTGGTCGTCGCCGAGCATCTGCGCCGCCATGCCCGCCCACACCTTGGCCGCGCAGTCGTCCGTCGCGTCCGCCAGCCGTACCGTACGGCGCAGCGGCTCGACCGCCTCCTGATGGCGGCCGCGGTAGGTCGCGGACATGCCCTCGAAATGGGCGAAGAGCAGCTCGGTGTCGGGCGGCTCGTGCCGGCCGCGCAGGGCCGCGGCGCGCTCCGCGATCGCCAGGTACCGGCGCAGGTCACCGTTCAGGCAACTCGCCTCGCCCGCGTACGCCAGCGCCACCACCGCGCTGCGGCGGTCGTGACCGGCCAGCCGGTCCGCCGCGTCGAGGAGCAGCCGACGGCCGGCGGCCGGCCGGCCGTCGCGCAGCTCGATCTCGCCGCGCAGCAGGTCGGCGCGGCCGCGGAGCGGTCCCTGCCGCGCCGCGGGCGCGAGCCGCCGGACCAGGGAGCGTGCGCGCCTGCTCCGCCCGGCCAGCCACGCGTCCGTCGCCGCCGCGAGCAGTACGTTCGCCTGCTCGTCCGGGTCGCGGGTCAGAGTCGCGGCCCGCTGCCAGGCGCGCGAGGAGTCGGTGTACCGCCCGGCCGCGCCGGCCTCGGCCGCCGCCGCGCACAGCTCGGCGGCGAGCGCGTCGTTCGCCTCGCAGGCCAGCGCGGCCCGGTGCCAGACCCGCCGGGCCCGCTGCCGGTCGTCGTCGAGCACGCTCGCCAGCAGCTCGTGCACGGCGTTCCGCTCGCACAGGGGCGCGTCGGCGTACAGGGCGCCGCGGATCACCGGGCTCGGCACCGTGATCGACTCGCCGTCCACCCGTACCAGCCCCCATGCGCGTACCGCCTCCAGCTCGCGCAGGTCCAGGCGGGCGACCGCGGCGGCCCTGGTCAGCGTCCGGCCGTCGAGACGATCGTCGGCGACGGCGAGCAGCGCCAGCCGGCGCGCGTCGGGCGACAGGCGGAAGAACCTCCGCCGGTACACGGCCCGCAGCCGGCTCCCCGGCGGCAGCGTCTCCGGAGGCGGTTCGTCCCCGGAGAGCTGGCCGGGCGTCAGCGCCGCGGCCATCTCGACGAGCGCGAGCGGGTTGCCTCCGGTCAGCTCGGTCAGCCCCGCCGCCAGGTCCTCGGTGACGCCGATGAGGCACCGGTCGGCGAGGACCTGCGTGCTCGCGGTCTCATCCAGCGGCGGCAGCGGCAGCCGGGGAATCCCGGCGAGCCGGTCGCGCTCGGGCGTGGTCACGTGCTCGTTGTGCGCGGCGAACAGCATCACCACCGGCGCGTCACCGAGCCGGCGCGCGGCGAACGCCATCGCGTCGAGCGACGGGCGGTCGAGCCAGTGCACGTCGTCGATCCAGCACAGGAGGGGCCCGTCGCCTGCGGCCCGGGCCAGCAGGGCGTGCACGGCGGTGCAGAGCGTGAACGCGTCGGCGGTGCCGTCCCCGTCGAACACGCGGCGAAGCACCTCGGCCTGACGGCCGGGCAGGCACCCGATCCGGTCCGCGACGGGCCCGAGCAGGCGATGCAGCCCGGCGAGCGCGAGCGACGACTCCTGCCGGATCCCGCGGATACCGAGCGTCCGAAGGTCCGGGCCTGCCCGGTGGACGGCCCATTCGAGCAGGGCGGTCTTCCCCATGCCGGGCTCGGCCAGGACGGAGAGCGCCCCACCCCGCCCGGCCCGGGCCCTTGCGAGCAGGTCCTCCAGTACGGCGAGTTGGTCGTCACGACCACGCAAGACAACGGACACATCGCCAGTTTTACTCGCCAGTAATGAAAGGCAAGGTGCGGATGTCAGGCAAGTCCGGTAACGGCCAGCCGAGCGCGGACGTCACCTCGCCGGCCGCGCCCGACCACCCCGAAAGGTCAGTCGAAGATCTCCGCCGCCGTGGAGACGACGGCCGCGCGCTCAGCCAGCTCCTCCAGCTGAGCAAGGTCACCGCACCCGATGATGCGAGCGCGGACGTCAGGCGAAACACAGACACCACGCGCCGACAGCACCTTCAAGATGGTCTTGGCCACCGCCTCGACCGCCCCCTCGGCCTTACCCTCCGCCTTGCCCTCCGCCTTGCCCTCCGCCTTGCCTTTGGCTTCGCCTTCGCCGAAGTAGTGGCGGGCGAACTCGCTCTGGTACTCGTAGTTCTTGAGCTTCATCAGCGTCTCCAGGTAGTGCTGGGCGGCCTGCGGAAGCACTGCCGATACAACATCATGGTAGAGCGCCCGGTGATCGTCATCGAGCACTCCGTAAGCGTCGACGAGCGGCTCAAGGGTCTTTTCCCCGCCCGGTCGGGCGCCATGCGCCAGGGCCGACAGCACGGCGAGTTCCGGGGTGCGGACGGCCTCTTCCGGCTCGACCACCTGGGGGATCTGCTCGGGGCCGAGAACGATCGGTTTCAGCGTCATTCCCGGATGGCCGAGATCGATCGTGCGTGAGGCCCACGCCGCGGTGGCGCGCGCGGGGCAGACCACCAGCAGCTTGACCGGGCACTTCAGGCGATACCGCAGACCCATGAGATAGAACGGCCAGCTGTAGGGCTTGTCCTCATCATCGCGGCCCTGGACTTCGACGATCACGGCGAAGCTCCTCTTCGCCTCCCAGTACTCGACCACCGCGTCGGCGCGTAACTCGGCGAGCCGATCGTCCGTGACGCTCTCGGATCTGAGCCGGGCCTCACGGTAGCGAGGAAGGGAAAGGCCGAGTGCGCCACCGACGATCTCGGCGGCCAGCTCTGGGCGGCTGCGAAACATCTCGCAGATAACCTCATGCTTACTTGAGGGGGGCATGAGCAAGGATACTAGCGGTAACCCAGTGACTACGCTAAGCGATGTGGAAAACCGTAATGCGGCGTCGACCGGGTCGAACGCAGGCGAGCCGCCGTACAGCGGAACCTGCCCCCTCGGCGATCATCCGCCCACATCGAGTGCGGGAACTCTGAGCGCGACGGAGGCCGACGGCCTCCCGAACCGTGTCAGGAGCGGTTGCTCGGGTGACGCGCCGAGCCTCAAGCCCGGCAGTGTCGGCGGCGAGGGCGGGAACGGGCTCCCCGGTTGCGGTCACCCGCTGGTCCGACAGCGGCAAGGGCGAAGACGGCGCGGCGGGCGGCGCCTTCAGCGCCTACCCCGGCGATGCCGGGCCCAACGGCTGCGTCGTTCTTCCCTGGTGAGCCGGGAAACGCCGGAGAACCCGCTCAAGCGCTTCTCCCGTTCGCCGCGGCGGACGGGGTATGCCCTGAGCATGGAAAACGCACCCACCGGTTCAGATGATCATGCACCGGTGGGGCGAGGCGGGGAGACGGTGGCTCCTGCGGGCCGTGGGCGGTCCGGCCAGGTTGCGGGTGATCGCCATTCTCGCGTGCGTGCTGGCGCTCGACTCCGCGGACAAGGGCACGGTCGGCGCCCTCGGGCCGGAGCTCAAGCAGAGCCTCCACCTGTCCAACACCGAGCTCGGTTCACTGATCGCCGTCTCCTCCGCGATGGGCGGCCTCGCGGCGATCCCCGTCGGCATTCTCACCGACCGGGTCCGGCGGACCGGTCTGCTGGCCGTGAGCATCGCCGTCTGGAGCCTGGCGACGGTGGCCGGCGGGTTCGCCGGCTCGTTCGCCTGGCTGCTGCCGGCCCGGCTCGTGCTCGGGGCCGCCACCGCCACGGCGGGCCCGACGCTCGCGTCGCTGGTCGGCGACTACTTCCCGTCCGCCGAACGCGCGCGGATCTACGGCTTCATCCTGAGCGGCGAGCTGCTCGGCGCGGGCGCCGGCCTGCTGGTCGGCGGGAATCTCGGCCGGGTGCTGGGCTGGCGATCGGCGTTCTGGGCGCTCGGCCTCACCGGCATCGCGCTCATCGTGGTGATCCGGCGGAAGCTGCCGGAACCGGCGCGCGGCGGTCACCCCTCCGGCGTACGAGAGGGTGACGCGCGGCCGCCCGATCCGGCGCGGTCGGCGTTGCGCGACGGTTCCGTGGCGCCCGACCCCGCCCGTCTCCTCCGGCGCGACCCGGCGCGGATGTCGATCTGGGAGGTGACGCGGTACATCCTCGCGATCCCCACCAACGTCGTCCTGATCACCGCGTCGGCGATGGGCTACTTCTTCTACGCCGGGCTGCGAACGTTCGGGGTCGTCTTCGTCGAGCGGCAGTACCACCTCGCCCAGGGAACCCTCAGCGGCCTGGCCGTGCTCGTCGGCGCCGGGGCGCTGGCCGGTACGCTCGCCGGCGGGCGCATCGCCGATCGGCTCATCCGCCGCGGACGGATCGACGCCCGCCTGACCGTACCGGCGGCGGCGTTCCTCGTCTCCGCCGGCCTGTTCGTCCCGGCGCTGCTGACCGCGTCCGTGGCGATCGCCCTGCCTCTGTTCACGCTCGCGGCCGCCGCGCTGGCGGCGTCCAACCCCCCGGTGGACGCCGCCCGGCTCGACGTCGTCCCCTTCCGGCTCTGGGGGCGGGCGGAGAGCGTACGCACGGTTCTGCGGATGGCCGCCGAGTCCATCGCCCCGGTGACCTTCGGTTTCCTCGCCGACCTGCTGTCCACGGGGAAGGCGCTCAGCGCGACCGGGCTGCGGTGGGCGTTCCTCATCACCCTGGTGCCCCTGGTGGTGAGCGCCGGCATTCTCCTACTGGGCCGGCGGACCTATCCCCGCGACGTCGCCACGGCCCAGGCCGCCGGCGGGCTGTGACGCCGGCCGGTCAGAGCACGTGGGGACGGTGCCGCGACACGTCCGCGGCGTCCAGGAGTACGACGTCGCACTCGTCGCACACCCACACGCCGTCGGGCACGGCGAACCGATGACTCGCCGCGTCGTCACGCGCGCAGACGATGTGGTAGGCGCGACTGGTCCGGCGCGCCAACGACCGGCAGAAACTGGTCACTCTTGACACTCTGTGCTCCCGCGGGGGGCCAACGACTCGGGCAGGCGTTGAGCCTAGCGGACACAGAAGTGGTCTTTGACCAGCGGTTCCTCTGCCGGCCGTACGGCGGGCCGGACGGTGCGGCGGCCGGCTACTGCCCGATCTTGAGGCCGGGCTGACCGTGCCGGTACTCCAGCGGGCGGGCCGCGCGGCCGGGGATCTTCTCCGCCATACCGCGGGTCCGGATCAGCGGCAGCATGGTGCGCCGGAAACTGCCCTCCAGCATGAGGGCCGCCGCGACGTACAGCGCGATCGCCGAGGCGATCACGAAGATCCAGCCCGCCACGCGGACGGGCCAGGACAGGCCGGCGAAGAAGCCGGCGGCGCCGAACCCGCATGCCAGGGTCAGCGCTCCGAGCACGGCGGCCATGCCGAGGTTCTCGCCGAGCGCGGCGAGCGCGCACAGTCCGGTGATCGCGCACATGGCGATGAGCCAGAACGCGAACGCCGGATCGGCTGCTCCGATCCGCGGCGCGACCAGCACCGTCGGGAACGCCAGGAGGGCCAGGATCAACAGCAGGCCGAAGCCGACCCAGAAGGCGCCCCACATCCCGTGCACCGCCGTGGCCAGGCCGTCGCGGGCGCGGTAGCTCCACCGTGCCGCCATGAACTGCGCCAGACCCGCGGTCAGCACGAACGGGTAGAGGGTCAGCGGTGTCAGGGCGGTGCCGTACCAGCGCGCCATCCATGCGCCGACCATCATGGTCGCCGCCGCCAGCCCGAACAGGCCGAGGATCGAAGGTGCGGCGATCGGCTGCAGGAAGACCCGGCTGCGGTCGTGCCAGAACGAGAACTCCCGCTCATCGCTCTCGGCCTCGCCCGGCGGCGGGCGCATCGGTTCTCGCATCGGTTCCCGCATCGATTCTTCTCCGGGTCCCTCTGCCCTGGGCCCCGCTCCGGATGATCTGCCGAAGCCGTGACGCCCACGTGGTTCCGTCATCGCATCCTCCCCCGTGATTGACGGATGCTTACCGGGCCCATTACCGCAGCTCAATAGGTCCAAACGCGCCTTTAATATATTTTGCCGCCATCGCATCAATTAGCGCTTTTATCCCAAATGTTGCTATGGCCTCACCGGTGCCAGGATTCTCAGCGGTGTCGGATCAACAGCATGGCGGCGGCCGTAGCAGCACCTTCTGGGCGACCTCGGCGACCGTCCGTACGTCGGCGAGCTCCCGCTCGCGCTGCTGCCGGACCGCCCGGCCCGAATTATTCTTGCACTGTGCGGGAATCAACGGGCACGGGGCGGGAAGGGTCAGTAGTGAGCAGGCTCGATCACGAAAGGTGGTGTGCGCGATGTCGACACGTCCGATGATGGAACGCCATCCTGACATCGCCGAGCTTCGTGCTCGCTACGACCTCGCGGCGGAGCGGCCGACGGCCCAGGCGGTCGACGGGCTGACGTTCCTGAGTGGCCTCTACCTGGCCATGTCCCCATGGATCGTGGGGTTCGGCGGTCGTACGACGTTGACGATCAACAACCTGATCAGCGGCATCGCCGTGGCGTTGCTGGCGGTCGCGTTCGTTTCGGCGTACGGCCGCACGCACGGTGTCACATGGGTCGTGCCACTGATCGGCGTATGGACGATCATCGCCCCATGGGTCGTGAGCGGGCACCCGGCCACGACCGCGACGATCTGCAGCAACGTGGTCGTCGGTGCGCTGATTGTGATCTTTGGGGCGCTGGCGGCCGGGGTCGGCCTGGCCTCCCGCCGGACGACCATGGGCGAACGCCGCTTCTGACGGCGTCTCTCCCCGGCCTCCGCCGATCACTGCCAGCCGAGCGTCAGAGTGTCGTAGACCGGTTCACCGAGCGCGGGCTCACCGCCCGCCTCGGTGAACGCCTGTAGCGCGGCGATCAGCCCGGCCCGCTGGCCGGGCGCCATCGCGGCGACGATGGCCGCGATCTCCTCCCGCCGCCGGGCGGTGACCTCGTCCACGATCTGTGCCCCCGCGTCCGTCAGGCGCAGCAGGATCTCGCGGCGGCTCTCCGGGTTCACCCGCCGGTCGACCAGGCCGGCGGCCACCAGGCGCTCGACCATCCGCATCGCGGTCGAGGGGTTGACCGCGAGCTGTTCGGCAAGCGTCACGAGCTTCATCCGCGGCCGGCTCGCGAGCACGACCAGCATCCGGAACTGCGGCAGGGTCACCCGCTCCTCCACCGCGGCGAGCGAGCGCGCGGAGATGGCGACCAGGAGCCGCGACGCGGTCAACACGGCCGTCGTCACCGCGTTCACGTCCTCGCCGCTCGGCTCGGTCGCCGGCGAGGACCACACCGCATGCTCTGCCATGGACCAGTTCTACCCGTTTCCCCGGCCGCCCGCGAACGTTGCACAGGGCAAATGTGGGCGTCGGCAAACGTCGTTGTTCGAGCCCGGAAAAGGATGTGGCGTATCCTGGCCAAAGTTTGCCCAGCTCAGAAACCGGGCATAAATGATGGCATAGTGCAATAGTTCGCAATCCGGTTCCCGCCTCAGGCGAACGTGTGGATCTCCCGGCCCGTTGACGCCGGTGCTCCGAGTACCGCACGGACATTCCCTACCACGCAGACCTGATCGGTGGTGCGGCGCAATGAGCGCTTCCCAGAACCAGGCCGCGGCGGACCTCCATGACCAGGCCGCGGTCGATCTTCCTTCCCCGGGCCGGCAGGCCCGGATCCTGACCGAGATGATGCGCCTCGGATGGCGCCCGTTGCTCGATCACATCCCGGGCCGGCTCATGACCCCCTTGATGATCCGGACCGCCTTCGCGACCGGCGCGCTCCTGGTCCGCCCGGACTCCCGTGCCCGGGTGCGGCGGTTCAGCGCCACGGCGCACGGGCCCGGATCGACGGCCCCGCGCACGATCACCGGGGAATGGGTCCGCCCCCGCGATCCGGACGAGGGAGTCGTGCTCTACCTGCACGGCGGCGGTTACAGCTTCTGCTCCCCGCGGACCCACCGGGTGATCACCGGGCGGCTGGCGGCGACGTTCGGGCTCCGCGTTCTCGCCCCCCGCTACCGGCTCGCTCCCGAGCATCCCTACCCGGCGGCGTTCGACGACGCCATGGACTGCTACCTCTGGCTCCTGGACCAGGGAGTGCCGGCCGGACGGGTCGTCATCGCCGGTGACTCCTCCGGCGGCCATCTCGCCGCCGCGGTCGCCATCGAGGCCTGCCGGTCGGACACGCCCGTACCGGCCGGCGTCGTGCTGTTCTCCCCCTGGGTGGACCTCAGCTGCGAGCGGCTGGCACAGATCGACCGGTCCAAGCGGGACCCCTTCATCAGCCCGGTCGTGGCACAGCGGTGCGGACTGCAGTACGCGGGCGGCCACGGCTGGTCCGGTCCGGGGCTCTCGCTCCTGAACTGCGACGGCCTGACACTGCCGCCGTTCCTCATCCAGGCGGGTGGCGCGGAGGCCATGCGCGAGGAGATCGAGCAGTTCGCCGGGGTCCTGACCGAGGCCGGCACGTCATGTGAACTCCAGGTCTGGCCCGGCCAGATCCACGTCTTCCAGGCCTTCAACCGCCTGCTGCCGGCCGCGCGGGAGGCGATGAACGACGCGGCCCGGTTCATCCGGACGTCAGTGGAGACACCCCAGGAGACGGAGACATGAGGTCGCTGAGATTCCGTGCGCTCGTCACCCTCGACCCGGACACCGAACGGACGTCGAGTGCCGTCCGCAGGCTCGTCGTACGGGCTCACCGCCACCGGCCGGAAGGCGTGAGAGCCTTCAACGCCGTGGTCATCACCGACGACCAGGAGCCGCTGCGGGCGGGAGACACCCACCACGTCGTCACCATGACGATCACCGAGGAGGAGGCACTCGACCTCCTTCGCCCCGGCGACCGCTTCGAGCTGTGGAGCGACCACCGGCTCGGGCACGGCGTCGTCTCACGGCGGGTCTTCGTCTGACCGTGCTCGCGGCCCCGGACGGCCCGGATAACCCGGCGTCGATCGGGATCGAGGCGGTGAACGTCGTGCCACGGCCCGGCGGGCTCGTGAGGCACATGCTGCCCCCGAGCGCCTCGACCCGGTCGCGCAGGCCGATGAGCCCCGTTCCCCGCACGGGGTCGGCGCCGCCGACCCCGTCGTCGTGGACCGACAGCCGCAGGACCGCGCCGTCCGTACGGAGATCGACCTCGATCCGGCTCGGGTTCGCGTGCTTCACCGCGTTGGTCAGCGCCTCGCAGACCGAGTAGTACACCGTCACCTCGACGCGGTCTCCGAGTCTCCGGCCGACCTCCACGGTGACGATGACCGGCACGGCCGAACGACGGGCGAGCGTGTTCAGGGCCGCCTCCAGTCCGCCCCGCGACAGGATCGCCGGGTGGATGCCCCGCGCGATCTCCCGCAGGTCGTCGACGATGCTCATCAGGCTCCGCACCGCCTGTGACAGGCGTTCCCGCAGGCATTCGTCCGCCGGGGACACGTCGGACTCGGCGAGCCGCAGTTCGACGCCGAGGGCGATGAGCCGCTGCTGTACGCCGTCGTGCAGGTCGCGCTCGAGGCGGCGCCGGGCCTCGTCGCCGGCGGCGACGACGCGGGCGCGCGAGGCCGTGAGCTCGGCGCGACTCTCGCTGCTGGTGATCGCGGTGGCCACGAGGACGGCGAAGTCGTACATCCACTCCTCCACCTCGTCCCGCGGTTCACCGCCGTCCCAGCAGGCGACCAGCAGACCCCACACGCTTCCCCCGGCCACGATGGGACTGCCGATCGCCGAGCGGATGCGCCGGTTCCGTCTCGACCGGACGGTCGAACCGTCCGCTGGGTCGTACGTCCCGATCTGCGCCATGGCGCGGCCGGTCCGGAGCACTCGGTCCGGGATGCTCCCCTCCCGCAGCGGCCGGCGCTCGCCGACCGCCGGCCACACCTCCGGGTCGCGGTGCCGGCTCCAGGAGCCGACGACGATCGTGGACTCGTCGTTCTCGTAGCGCTGTACGGCCGCGTACTCCACCTTCAGCAGCGGGCCCATCTCGTTCGCGAGTTCGTTGAAGACCTGGAACGCCGGTGTCCCGCGGGCGACGAGTGGAACGGGACGCACGACGCTCAAGTTCTCCCCCTTCACGCGGCAGTGGAGGACTCGCGGGTACGGGAGAGCGGACGCCGCCACCCTCGTCCGCGTCCTGAAGAGCCGCGGCCTGCGCCGTGCTCGCCGGTCGTTGCGCCGGCGCCGGTGAGCGGCGCAGGCCGCGTCACCTCGTCACTCGCGGTGCGCCGGGCACCGCGGAGCGGATCAGCGGCGGTACAGAGTGACCCAGGCGTGCTCGAGAAGGTCACCGATGACGAGCAGGCCGTTGAAGATCCAGAAGGTCATCGCGGCACGGACGTTACGCTGCCGTCGCACGGCGGATCGCCACGCGAGGCTGGGTCGCGGCTCCGCCCACGACCGGTGGGAGAACTCCTCCACCTGAGTGCTCGGCACGATCGACTCGCCCCCTTTCACAGAGTCTCGTGGTGGCCAGGCGGTACACGTAGGAACGTTGCTGAGGTGGTCCTCGGATGCGTCGCGGTCGCGACGCCGATGAGTCGTGGTGCTCGGTTGTCTCGCTGGTCTGATACCCGTATGAGCCGTCGGCGGCCGTCTCCCCGTGTCGCAAAGACGATCTCGTCTATCTATGACGGTCACGCCCTGCTGATGGTTCAGTCTATTTTCGACACTTGCACAAGTCGACAAGTATTCGGACCGCCGCTCCGTGCGGTCCGGTTGCGCCGCTCCGGTCCGCTCCGGAAGGCTGGTCACCGGCACAGCACGGGCGTGGGAGGTGGGGTCGTGGCGGACACCGAGACCGGCGAGCCGCCGTACCTGTCGCCCGAGCTGCTTCAGGACATGGCGGGCACGTTCGGTCTGCTCGCCTCGACGATGCGGCTGCACATCGTGTGGGTGCTCGCCCACGGAGAGTGCGACGTGGGCACCATCGCGGCGCAGGTCGGCGGCACCGTGCCCACGGTGAGCCACCACCTGGCGAAGCTGAAGCTCGCCGGTCTGGTCCGGTCCCGCCGCGAGGGACGTCACCAGGTCTACCTCGTCGACGACCCGCACATCGTGACGATCGTGCGGCAGATGGTCGACCGGATGAGGGACCAGACCGCGGGCACGAGGCGCCGTCGTGGCGTCGGCGCCTGAGCCTCTCGCCGCCCTTCCCACACCGGCCGGCGCGGCCGGTGCGTCTCGGCTGCCCACCGTGCGCGGCCGGCTCGCCGACTTCGCCTCGATGCCGGTGCACCAGGTGCTGCGCCGGCTGGAGACCGGACCGCGCGGCCTCCTGGAGGAGGCGGCCCAGGCCCGGCTCGAACACTACGGCGACAACGTCATCACCGGGACGGGACGGCCGCGCCGGGCACCCCAGGTCCTGCGCGCGCTCACGAACCCGTTCGTGATGATCCTGTACGTCCTCGGCGCCGTGTCAGCGGCACTGGGCGCATACGGCGCGACCACGGTGATCAGCGTCATGGTGCTGATCAGCTGCTGGCTGCAGGTCCGCCAGGAACACCGCTTCGACCGGGTCGCCGCCACGTTGCGGGCGATGGTGGTCACCACGGCCACGGTCGTACGCCGCGCGTCGGCGCAGGCGCCGCCGGTGGCGCGGGAGCTCCCGGTCGATCAGCTCGTCCCCGGCGACGTCGTGCGCCTCGGCCCGGGAGACATGGTGCCCGCCGACGTACGCGTGCTGCGGTCGACGGACCTGCGGGTGGACCAGGCGGTGCTGACCGGGGAGTCGGTCCCCGTGGTCAAGCAGGCCGCGTACGGCACCGGCGCGCCGTACCGGGAGCAGGACGGCGACCTGGGCACCTTCGACTGCCCGGTGCTGGGCTTCATGGGCAGCACGGTCAGCGCCGGAACGGCGACGGCGGTGGTGATGGCGACCGGCGGGTCGACCTACTTCGGCGCGATGCACGCGCAGCTGGCCCCGCGCCGGGCCGAGACCGCGTTCGACCGTGGCGTCAAGGGCGTGTCCCGCGCGCTGATCGGGCTGATGCTCGTGTGCGCGCCGCTGGTGTTCGCCGTGAACGCCGGCGTGCACGGGGTCCGGCTCGCCGCGCTGTGGTTCGCGATCTCCGTCGCGGTGGGGCTGACGCCGGAGATGTTGCCGGTCATGGTCAGCACGGCCCTCGCCCGGGGAGCCAAGGCCGGCCTCCGCCACAAAGTGGTCATCAAGCGGCTGCCCGCGCTGCACAACCTCGGCGCCGTCGGCGTGCTGTGCATGGACAAGACCGGCACTCTCACCCACGACCAGCTCGGCATCGAGTGCCACGTCGACCCGTACGGCCGCCCCGACGACGACGTGCTGCGGTGGGCGGCGATCAACAGTGTCGGCACCACCCAGACCGAGGAGGCCTGGCCGGTCAACGACCTCGACGAGGCCCTCCTGGCCCATGCCGAACAGGCGGGCGTGCCCACGGAGGGCTGGATCGCCACCGAGGCCGTCCCGTTCGACGCGGCGCGCCGCAGCAGCAGCGTCGTGGTGCGGCACGGTCACCGGCCCGGCACCGAGACGCTCATCACCAAGGGCGCGGTCGAACAGGTCCTGCCGCAGTGCACGCGCCTGCGCGTGGCCGGCGACGACCTGCCGATGCGCGCGGCGGACCACCGCCGCCTGCGCGAACTCGCCGACCGCCACGCCGCCGACGGCGTACGGATGCTCGCCGTCGCCATCGCCGACCGCCGGCCGTTCCGGCCGGCGCCCGACCAGGACCTGACGCTGGTCGGGTTCGTCGGCTTCCGCGACCAGCCGCGGGACTCCGCCCGCGCCGCGCTGGCCGCCCTGGCCGAGCGGGGCGTCGCCGTGAAGGTGCTCACCGGCGACCATCCGCTGGTCGCGGCGCGGATCTGCCGGGACGCGGGCATCGCCCCGGGCCGTACCGTGCTCGGCGAGGAGATCGCCGGCCTCGACGAGCCGGTGCTGAGCGAACTCGCCGCGCGCACCACGGTCTTCGCCCGCATCGACCCGGAGCAGAAGGCCCGCATCGTCCGCGCCCTACGGGCGTCCGGGCACGTCGTGGGCTTCCTCGGCGACGGCGTCAACGACGCGGGCGCGCTGCGGGACGCCGACGTGGGGATCACCGTCGAGAGCGCCGTCGACATCGCACGAGAGTCGGCGGACGTGGTGCTCCTGGGCGACGACCTGCACGCGGTGGCCGAGGCCGTCACCGAGGGACGGCGCACGTTCGGCAACATCAAGAAGTACCTGGAGATCACCATCTCCTCGAACTTCGGCAACGTGCTGTCGATGCTGGCGGCGAGCATCCTGCTCCCGTTCCTGCCGATGCTGCCGATGCAGATCCTGGTCCAGAACCTGTGCTTCGACCTGTGCCTGCTCCCGCTCGCCTTCGACCACGTCGACCGGCGCGCCCTCCGCCGCCCGCAGACCTTCGACCCCCGCCGTCTCACCCGGTTCGTCCTGCTCCTGGGCCCGGCCAACACCTTGGCCGACCTCACCGCGTTCGCGATCCTGCTGCACGTCACCGGCGGCCATCCCGGCTCGGCCGCCCAGGCGCTGTTCCACACCGGCTGGTTCTTCGAGAACCTGCTGACCCAGGCGGCGGCCGTCCACCTCCTGCGCGACCGCCGCCCACCGTCCCACCGCAACCGCGCGGCGCTGCCGGTGTTCGCGGGCACGGTGGCCATCACGACGGTCGCGACCTGCCTGCCGCTGTCCCCGCTCGCCGCACCGCTGGCGATGCGTTCCCTGCCGGGGTTCTGCCTGCTGTCGCTGACGCTCGTCGTGGCCCTGTACTGCGTCCTGATCAGCGCGGCGAAAGCGCTGTGGCACAAGATCGACGCAAGGCAGTCCGGGTCTACTCCTGCGGGTTCCATGCCTGACGTGCGACGCGCATGAAGTTGCCGCCGAGGATGCCGGTGATCGCCTCGTCGGGATAGCCGCGGTCGGCGAGGACGGCCGCGAGCGGGGACAGCGTCTCGGGTTCGACGAAACGAATCGGCCCCCAGCGCGTGTAGCTCTCGGGGAACAGGTCCGCGTTCTCGGTGAACTCGCGGTTGAAATCGCCGATGTCGAAGGGGTAGTCGGTGCCGATGCCGACGTGGTCCGGTCCAACGAGTTCGACCGCGTACTCCACGTGGCGGAGCAGCGCATCGAGGCTGATGTCGTTGGGACCGAGGAAGATACCCACGCCGGTGATGCCGATCACCCCGCCGGTCGCGGCACAGGCCCTGGCCTGTTCGTCGGTGATGTTGCGCTCGTGCTCCCAGACCGACCGCATGCACGTGTGGCTGTAGATGACCGGCCCGGTGGAGACCTCGCACAGGTCGAGCCCGGTCCGGATGCTGGAGTGCGAACCGTCGGCGACCATGCCCACCCGGTTCATCTCTCGCACCATCGCTCGCCCGTACGCGGTCAGGCCCTGATCGTCGGCGTCCATGCATCCTGATCCAGCCGCGTTCCGGTAGTTGTAGGCGGGAACCAGCGTCCGGACCCCCAGCCGGTGATAGCGCTCGACCATGTCGAGCCGGCCGTCGAGGGGGTTGGCGTCCTCCAGATCGAAGGCGACGGCCAGCCGGCCGGACTCCTGTGCGGTGACCACGTCCGCCGCCGATCCGGCGAGCACGAAACGCTGGTCGGCGGAGAGTTGCCGCCGGAACGACTCGAGGATCGCAAGCGTCGAGCCGGCGTCATTCGGTGCGTAGCCGACGTTGACGGAGACGAAACTCGCTCCGATCTCCAGGAACCGCAGGAGGTCGCGGACGTCGGCATCGGGCGTCAGCGGGAGGCAGCAGTGCTGATCCCACAGCCCCGGCAGGTCACTCGACATTTCGTCTCTCGCGTTGGTCACCTGATCCATCCTGCCCCGACCACGCTCGCCGGTGGGCGGAGGAGGGAGCCGGCCCGGGGGCGTCGACGCCCGACGCTTGAACAGTTGCGCAACCGTACAATAAATTGCGACGCTGATCAGGTGGCCCCCCGCGTGCGGTCCTCCCCGGGCTGCTCGACACCCCCGGGGCCTGGTGACCTGCGAGGATGAGCTCTCACGGCGGTACGCTGCAAAGGAATCACCTGCCGCTCCGCCGTCGAACGGCTCTGGACAGGAGGAGTTCGGTGTCCGCTTCGTCGGACCCCGGTCATAGACCCGGGACCGGGTCATGCTGAGCGCGCTGACCGGGCTCGCCGCAGTGCTGGCCCTGACCGTCGCCACGGGCTACTTCGTGGCGCAGGAGTTCTCGTTCGTCACCGCCGACCGGGCCCGGCTCGCCGCGGACGCCGGGCGCGGCGACACGCGGGCACGGCGGGCCCTGGCCGTGATGGGGCGGCTGTCGTTCATGCTGTCCGGCGCGCAGCTGGGCATCACCATCACCGCGCTGGTCGTCGGGTTCATCGCCGAGCCCGCGACGTCGGCGCTGATCGAACCGGTCCTTGACGGGCTGGGCGTGCCGGACACGGCCGCGGGTCCCGCCGCGCTGGCCCTCGGCTTCGTCCTGGCCACCATCGTGCAGATGGTCCTCGGCGAGCTTCTGCCCAAGAACCTGGCGCTCGCCCGCGCCGAACCCCTGGCCAAGGCCCTGGCCGCCTCGACGCTGGCCTACCTGGCGATCGCGGGGCCGGTGATCCGGCTGTTCGACACCGCCTCCACCCGGCTGCTGCGCCTGGCCGGAGTGGAACCGGTGGAAGAGCTCTCGCACGGGGCGACGCTGACCGAGCTGGGCGACATCATCGGCGAGTCGCACCGGTCCGGCCGGATCCCCGCCGACCTGTCGGTGCTGCTGGAACGCGCGCTGACCTTCGGGGAGCGCACCGCCGCCGAGGTCATGGTGCCGCGCCCCGACGTCGTCGCCGTCCCCGCCGACGCCACCGTCGGCCGTCTCAAGGAGCTGATCGCCGAGACCGGCCACACGAACTACCCCGTCTACGACCGCGACATCGACGACGTGATCGGGATCGCCGGGGTCCGGGAGATCGCGCCGCCCGGCACCTCCGACGACCGGCTCGTCACCGACCTCGTACGTCCCGCGCTCCTGCTGCCCGCGACCGTCCCTCTGCACCTCGTCCTCGGCCGGATGCGCGAGGCGCACGAGGAGTTCGCCGCCGTCGTCGACGAGTACGGCGGGCTCGCCGGCATCCTGACGTTCGAGGACATCGCGGAGCAGCTCGTCGGCCAGATCGCCGACGAGAACGACGCCCTGATGCCCGCCCCGACCCCGGCCGGGGGCGTCTGGAGGCTGCCGGCCGCGCTGCGGATCGCCCAGGTACGCGACGTCACCGGCCTGGCGCTGCCCGACGACCCGGCCTACGACAGTCTCAGCGGGCTCTTCATGGCGCATCTGGGCCGGCTGCCAGGGGTCGGCGACCGCGTCGAGGTCGAGGTGGAGCCGCGGCACGGTCCGCCGTCGCACGCCGAGCTCGAGGTGCTGAGCGTCCGCCGGCGCGTGCCCCGCACCATCGCGATGCGTCTGCTCACCACGGCGCGGGAGGAGCGCCGATGAACCTGCCGGCCTCCCTCGCGATCACGATCCTGCTGCTGGCGGGCAACGCGTTCTTCGTCGGCGCGGAGTTCGCGCTCGTCGCCGCCCGGCGCGTACGGCTCGAACGCGACGCCGCCCGCGGCAGCCGTACGGCCAGGGCCGCCGTCGCCGGGATCGACGAGCTGTCCCTCATGCTCGCCGGCGCCCAGCTCGGCATCACCATGTGCTCGCTCGGCCTCGGCGCCGTCACCGAACCGGCGTTCGAGCACATCCTCGACCCGCCGCTGGAGGCCGTCGGCGCGCCCGGGGCGGTACGTCATCCGATCGCGTTCGTCGTCGCGCTGGCCGTCGTGACCTTCCTGCACATGGTCGTCGGTGAGATGGTGCCCAAGTCCTGGGCCATCACCGACCCCGAGCGTTCCGCCCGGACGCTCGCCGTGCCCTTCCGCGCCTTCACCCGGGTCGCCCGGCCGTTGATCGCCGCGCTCAACGGCGTCACGAACGCGCTGCTGCGGCTGGTCCGCGTCCGTCCGACGGCCGAGGCCGACTCTCACGCCGACCCGCAACGCCTGTCCCACCTGATCACCGAGTCGCGTCGCCTCGGCCTCATCGGCCGGGCCGAGCACGCCCTTCTCGGCCGGGCCATCGCCACGCACGAGGCGACCATCACCCACCTGGTCGTCCCGGCGGACGACGTCGCCGCCGTGCCCGCCGACGCCGACGCCGAGCGGATCCGCCGTACCTCCGCCGACCACGGGCACACCCGGATCCTCGTCCGCGCCGACGGCCGGGGCATCGCCGGCATGCTCCACGTACGCGAGGCCGTCACCGGTCCGACCGCGGGCGGGCGCGCCGCCGACATGATGTACCCCGTTCCCACGCTCCCTCCGGACTGCGGCGTGCTCGACGCCCTCACCACCATGCGGAACGCCCGCGCCCAGCTCGCCGTCGTCGCCACCGCCGACAACCCCTTCGTCGGCCTGGTGAGCCTCGATGACCTGCTCAGCGAGCTGCTGACCGCCAACCCCCACTGACGGGAACGCCGCCGATGAGCCGAGTTCCTGTCTTTTCTCGCCCCTTCCGTCGCGCCGGGCCGGCCGCCGCGGGCGGGCCGAAGCGCCTGGTCTGGCTGGACCTGCTCCGCGGGATCGCCGCGATGGTCGTCGCCCTGCACCACGCCACCTACTACTTCACGCCCGGATGGCGCGCGGGCCTGCGACTGTGGTTCGACCCCGGCCTGTACGGCGTGCTGGTGTTCTTCCTGGTCAGCGGCTACATCATTCCCGCGTCCCTCGAACGGCACGGTCAGGTGCGGGGCTTTTGGATCAGCCGGCTGCTGCGCATCTACCCGCTGCTGACGGTCGCGTGCGTGATCACGGTGCTGCCGTTCCTGCTGGGCGTCCGCGGGTTGCGGGCCGGGCTGGAGCAGTACCGGCCCGCGACCGCCGTCCTGGCGCATCTGACGATGCTGCAGGACGTGCTCGCCGTGCCGAACGTCATCAACGTCCTGTGGACGCTGTCGTACGAGATGGCCTTCTACCTGCTGGTCGTCGCGCTGTTCGTGGTCGGCGCGCACCGGCGCTCGGCGCCCGTCGCCGTCGTGCTGGTGGCCGGCGCCGTGGTGGCCGGCGGGCTGCTGCCGATGGCCGCCCTGTCGACGAGAGCAGGCGTCGGGCCGATCGTCGCGCTCGCCGCGCTGACCATGGCCGCCGCCGTCCTCGCGGCCGTCTCGTCCCGGCCGGCCCTGCGCACCGCGGGCGGGCTGCTCGGCGGCGCGCTGGCCCTCACCTTGGTCAGCGTGAACAGCCGGGTCGGCGCGTGGCAGGGGCTGGCCATCCTCGCGGTGATGTTCACCGGCACCGTCCTCTACCGCGCCGAGCACGGCCAGATCCGCCGGCGTACGGCCGCGGCGGCGACCGCCCTCGTTCTGGCCGGCGCCGTCGCCGCGGCCGTATGGCACGCCGACGTCAGCATGTCGGAGGCGCAGGCGGACGCGTTCGGCGCCTACTGGACCTGGTCGATCGTGCTGGCGGGCGTCACGTTCGCGGCGGGGTGGGCGCTGCGGCACCGCCGCATTCCTCGCGGGCTCGCCGGGCTGGGGAAGATCAGCTTCTCCCTGTACCTCCTCCATCCCGTGCTGCTGATGGTCTCCGACCAGCTCGGCGGCACCCCCGACCACGACGACGTGCTTCGTCTCCTCGTCTTCGTCCTCGTGCTGATCGGGGCCAGCACGCTGACCTACCACTACGTCGAAGTGCCCTTCCAGCGCCTCGGACGGCGTCTGGGCCGCCGCTCGCGCGACGCCCGTCCGAGGTCGACCGCCACGCCCGCGCCACCGCCGGCGGAGTCACGGCCGACCCCGGAACCTCCCGTCACCAGCAGATGATCTACGGCGCCGGTGAAAGCCGATTCACTCCTTTTCCTGCGGGCTGAACAGGAGACAGAACAGGGCGGCGGCCAACAGGACCACGGCGCATGCCACGAGGGTGGTCTGCATGGCGTTGACGAAGCCGATGGCGAAGGTGCCGGTGGTGACGCGCTCGTACAGGCCGGCCGTGGCGGGGTTCAGGCCGCCGGGCGGCGTGGGCGGACCGTAGTGTCGCGCGGCGGCGGTGGTGTCGTCGATGAGCCGGGCCCGCAGATTCTCCGGTAGCCGACCGGCGCGCTTTTCGGCCTCTCTGGGCAAGACGGAGGAGAGGCGGGCCGCCAGCAGGGCGCCCAGGCGGCCACCAGCAGGCCGGCGGCCGGCAGTGTCATCCCGGCCGTCACGATGTACTTGCCGCCGAACCTGTCCGACGGCCGGCCGGTGGTCTAGCAGCCGATAATCTGCGGGCATGCGGGCGCCGGCGAAGGCTGATCTGACGGGACGAGCGCGGCTGCGCCAGGCGGCGCTGGAGCTGTTCGCCGAGCACGGGTTCGAGGCGACCTCGACGCGTGCGGTGGCGGCCGCCGCCGGGCTGTCGCCGGCGCTGGTGACGCGACACTTCGGCTCCAAAGAGGGGCTGCGTGCCGCGGTCGACGAGCACGTGCTCGACCAGATGACCGAGGCGCTGCGCGGGCTCGCGGCCGAGGGGGCGGAGAAGCGCGACCTGATGACCTCGCTGGGCGAGGTCTCCGCCCGGCTGTTCGGCTCGGATCCGGTGCTGCGCGGCTACCTGCGGCACGCCCTGCTGGAGGACGGGGGCACGGGCTCCGTCCTGTTCGGGCACCTCCTGCGTGGCGCCCGCCGGGAGTTGGAGCGGCTGTCGGCGGCGCACGGCGGACAGGCGCCGCCGGATGACGAGTGGGCGCCGTTCCAGATCCTGTTCCTGGTGCTGGGTCCGCTCCTGCTGGAGCCGGTGATGCGGCCCAACCTCGAAGAACCGCTGTTCGCGCCCGAGGTCCTCGCCCGCCGCAGCGCGGCCAACCAGCGGTTGCTGCTGCGCGGCCTCTACGGCCACCCGGAGGAGGAAAGCTAGGGTTGACCCCAGCGCGTGGTGTACAGCTGTTTACTAGCGTGAACGCATGTACACCTCGACCAAAGCGCCGCCGCGATCGGCGGTCCGCCCTCGCCTCGCCTGGCTGGACAACCTCCGCGTCGCGCTGACCGTACTCGTCGTCCTCCACCACGCCGCCCAGGCGTACGGCCCCGCCGACTGGTGGTACGTCCGCGACCAGCCGCGCAGCGGGATACTCGCGACGCTGTCCGCCCTGGACGGCGCCTTCTTCATGAGCCTCTTCTTCTTCGTGTCCGCGGTGTTCGTCCCGGGCTCCCACGACCGCCGTGGCGGGTGGGCCTTCTTCCGGGGGCGGCTGCTCCGGCTCGGCGTCCCACTGGTCGTCGGCGCGCTGACGATCGTGCCGGGGCTGATGTACGCCTACTACCGGCACTACCGCGGCTATCCGCCGATCTCCTACCCGCGCTACTTCGCCGACGTCTACCTCGGCCTGGGCGACCGGCCCGCGGACTGGAGCGGGCCGAGCTGGCCCGACCTGCAGTTCGGCCACCTGTGGTTCATCCAGAACCTGCTCGCCTACAGCCTCCTGTACCTGCTGTGCCGCCAGGCCGCCCGGCTGCTGTCGCGGGGTCGCCGTGGCGCCCGCCCGGCGCGACCGGTCCCCGGCCACCGGTCGCTGGTCCTGCTCACCCTGGCGGTGGCCGCGGCCACGTACGTCATCCGGATCCACTACCCGCTGGACACCTGGGTGCCGGTGCTCGACCTCCTTCAGGTCGAGCCGGCCCGGGTGCCGCAGTACGCGGCCTTCTTCATCCTCGGCGTGCTCGCCGACCGGTACGGCTGGCTGGAGCGCTTCCCCGCCCGTACGGGATGGGTCTGGCTGGCCGGCGGCCTCGGCGGAGCCGTCGTGCTGTTCGCCGTCGGATCGGACGCCTCGTGCTTCGGCGCGGGCGGCGTCACCTGGCCGGCCGCGCTGTGGGCGCTGGTGGACAGCGCGCTGTGCGTGTCGCTGTGCGTCGGGCTGCTCACGCTCTTCCGCGAGACGCTGGGCGGCACCGGCCCGCTCCGCCGGGAACTGGCCGCCGGCTCGTACACCGTCTACATCGTCCATCTCCCCGTGGTGGTGATCCTGCAGTACGCGCTGGCCGACCGGCGGCCGTCCGCGCTCGTCGCCTGGGTGGTGGTGTCGGGAACCGCCGTGCTCGCCGCCTTCCCGCTCGCGGCGGCGCTGCGCCGCCTTCCGGGCGCCCGGCGGGTGCTGTGACCGGTGGCGGGCGGATTCAGGTTCGCACCCGGCCGGCCCGGGACTCCAGGTAGCGCTGCTCGGCGATGCTGGCGGTGGCCTTCGCGGCGCGCCGGTAGTGCTCGTAGGCCCCGGCCGTGTCGCCGATCTTCTCCAGCAGATGCGCCCGTACGGACAGCAGCCGGTGATGCCCGGCCATCCGCTCGTCACCGTCCAGTGTGGACAGCAGGGACAGCCCGGCCTGCGCGCCCTCGGTCTCGGCGAGCGCGATCGCCCGGTTGAGGGTGACCATCGGGTTGGGCGCGATCCGTTCCAGGATCAGGTAGAGGGCGTGCACCTGTGGCCAGTTGGTCTCCTCGGCGGTGGCCGCGTCGGCGTGCGTGGCGGCGATGGCCGCCTGCAGTTGGTAGGGCCCCAGCGCCGGACCGGCCAGCGACGTCTTGACCAGCTCCAGCCCCTCGTCGATCAGCCCGCGGTCCCACTTCGTACGGTCCTGCTCGTCCAGCGGCACCAGGTCGCCGGCCGCCGTCGTGCGGGTCTCCCGGCGGGCGTGGGTCAACAGCATCAGCGCGAGCAACCCGGTCACCTCGCCGTCCTCGGGCAGCTGCGCGTGCACCATCCTGGTCAGCCGGATCGCCTCGCGCGCGAGGTCGGCGCGGTGCAGCTCGCTGCCCGAGGAGGCGGTGTAGCCCTCGTTGAAGATCAGGTAGAGCACGTGCAGGACGACCTGTAGCCGCTCCTCGCGCTCAGCGCCGTCCGGCAGGCTGAACGAGCTGCCGACGGCCTTGATGCGCTGCTTGGCGCGGCTGATCCGGGCCGCCATCGTGGCCTCCGGCACCAGGAACGCCCGGGCGATCTCGGCCGTGGTCAGGCCGCCGACGGCCCGCAGCGTCAGGGCCGTCTGCGAGGCCGCGGTCAGCGTCGGATGGCAGCACAGGAAGAGCAGGACGAGCGTGTCGTCGGTGTCCGGCACCTCTCCGAGCTCCACCTCGGTGGCCTGCGCGGCCTCCCGCTCACGGCGCGCCTGCTCACTGCGCATCTGGTCGATGAGCCGCCGGGACGCGACCGTCACCAGCCAGCCCCGTGGGTTGTCCGGCACGCCCTCGGCGGGCCACTGCACGGTGGCGGCGAGGACGGCCTCCTGCACGGCGTCCTCGCAGGCTTCGAACTGTCCGTGCCGCCGTACCAACGCGCTGAGGACCTGCGGCGTGAGTTCACGCAGCAGGTCCTCGATCGATGGAGCCGTCATGCTTCCAATTGTCCGTCGGCGAACATCACCTGGCGCACCTCGACTCCCAGGCCCTCGATCGCGGCGTCCGGGATCTGCGCCGCCAGCTCGATCGCCCGCTCCTTGCTCTCACAGTCGATCAGGTAGAACCCGCCCAGGAACTCCTTGGCCTCCAGGAAAGGGCCGTCGCTCACCACCGGCTGGCCGTTGCGGACGGACACCACGGCGGCCTGTGACGGGTCGACCAGCGCCTGCGTGGTGATCATCTCGCCGGACTCCTTCAGCGCCTCCATGAACCTGCCGTGGCCCTCTCCGATCGCGGCCTTCTCCTCGTCGGTCAGCGCGTCCAGCACGGCCGGGTTGATGTGCATGCTGATCAAGAACTTCATCTCGTGCTCCTTGTGATTCGCAGGCCCCGTCCGGGCCCTTCGACGGTTGGTCGGGGCCGCCGTCGCCGTCTTGACATCGCCGCCGAGATTTTTTTCATCGCATCGCCCTCACCGCGTCTCGCCTGGCGGACGCAGGAATTTCCACCGTACCGATGTCAAGAAGCTCTCGGCCGCTCCGACCAACCGGTGAACCTCGAGACGACAGGGAGTTCTGGATATGCGAATCAACCGGGCATGGCTGGGAGCGGCCCTCCTCATGCTGCCGACATTGCTCGTCGCGATGGACACGACGGCGCTGCTCCTCGCGCTCCCACGGCTGAGTGCCGACCTGGGGGCCACCAACGTCCAGCAGCTGTGGATCAGTGACGCCTATGGATTCCTGGTGGCCGGCACGGTCATCACGATGGGCACGCTCGGCGACCGGATCGGCCGCCGGCGGCTGCTGCTCATCGGCGCGGCGGCGTTCGCGGTGCTGTCGGTCGTGGCCGCCTTCGCGGTCGACCCGCTGATGCTGATCATCGTGCGCGCGCTGCTCGGCGTCGCCGGCGCGACCCTGGCTCCGTCCACCCTCGCCCTGCTCACCAACATGTTCCGCGACGAACAGCAGCGGGGGAAGGCCATCGCGATCTGGGCGACCTGTCAGTTCACCGGCGGCGCGATCGGGCCGGTACTCGCCGGCTTCCTGCTCCAGCAGTTCTGGTGGGGATCGGTGTTCCTGGCCGCCGTACCGGCGATGGTGCTGCTGGTGCTCGCCGGGCCCGTCCTGCTGCCGGAGTTCCGCAGCGACCAGACCGGCCGGCTGGACCTGGTCAGTGTCGGTCTGTCGCTCGTGGCGGTGCTGTTGATGGTCTACGGCATCAAGCAGCTGACCGTCGACGGTGCGCCGGTCGTGCCGGCGGCGGCCCTCATCGTCGGCGCGGCCATCGGATTCGTGTTCGTCCGCCGGCAGCTGCGGATGGCGACGCCGCTGCTGGACCTGCGGCTGTTCCGCAACCGCCCGTTCACGGCCGTACTCGTCGGGCTGGTCCTCGCCGGCGTCGCCATGGCCGGTACGGGCCTGCTGGTGACGCAGTACCTCCAGAGCGTGCTGGGCTTCTCGCCGTTCGCGTCGGCGGTGCTGTTCGCACCGATGGGCCTGGGCGTGGCGGTCGGCACCATGGCCGCGCCGGCGCTGGCCCGGCGGATGAAGCAGACGACCGCGATCGCCGGCGGGCTGGTGACGTCGGCGCTGGGCAGCCTGCTGCTGGTCGGCGTCGACGGTACGGGCGACCTGCCGCTGGTGATGATCGGCATCGCCGTACTGGCGCTGGGCACCGGCCCGTTGTTCGCGTTGGGCACCGGGATGGTCGTCGGGTCCGTACCGCCGGAGCGCGCCGGCTCGGCGGCGTCCATGTCGGAGACCGGCAACTACTTCGGCGGTTCGCTCGGCTTCGGGCTGCTCGGAGTGGTGGCCGCGGTGGTCTACCGCAGCCGCATGGACGGCAGGTCCGACTCGCTGGCCGGCGCGGTCGCCGCCAGCCGGCACCTTCCCGCCGGCCAGGGCGCGGCCCTGCTGCACAGCGCGCGGCAGGCGTTCACCGCCGGCCTGCACGTCACCGGCGTCGTCGGCGCGGTCCTCTTCGCCGGGCTGGCCGTCCTGGTCCTCACCATGCGCCCGGCGACTCCGGCCGTCCCGGCCGCACTCCCCGACTATGAGGCGACTCGCGCCTAGAGCGGTGACGACGGGTGGCGGAACTCCTCGCCCTCGTCCTGGGACCTCATGGTCACAGGTTTGTGCAGGTCAACTTGGGTGGCGTAACTCTGGCGTAATGCGGCGCGGCTAGGGTCGGGGGCCATGGAGAACGGGGTGTCCTCCCGGCCCCGCGCCGAACGGGCGCGGCGGGCGGCCGACGTGCTGCGGCAGCAGATCACCAGCCAGGCGTTCGAGGGTGGCAGGTTGCCCGACGAGCACACGCTCGCCGGGCAACTGGGAGCCTCGCGCAACGCGATCCGGGAGGCGCTCGGGCTGCTGCGCGCCGAGGGGCTGATCACCCGGCGGCGCGGAGTCGGCACGGTCGTGGCCCAGCAGCGCTACGGCCACAGCCTCGACCGGCTGTCCGGGCTGGCCGAAACCCTCCTCGGGCGCGGCACGATCACCAACGAGGTGCGCGCCGCTCACCCGGTCGCCGGCGTGCCGGACGCCGTCGCGCGCCGGCTGGAGCTTCCTCCCGACGCGGGCGCGGTCTACCTGGAACGACTCCGCCGGCTCGACGGCGAACCCCTCTCGCTGGACGCCACCTACCTGCCCCTGGACCTCGGCCGCCCCCTGCTGGAGTGCGAGCTGACCGACCAGGACGTCTTCGTGCTGCTGGAGCGGATCAGCGGGCAGCCGCTGGGCCGCGCCGACGTGGCCGTGCACGCGATGACCGCCGGCGCGGACACCGCGGCCCTGCTGGGCATCCCCGCCGGGGCGGCCGTCTTCGCCATCGACCGGCTCACCCGGCTGGCCGACGGGCGTCCCGTGGACGCCGAGACCGTTCACATCCGCGCGGACCGGCTCGTCCTGCAGGCCACTCTGCACCGCGGCGCCGCACCCTCGGCGCCCTGACCCTGTCGTCGCCGACCCTTCATGGAGGTCTGTCGTGGTGTTCCCGTGCGCCCGTACGGTGATCTCCCGGTGAGCGGCCTGGAGGCGCCCACGCTGATCGCGCTGGCCGTGCTCGGGCTGGCGGCCGGAGTGGGGATCACCGCGATCGGCCCCGGTGGGGTGCTGGCCACCATCGGATTGTTCGCCCTGACCGCCCTCACCCCGGCGCAGGTCGCCGGCACCGCGATCGTCACCCACGTCGCGACGGGCGCGCTGGCCACCGCCGCGTACACACGGTCCGGCCACTTGCGGGACCCGCACACCCGCCGTACCGCGCTGACACTGGCCGCCGCGGCCGTCGCCGGCACGCCGCTGGGTGTGCTGATCAACAGCGTCGTCTCCGGGAGGGCGTTCGGCATCGTGCTCGGCGTCTTCTCCGCCGGCATCGCCGCGCTGGTGTGGTACCGCGACCGCCGCCCGCGGCCCGACCCGGCCGGCCACCACCTCCGCACCGAGGTGGTCGCGGCGGTCGGCTTCGGTGTCGCGGCGGCCAGCGGCCTGGTCGGCGTCGGTGGCCCCCTCCTGGCCGTCCCGCTGCTGGTCACGCTCGGCGCCCCGGTACTGTCCGCCCTCGCCGCCGCCCAGGTCCAGTCCGTGGTCATCGCCGGCGTCGGCACGCTGGGCTACCTCACCGCCGGCGCCATCGACTGGCCCCTCGCCGCCCTGGTCGGCGTGCCCGAACTCGCGGGAGTCCTCCTCGGCTGGGTGATCGCCCGCCGCCTGCCCGCCCCCACGCTCAAGTACGCCCTCATCGTCAGCCTCGTCGGGCTGGCGCCCTATCTGGCGCTCCATGGCTGACCGCCACATACGTGAAGCCCCCCACGGCTCGATGCCGGGGCCGCTTCAGGAGGAGAGGCTCTTCCAGAACGCCGTGTCGTGCTCGGCACCGACCTCATCGGTGACCCTGGAGCACTGCCACATCGCCGGGCGTTGCCGCCCGCGCAGCATCGGGATACCGTCATCATCTGGATGTTGTGAACCTATGATGGGAGCATCTGAGATGCCGGAGATCGATCTGAGCGACCCGGAGGTCGTCCGGGACCCCTTCGCCGCGTACGGGCGCGTCCGTGAGCAGGCCCCCCTGGCGCGACTCCGGATCCCCGGCCTCTCGCCGTGGTGGGTGGTGACCCGCCACGAAGCGGCGCGCGCGATGCTCGCCGACCCGCGCCTGGAGATCCGAGCCGACAGCTTCATGCGGCCCGGTGTCCCCGACGACTGCCTGCCCTACATGCGGACCATGTCCGAGCTGAACGGGTCGGAGCACGCCCGGATGCGCAAACTGGTCGCGCCCGCGTTCACCCCGCGCCGGGCCGCCGAGTTCCGGCCGCGGATCGAGCGGATCGTCGACCGGCTCCTCGACGACGTGGAGAAGAACGCCGCCGCGGACGGGACGGTGGACCTGCTGCCGCACTTCGCCCGCCCGCTGCCGATGGACGTCATCTGCGAGCTGGTCGGCGTCCCCGGCTCCGACCGGTCGCGCTGGCGTGCGTACGGCGCCACCGTCGCGGCCGGCGCGGGCGGCGAGTTCGCCGAGGCCATCCCGGGCATCATGGACGGCGCCAAGGCCGCGATCGCCCGCCGCCGCGCCGAACCGGGTGACGACCTGCTCGCCGACCTCATCACCGCCCAGGCCGAGGACGGCGACCGGCTCACCGACGCCGAGATGGTGACCCTGGTCTGGCACCTGGTCATCGCCGGCCAGACTCCTGCCAACCTCATCGCCAACGCCGTCGTCGCCCTGCTGACCCACCCCGGCCGGCGCGAGGCGCTGCGCGACGACCCGGACCTCATGCCCGGCGCGGTCGAGGAGCTCATCCGCTGGTGCGGCCCGACGCTGCTGTCGATCCCGCGTTACGCGCGCGAGGACGTCGAACTCTGCGGCGTACGGGTGCGCGCGGGCGAGGCCGTGACCGCCGCCGTCGCCGCCGCCAATCGCGACCCGCGCGTCTTCACCGACCCCGAACGCCTCGACGTCACCCGCCCGAAGGGGCCGTACGGCCATTTGGGCTTCGCCCACGGACCGCACTTCTGCGTGGGCGCCTCGATCGCCCGCGTGCAGACGCAGGTGGCGCTCACCGCCCTGCTGCGCCGCCACCCGTCACTGGGGCTCGCCGCGGAACCGGAGGAACTGCGCGCTCCCGACCCCGGCACGTGGCGCCTCACCGCCCTCCCCGTGACCCTCGGCGAGTGACGCAGGCCACTTCGGCCACCTGAGCGTTAAAAGATCAATGAGAAGGGTTCTTGTGAGGGCGGAGAATTCCGCTCTCACAAGAACCCGGCGTTCCGCCGAATGCGGCGATCACGGGCTTCGCCGGGGCCACGAGTGGCATATTGGGTCCACACCGCACGACAATGGGAGCGGGAGATCCTCATGCCTACAGACCATGGCGAACCGAACATCAATGCGCGTCGGTTGGGGCTTTACTTACGGACAATTCGGGAATTCCTCGAATTGTCGTATGACGAGGCGGCGGTTCAACTCGGGTGCCAGTCGAACTGGCTGGTCCGGGTGGAGACCGGGTTCGAATGGCCTTCGCCGGTCGAGGTGGAGCGGATGATGGAGCGCTACCAGGTCCGGGGCTCCATGGTGGCCGAGGTGGTGATCGACCTGGCGTCCCGGCCGAACGGGCCCGACTGGCTGAGCGCCCACGCCGAACGCCTGAAACCCTCCACCCGCGACGTACTGATCATGGAGTCGGAGGCCTCGGTCATCCACACCTACGGCGTGCTGACCGTCCCGTACCTCGCACGCGCGGAGGCCTACGTCCGCCATATCGCCCCCCGCATCGACCCCGACTGCGACGTCGACGCCGAATGGGACCTGCTCGACAACCGCCAGCGCCACCGCCCCGGCGGCCGGCGACGCGACCTCGACGTGATCGTCGACGAGGGCGCGCTGACGCTCCAGCTCTCCGAGCCCGAGGTCATGGTGGACCAGCTGCGCCACCTGCTCGACCTGAGCATGCGCCCGGACACCACGATCCGGGTGGTCCCCCGTGGCGCGCTGTTCTACGAGGCGCGCGCGAACCCCTTCGACCTGCTGGAATTCCCCGAGGTCAGCGACCGGCTCGCGCTCGTGCACAGCGCGCTGGGCACTCACTTCACCCCGGTGGACCTCACCGACACGTGGAACCGCATCGAGGAGGGCGACGCCCTCGCACCGGAGGAGAGCCGCGCCCTCCTCCGGCGTCTGATCAACGAGCCCCCCGCGAGTTAGCCGGCCTGAGCGGCGAACTGGGCGACCAGGCCGTGGGGCGCGTCGCCGGCGAGGCAGAGCTCGAGGTTCGCGGCCGAGTCGGCGGCGGCGACCTCGGCGCGGGAGAACATCGCGTCCTCGTAGGCGGCGAGCGCGGTCTCGGTGTCGCCGGGGTGGCCGATGAGGGCCTGGGCGAGTTCGGCGGCGTCCTGCATGGCGATGTTGGCGCCCTCGCCGGCGAACGGCGACATCACGTGCGCCGCGTCGCCCAGCAGGGTCACCCCCGGCACCCGGTCCCAGCGGTGGCCGACGGGCAGGGCGACGATCGAACGCGGCACCAGCTCGCCGTCGGCGTCGGCGACCAGGGCGCGGAGCCCCGGATGCCAGTCGGCGAACTCCTCCAGCACGGCCTTCTTCGCCGTCTCGGTGTCGGCGAAGTCGATGCCGTCGAGCCACGACCGGCCGGTCCTGACGGTGGCGTAGACGTGGAGGCTGCCGTCGGACTCCCGGTGGCCGAGAAAGCCCCTGGCGTCGGAGAGGGCGAAGAGCATGCCACCGCCGACCACGGCCGCGGCCTCCGGGTGGCGCGCGGCCGCGTCCTGAAAATCGCACTCGACCATGGACACTCCGGTGTAGGCGGGCCGGGCGTCGGAGACGAGCGGGCGGACCCTCGACCAGGCGCCGTCCGCCCCGATCAGCAGGTCCGTGGTGAAGACGGTGCCGTCGGCGAGGGTGACCTCGTGCCGGCCGTCGCCGAGGGTGCGGGTCGCGACGACCTTGGAGTCCCAGCGCACCGTCCCGTCCGGCAGGGAGTCCAGCAGCAGGTCGCGCAGCTGCCCGCGATCGACCTCCGGACGGGCGTGGGAGGAGTCCTCGTCACTCTGCTCCAGCAGGACGGTGGCGCGCTTGTCCAGGATCCGCATGGCCTCACCGCCGGGGAGCACCAGCGCGCGGAAGTCGTCGTGGAGCCCGGCGGCGCGCAGGGCGGCCTGGCCGGACTCCTCGTGGATGTCGAGCATGCCGCCCTGGGTACGGGCGTGCCGGTCGGCGTCGAGGTCGAAGACGGGCGTCTCGACGCCGCCCACGTGCAGGACGCGGGCGAGGGTCAGCCCGCCGAGGCCGGCGCCGATGACGGCCATGGGGTGATGTGTTCCGGTCATGGGAAAGCCCTTCGTTGCTGAGGGCGGGACGTACGGACGGGGTGTCAGTCCGGCGTCCGCGCGGTGGTACGCGCGCCGTTGATGACGGCGCGGAAGGTCCAGGCCAGTCGCTGTTCGGGAGTGCCGGAGACGAGGTCGCCGGCGAGGGCGGCGATCCGCGGATACGTCTCGGCCGGGACCGCGCGCAGGGCTGCGACGAGCGCGAGGTGCTCGTCCTCGGCGGCGGCGTCGCGGTCGCGCGCGGACTGCTCGGCCGCGGTCGCGGTGGCCACCTGGAGCAGCACGTCCACGCCCCACGCGGCCTGCCCGTCCGGCACGCCGCCCTCGTGGAGGAGGGCGAGCACCGCCTCGACGAGCGCCAGGTAGTTCGGCCCCGACGGGCGGGCGACCAGCGCGGAGTGGGCGAGGTCGGGGTGCTGGAACAGGACCTCGGTGTAGGAGCCGAGCACGCCGGCGAGCCGGTCGCGCCAGTCTCCCGGCGCGCCGACCGGCGTCAGGTCGACGGCGCCGAGCAGCTCTTCGAGGATCGCCGCGTGCAGCTCAGCGGTGTTGGCCACGTACACGTACAGCGACGCGGGCCCGGTGTCGAGCTCCTGCGCCAGGCGCCGCATGGTGACCCGTCGCAGTCCCTCGTCCCTCATGAGCCGGACCGCGGTGGCGACGATGCCGTCGTAGGTGAGGGCCGGCTTGGCGGGCCGCTCACGGCGGCTGCGGGGCGCGTTTCTCGGAGCCATGACCCAAGTATGACGAACATGTTCGTTACAGACAAGTTCGTAACGAACATGTTCGCCTCTCCAGACCGGGGAACGAGGAATCCCGTCGCCGCCTCTACCGGCTCACCCCGTACGGCGTCGAGACCGCCCGCCAGGAGCCGACGATTCTCGCCGTATCCGATCCCGGCCCGGATGGGCCGCTCGACAAGGTGGTGGCCGAGGAGCATGACGACCTGCGAGCGTTGACGACCCGCGATGCGAACATCCTCTTCGGACAGCTCACGTGGTGCTCGCGGGGGCGACCGCCAGCGCATACGCGGCGCCGCGTTGCTCCAGGTCACCGTGCGGTGTCGGGTTGCTGCCGTCGCCATGCCCTCGTGGGTGCCGGTCCAGCACCTGTGGCGCGTCGCGTTTTTTAGGAACACTCGTTCTTGACTGATCGTTCCTCAAAACCCTAGAGTCGTCGTATGGGACGACGAAGGTCTTTCGATGTGGACGAGGCCGTGGGGGCGGCGGCGGATCTGTTCGCCCGCCGCGCCTACGACGGTGTCTCGATCGACGACCTGGTCACTCGACTCGGAGTGCACCGCAACAGCCTCTACGGCGTGTTCGGCAGTAAACGCGGGCTGTATCTGGCGGCGTTGCGTCATCACATCGATCGCGACGTCCGTCCGCAGTTGGCTCACGTGGCCCAGTCGGAACACGTGCCGGTATGGGACCTGCTGTTGGTCGCCGCGGTCGATCGGGCGCCCGACGATCTGGAGGTCGCCGACCTGGTGTCGTCGGTCTTCGCCGAACTCGACGAAGCGACAGGTGATCCACGCGCCACCGCGGCGCTTCTGGGGCAGTGGCTGCGCCGACGGCCAGATGTCGCGCGCCACCTGGAGACCGCGTCCGACCGTGACGTCCCCAGAGCCAATGATGTGCAGGAAACGTTGCCTAGTAAGGAGATCTGATATGGCAGTCATCAGTGTGCAAGGTCGGGACCTGATTGTGGAAATGGAGGGAATGGACAAGTTGTGGGCTTTGAAGAGCAAGCTGACCATTCCACTCGCGCACGTGCGGGGCGCCACGGTGGACCCAGGGATCTTGGGTGAGCCGAAGGGGATTCGGGCGTCGGGCACGCACGTGCCCGGGGTGATCACGGCGGGCACTTTCCACCGGGACGGCGAAAAGGTCTTCTGGGCGGTACATGACGCGCTCAAGGCCGTGGTCGTGGAGCTGACCGACGAACGTTATACCCGCCTGGTAGTCGAAGTCGACGACCCTCGCGCGGCCGTGGCCTTGGTCGAACAGGCCACGAGCCGATAATCGCCAGAGTCGCGTTCGCACTCGCGGCGGCGGCCTCCACCGCCGCCGTCACGGTCGCGTCTCCGCCGCCAGCGCCACCCTGGCGGCCGGGTTCACCGCCGACGGCCACCACGACTCCGCGACCTGGTTGCCCGCACGCGACGAGCAGGTGTCCTTCGTCGTAGAAGGCACGACTGCCTACGGGACGCTCCACGTGCCAGGCGGCGCCGCCCCGACGGCCTTCCTCACCCTCGGCCTCGTCATCCGGTTGGCGCCCGGGCTCTTCGGGTCGTTCTGGGTCTCGAGCACCGTCATCCTCGTGCCGTTGCCGGTGGTCCTGGCGCGGCGTCACCGGGGCCGGGCGGGATGAGCCCCGGCGTTCACGCCGCCGGCAGGGTCTCCCCCTGCACCGCCTGGATGTCGAGTTCCACCTTCAGCGTGGTGCCGACCATCGCCATCCCGGTCTGGAGGACCTGGTTGTAGTTGATCGCGAAGTCTTCGCGGCGCAGCTCGGTCGTGGCGCGGAAGGCGGCGCGGACGCCGCCCCAGGGGTCGGGGCCGGTGCCGAGGTAGACGAGGTCCAGGTCGACGAGGCGGGTGACGCCGCGCAGGCCGAGTTCGCCGTGGACGGTCCAGCGGTCGGGACCGGCGGGCGTCAGGCCGGTCGAGCGGTAGGTGATCTCCGGGTACTGCTCGGCGGCCAGGAAGTCGCCCGACCTGAGGTGGTCGTCGCGCATGCCGTTGCGGGTGTCGATCGAGGCGGTGCGGATCACCGCCTCGACCCGGGACTTGTCGGCGTCCGGGGCCACCTCGATGCGCCCGCCGAAGTCGGTGAAGTGGCCGCGCACGCTGGACAGGCCCAGGTGCTGGGCCACCGCCGCCACGGACGAGTGCGCCGGGTCGATGGTCCACGGGCCCGGTGGGGGCAGCTCGGCGCCGCCCTGGCGGCCGAGCACGATCTGGCCGAGTTCGGCGCGGCCGCTCGTGGTGACGAGCGCGGTCGACGCGGCGGGCGTGTACCCGGGGGCGGTGACGATGACGGTGTAGCGGCCCGGGGCCAGGGGCGCGTCGTCGGCGACGGCGCCCTCGGTGTCGGCCTCCGCACGCATGATCTGCGCGCCGGTCATGTCGGTCACCGTGAGCACCGCGTTGGGCACGGCCCAGCCGTTGCGGGCGCGAACTCGCGCGCTGAGTGGCATGGCGTTTCTCTTCTCTTCCGTACGGCCGGGGACGCGAGCGGCGCGCCCCCGGCGAGGAGGGCGCCCCACGTCGGGGCGCCCGCGGGGCCGCTACTCGTCGCCTGGGGCGAGTTCGAGGTCGTGGCCGTCGACGTCGCCGCCGGTCACGACCACCTCGGCGGACTGCGGCCGGTAGCCGGTCGCGACGACCGTGTAGACGCCGCCGTCCAGGTCCGCGAAGGCGTACTCACCGTCGAGGCCGGTCGTGGTGGTGGCGACCACGTTGCCGGCGGCGTCGACCATCGTCACGCGCGCGTCCCTGAGCGGTGCGCCTCCCCCGCGGATCGTGCCCCGCACCTGCGCACCCGGCTGGAGCCGGACGTCGACGCGAGCGGTCTCGCCGCTCTCGATCTCGACGGGCAGGGCCAACGGCCGGTGCTTGGGCGAGTTGACCGCGAGGGTGACCGTCCCCGGCGCCAGGTCGCCGAGGGTGAACTCGCCCAGCGCGTCGGTCTGCCCGGTGGTCAGGACGTCACCGTGGACGTCGGTCGCGACGATGACCGCTCCGGCGACCGGTGCTCCGCTGTCCGCGGCCCGTACCGTACCGGCCAGGCCGCTGCCGCTCCCGAGCAGGATGTCGTACGGCAAAGGCGTGTCACCGACGACGATCGTCGAGGCGTGGGGCTGGTGGCCCGCCGCCGAGGCGATCAGGAAGTACGAACCCGCGCGGGGCACGCCGATGCCGTACGAGCCGTCGCCCTGCGCCAGCGACCGGCCGAGCTGCTGTCCCTCCAGCGAGATCAGCGTCACCGCGGCCCCGGTCACGGGCACGTTGTTCGGGCTGTGGACGCGCCCGCTCACCAGGATCCCGCCGCTCGCCCCGTCGCCCGGAACGGTTCCGGCGAAGGCGGGCGCGGGCGCGGCATGCCGGGAAGGCGCGCCATTCGCGTGGGGGCCGGACTGGGAGAAGGCGGGCGTGCGCGGCGCGGGCACGCCGGCGGGTTCGGGTGTCGGCACGGGCGCCGCGAGCCTGGCGGCGGCCGGCCGGCGGCCGGGCAGGAACAGAGCGAGCAGGAAGGCGAGCACGGCGGCGCCGCCGGCGACCGCCATCACGACGCGGAAGCCGTCCAGGGAGGGCAGCGCGACGTTGCCGAAGGTGGTGGTCATCTTGGCCAGTACGGCACCGGCGACGGCACTGGAGACCGACGTGCCGAGGGACCGCATCAGGGTGTTGAGGCTGTTGGCGGCGGCCGTCTCGGACGCGGGTACGGCGCCCATGATGAGCGCGGGCATCGCGCCGTAGGCGAAGCCGATGCCGGCGCCGATGACGCAGGAGGTCAGGATCAGTTCCCAGACGGCGTGCAGCAGCACGATGCTCAGTCCGTAGCCGACGCCCACGATCAGGACGCCGACCATCAGGGTCACCTTCGGGCCCATCCTCTTGGTGATGAGGGCGGACAGCGGAGCCATGGCCATCATGACCAGGCCCGTCGGCGCCAGCACCAGACCGGCGTGCAGCACGGACTGGCCCAGTCCGTACCCGGTGGCCTTGGGCAGTTCGAGGATCTGCGGCAGGATCAGGGACGTTCCGAACATCGCGAAGCCGGTGGCCACCGAGGCGAGGTTGGTGAACAGCACCTGACGGCGGGCGGTGGTGCGCAGGTCCACCAGCGGCTGCCGGGTGCGCAGCTCGAACCATCCCCACAGCAGCAGGATGACGACGGCCGCGGCGAACAGCCCGAGGATCGTCCCGCTGGTCCATCCCCAGTCGGCGCCCTTGGAGATCCCCAGCAGCAGGCAGACCAGGCCGGCCGCCATGCCGATGGCGCCGAGCAGGTCGAAACGCCCGCCGCTGCGTACCGCCGACTCGTGCACCAGCCCGAGCACGAGCAGGGTGACGAGGACGCCGAGCCCGGCGGAGACCCAGAACAGCACATGCCAGTCGTAATGGTCGGCGATGAGCGCGGCGGCGGGCAGACCGAGCGCTCCACCGATGCCCAGAGAGGCGCTCATCAGCGCGGTGGCGCCGGCGAGCCGCTCGGCGGGAACCTCGTCGCGCATGATGCTGATGCCCAGCGGGATGACGCCGGACGCCAACCCCTGGAGGACCCGCCCCACGATCATCGGGACCAGGGAGTCGCTCAGCCCGCACACGACCGACCCGACCACCAGCATGACGAGGCTGAACAGCAACATGAGGCGCTTGCCGTACATGTCGCCGAGGCGTCCCATCACCGGCGTGGCGACGGCCGCGGCCAGCAGCGTCGCGGTCACGGCCCAGGCGGCGTTCGAGGCGGTGGCGTGCAGCAGACGCGGAAGCTCCGGAACGATCGGGATCACGAGGGTCTGCATCAGCGAGACCACGATCCCGCCGAAGGCGAGGACCGCCACGACGACGTTCGCCCGCGGCGGCGCGGACGCCCCCGGCGCGGGGGGTTGGGCATGGGACATGGGTCGAGCCTCCGTACGTATGTCCAGGGGTGCCGGTGCGGCGGAAGTCCCGTCGATCGCTCGGCTCACGAGATGCGGAACCTCCGTCGGGAGCGTGTCCGGCGCGCTCGATTTAAATCAACTGATTGACTTAGCATAGCGGAAGAGCTTCACTGGAAACAGCAGGTCGGCGCCGGGCAGGACAGGAAGCGCGGACGCTCCCCCGCCTCGGGCAGGTGCTCGGCGTGTCTCCCGACCGGCTACGCTCCCTCGGACCCGCCGCCCTCGGCGGAGAAGCCGCGGCCGAGGCGAAGGACGGGCCACCGGAGGGCCGCACGGGCTGCCGGTGCGACGGTGAGGAGACGGACATGGCAGGCGGAACGGCACGCGCCGAGCGAGTACAGGCGACGCGAGAGGCGATCCTGACCGCGGCCGAGCGGCTGTTCGCCGAGCACGGGGTGTTCGCCGTGTCCAACCGCCAGATCAGCGAGGCCGCCGGCCAGGGCAACAACGCCGCCGTCAACTACCACTTCGGCACCAAGACCGACCTGGTCCGCGCGATCGTGCGCCGGCACAGCGATGAGATCGAGCAGATCCGCGTACGGATGGTGGCCGAGGCCGCCGACTCCACGGATCCTCGCGACTGGATCGCCTGCCTCGTACGCCCGAACGCCGAGCACCTGGCCACGCTGGAGAGCCCCAGCTGGTTCGCCCGCTTCGCCGCGCAGGTGATGACCGATCCGGAGCTGCGCGACATCATGACCGCCGAGTCGCTCGCGTCGCCGTCGCTGAACCGGGCCGTGGAGGGGCTGAAGCGGTGCCTGCCCGAGTTGCCGCCCGAGGTACGCGCCGAGCGCGACGAGATGATCCGCCAGCTGATGATGCACGTGACCGCCGAGCGTGAGCGCGCCTTGGCCGACGGACGACCCACCGCCCGCGCCAGCTGGCACGACGCGGCCACTGGACTGATCGACGCGATCGCCGGGCTACTGCAGGCACCGGTCACCCCGGCGCAGGGCGACTCCTGAGCGGAGCCCCCGCTTACTCCGCGTTGAGCAGGCGCAGGCCGAGCGGCGTGATCAGATGCGTGACCGCCCTGCCGGTGCGCCGTGTGACGACCAGCCCGCCGCGGCGCAGGGTCCGGGCATGTTCGGACGCCGACGCCCCGCTGATCCCCAGAGTTCCGGCGAGCTCGGTGGTCGTCCGTGGCGCGGTCAGTACGCGCAGGACGTCCGCGCGGGTTTGGCCGACCAGCGCGCCCAGGGTGTCGCCGTCCTCTGGTTCGATCAGCGGCATCGGAGTGAGCGCCGGATAGACCAACAGCATCGACCCGTCCGGATGAACGCTGGTCCGCGGCCCGCCCGTCCAGAACGGGGACGGCAGCAGGGTGAGGCCGCGTCCTTCCAGCAGCCGTTCGCCTTCCCACGGCACGTTCATCTCCAGCGTGGCGCCGTCCCATCTGGAGCCGGGACAGATGCTGACGAGGGCCGCGCGCAGCCCTTCCTGGGACAACAACATCTGCCGCCATGCGACGTCGGCATGGAAGCTCGCGCGGACCCGGGTCCACTCCGCTTCGATGAGGCCGTCGTACGCGCCGCGAAGCGCGCGCTCCAAGGTTTGCCAGGCGTCGCGTTCGCCGTCGATCAACCCCTTCGTCCAGGGCGTGGGCCGACAGCCCCGGGCGAGTTCCGCGCTCACGTCGTCGCGGGGGGTGGACAGCACTCTGTCCAAGCCGTCATCGAAATCCTCGCTCACCGGGTCGAGGAAAACGGGCCCGCCGGCGGTGGGCGGGATCAGTTCGAAGAGCGGCCGAGCGCTGCGAGGCAGCCGGATCCGGCGCGCCCAACGCCTGAACACGGCGTCGTCGCGCCGGAGCGTGGCGATGGCCATGCCCAGCTCCATCAGCGGGGCCGGGGCGGAGGCGATGCGCACCCGCAGAAGGTCTTCCGCCGTGAAACGAATTCGGAGCATTTCTCGGCCTTTCGCTCTACACCGAAACCCTCGCACGTGAAGGCGCTTCCTCCCGATGATGCGTTCACTTGTCGACGAAAGGATGGCAATGCGCCGTACGTTCACCATTGTCGCGGTCGCGGCATCGGCGGTGGGCCTGCTCGCCCCGGCCGCAGGCGCCGCCGGGAAGGGCGACTGGCACCCCGCTCCGACCGAGCCGTTCGTGACCTCCGGAGTCTGTTCCTTCACCATGAAGGGCGACATCGTCCGGGACACGACCGAGGCACGGACCCTCTCCACCTACCCGGACGGCTCGGTCGAGGTCGAAGAGGCCCGGGGACCCCTCGTGATCCGCTTCACCAACGCGAGCACAGGCCGTTCCGTCGTACGAGACGTGTCCGGTCATGCCCTCATCCGTTATCTCGAGGACGGCGGCAGGGAGTACCACTTCGACGGCGGGGGAAGCATCCCCGTCCGCGTCGCGAGTCCCGGCTTCCCGCCGGGCTGGTACATCCTGCACGGGCGGTTCACGGTCGTCGGGCACACCGACGGCACCCGGATCTTCAGCGACGTGCACGCCACGGTGGAGAACCTCTGCGAGACGCTGACCTGACTCCGCCCTGAAGGTGGTTCGCGTCACTACGGGCAACGTTGCATAATGCAATTATGTCCCCCGGCAAAGAACTCCGCACCTCCGCATGTCCTCCCGCCTCCTCCGCCGACGAAGGACACGGGCCGATCCGCGCGCGGAGGGGTCTCGCGGCCGTCGCCACGAGCCTGCGGGAGGCTCCGTCCGGGGTGCTGGTGACGGCACTGGTGGTCGGCGCGGGCGCCGGACTCGGCGCGATCGCGTTCCGCTGGCTGATCGTCACCTTCACCCACCTGTTCTCCGGACACGCCGACTACTCGGCGGCGGGACACGCGTCCAACCCACGTCTGCCCTGGCTGGGGCCCTGGTTCGTCCTGCTGGCCCCGGTCGTCGGCGGATTGCTGTACGGGCCGCTGGTGCAGCGGTTCGCGCGCGAGGCGCGGGGCCACGGGGTTCCCGAGGTCATGTTCGCGGTGGCCCAGCGCGGCGGACGGATCGCCCCACGGGTCGCGGTGGTCAAGTCCCTGGCCTCCGCGCTGTGCATCGGATCGGGTGGCTCGGTCGGCCGGGAGGGCCCGATCGTGCAGATCGGCTCCGCGCTCGGCTCCAGCATCGGCCAGGCCCTGCGGCTGACCGAGAACCGGCTCCGGATCCTGGTCGCCTGCGGTGCGGCCGGCGGGATCGCGGCAACGTTCAACGCGCCTCTGGCCGGTGTGTTCTTCGCGATGGAGCTGATCCTGCGCGACTTCACCGCGGAGTCCTTCGGCGCGGTCGTGCTGGCGAGCGTGACCGCCAGCGTCGTCGGCCGCGCCGCGCTCGGGGACACCGCGTTCCTGCAGCTGCCCGCCTTCCACGTGAGCCACCCGGCCGAGTACCTGCTGTACGCCGGTCTGGGAGTGCTCGCCGGAGCGGCCGGTGTGGGGTTCACGCGCGTTCTCTACCTCGTCGAGGACCTGTGCGACTGGGCCTGGCGCGGCCCCGAATGGCTCCGCCCGGCCGCCGGCGGCCTCGTCCTCGGCGGACTGCTTCTCGCGCTGCCCCAGATGTACGGCGTCGGCTACCCCGTCCTGGAGAACGCCATCGGCGGCCGGTACCTCATCGGCTTCCTGCTCCTTCTGCTCGCCGGCAAGGCCCTCGCGACGAGCCTCACCATCGGCATCGGTGGTTCGGGAGGCGTCTTCGCGCCCAGCCTGTTCATGGGCGCCATGGCCGGGAGCGCGTACGGCATCGTCGCGCACCATCTGGCTCCGGGCCTGGCCACCTCCCCCGGGGCGTACGGGCTGGTCGGCATGGGCGCGGTGTTCGCCGGAGCGGCCCGTGCGCCGATCACCGCGGTGATCATCATGTTCGAGCTCACCGGTGAGTACTCGATCATCCTGCCGCTCATGCTCGCCATCGTCCTGGCGACCGTCGTGAGCCGCGTGCTGTCCGGCGACACGATCTACACGCTCAAGCTCCGGCGCCGGGGCGTCGACCTCGATGCCCATGAGCCGGTGAACCCGCTGGCCACCACGCCGGTCGGCGAGGTGATGGAACCGGTTCCCCCGTCGCTTCCCGACACCACCGCGCTGGAAGAGGCGGCCCGCCTGCTGGTCACCTCCGACCACGGCGTCCTGCCCGTGACCGCGTCCGACGGCCGATACCGCGGCACGGTCACCGCCCGCGCCGCCGCGGAGGCGCTCACCGACGGCGACGGCCGGCCGGCCACGATCGGCGAGCTCGCCGAGCTGCCCACGCCCGTCATCGCCCACGACGCCCTCGCCGACGCCCTGCACGTACTCGTCACCACACAGGGCACGGGCGTCCCCGTGCTGGCCGACGACAGAACCGCCATCGTCGGCTGGATCACCCATCAGACGATCCTCGGCGCGCTCCGCACGCAAGACGCCGGCCACGGCTGACGTTCTGGGGCAAAGAGCGAGTAATCATCGACGCCCTGTATCACCCGCGCCGGTGATCACCGTACGGGCGCCGGGTATCAGCATCACATGGCCCACCACCACACTCCGGGACGGCTCGTCCGGACGGCCCGGGGCGCATTGGCCGGGGCGGCTACGGTCACGGTAGTGGCCTTGGCACCGCTGACCGGAGCGAACGCGGCCATGACGCCCACCGGAGGGGGATCCGGTCACGGCCAGTGGAACGGCGGCCACGTCAGCGGCGTCGGGAACGGCAAGTTCAACAAGAACGACCTGTCCGTCAACAGCCCCTCGTTCGTCAACGGAAACCAGCACGTGTTCAACCAGAACGTCGGTGGGCAGGCCGCCACGCAGAACGTGATCTGCAAGTGGAGACATACCCGTTGCAAGATCAACCAGCGGATGATCGTCCGGGACCCGTGACGCCGATCGGCGCCCGAAGGATGGGGTGACCGCGCGTCCCGAGGATCTCGTCCGGGCCGTGCGGGCGGCGGGGATCCGCGACGAGCGGGTGATCGAGGCCCTCCGGACGACGCCACGCGCCGCGTTCGTGCCCGCCGACCAGGTCGGGCGCGCCTATGACGACGTGCCCATCCCGATCGGTCACGGGCAGGTCACGACGCAGCCGTCGCTGTCGGCACGGATGATCGAGGGGCTCCGCCTCGACGGGCGCGAGCACGTGCTGGAGATCGGCACCGGCCTCGGCTTCCAGACCGCGCTGCTGGCACGCCTCGCCGGGGACGTGGTGAGCGTCGAGTACCGACCCGACCTGGCCCGGCGGGCCCGGCGGAACCTCGCCCGGCTGGGCGTCGCCAACGTCGAGCCGCGCGTCGGCGACGGCAGCGGCGGTGTACCGGAGCACGCGCCGTACGACGCCGTCATCGTGTCCGCCGCCTACCCCGAAGTGCCCGCGCCGCTGGCCGAACAGCTCCGGCCCGGCGGCCGGCTCGTGCAGCCCATCGGACCGGGCGGGCGGGAGGACGTGGTGCTGTTCGAGCGTACGGCGACCGGACTGGAGCGCCGGAGCACCCTGATCCCGGCCTGCTTCGTCCGGCTGCACGGCCGGTACGGTTTTCCCCACTGACCCTTGGGGCCGATCAGGTCGTCGGCGGCGCCAGAGTGCGCAGGACGTCGAACTCGTTGCCCTCGGGGTCGGCCATGACCACCCAGCTCCGGTCGGGGCCCTGGCCCACGTCCACCTTGACGGCGCCGAGGCCGAGCAACCTGGTCACTTCATCGTCGGTACCGCCGTCGATCGGGCTGACGTCGAGGTGAAGCCGGTTCTTCACCGTCTTGCCCTCGGGCACCCGGATGAACACCAGGGTGGGCGGCATCTGGCGGGCCCGGACCTCCTCGACGGTCGGCTCCCAGGAGCCGATCTCGACCTTGCCCTCGCTCCGGTCGATCACCGTGAAGTCCAGGACCGCGCACCAGAAGGCCGCGAGCCGCTCCGGATCGTGGCAGTCGACGACCAACTCGGTGAACCTGCTGGTCAAGACTTCCCCCAGACGCCGCGGACGGAGGCTCAGTCTAGGGGGCTAGGGTGCGAGGCCGGGATTCCGAGCCTCGGGAGTGGTCATGGCGCTGTCACGGGCGTTGGTCCGGCTGCTGGCGCTGACCTGCGGCGTCACGATCGCGAACATCTACTACGCGCAGCCGCTGGTCCACGGCATCGCCCACGACCTGGGGACGGCCGACTCCTCGGCCGGCGCGCTCGTCACCGCGACACAGCTCGGGTACGCCGCCGGGCTGCTGCTGGTCGTGCCGCTCGGCGACATCATCGCCCGCCGGCCCCTGCTCACCACGCTGCTGACGATCGACGCGGTGGCGCTCGCGGCCACCGCCGTCGCACCCGGACTGGCCCTGCTGAGCGTGCTGGCCGTGGTCATCGGCCTCTCCTCGGTCGTGGTGCAGATGCTCATCCCGTACGCCGCCACGCTCGCCGCTCCCCACCAGCGCGCCGGAATCATCGGCACGCTCATGGGCGCCCTGCTCCTCGGCATCCTGCTCTCCCGTACGTTCGCCGGCGTCGTGGCCGGTCTCGCCGGGTGGCGCGGTGTCTATGCCGTCGCGGCCGGGCTGATGGCCGTCACCGCGATCGTGGTGGGCCGCGTGCTGCCGGCCGAGGCCCGCGAGGTCGGGATCGGTTATCTCGCGCAGATGCGCGCCGTCGTACGGCTGGCGCGGAGCGAGCCGGTGCTGCGGCGGCGGTCGCTGGTCGGCGCGGCCCAGTTCGCGGCGTTCAGCTGCTTCTGGACGACGGTGACGTTCCTGCTGTCGGGCCGGTCGTTCGGTTACACGCAGACCGAGATCGGGCTGTTCGCGCTGGTCGGCGCGGCGGGCGCGAGCTGTGTGCTCGTCGGCGGACGGTTGCTGGACCGGCACCGGAACCTCGCGTGGCAGGTCACCGGAGCCGCCCTCGTCCTGATGCTGGCCTCCTTCGGCGTCCTCGCCGCCGGCACGTACGGGCTGGTCTGGCTGGTCGTCGGGGCACTGCTCATGGACGCCTGCAGCCAGGCCGTGCACGTGACCAACCAGGCGGTGCTCTACGACCTGGTGGACGGGGCCCGGTCCCGGATCACCACCGTGTACATGACCGTCTACTTCGTCGGCGGAGCACTCGGCACGACGACGGGCACGGCGGCGTACGGCCGCTGGGGCTGGGGCGGCGCCTGCGCGGCCGCGGCCGGGTTCTGCGTCCTGGCGGTGCTCGCCTGGTGGGCCGCCCGCCGGCACGAGCGGCCCGCGGCCTCCGGCGTCACGGAGCCTCGTGCGGAGGTCGCACGAGGTGGAGCAGGGAGTGGATGACCGGGTCGGCGAGCCGGTAGCGGATGACGCGTCCGGTGCGTTCGCCGGTCACCAGGCCGCCGGTGCGCAGGAGGCGTAGCGCCTGGGAGACGGCGGCGTCGTTCATGCCGGTGGCCACGGACAGGTCGGTCACGCTGATCGGTGCGGCGGCGTGGATCGCCAGGAGGAGGGCGAGCCGGTTCGGATCGGACAGCACCGCGAAGCGACCGGCCCACCGCGCGACGTCGCCCGAGTCTCCGACCGCCGCGATCGCGTCGCACACCCGGTGATCGTCGATGATGCGGCGCCCGGCCCGGTCGGCGGGTACGAGATGCATGATCCCATCTTCCCGCGCCTCACGCGTGCGGGCGCGACATCTGCATGATCAATCAGCCTTGCAGGCTTCGCGCTTCCGTCGTACGTTGTGAGCGCCGTGGTGTTCGGGAAGCCGGTGAAGGACCGGCGCGGCCCTCGCCACTGTGATCGGGTGCACCGCCCATGCACGCCACTGGGCCCCTCGGGGCCTGGGAAGGCGGGCGGTGCGAGACCCGTCAGCCAGGAGACCGGCCACGGCACCGACGCAGTCGTCCACGAGGTGCTGGAAGGCGATCTCCCCCATGAGCCCACGTTCGTTCTCCGTCCGGTCCGCGCTCGAACGGCGGGACTGGACGCGTCTCGCCGCGCTGCTCGGCGTCATCGTCGCGGTGCACATCGCCGCGTGGGGTGTGCTGATCCTGCTGGTCGCGCCGCAGCACTACGCCGTCGGCACCAAGGTGTTCGGCGTCGGGCTCGGCGTCACCGCCTACACGCTGGGCATGCGGCACGCCTTCGACGCCGACCACATCGCCGCGATCGACAACACCACCCGCAAGCTGATGGCCGACGGCAAGCGTCCGGTCTCGGTGGGGTTCTGGTTCGCGCTCGGTCACTCCAGCGTCGTCGTCCTGCTGACCGCGCTCATCTCGCTGGGCACGCACATCGCCGGCACCGTCATGGACCAGGGCTCGGGAACCCACCAGACGCTCGGCCTGATCGGCACCAGCGTCTCCGGCGGCTTCCTCTACCTGATCGCGTTCCTCAACCTGCTCGCCCTGCTGGGCATCCTCCGGGTCTGGCGGACGATGCGCCAAGGTCACTTCGACGAACGCGCCCTGCAGGCCGAGCTGGACCAGCGCGGCCTGTTCAACCGCTTCCTCGGCCGGCTGTTGCGCGCCATCACCCACCCGTGGCAGATGTTTCCGATCGGCCTGCTGTTCGGCGTCGGTTTCGACACGGCCACCGAGATCACCGTGCTCGTGCTGGCCGGCAGCGGCGCGGCCAGCGGCCTGCCCTGGTACGCGATCCTCATCCTGCCCGTGCTGTTCGCCGCCGGGATGAGCCTGTTCGACACCCTCGACGGCACGTTCATGAACTTCGCCTACCACTGGGCCTTCGCCAACCCGGTCCGCAAGGTCTACTACAACCTCACCATCACCGGCCTGTCGGTCGCCGTCGCGTTCGTCATCGGCACCGTCGAGATCGTCGGCCTGCTGCACGACGACGCGGGCCTGGACAGCCCGGTGACCAACTGGGTCGCCGGGCTGGACCTGGACAACGTCGGCTTCGTCATCGTCGGCCTGTTCGTCGTCGTCTGGGCCGTCGCGATCGCGTACTGGCGTCTCACGAACGTCGAACACCGCTGGGCCGTCGAGCCCGACGACACCCCGTGACCGCATCGGGCGCCCTACGCCGCCGGCCGGTCCCGCCCGGCCGCGATGGTGACGGCGACCAGCAGGACGCAGACGCCGGCGACGGCCGCGACCACGGCGGCCACGCCCATCGCCGGGGCCGCCAGCGGCAGGAGCGCGACGGCGACGACGCCGACCGCCACCCCACCGGGGTGCATCGCCCCCTCCGAGGCGATGGGCGCCTGCACCAGCCGGAGCAGGGTCAGGAAGACGGCGACGGGGATCGCGACGGCGTAACAGATGACCGTGGGCGACGGTTCGAGCTCGTGCCCGGTCTGCCCGACGGCCACTTCGAGCCCGGCGCCGAGGGCCCCGAGACTCGCGAAGATGGCGTAGTGGCCGTAGCCCCACAGGTACGACCGGTCGCGCCGGTCGCGGAGGCCTTCGCCGGCCGGGGCGAGGAAGTAGATCCACCACAGGGCGAACAGCAGGACGAGGCCGGAGAAGGCGATGGTGAGGAAGGGACCACTGATGGCGGTGCCCCGCAGCGCGCCCTCCACGCCCCGGGCCACGGCGAGGACGCTCTCGCCGAGCAGAATGATCACGAACAGCCCGTAGCGCTCGGCGATGTGGTGCGGGTGCCAGTTGGTGGACCTGACCCGCTCCGCCCACCGGGGCACCATCAGCTCCAGCACGACCAGGCAGGCGAACAGTGGAAGCCGGACGGACGAGGCGTCCCCGAAGAAGAGGCGGAGCACCCAGCCCACCTGCACGAGGGCGATGCCGGCGGCGTACCGCAGCGCGGTGCGACGGCTCGACGGGTCCTCGGCGCCGGCCCGCAGCCACTGGGCGACGAGCCCGACCCGCATGACGAAGTAACCGAGCGTGACGGCACGGTAGTCGGAGTGGTCGAACGCGGCCGGCACCCCCGCGGCGAGGACGAGCACTCCGGCCATCTGCACCATGGTCAGCAGCCGGTACGCGACGTCGTCGGTGTCGTACGACGACGCGAACCAGGTGAAGTTCATCCACGCCCACCAGATCGCGAAGAAGACCTGAAGGAACGGGACGAGCCTGGTCAGGCCGTGACCGCCTTCGACGCCGTGCGCGAGCTGGTCGGTGAGCGCCGCGACCGCCACCACGAAGGTGAGGTCGAACAGAAGCTCCAGGGGGCTCGAGACCCGGTGGGGCTCATCGATCGGACGCGCACTCATCCGGATCCAGACCCGGCTACTCGTACGTGCTGGTGGCACGGTCACGCTCCTGTCACTCGGACGGACTTGTCCCAGGACAGGACAGTCTTCAGGCCGCGACCGCCCGGGCGCCAGCCGGGGGCCGGGTGGACGCGCGAACGCGTACGGCATGATGCATCCGGGATGATCGCGTACGGAACGGCACAGGCATGGGTCTGAAGGATCGGGTGGGCGACGTCAGGCGCGCGGCCGGCGCGGGCCTGGACAAGGCGACGAACGTGGGCCGGGAGAAGGCCGCGAGTCTGGACAAAGAGGCGCTCAGCGCCGCCGGACGCGGCGCCGTGGCGACCGCGCGGCAGGCCGACGACTGGGTCCTGAACCAGCTGCAGGCCGTCCGGCCGCCCGCGCTGCCGCTGACCGAGGCGTGGAAGCTGTCCATCGGCGGGATCGTCGCCGCGCACCCGAAGGCGCCCCGGCTGACCGGCCGGCTCCTCGCCCCGCTCGACAGGTTGGGCGCCATCGCGATCGGGCCCGACGAGATCGGGTTCGACGGCGACACGGTCGAGTGGGGCCGGGTCACCGAGGTCCGTACCCGCCCCCTCACGGACCTCGCCGTCGGCGCCGTCTGGGACTTCGCGATCGACGACCTGCGCACCCGCCTGCCACCGGTTCCGGGCCGCAAGTGGGCCGTCACCAAGATCCTCCAGGTCCTGCTCGCCATGACGGTCGACCTCGAGAAGCAGATCGAGGCGGCGGCGGAGGACGACGACGCGCCGCGACTCGTCGCCTGCGAGATCGTGCACCGCGGGCGGATCCAGCGGAACAAGCAGTCGACGACCGGCCTGTTCTCCGCGCTCGCGCTGTGCGCGTTGCCCCAGGTGGGCGAGACGCTGGCGGCCGCCGCCGGTGAGAGGGGCGTCCCGGTCGTGGCCGCCGAGCCGTACGAGCACGTGTCGGCCAACGAGCGCGTACTGAGGATGCGCCGGCGGCGCGAGGTCCTCGCCTCGCAGGCCCACGAGCTGGAGAGCGCCGCCGACGAGGACGACTGACCGGACGCTACACACGACCCGCGCCGCCGAGCCGACGGCCCGGGCCCGGCGGGGTGGTCACCTCGCGGAACGCCGGGCCAGTGAGCAGGGCAGGTACGGGGACTCGGCCCCCGGAACGGAAGCGCGGCCTCGATGACCTTCCACGCCTCGTCGCGGCCGCCCTGCCGAACGAGCTACGGGCGCCGTCCTCGGACACGTCCCCGGGGTCGGGGATCCAGAACTGCGCGTCGCCGTCCGCTGAGCTCGGCGGAGCGCGGTCCATCAGCTCGTCCTCGTCGCCCCCGGGACTCCACTCGCCTGCAGCCGGAGCCGCTGGACTAGAGGGACCTTCCGCTGTGCTTCGGAAGGCATGACGTCACATCCGCAGGCTTCGATGCTTGCGGTGACGTCATGATGATGTCAGTATGGCGTCATGGACCTCACCCCGTACATCACCAACCTTCGCCGGGAGCTCGCGGTCGCCGCCGAAGCCGGAGGCGATGACGTTCGCGCCATGGCCGAACGGCTCGGGACGGCGCTCGAGTCGGCGGCCCGGCTCGCCATGCTCGAGGCTCTCTCGGCCGCCGCGGACGAGATCACCACCGACCTGGCACCGGGTTCGGTCGAGGTTCGCCTGCGTGGACGCGACCCTGACTTCGTCGTGACGCCACCGCCGACCGAAGTGACGTCAGACGAGACGTCACATGGCGCTCTGCGGAACGCGATCGCCGGCGCGATCGAGGTCACGATGGGCGTGCGGCCGCCCGCCTCGTCCGAGCCCGAGGAGAGCGGCGGCACGTCACGCATCACCCTGCGTCTCCCCGAACACCTCAAGCCGCGCATCGACGAGGCCGCGAACCGCATGGGGCTGTCGGTCAACGCCTGGCTCGTCCGCGCCGTGACCGTCGCCCTCGAACTCGGCGACCAGGGCGGCGGCCCGGGCAGCGGTCCGAGCGGCGGCCGAAGCGGCACGCAGCTCGGGCAGCGCTACACCGGCTGGGTTCGCTGACGCGACCCGCCTTCCTCCCATCCCTGAAACACCGGCCGAAGCCACCGAGAGGGCACCGCCATGCCGAAATACGACACTCCCGAGCCCATCACCGCGGTCATCGACATCACGGCGGGCCGGGTGCAGATCAACGCCGGTGACCGCGCCGACACGGTCGTCGACGTACGCCCGAGCGACCCGACCAGGGAGGGCGACGTCACCGCCGCCGAACAGACCCAGGTCGAGTACGCGGGCGGCCAGCTCTCCGTGAGAGGGCCCAAGAACAAGCTTCGCTCGCTCATCGGCCGCCCGCCGTCGCTCGACGTGACGATCGAGCTGCCGGCCGGCTCACGCGTCGACGCCAAGGGCTGGGCGAACTATCGCAGCCAGGGCCGCCTCGGCGACGCCAGCTTCGACACCGCCACCGGCTCCGTCCGCCTCGACCACACCGGCGCGTTGAAGCTGCGCACCGCCGCCGGAGACGTCTCGGTCGCCCGGACGGACGGGTACACCGACGTGAGCACCTCCACCGGCAAGATCTGGATCGGCGAGATCGACGGCGCGGCGGTGGTCAAGACCGCCAACGGCGACATCACCATCGGCGCGGTCACCGCCGACGCGCGGCTGAACACGGCCAACGGCGACATCAACGTCCACCGGGCCCTGGGCTCCGTCAACGCCAAGACCGCGTACGGCAGCGTCCGGGTCGACGAGGTCGTCCACGGCGCGGTCGTGCTGGAGACCAGCTTCGGAGAGCTGGAGCTCGGAGTCCGCGAGGGCACGGCCGCCTGGCTCGACGTCAGCTCGAAGTTCGGCACCGTCCGCAGCGAGCTGGAGGCCGGCGACGGCCCCGGCGAGTCCAACGACACCGTCGAGGTGTACGCGCGCACCGGCTACGGCGACATCGTCATCCGCCGCCCCTGAACCACCACAACCGAAAAGAGGAACCATGACCACCGCCCCAGCGATCATGGCGACCGGGCTGCGCAAGTCGTACGGCGACAACGTCGTGCTCGACGGCGTCGACCTGGAGGTCGCCGAGGGAACGATCTTCTCGCTGCTCGGACCCAACGGCGCCGGCAAGACCACCATGGTGCAGATCCTGTCCACGCTCATCGGCGCCGACGGCGGCGAGGTGCGCGTCGCCGGTCACGATCTGGCCCGCGAGCCCGACGCCGTACGCGCGGCGATCGGCGTCACCGGCCAGTACTCCGCCGTCGACAGGCTCCTCACCGGCGAGGAGAACCTCCTGCTGATGGCGGACCTGCACCACCTGAGGCGCGCGGAGGGCCGCCGCCGCGCCGCCGAGCTGCTCGAACGGTTCGACCTGACCGACGCGGCGGGCAAGACCGCCGCCACCTACTCCGGGGGCATGCAACGCCGGCTCGACCTGGCGATGACCCTGGTCGGCGACCCGCGCATCATCTACCTCGACGAGCCGACCACCGGCCTGGACCCGCGCAGCCGTCGCACCATGTGGCAGATCATCCGTGACCTCGTCGCGGGCGGCGTCACCATCTTCCTCACCACTCAGTATTTGGAAGAGGCCGACGAGCTCGCCGACCGGATCGCCCTGCTCGACCACGGGCGGTTCATCGCCGAGGGCACGGCCGACGAGCTCAAGCGCCGCATCCCCGGCGGCCACATCCGTCTGCGGTTCGCCGACGCCGACGCGCTGCGGTCGGCCACACACGTGCTCGGTGAGGTGTCCACCGACGAGGAGGGGCTCGCCCTTCGCGTGCCGAGCGACGGCGGCGTCCGGTCGATCCGGACCCTGCTCGCCCGGCTCGACGACCAGTCGATCGAGGTCGAGGAGATGTCGGTCCACACCCCCGACCTCGACGACGTCTTCCTGACCCTCACCGGCCAACCCGAGAAGGAGCCCGTTCGATGAGCGCCCTGACCCTCTCCGCGCGTGACTCGGCGACGATGCTGCGCCGCAGCCTCCGGCACATGCTGCGCTACCCGTCGATGACGCTGATGATCGCCGGGATGCCGGTGGTCTTCCTGCTGATATTCGTCTACGTCTTCGGCGGCACGATGGGCAACGGGCTCGGCGGCGCGGCGGGCGGCCGGCACGCGTACGTCAACTACGTGACGCCCGGCATCATCCTGATGACCATCGCGGGCGCCGCCACCGCGACGGCGGTGTCGGTGGCGATGGACATGACCGAGGGGATCGTCGCCCGGTTCCGCACCATGGCGATCTCCCGCGCCTCGGTGCTGACCGGGCACGTCGTCGGCAGCGTGATCCAGAACCTGCTCAGCATGGCGCTCGTCGTGGCCGTCGCGCTGGCGATCGGGTTCCGCCCCACCGCGAGCCCCATGGAGTGGCTCGCCGCGGCCGGCCTGCTCACGCTGCTCGTCCTGGCGCTCACCTGGCTGTCGGTCGGGCTCGGCCTGGTCAGCAAGACCGTCGAGTCCGCGAGCAACGCGCCCATGCCCCTGATGCTCCTGCCGTTCCTCGGCAGCGGGTTCGTGCCCACCGACTCGATGCCGGCCGGGCTGCGCTGGTTCGCCGAGTACCAGCCCTTCACGCCGGTCATCAACGCGCTGCGCGGCCTGCTGCTGGGCTCCCCCATCGGCAACGACGGGATCGTCGCCGTCGCCTGGTGCGTCGGCATCGCGCTGGTCGGCTACCTCTGGTCGAAGAAGCTGTTCAACCGCGACCCGTCACGCTGACGCCCCTCGCGTACGGAGTGAGGCCGGCGCACCGCCGACGCCGACGACGGCGCTCGCGGTGCGCCGACCGCGTCGTCGGTCTTCATCCGCCCGGTCAGGACGCCTCCACGCCGCTCACGCCCAGCAGCTCCCGATGCCACAGCAGCTCACAGACCCGTTCGAGGCCGCGGGTCAGGTGCCGGCGGTAGGTGCTGAACGGCAGGCCCAGCCGGTCCGCGGCGGCCTGCTGCGTCGGAGTGTTCTGCATGAACGTCATCGTGATCGCCCGATACAGCTTCACCTCGCGCGGGTCGGCGGCGAGTTTCTCCACCGCCTCGTGCAGCACTCTGCGCAGCGCCTCGACCGGCTCGCCTCCCGTCTCGGCGACCACCCGGGCCGGGACCAGCGGACTGGCCGCCAGTTCGTCCGGCCGGTTCCACGAGCGCAGCGCGCCACGGACGCCCGCGTCGAACTCGGCCCGCGACAGCACCGCGTACGTGCGCACGGCGCGGTGCCGCGGTGCCCGCCAGGCCGCGGGCGTACGGCGCGGAGTGAGCTGTTCGAGCCAGGTGTCGAGCCGCGTCTCCTGCCAGTTCCGGCAGAACAGCCCGAAGATGCGGTCGCCGACCCCCACCATCAGCGGGTCCTGCTCTCCGAAGAGGGCGAACCGCTGCCAACGCTCCGGGTCCGACACGACCATGCAGGTCCAGGCCACGCCCTCGTCCTGGATCGCCATCGTCACGAGCCGCGCGGCGATGAGGTCCGAGACCGGCGAGGGGAACGCGTCGCGCGCCAGCATGAGCCGCGCGAGCGCGAGGTGTTCGCCCTCGCGCAGCGGGCTCACCCGGCGGACGTACGACCACGCCTCCGCCACGACCGGGTCGACGGCGTTCTCCTCGGCGTCGGGCTCGGTGAGCCGGAGCGTCAGCACGAACCCGGCCGGCTCCCCCGACATCGAACTCCGGTAGACGGAGAACGCCTCGGGCCGCCGTTCGAGCCAGAACTCCACGATGGCGGCGGTCTCGTCGTTGGTGTTCGCGACGGTGATGTCCAGGAGCGCTCTCCGGTCGCCCGCCCGTACGACGTCCTCGCGGAAGTCGTACTCCTCCTGCTCGCCGAACAGGCCCGAGCCGTGCCACAGGAGGTACATCAGCGCCTCCAGCTGGGCGAAGCTCGGCGGGTCCGGCGCGGTCCGTGCCTCACCGACGTAGTGGCGGATGAGCCGGCGGTGCATGTCCTGGTACCGCTCGGGATCACGCCAGGACAGGTCGGCGTCGAGCGCCTCGCGGATGACCTCGTGCGGACGGATGCCCGACGGCACGGACGTCATGAACGACAGGCGCCGCAGCCAGTCGAACAGGGCGCCCGCGTCGACCTCCGGCAGCACGGCGCGCAGCAGTCCCTCGGTGGTGGTCCGCACGTGGGCGCTGACCTCCAGTGCCTGCTGGTGCAGCGGTGAGGGCACCTGACCGACCAGACGTGTGAGCAGCGCGCCGATCAGGTCCGGGGACGGGGTCCACTCGGCGCCCTCGCCACCGGCCCTGTCCCTGGTCAGGTCGTCGCCCGCCGACGCGGCCAGGGACAGGGCCAGCGGGTGGCCTCCGGCGAAGGAGTGCACCGCCGGGTGCCGGGCGGCCGGCACCCCGCGCGCGGTGAGCAGGGCGCTCGCGTCATCACGCGACAGGTCGCCCAGGGTGATCACCTGCAGGACGTCCCGCCAGCCCGGATCCGACAGCCACATGGCCCCCGGCGGTCGCCGGCCCGCGAAGACCACGAGCGAGCCGGCGGGAAGGCGGGGCAGGAACCGGTCCCGCAGCCAGCCTTCGAGCGGCCGGTACGTCTCGAAGTCGTCCACGAACAACGCCGCGGGCTCGTCGGTGAACATCTTGATCGCGTCGGCCTCGAACGCCTCCGGGGACTGCGGCGGCCGGTGCTCGCCGATCTCGACCACGATCCGGCCGGCCACGGCGGCCTCGTAGGCGAACCGCTGCAGCAGGGTCGACTTGCCGACGCCCCCGGGTCCGGTCACGAACTGCACCGCGAAGGAGTCGGCGGCGCGGTCCAGCGCCGCACGGAACAGCGCCAGCTCGGCGGAACGGCCGACAAAGGACCGGTATCGTGCCGACTGGAGCTGCTCACCGAGACTGGCGAACTGCCGGATTTGAGGCTTCATATCGTCGTCGGCCGAGGCGGTCCCGTTCCCCGCGCCGTCCTCCCTCCTTGATCATCCTGTAACGCTAAGGCAACATTGCGTTCGATGTGAGCATTCGAGTGAACAATCGGCTTCGCGTCGCCGCAGCGTGTGAAGTCACAGTCCGCCGGAAACACGACAGAATGATTAGTTTCTGACCTGTCAGGTGAACAGTCAGCCGAGGCACGATGTTGTCGGGTGCCGATCGGTGGCGGCCGACCCTCCCTTTCCCGTTCGGCGCACACGAGACCGACGACGTCATGGCGCCCACACCGTGGAAGGCGAGCCATTGAGCGACCGTGTCATGTTCGGGCTGCTGGGCCCGCTTGAGGCATGGTCCGGCGAGGCCCGGCTCGACCTGGGCCCGCCCAAGCGACGCCTGCTGCTCACCCGCCTCCTGGTCGAGGACGGCCACCCGGTCTCGGCCGACCGCCTGTGTGACGACCTGTGGGAGGGCAGTCCGCCCGCGGGCGCCGTCTCCTCCGTCCACTCCCACATCAGCCGCCTGCGCGCCGTACTGGAGCCGGGCCGTGCGCGGCGGGGGCAGGGCACCGTGCTGGTCAGCGGACCGGCCGGGTACACGCTCAACGCGCCGCCCGAGACCCGCGACTCGACCCGCTTCGAGGAGTCGGTCACCCACGCCCGCGAGCTGCTGTCCCAGGGGCGGCTCGAGGACGCCCGGCACGAGGTCGAGAGCGGCCTGGGCCTGTGGCGGGGCGCCGCCCTGGCCGACGCCGCCAACCACGCCTTCGCCGCCCGTGAGATCTCCCGGCTGGAGGAGATCAGAATGGCCGCCGGTGAGCTGAACGCCACCGTGCTGCTCCAGCAGCGCGAGTACGACCGGGCGGCCCTCATCGCCGAGGAGCTCACCACACGGTCTCCCCTGCGCGAGGCCGCGTGGGCGCTGCTGATGCGCGCCCTCTACCTGGCCGGGCGGCCCGCCGAGGCGCTGCGGCGCTACGAGACGATCCGCACGCTGCTCGCCGACGAGCTCGGCGCCGTGCCGGGCCCCGAGCTGAGCGGCGTCCACGTCGCCGTGCTCCGCCAGGACCTGCCCGCACCGGAGCCCGTACGGCCTCCCGCCCCGCAGGCATCGCCCGGCGCGCGGGCCGCGCCGCCCGCGCGGCCGGCGCGGCCGGCGCGGCCGTCGGTCATCGCCCGCCCGCTCGTCGGCCGGGCCGGGGAAGTGGCCCGTTACGAGGAGCTCCTGGGCGACGCGGCCGAGGGCCGGACCCGCTGGGTGCTGCTGTCCGGAGAGTCCGGCAGCGGGAAGACCCGGCTCGCCGAGGAGTTCGCCTCCCGCGCCGCGGACCTGGCGTTCCGCGTCGTGTGGGTCCGCTGCGGCATCGACACCGCCTCCGATGAGGAGGAAGAGGCCGAGAACGACCGGTTCAATCCGCTCGGGCAACTGCTGTCGGCGCTCTACCCGCAGATCCGCGTGGAGGGCGAGCCGGAGGCGATCGCCCGCGACCTGGCCGAGCGGCTGGCCCGCCAGCCCACCATCTGCCTGATCGAGGACCTGCACCGCGCCGGCCGACGGTTCCGCCGGCTGCTCGGGATGTACGCCACGCTGCTGCGCGACGTGCCGCTGGTCGTGGTCTGCACGACGCAGGACACCGACGATGTCGGCCTGCGCGAGCTGCTCGCACTGCTCGTCCGGCAGAGCCGCGCCACCCTGCTCCCGCTGGGCCCGCTCACCGTCGAGGACGTCCATGAGCTGATGAGGCTCCGCTCCACGCCGTTCGACGAGCTGATGGGCAGCGAGCCGCGGGAGCGCGAGGCGGTGGCACTGCACCGGCGCGGCGAGGGCAATCCGTTCCTCATCACCGAGATCCTCGAACTGCCCGGCGACCAGCGCACCGGGCCCGGCGCGCGGCTCCCCGCCTCCGTCATCCGGGTCCTGCGCGCCCGGATGGACCAGCTCGACCAGCGCGTGCTGAAAATGCTGGAGGCCCTCTCGGTGACCGGAGGCGAGCTCGACCCCGAGCTCCTCGTGGGCATCCGGGCCATCACGCGCGAGGAACTGCTCTCGCTCATCGACGCGGCCGTCATCGCCCGAATGCTGGACTGGGAAGAGGGCGCCGACGGCCGGATGGGCCGTTACCTGATGCCCGAGCTCGCCCGCGAGGTGGTGTTGCACGATCTCACTCCCGCCCGCCGTCAGATGCTGCACGCCGCGGCCGCGCGTGCGCTGGGTGAGCTGCCGCACCGCCACCCCGCGCAGATCTCGCGGCACCTGATGGCCGCCGGTCCGCTCGTCGCCCGCGACGACCTGGTGGCGGCGGCGCTGCGAGCCGGCGAACGCTGCGCGGATGACGAGCAGCACGGCGAGGCGGCGGTCTGGTTCGACCACGCGGCCGCCCTGGCCGACGATCCGGCCGTACAGGCCGAGGCCCGGCGCGCGGCGGAGGCGGCGCGCCGGCGGCTCGCCCAGGCACAGCAGGGCATCGGCCATCCGTGCGACCCCGCCGGCATGCCCGGCGACGACTCCGGGTGGGCGGGCCCCGAGCCCCGGGTGAGCTGATCCGGCGTACGGGTCACTCGCCGCTGGGCCACGACCACTCGTCGCCGCTTCCGCACTTGTGGACCTCGAGCTGCTTGGCGTGCTCGTGGGAGCGGCCGATCGGCCCGAGACACAGCCCGTGGCTCGAGTAGTTGCGGATGCGGTACAGGTGGCCGCGGGTGTGGCTCCGGTACCACAGCTGGTTGTCGCCCTTGGGCCGGCAGTAGTACTCGGTCACCTTGGTGCCCGCCGACACGCCCTTGTAGTAGGGCAGGTCCATGCAGAGGTCGTCCTTGGTGTTGCGGATCAGGAAGAGGGCGGTGCCGCCGGGTCCCTTCATGTCGCGCATCACGCCGAGCGACCAGACCTGGTTGTCGGCGTCGCCGGGGGTGCAGTAGTACTGCATGACCTTGTCGTCGGGTGACCCCTTCCCGTAGCCGGAGATGTCGGCGCACATCTTGCTTCCGGCGTTTCTCAGCAGCACGTTGGAGACGCCCGACCACACGGCCTTCTTCTTGGCGGCCGCCTTCTTGGCGTTCTTGTCGTCCTTGGGCTTGGCCTTCTTCTTCGCCGACGCGGACGGCGTGGGCGTCGGGGTGGGCGTCGGCGACTGGGAGGTGAACGCGCCCGCCGGCGGCTGCGCGTCACCGGGCAGCACGGTGTCGGCCGCGGCGACGGTCGGATGCTTCTTGGGGTGGTGCGAACCGGTGCCGATCAACAGGATCGGCACCGCCAGCACGATCGCGCCGCCGATCGCCACCCCCGCCAGGATCGGCTTCTTCGGCCGGTCCGGCGGCATCCCGTTCCCGTCGCCGTCGCCGTCGGCTCCGGGCGTCGCCACCGCGACGTCGGTCGCCGTGGCGAAGCTCTGGCCGCCCTTGGCCTGCGCGGCGGTCTCGGCCGCCGGCTCCTTCACCTCGGCGGTCGCCCCGGCGCCCGAGGCCGCCTTGGCGCCGGCGTCCTCCTGGTCCTTGCCGGCGGCCTCGCCGCTCTCCGGCTCGGAGTCGGCCGGCGCCAGGTTCCCGGCGCCCTCCATGTCCGTCTCCGGCAGTTCGACCGGCCGGCGGACACCGAGCGACTCCGCGCGGTCGCCAGATCCTGACTTGGAAGCCACGGTCTTCTTTCCTTTTCTAGAGGTCGGTCGCGGGCGCGACCGGCGGTACGGCGTGGGTGCTCAGCGGGGGCCGTCTCCGGGCCGCGGGCCGGATCACCGGTAGGTGCCGGTGGCCCAGACGGGGTGACCGTCGTGGTCGACGATCACCATGTTGTAGTCGGATTGCAGGACCAGCGTCGAGTTGTCGTGACCGAACGATCCCGACGCCCAGACCGCCTTCCGGCCGGCGGCGTAGAGGACCAGATTGCCGTCGGACTGGAATTCGGCGTAGACCCCGCGCTTGTGCGTCCCGCTCGACCAGATGATCTTGTTGCTCTTGTCGCGCAGCACGAGGTCGCCGCCGGACTGCATGGTCAACGCGATGCGGTTCGAACGCACCGTCTTGCCCGGGTAGATGTCGCGCGGCGCGTGGATCCGCAGAGTCGACGGCGCGCTCGCCGACGGCCTCTCGTTGGACCCGGCCTTGGCCAGTGCGTGGACGCCGGCCGAGGGCTTGGGAGAGGGTGAGGCCTTCTTCTTGGCCTTGGCCTTGTCCTTCTTGCTCGCGGTGGGCGTCGGCGTCGGGGTGGGCGTGCTCGTGACGAACGCACCCGGCGGCTGCTGCGCGGCACCGGGCAGCACCGTGTCGGCCGCGGCGGCGGTCGGGTGCTTCTTGGCATGGTGCGAACCCGTTCCGATCAGCAGGATCGGAACCGCCAGCACGACGGCCCCGCCGATCGCCACGGCGGCCAGGACGGGCTTGTTCGGCCGATCGGGCGGCATCGCGTCGCCGGCACCGGCCGTCGGCGGCGGGGCCGCGGCGATGTCCCGCGCCGCCGCGGCTTCGTCGTCCTTCTTCTCCTGGACGGCCTTTTCCTGAACGGCCTTCTCCTGAACGGCGGAGTCCGCGGGAGCGTCGGCGTCATCCGCGGCGGCCGAGGCGGCCTCGCCCTGCTCCGCCTCGGCCGGCGCCGGATCGTCGACGGCGTCCATCTCGGTCTCCGGCAGTTCCACCGGCCGGCGGACGCCGAGCGACTCCGTGCGTTCGCCGGACCCTGGCTCTGCAGACAAGATCATGCTCCTTCGAGATCAGATCGCGGACGGCCGCCTGCGGCTCTCCAGGCGCCGGTGAGATGTCACGCCGCCCCCTCTCCCAGGGGCTCGGCGCAGCGCGCCGGCCAGGCGTCCGCGGAGGCACCGCCGGTCGAGGCCGCCTGCCGGCGCAGGGCCTCGTCGAGCCGTTCGAGCGTCGCCCGGTCGGCGTCGTCCAGCCCGCCGGGCCGCTCGTCCACGGGTCCCCCGCCGGTCACCTCGGTCATCAGGACGACAGGCGCCGGGCCCGCGGACCGTACGTCCAGCACGCGGAAGGCGACGCCGGGCGGGAACACCACCTCGTCGGAGGCCGCACCGGGCGTGGAACCCAGCAGCGGGCGTACCCGGCGGCCGGTGGCGGACCAGATGACATATCCCCCCGCCGCGGCGGACAGCCCGGCGGCGATCCCGATCGGCAGCGCGCTGACCGGTGCCGCCTCCCGCACCACGCTTCCCGGCATGAACCGCTCCAGGCCCCCTTCGGGCAGCCCGCCGCGTACGACGACTCCCCGGTAGGAGGGCAGACGGCACAGGCCCGAGCTCAGGCAGGCGGTGTAGCCGGCGGGCACGCCGCCGTCCCCCTGGCCGAGCTCGTCCTCGCCGCCCGAGAGGTGAATGTGCACCGCGACCAGGTCGGTCCGCGCGGCGTCCACCTGGGCGCCGCGCAACGCGGGCATCCGCGTCATCGCCCGGTTCACCGAGGCGCTGTGCCGTTCCCACACCGGCTGGGCGAGCGTACGGAACTCGGCCCGCTCCGCCTCGGTGCTGCGGCGGACCGCCTTCACCGGGGGCCGGGGCCGGGGCTGCGTTCCCTGAGCCGGGGCAGGCGGCACGACCGGCTTGACCGGCGCCGCCGCGGGCGTCTCGGCGGGCCGGGGCGGCTCCGGCGGGGCGGCCGGGGGCCTGGCGGCCGCGGACTCCGTGGTGATCCTGGGCGCAGCGGATTCCGTCGGCTCCGTGACCTCCATGGGCTCAGCCGGGCGCGCGGGCTCCGCCGGTTTCGCGGGAATCGCGGGTGTCGCGGATGTCGCGGGTGTCGCGGGAGTCGCCGGAGTCGCCGGAGTCGCCGGAGTCGCCGGAGTCGCCGGAGTCGCGGGTTCGGCGGGAGTCGCCGGAGTCAGGGACTGAGGCGTGACCGGGGTCAGCGGGATCGGGTCCAGCCTCGGCGGGAGCGGCTGGACGCCGCGGGGAGTCGGCGGCGTGCCCGGAGGGCGACCGGGACCCTCGGTGGCGGCGGGCGCGGAGTCCGCCGGGTCGCGCCGGGGCGCGGGCTCGGCGCTCTCCCCCGGCGTGGCCGCGTCGCCGGACGCGGGCGTCGCGGGACCGCCGTTCGACGGCGTCACCGGCCCGTCGTTCGTCACCGGAGCGCCGGGCCCGTACGCGGTCGGACCGCCGGTCGCCGGAACCGCCGGACCGCTGTTCATCCGCGGAGCGTCCGGCCGGGGCGGGCCGCCGTTCGCGGGCGGACCGGCCGGCATGGACTCGGTGGCACGGGCGGGTTCGGCGAATCCGGTTCTCGTCTCCGACGAGCGCGGGGCCGGCGCGACGGCGGGTTCCTGCGGACGCCGGGAGCGTGGGATGGCGACGGTCTGCACCGCCGACATCGCGGGCTCCGGCGGCGCCTCGGCCGGCGGGGGCTCCGCCAGCGAGACACCGTGGTCGATCGCCAGCCGCAGCAGGCGGAAGTCCTCGCCCGCGGGCTGGTGCGACGGCAGGTCCCGGTGGATGGTGACGAAGTCGCGGACCCCGGTCCCGATCTCGGACAGCAGACGGGACAGGTCGGTGAAGAGCGCGTCGTCGGCCGGCGCGCCGCGCAGGTTCACCTCGATGGCCAGTTGCCCGGACGACACCGGCCGTTCGGCGATGTCGGCCTGCTCACCGCGCGGCCCGACCGACAGGCCGGCCCTCGTCACGCAGACCTGCCAGTGGTCCGAGAGCGGCACGGGCGCCGGGTCCGTACGGCGGATGCCGGACATCGGGGACCGCCAGCGGACCAGCCGGGGCTCGACGGCGCGGCCGTCCGCGTCGTACGGCCGGCACGCGACCGCCTCGACGAACGGCGCCCAGGTCGGCTCGGCGTCCGCACCGATCAGGACGGGCCGTACGTCGGGTTCGGCGTCGGTGCCGACGACCAGCGGGAGGCCGGTCAGCACCTCGACCTCGGCGCCCAGCATCTCGGCGGTGTCCTGGCCGACGCTCAGCAGGTCCAGCGGACCGCAGGGGGCGAGCCGGACCGTCGCCCGGGTGGGGTCCGGCAGCGCGGCCAGCAGGGCCGCGATGTCCTCGGCCGGGACCTCCGGCTCGTCGCTGGACTCGGGGGCGTCGACGAGGACGGTGGGGTGGTCGCCGTCGACCGGCACGGCGTAGCAGAGGTGGCCGGCGCGGGTGGCGGGCGCCTTCGCCGACCGCACCAGGATCCCGGCCGGAACCTGCTCGACGACGTGACCGGCGGCGGTACGGCCGGGCAGCCGCGCGAGTTCGGGCTGCCAGAGCGGCGCGGGGCTGCGCGGGCCGAGCGACGTCGGCTTCGCGCCGGGCGTGAACGACCGCCAGCCGCGGTCGGGCCCGTCGGCCCCGAGCGCGAACAGCGAGCCCCCGGGCACGATGATCACGCCCGCGTCCGGGGCGATCACGTTGATCCCCCAGGCGTCGGCGATGCGCTGTGCCATGGCGGGCCGGCCGGAGCGCGACGCGCCCGCGCCCGACAGCGCGAGGCGGACGGTCCGCACGCCCCGGTCGCGCAGGGAGTCCAGGACGGCGCCGAGCCGGGTCCAGAGCTCGGCGTCCGCGCCGTCCGCGCCGACCACGACGGTGAACACCTTTTGCCCGTCGTCGCCGCCGCTGAGGAAGCGGGCGAGCTCGGCCACGCCCTCCGGCCGCGGTGACGCGTCCGCGGAAGAGCGCAGCAGGATGAGGTCGTCGTACTCGTCGACCACGACCGCGGGCCGGTCCTTGGCACGGCCGGCGCGGCCGGCGCGGCCCTTCCTGGGCGAGACGGCCGGGTGCTGCCGGTCTCGGTCCCGGCGGGTGGACGCCCTTCTCCAGCGGGTCACGATCACCTCCGGTGACGGCTTCGGTCGTGGCGGGGAAGGTGGCCGGTCACCGGTGCACCTCCTCCACGTGACCGCTGCACGGCGGTCCGAGGTCAACCTCTCGCCCCGTACGGAGGCGGCTACGGCGAAAGGCGGCCCTCAGTAAGACATACGAACCCGACAGTGTTCGGGTTCAAGACCGATCTACTCCGTTTTCGCCCGGATGTCACCGGCCTTGCCCGATTCTGCCCGGATCTTTTCTCATCCGCCGCAGAGGTGTCCCTCAACCGTGCCCGGTTGCCCGAAGTCACCCGCCGACGGCGGAGGGGCGGAGCGAGGTGACGCCGTCCAGTGCGTCACGGAGCACGGTGGTGTCCACGGTCATGCTCACCGGGGCCGAGGGGTTGAGGTAGATGACGTGGCCGGAGGGTACCCGGTCGGCCAGGTCCCGCACGCTCATCAGCTCGTACGCCAGCCGGCCCGCGGCGTGCAGGTAGCCCGGCGAGGTGAAGACGGGGACCACGGGAGTGGTGCCGTCCGGGGCGGTGGCCGACAGCAGGTCGCCCTGCGGCGTGACGAAGACCGCCGCCTCCGGCAGCGCCGCCAGCGCCTCGGTCACGGCCTCGCCGGGACCGTAGCCCGTGGCGGCGAGCTGCACCGCCGCGTCGACCTCATCGGCCGGCTCCGGCCAGCCGAGCGCCGACGGCGACGGCCGGTACTCCTCGTTGTCGCGCCACTCGACGATCTCGCCCTCCGGGCTGGACCGCCACTGCCCGACCAGCGCCCATGACGGCGGGGCGCCCTCTCCGGTCCAGGTGGGGTCGACCATGCCCAGCCAGTGGTCGGGAGCGAGCCGGGCGGCCTCCCGGATCGAGTCCGGGATGGGGGGCATCGCCCTGTCCGCGCCTTCGACCGGCTCGTCCCCATCGTCGATCGGCTCGCGGGCGTCGCCCTGATCGGCAGTCACTGTGCCCTCAATTCATGTCCGGCCGGCTCGGCGGCGGATCGACGCGGGCGGGTGTAACGTTCCAAACCTGCCGCCGCATCGACGCGCGATTCAGCAACAACCATCTTTGTTTCGTATCCAGAACCACTTTTGTCAAATATGACGACGCTCATCTATGGCGATGATACCGACTCCATCGGATGAGCCGGTGACCTCCGCTTTCGCTCAGATGATCACCCAGAAGCTACCAATGGGAGCATTGACCGTCGAGCCCGCGTCAGCCGAATTTTCTCGATCGTCATTGTTATTTCACATGCCGCTAACGCCCGGCTCCGGATACTTCATCCGTTGTCGGTCTCGGCGCCGACGCCCGGCCCACCGGAGATCCAGGTGGTTTCGTCCCCGTCCAGGCCCGGATGCGTCTGCAACACCGGCAGGTGCACGCGGCGGCGGGTCAGCTCGCCGACACGGGAGACGAAGGCGAGGGCGGCTCGGCGGTCCGTGACCGCGCCGACCTGCCGCGGCCACACCACGATGTCGGAGAACCCGTCCAGCCACGCACCGACCAGACCGGCGAACTCCTCACCCTCCATCGGCCGGCCGCCCGCGCCGTGCGCGGCCGCGACGGGCCGCCCCGGCCGGCCGTCGGAGAACCAGTGGAAGACGGCGGCACCGGACCCGGCGGGCAGCGGGCGGGCGACCGGCACGACTCCGCCCTCGGCGCCGGCGTGCCAAGCCGGGTACGACGTCGGCGAACCCCCGCCGGGCGGCACCGTATTCGCCGGATATGACGCCAGGCCCTGGAACCGCCCGTCCCGGTCGCGGACCTGACGCAGCACGATGTCGTCGTGCCAGCCCGGGTGTTCGGCGTCGTGGCGGCGGGGCCGGCCGAACAGGTCGGGCAGCGACTCCTCCAGGCCGCCGGCCAGCCGGTACCCACCCGTGGGGTTCTCCTCCAGCGGGAGCATCCCGTACAGGCCGCGCGGCGCGCGCACCCGCAGGGTGCCGTGGTGTCCGCGCATGACGAGGTCGAGGGTGAACCGGTAGTGCCGGTACCGGCGCGTGGCCTCCTTGTTCCTCTCGTCGGTGCCGCCCAGCTCGCCGGACAGCTCCTCCGAGTGTTCGCGGCCGTACTCGAACCCGCCGATCCCCAGCGACCGGGCGGTGCCCATCTCGCCGCCGGCCTCGGGACCGAGGGAGAGGTCGAACCCGCCGGAGTGCTCGGAGGTGTCCTTGTCCGCCTCCGACTCCTGTGTGTAGTTCCGGCCCTTGAAGTTCGTGCCGTCGACCGGGCCGATGACCTCGGCCGCGACGATCTCCGCACCGACGATCGTCTTCCGGCCGCCGACCGGAACCTCGTACACGTCGCGCAGCACGTCCTTGATATCCGGCCGGATGGTGTTCCGCGCGGTGAAGTGCAGGTACCGCAGCCCCGCCCAGGTGGTGAAGTCGAGTCCCGGGACCCGCCAGGCGCCCGGGGCGTTCAGGTCCTTCGGACGGCCGTACGGGGAGGAGGGCAGCCCGGCCCACCGCTCCACCGCGTCCGCGAACGGCACTCCCCATGGGTGCAGGTTCTCGATGAGCGTGTCGACCGCCGCCTGGTCGCGCCCGTCCCAGAGCGGACGGCCGTCCCAGACCGGGTTCCTCCCGAGGACGGGCTCGAGTCCACCGGGAGGCGCGTCGAGGAGCGCGATGTGGTCCGGCACCAGCAGGCGGACGCGACCCGTCACGCCGCCGGGGCCCGGTTCGTCGACGTGGTGCCGGAGGAAGATCCCGTGGGCGTACCAGAGCCGGCCGGGCCACCGGGCGTGCGTGAGCCGGCCCAGGCCCACGAAGGCGAGCCGCATGCCACGGGCCGGTACGTTGAGGACCTCCGGCAGCTCACCGCTCAGCCCGAGCTCGATCCGGAACGCCAGCCGGTGCCGGTACTCCTGAGACCCCTCCCGCGTGCCGGCGCGATAGATCTCCAGCGTCTTCTCGGACTTCTCGGCGCCCCGCGCGGAGGACCGGTGGAACTCCCCGCTCGCCTCGATCCCTCCGTGGTCGCCCTCGTGTCCTTCCTTCCCGGCGCGGGTCCGCAGGTTGGCGCCGGCCCCGTACCCGAAGCCCGACGACTTCGTCCTGGTCTTCTTCTCCTGCCCCTCGTCCCGCAGTGTCAGCTTCACCTCGGGCCGCGGCAGTTGCTCGTCGGCGACGGCGACACTGGCGGTGACCCGGACGAACACGTAGCGGACGGCGCCGAACGCGCGCGGCAGCGGGATCCAGCGGACCACCCCCGAACCGGTGAGCGCGACGAACTGGTTGCGCAACGCGTCGGAGGAGTATGCCGCCTCCAGTTCCCGCTTCAGCAGGTTCGGGCGGTCCTGCGGCGGTCCCGGACGCAGCACCCCCTCGTCGCGCAGCCACGCCTCGATCCGGGGCAGCACGTTCTCGGCGTCCATCGTCTCCGGATACGACATCTCCGGCAGCAGGGCGGGCGGCACGTGCCGCGTCGGGGGCCGTGGGACGGGCGGCGTCGCCCCGGGCGCGGTCAGCCCGAGGTCGAAGATCCGCCGCTCGGGGATGACGACGTCGAGCGCGTCCGTCGCGTGCAGGTAACGCGACCGCCAGCTGATCGACTTGCCCTTCCAGCGGATCAGGGTCACCTCGAAGACCGGATCCATCCGGTAGGTGTGGGTTCGCCCGCCGTAGGTGGCCCGGGTGATGTCCACCGGGCCCTTCTCCCGTGCGCGCTCGCGCTTCCACTCCCAGCGCGCCTCGGCATGCCCGGTGAGCTGGATCCGCCCGCCCCGCCCGGTGTTCTCCGCGCTCTCCGGCGAGTGGTCGCTCCACCCTCCGTCCTCCGGGCTCAGCGAATGGGGGTCCTCGGCCTCGCCGCCCAGACGGAACTGCGGTCCGGCGGAGAACGTCGGCCCGGCCTCCCACTTGTGCTTGGTCTCGTCCTTGTAGGCGGCGTTGCCCTGGGCGTACTGCTCGATCTCGGTGTCGTCGCCGGAGTAGAGGTGGCGTGGCCGGTAACCGCGCAACCGGATGCGCAACGCCTGTTTGCGGCCGTCCTTGCCGCGCGGCAGAGCGACGTACCGCCCGGTCCGGCTCGTCAGGGACGCGAAGTGGGCGGTGAGCCCGCTCGGACGAGTCGCGTTCTTGATCGCCTCCGGCCATGCGCCGGAGTCGTCCAGCCAGGCGTCGGTGAGGTCGTTCGCCTCGGCGTACATGCGCGCGGCCAGCCGCCACAGCTCGGGCAGGACGAAGAACGCCGGGTACAGGCCCGAGACCCCGCGCGTGAGGCCGGCGTCCGGACGCCGCGGCCACCGCCAGGACTCGGAGGTCCGCCGTGCCCCCGCGATCTGCTCCGGCGTGGGCGGTATCGCGAGCCGGTGCTCCTCGGGGAGGACGATCCGGGCGGTGACGTCCCCGCGCTCGTCGATCCACCAGACGTCGGCCTGCCCGCCGGGCGACCGCACCGACAACCCGTAGATCACGTTGTACGGGTGCTCGTGCACCTGGCCGGTCGTCTCCGTACGGCGGTAGGACTTGACGCCCCCGGTGAGCTGGCGCTTGGGAGAGTAGGAGTACCCGCCGTGCACGCCGGCGGCGCCGAGCGCGAACCGCAGCCAGTTGAACGCCGTGACCCGTGCCCCGATCCCGGCCCCCAGCCGGATTCCCAGCTCGGTCGCCCGGTGCCCGTTCGACGACGCGGCCGCCAGCGCCCGCAGGTTGACGGTCAGGGAGTAGGGGGCGCCGGCGCGGTTCAGCCGCTCCATCAGGTACGCGCGGGCGGCCAGCCGGTACTCCCGGCCGCCGACCCGGATGGTGCGTTCGATCCCGGCCATCGTGGTCGACAGGTCCGCCTCCAGGGCGGGCCTGCTGTACCAGGCGGCCAGTTGGAGGTCCGCCTCCGACCAGTCGGCCTTCGCACCCTTCGAGACGGCGTTGTGTCTCCGCAGCATGACCGCCCGGAGCTGTTCGTGCACGAGTTCCGCACCGGGCAGCGTGGCTCCAGTGCCGAACCCGAGGCCCCGGCGCGCGGCGAGGGCGAGCGGCTCTCCGTGGGCGGCGTCCACCGACATCGCGCGGTCGAGGCGCGCCGGGCGGCGGTACGCCTCCTTGGGCACCACGCCGCGCGGGGTCCGCAGCAGCGCGTACACCCGGAGCTGCGCGGCCCCGTCCTCCGCCGGCCGCGCGGAGCCGGTCAACCGGCGTTCGAAGTCGGCCGCCTCGCTCTTGGGCACCCCGACCTCCGACTCGACCACGGTGGAGACGTCCGGGATGTCGTGCGTGGTCGAGCGGATCTCCACGTTCACGCGCAGCCCCGACCGGTAACGGGCCTGCGTCATCTTCCGGTTGAGGACGGTGTGGCCGAGGGTCTGCTCGGCCATCCCGTGCCCCGCGGCACGCGAGAACGCGAGCGTGAGCGCCGGCCCGTGCACGAATCCCGTGCCGGAATCGTCGTGGTGCTCGGAGGCGGTGAGTCCGGCCACGTTGAGGCCGAAGCCCAGGGAGGTCCCGCTGTCCTTGCCGCGTCCCGGCTTGTCCGTCAGGCCGCTGCCGGTGTCCTCGCGTACGGTCACCTCGCCGTCGCCGAAGTACTGGAGGGTCTCGAGGTCCGCCCGGACCAGGAAGTGTCCCTCGAAGGACTTCAGGCGCCCCGTCGGCACCCGCACCTTCTTCGTCGGAACGCCGCTGCCGAGCAGCAGGCGATCGCGGTTGCGCGCCGACTTCTCGGTCAGGTGCTCCATGACCTCGCCCATCGCGGTCAGCACGGACTCGGCCGGCAGGCCGGCGCCGAGCAGACGCCCCTGCAACTCCGCCACCACCGGGATCAGGTCGACCGCGTTGAGGGACTCCGCGGACTGTGAGGGCCGCCGTCCCGTCCGCCCCCCGCCGACGGTCCGCACCGTCGTCTCCGGCCGCGGCGCGCCCGGCGCGGTGAGCTCGTCCGGCAGGTCGAGGTCGAACCGGGCCGGGAGCACGGCGTCGTTCGGGCGCTCCCTTCCGTCCACGAACACGCGCACCGCCATGCCGCCGCGGAAGCGCGCGTACCCACCCACGAAGAGCTTGCGCCCCGCGATGACCTGAACCTCCCACTCCTCCTCCCGCTTGTCCGCCGAGCTCATGCCCAGCGACGGCAGACCGGGGATGAGCGTCGAGGCCGCCCGCAGACCGAGCGAGAAGAACGTGAGCAGTGTGCCGTCGAAACCGGCCGAGACCTCCCGCGCCCTCTTGCCCCCGGCCGCCAGCGACGCGAACGACACGTTGTACTCGCGGACCGTGCCGGGCTGCTGCGTGCCCACCCGCACGTCCCGTGGTACGGGCCGGAGCCACACGAGACGGCCACCGGCGGTGAACAGGCGTCCCCGCTGGAAGAGCTCGTCCCACTCGGCCGGGTCGTCGCTCCGGAGCATCGCCCGCAGCTCGCGCTGGATGCCGCCGCTCAGCTCCGGGCCGTCGTCCGTGTGCCGGGAACCGCTCGCGACATGGTGTGCCCAGAGCTGGACCTGGTCCTCGGTCCACGAGTCCACGCCATGCACCGACGCCTCGCCGAGCGCGTCGAAGTCCAGGTACCACGGGCTCCGCCGTTCGGCCCGTTCCGGCTCCTTGCCCTTGGCCGGTTCCGATTCGGGGGAACGCGTGCCCTCCGGGCCTGGGGCGGTCGTCAGGGCACCGCCCTCCTCGTCCGCCCACCGCACCTGCTTCTTCGCCGGCACGGCGAGAGCCGCGGGCCCGTTGCGGAGCTCCGGTCCGGGCAGGACCGGCTGCTCGTCCCCGGCGGGCACGGCCTCGCTGAGGACGATGCGCACGCCCAGGCGCCGGGCGGCCGCGTCCAGGGCCGCGGTGATCTCCGCCCACGTCTCCGCGGTCGCCGGCTCGGTCTCCATCGCCAGCCGGAACCGCTGGACGCGGTCGAGACCCAGCGACGCGACGGGGAGCCGATCGTTCTGGAGAACCGCCTGCGCCCGCTGCCCGGCCGTCAGCCGGACGCCGACGCGCTCGAGGTCCTTGATCCGCGCCTGTGCCGCCTCGTCGGCGAGCGGCGCGGACACGGGCAGGTCGTCCTCTGTCAGACCGGCGAAGAACCGGTCGGCCGGGGTGGCGCCCTCAGCCGGGGACTCGTCGCCCTCCGGCAGGAGCGACCCGTTCGCGTTGAGGGCCCGCGCCAGCGCGCCGCCGAACGTCTCGCCCTCACGCGGCAGGACCGACAACTCGACGAGCACGCCGGCCGGCTGCGACGACGTCGCAGGGCGGGGCGACACAGAGGACCAGCCGGTCTCGCCCCCCTCCGGATCGGCGTACGTGTGGGCGCTCGCCTTCCCCGTCGCCGGGTCCAGGGCGAAGGCGGTCTCCCACTCGGGCACGTGGGCGCGGCGACCGGTCAGCTCGCTGACGCGGGTGGCGAGCGCGAGCGTGGCGGCACGGTCGACGGCGGACTCGGTCTGGCAGGACCACACCACGATGTCGGTGAATCCGCCCAACCGGCTCTCGATGAGCTCGACGAGTTCGTCGGCCTCCATCGAGCGGGTGCCCTCGTCGCGGGTGGCGGCGGTGAACCGGCCGGCCGTGCCGTGCGAGAACCAGTGGAAGGTCTTCTCGCCGAACGGCATCTTCCGCTTGACCGGCGCCATCTCGCCCGTGGCGTCGGCATGCCACGCCGTGTAGGTGGTCAGAGACGACACGTGGGGCAGCGCGGAAGCGCGCGCGGCCAGGTCCTTCGGCCCGTATGAGGCGAGCCCCTGGAACCGCCCGTTCTCGTCCCGGACCTCGTGCAGCACGATGTCGGCGTGCCATCCCGGCGTGCTCGGCTCAGGGGCGAGCCGAGGAGCGGCCGATGAGGGAGGCACGGCCGGCGGGTCGGGGTGGACCGGCTCGTCGGTGGACGTGGTCCGCACGGGTTCGGGCGGCGGCGGGCCGTCCGGAGCCGGGATGTTCTGCTCGCCGGCGGGCGTGGCCCGGTGGGGCCGCCAGTGGACCGCCGGGCTCGGGTACATCGTGCCGGGTTCGTCGTCGAGGCGCGTGCCGCGCAGCTGGGGGATGATCTGCCTGGTCAGCACCTCATCCAGGGACGCGCCGTACGCGATCGGCTCGCCGCCGTCGGCCGGCACGAGGAGCCAACGGCCGGTGGTGAGGTCGTGGTCCTGCCGGATGTCATCGGTGGTGATCAGCAGGTCGCGTCCGGTTCGCCGCGCGATGCCGGCGGCGAACGCCACGTCGAGGCCGCCCATGACCAGCACGACGGGTCGGTCGCCGAGGTCGTCGAAGCCGGCGAGGCGTGCTGCGAAATCGGCCTCGCCCAGATACTCCGTGACGAATGCCGGGCGGCCCGTGGTCTCGTCGTGGCGCATCGCGCTCAGGACCACCTGCCGGCCGGCCGGGTCGTAGTGTCCGGCGAGCATGGCCCAGTCGCCGTACCGGGGCATGCCGAGAGCCGCGCGCAGCCGGTTCAGCTCCTCGGCGGCGGCCGGGCTGCCGTGCGGCGGAGCGGCGGCCGGGACGTGCGGGAGGTAGCGGCGACCGTCCAGGCCCGGGATCCCCTCCGAGCCGAACAGCATCCGCTGGGCCAGCGCGGTCTCCGGGTCCAGCAGGAGTTCGATCGTGTGGTCCATGGCGTACCAGAGCTGGGACTCGCCGGCCCCGTAGGAGATGTCGCGGCGTTCGTTGGCTCCGCTGATCCGCGGTCCGGCCAGTACACCGGCGTCCACGCGCAGGTAGTGCACGTGACGCCGGAAGACGATCGGCCGGACGAGCCGTTCGCCGGCGGTGCCGCCCTGGTCGTGGCTCTGCCCGAGGGAGACGGAGGGCTCGACGGGCACCACCGGGTTCCCGCCCGGCGGGGCCAGCGCCGGGCCACTGTCCAGCGACGCGTTGAGCGTCGTGCCGGCGGCGTCCATCAGGTCGTTCTCGGCCATGTGGAGCGACTCGGAGGTCAGCCGGCCGTCGACCCAGCCGAGGGGCTCCGGGTCGTAGAAGCGGGTCTGGATGAACGCCTCGCCGCGCGCGTCCGTGGCCGGTCCGTCCTCGCGCACGAGTGAGGGGAACGTGTGGCCGCCGTCGAGTGTCAGGTGGAAGCTCGTGATGAACTGGTGCCGGCTCAGCAGCCCCGCGTAGGCCTCCCACGGGATGCCGGTGGCGGTCATCAGGCTCCGCACCACGGCGGGCACGGAGCGGTCGGCGTCCGTGCCGGAGAAGACCGCGATCGACAGGTCGAACAGGACGCGCAGCGCGAACGGGTCGATCCCGGCCGGGACGACGCCCCGGCGCAGGATGTCCCCCCGCCCGACCGGGAAGAGCGTCCGTCCGGCGTCGGTCAGCACCTGCTCGGGCGTTGCCGCTGGGGCCAGCCGTCGCACCCGCTCGGCCACCGGCGCGAGGTCCCGCGGCCGGCCGGGCACCATCGACGCTGGGAACTGAGCCCGTTCGACGATGTCCACCGAGTCGGTGGCGGCGACCGGCACGGGCTTGTTGGGATCGACGATGAGCGCGAGCCCGTGGTCCGCCAGGCCGAACGTGAGCACCTGGAGCGTCTTGGACGCGGTGTAGCTGCGGTAGACGGTCGCGGTGATCCGCAGCCGGCCGGTGTAGGCGTGCGTGTCGCCGAGGATCGTCAGTACGTCGCGGGTACGGAAGATCTCGCCCTTCGCGGTCGTCATCTGCTCGTAGTGGTCGCCCTCGGCCGTGCCTTCGAGGTACGTGCCGCTGACCGTCTCGCTGACGGCGGGCATCCGGGCCGTGCCGGCGTTCGCGCCCACGCTGTGCGCCGAGGTCGTCCCGCGTCTGGTGACCCGGCGTTGGGTGTTGAGCCGGTACAGGGCGAAGTTGCGGGCGCGGGTGTCCTCGTAGGTGTAGTCCGCCGGCTTGTCTTCTTCTGGGGAGTCGTCTTTTCGTTCTTCCACACGCAGGACGAGCGTGACCTGTTCGCTGGCGCCGGCCAGCGAACGGGCCAGGTGGAGGATCAGACCGGGGCCCATGAGGGTGTCGCGGTGCCCGATCAGGGCGTTGTGCTCCAAGATCGTGTGCAGCGTGGTCGGCATTCCCGAGCGCACCGTCTTGAGCTTGCCGCCCACGATGTGCCACTGCCGGTACAGCAGTTGTTCGTCGACGTTCCGAAGGACGCCCCGCACCATGGCCAGCACGGGGTTGAGCCCGCCGGGCGTGTACCGCAGCTCCGGCCACTCCAGGCGGTCCGAGGTGGTCACCAGCGGCAGCCGGTCCAGGCGCAGGTGCTCCGCGACGCCGGCGGGACGCTCGACGTGCGGCTGGGGCGCCGGCCGCAACACGAGGAGGCCGCCGACGACGAGCACCTGCATCCGGTCGTGCGACACCGACCAGGTGCCGAGGGCGTTGGCGCTCCAGCTCTTCACCGTGACGTCCCAGAGCATCGTCCCGCGGTGCGGGCGGTACTCGCGGTTCTCCTGGGTGAGCCAGCGGCCGGACAGCACCTCGTACGAGTCGAACTTCGTGTCGGTGACGTTGCGGAACGTCCAGCTCCCGTACGGTCCTCCGTCTTCCAGCTCACCGCCCAGGTCGGCACTGCCCGACACGGTGTGGGCGGTGGACCGGCGGCCGACGAAGATCATCGCCGGCTCGGAGTCGGTGATGTCGGTCTCCCACATCTCGGCTCCGCCGACCTGGGGGCGCAGCCGGAGCGCCTGTCCGCGCAGTGATATCACCGCGTGCCGGTCGCCGACGTCGTCGCCGTGCACGACCCCGGACGCCTGGACGACCGGGCCGCCCCACATCATCCGGCCGATGATCTGGTCCTCATTGACCGTGACGTCGAGTGTGTCGCTGTAGGTCTCGGGCGGGATCCCGGCGGCCTCGAGCAGTTTTGCGGCCACCTGCCACAGGTCCTCGATGCCGAGGACCTCCAGCGGCTGGTCGTCGGGGCGCAGCCGTTCGGGCTGTCCGGCGGCCCAGGCCCACAGGTCCTCGAACGTCATCGGCGCGACGGGCGGCCGCCGTACGAGGGCCCGGCCCAGGTCGGCGCTCGGCGAGCGGGGGATGGAGTGGCCGACGGTCAGCGGGCTGAGGCCCTCCGCGACCGCATAGCGGATGAGGCCGGCCCAGTCGTCGTGGCGGCGGATCGTACGCGTCGGAAGGCCGAGCTCGGACGTGTTCGTGAGGAGGCCGGCGGCCTGTCGGACGGCGCCACCGGCGAGCCCGCCGACCGTGCCGCCCGAGGCGACGTCCGGCTCGAAGGTCAGCTCGACGTCGACGTGGTACCGGGTGCCGAACAGGAAGACACGGGCCGGCCCCTCGTAGACGAAACCCAGCGAGGACCACGCGCCGGAGCGCGCGGTCAGCATCGCCGTCCGGGAACGGCTGTAGTTGAACTGCGCCGGCAAGTTCAGCCTGCGCAGGACGCTGTGCAGCGGGCCCAGGCGCAGGTGGCCTCCGCCGCGGTAGCCGAGCTTGTCCGCCACCTGCTCGCTCGCGCCCAGGTCGCTGTAGGAGATCGGGTAGTGGTCGATGCGGTACCAGGCCAGCCGGCCGCCGGTCCAGTCCTCGCCCTGCCGCGACCGCACCCATACCTTCAGCCGCAGCCGGCCGCCCACCGCCTGGTAGAGCCGGGTGAACGACATCCGATGGCTGATGAGCCGGCTGGAGTACGCCAGGGCGGTGGTCACCGAGAAGCGCTGGCCGATGGCGCGTTCGAGCCGATGCCGCTGCCGCCGCGTCAGGGCCGGGGCGAGGGTCGCCAGGCGCGGGTCGCCGAACGCCTGGTCGATCAGGTCCATCGCCCGGGGTACCACCTGTTCGAACCCGCCGAGCATGTCGGGGACGGACGGCCCGCGGCTGCGGCCCTTCAGGATGCCGAGCGGCGGCATGCGGTCGATGAGGTTCTCACCGTCGGCCGGCACGATCATCCGGCCGTCGGCCCCGAGCCGGTACAGGGCCAGACCTTCGAGCACGTCGTTCAGCTCGCGCTCGAACCGGTCCGCCTCCCGCTCCGGCACCTCCACGTAGGTGGTCATCGCGAACCGTACGGGCCGCTCGGCCTCCGGCCGTGAGGACCTGACGTCGACGTCGAGAGTCGTCGTGAGCCGGTAGACCCTTCGCATGGAGGGGTAGGCGCCGTAGCGCCAGTCGCCGGCGCCCATCGACGCCGCGAGGCTCCGGGTGACCGAGCCGGAGGCTCCGACGGAACCCGTCGGACCGATCTGCACCGGTACGCCCCGGATGGTGAAGGTCGGCGGTGACGCGTTGAGGGCCAGGCCCGACGCCACGCCGCCGTTCATCGAGCTCGACTCGCCCGACCAGAACAGGTGCCGCGCGTCCTGCTGGCCGTAAGTTTCGACGGAGTCGACCTGCTGGAACGCCGTCATCCGGCCTCGCAGGCGGAAGGCCGCCCAGTCCTCGGTGTCCTGGTTCAACCGGAACTCATCCGACAGGTAGCCGTGGCCCAGGACGTCCTTGTGCACCCGGAACAGCGCGGACTCGGTGAACAGGTCCGACACCGCCTCCTTGAAGGCGGCGCCGGCGTCGGGGAAGCGGCGCGTGATCCGCCGGCCGGCGGCCTCCGGCCCAAGGTCCACGACCATCGACTCGATGATCGTGCCCGCCCGCCAGAGCACGCTGTGGAACTCCTCGGCCATCGCCTCGGTGTGCTCGTCGGGCAGCGCACGCTCCGGGCCGAACGGCGTAGGCGCTGCCCCGTCCACCGGCGGCGACTCGTCCTCGGCGAAGGCCAGGAGCACGTCGGCCGGGCGCACGACGGTCTGCTCACCGTCCGCACCGGCGAACGTCACGGACCAGTGGCTACCGGCCGCCGGGTCGTCATGGTTCGCGGGCACCTCGAAGTAGGCGTACTGGCTGTGCCAGATCTGCTGGACCGTCTGGATGACCGCGCCCTCGTACGCGCCAAAGCCCCGCGAGCCCTGCCCCGTGACCGTGGGCATGACGCCGATGTTCGGCAGGATCTTCCAGCCCGTCGCGATGGAGATCGGACCGTCGCCCAGCGACTCGGGCGCGATCGAGCGGTTGTCGGTGAAGTCGGTGAACGTGGACGGCGTGAGAACCTGCGGCAGGTCCAGCGCCTGGGACGGGTGCGCGCCGATCTGGACCGACTGCACCTCCTCCGGACGGCGGTAGCGCGCGCCGCGCTCGCCGGTCAGGGGCCCGAGGACCAGCCGTACCGTGACCGGACCGTTCGGCGTCCGCACCCGCATCCCGGTCGGTGCGGCCAGCCGGCGGCCCGCCTCCTGGCTGCCCAGGCGCGCGAACGCGGCGACGACACCGTCCTCGACCGGCCGCCGCAGGTTCGCGGGCAGCGGCTCCGCGATCGACGCGGCCAGCCGCCTGTCCTCGCCCAACCGCACGTCACCGACCCGGGAGACGTGTCCCCATTCGCCCCATGGCAGGGATCGGCGGAGCCCACGGCCGGCGTTCTCCTCCGCCGCGTACCGGATCCGTCCGGGCAGCCGCCGGGCGGGCCGTCGGGGCGCGGCCTCGGTGCCCGTTTCGGCGTGAGCCGCGGGGTCGGCGGGCGGTGCCGGGTCCGGCGTCCTCGCGAGCGCGGCCTCGGACCGGATCGCCAGCAGTTCGTGCACGGCCACCGGGCCGATGTCCTGTTCCCGGCTTCCCAACCTCCGGCGGAGTGCCTCGGCGACGTCCGCGTCCAGGGAGGAGTCGGCCAGGCCGGTCCTGATCTGCTCTTCGAGGCTGTGTACGGCAGCGGTGTGGATCTCGTCGATCCGCCGCTCCACCTCCCGCAGGGCGTCGCGGAGCCGCTCGACGCGGGCGCGCTGGTTCGGCCGCCACGGAGCGTCGGCGAGCGCGCGCAGCGCTTCCAGCCGCTGGTCGAGCGCGGCGCGGAGGGGGGCGGCCGCCTCCGCGCCGAGCACCGAGAACGACGGCTCGGCCTGGGCCGCGGCCAGGAGAGCCTCGCTCAGCACGGCCATGGCCTCCGAAAGCGACACCCCGGCGGCGGTCTCCCAGGCCGTACGGAGCCCGGCGACCGTCAGCGGCGCCGAGCCGAACTCCTCCAGCACCAGGGCGGCGACCATCCGCACGTCGTCGAGTGCCGGGTACTCATCCGGCGCGTAGCCGCCGAACGAGTGAACCAGCTCGCGCAGGTCGCCGAGCCTTACCTCGTCCCCGGGCTCCCGGCCGGGCCGTCCCAGGACGGTGGAGAGCGTCGTCGCGTCCGACCGCATGGCGTCGGCGAGCCGCCGGGCGTTCCTCAGCTGGTCGAAGGTGAAACCGGACCCGTGCACGTCGAACGCGAGCCTGGCCGCCGAGAGGAGCCCGGGCAGATCCGCGGGCAGCACCGCGCTCATCGCGTCGGTGACCAGGCCCGGCGCCCAGCCGCGGTTCACCCGGTGGGCGAGGGCGGCCCAGTCCGGCCGGGCGTCCGGCTCCTGCTCCGTCCCGGCCAGCCGCCGCAGCTCGCCCATCGCGGCGGCGTGCGCCGGGGTGAACCCGTAGGTCGCCGGAAGCCGAAACTCGGTGCGGGCCCCGGCGTGTGCCTCGGCGACCTCCCCGCGTGGCGGTGGGGCGAGCGGTCCCTCGGTCGCGCGCGTGCCCGGGGCGGCGGGCCCGGGATGTGTCGCCTCCTCGTCCGCCGGACCAACGATCGTCTCCGCCGCGGGGTCGGCGGAGTGCTCTCGCGCCCCTGCTCCCGCCGCCGTCGTCTCGGGCGCGAGATCGACGCCTGAGCGGGGCAACGGGTGGTCGAGCAGGACCGCCGTCGCGTCGGCGACGGCCTCCAGAATCCGCAGGTAGCGGGCGGGCAGAGGCTGCACCGGGTCGAACGCGCCGCCGGCCATGATCCCGTCGGCCTTGACCGCCGACGAGGCCGCCCTGCCCCGGAGCAGCGACCGCCGATCCGGGTACTCGTCGAGCAGGCCGAAGTAGTGCAGCAGCTCGTGCACCAGGGCGTAGATGTAGTCGTCCAGCCCCCAGTGCCGGGTGTCCAGCTCGGAGTCGGGGCCGTGCTCCGTCGTGCCCGGCCGTATCTCCACGGCCTTGCGATACTCCGGGGCGTGGACCAGTTTCACCGCCAGGTGCAACTGATCCTTGTGGACCGGCAGTTCGTAGCCGCGGTTGACGTAGGCGTCGAGCGCCTCGTTCAGCCGGGTCTCCAGGGCCTGGACGTCCTCCCAGGCGACCCCGGGCATCGGCCTCACCGGAAGCACGGCGACCTGGTAGCGGACCCACTGGTCGTCGGTCACCTGGATCCGCTGCACGTTGAAGCGGATGTCGGCGTCCCAGCGCTCGTCCTCGGGACTCCTCGCGGTGGTGAAGCCGACCTTGGGCTCGGAACGCTGCGTCACCACCGGCACCACGGGCGCGTCCGCCCGGCGATCGAACCACTGCTCCTTCGTCACCGGCGTGGCGACCAGCCGGCCCGGCTCGGCCACCGGGACCGGAGCGTCATCGGGGCCGGCCGGCCACAGTGCCGGCGCCGCGACCTCCCGGGGAGTGAATGGGGCCTGGGCGTACCGGTCCTCGCCCGCCGGCGCCCCGACGGTCAGCCCCGCCGCTCGCTCGCGGGCGATGATCTGTGCGATCGCCCGGCCGCGTATCCGCAGCGGCTGCCTGGCCAGGTGGCCGGGTAGGCCGTCGTGGATCCGCACCAGCGTCTCGGAGTCCAGCGAGACCGGTTGCCCGTCACGGATCAGCCGGCGAAGCCCCTCCTTCGCCTCGAACATCAGCATCCGGTGGTCGAACGAGGACGGGTCCAGGCTTCCACCGGGATCACCGGCCGGCTCCGGCTCGGGGTGCTCCGCCGCGGCGTCGTGACGGCTGATGGTTCCGTCGGGGTGGTGGACGCGGACTCCGGTGGGCCGGCCGGAGGCGTCCGGGAGGAGGTTGACGGCGCCGGGCGTGGGGGCGACCGCGCCGGTTCCCTCGACGATGGTCAGGCCGAAGTCCCGTGCCACGTCGCCCAGCCCCGCCGACTCCGGCGCCCGCGTCTCGTCGGCGCAGCGGAGGAGCAGGAGGGTGGTGAAGCCCTGCTGGACGATCTCGCGGGCCGTGGTCCGGGCGAGGTCGGGCAGGTCGCGGAGCTTGGCCCCGTGTCCGGCGAGGATGTAGACGCGGCTGCGGTCGCCGAGCGGCACCTCCACCGGCGCGCTGACCTCCTGGCCCGGCGTCCCCGACCAGGAGCGGAACTCCGCGTCCTGCAGGTCACCGTAGAACGGTGACCGCAGACGCCAGTCCGCGTCGTTGAAGAACGCCCGCCCGACGACGCGCCCGTCCGACGAGCGAACGTCGTGCCAACGCGGCGGGTCCAGGGCGGCCTTTTCCGCCGTGAAGGTCAGACCTCGGTGAACGGGCCCGGCGTCGTTGACGTACTGGGGATCCGGGTACCGGCGCTCCGAGTGCCGGCGCAGTTCCTTGATCAGCAGGTCGGCACGCCTGATCAGGTCGTCGAGGTGACGGCTCGCGCGCCTGGCCGAGTCACGCTCGATGATCAGGGCGTCCCGGATGGCATCGATCGCGTGCCGCAGGTCACGTGCGGTCTGGCGCTCGGAGTCCTCGATGAAGTCGCTCAGCGCGACGACGGCGTCCGCCTGGAGGTTGGACGTCACGTTCCCACGGAAGATGGGGTCGCGGACCACGTCCGGGAAGTGCCGGGCCACCGAGCTCAGCAGGTTGGTCACGTCAGTGGCCAGGTCGTCGCGGGGCGGCTCGTACCCGCTGACCGTATCCACGGCCCGGCTCAGCCTGGCGTTGTACGCCCGGCCCTCCTCGGTGCCGTTGTTGTGCGCCACCCGCTCGGCCTGCGCGTGCGTGAGTCGCGCGATCTCGGCGAACTCCTCGGCCGTCTCCTCCGACGTGCGCAGGCTCTGCCGCTGCGAGCCGACGTCGCGGATCTCGGTCACGATCAGCCCGCGGTCTAGCCGGCGCATGTTGGTCCGGATGTTCATCGCGTCGTTCTGGTCCACGTAGACCCTGGGCCGCCCGAGGGGAAGCATCATGTTGTCGACGTAGTCGCCGAGGGTCATGGCCTCGTTTCTCAGCGGGTACTGGAACAGGGAGAGCGCCTGCGGGCCGAACCGACGCCAGCGCCGGTGCCGGTTCGGGTGCTGCTCGTAGTTCCTGATCGCGCGGGCGAGCCGCTCTCGGAGATCGGCGCGCAGTTTCTCCCTGATCTCGGCGTCATGGCCCTGCAGGAACCTCTGGGCCTCCGGCGGCATCGACTCGCGAACGGCGGCGAACGAGGTGCGCAGCACCCCGTGGACGAGGTTCTTCGCCAGGTGTTCGTCCGCGCGGACGAACACGCGGGCGGCGGCGTACGTGTGCGTGTTCATGAACGTCATCGACGCGCGCACGTCGGCGACGCCCGGCACGTACTCCATCGCCGGACCGGCGAACCGGCCCACGCGCCGGCCCACCCGGTCGTCCAGGTACGTCAGCACCACTTCGTCGCCGAACCGCAGACCGGCCTGGAAGTAGTCCTTGACGTCGTCGGCCTCGGCGAACCGCTCGATGGCCCGCAGGAAGGCCAGCGTGGACGTCAGGTACGTGCCCTCGGTGATGTGCGTGTACACCGAGTCGTCGAACCCCGGCGGCAGGAGGACGGACAGGTCGTCGGCCTTCGGCCCGAACTGGTAGTTGGGATCGTCGCCGAACAGTTCCCGCAGCGAGGTGCCGCGGAAGCCGGGCCCGGCCTCGCCGTCGCGCAGCCGCACCGCGTTGTTCAGCCGCCTCCGCGCGTCCCGGATTCCGGCGCGCACCACTGCCGGGTCGTAGTGGTGGTTCTCCCCGGTCGGCCGTACCCGCTCCGGCCTGCTGACGACCTCGACGATGTTGACGCCCTTGCGCTTGACCTTTCCGCGCCGCGACGCCACCGCCGCCTGTTTCGTCGCGAAGTAACGGCCACCGGCGACCCAGAGGTGCGTCGTGTCGGTCTCCACGACCACGCCGGTCGCCCGGTTGAAGACGAGGACCTCGTCCGTCCCACGGAACGTGGTGAGGCCATGACCGTGGACGACGTGATTCATCTCGTGTTCGCGTCCCTGCGCGGCGAAACCGGGCTCCTCCGGCGCGAGCCGCAGCGCGTCCACGTCGTACGGCGCCTCCGCGAGGGAGTCCGGCACGACCGCGTGGCCGGTCGCGTCCGCCAGGATGACGTGCACGTCCCCGCCCGGCACCGGCGCGCCGTCCTCGACGGCGTACACCCGCGCTCCGAGCCCGGCCTGCGTCTCCACCCACAACAGGTGGCCGCCCTCGTTCCGCAGCGCGTAGGCGTGTCCCGGACCCTGCTGCATCGAGACGAGCAGGAACGCCGTCGTACCCGGTCCCAGGCGCTTCACCAGGGGCGCGACGCTCTCCGCCGGGCCGTGCAGCGGAAGCCAGTCGCCGCCCAGGGCGGCCGCCAGCGCCCGCTCCGGCCGCCGGTCCCCGACCGTGAAGTCGTCCTGGAACACCGCCGGGCCGCCGTACAGCTCGCGTCTCAACGCCTCCAGCCGGTAGACGCAGTCCGCGGCCGTCCCGTCGTACGGCGGCAGCACCTCGGCCAGCCGCCGCTCGAGCGCGGCGGCCGTGATGATCTGGTCGCCGACCGCCCAGTGGCCGCCGAGGCCCACCGCGTCCGCGACCCGCCGCAGGTCGACCATTGACAGGTGCGCCGGGTTCGCCTCTTCGGGCAGGAGGTCGCTCATCAGGCCGGCCTTGAGCGCCTTGAGGAACAGCGGCACGTCGCTCGCGGGCAGGCCCAGCTCCCGGTACGCCAGCATCAGCCGTGCGGTCGGCTCGATCCGCGGATCGCTCGTCAGGGCGCCGGCACCGAGGTCGAGCCGGTCGAGCCGTGCCTCCACGCGCGACGCGAGGTCCGCGGTCCGTACGGGGCTCTTGCCCTTGCCCGGCACGACGGTGTGCTCGTCCGCCCACTCGTCGAACCGCGCGTGGAACCGGTCGGCGGCGGTGCGCACTCTCGGGCCCGCGCCGGAGGCGGTGACGTCGCGGCTCGCTCCGGTGCCGCTGGGGCCGGCCTCGACCGGATTCCGCACCTGCTCCGGGACGAGGTTCCGGCCTCCCCGCAGCCGGGGCGCCCGGCCGAAGACGATCTGGTGCACGAGGTCGGTGACCAGGCCGGCCGGATCGGTGGGGCCGCCCTGGGGCAGGTCGGCCAGCGCCTCGCGGATCTGTCCCCGGTCGATCCGGCCGAGGAGCCAGCGTCCGCCGAAGCGGGCGAGCCGGGAGTTGACCTCGGTGAAGAGGTAGTCCGAGATCCGGGTCCGGGCTCGTACGCCCGTGCCGGACGAAGCGGCCGGGACCGGCCCCGTGGATTCGCCCAGTTGCGCCTGGTACTCCTGGACCATCCGTTCCAGGTCGCCGACGGTGCTGACGTTGGCGTCGAGCCGGTGCTGCGGGAACAGGTGCGTCGCCGTCCCGGTGCGGTGCCTCGTCAGCTCCCGGTCCCGGGCGGCGAGCCGCTGCTGCACCTGGGTCCTGAGGTCGCGGACGATGTCGGGGTCGAGCCGGGACGTGAGGCTCTCCAGGTCCGCCCGCACGTTCGCGTACCGCCGGTTCACCCAGGCGATCTGACGGTCGTACTGCGCGCGGGCCACGGCGGCGGAGGTCGGCTGGACCGGCTGGAAGGTCCGCCACGGGATCGGGGGCGCGTCCGTGCGGGTGCTCCGGGTCCCCATGTAGTGGCCGGGCATGCGGACGAAGCTGAGCTGGGCCGGCCCCTCCGGGCCGACCGTGGTGACGTACCGGTCCTGGATCAGCGTGATCCGCAGGCCCAGCTCGTACGCCGCCAGGTGCGCGACGACGTCGCCCGCCTCGTCGTCCCACCCGCCCATGTCACGGATCTGCCGCACCAGATCGTCCTGCTGGCGCGCGACCGACGGCCCGCCCTCGGCCACGTGGAAGAAGCCTGCGTACCGCGACGGCAGGCCCTGGGCCGCGACGGCGAAGTCGGCCTCCAGCCGGTCCGCGAGCCAGTTCCGCAGCGCCTGCACCGCACGGAGGCGGTTCCCTCGCGCGCTGACTCCGGGGATGTGCTGCTCCAGGTACGCCCCGGCGATCTCGATCAGGCTCTGGTAGAAGCAGTTCCCGTCGCCGGGCACTTCGAGGAGCCGGAGCTGCCGGGCCCGGAGCGTCGCCTGCAGCCGTGCCGGGTCGAACGCCCGGCGTTCGACCTCCGAGGCGAGCCTCGCCTCCTTCGCCACCGTGGTCGCGCTGGAGGAGGTGTCCTTCGCGGGCGCCTTCCCCTTCGGCGCGGTGGCCGTGAGCGGCCGGGCGATCAGGTAGTGGTGCCCGGCCCCGGACGGGAGTTCGCCGCCGCCCTGGTCCGGGAGGACCTGGGTCGTGCCGTCGGGCTTCAGGCTGCGGTAGCGGCTGCCGGACAACACCACCGCGCCATCGATGGTCTCCGGACCGGAGTAGTAGACCAGCGTGCCCTCGGGCAGGCCCGCCGGCAGTGCGTCGGTCAGCTCGACGGTACGGCCGGTGACGCCGGCCAGGAGCGTGCGGACCGTCTCCTCGTGCTCGTCCAGCACGTGGTCCTCGGTGAGGAAGGCGATCGCCCGGTCCAGCTCCTCCCGCACGACGACGTCTTCGGTCAGTCCACGCTCCGGCCCGTGGCGGAGCAGCCAGGACGTCAGCGTGTACTCGCCCACCGCGCCCAGGTCCGTCCAGGTGCCGCGGGTCATCCCGGCGGCGGTGACCCGGTGCTGCCCGTCCTCGCTGACGTACACGTGCGGGTCGGCCGGCAGCGGGTCGTCCACGAGCGCGGGCCGCGTCCGTACCGGCGGGAGGCCGTGCGACGAACCGGAGCCCTTGCCGATCCGCCTCCCGCCGGCCGGGTCGGTCGATACCGTGCCGTGCTCCGGTGCGGGCGTGGTCCGCGCCCGGGCGAGCACGATGGTGTGCGGCCGGCCGTTGAGTTCGCGCAGGGCCTGGGACGCCGAGATCTCCCGCGTGCGGCTCGTGCCGGTGAGCAGGACGCGGTACCCGGTGCCGGTGGCCACGGCGGCCCCGCTGCGACCCTGGCCGGTGAACCACACCCACGTGCCGGACGGCAGGTCGTCCGGCAGCCGGTCGACCTGCTCGACGTCGCGGTCGGCGTGTTCGCCGAACGCCCGGCGGACCCGCTGTGCCATGGTCTGGCCGGTGTCTCCGGACAGGAACCGGACGGCGTCGCCCAAGCCGGTCCGGCGGACATCGCCCGCGGTGACACCCTGCGCCCGCGCCCCTCGGGTCAGCCAGTGGACCGGCGCGAAGTCCGCCAGGGCGCCCAGCCGGGTCCAGCCCGGGACGTTCAGGCCGCCGGGTCCGACGCCGTGCTGCCCGTGGTCGTTGCGGTAGACGTGCGCGTCGGCGAGCCGGTCGGCGCGCATCGCGGTGGCCAGGCTCACGATGCGCGGTCCCGGCGCGGCCGTCAGGGTGACCAGGCGCTCGTTCTGGTAGGCGATCCGGTTCTCGAACTCGGCCACGAACCGGGGCAGGTGAGACCCCGAACGTACGGCGGCCTCCCGCGCGTCGGGCCGGACCAGGCCGTGGTCGAGGTGGTGTTCGATGTCGGCGAGCGCCAGGTGGCGCACCGGTCCGAAGTACCGTTCCGACGCCGCCGGCCCGCTCAGTTCGGCGGGCGGGTCCAGCAGCACGCCGTCGCCGCCCACGTCCAGCGAGTACAGGCGCTGGGCATCTCGCGGCGGCTCCGCCGGCAGCCGGGACTCGGCCTCGAACCACTGGATCCGGCCGCGGTGGTTGACCACGGTGAACCGCCCGCCGGCGCCGGCCGCGTCCTGGGTGACGACGAGGGACACCGCGCCGGAACCGGCGGCCTCCAGCGTCCGGTGCAGCCCGTCGATGGCCTGCTGCGTCGTCGGTTCGCTCCGCTGCCGGTACGCATGGCCCACCCGGCGCTCGTCCAGCACCGACTCCGAGGCCGTCAGCCGCTCGCTCTCCGCCTGTACGGTCTGGTCCGTCCACCGCGCCCGCGCGGTGGACCCCGGCCGGGTGGCGCGCAGCTCGTCGAGCAGGCTCTCCGCCGCACGGGCCGCGCGACGCGCCTCGTCGAGACTCCGGGCGAGCAGCGCCATCGGCTCGTCGTGGTCGCCGAGCGCCTGCCGCAGCCGGAGCGCGTCGCCCTCCAGCGGCCTCATCCGGCCCAGGATGGAGGTCATCTCGGCCGGGTCGTGGCTCGGCTCCAGGGTGAGGCGGATCCGTCGGCCGTCAAGCTCGTCCAGCTGGTCCTGGACGAGCTTGAGGTCCTTCTGCGCCTGCTCGACCTGTCGCGTCAGCCCGGCGTGCTCGGCCTCGAGCCGGGTGACGATCGACCGCCATCCGGCGGCGGCCTCCATGGCCCGTCCGAACAGGCCGGGCAGCGCCCGGTGCACCTCCACCAGAGCCCGGCCGCGCTCCTCGATCGCGGTGAGGACGGCCTGTTCGAAGGTCTGCTGGTGCGTCCAGGAGGTGCGGTAGAACCGGGCCAGCTCCAGCGGGCCGAAGCCGTGGGCCACGGCGAGGCGGCGCGTCTCGTCGGTCCAGAGCCCGGCGCGCGACGCCTGGTCCGCGGTCAGCGTGGCGTCGCTGAACGTCGCCGGGTCGAACGCGTGGATCCGCCCGCCCGGATCCACCCAGTGCGAGCGCGTGGTCCCGTCCGCCTGCGCGACGTCCACCCGCACGTGGGCCCGCAGCTCGGCCGCGAGGTCGCGGGCCAGGTGCACGGGGTCCGTGGCGAGCAGCGCCGCCTCCGGCGGCAGCTCGGCCGGAGCGCCCGATGCGTTGTCGGGGCGCTGGTCGTGGAGCCGGTTCACCTCGTTGACGATCGCGGTGATCTCGTCCTCGACGGAGTGGGCGAGACCGTCGAACAGCCGGCTGTCGTCCCGCGTGAGGAGGTCCTCGTAGCGCTGGAGAGCGGCCGGGGTCCGGAAGCCCGGGTCCTCCTGCCGCACCGCGGTCAGGTCGGCCCGCATGGTCCGCGCCGCCCACCGGAGCATCGACCGGTACTCCAGCGTCCGCGCGTTCTGGCCGAAGGTGAGCACCAGCGGGCCGTTCGCGCCGCCCTGCTCGCGGATGTGGTCCACGATCGGGTGGTGGGCACGGACGGCCGTGTAGTTCTGGGCCGCCGCGTCGACCAGGAGCGAGGGCAGGTCGAAGGCCGGCGCGGTGGCCAGCCGGTTCCAGGCCGCCGGGTCCACCCGGTTCCGCAGCGCGGCCTCGGCCGCCTTCCGGTTCTTGGCGATGTCGGCGAGCAGCTCCTGGTACTGCGCCTCGAACAGCTCCACGTACACGTCGCCGGAGATCGGGTCGGTGCGGACCGGAGCGCCGACCTTCTTGGGGGCGCGGAACAGGTGGTGCTCGGTCTTCTGTGCCTCCACCCACCACTGGCCGCGCAGGCGCAGCAGGAGGAGCGAGCCCAGCTCTTTGGCGTGGCCCTCCCGGCGGTAGTTCTCGGTGCCGGCGCTGTTCTGGCTCGCGGACGTGACCCGGCTGCCGCTGTCGCTGAACGTGTAGCCGTGGTCCGGACGCTGCGGCGGCGCCCCCTCGGGCTGGGGCGGCTGCGGGTTGATCACGTCGCTGCCGTTGATGGCGTAGTCGCCGACACCCCGGGCCAGGTCGGTGCTGTTGTTCGCGGTGGTGCCGCTCTGGTGCTTGATGTAGCGGCCGGTGCCGGTGCCGCCGTCGGACATCCGCATGAGCACCTGGGCGTCGTACACCTCGCCCTGCACCGACAGGTTCGCCCGCTCGGAGCTGTCGCCACCGATGATCATGCCCTCGGGGAGGGCGTACCGGTTGCCGCCGATCGTGTCCCGCACGTGGTTGGTCAGGTGCGACCGCGACAGCAGCGTCGGCAGCGACAGGCTGGACCGCAGGTTCGGGTCGCCCTTCTTCGTGCCGAGCGCGCCCTGCACCCAGCCCGGCCCGAGCAGCCCGTCGAGGAGCTTGCGGGCCGCCGGGTACAGCCCGTCCAGGACGACGCCGATGAAGGCCGCGTTGCCCGGCATCTTCGGCAGCGGGAGCAGGTCGCGCAGCTGCTCGGGACCGCGCAGGTTGCCCGCCTCGGCGAGGGCGTGCGGGATCTGGAGGTTCAGCGTGCCCGGCACGGTGATCTCGGAGGTCGCGCTGTGCCGGGTCCACCGGTCGAACCCCCTCAGGAGCAGGTTGTTGAGCGGCCGGCCGCCCATCTTGAGCCGCCGCACCCGCACCGTCATCTGGTGCCGGTACCGCACGGCGTAGTGGTTGGCCCAGTCGTAGACGGTCTGCTCGCTGACCGCGCTCTCGGCGCGGGTCGTGCCGCGGTGGTGGCCCACGGACGTCTTGAGGTCCACCGGGCCGCTGGCCTTGCTGTTGCCGGCGCTGAGCTTGGCCGGCATCCACGCCTGTGAGCCGTCACGGGACTTGGACTTGGCCGTGCCGATGTAACCGTGCAGGTAGTTCTCCAGGCCGGTGTTCCACTTGTAGTCGACGATCTCCGGCTCGGCGATCAGCACGTCCTTCAGGTTCACCTCGACCGGGTCGGTCAGCAGCCAGCCGACCGGGTTGACCAGGTAGAGGGAGAAGCCGTCCTTGCCGAGGAAGTCCTCCCACATGGCCAGCTCACGGCCCCGGGCGAAGATCGACTGCAGGGCGTCGACGCTGCCCTGCATCCGGCCGATCCGCCGGCCCTTGCCGTCCCAGATCTCCGCGCCGGCCGCCAGCATGCCGGGCGCCACCTGCTCGATCCGCTCCCGTACCAGCTGGTACAGGGACCGATAACCCTGGTAGTCGGCGTCGTAAAGGCCCGAGTGGCCGAGGAACCGGCCGCTCGGGTCCTTACGCGTCAGGTACTCCGGCAGCTCCATGAGGTGGTACGGGCGGCGCGGGTTGCCCAGCGACTTGCCGAAGGCGGCGTTGAACCGCTCGCGGAGTGCCAGGGACTCGATCGGCCGTCCGCCCGTCTGGTGCAGTTCGGCGAGCGCGCCGATCGCGGCGCTGCGGGCTCCCCGCGTCTCGGGCGGCAGCTCGGGGACCTCGTCGTGCCAGCGCATCAGGACCTGGGCGACCGTGTCGCCGCTCAGCCAGGTGGTGCCCTCGCGCCACTGGGCCAGCACCTCCTCCAGCCGCGCGTCGGTGAGCGCCGGCCCCTGGCCCGAGGAGTAGGCGACGACGTCGTCGGGCATCCGCGGGCGCACGTACGGGTCGTACGGGTCGCGCAGGTCCTGGCCGAAGGTCGTGTTGAACCGCTCTCTGACCCGCGGGTCCAGGATCGGCGTCGCCCCGGTGCGGTGCAGGCGCGCCATCGTGCGGACCAGCTTTCCGCGCCGGACGCGCGCCTCCTTGGGCAGCACCCGCACGTCGTTGTGCCAGCGCGTGAGGATCTTCGCCGCCAGGTCGCCGCTCAGCTTCAGCTGACCGGTGTGCCAGCGGAGCATGGCGTCCTTGAGCTGCCGGTCGGAGATCGTGAGGTGCCCGGCGGCGTACTGGGCGAGCGCCTCCGGCTCCGACAGCAGGAACGTCATGGTCCGCGGCGCCATGCTCTCGGTGTGGGACTTCGGGGTGCCGCTGGGCCACAGCTTGGAGTGGTTCTCCAGGCGGCTGCGGACCGTGAAGTCGACCGTGGTCTGGAAGATGTAGACCCGGTTGAAGTCGAGCTGGATCGGCTCCTTACCGCCGGTGGCGCCCATGGTGGTCGAGCGGTTGTGCTGCCAGTGCCGGTTGACGTCCGTCTCGCCGACGAGCGTGGCCGGCCCGACGTCCCCGCCGCCGGCGAGGTCGAGCTGGTCCCAGGTCCAGCCCGTCGCGCTCGTCTGGGTGACGCGGCTCTCGGACAGGAACAGCCGGATGATGCCGAGGACGAACTTGTCCTTGGTGGCCCCGGTGAACTTCGTGCGACCCATGGCGCCGCTGATGTCGATCGCGCCGAACTTGTCGCGGAACACGCCGGACTCGAACGGCCGGTCGGTCGTGTACTCGCCCTGGAGGATCTCCTTCAGGTGCGCCCGCATCTCGATGGTGCCCGCGAAGGTGTCCCGCATCGACGAGGCCTTGCCGGCCGGGTCGACGAGATGCCCGAGCGCCTGCACCGCGTCGCGGGTGCCGGTGGTGTCGAGGAAGTACACCACCGCCTGGTCGAGCACCTCGGCCGGCGTCGGACCGGTCGTCGTCGGGCCGTCCTCGGTGCCGATCGGCAGCAGATACGCCAGCGCGGTCTGGTCCTTCACCGACCACGTCGGCGAGTCGCGCCGTCCCGCGCGGATCCGGCCCTGGGTGCCCGAGTGCTGGTACTCGACCTTGACCTCGTAGTCGCTGGTCAGCTCGAACTCGTCGACGATGCCGGGGTACTCCAGCAGCTCGGGACGGTTGTTGAGGTAGTTGACCGCGTCGGAGGCGCCCACGATCCGCTGCCACTCCATGCCCATCATGGAGTTCTTCAGCGCCAGGTAGAGCGCCTTCACCTTGATGCCGAACGCGAGCTTGCGGGTGTGGCCGACGGAGGTGCCGGCGCTGTCCATGCCCATCGCCAGGTTGACGGTGTGGAACTGGTTGGTGCTGCGGAGGAACCGCGGCGGGTGCACGGCGCTCTTCTTCGCCCGGATGGTGACCTTGGCCGAGTCGACGTCCAGGTCCACTCCCATGCCGCCGCGCCGCCTGCGCAGCGTGAACGTCATGCCGTCCTGATGGATCTGGTCGTAGTGGGAGTCCAGGCCCCGGCTGGAGACCATCTTCTCGAACAGCTCGAGGTTGTCGATCAGGCCGTCGGTCTTGTTGCCGTGCGCGTACCAGGCGTACTCGCCGAACGGGTCCTCGCTGTCGGCGGGGAGGAACCCGGTCCTTCGCAGCTCGGTCTCCAGCAGGCGCTGCACCCGCTCGACGGTACTGTCGGCGACCATCGGCAGGCCCATGCCGATGCCCTTGCCGTCCGCGACGTACTGCGGCACGGGCTTGGTGGCGGGGTCGCCGGGGCGCGCCCCGAGGTTGCGGATGGCGTCCTTCTGGAACGGCACCTCGCCGCCCTGCGCCGGCGGGTTCTTCAGCGCCGTGCGGTCGACCGGGAAACCGTGCTCGTACGCGGCGGCCTCCGGCATCCGGAGCAGCGCCCGGCCGGTGACCGCCGACGTCGTCCTCGGTGCCCGCGTGTTCGCCTTGCCGCGGACGCTGACCGTCGCCTGGTGCGAGAACCACGCGTCGTACGCGACGGTGTGCGAGGTGTCGCGCGGCACCACCACGTTGAGACCCACCCGGCCCGTCGAGAGCCCCTCGACGTTCGAAGAGGTGTAGCCGAGGGACGCGATCAGGCCGAGCTGCAGGTCGGGCAGGCCGGGGGTCGGCATCAGGTCGAACTCGATGCTCGGGAACGTGAGGGTGCTGCTGTTGGTGATGCTGTGGCCGCCGCTCGATCCGTCGATGGCCGTCCGCACGTTCTCGATGTGCGACTTGTCGCTGGTGGCGCCCACGCGGGTGGCGGTCAGGCGCTTGGACTTGACCGCGACCGTCGCGACCTGCCGCCCGTACTTGTTGTGCAGCGTGAACCGGTAGCCGCGGTCGGTGTTGACCGCGGCGTCCAGGTGCATGTTCAGGTTCCACAGCTTCTGCAGCAGCTCGCCACGGGTGAGGCTGCCCATCGGCAGCTTCAGCCCCTTGGCCCGCAGGGCGGACACGATCTCGTCGAACAGCCGGGGAAGGTTGGTCAGGCCGGAGGCGAAGAAGAACTTGGGCAGCTTCGTGGTCTTGACCGCGTCGCCGGTGGCCGTGACCTGGTCCCCGTCCGGGTGCTCGAGGTAGTGCCCGGTGATCCACAGCAGCAGGCGTTCGTCGGTCGGGCCGGTCAGCCGGTGCGCCGGGGTGTTCCGCCAGCTCTGGGTCGGGCTCTTGCGGACCTTGAACGACCAGTTCGCGGTGTAGGCGACCAGGGTCGCCTCGGCCCGGTTGTCCTCGACGTGACCGCCTTCGGCGTCGGCGATGTGGGTGTTGGACCGGTTCGACTGGTTGGCGGTGCCGGAGATCCCGCCGCCGACCTTGACCACCTGCAGGATGCCGGGTGTCGCGCCGATGCCGAAGGTCAGCGAGAGGGCGCCGCGCGTGGCGCCCGTCTGCCCGGACTCGGTCTGGGTGTGCGCGCCGGTCGCGAACACCGAGTTGATGGTGTCGACCGCGTGGTGCTCACCCTCCACCTTCGGCAGGGTCGACGGCACGAGCGTCGACCCGGCGGGGTTGTTCAGGCTGTGCGGGTCGGTCGGGTCGAGGGTGAACAGCAGCTCGCCGTCGCCGATCGGCACCATCAGGCCGCTCGTGCCGTTGTCGTCGTCCGCCTTGAGCAGGTACGGGTAGTTGGCCAGCAGCCGCTGGGGCAGCAGGCTGAGTTCCTTCTCGGTGTACTTCACCCCGGCCAGGCCGAGCCGCCGCCGGACCTCTCTCATGAGCTCCGGCTGCTGTGGCAGACCGGCGCGCGGGACGCCGATCGACCGGATGGCCGGGTGGGCATCGATCGGCGTCATCGGCGGCGCCGTCGGCTGCGGCTGCGGCTCCGGCTCCGGCGGTTGCGGCACCGGCGGCGCGGAGCGGCCTTCCCGCCGCTCGGGCGCGGTGGACGAGGAGCCTGGATCCGGGTCGGGGCTGGGCTCCGCGCCCGGGTCTCGACCGCCGGCCTTCCCGCCGTACAGCGCCATGATGATCGGGTCGCCCTGCGCGTCGCCCGGGGTGTAGAGGCGGAACCACTCCTCCTTGGGCGGCGCGCCCTCGACCGGCCCACCGGGGCGGCGGGAGGTGACCTCACCGGTGTCCGGGTCGAACGTCGCCTCATGCGGGGTGGCCAGCACCGGCTCGTCCATCGCGCGCGACAGCGGCTCGGCCAGCTTGGCGCCGCCGGAGATCGCCAGGAACGGGCGCAGGTCGGGTGCGCGGCTCATGATGGCCGAGGCCATCGCCTCCACCGTGATCTCCCGGTCGCCCGCCATCAGGCGGCCGCCCCGCATGTCACCGAAGACGAGCACCGTCCCCGCGGGAAGGACGTCGTCGAGCCGGCTCAGCATCCTCGCCGCGTCGGCCGGCGCGGGCATGTCCGCGCCGGGCAGCCAGACCGCGAGCGGGCGGCCGTTGACCACGCCCACCTGGGTCTGCTGGAGCACGTCCTCGATCGGCATCGCGGGCGGCGGCGCGGTGTCGCCGGTGTCGGTCTCCGTGACCGGCTCCAGCGCCGGCTCGACGGCGAGCTCCGTCTCCTCCTCGGGCTCGATCACGGTCGGCTCGTCGGCGAAGCGGACCTTCTTCGGCGGCGTCATCAGGGCGCGCGCGAGGTCCATGCCGGCTTCGGTTCCGGCGCGGGCGATCTCGGCGCCGACCAGCGTCCGCCATTCCCGCGGCGCCCGCTCGCGGGGTGCCTGTCCGGCGGGCGGCCGGGTGATCGCCTCGCGGATGACCCGGTCCGTCTCGGCCCCGATCTGCCGGAGCCGCTCGTCGGACAGCATGCCCAGTGTCGTACGGGCCTGGTCGGCGTCGCGCCGGGCGGCGTTCGCCAGCCGGTCGACCAGCTTCACCGCGTCGCCCGACTCCGGCAGGCGGGGCAGGCCGAGGAGGTCGGCCGCGAGGTCGTAGGCGCCCCGGTGTCCGGTCCAGGGGATCTCGGCCGCCGCGATCAGCCACACCATCGTCTGCTGCCGCGCCGCCCCCCGCATGACGGTGGGCGCCGGGTGGGTGCCGGTCAGCTCCCGTACCAGCTCTCCGGCGTCGTCGAGGAGCCGCAGGTACTGCTCCTCGGAGTCGTCCCGCACCTGCTCCAGCGTGGTCCGGGCCATCTGCAGCCGGTCGTCGTCCATGCGGGCGCGCGGCACCCCGGGTTCCCTGAGGTGCGGCGCCAGCTGCCGCGCGAGGTTCCGGCCGGCCGGCAGCCCCGACCGCGCGATCTCCGCCGCCACGAGCAGCCCCGCCCGGTCCAGGCGCGAGCCCGAATCGCCGTGGTCCTCGGCGGACGGCGTCCGCCCGGTGATCTCGTGGAGCACCTCACCGGCCCGGCGCATGACCCGGGTACGCCGGTTGTCCGGCAGCTCGCCGAGCGTCGTACGGGCACGGTCGAGATCGAGGGGAGACTCCTCCGGCGGGCGAAGGGTGAGCCGGGGCCCGGAGGCGCGCTCCACCAGCAACCGCCGCGCGAGCGCCTCACCGGCCGCCCGGCCCGACCGCGCGATCTCCGCCGCCACCAGCAGCCCCGCCCGATCGGCACCCGACACCTCACCACCCGGATCGTGCGCCGACGGCACCCGGCCGCCCAGATCACCCACGATCACGCCGGACTCGGCCATCACCTCCGCACGACGCTCCTCCGCCAACCCGCCCAACGTCGTACGGGCACGCTCGACGGCGAGCGAGGAGTCGGGTGGCGGACGGAGCGTCAGCCGCGGCCCCAACGCGGACTCCGCCAGCAACCGCCGCGCCAGCGCCTCACCGGCCGCCCGGCCCGACCGCGCGATCTCCGCCGCCACCAGCAGCCCCGCCCGGTCGACCCCCGACACCTCACCACCCGGATCGTGCGCCGACGGCACCCGACCGCCCAGATCACCCACGATCACGCCGGACTCGGCCATCACCTCCGCACGACGCTCCTCCGCCAACCCGCCCAACGTCGTACGGGCACGGCCGAGGTCGAGCGGGGACGCGGGCGGGCGCAGCGTGAGGCGCGGGCCGGGCGCGGGCCTGGTCAGCAACCGCCGGGCCAGGGCCTCGGCGCTCGCCCGGTCGGCCCGGGCGAGCTCCGCCGCGACCAGCAGCCGCGCGCGGTCGATCCGGGTCACGCGGCCGCCGGGGTCCTGCTTCGAGGGCATCTCGCCGGTCAGGTCGGCCACGATCGCCTGCGACTCGCTCAGGACCTCGGCGCGGTGCTCCTCGGGCAGGTCGCCGAGGGTCGCCCGGGCGCGGTCGAGGGCGGTCATGGCCCCGAGCCGGCGTGGAGGCGGCGTGGCGACGGTTCTCCGCGGCTTCGGCGTGGTGGACGTGGTCTCCCGGCTCACCTCGGGTTCGGGCGGCGTCGTCGCCGGAGGCGCCGCCTCCTCCCGCTCCACGGTGACGGGCTCGACGGCGGGCGTCTCCGTGCCGGTCCCGGTCTCGGGCGTCGGGTGGACCGGCGGCTCCAGCATCGTGACGGTGCCGTCGCCGGAGCGGGTCTCCAGCGGTCCGCCGCCCGTGGTCGTCGTGTGCTCGCCCGCGCCTTGCTCCTCCGCGAGGTCGCGCAAGGTGGTGATCTTGGACTTCGGAGTCACCTTCGGGGGCTTGGGCTTCGGCGTTCCCAGCTCGGCCCGCTTCTTCGCGGACTCCTCGCGGATGTCGTCGCTCAGGCCCTTGATGCCCTCGCCCTTGCCGTCGCCCGCGCCGAGCGCCTGGCCGGGCCGGTCGAACGGAGCGCGCTTCGGCTCGGACTCACGCCGCGTCGGCGGATCGTTGATCGTCATCGGCGTGCCGCCGAAGCCCTTGCGCGGCTGCCGGGACGGCCGGCCGGACAACGCCTCCTCCACGGACTCCGACGTCGCGGGGTCGTGAATGGTCGCCGGCCGGTCATACCCCGGACCACGCCGAGCCTGCGACGGCGCGGGCGTCGTCTCCTCGCCGCCGGCCGACTCCTCCGGATCGACTCGGACGGCACCGCCGAGACGGTCGCCCAGCCTCATCCCCGGGTGGTCGAACGGCGTCTCCTCCACGGACTCCGACGTCGCGGGGTCGTGGATGGTCGCCGGCCGGTCATACCCCGGACCACGCCGGACCTGCGACGGCGTGGCCGTCGTCTCCTCGCCGCCGGCCGACTCCTCCGGGCTGACCTGTACCTCGTCGCCGGGCTCCTCGCCCAGCCTCATCCCCGGACGGTCGAACGCCGACCCCGCCACCGGCTCCGTCACCGGCCCCTGCGTCACCGGGTCGTCGATCGTCGCGGGACGGTCGTATCCCGGGCCGCGAGGCCGGGTGGCCGGAGGCGTCACCTCGCCGGCGGCCGAGTCCTCCGCGCTGATCCGGACCTCATCGCCGGGCTCCTCACCGAGCCTCATCCCCGGACGGTCGAACGCCGACCCCGCCACCGGCTCCGCCGCCGGCGTCTGCGTCACCGGGTCGTCGACCGTCGCCGGGCGGTCGTACCCCGGACCGCGCCGGACCTGCGACGGCGCGGGCCGGTTCCGGCCCTCGCCGTCGGCCTGCGTCAGGGTGTCCTCGTGGTCCTTCGCCCAGGCGGCCCGCTCCGTCTCGCCGAAGCCCGCGATCGGCCGGCCCGTGCCCTCCCCCAGCCGTTGCCCTCCGGCGGGGAACGGATACCGGGCGTCCGGATCGTCCCGGCTCACGTTGCCCCAGGGCAGCGTCTCGACGAAGTCGGTGTCGCCGCTCTCCGGGTCCCTGACCGGGAAGTCGTCGGTGTTCCCGGGCCGGGCGCCGACGCGGCTCCCGCGCGGCCAGGGTGTCATGGCCGGCCGCACGGCGTCGCGCGGGAGGTTCTCGCTCATGGGCAGGAACCGCAGGCTGCTGAAGTTCAGCGGCAGGTCGGCGTCGTCGCCGGTCTGCGGGTCGAGGAAGTAGACCTTGCCCTTGAGGTTGACGGCGCCGACGATGTGCTCGACGTCCGTGCCATACGTGCCGATGAGGACCATGCCGTGTGCGCCCGGCCTCCCCTCGAGCGCGTCCTCGATGGCCTTGTAGCCGGCGACGTCGATCGGGTCGCCCCGGTCGAGGTTCGCCAGGTGCTCGTACGGCGAGACGACGTCCGGCGGCACCTGGTAGTAGGCCTGCCGCGCCGGATCCTGCTCCGGGAACAGCCGCATCTCTTCCAGGGTGAGGTGCAGGCCGATGCCCGTGAGCAGGCAGTTCGTGAAGAAGTCAGCGCCCTTGGCGTACAGCGGATTGATCTTGGGCAGCCAGGGGACCTCCCGCCGGATCCCCTCGGAGCCAAGCCTGGTCTGCGACCAGCCGCTCATGTGCGGCACGGTCAGCCGGACGAGCAGGTCGGGGTCGGTGGTGAGGGCGCGCGGGGCGAAGGTCGCGCCGGCCCACTCGTACAGGGCGGCCGCCTCGGTCTCCAGCACCTCCTCGGGCACCGCGTGCGCCGGGTGGTCGCCGAGCCCGACGTGGCGCCACGCCGCGAGGGTCTCGTACAGAGCGGCGACGTTGTCGGCGATCACCGCGCGGAGGAACAGGGCGCGCTGGTCCGGGTCGAGGTCGAGGAGCCGGTAGACCCGGAAGATCCACTCGCTGTGCTGGTTCAGCCGGCGGCCGGGCCGGTAGCCGCGGTCGATCTGGTGGTCGAGCCAGTCGTTCTCCCGCAGCGGGAACGGGCGCTGGTGGTGGTCCCAGCCCAGCACGTCGCGATGGTCTCTGATCACCGAGCGGAAGTCGGTCATCAGGTCGTGCAGCGACCACCCCGCGTCGTCGGCGAGGCGGCGTTCCAGCTCGGCCGCCGGCCTCCCGCCCTTGAAGCTACGGGCGACCGTCTCGGGATCCATCCAGCCGCTGAGCCGGGCGAACAGGCTGCGGTTCGCCTCGCGGACGGCGCCGATCAGGCGCGGATCGCCGGCCAGCGCCGTGGAGAGGGCGCGCTCGTGATCGTTCCGGCGGAAGTCCCAGATCTTCGCGTCGTACTCGGCCTGGTAGCGGGCGGACGTGCCGTTCTCCACCGCACCCAGGAACTGCCGGAACCTCGCGTAGAGCTCGTTCTCCGCGGTGGTCCGGTAGAGCGGATTCGCGTCGAAGCGGTCCCCGGCCGGGCCGAAGACCTCCTTCATGATCTGGAAGGTCTCCAGGTCGTTGTCGCGCAGCTCCTCCGCGCCGTTGAACCGGCGCAGGCCGGTGTTCGGGTCGAGGCCGGCGTTCGCCTTGAAGAAGGCCACCGCCGCCTGCGGGAAGTACTCCTCCACCATCGTGGCCCCGTAGTTGACCTTCCCCGGCCGTGCCGGGTCGTACAGGTCGCGGTCCGGCCACATGGCACTGGGGTCGTTCCACTTGCGGGCGAAGAGGTCCTGGACGCGGGCCTTGACGCCCGGTTCCAGCCCGTGGGCCCAGATGAGGTGCGCGAACTCGTGCGGGAGGGTGCCGTAGCCGTCGGGCGAGGTGAGGCCGATGTAGGCCCACTCGCCGATGAGGCCCTCCTCGTTCGCGGCGGCGATGGGGCCGCCCTGAACCCCCCGGCTGAGCTCTGCCGGCGCACCGGCGTTCACCTTGCCGGCCATGTGGCGCCAGGGTCCGTAGCGGGTGAGCGGCTCGTTACGCGGGAGGACGAACATGCGCACGTCCGCGGTCAGCATCTTCTCGGCCGCTTCCGGCATGTTCTTCAGCATCCGGGCCATGACCTCGTGCGCCCGGAACCGGGTCGTCGCCGGCTGTTCCGCCTCCGGCGGCACGTGGAGCATCAGCCGCGCGGCCGCGTCCGTGAACTCCTCCGGGTCCGCCATCGACTCGCGCAACCGGCGGACGAACTCGGGGCTCCTCGCCAGGGTCTCCCGCTGGAGCTGCGACATCGCCTCCAGTTCGTTCCGCCGCTCCGCGGGCTTCAGGCCGGCCAGCCGGTCCGCCTCGTCGGTGAACGACGCCGGCCAGTCCGACAGCTTCGGGAACCGGTAGTCCAGGTTCGCCCTGGCCACCGCCTCCTCCGGCACCGACCCCGACGCGGCCAGCGGATCCGGCGAGGAGAACAGATGAGTCAGCGCCTCCCGCTGCTCGGCCGAGTAGTGGTCGAGCAGATCCTGCGCGTGCTCGTCGGGGAACTTGCCCTCGTAGGCCACGTTCTGGCGCAGCTCGTCCTCGCTGAACGGGGCGAAGTGCCGGTAGCGGCGCCAGTCGTCCACGTACTTCAGGGCCGGGTCGTCGTGCCTGAGCTCCTTCAACGCGACTTCGTAGCCGCGCATCACCTCGTGGAAGCGGTGGTGTCGCTGCGACCGCATCGTCGCGAACAGGGCCGCGCGGAGAAGCCCGTGGTCAAGGTCCTCCACGCCTCGCCAGCGCGTGATCCGCTTGAGGTTGAAGGCGATCTTGTAGGCCGAGCCCGACGTGCCGGTGTCCACCAGGCCGCCGTTCGCCTTCGAACTCTGCGCGAAGGCGCTCGTGGCGATCGGCAGCTCCTCGTTGTGGCTGGCCGGGATCCACGGCAGGTCCTCGCCCTCGCCGATCAGCGCCCTCTCGACCTCGCTGAGCGGGGGCCGGACCTGCGACGCCTTCAGTGGCGTGCGGAGGACCTTCTGCTCCTCCTCGATCGCCGCCTCCTTCTCGGCCGGCGACAGGTCCGAAGCGTTGATCTCCCTGAGCCGCTCCTCGTAGTGGTCGCGGGCCCGGGTGTTCGCGCGCTGCGTGCGCTCGGCCTCGATCTCCGGAGCCATGAGCTCGCTCCCCTTCAGGAGCGCGGGGAGCATGCCGCTGGCCACTCCGTTGAACAGGAAGGTGACCCGCTCACGGAGGTTGCCGGAGTCGACGACCCGTTGCAGCGCCTCGATGGACTTCCCGACCCGGCCGGCGTCCCACTCCTTGTCCGTGCCGTACATCGGGCGCCGCTCGTCCGACGTGCGCTCCCAGAGGGTCCGGACGAGCCGGCCGATGTACTCGTTGACCCGCGGGTCCTCGGCCAGGTAGTCGGCGAGCCGCTCCTCGTACCGGAGAGACTCGTCCAGGTACCGGATGCGGACCAGGTCCTCGGGCGAGGCGTCCTTGGGCACGAAGGTCGCCGCGTCGGACCTCGGTGGCGTGCCGGGGGCCGCATGGAGGCGTGCGGGCTCCGTGGTCGAGGGGTCGAAGTAGGGGTTGTGGATGTATTCGCCGGTGGGCGAGCCGTCGCGCAACGGCTGTACGCCGCGGATGAACCGCACGTGGATGCCGCCGGGGAAGGCGACCTCCTCCTGGTCGGGGAACGGCGACGCGATGCCGAGCGTCGCGTTGACGTCGATCCCACCAGGCAGGTCCACGTCGTAGCGGTATCGGTACCTGTCGAAGAGCAATCCGGCCGTGGCCGGGTCGTTCAACGCCGAGTCACGCAGGTAGTTCCGGCTCCGCGACGTGCTCAGGTACCCGGTGTCCTCGGGACTGTTGTACACGTGATCGATCAGGTGCCCCAGTCGAGCGCCCTTGGGGAACAGGCCGCCGCCGGGGCGAAGGACCGTCTCCGGCCTCTCCTTGCTGAACTTGTACAGGGGGGAGCCGTCGCTGCGCCACATCATCGCGTGCGGCAGGCCGGAGGCGAACACCTTGGGCCACGCGGCGGTGACGATCGGATCGAGGGCAGGACGGCCGCTGACGGGATACCGGATCCGGCGGTTGCGCGGCGCCCCGGCGCCCTCTGGCGCACTCGGATCCTTGTAGGTCTCCGGCCGGGAGGAGGCCACCACGGCCGAGCGCCCCGGCAGATACCAGTTCCACGCGGGGCCCTCGTCGTAGAGCCGCCCCTCGCCGTCGCTGACCCGGCCCGCCCTAGGAGCCTCCGCGTCGTACTGTCCGCGTAGCCCGCCCAGCGCCGGGCTCTCCGCGACGAACACCCGCAGCTCCGGATCCTCCGACCCCTGCCCCCACACCGTCCACCACTCGTCACGGATCACGATGGGGAACTCCGCGACGGTCTCGGCGTATTCGGCCTCGAAGCGGGATGTGCCGGCCGCGTCGTTCGACAGCGTGCTGGGGGCCGAGTAGAGGCGTGCCGGGTCCTTGCCGGCGTCACGCGTGGGCCGGTGGAAGTCGCGTCCGTAGTGGCGCCGCAGCTCGTCCAGGTCGTAGAACCTGCTGTTCTCCGCGATCGGCCGGACGCCCGGCGGGAAGGCGACCTCCCTCTCGTTGTGGAGCATCCGCACGAGGTACCTGTCGCCGTTCTGGAACACGTCCCACTGGATGTTCGCGGCCATCGGCGACACGGACTCGCCCCGCCAGGGGTTGTCGGCGTAGGTGTACGGCCGCTCCGCCGTCGCCGGCCTCTCGCTGCCCGGCAGGCCCAGCAGGGCGGCGAACGGGACGATCGTCTGCGCGTGGGCGAAGCGCAGTGCGGCGCCCACGTCGCTGGTCCCCACCCGCCTGGCCTCGATCTGCGCGAAGAAGTCGTCGAGCAGGACGTTCGCCAGCTTGTACGTGATGTCGCTGTCCGCGAAGCCCGGCCCTCTCCGGTAGAAGGTGGTCGCGTCACTCAGGTAGGCCAACCAGGACGCGTCGTGCGGAGCGACGTACCGCTCCAGGTGCCAGGCGCCCTCGTCGCTCATCCCCGGAGCGATGCTGTAGAGCTCGTACACCGCCTGGGCCGCGTCGAGACCGGTGCCGATCGAGGAGAACTCCTCGGCGAAGATCCGATCCACGAAGTCGGGGGTGAAGATCTTCAGCAGCACGCCGCGAGCCGCGTCACGGATGGCCGGCTGGTCCCTGACCTCCTGAAGCCGGGCCGCGAGGCGCTCGTCGCTGGCGAGGAAGGTCCGGTAGTCGGCACTCCCCGCGGACTTCTGGAAGTGGAGCAGGTCGCGGTCGGTCCTGGCCGGGCCGACGAGTGGCCGCAGGGCCGGGTCGTCGGCGGTGAGCGCGCCGGTGAAGACGTCGCCGCTCTCGATCGTCCGGCCCTTGCCCGAGTTGACGACCTCGATCCGCCCGGACCCCTCGGCGATCTTCGTGAACAGTCCGGGAAGGCGCTGGCGCATCCGCGCCGCCGCGTCCCGCAGTTCCTGCCTGCCTCGGCCGCTGAGGTTGCCGTACCCGATGTTCTCCATCGCGTGGAGCAGCGACCGTACCTTCGGGCCGAACTCCTCGCCGTCCCGGGTGAGGGCGCCTTCGCCGGCGGCCAGGTCCCACAGCCGCAGGATCTGGTCCCCGTCCCTGCTGCTCGCCGCGGCGCGCGAGCCATGGCGGAAGACGCTCTGGGTGAACACCGGCGTGAAACCCGGTGGCGGCTGCTCGTACGTCCGCGGATCCTGTTGCGGCTCGTACGGGGTCTTGGTGCCGTAGCCGCGCCTCACCACGCCGCTGCCGGGGTCGGTCTCCAGGGGCGTCGACTCGACGGCGTCTCTTCCCACGCCCCGCTGCCGCGGCGGCGCGCCCGCCATCAGGCGGACGATGGCGTCGGCCAGACCGCCAGGAGCGGCAGAGCCGCCGGGGGGCAGGTCGCGCAGCGCCTCCTCGATCTGTCCCCGGTCGACCTGGCCGACCAGCCAGTGCCCGCCGAGGTCGCGCAGCCGCGAGTTGACCTCCGTGAGGAGGTAGTCCGTCGCCCGGGCCCGCACGCCCTGGGCCGGCGGCGCCGTGGCCGACGAGCCCGCCGGTGTTCCTCCGTGTCGTTGGAGGAGGTCCTCCAGGTCCCTGACCGCGCTGCTCATGATGTCGAGCCGCCGCTGTGCCCGCGCGTACACCGGGACGTCGCGGGGCAGGCGTCCCGCGTCGAACCCCTGGCGGAACCGGGCGATCAGCGAGGCGACCTGGCGGTTGAGCGCGCCGCGTTCCGGCCCCGGACGGCCGTTCGCGATCCGCCTGAGGGCGCTCACCGCGCGTGCCTGCCGCCGGTCCAGCCAGCCGACCTGGCGCGCGAACTGCGGGCCCGCCGTTCTGGCGGATGTCGGTGGCAACGGGGTGAACCGGTGCCACGGGACCGCCGGCGGGTTCGGCAGCGTGCTCTCCGCGCCCATGAAGTGATCGGGCCGGCGGATGAAGCTGATCTCCGCGACTCCCTGCGGGCCCAGCGTCTGGACGTACCGGTCCTGGATCAGCGTGATCCGCAGGCCGAGTTCGTAGGCCGCCAGGTGCGCGACGAGGTCGCCCGCCTGGTCGTCCCACTCGCCCATGTCCCGGATCTGCCGCACCAGATCGTCCTGCTGACGCTGGATGGACCGCCGGTCGACGGTGTGGAAGAAGGCGGCGTATCGCGACGGCAGGCCCTGGTTCGCCGCCGCGAAGTCGGCCACGAGCCGGTCCGCCAGCCAGTTCCGCAGCGCCTGGACCTCCTCCAGGCGGGTCCGGGCGCGCGCCAACTCCGGGATGTGCCGGGCCAGGTACGGGCGGGCGATGACGATCAGGCTGGAGTAGAAGCAGTTCCCGTCGCCGAGGACGTTGACCGCCCGCAGGTTGCGGGCGCGGAGCACGTCGTTCAGCCGCCGCTCGTCGAAGCCCGGCGCGGTTCCGGCCGTGCTCGCCGTCTTCTCGCCGAGTGCCGCGCTCTCGGCCGGGCGGGCGATCACGAAGGTGTGCCGTCCGTCGGCGACGTCCGCCAGCGCGCCGCGCCCCACCGACACACTGGTCGCGCCGCCCGCCGCCAGGTGGCGGAAGCGGCCTTCGGCCAGGGCCACCGCGGCGCCCGTCCCCGTGGGACCGGTGAAGTGGACGAGCGTCCCGGCGGGCAGCGTGTCGGGAAGCGTCGTGGTCAGCTCGACGGGCCGTCCGGTGAATCGCGCCAGCAGCGACCGGACCGTCTCGGCGTTCTCCTTCAGCACGGCGGTCTCGGTGAGGAAGCCGACCGCGGTGTCCATCTCGTCCCGCAGGAGGTCGGCCAGGGGCCGGGCCCGCTCCGCACCGCCGTGGACCAGCCACGAGACGGAGGCGTACGAGGCGAGTGCCCCCTGGTCGGTCCAGCCGTGCTCGGTGAGGCCGGGCGCGGCGACGCGGTACCGGCCGTCGGCGGCGACGTACAGGTGGGCGTCGGCCGGCAGCGGGCTGTCCACGGTGACGCGCAGCGACCGCGAACGGGCCACGTCCTTGCTCACGCTCTTGCCGGACCGGGTCTCGTTGCCGGACCGCGTCGGCCGGGTGGTGCCGGTGATCTTGCTCGTGAGGGCCTTCGGCGTGACCGGCCCCGCCTCGCGGACCGCGACCGGCCGGCCGACGACGATCGCGTGGGGTTCGGTGTTGAGCGCCCGCGTCATCGTCCCGACCGGCACCAGGCGGGTCGTGCTCCGCCCGGTGAGGAGGACGCGATGGCCGTCGGCGGTGACCAGCGCCGTCCCGGTGCCCTGCGGCCCGGAGAACCAGATCCAGGTGTTCTCCGGCAGGTCGTCCGGCAGCCGGTCGACCTGCTCCGCCGCCCGGTCCGCCCGGCCGCCGAACATCTCCCGTACGCGCTCGGCCCGTGCCGGACCCGCGGTGGACAGGTACCGCGCCGCCGCGCCCAGGGCGCCGGCCCGCGCGATGTCCTGGACACTCGGCACCTGGTCCCGCCCGCTCCGCATGAGCCAGAACAGCGGCCGGAAGTCGGCCACCGGGCCCACCCGCGTCCAGCCCGGCGTGGTCAGCCCGTCCGGACCGACGGTGTGCTGTCCCTCTTCGTTGCGGTAGAGGTGCGCGTCGTGGGGGACGCCGTCGCGCGCCGCCGTCAGCAGGCTCACGAGACGCCGCTCCGGCGCGCCCGCCAGCCGGTTGAGCTGGTCGTCCCGTGCGGCGAGCCCGTCCTCGAACGCGTCCAGCGCCTGTTCGAGCGTGGTCGGCCCACGCCCGGTCGTCAGCCGTTCCCGTACCGACGCCCGCGCGGACGGGGCGACCATGTGGGCGGGCACCTGCGGTTCGAGCGCGATGAGCGCCAGGTCGCGGATCGGGGCGAACGACCGTGCCGCGGATGTCGAGTCGCGCAGTTCGGCGGGTGGGGCGATGAGCCGGCCGGCGCCGTCCAGGTCCAGGGAGTACAGGCGCGTGGCCTGCCGGGGCGGCTCCACCGGCAGGCCGGAGTCCGCCTCGAACCAGCGCATCCGAGCCTGGTCGTTGACCACGATGAACCGCCCGCCGGTGCCCGCGCCGTCGGCGGTCACGACGAGCGCGAGCGCGCCTCGCCCGGCGGTGAGAAGCGTGGCGTGCAGGCCGTCGATCGCGGCCGGCAGGTCCGTCACGTCGCGCGGCCGGTACGCGAGGCGCATGCGCCGCTCGTCCAGCTCCAGCTCCGAGTCGCGCAGCAGCTCGTCGGCGGCCGTGATCTCCTCCGCGGTGTGGGCCGCCCGCTGGGTGAGCGGCCGGCCCTGTCCGATGGCGCGCAGGTCGGCGAGCAGTCCCTCGACCGCCGCGAGCTGCCGGCGCGTGTACTCGAACTCCCGGCTGATCGGCTCCTGCCGCTCCGTCAGGTCGCGCACCCGCGCCTGCGGCGCCGCCAGGCTGTTCTCGAGCGGGGTGATCTGCCCGCGCAACCGTGTCAGCTCCGCCTGGGCGGCCTCCTCGATCCGCCGGTCCGCCTCGCTCGGCGGCCCCTGCCGGGCCTGCCGTTCGCGCCGCTCGGTCAGGAGCTGCTGTTCCCGCTCCCGCAACGGCCGGAGCCGGGCCTGAAGGTCGTCGACCTCCGCCTGCGCCGTGGCGATCGCGCGGGCGAGCCGGGCGTCCTCGTCGCCGATACGGCGGACGATCGGCACCCACGCCTCCGCCGCCTCGGCGGCCCGGTGGAACAGCCCCGGGAGCGCAGCGTTCTCCGTCCTCATGTTCTCCAGCCGGACGGCGGCCTCGGCGAGCACGGACTGCTCGAAGGTCCGCTGGTGCGACCAGGAGGTCCGGTAGAACTCCGCGAGCCGGGCCGCGTCGAACCCGTGGGCGGCGGCGGTGGCGCGCGTGCTGTCGTGCCAGAGACCGGCGCGCGTCGCGTCGTCGGCGGACAGCGCGGTGCGCGCGCCGGACGAGGGGTCGAAGACGTGGATCCGGCCGCTGGGGTCCACCCAGCGCGAGCGCGTCGTCCCGTCCGCCTCCTCGACGTCCACCCGTACGTGGGAGACGAGCTCGTGCGCGATGTCGCGGGCGAGGTCGACCGGGTCCACGCCGAGCAGCGCCACCTCCGGCGGGAGCGCCGCCGGGGCGCCGACCGTGTTGTCCGGGCGGAGGGCGTGGACGTCGTTGACCTCGTTGATGATCCTGGTGATCTCGTCGTCCAGGGCACGGGTCAGGTCTGCGACCCGTGTGCCGGCCGGCAGGGTCCCGCCGCGCTCCCGGCTCTCGAGCAGCGCCAGCGCGCGCTCGGGATCGCCGGCGGTGCCTCGCAGCGCCAGGCGCCGGGCGTCGATCGCGCGCCGCGCGGCGCCGTCGGCGTCCGCCCCGGCCCGGGCCGCCGCGCCCAGGGTGTCGGTGGACCACTGGCGGATCGCCCGGTAGGTCGCGATCCGTGCGCTCTGCCCGTGCGTGAGCACCAGCGGGCCGCCCGCCCGGCCGTCCTCCCGCAGGTGATGCACCAGGTGGTGGTGGGCGCGCCCGGCCGTGTAGTGCAGCGCCGCCGCGCGGGTCAGCAGCGGCGTCAGGGCGACCGTCGGCGCGCCGCGCAGCCCCGCCCACGCCTGCGGGTCGACCCGCTCCTCCAGCTTCCGCCGCGCCGCCTCCTCGTTCTTGGCCTTGTCGGCGAGGAAGGTCCGGTACTGCGCCTCGAACATCAGCACGTACACGTCGCCGGTGAACGGGTCGCTGTGGACCTCCGCGCCGACCGGCTTCGGGTCGTGGAAGAACGTGCGCGACGTCTTCTGCGCGCCCAGCCGGAACTGGCCGCGCATCCGGATCAGCAGCGTCGCGCCCTGCTCCTTGGCGTGCTGCTCACGCCGGTAGTTCTCGGTCCCGGCACTGTTCTGGTTGGCCGACGTGTTGCGGCTGCCCGGGTCGGTCAGCGACCAGTTGTGGTCCGGGCGCTGCGGCGGAGCGCCCTCGGGCGCCGCGGGCTGCGGATTGAGCTTGTCGGTGGCGGTGGCGGAGTACTCGCCGATGGTCCGGACGTGGTCGGAACTGCTGGTCGCGGTGGTGCCGCTCTGGTGCTTGATGTAGCGGCCGGTGCCGGTGCCGTCGACCATGCGGCCGATGACCTGCGCGTCGAACAGGTCGCCCTCGAGCCACATCTTGGCGCGGTCACCGGACTCGCCGGCGACGAACAGGTCCTCCGGGAACTCGTAGCGAGCGCCGCCCGTCGCCTCCCAGATGTGGTTCGCCAGGTGCGACCGCGACAGCAGCACGGGCAGCGACAGGCTCTTCAGCACGTCGGTGTCGGCGGCCCTGGCACCGAGGACCTTCTCGTACCAGCTCGGGCCGAACAGCTCGGTGAGCATCCCGTCCCCGATGCGGCGGATGCCGTTCACGATCACGCCGGAGACGAACGCGTTGCGCGGCAGGGCCGGCAGCGGGAGCAGGTCGCGTATAGGGCTCGGGCCGAAGATCGGGCCCGCCTCGGCCAGGGCGTGCGGGATCTGCACATCTAGCGCGCCGTCGAAGGTGCCGCGCGCGGTCCGGCGGAAGCCCGTCCACTTCTTGAACCCGCGCAGCAGCAGGTTGTTCAGCGGGCGGCCGGACATCTTGACGTGCCGGACGTCCACCGTGAGCCGGTGCCGGAGCCGTACGGCGTAGTGGTTCGCCCAGTCGTAGACGGTCTGCTCGCTGACGGCGTTCTCCGCGTGGGTCAGCGCGCGGTGGTGTCCCTCGGACGCCTTCAGGTCGCCGGAGCCGGCGCCCTTGCCTCCGCCCGAGGAGAGCTTGGCGAACATCCACGCCTGCGACCCGTCGCGGGACCGGGACTCCGCGCTGCCGATGTACCCGTGGGAGTAGACCTCCAGACCGCGGTTCCGCCGGTAGTCGAGCACCTCGGGCACCGAGACCAGTTCGTCCCGCAGGTTGATCTCCACCACGTCGGTCAGGAGCCAGCCGACCGGGTTGACCAGGTAGAAGGAGTAGCCCTCCTCGCCGAGCAGCTCTCCCCAGATCGCCTGGTCGCGCCCGTGCGCGAAGATCCCCTCCAGCGCGTCCACGCCGCCCTGCATCCGGCCGATCACGCGGCCCTTGCGGTCCCAGACCTCCGCGCCGGCCGCCAGCATGCCCGGCGCCACCTGCTCGACCAGCCGCCGGACGTTCTCGTAGGTGGTCCGACCGTTGTCGTAGGTGAGGTCGTCGATGCCGGCGTGACCGAGGTGCCGCCCGCCCGGGTCGTCCCGGGTGAGGTACTCCGGCAGCACCATCCGGTCGAAGGGCAGCCTCGGATGCGAGAGCTTCTGCTTGAAGGCCGTGTTGAACTGCTCGCGGACCGACAGGGAGGTGATCGGCGTCGCGCCCTCCCCGTGCCGTTCGACCAGGGCGACGACCAGCGGCGCGCGTCGTATCGGCAGCCCGGCGGGCGTCTCGGGGACCTCGTCGTACCAGCGCATCAGGGCCAGCGCGACCACGTTCCCGCTCAGCCGGCGGTCGCCGGCGCGCCACTCCTGGAGCAGCTCGGCCAGCCGTTCGTTCGTCAGCGTGCCCCGGCCCTCGGTGTACGCGAGCAGGTCCGACGGCATCACCGGGGTCTCGAACGGGTCGAACGGGTCGCCGAGGTGCTGCCCGAACGCGTTGTCGAAGTTCGTCCGGACCGTCGGGTCCATGATCTGGGCCTCGCCCGTACGGTGCAGCCGCGCGAGGCTGCGGGCGAACGTCGCCGGGCGGACCCGCACCTCGGGGGTCTCCTCATGACGTCGGATGAGAACGCGCGCCATCAGGTCGTCGCTCAGCGGGAGCCGGCCGCTCTGCCAGCCGTTCAGCACCTCGGTCAGCCGCTGGTTCGTGAGCCGGGCGCCGCCCTCCGCGTACGCCTTGACGTCCGCCGGCGGGGCGGGCGGCGCGGGCGGGGTGTCCGGGACGGTGGCGTGGGCGAGCCCGGTGCCGAAGGCGGCGTTGAACTCGTGCCGCAGCCGGCCGTTCAGGATCGGGGCCACGCCGTCGCCGTGCAGGCGGGCCAGGGTGCGCACCGCCCGCGCCCGCCAGACCTGGAGCTCCTTCGATGGCGCCGGCCGGTCCCGGAACGAGCGCAGCAGCACGCGCGCCACCACGTCTCCGCGCATCCGCAGGTCGCCGTCCAGCCACTGCCGCAGCACCGTGGCGACCTGCTGCTCCGACAGCGGGCGGCGGCCCCGGGTGTACGCGGTGACGTGGGCGGGCGGCCGGGACCACGTGGACGGCTCGTGGGCCGCGCCGAGGTCGTGGCCGAAGACCCGGTTGAAGTCGGCGAGGACCTGGTCGTCCTGGATGCGGGCCGCGCCCAGGCGGTGCCGGCGGGCCAGCGTCTGGGCGAACTTGGCGGTGCGCACCTGGTGTGTCAGGTCCCCCTGCCAGCGCGTCAGCACACTGGCGGCGAGGTTCCCGCTCAGCTTGAGGCTGCCGGTCTGCACGCGGCGGAACATGTCCCGCAGGTAGCGGTCGGACAGCGGCAGGTGCCCCTGGGCGTAGAGCGCGAGCGCCTCGGTCTCGGGCAGCGCGAACGCCATCAGCCGCGGGGTCATGCGCTCCGTGTGGTGCTGCCGGCCGGTGGGCAGCAGCTTGGCGTGCTTCTCCAGGCGGCTGCGGACCTCGAAGTTCACCGTGGTGATGAAGGCCAGCTCGCGCTCGAAGCTGAGCTGGAGGCGCTCGTCGCCGCCGACGCGCCCGCTGGAGCGCGAAAGGTTGTGCTGCCAGTGCCGGTTGAGGTCGTTCTCGCCGGTCAACGAGGCGTTCCCCACCTCGCCGCCCCCGGCGAGGTCGAGCTGGTCCCAGGTCAGGCCGTGGGAGCCGGTGTCGGTGATCTTGGACTCGGCCAGCCCCAGCTTGATCAGGCCCAGGACGGCCGGGTCGTCGGAGATGCCGGCGAACGTGATGTCGCCGAGCGTGCCCCGGATGTCCATCGCGCCGAGCCGGTCGCGGAGGATACCCGACTCGAACGGGCGGTCCGTGGTGTACTCGCCCTTCAGGATCTCCTTCATGTGCGCGCGCATCTCGATGTTGCCCGCGAAGGTGTTCCGGTCGGCCGCGGCCGACCCGGCCGGGTCGGTCAGCCGGCCGAGCGCCTGCACCGCCTCGCGGGCGCCCGTGGTGTCCAGGAAGAAGACGACGCCCTGGTCGAGCACGCTCGCCGGGATGGGGCCCTTCAGCGTGTCGCCGATGTCGGTGCCGAGCGGCAGCACGTACAGCTCGGCGGTGCCGCCCTTGACCTCGATCGGCGCCGGATCGCGCCGGCCCTGGCGGACCCGGCCCTGCCGCCCCGAGTGCTGGAACTTCAGGTGGACCGTGTAGTCGTTGGTGACGCGGGCCACCCGGACGCGTTCGCCGGTCTCCCGCAGGTCGGGCATGTTGGTGAGGTAGTTCAGCGCGTCCGTGGCGCCGACGCTCCGCTGGTACTCGATGCCCATGACGGCGGCCTTGAGCGCCTGGAACAGCCCCCGCGCCTTGAACCCGACGGAGATCTTCCGCGAGTGGCTGAAGGCCATCCCGGCGCTGTCCATGCCCATCGCCAGGTTGACCGTGTGGAAGTTCTTCGTCGTGCGCAGGAAGACCGGCGGGCGCTCGGCGTCCGGCCTCCCCTTGATCGTGATCTCGACGGTGTCGGTGTCCCAGTCGATGCCCACGCCGCCCCGCCGCTTGCGGAGCGTGAAGGTCATGCCGTCCTGCTGGGTCTCGTCATAGTGGGAGTCCAGGCCGCGACTGGAGACCATCTTGTCGAACAGCCCGAGGTTGTCGACCTGGCTGTCGGTCTTGTTGCCGTGGGCGTACCAGGTGTAGTCGGCGAAGGGGTCGTCGTCGTCCTTCGGCAGGAAGCCCTCGCGGCGCAGGATGGGTGAGATCGCGTCCCGGATCCGCTGGACGGTCTCCGGGGACACCATCACCAGGCCGGTGCCGACGCCCTTGCCCTCGTTGACCCACTGCGGGAACCGCCGCTTCAGCGGGTCGCTCTCCGGCCGGTCGGAGCTGCGGACGGCGTCGTCGACGAACGGGACGGTGGTCTCGCCCTTCTTGGGCGCCTGCTTCAGCGCCGAGCGGTCGATGGGGAAGCCGTACTCGAAGGCCGTCCGCTCCGGCATCCGGACCAGCGCGTGCCCCCGTACGGGCCTGGTCGTCCGCGCCGCCCGCGTCTTGGTGCCGCCGCGCACGCTCACGGTGGCGCGGTGGGAGAACCAGACCCGGTACGCGGAGGTCTGCGTGACGTCACGCGGCACGAGGACGTTCAGGCCGGTCCGCGCCCCGGAGATCGTGTTGGTGTTCGTGGAGGTGTAGGTCAGCCCGCCCGAGAAGCCGAGACCGACATCCGGGTTGCCGGGGATCGGCGCCAGGTCGAACTCCACGTACGGCAGGGTCAGGCTGCTCGTGTTGGTGATCGTGTGGCTGCCGCTGATGCCGTCGATGGCGGTCCGGACGTTCTCGATGTGCGACTTGTCGCTGGTCGTGCCGACGCGCCGTACGTCGGCCAGGCGCTCGGACCGGATGGTGATCTTCGCGACCGGCCGCCCGAACCGGTTGTGCAGGTCGAAGTGGTAGCCGGACTTGTTGTTCACGGCCGCGTCCAGATGCATGTTCAGGTTCCACAGCTTCTGGAGCAGCTCGCGGCGCGTCAGGCTGCCGAGCGGTAGCCTCATCCCGCTTGTGCGGAGCGACGCGACGATCTCGTCGAACAGCCGGGGCAGGTTCGTCATCCCGGAGGCGAAGTAGTACGCCGGGATCTCCTTGTCCCGTACGCGCGGTCCGGTCGCGGTGACCTGGTCGGGCGCCTTGTCCAGGTAGTGGTCGGGGATCCACAGCAGCAGCCGCTCGTCGGTCTCGTCGACGGCGAGCTTGTGGACCGGCGTCTTGGTCCAGCTCTGGTCCGGATCGGTCCGTACCTTGAACGACCAGCGCGCGGTGTAGGCGATCAGCTTCGACTCGGACCGGTTGTCCTCGACGTGGCCGCCTTCGGCGTCGGTGATGAGGGTGCTGGAGCGGTTCGACTGGTTGGCGGTCCCGGTCAGCGTGGCGCCGATCTTGACCATCTGCAGCACGAAGGGCGTCGCGCCGATGCCGAAGGTCAGCGCCAGCGCGCCGCGCGTCGCGCCCGTCTGCCCGGACTGGGTCTGGGTGTGCGCGCCGGTCGCGAACACCGAGTTGATCGTGCCGGTGGCCTTGTGGTCGCCCTCGACCAGCGGCAGGTCCGACGCCGCCATCGTGGAGCCCGCCGGGTTGGTCAGCGTGTGCGGGTCCTGGGGGTCGAGGCTGAACAGCAGCTCGGCGTCGCCGATCGGCACCTGCAGGCCCCGCGTGCCGGTGTCGGAGTCGGTGCCGATCAGGTACGGGTAGTTCGACAGCAGCCGGTGCGGGAGCAGGTTGAACTGGCTCTCGGTGTAGTGCGCGCCGGCCTGGTCCAGCTCCTGCCGGACCAGCTTCATCAGCTCGTCCATCTGCGGCAGGCCCGTGCGCGGCACGCCGATCGAGCGGATCATCGGGTCCAGGTCGGCCGGCGTCATCACCGGCAGCGTGCCGGTCTCCGGGGGCTGCGGCGGCTCCTCCGGCTCGGGCGGGCCCTCCGGCTCCAGCTTCTTGGGCGTCGGGTCCGGCACCTTGATCGTCGGCTCGGTCTCCGGGGCGGGCCGCCCTTCCTCCTGGGAGGACCTCTCCTGTTCTCCGGCGAACAGCCCCGGCGAGAACGGCTTGGTCTCCTCCCCGAGGGCGAAGAGCTGGAACCACTCCTCCTGCTCCAGTCGGTCGCCGGGCTCGCCGTCCGGGCGGCGCGGCACCAGGTCGCCGGTCTTCTCGTCCAGCTTCGCCTCGTACCGGGAGGCGATGACCGGCTCGTTCGTGACGTCCGACAGCTCCCTGGCCATCGTCGTGCCGTCCTTCATCAGCAGGAACGGCGACAGACCCGGGGCCTTCTGCATGATCGCCAACGCCACCGCGACGACCGGAACCTCCTGGCCGTCGTGCACGATCCGGCCGTCCTCCATGCTGCCGAAGACGAAGACCGTGTCGTCGAGGCGGAGCTTCGCGAGCCGGGCGAGCGTCTTGGCCTCGAACTCCGGCACACCCGGCAGCCGGATCGCGACGACGCCGCCCTCGTGCGTCTCCGCCGTGGTCTGGTCGATCACTTCGTCGATCGGCATGACCGGCGGGCCGCCGGGCTTCGGGGTGATCTGAGGCGCCTTCTCGGCGAACGAGTCCCCGATGGAGCCGTACGCCGGGAGTTCCTCGCCCTCGGTGACGGGACCGAGGTCGTCGGGTTCGAACTCCTCGAGGACGGACTCGCCCTCCTCGGGGCCGTAGGAGCCGGCTTCGTAGGCGGGCGGGCGCTCGGTCTCGACCTCCGGCAGCGGCTCTGGCTCGGTCTGGAGCGCGGTCGGGGGTTCGGTCTGGTTCTCGGTCGGGAGCTCGACGGTCTCGACAGACCGCTCCTCGTCGGCGAACCGCACCCGCTTCGGCGTCGCCCGGCGAGGCGGGGGCGGCAGAGGAGCGTCCGCGACCAGGCCGCGCGCGAACCTCTCGCCCGCCACCGAGCCGGACCGGGCGATCTCGGCGGCGACGAGCAGCCGCCACTCACGCGGCGCCCGCCCGCGGGCCGGCCCGCTCGACGGATGGGTGATCGCCGTCCGGATGATGTGGTCGGTCTCCTCCAGGAGCTGCCCCACGCGGCCCTCGGAGAGCAGGTCCAGCGTCTGCCGGGCCCGTTCGGGGTCGTGCCGGGCGGCGTTCGCGAGACCGCGCACGAGCCGCGTCGCGGCGCGCGGCCGGAGCGCGCGGGGGATGCCGAGGACGTCGGCGGCGAGCCGCCGGGCCGCCGCGTGCCCGGCCCAGGGGATCTCCGCGGCGATCAACAGCATGGTCGCGGTCAGCAGCCGGGACTGCCCGCGCAGGGCGGTCTGGGACGGGAACGCCCCGGCCAGCTCCTGGACGATCAGCCGGGCCTCGTTGAGCAGCTGCGCGTGGCGCTGCTCGGAGTCCTTCCGGATCGCCGTCAGCGTGGAGCGTGCGACGTCGATCCGGTTCTGGTCGGCGAAGACACGCACGTCCGGCTGGAACGGAACCGTCAGCGTGTCCAGGCGCGGCGCCATGCGGCGTGCGAGCGCCTCACCGGCGGCCCGGCCGGAGTCGGCGATCTCGGCCGCGACCAGCGTCCTGAGCCGCGCCTCCGGCGTGACGTGCTCCCCGTCCCCCTCGGCCGGCCGGGGAAGCCCGATCAGGTCGCCGACCACCGCGTCGGCCTCGTCCAGGACCTGGGCGCGACGGTCGTCCGGCAGCCCGTCCAGGCGTGTCCGGGCGCGGTCGACCGCGGCGTCCGGCCCGAGCCGCAGCACCGGCGCGGCCGGAGCCGGACCGCGCACCGCCGGATCCCGCGCCAACCGCCGCGCCAGGGACTCACCCGCCGCGCGCCCCGCCACCGCCGACTCCGCCGCCACCAGCACCCGCGCCCGCCCCAACGGCGAACCCAGCAGCCCACCCGGCTCCTGCGAAGGCACCCGACCGACCAGTTCCCCCAGCAGCACATCCGCCTGCGCCAGCGCCTCGGCGCGGCGATCCTCCGGCAGCTCGTCCAGCCGCGCCTGAGCCCGGCCGATCATGTCCTCCGGATGGAGTCGCAGCACCGGCGCGGCCGGAGCCGGACCCCGCACCGCCGGATCCCGCGCCAACCGCCGCGCCAGGGACTCGCCCGCCGCGCGCCCCGCCACCGCCGACTCCGCCGCCACCAGCACCCGCGCCCGCCCCAACGGCGAACCCAGCAGCCCACCCGGCTCCTGCGAAGGCACCCGACCGACCAGATCCCCCAGCAGCACATCCGCCTGCGCCAACGCCTCGGCGCGCCGATCCTCCGGCAGGCCGTCCAGCCGCGCCTGCGCCCGCCCGACCGCCGCCTCCGGTCCGAGCCGCAGCACCGGCAGTGACCGCGCGCTGGCCGGGTCCCGTACCGCCGGGTCACGCGCCAGCCACTCCGCCTCCCGGTACCCGGCCGCCCGGCCCGAGCGGGCGATCTCGGCGGCCACCAGCACCCGCGCCCGGCCCAGCGGCGTGTTCATCAGCCCGCCCGGCTCCTGCGAGGGCGCCCGCCCGGTGATGTGGCGCAGGAGGATGTCCGCGTCGCGCATCGCCTGGGTACGGCGCTCCTCCGGCAGCGCGTCCAGCTCGGTACGGGCCCGGCGCAGCGCGTCCGCCGGCCGGGGCCGCACGCGAGGCGCCGGAGCGGGCGGCGCCGTTTCGGGAGGCGCGGTCTCGGGTGCCGCGGTTTCGGAAGGCGCGATGCCGTCCTCGTCCGCACCGTGCGGCTCGGTGACGGACGTCGTGTCCTCCGGCTGCCGGACCGGCTCGGTGACCGACGGCTCGGTGACCGGTGGCTCGGTGAGCGGCCGCTCGACGGCGGGCGTGTGGTCGCCGGGCTCGACGGCCGGTTCGGCGAGGAGGGACTCGGCCGGCCGGGACGTGTCGGTGGGCGGCTCCGTACGGGTCTCGGCGGGAGTGGCGCCGTCGGTGTGCCGTACGGGCTGTTCGAGCAGTGTCGTGCTGCCGCTGCCGGAACGGTTCTGGAGCGTCCCCCCGGACCGGCGGTCGCCTCCACCCGTCCCCGTCGTCGTCTCGGTGACGTCGCGCAGGAAGGTGATCTTGGGCGGGGTCTGCGCCCGGACCGGCTTGACCGCCGGATTCCCGAGCGCCAGACGTTTCGCCCTGGCCGTCGCGCGGTCCTCGTTGCTCAGCCCAGGGATGCCCTGGCCTCGCCCGTCACCGGCGCCGAGCGCCTGCCCGTTCCCGTCGAACGGATGGGTGACCTTCGCCGGTCGCTCGGGGGTCGGCGGGTCGTGGATGGTCATCGGGTCGCTGCCGGTGCCCATGCCCGGCCGTACGCTCGGCGCCTCTCCCTCGGGCAGGTCGTGGATGGTCATGGGGTCGCCGCCGGTACCGACGCCCGGACGCCGCGCCGGGCCCTCGGACTCCCCCTCGGGCAGGTCGTGGATGGTCATCGGCTCGCCGCCGAAGCCCTTGCCGGTGCGCCGCGCCACCGCGGGCGGCACCCGGAACCCGTTCGTGCTGTTCGCGCCGTTCGCCAGAATGCGCTGGCCGTTCTCCGACCAGCGCCACGCGATGCGCGCGGCCGTGGCGGCGGCCGGGTCCGCCAGTGGGAGGTGGACCGCCGGCTCGCCCTCCGCCCAGGTGGGTTTCAGGTAGATGCCCGACTCACCGGCGGCGACCGTGTACGGCACGGTCTCGAGGTCCGGCGACTCCAGCAGGGCCAGCAGCTCGTCGGCGTTGGCCACCTGGCCGATCCAGCCGCTGTCGCCGCGTAGGAACGCGCCGGTCGGGGTGTGCACGAAGTCGTCGCCGAACCGCACCCAGCCGTCGGCGGACAGGAACCGGCCGTCCGGGAGGCTGATCAGCCCCGTCTCGCTGACCTGGTAGCGCAGCGGCGCGGAGCGCCCCGCGGACGTACGCGTGTAGGTGTGCCAGCGCTCGGCGGCCTTGCCGGTGTACGTCGGGACCTCGCTGGCGGACCGGAGGGAGAGGCCGCCGTGGCGGGGTTCCCCGACGGTCAGCTCGTAGCCGATCGGCCGGTTCGCCTCGATCGGGTCGATCCCGGTGTCACGCGACCCGCCGCGCAGCCCACCGCCCCGCAGCCGCAGCGGCTCGGGCTGTCCGTGCAGGAGGGCGGCGGCGATCTGATGGACGGTGTAGCCGCCGTTGAAGAGCGCATGGAGGTTGTCGCTGATCACGGGGTGGAAACCGTGCCGCAGGAGCAGGTCCGGCAACAACACGTAGAGGTTGAGCCGGCCGTTTCCGTCGGCGTACGGGTGCAGGACGTGCAGGGTGCGGACCGTCCGGCTGATCGCGATCAGCCGATCGAGATCCGTGGTCGCCGAGGAGATCTCCGCGCGGTACCGGTCGAAGACCTCGTTGACCAGGGCCGGTGTCTCGGCGGAGTCGTAGAGCGTGTAGATGTACGTCCGACCGGTGAGGTGGCGCTGGTAGACGGTCAGGGCATCGACGTCCTCACCCGCGTCGATCCTCGCCCGGACCTCGTCGTAGGAGGCCATGAGCGGCCGGCCGCCGATGACCTCGTCGTACATGTCCGGCGCGGGCCGGACGGCGCTCAGGGGGAAGCGCCCCATGCTGGTGCCGACGCCGTTGAGCTGGAACTCCCCCCGCACTCCTCCCGTGACCAGGGCGTGCAGGTCGTTGTAGGTGTTCCAGTCGAGGTGAAGCGGGACTTCGCGGTTGAAGACCTCGTTGAACGTGCGATACATCGCCGCCCGGTAGCCGGGCGACCGATCATTGTCATAGAGAGACCCGGGATCCGATGGGTGCAGGGCGAGTGCCTCGGCGTGATGCCGCGCTTCGATGACGTACTTCCATACGTCGTCCGCCGCCACGACGTCGACGAACCGGAGCGGGGGACGCGGCGGCCTCGACCGGACCGCGGACGGATAGCGGGCCGCCAGTTCGGCGACGGGGTCGGTGAGAGGCGAGCGTGCGGCGGTTCGGCGGCCCGGTGTGCCGCTCTCGGCGGCGTACCGGTGTCCGGGGTCCGGAGGGTCGATGACGATTTCCGGCAACCCGCTGGCCAGACGCCTCGAAGGAGCGCCGTGGCGTGTGCTCCGGGACACCGGGAAGGGATCGTCGCCTTCACCGGTGGTCAGGTCCCACTGCCGCAGAGTCCGGTCCTCGTCCGGCACCGTACGGACCTCGCCGACCTCGAACGCCTGCGGCGTGAGGTAGTACAGCCCGTCCTGCCCGGTCTCCTCGGCGAACGCGCCCGGGTCCCGTACGCGGGCGGTCGTGTGGAACACCTCGAACCAGCCGGGGCCGTCGCCCTCATCGGTCTGCGCCAGCGCCTCCTCCGCCGATCCCCACGTGTGCAGGATGTGCGGTACGGCCAGGGCTTCTCCCCGTACGGGCGAGGACAGCGTCTCCTCCTCGCCCGGACGCCAGACCGCCCACCACACCTCCCGGCGCACCTCGGGCAGCCGCTCGATCGCCCGGCGGGCCATCTCCCGGTGGACGATGAACGTCGCGTCCTGGTCCGGGTCGGACTCGTCGTTCTCCCGCGTGGCCTCCAGCTCCGTGTCCCGGATGTCCCGCAGGATCATCAGGGCCGTGGCGTCTCTCGGCGTCAGGCCCTGCTCGGCGGCGGCGCGAAGCTGGTCCTCGCTCAGGGTGGTGTCCAGGAGCCGGTCGTAGCCGCGCAGGTGGGGCGGGGTCAGCGCGTCGTCCGGCCCGCGCTCACCGGGGGGCGCCAGCGACCGGTCGATCCAGTCGTACATGCCGGCCGCTTCGTCGCCGAAGACCGTGTGCGGCGTCTCATCGGCGAGCCCGGCCTCGTGCCAGGCGAGAAGGCTGTCGTACGCCCGCTGCCCCACGTGCTCGCCCGTGGCGAGCACCGCCCGGAGGAACGCCCGCCCGTCACTCCCGGATGACAGTTCCCGGTAGGCCGCGAAGAGCGTTCCGGCGCGGTCGGAGGGCAGGGCGGAGGCGAGGTACCCGCCGATCGTCCGGACCCGTTCGCGCCACTCGTCGTCGCGCGCGCCGTCGTCGCGGGTCGCGACGCCCGTCAGGGTGTTCCAGTGCCGGACCCCGTTCTCGGCCGCCGCCATCGTGGCGAACAGGTCCCACTCCGAGCCGTCCGTGAGGAGGCGGTCCAGCTCCGCCGCCGCGCCGTCCCGGCGGCCGCCGGTGAGGACCGCGGCGGCGGCGTCCTCGTCCATCAGGGTGGAGAGCCGCCCGTGCACAAGCCGCGCGAAGTCGCGGGCGGCGCCCCACGTGGCCGGGTCCGCGGCCAGCGCCCGGGCCAGCGCGGACTCGTACGAGTCGACGAGCCGGGGCCAGTCGGGGCCGTAGACGACGCGGAACGCGGACGGCCGGACCGACCCGGGCGCCTCGGGCGGCGGTGCCAGGCTCCGCAGCTCGGCTCCCGCCGCCTCGACGCTCGCGAGATCCTCGGGGGGCGGCGTGAGCAGGCGCTCGGCGCGGGAGCGCAGCGTGTGCATCGTGTCGGCGAGGACCGCCCGGTGGGCCTGCGCGCTCTCCGCGCTGACCTGCGACTCGCCGTACGCGCGGATCTCCGCCACGGTCATGCCGTCGTGCAGCCCGGGCAGGGCGGTCATCGTGGTCGCGTCGTTCAGCCGTACCTTCGGCGCCCCGGCGACCAGGCCGGAACGCAGGAAGTCCGCGACGGTCCAGCGGAGGTCCTGCACCCGGTACGCGAGCGGCCCCGCCGCAGGCCGGCCCTGCCGGTCCCGGAACCGCTGGTCGGCGTCCGGTATCCGGTCCAGGAACGAGCGCTCGAACATCCCCAGGAACGCGTCGGCGTCGGCGCGCAGGAAGTCCTGCACGTCCTTCGGCAGGGCTGCCAGCAGCACGTCCGGGTCGAGGCGTTCGAGCAGGGCCGCGTTGGACTTGTCCCAGCCGCCGCGGAGCCGGCCGTTGGCCAGCATCGCCCCCTCGACGTACAGCACGGCGGCGTGGTGGCGGAGCTCCTGCACCGCGCGGTCGGGCAGGTCGAGGTAGCGGTTCGCGACCGCCGGGTCCGCCGGGACGTACCCGAGGAAACGCCGGCCGATGTAGCGCGCCGTGACCCGGTCGGCGAAGTTCAGCGCGTCGCCCAGGTGGTCCTTGGTGAAGTACCCGAAGCTCTGGTCGCGCCAGGTGTGTTCGAGCACGTGCGCGAAGAGCGCGTGCCCGACGACCGGGTGGAAGTCGATGTTGAGGTGGTCGTGCGACCCGGCCGGCGCGCCGACCGGCCGTGGCCCGGCGGACCAGCCCCGCCCGAGTTCGGTGAGCGACCAGCCCTCCGGCAGGACGCTTTCGAGCGGGACCTCGGCGGTCAGGCCGTCGAGCGTGGCCCCGAAGCTCCGCTCCACCTCGTGCCCGTGGTCGGGGTCGGCGTGACCCGTCTCGTCCTCGAAGACGCGCAGGATCCCGAACGTGGCCTCGATGACCGCGATCGTCCGCTGCTCGCCCGTGCCGCCGGCCCGGATCGCCTCGTCCCGGTCGACGTACAGGCGGCCGTTCGGGCCGAGGGGGGCGTCCTTGGTCTCGATGGCCAGCCAGGCGCCGTCCGGACCGGTCGCCAGCGCCTTCCCTCGTACGACGGTGAGGTTCGGCGGCGGGTTCGGGTGCGACAGGGTGGCCCAGTACTCCTTCTCCGCAGCCATGCCTCCGCCGCGGACCCGCGGCGCGGATTCGGTGCCGGGCAACCGGGGCGCGCCGTGCGCCGACGAGAGCGCGTTCGGGTCCGGCGCCGAGAGCGAGAGCGGCGAGGGCGGGTCCAGCTCGGCCGCGTCGTCGGCCGTCAGCCCCTCAGGCCCGGAGACCGGGGACGGGTCCGGCGACTGGCCGCCGGTCATCGCCCGGTGCGGCGGCACCAGGTCGGCGAGCACGGCCGGGTCGCCGGTCAGGTCGCGCGGGGCGAAGGTCGTGTCGATCCAGTCGTACAGGTCGGCGGCCTCGCCGTCGAAGATCTCCTCGGGCACCGGGTGGGCGGGATCGTCGCCGAACCCGGTGAACCGCCACGCGGCGAGGGTCTCGTACAAGGTCCCCGAGGTGGCGAGCGCCGCGCGCAGCAACGAGGCGCGGTCGTCCGGCCCGAGGTCGAGGTAGCGGAAGACCCGGAACAGGAACTCCAGCTGCTCGGACCTGCGACGCCCGGGCCGGTAACCGCGGTCGATCATCTCGTCGATCCAGCGCTCCTCGCGGAGCGGCGGGCGCTGGATCAGGTCCCAGCCGAGCCGGTCGCGGTTGGAACCAACGGCCGAGCGGAACGCGGACATGAGGTCGGCGAGGTTCCATCCGGCGTCGTCGTCGATCCGCTGCTCCCACTCCGCGTCGGACAGCTTCCCGAGCGGGTCCAGGTGACTCCGGATGGCCGACTTGTCGGGGGTGGCGACGTTGAGCAGGCGGTCCAGCTTGCGCAGGGCCCGGCGGACGGGGCCGACCAGGCGCGGGTCGCCGGCCAGCGCGGCGGTCAGCGCGCTCTGGTAGCGGCTGACCAGGCGGTCCCAGCTGAGCTCGGCGTACGCCGCGGCGTGCCGGACCCGCCCGCCGTCGGCGAGCAACCGCTCGAACGAGCGCAACCCCTGGTAGGCGTCGTTCTCCGTCTGGGTCCGATTGAACGGGCTGCCGTCGAGCAGGCCCTCCTTCACCGACCCGAAGTACTCCTCCATGAGCTGCACGATCTTCGGGTCGTGCGCGCGGAGCTCCTCCGCGGTGTGGAGGCGCTCCAGCTTGGTGATCACGTCGACGCCGGCGTTCACCTCGAAGAAGACGGCGACCGCCTGCGCGAAGTACTCGTAGGCGTTGCGAGAGGAGTAGTTCTGCCGGTCCGGCCGCTTCGGGTCGAACAGGTCACCGTCGGGCCACTTGCCCGTCCCAGACGTTTTCCGCTCGTCGTAGTACTTCTGGACCCGATCCCAATCTCTGTCGGACAGCCCGTGTTCGTGCAAGAGATGCGCGAACTCGTGCACCACGACGCTGAAGCCGTTTGTGGGGTCGTCGGCGATGAGCGACCTCTCGCCGGTGATGTCCTCCTCGGGCGTCACGGCGACCGTGCCGTCCATCAGCCCCAGGTGGGTCTCAGCGATCCTGCCGCTGATCAGGTGACCGGCCTCTCCCGACCAGGGCGCCCGGACGGTCAGGCTCTCCCCCCTCGGGATGATCACCAGCCGGGCGCCGCGGTCGAGCATCCGCATGGCCGCGTCCGGCGCGAATTTCAGCATCCGGGTCATGACCTTCACGGCCACCTCCCGGATCACCGCCGCCTGCTCGGCCTCCGGCGGCACCTGGAGCATTAGCCGCGCCGCCGCTTCCGCGAACTCCGGGCTGCTGTCCTTCAGCCGGTCGGACAGCCGGAGCACGAACTCCCGGCTCGAGGCCAGCGTCTCCCGCTGCGGCTGCGACAGTGTGTTCAGCTCGTTCGCCCGCTCCTCCGGCGTGAGATCCGCGAGCCGGTTCGCCTCGTCCACGAACGACGCCGGCCAGTCCGGCACCGTCGGGAACCGGTACTGCGGGTTCGCGTGCGTCGACCCCGGCGGGCCGGTCGGCGGAGTCCGCTGCGCCGGTGCGTTGGCGGTCGGCGCGAGCGCTCTGCCGTCGGAGCGCAGGCGCGACGCGTCGGCCGTCGAATCGTCCAGCGGGATGTGGACCGCCTCGGTGGCACCCTCGGTCCGCGTCAGGTAAATGCCGGAGGAGTCCGCGACCAGCGTGTACGGCGCGGCCTCGGTCTCCGGCAGGGCCAGCAGGGCCCGCAGCTCGTCGGCGTTGGCGACCTGGCCGATCCAGCCGCTGTCGCCGCGCAGGAACGCGCCGCTCGGCACGTGCACGAAGTCGTCGCCGAACCGCACCCAGCCCTCGGGGGACAGCAGGCGTCCGTCCGGGAGCCGGATCGTGCCCGAGTCGCCGACCTCGTACCGCAGCGGTTCCGAGGTCGACGCGAGCGAGCGCTGGAAGGAGTGCCACCGCTCGGCGCCCTTGCCGGTGTGCACCGGCACCTCGCCGGCCGGGCGCGTCGTCAGCCCGCCGGACCGGGGCTCGCCGACCGTCAGCTCGTGGCCGATCGGCCAGTGCGCCACCAGCGGATCGATCCCGGTGTCCCGCGACCCGCCGAGCAGACCGCCCTGCTCGCGGTGCGGCGGGAGCAGGTCGGCCAGCACCGCCGGGTCGCTCGTCAGGTCACGCGGCCGGAACGTCGCGTCGACCCAGTCGTACAGGTCGGCCGCCTCGCCGTCGAGGATCTCCTCGGGCACCTCGTGCGCGGGGTCGTCGCCGAGCCCGACGTACCGCCACGCGGCGAGGGTGTCGTACAGGGAGCCGCCGGTGGCCAGCGCCGCGCGCAGGAACAGCGCGCGGTCCTGCGGCCCGAACCCGAAGTAGTGGAAGACCCGGAACACGAACTCCGTCCGGTCGGACAGACGACGGCCGGGCCGGTAGCCGCGGTCGATCATCTCGTCGACCCAGCGGTTCTCGTACAGCGGGAAGGGACGCTTGATCATGTCCCAGCCGAGCAGGTCACGGTTGTTGTTGACGGCCGAGCGGAACGCGGTCATGACGGTGGCGAGCGTCCAGCCGGCGTCGTCGTCGAGCCGCTGCCGGTACTCGGCGTCGGAGAGCTGCTGACCCGGGGCCACGAAGCTGCGGACCGGAGACTTGCCGGGCGCGCTGACCGAGAGCCTGCGATCCAGCTCGCGGAGGGCCCGGCGGACGGGGGCGATCAGACGGGTGTCGTTCCCGAGCGCGGTGCTCAGCGCGTTCTGGTAGTGGCGGATCGCGATGTCCCACTTGGGCTCCGCGTACTTCGCGGCGTGCCGGACCACGCCGCCGTCCGCGAGGTACCGCTCGAACGACCGGAGCGTCGTGAAGCCCGCGTTGTCGAGCTGGGTCCGCGTCAGCGGGCTGCCCTCGAGCCGGTCCCCGGCCTTCCCGAAGTACTTCTCCATCAGCGTCACGATCGTCGGATCGTGCGCGCGCAGTTCCTCGGCGGTGTGGAGGCGCTCCAGCCCGGTGGTCGGGTCCTTGCCCGGGTTGATCTCGAAGAAGGCGGACACCGCCTGCGCGAAGTACTCGTAGACGTTGAAGGAGGAGTAGTTCTGCCGGTGCGGCCGCTTCGGGTCGAACAGGTCGCCGTCGGGCCACTTGCCCGTCCCGGAGTGCTTCCGCTGGTCGAAGTGGGCCTGGAGCAGGTCCCGGTCGGCGTCGGTCAGCCCGTAGACGTGCATGAGATGGGCGAACTCGTGCGCCACGACGTTGCTGCCGCCGGGGTGGTCGGTGTTGAACAGCGCCGGCTCACCGGTGAGGCTCTCCTCCGCGGCCGAGGCGACCGTGCCGTACTGCGCGCCCCGCTGGACCTCCATGGGCGAGCGGTGCATCAGCACGCCGGCGTCCGTCGTCCAGGGTTCGCGTTGGATGATGCTCTCACCGCGCGGGGTGATCAGCAGCCGCGCGCCCCCGTCGAGCATCCGCACCGCCGTGTCCGGCGAGTTCCGCAGCATCCGGGTCATGGTCCGGATGGCCAGGTCCCGGCTCGTCCCCGCCTCGTCGACCTCCGGCGGCACCTGGAGCATCAGCCGGGCCGCCGCCTCCGCGAACTCCTCGTTCTGGTTGCTCAGCCCGTCCTTCAGGCGGAGCACGAAGTCCTGGTTCGAGGCGAGCGTCTCCCGCTCCGGCTGGGTGAAGGCCTCCAGCGTGTTCCGGCGCTCCTGCGGCGTCATGCCCGCGAGCCGGTCGGCCTCGTCCTGGAACGACGCCGGCCAGCCCGACACGGTCGGCAGCCGGTAATTCGGGTTCGCGGGCGTCGACCCCGGCGGCCCGGCGTGAATCTTCGGCTGCTGCGTCGACCCGCCACCCGCGGTCGGAGCGCCCAGGGCGCCTTCGTGACCGCCGCCCACGGCCCAGGCCGGCGCCCGGGAGACGACCGTGAGGTCGGGCCCGAACTCCTCCAGCAGTTCCTCGATCGTGGTGAGCTGCAACGCGCCGGGTGCCTCGGCGCCGGCGTTCGCCTCTCGTTGCGCCGCCAGGTACTGGGAGTGGCTGAGCACCTGCTGACGGCCGAACGCGTCAAGCGTCCCCGTCGCGAGGGCCACATGGTGCGCGTCACCGAACGACACCCAGTGCCCGCGCGGAACCACCGGCCCGACCCTCCCGTCGGCGCCCAGCATGTGCCGGGTGGTGGCGCCCGAGCCGACCAGCTCCATGATCGTGCTGGTGTGGGCCTCGTACGCCTGACCGATCGCGTCCTCCTCGGAGAACCCGGAGGCCATGGCCCGGTCGAACGTCCGGACGGCCGCGTCGGTCGCGGCGTCGTGCACGCCGACCAGCCACTCCTTGTTCACGGCGCCGGCCTGGTGGGCGAGGAGGAGGATCACCTGCCAGCAGTTCATCGACCCGGATGTCGTCGGCTCCGGCCCGGTGCCACGGATCCAGCGGGCGAAGTCGTTGGGCAGCCCGAACATGCCGGTCTCCGACAGGCGGAACCCGTCGTCGGCGTCCGGCCCGGAGTTGCCCCACCACTCGTAGGAGCCGACGGAGTCCTGCCCGAGCCGCACCACCTCATCCACCGGATCGCGGAAGTCGTGCGACGGCGCCATGCCCATCATCGCCGAGCTCGTCTGCGGCCGGCCGTCCTGCCGCGGCTCCGCCATGGCGCCGAAGCCGTTCGGACCGTCCACGTACACCGGCGCGGGGTGGCGGGACGGGTCGGTGGGCCGCCACTCGGCGACCTGGTCCGCCGGCCGCAGGACCGTACCGTCGGGCAGGTACGTCGTCCAGGGCGACGTCCGGCCGTCCGGGCGGACCGGCAGGTGGAGCAGCGCCGGCCCGCCGTCGGCCCCCGGCCCGGGCGCGAACAGCGCGGTGTGGATGCGGATGCCGTGCTCCTGGGCCAGGGACCGCAGGGTCGCCGCCGCCTGCTCGGAGTACTCGGCGCCGGCCAGCATGAGCAGGTCGGTGACCCCGGCCTCGGCCAGCTCCGGCACGGAGCCGGCCGCGAAGAGCTCCGGTGCGCCGACCATGTCGTGGTGGCCCGCGAAGACGAATGTGGTCTCCGGGTCGGCCAGCGGCACGGGGAAGCGCGCCGTGGCCAGGGCGCCGGTCGCCGGGTCCCGGCGCCACGCCACGACTTCTTCGGGAACCTGCTTGAACAGCGGTTCCCACCGCCGCCAATCCGCGTCACGGAAGTACCCGACGCCGTAGGGGGCCTCGTGGCCGGAGCGGTAGATCTCTTGGGGCAGGACGGTCCGCGAGGACCGGACGATGCCGCTGTCCGGGAGGACCGACAGCTCGACATGGCGCGCGCCTGTGGCCGGGTCGGTGACGGTACGGACCGCGCCGACGCCGTACGTTCCGTCCTCGGGCACGAAGGACAGCGTGCCGTGGCCGGACGCCGGCCCGAACCTGCCGGTGGATCTGACCTCCCCGTCGAAGTCGGCCACCACGACCCAGCCCGGCTCCGCGCCCGGTTCGACGCTCGCCATGGCCTCCTCGGCCGAACCCCAGAGGCGCCGCCCCGCGGACAGCGGAATCCGCGTGCCCGCCGCCGTGCCGGGCAGCGCGTGCGGCTCGCCCGGCTGCCACCATGCCGTCCAGACCCGGGCCGTCACCTCGGGAAGGCGAGCGAGACCCCGGTACGCGAACCGCCGTTGCAGATCGGCCAGCGGGTCCGCGCCCTCCGGCGGCAGGTCGTGCAGCGCCAGCAGGGCGGCGGCCTCCTGGGGCATGAGGCCGATCTCCTCCGCGGCGGCCGTGGCGTCCGCGGAGAGAGACCACGAGACCAGGCGGTCGTACACGTCACGGTGCGGCGGCGTCAGCCGGGCCAGCCACAGCGGGTCGGTCACTCCCCTGCGGAGCGCGAACGTACGGCCGACCCACTCGTACAGCTCGAACGCCTCGCTGCTCAGCGCCTGCCGCGCCGTGTCCCGGCCGAACCCGGCGCGATGCCAGGCCTGCACGATGTCGTACAGCGGCTGCCCCAGCGGGACCCGCCACGCGATCATCGCGGCGAGAAGGCCCCGGCCGCTCTCCTCCGGGTTCGCCAGCCACCGATAGTGGGCGAATATCCGCTCCACGTCGGCGGCCGGCTGCTCGGCCAGGCGATAACCCCGTGCCTCCATCCGCGTGCGCCACCAGGCGCTGCGCGGCCCGGGGTCGTGGAAGCCGATCCGGTTCGTCCACGTCTGGGGCAGCCTGCGGGCCGCGCCTTCGAGGGTCCGCATCAGCGCGGCCAGGTCCATGTTCCCGGGGTCGGCCGAGTGCGGGCTCCGGGGCAGCCGGCGGACCGCGGCGCGGGCGGCGGACAGCGTGGCCTCGCGCTGTCCCAGCACGCTCGCGGCGGCCTGCTCGTACTGGGCCCGCTCGTCCGGGAGCTTTCCGGCGTACAGCAGGCCGAAGCGCGGGGGCGGGCCGGGCGGAAGGGGCTCGCCGGGCGGATCCAGGGCTCGCAGCTCCGCGAGATCGTGGTCGAGGCGCGCCACATCCTCGGGGGTGGGGTGATGGAGCCGCTCGGCCGTGGAGTAGAGCTCGACCGCCTTGCCCGTGAGCGCCTTGTGCAGTTCCCGCGACTTCTCCGCGTTCACCTGCGGCTGCCCGAAGACACGTCCCTCGAGCACGTCCTTGCCGAGTGTGCCGCCGGCGGTGTCACGCTCCGTCAGGACGGTGCTGGCGGCGAAGTCGTCCAGGTGGACATCCAGATCGCCGGTCAGCCCGGCGACCAGGTAGTTCTTGACGCCCAGCTCGTCCGGTACGTCGAGGATCGACTTTCCGTCCGCGGGCGGCGTTTTCCCGGCCGCGGCGGCGCGTTGCCGGTAGTCCGGAACACGAGCCAGGTACGACCGTTCGAAGGCCGCCAGGAACGCCGCCTGGTCCTCGCTCAGGAAGGAGCGTGCCCGCTCCGGCAGGTCGCGGAACGCCGACCCCGGGTCGCGACGTACGAGGACGGCGGCGTTGGACTTCGTGTTGCCCGGCTGGAAGTCGCCGGTGAGGCGCATCGCCCCGACGATGTACAGCTGCGCGGCATGGAACCGGATCTCCTGCACCGCGAGGTCGCCGAGATCCAGCCACGGGTACAGCGCGCGGACGTCGTCCGCGATGCGTCCCAGGTACTCCTGGGACAGGAAACGCGCCGCGACGAAGTCGGCGAAGTCCAGCGCGTCGGCCAGGTGATCCTTGGTGAAGTAGCCGTGGCTCTGGTCCCGCCAGGTGCGCTCCAAAAAGTACTTCAGGTACGGGTGGCCCACGGCGGGCACCACGCCGACGTTGATGTGGTCGTGCGAGCCCGCCGGCGCGCCGACCGGCCGGGGCCCGATCAGCCAGCCCTGGCCCTCCTCCGTCACGGTCCAGCCGCGCGGCAGGATGCCGTCGAGGGAGTGCGTGGCCGGCCCGCCGTGCTCGCCGGGAATCGTGTCCAGCACGATCTCCAGCGCCTGCTCGGCTTTGAACGACTCGTCCGGGTCGGCGTACTCGAGCTCCTCCGGAAGGTCCCGCAGTACCCCGAAGATCGGTTCGGGCACCAGGATGACCTGCCTCGTCGCCCTCCCACCGGCCTCGACGGCCTCCGCTTCGGAGATGAAGTAACGCCCGTCCGGCGTCTGGAAGACGTTCTTGTGCTCCACGGTCAGCTCGGCACCGTCCGGGCCCACGGCCAGCACGATGTCGTCCATGCTGTAGAGCGACACGCCTTCGGGAGGCTTGAGGACGGACCAGTACTCCTTCTCCTTGCCCGACCCTCCGCCGCGCAGGCGCATCGGATCGAGCCGCGCGACGAGCTCTCGCGCCAGGTCGGACAAGGGGGCACGCTGCTCCGTCACACCGGCCCAGAACTCTTCGAACGCGTCGGCGATCTCCTCGCTCTCCCGGTCCTCGCCGACGATCAGGGACCCGATCCGGTCGAGCTCATCGGCGTCCACGCGGATGGCCCGCGTGGCGAGATCACCGGACGCGCCGGTCGGCGCCGCACCGTTCTCGGCCAGGTACTCGGTCGCGAGCCGCGTCAGGAGGTCATGCAGGTCGCGGACGGTCTCCGGCGCCATGGACGTCTCGGTCGGCCGGGCCACCGACACTCGCACGCCGCGCAGCCGCAGCGTCTCGGCGACCGCCGGGTCGGCGCCGAGCACCATCGCCAGGATCCCCGTCAGCCGCAGGATATCCAGGTCCGGCTGCGCCGGTGTGTCGACCAAGGAGCCGACGAACTCCTGCCCGCGCCGCATCTCCTCGTCTACCAGGTCGCCGGCCTCGTGCGGCGGCGTCATCGACCGTGGCGTCGTGCTCAGCTCCGCAGAGGTGACCGGCTCCGGCGCCTCGGCCGGGTCGGTCCGCGAGACGCGCTGTTCCGGCGTCTCCGTCGCGAGGTCGGGGACGGGCCGCGTGAGCCGAGGCGGCGGCGCCCAGGGCCCGACGGCCGGGTCGCCGATGTCTCGGACGGGACTGAGCGGCGACTCGTCGTGCTCTCCCAGGCCGGGCGGTGTCAGCCCGGCGAGCACGTCCCGGTCGACGGTACGGTCGCGTAGAGCGAACTCACGGTCGATCCAGGCGTACAGGTCGGTCGCCTCGCCGGCCAGGATCTCGGCGGGCACCGTGAAGCCGAGGTCACCGTGGGACTCGGCCCAGCGCCACGCCCGCACCGTGTCGAACAGCGGCCGGGACATCGCCGCGCCCCAGGCCATCGCCGCCTGGAAGAACAGCCGGTCCTCCTCCGGCCCGAAGCCCAGTTTCCCGTAGACCCGGAAGATCCACTCGGCCTGGTCGGGCGGCAGGAAGTGCACGTTGTAACCACGGGCGCCGCGCATCTCGGCGAACCACTCGCCATCGCGCGGGGCCCGGACGTGGGGAGCCTCGTCCCACAGCGCGCGCAGCGCCGGGTCGTGGTGGGCGACCGCCCGGCTGAGCGCGGTCATGACGTCGTTCAGACCCCACTCCGAGTCACTGCCGAGCAGCCGCTCCAGCTCCTCCGCCGGATACTCGGAGAAGCCCGCCGCGGCCTCCTCCCGCCCCAGGCGCTCCCCGAGCACGGTGAACAGGCGGCCCGCGACCTCGCGCGCCGTCCGGAGCACCTCCGGGTCCGCGGCCGGCACCCGGCCCACGGCCCGCTCGTACGCCAGACGCGCCAAGACCCAGGAGGCGCGGGCGTACACGTGCCCGTACACGACCGGCAGGACGGGTGCGTCGTCGGCGTCCCGTGACGGTTCCCACCCGGCGAGGAGGTCGTCGGTGCCCTCGCTCGTCCGCTGCGGCCAGCCCGGCGGCCGGTACGGCGCGAGCGACGTCTCCTCGACCGGTTCGACCGTCGTCGGGCGTTGAGCCTCGTCCTCCAAGGTGAGGCGCCGGGACACCTGCTCGAAGTACTCACCCGTGCCCTCGATGGCGTCGCGAGCGGGCGCCGGTCCGGCGTTCTCCCGCAGGTGGGGCGGCGTCAGTTCGGGGAGCAGGCGCGGGTCGTCGGTACGGTCGCGCGGGGTGAACTCCGTGTCGATCCAGGCGTGCAGGTCCGTCGTCTGACCGGCCAGGACCTCGGCGGGCACCGCGAAGCCCTGCTCGCCGAGTCCGGCCGCGTGCCACGCCCGCACCGTGTCGAACAGCGGCCGGGACACCGCCGTGCTCCAGGCCATCGCCGCCTGGAAGAACAGCCGGCTCTCCGCCGGGCCGAAGCCGAGTTCCCCGTACACGCGGAACATCCACTCGGTCTGGTCGAGGGGCAGCGGAGCCGGCTCCTCCCGCATCCCGACCAGAGTCTCGTGGTGGTGATGAACCGCCTGGTGGAAGGCGGTCATGACCTCGTGGACGCCCCACTCCGAGTCGCCGCCGAGCAGGCGTTCCAGCTCCTCCGCCGGATACGTGGAGAAGCCGGCCGCTGCCTCCTCGGGCCCGACGCGCCGGGCGAGGGCGTCGAACAGGCGGTGGGCGGCGTCGCGAGCGGCCCGGATCACCTCGGGGTCCGCCGCCGGCACCCGGCCCACGGCACGCTCGTACACCCCGCCTTCGGAGGCCAGGCTGTAGACGGAGGACAGGAGCGCGTCGACCGGCTCGGCCAGGGGGTCACGGGCGGCCTGCTCCTCGAAGGACAGCCGCCGCAGGAGTTCCTCGTGGTAGACGACGGCCTGATCCGGGCCCTGGCCGGCCGAGGCCGGCTCGGTGGACAGCTCCATGGGGCGGGAGCCGGTCAGGGAGATGCGGACCGCGTCTCCGTCGTCTTCCGGCACGAGATACATGTCCGTCGGCCCACCGACGAGGGTGTACGGCGCGGCCTCCGTCTCTGGTACGGCCAGCAGCCCCCGCAGCTCGTCGGCGTTGGCGACCTGGCCGATCCAGCCGCTGTCGCCCCGGAGGAAGGCGCCCGTCGGCTCGTGGAAGAAGTCGTCGCCGAACCGTCGCCAGCCGTCCGCCGAGAGCATCCGGCCGTCGGGGAGCCGGATCCCGCCCAGCTCACCGACCTGGTAGGTCAGCGGCGTCGAACGCGACTCCAACGTCCGCGAGTAGGTGAACCACCGCTCCGCCGACTTGCCCGCCGGGGGCATCGGCACCTCGTGGGCCGGCACGGTCGTGACGTCCCCGAAACGCCGCTCACCGACGGTCAGCTCCCGGCCGATCGGCCAGTGTGCCGCCAGCGGGTCCACGCCGGTGTCGCGCGACCCTCCGCGCAGACCGCCGCCGTGCAACTCGAGGTGGGCCGGGTCCGGATAGGCCTCCGGGCCCGCGTGCGTCCAGGTCTCGATCGCCTCCGCCGGCCGGAACTCGCCGCCCTCCGGCAGGTACGTCACCCAGGGTGCCGACCGGCCCTGCGCGTCGATCGGCAGGTGGAACACCGCCGGTTCGCCGTCGCCGCCGGGTACCAGCGCCAGCGGGGCGGTGTGGATGCGCAGACCGTGGTCCCGCGCCAGTCGCGCCAGCGTGTGCGATTCCAGTGCGGAGTAACGGACGTCGGCCAGCAGTAGCAGATCGGTGTAGCCCTCCTCCGCCAGCCGCTCCGCGTGCTGGGCGGCGTAGACCGCGGGCGATCCGATCGCGTCGCCGTACCCGCCGTACACCCACGTCCTCGCCGGGTCCGCGAACGGCGTCGTGAACCGCGCCGTGAGCAGTTCCCCGTTCGCGTCCTGGTCCCAGGCGACAACGTCGGTGGCCGCGCGCCGGAACAGCGGCGCCAGCCGCACCCAGTCCTCGGTCCGGAGGAAGAGGGTCCCGTACTGTTCCTCGTCCTCGTCCCGTAGCTGCGCCTCCAGGAGCTCGCCCGCCGCGGTGCCGAGCGTCAGCTCGACCGCCAACGTGTCGGCGGCGGTGCGCACCGCGGTGACGTCGAACGTGCCGCCGTCCACGAGGTAGCGCACCCGGCCCTGACCGCTGGCCGGTCCGAACGCGCCCGCGTCGTGGACGGTGTGGCGCACCCGGGCCAGGACCATCCAGCCCGGTCCCTCGGGCCGGACGTGCGCCACGGCCTCCGCCGGGGACCCCCACACGCGCACGATCGGGGGCAACGTCATGGGCAGTCCCGCCGCCGTCCGGGGGAACGACGCCGGGTCTCCTCGCTGCCACATCGCGGTCCAGGCCCACTGTTCCGCGGCGGGGAGGCGCAGGGCAGCCCGGCGGGCGACGACCCACTGAAGATCGGTCAAGGCGGTGCCGTCGCCCTCGGGCGGCAGGCCGCCGAACGCCAGCAGGGCGGCGGCCTCGCGGCGCGTCAGCCGCATCTGCGCGGCCGCCGGAACCAGGCCCTCGGGCACCCGCGGGTTCACCAGCCGGTCGTACCCGAGGAGGTGCGGCGGCGTCAGCGCCTGGAGGGCCTGCGGGTTCGTCACGCCGGCACGGGGGTTGAGCGTACGGTCGGCCCACTCGTACAGCTCCGACGCCTCGCTGAACAGCGCCTCGCGCACCGGCTCGCCGCCGTACCCGGCCCGCCACCAGCCGAGCACGACGTCGAACAGCGACGCGCCCTTCGGCACCTGCCAGGCGATCATCGCGGCGAGGATGCCGCGGCCGTCGTCGGAGGCCGGCGCGAGGCTCCGGTAGACGGAGAACGGCAGTTCGAAGCCCGGTGCCGTGTCGTTCAGCCGGTAGCCGCGCGTCTCCTCCATCCAGCTCCGCCACCAGGCGGGCCGCTCGCCGGGCGAGCGGCGGGAGAAGCCCTCGACGCCCGCCTCGGCGGCGCGCCGGATCGCGGCGGTGAAGGCGTCCATCCGGGCGGCCAGGCCCTCCGCCGACCGGTCCTCGGCCAGGGTCCGCAGGTCGTGCGCCGATCCGAGCGGCCGCTCGCTCGTGCCGAACAGCGGGGTGACGTCACGCCTGAGCTCGCCCGACAGCCGCTGGAACAGCCCGCCGACGGCGGACCGCGTGACCGCGAACGACCCTTGGTGCGCGGCCAGCCGCGCGGCGAGAGTCCGCTCGTACCGCTCGCGCGCCATCGGCCACGCGTCGTCGTGGTAGACGGGGTCGAAGAACTCGGCCGGCTCCAGCTCGGGCTCGTCTCCACGGGGTGGTGCCAGCCGCCGCAGCTCCGCCCGCGCCGCCTCGATCGCCGCCAGGTCCTCGGGCGAGGGGTTGTGCAGCCGCTCGACCCAGGGGCCCAGCTCCCGCACCGCGTCCGTCAGGGCCTGGTGATACTTCTGCGACGTCGCCGCGTCCGTCATCAGCTGCCCGTAGTAACGGATCTCCAGCACGGCCTTGGCGAGCGGCCCGCCGTTCGTGTCGAACTTGTCCAGGACGTTGGTGTTGGCGAAGTCGGCCAGCTTGACGCCCGACTTGCCGAGGATCGCGGTGTCCAGGTAGTCGCCGACGGAGTCGTCGCCCACCGCCATCAGTCCCTCGTCCGGGACGGAGATCTCGTTGAACTCCAGGTACTGCTCGTCGTAGTCCGGGACCCGGTTCCGGAACCTCTCCTCCAGGAGCGCCCGGAAGGCCGCCCGGTCCCGCGGGAGGAACATGTGCGCGCGTTCCGGCAGCTCCTTGAACCGCGCGTCGGTCTCGTGCCGGATGAGGTAGGCGGCGTGGGCCTTCCGGAGTCCGAGGTGGATGTCCCGGTTCAGCGCCATGGCCGCGAGCACGTACTCCGTGAAGGCGTGGGAGCGCAGTTCCTGCAACGCGAGGTCGGGCACGTCCAGGTAGGGGCGGACGACCGACAGGTCCGCGGGGACGTAGCCCAGGGTCTCGAAGGCGAACATCCTGGCCGCGACGTCGTTCGCGAAGTCCCGCGCGTCGTCCAGGTGGTCGCGCGTGAGGTACCCGTCCGTCAGGTCGCGCCAGGTCCTCTCGGCCACGTGTTCGGTCATCAGGCGGTAGATCGCCGACGGCCAGACGCCCACGTTGTACTGGTCGTGCGAGCCACCGGGGGCGCCGACCGGCGGCGGCCCGACCAGCCAGCCCGCGCCCTCCTCGGTGAGCGTCCAGTCCTCCGGGATGAACCGCTCCAGCGGAAGAGAGGGCCGGTCGCCGGGCGTGCCGGTGAGGGCGTTGAACGCGTTCTCGAACGCCACCTCCGTCCGGTACACGTGCTCCGGGTGGGCGTAGCTCTCGCCCGGGTGGTCGCGCATCACCCCGGTGTCGATCTCGACGATCGCGGCGGGCTTGAGGAGGCCGCTGCCCCCCGCCTTCACCGCGTCGTCCTCGAACCGGTAGAGGCGGTCGCCCGGCCCCATGTAGACCTTTTTGAGCTCGACGGACAACGTGGCGCCGTGCGGACCCCTGGCCAGCACCACGCTGCCCATCGTGGTGGCGTCCTCCAGATCCGGATGCGCGAGGACCGCCCAGAACTCCTTCTCCTTCGCCGACCCCGCGCCCATGAGCCCCACCCGCTGGTCGGGCTTCACCAGGCTCTTGAGGTGGTTCAGCACGATCGCCTCAGCGGCCGACCGCGTGTGACTCCGCTCTCTCGGGGACAGCGCCGCGTACTTCTCCGGCAGCTCGGCCCGCAGGGTCCGCGCCGCCTCGTCGTCGACGGGCAGGCGGCGGCCCCTCAGCGCGGTCCGCACGTCGGCCCACAGCACGCGGTCCGGGGCCAGCCCCGTCACCTCGGTGGACGCGGGCGTCTCCGCGGGCGGGGAGGTCTCGTTCAGCGTGGAAGCCTCGGAGAGCGTCACCGTCTCGGCCAGCGTGGACGCCTCGGCCAGCGCGGCGGCCTCGGTGGCGGCCTCCTCGCGGCCGGCCGAGAACGCGTTGGTGGTGGCCGTCTCCTGCTCCGACCAGGACGCGGACAGGTCCCGCGGGGCGAACAGCACGCGGAACTCGTCGAACGCCTCCTCGTGGAACGCCTCGGCGGTGTGGTTCAGCCACACCTCGTCGTCCGTACGGTGGCCCTCGCTGATCGTGTGGAACGACCGGCCCATTCCCTTCAGGGCGGGCGGGGCCACCGCCTCGAAGGAGAGGTGGGCGGGCAGGTCTGCGGTCAGGCGTTCCACGCGCTGGTCCCACACCCACGTGCGGGCGTCCAGTTCCTCCGTCTTCTTCAGCCCGAGACCGAAGACGCCGTCGTAGGCGTTGAGCATGCGCTCCACCAGGCCCGACCGGGCCCGCGCCAGGTCGTCCTCGGACAGCCGCCGGTCCGGGTTCTCAGCCTGCCAGCGCGCGGACTGCTCCGCGAAGATCTGCTCGGCCTTGCCGGTCACGCCCTGGCGCGCCGTCTCCACCGAGAGCCAGACGTTCAGCCGGTCGGCGCCGGCGGCCTCGTCGTACCACGCGCGCCACTCTTCGAGCCGGGCGGACAGGCTCTTGTCCTGCGCCCCGGTGAACAGCGTGCCGAAGTGGTCGTTGACCGAACGGCCGAGGGCGGTCTGCATCGACGACAGCGTCCCCCTGGCCAGCGTGACGCCGTGCTGGAGGCCGAACCGCTCACGGAACTCCTCGGTCAGCCCCGGGTCGTTCTCCCACGCCGCGTGCCGGGTCTCCAGGTCCCGGAAGGAGCGCTGGAGCGCGGCCTCGCGCGCGGTCTGCTCCGCGAGCCGGGACGGCAGGGACTCGACCGTCTTGTCGAAGGTCTCCCGCCACCGCGTCACCGCCTCCTCGGTGACCGGCTCGCCGGCCGGGAAGTGCCGGTCGTAGCCCTTCTGGAGCGTCTCCAGACCGTCGTGCAGCACCTGCCGGCGGCCCGGGTCGGAGGGCGTGGCGTCCCGGGTCGCGAACCCGTCCAGGAGGGCGCGGTCCGCGTCGGACAGGTCGTCCTTGAACGACCCGGCCCGCGCCTCGTACAGCTCGGCGAACCGCTCCTGCTCGGAGGCGAGACCGGCCCGCCGGTCGAACGCGTCGAACAGGTCCTTGGTCAGCTCGTCCAGCCGGAGGGCGGCCTCGCGACGGCGCGCCGCCAGGTCCTCGCGGATGTCGGAGACCTGCCGGAAGACCTCCCGTACGGCGTCGTCCCAGCGCCGTTCGAACTCCACCCACTCCCGCTCGCGTACGGTCTCGGCGACCGAGCCGGTCAGCTCGAACGGCAGGGAGTGCTCCGGAGAGCCGACCCGGCGCTGCCACAGGCCGAACTTCCGGTCGAAGGCGGTCTGGCCGTGGCGGAGCGCGATCTGCCGGGCCGCCTCCAGGTCCAGCTCGCCGGGGAGCTCGTCGATGACCTCCTGCCGCCCCCGGTCGCCGGCCAGGAGCCGGCGTTCGAAGTCCGCCTCCATCCGATCCTTGATCTGGGTGAAGGAGGGGTGGTCCTTCGCCCGCGGATTGGTCAGCAGCCAGGACTCGACCTTCTCCTCGAAGGCCGCCCGGTCCTCGGCGGTCACGGTGGTCTCGGGCAGGCCGGCGAGCTCTTCGTCGTGCTCGGCGAACAGCTCCTCGTACCGGTCGAACAGCCGCGTCTGCGTCGACCGCCACGCGTGCCCGCGCCAGTCGCCGGGCGCGGTCTCCGGCGGCGCGGGGACGAACTCCCGGCCCTGCTCCTCGGCCCCGCGGAGCGCGTTGTCGGCGAGCTGCTCCTCGACGTACGCGCTGCGGATCTGCTCGATCCGCTGGTTCGCCCACGCGACCGTCTGGTGGGAGCGCATCTTCGCCTGCCCGGCCTCCCGCGCGACGGACAGGCCGGCGAACTCCTGACGGGCCAGCTCCCGGCCGCGCGCGACCTCGTTCAGGGCGTTGAGCCTGCGCGTGTAGTCCGACTCCAGCCGGGCGCGCAGCTTCGTGTCGAACGGCCGGTCGCGTACGAGGTCCATCGTCTGCCGGGTGAGCTCGGTCCGCTCGCGCCGGTACCAGGACTGGATCTCCGGCGACCAGTCGGGGGACGGTTCGCGACTCTCCGCGACCTGCTCCAGGCGGCGGCCCAGGTCGGCGATCGGCCGGGCCTGGGCGTTGAGCCGCTGGGCCTCCTGCCGGACGCTCTCGGTCAGCTGGGCCGCCTCGGGCGCGGACGGGTCGGACAGCGCCGCGCGCTCGTCGGTGTAGCGCTCCCGGAGGCGGGTCAGCTCCTCCTCGTGCCAGCGGCGGGTCAGGTTGTCCCATTCGTGCCGGCTCTGGCCCAGGTCGACGCGGCCCTCCGGGCCGTTCACGGTGAGCGCGGCCTCGAAGGCGCGGTTCGCGGCGGTCTGCTGCCGCCATTCGCTCCGCGCCTGCCGATACTCCTCGCGCAGCCGCTCGACCAGCCCGGCACGTTCGGTCTCGCCGAGCGAGGACTCGCTCAGCTCGCGGACGAAGCGTTCGCGCAGCTCCCGCACCTGAGGAGACTGCGTGAAGGCGTCCTCCCGGCCTCCCCACGGCCGCCACCGGCCGCCGCCGGCCACCTCCCGGTCGAACGCCGCACCGGCCTCGACCGCCGCGTGCGCCTGATCCAGTCGCCGGATCAGCTCCTGGCCCAGCGCCGTACGGTCCTCGCCGCCCGCCCACTGGTCGGCGAACCACTCGCGGAGCGCGCCTTCCTCTTCCAGCGGCAGGCGGGCGTCGCCCGGGCGGGCGGCCACACGCCGCTCGAACTCCAGGTACGCCTCGTCGCGGGTGGCGATCTCGGCGCGCAGGGCGGCGAGCTCCTCACGGACCCGGTTCTCCGCCTCGACCATCCGCGCGGAGCGCGACGCGGGAGGCGTCTCGGTCTCGAGGAGCAGAATCTCCGCGTCCTCGCCGGGCAGCGGCGGCTTCTCGCCCTCGTCCGGGGCGTCCTCCACATACGGCCGCCGGTCCTCCGGGTCGCGCGGCGGAGGATCGTGCGGGCCGTCCGACACGGTCTTGGGGCGCGCGCTCTCCGGGGTGACCGGCTCCGGCTCGATCTCGTCCGTCCCGGTCCGGTGCTCGTACGCCTCGACCGGTGTGCGGGTGATGCCGAGCCGCCCGAAGTCCAGCGTCCACTCGGGGTTCTCGCTCCACTCCCGGTAGGCCGCCTCGCGCTCCACGGCCCGCGCGCGGAGCTCGGCGACGCCGGTCCGCGCCGTGTCGACGAGCGCCGCGCGCTCCTCGTCGGTCACCGCGCGGTCCCAGCCGTCGGCGAGGTTCCGCCGGAGCGTCTGGAGCCCCTCCTGGTACTCGTTCCGCGCCGCCGGGAACGTCAGCGGCGGGTGCCCCTCCTCGAACCCGTTCTCCAGGGACTCCAGCACCGAGGCCCGGCGCGTCAGCCGGCCCATCGTCTCGGCGAGCTGCTGCCGCCACGCCTCGTGCTCGGCCTCCGCCTGTGCGCGCAGCCGCGCCACGCGCGGCGCGTCCACCTCGGCCTGGAAGCGCGTCCAGGCGTCCCGCAGGGTGGTGCCGAAGACGTCGCCGGTCTCCTGCTCGCGCGCCAGCATCGCGGGCAGGTCCCGGCCCACGCCGTGGGCCTCGTGGAAGAGCGTCGCCCACTCGGCCCGGAAGTCGTTCGCCATCGACTCGAACGTCCGGTCGGCCATGGCGTACCGTCGCCTCGCCTGGCCGGTCAGCTCGCTCGCCTCGCTGGTCATCTCGTGGAACCGGGACCCGCCGTCGCCCATCGCGCGGTCCAGGCCGGCCTCGAACGCGAGCCGGTCGTTCAGCGACGCGAGGTACGGCTGGAAGTACTCCCGGTCGAACGCGGCCTCCCGCAGGGCCAGCTCCTCCGGCGACCAGACGCCGTCCTCGGGCCGCCCGACCACCGCTTTGTGCGCCTCGGTCACCGCCTCGCGGAAGTCCGCCTCGACCCGCTCGACGTGCTCGGCCGGAGCCTCCAGGCCCGTCAGGGCCTGCTCCACCCGGCGGAGCGCGGCGGCGCGGCCGGCGTACTCGTCGAACCGCGCGGGCATCTCCGCGGCCAGGCGTTCGAACGCCGTGGTCAGCGCGGCGGCGTGTTCGTCCCACTCGCGGGCGGTCAGCTCCCACGTGTCGCGTCCGCCGAGGAGGCGGCGGGACTCCGCGCGCAGGTCGTCGCGCAGCTCCGCGAGCACCGGGGCGTGGTCCACCTCGCCGGTCCGCCCGGACTGTTCCCGCCAGTCGATCTCGTACCGCCCCATGTCCTCTTCCGCGCGGGCGAGCAGGGCGTCCTCGGCGGACTTGGCGCGCAGCCGGGCGGCCCAGCGCTCGTCCAGGTCGCGCAGCTGGGGGTCCAGCTCCGCGGCGCGGCGTTCGTAGTCGTCCAGGCGCAGTGTCCGGGTCTCGGCGCCGCCCGGCAGGGTCCGCGTGCGGGCCGCGAACTCCGCGTCGTACTCCGCGCGGAGCGTACGGGCCTCGGGAGCGGCGCGGTCCAGGCCCGCCTGCTCCAGGAGGCGGCCGAAGTGCTCGTCCGCGGCGGTTTCGAGGGCCATGCGGGTGCGCATGCCCCGTACCAGGTCGTAGACCCGCTGGTCGGCTTCGGCGTGGAACCGATCCCACACCTGCGGGTCGACCCGCTCGCCGCGCATGCCGAGCCGCTCGGCGATCCGGCGAACCTCGGACTCGACGGCGTCGCCGAACCGCGCCCGCAGCCGGGCGGCGGCGACCGGCGAGTGCGACGCGGTGAGGCGGGAAAGGTCGAAGTCGGTCTCCGCGCTGGAGCGGGCCGAGCGCACCGCCGCTTCCAGCTCCAGCTCGTCGTTCAGCCCGTCGACCAGATCGTCGAAGCGCCGCTCGAACTCCAGCCCGGTCAGCTCGCCGTCCAGGTGCCGCTGGAACAGCTCCTGCCAGCGGCCGTCGAACCGCTGCCGGACCTGTTCGGTCCACGGTCGCGACGTGTCGGCGTCGACTCGCGCCTGCTCCCGCACCAGCCCTTCGGCCAGCGTACGGGCGTTCGGACGGGGGCCCGCCTCCGGCTCGGGCAGCCGGGATTCGAGCGCCTCGGTCAGCCGCGTGGTGAAGGCCGCGTCGTTGTCCTCGGTGAGGGTGCCGGACTCGGTGCGGACCGCCCGGTACACCGTGGTGGCGTCGTCGGCGAGGTGCTCGGGCACCCCGGTCGAGCGGACCAGCGCCGCCGGGTCCACGCGCGGGTCGGAGCCGAGGAGGATCTCGGCGGTGCGGGGGGCCGACCCGTCGTGCCCGGTGGCCTCGAACACCGTCTCCAGCTTGCCCGCGAGGCGCTGCTGGAGGGACGGGGGCCCATCCGTGCGACCATCCGTGCCCTCACCGCCGGTCGTCCGCGTGGTGCGGGTGGTGCGCGGGGCGGCCTCGTGCTCGGCGACGGCGTCGCGGTACGCCGACAGGACCAGGGCGTCCAGGTGCGTGGGCAGGCCGGCCGCGCGGACCAGCGTGGCCGGGTCGGGGCGGGGGCCCTCCGGGGGCACGCCGTGCGTGTTGGACGCGCGGTACGCGGAGACGGCGGCGTCGAGACGCTGGTCGGCGTCGCGCTGCCGCCAGTACCGGCGGTCCTCGTTCTCCAGCCGCTCGGTGTAACGGCGTACCTGGTCGTCCCGGCCGGTCTCCAGGCGCTGCTGGGCGGCATGGTCGCCGCCGTCGAAGACGAAGTTCGGCGTGACGTCCTCGTGCCCGGACACCAGGTGCGCCGGCGGGACCGCGTCGTGCGGCGCCGGCGGAGCCTCGTGCGACGTGCCGTCGTGCGAGACGTCGTCATGCGAGGCGTCGTCCTGCGACGTGGTGTCGTGCGGCTGCGGGTCGTGCGACGTCGTATCGGGCGGCGGGTTCTGCGACGTCGTGTCGCGGGGGGCCGGGGGCGGTTCGTGCTCGGTCTCCGGCGGTGTGCCGTCGGAACCCTTCTCGTTCGTCACCGACTCGGTGCGTACGGGCCGCGCGGGCGGCACGGGCCGATCCTGGACCGCGCCATCGCGCCCGGGCACCGGGGCCGACTCCGGCGGCCGGTTCGACGGCAGCGGAGTCGTCGCGGGCTCGGTGCCCCGGGACGTGACGGCCGGGTTCGTGGACGAGGTGACCGGCCGCTCCACGATGGGCACGCCGTGCTCATCCAGCACCGGAGGCTCGACGATGGGCTGGCCGTGCTCATCCAACAGGGGAGGCTCGACGATGGGCCGGCCGTGCTCATCCAGCACGGGAGGCTCGACGATGGGCCGGCCGTGCTCATCCAGCGCCGGAGGCCGCACGATGGGCTGGCCGTTCTCGTCCAGCACCGGCATGTTCTCGGAGAACGGGGTCTCCCCGGGCGGGAGGTTCTCCCGGCCCACCGGTCGGCCCCCCAGGACGCCCGGAGTCCGGGTGGTGCCGGTGAGCGGATCCGTGCTGGGCGTGATCGGCCGCTCTTCCACGATCGGCGGCCCGTTCTCCTCCAGCCTCGGCGGCATCTGGGTGAACGGGACCCGCGACGACGGGACGTTCGGCAGGGCCGGCGGCCTCTCCTCGACGCCGGACGGTGACCGGAAGGGGTTGACGGCGGCCGGGTTCTCCAGGTCGGGGCTGACGGTCGACTCGTCGCCGAGCGTCTCGTGTGGCAGCGGTTCGATCAGGCCCGGTCCGGGACGCTCCGGTCCGGGACGCACCGGCCCGCCGCCCCGTGGCCCGTTGAGCCCCGGAACCGGCCCCTCCGGTGGCGGCTGGTCGATGACCCTCTGCGGGCTGAAGGTGTCGACGGTCCCCCTGGGGCCGCCACCGCCGGGGGAATCGCCCGGACCCCTGCCCGACGGCGGGTCGGTCAGCAGGTCTGACTTGTCGATCGGCCGGATGAGGTTCGGGTCGATGTTCAGCTTCGCCATGCGGTACTTCATGCCGCCCAGCGCGGCGCCCCGTACGGCCGCGCCGAAGGCCACACCGCCGATGCCGCCGCCGACGAACATCATCGGCAGGACCTGCCAGTTGCCGTCGATCAGCCCCTGGGTGAACGTGCCGGCGATCGCGCCGCCGCCGCCCATCTTGACGAAGTCGCCCGTGATGTTCGTCAGCTCGGTGATGAACTTGTTGTCGAGGCTCTTGAGGGCGTTGCCGATGAGGTTGTCGAAGAGACCGCCGATGCCCCGGATGCCGATGTCGGCGAGGGCTCCGCCGAGCGCACCCTCGCCGACCCACTTCCAGTTGATGTGGGGGCCCTGCGGGTCGCCGTCGATCGAGGACGCGACCAGGCTCGCCGCCATCATCAGCAGCGCGCCGATCGCCGCCTGGAGAGCCGTCGGCATGATGAACCGGGTGAGCGACAGGAGCTGCTGCATGATCATCTCGAGGCCGAGACGCGTGGTCTGCTCGGCGACCACCTCCTCGCCGAGCGTCGAGCCGCCGGTGAAGGCGGCCAGCGCCGTCATGATCGCGAGCTGCACCATCAACGCGATCAGCATCGCGATGATCTGGACCTGGGCCTCCAGGAGGCTCCGTGCCCATTCACCGACCTGGTCGCCCATCTGCTGGGCGGCCTCTCTGATCTGGTCGATGTGGTTGATGCCGCCGTTCGCGCCGAGGAACGCGCCGAACGTCTGCTTGAACTGCGCGACGACCTCGTCGGGCAGCGCGCCGTCGATGTCGCTGACGACGCCGGCGTAGTGCTCCGCGAGCGAGCCCAGCTCCTGGTTGAGGTTGTCGAACGGCGTCCTGAGCGCATAGACGTCCTGGGGAGGAGCCTCCGGCGGCTCCGTCCCCATCAGGAACAGGAAGAGCTTGCGTTCGTCCTCGTTGAACGTCAGCCCTTCCGGCGCGTCACCCACGACCCCGTACCCTCGCTTACTTGCCGGTCAGGCCGCCTCTCCCCGGATGGCCCTCACCCTGGTAGGCGCCGTACTCGTTGATGGCGTCGACGATCCCCGCCTGGGTCTTCTTCACGTACTTGCTCTGGTTGTTGAGCGCTTCGTCGAACCCCTCGGGGACCAGGCCGAACGCGGCGAGCACCTGGCTGAACTGGAGCTTCTGTCCGTTGAGCTGCGTGAACGCGGTCCGGCCGAACTCGTCGTGGCCGAGGACCTCCCCGGCGTTGCTCAGCCCGTCCAGGAAGCGCTGGTTGATGCCCTTGATCTCGTCGCCCAGACCCAGGATCTTCTCCCTGGCCGCCTTGGCCCGGTCCGGGTTCGCCTGGAACTTGTCAGACATCGCCATCCTCCACGATCTCGTCGTGCAGTTTCCGGGTCGTCCGGTCCCGGCGCGATGGGGCCCCGCGGCCCCCCGCCTTCAGCGCCGACCCGAAGATCTGTTCCCAGTCGGGGGTGTAGGCGGGCAGGTCCGAGCCGCTCCGGCCCATCCGGCTGATCTCGGAGAAGGTCTCCTTCACCCGGCGGGCCATCACCGCCCGGCCCTTGTCGGCCGCCTCGACGATGGCCGCGGACAGCTGCGCCGGCTCCATCGTCCGGTACTTCTCGTCCAGGAACTTCACCCGCTTCAGCTCGCCCTGCGGGCCGACCGTCACCTCGACGGAGCGGTCCTTGGACCGTACGGTCGTGGACGCCTCGTTCAGCTCGGCGCGTGCGCGCGCCACCGCGGCCTTGGTCGACTCGAGGCGCTCCCGCGCCTCGGCGACCCTCGCCGCCATCTCCTCATTCAGATCCATCCGTGCTGTTCCCTCCCTCGCGTGACCGTGGCGTACGTCATCCGATGACGGCGGGTGAGCCGCCCTCGTCGGTGCCCCAGACGTCCTCCTCCTCGGGCACCCATGACTCGCGCTCCCGCTCGCCGCTCTCGGTCCGCTCGCGTTCGGCGTCTCCCGCGTACGGGTCGTAGCCCGCGGCGGTGGGCGTGCGCCGGCCCGCCGCGGTCTCGGTCTCGTAGGCGGCCGGGCGGCGGCTCCGCCGGCCGAGGGAACCGCCCTCGGCGGTGACGATGTCGTCGTCGTCGTAGACCTGGCGGACGCGCTCGCCGGAGCCCTGCTTGTCGGCTCCCCCCATGCCGCCCATGCCACCCATCCCGCCCATCGGCATCCCGCCCATGGGCGTGCCGCCCGTCATCGGCGTGCCGGCCGGCGGCATCCCACCGGTCGTGCTCCCGTCGATGCGGGTACCCAGCGGCAGGTAGTTCCCGGACTGGCTGACGGAGCTGCCGGGCACCAGCTGCTGGGCCGTCGGCAGGGAGCCCGCGGAGCCCAGCGTCCCGTCGTACGGCACCACGTCGTGCAGCTCGGGCTCGTAGGACGAATTGAGGTTCGGCGTTGAGACGTGCGGCAGTGTGGCCCCGTTGCCCAGCGGCGTGGTGATGGTCTTCCCGTCCGGCTCGTGCGTGGTGGCCATTCCCGTCTGCGGGTTGACCGTGGTGACGCTGCCGTCCGGGAAGTGAGTCGTGAGGGTCCCGTCGTTGTTGACCGTCGTCGAGCTGCCGTCGGGGTTCGTGAAGGAGTGCCCGGGGCTCAGGTGCTCGGTCGTGACGCTGCCGTCCGGGAGGGTCGTCGTCTCCTGTCCCGTGTGCGGGTTGATCGTCGTCGAGCTGCCGTTGCTGTAGTCGGTGGTGACGGTTCCGTCGGGGTTGAGATGGGTCTGGCTGCCGACCTGCCCGCCGTTGTAGGCGTTCTCCAGTTGGTGCTGGAACTGGTCCTGCTGCTGCTGGAGCTGCTGAAGGTGCTGCAACTGCTGCTGTTGGTGCTGCTGCTCGGGGGTCCCGCCGCCCGGCAACTGCTGGTACTGCTGGTGGAGCAGCTTCTGCTGCTGGTCGTACTGCTGCTGGGCCTGCTTCTGCTGCAGGTCGGCCTGCTGCTGGGCCTGCTTCTGCTGCTGGTCGGCCTGTTGCTGGGCCTGCTTCTGCTGCTGGTCGTACTGCTGCTGGGCCTTGTTCTCCTGCTCCTTCTGGAGCTTCTCCTGCCGCGCGACCTCGTCCTGCTGGTCCTTGCGCTGCTGCTCGTACTGCTGCTTGGCCTGCTCTTCCTGCTTCTTCTGGTAGTCGGCCTGGGTCTGCTGCTGCTCCTTGTACTGCTGCTGGGCCAGCTCCTCCTGCTTCTTCTGCTGCTCCTCCTGCTTCTTCTGCTGCTCCTCCTGCTTGGCCTCCTGCTCCTTCTGCAGCTTCTCCTGCTTGGCCTCCTGCTCCTTCTGGAGCTGCTCCTGCTTCTGCTGCGCCTCCTCCTGCTTCTTCTCCTGCTCCTTCTGGAGCTGCTCCTGCTTCTTCTCCTGCTCCTCCTGCTTCTTCTCCTGTTGCTTCTGCATGGCCGTCTGCATGGCCATCTGCTGCTGGTACTGCTGCTCGGCCTTCTGCTCCTGCTCCTTCTGGAGCTCCTCCTGCTTCTTCTCCTGCTCCGCCTGCTTGGCCTCCTGCTCCTTCTGGAGCTGCTCCTGCTTGGCCTCCTGTTCCTTCTGCAGCTGCTCCTGCTTGGCCTCCTGCTCCTTCTGGAGCTGCTCCTGTTTGGCCTGCTGCTCCTTCTGTTCCTTCTCCTGCTCCTCGCGCTCCTTCTCGGCCTTGTCCTCCATCTCCTTCTGGTGCGCGAGGTCGTCGGCCCGCTGCTTGTCGGCCTTGTCCTCCATCTCCTTCTGATGCGCCGCCGCGGCAGCCGCGTCGGCCGCCGCCTTGTCCTCCATCTCCTTCTGGTGCGCGAGGTCCTCGGCCCGCTGCTTGTCGGCCTTGTCCTCCATCTCCTTCTCGTGCGCCGCCGCGTCGGCCGCCGCCTTGTCGGCCTTGTCCTGCTCCGCCGCCGCCTTGTCCGCCTGGTAGTCGGACTGGAGGTTGACACTCTGGGTCGTCAGCTTCTGCAGGGTCTTGCTGAGGTCGACCCAGGCGTTGTTGACCGCGTCGAGCGCCTTGCTGCCGGCCGTACCGAGCTGGTCGACCACGGACTGCTGCCAGCGGCTGACCGCCTCGTCGCCGATGGCCTTCCAGGTGCTCATGTCGTTCAGGTCGCCGTAGCTGCCGCCGTTCTTCTTGTTGGCGCTGGTACGGAAACCCTCGCTGGCCACCTCGTTCGACCACGTGGTGACGTACTCGGAGACGTACGGCACGGCGCGGACCTTGACGAGGTTGTTGTCCCAGATGTCGTCGGTGACCTCGAGCAGGATGTCGTGCAGCCACCGCAGCGGGTTGCCGGTGTAGAGCGCCCAGGTGCTCCAGGTCGAGTGCAGGTTGGTGATGGCGTTGGAGACGCCCTGCTTCGCCCGGCGCAGGTCGTCACCGGCCTTGGAGAAGATGAACTCCAGCGGGAGCGTGTCCGAGTAGTTCTGGTACGTCACGCCGAGCTGGTGGATGATGTCCCAGAAGACACCGGCGGCCTGTCCCCGCCACGCCGCGTCCTCCGCGCCGAGCTGGTCCTCCCAGGTCTGGATCGTGGCGCGGGAGAGATAGAAGAACCGCGCCGCCCGGTCGAACGCCTCGGCGGCCCGCTCGAACCCGGTCAGGTCGACGGCGTTCGCGTCATCGACGTGGATGTCGTTCCAGGAGAAACCCCAGGTGGAGTACGGGTCGTTCATCAACGCCTCAAGCGCGACGCCACCGCCGTAGCTGTAGCTGGCGAGCGGCCCGGAGTCCCACCCCTTGAAGCCGTCGGGCATGAGGTGGCTGCCGTGCTCGGTGAACTGGCCGCCGTGGGTCACGCCGCCGGCCGGAACGTCGTGGCCCGTGGTGCCCAGCAGAGTGATCCGCGCCTTGCGCATGTTCACCGTCGAGCCGACACTCGTCGGTCCGTTGAAGAACGGCACGACGAAGTCGGTGTTCTCGATGCGCCAGCCGGAGTTCTCCGTCCGCCAGTTCATGGCGTTGATGGCGCTCAGCTCGGCCAGGTCCGGCTCGACGTCCCAGTCGCTGATCTCGAGCTTCATCAGCGGGATGTCGTCGTTGCCGTACAGCTTGTCCTTGAAGATCGTGCCGCGCGGGGGCAGCTTGTAGCCGGTGAGCAGGTTGACGGCCTCGGCCCACTTGTCGTTCGCCGAATAGGCCGGCGCCTTGTCGTCGGTGCTGTCCGCCATGGTCCGCTCTCCGGTGGAAGATTTACGTGGGCCGGGATGTCAGCCGGCGCTCAGGTCTGCTGAGAACCGCCGGTCCCCTGGAAGTCGCCGGGCACGGTGCCCAGACCGTCCAGGAAGATCTTTCCGTCGATCTTCACCAGGTTGTCGTGCTGGCCGTCCATCAGCTTGCTGATCGTGGTGTTCAGGTTCGTGTGCAGGTCCTTGAACAGCTTGATCTGCTTGACGTAGACATCCGAGATCGACTGCGCGGTGTCGGTGATGGCCGCGACGACCGCCTTGCCGTGGGTACGCGTGTCGTCGGTCGCCATCTGGCCGATCGACAGCGGATGCTGGATCTTGAAGATCTCCGGCTCGCCCTCGGTGATCTTGCCCTTTCCGAGGAGGCTGTCCATCGTCACCCCCTCGTCGCTGTCCTGATTCGCGATCTTGTCGAGGGAGTCCGAGAAGGGGACGATCTGGTCGTCGACGAAGCTCTTCAGGCCCGCCTTGTCCAAAGTCAGTTTCGGCTTGTCGGCCACTGCTCACCTCTCCTGAGTGCGTGGGATGTCAGGCCGTCCGCGTCGCCTCCGGCCGCCCGTGACCACGAGCGGCCGGAGACGGACGATCAACCGCCGATGCGTACCTCGGACCACATCTGGCTGAGGTTGTTCTCGTTGTACTTGTAGCTGCCGGAGATCTCGTCCAGAAGCTGGGAGTGCTGGGTGAGCATGTTCTCCATCGCCTTGATGGCGTTGTCCCACGCGGTCTGCTTCTGGGTGTAGGTGTCCTTGTCGTCACCGATCCAGCTCTTCTTGAGCTCGGAGAGCTCCATCTCCATGTTGGAGATCGTCTGCGCGATGGCCTTGGTCTGGGAGACCAGGTCGTCGGCGGCGTTGCTCATGTGGGAGTAGTCGACGTAGATGTAACCGTCGGTGAAGTCCTCGCTCATCGATGTCCTCGTTTCTCGTCCGCGGGAGGGAGGGGAACGTGCTCAGCCGTGCAGGGCGTCGAAGACGGACTGCGACTGGTTGTACGCCTGGTTGATCGACTCGTTGCTCGACCCCTGCTGCTGGTGCTGGGAGGTCAGGGTGGTGTTGAGCTTGTCGACCATGTCCCGCAGGTTGCCGAGGATGACGTCACACTGCTGTTCCCAGTTGTTGACGAGCTCACCGAATTTCCCGCCGTCCGAGCCCTTGTAGCCCGAGGCGAGGTTGTAGCGCGTCGACTCGACGTCCTGCCGGATCTTCGTGATGCCGGTGAACGCCTGTTCGAGGGCGTTGATGCCGTTCTTGGTCGCCGATACTTGCGACTGTTGCATTCCGTTGGCTGCCACCGTCCGCCTTCCTCTCTGGTTCGGTGCACGGGATCGGGGGCAGGATGGGAAGCGCCCGTCGAGCCGGCGCGTCCGCCATCCGCATCATCGCCCCATGCCCTCTTCTCCTTATCGGGTGCGACTTGTCGTGGACTTGTCACCGCCTTGCCCGGCGCCTCCGCACGGCTCCGTCGGCGTCGGGGTGGAGCCCGAAGCGGCGGCGGCCGCACTCAGGTCCGGGCCGGCCGGCATCATCGCGAGCAGCGGTGACGGCAGCGCCACCGCCTCTCCGATCGAGTAGCCGAGCGCCGTGAGATCGGCACTGGTCGGCACGCGGTACTTGGTGCCGGTGTCGGTCACGAGGTAGACGGTGGCGCCGCCCGTGCCGCCGTCGGCCGCCAGCGCCCGTACGAGAACCCCGCCGCCCGGCGGAGTGGTGATGCGGTCCACGGGAACACATGCGGCGGAGGTCGCCGCCTGGGCGACCATGCCGAGCGTGCCCGGATCCGCCAGCACCACGCTCACCCGGGGACCCGCGTCGCCCGGCGCGACCCGTACGCACGCGGCCTGGGAGATGCCGCGGCTCACGAGCCGGGGTGGCGTCTCGGGCAGCGTGCCCGGGGACGACGTCTGGTCCGCCGGGGCGAGGTGCGCGTTCAGCACGTCGGGCGACAACGAGGCCGCGGTCGCGCTCCGGTTCGCGTACGCCAGGCGGCGGACGTCCGGGTCGCCCATCAGCAGGTCGGCGACGGTGACGCTGATCTCGGCCAGGCCGTTCTGGCGGAGCTGGTAGTAGCGCGGCTCGGAGCCGATCACACCGACCCGGAAGACCTGGCCGACACGGGTCGCGTGCCCGTCGAGGGCCGGTCCGGCGGTGCCCATGCCGGGCACGGCGGGCGCGGTCAGGTCGGGTCCGGCCGGCAGCGCGTCGAGGAACGCCGCCGAGACCGGAGACGGGGGCCGCCCCGCGTAGCCGAGCGCGGACATCGCACCGCTCTTCTGGTCGATCCGCAGCCGGCTGCCCTGCCACACGAGGTACACGGCGGAGTCGGGCCCGGTGACGAGCATCCCCTCGCCCGCCGTCAGTGGATCGTCGCCCGTGGTGCTCGCGCCCACGGCGAGCGTCGTCGAGGTGGCGGCGGGCCCGGTGTCCCCGGCGCTGGAGCACACCGCCCAGGGGTCCTGGTCGAGGTCCGCCGGCGCCGGCAGCGAGTCGGGCGCCCCGACGATGCCGACCGGCTGCCCGTGCGGCGCGCCGTCCAGCGACTTCGTCCGCACCTTGTGCGTCGTCATCTTGGTGCCGCCGATCAGGCGCGCCGACGCGTAGTTGCGGACCGGCCGCAGCCGGCCGTCCACATACAGGTAGGCGGCGCCGGTGTCCTGGTCGACGATCAGGCTCTGCGGATCGCGCCAGGTGTTCGACCGGCCCGGGGAGATCAGCCCCCAGACGAACGCCGCGGCGCACAGCAGCAGCGCGACGACGATCCCGGCGACCGCGCCGCGGTTCGTCCGGCCCTGCGGGCTCTCCGGCGCGTCCGGGTCGGCCCGCAGCATCCCGGAGGTGATCCGGCCCATGACGAACAGGTGGGCCTGGACCTGGTCACGGCGTGACTGCATCGTCTTCCGCCCGTCCTCTCCTGTCCCGGATCAGCCGATCGCCCGCAACTCGCTGTACACGCCGAGGACCCACAGGGCCAGTGGCAGCAGACTGACCGCCACCAGGCTGTGCAGGATCTCCGCGGCCCGGCCCCAGTACGGCACGAGCCGGCGGCCCGGCACGACCCAGCCGGAGATGAGAAGCGCGGCGGCGGCCGACGCCACCCCGACCGCCGGCAGCGTACGGCCGCCCGGATCGACCCCGGCGACGTGGACGGCGATCATCATGGCGGCGCCCCAGACGCCCGGCGCGACCAGGGACAGGCGCTGCCAGACGTTGCCCAGTCCCCGGCTGTGCAACACCAGGAGCAGGGACAGCGCGAAGGCCATCATCAGCTGGCTGAGCCGGTGGTTGTGGGCCAGCGCCGTCAGGCAGAGGGCGGAGGTCAGGCCGACCGTCGCGTACATGGCGGTCATCCAGGTGTCGGCGATGACCGCGCGAGCGGCCACGGCCGACGGCGAGCGCGGTTCGATGCCCTCCTGGAGCTGCTCGGCGTTGGTCGGCAGCGGCGGCGTCCGCAGCCCCGACAGCCGGAACGACAGCGACGGTACGAACGCGCCGAAGATGACCGCCACGAGGGCCACGATGCTCGCCGCGTGCTCGGGCGGCATGTCCGCGACCATCAGCAGGACGCCGCCGAGCGCGCCCGCGAGCGCGAACACGGTCGCGCCGACGAAGAGTGCCGTGTAGGCCGCCACCACGGCGAGCGCGAGCACCGAGGCGCCCGCCTCCGCCGCGGACGCGGCCAGCAGCCGGGCGCCGAGCGTCTGATAGTGGTCCGGGCCGCTCAGCGAGCCGCCGGGCAGCAGCCAGCCGGCCAGCACGAGGTACGGGCCGACCATCGCGCCCAAGAGCGCGGCCGCGGCCGCGTCGCCCACGGCGCGGCTCGCCGCGGCGGCGCCGGCCAGCAGCAGCAACGCGAACGCGCCCGCCGTGATCTCGCGCTGCACGGCCGAACCGCCCGGCAGCGCGATGATGACGAGCGCGCCGATGAGGGCCACCAGCGTCAGCCCGCGCAGCAGCCGCCGGCTCGCCTGCGGGCTCCAGCCGTGCGGGCTCTCCTTCATCGTGGTCGAGATGCCGTCGACGATGTCGTCCAGCCGTACCTCGGGCAGCGCCTCGGTACGGGGCCGCAAGTAGACCGTGTCGCCGTCGCGCAGCCCGAGCGACTCGAGCGTGGCCTCCTGGTCGAGCGGGGCCTCACCCAGCCGCTGGAGCACCCAGCCCTCGTGTTCGAGGCCCGCCTCGCCGAGGTCGTCTCCGCCGTACCCGAGCACGGCCGGAAGCAGGTCGGCGACCGGGACGTCGGCGGGTACGGCGAGGTCGATGGCCTTCGAGGGCGCGCGTACCGTCAGCCGGCACAGCCCCGCCGCCGTGCCACCGCTCATGGGGCCCTCCTTCTGCGATTAAGGCATGTTCTGTTGTTCTCGTCAGTGCTCTCCGGTTAGGCATACGTAAGCGAAGAGCACCCGGTTCATCCGTGTTCTAACGATCCGGTCGATGGCTGGTCACTGTACGATGCCTGGCAACGAGTCCGCTCGCTTCTCCTCGGCCGCTCTCCGCACACCGCCGACCCATCGCCGCGTGCCGTGCCGCACACGCCCAGGAGGCCCCCGTTGAGTTTCTTGCTTTTCCGCAGGCCCGTGCGCCGACGCGCGCCGGAGATGCCCGACGGGGAGATCAACCTCCAGGAGCCGCCGACCCTCCCCGAAACGGTGCCCGACTCGTCCGCCATCTGGACGTACCTGCCGATGGCGCTGATGTCCGGCGCCATGATGATGATGTACATGACGCGCGGCGGCGGGAGCAGGACCAACGGCTTCCTGCCGATCTCGCTGATCATGATGGTCGCCGCCGCCGGTGCGATGCTGCTGGGCAACGGCATGCGCCGCAGCGGCGAACGCAAGCAGAAGCTCAAGGGCGCGCGCCGCGACTACCTCCGCTATCTCTCCCAGACCCGGCGCAAGGTCCGCAACGCCGTGCGCGACCAACAGAAGTCCCTGGTCTGGCGGCACCCGTCCCCGCTGACGCTGTGGTCCGTGATCGGCACCACCCGCATGTGGGAGCGCCGCCCGTCCGACCCCGACTTCGCCGAGGCGCGGCTCGCCATCGGCGAGCAGAAGCTCGGGCTGCGGCTGTCGCCGACCTCCACCAAGCCGGTCGAGGACCTCGAACCGCTGACCGCCCACGCGCTGCGCAGCTTCATCCGCGCGTACGCCACCGTGCCCGAGCAGCCCACCGCCGTCTACCTGCGGTCCTGGGCCCGGCTGCTGATGCGCGGGGACGAGGAGGCCATCCGCGGCATGGTGCGGGCGATGATCGCTCAGCTCGTCGTCTTCCACTGCCCGGACGACCTGTGGCTCGCGCTGTGCGTCGCGCCCGGCCGCCGGGCCGAGTGGGAGTGGGTCAAGTGGCTGCCGCACAACCACAACCCGCACGACAACGACGGCGCCGGGCCGGTCCGCATGATCGCCACCGACTTCCCGGAACTGGAGGGAATGCTCGGCGCCGAGTTCTGGGAGCGCCCGCAGTACGACCCGGAGGCGCGGACCGGCCGCGAGGAGCCGTACACGCTCATCGTGGTGGACGGCGCCACCATCCCGGCCGGGCACCCGCTGGACGGCCCGGGGATGCGCAATGTCACCGTGCTCGACCTGAGTGGCACGCTCACCTGGCGGCCGGGCCGTACGACCCTGCGTCTCGATGTGCGGGACGGCGAGCTGCGGCTGGTCCGTACCGACCGCGACCGCAAGGAGCAGACGACCCTGCTCGGCCGGCCCGATGACCTGGGCGTGCGGAGCGCGGCCGCGCTGGCCAAGAGGCTCTCGCCGTACCGGCTGGGCGTGGGCGGCGAGACCGCGGAACCGCTGTCGTCCACCATCGATCTGGCCACGCTGCTGGGCATCCCCGACCTGCACCGCCACGACCCCGCGACGCTGTGGCGCAAGCGCACGGCCTCCGAGCGGCTGAAGGTGCCGATCGCGGTCGGCGCCGACGGCACGCCCGTGGAGCTGGACATCAAGGAGTCCGCGCAGGGCGGCACCGGCCCGCACGGCATGCTGATCGGCGCGACCGGCTCGGGCAAGAGCGAGCTGCTGCGCACGCTCGTCCTCGCGATGGCGCTGACCAACTCCTCCGAGACGCTCAACTTCGTCCTCGTCGACTTCAAGGGCGGCGCGACCTTCCTCGGCCTGGACGAGCTGCCGCACGTCTCCGCGGTCATCACGAACCTGGCCGACGAGGCGTCGCTGGTCGCCCGCATGCGCGACGCGATCCACGGTGAGCTGATGCGGCGGCAGGAGCTGCTGCGCGCCGCCGGCAACTACGTGTCCGTGCTGGAGTACGAGCGGGCGCGCGCCTCCGGCACGCCGCTGGAGCCGCTGCCGAGCCTGTTCGTGGTGGTGGACGAGTTCAGCGAGCTGCTCGCCGCACACCGCGACTTCATGGAGCTGTTCGTGATGATCGGCCGGCTCGGCCGCAGCCTCGGCGTGCACCTGCTGCTCGCCTCGCAGCGGCTCGACGAGGGCCGGATGCACCAGCTGGAGAGCCACCTGTCCTACCGCATCGGCCTGCGAACGTTCTCGGCCATGGAGAGCCGCGGCGTGCTCGGCGTCCCGGACGCGCACACGCTCCCGCCGCAGCCCGGCAGCGGCTTCCTCAAGACCGGTGTCGAGGCGCTGACGCGGTTCCGCGCGGCCTACTCCTCCGGCGCATACCGGGCGCGCAGCAAGGCCGACCAGGCGCGGGTCGCGAGCCAGGTGGTGCCGTGGTCCGCCTCGCGGGTCGCGCCGGTCGAGCCGCCCGAGCCCGTGGAGGCCGAGGAGGAGACCGAGGAGACCGGCGAGACGCTGCTGTCGGTCGCGGTCGACCGGATGCGCGACGCCGGTCCGCCCGCCCACCAGGTGTGGCTGCCGCCGCTGGACCTGCCCCCGACGCTCGACCAGATCCTCCCGCCGCTCGAGCCCGACGACGTTCTCGGCCTGACGACCGTCGACTGGGAGCTCCGCGGCGAGCTCACCGTGCCGGTGGGCATCGTCGACCGGCCCTTCGAGCAGATCCGCGACCTGCTGGTCGTCGACCTGCACGGCGCGGGCGGCCACGTCGCCATCGCCGGCGGCCCGCAGAGCGGCAAGAGCACGCTCATCCGCACCATGATCGCCGCGCTGGCGCTCACCCACACGCCGCGCGAGGTGCAGTTCTACTGCCTCGACTTCGGCGGCGGCACGCTGATCGGCCTGGCCGGCCTCCCGCACGTCGCCGGGGTCGCCGCGCGCATGGACGCCGAACGCGTCGGCCGGACGATCGCCGAGGTCACCGCGCTGCTCGCCGACCGCGAGCAGTTCTTCCTCACGCACGAGATCGACTCGATGGCGACCTACCGGCGCCGCCGGGCGGAGGGCGAGTTCGCCGACCAGCCGCACGGGGACGTGTTCCTCATCGTGGACGGATGGTCGACGCTCCGGCAGGACTACGACCGGTACCTCCCGACGTTCAACGCGATCGCCGCCCGCGGCCTCAACTACGGCATCCACCTCATCATCACGACCGCACGCTGGGTCGAGCTGACGGCGGCCGTGCGCGACCAGGCCGCGACCCACCTGGAGCTGCGGATGGGCGATCCGATGGACTCGGAGATCGACGCCCGCCGCGCGGCCTCCGTGCCGCGCGTCCCCGGCCGCGGCATGACCCGCGACAGCAAGCTGCACTACCTCACCGCTCTGCCGCGCATCGACTCGGTGGAGAGCGCCGGCGACCTCGCGGAGGGGGTCGCCGGGCTGGTGGCGGCGGTGAGCGAGAGCTGGTCGGGGCCGCCGGCGCCGCCGGTGCGGATGCTGCCGGCCACGCTGCACGCACGCGAGCTGCCCGCGCCCGAGGGCGACTTCCGCGTGCCCCTGGGGCTGGAGGAAGAACGGCTCTCCACGGTGTGGCACGACTTCGGCGAGAACCCCCACATGATCGTGGTCGGCGACACCGAGTGCGGCAAGACGAACCTGCTGCGGCTCATGGCCAAGGCCATCACCACGCGGTACACGCCCGAGGAGGCCCGCATCATGGTGGTGGACTACCGCCGTGAGCTGGTCGAGGCGGTGCCCGACGAATACCGGCTCGGGCACGCCGTGTCGATTGACGCGCTACGCGACCTCCTGGACGGCGCCGGACGGGCGATCAAGGCGCGCGTGCCGGGCCCGGACATCGCGCCGGCCCGCATGCGGCTGTGCGACTGGTGGAGCGGGCCCCGGCTGTTCATCCTGGTCGACGACTACGACATGGTCGGCGCGGGCCCGATGCAGCATCCGTTCGACCCGCTCATCCCGCATCTCGCCCTCGGCTACGAGGTCGGCCTGCACCTGGTCGTCGCGCGGTCCGCGGCGGGCGCCGGACGCGGGCTGGGCGAGATGATGATGCGGCGGCTCCAGGAGGTCAACACGCCCTCCCTGCTGATGTCGTGCCCACCGGACGAAGGCTTCCTGTTCGGCAACATCAAGGGCCGCATCCTGCCGCCCGGCCGGGCCCTGCGGATCGCCCGGCGCAAGGCGGTGCAGATGCAGACGGCCCTGCTCGACTGAGCCGCGCACGGCGGCCCGTGGTCCTAGTCGAGTGACGTGTCGCCGAGGGACTCCAGGAGGTCGCGCAGCGTGCCCGCCAGCCGGTCGCGCTCGCGTGGGCCCAGTGCGGCCAGGAGGAGCGCCTCGTTCTCGGTGTGCGGGCCGACCAGCTTCTCGACCGTCTCCCAGCCGCGTTCGGTGAGCCGTACGCGCACCGAGCGGCGGTCCGTCTCGTCGGGCACGCGTTCGACGAGTCCCCGCTTGGCCATCCGGTCGATGCGGTTGGTGATCGCACCGGACGTGATCATCGCCGCCCGGTTGAGGGCGCCGGCCGTCAGCTCGTACGGCGGGCCCGACCGGCGCAGGGTGGCCATGACGTCGAACTCCCACCGCTCCAGGTCGTGCTCGGCGAAGAACTCCTTCAACCGGATGTCCAGCAACCGTGACAGGCGGGAGATCCGCCCGACGATCCCCATCGGCCACACGTCGACGTCGGGACGTTCCCGTCCCCACTGGGCCAGCACCAGGTCAACCGCGTCACTCATGGGTCCTCCCTCTCACGATTGACAATCTTAACGTTGAACTACTTGACGTTGAAGGTCTTCGCGTTGCACAGTTATCTCAACGTTGAGATTATCAATGTGGAGAGATCGCCATGCCTCTTTCACGCCTCCCCAACGCGCGGGATCTCGCGCTGACCGGGCTCACCCCGCTCGCCTGGGGATCGACCTACGCGGTCACCACGGAGTTCCTGCCGCCCGGCCGGCCGATGTTCACCGCGCTGATGAGGGCGCTCCCGGCCGGCCTGGCCCTGCTGGCCCTCACCCGTACGCTTCCGCGCGGCGCGTGGATCTGGCGGGCGGCGGTGCTGGGCGTGCTGAACATCGGCGCGTTCTTCCCCCTGCTGTTCCTGGCGGCGTACCGGCTGCCGGGCGGCGTGGCGGCCGTCCTGGGCTCGGTGGGACCGCTCTTCGCGCTGGTCTTCGCGGCCATGCTGCTCGCCGAACGGCCGACCGCCCGCCGCCTGCTCGCCGGCCTCATCGGGGTGCTGGGCGTGAGCCTGGTCGTCCTGCGCTCCGGCGCGCGCCTCGACACCGTCGGCGTACTCGCCGGACTGGCCGGGGCCGCGGCGATGTCGGCCGGAACGGTGCTCACCAAGCGCTGGGGACGTCCGGAGGGCGTCGGAGCGCTCACCCTCACCGGCTGGCAGCTCACCGCCGGCGGGCTCCTGCTCGTCCCCGTCAGCCTGCTCGCGGAGGGCGCCCCGCCCGCCCTCGACGGCCGCGCGGTGGCCGGCTACGTCTACCTCGGCGTCGTCGGCACGGCGATCGGGTACTGGCTGTGGTTCCGCGGCGTGTCCCGGCTGCCCGCCACCTCGGTCGCGTTCCTCACCCTGCTCAGCCCGCTGTCCGCCGCGGTGATCGGCTGGGCCGCGCTCGGCCAGGCGCTCAACGCGCTCCAGGCGCTCGGCATGGCGATCGCCTTCGGCGGCACGCTGCTCGGCCAGACGCGCCGTACGCGCCCCACCCCCACGCCTGAACCCGCACCGGTGCCGGCCCCGGCCCGCGCCTGCTGAAGGAGAGAGACATGCGCATCACCGTGTTCGGCGCGGCCGGAGACACCGGAAGCCGGGTGGTGACCGAAGCGCTCGACCGCGCTCCGGCGCCACGGCTGCTGATCGTCGGCGGCGCGGCGACCCTGACCGTGCCGGGCACCGGCGGCTTCGTGATCGACGACCCGGACTTCCCGGCGGACTGGCGGCCGATCGCGCTGGCGTGCGCCGAACAGCTCACGGTCTGCCGCACCACCGAAACCGACGTGGACTGGGCCTACCTGAGCCCGGCCGCACTGCTCGAACCGGGGAAGCGCACCGGCGTCTACCGGACGGGCACCGACACGCTGCTGACCGACGACGAGGGGAACTCCGCGATCTCCATGGAGGACCTCGCGGTCGCCCTGCTCGACGAGGCGGAGAACCCGGCCCACCACCGCACGAGATTCACCGTCGCCTGGTGAGGCGATCACCGCGCCTTCCCACCGCGGTCCCGTAAGGCCGTCTGTTTCCGCAGGATCCGGCGCATCAAGCCATAGCTGACGCCGAACTCCTGCGCCACGCGTCGGATGGGCCAGCCTTGGTCGTAGAGACGCGCGGCATCCCGTTCGAAGCCCTGCCGCTCGACCACGTTGGCGTCCCGGAGAGCCACCACCTCGCCGCGCCGGTAGCGGCGATGGCCGCCGGGGGTGCGTACGGCGGGCTTGATGAGCCCGTCCCGCGCCCACCGGGCGACCGTGGTGGTCCGTACGCCCAGCAGCGCCGCCGCCTCGCGCGGCGTGAGCAGATCGTCGAAGTCAGGCATCGGGGAGGACCGCCCATACACATTTTCCAGGGGCCACCACGCGGCATCCCCACGTCTCCGAGAAAGCCGCGATCAAATGCATTCCACGTCCGTGTTCGCCGTCGAAGTCGATCGGCAGGACCGTGGGGCGATGTGGAGATGAGTCCCACATCTCAAGGCGGACGGCTCCGCCGTTCCAGTCGACCGCGACGATGTAGTCCCGGCTCGGCGTGTGAATCAGCGCGTTGTTGAACATCTCACCGATGACCTGGACTCCGTCGTCGATCTGACCGGACCGCCCCCACAGACGAAGCCTGGACGCGACGAAGTCTCGCGCTATACCGGCCGACGTGAGGAATGGCGGCAGACGCCGCTCCTGACGCATCGCGTCGCTCCCATCTTTCGCCAACGAGTCGCGGCCTATTGCCGCGATACCGCTAAAGACTGGCCCGAGCGAACTACGATCGGAATGGTTCGACACAGCCACCAGAGCAAGGCCACGGCGAAACACGGTTCACTGAATCAAAAGTGAAATAACCACAAGAGGGAGATTATGGGCAGAACCCCCAGTCCGACGCTGATCACGCTCGGCCGCATCGTGCGGTTCTGTCGGGACGCGGCGGATATCAAGCAGGCCGACCTGGCCAGGACACTCGGCTACTCGGTGGGCTGGCTGAGCAACGTGGAAACGGGCCAGCTCCGCGCGCGGCGCGACCAGGTGGTCGCCATCGAGAAGGCATTAGGCCTGGCGGAGTCGACGCTCACCGACATCTACGACGACCTCCGCCACGACCACCCTGTGGAGCGGTTCGAGAGGTACGAGGAGAGGGAGCGCCGAGCCACGAGAATCCTCGACTACGAGCCCCTGGCCGTACCCGGCCTGCTCCAGACCGAGGAAACGGCACGCGCTCTGCTGGTCGCCGGCCGACCCGCGGACCCGCCGGACGCCATCGACGATCTCGTGGATAGACGCATGGCCCGGCAGCACATCTTTACGCGGGACACTCCGCCGACGCTGTGGGTCATACTCGACGAGACGGTGATCCGACGCCCGGTCGGAGGATCGAAGGTCCACGCCGGCCAACTCGACCACCTGCTGAAAATGGCCGAGCGGCCGGGAATCTCGGTTCAGGTCATACCGTTCGCCACCGGTGCGCACGCGGGCCTCGTCGGCGTATTTCACATCCTCAGCTTCGGGAACGAACCGAGCATCGCGTACACTGAAGATCCAGCGACCGGACATATTCACGAACGACCTGAACTGGTGCGGACGATATCTGATACGTATCACGCGCTTCAGACGTCGGCACTTCCCTCCACAGCATCGCTAGCGATCATCAAGGAGGTGAGAGACGAAATATGACCGTCGAGAATTCCGAATGGCGCAAGTCCAGCCGCTCAGGAGGCAACGGTGGCACATGCGTCGAGGTCACCGTCGTCCAGGCGGACTAGGGGACGAGACCATGATCGTCGAGTATGCCGAATGGCGTAAGGCCAGCCGCTCAGGAGGCAACGGTGGCGCGTGTGTCGAGGTCACCGTTCTCCAGGCCGACTAGGATCCCCTGAGCAGCAGAAAGCCTCTGATCAGTGCGATCAGAGGCTTTCACTTATGCGAAGTAGTGGCCTTGCTCCAGGTCCTCGATGAGTCCCGGATGGGCCGGTTCCCAGCCGAGCACCTTTCGGGTCACCTCACTGGAAGTCGGGTTGTCCACCCCCACGACCGTGCCGAGGAAGGCGAAGCGCTCCCCGGCGTCCTCTGCGGAGATGCTTTCCACGGGCACACCGGCCCCGCGGCCGATGGTGGCCGCGATGTCGCGGAAGGGGATGCCCTCGTCCGCGACCGCGTGCAGGCGGCTCCCGGCCGGGGCGCTCTCCAGGGCCAGCCGGTACACCCGCGCCGCGTCGAGTGTGTGCACCGACGGCCATCGGTTCGCCCCGTCTCCCACGTACGCCGACGCGCCGGTCTGCCGTGCCACGCCGATCAGGATGTGCGCGAAGCCGTGGTGGTCTAGCGAACTGTGCACGATCGGGGGCAGCCGGACGGCGGACGATCGCACGCCGTGTTCGGCGAGTCCGATCACGAAGTTCTCCGCGTCCACCCGGGGACCGCCGGGAGCGAAGTCGGCCTCGGTGCCCGGTCGTCCGGTGATGCCCGCGCCGGCGAGCATGAGCGTGCCGGACGAGGTGACGAGCGGCTTGCCCGTCCCTTCGAGCGCCGAGGCGAGCGCCTTGATGGCGGCGAAGTCGGCGGCGGCCGCACCGGCGAAGTCACCGGCCCCCATCAGGTCGTGCTTGAAGGCGAGGTGGATGACGCCGTCGGCCGCCTCGGCGGCCTCGCGCAGCCCGTCCAGGTCGTCCAGGTCGCCGCGTCGGACCTCGGCGCCGGCGGCCGCGATCGCCTCGGCTGAGCGGTCCGAACGCGCCAGCCCCACGACCTGATGCCCGGCCCGTAGCAGTTCGGGTACGACCGCCGACCCGATGTGCCCGGACGCGCCGGTCACGAGAACACGCATGGGAAACCCTCCCGGAAATGAGTGATGTCACCTGGTGTCATCACACTAGCACGGCGATGACACCGGGTGTCATCAGCTAGTCTTGCCGCATGGGCAGATGGCGGCCGGACGCGCGGGCGCGGCTACAGGAGGCGGCCCTGACCCTCTACGGCGAGCGCGGCTACGAGAAGACGACCGTCGCGGAGATCGCGGAGCGCGCGGGGCTGACGAAGCGCACGTTCTTCCGGTATTTCGCGGACAAGCGCGAGGTGCTGTTCTGGGGCTCGGAACTCCTGGAGCAGCGGATGGTGGCCGCCATCGAGGCCGCCCCGGCGTCCACCTCGGCTCTCGGCCTTATCGGCGCGGCGCTGGACGCCGCCGCCGTCCGGTTCGAGGAGGTCCGCGAGTTCGCCGGCCTGCGGCACCGGATCATCGCCGCCAGCCCCGAACTGCGGGAACGCGAGCTGATCAAGGCGATGTCGCTGACCGGCGCGGTGACACGGGCCCTGCGCGCACGGGGACTCGACGACACCGCCGCCGCCCTCGCCGCCCACACCGGCGCCACCGTCATGCACGTCGCCTTCGAGCAGTGGGTCGACGATCCGAGCCGGACGCCGTTCCAGCAGATCGCCAGGGATTCCCTGGCACAACTCCGGGAGATCGCCTCTACCGGATGATTCACGACCAGGTCGGTCCGACCGCGGAGCGGGTGGGCCACCATCGTTCGCGGGGTTCTCCTGACAGGAGAAAATTCTGCTCACGTAAGAACGCCGCGAACGGCATGCCCCACGCCTTGAGAGCGGAAGGGCGGGTTCAACGACGCGTGGCCCGGCAGTTTCGTCACTGCCGGGCCACGCGTTTCTCCTACCTGTTACGACGGCAGGGCGCCGAGGGCTTAGTAGGTCGGCTGCACCCACAGCTCGTACTGGCCGTAGCCGAGCGACTGGCAGTAGAAGCCCACCCAGCGGCCCTGCGGGAAACCGGCGTTGCCGGCGTCCGAGCACGCCTGGACCGACGGGTAGACGCCTCCGGGGACGAAAGTGGCGGCGGACGCCGAGCCCGCCGTGGCGAGGGCACCGCCCGCCACACCCGCCGCGAGGGCCAGCGACACCAGAGTCTTACGCATCATGTGAAAACTCCCAACCTGATGAGGAATCGACTCGAGCGCGGATTTCGCTCTTTGACACGACCCGGCCTGGATCGCTCAATCCATTACGGCCTGGGCACGCAGTGACGCGCGCAGGGCGCGCATGGCGTAGTGGGCGCGGGACTTGACCGTTCCCGGCGCGAGGCCGAGCGCGGCCGCCGTCTGCTCGACGCTGTAGCCGGCGTAATAGGTGTAGATGAGGACCTCGCGCTGCTGCACGGTGAGCTCGGTCATGGTCTCCAGCACCGCCCGCAGCGTCACGACCCGGTCGGCCGGGTCGGGCACGGCGGGCTCTTCGGGCTCATCGGCGACCTCTTTCGGCCGAGCCTGCCGGGCGCGGTGGTGGTCGATCACCAGCCGGTGCGCGACAGTGAACAGCCAGGTGCGCACCTGGTCCGTCGTCGGGTCGAGGATTCCCCGATGCTGCCAGGCGCGTACGGCGGTCTCCTGGACGACGTCCTCGGCCCGGTACCGGTCGCCGCCGCACAGCTGGACGACGAAGCTGAGCAGGACCGTGCCGTGCCGCTCGTAGAGCGTGCGGGAGAAGGCGTCGTCCCCCAGAGCGTCCGACTCCTGGGCCGGGCCCTGTACCGGCGCGGGCACCGCTCCCCGCGGCGGCACGTCGCCGCCACGTCGCGCGCGCACCGGCGCGTTCGCCCGATCGCGACCGCGCGGTGCGACCACCGGACGGTCGGCGACGGTGGTCCGGTTCAGCGGCCGGTCCAGCACCTGACTGCGCGTCATAAGGAGGCGACCCCATCTGTTCGTCCGGAACAGGTCGCGCCCTCGTGCTTGACGCGACCACTGTCATCGCGCTCCATGCTGGGCAGGCGGTCTTGGTGCCTGCTTGCCGACTCCTTGCCGACGCGGCCGACGCGCCCGCGGGCGCGTCGGCAAGGTCAGTGCGGGCTCGGGGTGTTCGCGGCCGGGATGTCCTCGGGCAGCAGCGAGCGCAGGGCCGACACGTCCGGTGAACGCATGCCGCCGAGCCGCCGGGCCTGGCGGGTCATCATCGTCTCCAGCAGCTGGCGGGCCAGCCGCGCGTTGCCGAACGTACGGTCGCGCGGGATGGCGTCCACGTACGCCCGCAGCGAATGGACCGTCTCGGGGGCGCACTCGTACCCGTTGGCCTCGGCCTGGCTCCTCATGATCGCGACCAGCTCGTCGGTGCTGTAGTCCTCGAACTCCACGTGCCGGGAGAACCGCGAGGCCAGGCCCGGGTTGGAGCCGAGGAATCGCCGCATCTCCTCGGTGTAGCCCGCGACGATGACGACGACCTCGTCGCGGTGGTCCTCCATCAGCTTCAGGAGCGTCTCCACGGCCTCCCGGCCGAAGTCGTTCCCGGAGCCCTCCGGGGTGAGGGTGTAGGCCTCGTCGATGAACAGCACACCGCCCAGCGCGGTCTGGAACACGTCCCGGGTGAGCTGTGCGGTGTGACCGACGTAGCGGCCCACCAGGTCCGCGCGCGCCACCTCCACCAGCTGCCCGCGTGGCAGTACGCCGAGGGCGTGCAGCAGCTCGGCGTAGAGCCGTGCGACCGTCGTCTTGCCGGTGCCGGGCGAGCCGGTGAAGACCAGGTGCCGGCTGATGTTGGGCGCGGGCAGCCCGGCGGCCTCCCGCTGCTTGGCCGCGGTCAGCAGGTCGACCATGTCCTTGACCTCCCGCTTCACGGCACCGAGGCCGATCATGCCGGAGAGCTGGGCCAGGAGGGTCTCGCGGTCGGCGGAGGTCTCGGTCGCCCGCGCGGCGTCGTCGCTGACGTCCTCGGGCAGGAGCAGCGTCAGGTCGCTCTCGGCCGGGTCGGTCATCCCGGCGAGACGGAACGCCTGACGGTCGACCATCTCCTCGAATACGCCCCGCGCGGCCCGGCCGTTGCCGAACGTGGCGCCGCGCGGCATGCGCTCATAGTGTGCGGCGAGCGCCTGCCGGGTGCGCGGGTCCAGCTCGTACCGGTGGTTCCGGCACATGTTCTCGGTGATCGTGACGAGCTCTTCGACCGAGTAGTTGGTGAACTCGATGGTGCGGCTGAACCGCGAGGCCATGCCGGGGTTGGTGGACAGGAACGACTGCATCTCGTCGTTGTAGCCGGCCGCCACCACCACGACGTCGTCGCGGTGGTCCTCCATGAGCTTCACCAGGGTGTCGATGGCCTCCCGGCCGAAGTCGTTCTTGCCCTCCGAGACCAGGGTGTACGCCTCGTCGATGAACAGCACGCCGCCGAGGGCCTCGTTGAACGCCTCCGTGGTCTTGATGGCCGTCGCGCCGACGTACTGGGCGACCAGGTCGGCGCGGGACACCTCGACCAGGTGCCCGCTGCGCAGCACCCCGAGTTCGGTGAGGATCCCGCCGTACAGCCGGGCGACCGTGGTCTTGCCGGTGCCGGGCGGCCCGGCGAAGATCAGGTGTCGGCTCATCGGGGGCACGGGCATGCCGAGCCGGGCCCGGCGCTGCGACATCTGGTTGAGGTTGACCAGCGTGCGCACCTGCCGCTTGACGCCCTCCAGGCCGACGAGGGCGTCCAGCTCCTCCAGCGGCCCCGAGGGCTTGGCCTGCCGGGTCTCCGCGGGCTTGTCGGGCGCCTCGGGGTCGACGTCCTCGCCCACCTCGAGCCCCCAGGAGTCGGCCGCGGCGTTGCCGGAGCTCTCCAGGTCGCGTACGGTCAGCCGCCCGCCGGGGCGGGGCTGACGCAGGCCGGCGCCACGGTTGTCGCGTACGGCGCAGCCGATGACGGAGACCGCCTCGGCGGTGTCGACCCGGATGCCGTCGCCGAGGCTGGTGGACAGCTCACAGGCGTCGAGCGTGGCCCGTGCCCCGGCCGACAGCAGGACGCCGTGCGCGCCGGAGCCGCTGACCCGGGCCCGGGTCATGGTCACGTCGCCGCCCTCGCGTACGACGACGCCCGAGGCCCCGCTGCCGGACACCTCGCAGTCCAGGACGACGCCCATTCCGCCGGACTCGACCGAGATGCCCGCGTCGCCGGCCGACCGGAACGCGCAGTCGCGGAAGGAGACGTTGGCCCCGCCGCCGATGCGCACGGCGACGCCGGTCGCCCGCTCGACGACGCAGTGCTCCAGGCGCCCGCGCCCGTCATCGGCGATCTCCACGCCGTTCCCGCCGGGCGAGGTGACGGTGGCGGACCGGATGAGCGGGGTGGCGCCGGAGCGTACGGCGATCGCGGTGCCGGCGGCGTCCGCCACCTCCAGCCGGTCGAACTCGGGCACCGAGTCCTCGGACAGCAGCACGGACGCCGACGCGTCGGCGCACTCGCGCACCGTCGTCGCGGTGAGCGCCGGCGAGCTGGAGCCGGTGACCTTGATGGCGGAAGCCGTCGAGCCGGTGAACTCGCACTCCTCGAACGTGCCGCGCGAGCGTTCGGTGACGGCCAGCCCGTTGTCTTTCGTACGGGCCGTGCGGCAGCGCCGCAGCAGCGGGTCCGCCCCGCCGGCCAGCACGATGCCGGGACCGGAGGTGATGTCGCTGACCGTGACGTCCTCCAGCACCGGCCGCGAGCCGCTCGTGACGTAGACGCCCACCGCGCAGTCGCGCACGCTGGTGCGCACGATTTTGGTGGCGCTGTCGCCCTCCAGCGCGATGGCCGGCTTGGAGGTCGTGGCGATGTGGCAGTCCTCGATCGTGCCCTGCGCCTCGCCGTTGGCCAGCACGCCGTTGCCGCGCGCGTCGCGCATCCGGCAGCCGCGGATGATGGAGCGGGCGTTCTCGCCCAGGACGACGGCGGAGGTGCCGAGGTTCTCGATCAGGCAGTCCTCGATGACGCTGGCCGTCTCGGCGGTGTCCACGATGCCCGCGCCCTCGGCGTTGGTGATGCGGCAGCCGCGGATCGCCAGCGACCCGGCTCCGCGGGCGAGCACGGCGGTCCACCCGGAGCCGGCCACGGTGCAGCCCTCCATGGCGATCTGACCGTGCGCGGCGTCCACCACGGGTACGTCGTCGCCACCGCCGCGCAGCGTGAGGTCGGTCAGCATCACGGCGTCCGTCAGCAACATCACCGCCGTCCCGCTCCGCGGGCAGATCTCCACGCTCCCCCGCTCGCCTTCGGCCACGATCGTGACCCGGGTGCGGATGACGAGGCTCTCGGCGTACCGGCCCGGCCGGATCCGGACGACCGACCCGGTGCGTGCCGCGGACAGCGCCTCCTGGATCGTCCGGAAACCGCCCGGTCCGTCCGGGGAGACCGTGAGCAACTGCCGAGACACGCTGGACCCTCCTCGGGGGCGGTGTGATGCTGTAGGTCGATGATGTCGTGGGCGGCGCCGTTCATATGCCTTTCGGACCATCATGCCGCTCAGGGGGACCGCTTGACACCCTCCCCGGGCGTCCTGCGGACCAGCAAGGACGAATACCTCCGACGACAAGAAAACGACAAGACGGTTCTCCTAGGCTGAGCGCATGCGACGTGTCCCTCGGCGTGCGCGCGCCGTCGCCTCGGTGGCCGTCGCCACCCTCACGCTCGCCGTCTCCGCTCTCCCCGGAGCCGCGTCGGCCACCGCGTACCGGCGACGGCCCGCCGCCGCGCCCACCCCGGTCGGCCTGCCCGTCATGCCGTCGTCCCTCGCCACCGGCCAGCCCTGCACCGGCGCCTCCCCCACGGAGGCGCACGCCCAGCCGTGGACGGTGCGCGCGCTGAGCCTGTCGCGGGTGCGCCAGCTGAGCCAGGGCGCGGGGATCACGGTCGCGGTCGTGGACACCGGCGTGTCCCCCACGGTGCCCGCGCTGGCCGGCCGGGTCTCCGCACCGGGCGGCGCGGACAAGGACTGCGTCGGCCACGGCACCTTCGCCGCGGGCCTGATCGCCGGCCGCGCCGACGACGCGACCGGCGGCGGTGTCGCACCCCAGGCGCGGATCCTCGCCGTACGCGGCACCGGCCCGCGCGGTGAGCCCGACCCCACCGCGGTCGCGGCGGGCATCCGCTCCGCGGCCGACGCCGGCGCGCGCGTCGTGTACGTCGGTGTGGCCCTGATCGTGGGACGCGCCGAACTCACCGCGGCGGTCGCGTACGCCACCCGCAAGGACGTCCTCGTGGTCGCGCCCGCGGCGCTGGACGTGGCCCCCACCACCGGCGGTGTGCCCGGGGCCGCGCCGAGCACCCCGCCGGCCCAGCCGTACTTTCCGGCCTTCATCCCGCAGGTGGTCTCGGTCGAGGACTACGGGGACGGCGGCACCCGCCCGAAGGACGCCCCGACCATCTTCGCCGCCGACCTGGCCGCCCCCGGCGACGCGGTGGTGAGCGTCGGGCCGAAGGGCACCGGCCACTTCATCGGCTCCGGCTCGTCACTGGCGGCGGCCAACGTGGCGGGGACGGCGGCGCTCATCCGGGCGTACGACCCCAAGCTCACCGCCGCCGAGGTCGCCCGGCGGCTGGTCGTCTCCTCCTATCCGGCGGCGGTCCCGATCCTGGACCCGTACGCCGCGGTGTCCGCCGTCTCGTCCACGGCTGCCCCGGCCGCCGCGCCGCGGCCCGACCCCGCCGTCCGGATGCCCGCCTCCGGCGCTGACACCACGCGCGGCCGGGCCCTGATCGTCGCCGCGGTGGGCGGCGGCCTGGTCGCACTGGTGGCCGCCGCCGCCGTGGTCATCCCCCGCGGCCGCGCCCGCCACTGGCGCCCCGCCGGACGCGACGGCTGAGCCGGCGGACGCGCGAGCGCGTCCCCGGCACCTCGCCGATCAGTACTCGTCGAGTCAGTACTCGTCGAGGATGGCCAGGCGGGCGGTTCCGCTCACGTCGGCGACCGTCGGCCGGACGCCCGCGACGCGGCACAGCAACTCGATGTCGTGGTCGAACGCGGTGTCCAGAGCGTCTTCGGAGTCCATCTCCTCCAGCGCGCGCCGCGCCTCGGGTGAGTTCACCTCGCCGTCGCCGTTCTCCCCGAAGTTGTCGACCTCCTCGCCGTCACGGGACACGATGAAGCCGAAGTCGGCGTTGACGCTCATGTAGCTGGACACCGCGAAGGTGCCCGCCGAGAGGGCGGGATCGTTGACCGCGCGGTACCCGTTGTCCTCCACGAGCAGCGTGTGCGGGCCGAGCGCGAAGGCGGCGACCGTCGTGTTCGGCTCGGCCTCCTCCAGGTCGGCGCGCTCCATCAGGTCGGTCCACGTGCCGGTGGTGACCTGCGACGGTTCGGCGCCGAGGCGCCGCAGCGCCTCGTCCGGCTCGACGTCGTGGATGACGGTCACGCAGTACGCCTCGTCGTTCAGCCGCTCCAGCCATGAGGTGTGGTCCTCTTCCGCCGTCGCGGCCGGTTCGCCCTCGCGCCAGACGACGGTTCCGTCCTCGCGGCGCAGCACGACGCTCTCGCGTCCCACGACCAGCTCGTCGCCCGGCCCGCCCAGGTCCAGCGCCGAGGAACCGTCGTCGGCGCGTAGGCGAAGCATGCCGTCGTCGTCGAGCGTGAGATGGGTACGGCCGTCGTCCCCGAAGTGACTGTTCCAGAGCCAGCGTCCGTCCTCGCCGTACAGCACGATCCGGCAGTCGTCGCGATGGGCCAGCACCGTGCCGCCGTCGACGGAGGTGAGGGACTGGCGCCGCAGCGTCTCGCCGCGGCGCAGCACCGATCCCCGCGCCACGTCGGCCACCGGCGCCGGGGCATGCGGCCCGGTCCTGACCTCCCAGACCGCGGTGCCCGCGTCGTCGAGCAGCGCGATGCCGCCTTCGTCGTCGACGACGAGCCACTGCGCGTCCGAGCCCGCCGTGCCCGACCGCCAGACCGGTCCCCCGCACAGGTTGCGGACGACGAGTTCGCCGTCCTCGGTCAGGTCGGTCCAGCCGTCGCCGGCCCACCACGTGTCCGTCGCCCAGACCGCCCGGCGCTCCGGGTTGTAGTACAGGACCAGGTTCCCGTCGTCCTGGTGCACGAGCGTGTAGACGCCTGAGATCGAGGTGAGCGACTGGTGTCGCAGGCGTCCGCCGCGGCCCAGCTCCGGGCCGCCGTACACGTGCGGGAGGGCCTGTGGGGGCACCGGCGACAGGCCGCGCATGTCGTCGCGCCAGAGCGGTTCGCCCTCGGTGTCCACCAGGCAGAGTTCCCGGGTCTTGCGGCCCTCGTACGGGAGGATCCGCCAGGTCAGGAGCGTGTCGGGTTGCCGCTCCATCCACTGGACCAGCGGGGCGATCAACGTGTGGCTCCAGCCGTAGCCGGGCGCGCTCATGCTGACCTGCAGCGAGCCGTCCGGGTTCCGGACCACGACGTGGCGCCTCTTTCCGCCTTCCCGCAGCAGGTAGCGGTCGCCCGTGATCGCAGCGACGGGCGCCGCGTCGCCCAGGGCCGCCGAGTCCACCGGGCCGGTGCGCGAGTTCAGCAGCCGGACGCGTTGCCCGTCGAGAAGTTCGAAGTCTCCGTCGTCGGTGAGGACGAGCGCGCGTGCCTCCGGCGCCGCGCAGTCGGAGCTCCACAAGGTCTCGTAGCGGTCGTCGGCGGACTCGACCTGGATCGCCCCGCCGCTGCCGAGGAGAAACCGTCCCGCGACCGGCCGGTCCGGCTCGCCGGCCCGCCACCGGACCTCTCCGGTGCTCTGGTCCGTGACGGTGGCGACGCCGTCGGCGTCGTATCGCAGCACGAACCGGCCGGACGGCGAGCTGAGCGGTTCATCGTCGTCGTAAAGCCGATTGAACTGGATCAATTCCTGCACTGATATCTCCGCTTCACCTGAGTGGAAAGACGGCGCCGCCCATTCGCCCGGTCAATCCCGCCTACGAAGCGAAGGACGGAACGGTTCACCCATCAGCGACATCTCCTCCCAAATCGCCGTCGAGGATCGAACGCGCCGTACGATGATCGCTCTCGAGAACAGGCAGGTGGCCCGTGATCAGACAAGTCGCCTCGATCGCGGCTTCGGCCGCCTTTCTCCTGCCGGCGGCGAGCACACCGGCCCGCGCGTCCGACACGACGGCCGAGCGCATCGACGGCTACAACGTCGTCCTCACCGTCGAGCCCGGCGGGCGCCTGCACGTGGCCGAGCGGATCCGGTACACGTTCGCCCCCGGCCGGGAGCGGCACGGCATCGAACGCCGGATCCCCGAGCGCGTGCGGTACGACGGGCGCCACGACCGGGTTCTGCGGCTCAGCGGGTTCCGCGTGGCCGGCCCACCAGGCCCCGCGGGCGCGCTGGCCGGCCACGAGGACGACGGCACGGAGAAGCTGCGCATCGGCGATCCGCACCGGACCGTCACCGGCACCCAGACCTACGCGATCGACTACGACGTCGACCGCGCGCTGACACGCGACGCCTCCGGGATCCTCCTGACCTGGAACGCGATCGGAACCGACTGGAACGTCCCGATCACGCGTGCCGACGTGACCGTACGCTCGCCCGTCCCCATCCTGGGCGTGACCTGCGCCGCGGGCGCCGAGCACGACACGGCGCCGTGCGCACGGGCGACGTCGGCGGGCACCGGCCCTGCTCTTCGGGCGACCTTCGCCGCCACCGCGCTACCCGACCACGCCGGGCTCACCGTCCGCGTCGGGCTTCCGCGGGGTTCGGTCCCCGTCTCGCCGCCCCGGCTCCTGGCGCTCACCGAGCCGTTCGCCGTGACGCGCTTCACGACAGTGGGAATCGGCACGGCGGCGGGCCTGCTGCTGATCGCCGCCTGGTGGTTCCTGCCGCACCGTCGCCGTGGCCGGGCCCGTGGCGACGGCGGCCCGCCGGACGGCCCGCGCGTGCCGCCGGGGCCGGCCGCGCTGGCGCTGAACGGCCCGGGCGCGGAGCGGCCCGCCCTCGCCGCCACCCTGGTGGACCTCGCCGTACGCGGCCACATCCGCCTGGAGGCGTACCGGCCGACCCGTGAGGAGAAACTGATCCGGGCCATCCGGGGTGAGGCGGCGGAGGAGGACCTTCTCGACGTCGAACGCCGGTTCCTCGACATCGTCTTCCGCACGCACCGCACCGCGTCCGTCCACATGCTGTGGACACACGCGCCCCTGCGGCCGATGAGTGAATCGCTGGAGCGCGCCCTCGTCGAGCTCGGCTGGTACCGCAGGTCCCAGCGGGCGCAGGCGGCCCAGGGAACCGCGGCGGCGTGGTCGGCCGGGATCGTGGGCGTGCTCCTGTTCGTGCTCTCCTTCGCCGCATCGTCGTTCGCCGGTGCGGGATGGGTGAGCCTGACCGCACTGGTGATCGTGCCGGCGCTCGCGGTGATGGGACGGTACGCCGTGCCGCGCCGGGCGGCGGGCGCACGGGCGGAGGCGGCCGCGGACGCCTGGCGGACGACGGTGATGGGAGGACCGCCGCGCGACGACGTCACCGCGCTGTCGCGCACGTTCCCCTACGCGCTGGCGTTCGGACGAGCCCACGCCTGGCCCGAGGCACTGGCGCCGTCGGCGCTCCGCGGCGAACTGGACTGGTTCACCGTCGTCGAGCACGGGCGTGGACGTAGGCGCAGGCGTGAGCGGGAGACCGAACAGACGGTCGCCCCCTGGATCAACAGCCTGGGGGCCGCCTGGCCTCGGCACCGGCCCCTGCGGGGTACCGCGGGTCGTACGAGCCGGAGTTCCGGCCGGGGTGGAAGCACCGACTCCTACCCTCTCGGCTCCGCCGGCGGTGGCGGAGGAATGTCCGTCGGCGATGGTGGCGGAGGGGGAGGAGGTGGCAGCTGGTGAGAGGAAATGGAAATGGCGCGAAATCAACGCGATCGAACATGACGACTCGTCGAATTAAACAGTGATTGACACGATTGACCCAGCTATTTAACTTAAATCGACACCTAGGTGCAGCCCCGCCAAAACGTCCGCCGTGCCGGCCGGCAGACGCTTCCAACCCTCCGCACCAGGAGCCGTCGCCATGCGCAGACATCGCCCCATGACTGCCGCCCCGCCCCCGGCGTCACCGCCATCCCGACGCCGCATCCGCCTGTCGTCCGTCCTCGCCACCCTCGTCCTCGCCATCGGCGCCCTCATCGGCATGACCGGCGCCGCGCCGGCCGCCACGTCGCTCCCCTGCGACATCTACGCCGCCGCCGGCACGCCGTGCGTCGCCGCGCACAGCACCGTACGCGCCCTCTTCACCGCCTACTCGGGCCCGCTCTACCAGCTGACCCGCGCCTCCGACCATGCGACGCACGACGTGGGCGTGCTGTCCGCGGGCGGCTATGCGAACGCGGGCGACCACGACGCGTTCTGCAACGGCACCACGTGCGGCATCACGAAGATCTACGACCAGTCCTCGCGCCACAACGACCTGACCCCGTCGCCGGCCGGCACGGCCGGGACGGGGGCGGACAGCCCGGCGGACGCGAGCGAGATCGCGGTCACCGCCGGCGGTCACAAGGTGTACGGCGTGTGGATCTCCCCGCAGCACGGCTACCGGCACGCCGTCGGGTCCGGCGTCGCGCAGAACGGCCAGCCCGAGGGCATGTACATGGTCGCGAGCGGCACCCACGTCGGATCCGCGTGCTGCTTCGACTACGGCAACGCCGAGGCCACGCCGGCCGACACCGGAAACGGCCACATGGACGCCGTCAGCATCGCCACCACCTGCTACTTCACCCCATGCAGCGGCTCGGGTCCATGGGTCGAGGCCGACCTGGAGAACGGCATGTTCCAGGGCGCCAACGGCTCCAACACCGCGAACCTCGGCAACAACAGCACGTACGTCACGGCACTGCTGAAGAACAACGGCCAGACCACGTACGCGCTCAAGGGCGGCAACGCGCAGTCCGGCGGCCTGAGCACGTGGTGGAACGGCGCGCTGCCGAACCGCGGCGGCTACATCCCGATGCACCAGGAGGGCTCGATCATCCTGGGCACCGGCGGCGACAACAGCAACTGGAACATGGGCACGTTCTTCGAAGGGGTGATGACCTCCGGCTACCCGACCGACGCCGCCGACAACGCGGTGCAGGCCAACATCGTCTCGGTCGGCTACTCCGGTCAGACGAACGTGCCGAACGGCCCGCAGGGCACGGTCATCGGCCCGGGCAGCAAGTGCGTCGACGTCGCCGCCGACGACACCGGCGTCAACCAGGCCGCGGTGCAGCTGTGGGACTGCCAGAGCTACGCCGAAGACCAGCACTGGGAGCACTTCGCCGACAACACGCTGCGCACCCTCGGCCGCTGCCTCGACATCAACGGCAACGGCACCGCGAACGGCACGCAGGTGGAGCTGTACGACTGTAACGGCGTCGGCGGTCAGAAGTGGGTCCAGCAGGCCGACGGCTCGCTACGCAACCCGCAGTCGGGCCGCTGCCTCGACTCACCGAGCGGCGCGACCGGGAACGGCACGCGGCTACAGATCTATGACTGCAACGGCTCCGCGGCGCAGAAGTTCGCGGTGAACGGCGGCGGCGCGATCGTCGGCCCCGGTGGCAAGTGCGTCGACGTCCTCGGCGACGACAACGGCGCCAACTCCACGGCCGTCAACATCTGGGACTGCCAGTCGTACTCGGTGGACCAGCACTGGGTGCACCAGTCGGGCGGCACGCTCAAGACGCTCGGCCGCTGCCTGGACATCAACGGCAACGGCACGGCGAACGGCACCCAGGTCCAGCTCTACGACTGCGACGGGGCCGGTGGCCAGGTCTGGCAGCAGCAGGCCGACGGCTCACTGCTCAATCCGCAGTCCGGCCGCTGCCTCGACTCGCCGAGCGGAGCGACGACGAACGGCACCCGGCTCCAGATCTGGGACTGCAACGGCGCCGCGGCGCAGAAGTTCGCCCTGAGCTAGGGCCCTGCGGCGAGGCCCGTCGTCGTGGCGGGCCTCGCCCCGGTCACCGGGCAGATGCGCTTTAAGGTCCATCCGATTCCCGCGACGCAGGCACGCACCCTTTAAGCGTATTGTTTCCGCCGAATTCCATGCTCCTGAAATCGAGTATGGACTCTCCCGAGAATCCCGGGTTACCTTTCTTCGACCATCGACGGGGAGAGGAACGCGCCATGTCACAGCCGCTCGGCGAGGTGGACCAGAAAGCACTTCTTCGGTGGGCGTTCCAGCGCCGTTCGGAGATCTCGAAGATCCTTTCCCGGATGCCCGCCCGCGAGTCTCGAACCGGGGTCGAGACGCTGATCAGCCGGGTGAGCCGGCTTGAGACGAACCTGGTGGGCGGCACGGACCCGATCGAGGCATGGGACGAGTTCGTCGAGTTCCTGGACGGCGAGGGCGCCGACGCCTGGGAGTACTACCTCAAGCAGCAGGAGGCGGTCGACAAGGAGCTACAGGAGGCCGAGCGCCGTAAGGCGCGGGACCGCCTCGCCGCCCTCGCCGCCAGGGTCGCCGTCAAAGCGCGCAACAAGTACCAAGGCGGCCCGAACGCCCAGGTCGGCACCGTGATCGCCGGACTGGTCGACGTGACCACCGGCCGCACGTGGGTCGGCACGAGCGGAGTCGCCGCGCACGCGACCGCGGCGCATCCGGTCATGACCGCACTGCTCGACCGGACCAGAGACGTCGAGAAGTGGCCGGTCGCCTCCTGCGCCGAAGTCGACGCGATGAAACAGTATCTCCACGCGAACAACATCACCTCGCTGCAGGAGATCCCGGCGGAGTCCCTGTTTTTCCACGCCGAGACGTGGAACGAAGAAGCCCGCAAATGGCAGGGCCGCAGCGCCTGCAAGAACTGCAGCCAGTGGTTCACCAAAATCCAGGCCCAGCGCGTCTGAGCCAAGGCAGGACGGCGAGGCCCGCGGATACCCCCCTGCGGGCCTCGCGTTTACGCTAACCGTCCGTCTCGACGGCAGCGCCACGGTACGAGAAAATGTCAGGTGATGAGCCGCAAGAGCAGGAAGCCGCGACAGCGGCCGTTACCGCGGCGTTCCCCCGACAAGGCGGATCCGGGGAGAAACGGGAGCACTGTGGGCTCTGGTCGGTGCCGGAGGCGACGAGCTGGACCCGGTAGGCGTGGATCTGCTCGCCCAGGGCCCCGGCTTCACTGTCGCAGGACCGCCAAGATCGGGGCGCTCTACAGTCCTTATGACGATGTGTTGTCATTGTTGGATCCGACGCTCGACGAAGGCACCGTACCTCTGGCGTGGGTCTGCCCTCGCCGGTCCCCTTTGCGCGCACTGGAAGGCGAACCGGGAGTTCAGGCGGGTCTCGGGGCGGACGCCGATGAGGATGCTCTGCTCGATGCGGTCGGGAGTCTTGAGCGATGTGTCGTCGTTGTCGACGACGCGAAGCTCATGCCAGGCATAACACACCCAATACAATCCGCGCTTGCACTACGTCAGGCCGAGTGACGAAGATTCGGCAGACAGGGCAATAGTCGGTCAATACCGCGGATCGTTCTGTGATCTCGCAGCCCGAGGGCTTACCTTTTCGGGACAGCTCCTCAGCGCAGCCTGGACTTTATTGATCAAATCATCCGCGAAAGAGCGCAATTGCCCCCTCTTCTCTATTTAGAATCACCAACCGCTGGAGAGCTACTGATACGCGGCCCATGAAACTTGTCCACCCGACCAAGCAGATCACCTGAACGGGAAGGTGGCTTCAGGCAGGGGCCACTTATCTCAATGTTCGCCACAGACGCCTTCTCGGCGTTCTTCAGAAAGAACTTATCCTTGTCTTTCAGCGCAGAGATCTCCCAAGCGTCGCCGTCATGCAGAGTCCCCGGACCCCAGACCTCGTCCATCCCCCACTCAGAATTCTTGAGGTACGCGATAATGCGGCCGATGAGGTCACGCCGAAAGCTTTTCGGTTTGAACGCGTCTTCCATTGAAAGCTTGACCTGATAACTACGCTCCCCAGCCGACCCATAACAATCGACAAAGTCGCCAGTTCCATCAATGGAGACATAAAGCGAAACAAAGTTGTGCTGGAACGCTGACGCAAACCGGCTCAGAGATGCCCTACTTTCTTCCATTCGCTTACGCGGCAGCGCAGACTGGTCATGGGAACCGCTCGAGCACCCAGTCAAGCCAACGGATATGACTAGGGCGGCTACCGCCGTCACGCCAGAAGGTTGCCTCATTCGGGCCATCTTATACAAAAACTTACTAGAGGTATTAAGAGCAGACGTCACCACGGCAGGCATTCGCTAGTCTCCTGGTGCGAACCTAGACTCCACTGAATGGACCACGACTGGATCGGTTGGTCTATTTCAACGACATGATGGGGCGGCGCATCGGCGCACTGCCGTCGGCGTCACCGCCTTCCGCGGTTCTCGTCGCGGTAGCGGTGTACCTGGCGGTCGTCGCCGTCCTCGGGCTCGGATTCGACATCCTGCGGATCGTGGCAAGGGACGGCAACTTGATCTTTGGGACGGCCGGTGTGGTCGGCTTCGTCAAATGGGCTCGCCTGGTGGCCGCCGACGACCCCGAAACCGTCGGTCACGCCGACGTCCGGTGGTGGGTCGGTTCGCTGTAACGGTCGGCCCGCGACGCCCATTGCCGTGGTGGGACTGGTGCTCCGCTGCTGCCGCCGCTGAACGCCGCGGCGGAGGCCGCCGCGTCCGCGCGGACCGCGTTACTCGTCGGCGCCGCCATGGTGCTGGCCACCGGGAGCGCCCAGCAGGCCCCGGACTACCTGAAGGCGGTCCTGGATAAGGCCGTGTTGCCGAAGTGACCGGCGACCCTCCGCCCGTGACCTGCTGATCACGCTGGGTCGGTGCGGCGCGGGTGGGGGCCGGGCGGCGTCAGGGGCGTGAAAGACTTGGGCCGGGAAGAAGTCGAACGACGCCCGGTGATTCGCGCTGGTCAGCCTGGCCTTGCCTCATCGCACCGCGGTCCGTACGCGCGGTCGGCGCTCGGGGCTCTCCGTGTCGTTCGCCTTGTCGGGGGTACGCGCGGTACCGGTCGCGCGCGCCGGGATCCCGTCTCTTCGGAGTGGGGCGTCCGCGCGCCGTGGCGTCGGTGCCGTCGCAGTGGAAGGAGCACGTGTGAAGATCCCGAGGCGTCTCAACTCCGCCTTGGACTGGATCGGCGACCATGCCCGGGTCATGTTGATCGTCGTGTCTCTGGTGATCGCCGCGATCGCCGTGCCGTGGATGCCCGCCCTGGCCGCGCTCGTGGTGGGCGTCGGCGCCGGCAGTGTGGCGGTCCACTTCCGGATGAGCAAGCGGGTGGCCCGGCTGCGCGCCGAGGTCGACGACCTGCTGCGCGAGAACGGCGCGCTGCGGCACCGGCGGACCATGATCGCCCAGGCGAACATCACGTCCGAAAGCGTGCTCACCCAGAGGCTGCCCACGATCCCCGAGGAACGCGACGAGTAGCCGCCCCGCAGTACGCCGAACGCGCGAACGCCCGCAACCTCGGTTCCCTCCCCCAAAGAAACCGGTGCGGACGTCCGCTCTGGGGCCCCGTGGACGTCGACACACAGCCGGGCCCCACTCGGCCGGAGCGCGAGAACCCCCCAATTCTCGCCGCGGTCCGGCCAATTCTTCGCTCAGACCGCGAGGATACGAAAATCCCCCGCCGACTTGCGTCAGTCCACGGTTGACATCTGCGTGTACACCCACGGTTGACATCACGCCCGGGGTCACCCCGTCGGGATCCGGACGCGCAGCGACGTGCCCTGGCCGGGCGGGCTGGAGATCGCCAGGTCGCCGCCCAGCGCCTCGACGCGGTCCCGGATCCCGATCAGGCCCGACCCGTGCGCGAGGCTCGCCCCGTGCGGGAGGTGGGCCCCGCCGCGGCCATCGTCGTGGCACCACATCCACACGGCCCCTCGCTGGAGGCGGACGTCGATGTGGGCCCTGGTCGCGTTCGCGTGTTGGAGCGTGTTGGCCAGCGCCTCCGAGGCGGCGGCGTACACGGCCGTCTCGACGGTCTCGGCCAGCCGGCCGCCCACACACCCACTGAGCTCCACCGGGAGCGGCGAACGGCGCGCCAGCGACTTCAGAGCGGCGTCGATGCCGCCCTGGGACAGGCTGACCGGGTGCAGCCCATGGGAGATCTCCCACAGGTCCGTCATGGCGCCGTACAGGTCCGCCTCCATGCGCCGCACGCGTTCCCTCAGCTCCTCGTCGACGGCGCCCTGGAGGCCGCGCAGCTCCAGGGCGAGCACGACGAGGCGCTGCTGGACCCCGTCGTGGAGATCGCGTTCGACGCGACGCCTCGTGACGTCGCAGGCGAGGGCGAGGCGGGCGCGAGAGGCGAGCAGCTCGTCCCGGCTCTCGGCGTGGGCGATCGCGGCGGCGAGGAGTTCGGCGAACTTTGCCATCCGCTCCTCCGTGCCGTCGGGCCGCGGCGCGGGCCCGAAGGAGACCTCCGCCATGAGGCCCCACAGGCGTCCCTGGACGATGACCGGGCACGCGACGATGTGCCGCGGCCCACGGGTCCACACGCCGATCTTGGTGCCGTGGCGTGCCTGGTCCGTCCGGCGCGCCGACCGGCCCGTCCGCGCGACCTCGGACCCCAAGGCGCTCTCGTCGACGGAACGGCGCCGGGCGGAGAACGGAGCACGGCCGGCCCAGCGGCAGACCACGATGGTCGTACGGTCCGGCTGGTACCTGCTGATCGTGACGTGGTCGCCGCCCAGCAGCCGGCCGAGCTCCTGGGCGACCGAGGCGAACATCCGCGCGGGCGAGGCACCTTGCGCGGCCAGCGTCATCACACGGTGAAGCGCCGCCTGCTCGTCCGTGAGTTCACGCAGCCATGCACGCGCCGTCGCCAGCGAGATGACGGCGCTCTGCCCGCCGGCCCGCGAGCCGTCGTACGTCCACGCGACCGGATCACCGCGCGCTCCGGCCGGGTCCGTCCGGCGGCGGGCACGGCTCCAGGCCCTGGTCCGGCTCCCCCAGCCTCCCACCGATGGTCCCCTCGACACGATAAATGACTGGTCACGGGGGATTTCACCAGCAGTCTACGCGGGTCGGCGGACGTTCACCGCCGCCAGCGGGACCACCAGCCACGCCGGGGACGTGGGGCGGCCTCCGGTGCGCCGACGGGCACGGGCTCGAGCGCGTTGCTGAGGTAGACCAGGCGGAACTTGCCGATCTGGACCTCATCGCCGCTGGACAGGGCGGTCTCGTCGATCCGCTGCCGGTTGACGTAGGTGCCGTTGAGGCTGCCCACGTCGCGTACGGAGAACCGCGCGCCCTGCCGGTAGAACTCGGCGTGCCCTCGCGACACGGTGACGTCGTCGAGGAAGATGTCGCTCTCCGGGTGACGGCCCGCGCTGGTTCTCTCCCGGTCGAGCAGGAACCGGCTGCCGGCGTTCGGCCCTCTCTTCACGAGGAGAAGCGCCGTGTTGGGCGGGAGTGACTCGATCCCCACCTGATCGCCGGTCGACTCGTCGGCCTGCTCGGCCGCCACGGCCGCCTCGATCGCGCTGAACGACATCGTCGACGTCGAATCACCGGGCTCATCTGTCACCGGCGGAACACCGTGAGTGAGCGGAGTGCCGCAGTTCGAGCAGAAGCGGGCACCATCCGGATTGGTGTGACCGCACTGCGTACAGGAAGCGCTCGGCATCGTCGCTCCACCTCCTACCTGTGGCTTCGGGGGTGCCTCGTGCACCGTACGGCACGCGCGTCGCGCATTCGTCCTCCGGTGGCACCACGGCTCCGATCCGTCCGCGTCGCACCGCCCGTCACGCTACGTACGAACCGAAACGATCTTGAAGATTTCCCGCCTGAGGGTTGGCGAAACGTTGACTGATCAACACTTGGGCGCCGCGAGGAGTTCCCGCCGGCACGAGAAACCCGGCGATCCAGTGATCCCGGTCAAGGTTATCTGGCCCGAGGGAGCGATCAATCGATCCCGGATGGGCTGGAAATCTCCCCCCAAAAAAGTCAATCTCTGACGCGTCACGGATGTTCAGCGGGAGGCCGGCTTGACGAGCATGATCGACCTGCGTGATGGAAGACGCGTCGCGGTGGAGGAATGGGGGGCGCCCAGCGGAAGTCCCGTCTTACTCCTCCACGGCACGCCGGGCAGCCGTCTCGGGCCGGTTCCGCGGCCCCTCGTCCTGTACCAGCTCGGCATCCGGCTGATCACCTTCGACCGGCCCGGCTATGGCCGCTCCGACCGCATGCCCGGCCGCAGGGTCGCCGACGTCGCCGCCGACGTTCTGGAGATAGCCGACGCCCTGGGACTGGAACGGTTCGGCGTCCTCGGCCGCTCCGGCGGCGGGCCGCACGCACTGGCGTGCGCCGCGCTCCTGCCCGAACGGACGACCCGCGCCGCGGTGCTCGTCGGGCTGGCGCCGAGCGAGGCCGACGGGCTCGACTGGTTCGCCGACATGACCGCCTCGAACGTCGACGCCTACCAGGCGGTCCGCGACGACGGCGGCGAGGTGATGGCCCGCCTCCGGCCGATGGCCGACCAGATCCGGGCGAACCCCGCGCAGTTGGTCACGAACCTCTACGACGAGCTCACCCAGTCCGACCGCCGGATCGTGGCGGATGCGGGCATCAGACGGCAGCTCATCGAGAACTACGCCGAGGCCGTGCGGGACTCCGCCGATGGCTGGTTCGACGACCTGCACGCCTTCGCCACCTCCTGGGGTTTCGAACCCGGCAGCATCGAACGACCGATCATGCTGTGGCACGGCGCCGAGGACACCTTCTCCCCGGTCGGTCACTCACGATGGCTCGGCGAGCACATCCCCTCCTCCTTCGTGATCGTGGAGCGGGGCAGCGCGCACTTCGGCGCGTTGAACGTCATGCCCGACGTGCTGCACTGGCTCGCCGGATCGTGATCAGGCGGGCTGCGGCTCGAGGTCCCGGCAGAGACGCCGGCCGCGCCGTACGGCGACGACGTCAGGGTGATCTTCGCCGAGCAGCCGGCTCATGAGAGCGATCGCCTCCTGGCGGTGTGCCCTCGCCTCCGTGGTGCGGCCCAGCGCCTCCAGGCTGGCGGAGAGGTTGCAGCGGGCGGCCAGCGTGTCGGGGTGCGTCGGGTACAGGCGGTCGGTCAGCTTCGCGATCGCGTCGCCCTCCAGCTCGGCGGCGTCCGCGTACCGGTCGAGATCGGCGGCGCAGTTCGCCAGGTTCAGCATGCCGGCCAGCGTGAACGGGTGCTCCTCCCCGAAGGTCGTGAGGAGCCGCGGCACGGTCGACTTCGCGAGTTCGTACGCTCCGCCGACGTCCCCGACCTCCCGGAGGAAGATGGCCAGGTTGTTCTCCAGCAGCCGGCCGTAGTGGTGATCCTCGCCCAGGGCGTCGCGGAGCACACCGAGTGTCCGGCGGGTACGGTCCCGGGCGGCGACGCCGTCGCCGATCGCCCACAGGCAGACGGCGACCTCCGCGTCGGCCGCCACAGCGTCGGGCGAGTCCGGATAGAACTGGCGGTAACGGTCGTAGGTGCCCTCCGCCAGCTTGAGGGCCTCCTCGGTATGTCCGGCCTTCCGCAGCGACACCGCGAGGCTCTTGGCGGTGCGCAGTGGATCCGGGAGCTGGTCGCCGAGCACCTCGAGGTAGGTCTCGTAGGTCGCGCGCAGGCGCGTCACGGACTCCTCGTACTGTCCGCCCTCCCGCAGGTCGCGGGCGAGGTTGGCGGCCGAGAAGAGCGTGTAGGGATGTTTCTCCCCGAGTGCGGTCTGCCGGCGCTCCAGCGTGTCCTCGTCCAGCTTCCGCGCGCTGTAGTAGTTCCCGACCGAACGATGCGACACGGCCAGGTTGTTCGCCGTCATCAGCGTCCGGGGGTGATCCTCTCCGTAGAGGTCCTTGAGCGCCGCGTACGTCTCCTCGTCCAGCCGGAGCGCGTTCTTGAACATGCCGAGCGCGCGCATGTCGGCGGTCAGTCCGCTGGCCGTGATGAGCGTGTGCGGATGCGTGGGCCCGATCGCCGGTGACTTCTTCTGCCGGTCCCAGACGTCCATGTCGAGCTTGTACGCCTCGGTGAACAGGCCCTGCGAGCGGTAGACGTTGGCCAGTTGCGACAGCAGGAACAGGCGCTGCCAGTAATCCGCGCCGAGCCGATCGCGCCACAGGTCGGCGAGGTACTGACCGCTGGCGAGAGCGCCCTCGAAGTTGCCGCGCTTCCACTGGTAGCGGACGAGATCGATGAACATCTGCCGGGTGTCCTCCTCGTCGCACTCCGCGGCGAGTGAGGCTTCGACGTGCGGCATGATCTTGTCGAGGCTGGGCCAGTTGTCGGGGTCGTCGGTGTCTCCGTGCGGGGGCCGCGCGCCCACGAGGATCTTGTGTACGTCGTGCATGGTCTCGTTCGCGCGTTCGGGATCCATGCCCTCTCGCATGACGGCCTGCACCAGTGTGTGCACCTGGATGGAGTTGTTCCCCTGGTCCACCTTGGCCAGCGCGAACCGGCTGATCTCACGCACGACCTTGCCCAGCACCAGCTTGTCGCGCAGGGTCTCGTCGTACGGGACGAGGATCTCGGCCGTCTGGTCGCTGTAGATCAGGTCCAGGGAGATCGGCTCGGAGGAGAAGAAGGCGAGGAGTTCGAGCAGGCGGGCCGCGGCCGGTGACGCCTCTCTGAGCTGCCGGAAGGACACGTTCCACGTCAGCGCCACCGACTGGGGGAACTCCTTCGTCCTGAGATCGAGCGTCGAAGCGGTCTCGTGTTCCAGTGCGTTGAGGTACTCACTCGCCGGCATCGAGGTGGCCTCCAGCCACGCGGCCACCTGTTCGATGGCCAGTGGCAGGAACCCCAGCGCCCGGCCGATCTTCACGGCGTTCTCCGGGGCGAGGCCCGGCACCCGGCGCAGCAGGTGTAACGCGGCCTCCCTTTCGGTGAAGACGTCGACGGCGATCGGCTTGGCGAGCTTGGTCCAGGCCGGATCCAGGGACGTGATCAGCACGTGGCCGTCACCGCCGGGGAGGAACTGCTTGAGTTCGGTCTGGTTGGGGGCGTTGTCGAAGATCAGGAGCCAGCGCGCGTACGGTGTGCCCCGGCGAAGGGCCTCCAGAGCCGCGTTGGCGGCCTCGGCGACGTTGTCGCCCACTCGTAGTCCGAGCCGGCCCGCCATGGCGGCCAGCGCGCTCCTGATCGAGTCGGGTTGCAGCGCGGGAACCCACCAGACCACGTCGTAGTCGGCGCGGAAACGATGGGCGTACTCAAGCGCGACCTGGGTCTTGCCCACTCCCGCGAGGCCGTGCAGCGCCTGGGGCAGCACGACGCGCTGGGTGGCGCCGAGCAGTTGGTCGCGGAGTTGTTCGAGCACCTGGCCGCGACCGGTGAAGACCGCGTTCCGCCGGTCGACGTTCCACACCGCCGGTGAGGTCCTCGCCGCGCCGGGGAACCTCGCGGTCAGCCGGCCGTGTTCGCTGACCGGCTCGGCGGTACGGCTCGGCCGGCCGAGTGCGCGCAGGACGGCGTCGGCCGCCTGTTCCTCGCCGAGGCCCGTGAGGTCCAGCGGCGTCAGCTGGGAGAAGAACGGCTCGAGCTTGGCATTCAGGATGCGGAGAACCGTCACCTGCTGAAAGGCCGCGCCGGGCTGCGTCGGCGCGAGCGACTCCCAGGTCCGTCGGCCACGCTCGGATTCGATGAAGGCCGGCGAGAGAAGGACGATCGTATGGCTGCTCCGCTCCAGACGAACGTCGAGTTCCTCGGGAGACGCCACGTCCGTGCAGTTGGCCGTGACCCGGAAGCCCGCCGAACTGAGCACTCCCGAGACCCAGTCAGCCCAGGGCCGGTCCTCGGCGGCGTGGACGATGAGGGCTTCGGAGCTCTCCGCGGGTCCACGCCTCGTGAAGCGCTCGAGCGTCGCCAGGCGGAGTTGTTCGTCCATGGGAGAGATGGCCGAGACCTGTCCCTCGGTGATCTCCGCGGCGAGCCGTTCGAACGCGGCCAGCATGGAGTTGGGCGAGCCTGGCGCGTCGCCGAACGTCGCGAGTGTCTCCTCGAACGCATAGAAGGGCCGATAGGGGATCTCGACGGAGAGCCAGTACCGATTCGCCTCTTCGTGGTCGAGACCTTTCGGGAACCGGTCGAAGCGCGCCCGAGCCAGCGCACGACCCGCCTCGACCTTGGCGTTCTCCCCGAATTCAATACGCATCGGAACCGGAAGGATGCGGATTTTACGCCGGCGGCCGTAGCGCTGGTCGATGTGCCGGGCCACCGCGGAGGCGCCGTCGATGCTCTGGTCGCTCAGGGTGAAGCAGTCGACGAGGACGTCCGGGAACTGCACGGTGCAAATTTCGGCGATGTCGCTCAGTCCGGTCCTGCTGTCGATCAGCACGTAGTCGTAGTGCCGCTTCATGTCCTCTCGTAGCGCGTCGAAGAACTGGCCGCCGCCGAGCCGCCCATAGAAGTTGTCCCAGTCCATGCTGGTGATCAACGACGAGTAGTCGCGGTTCTGACGTCCGGCGGAGACGAAGTCCAGCGTGCCCTCGCCAGGGAAATCCCATTCCAGCGACACCGCGTAGTCGAGTATCTTCGCGAACTCCATGTGCCAGTCCAGTGCGTTCTCGTGCTGCTCGGTGGCGGCCCATGAGTATCGGCTCAATAACTCGACGACGCCATCGGTCACAGCCAGCGCGCTCTGATCGATGAATGGCTGGAAGAACCGGTGCAGACCCGGCGACTCGAGGTCCCAATCCAGGGCGAGAACTCGTTTACCGGCCATAGCGAGGATCCAGGAGACATTCGCCAGCGCCATCGTGCGGCCGGTGCCTCCCTTGTAGGAGTAGAAGGTCACTATCGTTCCGGCCGTTTTTTCCACGAGTCCCCCAAACGTCTACTTATCCGGCAGTTCTAGGGTCGGCCGCTCCATCGTCGGCTCGATCTCCGGCGGGTGCACCGGAGCCTCCTTGAAATATCGATTGATCGCTTCACCCACGGCCTTCGGGAGGGCCGCACGGAACGCCTCGATGCTCGCCACCGACTTCACCGAACCGGGGAGGACGAGGCTGCGGCCGAGCACGGCGTCGACGGTCCGGTTGAGGTCCTTCTCCGCGTCGGTGGTCTCCCCGTCGTCGGCGTTGTAGGGCACGAGGACGTTCACCGGATCCTCGTCGATCCGGCGAAGCTCGCCGCCGATCGCCGGATCCCGGCTGACCCACGGGTCGACGAGCAGTACCGTCGGCGACGCGGCCGGATCGGTCGCGGGCTCGTCGACGCTGTCCACTATGGGCTCGTGGCCGAGCTCGGCGACCACCTGCTCGGCGTACCGCGCGATCGGAGTGGTGTAGTCGGCGTTGCGATACGGGGTCCATTCGGGCATGGTCCGCCCGTAGTAGTACGTGTCCCGACCGGGTGGAAGGCTGTCGAGCCGGTGTGCGGCCACCGTGAGCTTGATCGGCCGGCGGCCTCGCGCGCGGCCGCGATAGTCGGCGAAGGCGTTGCCGAGGGCGTCGAAGTCGGAGATCGGCCCGGTCGCCAGATCCGCCTGCTCTGCGGTCTCCTTGACCAGCCGGGCGAGTTGAAGAACGGCCTGTTTGTACTGCTCGCGGTAGCGTCCCAGCTTCATGATTCCGTAGAAGCCCTCCGCGGCGTACTGAGACGGAAAGTCGGGAGGGATGTACTGCATGGACTTCAGGTCAGGCGGGAGTTCGGACGGGTCCAGCCGCGTCCATAACGCGGGAATGACCGCCAACGGGCGATCGAGACCGGCCTGCTGACTCTTCACCCGCCCTAAGAACGCCGCCCACTCCTTACCGCAGTATTCGCTCGTGAAGTACGCGGGCGACAGCAGCGCCAGGAACACGCGGCAGCTCGCCAGCGCCTCGGCGAGATGATCGGGCCACTGCGTTCCGGCGGGTATTTGCCTGTCCATAAAGCCGGGCGTGGGCATTCCGGTAACGACACCGACGTCATGGCAGAGATCTTTGAACAGTTTCGTCACCCAACGATCGGGATCGGTGCCGTCGTCGGGCCGGAAGCGGGACCTCGCGTAGCTGAGGAAGAAGTAGGGACGCCGATCATCGTCACCGTATATTCCCAAGGTCATACATTCCTCCCCATCTCCGACTATACGGGCGGAACAACTGGCAACGGCACCCCTGTTCTCCCGGAGATATGGCGCTCAGCGTTCGCGAGTGGCGGCGAACCAGCCGGCCGCGAAGTCGACCAACCGCCGGAGCGATACCAACCGGGAGTCGGCGAGCCCCACCCGCCCCCGTCTGACGTATGAGGTGTCGTCGAAGGCGGCACCGACCGCGAGGAAGTCACGGTCGTCGAGAACCACGTCCGCGTAGGTCCACCACCGTGCCTCACCGTCCCGCTCGATCACACAGCTGTAGCCGCGCGTCGGCGGGTTTCGGGTGTAGCGGTACTCGGCCAGGTGAAGAGCCGTACAGGTGTCGTATCCGGTGCCGAGCATGAGCACCTCGGCGTCAAGGTCGTACAGCCGGGCGAGCGGGGACTCCTCGCCCAGGTGGCAGTCGGGCGCATGGCCGTCGATGATCAGCTTCGCCTGCGCGCCCACGGCCGCGAACGACGTCTGCGGATGCTCGCTGCGCAACGCACCGGGGGTGAGCCGGACGCTCTCGGGAAAGACTCCGGCCCCCGTGGACGGTGTGCGCGCCGGATCGAAGGCGGGCATCGCGGCACGGTGGCGACGCCGCTCCGCGGCGGTCATTCCCTCGACCCGGGCCAGATGGGCCCGCGAGGAATCGGAGTTCTCCGGCGTCGGGGTGGGCACGACGACGGTGCCGTCCGGCCCCAGCGCCGCGAGGATCGCTTCCGCCAGGGCCGTCGCGCCGCCGATGAGGCGGCCGATGCGCCGCATGGACGTGTGCACCAGCAGCGCCGTGCCGGGACGCGGACCCAGGGTACGAAGATCGGAGAGGAGATCGTCGCGAGTCATCTCAAGCCGACCACGCGTCCAGCGTGCCGCGCATCTCTTCGACGAATTCCCTGCCGAGCCGGGTCAACGAGCCTGATGCGAGAATCACATCCACATCCGTCGCCGCCTCGGTTATGGTCTGGCCTCCCGGACGCCGTCGCCGGAAGTCGGTAATGGCGAGCCGAGCATACGAGTCGAACAAAAGGCGTTCTGTGTCGGCTGACGCAGTGGACGTGCGATCGTCGAACAGCTGCAGCATGTCCAGGACGCCACCGAGTTTCATCCGCTGTGTCTCCCCCAGCAACAGCAGGCACAACGTCTCGGGGTCCGGGGGCAGGGCGACGCCGACCGAGCCGAAGGCGTCCCGCACCGATGAGCCCATCGGCTCCCCTTCGACCGGCACCACCGTGGACAGGGCGACCGTCAGCGTGGGGACGTACTCGGGACACCGCGTCGCGATAAGGTCCCAGGCCGCGTCGAACATCACCTGCCAGTGCCCGGCCTGCTCGTCGGTGAGCCGGCCGGCGACCGGCCGCCGGTGACGGTCACGGAGCGGATCCAGGTCCTCGACCAGCAGCGGATGACCGCCGACGTCCAGGAACCGCACCCGGCGTACGGCGGTGGCGCGCTCGACCGTGACCTCGCCGGACCGGATCTCGACCGTGGTCTCGACCGCGTCGGGGACCTCGTAGCGGCCGACGGTGGGCAGGAAGACCGCGCCGTCCCGCACCGGCACGCGCAGGGCCGCGGACATGCCGGCGCGCGCCGCCGCCACACAGGCGAGAGCCGCCAGACGACCGTCGTCACGCCGATCCGGGTGGCGCAGCCGGCCCACCGCCCAGACCCGGTTGTACGGATGGCTGAACACGTCGTCCACGATGGCGGGCTCGACCCGGCGAAGAAGATCCCACTCCGGCGACGGGCCGGCCTGGTCCCGCACCGCGGTGATCAACGCCCGGCGAATGCTTCGCTGGCCCCGCTGGAGAATGGTGAGCGCCTCCACCGTGCCCTGCCCGGCCGCGATCGACCGCAGGGCCGCGTGGGGCACGATGTGGCGGGGAACGGATATGCGCCGTTGGACGTGCTCGATCAGTTCTTTCAGGTCGGCACAGAAGACACTGGGGTTGTCGAAACCCGAGCCGGCGCGATAGCGGTGCGCGAAGAGGCCACCTCCGCAACTCTCCAATACCGGGCAGGCGCGGCACGTCGCGCTCACGCCGTCTCTGCCTCGCCGCCGGGCGGCCACGCCTTCGTGTTCGGCGACCTGATCGATCGAGTGCCGGAAGACGTCCGTCCCGGTTTCCGGGGCGCCGTCGAACGCGATCTTGATGGAATCCGCCTGCTCGAACGTCCCGTCGGTCTCCACGACCAGAAGGTCGCTGGGTTCGAGGCCGAGCGACTCGGTCAGTGCCGGGCCGCCCTGACTGGTGCTGATGATGGAGTCGAACGTGCGTACCGGAACCGGGCGACCGTCCGCGAGCCACTTGTCGAAAATGGTGGCGAGCCAGTCGGCGTAATCGGTCTCACCGGCGCGGAATGGAGGATCGTCCCAGGTGGCGTGCGGGAGCAGCAGATCGATCGCCGGCGGATCATGGGACACCAGAGCGTCGTACACCGCGATGGGATCATTTCTTATGTCGATCGTGCAGAGGAGCCCGGAGTAGAGGTCGGGATACCCGGTACGGAGCAGTTCGATGGCTCTGGCCACCTTGTCGAAACTGCTCCGCCCGTCCCGGTAGCGCCGGTGCCGATCATTCGCCGCGCGGTCTCCGTCGAGCGAAATACCGACCTTGACGCCGTGCGCACGGAACAACTCGCAGAACCGGCGGTCGAGCAGCACACCGTTGGTGTGGATGTGCAGGTCGAGTTCGCAGTCTCCGGGGAGTCCCGACTCCAGCGCGCGGATCAGCGCGGACAGCCGCTCGGGGCCGCAGAGCAGTGGTTCACCGCCGTGCAGCACCGCGTGGACCCGGTCGAGCCCCTGGCTCCTGGCGTGCTCCCCGATCCGGGCAGCCACCTGGGCCATGGTCTCGACGGCCATCGTGACCGGCTTGCCACGCCAACTCTGGTCGGCGTGTTCGTAGACGTAACAGTGATCGCAGGCGAGGTCACATCTACTGTGCACCTTGAGCACGAATTGACGAAACGGGAGTCGTGTGCTCATTGTGCGGCTTACGATTTATATGTAAGAGTTGAAGGCGCCGACCGTGCGGGCTTGGGGCTTGCGCTCCCCGAAGGCGAACCGGGCGACCATCGCTTGCATGGCGACACCGGTGGCCGGCTCGGACAACGGGGCGCCACAGAGGTCAATAACGTCGGATGCGTTCGAAGGCACCGTGATCATTGCGTCGTTCATATCGACCATCCAGGTCAGTTGAGAGGACGGCACGACGCCTGGAGTGCCCGGGGTCCACGGCAACCTACGCCGAACACCGCCACATCTCCAGCGGCGTGCCGGAAGGGTAGCCTGACTTCGCAGGCTAGCAAGATAACTCCTTTCCGCCGCCGCCATGCGGGATTCTCGTATGTGATTTTGTACCGAGTCGGCTAAAGCCAAACCCGGGACTCGGCCATCTCGCGCCGACCGGCGCGAAACCCCGACACCGCGCTGAGCTCAGATGTCGACCTGGGACCCCATGACCACGAGGCGGAGCTCGGGCAGGTTGAAACGCTCCGCCGGGCTGGCGGCGTTGTTGGCCAGCACGAGGAACAGGCGCTTACGCCACATGCGCATCCCCGGTGCCCGGGTCACCTGCAACGTCACCTTCGACAGGAAGTACGACGCCTGATCCGGGTCGATGTTCAGTTCGGCGTTCGTACGGTCCGACGCCAGACGACGCAGCGCCGCCGGGATGTCCCGGTCGTCCTGGAAGCCGTACCGGAGGGTGACGTGCACGAGCCCGTCGTCCCGGTAGCCGAGGTCGTCGACGCTGGCGCGTTCGGCCACCGGGACGTGCGGGACGTTCTCGTCCATGGTCGAGACGATCACCACGTGCTCGTGGACGACCTGGTTGTGCTCGACGTTCGCGCGCAGCGCCAGCGGCGTGGTCGCCTTCGTCGGATGCGGGAAGACCGCGGTGCCCGGCACGCGGACGACGTCCGAGCCGCGGAGCGTCTCGACGAACTCCGGCAGCGGACCCTCCTTGGCCGTACGGCGCTCGGTGACGATCTCGCGTCCCCGCTCCCAGGTCTTCATGATGGTGAACACCGACACGGCGATCAGCAGCGGCAGCCAGCCGCCGTGGGCGACCTTCGTCAGGTTGGCCGCGAAGTAGGTGACCTCCGCGCCGCCGATCACGACCGCCACCACCACGAGCCTCCACACCGCCCAGCCCCAGTGCGCCCGCGCCACCACGAGGAACAGCACGGTGGTGATGATCAGGGTCGCGGTGACGGCGACCCCGTACGCCGTCGCGAGGCGTTCGGAGGAGCGGAAGCCGAGCATCAGGCCCAGCACGCCGACGAACAGGATCCAGTTGACGGCCGGCACGTACACCTGCCCGACCTCACGCGGCGACGTGTGCCGGATCCGCAGGAACGGCAGGAAGCCGAGCCGTACCGCCTGCCGCGACACCGAGAACGCGCCGGTGATCACCGCCTGCGAGGCGATCACCGTGGCGAGCGTCGCCAGGACGACCATCGGCACCCGCGCCCAGGTGGGCAGGAGCAGGAAGAACGGGTTCGCGATGCTGCGCGGGTCGCGCAGGATCAGCGCGCCCTGGCCCAGGTAGTTCAGCGTCAGCGCGGGGAACACCACGGCGAACCAGGCACGCCGGATCGGCCGGCGGCCGAAGTGGCCCATGTCCGCGTACAGCGCCTCCGCGCCGGTGATCGACAGCACCACCGCGCCCATCGCGATGAAGGCGATGTACGGGTGGTCGAGCACGAACGCGCCCGCGTACGTCGGCGACAGGCCCGTGATGATGCCGGGACGCCGGACCACCTCCTGCACGCCCGCCACGGCGATCGCCGAGAACCACAGCACCATCACCGGCCCGAACAGGCTCCCGACCCGGTGCGTGCCCCAGCGCTGCGCCACGAACAGCAGCGTCAGGATCGTCGCCGCGACCGGCACGACCACGTGGGACAGGCTGGGCGTGGCCACCTTGAGGCCCTCCACGGCCGACAGCACCGAGATCGCCGGCGTGATGACGCTGTCGCCGTAGAACAGCGAGGCGCCGAACACGCCCAGCGCCATGACCGCGGCCGCCCTCCCGCGCACCCCGCCGAGCACCCGGCGTACGAGGGCGGCGAGCGCCATCACGCCGCCCTCCCCGTCGTTGTCGGCGCGGAGGATGAAGACCACGTACTTCACCGACACGATGAGGGTGACCGACCAGAACACCATCGAGATCACGCCGTAGACGTCGCCGCTCGTCGGGCGCACCGCCCCGTGGTCGATCGAGAAGACCGTCTGCAGGGCGTACAGCGGGCTGGTGCCGATGTCCCCGTACACGACACCCAGCGCACCGAGCATCAGCGCCAGCTGCCCGGCGCGGCCGCCGGACGCACCGGAATGAGAGCCTTGCGGCCGCTTCGCGGAAGACGCGCCGGTGACGTGCGCGGAATCTGTCATGGTGCCTACCTAACCGGACGGCCCGGCGACGACCAACGACGGCCTCCGATTCCTGAGCCGACGACCGGTCGGCTACCGCACTCCTGTCGGCCAAACCCCCGGCTGGCCGACACAGGCCTCGTACTAGGTCGAGTCGACCATTCACGGTAAAGTCCGCTTGGGTCTTTTGGGGTGCATGTGTACGGGGGGAAAGCGGATGACGCATGGGGTTCGACGCATCGTCACGTGGATGGTCGCTGTCGTACTCATCGGGGCGGGTATCGGATTCGCCGGCACGGGCCAGGCGGACGCGGCATTCAACCCGAAGGCCGGACCGGTCTTCAACGATCCCGAGGGCGACACGGCCGCCCAGTACGCGATCGTCCGGCAGATCGAGACGAACATCGACACCGCGCCCGCGGGATCGGTGATCCGGGCCGCGTTCTACAGCATCAATCTGAGCGATTTCGCCGACAAGCTGATCGCCGCGCACAAGCGCGGCGTCTACGTCCAGGTGCTGATGGACCAGCACGCTCAGAATTCGACCTGGTCTCGCCTGGTCTCCGCGCTGGGGAAGAAGGTGAGCACCGCGAGCGCCGCCAGCTACGCGGCCGTGTGTTACGGCGGGTGCGTCGCGCACCATTACACCAACGGGGCGCCGTCGGCGTTCCTGCACACGAAGTTCTTCCTCTTCTCCGGCGGCGGAACGCGCGCCGTGACCGTCTCCAGCGCGAACCCCACCGACACGCAGGCCGAGGTCGCCTACAACAACAGCTACACCGTGGTCGGCAACACCGGTCTCTACAACGCCTACGTCAAGACCTTCACCGACATGGCGAAGGGTGCGACGGGCAAGTACAAGCCCGGTTACTACTGGACGTACGGCTCGAACCCGAAGGCGTACTACTGGCCCAAGGCCAGCGGGGGCAGCGACACGGTCCTGGGCATGCTGCAACTGGTCACGTGCTCCAAGACCTACCCGAGCCAGGTCCGCGTGGCGATGTTCGAGTGGACCGACAACCGGCTCCCGCTCGCCAAGCAGCTCGTCAGCATGGCGTCCAAGGGTTGCAAGGTCACGGTGGCGTACACCAAGGCCCAGGTCTCCTCGACGGTCCGGTCGACACTGGCCAACTCCAAGATCGACGTACGGGACACGACCCACGGCAAGGACGCCGACGGGTACGCCGAGCACTACACGCACGACAAGTACCTGCTGATCGACGGCCGGTACAGCGGCGCGAGCGGGCAGAAGATCGTCCTGACCGGCTCGGCGAACTACACCGCGAACTCGCTGTACCACAACGACGAGTCGGACGTTAAGGTCACGAGCTCGACGGTGTACGCGGCCTACCTGGCGAACTTCAACGACCAGCTCGCGGCGATCCCGACGATCACCGCGAAGCAGCAGGCGCTCGGCCAGAAGCCCACCATCCCGGTCAACCCCGAGGAAGCCGCCGACAGCTGATCGTTCGCGGTCTCCGCGACGCCGTGCGGCGTCGCGGAGACGCCGGCGGCCGGTGAGAGACTACGGCGCCTCCGTGCGCGGGGAACGGGTCCGCGTCGCCCGGCGGTAGCGGAGCTCGGGACGGCCGACCTGCCCGTACTGCGGCGCTCGTTCGGCGTAGCCGTGGTCGACGAGGTACTCCAGATAGCGGCGAGCGGTGACACGGGAAACACCCGCCGCCTTCGCCGTGGCCTCGGCGGTCACGCCCTCCTCGGCGTGGCGCAGGATCTCCCGTACGGACTCCAGCGTCGGCGCGCTCACGCCTTTCGGCAGGGCCGATCCGTCGGGGCTGCGAAGAGTGGCGATCGCGCGGTCCACCTCGTCCTGGTCGGTCGCCTCGCCCGGCCGGCCGAGCGTGGAGTGGAACCGGGCGTAGCGTTCGAGTTTGGCGCGGAACGTGGCGAACGTGAACGGCTTCAGCAGGTACTGCACCACGCCGACGGACACCGCCGACCGGACCGTGGCCAGGTCGCGCGCCGAGGTCACCGCGATCACGTCGGCGAGGTGGCCGGCGGCGCGGAGGCGCCGGCAGATCTCCAGGCCGTGGCGGTCCGGCAGGTAGAAGTCGAGCAGGACCAGGTCGACGGGTCGCCGATCCAGGACGCGCAGTGCCTCGGCGCCGGAGTGGACCACGTCCACGACGGCGAAGCCGGGCACCCGTTCGACGTAGCGCCGGTGCGCCTCCGCGGCGAGCCGGTCGTCCTCGACGACGAGGACCTCGATCATGCGTTCACCTCCTCGTGCAGCGGAAGCGTGACGGTGAACACCGCTCCGACGTCGCGGTCCACGTCCACGCGCCCGCCGTGCCGGGCGGCCGCCTGCGCGACGAGGGCGAGGCCCAGCCCCCGGCCGGACGGCCGGGCTCCGGGTTTGGTCGACCAGCCGCGCCGGAACACGTTTCGCACGGCGTCGCTCTCGACGCCACGGCCGGTGTCGGCGACGCGCAGGACGAGCGCGCCGGCGTCGGCTCGGACGGTGACGAAGACCCTCGGCGGGCGTCCTTCGCCGTCGGCCGCCGCGTCGATGGCATTGTCGACCAGGTTCCCCAGGATCGTCACCAGGTCGCGCGCCTCGAGACCGTCCGGTATCGCGTCATCGTCGACCTGCGTGTCGGGCGTGACGACGAGTTCGACGCCTCTCTCGTTCGCCTGCGCGGCCTTGCCCAGCAGCAGCGCGGCGAGCACCGGCTCGGCGACCGCCTCCATCAGCTGGTCGGTGAACCGCTGCGCGATCTCCAGCTCGGCCGTGGCGAACTCCACGGCCTCGTCCGTACGGCCGAGCTCGATGAGGGAGACGACGGTGTGCAGGCGATTGGCGGCCTCGTGCGTCTGCGAGCGCAGCGACTCGGCGAAGCCGCGCACGGAATCCAGCTCACCGCTCAGGGCCTGCAGTTCGGTGTGGTCTCGAAGGGTGACGACACTGCCGAGGTCGCGGGTGCCCGACGTGACGGCGGACTTGTTGACCACGACGACACGGTCGCGGGTCAGGTGGATCTCGTCGACGCACGGTACGTCTCCCGACAGCGCCGCGGTGAGCGCCTCCGGGAGTCCCAGGCCGGCCACGTGCCGGCCCTCCACGTCGGCGGGGAGACGGAACAGCTCGCGCGCGCCGTCGTTGGCCAGAACGATGCGGTGGTCCGGGCTGAGCAGGAGCAGCCCCTCCCGCACGGTGTGCAGGATCGCGTCGTGGTACTCGTACATCCGGCTCAGCTCGGCGGTGCTCATCCCGTGCGTGTGCCGCCGCAGCCGCGCGTTGGCCAGGTAGGTGCCCACGCCGCCGACGGCGAGGGCGATCAGGGCGACCGCGACCAGGACCAGCACCTGAGCCCTGACCTGCGCGCTGATGGTCCGTACGGTGATCCCCACGCTGACCAGCGCGACGACCTGGTGCCGCGAGCCGAAGACCGGGGTCACGACGCGGACGGACGGCCCGAGCGTCCCGGTGTAGGTCTCGGTGAACGTGTGTCCGGCGAGCGCTCGCCCGGTGTTGCCGAGGAAGCGCTTGCCGATCATCGCGGGATTGGGATGGGTGTAACGGATGCCGTCCGGCCTCATGATCGTCACGAAGTCGACACCCGTGTCGCGCTGGACCTGATCGGCGTACGGCTGGAGCACCCTGGACGGGTCGGCACCGGTCACGGCCGCGGCCGTCGTCGGCGCGTCCGCGATGCCGGCCGCCACGGCGATGACCTGGTGGCGGGCCGAATCGCTCGTGCCGCGCTCGGCCTTCACCGAGGCGAGGCCGGCGCCGCCGGTCACGACGACGGCGACGACGATCGCCTGCATGAGGAAGAGCTGGCCCGCCAGGCTGTGACGCCGGTGTCCACGGGATGGGTGGCGCATCTCGACAGTGTGCCTCCTTCGGCACGCTGTTCGTTACCGGCACGTTAAGGGGGATTTTCGTGAACGTAATGAACGAAAACGTGACCTGAGTCACCCCGCACCGCATAGTCCTTGCAGATTTCGGCCGATGGAGCCACGAGCAAGGAGATCGGATGCCCGTCGAAACCGCGCCGGTACGACCGCGCCCCCGCAGACGACGCGACCGCACGCACTTTCTCTACCTCGCGGTGGTCGCCGCGGTGATCGCCGGTGCCGTGGTGGGCCTGGCGGCACCGGGCTTCGCCACCGAGCTCAAGCCGCTCGGCACCGGGTTCGTGAACCTCATCAAGATGATGATCAGCCCGATCATCTTCTGCACGATCGTGCTGGGCGTGGGTTCGGTCACCCGGGCCGCGAAGGTCGGCGCGGTCGGTGGCCTCGCCCTGGCCTACTTCCTGATCCTGTCGACGTTCGCGCTGGCCATCGGCCTCGTCGTCGGCAACATTATGCATCCCGGCGCCGGCCTGCACCTGACGGACGCGGCACGGCACGCCGGCCGGGAACAGGTCGGCGAGGGCAGCACGGGGACGGTCGACTTCCTTCTGGGCATCATCCCGACGACGCTGGTGTCGGCCTTCACCGAGGGGCAGGTGCTGCAGACGCTGCTCGTCGCCCTGCTCGCCGGGTTCGGCCTGCAGGCGATGGGCGAAACGGGCCGGCCCGTCCTGCGCGGGCTGGAGTACATCCAGCGTCTGGTGTTCCGCGTCTTGTCGATCATCATGTGGGCGGCACCGGTCGGCGCGTTCGGCGCGATGGCGGCCGTGGTCGGCGCGAGCGGCGTCGACGCCCTGAAGGGCCTCGTGATGATGATGGTGGCCTTCTACGTCACCTGCCTGCTGTTCGTGGTGGTCGTGCTCGGCTCGATCCTGTGGCTCGTGGCTCGGGTGAACCTGTTCTCGCTCCTGCGCTATCTCGCCCGTGAGTTCCTGCTCATCCTGTCGACGTCGTCCTCGGAGAGCGCGCTGCCACGGCTCATCGCGAAGATGGAGCATCTCGGCGTGAGCCGGCCGGTCGTCGGCATCACCGTGCCGACCGGGTACTCCTTCAACCTGGACGGTACGGCGATCTACCTGACGATGGCGTCGCTGTTCATCGCCTCCGCGACCGACGCTCCGCTCTCGATCGGCGAGCAGATATCGCTGCTGCTGTTCATGGTCGTCGCCTCGAAGGGCGCCGCCGGCGTGACCGGCGCCGGTCTGGCCACGCTGGCCGGGGGCCTGCAGTCACACCGGCCCGCGCTCGTCGACGGAGTCGGCCTCATCGTCGGCATCGACCGGTTCATGTCCGAGGCGCGGGCACTGACGAACTTCGCCGGCAACGCGGTCGCGACGGTGGTCATCGGCACGCTGACCGGGGAGTTCGACCGGGACCGAGCGCAGCTGGTGCTGGCCGGCCGGGACCCGTTCGACGAGACGACCCTGCTGGACGACGCCCCCTCGCGGCCGGACGCGGTCCGCGACTCGCGGGCCGACGGCTCACCGGCCATCGCGGGCGCGGACATCTGAGGAGCACCTGATGAGATTCCCCCTACGTACGGCGGCCGCGGTCTTCCTCGCCCTCACCCTGTGCGGCGCCGCCGCCGCTCCCGCGATGGCGCAGGCCGGAGGAACCGTCGACCGTCCGCTGCCGACGACCGGCTGCGGCAAGGCACCGTCGGTACGACCCGGCGACTCGTCGACGGAGTACCTGGTCTCCGGAGGAGTCCGGCGCGGCTACCTGCTGCACGTGCCGGACCGTTACGACCCGCGCCGGCCGTACGCGCTGGTGCTGTCCTTCCACGGCCACAAGCGCACGTCGGCGTACCAGGAGGAGCTGACCGGCATGTCGGCCCTGAACGCCGTCACGGTCTACCCCCAGGGCCTGGTCGGCACTGACGGGCAGACCGCGTGGCAGGGCGCGCCGTACTCCGCCGACGTCGACGACGTGCTGTTCACCAGCGACCTGATCACTCGGCTGCAGGGAGGCTACTGCGTCGACCCGCACCGGATCTACGCGGCCGGCAAGTCCAACGGCGGTGGCTTCACCGGCGTCCTCGCCTGCCGCATGGCCGGGCGCATCGCCGCCTTCGCCCCGGTGTCCGGAGCCTTCTATCCCCAGGGCGGCCCCTGCGAGCCGTCCCGCCCGGCCCCGATCGCCGACTTCCACGGCACCGCGGACACCACGATCCCCTACAACGGCGACCCGGCCAGGGGACTGCCGGACCTCCCGTCCTGGCTGAACGCCTGGGCGGCCCGCGACCGCTGCCTGCCGCGTCCGGCCGAACACGTGATCGCGGGAAACGTGACGGTCCAGGACTGGCGGGGCTGCGCGCGCGGGAGCACGGTGCGGCACTACCGCATCGCGGGCGCGGGCCACGTCTGGCCGAGCACGAGCCCGAACCTGGACTCACCCACCCCGACCTCCATCGACGCCACACCGTTGATCTGGGAGTTCTTCCGGCGAAACCCGCTTCCGGCGGCTTGAGGCCCGCCGACGACCGACCGTCAGCCGCGGCGCCGTACGGCGTCGCGGAGGCGATGGAGGATGTCCTCCAGGATCGGCCGGGACGTCGCGAAGTTCAGCCGCGCGAACCCCTCCCCGCCCGGCCCGAAGGCCGGGCCGGAGGAGAGCAGCACCCGGGCCTCGTCGAGGAAGAACGCGGCGGGGTCCGGGCCGGTGCCGAGGTCGCGGCAGTCGAGCCAGGCCAGGTATCCCGCCTCGGGAGGGCGGTGGCGGAGGCCGGGCGGGAGGGCCCCGGCGACCAGCGCCCGGTTGCGGGCGAGGGTCGCCCGTGCCTCGGCCAGCCAGTCGTCGCCGTCTCGCCAGGCCGCCAGCGTCGCGACGACGCCCAGCGCGCTCACCTCGCCGAACAGCAGCGGCGGCTGGGCGGCCAGCGCCTCGCGGACGCGGCGGTCGCCGACGTGCGCGACCGAGCAGCGCAGGCCCGCGAGGTTGAACGCCTTGGTCGCCGAGGTGAGCGTGACCGTGCGGGCGGCGGCCTCGGGGCCGAGCGAGGCGAACGGCACGTGCCGGTGCGGGTCGTGGACGAGCTCCGCGTGGATCTCGTCGGCGATCACGAGCAGGTCATGCCGTTCCGCCACCTCCGCGATCGCGGTGAGCTCGTCGCGGCGGAACACGCGGCCCGTCGGGTTCTGCGGGTTGACCAGCACCAGTGCGCGGCAGCCGTACCGGGCGACGTCCTCGGCCAGCCGGGCGGCGTCGAACCCCCAGCCGCCGGCACTCTCGATCATGGGGATGGGGACGAGCCGCCGGTCCATGTCCGCGAGCGTCTCCACGAACGGCGGGTACGTCGGCGTGTGGATCGCGACGGCGTCACCGGGCCGGGTGGCGACGTGCAGGATCGCCTGCAGCCCCTGGATCAGCTCGGTGAACTCCCGTACGTGGGCGGGGTCGACGGCCAGGCCGTACCGCCGGTGCATCCGTTCGGCGTACGCGGTCCGCAGCGGGTTGCTCTCGGGGTGGTCGTCCCATGCGGGATAGCCGAGATCGTCCAGGCTCTCGGCGAGGGCCGCCCGTACGGGGGGAGGAGACGGGAAGTCCATGTCCGCGATCCAGGCGGGGAGCACGTCCGCGGCGACGTGGCTCCACTTCACTCCCGGACGCCGCCGCAGCTCGGTCAGGTCGAGGTCGTCGAACATGCGAAAAATCCTACGAAGTGCCGGTCTGACGGATCGCCACGGCCGCCGCGAAGGTGAGGGCGGCCAGCACGCAGTACGAGACGGGGTACCCGCCGGTCAGCCGGGCGAGCAGCGCGCCGCCGCCGGGAGCGAGCGCGATGGCGACCGTGATCGGAGCGGTGAAGACGCCGTTGACGTGCCCGAACGCGCGGGTACCCCAGCGGTCGGCGATCGTCGTGGCCTGGAGCAGCGTGAACATCCCGCGTGCCGCGCCCGCCAGGACGGCGACGACGACCGCGCCCGGGCCGCGGAGCACGCCCAGGACGGCGACCGTGACCGCGCCCGCGGTGAGGATGGCGGCGGCACGGCCGGGCGGTGCGGTGCGGGCGGCGAGCCGCGGGTAGCCCAGCCGGCCGAGCACCTGGCCCGCGCCGCAGAGGCCGAGGGCCACGGCCGCCAGGTGGGTGCCCATTCCGCCTGAGGTCAGCAGCGGGACGAGGTTCACGGTGGCGGCGTAGCAACCGAACGCGGCGCAGGTCATCGCGGCCGTCAGCACGGCGAACGGCCGGCTGCGCACGACCGCCCGCGCATGGGCGTCCCGCTCGTACGGGGCGCCGCGGGTCCGGCCGTGCCGCCAGGGCGGAGTCAGGCACAGGACGTGCAGCGGGACGGTGACCACGCCCAGGATCACGGCGAGCGCGAGGTAGGTGCCACGCCAGGTCAGGTGGTCCAGCAGGAGGGCGGTCAGCGGGGCGAAGACCGTACTGGCGAACCCGCCCGCGAGCGTGATCGCGGTGAGCGCGCGCACGCGGTCGGGACCGTACCAGCCGGTGAGCGCGGTGAACGCCGGCTGGTAGAGCACGGCCGACTGGGCGAGACCGGCGAGCACCCAGGCGGCGAAGAAGAGCGGCAGGCTCGGCGCGGCGGCGATCGCCACGACGGCGGCGACACCGACGACCGAGCCGGTGGTCATGACCGGGCGGGGGCCGCGCGCGTCGATGAGGCGGCCGACGAGGATGCCGGCGAGGGCGGAGACGACGGCTCCGGCGGAGAAGGCCGCCATGGCGGTCGCGGTCGACCAGCCGGTGTCGCGGGTGAGCGACGACAGCGTCACCGGGAACGCGTAGTACAGCACGCCCCAGCTGGTGATCTCGGTGGCACACAGGCCGATCAGCACACGCCGCGGCGGTCTCGGCGCGGTGGCCCGCTCCACCGCCGTCCCGGTTTCCTGCGGCATGCGCCTCCACCGACCACTCGACGACCAGAGGGGCCGAAAGTCCCGTGGAAGCCGGGTCCGTGGGCTCTCCGCCCCTTGGGGGATTTCCCGCAGGCTGGACGAGGAAACAGGAGGTCGGTCATGCACATCATCCCTGGGCCACGGTACGTGCTCGTCGGATTCGACGGGTCGCCCAACTCCGCGGTGGCGCTGCGGCGCGCGGCGGAGGAGGCGCGTCGGCGCCACGCCCGTCTCGACGTCGTCCGTGTCATCCCGCGCGACGGAGGCCCGCTGCGCGGCCCGAAGGCGTGGCTCCGGCTGCGCGAGGAGGTCGCCCGCCTCCTTCCGCGCGCGCAGCACGTCTCCACCCGCCTGCGGATCGCCCGGGGCGAACCCGGCGCGCGACTGAGCCGGCTCGCGGATCGCGCGGAGGTCCTCGTGGTCGGCGCGCGGCTGAACTCCCGCCACGGCGCCCTGTTCGGCGGCGCCACCGTGCCGACGGTGTTGTCCAACGCCCGCTGCGGCGTCATCGTCTGCGAGGACGGCGCGGAAAGCTGACCGTCCTCGCGGGACAGCCCGCCGGACCCGGTCCGGCGGGCTTTTCGCTTCGGGTATGGGGTCAGCGTGGGCCGAGGCGCATGCCTGACGTGTGCTGGACCGGGATTCGCAGGGCCGGGGGGCGGCCCGGTGGGCCGGAGCACGGGCGTGGGATCGGGCCGCCGGTGAAGAGTGCCCGGCCGATGACCGTGACGGACCAGCCGGTCATCGTCCGCGGGTCGACGTCGTCCGCCTGGAAGGCCACGATGCTGCCGCCGATCGCCGCGCCGAGCGTCGGCTCCGCGTGGACCGTGACCACGTCGCCGTCCAGGACGAACGTCACCGGCGTCACGGCCGGCAGCGCCCGGTCCGTGTGGACGATCCGTCCGATCGGCACGGTGGCCAGCAGGGTCAGGCACTGCCGGCGGCCGAGGCATCCCCCGCCGTCCGCGGTGAAACTCATGGTCTCTCCAGGAAAGGGGAAGGGGAGCGGACTCTCGCCGCTCCCCCTTCGGCGCTACTTGAGGACGGGGAACCGCTGGACGAGGCGCGTCCGGCCCCACCAGCGGCCGAGGCCGAATGTGTCTCCCGCGCCGACCAGGGCCAGGCCGACGACGACCAGCGCGTAGATGAGGTGGTCGTCCATGAAGACGTTGCTGTCCGGCGGGAGGACGACGCTCCACATCATGACCAGCATGACCACGCCCGCGCCGGCCGCGACGCGCATGCCGATGCCCAGGAGCAGTGCCGCGCCGATCCCGGCGAGGCCGAGCATGAACAGCCAGTCGGCCCAGGCGGCGCCGGCGATGGAGTGGTAGAAGCCCTTGAAGGGTCCGGCCGCCGAGAACTTCAGGAAGCCCAGCGTCGGGTGACCGCCGTGGATCCACGCCTGCTTGGCCGGGGTGCCGTGGCCGAGGCCGAACAGCTTGTCGGCGAACGCCCAGAAGAACACGAAGCCGAGGGACAGCCGGGTGACCGCCCACACGGCGGGCGCGAAGGTACGGCCGGTGCGGGCGGCGGTCATGCGGATGGGGCGGGAGCGAGCGGTCCGGGGGTCGGTGACGGACATCTCTTCACCTCTTTTCACGCCGGAGCGTTTCCGGCTGCCCTCACCCAACGCCAGGGAGCCCGCGCACCGCAGAGGCGAAGGAAACGGTGCGCGCGGGACCTTGGTCCCGCCACCATCGTCAGGAGCTGAGCGGCACGCGCCACTCCAGGACCGTCCCGCCGGTCTCCCCCGCACGGACGTCGAACGTCCCGCCGAGCCGCCGCGCGCGGTCGTCGAGGTTCGCCAGGCCGCTGCGCCGGCCGGTCGCGCCGAGGCCGACGCCGTCGTCGGCGACCCGCAGCAGCAGGTCGGAACCGGCGGCGACGGTCACGTCCACCCGCGACGCGCGCGCGTGGCGCGCGACGTTCGACAGGGCCTCGCGCAGGACCGCGATGAGGTGGTCGCCGGTCGCCTCGTCGACCACCGTGTCCAGCAGCCCGTCGAGCCGTACGGCGGGCGCGAACCCCAGGCTCTCGCCCGCGCCGTCGATGACGCCGAACAGGCGTGCCCGCAGGGCCGGCTCGTCATCGGCCGAGGTCTGCAGCGCGAAGATGGTCGAGCGGATCTGCCGGATCGTGTCGTCCAGGTCGTCGACGGCCCGCTGCACCCGGACCGCGACGTCGGGCTTCTTGGTGATCTTGATGGCGCTCATCAGCGTCATGGCGATGGCGAACAGCCGCTGGATGACCGTGTCGTGCAGGTCCTTGGCGATGCGGTCGCGGTCTTCGAAGACGACCAGCCGCTCGACGTCCCGGCGGCGTTCGGCCAGTTCCAGGGCGATGGCCGCCTGCGCCGCGAAGGTCTCCAGCAGCCGGCGTACAGGCTCGGCGAACGGCACCTCGCCCGGCGCGTTGGCCACCGACAGCACGCCGCGCGCGGCCGTTCCGGCGCCCAGCGGCACGACCAGGACCGGCCCCAGAGCCTCGTCGCCGGCGTCGAGCGACGCCAGTGACGTGCCCGTACGGTAGACCCGCCCGGCGAGCGTGTCGTCGAACGGTGTCCGCAGGTGCCGGAACTCATCGGCGTGCCGGCCGTCGGCGGCCCTGACCTCCAGCTCCTCCGTCGCCTCGTGCGCGAGTGCGACCGTCGCGAGCTCGGCGTCACAGATCTCCCGGGCCCGCCGCACCACCAGGTGCAGGACCTCGTCCGGCTCGGTGCCCGACAGCAGCGCCGTGGACACCTCGGCGTTGGCCTCCAGCCAGCGTTCGCGACGGCGCGCCTCCTGGTAGAGCCGGGCGTTCTCGATCGCCACGCCGGCGGCGGTGGCGAGCGCCGAGACGACGCTCTCGTCCTCGTCGTCGAACTCCTCGCCGTCGGCCTTCTCGGTGAGGTAGAGGTTGCCGAACACCTCCTCGCGCACCCGGATGGGGACGCCGAGGAACCGGCGCATCGGCGGGTGGTTCGCCGGGAAGCCGTAGGACTCCGGGTGCTTGCTCAGGTCGGCCAGGCGGATCGGCCGCGGCTGCTTGATGAGCAGGCCCAGGATGCCCAGGCCGTGCGGCCAGTGGTCCAGGGCGTCGATCTGCTCCTGCGTCACGCCGACCGTGATGAACTGCACCAGGCCGTCGTCCTCCCCGATCACGCCGAGCGCGCCGTACCGGGCGTCCACCAGCGTGGTGGCCGCCTCGACGATGCTGCGCAGCACGGTCGCCAGGTCCAGGTCGCCGCCGATCGACACGATGGCCTCGAGGAGTCCGTGCATCCGGTCGCGCGTGGTCAGCACGGTCGCGAGCCGGCTCTGCAGCTCGGTGAGCAGGTCGTCGAGCCGCAGCTGAGGGAGCACCGGGCGAGCGCGATCCTCGCCCGGCGGGTTCGGGACGGACACGGAGCCGTACTCCTCTCCACGCACGGGCCCCCATTGTCCTACCGTCGTGGCATGACCACCCCCATCAAGGTCTTCCTCCTCGATGACCATGAGGTCGTACGGCGTGGGGTCGCCGCGCTGCTGGAGTCCGAGCCCGACATCGAGGTCGTGGGCGAGGCCGGCACCGCGGAGTCCGCGCTGGCCCGCGTCCCGGCTCTGCGGCCCGACGTCGCCGTGCTGGACGTACGGCTCCCGGACGGCGACGGCGTGTCCGTGTGCCGGGAGCTGCGGTCCCGGATGCCCGAGCTCGCGTGCCTGATGCTCACCTCCTTCTCCGACGAGGAGGCGCTGATCGACGCGGTGATGGCCGGGGCCGCCGGGTACGTGCTCAAGCAGATCCACGGGTCGGACCTGGTCGGCGCCGTCCGTACGGTCGCGGCCGGCGAGTCGCTCCTCGACGCGCGCAGCACCACGCTGGTGATGCGGCGCCTGCGCGAACGCCCGCGCGAGGACCCGCTCGCCGCCCTGACCGAGCAGGAACGCCGGATCCTCGATCTGATCGGCGACGGCCTGACCAACCGGCAGATCGGCGAACGCCTCTTCCTGGCCGAGAAGACCGTCAAGAACTACGTCTCCAGCATCTTCACCAAGCTCGACCTGCGCCGCCGTACGCAGGCCGCGACCCTCATCACCCGGCTTCGCGCGTCCGAGTCCCCGGCTCCTTCGGAGGACTGAGCGCCGGAGGACACCCCCGCGACGGGACCTTCGTCCCTCACCTCGTCCGGCCGCCGGATGGTGGGCTTGGTGCCGGCCCGGTCCGGACCGTCCCGACCGGGTAGGGCACTGACCTGATGCCGAGATGAGGGGAACCCGCGATGCTCACCGATGAGGAGATCCGGCCGATCGACGCCTGGTGGCGTGCCGCGAACTACCTGTCCGCGGGCCAGATCTACCTGCGCGCGAACCCGCTGCTGCGTGAGCCGCTGCGCCGGGAGGACATCAAGCCCCGGCTGCTCGGGCACTGGGGCACCTCGCCGGGCCTCAACTTCTGCTACGCCCACCTCAACCGCGTCATCACCGCGCGCGACCTGGACATGATCTACATCATGGGGCCGGGGCACGGCGGCCCGGCGGCGGTCGCGAACGCGTGGCTGGAGGGCACCTACTCGGAGGTGTACCCGCACGTCTCCCAGGACACGGCCGGGATGGCGCGGCTGTTCCGGCAGTTCTCCTACCCCGGCGGCATCCCCAGCCACGTCGCGCCCGAGACGCCGGGCTCCATCCACGAGGGCGGCGAGCTCGGCTACTCGCTCGCGCACGCGTACGGCGCGGCCTTCGACAACCCCGACCTGATCGTGGCCTGCATCATCGGCGACGGCGAGGCCGAGACCGGGCCGCTGGCGGCGAGCTGGCACTCCAACAAGTTCCTCGACCCGGCGAAGGACGGCGCGGTCCTGCCGATCCTGCACCTGAACGGCTACAAGATCGCCAATCCCACCGTGCTCGCGCGCATCCCGGAACGGGAGCTCGAAGCGCTGCTGGAGGGGTACGGGCACCACCCGATCATCGTGAGCGGCGACGACCCGGCGGTGATGCACCGGCGGATGGCGGAGGCGCTGGACGAGGCGATCGGCGAGATCCTCGCGATCCGGCGGCAGGTACGGGAGACGGGCGCCACCGGGCGGCCGCGGTGGCCGATGATCGTGCTGCGGACGCCGAAGGGCTGGACCGGCCCGAAGGAGGTCGACGGACTGCCGGTCGAGGGCACCTGGCGGGCCCACCAGGTGCCGCTCGCGGGCGTACGGGACAACCCGGCGCACCTGGCGGAGCTGGAGGCGTGGCTGCGGTCGTACCGGCCCGAGGAGCTGTTCGACGCCGACGGGCGGCCGGTCGCGGGCGTGCTGGCGGCGCCGCCGGCCGGCGACCGGCGGATGAGCGCGAATCCGCACGCGAACGGCGGCCTGCTGCTGCGCGACCTGGAGCTGCCGGACTTTCGCGCCTACACCGTCGCGGTCGACGCGCCCGGCACCAAGTCCACCGAGCCGACCCGCGCCCTCGGCGCGTACCTGCGCGACGTCGTCGCCGCGAACCGGGACAACTTCCGCATCACCGGGCCGGACGAGACCGCCTCGAACCGGCTGTCGGCGGTGTTCGAGGTCACCGACCGGGTCTGGGCGGCCGACGTCCTCAAGGTGGACGAGCACCTCGGTCCGCACGGCCAGGTCATGGAGGTGCTGAGCGAGCACCTGTGCCAGGGCTGGCTGGAGGGCTACCTGCTGACCGGACGGCACGGCCTGTTCAACTCCTACGAGGCGTTCATCCACATCGTCGACGCGATGTTCAACCAGCACGCCAAGTGGCTGGAGACCACCCGGAAGATCCCCTGGCGGCGGCCGGTCGCGTCGCTGAACTACCTGCTGTCCTCGCACGTCTGGCGCCAGGACCACAACGGCTTCACCCACCAGGACCCCGGCTTCCTCGACGTCGTGATGAACAAGAAGCCCGAGGTCGTCCGGGTCTACCTGCCGCCGGACGCGAACACACTGCTGTCGACGATGGACCACTGCCTGCGCTCCCGCGACTACGTCAACGTCGTCGTCGCGGGCAAGCAGCCGGCGCTCGACTGGCTGTCGCCGGAGGACGCGATCCTGCACTGCACCCGCGGCATCGGCATCTGGGAGTGGGCCAGCACGGACAATGGCACCGACCCCGACGTCGTGCTCGCCTGCGCGGGCGACATCCCGACGCTGGAGACGCTCGCCGCCGTGGACCTGCTCCGGCGGTACTTCCCCGGCCTGCGGGTGCGGGTCGTCAACGTCGTCGACCTGATGCGCCTGCAACCCGACACCGAACACCCCCACGGGCTCTCCGACCGGGAGTACGACGCGATCTTCACCGTCGACCGGCCGGTGATCTTCGCCTTCCACGGCTACCCGTACCTGATCCATCGCCTCACCTACCGGCGCACCGGGCACCATCACCTCCATGTCCGCGGCTACAAGGAGGAGGGCACCACCACGACGCCGTTCGACATGGTCATGCTCAACGACCTCGACCGGTTCCATCTCGTCATGGACGTCATCGACCGGGTCCCCTCCCTCGGAGGCCGGGTGGCGAACGTCCGGCAGGAGATGGCCGACGCGCGGCTGCGTGCTCGCGCGTACACCCGCGAACACGGCGAGGACATGCCGGAGATCTCCGGCTGGACCTGGCCCACCACCGACTGAGAGAGGAGCGCACGTGCGGATCCTCGTGGTCAACGCCGGGTCGTCCAGCCTGAAACTCAGCCTGCTCGACCACGACGACACCGTCCTCGCCCGGCCCGCCGGCCTGGACGACCTGCGCGACCTGCCCGCGCCGGACGCCATCGGGCACCGCGTCGTCCACGGCGGCGCGGAGTTCACCGACCCGGTCCTGATCGACGACGACGTCGAGGCGCGTCTCCGCGCCCTGACCGAGCTGGCGCCCCTGCATCAGCCCAAGTCCCTGCACGGCATCGACGCCGTACGCGCGGTGCGGCCCGGCGTCCCCGAGGTGGCCTGTTTCGACACCGCCTTCCACGCCCACCTGCCCGAGGCCGCGGCGACGTACGCGCTGCCCGCCGCGTGGCGGGAGAAGTACGGCATCCGGCGGTACGGCTTCCACGGGCTCTCTCACGCCTATGCCACCCGGCGCGTCGCCGAGCTGCTCGGCCATGTGCCGGAGCGGCTCGTCGTCTGTCACCTGGGCGCCGGCGCCTCCCTGTGCGCGGTGGCGCACGGACGCTCCGTCGACACGACCATGGGCTTCACCCCGCTGGAGGGCCTGGTCATGGCGACCCGGTCCGGCAGCGTCGACCCCGGCCTGCTGCTCTGGCTCCAGGAGCGCACGGGCCTCGCGCCCGGCGAACTCGCCGACACCCTCGAACACCGATCCGGGCTGCTCGCCCTCACCGGCACCGCCGACATGCGCGAGATCGGCGAGGGCCTCGGCCTGGAGGTGTACCTGCACCGCCTGCGCGCCGGCGTCGCCGCGATGGCCGCCGCGCTCGGCGGGCTGGACACGCTGGTGTTCACCGGCGGCGTCGGCGAGCACGCGACAGGGGTACGCCGCCGTGCGGCGGAGGGGCTGGGCTTCCTCGGCGTCGCACTCGACCCGGCGCGCGAGGACACCACCGACGCCGAGATCGGCCACACCGGCGCCCCCGTACGCGCCTTCGTCGTCACCTCGCGCGAGGACCTGGAGATCGCCGCCGGGGTCCGCGCGCTCATCTGATCAGCATGTCGTTCGGATGCGGTAGCGCAGGTGCGTGACGTGCCGCGCGAGATCCTCGACCTGGGGAGTGGTCAACCGGCGGACCGCGTCGAGCTCGATGTGCTCGGCGGGCAGGTCGTCGAACAGCCTTCGTCCCTGCCCGAGCAGGACCGGTACGACGTGCAGTTCCAGTTCGTCGAGCTGCCCTGCCCGCAGCAGCGCCTGCCCCGCCCCGGCACCGTGCACCATCACGTCGCCGTCTCCGGCCGCCGCGCGGGCCTGTGCGGCGCACTCGCGGACGTCGGTGACGTAGCGGACGCTGCCCGGCGGCGGATCGTCCGGCACGTCGTGGGTCAGGACGAAGATCGGGACGCCGTCGTGGTGGTCGCCCTGCCAGCGGTCGGCGTGCTCGTAGGTGCGGCGGCCGGAGATGAGGGCGCGGGTGGCCAGCGCCTCGGCTTTCACCTGTCCGTTCGGTCCCGGGTCGTTGCGCCGGTCGAGCCAGTTGAAGAGCCGGAACCCGCCGACGCCCATCGGGGTGTCCGGGCTGTCCTGCGGCCCGGTGACGTAGCCGTCCAGGGACATGGTCATGTACAGCCGGATGATCGCCATCGCCTCAGCCAGCCGTCCTCACGCGGTAGCGCAGGTGCGTCACACCCGGCCCGTCCACGTCGCGGAGCAGTTCGAGCTCGATGTGGTCGGGTGGCATGTCGTCAAAGAGCGGTTCACCCTGTCCGAGGAGGACCGGGACCAGGTGAATCTGCAGTTCGTCGAGGACGCCGGCGGCGAGTGCCAACTGAGCGGTACGGGCTCCGTGGACCAGTACGTCCTTGTCACCGGCCGCGTCCTTGGCCATACCCACCGCGGCCGCGACGTCGCTCACATAGGTGACCCCGGGCCATCGCGGCTTGGGATCGGGCTGACGGCGGCTCAGGACGAAGATCGGCACGCCGTCGTGATGGTCGCCGCCCCAGCCGTCGGCGAGCTCGAACGTCCGCCGGCCGACGACGACCGCCCCGGTGGCCATGGCCTCGTCCATGACCTCACGGTTCACGCCCGCCAGGTGGCTGCCCGTTCTGTGCTCGGCGTCGGCATCCGGCAGAAACCACTCGTGCAGCCGCTCCCCTTTGTCACCGAGCCCGTTGCCCGGCCCCGCGTTCGGCCCGGCGATGAACCCGTCCACCGACATCGACATGTACAGCACGGTCTTACTCACGTTTCCAATCCCTTCAGTACGTCTGCAGGTCAGCTCACCTTGGCAGGAATCGGTCACGCCGATAAGGTCCGATTCCGTGGGCCGATCGGGTACCAATTCAGGGCTGGCCGAGGACCTGCTCATCGAGCTGAACCGCGATGGCGGGGTGCCTCTGCACCGGCAGATCGAGGCGTCCATCCGCGCGAGCATTCGGGCGGGTCGGCTGCGAACGGGCGCGTCGCTGCCACCCACCCGCGCCCTCGCGGCCGGCCTCGGGGTTTCCCGCGGGGTGGTCGTGGAGGCCTACCAGCAGCTCGTGGCCGAGGGCTACCTCGCCAGCCGATCGGGCGGGTACACCCAGGTCGCCGCGTCGATGCCGCCGGTCGCCGCCGACGCGGGCTCCACGGCTTCGACGGTGCGGCCGGCCGCGCGCAGAGCCGGCTTCAGGATCGACTTCGGGTACGGGCGCACCGACGTGTCGCAGTTCCCGCGGGCGGCCTGGCTGCGCTCGATCCGCACCGTGCTCGCGACCACGCCCAACGACCGGTTCGCCTACCTCGACGGGCGGGGCGTGCCGGAACTGCGCGAGGCCCTGTGCGACTACCACAACCGGGTGCGCGGCACCTCGTCCGTCCCGGACAACGTGGTGATCTGCAACGGCTACGCGCAGGCCATCTCGCTGCTGATCCAGGTGCTCGCCCTGCACGGCGCCAGACGGATCGCCCTGGAAGACCCGTCGTCCGACGACGACGCCCGGGTGCTGGCCGCGGCCGCCGGTCTGGACGTGGTCGGCATCCCGGTGGGTCCGGACGGCGTCCAGGTCGATGCGCTCCATCGGGCCGACGCCGATGCGGTCGTGCTCACGCCGTCGCACCAGTGGCCCACCGGGGGAGTGCTGTCGGCTACGGCGAGGGCCGAGGTGATCCGCTGGGCGAAGCACCGCGGCGCGATCGTGGTCGAGGACGACTATGACGCGGAGTACCGCTACGACCGGTCGCCGGTGGGCGCCATGCAGGGCCTGGCGCCCGACCATATCGTCTACTGCGGTACGGCCAGCAAGACGCTCGCGCCGGGGTTGCGGCTCGGCTGGATGGTGGTGCCTCCCCAGCTGGTCGCCGACGTCGCCGCGGCGAAGGTGCTCGCCGACCGCGGTTCGCCGGTCATCGAGCAGTTGACGTTCGCCGACTTCCTCACGCGCGGCGAGTTCGACCGCCACCTGCGCCGGATGCGTCCGGTGTACCGCCGCCGCCGTAACGCGCTGCTGGGCGCCCTGCGCACTCACCTGCCCGATCTGGAACCGGCCGGGATCGCCGCCGGGCAGCATGTGGTCGCCTGGCTCCCGCCCGACCTCGAGGAGGCGGCGGTGGTGACGGCCGCCGCCCGGCACGGGCTCGGCATCAAGGGCGTCGGCCCGTACCGGATCGCCGGCACCGGACCGGGTGGCCTCATCTTCGGCTACGCCCCCCTTGGCGAGACCGCCATCGCCGAGGGGGTCGCGCTGCTGGCGACGGCCATCCGGGAGGTACGGGGATCCTGATCCCGCGCAGCGGCACGTGTGCGTCAGCGTGCCGGGCGGATGTTCTGGTTCAGGTGGAACACGTTGGCCGGGTCGTACGCGGTCTTCACCGCGGTCAGCCGGGCCAGCTTCGCGGCCGAGTACGCCCGCCGTACGCCGCGCCGCCCATCGGCCAGTTCGTCGGCCGTCAACGCGTTGACGTACACCCCGCTCGCATAGGGTTCGAGCGCCGCACCGGCGGCGCGGGCGGCGCCCATCCTGGCGTCGTCCTCGGCCGGGTCGGTCCAGCGGGAGCCGGCGCCGAACTCGAACATCGTGCCGCGGTGGCTGAACGCCGCGTCCGCATCCGGGACATCCGCGATCGCGCCGCCGTGCGCCTGCAGGTCGACGCCCGGCAGGTACGGGCTGGAGCTCAGGTCGGTGCCGCCGCGCAGCAGGAACGCCTCGATCGCCGCGGTCGGGAATCGCCGCAGGTAGTGCCCCTTGGCGTAGCGGCGGTAGGCGTGGCCCCCGGTGGTGTCGTTGCGCTGCTGGAGGTCGAGGTAGGACGGTGTGGTGACGCGCGACGCGAGGGGACGCCCGAGCGCCCGCATCGAGGGAAGCAGCCGGCGGCCCTGCTCCGGGTCGCCGACCCACACGAACCCCACCGTGGCGATCGGGCCGGCGGGACCGCTGTCGACGGCGGCGGTGAACGTCGCCTGCCGGGGCGCGACGGCGTTCAGGTCGCGCCAGCGCTCGATGACCGGGACGGCGTCCTCGGCGCGGAAGTCGAACTCGGCGACCAGCGTCCGCGTGCCGGTGTGATGCAACGCGAACTCGAACTCGGTCACGATGCCGAAGTTGCCGCCCCCGCCGCGCAGCCCCCAGAACAGGTCGGGATTCTCGTCGCGGCTCGCGGTGACCACGTCCCCCTCGGCGGTGACGACCGTGTAGGAGACGACGTTGTCGCAGGCCAGGCCGTGCTGGCGAGCCAGCCAGCCCATGCCGCCGCCGAGCGTGAGCCCGCCGACGCCGGTGTGCGAGACGTTGCCGGCGGTGGTGGCCAGGCCGTACGCCTGGGCCGCCCGGTCCAGGGCACCGAGCAGTGCCCCGCCCTGCACCCGGGCCCGGCGACGGACCGGGTCGATCCGCACACCGCCCATGGGCGTCAGGTCGATCATGAGACCACCGTCGGGCACGGCGAAGCCGGCGGCGTTGTGGCCGCCGCAGCGCACGCCGATCTCCAGGTCCAGTTCCCGGGCCAGCCGCACGGCGGCGACCACGTCGGCGACGCTCGCCGCGCGGACGATCATGCGGGGACGCCGGTCGATCATGGCGTTCCAGACGGTACGGGCGGTGTCGTAACCGGCGTCGCCGGGCATGAGGAGCCGGCCGTCGAAGTGAGTCGCTGTCGTTGTCATGCCACTCAGCCTGACAGGAATTGGTACCCGCAATAAGGTCCGATTTCAACGGCCAATCAAGGACCAATTTCGGCGTGGGGCGGTGGTGCGCTCGCCCCGCGTGCCGCCTTGCGGTACCGACCCGGGGTGGTCCCGAACTCCCGCTGGAAGGCGTGTGAGAGTGCGTACGGGCTGCCGTAACCGACCCGGCCGGCGATGGAGGCCAGGGTCTCCGACGTCTCCCGGAGCAGGGTGGCGGTGAGGATGACGCGCCACCACGTGAGGTACGCCATCGGAGGGCGGCCGACCAGGGTGGTGAACCGGCGCGCGAGGGTGGGGCGGGAGACGTTCACCTCCGCGGCCAGGCGCTCGGTGGTCCACGGGACGGCCGGATCCGAGTGCAGCGCCCGCAGGGCGCCGGCCGTCACCGGATCACCCAGCACGCGTGGCCAGGCTCCGCTGGTGGCCTCGCTCATCCAGGCGCGGATCATGTAGACGAGGAGCAGGTCGAGCAGGTGCGGCAGCGCGACGCAGGAGCCGGGCAGCCTTTCGTCCAGCTCACCGGCGAGCAGGTCGATCGCGGCGCGCAGTTCCCGGTGACCGCCCACGCGGCCGGGAAGGTGGACGACCTGCGGCATCTCCGCCAGAAGCGGATGGATGCGGCTGCAGTCGAGCCGGTACCGGCCGCAGAGGATCTCCGTCTCGCCGCGCTGAGGCCGTTCGGTGAGCACATGGCCGGTGCCATGGGGCAGCAGCACCGCGTCACCCACGCCGAGGGACACCGGGGCACCATCGTCGGGAAGCAGCCGGCAACCGCCCTTGAGCACCACGTGAAAGCCCGCACCGCCGAACGGCTCCAGCCGCGTGCACCGGCTGCCGCTCATCCGTACCCGCTCGGACGAGGGGTGCCCCAGCCGCACGGCGGAGATCGCGTCGCTCACCACATCCATCCATGGACTGTAGCCTCCGTATGGTCTGTGAGCCGGATGCGTATCTCAGTGAGCCAGATGCGCATTGAGACGCTCTTCCACCTTTCCTACGGTCGAGTGCATGACGAACGAGAGTGTGCACCGCCTCGTGCTGGGCGATGTCGAGGTCATCCGGGTCGTGGAGTGGCAGGGCCCGTTCGTGCCCGTCTCCGGCTTCCTCGCGGAGACCGCCGGCGAGGTGTGGAAGGACAATGAGGACTGGCTGGCGCCGGACCACTGGGAGCCGGAAACCGACCGGGCGGTGGTGGCGCTGCAGACCTGGGTACTGCGCAGCGGCGGGCGGACCGTCCTGGTCGACACCGGAGTGGGCAAAGGGCGCGAACGACCGGGCTCGCCGCGGTTCCACCACTGGCAGGGCGATCTTCTCGGCCGCCTGGCGAAGGCCGGCATCCGCCCGCAGGACGTCGACGTCGTCGTCAACACCCACCTGCACGTCGACCACGTCGGCGGGAACACCGTCGAGGCGGACGGGGAGTGGGTACCGGCGTTCGCCAACGCCCAGTACCTCATCCCGTCCGCCGACGACTTCCACTTCGGCCCGGAAGGCGCCTACGGCGACGGCTCGCAGGCGGACGGCCGCCTGATCTACGAGGACAGCATCGCGCCCGTCCACCGGGCCGGGCAGGCCGTGCGTTGGGACGGTCTCCACCGCATCGACGAGCACCTCACCCTGGAGTCCGCGCCCGGCCACACGCCCGGCTCGTCCGTGCTGCGGCTCGCCTCCGGCGGCGACAGGGCCGTCTTCGTCGGAGACCTGCTGCACAGTCCGGTGCAGATCCTCCGGCCCTGCCGCAACAGCAACGCCTGCCTGGACCCGGAACAAGCGGTGGCGAGCCGCCTGCGTGTCCTCCAACGCGCGGCCGACCAACGGGAGCTGCTGGTTCCCGCACACTTCGCCGGTGACGCGGGTGCCGTGGAGGTCCGGCGGCGAGGCGACGGCTTCACCCTCGGCCCCTGGGCGACGCCGCCTGGATCATGACACCGATGAGCTCCTCCGCCGGCGCCCCTGGAGCTCGGCCTCAGAACGCCTCGTCGAGGCTGACCGTCCCTTCCACGGCGACCTGGTAGGCCGAGACCCGGCGTTCGAAGAAGTTGGACAGCTCCTGCACGTCCTGCAGCTCCATGAACGCGAACGGGTTCTCCGCGCCGTACCGCGGCGGCATGCCCAGCCGGGCGAGTCGCTGGTCGGCCACGTAGCGCAGGTAGGTGTGCATGTCCTCCGCGCTCATGCCGGGCAGGCCGTCGCCGCACAGGTCGTGGGCGAAGGCCAGTTCGGCGGCGACGGCCTCCTCCAGCATCGCCGTCACCTGCCCGGCCAGCTCCTCGTCGAACAGCTCCGGTTCCTCGGCGCGTACGGTGTCCACGACGCTGAAGGCGAACTCCATGTGCATCGACTCGTCGCGGAAGACCCAGTTCGTGCCGGAGGCCAGACCGCTGAGCAGGCCGCGCGAGCGCAGCCAGTACACATAGGCGAAGGCGCCGTAGAAGAACAGGCCCTCGATGCACGCGGCGAAACAGATCAGGTTGAGCAGGAACGCCCGCCGGTCCGCCCTGGTGCGCAGCTGCCGCAGCTCGCCGAGCGAGTCGATCCAGCGGAAGCAGAACTCCGCCTTGTCGCGGATCGAGGGGATGTTCTCCACCGCCGCGAACGCCCTGACCCGCTCGTCGTGGTCGGGCAGATAGGTGTCGAGCAGCGTCAGGTAGAACTGGACGTGCACCGCCTCCTCGAACAGCTGCCGCGACAGGTACAGGCGCGCCTCGGGGGCGTTCAGGTGGGCGTAGAGGTTCAGCACCAGGTTGTTGGCCACGATCGTGTCGCCGGTGGCGAAGAACGCGACCAGCCGGTTGACCAGGTGCAGCTCCTCGGGCGTCAGCCGGGCCAGGTCGGCGAGGTCGGAGTGCAGGTCCACCTCCTCCACCGTCCAGGTGTTGCGGATCGCCGCGCGGAACCGGTCGTAGAAGTCCGGATAACGCATGGGCCGCAGCGTCAGGTCCATGCCGGGGTCCAGCAGCGTCATTGGCACGCCTCGCAGGTCTCGGGGTTCTCCAGGGAGCAGAAGACGGCCTCAGTGTCCGAGGTCACCGTGGTCTGCGCGATACGGGTGGCCGGGCGTGAGCGCAGGTAGTACGTGGTCTTCAGGCCCGAGCGCCACGCGTAGGCGTACATCGACGAGAGCTTGCCGATGGTCGGGCTCGCCATGAACAGGTTCAGCGACTGGGACTGGTCGATGTACGGGGTCCGTGCGGCGGCCAGGTCGATCAGCGCCTTCTGCGGCAGCTCCCACGCGGTCCGGTACAGGGCGCGCAGATCGTCGGGCAGCTCCTCGACGCCCTGCACCGAGCCGTCCGCGCGCTTGATGGCGTCGCGTACCCGCGGCGTCCACAGGCCGCGCTCCTTCAGGTCCGCCACGAGGTAGGTGTTGATCTGCAGGAACTCCCCCGACAGCGTCTCGCGCTTGAAGACATTGGACACCTGCGGCTCGATGCACTCGAAGCAGCCCGCGATGGAGGCGATGGTCGCGGTCGGCGCGATCGCCACCAGCAGCGAGTTGCGCAGCCCCACCTGTCCGATCCAGTCCCGCAGCGCGTCCCATTCCTCGGGGTGCACCGGCGCGGCGTCCGGCCAGTGGTCCGGGTGCAGGACGCCGCGGGCGGCGCGGGTGCGGTCGTAGGACGGGTGCGGGCCGTACGCGGCGGCCAGCGTCGCCGACTCCCCGTACGCCGCGAGCGCGATCTCCTCGGCGATCCGCGTCGACAGCGCCAGCGCCTCGGGCGAGTCGAACGGCAGCCGGAGCCGGAAGAACACGTCCGCCAGGCCCATCACGCCCAGGCCGACCGGCCGCCACCGCCGGTTCGCCTCGGCCGCCTCCGGCGTCGGGTAGAAGCCGCGGTCGATCGTACGGTCCAGGAACCGTACGGCCGTACGGGCCGTCGTCCGCAGTGCCGCCCAGTCCACGCCGTCGCCGGTCACGTGCGCGGCGAGGTTGATGGAGCCGAGGTTGCACACCGCGGTCTCGCCGTCGGAGGTCACCTCCAGGATCTCGGTGCACAGGTTCGACAGGTGCACGACGTTGCCGGGCTCGGCGGTCTGGTTGCAGGCGCGGTTGGCCGCGTCCTTGAACGTCATCCAGCCGTTGCCGGTCTGCGCGAGGGTGCGCATCATCGCGCCGTACAGCCGCCGCGCCGGCAGCTGCCGGACGAACCGGCCCTCGGCCTCGGCCGCGCGGTACGCGACGTCGAACTCCTCACCCCACAGGTCGACCAGTTCCGGCACCTCCTTGGGGTCGAACAGCGACCAGACCTCATCGGCCTCGACCCGGCGCATGAACTCGTCCGGCACCCAGTTGGCCAGGTTGAGGTTGTGCGTACGCCGCGCGTCCTCGCCCGTGTTGTCGCGCAGTTCGAGGAACTCCTCGACGTCGGCGTGCCAGGGCTCCAGGTAGACGCACGCGGCGCCCTTGCGACGCCCGCCCTGGTTGACCGCCGCGACGCTCGCGTCCAGGGTCCGCAGCCACGGCACGATGCCGTTGGCCAGGCCGTTCGTGCCCCGGATCAGCGAACCCCGGCTGCGGACCCGGCTCCAGGAGATCCCGATGCCGCCCGCGTACTTGCTGAGCCGCGCGACCTGCCCGTACCGCTCGTAGATGGCCTCCAGCTCGTCGCGCGGTGAGTCGAGCAGGAAGCAGGAGGACAGCTGCGGACGGGCGGCGCCGGAGTTGAACAGGGTGGGCGAGCTCGGCAGGTACGCCAGCCGCGACATCAGCCCGTACAGCTCGGCGGCCTCGCTCACGCTGTCGGCCAGCCCGCACGCGACGCGCAGGAGGAAGTGCTGCGGACGCTCCAGCACGCGGCGCGTCTCCGGATGCCGCAGCAGGTAGCGGTCGTACACGGTCCGCAGGCCGAAATAGGTGAACCGGTCGTCGGCGTCGTGGTCGACCAGGGCGTTCAGGCCGGCCGCGCTGCCGGCGACGAACGCGGCGGTCCGCTCGTTCAGCAGGCCCTCGGCGTAGGCCGCCGCGACGGACTCCGCGAAGGTCACCGGCCCCGTCTCCTCGGCGATCGACCGGGCCAGCAGCCGGGCGGCCACGGTCGAGTAGACCGGGTCGGTGACCACCAGGGACGCGGCCTGCCGGGCGGCCTCGGCCAGGTCCGCGGCGGCGCCGACGCGCCGGGGATCGGCGTCCGGCAGGCCGGCGCAGGCGCGTTCGACCTCGGCCGCGATCGGCAGGGGGGTGGTCGGCGCGACGAGCTCTTGTGTCACGTGCTCTCTCCCTCGGGAACTTCCGCTCCGCGAGAAGGCGCGCACGACGACGGAACTCGCCGCCGACCCTCCCGCGAGGCCTGGACGACCGCACGCTCGCGCGCACGGGCCGCTGGCAGGTCTTCGGACTCGCGGGCGCCGCGCCCATCGGACGCGTCCTACTGGCCGTCGCTTCCCGGGCCCGTCGGCCCAGTGCCGTTGACGGCGGTCGTTTCCCGCTCACCGCTGCGGGGCAGTCCCGGACTCACACCGGGTTCCCTCTTGCCTCACCGGTCCCATCGGTCCCTGGTGAACCAGCAACGCCAGAACCATACATCTAGGGTTTGCCTTGCGCCACCACCCCAAGATGTTGGGCATGTCGGTTCCGCAGAGCCGTCACGTACGCCGGACGGGACGCTCGCTATAGGCTCGACGGCGAGTAGGCGATCGGGACATACCGCCGCGCGACGCCGCGGGTGATCCCGCAGGACGGAAGGGCGGGGGCAGTGACGGAGGACCGTACGCGCCGGCGGCGGCCGGCCGTGTCGCTGCCCGTCGCACTGCTGCTCGCCCTGTGCGCGGTCCTCACCCCCGCCCTCATCTCGACCGGCGGCGGCATGGCCGCCGCGTCCCCGGCGAAGGCCGAGATGGCGGTGACGGGAGCCGCCTGCCCGCTGCTCCGGCCCGGTGCCGCGCCCCGGCTGGACAACGCCGAGAGCAAGCCGCTCCCGGCCGCCGCCCTGCCGGCCGCCGCGCGGCCCGGCGCTGTCATGTGCGCCCGGTCGAACCCGCCCGGCACCGGAGTGACGACCACCGCCCTCGGCCGGTTCACCCGTGACGGCCGCGCGCCTCCGTACGCGTACTGACCTGGGACGTTCCGCGAGGAGTCGTCCCGTGGAACAGCGCTGACACCGGCTCGCCGAGCCGCCTTCTCACCGGCCCTCGCCCGCCCCGCACCACGGGCCCGGCGTGGCTGCCGTCTACCCGCCATCAAGGCGGAACACCACCGAACCAAACAGGGAACAGCCGTGGACGTCGAACGCACCGCTCTGCCCGGAATCGGGCTGCAACACGTCTTCACCACCGCCAAGGGCCGCCGGATCGGCGCGATCTCTCATCGCGACGGCCGCCGTGACCTGCTCGTCTACGACCGTGTCGACCCCGACACGTGCGTGCTGACGGTGCCGCTCACCGTCGAGGAGGCCAACGCGCTCGCCGAACTGCTCGGCTCCGCGCGGATCGTCGAACGCCTGACCGAACTGCACCGGCAGGTCGAGGGTCTGGTCAGCTCGCAGATCCCGATCGCCGCGGGCTCCCCGTACGACGGGCGTACGCTCGGCGACGCCCAGATCCGGACCCGGACCGGCGCCTCCATCGTCGCGGTCGTCCGCGACGGGAACGTCGTCGCCAGCCCGCGCCCGGACTTCGGCTTCCAGGCTCGCGACATCGTCGTCGTGGTCGGCACCGCGGAGGGGACCGCCGCCGCGGGCGACGTCCTCGCCACGGGATAGGCCGCGGACGCATATGACGGGTCAACTGATCGAGCTCGGGGCCATCATCCTCGCCCTCGGGCTCCTGGGGGCCGTCTCGGTACGGTTCTCCATCTCCCCCATTCCCCTCTACCTGCTGGCCGGCCTCGCGTTCGGCTCCGGCGGAATCCTGCCGCTGACGACCAGCGAGGAGTTCGTCTCGCTCGGCGCCGAGGTCGGCGTGATCCTGCTGCTGTTCACGCTCGGCCTGGAGTACACCCCCGACGAACTCGTGGCCACGTTGCGCACGTCCGCGCCGGTCGGCCTGGCCGACCTCGCGCTCAACGCCGCACCGGGCGCGATCGCGGCGATACTCCTCGGCTGGGGACCGGTGGCTGCCGTGGCGCTGGCTGGCGTCACGTGCGTCACCTCCTCGGGCATCACCGCCAAGGTCATCGGCGACCTGGGCTGGCTGGGCAACCGGGAGACGCCCGCGGTGCTGTCGGTCCTGGTCTTCGAGGACCTCGCCATGGCGGCGTACCTGCCGATCCTGACCGCCCTGCTCGCCGGGGCCGGACTGCTGGGCGGCACGCTCACGCTGCTGATCGCGGCGGGGACCATCAGCGTCATCCTGTTCGTGGCGCTGCGGCACGGCACGATCGTGGAGCGTTTCGTGGCCAGCCCCAGCCAGGAGGTCCTGCTGCTGAAGGTCCTCGGACTGACCGTGCTGGTCGCCGGGCTCGCCCAGCAGTTGCAGGTCTCGGCGGCCGTCGGCGCGTTCCTCGTCGGCATCGCGGTGTCGGGGCCGCTCGCGCACGACGCGCGGCAGCTCATCGCCCCGCTGCGCGACCTGTTCGCGGCCGTCTTCTTCGTGTTCTTCGGCCTGCACACCGACCCGACCGAGCTACCGCCCGTCGTCGGGATCGCCGCGCTGCTCGCGGTGGCGGGCATCCTCACCAAGTCCGCCACCGGATGGCTGGCCGCCCGCCGCGCCGGAGTCGCGGCGACGGGACGCCTGCGCGCCGGGACGGCGCTGGTCCCCCGAGGGGAGTTCAACATCGTCATCGCCGGCCTGGCCGTCACGGCCGGCGGCGACTCACGTCTGGGCCCCCTCGCGGCGGCGTACGTTCTCATCCTCGCCGTCGCTGGGCCGCTCCTGGCCCGCGCCGCCGAACCCTTCGCCCATGCCGTACGGATGCGACGGTCGACGGCCGGTTCGTAACGACGTTCACCGGGGCCCGCGGGCCCCGGTGAACCGTCCGGGCGGATATCGCGGTGCGGAGGCGGCCGCGACCGCCTAACGTGACCGGCGTGAGGGCACGGCCGGAAGACCTCGATGAGGAGCGGCTGCTCCGGGCACTGGACGCGTGGGGCATCGGTGCGACGTCGCTGGAGTACGCGCCGGTCGGTTTCGGCGACCACCACTGGATCGCGGCCGGCGGCGGGGAGAAGTGGTTCGTCACCGTCGCCGACCTCCGGCTCAAGGGCGAGCCGGACGCGCACGCCGCGCTGCGGCACCTGCGTGCGGCCATGGACACCGCCGCGGCCCTGCGCGACCTGGACTTCGTGGTCGCGCCTCTGCCGGCCGCCGGTGGCGAGACCGTACGCCCGCTCGGCCCTCGGTACGCCGTCAGCGTCTTCCCGTTCCTGGCCGGGACGTCCGGCGACTTCGACCGGCCGCGGACCGAGTCCGAGCGAGGCGCCGTGCTGGAGCTGCTCGCCGTGTTGCATCGGCAGGCGCCTCCGGCGTCGGCGCCGGTGCTCGGCCTGGAGCTGTCAACGCGCGACCTCCTGCGGAGCGCTCTGGACGGCGCGATCGGCTGGGCGGCCGGGCCGTTCGCCGAACCCGCCAGAGCCCTGCTCGCCGGACACGCTCGGGCGATCCGGCGACGGCTGGAGGAGTTCGACCGGCTGGTCGAGGACGTGCGGACGCGCGGCGGCGCGCCCGTCCTCACCCACGGCGAGCCGCACCCGGGCAACCTCCTGCGGTACGAGGACGGTCACCTGCTGGTCGACTGGGACACGGTCGGCCTCGCGCCACCCGAACGCGACCTGTGGTCGGTCGCGGAGAGCCCGGAAGACCTGGAACGGTACGCCGACGCCGCCGGCCGTACGGTCGACGCCTCCGCCCTCGCGCTGTACCGGCTCCGCTGGGACCTCGAGGAGGTGGCCTGCTACGTCGACTGGTTCCGCGCGCCGCACGACCGTTCCCCCGACACGGAGGAGGCGTGGCAGGGACTCCGGGAATCGGTCGCCAACCTGGGTGAACGGTCCGTAGGGTCCTGCCATGATGCAAAGGCGTAGATCCTGGTGGGCCGCCGGTCTCCTCATGCTGGGGATCGCGCTGCTGCTGAGCACCGTGCTGATCGAGGCGCTGTCCCCCGACTCCGTCGGGGCGTCGGTCCTCCTGGGCACGTTCGGGGTGATCTGCCTCGTCGTCGTGGTGGGCACGCCGCTGCGGCGACGACGCGCGGGCAGCGCGGCCACCGGCGGGCGTCTCATCGCGTCCGCGCTGGTGCTCACCCTGCTCTGCGGCGTGCTGTACACCCTGCCGCCGCACTCGGTCGTGTTCGCGGCCCTGCTGCTGATCGTCGCCGCCGGGTTCTTCACGATCGGCGTGGCGATCGTGGGCGGCGGCTACTTCGGCCTCGTCGGCGCGGTGGGCGCCGGGCTCATCTGCGCCGCCGTCATGATGGCGCCGACGCCGATCGCGCTGGCCACCATGGACCACACGGTGACGTGCGAGATCCCGGCGCAGCGCTACGCCGGCACGAGTGACGACTTCGACGTCCACTGCCCGGGCGGCAAGGTCTACCCGATCCGCTCCCGGCAGCCGCACGCGACGGGCGTGCCGGTGCGCATGCTCATCGACCCGCACGGCCTGCTCCGGCCGGAGATCGCCGACCGCGTCCACGTGCACAAGGACGAACTCGCGCTCCTGCTGTCGCTACTCCTCGGCGCCGCAACCGTGGTGGCCGCCTACGTCAACCGCCGCCGGGGCCGCGTACGCCCGGTCGTCTCCCCACGCCCCGGCTCCGGGGGCTGACTCCAGGCTCAGCGGCAGCCGGCGCAGTCGTCGCAGAGGGTTTTGATCCAGGCACGCTCGCGGGGAGCGCCCGGGTTGCCGCAGGACTCACAGATCCCGGCCGACTCTCGCTCGGCGGCGTGGACGAGCTCCCTCGCCGCGTCGTCCTCCGCCTTGTAGCGTGCGGACTGGCCGGGGTCGGGCCAGTCGGTGTTTCCCATGTTCAGGTGGCGCAGCAAGCCGGTGTAGAGCTGCACGCGCAAGGTGCCGTACTTCTCCTTGACCTGCTGGACGCGGTAGGTGGGGCTGACGGCCAGCAGTCGCTCGTGCAGGCGTAGCAGCAGCGGATGCCAGCCGGGGCCGACGAAGTCGAGGTGATCGGGAATCTGCTCGGACACGAGCTCATTATCGGATCGAACTTCGGGCATCATCGCCTGAACGCCGGGTACCGGCTCGCTCATGCGGGTGATGACCATGAACCTCTGGAGCACGCGCGGAGACTGGGCGCAGCGGCGAGAGGTGCTCAAGAAGGGAATCGGCGAGCTCGACCCCGACCTCGTGGCCTTCCAGGAAGTGATCGAGACCTCGGCGTACGACCAGGCCGCCGACCTGCTCGGTCCGGGATATCACCTCGCGCGCGGTGCGGCCCGCGAGACGGACGGGCAGACCATCGCGATCGGCAGCCGGTGGCCGATCGGCGAGGTGCGCGAGGCCGACCTGAACGTCACGCCGCGGACGGCCGGGTTCGCCTGCACGACAATGGCCGCGCGCATCGAGGCGCCGGACCCGATCGGGCCGCTGCTGTTCGTCAACCACTTCCCCAGCTGGCGGCTGGACATGGAGTACGAGCGCGAGCTCCAGGCCGTCGCCGCCGCGCGCCTGATCGACGACCTCTCGGACGGACAGGACCCGCACGTCGTACTGGCCGGGGACCTCGACGCGGCACCCGAGTCGGCGAGCATCCGGTTCTGGACGGGCCGCCAGTCCCTGGACGGGATGAGCGTCTGTTACCGGGACGCCTGGGAGCGGATCCACCCGGACGAGCCGGGCGTCACCTACACCCCCGACAACCCGCTCATGGTGGACGGAGACTGGCCGTTCGGGCGGATCGACTACGTGCTCGTACGCTGCGGCCTGCACGGCGGCCCCACGCTGCCGATCCGCGACTGCCGGCGACTGTTCGCCGAACCGGTCGACGGCGTCCAGGCCAGCGACCACTACGGCGTCACCGCCGACCTCGGCGATCCGGAGCGGTGATCGCGGCGGCCGCCCGCCAACCGCTGGTGAGCGCACCCTGCACGGACGGGCTGTCGCGGTGGTCGCCGACGACATACCGGCCGTCGCCCAGCGCGACCGGCCGGCGTAGCCGGTCCATGGGCGGTGACGCGTCGGGTAGCGCGTGCGGGATCCGCACGGTCGCCAGATGTTCCCATTCTCCGGTCACCGTGCCGTACACACGCGCCAGCTCGGCCCTGACCGCGGCGTGGTCGGCGTCGGGCGCCGCGACCGTGGTGGCGATCAGGTGCCGGCCGGGCGGGGCGTAGGCCGGTACGGCGTTGCTGACGACGACGGTGTTCGCGATCGACGGGCCGCCGGGCCGGGCGAACCCGTCGGCGTCCAGGACGAGCGTCGCCTCCTCCAGCGGGGGTTCGGACGCGGCGTGGTAGACGGTGGTCAGCGCGTGCATGACCGGTGCCGGTAGCTCGGGCAGCAACCGGGCGGCCGTGACCGGGTCGGTGGCGACCAGCACCACGCGTGCCCGTACCGGGCCGGAGGGGGTGTGCGCCGTAGTGCCGCTCAATCGCTCCACGGGGGTGTGGAGCCGGATCCGTTCGGCCGGCAGCGGTGCGGCGAGCGCCGCCGGCACCGCGCCCACCCCCGTACGGGGCAGACCGATGCGGCCGTGGACGAACGACCGCACGATCATGGCGAGGACGTGGCTGGAGGTGGCCAGTTCCGGGTCGGCGAACACCCCGGTGAGGTACGGGCGGACGAGACCGTCGAGCATCGCCGGGGACAGCCCGCTCATCGCCTGGGCGGTGGTGGTCTCCGGCTCGTCCAGCAGCCGCGCCGGGGGCAGGGCGGCGTACCGGGCGATGATCGCGGCCAGCCGGACCCGATCGGTGACGGTGCCGACACCGCCGACGGCCGACTCCAGCATGCCCGGCACGCCCCGCGGGTCGCGCAGCGGGTGGGCGTAGCGTTCCAGCCGGTCTCCATGGCGGACCAGCACTCCGGACCGAAAGCAGCCCAGGTCCAGAGCTGCCAGGTCGACCAGGGCGGCGAGTCGTGGATACGCCGTGTTGACCACTTGGAAGCCGCGGTCCAGGAGGAACCCGTCGGTCTCGTCGGTGGCCACGCGTCCGCCGACGCGGTCGCCCGCCTCCAGGAGCAGGAAGTCGACGCCGTCGCGCTGGGCCCGCCGGGCGGCGGCCAGGCCCGCCATCCCCGCCCCGATGATCAGCACGTCGGTGTCCGTCACGTCTTTCAACTTCCCGCCGCTCGGCCGCCCAAGCGTCCAGCGGAACCTAGACGCAGCTGTCGAACGCGACGTCGACCGGGGTGGGTGAGAACGTGCCCGAGGCGGTGCCGGCCGAGATCGACGCGGCGAAGTCGACGTTCGGGCACTTGCTGACGCCGCTCACATGGCTCCACTTCATGGTGTTGCCGGTGATCGCGGTGTGCAGCATGCCGGTCGCGCCGATGCCGGTGACGACCCGGGCGGTCTGCGAGCCGGTGGTGTTTCCGGAGATCTCACCGCCACTGCCGGTGTTGGACTTGGGCCCGAACCAGGAGCGCGTCCCGTCGACCAGCCCGATGACGTAATGGGCGTTCGGGCTGGTCCACATCGTGTTGCCGCTGATGGTCGCCCCGGTGAAGCCGACGGTCGCCGGCGTGTCGGACGGCAGCGGGTCCAGGCCGAGACCGCCGTACGCGGAGTTGCCCGCGTTCAGCACCGTGTTGCCCGTGACCTTGGACCGCTGGGCGACAGTGGCGCCCGTCACCGGCTGCGAGCGGTAGAGCACGATCGGGACGTCGGAGGCGTCCACGATCTGGTTGCCGCTGACCGTGGCGTCCTGGCAGGTCACCGCGACGCCGTCGCTCCAGGTGTTGGTCTTGACGTGGTCGCTGGAGTAGGCCGTGATCACGTTCCCGCTGATCTCGACGTCGGCGCAGGCGTACCCGTCGAAGGCGCCCAGCGCGTACACCGCCTGCGGCCCGGCGGAGTTGGAGATCTTGCTGTTGGTGACGGAGGTTCCGGTGCCGCCGTCGAGCACGACGTTGTCGCGGCTCGCGTCGGAGTTCTCCGGGGTGTCGCGCGCGCCGTCGACCCAGACGTTCTCCAGGTGGGCGCCGTCGCCGAGCTCGACGAGCCGGTCGTTGAACGCGCCGTCGCGTACGAGCCGGCCCATCGACGCGTAGTGGCGCGGGTCGGGGCGACCGGTGGTCGCGAGGGTCACCCCGGCGGGGATCCGCAGCTTGGCGCCGAGCCGTACGACGGCCTTCGAGGCGAGGTAGACCGTGCCGCCCTTGGGCGTGGCGTCGAGGACCTTCTGCAGGTCGGCGCCGGCGCCGGTGAACCCGCTGCCGCCGGTCGGCAGGGTCAACGCCGGGATTGTGCCGAACTGGTACGACGAGCCGCTGCCGTCCCTGACCCCCGTGCAGATCTTGGGCACGAGCGCGGTGAACTCCCCGCCGGTGAAGAACTTGTCCACGACGGTGGACCAGGCCATGCCGCCGTTGAGCTGCCCGATCCAGTTGTCGAAGCCGGCCTTGTCGGGCTCGCGGTTGATCGCCCCCCGGTAGAGGGCGAGCACCTTGGCGTCGTCGTCGTACCCGAGCCCGGCGAACTCCGAGGAGGTGTAGATGGACCGCCCGACGTTGGCGAGCGTGGTGGCGTTGCAGCCGTCGGACTGGAAGTACGCGACGTCACCCTGCCAGCCCGCCTGGTCGGGGAGCCGGCCGAGCGCCTCGGTGTACTGCTTGGCGATGAACTGCCCGGGAACGTAACCCGCGTCCGCGTGCGCCGCCGTGACCGGTGCGAGCACCGTCGCCCCCAGCGCGACCGCCAGGGCCCACCGTCGAAAAGCCACCCTGTTCCTCCGTCCCCGAATCCGTCGAAACGGTCGGAGAATAACCAGCCGGAGCCGGAGCCGAAGGACATTTCAACGATCCTTGTCAGCCGGGCTTGGCGTTCCGCATGCGTTCGTCGGTCCAGTACGTGGCGACGTCGTGCGGATCCTGCGTCGAGCGAACGGTGACGGTGTCCTCGGGCTGCTTACCCGCGTGCACGCCGTACGCGACGCCGATCCCGGCCCCGAGCCCGACGACCACGACCCCACCCACGACGACGACGCGCGTCCTGCGTTTCATGCCACTGCCCTCTCGTTGCTCCTTGAGCCGAACGATACGACCCTGCCTCTGGGCGCTTGCTCGGAATCCATCGAACATGGTCAGATTCGTCATCGGGAAGATGCCAGGAGATATCAGAGGGCAGCGAGCGCCATGACCATCGGAATGGGCGCCTGTCGAGGAGCGGCATATGGCCGCTGACCACCCGGGAACGAGCCCGGACTCAGATGTCGAGCGCATCGGGCAGGAGCTCTCAGCCGAGCGACGTCTACCGCCGGATCGCCCAGGTGACGCGGCATTCCCCTCCCGCGCCGACAGCCGCCTCGCCGCAGCCAACGCCCCCAGCGGCGAGAAGCACGGCCTTCTGGACGAGTCCGCGCATGATGACAAGGGGCCAGAAGCAGACGTTCCCGAGTTCACTCCGAAACAACTCGCGGACCTCAAAAAGATCGAAAGCGATATCCGCGCCTTAGAGCGTGTTTGAGAAGTGATCTCATCAGCGGTATTCGAGGGGCCGTCGGCCGGGGCGAGCGGTGGGGTGGCCGCGGGCGAGGCGGCGGGTCATGGTGTTGATGGCGGCCCAGCGGATCATGGCTTCGGAATGGGCGGGGTCGCGTTCGTAGTCGCGGGCCAGGCGGCGGTGGGCGGTGATCCAGGCCAGCGTGCGTTCGACCGCCCACCGGCGTGGCAGGACACTGAAACCCTTCTGTCCCTCGGGTTTGCGGACGATGTCCACGATGATCCCGAGCACGCGGGCCGCCCATTCGACCAGCCGGCCCGCGAAACCGGCGTCGGCGGAGACGAGGCGGCAGCGGCGAGCGGACAGGTACGTTCCCAGCAGCGCGCTCTTGGCCCTGTCACGGTCCTGGACACTCGCGGCGCACACCATCACCGTGATCAGCGAACCCATGGAGTCGGTGACAATGAAGCGCTTACGGCCATTGACCTTCTTACCCGCGTCATACCCCCCGGCTCCCGCGCCCAACGGTGTCGGCGCCCTTGACCGACTGAGAATCGATGATCCCGGCGTTCGGCTCGGCCGCCCGGCCCTCGGCCAGCCGCACCGGCTGGCGCAGCGCGTCCAAAAGCCGCAGCGTGACGCGCTGTTCCTCCCACTGAACGAAGTACCAGTACACCGTCTGCCATGGCGGGAAATCCGCCGGCAACTGCCGCCAGGCGCACCCGGTCCGCACCACATACAAGATCGCATCCACCACCTCCCGGCGCGGATGCTTCTCTGGACGGCCGCCCTCACCCGGTGGTGGAAGAAGCGGTTCCACCAGCGCCCATTCGGCATCGGTCAGGCCCGAGGGATAACACGACACACGAGCCATCCACCGACCATCACTACACCAACCGGCCAAGATCACTTAGACATGCCGACACCTAACAAGATCAACTTCTCAAACACGCTCTGAGACTGGTCCCGCCCAGCCGCGCCGCCGACATCCGCGACGATGGCCATCGATCTGATCGCCGGGTGTCCAAGGTCGGTGCCCGGCCCGCCATTCCGAGTCCGCATCCGCGTCCTTGCGCTGAACATCAATGATTCGTGCGCTCAGCGTCAATGACCCTCGCGTGACTCCCATTAGACAATCAGGGCCATCTCACCAGATACATCGGGGGAAATCCTGAATTGGAGAGAGGGCTCAATCATGCGCATTGCTTCCGCAGTACTCGCCTTCGTTTCTGCCGGCACACTGGTTCTGGCCGGAACCGGCACCGCCGCAATTGTGGCCGACATCGGTCTCATCAGCCCGGCGGCGAACGCGGCCGAGCGTAACTATGAGGCAGAGATCTGTTCCGACGGCGGCGGCTACGACTTGGCCCTTGTCAACGTAGGCGGATACAATCAGAACAACAACTTCGTCCACACTCCGAACTTCCGACTCACCTCAGTGGGCCATGGGTGTAATTACAAGGTGAATTGGTGGTTCAAGCCGAACCAGACCATCGAGATCAACGCCCGGATGTACGGCGAGACGACCTGGCATCGCTTTTACCGGAACTTCGCCCACTGCGCGATCGACAGCATCCACACCTCTGCCCGGATGTGCTACATCTGGTGATCGTCGAAAAGTGCGCGTACGGCGGTCATCGGGTCTCGGTGGCCGCCAGTGCGGCTAGACCGCGTTTCAGAAGTCTGCTCGTAGCCAACACAGACGCCGGCCCGGGCAGCCAACCTTCGGAGACACGGCCTAGGTCGCAAGCGCATGAGCTCCTCGAGCGAACGGATACCGGCTCGAATCTTAGCTTTACGCCTTCGCTCGTAGCCGCCACGACAGTCGCTTGTCTGTCGCTGCGAATTTTCGCATACGCGGCGTTCGCCGAGAGCTCTTCGATTACTCCGATTCAGACGAGCCTACGCGTTAGAGGCATATTTCTGTCGAGCTTTCCAGACGGCGCACCAGAAGACATCTATCCGAACGGATACGACCATCGGCTTCCATGTCCGGGAGACCGTGGAACAAGATTCGAGCTCAAAGAGGGCTCGGAAAATTTTCTGCAGGACTACGAGGAGTTCGTCCCCGAGGAGAAACTCGCAATGTCGTGCCTCGCTGGTCGAACGCCTGGCCGGAATCCCGTCGTTGGGAGTCCCGGTGTGGACGGACGGCTCGCCTGCGGTCGCGCGTATCGGCGATGCCGACTGGCTCGGCGTGTCCACCTCTGGCGAGCCTCAAGGCGGTTGGCAAAGCCCGGAGTACTGCGCACGCTGGGACCGCGTCGACCTCGGCTGGATCACCTCGCGTGTGCCCGCCGACACATTGCTCTTCGTCGACGAGCAGGGCCCATTGCTTCCCGTACGCGACATCCGGAGGTGACCGATGCCCCACCGGACCGGTCATCCCGTGACAGCTCAGGACTCCGGGGGCACGCTCGGCAGCGCGGGGCCAGTGGGGTGAGCCCCCTCGCCGGGATGGGCGCGTGAGGCTCCCGGGCCCGGAATGGAGACGTGTGGCATGTCCGTGGTCGGCCGGCTGAGGGCCTGGAGCTCGGCCAGGGCCTGGCGCTGGCGGTCGGAGATCCGGTAGACGCCCGAGTCGTCGAGGCAGCGGACGTAGTCGTCGAAGCTCTGGTTCTGGATCGCCAGGTTGCCGATGGCGGACCGGAACGCGTCGGGCCCGGCCCGGAACGTCCGGCCCGGCTCCTCGCGTAGGTCGACCAGCAGCAACGGACGCTCGGCCGAGGAGAACGTCACATCGTCGGCGACGACGAGCACCGGATAGCGGCTGTCGTCCGGGACCAGCGCCAGGAGTTCCGGGACGGACAGGCCACGATGACCGGCGTCCTCCATGACCGTCAGCCAGTCGTCGCCGACCTCGTCGAGCAGCGACCGCCAGGCCTGGTCATCGGTGAAGTCGGTGCGCAGGAGCGGCGAATGGTCGCTCTCGGCCAACCGTCCGGCGGTCATGTGCCCTCCAGGTCTCGGAAAGAGGCCGCCAGGCTGCAAAGTCCCTCCGACAGGAAGCCGTGCTATGGCCGGTCGGTCAGCGCGCCTCGGCGGAGGTCGGCGGCGGTCTGGCCGTACTCTCGTTTGAGCGCGCGGGACAGATGGGCCGAGTCGCGCAGTCCCCACCGGGCGGCGATCGACGCCGTCGTGCGGCCCGCGAGAGTCGGGTCGAGGAGGTCGGACCGTATCCGGCGCAGGCGTTCGGATCGGACCCATGCCGCGAATGTCACGTCGCGGTGGCGCAGCAGCGTATGCAGGTGACGGACGGAGATCCCGTGCCGTGCGGCCACGGACTCCGCGGACAGGGTCGGGTCGTCCAGGTTCGCCAGCGTGTACGCCAGGATCCGGTCGGCGAACTCCGTGCCGGTGTCGACGCGCTCGGGCGTGCTGTCGGTGAACGCCGCGACGATCAGCGACGTCATGGCGTCGGCGATTCGTGCGCCGCCGGGGCCGGGCAGTTCGTCGAGGTGGTCGGCCAGTCCGGTCAGCACGGACGCGATGACCGATCGGGTGCCCCGGTCGGCGGGCAGCACACGCGCGCCGTGGCGTGCGACGGCGTCCGCTCTGCTGCCGAACGCCGCACGGGGCACGCCGACGACCACGACGTCGCAGGAGTCCGGGGCCGTGACGTCGTACGGCCGGGCGGCGTCGAAGATCACGATGTCACCGGGGCGCATGCGGGCCCGGTGGTCGGCCTGCGCCACGTCCAGGCCGCCGCGGCGGTGCAGGACGAGCTTGAACAGATCCCGGTCGGTCGAGGTGATGGCCCCCGGCCGCCGGACGACGGCGTGGGGCGTACTGCGCACGCGGGCGACGACCATGGGCCCGACGTCGGCATGCTTGACGTGCGCACGGAACGGCGCGCCCGCCGCGGCCTCGATCCGCAAGGGCACGAGGAACGATGAGACGAGCTTCTGCAGCACTCCGGCGTGCAGCACCTCGGCACCCGAAATCATGATCTCAACGATAGATCCGAACACTCCGCCTAATCACCCGAATTGACCTCCGCGAGAAGGCGTTCGGCCTGGCGGACCACGGCGAGGTCGACGAACGCGCCGTTCTCCAGGGCGACGGCTCCCGTGTCCGTGACCGTGGCGGACGCGAACGCCTCGACGACGCGGCGCGCCGCCTCGACCTCGGCCGGGTCCGGCCGGTACGCCTCGGCGATCACCGGTAGCTGCGCCGGATGGATCGCGGCCCGCCCCCGGAAACCCAGGGCCCGGCCCATCCGGCAGGAGGCCGCCAGGCCGTCCAGGTCCGCGACGTCGGGATACACCGACTGCACCGGAGCCGGCAGGCCCGCGGCGCGGGCCGCCACGACGACCCGTGACCTCGCCCAGGTCAGGCCCGCGTCGTCCGACACTCCCAGGTCGGCGCGCAGGTCGGCCTCGCCCAGGCCGATGCTCGCCACGCGCGGGTGGGCGCGGGCGACGTCGTAGGCCCGCTCGACCCCGAGTGCCGACTCCAGCAGCGGGTGCAGCGCGACCCCCGGCGCGAACGCCGCCGCCTCCCGTACCTGGTCCGCCGACTCGATCTTCGGCAGCCGTACGCCGTCGGTGCGCGACAGCAGCGGCGCCAGGGAGGCCAGGTCGGCGCGGCCGTACGGGGTGCGCAGGTCGTTGACGCGGACCTGGATCGGTCGCGGCGGATCCGCGAGCAGCCGCACGACCGCCGCCCGCGCGGACTCCTTGTGCGCGACCGCGACGGCGTCTTCCAGGTCGAGGATCACCACGTCCGCGCTGGAGGCGAGCGCCTTCTCGACCCTGCGGGCGTGGTCGGCCGGTACGTAGAGCAAAGTCGGCATCAGACGACCCCCCGCGAGCGCAGCCCGGCGATGTCGTCCGCGCTCAACCCGAGGGAGCCGAGGATCCGGTCGGTGTCCGCGCCGTGGGACCGGCCGCTCCACCGTACGGCGCCCGGCGTTCCCGACAGGCGGAACAGCACGTTCTGCATGCGCACGGCCCCCAGGTCGGGATCGTCCACGGTGGTGATCGCCTCCAGCGCCGCGAGCTGGGGGTCGGCCATGATGTCGGCGACGTCGTAGATCGGCGCGACGGCCGCCTCGGCCCGCTCGAAGGACTCCAGCACCTCGGCGCGGGTGCGCGCGCCGACCCACGCGGCGACGGCCGCGTCGAGCTCGTCGGCGTGCTCGGCACGGCCCGCCCCGGTGGCGAACCACGGTTCGTCCAGGTACTCGGGGTGTCCGACCAGCCGCATCACGCGCTCGGCGATGCTCTGCGCCGACGTCGAGACGGCCACCCACGAGCCGTCGGAGCATCGGTAGGTGTTGCGCGGCGCGTTGTTGACCGACCGGTTCCCGGTACGCGGCGGGACGACGCCGAGCTGGTCGTACGCGGTGGGCTGGCCGCCGAGCACGGTGAGGATCGGCTCGATGATGGACAGGTCCACCACCTGGCCCGTGCCGCTCGCGTCGCGGGCGCGCAGCGCGGTCATCACGGCGTACGCCGTGGCGAGCGCGGCGATGCCGTCGGCGAGGCCGAAGGGCGGCAGCGTCGGCGGGCCGTCCGGCTCGCCGGTCATCGCGGCGAACCCGCTCATCGCCTCGGCGAGCGTGCCGAACCCCGGACGCCGGGCGTACGGGCCGAACTGGCCGAAGCCGGTGACGCGCGCGAGCACCAGGCCGGGGTTGGCCTCGCTGAGCCGTTCGTAGGACAGGTTCCAGCGTTCGAGGGTGCCGGGCCGGAAGTTCTCGATGATCACATCCGCGTCGCGGGCCAGGCGCAGCAGCAGTTCCTGCCCCTCCGGCGCGGACAGGTCGAGGGTGATCGTCTGCTTGTTGCGGCCGAGCATCTTCCACCACAGCCCGATGCCGTCCTTGGCCGCGCCGTGCCCCCGCGACGGGTCCGGCCGGCGGGGGTGCTCGACCTTGACGACCTCGGCGCCGAAGTCGCCGAGGAACATCGCGGCCATCGGGCCGGCGAACAGCGTCGCGATGTCCAGGACGCGGACGCCCTCCAGCGGTTTCGTCACAGCGCCTCCGCCCCGAGGTTCGCGAGGGCGGTGGTGCGCTCGGCCAGCTCGCTGATCCGCACGCCGTCGAAGCCGGTGAGGCTGCTGGTCATCCGGTCGCGCAGCGGCGCGGTCCACGCCTCGGGCAGGCCCGGGGCGCCGCCGAGTGCCCCGGCGATCGAGCCGACGGTCGCGCCGTCGGAGTCGGTGTCCCAGCCGCCGGCCACCGCCGCCGCGATCGAACGGGTGAAGTCGCCGTCCCCATGGGCGAGGGCGGCCGCGACCAGAGCGGCGTTGTTGACCGAGTGCACCCAGTGCAGACCGGCGTGACGCTCGTGCAGCCCGTCGAGGAGCCGGTCGAGGTCGGGTTCGGCGCGGGCCGAGGCGACGGCCTCGTCGACCGCGCACGCCATCCGCGAGCCCTCCGGCAGCACCGCCCGGCCGGCCCGCAGCACCTCGTCCACCGAGTCGGCGACGAGGGCGGTCGCGCACATCGCCGCGGCGAACATCGCGCCGTAGACCCCGTTGGCCGTATGGCTGAGGCACGCGTCGCGGTGCGCCATGGCGGCCGCGGCCGCGGGATCGCCCGGGTTGACCCAGCCGTAGACGTCGGTGCGGATCTGCGCGCCGATCCACTCGCGGAACGGGTTGCGGTACGTCGCGGTCCGCGGCGGTTCGACGCCGAGCAGCAGGTTCCGGTAGGCGACGCGCTCGGCGGTGAACACCCGTCCGGCGGGCAGCTCGTCCAGCCATGCCTGGGCGACCTCGTCCGTGGTGAAGTGCGGCCCGTGCCGTTCGAGCAGCGCCAGGGCCAGCATCGGGAAGTTCAGGTCGTCGTCCTCGGGCGTGCCGTCGAGATTCTCGGCGAGGCTGTTCACCGCGCTGCGGCGGTTCCACGGCCACCGATCGGCGATCTCCCGGGGCAGGCCCTTCGCGGTGAACCAGCCGCGGATCGGCCAGTTCCCGGTGGCCTCGGCGATCTCCCGGATACCCTCGCGCGGGATCTTCTCCACCGGCTTGCCGAGGACGCAGCCGGCCGCGCGGCCCAGCCACGCGCCGTACACGCGGTCCTCCTTCACGGTGGCGGGCGCGGCGGCGGGCCAGTCCGGGCAGGCCGCGATGATCTCCGGCAGGGCGGTCGGCTCGTGCAGCGGCGAGGGAATCGTGTCGAGCTCGGCGAGCAGGTCATCGGCGAGCGCGCGCAGGTCCGGCTCGGCCGGCTCCGGAGAGGCGCCGGCGCGGGGCGGCGCGTCGTGCCCGCCCGCCGCGTGCCAGCGGTCGGCGATCGCGGAGACGTCCCGGCCGTCCTGCTCGGCCTGCCGCAGCTCGTGCCCGACGAGGTCCTCCGGCTGGATCCAGGTCAGCCTCATGCCAGCAGCCCCTCGAACGCACGCTCGTGCGTGCGCCTCCGCTCGACGTCGGCCGCGTGGACGCGCTCGGCCACCGCCGCGATCGCCCGGCCGGGCGCCTCCAGGTCCAGCCGGCTGGCGGTGGAGATGTCCCCGCGCCAGTCGGCGGGTACGGCGTCCGCCCCGCCCAGGGCGCCGGCGATGGCGCCTCCCATGCTGGCGATCGAGTCGGCGTCGCGGCCGTAGTTGACCGCGCCGAGCACGGTGTCGCGGAAGTCTCCCGCCCCGATCAGCAGGAACGCGAGGGCGAGCGGCAGCTCCTCGATGCTGTGCGTCCGGCTCGGCCGGCGCGCGCCCAGCCCCTGGTCGCGGTACGTGTCGGCGACCGTGTCGTACGGACGGACCGCCTCGCGCAGCCCAGCGAACGAGCCGTCCCAGTGCGTGAAGTCGCGCGCCCGCTCGCAGACGGCCTCGACCGCGGCGCGGGTGCCGTCCCTGGCCACCCGGATCGCCGTCGCGACCACGGAGTCGGGCGTCGCGCCGGGCCGCATCGCCTCGGCGACCGCCGCCGCGAACACGCCCGCCGCCTCACGGCCGTAGCTGGACTGGTGCGCGCCCGCCAGCTCGACGGCCTCGGCGTACGCGCCGTCGGGGTCGGCGGCGTTGACCACGCCGACCGGCGCCATGTACATCGCGGCGCCGCAGTTGACGATGTTGCCCACACCGGCCTCGCGCGGGTCGACGTGGCCGTAGTGCAGGCGCAGGACCAGCCACTTCTCGGCCAGGAACACCCGTTGCAGCGGCAGCGCCTCCGCCTCCAGCTCGGGGATCCAGCGCTTCTCGCCCATCATCTCGGGCACGAGGTACTCCGCCGCCGCGTACGCGTCCAGGTGGCCGCCGGCCCGCTCGTACACGCGGATCAGCGCGTGCGTCATGAGGGTGTCGTCGGTGACGTGCCCGTCGCCCTTGTGGTACGGCGCGATGGGCCGCGCGTTGCGCCAGTCGGCGAAGTACGGCGGGACGATGCCCGTCACCCAGCCGTCGTAGCGCTCGCGGATCTGCTCGGGCGTCCACCCCTCCGTGGCCCCGCCGAGCGCGTCGCCGACCGCGGCACCGGTGATGGCTCCGACGGCCTTGTCCTGTAGGAGCGTCATTGTTTCCCTTCCGTGCGTGCGCCGGATCGTTCGGCGACGCCGTCGGCGATGGCGATGAGGTCCGCGCCCGCCAGGTCCGGCAGGCAGCATCCGGCGAGCACTCTGGTACTGGCCCGCCAGGGTTCCGGCAGTGCCGAATAGCCGGTGAGCGCACCGGTCAGCGCGCCGGTCAGCGCGGGTGCGGAGTCGGCGAGCGAGGCGAGGCAGGCGGCGGCCGGCACGGCACGGGTCAGGTCGCCCGCCGACGCGTTGGTCAGCGCCAGCGCGACCGGTACGGTCTGCGCGGCGGCCACCCCGTAGCTGTAAACGTGGTCCTGCACCGCCGCGTCGAGCGCGGGGACCACGGCGAACGCGTCGCCCGGCGCGTCGAGCGCGTCCAGCGCCGCCTGCCGGATCGCGGTGCCGCAGGGCAGCGCGGCGAGCCCGGCGTCGACGGCGTCGACGGCGGACCCGCCCGCCACCGCGACGGCGACCGCCGAGGCCATCGCGGCGGCCCCGTGCACGCCGTCCCCGGCGTTGGTGACCTCCGCGTCGGCACGGGCCCGCCGGGCGGCCGCCTCCGGGTCGCCCGGCGACGCCGCGCCGAACGCCACCGCGCGTACCGCCGCGGCGTCGTCGAAGTAGTGCGGGTTGTCGTGACCGCTGGCGGGCGGGTCCAGCCCGCGCGCCAGGTTGTCCAGGGCCGTGCGGACCGAGATCCGGGCCCTTACGGTGTCGTCCAGCGCGGCGAACGCGGCCCGGCGGTCCTCCTCCAGCGTGCGGGCGGTCCAGGCGAGCCACTCCGCGTCGTCGGAGGGGCCGATGCCCAGCGCGGCGACCGGCTGGTTCAGCGCGAACGGCACGGGCAGCGCCGTGACACGGTGCTCCTCGGCGAACGCGTCGAGCTCCCGGCCGAGCCTGCGGGTCCACGGGGCCAGCAGCGCCCACCGGTGCCGGGCGGCGGGCCAGCCGGCCGCGTCGCCGATGGCGAGCCCGGCGAAGGCGCCGCGCACCCGATCATCCCCCGATGACATGTCCGTTCCTCCGCTCGTCAGCCGCTCATCCGTCGCCGCACCAGGGCGTCGGCGACCTCGCGTACGTCCCGGCCCGCGACCGTGGGCAGGCACGCGCCACGGGCCGGGCCGATGGCGCGCGCCCAGCGCGCCGGGATCCCGCCCTCGCCGCGGCCCGCGCCGGCGAGCGCGCCCGCGATCGCGGCGGTCGTGTCCGCGTCCCGGCCGAGGCTCACCGCGGTCACCGCGGACTCCTCGACGTCACCGCCGCCGGCCAGGTAGGCGGCGAAGGCGAGGGCGACCGCCTCCGGCGCGAGGTCCGTCCACGGGTAGTGGCGGGTGACCACGGCCGCATGGAGGCGGCGTGCCAGGTCGTCGCGGGATGCGGCGATCCGGATCGCGGCGCCGACACTGCGCGCCGTCCAGGAGTCTGCCGGTACGGCGGCCAGCCCCGCCGCCACGACGGCGTCCGGTTCCGCGCCGGTCATCGCGACGGCGACCGCCGCCGCGACCGCCCGGCCGCCGTGTACGCCCTCGCCGTTCTGGCTGACCGCGCCGTCGACCGCCGCGAGGCGCGCCGCCTCCGCCGGGTCGCCCGCGGCGAACACCCCGTACGGGGCGGAGCGCATCGCCAGGCCGTCGGACCAGCCGTGCCGGTGCCAGAGCCCGGTCAGCGGCGGCTCCAGCCCACGGCGGAGCGCCTCGACCGTGCCGAGCTCGGAGAAGCCCGCGCCCTTCATCGGCCCGCTGATCGGCAGGATCTGCTCCCGGTACGTACGGGCGACGTCCTCACTGGTGAGCGCCGAACCGTACGTCTCGAGCAGCAGACCCACGAAGATCGCGTACTCGGTGTCGTCGGTGCCCGCCGCGACGCCGTCCGGGCCGGGCTCCAGCTCGGTCAGCCGGCCCCACCGCCGGGTGATCTCCTCGGGGGTGAGGTTCTCGGCGGGGCGCCCGAGGGCGTCGCCGGCCGCCAGGCCGAGCAGACACCCCCGAGCGCGGTCCGCGATCGTCATCTGGCCGCTCAATGCTGGTATCTCGCCAGCACCTTGTCCCCGTCGCCGGTCAGCTTCTGCGCCAGCTGATCAATGCTGATCTTGTTGGCGAAGTAGGACTGGAGCGCCGGCGTGGCGACCTTGGTCTTGAACTCGTCGTAGCCGTCGACCTTCAGGTACGGGGCGAGGATGAGGCTCTTCGCCGAGGCGGTGGCGATGTCCCAGCCGTCCTTGGAGGTGTTCAGCGACGGGTCCTTGGCGGCGGTCTGGCTCGTCGGGATCAGCCAGTCGCCCTTGGCCAGCTCCACCTGGTGCTGCCCGTTGAGGAACCAGCTGATGAACTTCACCGCCTCCTTCGGGTGCTTGCTGTCGGCGGCGACGGACAGCGTCTGGGCGATCTCCCCCTGCTGCGTCGTCTGGCCCTTCAGCGGCGGGATGGTGACCCACTCGAAGTTCTTCGGCGCCTGCTCGATGACCTGCTGGCGCATGTAGATGCTCGCCGGGAGCATGGCGTACTTGCCGGCGTAGAAGCCGGGCAGCGGGTCGGCGGTGCCCATGCCCAGCGCCGAGGGGTCGGCGCTCTTGTCCTTGTAGAGCTGGTCGTGGATCCGCTGGAGCACCTCACGCTCCTGCGGGCCGACCTTGACCGTCGTCTTGCCGCCCGAGGTCTGGAAGAACGTGCCGCCGTAGTTCAGCGACAAGTTGAGCACGCGGTTCACCGGGGACTTCAGCGCCCAGGCCACGCCGAAGCGCTTGCCGCTCGTGAGCTTCTTGGAGATCTGCTGGAACTGGTCCCAGGTCCACGGCGCGTCGACGGTCGGCACCTTCACACCGGCGTCGTCGAGCAGCTTCTTGTTGGCCAGGATGACCTGCGACTCCTGGAGGAACGGCACGCCGTAGATCCCCTGGTCACCGCCGCCCTGGCCGGCGAACGTCGCGGTGCCCCAGGCCGCCTGCGGGATGTCGCTCTTCAGGCCGGCCGGGAGCAGCTTGGTCAGGTCGGTGAGGTACCCCTGGCTCGCGAACCCGGCCAGCGCCGAGGAGTCGTCGTGGATGACGTCCGGCGGGTCGCCGCCCTCGAAGGAGGTGACGAGCTGGTCGTTCACGTTGTCCCAGCTGCCCTGGACGTACTGCACCTGGATCTTGGGGTTCTCCTTGTTCCACTCGGCGACGAGGCGTTTGTTCGCCGCGAGTGAGTCCTTCTGCCAGGCAAGGCTGAGGAACTTCAGCTTGACCGGCTTGCCGGAATCGCTGCTGCCACCGCCGGAACAGCCGGCGGCCAGCCCGATCACGGCGGCCGCGGCCACCGCGGCCACGGAACGAAGACGACGACGCATGGGCAACCTCCTGATTAACCCTTAACGGCACCGGCGGTGAGGCCCGAGCGGAGCCGACGTTGGATGACGGCGAAGAAGATGAGACTGGGGATGGTCGCCAGCACGGACGCCGCCGCGAGCGGTCCCAGCCGGGCGGCCTGTTCGGCGCCGGTGAACTTCACGAGCGTGAGCGGCAGCGTCGCCTTGTCCGGGTCCTTGAGGATCACGAGCGCGAAGAAGAACTCGTTCCACGAGGAGATGAAGGCGAACAGCAGGGTGGCGATCACCCCCGGGGTCAGCAGTGGGGCGATGACCCGGACGAGCGTGCGCAGCCGCCCGGCGCCGTCGACGGCCGCCGCCTCCTCCAGCTCACGCGGAACGCCGCGGACGTACCCCTGGAGCATCCACAGCGCGAACGGCAGCGTGAACGTCACGTGCACGAGGATCAGCCCCGGCAGGGTGTTCACCAGGTCCAGCCGCCGCAGGATCATGAACAGCGGGATGATGATCAGCATCACCGGGAACACCTGGCTGACCAGCACCCACCCGATCGCCACCCGGTTGAGCAGCGACCGGTGCCGGGCCAGCGCGTACGCCGCGGGCAGCGCGAGCACCACCGTGATGACCGCCACCGAGAGCGCGACGACCAGGCTGCGCAGCGCGCTCCCGGTGAGGTCCTGGGTGGAGAACGCGTCGGTGAAGTTGCTCAGGGTCGGGTGGTGCGGGATCCAGCGCGGATGCAGGGTCGCCATCTCGCGCTGCGTCTTGAACGACGTCGACAGCAGCCACAGCAGCGGGAACCCGAGAAAGACCAGGTAAGCGAGCAGCGCGACATATTTGAGCGGCTTGCTCATGCGTTCTCCCTCATCTGGCGCCAGAGGTAGAGGCCGAGCACGACGAGCACGACGATGGTGATCGCGACGCCGAGCGCCGCCGCGTACCCGAAGAACCCGTAGCGGAACGCCTCCTCATACGCGAAGAGCATCGGCAGCCGCGTACGGCCGCCCGGTCCGCCCTGTGTCAGCGCGTAGACCATCGCGAACTGGTTGATGTTCCAGACGAAGTCGAGCGAGGTGATCGCGATGATCACCGGGCGGAGCTGCGGCAGCGTGATGCTCCAGAAGCGCCGCCACACTCCCGCGCCGTCCACGGCGGCGGCCTCGTGCAGTTCCGACGCCACGCCCTGCAGCCCGGCCAGCAGGACCACGGTGGTCTGCGGCATCCCGGTCCACACGCCGACGACGATGATCGCCGGCAGGGCGGTGCCGAAGTTGTTCAGCCAGTCGACGTTGTGGCCTATGACGTGCGCGTCGCGCAGCGTCGCGTTGAGGATGCCGGCGTTCGGGTGGTAGACGAGCCGCCACATCAGGCCGATCACGATCGGCGGCATCGCCCAGGGCGCCATCGCGAGCGCCCGGGCGAGCCCGCGGAGCCGCAGGTCGGAGTTGAGCAGCAGGGCGAGTCCGAGCGCGGCGGCGAACTGCAGCACCGTGACGCTGACCGCCCAGATCAGCCCGATCTTGAAGGAGGACCAGAAGTCCCCGTCGGTCAGCACCTCGCCGAAGTTCTTCAGTCCCACGAAGGAGACGACCGCGTTGCGGCCGCCGCGCGCGTCCGTGAAGGACAGGTAGATCCCGTACAGCAGCGGCCCCACGCTGAAGATCAGCACCGGGATGAGCGCCGGGAGCAGGAGGAACGAGACGCCGCGGTCGGCGCCGCGGCCACGCGCGGCCCTGCCGCGGACGGCGGCCTGGACGGCTGTCATGAGGTGCCCTTCGTCGATCCGCGAACGACCAGACGGGGTTCGACCGTGACGACGCGGGGCTCGGCGTCGCCGTCGGCGAGACGGTCGAGCATCAGCTCGGCCGCGCGGCGGCCGCGTTCGGCCGACCCGAGCGCGACGCTGGTGAGCGTGGGCCAGGCCACCGGCGCCAGGTCGGTGTCGTCGGTGCCGACCACGGCGACGTCCTCGGGCACTCTCAGCCCCTCCGCGCGCAGCACGTCCAGCGCGCCGAGCGCGATCAGGTCGTTGGCGCACATGAGGGCGTCCGGGCGGGTCCGCGCGAGAAGTCTTCGGGTGGCGGCGGCGCCGTCCGCGCGGTAGAAGTCGCCGATCTCGATGAGCGCCGGATCGTGCGGCAGGCCCAGCTCGGTCAGCGCGTCGGCGTACGCGCGGGCGCGCGCGGCGCCCGGCACGGTGTCGAGAGGGCCGTTGACGAAGCCGATGCGCCGCCGCCCCAGCGCGTACAGGTGGTCGAGGGCGAGACGCAGCCCGGTGCGCGAGTCGGCCCGTACGTTGTCGACGGGCGTTCCGTCGGGCACCGAGCCGATGACCACTACCGGGGCTCGCGCCTCGGCGAACGCCTCAAGGTGCCGCTCGGTGAGGCGGATCGGGCTGATGATGAGGCCGTCCGCGTACCGCTCGCCGAGCCGGCGCAGCACGTCGAGCTCGTCGTCGATGTCGGCGTCGGTGGAGTGCAGGATGAGGCGGAAGCCCGCGTCCTTCAGCACCGGCTGCATCGCCCGGACCATCGCCACGTACGTCGGGTTGCCGATGTCCGCCATGGCGAACGCGACCTGGTTCGTCCGGCTCGACTTCAGCGACCGCGCCACGGAGTTGGGGACGTAGCCGAGCTCCTCGGCGGCGACCCGTACGGCGCGGACCGTCGCCTCGCTGGTGGGCAGCCCGTTCAGGACACGCGACACCGAGGCGATCGAGACGCCGGCACGCTCGGCGATGGTCGTGATCGTCGGTCCCTGACGCATGACCACCTCCAGTCGGGGTTCTCCGTAAACGTTTACGGCTACGCCGTCCGGGTGGTCGTAAACGTTTACAGATGGGGGGCGAGGCGCGAGCTGAGCGACGCCTCTGGGAGTGAGGAGTATGAAACCGTCCAGAAACCTCCACGTCAAGGGGGGTATGTGAATAAGCTCTCTGCCGAGCCCGTCGACGGACAGGGGGACGCCATGACCGAGGGCCGGATCTGGTTCCCCGGCAACCCGTGGCCGGACGGCCACCGCGTCGCCGAGTTCCAGTGGAAGGGCCGGCTGTCGCCGGAGGACGGCGCCGGTTTCGGCTTCTCCCTGAAGAGCGCGCCGTACGACGAGGACGACCGGGCCGAACTCGACGGCGAGGAGGACCATCCGTTCGGCGGCGGCAGGGCGACCTGGCGAAACTACGGCTGGACCACCATCGATGCCATGCAGGGCTTCGTGGCCGGCACGCCGGACGAGCCGCTCGACTTCGGCCGGCTCTCCGAACGGGAGTTCCACGTCGACCCGCTCGACCAGGTGGCCGAATACGAGGACCACGACGACTACGCGTTCCACGTCTACCTGCTCGGCCACGACTCCGTGGCCGACCACCGGATCCGCTTCCCGGTACGGCAGGCACCGTTCCGCTTCGACATCGCGTGGAACGGGCGCGTCGCCCTCACCTACATCGGTGAAACCGAATTCGAGTACGAGTTCCGCGCGCGGGTCTCCGCGGCCGACTTCACCGGCTTCGAGCTGCCCCGCGACCTGAACGACGACGACGCTCAGGCCCTGCTGGCCCGCTGCGTACGCGACGCCGACGCGTTCCGCCTGGACGACCGGGGCTCCGTTCGCCGCTTCGTCCCCGCGACCTGAACCGTTCCCGCGCATGCCTCGTATGCGGAAGTGAACTGCCTGAAAAGGCGGTTCTTCCGACACCGAAGGGAACCTCATTATGGGTGCTCGTATGAAGGCCATGCTGGGTCTGACCGCGGCGGGTATTTTCGCATCGGTATTGGTCCCGTCGGCGGCGCACGCGGACGGCGTGAACTTCCGGTTCTGCAACGTCAGCGGCAACATCGACCCGCACGATGAATACGTGGCGTTTCCATACCGCGGATGGTTCGCTTCGTACGTCGAGGCGCCGGGCGGTTGCTGGAGCGCCAATCTGAGCGGCGTGGCCAACGACGAGGCGGTGGGCTACCGGAACGTCAACGGACAATGGCTGGCCGTCGCCACCAAGTATTTCAGTGACTCGTCGGGCTCCGTCGAATTCGACTTCTGACCCTCCAGTCGACCAAGGCCTGGTTCGCCATCGCGCGAACCAGGCCGAACGTTGACTCTCGCCACAGATCAACCTAATTTCCTCCTGACGCCCCCCCGGCAAGGAGGTCCGGATGCGCGACCAGGGACTGGGCTCGTGGCCGGTACGGCGAGCGCGCAAGACCCCGGACGACATCGCCCTCGTCCACGAGGACCGGTCGGTGACGTACGCGCGGTTACGCGACCGGGTGGTACGGCTCGCGCACGCACTGCGCCGCGCCGGGGTCGGGCCCGGCGACCGGGTCGCCTACCTGGGCTTCAACCATCCGTCGTTCCTGGAGACGCTGTTCGCCACGGGGATGCTCGGCGGGGTGTTCGTCCCCCTCAACGCCCGGCTGACCGGGCCGGAGATCGCCTACCAGCTCACCGACTCGGGCGCCTCGGTGCTGATCCATGCACAGCCTGTGGACGACCTTCCGGTGACCACGATCGCGCGGGAGGAACTCGATCGGCTGCCGGAGGCGGATGAGCCGATCGACTCACCGGTCGCGCTCGACGATCCCTGCATGATCATGTACACGTCCGGCACCACCGGACGGCCCAAGGGCGCGGTCCTCACCCACGGCAACATCACCTGGAACGCCGTCAACGTCCTGATCGACCACGACCTGATCGCCCGCGAGGTCGCCCTGGTGTCCGCGCCGCTGTTCCACACGGCGGGGCTCAACATGCTGACGCTGCCGGTGCTGCTCAAGGGCGGCACCTGCGTGCTGACCGCCGGGTTCGACCCGGACGCCACCTTCGACCTGATCGAACGGCACCGGGTCACCTTCATGTTCGGCGTACCGGCGATGTTCCAGGCGGTGGCCCGCTCACCGCGCTGGACGGAGGCGGACCTGTCGTCGCTGCGGCTGCTGACCTGCGGCGGAGCGCCCGTGCCGCCGTCGCTCATCGCGACGTACCAGGAGCGCGGGCTGACCTTCCTCCAGGGGTACGGCATGACCGAGGCGGCGCCCGGCACCCTGTTCCTCGACGCGGCGCACGCGGTGACCAAAGCCGGCTCGGCGGGCGTGCCGCACTTCTTCACCGACGTGAAGGTGGTCGCCCCCGGCGGCCTGGACGAGGTGCCACCCGGCGAGACCGGCGAGGTCGTCGTCGACGGCCCGCACGTCATGTCCGGCTACTGGGGACTGCCGGATGAGACGGCGCGGGCGTTCACGGACGGCTGGTTCCGTACGGGCGACGCCGCACGCCTGGACGCCGACGGCTACGCCTACATCGTCGACCGCATCAAGGACGTGATCATCTCCGGCGGCGAGAACGTGTATCCCGCCGAGGTGGAGAACGCCCTGCTCGCCGACCCGGACGTGGTGGAGTGCGCGGTCATCGGCGTGCCGGACGAACGCTGGGGCGAGACGGGCCGCGCCATCGTCGTCCCCCGCGAGGGCTCGAACCTGACCGCCGAACGCCTGCTCGGCTCACTCGCGGAACGGCTCGCCCGGTACAAACTCCCGACCTCGGTCGTCTTCACCGACGAGATCCCCCGCAACGGCACCGGCAAGATCCTCAAAGCGCGGTTGCGCGCTATGCACGGCGGTGCTCAATAACGGTCTTCCGAGTATTTGGGGCACTGAAAAGTCCATCCTCGGTCAACCGGGCCGCGCCCTCTTGGTAGTGACAGACGCCGTTTGATTTGGCCGACTCTGGTCGGCCAGGCGCTCCCAACCGTCCAAGGTATGGCAGCCGCGAAGAAGCGGGCCGACGAAGAACGTCCGGCCGACGCGTCGATCGGCGAGCAAGACGATAAGCCCAATCCAGGCCACGACCCTTAGGCGCTTCGCATCAGCGTTGTCGCCTGGTCGTCTGCACCGACGAAATCCCCCGCAACCCGACCGGCAAGATCCTCAAGGCGAGGTTGCGCGCGTTGCACTGCGGCCCACTGGCGTCGCGCCAGCCTTCATGGTCGATCGCCGCTCGTCGTCAGTCAGCGCATAGAGCCTGTCGTATGAGGTAGACCGCGTAGGTCATCTCGTAGCGTTCGACGAGCGCGTCCAGCACGTCATCTGCGGTGACTCGCGGCCCGACCCGCCCAGAGCGCTCGGCGATGGCCACGACCGCATCGAATGCTCGAACAGGTTCCAGTTCGACCGTGCTCGCGGCGAAATCGGCCGGCAAGATCACGCCGATTCCGTCCGGAACCTTGCTGCGTGGAAAATCCTTGACGTTGTGTGTGACGATCGCTCCAGCGCCGGCGACGACTGCTGCGGCGAGCACGTGTTCGTCGTCCACGTCGGGAAGGCCGTATGTTCCTTCCAGGCTCTCCCAGCCGTGCACCTCGGCGTCATTGAAAGCCGAACGCATTCGATCAATCAGGAACCGGGCACGTACTGCAGCCTTGTCCTTCTGCTCGCCCCGCCGGACTAATTTTTTGGCTTCGTGATGCTCCAGTTCTTCAAGGATGGCCGCGCTCCAGACAGGCCGGTACATCCCCTCGACCGCTAAGGAAAGCAAGAAGTCACGCTGCAGACTGGGCCACAGAACACAGGTATCCAGAAGCGCGGAGAACATCTCCTAATTCTGTCAGGATGTGCGGCCTCTGCGGCGGCGTTTCGCGACGGCGTGCCGGACTTCGCGTAGCTGCTCCAGCACCGTGTCGAGGTCTTCTTCGTCGTCCATGTCGACAGCGGTGGCCTCTAGCGCGGCGTACTGAGCGGCACGTCGCTGCTCCCGATAGGTAAGCAGGTCGCGGAGAAGGACACGACGGTGACTTCCCGCCCGTTCGAAGGGGATCTTGCCCTCGTCGAGCAGCTTGACCAACGTCGGACGGCTCACCCCCAAGAGGTCTGCGGCCTGCTGCGTCGTCAGCGTCTGAGTCAAGGGTGCGACGGTGACGGCCAGCCCCTCTCGCAGGGCCTCTACCACGTGGCGAAGAGCACGATAGATCTCAGCCGGGAGCTCTATGCGATCACCTGGGGCGGAACCCGCCAGGAAGTAGCGCGGCGCGGGTCGGCCTCGGCCGGCCTCTTCATGCGCCTTGAGGAAGTCATAGATCTGAGCGACTTGGCCGCGTGCATCCGGTAGGTAGGTCTCTTGCCGCATGGTCACTGCGTTCATGGCGCCTCCTCGCAAGAACCGTACCTCGTTACGTTTCTTTCGTCTATCTTGCCCACAGCTGCTTTCGGTGACACCTCCACGCCGATCCCAGTGAAGCGATCACGATCCAGCGCGCCGGACGAGACAGCATTTCAACGAGGCCACAGCAGCCCGGATCGCCACGGATCGTCCGGTCTTGGCGTAGCGTCTCGCCCCCGCGCCGCGTCTGCACCTGGGAGCCCCAACGGCTCGCACCAGGCTCCGGCCACCCAGAGCAGGTGGTTGCTCGGACGGCGGCCAGCCCTTCTCGTCAGGTCAGCCGGGACTAACCTTCTTGACCTCTACGCAGTTCGTGTTGGCGTCGCCACCGCTTCTGCTGCTCTTCTTCCAGCCGTCCGGTGTCTCCATCAGAGAGCCTCCAAGGCCCGTTGGACCAGTTCTCGGGACGATGGCTCGGGAAGCGCCAGCTGCCCTATTCGGTCGAACCGGATGCCGTATTCACGCACCTCGGTGACAGACGGCACGAGCCTTCCTCCTCCTGTCGCCTCAGTGTAGGCGATATCTCCCGAATCGCCAGATATGACCAAGAAGCTTCCGCTGAAACCTCCGTGGGCTCCCGCGGCGCGAGGGACGATCCGTAGCCCTATGTTCGGCTTTTCCATCTCCTCCAGCAGGCGGGAAAGCTGCTTACGCATCAGCTCCGCGCCACCCACCGGCCAGTCGAGTACGTTCTCGGTGAGCAGGAGCCACAACATCGGCGGCGAGTCTCGCTTAAGGATCTCCTGACGCCGCATTCGCTCTTCGACCAGGCCGTTCACATCGGCGGCTCCAGTGGCCGTGAACAACTCGGCGGCATACTCGGGGAGCTGGAGCAGACCTGGGATCGCCAGAGCCTCATACGACTTGATCACCTTGGCCGCGACCTCATGTTCGAGGTACTGGCCGAACCACTTCGAGTTGGACTTCAGCTTGGCGTAGCGGAGCATCCTGCCGAAGTGGTGATTCAGATCCCACAGCTTGTCCAGGATCTTTGCGTCTTTGTCCTGAATCCGCCGTCGCCCGTTGAGGATGTTGTAGACGCTGGAAGGGTCCCGGTTCAGGATCCGCGCTAACTCGGCACCCGACAGACCAGACTTTTTGACGTGATGCCGCAGGTCATCAGTGATCCAGTCCCACATGCTCGTGTCGGGATTGAGCCTGGATTCCGAACTCATCTGTCCTCCTAGCCCTTCCAATCATTCCAGGAAGGTATCGCCGACCGCCCGGACCACTCAGACTTCACCACGACTCGTAATACGACGAAGCGAGGTGAAGCCTTGATGGCCATACTTCATCGGAATAAAGAGACTACCAATCTCGCGCGGATATGGACCAGGCATTTCCTGTCGACCCACCACCGGGAAGATCTGGTCGAAATTGGAGAAATCTGCATTTCCGAGCTGGTCGGCAACGCCATCAGGCACACGGCGAGCCCGCTGGTCGCCGTGACCATGCATCCGAATGACGGCAGCCCGCTGTTCGAGGTATGGGACGACTCACCGAAGCTCCCGGAATTCCCGAAGGTCGTTTCCTTCGACGATTTGGAGGCGGAGTCGGGCCGAGGACTGTGCCTCGTCAAGCATCTGTCCCGAGACTGCGGAACCGGCCCCGCCGCCGAGGACGGAAAGATCGTCTGGTTTCGCCTCTAGACGTCACGGAAAAAGAACCTCCCCTCCTGCTGGATTGGCCTCCCCCATGTCTGCTGATTTCGATGATCTGCTCAAGCCGCGCGAGGCGGCGGCGCTGCTGGGCGTACGGACCACCACGCTCGCCCGGTGGGCGCGGGACGGGCTGCTCAAACCCGCCGTTCACACCCCCGGCGGCCATCGCCGCTACCGGCGCGGTGAGGTGCTGGCCGTACGGACCGCCGGCACCGTGAAACGGCCGTTCGAGGAGGACGCGACCCGGCTCTACGAACAGGGCTGGCCGATCCGCCGGGTCGCGGCCGAGTTCGGCGTCAGCTACGGCATGATGCGCCGGATCCTGGCGAAACAGACGGTGCTACGGAACCGTGCCGGCCGAATGGAGGAGGCGTGATCGGGAAGCGCACCGTGCATGGGTCATTTGTCGTCCCCCGTACTCTTGGTCCTCTTCCTGGTCAGTGCGGGCATCGTCTGGTACGCCGGAGTGCACCTGTCCGACACCACCGACGTGCTGTCGGAGCGGCTCGGGCTCGGCAGTGCGCTCGGCGGGCTGGTGCTGCTCGCCGTGGCCACCAACCTGCCCGAACTCGCCATCACGGTGAGTGCCGCCCTCGCCCATGACCTCGATGTGGCGGTCGGCAACATCCTCGGTGGCATCGCCGTGCAGACCGTCGTCCTCGTCGTGCTCGACGTCGCCGGCCGGAGCGAGCCGCTGGCGTACCGGGCCGCCGGCCTGCTGCTCGTGCTCGAAGGCGCGCTGGTCGTCGCGCTGCTCGCCGTCGTCGTCATGGGCACGCAACTCCCCGGCGACTTCGCCTACGCCCGGCTGGACCCGGCGGCCGTGCTCATCGCCGTTGTCTGGGTGGCCGGGCTCCTCCTGCTGAAACGGGCCGGCCGGGGGCTGCCCTGGCACGAGGGCGGCGACGCGCCCGGTGCGCAGGCCGAGCCGCGCGGCCACTCCAAGGGAAAGAAGGACAAGCGGGCCACCGCGCAGGGCGTCGGCACCGGACGGGCGGCGCTCGTGTTCGGCGCCGCCGCGGTCGCGACGCTGGTCGCCGGAGTGGTGCTCGAACGCAGCGGCGAGGCGTTCTTCGGCCGGGTCGGCATGAGCGGCGTGGTGTTCGGCGCGACCGTACTGGCCGCCGCGACCTCGCTGCCGGAGATCAGCAGCGGCGTGACGTCGGTACGGCTCGGCGACGACCAGCTCGCGGTCAGCGACATCTTCGGCGGGAACGCCTTCCTGCCCGTGCTGTTCCTGGTCGCGTCGGTGCTGTCCGGCCATCCGGCGCTGCCGGCGGCGCACCGCTCCGACATCTACCTGACCGCCCTCGGCGCGCTGCTCACGCTCGTCTACATGACCGGCCTGATCTTCCGGCCGCGGAACCGGCGGCTCCGCATGGGCCCGGACAGCCGGACGGTCCTGGTCCTGTACGCGCTGGGCGTCGCCGGCCTGATCGCCATCGGCGGCACCTGAACAACGTGACGAACGGCCCCCTCTTGCGCACGGCACGCAGGTGCGACATAAGGTAAGGCTCGCCTAATTCAAGGTGATTCTCAGCCAAAGGAGTCCCGAGTGTCTCTTCGGCGCCGCGGCACAGCCGCCGTCGCTCTCGCCGTCGCCGCCGTCCTCTCCCTCGGGGCGTGCGGCAGCGGATCCGCCGGGAACGGAGAGGAGGGCAGCGCCGGGAAGAAGGACAAGCAGTCGGTCGCGAAGGGTGGGAAGGACTTCGCGGACGCCGCGAGGAAGACGGCGGCGATGGGGACGGACGCCAAGCCGGGCCAGTGGCCGCGGACGATCACGCACGCGATGGGCCGTACGGTCATCAAGGCGCAGCCCAAGCGGGTGGTCGTGCTGGACGTCGGCGAGCTCGACAACGTCGTGTCGCTGGGGATCAAGCCGGTCGGGCTGGCCCCGACCGAGGGATCGCCGCAGCTGCCGTCGTACCTGAAGAACGACGCGGGAACGCCGAAGAACGTCGGCACGATCAACAACCTCAACCTCGAGGCGATCGCCGGGCTCAAGCCCGATCTGATCCTGGGCAGCCAGCTCCGCGCCGCGGACTCCTACGACGAGTTGTCGCAGATCGCCCCCACGGTCTTCTCCATCCGCCCCGGCTTCACGTGGAAGGAGAACTACCTCCTCAACGCCGCCGCGCTCGACCGTACGGCGCAGGCCAAGGCGAAGCTCGCGGAGTACGACGCGCAGGCCAAGGCCCTCGGGAAGAAGCTGGGCGCGAAGAAGCCGACCGTGTCGATGGTGCGTTTCATGCCGAACGGTGTCATCCGGCTGTACGCGAACGCCTCCTTCATCGGCACCATCCTCAAGGACGCCGGCATCCCACGGCCGAAGGACCAGGACATCAACGACCTGGCCGCCGAGATCAGCGCCGAGAACATCGACCAGGCCGACGCCGACTACATCTTCACCGGCGTGTACGGCGACCCGAAGGCCACCGACAAGAGCAAGGCCCAGGGCAACCCGCTGTGGAAGAACCTGAAGGCGGTCAAGGACGGCCACGCCTTCGACGTGCCGGACGAGACCTGGTACCTCGGGCTGGGCGTCACCGCGGCCGACGCGGTCCTGAACGACCTGCAGAAGTACCTGACGGCGTGACCGCCCGCTCCGGGAGGAGAAGGTGAGCGCGCCGACCCGCCGCCGTACCGGCTGGCTGCTCGCGGCCGCGCTGATGCTGCTCGTCGCCGTGCTGCTGAGCCTGGCGGTGGGCAGCCGGCAGATCGGCCCCGGCGAGGTGTTCCAGGCCCTGCTGCACGGCGGCACCAGCGACAACGCCCAGGTGGTGCGGTCGCTGCGGGTGCCCCGCACCGTCATCGGCATCGTGGTCGGCGTCGCGCTCGCGTTGGCCGGGACCCTGTTGCAGGGCGTGACGCGCAACCCGATCGCCGAACCGGGAGTCCTCGGAATCAGCCAGGGCGCGTCGGTCGGCGTGGTGTGCGCGATCGCCTTCTTCGGTGTGCACACGTTGGCGGGTTACGTGTGGTTCGCGTTCGCCGGCGCGGCGCTGGCGGCGGCCGGCGTGTACGCCGTCGCCAGCGGCGGGTACCGCGGCGCCTCGCCGGTCAGGCTCGCCCTGGCCGGCGCCGCGATGAACGCCTTCCTCGCCTCCGTGGTCTCCGGGATCGCCACCACCAACGCCCGGGCCCTGGACGAGTTCCGCTTCTGGCAGGTCGGCTCGATCAGCGGACGCGGCAGCGAGATCGTCGGTCAGGTATGGCCGTTCCTGCTGGCCGGCCTGCTGCTGGTCGCCGTGGTGTCCCGTGGGCTGGACGCCCTGGCCCTCGGCGACGACGCCGCCACGGGCCTGGGCCACAACGTCGCCGTGCTGCGCGCGCTCGGCGCGCTCGGCGCGACCGTCCTCACCGGCGTGGCGGTCGCCGCCGCCGGCCCGATCGCCTTCACCGGCCTGGCCGTACCGCACATCGCGCGGAGCCTGGTCGGCAGCGCGCACCGCTGGGTGCTGCCGCTGGCCGCGCTGCTCGGACCGGTGATGCTCCTCGTCTCCGACGTGATCGGCCGGATCGTCTTCCCACCCTCGGAGATACCGGTGGCCGTCATGACCGCGCTGCTCGGCGTGCCGTTCCTCATCGTCCTCGTACGGCGCAAGTCGGTGGTGGCCGCATGAGTCGTGCGATGTCGGGACGCCCGCCCGGTCACGTCTTGTTGCGTCTTGGACGCGGCAGCTTCCTGGTGCATCGGCGGGCCCTCGTGGTCGTGGTGGCGCTCGCCGTGCTGCTGGTGGCGGTCGTGGTCGCCTCCCTGTGCGTCGGTGAGTCCTTCGTCTCGCCGGTGGAGGTCTGCCGGGTCCTGCTGGGCCGGCCCAGCCCCGACCGGCTCGTCGTCGGCACCCTGCGCCTGCCACGCCTCGTCGTGGGCCTGCTCGCCGGGGCCGCCTTCGGCGTGGCCGGCGCCCTGATCCAGACCGTCGCCCGCAATCCGCTGGCCAGCCCCGACGTCATCGGCGTGACGCACGGCGCGGGCGCGGCGACGGTCGCCGCGATGAGCTTCGGCGTCGTCTCGCACAACGCCCTGCCGTACCTCTCCGTCGGCGGTGGCCTCGCGGCGACGCTGCTGGTGTACGTCTTCGCGTGGCGGCGCGGGCTGCACGCCTCCCGCTTCGTGCTGGTCGGCATCGGCATCTCGGTCGCCCTGGGCTCCCTCACGCAGTTGTTCCTCACCAAGGGCGACTACCTCGTCGCACAGCAGGCCAAGGTATGGCTGACCGGCTCCCTCAACGGGCGCGGCTACGACCAGGCGGCGCCGCTCGCCCTCGTTCTGCTGCTAGCGCTCCCGGCGGCGCTGTGGGCGGGCCGCGCCCAGCGCAGCGTGACCTTCGACGATGACACGGCCACCGCTCTGGGCGTACGGCTGGACCAGGTGCGGCTCGGGCTGGCCGCGCTCGGGGTCGTCCTGGCGTCGGTGGCGACCGGCGCCGCCGGGCCGATCGACTTCGTCGCCCTGGTGGCGCCGCAGATCGCCCGCCGGCTCACCCGTACGATCCAGATCCCCCTGCTGTCCTCCGCGCTGACCGGCGCCCTGGTCGTCGTCGTGGCGGACCTGCTGGCCCGCCGCCTGTTCGCCCCGATCGAGCTGCCGGTCGGCGTCCTCACCGCCGTCGTGGGCGCGCCGTACCTGATGTGGCTCATCGTCCGCACCCGCAGCCGTTCCGGAGGCACGACTTCATGAGCAGCAGCCGCCTTACGGCGAAGGACCTGACACTCGCGTACGAGGACCGGACCGTCGTCGACGGCCTGGACCTGGAGATCCCCGACGGGCAGGTCACGGTCATCGTCGGCCCCAACGCCTGCGGGAAGTCCACCCTGCTGCGGGCACTCGGCCGGCTGCTCAAGCCGCGCCGCGGCGTCGTGCTGCTGGACGGCGCCGAACTCGCCCACGTCTCCCGCAAACAGATCGCGCGGACGGTGGGCGTCCTGCCCCAGTCACCCACGCCCCCGGGCGGGATCACCGTCGCCGACCTGGTGGCACGCGGCCGCCAGCCGCACCAGACGTGGTGGCGGCAGTGGTCGGAGGAAGACGAGCGGGCCACCACGGAGGCGCTGGAGCGCACCGAGACCGCGGACCTCGCCGAGCGACCGGTGGACGAGTTGTCGGGCGGCCAGCGCCAGCGCGCGTGGATCGCGATGGCCCTCGCCCAGGACACCGATCTGCTGCTCCTCGACGAGCCCACGACGTACCTGGACATCGCCCACCAGGTCGAGGTGCTGGACCTGATCCGGCAGCTCAACCACGAACGCGGCCGCACCGTCGTCGCCGTCCTCCACGACCTCAACCAGGCGGCCCGGTACGCCGATCACCTCGTCGCCATGAAGGCCGGCCGCGTCATCGCCCAGGGCCCGCCACGCGACGTCGTCACCGCGGAACTGGTCCAGGAGGTCTTCGGCCTGGCCTCCGTCGTCGTCCCGGACCCGGTCACCGGCGGCCCGCTCGTCGTCCCCGGCATGGCCTGGCAACCCGAACCGGACGACGACCGCACCCGGTAAACAGGCCGGTGACCGGGTAGAACACGCGCATGGGTGAGCAGCGCAGGCTCACGTTGGCCGTGACCGGGGCCGGCGGGACACGCATGGCGCGGTACGTGCTGTCCGCGCTCGTCCGGGATGAGCGGGTCGGGCACGTGGACCTGCTGGTGTCGGAGGCCGGCCGGACGCTGATCGCGCACGAGTTCGGCGGGTCGCGGACCGACGATCCGGTGGAGCGGCTTCTCGGCGAGCGACACGACAAGGTCGCCGCGTACGACCCGGAGGACCTGCGCAACATGGCGCAGGTCACCGAGGCCGGCGCCGTCGTGTACCCGATGATCCCCACCTACTACAACGTCCCGCGGACCGTCGAGGAGATGTTCGAGGAGTTCACCGCCCGGCTGATGGGCTTCATCGGGCTCGGCCAGACGGACTACTACGAGTGGGCCGGGGAGACGCCGGCGCACCGAGACCGCAGCCACTGAGGGGTTCCGGTGGCCCATGACGACCTCCGCTCGTTCCTCGACGAGCTGGACCGGAACCGTCAGCTGCTGCGCGTCACCGAAGAGGTGGCGCCCGAGCCGGACCTGGCCGCCGCGGCCAACGCCGCCTGCCGGATCGGCCCGAACGCTCCGGCGCTCCACTTCGACAACGTCACCGGCTTCACCCGTGCCCGGATCGCCCTGAACGTGCACGGCTCGTGGGCCAACCACGCCATCGCGCTCGGTCTGCCGCCGGAGACCTCCGTGAAGGACCAGGTCCAGGAGTTCATCCGGCGCTGGGAGGAGGCCCCAGTCGAACCCGAACGGCGGGCGGACCCGCCGTGGACGCGCAACACCGTGACCGGCGACGACGTCGACCTGTACGCGGTGCTGCCACTGTTCCGGCTGAACGACGGCGACGGCGGCCACTACCTCGACAAGGCCGCCGTGGTCTCCCGCGACCCCGAGGCGCCCGACGACTTCGGCCGCCAGAACGTCGGCACGTACCGCATGCAGGTCAAAGGCCGTAACCGGCTCGGCCTGCAGCCCGTGCCCATGCACGACATCGCCGTCCACCTGCGCAAGGCCGAAGAGCGCGGCGAGGACCTGCCGGTCGCGATCGCGCTGGGCAACGACCCGGTCATCACGATCGTCGCCGGTACGCCGCTGGGGTACGAGCAGTCGGAGTACCGCCTGGCCGGGGCACTGCGCGGCGCACCGGCGCCGATCGCGTCCGCCCCGCTCACCGGCCTGGACGTGCCCTGGGGCAGCGAGGTGATCCTGGAGGGCGTCGTCGAGGGACGCACGCGGGAGTTCGAGGGGCCGTTCGGGGAGTTCACCGGCCACTACTCGGGCGGCCGGCGGATGCCGGTGATCCGCGTGGAGCGGATCTCCCACCGCGACGACCCGATCTTCGAGGCGCTCTACCTCGGCATGCCGTGGACCGAGATCGACTATCTGATCGGGCCGGCCACCTGCGTCCCGCTCCAGCAGCAGCTCCGGGCGGAGTTCCCCGAGGTACGGGCGGTGAACGCGATGTACACCCACGGCCTGCTGGCGATCATCTCGACCGCCAAGCGGTACGGCGGCTTCGCCCGCGCGGTCGGCACGCGCGCCATGACCACGCCGCACGGCCTCGGCTACTGCAAGGTGGTCATCATGGTCGACGAGGACGTCGACCCGTTCGACCTGCCGCAGGTGATGTGGGCGCTGTCCACGAAGGTCAATCCGGCGAGCGACCTGGTCGACCTGCCCGCCATGTCGGTCCTCGAACTCGATCCGGGCTCGGAGCCGCCCGGCATCACCGACAAGCTGATCATCGACGCCACCACCCCGGTGCCCCCGGACGTCCGCGGCAGCTACGGCCGGCCCGTGACCGACCTGCCGGAGACGTCGCAGTGGATCGCCAGGCTGACCTCGATGCTCGCCAGGGGAGACTCATGATCTGCCCGCGCTGCGCGTACGAGGGCGTCGACACGCTCGCGTGCTCGCCGGTGCCCGAGGCGTGGGAGGTCCTGCGATGCGGGCGGTGCCTCTACGCGTGGCGCACCACCGAGCCGGCCCGCCGTACGAGCCGCGAGCACTACCCCGAGGAGTTCCGGCTGACCCAGGACGACCTCGACCGGGCGCCCGAGGTCCCGGCCGTCCCGCCGGTCCGCCGCTGACGGCCGGTCAGATCGCCATCGACCGCGGCGCCGGGGCACCTCGATCGTGACCGCCTCCGTAACTCCGCCAGGCCGTGGCCAGGCGGCGCACCGCCTTCGTCAGCGTGTCGGGGTCGGCGAGGAAGTGGATCCGGATGAACTCCCCGCTGCCCCCAGAGGCGTCCAGTCCGCTGCCGGGCAGCACGGCGACGCCGTGACGGAGGGCCGTCTGCGCGAAGGAGTCGCCGTCGCCGTGGGGAAGGCGCACCCACAGGGTCTGGCCGCCGGTGACGGCCGGCGCCTGCCACCGCGGTAGCCGTCGCGCCAGTTCCGCACGCAGGTGGTCATGGCGGGCCCGGCGGTCCGCGGCCAGGTCCTGACAGAGCGTTTCCACGTGGGGAAGGAGTTCGGCGGCGGCGAGCTGTGCGGGGAGGTTCCCGCCGAGATCATGAACCGCTCTGAGCCGGGCGAGGCGGTCGATGACGGGCCGCGCGGCTCGTATCCAGCCGATGCGGAGCCCGCCCCAGACGCTCTTGCTGAGCGAGCCAACGGAGATGACCGTCTCACCGAACGCGGCGAGCGGAGGTGGTGTGTCCTGCCCGGGAAAGGCCAGGTGAGCGAGGACTTCGTCGTCGATGAGCGGTACGTCCGCGGCGTCGGCCGCCGCGGCGAGCCGTCGGCGCGGGAGCGCCGGCAGTAACCCGCCGGTCGGGTTGTGATGGGTGGATACGACGTAGGCGAGTTTCGGGCGAGGGCCAGGTGTTCGGGTCGCCGCCTCGAAGCCGTCCAGCCCGACGGGGAGTGTCCGCACGGACGCGCTCTGTTCGTGGAACGCCTCGAGCGCGCCCGGATAGGTGGGTGCCTCGACGAGGACCGTGCCGCCGGGCTCGACGAGAGTACGGGCGAGCAGGGAGAGGGCCTGCTGACCGCCGTTGGTGACCAGAACCTGCTCGGGGCCGGTCGGCACCCCACGGCGTGTGTAGTGGTCGGCGACGGCGCGGCGCAGCAGCCGGTGACCCGATGGGTGGTACCCGATGTCGTTCGTGACCGTGGCCAGCCGGGACAGAGCCCGCTCGTACGCCGTCAGCAGCATCGCCGGCGGCGCGGTGGGCGCGGCGCACGCCAGGAGGATCACGTCATCGTCCCGTGGCTCCAGCAGGTGGAGGAAGACCGGCGCGCCCGTCGTGTCCCGAGGCCCCGGACGCGGTGGCCCGGCCACCCGGGTCCCGCTGCCCTGGCGACGGACGATCCGGCCTTCGAGGCGCAGCTGGTCGTACGCGGCCACGACGGTCCCGCGTCCCACCGCGAGGGCGGACGCGAAGGCCCGGTCGGGCGGCAGTGCCGTGCCGGGCGGCAGTTCGCCTTCGTCGACGAGGCGCCGCAGCCGCGCGGCGAGCAGGAGATACAGCGGTCCGCGGCCCGGCCACCGGCCCAGGCGGTCGGCCAGCTCGGCTGGGTCCATCGGCATGATCGAGTGGTTCCGGTCCAGGAGGCGATTGGTTCGCTCGGTGGACCAATTGTGGCGTATTGGCTCTGGGGCCCGGCCACGGCGAAGGCCAGGATCGCGGCATGACCACACGACATGAGGACCTGCGGCACCTCGCCGCGGTATCGGTGCCCGAGGCCGTCGCCGCCCTCCCGGGGCCCTTCCAGCAGCGCGATCTGGCGATGGTGAACGGCTCCACCGTCGTTCGGCTCGCGCGTCTGGAAGGCGAGTTCCCCTGGCATCACCACGACGAGGACGAGCTGTTCCTGTGCTGGGACGGCGGCTTCGAGATCCAGCTGGAGGGACGGGACCCGGTGGTGCTGACCGCGGGCGAGCTCTTCGTCGTCCCCAAGGGGATGCGGCACCGCCCCGTCGCCGACGAGACCGCCCACGTCCTGCTCATCGAGCATCCGGACACCAAGCAGTACGGGAACTGACGCCCCCGGACGTCGCCGGCCCGGAAGACGAGAAACCCCCGCGCGGGGCGCGCCGCGCGGGGGTCCTTCTCGATGGGCCGGCGGAGGTCAGGTCACCGAGGGGACGGTGCTGGAGCCGGTCCCGGGCTCCAGCTTCTCGCTGACACTGCCGGCGGCCGACCGGATCGAGCTGAGGGGCGCCGCGATGTCCTCCAGCGACGCGCCTTCGGCCTTGACTCCGAAGATCGCCGCGATCACCCCGGCGACGATCATGATTCCCGCCGAGATCAGGTAGGCGATGAACAGGCGGCCCGGGTTCGGGTGGTCCTGGTCGCCGATCAGCGAGCCGAAGACCGTCGGGCCGAGGGCGCCGAACAACTGGGCGATGGCGAAGAAGATGGCGATCGCCTGCGAGCGGAGCTCCATCGGGAAGATCTCGCTCACGGTCAGGTATCCGGAGCTGGCCGCGGCCGAGGCGATGAAGAAGATCACCGTCCACAGCACGGTCTGGCTCATGGCCGTCAGGGCGCCGATCTTGAACAGGTAGCCGCTGAAGGCGAGCAGGGCACCGGACACGATGTAGGTGCTCGCGATCATCTGCTTGCGGCCGATCGTGTCGAACAGCCGGCCGAGGAACAGCGGCCCGAGCAGGTTGCCCGCGGCGAAGGCGAAGAAGTACGTCGCCACACCGCTCTCCGAGACCCCGTAGAAGTGCGTGAGCACGAGGCCGTAGGTGAAGAAGATCGCGTTGTAGAGGAACGACTGGCTGATCATCAGGGTCGCGCCGAGCAGCGACCGCGTCGGGTACTCCTTGAACAGCGTCTTGGCGACCTGCAGGAACGAGACCGACTCCTGCGGCCTGATCTCCAGGGTCTTGGCCTCGTCCACCGGCGCGAGTTCCTTGCCGGAGGCCGCCACCTCGCGTTCGATCTGCGCGATCGTCGCCTCGGCCTCATCCGCGTGGCCGTGGGAGAGCTGCCAGCGCGGGCTCTCCGGCAGGGTGCGGCGCAGCGTCCAGATCGCCAGACCCAGCACCGGGCCGATGAAGAAGCCGACCCGCCAGCCGAGGTTGTCGGAGAACACCGAGTGGTTGAGCAGGACGTACTCGCTGAGTGAGCCGAGGATCGCACCGAACCAGTAGGTGCCGCTGACCGCCAGGTCGACCCGGCCGCGGTACTTCGCGGGAATGAGTTCGTCGATCGCCGAATGGATCGCCGCGTATTCACCGCCGATACCCATGCCAGCGACGAAGCGGAAGAACAGGAAGATCCCGTAGTTGAACGAGAACGCGGTGAGACCGTTCGCGACGAGGTAGAGCCCGAGCGTCGCGACGAACAGTTTGCGTCGTCCGAACCGGTCGGAAAGCCGACCGAAGACAAGTGCGCCGACCACTTCACCGATCAGATAGATCGTCGCGGAGAAGCCGACATCCTGGGACGTGAGATGGAGCGTGTTCGCGTGCTGGAGAACGGGGCCGATGATGCTGGCGATCTGGATCTCCAGGCCGTCCAGGACCCACGCCACACCGAGAGCAATGATCATCCGGGTGTGGAAGCGAGACCAGGGCAGCCGGTCGATCCGCGCCGGCACGAGACTCCGAACGATGGCCTGCGGGGGGGCCTCTGCCATCGTCTTCCTCCTTCGTGTTGTTTCCGTAGGGTTACAAGACGATCACCATAGGCGCAGATACATAACATGTATATAGGGTCAGCAGAATTCTTGTGATTACTCATGACAGACGTCGTATCGTACGTGCTCTACCGCACTGATAGACGATCTGATCGTCCAGATGGCGCTGCACGGCGATCGTCCCTTGAGACGCCCACAGCGAGCGCATGGCCGCCGAACGCCCGCGTCGACGACACGCCGTGGACGCGCCGGAGGCCCCCGGCGGGCGCGTCCCGAGGCTTCCGCGGGCGCGCCGGGCGGCCCGCACGCGCCTCGGGCGGGCGCCTCACGCCCTCCGTGCCGCCGCCGGGACCCCGAATGGCGGTGACCGCGTTAGGAGCGCGAAATAGCGGGCAAGGAGAAAGTGGGCCGAGGCGAATCGGAGACGGTTCACAATTGGCTCAACGATGCCTTTATCGAGAAGGAGACAGCCATGAGCGCCGCCGACAAAGCCCGCAACAAGGCCGACGAGATCAAGGGCAAAGCCAAGAAGGAGACCGGTAAGGCCATCGACAATGAGCAAATGGAGGCCGAGGGCAGGTCGGACGAGGCCAAGGGCGATCTGAAACAGGCCGGCGAGAAAATCAAGGACGTCTTCAAGGACTGACGAGTTCGACCCCCGTCACAGGACCCGTCCGCGACCGGACGGGTCCTGTGACGCGCACGGAAACGCCGTTTCCGGCCGCGCGATCGGGTCCACCGGAACGCGCGCCGCTCCTCCTTAGGCTCTCGCGCATCGAAGCGAGAGGAGCCACGACGTTGTTCCGCGTTTCAGGCCGCACCCGGCCCGCCGCCGTCCGCTGGGCCGCGCTGATGGCGCTGGCCGCCGTACCGACCGGCTGCCGCGCGCGACCGGCGACCGTCCCCACTCACGCCGCCGCGCCGACCCCCACCCCGACAGTCACCGCGACACCCACCGCGACGGCCTCCGCGACACCGGACACGCCCCCGGCGTCGCACCCCGTCACGGCACCGGCCACCGGGGTGCCGAGCCGCTCCGCCATCCGGCGGGTGATGGCCCGGACGACCGAGGTCGCGACATCGGAGGGGCACTTCGTCCTCGACCAGGGACCGGTCAGCGTCGCCGACGGGTACGGCGGGACGCTCACCGCCGCGGTCGGCCAGCGCTACCCCACCGCCGACGCGCACGGCCAGCTCGTCTTCTTCTGGCACGGCACGCGCTTCCTCGGCCTGGACTCCGTGCGCGAGAGCGACACGATCACCGGGCTGCGCCGGGGCACCGCCGGCGCCTTCCGCGTCACCTACGCGCACTACGCCCCCTCGGACGCCGAGTGCTGCGCCTCCCTGCCGCCGGTCACCGTCGCGTACCGCTGGACCGGAAGCCGGCTCGTCGCCTCGGGCACGCCTCCTCTGCGCGGAACGCCCCTCCGCGTCCATGTCGCCCTGATTGGATGATCAAACGCAGGCGAAACGGACTAAGCCGGGGCCAGCGGGGTAACAGCGCCCGGCGGGAGGCGCTAAATGGGCATACGTGATGGTTTCCGACGTTTCGGGCGTCGACGGCGGCAGGTGCAACGGACCGCACGGGAGGTGTTCGGCTGGCGGGAGCTGAGGCCCGGCCAGGACGAGGCCATGCAGCATCTGCTGCAGGGGCGTGACGTTCTCGTCGTCATGCCGACCGGGGGCGGGAAGTCCGCGACGTACCAGATCCCCGCCCAGCTGCTCGACGGTCCGACCATCGTGATCTCGCCGCTCATCGCCCTGCAGCGCGACCAGATGCTGTCCCTCGCCGAGCGGAACGCCGGGGGCGCGGTCGTGGTCAACTCCGCCCAGCGCGCGGGTTCGAGCGAGAGCTCCCTGGAGCAGGTCCGCGCCGGTAAGGCGGAGTACGTCTTCCTCTCCCCCGAGCAGCTCGCCAAGCCGGATGTCGTGGACAAGCTCGTCGCGGCGAAGCCCTCGCTGATCGCCATCGACGAGGCGCACTGCGTGTCGTCCTGGGGACACGACTTCCGGCCCGACTACCTCCAGCTCGGCCGGGTGATCGAGCGTCTGGGCCATCCGCCGGTGATCGCGCTGACCGCGACCGCCTCACCGCCCGTACGCGAGGACATCGTCGAGGTACTCGGCCTGCGGAACGTACGGCAGGTCATCCGGGGCTTCGACCGGCCCAACATCGCGCTGCGCGTGCGCCGGTTCACCGAGGAGTCCGCCAAGCGACGGGCGCTCGTCGAGGACGTCGCCGGACGTGACGGGCTCGGCCTCGTGTACGTCGCCACCCGCCGCGACGCCACGGCGTACGCGAAGGAGCTCACCAAGGCCGGCGTACGCGCCGAGGCGTACCACGCGGGGATGAAGGCCGCCGACCGTGAACGGGTGCACACGCTGTTCTCCGAGGACGGGGTCGACGTGGTGGTGGCCACCTCGGCGTTCGGCATGGGGATCGACAAGCCGAACGTCCGGTATGTCCTGCACAGCGCGCCGCCGGAGTCGCCGGACTCCTACTACCAGGAGATCGGCCGCGCCGGTCGCGACGGTGAGCCGGCCGAGGCGGTCCTGTACTACCGGTCCGAGGACCTGGGCCTGCGCCGGTTCTTCGCGGCGGGCAGGCCGGACGAGGAGATGCTGCTCCGGCTCGCGACGCTCCTCCACGAGCACGGCGGCACCGTGAAGGCACGGGCGGTCCGGGAGACGCTGAGCATCGGCCCGTCCAAGCTGACCGGCCTGGTGAACCTGCTCGAACACGCCGAGGCGGTCGAGGTCAGCGAACGCGGCGAACTGCGGTACGCCCCGAAGGGACCCGCACCCGAGCAGGCGGCGGCCGACGCGATGGAGTGCGACGAGAGCCGCCGCAAGATGGACGACTCACGCATCGACATGATGCGGGGGTACGCCGAGACGACGGGCTGCCGCCGCCGCTATCTGCTGGAGTACTTCGGCGAGCCGTACCCCCGGCAGGCCTGCGGCCACTGCGACACCTGCGCGAGCGGGTCGGTCGAGACCGAGCAGGCGGACACGCCGTTCCCGATGCACTCGCAGGTGGTCCACGCGTCCTGGGGCGCCGGGACGGTCATGCGCGAGGAGCCCGACCGGATCACCGTGCTGTTCGAGGAGATCGGCTACAAGACGCTCTCGCTCGACGCCGTCCAGCGCGACTCCCTCCTCACGCTCGCCGAACCGGTTGCCGGAGGACGGTCCTGAGTTTGGCCGGCTCGGTCCGGCGGGAGTCCCCGAGGTAGATCTCGTGATGGTGCCCGGACATGGTGAGATCGTTGGCCGCGAGGTACTCGTGATGGAGCCGGGCGAGCGCGGGTCCTTCGTCGTCGTAGGGGCCCACGTGCAGGAGCTGGGCACTGGTGCCCTCTTCCAGCGTCTCACGGCGGACGTCGGCGATCGTGGCGAGCTTCTTCTTCGCCAGCGCGGCCTGTCGGCACTCGTCGATGAGGTCTACGGTGATCCAGTCGGGCTGGCTGATGAGCATGCGCCAGTGCCACGCGCCCTTGTCGCGGGTGATGAACACCTCGGGCCGGTCGGACCACCACAGCCCCTCGAGCGGCCCGACGACGAAGTCCCGGTCGAGGGTGCGCTTACTGGTGAACTTGATCGTGTAGGCGACGGTGTAGAGCGCCTCGACCGCGCGGGCGTAGTCGGGGCTGGTGTTCGGGTCGCCGCGGCCGTCGACGGCGATGAACTGCTGGGCCGGCACGTCGACGAGCGCCCAGTCGGTGTTCTTCGGCGCGTAACACTGCTTGAGCTCCCGCTTGACGTCATAGCGAGTCATGGACTCTCCTGGCTCGTCCGGTATGCGTCCAGCCACCGCTGTTCGGCCTCCAGCTGGCCCAGCGTGTAGTCGAAGATGGCGCGGACGAAATCGGGAATGTCTGGCTGGGTGTCGCGGGCCGCTCCGATGGCGGCGATCCTCTCCGTCAGGGCCGCGGCCCGCCGGTCGAGCGCGGCCCTCAGGCGCTCGGGCGGAATGACCGGCTGGTTGGCCAGCCCGACCAGGATGGGCGGGAACACCGGCCGGAGCTCGGCCACCGCCGCCTCGGCCGCCCGTGCGCACGCCCGGCGCCCCTCGGGCGTCGGCTCGTACACCCGGCGCGCCTTTCCCCGTCCTGCTCGCGGCGAGCCGACCTCGGTGATCAGGCCACGGTCGCGCAGCCGCCCCAGTAGGTAGTAGATCGAGCTGAAGCCGATCTCGGTCCACTCGCGCATGCCACGAGCGTCGATGACCTCGTCGAGTTCGTAGCCGTGTCTCGGCTTCTCCACGAGCAGGCCGAGCAGGGTCAGCTCGGCGGGCGTCAGGTTGGCGGCCATGGTCGTATTCTAGTACTAGAATAGGCGCTGTTCACCCATCGGAGGGTAGGAATTCAGCGGCCGCTCCCCCAGGCCGTCGATCATGCTCCGCGGACACGAGCGATGGGGAGGCGCTGATGGGTGAGTCGCGGAGCGAGGTGGCCCGGCGGCAGGTGCTGCGCGGGCTGGGCGGGCTGGCGGTCGCCGGACCGGTGTTGGGCGGGGCGGGACGGGCGACGGCACTGGTGACGACGCCGGACGAGGCGGGCGCGCCGGCTCCGGAACAGCTGCACCTGCAGTTCGGCGCCGACGCCGGGCACGAGATGGCGGTGTCCTGGGCGGCGCCGCAGCGCGTGAACCGGCCGGTCGTCCGGCTCGGCAAGCCCGGCCACGGGCTCGGCACGCGTGTGCCCGCGGAGGAGCGGGTCTACACGGAGGCGCTCACCGGCCAGACGGTGTACACCTACCACGCCGTACTCCCGCGGCTGAACGCCGACAGCCGCTACGACTACCAGGTCGAACACCGGGGCGCGGCGCCGCTCGCCGGGTCCTTCCGCACCGCGCCGACCGGACGGTCCAAGGGCTTCCGGTTCACCAGCTTCGGCGACCAGGCCATCCCGGCGAAGGTCGGCAAGGGCCTGGGCCCCGCGACCCCGAACGCCGGCTACATCGTCGACGCGGTCGACCGCCTCGACCCGCTGTTCCACCTGCTCAACGGGGACCTGTGCTACGCCAACGTGAGCGACGCGCCGGTCGAGACGTGGCGTTCGTTCTTCGCCAACAACCAGCGGTCGGCCAGCCGCCGCCCCTGGATGCCGTGTGCGGGCAACCACGAGAACGAGGTCGGCAACGGCCCGGAGGGCTACCTGTCGTACCAGACGCGGTTCACGCTGCCCTCGAACGGGTCGCGGGAGTTCGCCGGCAACTGGTACGCCTTCACGGTCGGCCCGATCCGGGTGATCTCCATCAACAACGACGACGTGTGCCTGCAGGACGGCGCGTTCAGCGCGTACCGCCGCGACAACGTCCCGGGCTACAAGGCGAAGGGCTACGACCCGTACATCCGCGGGTACAGCCACGGGGCGCAGAAGGCCTGGCTCGAACGCGAGCTGCGCGCGGCGAGCCGCGACCACGGCATCGACTGGATCATCGTCTGCATGCACCAGGTCGCGATGTCCTCGGCGCACTTCAACGGGGCCGACCTCGGCATCCGGCAGGAGTTCCTGCCGCTGTTCGACAAGTACGGGGTGGACCTCGTCGTGGCCGGCCACGAACACCACTTCGAGCGGACGTTCCCGGTACGGGGCGTGCTGCCGGGCAGCTCCCTGCTCACGCCGGCGCCCCAGGCCACCGACGCGAAGGTCATCGACACGACCAGGGGCACCGTCCACATGATCATCGGTGGTGGCGGCCACTCGTCCGCGACGCCGTCGTCGGCCTTCGACAACCCGCACGACGGCGTCCTGATCTACGACGTCGGCCCCGGCGACCCGCAGAACCAGCGCGCCTCCCTGACCACGACCGAGCCCGCGCCGTGGTCGGCCTACCGTGATCTCCAACGCCCGTACGGCTTCGCGTCGTTCGACTTCGAACCCCACGCGCCGGGCGGCCACACGGAGATCACCGTCACCCACTACGGCGCCGACCTCGGCTCGGCCGACTACCAGGAGCTGGACCGCTTCGTCCTCCGCAAACCCCGCGGCTGATCCACGACAGAATGCCGTTTTTGCCCACCTGACCTGGGACGACATAGTCTGAGCGAGGCGAGCGCAGGGCTCGTCGCAGTCGATCACGAGGCGGTCCGTGGGAGTACGCGACGCGGTCACGCGGCTGGCGAACAGGCCGGCCGCGCGCTCGTTGCGCGCACGTGCCACGGAGTCCACCGCGGCGCTCAGATCGGCGCTCGTCGACCGGGCCGAGCTCGACCGGCTCGAACGGGCGCACGGGGCGCTGCGGCGGGTGACGACGCTGGTCGCCCGCGGGCTGTCGCCCACAGAGGCGTTCACGGCGGTCGCGAGCGAGCTCGGCGCGCTCGTCGGCGCGGACCACGCCGCGATCGACCGGTACGAGGACGACCAGACGGCGACGGTGGTGGGATGGTGGTCGGAATCGCGTTCCTCCGAGATCATCGCGCCGATCGCGGAGCGGTGGCCGATCGGGCCGCGCTCCGCCGCGGCGCTCGTGTTGCGCACCGGCGGGCCGGTCCGCAGGACCGGCGCGTCCTTCACCGGCGAGGCCGGTGCCTGGGCCCGGTCGCACGGGATCGGTCACATCGTCTCCTGCCCGGTCTGGGTGGAGGGGCGCCTGTGGGGGGATGTCGCGGTCATGTTCCGCGGCGAGACGCCACCGCCGGACGACACCGAGACGCGCCTGACCGACTTCGTCGAGCTCGTCGCCTGCACGCTCGCGCAGGCCGAGTCGCGGGCCGACCTGATCGACTCACGTGCCCGGGTGATCTCGGCCTCGGACGCCACACGCCGCCGGATCGAACGCGACCTGCACGATGGTGTTCAACAGCACCTGGTGGCCCTCACGTTCGACCTGCGCGCGGCGGAGTCGGCCACGCCGGCCGGCCACGACGACCTGCGGAAACGATTGACGAACACGGGCGAGAGCCTGGCGAACGCCATCTCCGAGCTGCAGGAGATCTGCCGGGGACTCCATCCCGGCGTCCTGTCCAAGTCAGGGCTGAAGACGGCCCTGCAGACGCTGGCGCGCCGGTCGCCGGTGCCGGTGGAGCTGCGTGCGGAAGTGCCGCCGTCGCTCTCGGAACAGCTCCAGGTGACGCTTTATTACATCGTGTCCGAGGGCCTGAACAACGTCGCCAAGCACGCGGACGCCTCCGTCGTCCGCGTCGACCTCGACCACGACGACCACGAGATCCGCCTGTCGATCCGTGACAACGGGCGTGGTGGCGCCGTCGTCGGCCACGGGTCGGGACTGATCGGGCTCAAGGACCGCGTCGACACGGTGGACGGCACGCTGCGGCTGCGGAGCCCGACCGGCGAGGGCACCTGGCTTGAGGTCACCATCCCCACGTGACCCCCTGTCCATGCGCCCGCTCGGCGCGCTCGCCGCTTGGTGTCCCCGTCCTGGTGCGGCGCGGTCACGGCTGCGGGGTCGTGAAGATGCGGTTGAGCTGGTGATCGATGAGAGCCACGGCCTGTTCGGGGGTGTGCTGGCCGAGCAGGACGCCGGCCTGGAGTCCTTCGGCGCCCGCGACCAGGAAGGCGGCTTCGGCCGCGATGTCGACGCCGGGGAGCAGCTGACCGAGTTCGCGTCCGTGGCCGAGCAGCTCGGCGACGAGTTTCTCCAGGGCGGGCGGAGACTCACGGACCGCTGCGGCCAGGGCGGGGTCATTGAGGAAGCGCACGAAGTAGGCCACGTACACCAGGTGCCGATTGCGCCGTTCCTCGTCCAGCGGGAGAAGTTCCAGGAGCACGCCCCGCACGAGCAGGCGCATGCCGGGTGTTTCGCCTAGTTGTGTCAGGCGTGCGCGGGCCCGCTGCTCGGCGTCGGTGTTGAGGATCTCCAGGGCTCCGAGCAGCAGCTGGTCGCGCGTTCCGAAGTAGTACTGCAGCAGCCGGGCGGAGACTCCGGCCTCGGCCGCGACCTGACGCAGCGTGACATGCTCCAGCCCGCCGCGGGCGGCCAGACGCCATACGGCCTCGGCGATCTGCTGACGGCGCACGTCGTGATCGACATATCGCGGAATGCGTACTGGGAGCGCAGGACGCCATCCGGCTGCTGGCCGACCACCACAACGCCGGGTTGCCGCGCTGGCTGCCCGGCGGGTTCGCGGCACGGCTCGCGTGCTACGCGGTGGCGACCGTCACCGGAGAGCTCCTGGCCGCTTGGGCAAGCACCGGGGGCAAGCAGAGTGGGCACGGCGAATGACCGGTTGGACGGCCACGCGGGTGCTGGCCATCGCGGCGCGCAGTTCTCCAGCACAGCGGTCTCCCTCTCCCACCGCGGCGGCCGGCCGGTCAACTCGTCGGCTACTGGACCCGATTCGCGAGAACCGACATCAGAACCTCCCCCAAAACATCCGGCGATCGGTGCTGGCGGCGGGCGCACTCGGCCGCACAGTCGGGAACTGAGGGGCTATCCGCCCTGAACGGCCGGCCGACGATGGGAAGTACCGGGGACACTGTGAATACGACTGCACCGAACCTCGTCGTGGCGGGGGGCACGGACATCGCGCACGAGCTGCGCGGGACGGGCCGGTTCCCCGCGGTGTTCAACGTCTTCTCCGCGAGCGAGCTCCGCGCGCTGTCTCGTAGCGGCCGGGTCAGGCTCCCGGCGGCGTTCGTGTTCGCTCCGCGTTTCGCCGAGGACGTCGACGGGGCCGGTGTGGCCGTCCTGGCGAACGGGCTGGCCGACATCGGGTTCAGGGTCGTGGTCCACGACTCCTTCGTCGAACGGGGCGACCGCTTCGGCGCGAACGTCCGCATCACCGGAAGCCGGCAGCCGATGCCGGAACTGCTGGCGTTGCTCGGCGCCGCCGGGCGGAGCCCCCTACCGCTTCCCGCCCCGGCCTCCGACGGACCTCCGGGCCCGCTCTCCGGCCCTCGTGCGGGCGGACGGGTCATCGCCACCGCCGCGGCGAAGGGCGGCGTGGGCCGGACCAGCCTGATCGTGAACCTCGCGGTCCACGCCGCGCGGTCGCTGCGGTCGGCCGGCCGTACGGGACGGACGGTGCTGCTGGACACCAGCGTCCAGAAGGCCGACGTCGGACGGTATCTGAACGTCAGATCCCCGACGATCCTCGACCTGCTCCACGCGCCCGGACCGCTCTCCCCGGACACGGTGCGGGACCATCTCGCCCACGTTCCCGACCTGGATCTGTACGCGCTGCTCGGGCCACCGGATCTCACCAGTGCCGATCCCGCCTCGGTGGGCTCCGCGCCGTACCTGCGGATCATCGCTCTGCTGCGGGAGGTGTTCGACTACGTGTTCATCGACACGCCGGTCGCCGAGCCTCATCGCACAACCCTCACCGACCTGATCCTGCGTGAGGCGGACGCGGTCCTGGTCCCGGTCGAACCCAGCCGTCCGACGCTGGAGACCATCCACTCCTGGCTGGAGAGGATCACCATGCCGCCGTCCTCACGCGGCGGCGGTGTCGCTCCCGAGAAGCTGTCGCTCATCCTCAACCGGGCACGCGCCGACGTCGGCTGCGGCCCGGAGGAGATCATGCGCATCATGGACGGTTGGCGATTCGTCGGAAGGATTCCCCACGACCGCGAATGGACGCGCGCCGTGAACGGCGGAAAGTTGGTCGCGTCCAACGGTGACCCGGAGCTGGACGCCGTCTTCGGCGGCATCCTGCGGGCCGCCACCGAGGACCCGGTGTTCGCCACGGCCATGGGATCGCCGAACGGCGGCGGGGGCAGGCGCCGGGGGATCATCGGCCTGCCCATCAGGTGATCGACGGCTACCGTCACGTTTCTTCGCGGAAGGATCTGCCCCATGTCAGCGACACAGCCCCCCACTCCGGCGACGGACTTCTGGAGCGCCCTCGGCGTCGGGAACGACACCCTGGACCGGAACGAGACACCGGACCACCAGGCCTCCCCGGCCGCGGGGACGGCTGCCGATCCGGAGGCCGAGCCGTCCGAGCAGGCCGAGCTCGATCTGGAGGCCACCGTACGGGACTGGGCGTCGATGTTCACCGGTGATGACGGTCCTCCGGAGGACGACACGGCCGAGGCGGAGGAGGTGACGCCGGCCGCGCAGGACGAGGACACGGGGCCGGATCCGGAGCCGCACGTCCTGGCGGAAGCACCGGAAACGGAGCCGTCCGACGAGCTGTTGTGGCCTCCCCGCTCGCCGTCCCCGCCGTCCCCGAGCCCTGCCGAGGAGGAGCGGTCCGTCGCCGCCGTCGCGCAGCGCGCGCCCGAGGCGCCGCAGGTCCACGCGGACCCGGCCGAGACCCGGATCCTGCTGGCCAACGGGCAGAGCTTCCGCCATCTCTGGCTGGACGAACGCGTCGACGAGGTGCACATCCGCGGTACGCAGGTGAGCGTGTGCGGGACGCTCGGCGTCTACCAGGTTCCCGGCTTCGGCAGCCTCACCATGGCGCACCGGGCGATCGCCGCCGTACGCGAGGAGGCGGGAGCGGTCGTCACCCAGATCGGTGACTCCGTCGTGCTCAGGCGCTCCCGGCGAACCGGCCCGGCCCTGCCCACGCTCGTCGCCGCGGGCGTCGTCACCGACGACCAGCTCGCCGAGGTCAGAACGGCGCTGGAGCGGACTCAGGCGGTGGTCCTGACCGGGCCCGCCGCTCCGGTCATCATGCGTTCCTTCACGGCGCTGCTCCCGAAGGGCAGCCGGGTCTTCGAAGGGCCGTACGCGGCCCTGCCCGCCTGGTGCGTCGCTGCGGAGAGCCCGCTGGACGCCGACTACGTGGTCGGAGTACGCCCGGGTGCGCCGGCCGAGGAGATGGCGGCGATGGGGCAGATCGGTGCTCTGATCGCCAACCCGGAGACGGCGTTCGAAGCCGCGGTGCGGTTCGGCGTGCAGGGAAGGTCCGCGGCGCCCGAGAAGCTGACCTCCGGCCATCCCCATCGTTGAGTCGTCGTGAGTCTCCCCGTTCCGGTACCGGTGTGGGGCGACTCACCACGGCTCACGCGTCATAGTCGTAGATCTCCAGAACCCGGGCACGCGTGGCGACTCCGCGCAGTGGCGCGATGAGGCGACTCAGTGCCACCCGGCGTGCCGTACCGGGCAACTGCCGTACCGCGGTGGGCCGCCGCGGGCCGCCGTCCGTCCCTTGCAGCTTGAAGCCGTAGGCCGGATCGACCCAGACCCTGCCGTACGGCGTGTCCATGACCGCGACCGGCTCGTCGGCGGGCGCGGCGGCGATCTCCCAGAGTTGCCACCCGGTGCGGAGGGTGGCGTCGGCGAAGGCCGTGACCTGGTCCAGATCGCGCCGGAACCGCGGCACCTGTGGACCACTCAGTAAGGTCGGCCGGCGGACGAGCGGGGTCGCGTCGTGGCAGCCCAGCCGGAAGGCGATCTCCGCCACCCGGTTCAGCACACTGCGATGGACCAGGACGGTGTCCACGCCGTCGACCACGACGATGGCCATCCCCAGCAGGCCTTCCGTGGATGCCGGTGCCTCGTGCCCTCTGCGGGTGACCCTGTTCACGCGTCCTCCCGCACCGCGCACATGTCGACCACCCGATCAGAGTCCAGGATGAAGGAGGCCGCCTCGTCCGGGGTGATGCCCAGCACGTCGAGGGCCAGCCGGATCGGGCCGAGTTTCTCGGCGTCACAACCAGGGCACCGCGCGCGGTTGTCGGAGTACACGTGCATCGACGAGTCCTCGTCGCCGTTCCAGTGCCGGCGCGGGCGCGGGCATCGCCACTCGTCCCGATCCGGTCCGTCGGATGACGAGCCGAGCCGGCGCAGCAGCGTACGGATGTCCACCGCGTCGGCCTCGCGGATCCGCTCGTCGTGGTGAGAGCCGGACTCGGTGTCCTCCCCCTGTTCGAGCCGGTACCGGACGGCCTCCTGCCGGACCTTCTCCAGGTCGATCCCCTGCTCCGGGTCGTCTTCGGCGACCGGGACGGGCTCCTCGCCGGTGGACAGGAAGGGGAACCGGTCGTCGGAACGCCTCCGAAGCGCCGCGACGAGGACGAACATGGCGAGCGAGTCCCGGGACGAGTCCGGTGGAACCATGCGGAGCCGTTCCGCGTACCGGATCACGGTCGCGGCCTCCGGGCTGACGAGTCCCGGTTGGCTCGGCCCCAGCGCGACGCAGCGGACGCCGTCGGCGAACGGCTCACCGACCTGCGCCCAGACGAGGGCCTCGTCGGGCTCACCGGAGTCGGGGAACGGCCCGCCGTCGTGGTGGAGCCGGGAGAATCTCAGGATCACCCCATCGGCGTACGCGTCGATCCGCCGCCCGGCGAATCCGCACAGGCCCGCGTACGTCACGAGGCCGTGACGGCCCGCCGGCGCGAGGAAAATCGCCGGGGACCGGAAGTCGGCAGCGGTGAGCCCGCTGCTCCGCATGGCGCCGACGGTCGAGGAGATGACATCGCCCTCCTCCAGGACGAGATCGACCGTCCTGACTCCCTCCGGCGCCGGTGGCGAGCCTTCGGTGCGAATGGCGAGCGCGTAGTCGGTCAGCGTGGGCATGGGTTCGGATCTCACGACTCTGACCGTCCCGACAGATGGACGACCCGCATATCCCGGTCACGGCTGTCAGCGGATGGCGCCCGGCTCATCGCGCCCCGTCAAGCCGTGTCCGCGAAGGGCTCGTGGAGCTTGCTCAGCGCCTTCTCCTGAATCTGCCGTACGCCCTCGCGGGACAGGCCGAGCTGGTCACCGATGATCCGGAGCGATTCCTCCGACTCTCCGTCCAGCCCGAACCTGCGGGTCAACACGTACCGCTCGCGGGCATCGAGTCTCGGCAACCCGCGGTCGCTGAGCGCACGCAGGTCGAAGCGGAGAAGCACCTCGTCCTCCACACTCACCGCAGAGTCGGTCAGCCGCTCCGCCCACGGCATCTCGTCCGCGTCGTGACCGGCGCTCAGTGCCTGAAGGCTGTCCAGCCGCGGCGCGTTCAGGACACGGCGCGCCTGCCCCTCGGTCACCGCCGCACGCCGGGCGATGTCGGCGTAGTCGAGCGAGACGTCCGCGCCGGACGCCTCGACGAACTCACGGGCGGCGGCGAGGATGGCAGGCCGTTTCTCGAAGTCGCCGGGGTTGAGGTTCGGGTGGTCGGCGTCGCGCACGGCACGCAGGACCTCCCGCTGGATCGGTTTGAAGGCCCAGGTCGAGAACGAGCCCAGCGCCGGGTCGTAGGAGGAGATCGCCCACAGCAGACCGACCTTGCCGGCGCTCTCGAAGTCCTCTCGATGCTCGGTGCCCTTCGCGGTGAACGTCGCGACGTACCGGCGCACGAGACCGTAGTTGGCGGTCATGATCTCGTACGTGAGGTCCTCGTACTCACGCTCCACCGTGCGCAGTTCGAGTTCCGCGGACACGTCGGCCTCGCCCGCTGCGATCTCCGCACGCAGGATCTCGAGTCGTTGTTGGAGGTGCCTCCGGCGGCCGAACAGTTCACTGTTGCGGCTGCGGTGATCACGGGCGTCGAGGCGGTCGTTATCGCCCCGCTTCACGATATGCATGGTCCGTCACCCCCACCGCTTTCATTCTTAAATGACTTCTCCGAGAACTACCCAAAGACCCTAAGGGCGACGGATTAAATCACGATGTAGCAGTGATTAATCATCCCTGGCGGGAACCTTCAGCAGTACACGCGCACCATGGTGGCCAGGTTGGTGCCGTCCAGCGTCCGCTGCGACCACGGCGCGACGTAGTCCCATTTGCCGTTCTGGTAGTAAACAGTGAAGCCGTTGCCGTAGGCGATGGCGTAATCGAAATAGTCGTGGAGCGAGCTGTCGCCGCACCGTTCCACGTTCCAGTAGGAGTTCTCTACGGGGATCCTGTGTCGAATACAGGCGTGCCCATAGTCACACCCGTAATTCCAGTACGTGGGGAGAGCGGGGGTCGTCGATGCGGCCTGAGAGGGCGCCGCGAACAATCCGATCGCGGAAGCGGCCATCGTGGCACATGCAAGAAGTTTTGCGAGACGACTGGGCATGACTTTTGGTTCCTCCTGTTACGGGCACGGCAAGCCGCACATGATTACGCAGAGTTTGCCGCGTGCCCCTGGAGGCTCAACGTACGAGGCGAGCAGGGATCCGCTCGAACGTTTAAACAAATATGGAACCATTCTTCATGACCTGCCGTGACGACCGGCGGGCGATCCGTGCCGAGGCGCCGCTAGGCTCCTCCAGCACTGCGGTTTCGCTGGAAGGTGTTCGTCATGGCGCATCTGCCGGTCTCAGGGGAACGCGGGTACGCCGGCCTGCGGCCGAATCCCCTCACGCCCGAGGATCAGGTTCGGCTGCGTGAGCTGGCGGAGCGATTCGGAATCCCGGAGCGCACCGCCGATCTCCTGACGATGGCGCAGAACGGCATCCTGATCCGTCCGCCCGCCGACGGCGAGGAGACCTCTCTGGAGCGGACGCGAACGGCCGGGCCCCTGTCGCTGCCCGCAGGCTTCCGCTGGCCGCACGTCCACTGGGACCGGATCGACGACCACCCGGACATGGACGACCTGGTCCCGCTCGGCGCGCTGGTCTGCCAGTGCGACTGGTCGACCGGCTTCCCGCTGGAGAGGGAAGAGCACGGCCGGCTCGTCCACCGCGACCGGCTGCCGTCGCTGCTGCATCACATCATCCAGCTGGACCTGGCCGAACTGGCCCCGTACGACATCAACGGCCTGCTGCCCCGTACCGGCCTGCTCCAGGTCTTCGCCGGCCGGACGACCGACGCGGCGGGCGTGGGCATCGGCCACGTCGAGTACCTGCCCGACGGCGATGATCCGGCTCTGGTCCCGTTCGACCTGCGCGACCGGGCCGACCCGGCGGTGTCCGCCGCCTGCGAGTGGCGCCGTTCCTGGCCGAACGAATACGGTCATCGGCCGGCCGCCCTGACCGCCCAATGCCTGTCGACGCTGCCCATGTACGTCGGCCCGGTGCTGGCCGGCGGCCGGCCCGACGAGGACTGGTTCGACGACGACGAGGACCTCGACGACGAGGACCTCGACGGCGAGGACCGGCTCGGCGGCCGGGACTGGCCCGGTGACGAGCACGGGGCCGGCCTGAGCGCGCGGCTCGGCGGAAGAGAACACGGCACGGGCTTCGTCGGCGGGGAGTTCCGTCTGCTCGGCCACCCGCAGGACTTCGACAAGGAGTTCTACGGCGGGTACCCATGGCACGGGCTCGACCCGACCATGCCCAGAGGCGCCCAGATGCTGGTGGGCTGGGTCGACCCGGGCACCGACAGCCCGGCCTACGTCTACGTCGACGACGGCGCGCTCGCCCGAGGCGACTTCAGCCAGGTGACCGTGGAGTTCACCCAGCAGTGAGCCCCGCGCCGGTGGTCCGGCGCGGGGCTGTGGGGATCGGCGAGCTGCCGGCTCAGCCGTTCCAGCCGGAGGTGAGCTGCTGCCGTGCGGCGAAGCCGGTGGCGCGGCCCGCGTAGACGTACATCACGCCGGTGTTGCTCTGCACGCCCAGCAGGTCCGGGGCGCCGTCGCCGGTGATGTCGCCGGTGTAGGTGAGCGAGCGGATGCCGCCCCAGCCGGAACCGAGCTCCTTACGGGTGCCGAGCGCCTTCGACGCGCCGGGGTAGACCCACAGGGTGCCGTCCGAGATGCGCACCGCGATCAGGTCGGGCTTGCCGTCGCCGGTGATGTCCTTGACGCCGACCAGCTTGTTCATGCCGTTCCAGCCGCCGGTGCCGATCTTGATACGGGTGCCGACCGCCTTGGACGCGCCCGGGTAGAGCCAGAGCGTGCCGTCGGACTTCTTGGCGGCGATGAGGTCGGGTTTGCCGTCGCCGGTCAGGTCGCCGATCCCGGTGAGGTCCTTCATGCCGGTCCAGCCGCTGTTACCGATCTTGATGCGGGTGCCGAGGGCGTTCGTGCCGCCGGGGTAGAGCCACAGCGTGCCGTCGGACTTCTGGACGGCGACGAGGTCGGACTTGCCGTCGCCGGTCAGGTCGCCGATGCCGGTGAGCTCGGTCATCCCGTTCCAGCCGCCGGTACCGACCAGCCGCCGGTTCGCGGCGTCCAGCGTCGGGCCGGGGTAGAGCCACAGCTTCCCGGTCGCGCGTTCGGTCGCGACCACGTCGGCGGTGCCGTCCCCGGTCAGGTCGCCGAGGCTCGCCAGGTCGGCGTCGGTGTGGCCGGTGACCTTGTACATGCCGCCGGGCTGCATGTCCGCGGCGAGCTTGGCGGCGGTGATGGTGTGCGAACCGCCGGTGGCCTTCCACGGGTCCCAGACGGTGATCGTGCCGGCGCTGCTGTCGTAGCCGTACGCGATGATGGCGTGGCCGACCTTGGAGCCGGTCATGCCGGAGTTCCAGGGCAGCTTCTCCATCCACACGCCGAGGATGGGCGCCCGCTTGAGCACGCCGACGTCGTAGGAGACCTGCGACATCATGCTCGACGCCGTCGAGGCGTCGGAAAAGCCGTAGCTGTAGCCGAGCGGGTCGGCGTAGTTGTTGACGACGGGCAGCGCCTGGCTGCCGGACGTGCCCTTGGCCGCCGTCGTGCCCATCTGGGTGGCCAGGGTGTCCTGGCTGACGGACACTCCGAACGTCGACAGGCTCATCGACGCCGAGGTGGGCACGCACTTGTAGTTCGTGTTCTGGTACTGGCCCGTCAGGGACAGCTTCGCCGAGGAAGGCGCCGAGGCGGTGGCCGCCGCCGCGACCTTCGGGGCCATGAGGGAACGCGTCGCGTGGACGACGGCGTCGCCGCGCGGCGGACGGGGGGCCGTGGACGCGTCGGCCGTTCCCGCCGTTCCCGTCACTCCTACGGCCGCCAATGCGAGCGCGGCCACCGGGACCACCCACGGCAGGCGCCGGCCGAACGACTTCATGGACTCTCCTCGCATTCGGGGGAGCGCGGCCTGCTCCGCGAAGGGCGGCCACGCCACGAAAAGACCGGCGGGCGCGGGCACCCGCGTCACCGGTCAAGATCTTCGACGCCGTCACAAGATACGAGGTTCCCGACTGTTCGTTATCAGCGGGGCATACTGGGGCGCTCCGCCACCAGGCGGTCGGCCCAGCGGCGCAGTGCCGGTTCGATCGGCGGGAGGCGCAGCCCGGCCGCCTCGGCCACGCGGCGCGCCGAGCGGGTGTCGTAGCGGTCCTCACTCAGGAAGGTGAGGGTCTCCGGCTCCACGCCGGTGAGCCGGGACGGCAGCCGGCGCACCAGGCCGACCGGAACCATCAGGCGTGGGGCGCGTACGCCCAGGTGGTCGGCCAGCAGCCGGACCAGGTCCCGCAGGTACGGCGTGTCCTCGTCGAGGACCCAGTGCGCCCCGCCGGGCTGCGGATCGTGCTCGGGCACCGCGGCCATGAACCGGGCGAGATGGTCCACGGTGACCACCGGAACGAACGTGCGGGCCGTGCCCGCGAGGGCGGGAAGCCGGCCGGCCCACAGCTGTACCACCAGGTCCGCCAGGCCGATGTACTGGCCCGACTCGCCGGTGACGGAGTGCCCGATCACGGTGCTCGGGTTCACGACGGTGAGCGGCAGGCCCGCACGTGCCGCGAGCTCGCGGACGGCCGCGTCGCCCTCCACCTTCGACGCCTCGTAGGCGCCGCGGACGCGGTACAGCTCCTCCGACTCGGCCGCGGGCAGGGGATACCGGGTCGCGGCGTCCGAGCCCACGCGGTACCCCGACACGTGGACGACCCGCCGTAGGTCGCCCCGGGTCGCCGCCCATCGCACCACGTTGAGCGCGCCGTCGACGTTGGCGGCGCGCGCCTCCTCCCGGCCGAGCCCGAACCGGAACAGCGCGGCCGCGTTGAACACGTCGCGCACGGCCCCGAGCCGCGCGTCGTCGGCGCTCGACAGGCCCAGCCCGGCGGCCGCGATGTCGCCCGGGACGACCGTGAGGCCGGCCGCGTCCCCGCCGTGTTCGCCGATCCACTCGCGAAGCCGGTCCGCTCGCCCGGGAGAGGCGTCGCGCAGGACGGCGGCGACCGGGCGGCCCTGGCCGAGCAGTTCGAGCAGCAGCCACCGGCCGATGAAGCCGGTGGCGCCGAGCACCACCGCGTCAGGTGTTCGCACCGAAGATCCTCCCAGTAGACCGATCTACATATTCCATGGACATGGCGATTCCCTTCGGGCGGACCGGCCGGTCAGCTCGCCAGGAGCGTACGGACGCGGCGGCGGGCCTGCTCGACCGGCGTGCGACTGCGGTGGGCGCGGGCCAGGACGAGCGCGCCCTCGACGAGAGCGAGCACGGTCCCGGCCAGCTCTTCCGCCTCCTCCGGCGGGCGCCCCTCGGCGCGCAGGGCGTCGGCGAGTGCCCGTTCCCAGGCGCCGTACACGTCCGCGCAGATGCGTCGCAACGGTTCGTGGGTGGCGGAGACCTCCAGCGCGACCGTCGCGACCGGGCAGCCCTTCGCGTAGTCCGCCGCCTCCATCCGGTCGGCGAGCGCGCCGAGCAGCGCATGGACCAGGTCGACGGCGCCGGCCGCACCGGAGCCCAGCTCCCGTACGAGCGCGTCGATCTCCTTCCCCGCCCGCGTGAGCGCCTCGCCGACCAACTGGTCCTTGCCGCCGGGGAAGTGGTGGTACAGCGAACCGCGAGGAGCGCCGCTCGCCGCGAGCACCTCATTGAGGCCGGTGCCGTGGTACCCCTTCGCCTCGATCAGGTCGCGCGTCGCCTCGATCAGCCGCATACGGGTCTCGTCGCCCTTGACCGCCATGCGAGCAATCTAGACCGATCTACATATTTCTGTCCACGTCGGCGCGCCCAGCCTCCGTACGGGCTCAGGCCGTTTCGGCGGCCAGCCGGTCCAGGGCGGGCCGCAGGTCGGTGCCCGGTGTGACGACCTGGACGGCCAGGCCGGTCAGCCGGCCGGCGAGCCGGGCGTTCAGGCTCCGCTCTCCGATGTCGCCGGAGAGCTGGTGCGGCTCGACCACGACGACCGCGTGCTCACCCTCCACGAGGAGGTCCGCGACCTCGACCGGCATCATCGCGTTCGTAAGGAATGTGGCACGGTCGTCGGAGTGTTCGACGATCTCCAGTGTCTCGCTGCCGAAGGCGCGGTTCAGCAAGCTCTCGACGCCCTTGACCCGGGTCGCGCCGGGACCGACGCATGCCCGCCTCGCGTCGACGCCAGGGACGGTGGGAGCCACGGCGATCTTCGTTCTGGTGCCGGCGGCCCGCGCGATGGCCTTGATGACGACCTTGCCATCGAGGATCTCCCCCACGAACCCCGTCAGGAGGCGTTCGACCAGTTCGTGCGAGGTGACCGAGAGCATCAGCTCTCTTTCGTCGGACACGCCCACGACGAGCGCGATGACGGTGTCTCCCGGTGCCGGTACGGGCGGAGCGGCTCCCGCGGAAAGCTCGTGGGCGACGCTGCGTGGCAGCAGCGCGTCATGAGCCCGGCCGGTTCCGGCATCGTAGACGGTGCAGGTGAACCCCTCCGGGCCGCGTGACTTGATGTGCGCCGTCACGGCCTTCCCGAGGAGCGGCGGCTCGAGGTCGGGATCGCTCAGGATCGTTCGCACCGTCAGGGGGTCCTCTCGCCTCACGAACCGTTCGCCGGTCCTCTTCCCTAACGTCCGTCAGACGCCGGAACGGCAACCACGACCTCGCCCGAGCGCGAAGGGTGTTGCGCATCCGGGCGATGGCCGCACTGTCTGATCCGGATAGGGCGGGAGGTGAAGCATGCCGGAAGAGTCGCCGATGCGCCTCACTCGGGCGTCCGGTGAAGCACCGTGAGTGCGGGCACCTCAACGCAAGCCGGAACGGGGCACGGCTTCGCGTGGATGGTCGGCTTGGGGGTCGGCGCTACCGGGCTCGTCATGACGTCGATGCTTTTCGTCACGTTTGTGGTCTTTCTTCAGACGGAGTCCAGTTCGCTATGCGGCGGCTCCGGGCCTTCCGGCGATTCCGGTGATTCCGTGACGGCGGTGCAGGCGAAAGCGGCGCCGTCGGCGGGCGACATACCCGAGAACTATCTTGCTCTGTACCAGAAGGCCGGAGCGGAGTGGAACATCCCCTGGAACATCCTCGCCGGAATCGGGTGGATCGAGACCCACCACGGCACACTTCAGGCGCGGGGTGTGCACTCCGGAGAGAACTTCGCGGGGGCCGGAGGGCCGATGCAGTTCCTGCAGCCCACGTTCGATCGGGCGGCAGTGGACGGCGACCACGACGGCGCGACGAGCCGATACGACCCGGCCGACGCCATATTCAGTGCTGCCAAGCTCCTCAAGCTCCACATCTACCCGGGCGGGAGCGACGCAGAGCTCAAAAGCAGAACGCTCACGGACGCCCAGATACACCAATCAATATTCTCGTACAACCATTCTGAAGCGTACGTCAACGACGTCCTGGCGGCGGCGAACCGCTATGCGCAGGGTGGTTACACCAAGACATCGGCCAACTTCGCGGGCATGGAATGCGCCCTGGGGATATCCGCGATGAGCAGCTCCTTCGGTCAGAGCATCGCCGACGGGGCCGCATATTATGCGAGACGGGACCAGGGGGGACCGAATCCCAGCCGGTGGGTCGGCCGGCTGATCCCCTATTCGTGGGGCGGCGGCGACCTCGACGACGGTCCCAGTTACGGCATTCAGCAGGGTGCGTACACCAAGGGATTCGACTGTTCAGGCCTCGCCTGGCACGTGGTCTACATCGCGTCCGGCAAGAAAATCGTTCTCCCTCGTACGGCGGACGCGATGTACGAGAGCAACAAGGGAGTCAAGGTACCCCGCGACCAGCTGGCGCCCGGGGATCTGGTCTTCTTCAACGGGCTGAGCCATATGGGCATCTACTGGGGCGTGTACCAGGGTAAGCACTGGTTCGTCGAGGCCCCGGACACCGGCCAGTTCGTGAAGTTCAGCGTGCTCGACGGCAGGTCGGGTTATGTGGGAGCGCTTCGGGTGACGCCGCCGGCGGACATGGCGAGTCCGTCCCCGAGCTCCTCGGACTGGATTCGTGCGATGCCTCCGCTCGGAGCGGGGACCGGCGGTGATGTGACGTGACCGGCACGTCGGCGACGGGAATCCGTTCCGTACTCTGCGTCGTTTCGGCGGCCGCGCTTCTGGTCGGCTGTGGTGGCGAGAGGCGGGCACGGCAGGACCGCGTGCCGTCCGATCCGGGCGCACCGACGGTCGTTCCGACGGCCGGCGGCGGTTCACCGTCGCCGGCACGGAGTCCCCACGTACCCGGTGGTCTTCCGGACCGGCACCGGATCGACCAGAAGGACGCGACGGCGGTGTCGCGGGCCGCCCTGACCGTCATGTACACGGTCGACAGCACCGTCGACACCGGATTGCGCGACGCGCGCCTCCGCGCGGCGGGCTACCTCACCTCCGGCTACACCACCGTGGTCGAGGGGGAGCCCGAGCAGTACGTGCCCGAGGAATGGCGGCGGCACCGGGCCTACCTCGCAGTGCGGCTCCGACCACTCGTCCGGGAGACCGGGGCGCCGCACGATCGGCGGACCGCCGCCTACCGCCAGTGGGAGATGACCACCGTCCCCACGGGACGCGACCGCTGGCGCGGTTCGTCCAGCGCGTCGGTGGTCTTCATGTCCCTCGCGAGGTCATCCGAGCGCGCCCCCTGGCGGGTCTCCGATGTGACCGTCGCGGACGACGGATAGTCCCTGGACAGGAGAGCGGCCGAGGCCGCTCGGGATCGAAGAGAGGAGCCCGATGAGTGATACCGATGACGATGCGGCGTACACCATTTTTCTGGGTATCGCCTTTGTCGCCGTCCCGGGCGGAACATGCAGCTTCATGACCTGGCTGGCGGGCCAGCTGTCCGGTCTTCTCGCGAGCGGCGCCTGGCCGGACTCCAGCCCGACGGACTTCCTGAAGGTGGCCTTCCACTTCGTGCGGAACCCCGGCGATCCGCGGAGTGCGTGGCCGCCCGCCGCGGCCGCCATGATCGGTCCCACCGCGCTGTTCTTCGTCCTGCTGATCGTGCTTCTCCTCATCACGGCGGTGGTGCTCTACGTTCTGGCGCGGCTGCTTCTGAACTGGCGGCGTCACCAGCCGTACCGTCGGCTGCGGCTGGGCTTCGCGTCCGGCTGGGAGGTCCGCAAACTGCTGAGCGCGCGTACCGTCCAGAACAAGGCACGGCAGGTCCGGCCGGCCACGGGGAATCGGTCCGCGCGCGAGGTGAAGCCCGAGGAGGTCGGTTTCTTCATCGGGCGGGACATCAGGTCCCGGCGGAAGCTGTACATGTCCCTGGAGGACATGATGATCGTCGTCGCGGCGCCGCGGCAGGGAAAGGACGTGCACTTCGTCACGCCTTTCACCATCGACGCGCCGGGTCCCTGCATCGTCACCTCCAGCCGGCGGGAAACGTTCGTCAACACCGCCATGATGCGGGCGCGGTACGGCGAGGTGTACGTGTTCGACCCGTTCAACTGGACCGGGTGGCCGAATCGGCTGCGCTGGTCGTTCTTGGACGGGTGCCAGGACATCAACGTGTGCGCGGTCAGATCCGGAACGCTGGCCCAGACGAGCGGTTTCGAGATCGCGGGAAGCGGAGCCACCAGGACCGCGGGTGTGGTCACCATCCTCCGCTGTCTGTTGCACGCCGGCGCGATCGGCGGGCTCACCATTCGTGACGTGGTGCGCTGGGTCCACGAGGCCAACAGCGATGAGGCGCTGGACATCCTGCGCCGGGGCGAGAGCGAGGGCAGGGCGACTCCCGGGTGTGCGGCACAGCTGGAGTTCGCCGGCCAGGACAAGAATTTCTGGTCCGGTGCGATTCAGGTCATGAGCTGCTTCTCGATTCCACAGATTCTGGATGACCTCTCGCCGTCACCCGATGAGGCGTTCGACTACAAGGAGTTCCTCAAGGGCCGCAACACCTTGTACTTCGTCAGCAAACAGCAGAGCGACTACGGCGGGATCGCGCCGATCGTCACCACGATCGTCGAACAGTTCTTCCGCTCGGCCCGTGGCGCGGCGATGAGGCAGCCGACCGGTCGCCTCGAACCGCCGCTGACCTTCGAGCTCAACCAGGTGACCGACATCTGCCCGATGCCCGGCCTGCCGACGTACATGGGCGAGTCCGGTGGGTACGGCATCAGCGTCCACGCCTATCTGACGTCGTTGGCGGACGCGCGTAAGAAGTGGGGATCGGACGGAGCCGCGCGCCTGTGGGACAACGCCACGTTCCGCGTCATCTCGGGCGGCACCGGTACGGCCAAGGACCTCGCCGAACTCTCCGAACTCGTGGGCAAGCACGACGGGAGGCCGGCGCTGCAGCCTGAGGAGATCAGGACCATGCCGTTCGGCCGCGCCGCCGTCGTCGCGGGCACGGCCCGTCCTGTCGAGATGTGGCTCACTCCCTGGTGGAAGCGCAAGGACCAGGAGGAGATCGCCCGAGGCAAGCAGGCGGTCGAAGCGATGATCCAGGACTACAACGCGTCCTAGGGCCGCGTCGCTCTCGTCGTCGAGTGGATCCAGCGCTTGTTGGTGTCGTTGACGTCCGCCTCGACGGCGGTGAGCTCGACCTTGAACGGGATGCCGGGGCGGCCGCCCACTTTGACGAGGAACTTGCCGCGGCCCGGGGGTTCGTTGTCCTGGTTGAGAGTGGGATCCCAGGAGGGAGGTGTCGACCAGTCGACGATCATGCGCTGTTCGATGGAGGACATCCGTACCACTTCGTTCACCATGGGCATCTCCGCCTGCGGCAGCCCGCCGCAGATCACCATGCCCGCGCGTTCGGCGAAGCCCTTGGCCTTGAGCCGGTCGGCGTGGTCGGCCAGGGCCAGCAGGTCGGCCATGGTGTGTGTGATCATCACCTGTCCCAGGCCGCGCTGCCGGTTGAGGCGGGTGAGGGCGTCAACGCGGTCCACCAGGCCGCGTCCGGACCGCAGGACCCGCCAGAGCTCGTCCAGGACGACGAAGAAGTGCCGTTGAGGCGCCATGCCCTCGTCGGCCAGCGCGTGCATGGCCTCCACCGCGCCGAACCCGTCCGACCAGCACGCCAGCAGGACGGCGGCCTGGAGTTCGGCGTCGGCGTCGTCGATCCCGCTGATGTCGATGCAGACGCCACCGGGGTTGTCCAGCTGGAGCGGGGTGGTGGTCTGGTGCGCGAACGTCTCCCCCATCGGGCCGTCGAGCAGCCCGAGCAGCGATGCGTGCAGCGGATCGGAGGCCCGGCGGTAGCGATCCTCGTTCCCCCGGGACAGGGTGACCGCGCGGACGCGTTCCGGTCCTTCGTCGATCACCCTGATCAGGTCGGGCAGGACGGGTACTCCCTGGTGGCGTTCGTCCAGCACCCGCAGGGCGGCGTTGAGGATGGTGCGTTCGGTGTCCGCGATCGGGGTCCCGCGCACGATCGTGACCAGCGCGGAGACGATGTTCAGCCGCCGGCCGTGCGCCTCGGCGGTCAGCCTGGCCCGGGCCGGCTCGGGAAGCCGGGCCGCCACGGAAGCAGTCGCGCCGGGGTCGAGGACGTTCAGTGATCCCAGTCCTCGGCCGAGCCTGATGACCTGCCCGCCCATCGCCCGGATCAGGTCGGCGTAGTCGGGTTTGAGGTCGCCGAGCACCATCGGGAACACCCCGTACCCGGCCAGGCCCACCACCATCCGGCGGACCAGGGTCGACTTGCCCAGCCCGGGCTTGCCCAGCACCAGGGCGGACGGGTTGTGGATCAGGTTGGCGCGCTGGAACCACGAGATCGGATCGCAGCACAGGGCGGTACCGGTGATCAGTTGCCGGCCGAGCGGCACGCCCACCATCGGCGTCCCCGAGCCGGCGCCGAACGGCCACAGCCCGCACACCTGAACGGTGGTCCCGCGCCACTCCGGAGGCATCTCCACGAAGGAGGCGCGCCCGCCGCCCCGGCCGGTGAACCCCCGGTATCCGGGCTTGCGCTCGGTGTTCGCGGGCTTCCGCTTCTTCTTGTCCTTCTTCTTGCCCCCGACGTCGGCGTCGCGAACGGTCGTCTCTCCGTCCGCGGCGTCGAGGAGGTGCTCCAAGGAATCGCTCACAGAGACTCCCTCACGACGGCGGGCACCTGAAGATGATCGGGAAGAACGACGCCCACAGGCAGGGCCGCCGCGAACGCGGACGCCTGCGATCCGTACATCCGGCGCAGCCGCAGACGCGCGGGGGGCGCGAGGGTGTCGACGGCGGCGGCCGCGAGCGGAAGTTCGTCGGCCGAGCGTACGGTGGCGGTGACGAGGATGGTGAACCGGGCCAGTCCCGCGCCCCGGGCCTCCTCAAGGGCCGCCTGGTCGCTGCTGACGACGGCGACCTCGTCTCTGGCGGCGCCGTTGAGGCGGAAACGCGTGTCCTTGCGGTCCCGCTCCACGATGGTGGCGGCGGTGGCCGGATCGTAGGGCCGGTAGAGGAAGGTGACGCGCTTACGCGCGATGTCGTGGTGCGGTGACACCAGCCCCGTCATCACGCTGGACAGCACCTCACCGCGAGGCGCCTCCGACATGCCCCAGGTGATGGAATGGCCGCTGTCGTGGACGTAGTGATCCCAGAGTTCCTGCGTCGCGACCGGCCCGGCGTCCTCCCAGCGCGTTTCCTGGCCTTCCGCGCTCTCCAGATCCGACTGCGAGTCCGGGTCGTAGGCCATCCGTACGAGCCGGGTGAGGTGGTCGGCGGTCACCGGGCGAGCGGTTCCGGCGCCGGTCATCTCCAGCGTGGAGGTCAGCCCGGGGAGACGCATCCCGATCTCCCGCGCCATCTCGTCCTGGTCACGGCGCTTTCCTCCGGGACGTGCCGTGGCCGCGTAGGTGACCGCGATCCAGGTGGAGACCCGTGCGCTGCCCCTCGGGTAGTTCCAGACGATCTCTTCCAGGGCCGCCCTCGCCAGCTCCGGTGCGTTCGGGTCGATGTTGGCGCTGACCTCGTTCCGCAGGCGGGTCCCGAGGTCCGGGACCGTCTCGATGGTCACGCTCGCGCCGACCAGTCCCGGCTCGAAGCCCAGCGCGGCGAGCCAGTGCCCCCAGTAGGCGACCCAGGAGTCGATCTGCTCCTGATCGACCAGCGCCGCGCCGTCGGCGCTGCATTCGAACACCGCGGTGTAGTGCCCGGTGGACGGCACTACGACCATGGCGAACGGACGCCCGTAGGAATCACGCGCCTCCACCAGCCGAGACTGGGCGAGCAGCCCGGGAAGCCGGTGCGAGCCGGAGGCGACGATGCTCAGCGGCCCCGAGCGGTAGAGGTGCCAGCCGCGGGAGCGGCCCGACCACCAGGCCACCCGGGCCGTCATCTTCTGGAGGGCGGTCCGGCCGTGCTGATCCTGGATCACCAGCGGCAGCATGACCAACCCCAGCACCACGGTACTGATCAGCGCGGGCACGATGGACACCATCGCGATCAGCGTGACCGTGACCATTCCGCCCATGAGGATCATGGTGCCGATCAGCCCGAGGCGCCCGATCCCCGGCGAGACCGGCTTCCGCCAGTTTCCGTACGTGGGTTCACGGTAGTCCGTTGGCACTTGGCAACCTCAATTCCTATACGACGCTGCTGCCGGAAGGACCGCGCGGAGGGGCCGGCCGAGGGTTCACAGGCCTGGAGGTGGTGGCGCCGCTGGGCGTGCCGGCGCGGTTGGCGGAAGGCGACGGCGGAACCGGCGACGAGGGCGTGCTCGGGGGCGGTGGGGGGTCTGTAGATGGTGGCGCGCTGGGAGCCGCGTTCGAAGGAGCACCCGTAGGGGTCACTGGAGAAGGGGCTGACGGGGTGCCCGCAGGGGAACCTGGTGCACCACCTGGGGGATTCTGGCCGCCTTGCGGTCCCTTGGGGGTCGGGGAGCCCGTAGGCCCGTTGGGACCCGAAGGGCCGGTAGGGCCATTGGGACCTGGAGGGCTCGGCGGGCTCGGAGGGTTGCCGTTGGTCTGACTGGGGCCGGGACGGTTGCCCGGAGGTGGTGAGCCACCCCCGGGCCGGGCACCACCGCTGCCCGCGGCAAGCCCGGCGGGCCGGAGAATACTGGCGCCTCTGCCGACGTTGAGCGCGGTGCTCCCGAATACCAAGTGACCGATTCTGCGCATGGCGGATGCGGTGCCGTCACCGATGTTGTTGACCTGCGTGACCCGAGAATCGACGGCCCGCATCGTCGCGGGCAGCGCCACCACCGCGCCGATACAGAGGAACATACCCGTCAACTGGTCCACAAAATATGAGGACATCAGCATGCGCAGGGCTCCGGCGTAGATCGTCGCTGCCTCGGGCTTGAACAACTCGAACGCTATCAACCAGACCATGAGCCTTCGGTAGGCATTATCTCCGTACGCACTGAACCTGGTGGCCGCCGCCACCGGGAGTGCTCCGGCGATGAGCACCAAGCCCGCGTTCCTGAAGAACATCAGCCCGAACTGGATGAGGGACGCGATGATCGACGCGGTGCCGGTGAAGAGTATGAGGAGCCAGGCGCCGGTGCCTCCGAAGTCGATATTCGAGGTGCCGTCCGCCCAGTTGTTCCACCAGCTGTCCGGCTTGCTGTGCACCGCCTCGTTCAGGATCCACGTGGAGTATGCATCTCCCGCCAGAGAGAACAGGTTGATTCCAGCGGCAAGCGTGAACACGATGATGACCAGAACGAAAAGCTGGGAAAACGCCTCCCGAAAGGCCTCGCCCTTACGTTGGATCGCCACTCTGCCGGTCGCGACGATAAGTCCGACGATGGCCGAGGTCGCGGTCAGCCATCCAGTGCTGTCCCGCAGGAAGACGAGCACGCTGCCTTTCTGGTCGCTGAGCCCAGGGGTCGGCACGTCGATCCACCACGCCAAAAGGTAACGCAAGAAGGTGACCGAGGCCGCCGCGACCTGCTCTGTGAGCCAGCGGGCGAGAAGGGTGAAAAGTTTGATGGTTTGATCGAGGACCATAATCAGTCAGCTTCTTTACCGGGAAAGGCGAGCCGGCGATCGGCTGCTACAGAGCGGCGCGGACGATGGATGGTGCGACGGCCAGCATGACGCAGCAGAGGAACAGCAGGCCCGCCACCCGCAGATGGCCGCCCCCCTCGCCCGTTCGATAGGTGACCGCCATGCGCAGGCCGAGCCAGATGATCGAACCGACGACCAGGGCATAGACGAACCAGGACACCCAGCTGACGACCGTCAGTACCGGACTGGCGATCGTCGAGGGGGGCTGCTGTTCCGACGGACGGGGCATGTTCGTCGGTATCGGATCGGCGGGTGGCGGGGTGATGGGCGGGGAGGGGACGTGCTCGCCTTTCGGGTCCGGAGCCGACTTCTTGTCATCGTCCGGGCAAAGACCAGACAGAATCCCGGGCACGATGTCCTTGCACCAGCTAGTTTTCTTCTTTGTTGCCACAGTCGACACGGTTGAGGAACAGGAGTCGATGAACGGGTTCTTTTCACGGCATGGACTGTCGGTTTCCACGGCGGCGGCAAGCGTCATATCTCGAACGGGCGTCCGGGATTCTTCCGGGGAGTAACGCTGCGCGGAGAAAGTGACGCCGATCGCCCCTATTGCGGTGGCCAGGACGAAAAACCTGACCGATCGGCACGCGCGCCGCATCGTCCTCATTATTTGAGGCCGGCGATGGTGGAGACGAATGCCGTTGAGGATCCGATGAAGATGACCCCCAGGAAGACCCAGCCCATCCCTGTGAGGTGGCGCCCCCCTTCACTCCGGCGGTGATGAATCGCCATGTTGACGCCAAGTCCTATGAATGCTCCCACGCATGTCAGATATCCGACCCATTTCATCCACCTCAATCCCGTGAGGATCTTGGTGGATCCCGGCGGCGTTTCCGGCGAGCCGGGGTCGGGGATGTTCCCGTCGGCCAGGATGTGGTGCGCGGCCTCGGTGAAGGGCACATGCGTGGCGACTCGAGCGTGGTGTGGCGCGCTCAGCAAGATGTCACTCGCCCACGGAACCATCACATTAAACATGTGCATCCTCGGAAACTATGTGGTGTAGGTCGTTGGCCAGTCGTGAGTAGGCGGATGGCAGCCGGGCCTGGTCCGGAGGGTCGCCGATGCGCAACGCCTCCACCCACGGCAGTTCCCAGAGCCGAGGCACGCCTCCGGAGATCAGCCGCACCAGATCGCTGAGTGGTTTAGGGCGTTTTCCGGGGGCGTCGGCGACCACGACCAGCCCGAGCAGCCGCACGTTCGGCAGCACACCCGCGGCCCACTGCCGGGCGGCGGCCTGAGCCGCGCAGAGCCCGGCGGCATGGCTACGCGCGACGAGAAGCACCCGGGCCGACACCGGGGGCTCGGGCATCGGCCAGTATCGTCCAGCGCTCATGCTGCGGGGGATGAGGGCCGTCAACGTGGAGACGCCGGCTCCCCCATGGCACGACGAGAACCAGAGGTCCGGACCGGCGCCACGGTAACCGGCCAGCCCCAGCGGACTCGTGGGCGGTGGTGCCAGACGTGCCGGTACGACCGCCTGCGCCTGGAACGGTCCGCCGGCATACCCTCCGTGCTGAGGGGAGTGCGCCGCCACAGCCGGCGCGGCTTCCGCACCAGATGCCCGGTGCGGCCGGGCGACGTCCGCAGCTTGCATCACTACACCCTTCTCTGTAAGGGCAAAAGAGCAGGTCAGTGTTATGGTGTGGACCGTCCGAGAGTCGCTGCGATCGTCAACTACGCGGCGCGAAGAAAAGCGACCGGCGGGCTCTCGGCTACCTCGGCTTCAGGGGAAGCAACTTCTTCCAGCGGCTCGTCAACGGCATGATCGACCGGTCCCCCGCCGGCATGGCGAACGCGGGGTCATCGCTGATGGCGGCCAGGATTCCCCGGAGCGTCCTCTCAAGGTCCGGTCCCGGGCGCACGCTCGCCGGCTGGGGCGTGTTCACCGCCCGCATCCATCCCTCGTCCTCGGGGATCAGGCCGGCGAAACGCCAGCCGCCCAGTTGGTCCATGACCTCCTTCGGTCCGCACTCCACGTCGGGCCTCGCCCGGTTGAGGATCACGAAGACCTTCTCGGGAGGAACCCCGCCGCCCCCCTGCTGCTGCGGCGTGACGAGGGCCGACAGCCAGGCGCCGATGGCCTCCAGCGCCACCCTGTCGGGCTCGACCGGCACCAGGATGACGTCGGCCTCGGGGAGGACCAGGTCGAGGAACGTCCGGTGGTTCGTTTCGGCGACCGGCGTGTCGATGAAGACGAAGTCGAACGTCTGGCGCAGCACGGGGAGGATCCGGCGGTACAGCGAGTCGATCCTGGAGCGATCGACGCTGACGACGTCCTGCGGGGCGAGCAGCGCGTAGAGGCCGATCTCGGAGATGCTCGTGAGGCTCTGGCGCACCGTGTCCGCCGCAGGCGACCAGGGCGCCTGGAGCAGGTCCAGGACCGTCGGCGATTTGAGGTTGAGGAAACGCGCCACATCGGCCCGCTCCAGGTTGACGTCGACCAGCACGGCGGACCCCGCGCGGCCCGCGCTCTGAAGCAGCCTCGCCGCGTGCATCGCGAGGTTCACGGTCGTGCTCGTCTTGCCGGCCCCGCCCTTCGCCGAGGTGATCGCGATGACCGTGCCCTGTCTGCGAGGTGCCGCGGGAACCGGTGCGGGGATCGCCTGGGCGGGTGGCGCTCCGGGAACCGTCCATGGCTCCGGCGGCGGCTCGGGCTGGAGCTCCAGCTGAGGCTCCGGCTCGGCGCCACCGAGTGCCACCAGCAGCTCCGCCACGTTCAGCCGCTTCGCGACCAGGACCACCTTCGGGTCGAAGACGTCGCCGCGTTCGGTGAAGGACACGTGGACAAGGACGGTGTGCCCGTTGCGGACCAGGCCGTTGGCCAGTACGGCGACCTCCGCGCCAGGGACGTCCTCGGCGAACCCCGGCGCGAACACGAACGTGACCGGAGAACCCACCCTGCCGCTCCCGGAGAGCTCCCGGAGCTCCGAGGCGGAGGCGACATCGAACACGAACGGGAACCGTCCGGTGTTCCGGAGCCTGCTCGCGACACCCGGGTGTCCCGCTACGACGAGGGCCGGCGCAATAGCCATCACGAATTCCTCAGTGCTCTGGTTGTCGACCGGACGAGCCCGGCCGGTGCTCCTGTAACGGACAGTGCGGGCAAACGGCACTGCCGCCAGCACCGGCCGCCCGCTGCCGACACCGGCGCGACTCGCGACCCGTACGCTGTGGGCCGGCACCCTCCGCCACAGGATGAAATAGGTTCCCGCGAAGAATGTCACACGACTGATGGACTTGAAGGCGGTCGAAGGTCTAGGACTATTCGAGCCGGTCACGGCCCTTTTCAAGAAGACAAAGCAACTCGTCCACGAGCTCCCACAAGAGCCCAAACGAATCTTCAGGCGCTTAACGCACGGGCCGGAGCACGCACTCACCGAGTCCGAGCGGAGCCGCTTTTTCGACCTGGCCGAACGAGCTCGCGATGACGGAATAAGGTCACTACCGAAGAAGAAGGAACGACTCGCCGTGATCGGCGGTGTCAACGTCCGAACCGGCCGGACGGCGTTCGGGAGAAGCTCGAATCCGGTAGGGTGCGCCGAGGATGACGTAGTGCGCCAACTGGGCGGCGATCCGAATGAGGCCCTCTTCTCGAAGGCCACTCGCCGGCGCCTCGCGCGGCTGAATTCACAGATCGCGATATGCCGTCACTGCCAGGCCAAGTACCGTCCAAGTCAGTTCCCTCCCGGGACGAAGTTCAAAGGGGCCTTCGAAAGCGGAGGTTCCGGAGTTTTCGACATGTGAGCCCGAGCGCGAGGAGAGACTGGTGAACAACGAAGAAGAGTGGGACTGGTTCGAAGAAGTAGAAGACCGCGAGCCGATAGATCCGATGCTTTCCGCCGTTCTACGTGCCGTTCGGCAGGCCGGCGACGAATGGTCGTCACTCGGGATACCTCCCGAGGCCACCATTGCCCGGTTGGACGACAACGGATTGCGCGTCTTCATCGACGTCCTGGACAAGGACGACGATGTCCTGGCGACTCTGCGTGTCGACGTCAAGCGGGACGGGACGTCCGTCATGGCGTGGTCGGACGGAGAGCTGGCCGAGGTGGAGGAGCGGATGGAAGATACCGATCCGCTCGATATCGCCCGATTCTCTTCGCCCATTCCCGAAGAGCTCGCCTCGCACGTCGTCGCATGGCTGGACGGGCAGCTGAGGCGGGTCGTCGTGCGCTACGAGTGGAGCGTCCGAGGCAGGATTCGCGCCACCTGTGAAGCGTTCCAGGACACCGGGACGGTGCTCGCGAGCAGCGGCGCCAAGCCTCATGGCGGCCTCGACACGGCCGATCGAAAGACCCAGATCCGCCCGTAGGAACCTCACCGCGGCCAGTGCTCGCCCGCACGAATGATGTCCTATTAAGTCGGTAGGGATGGTTGACTACCCTGCGACACGCGTGTTCTCATCCTGATATGCGCGCCCGGCCCGCTCTCATTCGCCGGCGGCACGTCGACCTCGTCCGGGTCACCGCCGCCCGCTGTCGCGTCTGACGTCGACCCCACGCCCCCTTCTCTTCCGCCCCGCGGGCCGTACGCCCGTTCTAGGAGCGCAGTTCGCCATGCTCAAAAAGTCCCTCTTCGCCGGAGCCGCCGCGCTGGTCGCCGCGGCCGGCGCCGCCGGATGCGGAGCCTCCGCCGCCTCCCGCGGGTCCGCACTCAAGATCGGTTACTTCCAGGGCGCGGTCGCCGGACCCGAGGCCGTGGTCGCCGCCGACCCCGACCTCGCCTCTCATGTCAAGGCGCCGATCCAGCTGCGCCCCATCGACAGTGGCGTCGCCGGGATGGCCCAGCTCCGCGCCGGCGCGTTCCCGGTGGTGTCCGGCGTCGGCAACCCGCCGTTCGTCGGCGCGTTCACCTCCGGCACCGACGTCGAGGTCGTGTTCGTCGAGAGCATCGACGAGTCCGGGCTCGCCGTGAACGACAAGATCAAGTCACCCGCCGACCTGAAGAAGGTCGGCGTGCTCGTCGGCTCCACGCTCGACTTCCAGCTCCGCGGCTGGCTCACCGCGCAGAGGCTGACCGGCAGGGTGCAGGTCGCCAGCTTCGCAAGCGAGGCCGCCGAGGCCGCCGCCTGGAAGTCCGGGAAGATCGACGCGGTCTACATCAGCCAGGCCTACCTGATCGACCTGAAGAAGCACGACGCCCGTGTCCTGACGACCGCGGCCGACGTCGCCCGCCTCGGGTACGCGGCGGTCAACATGCTCGCCGTCGACAAGGCGTACGCGAAACGGGACCCGGCCGTCGTGCAGCAACTCGTCTGCCAGGTGTCCAGGGCGCAGACGCTGGTCAAGGGCCCACAGGCCGCCAAGTACGTCACCGCCGCCACCCGGTTCCTCGGTGTGAGGCCGGCCGACGCGATCGCGGCCACCAGCGACTACCCGTACGTGCCGCAGAGCGAGGAGACCGGCTGGCTCCAGGGCGCGGACGGCCACGCCGCCTCCGGCAGGCTCGCCAAGAACTTCCAGCTCACCGCGCAGTTCCTGGTCACCCAGGGCCGGGCGAAGACGGTGCCGCCGATCGATCAGATCGCCGCGCACATCGACCCCTCCTTCTGGGCGAAGGCGCAGTCGGGCGGGTGCACATGAGTGAGCGAAGCGAGCGAATCGACCAACACGGTCCGCCCGGTCTCCTCCCGACGAAGGAGGGCTCATGACCGAGAGAAGTGCCCAGGTCGTCGAGGAACCGGTCGCCGACAAGCCCGCGGCGGTGCGGCTCCGCGACGTCGGCAAGACCTTCCGCAAGCGGCGGCGCGAGACGACCGCGCTGGAGGGAGTGAGCCTGGACATCGCCGCCGGGGAGTTCCTGTGCCTGGTCGGCCCCTCCGGCTGCGGCAAGTCGACACTGCTGAGCATCCTGGCCGGCTTCACCGAGGCCGACACCGGCGAGGTACTCGTCGACGGCCGTCCGGTCACGGGCCCCGGCCCGGATCGCGGTGTGCTGTTCCAGACGCCGACGCTCTTCCCGTGGCTGACCACCCGGCAGAACGTCCTGTACGGCCCGCGCGCCCGCCGCGCCCTCACCCCGGACGTGCGCGAGGAGGCCGCCGAACTGCTGGAGACGGTCGGGCTGGCCGAGTTCGCCGACGCGTACCCGCACGAGCTGTCCGGCGGGATGCGGCACCGCGCGGCGTTCGCCCGGGTACTGATCAACCATCCACGCGTACTGCTCATGGACGAGCCGTTCGGCGCGCTCGACGCGATCACCCGAGCCGGCATGCAACGGTTCCTGCTCGAACTCTGGCAACGGCGGCGCACCACGATCGTCTTCGTCACCCACGACGTCGAGGAGGCGACGCTGCTCGGCGACCGGGTGTCGGTGCTGTCCGGCCGCCCGGGGCGTACCAAGGCGGTCGTCGACATCGACCTGCCCCGGCCGCGTACCTACGACGACACCGAGACGCTCGCGTTCGTCACGGCCAAGCGCCGGATCCGGGAGGTGTTGGAGCGGTGAGCCTCGACACGGCCCCGAGCCGTACGGTCACCGCCGTACGCAGGCGGGAGCGGCGGCAGCGGTCCTGGCGACGGCTGTTCGTCGGCACGGCGGCGCTCGCGGCGGCACTCGCGGTGTGGGAGGTCGCGGCCTACGCCGTGCACGACGCGGTCACCCTGCCCACCGTGCAGGAGACGGTCCGCCAGCTGGTGCACTACCTGGCGGCGCCGTACCCGCAGGTGCAGGGCAAGACGCTGGTGACGGACGCGCTGATCAGCACGGGCCGGATCCTGGCCGGCTTCGCGCTCGGCACGGTGACGGGCCTGGTCCTCGGCGCGGCGATGGCGGGCGTCCGCGTCATCCGCGAACTCGCCGACCCGATCGTCGGGGTCATGCGGCCGCTGCCGCCGATCGCGTTCATCCCGTTGCTGGTCGTGTGGTTCGGCATCGGCGAGGCGTCGAAGATCGCCCTCATCTTCTTCGGCGTACTGCCGGTCGTCACGATCGCGACGCTCGGCGCGCTCGACGCCGTACCCGACGAGTTCACCCACGCCAGCCGCAGCCTCGGCGCGTCCTCCTTCCACACGATGCTGCACGTACGGCTCCGCGCGGCCGTGCCGGGGGTCGTCACCGGCATGCGCATCGCGATGGGCGGGGCGTGGACCAGCATCGTCGCCGCCGAGATGATCGCCGCGACCGGCGGGGTGGGCTTCCTCATCCTGCAGGCCGGCAACTACCTCCAGACACCGCTGATCTTCAGCGGGATCGCCGTCATCGCCGTACTCGGCTTCACCTTCGACGGACTGCTGCGCCTGCTGTTGCGCGCGGTCGACCCCACGGCACGCCGTTAGAAGCACGGTCAGAGAAAGGGAACGCCCATGTCCAGTCTCGACGTCCACCGGATCGGCGGGCGGATCGGCGCGGAGGTCGTCGGCGCCGACCCGCGGGACCCGTCCGTCTTCGAGGCCGTCAACGCCGCGCTGCTGGAGCACAAGGCGCTGGTCTTCCGCGGCGCCGACCTCGACGACGAGGAACAGATCGACTTCGCGTCGCGGTTCGGCGCGCTCACCACCGCCCATCCGACCGTGCCGTCGGTGGAAGGGCAGCCGAACATCCTCCCCGTCGACGGCGAGGAGGGCATCCGCTCCAACCAGTGGCACACCGACGTGACGTTCGTACGGACGCCGCCGAAGGTGAGCACGCTGCGCGCCCTCGTCGTCCCCCCGTACGGCGGGAACACCCTGATCGCCAACTCCGCGGCGGCCTACCGGGACCTGCCCGCGGAGCTGCGGGAGTTCGCCGACCGGCTGTGGGCGGTGCACACCAACGACTACGACTACGCGCTGCCGCGCGTGAACCCCGAGAAGGCGGCGGAGTACCGCCAGGTGTTCGTCTCGACGCGCTACCGGACCGGCCACCCCGTCGTCCGCGTGCACCCGGAGACGGGCGAGCGCGGCCTGTTCATCGGCGGGTTCGCGCAGCGCGTCGTCGGGTTGAACGGCAGCGAGTCACGCGACATCCTGCGCATCCTCCAGGCGTACGTCACCCGCCCGGAGAACATCCTGCGCGTCGTGTGGAACCCCGGCGACCTGGTCGTCTTCGACAACCGCATCACCCAGCACTACGCACCGGACGACTACGGCGACCAGCCGCGCCGCCTGCACCGCGTCACCGTCGCCGGCAACACCCCGGTCGGCGTGGACGGCAAGGAGAGCTACGTCATCGAGGGCGACGAGGCACGCCACTACACCCCGGCGGCCGCCTAGGAGCCCGCGAGGCGGGGCCCGATCGTCTCGGCGAACGCGGCGACGTCCTTCTCGGGCAGGTCGTAGCCGGACGCGAACGTGTGGGCCGGGAAGAAGAAGACGTGGAGGTCATCGCCGCGTCCGATCTCCTCCCGGGCCCGCAGCAGCCGCTCGGCGCAGTACTCGGCCGGTCCGAAGAGGCCGAACGCGTCGCAGATCTCCGTCGCGAGCTCCGGCGGGATGTCGCCCGGCCGGTGGTCGTCGGCCAGGTCGATGCCCGCCTCCCGCAGCCAGCGCAGGTTCGCCTTGCTCGGGTAGGTGAGGAACGACTGCCCCTCGCGGAACTCGCGGCGCGGCCACTCGCGTACCTCCTCGAACGGGCCGACCGCCGTCGTCACGATGAAGATCTCCTTGATCGACGCCGGGTCGCGGCCGGCGCGGCGCGCGCCCGTCGCGACGTGCTCCCGGGCGACGCGGACCGCGTCCGGGTGCAGCCCGACGAACATCATCACGCCGTCGGCGACCTCACCCGCGAGTTCCAGCATGCGCGGCCCGGCGGCCAGCACGAACACCTCCGGCGGCGGCGTGACCGGGTGGGTGAGGACGGTCTCGCGGGCGCCCAGCGGCGTGCTCTCGCCGCGGAGCAGGGACCGTACGGTGCGCACGGTCTCGCGGAGATGCGCGCGCCGCGCCTGCGGTTCGCCGGCCCGCTCGACCGACAGGAAGCCGGGCGCGAGGGAGAGCAGGAACCGGCCCGGGGCGAGCTCGGCGACCGAGTTGCTCAGCGCGGCGAGCACGAGCGGGTGCCGGGTGACGGCGTTGGAGGTCGCCGGGTACAGCGTGAGGCGGCTCGTCCGCTCCGCGGCCAGGGCGAGGGCCACGTACACGTCCCGTCCGGTGTGGTGGTGGTCGTGCACGCCCACGCCGTTGAACCCGGCGTCCTCACAGCGTGCGATGAAGTCGGCGACCTCACGCAGGGGACGGCCGACGGGTACGCGAATGTCCACCTTCACGGTCATGAATCCTCCTTCGTCGGGGAGAGTGACCACCGGGCCGCGCTTCCGACTCCCTCGCTTCGCTCGGTCATGGACGGGGCCTTTCGTCTTTCATTGGTCGAGATAGCCGCGGATCACGCTGAAGCTCAGGTAGTCGTCGTTGACGTAGGCGACGGTGACCGCGAGCGGGCTTTCGTCGGCGTGCACGTGGAGGTGGCGCAGGAACAGCAGCGGGTGGTCCGCCTCGATCTCCAGCGCGGCACGGACGTGCGGCGGGGGCAGTAACGGCCGTACCCGCGCGACCGAGTAGCAGACCGGCCGGCCGACGTGCGTCTCGATGAAGCTGAACGTCGAGTCCATCGCCTCCGGGGTGGAGGACGGGTAGCGCAGCAGCCGGGCCGGCACGTGGTCGACGCTGTAGACGGCGGGCCGCCCGTCGGCGGTGAAGACGCGCTCGACCTCCCAGGCCGGCTCGCCGGCCGGCAGTTCCAGCGTGGTGGCGACGTCCTCGGACAGCTCGGTCGCGCGCCCGGAGACGCGCTGGCCCGCCTCGTACCCGGCGTCCGCCAGCAGATCGACGAACGCGCCGGCCTCGGCGAGGTTCGCGGTGACGCCGAGGACGTGCCGGTTGATGAAGGTGCCGGCGCCGTGGAGGCGGCGGATCCGGCCCTCCTTCTGGAGGGACTGCAGCGCCGAGCGTACGGTCGCGCGGCTCACGCCGAGCGAGGCGGCCAGCCGCTCCTCGGCGGGCAGCCGGAGGGTGCCCGCCGCGCCGAGCCGGGCGATGAGCTCCCGCAGTCGCGCCTTGACCTGCCGGTAGCTGTCGGCCGTGATGCGCTCGACCGGGAGGTTCATGCGTCCTTCCCGGCGTCGCGGCGGCCGATCGGACCGTCGTAGCGGCGCAGCCACTCGATCAGCTCGACGAGGCGGGAGACGATGTGGTCGTGGTAACGCTGCCCCTTCTCCTCGGCGACGCCCAGCGAGGAGCTGAAGGAGCCGGTCGGGGTGAAGGCGCGCTGCTCGTCGCCGGACCAGACGATCTCGACGCCGTCGGGCGCCTTGCCGAACAGGTCGTCGCCGACGAACCCGCCGAAGACCTCGTCGAAGTCCACGTGCGCGTCGGTCAGCCGGTCCATGCGGATCTTGCCGGGGTAGCGGTAGTGGACGTGCGACAGCTCCAGCTCGCCGGCGTGGTGCTCGTTGGTGTCCTTGATCTCCGGCGCGGCCGACCGGGCCAGGTGCAGCGGGTCGGCGATGACGAAGAGCACCTGGGGCAGCTCCTCGTCGTGGAGGACGCGGGCGGCGGTGTGCAGCGCGGCGAGGTTCGAGCCCTTGTGCCCGTTGAGCAGGATGATCCGGTCGAAGCCGTGCCGGGCGAGGCTGCGCGCGACGTCGCGGACCAGCAGCGTGAGCGTCTCGGGCCGTACCGAGATCGTGCCGGGGAAGCCGGCGTGATGGACCGAGTCGCCGAACCAGATCGGCGGCGTCACGACGACGCGCGCCCGCTGCGCCGCGTCCTCGGCCAGGGTGATCGCCACGTACGAGTCGACGCCGAGGACACCGGCGGGACCGTGCTCCTCGGTCGCGCCGATCGGCACGATCGCGATCCGGTCGCGCTCCAGATAGGAGGCGACCTCTTCCCACGTCAGGTCCTGTATCCAGACCGAGGGCAGATCCGTCGCCATGGCAGTCCTCCTCACCGCAGGGTTCGCCAGAAAAGGTCTGACGTCTAACGACAGCTACCCTATTGACTTAGTATGGTTTTTGCCAGTGACCCGTAATCTTCCGGCTGATGCGCACAGGGGGTACCCGCGTTGACGACCCGATCCACGCCGCCCGCCGACCCGGCCGAGGCACGCCGGCTGTTCCGCGAGGGGCTGGTCACTCCCACCGCGGGCTGGGCGCCCGGCTTCACGCAGGCGAACACGATCATCGTACCGAGCGAGTACGCCTACGAGGTGCTGCTGTTCTCCCAGCGCAACCCGCGGCCCTGCCCGGTGCTCGACGTCTCCGACGCCGGCAGCCCCCGCACCGTCCTGGCGCCCGACGCGGACCTGCGCACCGACTTCCCCGCCTACCGGATCTGGCGCGACGGCGAACTGGCCGAGGAGACCGCCGACATCCGCGACCACTGGCGCGACGACCTGGTGACCTTCCTCATCGGCTGCAGCTTCACCTTCGAGACGCCGCTGCTCGCGGCCGGCATCGAGGTCCGGCACATCACCGCGGGCACCAACGTGCCGATGTACCGGACCAGCGTCGAGTGCCGTCCGGCGGGCCGCATCCACGGGCCGCTGGTCGTCTCCATGCGGCCGATCCCGGCCGACCGGGTGGCCGAGGCGGTACGGATCTCGGGCCGGTTCCCGTCCGTGCACGGCGCGCCGGTGCACATCGGCGACCCGGCCGGCCTGGGCATCACCGACCTCGGCACGCCGGACTTCGGCGACCCGGTCGAGATCCGGCCGGGCGAGGTGCCGGTCTTCTGGGCGTGCGGGGTCACTCCACAGGCCGCCATCATGGCGTCCCGCCCGCCGTTCGCCATCACGCACGCGCCCGGCCACATGTTCATCACCGATGTCCCGGACGCCCGCTACGCCGTGTGAATTTCGGGTTGTTCATCCCAGCAGGTCGAGGAGACGACCGGCCTGGCGCTCCAGGGTGCCGGGCGGGTTCCGGTCGCGGGCGGGACCGCCGGGGCCGAGCATGAGCATCCAGGAGTAGGCGAACACTCGACGGAACTCGCGGACCCGGCGGGCGACGGCCCCCGGAAGGTCGAATTCTCCGAGCAGCGCGGTGGCGTCGAACGTGCCGGGGGTCCGGGCGGAGATGTGTTCGGCGACTTCGGCGAGTTCGAAGGCGCGGTCGCTGCGGCCGGAGTCCTCGAAGTCGACCAGCCGTACCCGCTCGCCGTCCCACAGGTAGTTCGCCAGGTTGCCGTCGGCGAGCCCGAGCACGGGTGTGTCGATGCCCAGGAGACGGCCGGTGTCGAGGCCGTCGAGCCACTTCGCCCCCGCCGCGTACGCTCCGGCGACCGTGGGATCCGCACCGAGGTCCGGTCGGCTCTCCCGCAGGGCCTGGGCCTTGGCCACGGCCGCCGCCGGGTTCCACGAGGCCGGCGGCAGACCGGCCACGACCGATCGCGGGACCGCCTCGTGCAGCGCTCCGATCGCGCGCGCCATCGCGGCCGTGTGCCGGCGCGTGGTGGTCATGCCGCGCAGCGGAGTTCCCGCCAGGCGCGACATCACCACGTACGGGGGCCGCGCGGCGAGGTCGGCGTCGATCGGCCGGGGCGCCAGGCCGGGCGAGTGTTCGGCCAGCAGCCGCAGCGCGCGCCACTCGCGTTCGGCCTCACCGCGACCGGCGGAGACGAAGCGCTTGGTCACCCGGTCGCCGCGCGTCTCGATCTGATGGGTGCTCGCTCGGCCGACCACGCGCCGAGGCTACCGAACCTGCCGCCGGCCGCTCCTACGAGTCGTCATCGTCGTCCAGGGCACGGGTGTCGCGCAGCTCGACGTACGGCTCCTCCGTCTTCGGCAGGCCCCCGGCGATCGCGCGGCCGCGTTCGAGCTCGGCGTTGAGTTCGGCGCCGAGCAGGATGGCGATGTTCGACATCCAGATCCAGACCAGGAAGATGATCAGACCGGCGAGGCTTCCGTACGTCTTGTTGTACGACCCGAAGTTCGCGACGTAGAACGCGAAACCGGCCGAGACGACCAGCCAGATGACGACGGCGAAGAGGCCGCCGGGGGTGACCCAGCGGAACCCCTGCTTGGCGTTCGGCCCCGCCCAGTACAGCAGGGCGAACAGCATCCCGGCGACGAGCAGCAGCGCCGGCCATTTCACGATGCCGAAGATCGTGATGGCCGCCGGCCCGGCGCCGACCATCGCGCCGACGCGCTGGGCGACCGGCCCGGACACCACCACCGCGACGGCGCACGCCGACAGCAGGACCAGCGTCGTGAGCGTGATGACGACGCGGAGCGGCAGCGTCTTGTAGATCGGACGTCCCTCTTCGACGTCGTAGATAGCGTTGGCGGCGCGCATGAACGCCGCGACGTACCCGGAGGCGGACCAGATCGCCGCCGCCAGGCTCACGACCGCGACGATCCCGGCGCCGCCGGGTCCCCGCTGCAACTCGGTGATGGCGTTCACGAGGATCTGCCGGACCTGCCCGGGCGCGAGCTGGCCGACGTTGGTGATCAGCGACTGCGACACCGATTTCCCGGCCAGGCCGACGATGGAGACGACCACGAGCATCGCCGGGAAGATGGACAGCACGCTGTAGTAGGTGAGGGCGGCGGCCCAGTCGGTGACGTTGTCTCGCCGGAACTCCCCCACCGACCGCCGGACCGCGGCCCACCACGAGCGGCCGGGCAGGTCGGTCGGGCTCCGTGGCGCGTCCGTGGCGTCCGTGCTCATGAGCCCTCCTTCGTCGGAAGGGCGATCCCGTCGCGCGTGTTTTTGATTCGCTCGCTTCGCTCGCTCATGGGCCCTCCTTCGTCGGAGGAGAGACCATGCGCGCGTATTCTTCGATTCGCTCGCCGCGCTCGCTCATTCGGCGTCGTCGTCGTTCTGGCTGTGCAGGAGGTAACCGCGGTTCAGCGCGGCCTTGACCGCTCCGCTGATCGCGCCCTGCAGGGTCGCGGCGATGAGCACCTCGGCCCAGCTTCGCTCCAGGTCACCCGCGTCGGGGGTGTCATCGTCGCGGGCGATCAGCCGCCAGGTCTGCTTGAAGATCACACCGGCGATCAGGCCGCCGGCGATGCCGAGCGCCGCCGAAGCCGACCGCGACATCGAGTTCCCCTTGCTCATGAGACCTCCTTCGTCGGAGGGGTGGCCAGGAATACGTGCTTGTCGGTTCGCTCGCTCCGCTCGCTCATGAGACCTCCTTCGCCGGAGCAGTGGCCAGGAATACGTGCTTGTCGGTTCGCTCGCTCCGCTCGCTCATGACCGCTTCCTCCTGCTCAGCGCCAGCAGGGCGGCCGCGGCGCAGAGGCCGGCCGCGCCGTACACCAGGGCGGGCCGTCTTCCCGCGGCGTCCGCCGCCTGGCGCGCGGGCTCGGGGATGTTCTCTTCGGCCCGGCCGAGCGAAGCGGTGACCTTCTCCCGTGCGCGCTCGCGCATCCGCGCGGCGCTGCCCCGTACGCGTTTGGGCACGTCCACCTTCGCGGCCAGCGCCTGCACGGTCTTGGCCAGCTCCTGGCGGTTCTGTTCGATCCCGGCGACGAGCTGCTCGCGTTCGCCGGCGCCGCCCGTCCGGGTGGTCTCGTGGCTCATCGTTGACGCCCTTCGAGGTTCGCGTTCGCTGATGCCGCCCACACGTACCCGGACAGCGCGCACTAATGCGGCGTCAACCGATGTTCGCCGGGCCGGGCGAACACGTCCTCAGATTTTTTTCGCGGTGATGTCGAATGGCGTCGACTCCGTTCGTAGCCAGGGTGAGAGGCCGGCAAGGAGCCGGTCGCGACACACCGGAGGCTCACGATGTCCGTCACCACCACCACTGTTCCCGTTTCCGCGAAGTCGCTGATCGCCGGGGGTCTGACCGCGGCGGCCCTCGCCGCCGTGGCGACCTCGGCCATCGCGGCGGCGGGTAAGGCCGCCGGGATCAGCCTGGCCGTCGGCGGCGCGCCGATCCCGGTGTCCGGGTTCGCCGTGCTGACCGCGATCTTCTCCGTGGTGGGCCTGGTGCTGGCCCTGGTCCTGGCCCGCATGGCCCGCCGTCCGCGCACGGTGTTCGTCCGCACCACGCTCGTGCTCACCGCGTTGTCGCTGGTGCCGGACGTGCTCGCGGACGCGTCCGCGGCCACGAAGGCGCTGCTGATGCTGACGCACCTGGCCGCCGCCGCGATCGTGATCCCGGCCATCGCCCGCCGCCTCGCCGCCTGATCTCTCGAACGAGACCTGAGATGACAAGGAGCGTGCCCACCGTGAACCAGGAGAGCGTGAACGCCACCCTGACCTTCGCCGTGCCCGCCGCGAGAGTGTTCGCGGTGCTGGCGGACCCGACGACCCATGCCGCGATCGATGGCACCGGCTGGGTCCAGGAACCCGCCGACCGGGCGCCGCTGACCGAGGTCGGGCAGATCTTCCGGATGGACATGTATCACTCCGACCACCCCGACGGCGACTACCAGGTGGTCAACAGGGTCGAGATGATCGACCCGCCGCGCACCATCGGCTGGGTGACGGGGACGGACAAGGGTGACGGTCAGCTGGAGTTCGGCGGCTGGATCTGGCGGTACGACCTGACGCCGACCGGTCCGTCCGAGACCGAGGTCACGCTCACGTACGACTGGTCGGCGGTGCCGCAGTACATCCGGGATCGCGGCATCCGGTTCCCGCCGTTCGGCCCCGAGCACCTCATCAACTCTCTGCACCACCTGGCCGAGCTCGCCGCACCGGCATCCCACGTCTGAACGCCCACCTGCGACATAAAGGAGAACTCCCATGACCACCGACATCACCAGCGCCCGCTCGCAGACGCCCGACGGCTGGGCCGCGGGCACCTGGACCATCGACCCCGCCCACACCGTGGTGAGCTTTTCGGCGCGCCACCTGATGAGCCGGGTACGCGGAACATTCGCCGAGGTCAGCGGGCAGATCGTCACCGACCCCGACCCCGCCCGCTCGACCGTCACGGCCGTGATCGGGACCGCCTCGGTCAACACCGGCAACCAGATGCGCGACGACCACGTGCGATCGGCCGATTTCTTCGACGTCGAGCGGTACCCGCAAATGAGGTTCGTCAGCCGCGCACTGCGCCAGGTGTCGGGCGCCTGGGTGCTGTCGGGTGAGCTGACGATTCGCGATGTCACGCGGGCGGTGGATCTCGAGGTCGAGTTCCTCGGCTCCGACCCGACCGGGCTCCAGGGCGAGCCGCGGATCGGCTTCTCGGCTCAGGCGACCATCAGCCGCCGCGACTTCGGCATCACCTTCGGTCTGGTCGCCGACGGCACCAAGATCGTCGTCGCAGACAAGATCGACATCGTCCTGGACGTCCAGGCGTTCCCGGCAGCCTGAGGGGCCGAACGATGACTACTTCGAATCGGGCCCGCTGGCTGGCGCTGGCGGTGGTGTGCGCGGGATCGCTGATGAACGTGCTGGACACCACGATCGTGGGTGTCGCCCTGCCCGCGATCCAGCATGATCTGGGGTTCAGCCAGGCGTCGCTGGCGTGGGTGGTGAACGCCTACCTGCTCACCTACGGCGGGTTCCTGGTGCTGGGCGGGCGGCTGGGCGACCTGTTCGGTCACCGGCGGCTGTTCGCCGCGGCCGTCGGCGTCTTCACCCTGGCCTCACTCGCCTGCGGCCTGGCACCCGGACAGGGATTCCTGCTGGCCGCGCGTGCGGTGCAGGGGCTGGCCGGAGCGATCGCCTCCGCCGTTGCCCTGTCGCTGGTCGTCTCCCTGTTCCCCGAACCACGCGAACGAGCCAAGGCGATGGGCCTGTTCGGGCTGATCAACGCCGGTGGCGGCAGCATCGGAGTGCTGGCCGGCGGTGTCCTCACCGGCCTGCTGTCCTGGCAATGGATCTTCTGGGTCAACGTCCCGATCGGCGCCGCGGTCCTCCTCGCCTCACTGCGCGTGTTGCCCACCGGCCCGGCCCGGCAACGCGGCCGGCTGGACGTGGTCGGCGCGGCCCTGGTGACCGCCGGGATGCTACTGGCCGTCTACGCCATCAACGGCGCCGGCCAGACCGGCTGGACCTCGAGTCGCACCATCGGCCTGCTGGCCGCCGTCGCGGTGCTGCTCGCGGCGTTCGTCGCAGTCGAGTCCCGCACCGCCGCCCCACTGGTGCCGCTGCGGCTGCTCCGGCAGCGCAACCTGACCGCCGCCGGCGTCATCGGCCTGCTGTGGACCGCCGCCATGTTCGCCAACTTCTTCCTCACCACGTTGTACCTGCAGCAGGTCCTCGGCTACAGCGCACTCCAGACCGGGCTGGCGTTCCTGCCCTCGAACCTGCTCATGGCCGGCGTGTCCGCCGGCGCCTCGGCCCGGCTGGTCGCCCGCTTCGGCACCAGGCCCCCGCTGGTGGCCGGGTTCCTGCTCGTCGCCGCCGGCCTGGCCCTGCTGGGCCACGCGCCCGTCGCGGGCCACTTCGCCGTGGACGTGCTGCCCGGCGGCATCCTGCTCGGCGCCGGCGCCGGAACGGCCATGTCCCCGCTCCTGCTGGCCGCCATCGGCGACCTGTCACCGGATGAGTCCGGTCTGGCATCCGGCATCGTCAACACCTCGATCATGCTCGGCGGCGCGCTCGGCCTCGCCGTCCTGGCCAACGTCGCCACCGGACGCACCGACCGGCTGACCGCCGCCGGGCACCCCCACCTGGACGCGCTCACCAGCGGCTACCATGCCGCCTATCTCACCGCCGCCGCCTGCGCCGCCCTCGCCGCCCTGCTCGCCGCCCGCTGGCTCCGCCCCGGCGCCACGCCCGGGAACCCCGCACCCACCCCGACCGCGCGACCCGCACTCGCCACCACAAGTCGAAGGAGTTCACCATGAAGCAGTACCTGCTCGCCGTCCAGCTCGACGAGAGCGCGCCGGCGCCGTCCGACCGGGAGTTCAAGGAGCAGATGGCCCGGACGGGCAAGGTCAACGACGAGATGCGGTCCGCCGGTGCCTGGGTGTTCGCCGGTGGCCTGGTGTCCTCGCACGCCACCACGGTCGTCCGCCCCGGCAACGGCACGACCACGATGACCGACGGCCCGTTCGCCGAAACGAAGGAACAGCTCGCCGGATTCTGGGTGATCCGCGTCGAGGACCTGGACCAGGCGCTGGCCTGGGCCGACAAGTGCGCACTCGCCTGCGAGGCCCCGATCGAGGTGCGCCCGTTCGACGAGTACTCGCAGGCCTGAGCACGAATGGATCTGGAGACCCTCTACCGGACGGAGTACGGCCGGTGCGTGGCCACTCTGACGCGCGTCCTCGGTGACATCGGGCTCGCCGAGGAGGCCGTCCAGGACGCGTTCGCGGTGGCCCTGCAGAAGTGGGACCAGCCGCCGCCCAATCCCGGCGCGTGGATCGTGACCACCGCCCGCAACCGGGCGATCGACCGCCTGCGCCGCGAGTCCACTCGCCAGGCCCGTCACGCTCAAGCGCTGCTGCTGCACCAACCCGACGAACCACAGGAGGTGGGACCGGTGCGCGACGACCAGCTCCGCATGATCTTCACCTGTTGCCACCCGGCCCTGTCCCCGCTCGCCCAGACCGCGCTCACACTGCGCCTGCTGGGCGGGCTGGAGGTGGGGGAGATCGCACGGGCCTACCTGGTGCCGGAGGCGACCATCTCCCAGCGGATCGTCCGCGCGAAGAAGAAGATCCGCGACGCCGCCATCCCCTACCGCGTGCCCGAGGGCGCCGAACTCCCCGATCGGCTCGCGCCCGTACTCACCGTGCTCTACCTGGTCTTCAACGAGGGATACGCGTCCACGTCGGGGGAGCTGCTGCGGACGGACCTGTGCCTGGAGGCCATTCGCCTGGCGAGGGCGCTCGCCGAGCTGATGCCCGACGAGCCGGAGGTGATCGGGCTGCTGGCGCTGCTCCTGCTCACCGAAGCCCGGCGCCCGGCGCGGGTGGGGCCCGCGGGCGAGCTGGTGGTGCTCGCCGAGCAGGACCGGTCGCTGTGGAACCGGGAGCTGATCGCCGAGGGGCATGAGCTGGTACGGCGGTGCCTGCGCCGTGGGCAACCGGGGGCGTACCAGTTGCAGGCCGCCATCAACGCCGTGCACACCGACGGGCCGGCGACCGACTGGACGCAGGTGCTGGCGCTGTACGACCAGCTGGTACAGCACGTCCCGACCCCGATCGTCGCGCTCAACCGCGCGGTCGCCGTCGCCGAAGTGCACGGACCCGCGCCGGCGCTGGCCATCATCGATGAACTGGACCTGCCGGGCTACCACCTGCTGCCCGCGGCCCGCGCGGACCTGCTCACCCGCCTCGGCCGCACCGCCGACGCCCTCGCCGCCTACGACGAGGCGATCAGCCTGGCGACCAACGACACCGAACGAGCCTTCCTGCAGACCCGGCGGGCACGCCTGGCCTAGACGTCCTCCTCGGCGTCGGCGTCGGCGCGGCGGCGGCGCGGGAGCTCGGCGGCGGTCTCGGCGGACGGGGCCGGCTCCAGCAGTGCCTCCGGCGACGAGTCCTCCCGCAGCTCACCGATCGGCAGCTCACCGATCGGGATCTCGTCGAGCCGTACCGCGCCGACCTGGGCGGACTCCTCCTGGGACCGGGCTCCGCCCGGCGGGTCGACGGCGATCAGGCCGTCCTTGAGCAGGATGGCCAGATCCGAGAGCACGGAGTAGAGCCCGCGGCCGAGGGTGAAGGCGATGTCGCGCGCGCTGGCCCGCCCGTCGGCGGTGGCGAGGATCGCGGCGCGGCCCGGCGCGAGCACCGGGTTCCGCCGGGTCTCCGCGGGGGCCGGCCGCGTGTGGATCGTCAGGCCGAACGGCCGCCAGCCGGCGACCACCTCCAGCCGGCGGTGGGTCTCCCGTACGATCCGCCCGGTGTCCAGGCCGGGTTCGGCGGGCAGCAGAGGCGGCAGGTCGCCGGGCCGCGCGGGCCGGGCGGTGCAGGAGCTGACGCCGCCCAGGGCGATCGCGAAGATCGCGTCGAAGACGGCGGTCTGCGTCAGCACCTCGACCGCCGCCGTGCCCAGCAGCCCGCGCTCGACCAGTTCCTCCGCCAGCCGGCCGTACGGGGCCGCGGCGGTGAACACCTCGCTCCAGTCGGCCTCGGAGATCCGGCCGGAGCGCAGGAGCAGCGACTCGATCCCCGGCGCGACCGGAGTGGAGGCCGCGAGGACCGCGCCGTCCCGCATGACCACCTCGCCGCCCTGGCCGCCGTCGAGCCGGAGGGTGCCGGAGAAGCGTTCTCGTCCTCTTCGTGTGAGAGCCGTGGTGAGAATGCCCGACCTGGGGAAGGACGCCGCGGCTCCGCTCGGCGGCTCGGTTCGCGAAACGGGTTCTGTCACGTCGGCCATCCATCGGAACGGGAGTTCAGGGACGTTATGGGGTATTTCGGCTAAGTCATCATGCCAGGTGTGCGACCGAAATCCGGCACATCCTCGCCGTAACTTCGGTCAACCGAATGGCACCTCTTCAGGAACCTCCGGTCAGGTCGCATGTCAAACGGCCCTCGTCGCGGCGAATGCCCGACATATCGCCATCCCGCCCGGTACCTTTCTCCTCAGATACATCACGCCTGCCGACCGGTGTCACAAAAGGTGTTTCGGTCACGGGGAAGCTCGGTCAGGCGGCTCACGGGGTGGGAGGCTCGATGAATATCGAAACCGCGCTCAAGGAAGCCATGGCGATCGACGGGGCCCTCGGCGCCGCACTGGTCGACTATGAGAGCGGCATGACGCTCGGCGTCAGCGGCGGCGGCCGCGAACTCGACCTGGAGGTGGCCGCCGCGGGCAACACCGAGGTCGTCCGCGCCAAGGCCCGTACGCTCGAGTCCCTGGGCATCACGGAGTCGATCGAGGACATCCTGATCACGCTCGACCAGCAGTACCACGTGATCAGGCTGCTCAACCGCGGCGGCAGCCAGCTGTTCTTCTACCTCGCCCTCGACCGCTCCCGCGCCAACCTGGCGCTCGCCCGGCACAGCCTGCGCCGCATCGAGAGCGAAGTCGACCTCTAGGCTCGGCGAAAGCAGGACAGGGGATGAACAAGGAAGCGGTGCTCGCCGAGCTGCACGCCCTGCGCGAGCAGGTCGTCGGGGTGCGAGACAGCGCGGTCGCGTCGGTCGACGGCATGCTCGTCGTGTCCGACACGGACAAGGTGCGCCCGGACGCGCTGGCCGCCCTCGCGGCGGCGGCCCTCGGGCTGGGCAAGAGCACCAGCAACGAGGTCGGCATGGGCGAACTCCGCGAGGTCGTCACCCGCTGCCAGAGCGGCCACATCGTCGTCTACGCGATCCAGGACCACAGCCTCCTCGTCGTCCTCGGCGACGAGGGGCTCGACATCGCCCGTCTCCACCTGCGGTCCCGCCCGGCCATCAGCCGGCTGGCCGAGATCCTCGGCTGAGGGTCAGGTCGACCGCTGGGCGCGGTGGCGTTCGTCGCCTCCGTCGAAGTCGGTATAGGTGTAGGGGTTCGGGACGCGCTCGGCGGCGGGCAGCTCCGGGGTGAGGCTGTCCTGCCATGCCTGCTCGCCCATGGTGGACCGGGCGTACTCCACGGTGCGGCCGACGGCCGCCCTGGCGCCGGCCAGGTCGGCGCCGACGAGACGGTGCTCGTGCTTGACCACGCGCCCGTTGACCAGCACGGTGTGCACGTCGCCGCGGCTCGCCTGGTAGACGACGGTGCCGTACGGGTGGAGCAGCGGGTACAGGGCCGGGGCGTCGTCGTTCTTGATCAGGACGAGGTCCGCCTTCTTGCCCGGCGTCACGCTGCCGATCACCGAGTCGAGCCCGAGCGCGCGGGCGCCGCCGATGGTGGCCCATCGCACGACCTCCTCGGCACGCAACGAGTTGTGCACGACGGTGTCGCCGCGGGCGTGCGCCTCCAGGTGCTCCCGCGAACGGTCGGCGGACAGCGTGGCCCGCATCGCGGAGAACAGGTCGGCACTCCACCACACGCTGGTGTCCATCGACAGCGAGACCGGGATACCGTGCCGCCGCAGCTGCCAGCTCGGCGGGTACCCCTGACCGGCGCTCTGCTCGCTCTCGGTCGACACCGACACGGACCCGCCGCTGGCGGCGATGCGCTGGTAGGAGTCCTGGCTGAGGGTGGCGGCGTGGACGTAGGTGGTGCCGGGCGTCATGAAGCCGCCCTCCCACATGAGCCGGATGCCGTCGTCGTTGGTCGCGCCCCAGACACCGGCGTGCGTGGTGACCCGCAGGCCCAGGTCCCGTGCGGCCTCGAACGCCCCCCGCTCCGGGAACTTCGGGTCGCCGGTGACGTCGAAGGCGAGCTGCAGGCCGAGCATGTCGTCCGGCGCGCCGAACCGCTCGACGAAGCCGCGGAACTCCGGGCTGTTCGTCCACTCCCACGGGGCGCCGAGCAGGTTCCCGTACGCGAGGACGAACCGGCCGGGCGCCGCCCGCAGCGCGTCGGCGGCGGCCTCGCCGTGCTCCACCGTCCGCAGCCCGTGCGACCAGTCCACCGTGGTCGTGACGCCCGCGTCCACCGCCTCGATCGCGGACAGCGTGTCGCCGGCGTGGATGTCCTCGGGGCGGAAGATCTTGCCCCAGTTGAGGTAGTAGAAGACGAAGTACTGCGTCAGGGTCCAGTCGGCGCCCAGCCCGCGCAGCGCGGTCTGCCACATGTGCCGGTGGGTGTCGACCATGCCGGGCATCAGGATGCCGCCGGAGGCGTCGATCTCGGCGGTGCCGCCGGGCACCGCGAGGTCGCGGCCGACCTCGGCGATCGTCTCGCCGGTGACGAGCACGTCGCCCTCGATGACGCCGGCGTCGTCCATGGTGAGGACGGTCGCGTCGCGAAAGACGATCGGGCGGCCGTCGAACTGGTCGGGGTTCATGAGTCCTCCTTCGTCGGCTGGAGTGACCTCTGGGGCGCGCCTTCGATTCCCTCGCTCCGCTCGGTCATGGCGTCACCTGCTCAGGTGGAGATGTCCGGGTACGGCAGGGCGAAGTGGGACAGCTTGGCGGCGTAGTCGAGCTGCATCCCCAGCGGCTCGGTGAAGTCGCGCTCGAACATGGCGATCCACAGCGTCAGGGTGAGGAAGTTGTGCGCGCCCATCGCGAACAGCGCGACGTGGTCGTGCGTCCTGAGTGCCTGGCGCTCCTCGTCCGTGAAGGACAGCCAGGTGGTGCGCTCGCCGCTCGGCAGGTTGAGGATCTCCCCCGCCTTCTCGGCCTCCCACCACGCGACGGTGCCCTCGGGATCCTCGCGGTACCGCTCGACGAGCTCGGGGTCCCGGTCGATCGTGTAAAGAAACTTGTTCACCAGGTACTTGCTCATGCTCCCACTCCGTTCGGATACCAGGTGAAGTAGGCCTCCATGGTGTGGAAGAGGTCCAGGTTGTCGGCGTAGTCGGCCTTGCGGCCGTCGGCGAGGCCCATCATCAGCATGAAGTCCATGAAGCCGTGGGTGGCGTTGCCCGGGGCGTGCAGGCTGTCGAGGGTGACTTCCGAAAGGCACCCCTCGAGGTCGCCGTTCGCGATCCACTCGACCGCCTTCGCGTCGAACTCCGGGTCGGGCCCGTGGGCGCCGAACTGGCGCGGGCCGCCCAGTTCGAGCGACAGGTGCCCGGTGCCGATCACCGCGACGCGCAGGTCGCTCGGCCACGCGTCGACCAGCTCGCGGATCGTCCGGCCGAGCCGCACGAACCGCTCCGGGCGCGGCAGGGGCGGGGCGAAGATGTTGGTGTAGATCGGCACGATCGGCAGGTCGTTCTGCGGCCGTACGGTGAAGATCGGGCACGTGATGGAGTGGTCGACGCGCAGTTCGTTGCTGAACGCCAGGTCGAAGTCCCGGTCGATGCCCTCGCGCAGGATGTACGCCGACAGCTCCTCATGCCCCTTGAGGAGCAACTTCGGCAGGCCGAACTCCCGCTCCTCGTTGTAGTAGTTCGCGTCGTAGAACGGGGCCTTGCCGACCAGGAACTGCGGCATGTTGTCCAGCCAGAGCTGGTGGAAGTGGTCCGAGCCGACCATGACCAGCACGTCGGGGCGGGCTCGCGTCAGCGTCTCGCGGTAGGCCTCGACCTTCCGGACCCACGCGGCGGCGAAGGGCGGCGCCTCCTCGGCGGGAAGCCGGCTGGTCCGGTAGTAGAACGGATGGTGCGTCGTGGCCAGAATCGCGACGAGATTCGCCATCGTGACGGTCCTTCCTCGTTAACAACCGCCTACCGGACACTCGTCCGATGAGCGGCGTTAGGGGAAAGATGGCGCGGGAGCCGAGTGGTGTCAAGGGGCCCGTGCGCCGGACGGCCGGCGGGTTCACGGCTCCTCGGCCGCTGTGCGACCATGCTCACGGTGTCACCGTCCGGTGACGCCGGTCGACCAGGGGGGAGATCATGGCCGGACGCGGCTCCGATCCCGACTTCGTCGAGGCGCTCGCCCGCGGGCTCGACATCCTGTCGTGCTTCGGCGAGCGGCGTCCGCGCATGACGCTGACGGAGGTCGCCGCCGCGACCGGACTGGCCCGCCCGACCGCGCGCCGGCTGCTGCTGACGCTGCGCGAGCTCGGCTACGTCCGGGCGGACGACGGCGCGTTCGCCCTGACGCCGCAGGTGCTGCGCCTGGGCATGTCGTACGTTGGCGCGCTCGGGCTGTGGGACATCGCCCGCCCGCACCTGGAGGGCCTGGTCGCCCAGACCGGCGAGTCGTCGTCGATGTCGCAGCTCGACGGGCCCGACATCGTCTACGTCGCCCGCGTCTCGGTGCCGAAGATCATCACCTTGCGGGTCGAGATCGGCACCCGCTTCCCGGCCGCCCGCACCTCCCAGGGCAAGGTGCTGCTCGCCGCCCTGCCCCCGGACACGCTCCACGAGACGCTGAGCCGCCCGAGCCGCGCGGGCCTGCCGCCGTTCCTGCCGCGTGACCCGGCCGAGCTGGAGGAGGAGCTGCTCACCGTACGCGCACGGGGCTGGGCGCTGGCGGATGAGGAACTCGCACCGGGCATCCGGTCGGTCGCGGCGCCGGTCCGCGACGGCACGGGCCAGGTCCGCGCCGCGATGAACGTGACCGTACACGCGGCCGAGACGAGCGTGGACGTCCTGGTCGGCGAGCACCTCCCCCTGCTGCTGCGAACGGCCGGCGACGTCTCCGCCGAGTGGGCCCTCTGGCAGTCCCGCCCGCACACCGAGGTGAGCGCCGACCCGGTCACACCCATACGTAGTTCTCGTCAGTGACGGCGGGCAGAGCCGCATCGGTCACCGCGGCGAGTGGGTCGGGAAGCGCGGCCAGTGCCGGCCCGATGGGTGGGAAGATCGGCAGCTCGGCGGTCGTGCGGTAGTCGATCCAGTCGATGAGGCCGACCTCATGCCCGCCGGGAACCTCGTCGTACTCCTCGGTGGCCAGTGCCTCGCGGACATCGGGGGTGATGTGGAGTCGGTAGATGAGGTGCAGCTTTCGCGGCGGCGGAGTAGCCCCGGGGCGGGAGACCATCTGGTCGATCACCCACAGCAACTCCGGCGCGTCGGCCTGGGAGTGGGCGAGGTCGAGTTCCTCGGCCAGCTCACGCCGCAACGCGGTCAGCAGGTCTTCGCCGTGCTCGACATTGCCGCCGGGCGGAGTGAAGTGGGTCGACCCTGGCCGGTCCCGCCGTATCAAGGCCACGTCGTTGCCACAGAAGACGAGCGCGCCGACGCGGATCTTGATACGGGAGAAATCCGGTGCCATGACCTCACGTGAGTTCGACGTCATGGTGGCCAGTATCCCGGCCATGTGATCGGTACTCCCTGATTGAGCGATTGGCCATGACAGTCGGAACGGGCTCCACTTGTTGACGGGTTCGGGGACCAGTTGGTGATCATCTAGACGGAAGATGTTGGTGAGTTTGGGCACCACTGCGCCTGCGTTCGAGCGTCCCCGGCTGGTAGGTCTCCCCGTCTCAGTTCAGGTGGCACTATCTCAGTCACGTTCGCGAGATCACGACACCTGAGTTTGGGATTGCACTCATCGAGGAGTACCGATGCGTAGCCGTGATGCGCAGCACGCCGCGCGCTTGGCCGCATATGGGGCCGTCTCAACGCGTCTGTCCCTGATGGGTGATCGTCAGCTCAAGCAGGCCGTGGTGGCGGCAACTCCGCTCGGGTCCGGCATCGGTGGCCGGTCAGGAGAACTGGACGTCGCTGGGGTTCGGGTCTTCGTAAAGCGTGTCCCGTTGACGGATGTCGAGTTGCGGCCGGAGAACACGAGGTCGACTGCGAACCTGTTTGGCCTGCCGACGTTCTACCACTATGGAGTGGGCTCGGCCGGTTTCGGAGCCTGGCGTGAGCTTGCCGTGCATGTCATGACCACCAACTGGGTCCTCACGCGCGAATACGAGGGCTTTCCGCTCATGTACCACTGGAGGGTTCTGCCCGACTCGCCTCCTGAGGGATTTGCTGAGCAGTTCGGAGGCGTTGACGGGGCGGTCGCGTACTGGGAAGGTTCGCCCGCCGTGCGCGAGCGGCTGGAGGCCGTCGGCCGGTCATCGTCCAGCCTGGTGCTCTTCCTGGAACACGTGCCGCAGACGCTGGCAGAGTGGCTGGAAGACGAGCGAGATGAGGCGACGAGCGGTCGAAGCGAGTCGCCCTACCCATGGGTGGATGACGCCCTGCTCCGGGGGACCACCTTCATGAGTTCTCGCGGGCTCGTCCACTTCGACGCCCACTTCCACAACATCTTGACCGACGGCCGCCTGCTCTACTTCGCAGACTTCGGACTCGCCCTCAGCTCCGGTTTCGAACTGTCGGCCGCCGAAGCCGAGTTCCTCGCGGACCATCACGCCTACGACCGCTGCTTCACCGCCGGCCATCTGCTCCGGCACCATCTGCCGAACGGCGTAGTTGGCAATACCGAACATGCGGCGTTCTTGCGCGAGTGGATCGCAGGCCGAAAGCCCGACCGGATCCCGCCCGAGATCACCATGGTCATTGACCGGCACTGCCAGATTGCCGTAGTCCTGGATGAGTTCCACCGCCGTCTGCTGACGGAGAGCAAGAAAACGGCGTATCCGACCGCCGAGCTCGAGCTGGCCCTGCGCATGTCAGTGACGGGCGCCCGCTAGCGTGCGCTCCTGTGGGACGAACCACGTTCGTCCTTTCGACGACTTGTGGCAGATCGCCGTCATGCTCCCACCGTCACCATCACGGTGGTGCCCAAACTCACCAACACAACCTCCCGGCCCCCAGCGGGTGCGGTCAGTCTGACACGTTCCAGGGCTGGCTGGGGTGATGGTTGGCGTTATCTCGGGAAGGTGACGAGTTCGGCGAGCGCTTGGTCGAGATCGTCGGCGATGCCTTGTTGAAGAAGTCGCTGGAACACGGGGTCTCCGGCGGCGGCCAGTTCTCGGATCCCGTCGGCGTGGGCCTTGACGCGTTCCCGCACCGCTTCGAGGAAGTCTGCTGCAGTGCCCGACCAGCCGTAGGTGTCAAGGAATCGCTGAAGCCGACGGGGACGGGCGTCAAAATCTGTGAACCCTTCGGCGGCGGCGACATGCCGGGCGTGCAGCGGCACCCAACTGAAGACAGTGAAGGCCAGGTCCCATTCGGGTCTGACGGGCCCGGCGAGGTCCCAGTCGAAGAATCCGGCCAGTCGGCCGTTGTGCCAGGCGGCGTTGTAGGGGGCTGCGTCGTTGTGACCGATGATCAGGCCTGGCGACCAGCGGTTTCCGCCTTTCCAGACAGCGTCAGGTGGCGGGAGGAAGTCGGCGACTGCGTGGTGGTAGGCGTGCATCCAGTGCGCCACTTGGTCGAGTGTGTCGTCGGCGTGGACCCACCCTGGCCAGGGTTTGTTACTTCCGACGGTTCGACCTTCGAGGAAGGTGAGGATCTCCCGGCCCTGCTCGTCGAAGCCGAGTGGGCGTGGGGCGGCGGTGAACTGCTTGGTCGCCAGATGAGTGAGCAGCGCGTGCACTGCGGCCGTCCATGGTCCGGCGGCGCGGCGGACGGTATCGCCGATCCGAATAGCACCGCCGATGTTCCCGCCATCGAGTCGTTCAGCCGAGTCCACGACGATCACTCCTCCGGCAGTCGATGACCGCATCGATCAGCCCTGTGGTGCAGGTCAGGCCATAGGTAGCGGCGAACAACTCCAACCGGCCACCTTGACCCAGCCCTCCGGACCGGACTCTCCATCCAGGTAGGTGAGGACCTCGCGACCCTCCTCGTCGGTCCCCAGCAGCCGTGGCGAGTAAGGGAACCGACCTGCTCCAGATGCCCGAGCAACGCATGGACGGCCGGTGTCCACGGGTGGGTGGGCCTGCGGACGGTGTCTCCCAGACGTACCACCCTGCGGTGCGGTGCGTCCTGCAGCACGTCCTCGTCTGCCATGAGTTCCGAGATTACCTTCGCCGCACTTGCGGTCTCCTCCCGGTCGGTCACAACGTGGAACAGCGGGGAACCAGTCATCATCGTCTCGGTCGCCTCGCTGTGGGCGGCCGCGCACAGAGGAGGGCCGTCGGCGCGTTGAAGGCATCAGATGTCCCGCGAGGGGTGGCCGCTGCCGTTGCCGCGGCCGACGCGCTCGGCCTGTGGGTCGATGACGCGGTCGTTCTTCACGACTCGAACCGGATCGCCGTACGCCTGCGGCCCTGTGACGTTCTCGCGCGGATCGCGTATGTCGCGCACCGGGCCGCCGCCGAGTTCGAAGTCGAGGTCGCTCGGCGGCTCGCCGGACCGGACGGTCCGGTGGCCGCGCTCGAGCCTCGTGTCGAGCCCCGCGTGTACGTGCGTGACGGCTTCGTGGTCACGCTGTGGAGGTACTACGAGCCTGTGCCTTCACCCGAGCTCACGCCTGCCGAGTACGCGCGGGCGCTCGTGCGGCTGCATGCCGGCATGCGGCAGGTCGACGTCTCCGCGCCGCACTTCACCGATCGCGTCGCGCAGGCGCGGTCGCTGGTCGGCGACCGCGCCCGCACCCCGGAGCTCGGTGAGGCGGAGCGCGGACTGCTCGGCGACGCGCTGACGCGCCTGAGCCGTGCGATCGGCGACCGCGGTGCCGATGAGCAGTTGCTGCATGGTGAGCCGCATCCCGGCAATGTGCTCAGGACGAGGAGCGGACAGCTGTTCATCGATCTGGAGACGTGCTGCCGCGGACCGGTCGAGTTCGACATCGCCCATGCGCCCGAGCAGGTCGGCGAGCACTATCCGGCGGCCGATCCGGACCTGCTTCGCCAGTGCCGGATCCTCACCCTGGCGATAGCCACAACGTGGCGCTGGGATCGAGACGACCAACTGCCGAACGGACGCCGGCTGGGCGAACAGTGGCTCGACCAGATCCGGGCGGCACTCGGTCACTAGTCGGAGTGGGGGTGGGGGCCGCGGGTCGTACGAGCCCGGTCTCGGAAGATCCACCCCCCACCGCTTGACGAACCATCAGAGCATCCCGTTGACAGATGGCGCTCGGCGCGACGAGAGTTACGGACAGCTGTCCGTATCGCGGTTGGAGCGCCTCATGTCACCAGCAACCTCCGGCCCGCTGTCGGGCATCGTGGTGGCCGACTTCTCCCGGGTGCTCGCGGGCCCGTACTGCACGATGCTGCTCGCCGACCTGGGCGCCGACGTGATCAAGGTGGAGGGCCCGGCCGGCGACGACACCCGGCACTGGGTGCCGCCCGTACGCGACGGTGTGGGCACCTACTTCCTGGCGGTCAACCGCAACAAGCGGTCCATCGTGCTCGACCTCGCCGACGCGGGAGACGCCGAGGTCGCGCACGCCCTGTCCGCGCGAGCGGACGTGTTCATCCACAACTTCAAGCCCGGCGGTCTGGCGAAGTTCGGGCTCGACTACGACGCCGTGGCCGCGCGCAACGCCGACGTCATCTACTGCGAGATCAGCGGCTTCGGCTCGGCGGAGGGCGCGTCGCTGCCCGGGTACGACCTGCTCGTCCAGGCCATGTCCGGGCTGATGAGCCTGACCGGAGACCCCGCCGGCCCGCCGTACCGCTCCGGCATCTCCGTCTTCGACATCATGACCGGCCTGCACTCGGCGATCGGCATCCTCGCCGCGCTGCACCACCGCGACCTCACCGGTGAGGGCCAGCGCGTCGAGACCAACCTGCTGTCCACCGCGCTCAGCACCATGGTCAACCAGGTGTCGGCGTACATCGCGGGCGGCGTGGTCCCCCACCGGATGGGCAACGCGCACCTGAGCCTGTTCCCGTACGAACCGCTCGCCACCGGCGACGGGGAGCTGATCGTGGCCGCCGGCAACGACGGGCAGTTCCGCCGCCTCTGCGCCGCGCTCGGCGCGCCCGAGCTGGCCGGCGACGAGCGCTTCACGACCGTGGGGCGCCGCAACGAGAACCGCGAGGAGCTGCGGCCCCTGCTCCTCGACCGCCTCGCCACCCGGTCGGCGCGGGAGTGGTTCGACGTGCTCACCGAGGCGGGTGTCCCCTGCGGGCCGATCAACGACGTGCGCGGCGGGGTCGAGCTGGCCGGCGAGCTGGGCCTGGAGCCGGTCGTCTCGCCCGAGGGCGTGCCGAGCGTACGCAACCCGGTGCGCCTGTCGGCCACGCCCACGCGCTACGACCTCGCGCCGCCCGCCCTGGACGCCCACGGCGACGAGGTACGCGCCTGGCTCGGCCTGCCCGCCCCACACCGTACGGAAGGACCCCACACGTGACGCGACCCGTACCCGAGTTCCCCACCTCGCTCGGCACATCCGACCCCACGACCATCACGCTGCTCGGGCAGGATCTCGCGCGGGACCTGATGGGCAAGGTGAGCTTCGGTGAGCTCGCGTACTGGCTGCTCACCCTCGAACGGCCGACCCCGCGGCAGTCGCGGCTGTTCGAGGCCGTGCTGCTCGGCCTCGCCGACCACGGGTTCACCCCGACCGCGATCGCCGCGCGGCTGACCTACCTCAGCGCGCCGGACGCGATCCAGGGCGCGCTCGCCGCGGGACTGCTCGGCGGCGGCTCGCGGTTCCTCGGCGTCACCGAGGACACCGGCCGCTTCCTCGCCGGCGTGCTCGCCGAAGCCGGCGAACACCCTTCCGACGAGGCGGGCTGGGACGCGCTGGCCGAACGCGCGATCGCCGCGCGCAAGGCCGCCGGCCTGCTGGTCCCCGGCCTGGGCCACCCGGTGCACAAAGAAGGTGACCCGCGCACGCCGGTCATCATCCGCATCGCCCACGAGGAGGACCTGTACGGGCCGCACCTGGCGCTGTTCGAGGCCGTCGGCCGCGTCCATCCGCGCATCCTCGGCCGTACGCTGCCGCTCAACGGTGCCGGGGTGAGCGGCGCGGCCCTCGCCGACCTCGGCCTGCCACTCGAACTGCTCCGCGGCACCGTGCTCCTCGCCCGATGCGCCGGCCTGCTCGGGCACATCGCCGAGGAACTGCGCCGCCCGGTGGCGAACGACGTCTACCTGACGGTCGACCGCAATGCGACGTACGTGGACCCCGATTAGGCTGCGCTCGTGCAGAACAGGACGTTCCGGATCGTGGACGGCGAACGGATCGAAGGAACCTGGCGGCATGTCTTCATCCACAACTGGACCTACCACCTGACCGATCTGCTGATCTACGCGGACGGGGCGATCTGGTGCTGGGAGTGGGTCGACCTCGACGGATTGCGCACCAAGCTGGCCCAGGGCTGGATCGCCACCGAGATTCCGCCGGGAGCGCGAGCGTCGGCGCACGACCTGGCCTCGTGGGTCTTCGACGAGCCGCGTGTCTGGATCGATCCGGACGACTTCGTCGTCCAGGTCGCCGACGAGATCGATCGGTTGAACGGTCGCCCGGACTCCACCGACCGCTGCCTGCGGGTTCTGGATCGGTACCTGGCCGGCCGTTCCGACGAGGACAGGCGAGCGCTCGCCACCGCGTACCTGGCCATTCCGGCGATGGACCGGCGCTATGCCCTGGGCGACATGGACGCCAAGGACTGGCCGCTGCGCGTCCTGTGCACCCCGGTGGGCGACGAGGCGGTCGGCGCGCCTGAATCCCCGGACCGGTTCGGCATCGTCACCGAGGACATGCGCCGGTGGGCCTTCGACTACTTCGCCGAGCAGGATCGCAGCCGCGCCGAGTACGCCGATCGGCGGGAGCCCGACGACCCGCCCGGGCCCTCGGCGGGCCCGGTGAACCTGGAGGCGGTCGTCTACCCGAAGGGCTGGCCGGATGATCCGGGCGTACTGGTCCTGCGGAACGAGTACCCGGCCGAGATCGAGTTCGGTGGCGTCCGCCATCCGACGGTCACGCACGCCTACTGGTCGCTGTCCACCGGTGATCCTGACGCGGCCGAGCGCATCCGCACCGCGGAGCGGCCGTACGAGGCCCGAAAGATCGCCGAGAAGGCCGTGCGTCGTCCGGAATGGTCCGACATGCGGCTCGGGGTCATGTCCGCGCTGCTGCGAGCCAAGTTCGCCCAGCACCACGATCTCGCCGGCATCCTGATCGCCACCGGTGACGCGCCCATCCACTATTCCGACCCGGGTTCGGTCTACTGGCACGCGCGCGGGGAGCGAGGCCGTAACTGGGTCGGGCGGCTGCTGGAACTGGTCCGCGGCGAGCTCGTCGCCGAGCGGGCCGGACTGGCGCTGCGCTGAGCCCCCGGTAGGTGGCGATGTGGGGCCGGCGCGGGATGATGGGTTGATGCCGGACGAGACGGATCTCACGACACAGCGGGTCCGAAACCCCTGGGGGCAGGGCGACCGGCTGCGTACGGAGATCCTCGACGCGGCCGTACGGCTGCTGTCGGAGCTGGGCGGCGCCGAGGCGCTGACGATCCGCGGCGTCGCGCGGGCGGCCGGCATCGCCCCGGCGAGCATCTACCAGCACTTCGCCGACAAGGCCGCGCTCGTCCGCGGGGTCGTCGAGTACGACTACGAGCGCCTCTCGGCCGTCATGCGGGAGGCCGACGAGAGCGCCGACACCGACGACGTGGTCGGCCGGGTCCGGGCCCAGATGCACGCCTACTGCCGGTTCGCGATCGCCAATCCAGGCCACTACCGGCTGATGCTGGGCAACCGCCGCGTCGCACGCGAGCCGGACGGCCGGCCGCGCGGCCCGCTGGTGCCGGTGGTGGAGTCGGTCGCCGCCGCGTTCGAACGCTGCGAGCGCGCGGGTGCGCGGCTGCGCCTGCCGAGCGACCGCGCGGCCGTGATGGTGTTCGTCGGAACCCACGGCCGCGTCGCGCTGTTCCACTCGGGCCGGGCCGACGAGGACGCCGACCGCATCCTGCAGTTCGTCGACGAGCTCATCTCCCTCGTCGTCGAGTAGGAACCCCGCCCTGCCGGACGGCCGTCAGACGTTCGAACCGCAGGTAGAGGCCTTGTAGGCCAGGACCTGGTAGCTGGTGTGCGCTCCGATGAAGTTGTTCACCGCCGCCGGCTTCGCGGCCGATGCCGGTGCGGCCACCGCGCCGGGCCGGGTTCGGAAACCTGCAGGACAAACCGCTCTTTAGCAGGCGAAACGTGATTTAGAACTCATTTCAGCACTCTCCTCAGGCACTGCCGTACGGCATATGCTGAGGCAATCGCCGAACAATCGTTCGGCAACTGTCCGTGTAGGAGGCCTCGATGCCGGACACCCGTGTGCCCGCCTACCCGATGAAGCGCGACTGCCCGTTCGACCCACCGCCCGAACTCGGCCGGATCCGCGCCGAGGACCCCGTCACCAGAGTGCGGCTCTGGGACGGCAGCCGCCCCTGGCTGATCACCGGTTACGACGACCAGCGCGCGGTCCTGCGGGACCGCCGGTTCAGCGCCGACGTGCGGAGACCCGGATACCCCCACGTCACCGCGGGCTCACGGGCGAGACGCCGCCGGTCGCGGACGTTCATCTCGATGGACGAGCCCGAACACGGCAGGTACCGCCGGATGCTGACCAGCACCTTCATGATCAAGCGTGTGGAGGCTCTGCGCCCGCGGATCCAGGGGATCGTGGACGAGCTCATCGACACGATGCTGGCCGGAACGCCGCCGGTGGACCTGGTCTCGGCCTTCGCGCTGCCCGTGCCCTCGCTGGTGATCTGCGAGCTGCTCGGCGTCCCGTACGCCGACCACGACTTCTTCCAGCGATGCAGCCGCGCCATGGTCAGCAGCCGATCCACGCCCGAAGAGGCGGTCACCGCCGGCGACGAGCTGAAGGAGTACCTGATCCGCCTGCTCGACCGCAAGGCCGACGAGCCCGCCGACGACCTGCTCAGCCGGCTGGTCGTCGAACAGGCCGAGACGATGACGCGCTCCGAGCTCGCCGACATGGGCATGCTGCTGCTCGTCGCCGGCCACGAGACCACCGCGAACATGATCGCGCTCGGCACGCTGACCCTGCTCCAGCACCCCGACCAGCTCGCCGAGCTGCGCGAGGGCGATCCCGTGCTGATCAAGAGCGCGGTCGAGGAACTGCTGCGCTACCTCAACATCGTGCACAGCGGCCGGCGCCGCGTGGCCACCGAGGACGTCGAGGTCGGCGGGCGGCTGATCCGGGCCGGTGAGGGCGTCATCGTGGCGACCGACGCGGGCAACCGCGACGAGAAGGCCTTCCCCGACCCGGACGTACTGGACCTCCACCGGGAGGCGCGCCACCACGTGGCCTTCGGGTACGGCGTCCACCAGTGCCTCGGCCAGCCGCTCGCGCGGGTCGAACTGCAGGTGGTCTACGGCACGCTCTACCGCCGCGTCCCGACGCTGCGGCTCGCGGTGCCGCTGGAGGAGATCCGGTTCAAACACGACATGCTCGTGTACGGCGTCCACGAGCTGCCCGTCTCCTGGTGAGGAGGGATTCGGCATGAAGGTCAGCGTCGATCAGGAAAAGTGCATCGGATCGGGCCAGTGCGTCATGCTCGCCGCCGCCGTGTTCGACCAGCGCGACGAGGACGGCATCGTCGTACTCCGCGACGCGAACCCGCCGTCGGACCTGGACGACGACGTGAGCGAGGCCGCCCAGGTCTGCCCCGGCCTGGCGATCAGCGTCGAGGACTGACCACCTCGTACGGCGTCTCAGGCGCTGGGCCGGAGCAGGATGCCGGCGGCCATCGTGCAGGTTCCGGCCAGCGCCGTGACGGCGGCCAGCAGGACGGCGGCCGGGATGCCGACGGCGCCCGCGACCGCGCCGAAGGCGAACGGGGTGATCGCCGCACCCGAGAACAGGCCGGCCTGCACCCACGCGCCCGCGCGGGCGCCTTGCCCGTCCAGCAGGCGCATCACGGAGGCGAGCAGCAGGCCCGTCCAGCCCCAGCCGCCGGCCACGGCCAGGACGGCGCCGACGATGAACGCCACGGGCGTGCCGAACGCGGTGAGCGCCAGGCCCAGGGCGCCGCTGAGCATCATCGCCGCGACCACGGCCGGGTTGTGCCGGGGCTCCCGGTCAGCGACGCCGCCCGCGGTCAACCGCACGGCGATGGCGAGGACGCCGGCGAGCGACTGCATCAGTCCCGCGGTGGCCGTCGACAGGCCGGAGTGCGTGCCGATCTGGATGAAGTAGGAGGCGGCCGAGTTGGAACCCACGGTGGCGAGTCCGGCCGCCAGCGTCCACAGCAGGAGCACCCGGCGATCCGCCGCCTGCGGAGCGGTCTCGTCGTCCTTGCCGGTGGCGGATTCCTCCTCCTGACGAGCCGGGCCGGTCCGGCCGAGCGGAGCGACGCAGAGCGCGAGGACGGGGAAGGCGGCCGCCGTCACGAGCGCGGTCCGCCAGCCGTAGGGCCCGGCGACCAGTCCGGCGAGCAGGCCGGGCAGCAGCGGGGCCGCGCCGAGCGCCGCCCCCACCAGGCCGGTGGCGAATGACAGCCGGTGTCCCGGCACACGCGCGGCGACGTATCGCCCGGCCGCCGGCTGGGGCAGCGTGTTGGCCGCGCCGCCGATCAGCAGCGCGCCGATGAGCCCGGCCGGGCCGTTCGCCACGGCCGCCAGCAGCAGTGCGGCGGCGGCCAGCAGATCGATCACCAAGAGCACCGCCGGGAGCGGCAGGCGCGCCGCGACGCGGCGGGCGACGCCGGATCCGAGCGCGGTGACCGCGAAGAATCCACTCAGCGCCAGCCCGACGGCGGTCCCGGAGATCTCCGTACCGCGCTCGATCGGGGCGGCGAGCGCGGCCACGCCGAACACGGGTGTCATGGCGGCGACGGCCGCGGCGACGACCGCTCCCATGCCGCGCCACGGCCCGCGATCCGCAGGCCGCGGCCGGCGGACGATGGGGGTGGGAGCCAGGGTGCTCATGCTTCTCCTTTCCACTGCGCTTCCACCCTCGACCGGCTCGGTACTCCGATGCCAATAACTGCGCTTATGCCGTAATGGCATTATCAACAGGTGGATATCTCACTGCAGGCTCTGCGCTGCTTCGTCGCCGTGGCCGAGGAACTGCATTTCACCCGGGCCGCCGAACGTCTGCTCATGGCCCAGCCCGCGGTGTCAAAGTCGATCAGGCGGCTGGAGGGCACCCTGGGGGCGCCACTGTTCGTCCGGAGCAGCCACGGCGTCGAACTGACCGACGCCGGACGTTCCCTGCTGCCCGTGGCGACGCGGATGCTGACCGACTTCGACGGTTGGACGCGGGACCTGCGCGCCGTGACGGCCGAGGCGACCCGGGTACTCCAGGTGGGATACCACTCCAGCATCGAGCCGGCCCTGACGAACCGGATCGAGGCGGGATTCCGGCGATCGCGTCCCGGCTGGAGTGTGCGGATGCGGGTCGTCGACTGGGCCGACCCGGCGCGGGGCGTGCTGGACGGTGAGATCAGGGCGGCCCTCTTACGGTTGCCCGTGCCCGGCCGGGAGCGGCTCGACGTGGAGGTGCTGAGGCGGGAACCGCGGTGCGTGGCGCTGCCCGACGGGCACCGGCTGCTCGACCGCGACACCGTGCGCCTGGCCGATCTGAAGGACGAGGCGTTCGTCGCACTGCCCGCCGCCTCCGGGCCCCTGCGCGAGTTCTGGCTGGCGGCCGACCGGTTCGGCGGCCGGCAGCGCATCGCCGCCGAGGTCGGCAACTCCGAAGACTTCTTCCAGAACGTCCAGTCGAGCCGGGCCGTGGGAATGATCGCCGAGTCGAGCGCGCGCGTCTACCGGCGCCCCGGAGTCCACTACCGGCTGGTCGAGGACGCCGAGCCGAGCGAACTGGCCGTCGTGTGGGAACGCGACAGCACCGATCCGGTCGTGCGCGACTTCGTGCGCGCGTGTTCGGAGGCGGCGGAATCGGCCTGACCAGCCTCTAGGCGGGTGTCTCGTCGTTGTCGGCGGTCGGGTGCTTCACCTTCATCGCCCAGGCGATGAAGCGGGTGATCTGCGGCAGGGAGGGCTCGTCCTGCGGGCGGTCGGGGCGGCGGCCGTCGCTGGTGACCGGGGTCAGCCGGGCGACGCGGTTGAAGTCGCCGCGCAGCCGCAGCCAGCGACGGCTGCGCGGCTCCGCGTGCTCGGCCAGCCGCTCCTCCAGGGCGTTCTCCAGCGCGTAGCCGACCGCCTGGTTGACGCGCGTGTGCTCGCTGACGCCATGCCGGAACTGGCCCTCGGGGTCGCGCGGCTCGGGTACCCGGCGGCGCGCCGACTCCGGGCGCAGCACCGCGTCGTACAGCGCCTCCGCGTCGGCCATGTCGGCCCGGTGGTAGAAGAAGTCGGCGCGTGCCTCGCGCATGCGGCGGCGTACGGCGTCGTCGAAGAAGTGGCCGGTCACCACGATCACGGTGAGCCGCTGGGCGTGCCGGCGGATGTGCTCGACGACGGCCACGCCGGGGAACTGGTCGGTGGTACGGCGGTGGTCGGCGGCGTCCACGATCGCCACGTCGGCCTCGCTCCACACGTCGTCGACGGTCAGCGCCTCATCGTGGTCGTACGCCCCGGCCAGCGTGATGCGGTCCGAGGCGGACAGCAGGGCGGCCATCCCGTGGCGGTTGACGGCGTCGTCGTCGACGACGACCACGCGGACGCACGCATCGACAGGCCGCGGCATGCCCGTCCTCCCCACGCATGGAATCTCCGTCCCCATGATTACGGATTTCCGCCGGATAAACCATTGCATTACAGAAAGGAATGACCACTCATTCGGCCGCGGCCGTGGCCAGCATGGTCCCCGCCTCTTCCAGGCGGCGTTCGATCTCCTCGCCCATTTGACGCGGTACAGCGTTTCCGAGAGCGCGATAGCGATCCTTCAGCTGATCGACCGCTTCGGTGGTCAACTCGACCACCAGCAGTCGGCCCCGGCGGAACCCGGCACGGACCGCCTCGTCGTGAATTCGGAGGCGCTGCGCGTGCATGTCCGCGACGTCCTGGTCGAGGATGTCGCGGACGCCCATGATGGTGAGCAGCGGCGGGGCGAACCAGCACAGCCCGTTCACCGCGCCCGCGGCCGGGAACGGCGGCATCGCCAGCGCACCGGCGCCGACGGCCGCGGCGACGCCCAGCGCGACGAGCGGCAGCCGGCTCCGGCGCAGGTCACGGGCGTGCACGTAGACGAGCGGCACCACCCAGTGCAGGAAGAACTCGAAGGGCAGCCGGCCGCTGCCCACCCGCATCGCGAGCGAGGTCACCACGCTCTGCAGCGCGCCCAGCAGCAGCGCCGCCGGGATCACCCGTCGCGCCAGGTCGCGCCGGTCGCGACCGGCGTTGCGGTGCGCCCACCAGGCCGCGGCCATGTTCGCCAGCGCCAGCGGTCCGGTGAGCCAGAGCGGTACCGCCTCCCAGGCCGGCACCGACTGGCAGAGCACGATCATCGCGCCGCCGATGAACGCGATCGGCGCGGCGGTGACGGGCCAGGTGCCCGGCCGCGGGTCGGCCGGGACGACGACCGTACGCCCGTCCACGAGGACCTCCTGCCGCTGGCCGGGCGGCCCCAGGTGCGGGGCGTCGACCGTCACCGTGCCGCGCGGTCCCATCGCGTCCAGATCCGCCTCCAGGCGACGGGCCTGGGCCGGGGACAGCAGGAGGGTGCCCGCCCCGGGGGTGATCCGCAGTTCGACGTCCGTGGACAGGTCGGGGCTGCGCGAGTTGTAGGCGCTCTGCCAGCGCAGCAGCGCGACGCCGAGGTAGGTCGACTGGCGCCCGCAGGCCTCGGCCAGGGCCGCCTTCCATCCCGAGAACGGCCCCGGAACCGGCGCGGGCTCGTACCGCGCGATGAGCGGCGCCGTCCGTACGAGGAGGTCGACCACGGAGTCGGCGCCCATCGCGACGCTGTTCTGCCCGGCGAGCTCGGCCTGGCTGACCGCGGCCTCGATGTGGTGCCGCATGAGCCGCGCCTCTTCCCGCCAGCGCGCCAGCAGGTAGCTCCGGATGAGCCGTCCGCCGAGGGCCGCGAAACCCGGCCACAGGAGCGTCAGCAGCGTGAAGTGCCCGCCGGCGGCCTGGGCCGCGGTGGCCGCGCCGCCGACGAGAACCGGGAGGATCAGGCCGCGGGCGCCGTACCAGAGCCCCGCCTCGGTGATCGCCGGGCTGGCCGCGATGACGACCACGTCGCCGGATCCGGGCAGCGCGAGCGACCACAGCGTCACGTCGAGCGTGTCGAGCGCCACGCGAGGCACGATCCGCCGGCCGGGGCCGCTGAGCAACGGCGCGAGCACGCAGTCGAGCACGCCGCAGCCCAGAGCCGCGAGCGCGAGCGGCCAGCCGTGACCGGTCTGGAGCGCGACCATCGCCTCGAACAGGCGGGTGACGAGCTTGAAGCTCAGCAGCATGCGGAGCGGGAACGCCTTGGCTACCCGGGGCATCAACCGGCTCAGCGCCAAGTCATCCCGCGCCGCGTCCGCGCCGGCCGCTCCGCCCGTGGTCACCGACCGCCTCCTGCCGTCATCCGCGTTCAACTATGGCCCAGCACCGCGTCCCGCCGTGCGGGTCAGCGGGGCATCGCGCAGACCGGCCCGGACTGCGCGAGCGCCGTCCCTCCGTCGGCCCGGCGCAGGAGCACGCCGACCAGGAAGCAGTACTGCCGGCCGGCCGTGAGCGGCACCGCGACGTACGTCTCCGGCAGCCGGCCGTCGGCCCGAGACAGCGCGACGACGGGCGTGTCATCGGCGGGCTGACGGCGGATGATGATGCCGGCCCCGTCACGCCGGGCGTCCGGTGGCAGAGTCCAGGTGAGCACGGCCTGCTGCGGCGCGGGCACGGCCTTGAGCTTGGCAGGCTGGTAGCGGGTGAGTTCGAGCTTGCTGAGCACGGGCGCCTGCCGGGTGGCGGTGGGCGCCGGGTGCGAGGGGAATGCGGAAGCCGAGAGTGTCGGGCCGGGCCGCCGCGCCGCGGCCTGCGGCGACCGGCTCTTCCCCCACACTCCGGCAACGCCCGTGACGGCGACGATGACCAACGCGGCGGCCACCACGACCAGCATCCGCCGCCGCCCGCTGGAGCCGTTCGCCCCGACTTCCAGATCGGCCACCATCCCGACGAGCGGCCCGCCGGAGTCGGCGGGAGTGGGCGCCGCAGTCTCCTCACCGGGGCGGGTCTGCTCGGTGAGGAGTGGGGCGGCGTGGTCCGGTGGTGCGAGCGTCGCCGTCGCCTCCCTGCGGGCCGAATCGACCGGATCGGTGGTCTTGGCGGCGTGCAGGGCGGTGGCGAGTTCCGTCGCCGAGGCGTACCGGGTGGCCGGGTTCGCCGCCAGGCCGCGGCGGACAACGGCGAGCAGGGCCTCCGGGACGTCTGGACGGGTGCCGGCCGTGGGCGACGGCTCGAGCTTGCGCTGGATGAGCGTCGCGTGGCCGGCCCAGGCCGCCGGGAGGTGCGGGGGCTCGCCGTTGAGCGCCGTGGCCAGTACCGACGTGAGGGCGTACACATCCGCCGCGGCTCCCGGCTCTGCACCCTCCAGCACCTCGGGTGCGAGGTGGACGCAGGTGACCGGCGCCCAGGACAGCGGCGGCGCGGCCGGGGACCACAGCCCGAAGCCGGTGAGCGCGGGGGCGGTCTCGTCGGCGAGCCAGACGTACTCCGGCCGGATGTCGCCGTGCACGATCCCCATGGCGTGCGCCGTGCTCAGTGCCTCTGCGAGCCTCACCGTGAGCGCCACGGCGGCGGCCGGTGACAGCGGCCCTCCGGAAAGCCGGTCGCCCAGCGACCCGCCCGGCGCCGCGGTGACGACATACGGATGGCCGGCGCGCGTGCGGCCCGCGTCGTACACCGTCGCGATGCCCAAGCCCTGCGGCAGGTGCGTCAGCGTCCGGCGGAACCCCTCGAAGTCCCCCACCTGGGGCGCTACGAACAGCAGGACCGGGCGTCCGACACCCTCCTGCACAGCGTGAAAGGCGACCACCGGGTCGGCGGCCGGTACACGCGTCAGGCCGATGTAGCCGTCGGGGACCTGGATCTCGGCCGTTCTCGACCGCCTGAGCTTCATTTCGTTCCCTTCGGCGCAGTGCGGCGCGCCCACGGCGGGCGCACGAGCTCGCGGAGTCGCTGGGCGCGGGTGATCCGCCCGTCGACCAGCGTCCGCATTCGCGTGGCGATCAGCCATGCGGCGGCCGCGTCGGCCTCGCCGGCCGGGCGGCCGGAGAACACCGAGGCCGACAGGTGGCGGGCGAGGCTCTCCATGTGCGTGCCGGCGGCGTCGCCGAGTCGGCCTCGCGTGTGTTCGGTGACCTCTTCGGCGGTCGACGTGGTCAGGTCGCCGGTTCCGGGCAGCCGGGCGAGCGCGTCGACGGTCTCCTGCCACGCGCCGACCACCTGCTCGTACGGCGTGCCGGACCGGCGTCGCTGCCGGGTCAGCGCGCGCGTGACCGGTCCCGGCAGGAGGTAGCCGGCGAGCAGCAGGAGCGGCAGGGCGGCGACGGGCCACCACCGGTACACCGCCCCGCCGGACGGCGGCGGCGAGGGCCGCGCGGCGGCGGATGGATGAGGCGTCGCGCCGGTCCCCCGGGCGGCGACGGCCTGGTCCAGCGCGGCACGCTCGGGTGGCTCGCCCACGGACCGGCCGATGGTGCCGCCGCCGTCGCCGGCGCGCGGCACAGGATAGAACGGCACCCAGCCGAGCCCGCGCAGGGCCACCTCGGGCCAGACCACCACGTCGGCCGTTGTCACCTCGTACCGTCCGCCGCCGACCGGGTGGCCCGGCGTGAAGCCGACCGCGATCCGCGTCGGGAAGCCGAGGTGCCGGGCCATCAACGCGAACACCGTGGCGAACTGGTCGGCCGTGCCCCGATGACTCTTGTCGTAGAAGAAGTGCAGGTGCCCGACGGTGCGGCCGGGCGCGGCGCGCACGTCGTACCGGTCCTGGGTTCGCAGCCGGTCCTGGAGCGTGAGCAGCCGCTGGTACGGGCTCGCGGCGTCCTGCGTCAGCCGGTCCGCGTCGGCCACGATCGACGGGGGCACGTTCGCGGGCACGTCAAGGGTGTCGGCGTACGACGGGCCGTACGCCGGGGTCGCGTCGGCCGCCTCCCGCGCGGTCAGGCCGGGCACGGCCGCGGTCACGCGGTAGCGCAGCCCGGTGGCGGCGTGCCCGCCGGCCGTGGTCAGCACGCCCGTCGTCCGGTCGACCCGGACGAGCGTGCCGCTCACCTCCGTGGGCCGGTCGGGCGAGGGCAGCCAGGCGAGCGGCAGGTCGTCGACGGCCACGCTCTCCCGTACGGACCGGCCGGGCCGTCCGCCGGCGGGCAGGCGCGAGCCGACCGGGACGTACGACGCGCCGGAGGACCAGTCGAGGCCGTCGTAGTGGTCGAACACGGCGAGCCGCTGGTTCACCGGCGCGGCGGTGGTCAGCGTCAGCAGGCGACGGGGCGGTTCGGCCGCCCACAGCGAGGCGTACGCGAGGGGGTTCAGCTGGCGTTCGAGCCGTTCGGGCGGGTGGACGAGCGCGCGTGGGTCGAAGACCGGCCGCTTCCCCTCGTACGGGAGCCAGGCGGCGGTGGTGAGGGCGCCGAGGACGACGGCCGCGCACGTGACGGCCGCGACGAGGATCCGCCGGAGGCCGAGGCCGCTCCGGACCGCCAGCAGGACGACGGCGAGCCCGGCGAACAGTGCGGCGACCGGCAGCCCGCGTCCCGGCTGGGAGACGCCGAACCCGATGCCGGTCAGCAGCACGAGCCCTGGCGGCAGGAGCGCGAGCAGCGGGGTGACGCGCGGGTCGGCGGCGCGCGCCGCCCAGTACGCCGCCCACCAGACCAGGGTGAACACCCAGAACAGCACGGCCGGCGTCGCGGGCAGCGGCAGCGCCTGGGTGAGCGCCATTCGGAACCCGTCCACCAGACCTCCGCGCACCACCTCCGGCAGGCCGGCGCCTCCGGTGCCGAGCGCCAGTGACAGCGGCAGCCCGGCCGCGAGCCAGCCCGCCACCGCGACCGGCAGCGATCCGCGCCGGACGGCGACGGTGGCCGTGGCGAGCACGGCGGCGAACGGCACGACGAGCAGCACCCGCGCCGTGCACAGCGGCACGAACGCCAGGCCCGCCACCCCGGCGAGCGCCGCCGTGAGGACGCGCGACGGTACGGTCACGGCCGGCCCCCCGCCAGGTCGTTCCAGCGGGCGCAGGCCTCCGCCGCCCGGCCCGCGGCGATGACCCGGACGGCGCCGTCCGCCATCGCCGCGGGGGTGGCCGCACCCTCGGCGGACAGCACGATCAGCGCCGTACCGTCGAACCGCGGGGCGACCTGCCGCAGCGCCGCGAGGTCGGCGTCGCTCGTCCGTCCGGTCACCGCGATGAGCGCGGCCCCCGTACGCCGGTGCGGCAGGGCGTGCGCGAGCCCGCTCACCCCCGGCCCGGTGCCGAGCGACAGCCCGGCCAGGAAGTCCAGCGCCTCCCCCGCGTCGCCCTTCGCCTCGACCGCCGACTCGCCGGCCACGCAGCGGGCCGGGAAGCCCAGGCGTACGGCCGCGGCCAGCGCCGACGCGGCCACCTCGACGGCCTCCTCGAAGCAGGCGTCGCCGTCGTAGCCCGCGTAGGCGGTGTCGAGGAGGACCGTGGTGGCGGGCAGGCTCGTGTCGAGGTTCTCCCGCACCATGAGCGTCCCGGTGCGGGCGGTGGACCGCCAGTGGATCCGCCGCAGGTCATCGCCTGCGACGTACTCGCGGAGCCGGTGGAAGACCGTGCCGCCGGCCACGACCGTGTCGGCCGGGCCCTCCGGGTTGCGCGCCCGGCCCGACGGGACGATGGTCATCGGATGCGTCGCGGGGTGGACGTACAGCCCTCGTACCTCGCCGGCCGCGCCTCCCGCCGAGGCGAGGCCGAGGCAGTCGCGCCGCTCCCAGCGCAGCGGCCCGGCCTCGAACACGCCCCGGCGGGTGGTGTCGAGCCGGTACGTCAGTGTGGTCTCGCCGCCGGGGCGCAGGAACGGCACCTCGACCGGCACCCGGTGCGACCCGAGCCGGTCGTGCACGACCGTACGGGGCATCGGCAGCCGGCCGGTGTTGCCCACGGTCAGCACGCACACCGCGGGGTCCCCGCGCGGCACGCGCGTCGGCTGCACGTCGCGGGACAACTCCAGCGAGGGCCGCCACGCCACCGCGGCCACCGCCAGGACGACCGCCAGCAGCGCGGCGCAGCCGAGCACGTCGAGTTCGGGGTAGCCCAGGCGGTAGCCCCCGGCGAGGCAGCACAGGCCGGCGACGAGGAGGGCGACTCCGGTACGGGTGGGCACGGTCTACCTCCCGTCCGGCACCGGCGTCGAGGCGAGCACCGCGCGGACCACGTCCTCGCCGGACCTGCCGCCGACCTGGGCCTCGGCCGTCAGCAGCACGCGGTGGGCCAGCACCTGCACGGCCAGCGCCTTCACGTCGTGCGGCGTGACGAAGTCGCGCCCGCTCGCGGCGGCGTGCGCGCGGGCCACGCGCAGCAGCGCGATCCCGGCCCGCGGGCTGGCGCCGAGCCGTACGCCGGGCACCGTCCGCGTCGCGGCGGTGAGCCGTACGAGGTAGTCATAGACCGGGTCGCCGACGTGCACCCGCTGCGCAGCGGCGATCATCTCGCCGACCGCGGCGGCGTCGGTGACCGTGTGGACCGGCCGGGCGCGGTGGCCGTTCGCCTGGGTCCTCAGCACCTCCATCTCGGCGGTGTGGTCGGGGTAGCCGACAGTGAGCCGCATGGTGAACCGGTCGATCTGGGCCTCCGGCAGCGCGTACGTGCCGTCCATCTCGACCGGGTTCTGGGTGGCGACGACCATGAAGGGCCGGCGGACCGGGTACGCGACGCCGTCCACCGTCACCTGCCGCTCCTCCATGACCTCCAGGAGCGCCGACTGGGTCTTCGGGGACGCGCGGTTGATCTCGTCGGCGAGGACGATCGAGGAGAAGACCGGGCCCGGCCGGAACTGGAACTCCTGGGTCCGCTGGTTGAAGATCGACACTCCGGTGACGTCGGAGGGCAGCAGGTCGGGGGTGAACTGGATCCGCCCCCAGTTCACGCCGAGGGCCACCGCGAGGGCGCGCGCGATCGACGTCTTGCCGACGCCGGGGACGTCCTCGACCAGCAGGTGCCCCTCGGCGAGCAGGCAGATGAGGGCCGTGTTGACGACCTCGCGTTTGCCCTTGATGTCCTGGGCGACGCTGTCGCCGATGGCGGTGAAACGGTGCGCGAACTCGGCGACCGGCAGCGGTGGCGGCGGCGCCTGAGTCGTCAGAGTCATCGGATCCCTCTCCTGTGGGGCGTCATGGTTCAAGAACTCGGTGGTCACGGGCACGGCCAGACGCTCTGGTAGGCGTTCGCCCCGCCGAGCCACAGCGTGCTGACGTAGCCGCGCTTGCCGCCGGACTCGATGAGGACCCACTGCGTCGACCGGACCCCGTCGTCGTCGCCGATCGACTGCCCGTCCTTGTGGCAGTAGCCGACGACCGTGGAGCCCTGCGGGGCCTCGCCGGTCGCCGCGCTGTCGTGCGTGGGGTCCTGGCGCATGGTCGCCCGGCAGTTCGGCAGGTCGGTGCACGGGTTGACCGGGTCGGTGGTGGTCTTGGACACGTCGACGGTGAACGACTTGCCGTCGCCGCCGGACCGCGCCTTGGCGGTGGCCGCCGGCGAGTCGCCGCCGTCGGTGTGCGCGGTCACCGAGAAGGTGTAGGTGCGCAGGAAGACGAGCCGGGTCGCGTCGACGGTCAGTACGGTGCTGGTGGTCTGCACCGAGCCGGAGGAGTCCCCGCCGTCCGTGTAGGAGACGGTGTAGGAGATGTTCTTCGGCGCGCCGGACGGCGGGGTCCAGGAGACCCGGATCGAGCCTCCGGGCTGCGGTGCCGCGTCGACGCCGGTCGGCGCGCCCGGCGGCTCGGGCGCCGGCGTGGTGGGCTGCGTGGTGGGCGTCGTCGGGGGTGTCGGCGTCGGGGTGGTCGGCGGCGTCGGCGTGGACGTGCCGTCCGTGGGCGTGTCGCTCGGGGTGGTCGGGATGCCCGGTGACGTGCTCTTTCCGTACGGCCGGGAGGGCACACCGGGACCGGGCGTACGGCGGGTGACGGGTCCGGAGGGGCCGCTGCCCGGGACGCTGGGCCGGATCGCCGGAACGCTCGGCGTCGAGCCGGGCAGCACCGGACCGGCCGGGCTCGGGGACTTCTTGGCGCCCGGTTGCGCGGGCGTGAACTTCCGCACCGGCCGCGGCGTCCCGTCGGCGCCGACCATGACCGCGTGGGAGCTCTCGGTGTCGTTGAAGTAGACGGCGTCGTTCTGGGGCAGCGTGTCGATGGGTCCCGCCTTGCCGCTGACCGGGAACGACGGCTCCCACGTGTTTCGGGAGGTCGAGTAGACCAGCACCGAACCCGTGGTCTGGTCCGGCACGTAGACGCGGTCGCCGTTCATCGCGGGCGCGCCCAGGTCGTGCCCGCCGCCGGTGTCCAGTCGTACGGCCCGCACCTTGTGGGCGTCGGTGTCGACGACGAAGAGACGGCCGCCGGCCTTGTCGACCAGCGGCAGCCGGCCCTTGTCCTGAGCGGAGGGGGCGAGCAGCGCCGCGCCGGAGCCGGCCCCGGGAAGCGCCGCCGACCAGGCGACACCCGTGGCGGTCAGCACGCTGACCCGGCCCTTGGTGCCGTCCACGACGACCGGCCGCCCGCCGACGATGGACACGGCCATGCTGGAGCCGCGCCCCTGGACGTCTACGGGGGTGCCGAGCCCGTTGGAGGTGACCGGCACGGCCATGCCGTCGTCGGAGCGCGGCACCCACAGCGTGCCCTGGCCGTCGACGCCCGCGGTGCCGAGGTGGCCGGGGACGCGGATCACCGGCCCGACGTTCTCCAGCGTCGCCAGGTCGATGCGCTGCGCGGTGCCCGCCCCGTAGTCCACGAGGTACGCGGCCTTGGCCCCGGCGACGAGCCGCACCCCGGGCACCGTCGCCCGTGCCGGCCCCGCCGTCAGCCGCCCGGAGTCGATCTTGGTGAGCACGCCGGTGCTCGGGTCGTAGACGAGGATCGTGTCGCCGTCCTGGCTGATCTGCAGCCGGTGCCCAGCCGTACCGGGCAGCACGATCTCCGCCGACGGCCGCCCGCTCGTCGCGTCGACGAGCGTCACCGAGCCCCGGGGCGTGGTGCCCAGCCAGGCGGTGCCGGCGTGCGTCGAGAAGCCGGCCGAGGCGATCCCCTTGCCGGCCACGAACGCGACCCCTGCGAGAAGCAGCGTCGCCGCGAGCCCACCCGCGATCGTCCGGCCGGGCGTCCGCCGTGCCAGCAAGGCACGGACAGTACGCCGCGCGAGGTTCTGCAGGCTGCCGAGCACGCGTTCCTCCTCGAAGAACCCGGGGCGCCGCGCGCCCCGGGACTCATTCTGAGGAGACGAAGTGCGCGTTATGGTGACCCGCTTTGCGCACCTAGGTGTACTGACCACGGAGGTTGGTACGGCGACACGGGTGGATGATCTTGAAATAGGTGAGGGCCTTCTGGCTCGGTGTGGATTGCGACATCTACATCGACCAGAAAGGCCCCCATGCCGCACCGTAACG
>NZ_BSTJ01000015.1:0-196648 GCF_030269445.1 Actinoallomurus iriomotensis
CGGTTCGATCCGCTCCCACAAGCTGTCGGCCACGATCCACGGTGGCTGCTCACCCTTCCTCACACCGAAGATCAAACAGGCAGACCCACCATCACCGGGCAACAGTGATCATTTTGTTAGGACCTCTTAGTGCGCCCCGGTCGCGCCGGCGAGGCGTGCGGCGCGGATCTCGGCGTCGGCGACCTTGTCGTCCAGCAGGGTGTAGAGCTGGGTGGTTTCGATGCTGGCGTGGCCGAGGCGGCCCGCGAGGAGGCTGGGTGCAGGGATTAGCGGTAGGAAGCTGATCTTCGTTTCGGTTCGGTGACGAGCCGGGTCTGGCCGGGTGAGGGGCCGTACGTTCTGGGGCCATGCCCTTCGAATTTCTCTCTGATGAGCAGGTCGCCCGCTATGGCCGGTTCCCGCAGGAGCCGTCGGTGGCCGAGCTGGAGCAGTTCTTCCGGTTGGACCGGGTCGCGCTGTAGCAGATGGACAAGCGGTGGCGGCCGTCGACGAAGCTGGGCTGCGCTTCGTCTGGTGCCGCCGACGTCGCCGCCGCGCAGCCCTGCGGGACGGTGTGGGTCTTGCGGTGTCCGGCCGGGAGACGTTCCAGGACGTCGATCACGTGTTATGCGCCAGTGTCGGTGCCGCCTTCCTGGATGAGGGTGGTCGCGCGGGCGCGGAGATCGAGGGGCGGCCTGCTGCTGCGGCGGCGTCCGGCTCATTCGCGGTCGTCGGGGTGGTGATCCACAGCGAACCCTGTGATCGTTGGAGCACTGTCAGTGGTGGCCCCGACACGAATGAGGCTGGACGATGGCGACGCCAAGAATGCGGACCGACTCGGTGACCCGGGCGCGGCTCGGCCCGCGGGTGCTCGCCGAGCTGGAGGCGAACCTGTGGCCGGTCGACTGCCAGACGTGCGGGCGGTCGCTCGGGCGATGGGGGAGCCCCGCGCTGGAGGCCCGGGGGGAGGACGGGTTGGCTACGGCGTCACTGCACCACCAGCGGTGCCGCCCGCCCGCGTGGGTCGAGGGCGACCTCCAGGCCACCGGGCGACCGCACCTCACATGGCGGGCGGGCTGTTTCCGGCTGCCGCCCGGTGAAATGCCCCTCTTCCTGGTCAACCCCTCGTACGAGTGCGCCCTCCTGCGCGAGGACGACGGATGGCGGGTCGCCAACCTGGAGCTGTTCACGCGGTTGGGGTTCGGCCTGGAGTTCCCGTCGAGGCCGCTCCCTCCGCTTCCCGCACTGTCGGCGTCGATCGACGGAGACCGCATCCGCGTCGACGTCGACGTCGACGTCCGGCACGAGAGCGCGGTCCTGCACGCTTGGCACGACGTTCCGATCGCGCTCGACATCGCCAGGGTGACGCACGAGTGGGGAACCATCATGGTCGCGGTCACCACGCTCATGGACGTCAGCAGGCGGTTCACGGTCGGGCAGGTGATGGATCTGATGGCGGCGGGCGGGATAGCGCTCGCGCAGGCGCCGCTCGTCTCCGTCTCGTACGCGCCGCAGGCTCAGAAGCTCAAGCCGCGCGACACCTCCGACCGGCAGGTCACGGCATTCAGCCTGGCCGCCGAGGCGATTCAGAGAACCTTCGCGCTGGAGGTGGACGACAGGCAGGTCGCCGCCGGATTCGCGTTGTCGGACGGCAAGACCCTGCTGATCCGGCACCTGACAGGTAGGGACAGGATCGCGGTCCTGTTCTTGCTGAGCGTGTACTACGCGCTCTGGTCGCGGTACGGGGACGGCGAGCCGAAACGGGCGTGCGGTGTGCACCTCATCGCCCCCGACGCCGCGAGCGCCGACGAACTCGCGGAGTTCTTCTCGGCCGCCGGAGAGACGGGCGTACTCGAATCGGTCGGCAGATTGGGCGCCTCACCTCTTTCCAACGAGGGCTCGACCGCCTACCTGTCCGATGCCGTCATCGGGACGGCGGAGCACTTCGCCGCCGCCTTCAGCGCTTACCGCGATGCGGGCGACGACTGGTCCCTTCACGCGAGCCGCGGATACATCGCCACCCAACTACGACCACCTGCACAAGACTCCGGCCCTGCCCCGGCCCAAGCAAACCGACAGCCACATCATCGTGCGCGGTTACGCGACCGGGATGAACGGGCTGACGGGGCTCCAACAGATTTGGATCTTCTTCGACCACCTCGAACCCGCCCTCGTCTTCAGCCGCGCCGGCCGAATGTCCGGCTACGACATCACCGCGCACGGCGTCTACGAAGCAGCACGCGAAACCCGCTGCGACTTCGAACTCGACCGCGACGTCACAACCCTCCACGTCAACCTCCGCTCCGAATTCGAGCGCGGTGCCGAAGACGAGATCGAAATCTTCAAGCGATGGGTACGAGGCTGCGGCGAAGGCCCCTACTTCGATCCCCCGAAGTGACCCATTCCGACTGATAACAACCAGGCGAAAGCTACTGACAACAACCGGGCGCTCAACAGTAGAGGTGTGCGGGCCGATCGTCCAGAATCGTGTGCATGCGAAGGCTGGATCGGATCTCATGGTGGGCGTTCGGCATCGGCATCGTCGTGATCTTTGGTGGTGTGGCGATCTCCGGCATGCTGGCCGATCCGCCGCCGCCGGAGCCGCCCTCCCCGGCCTCCGTGGACAAATTCTGCCCGCCTGAGCCGGTCGGTAAGGCGCGGGGCGACACGTATTTCAAGGAGATCGCCGAGCCCTACTGGGGGAAGGGCCCGCACGCGGTGAGACTGCTGTTCGTGGATACCAACACCAGCGACGACGCCGACGAGCTCCCCTCCCGCTGGGGGGTGAGCGATACCGACGTGAAGTCCAAGGCCCAGCTCGCCGTCTGTGGTTACCAGGACATGGTCGGGACACGAAAGACCCGGGTCTGCGAATACGTTCCCGGATCCGTTGCGAGGTTGTACTGGCAAGGGTCGGGGCGCACACGGCCGCAGTACACGACCAAGATCGAGGTCCTGAAGGCTTCCTACGTCTTCGAGATCTACGAGGCGAAGACCGCCAGGCCGCTGGGCCGCTTCACGGTGCCCGGCGATGAGGCGTGCCCATTTAGCGTCACGCTCGACGGCCGGACCGTCATCGGGCAGGCGCCGGACGCGGCCAAGCTGCGCAAGGCTTTGCGCCCTTACGTGGAGCGCACGGTCAGCTGAGGGGCGGCAGGCCAGAGGCCCGGTCTGGCCAGCACCCACGCGGCGTTTTGGCTGGTCGTCAGGCCGACCACGGGTGTTCCGGTCTGCTCGCGCCACAGCTCGGCGAGCCGGGCGACCGTGAACGACTTGCCGGTGCCGACGGGCCCGACGAGCACGTTGACGCCAGAGCTGATGCGGCGCCTGCAGAGCCAGGAGTGACCACCACGACCCGCGCCCGCCGCCGGGCGGGCCAGGCGGCGCCTCGCGCCAGATCGCCACGCCCCGCTTCCCCCCGGGCTAGGTCAGGAGCTGTTCGGGCAGGCCGGACCGGGATGGACCATCGCGGGCAGGTTGCAGCGCTCCCGCAGTTCCTCCAGGGCCTGCCAGTGCGCCATCGGGGGCTCGTCCCCGCTGGTGATCACTGTGGCGGCCAGCTCGGACGTGGATAATCAGGCATGGGCCAGGACGGAAATCTGCAGGTGACTGCCGCCGTACGGCAGGGTCACCTCGCCGCCGGCGGTGACCACCGCGATCCGCCGTTCGATGAGCCAGGAAGCGAACGGTGAGTCCGCTGGCTCGATCAACACGTGGCTGAAGATCCCCGAGGTGCCGAGCAGTGCTGTGGTCGGATCGGCTTTGGCCGCCTCGATGTAGGCGATCAGCAGCGCCTTTCGAACTGCTCGGACTGTCCGGGCTCCTCTGCGGTCATGAACCGATCTTGCCCGCAGCCCCGGCAGCGCCATCCCATGCCGCCCCAACGCCCGGTCAAATGTAGGCGCGGGCCGGGAAGGTGACGCGTCTGCAGGCCCCGGCCCGCCCCGCCCTGGTCCCGCGCACCCTCGTCGCGCGAGACCGGCGGGAGCTCATCAACACCAGTCATCGCCAACTGTAAATGACTCATCGCTGATCGTGGTGGTCAGTCTTCGTCTCCGGTGTCGGCGGCGTCCGGGTCGCGTAGCGGCCGGTGGCCGCCGAAGGCCGGCCGGGTGGTCATTCTGGCCACGGCGGTGACCACCGGGAGCCGCTGAACGCGGCTTGGGCTGTTTCTACGCCCGTCTTAAAACACCGCCATGGCGGCCGGGTGGACCTCTTCGCCGACGATCTTAGGCAAAAGGGATTCGCTCGTCTGCGACTGCGAACCTCATGCGCACGATGCGCGTCCAACCAATTGGTCGAACCGATGAACGGAGACGGTAATGGGATACGGGTATCGGTACGGTTACGGCAACAAGACCGACGGCAGTGGTTATGGAATGGGATACAGCTGGGGACCGGTGCCCGACCGGCCACGCCACATCCCGCCCAGGACGAGCGCCCCGCGCACGCTCTCCTCACAGCGGAACGCGCCGGTCACCGAGGATCTCGACGGCCGCCACCCGGGCACCCTCATCGCCGGATTCTTCATCACGGTGATCTTCATCGCCGTCTTGGCGTGGATCGGATTCTGCGCATTGAAGATCGCCGGCGTCGTCTGAGAAACCACCCGGAACAATGGCGCACCACAAAGCACGGTGCGCGACGGGGATCATCTCCGGTTCGCCGACTGCTCTACACCATTCACGATAACGGTCCGGCGTAACAGTAAATAAGGGCGCGCCTGGCCCGGCTTTTGCCGCCGCCTGTCGTCGCTGCCAGCGAGCCGGGCCCGCGCCGCAGCTGACCCAGCCCACCACCACCCGACCGCATCGACCTTCCCCTTATCGTCGCCCGCATGGGCCGATCCAACGGAGATGAGAATGAACCCGCGGAGAACCACAGCCGCTGTCCTGGGCGCGGTCGTCCTGACCGCCGGGCTGGCCACCATCAGCGCCTCACCGGCGTACGCCGACCCATGCCACGGCACGCGATCGCTGGAGCTGGACCGAACCTTCACCATCGACGCCCGAGGAGGCACGATCGTCGATGTGGAGGGCAGCGGGCGCGGCATCGACCTGCATCCCGGCGACTCGATCGAGGTGCTGGAGACCGGCGGTGATATCTGGGCCGGCGTCTGGTTCACCGGACGAAACGGGCCGCGCGGCTGGGAGGGCTGGCCCGCGCCGAACGACGGCAAATGGCCGCTGCCCGGCGCCAACCTCTACTCCCTCATCGGCGAGTTCCGCGCCCGGCAGACCGGCTACCCCCAAGGAGCGTTCTTCTTGCCCGGCACAGGCTGTATCGCGGTTCCCTCGACCGGCACGACCGTGCTGTACCTGGAGCCCAACGATCAGACATTCAGCGACAACGACGGCGCCTTCACCGCCCACCTGCGCGTCTGGAAACACGTATGACCTGCTGCGTCATTGGTGAGTACGACGTGGGAAGACCCCCCGTCTGAGCAGCTATGCCACCTCGCCGCGGCGCCCATGGCCGCCCTCCGGTTCACCGCATCTCCCACGGTAGAGCGCACCGGCGGGTCGCGGCCGGGACCAGCGCCACACCATGCCAGGCCCTCGGCACGGACGGCCGCCCGCCCGGCTCGCGGAGGGCCGGGACCGATTACCAAGGCGCGCCGACACGTCGTGTGAGAGGGCGCCTACGGCGGCCGAGCGGGAAGAGGCTCGGCGGTCCCGTTGGCTCGGGCCCCGGCTCTCTATCCTCAAGGCGGCACCGGTGGGCCGCCGAGAATGTCCAGGTGGTTGTTCATGTCGAGTTCGAACCGGCCGTACAGGTTCAGGGGGGACCAGAACAAGGCGGACAGGCCGCGCCGGTCGGCCGGGGTGAGGCGCCGGTTCCAGGCCGGGTCGCGTAGCACGATCTGGATCATCACGGTGTTGAGGTAGGTGATCGCCGCGGTGATCAGATGCAGAGCGAGGGCGGAGACCTCGAGGTGCTCGCGGTCATCGCCGGTCAGGTCGCCGGCCTTGCCGTAGAAGATGTCCTTGCTGGCGGAGTTGAAGTTCTCCACCACGTTCAGGCCCTCGTGGATCTCTCGGCGCAGTTCCTCGTCGGCGAGGTAGTCGCAGATGAAGATGGTGCGGATGCCCCGGCCGAGTTCTTCGATGGCCTGGTAGGTGGGGTGCCACCGGAATACGGCAGATTCGGGCCGCCTATCTGTCTGACCTGCAATTTTTCAGACTGATGGGCCCCACCACGCGTCCGGGAACGTACACTTTTCCGGACACCATAGCGACGAGCGACGACACCGTCCAGAAACCATGTCCAGAAATTTGATGCCGCAGACCTAATACTCCAAAGTCAACTTGCCCGAGGCCGGCGAGGGACCGCCCCGTTGGGGCGTATCCTCGCCGGCCTCGTGTTGTGGTTCCGCAGGTCGATCACTCCGAGAGGGGAGAGGGGCCGTCCCCGGCTGGCTGCCGGGGACGGCCGGTGATCACTCCTCCGAGGACTCGTCGTCCTCGGCGTCGAGACGTCGCCCGCCCGTACGTCAGCGTCCTGCTCGACGAAATGCCCGCCGGAGACCGACAGTGATCCCCCGGGGGCGGCCGGTCGTCGACGGGGCCGGGGCCGCGCGGATCCTCGGCATCGCGTACAAGACGTTCCGGAACACGCGCGTCGTGACCGACCCGGCATTCCCCGCGCCGGTGAACCCCGGCCGCCGGAAGCTGCTGTACGACGAGGAGCAGGTGCGCGCGTACGCGGCCGAGAAGCCGCTTCCCGAGTTGCCGACCGGTGAGCACCCGGACGACCTCCTCGACGACCAGGAGGCCGCCGACGTCCTCCGCGTGGCGTACGCGACGATCCGCGCCGACCGGCGGGCCGGCCGCCTGCCCGAGCATGTCGACGTACTCGGCGTCCCGCATTACCGGCGCGCGGACCTCGAGAGGGTCCCGACCGAAATGCGGCCGGGCCGCGGTGTCGGTGGTGGCCGACCGCGCGGTTAAGGCGTCACTCCACTAGCCACATCAGGTTGGTGGTCGTAGGCGGCGGCTAGGTGGTCTTGAAGCTCGGCATGCCGGAACTGGTAGATAGGGCCGACCGCGCGCAACAGACCGAGGCGGTGACAGTCGTCCAGGAAGGGCATCAGCTGGCGCGGTAGAAGCTCGGCTCGGGAGAGTCGCCAGGTGGCAACCAAATACGCCAGCCAGGCACGATGCTTGGCAGTGAGCCCGCCTACGATGCCGGTCGCGAGCCCGACCGTGAGTCCGACCGCCAGCCCCGTGAGCCCGACCGTGACTCCAAACATGAAGCCGGCCATGAGCCCGACCGTAAGCCCAGCAGTGCTGATACGAAGGAGGTTCAGGGTCCGGTCGGCGCGCCAGCTGCCCATCGGTGTCGTGGCGTGGTCGAGCTGCGCCGGTGCCTCCGCCAGAAACGGGACCGGAAGCCTAAATAGGAGCCCGACCGTGAGCGCGCCCAGAAGCCCGAACGCGAGCCCGACCGCGAGCCCGGACATGAGCCCGAACTTGTGCCAGTCCGTGAGCCCGAACGCGAGCCCGATCACGAGCCCGAGCCCGAGTTCACCCAAAACTCCGCCCGTGAGCCCGGCTGTGAGCCCGGCCACGACCCCACTCATGAGCCCGGCCACGAGCCCGAACTCGAGCCCGAACTCGAGCCAGACCACCCCGCCGGCCATATACCCGGCCACTAGCCCGATCACTACGATGCGCATGGGCTTGGCTGCTCGCTGCTGGAAGCGCAGGTCGGCGCGGCCTGGCAAGTCATTCGCCCACGGCCGTGCACCGCCCTTGCGCCAGGCTTCGGGTCCGACCGTGAGCGCGGCCACGAGCCCGACCATGATCCCGACCATGGGCCCGGCGAGGAAGCCGGCCATGAGCCCGAGCATGAGCCCAAACACGAGGGCGTTGAGGAGCGTGGCGGCGAGGTGAGTGGTTCGCGTGATCGCGTGGCTGGTGGCGGCCAGCCGCCACCAGGCGAAGTCGCGGATTCCGTTGCCGCCTGGCGTCGGTTGGTTGGTGAGGTGATAGGCCAAGTAGCTCAGCCAGCGCCGTGCCTGTTCGGGGTCACGGCGGCGCAGGGGCCGAAACGTCTCGGCGGGGTTCTTACCGGGCTCGCGCGTGGCGATGACCGCGGGGATGAGCTGGTCGAACAGGTGTGCCCGCAGCACGGCGGAGGCGGGAAAGCGGTTACGGTCGGCCAGGACACTGAGGTCGGTGCCGGGTGCGGTGTAAACGGTGCGCAGTAGCCACAATCCCAGCGGTGTGGCGGCGATCCCGGCCAATGCCGCTGGGCCATCCCCGGACGGTCCGGCCGGGGGCGTGTTGCGCAGTTTGATCAGGATGTCTCGCCATTGCGGTCCAGGGTTGGGCGGCAGGCAGCGGGCGAGGTGATCAGCGGCGTCCGCAGGGGCCAGCAGGCGTGGTTGCAGTATGGCGGCGGAGGTGAGTACGTCCCCGGCTGTGGTGACGGCGGCGGTGAACTCGTTGGTGCGGCTGGTGAGGATGAGTTGGTCATCGCCGCCCAGGGATCGGTTCAACGCGGCGATCACCTTGGCTCGGGCGGAGGAGGGTAGCTCGTCCAGCCCGTCCAGGATCGGGAGGATGTGCCCGCGGGCGGTCAGGGCTCGTACGACGTGGGCGCCGAGCCCGGGTGAGCGCAGTGCGGGGTAGTCGCGAGGAAGACGGTCGGTGAGCCACTCGTGCAGCCGGGGATGCTGGTCGGTGTCCCAGCTGGCGACCGGCAGCATCACCGGGATCGGTTCGTCGGGGGTACGGGTGGCCAGCAGGTGCAGCAGAAGCTGCATCGCCAGGGTGGTCTTGCCCATCCCAGGCCCGCCCAGGATCACCAGGCGCCGCCGTCGAAGGTGGCGGAATCGGTCGACCAGTGCGTCGATGTCGGCGCTGGAGGCCGTCCACCACTCCTGATCGGTTTTGAGTGCGTCGCCTGGTGCGATGTTGGCCGGATGGTCCATCACTGCGGCGGTGCGCGAGTTCGGTGCGGGGGTGCGCCACCTCACTGGGATCGGTTCTGGATCGTCCAAGGACCGCAGCCGTGCCTCGTTTTTCCACTGTTCGCCCACCAACCCGGCCAGCATGTCCTTGGCGCGGGTCAGCGTGTCGGTGGTCGGTGCGGTCGCCGCGCGGTGCGCGTTTGAGCGCTGCCGGGCCCAGCGAAACACGGCGATGGCGGAACCTGCGACAACAAGCACGAACCCCCCGGTCAGCTGGGCGCGGTTCGCAGAGCTCTGCAGACCGTCCTTGCCGCCCAGAGGAGCGAACGTCACCGCTCCTAACAGCACCAGCCCGCCCATCAGCGCCAGCGCCGCCAGCCACGGCCACCACCTCTTGCCGCCTCGCATGGCCATCATTCTGGCCCGCGTCACCGGCGCTAGAAGAAATAGCGTCCACAAGCGGCCCACCGATCGCTGTGGCGCACGAGATTCGATGGTCTCCCACGTGCGGTGCGGACTTAGACCGGGACGATGGAGCAGGACCGGTGATACGCGCCTACGCGGCCGGCAAGTCGCTGCCTGAACTGCCGACCGGGGAGCAGCCGAGAGACGTCCTCGGCGTGGCGTACGCAACGATCCCCGTCGACCGGCGCGCCAGCCGCCTGCCCGAACATGTGGACGTGCTGGGCGTCCCGCACTACCGGCGCGGCGACCTCGAGCGGGTGCCGGTGGAGATGCGGCCGGGCCGCGGCGTGGGCGGTGGCCGGCCACGTAAGTAGCGCCGGACCTGCACGTCTCTCTCTAAGTTGAACTCTACTTAGGGTCTAGGTAGAGTTAAAGCATGCCGAAGAAGACGGGCCCGCGGATGACGCTGCCGACGCAGCTCGTCTTGCGGGCAATGCTCGAAGAACCGACACGCGAAATGTACGGCTTGGAGATCGTCCAGGCCGCCGGTCTCGCCAGCGGCACCATCCACCCGATCCTTGCCCGCCTGGAAGGCATCGACTGGGTGGAGTCACGATGGGAGGAAGCTGACCCTCGCGAGCAGGGACGCCCGCGGCGCCGCTACTACCGCCTGACCCCCGATGGCGCAGAGCGGGCCCGCATCGCCCTCGCTCAGGCCCGTACCCAGATCGGAGAGTTCACCGCCCTGCGGACTCGTCCTGCCGGCGGCGCAACGTGAAGCACATACAGCTCGTCGGCATAGTGGACGTGACGATCTCTGACCTGGATGAAGAGCTATACAGACGGGCAGCAAATCTTACGAAAGATGTAAATAAGGCCCACGAAGAAGCGCGACTGTTTTGCCGACTTGTGCAATCATCGGACCGTCCGCCCGACAATGCACTTCCCAAATTTAGGACGTTTGTCCGATCGCTTGAGGCTGAAGCATTGACGCTCGGCCGTCAGACCCTCAGCCCTGTAGCACAGTCCAATGCCGAAGCCCTTGCCCACTGCCTCAGGGACGTTCATCAGTTCATTCGACATATTGACGTACGCGTCACCCAATCAATCAGACAGTTGAATGATAATCTGTGTCTTTTGAACAACGCTCAGCTCCATGCCCATAACCTAGTCAACTCGTTGCATACCGCTCGGGAGGAAATTGCGTGGGCTCAGAGAAGACGGGCTGAGGTGACGCCATCAGCCGGGCGGCTCATGGCGGCGGTTGGGACGATGGTGCCCATCGCACACCGGCTGCGCTACCTAGAGGAGTGGAATGCCGAGTTGTGGGACTTGGCAGAAGCTGGAGCGGGCCGATGGCATCAGCTCGGCTACGCGACGCGTCTCCTCACCCGTGCATGGACGCTGCGCCGTGAACTGAACGCACCGCACGCGCGGAAGACTATGTCGTGAAGAGTCACGGTGCCCAGATCGCGAAGGCGGCGGGTGGCGGCCTTATGGTGTCGGCCATCGGCGCACTCGCAGCCATGGACCATCTGGCACTGGCCCTCGTCGTCGGCGTGCTCGTGCTAGTCGTCCTGGCAATGTGCTGGGTCGTGGCCGACTTCGCCAGGTCTTCGAACCTCGCGCTGTTGATCCGCGCGTTCGGGGAGCGGCGAGGGCCACAGGAACCACCCTCCGCTGAAGGAGTTGATCCGGCCGGAGTGGAGCGGCGCGGCGGTGGGCGCCGAGCTGGGGTGCACGCGTGAGCGGTCCGACGCCTCGCACGACCGGCGCGCGGACCTCGCGCGGGTCCCGGTCGAGATGCGGCCGGGCCGCGGCGTCGGCGGTGGGCGACCTCGGGATTAGCCTGTATCGGCAAAGCCTCAGTAGAGCGCGATCGCGTTCACGATGATGGCTGGACCCGCGATGAAGGCGTGGACGTCCTCTGCCGGAAGGTCGAGCTCAAGCTGATTGACCATAACGTCTTCGACGATGTCGCCTATCTGGGGCATGAGCTTGCGCCGCATTATGTGCTCCCAGTCATAGAGCAGCCACTCTTCAGCGCTGATATATCCCTCGTCGCCTTCAGGGATCAGCCGTTCGACGTTGCCCAAGACGCGCAGTTCACCCTCCACCCTGTTAGCCGATGCCTCGTCGATGAAGTGGTCCGGCCGTACGTTGACGTAGACCTTCTGCGGGAGTGTGGAACCGGTGAGTTCCAACAAGAGCGGGATAGGTAGGAGTTCATTCCGCAGGTAAACCTGCTTCAGTTGTTCGGCGACAGGCAGCGCCTCGACATTGAGATCGGAGATAGTCTCAAGATCGACATCTGCATCGTCCATGAGCCGGCGGAAAACAAAAAACATTTTTCCAGCCAGGCTGGCCGCAGTTATTCGCGTGATTCCTTCGATCTCAATCAGGTCATCTTTACTGAGGGCCGTATTGTCGTCCGGGTTGACCGTGACGGCACCATCAGCGATAAGAGAGTCGATTACCTTGCTCGCCGTGGCCTTCTCCTTCGGCTCCAGCTTGTAGGTCGATTGGTATTCGACATCTGTCCCAACAGATGCATTCATTGTCAGGCCGGAGATACCCGCTTTGCCTCCGCCGGACCTCTTGCGCACTGTCTTCTCGACAATGTCCGCCTGCCGGGATACCTCAATCTCGTGGTATTCGGCCTGAGCGAGCAGTGTTTCTGTGTCGAGGTAGATCGGTGACCGCAGCGCCATGGGCAAAGTCTCCCACTGACCTATGACAGCACGCGAACAGCCAGATCGCGATCAGGGCTGGATCTATCGGCTCCTTTCGGGCCCGGAGGCCGACGTGCGCCGTTGACCGCGTGGCTTGTTCCTCACGACGTTGGCCCCCATCGCTGGTGTGCGCGGTCCCAGGTGACCAGGTCGGCCTCGGCGATGCGGCCGAGCTCGTTGAGGTCTACGCTGAACCGGCGCGCGTCGGCGACGCCCGGCATGGTGCCGTCCCAGATCTGGCCCCAGCCGCCCTGTCGAGGATGCGACCAGACCGTAACCGGTCACCCGGAAGCCCAGGCAGCAGACCGTCCACAAGCGGCATTATCGAGGCGTGAGCACCCTCCAGTTCATCGACTCCATGACCGGCAGGCTCGCGTGGCCACTGTCCGCCATCGTCCTCGGACTCATCTTCCGCAGGTCCCTCGTGTAACTCCTTGGCCGAGTCCGCCGGTTGAAGTGGGGGGAAAAGGAAGCCGAGCTCGCCGAGTTGGCCGAGGCCACCAACGACGTTCGGGAAGCCGTCCGGGAGGCCACAGCACCGCTGCCGGAGGACGCGCAAGAGAGAGAAGCGGCGCAACGGGAACGCATCGAACGATTGATGCGCGACGCTGCGTCTTGGGGTTTCCGCCTGGCGCAACGACGCCCCAACGAACCACCACCCAAGTTCGAAATCGACTGGGACGGCGATCTCCCTCTGCTGATGGTTAGGTCGAAAGACTCGGATCCACTCTCTGCCCGGACCCAGGCCGAGGTTGATGCTTTCTTGGACAAAGCTCACAGGGGACTTCTCTAGGCGCGACACTGGTCCATCATTGGCACATCTTCGAACACTCTAACGGCGGGGGTGACCTATATGGACAAGCACTGGGCCGAAACGATGGCCCTCTACTTTGGGGCTGGGGTCACGTTCGGGAGTAGGACGCCGGTACGCCCAGCGCGGCCCGCGCGGGCGTTCGTCAAACGCTCGTTTTCCGAACGCCCCGCCCGGCGCGACAGTCGAGGACGCCGCCTCGGTCGCGCCCCGGATATGGGTCGATGCTGCGGGCGCGGCCACCCGCACTCACCGGAGACCAGCTCGAACAGGTGCGGACGGCGTTCCGCGACGAAGGCGCCTCGATCGCTGGACTCGCGCGTCAGCACGGGATGAGCCGAGTCGCCGTGCGCACCGCACTGGCCGACCTGCTGCCCGACCCAAGGACCCCGCCCCCTCAGTCCTGATCGACAGACGGGCCACCCGCATCCGAACGGTCGACAGCGGTAACTCCGCCCGAACCGGCTCAGTGCCGCCGTTGACCGTTCCGTTGTTGGTCAAGGGCCTACTTCCGAGCCGGCCAGAACGAACAAGCCGAAATCGTCGAGCGAGTCTTCGAATAACCCCAGATCAGACACAAGTTCGTTGGTTTTTCCGCGTTCGCTACGGCCACTCCTGGTTCCGCCGCCTGCGCATCCGCTGGGAGATCCGAGACGACATCCACGAGGCGTTCATGACCCTGGCCGCAGCCATCATCTGCTGGCGACGCCTCGTCCGCTGATCATTCTGTTAGGACCTCCTAGATGATTGATTCCAAGGGATCTTGGTGTCAGTGGTCGTAGGCGGTCAGTGAGCGGGTGACGGGCTGGCCGGTGTGGTGGTTGTGCCAGATGGCGGCGGTGAGCGCGAGGATGCGCTGAAGGATGCGGGCTATGACGCCGTTCGGGGTGCGTCCGCCGTGTCGTTCGAGGTCGAGCTGGGCTTTGAAGGTTTGGTTGATCGATTCGATGATCTGACGCAGTGGTTTGAACAGTGTGGCGCCGGGCCGTTCGCGTTCGTGCTTACGGGCGGGGCGTAGCAGGTTCACGCCGGCCTCGGCGAGGGTGTGTTCGAAGGCCTTGCCGTAGTAGTGCCGGTCACCGATCAGTGTCTGGCCGGGTCGGTCGGCCACCAGGCCGGGTTCGGTGTCGAAGATGCCCAGCAGGGTCTGGCGTTCGTCGGCTTTGGCGCCGGTGAGGGCGAAGGCGATCGGCAGGCCGGACAGGGTGGCGACCAGGTGCAGGCGCAGTCCCCAAAAGAACCGCGAATGGCTGGCGCAGTAGCCGTACTGCGCCCATCCGGCCAGGTCACTGCGCTTGGCCGTCTCTCGGGAACGACCGCATTCGACCGGCGTGGAGTCGATGACCCACACATCGTCGCGCCAAAAGGCGGTATCGGTGGCCAGCGCCCGGAGCACATGTTTGATCATGACCGCCGCGCCGCGTAGCCGTTTGTTGTAACCCGGTTGTTCGGGCAGGTAGGGGAACAGATGCCGCAGGTGAGCACGGGCATGACGCAACCAGCGGGCTTCGGAGACGAAGCCCAGCAGGGCCTGCATCATCGCCATGGTGACCAACTCGGCGTCGGTGAGCTTAGGGACGATGCCCACCTTCGGGCGCCAGGGCGCCAGGTGCGGCGATTCCTTCAGGAGATCATCGATCTTCACGTACAGTGCTGTCGCGAGGGTGTCTAGATCGGTCGTCACAACCTGATCTTGGACACCCTCGCTGCGTCTGCGCACCAAGATCCCTTGGAATCACTCATCTAGTCGGCGATCCGCAACACGACCTTGCCTATCGTCCGACGGGCCGCCATGTCCTCGAACGCTCGGCGGGCTTCGGTCAGTGGGTACTCCGAGCCGGCGATCGGGCGCAGGCGGCCCTGCGCGGTGAGGGCGAGCAGTTCCCGGAGTGGCGGGTGGTAGGCGCCCCGCAGGGTGAGTGCCGGGCGTAGCCAGAAGGCGGACACCGCCAGGTTGCGTTCCGCCAGGACCATGGGGTCGACCGGCGGGCGGCCCTGGCGCGAAGCGTCGCCGTAGCTCACCAGACGGCCGAACTGGGCGAGGGCGCCGAGGCCGGCGGCGATGGCGGGCCCGCCGTTCGCGTCGAGGACGATGTCCACGGGCCGGCCGTCGTTCGCCTCCCGGACGCGTTCGGCATAGGTGTCGGGATCACTGTCCACCGCGGCGTCGGCCCCGAGCTCCAGCGCGAGGGCCCGCTTGTCGGCCGTGGAGGCCGCCGCCACGACGCGTCCCGCGCCGAACTCGCGGGCCAGTTGCACCGCGAGCGTTCCCACGCCACCGGCCGCCGCGTTCACGACGACGGACTCGCCCGGCGCGATCCGCGCCGACGAGCGCAGCAGGTGCCATGCGGTCAGCCCTTGGACGAGCAGGGCGAGCGCCGCCCCGTCGCTCACCTCGTCCGGCACCTCGACCGCCTCGGCGGAATCCAGGAGTGCACGCTCGGCGTAGCCGCCCCCATTGAAGGTGAACCCCATGACACGGCGGCCGTCCGCCGTCGTGCCGACGACCTCGCTGCCGGGAATGAAGGGAAGCTCGACTCCACCCGAGTACGTGCCGGCGGTACGCAGGATGTCGGCATAGTTGACGCCTGCCGCGGCGACTCGAACGGACGACTGCCCCGCGGCGGGCACCGGCTCGGGAACCTCGGCCGGCGTGAGAACCTCCGGTCCGCCGAATCGAGTCAAGCGAATGGCACGCATTTACCTATCAAATCAAACAGGTCGGCATCCCCAGAAATCGTCGTCATGAGGCGTCACCAATCGGGGTGGCCGGGGACGGGCGGAGCCCGTCCATCAGCACGGTGATGAAGGCGTCGATGAGCTCCCGGGAGGCCGGCCGATGCGGCCCAAAACCGGACCGAGCCCGGTCGACCGCGCACGGATGCCCGCAGCGGCGGCTCTCCGGGCTGAACTCGAACGTCACCATCGTCACGCAGAGCTACTTTGCGGCTGGTGACATCGACCCGAGTGGGGGCCCTACATGTCGGCCCCCGCTCCTCTTCCGGCGACGCCGCAGCGCGCGCCCCGCACGATGGCCAGCATGAAGACGAACGAGTTGCACGAAGCAGGCCAACCACGCCACTAACCAAGCCGAGTCGGCGGCGTACGGCTGCGATGGAGACGGCGGCGTTCATCGGTTCGGTGGCGTGAGGCGTGCCGGAGAGCGGGGCCGGGGATGTCGTGGGCTACCACCCCCACGTTCCCCGACCCCATCCGAGCCGGGCGGGCCGGATGTTCGATCACCAGCCTGGCGAGAGGCACACGGATAATCGTCAACTTCTCCAGCCTGAACCGCTCCGAACCGGAGTGAGTGGTGTCGCACTCATGGAATAGGAAACCTCCAGCTCGCGCGCCAGATTGCTTCGGTTGGGACATTTCGGGGGGACAAAAGTGGGCACCGGCGGAGCTAGCTCCGTCGCGAGCGGCCGATCTACGGTCAAGGCAGCGCAGCATCGCCCGATAGGTCCCTTACCAAGGCCTGGCGAACCCGACGCGCGTTTCGGCGAGAGGCACACGGAGGCATCGATGGATGCTCGGCTGTTGCTGGCCACCGGCTCCGGCGTGGTGGTCATCTTGGCGTTGGTGGGGCTGGTCGCGTTCATCGTCGCGCGACTCGCCCAGTCCGCCCCGACGCGGATCGCGTCGGTGATCGTGGCACTCACCGCGTTGCTCGGCGCGATCCCCGCGGTCTTGGCCGCGCTACACGGCTGATGAACAACAGCATGAGGCCGTTTGCGCTGATCGCCCCGCGCCCGGGGACACTCCTTGCCCGGCTGCCCGAGGCACAGCGCGAGGAACTGCTCTTCCAAGGCCGGACTGGCTGGGTGCCGGCCGGGCAGTGCCTGTTCCGCGCGGGCGATCCGCTCACCCACGTCCTGGTCATCCTGCGGGGTGTCGTCAAACTCAAGATGGTGACCGCCGACGGTGATGAGGTCCTGGCCGGGGTGCGGGTTGTTGGCGATGTGCTGGGCGATGCCGAAGCGCTGTCCGGCACCACGGCACACCACACGTTCGCCTTCGCCGGTACCGCCGGCGTGGAGGTCCGAACGATTGGCCGAGAGGTCTTTAACCGGCAGATGCAGTTGATGCCGGCCGAGGCGACCGGGTACCTGGCCGAGCAGGTGCACAACAATCTCTGGCACCACCTGATGACGCGACGGTCCACTCGTGCCCGGCTGGCACTGCTGCTGTACGACCTCGCCGTACGCCACGGCCAACCGGCTCCCGCCGGCGGTCGCGTCATCGACCTCGGCCTGACCCGCACCGAGCTCGGCAGCGCCATCGGCGCCTCACGCGTCTCGGTCGATCGCGTCCTCACAGCCATGACCGCCATGGGCCTGATCACTACCGGATACCGTGAGATCACAATCATCGACCTGTCGGGGCTCGCCCAGGCGGCGGCGTTGGAACCGTAGAGGCCCGTTGATCAGGTGGCGCGTACGACACCGGCGTCGTCGAGGTCGGCCGTCACTCCCGACGCTGCTAGTGAGTGCGTGGCCGGTCGGCAGGACGCCGTTGCCCGGTAGCCGCTTTATCCGTTGTCGGGCACGGGCATGATCAGCTCGGAGATGCGTGAGACGTCACCTGCCACCGTCGTCTCAGCGCGCTGCCTGGTTGCGCTGGCGGCGGGCGGCGCGGATTTCGGCGTCGGCGACTTTGTCGTCGAGCAGGGTGTAGAGCTGGGTGGTTTCGGTGGAGGCGTGGCCGAGGCGGCGGCGTACGGCTTCGATGGACACGCCGGCGTTGATGAGTTCGGTGGCGTGGGCGTGGCGGAGCTGGTGGATGTCGATGTCGACGCCTGCCGCGGTGCAGTAGCGCGTCCACCGGTGGTGGGCGGCGTCGTACGATAGCGGGCCGCCGTTGCCGTTGATGGAGGCGCGGAACACCGGCCCGTGGGTGTACCCGGCCTGGGCTAGGTACAGCTTCAGCAGGATGACGTAGCCGCGGTCGTCCAGCAGCACGGTCCGCACGCTGCCGCCCTTGCCGTGGATGCGGGCGTGCTCGTCGTCCAGGCGCAGATCGAGGTCTTCGACGTAGAGGCCGCAGGCTTCGGCGGCGCGGGCGCCGCAGACGTAGGCGGTCTCGAACAGCACCCGGTCTCGCAGCCGGTCCAGTGGCAGGTCCTTGCGCGGGCGTCGGCTGCAGATGGCGTTCAGAACCTTGGTGACGTCGGCGGCCGCGGCCGGGCGGTGCAGCGTCTTGGCCGGGCGGATGGTGTCGATCCGGTCCATCGGGTTGGCGTCGAGGAGGTTGTGGCGGATCGCCCACTTGCAGAACGAGGCGACCGCGGCGCGTTTGCGTTTGCGGCTGGAGGCCGCCAGGCCGGCGATCTCGCTTAGGTAGGCGCGGACCGGCGCGGCGGTCAGCTCGCCGATCTCCCCCCCATGGTGGGCGGCGAAGGCGATCAGGTCGCCGCGGTAGCCGCGGATGGTGTTGACCGAGGCGTCCGCGTTGGCCAGGTCGGTGAGGAAATCGGACAGATGCCGGATGAGCGGATGCTCGAGCCCGAGCCGCTCGGTCACGATCGGATCCACGCCCACCATTCTCGAAGTTGCCAGATAACTGGAAAACGAACCGCGTCGCCCGCCGGGGGTCCACCCAGCTCGCGTTGGGCCTTCGGCGGCCGTCTTGCCAGATAACAAAGGTTATCCCGCAACAACGTCGCCCGGCCTATCGGGATCGAGCAGGAACTCGGCGGAATGTTGTAGAGGGAAAGCGGTTTGTGTTGTAGAAACAGTGGTGATGTAGATAGCTACAGCACTGCCGCCGGAGAGGATCCCATGTCGCTGCACACCTACCGGGCCGTCGCCAACGGCATCCGGACCGACCACCCGATCCCCAACCTCCCGTTCGTCGACGACTCCCACATCCCCCTCGATGACCCGGTCGCGATCGAGGCCATCGGCCGCCACAAGGCCGACGACATGTTCGGCCGCGAGGACCGCTGCACCGACGGAGGCTGGTTGGTGTTCACCACCGACCCGCTCCGCCACGATCTGGGCTGGGTCGTGCGCTGGCATCCCGAGCACGGCCGTTCCGTCATGGTGTATCGCGACGACGACGTCGCCTCCGTCCACATGGTCATGGGGTTTGAGGAACAGGCCGCCCTGTTGTTCCGCGCCGGCGGGTACTGGTGGGACGGCACCACCTGGTATCGCCCCGGCCAGGTCTGGGACGGCCCCGGTGAGAAGTACTACCGGCGGCAGGTGCCCGCTGCGGTGACCGTCACCGCCAAGGACATGCTCACCGGCGGCGACCCGGCCCGCGCCCGCGTCCTGTCCATCACCGAGCTCGACGTCGAGTCCGTCCTCGGCTCTCCCGCCGGCGACTGGCGCGACGCCCTCGCCCTGTGGGCCTCCCGCCACGACGGCGATCCGGCCCGGGCCGTGGTCGCGCTGGCGGCCCCGGAGCTGACCGGCGACCAACTCGTCGGCGTCGCCGAGATGGCGGGCATCGCCGGCATCGGCGCCTCGACGCTGCGGGCCTACGTCTCCCGCGGCGAGGGTGACGTGCCGCTGCCGCAGTCGACGGTCGGCGGCCGCAGCATGTGGGCCCGGCCGGTGGCCGAAGAGTGGGCCGAACAGCGCCACCGTTCCGCCGAGGGCCGGATTGAGGCCGTCGGCGTGGACCGGGAGACCGGGCCCCTGCCGCCCGGCATCGCCGAGGTGTGGACGCGGTTCAGCCGCAGCTTCTTCAGCCAGCTGTGGGAGCGCCCCACCTGGCGGAAGCGCTGGGCTCTGCGGTGGCGGACCGAGTCCGCCGTACGGGAGATCGCCGAGACCCTCAGCTGGGACGTGGCCGCCGACGTGACAAAACTCGTTCGCGTCCACGACCTCGCCCACATCCTCCACCTCGCCATGCTGCGGGAGTTCGCGCACGGCCAGGAGCTCGATCGCAGCATCGCCGAACGCGACGAGCACGACCCGAGCGAGCATGACCACAACGACAGCGCCGACCGCCCATGGGAAGCGTGGGGGTTCTACGGAATCACGCCACCGACCGCCCGGATGCTCGACTGGCTCATCCGACACGACCCCGCCACAGCCGCCCACACGATCGAGGAGATCATCGGGGAGGCGGAACGGAGGCTCGAAATCTCCCGCCAGGTCAGCGAACGATCGATCAAGAAAGCCCTCTCCCTGGACGGCACCCTGGACAAAGACGCCCGCCACGAGTTCCTCGAGCGCGTCTTCTCACCGAGAGCCGTCAGCACCTGACCATCCCCGCCGACCTCCCCACGGAGGCGAAGCATGCAGGGTGGACCGCCTCTTGCAGCGGTCCACCCTGCAGCATCAACGCCCAGGGCGGCCCCGTGTCCTGGCGGTCGCGTCGAACGCAGCCGACACGGCCCTCGGACGTCTCGAGACGTCCTCGGGACGTCCTCCTCCGACGCCAGGTCAGCGGATCGGCGGGCGGATCATGTTGCCGTAGCGATCGCCTGGCCGTTCGCCTTCGGCCGGCGGCTCGTAGACGAAACCGAGCTTGATCCACACCTCGTACAGTGCGCGGTCCCACGCGCCCAGCACGATTTCCCCCTGGTAGCTGGCGTGAAGGTGCTTCATCAGAGCTCGGGCGACACCGCGGCGTCGGTGTCGCGGGTCCACGTACAGCAGTTGCGAGGTCACGTGATCGCGCATGTCCACCACGTACATCCAGCCCAGACTTTCGCCCTGTACGTCGTCCGCGATCAGCACCGCCCACGCTTTGTCCAGCGAATAGGGCTTGCCGTACTCGCCATGCTCGTGGACGGGCCACCCTTCGTCATTGGCGTTGATCCAGTCGAGGTCGGCAACGGTCGCTCGACGGATCACGTACTGCGCGGTATCGGCCGGGCCGTCGAGGGCGTTGGACACGTCGCTCTCCTATCAGGGGTGTTCATGCCTTCCGTACGTTCGCATAGCTCGGTTAGCCCCAGGACGGTTTCGTCACGGCGGCCGCGGCTTGCCGGCTGGCGATGGACGTGGGTTGCACGTCGCGGCTGATGTCTGCACTTCCCTATCGATGCCAGGCGGGCAGTGCGATGGAGGAACGATGCAGCAGGGATTCCCTCACCTTCCGGTCAAGCAGCGGAATGACGCTGCGCAGCCGCCGAATGAGCCGGGCGGTACGCCGGGGCTGATGACCGTGGTGAACGCGATGCTGGTGGGCGTGCCAGCCGCCTACGCCGGCTCTCACTCGATCCTGGTCACCGCGATCACGGCGGTGGTCACGCTCGGCGTCGTCCTCATGTGGCGTTGGATCCGGTGATCTCAAACCCGCCCGAAAAATTTTGGGAGAGGACTGCACGCTCGGGCCTTCCCAAGACACTTAGTGGTCGAGAGATGAGGGTCAGCCACACGCGTGGGGGGTCAGCCACACGTTTGGCGCCCCCCGAAGACCGTTGTCCAACGGAGGTTGCCATGCAGTTCCAACGTCAGGTCCTAGACCGACACACAAAGGAGCGGGCACCTTGTTCACCGTCGACCTCACCCCCCGGAGTTTCGATGATTACTTCCGGTACGACTTCCCTCGCCTGACCGGCTTCATGGTGCGGCTCGGCGCGTCCGTCCAGGAGGCCGAAGATGTGGCGCAGCAGGCCATGCTGGATCTCTTCCGCCACTGGGCCGACGTCTCCGCGCCGGAGGCATATGCGCGCATCGCCGCCAAGAGGATCTACCTGCGTAGCCGCAACAACGTCAAGCGCGAGCGCGAGGCGATCCAGGTCAACTGGACTCAGCACGCCAACCATTTGTCGTTCACCGGGGACGTCGAGTACGTCATGGGCCTGCTGACCAGTCTGCCGACCGAGCAGCGCGAGGTCATGGCGTGGACGATCGATGGCTACGAGCCGAGCGAGATCGCCGAGCTCACCGGCCGGACGGCCTCCACGGTCCGGTCCCACCTGCGGCACGCGCGGAAGAAGCTCGGGCAGGCGATCGCCCAGCGCAACGACGAGCCGACCAGGAAGGAGGAGGACGACGATGGATAAGGACACCGACTTCGTACTCGACCAGCTCATCAACCAGACGGCCGAGTCCGCACTGGCCACTCTGACCGCGGCAATCGACATCGAACAGCGCCTCCGCGACCTCCATCAGGCGGCAGAAGCCAACCCTGAAACCGACGTCCCCGGTCCCGGGACTGCGTGATCCCGGGACCACTCGCACAAGTCGAGTGCGGGTGCAGGGACACGAGCTCGCCGGCCTACGAGAGGGGTCCCCGCCTACCTTGCGGCTCGCCGGGCGTTCGGAAGTTCCGGGCCGCACCCCTCGTACGCCGATGGAACCACCTCGGCGAGTCTCACGGTCATAGTGCGCGTCGGGATCGGTCTTAGGACTGAGGGGGCGACGGCGGCTTGACTGGACCTAGCTATCACGGACCTGACGCACCGTACGGTCCTGGTCAGCCCGCTCCCCCGCCGTACCCGTCGCCGACCGTCCCGTTTCCCTGCCCGGATACCGCCGAGCAGAGACCGGCGCCGCCGGTCGAGCCAGGCCTGTTCGCCACGCTGCTCGACTTCTCGTTCGACCGTCTCGTGACGGTGCGGCTCGCGCGCCTGCTGTACATGCTCGCCGTGCTGTGCATCAGCGGTACGGCGTTCGTGTTCATCATGTTCGGGTGGAGCTTGGCCGCGGGCTCGTTCTGGCCGTTCCTCGGCTGGTGCATGGTCATCGGCGTACCGGTCCTGTGGCTGGGCTCCGTTGCCTTGGCCCGGGTGGTCGTCGAGTACCTCGTCGTCCAGGCCAAGACGTCACAGGACGTCGCCGTGCTCCGTGATGACGTCAAAGAGATCAAGGCACGGGCGGCATGACGTGCGCACGGTGCGGCGGTCCGCTCGATCATGGCGGTTGCCCGCGCTGCGGGCGGCCCGGCACTGCCACGGCTCCCCCGGGGGGCGCCTCCCCCGCCGGGCATTGTGGGCCCTCCACTCGGGTCGGTGCGACCAAGTGAAAAGTAGCTGTGCGTAGTTGTGGTGACTGATGGTGAAGGTCAGGGATCGGCCGTCGTTGCTGTCTGTTGGTCGTGTTCGCGGAGCATGCGCATCACGGTGGCGGCCGAGGGGTGCTGGCCTTTTTTCTTGCCGGTGGTGATGACGAGCCGGGAGGCGATGTCGCGCAGGCTGTGGTTCTGCTCGCGCAGGTGGAGGGCGATAGCGAGCATGGCGTCGTCGGTGACGGCGGCGCCGCCGATGCTCTTGCCGCGGCTGCGGGCGGACTCGTGTCCTTCCAGGGTGCGGTCGCGGATGTACTCGCGTTCCATGCCGGACAGGGCGGCCAGGACGGTGAAGACGATCCCGGACGGGTCGTGGGAGCCTTGCAGTTCGCCGGTGAGGAACTCCAGGCCGATGCCGCCCGCCTTGAGCTGTTCGGCGAGCGTCGCCAGTTCGATGCCGCGGCCGAGCCGCTTGTGTTCGTGGACTACGAGGGTGACCGCGACGCCGGAGGCGCGCAGCTCGCGAGCGAGGGCGACGGCCCGCTCGAGTTCGGGGCGGCTGGTGGCGCGGGTGGAGATCTTCTCGGAGTAGATCCGGGTGACGCCTGCGGTCTTGAGGGAGTCGAGCTGGGTGTCCAGGGATTGGCGGACGGTGGAGGCGCGGGCGTAGCCGATCCGCACGTGCCCGGCCGGTTCGGCGCCGGCGGCCTCGGGGCGGGGCAGCTCGATCCAGGCAGTACCGGGATTGCGGATTGGCGGGGTGGGGATGTGCAGGGCCTTGGCGAGGGAAGGGACGAGCCGGAATCGGGCGGTGTGGTACTGGACGGCCACCTTGCTCTTGCCGGTTCGGCACGGTGACCCGGCGGGCGCGGCGCAACTCGACATTGGGCAGTCGCTGGCTTCCACGCGCAGGAAGTCGTCGTCGCTCACCCCGAGAGCGTTTCATGTGGGTGTTTCACAGGTCTAGCCGTATGCAACAACCCATGAAACGGGATTCGCCCTGTACAGCCTCCCCCGGGCGGCGTGTTTCATAGGTCTTCGCCTATGAAACACGCCGCGACCGCGGGTGGAGTTGTTGCACTGCTGGCGAAGCTCGATGTGGGCGGCCCGGGGCTATGAGGTCACGTACGCGACCGCCGCGTCCGCTGGGCCGTCAGTCCTATGACCAGCACGAGGGCTACCTCCACCCCCCAGAAGACGATGGTGGCGGCCGTCGGTGCCGTCGGATACACCTGCGTGATGACCGCGTCAGGGCCGATGGTCGCCGGCACGAAGATCGCAGCGGCCAGCAACCATCGCAGGTCGCGTGCCGCCGCCGTCGCCCAGATACCCGCCGACAGCAGGAACACCGCGATTGCCGGCTGCACCGTCCATGTCATCGATGTGTGAACGTGCGCCGCCGCCCACGCGATTACAGGGACGGCGAGCCACAGGTACGAGCGCTTGCGGAGGCCGCGCGATCGGCGGAGGGAGAGCACGACCAATCCGACCGCCACCGCGAGATATTGCACGGCGAGGTCGGCGAGGGCACCGGGCACCCGTGCGCTGAACACGAAGTCGACCGCCGGGATGGCGACGGCCAGGGCGAGGGGGAGCGCCACCCAGAGCCATCCCCGCACGAGGGCCACGCTCAGCACCAGGTAGCCGATCACCCAGGGGGCTGACGCGATCGACGGGGCCGAGATGTAGGCGAGGTTCAGGGCGAGATTGGTCAGCGCGATCAACAGGATGCCCAGGTGCAGGCCATCGGCCCACCACGCCACCGGATGCTCGGTAGCGGCCCGCATCCGTGCGGTGATCCCGCCGCCGATGAGCCCGGCCGCCTCACGTGGCGAGGGCAGGCGCCGGTCTGCGGATGCCTGCAGCAGCGTGCCGATGATCTCCTCGCCGTGCGCCTGTCGGTACGCGGGCGGATAGGCGTGCAGCAGACGCCGGTAGTGCGACTCCAGGGCGCTCATGACGTCACCATCCCGGGCTGTCGCCGGACCACGATCCGAGCCGCTTGTGCCATGCGTTTCGCCTCCTGGGTGACGGCGTCGGCGCCGTCGTCGGTGATGGTGAAGTAGCGGCGAGGCCGTCCATCGACGATCTCCTCCCGGTCCACGGCGATCAGGCCGTTGCCGGCCAGCCGGTCGAGCGCACCATAGAGAGTTCCGACCGCCAGGCGGACCCGGCCGCCGGATAGTTCCCCGGCGCGCTTGATGATCGCGTAGCCGTGCAGAGGACCGTCCAGAAGCGACGCCAGGATGAAGTACGTAGGTTCGCTCATCGGCCGCATGACACGGCAGCATATATCGAGTGCCGAAGTATGCGCCAATCGTTCTGCGGACCTTCCCACCGACGCCGGAATCGCCCAGCCACCCGGCTATCAACCCATCTGAGGCAGATGGATATCCCCAAGCCGCTGCCCGACCCGAGGATCCTGCCCCCCTCTAGGTCCTGTCTCATGGATCAGGTGATGGGGTTGCGGAGCCAGATCCGGATCGAGGCGACGTCGATGGTGCCCTGGTAGATACGTTCTCTTTTGTCGTATCTGGTGGCGACGGCGCGGAAGGCTTTGAGCTTGTTGAAGCAGCGTTCCACGGTGTTGCGGTCCTTGTACCGCTCGGCGTCGAAGGTGGGTGGCCGGCCGCCGGTCGAGCCGCGGTTGCGGCGATGCTGTTTCTGGTCTTCCTTGACCGGGATGACCGCTCGGATGCCACGTCCGCGAAGATAGGCCCGATTTCCGGACGAGGAGTAGGCCTTATCGGCCAGCACGGTGGCGGGCTTGCGGCGAGGGCGTCCCCGGCCGCGGCGCGGGATGCGGACCGCCTCCAGGAGAGGGATGAAGCGAGGGCTGTCACCGTGCTGACCCGGCGAGGTCAGCCGGGCGATGGGCCGGCACCGCCGGTCGGCGACCAGATGGATTTTGGTGGTCCAGCCGCCCCGCGACTTGCCCAGAGCCTCCCGCCCGGCTTTCTTGTCATTCGATAGGTCCCCCCGTGGGGTCATCACGTGCCGGAGCACGGCGAGCTCCGGCCGCGTGCTGATGGGCCCGGTTGATCGTCGAGTCCACGCTGACCGTCCAGTCCGGTCCCTCGGCCTCATCACAGCCCGCACGCAGCCCGTCTAAGATCCGCTCCCAGGTTCCGTCGAGTGACCAGCGGCGATGCCGCCCATAGACGGTCTTCCAGTTCCCGTAGCAGCCGGGCAGGTCACGCCATGGCGTACTGGTGCGGGTCCGGAAGAAGATCCCGTTGATCACCGTACGGTGATCGGCCCACCGGCCACCACGCCGGGGCAGGACCGAGGGCAGCAACGGCACCAGTCGCTCCCACTCGGCATCAGACAGATCATGACGCTTCAGCAACTCCTCATCCACACACAGTTACCTACACGCCTCACCCGAGATCACGAGACTGATCTACAAGACACGGTCTAGTCGTCGAGATCGAGATCGAGGTCGAGGTGGTTGGTCATGTCCAGCTCCAGCCGCCCGTACAGGTTCAGGTGGGTCCAGAACAGGGCCGACAGCCCGCGCCGATCCTCCTCGGTGAGCCTGTCCCGCCAGGCGGGATCACGCAGCACGATCTGGATCAAGTGGGTATTGAGGTAGGCGATCGTGGCCTGGACCAGGTGGAGGGCCAGCGCGGACACCTCGACGTGCTCGCGGTCATCGCCGGTCAGGTCACCGGCCTTGCCGTAAAAGATGTCCTTGTTCGCCGAATTCCAGTTCTCCACCACGTTCAAGTTCTCGTGGATCTCGCGGCGGATACCCGGACAGCGCGTACTAATGCGGCGTCAACCGATGTTCGCCGGGCCGGGCGAACACCCCCAAAATTTTTTTCGCGGTGATGTCGAATGGCGTCGAGTCCGTTCGTAGCCAGGGTGAGAGGCCGGCACGGAGCCGGTCGCGACGCACCGGAGGCTCACGATGTCCGTCACCACCACCACCGCTCCCGTTCCCGCCAAGTCCCTGATCGCCGGAGGCCTGACCACGACGGCCCTCGCCGCCGTGGCGACCTCGGCCATCGCCGCGGCGGGCAAGGCCGCCGGGATCAGCCTGGCCGTCGGCGGCGCGCCGATCCCGGTGCCCGGGTTCGCCACACTGACCGTCATCTTCTCCGTGGTCGGCCTGGTACTCGCCCTGGTACTGGCCCGCACGGCCCGCCGCCCGCGCACGATGTTCGTCCGCACCACGCTCGTGCTCACCGCCCTGTCACTGGTGCCCGATGTGCTCGCGGACGCGTCCGCGGCCACGAAGGCGCTGCTGATGCTGACGCACCTGGCCGCCGCCGCGATCGTGATCCCGGCCATCGCCCGCCGCCTCGCCGCCTGATCCCTCGAACGAGACCTGAGATGACCGAGAACTTCGACCTGGAGACCAAAGAAGGCCGCTTCATGTTCGCCGCCCTCGCGGCGGCCGGCGAGTACGAGCTGGAACTGCGTGCCGAACGTCAGGCCGAGGGGATCGCCGCCGCCAAGCGGCGCGAGGCCGAGGGGAAGATGCTGCCCGGAAAGCAGCGCATCGGCCGACCCCCAGTCATCGGCCCCGCTGAACTCGCCGCCCTGCGCCGCCTGGTCGACGAGGGAGTCTCCGTCACCGAAGCAGCCCGCACCCTCAAGATCGGTAGATCCACGGCATACGCCGCACTCTCAGCGCGCTGACCAGCAGATACTTCAGCAACGGCCCGCGCACGAAGTAGTCGACCGCGACGATGGTTCGCCCGCGCAGACCGGCGACGAGTCGTTCGTAGCCGTCGGAGGTCAGGATCGACGCGGTACTCACCGGGCAATCCTGGCAGTGGCACTCCGAGCTGGGCGAGCGGATTTCGCGGGGTCAGGGCGGGCAGGGCGCGCTCGCGGGGCGTCAGCTGGGACCACCGCCGATGACCAGGCGCGAGGCGAGGTCGAGGCGGACCCCGCCGTATGGACGGATATGGCTTCAGAAGAGCGGGGTCAAGCCGCGGCGGTCGGACGAAGTCGGGCCGGAGGTGATCTTCAACGGCAATCCGTGAAGTGGTCGCCGCTGCTCTCTCCGAGGTCGAAGAAAAGCCTGAGCCCAGCTTGGCGCAGCCTGCCGGGGATGTGCTGGGCTGGAGCCGGAAGTGGTAGTGCAGCTTTATACGGCTAGACCGGATTGGGAGTAGTCGGAGGTGGACTTCCCTAGTCCGTCATGTCACTCGACTGACGGCTATCAGGCGCTGAGTTCCGCCGCTCCCCTGGAGCTGGCTCCGCCGACAACAGATCGGGTCGGCTAGCAGTGGCCGTGGATCCGCGCAACGCCGCCGTAGCGCACTCGGCCAGCCATTTTATTTCCGTGATTACCAGTTCACTGCGAAGAGGCGGGGCTTGGTGCAGCGGGAACCCGCTACTCCATCGGTCGCACACCCGGTCGCGACCAGGAGGGCCGAACCGCCGTCGATCCATTCGGCGATCGTGAAGGCGGCCGAGACTTCAAGTACGCGCCAACGGCGGTTCCCCGACACCAGGTCGAACCCGTACACCGTCGTTGCTGTGGTGTCGGCTGCGACGCCCCGTACCGCCGCATCGGCCCCCTTGAGACGGGAGGACGGGATGTGGGTGTGGATGAGGGAGCCGTTTTCGGCGTTGACCGCCTGCACCGTGTTCCTGGTCGACTCGTTCAGGTAGACGGTCGGTGGCCGTGCGAGCGGGTCGAACCCGACGATGTTCCCGGCGCCGTTGTCCTCGGCGCCCGCCCGCCGCCACAGCAGGTGGCCGGTCCGTGAGTCGATCGCCGCTTCCCCGTCCGGTTTGTGCATGGCGAGGAACAAGATTCCCGGAAGATACACCGAGCCTGAGATCTCGCTGGAATCCAGGAACGTGTCACCCTGCAGACCACGCGGCAGAGAAAGATCAGCCAGTCGGTGACCCGTACGTAGATCAATACGTTGTATATGGCGGGTTATCCCGCTCTTCTTACTTGTGCTGGCATGGTCGTCGAAGTAGAGAAGATCTCCGATCAGCCTCATTCCCCAGTAGGTCCGCACGCCCTGTCGCCACACGGTTTTGCCGGATCGTGCATCCGTCGCGGTGACTCGCGCTTCATTGGTCCAGATCAAACGGCCGCCCACAATCGCGACCAACCGATCGATTCCTGCCGGGCAGTAATGATCGGAGACTTGCCCCCCTGTAACAGCATCGATCACATATACCCGCTGGTGATGAGGTCCCTTATCCGAACCGTAGGCCGTCGACACGGCGACCAGTCCGTCTCCCATGACGGGATCGTCATAAAGCAGTGTCTTGCCTATGGTGTTCCGGATATTGGCAGCGATTCGTGTCCGCCATAGTTGCCTCCCGCTGTTCCGATCGACAGCGCGCATCATCCCGTTTTCATTGACGACCAGCGTGGATCCGCTGGTAACGGCCGCTGCAGGGAGTCCCGGCGGCAAAGGGTCCGATCTTTGGATGAAGGGCCATAGTCCTCCGAGATAGTCGATCGCGTATGCCCCGTCGAGCGGCACCGACCACCGCACCGTCCCCGGCGACAGGCAGTCCCGGCGCGCGTGGTCTGGGCACGTCAACCTGCCCGCGCTTAACGGACCGATTTGTGGATCAGCTACTCGCCCGCCACCGGAACAGGCCGCCACGGCCAGCGCGATACACCACATCGCTGCAAGCGCTCTCAGAAGACGCACCGTGCCCACATTACCCATCACGGTTGCGGGCCCAGGCAGTTTTACCTCTGTCGATCAGCGCCCGGCTGTCCGATGGCGGGCCATGAGGCGGTAGCCCTTCACTCGCCCGCACATTCGAACCAGACAGCGGTGCCGACAGCCGGCAGGCGGGTGATGCCCCACCGCGTGGCCAGAAGGTCGACGATAGCCACTCCACGGCCGTCTTCGGTGTCGGCTGTAGCGTTCCTCAGATACGGGATTCCGTGCCGTCCCTCGTCAATGACGGTGATACGTACGCGGTCCGTCGGGGTTCGGGCGATGGTCAGGGCGAAGAAGCTTGAGCGGCTATGACAGACGGCGTTAGTCGCCAGTTCGCTGACAAGGAGCACTGCGGTGTCGCCTGCAGGATGGTTGATCAGATGGTCGCGAACGAGCGCGCGGGCGCGTGCGACTTGGTCGGCCGAGGCTGTGAAAGCCGCCGCGCAGACGTGCTCGCTGACCTCCCGATGAGCGACGGTCGCCGCGATAATCTGGTAAGCGTGTCTGATCGCATTGGTGGTCGACATAGCCCGTCCTTTTTCCGTCTTTGCGTCTGGCTGGACCACTGCCGTTTCCAGACGGTGGGTTACGTGTCGATGCGACGATTACCGCGCTTCAGCGTTTTCACAAGTCACGGCGGCATGGCGGCGGACCGACCATGCACGCAAAGGAAGAATGTCAGGAGCCGTGCCCCTGGCTTAGAGCGGCGAGTTTCTCTTGCGCCTTGACCTCCTGCGAGCGGGAGCCGCACTTGCGAAACAGAACGATGCTCTTCTTCAGCCGGGGGAAAACCTCATGCCAGCATCCCGTGGCGTAGTAGCTGTCGGCGAGGGCCAACAGGCACCGGGCCTGCTGGTCGTAGTTGCGCTGGGTATGGAATTGTTCTGCGGCCATGGTGAGTGTCGTGATCGCCTGGGCATGCTCACCGAGCTGTTGATAGGCCAGGCCGAGGTGCTGGTGGAAGAAGGCACGGCTGATGCTGTGGCCAGCGGGGGCTTCCGTGGCGAGTCCGTGACGGCATAGCTGGATCACTTGGGCAGGCTGGCCAGCGGCTGCGTGGCTTTGGATCAGCGCGTACAAGGCAGTACCGGTGTAGCCGGGGCCCAGCTGTTCGGCGAGTTCGACGGCGCGTTCGCTGGAGGCGATTCCTTGCTGGTAGTAGCCGCGTTCGCTGAAACTGACGCCCAGGACGTACAGGCAGAGGAATTCCGCGTGGGTGTCCCCGGCCTGCCGGGCGAGTTCCATGCCGTGGTCGGCGTCAGCATGGGCTTGGTCCTGGTCGCCTTCGAGGTAGGCGCAAAAGCTCCGCACCGCGTAGGTGAGGGCGAGGCGTGGCAGGTGACCGGCGGCCTCGAACGCGGCGAGACATGTTCGAAGAGGTTCGGCTGCGCGGGCGGTGTGCTTCTTGTCCGCGACCATCACCAGCACGGTGCGGAGGCGGGCATCGCAGGCCGCGTCGTGGTCGCCGGCGAGTTCGGCCGCGCGGGTAATGGCCGTCCAGGCGTTTTCAGCGTCGTCGTGATAGCCGTTCAGGTGGAGAAAGGCCGCCAGGTACTGCGCGAGCCGACCAGCCGTGCGGTGTTGCCCGAGGGCGCACGAACGGTGGATCGCGGCCAGCAGGTTCTCACGCTCGGTCATGAACCAGCTTTCAGGTTCAGCTATGACCATGTGCCGGAGCGGCTCGGGCATCTGTGCGGTCTCGGGGGCTGGCTGGCGCGGCGGGAGGTATCTCAGCTGGGGCAGCTGTGCGTCGGCCAGGGCTGCCAGTTCCAGCCATCCGTCGACGAGTCGGGCCTGCGCGGCCTCGGTGTCATCGACGGCGCCGTCAGGGCCCGTTTGGAGTTCGGTGGCGTAGGTCCGGATCAGGTCGTGCATCCGATAGCGCGGCCGGCCGAGAACGTCCATGCCCACCGTACAGAGCAAGGATCGATCCACCAGTACCTCGACGGCATCGGTGGCCGGTTCGCCCACGAGCCGGTCGGCCGCCCAGCCCGGCAGCTCGCCGGCGCCGGCGAGTGGCAGCAGGCGGAACAGGCGTTGCAGACGCGGAGGGAGGGCGCCGTAGCTGAGGGCCAGGCTGGCCCGTACCGCCAGGTCGCCCGCGACCAGCTCGTCCAGGCGGCGCTGTTCGTCTCTCAAGGCGCGGGCCAGGTAGGCGATCGGCCAGTTCGGGCGGGCCGCCAAACGCTCCCCGGCGATCCGGACCGCCAGCGGCAGCCCACCACACGCCGCCACCACTTCATCCGCCGCGATCGGCTCAGCTTCCATCCGGGGCCGGCCGACGATCTGAGCCAGCAGCGCCATCGCTTCATCGACCGCGAAGGGCTCCAGGTTGACCGATTGTCCAGCGGCCAGCCCGACAAGCTGGCGCTGGCTGGTGACGATCACTGCGGATCCTGCGGTGCCGGGTAGCAGCGGCCGGACCTGGTCCGGCGAGGCCGCATCATCCAACACCAGCAACAGGCGCCGGCCCGCCAGATGTGTGCGGTAGGCGGCCTCACGCTCGGCTCGTGTCTCCGGCACCTCCACAGGGCTCATTCCAGCGGCCCGCAGCACCTCGGCCAAGGCCTTCTCAGGCCGGGCCGGGTCATCGCTCGCGCCGCCGAGCCGAAGGAACAGCTGGCCGTCTGGATAGTCGTGCGCGATGGCATGAGCGACATGAACAGCGAGAGCGGTCTTGCCGATCCCAGGTGGACCGGTCACTTCCGCCAACGGCACTCCCAGCGATCCCGGCTTCGGCGAAAGCAAGGCGATCAGTTCCGCGGCTTGCGTGCCCCGGCCGGTGAAGTTCAGCGTGTCGGGTGGTAGCTGACGCGGCAGGATCTGCTGCTTCGCCCGGTGACCGGCGAGTGCTCCCGCTAGAAGGCTTTGATGCGAGCCTTCACCTTCGGGTCTCAACTCGGGGTCGTCGACCTGGATCTGGCGGCGCAACCGGTGCAGTTGATTCCCAGGGGTAAGGCCCGCGGTCGCTAATGCCTCGCGGGCTTCGGTAAAGGCCCCCAGCGCATCCGTCTTGAGACCGCACCGATACAGCGCCAGCATCAAGTCGGCCCACAGCTGCTCGTCCACGGGTTCCGCGCTCACCCACGCCCGCAGCTCGGGCAGCAGATCCCAGTGCTGCCCGAGCCTCAACCGCACCTGAATCAGCGCGTTGCGGGCGCCGCGATGTTCTTCAGCCAGCCCGGTGACCAGCGCGGTCATCGCCGCCGTCGCGGGCAGCAACTCGTTCAACCGGCCGCTACCCCACAACCCCACTGCGTCCTGGAGTAGGTGGGCAGCGGTCAGGTCATCACCCGTCCGTGCGGCCTCACGGACCAGCTGGCGAAATCTCTCGACATCGACGCGATCCCGGCCTGCCACGATGTCGAGGCGATGGCCGCGCTCATCAGCGACGAGGCGTTGGGGCGGCAGTAGCCGCCGCAGGTTCCATAAACAGTCACGCAGCGAGTGCAACCGGTCCACCGGGCCCGGTCCCTCACCCCACAACAAGTCGATCAACCGCTCCCTGGACAGCGGCTCATTGCGGTGCAACACCAACGCGAACAAGGCGCCGCGAACCAAGGGCCGTGTGACCGGGACCAGCTCTCCCCCTGCGGAGATGATGTCAATTCGCCCCAGAACACGGTATTCCATACCTATTATCCTTAACCCCCCGTGTCCTTTCAGACACACAACGTTACACATACGGCAAGGGCCTCGCATGGCCGCATCCGGCCGCTTCACCAGCCCCGGTAAACCCCGCTCGGAAGACGCCGGCAAGACGCCGCGATGACGCTCCGCTGACCGCACCGCTTTACGGTCAGTCGCCTTGCGTGGTTCCGACATCACGCCGTCCCTACGGCGCATGCCGACCCGCCACAACGAAAGGAGGATCGATGGCACCTCACTTGAGCGTTCCCCGCCGGGTACGCATCGCCGCAGGTGTCGCCATCATCTCCTTCGCCGCAGTGCTCGCCGCGATCGAGGCGATGGCCCTACGCGGCCAGGTCGACTTCAGCCGCCAGGTCCTACACCTGAATGGGTACTGGCTCGCCATCCCACCAATCGCCCTGGAAGGCGGCACCCTCGCCGCGGCGACTCTCACCTTGTGGGCCGTGCTCGCCGGTGACTCCGCCGCCCTCTCACGCCTGATGACCGCCATATGCATCGCCGCAGCGGCCTACGCCAACTACCGAGGCGCCCAACACGCGGGACGGCCCACCCTCGCCGCCGAATACCTCGCCGGCGCCAGCGTCTTGGCATACCTGATGTGGCACACCATCCTCACTCGCATCCGCCACGCCGAACTCCGCACCGCCGATGCGATCGAAGACCCACTCCCCCGATTCCGGCTCCTGCGCTGGCTCCTGGCCTTCAACGAAACCCGCCAAGCCTTCACCATCGCCGTCCGCGAAAACCTCACCCGCCCCCGCGACGCACTCTCCCGCATCCGCGAAATACCGGCCCTACCACCCGCACGCCAGACGCCACCAACCGACGAACCGGACACCGTAGACCACCTCGTCGCACTCGCCGCCGAACGCGGCGGCAAACGCCTCGCCATCGAAAAGGCCGCCCAGATCATCAGCTCTCACGAACCGACACGAGTCCAGCAATGGCTGTCCAAGCGCGGCATCGACATCGACCTGTCCTACGTCTCTCGCACGCTCAAAGATCAGCCACAGGCGATCAATGGCAACGGGCAGCACTCATGAACGCAGTCGGACTCCATGCGCACTCACGCACCACGATCAACAGCGCCATACCCAGCAGCGATGCCGAGCGATCACCACAGGCCACACCGAACGTGCGAAGGTGGCAACAACGGCCGAATTACTGGAAGAGGAGCACGCTCGTGGAGCAGAAAGCGCATGAATGGACATCAACTGCCACAACGCACGCAAAGCACCTTGCCTACCTCGCGGCCATGATCGCCTTCTCGCTAACCGCAGTGGGATGCGACAGCGGAAGCAGCCCAAAGGTTGCACTACCGTCCACAGCACCACCGGCCGCACCATCATCAGGAGCGGCGTCCCCCACATCACCGACCGATTCCGTCGTCGCCGCTTACCAGGCTTTGTTCGCTGCAGCCGACAAGGCCATCGTGTCACCTCCCGAGCAGGCGCGGGCCATCCTGCAGACCTATGTCGCCGGTGACTACCTGGACTGGGAAATCCGGCAAGTGATGAACCACCAAGCCGAGCACCAGGAGCCGTGGGGGAAAGTTGTCGTCCACATCACAAAGGTGGACCTGAAGGCTAACACCGCGAAAATCCACGATTGCCAAGACGCCTCGCGCGCCGGCCTAGCAGATTCGCGAACTCACGTATTGATTCCGAAAACACGAGGCATAGCCAACAGGAACCTGATCGCCAACATGACACGAGGAAGTGATGGCCGATGGAGAGTGACCGGGCTCCGGCAATACGACTCCCCCTGCCACGTATCCTCATTACCCTCGGGCTGATCGGAGTTGTCCTCGCGAATGCGCCGCAGGCCACAGCGACACGAGTAACGATAGGACACACTGACGGCGATACATCTGGATGGGCGGATCCGAACGGATACCACGTCGGAGCGAAACAGCACGGCGCCCCTGCAGCCCAAAGTAATGGCGGACGAGATCGGAATAGCTTTGGCGAGCAAGACTCAGAAAGGACAAGCTCGCCGACCTACTGCAAAGCAGCAGCCGTCGCAGTTCGCATCGCCGACCCCATCGCCGCGATGGGCGGCACGCCCGTCGATTGTGTTCCCGGCCAGGCCCCGACGCCGGTCGTAATCCCGCAAGAGCTGGCTCAGCAGGCGTGGAGATCCTTGCGTTTGCCATTCCCAGACGTACACACCGCGCCTCCACGCAGAACTCAAGGACTCGTCGGCCTCGCCGAATGGGTGTGGGTGCCGCATGCCCAGTGGCGGCCGCTGGCGAAGACCGCATCCGCCGGTGCGGTGTGGGCGCGGGTCACCGCGACACCTAAGCAGCTGACGATTAAGCCTGGGGCCGGTCTGCCGACGGTTAGTTGCGGTGGGCCAGGTACCGCTTATGACGCGGCCCGCGCTGCTTCCGCGCAGCGTACGGACTGCTCCTACACCTATCTGCGGTCGTCGAAGGGGCAGCCGCACGGCGCGTATCAGATGACGGTGACGGTGACCTGGGGCGGGACGTGGGTCGGTTCTGGCGGAGCCGGTGGGGAGCTGCCGGATGTCAGCCGGTCGACGACGTTCGGGGTTCGGGTGGCCGAGGGCCAGGGCCTCTACGGGTAGAGGGGGGATCTGATCGATGTCGTCGGCTGGAGGGTCGTCGCGGGTGCCGCGGGGGCAGGCGTTGAGCAGCCGCGTGGACAGTAACGGTCACGACGGCTCGTCTGGGCGGGTGGGTGGCCGGTTGGCGCGTCGGCGTCGTCCCGCTTGGATCGCCGCTGGTGTCGCGCTGGTGGCGTTGGCGGTGCTGGTGAACGTGTATCTGTTCACCACGGCAGAGCATCGGATTTCGGTGGTGCGGGTGGCCCGGAATGTGCCGGTCGGGCAGCGGCTGGTCCGTGCGGATCTGGGCACGAGTTCGGTGGTGGTCGGGCCGGGTGTGCAGGTGATCCCGGCGCGTCAGCTGGGTGAGGTGGTCGGCCAGCGTGCTGCGGTCGACTTGCGGTCCGGGACGCTGCTGGTCGCATCGCAGATCACGACTGAGTTGTCGCCGCAGCCGGGGCAAGCGTTGGTGACGGTGGCGCTCAAGCCCGGCCAGTTGCCCCCGGGTGGCCTGGCCCCCGGCTCCCAGCTGCGCGTCGTGTCCACCCCCGGCAGCCAAGCCGCAAGCGGCGGTGACAGTGCGACGACATCGTCGGGTCAGGGCGGCCAGCCGTCGGCTAAGGATGTGCGCGCGGCGGTGGATGCGGTGGCCGGCCCGGATACCGACGGGACGATGACGGTCGCGCTCCTGGTCGCCGATGCGGACGCCAACACGGTGGCCCGTGAGGCCGCCGCCGGGCAGATCGCGTTGGTCATCACCGCGCGGGGAGCCTGAGATGGCCGTGTACTGCCTGGTCTCCGCTGGCGGGTCGCCGGGTGTCACCACCACAGCGCTGGCGCTGGCTTTGTCGTGGCCGGGTGAGGTGGTGCTTGCCGAGTGCGATCCGGCGGGCCGGCGGGTGCTGCCGGGATACCTGGCGCAACGGTTCAACGGCTCTCCAGGGCCAGGGCTGCTGGGGTTGGCCATGGCCTTGGACCACCAGCAGGCAGGCCGGGAGCCTTCCGTGCGGGTGGAGGACTTCACGATCCCGTTGGATGAGCGGCGCCGGGCCTGGCTGCTGCACGGTATCCGCGACCCTCGCCACGCCGGCCAGGTCAACTGGCAGCTCCTGGCGGACGCCTTCATCCGCGCGAGCACCGTTTCGGGCTTGGACGTGATCATCGATGCCGGTCGGGTCGGTGGATCGGATACCCCTACCGCGCTGCTGCAGCGAGCCGACGGTGTGGTGATGGTGTTGGGCCGGAGTTTGGCCCAGGTTGATGCGGCCCAGCCGCGTCTGGACGCGTTGCGGTCCCTCGCACGCCGGGTCGGGTTGTGTCTGATCGAATCCGGCCCTTACGGCACACGTGAGATCCGCAAGGCGCTGTTCGGTCTCCCGGTCGTCGCTGAGCTTCCCCACGCTCCGGGGGATGCGCGGGTGTTGTCCGATGGCGCGTCGCAGCGGCCGAGTTTCCGGACGAGCCTGCTCATGCGCGCCACCACGCAACTCGGCGAAGCGATACGCCACCTCGCCCGCGAACCAGCGAGGCCCGCCGTTCTCGGCCGCTCGGTCGTGCCAGGAGGTGGGTTCCGGTGAACGGCTACGGCTTCACCCCCAGACCCGTAAGCCAGCTGCGGGCGGCGCCTTCCACACCGCCTCCGGTAACCGAGGGCACCGCCCGCCGCGACGGGGCGGTGGATGGGGAGGAACTGTGGGCGGCGGTCGCTCAGATCAGCCGGCAGTTGGTCGATGCGCTGTCCGATGGCCTGGACGCCGCGCACGCCCGGCGGCTGATCGAGGACGCGGTCCGGGACTGGGCCCAGGACCAGACCACCGCCGGACAGCCCGTGCCCAGCGTGCAGCAGCGGGCCGTGCTCGCCCGGCTGGTGTTCGACCGCCGGTACGGATTGGGAGCGTTGCAGCCGTATCTACGGCGCGACGATGTGGAGAACATCGTCGTCAACGGCCACGACCAGACCTGGGTGACCTACACCGACGGCCGAAAAGACCCCGGGCCCGCGGTCGCGGGCAGCGATGAGGAACTCATCGAGTGGGTGCAGCTACTCGCGCGGCGCGGCGACACGGGCCGGGAGTTCTCCCGCGCGAACCCGCTGCTGGATCTGGCGCTGGCCGATGGTGTGCGCCTGGCGGTGGTGCACTGGGTGTCCCGCCGCCCGTGCCTGGCCCTGCGTATTCACCGGCTGATCAACGTCACGCTCGATGGCCTCATCGCGTACGGCACCGTGACCGAACCGGTCGCGCAGTTTCTGCGGGCGGCGTTGCGAGCGCGTCGGAACCTGGTGGTGTGCGGGGAGGTCAACACCGGTAAGACCACCCTGGTCCGCGCGCTGGCCAACGAGCTGCCCCCGGATGAGCGGATCATCACGCTGGAGTCGGACTTCGAGCTGTTCCTGGATGATCCGCAGCTGGCGGATCGGCACCGCGATGTGGTGGCGTGGGAGGCCCGCCAGGCCAACTCCGAAGGCGCCGGGCAGGTCCGGTTGCAGGACCTGGTGCCGGCCAGCCTGCGGATGAACCCGGACCGGGTGATCGTCGGTGAAGCCCGTCAAGGTGAGCTCGCGCCGATGCTGGAGGTGATGTACAGCGGGGCTCGCGGGTCGATGTGCACCCTGCACGTCCACCGCCCCGCCCACATCTTCAACCGCGTCATCCAGCTCGGCCGCCGCGCCGGCCTCGGCTACACCCCCCAGGACCTGCACCTGATGTTCGGCCTCGCCGAACCGCTCATCGTCTATCTGGAACGCGACCCGGGTACGAACGCCCGGTTCGTGTCGGCGGTGATGGAGGTCGGCCCGCCCGCCGACGGCACCGAACCGACCCGCAATCACATCTTCGTCCCCGGCGCGGACCGCCGCGCGACCCCGATCGGCGGTCACATCAGCGGTGACCTGCTCAACGAGCTCACCGCCGCCGGCTTCAATCCCGCTTTGCTCGATCAGACGGCTGGACGGTGGTCGTGATGGAGCTGCTCGCCGCCCTGGCCGGACTCGCCGCCGCCGGCGGCCTCCTCCTGGCCTTCGCCGGGTTCACCCGCCCGGCGTCCTCACCCGGCGTGCGGCCGCCGGGACGGCTTCGGCTGGCCTTGCGTTCACTCGCCGATCCCACACGGCGAAGGCGTCTTTCCGCCGCGGCGGTGGCGGGCCTGATGGTGTTGCTGGTGGCGGGGTGGCCGGTCGCCGCCCTGGCGGTCGCGGCCGGGGTGTATGTGCTGCCGCCGATGCTGTCCGGACGCGAACCCACCCGCCGCATCACCCGGCTCGAAGCCCTGGAACAGTGGGCGCGCCGCCTGGGCGAAGTGATGGGGGCCAGCCGCGGGCTGGAGGCGACCCTCACCGACAGCCTGCACGTCACCCCCACCCCGATCCGCGCCCCGGTCGCGATGCTGGCCGAACGGCTGAACAACCGCGCCAGCACCGAACACGCCCTGCGCGCCTTCGCCGACGATCTCGACGACCCGATCGGGGACCTGATCGCGACCGCGCTGATCCTCGCAGCCAAACGCCGCGGCCCCGGCACCCGCCAGGCGCTGGGCGCGCTCGCCGACGCGGTCGCCGCCGAGGTCATCGTCCGCCGCGAGGTCGAAGCCGAACGCGCCTCGCTGCGCACCACCCTGCTGGTGATCGTCATCGCCGTGGCCGGCCTAAGCCTGCTCCTCACCGCCTCCCCGAGCCTGTCGGCCCCGTACGGCACGCCGTTCGGGCAGCTGGTGCTGGCGGCGGTGGCCGTGCTGTACGCGGGTGGGCTGGCCTGGATGAAACGCCTGTCGGTCATTCACAGCGGCCCACGATTCCTCCACCCACCCGCAGCCACACGCGAGCGTGAGGAGGAGAATCCGTGATCGCCCTCGCAGCCACGGCCGGCATCCTGGCCGCGCTCGGACTCATCACGATCGCCCGCGAGCTACGGCCCGCCCCGCCGCGCCTGGACGTGGCGTTGGCCCGCCTGCAACCCACCCGCCTGCACCCATCCGAGCCCGTCTCGACCCGCGGGATGGGTGAGCGGGTCGGGGGCTGGCTCGCGGAGCGTTGGGCCCGGCCGGCCGGGATGCTCGCGGTCCCCCGCACCGACCTGGCGTTGCTGGACCGCAGCGTTGAGCGGTTCATGCTCGACAAACTCACGCTGCTCCTCGCCGGGCTCCTCATCCCCACCGTCACGGCGGGACTGCTGGCGCTGATGGGAGCCGCACTTCCGTGGACGATCCCGGCCCTGGCCAGCCTCCTGCTCGCCGCCGGTCTGACTTTCCTTCCCGACCTCAACGTCCGGTCGGCGGCGCGCCAGCGCAGGAGAGACTTCCGGTACGCGTTCGCGGCCTACCTGCAACTCGTCGTCTTGGAACGCGAGGCCGGCGCCGCCCTCAACACCGCGCTGGAAGGCCCGGTCACCATCGCCGGAACCTGGCCGTTCCGGCGCATCGCCGCTGCCCTGGCGCGGGCCCGCCGTGGTCAGGACCCGCCCTGGCAGGCCCTGGCCGAACTCGGGCAACAGCTCGGGGTGCACGACCTGGTCGACCTCGCCCACACCGCTCAGATCGCCGGCACCGAAGGCGCCAAGATTCACGACGTTCTGACCGCGAAGATCACCGCGATGCGCCATGAAGCCTCCGCCACCACCCGGACCGAGGCCAACAGCCGCACCACCGCCATGTGGGTCCCGACCTCGCTGCTCATGCTCGGGTTCGTCGTGCTGGTCGGCTACCCGTTCTTCTCCCGGCTCCTCGCCGCCGGATAAACCAAGGAGGGTCCCCCGGTGAAACACCTGCTCCAACGCTGCCGCCGGCTCACCGCGCGGCTGACGGCGCTGCCCGCCCGCGCCCGCCTCGGCGAGGATCGGGGCGCGAACGTGGTCGAGACCATCATCATCGTCGCCGGTTTCGCGATCTTGGCTGCCGGGATCTACGCCGCGGTCTCCGGCAAGGTCCACGCCTGGATCGCCAAAATGCCCTAACCCGTGATCGGCATCCGACGACGACGTAGAGGGGACCGGGGATCGGCTTCGGTCGCGATCGCGATCGTCTTCCCCGCGGTCGCTCTGCTGTTCCTCGCCCTGGCCCAGGCCGTCATGCTCGCCGCCGCCCACCAAGTCGCCCTCGCCTCCGCCGAAGAGGGCCTGCGAGCATCCCGCGCCCACGACCACACCCTGGACCAGGGGAAAAGCGCCGCGCTCGCGTTCGCTCACCATGAGCCGGTGCTGATCGGCCCGTCCGTCACAGCGTCGGGGACCACGACCATCACGGTCACCGTCCGTGGCCAGGCACCGTCCCTCTTGCCCGGCGTGCAGTTGTCCGCCACCGGTACGGCGGCGGGCGTACGCGAGCGATTCACTACAGATACCCGTGGGTTCACGAATTCTGAAGGATCGACTGGCGCGAACCCGAGTGTGGTGACGCCTGATGGTTGAGTTTAGAACCTGGAATTACCGAATCGAAGATCCCATGCTTGGACGTCTGTTCGTGACATTCTTCGCTTCAACCCTTCCAGTTGGGCGACGGCCAGTAATCGTGAGCTTCGATGACAGAAGACTGCTCGGCTCAGCCAAATCCGTCCGCGACGTCTGGATCGATGAGATCGTCACGAGTGATCCTGATTGGCGCTGGCCTACCTTGCTTGCTGGCACTGACAGTAGGCAGAGCCCGAACCGATATCAGATAGATCCGGACACCTGCGATTGTTACGTAGGGTGGCCACACTTTGGTGTCACTTTCGTTCGGCAAATCGAGCTGGCGACCGGAAATGTTTATGGCGACGAGATATGCCACTTTTTTACTGTAGTCGGTAGCGTATTGGATGGCCTGGTTTACACCGGAGCCAAGATGTCGCTTGCCTCGATCTTTTCCGTCGAAGACCTTTACCTCACAGACGAGCGGGTCCTCGGTGTCGAGGTCAGAGATCACGTCCGAAAGTCCCGAAGCCGACCTAGCCTGAGAGAAGGGCATATTAATACCCTCGCCGAAAAGGAAACGTCGCAGGTCGGCGTCATAGACGTCTTCGGTTTTCTTGGGGTCCCTTATAGCCTTGTCATAGAGGTCTTGACGGTCGAACCATTCGACGCGGCGGACGTATCGCTCGAGAACATAGAGAACGCTACTTTCTTCACCGATGCGCTCATCAAGATAGTCGAACAGATGCTGCAGGGCCCGCTCGGCGAATCCGCGCCAGCAGTCATTATAGTTCGCCTTACGGACAAAAAGACGAGCATACTCGACACCGACGCGTGCGCTATTACCTCCGTTGGCGATGTCGGCAGCGATGCGCTGCATGCACTTCCATACGAGGGTGGCTCGCCCTTCTTCGGTTCGGCTTGGCCAGGAAAAGCCGCTGCCGAAGCCGCCACCGGAGGACTGGAGAAAGGTGAGGTAATGCTCGAAGTCCAGGTCGGGTTCGACGGCCTCGGCTTCGGCGAGGATGGCCCGCAAGGCGGGTTGGTTGTTAATCCAGTCCACGGTGAGGCTCACTTCGTGGCCTGCATCCTCATAGTTGGCGACCATGAGTCGGCGGAGGCGGTCACGCATACGAACCTGCAAGTCCTGCTGATATCTCATTGTCAGAGGTTCCTCAGAGCTTGTTCGATCTGCCGCTCAATGGAATCGCCACTGGTATGCACGCTGCCCTCGGCATCACGAAGACGAATCCTAATCCGGCAGCATGGACACCAAACAGCCACTTGGGCCACAATTTCCGCGTACCGAATCCAGATCGGGTACCTACACTCGGGGCAGTCCACCTCGAGATCATCATGGAGAAGTTGCGTTCCGAGGGACTCAGCCACTATCGGATCGCCTCCCCTGGATGTGGAGCATCGTGCCGGTGTCGCGAGTGTATCTGGGAAGTCATCGTTCAGCGCTCGGTACTGCGAGAGCAACACCCCGAGAACTGTCTACCGAGACAATGCCAGCGATCGCTGGGTTATCGAGGACTGCCACATAGCGCATGGCCCCGGAAACGGTAAGACCGAAGAGGTCGCAGATGCTGCGGACGTCACCGCCCGCAGACCAGGCCATCGCCGCCACGAGACCACCGGCTCAGTGCATCCTGCTGCCGTCGGGAGTGCTGTCGTTGGCGCAGTGGGTGGCACGGCACCCACCGACCATGGTCTTCCTCGACAGCCCACGGTCCCTGCGCAGCGAGACGAAGTACCGATCGGCATCTTCTGGCGCGGCCGTCCACACCGGCTGGCCTGTAACCCGGATGGACTCCACCACGTCCGCCCGCTTGACTGCGACATGCCGATCGCTCGCGCCCGCTACCGCGAGGGAGAACTGGCCGACGAGTTCCTGCTCGAGCTCCTCAACATCGACGGCCGACTCCAGCTGGCAGGGACTCCTGATCGAACGCACCCAGCCAGGGCCATAGGCACCTCGGTTCATAAATGCCGGGGTTTGTCGGCGAATCCTGGCGATTTGTCGACCTTCCGCTTGAGATCACCGCACCGTGGCCTATCTGCACCCCCAGCCAGGAACAGGCTGAGATGCGTACGTCAACTCGCGGGATGTCCGACATCGGGGCCGTCATGACCCGCCTGCCCAGTCACCGTAGGGCACCGGCCCGGTTCCGTGGCGCGGCCGGGAACGCCGTGGTGGAAGCGGCCATCCTCGCGCCCCTGCTCGTGCTGTTCCTTGCCGGGCTGCTCACCGGCGCGCGGCTCCAACGCGCCGCCGCGGCCGTCAACCAGGCCGCCGCGGATGCCGCCCGCCAAGCCTCCATCGCCCGCACCCCCGCCCAGGCACGAACCACGGCCACGACGAGCGCCCTGACCACACTCCGGGACAAAGGACTGCACTGCACCCCGCAGGTCCACCTGGACCTGGCCGGCTTCAACCAGCCCGTCGGCAACCCGGGCGCGGTGAGCGCACGCGTGACCTGCACGGTGCGGCTCGCCGACATCGCCGCCCCTGGCATCCCTGGATCGCGCACCGTGACCAAGACACACCGATCTCCACTGGACCGTTTCCGGGGCAGGGACTGAGCCATGGCACACCAGGCCGCCTCGCGAGCGGAACGCCGATCCGGTGACCGGGGAGGGCTGAGCATCTTCACGGTCATCATCACGCTGGTCGTGGTGGTCTTCTTCGGCGCGATCGTCGACTTCGGCCGACAACTCGACGCCCGCCACGACGCGAACATCGCCGCCGAAGAAGCCGCCCGCGCCGGCGCCGGGCAAATCGACGCCGACCGCGCCTACGCCCACGGCGGCACATTCGTCATCAACCGATCTGAGGCGTTCCGCGCCGCGCAGAACTACCTGCACGCCGGCGGCTACACCGGAACCGTCACCCCTATCGGTGACCACCGCATCCGCGTGCACGTGACGGTCACCCGCCGGACGATCTTCCTGCCCCTGATCGGGATCACCGCCCTTCACGTCCAGGCCGACGCGGTCGCCGACCTGGTCACCGGCGTCGAAGGAGAAGACCGATGAGCCAGCCTCGCGTGCAACGCACCCGAACAGCCGAAGTCCTGCGCGGCCTGGGCGCCCTCGCGGTCCTGGTGGCCTTGGTGGCCGGACTCCCCGCCGCCCTCCTCACCGTCGCCGGCTCCCCCGTTCCCCACCAGGTACCGAACTGGGATCAGATCACCACGACGCTCACCCAGCCCGACACCGGCAACACCCTCTTCCTCACCCTGGTGAAGGTGATCGGCTGGACGGCCTGGTGCCTGTTCACCCTCACCACACTCGCCGAGACCATCGCCTACCGGCGCGGGCGCCCCGCCCGGCGCCTGCCCGGCCTGATCAGCCCGATGCAACACCTGGCCCGCGACCTGATCGCCATGACGGCCCTCATCATCTCCGCCACCGCCCCCACCCTCAGCTCAGCCACCCCAACCTCCATCAGCACGCCCCACACCGCCGCGGCGATCGCGCTTCCCACCACCGCAACCGCCAAAGTCCCTCACGCAAAACCGCCGGCCAGCCAGCAGGCGGACAAGCCCGACCATGGGCAATGGCGTACGCGGATCATCAAACGCGGCGACACCCTGTGGGCCATCGCCCGCACCACCACCGGATCAGGAACCAACTACCCGGCCATCTTCAAAGCCAGCACCCACCTCCCCCAACCCCACGGGCTTCCCCGGCTGACCGACCCCGACCGCATCTACCCCGGCCAGCACATCAAGACCCCACCCCGCCACGCCGCTCCCCAGCCTGTCCAACCGCGACGCCATAAACCGCCACACCAGCGTCCCCATCCGCCCGCGACGACGTCACCACCGGCTGCCGAACGCTCCCCCACACCGCACACGCCGACACCGACCGCGACACCCCGACCGAGCACCGAGCCGCCCACCGCCTCCCGCAACCCGGTCCCGCCGCCGCGGACGGCACCGGTGACGCCACCCACACGCCAACCCGCAACGACCCCCGCCCCGTCACCAGCACGCACCCGTCCGGCCCCACCGACGCCGTCCGCGGACGCCCAGCCGCCGCGAACACCGCCGGATGCGCCCGGACATCGCCACGACACGCCGGTGACCGTGACGCTCCCGACCGGCGCCTACCTCGGGCTCGGCCTCGCCACCGCGATCAGCGTCGCTCTGGCCGCCACCCGCCTCCACCGGCGCCGCCGGCGAAACCCCGCCCCCGCCTGGCCCAACCGCAGCGAACCCGCCACACCTGCGGGCATCGCCTCCGTCCGCAAAACCCACCTCGACACCTACACCGAACAGGGAGAGCCGCCACCGACCGACGCTGAACTCCTCGCTCACGACGCGGCCGAACCTCCACCGACCCACATCACCGCCGGAACGCGTGACACCGCAGAGGTTCGCCTCTCGCTGTCGGGGCTGAAGGTCGCGCTGACCGGGTCCGGCGCGGCCCCCACCGCACGGGCCCTGGCCACCGAACTCCTCGCCAAATCCCGCCGCGACCGCATCGAAGTCCTCATCCCCGAACCCGACGCCATCACCCTGTTCACCGGCACCGGAATCAACCCGCGCGAACTCGCCCGCGACATCCCCGGACTGCGCATCGTCGGCTCACTGCAGGCCGCGATCACCCACCTCACCGCCGAGTTCATCCACCGCGCCCGCCTCATGGAAGCCACCGGCGAACCCGACATCCACGCGCTACGCCGCGCCGAACCGGGCGAGCCACTCCCCACCATCATCCTGCTCGCCGCAGTACCCACATCCAGCGACGCACTCAATGCCATCTTCGCCTTCAGCGGCGCCTACGGCCTCGGCGCCGTCCTCCTCGGTGCCTGGGCGGCCGGCACCACCCTCACCCTCGCCGCCGACGGCACCGTCACCGACGCCACCGGGCCAACCGCCACCACCTGGACCGGCAGCCGGCTCTTCCACCTCAGCCCCAGCGATGCCGCCGAAATGCTCCAGACGATCCGCACCGCCCACGGCGCACCCGACCCCGACCCGGCCCCGGCACCGGCGAACGCCGCCAGCTCCACCACACCGACCGGCCGCGACCACACCAGCGCGCCCCCAGCATCGCCATCGCAACCCGCCTCTGACCGGCCGGCCGATCGTGAAGAACAGGACACGCACCGGCCGGTCCGGCTGCGAGTGCTGGGCCCGATCCGCGTCGAAGCCGACGGCAAACCGATCGCCACCGGGCTACGGCGCATCACCCGCGACCTCCTCGCCTACCTCACCCTCCACCCCCAAGGGGTCACCCGCGACCAAGGCGTGGATGCGCTCATGCCCGACCGGGACCTCACCACCGGAACCACCATGCTCCACACCGCCATCAACAACGCCCGCAAAACACTCCGCCAAGCCACCGGCCTGCGCCAAGCGATGTTCATCATCCACGCCGACGGCCGCTACCGCCTCGACCCGCACCTCATCGACACCGACCTTTGGCAACTCCACCGTCTTCTCGACCGCGCCCACCAGGCCGAAACCGACTCCAGCCGCATCAACGCCCTCCACCACATCCCCGACCTCTACACCGCCGAACTCGCCGAAGACCTCACCTACGAATGGGCCGAAACCGAACGCGAAAACCTCCGCCGCCACGCCACCGACGCCCTGGCCCAACTCGCCCACCTCACCAAAACCGACCACCCGGACCGCGCCATCACCGCCCTAGAAGCCGCGATCACCCACGACCCCTACGCCGAACCCCTCTACCGCGACCTCATGCGCATCCAAGCCGCCACCGGCCGACCCGACGCCATACGACGCACCTACGACCACCTCAAACGCCACCTCGCCGACCTCGACACCGAACCCGAGGAACGAACCCACCAACTCCTCCTCACCCTGCTAGCCCCTGCAGCCGGCATACCCACCACCAGCAAGAAGGCACCCGTCCCGACCGGGCAGGCCGCACCGCGTGGACCGGCTCCTCACAAGAACGGCAGCTCCACCGTACGGCCACTCCGTCCCCGCCAATCAGAATGACGACCGCCACCGGACTTCAAATGACATCCGTCTCATCTCACAGCCAACACACGCTCTCCGCGGACATCCCACAGCGACCCGGAGATCAGCTATCAGCTGATCGGACAACGCCCGAAATCGACGTGCACGCCGTCTACCACGGATGGCCACGACCAGACGGAACAATCGCAGTCGTCATCGAATCCCCAGCCGGAAACTACAAGCCGTTACCCCACCAGATCCGCCACTCACCTGCAGGCTTCAACTGCGGCTACAACGGCAACGGCCCCCGCGACCTCGCACTCAGCCTGCTCACCGACGTACTGTTCACCTCCACGCAAGAAGGTAGGCTTCACGCCCCTTCACATGGACAGCGAAACGGTTTCGCACCATCCGCTGCTCCACCAGAGAACAGCACTGCCACATTGGAACCGGGCCGCTGCGACATCCGGCCCCAGCATCTGCCTTACTTGTATTTTGCCGAGCAAATCGTCGCACAGCTCCCACCAGACAAAGCATGGTCGCTATCCCGGCAAGAGATCACACGCTGGCTAGCCAGCGAAGACCGGCGGTCACCACTATGTGAGCGAAGAAACGAGCGAGGCCAGTAGACGGGGCTGGGATCAGCCCGCCTACCACACACAGGCCTGGCGCGATGGAAGAACCTGGACGCTACCTGGAAGACCATCGCAGCCCTAGCCACACTGGACTGGACGGGGCACGTCCAACGACCGGAACCCCGGACGACCGTTACAGTCCTCAATAGAGCGCCACAAGGTAATTTCTCCTCCATTTTCGGACTTGTCACGTAGCAGGGTCTCCATGCGCCGCTATCCCGCATCGCGCACGTCGTTGAATATTCCGATGTGTCATAACCCCATGGCGCATCGCATGACGCATCAGCGTTGATGCACTCAAACCCTTCCGGCAAGGTGACATACCCGTCGCCATAAATTGCACGGCCGCATGAATACAGGCGGCTCAGCCAAGCCAAATGGAGGGCAAGTGTGCGCATCACGTGATCCACGAATCGCCCTTGGCGAGAACACCACCTCGCCTGCAATCGCCGAGGACGCGGCGTACCAATTGCCTCTTGCTCCACATCCGGTCGCGGCCGAACAAGCGCGTGTATTGGTGCGTCTTGCATGTACCAGCTGGAAGCTCGGCGACGTCGTCGACAGCGTCCTGCTCGTCACGGTCGAGCTGGTCACGAATGCCATGAAGATCGGAGAAGTGTTCCGGGCCGCTGTCTCCCGGCAGGCAGGGGTCGTGCTGATCGAGGTGTGGGACAGCAGCGAAGCAACCCCCGATCGCCAAGAAGAGTCCGTCCACCGTGTGGACGGACGTGGCTTGCTGTTGGTCGAAGCCTGCTCGAAGGACTGGGGCTGGCGCTTGGAAGACCACGGCGGCAAGACCGTCTGGGCGGCCATCGACGTTCCAGAGGTTCCCGACACGTCATCGGCGATGCCGCACTCGCTCGCGCGCATCTGATCAAGCACCCATCGACTCCCGGCCCTGAGCCACTGTGGACGCCGCCGAAGCCCCCGTACGGCGCGTCCCGGGGAAGCGAGACGGCTCAGGGCCGGGCGCTGACAAAGAAAGACACCATGCTCGTCCAAGAACCCAGTGACCTGCTCAAACCGCGCGAAGCCGCCGAACTGTTCGGCGTCCGCACGACGACCATCGCCCGCTGGGCACGCGAAGGAAAACTGACACCGCTTCGCACCCCCGGCGGCCACCGCCGCTACAGCCGAACGGCAATTCACGCATTGCTGTCCGACAACGCCGGCCCCAGCGCGGACTGGCAACAGATGACGGAAGACGCCGTACGGCTCTATGAGCAGGGGTGGAGCATCCGGCAGGTAGCGGACCGGTTCGAGTGCAGCTACGGCGCCATGCGTCGGATCCTGAGGACTCGCGTCACGCTACGCACCCGCGGAGGCACGTACCGGACCACCGATTAGCAGGTGACCTGCGATGACACCAGAACCAGAAGAAAGCGCCATTGAGTCTCTGTCGTCCGAGTGTCCCGACCAGGCCCCATCGCCGAGGGCCGCCGTAGTCGCCGCAGCGACCGCTGACCCCGATGTCACCTACGAGGTACTGGCAGAAAAGCTCGGTATTCCACCGAAACAGGTCAGGTGGCTCTTGCGGGACGCTCGCCGAACCGGGCGTGTCCCACCCACTAGCCCGGATCTTGATCGGGGACTGCGCGCGGCTGCCGTCGCGATCTTCACGCGTGCCCCGGACAGCTCCAAGCAGGCGATCGCCGACGAGCTCGGCATCCGCAAGCGTCGCGTCTATGGGTTGCTCCGTACTGCTGAACTCCTCGGCGAGATCCCGCCCGGCATGCGCGCCCGCAAAGATCAGCGAAGCGACTGCGGACGGCCACTCGTCTTCGCATGGACGGATGGATCAGCGCCCGGAGATAACCGTCACGGCCCCGCCGCGTGGGCGGCCATCATCAGATGGGGAGCCGGCCCAGACGCGGAAAGACGGACGCTGGGCGGGCGCCTGTCAGAACCCAACATCGCTCGGGCCGAACTGGCCGCCGCCATACACGCCCTACGAGCACTCCATCAGCCCGCATGCGTCACCATGCACTGCGACCACGAAGCTCTCATCAACGGCGCCACCGCCCGAGGGACACCACGCGCCCACCGCGACCTGTGGAACGAGCTACGGGAGGTCTCCGCGAGCCACCACGTCACCTGGGTCTGGGTCCGCGCGCACCACACAAGCCGAGGAAACCGAGCCGCAGACTCACTCGCTCGTGCCGTCCGGAAAGGCTCTCGACTCGATGAAGGCTGGCGCGAGGACCTACGAGCCGGGCGGGTGGCGAACGCCGTGAACCACCTCGTCCAAATCGGCCGGTTAAGAACTCTCGCATGGGACTTCTCCACGGTCGGCCCCCTCCACCGCCCGACACACATCGCCACCGCGGCAACCGTCGACGGCGACACCGGAGAGCCCCTCGCCGTCACCGGCACGGGCAGCTCCAAAGCCGCAGCCAAAACAGACGCACTCACGCGCCTGATCGCAGCTCTCCACCTCGAGTGACCCACACAGCGGCAGATGGCGGAGGACGCCGCACGCCTATGTCTGCGGCAGCGGAAGGATCAGCACATCCATCAGCGGGGCATGGGGCATGGCGGGACGTAGTTCGGCCGCCTTGTGCCAGCCCCACCTTGTGTATCTCCGGTAGGCGTTCTCGTTCTCGGGCTGTACGAGCAGGGTCGCTCGCTGCTCCCGTCGAAGTGCCAGCAACTCATCGTGGAGTGCGCGACCGATGCCCTGACCGGCATAACGAGGACGCACCATCAACTCACTGAACGCGAACGTGCGCGTCCCGTCTTCATCGGTGAACCCCGGTTCGACCTCCCCGGCCAGGCCAGTCCACCAGGCACTGTCCGGGCCGAGAGGCCAGCCCCACGCCTGCCCGGCCGGCTCGCCATCCATGAACGCCACGACCAGCTCGAAATCCTTGGCAGTGGTGTACGCGTCGAAACGCTGCATCGGCGCGTCGCCGGCCTCGAACGGATCACCACTTGCGATCTCGTCGGCGAAGGCCTCGCGGTAGATCAGCCAGACCGTGTCTTTGATGGCTTGGGCCCCTGCGGCGTCGTACCTGCGGAACGTCAGGTCGGGCATCGCGCCTCTCTCTTCACCATCAGGCGGCCAGCGCGCGCGTGGCCGCGTCGAAACGGACGCAGAACTCCTCATTGGAGGCTTGTTCGGCCGCGGCGCGCAGCGGGCGCAGCTCGGCGAGCGAACGCGCCGACATCATCTGCCCACCGATCATCGCGGGCAGGATCGCGGCCCCTTCGCTGATGGCCAGACTGACATCGCCCTCGTTCAACAGCGCGTCGGCCAGCCGTGCGCGATAGAAGGCCTGGTCGCGTGCGGTTCGACCTTGGTCATCGAGCACCGTTCGGTAGAGCGTCACCGCCCGGCCGTCGGTCACCTGCCGCACGCGGCTGATCGCCTCGTACCCCGCGGCCTCGTATCCGGTGATCTCCGAATCGCTCACGTACAGGGCCCACGCGGGGTCAGTGGAATGGTCACCACGCTCGAGCTCCCGTCGAGCCGTGGTGATCTGCGTCCGGAACGCGGGTTCGTCTCCGAGTTCGGCGTACGCGAGCGCCCGCCGCAGGGCGATCAACGCGTGCAGACGTGCTGACGGTTCATGCCGCGCGACCTCGGCGGCCCGATCCGCGAACCGCAGCGACTCGCGCGCGATCCCCCGCCGCCCCGTCATCCGTGCCAGGTACGTCGACTGCTGGGCGAGGTCGGTGTACACGAGCATCGTCAACACGGTGTCGCCAGAGCTTCCGGCCAGCAGTTCCGCCTCGCCGTACAGCTGCCGAGCGAGCTTCTGGTCGTTCCCGTCGTAAGCCGCCCAGCCGGCCGCCTCGCCCAGCTCGGCCGTCACCGCCAGGAGCTGTCGGCCGACGCGGTCGGTGTAGTCGGACTCGTCCAGCATCGCCCGGGACCGTCTGTACTGCCGCAGTGTCTCCTCCAGCGCCGCGCCCCCGCCCGCGTTTTGATGGCGGCGGCGGATCTGCGCCAAACTGGCGCGCAGATGGCGGACGTGCCCTTCGTTGACTCGAGCAGGCACGGGGCTCGATGGCAAGGCCGCCCCGACGGTCAGAGCGGCTGCCATCGTGTTGAAAGACCGGCGATCCACCTCACGCCCTCCCGCAGATTCGTTGTCGTCCAGGACCGCACCGGGATCGCCGAGAATCAGCGGCAACAGGTTCTCGCGAGGCATCCCGACGGCGTCCGCGAACCGCAACAGCTCACGCACGTCATACAGCGTGTCCCGCCGGCCCCGTTCGATCAGGCTCACCGTCGACTGTGACCAGCCCTCGACGACGTTCGCGAGATCGAGCTGGGATAGACCGGTCGCGGCCCGCAGGATCGCCACCACGGCCCCGACATCAAGACGAGCCAGCGCCTGCCGCATCGGCTCTGAATCCCACAGCCACCTGGGAGCCGATATACCGACATCCCGCGACGCACGCAGACAGCTGGCACACAGTAAGTCCGAGCTGTACCTGCTCAAGGACGTCAAGCGACAAGACGGGCAGACCTGCTCACGGGCCATCCAGCGGCCCTCCATCTCAGCCGGCTTCCTCAACGACACGGTCTTACCGAAGCCACCGTAACCACGCCCCACGGCACGGGCTATTCCAATGTGTCATGCCCGCTACAAGCCGGTCCATGACAAACCGACGTTGGACGAACCCCGACCTCGCGCGAGCGTGTCGCCTGACAGCGTTCCTACGCCGACCAAGGAAGTGCGGCATGCGGATCGGCTTCAGCTTTTGGGGATTTCTCGGTTCGGGGATCATCGACACTCCTGATGGGGGGCGGTTTTGGCGTCGTCCGATCGTCGATGAGCTGATCGGGCTCGGGCACGAGGTCGTGCTTCTGCAGACCGATCGGGACCGTACGGAGGCCGGTCAGGCGTTGCCGTACCGCTGGCATGCGGGCTTCCCTGCGATAGACGTGCTGATGTGTGAGTGGCGGTGGCCGCTCCCTGGACGCAACACCACCCCATGCGGCTCGGTCGGTCACACCTGCGACCTGCATCGACAGGCCGACTTGATCACGAGTTACTCCAACGCAGGTGTGCCGACACTCATCTGGGACACCGACCGGCAACTGCCCACCGACGCGTCCCTGCGGCAGCTGCAGAACGTCCTCGTGTGCGAACCCGGCTTGGCGCCGCCACCGGGGAGCGTCTCTCTGCCTACCCCTGTGCCCGACCATCTTCTCGACGCGGCTGATCCTGCCGAATTAGCGGCGCGGACGCGGAGGCTGGCGCTGGCCTACGTGGGCAACCAGTACGACCGCGACGGCGACTTCGCCGCCTTCTTCGCACCGGCCGCCGCGCGCTTCCCGCACCAGGTCGCGGGAAAGTGGACCCAAACCAGTCGGTGGCCGTGGGTGAACTTCACCGGACGTTGCGCCTTCTCCCAGACCCGCGCCGTATATCTGACCGCCACCACGACCATCCTGCTCAACCGCCCCCGCTACTCCCGAGTCGGTCACGTCAGCCAGCGCCTTGGCGAGGCCGTGCTGGCCGGCTGTCTTCCGCTCACCCCGACCAGCCTCGCGTGCGCAGACGTCTACACGCCTTCTGCCCTCCATGTGGCCGACGGTGCCGAGACCGTCGAACGCATCACCTGGGCACAGCGGATCGCCGGCAGCCGCGAGCACGAGGAGCTGATCGAGGCCTGCCTGCTCCTTCTGGAGCCGTTCCGACTTTCGGCATGGGCGCGCCGGCTCACTCAACTCATGACGACCATCCCGACCGGATCGGAGCGCACCTGATGCACCCGCCCCGTTTCCCCGCCTTCACCGACGCCTACCGAGCCGTCCTGCACCAGCTCCACACCGGCGCCGAATACACCACCGCCTCCCGCGGCAACCACTCCCGCGAGTGCCTGAACATGGCCTTCACCCTCACCGACCCGCGCCGGCGCACCCCGTACCTGAAGGCCCGTAGGCCCAACATCGTCTTCAACTACGCCGAAGCGTTGTGGTACCTGTCCGGCCGCGATGACCTGGCGATGATCGGCTACTACGCGCCCCGCCTGCGCTCCCTCTCACGCGACGGACTCCGCCTCACCGGCACCGCGTACGGACCACGGCTGTTCCGTTTCCCCGGCACCGACCGGCCCAGCCAGTGGGGACAGATCGTCGACCTGCTACGGCACGACCCGGATTCCAAGCGGGCCGTCATAACCGTCATGCGACCAGACGAACTCACCGATCCCGCCAACCCGGATGTGGCCTGCACCCTGTCCTTGCAGTTCCTGCTTCGGGACGGCCGCCTGCACCTGGTGGTCGGTATGCGCGGTAACGACGCGATGATCGGGCTGGTCTGCGACGTATTCTCCTTCACCCTCATCCAGGAGTTCACCGCCGTCCAGCTCGGTGCCCAGCTCGGCACCTACACGCACCAGGTGGCCTCGATGCACGTCAACGAGCCAGACCTGGCGCGCATGGACGAGATCCTGGCCGAGCCCGCACTCAATGATCCGTTCCCCGGCTCTCCCATGCCTGCCGACACCTCCTGGGACACGATCAGGCACGTCCTACGGTGGGAGTCCGAGCTCCGCACGAACCGGCGCCGCTTCGATCCTGAGGCCCGTCCGCCAGCCCCAGCGAGCTTGTACTGGCGCCAGATCTTACTGCTGTTCGAGGTGTACCGGCAGATCATCCACCAGCCCGGCGAACCGATTGAGGCCGCGACGCTCGACGCCCTCACTCCCGCACACCGCTGGCTGGTGACCCAGCGCTGGCCCACCCGAGCCGGCGCCGAGCCCACCGAGAGCACGATCCGATGACGGCGCCAGCAACGCCACGAAACACGACACCTTTCGGTGTCGTCGACTGGGCGCAATGGACGGTGATCCTGCTCAAGCCCGACTGCCTTCGCCGCGGACTCGCCGACGCCGTGCTCCAACGGGTCGGCCGCGTGGTCACCGTCTCGGCCGTCCGCAGTCTCATCCCGACGGAGGCGCAGGTCTTCGCCCACTACGACGACATGCTTCCACCCGAGGTCTCCCGCACTTTAGGACTCGACGTCCCCGCTGAGCTGCGCCGCATCTTCGTCGATAACCAGGTCATCGTCGCCCTCGGTCACGGTCATCAGGCCGCCGACCGACTCAGAGCGGTCCTGGGCGGCACCGATCCCTCCCTCGCCGATCCGGACAGCATCCGCGGCCATTTCAGGGCCGACAACCTGGCCACGGCCCGAGCCGAGGGACGGCTGATCGACAACCTGATCCACACCTCCGACCACACCGGCGTCGTCGAACGCGACTTCACGATCTGGTACGGCGCCGCGAACCGGCACCTGCTCATCCCCACCACCGAACGGAGCCCGCAATGACCGATATCCCCACCGGACCCCGCACACTCGCGTTAATGCCCGCCGACCAGCGCGCGGCGCTGGATCCGTACATGGCGCAGATCATCACCTACCGCAAGTCCGGGCTGTCGCTGAATCACATCATCGGCTGCCCACTGGACTGCGGCTACTGCGTCCGCCACTTCTGGGGCGACTTCGAACACAAGACACCCCACCTGCTATGCCCCACCGACCAAGCGATCGACATGCTCCTCGGCCACCAGACGTTCCGCCCGTCGATCACGCCGATCCAGCTGTTCAACAAGGCCACCGACCCATTCCTGCCCGGCGTCAAACCCCACCTGTTCCACATCCTGCAAGCCCTGGACGACCGCGGCCTGGACAACCTGGTCCTGATCATCACCCGCTTCCGCGTGACGGCCGCCGACATGGCCAAGCTGGAAGAACTCCGACACCTTCGCGTCACGCTCCTGTTCACCTACTCCGGCATCACCGACGCCCGCGTCGAGCCGATCGCCAAGAGCACCGTCACCGTCTCCTCCCTCGCCACCGCCTGCGAGCACAAAAGCCGGACCAAGGTGGTGCTGTACTGGCGGCCGATCGTGCCCGGCTGGAACGACGCCCCCGAGACCATGCGCCGTGTCCTCGACGTCGGTGACGCCGCCGACGCGATCGTGTTCACCGGCTACTACCACAAGCCTGAAAACGCCGCCTACCTGCGCGCCCAAGGCGTCGAGTTGCCGTATGACGACGCCGACTTCCACCGCCGCAAGACCATGCCCGCCGAGCTGGACGCTCGCGTCATCGACGCCTGGCGCGCCTCCGGGACCAGCACACCGCTGTTCCGTAAGACATCCTGCGGCGTCTCTTACGCCCACGACCAGCCGGATTACAACGGCCACTGGGGAGTCCGCGAGCTGTGCGACATCTGCCCCGTCGCCCAGCAGAACCTGTGCGCAGCCGACCACCGGGCACCCAGCCCCTCAGAGTTCGAACAAGTCCTGGACGGACTCGGCTACTCCAGCCTCTATCTCATCGACGCCGAGGGCGGCCATGTCTGGACCCACGGACTCGGCGAACAGCGGCGCTACCCCATCCAGCACACCCTCCGGTACCAAATCTGGGAACTGGACCAACCGCACTACCTGCACGCCCACGGCCGTTCTCTCACCGGCCACGGCCCAACCGACGAAGAACGACAACACCTCGCCGCGATACGCGAGCGCTTCACCACCACAACACGCTTTGATGAAGACGACTGATCCCAGACGACTGACCCCTAACCCATGATTCGAAAGGCGGGCGGCCGTGGCTGACGATGCCTTGTGGACGCACGCGCCCCTGGTCGCACTCGACCTGGAAGGCACAGGGGCACAAGACCGCGACGACGAGGCCATCCTGGAGATTGCCCTCGTCCCCATCACCGCCGGCCGCCCGTCGATCAACGACGCCTACACGACCCTCATAGATCCCGGCAGACGCATTCAACAGCGTCCGTGGATCTCACCCGGGCTGACCAACGCAACGCTCGCCGCCGCACCGCCCCTCTCTCATGTCGAACCCATGCTCCGCCAACACTCGAACGCCAAGATCCTCGTCGGACACAACGTCGCCGTGGACTGGCGACTGCTGCACCGCCGCTGCCCGAGCATCCGCCCCGTCGGCCTGATCGACACACTGCGCCTCGCCCGCCACCTCCACCCAGCCCTACGGGAGAAAAGCCTCGCCGCGCTGGTCGAACGCTATGCACTCACCGAACACGTCACCGGCCTGGCACCCGCCAGCCGCCCACACCGCGCCCTATGGGACGCCACCGCGGCAGCTGTCCTACTCACTGCGCTGGTTAACGATCTACCCAACAGCACGGCTCTCACGTTGAACGAGCTACGACACCTGTCTGGGCTTCCTATGCAAGACAAAACCTCGCCACCCGACACAGCCCCGCAACTCCCCCTGTTGTAACAGCACCGACCGCAGACATCCGCCTATGGGTCTGTCCAACGTTCGGCTCTGTCTCACTTACGGTGGTGACGGAGCCGAAGGTGTGTGTTGGACAGACCGTGCCCTGGCCCCCGTCACATTCCTCGAATTAGAGGTCACCACGAAGTGCCAACTGCGCTGCCTGCACTGCTACTCCAACAGCGGCCCCAGCGGTGATGCCGGCAGCATGACCGTCCCCGGCTGGAAACGCGTCATCACCGAAGCCGCCGCGGCTGGCATCGAAACCGTCCAGTTCATCGGCGGCGAGCCCACCATGTACGAGCGCCTCGACGAACTCGTCCGTCACGCGCTGGCTTTCGGCCTGAAGGTCGACGTCTACTCCAACCTCGTCCACGTCAGCGAAACGAGGTGGCGGCTGTTCGCGCAGCCCGGCGTCTCGCTCGGCGTCTCCTGGTATGCGGCGGACGCGAAGACTCACGCCCAGATCACTGGCACCCAGGGCAGCTACTGGCGCACCCGGGAGAACATCGTCGAGGCGCTGCTCCGCAAGATCCCGATCCGTGTCGGCATCGTCGAGGTCGTCGACGGCCAGGACGTCGACGAAGCCGAACGTGAGGTACGCGGCCTCGGCGTCACCGACGTCGCCGTCGACCACGCCCGCGCGGTCGGCCGGACCGCTCACGGACGCCCGACCACTCTGGAGGATCTGTGCGGGCGGTGCGGGGACGGCCGCGCCGCGATCTCCGGCCATGGCGCCGTGTCCCCTTGTGTCCTCGGTCGGCACCTGGTCGCCGGCAACGTCAAGGACGTGCCGCTCGCGAACGTCCTGTCCGGTGGCCGCTGGAGTGAGATCGTGGGCTCGATCCCGCGCCGGGATGGCTGCGTGACCTGCACCCCGGCGGACTCCAACGATTGCGATCCGAGCAGGAAGCCCACCTCGTGAACTGGCAAGAACACGCTGACCGCCTCGCGGCGCAGGTCGTCCATCCTGCGTCGCGGTGGAGGCCGATCATCGCCTGCCTGCCGCGCCACGTCTTCGTTCCCGCTGGTGGGAGTGGACATCCGGCGACCGGTGGGCGCTGCGTGACGGCTCGGCCGACCACGACGCGTGGATGGAGAATGTCTACGCGAACCGGTCGCTGGTCACCCAGGTCGCCGGCCACCACGCCGACCATGCCGAGCTCGGCGAGACCCGCTCGGGACGGCCGACGTCATCCTCGACCATGGCCAGCTTGGTCATTCGCATGCAGCGGCATGCGATGCTCAACGAGGGCATGGACGTCCTGGAGGTCGGCACCGGCTCCGGTTACGGCACCGCGACCCTGGCCACCCGCCTCGGCGACCGGCACGTCACCAGCATCGACGTGGACGAATACCTGACCAAGGCGGCAGCTGAGCGGCTCGAAACGATCGGCCTGCACCCGCAGGTCACGGCGGTCGACGCCACAGGCCCCGTACCCGGCACCCATGACCGGATCGTCTCCACCGTCGCCGTACGGCCGATCCCAGCGAGCTGGCTGACCGCGCTGCGCCCCGGCGGCCGGCTCGTCACCAGCCTCATCGATATCCCCGTGATCCTCACCGCGGACAAGACCGACGATGGTGGTGCCGAGGGCGTCATCGAATGGGACCGGGCAGGATACATGCACATCCGCACCGGCCCGGACTATCCGCCCGGCCTGGATGAGCAGTTCGCAAGGGTGGAGAACGCGGACGGCGACGAGGTGAGAGCCGGCCGGTACCCGGTGATCAACGTCGAGCAGGCGTGGGAGGTACAGGCCATGCTGGCGATCACCGTGCCCGGCATTGCTCACCGCTATAACGAGGCCGATGGGGCACGGACGGCGTGGATGGTCCACGCCGACGGGTCGTGGGCACGCGCCACCGCCCACGGCACGGACACACCGGTCGTGTCCCAGGGCGGCCCTCGTCGGCTGTGGGACATCTTCGACGAGCTCCGCGACTACTGGCTCAACCACGGCTACTTCCAGGTCTATGGAGCACGTGTCAAGGTCGCCCCCGACGGTGTCATTCATCTGCGACGCGGGCGCTGGGAGGCCACGATCACCAAATGACACGAGCACCATGGCAGCCGCCCGTCTTCGCGCCGCGGCTCGGTACATCAAGTGCTGCCGCTGGGACAGATGTAGCCATCGGGCCAGCTGGTACCGGGGCTATGGACTGTGTCAGTCAGGATTGCACGGGTCAGATTTGCCCCCGTCAGGTGAACGTCGCTCAGATTCGCGCCGGTCAAGTCAGCGCCGGTCAGATTCGCGCCGGTCAAGTCAGCGCCGGTCAAGTCAGCGCGGATCAGCTTCGCACTGCTGAGGTTCGCGTGGGATAGGTTCGCCTCAGGCAGCTTTGCGTCGGTCAGGTCCGCGCCATGCAGGTCCGCGCGAGGCAGATCCCCGCCGGACAGGTCCGCCCCGGTTAGGTTTGCCTCGGATACGAGGACGCTGCTTAGCTTCGCGCCAGCCAGGTTCGCGCCCGTAAGGTCGGCGTTAGGCATGTCAGTTCGGAAGCCCGTCACGTCTTTAAGGCATGCGCCGGCCAGATTCGCATCACCGAGCGCTACCTGGGTGAGATCCGCACGGGTCAGGTCAGCTCCAGCCAGATCGCGCCCGATTAAGCGCGTGTTGGTCAGGTTCGCGTCAGCTAGTGTCACCGCGCCGAGAAGCGTATTCGCCAGGCGCGCGTCCTTCAGGTTTGTCTGGGACAGATCTGCCTGCCACAGATTCGTACCGCTTAGGTCTGCGTCAGCGAGGTTCGCACCGGACAGATCGGCGCCCGGCAGGTTCATGCCCGTTAGGTTTGTTCCAAACAGATTGATGTGGCGAGTGTCGTTTCTTCTGTTACGGCGGGTGATGACGGTGACCGCCGCTTGTACGTCCATAGTCGGTGAATCCTGTGTCGAGGACTCGGCTTGCTGGTACGAGTGCTGGCGTACGAACGTCGCCAATACCTCCATGACCGTGGGATGGTCACGAGTAGAGTCAGCGGCGATGCGCTCCAACGCGTAGATTCCGCCGATGCGGATCTCGAGTGTGCCGGAGCCAAGTTGCTCGATGGCCTTGGTGTAACGCTCCGTCACCTGCCCCTGCTCGGCAAGTTCGGTCGTCCGCTGTGCCGCCTCGACGCTATGCTGCAGCGTTCTGCGTGCTGTGTCGGCGTTGCGTGCGGTGTAATACACCGCGACCAGCGCGGCCAATCCGGTTGTCACCGCAAGCGCCCGCCCACGTACAGCATCGAGGGCGTCCGCGAGATCCTTACCCTGGAGACCACGCACGCCGTCGACGTGTCGCAGAACCCAGCCGGCGCCAGGGCCGAGCGTCCAGACCGCAGCTGCGGCGACCATGATTGCACCACTGAGAGCGGCGTGCCTCAGCGGTGGACGTAACACGGCGCGGGTCAACGTTCGCCGTAGCACAGACAGAATTTGCGGCATAGGCGAAGCTTACGAACTCGAAGGCTTCGCGGCTCTTGAAAGCGGATGCCACCATTCATCGCTCGCAGGCATCAGACGAAGGACTGTGGGGGGGCCACGACGCCGGCAGCTAGCCAGCCCCCTGGCGAGCCCTCCACTACGGACTGCCATCACCTTGGCGCTCGTCTCCCCATGCGGACATGGACGGGCTGACCCCTCCGCGGTCACCCATCAAGGGAGCGCCGTCGGATCTTGCGCCTGAGCCCTATTCACAGTAAATGATCATTCGATGATTTCAGCGTTTATACGGATCACTGACATAAGCGTCATAGTCACAAGGGTGGCGGGATCTCGCTGTAACTCGTCGTACCCTCGGGGGAGACGGACAGGGATTGCCACACCGCGACGCGATCGACCGAAATCAGTGGTTTCGGATTTCCGCTACCCGTACCCCCGCGTGCCACCGTACATGCCTAGGCGGCCCCGCCGTCCAGGTTTTTCCGACCGCAGGTACCCGCTGGTTTGTTAGGCAAGGCGTCCGGACACATGTGCAGTGGATCTTAGGGGGTCCAGTCCGGCTCAATATCAGCGGACGGAAGGACCTGCTACTCGCGGCGCCTGTAGGGGTTGCGTGGACGAAGATGCTGTATGAGGTTGGTCCTGTCACGCAATTCCACTGTGGGAGTGCTGAGCATTGGCCGGTGGCGAGGAGGAGCCTTCGGAGTACTGGGGGCCTGACAACGCGGTCCAGACAGTAGGTCCGAAGGCAGACGAGGTGAGCGGCGACGTCGTACGGCCATGCGTACACACCAGGCAAATCCAGGGGGGCTCCGGATCACTATGACCACGTCGACGCCACAGCCGGTGCCCGTCCAGCTGCCGTCTTCGGGATTTTTCGCGAATCGCAGAGCCGAGTTGAACCGACTACAAGAACTCGCTGATTCCTCTGCGTCCTCCCAGGCGCTCCAGATAATCGTGGTCACAGGGCCTGGCGGAGTCGGGAAGACGACACTAGTGTTGCAATGGCTCCATCAGATTCGCGATAAGTACGACGCGGGACAATTGTTCGTGGACCTGCGAGGGTTTTCCGGGGATAGACCCATGGCGGTTAGCGAGCCGCTCGAACGCTTCCTGCGTGGGCTTGGGGTTAATGCAGATAATATGCCGACGGACGTAGAGGAGCAGGCAGCGCTGTTCCGTTCTTTGACGGCCAACCGCAGATTAATCGTATTTTTGGATAATGCCGTATCGGCGGCTCAGGTGCGCCCTTTGCTTCCTGGCTCCGGGTCCGCACTGGTCGTCGTGACCACGCGGGGCCGGCTGTCCGGGCTGGTCACGGATGGCGCTGTTTTCTTGGATGTGCGCCCGCTCGACGATGCAGGTGCGCTCGAACTGCTGGAAGGCATGATCGGTGCAGAGCGGGTTAGGTCTGAGCCTGATCATGCCACTTCACTCGCAGCCCTATGCGGCCGGCTGCCGCTGGCGCTATGTGCCTCGGGGGCTCGCCTGGCTGTACGGCACAGGTGGCCGATCGCACGTGCCGTTCGGGAGTTGTCCGATGAGACACGCAGGCTCTCTGCGCTACGTACGGAAGAGGGTGATATGTCTGTTCAGGCAGTGTTCAACGCCTCCTATCGCGCCCTTGAGGATGAGGGTGTACGCCGCATGTACCGCATGCTGGGGCTGGTTCCCGGAACCGATTTCGGCGTGCCTCTCGCGGCAGCGATATCGGATGTCGAGGAGGAGACGGCGGCGGACCATCTGGATACGCTCGTCGGCGCCAACCTGCTCCAGGAAACAGGACACGAGCGGTACGGCTTTCATGACCTAGTGCGGCTGCACGCGCGTGACAGAGCCCATGAGGAGGGATCCCTGCGAGAACGTCAGGGGGCCATCGAGCGGCTCTTCGACTGGTATCTGGCTATGTCGGCAGTCGCCGACCTGACGGTGCTGCCTGGACGATGGCGTCTCGGCACGTACTATTCTGCGGGACACCGTGAGCGTCTCCGTCGGGTCGCGGTGTTCCAGGGTGGTGAGGCTGCGCTGGAGTGGCTCGAGGCGGAGCGAGCTAATCTAGCCGCGCTGATTGAGCACGCGTACCAGCATGGTATCCACGATGCGGCTTGGCAGATCTGCGAGGCAATGTGGCCGCTATTCCTACTACACAAGCATTACAACCTTTGGCTTCGAACGCATCAGATCGGCCTCGATGCGGCACGTGCTTGCCGGAATCAGAAGGCCGAGGCGCGGATGCTCGTTTCCCTCGGCTATGCGCATCTGAGCCTCGGCGACTACGAAGCCGCCGTGCGTGAGTGCGCCGAGGCCCTGCGCATCGACGAAGAGACCGGCCACTTGCTCGGGCAGGCTTCCGCGCTGGAGTACCTCGGCATCGCCGCACTGCGAACCAATCACCCGGAGCCAGCCATCGCGTACTTCGCGCGGGCTCGCGCGATCGATGAGCAGGTGGATCACCCTCGGGGGGTCGCGATGATGCGCCGGCATTTGGGAGACGCGCATGCCCAGGCCGGCCGGTACGCCGCGGCCATCGAGGAGTTCGCTCACGCGCTGAGTTTCTTTGCCGAACACCATGAGCCGTATCACGAGGCTCGTACTCTCACCCGGCTCGGCAACGCTTATCTGCACGCCAACAGCTTCGATAGAGCGGAAGATGCGCTGGGTTCAGCGCTGGGCATCGCTGGGCAGACCGGAGCTCGGCATGAGGAGGCCGCAGTGCACGTCACCCTCGCAGATCTCGCGGCACGGCGAGGCGATCAGGAGACCGAACGCTCGCACCTCGATCGGGCGGTGGAGATATTCGATGAGCTCGGTGTGGCGCAGGCGGAAGAGATCAGGCGTCGGCTCGACTCGATCTCAACATCGACAAACGATCCGGACGCCACACCGTCACGCTGACTCGTCTCGAGGGTGATCAGGCTCCCGCCTCCCGCACCTCCCACATGGGGAACCACTCCTGCCCTGGATCGGCCATGGCTACCCGTACGCCACGTTCCGTGCCACGGCCCGCAGAGCAGACGGTGAGGGCCGCGTGGTGGAGGGCCATGAACGACTCGCCTGCGGCCAGCCATGCATGTACCGCTGAGGTGTAGCGCCAGAGATCTTCCTCTCTCCACGCGCCCGCGAACAGCGGTTCGAGCTTGGCGACATTCCCGTACCTGGTCCCGATGATGGCGCCTACGCCTTCTCGGAGCTGCGGCCAGGCGCTGGTCGGTTCAGGGGCCTTAGGGGCCCGTATGAACTTGCGGTCAGGTGGACGCGTTGCGGCGCTGGGCCGGCATTTCGGCCAGCGGCAGGACGATACTGTCTCACCCGTTACTGGTTCGTTGACTGTCAGCGCGGCTACGAGACAGCCAGGGAAACGTGCGAATACGTCGAAGATTGCGTGCGGATGCGGGTCTACCTGTGAACTCAGGATTACATCAGAAGCCATCAGCCAGGACGAGTCCGTCTCGTCGGCTCCCGCCAACAGGTGCTCGTCGGCCGGCTTGGGCCATACGGGCCGGTCGTGGCGTGGCGAGGGGTGAACTCGCATGTCGGAGTGGGTGCCCGCTCGGTCGCCGCTCGGGACCAGTATGCGATGCAGCAGGAACCTCATGTTCTCAGGCCGCAGTGTGCGAGGCCTTAGGTCGACGATAGCCGCGTGGTGGCGTTCGAGTGCACGTGCTACTTCAGCGGACGCGGATCCTGATGCCCTCATGTGCGGCGCGGAAGATGATCGTGCGGGCAGGTACCATGCCCGCACGATCGAGGTAAGGGCCATTAGGCGGCCCACCCGATGCCACGCTGGATGGGACGTGGGGGTGGCAGCGGCTCGATTCGCGGCGGCCGCTCTGGTTCCGGCAGACGCATCAGCCGATACATTTCCCGCCGCAAAATAAGTGCCGAGCCGCCGGGCCGGGAGCTGATGGCGTTTCTCAGTGCGGCGTAGGTCTCTTTGTTGTAGGCATGCACGGTCTTCTCGAGTTGAGGTAGGAGAGGTTGTTCAGGGTCGAGCCGGGGAGCGATAGCGCCGAGGCGGGCAACGTGCGAGCCAGGAACGACGTCATCTTCTGGGAAGGCCGCAAGCAGCGTTGGAACTCCGATAGCCGCGCCGTAGTAGGTCGCCGAACCGTGATCTCCGATGATCCAGTCTGCAGCGATCAGAGCGGCCCTGTATCCCTCCTCTGGCGGCAGTAGTCTCAGCCCGTGGCGCAGAGCCTCGTCTAGCCATGAGATCACTTGTCTTCGCCCGTGGAAGGCCCAGACATTAGGGTGCAACGCGGCGGCGACCCGGTATTCACGCGGCAGCTCGGCTGGGGCCCGTGATAGCAGACCGAGATGTTCACCCAGCAGGGACTGCTCGCGGCAGGTGGATGTGATGAATACGAGTTTTTGGCCTGGGTGAACCCCGAGCGCCCTTCGGTAGGCCTCGCGTAGGCCCTTGCTGGCCACCAGCCGATCCAGACAAGGATCGCCGCCGACGATTGCGACCGGCAGTGCCTCAGGGCACTCGCGCTCGAGCACCTGCAGGTGCCGCGTGTGCGCTAGAACGATCGCGGATGGAACGACACGTCCTCCTACGATCAGCCGCTCCCGCATCATGCCGGCGACCGGCCGAGACGCATGTGGACCCGACCCCACGGCGCGGATCAGCAGCTTGCTCGGGCCCGCGCCGTGCTGCAGTGTCATGACCGGGGCATGTAGGTGTTCCAACATGCCGTCGGCCGCCGCAACAGCGAGGTCGAACGACGTTCGGGTTGCTTGGTGCCACGGCAATACCAAACCGCCTAGTCCCCTCAGGTACTCCCCCAACCCCCCGTCGAAGATCGAACGCGGCGCCGCCGTGTAGGCAACCTGAATCCTCCGATCGCTCTCCAGCAGAGGCATCACGTCGGCAAGACGTGTGCCCGAAGTTACGTGATGAGCGACCACGAGTACGCGGCGCTCCGGCCGGATTGTCGCGCCCTGGTCCAGATCAAATCCGAACGGCCCCCGGGCCCACTGTTCACAGCCCGTCATGATGTCCCCCAGCGAGACCCCGTGCCACTACCGTCGACGTGGCGCCCGCGGACGTAGTCACGCCCCGGCACCGAGAATGCTCCGCGAGGCCATCGCGGCTAGCACGAACCAATGCGAATCTTCGTTCGAGAGTGGCAGCCGGAAGGCCTGCCAGAAGATCGGACATCGTCGTACCCGAGCCCCCTTGTGGTCTTTAAGACGACCGTTCCCGTTACCGGACCTGACCGATAACCTCGGCACCTCGAGACTGCGCCACTGACCTTGATAAGCACCTCGACATATACCTTGACGAAAGCTTGAGGGGTCCGGCCGATCTTCCTCACCGGCCCATACCGGCCAGCATCATTTGACCTTGAGTCCTCGTAGTTCAGCTCAGGCGGGGAACGATTAGGTCGACATAAGGGTGATCATGAAGGCACCGATGAGATTCGTCATTCTAGGCCCTGTCGAGCTTCGATCCGGGGGGACGCAGCACAACATCGGGACGGCGAAAGAGCGCTGCCTGCTCTCGATCTTCCTTCTGAATCCGGGGCAGGTGATACCCGCCCAAGTGCTGATCGACTGTATCTGGGGCAACGATCAGCACCAGCGGGCACGGGATAACCTCTACACCTACCTGTCACGCCTGCGACATCGTCTGCAAATGATCAGCGACGATGTGGTACTCACAACATCGCGGACCAGCGGGTATTCGCTTCAGGTCGAGCCGGAGACCGTGGACTATCACCGTTTCAAGCTTTTACAGAGGCAGGCACGGGCGATGACGGACAGCGGCGAGGATGAGTACGCGCTTCAGTTGCTTCGAGAGGCGGCGAGCCTGCGTATGGGTGAGCCGTTGGCGAACCTCAGTGGTGACTGGGCTGAGCGGACTCGGGCGAAGATCAACGACGAACTGTTAGGCGCGACGCTCGAACGCATAGAAATCGAGCTACGCCTCGGCAGCCACACTGAGCTCATTAGTGAGCTTCATAGTCTAGTCCAAGCCCACCCATTGCACGAGCGGCTCATCGGCCATCTCCTCGTGGCGCTTTATCGGTCCGGTCGGCAGGCAGAGGCCCTTGAGGTCTACCATCAAGCGACCCATCGGATGAACGAAGAATATGGCACGGACATCACCGCAGAGCTTCGCGAACTGCATGAACGTATCCTGCACGGTGACCGCTCTTTACTGGCCACACCGCGAAGCCAACCGACGGATCTGCGTCCACGCAGCAGTCTCCCATTCGATCTTCGATTCGTGGTCGGCCGGCGGGCCGATATTGAGGAGCTATCCGCCGCCGTACTCTCTTCGAGCGGATCCGATACGGACACGGCGCGACCGGCGACAGTGCTGGCTATCGACGGCATGCCGGGGGTCGGGAAGACTGCCCTGAGCATCCACCTAGCTCACCTCCTCGCCTCCCAATACCCTGACGGACAGTTCTTTCTCGATCTGCGAACGTATGACGATGCCCGCCGTCCCGCATTGGACGCCAGTGCAGCGTTGGACAGACTCTTGCGAATGCTCGGGGTCTCTCACCGACGCATCCCGGCCAGCGTTGACGATCGCGCCGAGCTCTGGCGGACGGAGCTGTCCGGCCGCCGCGTGTTACTCGTTCTCGACGATGCCGCAAGCCACGAACAAGTCCGGCCGCTGCTTCCCGGCGCTCTAGGCTGCTTGGCGATCGTGACGAGCCGACACCGCCTCGCCGGGCTTGACGACGTACGATCGCGGTCACTGGACGTACTCTCACCTGCAGACGCTGCGAGCTTGTTCACCCATATCGTCGGACCAGGCCGGTCGATGAACGACCACGACGTCGATGCCATCGTACGAATCTGTGGTCATCTACCGATGGCCATCCAGCTTGTCGCCAACCGGTTCCGGCACCGCCCGGCATGGAGCATCGCGGATCTGGCCCGCAGACTCGCCCAAGATAACCAACGGCTCGCCGAGATCAGAGCAGAGAACCGCGAGATCACTGCCGCATTCGAAGGCTCCTTCCGCGAACTCGAACCAGACCTTCAAACGGCATTCCGACTGCTCGGCCTCCACCCTGGCCCCCATCTGACCCCAGACATCGCGGCAGCCGCGATCAGCGCAGATCGGATTTCAGCGGAACGATTATTGGAAGATCTACAAGACCGACACCTAATCGAGGAAACGATTACCGGCCACTTCCAATTTCATAACCTAATTCGAGACTACGCCCGCCACCTCGCAGAACGCGATGAAACCGAGGCTAATCGCCAGGTAGCCATCCAACGGATTATCGACTACTTCCTACACACAGCCGAGCACGCCGACCGCATCTTGTACCCCCACCGTCATCGCATCGACACTGAAACAAACGTTCCGAAATCCGCGTTGCTGCCGAGAAACTCAGACGATGCGCGAGAATGGCTGGAATCCGAGCTACCGAATTTGCTCGCGGTCACGAATCATGCTGCGGCCCACGGCTGGACGACACACGCTGCACAACTCTCTTCCGCTCTCGCCGAGCGTCTGGAAAGCGGCGGACATTGGGAGATTGCCATATCACTTCACGAGCAGGCCGTCGCCGTGTGGCGAGAGAAGGAGGATCAGGAAAAGACTGCAGAAGCACTGGCAGATCTAAGTCTGGTTCAGTTCCGCCGTGGCGAGTACCTTGCCGCGGCGGAATGTGCAAGCGAGTCCCTAGAGACGTACCGTTCTTTAGGAAATCGTCGTCGCGAGGCTGCAATATGCGATCACCTCAGCCTCATCCATTGGCAACAAGCACGACTCGAGCATGCCATTGCCTACTCTCAGAGGGCGCTGACCATCTACTGCTCGTTGAGTGATCAGCAAGGACAAGCGCGTTGCCTGGACCACACCGCTATCTTTCTCGATCACCTCGGCCGGTATCGTGATGCGATAGAGACACGAAGAAAGGCATTGGCGATCTATTCTACCATCGGGGATCTCTACGGGCGACGAATGGCCCTCAACAACATGGGGCATCTCCAGATTATCCTCGGACAGGTCGACTCGGCCCTGGAATGTTTCCAGCAAGCCGCATCAGGACCAGAGCTGGGACGGCAACATGAGGCCATCTGGCAGAACAACATGGCCGATGTGTACCGACTTACTGAGCGCTACGACGAAGCCCTCGCTGGCTACCGAGCCGCTCTGCACGCCTTTCGGGATATCGGCGATAGAAGAAGCGAGAGTGAAACCCTTATCGGAATCGCCTCAACCTTCGTCGCCATGGGCCAACTCGACGAAGCGCTCGCTCACGCCGAGCGAGGAATCGCCATAGCCCAGGAAATAGGCGAGCGACACGAGGAGACACGGGCGCTTCGGTGCGCTGGCGAGGTGTTACTACGCTCCGGACGGCACACCGCCGCAATGGCGTACCTCCGACGCTCACTCAGACTCGCCGACGCCCTGAAGGTACCGTTCGAACGCGCCATGGGGCACGAAGACATGGGCTACGCATGCCTAGGCGCCGGCGAGAAGAACGAAGCCAGGAAACACTGGAAGCACGCTTTGCGGATATTTAGACGGCTGGATCTGCCGGATACACAGAGAATTCGGGCATATTTGTCGAGCATGGACAAACCCATACAAAGGTAGACACCTGTACGGTCCCGCCATGTCGCCCACCACTAGTCAACTGAAGACCCTCCGGTATCATGTCCTCGACAGCACTGCTACCGGCCCCCCAACAGGGTAGAGAGTCCAATAACCAATGAAGAACTGGCTACTCGTTGCCAGCATAGCGCTTTGCGCGCCGTGGAGTCTGGCGCCCGGCCATGTACACAGCGCCTCCGGCGCAACGGAAAATGTTATAGCAGCGCCGAACGCAGCCGAAGGATCGCTTATCTATATGACCTGAGCGCTGGCGCTTAGCGCCAGCTTCCCCGGAGCGAGTTGGTTGAGTCGTCCGACCCAACCAACTCGCTTTCCTTTATAAAAATACACTCGAATATTTTATAACTGCAAGGATATTGCGCCGCTCGGAACACACTTAATGTCTCCTCCGGAGTCGCCTGTGGCCAGCAACCTTCCAGGCATAACGTCTCTTATGCATGAAATACCGAGACGAGTCGCAAGAGCTGCCGATCGCGCACCTGCGGTGGAGGCAGCGGCTTGGACCGGTCCAGATCGCCGGGCGCCTGAGCACGCCAGCCTCCACGGTGCACGCAGTGCTGAGACGGTACCGGCTGAACCGCCCGTCTCACATCGACTGGGCCACCGGTGAACCTGGGGCACCTCACCCATTCACGTCAGTCGAAGGCGTGGACGATGGTCTCGATGATGGCGTGGACGCCGCTCCAGTCCATTGCCGATGTGTCGAGCTGCTGGCGTGCGGATTCGACCTTAGCCTCGAACGCAGCTTGAACTCTTTGTTTGTCCTGCTTGCTGAGGACGCCGTGGTACTTGCCCACCTTGTGTTCGTAGTTGTTCCACTCAACCGGAGCAAGCTCCCCATCAATGGTGAGCACATCACGCCCGAGGTACATCTCCAGGGCACCTGCACGGCCGTTCACATCGGCCAGCATCGTCGTTTGCGAGTAAGGCCCCAGGGTGGGGTAATTCCGCAGGAGGTCAAGATCGGGGTAGTGCCGAATCCGGCAGGTATCTGGGAGCGCCTTGTCCTTCTTGATCTTGTCCAGGGCTGTGTGTGCTGCGGCGTCGTTGTCAGCGATGGCCACGAACCGGTTCGCGACGCCCGCAGCGATGAACGAATAGGCCGTTCTGGCGAGTGCGCTGGCACTGGGCTCCGCCGGGGCTCTTCCGAAGTCGATGAAGTTGATGAAACCGATGAGATGGGGATGGGTGATTTCCATGGCCATGGATAGCAGGCGGGAGTCGGCGCTCCCTTCGGTGAGCACAATCAGCGGGGCGTTGTCCGAAACGCTTTGCAGCTGTGCGTCACGGGCCTGCTTGGCGATCGTGTTGCGGGGGCTGAGTTCCACGCAGCATCCCGTGAGCTCGCTGAGATCCAGCATGATCAAGGTCTCCTCAGGGACCAGATCGAGCAGCAGCCTTAGGAGGCTGCGGTGGTCAAGGTGCCAAAGAAGATCATGTCGTTCGTGAAAGCTGCCGAGCTCGTCTTCGCTGGTGAGAACTTTCCGGTATCCGTCGATCAGTTCGTCCGCAGTGCATGGCGGGCCAAGCTCCGGATCAGGGTCCTCATGCCACTTCGCAACGGCCCCTTCCAGGTCCGCCCGTGCGCTGGCGGCGGTGAAGCCCCGCAGCTGTAGTCGTTGGCGCATCTGCAAAGCGGTTGCCCGATAGCCGTACCCGAAGTCGTCCCAGTTGGTCTCAACCCCGGCGGCGTTCTGGTGCCGATCCACCTCGGTGAACAGCGCGGCGAGATCCGAGGAGTAGCCGTCCCTGGCGAAGAAGAAGCAGGATCTCCCGATGCGTAGAAAAGAATGATGCCCCACGGAAAAAGGATCCCACTTCGGTCAAGATCATAGGTGTTGCTTGGATATATTGACGGTGCCGCCAACCATGTCAGGGGAGGCCGGAACGCCGAGATGGATCGCGGTCCGGCCGGCGGCTGAGCGTGTGGGGCCGGAATCAGCAGCACCTGCTCCATGCTCTGCACCAGTTCGAAGCCTTCTACAACCACCGCCGACGTCACCAACGCATCTCCACGCCCGCTGATGCACTCCGCTGCCCCGCCGATCAGCAACCCCACGAGATCACCCACCTGGACGTACGACGACACCAACGCCTCGGTGGAATCCTTAACGAGTACCAGAGTGCCACGTGACCTGCATGGATGGGATTTTCGGCAGGGACACTGCTGCCAGGCAGCCTTGAGGACCGCCGATGAACTCAGCTGGTACGGATGATGCCGACCGGCAAGTGGGGACCAGAGCTCGGCCTCGGAGCACCGCCCGAGCCGTCGGAGATGCCGACGGCATCGCACCGTATCAGTCGGTGAGCCGATGGAGCCTGGCTAGGAAGCCATCGATTTCCGCGAGCCCCGAAGCTTGAGGGCCTCGGAAGCGACTCATCGCATCGCGGAGGACGACCGCGGCGGCATGCGCCTGAGTGAACCGTTCAGCCCCGGCTTCCAAGCGCATGATCTGCGCGAGTGCGTCGAGATGCCGATCGACAGCTCCCTCGTCATGTTCATCCGGCTCGTGCCGTACATAGGCGCTGAAAGCGGCAAGGGCAGCCGTGGACTCGCCTACCTCCATGCGGCACTGCGCCGCGTAGTACCGGCACTCCTGAACCAACGCGTCGCCGGCGTCGTATCGATCGCTCAGCGTCGCACCGACCTGTTCGAAGAGCGCAGCGGCATCACGAAAGGATCCGCCCAGGTAGTACACATGGGCAAGCGATAGGCTCAAATCCTCCGCCATGGTGTCGTGTACGGCCCGCGTCAGTGCGTCGCTGAGCAGGTCTGCAGCCTGGGTGAACTGACCCCCTTCAGCCAACTTCGCCGCACGGTCGACCATCTCGTCGAATTCGTCAGCGGCGAGTGGGCTGCTCGTGGCATGAGGCTGTGCAGAGGCGAAGGAGTCTGCTTGGGCGAGGTGGGTCCTCCAACCACCGAAGGGCCGGGTGAACGGTCGGCAAGGGTCCAGGTCACGGCCATCCGATGCCAGCAGTGGCAGGGTGCCGGCAGGGGTGCCTTTGAGTGCATGAGGGAGGAGTGCCTCGTAAACGGCCGGCGCGGCGGGCCGCTGCTCGGACTCCTTCGCCAACATGCCGAGCAGTAGTTGCTCGATCTCTTTTGGGACATCGGGACGCAGTGCCCTGACAGACGGGGGTTCGGTGTGCACATGGTGCCAGAGATAGGACCGGTCATCCGAGGCAGTGAAGGGCGTGCGTCCAGTGAGCATTTCGTAAAGCACACAGGCGAGAGCGTAGATGTCCGCGGTTGGGCTGACTGTGTTGGCAAGACACTGCTCGGGTGAGATATATGCGGGGGTTCCGACCGTCATGCCCTCTTGCGTGAGATGAGGGTGCGTCCCAGCGCCGAGGAGGGCGGCGACACCGAAATCGAGTACCTTGACCACTCCGCCGGGGGTGAGCATCAGGTTCGCTGGCTTGATGTCTCGGTGCACGATGCCCCGCCGGTGGACCTCGTCCAGGACGGAGGCGATCTGTGCACCGATGGCTGCTGCCCACGTGAGCGGTAGTGGCTCGTAGTCGTAGTCCGTGTCCCAAATTAAGGTCGAGATCTCACGTCCCTTCAGCAGTTGCATGACGATGTACAGCTGACCGGTCTGATCATCGACGCCCGTGTCGTAGACCGCTGGGATTCCGGGATGGTCGTGGAGATCGGCGGTGGTGCGGACCTCCCGCAGAAAGCGCTGACGCCTGGTCTCCAGCGCCTCATCTTGTCCCGCCCGCCCGGCCGCGAACTGAGAGGAGGATTCTGCGCCGCGCATCAGCTTGACCGCTACGCGCCGATCCAACCGCTCGTCGTACGCCTGCCAGACGTCGCTCATACCGCCAGAGCCGATCGGCTCCTTGAACCGGTAGCGGCCAGCGAGCACTCTCGCTGGCTCCACGCCGTCCTGCGTCGGCCCCACGTCGCCCATCCGCTTCTCTGTGCTGCACTGATGCGTGACAAGGCTATGGTGCCTGATGTTCCGTACGCGTGTGTGTGCCGCTTTTGAGCTGGGCAGCGCGCTCGGCAGTAGCCCGCCGGTCGGCCTCCCGCCGCGCCGGGCGACGGATGAGGTTGTAGGACTGGGCCGTCGCCACCTTCTTGAACAGGCGATTGACGTTGTCGTCGTCGAAGTAGCGGACCATCAGAGCGTCGTTGGACTGCGCCTGCCGAATGACGAAGCCGTCCATGTCCTTGGCGAGTTCGCGGCCGTAGGTCTCTGAGTCTTGGGCCAGGGCAAGCTTCTGCATGTCCGGGTCCTCGGCAATGGTCATGACGAGCTGGCCGAGCAGGATCTGGTCCGCCGTGGTGAGTCCCGCGCCGTGCTCCTCATTCAGCTCATCGATGATCTCCATGAGAGACCGTTCCTCGACCTCGGGTCCGGAGCCCGCCGCCTCCGGCACCAGCCCGGGCAGTATCTGGGCACCGGCAGCTTCCAGCTTCAGTTCCGGGGCGCCCGTCTGCTGCACCCGCATGTGGCTGGGCACCGTCTCGCCTATGTCGGCGGCGGCCGTTCCGATCCGGCGGGGCAGCCGCCTCAGCAGGAACCGCCCGTACTGGAAGAGCCGTTCGAGCTCTGGACTCTCGAAGCCGATTACATGCGACAGCCAGCCGTATGCCTTGACATACGACTCCAGAGCTCGCCGGAACTCCTCGGCCTTGTCCGGCTCCTGGGCAGCCAGCGCGTTAAAGCGGTCCACGGCCGGAGCGGTGTAGTGGTACAGCTTGGCGTGCGCCTTCTTGACCTGCTCCTCACTCGCCCGGCCGCCGTCGAGGGCCTCGAAGTACGCCTTGACGAGGGCGTCCATCTCGGACTCGACGAGCAGCTGGTAGGCCATGACCTCGTCCTGCCGGTCGAAGAGCAGGTTGGGATCGGTAATCTCGGTCAGCGACGCCTCGTAGTACTTCTGGAAAGCTTCCAAGATCACTTCGGGCTTGTTTGCGAAGTCTAGAACGAATAGATCCTCCTGAGACTTGAGCGGATGGGTGCGGTTCAGCCGGGACAGGGTCTGCACGGCGGCGACGCCGGCCAAGGGCTTGTCGACATACATCGTCGTCAGCAGCGGTTGGTCGAAGCCGGTCTGGTATTTCTCGGCAACGACCAGGATGCGGTACTCCGGTTTGGGCACGGTCGGGGTGCTCGGGTCATCTGCGCGTACGTAGTCGAAGCGGCTGGGCAGCTCCTTCTCTGGGAAGCCATTGAGCTTGGACTCGGTGTACTCGATGTCGTCGACTTTGACCGCACCGGAAAAGGCCACGAGCGTGCCGCAGTCTGTCAGGCTGCGCTCCTCGATGTGACTGCGTATGGCCTGGTAGAGACGTACGGCGTGTTCGCGGCTGGGGGTGACCACCATGGCTTTGGCTCGCCCGCCGAGCTTGGCTGCGGTGTGAGAGCGGAAGTGGTCCATGATGATCTTTGCCCGGGAGGCCATGGAGGCGTCTGAAAGCAGGGCCGCGCGCACCAGTTTGGCGCGGGCTTTGCGCGGGTCGACCTGCCGCTCGGCCTCCTCGGCCGCTGCCTGCTGCAGTTTGAAGTACGTGGCGTAGGTGGCGTACGTGCCCAAGACGTCGAGGATGAAGCCTTCCTCGATGGCCTGGCGCATTGAGTACACATGGAATGGTGCGTACTCGTCGCTGTCGGGAACCGGGACGCCGAAGAGGTGGAGTGTCTTGGTTTTGGGCGTGGCGGTGAATGCGAAGAACGACATGTTCGGCTGCTGGCCGCGCGCCAAGGCCTCAGCGGTCAGCGGGTCTCCGTCCTCGTCGACGGTATGTGCGCCAAGGGCCTTTTTCAGCGCGGCCGAGCCGTCGCCGCCCTGGGAGGAGTGTGCCTCGTCGATGATCACGGCGTAGCGCAAGGTGCCGAGCCCACCGACCTTCTTCAGGACGTATGGGAACTTCTGGAGCGTGGTGATCACAATACGAGCCGTGGATCCAGTGAGTGCCTCGGCGAGCTGGGTAGAGTCCTCGTCGATCCGCTGCACCACGCCAGGGGTGTGGGTGAACTGATGGATGGTGTCTTGGAGTTGTTTGTCCAGGACACGGCGGTCGGTGATGACGATGACTTTGTCGAACACCGGCTCGTTGGTGCCCAACCCCTTGGCACGGGCAACCGCTCCCAGATGCGCCGGATCCTCAGGGGTGTGCAGGGAGGACAGCCGGTGCGCCAACCAAGCGATGGTGTTGGACTTGCCAGAACCCGCCGAGTGCTGGACCAGGTAGTTCTCCCCGGCGCCGTGCTGAGCCGCGTGTGCGGTGAGTTGTCGCACGGCGTGCCACTGGTGGAACCGGGGGAAGATCAGCGGCTGAGTGTGTGCGCTTCCCGGACGGTACGAGGGGGCCTTGCCGGCCTTCGCCTGTGCGTCCTCGATGTGCAAGAAGCGCTCAAGTAGTTCCAGCCAGTTGTCTCGCGCCCAGATCTGTTCCCACAGGTATGACACCGGGTAGGTGCTGTCGGTCTCGGCGCGGCTGGGGTTCCCCGCGCCACCAATCCGGCCCGGTCCGCCGGAACCCATGTTGAACGGCAGGAAACGCGTCTTCGTCCCGGCCAGTCGGGTAGTGAGGAACGCCAGCGTCGGATCGATGGCGAAGTGTACGAGGGTGCGCTTGGCGAAAAACAGCTCCTTCCCGTCGCGGTCCGTGCGGTATTGGCGGATCGCGTCTTCGACGGTTTGCGGGTGCTCGGTGGTGTGGTTCTTCAGCTCGGCGGAGGCCAGCGGCAGGCCGTTTAGGAAGAAGGCCATGTCGACGGACTTGGCCGGTGTCTTCGCGGAGTAGTGGAACTGCCGTATGACGGTGAGCCTGTTGGCGTTGTAGTTGTCGAGGGCCCCGAGTGCGAGAGTGTGCGCAGGCCGGAAGTACGCCAGCTTGAACTTGACCCGCTGGTCGACGACGCCGTGGCGGAGCACATCGAGTACGCCGCGAGAGTCGATCTGCTGGGCAATCCGCTTGGCAAACCGCTGGATCGAGACCTCTTCGCTGACGCCGTACTCCGCTTGGAGCCGCAACCAGGCGTCGTTCTGCGTTGCGTCGAGGAAAACGGCGAGCTCAGAGGTGTCGATGCCAAGCTCGTGGTTGTAGGTGTTGGCCAGCCCCCGCTCCCAGCCGTGCGCGAGAAGGCTGTGCTCGACCGCGATTTCAAAGGCAGCCTCGTTGTCAACGCGGCGCGGGGTTGGGGTCGGGGCCACGACAGGTGTCTCCTTAGGGCGGCGGAGCGGGGGCAAGGGACCAGTAGGTAACAGCCTTCAGGTGGTGAACGAACTGCTCGCAGTAGTGACATCGAAACGGCCTGCGACGGCAGCAGTGATTAGCGCCTGACGTCGCTCGGAGAGGAGGTTAAGCTGCCGTTCACGGAGTTCGATGAAGTGGTCAATATTTTGGGTTTCGCCCGTGAGGCGGTCCGCGATCTTTCGCTGGTCATCCAAACTCGGGAATCTAGTCGGCAGGGTCCGCACTCGCTCGGCGCTTAGGTGGTAGATGTTCGCGCCCGTTGCAATCGAGGCGAACTCGCCAGCTGCAAAGGCGGAGCGTGCCCACCACTCGAGGAACTTGCCATCCGCGAGGCCCTTCCTCGGTCGAATACGCAGGAGCGTATTCTGGAAGCAGACGACACCTGGGATCTCCCCTCCCCAAACCGCGGAAGCACCAACGGCGTTGATACTGCCGCTTCCTTCAGTTACCAATATATCTCCCGGCCGCAAGGCAAAAATTTGCTGTTCATCAAGCGTGAAGTTCATCGACAACACATCCGTCAAGTCCAGCACGCCGTCCTTTACGTTGGCGGCTCTGAGATAGGGAACCATGTGTGGTCCGTCGGCGTGTTGCGGAGCACGCTGACGCCCCAGAATAACTTCGGCAACAGCCCTTAGGGCACGCGGCTTCCCACGAGAGGTCTGTCCGGAGACAGCCTCTGTGATCTGAGCCTGACGACGCATCTCGAGAAGAGAAACTTGCTCCCGAAGCACAGCGTCCAGTTTATCGATATGTGTAATTTGAGCGTCAAGGAAATTGGCGATTCGACGCTGCTCCTCCGGGGGGTGATTCGGGATCGGGAGGCCAAGCACAATCGTCGTGTTCAGGTTACCCATTGTGCTGCCGACGGCCCACTTCTCGAAATAGCTCCGCACTTCAATGCTTTGTAGGGCGTAGCTAATGAAGTGCGGATCGAGAAGGTCTTGGTTTGGTCGCACCCGGATACAGCCGGTACCACACAGCCATCCTTCAGCCTCTTTCTTCGCGACAGCTCCTCGCCCCAGATCGCCTCGACGCGCAAACACGATATCTCCGCGCTGGAGTCGATGTACATCGAGCCGTCGAGACGTTTCCATGCTCACGGTCGCTTTCTCGTCCGGGATTAGTCGCCCATCTTTGATATTGGATGGGTTGATAACTGGAATCCCCTTTTCGATATATTCATGAGCATGCAATTGGGATCCGAATGGGCCCGTTTGCGCTTCGATGGTGAAGGATTTAAGTGGGATCGTATTTGGACTCACCGGGCCACCTTGCCTAGCAGCTGCTGAATCTCGACCTCAAGTGACTTCAGTTCCGCATCGATCTCCGCAAGCGGCCTCGGCGGCTCATACACATAGAAGTGTCGTGTGAACGGAATCTCGTAGCCCACCTTGTAACGTTCGGTCGTCTTCGTCTTCGGATTCTTGAGCTCAGCGATCCACGCGTCCTTGACGTGCGGCTTCACCTCCGCCTCCAAGTACTCGTCGATGTCTTGCCCCATCGGGACGTTCTCCGTGTCACGCAGCTCGGGGTCGTGCTCAGGCTGTTTGCCCTTCACGAACTGCACCTCGCCCTTGGGATCGCGTACGCCCACCGCGTCTCGCAGTGCCTTCTGAAAAGGAGCGGCGGAGGGCCATAGCAAGCCAGCCGCGTTGACTGCCTTATGTAGCGCGTCCCACGCTTCCGCTTTCGTGCGCCACACCTGGCCGGTCAGCGGCTTGAGCGCGTCCGCGAATTCCCGCTGTCGCTTAGCCTGTTCCTGCGGGTCGGTCGTCTTGTCGCCGAGGACCTTACCGAGAGCCGCGGACTCGGCCAGCTGGGTTAGTGCGTCCTCAGTGACCTCAAAGCGGAGCTTGAGCGGGCGGTCGACGATGATGCGCTTGTAGCCGTACTCCTCGTTGCGAAGAATCTTGATCTTAGTGTGGTCGGGGTGGTTCTCGTCCGCCGCGATCTGCTCGGCGTCGCGGTACATGGCGCAGATATGGCGGATCTGCTCCTCGGAGATCTCCTTGCGCTTCTCACCGAGCGATCTCCGGCGCTTGACCCACTCGCCCCGCGCGTCGAGGAGGATGACCTTGCCCTTGCGTTGCTTGGGCTTGCGGTTGGAGAGGATCCAGAAGTACGTGGAGATACCGGTGTTGTAGAAGAGCTGGTCCGGCAAGCCGACGATGGCCTCTAGGTAGTCCTGCTCCAGGATCCAGCGCCTGATCTCGGACTCTCCGGACCCCGCGCCACCCGTGAACAGCGGAGAGCCGTTGAAGACGATCGCGATGCGCGAGCCACCGGTCAACTCGCCCTTCTCGTTCTTCAACAGCGGCTTCATCTTGTGGAGCATGTGCTGGAGGAAGAGAAAAGAGCCGTCGTTGATACGGGGTAGTCCAGCGCCGAAGCGACCGGCGTAGCCCTTCTCGTCATGCTCGTCCTTCACCGCCTTCTCGGACTTCTTCCACTCGACTCCGAACGGCGGATTGGCCAGCATGTACGTGAACTGCGCGTCGTCGAACCAGTCACGGGTGAAGGAGTTGCCGAAGCGGATGTTGTCGGCCACGTGCCCCTTGAGGAGCATGTCCGAGCGGCAGATTGCGTACGACTCGGCGTTAATTTCCTGCCCGTACAGGTTGACCCTCGTGTCGGGGTTTAGCTCCTTGATGTGCTCCTCGGCCGCGGCGAGAATGCCGCCTGTGCCGCAGGCTGGGTCGAGGATGTCGATGACCTGTCCGGGGCGGACGAACGCCTCATCGTCGGGCCCCAGCAGCAACTCGACCATCAGCTTGACGACCTCGCGCGGGGTGAAGTGCTCACCGGCGGTCTCGTTCGAGGCGTCCGCGAACTTGCGGATGAGCTCCTCGAAGACATAGCCCATGTCGTGGTTGCTGACCCGCTTCGGACTGAGGTCGATCTCCGAGAACTTTTGCACTACCTGGTACAGCAGACCGGCGTCGTTCAGACGGTCGATCTGGATGTGGAAGTCGTAGCGGTCGATGATCTCAGTGGCCTCAGGGGAGAAACCCCGGATGTAGTCCTTGAGGTTGGTGTAGACGTTCTTGTCATCGCTGCCGATGGTCTTGAAGTCCTGTTTCGAGACGTTGTAGAAGGGCAGGTCGGCCACGGCCCGGAGCAGTGCGTGCGGGCGCTCTCCCGTGTACGATTCGGCGCGGTCGCGGACCTCCTGGCGCGTGCCCTTCTCCTCCAGTACGCAGTCGAGCCGGCGCAGCACGGTGAGCGGCAGGATGACCTTGGCGTACTCAGATCGTTTGTAGTCCCCCCGCAACAGATCGGCCACCGACCAGATGAAGTCGGCCAACTGCTGGTTGGTGTCGCTCACTTGTCACCTTCTCGTTTCACGTCCGGCGCGAGGGCACCGTTGGTCAGTCCGTCGTAGGCCAGCCGGGCGGCCTGATCGCCCATCTTGGCAACTTCCTTGATCCTCCGCTCGAACTCACCCAACTCGCGGAAGGCATCCCCGTATCGGCGCTGCTGCTCAATATCCATCTGCGGTAGTTGAGCGCCTCGCAGGTCGGCACGGTAGGTGCCGGTGCCGGAGGTATTGCGGCGTCTGTTGCTGGCGCTGCGGAGGAATCCGCGCAGATAGTCGGTGTCCAGCTGATCGCTCGTGGAGGCGGCCTCGAGGCCCTCCGTGTCCACCAGTCCTGCCTGCACGAGGTCGCTGACGTCGATGACGTTCTGCTCCTCCATCGTCCCCACGCCAGGGCCAGCGGGCAGGGCCGGGAGCAGTGTGGCAAGCTCACGCAACTGTTGTTCGAGAGCCTGGCACAGGGTTGCGTACTCAGCGGGATAGTCGGGCTGGGCGGCGGTGACGTAGGCAGTAGGGCTGAGGTCGACATCCTCGCGGAGCAGGTTGATAAGGGGCACGTCCGTAATTTGGCCCGGAGCCGGATCGAGAGCGCCATCGGGATCATTTGCGGTTAGGTCGACCATGCGTACCGAGCGGACCTCGTCGCCTGGCATGGCCGGGCGGCGGAGTTCCCAAAGCAGCAGTGGCATGTTGTGGCTGCTCGCAAAGCCGGCGGGAAGTGCGGTGACCGAGACGAGGAGGCCTCGGCGTACGAGTTCGCTGCGGATGCGACGGCCGCTCTTGCGATAGGCGGCGGACGGCGGCAGCGCGATGAGCGCGCGGCCACTGGGTGCGGTGTGGAAGTAGCAGTGCTGGAGCCAAGCGAGGTCGCTCTCTGCCCGCGGCGGGACGCCGAGTTCCCAGCGCGGGTCGAGCAACAGGTCCTCGCGCCCCCAGTCGGGCTGGCCCAACGGTGGATCACAGACGACCAGTTGAGCCCTCAAATCTGGGACGCGGTCGTCGCGGAGTGAGTCCCCGGCCTCCAGCCGGGCCGGAGGGCCATCAGCAAAGCCGGTGCGCAGCCGAGTTAGGCGTAGCAGGTCAGGGTTGGTGTCCTGGCCGACGAGCGCGGTCGTACGCGGGCCCGTCACAGCGAGCAGGAGGGAGCCGATGCCGCAGGTAGGGTCGTACGCGGATCCGTCTGCCGTGCCCGCGAACTGAGCGAAAGCACGGACGAGCCGGGGCGAGGAGACAGCCTGAGCGCCGCTTCGGCCAACGGAGGCGACGTACCGGCTGATCAGGTCCTCGAAGAGTTGAGGCGCGGATCGCTGGCCCACGAGCCGGTCGACCACGTTGGACAGTTCGTCCGGCAACGCCCCGGACTTGGGCTCGCCCTCGCTGAGCGTATAGCCAATGCGGGCAAGCGCGGCGGTCATGTCGTCGCCGTGAGCGGAACGCAGAGACTGCCAGAGAGCGACTTCCGGCGAGACACTCCGCCCCTTGCGCTGGCCCGCGAGCCACTTCTCCACCTCAGAGAGTGAGAACAGCGGGCCTGCCGCCGTCCCGCCCACGGGCGCGGGGAAGTCATCATGGCGCCGCCGCCAATTGGCGACCGCAGCCCTGGTCACACCCGCGAGTCGGGCGATCTGCGCGGCGGTGACCACGGGCACTGAAGCGGTTCCCTCCTCAGACATGGGAGCGAGCGTACACGACTGCGTCAGTTCAAGAAATGCGTTAGCCTGTTGACAGTGCTAACGTCTTTATGGTGCCCCTTCCGCAGTCGCCATCGTGAGCCCTCGCTCCACATGGCGACTATCGCCCTCCGCTTAGCTGACTCGGTCGGGGATCTTGCAGCTGTCGATGTCGGCCGCTGGCGGCCCGCCAGACCTTCGGTCGGGGGATCTCACGTTGATCCAGGAAGTCCTGGAACGGCTGTCGGTGGCCGGGCCTGGCCCACAAAATGGCGTACGACGCTTACCAGGCCGGCATGGAGACATGCTTGCCGCCACTGCGGCTCGACGAGGCCACGAACCTGGCCACCAGGTCTTCGATCAGCCCTTGAGGGAACGGCGTGCCGCAATGCCTGAGATCAGCTCGGCGGTTGCCTTAGCGAGCGATCGCGCCCCTCATTGCTCCGCACATACGGCGAGCAGCGTACCGATCATGCCGTCGCCGAACTCAGGACGCAGCGCCTGCCAGAACTCCATCTCTTCGGAGATTTCCTGTTCTTTGCCCTGACTGGCGAGGCAATCGCACACCTCGACCAGGGCGAACAGCGGCGCGGTGGCCGCCCCTCCCGCCGATTACGGGAAGTCAGCGCGCCGGCGCTGCCAGTTCGACACCGGGGCCCGGGTCATGCCGGCCATCCGAGCAATCTCGGCCGGTGAAACCAGCCGCGCCTCGTCATCCGTCACGGACCAGACCGTACGCACTGTGAGCTAATCTTCAAGAATATATGCGCGTTGACACTGCTAACACGATCATCCATCATATGAGAGTCAGTGCGTGCCTAGCCTCCAGAGCGCGGTTCGGCGAAGCCGCGTGCCACCGGGCCAGTCCAGCCCGACCGATACCAGCCTTCCGAGTGAATCCCGGCCTGCTTCCTCCTGGAGCCCCTTATGACCGTTCGCACGCTCTACCGGCTGACCGGCGTCAACCCCGACCTCGACGGCCTGCTCGACGCCCTGCCCACCGAACAACTCGACGAACTGCAATTTCTGCCCTCGTTTCCAGAGGAGTACCTCGGCTGTCCCGCCATCTTGGTCAGCGGCCACTTCGACATCCCCAAGGCGGGATGGTGCGGAGAGGTCGCCCAGCTCACCGGCGTCGAGCTCACACTGCGGAAGCTAGAGACCGCCGCGCTTCTGCTCATCGCTGTGGACGACGAGGTATATGCAATCGGGTTCGATCAGGGCTACCGGCTCGTTCCGAATGGGTTGAAGGACCCGAGCTTCGGGCTGCGTGTCGCTGTCCGAGCTATCGACCCCGAGCTGGTCCATGACATCGTGCGGCGCTCACTGACCGGAAGGGGCCGCCAGGACGCCACCCGAGCCCCGTCCGGCCTCTCCATCGGGAGCGTCGGCATCAAGCAGCACGCCGAACTCGTCCGTGAGCTCGGCGGTCAACTCCGAGCGAGCGGCCTAGGGCTTCCTGGCAATCGCCCCATCCGCATCGAGGGCTCGGCGGGGCTTCGCCTCCCGATCCCCACAGAACCCGAGGCGTTCCTGGCCTGCATCCGTTCTCTTGCCAAGATCTGCGCCGCCGAGCCGCGGCACGACTTGGCCTTCATCGAGGCCACCCAGCCCGTCGCCGACAAGACGACCATCGCGGACCTGGACGGGCTCCTAGACGAGGCGCTGCTCGACTCCTCCGATACCTCCATCAGCCTCGCCGTACCAGTCGACCTGTCTCCGCTCCTGCCCGCCACCGGGGCTTATACGATCCAGATCGGCAACGCAACGATCCGAGGCCGTGACCATCTCAACCTGGCTGACATCCGCTACCGCGTCGGCGTGCAGCACGACACGACACCCACCGCGGCGTTGCGCGCCGGAACCGTCACCATGTGTGGTGCCAACGACGACCCGCTCGGTCAAGCCCCCGCCATCAAATGGATCGAGACCTGCCTCACCCGCGGATCCAGCCACTACTTCCTCATGGAGGGCCAGTGGTACGAAAGCGGCGTCGACTACCTAAAGACGATCCGCCGCCAGATCGAAGAACTGATCACGCCGACGCCGAGCATCGCCTTGCCGGCCTGGCGTAAGGGCGAGCACGAGCGGAACTACAACCTCCGCGCACAGGCAGAGCTCGGACGGAGGCAGTTCCTGTGCCTTGACCGGACCAGCGTCCGGACGGAGCTGCACAACCACAACGGCATCGAGGTCTGCGACGGATACGGCCCCGCCGGTGAGCTCATCTGCATCAAGCCAGCAGACAAAGCTGCCCCGCTCAGCCACCAGCTCAACCAGGCCCTCATCGCAGTTCAGACACTGCTATTCGACGCCACCGCCCGAGAACGGTTCAACACGCTCGTAACCGAGACCAGCGGCGGCACCCGCAGCGTTCCACCCAGCACCCGACCCCACAAGGTCATCTTCGGCATCCACCTCAAGAACGGCCAACAGCTCACCCCAGACACGCTCTTCCCGTTCGCCCAGATCGCCCTGATCAGCATGGCGCTCACCCTCCGCCAGGACGTCGCCGTCGAGGTGATCGGCATCCCCACCGAGAACTAGCCCGAACCACCGCAGGACTCGAATAGGGGTCCAGCCACCCCACATCACGACATGATGGCCCAGCGGGATCAGCAAGCTCTCAGGAAGGAATATCCGTGTCCGACGTCAGCATGCCGGTTGCCGTCATCGCGATCTCCACCGATGCCAACGAAGACCATTGGGCTCAGGCCACATGGCACGCGGAGGTCGCCGCGGTCGAGGCCGCCAAGGCGGACGGTATCCCGGAAGATCAACTGACCGTGTCCCATCAGCGTTCCGGAGGCGGAGTCGTCGCCTCGTCATCCGACGGCCGGACGTACATCGCCTTGGTGATCACTGACCCTGCCGTATCACCTGCTTCATACGGGGATCGCATCGACCCAGCCCGCTACTTGCGCGCTCGCGCGCAGGGCGTCTCGGTATTCTTCGAAGGTGCTCCCGCGAACGCGATCGCGGATGACCTCGAGGCGGACGACCTGTTGCCGGGATGCGCCGTCCCCGCGATGCGCCGAGTCCCCGACCGGGCACTCGCAGACACTTATGCTCAACTCTTCGACTCCAAGCGTTCGGACGTGGTGCGAGCTGCTGCGTTCGACGCATTCGCAGTCCGTTCGGGCGCTACTGCGCTGGCCGGATCGTGGCTGCTTGAAACTCCCAGCTCGCATCAGGACGACCTTCGAAAGATCGCCAGCCTGAGCATCGGCAACGCAAGGTACGACACGAGCCCCACCACACGGTCAGACCACATCCTGGCGATGTGTTACGTGACGGCCGCCAAGGCAGTTCCTGCCGAGCTAAGCCGTCGCGCCGCAGCTGAGCTCGTCTCACTCTGCCTGGATGCCGGTTACCAGGAGGCACGCCGGCTGCTTCCTAAGGGAGACTGGTCGTGGCTGGCGGTGGCGGTCAGGGAAGAAACCTGGGCGTTTCACCTCGCTCTGGAGTTTCTCAGCGATCTCACGACACCCCTGAGCACGCGGATGAAGGTCGCGATCGAGTTCGTCACACACGCACCCTCGCCCGTCGTCCCGCCATCGGTAGACGAGCTCGTTCGCTCGCCCAAGGCTTCCAGCACGGACCGGCTGAGCCTGGCCACAGCGTGGGCGAAACGGGATCCGAAGGCGGGCCAGCTCCACCTGGACGCGCTCGCCCGCGATCACACCCTTCAACAGCTGCATCGCGTTCAGGCTGCCGAACATCTGCTCCGCCTGAACCCTGACGCAGGCTCAAGCGCCCTGGCGGCGCTAACCGACGATAGACGGCTCTCCCCCGCCGCCCGAGAACTCGCTTCTCGCTCCTTGCAGGGGTCATAGCCTGACCGTAGAGGCCAGTTCAGGGCGGTTCTGCGCTCACTCCGAACACGGACCCGCGCGGATACGTTGGCGACCTATCCAAGGTCAACCCGAACTTCTACAACCAGCCGCCCCGGCGAAGCCGCAGGTCTCGGCGTTGCGGATGTGATGCGCGCCCCCGCACAACGTTCGAACTTGCGCGCCGTCCGAGAGCTTGGATCAGCGAAGGCCTGCCGCCGGCTCTTGGCACCATGTACGGATCCGTCTGTAGCACGAGTGTGGGCGCACGCCACCTCATGATCCGGACGCCCTGGTTTCATCTCTGTAGGGGCGCTGGCAGGGGAATGAACCGTGTGAAGGGCGTACGCACGTCCGGGACTCTGAGCGGAGTCGTGTCTGCTCCGGCATTGCTTGCCGCCTTCAGCGCAGCCGTGAAATCTCCTCTCGCGAGCGTCTCTACGGGGCACGCCCTGCATTCTCCTTCGGCTGCATGCTCGGCTGCAGTGCCGACCACGGCCCGGAGGTGGGCGAGCGCGTCGAGCCCACGGTCGACGCGCAACACGTACCAGGTGCTGTCGCGATGCTCCTTCGGGGGAAGTCCGGCCGCGATTCTCGGGTACATCGGCAGGCCTACTTGGCCACCGTGGATGCGGACGAGGACGACCTGATCGAGGTAGTCGCACTCGTCCGGTTGCGGATGGTGACCGTCCAACCAAACAACGGCCTCGTCACGGCTTCCGGGGCCCCAGATGTACTGCGTGGGGAAGGTTGTGGTCGCACTGCGGGCGTCGAAGTTCAACAGGTTTGGGTCAGTGGCTCCGCCAGGGCAGAATACGGCGCGGACCAGAACGTACGTGAAATTTTCCTCATCGCTTATCTCAACAAGATCGTCGGCGTAGCCGAGCGTGATCTTATCGCCACTATCGCTCCAACCGATGGCAACAATGCTCCGGCTGAGCGGCGCTGGATAGAGCCGGCCTCCCGGCGTCGGATGTCCCCACAGGCGGTTGATGACTTCCGATAGGTCCGAAAGTGACCTCGCGGCTTCCACCGGGGAGACGAGGTGGTACGCACCATGGGCAACCATATTCCGCAGATCCCGCCAGACCCGATCCAGACTCCGATTGCGCTGCCCGCCCAGCAATCCCTCCCTGCGCGCCCAGGTCAGCAGCCCAGCCAGCGTGCCGTTGAACGTCACCCACTCCCGCGAGGCCGCCAGTCGGATCTCCGCGCCGCGGATCTCCCTGAAGCTATAGAAGAAGTCGTTGAAACTGGTCATCGCGATCTGATGCTCGTGCTTCCTGCGGTCCCGGACCTCAATGGCCTGCCCGTGGTACTGAGCGGCGAAGCGATCGCGCAGCGCCTGCTCCAGTGTTAGCTGAGCCGCATCCTCGACCAACGTAAACAACTCGTAGCACAGGACGCCATGAGCATAGGCGATGCCCAGCTGCCCGAACTTGTTACGGGTGCTCTCGGCGACGTCATCAGCCAGTCGAAATCTAGCGATCAATTGCTGGTGATAATCGACAGCGTCCTCCGGGGTCATACGACCGCCGAGCCCGAGTGGGCTGAAGACCAGAGTGCGCTCATCGACGGCTTGCAACTGCTCAAGCGTCCTGATAGCCACGTGGATCACGTCTACCTTCCTGTGGAGAACAGACCAGGATGACGCCCGCTTCCGCTGAGGTGCAACCGGATCGCGGTAAGACACGGATCACTGTCGTTGCACTCCTTCGTTGATCATCCATCTCGAGCGATCACTCGATGGCCGCCTCAGTTAACGCGTTACACCGTTCAAGGCAGCGCAGCCGGATGTGGCCACAGCAGCACGTCCGACCATCCCGCATCTTGATGGAACCTGGTTCAAAGGTCACGTTGAGTGGTGTATGCGCGATCTGCCGGAGGTGAGTGTGGCGGGAGTTTCCAACCCCAACGCCGGGACCGCCACGCAAGCGATGGTGGCCAGATTCGGCCGAACCTTATCCCAGAAAATGGGTCTTGGTGGAGCAGAGGAAGATCAGCTTCGCGGCCCTCTAGAGATACTGCTGCGGGAATTTGGCGCGCTAATCGGCGTCGAGGCTGTTCCCTATGGCGAAGTGAGCTTGCGGGATCTCCGGGCGCGGCCGGATTACGCCGTGAACATTGGACACGTTCGAGTTGGCTACATCGAACTGAAGAAACCGGGCAAGGGCGTCCCCGGGACCCCTGAATGGCATCCGGCGAAAGGCGACCGGGATCAGTGGAACAAACTTCGGTCGCTCCCGAACGTGGTCTATACAGACGGGGTCACCTGGGCCCAATACTCTTTCGGTAACCGGATCTCGCCGATCGTCAGGCTTGCGAACACAGTTTCTGACCTGCGCCGACCGGCGGCGCCGGCCGTCGGCGAACTGGTCGGCGTCATCCGACGTTTCCTGCTCTGGGAGCCTGAGTCCCCTCGGACACTCGGTTCTCTGGTGCAGATCGTCGGCGGGCTATGCGCTCTCCTTAAGGACGAGGTTTACGCCGCAATCACCGAACCGCTAAAAAAGCGGTCCCAGATGCGGCTCGCGCTTTTGGCCGACGACTGGCGGGACCTGCTATTCCCCGGGCTCGACAACGACCGCTTCGCCGACGCCTTTGCACAGACCGTCACGTTCGCATTGCTACTCGCCCGTTCCGACGGCATCGACCTCGTCGGCGAATCCTACCACGAGATCGCCCAGAAGCTGGGAAAACGGCACCTGCTGATGGGGCAGGCATTCGCTGCGCTGACCAACGGAGCGGACGACGAACTGGACACGATTGAGACCCTACGCCGCGTGATCAACGTTGCCGACCTCAAAACGCTCGACATCAGCCCGGCGGACGCCTACGTCTATCTATACGAACGCTTCCTCGCGACCTACGACCCGGCGCTCCGCAAGGATACCGGCTCGTACTACACGCCAATCAAAGTCGCCCGCCACATGGTCCGATTCGTTGACGAAGTACTACGCGAGCGCCTCGACAAGGAGTGGGGGTTCGCCGACGACGACGTCGTGGTCGTGGACCCCGCCATGGGAACCGGCACCTTCCTGGTCGAGGTCATCAGCTCCGTAGCCGACCGAGTCGATGACAAGCTCGGACCAGGGACGCGCGAGGACTTCGTCAACGAGCTGGTCACTGACAGGCTCATCGGCTTCGAAATCCAAGTCGCCCCGTACGCGGTGGCCGAACTGCGCATCCACGGCTCCTTCAAGTCCCGATTTCAGGTCGAAACTCCGACTGAGGACCTACGATTCCTCACCGACGCGCTAGCCGACACGAACAACGTTCAGCGGAAGCTGGGCGCACCCTATCGAGTGATCGAGGAGTTCCGGGACAGAGCCAACCAGATCAAGCGCCAGGTCCCTGTAATGGTGGTCATCGGTAACCCACCGCACGTGGAGAACACTAAAGGCCGCGCTCCATGGATCGAACACCCGCGGACTACAATGCCAGGCCCCGGGGCCCTGGCCGAACGCCCATCCCTCGACGAGTTCAGAGCCGTCGGACTAGGCCGCTACGAATCGGACCTGCATGGGATGCCGTGGTATTTCCTGCGCTGGGCGACCTGGAAGGTGTTCGAAGCCGAGCGGCGTATGCCGGCGGGTGTGGTGGCCTTCATCGTCCCGTCAAGCGTGACCAGAAGCCTCGCTTTTCGTGGCCTACGCGAGTATTTGCGACGCAAATGCGATCTGGGCTGGGTCATCGAACTTACCCCCGAGGGAAACCGCCCACCGATCGCAACCCGAGTCTTCGGACCCGATGTGGGGCGGCAACTCAGCATCCTCATCTTCGCCAGAACGACCCACCCTGACGAATCGGAACCGGCCGACGTACGCTATCTCGAGTTACATGGGACACGTGAAGAAAAGGAATCTGCACTGGTGGGGCTGACCACGACAAGCCCACGCTGGAACCCCTGCGACACCGGTTGGCAAGACTCTTTTCTCCCGGCCGCTGACGCCGAATGGACGGCATTTCCTTCACTCGGCGACCTGATGCCATGGCGAACACGAGGCGTCACCCCCGGACGAACCTGGGTCTACGCACCCACAGCCAGCATCCTCCGGACCCGTTGGCGTAGACTCCTCGCCGCACCGGTCGAGGAACGCCGTGAACTCTTCCGGGAAACGCAGGACCGTTCCCTGCAGAGTCAAGTCAAGCCACTACCCGGCTTCCCGCACTTCCAGCGCCCGCTGGCGGAGGAGTATGGCCCCTGCCCCGAGCCGATCCAAGTTGCTTACCGCTCGTTCGACCGGCAGTGGCTGATTCCCGACAATCGGCTTCTGGCCAGGGGCCGCCCCCCGCTCTGGCAGGTCCGGTCAGAACACCAGGTCTATGTCTCCGAGCAGGACGCCCACGAGATTCAAGAAGGCCCGGCTCTGGTCTTCACCGGCCTTGTACCTGACCTCGACCACTTCTGTGGCTGGGGCGGAGGCGGCGTGCGCCCGCTCTGGCGCGACATCACATGTAGCGCCCCGAACATGACCAAGAGGCTACTCAGCTGCGTTGCCAGCACGTTGAGGGTTCCCGCCTCCGCGGAAGATGTGCTCGCCTATATCGCAGCCGTGACCGCACATCCTGGGTACACGCGCCGGTTCCAGAAGCAGCTACGACAGCCAGGTGTGCGGGTCCCGCTCACTGCAGATCCGACGCTGTGGGATCGCGCGGTGTCCATCGGGCGCGAAATCCTCTGGCTCCACACGTACGGCAATCGGTTCGACGATCCCGCTGCGGGGCGCATGCGCTCAGAGCGTTCCGTGGTCGAAGCCTTCGGAATCAAGTGTCTGGCACCCGTCAAATCACTCCCTGAGCGGCTCCCCGAACTCCTCACCTACGACCCGGACGCGCAGTCGCTCGCTGTTGGAAATGGAGTCTTCGCCCCAGTTCGACAAGAAGTCGTCGACTACACGGTCTCGGGTCGGCGCGTGGTATGGCGCTGGTTGAACGACCGGACAGCCCAGCCCCGCAACAAGCGCCGGTCGTCAGATCTGGACGACATCGCATCGATTTCCTGGAACCGCGATCTCACGTTGGAATTCCTGGCGCTCCTCTCCGTCCTAACAGGATGCGTACTTCTGCAATCGGAACAGGAACGACTGCTGAACGAGGTGTGCGCGGGGCCGTTGATCAGCAACGACGACCTCGGTGACGCTGGGGTACTCCCTGTCCCGGCAGCTGCGACGAAGCCGCCAAAGCCAGCACCACCCGGCTCCTATCCCCTTTCCGAAAGCTGACTACGATCACCGGACTTCGGCTCGGGGCTGTCCTAGAGGTTGGACAGGATCGTCAACCGAAGGCTCCAGGACCTGTGCCCGGGCAATCGCGGAATGGACGATGCCGCACGGCCCTCGGGGCACCGCAACTCTCGCTCTGCAGACCGCGCCCAGTACGAGCCAGGCGGAATATTCTCGCTACGCGTGATGATGTCCACCTGAGACACCAGCCATTTCGTTCATTCACAGAGCCTCGGCATCCGCAACAGCCTGAAGCGACACCCCCAGACGGAAGGCATGTTTGCTCGGTGTTTGCTCGTATACCACGATACGGCCCGGCAGCACCCGACACCACGGGAGGCCGGCCGGGCGAAGATGGACCAGCGCATGTAGACCAAACGGCATGTAGCGACACCAACCGGCATGCCTCGGCAGTCGTTTCTCCAGATCGGCGCGGGCGATTCCTCCGCAGCTGTGGACTTTTAATCCACAGCTGCGTTACCCCAAGACCTTCCGAAGAGTTACAGGTCAGGACACCCTCGCCGGTCGATACAGCTTTCCCAGCGGATGGCATCAAGTCCTTACAATCATCCTTGTCCCGGCCAAGCAACAGTCATCCAGTGGCACTATTCAAGGGGTGGATCGTCACGAGAAGGTTTCCATCTTCCCCCGATCGCCACCTGGAGTACGACTTCGTGACTGGCCCGGTTGTAGCGAATCTTCAGCTGGAAGGCGTCGTAGAGCTTGCGTTCAAGGTCTTCAGGCAGCTCGGTAAGGTCGCACTGTAGTTGTGGGATGTGGTCCAGCAGGTCGCCGTCATCGCTGGCCAGTGGCACGTAGGCGTTGATCTGATCGAGTTGGGACTGCTTCGTACGTCGGGCGGTGGCGAGCTCGGCGAAGCGGTATTGGATGGATTGTCGGTACTCCCGATCGGCGTCCACGTCTCCGGTGGCATCGAAGTTCTCCAGCTGATCGATGAGGTTGTCCTGGCGGCGGTGGAGCCCGGCGAGCTCCCGAGCGAGCTGATCGCGCCGGTCAGCCGCAGCGTCGTGGGCGCGGTCTTCGGTAGAGCGCTCGTGTTGGATGCGGAGGTATCGGCGGCCGCCCGGGCCGAAGATGCCCTCAGCGAAGAAGGTGCGAACGGCGTCCAGGAGGAGCTCTTCTCGGACCCAGATGCTCTTGGGGTGATCGCTATACCAGTCGGTGCGTCCCTTGTGATGCTGGCGTTCGGGTTGGCAGGCAAGGTAGGCGATGTTGCGCCGGGTTTTGCCGAACATGCGGCGGCCGCAGATGTCGCAAATGACGTAGGAACGCAGCCGGTAGGAGCGTTTCGTCTGCGGATGCGCATTGAGCCCGGCGCCGGCGCGGGAGCCCTGACGGTGCTTCGCGAGCGGTGAGGCGGCGCCGAAGAGCTCTATGGTGACCAAGGGCTCGTGGGTAGGATGGGGTGACCAGACCCATTCGCTCGGCGGGTTACAGCGACCACCCTTCTTGCTCGCTCGCCGATTCCACACCATGTAGCCGGTGTACTTCGGGTTGATGAGAATTCCGCGAACGGCCGAGCCGGTCCATCGCCCGACCGCCCGCCGGGGATCGACCGGCTCCGGAGGCGGGTACCGCGTGGGATCAGTGTTCAGCCGGTCCGCGATCTCGTCATAGCCGAGCCGTTGCAGGGCCCGCAGCTGGAAGATTGTGGTCACGGTTAACCCTTTGACCGGTTCGGTGATCAAGCGGGTTTTGGTCTTGCCTTCGGCCCGCCTGGCTGGAACGGGGTGGGGACGCTTTTCGGCTCGATAGCCGTAGGGAGGGCGGCCGATATTCCAGCCCTGCTTGGTGTGTTCGCAGAACCCCTCCCAGGACAGCTCGAGCATCTGCACGACGTACCACTCGGCGATCGCCTGGTTGATTCGCCGGGTGAGGATCGGGCCGGCCCGCATCCAAGACCGCTGACCGCCTCCGGAGAGAGGAGCGATCGGCTCATTGGCGGCCAGCAGCAGCACGCCTTCCTGCTCGAGTTCGTATTCGATCTTTGTACCGAAGTAGGTACGGCGAGCGACACGATCGATCGATTCACAGATGACGGCGACGAAACGACGGTCAGCTCTGGCGGCCTCAGTGAGCAGCTCTTGGATTCCGCCATCACGCGGAATCGCTATGTCGAACTGCTCATGTGCTCGACTGCGCCCACGATCACCCAGCTCCTTGCGGCCTGACTCCACGTCGTAGAAGTGAGCCACGATCATGTACCCGTCCGGGAGCGCCTGCCGCGACTTACGTAATTGCCGCGGAAGCGACAGCGACGGGTCTTGCTGATCTTCGGTGGACGTGCGCCCCAACCAAGCCACCGGCACAGGCAACCCAGCCTGCGCTGCGCCTCCGAGCGGGTCCGATGGCTCGCCTGGTCGCTGCCAGGGCAGCACCACGTCCCCGGCTTCGCCTGGGCGAACTACTCCCCCAGCACTTGTGGAGCGGTATGCCGATGTAGCCACAGAAGGATCTCCTGGATCACCACGAACTGATTGGCCGCTAGGCTCTCGCCCTCAGGTCCGCCCACGGCGACGAACTCGGCGCGGATCGCCAGTGGTTCGTCACCGTTGACACTCCGCCTGGTGCGAGGCTCACCAGGCACAGCGACGCCTCCGTTGTAGGTTTCCCACAGGGCTGGTCCTCGCCTTCCAAAGTCGGTAGTGCACACTCGTCGACGACCGCCGGGGCGGGCATCAAAAAGTGAGCCGCTGCGGCGGTAAAGTGTTGAATTCGATAAAAGGCAAACACAGCTCATCGAACGGGACAGGTTCAACCTATACATAGCATTTACCGACGCCCCACACGAACCCTTAAATAAGGCTGCTCTGTCCAGCCGAGATTGCACGACGCGGATTAAATTCTCTGAACTCCCGGATACAGGGTGCCGGACATCTGCTCAAACTGAACGCACTCTAGGCGGATTTTTACCCCACCAGGGTCAGATGGTTAGGTTGAATCAGCAGCGCACGTGCTCCAGCTTGCGGCTGATGTTCATCGCTCTGTACTGCCGCTGTGAGGAACATGGCCTGCGGTTCGAGGCCTTGAGCCACATCAGCCGCCCGGTCGTGAGGGTGTACTTGTCTGGGGCGGGATCGGATGGCGATCTTGGAGATACCACATCGCGGCCTCGTCGAGTTCTTTGCTGATGAGCTGGTGGAACTCAGTGCGTAGGTGGTCCAAAGCAGGTGTGAGGCTGCTGGTCGCGGCGGTGAGAAGCTTCTCGACCGGAACGGCCATAATGGCGGCGTGCCAGCCGAGGTAGATGGCGATGGTGTCCCAGCAAAAGATGTCGAAACGGTCGAGGAGAAGGTAGCCCAACAGCTGGTTCAGCCAGATGTGGAGGTATTCGGTGGGATCGGCGGATGCCTTGACCTCGACCAGTGTCCGGCCGATCGATAGATCGGCGGCCGCGAACCCGACTGCCACGGGCGGCGAGATGATGGTTCTCTCCCCCAGCTGGTTGAGTTCGTTGCGGGCGTGGCGCAGGTAGCCGCGCCACATGTGGTGCAGGCCGCGAAAGACCGGATGGTTCTCATCAGCCTGGACCGCTCCGGCTTCGCGGAACGTCAGCAAGAACGAGCGGCGTACTTGCGCAGCTGGGGCGGCGTGAAGACGGTGTGCGAGCTGGTCGAAGTTGGCGGCGTCGATACACGCCGCCAACGCTGCGCGCTGCGTCGGGTCCTCGCATTGGGTGGGGCAGGTGACGCGGTTCCAGTCCAACAGCAGTGGGTCCGTGGTGCCACTGGCGGGCATGTGGTCGTAGTCCGGCGGGGCGAATCCCGCGGCGGTCAACAGGGCGTAGCACTGCTCGGCCGGCAGGAACGAGAGCAGTTCCCAATATGCAGGTTTGCCGGCCAGGTCGAGGCCGAGGCGGATCTCGAGCGCGGTGCCCAGCCAGCGGCGGCCAGCATCAACGTCGAAGGCCGCCTGTGGCGCTGCGTGTAGCTGGTCCTTCCACTGTTCCACGATGGCGTCACGCTGCGGGAGCTGGGCATCGAGGAACGTACACAGCGTGCTGGTCGGGTTGGCGGCCTGTGCGCTCAGCGACATCGTCGACTCTCCTCATCCCGAGCGTTGTTACATCTCCCTCACTTAGCGATCACAAGGCTCTTGAAGAGGCGGCAAGCACTACAGAGGCCTTGAGTCCTGAAGTGCCGCGGAGGGCAGGTCTTCCTTGGGTGGACTGCGTGGTACGGGCACATCGAGATCCATGCCTTCGGCGACCGCACGGCGACGGAGCCACCAGGCCGAGCTGGCGTCTGCTGCGTACCGAGCCGTGAGGAAGCCAGCGCATATGATCGCGATCTTCATGGCCATGACCCGCTCGACGTCTTCCCGAGGCGAGCTGGGTGGTATCGACCGCGGTGTTGTGCTGGATGTTGTAGAGCGGACGTTTGCGCTTGATTGTCCGCCTTTCCGCATCTAAGGCAGCGGGCCTGTTCGGATACCGCTTCATGGTGATCTTGGTTGCTTCTTCGAACCAGTGCTTGCTGCTGCGGTGCTCGCTCCTCCGACGACGCAGGTCGTTGGTGATGCCAACGTATAGCGAACGTCGGCCATGCCGGTACTCGTCCAAGGTGTGTGGCTCGTCTCCGAAATTCATGTCCTGAGGTTAGGGAGCAGCACCGACAAAATGACCGCGCGTCCCAGAGGCGGCCGGGCCCACGTGTCCTCGGCCGTCCGCCGCTCGGACGCCCCGCTGTGCGCCGATCGAGCGTTCTGAGACTCAACCGTGACCGGGTGACACGTATCCGCCACAAGCCCATCAGGCGTCCTCAATAGGGCCGGCGCCTGAGCACGGCGTCTATCCGGCCGGTCGTGCCGGCGTACGGGCGATGAGAGACGGGGGATGAACCATGGGTTTCGGGGGTGAATATCAAACTGGCGCCGGGGGTGCGCGTGCGTGCCTCTTCCCGGGGCATCCGGGCGAGTGGGGGCCCCGGATCGCGCGGGTGCATGCGGGTGCCGGCCGTACGACCCTTTTCCAGCGGTATCGGCCCTTTCACCTCCTCGACGTCGGTGGGAGGGCGCAGGAGGCCTGCCTCGGGCAACAGAGGACGAAGCTCTGCGGGCAGCGCACCGCGGACCTCTCTCGCGGCGTTGGAGCGTCAGGTTCGGCAGGCGCAACGTGAGGCCGAGATCGCCGCTGTGGCACGCACGGAGCAGGCGCTGGTCTCACTCCACCACGAGCAGTTTCGTCAAGCTCAGCGTGTCGTGCTGCCCCTGCCACTACCGGTCGATCCTGGCCTGATTGAGCAGGCGATGCTTGATCAGCATCTTGCGGGAGTAAGCCCTCTGCAGCGAGCTCGCCGCCGCCAGATCAGGGAATGGGCGGCCGAAGCGTCGCGGGCCGAAGCGGCTCGGCAAGATCAGGTTCATCGCGCCGGGCATGCCCAAGGGCAGGCCCGGCTCGACGGTTTTTGGAACGCGCTCAACACCCATGTTCTCGAAGCGGTCATCGCGCAGCTGGAGCTGGCGTTCGAAGATAATCAGTCCCCAGCGGCTTGCATGGACGTGGGGCAGGACCCGGCGCGGTGCGCCACAGTGCTCGTGGTGTTCGGCCTACCACAGATGATTCCCGACCAGAGGCCAGACGTGACTCCCGGCGGCAGGCCGACACTGCGGAAGCGCAGCAAGAGCGCTCTACGCCGCCGCGCTGGGCTCCACCGTTCTCGCGACGGTCAAGGAAGGCTTCGCCGTCGCCCCGAGCGTCGACGAGATCCGCGTACTCGTCGTCTCCAAAAATCCCCAGGCGTGGAGCCCGGAGTCCTTCCTCAGTGCCATCTACGCCGCGCGGTTCCATCGCGAAGCCCTTCAGCGCTGGCACTGGCCCCTGGTCGACCCGGTCGAGGCGTTGCTGACTGCCCCCGACGCCATGCTCCAACGCAGAGGAGCGACGCAGGAGATCATGCCGCTCGACCTATCTGAGGATCCCGATCTGACTGCCCTCGTGGACCGTCTACGAACCGATCTTCAATGAGATCAGCACGACCGATCTGCTGGCCAGCGGGAGCTCCCGCATGCTGGGCAGGGCCACATCAATTTGATGCCTACAGAGGAGGCACGTGCCAGTGACTGAGAAGTCAGCGAAGCGCATCGCGTTGTCACAGCCAGCCAAGGACTGGCTGTGGTCCGAATCAGGTGGGCATTGTCAGAACCCTGACTGCCGTGCCGACCTGTACGGATTCGCGGAGCAAAAACACATCGGTGAACTAGCGCATATCATCCCGGCCAGCATGGGAGGTCCGCGGTCCGCCGAGGAGCCGGAGCTGACGGGAAGGGAACGTGCACGGCCGGAGAACGTGGTAGTGCTTTGTCCGACATGCCACACGGTGATCGACAAGGTCCCTGAGGAATATCCGGCCGATGTCTTGCGTGGGTGGAAACGACGTAGCCAGAAGGCGCGTGCGCTTGCCCACGGAACACCGATGTTCTCCTCGAGATTGGAGGCGCGGAAATTTGTCGAGGAGCTATTGGGCGCCAACCGTGCTGTGTTCGATTTGTATGGGCCACTCGATGACGTATTTGACGATACTCGGGCTGAGCAATGGCGTAGGCACGTGGAAAATACGATCATTCCAAATAACCAAACTTTGTTGCGGGTCCTACAGGTGAACCGAGAGCTGTTGAGTCGTTCAGAGAAGGCAACAGCTCAGATTTTTGCGGTGCACGCTCAGGAGCTGGAGGAGCGGCATCTGGAGGGAAATTGGACTCCTGGGTCGACAAGGTTCCCGAATGCCATGGAATCGATCCTGGAGGACAAGGGATGAGCATACGTTCCTGGGTAATGACGCAGCTTCGCAAGGACTCCCGGATCGTCGAGGGCATCGGCGAGCACGGAGTGAAGGTGCTGCGTCCGAACCAACCGGCTGCAGTCGCGTTCTGTGTGGAGCCGGACAGCGTGAATCCGTTCACCACGAAGGCTCTCCGGGAGGCGGTCGAAGAACTGCCTGAGGCGGGGATGGTGATCGTGACTCGCCGAGTCGTCGACCCTGACGTCTATGACCACGTCCGCGAGCTCGGGGTATGCGTGGACACGTTCGGCGGGTTCACTCGTGCCCTTTGGCAGTTCGATGACATCTCCGAATATGTCCACCCAGAGGAGATATACATCCAGCAGCGAATGGCTGCCACAGGGGCCGTGGCGTCGGTGACTCGTCGGGGCCACCGAGCCTGGGAACTTGAGCGAATCGCCGGGCTCCGGTCGCTGACGATCGTGAGCCACGATCGTTATGAGCTGACCGACGATGGGTTCATCGAGATTCTCAATCAATACCCAAATCTTGACCTGGATGCGTTGGTCATCACGAACCCGAACGCCCAGGGGTTCGGGGGCCGTGTCGTGGAGAGTGCCCAGCATGCCGGGGTCTCGCTGTACACGCTAAACGACTTCGTCCGCAAGATCCGCAAACCATGGACTTGAGGAATCGGTGGTCCATTCTCAATGAGCTATGCCGGTGCGCCGAGAGGTTCCCCGGATTAGAGCTGTGGGCTTTTGGCTCAATGCTCCGATCTGAGAAACCGAATGACCTGGACATCTTGATCGTCTATAACGACCGTGCTGATCTTGTCGCCTTGCGGGCCATGGGTTTTTGGGAGGTAACCGTGCCCGCGGTCGATATTATTGCGATGACATTCGACGAGGAGCACCACTACAAGTTCATCGAGTTGACCGGTGCGCTACGCTTGTATCCCGCGGTCTGATGCTGATCCTGGCTGGCGCACCGCGCACCTGTGTGCCGATCAAAGCACTAAGCCTGGCAACTCTCCGCTAATAGGGTTTGGCGTGATCGCGGTATGCGGGCCGGTCACGAATCCGACGGACCCACGTAGCAGTCATTTGGGACGGTTGCCTGATTGTGTTCGTATGCCGGCCGACGATGGGCATTACGACTGCGATGGCTGCGGCGATCGCCTGCCATTGCAGTTGGCGCTTCGCATGGTCCACGCCCGCCCACGGTGTCGGTGCCACGTCCGCTCGGTGTTTGCCCGAACGCCGCGGTACTGCCCCTCATGCGCCGACACTATGCAACACTGGAATCGAGGCAATGGCGGATGAATCGACACAGATTGACAGCGGCAGTACCGACATGACACAGCGCCTGGGGACTTTTAATCCGCAGCTTTGCTCGGGTAGGAATGTCAGGAAAGCCGCAGGTCAGGACCTGCGGCGCCGCCATGCCTATGTTCGTCGTGGCGGCATCGCCGACCGGTTCGCTGGGGGAGTTCATAGAGGTGGCGCGTGGAGCCTGTCGGCGGTCTGACGCGAAGTCTGGGCCGGTCATGAGACGCTGGTCGCTGTAGCCGGCCTGCACTATGGCCACATGCCCCATGGCTCCAGCGCAGGATCAGCCAGCCGGGCGGCCAGAAAAAGCTGTGGGCAGGCGCTCCTGCATCGCACGATGGGTGATGGATTCGTTACAGGCAGGGTCGCTGTTAGCGATCTCCGCTTCGGGATAATCTCCGTGCGACATCACGATCCCTCAGCCAGGAGACGCTCCGTGGCCAGCTTCGTTCGCCGCCTTCTCCTCCCCCTAGCGGCGCTACTGCTCGTCGCCCCCACGGGCTGTTCCACCACCGGTAGCAGCGGCGGTACCGCAGACGCCGGCACAAAACCAGCAGCAGGACAAATCCCCACCGGCGCAGGTCCGCAGCGCCGTTACACCGTGCAGTCCCAACCGGCGGCCGGGATGTGCCACTACCGCCACACCGGTGGCCAGCCACTCCCCGACCCCGCCTGCACACCGGGCGCGCTCAACCCCGACGTAACCCCCGCCACGATCAACACGACCATCTGCCGCAAAGGCGGCTACACCAGCGGCATCCGCCCCCCAGCCAACATCACCGACAAAGAAAAACACCTGAACGCCGCCTCCTACGGCTACGCCGACTCACTCCACGACGCCGAGTACGACCACCTCATCAGCCTCCAACTCGGCGGAGACCCCAACGACCCACGCAACCTCTGGGTCGAACTCCCCTCCCCTGGCCACAAACCCGGAGCAGGCCCCAACAACCCCAAAGACGCCATCGAAACCCATCTCCACACCGCCATCTGCAAAGGCACCATCACCCTCACTGCCGCCCAACACGCCATCGCCACCAACTGGACCACCGCCGAATCAGCCCTCGGCATCGCCCGGTAACCCCACCCCTGCTCGGGGATATCGCTATGGGTGATTAAGAGGGTCCGGCAGGAACGGAGTGGCAGGCGGGCATAAGTGACACTTCCGGGGAAGGCGGGGTGTCCGAGAGGGAGGGTGACCCGCGAGACGACTTTGGCCCGGGCACTCCGGTTGGCTTTGCGATAGCCCAGAAGCAGTCGATGTCCGACCCGTTGGCCCGGAAGGGCCGAGGCAATGTGGGGATCACTCCTACCCTGGTGCCGGTGCAGTCGGGCCGTGAACTGACAGGTCACGAACTTTCGGCGCTGACACGTCACGTTTCGGACCGTCCGCGATCACCTAGCGCCAACATCGCTGCATGCCGGCCGACGGCCCCGGCCGACAAGATCATGACATCCGAGCACCCACCGAGCACCCACGGGCCGCAAACCGTTCCAAAACGCACACTGGGCACTCCCGACAGCGTCGAGAATGCCCAGCTCAGCACGGGTGCGCCGCCAGGGACTTGAACCCCGAACCCGCGGATTAAGAGTCCGCTGCTCTGCCAATTGAGCTAGCGGCGCTTGCGACATCCGTTACTCTAGCAGCCCCCTCACACCCTCGCGAATCGAACGATCCCGCCCTCGGATCCGGTTCAGTGCCGGGTCTGCCACAGGCTGATCGCGGCCCCTCGGGAGTTCACCTCGAGCTTGGCGTAGATGCGGTTGACGTGGTTCTTCACCGTCTTCTCGCTCAGGAACAGCTCCCTGGCGATCTCCCCGTTCGAGCGGCCGCTGGCGATCAGGTCCATGACCTCTGCCTCTCTCGCGGACAGGCCCAAGTGGGCGCGGCCGGCGGCGCGTACGGCCTGGAGCAGCCTTCTCGGGGTCAGTTCCTTCGGGCGGAGGCAGCCGCTGGCGCCCTCGCGCAGGGCCGCGGTCGCCGCCGAAGGCGAGGGGCACAGGACGAAGACGCAGGCCGTACGGCTCAGTGGGGCGGTGTGCGCGGCGGAGGACAGACCCAGCAGCACGACGTCCGGCCTCAGGCGTTCGGCGGCCTCGATCGGCTCGGCCGGCTCTGGGAGCACTTCTACCTCATCACTGCTCCTGAGCGACGACGTGAGCGAGGGGTCGCCATCGACGATCATCACGCGAAGTGGTCGGTCCGAACTCATCCGGCCTCCGGGGGGCACCTGTAAGGCCGGAGCATAGCCCGCTCACATGCGATCGGAGATGAAGATCTAGCGTCGATCCGACGGTCGGCCCGCCTGGACGCCCGTAACCGCGACACTGGACGGGCCGGCGCGGGGACCGCCCGGCCGGTGACGGCGAGCGACGGGACGGTGTGCGGATGAGCGGAACGGACGTGCTGGTGGTCGGCGGCGCCGGAGTCGACACGATCGTGCGCGTACCGGCTCTGCCGCTGCCGGTCCGCGACTCGATCACGGTGCCCCCGATCGAGGACTTCACCGCGCACACCGGCAACGGCGTCGCCCTCGGCTGCCACGCGCTCGGCCTGCGGACCGCGTTCGTCGACGTCATCGGCGAGGACGACCAGGGACGCCTGGTGCGCCGCACGTACGAGGAGGCCGGTCTGCCGTTCCGGTACACGACCCATCCCAGCGGCACGCGCCGCAGCGTGAACCTCGTCGACCCGCAGGGGAACCGCCTGTCGCTGTACGACCCCCGGCACCCGTCGGACCTGGACGTCGATCCCGCGCTGTACCGGACGGCGGTGGGCGAGGCCCGGCACGTGCACGTGTCGATCATGCCGTGGGCCGCCGAGGCGCTGGCCGCGGCCGTGGCCGCGGGGACGCCGACCTCCACCGATCTGCACGACTGGAACGGCGAGGACGACCACCACCGCCGCTTCGCCAGACGGGCCGACGTGGTGTTCGTGTCCGCCGCCGAGCTGGGCGACCGGGCCGACGCGGTGGCCGGGGAGATCATCGAACGGGGCCGGGCGCAGGCCGTCGTGGTCATGGCCGGAGCCGCGGGCTGCCGCCTGACCGTCCGCGGCGAACCGGTCCGGGCGATCCCCGCCGTCACGCTGCCCGGCCGGCCGGTCGTCGACAGCAACGGCGCCGGGGACTGCTTCGTCGCGGCGTTCCTGTACGCCCGGCTGCGCGGCGACTCCTGGGCGGACGCGGCGCGGGCCGGCGCGATCGCCGGGGCCTACGCCTGCGGCACCGCCGGCACGCACACCTCCTTCGTCGACGCCCCGACGCTCGACCACGAACTGGCCCGCGGTTAGGCAACGGCGAATCGGCCGCCTCAGGCGTCCCCGCCGCTCGGGCCGGACCCGTTGAGGCGGCCGCGCCACCAGGGAGTCTCGATGAAACCCCGTTTGAGGTTGAGCATCTCCATATTGGCGGTCCAGCCCTGGACACCGGGGAGGGGTCCGAGCGTCCTGGTCACGAAGTCGAACACGTCGCGCGTCGTCGGCAGGATCACCTCGCACATCAACGAGCTTCCGTTGAGCGTGGCCGCGACGTACCGGACGCCTCGGTAGGTGGCGAGTTCACGAGCGGCCGAGTCGAGGTTGGCCGGCGTCACCGTGATCATGAAGATGATCTCGGACTCGAAGCCGAGCGCGGGCGCGGGGACCAGCGTGTTGACCAGGATGCATCCCCTCGCCCGCAGCGTCTCGAACCTGCGGCGGACGGTGCTCTCGTTGACCCCGATCACGTCCGCGACGCCCTGGAAGCTGGCCCGGCCGTCGTCGCGGAGCACGGCGACGATCGCCCGGTCGGTGTCGTTGAAGTGACTGGAGTCGCACTCGTGCGGCTCGACGGGCGTGTAGACGTGATCCTTTCCGGTCAGGAGCTGACGGCTCCAGTCGTTCGTGGCCTTGTAGGTGTGGAGCAGCAGGTCGGTCTCGCATCGCGACACACCGTCGATCGCCAGCACCTCGTCGATCAGGCGCGTGTGCAGCGAATCGTCCGTCCGCACGTTCAGCTCGGCGATGATGTCCGTCTCTCCGGTCACCAGCGTGAGGAAACGGACATCTTCGCGGCGGACGAGCTCCAGGGCGACCTCGGTCTGGCGGCCCGGCTCACAGCCGATGCGGAGGATGAACAGGTTCACCGGACCCGCGTGGCTGATGTCCGGGGTCACGCCGACCCGGACGATGCCCTCGGCGAGGAGCTGCTGGGCGCGCCGCGCCACCGTCGGCACCGAGGTGTCGCAGACGTCGGCGACCGACGTCCAGCTCGCCCGGCCATCGCTCTGCAGCGCGACGATGATGCGCCGGTCGAGTTCGTCGAGTTGGTTCAGAACCGGATTGATGCTCATGCCTTATCGCTGATCGGCGCCCACGTCGCGCAGGAAGTCGCGGACGACCGTTCGCCACCGCACGGCCTCCTCGATCTGGGGAGAATGCCCCGACTTCTCGAAGACGACCAATTCGGCGTCAGGAATGAGCGACACGATTTTCTCACTGCTCTCGACCGGGGTGATCCAGTCATCACGCCCGACGGTGACGAGGGTCGGGCAGATGATATCGGGCAGCTGTGCCTTGATGTCGTAACCCGGCTGGTTGACCGCGAAGGCGAAGTTATGCGTCTCGTACCGGTAAGGGGTGGCCGCGACCTTCTCTTCGACTTTCGCCGGGTCGTAGACATGGTCATAGAGCGGCAGGATCTCGCGCCAGCAGTCGCGCAGGTCATCGTTGTCGCGTACGAGGCCGTTGTTGATGCGGTCGAGTTTCTCCACGTCGACGGTGACCCTCGTCGAGTTGAGGGCGTTGCGGCGCGCGGCCTCCTCATTGTCATGGTCGGGTGAGGTGTCGCGCAGGACGAGCGCCTTGACCCGCCGCGGATGGCGAATCGCGTACTCCATCGCGATGAAACCGCCGTACGATCCGCCGGCCATGACGATCTGCTCGGCTCCGATCCACTCACGCAGCCCGTCGACGTCGGCGGCCCACTGCTCGTGGGTGAACGGCGGATTGCCGCCGCTCTCCCCCGATCCGCGGGCGTCGAAGACGACGACCCGGAAGGTGTCGGCGAACGGCGCGAAGGTCGCCCGCGGCTCGGCGCGGGAGCCCAGCCCGGGAGCACCGTGGTGCGCGATGAGGACGGGCGCGCCCTCCTCTCCGAAGACCTCCACCGCCAGTTCGTTGCCATTGATCGTGACGAACACGATCCCTCCTTGCTAGACGGGGACGACGACGTCGTCGAGCGAGCGGGGATAGAAGGTGAAGGGGGTGGCCGCGTCATCGGTGACGAGCATGCTGTCGGAGATCCGGTATCCCGCGTGCCCGGTGACGTAGATGCCGGGCTCGTTGGACACGACCATGCCCGGCTCCAGGACCGTGGCGTCGCCGTCCTCCAGCCATGGCGGCTCGTGCATGCCCAGCCCGATGCCGTGTCCCTGGCGGTGTCTGAGGAATCCCTCCAGCCCCGCGTCCCGGATGACGTCCAGGCAGGTGCGGTTCACGTCCGCGCACCGCGCCCCCGGCCGGATGCTCGCCGCGCCCACGGCCTGGGCCTCTCGTACGGCCTCGTAGTAGCGACGCTGCTCCGCCGACGGCTCACCGAGCACGAACGTCCGCTCGCCCTCGACGAACCGGCCGCCGACCGCGCACCCGAGTGAGAGCACGAACGTGTCGCCGGGGCGCAGCCGGCGAGCCGACGGCAGCCCGTGCGGCCGCGCGCTGTTCTCCGCCGCGTAGACCAGGCCGCCGGCCAGCGGCGAGACCACCACGACGTCGTCGTGCTCGGCGTACATCGTGCGGCTGCCGAACGAGGTCACGTGCGCGGCGAGTTCGGCCTCGCTCGGCAGTTCCCCGCCGGCGCCGACGGCCTGTTCGATCAGGTCTCGCCCCGCGGTGAGCATCGCGTCGGTGATCCGCCCGGCCTCCCGGTGCAGCGCGATCTCCTCGGGCCGTTTGCGCAGGCGGGCGCGTTCGGCGACACCGGTCCGGACGAACTCGGCACCGGGAAACGCGGCACGGACGGCGGCGAGGCGGTCGACCGCCATGCCGCCCGGATGGCCGACGCGTCGGCCGCGGGGCACCCGCCCGGCGAGCGCGTCGAAGGGCGGGACCACCCCCGGATACTCCGGATAGACCACGAGCTCGGCCGCGGTGTTCTGGACCCGGGCGTGCTCGACTTCGAGCTCGGGCAGCAGCAGGGCCGTGGTCCCGTCCACGCCGATCCATACCGCGACCGGCCGCTCGCAGGGATGGTGGAAGAACCCGGTCAGGTACGCCACGTCCTCCGGAGAGTCGGTGAGGAGGGCGTCCACCCGCTCGGCGGCGAGAGCCGCGCGTACGCCGTCCTGCACGTCGGCGTAGAAGACGGCGGGAAGCCGCTGGTCGAACGCCACGCTCAGTCCTTCCTCGTCCGCGGGTCGCGGGCGTCGTTGTAGGCGATGGAGAGCAGGGTCGCGGCCACCACCAGCGCGAGGATGGCCAACGACGGGAAGAGCGTCGTCCACCACGCCTCCTGCATGGCGCCGGACTGCTGGGCCTCGAAGAGGATCCGGCCCCACGACCAGCTGTTCGGGTCCCCGAGCCCGAGGAACGCCAGGCCCGCCGCGGACAGCACCGCGCGGGACGCGGTGAGCACGACGGAGACCGCGATCACCGGTGCCACGGCCGGAAGCAGGTGCTTGCGGATGATCCACAGCGGCGAGCCGGTGGCCAGCCGCGCGGCGTCCACGTACGGCAGCCGTACGACCGCGAGCGCCTGTGACCGCACGACGCGGCTGACCTCGGGCCAGGAGAAGAAGGCCAGGACGAGCACGATGGTCTGCAGGCTCGGCCCGACGAGGGCGGCGACGAGAATCATCAGCGGGAGCACCGGAAGCGACAGGAAGAGGTCGACCAGTACGCCCATCACCCCGTCGACCCAGCGGAAGTACGCGCTGCACACGGCCACGGTCACGCCGATGACGATCGCCAGCGCGGTCGCGCCGGCCGCGACGAGCATGCTGGACCTCGTGCCGTACACCACCTCGGCGAACACGTCGCGGCCGAGGTTGTCGGTGCCGAACCAGTGGGCGGCCGAGGGCGGTCGCAGGATCGCCGTGCCGTGGCCGCGCGGATAGCTCGCGAGCAGCGGCGCGACGAGCGCGACCACGATGAGCAGTGCCAGCAGCACCATCGCGAGGATGCCGAGCGGATTGCGGCGGAACGCGTCCCAGGTCGCCTTCGCCGCGGCGGGCCGGTCCGCCACGTCCGCCGCGTCCGCCGTGCCGGCCGTGGACTCGATGAGTGAGGTCATGCGGTTCGCACCCGTGGATCGAGTAGCCCGTAGGCGAGGTCGGTGAGCAGGTTGGCGACGATCACCGTCGCCGACAGGAGCACGAAGGCGCCCTGGAGAACCGGGAAGTCCAGCTGGGTCACGGCCTCGTAGATGCCGCGCCCGATCCCCGGGTAGGCGTAGATCGTTTCGGTGAGTACGGCGCCGCCGACGACGAAGCCGAGCTGGAGCCCGACGAGTGTCGTCGTCGGCAGCAGCGCGTTGCGCAGAGCGTGCTTCCAGAGGACCTTGCGCTCACCCAGCCCGTTCGCGCGGGCCAGCGTGCAGTAGTCCTCGCCGAGCGCGTCGATCAGCGTGGACCGCAGCGTGAGCACGTACGAGCCGAGCTGGACGAGCACCAGCGACAGGCACGGCAGGACCAGGTGCCGCAGCACGCTGCCGTACCAGGCGATCCCGTAGGTGTTCTCCGTGTAGGCGCCCCCGATCGGGAACCAGCGCAGCTTCAGACCGAGGAGGTACAGCAGGAAGATCCCGATGCTGGGCACGAACAGGGACTGCCCGACGACGCCGCTGAGCTGTACGGCCCGGTCCCAGAACCCACGGCGCGAGGCCGCGAGCACCCCGAGCGGGACGCCGATGACGATCGTGACGACCAGCGCGGAGAGGGTGAGCAGGAGCGTCCACGGCAGCCGGTCCATCAGCGCCGTGGTGACCGGCACCGACTGGCTGAACGACACGCCCAGGTTGCCGTGCAGGAGCTGCCACAGGTACTTGCCGTACTGCACGGCCAGCGACTGGTCCAGGCCGTACTGGTGAAGGAGCGCCTGCCGCGTCTCCCTCGTCATGTTGGGGTTGGCCACCGCCAGCGCCGGGTCGCCCGGCAGCAGGCGGAGCATGAGGAAGGTGACGGTCACGGCGAACCAGATCGTGACCACTCCGCGAAGGACCCGTCGCAGCGCGAACCGGGCGAGAGGCGGCATGGCGGTGGCCCTTCGTCAGCTGCTCGACTTGACGTTGGCCAGCGACTGCGGATCGACGATCGACAGCAGTTCGCTCGGCTTGACGACGAACCCGGTCCAGTTCGAACGGTGCGCCACGTAGAGGTTCTGCGTGTACATCACGTTGTCGTAGACCTGGTCGTGCACCAGCTTGGCGGCGGCCTGGACGAGCTTCTTCTGCTCGTTCACGTCGGTCGTCGCCTGCGCCTTGGTCACCAGCGTCGACAGGTCGGAAGCGTCGACGTGGGAGTAGTTGATGATGCCCTTCGGCAGGTACGTCAGGGTCATGTTCGTCGCCGGGTCGTCCATGATGGCGAAGTTGCCGGCGTAGATGTCGTAGTCACCCGCGTCCGTCTTGGCCAGGTAGGTGTTGCGCTCCAGGCCCTGCGGCTTGATGGTGATCCCCGCCTTGGCCGCGTCGTCCCTGACCAGGGTCGCCCACTGCGCGGTGACCGGGTCCTGCAGGGAGTAGATCATCCGGAACGACAGCGGGAACTTTCCGCTGCCGTCGGCGGTGTACCCCGCGTCCTGCAGCAGCTTGCGCGCCATCGCCGGGTCGAACGTGTACTCCTGGAGCGACGGGTCGTGGAACTGCTTGAGCACCGGCATGATCGGGCTGCTGCCCGTGGAGACCGCCTGACCCTGCAGGACGACCTTGCGGATCGCGTCGTAGTCGACGGCGTGGGACAGCGCCTGGCGCACCTTGACGTTGTCGAGGGGCTTCTTGTCCATGTTGTACGCCAGGTGCGCGTAGCCCAGACCCGGGACCTCCTCGACCGTGATGCCGGCGGCCTTCTTGAGCGGCTGCACCTGCGCGGGCGGCAGCGCGTTGGCGATCGCGTCCACGTCGCCGTTCTTCAGCGCCAGGATCTCGGTGTTGACGTCCGGGTAGACCTTGTAGACGATCCGGCTCACCGTGGGCCGGCCGCCCGGCGCGAAGGGGTACGGCGTGACCCGCTCCAGCGTGTAGCTCTGCCCCTTCGCCACCTTGGTCAGCCTGAACGGCCCGGCGCTGACCCAGTTCGCGTTGTTGGCGAACTTCGCGACGCTGCCGGCCTTGCCGAACACGTGCTCGGGGACGACGTTGCCCCAGAAGCCGACCTCAGGAATGACGGTGGCATCCGGTTTGGACAGCTTGAGCTCGACCCGGGTGGGTGACACGGCCTTGGCCGACGAGAAGTTCGCGAGCTGCCCGTACAGCGTGCCGGACGGCTTGTCCTTCTTCACCGCGTTGAGCGTGTACGCCACGTCCGAGGCGGTCAGCGGCGTTCCGTCGCTCCACTTCATGTCGCCGCGGATCTCGTAGAACCCCGTGGTCGGGTTGGTGTACCCCCACTTGGTCGCGAGGGAGGGACGCTTGCTTCCGTCGTTCCCGACCGTCAGCAGGTGGGGGTACATCAGGTTGGTGAGCCAGTAGTCGGTCCGGCTGTTGCCGATGAGGGGGTTGAAGTTCACCACGTCGGTGGTGGTGGCGATCCGCAGTTCGGCGCCCCCGCCCGAGCCCGACTCCGCCGCCTTCTTGCTGGGCGCGCAGGCGCCCAGCGCGCCGGTCAGCACGGTCACCGCGGCCGTGCCGGCCATGAGTCCGGCGCGCCGGCGCATCACACCCACACCTCTTCCAGCACGCGTAGGGTGTTGCCGCCGACCACGGCGCGGATCTCATCGTCGGAGTAGTCGTGGGAGACCAGCCAGCCGATGATGTTGTAGAAGCACTCGGCCGGGTTCTCCAGGCCGTCGACATACTCCACCTTCGGGAACTCCACGCCGCTGTGCGCCTGCCCGATCGAGAGGTTGGCGGAGAACGCGTCGTGCAGGCCCACGTGGTCGCCGAACAGGGTGTCGGGCCCGAAGGTGACGTGTTCGATGCCGACGAGTTCCACGCAGTGCACGAAGTGGTCCATCACCGACTCCAGTGAGTGGCGCGGATGGGCGTGGGACAGCGTCGTGTGCGGCGCGGCCTCCAGCCCGAGGACTCCGCCGCGCTCGGCACAGGCCTTGATGACCGCGTCGGGCTTCATCCGGTTGGTCGGCCACACCTCGCGTGACCCGCAGTGCGTGATGAAGATCGGCTTGGTGGACTTCTCGATGACGTCCATGGCGGTCCGGTCACCGGAGTGGGAGACGTCGATGGCGATGCCGAGCTTGTTCATCCGCTCGACCGCGCGCTCGCCGAAGTAGGTCAGCCCGCCGTCGCCGCGCTCCTTCAGGCCGCTGCCGAGCGTGTTCGCCTCCGAGTAGGCGATGCCCATCTGACGGACGCCGAAGCCGTACAGGACGTCGAGCCGGTCGACCTCGTTCTCGATCATCGTCGCGGCTTCGAGGCCGAAGATGTGTGCCACGCGGCCGGACGCGTGAGCGTCGTGGATGTCCTTGACCGTCTCACCCTTGACGACGAAGTCCTGGTGGGCGAGGTCGGCCATCCGTACGCCGAGGTCGAACAGGACGTCCTGGTACTTCCAGCCGGCGTCGCTGCTGATGCAGCACGTGCCGTCCATGCCGTTGTCGAACACGGCGGTCATCCCCGAGCGGGAGAGGCCCTCGTAGCCGGTGGGCTCGCGGCCCTGCCGGATGTGCTCCCGGAGGTCGGACATGTCGTCGGGGAAGACCTGCACGTGCTCGTGCAGCGAGATCACGACCTCGTCGGTCAGCAGGCGCTTGGTACGTTCCAGCTGCGCGTCGGACAGCTCGAGGCCCTGGTACGGCGGTACCCGGCCGATCTGCTTGGCGTACGCGATGTCCCGGTAGTCCTTGCCGCGCTCGAGGTACTCGTAGGCGGTGTAACCGGTGTAGCGCTTCGCGGGCTCGAGCACTGGCTCTCCTCTCGTCTCCCGACTCACCCGGACCGATATCGCCGTTGCGGCACGTCCGATAGTCGGGAGTTCGTATGGCCGCATACTCTTGCCAAACTTCGGCGGGAGTGTCAAGGTATCGGCAATATTCCGGCCGAATACACGTCTCAGCTTGTTACATCCGGCGCTAGGAGGTTTCGTGGCGGTTACGTCAACCTCACCGACGGCGGCGCGATCCGCGTTGCGCGTACGCGGCCTGTCCGTCGAATTTCGGACGCGGCGGGGTCCGGTGCCCTCGGTCAGGGGCGTGGATCTCGACGTCGCGCCGGGCGAGCTCGTGGCGCTGCTCGGGGAGTCCGGATCGGGCAAGTCCGTGACCGTGCGCTCGATCATGGGTCTCGACGCGGACAACGCGCGGTCGAGCGCGGACGAGATGCGGCTGGGCGACACCGACCTGCTGGCGCTGAGCGGCGACGAGCGCCGCCGGCTCCGCGGACACCGGATGAGCATGGTCTTCCAGGACGCGCTGTCGGCGCTGAACCCGGTGCTCTCGGTGGGCGACCAGATCGGCGACCTGATCCGCGCCCACACCGACGCCTCACGGCGTGCCGCCCGCGCCCGCGCGGTCGAGCTGCTCGCGATGGTCGGCATCCCCGGGGCGTCCCGGCGGGTCGGGGACTACCCGCACCAGTTCTCCGGCGGCATGCGCCAGCGGATCCTCATCGGCATGGCGATCGCACTCGAACCGGAACTGCTCCTCGCCGACGAGCCGACCACCGCGCTCGACGTCACCGTGCAGGCGCAGATCCTCGAACTGCTCGACCGGCTGCGCCGCGAGCTGGACATGGCGGTCCTGCTCATCACGCACGACCTCGGGGTGGTCAGCGAGGTCGCCGACCGGGTCGCCGTCATGTACGCCGGGCGGATCGTCGAACGCGGCAGCGGCGACGACCTGCTCGCACAGCCCGCGCACCCCTACACCGAGGCACTGCTGACATCGGTGCCGCAGACGGAGGGCCTCGGCCGGGACCTGGTGACCATCCCCGGCTCCCCGCCGAACCCGGAGCGGGTCCCGCCGGGCTGCGCCTTCCACCCCCGCTGCTCGTGGGCGGTGGAGGCCTGCCGGGAGACACGCCCGGCTCTCATCGAGGTGCGGCGCGGGCGGGAATCCGCCTGCCACCGCAGTCAGGAGGTCGTCGGTGCCGGCAACGAGTAGCCCCCACACGCCGCAGCCGGCCGGAACGGCGCCGCCCGGAGAGGTCGTGCTGGAGGCGCGAGACCTGGTGAAGACCTTCACCACCGGGCGTGGCGGCCTGAGCCGCACCCGCGTGTCCAGCGTGGACGGGATCAGCCTGTCACTGCGGGCCGGCGAGTCGCTGGGGATCGTCGGAGAGTCCGGCTGCGGCAAGTCGACCCTCGCACGGATGCTCGTCGGCCTGGAGGTGCCGGACTCGGGCTCGATCAGCTACCGCGGCCGCGACGTGACCGCCGCCCGTCGCGGCGACCGGAGGCTGCTGCGGCGAGGCGTGCAGATGGTCTTCCAGGACCCCTACACCTCGTTGGATCCGCGGATGACCGTGCTGGAGATCGTCGGCGAGCCGCTGACCGCGTCCCGTACGGGCACGCGGGCCTCGCGGCGCGATCGGGTCGCCGAGTTGCTCTCCCTGGTCGGCCTGGCGCCCGGCCTGATGGAACGCTATCCGCACCAGTTCTCCGGCGGGCAGCGGCAGCGGATCGGGATCGCCCGCGCGCTGGCGCTGGAGCCGGAGGTCCTGGTGTGCGACGAGCCGGTGTCCGCGCTCGACGTCTCGGTGCAGGCGCAGGTCGTCAACGTCCTTCGCGACCTGCAACGACGGCTCGGCGTGACGCTGCTGTTCATCGCCCACGACCTGTCGGTGGTCCGCCACGTGGCCGACCGCGTCGCGGTGATGTACCTCGGGCGGATCGCCGAGATCGGACCGACCGCCACCGTCTACGAGGCGCCCGCCCATCCGTACACCCAGGCGCTGCTGTCCGCCTCGCCGGTGGTGGACCGGGCGCGGCGCGGACGGATGGCGGCACGGATCGTGCTCGACGGCGACCCCCCGTCGCCGACCAGTCCCCCGCCCGGGTGCCGGTTCCACACCCGGTGCCGGATGGCCCGCGACGACTGCCGGACCGACGTGCCGTCGCTGCGCCGGCCGTCCGAGGCGCAGGAGCGAGCGCGGCTGGCCGCCTGCCACCACGCCGAAGACGCCCTCACTCGCCTGGAGGACGTCTTCGGCCCGGCGTAGCGGGTCTCGCCCGGTTTCCGGCGCGTTCCCGGAAATCCGCACCAATCCAGGCAGTCATCCGCTCCGAATCCCCTCTGCGGTCCCGGTGAGCCGGGGCCGCGGCGCGAACGGCGCCGAGTGATCCACGCGGCGCGTTCGACGTTATCGGGCGATCCCGGAGGGTAGTCGATGCGACATGACTCACTGTTCGACCGTGCCGGGCAGGACCGATCACGTGATCGTGGTCGGTGCCGGGCTGTCCGGCCTGGCCGCCGCCTCGCACCTGTGCGGGCGCGGGCGCACTGTGACGGTGCTCGAACGCGACGGAGTGCCGGGCGGCCGGGCGGGCCGCCTCGACGTCGGCGGCTACCGGCTCGACACCGGGCCGACCGTGCTCACGATGCCGGACATCGTGCGCGACACGCTGGCGGCCACCGGCGCCTCGATGGATGAGCGGCTGCCCCTCATCCGGCTGGACCCGGCGTACCGGACGTTCTTCGCCGACGGCTCGTCGCTCGACGTGCACACCGACGCCGAGGCGATGACCGAGGCGGTACGGGCGTTCGCCGGGCCCCGCGAGGCGGAGGGCTACGCGCGGCTGCGCGCCTGGCTGACCCGGCTGTACGAGGTCGAGTACGCCGGCTTCATCGCGGCGAACGTCGACTCACCGCTCGGCCTGCTCACCCCGCGGTTGGCCCGGCTGGCGGCGCTCGGCGGCTTCGGCCGGTGGGAGAGCGCCGTCCGCCGGTTCCTGCGCGACGAACGGCTGCTGCGGGTCTTCACCTTCCAGGCGCTGTACGCCGGGCTGTCCCCACGCCGGGCGCTCGCGCTGTACGCGGTCATCGCCTACATGGACACCGTCGGCGGCGTGTTCTTCCCCCGCGGTGGCATGCGGGCGCTCCCGGACGCCCTCGCCGGCGCGGCCGCCGACGCCGGTGTGGAGTTCCGCTACGGCACGCGCGTCACCTCACTCGAACGCCGCGGACGCCGCGTCACCGCCGCGCTCACCGCCGACGGCGACCGGATCCCGTGCGACGCCGTCGTCCTCAGCTGCGACCTGCCGGCCGCCTACCGGCTGCTCGGCCACGTCCCCCGGCGGCCCGCCCGCCTCGTCGCCGCGCCGTCGGCCGTCGTCGTGCACCTCGGCGTCTCCGGCGACGGGCGGCCCGGCGACCGGGCCGGCGCGAACGGCACCGCCCACCACAACCTGCTGTTCGGCCGGGCCTGGCGCACCACCTTCGACGACCTGATCCGCGCCGGCCGGCCGATGCGCGACCCGTCGCTGCTGCTGACCCGCCCGACGGTCACCGATCCCGCGCTCGCCCCCGACGGACGCCAGCTCGTGTCCGTCCTCGCCCCGGCGCCCAACCTCGCCCGTGCCCGGCTCGACTGGGACCGGATCGGCCCGGCGTACGCGGAAGAGGTCATCCAGGCCACGGCCGTCCGGTCCGGTCTGCGCGTCCACGTGAAGGACGTCCTGCACGTCATCACCCCCGCCGACTGGCGCCGCCAGGGGCTCCTCGCCGGCACACCCTTCAGCCTGGCGCACACGTTCGGCCAGACCGGGCCGTTCCGGCCCGCCAACCTCCCCCGTACGACGGACAACGTGGTGCTGGCCGGCTGCGGCACCGTACCCGGCGTCGGCGTCCCGACCGCGCTGGTGTCCGGCCGCCTGGCCGCCGACCGGATCACCGGCAACCCGTGACCGCCAGAGAGCTCGACGCCGCCGGGATCACCGACCCGTCCCTGCGGGACGCCTACCTCCGGTGCCGGACGCTCAACGCCCGGCACGGCCGGACGTTCTTCCTCGCGACCCGGCTGCTGCCGCCGTCGCGGCGGCCGGCCGTCCACGCCCTGTACGGCTTCGCCCGCCACGCCGACGACATCGTCGACGAACCCGCGCCGGGCACGCCGGTCGCGCGGATCGCCGCCGCGCTGGACCGGCTCGCCGCCGCGCTGGCCGGCGGCCTGCGCGCCGGCCGCAGCGACGACCCGGTGCTCGCGGCGGTCGTGCACACCGCGGGCCGGCACGGCATCGAGGGCGGTCTGTTCGACGCGTTCCTGCACTCGATGCGGATGGACCTGACCGTGACCGGCTATCCCACGCGAGCGGCGCTGCGGGAGTACGTGTACGGGTCGGCCGAGGTGATCGGGCTGCAGATGCTGCCCGTGCTCGGCACGATCTGCGATCCCGCCGAGGCGGCCGACGCCGCCGCGGCGCTCGGCGAGGCGTTCCAGCTGACCAACTTCCTGCGCGACGTCGCCGAGGACCTGGACCGCGGCCGCGTCTACCTGCCCGCCGACGAGCTCGCGGCGTTCGGCGTCGACCGTGAGGTGCTCGCCGCGTGCTGGCGAAGCGGCCGGGCCGAGCCTCGGGTACGGCGCGCGCTCGCCGACCAGATCGCGCGGACACGCGAGGTGTACGGCCGGGCCCGGCCCGGGATCGACCTGCTGCACCCCGCCTCACGGCCCTGCATCGCCACGGCCTGCACGCTCTACTCTCACATCCTCGACCGCATCGAGGCGCACGACTACAACGTCTTCGACGGGCGCGTCTCCGTGGGCACCGGCCGCCGGCTGGCGCTCGCCGGCGGCGCCGTCGCACGCTCCCTGTGGGCGCGCGCACGGGCGCCCGCCGATGAGGCACGGTGACGGCGGCGGAAAGGAACGAGATGGACCATCTGCAGTACCTGGCCCTGCTCGCGGGCTGTGTGGCGGTCACCCTGCCGCTGGAGCTGTCGGGCAGCCGGGTCTACCGGCGGCCCCGGCGGCTCGCCCGCGCCGTGCTCCCCGTCGCCGCGGTCTTCGTCGTGTGGGACGTCGTCGCGATCGCGGCCGGCGTCTGGTGGTACAACCCCCGATACGTCACCGGCATCACCCTGCCGCTGTCCCTGCCGCTGGAGGAGGCGCTGTTCTTCCTGGTCATCCCGGTCTGCGGGGTACTGACGCTGGAGACCGTCCGCAGGCTCGCCCCGCGGCGGCGCGCTCCCGCACAAGAGAAGGAGGACGCCAGATGAGCGGAGTCGGGTACACCGTTCCCGCCGTCGCCTCCGTCGTGGCCGTCGTCGCCCTGGAGTTCGGCCGGTTGCGCACCGGGCTGTTCCGCAGCGGCGCGTACTGGATCACGATGGTGATCGTGTTCGCGTTCCAGGCCGTGGTCGACGGCCGGCTGACCAAGCTGTCCTCGCCGATCGTCAGCTACGCCCCTCACCAGCTGTCCGGCCTGCGGTTCCCGTTCGACATCCCGGTGGAGGACTTCCTCTTCGGCTTCTCCCTCATCACCGCGACCCTGCTCCTGTGGGAACACGCGCGTAAGACCGGTGAGACCCGATGACCCCCCCGGTGCGGCGGCGGGTGCCGGAGGCGTTCGACCGCGGCGCGTCCGCGTACGACCGGCTCGTCGGGGCCAACCCCGGCTACCACGCGGACCTGCGGCGGTCCGCCCGCGCGTTCGGCTTCGGCGACCGGCCGGTCCGCCTGCTGGACCTGGGCTGCGGCACCGGTGCCTCCACCGCGGCGCTCCTGGCCGCCGCCCCGAACGCCCGCGTCGTCGGCGTCGACGCCTCGGCGGGCATGCTCGCCCGTGCGCGCGCCAAGCGGTGGCCGGACGGCGTGGAGTTCGTGCACGCGCGGGCCGAGGAGCTGGCGGGCGCCGGGGTCACCGGGCCGTTCGACGGCGTCTTCGCCGCCTACCTCATCCGCAACCTGCCCGACCCGGACGCCGTGCTCGCGTCGCTGTGGTCCCTGCTGCGGCCCGGTGGCCGCCTCATCGTGCACGACTACTCCGTACGCGACCATCCGCTCGCCCGGCTGGTCTGGCACGCCGTGTGCTGGAGCGTCATCATCCCGGCCGGCCGGCTGACCACCGGCGACGCGGGCCTGTACCGCTACCTGTGGCGGAGCGCGCTGGACTTCGACCGGCCGCCGGAGTTCGCCGAGCGCCTGCGCCGCGCCGGCTTCACGGACGTACACGCCGCCACCATGACCGGCTGGCAGCGGGGCATCGTGCACGCGTTCGGCGGCCGGCGACCGGGCCCGGCGTCGTGACCGCCGGGCGCGCGCCGGGCGCCGACCGCCGCCGGGTGCACCATCCGCCGCCGCCCGGCGTGCCGGACGCCGGCCGGCTGTCCCGGCGGCCGCGTGCCGTGGTCGTCGGCGGGGGCATCGCCGGGCTCACGGCCGGCGTCGCCCTGGCCGAGCGCGGCGTCACCGTCGACCTGTACGAGCGGGAGAGCCATCTCGGGGGCCGCGCGGGCGGCTGGGACGCCGCGCTGCCGGACGGCACCCGCGTCGGCATGGGCCGCGGTTTCCACGCCTACTTCCGGCAGTACTACAACCTGCGGACGCTGCTGCGCCGCGCCGACCCGGGGCTCGACCGGCTCACCGCCGTGCCGGACTACCCGCTCGTCGACGCGGAGGGCCGTACCGACACCTTCCGCGGCCTGCCCCGCACCCCGCCGTGGAACGCCCTGCTCTTCGCGCTCCGCAGCCCGACCTTCCGGCCGCGCGACCTGCTGCGCCTGAACGCCCGCGCCGCGTTGCCGCTGATCGGGGTCAGCGTCCCCGGCACGTACGAGCGGCTGGACCACCTGGACGCCGAGACCTTCCTCGCCCGGCTGCGGTTTCCGCCGGCAGCGCGCCACCTGGCCTTCGAGGTGTTCTCCCGCAGCTTCTTCGCACCGCCCGGCCGGCTGTCGGCGGCCGAGCTCGCGGTCATGTTCCACCTGTACTTCCTCGGCTCGGCCGAGGGGCTGCTGTTCGACGTGCCCGGTGTGCCGCCGCCCGAGCTGTGGACGCCGCTCGGCGAGCACCTCACCTCCCTCGGCGGCCGCGTGCACCCGGGTACGCCGGTCACGGCCGTACGGCCCGGCGAGTCCGGGTTCGCGGTGGACGCCGCGGGCGGCACCGTGGACGCCGACGCCGACGCCGTCGTCCTCGCCCTCGACCTGCCGGGCCTGCGCGACCTGGTCGCCGCCTCACCGGGGCTCGGCACCCCGGCCTGGCGGCGGCGGATCGCCGCCCAGCGGACGGCGCCGCCGTTCCTCGTCCGCCGTCTCTGGCTGGACCGGCCCGTCGCCGCCGACCGTCCCGCGTTCCTGGCGACCGGCGGGCTGCCGCCGCTCGACAACGTCAGCGTGCTCGAACGCTACGACCGGCAGGCGGCGGCGTGGGCCGCCACCGCCGGCGGATCCGTGGTCGAGTTGCACGCGTACGCGGTAACGGGCTCACGGGAGGATGCCGCGGAGCGGCTGCTCGACCGCCTGCACGAGCTCTACCCGGAGACGGCGGCCGCCAAGGTGCTCGGCGAGTTCAGCGAGTGGCGCGCCGACTGCCCGCTGTTCGCGCCCGGCACGTTCGCGGACCGGCCCGCCGTGGCCGGACCGGTCCCCGGCCTCGTACTGGCCGGCGACGGCATCCGCGTCGACCTGCCCGTGGCCCTGATGGAACGCGCCGCCACGACCGGCTGGCAGGCCGCCAACCTGCTGCTGTCGGACTGGGGCGTGGCCGGCCATCCGCTGACGACCGTGCCGCTGCACGGGCGGCTGCCCCTCCCCCGGCCGCGGTCTCAGAGCGTTCCGGAGCGCAGCGCGTAGCGGCGTTCGGCGTAGGCCAGGTCGTCGCGCCACAGGCGGGCGGCGGCCCGGCTCATGGCCGGGCGGATCAGCGGGGCCATGGCGCGGGCGGCCGCGAAGCCCGGCCGGCCGGACGTGGCGACCACCGCCTCGACCACCGCCGTACGCGGGCGGCCGTCGCGGCCCGGCCCCAGGGGCGTCGCGTGGGTCTCCACCACGCTTCCCTCACCCTCGCCCTCGACGATGCGCATCAGGACGGTGCGAGGGTCCGGGCAGAGGAACTCCGCGAGCACCGGGACGCCCAGCCACGGCCCGACCCGGAAGGTCACCCGCACCAGGAAACGGTCGTCCGTCTCGTCCGGCGTGGACTCGACTCGCAACCGGGTGAAGGAGTACGGGTGGAACCAGGCGCCGTGCCAGGGGTCGAGGCGGTTCGCCACCACGTCGCCCGGTTCGCAGACGCCGACCATGCGGGCGACCGCCCCCACGCCGCCGGCCGGGCGCGGCCGGGCGGCGGCCACCGGCACGTCGAGCGGGGTCTCGCCGCCGGCCCGGTCGTGGCGTACCCACACGAGCACGCCGTCGTCGTACGCGGGCAGGGTGCGCCACTCCTCGGTGCCCTCGGTGGGCAGCCGCAGGCCGTGCCACCGGCACGTCAGGCAACCGTCGATGACGCGCCCCTCGGCGAGCCGCGCGCCGAGATGCGGGCACGCGCCCGGACCGGCCACCGGCCGCCCCGTACGGTCACGCCACAGGACGACCTCGCGTCCCGCGACCTTCGTGCCGAGCGGCCGGTCGGCGCGCACGACCCGGCTCGACGCCACGACGAACCAGTTGCCCGACGGCCGTGCCTGGGCACGCTTCAGCGCCGCCGTGATCAGCGCCGGGTCGGCGTCGTCCGCGGTCGGTGTCTGCGCCGACCACCGCCCACGGGGCACGGTGCGCAGCGGCCACCGTCCGGGACGCAGGGGCTGGTCGTCGGCCATCGGTCCACGCTCTCTCTCGGCGGATTGCCCACAAGGTCACTCTGCCCCGTACGGACCGTTTCAACGGGGTTGCGACTGCCGGCTTCGCGCCCGCCCCACGCGCCGTCCGGCCAGCGGGTCGCGGAGCATCAGGGTGGAGCCGTCCGTGAAGTCGACGCGGATGATCTGCACCGGCGGCACGCTGCGGCCGGCGTACGGGGCCGAGTAGCCGAGCACGGAGCCGGACGGCTGCTCGGCGAACGTCTGGAACAGCGGTTCGCCGGGGGCCGGGGTGTGGAAGAGCCTGGTCGTGTAGATCACGGCGACCCGGTGACTGGTCAGGACCAGGCGCGCCTCGCCGCGGCTGTGCGCGAGGTGGTCGCCGAGCCGGACGGCCTGCTGCTCCGCGTGCGCGGCCTCCACGACGAAGGCCACGGTCGGATCGTCGGTCCAGTGGTCCGGCTCGACGTCCGCCGGCAGCGGCCAGCGGCACCGCCCGAGGTCGAGTTCGGGCACCGGGCCGAGGGGCTCGTACGGGAGCCGGAAGTCGGTCCCGATCCGGGCCGCGACGTACCCGCGGATCGGGGCGCAGCCGAACAGCAGCCGCTCGCCCGGCCGGATCCAGTGCTTGGGCAGCTCACGCTCGACGATCTCGTCGTCCTTGTCGTGGCCGCGCTGTACCGGGGTCATCGGCCGCTGACCAGGACCGCGAGATGCTCGACCATCGCCGGGTCGGCGGTGGGCAGCAGGAAGTCCAGGCCCGAGCCGTCGGCCAGCACCACGCGCAGGCAGGGCACGGTGCGGCGCCCCTGGGCCCGGGTGTCCGGCCCGACGCTGACGATCCGCTCGCGGGCGAACTCCTGGACCGGCGACCACTCGGGCAGGGCGAGCGGCTCGCCCTCGATGTTGTCGCCGTACCGCTCCCGGGAGTCGGCGAGGATCCGCCCGATGTCCCGTCCGGTCTCGACCAGGCCCTTGCCGAATCCCGCCGCCCGCCTCGCGAGCGACCGGTTCTCCTTCTTCTTCGGCGGGTCCGGGGGCGGCGCGACGGCGAGCACGCCCAGGCGGTGGGCGGTGAGCGCCCACAGGCGCCGGCCGCTCGTGCCCGGCGTGCCGAATTCCGTCGCGGCCCGGTGGGCCAGGCAGCCGGGCGCGGGCCCGAAGACGATCAGGTCGGGCGGCGGCGGCCGGTCGCCGCTCTCCCCGCCCTCGTCGTCGCCGAGCATGACCTCGACGCCGTCGAGCAGGAAACCGCCGAAGCCTTCCGCGCCCCGCCGCAACAGGCTCTTGCGGGGCTTGCCGTACGGGTCATGGCCCAGCAGGTCGAAGTAGAAGACCCGGCGGTACGCCGCCCAGAGCAGCTGTTCGTCCGGCCGGCAGAACCGGTGCCGTGCGGCGGTGGCCGCGCCCAGCGGTTCGGACATCGCCATGCCGCCCACAGTAGCCGGAATGATCACGGCGGCTTGCGACGGTCGCACGGACGTTGAAGTGTTTTGTTGCTCATGGTGGCTTTTGCGAATTAAGGCGCTCATCATACGGATGCCCTCTCGTTTCTCCCCGCCAGGAGGCACCGTGCAGCGTCCCTTGTTCCGCCGCGCCAGACGCACGTTGATCTGGTTCGCCGCGCTCGTCCTGACCGTTTCCGTCAGCGCACCGGCCGGCGCCGCGCCGCGCACGGCGGCGCCCGCGGCCACGACGCACCGGATCCTGTTCGACAACACCAAGGCCGAGACGGCCGGGAACGCCGACTGGATCATCAGCACCAGTCAGCCCGACCCGCTGCAGCAGGACGCGTCACCGCAGGCCGAGACCGACTGGACGGGCGCGCTGTCCTCCTGGGGAGTGGCGCTGCAGAAGACCGGCCAGTACACCCTCGACACGCTCCCGGCCGGCAACACGATCACGTACGGCAACACGTCGAGCGCGCTGGACCTGTCGCACTTCGACGCGTTCGTGCTGCCCGAGCCCAACGTCCCGCTCACCGCCGCGGAAAAGACCGCGGTCATGCGTTTCGTGCAGAACGGCGGCGGGCTCTTCCTCATCTCCGACCACACCGGCAGTGACCGCAACAACGACGGCTGGGACTCCCCCAAGATCCTGAATGACCTGCTGACGAACAACGGCGTCGACGACACCGACCCGTTCGGGTTCTCGATCGACAGCCTGAACATCACCACCGACGACCCGGTGGCGATCCACGACGGCTCCAACTCGATCCTGAACGGCCCGTTCGGCACGGTCACCGGGAGCATCCTGCGGAACGGCACCACCTTCACGCTCCACCCGGCCGACAACCCGAACGTGCGCGGCCTGGTCTGGCTGACCAGCGCGAACCCGTCGGGCACCACCGGGGCGTTCCTGGTCAGCAGCACGTTCGGCAGCGGGCGGGTCGCCATCTGGGGCGACAGCTCCACCATCGACGACGGCACCGGCCAGTCGGGCAACACCCTGTACGACGGCTGGAACGACCCCGAGGGGACCGACGCGGCCATCGCCCTGAACACGACCGCGTGGCTCGCCGGTTCCGGCGGCGGCACGTCCGGCGGCGGAGACGGAACCCAGCTGCTCGGCAACCCCGGCTTCGAGACCGGGAGCGCGGCGCCCTGGACCCAGACCGCCAACGTCGTCTACAGCGGCACGAAGGAACCGGCACGCTCCGGATCGTGGGACGCCTGGCTCGACGGGTACGGCACGACGACCACCGACACCCTCGGCCAGCAGGTCACCATCCCCGCCACCGCCCGCTCGGCGACCCTCTCGTACTGGCTCCACGTGGACACCGCCGAGACCGGCACCACGGCGTACGACACGCTGAAGGTCCAGTTGCTGAACTCGTCCGGTGCCGTCCTGGCGACTCTCGCCACCTACTCCAACCTCGACCACGTGAGCGGATACGTCCAGCACAGCGTCAGCCTGAACGCCTACGTGGGCCAGACGGTCACGGTGCGGTTCACCGGCGCCGAGGACTACCAGAAACAGACCTCGTTCGTCCTCGACGACACCGCCCTCACGACGTCCTGAGACGTACGCGTGTCCCCGAGCCGCCCCCTCCGGGCTCGGGGACACGACGGCTCAGGAGTGCAGGGCGTCGTGCAGGAACGCCGAGGCGACCGGATCGGCCGCCGGTTCTTCGGCTTCGACTGGTGTGGACGAGGGCGATTCGTCCTTCATTCAGGTTGACACCCCTCCACGTCAACGGTTCTACTGAGGACCGTGTCCACTGTTATGGAGACCAAAGCGACTCCTTCCACAGCAGTCAACGCCGCGCCGTTCCGGACACACGTGGACTCCGCCCGCGTCGGCCCGATGTCCGTGGCCCGGATCCGCGGCGTCTTCCCTCAGACGGCGTACGAGATGCGCCGGGTCGTCTCCGCCGAGCGCGGCCGATTCGCGGTGGCGCTGTATCGGAGCGGCACGGCGCACGTGGCGCAGGACGACCGCCGCTTCCAGGCCGGCCGCGGCGACCTCGTCGTCCTCGACACCGGCAGGCCGCATGAGCTCTCGATGGCCGGCGCCTGCGACATCGTCATGATCGAGCTGCCGCACGGCATGCTCGGCGCGAACGCCGACCTCGTCGGCCGCCACGTCGCCACCCCCCGGCGGTGCGACCACGGGGCCTGGGCGGTCCTCGCCGCCTTCCTGTCCGGCCTGGCCGATCGCATCGACGGCCTCGTCGGCATGCCGGACATCCACCTGGCGGACGCGCTGGTCTCCCTGATCGTCGCGGCCTTCGCGGAGCCGGCGCCGGAATCGGCGGAGGCCGGCGACGCCATGACCGACCAGATCCTCGCCCACACCCTGGCGAACCTCAGCGACCCGGCCCTGTCCGTCGATTCCGTCGCCCGGCGCCACGGCATCTCCCCGCGCTACCTCCACCAGCTGTTCCAGCGGCGCGACCTCACCTTCGCCGCCTGGGTCAGGCACGAACGACTCATCCGCATCCGCCGGGACCTCATGGATCCCGCGCTCGCCACCCGGACCACCGCGGTGATCGCCGCTCACTGGGGGATCCATGACCACGGGCATCTCAGCCGGGCGCTGAAGAAGGAGTTCGGACTGACCGCGGCCGAGTTCCGCCTCATGGCACGGGCCGACCGGCACAACGCGTGACCTGCCTGGTCGCGGTGCACGGAATGGCGACCCACGGGGATCACGGTGTCCGTCCTCTGCCTGGCGACGCCCGGCTGGATGCTCGCGAAGACGAGCGCCTGACGGCCGCGGTGAGCGGCGCGGTTCTGGCTTCCTTGGAACGAGCGACCCGGCTCGCACGGCCGCATAGTGTCACGGCCGGATCAGTCCACGGGGAAGCAGGGGATCACCTGGTCGGCGGAGGCGCCGTTCGGGTCGGCTACCGCTCGGGGATTCCCGCCGGCAGGTGGGGCGCTTCGAGCTGACCGTGCACGCCGACGGCGAGGCGCGGCTGGACCACCGGGATCCGGCCAGGGCGCGGGCGTGGAGCGGGCGGATCGAGCCCGCCGTCTGGCGGCGGCTCGTCGAGGCGCTGGACCCGTCCGGATTCGCGGACGTCGAAACCGGACCGATCCCTCCGGACAGCGCACTGCGGGAGCTCGCCGTCGATCCGGGCGGCACACTGACGGTCGGCTGGAACGCGGCCGTACCGCCGGCGCTGGGCACCGCCTTCCGGATTCTCGACGCGCTCGTACGGCAGGTCAGCGGCGGCGCGCTGCGGTCCACCGCCGACGCGCTCCCGCCGGTCGTGCACCGGCGCGTGCCCGAACTCCGGCGGCGCGCCACGTCCGCCGGGGCGGCGGCGTTCGGCACCGTCGGCGGGCGGCCCGCGTACGCGATCCTCGACGGCGACGGTGACGGCGCGGTCTTCTCCGGGCACGACCGGACGGCCCTGTCCACCGGTGGCCAGGCTCCGCCGCGAGCCCCGGCCCTGACGAGCGGGGACGGCGACCTCCTCGCGACGGCCGGCGACGACGGGGCGATCAGGGTGTACGACGCGCGTACCGGCCGGCCGCCGCACGCCCGCGCCGGTCATGACGGCCCGGTGACCGCGGTGGCGGCGGCCGCGTTCGCCGGCCGGCGGGTGGTGCTGTCGGCCGGGGACGACGGCGACGTACGGATGTGGGACGCCGAGACCGCCGACGACCTCGGGTCCGTCTCCCTCGGGGACGCCGGGGTGACCGGCCTCTGGCACGCCCGCGTCGCGGGCCGCGCCCTGGTCTGCGCGGGCGCCGACGACGGCGTCATCCGGGTGTGGAGCGCCGATGACCGCGACGTCATCGGCACGCTGCGCGGTCACTCCGGCCGGGTCGGCGCGCTCGCCATGGACGGCGACCTGCTGGCGTCGGGTGGCGCGGACGGGACCGTACGGCTGTGGGAGCTGCCCGCCGGACGGGAGCTCCACGCGCTGACCGGGCACGACGACAGCGTCACCGGCGTGGCGCTGACCAGGGCAGGGGACCGTACGCTCGCCGGCTCCTGCTCACTCGACGGAACCGTCCGCACCTGGGACGCGCGCACCGGCGAACCGCTGGCCGCCTGGCCCGCGCGGAGCGACTGGCTCGCCGCCATCGCCTTCTCCGGCACCGACGACGGACCGGCCGTCGTGACCGCCGCGACCGACGGCGGCGTACGCCTGTGGGCGGCACTGACCGGCGATCCGATCGCCGTGCTCGCCGACGGACCCGCCCCGAGCGCCGTGGCCTGCGGTCGCCGCCTGGTCGCGGCCGGCCGCAAGGACGGTTCGCTGCGCCTCTGGAGCGACGGGACCCTCGCTCGTACGATCCCCGCTTCCGGCGGAGCGGTCACCGCGATCGCGTTCGGGCCCGGCGGCCTCATCTGCGGTACGGACGAGGGCGCGGTGCGGGTGCACGATCTCGACAGTGGCGAGGAGGTTCGGACTCTGACGCCGCACACCGCGCCGGTGTTCGCCCTGGCGTTCGCCGGCGACCTCCTGGTGTCCGGCGGCGCGGACGCCACCGTACGGACCTGGGACGCGCGGTCCGGCGTCCCCCGCGACCGGATGCTCGGCCACACCGGACCGGTCGCGGCCGTGGCGACGGGCGACGCCGGCGGGCGCACCGTGCTCGCCTCCGCCGGATACGACCGGGTCGTCCGGACGTGGGACGCCGCGTCCGGCCGGCCGCCGCTCGCCCTTCACGGCCACCTGGCCCCGGTGTACGCGCTGGCGTTCGGCGGCGGCCTGCTCGCCACGGCGGGGTACGACGGTGTCGTACCCCCCAAGCCGATCGCTCCCGAACTTCCTTCAAGCTGGTCATCCTTCAGATTTCCCGCCCTGAAGACCAAGCACTTTCAGGGGCTTGAAAGTGATGTGAGCAAGCGCGGCGAATCGCTATGCGCTCTCGTCGGGCGCGCGGGCGGGGTGATGGACTTCCCGGGCGCAATCCCCATCGTGCAGTGCTCAGAGCACGTGCCCGGATCCAGGCCGCATTTCCAGGTTGTTCGAAAAGTTCGACCCGCGTGCGGCGCGGGTGACAGGCTTCTCATCGCCCTTCTCGTCACCTCTGAAGGCGTCATGGTCACATCTCCGGTCGGCTGTCACGACGACCTCGGGCTCGACGACTACCGGCGCATCGTGAACGTCATGGACACCGTCGCCGGCGCGACGAGCCACACTGACCTGCGCGATCGCCTGCTGCGCTCGCTGGCACGGGAGTTCGGCTGGACCGGCGCGTACCTGCTCGACGGCGACACGGCGTCCCGGCCCGCCGCCGGATCGGCCGGCACCGCGCTGCGGATCCGCGTGGCGGCGAACCCCGGCATCACCGCGACGATCGTCGTGCCCCTGGCCGGCGGACGCGACGCCGGACCACGAGAGCGCACGGTCGCCGACCGGCTCGGCCGGTTGCTGGCCCCGTCCTTCCGCGCCCACTTCACGGCCCACCCGCGCCCGGGCGCCGAGTGGTCCCTGACCGAACGCGAATGCCAGATCGCCGAACTCGTCGCCGCCGGAATGACCAACCGCGAGCTGGCGGAGCGCCTGCACGTCACCGTCGACACGGTGAAGAAGCACCTCACCAGCGTGCTGAGAAAGACGGGCTGCACCAGCCGCACCTGCCTGGCCGTCCTATGGCGCCGCACTTGAGCCGGACCTTCGGCCAGCGTTGGCGCGGCGTCGTATGCCGCGCCCATCGGAGTGCCCTGACCTGGAGACCGGTCCGGCGCGACCGATCGCCCGTGCTCGTACGACCTTCGCCACCGTCACCGGTCGGAGACCGCCCGGAACCGGCCGCGGGCGGCGGGCCGGGAGGCGAAGCGTCCACGGTACGCCGCCGCGCGGCAGGGGACCCGGTTCCGGGCGGCCTCTCACTCAGACTCAGAAGTCGCGGTTGCGCATGGCGTGCCTCCCTCCCGACCAGGGTTCCTTGCCCGGAGGGTCTCCCTGACCTCACTCGAGAAGCGCCGCCGCGCGGCAGGAGATCGGGCTCCGGGCAGCCTCTCGCTCAGACTCAGGCGTCGCGGTTGCGCATGGCGTGCCTCCCCTCCCGAACAGGGTTCCTTGCTCGGAGGGTCTCTCCCGATGTCATACCAAGAGCGACATTTCAAGAAATCTCGTAAGCCGGCGGTCAGGAGGCGCAGCCCGAGCCGAGCAGGTGCAGTTTCGCCTGAATGGCAGCGAGATAGGCACAGCCGTCCCGCTTGTTCGGCTCGATGTGGCCGCCCTCGTGCCACTCGTTCCACGCGTACACCAGGACGAAATTGTCGACGGCCGGGGGCCGCGCCGAGGCGTCGATGTCGGCCTGGACGTTCGCCAGCAGGGTGCCGAAGCGGTCGATCGAGTGGTCGTCGTACCAGTGGAAGGACGCTTCGAGCTGCTGCTCGGTCGCGTTCGCGCCGGGGTCGGCGATGGCGATGCCGTCCCGCGGCCGGTCGTCGAAGCCCGAGGAGGCGCAGCGCATGAGCGTACCGGGGAAGTTCGCGAAGTACGCGCGCTGGTTGTCGGCGTAGTGCTGGAAGGACCGGGACGTGTCGTACTGTCCCTGGCACTGGGTGCCGTCGAAGCCGCTTGCACCCGCCGGCACGCCGAGGTCGGCGTTGAGGGTGATCAGCAGGTCCTCGCCGTACTCGTTCCGCGCCTCGGTGCGGAGCGCGTCGGTGAACCGCTTGGTCGCCTCCGCGTCGACGGACGTCGCGGTGCCGTCACCGATCCCCCGGGTGTCGCAGACCTGGATCATGGGGCGGCCGTCGTTGGCGCGCAGGTAGTTCGGCTGCCCGAGATACTCGTCCGCGATGGTCTTGGCGGCCTTGTCGATCTGGTCCTCCGGCAGGTGCAGGGACACGTCGCCGTTCGACCACGGATGCAGGCAGGGCATGACGCTGAAGTCCATGCTCGACCGGTTGGCGGCCTTGAGGAACGCCTTCAGCCCGTCGATGTACTGCTCGGCGCCGCCTCCGGCGGGATTCCAGTACCAGTAGAAGGTGAAGTAGGACAGCCCGGCGGACGACGCGGCGGAGATCTGCTTCTCCAGCGTGGCCGGCTGGGAGTCGTCGTAGTAGCCGATCGACGGTTCCAGGTCCGAGAAGTCGGTCTGGGGCCAGTGCCACCGGTTGACCGGGACGCCGGAGCCGGCGAAGTCCCGTACGCCGCCCCACCAGTCCCCGTCGCGCCCGTAGACGGACTTGACGTGCGCCATGAGGTCCTGGTTGCCGTCGGCGTCGAAGCTGCCGAAGTAGATCGCGCCCACCTGGTCGTAGGTCGGGTACACGTAGCCGAGCGGCCCGTCGGTGCGGTAGCCCTTCGCCGTGAACGCGGCGCGCTGCGCCTCGGGCACGACGCGCCATTCCGATCCGTTCGACATCCGCCACAGCTCGTCCGTGCCCGGCTGCTGCGAGGCGGCGGCGTAGCCGACGATCCCCTCGCAGTCATAGCCTCCGGACTGGTCGAGCGTGTCGCACTCCTGCTTGGAGGCGCTCAGCAGGTACGTCGGCTTCGCCAGAACACGGATCCGGTAGATCGGCTGCGAGCCGCTGAAGGGCTGGGCCCGCAGGTAGCCCAGCCGGGTGTGCTGGAGGCTCATTCCGCTGCTCGCGGCGCTGTTCGCCTCGGCCTCGTTCAGCGTCCAGAACCAGCCGGCGTTCCCCGCGGTGCGCAGCTCCAGCAGCGGCACCGGACGGGTCACCTTGCCCTGCTGGTCCGCCGCGTACGCCCGGTCTCCGGGACGTACGACGACGACCGCGACGGCGACAAGCAGCGCCAGCGCGACGACGGCCCGGCGTATGTACGGCACGAAAGTCCCCCTGCCGAAGGAGAGGCCCCAAAAGACAGTCCGACAGACTGACACGCCAATTACAGAAAGGTCAATTAGCCAAAAGTGGAAGATCTACCACCAATTTCTGCCAATCACCAGGCACTCTTCCGTTCTCGACGCGGGTGTCCGCTAAGTTCCTCTCTGTGGCCGGAAAGACGACGCCCCAGCAGAGAAGAGCGCGGTGGCTCGCGCCGGTCATCGTCTGGGGTTCGCTGTCGGTCGGCGGCCTCATCGTCCTGGCGCCCCCGCTCTGGACGTACGCGCTCGGCGAACCCACGGTCGCGAGGGTCGAGTCCTGCGAGACGTCGGTCCACGTCGACCAGCACGGCAACGGCCACGACGAGACGACCTGCCACGGCTCGTGGACGGCCGGCGGCGCACGGCGGTCGGGCACCATCGATGGCGCACACCGGGGCCTGGTCCACCAGGACGTCCGCGTCCGCGCCCGCGGCGACAGCGCGGCCACCACGAGCACCGTCGGCAGGTCACTCGCGGCCTGCGGCATCGCGGCCGTCATCGGTGTCGTCGCCCACATCGCCTGCTACCGCGCCCTCGCCGGCGGGGCGCGGCGGTGAGGGTGCCTCGCCGGAGGAAGGCGGACGCCCGGGCTCGGTGAGGACGAGGAAACGGAAGCCCTCCCAGGCGTACCCGTCCAGATGCCGGAAGTCGCCCCGGATGACGTCGTCCGGCAGCCGCGCGAGCCACCGGAACCGGTTCTTGTCCGACCGGCCGAAGCACCCGGGGATGTGCGGCGTCCTCGTCTCGGTGCCGGGCGGAACGTCGCCGGCGTCCGGCCGGACGCCGAGTGCCTCCAGGGAGTCGCTCGCCCGGTCCAGGGCCCGGCGCGCCCGGGTGAGGTCGCCGACCGCCAGCAGGCCCCGGCCGAGCGCCCGGGTCGCGTACGCCAGGCGCAGCGGCTCGCCCTGCCGCTCGAAGAGATTCATGGCCCGCGTCGCGCATCGGACGACGGCGCGGCCGTAACAGGCCGGGCAGATGCTCAGGTACAGCACGCTGAGGTCGAGCAGTGCCACGGCCTGTCCGTGGTGGTCGTCCCGCTCCCGGGCCAGCCGGAGGGCGTGGCAGAGGTGCCAGATCCCGCAGCCGCCGTACCACACCGGATTCCAGCCCAGCAGGACGAGCGCGAGGTTGATCCGGGCCTGCGTCAGGCCGCCGGCGTCCTGAAGGTGTTCGAACACCTCGATGGCCCGTACGAGCGACGCGGCCGCCTCCTCGTACTCCTCCCGCATCCGCAGCGCGTCGCCCAGCGCGCAGAGCGACTGGGCGGCGCCGAGCAGGTCGCCGGCGTCCGAGCAGATGCGCAGGTCGTTCCGGTGGCACTCGACGGCCCTGGCGTAGTCGCCGAGGTTGAAGTACACGAGGCCGAGGTCGTGCCAGGCGTTCCCCTCCGCCGGGCGGTCCGGCGCCAGGTCGAGCGCCCGCCGCAGCTGCCGCTCCGCCTCCTCGTACCGCCCGGCGGCCCGGCAGGCGTTGCCGAGCGACAGCGCGGCCGGCGATACGCGCTCGGGCTCCAGGTGCCCGGCGGCGTCGAGGGCCAGGCGGGCGCAGGCGACCCACTCGTCGGTGTGGCGACGGAACTCCAGGTAACGGGCGAGCCTGACGGCCGGCTCGTACGCCCGGCGCCACAGTCGCGCCTCGTGGGCGGCCGCGACGGCGGCGGCGACGTTGCGGTGTTCGGCGTCGAACCAGTCCAGCGCCTCGGCTCGGGAGGCGAACCGGTTGGCGTGGAAGAGGCGGAGCGTGCCGGGGGCGGCGAACCGCCGGTCGGCGTCGGTGGCGGCGCTCTCGTAGTGCTCCAGCAGCCGGTCCAGCGCGCCGCGATACCCTCCGGCGTCGGCGCGGGCGTGTTCGGTCGCGTAGAGGCGGACGAGGTCGTGCATGTCCCACCGGCGACCCGGATGTCCCCGGATCAGGTGGAGACGGGTCAGGTCGGCCAGGAGCCGTTCGGCCTCCGGCGGCGTCCGGTCGAGGACCACGGCGGCGGTGTCCGGCCCGAAGTCCGGGCCGGGGACCACGCCGAGCAGGTCGAAGGCCCGGCTCTGCTCCTCGCCGAGGCGCGCGTAGGACAGGTCGAACGCCGCGCGGACGCCGAGGGCACGGCCCTGCTCGTCGACGTCGTCGTACCGCAGCCGGTCGAGCCGGTCCCGTGCCTCGCCCAGCGCGGCGACCTCGGCGGACAGCGACCGGTGCGGGTCGTCGAGGAGCAGCGCCGCGACGATCCGCAACGCCAGCGGCAGCCGCCCGCACAGCTCGGCGAGCCGCTCCGCGTCCCCCGGGCCCGCGGCCACCCGGTCGTCGCCCGGAACGGTACGCCGCAGCGCCCGGTCGAGCAGGCGCACCGACTCCTCGGCGTCGAGCGGCGTCAGGCCGACCCGGTGTGCCGCGAGGCTGGAGAGCGTGTTGCGCGACGTGACGATCACGTGGTGCGGCGGGTCCGGGAGCAACGGCGAGACCTGGCCGGCGGACGCGACGTTGTCCAGCACGATCAGCAGCGGGCTGCCCGCCGAACCGGCGAGCGCGGTCCGCCACCGCCCGACGGGCTCGGGCGGGGCGTCGCCGGGCTCCGGCTCTGCCACGCCGAGCATGCGCAACAGGCGTTCGGCGGCGCTTTCGGCCTCCAGCGGCCGGCCCTGGCCGAAGCCTCCTAAGTCGAGGAAGAGGATCCCCCCGGAGAAGCGGCCGGCCCGGTGCGCGGCACGCACCGCGAGCGCGGTCTTGCCCACGCCGCCCATGCCGGTGACCGCCGTGACCGTGCCGTCCGTGCTCCGCAGGCGCTCCGCCAGCTCCGCCAGGGCGGCGGCACGGCCGGTGAAGCCCGCCGGGTCGGGCGGCAGCGTCATCGGCCGCGGTGCGGAGCCGCCGGTGGCGCGGACCGTCCTCGTCCTGCGGGGCCGGCCGCCGCGGTTCGCCCGCTTCTCCTCGCGTGCCCGCGCGAGCGCGTTCTTCCAGCCGTCGGGGAAGTGCGCCGACGGGTCACCCCCACGCTCGCGCACCTCCTGCCGGAGGTAACCCACGATCTGGGAGAACGCGCGCTCGGATCGCTCCGAGGGGATGTTCGTCCCGGTCAGCCAGCCGTGGATGGTCGCGTCGCTGGTCGTGACGGGCGGCTTCTGGGCGCGGCAGTGGCGGACGAGACGGTCGAGCGTCGGGCGGCCCGCCGCATGGTGCAACGACCTCAGCTCGGCGGAGAAGCGCTCCACCGCACCGCCCGTGCCCATCGGCTCCCCTCGCCCGGAAAACCGGAGATCTCCCGTCCGGCCAGGGTAGTCGGGGCCGTCGCGCCTGACGATGGATCGCCGGAAACCCTTCGGACGTGGCATTCAGTAGGTCCCCGGCGGGCGAGAGTTCCCGCCTCATTCCCAGGGAGGTCTCCCGATGCTCGCACTGCTCCGTCACGTGTACGCGGCGGGCGGCGCCGCCGGCGTGCTCTACGCGCTGACGGTCGCCGTCACCGCCATCACCTCCGTCGCCGCCCCCACGCCGCGGCGCCGCAAGGACGCCCGTACGACGCTCCGGCTGCTCCTGCCCCACGGCGCCACGCGCCGGCGAGTCACCCCGTCCCGGTGACGGACTCCGGCTCGATGACGAAGATGACGCGGACCTGGTCGCGGCCGCCGTACCAGGGGTAGGGCCGGCCGAGGTACCGCTGGGCGAGCTCCTCGATGTGGGCGGCCGCGCCCTCGGTGGTGACCTCCAGCACGCGGCCGCGGATCTGGACGTAGCGCGACGGCCGGTCCGGGTCCGCGACGGCCACGGCGACCCGCGGGTCACGCTCGATGTTCCGGGTCTTCACGTGAGTCTGGACGCTGTTGATCAGAACGTGCTCGCCGTCGGTGTCGACCCAGGTCTGGGTCACCTGCGGCGAGCCGTCGGGCATCGTCGTGGCGAGGTAGCAGGTGCTCGGCCGCCGCAGCAGCGTGCGCAGATCGTCGTTGAGCTTCACGGCCGGTCACTCTGGCCGAGCCGGGTGGACCGGCGCAAGCGCGGTCAGTCTCCCGGGAAGCGGAGTTCGGCGATCTGCAGGAAGCCGTCCGGCGTGCCGGGGGCGCGGCTCGCCAGGTCCAGTCGCACGCTCGTCGTACGGACCGGGTCGAAGGTGATCTCGGTCGGCTGGTTCGAGCCGGTCGCCCACGTGATGCTCAGGTTCCGCACCGGGACGTACCGGCCGTCGCGCAGGTACGACACGGCGACCGACGCCGGCAGCGCGCAACCGGCGCCGACGGTGAAGTACGGCGTGACGCCGCCGAGCGTGCGGGTCTTCGGCCAGGTCACCGACACCCACTCGCGCGGATGCGCCAGGCTGTACGCCGGCAGCAGGGCCGTGGCGGGCTTGTTGTAGTAGTTCGACCAGCCGCCCGACTCCGTGTCGCCGTCCAGCATGGCGGCCGGGAGTGTGCCGGGCGCGCCGGAGTAGCTCGCGTCCGCGGTCACCGTCGGGGCGGCGGCCGGAGCGGCCCGCACCGGCACGGGCGCCGCGACGGTCACGCCGGGTGTGCCGCCGGTGGCGTGGATGACCGTGGACGCCGGGTGCAGGCCGGCGCCGGTGACCGTCACCGTGATCGGGCCCGGTGCGGTCCCGGACCGTACGATCGCCAGCGCCTTGCCGTTGAACGCGGCGCGGACCGGCGCCTTGTAGTTCTCCGCGCTCTCCTCCTGCCCGTTGTCCAGCCCGGCCAGCGAGCCGCCGGTCACGGTGAAGCGCAGCGAGTCGTCCGCGCCGGGCACGGTCACGCCGTGCGCGTCGACGACGTCCGCGGTGACGTACGACAGCGACCGGCCGTCCGCGTCGATCGTCCGGCGGTCCGGTGACAGGCGGACCGTGTACGGCGCGCCCGCCGTCTTCAGCACGTCGGTCGCCACGACCTTCCCGTCGCGGGTGGCGACCGCCTTCAGCGTGCCCGGCTCGAACGGGACGTCCCAGGTCAGGTGCAGCTTGCCCGCGCTGCCGTTCGGGCTGGTGTAGCTGCCCGGGTACGGCCCCGAGGTCACGGTCTTGTCGTCGTGGGTCGCCTCCGTCGTCTCCAGGTACCCCCGGCCGTCCGTGGTGGTCTTGTGGTCGAACCGGCGGGTGCCCAGCGACCGGCCGTTGAGGAACAGCTCCACGGTGTCGGCGTTGGAGTACGCCCACACCTGTACGGGGTCGCCGCGCCGGTGGTCGGTCCAGTTCATCGGCAGCAGGTGGACCATGGGCGCGGTCGTCCACTGGCTCCTGAACAGGTAGTACATGTCCTTGGGGAAGCCGGCGGTGTCCACCGCACCGAAGAAGGAGGCCTTGACCGGGAACACGTTGTACGGCGTGGGCTCGCCGATGTAGTCCATGCCCGACCACAGGAACTCCCCGGCGTACCAGGCGCGGTCGCGGTCCTTCTTCAGCCCGTACTCCCCGCTCATCGTCCACGAGGCGAGGTTGTTGTCGTAGGAGGAGGCCCCGCGTTTGCCCGGCGTGTGGTTCTCGCCGGTGTTGAGCTGCTGGGGGTCCTGGTAGACGCCGCGCGTGGAGGTCTCCGAGGACGACTCGGACTCGAAGAAGAACTTGTCCGGATAGCGGGCGTGCAGCCCGTCGATCGAGGCCGCGGTGTTGTAGTTGAGGCCGATGCCGTCGAGCATCCGCAGGATCTGGTCCTGGGCCGATCCGGGCGCCGGCACGCTGCGGTACTTGTCCGACCCCATGACGATCGGCCGGGTCGTGTCGACCGCCCGGACGTCGGCGATGAGCCGCCGCGCGATCGGCACGCCGACCGTGACGGAGGTCGAGTCGGGGATCTCGTTGCCGATCGACCACATCACGACGGCCGGTGAGTTCTTGGCCGCGTTCACCATCTCGGTGATGTCGGCGTCGCTGTTCGCGTCGAAGAACCGGCCGTAGTCGTACTTCACCTTCGGTGTGTGCCAGGTGTCGAACGCCTCGACCATCATCACGATGCCGAGTTCCTCGCAGACCCGCACCATCGCCGGCGACGGCGGGTTGTGCGAGGTGCGGAAGGCGTTGACGCCCATGCTCTTCATGATCTTCATCTGCCGGTACAGGGCGTCCTCGGTGACGGCCGCGCCGAGCGCGCCTCCGTCGTGGTGCAGGTCGACGCCCTGCAGCTTCATCCGCTGGCCGTTGAGGGAGAAACCGCCGTCCGGGCTGAAGGCGGACCAGCGGACGCCGAAGCGGGTCGTGGTCGTGTCCACGGTCCGGCCCGCCACGACGACGTCGGTGCGCAGCGTGTAGAGGTACGGGCGGGCGGTGGACCAGAGTTCGGGGTGATCGACGCGCAGGTCCGCCGCCGCGGTCCCCGCCGTCACGCCGGAGGCTCCCCGGGCGACCGTACGGCCGCGGGCGTCCCGTACGGTCGCGACGACCTGCGTGTCCGCGGTCGCGCCGGCGACGTCCGTACGGGCGTGGACGTTCGCGTAGCCCGCCTTCACGGTGTTCGCCAGGTCCGGCGTGGTGACGAAGACGCCGTGCCGCTGGACGTGGACCGGCGCGGTGACGGTGAGGTGGACGTCACGGTAGATGCCGCTGCCGGAGTACCAGCGGCTGCTGGGGAGCTGGTTGCGCACCTCGACCGCGAGCACGTTCGGCGTCGTCCCGTCGGTGTGCGCCAGGTCGGTCAGGTCCACGTCGAACCCGGTGTAGCCGTACGCGTGGGCGCCGACCTGCCGGCCGTTGAAGTAGATGACCGAGTCCATGTAGACGCCGTCGAACTCCGCGGAGATCCGCCGGCCGGCCATCGAGGAGGGCAGCGTGAAGGTCTTGCGGTACCAGCCGAGCCCGCCCTGCAGGAAGCCGGTGCCGGCGTTGGTGCCGCCGTCGGGCGTCGGGTCGCGCTCGATGCTCCAGTCGTGCGGGAGGTTCACCCGGCGCCACGAGGAGTCGTCGTAGCCCGGATCGGCGGCGTGCGCGTAGGCGCCGGTGGGGTCGGTGACGCCTTCCGGGTTGACGAGGGCGAACCGCCAGTCCTGGTCGAAGTCCACGCTCCGCCCGGTGCCGGCCACGTGTTCGGTGACGGCGGATCGCGGAGGTGGCGCGGCGGCCTGCGCCCTGGCGGGGAGGGCGGCGAGGACGAGCGACACGGCCACGAGCAGCCGGGTGGCGAAGGCGGCGCGGAAGGTTCCGGACATCGGTGCCCTTCGGGTGCAGAAGGCGACCTTTGTTCGATATTCCGAACAAAGACTCGCATTACGGACACCCGACGATCCGTCAGGTCAGGGCGATCAGTCAAGAGCCCAAATTGGGCATTACGATCGGGCCATCTGCTCCCGAATCCCCGCCGGGCGCTTCGTGCGACGGAACAGCTCACGCGGCGACCGGCCGCCGCCGAAGCACCACAGGGCGATGACCGGGTCGCAGATCGCGCAGCCCAGCGACGAGTCATGGGCGAACGGCAGGATGGGGTGGCCGTTGAGATGATGGACGACGTCCCAGGCGGTGTGCAGCAGCCAGCCGATGCCGACGAACGTCCACGACTCAAGGCCGCGATAGGCGACATAGACGAGCAGCGCGCCGAACGCGAGCTCCCAGGCGCCCAGACCGCCGCCGCTGAAATAGGTCGCGCCGGCTCCGGCGATCATGAGCGCGTTGACGCGCAGCCGGTGCGGTTCGCGGATGAGGGACATCAGCAGGGCGTACGCGACGCCGATGCCGACCGGCGCGATGAACCGCAGGTAGTCCAATGTCATTTTCCAATGCCGTGAGAATTCAGCGCGGAACCGGTGCGCGGAGGGCACCTCCGCGCACCGGAAACCCAAGCTACGCAGGCCGCAGGACCGCCTCCAGCGGCGTGAGTGACACGTCCCAACGGAAAATCGCCAACGGCGGGTTGCGCTCGGGGTTCAGTCGAGGATCTCGACGTATCCGTCGGTGCCGTGAACGCGGATCCGCTGCCCGTCCCGGATCAGCCGGGTGGCCTGCTCCACGCCCACCACGGCCGGCAGGCCGTACTCCCGCGCGATCACCGCCCCGTGCGTCATCAGGCCGCCCACCTCCGTCACCAGCCCGGCGACGGCGACGAACAGAGGACTCCAGCTGGGATCGGTGTACGCGGTGACGAGGATGTCGCCCTCCTCAAGGTCGGCCTGCGCCATGTCCAGGATGACTCGGGCACGGCCCTCGACGGTCCCGGCCGAGACCGGGAGGCCGGCCAGCGCGCCGGGCGGGGCGTCGTCACGCCGATACCGGCCGGCGATGACCTCGCCGTCCGACGTGATGACCCGGGGCGGTGTGAGCGCCTCGTACGACCGGAACGCCTCCCGCCTCTCCCGGATGAGTCCGGCGTCCGCGTCGCCCGTTCGCGCGACTTCCCGCAACTCCTGGAACCGGAGGAAGAAGATGTCCTCTCTCTCCCGCAGGACGCCGGACCGGACGAGGCGATCGGCCTCCCGCAGCAACGCCTGCTTGTAGATGAAGTAGCGGCTGACCATGTCGTACTTGGGGTACTCCCGGTATCCGGCGAAGGTGCGGACACGGTCGATCATCCGCTTGGTCTCCTCGGCCTTCTCGTCCCCGTCGGGCAGTGCGCGCAACCGCGTCAGCAGTTCCTGTTCTTTCTGTCGCGCCTCTTGGAGTCCTTGTTCGAAGCGTCGCCTGCCGGCGCCCGGCTCGAAGTTCTTGGCGTTGCCGAGAATGGTGGGGACGAGCGTGGCGGGATGCTCGCTCCAGCGCGTCCTGGTGATGTCGATCTCGCCCGCGCAGCGCATGCCGTACTCGTCGAGGTAGCCCCGGATGGCGTCACGCGCCTCCCGTCCGCCGGGCAACCCGGCCAGTTCGTCCAGGAAGCCGTCGCCCTCCCGGCCTTCGTCCACCACACGCTGCAGGAACGCCATGACGTCCGGGTGCGGCCGGACCGTGTCCGCGACGTCGAGGAGCGCCAGCCCCATCTCCGACGTGACGTTGTGGGGGACGGACTGCGTGAGCACGTCGGCCGCGTTCTTCTCGCCCAGCCACGTCTCCAGGTGGTCATTGAGCCACCAGCTCGCCTCCATCCCCGCCATGATCGCCGGGAGGCTCTGTGGATCGGACCGGACGCGCTTCAGCTCCGCGATGTCGGCCAGGATGAAGTCGAACAGCGCCGGCCCGGACAGATCCTCGATCTCGCGCCGCAGGGTGGCGACGGACTCCTGACTCTGCCGGATCAGGCGGGTGACGATGGCCGGATCGGTCTCGATCGGGGCGGGTGGGTCACCGGCGGGTGCGGCGCCGGAATCCTCGTCCTCCGGAAGCGTGCGGACGAAGCCGCGGTCGACGACGGTTCGCAGCGCGTCCCGGATCAACGGGTCGGACCTCCCCAGAGTGTCGATGAGGCGTACGCGACCCGCGTTCGTCGCCAGCACGGGGGCCACGTCGACGAACAACCGGCCGCCCGCCTCGGGCATCGGATGTGGGGTCGTCAGCTGCCACACGGAGAGTCCCAGCGGCTTCATCGCGTCGGTCATCATCTGCTGGTGACCGACGGAGACGTAGACGTGGTTCTCCTGGTCCTCGGTCGTCGGGATGGGGAACAGGGTGGTGATCGGCCGGCTCTGGACGATGTGGAAGTCGTCGCCTGCCCGGCACCATTCGATGTCCTGGGGGCGGCCGAAGTGCGCTTCGATGCGCCGGCCCAGCCGCACCAGGCGCACGACCTGCGCGTCCGTGAGAGCCGGCTGCGTCTGCCTCCGCGGTTCGATCGGCGTGTCCTGAACACCGCCTCCGGGCGACGCCTGGACGGACCGCTCCTTGGTGGCGACCGTCGTGGTGACGACCTGGTCGTCACGCACCGTGTAGACGTCCCCGGCGACCAGACCGGAGACCAGCGCCTCCCCGAGCCCCCACCCGGCCTCGACGGTGGCGGTCTTCCGGTCCGAGGTCACGGGATCCGCGGTGAACAGCATCCCGGCCGCGTCCGGGAACACCATCTGCTGCACGACCACGGCCATCCGCACTTTCCGGTGATCGAAGCCATTACGGCACCGGTAGGTCACGGCCCGCTCGGTGAACAGCGAGGCCCAGCACCGCCGGACGTGGCGAAGGATCTCCGTCAGGCCCACGATGTTCAGGTAGGAGTCCTGCTGGCCGGCGAAGGAGGCGGTCGGCAGGTCCTCGGCCGTCGCGCTGGAACGCACCGCGTAGGAGGCGTGCTCCCCGAGCCGGGTGAGCGACTCGCTGATCGCCGCCACGAGATCGTCGGGCATCGCGACGTCTTCGACGACGCGGCGTATCTCGGCGCTCAGGGTGCGGATCGCCTCGCGGTCGTCCGGTTCCACGCGCGCCAGAAGGTCGAGCTGAGCGTCGATCGACGGCGCCTCGGCCATGATCCGCTGGAAGGCGTCCGTCGTGACGCAGAAGCCGTCCGGCACGCGGACGCCATCGATTCGCGAGAGCTCGCCGAGGTGTGCCCCCTTTCCGCCGACGTCCGCGACATTCGTCGCGTCGATCTTCTCGAAGCCCATCACGTAGGCCAATTCCGTTGCTCCTTGCGTCGATTCGGTTCGCAACGGCGGCAGTATGGAGCAATTTTTGGCGCCTCATGAGGCGCACTTATCTGCTATAAAGTGAAACTGGGGGGAGCGGCCGAGATTCAGCCGGTCCGGCCGTCCACGAGCGCGAAGGCCCGTTCCCAGCGGTCGACGATCGTGTCGGGGGCATACCTGCGGACCGAGACGCGCGCCGCGTCTCCCAGCGTGTCACGGAGTCGCCGATCGTCCATCAGCCGCTCCAGGGCGGCGGCGAACTCCATCACGTTCCCCGGCGTCACGACCAGCCCGTCCCGCCCGTCGGTGAGCAGTTCCCGCACGCCCGGCGCGCAGTCGAAGGCGACCGTGGGCAGCCCGTACGCCATCGCCTCGATGATCGACATGGGGAAGCCCTCCTCCCGTGAGGAGAGCGCGAAGATCGAGGCGCCGGTCAGCGCGCTCTCCAGGTCGGAGGTCGAGCCGGGGAACTCCACACTGGCGTCCAGGCCGAGCGCGGCCGCGCCGCGCCGCAGCGCGTCCTCCTCGGGGCCCGTCCCGTACAGGCGCAACCGCCAGGACGGGTGGCGCGCGGCCACCTCCGCCCAGGCCTCGAGCAGCATGTCCTGCCCCTTCTCGAAGGACAGCCGCCCGAGCCGTACGACCACCGGCTCGGTGCGCGGGGACGGCGACGCCGGTTCGACGTGGAGCGGGTTGGGCATGGCGGCGGCCCCCGACATGTCGTCGAACGCCCAGGCGTCCGCGTCGGCGCGGGTGAGCGCGAGGAACAGGTCCGCCCCGGCGAAGTGGCGTTTCACCCGCCGGTACCGCGACGACCGCCGCGTCGCCGCGTACGACTCATGGCTCATGCCGATGACCGGCATCCCCGCGGTGTCGGCACGCGCGACCCATTCCATCGCCCAGACCTGCGCCGCGATGACGACGCCGCCCGGCCGGGCGGTGCGCAGCAGCGCGCTCAGACGCGCGGCGCCCTGGCGGACCGTGGCCCGGTGGGCGAGCCGGGACACCGGCCCGCGGCGCGGCCCCGGCCGGCGTTCGTGCAGGACGGTGACGGCGTACCGCGGGTCCCGGCCGTAGTCGTGGGACCGCTCCGCGTGCGTCACGCCGACGAGGTGGACGCGGTGGCCGCGGTCGGCGAACAGGTGGGCGATGTGGTGCGCCCACCGCTGGAGGCCGCCGAGCTCCTCGACGTTGTTGCAGACGATGAAGATGTCGCGGGACTCAGTCACGGCCGCCTCCGGTGAAGAAACGCTCGACGATGGCCTTGGCCGCGGTGCCGGTGTCGTACTCGCCGAAGCGCTCGGTGAACAGCCGGCGCCGGTCGGCGTGGTCCCGGTGCACGCGGTCGAGGTCGGCCAGCGCGGCGAACAGCCCGTCCTCGTCGGCGACGATCGGCCCCGGTGCGTGAGCGGCCAGGTCGAAGTACGCGCCGCGCCGCAGGGCGTAGTCGTCGCCGTCGGGCGTGTAGAAGATCATCGGGCGGTCGCGGAGCGCGTAGTCGAACATGACCGACGAATAGTCGGTGACCAGCGCGTCGGCGAGCAGCAGCAACGGCGTGACGTCGTGGACTCCGCCGACGTCGACGACGGTGCCGCGCAGGCCGGGCGGCACCACCGCCGTGCTCAGGTAGTGCGCGCGGATGAGGAGCACGTGCGAGTCGCCGAGTTCGCGCGCGAAGCGTTCGAGGTCGAACGGCGCCTCGAACCGTGCGACCGGCCGCCCCTCCTCGTCGGCACGGAACGTCGGCGCGTACAGCACGACCGTACGGGCGTCACCGTCGAGCCCCAGGCGGCGGCGCAGCTCGGCCAGTTCCTCCGGGTCGCCGCCGCTCACGAGCGGATCGTTGCGCGGGTACCCGGCCCGCAGGGGCGGTGCGGTCACGCCGAGGCCTCCGGCCAGCGTCCGCACGTCGTGCTCGGACCGTACGACGAAGTGGTCGAACCGGCCGGCCATGGTGCGCCGCCGTACGTGCTCGGCTCTGGTGCCCTGCTTGACGGACGGCTCGTCGAAGCCCATGCGTTTGTACGCCGAGCCGTGCCAGGTCTGGATGTAGGTGGTCTGACGGCGCTTGGTGAGCCCGGCGGGGAAACCCTGGTTGTCGACCCAGAACTCGGCGCGGGCCAGCGCGCGGTAGTACGCCCACGACCCGCGCTTGACCAGGACGGCGTCCTTGGGGAAGCCCCGCCTGCTCTGGTCGTAGGACCAGATCGCACGGTATGACGTACCGCGCCGGCGCAGTTCGAGGTGAACGTACTTCGGGTTGTCGGAGTACTGGGCTCCGAGGTGGCTCTCGAAGACGACGGTGCCCTTCCTGACCGGCAGCCGCACGAGCACGCGGTTGAACACGGCGATCTTCGTCGCGCGGCCGGTGAGCCGCCTGCGCAGCGCCTTCTCGGCGCGTATGAGGCTCCGCCAGAACCGCACTCCCAGTCCGGTGCGGGCGACGTCACGGATCAGCGGCAGGACGGCGCGGGCGGGAAGGCTGCGTCCGACGATGCGGAACGCCAGCTCTCCGGAGTCGGCGACGTACGCCTCCAGGCGGTCACCGACGATCCGGGTCAGCCGGGGCCGTACCGGCACCTCGACGCCCTTGTGGGCGGTGCCGGTCGAGGTCAGGCGGACCACGACGGTCTCCTCACCGACGTCGACGCACAGCCAGAGCCCCCAGGTCTGGTCCACCAGCCCGATCGGCCGGATCCGGCGGACCGGCGCGAACCTCGCCTGCCAGCCGATCCGGTCGCCCTCGTGGCGCAACGTCACCGGAACGCGGAACGCTCGGCCCTTCCTGCGGCGGTCCCGGATCTCCAGCCTGCCGGTGAGCTCCGTGGCGGCGCCGATCCGCCCCAGAGGATTGATGAAGTCGCCCGTGAGGGACAGCTCGTGCCCCTCCGTCCTCATGGCCGTCAGCCGGCCGCCGAGCCGGAGGTGCTCGAGCGGCACGGAGTGGATGCCCAGGTCGGTGACGTCGAGGATGCGACGGCCCGGCGCGGTGTCGAGGAAGGCCTCGGACCAGTAGATCAGACCGTCGCGTTCGACCGGCGCGATCGACAGCGTCGGGGGCACATCCCTCCTCGGCGCGCGGTCCGCGGCGGCGATCGCCCCGTCCAGGTCACCCTGCCCGACGAGGAAGCCGGCGATCGCGGCCATCGGGTTGCACTCCTCGAACACCGCGGTGTCCATCGTCGCCAGGTATCCCTGGGCGAGTTCGAGGAAGGCCTCGCGGTAGTCCGGGTCGCGGCTGCGGAGCTCGCGCAGGTAGAGCAGCAGGTCGTGGTTGACGAACTTGACGTTCTTGTGCTTCGCGAGCTCCTCGGCGCCACGGATCCGGAAGGTGGCGTCGATCCGCCGGTGGATCTCCAGCCGGTCGGCGAAGTTGCGCAGTTCGGCGCGGCGGTGCGTGATCGACAGCGTCTCTCCGCGCGGGACGATGAGCCAGTTGTAGACCCGGTGCGGAATGATCGCGATCTTTCGCGCGCTGACGTAGGCCTGCGCGCTGAACAGCAGGTCCTCGTAGTGCAGGCGGTCGACGAACAGCAGCCCCTCGCGTTCGAGGAAGTCGCGCCGGTAGCACTTGTTGGTCGAGAGGGTGTCGTACAGCAGGTCGGGCTCGTCCAGGATGTTCGTCACGACGCGCGACTCGCGGTAGAGCGACGGGTACCAGTTCTGCTCGCGCTCCGGCAGCACCCGGACGCAGCGGCCGGAGACCAGTTCGGCCCCGGTCTCCTCGGCGGTGCTCACGAGGTTCCGGCACGCGTGCGGATCGAGGGTGTCGTCGCTGTCGAGGAACATCACGTAGCGGCCGCGCGCCTGCTCCATCCCGGCGTTGCGGGGGCGTCCGCACCCGCCGGAGTTCTCGGGCAGAGTGATCACGCGGACGCGGTCCGGCCGCCCGGCGGCGAGCCGCGCCGCCACTCGTGGGGTCGCGTCCGTGCTGGCGTCGTCGACGATGACGACCTCCACGCCCGCCAGCGACTGCGCCAGCACCGAGCGGACCGCGCGGGCCAGGCGCCCCGCGTCGTTATAGACGATCACGATGACCGTGACGTCGGGTTCTCTTACCGGAAGGCTCACACTCATCGCCCTGACCGTGAGGAGATATCTACTATTTCGGTAGTACGACCGCGACAGTAGGAGGGCGTGGGTTACCGGAAGGCAAAGGTGTGCTTACCTATGCGGGAGCACGCGTCGGCGCGACGACGATGAGGGATACGCGCACACACCGGACCCGCCCGGCGGCGAACCGGGCGTCGATCAGGCCGAGGGGCCGCCCCTCAGGCGTCCTCGCCGCCGCGCAGCAGCCGCTGCAGAAGCGCCTCGTCCTCCGGGCTCAGCGACGACACGAACCTCGCCAGCACTCCCGCGTGGTCGTGGCGGCGACTCAGCAGATCGGTCATCGCCCGCGCGGTGTGGGAGGCCTCGTCGACGGTGGGGAGGTAGGAGTACCCCTTCTTCACCGGGCGGCGAGACACCAGCCCTTTTCGGTGCATACGCGCCAGAGTGGACATCACCGTCGTGTAGGCGAGCCGGTCGTCCAGCCGGTCCCGCACCTCGGCGGGCGTCATCGCCCGCCCGGCCGTCCAGAGCACGGCCAGCACCTCGTCCTCGAGCATCCCGGGCTGACGCCTGGCGCCACCGCCGGAGGACCGCCCGACGGAGGGCTCGCGCGCAGGGGACTCGGCACTCATTCCGCCGAGCGTACTCTCCGGTAGTACTACCGCGATAGTGAACCCGCTCGCCGCAGCTCAGCGCCGCATTCGCCATATTCGCCGCACCGTCCGACCACCACGATGACGCGGCGCAGGCGACGCCGCACAGGTGGGGCCGATACATCTGACTGAAGGACGAGGACATCGACCGCGCGCTCCGGGTCGAAGCCCCCGGACGGATCACGGCATCAGATGACGCGGCGGCGCAGCAGCACGGCGAAGGTGCACGCGGCGGGTGGCAGCGGCAGCCAGACCGTGATCATCCGATAGCCGAGGACGGTCGCGACGGCGGCCGTCGAGGAGACGCCCGCGGCGACGAGTCCCGCGACCAGGGCCACGTCCAGGCCTCCGATGGCGCCGGGCGACGGGACCACCGCCGTCAGCGAGGACATGCCGAGGTAGACGACCAGCACCGTCCCGGCGCCGATCGATGCCTGGAGGCCGCGCAGCAGCGAGAACAGGATGAACGCGTGGAAGAGCGGCAGAGTCAGCGAGCCGAGCCAGAGCGCGGCGGCCCGGCCCGGATGGCGCAGGACCTCGCCCAGCTCGCGCATCTCCCGTACGAGCCGCCGCGCCGCCGAGGCCACCCGTCGAGCGCGTCGCCGCAGCCGCCGCCTCGATCCGCGCAGCGCGACCAGGGCCCCGGCCGACAGCACGGCCGCTCCGACGGCCGCGAACGCGACCGGCCCATGTGACGACGGCGGGACGATGGTCCGTACGTCCGGCCGCGGCAGGTGGACGCCCACGCGGACCAGCGTCGACGGGGCGACCGCGACGGCGGCCGCCAGCAGCACGACGTGGGTGATCCCGGTGGCCAGGGAGTTCAGTCCCACCGCGCCCACGGCGGCGCCGCGGCTGATCCCCTGTCGCTGCAGGAAACGCACGTTGACCGCCATCGCCCCCGAGCCGGCGGGCAGCAGGTGGTTGGCGAAGGACGCCGCGAACTGGACGGCGAGCACCCGCCCGAGCGGCGGGCGCACCGGGATGGTGCCGAGCAGCGACACCGCGCCGGCGAGCCACATCGCCACGGTGGCGAGCACCGCGAGTACGAGCCACTCCCCGTCCGCCCCGGCCAGGCTGTCCCCGCCGGCGTCGACGGCCGTACGATGCGCGACGCCCAGCACGACCACCGCCAGTGCGGCGCCGGCGCCCAGCAGCACTTTCACGGCGGGCCGCCGGAGAGGCTCCCCGGCCCACACGCCATCGGGATCCGCGGACCGCCGGGACCGTCGCCTCACACCAGCCCCAATCCGCTCGAACCGATCAACTACCGCGATAGTACTTGCAGTCCGGCAGGAGGTTCGTGCTCAGCCGAGGTTCCGCGGTACGCCGTAGCGGTGCCGGCCGGCGGCGGCCGGGGTGAAACGTACGGGCAGCGCGGTCAGGGCGCGGTGGAACGGGCCGGGCCGCCAGGTCGCCTCGCCGCCCGGGAACGCCAGCCTCAGACCGGGCAGGCCGTCGAGCAGCTTCTCGATGGCGACCGTCGCGATGAGGAGCGCCGGCCGCTTCGCCGGGCAGCCGTGCGGGCCCGCACCCCAGGCGAGGTGCGCCCGGTTGCCGACGCGTGATCCCGACGTGGTGTACGGGTCGGTGTTCGCGGCGGAGTAACCGATCACCACCGGCTGGTGCGCGGGCAGGATCGTCCCGCGGAACTCCACGTCGTGCCGGGGATAGGTGAAGCCGAAGTTCGCGATCGGCGGGTCGGTCCACAGCAGTTCGTCCAGCGCGTCCTCGATGAGCAGGTTGCCGCCCCAGACGTCGCCGGCCACCTCCTCGCTGGCCAGCAGCAGGTGGACGCCGTTGGCGATGAGGTTCTGCTGCGGTTCGGCCCCGGCGCCCATGAGGAGGAGCACCTGGTGCAGCGCCTCCTCGTCGGACAGCCCCGCCGGGTCCGCCAGGATCTGGGAGGTCAGATCCTGGCCCGGCCGGCGCCGTTTCAGCGCGATCAGCTCGGCGACGCCCCGGCTGAGCTCGGCGTTGGCCTTCTCCGCGTCGACGCCGTCGAAGATGCCCTTGTACCCGCGGGCCAGCCGCTCGCTGAGGGCGGGCGGACAGCCGAGGAGCCGGTTGAAGAGCAGCAGCGGCAGGGGCCGGGCGAACTGGGCCAGCAGGTCGGCCTCACCCGCGGCGGCGAACCCGGCGATGAGCTCCTCGGCGATGTCGCCCACCTGCTCACGCAGCGAGGACGGGTCGATGAGATCCAGCGCGTGGGTGACCGCCTGCCGCAGCCGCGTGTGCACCGGGTCGTCCGTGTACATGCAGTTCGGCCGGTACATCATCAGCGGCAGCACCGGGCAGTCCGGCGGGATGTGCCGCTGCCACTGGCGCGGGTCCTTGGGGAAGGTCACCGGATCGCGCAGCACCTCGAGTGCGGCCTCGTAACCGATGATGAGGGTCGCCGGCACGCCGGGCGCCAGTTCGACCGGCACGGCCTCGCCGTACTCCCGCATCCGCGCGTAGGCCCACGCGGGGTCCGAGGCGAAGGCCTGGTCGTACAGCCGTACCCGCTCGAGCTGCTCGGCGGGCGCGGGCGGCGGAGCATGGCCGGCTCGGCGGGGCGCGGTGTCCATGGTGGTTCCTTCGATCTGATCGGCGAGGTCAGTGTGCGGCCGGGGTCCGCGCCCGGGTGGCGCGTACGGCGCGGAGCAGCAGACCGGGCCGGATGAGGGTGTTCGGGTGCGCCCGCATGTGCGTGACCTGGAGGAAGCGGTGGTTGATGTCCGCGTCGGTCACCGAGGCCCTCAGGATCAGGTCGCTGATGCGGTGCGCGACCCGGAAGCCGCGCGGGTACGGGCCGTCGACGTGCGGCAGCCCGAGGTCGTTGGTCGTCGAGGTCTGCCAGGCGGCGTCGACGACGATCCGCACCAGGTCGAAGTAGCCACGTGCCGGCGCCGAGATCGTGGGTCCCGACCGCAGGTAGGCCGACAGGCAGGAGGCGTGCAGCGCGGCCGAGGACATGCCCTGGCCGTACACGGGGTTGAACGAGGCGACCGCGTCGCCCACGGCCACGAGCCCGGCCGGCAGCCGCCGCGACGCGTGGAAGTCGCGGCGCCGGGAGTCGGCCTGCCGGTAGGTCGCGACCGGACCGATCATCGGGCATCTCTCGGCCACGCTCGAGAAGATCTCCGGGAGCCGCCGGCAGCGCGCGCGGAAGTCCTCCGGGTCCCGTGTCGGGTGGTCGTCGGCGAATCCGGACAGCAGCATCGACCAGCGGCCGTCCTCCACCGCGGTCAGCACGCTGACTCCCGGGCGCTGCCCTGAGCCCGGCAGGACGACCGCCTGGACGGTGGAGGCGCCGGGCCGGGCGTCGTCGCGCCGGAACTGCGCGGTGGCGTAGCCGAGGTCGATGCCGACCCGCTGCATCGGCGGCCGGGACCAGCCGGCCTGTTCCAGCCAGTCGCCGAGCCGGCTGGAGCGGCCCATCGCGTCGACGACGAGGTCGGCCGGCAGGTCCGTGACCCGGTCGGCCGGATCGCCATCGGCGGTGTACCGCACGCCGGTGACCCGGTCCCCGCTGAATGTCAGCCCACGGGCCCGTGCCGGGACGAGCCGGACGTTGCGGAGGGCGAGGGCACGGGCGCGTACGCGGCTCTCCAGGAACGGCCGGCCGGCGCTGAGGATGTCGCCGTCCGCCGGCACCTTGAGGTTGCCGTCGACGTACATGCGGATGGCGTCGCTCTTCGACAGCACCGCGCCGTCGGCGAGCATGCTGTGGGAGAACCCGGGGAACCAGCGGTCCAGCTGCACCCGCCCGCCGTCCAGCAGGACGTGCACCTGCGTGCTCTGCGGCACCCCGGGCCTGGTCCGGCCCGGGTCCTGGTCGTCGCGTTCCAGGATGATCACTTCGGCGGCGTGGTCGCTGAGGACGCGTGCCGCGAGCAGCCCGGCGATGCTGCCGCCCAGCACGACGGCGCGTCGCAGCAGGACCCTGGTGTCGGCCGGCGGCCGTGCGGCTCCCAGTTCGCGGAAACGGCGGACCGGTCTCATAGGCGTTCGTTCTCCGATGTGTGGCTGGTCGTGGTGCGAGGTCAGGCTGAGGGGGCGTCCGGCTTGCGGGCGACACCGCCGAGCTGCCAGACGCGTTCGGCCACCCGGTGCGGCACGGCGAGGTCCGGCCGCCAGGACGGCAGCCAGGTCAGACCGGGTTCGGCGAGGGAGAAGTCGCCGAAGAAGCCGGTGATGCGCTCGCGCTCGCGCGCCGTGGCCGAGGACACGATGGACCGGTAGACGTCCATGACGCGTCCGACCTGCCCCGGGCGCGTCTCCGGGCACGCGTGGGAGATGACGAGGTGGCTGCCGGGGGCCAGTGCGTCACGGATCGTCCGCACGATCTCCTCCGGGCGGTCGGCGTCGGAGAGGAACTGCAGGACCGGGGTGAGCAGCACCGCGACCGGCTCGTCCAGATCGATGAGCCGGGTGAACTCCGGGTGGCCCAGGATCCCGGCCGGGTCGCGCAGATCGGCGCCCACGACCCGGACGCGGTCGTTCTCGGCGAGCATCGCCTGACCGTGGGCCACGACGATCGGATCGTTGTCCACATAGAGCACGCGGGCGCCCGCGTCGTCGCGCTGGGCGATGTGGTGGGCGTTCTCGGCGGCCGGCAGGCCGAACCCGATGTCGACGAACTGGGTGACGCCGCACTCACGGACCAGGTACTGGACGGCCCGGCGGGCGAACCGGCGGTTCTCGACGATGACCTGCCGGATCCGCGGGTCGGCGGCGAGCGCCGCCGCCGCTCGTTCGCGGTCGACGCGGAAGTTGTCCTTGCCGCCCAGCAGGCAGTCCACGACGCGGGCGATCGATGGGGCCGCCCACGTCACCGTGGGCCGGGGGGCGCGGATCGGCCCGTCGGCACGCCGGAGCGGTGTCTCACCGCTCATGGGCGGCAGGTGGTCGCGGACGGTGCCGCCGGAACGTGATGCACCCGGGAATGGTGTCGCCGCACGGGTCCACGGGGCATCCGTCGATGTACGGAGTCCGGTACGTAATCCCCCATACCGGGGTCTCCCGCCGACGGTGAAACGGATTGCCGACTCGGCCACGGGACGGCGGCGGAATCACTACCATTCAGGTGATCATGTGACGTACGCACACCCGCGGCGGGGCGCGAAGACGGGCGGATCGAGTGACGGAACGCACGGCGGACGGCTGGCGCGACGGCTACGTCCCGGCCGAGCTCAACGGCTTCGTCGGCCGCCGGGAGCTGCTCTCCTCGGCGAAGGCGCGCCTGTCCGACCCGCGCGTCCGGCTGCTGTCCCTGACCGGCGCCGGCGGTACGGGCAAGACCCGGCTCGCGATGCGGCTGGCGAACGACGCCCGCCGCGCCCACCCCGACGGCGTGTGGTGGGTCGACCTCGCCTCCCACACCGACCCGGCCTCGGTCGGACGGGTCATGCTGGACGCGCTGCCCGTCGACGACGTGTCGGCCCGGGAGCCCGGAGACGTCCTGGTCGCGGCGCTGAGCAGACGGGCGGCCCTGCTCGTGCTCGACAACTGCGAGCACCTCATCGGGACCCTTGCGCCCCTCGTCGTCCGCCTCCTGCGCGGCTGCCCCGACCTGCGGATCATCGCGACCAGCAGGGTGCCGCTCCGCTGCGAGGGCGAGCATCTGGTCGACGTGCCGCCGCTGAGCGTTCCGGCCGACCCCGACCGCGCGGTGGTGACCGAGTACGAGGCCGTACGGCTGTTCGAGACGCGGGCCTCCGCCGCGCGCGCGGACTTCGCGATCACGCCGCGGAGCGCGGCCGACGTCGCGCGCCTGGTGCGGATGCTGGACGGCATCCCGCTCGCCATCGAGCTCGCGGCGCCGCTGGTGCGCGTGATGTCCGTCGCGGAGATCGTGTCGATGCTGTCGGTGTTCCGGCTGCGCACGCTGTCGGAGGGCGTGAACGCCCCGACCCGCCACCGGACCCTCTGGGACAGCTTCGAGTGGAGCTACCAGCTGTGCTCGCCGGCCGAACGGCTGCTGTGGGTCCGGCTGGCGGTGTTCGCGGGCGGCTTCACGATGGACGCCGCGGTGGCCGTCGCCGCCGGCGGCGAGCTGGAGGCGGGGCAGGTGCCGATGGTCCTCGGCGAGCTGGCCGCCAAGAGCATCATCGTCGCCGACACCGACTCCATCCCGACCCGGTACGCCATGCTCGCGACCGTGCGCGAGTACGGCCTGACACGCCTCGGCTCGCGCACCGGGGACCTGCCGGAGCCGGAGAGCCGGCCCGCGCCGCCGTCCGACGACGAGATCGAGGCGCACCGCCGGCTCAGCGCGCACTTCCTCGATCGCGCCGAATGGTGCAGCCGGCACTGGTACGGACCGGACGAGGCCCGGTACCTGTCGGAGGCGCGCCAGGACCTGCCGAACCACCGGGCCGTTCTCGACCGGTGCGCCGCCGCGACGACGCGGGAGGACGCCGAGGTCGGCGCGCGGCTCGCCGTCGCGCTGACCGAGATGCGGCTGTGGTTCTTCGGCGGAACGCTCGGCGAGGGGATGCGCGCCCTGACGCGGGCCGAGGAGGCCCTGGCCGCCAACGCGGCGGCCGCCCCCCTCCGGCTGACCGCGCTCTCGCACGCGGGCTGGATCGCGCTGTGCCTGGGCGACGAAATCAGCACCGAGTCCCTGCTGCGCCGCTGCCGGGCGCTGGCATCGGAGGTGTCCGGAGCAGACGAGGCGGCGTTCGCGCTCGCCGTCCACCGCTACTTCATCGCATCGACGGCCCTGATCCTCCACGGCGACTCGACGGCGCTCCCGCTGTGGGCCGGCGTACGCGACGAGCTGGCCGCGATGAACGACACACGTGTGCTGCCCATGGCCGAGATGTTCCACGCCATCGCCGCCGCGTTCACCGCGCCCGCGCCGGACGCCTTCGCCGTCACCGAGCGGCACCTCGCCGACGCGCGCGCCCACGGCGCGCCCTGTGCGACCGCCTGGGCCGAGTGGGCCCGCGCCCTGGCCGAGCTCCGTCACGGCGACGCGGGGTCCGCCGTCGCGCTGTTCCGGTCCGCGCTGCGCTCCCAGTGGGACATCGGGGAACGCTGGGGCGCGGTCTGGTCCATGGAGTCGCTCGCGTGGTGCGCGATGGCCCGCGGCCACCACGAGGAGGCGGCCCTGCTCCTGGGCGCCGCGCGGAACATGCAGGAGACGCTCGGCGTGGCCATCCACCGGCTGCGGCCCTGGGCCGAGGCGCACTCCGCCTGCGCCGAACAGGCCCGGCTGGCGCTCGGCGAGGCGTACGACGTCACCGAGAGCTACGGCGCGGAGATGGAGCTCGGTGCCGCGGTCGACCTGGCGCTGGGCCAGCCGTCCACGCCCCGGTCCGACGCTCCGGCCCGGCGGCGGTCGGTGAACCGGCTGCTCAGCGACAAACAGCGCGCCGTGGCCGAGCTGATCGCCGAGGGGAAGACGGACAAGCAGATCGCCTCGGTGCTGTTCCTCAGCCCCCGTACCGTCCAGTCCCACGTGAGCGCCATCCTCCGCAAGCTGGGGTTCACCAGCCGGGCCGAGATCGCGGCGTGGGTGGTCGAGCAGCAGAGCGGCGCGGCTCCGCGCTCCTGACGACGACCGGGCGCACTTCGTTAAGGATCGGGGCACGGCCGTGAAGGATCCGTTCGCGCCCGTACCCCTCCGGATCGGACGCGCCTAGCGTCGCCCGTCATGGACGATCCTCGTACGGCCCGCCCCGAGGTCACGCTGGTCACGGTGACCGGGACGATCGATATCTTCACCGCGCCGCGGCTGCGCGAGTCCGTGCTCGCGCGGATCGACGTGGGCGCGGTCCATCTCCTGGTGGACCTGGAGAGGGCCGTGTTCGCCGACCCCACGGCCGCGGCCCTCCTCATCGGGTTCTGGTGGCGTGTGCGGGCCCGTGGCGGCCGGCTGTCGCTCGCCGGCGCGCCGGCGGCGATCCGGGACGTCTTCCAGGCCGGCCGCATCTCCCCTGGCGTCACGTTCCACACGTCGGTGGAAGAAGCCCTCCGTGAGTACCGTCCGGTCGGCGTGGGCGCCGCGTCGTGACCGTGCCGGGCCGTCGTCCCCCTCGGAGGGTGTGGACGCCGAGGCCGGCCCGGGCCCGCGCGTTCTGGCGCCCGGCGGCGCGGCGGCTCGGGCTGGACCGCAACCCGATGCGGCGGCCCGCCGACCGGGCCGACACGGCGGCCGCGGTCGGGTTGGCGACGGTGTTCCTCCTCCTCGTCCCGCTGGTCGTCATGGGAGTCGGTCACCACCTGGAGACCTCCTGGCGGTGGGCGGAGCGGACGGAGACGGCCCGCCATCGCGTCACCGCGACGCTCCTGCGCGACGCGGAGCCACCGGTCGGGCGGCTCGGCACGGCCGTTCCGAAGGTGCCGGTCCCGGCCCGCTGGGCGGCGCCGGACGGTTCGGCGCGGTTCGGCGACCTTCGGGTGCCCTCGGGGGAGAAGGCCGGTGGCACCGCCGCCGTCTGGATCGACGGCGAGGGCCGGTCCGTCGATCCGCCGCTGCGGCGGTCGCAGCTCGCCGGGCAGAAGGCCATCGTCTCGGGGTTCGCGCTCGCCGCGCTGTCGTTCGCCCTCATCGGCGCCCGGCAGGCGGTACGGCACGTCCTGGACCGGCGGCGGATGGCCTGCTGGGAGGAGGAGTGGTCGGCCGTCGAACCTCGCTGGACGAGGCGGCGCCGCTGAGGGTCCGGTCCGTCCTACCGCACGGCGAGCGGGCGGTAGTCGGGCAGCGTGATGTTCCCCGCCTTGGCGAACTGCGCGGCGATCAGCGAGCGCATCGGCCACCGGGTCATCGAGCGCATCGACGCGGCCCGCATGCGGATGGCCAGAGCGCTGGACGGCGCGAACCCCGAGGCGCCGCCCGGGGGCAGCTTCTGCGCCTCGGTGACGTACGGGCGCATGATCTCGTCGTAGCGCGCGAACGCGGCACGGTGGTCGCCGGTCGTGGCGAGCTCGCCGGCCAGCACGTACGCGCCGACCAGGGCAAGGCTGGTGCCCAGCCCGGTGAGCGGCGTCGGGCAGTGGCCGGCGTCGCCGATGAGCGCCACCCGCCCGCGCGACCAGCCGTCCAGGTGCACCTGCCCCATCGACTCGAAGAAGAAGTCGGACGCGGTCTCCATCCCCCGCAGCAGGCGCGGCACCTCCCAGCCCGTGACGCCGGCGAAGCGGCTCGCCACCAGGGCCCGCTGGGCGCCGAGGTCGCTCCGGTCGTACACGAGCGGCGGGGACCGGAAGGCGAGGGCGGCCTTGACCTCGCCGGGGAGCCGTCCCGGGCGCGCCGACGCGACGAGCCCGCCCGGCGCGTTGAACATCTTGTACCAGCCGCCGAGCTCCATGGCGTCGGTCGTCGTGAACCAGGCGTTGTAGACGTCCAGCGGGCGGACGCAGTCCGACTCGGGGGCGAAGGCCAGCGCGCGCACCACGGAGTGCGTACCGTCCGCACCGACGACCAGGCCGAACCGGCGCGAGTGCGCCTTCTCGAACGTCACGGTGACGCCGTCGTCGTCCTGGTCGAGGCCGATGATCGTGTCATCGAAGACGTACTCGGTGTCCGGCAGCGTCGCCTCGTACAGCACGCGCGCCAGGTCGCCGCGCAGGATCTCGATCTCGGAGATGATCCCCTCACCGCCGAAGGCGTCGACCGGCATGGTCGCCTTGACCCGGCCCTTCGCGTCGACGAGGGCCATGCCCTCCTGGTCGACGGCCACCGCGCGCGCCTGGTCCATCAGTCCCATGCGGGCGACCACCTCACGGCCCGCGCCGCGCAGGTCCACGGTCTGCCCTCCCGGGCGCGGGCCCGGGGCGCGCTCCACGACCGTGACCGTGAAGCCCGCGGCGCGTAGCCAGTACGCCAGCGCCGCTCCGGCGATACCGCCGCCGGAAACGAGTATCTCGGTGTTTCGCATGACTGGAATGTACGGTGTACATATCGCGCCTTGCAAGGCTGTGACCAGTGAACTTTCAAGTAGTGCACTAGTGCTCTAGGAGCACTCGCCGCTCGCGGAGCGGCGCGGTCACGGGTGTCGGCGCAGCGTGGCGGCTAGGGTGAGTGCACTAGTGCGGAGGTGGTTCCGGTGGAACGGGGAACGTCGCGTTCGGGCCAGATCGTGGCCGAGCTGCGGCACCGGATCGTGACGGGCGAGCTGGCGCCGGGCGATCGCGTGCCCTCCACCCGGGAGATCACCCGGCGGTGGGGCGTCGCGATGGCGACCGCCACGAAGGCGCTCACGCAGCTCCGCCACGAGGGCCTGGTCCGCGCGGTGCCCGGCGTCGGCACGGTCGTGGCGACCGGCACGGGTTCCGCGCCGCGGCCCGCCGCCGCGCGGCCGGGCGGGCCGCGCCCGCGCCAGAGGCGCGGGGACGAGCAGGCGGCGTCCACGCGGATCGTCGCGGCCGCGATCGCCGTCGCCGACGCGGAGGGGCTCACCTCGGTCTCGATGCGCCGCGTCGCCGCCGAACTCGGCATGGCGACGATGTCGCTGTACCGGTACGTCACCGACAAGGACGACCTGCTGGCGCAGATGATGGACGCGGCCTTCGCCGAGCAGCCCCTTCCCGACGAACCGCCGGAGGGCTGGCGCGACCGGCTGGAGCTCGCCGCCCGGACGCTGTGGGCGATGTTCCGCCGTCACCCCTGGCTCGCGCCCGCCCTCTCGGTGACCCGGCCGCAGCCGTTGCCCAACGCCCTCCCGTTCACCGAGTGGATGCTGGGCTCCCTGGCGGACCGGCTCGACGTGCAGACGATCCTGACCATCCACCTCACCCTGTTCAACTGGGTGCGGGCCACCGCGATCAGCATGGAGGCCGAAGCGGAGGCCGAGGCTCTCAGCGGCCTGGACGCCGAAGAGTGGATGGACGGCCAGGAACCGGCGCTGCGGGAGATCTTCGCCACCGGCCGGTTCCCGCTGTTCGAACGGCTCAACACGGAGGGGTACGACTTCGACCTCGACGGCCTCTTCGAGTTCGGCCTGCAACGGCTCCTGGACGGCCTCGCCGTCTTCGTCGGCGAGGCGCCGCGCTGACGTCGGACGCGGTCAGCGGCGCAACTCGATGACCTCGACGAGGCTCTCGACGTCGACGTGGGCGAGCGCTGCCTCCGCCGACCGGTAGTACCCCTGCCCGAGGCCCGGAGTCCCGGGGCCGAGCAGCACCCGGCGCCACGAGACGCGGATCCACTGCTGCGGGCCATGACCACGATCGAGACGGATCACCTCGACACGCCGCCCGTACCGATCGACCATGACACTCACCGGGACAGCGTACGTGACCTGCGCGAACACCGGTGACGGGCGGCTCGGGCACGGCGCCGCCCCGGGCGGGGCCGGCCAAGCGCGTAGCAGTCATACCGCCACACGGTGGACAATGGGCGTTCCCCACGCGCACCAACCGTTCACCGGAGGCGACCATGCCGGGTTCCCGACCACTACGGCCGGACGATCCGGAGCGGCTGGGCGACTACCGGCTGATCGGCCTGCTCGGTGAGGGCGGGCAGGGCGTCGTCTATCTCGGCGAGCGGCTCGACGACGGCGATGCCTCCGACGGCGAGTCCTCCGGGGACGCGTCACGGGAACGGTTCGCGATCAAGCTGCTGCGGACCCACCTGAGCGGTGACGAGCGGGCGCGGCGCTACTTCGCCCGCGAGCTCTCCGCCGCGCAGCGGATCGACCCCTCGTTCACCGCCCGGATCGTCGAGGCCGACGTCGAGGGCCGTGCCCCGTACATCGTCAGCGAGTACGTCGAGGGCCGCCCGCTGTCGGACACCGTACGGGAGCAGGGCCCGCTGGCCGGCGCCGAACTGCACGCCCTCGCGGTCGGCACGCTGCGCGCGCTCGCCGCCATCCACCAGGCCAACGTCGTGCACCGGGACTTCAAGCCGAGCAACGTGCTGCTCAGCGCCGACCGGCCCCGCGTGATCGACTTCGGCATCGCGCGGGCGCTCGACTCGACGATGTCGATGACGAGCGGCGTCGTGGGCACGCCCGCGTACATGGCGCCCGAGCAGCTGAACGGGCACCGGCTCACCCCGGCGGTGGACGTGTTCGCGTGGGGCGCGACCATGGTCTTCGCCGCGACCGGCCGGTCGCCGTTCGGCCAGGACTCGATCCCGGCGATGATGAACCGGATCCTCACCGCCGACCCGGACATCGGCGCCATCGCGAGCCCGCTGCGCGAGCTGGTCTGGTACTGCCTGTACAAGGACCCGGCGCACCGCCCCACCGTGCCCCAGCTCCTGGCCGGCCTCGAGGAGAACACCTCGGCGGCGGGCACCTTCGCGCCCACACCGACACCGCAGCCGGCCGCACTGCCCGCGCCGGCGTCACCGTGGGGCGCCGGACCCGGCCAGTGGGAGGGCGGCTGGCAGAGCCTTCCGCCTGCCGCGCCGCCGCCCACCCAGCCTCCGTGGGGTGCTCCGCCGCACGACACGACGCCGCCTCCCGGCGTGCGGAAGAACCGCCGCTGGCTGCCGGCGGTCGCCGCGTCCGCCGGCGTCGTGCTGGTGGCCGCCGCCTCGGTCGCGATCGTCCAGCTCACCCGTAAAGGTGATCACCCGTCGCCCGGGCCGACGGGCAAGGCCGGCGTCGCGGCGGCCGCCGACGCGGCGCTCACCAAGGTGGTCAACCCCTCGACCGCCAAGGGCGGGACGCTGAGGCTGACGCAGCCCTCCGACTTCGACTCGCTCGACCCCGGCGACATGTACCTCGCCGGGTCGTGGAACATCAGCCGGCTGTACGCGCGGTCGCTCCTCACCTACCGGGCCGGGGCCGGCGCCGCGGGGTTGCGCCCGGTGCCCGACCTGGCGAACGGCCCCGGCCAGCCGAGCGATGACCTGAAGACCTGGACGTACAAGCTGCGTTCCGGCGTGAAGTTCGAGGACGGCACGCCGGTCACGGCCAAGGACGTGCGGTACGCGGTCGCGCGGACGTTCGCGACGGACGTGTTCTTCCTCGGCCCGCAGTACTTCCGCGAGATGCTCGACGCCGGATCGTACGCCGGGCCGTACAAGGACAAGAACCTGGACGACTTCGACGGCGTCACCACGCCCGACGACCAGACGGTGGTCTTCCACCTGAAGAAGCCGTTCGCCGACTTCGACTACCTGGCCGCCCTCCCGCAGACGGCGCCGGTGCCGGGGACCAAGGACACCGGCGCGCAGTACAAGAACCATCCGGTGTCCACCGGGCCGTACAAGTTCGAGTCGTACTCGCCGGGGAAGTCGCTGTCGCTGGTCCGCGACCCGGCGTGGGGTTCCGACGGCATCCGCACGCAGCTGCCGGACCGGATCGAGGTCCAGTTCGGCCTGGCCGCGGACGCCGTCGACCAGCAGCTCCTGGGCGGGCAGGCCGACCTGAACCCGAGCGGCGTCGGGCTGGCCGACGCGGCGCGGGCCAAGGCGTTCACCGACCCGAGCCTGAAGAAGAACACCGACTCGCTGACCAGCGGATACCTGCGTTACATCGCGCTGTCGACCAAGGTCGCCCCGTTCGACAACGTGCACTGCCGGCGCGCCGTGCAGTACGCGGTGGACCGCACCGCGGTGCAGACCGCGGACGGCGGGCCGCAGGGCGCCGAGGTCGCGACGAACATGGCGCCGCCGGTTCTCGTGGGCCGGCAGCGGTTCGACCAGTACCCGGCGAGCGCCGACAAGGTGCGGGAGGAGCTGACGGCGTGCGGTAAGCCGTCGGGGTTCACCACCACGCTGGCGATCCGGCAGGGCCGGCCGAAGGACCTGGCGGTCGCCGGCGCGGTGCAGCAGTCGCTCGGACGGGCCGGCATCGAGGTCAAGGTCCAGCAGTACGACGCCGCGCGGTTCTTCACCGACTACGCGGGCAAGCCGTCGTACGTCCATGGACACGACATCGGCATGATCCTGTCGGTCTGGGGCCCTGACTTCCCGACCGCGACCGGTTTCTTCCCGCTGGTGGTGGACGGCCGGCAGATCCTGTCGAGCGGCAACAACAACCTGGCCGAGCTGAACGACTCGACGGTCAACGGGCTGCTCGACCAGGCGGACCAGGCCAGGGACCAGAGCACGCGCGAGGGCCTCACCGCGCGGATCGACCAGGCGGTGATGGCCACGGCCGCGATCGTGCCGCTCGTGTACGACAAGGTGGTTCTGTACCGCGGCACACGGCTGACCAACGCCGCGGTCAGCCCGGTGTACGTCGGCTACGACCTGGCCACCACCGGCGTCGGCTGACCTGCCCGGCGGTTTACCCGCGGGTTCGCTGGTCGCGCTCGCCTCCTCACTCACTCCACGGACGGCTCGTACCTCACCGGCCGCTCCGCTCGCTCGTCGGCTCGCCGCTCCGGGTCAGTCGTCGTCCTTTTCGCGGTCCGCCGCGGCGAGTTCGTCGACGGCGACGGCCACGGCGAGGACCAGGGGTACGTCCGGGTGGCCGATCTCGATGCCGTAGGTGTCCCGGATCCGGAACCACTTGCGCGAGGTCGTGGCGACGGTGCCCTCGTCGCTCTCGATCTCGTAGTTCTTCTCGATGAGGTCGCCGGTCGCCGTCCACTCCTGCCCGTCCGCGAGCTCGATCTCCATCGAGTGCCGGAGCGGGCTGAACAGCTTCTTGCGAACCTTGGCCACCGTCTCGCCCTCGCGTTCGACGACCATCGTGTCGCGGATGCTGACCATCTTCTTGCGGATGACGGCCAGGACCTCACCGTCCGGCCCCTTGAGCTCGAAGGTCTGGCGGAGCCGCAGCGCCTTGCCGTCGACCAGGAAAACCCGCTGTCCCGCCTCGTCCTCGACCCAGAAGTCGTCGCCGATGCTGAAGACGCGTTCGCGCATCATGAACTTCACGCCGCCTGCATCCCCGGAATGAAGTCGGGCAAACCGGCGACCACGCCGGGGCATGGGAAACCGGCGCATTCGTCACGTACGCGATCGGCCCGGGACATCGAACGATCATCTGACGTTCGGCGCACTGGCCGAGCATTCAGGGGCTTATGCCGCGTTACGTGCGGTTTGACCGACTTAATGAGGACCACCATGTGCCTTGACGGAGCTTGTGAGCACGACGCGGCCGCCCGGCCCGCGACCGGTGACCGCGACGGCGGCGGCGCGCTCGACCGGCGGCGGCTGCTGGTGGCGGCCGCGACCGGAGCCGCGCTCACCCTCGCCCCGGTCTCCTTCATCCAGGGGCGCGCCGCCGCCGGCACGCCGAAGGGCACGCCCGACGGTGGCGACGTCACGCGTACCGTCACCGGGCACCTCGACACCGGCGCCGCCGACTTCGTCTACCTGCCGGTCCAGGTGCCGAAGGGCGTGCGGAAGATCGCCGTCGAGTACTCCTACGACAAGCCGTCCGTACCGGCCGGCACGCCCGGCAACTCCTGCGACATCGGCGTCTTCGACCAGCGCGGCACCAAGCTCGGCGGCAAGGGCTTCCGCGGCTGGTCCGGCGGCGCCCGCACCGCGTTCGAGATCAGCGCCACGGAGGCCACGCCCGGCTACCTGCCCGGCCCGGTCGAGGCCGGTACGTGGAACATCGTGCTCGGGCCGTACCAGGTCGCACCCCAGGGCATGAACTACCAGGTCAAGATCACTCTCACGTACGGCGCGGACGGCGCGCCCTTCACGCCGAACCACCCGCCGACGAAGGCCAAGGGCCGCGGCCGCGCCTGGTACCGGGGCGACGGCCACCTGCACACCGTGCATTCCGACGGCAAGCGTCTCCCCGCCGAGGTGGCCGCCGGGGCGCGGCAGGCCGGGCTGGACTTCATGGTCTCCACCGACCACAACACCTCCTCCGCGCACGCGGTCTGGGGCGAGTACGCGGGCCAGGACCTGCTCATCATCACCGGCGAGGAGGTCACCACCCGGAACGGCCACTGGCTGGCGCTCGGCCTGCCCGCCGGCGAGTGGATCGACTGGCGTTACCGCTCGCGCGACGACGCCTTCGGCCGGTTCGCCCGCCAGGTGCACCGCTCCGGCGGCCTCGTGGTGCCCGCGCACCCGTACTGCCCGTACATCGCCTCCCAGTGGAAGTTCGGCTACGCCGACGCCGACGCGGTCGAGGTGTGGAACGGCCCGTGGACCTACGACGACGAGTCCGCGGTGGACACCTGGGACGCCGGGCTCGCCGAGGCGGTGCGCACGGGCGGTCGCTGGCTGCCCGCGATGGGCAACAGCGACGCCCACAGCGAGCCGCAGGTCATCGGGCTGCCGCACAACGTCGTGTACGCCGACGACCTGACCACGGACGCGATCGTCAGCGGGATCCGCGCCGGCCGTAACTGGATCGCCGAGTCGTCGTCGGTGAGCCTGACGTTCACCGCGTCCGGCGCCGGCCGGGAGGCGGGCATCGCCGAGACGCTGACCGCCCGCGCCGACGCGCCGGTGGACGTACGGCTGGAGGTGGCCGGCGTGCCGAACGGCACCGTACGGTTCATCACCGATGAGGGCCAGATGCACCAGGAGTCCCTGCCGGCCTCCGGCACCGGCACCGTGGTGTGGCGCACCACGACGTCGCTCGCGGCGTACGTGCGGGCCGAGGTACGCCACCCGATGGCCGACGGCAGCCCCGGCAAGGGCAACACGATGGGACCCGCCCTGGTCTGGGGCCCGATGGCCGCGCTCACGAACCCGATCTTCCTCAAGCGGGCCTGACGCCCTCGCCGGCCGCCTGCTCGTCGCAGGCGGCCGGCGGCGGAGGATGACCTCCGCCGAGACGGTGATGTCCTCGGGTGATGTCCTCGGTCGTCGTCGAGGCGTCGCGGACGCCGATGCGCATGGCGCGCTCGCCGTGCCGTACGGCGCCGCCCGCCCGGCACGGCGCGGTCGGCCTGAACGGCGGCGATGACCGCGTCGGCGGTCCGGTCGTCGCCGAACGTACGCGGACCTGGTCCCACCACGGCCGCCGATCTGGACTAGGCGCTACCGGCGGACCCCACCTGCGGGTCCGACTGCCGGCTCGCCACCGCCATCTTCGCCGAGCGCACCGCCGCGACGGAGTGACCGTCGCGGCCGGCAGCGCGTTCGCCGTCACGCCCGGCACCGTGGCCGACCGGATCCGGGTCCCGCTCCACGTGTCACGCCGGCCCACGAAGCCGGACGAAGACGCCACTCCGTACGACGACCGCGCGTGAGCGGGCGAGCACACGACCAGGTCCTTTTGCCTCTACTTTACCGGCCCTTTACCCATTCACGGGCTGGCGGCCATCGGGCACTGATGACGTTCTCGCAACATCCGTTCCCCGCAGAGGAGAACTCTTCATGACCGCATCGTCGAGGCTGATCCGCCGAGGCGCCGTCGCCGCCGTCGCCCTCGGGGCACTGACGGCGGCGGCACTCCCGACGTTCGCCTCCGATGGCGACAAGACCACCGCGGTCCGCGCCGCGGTCAAGGGCGGGAAGGCCCGCAACGTCATCCTGTTGATCGGCGACGGCATGGGTGACTCGGAGATCACGATCGCCCGCAACTACGCCAAGGGCGCGGCCGGCCGACTGGCGATGGACACGCTCCCGCTGACGGGTGCGTACACCACGTACTCGGTGAACAAGACCGACCCGAGCAAGCCGGACTACGTCACCGACTCGGCCGCCAGCGGCAGCGGATGGTCGACCGGCCACAAGACCTACAACGGCGCGATCTCCGTCACCCCGGACGGCAAGGCGCAGCCGACCGTACTGGAGCTCGCCAAGAAGGCCGGTTTCCGCACCGGCGACGTCACGACGGCCGAGCTCGGCGACGCGACTCCGGCCGTCCAGGCCGCGCACGTCGAGGACCGGTCCTGCGAGGGGCCGGCCGACATGGCCAAGTGCCCGAAGCAGGACAAGGTCAACGGTGGTCCCGGCTCGATCTCCGAACAGCAGGTGCAGACCGGAGCCGACATCTACCTCGGCGGTGGCCGGTCCCGGTTCGCCCAGACGGTCAAGGCGGGGCCGTACCAGGGGAAGACCGTCATCGACCAGGCGAAGGCCACCGGCTACAACGTCGTCACCGACAGCGCGGGACTGTCCGCCGCGAAGCCGGACCGCAAGCTCCTGGGCCTGTTCGCCGACGGCAACCTGCCGCTGGAGCAGACCGGTCCCCTGGCCAAGGTCGGCGGCACCGAGCCGTCCCGCTGCGCGCCGAACGGTGAGTTCACCGGCCCGCACCTGACCGCCATGGCGGACAAGGCGCTCCAGCTCCTCGACGCCCAGACCAGGCACGCCAAGAAGGGCTTCTTCCTGCAGATCGAGGGCGCGTCGATCGACAAGCAGGACCACGCCGCCAACCCGTGCGGTCAGATCGGCGAGCACGTGGAGTTCGACAACGCGGTGAAGTCCGCGCTCGACTACGCGCGCCACCACGCCGACACGCTGGTCGTGGTCACCGCCGACCACGGTCACACCAGCCAGATCATCCCGCTGGAGGCCGACAGCCCGGGCCAGACCGCCACGCTGATCACCGCCGACGGCGCCCCAATGAAGATCAACTACGCGACCACGAAGCCGGGCGTCTCCCAGGAGCACACCGGCACCGAGGTGCGCATCGCCGCTCAGGGCCCGCAGGCGGCCAACGTGGTCGGTGTCACCGACCAGACCGACCTGTTCCACACGCTGAGCCGCGCCCTCGGCGTCGGCCGCTGACCTCGGCCGGGCCGGTCATCCAGCGGGAAGGCCGGCCCGGCCGGACGCCGTCTCGATGACCTCGTCCAGCACCTCACGGGAGCGGACGAGGTCGCCGATCATCCGGTCGATGCGGTCGCGCTCGGCGGTCAGGTCGGCGACGAGACGGGGCGTCGCGAGCGCGGACGGCCCGCCGTCGGCGTCGCGCATGCAGGGCAGCAACTCGGCGATCTTGGTGCTGTGCAGGCCCGCGGCGAACAGCTCCTGGATGAGGACGACCCGGTCGACCGCGTGGTCCGGGTAGTCGCGGTGGCCGCCGGGGGTACGTCCGGCCACGAGCAGCCCCTGCTCCTCGTAGTAGCGCAGCGAACGCTCGCTCACACCGGTACGCCCGGCGAGTTCCCCGATCCGCATGTGCACCTCGCGGGTTCCAGCTGACGCGTTGATGGCGGGTTCCACCGTATCCGCCCGCCGCCCGGTCAGCCGCGCGGTGACCGCCCCCGCGGTCGGCGCAGGCCGGACAGGTCGTGTCTCACGACGGTGTTGCGGTCGGCGACCGTGTTGCCGAAGGCGAACTGGGGCCAGTAGCCCAGGATCTCCTGTCGGCTGCGCTCGCTCCACGCTCGGGCCTGCTCGCCGCGCGACTTGTGGAAGTTCAGCGCGTACCCCTCGGTGTGCAGGCGCAGCAGGGAGAACCCGCCCGGATACTCCTTGACCGCGGCGACCTCCTGCAGCGTCACCCCCGGGGCGGCAGGGCTGACCGTCCGGTGGTTGCGGTGCGTGTGGCCCGCATGGTGGAGGAAGACGCCCGGAGTACGCGCGTAGGTGTCGAGGATGGAGGCCGCCTGGTCCGCGTCGAGCGCGTTGCTCGGGCTGGTCGGGAACGCCGACTCCTCCACGACGAGCGGGTGGTGCCCGAACACCAGCGTCGGCTGGTCCCGGTGCGCGGCGAGGTCGGCGCGGAACCACGACAGCTGCTCCGCCGACAGCGCCCCGGCGTCGCCCCCGCCGCCCGGCTTGTCGTAGGTGTCCAGCCCGATGACGTGCAGGCCCGACAGGTCGGCGGAGAAGTACGTCGGCTCGTCACCGGGGAAGTAGGCGTCGTGGAAGCAGTCGTTGCCCTGCCACTGCCCGGCACGGCACGCGGCGTACGGGTCTCCGGTGTGCGCCCGGTCGTGGTTGCCGCGCACGACGAACCAGTCCTCGCGGTACCGGCCGAACCGGCGCAGGAAGTGCCCGGCCCGGCCGAGGTCGGCCGGCACCGCCTCGGCGGAGATGTCACCGGCCGCCAGCAGGTACGCCGGGCCGAGCCGCGCGACGTCCTCGATCAGCGACTCGATCATGATCTCCGGGTACGGCGGCAGCCCCGGCAGCTGCGAGATGCCGGGGTACTGTGGCTGGCCACCGACCAGACCGGCCACGGTCTCGCCCAGGTGCAGGTCGTTGCACAGCACGATGGAGAACAGGAACCGGCCGGGCGGCGGCTGCGGCGTGGTGAAGGAGAAGGGACCGTTCGTGCCGAGGCCGTAGTCCGAGGTGCCGACGGCGTTGCCCGCGATGAGGGTGAACGGTGTCGGCGCGGCGCGCCGGCCGTTCGACCGCGCCTCATAGTAGTACGTGCGGCCCGGCTCCAGGCCGGTCAGCTCGACGTGGTGGTACGGCGTGTGGGACGAGATCCCGCCCGCGACGTGGTTCAGCCGGGAGGGGTGGGTGCCGTACCGGACCTCTCCGTCGGCGGGCGCGGGCACCATGCGGCCCAGGCCGTCGTCGGTGCCGGCCTCCCCGGTGTACCAGGTGATCACCGCCCGGTCCTCGGTGAGCGTGACGAGCTCCAGATCGACCGGGACCGCCGTGGCCCTGCCGGTCGCCCGGGTCTCGGCGCGGGCGAGGCCGGTCGCCGCCAGCGGCGACGCGGCGGCGGCGATCGCGGACCAGCGGAGCAGGTCGCGGCGGGTGAAGTCACAGCCAGGCATGAGCCGGACGGTACGCCGCCACGGTGCCGAAGTCTCCGGCATGACCTGGCGCGCGGGTATCCGTCCGGTAAAGGGTGGACGTCACGGCAGCCCAGGCCGGACGCCGGTGTCCGCACCCGGCCACGGCGCCCGGGGCGGTGGTGCGCCCCGTCACGCCGTCCGGTCGATCGGCCCCCGTGCCACCGAGCCGTCCGGAGCGAAGCCGAACCTCTCCAGCAGGTCCGCCTCGTGGCCCTGCCCGTCGGCCCGGAGCCGCTCGATGAGTCACCGCGCCGCGGACGGCTCGCCGGAGTGCACCAGCGCCCGCAGCCGCTCCGTGTCGCCGGCCTCGGCCGGCAGGTCGACCGGCTTGCGCGACGCGGCCTCCTGTCTCCCCGCCGCCAGCAGTAGTCCTCCGGCCCACTGCCGGACGAGCCGGTCTCCGCCGGGGAGAAACGGCGTCAGGTGATCCAGCGCTTCTTCCACCCTGCCCGCCCCGGTCAGCAGCAATGCGTACCGGCGCGCGGCGGGATGATCGCCGTCGTCGCAACGACGCCGACGATCGCAGGGGCGGATGAGCGTCGCCGAGTCATTGAGGGGAGTCCGTGCCCCTCCAGCGGCGGCGCAGGGCGAAGGCCGCGGACTTCGGGCGGCGGTCGCGAGTGAAGACGCCCTTCTTGTTGCCGTCCACCCGGTTCACGCCGTATCCGGTGGCGAAGTCGGCGAAGTTCCAGACGTGCTCGCCGACGACCGAGTCGATCCGGTCGAACACCCGGTGGAAGGTCTCCAGGAGTTCCACCTGGTAGTCCTCGGTCCAGGTGCCCGCCGTGACCGAGCGCACGCCGGCGACGGCGTCCGCGCCGTACTCGGTGACGATGATCGGCTTGCCGTGCCGCCGTACCCACTCCCGGAGCTCGGCCTCCAGCTCGCGCTCGGCGGTGGCCAGGTCGCCCGTGTCGACGTACCAGCCGTTGTAGCGGTTGAGGCAGATGACGTCGAACAGGTCGCTGATGACGTCCCGGTCCGGGGGCAGCTGGACCTGGGCGAAGCAGACCGGCCGGCTCGGGTCGGCGGCGCGCGCCGCCGCGACGAGCGGCTCGAAGTACGGACGTGCCTCGGGCCGGGCGGAGTCCGGTTCGTTGGCGATGCTCCACATGACCACGCTGGGGTGGTTCTTGTCGCGGGCCACGAGTTCGCGGATCGCGTGCAGGTGCGCCGCCCGCGTGGTGTCGTCGACGGCGGCGAAGATGTGCTCCGGGTCGCCCGGCACCAGCGTGTGGGCGATCTCGAAGTTGAGCCCGACGGCCGGCGTCTCGTCGATGATCACCACGCCGTGCCGGTCGGCGTACTCCAGCACCTCCTCGGCGTACGGGTAGTGGGAGGTGCGGAAGGAGTTCGCGCCGATCCACCTCAGCAGCGCGAAGTCGTGCACCATGAGCACGTCGTCGTGGCCCTTGCCGCGCACCGCGCCGTCCTCGTGCTTGCCGAAGCCGCGGAAGCGGAACGGCTCCCCGTTGATCAGGAACCGGTCGCCGTCCACCCGTACGTCGCGCAGGCCCACCGGCAGGACGTACTCGTCGGGGTCGGCGCCGGCCGTACGGACCTCCAGGTGGTGCAGGTGGCCGTGGCCGGGCCGCCACAGCTTCGCGTCCGCGACCTCCAGCGTGCCCTCGGCGGCCGCGGCCCGCGCGCGCTCGGTGCCGTCGGCGTCGCGCAGCACCACCTCGGCCACCCGTCCGCCGGCGACGTCGACGCGGTAGCGCACCTGGGCGTCGGCGCCGGTCACCTCCGTGGTGACGGTGATGTCCTCGACGTACTCGGGGGGCGTCGTGTACAGCCAGACCGTACGGTGCAGGCCCGCGTAGTTGAAGAAGTCGTGGAAGTACCGCTGGCGGCGGCGTCCGTCCGGCAGGACGTCGACGATGCCGGGCGGGATGGAGGTCAGGTGCAGCCGGTTGTCGACCACGACGGTGACCCGTGCGGTCTCGCCGGACCGTACGTGCGCGGTGACGTCGCACTCGAACGGCGTGTAGCCGCCCTCGTGCCGCCCGACCTCGACGTCGTTCCACCAGACGACGGCGCGGTGGGCGGCCGCGTCGAAGCGCAGCACGACGCGGCGCCCGTCCCACCGGGCCGGCACGCGTACGTGCCGCTGGTACCAGACGTCGCCGACGTGGTCGTGGGCCTCGCGGGTGGCGGGCACGTCGTTGTAGCTGGCGGGCACGGGCATCTCCACCGCGCCGGGCAGGTCACCGCGCCACCACTCCTCGGCGCGCCCCCGGTCGGCGGGGTCGAAGGCGAAGGCCCAGAGCCCGTCGAGGCGGACGCGTTCGCGGCTGGAGGTGTCCTGGGGACGGAGCACGGGTGCCTCCGGGCATGGTTCGGGCCGGGTCCGGCACCCGAATCTAACCCACGGGCTCCTCCACGCTCGGCGTCGCGCGGCGCGTCCGCGTGCCGGTGGTGGCGAACGGCGAGTAGTGCGGCACCCAGCGCAGCAGGGCGATCGCGGCCAGGACGCCGACCACGCCCATCGTCTCGATCCCGGCGGCGAGACTGCCGAGCCCGGCGGCGGCCGAGACGACCAGCGGCCCGGCGGCCGTACCGGAGTCCGAGCACAGCCGCCACACGCCGAGGAACTGCGAGCGGGTCCGCGGCGGCGCGACGTCGGCGCCGAGGGTCATCAGGAGCCCGCTGCCGATGCCGTTGCCGAACCCCATGAGCATGGCGACCACCGCCAGCGTCACCAGTCCGTGGGTGAGCGGCAGCACGGCCTGGGTCGCCCCGAGGACCAGCATCGACGGGATCGCGATCCACAGGCGGCCCGCGCTGTCCATCACCTTGCCCGACGGGTAGAAGGTCATGGTGTCCACGAGCCCGGCCAGCCCGAAGACGACGCTCGTCGTGGACGGGCTCAGGCCGAGGTGGTCGGCCCACAGCGGCAGGACCGTCTGCCGGGTGGCGCGCACGGAGGCCACGAGCAGCACGGCCAGCCCGAGCGTCAGGAAGACCCGCCGGTGCCGCACCACGACCGAGCGTACGGACACCGGGTCGCGCCGCGGCCCGTGCGCCGTCGCGGGGCCGGCCACGTCGGGCACGAGGAGCACGACGAGCCCGGCCGCGATCGCGCAGGCCAGCGCCAGCCAGTAGATGTCGCGCACCGGACGGCCGTGCACCACCGCGGCGCCGATGAACGGCCCGGCGAACGCGCCGACGCGCGTCATGCCGCCCAGCGTGGACAGCGCCCGCGCGCGCAGTCGCTCGGGTACGACCTCGGTGAGGTACGCCTGCCGGGCGAGGATGAAGACGGCGTTGGTGGCCCCGGTGGCGGCGACGCCGACCGCCAGTTGCCAGAGCGTGTCGGCCAGGGCGCAGCCGAGCAGGGTGACGATGGCGACCCCGGCGGCGATGAGCATCGCCCGGCGGTCGCCCACGCGGGCGGCGAGCGCCCCGGCGGGCACGTCCCCCAGGATCTGGCCCACGCCCAGCAGCGCGAGCACCAGCCCGGCCATCCCCACGGAGGCGCCGAGACCCCGCCCGCTCAACGCGATCATCGGGATGAGCGCGCCCATGCCGATCTCGAAGATGAGCGTCGGGAGGAACACCGCCGGTGCGACCCTGAGCAGGGAGACCGGTCGGGAACTCACCTGGCGGGGCCTCGCTTCTCTCTCACCGGTCGGGCGGCACGGCACTGCCCTGACATGCTATTACGCGGCTCCTGACCAGATGCGGACGGTCCCGGTCAGGACGGCATCGGTCCACGCGCGTGATGATCGGCGTGCGAGACGACCATCCTCGATAATCGACGACCGTGGATGCCGATCATGCGGCCGCGGACGAACTGCGGCGCCTGCGCGGCGGGTTCGACGCGGCGGCCGAGGACTACCAGCGCACCCGGCCGGTCTGCCCGCCTCGGCTGTTCGACGACCTGGTCGAGCAGGCCGGGCTCGAACCGGGAGACCGGGTCGTCGAGATCGGCTGCGGCACGGGGCAGGCGACCGTGCCGCTCGCCCGGCGCGGACTGGCCGTCACCGCCGTCGAGCCGGGCACCGAACTGGCGGCCGTCGCCCGGCGGCGCCTGGCCGGGTTCCCCGCCACCGAAGTGGTGACCTCCTCGTTCGAGGACTGGCGGCCGGGAGGCGCCCCGGTCGACGCGGTCGTGGCCGTCAACTCCCTGCACTGGGTCGACCCGGCACTTCGCTACGCCAAGCCCCACGACCTGCTGCGTCCAGGGGGCGCCCTGGCCGTCGCGGGCTGCCTGTGGGCACGGCCCACGGACGCCGACCCCTTCTGGACGGAGGTGCAGGAGGACTACCAGGCCGTGGGTTTCGAGGGCGACCCGCCGCCGCCACCGGAGCGGATCGGCCCGCGCCACCTCCCGCCGGAGGCGGAGCGCCTCTTCGAAGAGGTGGCGAGCCTGCGCTACCCCTTCGAGGTCGTCTACCGCGCCGACGACTACGTCGCCAATCTCGCCACCCAGTCGGGCACGAACGCACTCGGCGAACCCCGCCGCACCGAGTTCCTGACCCGCGTACGGCACCGCCTGGAGTCGCTCGGCGATCCACATCTGACCGCGACGTTCGTCGGCCTGCTGACCGTCGGACGCCGGAGGTGACCGGGGAGGCGCGGGCTAGGAGCGTGGGTCGGTAACGGACAAGCCGCCGAGCGGTCGTGATCGACTGTCCGGCCGTTCGGGGTCTTGTGGTGGTGACGGGGCGGGTCCAGGGCGGCAGCGACAATGTCCGGTGTTGTCCCAGGGGCGGGTGGCAGTCCTGCCGCCGGGGCCGTCAGGCTCGGGCTGCGGGCAGCCCGGCGGTTCCGGCGTGCCGGAAGATCTTGCGGAGGTTGTGGCAGGCGGCCAGTAGCCGCCATTCGCCGCGGGCTCCGGCCTCGCCGCGCAGCAGGAGTTCCCGGCCGTCCTGGCAGGTCATGATCTGGCCGAATACGGGTTCGACGATGGCTTTTCGGCGGGCATAGGCGGCCCGTCCGGGTTTGGTCCGCAGCTTGCGGGCCATGCGCTCCTTCGGTGCCGCGTCGGTCGGGATGCGTCCGCGCGGTGCCGCCGGGACCTGCTGGTCGTGGGCGAGGCGGCCGGTGGCCATAAGGTGTCGGTGCCGTGCTCGGCCTTGCGCGCAGCGGCGGCTTGAAGGTTTGCCTCGGAGCAGTACCCTGCGTCGACCAGGGCCTGACGTGCATGGATGCCGGTGTTGGTGGCGGACTGGTCCAGCATCGTCGTGTAGTTCAGCGCGTCCGACGGGTTCGTGGTGACGTCGGCGGCGGTGATGATCTGGTGGGCGTCGTCCACGACGGCTTGGGCGTTGTAGGCCTGGATGTAGGCGCCGTCGCCATTTTCATGATCCGCGACTGCGGGTCGGTGAAGTTGGCCTGGGCCTTGTCCTTCGGGCGGGCCGTAGCCTGCGCCTGGCGGCCGGCGGCCTCGACAGCCCCAGGGTCGTCGTCGCCGGACCGGTCCTGACGGCGGCGTTCTTTGTCCTCGGCGTGTTTGCGCGCCTTGGCGGCGGCCTCGGCCTCGATCTGCGCGCGAGCGGCCTGCAACCTGGCCAGGCGCTTCTCCCGCCGGTCCAGCTCGGCCGACAGGTCGGCGTCCTTGCCGTTCACGCCGAAGCGCTCGTCCTCGGCGGCGTCGACGGCTGCGGCGTCGGCCAGCAGCGCAGCGGCGGCGGCTTCGAGCTGGGCGATCTCGGCTTCGACGCGTTCCTCCTTGTCCACCAACCGGACGTAGCTCATCGCCTTGTGCTTGGAGGCGGCCGCTTCCAACTTGGTGCCGTCCAGCGCGGCCCGGCCCATCTTCACCATGCCCAGCTTCTGCGCCAGGTGCAGCGACTGGGTGAAGATCCCGGCCAGGACTCCAGATGCCGGGCGCGGAACCGGGATATCGACGGGTAGTCCGGGTCGGCCCCAGCGGCCAGGTAGCGGAACGCCACGTCGTCTATGCACTTGCGCTCTATCGCCCGCGACGAGCGCACCCCGGTGGTGTAGCCGTAGATCAGCAGCCGTACCATCAGCCGCGGGTCATACGGCGGGAATCCGCGCTTCTCGGTGTAGGCCGCCAGGACCGGACCGAGGTTCAGGACCTCGTCGACCAGCTCGGCCACGAACCGGGCCAGATGCCCTTCGGGCAGCCATTCATCAAGCGACGGCGGCAGCAACAGCATCTGATCCGGTGCAAGCGCCCGGAACGTCTTCTTCACCGGCGGCGCGGCCCTCGGCTCCACTCCCGCCGGATCCACCTCGAACAGGCCATCCCCGCCAGACATAACAAGATCTTCTTATGCAAAAGATCGCACGAACGGCTGGTGGGGTTGGCGTGCCGACCAACGCTCGTAGCTTCCTAGGCGCCCGATCTACGACAGCAATCGGCGACCGTGAAAAGGTAGGTTGTGCCCGCTGACGCCTGTGCGAGGCTTGCCCGCGTGACGACCTACTACTGGGACTCGGTTTCCCTCGACGCGTCGGAGTTGGAGGCCGCCCGCGCGGAGTTGGTGAAGTCCTCCAGCGGCGCCGCGTTCGTCGACGCCTTCCTCAAGCTCCTGCGAAGCGGGCAGCGGGTGCCCGTCAGCGTCGCCCTCGCGCGGTTCCAGTATGCGGAGGCTGAAAGCAGGTGGGGCGGCGGCAATCCATGCGAGCCGTACGAAGCGGAGATCCTGGAGCGGGCCCGCTGGGTCCTGCGGCAGCCTCCGCTGACGGCCGCGGAAAGCGGCGCCGGGAGAGACGGGGCCGATCACGCCAGTGCGCTGCTGGCCATGACGAATCTGGCGCAGCCGGAGGACGCCGAGCTCATCGCCGACGTGATGGAACGGACAACCGACCCCGAGGTGCTGTCGAACGCGAGCGGCGCGGCGACGAAGCCGCTCGAACAGGCCGACACGCCGAACCCCAGGCTGATCCAAGTCATCGGCCGCATCGCCATGGACGACTCGCGGGACGTCCGAACCCGGGCCGAAGTGATGGAGACGCTGAGGTTCGCGCAATGTGCCGAAGGCGCCGAGATCGTCATGCGGCTCACCGAGTCCGACGATATCCAGCTTCAAGTCAGCGCCGCATCGGTCCTCGCCGCGGCCCATCTGGCGACCCACCGTGAGGTGGTGGAACGCCTCATGGCTGCGTGGCCGCAGGACACGCCTGGCGCATACTACCCGCGCATGTTGCTGGATGAAGCCGACGAGGAGTAGGGCCGGGCAGGGTACGACCCCGGAGCCATGGACCGCCAAGCCACTCTTCAGCGGGGTCGGCATTACTGACCCACGCTCCTAGGCGGCGGACTCCGTGGCGGCGAGGGTCAGCGCTCCGATCAGGCCCGCTCGGGGGCCCAGCGAGGAGGTGCGGACCTGGACGCGGTCGCTGATCGCGGGCTGGGCGAAGCGGCGCAGGGACTCGCGGATCCCTTCCAGGAGAGCGTCGCCCGCGGTGGCGAGTTCGCCGCCGATGATGAGCATCGCGGGGTCCAGGGCGTTGCACAGGTCGGACAGGACCCGTCCGATCCGGCGTCCCGCATCGGTGATGATCCGGGCCGCGACCGGGTTGCCGGCCAGGGCGGCCAGGGAGAGGTCGTCGGGCCATTCGGTTCGTTCGGGAAGCGGCAGGCCCGCCGCGACGAGTTGCCGCCACACCTCGCCGATCGACACCACCGACTCGAGGCAGCCGCGCTGCCCGCACCGGCACTGCGCACCGCCCTCCTGGATCAGCGTGTGCCCGATCTCCCCCGACGCGCCGTACGCTCCGGTGTAGCGCCGGCCCGCGAGGATCAGCCCGGCCCCGATGCCGTGGGAGGCCTTGACGTAGATCAGGTCGGACGCGTTCCGCCCGGTCCCGTGGGTGTGCTCGGCCAGCGCGGCGAGCTCGGCGTCGTTGGCGATCAGCACCTCGCCGCCGAGGCGGGCGGTCAGCTCCTGCCGGGGACGGACTCCGGTCCAGCCCGCGAGGATCGTGGCCGACTGGATCCGGCCGGTCGCCTGGTTGACCGGTCCCGGGATCCCCGCCGCCGTCCGCAGCACCGAGCCGGCCGGGACTCCCGTCCGGTCCAGGAGGTCGGCGACCAGGACCGCCGCCTGGTCGAGCGCGTTGCCGGCCGAGGCCTCCACGTCGAGGCGCATCCTGGCCTCGGCGACGATCTCCTGCGTGGTCGTGGCGAGCGCCGCCGCGATGTGCGTGTGCCCGAAGTCGATCCCGACGAGGTGTCCCGGCGGGCGGCGGGGGGACAGCCGCGACGACGGCCGGCCGCGTCCCGTCTGGCCGTCGGCCGCGTGTTCCCGCACCAGCCCTTCGGCCAGCAGCCCCCGGACGATCCCCGCGACCGTGCTCGGCGCGAGCCCGGTCCGGCGGCTCAGCTCCTGCCGGGTCGCGGGGAAGGACTGGTTCAGCGCGTCGAGGATCGTGCGCCTGCTGCGTTCGATCCGCTGGTTCGGTGGGGTGGCCACGGGCCGAGCGTACCTAATTACGATGCTTAGCACCCTAATTAGGTTGTATTAAGAATATTGACCAGAGTCTTTCCGTGTATCTACGATCACGAAGCTTGTCGTGGAGTGTTCTCCGCCACTCCACCCCCTCCACACGAAGAGGCATGTATGAAGCGTGATGGCACGGAGTGGCGAAGAAGACGGGTGGGACTGCTCGCGATGACGGCGGCCCTCCTGGTCTCAGGAGGAGTCGTGGCGCCTCAGGTGCAGGCCCAGACCCGGGCCGAGAAGCCCGCCGCGCCCAGCGGTCTCGTCGAGGTCGCCGGGAAGGGCGCTCAGGTCGTCGACTCGCCGGACGGCGACCTGCGGGTCGCGGTCACCTCCGACGGCGGACGTCTCACGTACAGCGTGAGGAAGCGCGACAGGGTCCTCGTCGGCGCCTCCGGACTCGGCGTGGATCTGGCGGGACGCCCCAGCCTCACCCAGGGCATGTCGATCAAGTCCGTCGAACGACACACGATCGACGAGACGTGGAAGCCCGTATGGGGAACCTCCAGCACGGTCCGGAACCACGCGCGCGAGCTCACCGTCCACGCGGTCCAGGCCGGCACCGGGTTCGAGCTCGACCTGGTGTTCCGGGTCTTCGACGACGGGGTCGGCTTCCGTTACCACTTCCCCGGCCAGCCCGGGTTGGGCGCCTACACCGTCACCGCCGAGCAGACCGAGTTCGCTCTGGATCCCGGCGCGAGGAGCTGGTCGATCGCCGCGGGCACGACCTGGAGCGCCGACGAGCAGCACTATCGCGACCTGCCCCTGTCCGCTGTCGCCACGGCCCAGACGCCCATCACCGCCTCACCCGCCGCCGACGCCTATGTGGTGGTGCACGAGGCCGACCTGACCGACTACCCCAGCATGACGCTGAAAGCGGTGCCGGGGCAGCCCGGCCGGTTCTCCAGCGACCTGATCTCCCTCCCCGACGGCACCAAGGCCAAGCTGAACGGCGAGTTCGCCACGCCCTGGCGCACCCTGACCGTGGGCGACCGACCCGGCGACCTGGGTGAGTCCCATCTGACCGAGAACCTCAACGACCCGTGCGCGATCTGCGACGACACGTCCTGGATCAAGCCCGCGACGTACACGGGCGTCTGGTGGGAACTCCAGCGGCGGGAGACCACCTGGAACGCCGGGCCCAAGCACGGCGCGACCACCGCGCGGGTCAAGCAGTACATCGACCTGGCCAAGCAGGCGGGTGCCAAATTCGTCCTCGCCGAGGGCTGGAACACCAACTCCGGCGGAGCCTGGACGGGCCAGGACTTCCTGACCCCGCAGGCCGACTTCGACCTTCCCGAGGTGCTCCGGTACGCCAAGGCCAACGGCGTGGGGTTCATCGCGCACAACGAGACCCGGGGCGATGTCGACTACTACGACCAGAACATGGAGAAGATCTTCTCCCGGTACGAGGAACTCGGCATTCACGGGATCAAGACCGGCTACGCCACCAAGTTCGTGCTCGGCGGGGTCAACCGCAGCCACTACGACCAGGAGGCCGTCCGCCACTTCCAGCGGGTGATCGACACGGCGGCCCGGCACCACATCATGGTCGACGCCCATGAGGCGATCAAACCCACCGGCCTGGCGCGCACCTACCCGAACATGATGACGGGTGAAGGCGTCGCGGGCATGGAGCAGCAGAACTACATGGGCGTCAACGGCAACCCGCCCGCGCAGGCCACGATTCTCCCATTCACCCGGTACATGGGAGGGCCCGCCGACTACACGCCCGGCGTCCTGAACGTCACCTGGGACCCGGCCCACCTCGGGACCCGCGTCCAGACCACCTCGGCCGCGCAGCTCGCGCTGTACCCGACGTTCTTCAGCCCCCTGCAGATGCTCGCCGACACCCCCGAGAACTACGCCGCCCACCCCGGCTTCGCCTTCCTCAAGGACATGCCCACCACCTGGGACGAGACCCGCGTCCTGGACAGCGCCATCGGGGACTACACGACGACGGCCCGGCGGAAGGGCGACACCTGGTACCTCGGCGCGATCACCGACGAGAACGACCGGACCCTCCAGGTGCCGCTGTCCTTCCTCTCGCACGGCACCTTCGTGGCGGAGATCTACGCCGATGCCCAGGAGACCACCTGGAAGGGCGACCCGCTGCCCGTCGAGATCCGCAGGACGCTGGTCAAACCGTCCACCCGGTTGTCCATGTCGCTGGTCGCCGCCGGCGGCCAGGCGGTCAAGCTCAGGCCCGCGACCGCCGCGGATCTGGCGGACCTGCCCTGGTACGCCGCGCCGCGTGCCGGTTACGGCACCACCCAGGCCGTACTGGACCCGGCCACCCAGCAGCTGACCGTGAAGGTCCCGCTCACCAACGGCGGCAGCACCGTGGCCGCGTTCGAGGCCCAGGTGTTCCTCGACGGCCGCCCCGCCGGCGAGGCGCGGCGCGTCCGCGTCGCGGGCGGCGGAACCCGGACCGTCGAGTGGACGCTCCCCGCCGCGGAGGTGCCGGACCGGGACTTCCGGGTCGCGGTGGGCGCGCCCGGCGGCGAACACGGCAAGCCGGTGCCGGTGGAACAGACCCGTTCGGTGCTCGACCTCGTCCGGGAACTGCACAAGTCCGGCGAAGTGACGTCGTCCGCGCTGGCGCGCCTTCAGCCCGCGATCAACAGGGCCGAGACCACGCTCCGCCAGGGCGACCCGACGGGCCGTCTCCTGGCCCTCCAGGACGTACGGCTCGCCCTCTACGACCTGCCCCTCACCGACGTGACCGCGCCGGCCCGTACCGCCATCGACTACCGGCTCGCCCCTCGGCTCGGCGCACCGCAGGGGCTCTTCTCTCTCGCGTTGAAGGTGCGGCAGGCCACCGACACGGGGGCCGTCGACTCCGCGCTGTCCGGCAGGCTCGCCTCCGAGGTCAAGGCCGCCGTCGCGGCGGCGGTCGCGAAGAACCCCGGGGACATGCGGGAGGCCCTGGGCCGGTTCACGACCCTGGTCGAGGCCGGACCGGTCACCCCGGACGCCGCGGCCGACCTGCTGGCCGCCGGCCGGATGCTCGCCACCGCGCCCCGTACGATCGAGGCGGAGTCCGCCCAGCTCCTCGGCGCGGCGTGCCGGCGCACCGACCACACCGGCTACACCGGTACGGGCTTCGTGGCCTGCCTGAAGACCAAGGACAGCGGCGTACGGTTCACCGCCCCGGTCCCCGCCGACGGCGTCTACACCGTCCGCCTCCGCTACGCCAATGCCATGGGCGCGACCCAGACCATGTCCCTCACCAGCGGCACGCGAACCGTCCAACTCGGGCTGCCGAACCTGGCCACCTGGGACGTCTGGTCGGACCACCAGGTCAGCCTCCCCCTGAGCCAGGCCGCCCCGCTGAACTTCGTGTTCGGCCCGAACGACGACGGCAACGTCAACCTCGACTCCATCACCCTCGAACCCGACCCAGGCGTCATCCGCCGGTAGCCATGCCGGTCATGCGGTAGCGCCGCCGTCCCGGGTGCCGGTAGATCTCCACGAGATCTACCGGCACCCGGCTTCGTGGTCAGGCGCCGAGGTGCCGCGCGGCGGAGTGGATCCTCATGGCGGGCGCCGGACGCCCAGCGCACGCCATTCCCACCCTCATTAAGGACATGCCGAAATCGACATTTAATTACACGCGGCGAGTCCGGTCCTCATGAGCTCCATGCGTCCAACCGAGGGACGCCCGCCTATTGCGAATAGCGGCAGCGGCAAAACCCCGACCGGGGATCCGATGGAGATTCCGTTAAGCTTCTTATCTCTCCGCTTCTTCGACGTTATCGTGGTTTGGGGTCGGCAAAGGGGGAGTCCTCACATGTTGCGGCAGACCAGGTGGTTGACGGTCGCCGCGCTGCTGGGAGCCGCGGTCTGCGGCCCGGCCGTCTCCCCCGCCCACGCCGATCCCGCCGGAGACGCCCAGACGCTTTACTGCGCGAAACCGGGAAACAAGCGTCCGCTTGTGGACACCGCGGTGGCGCTGGGCCTGGCCGGCCGGGGAACTCATGACAAGCCGCTTAAGGTCAACGGCCGCGATTACGCGGTCAAGGACTGGCGGCAGGCCTTCCCCCTCGATTTCGGCCGTGCCTGTGCCGCGCTCGTCGCGGTCCGGAAATTGCCGGAGACCTCGAGCGGCTGGACCGGCGAGCTGGTCAAGACGGTGATCGGGCTGATCCCCGTCGGGGTCGGCGCGCTGCTCGCGCTCGGCTCCGGCATGCTGACCACACGGAAGGCGAGCGCGGAGAGGGCGGCGGGAGAGCTGCACGCCGCGGCGACGGCCTACGAGCGGGCCTGCCGCGACTGCCTGATCGGCTGGCGCCGAGGCCAGGGGCGGTCGCTCGAAGCGGCCATGGACGCACCGCTCAGCGGGCTGCTGGCCGACCTCCAGCGCCGCAAGAGCCGTCATCCCCGATGGAGACTCGAACGGCTGATCACGGCGATCAGAATCCTCGACCGGGACATCCGCGAGGCCGACTGGCCGACCGAGCCCGCGCGGCTGAGACAGGACGCGCAGCGGCTCCTGGACCGGCTGGAGGCACGGCACGCCGACGCCATGGAGGTCGTCTCCCGGCTGGACCGCCCCTGGCGGTGGTACGGCCCGGTGCGGACCGAGCACGACGAGACACCGCCATGAGCCACCCCGACGAGCGCGTCAATCCCTTCTGCCGGGACGAGGGGCACACCATGCCCAACCCGCCGCTGAAGTGCCTCCATCCCGAGAGCTGCACGTGCCACGTCGACGTCGACCATGCCGGCGAGAGCTACGAGCTCTTCCGGACCGCGCTGAACGGCGTCGGGACGCTCCAGCAGACCGGCCTTTTCGTCGCGGTGGGCGGCCCCACCGGCTGCGGCAAGACCTCGCTGGTCAACCGGTGCGCCGTCTGGGCCCAGCGACACCTGGAGGACAAGGGCGTCAAGACCCTTCCGCTCAACTTCAGCGGCCTCGAACGCGACGGGCAGACCATCGACCGGCGCGTCCGCAAGGTGGGCACCAGGATGTACCGGGCGGTCTCGCGCAACCAGCAGCTCGTCGAGGGCGACCTCCCGCAGATCGACTGGACGGCCGACCTGGAGGAGCTCACGTTCACGCTGAGCACGACCATGAAGCCCGAGACCGCTCTGATCGTCGTCGCCCCACCGGCCGAGCGGTCCTCCGAGGTCGCCGAATACTGGGCGGCGACGCAGCGGAAGATGCTGGTGTTCTCCGAATCGGCCGACGAAAGCCTCCAGCGACGCAAGAACGAATGGAAGATCAATGAAGTGGCGCAGCCGATCTACTTGAGGACCGGACCGCTACGACCAGGCGACGGCGCCGTCTTCCGCAATGCCAGAATCAATGTTCCGGGCCTGAAGAAAACCTTTCCCGATCTGGCACCCGACGCCATTGACGCACTCACTGGAGGTCAAGAGTTGTCCATCGGATTTGTGCAGACGTTGCTATGGAAGATCTACGAACATTATAAGAGTAATCCGTGGCCGACCGGAGATATAGTAACACTGGATGACTTGACGAGCTTCATAGCGGGCGAGCTGGAGGGGCGGGCGGGATAGTTGTGATGAATGCCCCTAATGCGCGCCAAGAACAGCTAATTGACGACAATCCCTTCCCTCGACCCTCAGCCGATCCCTGGGCGCTCGGCGTCGACGTGGTCAGCGTGCCGACGCCGGCGATCGACGAGGCGATGCGGCTGCTCGACGCCCACCTCGCCGAAGACGGCACCGAGGGTGTCGTGCTGGCGGTCTCCGGCGACTACGGCACCGGAAAGACCCACCTGGCGACCCAGTTACTCCGCAAGGTGCGCTCATCGCACGGCGACGACGCACGCTACGCCTATGTGGGCGCGCAGGAGGGCGGGTTTCACACTCTTTATCGCGGCAACTATCTTGCAACTTTCAATCGCGACGACGTGATCCGCCATATCCGCGAATATTACGCCCACATCGTGGCCGACTCGCTGGAGAATACCGGATTCCCTCCTGAGGTCACTCGTCGCCTGCGCGAGCTGGAGATCGATCCACAGCATTTCGTCACGCAGTTCAATCTGGCCGAGAGCACCTTCCTGCAACGACTCAACGCGGATCTGGCGAAGGTCACCCGGAATGAGGAGTACGGCACCGCCCTCATGCTCCTGCTCCGCAACGACCTGGCCGATCAGGTCTGGGAGTGGCTGCGAGGAGAGGAGCCCGATCCCCTGCTCCGCGAGCGGGGCATCACCAGCCGGATCGACGACGAGCCACGTGCGCTCGAGGCGATGGGCGTGCTGGCGCTCCTCTACCGCGGCCGCTCGCGCCACTTCGTCCTCGTCTTCGACGAACTGGAGAAGGTGCTTCCGAGTTCGAGCCGTCCCCCCGCGGAGACCATCGCGGCGTTCCGCGCGCTGACCGACCTCGCGACGCGCCAGGGGATCTTCCTCGTGCTCTGCGGCCTGCCGGAGTTCCTGGAGGCGATCGGCCAGAACAACGCCGAACACGCCATCACGGCGACGATCTCCACCGACGACGGCCTGTCGGCGGAACAGGTGCTCGACTACATCGACAAGAGCATGGCCGCCACGCGCTACGGGCCGGGGCTGGGTCCCTTCAGCGCGGAGATCATCCAGTTCATCTACCTGCTCACCGGGGGCAACGCTCGCCGGATCATCCAGATCTGCCAGTCGTGCTACCGCATGTCGCTCGACACCGGCCGGGTCGACCGATTGATGGTCCGCCGGGCGGCGAAAGGCAAGTCCGAGGTCGTCGACGAACGTACGGTCCGCAAGCAGATCGCCACCGAGCTGCAGAAACAGGCTCGCGAGTACCACACCGACCACCCGGTCGGCGGCGAGGACGGCCCCCGCGCCCCCTACTGGGTCCCCGTCTACGACACGGGGTGCGCGATCTTCCTCACCGACTCGGTCCTGGACGAGGCCGACGCCCAGCGGTTGATCGCCAACGCCAGGGCGGTCCGTACGACGGCTCCCCGCAGCAGGACCGCGCTCATCGTCAACGGCTTCCTGGCCGACCCGGTGCGCCGGGACCTGGAGGAGAGTTTCTCCGAGCCGCCTCTCATCTTCGCCAGGGAGCGGTTCTCCGAAGACTTCGAGTCGCTCCTGCGCCGGTTGACCGGGCCGCTGGAGGCCGCCGAGGGCGAGACGGCCGTGATCCGGGCCAACATCAGCCGGCTCGCGGCGGCGCAGACCAACGCGCAGCGCTATCTGGAGGAGCTCGCGCTCCAGGTCGAGTCGATGCGCGACACCACCGAACGCCAGTACGCCGCCCTGGCCCGCGATCTGCAGGACCTCGATCCGCGCCGCCGCCACCGGCCGCTGCCCGAGCACGTTGAAGTGATCTTCACGGAGGTGGTCACCGAACTGAAGGCGCTGACCGGCCTGGACGCCGCCCTCGGCGAGCTGTTCGGCGCCGAGTCGCCGGGGAGCGTGAGCGGCGTCCTGCTGCGGCTGCACAGCAGCGAGGCCGTGCGCACGGTCGGCGTCGCGAAGCTCACCGAGGCGTTGATCGCGGCCTTCCGTACCGCGGTCGAGGACTGGTACGGGCAGCTGGACGGTGCGACGCCCAGCGCGCGGCAGCTCGAACGGCTGGCCGTCTTCTGCCGCGCCTTCGACACGGTGCTGGAGGAGCTGCCGGTCTACCAGCTGAACACGCTCAACGACCTGCTCGCGCGACCCTCATCGCGGACCGCGGTCATCGAGCAACGCACCCGGTCTCGTCGGCAGGCCGACATGTACGTGCTGCTCAGCGAGCTCGGGCACCGCGTCCGGCAGGCCTTCTCGGCCACCGGCCCCGGCGGGCTCCACGGCCGCTGAGGGGACGAGCCGGGCGTACGCCGTGTTGCTCACGAGATAGAGCAGGTTGATGACCAGGATGGCGGGGGCGACCACGGCCACCGTCCCGGCGAACGCGGGTTCGAGGAGCAACGCCAGCACGATCGCCGTGATGCCGTTCTGCTGCGCCAGTGCCAGGTACACCATGTCGCCGCTGCTCTGCGAACGTGTCAGCGGAAGGCTGACGACCGCCTGGGCGCCGAACGCCGCGAGCCCCAGGACGAGCCCGGCTCCGGGCGAGATCCCGAGCGAGAGGATCAGGCCGAGCAGACCCGTGGCCAGGACGAAGGCGAGATCGACGGCCCGGTCCAGCAGCCGGCCGACGGCGCGCGGCCGGCCGGGGATGACCGGCCGCACCGCCAGGCCGACGAGGGCCACGGCCAGCACCCACACCTGCCAGATCGCGACGGCGACCGTGCCGGCGAGCAGGAGACAGGTGACCGCCAGCCGGGGCCACGGACGGAACCGCCGGACCCACCGGTAGGCCAGGAACACCGCGCCGGCCAGCAGCACGTTGCCCAGAAGGTCGAGGGCGAAGGACCCGGGTCCGCCGAGGTTCAGCGCGGCGGCCGACCCGCCGTGCCGCGCCGACAGCGCCAGCGCCCCGACATAGATCGTGAGGAGCGTCGTGACGGGGTCGTCGAAGGACGCCCACGCGAGGAGCAGGCCACGTCCGCGCGCGGAGAGCCGGGAGGAGCCGCCGAGGGCCACCACCGACAGCGGGTCGATCTGCGCCACGGCGATGCCGAGCACCAGCGAGCCGGGCCTGGGGAAGAACGCGAGCATGACGGCGCTGATCAACGCGGCTTTCAACAGGACGCCCACCGTGACGGCGAGCACGACCGTACGCAGGTCGCCGCGCAGGTGCTCGAGGTCGATGGCGTGCGTGCTGCCGTAGAGGCCCAGCGCGAGAAGCCCCGTCACCACCGCCGGGTAGTAACCGCTGTTGAGCAGCGCCCCGACATGTCCGAAGTATCCGCCTGCGAGAGCGCCTAATCCGACTATTACGAGCATTAACGCAAATCGCTTCGCCATGGCGCCGGACACTTCCCGCGAGCAGGGGACAAAGACAATGACGACGCTGTCGTTTCGAGTGTAGAATATTGTCAGACCGACGGCAATTGTTACTGTCCGAAACTCGCCCCGGCGCCGACAAGGCCGGCCACGAGTTCGCCCATTCTCCGGTCGGCCTGACTCACGCGCTTCTGGTTGACGGTCACCCCGACGAGGTAGTCGCGGGGGCCGAGGCGGTAGTAGTAGACGGCGCCCTGTTCGACGTCCAGCACGATGCGCAGCATCCGGCCGCGAACCGCCTGCCGGGCGAGTTGGCTCAGCTGCCGGGTGAACGTGACGAACCCCTCGGCCGTGCGCCGGTAGAGCGTCCGCATCGCCGGAGGCGGCAGATGCGCCGGCCGCAGCGCGACGACCTGCTCGTGGTCGAGGAGGTCCGCCTCCGCGACGATGTCTCCCGACCGGCAGTGCGCGAGGTAGACGAGTTCGTCCGGTCTGAGCAGGTCGGGCAGCCGGCCACCCAGCGTGGACAGCGGCGAGCTCCGTCGCTGGACCGCGGATCGGAAGGTCTCGTCGTTCGCCGGTTCGTCCGCCGACGGCGCGTTCGCCGCCGGCATGGTGCTCTTCCAGCCGCCGGGGTTCTGGGACGGGATCCCGAGCCGGTCGCGGAGCCCGTCGACGATGCCGCTGACGAACACATCGGCGTCGCGGACGAGACCGACCTGCGGCAACACCCGGGCCGTCCGGCCCTTCACGGCGGCGGCGGCTCCGAAGACGATCGCCAGGACGTAGTTCTTCGGCGTGACCGACATGCAGAACATGGCCCCGCGCTCCGCGTGCAGCACCATGCGGATCAGCCGGCCCGTCTCGAGGTCGTTCAGCTGCTGGTCCAGGGCGGTCATCATGAAGGCGAGCTGCTGCCCGGCCGCCTGGTAGAAGTGGCGCCGGTCCGGCGACGCGTCGGAGCCGGCCGAGAAGAGCTCCCCGTCGTCGAGCACGTCCACGGCGAACTCATAGACGCCGTGGTCGTACTTGGCCAGGTAGTGCGGACCTCCCTGCCGGCATACGTAGTCGTGAAAAGTGCTGACCGTAACCTGCTCGATGCTGCGGCTGCCCGTCCATTCATGGACACTCGCACGAGTTGTGCGAAGCTCCCCCATTGCCGCCTCCTTCGAAAACCCGCTTTTCCCCATCAGATGATTGGAATGTCCACATAAATGGCGGAAGTAATGCTCGCTTCGGTCAGGCCCTCAGCCGTCTCGAGCGCCGCGGCGGCGACCTCGGTATAGGGGTGTTCGTCCCCCAGATAGTCGAGCAGGTCCGCGGCGGTCGCCTCGTGCAGTCGCAGCGCCTCGTCGGCCCGGCCGAGACCCGTCAGCGCCCGTGCCTCGTGCAGCGCGGCCACCATCGCCCACGGATGCTGCTCGCCGAGCGCGGCGACGAGCCGCTGTCTCGCCTCCCGCACCGTCGCGAGGGTGTTCTCGGGCGCCTCCATCGTGCCCTCGAACAGGCCGAGGTCGAGCCGGCACAGCTGGACGAAGGGATGGCCGGGGCCGTACACGCCGACGAGGTCGTCGAGGAGCCGCCGGCCCAGCCGCGAGGCCCCCAGGTGATCGCCGGCCTCGTCGAGCTCGATCGCCAGGCTCAGCTCGGCGGCCAGGGTGCTGGGATGGCCGGCGCCCAGGACCGCGCGGAACCCGCGCACGGCCCTCCGGATCTTCTCGTCCGCGGCGTCCACCCCCCGCTGCCGGTCGACGATCGCGAGGCTCCTCAGCAGGTCCATCTCGCTGAGCCGGTCGGGCGTCTTCTGGTCACGCGCCTGGCCGAGGCTCATGACGAGCAGGCGCCGCGCCTCGTCCTTGCGCCCGTTCGCGAACTTGTAATCGCCGACCCGGCGGGCGATGCGCAACGCGATCGGGTCGGTCTCCCCGAACTCGGCCACCTGCTGCCGCCACGCGCGTACGGCCGTGTCCTCGGCGAGCTGGTGCTGTCCGGTGAGGAAGGCGGCCTCGGCGAGGTTGTTACGGGCGATGGTCGTGTCGCGGTGGCCGTCGCCGAGGAGCAGGCGGGTCTCCTCGTACACGCCCTCGATCTCGCCCAGCGCCTGGCCGAACTGTCCCAGGCCGCGCCGGTCTCCGGTGCGGCCGCGGCCCGCGGTCAGTGCCCAGTAGCGGCCCGCCGCGTCCGCTCCGCGCAGGATCGTCAGCGCCTGCTCGCTCGCCCGCAGGGCGTCGTCGAACCGGCCGAGGTCACGGCGGAGGTTGGCGACCTGGACGAGCAGGCGCCCCTTGAGCAGGTCGTCCGGCCAGGCCGGCAGCAGCTCCTCGACCATCGGGAGCATGAGGCTCCAGCTCCCCCGGTCGCCGGTGACGTACTGGAATCGCACCTGCTCGACGAGCCAGCGGCGAGCGTGGGCGTCGAGGCTCTCGGCGGCCCCGGACGGGCCCAGATGCCGGTGGAGCTCGGAGAACACCTCCCCGTGGAGGCTCACCGGGCCGTCGGCCTCGACGGGCACGATGTCCGCGAGGGCGCCGATCGTCTGCCCCTGCCGCTCGGCCGCCTGCTCCGGGGAGAGGCGGTCCCGGATGAGCTCCTGCACCCTCCGGTGCAGCAGGATCCGCGGGTCGCGGCTCCACTGGACGTCGGCCAGGCCGAAGCGCACGCAGAGCCGCAGCAGCTGGTCCAGCACCATGCTGTCGGCGGCGACGAGCTCGCCGGCCTCCGGACCGGCCGCGACGGCGAGCCGGTCGAGGAACGGCGCCGACGCCAAGAGCCGGTGGCTCGCGCCCTCGGGCGCGAGCCAGGCGCAGAGTTCGAGCAGCCGGGCCGCGAGGCACCCGAGCGGGCCGTCCTCCATCGACTCGAACGTCACGTCCAGGCAGGCCGCGGTCGGCTCCGTCCCGGGCGTCCTCATCCGCTGGGCGACGCGTGCCTTGAACTCCGCCACCGCCCACGCCGTCGCGCCGTCGGTGTCGAGCGCCCTGATGGCCAGCAGGTAGTCGACCGCCTCGCGGATCCACGCCGCCGCCAGCCTCAGCGCGAGCGGCAGGCCCTCGACGATGCCGACGACGGTCTCGGCGTGCTCGTCCGACAGCCCGTCGATCCGCTCGCGCAGGAAACGCCGTCCCGGGCCGGTGTCGACCGGCCCGAGGCGGTCGGCGGCGTCCCCGGCCGTACGGCTGGTGATGAGCACGTGGCCGGGACCGCCGGACGGGATGAGGTCCTCCAGCGCGGCCAGGTCGTCGGCGTCGTCGTAGACGAGCAGCCAGTTGTCCTGCCCGGAGGAGCGCAGCGCGGTGACGACGGCCGCCGCGGGGTCGCCCTCCGGGGCCACCCGCAGCCGCGCGGCCAGGGCGTTCAGGTCGAGCCGTGCGAGCTCCGGCGTGCGCGCCGAGACCCACCAGATGATCCCGTAGTCCTCGCCGAAGGCCCGGATGTAGTGCTCGACCATGGCGGTCTTGCCGATGCCCGGCGGGCCGCCGAGGACGTGCGGCTCGCAGCCGTCGACGTCGCGCATCAGCCGGTCGCGCAGCGCGGCCAGGTCTCCGTCGCGCCCGACGAACGGGCCGTCGTCGGGCAGGACGTGGTTGGCGACCGCGCCGTCCGGGGGCGGGTCGAGCGGATACGCGGGGACGAAGCCGACGGGCGGCGAGGGCAGGCCGCCGGCGACGAGGCCGAGCCGGCCTTGTAAGAGCCGGATCGCCTCGCGTTGCTCCCGGCCGGCGAGGTTCAGCGTGAGCGGCGTGTCCGGGAGCCGCTCGGCGACGTCGTCGGACACGCAGAGCACGAGGGCGGGGTCCGTGCCGTGCCGCGCGTCGGCGAGCGCCGGCAGCAGGTGGGCCGAGGCGATCACGACGACCCGGCCCGTGACCGGCTCGCCCTCCGCGGCCAGCGTGACGTCGGCGCCGAGGCCGCGCAGCTGCGCCTGGACCCAGTCGGCCCAGCGGCGGTCGGCCCGGTCGTGGACGACCGTGAACCGCTCGGTCTCGCGGGCTTCGTCCAGGCCGACGGCGATGCGGTAGTTCGCCCGCAGCGCGGCCGGCAGCTCGGCGTGACCGGTGACGACGCCGCCGGAGAGCCGCTCGGTCAGCCGGCCGTACGCCCGCACCACCTCGCTGTCCGGCTCCTCCGCCAGGGTCGCGAGGATGGAGCGGCCGGCCTGCCGGGACAGGAACGGGACGGTGAGGACCTCTTTGCCGGTGCCGGGCGGTGCCTCGAACAGCTGGGTGAGGAGGTCCGCGTCGACCTGGGCGATCTCCGGCCCGGTGGTGCGGGGACCGGCCCGCAGTGGCAGCAGGTCGATCCCGGCCGCGGCCTGCGCCTGGATCGCCTCGGCGAGGTTCGCCGCCTGAAGGGCGGCCAGGCGGCCCGGCCCGAAGGCCACGACGGCGACGTCGCTGCCCCGGGCGATGACGTCGATGATGTCGGCGTTCGGCTCGGTGGGCGCGTCGACGAGGATGTAGCCGTAGGGCAGGTCCTCCATCGCGTCGCGCAGCCGCTGGACGATGACGTCGATCGGTTCCGCCCAGGGCAGCCCCGGCAGCGACTCACCTCGCCCGGGGCCGAGGGGCGTGACCAGGTCGACCGGGCCGGCGTCTCCGGGAGGCTGGAACCGTTCGGGCCGCCACGTGCCGGGGTCCTGTCCGGTCAGCCGGTCGAGGAGCGCGCCGAGCGCGGCGACCTCGGGCGGCTCACCGACGCTGAAGGGCTTGAAGTAGCCGCGATCGGTGGGGCGCTCGCCGCTCCAGTCGACGACGAGGACGCGCTCACGCGCTCCGGCCAGGATCATGGCGGTGTTCGCGACGGCCGCGGTGCGGCCGAGCCCCCGCGCCGCCGAGGTGAACGTCACGCACCGGGTCGAGCGACGGCCGGTCACGCCGTGCCGCCTGCCCTCGTGCCGCGCTCCGTCCGGCGCGAGCCTTCGAGGACCGTGTCATTGATGAAACTGGCGTATCCCGGCGTGCCCTCGTCGCCCTCGCGGCGTCTCCGGGTCAGCGCCCAGCCCATGACCGACTCGTCCTGTTGTAGGTCCGGAGCCTCCAGATCGACCCCCGAGAGGTCCACCAGAGCCGGCTGCCCGTTTCCCCGCATGCCTCCACCGCCCGCGCCCAGAACCGACTTCTATAATAGACACCGCTTTTTACATGGTCCCCCACTAAAGTGGTTTGTAAAGCGTCACTCGACACTATCGACCCCCTAGACCCGGCGTAGGCTCCGGTTCATGATCAACGGACTTATTGGCCGCAATCGGCCGATCAAGAAGCCGACCCCCTTCCGTCAGTTCATTCTCAAGGTGCACAGTCGGTGCAATCTCGCCTGCACCTACTGCTATCTGTACACGATGGCCGATCAGCGCTGGCGGCATCGGCCACCCGTCATGTCCGCCCGAATCGCGGACTTAGCCGCGGCCCGGATCGCCGAGCACGTGCGGTCGCACGACCTGACCGACATCGCGGTCGTCCTGCACGGCGGAGAACCGCTCCTGGCCGGCCCCGATCGGCTTCGCCACGTCGTGACGGCCGTGCGCGGCGCGGTGGGCGACGCCGCGACGGTCGACTTCTCCCTCCAGAGCAACGGGACCCTGCTCGACCGCCGCTTCCTGACCCTGTTCGACGAGCTGGGGATCCGCGTCGGAGTCAGCCTGGACGGCGACGCGGCCGCCCACGACCGCGCCCGGCGCAGGCCGCGAGGCGGCAGTCACGCCCAGGTCACGCGAGGGCTGGACGCGCTGACGGGCCCGGAGTTCGGTCACCTGTTCTCCGGGCTGCTGTGCGTCATCGACCTGGCCAACGACCCGATCGCGACCTACGAGGCGCTGCTGGCCTTCTCGCCGCCCGCGATCGACCTGCTGCTGCCGCACGCCAACTGGAGCAACCCGCCGGCCGGACCGGCGGGCGCGTACGCGGCCTGGCTGATCCCCATCTTCGACCGCTGGTTCCACGCACCGGTGCGCGAGACGCGGATCCGGCTGTTCGAGGAGATCATCAATGTGCTTCTCGGCGGCGCGTCGGCCGTCGAGGGGATCGGGACGAGCCCCGCCGCGATGATCGTCGTGGAGACCGACGGGCAGATCGAGCAGTCGGATATCCTCGCCGCGGCTTTCGACGGCGCCGCGTACCTCGGCCTGGACGTCGGCGATGACGATTTCGATGCCGCGCTCCGACATCCTGCCACCATCGCCCGCCAATTAGGCATGACCGGAATACCCGGGGAGTGCCGCGAGTGCCGCTGGGCGGCCGTATGCGCGGGCGGACATTATTCCCATCGTTATCAGGACCAAAAAGGGTTCGACCATCGTTCGGTTTACTGTGCCGACCTTTTCGCGTTGTTCGACCACATCCGTACGGCACTGGTCGCCGCACTCGCGGCGCGCGCCGCCGCCTCCCCTCCGGCGCTGACCGTCATCCCGTAGGCGGACGGTCGGACCGGCCGGTGCGGGCGATGGCGGTCTCCACTCCGGCGATCCGGTCGGCGAGCAGGCCGAGGGCGCCGACCGCCCGGCTCATCGGGTCGTCCTCCTCGCCGCCCAGCGCCCGGGCCCGTACGAACGCCGCCTTCACCTCCGCCCAGCGCTCGCTCTGCTCGGCGGTCAGCGTGCCGCGCAGCTCGCCGAGTTTCAGCAGGTTCGCCTCGGCTCCGGAGGCCAGCGTCTGCGCCTCGCCGAGGTAGTGGTCGTCGACGACCGCCTCCAGCTCCGCGTCGTTCATCGCCGGCACGATGCGTTCGGCCAGCTTGTTCATGTTCCGGTAGGAGCCCTGCAGCTGGAACGGCGGCTCGGTCCGCGACGCGTCGTTCTGCGCCGCCGAGGCGATGTAGGCCCGGTTGCACGCGAGCACCACCCGCTGCACCCTCAGCAGCTTGCGCAGCACGGCGGTGATCTGCTCGACCTCGGTCGCGGAGTACGGGTGGACGAGCCGGTCGGGCATCGCCGTGGAGTCGCCGCGCGCGAGGCGTACGAACAGCTCGACGTCGGCGCGGTCGCGGGTGGACAGCGGGGCGAGCACGGGGTTGGAGGTCAGGGCGTTCTCCACGTAGCTGAGCGCGAACAGCTCCTCGCGCCCGGACAGCACGTCGCCGAGGTTCCACACGTCGGCGCGGTTGGCCAGCATGTCCGGGACGCGGAACCGCCGGCCCGACTCGGTGAACGGGTTGCCCGCCATGCACACCGCGAACCGCTTGCCGCGCAGGTCGTACGTGCGGGTGCGGCCCTCCCAGACGCCCTCGATGCGGCGCTGGGCGTCGCACAGCGAGATGAACCGCTGCAGCAGCTCCGGCGACGTGTGCTGGATGTCGTCGAGGTAGAGCAGCACGTTGTTGCCCATCTCCAGCGCGAAGGAGATCTTCTCGACCTCCTGGCGCGCGGTGGCGTTCGGCGCCTCGGCCGGGTCCAGCGAGGTGACCGACTGGCCGAGCGCCGGCCCGTTGATCTTGACGAACATCAGGCCGAGCCGCCCCGCGACGTACTCCATCAGCGTCGTCTTGCCGTACCCGGGCGGTGAGATGAGCATCAGCAGGCCCATCTGGTCGGTGCGCTTGGCGTCGCCCGCCGCGCCGAGCTGCTTGGCCAGGTTGTCGCCGATCAGCGGCAGGTAGACCTCGTCCAGCAGGGCGTTGCGCACGAACCCGCTCATCACCTTCGGCCGGTACTCCTCCAACCGCAGCCGCGACCGCTCGGCCGCGACCAGCTCCCCGCGTCGCTTCTGGTACGCCCGGTAGGCGGGCACGCGTTCGGCGCGGAACCGGCGGGTACGGGTCAGCACCTCATCGAGGCGGAGTTCCAGCCGCCGGCCGGTGACGCGCGGGTGCGTGCCGAGCAGGCCCTCGACGGTCGCGGTCAGCGGCGCGGAGGACTCATAGCGCGGCAGCGGCCCGCACAGCTCGATCGCCACCGCCTCGGCCAGATCGCCGGCGGGCGAGGCGTCCGACGCCACGTACGCGCTCAGCCAGGCCTCGACGAGCTGCCGCCGTGCCGCCAGGTCGTCGCCCAGATCGCGCAGGTCGGCCTCGAACCCCGGATCGCCGCCGAGCGCCCGCCGGAACCCGTCCAGGAGGGCGCGGGCGCCCGCGCCGGTGACGAAGCCCTCCGGCGCGGCGGCCAGCTCCTCGAACAGGTACTCCCCCGCGAGGTCGTGCGGCCCGGCGTCGAGGGCGGAGGCCGCGATGGCCGCGGTCAGTTCGGCGCGCAGCCCCGCGACCGCCGCCGCGTCGCCGAACGCGGCACGCGCGCGGGCGAGGGACCGGGCCCGCGCGGCCCAGGACGTACGGTCCTCCTTCGCGGCGCCGTGCGCCCAGAACAGCTGGGCGGCCGCACGCGCGGCCGGTGGGTAGCGCAGCAGCCCGGCGTCGTCGTGCAGCCGCAGCAGCGCCGCCACGATCAGAGCGGCGTCGCGGTCGTGGACGCCGCGTTCGTAGCCCTCGTCGTACCGGGTCTCGGCGGCGCGCCGCACCTCGGCGAACAGGCCGTCGGCGGACTCGGCCGCGCGCCGCAGCGCGCCGAGCGAGGGGCCGGTGAGCAGGTCCGCGGCGAGGTACTCGGCGCGGTAGACCTCAGGCGTCTCGGAGACCAGCGACTGGTCCCAGTACGGCCGGGTCGCCGCGAAGTCCGGGTCGCGCACCGGCTGCCGGTAGTCGGTCGCGGTCACCGCGTACGCCAGGCCGCCCTCGTACGGCACGAGGGTCAGGTCGAGGGGCTGGGTGTTGACCGCGAACCGGTGCCGGCCGAGGCGGATCGCCTGCCCGCCGCCCTCGTACAGGTCGACGCGGTCGCGCAGGACCCGGCCGGCGTCCTGCCGGGCGGCCTTGAGCCGTCCGGCGAGTTCCTCCGCGCGCACCGCGTCGCCGAGGTCCCGCAGTTGATCGGCGACGCCGCGGACCTTGGCCACCATCGGGTCGGCGGCGAAGTAGGTGTTGATCTCGTCGAGGGAGTCCAGTTCGGCGACGCGCCGCTGGATCCCGGTCAGGACGCGTTCGGCCGACTCGGCGAGCCGGTCCGCCCGCCGTACCTGCTCGTCGACGAGTGCCTGCTTGCGCGTGGAGAACGCCTCGTAGACCTCCTCGCGCCGGGCGGACAGCCGCGCGACGAAGTCGTCGAACTCGGCGAACCGCGACTCCAGGTTCTCCAGCTGGAGCATCATGCGGCCGAGCTGGTCGTCGCAGTGCGCGGGAGAGTCGGCCATCGCCAGGGCCGCGGTCACGGCCTGGCCGAGCAGCGCGAACTCCGCCGCGAACGCGGCCCGGCCCTCAGCGTCGAGCAGTTCGCGGCGGCGGGCGGTCAGGCTCGCCTGAGCCTGGTTGATCTCGGCGAGCGCCTCGCCGATCCGCTCCAGGATGGAGGTGCGGACGCGGGCGTCGGCGACGTCGAGCGATCCGACGACCTCGGTGAGCGTCTCCAGGCCGTGGGTCTGCTCGGCGAGCCGTTCCCGTACGGGATCGGCCTCGGCCGCGGTCGCGATCGCCTCGGCGTCGGCGGCGATCCGGCCGATCCGCTCGTGGTAGCCGGTGAAGGCGTCCGGCCCCTGGAGGAACGCCACGGCGCGACCGCCCGTCGCGGTGAGTTCGTCGCCGAGCCGCCCGGCCAGCGCGTCGATCCCCGCCGTGTCCGCGTACCGCATCTCGCGCAGCGTCTCGAGCCGCCCCTGCGAGCGGCGCAGCTCGGCGAGCCGGCTCACCCACGCGTCGGCGGTGGCCGGCGACTCGCCTCTCGTCTGCCGGATCAGGGTGGTGATCCGCTCCTCGGCCTCGGCGAGCGCGCCGGACGCCTGCGCGGTGAGCCGCTGGACGTTCTCGTACTCCTCCAGGACCTGCTCGGCGGCGGCGCGCACACCGTCGAGCGGCTCGCGCAGGCCCTGCTCGCCGAACCAGAAGTAGCGGTCCGCGGCCCGGTCACAGGCCGCGATCAACGCCTCGAGCACCGCCTCCGACGGCTCGCTCTCGGCCACCGTACGGGCGATCGAGAGGGCGTCGGAGATGCCGCGGACCAGGTCGGCGTTGCCGACGCGCTCCAGCGGCCCGGTGCCGACCGGCTGCGCCGCCGCGTACGTGTCCGACACGTAGGGGGTCTGCCACACCTGCATCTGGTGCACCCGGGTGGGCTCGGCCGAGTCGGCGCGGAACGAGACCAGCGTGCCGTCGTCGAACAGCGAGTAGCCGTGGCACGTGATCGGGGTGGCGACCTCCTTGCGGATCACGTTGTACGGCAGCAGGAGGTACCGGCCGGCCTCGCGGGCGTGGAAGACGTAGAGCGCGTCCTCGCCGTTCGGGGACCGGATGACGCGCTCGTACTCCAGCCGGTCGGTCTCGGTGTCGAAGGTCTTGGCCGTCCCGGTGACCAGGTAGTAGCCGCCGGGGAAGATGATCCCCTGGTCCTCCGGGAGCCGGCGGCACGCCTGGCCGATGCCGTCGAGCCGTACGACGGACCGGGTGCGGGTGTTGAAGACCAGGTGCCGCCGGTCCTCCTCCTTGTACGGCCGCACGCGCAGCAGGATCAGCGCGCCGACGCGGGCGTACTCCACCTCGGCGTCGGCGAGGCTCTGCAGCGGCTCGGCGACCGGCTCGCGGTAGACGCCCTCCCCGGTCTCGGTGTTGTTCTCCAGCTTGACGGTCAGGTCGCCCCCGACGGTCTCGACGAAGATCTCGTCCTCGATCGAGATGTGGGGGTGCCGGCCCAGGACGTGGTCGTCGCGGGTCGTCTCGGTCCAGGTGAAGTCGTGCGACGGCGGGAAGACGTGGTCCGGCTCGCCCAGGTTGTCCTGGTAGACGACGGTGCCGTCCGTCCCGGTCTTCCATCGGAGCACGCGGGTGTCGTGCTCGGCCTCCAGGCCGGTCTGGAAGACGGCCAGGAGCTTGCCCTCGACGTGGCGGAGCTGGAGCAGCCGGCTGTCGCGGTAGTAGCGGTACAGCTCCGTGAAGTCGCGTTCGAACTGCGGGTCGCGCAGCAGGTCCGACTCGGCGGCCTCGAACCGGAACTTCTCGCCGTCCCGGACGAACCGGTGCACCGCGAACACGTCGTCCACCGACGTCTCCGGGCGGAGCCCGATGAACACGTTGTACCCGAACAGCAGCAGCTCGCCGACGGCGGCGATGTCGCGGGGCACGCAGTTGTTCTCGGTGCGGATCCGCTCGGCGCCGACGAGCCGCAGCTCGGCGCCGCCGAAGGTCTCCACGCGCCGGGCGTTCAGCGTCTCGGCCCGGCCCGCCAGCGCTTCGGCCTGCTCGCCGAGCCGGGCGCGGAGCACCTCGTAGGTGCCCGCGTCCAGCTTCGGCTCAGGCTTCTCCTCTCCTACCGTCACTGGTCGATGACGGCGACGGAGGAGACGGCGGCGTCGGCGACACCGAGGCGTTCGGCGTGGTCGAGCAGTTCCTGCGCCTTGGCGCCGTCCGACCCGCCGCCCCGGATCCGCTGCATGAGCAGGGCGGACAGGGTGAGGTTCTTCACGTCGTCCGTGCTGACCGAGCCGAGCAGCCGGGTGAGGTCCTCGGGGAAGCTGCGGTCGCCGTTCAGCCACGGCCCGGCGAGGCCGCGCGCCACGCCGGAGTGCTCGACGAACCCGTCCATGCTCTTGCCGACGCCGATCGCGCCGACGACCTTGTCGAAGAACGTGCTCTCGCCGCCGACGATGTCGATGTCGGCCTTCTCCAACGCGGACGCCAGTACCGTCGCCTGCTCGCCGGCGACCTCCCGCTGGACGTCCAGGCCGGCCAGGCGGATCTCCTTCTCCGCCTCCAGCCGCAGGCGGTACTCCTCGTGCCCCCGCGTCGCGTCGTCCATCGCGGCCATGCCGGCGGCCTTGTCGGTGAGGCCCTCCGCCTCGGCCTTGAGCTTCTCGCGGATGCCGTCGGCGGCGGCGAGGGCCTTCTGCCGGTCGACGGCGGCCTCGGCGTTGCCGACCTTCTCGATGGCCTCGGCGTCCCGCTCGCGCACCTGCACCTCGGCCAGGCCCTCCGCCGCGGCCTCGGCCTGGACGCCCTCGGCCAGCCGGATCTTGGCCTGCGCGTCGAGCTCGGCGGTCTTCTGCCGCGCCTCGGCGAGCAGCAGCTCCTGGCGGGCCTGGAACTTGGCCGCCTCCTCGGCGGCCTCGGCCGCCTTGATGCCCTTGACGAGGTTCTCCTGCGCCTCCGCCTCGGCCTGGATGACCAGGGCCTGGCGCGTGCGCTCGGCCTCCTCGACGACGCGGAGCTTCTTGATGTTCTCCTCCTGCTCGGCGACCGTCTTCTCCACCGCGATGCGCTCGCGGATGACGTCGGCGATCTCCCGCTTCTCCGCCTCGACCTCCTTGTCCTTGGCGATCCGGGACAGCTCGGTCTCGCGCTCGCGGGCGATCACCTCGAGCAGGCGGTCCTTCTCGATGCGCTCGCTCTCCACCGCGATGACGCGTTCGCGGTTCTTCTCCGCGACGGCGATCTCCCGGTTGCGGTTCTCCTGCTGGATGCCGAGCTGCTCGTCGGTACGGATGTGCGCGCTCTGGGAGGTCAGCCGCTCCTCGGCCTGCACCTTGGCGATCTCGGCCTCCTCGCGGGCCCGGACCGTCTCGATCTCGCGCTTCTTCTTGACCTCGGCCTCGGCCTGCCGGCGTTCGAGCTCGAGGATCGCCTCACGCGCGTCGACGTTCTGCCGCGTGATCTCCTTCTGCTCGTTGCGCTGGTACTCGTTGGTGCGCACGTGCTCGATCGCGGTCAGCTCGGTGATCTTGCGGATGCCCTGCGCGTCGAGGATGTTCGTCGGGTTGAGGCTGTCCAGCGGCGTCTGCTCGAGGTGGTCGATGGCCGCGTCCTCGAGGTGGTAGCCGTTCAGGTCGGTGCCGATGATCTGCACGATCTGGTCGCGGAACTCGTGCCGGTGGGTGTACAGGTCGACGAAGTCCATCTGCTTGCCGACGGTCTTCAGCGCCTCGGAGAACTTGGCGTTGAACAGCGTCTGGAGCGTCTCCTCGTGGCTGGCGCGCGCCGTGCCGATGGCCTGGGCGACCTGGATGACGTCCTCGACGGTCTTGTTGACCCGGACGAAGAACGTGATGCGGATGTCGGCGCGGATGTTGTCCCGGCAGATCAGGCCCTCGGCGCCCGAACGCTCGATCTCGATGGTCTTCACCGAGATGTCCATCACCTCGGCCTTGTGCAGGATCGGCAGCACGATCGCGCCGGTGAACGTGACGTGCACCTTCTTGATCTTCGAAACGATCAGCACGCGCCCCTGCTCCACCTTGCGGAACAGCCGGAGCATCACGATGACACCGGCGAGCACGAGCAGAATCGCGGCGACCAGCACGCCGAGCCCGACGAACAGCGAATCCATCAGTGGTCCTTCATCGCGGGAGTGAGAATTGAATCAGCGAGGTGAACGGTGGGGGTCGAGCTCCGCGTCATACGGCATCACCCAGAAGAACTCGCCCTCGGCGTCGTAGTCGAAGATCAGTGCGGTACTACCTGCTTTGAGGGCGGGTTCGTCGTCCCGGTTCCGCTGTTGCCGCACCTGAATGACGGCGGCCGAGCCGTCGGCGGCGCGCACGACGGCCTGACCGAAACGGAGATCCACCCGGCCGGTGCTGATCACGCACATCCGGCCGACGAAGTCACGCCGGGTGGGCACCGCCTCTTCGGCGATCATGCGCCGCAGCGGTCGCATCAGCAGGCGGGTGAGCAGGGCGGACAGCAGCACGGAGCCGACCAGCACGCCGGTGGACGGCAACACGCCCGACACGTCGCCCCGGCGCAGCAGCACGGCTCCGGCCAGGCACGCGAACCAGGCGACCGCCACGAACAACGACACCAGAACGGCTACGGCGGCGCCGGCCAGCGCGTCCAGCGCCCCGCACGCGACCAGCGCCCAGTAGGCGAGCACCACGAGGAGGAAAAGGCCCGGAACGACCGCCGGAAAATCCAATGCCACCCGTAGGAATTCCGTCATCTCTCGCGCCTCCCCCGGCATGCCTGTCGTTGTTGCCGACCAGGCTTCCCGGCGCTCCGAAGCGGAACTCTACGCCTTAAAAAGGCCGTGGAAATGTGATCTATGCAACATGGGACGAGCGGAACCGGATCTTCGGAAAGACTCGGGTCGTCAGGCGTCCCAGGGGACCGAGGCGCTGGTCCAATGGGTGAGGCCGGCGAGGTCCGCCTCGGTGGTGACGTGGCGCGGCGGGGTGGCGAACGTCGCGTACGGGCGCAGGCGCAGCACGACCCGTTCCTCCCGCCGGGCCATCTCCTCGACCTCGGCGCGGGAGTCCTCGCTCAGCGGACGGCCCGCCATGACGCCCATGATCTTGAAGAACAGGTCGGCGCCGGCCTGCGGGTCGTCGTCCACGACCGCGTCGCAGTAGACGTTGAGGTAGGTCGGCGGCCACTTCTCGTCCAGGACGCACAGCGAGACCTTCGGGTCGCGGCGCACCGCCGCGGCCTTCGCCCGCGCCCGCATGGTGGAGACGAGGATCTCGTCGCCCTCCACGACGTAGTACAGCGCCGACATCGCGGGTCCGTCGTTCTTGCGGGAGTAGCCGAAGATCGCCGTACGGTGGTCACGGACGAACCTGCGTCGCTCTTCCGGTGTCATGTCCTCCAGTCTGCGCCACCTGCTCCAGGCGTCCCAGGGCATCGCGTACTCCGCGGAATGCGTTGAGCGACGCGACGGCACGCCGTACGCTCATTGATCACCGGCTAATCCGGCAGTGGGGAAACCACCATGGGACTGACGGTCTCCGATGTGATCACGTCCGCGCCGAGCACGTGGGGTGCCGCGAACGCGGCGAGTGCCGCCATCGTCTACCCGCTCGCCGCCTTCGTCGCGGTGCCGCTCGCCACGGTCGTGTCGGATCCCGCGCAGATGTGGCACGCGGGCCAGCGGTACGGCGAGGTCGCCGACCGCCTCCGGACGGCGAGTTCGGAGGTCTCGCAGGCCGTGGAACGGCACGCCTCCGCGGACCACTGGAAGGAGAAGGGCAAGGACGCCTTCATCGCCAACCGGGTCAAGCCCTACCAGGACACCCTCGGCGCGGCCGCGGACATGTACGACAACGTACGGGACACGCTCTGGGGCTGCGCGGTCGGCTACACGGTGGCGGGCATGGCGTCGGCGGTCATCGGGTCCGCGCTCCTCAACTTCGTGGCGGCCAAGCTCGCCGCCGCGGTCGTGCCCGCGGTGGACGTCGCCGCGGAGTACGTGGCGAACAGGTTGATGGTCCAGGCCGCTCAGACGGTCCGGGTGCTGATCAAGGGCCTGGCCGCGATCAATGGCGTGGCCATTAAGATCATCGGCGACGTCTCCAGCGTGAAGCTGCTCCTCGCGACCGGGGCCGGCTCGCTGATGAGCGGCACCTACATCGGCGCCGCGGCGGCGCCGAGTTTCGAGAGCACCCAGACCACGCTCACCTGGCCCCGGCGGCTGGCGTCCGGCGAGGCCGTGCCCGCCGGCTACCACGCCCCCAGCGCGGCCGACGAGAACGCGATCAGGAACATCGAGCCCGCGTCGCTCACCGCGCTGAGCAAGGATCTGGACCGCAACGCCGCCAAGACGCTCGCCGGCGCGTACGACCACGCGCAGGGGAACGACGTGGGCTACCCCGGCTTCGGCCTGGTCGGTCTCCACCTGGCGCACGCGCACAGCGTCATGCGCGAGCACGCCGCACAGCAGCTCGCGGCCTGCCGCGACGAACCGGGAACGTGGCTGCCGGGGCTGCGGTCGAACTCCGGCGTCTGGGTCTGCGCCGACCAGGCGAGCGCGGACGCCGCCAAGCACGTCAAGTGACGCGGCCGGTGTGACGGGGGTCAGAACAGCGGGTAAGGACCCGGTCGGCGGACGCCCTTATGTATCGCGCCGGTTTTCCGCCTCTTCGTGCCGTCGACGGGGCGCGCACCGGGCCTGCTACCTGGTCATATTCTAGATTCGCGGCAGAACCATTAGTTGGCGTAACTGTTGATGCCGCGACGCTTTTTTGCGGGATATAGCGGACCGCAATTCTCGGCCTTGGATTGAATATTCGTTGGGCTTGCCATTCCGTCGCGCGCGGGTATGGAGCGATTGGTCAGTACGGACCACATCGTCAGGGGGGATCCATGAAAGCGACTCGCTCCACTGTGGCGGGCCTTCTCGTCGGGCCGGCCGTCGTCGTGGGGGCGCTGGCGGGCGCCGCGCAGGCGGCGACTCCCGCGGGCCACGCCTCCGCCGCACCGGCGGCCCACGCCGGGATGCCGGGCTGGGACCACGACCACGGCTGGGACCACGAGCACGGCCAGGACCGCTGGGGCCACAACCGCGACCCGCGCTGGGACCCGCGCAACGGCAACCACTACGACCCCCGCTGGGGCTACTACCGGCACGACCCGCGCTGGGGCTACTACCGCTACGACCCGAGAGTCGGCCGGTACCACTGGGACCACCGCTGAGTGACGCGGTGACGCGGTGACGCGGTGACGCGGTGACGCGGTGACGCGGTGACGCGGTGACGCGGTGACGCGGTGACGCGGTGACGCGGTGACGCGGTGACGCGGTGACGCGGTGACGCGGTGACGCGGTGACGCG
>NZ_BSTJ01000015.1:196746-265673 GCF_030269445.1 Actinoallomurus iriomotensis
CGCGGACCCAGGGCCTTCGGCCGGGTCCGCGCGTCACCGGACTGTCATCTCATGGGTGACGGAGACCGTCGTCGACGGCGCGTTCCGCCCGCGCGGGCCCGCCGTACCTCTCCCCCAGCGCCGTACCCCGGGCCCCCCGCCGTACCGCCGAGGATGACCGGCGGGCGGACCGTGGCACGAGGAGACGTCAGCTCTTGCGGCCGACCGCTCCGTACAGCCACCCGGTGGCGTCCGGCGCCGGGTCCTCCGGGTCCGGGCGCCACACGTCGAGTGTGACCAGGCCCGGGTCGACCAGGTCGAACCCGTCGAAGAAGTGACCGATCTCCGCGTGGTCGCGGAAGTAGATCGGCGTCGGCGTCGTGGCGTACACCGCCTCGATCTGCGCGACGGCCTCCGCGGCCTTGCCGTCGGTCGTCACGTGGGTCGCCGCCAGGTGGCTGCCGGGGGCGAGCGCGTCGCGCAGCCGGCTCATGACCGCCGACCGCTCCTCCACGGTCAGGAAGTGCACCATGGCGATCATCAGCACACCGACCGGCTCGTTGAAGTCGATCAGCTTGAGCGTCTGCGGGTGCTCGAGCACCTGGTCCGGATAGTGCATGTCGGCCGTCGCCACCGCCGTGTTGTCGTCGGCGGCGAGCAGCGCGCGGCCGTGAGCGAGCACGACCGGGTCGTTGTCGACGTACACCACCCGTGCGTCCGGGTTGATCTCCTGCGCGATCTCGTGCGTGTTGCCGACCGTCGGCAGGCCCGAGCCGATGTCGATGAACTGCCGGATGCCCTGCCGGGCCATGTACCGCACCGCGCGACGCAGGAACGCGCGGTTCTCCTGGGCCAGCTGCCGGATCTCGGGCATCGCGTCGGCGACGCGGTCGACCGCCTCGCGGTCCACCCGGTAGTTGTCCTTGCCGCCCAGGTAGTAGTCGTACATCCGCGCCACACTGGGCCGGCTGACGTCGATCTGGGGGATCGTGGGGTCGCTCTGCTGTCCGATGGGAATGCCTCCGTCCAAGCCATGCCGACGGATCGTCGCGCCGACACGATGCCTCCCCGCCGCGATAAACGATCTTAGTAGAGAAGCGACGGACGTACGGGAGGATTCTGGCAGACACTGACGCTAATCGTGGACGTCCGGACGGTTCCGTTCGCCGTACGCGGAGGGGTTCGCGCCGGTACGGGTCGCGGCGCCCGGCGGGGACGATCCCGCGGCGGGCACACGCGCTGCCGGACCCGCCCCCGGCTCGTACGGTCCGGATCGACACGATCGGCCGCCGGAAAGATCGAATGGCGCCCGCCGATTTTCCCGGCGGATCTCACTGGCCACCACGGGTAATTGGATTTACTCTGTTTCTGCTCTCGCGGAATCCGGGGTTAAAGCGCGACGCGAGGCAGAAGGGGAATGCCGTGAACTGGTACGTGGCGGTACTCAAGAACTACGCGGGTTTCAGCGGCCGGGCACACCGGACCGAATACTGGATGTTCTTCCTCGTCAACTTCGTCATCTCCGTCGTACTGAACATTCTCTCGACCTGGGCGAAGGTGTTCAGCTTCATCGACCTGATCTACGCGCTCGCGGTGCTGATCCCGTCGATCGCCGTAGGTGTTCGCCGTCTGCACGACACCGGCCGGACCGGGTGGTGGACGCTCATCGGCTTGATTCCCATCATCGGCACGATCATCTTGATCGTCTTCCTGGCCACCGACGGCCAGCCGGGCGACAACGAATACGGGCCGAATCCAAAGCACGCCCCAGCCGTGGCCTGAACCGGCCACCATGTGAACCCGAGGCCCGGGAGAAGTTTCTCCTCCCGGGCCTCACCCTTTTCTCCCCACCCATTCCGCTGAACCAGAATTCGCCCTCCCGTCGAAAAGGCATCGCCGCCTTCACCCATCCCGGAAACCCCATGCGGCGAACGGTGGGTACCCGCCACTGAGTAGGGTCGGCGGACATGAGTCCCCCGAGTGAGCCGCTGGACCCGGTCGACGAGTCGTGGTCGCGCGCCCTGGCCGTGGTCGCGCATCCGGACGACATGGAGTACGGGGCCGCCGCGGCCGTGGCCCGCTGGACCCGCCAGGGCAAGCGGATCACGTACTGCCTGGCCACGAGCGGTGAGGCGGGCATCGACGCGATCGCCCCCGAAACGGCCGGCCCGCTGCGCGAGGCCGAGGAACGCGCGGGCGCGGCACTGGTGGGCGTCGACGAGGTCGAGTTCCTCGGTCATCCGGACGGCGTGATCGAGTACGGCCTGAACCTGCGGCGCGACATCGCCCGAGCCGTACGACGACACCGGCCCGACGTGGTGATCACCGGCAACCATCACGACACGTGGGGGCCCGGCGCCCCCAACCAGGCCGACCACATCGCGCTGGGCCGCGCGGTGATCGACGGAGTACGCGATGCCGCGAACCGGTGGGTGTTCCGCGAACTCCTCGACGAGGGCCTGGCCCCCTGGCGCGCCGCACGGGTACTCGTGGCCTCCAGCCCACGGGCGGCACACGGCGTCGACGTCACCGCCACCTTCGACGAAGGCGTCGCCTCCCTTCGAGCGCACGCGGAGTACCTGCGCGGCCTGGGCGAGAACGCGATGAGCGACCCGGAGAAGTTCCTCGCCGAACTCGCCCGCCCGGTCGGGGCCCGGCTGGGCACCCGCTACGGCGTCGCCTTCGAGATCATCAACCTCTGACCGGCCGGCGCCATCGAACCCACCCGCGGCGTGCATCGCGGCTTGTGTCTCGAGCCGACGCTGATCCGTGTCAGATCTCGTGTGCCGACCGGTGCTTTCTGACGTCCCAGGCGGGCCGCTGGAGCTCGTCGTTGTTCACGATGATGTCGGCGTGGTCGGTCGGGTGGTCCCGAGTGAAGTAGAGCCGTTGGGAGGGGATGTAGCGGTTGCGCCAGGACCGCTCGATCTCGGTCGTGTCGGCGGTGAGTCCGGCCAGTGCCGTGCCGCGGGCCTGGGCGCGATCCAACGTCCGATCGAACGTGACGGCCATGAAGATGCTCAGGTCCCACCGGTCGAGCAGCTCTGGGCGCAGGAGGAAGACACCGTCGAAGAGCAGCACGGCGTCCGCGCGGGCCGTGGCGACCGGGAGCGACAGTGTGGTGTCCGTTTCCCGGTGGTAGACGGCTGTCTGGAACCTTCGATCTCCGTTCGGGCCCAGCGGGTCGAGCAGCACCCGGCGCATCGAGTCGTGGTCGTGGGCGTCGAAGTAGCAGCCTTCGGGCGAGTACTGGCCGCGTCGATAGCGTTGTGCGCGGGGGAACAGGAAGTCATCGATCGTCGCGCGGATGACTTCGCGGCCCTGTGCACGGAGAACGACGGCGAGTTCGTCGGCCAGCGTGGTCTTGCCCGCGGCGGGCGGCCCGTCGATGGCGACCCTCAGCGAGTGCGTGGTCGTGGCGGATCCGATCTCCGCGATCAGTCGGCCGAGGAGATCGTCGCGGGTGCCGTGTCGCATCATCTGTCCCCATCCGTGCGCCTGGCGCTTTGCCCCAATGTATCGAATCGATATATCGAGGGGATATGGCTTACGGGGGATGTGCGCGCTCCCGGCGTGTCGCCCATCAGTCCGGTCAACAACGCGAACCAGCCGGCCCCGGCGCCGCTGCCCCCGCCCGCATGGGCCGCCGAGCCCGCGGGGACCCGCGGCTGTTGAGCCGGCGATCTCCTGTTCTCGCCGCCGGGCGTCACAAGGTCGACGGACGCACGGCCCCGCCGCTGCGCGGAGGGTGGGCGAATCCGCAGCGGGGAACCAGCCCCGTACGGGAAACTCCGCTCCTCCGCACCGGCGCCGAGTCGCGATCTCACGTTCTCGCGCCGTGGCGCGTCTACAAGATGTGACCATGCAACCGTTCGAGCAGATCGTGACCGCGTACGGCCCGATGGTGCTGCGCGTCTGCCGGGCCGTGCTCGGGCCGGAGGACGCCGATGACGCCTGGTCCGAGACCTTCGTCGCGGCGATGAGGGCCTACCCCGGGTTGCCCGCCGGCGCGAACGTCGAGGCCTGGCTCGTGACGATCGCCCACCGCAAGGCCATCGACGTCACCCGCGCCGCCGCGCGCCGGCCCACGCCCGTCGAGGCCCTGCCCGAGCGTCCCAGCCGTACGGGCCGGCCGGAGGACTGGGACGGTGACCTGTGGCAGGCGTTGCGCGGCCTGCCCGCCAAACAGCGCCAGGCCGTGGCGTACCACTACCTCGCCGGGCTGCCGTACAAGGAGATCGCCGGGCTGCTCGGCGGGAGCACGGACGCCGCGCGCAGGGCGGCGGCCGACGGTCTGAGGACCCTGCGCTCCACCTACCCGGCCACCGACCACGAGGAGATGGCTCGATGAACACCGCACAAGACCCTCAGCACCTGCTCGCGGCGCTGCCCGCCGACGACGAACCCGCGCTGGCCCGGCTGCATGACCGTCTCGCGGACCGGGCCGAACGCGAGGGGATCCTCGACGTCGCGTACCGCACGCTGGACACGCCGGTCGGCTCGCTCCTGATCGCCGCCACCGCGCGGGGCCTCGTACGGGTCGCCTTCGCCGTCCAGGACCACGACGCGGCGCTGCGCCTGCTCGCCGACCAGGTCAGCCCCCGTGTCCTCCACGCGCCCGTACGGCTGGACGCGGCGAGCCGGCAGATCGAGGAGTACTTCACCGGCCGGCGAACCGGGTTCGACCTGCCGCTCGACTGGCGGCTGTCCCGTGGGTTCCGGCGCGACGTGCTGTCCCACCTGCCGGACATCGGCTACGGCCGCACCGAGACGTACGCCCAGGTGGCCGCGGCCACCGGCCGCCCGCGCGCGGTACGGGCGGTGGGGACCGCGTGCGCCACCAACCCGCTGCCGATCGTCGTGCCCTGCCATCGGGTGGTGCGTTCCGACGGCACACCCGGCGGGTACGCGGGCGGCCCCGAGGCCAAGCGCACCCTGCTGGCCCTCGAAACCGGCTGAGCAACCGGCTGACAGGTCCACGCCGCTCCCGACGGACTCAGAAGTCCATGCCACCCGCGTCGGGAGCGGCCGGAGCCCTCTCCTCGGCCCTCGCCCACGTCGTGTGACTCCCGGCACCGGGACTGATCCTCTCCGTAACGGGTAGAACCTGCCCCACGCCGTGCGCGGTGCGACCGGGTGAACAGGGGGAACGATGGCAGGTCTGACCGACGCCGACGGACTGTACTTCATCGGCAACGCCACCATGGTGATCCGCTACGGCGGCTTCACCCTGCTGACCGACCCGAACTTCCTGCGGCACGGCCAGCGGGCGTACCTCGGCTACGGGCTGAGTTCGCGCCGGCTGCGCGACCCTGCGATCTCGATCGACGAGTTGCCCCGGGTGGACGCCGTCGTCCTGTCCCATCTGCACGGTGACCACTGGGACCGGGTCACCACCCGGCACCTCGACCGCGACCTTCCCATCGTCACCACATCCCATGCGTCGCGGGGACTGGCCCGGCGCGGCTTCGGCCGTACCCGTCCCCTGCGGGTCTGGCAGGAGCACGAGTTCATCAAGCAGGGGCGCAGCGTACGGATCACCTCGATGCCCGGCCGGCACGCCTTCGGTCTCACGGGCCGCATGCTTCCGCCGGTGATGGGCTCGATGCTGGAGTTCGGCCCGGCCGGCGGCGGCACCGAGCTGCGGATGTACATCAGCGGCGACACGCTGATGTACGACGGGCTGAAGGAGATCCCCCGCCGCTATCCCGACATCGATCTGGGAGTCGTGCACCTGGGCGGTACGACGCTGCTCGGCCTGTCGATGGTCACGATGGACGCCCGGCAGGGCGCCGACTGGACCGAGATGATCCGCTGCCGCCGCGTGGTGCCGGTCCACTACGACGACTACACCGTCTTCACGTCGGGGCTGGCGGACTTCGAGGCGGAGGCCCGCGACCGCGGCTTCACCGACAGGCTCCATCCGGTCGGGCGCGGCACGAGCATGCCGTTCGGCGACTTCGCGCGGACCACCACGCGGTAGGTGAGCCGCGCGTCAGCCGGACGGGCCAGCGGGGGCGTCCTCCTCCAGGGCGGTGACGACGGCCGTCGCGACCGCCGAGCCGACGTCGTCGAACGTGGGGATCGCGCGCGCGACCGCCGTGATGTCGAACACCTTGCGGACGATGCCGCTCGGCGCCACCGCCGCGTACAGCGGGCGGCCCGTCGCACGGGCCCGGGTGTTCGCGCGCAGCAGCGCGTTGACCGCTGAGGAGTCGCAGAACGTCGTCCCGGTCAGGTCGGCGATGATCGGTTCGTCGCCGGAGTTGAGCAACGCGAGCAACTGCTCACGGACCCCGTCGGCGTTGGACGTGTCGACCTGCTCGGGCAGCTCGACGACGGTGTAGCGGCTGGTGCGCCAGGTGGGCAGAGCGGAAACCACGGCCCGTACCATCCAGATCCCCCTTGTGTCATTCCGAATGGTGGGGCGGCCTCACTGTTGGACCGCGACGACTCGTCTCACCGATACGACGCGCCGCCCCCTGCGGCACGCCTTCGGATCCTGCGGTGTTTCGCATCAGCGGCCGGACATCCCCCGTCCGGCGGTCACCACTCTGATGAGACGCTCCCCTTGCCAGGAGGTTATCCCCTCATTCCCTGATAGATACACCGATTTACTGCTAATCCGGCATAGATCACAGCACGGGGAGTATCGCGACTAGGACACACCGGTACGCCCGCGGAGAGCAGAGAGCCGAGCGTCCGAACGCGAGGACAATCATGGCGCGTTGTTTCGTGTAAACAGACTGGTCAGCGGGGTAATCGATGCGACATGCGCATCGTCGCGGGCCCGACCGACCACGTGGTCGTCGTCGGTGCGGGCCTGTCCGGGCTGGCCGCCGCCCTGCACCTGTGCGGGCGGGGCCGGTCGGTAACCGTCCTGGAACGTGCGGCCGTGCCCGGCGGGCGTGTCGGACGCCGTGACGTCCGCGGTCACCGGCTCGACACCGGGCCCGCCGTGCTCACGATGCCGGACGTCGTCGAGGAGACCCTCGGCGCGGTCGGCGTCGCGCTCGACGACCGGCTCACGCTGACCCGCCTCGACCCGATCTGCCGCGCGTACCTCCCGGACGGCTCGGCGCTGGACGTACGGGCCGGGCGGGACGCCGTGACCGAGGCGCTCCGCGCGTACGCCGGCCCGCGTGAGGCGGCCCGGTACGGGCGGCTGCGCGACCGGCTCGCCCGGCTGTGCCGAGCCCCGTACACCCGGCTCTCCGGCACGCCGGCGCTCCTGCCCGGCGGTTTCGGTCACCGGTTCCCCCGTGCCGAGCCGTCCCCGGCGCTGGCCGCGGTCGCCGCCATGGACGCCGCCGGCGGAGCCTGGTTCCCGCACGGCGGGATGCGGGCGCTGCCGGACGCCCTGGCCGGAGCCGCCGCGGGAGCCGGCGTCGACCTGCGCCACGGCACCACCGTGTCGGCCCTGGAGCGCCACGGCCGCCGCGTCATCGCCGCCCACACCACCGGCGGTGAGCGGATCCCGTGCGACGCCATCGTGCTGGCCTGTGCGCCCGCGACCGCCCGCCGCCTGCTCGGCCACGCGCCGTCGCACCCGTACCGGGCCGCGCCGTCGGCGGTCGTCGTGCACCTGAGCGCGACCGGCGACGGCCCGGCGCACCACAACCTGCTGTTCGGCGACCCGGCGAGCGACACGCCGCTGCTGGTGACGCGACCCACGGCGACGGACCCGGCGCTGGCGCCCGGCGGGCGGCAGATCCTGTCCGTGTCCGTCCCGTTGCCCCGTCCGGGCGACGGCGCGAAACGCGCCGCGCAGGCGTCCTCGGAGGAGACGGTCGCTCTCGTCGCCGCCCGGTGCGGCCTGAGCGGGGTGGAGACGCTCGCCGCCTTCACCGCGGACGGCGCGGAGATCTCCGGCCCCGCCCTCGCCCGTACGGCCGACAACGTGGTGTTCGCCGGCCACGGCGCGATCCCCGGTCTCGACGTGCCCACCGCGCTCCTGTCGGGACGGCCGGTCGCCGACCGCGTCACGGGCACGCCGGTCCCGCGCCCCCGCCCGTACGCCGGGATCACCCGGTGAGCGATCATCCCGGCCGCGTATGGACGCCCGCGTGGACCAACTGCGGTAGCTGCCCCTGGTGCTGCTTCCGGCCGGCTCCGTGGCGGTCCCCGTCTCCTGCGGCCTGTCCGGCGGCCGGGCGTCCGGCCACCCGGCGCGGACGCGCCTGCCCATCGCCGTGGTGTCCGCGGTGCGGGACGTCGTCGCGACCGGCCTGCGGCGTGGCACCGGCCGGATTCTGCCGCTGCCGCTGGAGGCGCTGTCTCCTGTGAGCCGCCGCGCCTGAGGGTCCGGCGCGCTCAGCGTTGCGTCGCGAGCCGCCGCCGGGCGGCCGGCCGGAACAACCTCAGGTCGCCGCCGGGGTACGCGCCGCGCGCCGGCTGGTCGCCGTTGAGGACGGTGCCGAGCACGCGTGCGCGCACGGTCTCCAGCCGCTCGACCGCCTGGGCGACGTCCTCCCGCCGCGTCCGGCCGTGCCGGGCGACGACGAGCGCGCCCGCGCACCCGTGCGCGAGGACCGCGGCGTCGGTGGCGGACAGCACCGGTGGCGTGTCGATGAGCACGATGTCGGCCCGATCGCTCAGCGCGTGGATGACCGAGGGCATCGACCGCGACGCGACGAGGTCTCCGGGGTTGCCCCTGGCGGCGCCGCCCGGCAGCACGGACAGCGTGTCGGGGCCCCACTGCCGGAGCACCTCATCGACGGTACGGCCGCCGCTGAGCAGCTCCGCCAGCCCGTCGGCCTCCTCGACGCCGAGCCGGGAGGCCAGCGGCGAACCGCGCAGGTCGGCGTCGACGAGGATCACCTTCCAGCCCGCCTCCGCCAGCGACACCGCGAGATTGCACGCGACGGTGGTCTTGCCCTCGCCGGGAAGGGCGCTGGTCACGACCACCGATCGGGGCAGGGCGTCACCGTCCTCGGTGAACCGCAGGTTGGCACGGATTCGCCGGAACGCCTCGGCGAGCGGCGCGTCGCCGCGTACGCCGAGGTCGATGCGGCCGTCGGCGGGCACGGCGCCCAGCGCGGTACCGCCCGCGACCTCCCGCAGCGCGCCGGCCGAGCGGATCGAGGTGTCGGCGCGGTCCCGCAGGACGGCGCCGGCCACGCCGACGGCGGCGCCGATCACCAGCCCGATCCCCAGGTTGACCAGGGGCCGCGGGCTCACCGGTCCTCGGGGCTGATCCGCGTCGTCGGCGACCGTGACGCGTACGCCGGCCGGCGCGCTCCGGTCCGGCCGTTCGAGCCGGTCCACGTAGCCGGCGAAGGTGGTGCCGAGGGTGCGCGCGATCCGCGTCGCCAGCTCCGGAGAGCCGTCGGTGACCGTGGCGCGCACCAGGACGGTGTCCGGCACCGCCATCGCGCTGATCTTCGGCTGTAGTTCGTCGGCGGTCATGCCGTCGCCCAGCGCCGCCGCCACCGCGGCCACGACGGTCCGGCTCTGGATCAGCTTGGCGTACGACTTCGCGCGGTCCTGCGACAGCAGCGCGCCCTGGTAGGCCACTGCCGCGTTCCCCCCGTTGGCGGGCGCGGAGACGATCATCGTGATCGTCGCGGCGTACCGCGGGCTCATCCGCGTCGTGGCGAAGGCCGCCGCGATGAGGGCGAGCAGAATCGAGGCCGCGACCAGCGTCCATCGGCGCCGCAGCAGGCGAAGGTAGTACAGCGGTTCCATCGCGCTCCCCTTCCGGCCGGAACTCACGTGGTGCGAAGCCGCTCGTCGTGCTTGGCGTACACCGGCACCTTCAGCAGCAGCCACACGAACACGCCGCCCAGCCCGGTCGCGACGGCGAGGGGCACGGGCGCCGGCACCCAGTCCCACAGGACCGGCAGGACCGCGAGGCAGGTGACCGCGGCCGCGCCGGACAGCGCGAGCGCCACCTGTCCGGTGCTGAGGCCGAGCCGGCGCAGCCGGTGTGAGACGTGGTCGGTGCCGCCGAGCATCAGCGGCCGGCCCGCACGGTGCCGTGACACCAGGACGACGCAGGTGTCGACGGTGGCGACGAAGGTCACCATGAGCGGCCCGGCGACGCCCGTGTCGTCCGACCGCGCGAACACGAACAGCGCCGACGCCGAGATCACGAAGCCGATGAACAGCGAGCCGGCGTCGCCCATGAAGATCCGGGCCGGCGTCCAGTTGTGCGGCAGGAACCCGGCGCATCCGCAGGCCAGCGCGACGAGCAGCACGCTCACGCCCCGCTGCCCCACCATCGTCGCGGGCAGGGCGAGGGACGCGCCGGTGACACAGGCGACGCCGGCCGCGGCGCCGTCCATGTTGTCGAGCAGGTTGAAGGAGTTGGTGATGACGACGATCCACAGTACCGGCAGGACGTAGTCGAGCCAGTTCCCGAAGATCTTCACGTGGCCGCCCGCGCCGACGACGGCCGCGGCGGCCACCCCCTCGACGGCCAGTCGCGGGTACGGCGACAGCGGCCGCAGGTCGTCGACGAGGCCGAGCAGCGCCACGGCCGTCGCGGCCACGAGCAGGATCCGCAGGTGCGCCTCCGCACCGCTCAGCGCGGCGACCGTCGGCACGATCACGCCGGCGGCGATGACGACGCCGCCCAGGTACGGCGTCGGCCGCTCGTGACTCTTGCGCATGCCGGGCCGATCGGTCAGTGCCAGCCGAACGGCCAGCCTGCGGACGAATTCGGTCAGTATCGCGACCAACACGAATGCAGCGACCGCCACCCACGTCATTGCCATTGATTCTGGTCTCTCGTTGACGGCAGCAGCTTCTCAGCTCTGTTACCGCGAGAGACGGCCCGCAAAACACCGGCGCACGGGAGAACAGTCGGCACAGCCGTGCACGTTTCGGGACACCGCGAATCGAAACATTCACCCGAACAAAAGATTGTCAACGGTGGTCAATATTTGCAAGGGTTCAAAGAATCGGCCCAGCGTGATAGCGTGCGGCTGATTTTTGAACGGGACCAAGCATGCCATTTTCCGGAATGGCACAGAGGGCAGTTCAAGCGCGCGGATAACGAAATGTCCAGATTGGCCAGGGGGGGCCTGATGGGTTCGGCAATTAGAGTATCTGGCGGTATCGCCGCCGCCGCACTGATGATGACTGGAATGGCCGTCGCACAGCCGGCGTACGCCCGCCAGATCGTGTACGTGCCCTGCAACACGGCGGCGCTGATCGCGGCGGTCAATGGCGCCAACACCATCGGTTCGGGGACGCTCCGGCTCACCTCGAACTGCGACTACGTCCTGACCGCCCCGTCGGCGACCGGGCGTGGCCCGGACGGGCTGCTGGTCACCGGCGACATCTCGATCATCGGCGGCAGCTCGACGCGAATCACCAGGTCGGCCACTGCCGCGGCGTTCCGGGTCCTCGAAGTCGGATCGGGCGCCAGGCTCTACCTGCGGAACGTCTTCATCTCCGGGGGACTGACCGACAACACGGTGCCCGCCAATGACTCGGGCGGCGGCATCCTCAATTCCCGCGGAACAATCGTTCTGTACCGTACGACCGTCTCCGGCAACACCGCGGACAACGGCGCCGGGATCTCCAATGACAGCGGACGCCTGATCACCAGCTACACGCTCGTCCAGAACAACTCCACGCGCGCCGGCGGTGGCGGCGGCGGTGGCGTGTACAACGACGGCGCGATCATGGCGTCCAACAGCATTATCAGGGGCAACCGCGCCAACACGAACGGCGGCGGTCTCTACAACGGCCAGGGCGGCCGGGCCGAGACGTACCGGACCACGATCGACCACAACACGGCGGGCGCCAACGGCGGCGGTCTCTACAACACCGCCGACGCGCGGTTGCTCCTGCGAAGCACTCTGGTCCAGCTGAACTCCGCCACCAACGGCGGCGGAATCTTCAACGGCGGCATTCCGAGCCGAGTGTCGCTGAACAACAGCCTCATCCAGCACAACACACCGAACAACTGCGTGCCTCTGGGCTCGCTGTTCGGCTGCACGAACTGACCCGCGTTCGACCCGTCACGGCGGTCGTCACCGGGTACGCGCGTACCCGGCGACGACCGCCCGAGAATGGAGATGCGTGGTGGCCGGCATGGCTGAACTCCGCACCAGCGACTTGCACACGGGCCGCCGGTCCGCCGGCCACGGACGACCGCCGACGGCGGCCCTCCCGGCCGGGCCCGCACGCGTCTGCCTGCTGATCGGCCAGCTCGGCCTCGGCGGCACCGAGAAACAGGTCGTCCTGCTCGCCCAGGGCCTGCGCGCCCGCGGCATCGACGCTCACGTGCTCCTGATGTTCGAGGGCGGTCCGCGGGAGAGCGCGCTGCGGGCGGCCGGTGTGCCCGTCGTCCATCTGGGTTTCGCCTCCAGTGCCGTGGGAGCGCGCATGCTGCCGGCGAACGCGGTCGCCTTCGCGCGGCTCGTCCGCCACCTGCGGCGGCTGCGGCCCGCCGTCCTGCACGCGTTCCTCTTCCACAGCTACGTGACCGCCGCCCCGGCCGCGCGCCTGGCCGGCGTCCGGGTGCTGGTCGCGGGCCGGCGCAGCCTCGGTGACTTCAAGCGCGGCCGCCATGTCATGCTCGCGGTCGAACGCCTCGCCACCGGCATGACCGACCTGCTCGTGGCGAACGCCGAGGCCGTCGCCGAGGACACACGGCGCCAGGAGAAGGTCTCTTCCGACAAGATCACCACCGTCTACAACGGCCTGCCGGACTCCGCGTTCGCCCCGGCCGCCCCCGCGGTCATCGACACCACCGCGCCGGTCGTCCTGTGCATCGCGAACCTCAAGCCCGACAAGGGCCACCGCTTCCTGATCGACGCCGTCGCGCGCCTCCGCGACCAGGGCCTGCCGACCACTCTCGCCCTCGTCGGCGGCGGGCCGCAGCGCCGCGCGCTGGAGGAGCAGGCGGCACGCCTGCGTGTCGACGTGCGCTTCCTCGGCACCCGTACCGACATCGAGCCGCTGCTGGCCCGCGCCCAGGTCGTGACGCTGCCGTCCCTGCACGAGGGCATGAGCAACGCCGTCATGGAGGCCATGGCCGCCGGGCGCCCGGTGGTCGCCACCGACGTCGGCGGAACCGGCGAGCTGCTGCGCGACCGCGGCGTCCTGGTGCCGCCCTCCGACGCCGCGGCGCTCGCCGAGGGGCTCGGTCGCGTACTGCGCGACCCCGGACTGGGCGACCGCCTCGCCGCGCGGGCGCGCGCCTGGAGCCTGCGACACCTTCACGTCGACGCGATGGTCGACCGCCACGTCCAGATCTACCGAGAGCTGCTGGAGCGCCGATGTGCGGAATAGCGGGAACCGTGTCGGCCGGCGCACCGGACGCCGGGCTGGTCCACCGGATGTGCGACGCGCTCGTGCACCGGGGCCCCGACGGCGCGGGCTTCCACACCGACGACCACGCCGCGCTCGGCATGCGCCGGCTCGCCATCATCGACGTGGCCGGCGGAGACCAGCCGGTCTACAACGAGGACGGCACCGTCGCCGCGGTCCTCAACGGCGAGCTGTACGACTACGGCCGGCTGCGCGACTCGCTGCGCCACCGCGGGCACCGCCTGACCAGCGAGGGCGACACCGAGTGCCTCGTCCACCTCTACGAAGAGTACGGCGACGGCCTGGTCGACCAGCTGCGCGGCATGTTCGCGTTCGCCATCTGGGACGCGCGCCGGCGACGCCTCCTGCTCGCCCGCGACCGCGTCGGCAAGAAGCCGCTGTACTACCGCTCCGACGGCGCCTCGCTCGTCTTCGGCTCGGAGCTGAAGGCGCTGATGCAGGATCCGTCGATGCCGCGCGAGGTCGACCCGGTCGCGCTGCACCACTACCTCACCTACCAGTACGTCCCGGCTCCCTGGTCGATCCTTCAGGGGGTGCGCAAGCTCCCGCCCGGGCACGTGCTGGTCTGGCAGGACGGCCGGCACGAGGTCCGCCGCTACTGGCGGCTGGACTGCACGCCGCGCCACGTCGCCGACGAGCGCGAGGCGGCCGAGGAACTGCGCGAACGGCTCCTGGACGCCACCCGCGTGCGGATGGTCAGCGAACGCCCGCTCGGTGCCTTCCTGTCCGGCGGCCTGGACTCCTCGGCGGTCGTGGCGGCGATGGCCCGCCAGACGACGGGCCGCGTGAAGACCTTCAGCATCGGCTTCGAGGAGCAGAAGTTCGACGAGCGGCACTACGCCCGCAGGCTTGCCGAGTGGTACGGCACCGACCACCATGAGCTGGTCGTGCGCCCGTCCGCGCTCGACGTGCTGCCGGCGCTGGCGTGGCACTTCGACGAGCCGTTCGCCGACTCGTCGGCGATCCCCAGCTTCTACGTCGCCCGGATGAGCCGCGAACGGGTGACCGTCGTGCTCAACGGCGACGGGGGCGATGAGACCTTCGGCGGCTACCGGCGGTACGTCGCGATGAACCGGACGCGGCGGATCCACCTGCCGGCGGCGCTGCGGCCCCGGCTCGGGCGGCTCGGCTCGCTGCTCACCTCGCGCAACGCGCCGCAGTCGCCCGCGTGGAAGGCCGGGCGCGTCCTCGAACTGCTCAGCCACCCGCCGTCCCGCCGCTACGCGCGGATGATGTCCTACTTCGACCCCGAGCAGAAGCTGGCGATCTACTCGGACGCCCTGCGCGAGCGGCTCGCCGGGGTGGACAGCTACGAGATCCTGGACGCGGCGTTCACCGCCTCGTGCGCCGGATCCCAGCTCGGCGCCATCATGGACGTCGACGTCAACACGTACCTGCCGGGCGACCTCCTCGTGAAGTCCGACATCACCACGATGGCCAACTCCATCGAGGCGCGCTCGCCCTTCCTCGACCACCACCTGATGGAGTGGGCCGCGGCGCTGCCGGCCGACCTGAAGATCCGGTCGGGCACGACCAAGTACCTGCTGAAGAAGGCGGTGGCGGAGTGGCTGCCGCCCGAGTTGGTCAACCGCCCGAAGATGGGCTTCGGGGTGCCGCTCGCGGCCTGGCTGCGGACCGAGTTGCGCGACCTGTCGCGGGACCTGCTCACCGACCACACGGCGCGATCGCGCGGCCTGTTCCGCCACGACGCCGTCGAACGGCTGCTCCGGCAGCATGAGGAGGGCACCGACCACAGCCCGCGCATCTGGGCGCTGATCCAGTTCGAGCTGTGGCACCGCGTCTTCATCGACGGCGCGCACACGCGGGCCGACACCGCCATCGCGGCGGGCGTCGACAGCTGGCGGGCCTGATGGCCGACCGGCCGCTGCGCATCGTGCTGTCCATCGGGTCCCTCCAGGTCGGCGGGACCGAGTCCCAGCTGGTCAAGCTGGCAGGGCGCCTGACCGCCCGCGGCCACGAGGTGCACGTGCTCGCGGTCCGCCGCGGCGGACCGTACGAGGACGATCTGCGGGCGCTGGGCGTGCCCACGCGGATCTTCTCCTACTCCGGGCTGAGGTCGCGCGCCCCCTCCGGCCGCCGGGACCCGCGGATCCTGCTCGCCGAGGTCCGCGAGCTCCTGGCCATATGGCGGCACCTGCGGGCGCTACGGCCCGACGTCTGCCACGGGTTCCTGTTCACCTGCTACACCCACGTCCTGCCGCTCGCCCTGCTGGCGGGCGTACCGGCGCGGGTCAACGGGCGCCGGGGCGCGGCCCCGCAGCAGCCGACCGGGCTGCTGCGCGCGGCGCTGGACTTCGCCGGCCACCGCTCCTCCAGCCTGTACGTGACCAACTCCCGCGCCCTGAGCGCCCGGCTCGTACGGGAGGAGAAGGTGCCCGCCGGTCGCATCGAGGTGATCGCCAACGGGGTCGAGCCGCCCGCCCGCGTCGCCGATCCCGCCCGGAGCCCGGCGCGCGGGATCGTCGTCGCGAACCTCATCGCCTACAAGGGGCACGCCGACCTGATCGAGGCGCTCGCGCTGCTGGACGCGCCTCCGCCCGTCCGCCTCGTCGGCGAGGGACCCGAGCGCGAGCGGCTCACCGCGCTGATCGAGGCGCGCGGGCTCAGGCACGTCGTCCGGCTCGCCGGGGGCGCGCCCGACGCGCGTGCGCTGCTCGCCGACCACCAGTTCGCCGTGCTCCCCTCCCACTCCGAGGGGCTGCCGAACGCGGTCCTGGAGGCGATGGCCGCGGGCCTGCCGGTGGTCGCCACACGCGTCGGCGGGGTGCCCGAGGTGCTGGCCGACGGCGTGGCGGGCCTCGTCGTACCGCCGCACGACCCGGCCGCACTGGCCTCGGCGATCGAGCGGCTCGCCGGTGATCCGGAGCTGCGGCGGGCGATGGGCGCCGCCGGGCGGCGCGCCGCCGAACGCCTCAGCGTCGACGAGTGCGCCGCCCGGCACGAGGCGGTGTACCGGCGGCTGCTGCAGTGAGGACCGCGGTCCGCCAGGTCGCGCACACGGTCGGTATCCGCGCCCTCTTGGTGGTCCTGGGCGCGGTCAGCGGCATCGTCATCGCCCGCGCGCTGCAGCCGGAGGGGCGCGGCGCGTACTACGTCATCACCACGATCGGCACCATCACGATCTCCGTCGGCCACCTGTCCATCGAACAGGCGCAGGTGTGGCTGTGGTCGCGCGGCGCCGACCGGCGGGCCCTGACCGCGAACGGGCTGGTGCTCGGGCTGGCCGTCGGCGCGCTCGCGGCGGTCGCCGCCGGGGTGCTCGTCGGCGTGCTGGGCCAGGACGTCATCCCGATCGCCGGCTACGGGCAGCTCGCCACCGCGCTCGCCGCGATCCCGTGCGCGATGGCCGTGGTCTATCTCAACAACATCCTCGTCCTGCGCTCGCGGGTGCAGGTCGTCAACACGGCCGCGCTGCTCGGCGGAGTGCTGCAGTGCGGGCCGCTGCTGCTCCTCGCGGCCGTCGCCCGGCTGTCTCCCGCGCAGGTCGTCCTGTTGTGGGCGGTGTCGGTGACGGTCCCGCTCGCGGTGCTCGTATCGGCGGCGCGCCCGCGGCTCCACCACTGGGACCGGTCGCTCGCGCGGCGGGCGGTCGACCGCGGCCTGCGGTACCACCTCGGCCTGACCTCGCTGTTCCTGCTGTTCCGCGCCGACATCCTGATCCTCGACGGGATGACGACGACCGCGGCGGTGGGCCTGTACTCCCTCGCGGTCAGCCTCGCGGAGCTGACCCGGCTGGTCACGGACGCCATCGCGCAGATCGCGCTGCCCCGCCAGCTCGGCACCGACGACGAGGGGGCGGCCGCCGCGACCCTGGCCGTCACGCGCCTCAGCACGATCGTCGCGGTCGCCTCGGTCGCCTCGATGTGCCTGGCCGCGCCGCCGCTGATCCCTCTCGTGTACGGCACGGCGTTCGCGGGCAGCGTGCCGTCGCTGATCGCGCTCGCGCCGGGGCTGCTGGCGCTCGGCGCGACCCGGCCGATCGGGGCGTACCTGCTGCGGCTGGACCGCCCGATGCTCGCCTCATCCATGTCGGTGGCGGCGCTCCTGGTCAACGTGGCGCTGAACCTCGCGCTCGTGCCGTTCTTCGGCATCGTCGGCAGCGCGGTCGCCTCCAGCATCGCCTACGCGACGCTGGCCGCCCTGCAGGTCGCGTGGTTCGTGCGCGCCAGCGGCGCGTCACCCCGCGACCTGCTGCCCGGCCCTGCGGAGGTGGCGTACGCGCGGGGCCGGCTGGCGGGGCTGTCAGCCGCGCGCCGGAGTGCCTGACGCGCGTTCGAAGAGGTACTCGTTGCAGCCGATGCCGCCGGCGCAGGTCTTGAGGTGGCGCAGCTCGAAGCCGCGCTCGCGCATGAAGGCGAACACCTCCTCCGGCTTGGCCACCTCGAACGGGTAGCCGCCGACCCAGTCGACCAGGTCGTGTCTCACCGACATACCGCGCGCCCGCGGCGGGCGTACGAGCGTGGTCTCGCCGCGGACCATCCGGAGGGCGGTCGCCAGCGGCTTGCGGCGGTACAGGTAGGCGGCGCTGCCGAGGACGAGCATCCGCCGCGCCAGCGCGCCGGACCTGTTGTACCGGCGCTTGACCCGCCGCCACATGCGGCTCTCCAGGCCCTGGTCGTTGTAGATGGAGATGAACAGCAGGCCGTCCGGCGCGACGAGGCCGGCGGCGTTGTCCATCGCCCGCCACAGCTCACCGGTGTGGTGCAGCACCCCCCACGAGTAGACGATGTCGTACCGGCCGAGCCCGGCGACGCCCTCCTCGTCCAGGATCGACCCCGTCGAGACCGTCCAGTCCGCGTCCGGCGCGAACCGGTCGCGCAGGGCGAGCGTCGCGGCGACCGAGTCGGGGTCGTAGTCGAAGGAGCGGACGCGAGCGCCCATGCGGTGCGCGGCGAGTGAGAACAGGCCGCTGCCGCACCCCACGTCGAGGAAGGTCCGGCCGGTCAGATCGGTGGTGCCGAGCGGTCCGGCGAGTGAGCCGGCGGCGGCCTTGATCCTCCCCTCGTCGACGAGCTCGATGAAGGCACGCCAGTTGTTGCCGAAGGCGAACCGATCACCGTCGAGGACCTCTTGCCTGCCGTCGATCATTTCTGTGCTCCCGGTGCCGAGGTGATGGAGTGCTCCCGCGACGCGGGAGCGGCGAGCAGGCCGCCCACGGCCAGCCAGAACGGCGTGCTGACCACGAGGTTCGCCAGCGGGTTGGCGAAGAGCATGCCGACCGCGTAGGCGGCGACCATCGCGCGTGGTATCGCCGCCTCGCCGGACGCCGGACTTCTCATCGCAAGCCAGATCAATACGAGAAAGACGATGAGCGCCGGAATTCCGGTCTCGGCGGCCAATCGCAGGTAGTCGTTGTGGGTGGCGATGTAAATGCCGATCTGGGAGGAGTTCGCGGCATGGAAGGGAAAAACGCCGTAGCCGATTCCGCGGAGCGGATGCTCGGCGGCGACCTTCGCGGCGTACCACGCGACGTGTTCGCGGACGGAGGAGTTCTGGCTCAGCTCCGTGGCCGTCCGGTGGCCGACCGCCACGTGCTCGGCGGAGTCGATCGCGGCGGGGAAGACCGTGCCGAGGACGACGGCGACGGCCACGATCGCCACCTGGATCCCGCGCCGCCGGCCCTGGAGCAGCACGACGGCCAGCCCGGCCCCGGCCGAGACGAACGCGCCCCGCGACTGGGTCGCGGCCATCGCGGCCACGCAGACCCCGGCGGGCACCAGCCACGCGGGCCGCCGGTGGCGGAGCGCCAGCCCGGCCGCGGCGACGAACGGCAGCGCGAGGAGCGCGCCGAGGAAGTTGGGGTTCTGGGCGAACCCCACGAGCCGTCCGCCCTCCCGGTGTCCGGCCGCCAGGGCCCATCCGGCCGCGGCCGACCCGGCCGCCGCGGCGACCCGCGCCATCAGGCCCGGCGGTGGCGGGGACGCGGCGACCGCCGCCGCCAGTCCCAGCCCGGCGAGCAGGCAGATCAGGTCCGAGAACCGGTCGGGCGAGCCGCCCGGCCCGCCGGCGGGCAGCACGTACGCGAGGAGCACCAGGAGCCCGAGCACCGCGATCCACAGGTGCGCCGGACGGGGCGTCCGGGTGCCGGCCACGAGCTGGACCGCCACGACCAGCGTCACCACGGCGATGGCGCCGAGCGTGACGGTGGGCGCGTCGAACAGCCCGGCGAGCAGGCTCACCGGGATCAGCAGCAGGACGCCCGCCGAGCCGGCCACCGTGAGCACGCCGAGGACCAGCATCGCCACCGCACCGAGCACCGGCCATGAGCGGTTGACCGCGAGGAAGGCGACGACCGGGGCGGACAGCGGCAGCAGGGACGACGGCCGGGCCGCCGCGCGGCGGAGTGAGGCCGCGAGCGCGTCCGTGGTCGTGCCGCCGCGTCGCATCGCCCCCCGCCCGCCGGCGCGGACTCCGCCGATCCGGCACCGCGCTGATGTCGTGGCCGGGTTTCTGATGACCGACTTTTTTGATCACCAGGATCCGACCCGAAGTGACTAAGTGATCACGAAGGGTAGTGCTACCTGCACTGACCACTCGGAATTTCGAGAGGGCGTGTCATGGCGGACAGTACTGGAACGCGCTATTTGGTGACGGGCGGCGCCGGTTTCATCGGTTCTTATCTCGCTAATGCACTATTAACCCGTGGTGACACCGTTGTCGTCCTGGACAATTTGCAGACGGGGCGGCTGGCCAATCTCGAAGAGGCGAGCGCGTCTCCGCGCTTCCATTTCGTGCACGGCTCGGTGCTCGACGAACTCGTGGTGGACGAGCTGGTGCACCAGTGCGACGTGGTCGTGCACATGGCGGCGGCGGTGGGCGTCCGGTTGGTGGTCGAACAGCCGCTGAAGTCGCTCACCACCAACATCCGCGGTTCGCAGGTGGTGGTCGAGGCGGCCCACCGGTACCGCCGCAAGATCCTCATGACCAGCACGTCGGAGATCTACGGGAAGAACTCCCTCGGGCCGCTGCGGGAGACCGCGGACCGCATCTTGGGCGACCCGTCGATCGTCCGCTGGGGCTACAGCACCGCCAAGGCCGTCGATGAGATCCTCGCCAACTGCTACCACCGCGAGCGCGGCCTGCCCACGATCGTCGTCCGGCTGTTCAACACGGTCGGCGCGCGGCAGAGCCCGGCGTACGGGATGGTCATCCCACGGCTCGTGCAGCAGGCCCTGCGGGACGAGCCGCTGACCGTCTACGGGGACGGGCGGCAGACCCGCTGCTTCGCGCACGTCCTCGACGTCGTCGACGCACTGCTGCGGCTGCTCGACGACGACGCGGCGGTCGGCCAGACGTTCAACATCGGATCCTCCGAGGAGATCAGCATCGGCCGTCTCGCCGAAGCGATCATCGCCCGGTGTGAGAGCCGGTCGCGGATCGAACTGATCCCCTACGAGGAGGCGTACGGGGCCGGCTTCGAGGACATGCAGCGTCGGGTCCCCGACACGACGAAGCTCCGCGCGCTCACCGGCTGGCAGCCGCGCTACACGCTCGCCGACGTGCTGAACGACGCCATCACCGAGGCGCGCCGCGAGGCGGCCCCACGAGCGGACCTGGTGTCACCATGAACGAGCGAAGCGAGCGAATCGACAGGCACGGCGCCCTGGTCCCTCCCCCGACGAAGGAGGGCTCATGATCGACGGGGAGCGCATCCGGGTGATGCGGATCATCGCGAGGATGAACGTCGGCGGGCCGGCGCTGCAGGCGAGCGTCCTGATGCGCGGCCTGGACCGGGAGCTGTTCGACCAGCGCCTCTACACCGGGACCGTCGAGCCGGGCGAGGCGGACTATCTGGAGCTGCGCGCGCGTGACGTCACGCCGCACCGGATCGCCACGCTCGGCCGGTCGATCCGTCCGGCCGACGACGCGCGGGCGGTCGCCTCGCTCGTCGCCGAGATGCGGCGGTTCCGCCCGCACATCGTGCACACGCACACGGCCAAGGCGGGGCTGCTCGGGCGTACGGCGGCCGTCCTCGCCCGGGTGCCGGCGCGCGTGCACACCTACCACGGCCACCTTCTCTACGGCTACTTCTCGCCCGCGAAGACGCAGCTGGTGGTGCACAGCGAGCGGATGTCCGCCCGGCTCTGCGACCGTCTCGTCGCCGTCGGCACGCGGGTGCGCGACGAGCTCATCGGGGCGGGCATCGGCCGGGCGGAGCAGTACGCCGTCGTGCCGCCCGGCACCGAACTCCGCCCGCCGCCCGCTCGCGCCGCCGCGCGCCTGGCTCTCGGGTTGCCCGGCGACGGGCCGGTCGTCGCGTTCGTGGGCCGCCTCACCGGCGTCAAACGACCGGACCGGCTGGTCGAGGTCGCGCGGGAGCTGCGCCGGCTCGTCCCCGGCGTGCGGTTCGTGATCTGCGGGAGCGGCGACGCCGCCGGCGAGGTCGCCGCGGCCGCGCCGGAGTTCGACGGCGCGATGCGGATGGTGGGCTGGCGGCGTGACGTCGAGACCGTGTACGGCGCGGCCGACCTGGTCCTGCTCACCTCCGACAACGAGGGGATGCCGGTCTCGCTGATCGAGGCGGCCCTGTCCGGCCTGCCGGTCGTGGCGACCCGCGTCGGCAGCGTCGCGGAGGTCGTGCACGACGGTGTCACGGGTCTGCTCGCGCCGTGCGACGCGGGCACGCTGGCCCGCCGGGCGGCGGGCCTGCTCCTGGACGATCCCCGGCGCCGCGAGATGGGCCGCCGGGCGCGGGCGTGGGCCACCCAGCGGTTCGGCGCCGAGCGGCTCGTCGCCGACATCACCGGGATCTACGGGTCCATCGCCGAGGAACGGGGCTGGTGGCCCGTACGACAGAAGGAGGAGGCCCGATGAACGTCCTTGTCACCGGGGGCGCCGGCTTCATCGGCGCCAACCTGTGCCGCGAGCTCGTGGAGCGGCCCGAGGTCGACCGGGTGGTCGCGCTCGACGACCTGAGCACCGGCCGCGCCGACAACCTCGACGGCACCGGCGCCGAACTGGTCGAGGGCAGCATCCTCGACGCCGCCGTGCTCGCCCGGCTCGTGGCCGACGCCGACGCCGTCGTGCACCTGGCCGCCCGCCCGTCGGTCCCCCGGTCGCTCGCCGACCCGGTGGCCAGCCACGACGTGAACGCCACCGGCACGGTCCGGGTCCTTGAGGCGTGCCGGCGCGAGACGGTCCACGTGGTGGCGGCCTCGTCTTCCTCGGTGTACGGCTCGGTCACGTCGCTGCCCAAGCACGAAGGGCTGCCGACGCGGCCGCTCAGCCCGTACGGGGCCAGCAAGCTCGCGGCCGAGGCGTACGTCCTGGCGTACGGGGCGAGCTTCGGGCTGCCGTCGCTGGCCTTCCGGTTCTTCAACGTGTACGGCCCGCTGCAGCCGGCCGGGCACGCGTACGCCGCCGTGGTGCCGGCCTTCGTCGACGCGGCGATGCGCGGCGAGCCGCTCCTCGTCCACGGGGACGGCCACCAGACGCGCGACTTCACGTTCGTCGGGACGGTCACGCAGGTGCTCGCGGACGCCGTCCTGCGGCGGGTCACCAGCGACGAACCGGTGAACCTGGCGTTCGGCACCCGGGTATCGGTGCTGGAGCTGACCCGCCGGCTGTCCGGGGTGCTCGGCACGCCGGTCGAGGTGCGGCACGGCCCGCCGCGCGCGGGCGACGTCCGCGACTCTCAGGCCGCGGACGAGCGGCTCCGGCGGCTCTTCCCCGGCGCCACGGCCGTGCCCCTGGAGGAGGGACTCCGGCGGACGGTGGCCTGGTTCCGCGGGCGTCCGGTGTACGCGGCCGCGCGCTGACCTGCGCGCTCACTCTGGACCTGGGGGACATCATGGATCGGTCACAAGGCGATCGGCTCGTCGAATGGGACCTGGTCGTCGTCGGCCTGGGCTACGTGGGGATGCCGCTGGCCCGCGAGGCGGTGCGGGGCGGGATGCGGGTCGCCGGGCTCGACGTCGACCCGGCCCGGATCGCCCGGCTCAACTCCGGGATCTCGCACGTGGACGACATCTCCGACGGCGAGGTCACGACACTGCTCGGCGAGGGCTTCCTGGCCACGTCGGACGACAGTGTGCTGGCCGCCGCCGACACGGTGGTGATCTGCGTGCCCACGCCGCTGGACGAGGATCGCAGGCCGGACCTGGGCGCGGTGATCGGGGCCGGCCGCATGGTCGCGGACCGGCTCGGCCCGGGGACCCTGGTCGTGCTGGAGTCGACCACGTGGCCGGGCACGACCGAAGAGGTCCTGCGCCCGCTGCTGGAGAAGAGCGGCCTGTCCGCGGGGATCGACTTCCACCTGGCCTACTCCCCCGAGCGGATCGATCCCGGCAACCCGGTCTACGACCTGCGCAACACCCCGAAGATCGTCGGCGGCGTGACGGGCTCGTGCCTCGACCGCGCCATGGCGTTCTACGGCAAGCTCGTCGAGCAGGTCGTGCCGGTGCGCGGCACTCGCGAGGCGGAGATGGCCAAGCTGCTGGAGAACACCTACCGCCAGGTCAACATCGCGCTCGTCAACGAGATCGCCGTCCTGTGCGACGAGCTGTCGATCGACGTCTGGGACACGATCACGGCGGCGGCCACCAAGCCGTTCGGCTACCAGCCGTTCCGGCCCGGCCCCGGCGTGGGCGGGCACTGCATCCCGATCGACCCGAGCTACCTGTCCCACCGGGTGCGGCGCCTCGGGCACCGGTTCCAGTTCGCCGAGCTGGCCCAGCAGGTCAACGACCGGATGCCGGCGTACGTCGCCGAGCGGGCCACGCGCCTGCTGCACCGGCACGGCCGCTGCGCCAACGGCGCCGAGGTCGTGCTGCTCGGCGTGACCTACAAGGCCGACATCGCCGACGGCCGCGAGTCGCCGGCCGAGCCCCTCGCCCGGCGGCTGCACGCCGCGCGGGCCAGGGTGAGCTACCATGACCCGCTCATGGACGACTGGCCGGCCGGCGGGGTGCCGGTGCGGCGGGTGCCCGACCTGGAAGAGGCGCTCGACGCCGCCGACCTGGCGATCCTGCTCCAGCCGCACCGGTCCTTCGACCTGTCGCTGGTCGCGACGCGTGCGCCGCTGGTGCTGGACACGCGCGGCGTGCTGCCGCCGTCGGACACCGTCGAGCGCCTCTGAGGGCCGTCACATCGTCGAGGCGGCGTGCCTGCGCTCGTCGGGCATCATGATCCACAGCGCGATGTAGACGAGGAACTGCGGGCCGGGCAGCACGCAGGAGATGATCGCCAGCAGCCGTACGGTCCAGGCGCCGAGTCCGAACCGGCGGGCGAGCCCGGCGCACACGCCACCGATGACGCGACCCTGGCGCGGGCGGTGGAGACCGTTCATGTCGTATTCCTCCTTGGGATGACCTGCTTCTACGTTAGGGACGGGGACCGCTTCGGCGCGTCGCTCTCGGGGACCCTTTCCAGGTCCCCCGGGAGGGGGACGGCTCATGCGGAGGTCGTACGGCGTGCGCTCCTCTCCTACTCACGAAGACCGATGCCGTCGACGGGGCGGGTCCGCAGGACCCGCCGGGACGGCAGGAGGGTCGCCACGACGCCGATCAGCACGACACCGCCGAGCACCGCGACCCAGCCGCCGGGCGGGATGTACGGCGTCGCGGAGCCGGTGATGCCCCGGACCATGGGGATGAGGGTGCCCGCGGCGATCGCGGCGCCGAGCACCAGCGCCAGCCCCAGCAGCAGGACCTGCTCCAGCCGGACCATGCGCAGCACCTGCGTGCGCGTCGTGCCCGACAGGCGCAGCACCGCGAACTCCCGGCGGCGGCCCAGCGCGTACATCGCCAGGGTGTTCACCGCCGCGATCACCACGTAGATCAGCAGGACGGCGGTGACCACCTTGTTCGTCCAGGCGTTCTCCTCCAGGTTCCGGTCGAGGCCGACCTGGAAGGCGTCGCGGCTGACGACCGAGGAGCCCGGCGCCACGGCGTCGAGCTCGGCGCGGAGCGCCGCGGTCGCGTGCGGGTCCGCGGTGGCGACGAACACCGCGTCGTCCAGCCCGGAGCCGGTGTGCGGGGCGAGCGTGTCGTGCGGGAGGGTCAGCGCGGCGAACCCCAGGCCGCGCGTGTAGATCGCGACGACGCGGAGGGTCACCAGCGTGCCGTCGCCGAACCAGCCGCGGAAGCGGCCGCCGACGCGAAGGTGCATCGACTGGGCGGTGAGGGCGTCCACGGCGACCGCGTCGCCCCGCAGGCCGGCCAGGTCGCCGCGGGTCACGTCCAGGTCCAGTGTCCGGTCGAGGCCTTCGGTGTCGACGCCCTGCGCCGGGAGGTCGGTGATGCCGCCGCCCTGACGGGTGAAGAGCGTGCCGTGCACGACACCGGTGGCGGCGGTCACGCCGCCGATGCGCCGGATCGCCGCGGCCTCCTCGGGCCGCAGGCCGGGCGCGGCGGGCGTGACGACCTGGTCGGCCACCAGCCCGGCCCGGCTCTGGCGGCTCGCGACGTGCAGTTCGGAGGTCTGCATGAACCACAGCGAGCCGCCGAGCCCGACCGCGAGGACGAGACAGCTCAGCACGGACGAGAGCCGCCGCGCCGAGGTGGCGGTGGTGGCTCTGGCGAGGCGGCCGGTGGCGCCGGCCAGGTGCAGCAGGCGGCCGAACGTCGCGGCGGCGGCGCGGATCAGCAGCGGGCTCAGCAGCGCGACCGCCACCACCAGGGTGAACACCGTGCCGATCGAGGTACCGGCCGCACTGTCGCCCGACACGGAGCCGGACACCACGCACAACGTGATCCCGCCGGCCAGCGCGACCAGGCCGAGCGCGGACCGGACCAGGCCGACGCCGCCGCGTTCGACGGCGGTCTCGGCGAGCGCCGCGGTGGGCTGGATCCGGCTGGCGCGAAGGCTGGCCATCCATGCCGCGACGACCGCGATGACCAGCGCGGATCCGGCGGCGACGAGCGGCGGCAGCCACGAGAGGTGCGTGCGGAAGGTCTCGGGGACCATGCCGCGCGCGACGAACTGGTCGCGCAGCCGGTCGGCGAACAGCAGGCCGGGCCCCACGCCCAGCGCGCCGGCGAGCAGCCCGAGGGCCATGGCCTCCCGCACCACCATCCGCCGTACCTGGCGCGGGGTCGCCGCGAGCGCGCGGAGCAGGGCGATGTCGCGGTGGCGTTGCCGGACCGACAGGCCGACCGTACCGGCGATGACGAGGACGGCGATGAGCAGCGCGCAGCCTCCGAACACGCCCGAGACGGAGATGGCGAACTCACGCCCGTTGCCGACGGCGGGCGACTCGACGGTGCCGCGGCCGACCCCGGAGTACACGTGCGGGTAGGCGCCGGTCAGGCGGGCCGGTGCCGGCGGAAGCGCACGGCCTACGGCGCCGGCCAGGGTCTTCGGCCCGACGCCCGGATCCGGCAGCACGCCGATGACCTGCGTGACGCCGCCCGCGAGCGCGCGGGCCCCGGCGTCGTCGAGGAAGACCGTGGGCGTCTCCGGCGCCGTGCCGGCCGGCGCGGCGACGCCCGCCACGGTGTAGGTGCGCGCGGCGGAGGCGAACCCGAGCCGTACCCGTGCACCCGGCCGCGCGCCGATGCGGCCGGCGAGGCTCTGGTCGAGCACGACCTGGCCGGCCGCCGGGGCGGCCCCGGCGCGGAGCGTGAACGGCGCGAGCCGCGCCGCCGACCAGGGGTGCGCCTCCACGGGCGCGGTACGCCCGCCCGCGTCGAGCCGGGCCGGCAGCGCGACGTCGGCGACCGCCTCGCGCACGCCCGGAGCCGCGGCGATCCGCGCGGGCAGCGACGGGTCCAGCCGCCCGCGCACGGCCAGCGGGTAGTGCTCCGTGTCGGGCTCCTGCCGCGGGCCGAAGGTCACCTGGATGTCGGTGGCCGCGACGAGAACGGGCGCGGCGGCGTAGCGCGCCACCGTGCCGTTGTAGCGCACCCCGGACTCGAGCATGGCGCCGCACATCGTCACGATCACGACGGCGAACCACAGGGCCAGGAAGGTCGCGAGCATGCTCGCGGGACGCTGCGTCAGCATCCGCCAGGCGATCCTCACCATGACGGCGCCTCGCCTCCGGCGCGCGCGGCCCCGAGGTGCGCGAGGCGCTCGGCGATCGCGTCCACGCCCGGAGCCGCCAGATCGTCGACGATCCTCCCGTCCGCCAGGAACACGACACGGTCGGCGTACGACGCCGCCACCGGGTCGTGGGTGACCATGACGACGGTCTGCCGGTCGGCGTCGACCGCCTGGCGCAGCAGGGCCAGCACGCGCGCCGCCGTGGTCGTGTCGAGCGCGCCCGTCGGCTCGTCGCAGAAGATCACCTGCGGCCGTACGGACAGGGCGCGGGCGATCGCGACCCGCTGCTGCTCACCGCCTGACAGCTGGGCCGGCCGGTGGCGCAGCCGGTCCCGCAGGCCCACCCGCTCCACGACCTCGGCCAGCCATCGCCGGTCCGGCCGTACGTGCGCCAGCCGCGACGGCAGCAGGATGTTCTCCCGCACGGTGAGCGCGGGAACGAGGTTGAAAGCCTGGAAGACGAAGCCGACGCGGGTGCGGCGCTGCCGGGTCAGCGCGGTCTCCGACAGCCCGGCCAGGTCGGTGCCCCCGAGCATCACCGTGCCGGCGCTGGGCCGGTCCAGGCCCGCCGCGCAGTGCAGCAGGGTGCTCTTGCCGGACCCGGACGGACCCATGACCGCGGTGAACGTGCCGGCGAAGAAGTCGAGGTCGACGGAGTCGAGCGCCTGGACGGACGAGGCGTGACGCCCGTGGGTCTTGCGCACGCCACGCAACGCGACGGCGGGCACGGGCTCGGTCCGGGGCTGGGGTGGCGTGTTCACTGTTCTCCTGTTCGAGGAAGACAGAGAAGACGCTAGGTTTCCGGCGTACGCCGGGACGATCCGGTGAGCTGGCGGGTTCTGCTGGGGCCAGCCCCAGGGTGCTGGCACGTGGGTGCCGCGCAGTCACGCCGCCGTCAGGTGGTGATCGCGCCGTCGGCCGCCCGTACGTCCAGCTCGCGGGCGAACCAGTCGATGGTCCGCCGCAGGCCGTCCGCGCTCGGCACCGTGGGCCGCCAGCCCAGCCGTTCGCGTGCGAGTGCCGTGTCGGGCCGCCGTACGGCCGGGTCGTCGGCCGGACGCTCGACGAACGTGATCGGCGACTCGCTTCCGGCCAGGTCGCGGATGGTCACGGCCAGGTCCAGGACGGTCATCTCCTCCGGGTTGCCGATGTTGACCGGACCGGCGAAGTCGTCGAGGGCCATGGCGAGGATCCCGGCGACCGTGTCGTCGACGTAGCAGATCGACCGGGTCTGGCCGCCGTCGCCCGCGACCGTCAGCGGGCGGCCCATGAGCGCCTGGCAGACGAACGTCGGGATCGCCCGCCCGTCGTTCGGTCGCATGCGCGGGCCGTAGGTGTTGAAGATCCGTACGATGCCGGTGTTCACGCCGCGGCTGACGCGGTACGCGGTCGTCAGCGCCTCGGCGTAGCGCTTCGCCTCGTCGTACACGCTGCGCGGCCCGACCGGGTTGACGTTGCCCCAGTAGTCCTCCCGCTGGGGGTGCCGGAGCGGGTCGCCGTACACCTCGCTGGTGGAGGCCAGGACGAACCTGGCGTTCTTCTCCCGCGCGAGGCCCAGCGCGTGCAGGGTGCCGAGCCCGCCCACCTTGAGCGTCTCGATCGGCAGCCGGAGGTAGTCCACCGGTGAGGCCGCCGACGCCAGGTGCAGGACGAGGTCGACGCCTCCGGACACGTGCACGAAGCCGGTCAGGTCGCACTCGGTGAGCCGGAATCCGGGCTCGCCGAGGAGGTGTGCGACGTTGCGCGGCGATCCGGTGAGGAAGTTGTCCATGCAGGTCACCGCGGCACCCTGCGCCAGCAGCCGCTCGCAGATGTGGGAGCCGAGGAAGCCCGCGCCCCCGGTGACCACCGCGTGTTCGATCATTGGCCATCACCTCCGGGAAGAACGCTCGTGATCTCGCGGGCCCGCGCGACCAGGCGGCTCGTCGAACGGCCGTCGAGGTAGGGCAGCAGCACCACCTCGCCCCCGTGGCGGCGTACCACCGCGGCCTCGGCGAGGTCGATGCCTGCGTAGTCGGCGCCCTTGACCCAGATGCCGGGCCGCAGGCGTTCCAGCAGCGCGACGGGCGTGAGCTCGTCGAAGACGGCGACGGCGTCGACGCACTCCAGCGCCGCCAGCACGCGCACGCGATCGCCGGCCGGGACGAGCGGGCGGTCCGGGCCCTTGAGCGCCCGTACGGAGGCGTCGGAGTTGACGCAGACCACGAGGCAGTCGCCGAGCCGCCGGGCCTCCCGCAGCAGGCCGACGTGGCCGGCGTGCAGCAGGTCGAAGCATCCCCCGGTGGCCACCACGCGGCCGCCCGAGGCCTGGGTGCGCCGCACCAGGTCCCACACGTCGTCCGCCGCCACGGCGGCGGTGTCCCGCGGGGTGGCGGGCGCACCGAGCGAGGCGGCTCCGCCCGCCGCGACGAAGGCGCTCGCGCGCCGTACGGCCTCGGCGACCGCCTCGGTGACCATGCCGCCGTCGTGCAGTACGTGGGCGGCCGCCGCCGCGAAGCAGTCGCCGGCCCCGCACCCGTCCGCGCGCGGTCCGGCGACGACGGGAGCCGGGATGACGTGGGGCGCCGCCCCGCCCATCGACAGAAGGGCGCCGTGCTCGCCCAGCGTCACCGCGACCCCGGTCACCCGCCACCGGCCGACGAGGGCGGCCGCGTCGGCGGCGGCCTGCGGAAGCGGTTCGTCCGCCGCCGGTCCCCCGGCGAACCGGCGTGCCTCGGCGTGGTTCGGCGTGACCAGGCGCGTGCCGCGCGGGGGCCGCGGGCCGACCGGATGCGGGTCCCACGTCACTGGCACGCCGTCGGGCAGGGTGGCGAGCAGGCGGCGGATCCCGGAGTGGGCGGCGACGCCGCGCCCGTAGTCGGAGACCAGTACGGCGCCGGCGCGCGCGAGGGCCTCAGCCGCTCGCGGCGGCAGCGGTCCGTCGGCCGCGCGGCCGTCGCCCTCGTCGATCCGCACGAGGGTCTGGCCCCCGGCGCGGATCCGGGTCTTGCAGCTGGTCGTCCCGGCCATCGGCAGGCGGACGACGTCGGCGTACGCCGCCAGGAGCGCGCCCACGCGGTGCCCGGCCTCGTCGTCGCCGACGGCGGTGACGAGGACGACGTCCCGTCCGGTGATCTCGGCGGCGAGCCGGGCGGCCAGGCCCGCGCCGCCGGCCCGTCGATGTTCGCGGGTCCGCTCGACGACCGGGACGGGCGCGTCCGGGCAGAGCCGTCCCGCGGTCCCCTCGACGTCGATGTCGAGGAGCGCGTCGCCGACCACGACCAGCGGCCCGCCCCGTGGCCTGCCCCGTGACATCACGGGGTCTCCTCCGTCATGAGGCCATGCCTTCTCCGGCGGCGCGGTCCGGGCGGCACACGATCGCGTCGACGGAGGCGCAGAGCATGTGGATGGCGGCGAGATGGATCTCCTGGACGGTCGCGGTGCGCGGCGCGTCGACGGCGACGGCGTCGTCGCAGACGCCGGCGAGCGTGTTCGGCCCGGGGCCGGTCAGCGCCCAGGTGCGCATGCCGAGGTCGGCGGCGGCCTCGGCGGCGGCGATGACGTTGCGGCTCTCGCCGCTGGTCGACAGCCCGATGAACACGTCCCCGGGCCGGCCGTGCGCGCGTACCTGCCGGGCGAACATCTCCTGCGGCCCGTAGTCGTTGACGATGGCGGTGAGGGCCGGCAGGTCGGCGTGCAGCGGGATGGCCGCGTACGGCGGGCGCTCGTCCTCGTACCGGCCCACGAGTTCGGCGGTGAGGTGCTGCGCCTGCTCGGCGCTGCCGCCGTTTCCGCAGGCGAGCAGCCGTCCGCCGGACTCCAGCACGCACGCGAGCCGCCGCCCCCACTGTTCGATGTGCGCCGCGTGCGCGTCGAACCGGCGTACGGCCTGTTCCAGCGCCGCGAGGTGGGAGACCAGGGCGCTCATGCGCGGTCCGCGACGGCGACCGGGGCGGCGGAGGCCGCGATCAGACGTTCGTAGACGGCCTCGGTCTCGGCGGCGATCCGCTCCCAGCCATAGCGGGCGGGAACGCGCTCGGCCGCCGCGGCGCCCAGGGAGCAGCGCAGCTCCGGATCGGCGAGCAGGCGGCGCAGCTGCGCGGCCAGCGTGCCCGGCCGCCGGGCCGGCACGTGCAGGCCGGTCACTCCGTCGAGGACCGTGTCGAGGTGCCCGCCCACGGCCGAGACGACCACGGGCACGCCGCAGGCCATCGCCTCCACCGGCGCGATCCCGAACGGCTCGTACCAGGGCACCGACACGGCCACGTCGGCGGAGCGGATCAGCGACGGCAGGTCATCGTGCGCGACCCGGCCGAGAAACGTCACCCGGCCGGCGACGTGCTCCTCCCGTGCGACGCGCGCCAGCCGGCGCACCTCCGCGTCGCGGCAGAGGGAGCCGCGGTCGGGGCCGCCGGCGACGAGCAGTTCCGCGTCGGGCACCCGGCCGAGCGCCTCGATGATCGTGTCGACGCCCTTGCGCGGCACCAGCCGGCCGAACGTCACGACGCGGAACCGCCCGTCGCGCGCGTCCGACGGGCCGTCCGGGCGGAAGCACGTGGTGTCCACACCGCAGGGCACCACGAAGACCCGGCCGGGCGGCGCTCCGTACGCGGTGAGCTCCCGCACCTCGTCGGTGCAGGTCGCGATGATCGCATCCGCCTCGCAGGCGATCCGCCGCTCCAGGTGGATCCGGCTCTCCGGGCTGGTGTCGGCCTCTCTCTGGTGCCGGCGTTTGACGCTGCCGAGGGCGTGAAAGGTCTGTACGACCGGAATTCCGCGGCCCCGCGCGCCGTCGAGGGCGGCGAGCCCGCTCATCCAGAAATGCGCGTGCACGACGTCCGGCGGACGGACCAGCCACCGCCGCGAAAGGGCGGCGGCGAAGTCGTGCATATAGGCCAGCAGCCGGTCCTTGGGCACCCGGCGGGGTGGCCCCGCCGGGACGTGCTCGACCGTGACCCCGGGCGCGAACGGCACCACGGTCGGGCGGTGCGCGTCGTCACGACGCGTGAGAACGACCACTTCGTGGCCGCGTCGGGCCAGCGCCACGGCCAGCGCGCCGACGTGGACGTTCTGGCCGCCCGCGTCCGGACCGCCCACCCGCGCGAGCGGGCTCGCGTGCTCCGAGACCATTTCGATCTTCATGAGTCACTCCTTTATCAGGCGGCCGTATTGACACAATTACCGGATAACAACCCCCGAAACCCCACTTGTCCGAGCATGATCAATACACGCCGGAAAGGTAATTATTCGATCGATGACCCTTTAGGCGGGTTTTACCGGTCCGGCCATTCCTCGATCAGCAGGCGAATGGCGCTCTCGACCGATGCGGGCACGGGCCGGCGCCGGCGCAGCGCGGCCGGCAGGCGCAGCGCGGCGGCCACCAGCGCGGCGCGGGCGTCGCCGTCGCGCACCGCCGCCAGGCCCATCCGCGCGGTCTCGGCCAGGGCGACCGGCGCGGGACGGCGCATCCAGGCGGTCAGCACGATGTTGCGCAGCTCCGCACGGCGCCGGTCGCGGGCGACGGGACGGTGCGGTGACGGATGGTGCACCGCGACGATCTCGGGCACGTAGCACCGGGCCCAGCCGGCGGCCGCCAGGTCGTAGGCGAGCAGGCGCTCCTCCCCCACGAAGAACAGCAGCAGGCTGAAACCTCCGGCGTCGAGGAACGCCCGGCGACGGACGATCGCGGCGCACCCGAGGAACCCCAGCACCGGAGGGCCGGGCAGCCCGGGCTCGGCGGGCAGGGGTGAGGCGGCCATCGCCGCGTTGATCGGGTCGGGGCGGCGCTCCTCGCCGACGAGCACCCGCGCCGCGACCAGCCCGAGACGCGAGTGGGCGTCGAACAGCGCGGCGGCGCGGGCCAGGGCGCCCGGCTCCCACCACGAGTCGTCGTCGCTGAAGGCGACGTACGGCGTACGGGAGAGATGGACGCCGATGTCGCGCGCGGCGGCGCCGTGGTTACGGCCGAGGGGCACCAGGCGGACGTCCGGATGCGCCGCCCGGACGGCCGCGGTGGTGCCGTCGTCCGAGCCGTTGTCGACCACCACGACGACCGGGCGCTCGGGCAGCGCCTCGATCCGAGCCAGGGTGTCCAGCAGGCCGGCCCGCCGGTTCCGGGTGATGACCACGACGGTGAGGCGGCCCACGCCACCTCCTTTTCGGCTCATTCTTGGCTTGTCCGGCCCGGTGACCCGCACCACTCGGCTGCCCGCGCCGCGCTCACGGCAAACGCCGCTTTCCCTCGGTGAGCCGCTCTTCTACCGGCTCTATGCACCGCGTGTACCCGGGGGATAGGCGCTGCGTCAGCCGTCGCGGTAGGCGGAAGCACCCGCGGGTAGGTCCCGGCCTGAAGCGCACCGGGCCACTACGGGAGGAATCATGGACAGCGACTCGAAGCAGACCGGACGGACGGCGGAGGCCGATCCCGGACTGCTCGGCGTCTACCTCAACGACCATCTGGCCGGGGCGACACTCGGCAGTGAGCTGTCCGCACGGCTGGCGTCGGCACACCGGGACTCGGAGGACGGCGCCGTCCTCGAACGCCTCTCCACGGAGATCCGCGAGGACCGGGCCGCGCTGATCGAGCTGATGGCGGCCCTGGAGGTTCCGGTCCGGCAGTACAAGGTCCTGCTGGGCTGGGCGGCCGAGAAGGCCGGCCGGTTCAAGCCCAACGGGCGGCTGCTGGAACGCTCGCCGCTCAGCAGCCTGGAGGAGCTGGAGGCCATGACCCTCGGCGTGGTCGGCAAGTCCGCCTGCTGGCGGGTGCTGCGGACCCTGGCCGACCACGACGACCGGCTCGACCCCGAACGCCTCGACGATCTCCTCCGCCGGGCGAAGCGGCAGGCGGAGACGCTGGAGGAACTGCGGCTCCGCGCCGGCGCCCGGCTGGCCACGTCCGCCGCCTGACCGTGCGCGACCGGCGTCTTTACCCAGGTCAGCGGGTTGACCGGGAACCGCGACCGGGAGATGGTGGTGCCAAGTCGTGACGAGGAGGTTCCGCCTGGGGGGCGGGCTGTGCTCGGCCGATCCCGCGAGCCGTTTCGCGCGATAACCGTGTGTTTTGACCTGTGTGACGTGAGTAGCGGGGGTAGAGAACCAGACAACACGGTTCGCTGGTCGTCACGGACGGGGGGCCTTGATGACGAAGAACGCGCACGATCTGATCGACATACTGACCCATGACCAACGGGAGCTGGAGGACCTGCTCGGCGAACTGACCGCCGCACGGGACCTCGGCGAGCGCCGCCGCATCCTCGACGACGTCACGATCGAACTCGTCTGGCACGCGGTCGTCGAGGAGACGCACCTGTACCCGGCGGTGCGCCGGCACCTGCCGGACGGCGACCGGGTCGCCGACAAGTACGCCTCGGAAAACGCGCAGGTCGAACGGCTCCTGGAGGAGCTCCGGCGATCCGCCGCCGCCGACCGCGTCTTCGCCTCGCTGACCCGGCGGCTCATGGACGAGGTGCACGAGCACATGCGGGAGGAACAGCACGCGCTGCTCCCCCGCCTCGCCGAACACGCGAGCCCGGAGGACCTGCGGCGGCTCGGCGAACGGGTCGAATCCGCGATCAACCGAGCGCCGAGCCGGTCGGACCTGACCGCACCCGCCCGCCCACCCGAGGCCGGCGACCTGGCCCACCGCGTCCGCGAACGCTTCCCACACGAGCCGGAACCGGCACGGGGACCACGGCCACGCCGCCCGCGTACGCCGAAGAGCCCCGACGCCTGCGACCAGGACAGCATGTGGCCGGACCTGTGGGCCGGCCACCGCTGCACGTAGACCCTGTCTCAAAGCTTCCGGCCGAGGGGCCCGCCCGAGGGTCCCCGCCCGAGGGTCCCCGCCCAGGGGCCCCCGCCCAGGGGTGCCCAGGGGTCCCCGCCCGCCCTGGGGGGCCAGCCCACTTCCATTGTCAAACGCCGAAGTCTCCGGGCGGAAGACCGGCGCGGGGCCTGTGGACAACGCGGATCGGGCCCCGGACGGCGCGGGCGGCGGGTCGCCGCCGCGACGTGCCCGCAGGGCCGGCGATCGCGCTCGGCGTCGGTGGTCCTGCCCGCCCGGCCGGGCGGGGGCGGCGAGGCATGCTCGCCCGGTCCCACCGCCGGGTCGCGTAGGCGCTCCGGCAGGCCGGGGCGGTGTTTGCCGAGCGGCTTGTGGGGCAGCGCGAGTGCTCTGTGCCCCGGGAAAGGCGACAGGCATGCTCTTGCGAGGGAGGTCAGCGTGCGGGTACTCGGGATCAACGCGATCTTTCACGATCCGGCCGCGGCGCTCGTGGCCGACGGTCGCATCGTCGCGGCGGCCGAAGAGGAACGTTTCAGCAGACGCAAGCACGGCAAGCGGCCGGTCCCGTTCTCCGCCTGGGAACAGCCCGTCCTGTCGGCCCGCTGGTGCCTGGAGCAGGCCGGTCTGCGGCCCGAGGACCTCGATCTCGTCGGCTTCTCCTACGATCCCTCGCTCGCACGGCCGGCCGAGTCGATGGGCCTGCACGACCCCTGGGACCACCTGCGGATCATGTACGCCGAGCAGGCCCCGAGCCTGCTGGCCGACGCCCTGCCGGGGCTGGATCCGGCCAAGGTACGGTTCGTCCCCCACCACGTCGCGCACGCCGCCTCGGCGCTGCTCGGACGCGAGGGCAGCGTCCTGGTCTGCGACGGCCGCGGGGAGTGCGCCTCCCACCTGAGCGGCCGTGACTCCCCCGACGGCCTGGAGGTGCTGGCGAGCCAGGAGCTGCCGCACTCCCTCGGCCTGATGTACGAGGACCTCACGCAGCATCTGGGCTTCCTGCGCTCCAGCGACGAGTACAAGGTCATGGCGATGGCCTCGTACGGCAAGCCGCGCCACCTGGACCTGCTGCGGGAGTCCGTGCGCGCCACCGAGGACGGCGGGTTCGTCACCGGCGCGATCGACTGGGAACGCCTGGCGCCCGCCCGCGCCCCGGACGAGCAGTGGACGCAGGAGCACGCCGACCTGGCCGCGAGCGTGCAGCGGCGGCTGGAGGAGGTCCTGCTCGACCTGGCGAACTGGATCCACGAGCGCACCGGCGACCGCACCCTGATGATCGCGGGCGGCACCGGGCTCAACTGCGTGGCCAACACCGTCCTGTCCGAACAGGGCCCGTTCGACCACGTCTGGGTGCAGCCCGCCGCCGGGGACGCCGGCACGGCGCTCGGCGCGGCCGTGCACCTCGCGCGGAGCGGACCGCTGGAGTTCGCCCCCGGCCTCGGGCGCGAGTTCGGCGACGCGGAGATCGAGGAGGCGCTGCGTACGGCGCGGGTGCCGTACGAGCGGCCGCCGGACGTCGCCGAGGCCGTGGCCGAGACGCTGGCGGACGACGGCATCGTCGCCTGGTTCCAGGGGCGCGCCGAGTACGGTCCGCGGGCGCTGGGCCACCGGTCGCTGCTCGCCCACCCGGGGCGCAAGGCGAACCTGGAGCGGCTCAACAACGTCAAGGGCCGCGAGCAGTTCCGCCCGGTCGCGCCGATGGTGCTCGCCGACCGGGCCGCGGAGATCTTCACGCGCGGCCCGCTGCCCAGCCCGTACATGCTCTTCGTGCACGACGTGACGTCCGCCTGGCAGGACCGGATCCCGGCCGTGGTGCACGTGGACGGCACCGCGCGCGTGCAGACCGTCGATCCGGCGGCCGAACCGCTGGTGGCCCGGATGCTCACTGCCTTCGAACGCCGTACCGGCCTGCCCGTCGTGGTCAACACCAGCCTCAACACCGCCGGGCGTCCGATGGTCGACAGTCCCCGAGACGCGCTGGAGTGCTTCGGCGCCACCCCCATCGACCTGCTGGCGATCGGCCCGTTCGTCCTCCGGAGGCCGGCATGAGGTACGCCGTCGTCATCCCGACCATCGGACGTGCCTGCCTCGCCGACTGCCTGAACGCCCTCGAACGGTCCCGCGGTCCGGAGCCCGACGAGATCGTGGTCGTCGACGACCGGCCGGGCGGCGGCCCCCCGCTCGACGTGCCCGGCACGGTCGTCCGCAGCGGCGGCCGTGGCCCTGCGGCGGCCCGCAACACCGGCTGGCGGATCACCACCGCGCCCTGGGTGGCGTTCCTCGACGACGACGTACGGGTCACCGAGACCTGGCGGGAGGACCTGCGGCGCGACCTGGAGAACGCCTCGCCGGAGACCGGCGGGATTCAGGGCCGCGTCACCGTGCCGCTGCCGGACGGGCGCCGCCCGACCGACTGGGAGCGCGGCACGGCCGGGCTCGCCGACGCCTGGTGGATCACCGCGGACATGGCCTACCGGCGTGACGCGCTGGTCGAGACCGGCGGGTTCGACGAGCGCTTCCCCCGCGCGTTCCGCGAGGACGCCGACATGGCTCTGCGGACGATGGACGCCGGATGGGTACTGACCAAGGGCGAGCGGCGCACCGTGCACCCCGTACGGGCCGCGTCCCGGTGGGCGAGCGTGCGCGCGCAGGCCGGCAACGCCGACGACGCGCTCATGCGCGCCGTCCACGGACCCGGATGGCACAGCCGGGCCCGCGCCGATCCCGGGCGTCGCGGACGGCACCTGGCGATCACCGCCGCCGGCGCGCTCGCCGCCGGGCTGACCGCCGCCGGCCGGCCCAGGGCCGGGGCGCTGGCCGGCGCCGCCGCGCTCGCCGGGATCGCCGAGTTCGCCGCAGCCCGCGTCGCGCCCGGTCCCCGGACCCGCGACGAGATCCTCACCATGGCGGCCACCAGCGCGCTCATCCCCCCGATGGCCACGTGGCACTGGCTGCGCGGCCTCGCGACGACCCGCGGCGAGCGTGCCTGGCCGGGCCCGGCGAAGGCGGTGCTGTTCGACCGCGACGGCACGCTCGTCTACGACGTCCCGTACAACGGCGATCCGGAGAAGGTCGAGCCCATGCCGGACGCGGCCTCCGCGGTGCGCCTGGCCCGTGACGCGGGCGTGCGTGTCGGCGTGGTCTCCAACCAGTCCGGCGTCGCGCGCGGCCTGGTCACCGAGGACGACGTCCAGCGCGTCAACAAGCGGGTGGACGAGCTGCTCGGGCCCTTCGACACGTGGCAGGTGTGCCCGCACGACGGCGGATGCGCCTGCCGTAAGCCGGCGCCCGGCCTGGTGTTCCAGGCGGCGACCGCCCTCGGGGTCCGCCCCGACGAGTGCGTGCTGATCGGCGACATCGGCTCGGACGTGGCCGCCGCCCGCGCCGCCGGAGCCCGCAGCGTCCTCGTGCCGACCGCCGAGACGCTGGAGTCCGAGTGCCGGGGAGCACGGGTGGCCGGGTCGCTCACCGAGGCGGTGCGGTTCGCGCTCGGGGAGCGGCGATGAGCACTCTCGTCGTGCGCCTGGACAACGCGGGCGACGTACTGCTGTGCGGCCCCGCGGTCCGCGCGGCGGCCGCCGGGTCCCGGCACGTCACGTTGCTCGCCGGACCGGAGGGCGCGGACGCCGCGCGGCTCCTGCCCGGCGTCGACGAGGTGATCGTGTGGCGCGCGCCCTGGGCGGGCTTCGACCCGCCGCCGGTGGACCGCCGTGAGGTGGCGGACCTGGTCGCGCGGCTCGGCGGTTTCGACCGTGCGCTGATCCTGACCTCCTTCCACCAGTCGCCGCTGCCGGCCGCGCTGCTGCTTCGGCTCGCCGGGGTCGGGCACATCGCGGCGATCAGCGAGGACTATCCGGGCTCCCTGCTCGACGTACGTCACCGGGTCGACGACGACATCCCCGAGGCCGAACGCGCGCTGTCGCTGGCCCGCGCGGCCGGCTTCGACCTGCCGGCCGGCGACGACGGCCGCCTCGCCGTCCGTCGTCCCCTACCGCCCGCGCCGCTCGACGGCCGGTACGTCGTGCTCCATCCGGGGGTGTCGGTGCCCGCGCGCGCCTGGCCCGAGGGGCACTGCGCGCGGGCCGTACGCGAGCTGGCGGCGCGCGGCCGGCGGGTCGTGGTGACCGGCGGGCCGGGCGAACGCGCGCTGACCGCGCGGGTCGCGGGCGACGCGGGCCTGGACCTCGGCGGCCGAACGACCTTCGCCGAACTCGCCGGCGTCCTCGCGGGGGCGAGCGCCGTCGTGGCCGGGAACACCGGCCCCGCGCACCTCGCCGCCGCCGTCGGCACGCCGGTGGTCTCGCTGTTCGCGCCGGTCGTGCCCGCGGTCCGCTGGGCGCCGTACGGCGTGCGGCACGTGCTGCTCGGCGACCAGGACGCCCCCTGTCGTGACACGCGCGCACGTGAGTGCCCCGTCGCCGGGCACCCGTGCCTGACTTCGGTGCGGCCCGCCGACGTGGTGGCCGCCGTCGAGGAGGTGTGCTGACGTGAGAATCCTGCTCTGGCACGTGCACGGCTCGTACACCACGGCCCTCGTGCAGGGGCGGCACGAGTACTTCGTCCCGGTGACGCCCGACCGCGGCCCCGACGGGCTCGGCCGCGCCCGTACCTGGGACTGGCCCGCGTCCGTGCGGGAGGTGCCGCTGGACCGGATCGCCGAGACCGAGCCCGACGTCGTCATCCTGCAACGGCCGCACGAGGAGGAGCTCGTACGGCCCCTGGGCCGGGTGCCGACCGTCTACCTCGAGCACGACGCCCCCTGGGGGGACGTGCCGCTCAGCCGGCATCCGCTGGCCGACCGGCCGGACCTGCGCCTGGTGCACGTCACCCACTTCAACGACCTGTTCTGGGACTGCGGCACGACTCCGACGACCGTGGTCGAACACGGGGTGGTCGACCCGGGACCGCTGTGGACCGGGGAGGTACCGCGCGCCGCCGTGGTCGTCAACGAGCCGGTCCGGCGGGGACGCTACGTCGGCACCGACCTGCTGCCCCGGCTGGACGCGCCGCTGGACGTGTTCGGGATGAAGGTCTCCGGGCTGACCGGCTGCCGCACGTACGAGGACCTGCCCCAGGACCGGATGCACGCCGAGCTGGCCCGCCGCCGCGTCTACGTCCACCCGATCCGGTGGACCTCGCTCGGCCTGTCCCTGCTGGAGGCGATGCACCTGGGGATGCCCGTGGTCGCGCTCGCCACGACCGAGGTGGTCGAGGCGGTGCCGTCCTCGGCCGGGACGATCTCGACCGACGTCGACGTGCTGCGCGCCGCGATCCGGCGGTATCTCGCCGATCCCGGCGAGGCCGCCGAGGCGGGGCGCGCCGCCCGCGAGAGCGTGCTGGGCCGGTACGGCCTCCAGCGGTTCCTCGACGACTGGGACCGCGTCCTGAAAGAGGTGACGGCATGAGGATCGCGTTGGTCTCCGAACACGCCAGTCCACTGGCCGTGCTGGGCGAAGCGGACGCCGGCGGGCAGAACGTGCACGTCGCGGCGCTCGCCGACCACCTGTGCCGACGCGGTCACGAGGTGACCGTGCACACGCGCCGGGACGACCCCGGCCTGCCCGACCGCGTCGTCGTCGACGCCGGATACACGGTCGAGCACGTGCCGGCGGGACCACCCGAGCCGGTGCCCAAGGACCTGCTGCTGCCGCACATGCGGGAGTTCGGGCAGGAGCTGGGCCGCCGGTGGCGGGCCCGGCCGCCCGACGTGGCGCACGCGCACTTCTGGATGTCGGGGCTGGCCTCGCTCGCGGCGAGCGAGGGCGCCGTCCCGGTCGCGCTGACCTACCACGCGCTCGGCACGGTCAAGCGGCGTCACCTGGGCGAGGACGACCCGAGCCCGGCCGGCCGCCTCGACGTCGAGCGCCGCATCGGGCAGGACGCCGACCACATCATCGCCACGTGCAGCGACGAGGTGTTCGAACTGGCCGCGATGGGCGTGACCCACCGCAGGACGACCATCGTGCCCTGCGGCGTGGACCTGGCGCGGCTCCGCCCGGACGGGCCGGCCGACGACCGCGTGCCGCGCCGCGAACGCCACCGGCTCATCTACGTCGGCCGTCTCGTCGAGCGCAAGGGCGTGGAGACGGCCGTCCGGGCGCTCGTGGACCTGCCTGACGCCGAGCTCGTCGTCGCCGGCGGTCCCGCCGCCAGCGAGCTCGACGGCGACCGTGAGGCCTGCCGGCTGCGGAAGGTCGCCGCCGAGGTGGGCGTCGCCGACCGGCTGGTGATGCTGGGCGGTGTGCCCCCGGCGGACGTGCCTGCGCTGCTGCGCTCGGCCGACGTGGCCGTCTTCACCCCCTGGTACGAGCCGTTCGGCATCGCGCCGGTCGAGGCGATGGCGTGCGGCGTGCCGGTGGTCGCCTCGGCGGTCGGCGGGATCGTCGACACGGTGGCGGGCGGGGTCACCGGCGAGCACGTGCCGCCGCGCCGGCCCGACGTACTGGCCGCCACGCTGCGCGCGCTGCTGGACGACCCGGAGCGTCTCGCGGCGTACGGCCGCGCCGGCGCCGGGCGGGCCCGCTCACGCTACTCCTGGGAGCACGTGGCCGCCCGCACCGAGACCGTCTACGACCGGCTGGCACGGCGGCGGCCCATGGCGGCGAGCCAGTGAAGGAGATCCGATGAAGCCCGTGGTCATCGTCGGCGACGTGATGCTCGACCGCGACCTGGACGGGCGGGCCGAACGGCTCAGCCCGGACGCACCGGTCCCGGTGGTCGACGCCGTCGAGGAGCACACCCGTCCCGGAGGCGCGGGGCTGGCCGCCTTGCTGGCGGCCGACGACGGGCCGGACGTGGTCCTGGTGACGCCGCTCGGCGCCGACCGCGTCAGCCGTACGCTGCGCGACCTGCTCGCGCCGCGCGTGCGCGTGGTCGCGCTGCCGCTCAGCGAGAGCCCGGCGGAGAAGACCCGCGTCCGCGCGGGCGGCCATCCGCTGGTGCGGATCGACCGAACCGCGCCGGGTGCCGTCGGCGAGCCGGGCCGGGAGGTCCAGGCGGTGCTCGCCGACGCGGGGGCGGTCCTCGTCTCCGACTACGGCCGGGGCACGGCGGCGCAGCCGCGGATGCGCGAGCTGCTCGCCGACGCCGCGCGCCGGGTGCCGCTCGTGTGGGACCCCCACCCGCGCGGCGCCGACCCGGTGCCCCGCGCCCGGCTGATCTGCCCGAACCTGAGCGAGGCCCTCGCCTGGTGCGACCGGCGGGAGGACGACCTCGACGCGGTGACCCGGAGCGCGGAGGAGATCCTGCGCCGCTACCGGGCCGACGGCGTCGCGGTGACGATGGGCGAGCGCGGCGCGCTGCTGTCGCACGGCTCGGGCGCCCCGCAGATCTTCCCCGCCGAGCCGGTCACGGGCCGCGACACGTGCGGGGCCGGCGACCGGTTCGCCGCGACCGCGGCCCGCCTGCTGGCCCGGGGCGCGCTGCCGTCCGAGGCGGTCGAGGCCGCCGTGGCCGCGGCCGCCGCCTTCGTCGAGCGGGGCGCGGCCTCCGCGCTCTCCCAGACCCCGGCGCCCCGGCCCGTACGGGACCCGGTGGCCGCCGTGCGCGAGGCGGGCGGCACCGTCGTGGCGACGGGCGGCTGCTTCGACGTCCTGCACGCCGGGCACGTGGCGACGTTGCGCGCCGCGCGGGCGCTGGGCGACTGCCTCGTCGTCTGCCTCAACTCCGACGCGTCGGTGCGCCGCGCCAAGGGCCCCGACCGCCCGGTCAACCCGGCCGCCGACCGGGCCGCCGTGCTGAACGCGCTGGAGTGCGTCGACGCCGTGGAGGTGTTCGAGGAGGACACGCCGGAGGAGATCCTGCGCCGGCTGCGCCCGGACGTGTGGGTCAAGGGCGGCGACTACACCGTCGACCGGCTCCCCGAGGCGTCGGTCGTGGCGAGCTGGGGCGGGCGCACGGTCGTGCTGCCCTACCTGCCCGGACGCTCCACGACGCGGATCCTGGCACATCGATCATGAGGGTGCTCATGCTGCGGGCCCTCGGGCTCGGCGACTTCCTCACGGCGGTGCCGGCCTACCGCGCGCTGCGCGCGGCGTACCCGGAGCACGAGACGGTCCTGGCCGCGCCGCCCGTGCTCGCGCCCCTGGCGGAACTGACCGGCGCGATCGACCGGCTCCTGCCGGCGCGTGAGCTGGAGCGGCTCTCCTGGGACGGCCCGCCGCCGGAGGTCGCGGTCGACCTGCACGGCGACGGCCCGGCCAGCCACCGCCTCGTGGAGGAGCTTTCCGCCCCGCTGACGATGCTCTACGCCTCGCCGCAGGCACCGGACGCGAAGGGTCCCTGGTGGGACCCTGGCGAGCACGAGGTCACGCGGTGGTGCCGGCTGCCGGAGTGGTACGGCGTGCCGGCGGACCCCGCCGACCTGCGGCTGCGTTCGCCGGGCCCCTCTCCGTACGCGGGGATGGTCGTGCTGCACCCCGGCGCCGCGAGCACGGGCCGCCGCTGGCCCGCCGGGCGGTTCGCGGCGGTCGCCCGCGCGCTGACCGCCGAGGGACACCGCGTGGTCCTCACCGGCGCGCCGGACGAGCAGGATCTGACCCGGCGGATCGCGGCCGAGGCGGGCCTGCCGCCCGACGCCGCCCTGGAGACGACACTGGCGGAACTGGCGGCCGTCATCGCGTCGGCCAGCGCCGTGATCAGCAACGACACGGGCACGTCACACCTGGCCACGGCGTACGGAACCCCCTCCGTCACGCTCTTCGGGCCGGTGTCCCCGGCCCTGTGGGGTCCCCCGCCGGACCGTCCGGAACACGTCGCCCTCTGGCACGGCACCGGCGGCCGGCCCGGCGACGCCCACGGCACCGAGACCGACCCCCGGCTCCTGCTGATCACCGTCGAGGAGGTACTCGACGCGACGACGCGCGTAGCAGGTCAGGATCGCCGCCACCGGCTGGACCGATAGCGGCAGGAGGCCGGAGACGCGGCGTTCGCTTCTGAAGACGCGCGTGCTCACGTGTCCGCGAGGTACTCCTGGAACCACTTCACGGTGCGGGCGAGGCCGTCGTCGGGGTCGATCCGGGGGTGCCAGCCCAGCTCGCGTTCGGCGAGTGAGCAGTCCGGCCGGCGTACACGCGGGTCGTCCACCGGGCGGTCGATGAACTCGATCTCCGATGAGGAGCCGGCGAGCGCGCGGATCCGCTCGGCCAGGTCCAGGACGCTCATCTCCTCGGAGTTGCCGATGTTCATCGGGCCCGGGTGCGCGGAGCCCGCGAGGGCGAGGATGCCGGACACGGTGTCGTCGACGTAGCAGATCGAGCGGGTCTGGGAGCCGTCGCCGGCCACGGTCAGCGGCTCGTCGCGCAGCGCCTGGCGGATGAAGGTGGGGATCGCGCGCCCGTCGTCGGGGCGCATGCGGGGGCCGTAGGTGTTGAAGATCCGGACGATGGCGGTGTCGACGTCCTTGCTCGCGCGGTACGCGGTGGTGAGCGCCTCGGAGAACCGCTTGGCCTCGTCGTACACGCCGCGCGGGCCGACGGGGTTCACGTTGCCCCAGTACGACTCCGGCTGCGGGTGGACGAGCGGGTCGCCGTAGACCTCCGAGGTGGAGGCGAGGAGGAAGCGCGCGCCCTTCTCGACGGCCAGGCCGAGCGCGTGCAGCGTGCCCAGGCTGCCGACCTTGAGCGTGTCGAGCGGCAGGCGCAGGTAGTCGATCGGTGACGCCGGCGACGCGAAGTGCAGGACCAGGTCGACGGGCCCCGGCACGTGCACGAAGTCGGTCAGGTCGCAGCGGATGATCCGCATCCGCGGATGTTCCTGCAGGTGCGCCAGGTTGGCCGGGGCGCCGGTCAGGAAGTTGTCCAGGCAGACGACCTCCGTGCCGGTCTCCAGCAGGCGTTCGCAGAGGTGCGAGCCCAGGAAACCGGCCCCACCGGTGACCACGGCACGCTCAAAGGTTCGCATCGTCACAGCTCAATCCCTTCTCCCGCATTACCCCACGTACCTTCGGGCGACGGACCTGCGTTGCGGCTCCTCCAGCAGCCGCAGTCCCTCCTCGACGTCGCGCGGCACCACGCGGCGTTCGCGCACCACCCACGGCAGCCCGGCGACGGCGGCGGCCAGCGCGCGGGCGCTCGTGGTGTCGCGCGGCAGCGAGCCGACGACCACGCCGGTACGGCGCAGCGCGTCCCGGACCGGCCGCCGCAGCCAGGTCGTCCACAGCGTGTTCCGGATGCCCAGGCGGCGGCGCTCGGTGGCGTCGCGGGCGGACGAGGCGGCGTGGTGGACCACGACGTCGCCGCGGTAGCACATCCACCAGCCGCGCGCGGCCAGGTCGATGGCGAGGAGCTCCTCCTCGCCGCCGAGCCACAGCCGCGGTGAGAACCCGCCGACCTCGCGGAACGCCGTCACGCGCAGCATGCTGGCGCCCGCGAGGATGCCGAGCAGGGCGGGGCCGGGCAGCCAGCCCGGCGCGGGCAGCGGCGAACCGTCGAGTTCGGCGACGATCGGGTCCTCCGCGCCGCCGGGCTCGACCACGATCCGGCCCGTCACCGACGCCAGCCCGGCGTGGGCGTCCAGCAGGTCCGCCGCCGTGCTCAGGGCGCCCGGCTCCCACCAGGTGTCGTCGTCGCAGAACGCGACGTACGGCGAGGCGACCTGGTGCACGGCCACGTTGCGCGCGGTCGCGCCGAGGTTGCGGTCGCTCCGCAAAAGCCGTACCCGGGGGAAGCGGTCCGCGACCATGGCGGCGCTGCCGTCACGTGAGCCGTTGTCGACGACGATGATCTCCGGGCGTTCCGGCAGCGCGACCATGTGGCCGAGAGTGCGGGCGAGCTCCGCGCACCGGTCACGGGTGATGATGACGACGGTCACCCGCTCGTCGCGGGCCCTCACACCGTCTCCAGCAGTCGCGCGTGACGCTCGACGGGCTCCGGCAGCCGCCGCCGGTCGCGCAGCGCGGCCGGGAGGCGGACGAGCGCCGACGGCCAGGCCGACCGCGCGGCGGCCGAGGTCGCCGCGCGGCCCGCCAGGCTCAGGGTCCGGGCGAGCGCCAACGGCACGGGCCGCCGCAGCCAGGCCGTGAGCATCTCGTTGCGCAGCTCCAGGCCCCGGCGGCGCTCGGGTGCGTCGCGCACCGGCGAGGGCCGGTGGACCGCCACCACCGAGGAGACGTAGCTCAGCCCCCAGCCGGCCGCGGCCAGGTCGTAGGCGAGCAGGCGTTCCTCCCCCACGAAGAACAGCACCTCGCTGAAGCCGCCGACCTCCAGGAACGCCGTACGGCGCACGATCGCGGCGCAGCACAGGAAGCCGAGGACCGCGGGGCCCGGCAGGCGGTCGTCGGCCGGCAGCGGGCTGTCCGCCATCAGCCCGGCGATCGGGTCGGGTCGCCGCTCGTCCCCGACGAGCGGCCGCCCGGCGATCAGGCCCAGGCGCGGATGGGCGTCGAACAGCTCGGCGGCGGTGGCGAGCGCGCCCGGCTCCCACCAGGAGTCGTCGTCGCTGAACGCGACGTACGGCGTGCGGGCCTCCTCGACCCCCAGGTTCCGTGCGACCGCGCCGAGGTTGCGCCGGAGGGCGAGCACCCGTACGCCGGGGAAGTCACGGCGCACGGCCTCGGCGGTGCCGTCGGCGGAGGCGTTGTCGACGACGATGATCTCGGGACGGTCGGGCAGCCTCCGCAGCCGGCGCAGCGTGTGCGCCAGCTCGTCCCGCCGGTCCCGGGTCGCGATGACCACGGTGACGCGTGACGCCATGAGCCTCCCCCTTCGTCGGCCGCCGACCTGTCACCGGGTTCCCGCTCTACCCTCCCGCCACGGAACATGCGCCCCCGTACGGCGCCGCGGACCCTTCACGCCCCCCTTTCCCCATCGTGTACCGCGGACCCGGCGGACCGCTACGGCCCGCCGATGACACCTGGTGCCGCCTTCGGCCACGACGACCAAGCGGCCGACCGGCAGGTCACGGCTCGCCGAAGGCCTCGCGCAGCTCCGCGGCGATCAGACCGATCGCGTGGTCCCCGGCGGACAGGGCGCCGCAGAAGTTCAAGAACGCGTGCATCGTCCCGGCGTACTCCACGTGGGTCACGTCCACGCCCGCCGCGTCCAGGCGGGCGGCGTAGGCGCGCGCGTCGTCGCGGAGCGGGTCACGCCCGGCGCCGATGACCAGGGCCGGCGGCAGCCCCGCCAGGCTCGCCGCGCGCAGCGGCGCCGCGTACGGGGTGACCTCCCGCCCGGCCAGGTACGCCGCGTTCGCCCAGCCGGGCCGGGCGCTGAGGAACACTCCGTCGAACTCACGGGCGGAGTCGGTGTCCTGGCCGAAGTCGAGCAACGGGTAGCACAGGACCTGGCGGGCCGGTGGCGGGTCGCCCTCGTCGCGCCCGGCCAGGCAGGCGGCGGCGACCAGGTTGGCCCCGGCGCTCTGCCCGCCCGCGGCGAGCCGCCCGTCGCCGCCGAGGACCGGCCCGTGCTCGGCCAGCCAGCGCATCGCGTCGCAGGTGTCGTGCAGGGCGGCCGGGAACGGGTGCTCGGGGGCGAGCCGGTACTCCAGCGAGGCCACCGCGCACCCGGACAGCCGTGCGAGCCGCGAGCACACGTGGTCGAGGTCGCCCACCGAGCCGCCGATGAAGGCCCCGCCGTGCAGCCACAGCAGGATCGGCCGCGGCCCGCCCGGCGTCCGGTAGAGCCGGACGAGGACCGGCCCTCCCCGGGCGGGCAGGTACAGGTCCGCCGCCCGTACGGCGGGGTCGGGCGCTCCGGCCAGGCCGGGGTCGGCCGGGTCGGCGCGGGCCGCCAGCAGGCTCGCGTGGTCGGTGATCTCCTCGACGGGACCGATCCGCGCCAGCAGGGCGTCGGTCTCCCCCGCGAACCCCGGTTCGCGGATGACGCGGGCCCTCACGACGACGCCTCGGGCAGGCGGCCGAGGTGGATCGCGGCGTGCCAGTACGCGGGGCGGCCCGGCACGGTCCAGACCCGCTGCGCCAGCGCGGCGCCGGAGGGCTCGATGCGGCCGAACTCCGCCAGCACCGCGTCGTGCACGGCGCCGAGCCGGTGGAGCAGCAGCTCCGAGGGGATCTCCCGGCCCGCCTCCACGCCGGCGCGGTTGAGGATCCGCCCGGCGTCCGGCGTCTCCCAGCGGGCGTCCAGGCTCCAGTGCGCCCGGCCCGCGGCCGCCTCGCTCAGCACGGCCAGGTTGATCTCGTCCCACATCAGCACGTGCGCGACCAGGTCGTGCAGTGACGCGCAGAAGTCGCCGAGCGGCCCGGAGTCCACGCGGTACTCGGCGGTCAGCTCCTCCTCGCCGCGCCCCTCGACCCGGGTGAGCAGCAGCTCGTGGTCGGCACGGAGACGACGCGTCGCCTCCTCGATCGACAGAGTTTCCACGTTCGCCCTTCTCGTCGTACGGGCCAACGACGGAATCACGCGGAGCCGGCGCGGGCCAGCGGACTGACGGATACCGTCAGTCCGCTGGCCCGCGGTGTCTCAGCGCAGCAGCAGGGCGACGAGGTCCGTGCCGAGCGCCTCGACGGCGGCCACGTCGAGGTGGTACCGCACGAACCGGCCGTGACGGACGGTGCCGGCCAGACCGGCCGCGGCCAGGGCGCGCAGATGCCGGTTGACCAGCGTGGGGTCGACGTTCCACAGGGCGGCGATCTCGCCGGCCGTCCGCGGCTCCGTCGCGATGGCGCGGGCGACCTCCAGCCGCCCCCGATGCGCCACGGCCTCCAGCCGCCGCAGCAGCTCCGGCACGGACGGGACCGGCGTGCCGCCGGGGGCGGCCGGGTGGATGAGCAGGAGCGGCCGGCCGGGCACGTCCGCGACGTACACGTGGGGGCGGACGAACACGCTGGGCGCCACGAGCAGGCCGCGGCCGGACACATCGTGCCGGACGTCCTGGATCTTGGCGATCCGCACCTCCCCGCCGGCCGCGCCGAGCGTCACCGACGGGTCGAGCGTGGTCAGCGCCGCCGCCGCGCCGTGCGCGTCCACCGTGGTGGCGAAGCGCCTCGCCCGCGCGGCCAGGACCGGGCGGATCCGGTCCCACTCGGCGGCGAACCACTCCTCCCGGCTGCGTTCGAGGAACCCGAGGAAGTCCGCCACGGCCTCCTCCGGCCGGGCCGCGAGCGCCTCGACCCGCGCCCGTACCGCGGGCCGGCGCGCACGCGCCCACCGCAGCGCGGCCGGAACGTCACCCGACCGGGAGACCGGCCGGAGCAGCTGATCGGCGAGCAGCCGCGCGGGCACGGCCCGCAGCCGGTCGAACGCGCCGGAGTCGTCCGGCGGCTCGGGAGTGACGAACGGCGTCGCCCTGATCGCCTGGGCGGTCCACCACCACGACTCGGTCCACTCCGCGAGGCGAGGGCTCAGCGAAGCCCGGATCCCGGCGGCCCAGGGGTCCGCGCCGTGGTGGCCGGGGTCACGCAGCACGTGCAGCGCGGAGCCGAACTCCACCAGCGCCGACACGACAGGCGCGGGCCGCGCCGGGCCGGCGCCGGCCAGGCCGGTGATCACAGTCGGCACGGGTCAATTCTCGTACGGGTGCCGCAGCCGCCGGTCCGCGCGTTCCTCCAGCAGCGCCACGGCCAGCAGTTCGCCGTCGACCGGCCCGAAGCGGTCCAGCGCACGCCGATAGGTGTCCTCGACCAGCTCGGACAGCGCGAAGGGCACCCCGTGCGCGCGGGCGAGGCCGGTCACGGCGGTGAGCTCCTCCAGGCACCGGTCGAGGCCGAAGGACGTCAGGTAGTCGCCGGCGAACAGGGCGGTCAGATCGCGGCGGATGAACTCACTCCCCGCGGCGCTGCCGGCCAGGACCCGCCGGAGCGTACCGAGGTCCAGGCCGGCGCTCGCGCCCAGCAGCAGAGCCTCGGCGGTGGCCACGGCCTGCCCGAACCACAACAGGTTGACCAGCAGCTTCGCGGTGTAGCCCGCACCGTGCCCGCCGACGCGCACGATCTGGGCGGGATCGGCGAGGATCTCCAGGATCGGCCGGCACCGCGCGAACACCGCCTCCTCGCCACCGGCGAAGATCCGCAGGGTGCCGGCGCGGGCCGCCTCCACGCCCCCGCCGACCGGCGCCTCCAGCACGTACGCTCCGCGCGCCAGGACCCGTTCGCGTACAGGGGTCGTGGCGGCCGGGTCGTTGCTGGTCATGTCGATCCAGACGGCGCCGGGCCGCAGCGCGTCCACCGCACCCGCCATCGCGTCCGTCACCTCTCGGGGACCGGGCAGCATCGTGATGAGCACGTCCGACTCGGCCGCGAGGTCGGCCATGCCGGGCAGCGGGCGGGCCCCGGCGACGACCGCCTCGGGCCGGATGTCGGTGGTCGCGACCGTACGGCCGGCCCGTACGAGGTTCGCGCACATCGGCGCGCCCATCCGGCCCAGCCCGGCGAAGCCGATCCGGCCGCTATCCCGGATGGATCTCACCTCCGGCGGGCACGAGGTTCTGTCCGGTGTAGAAGGAGGAAAGCCGGTTACTGGCGAAGAAGATGTACGACGGCGCGATCTCGTCCGGCTCGGCCGCCCGGCCCATGGGCGACTGCTCGCCGAAGCCCTCCACCCGTTCGGCGTCGAACGTGGCCGGGATCAGCGGCGTCCACACCGGACCCGGCGCGACGCAGTTGACCCGGATGCCACGGTCGGCCAGTGACTGCGCCATCGACTGGGCGAACGTCATCGCGGCCGCCTTGCTCGCCGCGTAGTCGATGAGCGTCTTGTTGCCGCGCAGCCCGTTGATCGAGCCGGTGAACACGATCGACCCGTCGTCCGGCATGTGGTCCAGGGCCTCCTGCACGGCCCAGAACAGGCTGTACACGTTGACGTTGAACGTGCGTTCGAGCTGGTCCGTGGTGATCTCGCGAACGTCCTGGACCGGCTTCTGCGTGCCGTGGTGGAGGACGAGCACGTCGATGCCGCCGAGCTCCTGCGCGGCGCGGCGTACCACCTCACGTGTGTGAGCCTCGTCGGCCATGTCGCCGCCCAGAGTCACGCAGCGCCGGCCCTCCTGCTCGACCAGCTTCTTGGTGTGCCGCGCGTCGGCGTCCTCGTCCAGGTAGGTGATGGCCACGTCCGCGCCCTCCTTGGCGAACCCCACCGCCACCGCCCGGCCGATCCCGGAGTCTCCCCCGGTCACCAGCGCCCGCCGGCCCGCCAGCAGCCCGCTCCCGGTGTAGTCGCGCATCTCGTCACGCGGCCGCGGTGTCATCTCCCCGGTCTCGCCCGGGTACGGCTGGCTCTGCGCCGGTTTGTCGCTCATGAACCCTCCTTCGATCGGCTGCTGGTACGGTCGGCGCGCTACCCGTGCGGCCCGGCCCGAAACGGCGGGGCGGCAATGCCCGAATGGTCCCTGACCTGGCGGGTAGGGCCGGAAGCATGAAGCGGAACAAGCACACCGAACGCGATGTGGAGCCGGACGAGGCCGTGGCCGCCAGCCGGGACACGGGCGGCGTGCCCGACCCCGACCAGCCCGACCAGGCGACGACGACGGGCACCACGCCGGACGAGGAGTTCGTGGGCCGGGTCACGGGCCAGGACGTGGGCTACGCCGAGGAGACCGGCGCCGAGGCCCGTGCCGCCGGCCACTCCCGCGACCGGGACGCGTAGACACCCCGTTCTTCCGCGAAGGGGGCAGGTGAGAGATCGTGAGTGTCACGGCTCTGGTCGTCATCGACATGCTCAACCCGTACGACCACGAGGACGGCGACCAGCTGGCGGCCGAGGCGGAGAAGATCGCCGAACCCCTGCACGGGCTGATCGAACGGGCGCGCGACCACGATGAGGTCCGCGTCGTGTACGTCAACGACAACTTCGGCGACTTCTCGGCGAGCCGGCAGGACCTGGTCGACCGTGCCCTCAAGGGCCGCCGGCCGGACATCGTGAAGCCGATCGTCCCCCCGCCGGACGCGACGTTCCTGACCAAGGTGCGGCACAGCGTGTTCTACGGAACGCCGCTGGAGTACCTGCTGCAGCGCATCGACGCCGAACGCCTCATCCTCACCGGCCAGGTGACCGAACAGTGCGTGCTCTACAGCGCCCTGGACGCGTACGTGCGCCACTTCCCGATCATGATCCCCCGCGACGCCGTGGCCTGCATCGACCCCGAACTGGGCGACGCCGCACTCCGCATGATGGAACGGAACATGCGCGCCGACATCGTCACCACCGCCGAGTGCCTCCGCTGACCGCCTCGGCCGACGACGGCCTACCGGACCGGGGCGTTCAGCCCTCGCGCCAGGCGGCGGAGTCCAGGGCGCCCGCCGCCTGCGGCCCCATCAGGACCAGGCCGCCGTCGACGAACAGCGAGGCGCCCGTGACGTACGAGGCGGACGGGTCGGTGAGGAACGCGATGGCCGCCGCCACCTCGCGGGCGTCGCCCGGGCGGCCCAGCGGGTAGCCGGGACGGGTGTCCGGGCGGGGCGGCTGGTCCTCCTGGCCCGTCATCGGCGTGGCGATCTCCCCCGGCGCGACGGTGTTCACGGTGATCCCGTACGGGGAGAGCTCCAGCGCGAGCACCCGCGCCAGCATCTTCAGGCCGCCCTTGGCCGCACAGTACGGCCCGGCGCCGACCCGCGGATACTCCTCGTGCACGCTCGTCACGTTGACGATGCGGCCCCCGCCGCCCTGCGAGGTCATCCGGCGGGCCGCCCGCTGGGCGCACAGGAAGGCGCCGTCGAGGTCGACCGACAGCACGGACCGCCACTCGTCGTACTCCATCTCCAGGAGCGAGCGGCCGCTGCCGGTGCCGGCGTTGTTGACCAGCACCCCGATGCCGCCCAGTTCGTCGGCGAGCTCGTCCACGACGCCCGCCGCGGTGACCGGATCGGTCAGGTCGTGGCGGCGCACCGCGCACGTCCGGCCGAGCGCGCGGACCTCCTCGGCGGTACGCCGTGCGCCGTCCTCGTCACGGTGGAAGGTGATCCCCACGTCGAGGCCGCGCTCGGCCAGCGTGACCGCGGTGGCCTTGCCGATGCCGGAGTCGGCACCGGTGATCACCGCGATGCTCGGGTAGCCGGTCCCATGGACCGGGGCGTCTGCTGCGGTCATGCCCGCGCCCTACCCGTACGGGGCGTGAGGAACCCGAACGCCTCTCACACCCGGTGCAACCGGCGGTGGGCCGCCGCGAGACCGGTCGCGACCTGGTCGTCGCACGCGAAGCCCACCAGTTCGGCGACCCGGCGGACGGAACCGGTGTCCGGCAGCGCCACGCACGCCGGAGTGTGCAGGACGTCGGCCCGCCGCCGGACCCGCGTGATCGCGCGCAGGCCGGCGCAGTCGCAGAAGCTCGTGGTCGTCAGGTCCACGATCAGCGCGGTCACACCCTGGTCCAGGAGGCTGAACAGCGCTTCACGGATCATCGGCGCGTTGTAGGCGTCGATCTCGGGCGGCAGCACGACGGTGTCTCCGCGCACCGTTGTCACGGGCAGCTGGAATGGCGTCAAGGCAGGCATTGCCGGCTCCTCACATCGCAAAATGGTGAGGGCCGCGTGTTTGGACCCTTCGCCCGCGACAAGCGGCGGGCGGCTCTCTCCACCATCCACCCGGCGACCGTCCGCAGTCAACCGCCCCGCCAAGCCGTGCACGGGCACGCCGCATCCCGTACGACCGGGCGGCGGCTCAGGCGTCCCGGCCGGACAACCGGCTGACCAGCGCGTACAGCGCGGAGTGGTCCAGGCCGCCGTCGCCCTGGGCCTTGAGCGCGGCGAGGAGCTGGGCGACCGCCGCACCCAGCGGAATGACGACGCCCGCCTCCCGCGCGGCGCCGGTGACGATGCCCATGTCCTTGTCGTGCAGCTCGACGCGGAACCCCGGTTCGAAGTCGCGGGCGACCATCGAGGAGCCCTTGCGTTCGAGTACGACGCTGCCCGCCATGCCGGCGCGGAGCACCTGGAGGGCGGCGTTCGTGTCGACGCCGTGGGCCTCGAGGAACACGATCGCCTCGGCGAGCAGCTGGAGGTTGCCGGCGACGATGAGCTGGTTGGCCGCCTTGACGGTCTGGCCGGCGCCGGACGGTCCGACGTGCACCATGGTGGCGCCGACCACCTCGAAGACCGGAACGGCGTCCGCGAAGTCGCGGTCCGCCCCGCCGACCGCGATCGACAGCTTGCCGTCGATCGCGCCCTGCTCGCCGCCGGACACGGGGGCGTCCAGGACGCGGAACCCGCGCTCGGCCCCTTCGGCCGCCAGCTCGGCCGCGACGTCGGGCCGGATCGTGGAGAAGTCGATGACGAGCGTGCCGGGCCGCGCGTGTGCGAAGACCTCCGTGAGCACCGCGCGTACGTCCGGTGAGTCGGGCAGCATCGTGGCGACGACGTCGGCGTCGCGTACCGCCTCGGCGACGCCGTCCGCGCCGCGGCCGCCGCGCTCGACGAGGCGCTCGATCTTGGCCGGAGTGCGGTTGTACCCGATGACCTCGAAGCCGGCCGCCACCAGGTTGGCGGCCATCGGGCCGCCCATGATGCCCAGTCCGATGAACCCGACGGTCGTCATCGTTGCCCCTCCAGATCGCCCCGGCGCAGCCAGGCCAGGCTCTCCTCGGTCGTGGTGGACGGCCGGTACTCCAGCGAAACCCAGCCGTCGTAGCCATGGTGCCGCAGCGAGGCGAGGTGACCGGCGAGGTCGAGGTCGCCGGTGCCGGGCTCACCCCGGCCCGGCGCGTCCGCGATCTGGACGTGACGGATCGCGCCGGCGTGCCGGGCGATGGCGGCGCCGACGTCGTCGCCGTTGACCGCCAGGTGGTAGAGGTCGCAGAGGAACCCGACGTTGTCCGCTCCGGCCGCGGCGTTCGCCGCGTCGACGACCGCGACGGCCTGGCCGGCGGTGCGCAGCGGGTACGGCTTGGGCCCGCTCACCGCCTCGATCAGCACGACGGCGCCGATCCGGCCGGCCGCCTCGGCGGCCAGGGCGAGGCTCGCCATGGCCGTCTCGTGCTGGAGCCCGGACTCCACGTCCTCGACCCGGTTGCCGTACAGGGCGTTGAACACGCGGACGCCGAGGCGTTCGCCGATGCCGACGGCGACCTCGACGTTGTCGCGGAACTCCCCGGCCCGCCGCGGGATGGACAGCACGCCGCAGTCGGGTCCGGCCAGGTCGCCACCGAAGAAGTTCAGCCCGACGAGCCGTACGCCCGCGTCCTGGATCGCGGACACGAAGGCGTCGACCTGGGCGTCGCCCGGCACCGGGGAGGCGAACGGCCACCAGAACTCGACCGCCTCGAACCCGGCCTTCCGCGCCGCGGCGGGGCGGTCGAGCAGCGGCAGCTCGGTGAACAGCATCGAGCAGTTGGCGAGGTAACGCGTCACGATGGCCTCACGATGACGACTGCCGCATGAGGGGCGCCCTCTCTTTCCGGTCAGGGTTTGCGGGCGACGCCGGCGAGGAGCCATCCGGTCGAGTCGCGCAGCGGACGGTCGGGGCGCCATTGAGGCGGCGGGACCAGGCCCGGCTCCACCAGGACGAGGTCGCCGAACAGCGCCTCGATCTCCGCGCGGCTGCGTTGGGCCATCGTCACGTTGAGGGAGGCGGCGAACTCGGCCGTCACCGCCCGGTCCTCGGGCGGGATGCCCTCGGGGTGATAGTGGGTGAGCACGACGTGGCTGCCCGGGGCCGCGCCGGAGACGAACTCCTTCACCAGCCCCGCCGGGTCGTCCTCGTCCTCGAAGTAGTGCAGCACCGCGGTCAGCACGATCCCCACCGGCCGGCGGAAGTCGATCAGCTTGCCCACCTCGGGGCTGGAGAGGATGTCGCCCGGCCGGCGGATGTCGGCGAGCAGCGCGGTCGCCACGCTGGAGCTGGACAGCAGCGCCTGGAAGTGGTTGACGACCATCGGCTCGTTGTCGACATAGACGACCGTGGCGGACGGCTCCGCGGCGGCCGCGAGGTCGTGGACGTTGCCGCGTCCAGGCATGCCGCAGCCGAGGTCGAGGAACTGCCGGACGCCGACGGACAGCAGGTGGCGTACGGCCCGCCGCATGAACTGGCGGTTCTCCCGGACCCCGGCCAGCGCCGAGGGCAGGGCGGCCCCGATCTGCTCCGCGGCGTCCCGGTCCGCCCGGTAGTTGTCCTTGCCGCCCATCGCATAGTCGTACATCCGAGCCTCATTGGGCACGGCGGGATTGAAGCGCTTCGGCGGGCGGTCGTGGGAAATGCCGATACCTCACCTTCCGGACGTACACCGAAGGTTAGCGAAAAACTTAAATGGCGGGTTAATGCTATGCAGCTCGTCCTGCACCCGGCGACGTTCGGCCGGCTCATGGACCGGCTGGCGCGGCGCGGCCATGGGACAGCGGCGCGACCGTTCCTCACCAGGCGAGGAGCCCCCAGTAGGCCGCCCACGGGACGAAGATCGCTCCTGCGGCCACCAGCGCGGCGACGCGGACGCGACCACCTGTCACAGGCGTACGCCGGTTCCGCCAGGCGGAGATCGCGGTGACGACCGTGGCGACGGCGACGATGACGGCGAGGAGCTGGAGGATCAGCCACGGGAGCGGGCGACCGGCAAGGACCGGGCCGATGAGCTGTCCGCTCGTCGCGAAGACCGAGAGCGCGAACAGCAGCGTTCCGACGACGGCCATCAGGCCCGCCGCCGCCAGCAGGCGGGCCGGACGGCGGGCCGCGGCCGCCGCCGAGCGCCCGGTGATCCGGCCCACGATCCCGGTGACCGGGTATCCGACGAACACCAGCAGGAAGAACGCGATCACGGCCCACTGAAGGCCGTTGGCCTCGTACCAGACACCGTTCGACGGGGCACGGCTGGTGAGCGCCTGCCGTGGAGGCGCGGCGGCGCTGGACAGGGGCGGACGGCCGTCGGCGACCTGGTGGATCCACGCCGTCATCGTGGCCGCGTAGCCGGGGGCGAGGGCGCCCAGTGGGTGGCCGCCCAACAGCGGGCCGCCGAGATTCTCGAACCCGTCGGTCGTACGGTGACCGTTGTGGCCCGCGCCGGCGACGAACCGGATGGTCACGTGATCGTTACCAGCGCGAGCGAGGACGCGTTCGAAGATCTGCGCGCTCTCTCGCGGCGGCACCTGGGTGTCGTGCTCGCCCCACAGCGCGAGCACCGGCTGCCGAAAGCGTGCGAGCAAGGGCACCGGGTCGTACCCGGCCGCGGGGAACAGGCCCGCCCCATCGACGAGGTGCGCCGCCGGGCCGGCGATCGTGTCGAGCAGGGATCCGGAGACATGGTCGTGGCGCAGATGGACGGCGAGATCCCAGGTCTGCGTGCGCAGCGGCGTGTAGGCGGGGCCCCCGATCGTGATCAGGAACGCGATGTCCGAGGACCGCGACGCGGCCAATGGGGCGACCCAGCCGCCCTCGCTGAAACCCCACAGGCCGACCGTCGCCGGATCGACGCCGGGACTGGCCTGGAGGGTCCGTACGCCGGCGAGCGCGTCGGCGGCCAGGAGGGAGAAGTCGCGGTGCATCTTGGAATAGCCGATGGTCCGCTTGTCGTACACGAGCGCGGCGATCCCGGCGCGGGCGAACGCCTCGGCCTCCTGCGCGTACTCCTGCCTCGGCCCGGGGCCGGATCCGCCCACCAGGACGACGCCCGGAACGCGGCCCGTACTCCTGATCGGCGCGACGACCGTCCCGTGCAGGACCAGGCCGTCGCCGCCGCGGAAGGAGACATCGGTGCGGGTCAGGCCGTCGCCGGCGGAACGCGGTGCCGCGGCGTCGTACGAGGCGGGGGCCGCCATCGCCGGCGTCGACATGAGCGCGAAGAGCGGCGACGCCAGCAGCCCGATCGCCCACCCGGCCGCACGCCGGGATCCGCGGGATTTGAACGAGAGCAGCACGACGTGCTCTCCTTTCTCTGGGATTCGTGTACGCGAAGACACGCCCGCCGAGGGCGTGGTGATACGGGTTCCGCTCACCGGGTCGCCGAGCGTGCAGGCTCGGCGACCCGGGTCATTCCGCGGGTTCGGCGGCGGCCGCCTCGGGGACGCCGAGCAGCCGGACGTGTACCGGGCGTGCGCCGGGAGGCATCTCCTCCGTCGATCGGGAGAAGCGGTAGATCATCGCGATGTACTCCTCGAAGAACTCCTTCGCCTCGTCGAGGGTGAGACGAAGGGTGGCGCGGGAGAACAAGAACGCATCCGCCCACTCGCCCAGCGCCTCGGGGTCGGCGGCGAAGCGGGAGACCAGCTCGACGACTTCGGCGACGTTGTGTCGCATCATCTCCGAGAGCGCCTCACGCACCTCCGGTGTCTGACGGCTGTACGGCGGGAACCGGCGATCAGCGGGCACGGCGCGCCACCAGCGTTGCCGTCCCTTGGACAGCTCCGGCACCTCTTCGATGAAGCCGTGCTTGGCGAGCTGCCTGAGGTGGTAGCTGGTCGCTCCGGTGCTCTCGCCGAGCGCCCGGGCGAGGGTCGCGGAGTTCACCGGCCCATCACGCAGGCACTCCTCGATCCTGCGCCGGAGTGGATGCGCGAGCAGCCGGATCGCCGCGGCGTCGGTGATCTGCTGAGCCGGAGGACGATCTGCCACCCGTTGATCATAAGCACTCGCAAAGAGCTTTTGCAAAGACTCTTTGCATGGGGCGGCGTCCGGCGCACCGGCCGGCTCAGCGGCCCGGTGCCGTACGGTCAGGTCTCGGCGAGTCCGGCGTACGCGGCGAGGACGAGACCGGCGCCGCGGGCGTCGCCGGTGAGGCCGCCGGCCATGCGGTTCATGACGTACGACACGGTCATCCCGGCGTCCAGGTCCGCGACGACGACCGAGCCGCCCCAGCCGCCCCACGCCACGGTGCGGGGGTTCGGCAGCGGCAGGCCGCGGGAGGGCAGGCCGTACCCGAGGCCGAACCGCACCCACGTGCCGAGCACGCGGTCGACACCGTCGGACTGCTGTTCGAAGACGCGTTCGCAGCCCGCGGCCGACAGGAGCGAGCCGCCCCCGGTGGCCATGACCGACTGGATCCGGGCCACCGACCGGGCGTTGCCGTGGCCCCCGGCGGCGGGGATCTCGGCGCGGCGCCACTCCGTGGTCCAGCTCACCTCGGCCATGTGCCGCGGCGGGGCCGGTGGAGGGGCGTCTTCGGGCGGGATGACGTGGGCCACCCGGTGGTCGTGCTCGGTGGGCAGGCCGATGTGGAAGTCGGCGCCGAGCGGGCCGGCGACCTCCTCGAGGAAGAACGTGCCGAGCGTCCGGCCGGTGATCCGGCGCACCACCTCGCCGACGAGGTAGCCCTGCGTCAGCGCGTGGTAGCCGGACTCGGTGCCCGGCTCCCACTCCGGCTCCTGGGCGGCCAGCAGCGACGTCGCCTTCTCCCAGTCGTACAGGTCGGCGCCGTTGAACCGGCCGGTCCACTTCGGCAGGCCGGCGGTGTGGCCCATGAGGTGCCGGACCTCCACGCGTTCCTTGCCCGCCGCGGCGAACTCCGGCCAGTACCGCGCGACCGGCGCGTGGAAGTCCAGCTCACCGCGGTCGGCCAGTATCAGTGCGCACAGCGCGGTCATCGTCTTGGTGATGGACCAGACATTCGTGATGGTGTCGCGCCGCCACGGACCGTCGTGGGTCTGCCCGCCCCACAGGTCGACGACCGGCTCGTCACCGAGGTACACGGCGACCGACGCGCCCACGTCGGCGCCGCCGGCCAGGTTCGCGGTCAGCGCCTCGCGCACCGCGGCGAAACGCTCGTCACAGAATCCCTCGACGTCTGCCACACCCAGGACTCTAGGACGAGACGCCCGCCGGCACACGGGGCCCGCGTCACGCGTCGTCGGCGGCGTACACGCGTTCGCCGCCGACGTACGTCCGCAGCACCCGGGTCGCGGCGATCTCCTCCGGCGGCCCGGCGAACGGATCGCGGTCGAGGACGACCAGGTCGGCCAGCATCCCCGGCGCGATGGTGCCCGTGTCGTCGAGATGGTTCGCGTACGCGCCGCCCGCGGTGTACGCCGCCAGCGCCGTGCCGAGGTCGAGCCGCTGGCCGGGCAGGAACGACGGCGCGGTGGCGCCCGGAAGCCGCCGGTTCACCGCGACGTGCATGCCCTGGATCGGGTCGGGACTGCTGACGGGCCAGTCGCTGCCCGCCACGAGAGTGGCCCCGGCCCGCAGCAGGTCGCCGAACGGGTACTGCCAGGCGGCGCGCTCGGCGCCCAGGAAGGGAATGGTCAGCTCGTCCATCTGCGGTTCGTGCACCGCCCACAGCGGCTGCAGGTTCGCGGCGGCGCCGAGCGCGCGGAACCGCGGCACGTCGTCGGGGTGCACGACCTGCAGATGGGCCAGGTGCGGTCGGGTGTCGGTCCAGCCGTTGGCCCGCCGCGCCGCCTCGACCGCGTCCAGCGCCTCGCGTACGGCACGGTCGCCGAGCGCGTGGAAGTGGACCTGGAAGCCGGCGGCGTCCAGCGCGGTGACGTACGCGCGCAGCGCCTCCGGGTCGACGAAGGAGATGCCCGCGTTGTCCGACGCGTGGCCGCACGCGGTGAGGTAGGGGCCGAGCATCGCGGCCGTGTGGTTCTCCGCGATGCCGTCCTGCATGATCTTCACGCTCGTGGCGCGCAGGCGGCCGCCGGTCAGCCGCTCGCGGCGCTCGACCAGCTCGGAGATCTGCTCGGCGCCACGGGCACGGTCCCACCACAGCGCGCCCACGACGCGGGCGGTCAGGCTGCCGTCGCGCACGGCCGCGAGGTACGCGGGCGCCCCGTCGGCGGTCACCGGGTTCGCTCCGACGATCGCGTCCTGCCAGGCGGTGATCCCGTACGAGTGGAGCAGCGCCTGCGCCCGGAGCAGCGCCTCCAGCTCCTCCTCGGCCGTCGGAGCGGGCACGAGGTCGCCGACCAGGCGCATCGCGCCCTCCTGGAGCATCCCAGAGGGGCCGCCGCCGGCCTCGCGCTCGATGCGCCCGTCCACCGGATCGGGGGTGGCGGCGGTGATCCCCGCCAGCTCCAGGGCGCGGGTGTTGACCCAGGCTCCGTGGTGGTCGCGGTTGGCGAGGTGAACGGGCCGGTCGGGGACCAGCGCGTCGAGTTCCGTACGGGTCGGCGTGCCGCCGGGAAAGGTCTCCAGCGACCATCCGCCGCCGGTGATCCACGGCAGGTCCGGGTGCGCGTCGGCGTACGCGCGGATCCGCCGCCGGTACTCCTCCAGCGTCACCGCGCCGCTGAGGTCGCACCGGCCCAGTTCGAGGCCGCCGCCGACGGGATGCACGTGCGCGTCCTGGAAGCCCGGCACGAGCAGCCGCCCGGCCAGGTCGACCACCTCGGTATCCGGCCCGACCAGGTCGCGCACCTCGTCGTGGCCGACCGCGACGATCCGCTCGCCGCGTACGGCGACGGCCGTGGCGCGGGTGCGGGCGGCGTCGACGGTGTGCACCGGACCCCCGGCGAAGACGACATCGGCGGCTTTCATCGGCGTGCTCCTCACTGCCCGCGAGCGATGGTGTGCGGGGCGTCGCGCGGGGCGCTCCCTAGGAGAGGGGTCCTGACCAGCGCGGCTAATTCGTTTGCCAAAATGTCAGTGCTCCCCGCCATCATGTTGCCGCACCATCTTGAAGACAGCGGTCCCCCCGCGCATTGACGATTGGAATCCTTCATTGAGCACCCTTTCCTCACCTGAGGTCACCAACGACCCACCTGAGGCGTCCGGCTCGTCGGGGAAGCTCGACCGGGGCGTGCTCGCCGTCGCCACGGTCGTCGTGCTCGGCGCGGTCATGTCGATCCTCGACGTCACCGTCGTCAACGTCGCGATCAAGGATCTGGCCGGCGAGTTCAAATCTCCGCTGTCCACGATCCAGTGGGTGGCCACCGGTTACACGCTGGCGCTCGCCACGGTGATCCCGCTCACGGGATGGGCGTCCGCCCGGTTCGGCACCAAACGCCTCTACATGATCTCGATTGCGCTCTTCGTGATGGGATCGGCGCTGGCCGGCATGGCCTGGTCGGCCGAGTCTTTGATCGCCTTCCGGGTGTTGCAGGGTCTGGGCGGCGGCATGATCATGCCGGCCGGTATGACGATCCTCACACAGGCCGCCGGCCCGAAACGCGTGGGTCAGGTCATGAGCATCGTCGGCGTCCCGATGCTGCTCGGCCCGATCTGCGGTCCCATCCTGGGCGGCTACCTGGTCGACGACGTGTCCTGGCGCTGGATCTTCTTCATCAACCTGCCGATCGGCGTCGTCGCGCTGTTCCTGGCCGCCCGCATCCTCAAGCGCGACACGCCGCGTCCGGGTGAGCGCCTCGACGTGCTCGGCGTCGTGCTGCTGTCACCGGGCCTGGCCTCGCTCATCTACGGCCTGGCCAAGGGCGCGCAGAAGGGCGACTTCAGCTCGGCCGAGGTCCTCATCACCACGATCGCGGGCGCGGTGCTGGTGGTCCTGTTCGCGGTCCGCGCGCTCACGGCGAGCAACCCGCTGATCGACCTGCGCCTGCTCAAGCGGCGTTCGGTCGCCGCGGCGTCCGGCACGATGGTGCTGTTCATGTGCGCGTTCATGGGCGCGATGCTGCTGCTGCCGCTCTACTACCAGGTCGTACGGCAGGAGAGCGCGCTGTCCGCGGGCCTGCTGCTCGCCCCGCAGGGCATCGGCGCGATGGTGACGATGCCGATCGGCGGCAAGCTCACCGACCGCATGGGCCCGGGCCGCGTCGTGCTGATCGGCCTGGTCGTGGTGGTGGCGTCGGTCGCGGGCTTCACGAGCCTGCTGCACGCCGACACGTCGTACTGGGCGCTGGGCTCGGTGCTGTTCGTGATGGGTCTGGGCATGGGCCTGACGATGATGCCCACCATGGCCGCCGCGATCCAGACCCTGGTCCACGACGAGGTGCCGCGCGCCAGCACGATGCTGAACATCATCCAGCAGGTGTCGGCCTCCATCGGCACCGCCCTGATGTCGGTCCTGCTGGCCAACAACCTGTCCGACAAGCTCGGCGGCGGTTCGTCGGGCGGCGGCCTGTCCGCCACCCAGAACATCCCGCCGGCGCTCATGCAGAAGATCGCCGGCCCGATGGCGGAGGCGTTCCAGAACACCTACTGGTGGTCGGTCGGCCTGCTGGCCCTGGCCTTCCTGCCGGCGTTGCTCCTGCCCCGCCACCGCCCGGACGCGAGCTCCGACGGTCCGGCCGCGGTCCCGATGCACTGACGGTCCGCACCGGCGGGTTCCCCTGCCCACGTTCGACGGCCCGGCCGAGATCCTTCGGCCGGGCCGTTGCCGTCCGTGCCGAGATCCTCTTGATCCATGTGGCGCCGGTGGACTGTCGGCAAGCACGGCTGGTACCGGACTCGCGAGAGACGGCGTCCATCGAATGGGGCGACGTTCGGTCGGCGCGGACAGCCACGGCCACAGGGATGCCACCGCGTGAACCTCGCGCGGGTCCCGACCGAGACGCGGCTGGGCCGCGGCGTGAGCGGCGGGGTTGGACCGTCACTTTCGGCGGCGCTTATTGTCGTCATGAAATTTGGCAAGGGCGCCCGCGAGCCAGTCGTCAAAGGCGACGTCCATGTCGACCGGCGGCTGCTCAGGTTCGGATGGCGCTAAGAGATCTGTGACGATCACTGGCTGGTCCGCGCTCCACTGGAGTCGCATTTCAGGCATCTTCCTGAGTCCGAGAACGGCGCTCAGGTTGAAACCCCATGTGGCGGCGTCCCGCATGAGGCGCTCGATCCGTTCACGGCGTGCGTGTTCGCTTTCCGTACCGTCCTGGGGAAGCGGGCTGGCGGCTGCCTTCACGGCCTCCTGTACGTCACTGGCGGCCTCCACGAGGCCCGTCAGCTCCGCTTCTTTCTCTCCCCACCGCAGCTTGTGCACCCGGCCGAGAAGCTGTGTCAGCGGGCGGCGGAACACCAGGCCGAGCGCAAGCGCAACGGTCGCCGCGCAGCACCTCCACCTCCGTGCCGCGCACCACGGTCGGGCCACCGCCGCGCGACGGGTCGGGCACGGGCACCGGCTCGGTCATCGGTCGCCCGCGTCGGCCTCCGGTTGCGAGAGCTCGGACAGCGACAGGTCGGCCTCCGGTTGCGAGAGCTCGGACAGCGACAGGTCGGCCTCCGGTTGCGAGAGCTCGGACAGCGACAGGTTCCGCGCCGTACGGGCCCGGCGCAGGTTCGCGACGGGCACGTGGCGTCCGGCCCGCCGGTACTCCCTCTCGTTCGATCGGCCGCACGACAGCGCCGCCGGAGCGCGTTGACTCGCCGCGATAGCCGTCTTACGTTCGGTTCATCGAACGGATCAAGGCGATCGTGATCGGCGCGGGGATCATCGGCACCGCGTGCGCCCGTGAGCTCGCTCTCGCCGGTGTCCGCGTGACCCTCGTCGACCGTGCCGGCGCGGCCGGGGCGACCACCGCGCACGGCGAGGGCAACGTCCTCGTCTCCGACAAGGGGCCCGGCCCCGAACTCCGGCTGGCTCAGTTCTCCCGGCGGCTGTGGCCCGAGGTGGCCGGTGACGGCACGGAGTGGCAGGCCAAGGGCGGCATCGTCGTGGCCACCACCGGGGAGGGCGCCCGCGAGCTCACCGCGTTCGCCGCCGCCCAGCGGGCCGCCGGGGTACGCGCCGAGCCGCTCGACCCGGCCGGGCTCGCGAGCGCCGAGCCGTACCTCACCCGCGACGTCACCGCGGCCGTGCACTATCCGGACGACGCCCAGGTCCAGCCCGCCGGCGCCGCCCAGGCCCTGCTCGACGCCGCCTTAGGCGAGGGCGCCACGCTGCTGCCCGGCTGCGAGGTCCTCGGCGCGGAGGTTTCCGGCGGACGCCTCAGAGCGGTCCGCACCACGGGCGGCACGTTGACGGCGGACCTGTTCGTCGACGCCGCGGGCCCGTGGGCGGGCGCGCTGAGCCGCAGCCTCGGCGCGCCGATCGACGTACGGCCCCGGCGCGGCGAGATCCTGGTCACGACACCGCTGCCACCGACCGTCTTCCACAAGGTGTACGACGCCGACTACGTGGGTGCGGTGGGCGGCGACGCGGCCGAACTCCAGGCCTCGGCCGTGGTCGAGTCCACGCCCGCCGGAACCGTCCTGCTCGGCTCCTCACGCCGCGCCGCGGGTTTCGACGAACGGCTCCAGCCGGAGATCCTCTCGGTGATCGCGGAGCGGGCCCTGCGGCTGTTCCCGTGCCTGTCCGGGGTGCCCGTGATGCGGGCGTACGGCGGCTTCCGCCCGTACGTGGCGGACCATCTGCCGATCATCGGCCCCGACCCTCGCCTCGACGGCCTGTGGCACGCGACGGGCCACGAGGGCGCGGGCATCGGCCTGGCCCCGGGCACCGCGCGCCTCCTCACCGACCTGATCACCGGACGAACACCGGAGGTCGACGCCGCGCCGTTCCGCGTTGACCGGCCCGCCGTCCTGCGCCGGGGAGCCGCGTGATGCCCCACAAGCCGCCCGGCGTGAGAATCACCGTCGACGGCACCCCCGTGACCGGCCGGCCCGGACAGACGATCGCCGCGATCCTCATCGCCGCAGGCCGCCACTCGTGGCGACGCGGACCGTCCGGTTCCCCACGTGGGGTGTTCTGCGGTATCGGCGTCTGCTTCGACTGCCTGGTGACCGTGAACGGCACCCGAGACGTACGCGCCTGCCTCCGCAGGGCGGACGACGGCGACGCGATCACCACCCAGCCCCGCACGAAGGGGACGCCGTGACGCGTCACGTCGTCGTCATCGGTGCCGGACCGGCCGGGCTCGGCGCCGCGACCGCCGCCGTACGCGCCGGGGCACGGGTGACGCTGCTGGACTCCGCCGATCAGGCAGGTGGGCAGTACCACCGGATGCCGCCCGACGCGTACGAGGCGAGGCGTCCCTTTCGAATCTGTGAGAGTGAACGCTGCGACTGGTGGCCCGGGGCCGCGGTGTGGGCGCTCGAGCGACGCGACTCCGGCCCACCACGCGTGCACGTCGTGCGTGGGCCGGACGCGGACGGTGACGGGCGCCGCCGGTGCGTTCTCCGGGCCGACGCGCTGGTTCTCGCCCCGGGGGCGCACGATCGGGTGCTGCCCTTTCCCGGGTGGGAGCTGCCCGGCGTCGTGACCGCCGGCGCCGCCCAGGTCCTCGCCAAGGGCGAGCGTGTCGCGGTGGGCGGGCGTGTACTGGTCGCCGGTACCGGTCCGTTCCTGCTGCCGGTGGCCGCGTCGCTGCTGGACGTGGGCGCGCACGTCCTCGGGGTGCTGGAGGCGGGTACCGCCGGCGCGCTCCTGCGTGGCTGGACCCGCCGGCCGTGGGAGCTCACCGGGCAGGCGGGCAAGGGCGCGGAGCTCGCCGCGTACGCCGCGCGGCTCGCCCGTGGCCGCGTCCCGTACCGGACCGGCCGGGGGGTGGTCGAGGCGCGCGGCGACGGCCGCGTCGAGGAGGTGGTCACCGCGCGGCTCCGCGGCGACTGGTCGGTGGTGCCCGGCAGCGAGCAGGTCCTGACCGTGGACGCGCTCTGCGTCACCCACGGGTTCACCCCGCGGCTCGAGTTGCCCGTCGCTGCGGGCTGCGCGCTCCTCGACGGCTTCGTCGCGGTGGATGAGGACCAGGCGACGAGCGTTCCCGGCGTGTACGCGGCGGGTGAGGTCACCGGGATCGCCGGTGCGCCGGCCGCGCGGGCCGAGGGCGTGGTGGCCGGCTGGACGGCGGGCGGCGGCACGCCCGGACGGCTTGGCGCCACGAGGCGGCGGCGCGACGAGGGGCGCGCCTTCGCGTCACGGCTGGCCGCCGCCCACCCCATCGGCCGCCGCTGGGCCGGCTGGCTGCGCCCGGACACGATCGTCTGCCGCTGCGAGGAGACCGACTACGGCACCCTCCGCGACGCCGCCGCGTCGCGGCTGGACGCCCGTGCCGTACGGCTCGGCACCCGCGCCGGGCTCGGCCCCTGCCAGGCGCGGATCTGCGGCCCCACGCTCGCCGAACTGCTGGACACGAACCCGCACCACCGGCCGATCGCCTGGCCCATCCGGCTCGGCGAACTCGCGAACCCGCCCGCAGAACCGAAGGAGGGCACTTGAACAAGCAGGTCAAAGGGCTCGGTGGCGTCATCGTGGCGACCGCGCTCCCGTACCGTGAGGACGCCTCCGCGCCCGCCGGGCTCGCGGTGGACTACGACCGGTACACCGAGCACTGCCGCTGGGTGGTCGACGGCGGCTGCCGGGGCGTCGGCCCGAACGGCTCGCTCGGCGAGTACTCCTCCCTCACCGACGAGGAGCGCCGCCGGGTCGCGCGTACGGCGATCGAGGCGGTCGGTGACCGGGCCGTCGTCGTGGTCGGCGTGCACGCACCCGGCTCGCACCTGGCCCGGCACTGGGCGGAGCTGGCGGCCGAGGACGGCGCGGACGGGCTGCTGTGCCTGCCTCCGACGATGTACCGGGCGAGCCGCGCCGACGTCATCGCGCACTTCGAGGCGGTGGCCTCGGTCGGCCTGCCGGTCATGGTCTACAACAACCCGATCGACACGAAGGTGGACCTGACGCCCGACCTGCTGGCCGAGATCGCGCAGATCGAGAACATCGTCGCGGTCAAGGAGTTCTCCGGCGACGTACGGCGGGTCCTGGAGATCCAGGAGAAGGCGCCGGGCCTGGAGGTCGTCGCGGGCGCGGACGACGTGACGCTGGAGGCGCTGCTGATGGGCGCGACCGGCTGGTTCGCCGGTTTCCCGAACGTCTTTCCCGCCGAGTCGGCGCTGCTGTACGAGCTGGGCGTCGCGGGCCGGCTGGAGGAGGCGCGGGACCTGTACGAACCGCTGGTGGCGGCGTTCCGCTGGGACTCCCGTACGGAGTTCGTGCAGGCCATCAAGCTGGGCATGGACAAGGTGGGGCGGTACGGCGGTCCCTGCCGCCCGCCGCGCGGGCCGCTGACCGGCGAGCAGCGCGCCCAGGTCAAGGCGGACATGGACCGCGCGATCGCCGCCCTCGCGAGGAAGCGGAGGAGAGCCCGGTGAGATCGATCCGTACGATCAGCGCGGTCGACTCGCACACCGAGGGCATGCCGACGCGGGTCGTCACCGGCGGGGTGGCGCCGATTCCGGGCGCGACGGCGGCCGAGCGCCGGCGGTACGCCGTGGAGCACCTGGACGACCTGCGCCGCTTCCTGGTCGACGAGCCGCGCGGGCACGCGGCGATGAGCGGGGCGATCCTGCAGCCGCCGCTGCGCCCGGACGCCGACTGGGGTGTGGTCTACATCGAGGTCAGCGGCTTCCTGCCGATGTGCGGCCACGGCACGATCGGGGTGGCGACGGTGCTGGTGGAGACCGGGATGGTGGACGTCGCCGAACCGGAGACCGTCGTACGGCTCGACACCCCGGCGGGCCTGGTGGAGGCGCGGGTAACGGTCCGCGACGGGCACGCCGAACGCGTCACGCTGCGCAACGTCGCGTCATTCGCCCTCGGCCACGACCTGACCGTGAGCGTGCCGGGCCTGGGCGAGGTGCGGTACGACATGGCGTACGGCGGGAACTTCTACGCGATCGTCGAGCTGTCGTCGGTCGGCCTGCCCTTCGACCGCGCCCGCAAGGACGACATCCTCAAGGCGGGCCTGGCCGTCATGGCGGCGGTCGACGAGCAGCGCATGCCGCGTCACCCGGCCGACCCGCTGATCGCGGGCTGCAAGCACGTCCAGTTCCTGGCACCGGGGGCGGACGCGCGGTCGTCGCCGCACGCGATGGTCGTCCATCCGGGCTGGTTCGACCGGTCGCCGTGCGGCACGGGGACCTCGGCCCGGATGGCCCAGCTGCACGCGCGGGGCGAGCTGCCGCTGGGCGCGGAGTTCGTGAGCGAGTCGTTCATCGGCACCCGCTTCACGGGCCGGCTCGTGGACACGACGCGCGTCGGCGAAGTGCCGGCCGTGATCCCGGAGATCTCCGGCCGCGCCTGGATCACCGGCACGGCGAACTACCTGCTCGACCCGGCCGACCCCCTGCCCCACGGCTTCGTCCTCTAGTAGTGCTTTGTTAGGTGGTTAAGGCGAGGGGCTGTCGGCAGGTGGGGCAGTGGCCTGTCCAGGTGGCGAGTAGTGCCTGTAGCTCGCGGAGGACTTTGTAGAGGGTCAGGCCGCCCCGGTCGC
>NZ_BSTJ01000016.1 GCF_030269445.1 Actinoallomurus iriomotensis
CGACCGGGGCGGCCTGACCCTCTACAAAGTCCTCCGCGAGCTACAGGCACTACTCGCCACCTGGACAGGCCACTGCCCCACCTGCCGACAGCCCCTCGCCTTAACCACCTAACAAAGCACTACTAGGCTGCGATCATGATCGTCAATCGGCGTGCGGTCCTCGACAGCGTGATGGGGTTGTCGCTCGGGGACGCGTTCGGTCAGCGGTGGTTCTTCCGGTCCGGCGCGGAGGCCCGGCGGGAGATCACCGCGCGGCGGCTTCCCGATCTCCGGGGGCCCGATCAGCGCCTGGGGCCAGGCCAGGTGTGGCACTGGACCGACGACACCGCGATGGCTCTCAGCGTCGTACGTGTGCTCCTGCGGGACGGGGAGATCGTCGAGGAGCGGCTGGCCCGTGCGTTCGCGGACACCTACGCCGCCGATTCGGGCCGCGGGTACGGCGCCGGGATGCACGAACTGCTGCCCGTGCTGGGAGCGGAGCCGAGTGCGTGGCGGACGGCGGCGCGGGCGCTGTTCGACGGTCAGGGCAGTCTCGGCAACGGCGCGGCGATGAGGGTCGCTCCGCTGGGCGCCTGGTTCGGCCCGGACATCGAGGCCACCGTCGAGCAGGCGACGCGGTCCGCGCACGTGACCCACGCTCATCCCGAGGGCATCGCGGGTGCCGTCGCGGTGGCCGTGGCGGCGGCCCTCGCCGTGGCCGGCTGGACCGATCACGAGGCCTGGTGGCGGCAGAACATCCTGGGTGCGCCACTGGAAGCCCCGGCCGAGGCCGCGCCGCCGGAAACCTCGGCCGAGGACACGCGGGTGCTCGGGGAGGCGGACCTGCTCCGGGAGGTCGCGGCGTACACGCCCGCCGGGTCGACCCGGGACGGTGTCCTGCGGGCCGCGGACCTGCCGGGCCACACGCCCGCCTGGAAGGCGGCGGACATCCTCGGCAACGGCCGGCGGATCCGCGCCGACGACACGGTGCCGTTCGCCCTGTGGTGCGCGGCCCATCATCTCGGCAGCCTCACCGACGCGCTCTGGACGGCCGCGGAGGGCCTCGGCGACGTGGACACCACCTGTGCGATCACGGGCGGTGTCGTGGCCGCGCGCAATGGGCGCGGCGCCATGGGGCGCGTCGGTCCCGAGGTCGCCCCTGGCGAATGGATCTACGCCGTCGAGATACTGCCGGACTGGGTCCACCGGGAACTCCGCTGACTCGCGTTCACCGGCGGGATGGCCGGGGTCTCGGGCCGGGCCACGAGACCCCGCTGGTCACCGTCGAACGGCGATCACCTGTTCAGACGGTCAGCAGCAGCAACAGCAGCCGCAGCCCCACCAGTAGTAGGTGTACGTGTAGGTGTAGCCGCGGTGCCTCCAGCGCCGGTGCCGGTCGACGACCGAGTATCCGGTGACGGCATGCCGCGGTGTGATGGTCGCGGACTGGGCGCTCGCCGACGCCGCCGTACCGAGGGTCATCACCGTCGCTCCCGCGAGGGCCAGGCCAGAGATCGTTACTCCCATCCGGGGTGCGATTCTCATGGAAGTTACCTCCTTTGGTCGGGCTTACGCGTGACAACCGTTCGGTCACGCCAAGGTCGCATTAACGTACGTATTGCTGCGACTTATCCGACTATGACAGCGTTAATCCGCTGGTAACAACGGTTCCGGCGTCGACGAACATCAATCTTGACGATCGCCTCGCGTGTCTTTTACGGACGTATACCGGTACGTCAAAGTGACATTTATTGATCTATAGCCACTTGACCCACGATCACTCCTCCGCGCGCAGGAGGACGATGTCGAACTCCACCTCGCGGAACCGGTCCGGCAGGCCCAGCGCGGCGGCGCGTACGGGATCTTCCACCACGGCGAAGTCGCGTACGAGGTCCGGCTTGACCCCGAAGACCGCGTCGGAGTCCAGGTACGGGCTGTCGGCGGCGAACACATGCGTGGTCAGCGGCGCGTACCCCGCGGCCCGTACGAGGAAGTGGATGTGGGCGGGGCGGTACGGGTGACGGCCGGTGGCCTCGAGCAGCGCGCCGACGGGGCCGTCGTCGGGGATCGGGTAGTGGCGGGGCATCACCGTACGGAACCAGAACCGGCCGTCGGCCTGTGTCGTGAACAGGCCGCGCAGGTTCGCCGGCGGCACCTCTCCGGGCCGTTGCACGTCGTAGTAGCCCTCCGCGTCGGCCTGCCAGACGTCGACCGTGGCTCCGCCGACCGGCTCGCCGTCGGGCCCGGTGACCCGTCCGGTGACCAGGCAGGGCTCGCCCCGGTGGTCGAGGCAGATGTCCGCGCCGAGGGATCGCGGCGGGGACTCCACGACGTGGAAGGGGCCGAGGACGGTCGACTCGGTCGCGACGCCCTTCGCCCGGTGGTTGATGGTCTCGACCAGCATCGAGACGCCCAGGACGTCGGAGAGCAGCACGAACTCCTGGCGCGCGGCGTCGCACTTGTGCCCGGTCGCGGTGAGGAATGCGATCGCGGCGCCCCACTCCTCCTCGGTCGGCTCGACGTCCTTGACGAAGTCGTGCAGGTGCCGGACGAGCGAGTCCAGCACCTGCCGCAACCGGGGATCGCGGGTGCCCTCCATGCTGTTCACCACGACCTCGGCCGAACGCTCCTCGCTGAACAGCTCCCCGCGGTCCGCGTCCGAAGTCATGTCAGGCCTCCCGTCGTCGCGATGAGCCGATCCTGGCACGGCCGCGCACGCCGGGCACCCGGGACGCGCGCCGGATGTCGGGGCATCGGCGTACGCTCCCCGCATGACGGACTTCGACACCTACGAACGCGACCTGTGGGCCGGGCGCGCCGATGTGTACGCACGCGGTTTCGCCCGGCTGACCGCGCACAGCGTCGGCCCGCTCCTCGACGCCGCGCGGGTCGGTGCGGGGTCCCGGGTGCTCGACCTGGGCACCGGGCCGGGGATCGTGGCGGCCCAGGCCGTTCACCGCGGCGCGCGGGTGTCGGCGGTGGACGCCGATCCGCTGATGGCCGAGACCGCCGCGCGCGGCGTGCCCGAGGCCGACGTACGCGTGGCGGTCCTGCCCGCGCTGCCGCATGAGGACGAGACGTTCGACGCCGTGGTGGGCAACTTCGTCATCAACCACGTGGGCGATCCCGTGGCGGCGCTCGCCGAGCTGCGCCGGGTGCTGCGGCCGGGCGGCCGCGTCGCGCTGACGTGCTGGACGATGCCGGGCAGCGGAGTCCTGGCCCTCGTGCGCGACGCCATGGAGGAGGTCGGCGTCGCCTGGCCGGACGACGTGCCGCTGAGCCCGTTCATGACGTACGGCCGGCCGGACGCGTTCGCCGCCCTGGTCGGCGGCGCGTTCCGCGAGGCACGGGCGGAGGTCCTCGACTGGGACTTCACGTTCGAGCCGGACGAGTGGTGGCGGGACGGGGCGATGGCCCGGGTCGGCTCGAACGCCGTCGTCCTGCTCCGGCAGGACCCGCCGACCATCGCCCGGGTCAAGGAGGCCTATGACCGGCGGCTGACCGGTTACGCCATCGGCGACGGCCGGGTGTCCGTCCCCGCGCACGCGCTCCTCGCGCACGGGACCCGCTGACCAGCACCGAAAAGGCCTCAGAGTTCCCACCGGTCCCTGACAACGTGGTTTACCGACTGTTCGCGACGGGTTAACCGGCGGGGACTTCATCCACCCTCCGGGGGCGTTCACACTCTGGCGGGGCACCGGAGGCCCGCCACACCGGCCGTCCTCTTCCGGCCATGCGTCTGACCTGCGGCGTTCGGTGACCATGGGAGGATTACCGCGATTCGGTGGATATCAGGTTCCCGTTTCGTGACGGGCGCGCGAATAACCCGGACCGCCATTGTGGAGACGGCTTCGCCGGTGCTCGAATTCGCCGTGATCTCCGGCAGTGCGGTGACGGCCACGAACTCCGGCGGCGGGTACGCCCTGAGCGCGAGCAGCACCCAGGGCACCTCGATCCTGTCCACCTCGGACGGCACCGGCAGTGGCTCGGCCATGCTGCTGCGTCAGAACGCCTCCGGCGACGGTTCCAACGCGCTGTACGCCAAGACCTACACGCACACCGGCACCCACTACGGCGTCCAGGGCGTCACCACCTCCCAGGGCGCCGGGGTGGTCGGGCAGGGCTCGTCGGACACCGGGGTGCTGGGGCAGGGCACGGCCGGCGTGCTCGGCCAGGGCACCGCGTACGGCGTCGTGTCCCAGGGCGACGGCCTGGTGTCCGGCGGCAACCTCTACGACGACGGCGGCGTGAGCGGCGTCTGCTCCGTCGCCGCGGGCGCGACGTCCGCGTCGTGTCCGTTCCGTGTCGCGTTCGTGGACACCACGGCCAGGCCCGTCGTGGTCGTGACGCCGCAGGGCGACCCGGGGGGCGTCTACTGGGCCGGCGACGCGAGCGCCACCGGCTTCACGCTGAACCTCGCCTCCCCGGCGCCGGACGCGGTCGACTTCGGCTACCACGTCGTCGGCCTGTACACGTCCGCCGCGGCCCGCGCGAAGCTGCCCTCCGCGGTCGCCGTCGCGCGACCCTCACGGGCCCGCCACTGACCGGGGGCCTTACAACCGGGTCACTCCGATACCCGCGAGTCGATTGACGGCGGACCGCCCGGAACGAGAGACTCCCCGGAAGCTCGGGAGATGGACGGTCGCCTTTGGTCGGGAGGATCACGGTCCGTGGGCCGGTGGCCGCGGCGTGCTGCGTCGCCCTGCTCGTCGTCGGGCCCGCGTCCGTACGGGCGCCCATCCTGACCCGTGAGCGCGGCGGCCCGGTCTGGGTGGGCACGTGGGAGAGTCCGGTCGCCACCGCGACCGCCAACGGCTGCGTCGACTGCACGATCCGCGACGTGGTGCACACGAGCGTCGGCGGCCGCGCGCTGCGCGTTCGGCTCTCCAACGTCTTCGGCACCGCTCCCCTGCGCGTCGGGCACACCACGGTGGCGCTTCCGGCGGGCGGCGGCACGCGGGTGGCGCCGGGCACCCTGCGCCAGGTCAGGTTCCACGGCCGCGCCTCCGTCAGCGTCGCCCCCGGCCGTGAGGCCGTCAGCGACCCGGTCCACCTGCGGGTGCCCGCCGCACACGACCTGTTCGTCACGACCTACACGCCCGGATACGCCACCCCTCTGAGCCTGCACCCGATCGGGCTGCGCCGCTCCCTGGTGGTCAGCGGCACCGACGCGGCGGACGCCGTGGACTCGGGCCTCTTCCCGACCGTCACGCACTCGGGGCACATCGTCTCGGGCGTGGACGTCACCGGCGGTGGCGCGCGGGGGGCGGTCATCGCCCTCGGCGACTCCATCACCGACGGCTACCGCTCGACCGACGGCGCCGACCACCGCTGGACCGACGTCCTCGCCACCCGGCTGGCCCGGGGTCCGCGCCCGCTCGCCGTGCTGAACGCCGGGATCGGCGGCAACCGGATCCTGATCGGCGGAGGCTCACGTGGGGAGCCCGCGCTCCAGCGGCTCGACCGGGACGTCCTCAGCCGCCCCGGCGTGCGCACGGTGATCGTGCTGGAGGGCATCAACGACATTCACCTGGCGCCGCGCCAGCGCGACCCCGCCAGGATCACCGCGGGTCTCGCCGCCATCGCCGCGCGCGCCCACGCCCGCGGCCTGCGCGTCGTCGGCGGCACGCTCACACCCTTCGCCGGCTGCGTGTACTACTCCCCGAGCGAGGAACTCGTGCGGCGGGCGGTCAACACCTGGATCCGCAGGAGCGGAACGTTCGACGCGGTGATCGACTTCGACGCGCTCGTACGCGACCCGGCCGACCCCCGGCGGCTGTTCCCGCCGTACGACTCCGGCGACCACCTGCACCCGAACGACGCCGGCTACGCGGCGATGGGCAACGGCGTGGACCTGGGCGCGCTGTGAGCGGACGTACCAGTACTCACTTAAACGATTTTCGAAGTTCTTACCCGGCCATCTCGGTGCGGCACGGTGGTCCGGATACATGGCAAAGCGGTACCGTTGGTGTGCCTTCATTGGTGCGATGTCAACCGTACGATGTAAGCCGTCCATACAAGGCGGAGCGATGACCGAGAACACAGAGCCCAATCGGTACGTCAATTACGGCAAGTTGTTGACAGCCGCCGAGGGTGCCGCGAATACAGCCCACAGCCTGCGGAGACACACTGACGATCTGACCGACGGCTGCATATCGGCGGCCGCCGGTCACGAGGCGTTCGACTGGCACAAGACGCTCTTGGCGCTGCACGCGGCCTGCCACCAGGATGTTCACGACCACGCCACCGATATCCACGGCTACTACGACCGGCTGACCGAGACGCACCACAACAGCAAGCACGGCGAACATGGCGCCGAGGGCTACGTCAACCGGCTACGCGGGTCGATGCCCCTCCAGGAGCTCTGAACATGTCCGTCACTTATGGCGATGTCATGAAGGCTGATCCGTCGATGCTCAATAAGAGCGCCGGGGTGTGGAAGGACTGGGCGGACGCTGTTCTGGTCCACGCCGGATATCTGAAGGAACAGGTCGGTCAACACATCGAGAAGCAACACTGGGACGGCCCGCCGGCCGTGCTCGCACGCGGGAAGGTCGACGGCACGCACGCCGGCCTGCTCAACTCAGCCGAAAGGCTGCGCAGCGTCGAGGGGGCACTGATCTCGGCGGGTAAGGCATTCGACGAGGCCAAGAACACACTCGTCGGCCTGACCTCCGAGGCACAAAGCCATGGTCTCCAGGTCGACGCCGAGACCGGACACCTGTCCTACACCGCGCCGGCGGTCGGCACGGTCGTGATGGACACGTACGGGAAAAAGGCGCTGACCCAGGCCGACGTCACGAACCTCGTCAACGCCGCCCAGGGATACATCAACGACCTTCAGCCGAGGATCGACGCTGCGGTGGAGAAGGCGGGCCGTGCGGATACCGACCTGTCGCAGACGCTGGCCGGACTGGCACCCCCGAGGCGCAGCGACTCCGATCAGCCCACCGGTGATCCCGGCCCGTACGGAGTGGGCGGCTCTGGTGGACTCGGTCCGTCGGCGAGTGGCGACACCAGCACGCACAGCGCCTCTGCGGGGGAGGCGCAGGCGTACGCCAAGTCGCTCATGGCCCAGTACGGCTGGAGTGAAAGCGACTGGGAATCGCTGGTCAAGCTCTGGAACCAGGAAAGCGGCTGGAACGCCAATGCCGTCAACCCGTCGAGCGGAGCGGCCGGCATCCCGCAGGCACTCGGCCACGGCCACGTGTTCGATCTCGGTGACTACAAGGCACAGATTCAGTGGGGGCTCAACTACATCCGCGACCGATACGGAAGCCCCAACGCCGCATGGGCACATGAGGTTTCGCACAACTGGTACTGATCGCTCCATGACCGGTCAGAGGTACCGCGCGGCCCCGGCGTACTCGTCCGCGTACCGGTGCTCGTCCACCTTCACGATCTCCAGCGGGCTCTCCTCGGTCGCGCTGTTGGCGGGCGCGTCGATCTCGTAGCCGTCACCGATGTACATGCCGACGTGGTGGATCGATCCCGCGCCGTGGTCGTGGGCGTAGAAGATCAGATCGCCGGGCCGCAGGTCGGACCGGTCCACCGGCCGCCCGCCGGCCTTCTGGGCGTCGGAGTCGCGCGGGATCGTGATGCCGTTCAGGTCGTAGACGGTGTGGGTGAACCCGGAGCAGTCGAAGCCGAACGACGAGGTGCCCGCCCACAGGTAGTGCAGCCCGGCGAACATCTTCGCGGTGCGGACCAGGTCGGCGCCGGTGGGTCGGGGCGCGCCCGTCGAGGTGTCCCCCACCCGCACGTCGCGGGCGGGCAGCCAGCGGCCGCCGCGGTCGGGCGTGGCGACGAGCACCGCGGAGCCGGAGCGCGCCAGCACCGGCAGGCGGGTGTCGGACGACAGCTCCATCTCGCGGTGCCGGCCGGCCGGGTCGGTGGACAGCCACGCGCTCGCGGAGGTCACCGTGGCGACCGGCCGCGACCGCCGGAGGGCGGCGAAGCCCGCGCTCCCGGTCAGCTGACGCGCGGGCACCCAGCCCGGGTAGCCGAGCGGGTCGCGCGGCGTCGGCTGGCCGGTGACGGCGACGTGCACCCAGTCGCCCCGCCGTTCGAGGATCCGCACGGGCGTGCCGTAGAGCGCCTGGGTCTCCAGCCGGCCGACGAGGGCGGAGCGCTGCGCCAGCGTCATGTCCGCGGTCCACTTCCGGATGTCGGCCGGGTTCGCCACCGCGGGCGCGTCGACGGGCCGGTCGAGGCCGGGGCTCACCCACGCGGTGGCCACCGCGACGTCGACGTACGCCGTGGCCGGCTCGGCCGCGGAAGACGGCGTCGCGGTCAGGACCCCGGACAGTGCGAGCAGCGCGACGAGCAACCGGGAGGGAGTTCTCACATCGACATTCGACCGGGCGTACGGGGCCGATGTCCAGACCCGGAAGATAAGCATTAGAAACTTATTTAAGTTACTGATATAACTGGGCCATGCCCACATCCGAGCCAGAGCTGGACGTCGCCGAGCTGACCGCCGTGATGGAGGACTACACGCGGATGGCGATCCGCCTGCCGTCGGTGCGGCGGCTGAGCTTCACGACCCTGTCGGTGCTGCACACGCTCGCCGGCTGGGGACCGAAGCGGCTCGGCGAGCTGACCGCGAGCGAACAGGTGACGCAGTCGGCGATCACGCAGATCGTGACCCGGCTGGAGCGCGACGGCCTGGTCGAGCGCCGGCCGGACCCGTCGGACGGCCGGGCGGTCCTCGTGCACGCCACCCCGGCGGGCACGGCCGTCGTGACCGGACGGCGGGCCGAGCGCACGACCCACCTGGCCGAACTCGCCGGCCGGCTCTCACCGGCCGACCGGGCGGCCATCGCGGCGGCGCTGCCCGCCCTGGCGCGGCTGGTCGCTCTCCACGAGCGACCGGAGGGCACGGCATCCGACCAGGGGGAGAAACCATGACAGAGACGGCCGATCATCGCGAGACGTTCCCGCTGGAGCCGACGCCGATCCACGTGTCCGAGGACGTGCTCGGCGACCTCCGGCGGCGCCTGGAGTCGACGCGTCTGCCGGCCGACGCGGGCAACGACGACTGGTACTACGGCGTCAACGGCGCCTACCTGCGCGAGCTGGTCGACCACTGGCGCACCGGCTACGACTGGCGCGCGGCCGAGGCCGCGATCAACGCCTACGAGCACTACCGCGTCGAAGTGGAGGGCGTGCCGGTGCACTTCATGCGGCGGCCCGGGACCGGTCCCCACCCGACGCCCCTGATCCTCACGCACGGCTGGCCCTGGACGTTCTGGCACTGGTCGAAGGTCGTGGATCCGCTCGCCGACCCCGGCGCGTACGGCGGAGACCCCGCCGAGGCGTTCGACGTGATCGTCCCCTCCTTTCCCGGGTTCGGCTTCTCCACCCCGCTGCCGGACCACCCCGACATGAACTTCTGGAAGGTCGCCGACCTGTGGCACGTCCTCATGACGCGGGTGCTCGGCCACGACCGGTACGCCGCCGCCGGCTGTGACGTCGGCGCCCTGGTCACCGGCCAGCTCGGGCACAAGTACGCCGACGAGCTGTACGGCATCCACATCGGCTCCGGGCTCAAGCTCACCCTGTTCAACGGCGACCGCGGCTGGGACCTCAGCGGCGGACGGCCCATCCCCGACGGGCTGCCCGCCGACGTCCACGCCCAGCTCGTCGCGTGGGAGAGGCGGTTCGCCGCCCACCTCGCCGTGCACATGCTCGGCCCGAGCACGCTCGCGCACGGGCTTTCGGACTCGCCCGCCGGGATGCTCGCGTGGATCCTCGAACGCTGGGTGAAGTGGAGCGACAACGGCGGCGACGTCGAACGCGTCTTCACCAAGGACGACCTGCTCACCCACGCCATGATCTTCTGGGTGAACAACGCGATCGGCACCTCTGTCCGCACCTACGCCAACAACAACCGCTACCCGTGGACGCCGTCCCACGACCGGTGGCCGGTCGTCGAGGCGCCCACCGGCATCACGTTCGTCGGGTACGAGAACCCGCCGGGCGTCACCACGGACGAACGGGTCCGGCACTTCCTCGACAGCGATCGCGCGGCTTGGTACAACCACGTCAACCTGACCGCCCACGACCACGGCGGGCACTTCATCCCGTGGGAGCTCCCCGATCAGTGGGTGGACGACCTGCGGCGCACCTTCCGCGGCCGCCGCTAGCCGGCGTGTGGTGGCCCGGCGAGGGGCCACCACACGTGCGGCGGCGCGTCAGGACACGGCGAAGTCGTCGGCGTAGATCGAGCCCTGGGCGTACCAGCCGTGGGCGTACACCGTGACCTTGCCCGTCGAGCCGGTCGTGAACGGCACGGTCAGCTTGGTCCAGCCGCTGGACGAGGCCCAGGTGCTCGCCGTCGCGTCACCGGAGACCCCGACGTACGCGTAGTTCCCCTGGACCCAGCCGGTCAGCGTGTAGGCGTGGTTCGGCTGGAGCGTGAGCGACTGGTCGCACTCGCCGGTCTGGCTCGAGGTGGCCGCCATCTGCAACGCGTGACCGCCCGAGTGCGCCGGCGAGGTCACGACGGCCCCGCCCGGCTGGCAGGTCCACGGGCTCAGGCCCGCTTCGAAACCACCGTTGACCAGCGCTCCGCCGCCACCGCCCGAGCCGTTCACGGTGAGCGTGAAGGTGGTGCTGTGGCTGCCGGAGGCCGCCTTCCCGGTGACCGTGAGCGGATAGCTGCCGGGAGCGGCGGCCGACGTCGTGGTCACCTTCAGCGTGGCGGATCCGCCCGCGGTCACCGAGGTGGGGCTGAGGGAGGCGGTCACCCCGGAGGGCGCGCCGCTCGCCGTCAGCGCCACCGACTGGGCGGACCCGGACGTGACCGCCGTGCTGATCGTCGCGGACGTGGAGCCGCCGGGACTGACGGCCGCCGCGGAGGGCGCGGCCGCGATCGAGAAGTCGTTCGCGGGCGTGCCGCCGCCGCCGGTGAACGGCTCGAAGGTGTGACTGAAGAACCAGGTGTCCTGCGCGATGCCCGAGCAGTCACCCGCGCCGCCGGTGCCCGGGCAGCCGCCGTTGTCGCGCTGGAGGGCCCAGAACGACAGTGTGTTGATCCCGGTGCTCGCGGCCCACTGCTCGACCGGGGCGGCGTCGGCGGTGGTGAACGTCTCGGCCGGGCCGAAGTCGTCGATGCCGGGCATCTCCGTGACGCCGATCATGTTCCACAGCTCCGCCGAGCTCTTGCCCGGGTAGAGGGTGGCGAGCTGACCGTGCAGGCCGGTGGCGGCGGTCTTGGTGTCGTTGGCCATCTCGTGCGAGGCGTTGTCGTAGTAGTCGAACGTCATGATGTTGACGACGTCGATCCGGGCGTTGTTGGACACCGCGTTCCGCAGCACGTTCAGCCCGCTCGCCGCCAGACCGCCGGTCGTGGTGGGCAGCGTGTAGGAGAACTGCACCGTACGGCCGTTCGCGGCGGCCCAGTCCTCCACCTGCTTGACCGCCTTGTTGCGGCGGTCGATGCCGGCGCTGTTCGTCAGCGAGTTGTCCTCGGTGTCGAGGTCGATCCGCGTGATCCCGTACGTCGTGATGACCTTCTCGTACGCCGCGGCGATCTGTCCGACGTCGGTACAGCTGTCGGCGATCTCGGTGCCGGTGTTGTCGGCGGTGTAGCCGCCGAAGGACGGGATGACGTCGCCGCCGGCGGACTGGATCGAGGAGATCGAGGCGCCGAAGGACGAGGAGGCGATCGGCGAGCCGGTGTCGCCGTTCCAGTAGGGCGTGCACGACCCCTGGGCGCTGGTCTGGATGAACGCCATCGTCAGGTATCTGGCGCCGGACTGCTGGGACAGGGTCGCGGGGTCGTCCCCGGTCCAGGCCTCGAAGTAGGGGGCGAACACGTGGGTGGGCAGGGTCGCGGCGCCGGCGGTGGTCGTGGTGACCGCGCCGACGCCGAACGCGGACAGGATCAGCGCGGTGGTGGCGAGGAGGGCACGCAGGGGCGTACGTGGTCGCATGGGGGGGCTCCTGGAGGGCGACGGCCGTGCCCGCCCTGGGGCAGGCGGGCACGGCGGACTCCCGGCCTCGGCCGGGTGAGGACGTCACGGGCGAGCAGGGATGCGGATCCGCGTGCGCACCATCGTCAGACCGCGCGACCTATCTGTCAAGGTTCTTAACAGTTACCTCGGCCAACCCGCGCGGACGGGCTCAGATGGAGCCGGAGAAGGTGTCGCAGCGGGACGGCGAGCCCGTGTCGTAGCCGGTGGAGAACCAGTGCCGCCGCTGCGCCGCGGTGCCGTGCGTGAAGGTCTCCGGGTCGGCGCGGCCCCGGGCTCGCTCCTGGATGCGGTCGTCGCCGACCGCGCCCGCCGCATCCAGGGCGTCCGCGATGTCGGCATCGGTGAACGGCTTGCTGAAGAAACCGGTCTGCACCCCGTGTTTCGCCCAGACACCCGCGTAGCAGTCGGCCTGCAGCTCCAGGCGGACCGAGCCGCTCGTGGCCCCCTGACGGCTGTCGCCGACCTGGCGCATGGTGCCGAGGACGTCCTGCACGTGATGGCCGTACTCGTGCGCGACCACGTACGCCTGGGCGAACGGGCCGCCCTTGGCGCCGAACTTGTCGTGCAGCTCCTGGAAGAAGCCCAGGTCGAGGTAGACGCGCTTGTCGCCCGGACAGTAGAACGGGCCGACCTCCGCGGTCGCCGCCCCGCAGGCCGTGCTGGTCGAGCCGCTGAACAGCCGGGTGCGGGCGATCGTGTAGTCATGGCCACTGTCGGCGAACTCCTGCTTCCAGTACGCCTGGACGCTGTTGACCACGCCGACGATGCGGCAGTCCTCGGACTGGTCGGCGTCGGCGCCCGTACGGCACTTCGACGACAGGTTCCCGCTCCCGGCGGGCGGCGCGCCTCCTCCCCCGCCGATGATGTGCCCGGGGTTCAGCCCGAAGACCAGCGCGGCGACGAGCGCGATCAGGCCGACCGCCCCACCGCCGAAGGCCATCCCCCCGATCGGCATTCCGCGCGAGTCCTCGACCTGTGACGCGTCGAGCTGTGCATCGTCATCGAAGTCCACGACGGCCCTCCTGATCCCGTCCGGCAGCGTCCGCCACGACGCCTCGATCCCCGATGAGAGCCGGATCTAACGCCCCGCCGGACCTCGCTGTGATTCGCGGCCGGCGGTCGGCGCTGACCTGCGTCGATAACATAGCGTGGCGGTATGCAGCTCCGGCATGTCGAGTCCTTTCTCGCGGTGGTGGAGGAGGGACAGTTCGCACGGGCGGCGAGCAGGCTGTTCCTGTCCCCGCCCGCGGTGACCGGGCATGTCCGCCGGCTCGAACGCGAGCTGGGAGTGCCGCTCCTGCACCGCTCGCCGGTGTCGCTGACCGAGGCCGGCGCACGGTTCCTGCCCCATGCCCAGGCCATGGTGACCGCCGCGAACGCCGCGTCCGCCGCCGTCAAGGACCTGCACGGCGCCCGCGACGCCGTGATCCGCGTGGGCGTGATGACCCCCGGCGCCGCGGAGCTGACCCCCGCTATCCTGCGCGCCTTCTGCCGCGCGCAGCCGCGCACCCGCCTCACGGTCGAGAGCCTCGGCTTCACCGACTTCCTGTCGGCGGTCCTCGAACACCGGGTGGACGTCGCCTTCGTGCGGCCGGCCCCCGACGACGAACGCGTGGTCACCGACACCCTCACCGTCGAGCCGCGCATCCTCCTCACCCTGGCGGCGGGCGACCTCGCCCACGCGGACGGCGTACGGCTCGACGACGTCCTCGACCTGCGCTTCGTCCGCTTCCCCGAGACCACGCCCCGGCTGCTGTCGGACTACGGAAGCTTCGCGGCGGCGCGCAACGGCATGGACACTCACTGGGGCGTCGGCCAGGCGACCTCCGCGCAGGACCTGATGACCAGCATCGCCGCGGGATGGGGCGTCGCGGGCACGCTGCAGTCCCTCGGGCGCTACTACCGTTCGCCCGGCACCTGCGCCGTCCCGGTCGTCGACGCGCCTTGGGAGGCGAGCGCGCTGGTCAGCCGGAGGGACGATCTCCGGCCGGAGATCCGGGCGTTCCGCGACCTCGCGGTGGCCCTGGCCCGCGATCCCGGACTGAGCCGTCTTCGCCCCCCGGTCGCGCCGGAGCGCTGAGCGCCCCACGTTGGGTCTGGCCCCGAGCCCGGTTCCGCGCGATGCTGCGCGAAACGGGAGGACACATGGCGGACACCGAGACGACCGATGACGCACGGGACACCCGGGCGGCGAAGTACGACGGGCTGGCGATCGCGTCGATCACCCTGAGCGTGGTCGGGCTCGTGCTGGCGGCGGCCACGTGGGCGGCCTGGCTCTTCCTCATCCGGTCCGCGCCGTTACGGCTGTACCGCACGGCGTGGCTCGGCCTGGACATCGTCGGGCGCACCGTCACCTACGTGATCGGCTCGCTGTGGTTCGCGGTGCTGCCGGTCGGGGTGCTGGCGATCGTGCTCGCCCGGCTCGAACTGCGGCTCGCTCCCCCGCCCGAGTCGCGAGCCGTCGCCCGCGCCGCCACCGTGACCGGGATCATCGCACTGCTGCTCGCGCTCGCGGGCGCGTTCGTGTTCAGCGTCCGGATGGGCCAGGCGCCGGTGGTCCCCGACCGGACCGGGGACGGAGCCTGATCCTCCGGTGCGAAAAAACGGATGGCGCGTAAGTAGTACGTATGACTACCGTGGCACGCGTGATCGCCGAGGACTCCGGAGACCTGACCGCGCTGCCCAAGGTCGAGCTGCACAGCCACCTCGACTGCTGCCTGAGCCATGACGCCGTGCGCCGCATCGACCCCGGCGTCACCCGCGAACGCTACGAGGCGCTGTTCGCCGGGCCGCCCCGGTGCGCCTCGCTCGCCGACTTCCTGAAGTACACGCTGAACTACCGGGCCATGCTGCAGACCGAGCGGGCGCTGCGGATCGCGGTTCAGGACGTGTTCGCGCAGATGGCGGCCGACGGCGTGGTCTACGCCGAGCTCCGGTTCGCGCCCCTCGTGCACCTGGGGGACGGACTGTCGGCGGACCGGGTCGTCGAGTGCGTCGCCGAGGAGACGGCACGCCAGAGCGAGGCCACCGGGATCGACGCCGGCCTGATCCTGTGCACCCTGCGCGACCACGACGCCGGCCAGAGCCTGGCCACCGCCCGCCTGGTCGAACGGCACTCCCGTACGGGCCCGGTGGTGGCGCTGGACATCGCCGGCGACGAGATCGCCCACCCCCTCGACCCGCACCTGCCCGCGTTCGACCTCGTACGGGAGGCCGGGCTCGGCGTGACCGTCCACGCCGGCGAGGCCGGCGGCCCGGAGAGCGTACGGGAGGCCCTCGACCGGACGGGCACCCGCCGCATCGGGCACGGCGTGCGCGCGGCCGAGGACCCGGCGCTCCTCGACCGGTTGCGGAACGAGGGCGTCCACCTGGAGGTCTGTCCGGCGAGCAACGTGCAGACGGCGGTCGTACCCGCCCCCGAGGCGCACCCCGTCGACCGCCTGCGCCGCGCCGGGGTGCGCCTCGGCATCAGCACCGACACCCGCGGGGTGACGAACGTGCGGCTGACCCAGGAGTACGAACGGCTGCGCGACCTGTTCGGCTGGACGCTCGCCGACTTCCACGCGGTGAACCGCGACGCGCTGGCGGCCGCGTTCGCCGCCGACCCGGTACGGCGGCGCGTGGGACGCGCCCTCGACGCCGCGTACGGGCGCGCACCGGCGTGACGTCCGGACGTGCCCGCGGGTCCTTGCCGGCGCGTCCGGCAGGCCGTGGTCACGAACGTCGCGGATGAGCCGGCCCGGCGTCCGCTCCCAGGTTCGCGTCCATGTCGACCGGCACGGAGGCCGGAGTCTCCAGGCCGTCGATCACGGCGCGGCAGCGTTCGAGGTTCTGCAGCGCGCGCTCGCGCAGCACCGTGAACCTCTGCCGCAGGCGCCGGGTGCAGGCGTCGCGGTCGTCCCACAGCCGGTCGAGTTCCGCCAGGAGAGGCCCGGTCTCCCTCCTCGCGACGCCGGTCAGCGCGGGCGCGCCGACCACCTGCGCGAAGTCGAAGACCTTGCCGGCGTAGGGCAGCGGCAGGACCGGCACCCCGGCGCGGGCGGCGAACATCACGAAGTGCAGGCGCATGCCCACCGCGAAGTCCAGGTGACGCATCAGCCCGGCGATCTGCGCGGGCCGGTACGCGCGGTTGAGGATCCGCGCGGTCTCGGGGGCGTTCATCGCCGACAGCACCGCGTGGGCGTGGGCGATGTCGCCCCGTTCCATCGGCACGAACACCGTCTGGGCCTGGAGCCGGCAGGTCATGAAGTCCGCGGCGGTCGCGAGCAGCTCGTGGTAGCTGGCCTCGTCGAGGTGGTCGGCCGCCCGGCCGGGCTCGCGCACCGACATGCCGACCAGGCGGTCGTGGCTGTCGATGCCCTCACGCAGCAGCATCTCATCGGTGAACTCCTCCGGCTCCAGCAGGACCGCGGCGTCGGCGGTCACCGAGAGCGGCCGCCCGACCCCGGCGTTCTCCAGCACCAGGACCGATTCGTGGTCCCGTACCGTCAGGTCGGTGAGGTTCTCCACGGCCTCGCGGACGAGGCGGATCTCCGCCCGGTCGGTCAACGGCCCCGCGCCGATCGCGTAGCCGAAGGTCGGGACGCCGAGTTCCTGCGCCAGCCGTACCGGTCGCGTGACCGCACTCGCCTGGCCGTCGTGCAGTACGCCGCCTCCTCCGAGGACCAGCAGGTCAAGGCCGGTCTCCGCCTCGATCAGCCGGCTCTGCGGCACCCCGGTGTAGGGCACCGCGGTCAGACCGAAACGCTGCCGGCTGTCCTCCGGGTGACGGCTGAAAATGATCAGTTCCGCCGTCGGGCGGATCTGCCGAAGGCCGGTCAGCACACAGGTGAGGATGGCCTCGTCGCCGAGGTTCAGGCCCCCGTAGGAGCCGAGCACCCCGATCCGGAGGGGGCGACCCACGGAATCCGACATCCCCCGATCACCACCTCGACACCGGCCTGTGGCGATGTGTGTTCACTCCACCATCGCACCAGGCGGCGGACCCGCGTCAACAGGGCACCGAGGACCTGGCATGAGGGGAGATCCCTCACTCCGGGGCGGGCGGTTCGCTCTCCGGGGCGTGCTCGGCGACGAGGCGGGCCAGCTCGACGCGGGAGCCGATGCCGAGCTTGCGGAAGGCCTGGCCGAGGTGGAACTTCACGGTGTGCGGTGAGATGAACATGCGCGTGGCGACCTGGGGGTTGGTCAGCCCCTCGGCGACGAGCGCGGCGATGGCGCGTTCGGTGTCGGTCAGCGCGGCCCAGCCGGAGGCCGGGCGCTCTCCCTGGTGGTTGCGGCGCCGCACCCCGAACTCCCGCAGCCGGGCGCGAACGCGGGCCGCGTCCCGTGCCGCGCCGACCCGCCGGTAGCCGGTCAGCGCCTCGTCCAGGTGGTGGATCGCCGCCTCGTGCGCGCCGGGCGTACGGGCGCGCAGGACGCCCAGGTCCTCCGCCGCCGAGGCGCGGCTCCAGGGTTCGAGGTACGTGGCGGCGGCCCGCGCCAGGGCCTCGGGGTCCTCGTCGAGGATCCCCCGCGCGTGGGCGGCGGACGCGGCGTAGGTCCGGAAGCCGGGGTTGCCGCGGGCGAGGGTCTCGGCCATCGCGGTGAGGGCCTCGCCGACCGGCCGTTCGCCGGCCGCGAGGGCGGTACGGGTCAGCCAGGCGGCGGCGTTCGGCTCGGTCATGAGCAGCCGGCGGTGTTCGAGGGTGCCCAGGAACCGCGAGTGGAACTCCTCCATCGCCCGTGTCGCGCCGGCCTGGGCGTCGACGACCCGGGTCACGGCCCAGTCACCCCAGCGCATCCCGTACGTCGCGCCTCGGCCCCGCCGGTGCGAGGACTCGTACCGTTCGACGCTCCCCACGGCGGCGTCGATGTCGCCGCGGAGCACGGCGACGAGGGCGAGCACCGCGAACCCCAGCAGGTCGAACGCGTGCGCGCCCACCTCCTCGGCCCGGCCGAGTCCCGCCTGGGCCTCGGTGGCGGCGTCATCGAGGCGGCTCTGCGCGAGACGCAGCCGGCCTCGGAAGATCGCGGGGCACGGGTCGTAGGTCGTGTGGCCGAGTGCCGTGATCTCCTCGTCGGCGGTCCGCAGGGCGTTCTCGGCCTCCTCGATCTGGCGGGTGTCGGTGAGGAGGCTGATCAGGTGCAGGCGCGGGTGGGCGTGCCGAGCCTTGATCGGCCCGTCGGCCGCGATGCGAGTGGCCTCGCGGACGTGCCCGATCGCCTCGGCGCACCGCCCTTCGGCCCATGTGTCGCTGCTGAGGAGCATGTGCGCGCCGACCAGGGCGGTCGGGCCGTGGCGTTCGCCGGCGGCCACCACCGCCTCCGCCCGCTCGTGTCCCCGCCGGTCGTGGTTGGCGAACATGCCGCGGAACAGCACCTGTTCGGCGACGCCGCGCAGCTCGTCCGGCAACCCCCGCTGCTCCAGCACCCGCTCCGCCTCCGTCACCGCCTCGGCGGCCCGCCCGGCGAGCAGGAGCGTGTACGCCAGTTCGTACCGCAGCTGGGCGGCCTGCCGCGGCCGCGTGGCCCGGTCCAGCGCGGCACGTGCGAGGCCGATCGCGTCGGCCAGCCGCCCCGCGTTGCTCAGCGCGTAGACGGCCGTCACCGTACGGTCGAACCGGCCGGCGTCGGAGGGCCCGGTGAGTTCGAGGGCGCGTACGGCGAGGTCGGCCGCGGTCTGCGGGGACGACGGCAGGACCTCGCGTACCGCCCGGTCGAGTCCGGCCACGGCCTCGGGATCGCCCGGCCGGGCGGACCACAGCAGGTGCGCGGCGGCGCGGATGGATGATCCGCCCCGCTCGAGCAGCATGCCGGCGGCCTGCCTGTGCAGGGCCCGCCGCGCGGACTCCGGCATGCTCTCGATCATCGCCCGCCACAGCAGATCGTGCCGGAAGGCCAGCAGGTCCCCGTCCGGCACCACGACTCCCGTCGCCTCCGCCTCCTCCACCGCGGGCAGCAGCCGGCTGGGCAGTTCGCCGAGCATGTCGGCGAGGTCGTTCACGTCGAACGAGCGGCCGAGCACCGCCGCCACCTGCAGGACACGGCGGCAGTGCGCGGACAGCCGGCCCAGCCGGCGTCGCGCCGTCTCCTGCACCCGGAGCGGCAGCCGCCGGGAGACCAGGCGTGCGCGACCGTCGCCGATCTCCACCGCGCTCTCGTCGAGGAGGCCGCCGAGCAGCTCGACGAGGATGAACGGGTTGCCGCCCGCGCCGGCGGCCAGCTCCAGCACTTCGGCGTCGGGCGTCGCGCCGAGCACGTCGGCGACGACCGCGGCCACCGCCCGGTCGTCGAGGGCCGCCAGCCTCATCCGCGTGGCGCCCTCGCGCTCGAGGACCTCATAGAGCCGGTCCACGCCCGCGTCGCCGCTGCCGGTCGTCCGGGACAGGATCCACACCAGCGGGTAGGAGGCCAGTTCCGGGATCAGCGTGCGCAGCGCCAGCAGGGTCGTCGGGTCGGCCCAGTGCAGGTCGTCGAGCGTCACCAGGAGCGGGCCGTGGGCGGCGCGCCGCTCCAGCCGCGCCTGCAGCTCCTGCACCAGCCACAGCCGCAGGTCCGCCGCGTCCCCGCGGACGTTCGCCACCGAGGCCAGCAGCGTCTGGGTGGACTCCCCCAGAGCCGCGGTCAGCGGCGCGAGCGGCTCCAGCCGCCCCGGCTCCTCCACCCCGCCCCGGGCGATGGTGAAGCCCCGGTCCGCCGCGGCCTCGGCCGCCTCGGCGAGCAGGCGGGTCTTGCCCATGCCCGACTGGCCGTCGACCAGCACCACGCCGCCGCGGCCGCCCTCGGCCGCGCACAGCGCACGGGTCAGCACCCGCCACTCCCGGTCCCGGCCACGCCGACCGGCCCCCGGCGGCCGGAGATCGGCGGCCGGAGCGCTCAGAGCGGACACCCACCCACCCGCCGGGAGACGAGAGACCACGCGACCAACGTACCTGGTCAACGCCCTGCCGCCGCTGGGCCTGTCTCGAAGTCCCCGCCCGTGGCGAGCGGTGTCCAGGCGGCGCGTCGCGAGTTCGTGGGGTGGGGGCGACGACGCGGCGAGGCGTCGCCCGGGCGCCGCGCAGCAGGACAGCGGGGCTTGGGGACAGGCCCTAAGCGAGAGCGGCCCCGGACCGCTCCCCGCCGAGGCGGGCGGTCAGGACGGCCGGGAGCGTCCGCGGGCGAGACCGGGGAGGTGGCGCCAGCCGAGAGTCTGGATCAGGCCCGCCACGTCGGGCGGAAGGTCGTCCAGGATCAACCGCCGGCCGGGTGAGATGCGCAGGGCATAGGTGACCAGGAGGCTGAGGATGCCCAGGTCGAGGAAGCGCACCTCCGCGAAGTCCAGGTGCGTGTCGGTGGTGGCGCGGCCGACCGAGGTGAGCGCGGTCAGCAACGGCGCCTGGCGCGCGGTGTCGAGTTCGCCGGCGAGCCGCAGGCCGTCGGGGGCGTGGCTGCGGGTGATGCGGAGGACGCCGTCGTCGAACTCGGGGTTCGCGGTCACCCGCAGCCGGTGCGTGCCGGTCAGCGCCCTGAGCTGGTCGGCGGAACAACGGCTGCGGTCGAGCTGGCAGATCGCCATCACGGCGGGCTCGGCCGCGACCGCCTCGGCGAACCGGGCCTCGCAGGCGAGCATCAGCGGGTACGCGCCGGACTGGCGGAGCGCCCAGCTCATGTCGGCGGTGAGCCGGACGGCGGGATAGCCCTGCTCGGCGGCCTCGGTGATCTCCCGGCCGATCACCGCGAGCATCCGGTCCGGGTCGAGATGTCCCTGGGGCAGACAGACCGCGCCGCTAGGGATGACCCGTAACTGTCCCGTACGGACGAAGCGGTCGGCGTCGGGACGGCCGCCGAGCCCGGGAAGCCGGCGGTGACCCGCCTCCCCGACGTAGATGACCTTCTGGCGGGCGGCCAGGCCGTCCTTGAGGAAGGGCCCGATGACCTGCGCCTGCTCCGCCGGCGTCGCGAAAGGGAACGCAGCATGATCACCCGGCCGAATCTCGCCCACCGGTTGTGCCGTAATGCGAATTCCCATTTGCAGTCCACAAAGTAGTCGTTCGGCTACCGCAGGTGAGTGTACGCCGAACACCGCCCGGCTCTGGGTGACTCGGCCTGACCTGGCCTGCCAGCCGATCATCAGACGGCCGAGCGAAAGCGTCGCCGATCTCCCTCACGAGTTCGTCGTGAGGCAGGCCACGGGAACGATGGCGCCCCGCCGCACCAGGGTCTCCGGGCGAGCACGCGTCGGCCGGTCCCCGGTTCGACGCGGTTGAAGTCCTCGTGCGGTCCGGCCGTCGGCTCCGGATCGCGCCTCCGCCATGAGGCCGCGACATCTCGGTATCGGAGGGGGAGGCCATCCGGCCGGCGACCGGACGCGGGGAGGAGGCGAAGTGCGGTACCCCGATACCCACACTGAAGAGGCCCGAGGGGTGAGGCGCGGCCGACGGTACGCGGCGAGCCTGGCGATCAACGGCGCGGTGCCGCTGCCGGTCTACCTGCTCCGCCGCCCCGACTCCCCCGTGACGTCCACGCCCTGGCGATCACGATGCCCGTTTCCGTCGCCGGTGCGCTCGTCGGGTTCGCGTGACGTCGCCGGCCGGACCCCGTCGGCGTCCTCACTGTGGGCGCGTGCGGCGTCGCGCTGATCGCCGCGCCGCCGTCCGGACGCGACCCGTTGGCCCTCGAGCGCGGGGGTGGCCGTCGTCGCCGGACCGCTCGGCCGCGCGCCGGCCCACTTCTCCTCGCGGTCCGCTGCGCTCACGAGCCGGAGACCCCGGACGCGCAACGGCGGCCACCGCGCTGACCGCGATCATGGGCGGCGCGCTCGTCGCCCGTTCCCTCACGCTGACGATGGGCCATCCGGGCGAGACGGACGCACGGCGTCGCGGTGGCCCCGCCGGCGGCTCAGCGCGCCGCCGGGGAGTCCGCTCCACCGGAGCGCGACGCCCCCGCGAGTGACTCCGCCTGGAGATGCTTCTCGAACCGGATCATCGCGCCCTGGAGGGGGCGGCTCTCGATCTGCAGGTTCTCCGCCAGGGCGGCGATGATCTGCAGCCCCCGCCCGTGTTCGGCGGTGGCCACCTGGTCGGCATGGACCTGGTTCAACAGCGCCGAGTCGAACCCGCGGCCGGTGTCGACGACCTCCACCACGCAACGCGAGCTCATCACCTGGACCCGGACCTCGTACTCGTCGCCCTCGTCTGCGTGCTGGATGACGTTGGCACACGCCTCCCCCAGGGCCAGCGTGATGTCGTCACGAATGTCGCTCGACACCTTCAACGCGGCCAGGGAGGCATCGAGGACCTCCCGGGTGACACGGACGGTTTCGGCGTCTCTGGGCAGGCACAACACGAGCGATACCTTCACGAGCACTCCCCACGGTCGAGGCGGTCATCGGCCCGGAAGACGTACCCTCCCCGCCGGGCCGAAACGGCGAATGCCGAAGTGACACATGGGACGACGATCCTGAGCCTCATCGCGTCGTATGTCCTGAATATGCCGGTGACAGCACGATTGTCTGGGTACGCCCTGCGGAGAGAACCCAGGACGGGCGGGGGTGGGGACGTGCCCAAGACGACCGAGAAGGGCACCGTCGGGCGGAGCGAGCCGCCCGGCACGAGGGCTCAGCGCACGTTCGCCGAGGCCCCCGACTCCGCGGCCCCACCGTACGGCGAGGGACGGCAGGCGCACCGCGTCGCGCACGAGTCGGTCAATCACATCCACGAGAAGGCCGGCGACCCGCCAGGAGCCGAAGCGGCCGCGGCGATGCGACCGGCGCCCGGTCCGCGCGGTCGGCGCCGACGACGGACCGGCGCCGTACCGGGCGGCCTCTCCGCCGCGGCGCACCGGCGTCAAGGGACCCTCGGACGAACGGTCCCCAAGCGGGCGCCACACGTCGCCGCCGCCCACGGGCGACGTGAACGCCAACGCTCCCACGCAGCACGCCCCTGCCCGGCGGATCGACGTCCCCGGCCACTCATGGATGAGCAAGGGTGAACCGGCCCGGCCCGACCGAAGGCCACACGAGGCCCGGCACGCCGGTCCGCGCCGCCGATCGCGGCCCGGCGCACAGTCCCCGGCGTCGCGATCCGCAACATCCGCCCCATCCCCCCCGAACTCCTCGACGCGTTTTCTGGTCGATCTCCGCTCAACGAGCCACGCCTTCACCAGCGACCTCACTCGACGTGACTCTCCTTGTGAGGATCATGTAACATGAAATTTATATAGTTCGTTAATACAAGTGGCGGAAGGTGATCAGCGAGCTACGCGCCGTATGAGAACAACTGCCGGTTGGAGGGTTGTATGTGTGGAATCACCGGGTGGGTGTCGTTCGAGCGCGACCTACGCGCCGAACCGGCCACCGTCGACGCGATGACCGAGACCATGGCCTGCCGTGGCCCGGACGACCGCGGAACCTGGATCACGGATCACGCCGCTCTCGGGCACCGTCGACTGGCCATCATCGACCTGCCGGGCGGCCGGCAGCCGATGAGCGTCGACACCCCGAACGGCCCGGTCGTGATGGTGTACTCCGGCGAGGCCTACAACTTCACCGAGCTCCGTGACGAGCTCATCGGCCGCGGGCACCGGTTCCGCACCGACTCCGACACCGAGGTCGTGCTCCGCTCGTACCTCGAATGGGGTGACGCGTTCACCGAGCGGCTCAACGGCATGTACGCCTTCGCGATCTGGGACTCCCGCGAGAACCGCCTCGTCATGGTCCGCGACCGCATGGGCATCAAGCCGTTCTACTACTACGAGACCGCCGACGGCGTGCTGTTCGGCTCCGAGCCCAAGGCGATCCTGGCCAACCCGCTCGCCGAGCGCACCCTGACGCTCGACGGCCTCCACGAGCTGTTCGCGTTCGTCAAGACGCCCGGCCACGCGATCTGGGAGGGCATGCGCGAGGTCGAGCCGGGCACCATCGTCACCGTCGACTCGAACGGCCTGCGCACCACCCGCTACTGGACGCTGCGCACCCGCGAGCACACCGACGACCAGGCCGCCTCGGTCGCGCACGTACGGGAGCTGCTCGAGGACATCGTGCGCCGTCAGCTCGTCTCCGACGTGCCGCGGTGCACCCTCCTGTCCGGCGGACTCGACTCCTCCGCGATGACGGCGATCGCCGCCCGGCAGCTCGCCGAGGTCGGTGAGACCGTCCGCAGCTTCGCCGTGGACTTCGTCGGCCAGACCGAGAACTTCGTCCCCGACGACCTGCGCGCCACGCCGGACACGCCGTACGTGCACGACGTCGCGGCGCTGTCCCGCACCGATCACCAGGACATCGTCCTGAACTCCGACCAGCTCGCCGACCCGGAGGTGCGCTCCAAGGTCATCCGGGCCCGCGACATCCCGGCCGGCCTGGGCGACATGGACGCCTCGCTGTACCTGCTGTTCAAGGCCATCCGCGAGCACTCGACGGTGGCGCTGTCCGGTGAGTCGGCCGACGAGGTGTTCGGCGGCTACCAGCAGTTCTTCGACCCGGAGGCCCAGCGCGCCACCACGTTCCCCTGGCTGGTGCGGTTCGCCAGCCACTTCGGCGACGACGGCGGCATTCTCTCGCCTGACCTGTCCAAGGCCATGGACCTGCCGCGTTACATCCAGAACGCCTACGACACGTCCATCGCCAAGATCGAGCGCCTCGACGGCGAGAGCGACTTCGAATGGCGGATGCGCAAGGTCTGCTATCTGCACCTGACGCACTTCGTGCGGATCCTGCTCGATCGCAAGGACCGCGCCTCGATGGCGGTCGGCCTCGAGGTCCGCGTGCCGTTCTGCGACCACCGCCTGGTGGAGTACGTGTACAACACGCCGTGGTCCCTCAAGACCTACGACGGCCGGGAGAAGTCGCTGCTGCGCGGCGCCTCCCGCGACGTGCTGCCGCAGTCGGTGGCGGAGCGGGTCAAGTCGCCCTACCCGTCCACCCAGGACCCCAAGTACGCGGTGAAGCTGCAGGACAACGCGCGGGAGTACCTCTCGACGCCGGGCCACCCGGTGTTCGACCTCGTCAGCCGCGACTGGCTCGCCCAGACGGTCGAGATCGACACGCCACAGATCACGCAGGCGTCTCGGCACGGTCTCGAACGCACGCTTGACCTGGCCCTGTGGCTGGACATGTACAAACCGACGCTGAAACTATCCTGAGCATGACTGCGAGGACGGTGAGCGCCGACGAGGCGCTGGACGTCGTGATCGCGATGCATCGCCTCATGCGGCGCCTTCGCCGTACCGGTCACAACGGCACGGTGCACCCGACGCAGCTCATCGTCCTCGCCCTGCTCAACCAGTACGGCCCGCTGCGCATCGGCGAACTCGCCCGGCGCGTGCCCTGCTCCCAGCCGACCGCCACCACCGCGGTGGCGGGCCTGCTGTCGGCCGGGTTCGTCGACCGCGAGGCCGACCCCACCGACGGCCGCGCGACCCGTGTGGCCGCCACCGCGGCGGGCCTGGACATCCTGCGGTCGTTCGCGCACAGCGAGGCCGAGGTCCTCGCCGAGCTGATGTCGACGCTCCCGGAGGACGACGCCCGGCTCGTGATCACCGCGGCGCCCGTCCTCAGCACCCTCGCCGACCTGCCCGCCGCCGGTCCGGCGCCGGACGACGACGTGTCGCCGCCCCTCGCCTGACGCCGGGACGTCAGCGGTCCTCGACCAGAAGGTCGACCGCGAAGCCGAGAAAGGCGATCCCGCTGACCTGCTCCATCCGTCGCCGGAACGACGGCCGCCGGATCCGCTCGCCCAACGCGGCGGCCGCCCCGGATACCACCCAGTACCAGATCGCGAGTTCGGCGACGTCGATCGCCGAGAAGAGCATCGTGGTGCCGAACACCGGCGCGTAGCGGGGCATGAACTGCGGCACCAGGCTCATGTAGAAGACGCCGGCCTTGGGGTTGAGGAGGTTGGTCCCCATTCCGGCGCGAAAGGCCGCGAACCATCCGCGCGGAGTGGACCCGCCCGGCCGTTCGGCGGCCGAAGCGTCGCCGCTGTCGCCTTCCGGTTCGCGTCGCCGGGCGTGCCACAGGATCGACGCGCCCATCCACGCGAGATAGACGGCACCGCAGATCCGTACGGTGTCGTAGGCCAGGTGGGAGGCGGTGAGCAGCGCGGTCAGGCCGACAGCGGCGGCCAGGGCCCAGACCCCGCAGCCGGTGAGAACGCCGAGAGCGGCGACGAACCCGCCACCCCGCCCCTGGACGATCGAGGTCCGCAGGACGAGCAGCGTGTCCAGCCCCGGCGTCACGTTGATGATCAGGGCGACACCCGCGAACGCGAGCGCGGCGGTCAGCATGCCCGAATGCTAATGATCTCTCGCTGAAACGAACACCGTGCTTCGACGTGCCGGTGGTTCACCGGACGCGAGGGCGTCCGCGGGGTCACGGGTACGGCAGGTCCAGCCCGGGCGCGTACGGCCGGGGATCGACGTCGTCGAGCCGGGCGCGCTCGAACGCGGCGGCGAACCGGAACGGCACGGTCGCGTCGAAGATCATCTTGGCACTGGTGCCGCGCGCGGGCAGGGCGGGTTGCCGTACCGGCGTGCCGCGCAGCCCGCCGGCGATGGCCGGCTCGTCGTAGCCCAGCGGCGTGGTCGGCGCCTCGGATGTGGCGCCGATGTGGATCGCCGGGTCCACGCCCATGTTCACCGAGATCGGGAACGGCCGGTCCGCGGCCTCCGCGCGCCGGCGGAACTCGTCGATGTGCCGCCCGGGCGCGAAGAAGACCGAGATCCCGTCCCAGGTCGTCTGCCAGGAGGTGGTCCACCGGGCCGACGACGTGGGAAGCGCCGACCGCAGATCCGTGATCGGCGGAGCGTCGGCGCCCTCGGCGGTCACGGACGGTCCCTTCCCGTACGCGCGAAGGGGGCGAGACCGGTCCTACCCTCGATCTCCGCCGCCGGCCCCCGGGCCGATCACAGCTCGTCGCCCCGGTAGTAGCGCGCGAGGATGGGGAGGACCCCGGCGACCGTGTCGATCCGGGAGAGCAGCTCGTCCACGGTCTCGGGTCGCGGGGAGCGGGCGTCGACCACGCCGAGCGCGACCACGCGTCCGGCCGGGAAGCGGGAGTCGTACGCCTCCGGGTATTCGACGTGGAACCGGGCGAAGGGCGCTTGCGCGAAGACCCGCGTCCCCGTCGTGTCCGGCGTCGAGGACCGGCGCACCGCCCGTGGTTGTGGCGGGCGTGGAGCACGCGTTTCGCAACACGGGCGAGACGCCGATGACGATTCTCTGGGTGTACGACTCGGCTCACGTCACACGAACGTTCGTGGCGACGGATGAGACCGTCGAGCACCTGTACGAGGCGGACCGGATGGCCGCGGACGACTGAACGGGCGCGGTGACCTATCCGCGCGCGCCCGGTGTCCCCACCGGGTCGCCGGCCCCCAGGCCGGACGTCGCCCAGGTACTCCCGTCCACGCCGACGGCGAACGCCTCGTACCCGGGCAGGGCCTCCACCCATGCGCGGGCCGACTCGCCCATGACGAACGCCGCGGTCGCGTAGGCGTCGGCGAGTGTGATGCTCTGCCCGACCACGGTCATCGAGGCGATGCCGGCGTCCGCCGGCCGCCCGGTGCGCGGGTCGAGGATGTGCGCACCGCGCTCGGCCGTCCCCGAGGTCGCGACGGCCATGTCCTGGCCGGTCAGGACGGCGGCGAGTTCTCCGGGCCGCCGGGGATCGGCGATGCCGACGCGCCAGGGGCGGTCCGGCTCCGGCGCGCGGCCCAGCCGGATGTCACCACCGCCGCCCACGCTGTACCGGGGGCAGCCGGCCTCGCGCAGCATCGCCCCGGCCCGCTCGATCGCCCATCCCTTCACCACGCCCGACGGGTCGAGGGTCCCGCCTGCGTACGTGCTGAAGCAGCCGCCGGTGGCCTCGGCCAGTTCCTCGCACAGGGCGAGGATCTCCGCGACCTCCGGCGCGCAGTCGCCGATCCGTACCTCGCCGCGGCCGAGCCGGCCGATGTCGCTGTCCGGCCGGTAGGTCGAGAAGGTCGCGTCGACCTGGTGCAGCCACCCGACGACCCGCTCCAGCGTCCCCTCCGGAGGGTGCGGCGCCCGCAGGTCGAAGGAGAAGACCGTGCCCATGCACGGCTCGGCGTGCCGCTGCGGGGTCATGTGTCCTCCTTCGTCGGATGGAGTGCCCACGGGAGCGTGTCTTCCGGTTCCCTCGCTTCGCTCGGTCCCGGGACCTCCTCCGTCGGCCCCGCGACCAAAGGTGCTGTGCTTTCTGGTTCCCTCGCTTCGCTCGGTCCCGGGACCTCCTCCGTCGGCCCCGCGACCAAAGGTGCTGCGCTTTCTGGTTCCCTCGCTTCGCTCGGTCCCGGGACCTCCTCCGTCGGCCCCGCGACCAAAGGTGCTGTGCTTTCTGGTTCCCTCGCCTCGCTCGGTCACTTGCCGGCCTTGTCGAGGGCGCTCTGCAGGGACTGGATGTAGCCCTGGCTGGTGTAGGTGGCGCCGGAGACCATGTCGATCTGGCTGTTCTGGGCGGACAGGGCCTCCTGTTCGAGCTGCGGCACGGCGAAGTTGTTGATCTCCAGGTCGCGCGGGTTGTCGCTCGGCAGCTGGACCGCCTGCACCTTGGTGATCTTGCCGTCGTTCAGGGTGACCTGGACCTGTACCGGGCCCCAGCGGGTGTCGACGGTGTCTCCGGTGACCGTACGGGTCTTGCCGCCGCTCCCGCCGGAGCCGGTGCCCGGCGTGGAGGCGGCGCTGTCGCTCGGCGCGGGCGAGGCGGCGGCGCCCGGGTCGGCGCCCGCGCCGGTGGTCGCGACGGCGCCCGTCCCGGCCGCCGGGTGGGTCTTGAAGCTGAGCAGCAGGACCAGCCCGCAGACGGTGCCGATGATGGCGAGGACGGCTCGTTTCATGGTCGGCCTCTCAGAACTCGAATGACTCGTGGTGGATGTGGCGCCGCGGCACGCCCGCCCGGCGCAGCGACGCGATGGCCGCCGTCGTCATGCCGTCGGGCCCGCACACGTACACGTCGTGGGCCGCGAGGTCGGGCAGGATCCGGGTCAGCACCGCCGGCGACAGCGGATCGCGGCCCAGGTCGCGCCGTGACCCGACCAGGTAGTGCAGGGCCGCGTGGCGGGACTCGGCGATGCGCGGCAGTTCCTCCTGGAACACCACGTCGGCCCAGTCGGTCGCCCGGTAGATCAGGGTGAGGTCGCCGGGGGTGGCCGGGAGCGTCTCGAACAGCGTGCGTATCGGGGTGATGCCGACGCCGCCGGCCAGCAGCAGGACCTTGCGCCGCCGGCGTCGTCCGGCCGTGAACGCCCCGTACGGTCCCTCGGCGAAGACGCGGGTGCCGGGCCGCAGCCGGCCGAGGGCGCCGCTGTGCTCACCGAACGTCTTGACGGTGATGCGGAGCATGTCCGGGGCCGGGGGCGCGGACAGGGAGTACGGGTTGGCGGCCCACCACAGGTCGCGGGTGAGGAACCGCCACCGGAAGAACTGGCCCGGCTCGGCGCGCAGCTCGTCCAGGTGCCGCCCCTGGATCCACACCGAGACCGCCCCGGGCCCCTCGGCGTACACCCCGTGGACGCGCATCCGGTGCCGGAGGGCCCGGCGCAGCGGCGTCACGAACCGGTACCAGAGCAGGAGGCCGCCGACGGCGACGTACAGCCCGGACCACAGGACGCGGGCCGGCCGGCTCGTCATGAAGTCGGCACCGGTCGCGAACTGGTGGCTGAACGCCAGCGCGATCGCCAGGTAGGTGTACAGGTGCAGGTAGTACCAGGTCTCGTAACGCATCCGGCGGCGCGCGGCACGGGCGGACACGATGCCGACACCGACGAGGAGCAGGCCCGCGACGGTCGCCATCAGCACGTCCGGGTAGCTCATCAGGAGCGTCTTCGTCTGGTGGACGACGTCGGTGTGCGCGGTGACCGCGTAACCCCAGATGATGAGCAGGGCGTGCGCGACGACCAGGCCGACCATGTAGCGCCCGCCCATCGCGTGCCAGCGCGCGAGACGGTCGGTGCCGACGCCGCGTTCGAGCGCCGGGATCCGCGCCATCAGCGCCACCAGGACGACGGCCGCGAACCCGGCGAGCAGGCCGGTGACGCGTCCCGCGTTGGTGAGCCAGTCGCCGAACCCGGTGATCGCGGGCGTGTCGTGCCACCACAGGGCGATCACGGCGGCCGCTCCGAGCGCGATGGGCACGAGGACGTGCTCGGGCCGGGCGCGGGCCGGCGGCCGGTGGGCGCGCGGGCCTCGTACGGCGCTGCGTTCGTCCAGAGTGGTCACGGTCTCCCCCGTCGGTCGGTCGTCCGGGCTTCAACTCTCGGGTCCGTACCTGAAGAATTTTTCTGAAAGGTGTATGCATCTCCGCTGAGAGTGCTCTGACCTGCGGATACATGTCCGCCTTATAGGATCTTCTGAGACAATTCACATCTTCGTGGATTCGCAGCGTGCAACGTAGGTGGCGATGACGACCCCCCATTCCCCCGGTGCCCCGGCGGCCCGGCAGCCGCTCATGACCCGTCCCGACGGGTCGCCCGTACGGGTGCTGGTCGTCGACGACGAGCTCAGCCTCGCCGAGGTCCTGTCCGGCGTGCTGCGCTACGAGGGCTGGGAGGTGATGTCCGCCGGCGACGGGGCCGAGGCGGTACGGGCGGGACGGGAGTTTCGTCCGGACGCCGTCCTGCTCGACGTGATGCTCCCCGACTCCGACGGCCTGGAGGTGCTGCGCCGGCTGCGCGAGACCGACCCGGAGGTCGCCGTGCTCTTCCTGACCGCACGCGACTCCGTCGAGGACCGCGTCGCCGGCATCACGGCGGGCGGAGACGACTACGTCACCAAGCCGTTCAGCCTGGAAGAGGTGCTGGTCCGCCTGCGCGGCCTGCTCCGGCGGTCCGGGCGCGCCCGGACGCGGGGCGGTGAGATCCTCACCGTCGCCGACCTGACGCTGGACGAGGAGGCGCGGGAGGTCAGCCGGGGCGGCGAGCCGGTCGAGCTGACCGCCACAGAGTTCGCCCTGCTGCGCTACTTCATGCGCAACCCGCGCCGGGTGCTGCCCAAGGCCCAGATCCTCGACGCGGTGTGGAACTACGACTTCGGCGGGCAGGCCCACGTCGTCGAGCTGTACGTCAGCTACCTGCGCAAGAAGATCGACGCCGGCCGGGAACCCCTCATCCACACGGTCCGCGGCGTGGGCTACGTCCTCCGGCCGCCCACCCCATGACCTCCCGTCTCCGCGTCCGTACGCTGCGGGGCCGGCTCATCGTGGGCTCGCTGCTGCTGTTCACCCTCGCCTGCGGCGTCGTCGGGGTCGTCACGGCGCTGTCCCTGCGCGGATTCCTGATCAGCCGCCTGGACCAGCAGCTCACCGCCGCCGGCAACCGGTACGCCGTCAGCCTGGAGCACCACCGGCAGCGGGGTCTCGGGGAGGTCGAAGGCCAGTCCGTCGGCACGCTCGGCGCGCGGATCGCCGGCGGCCGGGTCACCGAGTGCGGTGTGGTGAGCGACCAGAGCGGTCAGGTCGCGCTGCCCGCGGCGGACACCACCCGCCTCGCCGGGCTGCCCGCCGACGCCCGGCCCCGTACGCTGCGGCTCGAGTCCCTCGGCGCGTACCGCGTGATCGCCACGCCGGGCCGGGACGGCGACATCCTGGTCACCGGTCTGCCGCTGCGCCGCGTCGACGACGTACTCGGCCGGCTGGAGCTCATCGAGGTCCTGGTGTTCGGCGCGGTGCTCGTGGCGTCGGCCTTCGCCGTGTCCACGCTCGTACGGTTCGCGCTGCGGCCGCTGCGTCGTGTCGCCGCCACCGCCGGGCAGGTCGCCGAGCTGCCGCTGGCCAGCGGCGAGGTGACGCTGCCCGCACGGGTGCCCGGCACCGACCCCGCGACCGAGGTGGGGCAGGTCAGCACGGCCTTCAACCACATGCTGGAGCACGTCGAGTCGGCGCTGGCGCAGCGGCACGCCAGCGAGGACCGGCTGCGCCGGTTCATCGCCGACGCCAGCCACGAGCTGCGCACCCCGCTCGCCACGATCCGCGGCCACGCCGAGCTCGCCCGCCGCGACCCCTCACGGGTCGAGCGCGCGCTGTGCCGCATCGAGTCGGAGTCCGCGCGGATGGGGAATCTCGTCGACGAGCTGCTGCTGCTCGCCCGGCTCGACGCCGGGCGCCCGCTCGCGCACGAGCCGGTCGACCTGACCCGGATGGCCATCGACACGACCAGCGACGCCCACGCCGCGGCCCCCGGCCACCGCTGGTCGCTGGACCTGCCGGAGGAGCCGGTCACGGTGTACGGGGACGAGTTCCGGCTCCAGCAGGTCGTCGCGAACCTCCTCGGGAACGCCCACGCCCACACGCCGGCCGGGACGGAGGTCACGGTGCGCCTCCGCCCCGCCGACCCGGCCGGCATGGTCACCCTCGACGTGATCGACGACGGTCCCGGAGTCCCGGCCGGGCTGCGCGAGGACGTCTTCGAACGGTTCGCGCGCGGGGACGGCTCGCGGTCGCGGAAGGCGGGCGGCACCGGTCTCGGGCTGGCGATCGTGTCCGCCGTCGTCCAGGCCCACGGCGGGACGGTCGACCTGAGCAGCGAACCCGGGCACACCCGCTTCCGCATCCGCCTGCCTCAGGGCGAGCCGTCCTCGGGGTGAACCCGCGACAGGTCGGGCACCGCCACGCCGGCGGCGGAGGCCTCGTCGGTGAGGTTCGCCGCTCGTCAGTAGCCGGACACCGGGGGCCAGTGGAGTTCCACGCCGGAGCGGACGAGCAGGCTCTGATAGTCCGAGAGCAGCTCGTCCTTCTCATGGACGGCGTGCGGGGGCAGGTCGCGGTCGAGGCAGAACGCCGCGAGCGCGCCCGCCGCCTCGCCGATGTTCCACTCGACGGGGTGCAGCCGGTAGGCGCCGTTCGTGATGTGGGTGGTGCCGATGTTCTTGGCCGCCGCCAGGAGGTTGTCCACGCGCTGCGGGATCAGGGCGCCCAGCGGGATCTCGAACGGCGAGCAGCCCACGTCGATGTAGTTGTCGCCGCCGGTGGAGGGATGCAGGTCGATCCGGTACATCCCGATGCCCACCGAGTCGTCGTAGCGGACCGCGCCCCTGTCACCGCGTACGGCGAGGGCGATGTCCTGCTCGCGGACGGTGCGGAGAGCGCGGATCCGGCGTGACTCGCGGACGTACGGCGCCTGGGCGAGGCCGTCGGCGCCGCCGACGACGTCGCCGCGCAGCCGCAGCCCGGGGTAGCCGGTGCCGCCGTCCGGACGCGGCGCCTCGGTCTGCATCCAGTACAGCATCGACCGGGAGAGCTCACGCGCCGCCTCGACGTGCCGGCCGGCGTCCGGAACGTCGATGATCGAGCCGTCGAAGTAGTCGATCATCGGCCAGTTCACCAGCGTGATGTCGCTGGCGTAGGCGCCGTCCTCGAAGTTGCGCCGGGCGGCGATCCGCCGGAACCTCCACAGTTCCATGTCGCCGCCGGGACGCTGCAGGTCGCCCAGCACCTCGGTCGGGTCCTCGTCGGGGTTCGGGGTGAACGAACGCTCGACCGGCTCCAGCGTGCGGGGGGTCGGCGCGCGCCACGACAGCAGGCGGTCGCCCCAGAAGGGCGGCCGGTACTCCCGCCAGTGGTCGTAGGTCGCCGGGCGCTCGATCGTGTGGTCACCGTCCACGTGGTCGACGGCGAAGCAGACCGAGATGGCCTGCATGTTCTGCGGCTGCGCCTCGGCGGGGGCGCTCGGCTCACCGGTCTCGGCCCGCGACTCGAAGCCGGTGACGTACTCCGTGCCGGTCAGCGGCAGCAGCTCGCCGGTCTCGGTGGCGTCCAGGACGACCCGGGCCCGTACGGTCGCCCGCGCGCCCGTGTCGCGGTGCGCCAGGGTGACCGCGCTCACCCGGTCGGCGTCGACGTCCGCGCCCACCGGCCGGTACGGCTGCAGCACGCGCAGGCGACCGGAGCCGCGGTACGGCGCCAGCATGGACTCGATCACCGCGACGGCGACGCGTGGCTCGTGACAGAGCCGGCTCACGCGGCCGGCGCCGGGGTTGAGCTCCGGCCGGGCACGGGCGCGCTCGGTCAGCGGGTAGTGGCGCCGGTAGTAGTCGCGGATGCCGTCGCGCAGGGCGCGGTAGGAGGCCGTGACGCCGAGCCGCTCGACCCAGGGGTGCTCGTCCGGGGGAACGGCCTGGCTGGTCAGCTGCCCGCCGAGCCAGTCGTACTCCTCGGTGAGGACCACGTCGGAGCCTGCCCGGAGCAGTGCCAGAGCGGCGGCGACGCCGCCCAGACCCCCGCCCACGACGAGGGCATCGGTATGAATCTCCATTGGGGGGACTTCCTTGGACCGCGGCCACGACGGCGCTCGCGGCTCCTGAGGAAGAGGGAGACGTCGCGCGGGCGAAGGAAGGGCGTGCCGCGATCATGGGGATGGGGTTGGTTGCCTTCCCCAGCGTACCCGATCCGCGTTTGCGCAGGTGAAATGCTGTTTTCGGATCGGTCTCCGGCGTTCTGACGACCGGGCCGGCGCCCGTGGGGCGGGGTCCGCCGTTCGGCCGGTGCGGCGGCGCCGGAGACCGGTCGCGCCACCGGCTCCGGCCCGCCCTCGGCGGTGGTACCGGCCCGGCCGTTACCCGCGCAGGGCACAATGTTCCGTCTGACAGGCAATGGTCGGCGAGAAAGGCACCCTGCATGAAGTGTCCGGCATGTGAGAACGACGTCCCCTCGGGCCGGTCCGCCTGCACCCGGTGCGGCGCGCCGCTTCCGGCGGCGGGCGAGCGTCCCGGGCCGGAGCCGGGCTCGCTGTTCCGGCCGCTGAGCGAGCCGGAGCCGCAGGCGGGACAGTCGAACCCGGGGACCGAGCCGCTACCGGTCACCGACTGGGAGGCGGCCGCACCGGCGGAGCCGCCGCGGGCGCCGGAGCCGTTCAGGGAACCGGAGCCGTTCAGGGAGCCGGAGTCGCCCAGGACCTCCTATCCTGTGGCGCCGCCGGATCCGCCCAGGACCTTCGGCCCCGCGGCGTCCCCGGAGCCGTACGGAGACCTCGGCCCGTACGGAGCACCGGACCCGTTCGGACCTCCCGGGCCGGGGATGGGCGCCGGTCCCGGGCCGGGAATGGGCGCGGGAATGGGCGCCGGTCCGGGGGCGGGCCCGACGCCGCCTGCGCCCGAGGCGGCCACGCAGAACCTGGGCGGCCCCATGACGGGCGGCCCCGTCCCCGGTGGCCCGATGGCGGACCCGCCGCCGTACGGATATCCGCCGATCGCCGGGGAGCCCGGAGACGAACGCGCCGGGAAGAGCCGGAAGACGCTGCTGCTGGCCTGCGGCGTCGCGGCGGTGGTCGTGCTCGGCGGCGGCCTGGTGTACGTCCTGACGCAGGGCCTCCCCGGGTCGAAGGACAACGGCACGCGGGCGTCCGGCGCGACGACGGGCGCGGGAACCGCCGCGCAGCAGGCCGCCGCCGTCGACCAGATCCTCAAGACCGGCAAGACCGCGCGCGGGCATCTCCCTGCTCCCCTGCGGACCTGCGACGATGTCGCGGCGGGCGTCTCCGGCTTCCAGCAGGTCGTACAGGACCGCCAGCAGGAGCTGACCCGGTCCAAGGGCCTGAAGGTCGACCGGCTGGCGAACGGCCCACGGCTCCGGCGTTCGATGATCAACGCGTACCAGAGCTCCCTCGCCGCCGACCAGGCCTACCTCGCCTGGGCGCGGGAGGTCCAGTCCCGCGGCTGCGGCGAGCGGATCGCTCCGCTGACCGCGCACTACCGAGCCGCCATCGCCGCCAACGACAAGGCCGGCCCGGCCAAGCGCCAGGTGGTCAACCTGTGGAAGCCCATCGCGAACAGCCAGAACCTGCCCACGTACGCCTGGAACCGCCTCTGACCCCGACCGCGCGAGGCACGTCGGCCATCCCCACCGAGGCGACGCCCCCACCCCCGCGGGTATCGGTCTTCGGCCCTCCCTGGGGGTGGTCAAGATAAGTCCAGAAAGGGCAGTGCATGGTGCAGCGCTTCGATCACGACAGATCGCAACGCTTATTGGAACAGATGTACCGGGCCCGCACCGAACGTGTCGCCCGAGGTGTCCGGGACCGTCGGCGGCAACTCGGCCTTTCGATGAGCGCGGCCGCACGAGCCGCCGGCATCGAACGGGAGGCATGGGCGAGCCTTGAGTCCCGCTCCCGCCCGACCGTGGAGTTCTCGCAGGAAACGGAAGAGCGCATCGAATGGGTGCTCCAGTGGGCTCCTGGGAGTCTTTGGTCCATCGCACTCTGCGGGACCCCGGTAGTACCAGACGCGTCGAGCGCAGCCTCCTCCGATCTCGATCCGTCCGTACGGACGACCGAGCCGGTGCCGCCATCGCGGCCGCCGTGCCCTCCTGAGGTCGCCTCCCCCTGATGCCGTGCCTCCCCGCACGGGTGGATCCGTGCCCGGTACGTGATCGACTGGGCCGGCTACGCGCTGCCGGGCCGGGTTCCGGCGGGTCAGGTGGCGGGGGCGCCGGTTACGGTCAGGGTCGGCAGGGGGGCCGGCCGGTCCGGGTTCGGCTTCAACGGCGGGAGGGGCGGCACGCTGCAGTGGTGGTTGTGCGCGCACGGGTCGGCCTGGCCCGCTCCGGAGTCGTGTGTCGTCGCGTGCGTCGCTCGCCGGTGTGACGCCGCCGAGGCTCTCGTCGTGACCGTGTGGTGCCGTTTCGCGGTGCGGCGCGGTGTGGGGGTCGGCGTGGGCGGGAGGCTCGGCGTCGCCACCGGAGCCGGGGACACGGTCGTCCGTCCGGCCACGGGGTGCGTACCGCCCCCGAAGGCGGTCAGTCCGGACACCACGGCCACCACCGCCGCCAGGAGCACGCCTGACAGGATCATCCAGCGCTTCGTCATGAGGGAACCCCGGACCTCGATCGCCTGAGAGGGAACGCTTACGGCACGTCCCGCGGACGAGGCGCGATGACGGCGCCTCTTCGGCCAAGATCGGACGGAAGCGGATAGAAGGTACCAACACCCCAACGGCTCCGCTACCACCCGGCAACCTCGCCGTGTCGCGCGCGTACGAAACCGGATTTCGGGGTGGCTCCGGACGCCGACCGACGCCGCGCCGACGGCCGTACGCACCGAACGGCTCTCGCGCGCGACATCACGGCGTCGATGCCGTCGCCGGAAGGCGCGAACGCCCGTTGATTCGCGGCCGTACGACCGATTAGGCGGCCCCACCCAAGATCATTAAGATCCACCGGCGTGATCATCAGACGTGGCCCCGCCGCGGGGCTGTTCCTCGTCATGCTCGCCGGCGTGACGGCGCTGGGCGCGGTGCCCGCGACGGCCGGTGAGCCGACGGACGGCGAGGCCCCGAAGGTCGAGCTGGTCCTGGACTCCAGCGGTTCGATGCGTGCCGCCGACATCGACGGCCGCAGCCGTATGTCGGTCGCCCAGCAGTCCTTCGACGAGGTGGTGGACGCCCTTCCCCCCGAAACGCAGCTCGGCATCCGCGCGCTCGGCTCGCGCGTGCCGAACTCGGCCAGCCAGGCCCTCGGCTGCCGGGACACCCAGCAGATCAGTCCCGTCGGCCCGGTCAACAAGCCGCAGGCCAAGGCCTCGATCGCGACGATGCGCCCCACCGGGTGGACGCCGATCGGGCTGGCATTGCGGGCCGCCTCCCACGACCTGGGCACCGGCGAGACGACCCGGCGGATCGTCCTCATCACCGACGGCGAGGACACCTGCGGCCTGCCCGACCCCTGCGACGTGGCCCGGCAGCTCGCCGCGGCAGGCACCCACCTGGTCATCGACACGCTCGGCCTCACACTGGACGCGCGAGTACGGCAGCAGCTGACCTGCATCGCGGACGCGACCGGCGGGACGTACACCGCAGTCCAGCACCAGACCCAGCTCACCAGCCGCCTGAACCAGCTCGTCCGCCGGGCGCACGACACGTACCGCCAGACCCCGCGCCAGGTCGGCGGGGCCGCCCGGTGCTCCGCGGCGCCGGTCCTGAAGCCCGGCGTGTACGCCGACCGCGAGCGCTTCGCCGAGCACCGCTGGTACCGGGTGGCGGTGTCGCCGGGCCAGGAGCTGCGCGCCTCCGTGAGCATCGCGCTCGACCGGAGGCTGAACCCCGACTACGGCGTCCTGCTGCGCGCCGTCTCCAGGACCGGGCAGGAGATCGTGCGCGGCACCGGCGCGGACGGCGGGCGCACGGACGTGCTGTCCACCGGGCTGCGCTGGTCGGACCAGCAGGCGGAGGACCGGCAGGAGGCCTCGCCCGAGCCCTCGGTGTCCTCGGCGTCTTCGGACGCGGCCGGTGACGGCATGGTCTGCCTGGTAGTGAGCAACTCCTTCTCCGCCCCCGCCGGCGTCCAGACGAACCCCGGCATGCCGCTGGAGCTCACCGTCGACGTGGTCTCCTCCTCCCCGGCGCCGGGCGGCCCCTCCCTGGGCCGTGGCTGGCTGCTGCTGCTCGTGCTGACCGGAACGGGACTGGTCGGCGGCCTGGTCATCGGATGGCTGGCCCGCTGGCGCGTCGCCGTGTGGAAGGAGAACTGACATGCGCGGCATCACGCGCCACCCGCTCGCCGGTCTGGCCGGCCTGGCCGGCCTGGCCTTCCTCGCCTGCCTGCCCATGGCCGGTCCGGCCGTCGCGGACGACACGCCCTCGCCCAGCCCGAGCGCCACGGTCGGCACGGCCGGAACGTCCTTCCTCACCGCCACCGCCGTGGACCCCGGTCAGCAGGTACGGGTCTCCGCGTCCACCGGCGACTACCTGTACTGGTCGTTCGACGCGGCGGCCGGAGAGACCGACCGGCTCGCCATCACGATCACTCTGCCGACCGGCGCGAGCCGGCACGGGCCGGCGACCTGGACCGTCGACGTCTTCGACGGTCTCCGCCGGCGTCAGCCGTGCACGGCGGGTTCGCAGACGGCCACCGCCGCGGCCGGCGCCGCGACGCTCGCGCTCCACTGCCTCCTGCGCCAGGTCCGCACCTGGGCCGACCCCTGGTCCGACGAACCCCTCCCGGGCACCTACTACGTACGGCTCTCGGCGACCGGGCTGCCGGACCAGGATCTCGGCCTGCCGGTCCAGACGGATCTGTCGATCACCGCGAAGAAGGGCGACGCCCAGCCGGACAACGCGCGCCTGAAGGCCCCGCTCTCGCCGGAGACCGACGCCGGGAGCACGACGGCGCCGCAGGCGGACTCCTCGGCGGCCCCCTCCGCCGAGGCCGAGCGGACCGGCCACTTCTGGAACCGGATCTCCTGGCCGTCCACCCGATGGTGGTGGACCATCGGCGGCGGCCTGCTCGCCGCCCTCGCGGGCGTCGGCGGTTACCGTCTCACCCGGCACCCGCGCCGCTGGTTCTCCTGACTCCGCGTGCCGTCCGCCGCCCTCGCGCGGCGGGCGGCACGCCGGACGCACCGGCATATGCAGGTGCTTAATATAAGCCTTGAAAAATATCGCGCCGGGCTGTTGACACCATGCCTGACCGCGATCAGTCTCTCGGGAAGAGCGCTCCTACGCCGGCTCTCGGCAGCCCCGACCCGCCAGTCATCCGCCGGGGTCCGGCGTCCCATCCCGTCGCACGACGGTGGCATCCCTCCGCCGCTCCGCCGTGCCCGTGAAGAGGAGACGCCCCATGAGACCCCGTGCCCGTACGGCGGTACATCCCGCCGTGACGACGGTGGTGATCGCCGCCCTGACCCTGCTCATGGCCTGCGTGAGCACCGCCCTACCCCGGTCGGCGAGCGCGGCGCCGGCCCTGTTGTCGCAGGGCAGGCCGGCCGTCGCCTCCTCGGCGGAGAACGCGGTCACGACCGCCGCCGCGGCCGTGGACGGGGACACCTCGACCCGGTGGTCCAGCGCCGCGAGCGACCCGCAGTGGCTCCAGGTCGACCTCGGCGCCTCGGCCACCGTCAGCCAGGTCGTCCTCAACTGGGAGACGGCGTACGCGACCGCCTTCCAGATCCAGGTCTCCGGCGACGCGAACACCTGGACGACCGTCTACAGCACCACCACCGGCACCGGCGGCACGCAGACGCTGAACGTCACCGGCAGCGGGCGCTACGTCCGGATGTACGGGACGGCGCGCGCGACGCAGTACGGCTACTCGCTGTGGGAGTTCCAGGTGTACGGCACGAGCGGTTCGGCGCCGCCTCCGAGTACGACGCCGATCTCCGCCTTCAAGCAGGTCACCGCCTCCTCGACCGAGGGCGGCAACGCGCCCGCGGCGGCGCTGGACGGCCGTACGACGACGCGCTGGTCCAGCCTCTACACCGACAACGAGTGGCTCCAGGTCGACCTGGGCGGGGCGGCGACGATCTCCGGCGCCACGCTCATCTGGGAGAACGCCTACGCCACCGGCTACCACATCGACGTGTCCGACAACGGCACATCCTGGTCGACCATCTACACCACCACGACGGGCAAGGGCGGCACCGAGAACCTCGACCTCTCCGGCAAGGGCCGCTACATCCGCTTCTACGGCACGAAACGGGCCACGGGCTACGGCTACTCGCTCTGGGAGTTCCAGGTCTTCGGCACGGTCGACACCGCGAGCAACGAGCCGCCGCTGCTGTCGGCGCCCACGAAGGCGCCGGCGACCACCGGCCAGTTCGGGCTGACGACGCCCGCCGACAAGGCGATGGTCACCGACACTCGCCGCCCGATGCTCGCCTGGAACTCCGTGCCCGGCGCCGCGCACTACGAGGTGTGGATCAACGTCAGCCGCACCGACTACGACTTCACCGCATCCGGCAGGCTCCTCGACCTCTACACCAAGGTCGCCGAGCCGACCGGCACCAGCTACACGCCGACCTGGGACATCTCCGACCGCTGGACGTACCGGTGGTACGTCGTCGCGGTGACCGGTTCGGGTACGAAGACCACGTCGAACATCAGGACGTTCAGCCTCTACCACCCCGACATCACGGCGGCGAGCGACGGCGTCAAGATCGTGAACGGCGCGCGTGACCTCAACAAGGACGGCACGATCGAGCCGTACGAGGACTGGCGGCAGCCGGTCGAGACGCGGGTGGCCGACCTTCTCTCCCGGATGACCCCCGAGGAGAAGGCGTACCAGATGTTCTACAACGCCCAGACCTATCCGCAGTCGGGCTGGCACTTCGGCCCCGCGCAGCCGAACGACCTGAACAACGTGCTCGTCGCCGCCGCGGGGACCCGCCTCGGCATCCCCCCGGTCTCCGCGGGCGACACGATCTCCGGGTACCAGACCACGTACCCGCTGCAGAGCGCGCTGGCCGCGGGCAAGGACTATCCGCTCGACTACAAGCTCGGCGACATGCAGCGCCGCGAGGAGCTGGAGGTGGGCGCGCGCGGCGTGCTGGGGCCGCTCGCCGAGGTCGGCACCAAGGTGCTCTACCCGCGCATCCAGGAGGGCAACGGGGAGAACGCCGACGTCGCGGCGGCGCAGGTACGGGCTCTGGTGGCCGGCCTGCAGGGCGGACCGGAGCTCAACCCCGGCTCGGTTCTGGCGACCGTCAAGCACTGGCCCGGTGAAGGGGCCGGCGGCGAGGCGGGCATCGTCTACGACGGGGTGACGATCAAGTACCACATGATCCCGTGGCGGGCCGCGCTGGACGCGGGAGCCGTCAACATCATGCCCGGCTACGCGGGCAGCTCCTACCTCGACCCGGGCGGGCCCGGGGCGGGCAACAGCAAGCCCATCCTCGACTACCTGCGGAACAACCTGGGCTACACCGGGCTCATCACGACCGACTGGCTGCCCTCCGGCGCGTGGATCAGCGCGGCGAACGCCGGCTCGGACGTCATGGGCGGCGCCGACCCCGGCGCGTCCGGGTTCTCGATCGCCGACTTCCTGTCCAGCGTGCCGATCTCGCGGATCAACGACGCCGTCACCCGGATCCTGCGGCTGAAGTTCGAGCTCGGCGTCTTCGACCGGCCGTACGGCGACCCGGTGAACGGCCCGTACCGCTTCCACCAGCCGTCCTACGTCAAGCTGGCGAACCAGGCCGCACGCGAGTCCATCACGCTGCTCAAGAACAACGGGGTGCTTCCGCTGAAGCTCAAGGCGGGCGACAACATCGTGGTCGCCGGGCCGCGTGCCACGGACGGCGCCTCGTGCTGCGTGTGGACCAGCTACTTCCACCCCGACTACGGCTCACTGGACGTCCTGGACGCGATCAAGGCCCGCGCGGCGACGGCGGGCGTGAACGTCTACTCCGACAGCGGCCCCTCACCCAAGCTGGCCGTCGTCGCGGTCGGTGAGCCGAGCTACACCCACGCCACCGCATGGGTGAAGGAACAGCCCTACCTGCCCGCCGACCAGCTCGCCATCATCCAGAACTTCCACAACCAGGGCATCCCGGTGGTCGTGGTCATGGACCTGCCCCGGCCGACCGTCATCTCCGACTGGAACGGCATCGCCGACGCCATCGTGATGACCTATCGCGGTGGCGAGGAGGTCGGCCCCGCCACCGCGTCCCTCCTCTTCGGCGACTACACGCCCCACGGGACCCTGCCCTGGCAGCTCCCGCGGAGCGTCGACCAGATCCTCAAGCCCGGCGGCACCGACACTCCCGCCGACGCCGTCGAGGACTGGAGCCTTCCGTACGATCTGGGCGCGACCGCCGCCGAACGCTCCGACATCCGAGCGAAGATCGACGCCGGCCAGTCACCGCCCACCACGTACGGAAACCCCCTCTACCCCTACGGCGCCGGTATCAGGAGCTGGTAGCGGTACGTGCGTGCCGCGCGGGGTCCCGCACCGGTCCGGTGCGGGACCCCGCCCGCTCACCTGACCCGGCTAGTGCAGCTGTGTGTGCGCGGCGAGGGCGGAGACGGTGATCCGCCCCGCCCGCACATATCCGGGCGCGAAAGGCACGGTCAGATATTGGTCCGTGTCGCTGGGCAGCCAGAGCCACAGGGTCTTCGGCAGCACACCGTCGGAGGAATCCCCGTTCCCCCACGCCATGACACAACTCGCGCGCTCGCCGGGGGAAAGCCGCACCGGATGTACGCCGGGGTCGTCATTGAAATAGGTGGACCCGTTCTGCGGGTAGGTCGGCAGATCGGGATAGTCCGGGTTCTGCATCTCCGGCACGACGTACCCCGAGATCTCACAGGTCGTCGTGGAGGTGTTGGTGATCGTGACCATGGTGCCCGCGTTGCCCGCTCCGACCAGTCCGGCGTCGTACAGCCGGGCTTCGAGCTGGTTCTTCAGGCACGCCGGCGCGCTCGCCGCCGCAGACCGCGGACGCGTCGCGCCGTCGGCCGTACCGGCCACCCCCGTGGTGGCGATCGCGATGCCCGCCAAGAGGGCGGCCGGCGTCCACATCGATTTCCTCGTCATCTCCCCGGTTCCTTTCGGGTGCGTGCGCAGCACCTCTTATCCGTTGGAGCGTCGAAATGACGGAAATGTTCGCGACAATTTTTTCGTCTCGCACGGTAAACCATTTTTCGCGGCGAACGTCGCCGCCGCCCGGACAATAAAAAAAAGGCCGCGCGACCGGGATCGGGGGGAATGACCCGGCCGCGCGGCGTCCAGAGAAAGATCAGCGCTCTCTCGTGACCTTCATGATCTGCCAGAGCTCTTCGCGGAGCCGGTCGCGGCAGACGCGGTACTGCGCCCAGTTGCCGTCGAATGCCGTCTCGACCACGTACTCCTCATCCGCGGTGGACTCCCGCCAGCCTCCGGGGCGGTGCATCGCGTCGTGCATCTCGGCCCACAGCCGGTCACGCCAGGCGCCGTACCGCTCGCGGTCTCCCCCGAACCTCGTTTCCACCAGCAGCTTCTCGTCGTGCAGCACCCAGTCCGCCAGGGGCGAAGGGGTGTGCGGACGGCGTGCCGGGCCGCCGGCACCCGTGCCACGGTGCCGACCCGGTGGCCATGCCTTCATGGCGCCCCCTTTCTCGCTTCCCAATGAGAGGACGCGCGGGCCGCCGTTCGGGATGACAGGAATGTTCGACGAGGCGGATGTCTGAAATTCTGGACCCATGCAGCAGCGCCGAACTCTCCGCGACGACCTGCTCGACGCCGCCGCCGTGCTGATCATCGAGCGCGGTTTTCGGCGGGTGCGGATGCAGGACGTCGCCGACGCGGTCGGGGTCAGCCGGCAGACCGTCTACAACGAGTTCGGGGATAAGTGGCGGCTGGCCGAGGCGCTGAACCTGCGGGAGAACGAGCGCTACCTCGACGCGGTCGACGAGGCCATGACCCGTCACGACGATCTGTACTCCGCGGTCGCCGACGCCGTGTCGTACACGCTCACCACGGCGGCCGACGACCCGCTGAAGAAGGCGATCCTCACCGGCGCCGGCAGCGAGGACCTGCTGCCGCTGATGACCACCCGCGCCGAGCCCGTGCTGTTCGCGGCCAAGAAGCGCATCATCGCCCACACGCTGCGGCAGTGGCCCCAGGCCGACGAGGACGCGGTCGTCGAGCTCGTGGACATGGTCGTCCGGCTGACGATGAGCCACGTCGTCCTGCCGATGGAACCGCCCGAGACCGTCGCGACACGCCTGGCGCGGCTCGTCGCCCGCTACCTCGGTGACACGGCGCGCTGACTCCCGCGAGAGGTCCGGCCCCTGCCGCGGGCCTCGGGCGGGTCGATCCGGACGCGGGCCTTTACGCTGTAGATCGCGAGAAGTGTTCCCGGTAGAGCGTCCGGGCGTACGCGAGGAACATGACGAGGGCGACGACGCCCGCGCTCCAGCACTGGCCGCTGCCCGCGTGCGCCCCGCCGGCCGTCGCCAGGTTCATCCCGTCGATCAGCAGGACGGCCGTCGCCACCCCGTACAGCGCCGTCCCGGCCACCGGGAGCACCCCCGGCATCGGCGTCACCCGCGCGGCGCCCAGGCGCCGGCGCACCAGCGCATATCCGCCGAGAACCAGCAGGCCGAGCACGCCCGCCGCGACGCGCCCGCCGACGACCTCACCGAAGTGGTCGCGGACCACGGCGTCGAGACAGCCGTGCGCCGGATGCCCCAGTTCGGCGCATCGCTGCGGCGTGTAACGCACCCACGGCAGGTCACCGGCGACGAAGGCCGGCCCGAAGAGCCAGCCGAGCACCTGCGCGAGCACCCCGCTGACCCCGATGGCGACGAGCCCGGCCGCGGCGGAGGGCACCAGCCGGGCGAGTTCGGGAGCGATCAGCACCCACGCGGGCCGTCCGCCGAACCGGCGCGCGACCGCCCACGGCGAACCGAAGCGCGTGACGGCCCGGCGTGCGGCGTCCTCCTCCGTCAGCCCGTCCGCGACGCCGTCGCGCACGGCGTCGCGCAGGTGTTCCTCCGTCTCGGCGAGCACCCGGGAGACGTCCGCGCCGGAGCCGCGCAGGCGGGCCGAGAGCCGGTCGAGGTAACGCTCGATCTCGTTCATGCCAGCACCGCCCCCACCCCGCGGGAGAACGTCCGCCAGTCTTCGCGCATCCCGGTGAGGGCGGTGGCGCCCGCCGCGGTCAGCTCGTACAGCCGGCGACGGCGTCCGGACTCGTCGGCCCAGTAGCTGCGCAGCAGGCCGCCCTTCTCCAGCCGGTGCAGCGCCGGGTAGATGGTGCCCTCCGGCAGGTCGAAGGCACCCTCGCTCCGGTCCCGGAGCTCGCTGATGATCGCGTAGCCGTGCGCCGCCCCGCGGGCGAGCACGGACAGCAGGAGCAGGTCGAGATGCCCCTTGAGTTGTTCTCGTCGCATACCTCGTAACTCTAGGCATAGCATTACGAGGTGTCCAGCCGCCGAGTTCCGGGAGATGCCCTGCCTCAGGAGCGGAACGGGATCGTGACCGCCAGCGACGTGCCGCATCCGGCCGGACTCGTGACCTGGATGGTGCCCCCCAGCGCTCGGACGCGGTCCTTGAGACCGGTCAGCCCGGAGCCCCGGGCGGGGTCGGCTCCGCCGATCCCGTCGTCGCGGACCGTCAGGTGGATCTCCGACTCCTCACCGCCGAGCTCGATGCGCACCACGGACGCGTGCGCGTATTTGAGGACGTTCGTCAGCGCTTCGGAGACGAGGTAGTAAATGGTCACCTCGAGCTTCTCGGGGAGGCGGCGGTAGGCGCCGATGCGGAGTTCGACGGGCACCGGAGATCGGGACACGAGCGCCTTGAGGGCGGCCGGCAGGCCACGCCGCGCCAGCATCGGCGGCTGCAGCCCCCGGGAGATCTCCTGGAGCTCGATGATCACGTCCGACAGGCCCTGGGCGGTGTCGGACAGCTGCCGCCTGAGTTCGCCGTGTTCGGGCGGCACGTTCGCCTCGGCCGCGCGAAGCTGGAGTGCCAGCGAGATCAGATGCTGCTGCACGCCATCGTGCAGGTCACGCTCGATGCGCCGTCGTGTGGCGTCGGCGTTGGCGACGAGGCGGGCACGGGAGGCGATGAGCTCCGCCCGGGTCTCGGCCTGCGCGATCGTGGAGTTCAGGAGCTCCACGAACTTGGCCATGCGTTCTTCGGTGTCGTCCGGCGGCGGCTCCGACCCGATGTACAGGCAGGCCATCGTGCCCCAGAGACGGTCCTCGACGATGACGGGGCAGGCCACGACATGCCCGACGTGGGTCGCCCGATGCCAGTCGCCGACCTCGCTGCGGATGGCCTCGGCCGCTCGCCGGGCCGGCCGGTGCGTGCGCAGGGCCGCGGCCGAAGCCGTGTCCTCCTTGAGCGGCCAGCGCCCTCCGAAGGGAAGGTCGATCTCGGGAACGTCGGGAGCGCGGTACAGCGTCACGATCGACATCGTCTGGTCGGCCTCACGCCGATTGATCGTGGTGTAGTCCGCCTTGATGAGGCAGCCGAGGGCCTTCGCGGCCGCGTCGAAGATCACCGGTGGCGAGGCACCGCGCGCCACCAGAGTCGCGACATGCTGCAGGGCGGCCCGTTCTTCCGGGTCACCATCGGTTCGCCGAGAGCGCGCCGCCTTCGGGCGACCAGGCGATCGCCTTCGCGTCTCGGCCGGCCCCGACGAACGCGAGGCCCGTGCGTTCACGGCTTGTCCTCGTGACCAGTTGATCGGAGGTTCGCATTCGACCAGCTCACTGTATCGACGATGACGATCTGTGGACAAGTCGCGGCGAAGAGTGATCATCTGCGCTCGCTACTGTGGTCCGCAGCGAAAACCGAAGGAGGTTCGGGTGGATTTCGACCTGCCGGAAAGTGCCGTCGCCGTACGGGACGGGGTCGCCGCGATCGGCGCGCGCCACGGGCTGGACTACTGGGACCGCTGCGACGCGGACAAGCGCTGGCCCGAGGAGGTCTGGCACGCGCTGGCGGACGGCGGGTGGCTCGGCCTCGCCGTGCCCGAGGAGTACGGCGGCGGCGGGCAGGGCCTGCTCGAACTCGCGGTCGCCGCCGAGACCCTCGCCGCCTCCGGCGCGGGCGCGGCGGCCTCCTTCCTCTATCTGCTCACCCCCGCCTTCGGTGCCCTGACCATCGCCCGGCACGGCACCGAGGAGCAGAAACGCGCGCTGCTGCCCGGCCTGGCCGCGGGCGAGTCGGAGACCTGCTTCGCCATCACCGAGCCCGACGCCGGGAGCAACGCGATCAACATCGCCACCCAGGCCCGCCGCGACGGCGACGACTTCCTGGTCACCGGCCAGAAGATCTGGATCTCCGGGGTCGAACGCGCCCGGCACATGGTCCTGGTCGCCCGTACGATCCCGGCGGCGGAGGCGAAGCCGCGGGTCAGCGGGTTCACGATCCTGCTGGTGGACATCGAGGAGGCGGTCGCCGCCGGCACCCTGACCTACCGGCCGATCCCCAAGCTCGGCACCAACACGGTCGCCTCGAACATGGTCTTCCTCGACGACGTACGCGTCCCCGCCACGAACGTCGTCGGCCGGGTGGACGAGGGCTTCGCCGTGTTGTGGGACATCCTCAACCCCGAACGGATCATCGCCGCGGCCGGCGCCGCCGGCAGCGGTGAGCTGTGCCTGAAGGTGGCCTGCGACTACGCGAAGGACCGCGCCCCGTTCGGACGGCCCATCGGCGCCAACCAGGCGGTCGCGTTCCCGCTCGCGCGGGTCAAGGCGCAGGTGGAGCTGGCGCGCCTGATGACCTACAAGGCGGCGTGGCTGTGGGACCGGCAGCGGCCCTGCGGTTCGGAGGCCAACATCGCCAAGCTCACCGCCGCGGAGGCGGCCTGGCAGGCGGCCGACCGGATGTTCCAGGCGCACGGCGGCATGGCCTACTCCCTGGAGTATCCGGTGGCCCGGCTGTTCCGCGACGCCCGGATCGGCAAGAACATCCCGGTCGCCGAGGAGCTCGTCCTGGCGCACATCGCCCAGCACGAGCTCGGCCTGCCGAAGTCGTACTGACCGGCCGTTCCGGGGCGCGCTCCCGGAGCGGACCGTCCGCGGGCGTTCAGGCGGACTCAGGCGGATCCGGTGTGGAAGTAGTGGCCCTTGTCGAGGTCGTCGAGGAGCCCCGGCTGGGTGGGCTGCCATTCCAGCTGCTCGCGGGTCAGCGCGCTCGACGCCGGGCTGTCGGCTGAGAGAGGCCCGGCGAGCCAGCCGAAGTGCGCGCCCGCGTCCTCGGGCGAGATCGCGGCCACCGGAACGCCGAGATGGCGCCCGATCACCTCGGCGACGGCGCGGAGGGGCACGCCCTCGTCGGCGACCGGGTGCAGCGCCGATCCCGCCGGAGCCTTCTCCAGTGCCAGGCGGAACAGGTGCGCGGCGTCCAGCCGGTGTACGGCGGGCCAGCGGTTGGAGCCGTCGCCGATGTGACCGGAGACGCCCTTGTCCCGTGCGATGGCGACCGCGGCCGCCAGGAAGCCGCGGTCTCCGTCGCCGTACACCGTCGGGGGCAGCCGCAGCACGGACGAGCGGACGCCGCGGGAGGCGAACGAGAGTGTCAACCGGGCGGTGGCCTGCCGGACGCTCGGACCCTCGCCCGGCTCCCCCGGAGCCGGCTCGCGTCCGTCCCGCTCGGTCGCCACCCGCCCCGGCGCGAGCCCGAGCAAGCCGGAGGCGAGGACGAACGGCCGGTCGGAACCGGCGAGCACCTCGCCGAACATCTCGACGGCGCGGCGATCCGCGTCGGCGGCGCCCTGGAAGTCTCCTGAGAAGGCGATGTCGTGCTTGAACGCGAGGTGGATCACGCCGTCCGACGCGGCCGCAGCGTCTCGCAGGACGTCGAGATCGTCGAGGGTGCCGCGCCGCACCTGCGCCCCGGCCGCGGTGAGGGCGGCGGCCGAGGCGTCCGAGCGAGCCAGCCCGGTGACCTGGTGGCCCGCGCCGATGAGTTCGGGGACGACGGCGGAGCCGATCCAGCCGGACGCGCCCGTGACGAAAACGCGCATGACGAAACCTCCAGAAGAGTGGGTGCCCTCGACGCGAAGCGTGCGCGAGGACCAGAGACCGATGTCAGTCGCTGTCATCGTCATCATAGGCATGTCAGTCGCTGACATCAACTAGGATCTGCGCATGGGTCGATGGCAGCCGAACGCGCGCGGGCGCCTCGCGCAGGCGGCGATGGAGCTCTACAGCGAGCACGGGTTCGAACAGACCACGGTCGCGGAGATCGCCAAGCGGGCGGGGCTGACGGAGCGCACGTTCTTCCGGCACTACGCCGACAAGCGTGAGGTCCTGTTCGCCGGCGGGTCCGTGCTGGAGGACCTGTTCGTACGGGCCGTCGCCGACGCGCCGGACTCCGCCGGGCCGATCGACGCGGTGGCCGCCGCCCTGGCGGCCGCCGACACCGTGCTCCTGGACCGCGAGTCCGCCCGGCAGCGTCAGGCCGTCATCGACGCGAACGCCGAGCTGCGCGAGCGCGAGCTGATCAAGCTGGCGTCCCTCGCCTCGGCGCTCACCGCCGCGTTGCGCGGGCGCGGCGTCACGGACCTGACCGCGAGCCTGGCCGCCGAGGCGGGCATCGCCGTCTTCAAGGTCGCGTTCGCCCGCTGGATCGCCGAGGGCGAGCGGAAGGACCTACCGCGGCTCATCCGCGAGTCACTCGACGAACTCAGAGCCGTCGCCTCGAGTCTCTCCTAGCATCGCGTCGCGGATGAGCGTGTCGAGCCGCCGCCACGCCGGGGACGCCGCGTTGACCATGCCCTGGATGAGGACGGGGATCTCGGAGGCCGCGTCCAGCCGGGGCGGACCGCCGGCTCCGTAGCGCTCCCGGCTCGCCTCAGCGACCCGGCGGGCGAGGCCGTCGATGCGAGGATCGCCGGCGTCGAGGTCGTAGGTGTGGTCGTACTCGAGAAAGAGCCGCCGCAGCGCGGGATCGGCCAGAATCTCCCGCTGGTCCTGGCCGGCTGTCCGATGGTGAGCACCCGTCCCTCGTCTCGCTTGACCTTCCCCCAGGGGCAGGGCCACACCATGGCGTCATGGTGAACACGAACGTCGACCGGGAGCCCCTGCGGACCTGGCCGATGACGGCAACGAGGCCGCTCTGGACCGGCTGGCCGACCTCGCCGACGCGGCAGATGACGTCGCGGAGCTGAGCGAGCTGCTGGACGAGGGGTCCATACGGGCCGGGTTCCTGCTGACCCGGCGCGCGGCCGCGGCCGGCGACCTGCGCGAGCTGCGGCGCGTCCGCGATGCCGGGTACGAGGACGCGGGAGACGAACTGAACCGGCTGCTGACGGGGAGCGGCCCCGGATCCTAGGAACGCTCCGGGAGGCGTACGGCCACGGCCGGGTCGTGTGCCGCGCGGAGGTCGCGTTTGAGGATCTTGCCGGAGTGGTTGCGCGGGATCGCCTCGGCGAACTCGTACCAGCGTGGACGTTTGAAGGCGCCGAGGCGTTCGCGGCAGTGCGCGTCCAGCTCTTCGGCGCCGACCGGCTCGCGGACCACCACCAGGGCCTTGACCGCCTCGCCCCAGCGGCGGTCCGGCACGCCGATGACCGCGGCGTCGCCGACGGCCGGGTGGGCGAGCAGCACGCGTTCGACCTCGGCGGAGTAGACGTTCTCCCCGCCCGACTTGATCATGTCCTTGGCGCGGTCGACGAAGAAGAGGTATCCGTCGTCGTCGCGGCGCATCACGTCGCCCGTGTGCAGGAATCCATCGCGCAGCGTCTCGGCGGTCGCCTCGGGCAGGTTGGCGTACCCGGCCATCATCGACGGGCCGCGGACCAGCAGTTCCCCTGCCTCGCCGGGCGGCGCGTCGACCGCCACGTCGAAGGCGGGCAGCGGGCGGCCGACGGTGCCCGGCCGGGCCAGCTCCTCGGCGAGCGTGGAGACGGACACGAAGTTGCCCGCCTCGGTCGAACCGTACACGCCCCGGTAGTCCACGCCGGCCTCGGCGAGCATCCGCAGCGTCGCGGCCCGCTCGGTGCCCGCCATGCCGTACACCAGGCGGACGGGCCGGGCGGCGGGGTGCCGGAACGCCCTGCGCGTGCCGGCCGGGAAGATCGCCACGGTGACGCCGTGCTCGCCGACCAGCGACCACGTCTCGTCCAGGCCGGCGCCGGACGGGAACACCACGGTGCCGCCCATCGCCAGGTGCGCGAGCGCCGCGCCGTACCCGGCGACGTGGAACAGCGGCAGCGTCGCGAGCAGCCGGTCACCGGCGGTGAGGCCCAGCCCCTGGACGGCGTTGGCCGTCGCGGCCACCCAGCCGCGGTTCGTGAGCAGGCAGCCCTTCGGCCGTCCGGTCGTCCCGGAGGTGTAGAGGCTGATCACCGGGCTGTCGTCGTCCGGCCGCGCCGTGTGAGGGCCGGTGGCGGTGTCGAGCCGGGTCTCCAGCTCCTCGCCGATCACCCAGTGGGCCAGGCCGAGCAGCCCGGACGCGCGGGCGAGCGGTTCGAGCGCGGGATGCACCACCGCATGCACGGCGCCGGCGTCCTCGACCTGGAAGCGGATCTCGGCCGGCGCCAGGCGGGTGTTGAGCGGCACCACGCACGCGCCGAGCAGCGACGCGGCGAACGCGGTCTCCAGGGCCTCCGGCGCGTTGACGGTCAGCAGCGCGACGCGGCCTCCCGCCCGCACGCCCGCGGCGGCGAACACCCCGGCCAGCCGTTCGACGCGCCGGGCCAGCTCACCGTACGTGCGGCGGCCTCCCGCCCAGGCGAAGGCGGTGCGCGACGGCCACAGCGCGCCGCCGCGGTGAGCGAGGTCTCCGAGCAGCATCCGCCCTCCTGGTCCGCGCGTGCTCCCCCGCACCTGGGGGAACCTCATCCATGAGAACACAACACCAGGAGCGATTGCGATGCCCAAGCCGTACGCCAGCACCGTCCTGCCGGTCTCCGCCGATCGGGTGTGGGAGTACCTGCGCGACTTCGGCAACATCGCCGAGTGGCATCCGGGCATCGTGACCGCCGAGCTGGAGCACGGCGCCGGCGACCAGGTCGGCTCGGTGCGCCGACTGACGGGACCGGGCGGCGAGGTGTTCCGTGAGCGCCTGGTCGCGCTGGACGACGGCGAGCGCTCCTCGACGTACGACCTGTTCGAGGGCCCGTTCCCGGTACGGTCCTACCGCGCGACGCTGCGGGTGGCGCCGGTCACGGACACCGGGCTCGCGTTCGCCGAGTGGTTCGCCCGCTACGACGCCGACGCCCAGGACGAGGCGTGGCTGACCAAGACCTTCGCCCGTGGCATCTTCGCGACCGGCCTGGCCGCCCTCCAGGAGCGGTTCACCTGACCGCCGCTCAGAACCGCGGCGGCCGCTTCTCGCGGAGGGCGCGGACGCCCTCGCGCAGGTCCGGGCCGCCGAAGCCGAAGAACTCCATCGCGAGCGACGCGTCGAAGGCGGGGCCGGCCGTGCGGAGCCAGTTGTTGAGCGCCAGCTTGGTGAACCCGATGGCCTGTGCCGCTCCCCCGGCGAGGCGGCCGGCGATCTCCAGCGCCCTCTCGTGCACCTCGTCGTCGTCGACGCACACGCTGACCAGGCCGATCCGTTCGGCCTCCTCGCCCGTCAGCGGCTCGCACAGCAGCAGGTGGTACTTGGCCTTGGCCAGCCCGCACAGCAGCGGCCAGACGATCGCGGCGTGGTCACCGGCGGCGACGCCGAGGCGGGTGTGGCCGTCGATGATCTTCGCGGTGCGGCCGGCGACCGAGATGTCGGCGAGCAGGGCGACGGCGAGTCCCGCGCCGACCGCCGGACCCTGGATCGCGCTCACGACCGGCTTGGCGCAGTTGATGACGTTGTAGACGATGTCGCGCGCCTCGCGCAGGACGCGGGAGCGCACGTCGTAGTCGGCCATCATCTCCTCGATCATGTCGAGGTCGCCGCCGGCCGAGAACGCCGTGCCCTCACCCCGGACGACGATGGCGCGCACGTCGTCGTCGGCGTCCGCGTCGCGCCAGATCTCGGCGAGTTCGCGGTGGCCGGTCGCGTCGACGGCGTTGAGCCGTCCGGGCGCGCTCAGCGTCACTCGCAGGACACCGTCGGCGGCCCAGTCGATCTTCAGCCGCTCGTACGACGCGTAACTCATCGCTCCTCCTGACCAAAAGACCGCCGGAGACGGCCGGCCGCCCACACACGGGCGGTGTGGGCGTCGTCGAACACCTCCGGCATCGTGCTGAAGTTGTGGATCATGCCGTCGAAACGGCGCAGCTCGACCGGCACGCCGGCGGCGGCGAGGGCGTGCGCGTACGCCTCTCCCTCGTCGCGGAGGATGTCGTACTCGGCCGTGAGGATCGTCGCCGGCGGCAGCCCGGACAGGTCGGGGGCGCGCAGCGGCGCGATCCGCGGGTCGCAGCGGTCGGCGCTGCCGAGGTAGTGCCCGAAGAACCAGGCCATCGAGGCCGCGCTCAGGCCGTAGCCCTCACCGAACTCGGTGAAGCTGGGCGAGTCGAGCCCGGAGTCGGTGTTGGGGCACATCAGCAGCTGGTGGGCGAGCGCGATGCCCTCGTCGCGGGCGAGGCGCGCGGCGACGGCCGCGAGATTGCCGCCGGCGCTGTCGCCGCCCACGGCCACCAGGTCCGGCGCGACCCCGTAGTGCCCGGCGCGCCGTACGACGTCGGTCGTCACCGCGAAGGCGTCCTCGACCGCGGCCGGGAACGGGTGCTCGGGCGCCAGGCGGTAGTCGACGCTGACGACGACGCAGCCCGCCTCGGCGGCGAGCCGGCGGCACATCGGGTCGGCGGAGTTCAGGTCGCCGATCGACCAGCCGCCGCCGTGGAAGTAGACGAGCGCGGGCAGCACGCCGTCCGCGGGGCGGTAGGTGCGGATCGGGATCGCGCCGACGGCCGCGTCCTCGACCGCCTTCAGCTCCGGCCCGGCGCCCCGGTGCGGGCTCATCCGGGTGGCGGCGCGCATCGCGGCGAGGTCGGGCTCCGCCGGTGCCGCGCCGGTCCGCATGACCTCCAGGAACGCGACTGACTGCGGATGCAGCGGCATGCGCTCGACCTCCAGACTCGGCTCGCGCCGACCATATCCCAGGCGTTGCGTACGCCCGGGGCCGTGCGTCTCAGCCTCGGGTCTCGGCGACGAGCGCCTCGATGAGGCGTGGGTCGTCGGCCTCCTCCGGGTGCCACTGCACGCCGATGCCGAAGCGGTGCCCCTGGAGCTCGATCGCCTCGATGATCTGGTCGTCGGCCCACGCGACCGTCGACAGGCCCTTGCCCAGCCGCCGCACCGCCTGGTGGTGGCCGCTCATCACCTCGGCGTGGTCACCGAGGGTCTTGCCGAGCATGCTGCTCGCGCTGATCTGGACCGGGTGCCGGCCGAACCGGCCCGGCGAGGGCTCGTGCGCGTGCCCGCCGACGACGTCGGGCAAGTGCTGGATCAGGCTGCCCTCGCGCACGACGTTGAGCGCCTGCATGCCCCGGCCGATGGCGAGGAAGGGCAGGTCGGCGTCGATCGCCGCGCGCAGGAGCGCGAGCTCGAAGCGGTCGCGGTGCGGCTGCGGCGGGCCGGTCTGCTCGTGCGGCTCCTCGCCGTACCGGGAGGGCTCGAGGTCGCCGCCGCCGGAGAAGATGAGGCCGTCGAGCCGCTCGATGAGGACCGGGATCGTGGCGCGAACCGAGGGCGGCACGAGGACGGGGACGGCACGCGCTCGCTCCACCGCCCGCTGGTACGCCACCGGGAGCAGCACCGCCTCCCGTACCCAGTCGGCCCAGCGGGCGGCCTCGATGCCGGCCGTGATTCCGATGAGCGGGGGACCCGCACCGTACGTCGCCCCTGCCATGCCAGAGCCCCCTCCTTGACGCCGCGCCTACGGGCGCCTCGATCGCTTGTGATCATCATTGCGCATAGTCGCGCTTTTCGGGCCCATCCCCACCAAGCCCCCGATAAGCCGCCTTCCGGGCGCGGTCGCCGGGGCACCCGCGGACCGCCCCCGGACCGGACGCCACCGCCCGGTGACGCCTCGGCACGGGATGACGGAACCCCGCCCCCGAGTCAATGATCCTTCGAACTCGTTGGAATTTCTTATAACACTCTTGAAGTGGAGGATATCAGTGCCGCCCGTAAAACGATCTTATACCGGTTGGTATTTGTCACCGCCCGGCAATCACTCTCCGAGCATAAATAGTCGATTACCGATTACAGTACGTATATGCCCGGACTCTGCCGCCGTAGGTGGTTGATGTTCTCCCTGGTGAGATGCGAAACTTCCTGCGGGGGAAAAGTGATCGAGGTCATCGAACCGACAGTGGGGGGATTGATGAAATCGGTGAATCCCCGGATCATCAAGGAGAGTTTTGCCCTATTCGAGGGGAGAGAGGAGGATATTTCGGGCTATTTCTACGGCCGCCTATTCGCCGACAATCCGCACCTGCGCGCCCTCTTCCCGCCGGCCATGAACCGGCAGCGCGATCGTTTCTTCCACGCCATCCGGGAGATCGTCTGGAGCATCGACAGCCCGGGCACTCTCTCGACGCTCCTGTCCCGGCTGGGCCGCGACCACCACAAGTTCGGGGTGACGCGCGAGCACTACGACGCGATGGGGCGGGCGCTGCTGGCCACGCTGCGTAAGTTCGGCGGTGACGCGTGGACCGCCGAGATGGAGTGCTCATGGCGGCACGCCTACGCCACCGCGGCCCACATGATGGCCGAGGCCGCCGAGGAGTCGCCGCTGCCGCCGTGGTGGACCGCCGAGGTCGTCGAGCACGAGCTGCGCCGGCCCGACATCGCGGCGCTGACCGTACGCCCCGGCTCGCCGCTCCCCTACCGCGCGGGCCAGTACGTCACCGTGCAGACCGCGCGCTGGCCGTGGACGTGGCGGCCGTACTCCGTCGCCAACGCCCCGCGCCCGGACGGCCTGCTGCGCTTCCACGTACGCGCGCTGCCCGCGGGATGGGTCGGCGGGGCGCTCGTCCGGCACACCAGGATCGGCGACACGCTGCTGCTCGGCCACGCGGCCGGCACGATGACCCTCGACCCCGACTCCGACCGCCCCATCCTCTGCGTCGCCGGCGGCACCGGCCTCGCACCGCTCAAGGCCCTGGTCGAGGAGGCGGTCGAGAAGGACCTGCGCCGCGACATCCACCTGCTCTTCGGCGCGCGCACCGAGGCCGACCTGTACGACCTGCCGGACCTGCGGGCCCTGGAGGAACGGACGCCGTGGTTGCGGGTCGTCCCGGTCGTGTCCGAGGACCCGTCGTACGACGGCATGCACGGCATGGTGCCGGGCGTCCTCGACCGGTTCCCCGACTGGTCGCGCCACGACGCCTACGTCGCGGGACCGCCGGAGATGATCCAGCGCACGGTCACGGCCCTGGACGAGCTCGGCGTCCCCGCCGACCACATCCACTACGACCGCATCGACCGATAGGACCGCTCATGCCACGGAGAGAAGCGCCTCGCGCTCGCCCGGGATGAACCGAACGTCTTCCCGGTATCCATCGGCGTGCCGTTCCCCGCGGTGCACCTCGAACGCCGGATCACCCGCGCGGATCCGCTGGTCGATTCTCAGCCGTGCCGTGCCTCGGCACGTCGTCGCAGGAAGGCGGCGGTCTCGTCGTCGGCGGGGAAGAACGCCTCGATGGCCAGCTCGGCGAGGGTGACGTCCTCGGCGGTGCCGAAGGTCGTGACGGTGCTGAAGAAGGCGAGCACCTGGTCGTCGTACCGCAGCCGGGTGGGCAGCGCGATGTCGTGCGAGGGCTCGTGCGGGCCGTCATCGTCGCCGCCGTACGCCCGGGTCTCCTCGTGCAGGGCCGTGAGCTGCGGGTCACCGGTCAGCGCGACCTGCCGCGCCATCCGCGCGACGAGATGCGCCCGCACCTCCGGCAGGTTGACCGCACGCGCGGCGAGCCCCCGCGGATGCAGCGCGAGACGGTGGATGTTGATCGGCGGGCGCACCAGGTCCTCGGGCAAGCCCTCCAGGAAGAGCATGGCCGCCTCGTTCGCCATGACGAGGTTCCAGAGCCGGTCGACGACGAGGGCGGGGTACGGCTCGTGCCCGTCGAGGACCCGGTTGAGCGCCTGCCGCGCCGGTCGCATCTCGGGCGAGTCGATCGACCGCTCCCGGTAGACGGGCGCGAACCCGGCCGCCATGAGCAGCCCGTTCCGATCGCGCAGGGGCACGTCGAGTCGCTCGGTGAGCCGCAGCACCATGTCCCGGCTCGGCCGGGCGCGCCCGGTCTCGAGGAAACTGAGGTGACGGGTGGAGATCCCCGCCTCGTTGGACAGTTCGAGCTGACTGAGCCTGCGCCGGCGACGCCAGTCACGCAGCAGATCCCCGACGGGCCGGGTGGCGGTTGCGGTAACCATAGTGCCCGCACGCTATCCAGCCCGGTGACCACCGGCGATTACCGGGGAGGTAATGCGGGCCGTTCCGTGCAGCCCATGACCTCAGCATCTACCAGCGCAGCGGCCGTCAGCCACCGCCCCACCGAACAGGACCAGACACGCAATCGTTCACCCTTGGGCGCGCGCGGCATCGCCCGGCCCGGTCATCCCGTCGTCGTCCCACCCCGCGTGGGGAGCGGCCAGGCCACGGTGGTGAAGGTGGAGCACTCCACGACTGAACGACCTGGGGGAAGATCCGATCCGGGGTCGGCCTTCGCCGCCCCGGATCTCTCCCTTGAACGGGCCTCGCCTCGTTGGGCTTGGTCAGCGGTTCCCGATGTAAACCTGCTCGGCCAGGTAATCGGAGACGCTGCCCTGGTAACCGATCTTGTAAGGGCCGTCCCACTTATTAGGGTCTGCCTTTTTTGAGTTGTAGAACCAGACCTGCGAACCTCCTCGGTTCCACAGGTAGTAGACGTGGAAATAGAGCGTGTGCCACCCGGGCGATGGGGCGAGCCACGGAACGCCTCCGGTGCCTGTGTTACCCCAGTAGCACGAATAACCTGCCTTGCACCCATTCCACGACGCGGCGCCGGCTGGACTGGACGTTGCCACCACGGTGGAAGCGGTGAGTGCCGCCGCGGCCGCCAAGCCGACTACGGCTTTCCTGGTACTCGATCTCATGTGCCTGATCTCTTCTCTGACCACAGCGCGTCACGCCGTCCTGATCACGCTCTCCTGTTCGGCCGGCCCTCTGCGGCCGACGCTGCGTGTTCGACAAACATGCGCCAAAGTACGGCCGCTCCACAGACCCTTTCAGGCATGGCTTAAACGCCCAGTACCACGCGATGCCGCACTGTTTCGCCTCAGCTGACCAGCTCGCCCGGCTGCAGAGCCAGCAGGGCCGCTCGGTCTGGGCCCGCGGCCTGGCCGACGGCGATGACGAAATCCGCACGACGGTCGGCCGGGCGCTGCACGCGCACTACCGGGCTGCGGTCGCACCGCCCTGGCCACTGATCGAAGCGAACGTGGCCACCGACCGTGCCGTTCGCATCCGAACCCGCCGGCCGGACCCTCCCACCGCGCCATGACCAGAGCTGCCGACGATTCGTTCATTCGGCGTGGTCAGTCGCATGCGCGCGCCGCGCGGCTCCTCTTTCGACGCCCTTGGACGCTTCAGCCCGTAATCCGGATTGCACCATGAGCGGAACTCTCGAGATTCGCCGCCGAACGACGGTTGCCGGATTGCGATTTTGGTATGAGAGTGCTCGTCACAGGCGGAACCGGTGCGATCGGCGGTCCTGCGATCCGGCACCTGTCCATCCCGTCCGCCGCGCCCCTGTGTAGGGATGCGGGAGATCGTCCGTCGGCGCGGCTGAGCTGTGGCTGCAAGAGGCCGACCGGGCCAGGTCCGGTTGGACGCTCCGAAGGGCGCCGCCTGGGCTTCAGCAGTCCCAGGTGACCGGTGCGTGTGCGCCTGAGTTGAAGGACACCGAGCCGCTGCCGCCGCCGAGGCAGATGATGTCGCGACGGGTGACCGTGACGTACGCGGTCTGTCCGGCCGTGAGTGTGCCGCTGCCACTGGCGCTGACGTTCGGGCTGGTGCCCGTCACGCTCCACTCGGCCGGGCCGCCGTTCGCGGTCACCGTGGCCGAGCAGCGGTCGCCGTCGTTCATCCGGCAGCCCGACACCGACAGTGTGCCGGGCCGCTGCGGGGGTGGCGGAGGCGGCGTCGGCGAACGCCGGGGCGGCGTGGGTGCCGGGGTCCTGCTCGGCCTGGCGACAGCCGTGCTGTTGTCCTTGCTCCCGCCGCCGTCACCGCTCGTACGGCTGGGGCTGGGAATCGCGGAGTCGGAGGGCGACGCCCCGCCGGGGGCGGCGCTTCCAGGGCTTTCCGACGCGCCGATGGCCTGCTCGCCGTCGACATCACTCTGTCCGGAGCCCGGTCGCACCAGGAGGATCCCGCCGACGATGAGGAGGCAGCAGGCGACGATGGCGGGTACGAGCCCTGGCGTCGAGCGCCTGCGTCGCTGCGGCTCGGGACCGGGTTCACCGTCGGCCGGTGGCTCGGCGCGCAGCGCGATCGTGTGGCGGAGGTTCGCGGACTCCGAGGCGACGGCGGTGTTCAGCACGTGGGCACGCAAGGCGGCCGGGAGGGCGGCCGTCGGCATCTCATCCAACAGCCGCGCGGTTGCGACCTTGCGGTTGCCGTGCGCGCTGCAGGTCCGGCAGTTCGCGATGTGCCGGGCGATACTGCCGTACGCGTCGGCGTCGAGCGGTTCGTCGATCGAGCCGGCCATCTCGGCGACGCTCGGGCACTCCTTCCGGCCGGTCGCCGCCACGACCACCGCGGTGAACGCGTGGTCCAGGTCCTGACGCGCCTGCGCGACGCGTACGGACGCCTCGTGCGGCAGTACGGACAGGATCTCGGCGAGCTCGTGGGAGTCGAGTTCGTGGCGGAGCGAGAGGTCGAGCGCCTCGCGCTGGGATCCGTCCAGTACGAGCAGCGCCGTGTGCACCAGTCGGCGGATCGCGTCGTCGCCGCCGAAGCCGTCCGCCTCGGCCGCCGGCCGCCGGTGGGCCGGCAGGTCGTCCTGCGCCCGCCGGCGCAGGCATTCGCGGCGGGTCACGGCGTACAGCCAGCCGCGGAAGAGCCGCACGTCCGGCAGGTCCCCGATGCGCTCCTGTACGGTGATCAGCGCGTCGTGCAAGGCGAGCCCGGCGGCCTCCTCGTCACGCAGGAGGACGTGGCAGTAGTCGAAGAGCCGTGGCGCGTAGGCGTCGTAGATCTCTGGCAGGGCGGTCATCTCTCCCGCCCACAGCGACTGCGCGAGCCGCTCGTCCTCGGCCCTGTCGATACTCGGCCAGCCCGGCACGTGGTCCTCCTGACGGATCTCAGGGCTCGCAGGAGTGTTCCGACGCCCCAAGGGGAACTCTGGTTTACAGGCTACTGTCCCAATTTGGCCGACTCTGAGGCGACTGTCCAACCAGGCCGCATGACGGGCCAGGGCTCCAGACGCCGGGGCGGAGCGCGGCTCCGCCGGCCGAGCAGGAGAAACCGCCGCCCAGGACCACGATCTCCGGATCCCGTGACCCGGATGAACACGGACTCGCGGCGTCGCGGCACGCGCGAGCGGCTGTCTATGCTACGGGCACTATGGCGGAGGCAACGGTAGGTGCCCATCTGGTGCGTCTCGTCCTGGACGCGGCGCTGAGCTGTGGTCTGTCCCGGCCCGAACTCGCGCTGGTCCACGGGCTCCCCGGTGACCTGCCGGGCGACGATCTGCTGCGGCTGCCGACCGACACGCTGGCCCGGCTCTGGGAACGCCTGCTCGAAGCCGACACCAGGCCCGGGACCGGCGCGCGGCTCGCGCAGGCGGCCCCGCTGGGCGCCCTCGGCGTCTGGGACTACGTGATCGTGAACAGCCGGACCGTCGCGGAGGCCTTCCGTAACGGCGTCGAACACCGCAAGGTGATCTCCGACCCGGGCACGCGGGCCGAGGTGATCGAGGACGGCCGGACGCTGACGCTCCGCTGGCAGGGTGCGATCAACCAGACCGCGGCCGCGGCGGCCAACCATGAGTTCGTCCTGTCCCGCCACCTCTGGTACGTCCGCACCGCCACCGGCCGCGCCGTCACACCGGTACGTGTGGAGTTCGCCAACCCCGCGCCGCGCCGCCACCGCGATCTCGTCGAGCTGTTCGGCACGGACCGGGTGGACTTCGGTGCGCGGGACAACGAGATCAGCTTCCGCGTCGAAGACGCCGAGCGGCCGCTGCCCGGTGCGGACCTGCGCCTGGGAGGGATCCTGCGCCGCAACGCCGAGCTCATGGCGGCCGCCGCCCGCCCGGCTCCGGGATGGCTGGACCAGGTCCGGTCCGCGATCGCCGACGCCATGGCCGAGGGGGAGCTCTCCCAGCACGTGGTCGGCCGCAGGCTCATGGTGAGCCCGCGCACGCTCCAGCGCCGGCTGGAGGAGGAGGGGACGGGCTGGCGGGAAGAGGTGGACGCGGTCCGGCGTGAGCTGGCCGAACTTCTCCTGCGGGACAAGCGGCACACCATGCAGTCGGTCGCCGCGCGGCTGGCGTACGCCGATGCGCGCGCGCTGCGCAAGGCGATGCGCCGCTGGAGCGCTGTCGCCTGAGGACCGCTTCGTGGCGGATGAGGACCTGGGGCCGGACCGGCCCGCCCGCCTAGCGTTACGGCCATGAGAAAGACCATCGCATCGATCATCATCTCCCTCGACGGCGTGGTGGAGGCCCCGTACAAGTGGTCCCTGCCCACCCCCGACGACAGCGTCGAGGAGTACGCGCTCGCGCAGCTGAAGGCGTGCGACGCCCTGCTGCTGGGCCGCGAGACCTACGAGGGCTTCGCGCAGGCATGGCCGAACATCACCGATGAGCGCGGATTCGCCGAACGGATGAACGCCTATCCCAAGTACGTCGTCTCCACCACGCTGACCGAGCCGGCCTGGAACGCCGAGGTGATCAGCGACGTCGCCGAGGTCGCCAAGCTGAAAGAGCAGCCGGGCAAGGACATCCTGATCTACGGCAGCGGTGAGCTCGTCAACAGTCTGATCAAGCACGAACTGCTCGACGAGCTCAGGCTGTTGATCAATCCGGTCGTGGCGGGGAGCGGCAAACGGCTGTTCCCCGACGACGGTGAGCTCAAGCACTGGCGCCTGCGCGAGACGAAGGCCTTCGACCTAGGTGTCGTGCTCCTCGCCTACGAGCGGACGACCTGACCGCTCCCGGAGGGCCCTGCGGTCGATCTTGCCGGTCGGCCCGTACGGCATCTCCGGGAGCACCTCGAGCCGCTCGGGCCGCCGGTAGTCGGCGAGCCGCGCGTCCAGTGCCGAACGGACCTCCCGGATCACCGCGTCGGCGTCCGCGCCCGACCTGAGGGTGACGTACGCGTGCATCCGATCGCCGCGCTCGGCGTCCCGCAGGCCGAGTGCGGCGGCCGCGCCGATGGCGGGATGGGCGAGCAGCACGTTCTCGATCTCCGCCGGGGCGACGAGGATCCCCCTCACCTTCACCATGTCGTCGGTGCGGCCGTACAACCAGACATATCCGTCGGCGTCCAGGTGCGCCCAGTCGCCGGTGAGCGTGTACCCCCGGTGCACGGCCGCCCGCTGCTGCTCGGGGTCGATCAGGCGGACGCCGGTCGGCCCGCGCACGCCCAGCCGGCCGGGGGTGCCGGGCCCGCACGGGTCGCCGGCGGCGTCGAACACCGCCGCGTCGTATCGCGGCAGCGGTACCCCGACCGAGCCCGGCCGGTCTCCCAGCGGCGTGGCCCCGGTGACGAGCCACAGATGCTCGGTCACGCCGAGCGCGTTGCGCAGCACACTGCCCGTACGCTCGTGCCAGCGGCGGGCGACGGTCGGCGAGAGCGCCTCGGCGCAGCTGTAATAGGCACGCTCCCCGCCGGGAGGCGCTTCGGCTGCGCGGTAGGAGCCGGGGTCGGACAGCACGATCCGGGCGTCGCGGTCCTCCACCGCGGCGAAGAACTCGGCGACGTCGTCGAAGTGACGGGCGAGGGCGGTCGCGCCGTACCTCAGCGGCATCATGCACAGGCCCACCAGAGCGTAGGGAAACGTCATCGGCCGGTTCGAGGCGATGAGCGTGCCGGGACGCACGCCCATCAGGTCCCGCCGCGCCGGGTGGGTCAGGTACGCGAGGTCACGGTGGAAGTGCATGGTCGCCTTGGGGACGCCCGTGGTCCCCGAGGAGAAGGCGAGGAGGGCCACGTCGTCGGCGGCCGTCGCGACGGTGTCGAAGGCGTCCGGTCGCCGGGAGGCCCGGCGGTGCAGATCATCCGGGTAGGTGAGGATCGGAACGGCGGCGGTGATGTCCGCGTCCGCCGCGTCGCACAGGACGAACGACGCCTCGCAGATGTCCACGATCTGTGCGATCTCGGCGGAGCGCAGCCGCGCGGACACCGGCACGACCACCCCGCCGGCCTTCAGGACGCCGTGGAGCCAGACCGCGAACCACGGACCGTTGCGGCCACGGAGCAGCACGCGCTGTCCGGGCCGCAGCGCGAGGTCCTCGGCGAGGATCCGGGCGGAACGGTTCACCCGGGCGGCGAACTCCGCGTACGTCCATTCGCCCGCGTCCGTGATCAGCGCGGTCCGGTCCGGATACGCCGCCGCCGGCCCGTCGACGAACAGCGTGGTCGCGTTGAAGTCGCCGCCCCACGGGCCCGGCAGGCGGAGATCCGGCCAGGGATCGACCGCGAGGATCCGGTCCCTGGTGAAGGTGTCCACGTGCCGCGTGGGGCTCAGCTCGGGCACGGATGCCTCACGGGCGTACGGCCAGGTGGCGCGCGAGGTGGTCGACGACCTCGCGCGCGTCGTCCTCGATGCCGTAGATGAAGGTGGACTTGCGGCGCCGCAGCACCGGCAGGCCGAGCGCGTACAGGCCCGGGCTGTCGACCACGCCGCCCTCGTGGCGCAGCCGGCCCTTCTCGTCGACCACGGGCACGTCGAGCCACCCGTAGTCGGGCCGGAACCCGGTCGCCCACACGATCGCGGCGATCTCTCCACCGCGCAGGTCGAGCCGCAGCCGCGTCGACTCGGGCACGCGTGTCGGCGCGAAGCGTTCGGGCGGGGCGACCTCGGCGTCACGGCCGTGCGTCCGCGCCCACTCGTCGAAGGTGTCCAGCAGGCGGTTCATCTTCAGGTCCGCGAGTGAGAACACGTTGCGGAGGCCGCCGGAGAACAGCGCGCGCCCGTCGCGTACGGCCGCCCAGCGGCCCACCGGCTCGACGCCCATCGACATGAGCGCGTTGAGGTCGAGCGTCGTCCGCTCGGGAGCGCCGACGAGCTGCGGCGAAGGCAGCCGCCGGGCCCGCGTGAGGTCGTCCACCTCGTCGTACCGCTGGTCCCACAGCCCCGAGGCGTCCATCCACCACAGCACGTCGCGTCCGCGGTACGTGCGCGGCAGCCGCACCTGCTCGCCCGCGGAGAGGGTCACCGGCCGGCCCGACCGCCTCAGCTCGGCCGCCAGCTGCACGCCGGTCGCCGACGCTCCCACGACCAGCACGCCGCCGTCGGGCAGCCCGTCGGGGCCGCGGTAGTCGAACGGCGTCAGCTGCTCGACGGACGCCGGCACCGCGTCGCCGAACGGCGGCACCGTGGGACGGTTGCAGGCGCCGCTCGCGATGACCACCGTCCGGCAGCGGATCTCGCCGCCGCTCGTCGTCACGTGGTATCCGTCGCCGGCACGCCGCACCGACGTGACGTCGACGCCGGTACGGACGGGAGCGTCCGAGACCTTGGCGAAGCGCTCGATGAACTCGATGACCTCCCCCATGGTCATGTAGCCGTCGGGGTCCGGGCCATCGTAACGGTGGCCCGGCAGGCGGCTCTGCCAGTTGGGGGTGAGCAGGCGCAGCGAGTCCCAGCGTTCGCGCCGCCAGGAGTTCGCGACCTCGCCGCGCTCCAGGACGACGTGGTCGATCGACCGGTCGCCGAGGAAGTGGCTCGCGGCGAGGCCCGCGTGCCCCGCGCCGATGACGACTGTCGTGACGCGTTCGATGGCTCGGCCCCTCAGGCGACTTCGACGGTGACGTCGGTCGGGTTCGTCAGGGCGTCGAACACGGCGGAGCGCTTCTGGGACTGGGCCACCAGCGCCTCGATGTCCTGCCGCGACGCGTCCGCGTCGATGGTGAACGTCACCTTGATGTCGTTGAACCCGTTGCGGACGTCGCTGTCGACACCGAGGATGCCGCGGATGTCGTGCGCGCCCTCGACCGTCGCCTCGACCGAGCGCAGCTGGATGCCGCGGTTCTGCGCGACGGACGCCACGCCCGCCGTCAGGCAGCTCGCCAGGCCGACGAGGAGGTATTCGATCGGCGTGATGCCGTTGTCCTCCGCCGCGAAGACCTCGGGGTGGTCCGCGTCGAAGACCGCCTCGGTCTTGTGGCTCTGCTCCTGGCCGAGGCCGAAGAAGTTCTGGATCGTCGTCCTGCTGTGGACCCCGTTCTGCCATGTCGAGGACGCCCGCCAGGTGAACTGCGCGGCCTCGGGCGCGCCCTTCAGCGCTTCACGCGCGTCGAGCAGTGCCTGCACGTTGACTCCGTTGACGACCGTGGTCATGGTGTGTGACGCCTCTCTCGCTCCCCGTATTCCTACCGGAATGCTTGACAATACACCGGAGAAGCCGGGCACCATAGCCCCCATGGCGAAGCCTGTCTCGACACTCGCGGCCGGCTCGGCCGGCACGGTCGAAACGCGATACCTCGACCTGCCGGAGCCGGTGCGGCTCGACTGCGGGCGGGAGCTGCACCCGGTCCGCGTGGCGTACGAGACGTACGGCGTCCTGTCGCCCGAGCGCGACAACGTCATCCTGGTGTGCCACGCGCTGAGCGGCGACGCCCACGCGGCGGGCTTCGCCAAGGCACCGCCGGAAGAGAGCACGCGCGACGGGTTCGGCGCCGAGGACCGCGACGGCACGGCCGGCCGGGGCCTCGGCTGGTGGGACGGGATGATCGGCCCCGGGAAGGCGTTCGACACCGACCGCTTCTTCGTCGTCTCCACGAACCTGCTCGGCGGCTGCCGCGGCACGACGGGACCGTCGTCGATCGACCCGGCGACCGGCCGTCCGTACGGCGCCGACTTCCCCGTCCTGACGGTCGCGGACATGGTGCGGACCGAGCGCGCGTTCCTGGACGCGCTCGGCATCGACCGCCTCGCGGCGGTGGCCGGCGGTTCGCTCGGCGGGATGCAGGCGCTGGAGTGGGCGATCCGCTACCCCGGCCAGGTCGACGCCGTCGTCGCGATCGCCAGTACGCACGCCCTCCATCCGCAGGGCGTGGCCTGGAACGCGATCGCCCGCGACGCCATCATGCGCGACCCGGCGTGGCAGGGCGGCCACTACCACGGCACGGGCCGCGCGCCCGACGCCGGCATGGGGGTGGCGCGGATGGTCGGCCACATCACGTACCTGTCCGCGCCGGCGCTGGAGGAGAAGTTCGGGCGGCGGCTGCAGTTCGCCGACGACCTGCGCTACACGATCACCGAGCCGGAGTTCGAGGTCGAGAGCTACCTGCGCCACCAGGCCGAGTCGTTCGTCAAGCGCTTCGACGCCAACACCTATCTCTACACCTCACGCGCGCTCACGTACTTCGACCTCGCGCGGCAGCACGGCGGCGGATCGCTCACGCGGGCGCTCGAAGGCGTCTCGGCGCGGACGCTGCTGATCGCCTTCAGCTCCGACTGGCTGTACCCGCCGTCCGCGTCGAGGGAGATCGAGGAGGCACTGCGCACGCTCGGCAGGCCGGTCGAGTTCCATGAGATCGAGGCGCCGTACGGCCACGACTGCTTCCTCCTCGAGGAGGCACGGCAGACGCCCATCATCCGCCGGTTCCTGAATGTAGGCGGGACCGTATGACGTCGAGGAAGATGACCTGGTGACCCACGACCCATCCCGCGCCGAAGAGGCGCGCGCGTTCGGATTCGAGACACGGCAGCTGCACGCCGGGCAACGGCCCGACCCGAACACCGGCGCGCGTGCGGTGCCGATCTTCCAGACGACCAGCTACGTGTTCGAGGACCCCGAGTCCGCGGCGGCGTACTTCAACCTGCAGGAGTACGGCAACACCTACTCGCGCATCATGAACCCGACCGTCGCGGTCTTCGAGGAGCGGGTGGCCAACCTCGAGGGCGGCTCCGGCGCGGTGGCGTTCGCCAGCGGGATCGCGGCGCAGGCGGCCGCGCTCTTCACGCTGCTGCAGCCGGGCGACCACGTCGTCTCGTCCTCGGCGCTCTACGGCGGCACGGTGAACCAGCTCAAGCACCTGCTGCGCAAGATGAACGTGGAGCTGACGTGGGTCGATCCCGACGACCCGGAGGCGTGGCGGAAGGCGGTCCGCGCGAACACCAAGGCGTTCTTCGGCGAGACGATCGGCAACCCCGCCGGGAACGTCCTGGACATCGAGACCCTGGCGGCCATCGCGCACGAGCACGAGCTGCCGCTGGTCGTCGACAACACGTTCGCGACGCCGTACCTGTGCCGCCCGATCGAGTGGGGCGCCGACATCGTGATCCACTCGGCGACCAAGTTCATCGGCGGTCACGGCACGAGCATCGGCGGCGTCGTCGTCGAGGCCGGCACGTTCAACTGGTCCAACGGGCGGTTTCCCGTGGTCGCGGACCCGTCGCCGGCCTACCACGGCCTGCGCTTCCACGAGACGTTCGGGACGTACGGCTACCTGATGAAACTCCGGGCCGAGACGCTGCGCGACCTCGGCGGTGCGCTGTCGCCGTTCAACGCCTTCCTGTTCCTGCAGGGGCTCGAGACGCTGTCGCTGCGGATGGAACGCCACGTCGAGAACGCGCGGGCGGTCGCGGAGTTCCTCGAGTCGCACGAGCTGGCGTCGAACGTCACCTACCCGGGCCTGCCGGGGAGCAGGTACCGGCCGCTCGTGGAGAAGTACCTGCCGCGCGGCGCGGGCGCGGTGTTCTCCTTCGACTGCGCCGGCGGCCGGGCCGGCGGGCAGGGCCTCATCGGCGGCGTGACGCTCTGGTCGCACCTGGCGAACGTCGGGGACGCGAAGAGCCTGGTCATTCACCCCGCCAGCACGACGCACCGCCAGCTGAGCGACGAGGAGCTGCGGGCGGCCGGCGTCGGTCCGGGTACGGTGCGGCTGTCGGTCGGCACCGAGTCCGTCGACGACCTGATCTGGGACCTGGAGCAGGGTTTCGCGCACGTCGCCCTTGCGGCGGAATCGGCAGCGGGAGGGAAGGTGGCGAAGTCATGACCGATCCGACGCGATACCAGGACCCGCTGACGATCCAGCGCGTGCTCCACACCGCCGGGACGATCGCGATCGTGGGCCTGTCGAGCAACGAACTGCGGGCCAGCCACTTCGTCGGCTACTACCTCAAGCGGCACGGCTACCGCGTGATCCCGGTGAATCCCCGCGAGACGGAGATCCTCGGGGAGAGGTCCTACGCGAGCCTGCTGGACGTGCCCGTGCCGGTGGACGTCGTGAACGTCTTCCGCGCGCCGGACGCCCTGCCGGCGATCGCGCGGGAGGCCGTGGAGATCCACGCCGGTGCGCTCTGGTGCCAGTTCGGCGTGATCAACGAGGAGGGCGCGCGCATCGCCGAGGACGGCGGCGTGACGGTGGTCATGGACCGCTGCCTGAAGATCGAGCACGCGCGCTACGTGGGCCGGATGCACTGGCTGGGCTTCAACACGCAGCGCATCACGTCCGTCCGCGCCGGGCTCCAGTAGCTCCGGCACCCTTCCACCGGATAACCACTTGCCGAGGTATTACCTACTTAAATAGCATGAAAACCATGCTTTTCGGTCCGCTGCCACCGGCGACGTCAAGGCCTCGCCGGCCCGGGGTGCCGCCCCTGCGTGAGGTGCGGCTGACCATCCGGCGCGTGATCGACTACGCCCAGGTCGCAAGCTGCCTCTGTTGTCGATGAGAACGGCACGGCGTCACTCCTGACGACGCCGTGCCGCCCCTCGCGTGTCCGACCCACGCGATCCCCCCTCATCGATGAACCCCCGGAGGTTGTCATGTCCGAATCCCCCACAGCCGGCGACCCGGTGGAAGAGCCCCGCCTGCCCGAACGCCGGTCCGGTGGCGGGCGACGCGTCACCTGGATCGTCTCGGCCGTGGTCGTCGCCGTCATCGTCGTCGTCGCGATCGTCGTCGGCGTCACCGGCGGATCCAGCGACGCGAAGACGGTGCACGTCGGCGTCGCCGACGCGTCCGAGCCGTACTGGAAGACGTTCGCGGCGCTGGCGAAGAAGCGGCTGAACGTCACGGTGACGTACGTCAACTTCAACGACTACAGCCAGCCGAACCCCGCGCTGAAGGAGAAGCAGCTCGACCTCAACGAGTTCCAGCACATCCAGTACCTGGCGAACTACAACGTCACCGCGCACGACGACCTGCAGCCCATCGGCGCGACCGCGGTCTACCCGCTGCCGCTGTACTCGCTGAAGTACCGCACGCCGGACGCGCTGCCGGACGGGGCCAAGGTCGCCGTCCCGAACGACGCGATCAACGAGGCGCGCGGGCTGCTGGTGTTGCAGGCCGCCAAGCTCGTGACGCTGAAGAACGGCGGCACGGCGTTCTCAAGCGTCTCCGACATCACGTCGCACCGGGTCGACGTGGTCACCCTCGACGCGTCGCAGACCGCACGGGCCGTGCTGACCGGTTCGGCCGCCGCGGCGATCGTCAACAACAACTACGCGACGAACGCGAAGCTGCCGAAGACGAACGCGATCTTCCAGGACGACCCGGCGAGCCCGATCGCCGCCCCGTACGTGAACATCTTCGTCGCCCGCGCCGCGGACAAGGACGACCCGACGTACCTGAAAGTGGCCGCGCTGTACCACGACCCCTCGGTGGAGAAGGGCGTGCAGGCCTCCAACGGTGGCACCGCGGTGTTCCGCGACGTTCCGGCGGCGACGTTGCAACAGGAGCTGAAGACCGTCGAGGCCCAGGCCCGGGCGGCCGGGAATTAGAGAGGGGACGGGTGGCCCGGGACCGCACGGTGCCGGGCCACCGCCGCGATGATGTCCGTCACCACCAGCGACGCCGAGCCCTCCGGCTCGGCCGCCGAAGCGTACGTGCGCTTCGAGCACGTGACCAAGCGCTTCCCGGCGAACGGCCGGCGCGGCGCGCCCCTGACCGCCCTGCGCGACGTGAGCCTCGAGATCGCCCGCGGCGAGGTCTTCGGCGTCATCGGGCACTCCGGCGCCGGCAAGAGCACCCTGGTACGGCTGATCAACGGGCTGGAGACGCCGTCGGAGGGGCGGGTCCACGTCGGGCCGCACGAGCTCACGGCCCTGTCCGAACGCGAACGCCGCGGCGTACGGCGCGACATCGGCATGATCTTCCAGCAGTTCAACCTGTTCCAGTCGCGCACCGTCGCGGGCAACGTCGCGTACCCGCTCAAGGTCGCGGGTGTCGAGCGAGCCGAACGCGACCGCAGGGTGGCGCGGCTGCTGGACTTCGTGGGGCTGCTCGACCGCGCCCACGACCATCCGGAGCAGTTGTCCGGCGGGCAGAAGCAGCGGGTGGGGATCGCCCGCGCCCTGGCGACGGAGCCCTCGCTGCTGCTCGCCGACGAGGCCACGAGCGCGCTCGACCCGGAGACGACGGGCGACGTGCTCGCTCTGCTCCGGCGGGTCAACCGTGAGCTGGGCGTCACGATCGTCATCATCACCCATGAGCTGGACGTCATCCGCGCCATCGCGGACCGGGTGGTGGTGCTGGACGACGGCGAGCTCGTCGAGTCCGGGAGCGTGTACGAGGTCTTCGCGCATCCGCGCACCGAGGCGGCCGCCCGTTTCGTCGGCACGACGCTGCGCGATCGGCCGTCGGCCGCGACGCTCGCGCGGCTGCGGCGCACGCACTCCGGCCGTCTCGTCACCGTCCGGGTGCGTGACCGCAGCGGCTTGCAGAGCGCGCTGGCCGGCACGTTCCTGCGCCATGAGGTCGCGGCGGAGATCGTCTTCGGCGGCATCAGCGAGCTGCAGGACCGGCCGGTCGGGAGCCTCACCTTCGAGCTGACCGGCCCACCGGGCGCCGTGGACGCGTCGCTGGCGGCACTGCGGGCCGACGGCGTCGAGCTGGTGGAAGAGGACTGAGATGCACGAGTTCATCGCCAACCTGCCGGTCTTCCGCGAGGCGATCGGGCAGACCTTCTACATCGTGCTCATCTCCGTGGTGGCCGGCGGTGTGCTCGGCCTGGCCATCGGCCTCGTCCTGTACGCGACCCGGCCGGGCAACCTGATGGCCAACCGGCCCGTGTACGTCGTCGCCAACATCCTCGTCAACGTCGTACGGCCGATCCCGTTCGTCATCTTCCTCACCGCGATCCAGCCGCTGATGCTGCACACCATCGGCACCACGATCGGCACGAACGCGGTCACCTTCGCGCTGTCGCTGTCCGCGGCGTTCGCGGTCAGCCGCATCGTCGAGCAGAACCTGCTGACGGTGAGCCCCGGCGTGATCGAGGCGGCGCGCGCGGCCGGGGCCCGGCCGGTGAGCATCATCGTCACGGTGCTCATCCCGGAGGCACTCGGCCCGATCGTCCTCGGCTACACGTTCATCTTCGTCGCGGTCGTCGACATGTCCGCCCAGGCCGGGCTGTTCGGCGGCGGCGGCCTCGGCGACTTCGCCATCACGTACGGGTCGCAGCGGTACAACTGGCCGATCGTCTACATCACCGTCGCCACGATCATCGTCATCGTCCAGGCGGGCCAGTTCCTGGGCAACCGGCTCGCCCGCCGCGCGCTACGCCGCTGACCCGAGCGGTCCGTGAGTCATGTGACGCGGGCGCGGAGGCGCCGGAGCATACGGGCGTCGTCGAAACCCACCTCGCGGGCCGCGGCCTCCATCGTCGTTCCGTGGTCGATCAGGTGCTGGGCGCGTTCCAGCCGGAGCGTCTGCTGGTACCGCAGGGGCGTCAGCCCGCCCGTGGCGCGGCTGAACAGCCGCGTCAGGGTGCGTTCGCTGACGCCCGCACGGGCGGCCAGGTACGCCAGCGGCAACGGCTCGGCGAGGCGGTCGTCGATGAGGTCCTGGGTGCGGTGGACGGTGTCGTCCACGTGCGAGCGATGCCGCAGCATGGCGCTCTCCTGCGGCTCGTGGCCGTTGCGGCGAGCGTAGATGACCATGTCCCTCGCCACCCGGGCGGCGAACGCCGGGCCGTGCCGGACGGCCAGCAGGTGCAGCGCCAGGTCGATGCCGCTGGCGATCCCCGCCGAGGTCATCACGCCGTCGTCGGTGGTGAACAGCACGTCCCGCACCACCGTCGCGCGGGGATACCGGGCCGCCAGCTCGTCCTGGTGCTGATGGTGTGTCGTGCACCGGCGCCCGTCCAGCAGACCGGCCCGGCCCAGGGCGTCCGCCCCCGCGCAGACACTGGCGACGGTCCCCCCGGCGGCGTGGTGAGCGCGCAGGCGCTCCACGCAGGCCGGGCTCGGCCCCGGTCCCTCGCGCAGCGTGGCCGCCCGCCAGCCCGGCACCACGATCAGGTCGTCGGCGCCCAGGACAGGCCACCGGACGTCCGCGGTCAGCGGCAGGCCCTGGGCGCTGGGGACCTGCTCCCGTTCGGCCACATAGCCGAGCCGGTAAGGCTGCCCGAAGTGCGCCGCCGTATCGAACACCTGGGCCGGGCCCGCCAGGTCGAGCAGGTGGACCCCTGGCAGCAGGACGAACACGACATGCCTCACGCCATCATGCTCCCAGCTCGGCCACCGTGGCGATCCGGGCGAACCGATCGCGCAGCACCGTCTCCGTACGCTCGATGATCTCCTGGGCGGTGAGCCCGCCGAGCGGGTTGGTCGTGGTGGCATCGGTGACGAAGACGACCCGGTACCCGAGGTCGCTGCCGACCCGGGCGGTCGTCTCCACGCACTGCTCGGTGCGGATGCCGCACAGCATCAGCTCCCGGACGCCGGCCTCGGTCAGCAACTGCTGCAGGTTCGTGGTGGTGAAGGCGTTGTGCGACGTCTTGTGGAGCACCGGCTCGCCGGGCTCAGGCCGCTCCAGCTCCTCCAGCAGCCGCACGTGGCCTTGCGCCGGGTCGAACACGCCCTGGCTGCCGGGCTCCGTGTGGAGCACCCAGACCACCAGGTCACCGCTCGCGCGGGCGAGACGGACCAGTCGGTTGACCGGCTCCGCGATCTTCGGATCGGCGATCCGGGCCCACTCCGAGCGGGCCCGGAAGGACTCTTGGACATCCACCACGACAAGCGCTCGATTCATGCTTCCACTCTGACGAGGGGAGGCACTGGAGCGGCAGGCCCGATCCGGACGTAGGGCGGAACGATCCGGTCAGCGCCGGACGCCGGCACGCCGGAAGAGAGGAGGAACGTTCCGCTAAGGTGCGCAGCGGCCTGTCCGAGATGATCACGGAGGTGACCGTGCGGCGCCCGATGTTCTCTGACGAGCGGATCGAGTGGCCCGGCGGCACCGCGGTCACCGGTACCGGCGCTCCCCTTCGTGTCGCCTGATGTCGGGGTTCAGCGTCACACCTGAGATCTGGTTGGGCGCGGGACGAGGCGTCGCCGACGTCTCGGAGGACCTGGCGCACGGAGTGGACACGTTCTCCCGGGCGATGGCCGGACGGCCCTTCGGGCGGGACGATCTCGGGCGGAGTCTGTACGAGGGCGACCGGCGCTCACCCGGGTTCGTCGGGTTGCGCGACGACCTGCTGACCGATCTGACCGCCGCCGTGAACCTGCTGCGGGGAATGGGAGCCGGGCTGGTCGACGCCGGCGGCCGCTACGTCGAGGCGGACGGCGTGATCGTCGATGGGCTGGGCGTCCAGCGGCGCCCGGCGCCGCCGTCGCCCGGCACACCGGTCTCCCTGCGGGAGTACCGGCCGCCGGAGGGGCCCGAGGACCTGCCGTCGACGGTGCCCGCCCCGGGAGTCGTCCGCGCGGCGAGATGGTTCTTCGAGGCGGTGGGACTCGGCTACGCGTGGCCGGACGGCGACCTCGGCGGGATGGCGACGATGCGGGACGCCGCGACGGCGATGGCGGCCGTGGTCGATCGGGCGGCCGTGGACGTCGCCGCGCACGCCGGGCGGGTGACGGGCAGCGGAGACGGGGCCGCCACGGACGCGTTCGGGTCGGCCGCGCGGGTCGTGCACGGCGAGGACGGCCTCCTGGAGGAGCTGAAGGGCCGCTGCGACCGGCTCGCCGGGTACTGCCGGACGTCGGCCGGCGCGACCGTCAAGGCGCGGTGGCACTTCGTGGCCTCGGCGACGTTCGTGGTGTCCCTGGTCGCGGCCGCGAGCGTCCTCGGTCCGCTGTCGGAGACGGTGCTGGCGCCGTTGATCCGGCTGGAGGGCCTGGCCCTGCGGATCATCCTGCTGACGATCCGCGAGGCGGCGCTCGGCGCCGCGTTCACCGGCGGCCTGGACGTCATCGACCAGCTGTTCCGCATCGGTACGGTCGAACCGGCCGAGCTGGCCCGGGCACTGTGGCAGGGATCGATCGCCGGCGGCCTGATGGGCGGCGCGCACGCGAGCCTGCCCGCGCTGCTGCGCCGGGCACCCGCGCTGACCGCCCTGGCCGACGCCGTGGAGTCTCCGGCGTGGAAGGGCATCGCGCCCCGTTTCGTCGTCGGAGGCGCCGTGGCGACCGTCGCGACGGCGGCCGCCGGACGGGCGAGCGGCGACGGCTGGGGGTGGAGGCACGCGGCCGAGAACGGGTTCGGCATGGCCTTCGTCGGCGCCGGCGTCGAAGCGGTGCACAGGACGCTCGGCCGGAACCGCGAGGGCGCCGACCTGGCGGCGGACGCGCCCGCACCCGCGGACAGGATCGGGCCGTACTGGCTGAACAGCCCCGGGAAGAGACGGCAGGACATCAGGCTGGCCATGGCGCTCGGTCCGGTCGCCGGCGTGCCGGTCGCCGCCGGAGCGGCGGTGAAGTTCCTCGAAGACCGCAAGACGCCGTTCTTCTCGCAGTGGAGAGTCGGCAAGGACGGCGTGCCGTTCCGCATCCACAAGCTCCGCACGATGAGCAGCTCCAAGAGCACGGACGCCAGCCTGGGTTCCGGCGACCCGCGGGCCACCAGGGTCGGCAAGGTGCTCCGCAAGTTCACCATCGACGAGCTGCCCCAGCTGGTGAACATCGCCAAGGGGGAGATGTCGCTCGTCGGGCCGCGCCCGCTGCTGGCGGGCGACATCGAGACCATGGCCCGCGTCCTGGGCCCCGACCGGTTCCGGGAGTGGTACGCGGCCTATACGGGCAGCCGGCCCGGCCTGATCAGCATGTTCGGCAACGAGAGCGTCCATCTCGCCCCCCAGACCGACGCCTACCTGCTCCGCCGGGCCGAACTGGACATCGAGTACTTCCACAACGCCAGCCCCGAACTCGATCGGAAGATCGTGAAGGCGACGTTGAACGTCGGCCTGACGTTCGTCGGGCACCGCCCGCCCGCGTCCGAGGCCCACCCCGTACGGGCCGACGCCGATCACGCCCCTCCCCCGGCGGAGGCGGACCGGCCGGACGGCGCACGGCGGAGCTCCATCCCCGGCGGTCGCGTCTTCGCCGGGCATCCCGAGACGCACGATGACACGTCCGCGCGTGCGACGCCGGAGAGCGACGCCGTGAGCACACCGCACCACGGCGTCTCCCCGGACGGAGACGTCGTCACCGGCCTGCCCGCCGACGTCAAGAGATGGTGGGACGCGCTCACGCCGGATCGGCGGCAGTCGTTCCTCCACGGGCACGCAGCCCGCATCGGCGCCCTGGACGGCATACCCGTCGTCGTCAGGGACCGGGCGAACCGCGCGGTCCTCTCCGAGCAGGAGATCCGCCTGGTCGAGGAACGCGACCGCGTCCTGGCCTCGGGGCGGCCGGGCGAGGCCGCGCGGCTACGGGACCTGGAGGACCGGCTGGGCGGCCTCCGCGCCGTACGGGACCGGCTGGCGATGCAGCCGAGCGTCGACCATCCGCGGCCGTACCTGCTGGCGCTCGACACCGAGGGCACCGGACGGGTCGTCATCGCGTTCGGGAATCCCGACACCGCCGCGAACGTCGCGACCTATGTTCCGGGCGCGAAGGCGCGGCTCGGCAACGCCGAGGCGCACATCCGCGTGGCCGACGCGATCGCGCGTTCCGCGTGGCGGGCGGGTTCGTCGTCGACCGCCGTGATCGCCTGGGCCGGTTACCCGGCTCCGCGCACGCTCGTCAACGCGATGAGCCGCCGGTTCGCGGACGCCGCGGCGCCCCGGCTCCACCGGTTCCAGGACGGCCTGCGCGTCACCCACCAGGGGCCGCGTTCGCACCACACGGTGATCGGATACAGCTACGGAAGCGTGGTCATCGGGCATGCCGCGCGGGACGGGGTCCTGAACGCCGACGACGTCGTGTTCACCGCCGCCCCAGGTGTGGGAGCCGCCCACGCCGGCCGGCTCCACCTGGCCGCCGTGCCCCCGGGCGACACGGGCTACTACGTCCACGCCACGATCGCCCGGTGGGACTTCATCCGGGCCCTCGGCCTCCACGGTCCGCAACCGGCGGGCCGCCGCTTCGGGGCCACGACGTTCCGGTCGGCCCCGGGCACGCGGGGCCCCTGGTACCTCGGCGGACTGAGCCGGGAGGCACACCGTGAGTACTGGACGAGCGACACTCCCACGCTGGCCCGGATCGGGGAGATCGTCGCCGGCCGGCACCGCGCGGACGCGAATACTACCGGTGTAGTACGTCTGCGGTAGTGTCGAGCGATGCGTACCCGAGCCGCCGACACCGCACCGCCGGTCCGCGCGCCGGCGCTCGCCCGGGCGGGGACGATCACGGTCGCGGTCGCCGCCGTGCTGCTGGTGGCGCTGTTCACCGCCGTCGTGGTCCGGCACGGCCGGCCGTTCTCCCCCGACCTGTCACTGCATCGCTGGAGCGTCGCCCATCGTCCCGGCGCGGCCAGGGCGGCGGCGGCCGCTCTCACCGCCACCGGCGTCGGCGTGGTGCCGTACCTGCTCGCGCTGGTCGCCGGGGCGCTGACCAGGCGCGGCACGCGCGAGCGGGCGCTGGCCGCCGCCGCGGCGATGCTGACCCTGCTGGTCGTCCAGCTCGCGCGGTTCGGGTTGGCCACCGCCATCGGCCGCGGACGGCCTCCGGCGGCCGACTGGGCCGTCCACGCCTCCGGGTTCGCCTTTCCCTCCGGTCACACGGTGACCTCGGCGACGGCGGCCGGGCTGCTCATCTGGGCGCTGTGCCGCCACCACGGCGGCCGGCCCCGAACGGTCGCGGTGTGCCTTCTCGCGTTGTGGGCGGCGGCCGTCGGGCTCACCCGGATCTATCTCGGGGTGCACTGGCCGACCGACGTGGCCGGTGGATGGCTGCTGACGGTCGTGCTGTTCGGCCTGGCGGCGCTGGTCGTCCCGCGCCTGCCGGCCGTACGGCCCCGCGACCGGGAGCCCAGGGCCCGTACCTGAGCACGCCCCTGCCGCTCACCAGGCGACGGTCCGGCCGAGGTAGTCCAGGTAACGCAGGCCGGGACGGCCGCGTTGGGCGTCGATGGTCGTGACGAGGCCGGGGATGCTCTCGCCGATGGTGAGGCGGGCGTCCGGGCCGCCGAGTTCGGTCCTGACCCAGCCGGGCGCCATGAGCAGCAGCGTCCGGCCGTCGTCGCGGTGACGAGCGGCGTAGCCGCGCATGAGCTGGTTGAGGGCGGATTTGCTGGCCCGGTAGATCTCGAAGCCACCGCGCTCGTTGTTGGCGATGCTGCCCTGGCCGGAGGACATGATCGCGATGGTGCCGTCCGGGCCGACGAGCCCGCCGAGCGTTTCGATGACCCGCATCGGGCTCAGCGCGTTGGTGACCATCAGGCGGGTGAACTCCTCGGTCGTGACGTCCGCGGTGGTCTCCTCCGGGCGGTTGGTGACGCCCGCGTTCACGAAGAGCAGGTCGAACGTCCGGGCACCGAGCCGGTCGCGGAGGGCCTGAACCTGTTCGGGCGCGTTGATGTCGACGTGTTCGATCTCCAGCCGCCCGCCGGCGGTGTCCCGCAGCTCGTGCAGCGCGGTGCGCCCGGTACCGCGGACCGTGGCGACGACGCGCGATCCGCGGTCGACGTACTCCGCGGCGATCGCGTGGCCCAGGCCGCGAGAGGCGCCGATCAGGAGCACGGTGGCGTTCTTCGAGCTCATGAGCGTCCCTGGAGTCGTGCCGTCTGGTCGTCCGCCGCGGATGAGGGCAGGCGGTAGAGCGACTCGGCGTTGGCGTGAGCGATCTTCCGCCGGTCCTCGGGGTCGGGAAGCGTCCGCAGGAAGCCGGTGACGGCCGCGGCGTCGAGCCGGTGGAAGGGATAGTCGCCGGAGAGCAGGATGCGATCGACGCTCGTGAAGTCCAGCGCGTGGCGGAGCAGACGCGGGAACAGCATGCCGCTGGTCGTGATGTGGATGTTGGTCGCGAAGTACTCGGCGACGCGCCGTTCAAGGTGGGTCGCGATGGTGGAGAGGCTGTCGACCCGGTCGAGCGCGAACAGCAGCATCTCGCCCCAGTGCCCCAGAACGAGCTGCAGGTCCGGGTGGCGGTCGAAGACGCCACGCAGGATGAGGCGGAGCGCCGCGGTGCCCGCCTCGAGGTGCCATCCCCAGCCGAAGGTGGCCAGGGCGAGGTCGAGGGTCGCGTCGAATCCCCGGTAGGACGCCTCGCGGACCGCGTCCGGGGGAATCTGGGGATGGAGGAAGACCGGCCGGCGCAGGGCGGCGGCGGCCGCGAGCAGATCGTCGTAGGCGGGGTCGTCCAGCGGGCGCTCGCCGCTGCGGCCGTAGGACATGATCCCCACGTGACCGGGGTCGTTCGCGGTCCGCTCGAGCTCGGCCACCGCCGCGTCCGGGTCCGACATCGGCAACGTCGTCATCGCCCGCAGACGGGTCGGGTGGCGACCGGTCGCCTCGCTCATGCGGTCGTTGGCGTCCCGGCTCAGCTCGATCGCCTCACCGGCCGGGAGTCCGTGGGTCCCCGGCGGGGCGAGCGAGAGGATCTGAACGTCGACGCCCGCCGCGTCCATCGCCGCCACCCGCTGCTCACCGATGTCGAACAGCCGCGCGGGAATGTCCCCCCGGTCGTTCAGGGCCACGCTCTCGTCTCTCGTGCCCGCCGGCCGGGCTCGCAGCGCCCGGTCGATCCCCTCGGTGGTCCAGTGCTCCTCGATGGTGACGACTCTCATCGCGCTCCTTTGGCTCATGTTCTGTTGAGCGAGCCTAGCACTTTCACTCAACGACTGTAGAGTGAGAGGCGTGGATGAACCAAAGACGCGCGCGGCCAGACGCGCCGCCACCGCACAGCGGATCCTCGAGGCCGCTCAGACCGAGTTCGGCGAACACGGACTCGAGGGGGCGACCGTCCGCTCGATCGCGCAACGAGCCGGGGTCGATCCCTCTCTCGTCATTCAGCACTACGGCTCGAAGAACGACCTCTTCGCCATCGCGATCCGGCTGCCCCGGGAGAGCACCGGCGACGACGTCGCCGGACACCTCTTCGACGTCCTCGATGTCCGCCTGGGCGAGCTCCCGCCCGAGACCCGCGCCCTCGTCCGGTCGATGCTCACCGCGCCGGAGGCGACCGAGGCGATGCGCGACTTCCTCAACGAGCGGGTCGCGAACCTCGCGCGCGCCGGCGGTGGCGACGACGCCGACCTGCGGGCGGCGCTGACCGTGAGCAGCATCCTCGGGCTCACGATCGCGCGGCATTTCCTCCGGCTCGACGCGCTCGCCGAGATCTCCGGGCCGCAGATCGAGACGACCGTCCGTCCGTGGCTCACCGCGGCCCTCGACGAGGACGTCAGGCCCGCCCGCTGATCAGGCGGACCGCAGGATCGCGATCATGGCGGCGTCGTCGCCCAGGCGTCCCCGGACGTGGGCGGTGAGGTCGTCGCGCAGGCGCGCGATCAGGCCTCCGGGGTCGGTGCGCGGCCAGCCGGCGACGCGTTCGGCCAACGGGTAGAAACGGCCGCCGGCGTCGCGGGCCTCGATCACCCCGTCGGTGTAGAGCAGGAGCAGGTCGCCCGGTGCGAACGGGAAGGAATCGGCCTTCCCCCCGGTACGGGCCAGGCCGCCCAGGCCGAGCGGGAGGGCGGGCTCGCGGGCCGCCAGTTCGACGACGCGGTCGCCGCTGAGCAGCAGCGGCGCCGGGTGTCCCCGGTTGATGATGTGCACGATCGGCTCGTCGTCGGGGATGTCCACGGCCACGGCCGTGACGAAGCACTCCTCGGCGTCGGTTCCGTCCGTGTCCTGCTTGGCGGGCTCGAAGCAGGCGGCGTTGTCCAGGAAGTCGAGGAGTTCCGGCAGCGCGGCCTGCTGGTGGGCGGCCGCGCGGAAGGCCCCGGCCACCAGGGCGGACGTGTCGATGGCGGCCAGGCCGTTGCCCCGGACGTCGCCGACGATCACGCGCGTTCCGGATCGGATCCGGGCGGCCGCGTACAGGTCGCCGCCGATCTGCGCCTCCTGCTCGGCGGTGATGTAGACCGACGCGATGCGCAGCGGGCCGATGCGCTCCGGCAGCGGGCGCATCAGCGCGTGCTGGGCGATCTCGGCCACCTCCCGGACCTTCGTCAGCTGGCGCCGGTGCCGTTCCCGGACGGTGGCGAAGAACACGATCAGGGCCGAGACCACCGCGAGGGCGACGATGTGCGTCTCGTTCTCCATGGTCCCGGCCCCGCGCTCGATCAGTACGGTGACCAGCTCACCGGCGACGGCGACGACCGCGATCAGGGCGACCAGGCCGGGTCCGGCGAAGGCCGCCGTAATCGCGGGGGCCACGATGAGCAGCGGCCCCAAGTGGATGCCGGGACCGATCGCGACGTCGGTCACGACGATCACGACGATCACGACGAGCGGGATCACCAGCAGGGCGGGACCCGGGCGCCACGACCGCCGGAGAGCCGCGTACCAGGTAAGACGCATCTTCTCTGCCTACCTCATGGGCCGAGGCGCCAAGCCGCCGGGAGGCACCCGACGGCGGAACGCGCACCACACCGGCCACAGGGACGCCGTGGCGTCACGTCACCGTCGGCGCGCCGGACGGCACTTTACGTTCGCCGGACTCCGCGATTACATTTCGCATTGGCCCCACGACTTTTGGTAGTGACCGAGCGCGATGCCGGCCCGGCATCCCGCGGCGACCCGGAGGTCCCCATGGAGCACATGGTTCTCATCGCCGTCGACGAGCGACCGGACGGGGACTCCGCCGTCGCCGAGCAGTTGCGCCGCCTCCGTACGGCGATGGACGGGCACGGGGTGCAGGTCCGCTGGACCCACCGGAGCACGGACGCGCTAGCGGTGATCCGGTCGGACGCCACGCTGACGGCGGTGCTGGCCGCGTGGGACGCGGCCGGCGCGGAGGAGATCATGACGGCGGTGACCAAGCGGTTTCACCGGCTGCCGGTCTTCCTGTTGACGACCGGGCACGAGCCGCGCGACGTTCCGCTGTGGGTGCACGAGGTGATCCAGGGCTACGTCTTCCCGCTCGAGGACACTCCCGGCTTCATCGCCGGGCGCATCGCGCATGCGGCCGAGCAGTACGCCGAACAGATGCTCCCGCCGTTCTTCGAGGCGCTGCGCCGCCTGGAGGACAGCCACCGCTACTCCTGGCACACGCCCGCCCACGCCGGGGGTGTCGCGTTCCTCAAGTCGCCGGTGGGCCGGGCGTTCTTCGACTACTACGGCGAGCGCCTGCTGCGCACGGACCTGTCCATCTCCGTGCCCGAGCTGGGTTCGCCCCTGGAGCACACCGGCCCGATCGGCGACGCCGAACGCAACGCCGCCCGCGTCTTCGGCGCCGAGCGGACGTTCTTCGTGGTGAACGGCAACTCCACCGCCAACCGCGTCGTCGGCCACCACGCCATCGCCCGCGACGACTTAGTGCTGGTCGACCGCAACTGCCACAAGTCCATCCAGCACTCCCTCACCATCACCGGCGCCCGGCCCGTCTACCTGGTGCCCGAGCGCAACGGCCTCGGCCTGGCCGGGCCGATCCCCGCCCATGCCCTCTCCGCGGCCGCCGTACGCCGCAGGCTGGCGGACCATCCGTTCGCCGACGGGGCGGCCGGGCCCGACCCCACCTACGCGGTGATCACCAATTCGACCTACGACGGGCTGTGCTACGACGCGGTCGGCGTCGCCGGTCTGCTGGGCGCGTCGGCGCCGCGCGTCCACTTCGACGAGGCGTGGTTCGCCTACGCCCGGTTCAACCCGTTGTACGAGGGCCGGTACGGCATGGCGGTGGACGAGCGTACCCTGCCCGGCCCGGACCGCCCGACGGTCTTCGCCACGCAGTCGACGCACAAGCTGCTGGCCGCGCTGTCCCAGTCGTCGATGCTGCACGTACGCTCGTCGCCGCGCGCGCCGGTGGACCACGACCGGCTCAACGAGACGTTCCTGATGCACGCCAGCACCTCGCCGCTCTACCCCATGATCGCCTCGCTGGACGTCGCGGCGGCGATGATGGACGGGCCGGCGGGCGCGTTCCTCACCGGCGAGGCGATCGTCGAGGCGGTCCGCTTCCAACAGGCGATGGCCCGGCTGGCCGTCCGCATCCGCCGGGACGGCACCCGCCCGGACTGGTTCTTCGGCGTCTGGCAACCACCGCACGTGACCGATCCCGGTACGGGCGAGACGGTCGCGTTCGAGGACGCGGATCCGGAGCTGCTGGCCACCCGGCCCGGCTGCTGGACGCTCGAACCCGGTGCCGCCTGGCACGGGTTCGACGGGCTCGACGACGGCCACTGCATGCTCGACCCGATCAAGGTGACGATCACCTGTCCCGGCGCCGACGCGGCGGGCGGCACCACGGAATGGGGCGTGCCCGCCCGCGTCGTGGCCGCCTACCTGGAACGTCGCGGCATCGTGGTGGAGAAGACCGGCGACTACACCCTGCTCGTGCTGTTCTCGCTCGGCATCACCAAGGGCAAGTGGGGCACGCTCATCGACGCGCTGATCGACTTCAAGAAGGCCTACGACGACCGTCTTCCGCTGGCGGAGGTGCTGCCCGGGTTCGGCCCGTCCGGTGTGACGCTGCGCGGGCTCTGCGCGCGGGTCCACGGCAGCATCCACGACTCCCGGCGCGGTGTGCTGCTCGACCAGGTCTTCACCGACCTGCCCGAGCCGCGCCTGACGCCGGCCGACTGCTACCAGGCGCTGATCCGGTCCAGGACGGAGCGGGTGCCGCTGCGCGACCTGGCCGGCCGTGTCTCCGCCGCGACCGTCGTCGTCACCCCGCCGGGCATCCCCATGCTGACGCCCGGCGAGTCGACCGGCCCGGACGACGGTCCCCTGATGCGCTACCTGCACGCCCTGGAGGACTTCGACCGCGCGTTCCCCTACCTCGCCACCGACATCCACGGCGCCCACCGCGACGACGACGGCCGCTACTGGATCGAGTGCGTCACCACGTGACGCACTCGACGGTCACAGGACCTTGCTGAGGAAGGCCTTCGTCCGCGGGTTGGCCGGGTTCTCCAGCACCTGCGACGGCGGCCCGGACTCCACGACCAGGCCGTCGTCCATGAACACCACCCGGTCCGCGACCTCGCGGGCGAAGCCGATCTCGTGGGTCACCACGATCATGGTGAGGCCGTCGTCGGCCAGGCTCTTCATCGTGGCCAGCACCTCGCCGACCAGCTCGGGGTCGAGCGCGCTGGTCGGCTCGTCGAACAGCATCAGCTTCGGGCGCATGGCCAGGGCGCGGGCGATCGCGACCCGCTGCTGCTGGCCGCCGGACAGCTGCCGGGGATAGGCGCCCGCCTTGTCCTCCAGCCCGACCCGGCGCAGCAGCTCCAGCGCGTGCTCGCGGGCCCGCGCCGACGGCTCGCGGCGCACGCCGGTGGGCGCCTCCACGATGTTCTGCAGCACGGTGAGGTGCGGAAACAGGTTGAACTGCTGAAACACCATCCCGATCTCCCGGCGCTGCCGGGTGATCTCGCGCTTGCGCAGGTGCCGTACGCGCCCGCCCTCGGCGCGAAAGCCGATCAGCTCGCCGTCGACGTGGATGGAGCCACCGTCGATGGTCTCCAGATGGTTGATGCAGCGCAGGAAGGTGGACTTGCCCGACCCGGACGGACCGAGGACGACGACGACCTCGCCGGCCGCGACGTCCAGGTCGATGCCGTTCAGCACCTCCAGGTGCCCGAACCTCTTCCGCACTCCCGCGGCGTGCACCATCGCGGTCGTCATGACGGCACCTCCGGAGTCTTGGCGCGACGGCGGAGCAGGGCGAAGTCCCAGAAACCCTGGGGCGCCTGGCGGGTCGCGCCGCGTGCGTAGCGGCGTTCGATGAAGGACTGCCCGACGTACAGGATCGAGGTGATCAGCAGGTACCAGAGGCAGGCGACGATGAGCAGCGGGATCGTCTGGAACGTCCGGTTGTAGATGGACTGGACCGTGTAGAGCAGGTCGGCCAGGGCGATGACGCTCACCAGCGACGTCGCCTTCAGCATGTTGATCACCTGGCTGCCGGTGGGCGGGACGATGAACCGCATCGCCTGCGGCATCACGACCCGCCGGAACGTGCGCGCGTCGCTCATGCCCAGTGCGTGGGCGGCCTCGGTCTGGCCGGGATCGACGGCGAGCAGACCACCGCGGATGATCTCGGCCATGTACGCGGCCTCGTTCAGGCCCAGGCCGAGGATCGCGGCCAGCAGCGGGGTGATCATGTGGTTGGTCTCGCCGCTGACGAACTCCGGCCCGAACGGCACGCCGAAGGAGATCCTCGGCAGCAGCGCGGACAGGTTGTACCAGAACACGAGCTGGACCAGCACCGGGATGCCCCGGAAGAACCAGACGTACAGGCCGCAGGCGCCGCGCAGCAGGCGGTTCTCCGACAGGCGGCCGACGGCGAGCAGGACGCCGCCGACGATGCCGACCGCCATGGCGACCACGGTGAGCTCGAGCGTGATCGCGATGCCGTGCCCGATGATCGACGCGTTGACGTACTCGCCGACCACGTGCCACTCGAAGTTGTCGTTGGTGACGAGCAGGTGCACGAGCTGCGCCGCGAGGACGAGCAGCACGAGCGAGGCGACCCAGCGCAGCGGGTGCCGCGGACGCGTGGCCCCGGCCACGTCGACCTCCGCTCGGCCCTCGCGTTCTTCCTCGGTCCGCCGGTCGGTGACGGTCATGTCCATCACCCCTCTCTCGGCGCCAGGTTGACGCCGGGCTTGGTCAGGATGTTGGCGCTCAGCCCCCACTTGGTCATGACCTTGGTGTAGGTGCCGTTCTTCACCAGGGTGCGCAGGGCGTCGAGGAGCACGTCGCGCAGTGGCGAGCCCTGGGCGACGACCGCGCCCTGGTACAGGTCGGCGAAGCCGTTGGCCTTGCCGGTGCCGGCGAGCTGCAGGTCCTTGCCGGACTGCTGGACGAAGTACGTCAGCGGGGCCTGGGAGGAGAAGAACCCGTCGGCCCGGCCGGAGCGCACGGCGAGGATGGAGGTCGGCTGGTCCTTGTAGGACTGCACCTGCACGCCGGGGCGGCCCTGCGCGGTGCAGGTCTTCGACTGCTTCTTGATCACGTCCTCGGCCGAGCCGCCGGCCATCACCGAGATCCGCAGCCCGCACGTGTCGGCGATGGAGCCGATGTGCTTGGGGTTGCCCTTGGGCACCGCGAAGACCACGAACTCCCGCACCCAGTCGACGAAGTCCGCGGCGCCCTCACGGTCGGGGAAGTCACCGATCGGGCCGATCGCGAAGTCGTACCGGCCGGCCTTGATGCCGGTCAGCTCGCTGGGCAGGCCGTCGACGGTGACGTGCTCGATCTTGACGCCGAGGACCTGGGACAGCGCGGTGGAGATGTCGGCGGAGGCGCCGCTCAGCGAGCGCCCGTCGGAGCCGGCGATCTCGTACGGCGGGAAGGACCCGTTGTTCACCGAGATGAGTCGTCCGGCTGCCCGCACCTTGGCGGGCAGCCGGTCGTGCAGCTTGTGGTCGGTCGTCTGGCGCAGCTCCGCCGGGTCGACGCCCTGGGACTTGTGGCCGCCCAGGATGCCCTCGGCCTCGGGCGGGTTCTTCCCGCACGCGCCCAGGAGCAGAACCGCGGCGAGTACGGCGATGATGCCTTTCAACACCACTCCTCCAGGGGACGGATCGCCGGGTCGACGGCGAACCTGCGGTTGGCGAGCACGGGGAGCCGCCGGCGGGCCTCGCCCAGTTCCTCGCGGTCGGCGGTCGCCCAGGCCAGGCCGGGCGCGTCGGCGAGCCGGGCGCGTACGGTGCCGAGCGGATCGACGATCATGCTGGCGCCGATGTTGCGCCGGCCGCACTCGCCGGAGGCCGCGACGTAGCAGGTGTTCTCCAGCGCGCGGGCGACGGTCATGACCTCCCAGTGCCGCTCCTTGGCCGGCCCGCGTACCCAGGCGGCGGGGAGGGCGATCACCTCGGCGCCACGGTCGGCCAGCAACCGGGCGATTTCCGGGAATCTTACGTCGTAGCAGGTCATGAGGCCCACGGCCCATCCGGCGCAGTCGAAGACCACCGGCTCGCCGTCGCCGGGGCGGACGCGGTCGGACTCGCGGGACCCGAACGCGTCGTACAGGTGGATCTTGCGGTACGAGGTGACGAGCGCGCCGTCGCGGACCGCGACGAGCGTGTTGAACACCTTCCCGTCGCCGGCCGGCTCGTGCAGCCCGGCCACGACGGTGACGGACGTCCCGGCGGTGCGCTCGGCCAGCGCCGTCACGAACGGGCCGTCGAGCGGCTGGGCGACCTCGGCGATGCGGGCGGGCTCGTCGATGAACAGGGCGAGAGAGTCCTCGGGCAGCACCAGCAGGTCCGCACCGCCGGCGACGGCCTGGTCCACCAGCGCCAGGCAGGACTTGAGGTTGGCGGGCCAGTCCTCGGTGGCGGCGAACTGCCCCACGGCGATTCTCATGCGAACAACTCCTCGGGGTCGATCGGGTGCGGGGCGATGCCCTGCTCGTGCAGCTCGGTGCAGAACGCGGCGGTCATCGCGGCGTTGGCCGCGGCGCCGTAGGGCATCCAGTCCGAGCCGAAGATCCGCGTGCCCGCCTCCAGCTCGGACAGCAGCCACGGCGTCGTGTCGGCCAGGTGACGCCGCCGCGCCAGCCAGTGCCGCTTGGACTCCTCGAACGCCTCCTCCAGCGCCGCCGGCAGCCACGGATGCTCGTCGACCACCTCGCGGCGCAGCGCCAGCAGGTGGATGCCCGGCACGAAGCCGGTCCGGCCGAAGTAGCCGAGCTCGGCGCCGCGGTGGTCGTCGTACAGGTGGCGGAAGCGGCTGGAGGAGGTGAACATCTCCTCGGGCATGAACGGCGTGAAGATCGCGTCGTAGCGGCCGTCCGCGAGCCCGTCCACCAGCGACTCGTCGGTCACCGTGACGTTGGCGGGCAGCGGGCGGGGGCCGACGCGGTCCTTGCCGGTCTCCCCCGCCGTCAGCGGGCCGACCGTCCAGGCGATGCCGCCGAGGTCGACGCCGGCCGAGCGCAGGATCGCCCGCGTCCAGGTGTTGCCCGAGTCGGGCCAGCCGGTCAGCCCGATCCGCGCCCCGGCCAGGTCCTTGGCGGTGGTCAGGCCGCTGTCCCGCCGTACGAGGACACAACGGTGCCGGAACCCGCGCATCACGAAGATCGGCAGACCGGCCAGCCGGTCGTCGCCGTCGCCGCGTCCCAGGGCGTACCGGCTGAAGGAGGTCTCGCCGCCGTCGAGCCCGGGTTCCCCCAGAACGTCGGGGGTGATGGCACGGGACTCGATCTCCAGCTCGAAGCCGCGGGGGCGGACCCGGCCGGTGACGAGCGGGACCAGATGATCCCAGTCCCGCAGGGCGAGGCGAATGCGTGGAACCGACACAACGCTCCGTTTCGGATAGGCCGTAATGACGACCGACCTTATGTTCAGCCAAACGTGAGTACAATGGGTGTTTTGTTACTGAACAAAGAAAATCATCGGCGGGGGAATATGGGCGAGATCACGGTCGAGGCGAGCTGGCTCGCCGGGCACATCGGCGAGCGCAGCGCCCGGGGCATCGCCGCGGCCCTGACCGACCTGATCCGGCGCGGCGACATCGCCGAGGGTTCCCGCCTGCCCACGGTGCGCGGGCTGGCCGCCGAGCTGGAGGTGAGCCCGGCGACGGTGGCCGAGGCGTGGTCGACGCTGCGCCGCCACCGGGTGGTCAGCGCGCAGCGGCGGCGCGGCACCGTCGTCATCGGGCCGCCCAGCGTCCCGCGGCCCGCCCGCTACGAGCGGATCGGCGAGTTCGGCAGCCGGCTCGCCGTCGACCTGGCCATCGCCGCACCCGACCCCGCGCTCCTGCCACGCCTGGACGACGCGCTCGCCGCCGCCGCCTGCACCGAGCGGCTGAACGACTACGCGCGCGAGACGATCACCGAGCGGCTGCGGGAGGCGGTCGAACCGACCTGGCCGTTCCCGGCGGAACGCCGGCTCGTCGTCGGCGGCGGGTACGAGGGCATGCAGCTCGTCTGCCAGACCCTGGCCCTGCCCGGCGACCGCATCGCCGTCGAGGACCCGACCGGCGCCCGGCTGCTGGACATCGTCGAGGCGCTCGGCGCGGAGGTCGTGCCGGTCGCCTGTGACCGCGACGGGCCCATCCCCTCGTCGCTGGCCCGAGCGCTGCGGACCAACCCGGCGGCGTTCGTCTACCAGCCGCGCGGCCACACCCCGTGCGGGCACGCGCTCACCCCGGCCCGCGCGGCGGAACTGGCCGCGCTGCTGGCCCCCGCGGGCACGCTCGCGGTCGAGGACGACGGCATCGGCGAGGTGTCGGCCGCGCCGGCGGTCAGCATCGGGGAGCACCTGCCCGGCCGTACGGTGCTGGTACGGTCCTACTCCAAGTCACACGGCCCCGACCTGCGCGTCGCCGTGATCGGCGGCGCCGGCGAGACCGTCGAGAAGGTACGGGTGCTGCGCAGCTACGGCACCGGCTGGACGAGCCGCATCCTGCAGGACGCCCTGGCCTGGCTGCTCACCGACGCCCAGACCCGCCGGACCGTCGCCCACGCGCGCGAGACGTACGCCCGGCGTCGCGAGACCCTGGCCGCCGCACTGGCCGAGCGCGAAGTGCCCACCGCCAACCGCGACGGCCTGATGCTGTGGGTCCCGGTCGCCGAGGAGTCCGCGGCCCTGGTCACGCTCGCCGCGCACGGGGTCGCGGCGGGGCCGGGCAGCCGCTACCAGGTGACCGCCACCGGCCCGCACCTGCGCATCGCCACCAGCCGCCTGCCGGAGGACCCGGACCGCGTCGCCGAACTCGCCGAACTGATCGCGCTGGCCGCCGCACCCCCGAGCCTGCACTGACGGACCGCCCAGAGCGAGCCGGGACACCATCGGGCCGTCACCGTCGGCGACCTCCGCACCCGCCGGCCCCGCCCGACGACCGGCCGGCGCGACAGAGGTCGCTGGTACTCCAGCGTGGACGGCAGGCCGGACGGCGTCAGGGAGTCAGCAGGGGGCCGGCGACGGTCGTGATCCCCAGGCGGCTCGAGAACCGATCGGGCGGTCCGGCCAGTTCGATCAGCTCGGCTGATGGTCGCTCTCCGGCCGCGATCGCGGCAACGTAGTCGTTGGCCTGGGCCATGTTCACGCCGGGAGCACATCGCCTGAGGCGCCGGATGGCCGCGACCCGGCCCTCCTGTTCCAACGCTTTACGAATCTCGGTCGCGAACGGGGTGCCGCGAAGAGGATCGGCCTCGGCGGCACCGGTTGGTTTGATGCGCTGCTCGTAGTCCTCTTCCCAAAGCCCGCCGACGTAGTCGGTGGCCGGAATCCGATGGACGCTCCCATCGTGGCGGTCGACCAGATAGGGACCACCGCCGACGAGCATGGCGCCGACGTCGCCGCTGTGAACGTATGCCGCGGACTGCGAGTCGATGATCCAGCCGAGGCGGTGCTCGGTGACCTTACAGATCGCGAGAGTGACCGGCCGGCCGCGCTCCGCGAACTCCCGTTCCTCGGCGCGGAGCAGCTCTTCGACCAAGCGCACCGCGCGGTCTCTGTCGATCATCCGCCCATCATCGATGATGTCAAGGCCGGCGGCCGGCCGGTTTCTGGATCGCCTCGTTCGCCGCCCCGCCCCGGGCCGCGCGTTTCAGTGAGCGACGAGGTAGTCGCTGATCCGCCTGAGCCATCGGGTGTGGAAGCGGCTCACCAGACCGTCCGGGGTGAGCCGGGACAGCATCGGGCCGTAGCGGTCGGTGACCTCCGCACCCGCCAGTCTGGCCACCCGACCGGCCCGGCGGGACCGGGACCGCTCGTACTCCCGCAGCGCGGACGGCAGGTCGGACGGCGCGCGCAGGGCGGCGGCCAGCGCCCAGGCGTCCTCCAGCGCCTGGTTCGCCCCCTGTGCCTGGGTCGGGGGCATCGTGTGTGCCGCGTCGCCGGCCAGGGTGGCCCGGCCGGACCCCCACTTACGCGGCACGCGGTGGCGGTAGTGGGGGAAGAACTCCACGTCGGCGTCGTCGGCGGCCGCGAGTACGTCACGGACCGGCGCGGCCCAGTCGCCGAAGCGCCGCCGCAGCTCGGCGAGCGGCGACGACGGCGTCGGCGCACCGGACGGGCGGCGTACGTCGAACCACCACTGCAGCAGCCCATCGCCCGCCGGCATGAGGCCGCACATGCCCGCGCGGCCCACCACCATGACGCCGCACCGCGAGGAGGTGACGTCGGTCGCCATCGGGCTGAGACCCTGCCAGGTGACCCAGCCGGTCGGCTCGGTCGGGTCACCGCCCCACAGCTGTGAGCGGACCACGGAGCGGTGCCCGTCGGCGCCGACCAGCAGGTCGCCCTCGGCGACGCCGCCGTCGCGGAACCGCGCGCGCACGATGTCCCCGTCCTGTTCGATCGCCGCGCAGGCACGGTCGAAGGCGACCGTCCCCGGCGGCAGGCCGTCCGCGAGCCGTTCGAGCAGCCGGCGGCGGGGCAGCGACACGTGCGGATGCCCGTACGCCGCGGCCGCTCGGGCGACGTCGACGCTCACGAGGAGCCGGCCGTCCTGGTCGCGCTGTTCGAGGACGTCGATCCGCACGCCGGCGTCCGCGACCGAGACGCCCAGCTCGTCCAGGATGCCCGTGCCGTTGCTCCACAGGGTCAGCGCCGCTCCGCCCGTCCGCAGGGCGGGCGCACGCTCGTACACGCCGACCTCATGTCCGCCGGCCAGCAGCGCCCGCGCCACGCCCAGACCGCCGACGCCCGCCCCGATCACCAGTACCCGCACAGCGCCTCCTCGGGAAGTCACTACGATGATAGTACTATCATCGTTGTAGTACGTTGGGAGGGTGCCGCCGCAGCCGAACGTCGAACGCCGTCAGGCCCTGGCCGACGCCGCGATCGAGGTGCTGGCGCGGTCCGGCGTCCACGGCCTGAGTCACCGCACGGTGGACGAGCGGGCGGGCCTGCCGCCGGGCACCACGTCCAACTACTTCCGCAGCCGGGACGCGCTCCTCAAGGCGGCCGCGCGCCGCGTCGTGGAGCTGCACGAGGCGGAGATGCGCGCCGCGAACGCCCGGTCGCCGGTCCCGCCCGGTCCGGGCGACCTGGTCGAATTGATCGCCCTCTCCCTGTACGTGTCCGCCACCGAGCACCGCGACCGTTATCTGGCGATCTACGAGCTGAGCCTCGAGGCCACGCGCCGCCCCGCCCTCCAGGAGACGCTCGACCGGATGGGCCGGGCCACACTCGACTTCACCATCGGCCAGCACCGCGCGCTCGGCCTGCCGACCTCACCCGAGCAGGTCCAGACGCTCATGACGCTGTTCGGCGGCGCACTGTTCACCCTGGTCACCCGCCCACCGGCGGACGTGAACCCGCAGACCGCCCGTACGCTCGCCCGCGCGGCCGTCACCGGGGCCCTGAACGACGCGGGCGGCGGCCCTCCGGCCTAGGGCCGGCGGTCAGTGAGCCGGCTGCCAGTCGGGGTGATCGGCATAGGGCAGAGCCAGGTCCAGTAGATCACAGCGATCCCGGACCCGGCCCACGCGAGGGCTGAGAGAGGCGGCGCGGGTCAGGTGAGCTCGGCCGTGATCCGCGAGAGGCTGCGGATCAGGCGCACCGAGTGCTCACGCTGGTCGTCCGCCAGCGTCTCCCAGAGCTCGCCGAAGCGTGCGATGACGTTGCGCATCGTCTCCTCCAGCACCGCCTTGCCAGCGGGGGTCAGCGCGAGGGACGTGGTCCGGCCGTCACTGACGTGCGGCGCGCGCAGGACGAGACTCCGGCGCTCCAGCGCCGCCAGCGCACGGGTCACCGTGGGCTGCGCCAGCCCCGCGCGCTCCGCCACCGCGGTCACCCCCTGCCCGCCCGCGACGTCGACCGCGCCGAGGACGACGAGCTGCGGCACCGAGACGCCGTCGCCCCGGACGGTGTGCGCGGCGCCACCCGTACGCCGCGCCGTACGCATCAGATCCAGGACCGCGTCGACGAATTCATCGAAAAGCTCCACGCTTCATCCCCCGCTCACCGATTTACATAGCGTACTATGGAACAGCGGTAAGGAGTCAGGACGGCGATGGATCACTCATTCGGCCCCGACGGCTCGGACAGCGCTGTCCGGGGCTCGCGGAACAGACCGCTGTTCATCGTGGGCGTGGACGGCACCGAGTCCGGGCTCGCCGCGCTCCGGGAGGCCGCCGATCGGGCGGCGGAGGTCGACGCGCACATCCTGTGCGTCCACGTCCGCTCCCTGCCCGGCATGTGCGAGATGACGGCGTTCCTCGCGCCAGGCGCCGTGGCGATCAGCCGCGAGTGCCGGGACAGCCGGGAGGTCGACGCCTGGCTCCAGTGCGTCCAGACCCTCGACCCGACGGGCCGGCCCTGGAGGTTCAAGGTCGTCTCGGGCCGCCCGGACCGATGCCTCGCGAAGATCGCACGCGCCGAGCAAGGCGACGCCTTGTTCGTCGGGCAGCTGCCGCGCGCGTCGTGGTCGCGCTGGTTCCATCGCTGCCCGGCTCGCAGGCTGGCACGGTGGGGCATATGCCCCGTTCACCGCACCAGGGTGAGCTGACCCCCTACAGGCCGGAACTCGGCGCCAGGTTCTCGCCGTCTCCCGCCGGCCGGGAGCGCGTACCGTTCTCCTCGGCCAGCCGGTTGAAGCGGGCCAGCATCGTGGCCAGGGTGCGCACGTCCCCCTCCGGCCAGGTGTCGAGCAGCGCGTAGAAGCGTTCGCGGCGCGCGACCCGTACGGCGTCCATCCGGCGCCGCCCCTCGCTCGTGAGCGCGAGCAGGTGGGCACGCCCGTCGCAGGGGTCGGCACGGCGTTCGACGAGACCCAGGTCCTCCAGCGCCTTCAGCTGGCGGCTGATCGTCGCCTTGCCGACGCCGAAGTAGGCCGCGATGTCGCTCGGGCGCGCCGGCGCGCGATCGTACAGGCCGAGGAGCAGCCCGTACGCCGCCGGATCGAGGCCGTGGTGCACCTCCTGCATCATCCCGACGGTCAGCGCACGCGCGCGGCGCAGGAGGACGCCGAGCTCATGCTCGACGGCGTCGTAGGTCTCGTGGTCGGCCGCGATCGTCATCACCGTCTTGTCGCCTCGTCCGGATACTTGCCGTCGGCGAGGATTATCCACGCACCACCTTAACGCCACCTCAAACCACCGGTTCGCCACGCCGTCGCGCGTCACCGCGAGGACACGACCATGACGCTCATTCTGTCGGTACTTAATTTTAGTCTTGACACAAGGCGTGAATAAGTCGAATCTACGGCCGATAGAGCGCTCTCTGAGATGCCTCCGCCTCGCCCCTCAGGAGACCCAATGTCATCGGCTTCGAAACCATCGCCTTCGGCCCCGCGTCCCGGACGGCGCCGGGCGGCCTTGGCGGTCCTGGCGCTGCTCGCCGCCTGCCTCAGCGCCGTCCTGACCGCGACCGTCTCCGGCGCGCCCGCCGCGTACGCCGACACCGTGCCGCCGCCCCCGGCCGGATGGACGACCGTGTTCGGCGACGACTTCACCGGGACCGCCGGGTCGCCGCCCTCGTCGGCGAACTGGTTCTACGACATCGGCACCGGCTACGGCACCGGCGAGATCGAGCAGACCACCAGCTCGACCGCCAACTCCTACCTCGACGGGAACGGCCACCTGGTGCTCAAGGCCATCAAGAACGGCAGCACCTGGACCTCGGCGCGGCTGGAGAGCACCCGTGAGGACTTCCAGGCCCCGCCCGGCGGCAAGCTGGAGATGACGGCGTCGATCCAGCAGCCGAACCCGGCGAGCGGCCTGGGGTACTGGCCCGCGTTCTGGGCCCTGGGCTCGCCGATGCGCGCCGGGGGCGGCTGGCCCACCTCCGGCGAGATCGACATGATGGAGGACGTCAACGCTCTCAACGAGGCCTCGCAGACCCTCCACGACTCGGCCAACAGCCCCGGCCACGCCCTGATCGCCTGCCCGAACACGAGCTCGACCTGCCAGACGGGCTACCACACCTACACGGTGATCATCGACCGCACCAACACGAGTGCCGAGTCGCTGCAGTTCCTGATGGACGGCACCGTGGAGAGCACGATCACCGAGGCCTCGGTCGGCACGACGGCCTGGCAGCAGGCCATCGACCACGGGTTCTTCATCATCTGGGACCTCGCGATGGGCGGCAACTACCCCGACGGGATCTGCGGCTGCACCACGCCGACCTCCGCCACGACGTCCGGCGCCTCGATGAGCGTCGGGTACGTGGCCGTCTACGAGCAGGGCGGCAACTCCACGCCCACCGCGACCGCCACCGGGACCGGCACGGTGAAGGGCATCAACGGCCTGTGCCTGACGAACCAGAACTCGCTGAACACCGAGGGCAACCCGATCGGGGTCGGCTCCTGCAACGGCGGCGCGGGCCAGACCTGGTCGCCCTACAGCGACGACACGCTGCGCGTGCAGGGAGGCTGTCTCGACGTCGTCAGCGCCGGGACGTCCAGCGGCACCAACGTCGACTGGTATCCGTGCAACGGCACCAACGCCCAGCTCTGGAGGCATCAGTCCAACGGTGAGCTGGTCAACCCCAACTCCGGCCTGTGCCTGACCGATCCCGGCGGCAACACCGGCGCGCGGCTGGACGTCGAGACCTGCACCGGCTCCGCGCAGCAGCAGTGGACTCTGCCCACCGGCGGCGGCAACACGGTTACGGTGACGACCCCCGGTGACCAGACGTCCACGGTCGGCACCGCGGTCAGCCTGCAGATCCACGCGAGCGACTCGGCGTCCGGCCAGACCCTCACCTACAGCGCCAGTGGCCTGCCCGCCGGGCTGTCGATCAACTCCTCCACCGGACTGATCTCCGGCACCCCCACCGCGACCGGGACCTCGAACGTCACGGTGACCGCCAAGGACACGACCGGGGCCGGCGGATCGGCCTCCTTCGCCTGGACCGTGAACCCCGCCGGAGGCTGCTCGACGACGAACATCGCGCAGGGCAGGACCGCCACGGCGTCCTCCACCGAGTCGGTGGCCTTCCCCGCGCAGGACGCCGTCGACGGAAACGCGGGCACCCGGTGGTCGTCGGCCTTCAGCGACCCTCAGTGGCTCCAGGTCGACCTCGGCAGCACCCGCTCCCTCTGCAAGGTGACGCTGAACTGGGAGACCGCGTACGCCACGGCGTACCAGATCCAGGTCTCCGGCGACGCGAAGACCTGGACCACCGTCTACTCCACCACCACCGGAACCGGAGGCACGCAGACGCTGAACGTCACCGCGTCCGCCCGCTACGTCCGCATGTACGGGACCGCGCGGTCGACCCAGTACGGCTACTCGCTGTGGGAGTTCGCGGTCTTCGGCTCCTAATCGCCACCACCGGGGAGTCCCCACCACCACCGGGGACTCCCGGCCTACCGGCGAGCGACCGTGACCGGCCGGCCGAACCGCCCGCGTGCGGCCAGTTCGATGGTGAGCACGATCGCGACGGCCTCGACCGCCAGCAGGGCGATGAGGACGAACAGCTGGACCGCGCCGGCGGCGATCGGCGACGCGCCGCCCAGCAGCATGCCGACGAAGGCGCCGGGCAACGTGACCAGGCCGACGGTCCGGGTCTGGTCCAGGGCCGGGATGAGCGCGGTGGCCGCGTGGTGCCGGCAGATCTCCATCGCGGCGTCACGGTCGCTCAAGCCGATGGACAGGGCGGCTTCGACCTCTCCGCGCCGGTGGATCAGCTCCTCGACGGCGCGGCGGCCCGCGAGGGTCGTGGCGGTGAGGGCGCCGCCGATGAGGATGCCGGCGATCGGGATCACCGTGATGCCGTGCGGCGGCACCAGACCGGTCGCCAGCAGCAGGACGATGACCGGCGCGGTGGCGACGCCGATCGGCACCGCCGCCCACCACGCGGCGCGGCCGGTGGTGATCCGCCGCCCGGCGACCCGGGCGGCCACCAGGTACATCAACACGACGAAGACCGCCGTCAGCGGAATCGACCGGGTGATCGTGGCGATCACGACGGACACGAGCGCGAGTTGCACCGCCGCGCGCACCGCGGAACGCAACACGGCCGGACCGTGCCCCAGCCGGCCGACGGCCGCCACGGCGGTCGCGGCGAGCGCCAGCACCACCATCACGACGCCGAGAGTCGGACCGACCGACAGCAACGTGGCGGGCCGCGCCGCCTCCACCGCAGGCCAGAGTCCATTCTGCGCAGTCATACCACGATCCTGATGGGCACCGAATCGGCCGGGCAACCGCCCCCACCGCACGACGGCCGCCCCGTCGCCGGCCACGCGGTCCTCGCCCGGTCGTCGCGGCGCTCGCATCGATCGTCCCGCGGTGATGCGTCACCGCCTGCACATCACGCGCTGGAGGCGGGGTGGCTCATCTGGTGCTGTGACCGCATTGGTTCGCCGGGTGGGATCCGGCAGGGTCTCGTGCATGTTCGAAGAGAAGCCGACGCGCTCTCGCAGATGTTGGCCGAGCACGTGGCCATGCCGTTCCCGCCAGGCTGCCGCCGCCTGGACATCGAGGGCCAGGACATGGTGATGCTTGATGCGGACGCCTACGGCTACGCCCCGGGCGTTTCCAAGTTCTGAGCTCCTGAGACGCACGCAGCGGGTCAGCCGGGGAGATTCGCGCTGGAGACGGGTGCGGTTCGGTGGACGAGGGCGGCGAAGTTGGACGCGAGGCGACGCGCGTGCCGGGAGGACTCCGGCTCGGCTCGCTCGGCCTCGGCGCGTAGGACGCCCAGGTCCAGGCCGGCGTCGGCGAGGGCGGCCTCGTCCCAGCGGTCGAGCCGGTCCGCTCCGGCCTCCGGATGGAACTGCACGCCCCAGGCCCGCTCTCCCACGCGAAAGGCCTGGATCGGGCAGGCGTCGCTCTCGGCCAGCCGGACGGCGTCCGGTGGGAGTTCGGTGATCTGGTCCCGGTGGTTCTGGATGAAGCGGAGCCGCTCCGGCAGCCCGGCGAACAGCGGGTCCGCCTTCGCCTCCTCGCGCAGCGAGACGCGGCACGAACCGCGCTCCGGACGGCCGTACTCGCCGCGGACCACGCCGCCCGCCACCGCGGCCAGCACCTGCGCGCCCAGGCAGATGCCCAGCAGCGGCACTCCGCGCGCCACCGCGCTCCGCGTCAGTTCGCGTTCGGCCGCCAGCCACGGGGCGCGTTCGTCCTCATCGGGCAGGAGGCCGCCGCCGAGCAGGACCACCGCGTCGAAGCCGTTCGGCTCGACGGGGACCGCGTCGCCCGTCACCTCCGCGATGTGCAGCCCGTCGGCCTCGAACCAGGGGAGGAACCGTCCGAGCGGGCTTCGCTCGGCGTTGCGGACGACGAGAACCCGGCGGGAAGGAAGGGAGGTCACTGCTGCGCTCCATCGAACGTCTGCTGCGGTCGGCGCCGGCGCACGTCGTCCGATGTCTCGCTCGTGCGTGGCCGGCAGGTGACCACTATCCCAGCCCCGGCAGGCGCCCGCTTCACAGCGACACCATGACCACCGCCGGCCACTCGTACGGCACCGGCTCCCGGCGTTTCGCGGCGTCACGGACCTGTCGCGGCCCCGTGCGCGCGGGCTCGGTCAGCGGGCGGCTTTGGGTGTACCTCCCATATGGCGCATTATGTCGCGCGTGAGTCATGCAGAGGAGCTCGATCACCCGCCTTGGCCGGCGACGGGGCCGGACGATCTCGGCCCGGCTCTCCGGGCCGCGCGCGACGGGAACGAGGACGGCTTCCGCACGCTCTACCGGCAGTTCCACCCTCGGCTGCTGCGCTACGTGCGCACGCTGGTCGGCGACGAGGCCGAGGACGTCGCCTCCGAGGCGTGGCTGCACATCGCACGGGACATCACCGTCTTCGACGGCGACGCCGAGGGCTTCCGCGCCTGGACGGCGACCATCGCCCGCCACCGCGCGCTCGACCACCTGCGCCGCCGCAGGCGCCGTCCGGTCGAGCACGCGCCCGTCGCCGAGTTCCTCGACCTGCCCGCGTCCGAGGACACCGAGACGGCGGCACTGGACTCGCTGTCCACCCGGTCGGCCCTGGCGCTGATCGCGCGTCTGCCCCGCGACCAGGCCGAGATCATCGTGCTGCGTGTCGTCATCGGGCTGGACGCCAAGGCCGTCGCGCGGCTGATCGGCAAGCGCCCGGGAGCCGTACGGACCGCGGCGCACCGCGGGCTGCGCCGTCTCGAGCGCCTCATCAACGACCTGGAGCCCCCGCGATGAACGATCCCGGCCTCGACCGCGACACCGCCGAGCGGATGCTCCGGGGAGAATCCGCCGGACATCCGGAGCTCGCCGCGCTGCTCGCCGCGGCGGCCGCGCCCCCGGCTCGGCATCCGGCCGGTGAGGAGGCGGCCGCGGCCGCGTTCCGCCAGGCACGTTCGCTCCCGTCCCCGCGGCCGTACCGGCGCCGGATCTCCGCGCTGGTCGGCCTGAAGACGATCGTGGCGGGCCTCGTTCTGCTGCTCGCCGGTGGCGTCGCCCTCGCGGCCACCGGGCAGCACTTGCGCGGGCCGGCCAGGACCGGGCAGCCCGGCCGTACCGGCGCCCCGGCCGAGCCCGGCCGGACGAGCGCCCGTTACGGCCCGAGCCCGAGTCCGAGTCCGAGCACGAGTCCGAGCACGACTACAAGCACAAGCGTGAGCCCGAGCGCGAGCATGAGCCCGCGTCCGGGCACCTCGCACTCGCATCCCACGCCGGGGGCCCATTCCAGCGAACGCCCGTCGGCCGAACCGGAGAAACCACACCCGGCCAAGACGCCGAAGGCGAACGTTCCGAGCGTCAAGAACAGCGCGACCGGGAAGGCGAACACTCCGTCCGCCGGAAAGGGAAAAGGAAAGGGTCCCAAGGTCAAGACCGGGCCGGAACCGAATCCGTGACGGACGCCCGCGGGCACCTGTGACACGAATCGCCGTCGCGACGCTTGAAAGGTGTAGTCCTCGCCTCTCTCCCGCGAGTTCCGTAACGGGCGAACTGCATTCAAACGCGGGAGAGAGGCGGGGGCCCACGCGGCTCAGGGCGTGGCGCCGACCGGCGTCCCCCGCAGCGCGCCGCGAGGCCACATGACGTCGACCCGGATCGCCCGGCGGCGTGCCTCCTCCACCGCCTCGGCGGTGCCGCCGCGGCCTCGCGCGGGACGGCCGTCCCACACGGCGATCAGGTGGTCCGCCGCCCCCAGCATCACCTCGTTGGCCGTCGCGTACGACGCCGGGACCGGCGGGCCGAGCGTCAGCGTGTCGACCCACTCGGCCCGGTGCAGGAGCTCGTCGTAGGTGCGGCGCGCGTCCGGCGAGAGGGTCGCGCGGTAGCCGCTCGCCGCGACGATCGCGTGCAGCCGGCCGCCGAGCTCCAGCACGGTGCGGGCGAAGATCTGGTCGGCGCCGGGGGCCAGGCAGGAGACGCCCACCAGGTTCGGGCCGTACGGCGCGAGGGCGGCGTGGATGGCGGACGACACCAGGTGCGTGGTCCGCTCGGTGAGGTCGCGGTGGCCGGTGACCGCCACGCGCGGGCACGCGGCCGGTAGGCCGGTCGTCAACTCAGGTCTCCAGGGGAAGTTCGGTCATCACGCCGGCGTCGGCGTAGGTCGCGGCGAGCCGCTCGACGGCCGCGTAGCGCGTCGCGTCGGCCTCCAGCCCTTCGAGGTACTCCACCGCGCCCGGCACCCCGAGGCGGACGTACAGCGGAAGAATCCCGGTGAAGAACTCGCGGTACTCCAGGCCCGACAGCCCGAGGACCGGCCGCTCCCCCACGCCCGTGCGGTTGGTCCGCCGGGTTCGCTCGGCGAGGGCGGTCAGCTCGGCCTGGAGCGCGGCCGGCTCCGCCGCCCCGTCGCCGCGCACGGTGTCCAGGAGCGCGGCGGCGAGCTCGTCGTGGCCGTGGACGACCAGGTTGTCCGCGGACAGCCGCGCCATGCGTTCGAGGTCCCGCCGGGACGCGTGGTGGTCGCGGCACAGCCGCAGGGCGTACTCCACGGCCTGATTCTCCCGGATCGCCAGGAGCTCCTCCAGGGTGTACGGGCGCATCTCGGCGTCGGCCGGGAACTGGAACCGCGCCGGCAGCCTGCAGTCGAACACCCAGTAGAACAGGTGTTCCTTGGCGTGGTGGTAGTAGCGCATGTTCCGCGCGAACGTCACCTCCTGCGACAGGTCCGCGCCGAGCTCCAGCGCGATCCGGCGGCGGGCGGCGACCATCGGCGCGTGCGGCGGGAGGGGGAACGTCGCGACCGCCGCGTGCTCCTCCAGCCGCCGGTAGTCCTCCTGCGTGATGTACCCGGCGGGGTGGGAGAGGTGGTCGAGCTCGCGCTCGGCATTGCGCGAGGTGCGGAACTGCAGCAGCGGCACGGCCGCGCCCCGCGACTGCCACCAGGTGACGACGAGGACGAGCGGCAGCCAGCCCGTCGTGCCGGAGCCGTCCTGCAGCACCCGGTTGCTGAACCGCGCCTCGGTGACCTGGAAGACGTCGTCGTCATCGGGCTCGCCGATGGGCAGCACCTCGTCGTACCTGGCGCTGAGGTCGACGATGTCGTTGAACGCCGCGCCGAAGTACTGGTCGGTACGGTCGGCGAACTCCAGCATGAGGTGGTCGGAGGCGCTGCGCCGCGGAGGGCGGATGACCATCTGCACGATGCGGCGCCCATCGGGCATGTCGAACAGCGTCCCGGTGAAGGGCGGGATGTGCCCGTACTCGTACAGGGTCAGCCGGTGCGGCTGGCCTTCCTTCTGCAGGAACGCCGACAGGGACCGCCGCCCGTACCCGGCGTTCTGCCGGCGCCGTCGCAGCGCCGTCTCCTTGTCGGGAAACTGTGCGTCGTGCTCGTCGCGGACCAGCTCCAGCAGGTCGTCCTTCAGGAAGACGATGCGCAGCGAACGCCAGAAGGCGTGGCTTCCGTGCCGGGATCGCTTCCGCTTGAGCGCCGCCTCCAGCGACTCGGCGAGGCTGGTGTTGGTCCAGCCCACGACGGTGACGTTCACGGCCTCGGTGAGCAGCGAGACGAACCGGTCGCCCTGGCCCACGTAATCGGAGGTGACCTGCGGGTGCTCGGTCTCCTCGTCGCCGGCCGGCGCCGGCGCGGCCGGTGAGGCGCCGCGCAGGCGGACGAGCGCGTCGTGGATGTCGCGCGCGAGCCGGGTCACCTCCCGGGTGAACTCCGCGCCCGCCAGTCCCGCGAGGTCGATCCCCTGCCGCTCGTTCACGTCCAGCCGCCGTCGCCGCTGCTCCGCGGTCAGGCCGTCCTCGGCCGGCGCGCCGGCGGGCATGACCGGGAAGATCCGGGGGATCGAGCGCGCGGAGCCCTCCTCGAGCGAGTGGTCCCGTTCGGTCCGTACGAAGAACTCGTACTCCCGCGCGCACCAGTCCGAGACCAGGTACCGCTCGGTGAGCACGGCGATCATCACCGAGCTCGTGCGCAGAGCGCTGGTGATGGTCCGCTCCCAGCGCTGCGCGGTCGGGATCCCGTCCTGGTCGAGGAAGACGGTGAGCCGGCGGCCGGCGATCGCGGCGAACGCCTCCTGGAGCTCCTCGGCCAGCCGCTGGATGACCTGCCGGTCGTCATCATGGGCATAACTGATGAACACGTCGAAGCCGGCCGGTCCGTGGCTCAACGATTCCTCCGTTCAGCGCTGCCGTCGTTCACTTCGACGCGGGAGCCGCCCCGCCGGTGCCCATGGGTCGTCTCAGGTATGCGAGGCCCACCAGAGTGTGTGCTCGCGGGAGATGGCCTCCTCCGCCTCGTCCACGAAGTGCGCCCATTCGGTCTCGGTCCGCGGCCACTCCGCGCGTTCGGCGATGTCGGCGAGTTCGAGCGCGGCGACGGAGTAGGCGCTGGCCAGCTGCTGGTGCTGCCGGGTCTGCAGCCACGCGACGCCGCCCGCGGCGACGGCGCCGACGATCCCCGGCAGATCGAAATTGATCAGCTGGACGGCCCCCAGCACGGCCGCGACGAGTCCGGCGGTCTCCAGGGCGGCCAGCCCGACCGACCACTGGGCGCTGCGGCGTTCGTTGCGCCGCGCCCGGTCGGCGTACCAGGCCCGCTGGTCGTTGATCCGCCCGATGAGGTACTGCCGCTGCCGCTCCTCCAGCGGCAGCGTGCGCACCTGGCGCATCGCCGAGGTCACCTGGCGGTCCCCACCGCGCACGGGCACCAGGGCGAAGTCGCGCAGGCTGGAGGTGATACCGGTGAAGCGCCGCAGGAGGAGCCGCTCGGCGCCGTGGTCGTCCGCGCCCCCGTCCAGATCGAACGGCTGGCCGCCGACGGCGTAGCGCCACGCGAGGGTCTTGGCGGACTCGGCGGCGGCGCGCGCCTCGTACCAGTGGCGGTCGGGCCGGACGGTCAGCAGGAAGACCTCGGTGACCAGGGCCGTGGCCAGCGCCGCGGCCGCGCAGATCGCGGCGGCGTCGACGTGCCCGGCGTTGATGCTGAACGAGCCGAAGACGGCGGCGAGCAGGAGCGAGGAGAGCTGGAACCGGACGGCGAGGAGAAAACGCCGCTGCCCCACCACCGCGCTGTTGTCGGCGGCACGGTAGAGCGCTGGAAACTCCGACTCCGCTATCACCTCCACACACCAAGAAATGCATCACCGCACGCATAAATGTCAATGAGACGTCCTATACGGCCAGCCCCAACGCCATTTACGGTGAGCCGGGAATCGGCGCAACGACCTCGGAGGTAACGGGTCCGGCGATCGGGAACTGGCAGACTGTCGCGCATGCCCTCCCCCGACGAGCTGCGCTCGGCGATGCCGTTCGCGCAGGCCACCGGCGTAACGATCGAAACGGCGTCCCCCGAGGAGGTCACCGGAACGCTCGGCTGGGCGCCGGAGCGCTGCACCGCCGGCGGCGCGCTGCACGGCGGCGCGCTGATGACCCTCGCCGACAGCATCGGCGCCGCCTGCGCCTTCCTCAACCTGCCCCCGGACACCGCCACCACGACGGTCGAGTCGAGCAGCCGCTTCTTCCGCGCCGTACGCGAGGGGCGGGTGCGGGCGGTCGCGCGCCCGCTGCACGCCGGGCGCACCACCATCGTCGTCCAGACCGACCTGTACGACGACGGCGGACGCCACGTCGCCCAGACCACCCAGACGCAGGCCGTGTTGCGGTCCTGACGGCGGGCGCCTTTACGCTGTAGATCACCAACACCCCCAGCCTTCTGTCCGGGAGGAACGATGCGGTCGGTCGAGTTGTTCTCGGCGTACGTGGCCTGGCTGGCCCGAGAGGTTCCCGACGCGTACGCCAACCTGGCGCCGGGCGCCACGGACGCCGATCTCGAGGTCGTGGCGGCCCGAACCGGGCGCGCGCTCCCCGTGGAGGTCAGCGAGGTACTCCGGATGCACAACGGGCAACGCACCACGATGACCACGCTGGACGAGACCTACGCGATGCCCTGCCTGCCGACCCTGTCGTTCCTGTCGACCTGGCACATCGTGGCTCTCTGGGAAGAGTGGGAAGACCTCCGCAGGTCACAGGAGCAGGAGGGCGGCCTGGCCGGCCTCCAGGAGATCGGCTCGGTGTTCTCGGCGGCCGAGGACGTGGTGAGGCCGTTGTACACCTCCCCCGGCTGGATTCCCCTCTGGTCCGACCCGGTGCGCGCCGACTACGTGGGCCTGGACTTCGATCCCGCCGAACGAGGCACCCCGGGGCAGATCATCAACTTCGGCCGCGACGAGGAGAAGCACTTCCTGTGCGCCGACGGCTTCACCGGCCTCCTGGAGATCCTGCTGGACGAGGTGGTACACCGCCGGGCCTGGCGGTCATCCGTGATCCGGACCCGGACCGGGCCACGTCCGTGGTTCGGTGATCCCGACGAGCACTTCTTCAACGCCCTGTACGCACGGTTCTCCGGCCGCGACCGGCCCTGAGGCGATGGCGACCAGGATGTTCGGCCGGCACGGGGTCAGGGCGCGACCCGGCGGTTGGCCTCGAACGCCGCGTGGGTCAGCGGCATGACCGCGGCCCACTCGCGCTCCATCCGCTCGGCCACCATCTCGATCTCGCGCTGCGGGAACGACGGGAAGGCCGCGTCCTCCCGCCGGGTGCGCAGGGACAGGAAGTTCATCAGGGCGCGGGCGTTGCAGGTGGCGTACATCGAGGAGTAGAGGCCGACCGGCAGCACCGTGCGGGCCACCTCACGGGCGATCCCGGCGTCGAGCATCCGCCGGTAGGCGCCGTAGGCCTGCCGGTACGCCTCCTTGGTGGCCTCGGTGACCAGCGCGTGCTGCTCGGGCGTGCCCTCGACGAAGTCGTACCGGCCCGGCTTGCCGACCTGCACGAGCTTGCGCTCCGGCCCGGGCACGTAGAACTCCGGCTCGAGCTCGCGGTAGCGGCCGCTCTCCTCGTTGTAGCTGAACGTCCGGTGCCGCATGAACTCACGGAAGACGAAGATCGGCGCGCGGACGTAGAACGTGAGCGTGGAGTGCTCGAACGGCGTGCCGTGCCGGTCGCGCATCAGGAAGTTGATCAGCCCGCGGGAGCGCTCCGGGTCGGCCTCGACGTCGGCCAGCGAGCTCTCGCCCTTGGTCGAGACGCGGGCCGCCCAGATCACGTCGGCGTCGGAGGCGGCGTGCTTGACCAGCTCCACCGTCACGCCGCTGCGGAAACAGATCTCCATCGGCGTCACACCTTGCGCCACTGGGGCGTCCAGGCCCCGTCCTCGACGACGTAGTCGCCGAACAGCGCCGGCGCCTCACGCCGCATCACCTCGGCGACCTTGCCGAACAGCAGGCGGATCTCCTCTTCGGCGCCGGGGGCCGTGCGGGCCTCGATCACGTGCCGCAGCGTACGGACGTTCGCCGTCCAGACCAGGCCGGTCGCCACGCCCTCGGGCGCGAAGCGGCGCATGAAGCTCGTCTTGTGTTTCTTCTCCTTGAACGGGACGCCCTCGTCGTCGAGCCCGAAGTGCTCGGCCATCCAGCCCTGGAACTCCTCCATCTGGGACAGGAGCGCCGTGGCGCGCTTCATCAGCTCGTCGTCCTCGCGCGCCCACTCGGGGAACCAGAACGGGATGTCCTGCAGCCGCACGAACCGCAGCGACTCCTGGGAGATGGCCACACCCGGCCGGTGACGGGCCAGCTCGTGGGTCAGGACCCGGCTCACGTTGTGCAGCACGAAGGAGAAGCTGACGTGCTCCAGCACCGAGCCGTGCAGGCTGCGCAGGATGTTCTCCAGGTAGGCCATCTGGTCGGTGCGGACCTTCGTGACGTTCGGGTTGAGCCCCGGCTCCCACGACCGGTAGCAGAGCCGGCCGGCGAACTCGGCGAGGTTCTGCGGGTCGTTCAGCTCCGTGTCGAGGTCGCCGCGGTCCAGCCGCTCGAGCCACGCCGTGCCGCCCACGTCGGCGAGGTAGCGGGCGACCTCGTCGTAGTCGAGCTCGGGACGGGCGACCAGGTGGACCTCGGGTTCGACACTCTTCATGAAACCCAAGCCTAGAACGGTCCACCGGCGGCGCGCCGAGCGACACCGGCAGGGGTGTAATGCGCATTCAGTACGGACATTCCTGGCAGGTATAAAGGGAGGAGTACCTGTCCTCAGGAGGGCCTGTGACGGAGAGCACGATCACCAGGACCGGCGCGTACCGACCACGGGCCATCAGCTTCCTCAAGGTTCATGAGGCGGCCGGCTGGCGGCTGAAGTTCTACGGCATCACGGTGAACGGGGGCCCGCTCCGGCCCGAGCTCGTCACGGTCGGCGAGGCCCTCGTGCCCTCGGTGCTGCCGCACCCGGCCGTGCACAACGGCGGCGGCGACCCGCACGACAGCGACCGGTACGGCGTCGGCTTCGTGATCCTCCACGACGCGAAGGACTACGCCTTCGCCCTGTTCGACTGGTGGGCCGGCGAGAACGAGATCCACCAGCGGGTGTACTCCGCCCTGCCGACGCGGCTCGGCGCGATGCGGCCGCATCCGACGCTCGCGATCGGCTGCGTGTGGGAGCTGGCCGTCACCGACTTCGAACGGCGCGCCTGGCTCGAACACGTGCTCTCCCGGCCCGGCGGACCCGACATCGAGGGCTACCTCGCCGCCCGTTTCCAGGGCGAAGTGTGAAGACGACCGTCGGAGCCTGCCCGCTCGACTGCCCGGACGCCTGCTCCTGGCTGGTGACCGTGGACGACGACGGCACGGCCGTGAAGCTGCGCGGCAACCCCGCCCACCCGGTGACGCGCGGCGCGCTGTGCGTGAAGGTCAACCGCTACCTCGAGCAGACCGCGGCCCCCGACCGGATCCTGCACCCGATGCGGCGCGTCGGCCGCAAGGGCGAGGGCCGGTTCGAGCGGATCGGCTGGGACGAGGCTCTCGACGAGATCGCCGGCCGGCTCGGCGACATCATGCACGAGTACGACGGCCAGGCGATCTGGCCGTTCCACGGCACCGGGTCGCTGGGGTACGTCCAGGGGATGGAGGGCTTCGCGGGCCGCCGGTTCTTCAACGTGCTCGGCGCCTCGGTGCACGAGCCCACCATCTGCTCGCCCGCGGGCAGCGCCGGCCTGAAGTACACCCTGGGCACCTCCGGCGGCATGGACCCGGAGGACTTCGCCCGGTCGAAACTGATCCTGCTCTGGGGCACCAACCCGCTGACCAGCGGTCACCACTTCTGGAAGTCCGTGCAGGACGCCCGCCTCGACGGGGCGTACGTCGTGGCCATCGACCCGGTGCGCACCCGCACCGCCCAGCAGGCCGACGAGCACCTGGCCCCGATGCCGGGCACCGACGCCGCGCTCGCCCTCGGCCTGCTGCACGTGATCGTGCGCATGGGCGCGCACGACCAGGCCTACATCGACGCGCACACGCTCGGCTGGGACGAGTTCCGCGCCCGCATCGAGGAGTTCCCGCCCGACCTGGTCGCCAAGATCACCGGGCTGCCCGAGGAGCGGATCGTCGCGCTCGGCGAACGCATCGCGCGGACCCGGCCGACCGCGATCCGCGCGACGCAGGGCCTCCAGCGGCACGCCGGCGGCGGCATGGCGCTGCGCACGCTCGCCTGCCTGCCCGGCGTGACCGGCGACTGGGCGCTGCCGGGCGGCGGGCTGTGCTACTCCACGAGCGGCCACTTCAAGCTGAACCTGCCCAAGCTGGTGCGGATCGACCTGCTGCCGCACCCGGTGCGCAGCCTCACCATGACCCGGCTCGGCGAAGGGCTGCTCGAGGTGGACGATCCGCCGGTGAAGGCGCTCTTCGTCATCGCGGCCAACCCGGTCGGCAGCAACCCCGCCCAGAACAAGGTACGGCGCGGGCTGTCCCGTGAGGACCTGTTCACCGTGGTCCTGGAGCACTTCCCCACCGACACCACCGACTACGCCGACATCGTGCTGCCGGCCACGATGCAGCCCGAGCACCTCGACGTCATCGCCGGGTACGGGCATCTCTACCTGGTCTGGAACGAGCCCGCCGCCGCCCCGCCCGGCGAGTGCCTGTCCACCTCCGAGACGTTCCGGCGGCTCGCCCGGCGCATGGGCCTGACCGAGCCGAGCCTGTACGCCTCCGACGAGGAGCTCGTACGGGACCTGCTCGACTCGCCGCACCCCTGGCTGGAGGGCGTCACCGTGGAGCGGCTGCGGGAGGAGGGGTTCGTCCGGCTGAACGTCGACCGGCCCTTCCTGCCGTTCGCCGAGGGCTTCCCGACGTCCTCGGGGCGGCTGGAGTTCTACTCCCAGCGCGCCACCCGCCTGGGGCTGGACCCGCTGCCCGCCTTCACCCCGCACGCCGACTCCGGCGGGGGCCTCGTGCTCATCTCCGCGGCGCCCCACCACTTCCTCAACACGACCTTCGGCAACAACCCCGAGCTGCGGCGGCGGGCCGGCGGGCCGGTGATCGTCCTGCATCCGGACGACGCCGCCGCGCGGGGCATCGCCGACGGCGCCGCGGTCCGCGTGCACAACGCGCGGGGCGCGTTCGAGGCCACGGCGGAGGTCTCGGACCGCGTACGCCCCGGCGTGGCGGCCACCACCAAGGGTCGCTGGGCGAAGTTCACCGGCGGTACCACGGTGAACGCGACGATCGACGAACGCGACTCGGACATGGGCCACGGCGCGGTCTTCCATGACAACCGTGTCGAGGTTGATCTTGCCTGATATTTCCTGATATCTCCGGTGGATCCTGCCCGCCGCGGCCTGCCACCGGCACACGTCATCGCTGAACCGATCAAGACAGGCGACGTACGGGTATTGGCCTGTACTGATCATCGGTCGATCGGAGCGTGATGACGACCCGCGAAGCGGTATGCACGGACCTGGGCGACGCCCTGCCTCTGTCCCCCGGCTACATCGAGACCTTCTACCGGCCCTTCGTCGAGGGCGGCGGGGTACGGTCGCTCGTCCGGTCGATCCTGGCGGACGAGAGCCGTCTCGCCTGGTGCGCCGCGAACGGCTACCGGCACCACAACGACTTCACCAAGGTGGTGCTCGCGGTCTCGCCCGCCGGACGAAAGCTCGTGTGGCACGAGTGGCGGCAGCGGCAGCCCTGGGTGGACGGCGACTACCACAACCATCGCTGGGACTTCGTGTCCTACCTCGCCGCCGGCGAGCTGGAGCTGTCGGAGTACGAGGAGGATCCGGACGGCCCGCTCGCCGTGAGCCACTACCGCTACGAGTCCCCCGGATCCCGCGCGGAGTACGTCCTGCGGCTGGCCGGCCCCGCCCGGCTGCGCGAGGTGCGGCGCAAGAAGGTCGCGGCCGGCGAGTACTACCACCAGCCGTACCCGATCGTGCACAACGCCGCGTCGATGGCACGGGGCACCAGCACGCTGATCGTGCAGGGCGAGGTGGCCGCCGCCGCGACCGACGTCTACCTGCCCGGAGCGGGCGAGGAGCGGCTGGACCGCGCCGCGCCGCGACTCTCACCCACCGACCTGCGGACGCTGCTGGAGGAGTTCCACGACCGCCTCGGCGGCGGGGAGGACCGGCCCGGGGGCGGTCTCTGAGAGACCCCCCGGGCGGTCCGCACGGCTCACCGCCGTCCGGCGCGGCACATCTCCAGGACGTTGGTGATGATCCGGTGCCCGGTCTCGCCGGTGGCGGTGAGGATCGACTCGGGGTGGAACTGCACCGCCCAGCGCCGGCGGGCCGGGTCCTCGATCGCCATGACGACGTCGTCCAGCGTCGCCGTCACCTCGAACGCCGCTCCGACCTGCTCCCGCGTGGTGTGCAACGAGTGGTAGCGCGCCGCGGTGAACTCCGCGGGCAGGCCGGCGAACAGGCGGCCGCCCTCCACCGCGACGCGGCCGGGCTTGCCGTGCGCGGGCTCGGGCAGCAGGGAGAGCTCGCCCCCGGCGTGCTCGACCATGCCCTGCAGGCCGAGGCACACGCCGAAGACCGGCAGGTCGCGGGCGTAGACGGCGTCGAGCAGGCCGGCCGTGTCGAAATCCGCGGGCCGGCCGGGGCCCGGCGAGAGCACGACGAGGTCCGGCCGGATCTCGTCCAGCATCTTGTCGGGGAAGCCGAACCGCAGCGTCGTCACGTCGGCGCCCTGCTGGCGGAAGTAGTCGGCCAGGGTGTTGACGAAGGAGTCCTGGTGGTCCACGAGCAGCACCCGCAGGCCCTCGCCCGCCTGGGCGCGCCCGGCCTTCGCCTCCCCCTCGGCGTCCTCCACCGGGGACAGAGCGGCGATCAGGGCACGCGCCTTGAGGTAGGTCTCGCGCTCCTCCGCGTCGGGGTCGGAGTCGTACAGCAGGGTGGCCCCGGCGCGCACGGCCGCGACGCCGTCACGGATCTGCGCGGTGCGCAGCGTCAGGCCGGTGTTCATCGAACCGTCGAACCCGATGCAGCCGACCGCGCCGCCGTACCAGCGCCGCGGCGTCTCCTCGTGGTCCTCGATGAACTGCATCGCCCAGGTCTTGGGTGCGCCGGTCACCGTGACCGCCCACATGTGCGTCAGGAACGCGTCGAGCGCGTCGTACCCGGGCCGCAGCCGCCCCTCGATGTGGTCGACGGTGTGGATCAGCCGGGAGTACATCTCGATCTGCCGGCGGCCGATCACCTTGACGCTGCCGGGCACGCAGACCCGCGACTTGTCGTTGCGGTCGACGTCGGTGCACATCGTCAGCTCCGACTCGTCCTTGGCGGAGTTGAGCAGCTCACGGATGTTGTCGGCGTCTTCCAGCGGGTCGCCGCCGCGCCGGATGGTGCCGGAGATCGGGCACGTCTCAACCCGGTCGCCGGTGACGCGCACGAACATCTCCGGCGAGGCACCGACGAGGAACTCGCCCTCGCCCAGGTTGAAGAAGAACTCGTACGGCGCCGGGTTGGTGACCCGCAGCCGCTCGAAGAACGCCGCCGGCGACGGGCACGGGCCGTACATGACGTGGCCGGGCACGACCTCGAACAGGTCGCCGCGGACGAACTTCTCCTTGGCCGCGCGCACCACCTCGGCGTACGCGCCGGGCTCGGGCTGCGGCGGGAGCTCACGCGGCCGCGGCGCCGGCGTGGACTCGGTCCGCCGCGGCAGGCCCCGGGTGCTGACGCCGCCGACCTCGAAGTCGTAGGACATCCGCGCCGAGGTCTCGCGCTTGCGGTCCACCACGATCATCTCGTCGGCGAGGTGGAGGACGAGGTCGCGCTGGTCGGCCGGGCGCTCGATGGCGAGGCGGATCGGCTCGAACTGGAACGCCAGGTCGTAGCCGAACGCGCCGTACAGGCCGAGGTGCGGGTCGGGCCCGGCGAACAGGTCGCAGACGGCGCGCAGCGCGGTGAAGACCGTGGGCCGGCGGCTGCGCTCCTCCTCGGCGACGACCTCGTCGGAGGAGGGGACGAAGACCTCGACGCCGCCGGGGACCTCGGCGGGCTCGCCGGTCCTGGCCACGGCCGACGAGACGGCCGGGAGCAGGACCTCCCCGCGCTCGTTGAGGGCCCGTACGGTCAGGCGGCGTCCGCGCGCGACGATCTCCAGGCAGGGGTCGACGTAGGCCATGTGCCAGCGGCTGTACCGGCCGGGGTACTCCATGCCGGAGCTGAGCACGCCGCCCCGGCGGGTGCCCACCGCCTCGACCAGCGCGTCCAGCGCGTCGCTCTTACGCGCCGGGTCAACGGGCGTGTCGGTACGGACGACCCGTAGGCCGCCCGCCGTCGTATAGTCCGTCGTCGTCTCCACGATCGGCCCTTCGATCATTCAGGCCCTCGTCGGCGGAAACGAGAAACGACCGCCGGACGAGGGCGGTCGCTGCGGTGTCCGAGAACGCGAAACCCGCGCCGCCTAGCGGCGCCACCACCACTGCTGCCTGGCCGGGGTTCGCATGGCACGAGATTACCCCGTGAGCGGGGCGGCGCGCCAGCCGGTCCGCTCCGTGAGCACGGACAACGGCCCAGATGAGGGGACGAAACGTCCAAAGAGACGCGTAGCCGAGACCGAACCGAGACCCGTCCTTCCTTAAATCTTCTGCGGACGATTCGGCCGCCCGGAAGGTACCCCGGCGCGGCTCCCCATTGACGTACGCGAGGAGGACCGTTGGCCGACGCAGAGCCCGGACCACGCCGGAGTGACCGCAGTCCCTGGAACTGGCTGCTCATCCTCCCGGTCGTCGTTCCCCTGTTGACGTTCCTCTTCAACAAGGACAAGCCGCGACTGGCCGGTTTTCCGTTCTTCTACTGGATGCAGTTCGCGTTCATCGTCCTCGGCGTCGGCTGCACGACGATCGTCTACCTCATGACGCGACGCCCGTCGGGCGGCGCGGACGTCTCCGCGTCCTCCGCGTCCTCCGCGGCCGAGACGAAGGAGGACTGACCGATGTCCGGCAGGCACACCACCGAACTCGTCATCTTCATCGTCCTCTTCCTGATCGTCAGCGCGATGGGCTTCGTCGCCGCCCGCTGGCGGCGGCCCACCACCATGCAGAGCCTGGACGAGTGGGGCCTGGGCGGCCGCAGCTTCGGCTCGTGGATCACCTGGTTCCTCGTCGGCGGCGACCTGTACACCGCCTACACCTTCGTCGCGGTGCCCGCGCTGGTGTTCGGCGCCGGCGCGGCCGGCTTCTACGCCGTGCCGTACACGATCGTCGTGTACCCGCTGGTGTTCCTCGTGCTGATCCGGCTCTGGTCGGTCTCGCACGTCCACGGCTTCGTCACGCCGGCCGACTTCGTACGGGCCCGGTTCGGGTCCTCGACGCTCGCGCTGCTCGTCGCGATCACCGGCATCGTCGCGACCATGCCCTACATCGCCCTGCAGCTCGTCGGCATCCAGGCGACGCTGGAGGCGATGGGCGTGAAGGGCCACTGGCCGCTGATCATCGCGTTCGCCATCCTCGCGGCGTACACCTACCAGTCGGGCCTGCGCGCGCCGGCGCTGATCGCGTTCGTCAAGGACCTGCTGATCTACGTCGTGATCCTCGTCGCGATCTTCTACATCCCGCACAAGCTGGGCGGCTGGAGCCACATCTTCGGCGCGGCGCAGGCCAAGTTCGACAAGACGCCCGCCCCGACGGACGGGACCCTGCTGAACCACAACAACCAGCTGAACTACGCCATGCTGGCGCTCGGCTCCGCCCTCGCGCTGTTCCTGTACCCGCACAGCGTCACCGGCGTGCTGGCCAGCAAGAACCGCAACGTCATCAAGCGGAACATGGCGGCCCTGCCGGCGTACAGCTTCCTGCTCGGCCTGATCGCGCTGCTCGGCTTCATGGCGATCGCCGGCGGCATCAAGCCGGTCGCCGGGGGCAACGGCAAGCCGGACGGCAACACGGTGGTGCCGCTGCTGTTCGACCACGTCTTCCCGAGCTGGTTCACCGGCGTGGCGTACGCCGCGATCGGCATCGGCGCGCTGGTGCCCGCCGCGATCATGTCGATCGCCGCGGCGAACCTGTTCACGCGCAACATCTACAAGGAGTACTTCCGGCGGGACGCGACCCCGTCGGAGGAGGCCACGGTCAGCAAGCTCGCCTCCCTCGTCGTCAAGATCGGCGCGGTGCTGGCCATCCTGCTGCTGGATCCGCAGTTCTCCATCGACCTGCAGCTGATCGGCGGCGTCATCATCCTGCAGACCCTGCCCTCGGTCGCGCTCGGCCTGGTCACCCGCTGGTTCCACCGCGGCGGCCTGATCGCGGGCTGGGTGGCCGGCATGGCGGCGGGCATGTGGATGCTCTACCGCATCCCCAACCCGGCCACCAAGAAGCTGCACTTCGGCGGCTCGGCCTACCCGCTGAGCGACATCGGCATCGACACCAAGATGACGGTGTACGTCGGCGCGATCGCCCTGGCGATCAACCTGATCGTCGCGGTGCTGGCGACGGTGCTGCTGCGGGCCCTGCGCACCGCCGACGGCGTCGACATCACCCGCGCCGACGACTATGTCGCCGACGAGGGCGACCCGAAGGTCGTCCAGGGCACCCGCGAGGTCGAGGAGGGCCTCGCCACCTGAGCGGACAGCGGCGGCCCGGCGATCTCCCGCCGGGCCGCCGCTTCGACGACGGCCGGGGTCAGGGGCGGCCGGGGGCCGGGAAGCCGTCGAGGAGCAGGTCCACGATGCCGTCCACGACGGTGGCGCGGGGGACGGTCGCGTGCTCCAGCCACCACTCTCCGGCGGCCTGGACCATTCCCACCACGGCGTGGCCCCAGATGTGGCCGCGGACCGGGTCGCGCAGGCGGCCCTCGGCGAGCAGCATCTCGGCGAGTTCGCCGCCCAGGCCGCGGATGAGCGTGCCCATCACGCTGTGCGTCGCGGTGTCCTCCGCGCCGGCGCGGTGGACGAGGAAGCCGTACAGGTGACGGTTGGCGGCGATGGTCGCGAGGTAGGTGTCGATCGCCGCCCGCGCCCGCTCGCGGAGTTCGCCCGGGGCGCGGAACGCGGTGCGCACGGCGTCGATCAGGACGCGGACATGGCGCTCGGCGAGGGCCTGGTAGAGCCCGCTCTTGTCGCCGAAGTGGCGGTACAGGATCGGCTTGCTGATGCCCGCCTCGGCCGCGATCGAGGCCATGGACACGTCGGGTCCCTCGCGGAGGATGATGCGGTCGGCGGCGTCGAGCAGGGCCCGGCGGCGGCGTGGGTCACGCCCGGTCAGCGGCCTCGCCCCGGTCTCCGTCTCCATCTCGCCTCCCCGGCCGCCGTCCATCCGACGAGCGTAACCACCGCGGCGCGGCCGCTCGCCGCGGGACCGGTGTGACGCCGGCCGCATCCACGCGGCCCGGGCGGGGAACGTCACCGTACGCGCCGGAGGAGCACCCCGGCATCAAGGTTCACTGGATCACGAGTCCCGTAGGGGCGTAATACATGTCACTCCCTGCGAGACGCCTCTCGGATCGCGTCAGCGACGTCCAGGAGAGCGCAAGGTGACCGCAGCGAGGCCTCGCGCGATCGCTTTCGCCATCCAGCGACGTATGACACGGCGTACCCACAGGTCGATCAGAAGCGGCCGGGGACGGCCACAATGAGCCTCGGACGATGGTGATCTCCGACCATGCGCCGCCAGGCCCCATAGAGACCCTCCTCGCAAGCCGGAAGCATGGATCTACGGGCAGATCCCGATGGCGACGCTTCTCGTGAAAGGCTCCTGGTCATACCAACCGCTGACGACATAGCCCGCCCTCCCTTCGACTCATCACTACGAGTTCCTTAGCGAAACGGCTTGAGACCGGAACTACCGATGATGGGTACCAAGTCACGCTCGCCATGCCGCTGTTCGTTGCTCTCGCGCGTCGCTTGGCGGGCGATCCGGTCTTTCACGAACTGCGGCACCTGCCTCCGCGCCTTCGCCATGCCGGCATCGTGCGCCTCCGCCGCGGCCCGGCACAGGTCCACGTCAGGCCAGGAACGGCCAGATGCCCCCGCCGCCGGCATCAGCCCGCCGAGGATGCGCTCATGGCAATGACCGAAGCCCTCGCCAGCACCGGCGCCCAAACCATCCCTGTCTTCGCACTAGCTGGAGTCCTGGAAGCCCGAGCCGTCATAAGCACGAGCCAAGCGCGATCAGCGACCAACGACGCAGTTAGACGGCGGCCAGCTCAGATCATCGGACGCATCGTAGCGATCATCGCTCTCTACACCCTCGGGCTGTGCAACCTAGTCGCGGAGTTGTACTGCCTCGAGGTTTTGAGTGGTGATCTACCAGACCCGGAGGCCCAAGCCTTCGTATACCTAGCGATCATGGGCTCCCTGGTGTTCCTTGTCATCTTCCCTCTGTACACGTCAATGAATGCAGCGGGCCGGCTGCCAGAGACACTGAGCAAGCCCGAAGAGGAAAGTCGAGATTAGAGAATCTCAGCTCGAGCCCGCCGTACATCTTGGCCAGCCTGAGCGGCGAAGCCGGTCACGCAGGCTGACCGCGTCGTCTGGGTATCTCTCCCCCGCACTACGTTCGGCATCGTGGTCCGTGGTGGGCGGGATGCCCTGAGCGCGGGGACGCGGTCTGCGGCTGGTGGGGATGGACGAGCGGGCGGCCGCGGAGAGACTGAGGCGGTTGGGCGCGAAGTTCGTGGCGCTCCCATAACCGTGCGCCGACCCGGTCGTTTCGACTGTTAGAGGGGGATGGCGGTCATGGTCGAACTCGTGTTATGCGAGAAGGGCAAGGACCCTGATCTCATGTTCGGGCAGCGGTCGGTGTGACGAGGTAGGGGTGCACAAGCCGGTGGTGTTTCCCGTGTTGACTGCGGGTCCAGTACCGCTAGTGGACACTGACGCGGGCAGTAGTAGAAGGTCGAGCCATGGACGTAGATGGGATCACGGTCGGCGCCGTCACTGAGGTTCTTCTCGCCAGCGGTTGGCATGAGGTCGAGGAAGGCACGTTCCGGGTCGTGTCGACGACGGCCCCTTGGCTAGACAACATCGAACCTGCTATCCCGCAAGGCGGCGAGGTGGCGATGTTCTCGTTCCAGGACGGCTCCCGCGAGGTGGGTGCCGCTCCGGTGATCGTGAAGGGTCCGCTCTCGTCGGTGCTGGCGGTGAAGGAAGTCTTCGACTGAAGGCCGTGAGGTCTTCCGGTTCCTAGGGGTTTACAGGACAGCGTGAAGAGGCCCGACCCGCGGCCGTCGCGAAGGGTGTTTCGCCGGTCCGGCGTGGTGAGAACAACCTTTAGGATCGGGCGGCGGCCGGCCGGAACAAAACGCTCCGGACGCCCGTCTCACTTCGTACGGCGGCCAGAGCCCGCCTGCCGGCGACATGTTCGGCGGCTCGGGGGCGGTCGCGCCGGCCGTGGCCGGTCCGCTCCGGTGACGCGGCCCGGCTCCCGTTCCCCAGCACCCGACACCCGACACCCGGAGGATGTTCCGTATGGCCACGCCGCGCCTTCCCCGCTCCCGCGTCCTGGGAAGGTGCCTGGCGGCCGTGGCCGTCATCATCGCCGTCTGGGTGACGACGCTGGGCGCGTCCCGCGTCGACCTGTACGCCCGGCCCGGCGCGCTGCCCGCCATCTCGGTGTCCACGCTCGCCGCGCGGTACAAGGCGAACCGGCGCGCCGTCGGACAGGCGCTGAGGACGGCGCGGCGCATCCAGGACGGTGAGCGGGCCCGGTCGCTGAGCCGTCTCCTGACGCCCGGCCGGCAGTTCCTGTCCTTCGACCCCCGCGGCACCGGGCAGGCCGTGGAGGTCGTCGGCGATCTGGCACACGCCCGGCGGGTGGCGATCTTCGTGCCCGGCGCCGACACCACGCTGTCCACGTTCGACACGCGCGGAGACCGGCCGTACTCCACGCCCGGGGGCGGCGCGCGCGCCCTGCTCACCGAGGCGACGGCGCTCGACCCGCATCCGGGCCTGGCGGTCGTCGCCTGGCTCGGTTACAGCCCGCCGAAGGTGACGAGCGCCGGCGTCATGACCGACGTGCGCGCCGACGCCGGCGCCCCGCGGCTGCGGCGGCTGGTCCGCGCCCTGCACCGGCTCAATCCCCGGGCCGGGACGACGCTGCTGTGCCACAGCTACGGCTCGGTGGTGTGCGGCGAGGCCCTGCGGGGCCTGCCCGTGACCGACGTCGCGGCGTTCGGCAGCCCGGGGATGCGGGCGGCGACCGTGGCCGCGCTCGGCACGCGCGCGCACGTCTGGGCCGCGCGCGGGTCGGGCGACTGGATGCAGTTCGTGCCGCACGTTCATGTGCTCGGGCTCGGCTTCGGCACCGACCCGGTCTCCCCGGGTTTCGGCGCCCGCGTGTTCGCGGCCGGCTCCGGAGGGCACAGCGACTATCTGCGGCCCGGTTCGCCGTCATTGCGGAACCTGGCGCTCATCGCCCTCGGACGCGGTCCGCAGGTTACACTCGCGTAAGTAACCGTCAGTTATCTGACACGTACCGTTCATATTTGTCAATGGCGAAACCATCCATAAATCGGCCGATTTCGGCTTCTCCCCAAAGGGCGGAAACGGTGCTTGAGTAAGGCGAGCGTCAGTCCCGCCTTGGAGAGCCGATGAAATTCCCCCGCCTCGTCGCCTCGACCGCCTGCGCCGTGTCCCTCGCGGCCGCCGCCGTCACCGCCGCCACCTCGCCGGCGTTCGCGTCGTCCACCAACTACGTCGCCCTCGGCGACTCCTACTCCTCCGGCACCGGCACCGGGTCCTACGACCTGGACAGCGGCTGCCAGCGCAGCAGCAAGGCCTATGCCTCCCGGTGGGCGTCCTCGCACTCCCCCGCGTCGTTCAAGTTCGTCGCCTGTTCCGGCGCCAAGACCGGCGATGTGCTGAACAACCAGATCAGCGCCCTGAGCTCCAGCACGACGCTCGCGAGCATCACCATCGGCGGCAATGACGCGGGCTTCTCCAGCACCATGCAGACGTGCGTTCTGGGCAGCGACCAGGACTGCCTGAACGCCGTCGCCTCCGCCGAGAGCTACGCGAGGAACACGCTGCCGGGCAACCTCAACAACCTGTTCAGCACGATGCGGAACCGCGCCCCCTCAGCGCGCTTCGTCGTGCTCGACTACCCGCACCTGTACACGAGCAACGACACGTTCTGTGTCGGGCTGAGCCACACCAAGCACGTGGCGCTCAACCAGGCCGCCGACGTGCTCGATGGCGTGATCGGCACCGCGACCTCGAATGCCGGGTTCACCTTCGCCGACGTACGCGGTCAGTTCTCCGGGCACGAGCTGTGCTCCGGCGACGGCTGGCTGCACGCCGTCGACTTCACCGACATCAGCGACTCCTACCACCCGACGGCCACCGGTCACGCGTCCGGCTACCTGCCGGTATTCACCTCCGGGGCCGGCTCCGCGCTGGCCAAGTCGCACGCGAAGGACAGCTGACGCCTCGGGCGCATCCGCAACCGAAATCACACTTTGACCGGGCCGCCCGCACATGGGCGGCCCGGTCGCATTACGATCTCCCGCAGCGCCGGGAGGCCCGGTGCCGGAGCGATGCGATGGACGATCTCGAACCGCTGACGGCAGGCGTAGACGATCTGTTCTCCGATCACGCCCTGGACCCGTCACTCTCCGTGACACTCCCGCCCGGATATCCGGTGTGGCCCGACCCGAGCTTCCCCCAGCATCAAGGGGTGGCGGGGCCGGCGCTCTGGATGACGGACGGACCCGCGCCGCCCGGCCTGTGGGCCCGGTTCCACGCGGCGCACGCCGAGACCGGCCTGTGGCCGCTGCTCCTGGACGACTCCGCCCAGCCCTGGTCGGCCGGGCAGATCGCGCCCGAGCCGGTGGCCGAGATCGACACCTACGACCCCGCCGCGTTCGTGGCCGAGGTGTGGGCGGAGTGGCACGAGCCGCCGATCGACCTGACGCCGTTCGGCCGCTACTCCCCCGGCCTCGCCCCGGCGGGGCATCCGTGTGAGGATCCCGGCGCGGCCGCCGAGCGCCTCGCAGCGCGGCTCGCCGGGCGCCCCCTCGGCCTCGTCCCGGCCGGGCGCGGCGCCGACGTGCTGGCCGCCGTCGGCTGGCAGGGCGCGCGCCACCACAACGCGTTCACCGCGCCGCTGTCGGCGGTCGTACGGGGCTGGGAGGACCGGTTCGGCGTACGGGTCGTCGGCCTCGGCTTCGACACCCTCGAACTCAGCGTCGCCGCACCGCCCGTCACCTTCCGGCACGCCCTGCGGGTGGCCGCCGAGCACGCGACGTTCTGCCCCGAGGCCATCGTCCAGGGGCCGGGGACGCTGGCCGGGCACGCCGAGCAGATCCGCGACGCGCGGGTCTGGTCGTTCCGCTGGGAGTGATCGGCCGTCAGACTCGGTTCCGTCACGTGAAGAGACGGCGATGTCACACGCCGTCGCCGAAGACGGGAGACGACTTCATGGCCGCGATGGCCGGAATGACCGATGACGCCAAGGCGCTGCTGGCCGAGGCCTTTCCCGGGTGGGCGACGGTCGTGCGCCCCGACGGATCCCTGCACAACACGGTCGTGTGGGTCGACGTCGACGGCGACGACGTCATCTTCAACACCGCCGTCGGGCGGGCCAAGGAGCGTTACCTGCGCGCCGACCCCCGGGTGTCGGTGAGCATGGTCGACCCGAACGACGCCTTCCGCACCGTCAGCGTCTCCGGGCGGGCCCGGCTCGAAGAGGAGGGCGCCGACGACGTGATCGACCGGCTGGCGCACAAGTACCTCGGCGTCGACCGCTACCCGTACCGGTCCGCCGACGAGCGGCGGATCACCGTACGGGTGCGTCCGGAGCACGTGCTTTTCACGCCCGGCGGCTGACGAAACGTGTGGACCGGCGGGCTGCCGGTTCCGGACAGATCTGTTGACGTCCGGTGACGGACGTGAAAATCGGTGGTGCGTTGCGTTGTCCGTGAGGAGACGACATGCGCGCGCGCCCCCGCTGGCTCCTGCTCGTCCTCGGCCTGCTGCCCCTGCTGGCCCTGGCCTCCCCCGCACGTGCCGCCGCACCGCCCCAGGTGACGATCGACGGCGCCTCGGGCGGGCGGGTCTTCGACGGCGTGGGCGCGCTCAGCGCCGGCGCCTCGTCCCGGCTGCTCGTCGACTATCCGGAGCCGCAGCGCAGCCGGATACTCGACTACCTGTTCAAGCCCGGCTACGGGGCGGCGCTGCAGATCCTGAAGGTGGAGATCGGCGGCGACACCAACTCCACCGACGGCGCCGAGCCGAGCCACAGGCGCACCCCGTCGGACCTGAACTGCGACCGCGGCTACGAGTGGTGGCTCATGGAGCAGGCAAAGGCCCGCAACCCCGGCATCAGGCTGTCCGCGCTGCAGTGGGGCGCGCCCGGCTGGACCGGCAGCGACGCGGCGCGCCCGACCGTGTGGACGGACCGGAACATCGACTACCTGCTCTCCTGGCTCGGCTGCGCCGCACGGCACCACCTGCGCATCGACTACCTCGGCGGCTGGAACGAGGGCTACTCCGACGGCGACTGGTTCGTACGGCTCCACCAGGCGCTGCGCGAGCACGGGTACGGCGACGTCAAGGTGGTCGCCGACGACAGTTTCAACTGGGACGTGCTCCAGCCGATCGCCGCGAACCCGGCCTTCGCCGCCGCCGTCGACGTCGTCGGGCAGCACTACGTCTGCGGGTACCTCACCGACTACCTGCAGTGTCCGAGCCCGGCGGCGGCGCAGGCCCTCGGCAAGCCGCTGCACGCCAGCGAACAGGGGTCCCTGCCGTACGACTCGGGCGCCGCGCCGCTGGCCCGCGCGCTCTCGCGGCCCTACATCGACGGTGCGATGACCTCGACGATCAACTGGGCGCTGATCGCCTCCTGGTACGACACGATGCCCTTCCAGGCGTCCGGTCTGATGGGCGCGAACGAGCCGTGGTCCGGCGCGTACGTCGCGGGCCCGAGCCTGTGGGCCGTCGCGCACACGACCCAGTTCACCGAACCGGGCTGGCGCTACGTCGACTCCGCCAAGGGCTACCTCGACGGCGGCGGCAGCTACGTGGCGCTGCGCTCCCCGGACTCCCGCGACTACAGCATGATCGCCGAGACCATCGACGCGACCGCGCCGCAGCGGCTGCGGTTCACGGTCGGCGGCGGCCTGCCGGACGGCCCGGCGGCCGTGTGGTCCTCGGACCTGTCCTCCGGCGACTCACGGCGGTGGTTCGTACGCGAGGGGACCGTACGGCCCGGAGACACGCTCACGCTCGCTCCGGGGCACGTCTACACACTGACGACGACGCGAGGGCAGGGCAGGGGCCGGGCCGTCTCACCGCCGCCGGCACCGCTGCGGCTGCCCTACCGCGACGGCTTCGGCTCCACCGCCCTCGGGTCGGCGCCCCGCTACGTCTCCGACCTCGACGGCGCGTTCGAGGTCGCGCCCTGTGACGGGCGGCCCGGGCGCTGCCTGCGCCAGGTCATCGATGAGCAGCCGGTGTGGTGGAACGGCTGGCTCCGGCGGCCGGTGACCGTCGTCGGGGACCTGAGGTCCTGGCGCGACTACGAGGCGGGGGTGGACGCCCGCCTCGACGGCGACGGCGAGGGCTGGGTCGAGCTGCTGGGCCGGGTCGACGGGCAGTGGGCGGACGCCGTCTCCGGCATCCACCTGCGCGTGTCGGGCAGCGGCGACTGGCAGCTCTACGACGAGAACCTCCAGGGACAGGACTCCAGGCTCTGCGTGCCCAGCGACCCCGCCTGCGCGGGCGTCGAGGCCCAGAGCCGGCGCCCGGTCCAGCGCCGGACGCTGGCGGCGGGCCGTACGCCGGTCGGCGCGGCCACGTGGCACCGGCTGCGGCTCCGCTTCTCCGGCGACCAGGTGACCGCGTACCTCGACGGCCGGCGGCTGGCCCAGGTCGTCTCGTCGACGCACGCGTCGGGGCAGACCGGGCTGGCGGTCGCGCCGTGGCGGCACGCGGAGTTCGACGACCTGGCGGTGACGCCCGTGGCACCGACCGGAGACGTCCGTTATCTGCCCGGGCAGTGGCTCAGCGCGACGGGGACCGGGTTCCATCACGGCTACGAGCCGCGCAAGGCGGTCGACGGCAGCGTCGAGTCGATGTGGCACAGCGAGTGGAGCCCGCGCGCCGCCCTCCCCCAGGCGGTGACCGTGGACACCGGCCGTACGCGGCGGATCTCCCAGGTCACCTACCAGCCGCGTGAGGACGGCAACCACAACGGCGTGATCACCCGGTACGAGCTGGCCACCAGCGTCGACGGAGTGACCTACACGCGGGTGGCGACCGGCACCTGGCCGCTCGACGCGACCCGCAAGTCGATCACCCTGCCGGACGTCGAGGCCCGCTACGTCCGGCTCACGGCCGTTGAGGCGGGCGGCGGGTACGCCTCCGCCGCCGAGATCCAGATCGGGGTCCCGGCGATGTAGGAGCCGGCCCGCCTTCGGCCGGACACGCATGGCTCCAGGTGGAGGCACGCCCGATTACGATGCTTTCTGTGGGAATCTCGACCGGTCTCCAGCGGAGACGGCACCAGATGAGCTCTCCGAGATGAGCGAGGCCGGGGAGGCCGCCGAGCGGTTCTCCGGACGGACCGCCTGGGCGTTGCAGCTGAAGACGCCGCTGAGCGAGTTCCTCCGTACGGAGACGGGCGGCGCCGCCCTGTTGCTGACCGCGACGGTGGCCGCACTGCTGTGGGCGAACGTCGACTCGTCCTCCTACGAGTCGGTGTGGGGCACGCGGCTGTCGATCCGGCTCGGCGGCTCGGGGCTGTCCCAGGATCTGCGTGAGTGGGTCAACACCGGCCTGATGACGTTCTTCTTCTTCGTCGTCGGGCTGGAGGCGCGCCGCGAGTTCGACATGGGCGAACTGCGCGACCGGCGGCGGCTCGTGCTGCCGCTGATGGCCGGCGTCGGCGGGATGATCGTGCCCATCGCGATCTTCCTGGCGATCAACGTCGGCGGGCCGTCCACGCGCGGCTGGGGCGCGGCGATGTCGACGGACACGGCGTTCGCGCTCGGCATGCTCACCCTGGCCGCCAAGAACGTCCCGTCGCGGATGCGCGCGTACCTGCTCACCGTCACGGTCGTCGACGACCTGGTCGCCCTCGCCGTGATCGCGGTGTTCTACAGCAGCCACGTCCGGATGATGCCACTGCTCGTCACCCTGGCCGTCCTCGTCGTCGTGCTGATCCTGCGGGTCCGCGGGGAGCGGCACGGGATCGTGTACGCGGCGCTCGGCATCGTGGCGTGGGTGGCGATGTTCGAGTCCGGCATCGAGCCGGTCGTCGTCGGCCTCGTGCTGGGACTGCTCACGTACGCCTCTCCCGCCGCACGCGACGACCTCCAGCGGGCGAGCGAGATGTTCCGGCTGTTCCGCGAGCAGCCGACCGCCGAACTGGCGCGCACCGCGAGCGACGGGCTGGCCTCGGCGATCTCGCCGAACGAACGGCTGCAGCTGCTCTACCACCCGTGGACCAGCTACGTCATCGTGCCGATCTTCGCCCTCGCCAACGCCGGGGTCGCGATCAGCGGCGGATTGCTCTCCCACGCGCTGACCTCGCCGATCACGCTGGGCATCCTGATCGCCTACATCGCCGGCAAGCCGGTCGGCATCACCGGCTTCTCCTGGTTGATCACGCGCCTGACACGCGGGCGGATCCAGGTGCCGGTCGGGTGGGCGGCGGTCGTCGGCGGCGGCGCGATCGCCGGCATCGGCTTCACCGTCTCGCTGCTGATCGCCACCCTCGCCTTCCACGGCACGCAGCTGGAGGAGGCCAAGCTCGGCATCCTCGGCTCCGCGCTCGTCGCCTCGGTCCTCACCTGGGCGATCTTCCGTGTCACCCGCATGCTGCCCAAGCGCCTGAAGCTGCGGGCGCTGCTCGGCACCGCCGACCCCATCGTCGACCTGGCCGCCCCGGTCGACCCCGACCGCGACCACATCCGCGGGCCGTCGGACGCCCCCGTCACCGTCGTCGAGTACGGCGACTACGAGTGCCCGTACTGCGGGCAGGCCGAGCCGGTCGTACGCGAGCTGCTCGCCGACTTCGGCGACGTCCGCTACGTCTGGCGCCACCTGCCGCTGCACGACGTGCACCCGGAGGCCCAGCTCGCCGCGGAGGCCTCCGAGGCGGCCGCCGTCCAGGGGATGTTCTGGGACATGCACGACCGGCTGTTCGCCAACCAGGACCGGTTGCGCGCCCGTGACCTGCTCGGGCACGCGGAGGCACTCGGCCTCGACGTCGACCGGTTCGGCGTCGACCTGCGCCGCCACCTCGGCGCGGCGCGGGTCGCCGAGGACCTCGACTCCGCCGATCTGAGCGGCGTGTCCGGCACCCCGACGTTCTTCATCAACGGCAAGCGCCACTACGGCGCGTACGACATCGAGACCCTGTCCGCGGCCATCCGCGCCGCCCGCGCCCGCGCCTACCTGGGGAGCGTTTCCTAGCGCCCTGACCGAGGCGTCACCCATCGGCGAGGCGTTGGATGGTGGCGCTCAGCCAGGCCTGGAGATCAGCGGGGTCGCCGAGTTCGGAACGCAGGACCCGGCGGCGGGTCGAGACGCCGAGCACGAAGGCGTCGATCGCCGCGGCTCGGCCGCGGGCGTCCGCGTCGTCCAGGCCGCTGTCGCGCAGGTAGCGGTGCAGCGGCTCCAGCGAGTTGGTGTCGAGGAAGGCGGCCAGCGCCTCCGCCGCCTCCGGGCGTTCGCCGGACGCGCGTTGCAGCACGAGCAGCGGGTCCTCCCCGGGTGCGCCGAACCAGCGCTGGACGATGCTCGCCGCCAGACGCGAACCCAGCGCGGAACGGTCGCCGTCGAAGGAGTCCGAGACCGGGATCTCCACCCGGGCCGCCGCCAGGAAAAGGCCGTCCTTGCCGCCGAAGTAGCGCGTGATGAGGTTGGGCGACACGCCGGCCGCGTCGGCCACGCCCTTGACCGTGACCGCCGCGTACCCGTGCCGGGCGAACTGGCGTCGGGCGTGCTCCAGGATCCGCTGTCTGGTGGCGGCCGCATCGCGCGAGGTCATGTGTACGAGCATACACATTATGTGTACGCTGATACACATGAACGAGGAGATGCGGGAACGACTCCGGCGGACGCGGCGTGTCACGACCCCGTGGAGTGACGACGAGACGCGCGGCATCCGCGGCCCCCGCCTCGGCGAACTGCTCGAACGCTGGGCGAACGGGTACGACTGGGGCGTGCACGAGCGCCGCATCGGCGCGTTCCCCTGGGTGACGGTGCGGGCGGGCGGCACCGAGCTGCGTGTGATCCACCAGCGGTCCGCGGATCCCGGCACCCCGGTCGTCGTGCTGCTGCACGGCTGGCCGGACTCGGTGCTGCGATTCGAGCGCGTCCTTCCTCTGCTCGCGGACATGCACGTGGTGGTTCCCGCGCTGCCCGGCTTCCCATTCGAGGCCCCGCTCACCACGCCCGGTATGTCGGTCAACCGGATCGCCCGCGTCGTCGCGGACGCCCTCGACGAGCTCGGTTACTCGCGGTACACGGTGTCCGGCGGCGACGTGGGCGGCACCGTCGCGGAACTCCTCGCTGCCGAGCACCCGGACCGGGTCGCCGCCCTGCACCTCACGAACATCGCCCCGCAGCGTGCGCTCACGGCGGACCCGGCGAGGCTCGCGCCCGACGCGGCGGCCTACCTCGGCCGAGCGGCGCAGTGGTTCCGGACCGAGGGCGGGTACATCGCGGAGCAGTCGACGCGACCGAACACGCTGGCCGTCGCCCTCGGCGACTCACCCGCCGGCCTCGCTGCGTGGATCGTCGAGAAACTGGAGTCCTGGTCCGACGAGTCGGCCTTCACCACGGACGAGCTTCTCACCTGGGTCACGGCCTACTGGGTCACCGGCACGATCGGCACCTCTTTCGCCACCTATGCCGAACCGGTCGACCTTCCCGACCGGATCGACACATCGACCGTGCTTTCGGTGTTTCCGCGCGACATCAAGCCGGAGCCGCGAAGCTACGCCGAGGCGTTCCTGAACGTCCGCGACTATGTGGAACACCCCGCCGGGGGCCACTTCGCGGCCTGGGAACAGCCCGAGGCCTACGCCGGCGACGTACGCCGTGCGGTCAGGCTGGGCGGACGCGCACTCTAGGGGGCGCCGTGCTCGCCGCCGCGCAGCAGGGCGGCGCCGAGCGGGGTGATGCGGTGGATCACGGCGTTGCCGGCGCGGCGGCTCACCACGAGGCCCGAGCGGCGCAGTACCGAGGCGTGCTGGCTGGCGGAGGCCGTGGAGATGCCCAGGACGCGGGCCAGTTCGCTGGTCGTCGCCGCCGCCTCGTCGAGACGCCGCAGCACCTCGCCCCGGGTGCCGCCGATCAGGGCGGCGAGGCCGTCGCCGGCCGGTGTCGCGGGCGGGCCGCCGTCGCCGATCGGGTAGACGAGAGTGGGCGGCAGGCTCGGGTCGAGGAGGCTGACGGGCGTGCGCTCGCAGAACACGGACGGTACGAGCAGCAGCCCGCGTCCGTCCAGCCGCAGCTCCTGGTCGACCGGGTAGTCGGCCTCCAGCACCGGCCGCCGCCAGCGTACGGCGGGCCGCAGGGTCCGCAGAAGTCCCTCGACGCCGTCGTCGAGCAGCGCCCGCGCGCGTACCGCACGGTCGGCGTCGATCAGCGCGCGCATCCGCGGCATGTACGGGGCGACGGCGGTCTGGTGGTAGTACGCGAGAGCGTCGCCGACGTGCCCGAGCCGCCGGCTCACCGGGTGGGCGTCGTCGTCCTCGGCGCGGCTCCCGCCGGCGAGGAGCTCGAGCTCGGCGGCCGCACGCCGAGGCGGGGCGTTCCGGACCGCGGCGATGCCGCCGTCGAGGTCGCCGTCGGCGGGAGTGAGGAAGTCCGGAAAGTACCCGCGGGCCGGGATGAGCGGGCGCAGCGTCCTCAGCGCGGCCGACGCCCGGGGCGCGCCGAGCCGGCCCAGCACGACGTCCCGCCAGCCGGGGAGCGGCGTGTGCCGCCGGCCCTGCAGGGTCTGCAGGCTGAGCACGGTCTCCCACAGGGCGTGCGGGCGCCGCGCCACGCGTACCCGCCCCAGATCATCGCTGCCGAACCAGATCCGCAGCATCGGTCCGCCACCTCCGCCGTGCGGTGTTTTGGCTGTGCCTGAAAGGTGCGGAAAACAACCTCTGTCAGGGGCATTGTGAGTGAAAGTTCCCACCGTGCACAGCGGATCGAGGAGACGACCATGATTCGACCGGTTCCTCGCGCGATCGTCGCGCTGGCCGGGGTGTCCGCCGGAGTTCTGCTCGGCGTGCCGTCCGCGGCGGACGCCACGCCGACCGGGCCGGCCACGCCGGGCACCGTACGGCCGGCCACCGCCAAGACCCTGCCGTTCACCTGGTACGGGCAGGAGCGGTACTACTACTGCGGGCCCGCCTCCACGAAGATCGCGCTGAGCGCCCGGATGACGCCGCCGTCGCAGGACACGCTCGCCGCGAGCCTGGGCACCACCACGAACGGCACCGACGACATCTCCAACGTCGTCGCCACCCTCAACCACTTCCTGAACACCACCTGGTACGAGCGCAAGCCGGTGAACGACCCGCCGACCCAGGCCCAGCGGGACCTGCTCAAGCAGGACCTGGTGTTCGACGTCGACCGCGGCTGGGCGATCGTCGCCAACGTCGTCAGCGGCTGGCGGCCCCCGGGCTACCCCAGCGGCACGATCTACCACTACGTCGCCGTCGTCGGCTACGCCGACAGCGGGGACAGCGCGGTCATCGCCGATCCGGCGGGCGCGGGCGCCGGCGGCTCCGGCTGGACCTCCGTGCCGAAGACCTACACCATCAGCACGTACGACCTCGGCACGTGGATCGGCCTGAAGGCGTACGCCGCCTGAGCCGCCGCCCGGCCATGGTCATCACGGCACGCGCGGGGAAGAACACCGAGCGTGCACATCCGTACCGCGGTGAGAGTCGAGGGCGTCGTCCAGGGCGTCGGGTTCCGGCCGTTCGTGCACGGGCTGGCGACCGGGCTCGGCCTCGCCGGTCTCGTGGGCAACGACGCGCGCGGCGTCTTCATCGAGGTCGAGGGCGACCGGGACGCCGTCGAGCGGTTCCTCGGCGGGCTGCGCGAGCCGCCTCCGCTGGCCGTGGTCGAGCGGATCACCACCCGGCCGCTCCCGCCCGGCGGGCCGCGCGGCTTCGTCATCGTCGGCAGCGACGCGACCGGGCGGCGCGCCGCCCTGGTCGCCGCCGACTCCGCGACCTGCGACGCGTGCCTGCGCGAGCTGCGCGACCCGGCGGACCGCCGCCACCGCTACCCGTTCGTCAACTGCACCGGCTGCGGACCGCGCTTCACGATCGTCACCGGCGTGCCGTACGACCGGCCCAACACCACGATGGCCCGGTTCGCGATGTGCGACGCGTGCGCGGCCGAGTACCACGACCCGGCCGACCGGAGGTTCCACGCGCAGCCCGTGTGCTGTCCCGCCTGCGGGCCGCGGCTCGTGCTGCGCGGCGCGGACGGCCGGGCCCTGCCCGGCGACCCGGTGGAGGCCGCGCGCGCGTTCCTGGCGGACGGCGGCGTGCTGGCGCTCAAGGGGCTGGGCGGGTACCACCTGGCCGCGACGGCGCGGGACGAGTCCGCGGTCGCCGCGCTGCGGTCCCGCAAACACCGGGCGGACAAGCCGTTCGCCGTGATGGTCGCGGATCTCCTCGCGGCGCGGCTGCTGGCCGAGGTGGATCCCGCCGAGGAGGCTCTCCTGACGAGCCCGCGGCGCCCGATCGTGCTCCTGCACCGGCGGGCGGGCGCCCCGCTGGCCGGGGCGGTCGCGCCGGGCAACCGGTCCATCGGCGTCATGCTGCCCTACACGCCCCTGCACCACCTGCTCGCCGCCGAGCCTCTCGTCATGACGAGCGGCAACGTCTCCGACGAGCCGATCGCCCACCGCGACGAGGACGCCTTCGCGCGGCTCGGCGCGATCGCCGGCGCCTTCCTGACCCACGACCGGCCGATCCACGTGCGCACCGACGACTCGGTGACCCGCGTCTTCCGGGGACGGGAGCTCCCCGTACGGCGCTCCCGCGGGTACGTGCCCGCGCCGGTGCCGCTGCCGCCCGGCGGTCCCGCGGTGCTCGCCTGCGGCGCGCAGCTGAAGAACACCTTCTGCCTGGCCCACGACGGGCGCGCGTTCGTCTCCCCCCACATCGGCGACCTGGAGAATTACGAGACGCTGCGCGCGTACGAGGAGGGCGTCGCGCACTTCCGCCGGCTCTTCGCGATCACGCCGTCCGTCGTCGCGCACGACCTGCACCCGGAGTACCTGTCCACGAAGTACGCGCTCGATCGCGGCCTGCCGCTGGCCGGCGTGCAGCACCACCACGCGCACGTCGCCGCGTGCCTGGCGGACAACGAGTCGGCCGGCCCGGTGATCGGCGTGGCGTTCGACGGCACCGGGTACGGCGCGGACGGCACGCTGTGGGGCGGGGAGTTCCTCATCGCCGACCTGACCGGGTTCGAGCGGGCCGGGCACCTGCTGCCGGTGCCGCTGCCGGGCGGCGCCGCCGCGATCCGCGAGCCGTGGCGGATGGCCGCCGCGTACGGCGTGCCCGCCGGGCTGGACGTGGCCCGGCGCAACGCGGCGAGCTGGGACCGGGTCGTCGCGCTGGCCCGCCGCGGGGTCGGCTCGCCGCCGACGTCGAGCGTGGGCCGCCTGTTCGACGCCGTCGCCGCCGTGCTCGGCGTCCGCGACCGCGTCGGCTACGAGGGGCAGGCCGCCGTCGAGCTGGAGCAGCGCGCCGACCTGGACGAGCGCGGCGCCTATCCGGTCCGGCTCGACGGCGATGCGCCGTTCACCGTGCGGGGCGCCGACATCGTCGCGGCCGTCGTGGCCGACCTGGACGCGGGGGTGCCGGTCGTCGCCGCGCGGTTCCACAACACGGTCGCCCGTCTCGTCGTGACCGGCGCCGCACGCCTGCGGGAGAGCACCGGCCTGACGACGGTGGCGCTGTCCGGCGGCGTCTTCCAGAACGTCCTCCTGCTGGACCGCACGGTCACGGGCCTGGAGACCGAGGGCTTCGAGGTGCTGCTCCACCGCCGCGTGCCCCCGAACGACGGCGGCATCAGCCTGGGCCAGGCCGCGGTCGCCACCGCCCGCGCGCTCACCCACTGACCGGCCGGGGCCGGGCCGAATCACGCCGGCCGTGGGAGAGCATGGCACCGGTGTGCGTGAATGCCCCACCGGAACCCATTGTCGGACAGAACACGCCGCCCGGCATGATGGTGGATCGCGGCCGGGACCGGCCCAGCCCCTTGGCGAGGTCCTGCCCGGGGCGGAGAGGGGGGAGACGATGACGGCGGAGATCGCCCTTAAGGGCGGCGAGGGGACCCGGGCCGCGCGGCCGCGGGCTTTCGTGGTGCTCTTGGCGGTGACCTTTCTCGCCTTCGTCAACTATGCGGCGCTTCTGTCGGTGGTTCCGCTGTGGTCCGCCACCGGTGGCGCTGCCGGTGTGGCGGTGGGGTCGACGACCGGTGTCATGATGGCGGCCACCGTGGCCACGCAGTTGGCCGTGCCATGGCTTTTCAAGGTCTTCTCGCTGCGCGCGATGGTGGTGCTCGGCGCGGCGCTGCTCGGGGCGCCGGCACCGCTGTACGTCCTGTCCGCCGGCATCGCCCCGATCACGGCCATCACGGTCGTGAGGGGGGTCGGTTTCGCGTTCGTGGTCACGGCCGGGGCCACGCTCGTCGCCGACCTGGCCGCCGACGGGAGGCTGTCCTCTTCGGCGTCGCTGTACGGCGTGGCCGCCGCTCTGCCCAACCTCGCGGCACTCGCCGGAGGCATCTGGGTCGCGCGGGAGTGGGGCTTCCCGGTGGTGTTCTGGGGTTCCGCCGCGGTGTGTCTCGCCGGTGCGGTACTGGCCCTGCTCTTGCCGCGCGGGCATCGGGGCACGTTTCACCTCGGATCGATGGCCGACATCCGACACATCGCGGTACCGATCGCGCTGTTCCTGATGACGGCCGGATCGTTCGGGGCGGCGACGACCTTCCTGCCGGTGGCACTCCGGGGAGCCGGCACGGCGTCGTGGGCGTTGTTCGCGGCGTCGGTCGGCCTTGTCGCTGCGCGGCTCGGCGCCGGAGCCTTCGGCGATCGCTATGGCGCGGGCCGGCTGGTGCCGGTCTCGGTGCTGTGCTGCGCGGCCGCGCTGGGAATCATCGCCCTGGCCCTGACCGGCGCCCACGACCTGCTGATCGTCGGGACCGCGCTCCTGGGCGTGGGGTTCGGGGCCTGCCAGAACGATTCGTTCGTGCTGAGCATCCAACGCCTCGGCGAGGGACGCGGCGGCACGGCGAGCACGATCTGGAACGTCGCCTACGACGGCGGCGTCGGAGTGGGAGCCGTCACTCTCGGATGGTTCATCGGTGACTCCGACTACGCCGGCGCCTTCCTCACCCTGGGCATCGCCGTCGGGGTCCTCACGCTCCTGCTCTCCGTGGTGCCCGCGAGCCGGAACCGGCGGTGACGCGGGGCGTCAGCAGATGCGCGGCAGCGGGTCCCCGACCAGCAGGTCGACGATGCGCGTGCCGCCGAACGCCGTCCGGAGCAGGACGAGCCCCGGCGGGTCGGCCTTGATCCGGCCGACGATCGCGGCTCCCTCGCCCAGCGGGTGGGAGCGCAGGGCGGCCAGCGCGTCGCCGGCCGAGTCGCCGGACACGATCGCGACCATGCGGCCCTCGCACGCGACGTACAGCGGGTCGATGCCGAGCAGTTCGCAGGCGCCGCGCACGTCCGGGCGCACCGGGATCGCGTCCTCGTCCACGACCACGGCCACGCCGGCGTCGCCCGCCACCTCGTTCAGGACCGTCGCCACTCCCCCGCGTGTCGCGTCGCGCATCCGGCGCACGCCGTCGCCGCAGGCGTCCAGCAAGGCCGTGACCAGGCCGTTCAGGGGCGCGGTGTCGGAGGCAAGGTCGGACTCGATGTCCAGCTCGCCGCGGGCCAGCATGATCGTCACGCCGTGCTCGCCGATCGGGCCGGAGACCAGGACGGCGTCGCCCGGCCGTACCTCTCCGCCGAGCGGGCGCCGGACCACGCCGATGCCGGCGGTGCTGATGTAGCAGCCGTCCGCCTTGCCGCGCTGGACCACCTTGGTGTCGCCCGTGACGATCCGCACCCCCGCGGTCTCGGCGGCGGCGCGCATGGACGCCACGACCCGGCGCAGGTCGGCGACCGCGAAGCCCTCCTCCAGGATGAAGCCGGCCGACAGGTGCAGCGGCTCGGCCCCGGAGACGGCCAGGTCGTTGACGGTGCCGTTGACGGCCAGGTCGCCGATGTCGCCGCCGGGGAAGAACAGCGGCGACACGACGTAGGAGTCGGTGGTGAACACCAGCGAGGCGCCGTCGACGCCGAACCGGGCGCCGTCGTCCAGGGGTTCGAGCAGCGGGTTGCGGAACGCGTCGAGGAACACCGCCTCGATGAGCGTGTGGGTGGCCTTGCCGCCAGAGCCGTGCGCGAGGGTGATGGCGTCCTCACGCAGCCGCGTCCTGCCGCGGCGGGCCCGCTCGATGCGTTCGAGCACCTGCTCCTCGCGGTCGGCGGCCCCGAGGTGCGCGTGCTCGCGCACGGCCGCCTCCGCCCACTCCGCGGAACGCTCAGTCACGGGTCGCCTCCCGTACCCGGTCGCGGGTGAACCGGCCGAAGTTGTAGTACGCGGCGCAGGCGCCCTCGGAGGAGACCATGCAGGTGCCGATCGGCGTCTCCGGCGTGCACGCGGTGCCGAACACCTTGCACTCCCAGGGCTTGAGCACCCCCTTGAGCACCTCGCCGCACTGACAGGCCTTCGGGTCGGCCACCCGGCCGCCGGGGATGTCGAAGATCCGCTCGGCGTCGAACCCGGCGTACGCGTCGCGGACGCGCAGCGCGGAGTGGGAGATGAAGCCCAGGCCGCGCCACTCGAAGTACGGCCGCGGCTCCATCGTCTCGGCGATGACCCTGAGCGCCCGGGGGTTGCCCTCCCACGGCACGACGCGGCCGTACTGGTTCTCCACCTCCGAGCGGCCCTCGGCGAGCTGGGTGAGCAGCAGGTGGATCGACCGCAGGATGTCGAGCGGCTCGAACCCGGCGACGACCAGCGGCTTGCCGTACTCCCGGGCGATGAACTCGTACGGCCGGCAGCCGATCACCGTCGAGACGTGGCCGGGGCCGATGAACCCGTCGAGGCGCAGGTCCGGAGAGTCGAGGATCGCCTTGATCGCCGGGATGATCGTCACGTGGTTGCAGAAGACCGAGAAGTTACCCAGTCCTTCCGCCTTCGCCCGGAGCATGGTCATCGCGGTGGACGGCGCGGTCGTCTCGAAGCCGATCGCCAGGAAGACGACCTTCTTGTCCGGGTTCTGCCGGGCGATCTTCAGCGCGTCCAGCGGGGAGTACACCATCCGGATGTCGGCGCCGTGCGCCTTGGAGTCGAAGAAGGACCCGCGCCCGCCGGGCACCCGCATCATGTCCCCGAAGGAGGTCATGATGACGTCGTCCCGCTCGGCGATGTGGATCGCGTCGTCCACCCGGCCCATCGGGATCACACAGACGGGGCAGCCGGGGCCGTGCACGAGCGTGACGTTCTCCGGCAGGTGGTCCGCCAGGCCGTGCTTGTAGATCGTGTGCGTGTGCCCCCCGCAGACCTCCATGAACTTGTACTCCCGGCCCGGGTCGCACAGGCGCGCGATCGCGGCGGCCAGGGCGCGGGCCCGGTCCGCGTCGCGGTACTCGTCGACGAAACGCATCACTCGATCCCCGATTCCCGCAGCGCCTCCATCTCGTCGGCGTAGGCCTGACCGACGCCTTCGAGGAAGTCCAGCGTCGCCTTGGCCTCGGCCTCGTCGATCTTGGAGAGGGCGAACCCGACGTGGATGAGGATCCAGTCGCCCGGCCGCGGCTCGTCGTCGGTGATCAACCCGATGTTGATCGCCCGCCGGACGCCGCTGACGTCGACCTTGGCGAGGTCAGGCTGATCGGGAAGGATCTCCACGATCTCCCCCGGGATTCCCAGGCACATCGGGTGACTCCCCTATCTCGATGGATTCCAGCACCAGTTCGTCGCCGCCGGTCACGTCCACGTCGCCGTCGCCGCACGTGGGGCAGACCGCCAGCGGGTCGAGCGTGCTGCCGTCGTGACCGCACGCCCGGCAGGTGAGCCGGGCCGGGATCACGATCATGTCGATGGCCGCGCCCTCGGCGACGGTGCCCTCGGTGACCAGCTGGAACGCCTGGTCCATCGAGGGTTCGACGATCCGCAGCAGGGCGCCGGCCCGGATCCTCGCCCGGGCGACCGGGCGGCCCGCGGCGCGTTTCTGCACCGCTTCCAGGATCGCCTCGGCGAGGCCGATCTCATGCATTCACGTCACCGGCCTGATGGTCACGGAGCTCCTCCTCGATGAGTTCGCGAACCAGCCGGACGGCGGGTTCGATGGCCGCGGCGACCGGGGGGCTGAGCTCCATGCCCGGAGCGACGTCCGCGGGCTCGCAGCCGACGAGCAGGACCCGTCGCGCCTCGCCGCCGACGGCGCCGACCAGGCCGAGCACGACGTCGGGGGTCATCCCGTGCGCGTCGACGGCGGCCCCTGGCTCGCCCTCCCCCAGCTCCAGGGCGTACAGCGTGCCGGGCTCCTCGCCGCGCGGTGCGGCGTCGACCAGGATCGTCGTGTCGTAGGCGGACAGCTCGTAGGCGAGGTGGATGCCGCGGATGCCGAAGTCGCCGACGACGACGCCGTCGGGCAGCGGAGTCCGGCCGAGGCGCTCGCTCAGGGTCCGGGCGACCTCGACGCCGAACCCGTCGTCGCCCAGGAAGACGTTGCCCACGCCCGCGACCAGGATCCTCACAGCGGTTCCACGTCCTCGGGGCCGAAGTACCAGTAGCGGCCCTGGGCCCGCCGCAGGTCCGTACCGGGGTCGTCGTCGACGGTGACGGCCAGGTGCCGCGAGCCGTCGACGTCGAACAGCACGGCCTCGACGGTCGCGGTCCGCCCGGCCACGAACATGTCCTGCGCGTCGGCGCGCCCGCCGGGGGTGAGGCGCACCTTGCTGCCCCTGCCGACCTCATGCCCGGCGATGGTGATCCGGTCGGTCTCCGGCGCGACCGGCGCGTCCTCGCCGGGCCGGTCGGTGAGCGTCATCGGGGGCGCGCCGGAGCGCTCCGCGGCGACGCGCGGCCGGTCCGGCAGGATGATCGGCGACGACAGCACGAGGTCGTCCGCGACCAGCACCGGCCAGGCGCGGAGGTTCGCACAGCCGTCGGCGTACGGCCGCGCCCACTCCGGCGGATCCGCGAGCGACAGGAACACCCCGCCGGTGCGGCCGAGCAGCGCGTGCGCCGAGACGAGCGAACGCCGCAGCGCCTCGGACCGCTCCTCGCCGGTCCAGCCGCTGACGTTCTCCAGCCGGAGCCGGAGCCGCACCACGCCGTACGGGCCGGGCAGGCGCTCGGCGGAGGCACGGATCCGTACGTCGAGCGGCTCCCAGGCACGGATCACGCCGTCGGCGTTCTCGCGGCCGCCGGGGATCCGCTCGTCGTGCCGTTGCTCGCCGGCGAGCAGGTCGGCGAGGGGCCAGACGAGGTCGAGCTCACGTTCGGCCGCCTCGTCGTACGGCGCGGCGCCCTCGGCGGTGCGCGTCCGTACGTGCAGGAACCGGGGGCGTACGTGCAGCGCCCCTTTCTCCCCGTCCAGCAGGCACTCGGTCTGTGCGGCCGACGGTTCTTCGGCGGTGGTGAGGCCCGGTGGTACGAGCAGGCCGAGCGGCCGGCCGGCCGCGTCCGAGGAGCGCCGGCCGCCGTCGTAGAGCACGGCGTCGGCGACGGCGCGGGCGGCCTCCAGGTCGCTCACGGGACCTCCCCCACCGGAGGCGCGGCCGACCGTGCGTGGCGGCCTCCAGGACGGCTCCCTCTCGGGCCATCCTGACTTTGACCTGCGGCGATGGGCACCCTTGACAGTTACCCACCAGGTGGAGGCGTACAACCACCGAACCTCGCGGCGGCGATCAGAGCGCGTGCTGGGTGAGCTCCCACAGAGCGTGGTAGACGGTGGTCTGCGCCTCCTGGACACGGTGCACCGACGAGGAGGGCACCGTGAAGAGGTGGTCGAGGCCGTCGAGCTCGGCCATCCGCCCGCCCGTGTGCCCGGCCAGCCCGACGGTCAGCATCCCCCGGCGCATCGCCTCCTCGAAGGCGCGGAGCAGGTTGGCGGAGTCGCCGCTCGTCGACAGGCCCAGCGCGATGTCCCCTGCCCGGCCGAACGCCGCGAGCTGGCGGGCGAACACGACGTCGAAGCCGACGTCGTTGGACAGCGCGGTCAGCACCGCGACGTCAGTGGTGAGCGCCAGCGCCGGCAGCGGACGCGCGTCTCCGCCGGGGTTGAGGAAGAGCGCCGCGACGTCCTGCGCGTCGGTGGAGCTGCCGCCGTTGCCGAAGGTGAACAGCCGGCCTCCGGCGCGGAAGGCCTCGGCCATCCGCGCGGCGCAGACCTCCAGCCGCGGGCCGTCCAGGGCGAGCACGCGGCGCCGGAGCGCCACGATCTCCTCCGCCTTCTCGGCGGTGGACCGGCGCACGTCGGCCATGACGGACTCCAGATCGGCCGCGCCGGAGTAGAGGAACGGGTACAGCTCCCGCATCCCCTCAAGAGGCGCCCTGTACTCACTCATGAGACCACGCCGATCGCCTCTTTGGCGTGGACGAGGACGACGTCGCCGACGTCGGCGTCCACGAGGGCGACGCTGACCTCCTCGGTGCGTCCGTCGCCGACGTCGACGTCGGCCAGGTCGCCGTCGCGCAGCCGGACCACGCGCACCGCGACGGCCTCGTCGGAGCAGGTCACGCAGTGGTCGCCCTCGCAGTGGTTCACGCGATCACCCCCGGATCGAGCACGCCGGGCTGTTCGAGGAGGACATGGACCAGTTCCCACAGCACGTGGTACGCGGTGACGTGCACCTCCTTGACCACCCGCGGGTCATCGGAGGGCACGACGATCCGGTGGCCGGCCACCCCGGACGCGGCGATGTCACCGCCGTCGCCGCCGAGCAGCGCCACCGTCAGCAGCCCCATGTCCCGCGCGGCGCGCAGCCCGGCGAGCACGTCGGCGCACCGGCCGTCGGGCGAGACACCGAGCGCGATGTCCTCGGGCGCGGCGAAGTGCCGCAGCTGGTGCGCGAAGACCTCCGCGAACCCGGCCGCCGCGCCGACCCCGGTCAGCGTGGCGACGTCCCCGGTCAGCGACAGCGCGGGCAGCGCGCGTTTGCCGACGATCACCGGGTGGACGAACTCCACCGCGATGTGCTGGGCGTCGGTGGCCGCGCCGCCGTTGCCGAAGGTGAACAGCCGGCCGCCCCGGTGAAAGCGCCCGGCCATCGCGTGACAGGTCTCCGCGATGACCTCCGCGTGAGCCGCCAGCGCACGCCCGGGAGCCTCGCGCCGGGCGAAGACCCGTTCCGTCGGCGGCATCGTGGCCCCTCTCCCGCGCGAGTGACGGTCTGTGACCGAAGACTCACGGGACGATACGTCGGAGCGTCGATGGCGGACAACGCCACGACGGCCATGAGACGCCCATCGGTCACCCACCGCGACGAGCCTCGGGTCACGATCGTGGAAAGCGACCTCGCTACGAGAGCGCGACGGCGAAGATCGGTACCGTGGTCGGCCGAGGCGATCCCGAGGCCGGTTCGACGGTGAGGCCGATCTGGGTCACGTCACCGAGGCCGGTCGCCAGCACCGGGCCGGCGGCGCCCGTGGTGGGCGGGCGCATCGTTCCCGCCGGACGCGGCGGCCGGGACCCCATGAGCCACAGCTCGTACGTCCTGGTGGGCGGCAGCGAGCGCAACCCGGACATGACGATGACCGCCTTGCCGAGCGAACGGGACGCGACGACGGTGCCGGTGCCGCCGGACCTGACCGGGCCGGTGACCGTACGCGCGTCGGGCGCGGACACCACCGCCGCGATCTCGCGGTTCAGCGTGTCGACGCGTTCACGCGTGCGCTGTTCGCGCACCGCGGCGACGCCCAGGACGACGGCCAGCGCGAGACAGGCCGCCGACAGCAGCCAGCCGAGCCGGCGCGCGCGGACGGAGGACGGACGTTGGACGCGCGGCGGCGCCTGGCGGGTGCGCGCGGCCTGGGCCAGCACCCGGTCGCGCAGCCCCTCCGGAGGCTCCTGCGCGGCCGCGGCGCCGAGCCGGGCCGCGGTCTCCCGCATTCCACGCACCTCCTCGGCGCAGCCGTCGCAGTCGATGAGGTGCGTCTCGAAGCGGCGGCGTTCGACGTCGGTGAGGCCGTCGAGGGCGTACGCGGCGGCGAGGGTGTGCAGGTTCTCACTCATGGATTCACCCCCAGGCAGTCGCGCAGGCGGATGAGCCCGTCCCGCATGCGCGTCTTGATCGTGCCGAGCGGCACCTTCAGGAGCGCGGCGACCTCGCGGTAGGTGTACCCGGCGTAGTAGGCGAGGGTGACCGACTCGCGCTGGGTCTCGGTGAGCGTGGACAGGCAACGCCGTACCTGCTCACGCTCCAGCCGGGCCTGGACGTTCTCGGCCACCACGTCGTACGCGGGCCCGGCCGAGGCGCGCCCGGCCCGTTCCTCGCGCTCGGCCGACGCTTGGGCGGAGCGGACCCGGTCGACCGCGCGGCGGTGGGCGAGCGTCATGATCCACGCCATCGCGCCGCCCCTCCCGGGGTCGTACCGGGAGGCGGTCCGCCAGACGTCGACGAGGGCCTCCTGGGCGACCTCCTCCGACTGCGCCGGATCGCGCACGATCCGCAGCGCGAGGCCGTACACGGGGCCGGACACCTCGTCGTACACGCGCTCGAACGCCTCCCGGTCGCCGCGGGCGACGGCCGTCAGCAGATCGGCGAGGCCGGCCGCACCTCCCGTACCGGGGGCGGATCCGCCCTTCCACGGCCGCGCCGCCCGCCGATCGTTCATCTCCGCACACCCGATTCGTCGCCGTGACCACGATAGGTCTCCTGGCCCGTACCGGGCCGATCATGCCGTGCCGGCCTCCCGCGTCGCATGCTCACGCCGCCTCGGCGGTGGCCCGGCGCACGAGGTCGAGGCCGGCCAGTCCCGGCAGCCGATCGACGCGGGCGTCGATGCCGGCCGCCGCGCGTTCGCCCTCCGGCCCGGCGAGCAGGTACGTGAGCAGGTGCCGGGTCTCGGCCCGCGGCATGACGGTGGATCCCACCGGCTGCCAGAACCTGCGCAGGGCGAACCGCGTCAGGCGCTGCGCGCGCCGCGACCTCTCCAGCCGGGCCCGTGCCTGGCTCACGTAGAACGCGACGTGCCGGGTCTCCTGGCGCATGATGCGCCGGAGAAGTTCGGTCAGCACGGGATGACGCTCCCGCTCGACGAGCCGGGCATACCCGGCGTGAGTGGACCACTCGTTGATCGCACCCCAGGTCATGTGGACCGCGATGAAGTCCTCGCCGATCGTCTGCGCCAGCAGCGCCTGCCGGATCGGCGCGACGCGGTCCCGCCATCCCAGGGCGCGGCGGACCGCGCGGATGTGGTCGTCGCCGCCGGTGACGCCATGGGCGGCGAGTACGGCCGCGAGCGCCTCGCCGTGCCAGTACTCCTCGTAGTTCCACATGGTGAGGAACGCGGTGATCTCGGGATCGGCGTGCGATGGCGTGACGAGCAGGTCGCGCAGGTAACAGACGGTGTGGTTCTCCACGTCGGTCATGTAGCGCAGGCATCGCAGCCCGGCGGGGCTGAGCGGCCGGACGCCGAACGCGGCGAAGTCCAGGTCGTCGAGCGGCACCGGCGCGGCCGATCTCGTGTAGTCCTCGGTACGGAACGTCATATGAGCCATTCGGAGCACCGCGCCGCCCGGATTGCCCGGCGTCACGGTCGCTCTCGCCGCGTGGGCGCGCGACCGCCGGGCGCCCATCACACACGGTGACGCACCTCTTGGCGATACGCCACTGATCAGCGATAACATGATTTACGAGCCATCGCACCCCAACCCCGATCTCACCCTCCGTGATCACCGTGTCCACGCCGGACACGCGGTCATCCTCCCCCGGGAAGTCGAAATGCATCAGGACCCCCGCCAGAACCATGTGGTCTTCGAGGTCGATCTCGAACGCGAGGAGGCCCGCCGCCGCGCCGAGGTCGTCGCGGCGCTCGGCCCGCACTGGGACCCGGCCGCCGCGCTGCGCGACGAGGAGGCGGCACACGACCTGCTCTACTCCGGCCTCGACGCGGAACAGCGGGAGATCTACGACCGGCTGGTGTCGGCCGGAGTGCTGCCGCGACGGGAGCCGGGCCGTGCTGCCGATTGACCCCGCCGCCGACATCGGCCGCCGCGCCTGGATCCCCTGCCCGCGGTGCCGTGACCACGAGGCCTGCGACGACTGCGGCGCCGGCCGCACCTGTACGGTGCACTGGCGCTACCTGCTCGCCGCCCGAGGCCGCGTCCTTCACCTGCAGTGCCCGTCCTGCACCCATCTGTGGGAGCACGAGACGCCCGTCGGCGGCGCCGCGTAGCGCGGAAACCGGTTGCGCGGCGCGATGGCCCGCCGGAGGGTGAGCCGCATGCCCGATCGCGTCGACGGCCGCTCCGTCTCACTCGACGACGACCGCGTCGATGGCGTTCACCGCGTCGCGGGTGTCGCCCGCCGTGGGCGCGGAGGCGTGGACGGGAGAGACATCTGACGGCGCCCGTTCCGGCGAACACGAGAATTACTCATGTCCTGATGCGGTCAAAGGGGTATTCGCCACTCCCCGATTGCCTCACTGTGATCAGCGCGATCAGACGCGATTGAGGTGGGTCGGATGAGGCGTGTCCTGGCCGTCGTGTTCGCCGTCGTCCTCGTGGTGACGCTCTCCGCGGGACCGGGCGGCGCCGCCGCCTTCCCGGCCGGGCCGCCGAACGATCCCGACTACGCGCCCGCCGAGCAGGGCAGCGTCCTTACCTGCCTCACGAAAGGGGCACCGGGCGCCGAGCAGCACAACCTGTACTCCTTCATCCCGCGGTGCACGCCGGGCGCGAAGGACCCCGAGGGCGCGTCCGGCATGTCGGTCGACACGGCCTGGCGGGACTACACCACCGGGTCGCCCGACACGGTGATCGCCTACGTCGAGGCCGGCGTCAACTGGCACGGCTCGGACGTCGCCGACCTGGCGAACAAGGTCTACCTCAACACCGGTGAGCTGCCCAAGCCACAGGGCTCGTCGTCCTACGACCGCGACGGCGACGGCGCGGTCACCGCCGCCGACTACAAGGACGACACCCGGGTCCACGACGCCAACGGAAACGGTGTCATCGACCCCGAGGACCTGATCGTCGCGTTCTCCGACGGCAAGGACGACGACGGCAACGGCTTCACCGACGACATCTCCGGCTGGGACTTCTACGACGACCAGAACGACCCGGCCACCTTCGACGGTACGTACGGCCACGCCAACGACCAGCTCAGGAAGGCCGGCGCGCAGACCGACAACGGAACGCTCGGCGCGGGGATCTGCCCGAAGTGCCGGCTCATGCCGATCCGGGCCGGCCAGGAGGCGCTCGACCGCACCGACGACCTCACCGCCGCGTGGCTGTACGCCGGGCGCGCGGGCGCCAAGGTCATCGTGAGCACCACCGCGGACCTCGGGTACTCCTCCGCCATGCGCCGCGCCGTGGACAAGCTCTGGAACGACGGCGTGGTCATGGTCGAGTCCAGCAACGACTTCGACTCGACCGACCACCAGGGCGGCATGTTCTGGCCCCACGTCATCCCCGGCAACGGGCTGGTGCCCAACACCGACGGCGTCTCCGGTGCGCTCGCCAACACGCTGACCACGACGTACCGCGAACGCTCGAACCTGACCTCCTTCGGCGCGCACGCGATGTTCTCGGTGGCCACCATGGGCGGCTCGACGTCGGAGTCGACGCCGACGACCGGCGGGCTGTTCGGTCTACTGCTGTCGTACGGGGCGCAGGCGGCGCAGGAGAAGAAGATCGCCTGGCCGCTGAGCAACGGCGAGGCCGTGCAGGTGATGCGGGCGACCGCGAGCGACGTCGCCGACACGAGCCTCGGCTGGCCGGGCCGCCCCGGCTGGGACAGCCAGTACGGGTACGGCCGGCCGAACGTCCACGCCGCCATGGCCGCGGTGGCGAAGGGCGACATCCCGCCGGTCGCCTCGATCGAGAGCCCGGACTGGTACTCCCTCTACGACCCGGAGACGACGGCGTCCGTGCCGGTCACCGGGCACGTGGAGGCACGGCGGGCGTCGAGCTTCCGGTACGAACTGCGGTTCGCCCCCGGCCTCGACCCGGCCGAAGGCGACTTCGCCAAGGCCGGCTCGGGCGACGGCAGCGGCGTCTACGACGGCAGGGTCGGCACGCTCGACCTCTCCGGGCTACCCCGGTCGTTCTGGACGAAGGCCTACACGATGTCCGACGACAAGGCGCTGTCCGCCACCGAGCAGTACACGGTCACCCTCCGCCTGCGCGTCTGGGACGACCAGGGCCGGATGGGCGAGGAGCGGCGCACGATCGCGGTCCACCACGACGCGACCCTGCGGGCGGGCTTCCCGCAGAAGTTCGGCATCGGCGGGGAGAGCCAGCCGGCGCTGGCCGACCTTCAGGGCACCGGCCACCAGGCGATCGTGTTCGGCGACGCCGACGGCCGGGTGCACGCGATCGACGGCGTGAGCGGCAGGGAGCTGCCCGGCTGGCCCGCCACCACGAACGCGATCCCCGTCCGGGTCCCCGGCTTCGACCCCGGCCACGAGCCGATCGTCGCGCCGGTCGCGGTCGGCGACCTGTTCCACGACGGACGGCAGGAGGTCGTGGCGACCAGCACCACGGGCCGTACCTATGCCTTCGACTCGTCCGGAAAGGCGCTGCCCGGCTGGCCGAAGACGCTCGACACGGGCGTGAGCAAGCCGGCGATCCCGCGGCCCTCGCTGCCGTACACCCGGCAGCCGCACCAGGGCGCGACGGCCTCGCCCGTGCTCGTCGACCTGGACGGCACGCCCGGCCTGGAGGTCGTGCAGGCGGGCTGGGACGGGCACGTCCACGCCTGGCACGCGGACGGCGGCGCGGTGCCCGGCTGGCCGGTGAAGGTCGCCGACCCGCCGAAGCCCTCCTCCGGCATCGCCATCGACGACGCGAAGCTCGACGCCACTCCGGCCGTGGCCGACCTCGACGGCGATCACAAGCCGGAGATCGTGGTGCGCTCGCAGCACTCCGAGAGCCCCGGCGCGGGCATCCAGCCGCTCGGCGCGAACTACGTGTACGCCTACCACGCCGACGGCTCGACGGTCGGCGGCTGGCCGGTGCGGCTCCCGTCGATCATCACCTACTACGGCAGCGCACAGGAGTTCATCACCGAGGCGGCGGGCAGCCCCGCCGTGGCCGACGTCGACGGCGACGGCAAGGACGAGGTGGCGACCGGCCCGTCGTTCGCCGCCACCTTCCTCGTCGGCGGGGACGGCAAGGTGCGGAACGCGTACGGCCCGCTGAACAACCCGGCGCTCGGCCTGCTCAACGGCGACGAGAGCGTGATCCGCGCGCTGCTGGGCGGCAAGCTGCCCGCCGACGTGCCCGCGTCGTTCACCACGACCGGTACGTTCGGGCGCTTCGGCACCGCCGGGCGGCTGGGGTACGCCGAGTCGGGATCGGGCGCGGTATCGCTGATCGCGGCACTGCTGTACCCGGGCAGCGGCAGTCCGATCGGCAACTTCGAGCGCGGCTACGACGCGGTCACCGGGCTGCCGGTCGCCGGCTTCCCGCACGAGCGTGCGGGCCTGGACTTCCTGGGCGCGCCGCTGGTCACCGACGTCACCGGCGACGGGAAGGCCGAGGTCGTCGACGGCGGCGACACCTCGACCGTGCACGCCTTCACCTCCTCCGGACAGGCCGCGGGCTTCCCCAAGTTCACCGGCGGCTGGACCCTGTTCTCGCCGGCGGCGGGCGACCTGGACGGGGACGGGAGGACGGACCTGGTCACCACGACCCGTGAGGGCTACCTGTTCGCCTGGCAGACCGACGGTAAGCCGGACGCCGAGTCGTGGGCCTACCACCACGACGAGTGGCGCACCGGCCGGTACGGCACCGACAGCCGCCCGCCGGGCCTGCCGAAGGACCTGCGGCGCAGCGGCGCGACGGTCACCTTCACCGCGCCGGGCGACGACGGATACACGGGCCGCGCGACGTCCTACCGCGTCACCGCCGACGGGACCACGACGACGGTCGCGGCGACGGTGGACGCGGGCGGCACGCAGACCGTGACCGTCCCGGCCGGCGCACAGAAGATCACCATCCAGGCCGTGGACGACGCGGGCAACCTGAGCCCCGCAACGAGCCCCTGACGGACGCTCGCCCGGTGGGTCCGCGCGTCAGCCGGAGGCACGCACCCGGGCGGGGTCGACGCCGAGGACGGCCGCCAGGGCCGGGTGCACGCGGCCCGGGTCGATCGTCGTGATCGTGTAGGCGGCGACGCCGGCCACGACGAACGGGTCCTCACGCGGTGACCTTGTCTCCCGGACGACGGCTGTCCGCGGGGCGCGTGCCTCCCGTCGGCTCGCCATTCCTGCCAGCGGTTATGCTGAAATAGTTAGGTACGGTAACTAACAGGAGGGTCGGTGCCGGAACTCGCCCACCGTCGGCGAACGCTCGTCCTGGCGATCTGCTGTCTGAGCCTGTTCATCGTCGGCCTCGACAACACGATCGTCAACGTCGCCCTGCCCTCGCTCCAGCACGATCTCCACGCGCCCGTCAACGGCCTGCAGTGGACGATCGACGCCTACACGCTGGTGCTGGCGAGTCTCCTCATGCTGGCCGGTTCCACCGGCGACCGGATCGGCCGCAGGCGCACCTTCCAGACCGGCCTCGTCGTGTTCGTCCTGGGCTCGGCGCTCTGCGGTACGGCCCCGAGCCTGGGCTGGCTCGTGGCCTTCCGGGTGCTGCAGGCCATCGGCGGGTCCATGCTCAACCCGATCGCCATGTCGATCATCACCAACACGTTCACCGAGCCGCGCGAACGCGCCCGTGCCATCGGCGTCTGGGGTGGCGTGAGCGGCGTCAGCATGGCGCTGGGTCCGATCGTCGGCGGTGCTCTCATCGACTCGATCGGCTGGCGTTCGATCTTCTGGATCAACGTGCCGGTCGGGCTGGCCGCTCTCGTGCTGACCGCTCTCTTCGTGCCCGAGTCCAAGGCGCCCCGGGCGCGCCGGCCCGACCCGATCGGACAGCTGCTCGTCATCGTCATGCTCGCGTCGCTGACCTACGGAATCATCGAGGGGCCGGGCGCCGGCTGGACCTCGGGGAAGATCCTCGGCTGCTTCGGGCTGTCCGCGGCCGCGCTGGCCGCGCTGCTCGCGTACGAGCCCCGCCGCGCCGATCCGCTGATCGAGCTGCGGTTCTTCCGCAGCGCGCCGTTCTCCGGCGCGACGGTGATCGCGGTCAGCGCGTTCGCGGGGCTGGGTGGTTTCCTCTTCCTCAACACCCTGTACCTGCAGGACGTGCGCGGCCTGTCCCCGTTCTTCGCCGGCCTGTACGTCCTGCCCATCGCGGCGATGACGATGGTGCTGGCCCCGAGGTCCGGCCGGCTCGTCGGCGCCCGGGGTCCGCGTCCCTCACTGGTCATCGCGGGCGTCGGCCTGGTCGCCGGCGGCCTGCTGCTCACCGGCCTGACCACCCGTACGCCCACCGGCCTGCTGATCACCGCGTACTTCGTGTTCGGTGTCGGCATGGCGATGGTCAACGCCCCGATCACGAACACGGCGATGTCCGGCATGCCCCGTGACCAGGCGGGCGTCGCCGCCGCGACCGCCTCCACGAGCCGCCAGGTCGGGCAGTCTCTCGGCGTCGCCCTCGCCGGTTCGCTGGTGAGTTCCGGGATCCACGGATCGTTCCGGTCGGGCTTCGCCTCGGCGAGTCACGCCGGCTGGTGGCTGGTCACGGCGTACGGCCTCGTCGTGCTCGTGCTGGGCATCGCCACGACCGGACGGTGGGCGCGCGCCACCGCGGCACGGGCCGCCGAGCGGTTCTCCGCCGACGACGACGCGGCCCAGGTCGCCGCAGGACTCGCGCGACGGTGACCCCGCGTCACGCCGTCCCCGCCGGGCCGGTGAGGGCGTCCTCCTCGACCGGCGCCACCGGTCTCCCGCCGAGGGCCGGGCGGCGGCCGATGGCGAGCGCGAGCAGGGCGGCGGCCAGGCACAGGGCGGCGGTGGCCCAGAAGATGTCGGCGTACTCCGTGTGCAGGGCCGCCTTGACCGCGGCCAGGTAGGCCGCGAGGCGGTGCGCGAACTCCGTACGGCTCATCCCGATCGGCAGCGGCGTCGTCAGGTGCGCGGTCAGCGTCTGGAACCGGTGGAACCCCCACACGCCCAGCGCCGCCACGCCGATCAGCATGCCCATCATGCGGGCCACCACGACGGCGGCCGACGCGATGCCGTGCTGCGCGGCGGGGACCGACCGCAGTGCCACCGACGACAGCGGCGCGATCACCAGCCCGAGCCCCAATCCGGCGATCACCAGGTCGGCGTCCACGCGCGGGACGGTGAACAGGGCGAGGTCGTACCGCAGTCCCTGGGCGCGCAGCGGCCAGGCGGCGATCCGCGCGTACCCGACCGCGGCGACCAACATGCCCGCGAAGATCAGCCAGCGCTCGCCGAGGCGGCGTGCCAGCAGGCCGCCAGCGACCGCGGCGACGGCCAGCGGCACGAGGAAGCGAGCCAGCAGGTACGCGCCGCCGGTGGCGTTCCGCCCGAAGAGCGTCTGGGCGACGAGCTGCACGTCGACCAGCGTGGTCATCAGCGCGGCGCCGGACAGCAGGCTGACGCCGAACGCGGCGAACAACCCGCCGCGCCGGGCGCCGCGCAGGTCGAGCAGGCGCGTACGGGCCCGTGCCTCCCAGGCGACGAACGCCGCCAGCACCACCAGGCCGGCCACGAGGCACGGGACGCCCCAGGACGGCAGCGCGGTGTGGTTCGGGTCGGGGTTGTACAGGCCGGCGACGAGGAGGCCGAGCCCGGCCGCGAGCAGCCCGCCGCCGACGACGTCGATGCGGGTGCGGGCGGCGGGACGGCCGCCGGGCACCGTCCACTGCACGGCCGCCATGGCGAGCAGCGCCACCGGGATGTTGATCCAGAAGATGCCGCGCCAGCCGGCCACCGCGGCCACCGCCGCGCCGTACAGCGGGCCGAGCACGCTGCCCATCTCCTGCGCCGCGCCGACCCCGCCGAGCACGGCCGGACGGCGTTCCTCGTCCCACAGGTCGCCCGCGAGGGCCATCGTGATCGGCAGCAGCGCGCCCCCGGCGAGCCCCTGCAGCGCCCGCCCCGCGATCAGCGTCGGCATCGAACCGGCCAGCGCGGTGACCGCCGACCCGGCCGCGAACCCGGCCAGGCATGCCTGGAGCATCACCCGGCGGCCGAACCGGTCCGAGAGCAGGCCGAGCAGCGGCATCCCGGCGACGTAGCCGAGCAGGAACGCCGTGACGACCAGGCTCGCGCGCTCGATGTGGTTCACCGGCACACCGAGGTCGCCGACCATGGTGACCAGAACGGTGACCACCACGTACGCGTCGATGGCGGCGAGGAGCACGACGACGCCGCCCACGCCGATCGCGACGCGGCGCGCGCCGGGCCCCTCGGCGTTCACTTGGCCGGAGCCGCGATCGGGAACGGCTTGCCGAAGTCGGCGAACGTGATCGTCACCTTGCCCGGCTTGCCGCCGTTCTTCGACGGGACCTCCACCTCGGACTTGAGCACGTGCTTGTCGGCGGCGGAGACCCAGATGTCGGCGGGCGCGTCGGCGCTCATGCCGGGCACGAGCCGGCTCAGCGCGGCGCGGGCCAGCGTCGCGTGGACGCGGTAACACTCCTGGCCCGCCTCCTTCTCCTTGCCCTTCGTCTCGGCGTTCTTGGCGGTGAGCAGCAGCTGGACCAGCCCGCGGTCGGGGTCGAGGATGGCGGACGGATCATAGATCCCGGCCACCTTGGACAGCGGCTCCTGCTGCCATCCGCCGGTCAGCCCCTTGAAGTGCGCGGTCTTGCCGATCACGACGAAGTCGAGCTGGATCGGCATGCCCAGCTCGGTCACCTGCACCGACCCCTGGGAGTTGCCGTTCTTCAGCAGCTTCGCGTCGACGCTCTTGACGGTGATGTCCGGATCGCCGCTCGTCCGCAGGGTGAAGCTGAGACTGGTGACTCCGCGCAGGACGTTCGCCGCCTGCTGCAGCAGCTGCCCGCCCGGTGGTCCGTCGCCCTTGCCACCCCCGCCCGAGCAGCCGGCGGTGAGGACGATCGCGAGCACGACGGTGAGCAGGCCGGTGAGTCTCGCCCGGGAAGACGGCATACGCAGAACATAGCGTGGCGTCCGGCGTGGATCGCGAAGATCGCCTCAGCGTGCGCCCGCGGCCGGTCGTTCCGGGACGACCGCCGGGACGGCGATGGCGGTCACGACCAGCCCGCGGTCCACGATCCAGCGGCCCGTGAAGCCGGTGAGCGCACGGCCGTCGACGACCGGTCCGGGGACGCACAGGCGCGCGGTGAACGTGCCGGCGTCCGGGTCGGGCGTGACGACCGCCTCCTCGAAGCCCAGCCAGCGACGGGTCAGCGGGAACCACGCCTTGTAGACCGACTCCTTGGCGCTGAACAGCAGCCGGTCCCAGCAGACTCCCGAGCCGTCTCCGTCTCGCCGCTCGATCCAGGCGCGCTCGGCGGGACCGGTGACGGCCTCCAGCACGCCGTCCGGCAGCGGGCCGTTGGGCTCGGCGTCCAGCCCGACCGTACGGACCTCCTTCTCCCACGCGACGGCGGACGCCCGGTAGCCGTCGCAGTGGGTCATGCTGCCGACGACGCCGGCGGGCCAGCCGGGGGCGCCGCGCTCGCCCGGCACGATCGGCGCGGGCGGCAGGCCGAGAGCGGCCAGCGCGCGGCGCGCGCACCCGCGGGCCGTGGTGAACTCCCGGCGGCGCTTGTCCACCGCGCGCGCCACCGCCGCCTCCTCGTCGGGGAAGAGGACGACGGCCTCCCGGTCGTCGAACGCGTCCGCCGAGGCGACCTGCGGCGGCAGGATCCGTTCGATCATCAGGCCGACCCGGCCGGCAGGATCCGGCGGAACCGGCCGGGGGTGCCGCCGCGCGGCTCCCACTCGCGCGGATAGCCCAGGGAGACCTCCTCGAAGCGGACCCCGTCGTACCAGGTGGTCCGGGGAATGTGCAGGTGACCGTAGACGGCCGCGACGGCGTTGTAGCGCCGGTGCCAGTCTGCGGTGCGCTCCGTGCCGCACCAGAGAGCGAACTCCGGGTGGCGCAGCACCAGCGTGGGGTCGCGGACCAGCGGGAAGTGGTTCACGAGAACGGTCGGGAGCGACGTGTCGCGCGCGGCGAGCAGGCGCTCGGTCTCCTCGATCCGCACGTGGCACCAGGCGTCACGGCTCGGGTGCGGGTCCGGGTGCAGCTGGAACTCGTCGGTGCACACGACGCCGGCCTCGTACGCCCGCTCCAGCGCCGCCTTCTTGGTGTTCAGCCCGGGAGGGCGGAAGCTGTAGTCGTACAGCACGAAAAGCGGGGCGACCGTGACCGGCCCGCCCGGGCCCCGCCAGACGGGGTAGGGGTCCTCCGGCGTGACGACGCCCAGGCTCTGGCAGAACTCCACGAGCCGCCGGTAGCGGTGCTCGCCGCGCAGGCGTACCGGATCCGCCTTCGGCGTCCACAGCTCGTGGTTGCCCGGCGTCCAGATCACCTTGGCGAAGCGCTCGCTGAGCAGGCGCAGGGTCCACTCGATGTCGGCGAAGATCTCCCCGACGTCGCCGGCGACGATGAGCCAGTCCTCGTCGGTCTCGGGCCGCAGGTCAGAGATGATCTTCCGGTTCGCCTCGTAGGCGGTGTGCAGGTCGCTGATGGCCAGCAGGCTCCCACCCGGGCTCACCGGGCGTACCTGCCGGGCCCCGATCCGGCCGCTGACAACCGTGCTCCTCCCGTCGCCCTACGCCCGCTCGGGGGCGCTCAGGCCGAATATAGAAAGAAGGTCGGCGGCGCGGAACCCCTGTTCACGGTCGACCGGTGTCCGCCGGCCGGCGGCTCGCGGCCGCGCGCAGGCGGCCGGCCGCGCCCTCCGTGAGGGGCTCGCCGTGACCGAAACAGGCGATCTCCGCGTCGACCGCGGCCAGCCGGGCGAAGGACTCCGCCGCCCCGGCCCGGTCGGCGTTGAACACGCCGAGGATCACCTCGCCGTCCGGCGTGCGCGCCACGGCGTCGCCGGTGAACAGCACGCCGGGGCCGGGTAGGAAGAGCCCCAAGCTGCCGGGCGTGTGCCCCGCCGCGCCGACCACGCGCGCCCCTCCCCCGAAGTCGAGGACGTCGCCGTCGCCGACCGGGCGGCCGACCCGTACGGGCACCGGCGGTTCCGCGGGCAGGCCGGCCGTGACCCGCTCGTATATCGGCCGTTCCCAGTCGAGCAGGTCCGGCGGGGGCCCGGCCTGCTCGCCCTGGATGAACGGGACGTCGTCGCGGTGGGCGATGACCTCCACCTCGCCCCAGGCGGTGATCGCGGCGGCGGAACCGACGTGGTCCTCGTGGAAGTGGGTCAGGACCAGCCGGCGCACGTCCTCGGTCCGGTGCCCGAGCCCGCGGATCGCGTCGGCGATGGCGGGCGCCGAGCCGGGAGTGCCGGAGTCGACGAGCGTGAGCCCGTCGGGCTCCGCCCAGAGGTAGACGTGCCCGACGGGGAAGCGGAGGAAGGTCAGCCTGGGGGTGAGCGCGACGACGTCCATGCGACGACGTTAGGCGGCCCCGACCCGGATGGGGAGCGCTCTACGCCCACGGCGGATCCGCTGTGAGCTGAGGCGTCCGCGGGGTCGCGTTGGCCTCATCGGGCCGGTCGTCGGACGCGGCTCCATCTCACGGCCCGCACCTGGTTGAATCTTTGAGATGACCGAGGAACCGGCGCTGACCCGCGGGGAGCCCGCGACGCTCGACGACGTCGCGCGGCTCGCCGGCGTGTCACCGGCGACCGCCTCCCGCGTGCTCGGCAAGAGCACCCGCGCGGTACGCCCGGAGCTGCGGGAGAAGGTCCTCGACGCGGCGGCCCGCCTGTCGTACACGGCGAACCCGCACGCCCGCGCGCTGGCGCGCAGCGCCTCCGACATCGTCGGACTCCTGGTGCACGACATCGCCGACCCGTACTTCTCCTCGATCGCCGCCGGCGTGACGCGTGTCGCCGAGGAGCAGGGCGCGATCGTCGTCCTCGGCACGACGCTCCGCGACCCCGAACGCGAGATCGAGTACGCCGCGACGCTGCGCGCGCAGCGGGCCCGCGCCATCGTCCTCGTCGGCAGCCGCACCACCGACCCGGGAACCACGTCGCGGCTCGCGGCGGAGCTGACCGCGTTCCGGTCCGCGGGCGGCCGGGTGGCGTGCGTCGGCCAGGACGGGCTGAACGTGCCGACCGTACGCCCGGACAACCAGGCGGGCGCCGACCGCCTCGCCCGTGCGCTGACCGGGCTCGGGCACCGCCGCTTCGCGGTGCTGTGCGGACCACACGACCTGGTGACCGCGCGGGAGCGGCTCGACGGCTTCCGCACCGGTCTCGCCGCGTCGGGCGGCACGGTCCGCGACGTGGTGGAGGGCGCGTTCACCCGGGACGGCGGGTACGCGTCCGCGCTGGAACTCCTCCGCCACGGCACCGACGCGACGTGCGTGTTCGCGGTGAACGACGTGATGGCGGTCGGCGCGATGGCGGCCCTGCGGGAGCGGTCCGTCGGCGTACCGGAGGAGCTGTCGGTGGCGGGATTCGACGACATCGCGACGCTGCGCGACACGATCCCGGCACTGACCACCGTACGGCTGCCGCTGGAGGAGATGGGCGAACAGGCGGCGCGTCTGGCCCTCACGCCGAACCCGGCGGATGACGATGAGCCGGCGCTGCTACCGGTCTCGGGCGAGGTCATCCTGCGAGAGAGCACACGCCGCCTGGTCTGAGGCCCGGTCCGATCCGGCCCCGGCGCCGCGGCCACAGCACAGCGGCGAAGCCCCGCCCGCGACAGCCGGTCCACGCTGGACGCCGCAGCGGCCGCCCCCACCCTCGCCGCGCGTGCGAGGAGTCCGCCGCTCTCTCAGTCCGGTTGGACTGAGCGCAGGTGTTCGCACGCCTGGCGGAGCTCCGGGACGTCGGACCAGCGCGCTGACATGCCGAGGATGCCGGTGATGTGGGCGTTCACCCGGGCCGAGGAGACCAGCGGGGCGATGCGCGCCAGGGCGGCCATGTGCTCGGCGGCCATCTGCGGTTCGGACGCCGCCAGTGCCGACTCGACCTGCCACGCCTTGTAGGCCACCAGCAGGAGGGCGGAGCACTGTCCGCTGAGCGCGACGGCCTCGGCGATGGCCGTGTGCGCGTCCGGGTACGCCCGCATGCCGGCCAGCGCGACGCCGACGTTTCCCTTCATGTCGGCCTTCTCGTACGGGGACAGCCCCTCGGTGTCGCCGAGTTCGGCCAGGCGGTGGCGGGCCGCGCGCTCCTGGCCGCCGACCAGCGCCAGTGACCGCGCCATCCGGAGCTTCAGCCACGCGCGTTGCGACGGGGACAGGTCGGGCAGGGCCAGACCCTGTCGTGCGTACATGATCCCCCGGTCGCCCTGACCGCGGTCGATGCTGATGCGGCTCAGCGCGCTGCAGGCGGCGGCCTGGCCGTTGAAGTCGCCAGAGCGCCGCGCGAGCTCGAAGGCGAACGACCCGGCGCGCTCCGCCACCTCGTATCGGCGGGCGTCATAGAAGATCCGCGCGGCCTCGCACGCCAGATCCGACGCGGCGGACTGGAGTTTGCGATCTTTGCCGGAGATGACAAATCCGACTTTTTTCAGGTGTCGCAGCGCGGTGGAGGCGACCGGGATTCCACCCTGTTCATATCGATCTTGAGCGAGCCGGCCCGCGAGCGTCCGCACATATTCAGGGTCCTGATATGGCGCGATTTTGGGGGATGGCACGAAGGCGATCGAACCGACCGCCGAGACGAATTGTCTACGTTTCACGGCATCGTTCTCCGTTTTGGGGGTTATGTGAACTTCCCAGCCGACGCGTTCGAGAAGGCGCTGCACCTTGGCGATACCGCTGTCTTTCACACCGCGCGATGTCTGCGAGACCCATGACTGCGACACGCCCAGTTCGGCGGCTAGCTCCACTTGCGACCATCCGTGCCGAGTCATGATCGCTTTTAGGGCTTCGGGAAGAACGTCGGCGTCCATGCGGTCACCGTATGACCGCCGGAACTTGCGGCGCTACCGAAATCGCATTACCTCGTGCATGCTCTCCATTACAGGACATCGGCATCCCGGCAACAAAGGTCGCCGGGAGATGGAGTTATGCCCATATGACCAATTACGACGTTCATCTACTTGCCGAGAAACTCGCCGACGACTGCACGAAAGCGGGGCTGGAGGCCGAGGTGCTCGCGCCGACCCGCGTCCGCGTCGGCGCCCCCGGCGGCCATTCCCGGCTGACCGACACCGTCCGCTGCATGCCCGTCCCGCACGGCGACGAGAGCCTGATGTGGTGGTGGTCCTGGGGCGAGCCGATCAGCCCCGCCGCCCACATTCCGGACGCGGTCCGCGTCATCTCCCGGGTCCTGTCCCTACCGGCCGGCACGGCCATGCCCGGCGACGGTCCGCGCCCCCACGCCATCGGCACGTCGGCACCCGCCGACGACCCGCACCCACACGACACCGGCACCGCGGCGCCCACCGACGACCCGCACCCGCACACCACCAACACCGCGGCGCCCACCGACGATCCGCACCCGCACAACACCGGCATGTCGACGCCTGGCGACGTGCCGTCCCCGTACGGCTCCGGCACGTCACGCCCAGCCGTTCCGCGCCGGAGCCGCGCCGACACCTGCTGATCCCCATGCCCTTCGGCGTCGGGGATCTCGCCGCTAAATGAGTGATTCCGGGGGATTGGGCAGATTCTGACACTGGGAGAACCGGACGTGTCGGACCGGGCGGGAGGCGGGTGTTCCTCTCCAGGGGTTCTCCTGACAGGAGAATCTTCTCCTCTCAGAAGAAGCCCGCCATCGACTACCCGCCTCCGGCGCGTGATGCACCGGCGGTGACGCATCACCAGGAATCACTCGTCTAGAGGGCGTTCAGCGCCGGGACGAGGCGCCGTTCCTCGCGGTCGAAGTGCGCCTCGATCTCGCCCGCCAGCTCGCGCAGTTCGTCCAGCACCTCGTCCGGTGACGCGGCGCGCGCCAGCGTCTCCTCGAACCGCGACCGGATGCCCGCCAGCACCGCGTGTTCCTCACCGAACGCCGCGAGCACCGGCTCCAGGCCCGGGTACCGCCGCGCGAGAAGGGGAAAGCCGCGACCGGCCTCGTTGTCGTGGTGGGCGTGGACGTCGGCGCAGAAGGACAGGCAGCGGGAGCGCAGCCGCGCCGCGAGGTCGGCGGGCGGCGCCTCCGCGGGCCGGCCGGCGGCGAGGTCGGACACGGCGGCGAGGATCCCGGCCAGTTCCTCGCGCATGCCGCGGTGGATGGCGACGAGCTCGTCCCCCAGCGCGCGGGCGCGCTGGTCGCGGTAGAGCGCGACGACCGGGATCACCCGGCTCGTACCGGCCTGGTAGTCGGCGAAGGCCGGGGCGATCTCGGCCTGCCGCGCGTAGAGCGCGTCGCGCTCGGCCCCCTCGAGCGGCTGGGCGGTCGCGGCGTACGTCTCCTCGCCGGTCTCGACGGTGACGCCGGGGTTCGCGATCAGGTTGTGGTACCAGGCCGGATGGGCCGGGGCGCCCGCGTTGGAGGCGAACACCAGGATGCGCCCGCCGTCGCGCAGGCAGGTGACCGGGGTGGTCCGGCGTCGGCCGGTACGCGCGCCGACCGTGGTCAGCAGGACGAGTGGCGTGCCCTCGAACGGGCCGCCGACCGCACCGCCGTTCGCCCGGAACTCTTCGATGATCTTCTGATTCCAGTCCGACATGGGCCGATAGCCTCCGAGACGATGACGGCGACACAGATTTGCTTTGCAAGCAAAGCTATTTTGGAGATCAAGGTATGTCAACGGGACTGAGCGTCGACGAGGGCATCCGTACGCTGCTGCTGCTGATGCCGCGCCTGGTCGGCCGCGCCAAGCGCACACCGGTGCCCGAACGGCTGAGGTCGCTGGACCTGGCGCCACGGCACCTGTCGCTGCTGTCCTACCTGCTCTTCGACGGGCCACAGAGCGTCAACGAGCTCGCCTCCCGCCTGGAGGTGGCACCGACCACGGTGAGCCTGATGGTCGGTGAACTGAGCCGCAAGGGCGTGGTCGAGCGGCGCGAGGACGAGGCCGACCGCCGCCGTACGATCGTGAGCATCGCCGATGACAGCCGCACCGCCGTCGACGCGTGGCTCGCCAACGGCGCGCGCGCCTGGCGCACGGCGCTCGAACCGCTCACCGACGAGCAGCGGGCGATGTTCGTCGCGACCCTGCGCGCGTACGAGGACGCGGTCGGCCATTGACCGCGCCCACCGAGCCGCTTCAGACCAGGTCGGGCCGCTTCCACTCCTCCCCCAGGACGTGCTGGGCGAGGAAGGCGAACACGGTCTCGTACCAGATCGTGGCGTTGCCGGGCGCGAGGATCCAGTGGTTCTCGTCCGGGTAGTAGAGGAACTTCGCCTCCACGTCGTGCCGGATCAGATCCCACCACAGCCGCAGGGCGTTGGCGATCGGCACCCGGTAGTCGCGGTCGCCGTGGATGACCAGCATCGGCGTGCGGATGTTCGCGACGTGCCGCGCCGGATCGTTGGCGGCCCAGCGGTCGGGCCGCTCGGCCGGGTCACCGAACTCGCGGATGAAGTAGTACGCCTCGTCGGAGGTGAGAAAGTTCTCGACCGGCCAGGCGCTGGCGTGCGTGACGAGCGCCTTGAAGCGATCGGTGTGCCCGGCGATCCAGTTGGCCATGTACCCGCCGTACGAGCCGCCCATGACGGCGGTGCGGTCGGCGTCGACGTCGTCGCGGGCGACCGCGGCGTCGGTGATCCTCATCAGGTCGTCGTACGCGGGCTCCGCCCAGCAGCCGTGCCCGCGGCAGACGAAGTCCTGCCCGTAGCCGAGCGACAGCGCCGGATCGGGCAGCAGGACGGCGTACCCGCGCGCGGCCATCAGCCACCAGTTCCACCGCCACGCCCAGGGGCTCCAGCTGGCGTAGGGTCCGCCGTGCGGCCACAGCAGCAGCGGCGCCGGCGACGTCGCGGACGCGTCGTCCGGCAGCACCAGCCAGCCGCGGAGCGGCGCGCCGTCGGCGGCCGTCGCCGTGACCTCGGTGACGGTCCCGGGCAGCTCCGGCACGTCCCAGAGCCGCAGCCGCTCCGGCTCCCGCGCCGGTCCGTCCGCGTCCAGCCGGACCGGCGCCTGAGGCGCGTCGATGGCCGACCGCACGGCGTACACATGCCGCCCGTCCGGGGAGACGTCCACGAGGTCGTACGCGCCGTCGTCGCCGCTCAGCCGGGTGACCTCGCCCGTCGCGACCTCGACGCGGAAGACCGGCGCGCGGCCCTGGTCGTACGCGGCGAAGTAGACGGAGCGCCCATCCGGCGACCAGATCGGGTCGTACGGCCAGCGGTCGAAGTCCGGCGTCAGGTCGCGGCCCTCACCGCCCTCGATCGGTACGATCCACAACGTCTCGTCGGGCGGCTCCTCCAGGTCGCCGTGACGCTCGCGCACGCAGACCACGTGGCGGCCGTCCGGTGAGACGACCGGGCGGAGGAAGTCGAACCCCTCGGCGCCCGCGAGCCGGCGCCGCTTCCCCGTCGCCGTGTCGAGCGCGACGAGTTCGGAGCGGCGGTCACCGCGCGGGCCCGCCAGCCACCATCCGGTGACGACCGTCGCGCCGTCCGGGGTGACGGCGAAAGACTGCCCGGCCAGCGCCTGGCCCGGCTCCGGCGTGAGGTCGCGCGGCGTCCCGAGCCCGGACCCGTCCGGCGCGGGCGGCGCCGCCGCGAACAGCCGTCGCTCGGCGGGCCCGAGGTGACGGTCCCAGTCACGGATCGGGAGAGTCTCGTGCAGGATGGCGGTGACGCCGGCCGCCTTACGCCGCTCGGCACGCGCGTCGTCGCCGCCGGGCAGCACCGGCGCCGCGAACACCACGGTGCCGCTGTCGCGCGCGACGGCGAAGTCCTCGATGCCGCCGGGATGGTCCGCGACCCGCCACGGCTCGCCGCCCTCGGCGGGCAGCAGCCACAGCCGCTGGACCTCTTCCTCTCCGGCGCCGCCGGCGTCCGTACGGGCGGAGGTGAACAGCAGGGACCCGTCGGGCAGGAACGCGGGCCGCCCTTCCCCCGCCTCCGAACGCGTCAGCCGGCGCGGCTCGGCCACGCCCGCCGGGTCGACCTCCCACAACGCCGTCCGGTACTTCTTGCCGTCGGCGGTCAGGATCCGCACGACCGCGACGAGACGCCGCCCGTCCCCCGACAGCCGCAGGGTGAGAACCCTGGGTAGCGCCATGTAGTCCGCGAGATCGTGGAACGGCGTCACATCGTCTCCCTCGTCGCCCGGTCCGGCCCGTGAGCCGAGCGTATCCAGCGCGCCTATCGGCCGGCTGCCACGCCGCTACGCGTGAAGCCGTCCCCGGAATGAGCCGGTCAGTGCGGCGGCAGGTGCCGGACCGCCTCGGCGGCGAGGGCGCGGGAGGCGGGGGCGGGGTCGCCGGTGGTGCTCTGGACCTGCACGCAGAAGACCGCGTTGCTGACCCGCACGTACGTCCGGCAGTCCGCGTGGTTGCCGGGCTGCCGCATCACACAGGCGACGAACGCCTCGTCCCCGATGGAGGCCGGCGTGATCCTCGTCCCGGGTTCGTCGGCCTGCTGGCGGCGGATGTCGAACTTCTCATGACCGTCCGCGGCCGTCGGCACGCCGCCGGTGTCATGGGCGACCCCTTCCACGAAGACGATGACGTGGTTCGCCACCTGCTTCGGGTCGAGCTCCGCGTCCCATTCGCAGAAGTCGTCGGTCTCGCTCTTACCCGCGGCGGCACCCGGCACGTACGCGTGGATCTGCTGCACGGTGAGCAGCGAGCAGGCCGTCAGCTCATGGGTGAACCGGCCACGCGGCTTCGAGCCGCCCGACAGGGTGATGCCGACGGCGACTCCCACCGCTGCCAGCACGACCGCAGCGACGATGATGAGCGGAACGCGGCGTCCGCGCGCCCGCGGTCTCGGAGCCGGCCGGAGATGCTGACCGGGCGGGGGGAACGGCGGGTGGTCGTACGGGCCCGGAGGAGGCGGAGGCGGCTGCATCGGCTCCCTTACTGTCGATCGAGTGGCCGGAGCGTAGCGAAGATCTCTGGCCGCTCACCGGGCCGTGGTCTCCCAGGAGGCGGGGACGATCACCCAGAGGGCCTCGGCGGCCTCGTCCGGGTCCGGGTTGCGCCACGTGTGGGGCTCGCGGCCGGAGAAGGTCATCGTGTCGCCCGTCTCCAGGAGTTCCGCCGACCGGGAGAACACCAGCTCCAGCCGGCCGCGCACCACGTGCACGACCTCCACCTCGCAGTCGAGGGTGTAGAGCTCCTCGCCGCCCGTGCCGCCGGGGTCGATCACCGAGCGCACGAGCTGGAGCCGTCCCTGGCCGCGCGGGGTCAGCAGGCGTTCGTCCGCGCCCGGGCCGGCGAGCTGGATGTACGGCGCCTCCGCGCCGCGCACGACGTCGGTCTTGGGGGTGACGAACAGCTCCCCGACCGGCAGCGACAGCGCCGCGCACACGGTCACCAGGGTCGACACGCTCGGCGAGGTCATGTCGCGCTCGATGCGGCTGATGAACCCCTTGGTCAGGCCCGTGCTCCGCGCCACCTGGTCGATCGTCAGGCCCTGCCGCCGCCGGGCGTCGCGCAGGCGGGCCCCGATGCGCAGGTCCTGCTGGCCGGCGGCGATCGGCACTGATCTCATGGAGCCCTCTTCGTCAGGCGCCCGGTGCGGGCGGCGGGTGGTCGCGGACGGCGAGCCACCGCCCAGGGCCCGCCGGAGGACGATCGTCTCACGCTCACCGGCCGCCGCAAGTGTTTCTTGGTAGGAAACCAAAGTTGCCCTACAGTTATCTTGCCCGCCCGAGCCGTCCACGGAGGGAGCCGCCGTGCACGTTCGCCGCATCGTCGACTTGTCGGTGCCACTGTCGGAGTCCACGCAGGTCTACCCCGGGGATCCGGTGCCGCGGATCGAGCCCGCGGCCACCATCGAGGCGGACGGCTTCAACCTGCTGAGCCTGCGACTCGGATCCCAGACCGGCACGCACGTCGACGCGCCGTACCACTTCCGCGCGGACGGCGCCCGCATCGACGAGATGGACCTGTCGCTCTTCGCCGGGGAGGGCGCCGTCATCGACGTCACCGGCCTGGCGCCGCGCGCCCGCATCACCTGGGCGGCGATCGCCCCGGCGGCCGGCCGGCTGCGGCCCGGGGTGATCGCGCTGCTGCACACCGGCTGGGCGACCCGGTACGGAACGCCGGCCTACTTCGACCATCCGTTCCTCGACGCGGACGCCTGCCGCCGGATGCTCGACCTGGGCGTACGGACCTTCCTCCTCGACTTCCCCAACATCGACGAGACCCCGGACGCCGCGCATCCCGGCGAGGGCTTCCCGGCCCACCGGCTGATCGCGGCGGCGGGCGGCGTGATCGGGGAGAACCTGCGCGGCTTCGAGCGGATCGACTTCACGCCGTTCGTCTCGTGTCTCCCGCTGCGCCTCGCGGGCGCCGACGGCGCGCCGGTACGCGCCGTCGCCATGGACCTGGCCCCTCCCATCCGATGACTGCGCCCCTGCCCGGCGTAGCCTCGGCACTATCGACCGATCGGAGAGTCATGACCGAGCGAAGCGAGGGAATCAAAAGGCGCGGCCCAGTGGTCACTCCCCCCGACGAAGGAGGACTTATGACCGGTATTGAGCAGCGTCGAATTCTCAACACGGCGATTCCCGGCCCGCGTTCGGCCGCGCTGCAGGCGCGGAAGAACGCCGCGGTCTCGGCCGGCGTCTCGACCGGGCTGCCGGTCTACGTCGAGCGGGCCGGGGGCGGCATCCTGGTCGACGCCGACGGCAACCAGCTGATCGACTTCGGCTCCGGCATCGCCGTGACCACGGTGGGCAACGCCGCGCCCCGCGTGGTCGAGCGGGTTCAGGCGCAGGTCGCCGACTTCACCCACACCTGCTTCATGATCACGCCGTACGCGGAGTACGTCGAGGTGGCGGAGGCCCTGGCCGAGCTGACGCCCGGCGACCACGAGAAGCGCTCGGCGCTGTTCAACTCCGGTGCCGAGGCGGTGGAGAACGCCGTGAAGATCGCGCGGTCGGCCACCGGGCGGCAGGCCGTCGTCGCCTTCGAGCACGCCTACCACGGCCGCACCAACCTGACGATGAGCCTCACCGCGAAGAACATGCCCTACAAGCACCGCTTCGGGCCGTTCGCGGGTGAGATCTACCGCGTGCCGATGGCCTATCCGTACCGCTGGCCGACCGGTCCGGGCAACTGCGCCGAGGAGGCGTTCGCGCAGTTCACCAGCCAGGTGCACACGCAGATCGGCGAGGAGAACACCGCCGCGGTCATCATCGAGCCGATCCAGGGCGAGGGCGGGTTCGTCGTGCCGCCGGACGGGTTCCTCACGCGCGTCGCGGACTGGTGCCGCGACAACGGCGTCCTGCTGATCGCCGACGAGATCCAGACCGGCTTCTGCCGTACCGGCGACTGGTTCGCGTGCGACCACGAGGGCGTGGTACCCGACCTGATCACCACCGCGAAGGGCATCGCCGGCGGCCTGCCGCTCGCGGCCGTGACCGGGCGGGCCGAGGTGATGGACGCCGTGCACCCCGGCGGCCTGGGCGGCACCTACGGCGGCAACCCGGTGGCCTGCGCGGCGGCGCTCGGCGCGATCGAGACGATGAAGACCGAGGACCTTCCGCGGCGCGCCCGCGCCGTCGAGGCGCTCTTCCTGCCGCGGCTGCGCGACCTGGCCGCCAAGTACTCCCAGATCGGCGACGTACGCGGCCGCGGCGCGATGCTCGCGGTCGAACTCGTGTCGGACCCGGCCGCCAAGACTCCGGACCCGGCGCTCACGGCAGCGGTGAACAAGGCCTGCCACGCGGAGGGCCTCGTCACCCTGACCGCCGGCACGTACGGCAACGTCCTGCGCTTCCTCCCCCCGCTGTCCTCCCCCGACCACCTGCTCACCGAGGGCCTGGACATCCTCGAGGGCGCCTTCGCGGCGACCGTCTGAGCCACCCGTCCCCGACTCAAGCGAGGTTCTCCGTCATGTCCGACGTCACGCCCTTCCTCCTGTCCGGCACGCCCACCACCGGAGACGACACCCTCGAGGTGACCTCGCCATGGGACGGCTCGGTCGTGGGCGAGGTCTCCGTCCCCACCGACGCCCAGGTGGAACAGGCCGTCGCCGACCTGCACGCCGTACGGCACGAGGCCCAGGCCACGCCCGCGCACGTACGGGCCGGGGCCCTCGACCACATCTCCTCCCGCCTGTCCGAACGCGCCGAGGAGATCGCGGCGCTGATCACGGCGGAGAACGGCAAGCCGCTGGTCTGGTCGCGCGGCGAGGTCACCCGTGCCGTGTCGACGTTCCGGTGGGCCGCCGAGGAGACCCGCCGTTTCGCCGGCGACCTGCAGCGGCTCGACACCGACGCCGCCGCGACCGGGCGGATGGCGGTCGTCCGCCGCTTCCCGCGCGGTCCCGTCCTGGGCATCGCGCCGTTCAACTTCCCGCTGAACCTGGTCGCGCACAAGGTGGCGCCGGCCATCGCCGTCGGCGCGCCCATCCTCGTCAAGCCGGCGCCGGCCACGCCCCTGAGCGCGCTGCTGCTCGGTGAGATCATCGCCGAGACGGACCTGCCGCCGCGGATGGTCTCGGTGCTACCGGTCCCGAACGACAAGATGTCCTCGCTCGTCACCGACCCCCGGCTGCCGGTCGTCTCCTTCACCGGTTCCGGCCCGGTCGGCTGGTCGCTGCGGGAACAGGCGCCGGGCAAGCACATCACGCTGGAGCTCGGCGGCGACGCCGCGGTGATCGTCACCGCCGACTGGCCGGACCTGCCCGCGGCGGCCTCGCGGATCGCGCTGTTCGCCAACTACCAGGCCGGTCAGTCGTGCATCGCCGTCCAGCGGGTCCTGGTCCAAGCCGACATCTACGACACGTTCGTCCCCGAGCTCGTCGCGGCGGTCGAGGCGCTGCCCACCGGCGACCCGTCGGCCGACGGCGTCCAGGTCGGCCCGGTGATCAACGACGCGGCGGCCGAGCGGATCACGAGCTGGGTCGCGGAGGCCGCCGAGGCGGGCGCCTCCGTGCTCACCGGCGGCACCCGCGAGGGCCGTACCGTCGCGCCGACGGTCCTGGCGGACGTGCCCGGCGGCACGAAGATCGCCGAGGAGGAGGTGTTCGGCCCGGTGCTGTCCGTGGCGCGCTTCGGCGACCTCGACGAGGCGTTCGCGACGGTCAACTCCTCCCAGTACGGGCTGCAGGCCGGCATCTTCACCACCGACGTGCGGGTCGCGTTCCGCGCTCACCGCGACCTCGAGGTCGGCGGAGTGATCGTCGGGGACGTGCCGAGCTACCGCGCCGACCAGATGCCCTATGGCGGCTGGAAGCAGTCCGGCGTCGGCCGCGAGGGCCTGCGGTCGGCGATGAACGACCTCACCGAGGAGCGGGTGATGGTCCTGACCGGACTCGATCTCTGACGGCATCGCCGGGGCGGGGGGCGGCCGATCGGATACGCCCCCCGCGTCTCAGCTCGTTGAGATAGGGCAACATAGCCGACATGCCCGCACCACTGACTCGCACGGAGGCGCAGGACCGCGCTCGGCTGCTGAACGTCCACTCCTACACCGTGCACCTCGACCTCACGCGAGGCGAAGAGGTGTTCGGCTCGACCACGGTGATCCGCTTCGGCTGCGCCGAGCCCGGCGCCACGACGTTCGCCGAGCTCCGGCCCGCGCGTCTGCGCCGGCTCACCCTCAACCGCGCCGACCTGGACCCCGCGTCGTTCGACGACGGCCGCCTTCCGCTGGCGGACCTGGCCGCCGACAACGAACTGCGCGTCGAGGCGGACATGTACTACACCCGTACGGGCGAGGGCATGCACCGGTTCACCGACCCGGCCGACGGGGAGGTCTACGTCTACACGCAGTGCGCACCGGACGAGGCGGACCGGGTCTTCGCGTGCTTCGACCAGCCCGACCTCAAGGCGGTCCTGGAGATCTCGGTGACCGCGCCCCCGCACTGGACGGTGGTGAGCAACGGCGCCGGCGAGCGCACCGAGGACGGGCGCTGGGAGTTCGCCCCGACGCCGCCGATCAGCACGTACCTCGCCGCCGTCGTCGGCGGGCCGATGCACTCGGTGCGCGCCGAGCACGACGGCGTGCCGCTCGGCCTCCACTGCCGGCGCTCGCTCGCCCCCTACCTCGACGCCGAGGAGATCTTCGACATCACCCGGCGCAGCCTCGACCGGTACCACGACCTGTTCGACGAGCGGTACCCGTTCGGCAAGTACGACCAGGCCTTCGTGCCCGAGTTCAACTTCGGCGCGATGGAGAACCCGGGCTGTGTGACCTTCCGCGACGATCTCCTGTTCCGTTCGGCCGTCACCGACACCGAACGCGAGACGCGGGCCATCGTGATCGCGCACGAGATGGCGCACATGTGGTTCGGCGACCTGGTCACCATGCGGTGGTGGGACGACCTGTGGCTCAACGAGTCCTTCGCCGAGTACATGGGTCACCAGGTGATCTCCGAGGTCAGCCGCTTCGCCACGACCTGGACCGGGTTCGCTATCAGACGCAAGGCCTGGGGCTACGACGCCGACCAGCGCCCCTCCACCCACCCGGTCGCCGCCCAGGGCCTGGAGGACACGGCGACGGCGCGGGTGGCCTTCGACGGGATCTCCTACGCCAAGGGCGCCTCCGTCCTGCGGCAGCTCGTCGCCTGGCTCGGCGAGGAGGCCTTCCTCGCGGGCGTCAACGCCCACTTCGCCCGGCACCGGTTCGGCAACGCCGACCTGAACGACCTGCTCGACGCCCTCGCGGGTGCCGCACCCGACCGCGACGTCCGTTCCTGGGCCGAGCGATGGCTGCGGAGCAGCGGCGTGGACACCCTCCGCGCCGAGATCGAGGAGCAGGACGGCGCCGTCGTCTCCGCCGGGATCGCGCACACCGGTACGCCCGGCGCGCCTTCCTCCGCGCGCCCCCACCGGATCTTCGTCGGCCTCTACGACCGGGCGGCCGGCGACGGCGGGTACCGCCTGACGCGGCGCGACCGGATCGGCGTCGACCTGCCCGCCGGCGGCGCGGACCGTACGGCGCTGCCCGGGCTCGCGGGCGCCGCGCGGCCCGACCTGCTGGTGATCAATGACGACGACCTCAGCTACGCGAAGGTACGGCCGGACCTGCGGTCCTGGGAGACCGTGGCCGCGGGGCTGTCCGCGATCGAGGATCAGCTGACCCGCGCGGTGCTGTGGAACACCGCCCGTGACATGGTCCGCGACGGCGAACTGCCGACCGCCGACTTCCTCGCGCTCGTCGAGACCCACCTGCCGGCCGAACCCGTCGTGTCCGTGGTCGAGGCGATGCTCGCGTTCGCCCGCGAGCAGATCGCCGACCGCTACCTGGTCCCCGAGCGGCGCTCGGCGGCGATCGCCACCCTCGCCGAGGTCTGCCGCCGGATCATCCGGACCACGGACGACGATCCCGGCATCCGGCTGGCCGCCGTACGGGGCCTGATCCGGTGCTCGTCGACGCCGGACGACGTGGCGGCGTTGCGGGAATGGCTGCGCGCCGAACGGGTGCCCGGCGGGCCGGACCTCGATCCGGAGCTTCGGTGGAAGGCGCTGCTTCAGCTCTCCGCGCTCGGCGAGGTGAGCGAGCAGGAGATCGCCGAAGAGCTGGCGCGCGACCCGAGCGCGACCGGCTGCCTGGGCGCGGCGCGCTGCGGCGCGGCGCTGCCGGGGCAGGACACCAAGGAACGCGCCTGGCAGCAGCTGTTCACCGACGGCGCGCTGTCGAACCATCTGCTGATCGCGACCGCCGAGGGCTTCTGGCAGCCGGCGATGCCCGAGACGACCGACGGCTACGTGCGGCGCTACTTCGAGGAGGTCCCGGCGGCGGGGAAGCGCGGCCCGACGGTCGCGACCGTCCTGGGGCGGGTGCTCTTCCCCGCCCACGCGGCCACGGAGGAGACCGTACAGGCGGCGGAGCGGTGCCTGGAGGAGGACCTCATCCCCGCGCTGCACCGGGCTCTAGCCGACCAGCTCGACGATCTACGGCGAGCGGTGCGCATTCGGGAGTCGTGACGGCGACGCCGGCCGGGTGGCCGCGGAGCCCGCGGGCGGCGGCCTCCTCCCCCTGAAGGCCGCGACCCGCGGGCACCCGCCTTCCCGGCGGTCCGGGTCGGCTACGAACCCGGTCCGCGGGACACGGCCCTCGCATCGGCTGCCTGCGATGAATCCCCTGTTTCCATCCGGCGCGCGGGGCCGCTCCTGGTGGTCCTCACGGTGTGGGGCGGCGGTGCCGCGCATGGTGCGGCCCGCTCCCCAGCACGTGTCCATAGTGGCCCTGACCTGGGCTGTCAGGCAAAGACCGGCTTCTTCTGGGGCTCATATAATTTCTTCATGACGCTGCGGCAGTTCGAATATCTGATCGCGGTGGCCGAAGAACACTCCTTCACCCGGGCGGCCGAGCGGCTGCTCGTCTCCCAGCCGGCACTGTCCCACCAGATCAAGGTGCTCGAGGACGAGATCGGCGGCCCGCTGCTGGACCGGCTCGCCCGTACGGTGGAGGTGACCGAACTCGGCGACGCCTTCCTGCCGCATGCCGTCGCCGCGGTGCGCAGCACCGACGAGGCGACGTGTGCGGCGCGCGCGGTCGGCCGGCTCTCCGGGGGCGAGCTTCGGGTCGCGACGCTGCGGTCGATCGCCCTCGGCATCATCCCGCAGGCCATCCGCGTGTGGCGGCACGAGCACCCGCGGGTACGGGTGAGGATCCGGGAGTTCGGCCACATCGACCTGCTGGCGGCGGAGATGCTGCACGGCGGCGCCGACGTCGGGATCGGACCGGCGCCGGCGGGCTGGACCGGCCGGTGCCGGATCCTGGGACTCGAGGAGTTCTTCGTGATACTGCCGTACGACGACCCGGAGCTGCGGAACAGCGGCGGGTCGATCGACCTGCGGCGGCTGGCCGACCGCCCGTGGGTGCTGTACGCGCCCGAGTTCGGCCTGGCCTCGTTCGCCGGCGCCGCCTTCGCTCGCGCCGGCTTCACGCCGCGGGCGTCCGTCCGCACCCACCACACCGCGACCGCGGTCGAACTCGCGGCGGCCGGGCTCGGCCCCGCGCTCGTACCCGGCAACGTCATCGGCCCCGACTTCGAACGCTGCACGATCCGTCCCGAGCCGCCGATCCACCGCGAACTGGTCGCCTTCACCCGCCAGTACGTCTCCCCGCCCGCGTCGGCGTTCATCGAGACGCTCGCCGAGCACGCCACCCTGTGACGGGGCGGGCCGGATGGCCGGATGAGGATGACGCGGCCCAAGCCGCGGCCGGGTGCCGCAGGGTAGTCTCGCATTCCGCGATCTTCAGGAAGGCGGTGCGGCCATGGTCGGCGAAGGCGTCGACGGCGTCGATCCGGAGACGCCCAACGTCGCCCGGATGTACGACTACTACCTCGGCGGCAAGGACAATTTCGCCGCCGACCGCGAGGCCGCCGCGCGGATCATGAAGATCATGCCGCACGCCGCGGAGTGGGTCCGGTCCAATCGGGGCTTCCTGGCCCGGGCGGTACGGTTACTCGCCGAGTCGGGAATCCGGCAGTTCATCGACATCGGCACCGGCCTGCCCACCCAGGACAGCGTCCACCAGGTGGCCGGACGAATCGACCCCCAGTCGCGCGTGGTGTACGTGGACGTCGACCCCGTGGTGGTCTCCCACGGCCGCGCCCTGCTGGCGACCGACGAGCGGAGCACGGTGATCCGGGCCGACCTGCGCCGTCCGGACGACATCCTGAGCCATCCGGAGACGCGCGCACTGATCGACTTCGACCGCCCCGTCGGCGTACTGCTCGTGGCGGTACTGCAGTTCGTCCCCGACGACCGCGAGGCCGCCGACGTCGTCGCCCGGTTACGCGCCGCCCTGGCACCCGGCAGCCACCTGGTGATCTCCCACATCACCGCCGATGAGGTCGCCCCGGATGTCGTCGGCGAGGGCCGCGAGATCTACGCGACGACGTCTCTCGGCTCGATCACCCCGCGCTCACCGGCCCGGGTGGCGGCGTTCTTCGAGGGGCTGGAGCTGCTGGAACCCGGCCTGGTCGGAGTCGAACACTGGCGCGCCGAAGAGCCACCGTCCGGCGACCGCATACCACTCGGGTTCCTCGGCGCGGTCGCCCGCCGCTGAACGCCCGCCTTGCCAATCAGAAGGCCTCTCACCTGCGGACATACAATTTGCGCATGAGCTTCCGGCAGATGGAGTATCTGCTGGCCGTGGTCGAGGAAGGCTCCTTCACCCGCGCGGCGCAGCGGCTCTCCGTCTCCCAGCCCGCGCTGTCGCACCAGATTCGGGCGCTGGAGCGTTACGTCGGGTACCCGCTGCTCGAACGGCTGCCCGACGTCGTGCGCCTGACGCCGATGGGGCGCGCGTACCTGCCGCACGCGATCGCCGCGCTGCACAGCGCCGACGAGGCCGCGCACGTCGCCCGGCCTCGCGGCGAGATGACCCGGATCGGGCTGCGGATCGCCGCGCTGTACTCGATCGCGCTCGGCATCATCCCGCCGGCGATCCTGAAGTGGCGGCGGCGCTATCCGGACTCCCACGTCGAACTGCTGGAGTTCGGCAACAGCGCCGACCTGGCGAACCTCATGTCGGCGGGCGGCATCGACGTCGCCGTCAGCGCGGCGCCGCTGCACTGGGACGGCCCGGTGCGCACGCTCGGCAGGGAGGACCTCGTCGTGGTCCTCGCCAAGGACGACCCCGCCGCCGGCCACCGTCAGGTACGGCTGGCCGAGCTCGCGAGCCGCCCCTGGGTGCTGTACACGCCCGACAACGGGCTGGCGGGCGTGGTCGCCCAGGCCTGCTCGACGGCCGGGTTCATCGCCCGCCCCGCGGTGCACACCCACCACACCTCCACCGCGGTGCAGCTCGCCGCCGCCGGGCTGGGCCCGGCGCTGGTGCCGCGGAACATGATCGAGGCGGACTTCGGCGGCGTGCAGCTCGAACCGGACCCGCCGGTCCACCGCGAGCTGGTCGCCTTCACGACGACCGCCGAGGTGCCGCACATCTCGGCGTTCATCGACATCCTGGCCGAACACGGCGCCATCCGCTCACGGCGCCCCCTGGCGTCACCGGAGGCGGTAGAGGATCTCCCCGGCGTCGGGGACGACGAGGGTTTCGGGGTCCCGTGACCACTCCTCCACGTCGATCTCGGCCGGGTCGAGGTACGAGAGCGCCAGGTCACGTGTGGTGCGGGCGTCGATACCGGTGGCCAGAGTGACCTCGATGCGGCAGCGCTCCTCACCCGTGGCCGGATCGTACGTGCCGCCGCCGCGCAGGTGCGTGGAGTGGGCCAGTACGCCCCACGGCCGGTCCTCGTACCGGTCCCACTGCTTCACGAAGTAGTCGCGGCAGTGGTAGCCGACGGCGCGGATCGCCTCGCCGTGGGTGCGGCTCACCTCGGTGACGTGCGGCGCGTACAGCACCACCTGGCCTCCGTCGGCGACGACCGGCTCGACCTTGTACATGCCCTTCGCGGCGGTCCAGATCTCGTCGTAGCGATGCGACACCAGGGACAGCACCCGTTTGACCGGCGCGTCGAGGTACTTCACGTCGACCTGCGCGGTGATGTCCGCGGCGGCGGCCCAGGCGTCCCGGGTGTCCCCGTACGTGATCGCGTGCAGGTTCGACGTGCCGGACTCCACCACGAGCGAGAAACAGCGCAGCTCGCTGGGCACCTTCGCCGCCGCGCGGTCGATCAGCGCGCGCACCGGCGTCGTACCGCGCGTGCCGATGATCTCCGCGCTGGTGATCAGCGCGCCCAGCCAGTGCGACACGTCGATCACCTCCTGGCCCGCCACCCCGGGGAACAGGTACTTGTTGCCGCCCGAGAACCCCACGACCTCGTGCGGGAAGACGGGGCCGACGACGAGCGTGATGTCGCTTTCCACCACGGCCCGGTTGAGGCGTACCTCCACCGGGTCGGACAGCCGGCCGCCGGACAGCTCGGCCAGCTCCGCCCCGCTGATCACTCCAACCGAGGTGAGCATGCCGGGATCCCACCACTCGTGGTTACGGATGGTGACTCCGGGATAGCGCTCGGCCGCGAGACCGGGCGGGTGGCCGAACAGGGCGGCGAGCTCCTCCTCGCTCATCGCCGGGTGGGTGCCCAACGCGACCATGAAGGTCAACTCGGCGACGCGCCCGTGCAGGGCCGCGTGCACGCCGTCCAGGAGCATCGGCAACGGGCAGCTGCGGGTGGCGTCCGGCACCAGCACGCAGACCCTCTTGCCGGTGTACTCATCGTCCTCCAGCGACGAGCGGACGAACCGCTCGACGTCGGCGGCGTCCAGGACCTCCCGCGGCGAACCAAGGACACGGGCCATGGGCAAGCTCACCTCTCTTCGGCATCGGCATGTCCAGTATGTCGGTCACTGCCCAGACCTGTGACTCCGGTGACCCGGGAGAACGCGTGGGGCACGTGCGGCGCCGACGAGGACCGGCGCGACCCTCGTACGGCCGTCGCGCATCCCCGCCAGCCGGAAGATGTGGGTTACCGCTGGCAAGACCTGAAGATGGGTGCTGGCCGCGCTGACTTTCGGCCCTGGACCGGCGAAAGTGGATGCCGTAGTCGGAAGAGAAAGCGAGAGCTCCTCCGGGGCTCTCCACCGGTGGCCCCCCGGTCCAGATCCGACTGACCGCCCCCCACGGTCACTGCGGTTGCGGGCCGCGGCGGACTCCCCCACCGCCGCGGCCCGCACAGCGCGCGAAGGAGCGGCGACCCCCCGTACGGCCGCGAAGGCGCCACGAGTCCAGAGCCGCGCCCTGTCCGGCCGCCGAATCCGTCCACCCGGACCCTGTCCAGGCGTTCATCGGCGCCTGACCATCTCCTGCGCGGCGTCGCGTGCCAGAGCCACCGCCCCGTACGGCCGGCCGTCAGAGCACCGCGAGTCCAGAGCGGCCGCCTCCTTGCGAGCCTCCCGCGCCCGCATCCCCCACGGCACCTGCCGTAGAGCCTCCGACGCGAGTGAGCACCCTCAGCGCTCTGTCCAGGGAGAACACGGCGGCGAAGGCCGCCGAACCCGTCGAGCGGACCAAAACACCCCTTTTCGGCGCTGCGGATATGCGGCTAAAGACAGCCCATTAAGCAAATCTAATGCCTGCTCTAACGAATTAGGGGGATGACGCCGGGCAATTGCCGAAATAGATTGCCAGGGTCAAGCCCGAACGGGCGCGGGGGACGGCGGCTGAAGGAGGGGTGCCGACGTGGCAGAGATCATCGTCTCTTCGCGAGACGGCCCGGAGAGCGAACGCTGAACGTCACACACCGATGCCGCCGAGTGATCGGCGCGATCGGGCGGGAAACGCCGGCGTCTCCGGCGTCCGCCCGTGACCAGATCGGCTTGCCCCGGTAGCCCAATCAGGACGGAGGCAGCGGACTTAAAATCCGCGAAGTGTGGGTTCGAATCCCACCCGGGGTACTCACGGAATCGACGTCGGCACCGCCCGTACCGGATCGCCGAGGCTTTCCCCAGGAACAAGGCGACGATCAGGCATTACGGCAGGTTCCGCACCATGCGCGAGTCTCGCGCCAACTGGTACAAGTGTCTGACCCAGCCGGATACATCGGCTATTACCTCGCGACGAATGCCGATGGCCCTAACGGAAGAAAGGTCGCCTTTCATCCCCCGCCACCTCGGGCCCCTTCGCCCGGGGTCGACAGGGCGGCGCTCGCCAAGAGATCCGTACGACCACCGGGTGGGACGTCAAGCCCGGCAACCCGCACAGAGTCAGTCGGGCGGAAGGGAGGATGGGGGACGGTAGGCCACCTCGCCGGGCTCGGTGCGGCGGTGTACGAAGTCGAGCAGTTCGCGCTTGCGCGCGGCCAGCCGGCGGTGAGCCGCGACCCGCCGATAGTGCGCCTGGTCGGCTCGCTCCGGCCGGGCTCCGCCCTCGACCTCGTAGCCGTGGTCGCGCAGCAGGTCGCCGGCGACGGTCTCGCACAGGACGATCTCCGCCGTCGTCAGGCGCGTGCGCCACGTGCCGGCGCGAGCAGTCGTGACCTCCTCATGGGTACGGGAGTGCCAGACCTTGCGGCCGGGTACGGCGACGGCGGCGACGCGGCCCGGCTCGGACATCGCCGGGTCGTAGTCCTCGCCGAGGAACTCGCACAGCCCCTTGAGCTCGGTGGCCGGGTCGCCGATCAGGCGTTCGTAGTAGAGGCGGTAGTACGACTCCGGGCCGAGCGACCGCGCCGCGCGCTCCCCCGCCTCGATCGACTCCACCCAGGTCGCGAGCGCGTGGTGAGAGTCGTGTTTGTACCAGTCCATCTCCTTCAGCGACGCGACGCAGTCGCGGCCGTCGCGGATGAGCTGGACGATCTGCGCGTCGGGGAACAGGCGCCTCAGCGTGGGGATGTGCTGGAAGTACCCCGGCCGCTTGTCGCCCCAGCGGGGTTTGCCGAACCTCGCCGCGTACGCGCGCAGCACGATGCCCAGCGCGGAGCCGAGCGTGGGCGGCCCGGCGACGATCTGCTCGATGACCCGTTGCCCGTCCAACCCCAGGTCCGCGAAGCGGGTCTGCTCGCGGTCGACGATCCAGCGGGCGAGCGCCAGGCGGTTGCCCGGGATGCGGAGATCGCCGAAGTCGGCGCGCGCATCGTACGCGGGCAGCAGGAACCGCGTCTCCGGCGGGATGGCGATGCGCGGGTGGGCGTGCAGCATCAGTTGCAGCATGGTCGTTCCGGACCGTGGACAACCGACGACGAAGATGGGCCGCTCCGGCTGGGTCATCGCTTCACGGTAAAGAAAATTACTGAAAGTTGGTTGAGAATTTACCGAGAAGCTATTTTCTTTTATTGCCTATAGGTTTAGTGCGGCATCATCGGAACAACCACTCGAGGCGCGGCTCGACCGCCCACCGGAACACCCTTCGGACCGGATCGGTCATGAGCACCACCGCCAGCAGCACGCAGCCGAGCGTGAGCGCCGGCACCTGCCACCCGGAGATGCGGTAGTACCAGTCCTGGTAGGACAGGAAGAGTGTGACGAACCCGTGGAGCAGGTAGGCGTACATGGAGGCGGCGCCGAGCCGGCTGAACCACGTACGGCGGGCCGGGACGACGGCCAGGAAGGCCGCGGTGAGGATGCCCGCCGCGGCGAGCGCGAGCACGCGGAAGCCGACACCCGAGGGCGCGCCGACGCCGAGTTCGGCGAAACTGCGCCGCCAGTGCACCCACTCGGGGTCGAGGCTGGTCTCCAGGGCGTACGCCGCCACCGCCCCGGCGACGAGCGTCAGCGCCCCCGCGACCCGGACCGCCGGCCTTCTGAGCAGGGCGAAGTGGCGCGACCCGAGGATCAGTCCGAGCACGAAGAACGGCAGGAACGACAGCACCTGCACCGCGTCGAGCATGCTGGGCAGGGTGACGAGCCCGGCGAACAGCCAGATCGCGACCGCCAGCCCGATCGCGATCGGGAACCGCAACTGCTGCCAGAGCGGCACGGAGAGCCGCCAGGCGAGCAGCGCGGGCAGGAACCAGGTCAGGTAGTACGGTTCGAGCGGATCCCAGCGCATGTGCCGGCCCGCCAGCACCTCGGTGTAGACGACGTAGCCGGCGCTGAACAGGACGTACGGGACGACGATGGCGGCGACGAGCTTGCGGGTACGGCCACGGGAACGGCTGAATCCGCGGGAGAAATAGCCGCACATGACGATGAACACGGGGAGATGGAAGGCATAGATGAACGACTGCCCCGCCCCGAGCATTCGCCCGCCGACGGCCGCGCTGCGCAACGGCTCCCAGGCGTGCCCGACGACGACCAGAGCGACGGCGAGGAACTTGGCGTTGTCGAAGTAGGGATCCCGGCTCGTCGCGGTTTTCTGGGCGACTTTGTCGGCATTACCTGATTTATCCGGCCGGGCGGGATTCGCTTCACCGGACGGCGGCGGCTCCGGCGCCGCGGGTCCGTCCCTACGGTCAAGGCCGAGGACGGCGCCTTCACTCGCGCCGCCGGGACCGCGTCGCCCGCCGTCCCCCGCCGCGCCGTGGTCGTCACGTCCGGGCGGCGATCCGAAGAAGCCACGGTCACCGAAGCCAGGGTCCAGATCCGCACCGGGCGTGACCTCGGCGCGACGTCCGGGCTCCAGCAGGGCACTCCGCCCGAGCGCGGCCTCCCGCCCGGCGCTGCCCGCACCGGCGTCCTCCCCGCCACCGAGCCCGCCGACTTCGCCGACACCACGACCACCGCCGGCATCGGTCCCGCCGTCACCAGGACGGTCACCCGGGCCTGTCTCACCGGAGCGATCGGCAACCCCACCACGCCCGCGGTAAGCCTCCGCGTCGCCACCGGCCGCCGACCCACCGACCGCCGAACGCCTTTTCGCCACCGAACCGCCTCCGGCCACGGCGCGACCACCACCAGCCGAACCACCGCCGCCCGCAGGCCCGCCGCCGACGGCCGGCACCTCCCCCACCCCACGCGACCGCGCCGAGTGCTCCGGCCCGTCACCAGCCGAACCGCTCCCGCTCGCAGGCTCGCCGCCGGTCGCCAGGGGCGCCTGCCCCATCGGGTGTGACCGTGCCGAGCTCTCTGGCCGGGCATCGGTCGCCGGTCCACCGGCCATCGTCGAAGCGCCGCCGTTCGCAGGTTCACCACCCGCGGGCGGGGTCGCCTCCCCCGGCTCCCGTGAGTACGCCGGGTGCTCCGGGCCACCGCCGGTCGCCGGTCCGCGTCCTGCCGTCGAGCCGCCGCCGGCCGCCGAATCGCGGTCTCCGCCTTCCGCCGTGGGCGGCTCGGTCTCCCGGCCCACCTCGCGGTCGCCGTCGTCGGTCGCCTTCTCCTGAGCCGTCACCGGACCACTCCCACCCTCACGCGCTTCACCCTTCCGCCGCTGCAGGTCGCACCGCGAGCACCGCCGCCCGCCATCCCATCACCGGGTAATGAGATCGGCCTGGGTCCAGGCTGAGAATCGCCGCCACATCCGATCGTTCCCGGAGCGACACGGTCGCCGGTGCCCCTCGCCGGCGGGCCGGGGAGGGGCACGGCGCGTCCGAGGTGCTCCGGGCAGCGGGCGGCCGTGGCCCGAAGTCGGGCCACGGCCGTCGTCGTCCGCGTCGCGGTCGGGGCCGGGCTCGGAGGCCGGACCCTGACCGGCCGGCTCATCTTCGGGCATAGAACCCGGCGGTCGCCGCGACGCCCACCGCGGCCAGTACGACCTGGATGGCCAGTTCGATCCAGTCGATTCCGCTGGTGTCGGCCACACCGACCGCGCCCGCGATGGCGGTGCCGATCAACGCGGCGACGATGCCGATGACGATGGTCAGCCAGATCGGGATCGGCTGACGTCCTGGTACGACCAGCCGGCCCAGGGCACCGATGACCAGGCCGATGATGATCGCCATGACGATTCCGGTGACGTGCATATCGGGGGCTTCCTTTCGCTCGTAAGGACGCGCAGCCGTTCTGCCCTCGTTAGCCCGTCTTAAGCGGAAACCATCCACCAAATCCGGCAGACCGGGCCACGGACCACCGGACCGCACGAACATGACCGTCGTGACCAGCGAGAATCCGGCAGGAGCCCCGCAGTACGGGCAACGCGGCCGAGCCGGCCTCCCGTGAACACGCCGCCGGGGGCCGCGCGCACCCTGCGCGACCCCCGGCGGTGGCATCGACCGGTCAGCTCCCCCCGACCGCGTCGGCGACGGCACGGAACGCGGTCGCCAACTCGGCGAAGTGGCTCGAGTAGGTGAGCACGTCCTGGGACGTCTTCACGATCACCACGTGGTTGCGCGGGCTGACGTAGACGTTCTGGCCGAACACGCCGTTCGCGGTGTAGTCGCCCGGGGTGGGAGCGACCCACCACTGGCTGCCGTAGCCCCAGCCCGCCGAGTTGATCTGCCCCGGCTCGTTGATCGGGACGGTGACACGGGTGGAGTCGCGCACCCACCCGGCCGGTACGACCTGCTTCCCCTGAGCCTTGCCCTGGTTGAGGTAGAGCAGCCCGAAGCGGCCCAGGTCGCGCGTCGTCACGTGATAGCAGCAGTAGCCCAGGCCGTTGCCCGCCCAGTCCTTACCGAGATAGAGGGTGGACTTCATGCCCGCCGGCTTCCAGATCTTGTCCTGGACATAGGAGGCCAACGACTGCCCGGTGGCCTTGCTGAGCACCCAGGCGAGCACGAAGGAGTCCATACTGTCGTAGTTCCACTTGGTGCCGGGAGGCCGTTCACTGACCGACTCTTTGGCGACGTCGGTCAACGGAGTGCCGAGGACCAGGCGCAGCTGGGCCGCCGTGGCGCCGGCGGTGAAATTGAAGTAATTCGACTCGTCCCATTTCACGCCGGACGCCATGTGGAGCACGTCGATCAGCGGGACGCCGTCGTACCCGGTGCCCTTGAGTTCGGGCACGTAACGGGTGACGGGGTCGTCGACCGAACGGATTTTGCCCTCGTTGAGCGCCACGCCGATCGCGGCGGCCGTGATCGATTTTCCGACCGACCAGGAGTTGAACCGGCTGTCGGCGTTCTGCCCTTGGAAGTATCGCTCGTCGACGACCTTGTCGTCGTGCAGGACGAGGAAGCCGAGCGTCGAACTGCGCCGCAGGAAGTCGGTGATCGTGTGGCGTTGCCCCTGGTAGGTGTAGCTCACGTCCAGGGGCTTGCCCGTGCCGCTCAACCGCACCGGCGTGGACGACGGCTGCACGGGGGTGAGCGGGTAGTGGGGGATGTGGATGAGCGCGGGGAGCGAGAACTGCTCGGTCTCGGCCGCGACCCTCACATCGGTGGCCTTCGCGTGGCCCTCGGCCACGTCGGTGAGGGCCAGCGTGCCGACGGTCGCCATCACCGGAACCAGGAAAGCGGCGATCGTGACCTTACGGGGAAATGACATGGCGTAGATCGAAGCATCGCGAATTAATGGCGTCAATAGCGTTAATCGTTTTGACAATGGAGTTTAAGTGATCTGAAAAAATGAGGGCCGGGGCGGCACGAAGCCGCCCCGGCCCTCGGGGTTCGCGGAGTCAGCCGAGCTCGATGAGCAGGTCTCCGCCCTCGACCTGCTGTACCGCGCCGACCGCGAGGCGGCGGACCGTGCCGTCGCGCTGGGCGGTGATGGAGGCCTCCATCTTCATCGCCTCGATGGTCGCGACCGTCTGCCCGGCCGACACCGTGGCGCCCTCCTCCACCTGCAGCGTCACCACTCCGGCGAACGGCGCCGCGACGTGCCGGTCGTTGCCGCGCTCGGCCTTCTCGGCCGCCTTGACGTCGGTGGCGATGGACTCGTCGCGTACGCGGACCGGGCGCAGCTGGCCGTTCAGCGTCGTCAGCACCGTACGGTAGCCGCGCTCGTCGGCCTCGGAGATCGCCTCCAGCTCGATCAGCAGTGAGACGCCGTGCTCCAGCGTCACGGTGTGCTCGGTATCGGGTTCGAGGCCGTAGAAGAAGTCCTTCGACGACAGCACCGACGTGTCGCCGTACACCTCGCGCCGGTGGGCGAACTCCTTCGCCGGTCCCGGGAACAGCAGCCGGTTCAGCGTGGCGCGGCGCGACTCGGCCAGCCCCCGCAGGTCGTCCTCGCTCAGGGGGGTCACCTGTGCGGCGGGCGGCCGGCCTTCGAGCGCCCGCGTGCGGAACGGCTCCGGCCAGCCTCCCGGCGGGACGCCGAGTTCGCCGCGCAGGAAGCCGATCACCGAGTCCGGCACGTCGAACTTGGCCGGGTCGGACTCGAAGTCGGCCGCGGTGACGCCCGCCCCGACCAGGTGCAGGGCCAGGTCGCCGACGACCTTGGAGGACGGCGTCACCTTGACCAGACGGCCCAGCATCCGGTCGGCGGCGGCGTAGCAGTCCTCGATCAGCTCGAACCGGTCTCCGAGGCCGAGCGCGATGGCCTGCTGCCGCAGGTTCGACAGCTGGCCGCCGGGGATCTCGTGGTGGTAGACGCGCCCGGTCGGCGAGGCCAGCCCCGACTCGAACGGCGCGTACACCTTGCGCACGGCCTCCCAGTACGGCTCCAGGTCGCCGACCGCCTGCAACGACAGGCCGGATGCCCGCGGCGTGTGGTCGGTGGCCGCGACCAGCGCGGACAGCGAGGGCTGCGAGGTCGTTCCGGCCATCGAGGCGACCGCCGCGTCCACGGCGTCCACCCCGGCGTCGATCGCGGTGATCAGCGTGGCGAGCTGACCGCCGGCGGTGTCGTGGGTGTGCAGGTGAACCGGCAGGTCGAAGCGCGACCGCAGCGCGGTCACGAGCGTGCGGGCGGCGGGCGGGCGCAGCAGCCCCGCCATGTCCTTGATCGCCAGGATGTGCGCGCCCGCCTCGACGATCTCCTCGGCGAGCCGCAGGTAGTAGTCGAGCGTGTAGAGGGTCTCCGACGGGTCGGACAGGTCGCCGGTGTAGCAGAGCGCCACCTCGGCGACGGCGGTGCCCGCGGCGCGTACGGCGTCGATCGCGGGGCGCATCTGCGAGACGTCGTTGAGCGCGTCGAAGATCCGGAAGATGTCCATCCCGGTCTCCGCGGCCTCGGCCACGAACGCGTCGGTGACCTCCGTCGGGTACGGCGTGTAGCCGACGGTGTTGCGGCCGCGCAGCAGCATCTGCGTGCAGATGTTCGGCACCGCCTCGCGCAGCGCGGCGAGCCGCTCCCACGGGTCCTCGGCCAGGAACCGCAGCGCCACGTCGTACGTCGCGCCGCCCCAGCACTCCAGGCTGAGCAGCTCCGGCGCCGTACGGGCGATGTGCGGGGCGACCGCGAGCAGGTCACGGGTGCGGACCCGCGTGGCGAGCAGCGACTGGTGTGCGTCGCGGAACGTCGTGTCGGTGATCGCGACCGCGGACCGGGCCCGCAGCTCGGCGGCGAACCCCTCCGGCCCGAGGGCGGCCAGCCGCTGCCGCGACCCCTCCGGCGGCGCGTCCGTCAGGGACACGGCGGGCAGCTTGTCCGCCGGCTCGACCACCACCGGACGCGGTCCGTGCGGCCGGTTGACGGTCGTCTCGGCCAGGTGGCGCAGGACGCGGCTGCCGCGGTCGGCCGAGGGCCGGGCGTGCACGAGGTCCGGCCGGTCGTCGATGAAGGCGGTGGTGATCCGCCCGGCGCGGAAGTCGGGGTCGTCGAGCACCGCGCCGAGGAAGGGCAGGTTCGTGGCCACGCCGCGGATGCGGAACTCGGCGATCGCGCGGCGCGCCCGCCGGGCGGCGTTGGTGAAGTCGTGGCCGTGGCAGGTGAGCTTGACCAGCATCGAGTCGAAGTGCGGGGAGACCTCCGCGCCGGTGTGCACGGTGCCGCCGTCGAGACGCACGCCGGGGCCGCCGGGCGAGCGGTACGCCGAGATGGTGCCCTTGTCGGGGCGGAAGCCGTTGGCCGGGTCCTCGGTGGTGATGCGGCACTGCAGCGCCGCGCCCGACAGCGTGATCACGTCCTGGGTCAGGCGCAGCTCGGGCAGGGTCCGGCCCGCGGCGATGCGCATCTGGGCGATGACCAGGTCACGGTCGGTGACCTGCTCGGTCACCGTGTGCTCGACCTGGATGCGCGGGTTCATCTCGATGAACACGTGCCGGCCGCGCTCGTCGAGGAGGAACTCCACGGTGCCGGCGTTGACGTAGCCGATGTGGCGGGCGAAGGCCACCGCGTCGGCGCAGATGCGGTCCCGCAGCGCGGGGTCGAGGTTCGGCGCGGGCGCGATCTCGATGACCTTCTGGTGCCGCCGCTGCATCGAGCAGTCGCGCTCGTACAGGTGCACGACGTTGCCCGCGGCGTCGGCGAGGATCTGCACCTCGATGTGGCGCGGGTTGACCACGGCCTGCTCCAGGAAGACCGTCGCGTCGCCGAACGCGGACGCGGCCTCGCGCATCGCCGCGTCGATCGACTCCCGCAGCTCGGCCGGCTCGGCCACCCGCCGCATGCCGCGTCCGCCGCCGCCGGCGACGGCCTTGACGAACACCGGGAAGCCGATGTCCTCGGCGGCGGCCAGGAGCGCGTCGACGTCCGTGGAGGGCGCTGAGGACCGCAGCACCGGGATGCCGGCCTCGCGCGCCGCCGCGACCGCCCGCGCCTTGTTGCCGGTCAGGTTCAGCACCGGCGCCGGCGGACCGATGAACGTGATCCCCGCCTCGTCACAGGCGGCGGCCAGCTCGGGGTTCTCGGACAGGAAGCCGTACCCGGGATAGATCGCGTCGGCGCCGGCCGTACGCGCGGCCTTGATCACCTCATCGACGGACAGGTAGGCGCGGACCGGGTGACCGGGCACGCCGATCTGGTACGACTCGTCCGCCTTGGCGCGGTGCAGCGAGTTGCGATCCTCGTACGGATAGACGGCGACGGTGGAGATTCCCAGTTCGAACGCGGCGCGAAACGCCCGTATCGCGATCTCGCCACGGTTGGCGACCAGGACCTTGCCGAACATCGAGCTCCCTCAGGTGGTCGTAGTCCCGCATCACATCGTCGTGGCGCCGGCCACGACGATTATCCATGGATGCGGACCGTGACCACAGGTCCGGGGAGCCGCGACGGCCATGACCGAGCGAAGCGAGGGCATCAAAGGCGCGGCCCAGTGGTCACTCCCTCCGACGCAGGAGGGTTCATGACCGGGAGCGACGGGTGGCCGGGCGCGCCGGCCGGCGGCGGTTCAACCGCAGCTGGGTGAGCAGCAGGGAGATGCCGACGAGCAGCGCCGTGAGCCACGCCACCTGGGTCCACAGGAGACGGTAGGAGGTCGCGTCGAGGCCGAGCGGCGAGGTCTTGGTGCGCAGCGAGACCGGCTGGACCGCGGGCAGCTGGTCCGGAGCGACCGCGGGCGCCTGCCCGGCGATCAGCGGCAGCTGAGCGCCGGCCGGGCCGGCACCCGCCGTGGCGGTCTGGTCGGGCAGGCCCAGGCCGGTGGCCAGTGCCGACGACGGCAGGTCCGCTCCCGCGGCGGACGCGCCCACCGACGAGCCGCTCCCGGTGACCGTGATCTTGCCGGCGTCGCTGTGCGTGCTCGCGCGGTCGGCGCTGAGCGAGGCGGTCACGGTAACGGTGCCGGCGGCGTGGCCCGCGGGGATCTTCACGACGGCGGACGCGGAGCGCGCCGCACTCACGTCCCCCAGCGAGAGAAGGCCGCTGACCACCGAGGCGCCGGTGGCGGAGAATCGCAGCATCGCGTGGTGGGCGACCGCGTGCGCCGCGCTGACCCGCGCCGTCGCGGTGACCGAGCCGCCCGGGGCGGCCTTGGCCGCGGAGAACGACAGGTGGACGCTCAGGGACGGGGTCCGCTGGTACGGCGGCGAGGAGGGCGGCGGCGCGGGCTTGACCGGCGGCGAACTGGCGGGCGGCGGGTCGCTGGGCGAGTCGCTCGGAGGATTGCTCGGCGAGTCGCTGGGCGTGCTGCCGCCGGACGGATCGGGCGCCGGGTCGTCGGCGGCCGTGGGCGACGGGTCGGCGGCCAGCGCCGTCGCGGGCGTCGCCACCGCGCCGAGCGTGATGACCGTCGCCGCACCGAGTGCGACGAATACTGGTCGTGCGTTCGATCCGGACAGCACTCCGGCACCTCCGCGTCCATCGCCATCCGCCCTCGGGACTCGTCGTTACCCGAAGCGGTCGAACCCATGCGAACACGGGACCAGGAGATGGATCAACCATGGCGCGCAGCGCTATCAACGGATGCGTAATTCGTCTCGCGCCTTGTGCCCCCGGTTAGCGGAAGAGGTGAATCTCACGCTCCGTCCCCGGCCGCGTCGTACTCCCGTGCCTGTTCACGCAGCCACAGCGCGCGCAGGGCGACCTCGGTGGCGAACCGTGTGTCCGGATCGGCGAGGTCGTCCCCGAGGGCGTGTTCGATCTGCCGCATCCGGTAGCGCACGGTCTGCGGATGCACGCCCAGTTCGTCGCCGACCTGCGCGGCGGTGCCGCGGGTGCGCAGCCACACGCCCAGCGTCTCGACGAGGCGTTCGCGCTGGCGCGCCGTCAGGTGGTCCAGGGCGGCGAGCTGCCGGCGGGCGATCTGGTCGATCAGCGGCGCGTCCGTGAACAGCCAGAGGGTCTCCAGGTGGTTCGCGCAGAGGGTGAGCGGGCCGTCATCGATGATCTGGGAGTGGACCAGGCCGAATGCCTGCCGGGCCCAGCGCAGCGAGTCGGGGGCGCGGTCCAGCGGCACGGTCAGCCCGGCCGCCGCCTTGGACTCGGCCACCGCGAGTTCGAGCATCGCGCGGCGGTCGGCCGTCAGCGGGCCGGGGACCAGCAGGTACGGCTCGGTGCCGTCGAGGTCGGTCAGCAGGTCGTCGTCGAGCAGCGTCCGTACGATCGGCGCGTTCGGCCGCAGCACGACCACGGTCACCTCGTCCGGGAGCACCCAGCGGACCGATTCGGCGTGCTCGGCGAGCAGGTCGTGCGGTGCCGCGTCCACGATGAGCCGCAGGAGCCGCCGGCGTCCGGCCCGCATCTCGTCGTTCAGCTGCGCCCTGGCCTCCCGGTAACCGCGCACCGACGACGACGCCAGTTCCTCCATGTAGGTGAACAGGGCGTCCGCCAGCACCGACACGGTCGCCGGGGCCAGGTCGTACCGCTGGTGCAGGGCCATCACCCGCCTCCAGCCCGTCTGGGCGCCGATCCGGTACGCGGACTGCAGGACGTTGAGCTGGCGGCCCTCGTACGCCTCGAACCGGCCGAGCTTGTAGCAGATGTCGTCCGGAAGGGCGTCGGGCGAGCCGAGCCATACGACGAATCCGGCGAGTGCGCGCTCGACCCCGGAACGGAGCGTCCGTCCGTACGGGCCGTCGATCGGGCGGGCGTATTCGGGAATGCCGTCCCGGATCTCGCCCACGATCTCCTGCGTGAGGCTGGGCAGTTCGCGCCGTATGATCGCCGTCAGCCGCTCGGTCAGATCGGAACTCGACCAGTTCAAGCCGTCCGGTTCGAGCGTTCGAGGCATGCGTGTACCTCCCACCGCCACCGTCGGAGTCGGTGCGTCGCTGGGCGGGGTCGCCCTTATTCAGAATCGGCCGTCAGGTGGCGTTCGCCGGTGATCGCGGACCGCGAGGGAAATACCGAGCGGGGAACCCCTGTATCTCCCGGGCGAACCGCGATCTAGGACACCGTGACGGTAGAGCAGAGAACAGCCTCCGGCAAGATTTTGCGGCGTTCACTTGCCGGAGCCATACGGTCTGTCATTGACCGTATGCGTTTCTCTGTTTTCGGACAGCGCACTATGTTTTTTTGTGACGTCGTGAGCAGAAAGAGGGGTCGCCCGCTCGGGCCTGCCGCCGCGGCCGCCCGGGAGCGCGGGGCGGTCCCGCAGCCGCTGCGCCCGTAGCACGAGTTCCAGGCCGAACCGCGCCTCCGGGTCGCCGAACCGGTCGCCGAGGCTCTCCTTGAGCTGGTTCAGCCGGTACCGCACCGTCTGCGGGTGTACGTGGAGGCGGTTTCCCACGTCGGCCGCGGTGCTCCAGCTCTCAAGCCACACCCGGAGCGTCTCGGTCAGGGCCTTCTGCTTGCCGGCCGGCATGTCCGCGAGCCGGTCGAGCCGCTGCCGCGCCAGCTCGTCGATGAGCTGCGGATCCGACATCAGCCACAGGGTCAGGAGATGGTCTTCGCAGAACGTCAGCCGCGCGTCGTCCACGACCCCCTCCGTGATCAGGCCGAGGGTCCGCACGGCCCAGCGAAACGAGTCCGCCGCCTCCTCCAGCGGCACCGTGACGCCCACGACGATCCGGTCGCGGGGCACCGCGGCCTCGATCATCGCCCGCCGGGCCGCGGTGAACCGGCCCGGAACCAGGAGCCGCGGCTCGGCGCCGTCCGGATCGGCGAGGACGTCGTCGGTCAGCGCGCCGCGGACCAGGCGAACGCCCGGACGCACGACGATCGGGGTGACCTCGGCGGGCACCGTCCAGTCGGCGCGCTCGGCCAGTTCGGCGATGGCCTGCCGCGGGGCGGCCGGCCGCTCGAGGATGAGGCCTAAAAGGCGCAGGCGCAGCTCGGCCAGTTCTTCCGGCGAGTGCGCGCTCGCCTCCAGATAGCCCTCCACGGAGATGGAGGTGAGCTCGTGCATGTACTCCAGTTGCGCGTCGGCCAGGCCGGCGACGGTCTCGGACGGGAGCTCATGGCGCGCGCAGAAGCCCATGGTCCAGTGCCAGGCCACCCGGAAGGCGACGCGGAAGGCCGCCTGCAGGGCGTTCAGGTTCCGGTCGTGGTGCGCCTCGTTCTGGCCGAGCAGCCGGAAGATCTCCGTCAGCCGGGACGACGACGCGGACGGTTCGGCGACGCGGTCGACGAAGGAGAAGATCGCCTGTTCGACCGCCGGCCGCATGGGCGACTCTTGTAATCCGTCACAGGGCGTCGCGTACTCCGCGACGGCCTCGCGGATCCCGGTACAGATCTCGCCGGGAAGGCCGCCCATCTCGGACCGCAACAGCCCGGCGAGCTCCCGTCTTTCCGTCTCCTGTTCGAGCCACACCGTCGCCGTCTCTCTCTGGCCGGGTGACTCGTCTCCACCGGCCACCGGGCGGCGAGGTCACCGGCGGCCTCGCTCCGCACGGCCCCGGCCGGCCGGCGAAGCGTGATCCAGATCATCTTGATCGCTGATCGGAACGGACGCAATTCACACCACGCGACGACGACATTCACCCTCCGCATCCATTCGGCCACCTGCCGTGGAACGGCCCGTCTACGGACGCCACATAACCGTCATAATGGAATGCCTTAATCACCAATGGATAAAGACCAATGCGATCTTTCGCTTGCGATGACAATTCGGCGCAAATGTCAATTTCGCCCTTGATTGGGCCGTAACACGCGCTTAACCTACCGACAGGTAGCAAGCATACGGGAAAGCCTAGCAAATAAAGATCATCTTTGCGATCGAACGACCCCCGCAGACTCTGATGCCCTTACCGAAACCCCGCCGGACCCGCGGGGATGAAGGAGGCTGCCCCTGAGCCGAGATCACCACTGTCAATTCGACTTCCGATTTCGTCGACCGGCCTCGCCGCACATGCCGGCCACAGTCACCACGAAGGAAGAACCCTCATGCGTAAACTTCTCAGCAGTTCGCTCTTTGTCGGCGGCGCCGCCGCCGCCGCGCTCGCGCTCAGTTCTCCGGCGGCCTTCGCCGCCGGCTGGACCGTCACCAACGGCAACGCCAGCGGAGCGTTCACCGTCGGGCTCAAGTCGGGCACGACCGTGACGTTCAAGGACGTGAACACCAACCAGACGTTCACCTGCAGCGCGTCGACCATCAACGGCAGCGCGCCCGCCGGCACCGGCCGGTCCAACCCGGTCGCGAGCATCACCAGCGGCAGCTTCACCGGCTGCACCGGCCCCCTGAGCAGCACGGGAAGCGCGACCATCAGCTCCGGTGGCCTCAACGCCGTGACGTACAACTCGAGCACCGACACGGTCAGCGGGAACATCAGCGGGATCAGCGCCGCCCTGACGATCAAGAGCATTCTGGGCACCTGCAACGCCACGGTGACCGGCAGCGTTGGCAACAACAACCAGGACACCTACGCGAACGGCACCGGGACGCTCACCCTCACCCCGGACCCCGCCACGCAGACCCTCAAGATCGCCAGCACCAGCGGCGTCTGCGCGGGCCTGCTGAACGCCAACGACCTCGTCACCTTCCAGGCGACCTACGTGGTCTCCAGCCCCACTCCCCCGCTCACCGTCAGGCCCACCTGACGGTCGAGGCCCGGGTATGACCGGAGGCCGGCCGGGGTCCACCCCCCGGCCGGTCTTCGCATGCGAGACGGCGATGGCCCGAAGCCGGGTGCTCGATATCGGATAAAAGGCGGAACAGCATTTGTCGTGCGGTGATAAAAATGCGGCGATCGATCGCCCACGTGCGCGGCCGCTTGCCCCTGACGGGAATCCGCACCTAATCTACCTCTACTTGCCAGTAGCGCTGGGTGGCCTGTCGTTCCGGCGATCGGGGCCGACGATTTTTGGATGTGGTCTTCCGATGCTTCGGCTTTCACTTTCCGGGGACGACCGCGAATCCGCGCGGTGCCGATTCCGCCAAGGTGAACGCCGGCCGGAGAACGGCACGGGTGATCGTGGATGAGCATGACGCGCTGGACGCCTCGTACGGTGGCGCGGGCCACCGTCGCCGGGCTGGTGATCATCGCGATGGGACTGGTCCCGGGCGCCGCGTCCTCGGCCAGTAAGTCCTCGTCCGGGGAGCCTCCGCCCGACCAGATCATGGGTGCGTCCCTGGCCTACGCCTGCCCGTTCCCCTCAGGCGCTCAGCGCATCACCGTCAAGGTCGCCGGCACCCTTCCCGCCGCCGCGACGGTCGGCGACCACATCCAGCCCGGCCAGGTGACGATCACCCCGACCCTGCCGCGCGCCGCACTCGCCGACCTCACCGGCCTGGACGCGACGTCGGTCACGGCGTCGGCGCGGATCTCCGTCACCGTCGCACAGAAGGGCGGCACCGCCGCCACCACCTGGCCGAGCGCGGCCGCGTCGGCGCCGATCCCGGCGTCGGGGAGCCTGCCGCTGCCCGGATCCGCCACGGTGTCGCCGGTCACGGCCAAGGCCGTCGGCTCGGCGGCCTTCGTCGCGGGCTCGCTCTCGCTCGTCCTCACACCGCACAAGGCCGACGGCAGCGCGACGAACCCGGCCGATATTCCGCTCGACTGCAAGGTCGAGCCCGGCCCGGACGTGGTCCTGGCACGTGTTCCGGTGACCGATCCCGGGGTTTCGGTGACTCCGTCGCCCGGCACGGGTGGGGCCAAGCTCAACCCTCGATCGGCCCGGCCACTCGACGACGATCCGTGTCTGCTCCCCGTGCCCCAGGACCCGATACCCGGGGAGGCGTACCTGGCGGGATTCGCGAACGCCGCGAAACTCGGGGGCGCGATACTGCTCGGCGTCGAGAACGGCGAGACGACGGGGCACACCCTCCTGGAACTGAACTACGAGGTCATCCTCAACCTCTGCGCCACGGACAGCAGCGTCGACGTACTGAGCAGGGCGACGCTCGACTACCACGGAGCACATTCGCTGCCACCCGCGAAGGCCACCCTCCTGACTTATGGCTTCATGCCGACCACCGCGACGGTCGAGTTCTCGGAACCCCCGGGCACCCACATGGAGATCGACAGCCACTCGTGGTTCGACGGCACCGGGTTCCCGCAGGTCTCGACGGTCACCTCCCAGATGACGATGCGCATCTACGACGTGCTGGTCAACGGAAAGCCGCTCGATGTGGGCCCGCACTGCCAGACCGCCTCGTCGCTCGCCGTGACGCTGACCGGCAAGTCTCCGGACTACACGGTGGACCAGGGTGGGCCGCTGACCGGCATGGTCACGATCCCGCCGTTCTCCGGGTGCGGAGTGGGCGAGGACCTCGACCCAATCTTCACCGCGTCCCTCTCCGGTCCGGGCAACTACATGAAGCTGACCCAGGGCATCCCGTGCACGCGTCCGCCGGACCAGGATCCGGTCAACTGCGACCCGATCGACCGGCCGACTCCCCGGCCCTGAGACTCACGCACGGATGAATCGCGGCGGAGAGATTGTCATTCGACGGCAACGTTATTCCGCGAGCAAAAATATCCAGAAGACGTTCTATTGCCGATCGTGCAGCCGATAGTTACCGTACTCGCCAGTAGGGATCTCGAGGCGGAATTCCGGCGGCTAGACGGATAAATGCCGGTGATCGGCGGGCGGTCGGGGCGACGGCTCCGTCGAGGGTCCCCTGTGGAGAAAGGGACCGAGAAATGAGTCCTTCCCGTAAGAGGGCACGGCTCGCGGCCGCGGGCGTGGCCACCACACTCGCCACGCTGACGACGCTCGTCACGGCCGGTTCGGCTTCGGCGACGACGCTGAACGGCTCCTGGGCGCCGTTCTCGCGCTGCCCGGTCGACGATCCGGCGATGCTCGCGGCGGACGGCGCGAATGTGACGGACACGTGCCTCACCACCCATGCGTCCAGCGGCACCATCAAGCTGGGCAACACCACCGCCACGACCGGCGTGACCGACATGCAGTTCGGGGTGCTCTCCGGATCGACGGTGTCGCTGGTCTCGCCCTCCGGCGGCGGCCTCGTGGCCGACCCCGTGAAGATCCCCGGCGGACTGCTCGGCCTGATGTGCCCGAGCAAGGTGCCGGTGATCACGCAGATCTGCCAGCAGCTCACCGACAACACGCTGAACAACGTCATCGCCACCGTGCAGCCCGCCGGCAAGCCGTCGGACTTCGACCTGTCCGCCGGCCTCGGCTCCGGAAAGCCGATCCTCACACTGCCGGTCAAGATCCACCTGCAGAACCCGTTCCTGGCCTCCACCTGCACGATCGGCTCCGACTCCAACCCGATCCTGTTGAAGCCGAAGAACGTCACCGCCCCGGACACGAGCTTCGCGCGGTTCGACGGGAACGGCACCCCCGACCCCGACAACGGCGACCTGCTCAGGATCGATCTCACCGGGGCGTCCGTGAGCGACGACTCCTTCGCCGTTCCCGGCGCCACCGGCTGCGGCGGCCTCGGCCTGCTCGACGCCGCGGTCAATCTCAAGACCGGCCTCCCCTCCGCGGCGGGGAAGAACAAGCTGGTGTTGAACAGCGCGTCGACCTACCTCGGCGGGCTGTACGACCCGTCCTCCTTCGCCCCCACCTCCGGGCGCAAGATGTCGGCCTTCTGGCATTCCGCGGCACACTGACGGCCGAGCTCCGGACGCGTCGCCGGCGGCCCGGGACACCCGATGCTCACCGGTGGATAAAACCGGAGGCATTGATTGTCATTCGATGACAGGACATTCCGCGCGATCTTGGTGGTCGCGTGGAATGTCTTGCTTATCGCCGTTCGAGAAAAGTATGATACCCGCCAGTAGCAAAGGGTGTCGCCCGAGCCGATCCGGCGGAATCATATTACGGTTCGGTATAAATTCGGGCTCATTTATATTCGGGGGCCTAAGTTGGGAAAATTCCGATGGTTGGCTCTACCTAATGGGACTTGAAGTCGTGGTCGAAGGACTGACGAAATCCTTCGGCCGGCAGAACATCTGGCGGGATATCAACCTGACCCTTCCCGCCGGTGAGGTCAGCGTGATGCTCGGCCCCTCGGGGACCGGAAAAACCGTTTTCCTCAAGTCGCTGATCGGCTTGCTCAAACCCGAGCAGGGCCGTGTCCTCGTGGGCGGCGTCGACATGGTGAACAGCCCCGAGCGCAAGCTCCACGAGGTGCGCAAGCTGTTCGGGATCATGTTCCAGGACGGCGCGCTGTTCGGCTCCCTCAACCTGTTCGAGAACATCGCCTTCCCGCTGCGCGAGCACACCTCCAAGAAGGAGCCGGAGATCCGGCGCATCGTGCTGGAGAAGATGGAGATGGTCGGCCTGGCGGGCGCCGAGGGAAAGCTGCCGGGCGAGATCTCCGGCGGTATGCGCAAGCGCGCCGGGCTGGCGCGCGCCCTCGTGCTCGACCCGCAGATCATCCTCTGCGACGAGCCGGACTCCGGCCTGGACCCGGTCCGCACGGCGTACCTCTCGCAGCTCCTGATCGACCTCAACGCGCAGATCGACGCGACCATCCTGATCGTCACGCACAACATCCAGGTCGCCTCGACGGTGCCGGACAACATCGGCATGCTGTTCCGCCGCGACCTGGTCACCTTCGGCCCGCGCGAGGTGCTGCTGACGAGTGAGGAGCCGGTGGTCGCGCAGTTCCTCCGCGGCCGGCGGCACGGCCCGATCGGCATGTCGGAGGAGAAGGACCAGTCTCTGCTGGAGGCCGAGCGGACCGCCGGATACCACGACGAGGACGAGGGGCTGCCGCCGATCGTGCCGCAGCTCGAACCCAGTCCCGGCCTGCCGCCCCGCCAGGCCGTCGAGCGCCGCCGCGCGCGGGTGATGGGCATGCTGCACGAACTGCCGTACCCGGCGCAGCAGGCGATCCTCGCGAGCATCCGGGAGCGGCGATGACGACCCCGGCGGGCTCCGTCCCCGGCACCGCCGCGCTCCGTGAGACCGGCAAGCTGTTCGCGCTGGCCGCGGCCTCGCTCGGCGCGATGTTCCGGCGGCCGTTCCAGGGGCGGGAGCTCGTGGAGCAGTTCTGGTTCATCGCCAGCGTCACGATCCTGCCGACCGCGCTCGTGTCCATCCCGTTCGGCGCGGTGATCGCCCTGCAGGTCGGTTCGCTCACCCAGCAGCTCGGCGCCCAGTCCTTCACCGGCGCGGCCAGCGTGCTCGCGGTCATCCAGCAGGCCAGCCCGCTGATCGTGGCGCTGCTGATCGCCGGGGCCGGAGGCTCGGCGATCTGCGCGGACATCGGCTCGCGGACGATCCGTGAGGAGATCGACGCGATGGTCGTCATGGGCGTCTCGCCGGTCCAGCGGCTGATCGCGCCGCGTGTGCTGGCGGCCATGCTCGTCTCCGTCTTCCTCAACGGCCTGGTCTCGGTGGTCGGCGTGCTCGGCGGCTACTTCTTCAACGTGATCATGCAGGGCGGCACGCCCGGCGCGTACCTGGCCAGCTTCTCCGCCCTCGCCCATCTGCCGGACCTGTACATCAGCGAGATCAAGGCGCTCATCTTCGGCTTCATCGCGGGCGCGGTCGCCGCGCACCGCGGGCTGAACCCGCGCGGCGGGCCCAAGGGAGTCGGCGACGCGGTGAACCAGTCGGTCGTCATCGCCTTCCTGCTCCTGTTCTTCGTGAACCTCGTGCTCACGGCCATCTACCTGCAGATCGTCCCGCCGAAGGGAAGCTGAGCCGTGGCGCTACCTCGCATCGATCTGGACCGCCGGCTGTCCTGGCTGGACACGCTCGGCGACCAGCTGACCTTCTACCTGCGGGCGCTGCTGTGGACGCCACGGGCACTGCACCGCTACCTGCGGGAGATCCGCCGCCTGCTCGCCGAGGTCACCTTCGGCAGCGGCGCGCTCGGCGTCATCGGCGGCACCATCGGCGTGATGATCGCGATGACGCTGTTCACCGGCACCGTCGTGGGCCTGCAGGGGTACGCCGCGCTCAACCAGATCGGCACCGCCGCCTTCACCGGGTTCGTCTCCGCGTACTTCAACACCCGTGAGATCGCGCCGCTGGTCGCCGGGCTGGCACTGTCGGCGACGGTCGGCGCCGGCTTCACCGCCCAGCTCGGCGCGATGCGCATCAACGAGGAGGTCGACGCGCTGGAGGGCATGGGCGTGCCGAGCCTGCCGTACCTGGTCACCACGCGGATCGCGGCGGGCGCCGTGGCGATCGTCCCGCTGTACGGCATCGGCCTGCTCAGCTCGTACCTGTCCTCACGCGAGATCACCGTGCTGTTCAAAGGCCAGTCGGCCGGCACGTACGACCACTACTTCGGGCAGTTCCTGACCTCGGTGGACGTGCTCTGGTCGTTCGGGAAGGTACTGATCTTCGCCGTCATGGTGATCCTCGCGCACTGCTACTACGGCTACCGGGCGTCCGGCGGACCGGCCGGGGTTGGCATCGCGGTCGGCCGGGCGGTGCGCACCTCCATCGTGCTGATCAGCCTCACCGACTTCTTCCTCAGCCTGGCGATCTGGGGGGCCACCACGACGGTGAAGGTGGCCGGATGATCAGTGTCGACGACTCGGCCGCGGTCAAGGCCCGGCGGCGGCTGACCGGCGTGGCGTTCCTGCTGGTGCTGTGCCTGCTGGTGTGGCTGTCGATCGCGGCCTACCAGAAGCGTTTCACGGACGTGGCCATGGTGACGCTGCGCACCGACAGCGTGGGCAACGAGATGCACTCGCACGCCGACGTGAAGATGCGGGGCCAGGTCATCGGCGAGGTACGCGACATCTCCGCGGACGGGTCGGGGGCCCGTCTGCGGCTCGCCCTCCAGCCGGGCGCGCTGAAGGACGTCCCGGCGAACGTCACCGCGCAGATGCTGCCCACGACGCTGTTCGGCGAGCGGTACGTCGCGCTGGTCCCGCCGCCCGACCCGGCGCCGGTGGCCCTCACCGCCGGGAGCGTCATCGGGCAGGACCGCAGCTCCAACGCCATCGAGCTGGAGCGGGTGCTGGACAACGTCCTGCCCCTCCTGACCGCCGTACGGCCCGACAAGCTGTCCGCGACGCTCACCGCGATCGCCCAGGCGCTGCAAGGTCGCGGCGAGGAGCTCGGCCGGACGCTGGTGGACTTCGACTCCTACCTCGGCAAGACCAACCCCCAGCTCCCCGCGCTCGACCGCGACATCACCGAGCTGGTGCGCGTCGCGCAGGCGTACTCCCAGGCGAGTCCGGACATCCTCCAGGCGCTCACCGACTTCACCACCACGAGCCGCACCATCGTCGACCAGCGCGCCAACCTCGGCGAGCTGTACGACTCGGTGACCGACTCGTCGCGGGACATCACCGCATTCCTGCGCGCCAACTCCGCGAACATCATCCGGCTGTCCGCCGACAGCCGCCCGGTGCTCGAGACGCTGGCCCGCTACTCGCCCTCCTTCCCCTGCACGCTGAAGACGCTCAGCGACTTCGTCCCGGCGATGGACCGGGCGCTGGGCAAGGGCACCGACCGGCATGGCATGCACGTCACCGTGCGCGTGGTCCCGTCGAAGGGCAAGTACGTCCCCGGCCGCGACACGCCGGTCTACAACGCCGACGGCGGCCCGCACTGCTACTCCGTGCCGTACCAGGGAGCCGCCGGCGCGCTCGGCGTGCCCAACTCCCCCGGAGAGAACGACCTCGTCAACGAGCTGCTGAACCCGGGCGGGACCACGCCGCAGAAGGCGCCGCCCGACTGGAGCAGCGTGCTGGTCGGCCCGATCTACCGGGGAACGGAGGTGACGGTGAAGTGAACCGCAGGAGCCTCGCCGGGCCGCTGACCAAGTCGGCGATCTTCATCGTCGTCACCACTCTGGCCACCGCGGTCCTGGCGCTCAGCATCGCGGGCACCGGAGTGGGCCGGACCGCCGGCTACCACGCGACGTTCACCGACGTCACCGGCCTGAACACCGGGGACAGCATCCGCATCGCCGGGGTGCGCGTCGGCCAGGTCGAGAGCATTCACGTGACCGGCCGGCGGCTGGCGCGCGTGACGTTCTCGGTCGAGTCCGGCCGTACGCTGCCCGCCTCGGTGACCGCGTCCATCAAGTACCTCAACCTCGTCGGGCAGCGGTACATCGAGCTCGACCAGGGCGTCGGGCCGGTCGGCGGCACCCTGCGGCCGGGCGGGACGATCCCGGTGGACCGGACCACGCCCGCGCTGAACCTCACCCAGCTCTTCAACGGCTTCCAGCCGCTGTTCCAGGCCCTGTCGCCCAAGGACGTCAACCAGCTCTCCGGTGAGATCATCCAGGTGTTCCAGGGCGAGGGCACCACCATGGAGCAGCTCATCGCCACGGTCGGCACGCTGACCACCACGCTGGCCACCCGCGACCAGGTCATCGGGCGCGTCATCGACAACCTGACCACCGTCGTGGAGACCGTCAACTCCCGCGAGGGCGAGTTCGAAGGGCTCATCACGACGCTGAAACAGCTCGTGCACGGCTTCGCCGCCGACCGCAAGCCGATCGGCCAGGCGATCGGCGCGATCTCCGGCCTCACCACGAGCACGGCCGGGCTGCTCGGCGCCGGCCGCGACCCGCTGCGCCGCGACATCCGCGACCTGGGCCGGCTGTCGTCCAACCTGAACCGCGACCAGCCGCTGGTGGAGGGCTTCGTACGGATGCTGCCGACGAAGATGACCACGATCGCCCGGCTCGCCTCGTACGGCTCGTGGCTCAACCTCTACATGTGCCAGGCCACCGTCTCCGGCGTGTCGTGGTCCACGGTCGGCCCGCCGATCCCCGGACCCCCGCCGACCGGCATCCCGGTCACCGAATCGAGGTGCGAGTCGTGAAGCCGATCCGGGAGCGGAATCCGGTCAAGGTCGCCGTGGTCGGCCTGGTGATCCTGGCCGGGCTGGGCACCGCCGCGTACGCCGCCGACGACCTGCCCCTCATCGGCGGCGGCACGACCTACGACGCGGACTTCACCGAGTCCGCCGGGCTGCAGTCCGGCAACGAGGTCCGCGTCGCCGGGGTGAAGGTCGGCAAGGTCACCGGGATCGCCCTCGACCACGGACGGGTGAAGGTGAGCTTCCGCGTCAAGGACACCTGGATCGGCAACGCCTCCACCGCCTCGATCATGATCAAGACGCTGCTGGGCGAGAAGTACCTCGCGGTCGACCCGCTCGGCACGGCGCGGCAGAACCCCTCGCGGCGCATCCCGGTCAGCCGCACGACCTCCCCGTACGACGTGACGCAGGCGTTCCAGCAGCTCGGCGGCACGCTGGGGCAGATCGACACCGACCAGCTCGGGCAGAGCCTGCAGGCGATCTCCGACACGTTCAGCGGCACGGCCCCCAGCGTCCGCAAGGCCGTCCAGGGCCTGTCGGCGCTGTCCAAGACGATCTCCTCGCGGGACGCGCAGCTCGCCCGGCTGCTGGCCGGGACCAAACAGATCACCGCCACGCTGGCCGCGCAGAACGGCAACTTCACCGCGCTTCTGCACGACGGCAACCAGTTGCTGGCGGAGATCTCGCGCCGCCGGCTCGCGATCCACGCGTTGCTGACCGGCACCCAGCAGCTCTCCGCGCAGCTCAGCGGCCTGGTCAAGGACAACCAGGCCCAGCTCGACCCGACGCTGCGCGCGCTCGACCAGGTGACCGCGATGCTGCGGCGCAACCAGGGCAGCCTCGACCACGCGCTCGCCGTCGCCGGGCCGTACTACCGGCTGGTCGGCAACACGCTCGGCAACGGGCGCTGGTTCGACAGCTACCTGTGCGGCATCGTCCCCAAGAACTACCTGCCGCCGGGCACGCCTCCGGCGACCGGGTGCATGCCGCCGAAGCAGGACGGTCAGTGATGCGCACACCTTCGGTTCCGCCGGCCCGCCGCCCCGCCGTGATGAGCGCCGGGCTCGCGCTCATCGTGCTCCTCTTCGGCGCGCTGTACCTGCTGTCCCGTCCCGCGGGCATGAGGATCACCGCGTACTTCGGCCAGGCCGTCGGCGTCTACACCGGCTCGGACCTGCGCGTCCTCGGCGTGAAGGTCGGCAAGGTCGACTCGGTGCGGCCGGAGGGCCGCCAGGTGCGGGTGACGATGACGGTGGACCACGGAGTGGCCGTGCCGGCCGGCGCGGTCGCCGTCGTCGTGGCGCCGAGCGTCGTCGCCGACCGTTACATCCAGCTCTCCCCCGCCTACACCGACGGCGCGCGGCTGACCGACCACGCGGTCATTCCGGCGAGCCGTACGGCGACGCCGGTGGAGATCGACCAGCTCTACGACAGCCTCAGCCGGCTCGCCACCGCCCTCGGTCCGAACGGCGCCAACCGCAAGGGCGCACTGTCCAACCTGCTGAACACCGGCGCGGCGAACCTGGCCGGCAACGGGCAGGACATCGGTGACATGGTCGGCGACCTCGGCCAGGCGGCCAAGACCCTGTCCGGCTCGTCCAGCGACCTGTTCTCGACCCTGACGAACCTGCAGAAGTTCACCACCATGCTCAAGGCCAACGACGGGCAGGTCCGGCTCGCCGAGCAGCAGCTCGCGCAGGTGACCGGTTTCCTCTCCGACGACCGGCAGAACCTCGGCGCGGCGCTGCAGCAGCTCGCCACCGCGCTCGGCCAGGTACAGCGGTTCATCCACGACAACCGGGCGCGGCTCAAGTCCAACGTGACCAAGCTGGCGTCGATCACCCAGACCCTGGTGGACCAGCGCGCGTCGCTCGCCGAGGTGCTGGACACCGCGCCGCTCGCCGCCGACAACGTGCTGAACACCTACGACCCGGTCAACCGGACGCTCGACGGCCGAGGTGACCTCAACGAGCTGAGCATGGGCGGGCCGCTCACACCCGCCTCGGCCGGGCAGACCGCCGGCGACCAGCTCTGCTCGGTGACCGGCGCGACCAAGTCCCTGAAGTCACTGTGCGCCAAGTACAAGCTGGGCTCCGACGGTCTCAAGCCGCTGCCGCCCTCACGGCGGGCGCCGCTGCCCCTGCCGCCGGTCGGCGACGTGTACGGAGGCCGGTGATGCGCGCGGCACGGCCGGCCGCCGTCGTGGTGGTGTGCCTGTCTCTGGCGGGCTGCGGCTCCGGCGGGTTCGGCGGCGTGTACGGCCTGACGCTGCCGGGCGGCGCGGACCTCGGTTCCCACCCGTACCAGGTCACCGCGCAGTTCGCCAACGTCCACGACCTCGTGCCGCAGGCGGCGGTGAAGGTCAACGACGTCGCGGTCGGCCGGGTCTCGAAGATCACCCTGCCGCGGAACGGCTGGACCGCGAACGTCGTCATGCTCGTCAACGGCAAGGTCCACCTGCCCGCCGACGCGTACGCGCGGCTCGCCCAGTCGAGCCTGCTCGGCGAGAAGTACATCGAGCTCAGCACCCCCGCCGGCGGTGGTTCGGGCACGCTGGCCGACGGCGCGGTCATCCCGATGGCGCGGACCGACCGCGACCCGGAGATCGAGGAGGTCTTCGGCGCGCTGTCGCTGCTGCTGAACGGCGGCGGCCTGAGCCAGCTCCGCACCATCACCCAGGAGATGAACAAGGCTCTCGGCGGCAATGAACCGCAGGTCAGGTCCATGCTCGGCCGGTTGAACACGCTGGTCTCCAACCTCAACGACCATCGCAAGGACATCACCGACGCCATCGACGCGCTGGACCGGCTCTCCGCCACGCTCGCCTCCCGCAAGGAGCAGATCGGCACCGTGCTGGACGACCTCGGACCCGGCCTGGACGTGCTCGAACAGCAGCGCGGCGCGCTGGTCACCATGCTGCGGTCGCTGGAGGAGCTGTCCGGCGTCGCGGTCACGACCATCAACAAGAGCAAGGCGGACATGGTCGCGGACCTGCAGGCGCTCGCCCCGGTGCTGGCCAACCTGTCCGACGCCGGACGGAACCTGCCGAAGTCGCTGCAGGTGCTGCTCACCTATCCGTTCACCGACGAGGTGCTGAACGGGGTCAAGGGCGACTACCTCAACGTCTACCTGTCGGTGACAGCGCCGCCCGGGACCGAGGTCATCCCGCCGATCGTGCCCGCGGAGGAGGAACAGGCGAAGTCGTCCGGGCGCAAGGGACAGATCGCGCCGCTGCCGCTGCCGCTGCCTCCCGTCGGCGGGGCGCGGACCACGCCGACGGGCTCGCCGCCGGCCACCTCTCCGTCCACGCCCGCGTCGCCGTCGGGCTCCGTACCTCCCGGGACGCCGACGGCGACGCCGTCCTCCTCTCCGAACGGGGGTGGCTGATGCTCACGCTCGGGACCCGCCTGAAGAACCTGGCGTTCATCGTCATCGGCGTGCTCGTCATCGGCTACATCGGCTACCGGTACGCCGACCTCGGGCGCTACGTCGGCCTGCGCGGCTACTACGTCGTCAGGATGGACCTGCCCGAGACGGGTGGGCTGTTCCCCGGCTCCGACGTGACGTACCGCGGCGTGTCGGTCGGCCGGGTCGGCGACCTGCACCTGACCGGCGACGGCGTACGAGCGGACCTGCACATCAACGCCTCCGCGCCCCGGATCCCCGCCCGGTCGCAGGCCGTGGTCGCCAACCTGTCGGCGGTCGGAGAGGAGTACGTCGACCTGCGGCCGGCGAGCGGCGACGGCCCGTACCTGACGGACGGCGCGCTCATCCCGCGGACCGCCACGCAGACGCCGCCGCCCGTGACGAACGTGCTGACGAACGTGAACAACCTGGCCGCCTCGGTGCCGCTGGAGTCGCTGCGCACCGTGGTGGACGAACTCGGCAAGGCGTTCCAGGGGCAGGGCGAGAACCTCCAGACGCTGCTCGACGGTTCGGACGAGTTCTTCCAGGACGCCAACGACGCCGCGCCCGAGACCAACCAGCTGATCCTCGACGGGCAGACCGTGCTGCGGACGCAGCGCGAGGAGAGCGCCGCCCTGCTGTCGTTCGCGCACAGCGCGCGGCTGCTCGCCGGGCAGCTCGACGCGTCCGACACCGACCTGCGGCGGCTGATCACCACCGCGCCGGTCGCCGCCGGCGAGATCAGCGGGCTCCTGCGCGACCTCGATCCGAGCCTCAGCGTGCTGCTGGCCAACCTGACGACCACGTCCGAACTCACCGTCACGCGGCAGCGCGGCATCCAGGAACTCCTGGTTCGCCTGCCCCAGGTCGCGGCGGCGGGCGCGTCGGTGGTCGACTCGAAGGGACTCAACTTCGGCATGGCCCTGACGTTCTTCTCCCCGCTGCCCTGCACCAAGGGGTACGGCGGCACGACGTACCGCAACGGCCTGGACACCGCCGCCGCACCGCCGCTGAACACGGCCGCGTCCTGCAAGATGCCGGCCTCCAGCGGGGTGGACGTGCGCGGCTCGGCCAACGCCCCGTACGGCGGCGGGGTGCCGTCGCCCGTACGTCCGGGCACGTCGGCCCGGGCGGCCGCGGCGTCGCTGCCCGGGGCGCTCGGGCTGCCGTCGGTGCCGGCCGGACCGGCCTCCATGGGCGACCTCCTCGGGCTGGAGCGGTGATGCGCGTCCTCGGAGTGGCCTTGCTGACGGCCGCCGCGGTCTTCTGCGGGTGGTCGGGCTGGACCTATCACCAGAGCGCGCACTCGTCGTCCGTGCCGTTCGCGCGGGCACGCGACCAGGTGCGGCGGGACGCCCGGCAGGAGATCGCCGTCCTCAACACCCTGGACCCGCGGCAGAGCGACGCGGGCCTGAGCCGCTGGCTGGACGCCTCGACCGGGACGCTGCGCGACTCGCTGCGGCGTACGTCGGCGCAGGACCGGCAGAAGGCCCTCAGTTCCGGCACCGCCGCGGTGGGCACCGTCACCGACCTCGCGGTGACCGAGCTGGACACGCACGCCGGCACCGCCCAGGTCATCGCGACCGTCCAGGTCAAGCTCGGCAGCTCCCTGGAACGCAAGCGGTTCACCGCCGTACTGGCGCGTACGGGCGCCCGGTGGAAGCTCAGCTCGCTCACCGCCGTGCCGGTCGGCGCCTAGGAGGAGGGTCGTTGAGCGTCACCGAAGAGCCCAAGACCGTCGAAGCGGCCGAGACCGAAGAAGCGGCGGTCGCCGAAGAGGCCGAGGTCGCCGAAAAGACGGAGGTCGCCGAAAAGACGGAGGCCGTTGAGAAGACCGAGGACGCCGACGCTCCGCGTCGCCGGCGGATCCGCCGGCCGTGGGCGTTCGTCCTGGCGTTCACGCTGGTGTTCGCGCTGGCCGGGGCGGGGTTGCAGGTGCTGAGCGCGCGGGCGCGGCACGATCCGGCGCTCCGTGACCGGGCGCTGGTCGACACCGAGGCGACGTCGGTCGTCATCGGCGATGTCAGCAACGGGCTCACCAAGATCTTCTCGTACACGCCGGACAGCACGGCGACCACCGAGCAGGACGCGGCCGAGGTGCTGAGCGGTACCGCCGCGAGTGAGTACCGGACGCTGTTCGCCCAGGTGAAGCAGCACGCGGCGGCGGAACGGCTGACGGTCACGACCCATGTCGTACGGGCGGGTGTCGTGCGGCTCACCCGCGACACGGCGCAGCTCCTGGTCTTCCTCGACCAGGTCATCGTCCGCAAGGACCGGCCCAAGGGCATGTCGGCGGCGGCCCAGCTCTCGGTCACCGCCCGGCGCCAGGGCGGCCACTGGCGCATCGTCGACATGCACGCCCGGTAACCCGTACGGCTCCAGGAAAGGTGACAGTAGGTGGCACGGACCACAGCCGAGAAACGACCCACGGAGCCCGACGAGGCCGCGGAGCCTCAGCCCGAGGAGCCGGCACCCGAGGAGCCGACGCCCGCGGACGCGGCGTCCGAGGAGGCCGAACCGGAGCAGGCGGCACCCGAGGAGACCGACGGTGAAGAGGCCGAGGCCACCGAGGAGACCGAAGCCGGGGACGCCGCGGACGAGGACGCCGCGAAGAAGGCGTCGCGGAGGCGCCTGCCCCGCATCTCCGATCCGGTCCTGCTGGTGGCGGCCGTGCTCGTGGTCGTGGCGGGCGTGTGCGCCGGATACTTCGGGTGGTCCTGGTACGGCGCGGCGCACGACGACTCCCTCGCCTACTCCCGCGACCGCGACGCCGTCCTGCGCGCCGCCGAGCAGGGCGTGCAGAACATGAACACCCTGGACTACCGCAAGGTGGAGCAGGGCCTGGCGTCCTGGGAGGCGTCCACGACCGGCGACCTGCACCAGCAGCTCGTCCAGGGCAGCGCCCAGTTCTCCCAGCAGGTACGGGCCGCCAAGACGGTCACCACCGCGAAGATCCTCGACGCCGCCGTGACCGAGCTGGACGACCGGGCGGGCAAGGCCGGCGCGATCGTCGCCGTGCAGATCACCGTCACGCCGCCGACCGGAACGCCGGCCACCAAGCAGAGCCGCATGCGGGCGCAGCTGACCCGTACGTCGTCCGGCTGGAAGCTGAGCGCGCTCGGCCAGGCCCCCGTCGGCACGACCGCCGGCTGAGCCCGCCGCCCCTTCGCGAGAGGAACCTCCGCATGCCCTCCCTCCCGTTCGTCATCCGCCGCCGTACCGCCGAGGACGACAAGGCGCCGAAGCGGACGCGCGAGCGCCGGGTCCGGCGCCTGCCGGCCGTCCTGGGCGTCGTGACGGTGCTGCTGGGCGGCCTGGCGGTGTGGTTCGCCGACGAGGCGGGCGCCGTACGCGACCGCGCCGGAGCCGGCAACGTCGCGCTGACCGACCCGGCGCGTACGAGCGAGGTCACGGGTCAGGTGAGCGACGCCGTGAACGCCCTGTTCTCCTACGACTACACCGACGCGGGCCGGACGCAACAGGCCGAGGACAGCCTGCTCACCGGCAAGGCGGTCGGCCAGTACGACACCATGATCGCCCAGGTGCGTACGCAGGCTCCCACCCAGAAGCTCGTCCTGACCACGACGGTCACCGACAGCGCGGTGGAGATGCTCGAAGGCGACCGCGCCCGCCTGCTCGTCTTCGCCGACCAGCGCAACACCCGCACGAGCGGCAAGCAGACCACGTACGCCGCGGCCATGCTCGCCGTCGACGCGGTCCGCCGGGACGGCCGCTGGAAGATCAGCAACCTGGACACGCTGAACGTGCCGCGCTGAACGATCACTCCTGAGGGGGACCGGACCGGCGCCCGCGAGGGAGGAGCCGGAGGTGCCGTACCCCGGATCCTGAGGACCTCACGACTCCTCAGGAGGAAACGATGACCAGCGCGACCGTACGGCCGCCGGAGACGGTGCCCCGCTGGGCGGTGCGGGCCGCCCATCTCATCCCGCTGTGCACCCTGCCGTCGGGCCTGTGGCGGGTCGCGTTCGTCCTGGGGCTCGCCGGGCACCGGGGGCCGCCGCGGCCCTGGGATTCGGCGGTGATCCTGTCGCTCTCGGTGGTCTCCGAGGCTCTCGCGCTGCTCGCGCTCGGGCTCGTACGCCCGTGGGGCGAGGTGGTGCCGGACGGGATCCCGCTGCTGGGCGGCCGGCGGATCCCGACGATGGCGGCGGTCGTGCCGGCGGCCCTCGGGGCGTGCGCGGTCACCGTGATCTGGACGTTCGCGGCGGTGAACTCCCCCGATCTGGCGAACGGCGCGGCCGGCTTTCACGGTCCGGCGCTGTGGGCGATCTATGGCTGTTACGCGCCGCTTCTCGCCTGGGGTCCGCTGCTGGCCGCGGTGACCGTGGCCTACCACCGCCGCCGTTCGCGTCCGGCATCCCGCTCGGCCGCGCTCAGACGCGATTGGCCTCGGTGATGACCGCGGCGGCGAGGCGCGCGGACCGCGCCGCGATCTCGCGTGGGGGCATGTCCCGGCCGTGCTCCAGCCACCAGGTGATCGTCTGCAGGAACATGGCCGACAGCAGGCTGGGCGCCAGCTGGTCGGGATCGTCCTCCCGAAAATGCTCCGTGGTCATCGCGGCGAGCGCGGCGCGCATCCGGTCGGCGAACCAGGGGCTGCCCCGGCGGCCCAGCAGCGCGCCGTACAGCCGTCGGTAGGCGGCCACGTGCTCGAAGAAGCCCACCCACCGTTCGCCGCTCGGCCGTGCGTCGCCGTCCACCGTGCCGCGCAGCTCGGCCATCGCCTCATCGAAGATCTGCTCGACCAGGTGGTACTTGTCGCGGTAGTTGCGGTAGAAGGCCGCCCGGCTCACCATCGCCCGGGAGGTGATCTCCCCGACCGTGATCCGGTCGAAGCCGCGCTCCTCGATGAGCTCCACCAGCGCCTCACGCAGCAGCTTGCGCGTACGCCTGACCCGCACGTTGGGCTGAGACACTTCCGGCTCCTTGTCTCGACTGGGACAGACCCCGCGAATCGGCGCTTGTCGTGGCAGGGACCACCCGCCAAGACTGGTCGACCGAGACACCATGTCTCGTTGCGATCAGACTGTCAACGGAGAGGAGCCGATCGTGCGGGTGGTCAGGGTGCGTGAGTTCGGGACGCCGGAGGTGCTCCGCGTCGAGGAGATGCCGGAGCCGGAACCGGGGGCGGGCCAGGTGGTGGTGGCCGTCGAGACGGCCGGCGTCGGGTACGGCGATGTGATCGTGCGGTCAGGAGGGTATCCGTTCCCGCTGCCGTACGTGCCCGGCCTGGAAGTGGGCGGGCAGGTCGTCGCGGTCGGTCCCGGGACGGACCGGTCGTTGCTCGGCCGTCGCGTCGTGGCCACCACCGTGGGCAACACCGGCGGCTACGGGGAGCGCGCCCTGGCGCCGGCCGCGTGGACGTTCCCCGTGCCGAACGAGCTGGCCCTGCCGGTGGCGCTGGCCGTCTTCCAGGCCGGCGCGGTGGCGAGCGGGATGCTGGCCGCCATGCGCGTACGCGACGGTGAGACCGTGCTGATCACCGCCGCGGCGGGCCGGATCGGATCGCTGCTGGTGCAGCTCGCCAAGGCGGCCGGGGCGACGGTGATCGGCGCGGCCGGGGCGGACAAGGCCGCCGCGGTCGAGGACTTCGGCGCGGACCATGCGGTCGACTACGGCGCCGGGGACTGGCCGGACCGGGTGCGCGCGCTCAGCGGCGGCGGCGTGGACGTCGTGCTCGACGCGATCGGCGGCGAGATCGGCGCCCAGGCCCTGGAGGCCGCCGCGGACGGCCGCGGCAGGTTCGGGATCTACGGCTTCGCCTCCGGTGCCTGGCTGCCGCTCGACGCCCAGGTGCTCGCCCGGCGCGGGCTGACCGTGGCCGGCCCGCTCGGCGCCGTGTTCGCCAAGCCCGACGCCGAGCAGCGCGACGACGCCGAGCGCGCGTTGGCCGCGGCGGCGGACGGCCGCCTCCGACCGCGGATCCACGCCACCTACCCGCTGGACCGCGCCGCGGACGCGCACGCCGAGATCGAGCGGCGCCGCTCGGTCGGCGCCGTGCTGCTCGCCGTGCCGGCCTGAGCGCGGTCAGACGGGGGCGGTCACGGCCTCGCCGGAGGCGACCGGACCGGGCGGTGTCCCGTCGCCGAAGGGCCGTCCGCCGAGCCGATCCCGGCCGTGCGGGGTGAGCCAGCCGGAGGTGTCCGGGCCGAGCGGCACGACACCGGTGGGGTTCACGTCGCGGTGGACGACGTAGTAGTGCTCCTTGATCTGCGGAAAGTCGATGGTGTCCCCGAAGCCCGGGGTCTGGAACAGATCCCGGGCGTACGCCCACAGCACTGGCATCTCGGCGAGTTTGCCGCGATTGCACTTGAAGTGCCCGTGGTAGACGGCGTCGAAGCGGACGAGCGTGGTGAACAGCCTGATGTCGGCCTCGGTGATGGTGTCCCCGACGAGGTACCGGCGGGCGGCGAGGTGCTCTTCGAGGATGTCGAGGCGCCGGAACAGCTTGCGGTAGGCGCGCTCGTAGGCGTCCTGGCCCGTGGCGAACCCGGCCTCGTAGACGGCGTTGTTGACGTCGCGGAAGACGTCGGCGTTGATCGTGTCGATCTCGTCCCGGTGCCGCTCGGGGTACAGATCGGGCGCACCGGGCCGGTGGTGCGCCCTCCACTCGGTGGACAGGTCGAGCGTGATCTGCGCGAAGTCGTTGGTGACGACCTTGCCGGTGGGGATGTCGACGATGGCCGGCACGGTGATCCCGAGCGGGTAGTCCGGGTCCCGCGCGAAGAAGGCCTCCTGGAGCCGTTCGATCTTCAGCACGGGGTCCCGGCCGCCGGGGTCGAGGTCGAAGGTCCAGCTCCGCTCGTCGTGCGTCGGCCCGCAGATGCCCATGGACAGCACGGGTTCCAGTCCGAGGAGCCGCCGCACGATGACACTGCGGTTGGCCCACGGACAGGCCCGGCTGACGACGAGCCGGTAGCGGCCGGGCTCGACGGGGTACCCGTCCCGCCCGTCGGCGGTGATACGCGTGGTGAGATAACGCTGGTCCCGGACGTACGCGGACCCATCAGTGCCCATGCGGCCCTCCCGGCTCTATTCGGACAACACGGTAGCCCCTACCCACGGCCGGAGCTCGATCACCACGGCCCGCTCGGCGGGGGCCTCATTCGCCGCGCGGGCGGACGAGCGCCTGGAACTCGCTCCAGCGGACCCGGGGCCGGGGCAGGTCACGGCGGTTCACGTAGCGCGTGGTCGCCTTCTGGACCCGGCGGAGGGTACGGACGGCGTCCTGCGGTGTGCTGGTGGAGCCCGGCTCGACGACCTTGGAGGGGACCAGCAGCCAGCCGTCGCCGTCCTTTCGCAGTTCGCCGCGGATCAGGGCTTTCCGCACGGCCGCGAGTTCGTCATTGTGCTCGTGCACCAGCAGGCTCGCCGGGCCGGGGGTGACCTCGCACTCGGGGGCCACGCGGAAGCCGCCTTCGGTCGTCACCGACGGACGCGCATGAGCAGGGGCGCGCCGGACTCGTCGCGGGCACCCAGAACGGCGCTGGGAAACCGCGCCAGCGGCTCCGCGCCGGGCGGCGCGTCGCTCACCGTGACCGCACCGGGTGGCTTGGCCCGGAGGAGCTCTTCGAGGGGCGGCCGGACACTCACGTCGGTGGGCGTGACGGTGATGAGGAGCCGCAGGTAGTACCACTCCATGAACCAGCGGGCCGGCGGCCGGACGTACGCGCGGCTGTGCGGCTGGCGCTCGAACAGGATCCGCCAGTACTCCTCCGCGCCGTTCGGACCGGTCATGATCTCATCCGGGCAGACGGCGGTGCCGGCGATGAACACCTGGGGCGCGTCGGTGAGCCCGCTGCCGGTCGGGTCGGAGAACGCAGCGCCACCCGCCCGTCACGACGTACGTTGATCGCCTTCTGCGCGAACGCCAGGGAGGTCGTGACCAGCAGTGTCCCGTCCTCGCGCAGTCGCGCCGCGGTGGGCCAGGTCAGCGGGGTACCGTCACGGGCGGCGTCCGGGCGGTGAACGGGCCAGGAAGTAAGCGATTCCTGACATAGGGCGGTGGAGAAGAGAAGGTCCTAGGCCGGTGCGCGCACTCGTTCGCAGCGCCTTGGCCTGCGTGGTGCGGACCGGCGTGCGCGCGCATCCCGCGCGGTGAACTCACAGGACCGCGCCGGGGACCGGTCGTTCACGGTGACGACGCCCGACCGGTCGACGCCGGGCGACGCGGCACCCGCGCCGGTGACCCGTCAGGCCACGCCGCGCCGTCCGCCGCCGCGCCCGGCGGCAGGCGGCAGGCGGCAGTGGCACCCGGTGGCTTGAACGCCGAAGGTGAATCCGACGCAGCCGTCGCCGGACGATGCCCACCGCACCATCCCGGCGGCACGAAGCCGGCCGGCGAACGAGAACGGCGCCGCCCCGGCCGGCCGATCGCCGGGGTGGGCGACGAACCCCACGGGCGAGCGGAGACGGCCCGTGAAAGGCGGGCGCCACCGGCCGCGACGTACAGCCGCGGATCACCGATGCCGGCACCGCTGCGGGTCGTCGCCGTCGCGTCCGAGGCGACGGTCATGCCCCGTCGCGGGCGGCCGGCACCCCAGGCCGACCTCGGCCAGACGATGCCGGCCGCACCCACCCCGGCGGCACGAGGCAGGCGGGCGAACGAGAACGGCGCCGCCTCGATCGGCACGACCGGCCGATCGCCGGGACGGGGAACGAACCCCACCGGCAGGCCGAGACGGCCCGTGAGACGCGGACGCCGGCGGCCGCCGACGCGTGGCCGCTTCCGACCCGCGACGCCGACGGCGAGCGCCGCGGGAGGGCCCGCATCGGTGGGCCGCGGTGCAACGGCCACGCGCGATATCCGGTGCTCGGCCCAGCCGGCGACGGCCCACCCGCGTACCGGCCCGGCGGCGATCATCATGCCGTGCGGGCCGGGACGGCGGGGCCGCGGCGCTCTCGGTGGCGCCACGGCTACGCGCGATGTCCGGTGCTCGGCCCACCCGGCGAGGGCCGGACCGGTGGTGGCCCGGCGGCCGTCATCGTGCCGGTGCGGGCCGGGCGGCGAGGTCGCTCAGCGACTCGCGGCCTGGAACTTCGTCTGGGGGACCTTCGCGCCCGGGTTCTTGGCCCGGCCGGGATCCTTCGCCTCGTACGCCTGGACGATCTCAGCGGGGATCCGGCCCCGGTCGTTGATGGAGATCCCGTGTTCCTTCGCCCAGCCCCGGATGTCGGCAGCACGCTCACGGTTGTGCGCCGTGCGGCCGCGTCCTCCGCGTCCGGTGCGGCGAGCGCCGGCCTTGCGCCCCTTCTCAACGTACGGCGCGAACACCTTGCGAAGCTTGTCCGCGTTTTTCGACCTGAGATCGATTTCGTAGGGGACGCCGTCGAGTGAAAAGCTCACCGTCTCGTCCGCCGGCTTGCCGTCGATGTCATCGAGGAGCCGAACGATCGTTTCTTGTGCCATCTCAATATCTCCTGCAGTCTCTCACGGCCAGTCAGTCATCCGGGTTGGCGTCGGGGTGAGCCGCTATGAACTTCTCATAGACCTCATCACCGATCTTCCCCCGCGCGCTGACCTCGACGCCTTCCTGCCTGGCCCATTCACGCACGTCACTGTTAGAGTATCCGCGCAGGCGAGGGGCCGTGTCGGCGGTCGGCCGACGGGAGCGGCCCGCCTGCTTCACCCGGGTCGCCTTCTCCAGATACGGCCTGAGGACCTCGATCGCCTCTTGCAGTTTCTTGAAGTTCTCATCACCGAGATCGATGGTGTAAGTGCTCTCGCCGATCTCGAAATCCCGCTTCGCGACGTCCTCGCCGTCATGACCGTCGAAATCATCCACCATGATGACCCTGGTTGCCACTAATCGTTCCTTTCTCGGGGACGTTGCCTGAGCAAGGATAGTATTTCGGCACCCGTAGAAGGGGCATCCGGGCGCCTCGACGCGTCGTTATGGCGCCCGCGGCGGAACACCGGCCACCGTCACCGCCGCCCGGCATCCGGATCTTGTGCGACACGCGCGGTTCTCTATGCTGTCGCCGTGGGCGAACCAGTGGACGGATCAGTGAGCGAGCGCGTGGAAGCGGTCCTGTTCGACTTCTCCGGGACGCTGTTCGACGACACCGGAGTCCTTGACGCGCCGGCGCTGGTCGCTGCGGCCGCGCGGCAGGGTGTGACCCTCGGCGCGGCCGAGGCCGAGGACGTCATCCGGCGGACCCTGCGCCACGTCGACTCCCCTGCGGGGTTCGCCGCGCGCGAGGGCTGCGACCTGTCCCAGCAGGCGCACCGGACGGTCTGGACCAAACTGATCGCCGAGGCCGGGCCGTTCGGTCCGGAACTCACCGAGGCGGTGTACTCCTGCCTCACCGACCCCGGCGCCTGGAGCCCGTACCCGGACACCGTGCCGGTGCTGGGCGCGTTGCGCGACGCCGGAGTGCCCGTCGGTGTGCTCAGCAACATCGGCTGGGACATCCGGCCGGCCTTCGAACGGGTCGGCGCGCTGACCTCGCTGCGCACGGTCGTCCTCTCGTGCGAGCACGGTGTCGCCAAGCCCGACCCCGCGTTGTTCGCGCTCGCCTGCGAGCGCCTGGGCGCCCAACCGGCCCGCGTGCTGTACGTCGGCGACGACCCGGTGAAGGACGGCGCGGCGGTACGCGCGGGCCTGCCGGTCTACCTGCTCCCGAGCGAACGCGACGCGAACACGCCACGCGGCCTCGCGGCCGTGCTCCGCCTCGCGCTCTAGGCCGACAGCCCGGCCAGAAGCAGATCCACCAGCCTCCACGTCGAGGGCGCCGCCCGCTCCGGCCGGAGCGCCTGGAGGGACGCGATGGCCGTCAGACCGGCGCGTACGTCCTCCACGGACACCTCGGCTCGGGACCGCACCGGCGCCGCGAGCGCGGTCGACGAGCCGTTCCAGTTCCCTCGCGTGCGCGCGGCGGTCTTCGGCGAACGCGGCCGCCGCGGGGTGGGAGCCGAACAGCGCCTCGTTCAGTCCCCGGTCCCGGATCCGGCGCTCCGCGAAACGGCGGATGGTCCCGCTCAGCGCACGCCAGGCGTCGGGCTCGTCGAGGGCCGCCCGCAGGTCCGCGCGGCACGCGGCCACATGCTCGGCGAGAGCGGCGGCGACCAGATCCGTCCGTGTGGGGAAGTGCCGGTAGACCGTCGCGATGCCCGGGCCCGCCCGCCGAGCGATCTCGCGCATCGGCAGGTCCAGCCCTTGGTCGGCGAACGCGGCGCGCGCCACGGTGACGATGTGCCGGCGGTTGTGTTCCGCGTCCACCCGAGGTCTCCGAGTGACCGTCATCCGCGCACCTCTCACTCTCCGGCGATCCGGAACAGGCGAAGTGCGGATCAGGGTGCGAACGGCCGGCGTCTCACCCGTCGACCTCGCCCTGCGGGCCGGCGACTCCCCCTCGCGTGACGGTCTCGCCCTGCCGCACGTCCCCGGGGCCGACGCGGCCGGGGTGATCGATGAGGTCGGCGCGGGAGTCGCCGGTTTCACGAACGGGGACGACATGTTCGGCGCGGTCGACGTCGCCCGCCTGGGCGGTGCGAGCGCCGAGTTCGCCGTGCCGGCGTTCTGGGCCGCGAAACCGAGCTCCATGCCCTGGGAGGAGGCGGGCGCCGCCGGCACGAGCGCCGAGACGGCGACCCGGGCCCTCGACCTGCTCGGCGCCGGCGAGGGGACGACGCTGCTGATCGACGGGGCGGCGGGCGGCGTCGGGAGCGTCGCGGTCCAGCTCGCGACGGCGCGCGGGGCTCGCGTGATCGGGACGACCCGGCCCGAGAGTCATATCCTCCTCGCCGGGCTCGGCGCGACGCCCGTCGCGTACGGTCCGGGACTGGCCGGGCGGGTCCGCGCTCTCGGCGTCCCGCGGGTCGACCTGGCGCTCGACGTCGCCGGCGCGGGCTCGCTCGAGGAGCTCATCACCGTCACCGGCACGGCGACGGTGGTCACCCTCGCGGACTTCACCGGCCCGGAGCGCGGAGTGCGGCTCTCGCGCGGCCGGTACGGCGGAGAGCCGGACGGACGGCACGGACTCGCACTCGCCGCCGCTCTCTCGGCCGAGGGGCGGGTCCGGATCCCGGTTGAGCGGGTCTTCCCCGCGGCACGGGCGGCCGAGGCCCACGCGGCCGCCGCTCGGGGACCACGGCAGGGCAAGATCGTCATCGACCTCGCGGGGATGCGCGGTGCCGGCTGACGGCCGGGCCGGGCGGTCACGCCGGCTCGGGGCCGTGGAGGACCTCTCGCTCCCACCGGTCTCGCGACTGCGTGTGCAGCCGCCAGTAGTGCTCGGCGATGTCGTCCGGGTCGAACGCGGTGCCGGCGGCGACGGGACCGGCCACCGTGACGCTGGCGACGTGGACGCCCGCGGGCCCGTACTCCTGGTCGAGCAGTTCCACCAGCGTCCGTACTCCCGCCTTGCCGAGTGAGAGACTGACGTACTCCGCCTTCGGCTCGGGCATGCCGCCGGTGATGAGGAACGAGCCGCTCCCCCGCCGCGCCATCTCCGGCGCGACGTGGGCGGCGGCGATGAGCGCTCCGACCACGTTGACCGCCCAGGCGTCCAGCTGGGCCCGCGCGGACGCCTCCCCGGGCCGGTCCGGGCGGATGAGGGCCGCGTTGTAGACGACGGCGTCCGGGAGGCCGAGCGCGCCGGACGCCGCGTCGAGGGCGGCGCGCAGCTCCGTCTCGTCGGTGCTGTCGGCGGTCAGCGGGACCACCGGCACGCCGAACGCCGACACGGCTTCGGCCGCGCCGGCGAGCGTTCCGGCGTTCCGGGTGATGAGGGCGACCGGCAGGCCCTCGCGGGCGAACCGCCGGGCGACCGACCGGCCGATCCCCGGCCCGGCTCCGATGACCACTGCTCCCGGCATGACCTGCTCCTTCTCTGGATGAGGACCGACAACCGGGACGTTAAGGTGTCACATCGGTGTGAAGGTCAACCCGGAGCGGGGAGTCACATGCGGATCGGTGCCCTGGCCCAGCGGACGGGCGTCAGCCGGCGGCTGCTGCGCTACTACGAGGAGCAGGGTCTGCTCCGGCCGCTGCGGCTGGCCAACGGCTACCGGGAGTTCGCCGAATCCGACGTCACCGCGGTGCGTCACATCCGCGACCTGCTGGCCGCCGGCCTGCCCACCACGGTGATCGCGCGGCTGCTGGACTGCGTGCACGACGACGGTGAGCGGCTGGTCCCGTCGTCCTGCCCCGGAATGGTCACCGACCTGCGGCGGGAGCGCCACCGCATCGCCGAGGCGATCACCCGGCTTCAGTCGTCCCAGCAGGCGCTCGACACCATGCTCGCCGCCGCCCTGGGGCAGCCGGGGTTCACGGACGCATCAGCACCTTCCCGAACAATCGCTCCGCCGCGAGGCGGCGAAGGGTGGCGGGCAGTTCCGGCAGCGAGACCTCCGCGGTGACGAGCCGCTCGACGCCGAGGCCGTCCGGTGTGTCGGACAGCGCGCGCAGCGCGTGCGCGAAGTCGTCGCGCGTGGTCCCGTAGCTGCCGCCCACGAGGGCCGGGCGGCCCCGCCACGCGACGGCCTCGACGAGCTCGGAGCGCCGCACGCGGTCCAGGTCGCAGGCGAGGCCCGGCAGCCGGTCGCCGGCCGCGGTCCCGCCGTACAGCATGACCAGGCCGTCGCGGCGTACGGACGTCAGGGCCCGCTCCAGCAGCTCGGGCAGGACGAAGCTCGTCGCGACCACCGCGACGTCGTACGCACCGCCGGGCGTCTCGGCCAGCCTCGCGCCGCCGCCGGACGGCAGGGCGGCGCGCTCGGCGAGGAAGTCCAGCCGGTCCCGGTCACGGTTGGCCAGCAGCACGTGGGCGCCGTCCGCCTCGGCCAGCCGGGCGATGAGCACACCCGCCATGCCCGCGCCCAGCACACAGATCCGCGCGCCGCGCAGGTCGGCGGCGCCGAGGTGGTGGCGGGTCATGGTGAGGCAGTGGGCGGCGCAGGCCAGCGGCTCGGCGAAGACCAGCCGCCGCTCGCCGACCCCCGCCGGAGCCGGCGGCAGCGCCCGCGCGAGCGCGGAGGCCTCCCCGCCCGCCCACATCCGGCGGGCGAAGCCGGTCCCCCGCCGCAGCGGGACGTTCGGGTCGAGGCAGACCCGCGAGCCGACCGGGAGCCGCGGCGTCGAGCTGCGCGTCACGACTCCGACCAGCTCGTGGCCGAACTGGCTCGGGCCCGGCCGCCGTCCGCCGATCTCCTTCAGATCGGAGCGGCAGACGCCGACGAGAGCCGGTTCGACCAGCACGGCGTGGGGCGTGTCCGGCCGCCGTGGTCGCTCGCAGGACAGGCGCGGCCCGGCGGGCGTCAGCTCGACGCTCATCGGCGTCCGTGTGGCCGGTTCGGCGCCGGGTGTCAAAGGGTCTCCAGCGCCTCACCGAACCGGTCCGCGACCAGGTTCGCGTCCTCGACCGACAGCACCAGCGGCGGCCGCAGCTCGATGACGTTGCCCTGGCCGTGCTCGGACACGCGGGTGATGACCCGCAGGTCCGTGAGCGCCTTGTTCAGCGCGGTGGCCAGCCGGTTCGAGCGGGAGCCGTCGGGCTCGACCAGTTCGACGCCCAGCATGAGGCCGACGCCGCGGACGTCGCCCACGCACGGGAAGTCGGTCTGGAGCCCGCGCAGCCGGTCCACGAGGGCGGCGCCGGTGGTCCGCACGCCGGCGAGGAACTCCGGGCGCCGCACCTCGTTCAGCGTCGCGACGGCGGCCGCGGCGGACAGGGTGTGGCTGCCGTACGTGAAGCCGTGCATCGAGCGCGGCATGCCGACCAGGCGTTCCTCGGTGAGGATGGCGGCCAGCGGGAAACCGCTGCCGGTCAGGCCCTTCGACAGCGTCATGATGTGCGGGGTGACGCCGAAGTGGTCGGCGGCGAACAGGCTGCCGGTGCGGCCGAGCCCGGTCTGGTTCTCGTCGAAGATCAGGATGATGCCGCGCTCGTCGCAGAACTCCTTGAGCCGCTGGAGGTAGCCCGGCGGCGGCACGACGTTGCCGCCCACTCCGCTGATCGGCTCGATGATCATCGCCGCCACGCTGCCGGAGCTGGCGTAGGTGATGAAGTCCTCGATCCGGTCGACGCACCACATGCCGCAGGTGTCCGGTGTCTGCCGGTAGAAGCAGCGGAAGCAGTACGGTTCGGGCACGTGCACGGCGCCCGGCAGGTGGTACGGGAACGGCTCGCGCATCCGTGAGGTCCCGTTGTAGCTCGTGGCGGCGATGCTCTGGCCGACGTGCCCGCGGAAGGGCACGATGACGTCGCGCTTCCCGGTGAGCCACTGGGCGATCTTGATGGCGCCCTCGTTGGCCGTCGAGCCGCCGGTGCTGCGCAGGTTGACCCGGGTGAGCGAGGGCGGGCTCAGCTCCACGAGCAGTTCCATCACCCGGTCGGTCGGTGTGGTCCGGAAGGAGGAGCTGGCGAACACCAGGTCGTCGAGCTGGCCGCGCACCGCCGCGACCACCGCCGGGTGGTTGTGCCCGAGCACGAGGTTGAAGGTGCCGGACACGCAGTCGAGGTACTCCCGGCCCTCGGAGTCCCACACGCGGACGCCCTCGCCGTGCACCAGTTCCGCGTCGCCGAGCTCGTAGTAGGCGAAGGCCCGTGCGTCGGTCGCCTCCATCACCGCACGTCCAGGCTGGCGAGCTGGGCGGTGACCCACGACTCGAGCGTCCACGGCCGCGCGGTCTCGCGGCGCAGCCGTGCCGCCTCCGCGCGCTCGGCCGGAGAGGCGAGCAGCCCGGCGGCGATCGCGTCGGCCTGCTCGACCAGGTCGTACGGGTTGACCGTACGGCACACCGGGCCGAGGATCTCGGCCGCGCCGGCCATCTCCGACAGCACCACGTCGGCGTCGCGCTCGTTGACCAGCGGCGCCTCGAAGACGCTGAGGTTCTGGCCGTCGACGGTGGAGTTGAACATCAGCAGGTCGGCGCGCTCGAAGCAGCCGAAGCTGTGGCCGACCTCGTTGTCGCAGTGCGTGCGCACGGTGTCGGGCCCCAGTTCGGCGTTGGCCTCGGCGACGGCCTTCTCCACGCGCCGTCGGTACTCCGCGTTGGCCTCGACGTACAGCCGGTTCGGGTTCATCCGCACCAGCATGCGCGCGTCGCGCAGCCGTTCCTCCCGCCGCACGGCGAGGACGAAGGCGCGTACCGCTCGCTCACCGTTCTTGATCGGGTCGGTGCGCCCGGAGTGCACCACGAGCGGGCGGTCGCCGGCCCACTCCGCGATGCCGTCGGGCAGCCGCGCGTCGCGGCGGTGGAGCGTCTCGGGGCTGTAGCCGAGCGGCTGGGTGCGGACCCGGGTCAGGTGCCCGCCGCGCCGTACGGTGCCGGCCTGAAGGTCGACCTCGGCGTCCGGCAGCAGGTCGGCGACGCAGGCGAGGAAGTTCGCGCTCCAGCGGCGGGCGAAGAAGCCGATCGTGTCGGCGGCGAGCATGCCCTCCAGCACACCGACGCGCATCACGCGCGGCAGGATGCGCCAGTAGTCGGCCGAGGGCCACGGGATGTGCACGAACAGCAGAATCGGCGCGTCGGGGCGCTTCTCCCGCAGCCGCGCGGGGACGCACACGAGCTGGTAATCATGGACGAGGAAGACCGGGTCGGACTCACCCTCGGAGCGCCGCAGCATCTCGCCGGCGAAGTCCTCGGTGAACTCCCCGAAGCGCTCCCAGGCCGCCCGCGTCTCGTCGCCGAAGGACGGCTGCGTCCACCGGTCCCAGCCGTAGTTGTTGCCGGCCCACATCAGCTCGGCGGTGAAGAAGTTCTGCACGACGCGGAAGGTCTCGCGGTCGTGGCGCAGCTGGTGGAGGCGTACCCCGCGGCCCGACGGCAGCTCGATGCGCATGCCGTCGGGGTTCTCCAGGGCGGCCCGGTGGTCGTCGTCGCTGTCCGCGCTGACGATCCACGCGACGTCCAGGTAGCCGGCCTGCTCGGCGACGACGTTCCCGGTGCCGCCGGGGGCCAGCCACGCGCGCAGCTGCCCGGTCTCCGGCTCGGGCGCGTAGGTCACCACCGCGCGCTTGCTGGCGAGGAAGACGCGTCTGGTCACGGCCCCTCCTTCGTCGGTTCGCTCGCTCACAGGCGATCCTCCGCAGGTCGTGGTTCGGGTGTTGCCTCGGCGAGGGCCACGGACGCCAGGCGGCGGGTGCCCTCGTCGACGTCGGCCGGACGCAGCCCGGCCAGCTCCGGCAGGTCCGCCGCCCGCTCGCTGTGCAGGCAGGCGTTGTCGGGCCGGCAGGCGTACGGCGTACCGGCCTTGGCGGTCGGGCGGATCGGCCGGTCGTCCAGGCCGAGTCCCTTGGCGATCCGGCCGGCCCACTCGTACCGGGACAGGCGTTCGGGCCCGCCCAGGTGGAGCACGCCCGTACGCCCGGCGTGCAGCAGCGCGGCGGACCAGGCGGCGACGTCGTCGACCAGGACCGGGGTGTTCCAGTGGTCGGCGGGCGCCGGGACGGCGCGGCCGTCGCGCAGCCCGCGCACGCAGGTGGTGAAGTAGTTGGGCCGGTGCCCGTCGGGGTCCCAGCCGTAGACGAGGCTGACCCGCAGCACCAGGGCGTTCCCGGTGTCGAGCAGGGTCCGCTCGCCGGCCAGTTTCGCCCGGCCGTACGCGTTGGCGGGCGCCACCGGATCGGACTCGCCGTAGCTGTGGCGGGTGCCGGGAAAGACGTTGTCGGTCGAGATCAGCAGGACGGGCCGCCCGTCGGCGGCGGCCGCGAGGTTGGCGGCGCCGGCGCCGTGCGCGGCCATGGCCTCGTCGGCGTGCCGCTCGCACCAGGTGATGTCGGAGGGCCCGTGCACGACGACCAGGGCGTCCGGCGCGAGGCGCCGCACCGTCTCGGCGCAGGCGCGGCCGTCCCGTACGTCGAGCTCGCTCCACGGCGTGCCGTCCGCGGACCGGGCGGTCGGCGGGCGCCGGGAGCACAGGACCGCCCGGCCGCCCAGCCCACGCATGTGGGCGCCGATGCGGCCGCCGAGGTAGCCGCTGCCGACGACCATCGTCAGCACGGTCCGGCCTCGTGACACGCGCTTTCGGGCACGATCGGCGGGTTCCGGAATCGGCTCGTCGGTCGGGGTGATCGGTTTGTGAGGGTCGACGCCCCTCGTACCGGCGGCGTCACTGGTTCGGCGCCGGGAACGGCGCCCTCGCTCAGGTGCATCATCACGATCTTTGGCCCAAAGTCGTGTTTGATAAACATTTGGCCGAGAAGATTACTCTCGCACCGGAGTGGCCTGCCTGACCCGATTGGTGGATCTTGGTAAAAAAGGAGTCCGATGGCCGAGAACAGCTATATCGTTCGTGATCGGATCCCACTGTCCGCGAACTCGTCGGCCATCGAGGTCAGCCTCGAACGACGGGACACCTACCGCATCCATGTGGTGCCCGAAGCGTCGGCCGCGGCCGACGTACTGATCGGCGAACTCGACGGACGCCGCGCCGCGGTGATCACCGAGCGCACCGTCGCGTCGCTTCCCGCCTACCGGCTCACCGAGACCCTCGACCAGCGTGGCCTGCTGCTGGGCAGCATGGTCGTCGACGCCGGCGAACGCAGCAAGAGCCTGGACACCGCCTACCGGCTCCTCGACTGGCTGGCCCAGCTCGGCCTCGCACGCCGGGACGTGGTGGTGGCCCTCGGCGGCGGAATGATCATGGATACCGTCGGCTGGGTCGCCAGCGCCTTCATGCGCGGCGTGCCGTACATCAACGTCCCCACGACCCTTCTCGCCCAGGTCGACGCCGGTATCGGCGGAAAGGTGGCGGTCGACCACAATGCCGCAAAGAACCTGGTCGGCGCGTTCTACCAGCCGCGCGCCGTCATTTCCTGCCTGGAGTTCCTCGAGACGCTCGACCCGCGGCAGGCGCGCTCAGGACTTGCCGAAGCCCTGAAAAAAGCGATAATCGCCTCACCGGAACTCTTCGAATACATCGAGCGGCACACCGACGCGCTGGTGGGATGCCATTCTTCGGCGGTCGGGCCGCTCGTCCGGGCGGCCAGCGCGATCAAGACCGAACTCGTCGGCCGCGACCCGTACGAGGTGGATCTGCGCCGCCCGCTGAACTTCGGGCACACCGTCGGGCACGCGGTCGAGACGACCACCGGGTACGGGCCCGTCCTGCACGGGGAGGCGGTCGCGTACGGGATGGTCGTGGCGCTGGACATCTCCCGCGCTCGCGGCCTGCTCGACGCCGCCCTCGCCGAGCGGATCGTCGACCTGATCCGGCGGCTCGGCCTTCCGGTGCGGCTCGAACAGCTCCGCTCCGTGCCGCGCATCGACGACGTGCTCGGCGCGCTGGACAAGATCCGCGAGATCCGGGACGGCAGCCTGCGCTTCGTCCTCCCGGTCGAGCTGGGCACCACGCTCATCGCCGAAGACGTCACCGAGGACGAGGTGCGGCAGGCCCTGCTCCGCACCGTCTCCGACGACGTCCCGGTGGGCGGCCCGTGACCGAGCGAAGCGAGGGAACCAGAAAGCACGGCCCGGTGGTCACCCCCTCCGACGAAGGAGGCCCCGTGACCGAACGAAGCGAGAGAACCAGAAAGCACGGCCCGGTGGTCACCCCCTCCGACGAAGGAGGCCCCGTGACCGAGCGAAGCGAGAGAACCAGAAAGCACGGCCCGGTGGTCACCCCCTCCGACGAAGGAGGCCCCGTGACCGAGCGAAGCGAGAGAACCAGAAAGCACGGCCCGGTGGTCACTCCCCCCGACGAAGGAGGCCTCACGACCGCGTTGTGGGCGGTCGACGCGGGTGGGAGTACGACGACGGCGGTCCTTCCCGGGGCCGGGGAGGTCAGGACCTACGGGTCGGTCAACCCGGCCTCGGTCGGAGCCGGGCCGGCGGCGCGGACCCTGCGCGACCTGTTCGGTGACGTCGCGGCGGCGCTGGACGGGCGGGACGGTACGGGGTGGATCGCCACCGCCGCGGTCGACCTGGACGTCGGTGCGGACGAGCCGCTCCGCCTGCGCGACCTCGCGCGGGCGGCCGGTGTGCGCGGGCGGTTGCTGGTCTCCAACGACTGCGTGCCCTGGCTGGTCGCGCCGCCGCTCTCCGGCCGCGGTGTCGTGCTGGTGTGCGGCACCGGCTCGGGATTCGCCGCCGCCGACGGCGCGGACGCGCTGTGCCGGGTCGGCGGTTGCGAGTACCTCGGCAGCGACGAGGGCAGCGCCTTCACCCTCGGCCTGGACGGGCTGCGCGCCGCCGTCCGCGCCGTGGACGGACGCGGATCCGCGACCGCGATCGCGGCCCGGCTGACCGGTCTCGCCGGGGGCCGGTCGCCGGTGGAACTGGCCCGCGCGCTGGCCGCCGAGGCGTTCCCCAAGGCCGCGGTCGCCGCCCTGGCGCCGGCGGTCTGCGACGCCTGGCTCGACGGTGACGCCGTGGCGGCCTCGCTGGTGTCGGCGGCGGTCGGCGAGCTCGTCCTGGGCGTCCGTGCCGCCCGCGATCGCGCCGGGCTCACCGGCGCGTGGTCGGTGGCCGCCGGCGGCGGCGTCCTGCGCGGCTGCCCGCCGTTTCTGGCCGAGCTCGACCGGCGGCTGTGCACCGAGGCGGGCGCCGCCGAGGTCGTGCCGGTGGACCGGCCGGCGGAGGCCGTGTACGCGGCGCTGCGGAGCCTCGCACGCGACGACGGGGAGGTACGGCCGCCCGCGAGCGCGGTGGGCCACGCCGTCCGGTCGCTCGACCTCGACCCACGGGAGCACCGCACACCGCCCGCGAACGCGGGAGACCCCGCCGACGGGCCGCTCAATCTCCACCCAGCAAACAACCCCACACCACCCGCGAACGCGGCAAACCCCGCCGACGAGCCACCCGACCCCCACCCACCAAACCACCCCACACCACCCGCGAACGCGGCAAACCCCGCCGACAAGCCACCCGGCCTCCACCGACCGAACCACCGCGCGCGGTCCGCGCGCCGCCCCCTGCGGAGCCCCGGGGACCGGCCGGTGGGTGTCGGGCTGTGTCTCGCCGCCTGGGGCGGGTCGCGGCTGGACACCGCGTTGGAGCACGCCGCGCGCTGCGGTGTGGACGCGGTGGACCTGCCCACCGACAGCACGTCCGGCCTGGTCGACCTGGTGCGCTGGGCGCGGGACAGGGAACACCGGGCCGAGCTGCGCGCGGCGGTCGCCGGCACCGCGGTGGAGTGCGTGAGCAACAGCCGCGACAGCCAGTTGCTGCTCGGTCCGCACGGCCCGCACACCGACCCGGTCCTCGCGGGCTCGGCCGCGGACAAGCGGGAGCACGCGCTGCGATCCGCGATGGACACCGTGCGGCTCGCCGCCGACCTCGGCGCGCCCCACGTCCGGCTGATGTACGGGGTCCCGGACGTGGCGCGCTGGCTGTCGTGGTGGCACAGCGCGGTGAGCTGGGCGGACAACATCGCCCTCTGGTGCGAGGAGGCGCGGCCGATCCTGCGGCTGGCCGCCGAGCACGGCGTGACGCTCCTCGTCGAGCCGCACCCCAAGCAGGTCGTCTACGACCGGGCCAGCGCCCGGCAGCTCCTCGACGCGGCGGCCGAGACCGAGCCGTCGGCCTCGGTACGGCTGTGCGTCGACCCGGCCAACCTGGCCGCCACCGGCCACGACCCGGTCGACGCGGTCCGCGGCTGGGGCGCCGGCCTCGGCGCCGCGCACGCGAAGGACCTGCAGCGCTGGGGCCGTCCGGAGCCGCCGCCCGGGGCCGGCTGGTCGCGGTACGGGCCCGGACCGCCGATCCGGTTCCGTGCCCTGGGCGCCGGCGAGATGCCGTGGCCCGCGATCGTGTCGGCGCTGCTCGACGAGGACTTCCGCGGCGTCCTCTACGTCGAGCACGAGGACGCCCTGCTGCCGCGGGAGCAGAGCACGACGGCCTCCGTACGGCTCCTGCGCGACCTGCTGCCCCAGAGCGGCCCGCAGGGCCGCACCTGGTGACCCACGGCGGAAGGGATCGGATGATGCGTGATGTCCGTGCCGCGCTGCTCGCCGGCGGCCTCGGCGAGCGGATGGGCCGGCTGACCGACGACATGTGCAAACCACTCGTGCCCTACGCGGCGTCCTGCCGCCTGGTCGACTTCAGCGTGGCGAACGCCGCGCGGTCCGGGATCCCGGAGGTGGTGCTGCTGTCGATGCACCGCGAACGGGACCTGGTCCACCACCTCGCCACGTACTGGGACGGTGCGGGCGTCCGGGTCCACTTCGGCCCGCACGACACGCTGGTGCGTTCGGGCGACCTGCCGCCCGGGGCACCGCTGCCGCCACGGCCGCCCGAGTCGGGCACCGCCGACGCGCTGCTCACCAACGCCGAGTACGTGTTCGGGCCGGGCGTCCGCGACGTGCTGGTGCAGCACGCCGACCACGTCTACACCTTCGACTACGGGCCGATGGTGGCCGCGCACCGCGACGCGGGCGCGGACGTCACGATCGGCGTGCAGCGGATCGAGCGCCGCTTCGTGCGGCTGTTCGGCATGGTCGAGGTGGACGGGGACCTGCGGGTGCGACGGTTGGTGGAGAAGCCCGCCGAGCCGACGTCGGACCTGGTGTTCACCGCCTTCTGCCTGTTCCGCGCGGAAGTGCTGGAGAAGGTGCTCGGCTCGCTGGCGGCGCTCGGTGAGGACGGTTGGCAGCACGACATCAGCCGCGACGTGCTGCCCACGATGATCGCCGACGGCCGGCACGTGCTCGCGTACCCGGTCTCCGGCTACTGGGCCGACATCGGCACCGTGGAGCGCTACCACCTGGAGCAGATGAGGCTGCTGGAGCGGCCGAGCCCGCTGCCGCCGGCCGACCTGCCCCGGACGCTGGCCGGCGGTCCCCCGCGCTTCGACACGGAGACGCGCTGCCTGCTCGGCGACGGCGTCGTCGTGCCGGGCGACGCCGTCGTACGGTCCAGCGTGCTGTTCCCCGGTTGCGTGGTCGAGCCCGGCGCGCGGATCGAGCGCTCCGTGGTGCTGCCGGACGCCCGCGTACGGGCCGGCGCGCGGCTCGCCGACACGGTCACGGCGGTCGGCGAGGACCTGACCGGACCACGCACCGGCCTCGCCGGACTTGAACCCGCCTGACGCCGACCTCCGAAGGGACCTTCTGTGCGGCAGACGCACTTCAACGTACTGATCGTCGGTGGCGGCGCCGCCGGCTGCGTACTCGCGAACCGGCTCAGCGAGGACGAACGGACCAGCGTCGGGCTGGTCGAGGCCGGGCCCGACTATGGCACGTTCGACGTCGAACGCTGGCCGGCCGAACTCCTGGACGCGCGCTCGGCGGCCCGCGGGCACGACTGGAGCCCGGGGCCGTCCTGCTGCGCCCGCGCCCGGGTGATCGGCGGTTCCTCGGCGCACAACGGATGCTGGGCCACGCTGGGGGCGCCCGCCGACTACGACGCCTGGGCGGCGTACTCCGGCGGCTCATGGGACAACGCCACGCTGCGGCCGTACCTGCGGCGGGCGGTGAGCCGGCTGCGCGTGCGGCCCGTGGCGCCGGACGACCGCACCGCCTGGCACGAGGCGGTGATCGAGGCGGGGCGCGCGCTCGGCCTGCCGTACCTGGAGGACGTCAACGCCGAGCACGAGCGCGAGGGCGTGGGCTGGGTGCCGCTGAACGCCGTGGGCGGCACCCGCTGGCACACCGCGTTCGCCTACCTGGACCCGGCCCGCGACCGCCCGAACCTGCGGATCGTGGCCCGGTCCCTCGCCGTACGGCTGGAGTTCGCGGGCGAGCGGGCGACCGGGCTGGTCGTGGCGGGCGAGGACGGCGAGCGGCTGCTGACCGCCGACGCGGTGATCCTGTGCTGCGGGACGTACGGCAACCCTCCGCTGCTGATGCGCAGCGGGGTCGGCCCCGAGGCGGTGCTGCGCCGGCTCGGCGCGCCGGTCCTGCACCCGCGCGACGGCGTCGGGGAGAACCTCGTCGACCACAGCTCGCTCGGCCTGATGCTGGACCCGCTGGAGAGCCTGCACGCCGCGATGCCCGACGCGGCCGAGTCCTACTTCGCCCAGACGGTGATCAAGGCGCGCTCCAGTGTCGCCCGCGACGAGTTCTGGGACCTTCACATCGTGCCGTCGGCCGCGCCGGCCGAGGACGCGCAGGGCTTGTACAACGGGCCGCTGACGGCCGGGTTCTACGTGTTCGCGATGGCCCCGGACGCGCGCGGCTCCGTACGGGCCGGGTCGCTTGATCCGGAGGAGCCGCCGGTGATCGAGCACGGCTTCTTCACCGACCCCGAGGGCCACGACCAGCAGGTGGTGCTCGACGGAATCGACCTGGCGCACGAGCTGGCGCGCAGCGTGCCGCTGGCCGGTCTCGCCGGGCTGACGCCGTGGCCTGCCGAGCGCCGGGAGAGGGAGTCGGTGCTCGCGGACGCGAACGGCTACTGGCATCCGGTCGGGACGTGCGCGATGGGCCCCGAGGACGATCCTCTGGCGGTCGCGGACGAGCGCGGCCGGGTGCACGGCCTGGAGAACGTCTACGTCGCCGACGCGTCGCTGATGCCCCTCATCCCCCGGGCGAACACCCACCTGACGACCGTGGCGGTCGCCGACCGGCTCGGCGAGCTGCTGGCCGCCTCCCTGAGCGGCGCGCACGGAAGGAGTGAGGCCGGATGAAGGTCGGTCTGCTGTCCCCCAGCATGCCGCCGTTCGACTCGCCGGAGGCGGCACGCCTGATCGCGACGCTGGCCGAGCGGTACGGCGCGCACTCGCTGTGGGTGCCCGAGCACGTCGTGCTGCCCGCCTCCTACGACACGCCCTACCCCTACTCCGCCGACGGGCGCATGCCGGTACCGGCCGAGTGGCCCTACCCCGACCCGCTCGCCTGGCTCGGCTACGTCGCCGGGCTGACCTCCACGGTCCGGCTGGTCACCGGGATGCTGATCCTGCCGCAGCGCAACCCGGTGGTGCTGGCCAAGGAGACCGCGACCCTCGACTTCCTGTCGGGCGGGCGGCTGTCGCTCGGCGTGGGCCTCGGCTGGTTCCGCGAGGAGTTCGAAGCCGTGGGCGTCGATTTCGACGACCGGGTCGCCCGGTTCGAGGAGTACGTCGGGGTGCTCCGCGCGCTGTGGAACGACGAGGACTTCGACGGACGCCACCACCGGCTGAAGGGCGTGCGCTGCCGACCGAGACCGGTGCGGCCGGGCGGCATCCCGCTGATCATGGGCGGGCACAGCGTCGCGGCGGCACGCCGTGCGGGACGGCTGGCCGACGGGTTCTTCCCGGCGGTCGCCGACCCGGCACCGCTGTTCGCCGAGTGCCGGCGGGCCGCGGAGGCGGCGGGCCGCGACCCGGACGCCATCGAGCTGGTCGCCGAGGCCGCCCCGCCGACCGCCGAGCGCGCGGCGGAGCTGCGCGCGATGGGCGTCTCGATCGTGCTGGTCTACCCGCCGCAGGTGCCGGTGGACGAGCTGACCGACGCCTTCGCCGACTTCGCCGACCGCGTCCTGGCGTCCCTCGCCGCGCTCTGACCCGACGCCGGGAGCCCGGCGCCCCACAGGCGTCACGTCCCGGTCACCCCCCGGCCATCGACGCGTCCTCCGCCGGTCGATCACGGCGCGGAGAATCACCGCTAAATGCGGCGGATACTCTCGATCGGACTGGCGGTGGTTCTGCTCGCCGGCGTGGTGATCGCACTCTTGCGGGGACACGGCTCGTCCCACCGGACCACCACGGTCCACGGCGTCATCGGCTCGGAGAAAGAGGCGTTCTTCGCCGACCCCGCGGTGCGGAAGGCGTTCGCCCGCGACGGGCTCACGGTCGAGGTCGACTCGGCCGGGTCCCGCCAGATCGCCACCTCCGTCGATCTGAGCCGGTACGACTTCGCGTTTCCCTCCAGCGCGCCGGCGGCCGACCGGATCCAGCAGCAGCGGCACGTCACCGCCCGGTACGCGCCGTTCGCGTCGCCGATGGCGATCGCGACGTTCCAGCCGATCGCCGATCTCCTCGCCGGCGCCGGCGTCGCGAAGCGGCAGGGTCCGGTCTGGACGTTCGACGTCTCGCGCTACCTCGGGCTGGTCGCGCGGCACACGCGCTGGGACCGGCTCCCGCACAACACGGCGTACCCGGTGCGCCGGGACGTCCTGGTCTCCACGACCGACCCGCGCAGCTCCAACTCGGCCGCCATGTACCTGGCCATCGCCTCGTACGTGGCCAACGGCGACGCGGTCGTACGGGGCGCGGCGGAGGAGCGTCGCGTGCTGCCCACGCTGACGGGGCTGTTCGTCGACCAGGGCTACACCGACAACACCACCGAGGGCCCGTTCGCGGACTACCTGTCCCTCGGCATGGGCAAGGCGCCGCTGGTCTGCGTCTATGAGGCGCAGTTCGTCGACGCCGCCGTACGGAATCTGCTGAAGGCGGGGATGGTGCTCATGTACCCCACGCCGACCGTGCAGTCCCGGCACACGCTGATCCCGTTCGACGACGGGGGCGACCGCGTCGGGCGCCTGCTGACCTCGGACCCGGAGCTGCAGCGGCTCGCCGCCCTGCACGGCTTCCGCACCGCGGACCCGGCACGGTTCGCGGCGGTGACCGCCGACCATCACGTGCCCGTCCGCACCGACCTGATCGACGTGGTCGACACCCCCTCCTACGACACCCTCGAACACCTGCTCGCCGGGGTCGCCAAGGCGTACGGGTGAACGCCGCCATCGAAGGAGAGAACCCCATGGCAGAGACCGGTGACCTCTTCCTGTCACCGCCCGAGCCCGTCGCCGCCGTGCCGGCGGAACGGGCCGAGACCCTCATCCCCCTCGACGACGCGACACGCGACGCCCTGACCGAACGCGCGCGTGCGTACGTGGACGAGCTGGCCGGCCTCGACCCGCGCAGCCCGGAGTTCCTGGCCAAGATCGGGCAGGTGTCCGGTCTCGGGGCCGGCGAGATGCGCTCGTCGGCGCAGGCCGCGAACCGGATGCTGAACCGCTCCGTCGCCGCCCTCTCCGGGGCCAGGGGCGAGGCGGCCGACGCCCAGAAGCGGGTGGCCGGCGGCCTGGTGGAGCTGCGGCGCACGGTCGAGGACCTCGACCCGAAGGACGCCGGCAGGCTCACCGGCCGCAGGCTGCTCGCCAAGCTGCCCTTCGGCCGGTCCCTGCGCGACTTCGTGTCCCGCTACCAGTCCGCGAACGTCAACATCAACAAGATCGTCGCCTCGCTGCGGTCGGGCCAGGACGAGCTGCGCCGCGACAACGCCGCGATCCAGAACGAGCGCGCCGCGCTGTGGGCCACGATGGGCAAGCTCCAGGAGTACGCGGTGCTCGCCTCGGCGCTGGACGCCGCGGTCGAGGATCGGATCCGCCAGACGCCCGACGAGGAGAAGGCGAACGCCCTGCGCGCCGACGTGCTGTTCCCCGTACGCCAGCGCCACCAGGACATCCTCACCCAGCTCGCCGTCTGCGCCCAGGGGTACCTGGCGCTGGACACCGTGCGCCGCAACAACGACGAACTGGTCAAGGGCGTCGACCGGGCGGCCACCACCACGGTGTCGGCCCTGCGGATCGCGGTCACCATCGCCGCCGCCCTGTCCAGCCAGAAGCTCGTGATCGAGCAGGTCAACGCGTTGCGCGGCACGACCGAGGACATCATCGCCGCGAACGCCGAGATGCTCGAGAGCCAGAGCGGGGAGATCCAGCGCATCGCGGCCGACCCGGCCGTCGGGCTGGAGACGCTGCGCAAGTCGTTCGAGCAGATCTACCGGACGATCGACACGATCGACGCCTACAAGGTGCAGGCGGTGGAGAACATGCAGTCCACCGTGGAGGCGCTGGGCGCCGAGATGACCCGGGCGAGCGCCCACCTCGCCCGCGCCCACGAACGGGGCGAACTCGCGTGAGGACGTGGCGGCTCGCGGCGGTCGCGGGCGCGCTGAGCCTGGTCGCCGCGTGCACCGGTGGCGGCGACGGCGACTCCGGCGGCCGTGGCGGGACGGTGCGGATCCTGGCGGGCAGCGAGCTGGCCGACATGCGGCCGATCCTCGACCAGGCCGAGAAGGACATCGGCGTAACAGTCAAGGTCGACTACACCGGCACGCTCGCCGGGGTCCAGCAGGTGCTCGACGGATCGGCGGGCCGCGGCCACGACGCGATCTGGTTCTCCTCCAACCGCTACCTCGCCCTGCACCCGGCCGCGCAGAGCCGGCTCGGCCCCTCGGTCAAGATCATGTCCTCCCCCGTGCTGCTCGGGCTGCGGGCGTCGGCCGCGCACCGGCTCGGCTGGGACCGCACGCGGCCGACCTGGGCCGCGATCTCCGCCGCCGCGGCGGCCGGGAAGTTCACGTACGGCATGACGAATCCGGTGTCGTCCAACTCGGGGTTCTCCGCGCTCGTCGGCGTGGCCGCGGCGCTCTCCGGCACCGGATCGGCCCTCGACGCGCCGGCCGTCGAACGGGTCGCGCCGAGCCTGCGGGGGTTCTTCTCGGCCCAGCGGATCACCTCCGGCTCCTCCGGCTGGCTCTCAGACACCTACGCGGCCGACCCGGGCCGTGCGGACGGCCTGGTCAACTACGAGTCCGTGCTGCTCACGCTGAACGCCGCGCACCGGCTGCCCGAGCCGCTCACACTCGTCTACCCGGCCGACGGCGTGGTCACCGCGGACTATCCCCTGACCCGGCTGTCCTCGGCCTCGCAGCGGGCGTCGGAGGCCCTGCGCTCGCTCACCGACTACCTGCGGCGGCCCGCCGTCCAGCGACGCGTCATGACCCTGACGCACCGCCGGCCGGCCGTGCCCGAGGTCCGTCCCGGCGCGGAGTTCGGGGCCCAGCCGCCGGAACTGCCGTTCCCGGCCCGTCCCGAGGCCGCCGACGCGCTGATCGACGCGTACTTCAACCGCCTGCGCCGCCCCGCCCGCACCGTGTACGTCCTCGACGTGTCCGGGTCGATGCGCGGCGCACGGCTGGCGGCGCTGAAGGCGGCGCTGGCCGCGCTGACCGGCGCGGACACGTCACTGTCGGGGCGCTTCCAGCGGTTCCACGACCGTGAGCAGGTGACGCTGCTGCCCTTCAGCAGCACGCCCCGGCGGCCCGCGACGTACGTCCTGCCCGCGACCGGGTCCGCGGCGACGCTGGCGCGGATCCGCGCCGACACGGAGAAGCTGACCGCCGGGGGCAGCACCGCGATCTACGAGAGCCTGGAGCAGGCGTACTCGGCGATCGGCACGTCCTCGGCGACGGACCGGATCACCTCGATCGTGCTCATGTCGGATGGGGAGAGCAACCAGGGCGACTCGTTCGCCGACTTCCGCTCCTGGTACGGGCGGCAGCCGCTCGCGCTGCGGCGGATCCCGGTGTTCGCGATCCTGTTCGGAGAGTCGGCGACGAGTGAGATGAACGCCCTCGCCGCGCTCACCCGCGGCCGTACCTTCGACGCCCGGCTCCAGTCGCTGTCCGCCGTCTTCGGGGAGATCCGTGGCTACCAGTAGGTGGTGGCGGTACCTCGGTTCGGCCAAGAACCTCGCCGGCTGCCTGGGCGGGCTGGCCGGCCTGGGACTGTACTTCGCCGGGACGGCCGGGCCGTACTGGCCGGTCGTCGTGGCCGGCCTGTACGGCGCGGGGGCGCTCATCGCACCGCCGGAGAAGGTCCGGCTGGTGATCGACGACACCGTCGCCGAGACGTCGCGGCTGCGCACGGACCTGGACGGGCTGGTCGCGCGGGTCCCGGCGCACCGGCTGCCGGCGCCGGCCGTGGAACGGTTCGAGGAGACCACGGCGATGCTGCGCGACGTGCTGGAACGCGCCGACCTGCTCAGCCTCTCGCCGGACGCGCTGTACGAGGTCTCGCGAGCCATCCGCACCGACCTGCCGACGAGCCTGGAGTCCTACCTCAACCTGCCGCGCTGGTACGGCGCGCGGCACGGCGGCGACGCCACGAAGGAGCTGACCACCCAGCTGGACCTGATCGCCGACTCGGTGTCCCGGACGGCCGGCGAGGTCTACGCTTCGGAGGAACGGCGGATGCGCGACCACACGCGTTACCTGCGCGACCGGGACGCCGAACCCCCACCCGTCTGACACCGTCCGTGCAACTGTCAGCGCGGCTGTCAGCGGGTCTTCCTCCCGCGTCTCCCCCGCGCCACGCCGGGCGGTCGTGACGGCTTGACTGTGCGTGTCAGGCATTAGAGCCTTGAGGCAGCACCGCCCGCGCGACCGGGCGACAGGTCCAGCAGTGCGGCTCCTCGTCCCCGACTCCGAGGCGGCTCGTCGATGCCATCCACTACCCGTTCTCCGCTCTCGGTCACCACGGTGTCCGGGGCGACGGTGGGGACGTTCCCGGCCGAAGCCGACGCCTCCAACGCGACCGCGATCCGCGACCAGTTGCTGCGCCTGATCGGCGCCGGCGCCGGCCCCCTGGTGCTGGATCTGACGGCCACCGAGTTCTGCGACTGCGCCTGCGTCGGCGTCATCCTGCGCGCCGGACGGGAGGCGGCGGCCCGGCGTACCCGCATCTGCCTGGTCCTGCCGCCGGCCGGCCCGGTCCGCCGGATCGCCGCCATGACGGGCCTCGACCGGCGGTTTCCGGTGGAGGCGAGCGTCGCCGGCGCCGTCCCCCGGTGAACCCTCGCCGGGCCGGCGGCCGTGTTCTTCGCGGAGACCGGTGGCGGTCACGGGAGGACACGTGGAAGAGACCGGCTACGACGGCTGGGCCGACCTCGCCGCACAGCGGCGCGCCGAGGACGAGGCTCTCGTCCGCGAGTACGCCGCGGGCGAGGGCCGCGGCCTGGACATGCGCCCGGTACGCGGGTTCGTACGGCACGTTCGCCGCGACATCGGCCCGAAGGGCGTCATCTCGCGCGTCCAGATGACGGCCAAGGAACGCGGCCACGAGATCGTCGTCTGGTACTACTTCCCGCGGAAGGGCCCGGGTGCCCCCGTCCCGAAGACGGCCACGACCACGCGGCCGCGTCTCGGCGAGGCGCCGAGGCCGGACGGCGACGGCCTGGCCGCGCTCGCCCGGCCCTCGGTCACGCCCCCGGCGTCGCCGTCCCGGCCGCCGTCAACGCCGGCGACGGGCGGAACGGCCCGCGCCTCCGGCTGACGCGAGTCGGCGAGGTGGCGGACGCGGGCCGGGGCTCCGTGGCGCGACTCGCCCGGACGGTGCGGGCGATGATCATCCGTCGGACCCACCGTGAGGCGGCTCGACTTGGTCGATCATCTGCTCGCTCCATGCCCGGATGGCCGCGGCCTGCTCGGGCGTGAGCGAGTCGAGGAAGTAACGGCGGATGTTGCCGGCGTGCCCGAGGATGGCGCTCTGCGCGGCGCGGTGGCCCGTGGCGGTCAGCCCGATCCGGGTGCGGCGGCCGCCGGCCCCGCACTGGGTGCGCTCCACGAAGCCGCGGTTCTCCATGCGCGTCAGCTGGTGGGAGACGCGGCTCTTCTCCCAGGCGAGCGACTCGCAGAGCTCACTGACGCGCATCTCGCGGCCGGGCGCCCGCGACAGCGTCACGAGCACGCTGAACTCGGCCTTCGAGATGCCGAAGTCGCGCCGCAGAACACGATCGAGCTCCTGGGTGAGCACGCGCTGCGCGCGCATCCAGAGGTCCCAGAGCTCCCACTCCTCGGGTTCCAGCGTCCGGGTCTCCGCCATGGCGGGAATCCTACCGACGAACGGGAGTTGACGCGTCAACTTCACGATCTCTAGAGTTGATACGTCAACTCTTCCCTGGCATGCATGGAGGCCCGATGAGGACACTGTTGCGCGGCGGCATGGTGGTCAGCATGGACCCGGCCGTGGGCGATCTCCCGGAGGGCGACGTGCTCGTCGAGGACGGCCGGATCGCCGCGGTCGCCGCCGCCGTCGACGCGACGGACGCCGAGGTCGTGGACGCGACGGGCAAGATCGTGATGCCCGGCTTCGTGGACACCCACCGGCACACCTGGCAGACCGCGTTCCGCGGCATCGGCGCGGACTGGACCTTCGACCAGTACCGCGTCGCCATGCACGGCACGCTCAAGCCGCACTACCAGCCGGAGGACGTGTACCTGGGCAACCTGCTCGGCCGGATCGAGGCGCTCGGCTCGGGCGTCACGACCATGATCGACTGGTTCCACTGCTCCGACCGCCCGGCGAACGCCGACGCCGCGATCCAGGCGCTGCGCGTGGCGCCCGGCCGCTCGGTGTTCTGCTACTGCGCGGGCACCGCCGACGAGCCGGACATCGCGGCAGAGGTGACGCGTGTGCGGTCCCAGCTGCCCGGCGACGGCATGATGCTGGGCCTGCGCGGGCCGCAGCTGACCACGATGGACACCACCGCCGCCGATGTCGCGCTGGCACGGGAACTCGGGCTGCGCGTGAGCGTGCACGTGCACTCCGCCACCGGCTGGCCCAGTGGCCGCCGCCCGATCGCCGACATGCGGGACCGCGGACTGCTCGACGATCGCACGACCTTCGTGCACTGCAACGGCGTATCCGACGACCAGGTGGCGATGATGGCCGATGCGGGGTGCTCGGTGTCGATCAGCCCGGACGTCGAGTTGAAGATGGGCATGGGCTGGCCCGAGACCGGCCGCATGCTCGCCGCCGGGATCCGCCCGTCGCTGTCGGTCGACGACTGCCCGTCCGCCGGCGGCGACATATTCGCCACGATGCGCACGGCGTTCGCCGTGCAGCGCGGCCTGGGCGGCGGCCTCACGGCACGGGATCTCGTCGAGTTCGCCACGGTGGACGGCGCCCGAGCGTGCGGGCTCGACGCCCGGACGGGCAGCATCACCGTCGGCAAGGACGCCGACCTGATCCTGCTCGACGCCGAGGACCCCTCGATCTTCCCGGTCACCGACCCCGTCGGCGCGGTCGTCGCCGCCGGGCATCCCGGCCTGGTGGACAGCGTCTTCGTCGCCGGCCGGGCGGTCAAGCGGGACGGCCGGCTGCTCGGCGTGGACCTGCCGTCGCTGCGCGCCCGGCTGCTGGAGTCCCGCGACCGGATCGCCGCGGCCGCCGGCATCGCGGTCGACGGCTCGTGGACGCCCCCGGCAGGGTGAGCCCGCGCCCCCTACCGCCGGGTGGTGAACTCGGTGCTGCAGGGATCGCCCCGATGGCGCGGGCGTACGCAGATCCACTCCTCGCCGACGCGGCGTACGAGGTGGTCCTCGCGCTCGACCAGCAGGAGGAGGACGTCGGCCAGAACGGCCTGATCGGTGGCGACCATGGGTCGATTCTCCCAGCCGGTACCGACAGTTTTCGGGGCAAAATCCCCGGTCAGCGGCCCATTGGACCCCGCGCGACCGGGGCCGCCGGAGGCCCCGTCGTACGATGCGGCTCATGAGATTCGCCATCGCGATCCCGCAGTTCTTCTCCGACGGCGCGTTCGATCCGGGGGCGTTCCGTGCCTATCTCTCACGCGCCGAGGAGCTCGGCTTCGAGAGCGCGTGGGCGCAGGAGCATCTGCTCGGGCCCTATCCGGTGCTCCGGCCGATCGAGACGATGACCTACGCCGCCGCCTGCACCGAGCGGCTGCGGCTCGGCTGCGCCGTGTTCGTGTCCACGCTGCACAACCCGGTGCATCTGGCGCAGAGCCTGAGCACGCTCGACCAGCTGAGCCGGGGGCGGGTCGAGGTCGGCGTCGGCACCGGCGGCAAGAGACGGCCCTTCGCCGCCTTCGAGGTCGATCCCGCCCGATACGCCGCGCGCTTCCACGAAGGGCTCGAGGTGATGAGGGCGCTGTGGAGCGAGCCGCGCGTCACCTTCACCGGGGAGTTCTGGCGGCTGGAGGACGCGACCCTGGAGCCCAAGCCGTTCCAGAAGCCCTTCCCTCCCGTCTGGTACGGCGGGTCGGGCCGGAACCTGCTGCGGCGTGCCGTACGCCACGGCCACGGCTTCTTCGGCGCCGGCTCCTCCCCCACCGCCGCGTTCGCCGACCAGGTCCGGACCGTACGCGAGGCGCTCGCCGAGGAGGGGCGGCCGGAAGAGGACTTCGCCATCGCCAAACGGGTCTACGTCGCCGTCGACGACGACGCCGGCCGGGCGCGCGACCGGATCGACACCGAGCTGGAGCGGCTGTACGGCCGCCGTTCGGCGGACATCGAGAGCGCGGCCGTCGCGGGCACCCCGGACGACTGCGTCCGCGAGCTGCGCCGAGTCGCCGAGGCCGGCGCGGAACTCATCCTGTTCACCCCGGTGTTCGACCCGGCCGAGCAGATGGAACGCCTGGCCGAGACGGTCATTCCCCGGCTCACCTAGTGTCCTGAGCCGTTGGTTCGCCGCGTAAGCCGTGGCGCGATCGGGTTCCGCTGACTCATCGTGACCGTGTCGGGAGACTCCCCGACGTCCACGATGGTCGACCGGTCCCGAGGCCATCCCCTTTGGCTCGGGACCGGTCGATTCGTGTCGCCGCGGCCGGTCGGTTCACCGGGCGGCGCTGGGCGGAGCGGGCCCTACCCCATTGTCGGGCCCGCCTTCGTTGGTCTCAGTGGCGTCGGACGCGATATCCGTCCCAAGGACGGTGAGCGGCGATTTCTTCGGATCGCTTGACCGCGCAACGATCGGAGACGGCCGCCGGCCGTCAGGATCCTCTCGGCGTCCCCCCTCGCCCGGCGGGCACCGCGGCCGCCCACCGCAGCCGCTCGATCGGCATTCCCTCGTCGCCGCAACCGTCCCGGATGTGCGCGACGGCCCGTGGCAGGACGACGTCGCGTACGGCGCGGCCCCGCTCGGTGAGCACCAGGTGCGTGACGCGCCGGTCCCACCTGTCCTCGACTCGTGACACCAGGCCGCGCGACACCAGGCGGTCGACCAGACGGGTCAGGCCGCTGGGCGAGAGCTCGATGTCCCTGGCCAGCCGCGCCGCCGCGTCGCCGCGCGTCCGCCGCGACGGAGGGACCGTCGGGATCACCGAGAGGACGTGCATCTCGGTGAGGTTGAGCCGGTGCTCCGCACGGAGCCGGCCGTCGAGCCGGCGCAGCCGTGAGTGGATGAGATGCAGGGCGCCGATGAGATCGCCGGCGTCACCGTCCGGCTCGGCGGGCGTCTCCGCGGCGACCGGCCGGCGCGAGTGCCGGCTCTCGCTCGCCTGCCGCGCCTGGAACATCTGCCGTGCACGCTCCACCGCGTACTCGCTCATGGCCCGCCTCCCCGAGTGCCTTGAGTCAGGCAACCGCCTCCCGATTGCCACATATTCCCAGGTCAGCGCATATGTCTCACTCTGCGGACATTGGGTGATCACCAAGCGTCACCGTCGCCTCAGAGGTGACCGGGCGTTCACAGCCTGCTCATTGGGCAGGCGTGGCGCCGCCCCTCCTGGCACTTTCAGGGTCGGCGGCGGACTATGGTGAACGCGTGTCGGAGTCGTTGCCGCGCAGGCTGCCCCGCGGGCGGCACGCGCTCTCTCGGGACGAACTGGAGCGCATCCAGCGCGCGCGGCTGTGCGCGGCGATGGCGGAGGTGATGGCCGAGAAGGGATACGTGGCCACCTCCGTCGCGGACGTACTCGCCCGGTCAGGGGTGTCGCGGCAGACCTTCTACCAGGTGTTCGACTCCAAGCTCGACTGCTTCATGACCGCGTTCGAGTTCGCGGCCGACCTGCTGATGCAGCGGCTGCTGGAGATGGTCGGCACCGACGAGAGCGGCGCGCTCGCGCCCGAGGTCGCCAATGATCCGCTGCGACGGTTCGAGCTGGCGTTCACCGCCTACCTCGAAGTGCTCGCCGCCGAGCTGCCCTACACCCGGCTGTTCCTGATCGAGGTGTACGCGGCCGGGTCCGCCGCCGTGCAGCGCCGGAGCCGGCTGCAGGGCACCATCACGACGGTGCTCGCCGACCTGCTGGGCGTCACCGACGAGGCGGGCCGCTTCACGTGCCAGACGATCGTCGCGGCGACCAGCGCCATGGTGACCAACGCCGCCGCGGAGAACGACGTCGCGGCGCTGCGCGCCGTCGGACCGCCGCTGATCGACCACATCCGTGTCCTCTGGAAGGCCGGCGCGTTCGGAGGGCAGGCCGCACCGTCCTCCCGGTGACGCCGGTGCCGCTCGGCGAAGCCGCTCCCTGAGTCATTCCCCGTACTCGCGGAGCAGGCCCCGGCTGATGATGGTCTTCTGGATCTCGCTGGTGCCCTCACCGATCAGCAGGAACGGCGCCTCGCGCATCAGCCGCTCGATCTCGTACTCCTTCGAGTAGCCGTAGCCGCCGTGAATCCGGAAGGCGTCCTGCGTGACCTCCATGCAGTACTCGGAGGCGAGCAGCTTGGCCATCCCGGCCTGGACGTCGTTGCGCTCCCCCGAATCCTTCAGCCGCGCCGCGTTCACCATCATCAGATGAGCGGCCTCGACCTTCGTCGCCATCTCCGCGAGCTTGAAGGCGATCGCCTGGTGACCGGCGATGGCCCGCCCGAACGCGTGGCGCTCCTGGGCGTACGCCACGGCCAGCTCGAACGCCCGGACGGCGATGCCGCAGGCGCGCGCCGCCACGTTCACCCGGCCGACCTCGATGCCGTCCATCATCTGGCGGAAGCCGGTGCCCGGCGCGGCGCCGAGGACCGCGTCCGCCCCGACCCGGAGGCCGGAGAAGACGGCCTCCGTCGTGTCGACGCCCTTGTAGCCCATCTTCTCGATCTTGCCCGGGATGGTAAGCCCGGGCCGGACCTCGCCGAAGCCCTCCGGCTTCTCGATCAGGAAGGCGGTCAGGTTGTCGTGCGGCCGTCGCGCGCCCTCGTCCGTACGGGCCAGCAGGGCGATGAGGTTGGCGCTGCCGCCGTTGGTCAGCCACATCTTCGTGCCGTCGATGACGTACTCGTCACCGTCCCGCCGGGCGTGCGTCCTGATCGCCGCGACGTCGGAGCCGAGGTCCGGTTCGGACATCGAGAACGCCCCGCGCACGGCCCCTTCGGCCATCCTGGGCAGGAAGTGCCGCTTCTGTGCCTCCGTGCCGTACCGCTGGAGCATGTAGGCGACGATGAAGTGCGTGTTGATCACGCCGGAGACGCTCATCCAGCCTCGTGCGATCTCCTCGACGACGAGCGCGTACGTCAGCAGCGACTCGCCGAGCCCGCCGTACTCCTCCGGGATCATCAGGCCGAACAATCCGAGCCGCCGCATGCCGTCGACGATGTCCTGGGGATAGGTGTCGGAGCGCTCCAGCTCACGGGCGTGCGGAATGATCTCCTTGCTGACGAAGTCCCGTACGGTGCTCAGGATCTCCTGCTGCAGATCGGTGAGCCCGGCGGTGTGGGCGAGTCGTGCCATCGCGTTCCCTGCCTCAGTGGTGCGGTCGGATCGGAGACGCCGGTACGGCGACGAGCGAGGATCAGGGGGACACTCCGCCGATGACGCCCGCCTCGGACAGCCGCGAGAGGTCCGCCCGCGTGAGGCCGAGCACGTCGGAGAGCACCTCGTGAGTGTGGGCGCCCAGGCGGGGCGCGGCGGCCGGAGGAGCCGATCCGCCGCCGGACCAGCGCAGCGGGCTGCCGGCCGAGGCGACCACCCCGGTCCCCGGCTGCTCCACCTGCGCGATCAGGGGGTCGCCCGCCGCGGCGGCCTCGGTGAACGTCCGGTACGGGCCCCACAGCACGCGTGCGGCGTCGAGCGCGCGCCCGGCCTCCTCGGCCGTCCGGTCCTCGAACCACGGCCGCAGGATGGGCTCGATCACCTTCCGCCAGCGGTAGCGGTCGTCGTCCTGGGAGAAGTCGGCCCGCAGCGCCTCCCCCATCGCCGCGAACACCTTCTCGGTGCCGGTGGCCCGGCACAGGGCGCGCCACTGCGAGGCGGTCAGCGCCACCACCATGACCCGCCTCCCGTCGCGGGTGGCGAAGTCGACGCCGAAGGCGCCGTAGAGATGGTTGCCCTGCTTGGCACGGTCATGGCCGCTCAGCTGGGCCTCGGCCAGCCAGCCCAGGTTGGCGACGCTCGCCAGTGCCACGTCGGCGAGGGCGAGCTCGATGAGACCTCCGCGGCCGGTCCGCTGCCGCCGGTGCAGGGCCGCCAGGAGTCCGGTGGTCGCCGTCATGCCGGTGAGCAGGTCCCATGCCGGCAGGACGTGGTTGACGGGCGTCGTGGTCGTCTCCGGGCCGGTCACGTCGGGGACCCCGGTCGCGGCGTTCACGGTGTAGTCGACCGCCGGCCGCCCGTCCGCGTGACCCTGGATGCGCAGGTGGATCAGGTCGGGCCGCCTCTTCGCGAGCGTGTCGTAGGACAGCCACGCGCGGCCGGTGTTCTCCAGGAGGATCCCGGCCTGCGGGCCGGGCGCGGTGACCAACGCGGTGACCAGCTCCCGGCCCTCGGGCGCGGACAGGTCGACGGTCACCGAACGCTTCCCCTTGTTGAGGCCGTTCCAGTACAGGCTCCCGCCCGCCGGGGCGAGCGGCCAGCGCCGGTGGTCGGGCCCGCCGCCGATCGCGTCGACGCGGATGACGTCCGCGCCCAGCTGTGCCAGCGCCATACCGCCGGACGGGCCCGCGACGAAGGTCGCGCACTCGACCACGCGCAACCCCGCGAGCGGCCGGTCCAGGTCCGTACTCACCGCGACGCCTCCCTTGGAGAACCCGTCATGCTGGAACCGTCAGGCCGCTCGGGGCGCGGCCGGCGTCAGCGTTTCACTGTGTCGAAGATCTGTGGGAGCGGCATGACGTTCTGGTTCTGCTGCGCGCGCAGGCCTGTCTCCCTTCGTGTCAGGATCGACGGCCGGTTCGACGATATCCATTTCGCCTCCGTTGCCAAGGCCCGCGCACAGCGACGCGCCGAAGCGACCTTTCGGTGCTTTAACGGCAATCCAGGCAACTCATACGATTCGGCGCATCAAGCCCACGATGCCTCACGGAAGCGAGATGGCGATGACCGCAGAGTCGACGGACGAGGGTCTGCTCCGGATGGACCGGCTGCCGATGGCCGACGATCGAGGTGAGGGCTACGCGATCCTGCGCGCGGCAGGGCCCGTGGTGCACGCCGACACCGGCTATCTCGTCACGACGCGCGAGCTGGCCGAGCACGTCTTCAAGAACCCCGGGACCTTCTCGTCGCAGCAGGCGTTCGACACGCTCGGCAGCCCCGTGCCGCTGGTGCCCATCGCCTTCGACCCGCCCGCCCACACCCGCTACCGGCGCCTGCTCCAGCCGTTCTTCACCCCGCGCGCGGCCGCGACCTTAGAACAGGCGGTGCGGGACGACGCGGTCGCGCTCATCGACACCGTGGCCGAACGCGGTTCCTGCGACGTGGTCACCGAGCTCGCGCGGCCGATACCGGCCGCGGCGTTCCTCGCCCTCTTCGGCATACCCGCGCACGACCTCGATCGCCTCCTCTCCTGGCGCGAGGTCATCGTCCAGCTGGCCGACCTGTCCGGATCGGGCGAGGCGACACCCGAGGCGGTGCGGTCGGCGGCCGAGCTGTACGCCTACGTCGCCGCGCACGTCGCCGAGTGCCGGGCCGGCCGGGCCGACGGCCTCCTGCGCGACCTGTTCGAGAACGACTCGGCGGACGAGCCGTTCACCGACGAGGAGGCCATCGGCCTCTGCTTCATCTTCGTCCTGGCCGGCGTCGACACCGTGACGAGTGCGCTGAGCCTGATGTTCGCCCGGCTGGCCACGCACCCCGAACTGCGCCGCCGGCTCGCCGAGGACCCCTCCGCCATCCCGGCGGCGATCGAGGAGATGCTGCGGATCGACCCGCCCAACGCCGTCATCCCGCGGGTGGCGGCCAAGGACGTCGTCCTGGAGGGCGTGCGCATTCCGGCGGGGACCAGCGTGGGGGTGGCCATGGGCGCCGTCAACCGGGATCCCCGGGAACTGAACGACCCGGACGCCTTCGACCCGGGCCGCGAGTACAACAACCTGACCTGGGGCAGCGGGCCGCACCGGTGCATCGGCGTCCACCTGGCCCGGGTCCAGCTGCGGATCGTCCTGGAGGAGTGGCACCGCCGCATCCCCGAGTACGAGCTGGCCCCCGGCGCCCGGCCCCAGGTGATCTGGCCGACCGGGGTCGTCGGCATCAACAGCGTCCCGGTGGTGTTCCCGGCGGCCCCCTGAGCGCTACACGGAGGTGCCACACCCCGGCTATCGCGTCAGGGGACCGTCCAGGGCCGTCCCGTACAGGTGTGACACGCGAAGCCTGATGACCAGGCGCCGGTCTCGCACCATCCGCTCGAAGAACTCCGTTTCGTCGGCCGGATCGGTGATCCCGAACAGCGGCAGCAGTTCCCGGCCGATGGCGTCGCCGGGCCGCGTGGTGACGTCCGAGACCTCCGCCTCGCCCTCGGCCACCGCGTAGGAGAGCACGGTTTCGCCCTGCACCTGGAACGTCGCGCGCGGGTCCTTGAGGAGGTGACGGACCTTGATGCGGTCGGCGACCGACGGGATCCGGATGATCCGCTCGTGCGGGTCCCAGGCGTAGACCATCGAGGCCAGATGCGGCTGGCCGCTGCGCTTCAGGGTCGCCAGCACGCCGAACTGCTGCCCGCCGAGAAGACGGACCGCCTCCTGCTCGGTGAGGGCCCGCGGGCCCGGCCCCTGGCCGGGGCGGTGTACGGCGGTGGTGTCGCTCATCTGAATCAAGCCCTTCCGGGTTCCGGTGAGATCATGCAGAACAGACCATAGCGGATAGTTCCGTTCTAGACGATCCACTTCAGTCCAATCTGTACACCGGCCGCGCCGGTCGCGAAGGCAACGGGAGGGCGCCTTCGCCTGCGCCGGCGACGCTCCAGGCCGCCGACGACGAGCCCGGCCACCTCTGGCCCCGTCAGGGCCCGCGGTTCGATTCCACGGCACCCGTGTACTCGCCGCTGCCTCCATGCCAGGATCTGAGGCAGAATTGTTGACAATTTTGGAGCCAGATTGTCATCATGGGCCGGGGCGCTCGCCCTGTCCCGGAGCTACGGCGAGGAAGGGTTGCGGCCGGTATGAGCGGCGCGAACACGACGGACGGCATCCGCTGCATGGTGATGCGCGGCGGCACGTCCAAGGGCGCCTACTTCCTCGCCGAGGACCTGCCCGCGGACCCCGCCGAACGTGACGCGTTGCTGTTGCGCGTGATGGGCACGCCCGATCCCCGGCAGATCGACGGCATCGGCGGCGCACACCCGCTGACCAGCAAGGTCGCGGTCGTCTCCCCGGCCGGTGAGCCGGACGTCGACGTCGACTACCTGTTCCTGCAGCTCGGCGTGGACGAGCCGACCGTGTCCGACCGGCAGAACTGCGGCAACATCCTGGCCGGGATCGGGCCGTTCGCGGTCGAACGCGGTCTGGTCGAGGCCGGGCCGGAGCAGACGAGTGTGCGGATCCGGATGGTCAACTCCGGCGGCGTCGTCACCGCGTCGTTCCCCACCCCCGGCGGTGTCCCCCGCTACGACGGGGACACCGCGATCTCCGGCGTACCCGGCACCGCGGCGCCGATCGTCCTCGACTTCGAGAACACCGAGGGCTCGGCGTGCGGCGCGCTGCTGCCGACCGGGAACGTCCGCGACATCGTCGACGGCATCGAGGTCACCTGCGTCGACAACGGCATGCCCGTCGTCGTCGCCGCGGCGTCCGACCTGGGGATCACCGGTTACGAGACCGTCGCCGACCTGGCCCGTGACGAGGAGTTGCGCGAGCGGATCCAGTCGCTGCGGCTGCGCGCCGGGAAGCTGATGGGGCTGGGCGACGTGTCCGCCGGCTCCGTCCCCAAGACGACGCTGGTGGCGCCGCCCCGCGAGGACGGGATGATCTGCACGCGCACGTTCATCCCGCTGCGCGTCCACACCTCGATCGGCGTGCTCGGCGCCGTCACGGTGGCGACCGCGCTGCTGATGGACGGCGCGGCCGGCCACGACCTCGCTCGGCTTCCGGCACCGGGTGAGCCGATGAGCATCGAGCATCCCACCGGCCGGCTGGACGTCGCGGTCGAACTGGACGGGACGTCGGTACGGCGGTCCAGCGTCGTCCGCACGGCCCGCAAGCTCCTGGACGGAACCGTCTTTCCCCGGAGGTCCCAGTGACCATCGCACATGAGATCGCACACGTCGGGAACGTCGAACCGCTGACGCCCGAGCCGGGCAGGAGCCGGTGATTCCTCACCCGCGTCATGGGCCTGACCGAGGTCGGCGCCGAGGGTGACTCGGTGTACCTGCACACCTGGGACGACTACGAGCATCACACGCTCAAGCTCACCGCGCATCACACCTCCGGGATCCGCCGCACCGCGCCGCGCACGTGGTCCCGGGAGGCGCTCGGCCGGCGGGTCAAGGCCATCGAGGAGGCGGGGCCGGGCGTCAGCCGGCGCGACGGCGACCCCGACATCGGCCCCACCTACGTCTTCCGCGATGGGCGTCCCCCTGGCCACCGCCTTCTGCGAGCGCGACTTCACCATGGGCGATCTCAAACGGGTGTACGAGGCGGTGTGGGGCGTTCCCCTGGACCTCCTGAACCTCTACCGCAAGGGCCCCGCCACACAGCTCTATCCGCCGATGACGCGCACCTCCCACGCCGGTCAGGACAGTCCCGCTCGGACCGGCGGCCGCTCCCCGGAATAGCGAGAAACCGGCGGCGCCTCCGCATTATCGCCCGCATGGGCAGAGGGTCGTATCCGTGCTGCGACTTTGGTACGCACGAAACAGCCGGACGGTATAGATATACATTCGCGCTCTTGGGGATGACCGCCGCGCGATGACGCAATATTCTGCGTAGCGTATTGGCCGTACATGCTCAATTGAGCCGAGTTTGAAACTAAGTGTTCGACCAGCATACGGCGTCTTCACGCCCCTTACATGGAGGTCCGTTCGTGCCGAACCGCTTGATCGCTTTCCTTTCCGATACGGGAAGCGCAGACGAGGCGCATGCCTTGTGCAAAGGGCTGATGTACACGATCGCGCCAACCGCATTAGTCGTCGACATCACTCATGACGTCACCCCGTTCGCCGTCCGCGAAGGCGCCCTCTACCTCGCCGACGTGCCGGCATCCTTTCCCGAGAACTCGGTGATATGCGCGTACGTCTACCCTGAGACCGGGACCGCCACCAGGACGATCGTCGTCCGTAACGAGAAGGATCAGCTCCTCGTCGCACCGAACAACGGCCTGCTCACCCATGCCCTGCGGTCGGTTCCCGCCGTCGAGTGCCACGAGGTGACCTCGCCCGACGTCATGCACCAGCCGGTGACGCCGACCTGGTACGGCAAGGACGTCGTCGCGGCCTGCGCCGGGCACCTCGCCGCCGGCACCCCGCTCTCCGAGGTGGGTCCGAAGCTGGACCTCGACAAGATCGTACGGTTCCCGTACTCGGAGCCCGAGCGCCTGGACAACGGCGCGCGCGGCGAGGTCGTCCGCATCGACAAGGCGTTCGGCAACGTCTGGACGAACGTCCCCCAGGCGCTGCTTCCCGACCGCGAGGCGGCCCCGGGCGAGCGGCTCCAGATCGCGCTGGACGGCAACGCCCTCGACATCCCCTTCTGCCACACGTTCGGTGAGGTGGGCGTGGGCGAGCCGCTGGCGTACGTCAACAGCCGCGGCTCATTCGCCCTGGGCGTCAACCAGGGAAGCTTCGTCGAGAAGTGGGCCGTGGTCCCCGGAGCGAGTGTCGTGATCACCTTCGGCTGATTCACCGGACGCGCCCCCGACCGGCCACGCGGGCCGATCGGGGGCGCGCCGCCGTTCCGGGGTCAGTCGCCCCAGACCGCCGGACTCGCGTCGGCCGTGGGCTGGAGCACCGCCTCCACGAGAGAGTCGGTACGGAGGTGAGTGCCGCGCTGGTATTCCTCGTCGCGCACCATCTCGGAGAAGGCGTACCGGCTCGGGTAGGAGACGAGTAACACGGCGTCCCAGTCCTGCCCCTGCTCGGCGACGATGGGGTCGAAGCCGAGGCCGTAATAGATGATGGCGGCGCCCACCTGCTCCGCGGAGCGCCTGAAGTGGCGCAGATAATCGGCGTACCCTTCGGCGCCGCCGTCCTTGAAGCGGAGCAGGTTCAGCATCACCACCGGCCGCTCCGGCTCGTGCGCCAGAAAGCGCTTGAGGTCCTTGCCCGTCGGATCGATCGCCATACGACACCAGCCCATCCGTTGGTCGACTGCGTCCATCTTGCCCGCGATGGGCCGGCCGGCCCAGACCACCGGCGGCGGTCACACCAGCGGACGGCCCGTGCGGATGCGCCGGCGTACGTCCCATATCAGCAGGTCGAAGGGGAATCGCCGGACCGGCGGAGGCTGTACGCGGACCACCGCCCGGACGACGGCGACGAGCCGGTCGAACCGGCGCTGGTCCCGGTCGCTCCAGGGCAGCCGCATCTCCTCACGGAAGTCCGGGGGCAGGAACCCGGTCGTGACGAACCGGTTGAACCCTCCGAAGGCCGCGCTGACCGGCCAGGGCAGGAACCGCAGGTCGGCGATGTCGAGCAGGTGACGGCGGACCGGCTCGTCGATCGAGACCTGTTTCATCTCCCCGCGCCAGTAGTCCTCGAAGGCCTCACGGTCCGCGGGCCAGGCCTCCGGCGGCACCTGCAGCGTCGTGCCCAGCGTGGCCGCCGCCTGGTACAGCCGCTCCCGGTCGGCGGGCTCGAGCGGGCCGACGAACGCCTGGTAGGTGTCCTCGAACCCTCGGTAGAGGCACGCGGCGACCCAGAGTTGCAGGCCGGGGTCGAACGCGTCGTACCGCACCGGACTGTCCGGCCCCGAGCGCACCTGCGCGTGCGACCTGTTCACCGCCTTGCGGTAGGCCGCCTTCTCCTCCGGGGTGCCGAGGAGGGCGACGGCCAGGTAACTGAAGGTCGTCCGGGACCGTTTGATCGGGTGACGGTGCAGCTGCCCGCTCTCCACCTTGCTCTCGATCACGCCGTAGCCGACCTCCGGACGAGCCAGCTGCATGATCACGTTGGCGGCGCCCGCCATGAGCGCGGCGCCGACGATCACCTTCTTGTCCAGCGGAACGGGTTCGGTGGCCGACATGGCAGCTCCGGGGGAAAATATTCTGACAACGCCTGTTATCAGATTCCTCGCCGGAGAACGACCTGTCAAGATGGCCGCATGGCTGCTGCGGAGATGCGGACCTACGGAGGCGTCAGCGGCGCCGACCGCAGGGCGGAGCGGCGGGCGCAGCTGATCGAGGCGGGCCTGGACCTGCTCGGCGGTGCCGGGGGCGACCAGCTCACCGTGCGCCGGGTGTGCCAGCGGGCCGGGCTGACCGCGCGCTACTTCTACGAGAGCTTCCCCGGCCGCGACGAGCTCGTGGCGGCCGTCTACGAGCACGTCGTCCAGACCGTCGCCGCGGCCGCCCTGTCCGCGCTGGAGGCCGCCGGGCCCGAGACCGACGTGAAGATCCGCGCCGGCATCGAGCACCTGGTCCGCGCCGTGGCCGGCGACCCGCGCCACGGGCGGGTGCTGTTCTCGGTCACGCTGACCGATCCCCTGCTCGCCCGGCGGCGGCTGGAGTCCTCCACGTTCTTCGCCCGGCTGCTCAGCGGGCAGGCCAGGGAGGTCTACGGCATCGCGGACAGCCCGGAACTCGACCTCGTCGCCCAGTTCGTCGTGGGCGGTCTCGCGCAGACGCTGACCGCCTGGCTGTCCGGCGCTCTCACGGTGAGCGAGGAGGAGCTCGTGGCCGAGTGCGCGAAGATCTTCACCGCCATCGCCGGCCGCGAAGGCGCCGGCTGACCCTTCACCGGCCGGGGTTCGGCGCCTTCTCGTCCTGGTTCGCGATGACCTGGGGCAGCGCCGTGGAGATGATGTGCAGGAGGGCCTCCTCCAGCAGCAGGTAGGCCTGGCGGCGGGTCAGGCGGCCGCGTCGGAGCCATTCCCGGGAGATCGACTCCGCCATCCCGCTGTAGCCGCGCAGGACGGCGTTGACCTCCGGGTGCTCGGCGGCCAGCGTGGTCATGCCGACGACCTCGTTGATGCGGTCGACCGCACGTTCGCGGGCGTCGTCCAGGACACGGGCGAGCTGCGGGTCACCGCCGGAACCGGTCATCTCCAACGCGGCGAGCCATGCCTCGGAGTGGCGGTCGAGCAGTTCCAGCCGGCCGTCGATGCTCGCCGACACCCGTTCTCGCACGCTGGCGCCCTCGGCCCGATCGCCTGCCGCGGCGATCCGCTGTTCACCTTGAGGGACATCACGACGTTGGGCAGGTCCGCGGTGAGGCTCGGCAGCGTCTCCCGGTACGCGGTGATGAGGACGCCGCTCTTGCGGATCACCGTGACCATGCCGGACAGGAACCCCTTGAGCCGGGTGCGCTCCCCGGTGAGCAGCCGGCCGGCGCCGGCGATGTCGTCGATGGTGCCGCCCAGGTCGCGGTCCCGGCGGTTCGGCCCGGCGGCGAACGCGCGCAGGTTCCTGGCGAGGCGGACGATCCGCTGGTCCTGCGCGGCCAGGTCCTGGGTGAGGCCGGCGGTGGACTGGAGTGCCCGGTTGAGGTCGTCGCCCTTGCCGTTCAGGGCGAGCGACGATCGTCGCCGCGCGCGAGCCGTGCCATCGCCGTACGGCGCCTCAACGCAGGTCGGCCGGCCCGCCGCTAGGCGGACGGCTCGGGCACGAGCTCGATGGCCAGGCCGCTGGCTGGACACGGCCGCGACGGTCGCGTTCGGCGCCGCGCTCGTGGGGCCGGCGTTCATCCGGTCCGGCCCGAGGAGGAGCCGGCCACCGTACGGGAGCGGGCGCAGGGAGTCTGATGACGGCCGTCGGTCCCTAACCGCTGATGCTTCGCCCGGTTCTGCCCTTTGATGTCCTCCCCATGGATATGACACCGTGACGTCCGATCCGTACGCCTCGCCGGTCGGATGGTTCGCCGCGCGGCGCCTCGAACGGCCCGGAGCCGTCCACGCGACGCCGCTCGGCGATCCGGTGCGAGGAATCACCCGCGGGTGCCCGCTCAGGCTGATCTACGTGACCGCGATCCGCTGTCGCCCCGGGATCCGGACTGAGGCGGGCTGAGGCGGCCGGGCCGTCATACGGCCAGGTTCGCCCGGCCCCTGCGGACGCGGACCCGGCGATCACGCCACGACGGTGCCGGCACGGGCCCGCGGACGTACGCCGGGCAGTTCGCGACGGCGGGGCGGACCGGGTGGGACGCGGGGTCGTTGGCCTGGATGGCCAGGCTCACCAGGGACTGCAGCAGGAACAGGTCGCCTTCGGTGTCGAGGTGGACCTGGACCCAGCCGGTGTCCGCGAAG
>NZ_BSTJ01000017.1 GCF_030269445.1 Actinoallomurus iriomotensis
TCGCCGCCGAACTCAACTCCAGACCACGCAAAACGCTCGGCTGGGAAACCCCAGCCGAGCGCCTCACTAAACTCCTGACACCAACCAGTTGATCAACCGGTGTTGCGACGACCCCTAGAACCGAAGGATCGGAAGGGGGCTCTGAGCCGGTCGGGGTGGCGGGATTTGAACCCACGACCTCTTCGTCCCGAAGGAATCCCAAGCCTCCCGCGACCTGCGTGCGCACCCTGCGACCAGCGCCGAGCACTGCACCGAGGATCGTGGACGTTCGTGGTGGAGCGCAGGGATGGGCGGCCTCTTAGGCGGTCCGGTCCTTCTGGCGCAGCCGTGGGATGCTCCGATACGCCGCTGGTGGCTCCAGGGGTTGCACCGACTCGGCATCAGCGCCGCAGGGGTCCCATCCGCTCTCGCGTATCCGGAGTCCTTCCTCACTTACGCGGCGGCGTACTGTGTCGCCCGTGATGCGCGATTTGATCGCCGCGTTCAGCGCGGCGGCCCGCGACCAGATGAAGGCGGCGGGTTGGCGCAAGCGGGCCGGCGATATCTTTACCTACGACCTGGGCAACGGCTATCTGGCGTGGCTCGGCCTGAACACCTCGACGAAGCGTCATCCGCTCTGGGTCAACCCGGTCATGGGCGTGCGATGTGACCCGCTCGAACGTCTGCTGGACGAGTGGCTGGTGGACCGCTCCCGTGGAATCGGCTGTACGGTCCGCAGGTCGATCGGGTACCTGACTCCGGCGAACTCGTTCTTGGAGCTTGAGGTCGAGACCGTTGAGGACGCGACGCCGGCGGCCGAGCGGCTGCGGACGTTGGTCGAGGCGTACGGGATGCCGTTCGCGCGTGACCTCGCCGATGATGAGCGCTTCGAGATCGCGCTGAGGGACTTTCGTCTGGTGGCGAACGTTAGCTACAGCCCGTTTCATCACGTCGCGTTCCTGTTCCTGCGGGGGCGACGCGAGGAGGCCCAGCAAGTGATCGAACGCGACCTCGCCGAGTATGAGACCAACGATGGGGCGCTGGAGTACCTGTATCGGGCGTTCGTTCAGCAGTTGGTCACGCGATTTGAAGACTCGCCCTCAAGATAAAGCGGTGAGGCGCGAGCCCCCATGTCGATAGGCGGCCAAGCACCCGAAGAGGCCCTGTACCGCAGTGGTACAAGGCCTCTGACCTGCGTCGGGGTGGCGGGATTTGAACCCACGACCTCTTCGTCCCGAACGAAGCGCGCTACCAAGCTGCGCTACACCCCGGTGGCCACAGATCGTCGTTCAACGCCTGCGCCGGAACTACTCTAGCGGACGTTCACCCCTGCCCGCGCCGTCGCGCCCTGATCATGCCGGGACCAATGTCAGCAACGACGCCTCCGGGGGGCAGCAGAAGCGGACCGGGGCGTACGGTGACGTGCCCAGGCCGGCCGACACGTGGAGCCAGGCGCTCGCGTGGCGGTGCAGGCCCTTGACGCGTGGGCGGTCGATGCCGCAGTTCGTCACCAGGGCACCGTAGAACGGGACGCACAGCTGTCCGCCGTGGGTGTGGCCCGCCAGCAGCAGCTGGTAGCCGTCCGCGGCGAAGCGGTCGAGGTTGCGGGGCTCCGGGGAGTGCATGACGCCGATGCTCAGCGCGCCGCGGGACACCGGGCCGGCGATCTCGTCGTAGCGGTCCTTGCCGATGTGGGAGTCGTTGATGCCGCCGAACTCCACCTCGACGTCGCCGACCTTGAGGCTGCCCGTGTGGTTGTTGAGGTCCAGCCAGCCGGCCGCGGTCAGGGCGGCGCCCAGCTCCTCGTACGGCAGGTCGGGCACGGTACGGCGTTTGGCGTAGTCGGCACGGCTCGTACGCCACAGGTAGCGCGCCGGGTTCTTCGGCACCGGGGAGTACATGTCGTTCGATCCGTACACGAACACGCCGGGGCGGTCGAGCAGCGGTCCCAGCAGCGACAGGAACGGGCCGATGGCGTCCGGATGGGAGATCGAGTCTCCCGTGTTGACGACGAGGTCCGGCTCCAGGGAGTCCAGCGCGGCGACCCAGTTGATGAGGCGGCGGCGGCCCGGGGTCAGGTGCGTGTCCGAGATGTGCAGGATCTTGACAGGCCGCTGGCCGGGGGCGAGCACGGGTACGTCGAAGCGCCGCAGGCGGAACCAGTTGCGTTCGATGACGGACGCGTAGCCGATGCCGGCGACACCAAGACCCAGAGCCCCGAGGGGGACGGCGTATCTCTTGAGCACACACCCATCGTGCCAGACGTGCCACGCCGAATTATTGGAAAGCGCAGGCCCGCGACGGCACGGTTAGATGTTGACCATGTTGAAGGAGAAGCTCCAGGCCGACCTGTCGGTCGCGATGAAGGCGCGTGACGAGGTTCGCACCCGTACGCTCCGTATGGCGTTGACGGCGCTCACCAACGAGGAGGTGTCGGGCAAGCAGGCGCGTGAGCTGTCCGACGACGAGGTCGTCAAGGTGCTGCAGCGCGAGGCCAAGAAGCGCCGTGAGGCGGCTGAGGCGTTCGACGGGGCGGGCCGTACGGAGCAGGCGGAGGCCGAGCGTGCCGAGGGCGTCGTGCTCGAGGAGTACCTGCCCGCGCAGCTGTCCGACGAGGAGCTGACCGCGCTCGTCGCCGACGCGATCGCCGAGACCGGCGCGGCCGGACCGCGGGCGATGGGTCAGGTGATGAAGGTCGTCACGCCGAAGGTCGCGGGACGGGCCGACGGCCGTCGCGTGTCCGGTGAGGTCAAGCGCCAGCTCGCGGAGTGACTCACCCGAACGCGTCGGTGAAGCGCGTCAGCAGGCGGGCGAAGTCGGCGCGGTCGGCCGGTGACCAGTCGGCCATCGCCGCCGCGAACTTCGTACGGCGGTGGTCGTGAACCTGTGCGGACAGGTCACGGCCCGCCTCCGTACGGGCGAGGAGCGTACGCCGGCCGTCGGCTTGGTCGGCCTCTCTGCGGATGAGGCCGGCCGCCACGGCGGCGGCGACCAGCTTGCTGGCGCGGGGCTGGTCGACGCTCAGCGCGGTCGCGACCTCGGAGACGCCGATCGGGGCGCCCGCGTGTTCGGCGGCCTCGACGGCGTCGAGCACGCCGAAGGTCGCGTCGTTGACCTGGGCCTCGCCGGCGAGAGTCCGCCGCGTCATCCGCCGGCGGAGGCGGACCATGGCCCGCTCGACCACCTCAACGGGTTCAACCGGCATCGATGTCCCCTCGATAGATGTCAGTAGACATGTAGTTGTCAAACTATATATAACTGCGGGCATGGAACCCACGGATCGGCCGATCGGCTACTGGCTCAAGCACCTCGACGGGCTCCTGGAGTCCACCCTCGACCGCGCACTGGCCGGGCACACGCTGTCCCGGCGCCACTGGCAGGCGATGAACGCCATCAGGGACGCGCCGCTGACCGCCGACGGCCTCAGGGACGCGCTGCGCCCCTTCTGGGGCGAAGGAGCGATCACCCTCGAAGACGTCCTCGGCGACCTGGCCGAACGCGGCTGGGTCACCGAGGACGACGGCCGGTACGCGCTGACCGCGCCCGGGCGGACCGCCCACGCCGCCGTGGCCGAGCGTGTCGGCGAGACGCGACGCGCCGTGCTCGACGGGCTGACCGAGCAGGACTACGTCGCCACCGTCCGCACGCTCAGCCGGATGGCCGCGAACCTCGAACGCCGGACGGGCGCTAGTTGAACGGCCAGATGCCGCCGCCCCGCTTTTTTCCCTTGTGCGGCTTGGTACGTGGGCCGTTGCCGTTGCTGACGAAGATGACGACCGAGGTGTCCTTGTCGGCCTTCACGCCGGTGCTCGGCGAGGTGTAGGCAACCGTGCCCTTGCGCTGGTCGGAGTCGATGGCGCGCGGCGAGACCTGCACGCTGAAGCCGGCCGCCTCGATCTGGTGGGTCGCCTCCTGGACCGACAGGCCACGGACGTTCGGGATGCGTGCCTGGCCCAGGTCGCTGAAGTCGTTGACGGAGGTGTGGAAGGACGAGGCCTTGGTGCCGCGCAGCGCGCCCTCCATCGAGGCCCGCCAGACCGGGCCGACGTTCGAGCCGTAGACGCCGGGGCTCGGGTTGCCGAACGGCGCGGCCGGGTCGCCGAACCAGACGACCGCGGACAGGTCCGGCGTGTAGCCCGCGAACAGCGCGCAGGAGTGGGCTTCGCAGGTGCCGGTCTTGCCCGCGGCGGGACGGCCGATGCCCAAGCCGCGGCCGGTGCCGTTGGTGATCACGCCTTGCAGGATGCGGGTGACCTCGTCGGCGACGCTGGTGTCGACCGCCTTGCCGCACTTGGCCTTGGGGACGTTGATCTTCTTGCCGGTGGAGTCGGTGACGTCCGTGATGGCGATCGGCGTGCAGTACTGGCCGCGGGCGGCGAAGCCGGCGTACGCGGCAGCCATGTGGGTGACGTCGATGTTGTTGGTGCCGAGGACCTGGGAGGGCACCTGCTGCAGCGGCTGGCCGTTCGCCTGCTTCATCCCGAAACTGGCGGCCATCTTCGACGCCTCGCACAGCCCGACGCGCTGTTCGAGATACGCGTAGAAGGTGTTGATCGATTCCCAGGTGCCGGTGTTGAGGTTGGCCGACTTCTGCTTGGAGGTCTCGGCGTTGCTGAGCGTCCAGGGCTCGAAGTGGTTGCCCTTGCAGTCGGTGTAGCCGCTGACGGTGGTGCTGTTGGGTGCGGGGAGGGTGGTGCCGACGCTGTAGCCCTTGTCGAGGGCGGCGGCGAGGGTGAAGATCTTGAAGGTGGAGCCGGCGGAGTAGCCGCCGTTGCCGCCGTGGGCGTAGTCGGCGGCGAGGTTGAGGGTGGTTTGGCCCTTCTTCCTGCTGTCGCCGTAGGTCTTGCTGACGACCATGGCCTTGATCTCGCCGGTGCCGGGTTTGACCATCGCCTCGGTCGCGGTCTTGGTCTTGTTCGGTCGTAGCGCCAGTGCTCTTTGGGCGGCTTTTTGTGCCTTCATGTCGAGGGTGGTGCGGATGGTGAGGCCGCCGCGGTAGAGGAGTCGTTCGCGGTCGGCGGCGGTCTTGCCGAACGCGGGGTTGCCCAGGATCTCGTCCTTGACGTACTCGCAGAAGAACGGGGCCTTGCTGTCGACGCAGTCGGCCTTGGGCTTTTTGATGTGCAGCGTGATCGGTGTCGCCGCGGCGGCGTCGGCCTGCGCCTTGGTGATCATCTTCAGCTGCGCCATCCGGTACAGCACCGTGTTGCGGCGGTCGGTGGCGCCCTTCTGGTTGATCTCCGGGTCATAGAAGTACGGGCTGTTGGTGACACCGGCGAGCAGCGCCGCCTCCGACAACGTCAGCTGTGAGGCGTTCTTGCTGAAGTAGTACTGCGAGGCCGCCTGCACCCCGTACGCGCCCGACCCGAAGTACGCGATGTTGAGATAGCCCTCGAGGATCTGCTGCTTGGTCAGCTGCTTCTCGACGTTGACCGCGTACCGCAACTCGCGGAGTTTCCGCCCGAAGTTGGGGGCTTTCGCCGCCTGGGCCTCCTTGTCGTCCTTGGCGTTCTCGACCAGGAGGTTCTTGACGTACTGCTGGGTGAGGGTCGAACCGCCCTGCTTGATCCCGCCGTCCTGCGCGTTGGTCACCAGCGCGCGGAAGGATCCCTTGAAGTCCAGCGGCCCGTGGTCGTAGAACCGGTCGTCCTCGATCGCGACGACGGCCTTCTGCATGACGGGCGCGATCTGGTTCAGGCTCACCGACTCACGGTTGTGCTCATAGAACACCGCGAGGACCTGACCATCCGCGGAGTACACCGTGCTCCGCTCCGGCGGCGGCGACAGGCTGAAGTCATCCGGCATGTTCTGGAAGTTGTCCGACGCGTCCCGCGCCGCCATCCCCACACTGCCCACACCCGGCAATGCCAGCAGACCGACCAGTACCCCCGCGAAGGCAGCCGCCCCGAGCAGTCGCAGCAGCTTGACGATCACACGCTCTTGATCTTCCCTCGCACCCATCACGCACCATAGGTTACGCGGGACGAGACGCACATTTGGCACAGGTCACCGCAGACGGATGACTAGTTCGTTGCCGTCGGATGGCCCGGAGGGGCTATTTCGAGAATGGGCCCATCGGGGACTGTTGAATCCTCCCGTCGTTCCGTAAGTTCTTCCCCACGGCTTTCGTATGGCGGCCTGACGTCCGCGCCCGTCCGGCCTGGGCTCGCAACGACAACCGACCAAGGGGAGTGGGGCCAAGATGTGGATCACTGATTGGACCGCCCGCGCCGCCTGCCGTAACGCGGATCCCGACGCGTTGTTCGTGCAGGGCGCCGCTCAGAACCGGGCGAAGCTGATCTGCCGTGGCTGCCCAGTGCGTACCGAGTGTCTCGCGGACGCCCTCGACAACCGCATCGAGTTCGGTGTGTGGGGCGGCATGACCGAGCGCGAGCGGCGTGCGCTGCTGCGCCGGCGTCCCGACGTTACGTCGTGGCGTGAGCTGCTCGAGACCGCCAAGGAGCAGTACGAGCGGTCTCAGGACCCAGAAGAAGAGCTCGTCGCGAGCTGATACTCACCTGGCCTGGCAGCCGATGGAGGGCGGTCAGGCCATCGTCATGCCGCGGGCTCGGTGGCCTCGCCGGCGAGGTCGTTGCCGATGGCGCGCAGACCCTCCAGGTCGTGCACGTCCTCGGCCATGGCGCCGACGGTCGCCACCGGCACGCTCGGATGCGACGAGGTGAAGCTCTCCCGCAGCCGCGACTCCCGTGCGGTGATGTGCATGCGTTCGGCGTGCAGCCGCAGCAGCGACGCGGTCAGCTGGTGACTGCCACGCGCCTCCAGCGTCTCGGCGGCCGCCTGGCTGCGCACCGCCGACAGGTGTGAGGCGTCCGAGCGGTGCACGCGGTTGACCACCAGACCGGCCATCGGCATGTGCTCCTCGGCGAGCCGCTCCACGAAGTACGACGCCTCACGCAGCGCGTCGGGTTCGGGCGCGGCCACGACGAGGAACGCCGTGCCCGGTGCCTGGAGCAGCCGGTACGTCTGGTCGGCCCGCTCGCGAAAGCCGCCGAACACCGTGTCGAAGGCCAGTACGAACGTCTGCATGTCGCGGATCAGCTGACCGCCGAGCACCTTCGTGATGACGCTGGTGAACATGCCGAACCCGGCGGTCACCACCTTCATCCCGAACCGCCCGCCGGCCTTGGCCGGCGCCATCAGCAGCTTGATGAGCCGTCCGTCGAGGAACCGGCCCATGCGCTCGGGCGCGTCGAGGAAGTCCAGCGCCGAACGCGACGGCGGCGTGTCCACGACGATGAGGTCCCAGTCGCCGGAGCGGTGCAGCTGGCCGAGCTTCTCCATCGCCATGTACTCCTGCGTGCCGGACAGGCTGGAGGACAGCGACTGGTAGAAGGGGTTGGCCAGGATCTGCTGGGCGCGTTCGGGGTCGGCGTGCGCTTCGACGATCTCGTCGAAGGTGCGCTTCATGTCGAGCATCATCGCGTAGAGGTCGCCCTCGACACCTTCGACCGCGCGCGGGGTGTTGTCCAGCTCGGACAGGCCGAGCGCCTGCGCGAGCCGCCGCGCCGGGTCGACGGTCAGCACGACGACGTCCCGGCCGCGCTCGGCCGCGCGTACGCCGACGGCCGCCGCGGTCGTGGTCTTGCCCACGCCGCCGGACCCGCAGCACACGATGATCTTCGTGTCGGGATCGTCGATGAGGGTGTCGATGTCGAACACCGGAGGGACCTTCACGCCGCCCCCTGCCTTCTGAGTTCGTCGGCGAGTTCGTACAGCCCGGCCAGATCCATGCCGTCGCTGAGGTGCGGCAGTTCGTACTGCGGTACGTCGGTGTCGGCGAGCCGGGCCATCTCGCGTCCTTGCAAGGTCGTACGCCGCGCGTGGTCGGCGGCCTCGGCGGCGAGAGCCTGGGCGATCTCGGCGGCGTCGTCCTCGACGCCGGCCGCCTTGACGCCCATGCGGATGGACTCCACGTCCAGTTCGTCGGTGAGCGCGGCCGCGAGGTCGGCCTCGGGCAGCATCGGCGGCCGGACCATGTTGATCATCAGGCCGCCGACGGGCAGGCCGATCTGGCGCAGGTCGGCGATGCCGTCGACCGTCTCCTGGACGGGCATCTCCTCCAGGAGCGTGACGAAGTGCACCGCGGTCTCGGGGCTGCGGATGACCTTCATCACGGTGTCGGCGTGGTGCCGGATCGGTCCGACCTTGGCGAGCCCGGCGACCTCGGCGTTGACGTTGAGGAAGCGGCTGATGCGGCCGGTCGGCGGCGCGTCCATCACGACCGCGTCGTAGATGAAATGGCCCTTTTTGTCCTTGCGGCGTACGGCCTCGCTGGCCTTGCCGGTGAGCAGGACGTCCCGCAGGCCGGGGGCGATCGTCGTGGCGAAGTCGATCAGGCCGAGGCGGGTGAGCGCCCTGCCGGCCCGGCGCAGGTTGTAGAACATCTCGAGGTACTCGAGCATCGCCTCTTCGGGGTCGACCGCCAGGGCGTACACATCGCCGCCCTCGGGCGCGACCGCGACCTTGCGCTCCTCGTACGGCAGCGGTGGGCAGTCGAACAGCTGGGCGATGCCCTGCCGCCCCTCCACCTCGATGAGCAGGACCTTGCGACCCTCGGCCGCCAGGGCCAGCGCGAGTGAGGCGGCGACCGTCGTCTTTCCGGTGCCGCCCTTGCCGGTGACCACGTGCAGGCGCACGCCGTCCCAATCGGTGTCTCTCGCCCTCACTCTTGCGAGGTTATCGTCCGGTTCGGGGACGTCTCCCGGCGAGTACAAGTGACGTCCGACACGCCTACCACGGGACGGGCTAGTGTCGGACATAGAGGGAAGTGGCCGTCAGAAAGGTGAGCCTCGTGGCTGAAGCGGCGATCATTCTCCTGTGCGTCCTCGCATTCTTCGTATTGCTCATCGTCATCTCGTCCGTCAAGGTCGTGCAGCAGGTCGAGCGTGGCGTGGTGTTCCGCCTCGGTCAGGTGCAGTCGCACTTCCGCGCGCCCGGGCTGACCTTGATCTTTCCCATGATCGACCGGATGACCAAGGTCAATATGCAGACGGTCGCCATGGGTGTGCCCGCTCAGGAGGGGATCACACAGGACAACGTGAGCGTGCGCGTCGACGCGGTGGTCTATTTCCGGGTGATCGATCCGGTCAAGGCCATCGTCAACGTGCAGAACTACAACTGGGCGGTCTCCCAGGTGGCGCAGACCTCCCTGCGGTCGGTGATCGGCCAGGCGGACATGCAGCAACTCCTGTCCGACCGCGAGACGATCAACGCCGAACTGCAGCGGATCATGGATCAGGCCACCGAGGCGCCCTGGGGGATCAAGGTCCAGAGGGTCGAGATCAAGGACGTCTCGCTGCCGGAGGGCATGAAGCGCTCGATGGCCCGTCAGGCCGAGGCCGAGCGGGAGCGGCGGGCGCGCATCATCACCGCCGACGGTGAGTTCCAGGCCTCCAAACGGCTCGCCGCCGCGGCCGAGGTCATGGCCCAGGACCCGGCGTCGCTCCAGCTTCGCCTGCTGCAGACCGTCGTCGAGGTCGCGGCGGAGAAGAACAGCACCCTGGTGATGCCCTTCCCGGTCGAACTGCTGCGGTTCTTCGACCGCGCCGCAGGCGGTGACCAGACGCCCCGCGAGGGCACGCCGCGCACCGACCTCGCCGAGCGTCTGGCCAAGGCCGAGGAAGACCTGGCCAGGGCCGCCGAACCCTCCTCGATCGACTCGGTCAAGGACGTCCCGCCCGTGCCGGGCCTCGAGTCCGACGCGCCCGTGGGACACCAGGGGATCGAGGCGCCGAGGGACCGGTCCACGCAGACGCCGAACGTGGAGGGACCGGCCTGAACCCGCCTGCCGCGGAACACGGCGGGTCGCTCTGGGACATCCTCGCGGGGCCGTACAGCACGGCGGACGGCGCGCCGGAGGTGACCCGGTGGCTCGGCGACGGCTACGAGCCCGGCGATCGCGTCCGGCTGGGTGACCCGGCGACCGGGGCGTACGTCATGCTGAGCCGGTTCATGGACCGCTACGTCGTCGCGGAGATCTTCGATGCCCGCGGCCTGTCCGGCGACCAGGAAGAGCGCCTCAAGGCGCTGGGATGGGACCTGGGGAGCAGCGGCACCTCGCCGATCATGCCGACCTGGAACCTCGGCTGGAGATGGTACGAGGAGGAGGGCGACTTCCTCGCCGGCCGGGCGGAGAGCGTCATCTCCGCGCTGCGCGACGTGCTCGCCGTGCCGGAGGACCGGGTGCGGTGCCGGGCCTGGGGCGACGACGGCCCCTTCGCCGTGCCGTACCGGCTCTCGCACCTTGACGAGCGGCCCACGGAGCGGGGCGCCGCCGGAGAGTGCACCGACTGGGCGGACCTGCGGCAGCGGCTGGACTGGGTGCTGCAGACCCTGCCGACCGACGCCGCCGTGCTCATCAGCGGGCCCGGGAAACCCAGGACGACGGTGCAGTTCATGACCCACTTCGGCAACGGCACCATCGCGACCAGCGCGCTCGACCCCGAGCTGATGTCGGCGTACCTGCCGGAGCCGGACGACGACGACCTGACCGAACGCGAGCGGCGGATGTTGGAACTCGGCTGGCGACCGCGACAGCAGACCCCGGGGCTCGCCGAATGGACGCTCGGCGAGCCGGTGGTGTGGGCGGACATCGGACCGCTGGCCACGCAGGCGGTGGAGGCGCTGCGGGCGCTGGGCTGTGAGTCACCGGCGGGGCTGGAGTTCAGCACGTTCCGCAACGGGTCCAAAGATGACCCGGACCACCTCGGCGCGGAGCTGGGCCTGCGGCCGAGGTGACGCCGCCGGGGCGGTTAGAGTGCCGCTCATGACACGCTACGAATACGCCACCGTGCCGCTGCTGGTGCACGCCACCAAGCAGATTCTCGACAACTGGGGCGACGACGGCTGGGAGCTCGTCACCGTGATCCCCGGCCCCAACCCGGAGAACCTCGTCGCGTACCTGAAGCGGGAGAAGGCGTGAGTACGCCGGAGCGAGTGAGAAGGGGAGCGCGACCATGAGGCCCGAGGAGCGCATCGCCGGGCTCGGCCTGGAGCTTCCCGACGTCGTGGCGCCGTTGGCCTCGTACGTGCCGACGGCGCGTTCGGGCGCGCACGTCTTCACCTCGGGGCAGCTTCCGATCGTCAAGGGCGAGCTGATCGCCACCGGCAAGGTGGGCGCCGAGGTGGACCCCGAACGCGCCGCCGAGCTGGCCAAGGTCTGTGCCCTCAACGCCATCGCCGCCGTACGTGCCGAGGTGGGCGAGCTGTCGCGCGTACGCCGCATCGTCAAGGTCGTCGGGTTCGTGGCCAGCGCGCCGGACTTCTACGGCCAGCCGCAGGTGATCAACGGGGCGAGCGACCTGCTCGGCGAGGTGTTCGGCGACGCGGGCCGGCACGCCCGCAGCGCGGTCGGCGTCGCGGTGCTGCCGCGGAACGCCCCGGTCGAGGTAGAGCTGATCGCCGAAGTCGAATAGCTTTCGGTCGGTACGCCCCTGTCGGCAGGGGACCGTCCTGAGCGAGGAGGCGCCTTGGCGGACGCATCCGGCTTCCGGCTGCCCGACGGGCTGGCCGAACGCGCACGAGACATCAGCGAGGGCAGGGTGGAGGTGGCCGTCCCACGCGACGCCTCCACCGTGATCCTCCTCCGCGACTCTCCGGCCGGGCTCCTCGTCTACCTGCTGCGACGGGTGTCGTCGATGAAGTTCGCGCCGGGCGCCCACGTCTTCCCCGGAGGCTCGGTCGACCGGCGCGACGGCGACGTCACGATCGGCTGGGCCGGGCCGTCCCCGGCCGAGTGGGGCGGTGCCTTCGGCGCCACGGAGACGCTCGCCCGCGAGCTCGTCTGCGCCGCCGTACGCGAGACGTTCGAGGAGTCCGGCGTGCTGCTGGCCGGCCCGGCAGAGGACGCCATCGTGCCCGACACCAGCGCCGACGAGTGGGAGGCCGACCGGGAGGCGCTGCTGGACCGGTCGTTGTCACTGGCCGAGCTGCTCGCCCGGCGCGGCCTCGTGCTCCGCGGCGACCTGCTGCGCCCGTGGGCGCACTGGATCACTCCGGAGATCGAAAAGCGCCGCTACGACACGAGGTTCTTCGTCGCCGCGCTCCCGGAGGGCCAGCGCACCCGCGACGTCAGCACCGAGTCCGACCGGGTCGTGTGGATCCGCCCGGCTGACGCGGCGGACGCCGCCCGGCGGGGTGACATGCCGATGCTCCCGCCGACCCTGGTGACGCTGACCGAACTGGCCCAGTACGACTCCGTGGCGGCCGTCCTGGCGGCCCGCCGTACGATCCAGCCGCTCGTCCCCTCCGCCCGCGTCATCGACGGCGGCGTGTATCTGGTGATGCCCGAGGGAGTGACGCTGTGATGAGCATCGACGGTATGGGTACGGAGCGGGCGCTCTGTGTTCTGGCGCCGAACCCCTCGGAGATGACGCTCGACGGCACCAACACCTGGGTGGTGCGTGAGCCGGGCCGCGCGCGGTCCCTGGTCATCGACCCGGGTCCGGAGGACGAGCGGCACCTGCGCCGCGTCGCCGAGGTGGCGGGACCGGTGGGGCTCGTCCTGCTCACCCACGGCCATCCGGACCACGCGGAGGGCGCCCGCACGTTCGCCTCGCTCGTGGGCGGGGTGCCCGTACGCGCGCTGGACCCCGCGCTGAGGCTCGGCGATGAGGGCCTGGCCGAGGGCGACGTGGTGGAGCTGGACGGCCTGGAGCTGCGGGTCATGCAGACGCCGGGGCACACGCCGGACTCGCTGACGTTCTGGCTGCCAGCCGACCAGGCGGTGCTGACCGGCGACACCGTCCTGGGCCGGGGCACGACGGTGGTGCATCGCCTGGGCGACTACCTGGCCTCCCTCGATCGCCTGCGCGCGATGGCCGAGGGCACGCGGGTGATCCTGCCGGGCCACGGGGCGAAGCTCGACGACCCGGTGGGCGCGCTGGACTACTACATCGCCCACCGCCGTGAACGCCTCCAGCAGGTCGAGGACGCCCTCGCCGCCGGCGCCCGTACGGCCCGGGAGGTGGTGGAGCGGGTGTACGTGGACGTGGACCGCTCGCTGTGGCCGGTCGCCGAGGTGTCGGTCCAGGCACAGCTGGACTACCTCGCCGAACGCGGGGTCTGACAGCCCGATGGAGATCCTGAACAAGGACGTCGTGGTGGTCGGGCTGGGCGGATTCGGTTCGGCGGCGCTGTGGCGGCTGGCGCAGCGGGGCGTCGACGTGGCCGGCGTCGAACGCCAGGCCATCGGCCACCATTTGGGCTCCTCGCACGGACGGACCCGGCTGTTCCGCGTCGCGTGCCAGGAGCATCCCGGCCTGCCGCCGATCGCGCTGAAGACGCTCGCGCTCTGGACCTCGCTGGGCGAGGAGACCGGAGAGACGCTCGTACGCCAGACCGGTTGCCTCAGCGTCGGTGCGCCGGACAGCGGGCCGGTACGCGGCGCGCTGGAGGCCGCCGCGGCCGCCGGAGTCCCCGTCACGTCCCTGAGTCACGACGAGCTGGTCGCGCGGCAGCCGCAGTACGCGGGCCTCGCGCCCGGCGACGTCGCCGTGTGGGACCCGGGAGCGGGCGTCTGCTATCCCGAGCGGAACGTACGGGCCCACGTCGCCGCCGCGCGACGGCTGGGCGCCGACGTCTACCCGCACACCATGGTCACCGAGATCGAGGCCGACGACGACGGCGTCACCGTACGGACGCCGACGGTGGCCTTCCACGCGTCGCAGGTGGTCGTGGCGGCCGGAGCGTGGCTGGGCACGCTCGTGCCCGGCCTGCCGCTCCGGCCGCGCCGTACCCCGCTGTACTGGTTCGCGCCGCGCGACCCGGCGTCGTCCGACTTCACCCTTGCGCGCTTCCCCGCGTTCATCTGGCGACGGGAGAACGGCGACGGGCTGTGGGGGCACGGCTCCGACGAGGACTTCGGCGTCAAGGTCGGCCTGGACCGCGACGAGCCGCACGACGCCGTCGACCCGGAAGAGCTCGACCGGTACATCCACCCGGGCACGGACCTCGACGAGCTGTCCTCCGCCGTCGCGGCGGCGTTCCCGGGACTCGACCCGCGGCCGGCGAAGGTCATCCCGTGCATGGTCACGGACTCGGCCGACGGGCAGTTCCTCGTCGGACGCCTGCCCGAGCGGCCCCGGATCGTGGTCGCGGGCGGGGACAGCGGGCACGGCTTCAAACACGCGGCCGGCGTCGGCGAGCTCCTCGCCCAGCTGATCACCGGCGAGGACCCGTACTGCGCCGTGGACTTCCTCGACCCCGGGCGCTTTCGCCGGCGACGGTAGAGGTGATGGCGCCGCCGTCGCCGCGTCGGCGGTGGCCATGGTGCAGATGTCGCAGACTCCGGCGACCTGCGCGTGGTGGCAGCGCTAGGCCGCGTCGATGTCCGCGGTGAATTCGAGCAGTGCGTCCGCGACGCGCTGCGGGGCCTCCTGAGCGGCGTAATGGCCGACTCCGTCCAAGAGCACCGACCGGATCTCGCCGGACGCTGCCCGGGACATGGTGGCGAACGTGAACTGCCCGCCGCCGGCCCCGATGGCCAGCACCGGGGCCCGGAACCCGCCCGCCTCGGCGAGTTTCTTCAGTTCGGCGCCCTCGCGCAGCATCGAGCCGTAGAGGCCGGCCGCGCCGCGGAACCCGTCCGCCCGGGAGTAGGCGCGGGTGAACTCGCCGATGTCGGCCGCGGTGATCGATCCCGGCACCGCGGTCATCGACGGGAACGCGTACCGGCTCAGGAACTCGTGCTCGCGCCCGGCCAGCAGCATCTCGGGGATGCCGGGAGCGGCGAGGACGCCGATGTGCCAGGCGCCGCCGTGGGTGACGTCGGCGAGTGCCTCCAGTCCGAAGCCCGCCAGTCCCATCTCGATGGCGGTCAGGCTGAGCACATCTTCCGGGTGGGTGACGGCCAGCCGGAAGACGGTCGCGCCGCTGATGTCCTGGCCGGTCAGGTGCACGGGGCCGAGGCCGAGGTGCCGGATGAGCTGGTGCAGGTCTTCGGCCGCGGTCCGGCTGTCGCAGTCGCCCGGCCCGATGGCCGAGTCGCCGAAGCCGCGCAGGTCCACCGCGATCACCCGGTGGCTCGCCGTCAGCAGGGGGATCAGCTTGTGAAACGCCCACCAGGTCTCCGGGAACCCGTGGACCAGCAGGATGGGCGAGCCGCTGTCGCCGGCCGAGACGTAGTGCAGGCGCGTGCCGTTGAGATCGGCCGTGTGGTGGGTGACGCCGGGCAGGGTCGCGCCGGGGGTGGTGGTCATCGTGCTCTCCGAATTTCGACTACTTGGTTGTCGACCAAAATAGTCCCCAGGGTTGTCGATGTCCAGGTAGTCCCCTTGGTTGTCGATATTGTTGGGGTGCGTTAGCCTGGACCGATGCCTCGCACCGGTGCCGACCTGGCGCTCCTTCTGCTGGCCGGGTTCCGCTCTTTCGCGGACGCCGCGACGGCCGAACTCGCCCGGCGGGGCTACCCGGGCCACCGCCCCCTGCATGACTTCGCGATGCACGCGATGCTCTCGGGAGCGGACAACGCGGCCGAACTCGGCCGCCGCCTTTCCATTTCGAAGCAGGCGGCCGCGAAGATCATCAACGTGCTCGAGGAGCGCGGCTACGTCGCCCGCGAACCGGACCCGGCCGACGGGCGCCGCAAGCGGCTGCGAATAACGCCGCGCGGCTCCGACCTGCTGCGCGAGGGCGAGGAGGTCTTCGAGGGCCTGCGGCGCCAGTGGGAGCAGCGGATCGGCACCGACCAGCTCAAGGAGCTCGAAGAGCGGCTCACCGAGCTGGTCGGGGCCGCGCCCATGCGCTTCGACACTCTCGGGTGGATGGCCGAGGGTTCCGACGGCCGCTCCTAACCCCAGGACCGGGCCATGTCCCGACCTTGGTCGGCGGCGAGCACCGTGGCGTAGTCGGAGAGTTGTTCGGGTGTGGTCCACCGGACGGATGTCCAGTCCGGCCGCGGAAGGCCGCGGAAGGCCGCGGAAGGGAGGCTAGCCGAGGCGCAGTCGGCCGGCGGTGAACGTGGTGAGCGCTCGGTCGATCTCCTCCGGCGGCCGGCGGAGTGAGCTGAGGGGAAAGCGGAGTTCACGACGGCGGAGTGCGCGTCGTACCTCGGGCTGGTCGAGCCCGCTCACGCCCGGCGTGGCCGCGGTGACGCCCGGCGCGAGCTCGACGGTGAGCGACCGCCCGCCGCGCAGACCGACCTTCGCGACCTTGGACCAGGGGAGAAAGCAGGGCTCCGGCGCGATATCGACGCGGCAGCGAAGCCCGGCCGGGGACAGGAGGAGTACCTCCGGCGGGACGCCGATGGCCGTCCAGGTCGCCCGCATGCGCCGAACCGCGGTGAACTGCCTCCGGGCATCGGCCACCAGGATCAGGCCCGCGACTCCCACCCCGGCCATCGGCAAGGAGACCAGGCCGAATCCCGCGATCGCCGTGGCGCCGATCGCGATGCCCAGGATGAGGCAGCCTCCGACCGCGGAGCTCCACGCGGAACCGCGCCTGGAACGCAGGAGGGCGGCTCGCGTCCTCGCCACCGCGTCCGGGTCGGCCTCGACGACGAACTCCGGCACCTGGATCTCCGTCTCTGGAGCTGAGGGCGGTGCCCCGGTCAGCGGGAGCGTTTGCGGAGGCGTTCGATGTCGAGGACCTGGACGGCGCGGGCCTCGATGCGGAGCCAGCCGCGCTGGGCGAAGTCGGCCAGCGCCTTGTTGACGGTCTCGCGGGAGGCGCCGACGAGCTGGGCCAGCTCCTCCTGCGTCAGGTCGTGGTGGACGTGCAGGCCGGTCTCGGTGGGCTGGCCGAAGCGCTCGGCCAGGTCGAGCAGGGCCTTGGCGACCCGGCCCGGCACGTCCGTGAAGACCAGGTCGGCCATGATCTCGTTGGTGCGGCGCAGCCGCTGGGCCAGCGCGCGCAGCAGGTGGATGCCGATCTCGGGATGACCCTTGAGGAACGGCCACAGGTCGCTGTGGCTCAGCGCGGCCAGCCGTCCCTCGGTCACCGCGATCGCGCTCGCCGTACGGGGCCGCGGGTCGAACAGCGACAGCTCGCCGAACATCTCGCTCGGTCCCAACACGCTGAGGAGGTTTTCCCGGCCGTCGGGGGCCGTACGGGTAAGCTTGATCTTGCCTTCGAGGACCACGTAGAGGCGGTCGCCCTCCTGGTCTTCGGAGAACAGCGTTTGACCACGTGACAGGTGCACCTCTGTGACCGTGGCTCGCAGCGCCCTGGCTCCCTCTTCGTCGAGCGCCTCGAATAGCGGCGCCCGGCCGAGCACCTCGACGTCGCGGTCGTTCACGTTTCCTCCTCGGTAACCTACGACCATAAGTGTGACGCACGTCGCAGTGTGAACGTGACGCGGCCCCCCTTTTACTCTCACGTTCCGTCCGCGGCGACCAGGGATGACCGGTTTCCGGTTCGTGGTCGCGGCCCCGCCCGGACGCTTTACCCTGACAGGCATGGCGACGGATGTGACCCCACGAGCGCGAGCCCGCAAGTGGCAGTCGGAGACGCGTCTGGGGCTCGTGCGGCGGGCGCGGAAGATCAACCGGGTGCTCGCCGAGACCTACCCCGACGCGCACTGCGAGCTGAACTTCGAAAACCCCTTCCAGCTTCTGGTCGCCACGGTGCTGTCGGCGCAGACCACCGACAAGCGGGTCAACCTCACCACCCCGGCACTGTTCGCCAAGTACCCCACACCCGAGGACCTGGCGGCCGCCGACCCCGAAGACGTCGAGGGGATCCTCAAGCCCACCGGGTTCTTCCGCGCCAAGACCAAGTCCGTCATGGGGCTTTCCGCGGCGATCCGGGACGACTTCGGCGGAGAGGTGCCCCGGACGCTCGACGAGATGGTCAAGCTGCCCGGGGTGGGGCGCAAGACCGCCAACGTCGTGCTCGGCAACGCCTTCGACGTGCCCGGCATCACCGTCGACACGCACTTCTCCCGGCTGGTCCGGCGGTTCCGATGGACGGCCGAGACCGACCCGGTCAAGATCGAGTACGAGGTCGGTGAGCTGATCCCGCGCAAAGACTGGACGATCCTGTCGCACCGGCTGATCTGGCACGGTCGCCGGATCTGTCACGCGCGGCGCCCTGCCTGCGGCGCCTGCCCGCTCGCCCCGCTGTGCCCCTCGTTCGGCGAGGGACCGACGGATGAGAAGACGGCGAGCAAGCTGGTCCGGCCGGGTCCGTTCTCGTGACCCGCGTCTTCGACGTCCCGGACTGCCCGGAGTGGCTGCGCGACTTCGTGGCCGTGGCGCCCGCCACGGAGGTGCCCGAGCAGCTGAGGCCGCCCGCCAACGGCGCGCGCGCCGCCGCGGTCCTCATCCTGTTCGGTGAGGGTCCGGAGGGGCCCGACCTGCTGCTCCTGCAGCGTGCCGACACGCTGCGCAAGCATGCCGGGCAGCCGGCCTTCCCCGGCGGCGGCATCGACCCCGGCGACGACGGGCCGGTCGGCGCCGCGCTGCGCGAGGCGGCCGAGGAGACCGGTCTGGACCCCGACGGCGTCGCCGTGCTGGCGACCATGCCGGAGCTGTACGTCTCCCACAGCGGCTACCGCGTGACCCCCGTGGTCGCCTGGTGGCGTGAGCCGTCCGCGATCGCCGCCGGCGACCCCGGCGAGGTCGCCTCGGTCGCCCGGGTGCCGATCTCCGAACTCGCCGATCCGGCCAACCGGCTGCGGATCCGGGGCCCGGCGGGACATCTGGCGCCCGCCTTCCGCGCGCGCGGAATGCTCGTCTGGGGGTTCACCGCCGGGATCCTCCACCGTGTTCTCCAGGTCGGAGGCTGGGAGCGTCCATGGGACAAAAGTCGCGTCGAAGAGCTCCCGCCCGAGGTCATCGATCTCGCCAAGCGCGAGTAGTCCCGCGTATGTACCGCGCCGGAGCGGATCTGGTCCGCCGAGGGGACGTGCGCGACCGCCTTTCCCCTATACGGTGAACCAGTGCTGGGCGATCACCTTCTCGATCTGATTCTTCTGGCGCTCGTCGTCCTGTTCGCGATCTCGGGTTACCGGCAGGGGTTCATCGTCGGTTCGCTGAGTTTCGTGGGCTTCGTCGGCGGCGTCATCGTCGGCATGCTCATCGCGCCGCCGATCGTCAAGGCGGTCGTCGACGGTCCGGCCCAGCAGGCGCTGCTGGCCATCGTGATCCCGTTTCTCACCGCGACGCTGGGTCAGCTGCTGGCCTCCTCGGTGGGCTCGGCCCTGCGCAGCCGCGTGACCTGGGAGTCCGCCCGCAGCGTCGACGCGGTCGGCGGTGCGTGCGTCAGCGGTGTCGCGCTCCTGGTCGTCGCCTGGCTGATCGGCAGCGCGCTGGTCACCTCGCCGTTCGTGTGGCTGCGCACGCAGGTCAAGGACTCCACCGTCCTGCACGGCGTGAACACCTTCATGCCCGACCAGGCCGAGACCTGGTTCTCCTCCTTCCGCGGGTTCGTCTCCAAGACCGGCTTCCCGCAGGTCTTCGGCGGGCTCGGCGGCGAGTCGGTGGTCGACGTGCCGCCCCCGGACACCAAGATCCTCAACACCCCCGAGCTGCGCCAGGCCCGCAAGAGCATCGTCAAGATCATCGGCACCGCGCGCAGCTGCCAGCGCAAGATCGAGGGCACCGGCTTCGTGTACGCCCCGGGCCGCGTGATGACCAACGCCCACGTGGTCGCCGGCGTCGACTCGAACCCACACGTGTTCACCATGGGCAGCGGCACGTTCAGCGGCCGGGTCGTGCTGTACGACTACAAGCGCGACGTGGCCATCCTCGACGTGCCGGGCCTGTCCCTGCCGACGCTGAAGTTCGACGGCACGGCGCACACGCGCGACGACGCGGTGGTGGCCGGCTTCCCGAAGAACCACCCCTTCACCACCCGCCCGGCGCGCATCCGGGCGAAGCAGAAGGCGCGCGGCCCGGACATCTACCACTCCGGCCAGGTCACCCGCGAGATCTACGCGATCCGGGCCCTGGTCGAGCAGGGCAACTCCGGTGGACCGCTCCTGGCCCCGAACGGCAAGGTGTACGGCGTGGTCTTCGCCGCCGCGCTGGACAACAAGGACACCGGCTATGTCCTGACCGCCGCCGAGGTGGCCCCGGACGCCCAGGCCGGCGTCAACGCGGTCAACGAGGTCTCCACCCAGTCCTGCTCCGACTGATTCCTCAGCTGAGGTTCGGTGCCAGGTCGGCGTCGGTCACGGCCGCCAGGCCGTCCTTCTCGATGCGATCGGCCATCCGCCGGGCGTGGGCCGCGAGCGAAGCGGCGGCGATGCCGTACGGGGCCGGGTCGTAGGCCGCGATGCGGTCGGCGGCGCGGCGGAGCAGGGCCTGGGCGCCCTGGGCGTTGCCGCGCCGTACGTGCGTGAAGCCCACCGCCAGCTGGGCCAGGCCCTTCCACAACTCGCGTTCCGGGTCCGGGGCGGCCTTCCAGGCGGCCTCCAGCACCTCGTGGGCGTGGAACGGGCGGTCGGCGTCGAGCAGCCGCTGCGCCTCGGCCAGAGCCTCCTCCGGCGGCGCGGTGTAGTCGTCCGGCACCCGGTCCTCGCCCCGCGCGCCGCGGGGGAGCGGGCGGCCGTACGCGTCTCGGGGGCGGGAGCTGCGGGCACGGCCCGCGTCGTCGCGGTCGCGGTCGTTCAACGGTCGGGCTCCGGGTCGGACAGCCAGCCGAGGAGCTCCTCGTCGAAGCTCTCGGGGCGTTCTTCCTGCGGGAAGTGCCCGGCGCCCTCGATCAGTTTCCAGCGGTACGGCGCCTCGACGTAGCGGCCCGAGCCCTGCGCGCTGCGCGGCAGCACCGTACGGTCGAGCGCGCCGTGCAGGTGCAGCACCGGTACGCGGATCGGGGCGCGCATCCGGCGGGAGTAGCGGATGCCGTCCGGGCGCAGCAGTGAGCGGATCGTCCAGCGGTGGTACTCCAGCGCGCAGTGGGCGACGGCCGGGATCTGGAAGGCGGTGCGGTAGACCTGCTCGGTGCGGGCGTCCGGCCAGCCCGGCCCGGACCAGTCGCGCAGCAGCTCGCCCACGAGGGCGGCATCGTCTTTGACCAGGCGTTTCTCGGGTGCGATCGGCAGCTGGAAGCCGAACACGTGGCGTGCCGCCCAGCCCTGGTGGCGCACGTCGGTCAGCAGCGAGTGGCCCAGGCGCAGTGGATGGGCGGTGGAGACCGCGACGAGGCGCTGCACGACCTTGGGGTAGTAGACGCCCATCGTCCAGGCGAGCAGGCCGCCCCAGTCGTGGCCGACCACCGTGGCGTTCGCCTCGCCGAGCGAGCGCACCAGCCCGGCGACGTCACCCGCCAGCGTGACCAGGTCGTATCCGCGCGGCGGCTTGTCGCTCCCGCCGTACCCGCGCAGGTCGACGGCTGCCGCGCGGTATCCCGCCGCGGCCAGCGTCTCCAGCTGCCGGCGCCAGGTCCACCAGAACTCCGGGAACCCGTGCGCGAGCAGGACCAGCGGCCCGCCGCCGAGCTCGGCGACGTGGAAGCGGGTGCCGCCCGCGCTCACCGATCGATGCCGCCAGGGGCCTTCGATCAGGGCGGCGGATTCGTCGGACATGACTTACTCGGTGAGGGCGGGCTTGGATTCGTCGCCGCCACGGCGGAGCATGGCGATGTCGTCCTTCATGGTGCGGCGCGTCCGGCTGACGCCGGTCATCTTCTTCATCCGCCACAGCCCGATCCCGATGAGGATCGCGGCGAGCACGACGTACGCGCCGGCGACGATGAGGAAGGCCGCCCAGTTCCAGATGCCGGCCGTCATCAGGCCGTACGCGGCGGCGATCGACAGCAGGATCACCACGATGCCGCCGATGAGCCCCGCGACGGCGAACAGCGTGCTGCCGAGGGCGGCCTTCTTGGCGTCGTCCTTGAGCTCGAGCTTGGCCAGCTCGATCTCGGACTTGACCAGGCGGGAAACACTTCCGGTGGCGATGGCGACCAGCTCACCGAGAGACTTGTCCTCGAGCTGCCCGTCGGACCGTACCTCCGTCATGGTTCTCCTCTCCGTACGGGACGACGTGTCCCCGGGCGCGGGCGACGGCGGTCGGCTTGATCAAGACCGCCTAGTCAGAGGTTAGTCCTGTCCGGCGTCACACGTCGTGACCATCCCTTTTCGGATTCCCCTTCAGGGCGCCGTACACGCGCGGGAGGGCGCGGCCCACCGGCCGCGCCCTCCCGTGTCGCGTACTGGCTGAGGCCCGTCGGCGTGTCTACTCCTCCTTCTGGGCCGGCAGCTTCTCCTTGATCAGGTCCATGACCGTGCTGTCCGTCAGCGTGGTCACGTCGCCGAGCGAGCGGTGTTCGGCGACGTCACGGAGCAGGCGGCGCATGATCTTGCCCGAGCGCGTCTTGGGCAGCTCGGGGACGATCATGATCTGCCGCGGCTTCGCGATCGGGCCGAGGTGCTTGCCCACGTGGTCGCGCAACTCGGCGACCAGGGCGTCACCGTCGTCCACCGTGTCGCCGCGCAGGATCACGAACGCGACGATCGCCTGGCCGGTGACCGGGTCGGTGGAGCCGACGACCGCGGCCTCGGCGACCTTCGGGTTGGAGACCAGGGCCGACTCGACCTCGGTCGTGGAGATGTTGTGGCCGGAGACGAGCATGACGTCGTCCACGCGGCCGAGCAGCCACAGGTCGCCGTCCTCGTCCTTCTTCGCGCCGTCGCCGGCGAAGTACAGCCCGTCGAACCGGGACCAGTACGTCTTGACGTACCGCTCGTCATCGCCCCAGATCGTCCGGAGCATCGACGGCCACGGCTCCTTGACCACGAGGAACCCGCCGCCGCCGTCCGGCACCGGCTTGCCCTGGTCGTCGACCACGTCGGCCTCGATGCCGGGCAGCGGACGCATCGCGGCGCCGGGCTTGCCGTGCGTGACGCCCGGCAGCGGCGAGATCATCAGCGCGCCGGTCTCGGTCTGCCACCACGTGTCGACGACCGGGGTGCGGTCGCCGCCGATGTTGGTGCGGTACCAGACGTACGCCTCCGGGTTGATCGGCTCACCGACCGAGCCGAGGAGCCGCAGCGAGGACAGGTCGTGCTGGGCCGGGATCTCCGCGCCCCACTTCATGAACGTGCGGATCGCGGTGGGCGCGCAGTACAGGATGGTGACCTTGTACTTGTCGACGAGCTCCCACCAGCGGCCCTTGTGCGGCGTGTCGGGCGTGCCCTCGTACATCACGCTGGTCGCGCCGTTGGAGAGCGGCCCGTACACGATGTAGGAGTGCCCGGTCACCCAGCCGATGTCGGCCGCGGTCCAGAACACGTCGGTGTCGGGCTTGAGGTCGAACACCGCGTGGTGGGTCCAGGAGACCTGCGTGAGGTAGCCGCCCGAGGTGTGCAGGATGCCCTTCGGCTTGGCGGTGGTGCCGGAGGTGTACATGACGTAGAGCGGGTGCTCGGCGTCGTGCGGCTGGGCCTCGTGCTCCTCGCTCTGGCGGTCGACGAACTCGTGCCACCACACGTCGCGGCCGTCGGTCCAGGCCACGTCCTGGCCGGTGCGGCGTACGACGAGCACGTTGCGCACGTGGTCGAGGCCCGCGATCGCCTCGTCGACGGCGGGCTTGAGGGCGCTCGGGGCACCACGGCGGTATCCGCCGTCGGCGGTGATGACGACGTGGGCGTCGCAGTCCTCGATGCGGTTGCGCAGCGCGTCGGAGGAGAAGCCACCGAAGACCACGGTGTGCGGCGCGCCGAGCCGGGCGCAGGCCAGCATCGCGATCACGGTCTCCGGGATCATCGGCATGTAGATCGCGACCCGGTCGCCCTTGTTCACGCCCAGCTCGATGAGCGCGTTGGCGGCCTTGCTGACCTCGCGCTTGAGGTCGGCGTACGTGATCGTCCGCGTGTCGCCCGGCTCGCCCTCCCAGTGGTAGGCGACCTTGTCACCGTTGCCCGCCTCGACGTGGCGGTCGACGCAGTTGTACGCGACGTTGAGCTGCCCGCCGGTGAACCACTTGGCGAACGGGGGGTTCGACCAGTCGAGCACGTTGTCCCATTTGGTGTGCCAGTGCAGCCGCTCCGCCTGCTTCTCCCAGAACGCCAGACGGTCCGCCGCCGCCTCGCCGTAGGCGGCCTCGGTGACGTTGGCCGCCGCGGCCAGCTCCGCGGGGGGAGCGAACCGCCGGCTCTCTTGAAGAAGGTTGGACAGGGTTTCGGTTGGGGGTTCCTGCGCCACGGTGCGCTCCTTCGGCCAATGGGTGAGTCGGTGGTCTGTCTAGCCACTCCAGCAGTTCGAAGCCGGTGGTGACAAGGGGCATCGATCCCTGTCACCGGGCCCCGCGAAGGGTACCCGGTGCCCGCCGATTAGGGTCGTCCGAATGAACGACCCATTTGCCCATGTCGCGGGGTTGCCCGGGGTTCCTGAATCCGTCGCCGCGGCGCGGGAGGCGGTGGACCGGTTGCTCGGTCATCGGATCCTGCGGCGGCGGAGCGCGGAGGTCTCGGCGGAGTCGGCCCTGCGCGGCGCCCGTGCGTCCGCGGAGCTGGAGGGGGCACCGGCCTCGCTCGAGGACGTACGGGCGGGGCTGGTGGAGGATCCGCTGATCCAGGGGGCGCTGCGGGTGTCGGCGTCCCTGGGGTCGCTGGCGCCGACGTGGCGGGTGGCGCCGCGTCAGGCGCTGGCGCGGTTGCATGTGCTGGCGGTCTCCGGCTCGGATTCCGGCTCGCTGGGGCGTCCCCGTGCGTCGCTTGAGGCGGCCGATCCGCTGTCGCTGGGGGCGCCTCCGTCCCCGTCGCAGGTCGCGGAGCGGCTGTCGTCCCTGAGCGACCTGCTGACGACGCCGACCGAGGCGCCGGCGCTGGTGGTCGCCGCGGTCGCCCAGGGAGAACTGCTGGCGCTGCGGCCGTTCGGCTCGGCGGACGGTCTGGTGGCGCGCGCGGCGGCCCGGCTCACGCTGATCGACCGCGGTCTGGACCCGAAGTCGCTGGCCGCGCCGGAAGTGGGGCATGTGGAACTCGGCTCCGCTTATGTCGAGGCGATCCGCGCCTATGTCTCGGGCACTCCGTCGGGAGTCGGGCAATGGGTGAGTCACTGCGCCGAGGCCACCGCACTTGGCGCCCGGGACGCCTTGGCGGTTTGCGAGGCATTCACACGTAGATGAGCTTAATGCCCGAATTTACGAAATTGAGAGTGCAACCAAAGCGAGCGGCGTTCCCGTGGGAACGTCGCTCGCCGTCACGTCAGACCGGGTTACCAAGCGTGCACCTTCATCAGTCGGACCGGGTCAAGCCCGTCTCGACACGCCTACCGCGGCTGGTCGCGCGTGGGTGCCCGGCTGCCGTGCTCGGACTATGCGTCCGTGACACCTGTCTACGCCGAATTCTCGCAGTTGACAAGCCCTGTGCGGTCGGTCCGGCCTGTGCTCTTCGCCGGATGTTCACCGTGTTGGCGGTCGTGGGGGTGGAAGGGGCGTGTCGTTCCCGCCCTCAGGTCAAGCGGTTACCTAGAGTGATCTATGTTCCAGCCGGTTCGGTCAAGCGGCGTTCAGAACCGGCGCGAACTCGTCCGCTACGCTGCGGAACTCGCGGTCGGTGTTCAGGCTGTGACACAGGTGGTGTATGTCCGAATATGTCATGGGAGTAGTGTCCTGGATGCTTCTTGAAATAGAACGCCTCTCGACGCAACGGCCTGTGATGGGGCAGCATATGTCGAATCTGCATACACTGAGGAAGCTAGGTATACGTTGTTGCTGACGATGGCCTGTCTTCCGATTTAGGTTGACGAAGAGACTTCCCTCGGAAAAACGGGACCGGCTCTACCCCCCCAGAGCCGGACCGTACGGCGACCCCCGCTCTCCCCCCCGGCGGGGGTCGCCTCGTTTCCGCAGGCCGTCCGGTGTTCTCCTGGCTTTTCGCCGACCATTCCGGGTGGGCGCCGGGCGGCCTCGGGCCCGGTCGGCGGCTCGGTTGCGGCGGCAGCGCTCCTTTCGGACGCCCGTATTCGGGAGGCGCCCCGGCGGTGGACCGTTGTAGGGGTCGCGTCGGCGGTGTCCACGAGATGTCCGACTGTGGTCACGCCCGACGCCCGGATGTTGTCCGGACTGCACAACCGGGTCCGACGGCTGGGCCGGTTCGTACCAAGCGGGGCGGGCGACCGGCTTCCTAGCCTGGTCCTTCATGGAGCTTGCGAACTTCGTTGACGGGGAGTTCGCCCCGCCGACGGGCGACCGGACCGAGATCGTCGACCCCGCGACCGGCGAGGTGTACGCGACGGCCCCTCGGTCGGACGCGCGGGAGGTCGACCGGGCCTGCGCGGCGGCGGCGCGCGCGTTCGGCGGTTGGCGGCGGACGACGCCCGCCGAGCGGATGGGCCACCTGCTGCGCATGGCGGACGCGATCGAGCGCCACGCCGGCGAACTGGTCGAGGTCGAGTGCCGGGACACCGGCAAACCGCCGGCGCTGACCCTGCGCGAGGAGATCGTCCCGATCGTCGATCAGCTCCGGTTCTTCGCGGGGGCGGCCCGGATGCTGGAGGGGAAGGCGACGGCCGAGTACGTGCGCGGTCACTCCTCGTCGATCCGCCGCGAGCCGGTCGGCGTCATCGGAGCGATCGCGCCGTGGAACTACCCGGCGATGATGGCGATCTGGAAGATCGGCCCCGCGCTCGCCGCGGGCAACACCATCGTGCTCAAGCCTTCGGACACGACCCCGGCCAGCGCGGTGCACCTGGCCGGGCTCTTCGCCGGCATCCTGCCGCCCGGGGTGCTCAACGTCGTGTGCGGCGACCGGGACACCGGCGCCGCGCTGGCCGCGCATCCGGTCCCGGCCATGGTCTCGATCACCGGTAGCACGGCGGCGGGCCGGGCCGTCGCGCGGTCCGCCGCGCACACCGTCAAGCGCGCCCACCTGGAACTCGGCGGCAACGCCCCGGTGGTGATCTTCGAGGACGCCGATCTGGAGGCCGCCGCCGAGGCGGTCGGCTTCGCCGGCTACTTCAACGCCGGTCAGGACTGCACCGCGGCCACCCGGGTGATCGTCGCGGAGCGGGCGCACGACGCGTTCGTCGCCGCGCTCGTGGACCGGGTGCGTGAGATCAAGCCGTCGCCGGAGGAGACCGGCGACGGCACGCTGGCCATCCCGCCGCTCAACAACCCCGCCCAGCTCGCGCACGTCGCGGGGCTGGTCGCGCGGACGCCGTCGCACGCGAAGGTGCTCGAAGGCGGCGAGGCCGCCGGCGGGCCCGGCTACTTCTACCGGCCGACGGTGGTCGACAGGATCACCGCGGCCGACGAGCTCAGCCGTACCGAGATCTTCGGGCCGGTGGTCACCGTGCAGACCTGTGCCGGCGAGGCCGACGCGATCCGGCAGGCCAACGACTCGCCGTACGGGCTGGCCTCCAGTGTGTGGACGCGCGACCACGCCCGCGCGCTGCGGGTCTCCGGCGCCATCGACGCCGGTCACGTCGGCGTCAACTGCCACCTGCCCCCGGTGCATGAGATGCCCCACGGCGGCGTGAAGCAGTCGGGATACGGCAAGGACCTGTCGCTCTACTCCGTCGAGGAGTACACCCGCGTCAAGCACGTCATGTCGGCGTTCGGCGAGGACGCCGAGTGACCTCTCCCATCCCTGTCTTTGGAGGCTGCGACTCATGAAGGACGCACCGAGGATCGGCCCGGTGGACGCGACGGAGATCCCCCGCTACGGCGAGCCGAGCACCTTCGCGCGGCTGCCGCGCACCGACCAGGTCGACCAGGTGGACGTGGCGATCGTGGGTGTGCCGTTCGACACCGGCGTCTCCTACAGGCCGGGCGCGCGCTTCGGGCCGGGCCACGTCCGCGCGTCGTCGAAGCTGCTCCGGCCCTACCACCCACCGCTCGACGTCGAGCCGTTCCGCCTCCAGCAGGTCGCCGACGCCGGTGACATCGGCGTGAATCCGTTCGACATCGAGGAGGCGATCCGCACGATCGAGCGGCGGTCGGACGAGTTGCGCGCCGAGGGCGCCAGGCTCCTGACGCTCGGCGGCGACCACACCATCGCGCTGCCCCTGCTGCGTTCGCTGCACCGCGACCACGGCCCGATCGCGGTGCTGCACTTCGACGCCCACCTGGACACCTGGGACACCTACTTCGGCGCCCCCTACACGCACGGCACCCCGTTCCGCCGGGCCGCCGAGGAGGGTCTGCTCGATCCCGAGCACTGCATGCACGTCGGGATCCGTGGCCCGCTGTACTCGCGCGAGGACCTCACCGACGATGGCGTGCTCGGATTCCAGATCATCCGCGCCGACGACTACGAGACCGGCGGCACGGCCGCCGCGGTCGAGCGGATGCGGGCACGGCTCGGCGACCGGCCGGTGTACGTGTCGGTCGACATCGACGTGCTCGACCCCGCCCACGCTCCGGGTACGGGTACGCCGGAGGCCGGCGGGCTGACGAGCCGGGAGCTGCTGGCCACGCTCCGGGGGCTGGCCGGTGCCGAGATCGTCGGAGCCGACATCGTCGAGGTGGCCCCGGCATACGACCACGCGGAGATCACCGGGATCGCCGCGGCGCACGTCGCCTACGAACTGCTCAGCGTCCTGGCCGTGGGCCGTGACGGCGGGCGGCCCTGAAGAACGACCGAGGAGCAGAGAACCGTGCACAACCCCAAGCCCGCATTCGTCTGGTCACCGAGGGAGTGGCCGTCCGAGCGTGCGTACGCCGCTCCGGACACCGAGGAGGTGTGGTGCTACACCGACCGGTTCTCCTACTTCCCCGGTGAGACGGTCGCCTTCCACCTCAGCGCGAGCGTGCCGACCTTCACCGTTGAGGTCACCCGTGACGGCCTGCGTCCGGAGACGGTCTGGAGCCGCGACGGCGTCACCGCCGGGCGGTTCGAGGCACCCGCCGACGCCTACGCCACCGGGTGCGGCTGGCCCGTCGGCCTCACCCTCGACATCCCCGGCGACTGGCGTCCGGGCTTCTACGTCGTCACCGTACGGGCCACGCTGAGCGACGGCGAGCTCTGGGAACGCGAGCACTTCTTCGTGGTCAAGGCCGCGCCCGCCCGGCGGCCGAGGGCCGCGATCGTCCTCACCACGAGCACGATGCTCGCCTACAACGACTGGGGCGGCGCCAACCACTACCGTGGGCTGGGCGACGACCCGCGTGAGGACACGGGCAGCCCGCTGTCGTCGACACGGCGGCCGATCGCCCGCGGGATGATCCGCAAACCCGTGGGCGCGCCGCGGGAGGCGAACCACCTCACCCTGCCGATGCACGGCGCCCCCCGCTACGCCTCGTACGAGTGGGCGCGCCTGAACGGCTACAGCCGTCACCACGCGGACGCGTTCTGGGCCACCTACGAGCGGCCGTTCGTCCGGTGGGCCGAGCGGCACGGGTACGAGCTGGACTACCTGACCCAGCACGACCTGCACGCCGATGAGACGGTGCTCGACCCCTACCGCTGCGTGATCGTGGTCGGGCACGACGAGTACTGGAGCTGGCGGATGCGCGACGCCGTCGACCGTTTCGTGGACGGCGGCGGCGGCCTCGCCCGGTTCGGCGGCAACTACCAGTGGCAGGTCAGGCTGAGTGACGACCTGACGACGCAGTTCTGCTACCGCCTTCCCTCGCTCGACCCGGACGCCGCCCGGTCACCGCAGACGGCCACCACCGTGTGGGAGGCCAAGTCGGTGGGACGCCCGGGGGCCACCACGATCGGCCTGAACGGTCTCGGCGGCATCTACACCCGCTATGGGGTCGCCACGCCCCGCTCGTCGGGCGGGTTCACCGTCTACCGTCCCCATCACTGGGCCTTCGCGGACACCGACCTGTACTACGGCGACCAGCTCGGCGCGGCACCGACCTTCCTCGCCGCGTTCGAGGTCGACTCGGTCGAGTACACCTTCCGGCGTGGCCTGCCGTACCCGACCTTCGAGGACGGCGCGCCGGAGACGCTGGAGATCCTCGCGATGACCCCGGCGGTCCGCGGTGAGGAGGACCGCTTCGACGGTCTCCTGCCCATCGGCGGCCCCGAGGAGGAGGTCTACGCCTACAACCGCGAGCTGGGCGCGGACCTGCCCGACTACGTCCACGAGGGGGAGATGCGCGGCGCGGGCATGATCGCGGCCTTCACCCGGGGGCGGGGCGAGGTGTTCAACGGGGGCTCGACGGAGTGGGCGCACGCGCTCGAGGCCGGCGATCCGTTCGTCGACCGCATCGTCCGCAACGTGCTGGACCGGTTCCTGACTCGCGACATCGGAGCGACCCATGCGCATCACTGACATCGTCCGTCTCACCCCCGAGAACGGCACGGCCACGGTGCCGCCCCTCGACGGCTATCAGGTGCTGTCGGAGCGCTGGGAGGAGACCGAGTACCTCGCCTACGGCGGACCGGCACGGGAGTACTCCGGCGGATACTGGACCGGCGAGCCCGGCGCGGTGCGCATCGACCCGTGGCCGTACGACGAGATCTGCGTCCTCCTCAGCGGCCGGGTCGCCGTGGTCGACCTCGACGGCGGCCGGGAGGAGTTCGGCGCGGGCGAGGCGTTCTTCATCCCGCGGGGATTCGCCGGCGACTGGGTGACGATCGAGCCCACGACCAAGATCTTCGTGGCCGTGACCCGCTGAAACGCACGATCAGAGCAGGTGAGCGGTCCGCCTATCGTTGACCCGTGGTTCCCCTCCGGCTCTTCGTGGACCGGCTCGCGCTGCGCCCGCTGGGCGCGGCCGACCCGGCCGATCGGTGGGTTCGCTGGGTGCACGTGAGCGAACTGCCCGATCCGCCGTTCCTGCGAGGCGGCGAACTCCTCCTGCTCGCCGGCACCGGCTTCCGTCCCGCCGACAGCGACGAGTACGTGCGACGCCTGAGCGACGCCAGGGTCGTCGCGGTCGGGTTCGGGGTGACACCTGTATTCGACGCCGTGCCGCCGCAGCTCGTCGCCGCGTGCGACCGGCACGACATGGCCCTGCTCGAGGTGCCGCCGCACGTGCCGTTCGCCTCGATCGTCGAACTCCACCACGCCGAGCTGGTCCGGGCCGAGACCCGCGACCTGAAGCGACTCTCCGACGGCCAGGGACTGCTGATCAGAGCGGCCGCCGGCCCCGGGCCGCTGCGGGCCGTGGTCGAGCGGCTGGCCGAGCTCCTCGACGGCTGGGTACTGGTCGTGGATCGGAACCGCGACCGCACCTGGTCCGGTGGGCCGGTACGGCGGGACCCGGAGGTCGCGGAGGCGCTGGAGCGCGCCTGCGCGAGCCGGTCGCCGTGGAGCGCGGCGTTCACCGCGGCGGAGGAGAACGTCGAGGTGCAGCGGCTCCTCGGCCCTGCCCCGGCCGGCTACGCCGTGGCCATCGCGCGACGCACGCCGTTCACCGTCGCCGACCGTGGCCTCGTCGGCGTGGCCGCCTCGGCGCTGTCGCTGTTGTTCACCGCGCCCTCGGCGGCGAGCTCGCCGGAGGCGCTCGGCGCGGCCGTCGTCACGGGCCTGCTGCGGCTCCCCACGCTCGCCCGCGGGCTGGCCGCCCCGCTCGACCTGGCCGAGGACGTGCCGTGGCGCCTTGTCCGCGGCCTGCTAGGCGAACCACCGGGCTCCCGCGAGACGATCACCCAGCGGCTGTCCGTGCTGCTGGACACCCCGTTCGTCGAGCAGGACGACGACACCTTCGTCGCGATCCTGCCGGACGACCGTCCGACCGGCGAACTGCTGCGCGCGGTGGACGACGCGGGCCTCCTCGCGGGGATCAGCCGTCCGCATCCCGCCGCCGACCTCGATCCCGCGTGGGGTGAGGCCGGTTCCGCCCTCGACGGCGCGCGGATCCGGGGCCGAAGCGTGGTGGCCGGTGCCGATCCCCAGGGTCTGCTGGCGCTCCTGGACACCCCGCAGGCCTCCCGGTACGCCGACCGGCTCCTGGCCGGCCTCGACGCGGGGACGCCCAAGGACTCGGCCCTGCTGCTCGGCACGCTGCGGAGCTGGCTCGCGCACAACGGGAGCTGGGACCGGACCGCCGCCGACCTCGGCGTCCACCGCAACACCGTGCGTCACCGGATGCGCCAGATCACCCGGCTCCTGGACCGGGACCTGACCGACCCCGACGTACGCATGGAGCTGTGGTTCGCGCTGCGCCGGCGGAGCGAGGCGCGCTTATGCCGCCGGGACGATCCGTACAACGGCGGGGCCGGCCTGGGGCGCAACGTCCACTTCTGCCGGGAAAGGCCGCTGCCTAGCGTTTGCCTTCCCTGGACTCCGGAGGCGGATGGACCATGTCAACACCCCCAGGCACCGACCGCCTGGCGACGAACGCGATGGGGACGAAGGACCTCGTCTTCACGGTCCTGGCGGCCCTGGCGCCCCTGACCCTGATCGTCGCCGTGGCGCCCCTGCACTTCCTCAAGGGCGGCGCCGCCGTCCCGGGCGGCTACCTCGTGGCGGGCGTCGTGATGGCGCTCTTCGCGGTCGGTTTCATGACGATGAGCCGGTACGTCCGCAACGCGGGGGCGTTCTACGCCACGATCACCCGGGGTCTCGGCCGGCCGATGGGCTCGGGCGCGGCGACACTGGCCCTGCTCGCCTACAACGCCCTGCAGATCAGCACGTACGGGGCGCTGGGCCTCTACGCGACGCAGTCCTTCGAGAAGTACACCGGTCTGTCGCTCCCCTGGTGGGTCTTCGCGCTCGTGGGCGTCGCGCTGGTGGCGTGGCTCGGCTTCACCGGCATCCACACCAGCGCGCGGATCCTGGGAATCCTGCTCGTCCTGGAGGTCACCGTACTGGTGGTGATGGCCGTGTGCGTGCTGGCCAAGGGCGGCGCGGGCTCGACGTCGTTCACCTCGTTCTCCCCCGGCACGGTGCTCACGCCGGAGAACGGGGCGATGTTCACGTTGGTCTTCGGCGCGTTCATGGGTTTCGAGTCCACCGCGATCTTCAGCGAGGAGGCGCGCGGCGGCATCCGCACGGTGCGGCGCGCGACGTACATCGCGGTCGCGTTCATCGCCGTGTTCTACGCCTTCATCACCTGGACCATCGTGCAGGCGTTCGGCGCCGGCGCCATCCAGGGGGCGGCCGAGAAGGACACCGCCAACCTGGTCACCGGGGTGTTCGACCGGTACACACCGGGCCCGATCGCCGCGGTCACGCAGATCCTGCTGATCACCAGCGCGTTCGCCGCGTTGCTGGCGCTGCACAACGCGGCGAACCGCTACCTGTTCGCGCTGGGCCGGGAGCGGCTCGTGCCCGCCGCGTTCGGGCGCACCCATCCGCGTACCCGCTCGCCCCACCTGGCCGGCGCCGTGCAGACGGTTCTGGCGGCGGTCGTGGTCGTGGTGTGGGCCGTGTTCGGCCTCGACCCGTACCTCGGGCTGCTGCTGTGGGGCAGCGCGATCGGCTTCCTCGGGATCATCGCGCTGTGGGCGCTGTGCTGCCTCGCCGTGATCACCTACCTCCGGCGGAACGTCCCCGAGACCGGGCTGTGGCGCGGCCTGATCGCACCCGGCCTCAGCTTCCTGGCGCTCTGCCTGATCTTCGTCCTGACGGTCGCCAACATCTCGCTGCTGACCGGCGGCGGTACGGTGACCAACGCCGTCGTTCTCGGCCTGTGCGTGCTCGCCTTCGTGGCCGGGATCGTCTCGGCCCTGTCCCTGCGCGCGCGGGCGCCGCAGCGGTACGCCGGGCTGGCGGAGACGAACGTCGAGGACGAGGCCGTACCGGCGGCGGGGCGGGCATGACCTGGATACGCGGCTACCGTGCGCTGGACCTGACGGCGTCGTGGAACGCCCCGATGACGCTGCTCGACGACGTGGACGTCTCGTTCACCGGCTCGCGGCTGCTGTACGGCCTGCCGTTCCGCTTCGGCGCGGAGCTGTCGGGGGCGTCGCTGATACGGGTGGCCGGGCAGTCAGAGGTGATCCCGGTGGACGCGGAGTGCCACTGGGTTCTCTTCGCCCACGCCCTGGAAGAGCCGAGCCTGTTCGAGGGTGCCCCGGTCGGCGAGACGGTGGCCCACTACACGTTCCGGTACGCCGACGGGGGCGCCGAGACCGTCCCCGTACGGCAGCGGTTCGAGATCGGGCCCACCCCGCGGCTGTGGCAGCGGCGGCCGATCCCGCTCGACTGGGGGCAGACGCCCTTCCTCGCGGTGCCCGACGCGCAGCACCGGCTGATGCACCGCACGTGCGGGCGATACGACGCGGCGGGGGCCAGGTTCGTCGACATCGATGATCCGCAGGCGCGCACCCCGTACGTCCTGCCGTACCGGTTCTATCTATGGCCCTGGCGCAACCCTCGCCCCGGGCACCGGGTGGCCGCGATCGAGATCGCCTCCGCGGGGCCTGCGGTGCTGATCGGAGCGGTCACGCTGAGCCGGCTGGAGGAGGACCCGTTCGGCCGTACGGGCGCCAGGGAGCTGGTCTTCTCGCTCGCCGGGGGTTCGGTGGACGAGGACGTCGCGGTGGTCGTCGACCGCGGCACCGCCACCTACGCCTACCGCACGGTCGACTGCGCCAGCCGGTCGAACCCGCCCGGCTGGGGCGGCGCCACGGTCGCTCACCGCGGCTACGCCAAGGTCGCGGCGACGCCCTCCGCCCGGGTCACGCTCTCCGTCGGCGGTACCGTCCAGGCGGCCTTCACCTGGAGCGACCTGCTCTCCCAGGGGCGGATCGTCACCGACGACGGCACCTCGTGGCACCTGCCGGACGCCGGCCGGGCCTGGATCAAGGGGTCGGTCGTGGATGACGTGACCGGCGAGCCCCTCGCCTGTCGCCTGCACTTCCACACCCCCGAGGGCATCCCGTTCGCCCCGTACGGGCACCATGCGCACATCAACTCGGACGGCAACACCTGGAACCTCGACATCGGCGGTGACGTCCGCCTGGGACAGCGCACCTACGCCTATGTCGACGGGGAGTTCGAAGGCTGGCTTCCCCACGGGCGCGTCGTCGTGGAGGCCGCACGCGGCTTCGACCACACGCCGCTGCGTACGGAGGTGACGATCCGGCCGGGGCAGCGGACGCTCGAACTGCGGCTGAAACCGTTCTTCGACCCGGAGGCGGACGGATACGTGGCCGGAGACACCCACGTCCATTTCGTCTCCACGCTCGGCGCTGAGCTGGAGGCACGCGGCGAGGGAGTGCGGGTCACCAACCTGTTGATGAGTCAGTGGGGCCACCTGTACACCAACACGGAGGACTTCACCGGAAACCCGCACACCTCCGCGGACGGGACGACGCACGTCCACACCGGTCAGGAGAACCGGACCGCGATGCTCGGCCACATCAACCTGCTCGGCCTGCGCGCACCGATCCGTCCCTGGTGCACGGGCGGCGCGGAGGAGGCCGACCTCGGCGGGGAACTGGAGACCACCCTGGCGCACTGGGCCGACGAGTGTCACGCCCAGGGCGGCACAGTCGTGCTCGCCCATTTCCCCGTACCGAACGGCGAGGCGGCCGCCCTCATCGCCACCGGCAGGCTCGACGGCGTCGAGATGATCGCCTACGACGAGTACAACATCGGCCAGTACTACCGGTACCTGAACGCCGGATACCGGCTCACCCTTGTCGGCGGCACCGACAAGATGAGCAGCGAGGTGCCGATCGGCCTCATCCGCACCTACGCCAGGGTCCCCGACCCCGCGACGATGGACTACTGGGACTGGTGCGCGGCGGTCAGGTCGGGCGACACCGTCATCACCAGCGGCCCGCACCTGCGCCTTTCGGTCGACGGCGCCGCGCCGGGCGCGGTGCTCACCGGTACGGCGGAGCGGACGATGGGCGTCGTCGCGGAGTTCCGTTCGATCTTCCCCGTCGACCGCCTGGAGATCGTGGTCAACGGCTCGGTGACCGAGTCGCGGCGCTGGGAGTCACCGGTGTCGGCCGGTTCGCTCTCTCTCGACCTCACACTGGACGAGTCCTCCTGGGTCGCCGCCCGCTGCTACGGCCCCGGCGAGGACGTCGCCCGCCACGCGGACGTCTGGGAACGCCCGATCATGGCGCACACTTCACCGGTCTACCTCGCGGCCGGCGACGTCTACGAACGGACCGACGAGGCGGTCCTGGAGCAGATGCTGCGTCTCATCGACGGAGTCGAACAGCACATCGGCGACCGCGCCCGGACCACCTGGCCCGGCCCGGTCGACCATCGCCACGGCTCGCCCGACCATGACCACTTCCTGCGAGAACCCCTGACCGAGGCGAGGCACGCGATCCTGCGACGCCTGCCCCGCTGAACGCTCGAGGCGGACCGCTGTGCCGCCGAAGTTATCCACAGTCTGTGGACGGGGCTTTCGTGAGCTCACCTCGCGGACGCATCGTTGACCTCGCAGAACCGAGGGGGATGCCATGTCAGCTGCCGTTCTGATCGTCTCCGCCGACAGCGAGCTGGTCGACGACCTGCTCCGGCTCGCCGCCGCCGCCGACGTCGAGGCCCGCGTCGCCTCCGACGCCCTGGCCGCTCGATCGGCATGGCGCGACGCCGCGCTCATCGTCGCCGGCTCCGACCTGGCCGCCGAGCTGGCCGACTGCGCCCTGCCGCGCAGGCCGGGCGTCGTCGTGGCGACCGCCGACCCGGACGGCGAGATCGTCTACCGTCTCGCCGTCGACATCGGCGCGCAAGACGTCGCCGCTCTCCCCGACGCGGAGACCTGGCTGGTCGAACGCATGGCCGCCGCCACCGAGCCATCCGTCTCCGGGGCGACCACGATCGCCGTCCTGGGCGGCCGTGGCGGTGCTGGCGCCAGCGTGCTCGCGGCGGCCCTGGCGAGTTGCGGGGCGAAACGCGGGCTCCGCACGCTGCTCGTCGACGGCGACCCGCTCGGCGGCGGCATCGACCTGGTCCTGGGCGCGGAAGGCGCTCCGGGCGCCCGATGGTCCGACTACTCCGAGCGCCGAGGCCGCCTGAGCAGCACCGCCCTGCACGATTCGTTACCGGCCCGCGGGGGTCTCGCCATCCTGTCGTGGCACCGCGGAGCCGTCGAACCGGTAGCTCCGGACACCATGCGATCAGTCCTCGACGCCGGCGCCCGGGGTTTCGACCTGGTCGTCACGGACCTGCCCCGCCAGCTCACCGACGCCAGCGCCGAGGCCCTGGCCACCGCCGACATGACGCTGATCGTCGTTCCCGCCGAGGTACGAGCCGCCGTGGCCGCCGACCGCGTCGCCGACCAGGCCCGTCCCTACACCCGAGACCTCCGCCTCGTCGTGCGCGGCCCCGCGCCGGGCGGCCTCAAGCCCGGCGTCATCGCGGAGTCGCTGCGACTGCCACTGGCCGGCGTCATGTCCGCCGACCGGCGCCTGGCCGCCGCCATCGAACGCGGCGAGCCCCCGGGCACCGGCGGTCCGCTCAACGCGTTCTGCGCCCGTTTCCTCGGCGGTCTCGCCCAGGCCCGCCGCCCCCGCATCCACGACCAGGCCTCCTGATGTAGATCACCGCTCGCGCAGCCCCGACCGACGCCGAACGCCATACGCCGGCTCCACCGGACGTCGGTTGCTCTTCCCTGCCCTCGGAGGTAGCAGATGAATGACCTCACCGACGCCGTACGTGCCCGCCTCATCGGTGCCGGCGTACAGCCGACCGCCGCCCAGGTGGCCGCCGCGTTACGCGCCGAAGGCCGCATGCTGGGCGACACCGAGATCCTTTCCCTGGCCGACGAGGTACGCGCCGACCTGGTCGGCGCCGGTCCGCTCGAACCCCTCCTACGCGACCCCGGCGTCACCGACGTCCTGGTCAACGGCCCCGGCGAGGTATGGGTGGACGCGGGTGACGGTCTCCGCCTGACCCAGGTGCGCTTCGCCGACGAGTCCGCCGTACGACGTCTGGCCCAGCGCCTGGCCGCCCTGGCCGGACGCCGCCTGGACGACACCGCCCCGTACGCCGACGCCCGCCTGCCCGGCGGCATACGGCTGCACGCGGTCCTGCCCCCGATCGCGTCCGCCGGCACGACGCTGTCCCTGCGGCTGCCGAGACGCCGCGCCTTCACCCTCGACGAGCTGGTGTCTGCCGGCGCGGTCCCCGCGGCCGGAGCCGTCCTGCTCGGCGGCCTGGTGGCAGCCCGTGTCGCGTTTTTGGTCACCGGCGGCACGGGCTCAGGCAAGACGACGTTCTTGTCGTCCCTGCTCTCCCTGGCCGATCCGGGCGAGCGCCTCATCTTGGTCGAGGACTCCGCCGAGCTCCGCCCCGCCCACCCGCACGTGGTCACGCTTGAGGCCCGTCCGCCCAACGTCGAAGGCGCCGGTGGCGTCACCCTCCACGACCTCGTACGCCAGGCACTGCGCATGCGCCCCGACCGCCTGGTGGTCGGAGAGGTACGCGGACGCGAGGTGGTCGACCTGCTGGCCGCCCTGAACACGGGCCACGAGGGCGGCTGCGCCACCGTCCACGCGAACACCCCGGCCGACGTCCCCGCCCGCCTGGAGGCTCTGGCCTGCGCGGCCGGCCTCACCCGCGACGCCGTGCACAGCCAACTGTCCGCCGCCCTGGACGCCGTGATCCACCTGGTCCGCGAGCCCCCAGGCGGCCGCCGCCGCGTCGCGGAGATCTGCGTCTTCGAACGCACCGAAACCGGTCTGGTGCAGGCCGTCCCCGCAGTCCTGTTCAGCTCGGACGGCGGCACCACCCACGGCCCAGGCATGCCCAGTCTGCAAACCCGCCTCACCGGGCGCCCCCGATGACCGCCTCGGCGCCGGCTTGCACGCCCGTCCTGGCGCGGACACTGTCGCCGTCGTCCCCACCGGTGTTCCGCCTGAGGTTGAGGTTCGGGTCGGTGTCGGCGGGCGTGGTGGAGCCGTCCCCGTCGCTCTGTTCAGCTCCACAAGACTCGCCTCGTCGGATGCCTGCGGTGATCGTCTTGGCGGAGGTCTGTATGTCCGTTCCGGTAGGGGCGCAGTCGCTGTCGTCCCGTGCGGTGTTCCGCCTGAGGTTGAGGTTCGGGTCGGTGTCTGCGGGCGTGGTGGAGCCGTCCCCGCCGTCCTGTTCGGCTCGGACGGCGGCATCGTCCACGGCCCGGGCATGCCCACGTCGCGAACCCGCCTCGTCGGACGCCCGCGATGACCGCCTTGGTGGCGACCTGGATGTCCGTTTTGGCGCGTCTGTTCTCGCGGGGTGGGCGCGGTGATCGTCTTGGCGATGGCGGTGTGTGTGTTCGTCGCGGTGTGGGTGGTGTCGTTGCCGTCCCGGGCGGCGTTCCGCCTGACCGCGGTCCTCGGGTCGAGACCGGCAGGCGCCACGGGACCGGTGCCGAGCGCCGTGATCGCCCGGCTGCGAGGTACGGCCGGCTCTCTGACCGGCCGCCGAAAACGGCTGGCCGCCCGGCGTAGCGCCGTCATCGAACTCTGCGACGCCATCGCGACGGAACTCGCCGCCGGCCGCCCGGCGGCTACCGCCCTGACCTCCGCCGCCGAAGCCCTCCAGGACGTGCCGGGCCTCAGCGCCGTGACCGACGCCGCCCGGAACGGCGACGACGTGGCCGAGGCACTGATCCGAGCCTCGCAAACGCAGGGCAACGAGGCGTTACGCCTTCTCGCCGGCTGCTGGCGCATCGGCGTCGACCGAGGCGGAATGCTCGCCGCCGTCATCGACGGGCTGGCCGACTCTCTCCGCGACGAGCAGTCCCACCGCGAGGACATCGCCCTGCAATTGGCCGGTCCGCGAGCGACGGCCCGGCTCCTGGCCGTCCTACCCGCGCTCGGCCTGGCGATGGCCGCCGCCCTGGGCGCGAAGCCATGGACGTTCCTGTTCGGCTCACTGCCGGGTGCCCTCTGCCTTTGCTTGGGCGCCGCACTCGACGCCCTGGGCCTGTGGTGGACCTCCCACCTGGCCACGTCAGCGGAACACCTCCAATGACCGCCGAACCACGCACCGAGAGCACTCACATGACGACAAGCCAGGACAGGTCAGCCATCCCCTTTGGTCGCCGGGCCGCCCCACCGAGCGGCGACACCATGAAGAGGCACGGCAGCACGACGGAGCACAGCGGCACGGCCATCGCCGCTCTGCCTGCGCGGGCGAAGCGTTCGCCGTCATCGTCCTGGGGTGTCGGCCCCTGGCCCGTACAGGCCGAAACCCCATCCCGACGACGCGCTGCCGCCCTCCACTCCTCCCGTCGCGTACACCGGCCGCTCCCGAATCCGTTCCGCCGTACTCGGCATCTGATCGCACGGTCGCCTGTCGGCAGAGTCTGTCCGTGGCCGGACTTGTTCCGCCGCGCTGGCGTTCGCCGCTGGGACGCGCCGAGGGCCGACGGAGGGGGCCGGCGCCCATCGCAGGCGGGCCTGTCCCGCAAAGCCGAGCGATGACAATGGCGACGACGCTGCTGGCCGTACTCTGCTGCGGCGCCGCAGGCTTCCTGGCCGTACCCGGCAACGAGGCCACCAGGCGACTGGCCAGGATTTCTCTCACCCCGACCGCGGTCGCCGCTCAACACGGCAAACGAGACGCGCGCATGCGCTGGGCGGTCGGAGGCCTGGCCGGTTTCGTCTCCGGCTGGCTGATCGGTGGAGTCGCGGGCTGGACGGCCGGCGTTCTGATCACCGTGGGTTGCATACGCGTGCTCTCCCGCCTCGAACCCCGAGCCGTGAGGCAGCGCCGAGCCCGCATCATCTCCGAACTCCCTCTGGCGATCGACCTGCTCGCCGCATGCCTACGCGGCGGCGGTGCGTGGCACGCGTCGGTAGAGGCCGTCGCGGAAGCGGTAGGCGGCCCACTCGGCGAGGCGCTGGCAGGAGTGGCGGCCCGCGTCCGCCTGGGCGCCGATCCGGCCCGGGAATGGCTGAACCTCGCCAACGACCCCACCCTGGCCCCTCTGGGCCGAGCCGCCGCAAGAGCCGCCACCGGAGGCGCCCCGGTCGCCACGACCCTGGCCCGCCTGGCCCGCGACCAACGACGTACCGCCCGCGCCGCCGCCTCGGCCCGAGCCCGCACCGCCGGCATTCGCGCGGTCGCCCCCTTGGGCCTCTGCTTCCTCCCCGCCTTCATCCTCCTGGGGATCGTCCCGGCCATCGCCGGCATGGCCGGCAACGTGCTACTCCCCTGAGAGTCTGGCCGTGGATCCGGGGATCCGGGGATCCCCACCGAGGATCCGCCAGCCGTACCCCCCATCGGCACCACAGCGATGGACGGCCTGTTGTCGGATCGCTTACGACTGGGGTGAGCGACTCCCCAAGATCCACGTTCAGCTCCGAGCTCACCACTGGAGCTCCGCTTGTCCGGCCTACGACTTGGCCGAGGTCACCGAGTTATCCACAGAACCGCATTCATCTGGTCTGGCAGGAACAGCTCCGTCACGCTGAGTCATGGCGCTCCCGCGCCCACCACGTGAGGAGGGATCTCATGCACAAGCTGTCCGCACTGTGGCGTCGATGCCGCCACTACGGCGATCGAGGCATGTCCACCGCGGAGTACGCAGTGGGCACAGTCGCGGCCGCGGCTTTCGCCGGTGTGCTGTTCAAGATCGTAACCAGTTCGGAAGTCCGAAAGATGCTCTTAGTGATCATCCATCGAGCGCTCAACCTGGTCGGATGAGCCGATTCAGCCACGCTCGCGCCACCTCGGCTGAGTACCCCGACGCACGTGTGGCAGCCCCGACGCCTCCGTCAGGCCGACCGAGGGCCGGACAACGCCGTGCACAACGGTCCGGTGCACACCTGCCCGCCGGGGATCACCACTCACAGCCGAGCGGCGCAGGCGCACCGGCCGCAGATTATGGCCCACAGCCGTGTGGCGCAGGTCCGCCCACCGGCGACGACCGCCCACGGCTGTCCGGTGCACGCACGCCTACCAGGGTTGATCGGCGATGCGCCAGGTGCGCACGCTGCCGCTGGAGGCGCGGCAGCGGCAAGGCGGGCCGGGAATCGACGGCTTGCCCACAGCTGTGCAGTGGGGGTGTGGGCGCTGTGGGGCCGCCAGCGGTCGGGCCGCCGGTAGGCGGGCCGCGCGGCGGCGGGTGGGTCGCCGGCCGCTACGCAGCGGGCCGGTGGTCAGGGTACGTGCGCATCCGGAGTGCGTTTTCTCGGCGCCTTGGCCGAAGGGCGCGACGCGGTACGGCGACGGGTGGTCGGGGCGTCCCGCTCTTATGGGGCCAGCGTGGCTCGATTACGGCTGAGACGGCCGTCGCCTTGCCCGCGCTGGTGGTCGTCATGGCGGTCGCGTTGTGGGGTGTGAGCGCGGCGGCCGCGCAGATCGCCTGTCTCGACGCGGCGCGCGCCGGGGCGAGGGCGGCGGCACGAGGAGAGCCGCAGGCAGAGGTGCGTTCGGCGGTGCTGCGCGCCGCGCCGCCGAACGCCCGAGTCGCCCTGAGCCGCGACGAGACCACCACGAAGGTCGTCGTCCAGGCACAGGCCGATTCGCCGCTGCGAGGTCTCTTTCCCGCCTTGCAGCTCGAAGCCCAGGCCATCGCCGCCACAGAACCCCAACCGAACGACACCGGCCCGCCCGAGGACGGCGGTGCACCACCGATTCCGACCGGAGCAAAGAAGGGAGACGCCAACGTGCCGCCGGACGAGTGATCGAGACGCGTACGTGCGGGGGCGACGCTCATCGCCGATTGCGTGACCGGCCTCTCGGGGTGCCGGCCGTGGCCTTCGCGGGGGTGCCGAAGTACGCCTTCGTGTCGGTCGCGCCGTGGGTGATCGCCGTCCAGCTCGTGCCGTCGGCCGCGAACTGCAGAACGGTGGATCCGGCCATGGCAGGAGCGTTCGGTATCGCCCGCCACGCTGTGCGTCATCCGCGTGTGACCGGTCACGGCCGCCGTCCATGGCACGCGTCGGCGATGGCGGTATGCCGTGGTCCGGCGGGGGCGCAGTTCTTTCAAGATCGCTCTGAGCATTCTCAGCCGCCAGATCCCCTTCGCCGGGGGCGTCGGCCTGAGCGGCAATGGGCGACTGGCGTCTTCGGCAAGTGGGTTCGGTGTGTCCGCGGTTCTCGTCGGAGCGAGAGAGGTAGGGCGATGCGTGACCGTCGAGTGGGCGATCGGGGCTCGGGAACCGTCTGGATGCTCGCGCTGATCGGTCTGACGTGGGCGCTGGCCATGATGGCGATGACGGTCGGCGGGGTGCGTGCTGCTCGGCATCGTGCCTACGCCGCTGCGGATCTCGCGGCGCTCGCCGCCGCCTCGCACTCCGCGGACGGGCCACGGGCCGCTTGTGGCCTGGCCGCTCGTATAGCCCGGGGTTCCGGCGGCCGGCTGCGTAGATGCGTGCTGCACGGGCGGATTTCGGAGGTGATCGTCAGTTCCGGGGTGGCAAAAGTCCCGGCGCTTCGACGTCTGACCGCTACCGCGCGCGCTCGTGCCGGACCGGAGAGGCTCCCGGCGGCTGCGACCAGGCGGCACTCCGGCGGTTGACTGCTGCCGCGGGTCGGAGAGCGTTCGCGTTCGCGCGGTTCGGAGCGTTCGCGGCGTGAGTGGGGGAAATCGCGGGGGGTTCGTTACTGAGATCGACTGCGATCGTTGCATTTTGTGGGAAACCGTGACTCTATTAGAGACAGAGTCCGATAGGGTGACTATCGGCTTTCGGTGATCACTTGGTTCGCGGTCGACCGGGGGCTGATGAACCCCTCCGGCATCATGGGGCCGCCGACTCGGGGATCGGTGCTGGTCGTCTGGTGCCGCTTGGCCAGTGACGATGAAGGGTTCTCGACGAAGGGACGGCGTCGTGACGAGGGTCCGCAAGGCAGCCACGGTCGGCCTGATGACCCCGATGGCCGCCGCAGCGATCGCCGTCGGTCTCAGCCAGCCCGCGCATGCCGCCGAGTCGTGTCCGCCACTCGGGAGCGCGACCATCACGGCTCCTTCTGGGACCGTCACGGCGGGTTCGAGCGTTCACGTCGGTGCCCAGATCAGCGGCCTGATGCTGCTGAGGGCCCACTTGCAGATCTCCGGGCCCGGCCTGGACCAGCAGGTCGGCAACAGCGTCATGTCCGGCAAGATCGAGGGCGACGTCACTGTTCCCAAAGCCGGTGCCTTCACGCTGGCGGTCATCGGCAACGGCACCGGGTGCACGTACAAGACCGAGGGCTTCTCGGTGAAGGCGCGGCCATCGCCGGCGAAGTCGACGCACACCGCCGCGCCCAGCAAGACTCCCACCTCTGGCAGTGGCAGCAAGGGCAGCAACGGCACGTCGTCCGGTGCGGGTTCGCTGCCGACCGGAAACGTGGGCAACGGCGCCACGATCGGGAACAACCCGCTGAACGGCGCTTCACCGTTCAGCCTTCCGTCCGTCGCGCCCGACGGCTCCGGGCTGGGCTTCGAGTACCCCAGCCCTGAACCGCAGGTCGCTTCACCGCTGTCCCAGCCGGTCGCGCGGAACGTCTCCCAGACAACCCCGATCAAGTGGGGGCAGAGCCTCGCCATCGCGCTCGTGCTGCTGATCATCTCGGCGCACCTGGGCATGTGGTCCCGCCGCCAGCGCCTCGCCGCCGAAGGGGCACGCGCCATCGGCGGCGGCAAGCGGGCCGGCCGTGGAGGGCTGAAGGCCAAGCGCGGCAGGAGCCGGAAGGCCACCGCGACGATGGCTGCGACGGGTGTTCTCACCAAGCCGGTGGCCGATGAAGCCTCGTCGGCCGCGACGGGCTCCAGTGCGGTCGACTCTGACACACCGTCCGCCGCGCTCAAGACCACCGATGCGTCGGGCACGGCCGAAGTGGCGGAGCCGTCCGACGCCGACACGCTCGATCTCGGTGAGCCCGTCGACACCGACCAGGTGCCCGACGAGGCGGAGACCGTCGACCAGGCCAACACCACCGATGGCCAGCAGGCGGACGGCACGGCGCCGGACGGGTCCGCCTCGCGCCGCCGCGGTTCGAGCCGTGGCTACCAAGGACGCCGCCGCCGTAACTGAGCCGTCCGACACGGCCAGAGCGGTTCAATCGGACCGGCCGTGGGTGGCTCCACCGACTCGGTCGGTGAGCTGGAGGCGACGAGCTTCGGCCGGGTCATCCGAGCATGACGGGCAACGTCGTTGCAATCCGGACGCCCCGGGCCGCCTTGAGGCGCCGACCGGGCGAAAGCCCGGCTGTCGACCGGTTCCGGCGTTTCGGCAGGTGGCTGTCGGGTCGCCCAAGTGACCGGGCAGCGGGGTAGCCGCGGGCCGGTCGGTGCGGGTTTCTTGATTTCGGCCGAGGGTTGTTCAGTGCCTTTGGGCCCTGTGGTGGGTTTTAGCCAGCCGGTGCGAGGTTTCGGCCGGGGGCTGGTGAATGCCTTTGAGCCCTGAGGTGGGGTTGTAGCCAGCCGGTCCGCCGGTGCGGCCGGTTCTCCGTGCTCTGGCAAAGGCGAGCCGTGTCGGCGTACTCCTACAGATGCGTAGGCGAGTACGGATAATCGTGCAGGCTCGTGGCTGCCCGGTCGATGTGCTGGCGATCGGTGGGCTGAGTGTCGGAGGTCCTATTTAGGCTGCCAGCCATGGATCTTGAGCTCTCAGGGCGGCGCGTGCTGGTGTCGGCGAGCAGTAGTGGTATCGGCGCGGTGGTGGCTCGGCGGCTGGCCGATGAGAGATGTGCGGTGCTGGTGCATGGCCGTGACGCCGCGCGGGCCACGGAGGTCGCCGACGGGGTGCGCGCTGAGGGTGGTGAGGCTGAGGTGGTGCTGGGCGACCTCACCGACGACAAGGCCGCTGCGGAGGTGGCCGCGCGGGCCCGCTCCTGGGGCGTGGACGTACTCGTGAACAACGCAGGGCCGTTCGTCGAGCACGACTGGGACACCGTCGAGCCGTCGGCGTGGCTGGATGCGATGAACGGCAACGTCGTCTCGGCGGTGCGGCTGATTCGCGCGCTCGTACCACCGATGCGCGAGCGCGGCTGGGGGCGGATCATCAATGTGGGAAGTCGTGCGGCGACGAGCCCGTTGCCGAACATGGTGGACTACTCGGCCGCGAAGGCCGCCGTGGTCAACATGACCACCGGGCTGGCCCGTCACCTTGCCGGCTCGGGGATCACGGCGAACACCGTGAGCCCAGGTGTGATCGTCACCGAGGGCATGCGGCGGATGTTCGAGGACCGCTCGGCGGCGCAGGGCCGACGCGCATCGTGGGCCGACCTGGAGCCGCAGGTGCTGGCCGAGTACGCGCCGAACCCCAGCGGAAGGCTCGGTACCGCGGACGATGTCGCAGCCGCGGTGGCCTTTTTGGCCAGTCCGCCGGCTGGTTACATCAACGGCATCGACCTGCGCGTCGACGGCGGCATTACCCCGGTTCCGTAAAGCACGATCACCAAGCGAGGTATGTCACGGCAGCCGGCATGGTGATCACCTCTGCACGTTTTTCTGTACCAGGCGGTGGGGCTGTCAGGCGGACTGGTCGAAGAACGGGGACACCGGGTCGCGGTGGCCGGCGACCGGGATGTCGCTCGTCGTCTGGGGGACTCCGCCGCGGGCGCGGGCTCGGGCGAGTTCGCGCTGGAACTGCTGGCGTTCCATCTCCAGCGTGGTCAGCGACTCCTCATGCTCTTCCCGCAGTTCGCGAAGTTCGCGTCGGACGCGCATCGAGCGGCCCAGGGCCAGCGACGAGATCGTCAGGCCGATGACGAAGAAGATCGTGACGATGATGCCGGCGACGAAGACCTGGGCCTGCGACGTCACTCCGGGCACGTGCTGTCCGAACACGCTGAGTGTCGCCGGGGCGGTGTTCTCGGCGATGATGCCGACGGCCACGCAGACGGCGGCGCCGGCCAGGATGAGGCCCACCAAGATCATCGGACGTTATCCCCTCATCGGCGAGGAAACCGGTAAGACGTGACACCATCCAACCAAAGTGGCGATCCGGTCAAGTCATGATTCCTGGGGCGCCTGTTTCAGCAGAGCGTCGAGCAGGTCCAGCGCGCCGGCCTTGTCCAACGGCTCGTTGCCGTTGCCGCACTTGGGCGACTGGATGCATGACGGGCACCCGTGGTCGCACTCGCACGCGGCGATGACCTCGCGAGTCGAGCGCAGCCACGACGCCGCGCGCTCGTAACCGCGCTCGGCGAAGCCCGCGCCGCCCTCGTGGCCGTCGTACACGAAGACCGTCATCCGCGAGGTGTCCGGGTGCAGCGCCGTCGACACGCCACCGATGTCCCAGCGGTCGCACGTCGCGAACAGCGGCAGCAGGCCGATGGAGGCGTGTTCGGCCGCGTGCGCCGAGCCGCCCACGTCGGCGTCGCCCAGGAACGACGTGTCCGGCAGCGTCCACCACACGGCCCGCGTACGGAGTGTGCGCGGCGGCAGGGTGAGCGGCCGTTCGCCGAGCACCTGGCCGCTCGCCAGCCGCCTCATCTGGTACGACACGACCTGCTGCGTCACCTCGACCGTGCCGAAGCACAGGGTCGCCTCGCCCCACGACGTCGAGCGCAGCGTCTCGAGGATGGAGATGTCCGTGACGTCGCGCGCGGTCGTCGTGTAGTCGGGGTCGGCGGCCTCGACCAGGGCGACGGAGTCGGAGAGGTCCAGGGTCCGCACGACGTACGTCTCGCCCTGATGCAGGTAGACCGCGCCCTCGTGGACCATCGTGTGCGCGGACGGCTCGTCGACCGTGCCCAGGAGGCGTCCGGTCGGCGCCTCCACCACCTGCACCGGTGGCCCGCCCGCGCCGCGGATGTCGGCCAGCTCGCTGGCGCGCTCCCGTTTCGTCCAGAACCAGCCCGCCGGGCGGTGCCGCAGCATGCCCCGGCGTACGAGGTCGGGCAGCACCTCGGCGGCCGACGGGCCGAACATCGGCAGGTCCGCCTCGGTGAGCGGCAGTTCGGCGGCGGCGGCGCACAGGTGCGGGGCCAGGACGTACGGATTGTCGGGGTCGAGGACCGTCGCCTCCACCGGCGTGCCGAAGATCGCCGACGGGTGGTGCACGAGGTAGGTGTCGAGCGGGTCGTCGCGGGCGATGAGCACGGCGAGCGCGTCCTGGCCGGCCCGGCCGGCGCGGCCCGCCTGCTGCCACAGCGACGCGCGCGTGCCCGGCCAGCCGCAGACGATCACCGAGTCGAGCCCGGACACGTCGACGCCGAGTTCGAGGGCGTTCGTCGAGGCGAGGCCCACCAGCGACCGCGAGCGCAGGGCCTTCTCCAGCGCGCGGCGTTCTTCGGGCAGGAAGCCCGCCCGGTACGCCGCGACCTGCGCGGGCAGTGACGGCGAGATCTCGGCCAGCGCCCGTTTGGCGCCCAGCGCGACCGACTCGGCGCCGCGCCGCGAGCGTACGAAGGCCAGGGTCTGGACGTCCTCGACCACGAGGTCGGCGAGCAGGTCGGCGGCCTCGGCGGTCGCCGTACGGCGTACCGGCGCGTCGTGCTCGCCGCGCAGTTCGGTCAGCGGTGGTTCCCACAGCGCGAACGAGGTCGCGCCGCGCGGCGAGGCGTCGTCGCACACCTCCGCGACGGACACGCCCGTCAGGCGGGACGCGGCGGCGCCGGGCGAGGACGCGGTCGCCGAGGCGAGGATGAACACGGGCGTCGTGCCGTACCGCGCGCAGACCCGCCGCAGCCGCCGCAGCACCTGCGCGACGTGGGAGCCGAAGACACCGCGGTAGCCGTGGGCCTCGTCGACGATGACGTAGCGGAGGCGGCGCAGGTACGGGGCCCAACGGGCGTGTCCCGGCAGGACGGTGCGATGCAGCATGTCGGGATTGGTCAGTACGTAGTTCGCGTACTGCCGGACCCACGTGCGGTCCTCGGGGGGCGTGTCGCCGTCGAAGGTCGACGCGCGCAGCTGGGCCAGCTTGAGCCCGCGCAGCGCGCGGAGCTGGTCGGCGGCCAGCGCCTTGGTCGGCGAGAGGTAGAGGACGGCGCCGCCGTCGAACACCGCGTCGAGGGCGGGCAGCAGGTACGCCAGCGACTTGCCCGAGGCCGTACCGGTCGCGACGATCACCGAGGTGCCGTCGTGCGCGAGCTCCGCGGCGCGCACCTGGTGTTCGTAGGGACGCTCGATGCCCGCGTGGCGCAGGCGGTCGAGGAGCAGCCGGGGTGCCCACGAGGGCCACTCGGCGTGTCGTCCCTCGCGTGCCGGGACGTTCTCGACGTGGGTGATGCGCTCGCGGTTGCGCGGATCGTTCAGAAGCCGGCGCAGGACGTCGGACGTCGGCCGGGAGGGCGGCGTCCGCGTGCCGCTGGACTGCGAGGTGTCTATGGCCTGCGTCACTCCTTCTCATCGGAGCGGTTCGGCGTGTGGAGGTTTCCAGTCTGGCATCCTGGGCACAACGCTTTGAACCGCCGTCCGTGGTGCCCCCCAGGGCTCACATGAGACCCGCGGCACGTGGGGGAAGTCGCCCTGTGTGCCGATTTCGTGTAGACACGGTGGCGGAGCGTGGTTGAATCACGGCGGGGTCCCGTGCCCCGACTTTTATACGCGGTACGGCGCAGGAGGATCTGTGGACCTGAAGGTTAGCGACTACACCACTGACGATGACCTCACCGTCATCAACGTGGAGGGAGAGATCGACGTCTACACCGCGCCGAAGCTCCGCGAGAAGCTCATCGACCTGGTGAACAAGGGGAAGTACCACCTCCTCGTTGACATGGAGAAGGTGGAGTTCCTCGACTCGACCGGTCTGGGCGTCCTCGTCGGTGGCCTCAAGCGGGTGCGGGCGCACGACGGATCCCTCGAGCTCGTCTGCACGCAGGAGCGCATCCTCAAGATCTTCAGGATCACCGGCCTGACCAAGGTCTTCGGCATCTTCGACTCGGTCGACGACGCGCGAGAGAACCGCAAGAAGCAGAAGTAGGCCGGGGATGGCGCCCGAGATAGCCCCCAGGACAGCGACCGTCGAGCTCACCTTCAGCCCTCTGCCGGTGCACGTACGCACCGCGCGGCTCGTCGCCACCGCCGTCGCCCGGCGGGGCGGGGTGGAGGAGACCCTGCTCGACGAGGTACGGCTGGCGGTGGGTGAGGCCTGCTCGCGTGCGGTGGAGGCACACCAGCAACAGTGCCCCGCCGAGCCCGTCCGGGTGGAGCTGCGGGACGGGGCGGACCGTTTCGAGGTCGTGGTGACCGATCGCGTGCCCAACGACGACCCGGCCGCCGGAGGGACCCCTGAGGTCTCGCCCGACCTGGCCGAACTCAACGGCAACCTCAACCTGGGGTTCGCCGTGATCGCCGGGCTCGCCGACGATGTGAACATCTCCTCGACGCCGTCGGGTGTCGAGATAACGATGAGCTGGCCGGCCAAGAAGGATTGAGTCGCCGACGAGAGCCCCTCCGGGCCGCGCACCGCCGCGGCCCGGAGGGGCTCTTTGTGTTCGCCCGGCCACCCCCTGTAAAGGAGGTTTTCGGGTCGTGTGTATAATGTCCGTTTAAGCGGCCCAATATGATCACATTGGGTAAGGCGCATGGTCTACTGCGAATTGACTAATTTGCGAGGCGCGCGCCATTGACCTGGAAAGACGCCTTTACCTAACACCTGCAGATTAAGGTCAGGTGTAGGTGACGTCACATCTCTATCCCGATATCGTTAAGCAATCGAGCAGGCTTCTAATTCCGGCTACGCATGCGTAGACTCCCGGCACCATTGCCCGCCTGACGCGTGGTAATGGCCGGTCAGCCCTCGTAGGCGACCGGACCTAACGCCCTGTCGAGGAGGATGCATGTCTGGGCTTCATGTGCCCGCCCAGGCCAGTGCGGAATTGAATCTCGGCGGCAGCGACCTGACTCTGGTGGTCGTTGTCGGTGTGATCGCTCTGCTTGCGCTGGCCGTCGCCGGCGTCCTGGTCCGCGAGGTTCTCGCGGCGGGCCAGGGCACCGAGAAGATGCAAGAGATCGCCGGAGCGGTGCAAGAAGGTGCGCTCGCGTACCTCAAGCGCCAGTTCCGTACGGTCGGTATCTTCGTGATCCTGATTCCCTTTCTGTTGCTCCTGTTGCCGGAGCACAAATGGGGAGTAAGGATCGGTAGATCGGTCTTCTTCGTCATCGGTGCGCTGTTCTCCGGCACTACGGGATTCACCGGCATGTGGCTGGCGGTGCGCGGCAACGTCCGCGTGGCGGCGGCGGCTCGTGAGAACGGCGAGAAGCTCGCGATGCGGATCGCGTTCCGCACCGGCGGCGTCGCCGGCATGTTCACCGTCGGCCTGGGCCTGTTCGGCGCGGCCGTCGTCGTGCTCATCTACAAGGGCGACGCCCCTGCCGTGCTCGAAGGCTTCGGTTTCGGCGCCGCGCTGCTCGCGATGTTCATGCGTGTCGGCGGCGGTATCTTCACCAAGGCCGCCGACGTGGGCGCCGACCTGGTCGGCAAGGTCGAGCAGGGCATCCCCGAGGACGACCCGCGCAACGCCGCCACCATCGCCGACAACGTCGGTGACAACGTCGGTGACTGCGCCGGCATGGCGGCCGACCTGTTCGAGTCCTACGCCGTCACGCTGGTGGCGAGCCTCATCCTCGGCCGGGTCGCCTTCGGCACCGAGGGCCTGGTCTTTCCGCTGATCGTGCCGATGATCGGCGTGATCACCGCGGTGATCGGCATCTTCGCGGTGGCGCCGCGGGCCAAGGACCGCTCGGGCATGAGCGCGATCAACCGCGGCTTCTTCATCTCCGCGATCATCTCCGCGATCCTCGTGGCCGTGGCGACGTTCTGGTACCTGCCGAGCTCCTTCGCCAAGATGCACGGTGTTGATTCGCAGGTCGCCGGTGACCCGCACCTGGCCGACGTCGACCCGCGGTGGGTGGCGCTCGGTGCCGTGCTCGTCGGTATCGTTCTGGCCAGCGCGATCCAGCTGCTCACCGGCTACTTCACCGAGACCAACCGGCGCCCGGTCAAGGACGTCACCAACTCGGCCCGTACGGGCCCGGCGACGGTCATCCTGTCCGGTATCTCTCTCGGCCTCGAGTCGGCGGTCTACACGGCGCTGGTCATCGCGGCCGCCGTGTACGGCGCGTTCCTGCTCGGCTTCAGCAACACCACTCTGGCGCTGTTCGCGGTCGCGCTCGCCGGTACCGGCCTGCTGACCACGGTCGGCGTGATCGTGTCCATGGACACCTTCGGCCCGGTCTCCGACAACGCGCAGGGCATCGCCGAGATGTCCGGTGACGTCGAGGGCGAGGCCGCGAGCGTCCTGGAGAGCCTCGACGCCGTCGGTAACACGACCAAGGCGATCACCAAGGGCATCGCGATCGCGACGGCCGTGCTCGCCGCGACCGCGCTGTTCGGCTCGTTCCGTACGACGATCGAATCCGAGCTCGCGAAGGTCAACAACCCCGACCATCCGATCAAGGATGTGCAGAAGGCGCTGGGCCCGGTCTTCCGTAACTTCACCCTGAGCGTCGACAACCCGAACGTGCTGATCGGATTGATCATCGGCGCCTCGGTGGTGTTCCTGTTCTCCGGTCTGGCGATCATGGCGGTCGGCCGCGCGGCCGGACGCGTCGTGATGGAGGTGCGGAACCAGTTCCGTACCAAGCCCGGGATCATGGACTACACGGAGAAGCCGGACTACGGCCGGGTGGTCGCCATCTGCACCGCGGACGCCCAGCGCGAGCTGGCCACGCCGGCTCTGTTGGCGATCATGACGCCGATCGCGGTCGGCTTCGCACTCGGGTACGCGCCGCTGGGCGCCTACCTGGCCGGTGCAATCGCGGCGGGCGCCCTGATGGCGGTGTTCCTGTCCAACTCCGGTGGCGCGTGGGACAACGCCAAGAAGCTCGTCGAAGAGGGCAACCTCGGCGGCAAGGGCTCTGAGGCGCACTCGGCGACGGTCATCGGCGACACGGTCGGCGACCCGTTCAAGGACACCGCAGGCCCGGCGATCAACCCGCTGATCAAGGTCATGAACCTGGTCGCCCTGCTGATCGCCCAGGCGGTCGTGACGTACGCGGCGAACGACGTGCTGCGGATCATCGTCACGGTGATCGCCGTCGTGGTGATCGTCGGCGCGATCGTGATCTCCAAGCGCCGTGCGTCCTCGATCGAGGACGAGGGCGAGCCGGCCGAGGTGACCGGCGAGCCGGACGCCGAGGGAGACGCGACCGAGGCGGACGAGGAGACGGCTTCCGCCAAGGCCTCCTGACGTAGGAGCGAGCGGAAAGGGCCGGGTGGCGACACCCGGCCCTTTCGTCGTCTCCGGTCCCGTACGCCGGAGGGCGCGGGGTGGTGCCAGGCCCACCACGGAAGTGGACTTCGCCCTATCGATGGGGCCTCGGGCCGCGCCTAGCGTTTCCAGCATGAACTCCAAGAGCTCCCGTAACCGTCGTCCTCTCGCCGTCTTCGTCGCGCTCAGCGGTCTCGGGCTGCTGGGCGGTCTGGCCTCGCCCGCCGGGGCGTTCGCGGCGCACACCGTGGGCCGGCACGCCGACGTCGTGCACCAGCGTCCGGTCGGGGCCGGTACGCGATGACGGGTGGTGGACGGAACACCGTGGCGGCAAGGCAGACTGGGGGGATGCAGAACTCCCAGCCGTCCGGGGCCAAGGGCTTCGCTTTGCTCATCGGCGTGATGGTCGCGATCGTGTTGGCGATCATGGTGGTCGCCGTGCTCCTCTCGCCGCGCTGATGCCGACGCTCATCGTGCTGCGGCACGCCAAGGCGGCCTCGCCGCTCGGCACCCCCGACATCGAACGCCCGCTCGCCGGGCGGGGGCGCACCGACGCCGCCCGGGTCGGCGAGGAGCTGCGGACCGCGAGCCGCCTGCCCGACCGGGTCATCTGCTCGACCGCCCTGCGCACCCGGCAGACCCTCGACGGGCTCGCGCTCGACGCGCCCGTCGACTTCGAGTCGCGGGTGTACGACAACGACGCCGAGGAGATCCTCGGGCTGCTGCGCGAGCAGCCCGACGACCTGGGCACGCTGCTGCTGATCGGGCACAATCCCTCGATGCACCAGCTCGTGTTCGGCCTGACCGGCGGGGCGGGCGATCACTTTCCGACCGCGGCGACGGCGGTCATCGAGTTCGACGGAGCGTGGACGGACCTGTGGCCGGGCGGCGGCCGGCTGGTCTCGCTCTGGACCCCCGGCGGCTGATCTCCCGACCAGGCCATCAACCTCTCTCTTCACCGTCAGCGTGCTCGGCGATCAAGTCGGGGACGACTGTCTGTCACCACGCGCGTCCGCTGAGTCGCGCGTCAGTACGGACGGAGAGACCGTGAAGAGACTCGCCCTGTTCCTCGCCCTGCCGGTGCTCGCGACACCGCACGCCGCCGTACCCGCGACGACACCGGCGGCGGCCCATGGAGTTCCGGCCGCCGGGCAGTACATCGTGACCGTCCGTTCGGGCGGCGTGCGTCGGGCGATCACAACGGTGCCACGGACCGCGGTCACCCACGTCTACACCCGAGTCCTCAACGGGTTCTCCGCCCGGCTCGACGCGTCCCAGCTGGAGCGGCTGCGCCACGACCCCGACGTCGTCTCGGTGGTCCCGGTCGTCGCCATGCACACCCAGGACACCCAGGCCGGCGCGCCGTGGGGCCTGGACCGCATCGACGCCGCCTCCGGGCTCGACCAGCGGTACACGTTCCACCACACCGGCAAGGGCGTCACCGCGTACGTCATCGACACGGGGATCGACGCCTCCGACGCCGACTTCGGCGGCCGCGCGTCGACCGCCTACGACGCGACCGGCGGCGACGGCCGGGACTGCAGCGGGCACGGCACCCATGTCGCGGGCACGATCGGCGGCCTGACCTACGGCGTGGCCAAGGCCGTCACGCTCCGGGCCGTACGGGTCCTGGACTGCCAGGGGCAGGGCACGGACGCCGACGTGGTCGCCGGCCTGGACTGGCTGGCTCAGCACGCCCAGCGGCCCGCCGTGGCGAACATGTCCCTCGGCGGCGAGAAGTCGACGGCGGTCGACGCCGCCGCCGCGCGGCTCACCGGGTCCGGGATGTTCCTCGCGGTCGCCGCGGGCAACGGCGGCGAGGACGCCTGCGGCTACTCCCCGTCCGGCGCGTCCGGTGTGCTCGCCGTCGCGGCCTCCGACCGGGCCGACGCCTCGGCCGGTTTCAGCAACCACGGCCGGTGCGTACGGCTCTACGCGCCCGGCGTCCAGATCACCTCGGACTGGCTGGCCGGCGCGGTCAGGGCGGTCAGCGGCACGTCGATGGCGTCCCCGCACGTCACCGGGGTGGCCGCGCTGTACGAGGAGGTCGCGGGCGACGCCTCGGCGGCGACGGTCACCGCCTGGCTCACCGGGCACGCCGTGCGGAACGCGCTCAGCGGCGTGCCCGGCGACACCTCCAACACGCTGCTCAACACGGGCGGCCTGTAGGCCTTCAGCTCGTATCGACCGACGCCGGGGCTCCCACGGGACCCCGGCGTCATGTTGTATTAGACGGTGACATAACGGACGTACGAGAGGGGTCGGGTGGTCATGCGGGTCTCGTTCGCATGGCTGCGTGACACGTACTCCGAATCGGAGGGGCAGCCGGCGCCGGTCTACGGCGCGGTCGCCGCGGTCGGCATCGTCGTTCCCCTCCTGGTCGGCCTGCTGACCGGGCACGCCTCGGAGAGCGTGCTGGCCGCCCTGGGCGCGTTCTATGTCGCCATCGCCGCGCCCGGCGGGCCGTACGGCGCCCGTGCCCGTGCGCTGTTCGTCGCGGTCGCGGTCGTCACCGTCTTCACCTGGCTCGGTGGTGTGGTCAGCGGCCATCCCTGGCTCGCCGTGGCGGTCGTGCCCGTGGTCGCGACGCTCGCCTCGATGCTGCCGTGGCTGGGCGCGACCGCCACGCTGTGCACCGTGCTCGCGGTGGTCCGGCCATCGAGCAGTCCGGTGATCTTCAACGGCTTCCTGGAGATGGCCGGCGGCCTGTTCATGTCCGTGCTGCTGCTCGCGCCGTGGATCACGCATCGGCTCAGGCCGCTGCGGATGTCGCTGGCCGAGGCGGCGAACGCGGTCGCCTCCGCGCTGGACGTCCTGCCCGACCCGGGACCGGACGACGAGTGGATCCGCCGACGCGCCAAGGCGTACGAGGCGGTCCGGCAGGCACGCGTCACCTACGGGCTCTACCGTACGGGCGGGCGCGACGACCAGGAGCGCCCGCGACGTTTGATCGAGACGTTCCGGCGCGCGATGGACGAAGGGGTCGCGCTGCGCGCCACGCTCGGCGCGCTCCGCGCGGAGCCGCCGCCCGAGCAGTGGGAGCAGGAACTCCGGGTCGCGATCTCCTCCGTCGCCGCGCGGCTGCGGCTGCTCGCCGGGGCGATCGAGGTGCGCGGACAACGGCCACTCGGCGGCAGCGGCGGCGTCGCCCTGGAACGGTTCGGCCGGGCGACCGAAGAGGTGCGCCAGGACTGGCTCGCCGAGCACAGCGACCTGATCTCCACCGCGCTCCTGCTGCGGGTACGGCAGACCGTCGTCCGCATGGCCGGGGCCGTGGACCGGTCGCGGCAGATCGTCGAGCGGGGCCTGTCCTTCGGCCTGGAGGTCCCGCGCCTTCTCGAACGGCCGGAGGGCGGCTGGACGCGGCTGAAGCAGGACGTCGTGACCAGGTCGCCGGGCTTCCGGCACGCCGTACGGGTCGGCGTCGCGGTCGCGGCGACGATGGCACTCGCCACCGGGCTCAAGCTGACGTACGGCCACTGGCTGACGATCACCGTCCTGATCAGTCTGCGCGACTCCTACGGCGACACCGTGAAACGGGTGGTCAAGCGGGTCGGCGGCACCGGCATCGGCGCGATCATCGCCGCGCTTGCCCTGGCGATCGCGCCGGGGGAGCCGACGCTCGTCGCCCTGGTCTTCGTCGGCGCGGTCTTCGGCTTCACGTACCGGTCGGTCAACCACGCCTACTGGATGACGTTCGGCACGCCGATGCTCCTGCTGCTGGTCGACTTCTCCAACGCGCTGTACTGGTCGGCGGCGTGGTGGCGGATCGGTCTCACCTTCGCCGGCGGCCTGATCGCGCTGGTCGCCGCCCGCACCCTGTGGCCGACCGGCCAGCTCCGCCTGATCCCGGCGGAGCTCGCCGACCTGTTGCGCTCCCACGCCCGGCTCGTACGCGCGGTGGCCGCGCGCTTCGGCGGCGACATCGAGACCCCGATCCGACGCCGGACCGAGGACGCCGTGGCCGCCGAGACCGAACTGGAGGACACGACGAACCGCCTCGGCCGCGAGCCCATCCCGCCGGAGGACCTCCTCCGGCGGGTCCGCGAGGCCACCGCGGCCGCGCGGAGCGTCCGCGACGACCTCAAGACGCTGGTCGCGCTCGCGGAGGAGGACGTGGACCCCGGGCCGGTCGGCACGATCCTCGACCGGGTCGCCGACCACCTCGACGCCCGCGCCGACGCACTGGTGTCCGACGCCGAGCCGGAGGCCGCCCTCGACCTGGGCGGTCTGCTGGAGGAGCTCGACGACCACCTGTCCGGCCTGGATCGCCGGCGCCGCGACGAGATGTCCGGCGTCGGCATCGACCCGGTCACCACCCTGCGCCGCCTGCTGGTCCAGGCGGCGGGCGCCCGCCACGCCGTACGCTCACTCGCCGCCGACGCCGAGCGGCTGGCCGCCACCGACCACCGATTCCCGTCCTAGCCCGGCGGCGAGGGCGCGCCGGTCGGCGACGCCGAACGGCCGGTCTTACGCCGTCCGGCGGGCCCGATCGTGCACCTGGCCCATCCCGTGCTGTAGTGGACGGGACGCCACCTGTCGACGGGGGGAGCACAGGTGTCGTGGCTGCGGAGGATGTTCGCCGAGTCCGAGGGACGCGCCGCGCCCTTCTACGGGCTGGCGACCGCGGTCGGCGTCGCGACGCCCCTGGCGGTCGGCACGCTGACCGGGCACGCCGCGGACAGCGTGCCGGCCGGTCTCGGCGCCTTCTACGTCGCCTTCGCCGGACCGCGCGGACCGTACGGTGCGCGGGCCCGTTCGATGCTGGTGGCGGTCGCCGTCGTGACGGTGTTCACCTGGTTCGGCGGTCTGCTGGCCGGTCGTCCGCTGCTCGCGACGCTCCTCGTCCCGGTGGTCGCGGCGGCCGGCGCGGCGCTGCCGTGGCCCGGCCCGACGGCGGCGCTGTGCACGCTCGTCGCCGCGGTACGGCCGCCGACGAGCCCGGTGTTCGTCAACGGGGTGCTGGAGACGGCCGGTGGGCTGTGGGTCTCGGTGCTCCTGCTGGCGCCGTGGGTCGTCGACCGGCTGCGCCCGTTGCGCGGCACGCTCGCCGAGGCGGTCCGCGCGGTCGCGGACGCCGTCGAGGCGCCGGCCGAGGAATGGAGCGAACGCCGCAAGGCCGCCTACGACGCGCTGCGCCAGGCGCATTCGACGTGCGCGCTCTACGGCCGTCCCGGTGATGCCGAGCGGAACCGGCCGGGCCTGTTCGTCGATGCGCTCGACCGGGTCATGGGCGAGATCGTCGCGTCGCACTCGCTGCTCGCCGCGCTGGACCGGGAGGCCCCGCCGTCGGATGAGTGGCACGGGGAGTGGCGCGCCGCCATGGCCGCGTTCGCCGGGTGGCTGCGCGGGCTCGCCGAGGCGGTGGAGACGGGCCGTACGCCCCCGTCCCGCCCGGCCGCGGAGCTGGACCGCTTCATGCGCGCCAGCGAGCAGGTGCGGTTGGAACGGGTCGAGTCGCGGCACGACGTCATCGGGGCCGCGCTCGTGCTGCAGGTACGCCGGAGCGTCGAGCGGATCACCGACGCGGTCGAGGACGCGACCGGGATCGCGGCGCGTGGTCTGGAGGCCGGCTTCGACCTGCCGTTCCCCGGGGGACGGCCGTGGCGCATCCAACTCCCGACCGGCTCGCCCGGCCTCCGGCACGCCGCACGGGTCGGGGTGGCCATCGTGGTCGCGATGGCCCTGCAGAACGGCCTGCGCCTGCCGTACGGCTACTGGCTGCCGATCACGGTCATGTTCTGCCTGCGCGACTCCTACGGCGGCACCGTCGAGCGGACCGTCAAACGGGTCGCCGGGGCGACCGTCGGCGCGACGGGCGCCGCGGTGGCCCTGGCGGTCGCGCCGGGCCAGGCGACCCTCATGATCCTCGTCTTCGCCGGGGCCGCGATCGGCTTCGCGCTCCAGCCGGTCAACCACGCGTGGTGGATCACGTTCGCCACTCCGCTGACGATGCTGCTCATCGACTTCACCCGGCCGTTGACGTGGCAGGCGGCCGGGTGGCGCATCGCCCTCACCGTGGGCGGAGCGGTGGTCGCGCTGGCGGCCGCGCGTGCGCTCTGGCCGACCGGCGCGCTGCGGACGGCGCCCGAGCGTCTGACCCGTCTCCTCCACGCGCACGCCGAGTTGGCCCGTACGGTCGCGGAGCTGTTCGAGGGGCGGACGGACGCGCCGATCGATGATCGCCTACGGGAGGCGGCGTCGGCGGCCCGTGAGGTCGAGGAGACGGCGGTACGGCTGGCGCAGGAGCCGGCGCCGCCCGCCGAGCCGCTGCGCGGGCTCCGCGAGGCGACGGCGATCGCCCGGCGGCTGCGCGACTACGCCGCGACCCTGGCGGCGCTGGTCCGAAAGTCGCCGGTCTGCGCGGGCCCGATCCCCGCGATCCTGCGGCGGGTGGCCGACCATCTGGACGCCGAGGCCGACACCGGAGGCCTGGATCTCGGTGACCTGCTGGAAGAGCTGGACGAGTACCTGTCGCGGCTCTGCCGCCGGCGCCGGGCCGAGCTCGCGGGCGGCGCGAGAATCGACGCGGTGACGGTGCTGCGCGAGGCACTGATCGAGGTAGCGGGCGCCCGGCACGCGGTACGAGCCCTGGCGGAGGACGCGCGCCGGCTGGCCGAAGAGGGACGCGCGCTCATCGTGTGAGCGGGTCGACTTTGGTTTCTCGGCGTCGGGCCGAGTTCGTGGGCGGCGTGCTGGCGGATGTGCGCCGGCCGGCCGAGGAGAGGCGCGCGCTCATCGTGTGAGCGGTCGCCTCAGCGGGTCAGTTCCGGGTCCTCGGCGTCGGCGGCCTCGATCTCCTCCCGCGAGATGCCGAGCAGGAACGCGATGGCGTCCATGTACGGCACGTTGACCGCGGTGTCGGCGGCCTGGCGGACGGCCGGCTTGGCGTTGTAGGCGATGCCCAGGCCGGCGGTCGCGATCATGTCGAGGTCGTTGGCGCCGTCGCCGATCGCCACCGTCTGGCTGAGTGGAACGCCGGCTTCGCGCGCGAAGCGTTCGAGGGCCGCGGCCTTGCCCGGCCGGTCGATGACCGGGCCGACGAGCCGCCCGGTCAGCCTGCCGTCCTTGATCTCCAGGACGTTCGCGGCGGCGTAGTCGATGCCGAGGTCGGCGGCCAGTGCGTCGGTGATCTGGGTGAAGCCGCCGCTGACGATCGCGAACTTGTAGTCGAGCCGCTTGAGCGTGCGGACGAGGGTGCGGACGCCCGGGGAGAACTCCACGCTGTGCCGCACGGTCTCCAGGACGCTCTCGTCGAGGCCCTCCAGCATCGCGACGCGCTCGCGCAGCGAACCCTCGAAGTCGAGGTCGCCGCGCATCGCGGCCTCGGTGATCGCGGCGACCTGCGCCCCGCGGCCGGCGTGCTCGGCGAGCAGCTCGATGACCTCGCCCTGGATCAGGGTCGAGTCGACGTCCATGACGATGAGCCGCTTGGCCCGGCGGGCCAGGCCGCCGCGCTGGACGGCGACGTCCACCTGCAGCTCGGCGGCCTCGGCGGCCAGCGCCGCGCGCAGCCCGTCCGGGTCGGCGCCGGAGACGTGCAGCTCGATGCAGGTCACCGGCTGGTGGGCGAGCCGCTCGATGCGGTCGATGTTGGCGCCGTGCGCGGCGATGCGGCCGGCGATGCCGGCGAGCGCGGCGGGCCGGAGCGCGCTGCCCAGGATGGTGACGTGCAGCCGGCCGTGCCGTCGCCGCGCGCCGCGTTCGGAGTCGTTGGCCGAGCCGGTGGCCAGCTCCAGCTCCATGCCGAGATCGGTGGCGATCTCCTCGGTCGCGGCGAGGACCTTGCCGACGTCGGTGTCGGAGCCGTAGGACACCAGCACCCCGAGCACCAGCCGCCCTCGGATCACGACCTGCTCGACATCGGCCACGGTCACCGGGAACGCGGAGAGGGTGGTGAACAGCCGCGACGTCACTCCGGGGCGGTCGCGGCCGGTCAACGTGATCAGCAGCGTGCGCTTCTTGGCATTCATGCTGCTCACCACGCTACTTGCCCGCGATCAGGTTTCGCTCCGGCGTCCACCATCCGGACACCTGGCGTTCGCCCGCGCGCTGATCGGTCATGGGGAGGGACGGTCGATCACCGCCACGGCGACGTCGGGATGAGCGGACCGCCAGGCGCCTGGAGCGGTGGTGACCACTCTGGCCGTACGCGTGCGCGCGGCCAGCGCGGCGTGGGCCATCCCGAGAGTGGTGTCGCCTTCGGCCGCCAGGTGGAGGGTGGCGACGGATGGGGTGTTGTCACGGGTCAGATCGTCCGGAACGACCACGCCGAGGTCGAGCAGGAACAGCGCCCGGTCCACCTGCTCAGGCGTGTCGAGCCGGGTCAGGGCCTCGGCCATCGCCGACATCGGGATGATGATCGCCTGCGCGGCCATGTCGAGGGCGTGCACGGCCTCGACGGCATGCGGTGCGTCGCGTCCGAAATCGCCGATCGTCGACGGGTCGAGAACGTATCCCCCGATCACGCCTACTCCTCGCCGAGGTCGAGCCGCCGCCGGACGTGCGCGCGCAGGCGGGCGTGGGCCTCCGGATCTCGCCGCTCGTGCGCCGCGGCCATCGCCCGCAGCCGGGTGCGCGCGTCGTGCTGACGGGTCAGCATCTCCCGCAGCGCCCGTTCGACGACGGAGGAGGTGGACTGCTGCCCGGCCAGCTCCTTGATCTGCGTGGCGATCTCGGAGTCGATGGTGACGGTGATGCGTTCCTTGACGCTCATACTTCGAGCATACCGAAGTATGCGTCAGTGGCGCAGGCGACGGTAGGCGATGGCGGCGAGGGCGAACGTCAGGCCGCCGACGGTGAAGAGCACGTCGGTGGCGCCGCCCGCGAACAGCGCCCAAAGCGAGGGGTGCGACGTCCCCAGGGTCTGCGCCGTCGTCAGCCCGGTGAATCCCTTCGGCAGGATTCCGGTGACCCGGACCAGGTCGTCTCCGACACCCGAGACCCCGCGTGCCGCGAGGAGCACGGCTCCCGTCCACGCGAGGGAGAGCAGCATCCATCGGGGAACCCGCCGGCCCCACGGCCGGGCCAGGGCCAACGGCAGCAGGGCCCCGACGACGACCATGAGAACGACGACCAACGAGAACACCTGGATGACGACCTGCCTGGTCCCGTGCCGCCCCGAAGCGGAGGGGTATTCGAGGCCGGTGACGTACCAGACGACGTGCCAGGCCAGAAAGACCATCACCCAGGCGAACGCCGCATAGGCGGTCCTGCGATTGGCGCGCAGGTCTCCAGAAGGCTCCATACCGTCGATGCTCACCGGAGCCGTCGCACCTGCGCCTCCCCCTCCCGGGTGATGACGCTCCCCTGGAAGGCGGAGCCGCTCAGTGGGAGAGAAGCAGGTTCACGTCGCCGAACTCGTGCCACTTGTACTCCCGGGCCAGCGCCTCCTCGTAGACCCGTTCCAGAAGTGGCTCACCCGCGACGGCGGTCAGCATCCGCAGGTGTGAGGAGCGCGGCTCGTGCAGGCCGGTGAGCAGGCCGTCCACCGCCCGTACGCCCTCCTCCGGCGTGACGACGCGTGAGGTCCAGCCCCGTGACGGCCGGACGAACCCGTCGTCTCCCACCGCGGTCTCCAGGGCCCGTACGACGGTCGTGCCGACGGCGATCACCCGGCCGCCGTCCCAGCGCACGTGGTTCACCAGCCGCGCCGTCGCGGCGGGCACGTCGTAGCGTTCGGGGTACGGCGGCTCGTCCTTCTCCGGCGACGCGACGCCCGTGTGCAGGGTGAGCGGCGCGAGGTGCACGCCGCGCGCGACGAGCCGCGTCACCAGCTCGTACGTGAACGGCCGGCCCGCGCTCGGCATCTCCGCGCTGCCGCCCTCCCGACCGTTCTCGCCGAAGACCGTCTGGTACGCCGACAGCGGCCAGTCGCGGCCCACGTAGCCGTACCGGATCGGCACGCCGTAGCGGCGCAGGTACGGGACGACGTCGGTGTCGAGCCGGGCGCGCCACAGCCGCGGCGTCTGCCGTCCGAGCAGCGTGAGCGTCGCGCCGCCGGGCAGGGGGAACCACTCACCGCACCGGCCGCCCGGGTAGGGCACCGTCGCCCCGGCCTGGCGCAGCCGCAGCTCGACCAGCCAGGCGTCGTCGGGCTCGGACGGCAGCGGGCCGGAGAAGTGCAGCGCCAGCCGGTCCAGCCGTACGGCGGCGGGCAGCGTCGCGGAGGTGTTCACGACGAGCAGGTCGCCGGGACGCAGCAGTTCGGGCAGCGCGGTGAACGGGTGATGGGTCACGCCCTCGGGCGTGCCGGCGAGCAGGCGGACGCCGTCGCGCCGCGCGGGGGGTTCGCTCGCCTCCAGGCCGGCGGGCAGGGTGAACTCACGCATGGGAATCCTCGACTCGGTGGGCGGCCAGGGCCGCGACGATGGCGATGACGGCCGTGCAGACCGCCCCGGTGTTCAGGCCCGCCGCGTTGACGAGCGCGCCCGCGATCCCGACGGCGAGCGACGAGCCGAGCGTGTCGCTGATCTGCATGGCGGACGAGTTGGTGCCCTGGGTGTCCGGCCCGGACAGCCGGAGCACGAGCACGCTGAGGGCGGGGAAGGCGGTGCCGATGCCCGCGCCCGCGACGATCCAGGCGGGCAGGGTCAGCCAGCCGGAGACGTGGAAGGACAGCGCGACCCCGGCGACGCCGACGGCGTGCAGACCGGCGCCGGCCACGGCGAACCGTGCGGGCGAGGTGCCGGGGAACCGGCCCTGCCACCACGAGCCCGCCGACCAGCCGATCGCGCCGGCGGTGAGGACCAGCCCGGCCGTCGTGGGGTGGAAGCCGAACCGCGAGGTCAGCGCCAGCGGGATGAACGCCTCGGTGCCGCCCATCGCGCCGAACAGCAGGCCCCGCATCGCGATCACCGTCGGCAGCCCGCGGCGCAGGCGCACGAGGCCGCTCGGCATCAGCTCGCGCACGCCGTACCCGAGGCCGGCCAGTCCGGTCACGGCGGCGAGCAGCGCGAGGACCGAGCGGTGGTCCAGGCCCCACAGCAGCAGCGCAGCCCCGGCCGCCAGCGCGACGGCCGTGAGCATCCGTCCGCGGGGAATCGCGCCGTCCGCTCGCAGCCCGCGCACCGTGGGGGCCAGCGCGAGGCCGGCCGGCACCACCAGCGGCACGATCCCGAGGAAGACCCAGCGCCAGCCGAAGTGCTGGGCGACCAGCCCGCCGATCGAGGGGCCGACGAGCGAGGGCACCACCCACGCGCCGGCCATCGCCGCGAAGATCTTCGGTCGGCTCCGCTCGGGGTAGACGCGTGCCACGACGACGTACAGCGGGACCGAGGCGAGGCCCGACCCGAGCCCCTGGACCGCCCGTCCGGCGATGAACCAGGCCATCGTGGGCGCCGCGCCGACGATGAGCAGCCCGGCGACGAAGACGGCGAGGCCGGTGAACAGCGGACGGGCGGGCCCCCGCGCGTCCGCCCATCCGCCGGAGAGGACGTTGGCCACGAGCCCGGCGATGAACACCGCGCTGAACGCCCAGGCGTACAGCGGCACACCGTGCAGGTCACGCGCTGCCACCGGCATCGCCGTCCCGACCGCCATCTGCTCGAACGCGAGCAGGCCGACGACCGCGATGATCCCCACCGTGGCCAGCCGGTACGGCCGCGCGAGCGGCGACGGCGGCCGGACCGCGCTCTCCTCGCCGGCGGCCAGCGCCGTCATCGGGCCAGGCCGGAGGCGGTGTAGCGGCCGCTCGGCGGTCGTTCGGCGACCAGCCGGAGGAGCGCGGGCACGGCCACCTCCTCCGGGCGCGGCGCCGCCTCGGCGTCCTCTCCCGCGGCGGCGAGCATCCCGGTGCGCATCTCGCCCGGGTCCACCCACCAGACCGCCACATCGGGTTCCTCGGCGGCCAGCACGTTGGACAGCTGCTCCAGCGCGGCCTTGGTCGCGCCGTACCCGCCCCAGCCCTCGTACGGCTCGGTCGCGGCGTCGGAGCTGATGTTGACGATCGCGCCGCGGCGTTCGCGCAGGACCGGCAGGAGTCCCTGGATGAGCGCGAGCGGGCCGATCGCGTTGACCGCGAACGCCTGCGCGAGCTCGTCCAGCGGATAGGCGGCGAGGGGCGGCAGCGGGGTGGCGCCGAGCGTGCTCGCGTTGTTGACCAGCAGGTCCAGGCCGTCGGCGGCGTCGATCAGCGCGGCGCGGTGCGCGGGGTCGGAGACGTCGCCGGCGACGGTCGTCACCGCGCCCAGCCCGGCGGCGGCCTTCTCCAGCTCGGGGCCGCCGCGCGCGTCGAGGACCAGTTCCCAGCCTTCGCGGGCGAGCGCGCCGGCCAGTGCCAGGCCGAGTCCGCGGGACGCCCCGGTGATCAGTGCCTTCATGCTCGACGACGCTAGGAGGCGAGTCGGTGAGGAGGCATCGGCCGTCGGGCCGGTCGGGTCCTCGGCGATGGGTCCTAGGCCGGACGGCCGATCGGATCCCCGCCGGTCCGGCGGGTACCGTCGAGCCGTGGAAGCCGATCGGGACGCCGCGTTGCACGCGGTCAGCGCGGCGGTGCTCGCCGTCACGCGTCATCTGTCCGTGCACGAGGTGTTCCAGGTGATCGTGCGGGCGGCCGCGCAGCTTCTCGACGCCCGCTACGCCGCGCTGGGAGTGCCCGACGACGAGGGCTCGTTCGCCGAGTTCGTCGTCGAGGGCGTCAGCGACGAGGAGTGGAACAGGATCGGCCCGCTGCCGCGCCAGCACGGCCTGCTCGCCGTCATGCTGCGCGAGGACAAGGTGCAGCGGCTGGCGGACGTGCGCCGGGCCCCGGCGTTCGAGGGCTGGCCGACGGCGCATCCGGTGCTGCGCGACTTCATCGGCGTGCCGATCCGCGACGGCGACGACACCCTCGGCATCATCTTCCTGGCCAACAAGCGGCAGCCGGGCGGCTTCACCGACGACGACGAAGAACGCCTCATCCTGTTCGCCGCGCACGCGGCGATCGCGCTGACCAACGCGCGGCTGTACGAGCGCAACCGCGAGCTGACCGTCATCGAGGAGCGCGCCCGGCTGGCCCGCGAGCTGCACGACGCGGTCGCGCAGAAGCTGTTCTCGCTGCGGCTCACCGCCGCGGCGGCGCTCGCGGCGGCCGACCCGAGGTCCGAGCTCGAGCGCGTCCAGACGCTCGCCAAGGAGGCGCTGGCGGAGCTGCGCGAGGTGATCTTCGAGCTGCGGCCGGCCGAGCTGGCCGGCGACGGGCTGGCCGAGTCGCTGCGCAAGCACGTCCAGGTGCTCGACCGCGTGTGGGGAGCCGGCCGCGGCCGCCGGACGGCCGTACGGTTCGAGGGCGAGGAGATCACGCTGCCGCCCGCGACCGAGGCGGTGGTCTTCCGCATCGCCCAGGAGGCGCTGTACAACGCGCTGAGACACGGCGACCCGTGTACGGTGACCGTCCGCCTCCAACCGGGGCTGCTGGAGATCCGTGACGACGGCGTCGGCTTCGATCCGGCGGAGGCCTCGCGTGACGGCCTGGGACTCACGTCCATGCGCGAGCGCGCGGAGTCGGTCGGCGGCGTCCTGACGATCTCCTCGTCGAGCTCCGGCACCGTCGTACGCCTGGAGGTGCCCGCGTGATCCGCGTACTGATCGCCGACGACCATCCGGTCGTGCGCCAGGGCCTGCGGACGTTCCTCGGCGTGCAGGAGGACATCGAGGTCGTCGGGGAGGCCGCCGACGGCGCGGAGGCGGTCGCCCGCGCCGAGGCGCTCACGCCCGACGTCATCCTGCTCGACCTGAAGATGCCGGGGGTCGACGGGCAGGCGGCGCTCGAAGAGATGCGGGCGCGCGGCATCTCCTCGCGGGTGCTGGTGCTCACGAGCGTGGGCGAGCGCGCGCGGGTGCTGCCGGTCGTCCGCGCGGGCGCTTCCGGCTACCTGTACAAGGACGTCGACCCGCAGGCGCTCGTCCAGGCGATCCGCGCCGTGCACGACGGCCACGTGCTGTTCGCGCCCGAGGCGGCGGACGCCATGCTCGCTCCGAACCAGGGCGACAAGGCCGCGGTCGCCCTCACCGAGCGCGAGCGCGAGGTGCTGACGCAGATCGCCCGGGGCCGTTCCAACCGTGAGATCGCGCGGGCGCTCGTCGTGTCGGAGAAGACCGTGAAGACGCACGTCTCGAACATCCTCATGAAGCTCGGCCTGCAAGATCGCACCCAGGCGGCGCTGTACGCCGTGCGCCACGGACTCGCGGAGCGGTGACTCCACAAGAAATCCACTTGTGATCCATGAGGCGTAAGGCGCGCCGGTCGAATATGTTGATGAAGCTCAGCAGTCGGCTGAGTGAACCGCACCGCCGAGGACGACATCGGAACACATATGAGAGTTGCCATTCGCTACGCCGCGGGATCGGATGTCGGCCGTGCCCGCGAGAACAACGAGGACTCGGCGTATGCGGGCCCATGGCTGCTCGCGGTCGCCGACGGCATGGGCGGTCACGTGGGTGGCGAGATCGCGAGCTCTCTCGCGATCCAGGCCCTCTCCGCCATCGACCACGAGGTCCCCCAGGCCAAGCTGGTCGAGGTCGTCGAACGTGCCGTGCTCGCGGCCAACCAGGCGATCGCCCAGAAGGTCGAGGACGAGCCCGCGCTCCAGTCCATGGGTACGACATGCACCGCGATGCTGTGGTCGGGTACGCACACGGCTCTCGCCCACATCGGCGACTCACGGGCCTACATGCTGCGTGAGGGGATCCTCTACCAGATCACCGAGGATCACACGCTGGAGAAGATGCTCACCGGGGAGGACGGCGCGGCGCCCCACCTGGCCAACCGGCTGGTCCGCGTGCTCGACGGCAGACCCGAGCGCAAGCCCGACCTGTCGCTGCGCGAGGCCCTGCCGGGCGACCGTTATCTCCTGTGCTCCGACGGGCTGAGCGGCCCGGTCGACGCGGAGACGATGCACCAGGTGCTGACCGCCGAGTCCGACCCCGCCGCCGCCGTCGGCCAGCTCATCAACGCGGCCAACCAGGGTGGCGGCCCGGACAACATCACGGCGATCGTGGTGGACGTCGTGGCCGAGGGCATCGAGGCCGCGGCCCCGGTCATCGTCGGCGCCGCGGAGCGCTGACGCTCCACGGACCTCCGGTGCCGTACGACCGACGTCGTCGCACGGCACCGGATGAGCCCTTCCGCTCTCGCCCCCGTTTCCTGAAGACGGGCCGGCGTCAAGGTCTCCAGCCGGTTACGTTCTCAGATCTGGCTTGGTATTTACTTGACCCGCACCCGGCATATTGCGATATACGGGTCCACAGGCGCATAAGAGCACCATGGGGAGGGCGAAGGTTTGGACGTGGCACGGGGGCACGCGGTCGCGTCCCGAGCCCGAGGACGGCCGGCCGACGTACTCGGCCGTGTGTTCGCCGCCTCTGGTGACGGCGCACTCGGTGTTGCCCTGCGCGCAGGCGGCATGGCCACCGCGGCGGTGGTGGTGTCCGCCCTGCATCGCGTGCACGACCCCGGCACGCTGTGCCCGCTGCGGGCGCTCACCGGAATTCCGTGCCCCCTCTGCGGCGGCACCACCGTCTTCATCGAGCTGGGTGCGGCGCATCCGGTCAAGGCGCTCCTCGCAAGCCCCGTTGTTCTGCTGGGCGCGATCGGGCTGGCTACCGCCCCGCTCGGGTCCGGACGACGATGGTGGGCGCTCGATCCACGCATCCGTGCTTGGATCATCGGAGTGACGCTGGGGCTGTCATGGGTCTGGCAGCTCGCCCGTTTCGGGTTTCTGCCTCTTTGAAGTCAGTACCTCATCATGGCGACTGCCGGGTCCGGTTTGGCGGACGGGCGTAATTCAACAAAGGAGAAAGAGCGTGAGCACCCCCTACGACCCGTACGGCCAGGGTCAGCAGCAGCCGGGTTATGGTCAGCAGCCCGGGTACGGCCAGCAGCCGGGCTACGGGCAGCAGCAGCCCGGGTACGGCCAGCAGCCGGGCTACGGGCAGCAGCAGCCCGGCTATGACCAGCAGCAGGGCTATGGCCAGCAGCAGGGTTACGGCCAGCAGCAGGGCTACGGGCAGCAGCCCGGTTACGACCAGCAGCAGGGCTATGGCCAGCAGCAGGGTTACGGCCAGCAGCAGGGCTATGGTCAGCAGCAGGGCTACGGTCAGCAGGGCTACGGCCAGCAGCAGGCGTACGGGCAGCAGGGTTACGGTCAGCAGGGCTACGGCTCCGGGTACGGCCAGGTCCAGTACGCCGGCTGGGGCGCGCGGTTCGGCGCGCGTTTCATCGACGGCCTGATCGTCGGTATCCCGTCCGGGATCATCATGGGCATCATCAGCGCGGTCGCCAAGAACATCGCGGTGACCTACCTGATCGAGCTGGTCCTCCTCTTCATCATCGCGTTCGCGCTCAGCTTCCAGGAAGCCAACACCGGTCAGACGGTCGGCAAGCGCGTCCTCGGCATCAAGGTCGTCAGCGAGGCGACCGGCCAGCCCCTCAGCGCCGGCGCCGCCTTCGGCCGGCAGCTCTGCCACTCCACGATCGACGGCTGGGTGTGCGCCCTCGGGTTCCTCTGGCCGCTGTGGGACGACAAGAGCCAGAGCTGGGGCGACAAGATCACGAAGGCCATCGTCGTCACGGCCTGAGCGCCGAGCTCAGACGCGGGGCGTACTCCTCCGGGAGTGCGCCCCTTGTTCTTTGACGTCAGCTTGTTCTTTGGTCAGCGTGTTCTTCGACCGTCAGCGCACCGGGTCGAGGACGCTGTTGCAGGCGGCCACCTGCGCCCGTCGTACGGCCTTGTCCAGGTCGCGCAGGGCCTCGGTGCGCCGCTGGATCTGGGCGGCCGACAGCGCGGCGCCCTCCGTGTCGCGCGCCAGGTCCACGACGACCGCGAGGCGCCCGGCCAGCGCCGCCACCCGGTGGGCGCGCGCCGGGTAGCCGGGGGCGAGGCCGCCGACCTGTTCGTGATGGTGTGACTCGCGCAGCGCGCCGAGGGCGTCGGCGATCTCCGGCCGCCACTCGAGAGTGCCGTCGACCGCCATGAGCGACTCGGTCGCCTCGCGTACGGCGAGGGTGAGCTTGTGATCGGCTTCGGGGAGCCCCGGCGTGTCCGCGACCGCCGAGCGTGTCTCGTGCACCGTCCAGCGGGTGCCGACGTAGGAGGAACCACGGCGGTCCTCGGCCGGCACCAGGCCGAACGTCCGGTCGCCGGCCGCCAGGAGCACGGCCTCCTCGGCCTCGATCGCGGCGGCGTTGAACTCCGGCGGCCCGGTGAGGCCGAGCGGGTCGCCCGGCGCCGGCAGCGCGAGCCGGAACGCGGACAGCCCGGCCACCCGGAGGGCCGCGAGGGCGCCGCGCAGCGGCGTCTCGCCGGGCTGGTCCGGGATGCCCGCGACGACGTGCGGGCCGCCCAGGCGTTCCATGGCGTCGGCGGCCTCATCGAGCCCCACGTGGCCGGTCAGCCATGCGTTGCCCCAGGCGACGAGGACGGCCGAGGGGTGAGTCACACGCATGCCGACAACCATAAGGCGTCCGAATGCCGTAGGTTCGTGCCGGAGACCCGCGCGAGGCCGGCGGCCCCTGCCGCCTGCGGCTTCGTGCGCTTTCGTTGATGGCGAAGGGATGCGATGGCCGGCGAGGTACTCAGGCTCGAGGGCGTCGAGATCCGGCGCGAGGGGGCGACGCTGCTGCGCAACATCGACTGGACCGTGCAGGAGGACGAGCGATGGGTGATCATCGGTCCGAACGGCGCGGGCAAGACGACGTTGTTGCAGGTGGCGGGCGCGATGTTGTTCCCGAGCGAGGGCAGTGCGCAGATCCTGGGTGAACAGCTTGGTAAGACCGATGTGTTCGAGCTGCGGCCGCGCATCGGGCTGTCGAGTTCGGCGGTGGCGGATCGGGTGCCGCCGGAGGAGAAGGTCATCGACCTGGTCCTCACGGCGTCGTACGCGATCATCGGCCGCTGGAAAGAAGAATATGACTCCACGGATGTGACGCGGGCCGTCGAGCTGCTCGACGCGCTCGGCTGTGCCCACCTCATCCGGCGCCGCTTCTCCACACTCTCGGAGGGCGAGCGCAAGCGCGTGTCGATCGCGCGCGCCCTCATGCCCGACCCCGAGCTCCTGCTGCTCGACGAGCCCGCGGCAGGGCTCGACCTCGGCGGCCGTGAGGACCTCGTCGCGCGGCTGACGGCCCTGGCCGTCGACCGTCTCGCGCCGACGATGGCGCTCGTCACCCACCACGTCGAAGAGGTGCCCGAAGGGTTCACGCACGCGATGCTGCTGCGCCGCGGCTCGGTCATCGCCACCGGGAAGGTCGACGAGGTGTTCACCGACGAGCACCTGTCGAAGTGCTTCGGGCTGCCCCTGCGGATCGAACGTCAGGACGGGCGCTGGCACGCGCGAGCCGTCAGGTCGTGACCCGCCGCCCTCCTCCTGAGGCCGCCCGATGACCCCCCTGCACGCTCTCGCCATCTTCGGCGCAGGGGCCGGCGCCGGCTGCATCAACGTCATCGTCGGCTCCGGTTCTCTGATCACCTTCCCGGTGCTGGTCGCGCTCGGCTATCCGCCGGTCGTGGCGAACGTCTCCAACACCGTCGGTCTCGTACCGGGCTCCGCCTCCGGGGCGTACGGCTACCGGCGTGAGCTGAACGGGCAGCGCGCCCGGCTGGCCCGTCTCGGGCTGGCGTCCGTGATCGGCGCGCTCACCGGCGGCGTGCTGCTGCTCGTCCTGCCGGCCTCGGCGTTCGAGGTGATCGTTCCGGCGCTGATCGGCGTGGCGTGCGTCCTCGTCGTCATCCAGCCGCGGCTGAGCGCCTGGCTGGGCGGCCGGCGCCGGCACCCGCACGGCGGCCCGTGGCTGTGGATCACCGTCCTGCTGAGCGGGGTCTACGGCGGGTACTTCGGGGCCGCTCAGGGCGTCGTGCTGCTCGCGCTGCTCGGCATCTTCCTCGACGAGGACCTGCAGCGCGTGAACGCGGTCAAGAACGTCCTGGCCGGTGTGGTCAACGGCGCGGCGGCCCTGCTGTTCATCGCCGTCGCGCACGTGGACTGGTGGGCGGTGCTGTTCATCGCCGTCGGCTCGACGGCCGGGGGGCTGCTCGGCGCCTCGATCGGCCGCCGGCTGCCGCCGATCGTGCTGCGGATCGTCATCGTCCTCGTCGGCGTGGCCGCCATCGTCAAGATGCTGTGACCCTGCGGCGGAGCATCCGCGCGGTCTCCTCGTCGGCCGGCAGGAACGCCTCCAGCCGCAGCTCGGCCAGCGTGACGTCGACCGCGGTCGCGAACGAGGTCACCGTCGTGACCAGCCGCAGCTCGCCCTCGTCGCAGCGCAGGCGCAGCGGCACCGCGAAGCCGACGTAACCGGGCGCGTCGGGCCCGGACGGCAGCGGCGGCACGTACCCCTCCAGCTCGGCGATGAACGCGTCGAGGCGGTCGTCCGGACTCCTGAGTGCCAGCGCGCGCAGGGCCTCGACGATGTGCCGGCCCCACTCGGGCAGGTTCGCCACGCGCCGCGCCAGCCCGTCGGGGTGCAGCGCGAGCCGGAGCATGTTGACGGGCGGCTCCAGCAGGTGCCCGGCGACGCCCTCGGTGAGCACGGTGACGGCGGCGTTCGCGGCCACCAGCTCCCCGTACGGCCGTACGACGAGGGCCGGGTACGGCAGGTGCCCCTCCAGGACACGGTCGATCGCCTCGCGTACGGGACGCAGCTCCGGAGCGTCGAGGCTGGACTCGGCGAACACCGGGGCGTACCCGGCGGTGAGCAGCAGGGCGTTTCGCTCGCGCAGCGACAGTTCCAGCGACTCGGCGAGGCGCAGCACGATGCCGCGGCCGGGCCGCGAGCGCCCCTGCTCCATGTAGCTGAGGTGCCGCTGCGTCGTGCCGGCGCGCAGGGCGAGCTCCAGCTGGCTCCAGCGCCGCGCCGTACGCCATCGCCGCAGCTCGCGTGCGAACCCGTGGGTCTCCATCACCGTCAGCATGCCCCAGTCCTATCCGGCGGCGGCGCCGCCCGTCGATTCCCCGCCGGGTATTGCCGGGCGGCCCGTGCGGTCCCGAGCATGAGTCGGCATGAGCGAGGACAAGCCCTACACGAGGGTCGTGATCACCGCTGACGGCGGATCCGCGTTCGAGGACGCCGCGCTGGTGCTCACCGAGCGGCGGATCACCGCGGGCGTGCCGCCGATGGCCACCGCGGGGATGGCGGCGTCGAGCGGTGTGACGTATCTGCGCAGCGCGGACTTTGACAGCGAGCCGCACCCCGCCCCGCGGGAGCAGTGGGTGGTGATGGTGCGGGGTGTGATCGAGGTGGAGGTCAGCGACGGCTCCCGGCGGCGGTTCGGGCCGGGCGATCTGGTGCACGTGTCCGACACGACGGGGCGTGGACACGTCACGACCGCCGTGGGGGAGCCCCCGTTCGAGGCCCTCTTCGTGCCCGGCGGGCCCTGAGTCCTCGCCCGGTAAGGCCGCTTCCGGACCGGTTGAACGACTCGCCTGGAGGGTAATAATCGAATAGACGTTCGAGAAGGGTGCGGTCATGAAGGGCGACAGGGTCGAGGTCATGATCGACGCCGGCGGCGCGACGCGCACCTACGAGGTGGTCGCCACGCGCGCGGGCAGGCGTGTCGAGGTCGTCACCCGGCGGGGCGTCGTGGAGGTGACCGAGGTGACCCGCACCGGCACGCCCGTACGCACCGCGCGCTTCATGGCCAGCCGCGTCCTGGCGCTGGTCGAACATCCCTTCAACGACCGCAGGGAGCCTTCCGCCCCCCGGCCCGGCGAGGCCTGAGCGCGCCGATAGCATGGCGCGTGGTCCGCCCACGACGATCTTGGAGTCGGCCATGCGCGTTGCCCCGTCGATCGCCGCCGCCGGTCTGCTGGCGGTCACCCTGCTGACGCCCACGGCGGCCGGTGCCGCGTCCGGCGGCACGACTCACGCCTGCTCCGCGTCGGTGGACGTCGACGCGTTCTCCGACGCCCTCGACAAGACCACCTTCGACGGCGTCTACGTCGGGAACCTCTCGGCCCTCGCCGTCGACCGCGACGGGCGCATCGCGGCGCTGTCGGACCGGTCGTCGCTGTTCAGCCTGGACGCCCGCACCCTGCGGCCGGTCGGCGTCGTGGCCCTCGCCGACGAGAACGGCGCCGCGCTGGACTCCGAGGGCCTGGTCGTCGACCGCGACGGCACCCGCCTGGTCACCTCCGAGGTCGAGCCGTCCATCCGCCGCTACAGCCGGGCCGGGAAGATCCTGGGCCGGCTCCCGGTGCCGGACGCCCTGCGGGTCGCACCGGCCGGGCGCGCCACGACCAACCTCACGTTCGAGGGGCTCACGCTGGAGCCCGGCGGGCGCACGCTGGTCGCCTCGATGGAGGGGGCGCTCTCCGGCGACGACACCGACCTCGTGCGCTTCCAGACGTGGCGGCGCCAGGCGTACGGCCGTGACTTCCGGCTCTCCGCGCAGTACGGCTACCGCGTCGACTCCGGTCTGGGCGTCTCCGACATCACGGCGACGCCGGACGGGCGGCTGCTGGTGCTGGAGCGCGGTTTCACGGCCGGTGTCGGCAACACGATCCGGCTCTACCTCGCCGACCCGCGGCACGCCACCGACGTCGGCCGCACCGAGCACCTCACCGCCGGGCCGGGAGTCCGTCTCATCGGCAAGTCGCTGCTCGCCGACCTCGGCGACTGCCCCTCGCTCGGCGCGACCGCCAAGCAGCCCCAGCCGAACCCGCTGCTGGACAACATCGAGGGCATCACGATCACCGGCCGTGCCCCGGGCGGAGGCCTGCGTCTGTTGCTGGTCAGCGACGACAACCAGGGCTCCCAGCAGATCACCCGGCTGTACTCCCTGACCGTACGGCTGCCGCGCGGCTGACTCAGCGGGCGGGACGCACCTGGATCATGCCGCTCTCCAGGATCCGGGTCTCGAAGGCGGGCTGGCGGCCGGTGGCCGGGCCGTGCACCACGGTGCCGTCGCTGACCTGGAACGTGCTCCCGTGCCACGGGCAGACGACGCAGATCTCGTCGTCCACCCGGATCATGCGGCCCTGGTGCAGCGGCCCGTCGAGGTGGGTGCAGCGGTCGGCGAGCACGTGGACGTCCTCGCCGTAGCGCAGCACGAACAGGCTGATGTAGCCCAGCGTGCGGTGGACCGGCCAGCCCTCGGGCAGCTCGTCCAGCGGGCACAGGTCGTGCCAGCCCAGCGGCCCCAGGTGGGTGATCGACTCGGCGTGGCTGGCGCCCGCGGCGAGCCGGAAGGCCAGGTGGCCGCCGAGGTAGGTGCCGCCGAGCAGCGCGGCGAGCCCGGCGAGGCTCAGGATCTTGCCCTGGCGCGTGCGGCCGCGCAGGCGGGCGAACAGCGACGCGGCGAACAGGCCGGTGGCGGCGGTCGTGCCGATCGAGTGCACGATGCCGACGCGCTGCTGTTCGATGTGGAGCGAGGACCAGTCGGCCGCGCCGGTGAGCGCCACCGGCACCGCGCTCGCCAGCCCGGCGGCCAGCAGCACCTCGGTGGCGCGCTCGGTGTCGGGGAACAGGTCGAGCGCCGACGCCGCCATCCAGCACCCGACCGGGAGGTCGGTCAGCGGTGGATGGGCCGGGTGGCCGAGCGGCACCCCGTGCAGAAGGTCTCTGAGAGTCCCCGGTGGCAGGAGCCGCAGGATGAATCCGGTGAGCCCACGGGCCGGCCGGTCGAGGACATGAGCGTGCTCGAGATCCTCGGCGACCTTGAGTGGGCGGGGGACGGTCAGGGACCTGGAGATCCTACTCACCCGCTGACGGTTCACCGCACCTCCTCGGATGGCTCTGGTTCGGACACTAGCCTGCCGCGCCACCTGGGCACCATGCGGGGTCACGTACAGCCGGTTTCGCTCCTGCGGGCCGCCCACCGGTGCGAATGATTTACACCGTTGTCAGGGGTTCCACGAGATGAACGAAGTCAAACCCGTTAAAGCGTCCGTATTACGGCACCTCGTGGGTCTCGCGTGATTAACGCCGCTCGTTTATCTTTGAAGCGTCCGTGGCGGAAATCTTCCGGCATCCAGGGTGGTAACGATGCGGAGGCTCGAGGCCGAGTTTCCCGGCTGGCGGTTGTGGATCAGCGACACCGGCCGGTGGTGGGCCTTCCGTACGGAGGCATGTGCCCTCACCATCGAACAGCTGCGCGCCGGCTGCCGGCTGATCGTCCAGGCGGACACCTCCGACGCGCTCTACTCCGCCATCCGCGCCGAGATCGAGGCCGAGCGGCGCGTGGCCTCCCAGGCGTCCTGACGACGCTCAGCGGGGTTTGCGCGCGCTCCCGATGATCCGCGGCGCCACGGGGGAGCACCAGGCGGTCGCGGGGAACCGGAAGCCGCGGCAGCGTTCGACCTCGAACACCCGCCGGATGTCCGGCAGCGGGTCGCGCGTGACGTGACACCCGCCCATCAGCCGAGGCCAGACCACGTCGGCTAGCCGCTGTGCGGTGGCGAACGCCGTGTCGTGGCTGCGCACGTGCTCATAGAAGCGGAGCTGCCCGCCCGGCCGCAGCACCCGGCGGAACTCCTCCAGCGCGGCCCGGGGATCGGGCACCGAGCACAGCAGGCCGGAGATCGCCACGGCGTCCGCCGAGCCGTCTTCGGCGGGCAGCCGCGCGGCCGTGCCGTCCACCACCCGCACCCGTACGGGCGCGGTCCGGGCCGCCTCGGTGGCCTGCGCTCGCAGGTGCGGCTCGGGTTCGACGGCCACGACCTCGGAGACCTCCGCCGGGTAGCGCGCGAAGTTCAGCCCCGTGCCGGGTCCGACCTCGATCACCCGGCCGGACAGGCCCGCGAGCAGCTCGTTGCGCAACGCACGGTTACCGCGTTCTTCCTGCCGTGCGGCGATCGGGCCGTACAGGCGAGCGAAGATCGGATTCTCCACGAGTGTCATGTCGCCTGCCTATCAGATACCCGGGGGAAGTGCGGGTCAGTGCGCGTCACACGGCGTGATCACGACCGAACAGAACAGGTAAAGAGCCGGAAAAGGGCGGCCCGCACGTGCGGGCCGCCCCTTCCCTCGGGGGGAGGGGGAGACTCAGCTCCCGTTGACGCCCAGGCCCTTGGCGACGTCGTCGCCCAGGGACTTGGAGACGTTGCGCCAGTACTCCACGACGCGCGTCTTCATCTCGGCGGTGACCTCCGGGCGGGAGGCGTGGCCGACGATGTTGCCCGCGAGGTTGGCGCGGTCGGTGTCGGACATGACGTCGTCGTACAGCGCGCGCGGCTGGCCGTAGTCGTCGTCCTCGGCGTGCAGGGTGTACGCGGCGCGGACGATCTCGCCGGTGACGCTGTAGCTCTCGCCCTCGTACAGCGACGGGTCGGCCTGCGGGCCGCCCACGGTGTTCGGCGCGTACACCGGGTCGCCGTAGTTCTCGTACCGCATGGCGCCGTCCTTGTTGTAGGAGTGGACGGGCACCTTCGGCCGGTTGACCGGGAGCTGCAGGTAGTTCGGGCCGATCCGGTAGCGGTGGGCGTCCGGGTAGGAGAACAGCCGGCCCTGGAGCATCTTGTCCGGGCTCGGCGCGATGCCGGGCACCATGTTGGCCGGCTCGAACGCGGCCTGCTCGATCTGGGTGAAGTAGTCATCCGGGTTCCGGTTCAGCACGAACCGGCCGATGGTGATCGGCGGGTAGTCGCCGTGCGGCCAGACCTTGGTCAGGTCGAACGGGTTGAACCGGTAGCCGGCGGCGTCCTCGAACGGCATGACCTGCACCTGCACCGTCCACGACGGGTGGTCGCCCGCGCTGATGGCCTGGCTCAGGTCGCGAAGGTGCAGGTCGCGGTCGACCGCCGTCCGTTCGGCCGCCTCGGCGTCGGTGAAGTTCTTGATGCCCTGGTCGGTCTTGAAGTGGTACTTCACCCAGAACTTCTCACCGGCGGCGTTGATCCACATGAAGGTGTGGCTGCCGTAGCCGTTCATGTGGCGCCAGGAGTACGGCGTGCCGCGGTCCGACATCAGGAGGGTCACCTGGTGCGCGGACTCGGGACGCAGCGTCCAGAAGTCCCACTGCATGTTGTGGTCGTGCAGGTGGTTGTCGGACCGGCGCTTCTGCGAGTGGATGAAGTCGGAGAACTTCGACGGGTCGCGGATGAAGAAGACCGGCGTGTTGTTGCCGACGAGGTCGTAGTTGCCGTCCTCGGTGTAGAACTTCAGCGCGAAGCCCCGCGGGTCGCGGACCGTGTCGGGGAAGCCGAGTTCGCCCGCGACCGTGGAGAACCGCAGCAGCAGGTCGGTGCGGGCGCCCTTCTGGAAGAGCTTGGCCTTGGTGAACTGGCTGACGTCCTCGGTGATCTCCATGAAGCCGAAGGCGCCGCCGCCCTTGGCGTGAACGACGCGCTCGGGCACCCGCTCGCGGTTGAACTGCGCCATCTTCTGGATCAGGTAGTGATCCTGGAGCAGCAGCGGCCCGTTCGGCCCCACGGAAAGGGAGTCGTGGTCACTGGGCGCGGGAATGCCGGCGTCAGTGGTCGTGATCGGCCTCTGGTCAGTCATGCGTACTTCCTTCCTCAGAGTCCCGACGGCAGTCAGGACAGAAACCCCAGAAGGTGACGTCCGCCTCGTCCACCAGGAATCCGGCGTCATCGGCGGGTTCGAGGCACGGCGCCTCCCCGGCCGTGCAGTCGACGTCCGTGACGCGGCCGCACTGTCGGCAGACGAGGTGATGGTGGTTGTCTCCGACCCGGCACTCGAAGCGCGTCGGGCTTCCCGCGGGTTCGATCCGCCGTACGAGCCCGGTCGCGGTGAACGCGTGCAACGCCTCGTAGACGGCCTGGAACGAGACGTGGCCGAGCCGCTCGCGTACCTGAGAGGTGACCGCGTCGACGTCCAGATGGTCGCCGGCGCGCACCGCGTCGAGGATGGCGAGCCGGGCGGCCGTCACCCTGAGCCCGGCCGAGCGCAGCTCGGCGGCGGCCCCGTGCGGGTGTCCCGTGTCCTTCACATGACCGAGCGTATGCGCTAAACCTGAATCATTCAAGACAATGAGCAATATCAGTTTCTGTGCCCGCCGGGCGCTCGACCGCAGGTCAGAGGGCCTCGACGAGCCGGGAGATCTCCTCCTCGGTGTTGTAGTAGTGGACCGACGCGCGGACGCGGGGCGGTGGTGTGGCGCCTCCGTCGTACCGGTAGGTCTGCGCGGACAGCCGTACGTTGATCTTCTGGCGGGCGAGCGCGGCGACGATGTCCGCCGACGCGTGGCCCTGCCGGGTGAAGGTCACGATGCCGGACCGGCGCGCGCCCCGGTCGTGGACCGTGACGCCGGGCACCTCGGTGAGGGCGCTGCGCAGCGTCTCCGCGAGCGCCGTCACCCGCCGTTCGATCTCCTCCGTCCCGAGCGCCAGGGCGTAGTCCGCCGCCGCCCCGAGGCCGAGCTGGAGCGCCGCCGACCGTTCGTAGCTCTCGAACCGGCGGGCGTCGTCGCGCATCGTGTAGGAGTCCGGCCCGGTCCACTCGGCGCTCCGGTCGTCCAGGAAGGTCGGGGCGATCCGCTCCAGCGCGGCTCGCCGTACGTAGAGGAAGCCGACGCCGCGCGGTCCGCGCAGGAACTTGCGGCCCGTGGCCGACAGGAAGTCACAGTCGATCTCCTCCACGTCCACCGCGAGCTGCCCGACGGACTGGCAGGCGTCGACGAGGAACAGCGCACCGGACGCGCGGGTCAGGCGGCCGATCTCGGCGACCGGGTTGACCAGCCCGTCGTGGGTCGGCACGTGGTTGACCGCGACGAGCCGTACGTCGTCGTCCAGCGTGGCGGCGAGCGCGTCGAGGGAGACCTGGCCGTGCTCGTCGTCGGGCAGCACCTCGACCTTCAGGCCGCGGTCGCGGGCGGCGTGCAGGAAGGCGATCGCGTTGCTGCCGTACTCGCTGGCGGAGGTGAGCACCCGGTCACCGGGCCGGAAGCGGGTGCCGTAGAAGGCGGTGTCCCAGGCGCGGGTGGCGTTCTCGGTGATGGCGATCTCGTCCGGGTGGGCGCCGACGAGCCGGGCCAGCGAGGCGTACGCGCCGGTCAGCCGGTCCGTAGCGGCGTCGGCCGCCTCGTATCCGCCCATCAACGCCTCGGCGTCGAGGTGGGCACGGATCGTGTCCAGTACCGGCCGCGGCTGCAGCGCGGCCCCGGCGTTGTTGAAGTGGACAACCTCCGCGCAACCCGGTGTTTCCCCACGAAGACGTGCAATATCCAGCAAAACGCCCCTCCTGGTACAACGGCCTTCCCGCACGCTACGTGGCCGCGAAGAGGCGTCAAGGGCCCCGGACGTGGCATTCTGTGCGATCTACCCCGAGGTGGTGAACGTGATGCGGCGATTCCCGCTGCCTGTCGCCGTGGCCGTTGTGGTCACCCTGGCGGCCGGCGCGGCGGCCTGTAGCGACAAGAGCGACGCCAACATGCCGCCGATGAAGCTGACCCCGTCGGCGTCCGGTTCGCCCTCGGCGCGGGTGGAGGCGGCCAAGGAGCCGATCACCATCGCGTTCGCCGGTGACACGCACTTCTACGCCCAGCTCTCCTCCCGGCTGGCCACCCCGAGCACCGCGCTCGGGCCGACCATCCCGTGGCTCAAGAGGGCCGACTTCACGATGGTGAACCTGGAGACGGCGATCACCACGCGAGGGACGAAGGCGCCCAAGCAGTACAACTTCCGCGCTCCGGCCAGCGCGTTCACCGCGCTGAAGGCGGCCGGCGTCGACGTGGTGTCCATGGCCAACAACCACGGCATGGACTTCGGCGAGGTGGGGCTCGCCGACTCGCTCGCGGCGATCAAACGGTCCGGCTACCCGGTCGTCGGCATCGGCAAGAACGCCGCCGAGGCGTACAAGCCGTACTACGCGACGGTCAAGGGCACCCGGCTCGCGGTGATCGGCGCGACCCAGGTGCTCGACGACAACCTGATCAGCGCCTGGTCGGCCACGAACACCCACGGTGGGCTCGCCTCGGCCAAGAACGCCCCGCGCCTGATCCAGGAGGTGCGCAAGGCGCGCAAGCAGGCCGACGCGGTCATCGTCTACCTGCACTGGGGTCAGGAGCTCGAGCCCTGCCCGCTGCCGCGCCAGAAGCACCTCGCGAACCAGCTCGTGCACGCGGGCGCGGACGTGATCGTCGGCGGCCACGCCCACATCCCGCTGGGCGGAGGGTTCTTCCACGGCCGCTACATCGACTACGGCATGGGCAACTTCTTCTTCTACGCCGCCAGCGGCAAGACCGCCGACACCGGCATCCTCGAGGTGACGCTCAGCGGGCGCAAGGTCCTCAAGGCGCAGTGGCGGCCCGGGACGATCTCCGGCGGCGTGCCGCGGCTGCTCACCGGCGCCGCACGGGTGCAGGCGCTGACCAAGTGGAACGCCCTACGACGCTGTACGGGGCTGACCGCTCGGCCCTGAGGCGGCGGCGAGGTGGTCTCCGTAGAAGGCCGTGAGCCTGTCGACGGCCCGGCCGACGGGATCGGGCCGGTCGTACAGGTCATAGTGGCTCGCGCCATCGATGACGAACAGGTCCTTCTCGCAGGTCGCCCGCTGGAACAGTTCGTGTCCGTCTTCGTACGAGCCGAACTCTCCGATTCTGTTCCCCACGATGATCTGCAGGGGTTGTGTCAGCAGTTCTTCTACGAGATGAAAGGCGTCGAACGCCAGAACCGACGCGACGCTCGTGAAACGGAGCCGGTTGGACGCGCGCTCGTGCCGGCCTCGCGGAGTCCGGTAGTAGTCGACGGCCTCGAGCGAATCGAGGCCGGTGATGCCGGCCTCTTCCGCCTCTTTCGGGCTGTCGGGAATCCAGTTCGTGATCAGTGGCTCTCCTCCGCGGGCCTCGATCGTCCGCTGCCTCCCGACCGCTTCCAGCATCTCGATCCCGGAGCCCGGGCCGCCGGCCGTCCGGCGTGCTCGGCCGATGTTGACCGCCACGACCGTGCCGACCGCCTTGATCCGGTGTTCCGTCATGGCCGCGTTGACCGCGTATCCGCCTCCTGCGCAGATGCCGAGTACGCCGATCCGGTCCTCGTCCACATGGTCCAGGGTCGTCAGGAAGTCGACGGCGCATCGAATGTCCTCCACACGGGCGGCCGGGTCCTCCGCGTATCTCGGTTCGCCGCCGCTTTCGCCCTGGAAAGAGGCGTCAAAGGCAAGCGCCACGTATCCGTTCTCCGCCATGTGTCCGGCGTAGACGCCCGCCGTCTGCTCCTTCACGCTGCTGCCCGGATGGACGCAGACGATCGCCGGGTATCTCCTGCCCTCCTCGAAGCCGGCGGGAAGATGAAGGATCCCCGCGATGTCGCGGCTTCCGTTCCTGAAAGTGATGTGCCTCATCGCGGACCTTGCTTTCGGGTATCGAGGTTCACTGTCGCGAAGGCAAGTCTGGTCGCGCCGATGTGGACTTTGAATGCTCCAGAGTGGCGAATTCTTGCGCTAGAGTCCGATGGTGATGCCCGATCCCCTCTCGGAGATGCTCGCGCTGGTCAACGCCCGCTGCCTGATCTCGGGCGAGCTCCGGGCCGGTGGAGAGTGGGCGTTCCGGTTCCGGCCGGACGCTCCGGTCAAGCTGGACGCCGTCGTCCGGGGCTCCTGCTGGCTGATCGTCGACGACGGCCCTCCGTCGCGACTCGTCGCCGGAGACGCCGTCGTGCTCAACGGTGTCGGCTCCACGGTGCTCTGCAGCGATCCACGGCTACGCCCGGCCGAGGCAGCGGAGATCCGCACCTCGGAGCAGGATCACCGTGGCCGGCCCGGCAGCGGCGACGACGTCGTGATCATCGGCGGGCACGTGGATTTCGACCCGGCCGCGGCGAGCCTCTTCACGTCGGCTCTGCCCGGCGTGACCCACGCGAGCGCGGCCAGCACCGAAGCGGCGGAGATGCGTCGCCTGCTCGAACAGATCATGGCCGAGACCGCGAGCGACAATCCGGGCGCACGCTTCGCCATAGATCAGCACGCGCAGCTCCTCCTGCTCCAGGTCCTGCGCATCGGTCTTCGGGGCGAGGCCGTCTCACATCCCGGCTGGCTTCGCCTGCTCGCGGATCCACGACTGCGTCCGGCCGTATCTCTCATGCACGCCGACCCCGGTCGCGCCTGGGGGCTCGCCGACCTGGCCACGGCGGCAGGGATGTCGCGCAGCCATTTCGCCCACCGGTTCCGCGAGGTCTCGGGTCAGCCCCCGCTGACCTACCTGTCGCACTGGCGTGTCCGCCTCGCGGAGCGAGCGCTACGCGAGACCGACACGACGGTCGCCGCACTGGCCGAGCGCCTCGGGTACGCATCGGAGAGTTCGTTCAGCCACGCCTTCACCCGCATCGCCGGCGTGTCCCCGAGCCGCTACCGACGGCGGGGCCGGCCGTCCGGCCCCGAGGCGGCGATCAGGTCGCGATACCACGCGTAGGAGGCGCGCGGCGTGCGCCGCTGGGTCGCGTAGTCGACGTGGACCAGGCCGAACCTCGGGTGATACCCCTCGGCCCACTCGAAGTTGTCCAGCAGCGACCAGACGTAGTAGCCGCGCACGTCCACGCCGTCGTTCATCGCGGCCCGTACGGCGTCGACGTGGGCGGACAGGTAGTCGATGCGCGGCCGGTCGTCGAGCGCCTCGTCGTAGGAGCAGCCGCTCTCGGTGATCTGGATCGGCGGGAGCGCGTCGCCGTACCGGCTCTTCAACGTGGTCAGCAGCCGGTGCAGCGCGGCGGGGACGACCGGCCAGCCCATCCCGGTCACCGGCGGCGCCCCGGGCACGTCGGTCATCGCGAACGGCAGCTCGTCACCCTCGGCGGGCGCCGCGACGCCGACCGGGTTGTAGTAGTTGACGCCCAGGACGTCGATGGGCGCGGAGACGACCGCGAGGTCGCCGTCGTGTACGTGCGGCAGGTCCACGCCGAGGTCCGGGTAGCCGCCGCGCAGGATCGGGTCGGTGAACTGCCAGTTCAGCAGGTTGTCGAACGCCTGGGTGGCGGCGGCGTCCTCGGGCCGGTCGCTCGCCGCCCGCCCGGGCGTGTAGTGGTTGGCGATCCCGACCGACCGGGCGCCGGCGCCGCGCAGCGCCTCCACGGCGAGGCCGTGCCCGAGGAGCTGGTGGTGCGCGACGGGCAGCGCGCCGAGCATGAGCGTCCGGCCCGGGGCGTACACGCCGAACGCGTACCCGTAGGCCATGACGACCATCGGCTCGTTCAGCGTGATCCACAGCGCGACGCGGTCGGCCAGCCGTTCGGCGACGATCGCGGCGTACTCGGCGAACCGGGCGGCCGTGTCGCGGTTCAGCCACCCACCGGCGTCCTCGAGCGGCTGAGGCAGGTCCCAGTGGAACAGCGTCGCCGTGGCGTTCAGGCCACGCTCGGCCAGCCCGTCCACGAGCCGGTCGTAGAAGTCCAGGCCCTTGGCGTTGACCGGCCCGGAGCCGTCCGGCTGCACGCGCGGCCACGCGATGGAGAACCGGTACGCCCGCGCGCCGAGGCCGGCGATCAGGTCGAGGTCCTCCGGCCAGCGGTGGTAGTGGTCGCAGGCGACGTCGGCGGTGTGCCCGTCGCGGATCCGTCCCGGTGCGCGGCAGAAGGTGTCCCAGACCGACGCGCCCCGGCCGTCCTCGCCGGTCGCCCCCTCGATCTGGAACGCCGCGGTGGCGACACCCCACTGGAACTCGGACGTCGACCCCCGTACCGGCGTCATCGCGACCTCCCGGAAATGTGAGGAGGTTTCGGATCCTACGGGGCCGGTGTGCCACTGGAAAAGGCATGATTGTACGTGTGACGACGGATACCTCGGCACTGAGACGCAGGCCCGCTCAGCGACGCAGCGCCGAGCGGGTGCAGCGCATGCTGGACGCCTGCGCGGACATCCTGGACGAGAACGGCTACGACGGCCTCTCCACGACCAAGGTCGCCCAGCGCGCGGACGTCGCGATCGGCTCGGTCTACCAGTTCTTCCCCGACAAGCGGGCGATCGCGCAGGAGCTCGCGCTCCGCAACCTGGAGATGTTCGGCGAGCGGGTGGCCCGCGGCCTGGCCGAGGGCGGCTTCCCGCACTGGTACGACGCGGTCGGCACGGTCATCGAGATCTTCGTGGACATGCACCGCACCGTCCCCGGCTTCCGCGTGCTGCGCTTCGGCGACATCGCCGACGTCCGGCTCCTCGACGGCGGCGCGGAGAACAACGCGGTCGTCGCCGACCGGCTGCGCGGCCTGCTGGTCGAGGCGTTCGAGGTGCCCGACACCGAGGAGTTCTCCCGCGCCCTCGCGGTGGCCGTCGAGGCCGCCGACGCCGTGCTGAAGCTGGCCTTCCGCACCGAACGCGACGGCGACCCGGCTCTGCTCGCCGAGGCGGAGCAGCTCATCACCGGTTACCTGGCCCGCCACTTCGAGTCCTGAGCGTCGTACCGTGATCGTGCATGCCTGTCTGCGCGACGGCCGGGGCGGCAGCCCGACCGCCGTCGTGCCGGACGGTCCGTTCACCGACGACGAGCGGCGCGCCGTGCCGGCGGCGTGGAGCGCCTCGCATGCCGTGTTCTTCTCCGTCCGCGACGGGCGGGTGGCGCTGCGATTCTTCACCGCCGAGGGCGAGCTTCCCGCCTGCGGCCACGGAACGGTCGCGGCGCTCGCGGTTCTCGCCGAGCGGTCCGGTCTGCCGGAGTACCGGACCACCCTGTACGCGGGCGGGCGCTCCTTCAGCGGCCGGGCCGTGCGGCGGTCCGAGGGGTTCGAGGCGTCGTTCGATCCGGGCCCGGTCACGCTCCGGGTCACCACCGCACGAGAACGCGACCTGGTCCTTCCCCTCTTTCCGGCGGTCGCCGGGCCGGCCGTCGTCGCCTCCGTGGGACGGCCCCGGATGCTCATCCCGGTCCCCACCCGCGCGGACCTGGCCGCCCTCGCTCCCGACCTGGACCGGCTGCGCGACGCCTGCGACCGTCTCGGCCTGCTCGGTTGCTACGTCCATACCGTCCCCACCGCGGACGGGCACGCCGCCGCACGCATGTTCGCCCCGTCGATCGGCGTTCCCGAGGACATCGCCAACGCCAACAGCACGGGCTGTCTGGCCGCCCACCTGTCCCACCAGGGCTTCACCACCGTCACCGTCGACATGGGCGACGCCGTCGGATCCCCCTCCTCCATCACGGCCGAGACCGGCCCGGGAGGTGCCCACCTGTACGTCGGCGGCGTCGCCGCCCTCGGCACGCGATGAGTCTCACCGCGTCTCGGCGGAGGTGCGCACGTAGTGCTCGGCGATCTCGTCGCTCGTGGTCACCCATGCGTCGGGTCGTCCGGCGAGGTACTCCAGCGCCTGGTCGAGATACTTGGCCCGGAACGCCTGGCCGGTGACGAACGGGTGCAGGGCCAGCGCCATCACCCGGCCGCTGTGCGCGGAGTCGGCGCTCAACTGCTCGTACTGGTCCTTGACGATCTGCACGAACTCCGGCCCGGTGGTGCCCTTGCCGAAGAGGTTCAGGTCGTTGAGCTCCACCGAGTACGGGACGCTGATCATGCCGGGCACGTTCAACCGGTAGGGCTGGTCGTCGTTGGTCCAGTCGAGCACGTACGACAGACCGAGTTCGGCGAGCAACTCGGCGGTGTTGAACGTCTCGGTCAGTCCTGGTCCCATCCAGCCGTGCGGCCGGCGGCCGGTGGCGGCGGTGATGGTGTCGACGATCTCGGTGAGGACGCAGCGCTCCTCGTCGCGGTCCATGCCGGTGTGGAGGATCGAGTTGGTCCGCCCGTGCGCCAGCCAGGCCCAGTCCCGGTCCAGGCCCGCCTTGATGATCTGGGGATAGTGGTCGGCGACCTCGGAGTTCAGCAGCACGCTCGGCCGGATGCCGTGCCGGTCGAGGCTTTCGATCGTGCGCCAGATGCCGACCCGTACCCCGTAGTCGCGCCAGCCGTGGTTGAGGGCGTCGGGGACCAGGTCCACCGTGCCGGGCCAGATGCTGGTGGACGGGCGGTCGATCAGGAAGTGCTCGATGTTGAGCCCGACGTAGACGGCGACTCTGGCGCCGCCGGGCCAGCTGATCGCCGGCTGCTCGGTGATCGGGCTGTAGTCGAAGAGCTCGTTCTCCGTGGTGTTCGTCATGCCGGGACGGTAAGACTTCACACCAGTGTGAGGTTCAAGCCCGGCCTCAACGCGAAACGGCCCGGCGAGATCCGCCGGGCCGGTTCACCGAAGATCAGCGGCGCACGAGTCGCCACGCGGCGGGCAACAGACCCGCGGCGAGCAGCACCTTCAGCGCGTCACCGATGAGGAACGGACGGACGCCCATCGAGAGGGCGGCGCCGAAGCCGGAGTGGGTCATGGCCATCAGCCACGGCACGCCCACGGCGTAGATGAGCACGGTGCCCAACGTCATCGTCAGGACGGTGCGCAGCGGCGACCGGTCACCGCCGCGTGCGGCCAGCGCACCCACGACCGCGCCCGCCAGCACGAATCCGAGGATGTAGCCGTACGAGGCGAAGTGCCAGCCGGAGGGGGCACCCGGGGCGAACCACGGCACGCCGAGCGTGCCGGCGAGCGCGTACAGGGCCATCGAGATGGCCGAACGGTTCAGCCCGAGCGCGGCGCCGGAGAGCAGCACGGCGAACGTCTGCCCGCTCACCGGCACCGGGGTACCCGGCAACGGCACACTGATCTGCGCGGCGATACCGACGAACACGGCCGCGCCGACGACGAGCGCGACGTCACGGACCAAGCGGCCCGGGACGAGGTCGCCGAGCACCGCCGGACGTGCCACTGCAGCCTGGGGGTTGGACACGTGGAACCTTCCTTTCGAGGGCCAACCGGACAATTGTCGCTCTACCTCGTGAGGAAGGCGCGTGGCGGCCCCGCCAAAGATCCGTGCTCGGCCTTTGTCCGGCCCGTACGGCGGCGTGCCCTGGTCAGTACGGCCGGTGCCGGTCGTTCGGGCCACGCAGGGTCGTACGGCGCATGAGGATGCGGCGCATCGCGCCGTAGCCGCAGTCGAAGCGGTCCGCGACCTGGCGGATCGACCAGCCCTGCTCGTACAGGCGCACCGCGTCCTGCTCCCTGCGCTCGCGCTCGGGATCTTCGCGGTCCGCGCTCTCGCGGAAGGCGAGGACGTCGGCGCGGCGGTAGCGCCGGTGGCCGCCGGGGGTGTGGAGCGCCGGCTTCAGCGCGCCGATGCGAGCCCACCAGGCCAGGGTCGGCACGCTGACGCGGAGCAGCCGGGCGGCCTCCCGGGGAGTGAGCAGGTCGTCGTCGTGCATCCCTACGCACCCCGGCCGATCGGAACCTCGAACCAGACCGTACGGCCGCCGTCGTGGCAGGAGGTGCCCCAGCGGCCGCCGCTCAGCAGGTCGATCAGGTGCAGACCGCGGCCGTTGACGGCGTCCGGACCGTCGTCGGCGACGTGCGGGACTTTCGTCCGTGAGCCGGCGTCGGTCACCGCGACGCGCATTATGCCGCGAGTGGCGGAAACGACGAGCGCGACGGTCCCCGGATCGCCGTACTGGACCTGACGGCCGGAGTCGGAATGGCAGATCGAATTGGTCACCGCCTCGCATGCCATGAGCACGACGTCATCGGCGATTTCCGCGTGATCGTCGGCGAGCAATTTACGGAGCCAGTGCCGCGCCGGCGCCACCTCCGCAGGTAGGCCGACGATGTCGAGCGCCCCCAAAATGACGGTGGCCATCGATATCCTCATTTCCCGGTGCGTGATGTGCTTGAGTGAAGCAGTTGACGAAGGCGCTCTGCAAGGCTTCACCAGGAGTAGCTCAAAACGATCACGCATTTGACGTATGTCATTGCTAATCGAGGGCTCCGAGGCTTTCAAAACGAGTGAAAGACATCCCCCATAGCGAGTGAGAGGCGGATCCAATGACCGACGGACCGACGGGCTCGACGGTGCCACGCAGACAACTCGGTCGCCATCTACGCGAACTGCGCAATCGGGCACGTCTCACCGTAAGAACGGCGGCGGACAAGCTGGAGTGGTCCGAGACCAAGCTCTGGCGCATCGAGACCGGCCAGACCTCACTCCGCAGCCTCGACGTGGAAGCGATGTGCCGCGTCTACGGCGCCCCGCCGGACGTCACCGAGGCACTGATGGCCCTGGCCAAGGAGACCAAGGCCCGCGGCTGGTGGCACGCGTACGGCGACGTCATCAGAGACAGCCTGGATCTGTATATCGGCCTGGAGGAGGCCGCGTCGCAACTCTCCTGGTACACGTCCGAACTGGTACCGGGACTGCTCCAAACCCCCGACTATGCCCGGACGTTGATCCGCGCCCACTACCCGCACGCAAGCGAGGAGGACATTGAACGGTTGGTCCAGGTACGTATCGCGCGCCAGTCACTCCTTACCAGGGGCACCGCGGGGCCTACCGTGAAGGTAGCGTTCAACGAAGCAGTCCTACGTCGTGCGGTCGGCGGCGAGGAGGTGATGGCGGGCCAGCTCGAACGGCTCATCGCGGCGACGAACCAGCCGAACGTGTCCCTCCGCGTCGTTCCCTTCGAGACGGGCTTCCACGATGGGCTCCTGTCCGGGCCGTTCGTCATGATGCGATTCCCGACCACGGGTGACGGTCGGGAGATAGAGCCGCCCACGGTCTATGTGGACGGCTTCACCGGTGCCTTGTATCTCGACAAACCCGAGGAGATCGAGCGCTACGACATGGCGTTCAACGCCATCTGGACGTCGGCGCGCAACGAAGCCCGAAGCATGAGTTTCCTTCACGAAGCAGCAAGGGAGTTCAAAACGTGAACGAGATGGCGGAGTGGCGAAAGAGCAGCCACAGCAACGGCGGAGGCGAATGCGTCGAGGTGGCCGTCGTCACGGCATAGGCCTGTTGCTGCCCCTCGGCCTCGGCTGAGGGGCAGCAGCGCCCGGTCGGACCGGCGCCTACTCTCGCGGCATGGCCCCCGACCTTCGGTATGACCCCGACCGGCCCGACGTGTGGACCTGGCTGCAGGCCTGGTACGTCGCCCAGTGCGACGGGGACTGGGAACACGGCCACGGCATCACCATCGCCACTCTCGACAACCCCGGCTGGCAGGTGACCGTCGACCTGACCGACACCGGCCTCGCCCCCGACACCTACACTCGCCGCGAGGCGCACCGCAGCGAAGACGACTGGTGCGTGACCTGGACCGACGACACCACCTTCCAGGCCGCCTGCGGCCCCGCCAACCTCGCCGAAGCCCTCCACGAGTTCCGCCTCTGGACGACGGGCCCAGCCGCCTGACCTCGTCGGCCGTGAGACCGTCGCAGGGTGGAGCTCGAGATCGAATATCGCTGGCGTGCGGAGTTGTCCGACGAGGCGCTGGTCGTGCTGACCGCGTCTCACGGCGGCCGGGTGCAGCCGGGGTGGTGGGAACGGATCCGCGAGCACAGTCTCGGCTGGGTGAGTGCGCATCGTGACGACGCGACCTTGATCGGCTTCGCCAACGTGGCGTGGGACGGCGGTGACCACGCGTTTCTTCTCGATCCCAAGGTGCGGCCGGACCACCAACGCCTGGGGATCGGGACCGAACTCGTCCGTCGGGCGGCGGCGGCCGCCAGCGACGCCGGCTGTGAATGGTTGCACGTGGACTTCGAGCCGCACCTGCGCCGCTTCTACTTCGACGCATGCGGATTCAGGTCGACCGACGCCGGTGTGATGTACCTCCGCAGCCGGGCCGGCTCTTTCGGCCTTCATTGACAAGCGCTTATCCCTGCCCTAGACCTTTGAAGAACGACCGTGTCGTCCGCGATTGGTGAAGCGATGCCAGGGGGCTTTCCGCCGTGTCACGGGGCTGCGCCGGACGGTGACCGATGACCGAGGGGCGGCTGTTATCAGAGGCGAGCGCGGGGATTTTCCGCCGTGTCCTGCCGTTCTTCAAGCGCGTCGCTCGGCCGAATCGGTTGGACAACGAAGCGGCCGGAATCGACGACTTCGGGAAGTTCAGCGACGTACGCCGGGGCAAGGTGCCGCTCGCCGAACTGCGTCCGCAGCGCGTGGAGATGTTCGACCGGGCCGCCGCGCCGCTGACAGAGGCCGAGCAGGCGGCGATGCGGGAAGCGCACGCGAAGGTCAGTCGCGTGCTGGAAGAGGCCGGAGACCGTCCCCTCTCCGCCTTGGACCTCCGGGTCGCCGTGAGACAGGTGAACGCGACGAGAAGTGTCAATCTCGACACCCTCAGAAGCATGCGAAACTGCCCGGAGGCCGCGCTGGCCGTCGACGACATCCTGCGCGGCAGGCCCGCTGTCGCCGGTCCGCTGCAGGGCTCGATGACTCCACTCGCGCGAGGCGTCTACCGAACGCGTGCCATCGAGACCTACGGTGGGCTGAGCGGGCTGGACGGCGTGGAAGACATGATCCGCAGCAATCCGGGATCGCGTGGCATCATCATCGCGCACGATGGGCCTGGGCGGAACCATATCTTCAACGTCGCCAATGTGAATGGGCGGCTGACCTACCTTGATGGCCAGTACGGGTCGGTCCTCGAAGAGACCCGTCCGGTTTACGTCGACAATTTCAAGGCGTTCGACTTCTATCGCACGGCATGAGGCGGTGTTGGCAGTGATAAGCAGAGACGAGGCGGATCGTATCGCCCGGGACTACGTCGCCCGGGAGTTTCCGCCTATGGAGGGCGCTGAGGACATCGTCATCGACGACGCGGCCACCATCGAAAGGCCGTACGGCTGGCTGTTCACCTGCGCGACCGCGACCTATGTGAGAACCCGTGACCCGGACCAGGGGCTGGCCGGGGTGGGACCCCTGCTCATACTGCGCGAGGACGGCCGGCTCATCCCGTACACGTCGATCTACACCAATGAAGCCGCACTTCGGGAGTATGAACAGCAGCACGGCGTGGAGCTCGGGTGACTCCACCGAACGGCTGATGCCGACGACTGAGCCAGACCGCTACTTCCGCACCGGCATTGTCACCGACGACGGGTGATCGCCGCCGGTGTAGATCGTCATCGGCCCGAGCGTCTTGATGCCGCCGGCCGGCGGCGGCGCCAGGTGAGGTACGTCGAAGCCCTCGACCGCCAGCCGCGTCACCTCACCTCGAAGCACCTCGCACGAGACATCGCTCGCGCGTGGGCGCGGGCCGTACGAGAGAACCCGCAGACCTGGACGCCCGTCCTGAGCACCGGCGCGCAGACACCAGCGCCCGTCCTCGACCGGATCGAGCAGGGGCGCGAGGTCGTACGCGAAGCCATCGCCGACTTCATCGGCAGGGGCCGCGACCTGGACGCCGCCACCGCCCGACATCACCGCTGGACGGCCCACGCCGTGGTCGCCGCCGCCGAGCACTTCGGACATCTGGTGCTGACCCGCCCCGACGCCATCACCGACGACGAACTCGCCGCGCTCTTCGACGATCTGGTCAGAGGCCTCCTGCGCCGGACCTGGGACGGCGGGTCGGCCGAGTCGTTGAGCGGGGCGTGCTGACGGCCTCGGACGAGGCCTGGCCCATCGCGGTTCGGCGTGCTGAGGTGGTTGGCCGGTTGGCACGGGAGGATCGGCCCGGTGTGGAGGCGGGCGACTCTGCGGCCAGTGAGTTGGGACTTTCACGCCGTCAGGTGTATGTGCTGCTGCGCCGTTGGCGGGAGGGTGACGGCGTCGTCTCGGATCTGCCTCCCGGGCGATCCAGCGGTGGGCGTGGCCGGGGCCGGTTGCCCGGGGAGGTGGAGGCGCTGCCGGCCGAGGTGATCCGGCAGCGGTACTTGCGTAGGCAACGCCGTTCGTGACGGCGGTGCGCAAGGAGGTCGTCCGGCTGTGCCGCGCCCGCGGGTTGCCCCCCGCCGTCACGGGGGACGCTGGAACGGCGGATCGGCTGGCTGGATCCGGTGGCAGTGGTGTCGGCGCGGGAGGGCTCGGACGCGGCGCGGGCGCTGGGGCCGGCGGGCGGACCCCAACCGGAGATCGAGGACTTGCGGGGAACAGGTGCAGATCGATCACACGGTGGTCGATCATGGTGGACGAGCGGCACCGGCTGCCGATCGGACGTCCGTACGTCACGGCGGCGATCGATGTCGCGAGCCGCTGCGTGGTCGGCTTGGGCGTGACGCTGGGGACACCCGTCAGCACTGTCGGTCGGGCTGGGCCTCGCGCAAGGGGCGTGCGACAAGCGGGCGTCGTCTAAGAACAGTGACGAGCGCCGTTTAGAGAGGTGAGGAATAGTGTGGACGTCGGTGGCGCCGAAAGCGTAGCAAGAGAAGCCGTCGAAAAGATCGGAATATTCCATGCTGCTGCGGACTTCTGGCGCGAGCCGGCAGACGTCGGAGGTGGCGGCCGGTTGCTTGAGTTTCGACCGCACGAAGCTGCAAAATTTCCCGACAGAGAACTGTTTTTGGATTATTCCTACCGGGAACACTATGCGGCGATTTCCGATGTTCTTGACAAAGCGAGAGCGCGCGGAAGTTCGTTGTCGGTAGACGATATGCGCGAAATCCTGCCTCACGTCAATCCGGGCGACTTCAAGAACAACTGCAAGGAGTGTGCCTTCGCGTTGGACGATATAGTGCACGGCACTCCCCGGGTGGCTGGGCCGAGTCTTTCGATCAAAGTTAGCGAACAACTCCCAACGATGACTCGAAGAGCCTACCGGCTGGGAGGAGTGACCGACTACCTCAAGTCGAGCGACCTCCAATCCATCGAAAATCGGATATCGACGGAAAAGCATGGAACCACCGGAATGCTTATGTGGGACCCGGTGGCGCCAAACACCCCGGGACACGTAATTAATGTTGTGACTACAAGCGAGTTCCCGATATATATCGATGTCCAGACCCAGACGATGGGGACCGAACTATCCGCTGAAGCGTTCTCGCATGAAATGAATTTCTACTACTTCAAGACGGGGGTATCCGGCTTGTGATGGCAGCAGAGGCGAAGCGAATAGTACAAGATTACTTGAATAATATGTACCCTTTGGAAGGTGGCTGCCCCACGGTCGCTGTAGTAGAGAGCGAAACGGTGGAACGACCGTATGGCTGGTTCTTTTTCTATAATACAGTGCAGGCGCTGGAAATGGGCAACATGGGCCACTCCTTGATCGGTAACGGCCCGATCCTGGTACGCCGCGGAGATGGAAAGATTGTCGAATTCTCCTCGTTCTACTCCGTCAACGCCGCCGTAACAGCGTATGAGGCCGACCCGGCGAAATTCCAGCCGCGCACTTGACAGGAGATGGGAGTCCGGCAAGCCTCGCGGCGCGTCGACCTCACCGGTCTCGTCGGCCAGGTCGCGATCAGCAGCGGTACTGGTCTGCCATGGCGGGCAAGTGCCGCGGCGCGTTCTCCGTGCCTGTGGCATAAGTGCGGAATTCCGCCCTGACCGCCGCGATCGGCTTCCACGTCGAAGGGAGCGACGTCCCACCGCCAGTCGTCGATCTCCTCCAGCGCCGCCGCAAGGGCCTGCTGTGGTTCGTCCGCGCCGAGATTCTCGGTGGTCAGGCACCCGCACACCATCCGGATCGGTCGACAGATCGGAGATTTCTGGCTCTGGAGCAACGGCATCGACCAAGGCCGGAATGAACACCCGGCTCGACCGCGGCAACAGGGATCGGACGTGCGCGGCCTCGTCGGTATCCAGGTACTTCATCGGCGGCCCTCGCACTTCAGGAGTATGAACGGCGGCACGGTGCGGAGCGGGAGTGATCGCACCGAACGCGCGCACGAGGTCCTCCTGCCCGCCCGGCGGAGGGTAGAGGCCGCGGCGTGACGGTTCGCCCGCCGCGTGCAGGACGGTGGCGGTGACGTCCGGGTCGGGCTCGGCGGGAAGGTAGTGGATCGAACCGACCACCGCCAAGGCACCCATCACCGCGCCCTCGGAGGACTCTGGCCCGGCGCGGGATCACCCTCGAACCCGGCTGGCTCGTACTGACCGGCGGGCTGACCGACGCCGTGTTCGCGCAGCCCGGCAGTACCATCCGCGCCCGTTTCGTCAACCTTGGTACGGTCGCTCTGACCTGCGAGTAGCACGGAGGAGCGGAATGAACATCGTCGTGGACGACCTGTCCGGCCCGCAGATCGCCGCGTTCCTCCACGAGCACGTCCAGCAGATGCGGGCCATCACGCCGCTGGAGAGCAAGCACGCCCTCGACCTCGACGGGCTGCGCGCACCCGAGGTCACGTTCTGGTCGGTGCGGGACGGCGACTCGGTGGTGGGCTGCGGCGCGATCAAGAGGCTGGACGCGGCCCACGCCGAGCTGAAGTCGATGCGCACCGCGCCGGCGCGCAAGCGGAGCGGGGTCGCGTCCCTGCTGCTGACGCACATCCTCGCCGAGGCCGGGCTCATGGGCTTCACCCGGCTGAGCCTGGAGACCGGCTCGGCCGAGTTCTTCCTGCCGGCGAGGAAGCTGTACGAGAAGTTCGGCTTCGACTACTGCGAGCCCTTCGCGGACTACCGGCCCGACCCGCACAGCGTCTTCATGACGAGAGCCCTCTGACCGCGAAAGCCCTCACGCCGACACACTCGCCGGCCGTCTCCTCCACCTCACCTGCCTGAGCGCGCCCTGACCCACGGACGGTCGGGGAGAAGGTTGCTTGCGGCAACCAATTTGTGGCATACTTGCCTCAGGCAACCAAATGCGAGTGTCCGTCGCGGCATCGGAGGGCCGCTGTCGCGAACCGCTCGCGCGGCTGGGTGGGTCGGGCATGGTGATCGGGCCATCAGGCGGCGATACGCCGCCTGAACAGGCCACGCGCCCGACGTCGTGGTGCCGCGCCGAGACGGCGAGCCGCGCATCCGGGAGAGACCGCCCGACGTCGCACCGCCGGTTGCCGGCAGGCGCGTCGCCGACGCTCCCCGGCCCTCAGCGGCCGGCTCACGCGAGCGTCGCCGCGCAGCGAGCGAGCACCGTCCCCCCGCCCGGGGCACGTTCCGGGCGCGCGAAAGGAGATTGATGGCAACCGCAGCACCGGCCGAGGTGCGGGCGGCGGCACCTGATTCCTCAGGTGTCCCGATGTCCCATCGGCAGATCATGGAAGCTCTGTCCGGGCTGCTGCTCGGCCTGTTCGTGACGATCCTGTCGTCCACCGTCGTGTCGAACGCGCTGCCGACGATCATCGCCGATCTGCACGCGAGCCAGACCACCTACACCTGGGTGATCACCGGGACGCTGCTCTCGATGACGATCACCACTCCGATCTGGGGCAAGCTCGCCGACCTGGTGAGCAAGAAGCTGCTGATCCAGCTCGCGCTGGTGATCTTCGTCGCCGGCTCGGCCATCGCCGGTCAGGCGCACAACCCCGCGATGCTCATCACGGCCCGCGTCGTGCAGGGCCTCGGCGCCGGTGGGCTCAGCGCCCTGGTGCAGGTGATCATGGCGGCGATGATCTCGCCACGCGAGCGCGGTCGCTACTCCGGCTACACGGGTGCGGTCTTCGCCCTGGCCACGGTCGGCGGTCCGCTCATCGGCGGTGTCATCGTCGACACCTCCTGGCTCGGCTGGCGGTGGTGCTTCTACGTGGGCGTGCCGTTCGCCGTCATCGCGCTGATCGTCCTGCAGAAGACCCTGCACCTGCCGACGGCCCGGCGGAAGGTCAAGGTCGACTGGCTCGGCGCGACGCTGTTCTCCGGCGCGGCCGCTCTGCTGCTGCTCTGGGTCTCCTTCGCCGGCGACAAGTACGACTGGCTGTCGTGGCAGACCGCCGCGATGATCGGCGGCGCGGTCGTCCTGGCGGTGCTGTTCGTCGTGGCCGAGACCTTCGCGAGCGAGCCGATCGTGCCGCTGCGCCTGTTCCGCATCCGCACGCTGTCCCTGTCCACGCTGGCCAGCCTGTTCGTCGGCGTCGCGATGTTCGGCGCGACGACGTTCCTCAGCCAGTACTTCCAGCTGGCCCGCGGCGACTCGCCGACGAAGGCGGGCCTGATGACCCTGCCGATGATCGGCGGCCTGGCCGTCGCCTCCACGATCTCCGGGCGCATCGTCAGCTCGACCGGACGCTGGAAGTACATTCTGGTGCTCGGCGCCGCGTCGATGACCGTCGGGTACGCCCTGCTGAGCACGATCCGCTACGACACCGCCTACTGGCAGGTCGCCGTCTACATGTTCTGCGTCGGCGCGGGCCTGGGCATGACCATGCAGAACCTCGTGCTGTGCGTGCAGAACCAGGTGCGGACGCAGGAGCTGGGAGTGGCCAGCTCGACCGTCTCCTTCTTCCGTTCGCTCGGCGGCGCGATCGGCGTCTCGGCGCTCGGCGCGGCGCTGGGCAACCGCATCACCCACTACATGATGGACGGCCTCGCGCGCATCGGCGTGCACACCTCCGGCACCGGTGGCTCGCTCCCGAAGCTCTCCGCCCTTCCCGCCCCGATCCGCCGGGTCGTCCAGGACGCGTACGGACACGGCATCGGCAACGTCTTCCTGTACGCCGCGCCGTGCGCGCTGATCGCGGTGATCGTGATCCTGTTCATCAAGGAGGTGCCGCTGCGCACGTCCAACACCCAGCCGGCGCCGGCCGGCGTGGCCCCCTCGGGCAGGCACGCCCAGCGCCGGGAGCCGGAGCTGGTCCCGGCCGGCGTCGGCAACCCGGTCCCGGCCGTCGACGGCCAGGTCACCGCCTTGGCGACGGGAGTCGAGGAGTCGCCGGACGCCGGCGCGATCCGCGGCGTCGTCCGCAACGGCGGTGTTCCGGTGGCCCGTGCGGTGATCACACTGATCGACGTCCGGGGGCGCCAGATCGGCCGCGCGACCACCCGTGACGACGGACGGTACGCCCTGCCCGCCCCCGGCAGCGGCACCTACGTGCTGATCGCCGCGGCGGGAGACCACGACCCGCAGGCCGCGACCCTCGTGGTCGGCGACCGGCCGATCGACTTCGACGTGACGCTCACCGGCTCCGGCGGCCTCGCCGGCACCGTCCGCGGCGCGGGCGGCGCACCCGTCGAAGGCGCGATGGTCGTCGTCACGGACGCACGCGGCGAGGTCGTCGCCGGCGGCACGACCGACGCCGGAGGAGGCTTCCTCTTCCCAGCGGTGACCGCCGGCGTCTACACGCTCGCGGTCAGCGCCACCTCGTACCGCCCGGCCGCCGTGCCGGTCGAGGTCGGCAACGGCCTGACCCGCCAGGAGATCGAGCTCCTGCCCGGCGTACGGGTGCACGGCACGATCCGGGCGGAGGGCCGCGGCCCGATCCCCGACGCGCGCGTCACGCTGCTCGACGCGGCCGGGAACGTCGTCGGCGTGACGATGACCGGTCCCGACGGGGAGTACGCCTTCACCGGCCTGAGGGAGGGCGAGTACACCGTCACGGCCACCGGGTACCCGCAGGTCACGAGCGGAGTCGACCTGGCACGCCAGGGCGAGGACGCGCACGACCTGTGGCTCGGCCACCCCGCCGGATGACATGGGTCCGCCGGGCCGCCGGAGGGGGCGGTCCGGCGGAAATGCCGGGTATGAGGGCAGATGAGGGAACGATGACGGAGATGACCACGGTCGGCCGTGAGCACGAGGCGTACCAGGCCGTCGAGCACGAGCTCGGCGTGCTGTTCCGCCGCGCCCGGGCGCTGTCCACCGAGGTGGCGCGCGAGGTGCACCCCGAACTCGAGCCCGCGGCGTACGGCCTGCTCATCGGCATGCACGACTGTGCCCGCTCGCGCCCCAGCGATCTGGCCGACTACTTCGGCGTCGGCAAGGCCACCATCAGCCGCCAGGTGAAGGGCCTCGAAGAGCTCGGACTGATCGAGCGCCGGCCCGACCCCGATGACGGCCGCGCCCACCTGCTCGTCCTCACGGAGGAGGGACGCCGGAGGGTGGAGACCGCCCGCACCGCCCGGCAGGAACGCTTCCACGCGATGCTCGGCACCTGGCCGGCCGAGGACGTCCGCGTGCTGGGCCGGATGCTCGCCCGCTTCAACGACCTCACCGAGAGCAAGGCGGGCCACCTGTAGGCGGCCCGGCGTCAGCGCCTGCGCGGGGCGAGGCGAAAGCCCTGAGGTTTGAGCGTGAGGGACTCGGCGATCTTCAGCTGGTAGCCGTCGTCGGGAACCAGGCGGTAGCGGTGAAGGACGAGTCCGAGTGCCAGAACGGCCTCGTGCAGGGCGAACTGGCGGCCGATGCAGGCGCGCTGCCCGGTCCCGAACGGCTTGTACGCGTGGGCGGGGCGTTTCTTGGCCTGGCCGGGGGCGAACCGCTCCGGCTCGAACCGGTCGGGATCGGGCCACACGTCCGGGTCGCGGTGGAGCAGCGGCAGCATCACCAGAGCCCAGTCGCCCTTGCTCATCCGATACCGGCCGCCGAGCACGGTGTCGGCGCGAGCGGCCCTCAGGTAGCCGGGCGCCGTCGGCCACAGCCGCAGCGCCTCGTCCAGCACGGCGCGTGTGTATCGCAGCCTGGGAATGTCGGTGAAGGCGGGGACGGGATCGTCGGCCCGGCCCCACAGCGCGTCCACCTCCGCCTGCGCACGCGCCAGAGCCTCCGGGGCGCGGGTGAGGTGGTAGAGGGCGAACGACAGCGCGCCGGAGGTCGTCTCATGGCCCGCGACCATGAAGGTGATGACCTGCCGGCGGATGTTGACCACATCCAGGTGGCGGCCGGTCTCCGGATGGGCGGTCCGTAGCATCAGGTCGAGCAGGTCGGACGCCTCGGGAGCCGGTCCACCGCGACGGGCGCGGATGACGTCGTCGACGAGACGGTTCATCGCCTCGATGTCCGCCCGGTGTCGCCGGGCCGAGCCCGCCAGCACCCGGCGCACGGGCGGGGCCACCGACAGGTTGGCGTAGCGCAGCGCCCGGGTCATGCTGGTCACGAACGGGTGCGGGCGGTCGCGGTCGAAGGAACCGAACCGGTAGCCGAACCCCGCGCGGCCGATGGTCTCCAACGTCAGGCGTGTCATGTCGCCGGTGACGTCGACCTGCCCGCCGTGGTCGGCCACCGCGTCCCAACGGTCCAGGAGCTCCCGGGCCACCTCCACCATGATCGTGTGATAGCCGCGCATCGCGTCGCGGGTGAACGCCGGCTGCAGGATGTCGTGCGCCAGGCGCCAGTTCGGCTCGCCGTCCTCGGCGGTGAACAGGGCGTCGCCCACGATGCGGCGCAGCGGACGCAGGCTCAGCCCGACGTGCTTGCCGAACCTGGTCTCGTCGTTCAGCTCGGCCGCCAGGTCGGCCCCGCCCACGGTGATGATCTCCGTGCCGAGGACCCTGCGGACCGAGATCGGGCCGAGGCCGCGGACCAGCCGCAACGACGACTGGACGGGGGCGCGGGGATCCAGGCCCACCACGTCGCCCAGCAGCGGCAGGCGGTGCGGCGGATGCGGAATGCCGGTGGTGTCCACACGTGTCTCCCAGCTATTGAATCAGGTTCAGTAGCCCCACGATGCGCAGCTTGTTGAACTCAAGTCAATATGATCGGCATCATGCGGAGACGGCTGAGCACCGAGCAGCGGCGCGCGCAGTTGCTGACGATCGGCGCCGAACTGTTCGCCCGCCGCCCGTACGAGGACGTGTGGATCGACGAGGTCGCCGACATCGCCGAGGTCTCCCGGGGGCTGCTGTACCACTACTTCCCCAGCAAACGGGCGTTCTTCCTGGCCATCGTGGAGGCCGAGGGCGCCAAGCTTCTGCAGGCCAGCGCGCCCGACCCGACGCTGCCGCCGCTCGACCAGCTCAAGGCGGGCCTGGAGATCTACATCGGCTACGCCGAACGCCATCCCGACGGCTTCCGGGTGGCACACCAGGCCGCCGCCACCGACGACGACCTCCATCGCATCCAGCGATCGCGGATCACCGCCCTGCGCGACCGCATCCTCGCCGGACTGAGCGCGGTGACGACCGTGGACGAACAGACGCGCATCGCGGTCACCGGCTGGCTGGCCTTCGTCCCCGTCGCCATCCTGGAATGGCTCGACGACCCGGCCATCACCCGGGACGAACTGTGCGACCTGTGCGCCCGTACCCTCTGGGCCGCGGCCGGCCTGCGACCTGCGTGAGGATGCTCAGAGCCAGCCCTGGCGCTGGGCGGTCTGGACGGCCTCGATGCGGTTGCGGGCGGAGGTCTTGCGGATCGCCGAGGACAGGTAGTTGCGCACCGTGCCCTCCGACAGGTGGAGGCGTCCGGCGACGTCGCCGATCGTTGAACCGTCGGCCGAGGCGGCGAGCACGTCACGTTCGCGCGGCGACAGCGGGTTGGGGCCGGCGCTCAACGCGGCGGCGGCCAGGGCCGGGTCGATCACCCGCTCGCCCGCGAGCACGCGGCGGATCGCCGCCGCCAGCTCCTTCGCCGGGCTGTCCTTGACCAGGAACGCCGACGCGCCCGACTCCATCGCGCGGCGCAGGTAGCCCGGCCGGCCGAACGTCGTGAGGATGACGATCCGGCAGTCGGGCAGCGCCTCACGCAGCGACGCGGCGGCGGTGATGCCGTCCTTGCCCGGCATCTCGATGTCGAGGAGCGCGACGTCGGGCCGGGTGCGCGCGGCCACCGTGAGGGCCTCGTCGCCGTCGGCCGCCTCGCCGACCACCTCGATGTCGTCCTCGAGGTTCAGCAGGGTCGCGAGCGCACCGCGCACCATGCCCTGGTCCTCGGCCAGCAGCACCCGGATCACGCTGGCGACTCTAGATGAAGACACGGCGATCAAGCAGTCTCTCCGGCCGGCTCACGCGGCGTCGTCGGCGTCAGCGGCGCGCGTACGGCCAGGCGGAACCCGCCGTCCGCGCGGGCACCGGCCTCGACGGCGCCACCCGAGGCCGTGACCCGTTCGCCGAGCCCGCGCAGGCCGTTGCCGGTCGGCGCCTCACCGGCGCCCGTGCCATCGTCGATGATCTCCAGAACGGCCGTGCCGTCCTGCCTGCGGACGGTGATCGCGGCGGTACGGGCGCGCGCGTGCCGGACGATGTTGGTGACGCCCTCGCGTACGGCCCAGCCGAACAGGCCGTCGACCTGGTCGGGCAGCGGAGTGCCCGAGGACTTGATGGTCAGCTCGACGTCGGCGGCGGCCAGGACGCTGCGGGCGTTCTCCAGCTCGTCGGTCAGGTTGCGCTGGCGGTAGCCGGAGATCGCCTCGCGCACGTCGGCGAGCGCCTGCCGGGCCACGGCCTCGATGTCGCGCACCTCGGCGACGCTCCGGTCCAGGTCGCGTTCGGCCAGCCGGGTGGCCACCTCGCTCTTGAGCACGATCAGCGACAACGTGTGCCCGAGCAGGTCGTGCAGGTCGCGGGCGATGCGCAGCCGCTCCTCGTTCGCGGCGAGGCGGGCGACCTCGCCGCGCGCCTCCCGGAGCTGGACGACGAGCATCCGGCTCGTACGGAACGCGAACAGCAGCAGGCCGACGGTCAGCGTCTCGAAGGTGACGAGTGCCAGACTGCTGTTCCGGACGCCCAGTGAGGCGCAGATGACCGCCGTCAGCGCGGCGGCGGCGACGACCCCGCGCCCGGCCCACCGCGGCGGGAGGGCCATGGCGCAGGCGACGCCGAAGTAGACCAGCAGCCCGCCCCAGTCGGGGCCGAACAGCAGCGGGTAGCCGATCGCCAGGACGAACAGCACACCGATCAGGACGTACGTGCGGCGGTTCGTCTCGCCGGTCCACGGGTTGTTGGCGAGCACCAGGGCGATGAAGCTCGCGGCGTAGGAGAGCAGCGCCGCCAGCTGGACGATGCTCGCCGGCACGCTGTGGCCGTGGCCGAACAGGCTGCTCGTCGGCAGGAGCAGGTAGACCAGCCCGAGTGAGGTCCACGCGGCCCTTCGCCAGGGCCTGGGGGAGGACTCCCACCCAGGGTCCTTGGGGGTGAGGATGCTCATCAGGAGCGAACGGTAGCGCGGCGGTAGGCCACCGTCGCAAGGGTGCCGAGCACCACGCTCCAGCCCGCGAGGACGAGGACGTCCGAGGCGGGCGGGGTGTGCCCGGCGACGATGCTCCAGCCGAGGTCGGCGAAGCGGTTCGAGGGAGTCCAGTGCGCGACGTGCCGCAGGGTCTTCGGCAGCAGGCTCACCGACATCCACATTCCGCCCAGGATGGCGAGAAGGAGGTAGCAGGCCATGGTGAGCGGCTGCGCCGCGTCCGGGCCGACGAGCGAGCCGATCAGGGTGCCGAGCGCGGCGAACGGGAGCGTGCCGAGCCACATCGCGCCGATCATCCCCGCCCACTCGCCCACGGTCAGGTGGACGTGCTGGGTTACGGCCGCGACGACCCCCACCAGGACGATGGCCGGCAGCGCCAGGCACATCGAGGCGACCACCTTGGCGATGATCACCGCCCACGGCCGCAGCGGCGTCACCCGGAGCTGCCGCAGCCAGCCGCTCTGGCGTTCGGCGGCCAGCCGCGCGCCGGTCGTGGTCAGCGACGCGCCGAGGGCGCCGAAGGCGGCCATCGAGACCAGCAGGTACGTCTTGGCGTCCAGCCCGGTATCGGCGTCCACGTCGCCCTTGGCGAAGATGTTGGACCACAGCAGGTAGAAGCCGACCGGGAGGGCGATGGTGAAGAACACGAAGCGCCGGTCGCGGTACATCCGCCGGATCTCCAGCGCGAGATAGCGAAGCATCGAAGGAGTCCTTTCGAGGGTCAGTTGTCGCCGGTGAGGGACAGGAACGCCTCTTCCAGGTCGGCGCCCTTGACCTCCAGGTCCCGTACCTCGACGCCTGAGGTGTACAGCGCCTGTACGGTCGCGTCGGGGTCGGTGGTGCGCAGGCGTACGGAGCCGCCGCGCACCTCCATGCCGGTCACACCGGGGAGCGTGTCGAGCCCGGCCGTGGGCCGGTCGCCGATCGTGAAGCGCACCGTACGGCCCCCGGCGGCGGACTTGATCTCCTGGGCGGTCCCGTCGGCGACGACCTGCCCGCGGCTGATCACGACGACCCGGTCGGCGTTCTCGTCCGCCTCCTCCAGGTAGTGCGTGGCGAACAGGATGGTCCGGCCGCCCGCCGCGTACGCGCGCATGCTCGCCCAGAACGACCGCCGGGACTCCACGTCCATGGCCGCGGTCGGCTCGTCCAGCACCAGCAGCCGGGGCGCGCCCGCGACGGCGATGGCGAACCGCACCCGCTGCGCCTGTCCGCCGGACAGCTGGTCGGCGCGGCGCTTGGCCAGAGACGTCAGGTTCGCCAGCGAGAGCACCTCATCGAGCGGCATCGGCTCGGGGTACAGGCTCCGGACGAACTCCACGACCTCCCGTACGGTCAGCCCGGGGACGAGCGCGCCGTCCTGCGGCATCGCGCCGATCCACCCGGCGCGTACGGCGGCGTCCGGGGCCTGGCCGAAGACGCCGACGGTCCCGGCCGTGGGCCGGATGAGGCCGAGAAGCATGTTGATGGAGGTGGACTTGCCGGCGCCGTTGGGACCCAGCAGCGCGACGGCCTGTCCCGCGGCGATCTCCAGGTCCAGAGCCTCGACGGCGCGGACCGCGCCGTAGCTCTTCGACACTCCCGTGAAAGTGATCGCGTTCATGGGGATAACGCTAGGTTCGCGCAGGTCAGGTGCGTAGTGCCGCGAATCCCGGGTTCGCGATGACATCTGTCATCCCTGGTCCCGTGACTTCATTCGTACGGGACCGGGGCGAGGTTCTAGTGCCGTGTCAGTCAACGTTTGCCTCGAGGAGAGGCGGGGTTGGCTGATCCTCGCTGTGGTGGGCGAGCGACTCCCCACGCGGGGTGGGGCGGGCCACGGCCGGCCGAGGGACCCCGTGTGCGGTGCCGTGATGGGGGGACCGCCTGGGGTCACGCCGGGACCGTCCGGCACCGGGGAGGTGCCGTCCGGCTCGACGGTGCGTGATCACCACCGGAAACGGATTGCCGGTGGTGATGGTGCCGCCCGGTCCGCGCCGGGCGATGTTGGCGCCGCCGACCAGGTCGCGGTGCCCGCTGAACCCGCACCAGGTGCAGGTGAAATTCCGGTTGCTGGGTTTGGGAACCCGCTGGTGACAGGCGGGGCAGGTCGAGGACGTGCCTCGCTCATCCACCAGCGTCAGGTCGATACCGGCCTGTTCGGCCTTGTCTTTGAGACACCGGGTCAGGTGCCCGATCCGCCAATCACGGACCCGCCGGTTGTGCCGCCGCCCTGCTTCGAGGTTGAGCACACCGCGCGGGTCCCCGACCACGAGCGTCCCGATCCGGCGTGCGACCGCCCACGTGATGACCTGACGGGCGGCCTCGTGCTGTGCCTGGCGGACCCGCCGCCGGTGGCGGGCCTCGACCTTGCGCTGCCGGGCCCGATACTTTCGCCATCGCCGTGATCCGGCCTGCCCCGGCTTCGGGGCCCGCCGCGCCACCGCACGCCGCCGGTACTTCGCGTCGCGCAGATGCAGATGGGTCTCGGCACGGATCGCCCGCCCCGACACCACCAGCCCCTCACCATCCGGCCCGGCCACCGCGAACGGGTGGATCACCCCCGGATCGACTCCCGCGACGCGGTGCTGATCGGGCTCCTGACCCGGCGGATAAGCCGCGATGGGGACTTCAGCGGTGACATCAATGAACAACCGGCCGCCCTCGGCCACCAGCGTCACCGAGCGCACCTACTCGGGCGGGTAGGGAACCGGCCGGTCCAACCGCACCCAGAACGGAGTGCGCCCGCGACTGACCGGCAGGCGCAGCCGCAGCCCATCGAGAGTGAATGTGCCGTGGTAGTAGCGCACCGGCATCAACCGGCGTTTCCGCCGAGGGAACCGCGCCGCCACGTCACCGCCCTTGCGGCGCGCGGCGGTGGCGAACCACGCGTCGCTGTACCGCCGCAGCACCGACCGCGCTCCGGCGGTGTCCAGCTCTCCGAACGTGCCCGGCCCCGACGCCGACAACTCCCGGCACAACTCCTGATAACCCGTTACCGGCCGCAGCCCGCGTTGCCGCCGCCACCGGTTCATATCAAGCACACACGCCCACACATCCCCCGCCGAGACCAGCAACCCGAAACACCGACGCCGCTGCCCGGCCGACACACGCAGACCCGCCCGGGCGGTCCGCATCACCACCCGCCCACCATCATCACGTCGAGGCACCAAACGATTACAGCAAGCGCCTACGACAAAAACCGGCCCTCCATCCAACCGCATCTGACGAGAGCAAACGTGGCCTGATGAGGCACTAGCGGCGGGTGAACACCGGGTCCCACGAGTTCACGATGCCCAGCGCCTTGTAGCCGGTGAGCGGAACGCTCGTCCTGCCGTCGATGCTCATCAGGACGTACCGGTGGCTCAGAGTGCGCGGTCCGCCGCACTCGGCCAGGTCACAGGTCACGGCGATGACATGGGTGTCGTCGGCCCAGGCGACCAGTTGCATGACCGGTAGTCGGCTCACCGTCCGGCCGTTCGTGTCCGCGATGCCGAGGCCGGGTGACGCACCCCCGTGCGTGGCGATCAGGCGGCCGTTCGGGGAGATCCCGGCCTCCTCCAGCGAGTCCGCCTCGTGCGCGGGGGCCGGCCGCCGTACTCCGTTCAGGTCGTAGAAGAGCCTGGTGGGCGGGTTGAAGCTCATGGTCGTGGCCCAGATCAGGGTGCCGTCCCTGCTCCAGCCGAGGTCCTGTCGCCCGTTGGGGTCGGCGCGGTTGAACAGGAGGCTGTGGAAGTGCGCCTCCCCGGACCGGGGATCGACCACGATGAACCCGGTTCGCGCTCCCGTGCCCTTGTGGTACTGCGCGTCCGGGTCGGTGGCGTACGTCGTCACGAGCAGCCGCCGCCCGTCCGGAGACCAGGCCAGGCCGCCCGCCGCCGCCTTGAGCGGGATCCAGCGGGTCACCCGCTGCGTCTTCATGTCCAGGATGCCGACACGCGCGGACGGCAGCGGCCCGTCGAGGACGGCGGCCTGCCGCAGGCCCGGCGCCACCGCGAGCCACGCCCAGGGGACCTTCCGGTATCCGCCCGACGCGGGATCGTAGAGGTACCAGGTGTAGACGACCTTCTTCCCGCTGACCCGGAGTGTCCGGTAGGTGGAGAGGGCGACCTGGCCGGCGGCGACGAGACGCTTGGGCGGCGCGTCGTTCGGGTCGGTCCGCAGCGAGGTGTCCACGGGGTGGGTCGCCGGACGCGGCCCGCCCTGCACGCCGACGGTCACTCCGGCGACGATGAGGAGCACCGCCGCCGCGACGACGAGCACGGCCCTCGTCGTCCGCCGTCCGGTGCGGCGCCGGCCCAGCGCCCGGTCGGCGAGCCCGCCCGGCACCCGTGCCTCGGTGGACCATTCGTCGAGGACCCGCCGTACGTAGGTCTCGGTGTTCACTGCCGGACCTCCTTCAAGGTCTCTTTCAGCTCGGGGGCCAGGACGCGCAGGCGCGCGAGCGACCGGTGGGTGGTGCTGCGGACGGTGCCGACGCTGCAGTCGAGCAGCCGGGCGACCTCCGCCTCGGGCAGGTCCTCGAAGAACCGGAGCACGAGCACGGCGCGCTGCCGGGACGTCAGCCGCGACAGCGCCGCCCGTACGGCCATCTTCAGGTCCACCGCGGACGTGCCGTCCTCGCGCGCCTCGTCGGGAGGCGCGGCGACGTTGGTCTCGTGCCGGTGCCACTTGAGCCGCCACCAGCTCACCTGTTGGCGGTAGATCACCTGCCGGACGTAGCTCTCGGGGCTGTCGACGGACCGCCAGCGCGTCGCCAGCTTCGCGAGCGCGGTCTGCAGCAGGTCCTCGGCGGCGTGCTGATCGCCCCCGGTGAGCAGGAAGGCGAGACGCATCAACGCGGGCGACCGCGCCTCCACGAACTCACGAAAATCACGCTCGACCACCGCGTCCATCGCCACCTCCGGGTCTGTCTACTCCTCAGACGCGCGAAGGTGGCCGTCGCTATGTCACCGTTCCGGCGGACGTGGCCGTACGAGGCCCCTGTCGTGTCCACCAGTTCGTCGAACCCCGGGGAGGCCGGTGGCGTCTGAGGGGGCATGAGCCCAAGATGCGAACGGTGTGACGGGCCGCTGGTCCCCGTGGAGTACGGCATGCCCATCGACGACGAGCCGTACCGGCGCCACGAACGTCGCGAGATCTACTTCACCGGCGGGTGCATGGGCGGACCGGAGCCGTGGTGGTGCTGGTCGTGCGAGAGGTTCGCCGACCCCGAACCGCGTCCCCCGCACTCGCTGACCGTGGAGGGCTACCAGCTCTCCGTGCTCGACGTCATGCGCCGCATCGCTCCGGAGGCCCGCTTCGACCCGCCGGCGCCCTACGACGACCCGCCGGCTCACCTGGTGGAGGACGCCGGCCGGTGGAGCGCGCTGGAGATGCCGAAGATCAAGGACCTGGCGGCGGTCCTGGGCGACCCGGTCAGCGGTGGCTCCTGCCGGCACCGGTTCGTCCTTCCGCTGTGGCCCGACTTCTGGCTTGAGCACACGAGCCTGGACACCGAGGTCGCGCAGTACGTCGTCGACCGGCGGTTCGTGCGCAGGTCGGGCGCGCCGATGCGCTCAGCGGACGATCTGCGCCCGTGGTCCGTCCTGCGGCCGGAGGCCGAGGCGTTCTTCGGCTGGGAGCCCACCCGGATGCCCAACGCGTACTTCCACGTCGTGCCGTTCGAGCTCGAAGGACGCCCGATGAAGGCGTATTTCGTCCATGACCTCCTGATCCAGGTCGCGAAGTCCTCGGAGGACTAGCCGGCGCTACTGCGGCCGTGGCCGTACGAGGCCCTTGTCGTAGGCGAAGATCACGAGCTGGACGCGGTCGCGGGCCTGGAGCTTGGTCATGATCCGGTGCACGTACGTCTTGGCGGTGGCCGGGCTGAGGTGCAGCGCGCCCGCGATCTCCTCGTTGGTGAGGCCGACGGCGATCTGCGTGAGCACCTCGCGCTCGCGTTCGCTGAGGATGTCCAGCTCCGGCGTCGGCTCGGCGGGAGCGGGCTGCGCGGCGAACTCCCTGATCACCCGGCCCGTCAGGCCGCGGCCGAGCAGGCCCTCACCGGAGGCGACCACCCGGATCGCCTCCAGCAGCTCATCGGGCGCGGTGTCCTTCAGCAGGAAGCCCGCGGCGCCCGCCCGCAGCGCGCCGAAGATGTAGTCGTCGTGCTCGAACGTGGTGAGGATCAGCACGTGCGCGCCGCGCAGCGCCGGGTCGTCGGTGATGCGGCGGGTCGCCTCGATGCCGTCCATTCCCGGCATCCGGATGTCCATGAGGATCACGTCCGGCGACGTCGCACGCGCCCCTTCGACGGCCGCCTTGCCGTCGGCGGCCTCACAGACCACGTGCATGTCCTCGGTCGAGTCGATGAGGAGCTTGAAGCCGGCGCGTACGGTCGTCTGATCGTCGGCCAGCAGGACACGGATCGTCATGGACGGGACTCCTTCAGAGGCAGGCGGGCGTGCACACGGAAGCCGCCGCCTGGCAGTGCCGTGGTGTTGAGACGTCCACCGGTCGCGGCGACGCGCTCACGCATGCCCTGGATACCCAGGCCGTACGAGGCTTGATCACTCATCTCGACCGGCCTGCCGTCATTGGTGACCGCGACGTCCAGGCTGTCCGGGGCGAAGGTGAGCGTCACCGCGACCTTCATGACGTCGCGGGCGTGACGTTTGACGTTGGTGAGGCTCTCCTGGACGATGCGGTACACGGTGAACCCGACGATCGCCGGGACCTCGGTGGGCCGCCCCGACTCGTGCAGGGTCACCGGCAGGCCGGCCGCCCGGCTCTGGTGGACCAGGTCGGGCAGGTCGTCCAGGCCGAGCCCGGGGCGTTTCAGCGGCTCCGCGGTGCCGCGCAACAGGCTGAGCGTCCGGCGGATCTCCCCCAGAGCGGAGTTGCTGACGCCGTTGATCGTCTCCAGCGCCTCGCGGCCCGCCTTGGGATCCTCCTCGACGAACCGGGCGCTGACCGAGGACGTCACGCTGATCGACATCAGCGCGTGCCCCACGATGTCGTGCAGCTCCCGGGCGATGCGCAGGCGTTCTTCGGTGACCCGCCGACGCGCCTCGTCCTCGCGCTCGCGTTCGGCCCGCTCGGCGCGCTCCTCCGCGCCCAGGACGTAGGTGCGCTGGATCCGCACCCAGGCACCGGCGAGCACGGCCAGCGGAACGGCCGCGAGGGTGCCGAGGTTCTCGATGTCGTAGGAGGGGATCCGCGTGAAGATCTCGGCGACGACGAAGCCGACGATCGGGGTGGCGATCGCGGTCATCAGCGCCTGGCCGCGCCCGCAGTAACGGCCGACCGCGTAGAGGGCGACGAGGTCCGCCGGACTCGCCGGGTAGCTGTGTCTCAGGAGTGCCGCGATGAAACCCGAGAGAATGAGACATGCGATAAGGGTGGGAATGGGGAAACGCTTTCGGGCGAGCAGTGCCAGTGCGGCCAGCGCGGACAGAATGAGCGCGGGTGCGGTATGACCACGCCCGTGTAGATAAGGTAGATACACGGCGAAGACCCCGGCCGACAAGAGCAGGTCGGCAAGGGTGACCAGCCGTTTGGCCCTCAAGGTCGCCCCTTCGCAGCCACATTGTGTTCCTTGGTCGGGGCCTGCCCGACCAAACCTGCGGTCCACCACCCAGTAGAGCCCACGAAGCCGCAAAGTAGCAGGTCAACCGTGGTTGTACGGCGAAGTGTCACCCTGGGGTGGACGGCTTCACCCTTGCGGGCTACGTAACGTAGTGGCTGCAGGACCCCACAGACCAACAAAAAGGCCTGGCGCGTCGCGATGAATTGGGGGATTCAACGGGGGACGCGACGCGAAGGCCGTTCCCAGGGGCCTTGGATCTGTACCCGTCCAGGCCGCAGGAAAGCGAGCGTTCGCGGGTCGGGACTTCTTTGGGGGAAGGAGTCGACCGCCCGCGAACGCTCGCATTTCCGTTTCTAGATCATTTCTTGGTGTGGCCCGCGGATTCTGTTGAGCGTTCAGACTTTCGCGAGGACCTCGTATTTGACCGGGATGACCCCTGAGGCGAGGCCGCCGACCGCCTGCATCGCCGCGCTGGACAGGTCCAGGCAGCGCCCGGCGACGAACGGGCCCCGGTCGTTGATCCGCACGACCACCGAGCGGTCGTTGTTGCGGTTGGTCACCCGGACCTTCGCGCCGATCGGCAGCGACTTGTGCGCCGCGGTGAGGGCGTCCGGATCGATCGCCTCCCCGCTCGCGGTCCGCCCGCCGCCGGTGCCGTAGTAGGACGCCTCACACGCGCCGTGCGCGAGGACCTTGGCGTGCCGCTTCTTCTTGGCGACCGGCGTCGCCGTCGGCGTGTCGCTGGGCTCCGGCGTCGGCGTGGCGATCGGCGTGCGGTCCTGGTCGCGGCTGGCCCGATCGAGCGGCCGCGGCGGGTCGGCGGCGGCGCGGGCCTTCGGCTGTGCCGACGAGGAGCGGGCCCCGGTCACCGCGACGGTGATCGCGGCGAGTGCGACCACGGCGAGCCCGGCGGCGGCGATGAGAGCGGTACGGAGTCTCTTCGGTGTCGCAGTCTGACGATGTCGGCCGGATCTACCCACAAAGGGGTCCTTTGGTCGGGGACAGGACATCGGGCCCCGTCGGCAGAACCGTCGGCCCCCGATCGACACGAGCCGTCCAGGCCCCGCGCACGAGTCACCGACCCTAGGGGTCCACGCCGCTTGGTCACGTCCAAGGCACTGGTTTTTGTGCCCCATCTCACGGCGTGTTGGCCCGGAAACGATGATCGTATTACTCGCCGGAGGCAGAATGTGGCGAAGTGTCGCGGCGGCTCAGCGGCTGTGGTGCATGCGGTCGTGGATGGCTCGCGCGGACTCCAGGGCCGCCTCCCGAAAGCGGGGCGCGACGGCGAAGAAGCTCAGGTAACCGTGGACCAGGTCGGCCTCGCGGTGCAGGGTCACCGTCGCGCCGGCCTGCCGCAGTTTCTCCGCGTACTGCTCGCCTTCATCCCGCAGCGGGTCGAATCCGGCGGTCGTGATGTACGCCGGCGGGATCGAGGCGTCCACCTCGCCCAGCAGCGGGGAGAGCCGCGGGTCGGACCGATCGGCCGACGCGGCGTACTGGTCCGCGAACCAGGTGATCTCCCGGTCGGTGAGGAGGAGCCCGTCGGCGAACAGGTCCCGCGAGGGGTGGCGCCGGGTGAAGTCGGTGGCGGGATAGAACAAGAACTGGTGTGACGGGCGCGGGCCTTTTCCGCGGGCGGCGACCTGGGCGAGTACGGCTGCGAGATGGCCGCCGGCGCTGTCGCCTCCGACGGCGATCCGTGACCGGTCGACGCCCAGGTCATCGGCGTGCCGGTGGGCATGTTCGAACGCGGCCATCGTGTCCTCGACGGCGGCGGGGAAGGGATGGTCGGGTGCCAGGCGGTAGTCGACGGACATGATCTTCACCTGCGCGTGGTGCGCGAGGAAGGACACGGTGGAGTCGTAGGAGGTGCGGCTGCCGATGACGAATCCACCGCCGTGGAAGAACACCAGCAGGGGAGCAGGCGTGGTGAGGTGGCGCGGCGTGTAGAGGGTCGCCTCCAGGCCGCCGTGAGCGGTGTCGATGGCGATGTCTTCGCTGCGGATGTCCGTGTAACGCGGCCCTGCCAGCGCGTGCCGGCCGTTCTCCATGGCCGCGCGGGATTCTTCCGGTGATTCGTTGACGACGAGGGAGAAACCGGTGCGACGGCTCATCTCGGTCAGCAGTTGTGCGTCGAGACCCAGTGTCCGCCCGTCGATCTGGACGGCGGGTCCGGCCAAGCGCCGCTTGACGGGTGCGGGGAGCCGGAAGACGAGCCGCATGACGATCTTCTGGATCAACGCCGGGAGCGGGGGACGACCGGAGTCGTTGCCGGTTCGGGGCATCGGATCGACCTCGTGAGGACTTGTCAGGGTCAGTCCTCGGTGCCCTGGGCGATGGCCTCGTGGACCTCCTCGCGGCGTACCGCCAGCTCCTGTTCGGCCTTGGCCCGGTCGATCTCTTCGGCGATGTCCTCGTCCTGCTTCATGAGCTGGACCAGGTCGGCCTTGGCGTGGTCGAGCACACCCATGTCGGCGTAGGCCTTCTTCACCTTGTCGCCCCACAGCCCGATGTCGCGGACGCACGGGACGATGCGGGTGAAGAGCAGCGACTGGTAGAGCTGGTACACCGGGCCGTTGTCGACGAGGTTCATGCACTCCTTGACCGGCATGTCGAGCGTCTCGAAGATCTCTTTGCCCTTGAACCGGTCGCGCATGAGGTAGCAGCCCTCGACGACGAACTCCTCGCGCTCGGCGCGCTCCTTGGAGGTCAGCTGCGCGTAGTAGTCCTTGAGCGCCAGCCGCCCGAACGCCACGTGCCGTGCCTCGTCCTGCATGACGTACGCGAGGAGCTGCTTGACGAGCGGGTTGGTGGACATGTCGCGGTAGACGCCGAAGGCGGCGAGGGCCAGACCCTCGATGAGCACCTGCATGCCGAGGTAGGGCAGGTCCCAGCGGCCGTCGGACAGCGACTCCTCCAGGAGCTTGGCCAGGTCCTGGTTGATCGGGTAGTACATCCCGATCTTGTCCTGGATGAACTTGTTGTACAGCTCGACGTGCCGGGCCTCGTCCATGACCTGGGTCGCGGCGTAGAACTTGGAGTCCATGTCGGGCACCGACTCCACGATGCGGGCGGCGACCGTCAGCGCGCCCTGCTCACCGTGCAGGAACTGGCTGAACAGCCAGGTGCCCTGATGGCGGCCGAACTCGTCGCGCGCCTCCTGCGGCATCCGGTCCCACAGGTCCGAGCCGGCCAGCGGGTTGAGGTCCTCGGGGAAGCCGGCGACGTTGTGCGGGTCGACCGCGACGTCCCAGTCGATGCGCTTCTGGGCGTCCCACTGCTTGTCCTTGCCCTTCTGGTAGAGCGACAGCAGCCGGTCGCGGCCGTCGTCGTACTCCCAGTTGAACCGCGCGGCCCCCGCGACGGGCACGTGCCACGTGCTCTCCGGAATGGGGGTCGTGTACAGATCACGCATCGTCATGGGGGAAACCTCCCGCGAAGACCGGGCTTTACATATCTTGGTAACACGTAAAGTCAGGCCCCGCCAGGGGTCAGTCCTCGAACAGTTCGGTCAGCCGTTCCGCACGCGGAGTCAGTGACACCCGGACCTCCCGGCCGTGCCGTTCCCGCCGTACGAGGCCGGCGGCCGCGAGGCGTTCGCAGTGGTACGTGATCGCGCTGGGGGTGAGCCGGGTCAGCGCGGCCAGCTCGCCCATCGTGACCGGCTGGGACACCGCGCTCAGCACCTGCGCGCGGACCGGCCCGAGCAGGAGTTCGAGGGCGTCGCCGTCGCTCTCCGGCGCGGGCTGGCTGCGGAACAGCCGCCCCGCGCCGGGCACCGGGTAGCCCAGCCACACCGCGTCCGGCCGGTCGAGGCTGCAGATCAGCGCGTCGCCGCCGGAGACCATCGGCACCAGCACCAGCGGCCGTCCGGCCAGGTCGAACCGGGCCGGCTCGGGGTCGCGGATCTTCAGCACGCCGTCCTCGAACCGGCTGCTCGGATGGATGCCGCCGAGGATCACGTCGAGCCGGCCGCGCATCGCCGCCGCGCCCACGCGCGCGACCTCGCGGTCCAGCAGCGGGCGCGCGTCCCGCCACGCCGGCCGCATCGCCGCCCAGACCTGGCTCGTCGCGGAGGCGTACGCGCGCAGCCAGTTACGCGGCTGCCGGGCGACCGTACGCCAGTGCGGAGGCGGCCCGGAGGAGCCGAAGACGCCGTCGAGGTCGGCGAGAAGGTCGTCGGGCGACAGGTCCCGCAACCGCTCGATCTGCTCGTCGACCGACGTCTCCAGGATGGGGTTGAGCGGGCTCACGCAGTCGGGCGTGACCGAGTGTCCCGGTGCCACGAGCGGCCACACCGCCTGGGCCTGCGCGGGCGAGACGACCGAGCGGATGTGCCGCCGCCACGACTCCGGCGCGCCGCGCCGGCGTCCGCCGAGGGCGTCGGTCGTGAGCGCCAGCACGGACAGGTACGGGTCCAGCGACACACGTACCTGCGCGTCATCGAGCCTTCCGATATGAAGTTCTGTCGCGTCCGGCCGTTTGACCTGCTGGGTGGATACAGTCATGTTTCGCTTCCCCGTCGGCTAGACAGGTGGGACGCGGGCAGATGCCCGAGGGTTCCGCTATGTGACTATCCTCCCAATCACCGACATTCGGTAGGGACTATTCGCGGATTTCGGCGCCATCCGTTCGACGCGCCGCATAGTAGACGGCGGCCATGTCCTCGTCGCCGTGACCCAGCTCGATCGCGCGGCGAAACTGCTCGCGTGCGGTGTCGGCGATCCGCGGGTTCGCCCCGGCGGCGCGGCCGGCCGCCGCGACCAGGCCGGCGTCCTTCGCGGCGCCGGTCAGGGGGAAGGACGCCGGCAGCTCACGCTTGATGATGGCCTCGCCCTTGAGGTGCGCGTACGGCGTGTCCATCAGGCCGCCCTCGATCGCTTGCAGGAACAGACGCGGGTCGAGATCGAACGCCTCCGCGAGCGCCACCGCCTCGCCGATCGCCGAGGTCAGGGCCAGGACCCAGCTGTTGGCGACGAGCTTGAGCCGGGACGCCTCGGTGCCCTCGCCGATCCACATCGTGCGCGATCCGATCGCCTCGAAAACGCGGCCGACGCGCTCGTCGCGGGGACCGGAGGCCAGCACGACCAGGGCGCCGTCCTCGGCGGGCTTGCGGGTGCCGAGCACGGGGGAGTCCACGTACGGGACGCCGCGCGACCGGGCGAGCTCGGCCAGCCGGTCGGCGGCCTCGGCGCCGACGGTGCTCATCTGCACCCAGATCGCGCCCTCTTCCATCGCGGGCAGCACACCCGCGATGACCTGCTCGACGGCGTCGCCGTCGAGCAGCATGGTCACGACCACGTCCGCGCCGTCGGCCGCCTCGGCCGCCTCGTCGCACACGACCGCGCCGTCGTCGGCGAGCGGCTCGGCCTTGGCGCGGGTACGGTTCCAGGCCCGCACGCCGAGGCCGGCGCGCAGCAGGTTACGGGCGATGGGCTCGCCCATGATCCCGGTTCCCAGTACGGCAACGGTCAAATTGTCCATGAGATCACTTCTACCCCACCCTCGCCGGGATGATCTCGGCGGGGACGAGCGTCACGCCGAGAGGCTCTCCGCCAGGCGTCCGGCCGTACGGCGCATGATCGGTACGACGTCGTCGATCACGTTGAGGGGCAGCCGGCCCTGGGGCCCGGAGATCGAGATCGCGGCCAGGGTCGGCGTGCCGGTGAGGGGCACGGCGACGCAGCGCACGCCGATCTCCTGCTCCTCGTCGTCGAGGGCGTATCCGCGCCGCCGGATCGTGCCCAGCTGCTTCAGCAGCGCCGCCGGGTCGGTGATGGTGTGCGGCGTGTGCGCGGGCAGGCCCGTACGGCCGATGATCTCGCCGGCCACGGAGTCGGGGAGCTGGGCGAGCAGGGCCTTGCCCACGCCGGTGCAGTGCGGGTTCACGCGCCGGCCGACCTCGGTGAACATGCGCATCGAGTGCTTGGAGGGCACCTGCGCGACGTAGACCACCTCGTCGCCCTCCAGTACGGCCATGTTGGCGGTCTCGCCGACCTCGTCCACGAGCTGCGCGAGCGAGGGTTGCGCCCAGGACCCCAGCAGCCGCTCCGCCGTCTCGCCGAGGTGGATGAGGCGGGGTCCGAGGGCGTACCGCTTGGACGGCTCCTGCCGGACGTATCCGCGGTTGACCAGGGTGCGCATCAGCCGGTAGATGGTCGGCATCGGCAGCCCGGAGGTCTCCGCCAGCTCGGTCAGGGCCAGCCGGCCGCCCGCGTCGGCGAGGTGTTCGAGCAGTTCGAACGCCCGCTCCAGCGAGCGTACGCCGGACGCGGCCCGCGCTCCCGTGTCATCCCCCGTCACCCTGTTTCTCCTCTCCCGTTGACGACATCCTACTTTCGTCAGGCGAAAAAACTGGGAGAGTCCCGCGGGTTACAATGCGTGGTGACTCGGCTATAAGACGTAGCGACTCGCCTTGCGGGCGTCCACCCGCCCGTCCCCCTCGAAGGCCACCCGGCTATCCCACACCTTGGGGGACGTCCCGCCATGAAGGTGACATCCGGCACGCTGCTCGCCACGGCGGTGCTCGCCACGACGGGCGGGACTTTCGGCCCTGCCCGGTTCGCCGCGGTCGCGGCGCCCGCCGTCCACCTGGTGACCTCGATCCAGACCCTCTCCCGCGCGCCGGAGGGGACCCGTTACGCCGTTTCGGTGCGCCCGGTCGGCGGCACGGCCCGGGCGGCGACGCTCGTGCTCAGCACCTTCGCTCCGGCCGCCTGGACGGCCGCGGCATCGGGCTGCCTGTCCAGCGCCGACCGTACCGCCATGGCCTGCGACCTGGGCGACCTGAGCCCGCAGCGGGGCCGCACGCTGCACGTCACCGCCCGGCCGGGGCCGGGCGGTCCCGCGCAGGTGCCGGTCGTCGCGCAGGCCGGCGCGGCGAACGCTCCCTCGGTCATCGCGTCGCTCGGCGTCGCGCACCCCGCCGCCTTCCGGATGGTGCGTCGGGTCCGCGCACCCGATCCGTCGTCCTCGCCCGGCACGGACGCGTCACCCGAGCCGTGGACGTCCTCGGCACCGGCGGCGTCCCCGGCACTGGCGCCGTCGCCCGAGCCGTCGCCGTCCTTCTCCACGGCACCCGTCTCACCCGAGGCCGCACCGTGGTCGGCCGTGGCCGTCCCGCCCCGTCGCGCGCGCCCGCCGCGCCCCGCGGCCAAGCCGCCTCACCGGCCCACCGCCTCGGCCACGCCCTCGCCGGCGCCGTCGCAGGCCGGCCCGGCGCCGATGGCGGGCGCGCCGGCCATCCCGCAGGTGTCGGTGAGCCCGGAGGCCTCCGCGTCATCCGCGGCCAACCCGCCGCTCGGCGGCCCTCCGCTGCCGCTGCCCACCATCTCGTCGACGCCGTCGACGCCGCGCATCGCGCCGGGCAACCCGCACGAGGGCGTCTCCCAGCTGGACACGCTCTCCCCGGCCGGAGCGATGCAGGCCGGACGCACCTCCTGGGCGACCCTGATCGCGATCGCGGTCGTCACCGAGGCCGGGCTGCTCTGGCTCGTCGCCGGGCTGACGGTGATGCGTCGGCGTCGCGCCCTCGGCGCCTCCTCCCGGCGGTCCGGACGGCGGGCACTCAGGCCCCTTGTCTCCCGCATTCGTCCCTGAGATGGCGATTCCCTGTGGGAGCACTCGTCACTACGCTTGCGGAATCGCACGATTCGTATTCAGGGGAGCCGAACGATGGCTGACACGGGGTTGTACTGTCCGAAGTGCGCGGGAAAGTGGGACACGCACGACCGCAACGGAGTGGTGATCGAGGAGTGTGCGGGCTGCCAGGGGGTCTTCCTCGACCGTGGTGAGCTCGAGCGCCTCATCGACGCCGAGAGTGAGTACCTCGCCAAGATCGACCCGGCGGGGGAGGCGGAGACGTCCTACCACGGCCGGCACCGTCGCGGCATCATTCACCAGGTCTTCACGCCCACCGAGTGATCCGTGTGGAGGCGTTCGGCCTCCCACAGGTCACGGTAGGGTCCGCGCACAGCGGCCAGCGCGTCGTGGGGACCGCGCTGAAGGATCCTGCCTCGGTCGAGGACCACGATCTCATCGGCCGCCTTCAGGGGAGCGAGGCGGTGAGTGACGAGGACGACCGTCCGCTCGTCACCGAGCACGTCGGTGACGAGCCGGTCGGCCGCCGGCAGGTCCAGTCCCTCCGCCGGCTCGTCCAGCAGCAGCACCGGCGGGTCGGCGAGCAGGGCGCGGGCGAGCAGCAGCCGCTGACGCTGGCCGCCCGACAGCCCGTCGTTCGCCACCGGCGTGTCCCAGGCGTCCGGCAGTGAACGGATCCAGCCGAGCAGTCCGGCGCGGCGCGCGGCGGCCTCCAGGTCGGCGGCGGACGCGTCCGGCCGCGCGAGCGCGAGGTTGGCCCGGATCGAGGCGGTGAACACGTGCGCGTCCTGGGTCAGGCCGCGCACGGCCGCGCGGACGTCCGCCGCGTCGTAGGCGTCCAGCGGCGCGCCCCCGAGCAGCACCGCTCCGCGCGCCCGCGTCTCTCCGGCCAGCACCCCGAGCAGCGTGCTCTTGCCCGCGCCGCTCGCCCCCACGATCGCCACCTTGCGGCCGAAGGGCACGCGCAGGTCGACGCCGTCGAGCGCGACCGCCCTCCCGTACGCGGCGCGCACCCCGGCCAGTTCGATGCCGGGCCGCGCGGGAACCCGCGCGCGCCGCGCGACGGCCGGTTCGGGCGGAGCGGAGGCGAGCAGGGCGGTGACGCGGCGGGCGGCGGGACGCAGTTCGACGAACCGCCGCGCGGCGTCGGCCACCGGCACGACGGCCTCCACCGCGACGAGCGCCGTCAGCGTGAGCACCGTGACCGGCACGGCGTCCGCGCCGTGTCGCCGGGCCACCCACAGCACGGCGAGCGCGGTCAGGCCCTGGACGGCGGTGCCCAGGGCGTTCATCGTCGCCTCGACCGCCGCGGACCGGCGTTCGGCGCGTTCCAGCCGCGCGGCGGCCTCTTCGGCGCGGGTGACGAACCGCTCCGTCGCCCCGAACGCCGCCAGGTCGGTCGCGCCGCGTGCCACGTCCAGGCCGCGTACGGCCAGGTCGGAGCGGGCGGCGGCGACTCTTCGCGCGCCCGCGCGGGACGCGAGCGCGGCCACGGCCGGCAGCGCCGCCCCGGCGAGGACGATCCCGGCGGCGAGCACCGCGCCGGCGGCCGGCAGCAGCACGACGCTGAGGACGACCGCGGCGAGCCCCACCGCCCAGGAGACCATCGCGGGCAGCAGACAGCGCAGCAGCAGGTCCTGCACCGACTCCACGTCGGCGACCATCCGCTGGACGAGGTCCGCGTCCCGCCCGCCCGCGCCCACCGCGCCCAGGGACGGGTCCGCCGAGCGACGCAGCGCGTCGTACGTGCGCACCCGCAGGTCGGCGAGGACGCGGAGGGCGGCGTCGTGGCCGGTGAGCCGCTCGACGTACCGCAGACCGCCGCGGAACAGGGCGAACGCCCGTACGCCCACGATGGCGAGGGCCAGCGCGGACAGCGGCGGCTGCTGCCCGGCCCGCGCGATGAGCCAGGCCGCGCAGGCGGTCAGCCCGACCGCGGACAGCTCACCGCCCACGCCCGCGGCCACCGCCCAGGCCAGCGCGGCCATGTGTCTTCTTCCGATCACGCGGGCGATCACGCGGCCACCTTGGGCAGGGTCAGGTGGACGACCCGGTCGGCGACCGACAGCAGCGCCGGGCGGTGGGCCACGAGCAGCGCGGTGCGCCCGTCGAGGAGCCGCCGCGCGGCCTCGGCGACGAGCGCCTCGCCGCGCAGGTCGAGCCGGGCCGTCGGCTCGTCCATCACGACGACCGGCGCGTCCATCAGATGGGCGCGGGCGATCGCGAGGCGCTGCCGCTGCCCGGCGGACAGCCCGAGGCCGCGTTCGCCCAGCACGGTGCGGTACCCGTCCGGAAGCTCCGCGACGAACTCGTGCGCGCACGCGGCCTCGGCGGCCCGGCGGACCTCGGCGTCGCTCGCCTCCGGGCGGCCGAGCCGGATGTTGTCGGCGACCGTCCCGGCGAACAGGTGCGGCGCCTGCGGCACGTACGCGACCTGCCGCCGCCACGCGGCCAGGTCCAGTTCGGCGAGGTCGACCCCGTCCACGAGGATCCGGCCGGACTCCGGCCGGGCGAAGCCGAGCACGGCCCGCAGCAGCGTGCTCTTGCCCGCGCCGCTCGGCCCGGTGAGCGCCACCCGCTCGCCCGGCTCCACGGTCAACGAGAACCCCTCCAGCGCCGGCGCGCGGTCATCCGCGTAGCGCACGACGATGTCCTCCACCGCGATCCGCCCCGGCCGGACCCGTACGGCACCGGCCGCCGGACCGTCCCCGGCGAGCACCGCTTCGGCCTGATCGAGCACCGCGCGGCCCTCGGCGGCCGCGTGGAAGCGCGTGCCGAGCGACCGCAGCGGCAGGTAGGCCTCGGGCGCGAGCAGCAGCACGAGCAGCGCCGTCCGCAGGTCCAGCGAGCCGTCGAGGAGCCGCAGCCCGGCCGGCACCGCGACGAGCGCGACCGACAGCGTGGCGGCGATCTCCAGCACGAACGAGGACAGGAACGCGATCCGCAGCGTCCGCAGGGTCGCCCTCCGGTGCCCGTCGGCCATCGCGCGCACCACCCTGGCCTGCGCCCGGTCCCGGCCGTACGCGCGCAGGGTGCCCAGCCCGGTGACGACGTCGAGGAAGTGCCCGCCGAGCCGGTGCAGCGAAGCCCACTGCCGTTCGGTCGCCCGCCGCGTGTGCAGGCCGACGAGCGCCCCGAACACCGGGATCAGCGGCAGCGTCACCGCGACGATCAGCGCCGACGGCGGGTCCGCGACCGCGAGCCGTACGAGCACGGCGAGGGGCACCACCGCCGCGGCGTACCGCTGCGGCAGGTAGCCGGTGTAGTACGGGTCCAGGGCGTCCAGGCCGCGGCCGAGCAGCGTGACGTCGGCGCCGCGTTCGAGGAGCCGCCCGCGCAGCGCCCGCTTGCGCCGCGCGGCGGTCCATCCGCCCACCGTCCCCTGGCCCAGCGTGAGCACGGCGCGTCCGGCGACGACGGCCGCGAGCGGCAGCAGCAGGGCGCTCCCGGCCAGCACCCGGGACAGCAGGTCGGCCTGGGCCACCACGAGGAGGCCCTGCGCGAGCGCGAGCAGCACGTACGTCACAGGTACGAGGGTCCGTCGACCCGGCCGCGGAACGTCCACCACACCCATGCCTGCGCGGCGACCAGCAGCGGCAGCATCACGAACGCCACGGTCACGGTCAGCCCGGCGTCCTCGGCGGCGGTGGCGTCCGGGAGGTTCACCGCCGCGAGCAGCGGCACGACGAGGATGGCGAGCCCGGAGGACGCCAGCGCCGCGCCGTACCGCCGGGCGCCCAGCGCGGCCCACGCGAGCACTAGAAGCAGGGCGAGCCCGGCGGCGTACGGTGCGGTTCGCCCGAGGTGGCCGGCCCCGGCGCCGAGCGCGCACGGCACCCCGGTCACCAGCGCGACGGGCGCGAGCCGGCGGGCGAGCGGCGTGTGCGTGCCGAGCCGCAGTGCCGCGAAGACCGCCCCGTGCAGCGCGAACACCCCGCACGACGTCACCGCGAACAGCGGCGCGCCGCCGCCCATCAGCAGCCCGACCGCGACGCCCCACGATGCCGCGACCGCCCAGCTGCCCGCCACGGTCGCCCCGTCCCAGAACGTGCGCCAGACCGCGCCGTCGCCCCGGCCGCGCAGCCACAGGCCCATGTCGCGGACGATCCAGGCGGCGATCAGCACGACGAGCGCGCCCCAGATCCGGCCGAACACCTCGGCCTCCAGGCCCGGGAACAGCGCGGTCAGCAGACCGCCCGTGGCGACCAGCCACACCTCGTTGCCGAGGAAGAACGGCGCGATCGCCGCGAGCGTCAGCCGCCGGTCGCGGCCGAGGAAGGGCAGCAGCATGCCGACGCCGATGTCGGCGCCGCCCAGGACGAAGTAGCCGACGCCGAAGAGGCCGAGCAGCGCGTACGCGAGGGTGTCCACGGAAGAAGCTCCTCAGAAGGAGGGAACGGGCTCGAGGCTCTCGGCGGGCGCCGGGCGGCCGAGCGCGGCCGCGTCCGGTCCCCGCCGGGCGAACCGCCGCAGCAGGACGATGTTCACGACCGCCAGGACGGCGAACAGCGCGCTGACGCCGACCGTCGTGGCGAGCATCGCGCCGTGCCCCATCGGCCGTACGGCGTCCTCGGTGCGCAGCACCCCCTGGATCAGCCAGGGCTGCCGGCCGCCCTCGCGGTAGATCCAGCCGAACATCATGGCGGCGTACGGCACCGGCAGGGTGATCATCACCGTGCGCAGGAAGGCCCGCCCGCGCAGCAGCCAGCCGGTGAACGGCAGCTTGACCATCGCGGCGACCGCGACACCGAACATCCACAGCCAGGCCGCCATCATCAGCTCGCTCGCGATCCCGCTGAGCACGGACTTGCCGTCCCCGTCCGGGATGATCGAGAACTGCAGGCCGCCGAACACGGCCGACGGCACCACGGCGACGACGGCCGAAACGAGGCCGATCCGCAGCGAGCGCCGGAAGAACTCCAGGTCCACCGGCTCGCCGATACGGGCGCGCCGCAGGTGCCAGGCGCTGACCCCGGCCATGAAGAACCCGGCGACCAGGAACGCCCCGGCGGTGACGTGCGCGAGCGGCAGCAGCGCGGCGGAGTTGGTGAACAGGTCGGCCGCGCTGTGGACGCGCAGCTCGTCGCCCACGCGGAGGAAGCCGACGGGACGCCGCATGAAGCCGTTCGCGACCAGGACGAAGTAGGCCGAGACGTACGCGGTCAGCGTCACGACCCAGATCACCGCGAGGTGCGCGTAGCGGTTCAGCCGGTCCCAGCCGAAGATCCACAGCCCGAGGAACGTGGCCTCGACGAAGAACGCGACGAGCGTCTCCAACGCGAGCGGCGCCCCGAACACGTCCTGCGCGTGATCGGTCAGACCCGGCCAGTTCAGCCCGAACTGGAACTCCATGAGCAGCCCGGTCACGATCCCGACCGCGTAGTTGATCACGTACAGCTGGCCCCAGTAGCGCACCATCCGCAGCCTCACCGGGTCGCCGGTGACGACCGCCCGCGTCTGCGTGATCGCGACGAGCGCGGCGAGCCCCAGCGTCAGCGAGACGAACAGGAAGTGGGTGCCCGCCGTGATCGCGAACAACAGCCGGGCGAGCGACAGTGTGCTCAACGGAAGCCCTCCAGGTCGAGTGCGGCCAGGCGACACCGGCCGGTCTCACTCAACCGGAGGAACCCCCGCGAACGCGTCCGGCTGCGCGCTACATGCCACGTACATCCGGAGATGCAGGGGAGGTGGCGGCGTACATCGCGGAATGTACGAGCCTCTCAGCCCGCCCGGCCGGACCGTCCGACGCGTGATATTCGGCGCCGACGACGTTGACAGGGAGTCTCGAGGTGCTATTCACTACGAGTATACATTCAGTGAATAGAAGGGATTTCGTCATGCAACGTCGATCTCTCGGAGTCCTGCTCGGCTCGGGCGCGGCCGTGCTGGCCGCCGCTGTCACGACGGGCGTCTGGACCCACGAGGCCTCGGCCGGCACCCCAGCGCTCAAGACGAGTCGGACCGCGTCGCACTGGTTCAACCAGATCGAGCCGGCCAAGGGCCAGATCGTGTTCCTGCGCAACGGCTCCACGCCGTCCTCGGCCGGTCGATACCAGATCGCCGTCCGGGTGACCTCCAAGCACCACGGCCTGTCCTGCTTTGCCGAACAGCGCGACGGCGTCGACCTCGGCCGGTCTCGCACCATCGCCGCCGGAGACACCGCACCGGTCATCCTCGCCACGGCCGTGCCGGCCGGCACGCAGTACAACTTGATCTGCAATGGCACGGCACAAAGCCGGCAGGTGCTGAACGGCACGATCACCGAGACCTCCCGATGACCCTCGGGCGCCAAGGACCTCTGTTCCCGGCTTGACGTCATAACCGGCGGATTCAACCGGTCGTCGCGACATCGGTGGTCAGCTGGTTGTGGTGAGGAATTCAGCGATGCGCTCAGCCGGCGTTCGCCAGCCGAGCGTTTCGCGTTGTCTGGAGTCGAGTTCGGAGGCGACGGCGTCCAGGGAACCGGAGGTCTCGGTCACCCGGGGGCCGCACCGGCCGGGATCGACCCTGGGCCGCCGGCCGGTGCGCTGATCATTCCGTGCGGAGGCGGCCGGGGGAGACCGCGCGTTGGAGCCGGCGCTGTGACGCCTTGGTGGTGAGCGTCGCCGCCAGCACGCCGAGGGCGGCCATGAGGACCGCATTCGTCACCGGCCACCACGCCCAGGTCTCGTTGTGCAGTCCCCCGGTATCGGTCAGGCCGAGGAGGCCGATCAGCGCCGCGACAGAGCAGGGCAGGACCGCGGCGATGATCCCCTGCCGCAGGAGAACACGGCGCAACTCGCCGTCGGCGACGCCGGTGGCTCGGAGTGTGGCCAGCACCGGGCCATGCTCCATGAGGTACTCGGCCTGGTGCACGAGAAGGGCGGCGGCCGTCACGGCCATCGCCACAAGCAGCGCCAGGTCGACGAGGGTGAAGCTGGTCAGCCAGAACGGATCGAGCGTGTGCCGGTCGTCCATGATCCCCGCTTCGATCCACCCGGTGCCGCTGCCGATGGCCACGGCCAGGCCGAGGACGGACATCGTGCGGCCCCACGGGCGGGCGTCGGTTTCCAGGGCGCGGGCCGCGAGCAGCGTTTCCGCCGATCGTGCTCGGCGCCCGGCGACCCGGGCGGACGCCCAGACCAGGAGGCTCGTGGAGAGCATCATCCCGACGGCGAACAATCCGGCGCCGAGCAGGAGGGAGTACGGGCGGTACGGGACCGGAAGACCGGCGAACCGGGCGACCATGGGGACGCAGCCCAGTACGGGAACCAGGAGCACACGCCGGCCGGGTCGCCGCCGGGTGGCACGGCGGGTCACGCCGAGCGGGCTGGTGACGACATGGCGCCCGGCGAGCAGGCCGGAGACGGCGGCGACGGCGATGACCAGCGCCATGGCGGCCAGGCCCAGGGCCGGCGGCACCCCGGCCGCCGTCGTCGGCAGGTGCAGCAGTAGCCCGCGGATCGACCATTCCAGTAGGACGTAGGCGATGGCGCCGCACACCGTGCCGAGCGCGGCGGAGCGGGTCGTCTCCAACGCACCGAGCAGCCTCACCTGCGCCGGTGTCGCCCCGGTAAGCCGAAGCGCGGCGAGCCGTCGCTCCCGGTCCGCCGAGGCCAGCCGCCCCGTCTGGTGGAGGAAGGCGGCGATCGGAAGGATCATCAGGCCGAACGCGAAGGCGGTGCCGGGACGCGTGCCCCGGTTGGCGATGGGGCCTAGCCGGTCGTCGAGTTGCCCGTGCAGGGCGAGCACGTTGGCCGCGCCGAACAGGAACCAGGTGGCGAGCGCCGCACCGACGGCGACGAGCCGGGCGCGGGCGCGCTCGGCACGTGACCCGCCGCGTCCGAGCATTCCCGCGACCCGCAGCAAGGTCATCACGCGACCACCCCGGCAGCGGCCCCGTCGCGTACCACGATCTCCCGGTCCGCATGTGCGGCGACCTGATTGTCGTGGGTGACGAGTACGACCGTGGAGCCGTTCACCCGGGCGGCTTCCAGCAGCAGGCCCAGCACCTTTTCGCCGGCGAGGGAGTCCAGCGCTCCTGTCGGCTCGTCGGCGAAGACCACCTTCGGGCCGGTGACCAGGGCGCGAGCCATCGCGACACGCTGGAGCTGGCCCCCGGACAGTTCCCCGGGCCGCGCGTCCGCGACGTCGAGCGCGTCCATCCGCTCCAGCCAGTCGCGGGCAACTGTCGCCGATTTCTCGCGACCGTCACCGTTGAACAGCAGCGGCAGCGCGACGTTCTCCACCGCGGTCAGCTCAGGGACGAGCCGGCCGAACTGGAACACGATGCCGAACGCATCACGGCGGAGCCGTGTGCGCGCCGCCTCGTCGAGCGTGTCGATCCGTCGCCCGTCGTAGTGGACCTCGCCGGCCTCGGGGCACATGATCCCGCTGAGGCAGTGCAGCAGCGTCGACTTGCCCGAGCCGCTCGGCCCGGTGATCGCGACGACCTCGCCGGATTCGATCGCGACGGACACGCCGCGCAGGGCGTGCGTACGGCCGAACGTCTTCTCGATACGGCGGGCTTCCAGCAGGGTCATGGGTCCTCCTTCGTCGGAGGGCGTGACCACTGGGCCGGGCCTTTTGATTCCCTCGCTTCGCTCGGTCATGGGCGGATCTCCTTGGTGAGTTCGCCGATGCGCTGCCGGGCCGTCTCCAGCCAGCGCAGGTCGGCGTCGAGGTGATGCAGGGCGTAGTCGGTGGCGAGCAGTTCGCCGGCCGAGATCCCGGCGGTGTTCTTGCGGGCGGTCAGCTCGCGCATCCGCTCCAGGTGGGCGGCACGCTGCCGCAGCAGGTATCCATCCGCCGTTCCCCCGACGATCAGCGCCAGGACGACCCGCGTGGACAGCGCGCTGGAGACGTAGGGCGCGGGCGGTTCGATCTCGGCCAGCCAACGGCGCACCTCGTCCGTGCCGACGCTGGTGATTTCGTAGACGACGCGTTCGGGCCCGCCCTCCTTCGCGGTGCCGCTCACGGCGACCTTTCCGTCGCGCTCAAGGCGCTGCAAGGTGGCGTACACCTGTCCGTACGCGATCGGCTTCACCCCGGGAAACCGATCATCGTGCTCGCGTTTGAGCTCGTAACCATGCTTGGGCCGCTCGGTGAGCAGGCCGAGTAGGACATGCCCGATAGACATACGAGCAACTATACATTCAATGAATAGTCGCCCAAGGGTTCATGAGGTGAGGCCGGGGGTGCTCAGCCGAGCCAGCCGGGCCGTACCATCCCCGACTCGTAGGCGAGCACGACGAGCTGGGCGCGGTCGCGGGCGCCGAGCTTGGTCAGCACGCGGCTGACATGGGTCTTGGCCGTCGCCGGGCTGACCACGAGCCGGGCGGCGATCTCGTCGTTGGACAAGCCGCCGGCGACCAGCGTCATGACCTCACGCTCGCGTTCGGTGAGCTGCTCCAGGTCGCGTGCGGGCGGCGGGAGCTTGATGCGGGTGGCGAACTCGGCGATCAGGCGCCGGGTCACCGAAGGGGCGAGCAGCGCGTCGCCGCGCGCCGTCACGCGCACCCCGTGGATCAGCTCGATCGGGTCGGTGTCCTTGACCAGGAAGCCGCTGGCCCCCACCTTAAGCGCGGTGTAAACGTAGTCGTCGAGGTCGAAGGTGGTCAGGATCACGACCCGCACGTCGGACAGCCGCGGGTCCGCGACGATCCGCCGGGTCGCCTCCAGCCCGTCCAGCACCGGCATCCGGACGTCCATGAGGACGACGTCGGGCCGCGTCTGCGCGGCGATGCGCACCGCCTCAGCGCCGTCACCCGCCTCGGCGACCACGGTGATGTCGTCCTCGCCGTCGAGGATCGAGCGGAAACCGGCCCGTACCAGCTTCTGGTCGTCGGCCAGCATGACCCGGATCGGGGGGCCCACGTCGGTCATGATCACACCGTCTCGGTCAGGGGCAGCGAGGCGCGTACGAGAAAGCCGCCGCCGGGGCGCGGACCCGCGGCCAGCGTGCCGCCCAGCGTAGCCGCCCGCTCCCGCATTCCCCGGATTCCGTTGCCCTCGGCCGCACCGGTGCCCGCGCCGTCGTCGCACACCTCGACCACCACCTGGTCGGGTCCGTAGCGCACGAGGACCGTCGCGGTCGCCTCGCCGGCGTGCCGTACGGCGTTGGTGAGCGCCTCCTGGACGATGCGGTAGGCCGCCAGGTCGACCGGGGTGGGCAGGTCTCGTTGCTCGCCGGACACGACGAGGCGTACCGGCAGCCCGGCGTCCTTGGTCTGGGAGATCAGGTCGTCGATCCGGTCGAGCGAGGGCGCGGGGCTGAGCGGCTGCGCCTCGTCGACCTGCCGCAGAACGCCCAGCGTCCGCCGCAGCTCCCGAAGCGTCTGCTTGCTGGCGTCCTTGATCGCGTCCAGCGCGGCGTACGCCTGCTCGGGGTCGCGGCGGTGCAGCGCCGCGCCGGCCTGCACGTTGATCAGCGAGATCTGGTGGGCGAGCACGTCGTGCACCTCGCGCGCGATGCGCAGCCGCTCCTCGGTGGCGCGCCGCCGGAACTCCTCCTCGCGGGTGCGCTCCGCCTCGTCCTTGCGCCGCCGGGCCTCGATGACGTACGCGCGGTGGTAGCGGAACACCTCGCCCGCGCACAGCACCACGAGCACCCAGGCCAGAACGCTCACGAACCGCCCGACATGGGGCGGGCCGACGGCGAACTCCGCCGAGCCGAACACCGCCAGCCCGGCGGCCGTGCCGAGGTAGCCGGCGAGCCGGTGCCCCTCCGCCACCGCGAGGAACGACGCGACCGCGAACGTGAGCATCTCCGGCCCGTCGGGGAACGGCCCGACGTAGTAGAACCCCGTCGACAGGCCCGCGAGGGTGACGGCGAACAGGGGGAACCGTCGCCGTACGGTCAGCGCGGCGACCCCCACGACGACCATCGCGTACGCCTTGAGGTCACCGATGTGGAAGCCGTCGGTGTAGAACACGGTGCCGGCCAGCACCACCGCTCCGACGACCGCGGCGAGCACCAGATCACCACGCCGTACGAACCTGTCCACGCCGAAAAGGTACGCGACCGGCAGGACGGCCTGGCGGCGGATGGGCGGGTAGATGCGGATTCGCGCAGGTCACAGGGGTATTAATGGATGAGGGCGCCCGATAACCGAAGACGGTCGCGCGGCCGTCGGATCTGGAGATCGGTATGGCTGCTAGACCGCTGAGCGAGGTCGCCCGGGGAATCGACGAACGCCTCGGGCTCGCCGGCTTCCTGAAGAAGGCGCTGAGGAAGGTCTTCCCCGATCACTGGACGTTCCTGCTGGGCGAGGTCGCGATGTACTCGTTCGTGATCATCGTGCTGACCGGGATCTTCCTGACGCTCTTCTTCAAACCCAGCATGACCGACGTGGTCTACAAGGGCTCGTACGTGCCGCTGCGCGGCGTCCGGATGAGCGAGGCGTACGAGTCGACGCTGCGGATCAGCTTCGACGTGCGCGGCGGCCTCCTCGTACGGCAGCTCCACCACTGGGGCACGATCGTGTTCCTGAGCGCGATCATCGCGCACATGCTGCGGAACTTCTTCACCGGCGCCTTCCGCAAGCCCCGCGAGCTGAACTGGGTGATCGGCGTCATCCTGTTCCTGCTGGTCATGCTCAACGGCCTGTTCGGCTACTCGCTCCCGGACGACCTGCTGTCCGGCACCGGCATCCGCATCCTCGAGGGCGTGCTGCTGGCGATCCCGATCGTCGGGTCGTACCTGACGATGTTCCTGTTCGGCGGGACGTTCCCGGGCGACGCGATCATTCCGCGGCTGTTCACCATCCACGTGCTGCTGATCCCGCTGATCCTGCTGGCCCTGATCCCGTTGCACGCCGTCGTGCTGACCTGGCGGCAGACCCACACCCAGTTCCCCGGCAAGGGCCGCACCGACCGCGTCGTCGTGGGCAAGGTGTTCTGGCCGTCCTTCGTCATCAAGACGCTGGCGTTCCAGATGTGGGTGTTCTTCGGGATCGCGCTGCTCTCGGTGGCCTTCCAGGTCAACCCGATCTGGCTGTTCGGCCCGTACAACCCGGGTCACATCAGCGCCGGCTCGCAGCCCGACTGGTACATGGGCTGGCTGGAGGGCTCGCTGCGGCTCATGCCGTCGTGGGAGATCAACGCCTTCGGCCACACGATCCCGATGAACGTCCTGATCCCGGCACTGGCGATCCCGGGCCTGCTCTTCACGTTCCTCGCCGTGTACCCGTTCCTCGAACGCTGGGCGATCGGCGACTACCAGATCCACCACCTGCTCGACCGGCCACGCGACGTGCCCGCCCGTACGGGCATCGGCATGGCGGGTGTGACGTTCTACGGCCTGCTGTGGGCGGCCGGCGCCAACGACATCATCGCCAAGACGTTCAACATCCCGCTGTTCGGCACGACGTGGTTCTTCCGGATCGCGATCATCATCGGCCCGATACTCGCGTTCATGATCTCCCGCCGGATCGCCCTGGGCCTCCAGCGGCGCGAGCGCGAGACACTCGAACACGGCGTGGAGACCGGCAGGATCATCCGCCGCCCCTCCGGCGAGTACGAGGAGGCCGACCGCCCCCTCGACGCCGACGAGGAAGCGGTCCTCCGCGGCCGCCGCCTGCCCCACCGGCTGCCCGAACCGCGACCGGACAGCGCCGGCGTCGAACCGAAGGAGGCCCGCCGCCCGACGGCCCGCCTCCGCCGCCGCCTGAACCGCCTGTACACGGAGGACCTCGTACCGCTACCGAACGGCGAACACCGGGAACGCCCGGCCATCGAACCGAAGAAACCGGCTCACTGACGGCGTCACGTTCATCGGAACGTCCACAGCCGGACCGTCTTGTCGTCGCTGCAACTGGCCAGCGTGTAGTCGGGGCTGAACGCCACACCCTCGACGTAACCGGTATGCCCGGTGAGGGTGGCGATGGCGCGTCGGCCGGCCATCTCCCACACCCGTACTGTCCGGTCCGTGCCGCCGGTGGCGAGGAAACCACCATTGCGGCTGAACGCCACGGCCGACAGCGCGCCGGTGTGCCCGGTGAGAGTGGCCACGACACGTCGGCGTCCGACGTCCCACAGACGCGCGGTTCTGTCGCCGTCGCCGGTTGCGAGGATCTTGCTGTCGGGGCTGAACGCCACGGCGTTGACACTGGCTCCGTAGTCGCTGAGGGCGGCGACGCGACGCCGCTTGGCCGGGTTCCACAGCCAGACCCGGTTGGAGCCGTTGGTGGCGAGAGTCTTGCCATCCGGGCTGAACGCCGCGGAGCCGACGACGGCGGTGTGCCCGGTGAGCGTGGCGATGTGGTGCCGCTCGACCGGGTCCCACAGTCGGATGGTGCCGTCGCCACCTCCGCTGGCCAGCATCTTGCCGTTGGGACTGAAGGCGACACAGCCGACCGGAGAGGTGTGCCCTTCGAGCGTGGCGGTGAGACGGCCCGTGGAGGTGTTCCACAACTCGACCCTGTGCGACTCCGTGCCGGCGGCCAGGATTCGGCCGTCCGGGCTGAAGGCCACCGACGTGACGGCGACGTTGAGGGCCAGCGTCGCGACGCCGCTCTGGGTGGCGACGTTCCATATTCGTATCCCGTCGCGGCCACCGCTGACCAGGAACCTCCCGTCGGGGCCGAAGTCCACTCCACGGACCTCGGCGCTGTGGCCTCTGAGAACGGCGGCGAGCTCGAGGTGGGAGGCCGTCCCGTGCCTGTCGTGGAGCCGGTAGTAGAGGCCGGTCGGCACGGTCACCCCGGCGAGGCCGCCGACCGCGGTCAGCAGGACCTTGCGCCGGGTCATCGGGCGTCGCTCGGACGTGACGGCGATTTCGCGCGGTGCCATCACCCCCGGTCCGGGAGTGGTGTCCCGTGGTGCCATGACCCCTTGCTCCGGGGCGGCATCGCGCGGTGCCATCACCCCCGGCGTGAGGATGGCATCGTCTGGTGGCATCGAGGCCGGCTCGGGGGTGCGATCGCCGGGTGCCGTCATGGTCGGCTCGCCGGTCTGATCGTCCGATACCTGCACGGTCGGCTCGTGGGTGACCTCGTCCGGCGGCGCTACGGCCGGCTCGGAGGACGCGTCGGACCGTACGGCTGCGAAGGGGGCGTCGTCCTTCGGCGGCCCGAGGACGACCGGCCTCTGTGCCGTCGGCGGACCGGCCAGGGCGGGCAGCACGTCATCCGCGGTCGGGCGCTGCTCGGGGTCTTTCGCGAGTGCCGCCGCGATGAGATCGCGTAGGGGCGTGGGGACGCCGGACAGATCGGGCTGGCCGGTGAGGATGCGGTGCATGACCGCGGGCACGCTGTCACCGCCGAACGCGGGTCTGCCGACGGCCGCGTACACGAGGGTGAGGGCCCACGAGAACATGTCCGAGGCGGGACCGATGCCGCCGCCGGCGATCTGCTCGGGAGACATGTAGGCGGGCGTGCCGATCAGTCCGGTGGACTGGGTGGTGACGTGGTCGAGGGCGCGGGCGATGCCGAAGTCGATGACGCGCGGCCCGTCCGGCCCCATGAGCACGTTGCTGGGCTTGACGTCGCGATGGACGATCCCGGCCCGATGAATCGCCGCCAGGGCGGCGGCCGTATTGACCGCCAGCCGCTCCAGCGCCCCGACTTCCCGGGGCCCGTCACGAGCGATCAGCTCTTTGAGCGATTCGCCGGGAACGTACTCACTGACGATGTACGGCTGGGTGCCGCTGACGGCCACTTCCAGCACGCGGGCGGTACAGAACCGCGCGACCCGGCGTGTGGCGTCGACCTCTCGTACGAACCGTCGTAAGGCACGGTCGTCCCCGGCGAACCTGGCGTGCAGCACCTTGACCGCCACACGGTCGCCGTCGGCGTTCTCCGCGAGGTAGACGGCCCCCTGCCCGCCCTCGCCGAGAAACCCGGTCAGATCGTACGACCCGATCGTCTCCGGATCTCCCGGGCGTAACAACAACGGATCCGGCATCCCAACCTCCCGGCACATCGTGCCACCGATCAGCGCGGGCGTCAGGGGTCAGAGGAGTGCGGCGTCGATGGCCCGGTGGAAGGTCGGGAAGGCGTAGATCATCTGCCGGAGGCGTTCGACCGGGACCTCACCGTGGACCGCGACCGCCAGGGCGCCGAGGATCTCGCCGCCCATCGGGCCCGCCGAGGTCGCGCCGACGAGCCGGCCCTCGCTCTCGATCAGCTTGAGGAAGCCCTCGGCCCGGTGCAGCCAGCCGCGCGAGTTGTTCGCCAGGTCGGTGGTGTGCACGCGGACGTCGGCGTACCGCTCGCGCGCCTGACGCTCGGTGAGCCCGACGGCGCCGATCTCCGGGTCGGTGAACGTGACGCGCGGCAGCGCCTGGTAGTCGGCCCCCGGCCCGTCCTCGCCGAGGATGTCGCGGGTGGCGACCCGGCCCTGGTAGACCGCGACGTGCGTGAACGCGCCCTTGCCGGTCACGTCGCCGACCGCCCACACGCCGTCGGCCGCCCGCATCCGGTCGTCGACCTCGACGAACCGCGCGCTCTCGTCGAGCCCGACCGTCCCGAGCCCGAGCCCGGCCAGGTTCGTACGACGGCCGACGGCGACGAGGAAGCGTTCGGCGCGCAGGTCGTCGTTGATCACGAAGCCGTCGCCGTCGTGCCGTACGCGCTCGGCCTTGGCGTTGACGCGAACGTCGATGCCCTCGTTCTCGAAGGTCGCGCGGAGCAGCTCGCCCGACTCCGGCTCCTCCAGCGAGAGCAGCCGCGGCCCGGCCTCCAGGATCGTCACCCGGGTGCCGAACCGCGCGAACACCTGCGCCAGCTCACACCCGATCGCGCCGCCGCCCAGGACGGCGAGCGACTCGGGCAGCGTCTCCGCCTCGATCGCCTCGCGGTTCGTCCAGTACGGGGTGCCCTCCAGCCCGTCGATGGGCGGCACCGCCGGGGCCGTACCGGTCGCGATCACCACACCCCGCCGGGCACGGAAGACCTCGTCGCCGACCGTGACCTCCTTCGGCCCGGTGATCCGCCCGGCCCCGCGCACGAGCCGGCCGCCCTTGCCGGTGAAGCGCTCGGCGGCGGCGCCGTCGTCCCATGCGCTGGTGACCTCGCGCACCCGTCCCGCGACCGGCGCCCAGCTCGCCTCGATGTCCGCCGACCCGGCGAACCGCGGCACGCGACGCCCCTCGGCCAGTACGTCGCCCGCCCGCACCATGGCCTTGCTCGGAATGCAGCCCCAGTAGGGGCATTCGCCGCCGACCAGGTTGTTCTCGATCCCGACCACGCTCAGCCCGGCCGCCGCGAGACTCCCCGCGACCTCTTCCCCGCCCGGACCCATACCGATGACTACGACGTCGACGTCCATGATCCCTGTCTTCGTTCGGTTACGCCTGCCCGATGGCGCGCTCGTACAGTTTCCGTACATCGTCGTCGAAGTAGGCACTGTAGGAGACGGCGTCCTCGAGACCGCCGAGCTGGTACCCGCCGATCACCCCGACGACCTCGCCCCGTTTTGTCTTTGGATCGTAGTGGGTCAGCCAGGGACTGCCACTGGTGCCGGGCGCGTAGCCGTTGCAGGCGAACCGCATCTGGTATTTGAGCTCTCTGGTGGTGCGGTTGATGCAGGTGACAGGCTTGTCGGAGCTCTTGGGATAGCCGGTGACCCGGACGAGGTTGGTGAACCCCTGGTTGATCCCGAGCAGGTTGGCCCCGAGGACGTCGGCGATGTTCTTGCCGTTGAGCGGCTGAAGCACGGCGAACCCGACGTCGAGGTCGGGATCGGACCCCTTCGCCCACCGGTCGTCGACGAACTGCGCCTTGACCTTCCAGACGCCGTACGGGGCGTTCCCGTTGCGGTAGCCGGGGACGAAGACGAGGTCACTGACGTATCCGCCGCCTTCACCGGAGTGCACGCAGTGAGCGGCCGTGATGATGAGATTGCGGGAGGGACTGTCGACAGCGCTGGCCGTGCAGAAGTGGTCGCCCTTGGTGTCGTGGGAGAAGAGCGCCCCGACCTTCTTCCCGAAGCCGGCAGGCTCGGCGGTCGGCGTGCCGGTGGGCGGGTGAGCACGGAGAAACCGCTCCCGACTCCAACTGGTCGAACTGCTCACGGGCCGTGGCATGCCGGAGCCGGCACACCCGCCACACAGCGCCACGACGAGCGCCACCGCCACGAGAACCCTGCGCATCACCACCCCTCGACGGGTTCTTCCCGTGGGAAAGAACTCGGCAAACTCCGGATCGGCTGAGTGTTGACCTTGCTCGCCGCAGCGGTTGCTCGCTCGCTCCGGGCTACGGCTCGCGCTACGAGGGAGGGCGTCAATGCTTTGCGCTACGTGATGATGTGATTACATTAAGTTCATGGGCTCTCGTGCGCATTACGTTGTGAAAGCCGACGGTTCGTGGAAGCGTCGCTACACGCACTGGGGCGCACATTCCATGGAGCTGGATCTGCTCGCCGGCCCGAATGCGGCAACCCGGTTCGCTCAGGGGCAGCAGTCCTGCGACCGGTGGCTGGACGAGTTGGAGTGCGAGGCGGCCGCGCTGATCGACCATGACGAGCGTCGCCTGCTCTGGCACTCGCACTGCTACGAGGACGTCGCCTACCGCGCTGCGGTGCTGGCGGTCATGGCGCCCACGTGGCCGGGCTGGCGGATCGAATGGGCCTACGGCGGGCTCTACGACATCCTGGACGCGCTGGGCGAGCCACTGCATGGCCGTTTTCGTGATCGATCATCGTTTCAGGACGACCTCCGCGCCCCGGTGCGCCGTACGGCGGGCCCTTCTGAGCGCGATGACGAGTTGCGAGGACTGCGGAGACTGGTCGAGAAGTTCGACGCTCACCAGGAGGTGGATGAGGCGACACAATCGATCTCCCTGCTGCTCCATGTCGTCGGCGCGCTTACATCCACCGCCCATCAGGCGGGGCTGGAAACACAGGTCGCATCGGACAACGCCTTCGCCCACCGACCGATGGATCTCACCGACGAAGAGAAAGTCGCCGTGCACGCCGCGTTCGAGGCGGTACGAAACAAGCACAGCGGGTCATAAGCCCGCCCTGCGCGGTCGACGTCCGCTGATCGTCGCCGACCGACAGCGCGCCGATGCTCGGAATATATTCTGCGGCTGCCTGTCGTATCAACCTGTGGGCGGTGGGAAGGTCTAGACCGCAGGATCGTTCCACTGAACGACGCTAGTCCACCCGCTCTAGAACGACAGTCCAATCATGCAGCCCAGGGTTATTAACGCTTGCCAGCTTCCACGTCTGATCCCGTACCGTGAAGGTATCACCCGGATGGAGTACGTACTCGCGCTCTCCATCGGCTGCGATATTGACGAGCACTTCGGGTGAACCACTAGCAGAGTCTTCCTCTGCATATATGGCGCTGAAGCTACCAATATTCGCATTGAATTGAATGCCATGCCGAAGAACGATTTGGCGGACTGTCATGATTACTCCAGGGTGCTGTAACGTGGCCTAATATTTGCCCGAAACTGAGCCGCCGTCAACGGGTAAGGCTGCTTCTTATTCCATGGGTTCCACAGGTGGATCCTACCTTCGTCGTCGACGTCTGTCACTTCATAAGCGTGGCCGTCAACGAGATTATTTGTGAGCTGTTTTTCCCCTGGTCGTCGATCGCGCGTCCCCACCAGTATGGGTTTGCCTTCAGCAAGGTGACTGCGGAATTCGTCCACTACCTGCCGGTCGGGGCTGCGCCCGAAGGAGTCATAGCCTGTAGGAAATTCCCACACTTTTGAAGGCTCTCCTGTTAGCTGAGTAAGGAGCTCTGCGCGCTCGCTGTGGTTGCTTCCTTGGTGAAGGCGTACGTAGCCACTAGGGGCTTCCTCTTTTGTGCCGCTCTGAACCTCCCAGCGCTGTTGCCATTTATCTCGCCGTTCTTCGCTCCAAGTTCGATCGCTGCCGGCGATCGATTTCTCGAGTATCGGCGCCCAAGCGGTGCCGCTGTTTCCGGGATCGGCGAAAGCCGGGCGATCTGGCTGGCTGTCGAAAACTGGTATCTCGGGAGTGATCTCTAGCGTGATCATCCGCCCAGTCGGCTCATATCTTAAATGTGACGCTGAAAACTTGGTCTCATGTAGGCGCACTTCATAGTTGCCATCATCGGTTTCGCGAATGCAGTTTCGAATCGCTTCGGGGCGATGACTCGCTACAGCGCCCAACGTAGAAATGATGCCGCAGTCTTGAAGGGCGCCCTGTGTAACCTGCTCGCGAGTTGGATCTCCTTTGAAAAGCGGCGTACGGGTACCGTCGGCGCGATCGAGAGGCCTTCCGTACCGGTCTGGAACCGCTTCGGGATCCTCTTTTGGGTCCTGATAGTCCAAACGGTTAATGACGCCACGGATCTCCCGTGGAGCATCATCGCGCTCAGGTATGCTTGAAATTCTCTTTATCCTGTCTAGGAGGCCCGTCTCGACCTCAGGATTCGAGAGATCAGCCGCAAGAGCGACGTCTTCAGAAAGACCATCTCCAGAAATGGCCGTGAACTCACCGCCTTCGGCTGGCCGATCGTGATCGTCCTCGACGTCGGCAGCGTTAGCACCGTCACGACCGGTTACATCAACGGTCGCCTGGGTATCGATCGTGGCCTGTGTATCCGAGACACCATCCTGCTTCCTCGGAGCATCGGACTGCTCCGTGCCCGCGTCGTGTTGTTCGGATTTCCCGAGTGAGTAAGCGGTCTTGTCCATCACGGGCTGAGGAGCCAGGTCAGAGGGCGGTTTAATGTCTTTGTTGGCCTCCGCAGCGACGCGCTTGCTCTCAGCGCGCGATGGGTATCCTTCAACGCCTGGCCGATCGGGCGGCATCCGCCCTTCTTCGGCCTCGCTAGCCGAGTCAGCCTCACTTGGACGGTCAACACCCATCGTTGTTGTCGCTCCTGCCCATGAACCGTTCGTCCACCTTAGTAGCCAGCCCGGTGCCCATCTCGCCGGAACACCACGCCCCCCTGACGCCCCATCCCTAGGCTGACCACGGGGACGGGACCCACCATCAAGGAGAGTGGCAGTGAAGTACATCGAGGTTGAGCGGAAGTTCGCGCTTACCGAGCCGGACAAGATCAAGCAGGAGTTAGAGGAACGCGGCGGCGAGCACGGCCCGGCCGTCCGGCAGGTGGACACCTACTACAACGCCCCACACCGCGATTTCCTCGCCCCCGCCGTGGTGTCCGAGTGGCTGCGTCTCCGCGAGACCGACAACGGCGCATCGGTTAACTACAAGCGGTGGCATCCCGAGGATGCCGAGATCAAGACGCATTGCGACGAGTACGAGACGGCTGTCGAGGACATCGAAGCACTGCGCCGCACTCTGCTCGCGCTCGCCTTCACGAAGCTGGTCACAGTGAACAAGATTCGCGAGGAATGGACCATTCCAGGTGAGGTCGCCGTCGCGTTCGACACCGTGGCCAGCGCAGGGGATTTCGTCGAGTTCGAGTTCAAAGGCGAGGCCGGGAGCGCCGAGGAGGCAGTCGCACTTCTCCAGGAGTTCATCGACGGACTCGACGTGAGCCTCGGTGACCGGATCAACCGGGGCTACCCTCACATGCTCCTGGGCCGGGAGTGCTAAGCCGCATCACCGCCCTGCCACAACAACACGGTCCCGAGACCCCTCACGCGCCTGCGGCCGTTCTACGCCACCTACGGCGTCGATCTGCTCGCCAGGCAGCCTGCCGAGGTTCCCCGGGAAGTCCGGTGGCCGCGATGGTCGGGCTTCTGGCCGCCCAGCCACTGATCGCCGTCATCGGAAGGCCGGGTTCCGATAATCCGGCATATCCGGATGAAAGGTAGAGGAGGATGCTCTCCTGATTGTTAAAAGCATGCAGACAACGGGAGCCTCGGTATGGCAGGAATCAACCCACGGGCGCGGAAGGTCGTCGCGACCGTGGTGACGGCTGGCATGCTCGCCTCGCTGGCCGTCGCGTGCACAGGGGCTTCACACTCGGGCTCTGACTCTGCGTCCGCCAAGCCGACCGACGCTACGCACGACTTCACGCCGGGAGCAGCGGGTTCCGGCGACCCGTACTTTCCGAAGATGGGCAACGGCGGCTACGACGCCCAGCACTACGACCTTTCCCTCACCTACGACGCCGACACGAAGGCCATCAACGCCACGGCGAAGATACGAGCCAGCGCCCTGCAGGACCTCTCACGGTTCGACCTGGACTTGCGCGACCCGCTGAAGGTCTCGAAGGTGACGGTCGACGGGCGCCCCGCCACGTACGAGCAAACCGGCGGACAGGAACTCGTCATCACCCCCGGAAGCGGCCTCCCCAAGGGCCGGCAGTTCACGGTCGAGATCGCCTACGCCGGCACCCCGAAGCCGATCAGGGATAAGGCGCTCGGCGTCTCCGGCTGGATCCCCAGACACGACGGCGTGGTGACGCTGTCGCAGCCGACCGGGTCGGCGACCTGGTATCCGGTCAACGAGAGCCTGCGCGACAAGGCGACGTACGACTTCACCGTGACCGTGCCGAAGGGGCTCAAGGTCCTCGCCAACGGCCAACCGGCCGGCGAACAGACTCAAGGCGCCACCACGACCTTCCGCTGGACGAACCCCGAACCGACCGCCAGCGAACTGGTCATGATCGCCATAGGCCACTTCGAGGTCCGGGACACCCGTACGAAGAGCGGCCTCCGCAACATCACCGCCGTCGACCCGAAGGCGATCGCCACCACCGGTGGCCAGACGGTGGCCGATGCAGCCAACCAGCTCAACAGGGTCACCGGCGACGACATCGAATGGGAGCAGAAGCTGTACGGAGGCTTCCCGTTCTCCTCAGCCGGCGGCATCATCGTGCTCGCTCCGAACGTCGGCTACGCCCTGGAGTCCCAGACCCGCCCGGTGTACGCCACCGGCCGCGCGGGTGGCCTGCCGCCCGCGTTCATGCTCGCCCACGAGCTGGGCCACCAGTGGTTCGGCGACACCGTCACCCCCGCGCAGTGGTCGGACATCTGGCTGAACGAGGGCTTCGCGACCTATACCGAATGGCTGTACACCGAACAGCACGGCGGAAAGACCGCCCAGCAGATGTTCGACGCGGCCTACCGCTCCCCGGCCACGGTGTGGAAGGGCAAGGTCGCCAAGCCGGGCCGCGACCACATCTTCGACCCGCTGACATACCTCCGCGCCGGGATGACCCTGCACCAGCTCCGCCGCACCATCGGCGACACCGCGTTCTTCCAGTTGGTGAAGGACTGGCCCAAGACCGAGCGCAACGGCAACGCCACCACCGCACAGTTCATCGCCTTCGCCCAGCACTACACGAAGAAGAACCTCCGCCCGCTCTTCCAGAAGTGGCTCTACACCGCCGGCAAACCTGGCCTGCACAACCTCAGCCGGCCGTGACCTTGGCGTACCGGAAGACGTCAGCGGGGAGATCATTGGCCAACTTCCAGTGAATATGCAGGGGGCGTTCGCCCTCGTGGTCCTGATAGTGCATCGGACCGGCGTAGGTGTATGCATCTCCCTTGTTCTCGCGAATGAACAAGTGAACGGTCGACTGCCGCGCGACGTGGTTGATGTATCGCTGGCCGGTCGCTGATGTCTCCGCGGTCGTGTGTTGTGAGTCCCATTGGAACTCGGTCGGGCTGACGGCTCGATCGCGGTACATGGTTTGCGGGGAGAAGTGCTGCTCTGTCTTGTTAATAGTGACGAAGAAGAGGTCCGCTTGCTCGTCCGGCATCCAGCGGACGCCAGCCATCCAGGACCGTGGCTTCTCCATACCGTACGCGGCGAGGATTTCATCTTTGGTGTAGGTGGCGTGGAGATGAAGGGGGATGTGCATCGCCTCAGTCAGTGCTGGTGTGATGCGGTGGAGCCTGGCCGAGAGGACCTCGGTGATCTCGAGGATCTCCTCCCGGCGCGCAGGGTTGCCCCAGAACCGAGCAATGTTGTGTTCGAGGGAACTCAGCGGCTGGCTGCTATCGATGGAGGCATGCAGCATCGCCAGGAGACGACGCTGACGCGCGTCGAAGCCGTTCACTTGAGGTGGCTTCTCACTAGAGAAGATGTCTTGTATAAAGGTGATTCGCTCGGGGTCGTCAATGTGCAACATACGCCCAATGCTCGACGCGAGGGCCTTGTCATCGACGGGATCGCTAGGGATGCGCTTTTCGACGCCAGCGTCTCGGCGGAGTCCGACCCATCCTCCCCGAGATCCTCGGTAGAGGTCCTCGAGCTCGATCTGTGTCTCGTCCAGGAATTCAATCAGGCGTTTTTCGGCGAGGCTACGAATCTCGGCAACGATCGCCCTCTTATTTTGGCCAATCGCCTGCTTGAGGTTCTCCAGTACGAGCTTGCTAACTTCGCGGTCGAGATCGATATGGCAACCTGCCGGGAGCGTGGGAAACCCATCGGTCACGTCGCGCTCGAGCTGGCGAGCGCTGTCTCCGGTCAGGGCGCGGTAGCGCAGGTCGAAGCGGAAGTTGGTGTTCTGGCGGCCGACGAAATCCAGCACGGTGAGACAGGGCTTATCTTCTGCGAAGCGCAGCCCCCGCCCGAGCTGCTGGAGGAAGACGGTCGCGCTCTCGGTCGGCCGTAGGAAAAGAACGGTGTCGATCTGGGGCACGTCGACGCCTTCGTTAAACAGGTCCACGGTGAAGACAGCGTTGATCTTGCGCTCACGTAGATCTCGCAGTGCCTGCTCACGGTCGCTGCGGTCGGTCGCCGAGGTAACCGCGACAGCAGGGATGCCCTTCCGATTGAACTGGTCGGCCATGAACTCGGCATGGGCGATGCTGACACAAAAACCGACGGCGCGCATGGCGCGCGGGCTGGCGAGCTTGTCGGTTAGGGCCTGGATCACCATCGCTACACGAGCGTGATGCCCGGTGTAGAGGTTGGTCAGCTCCGCGACGTCATAGCCGGTGCCCCGCCGCCACGTGATCGTCGACAGGTCGGTCGCATCATGGATGCCGAAGTAATGGAAGGGCACCAGGAGGTCTCGCTCCAAAGCCTCCCAAAGACGGAGTTCAACAGCCGGCTTGCCTCCATCGAACCAATGCATGATGTCGGCGCCGTCGGTACGTTCAGGGGTCGCTGTCAGTCCGAGCAGCGCCTTCGGCTGGAGGTGGCCGAGTAGCCGGGCGTAGGTGGCTGCTTCGGCGTGGTGAAACTCATCGACGATGACCATGTCGAACCGCTCTGGCTCGATCGGCAGACGTGCCAGCGACTGGATAGACGCGAAGACATGCCGCCATTCTTGTGGGCGCTGACCATCAACGAGCAGCTCACCGAAAGCGCCGTCCTGGAGCGTCTGGCGGAACGTCAGCAGGCTCTGCTCCAAGATCTCCTTCCGGTGGGCGACGAAGAGCAGTGAGTTGACGGCGCCCTGGGCGACGAGCCGTTTGTAGTCCAAGGCGGCAACCACGGTCTTGCCGGTACCGGTAGCCATCACCACGAGGTTCCGCCAGTGCTTGTGGAGCTCACGTGCTGCCTGGAGCTCATCCAAAATCTCGCGCTGGTAGGGATAGGGATTCACCGCGATGTTGGTGATCTGGAGAGGAAGATCGGCTGGGCCGCCGCTCTCCTTCGTCAGCGCCAGGTCGAGACGCTCCGCGTCGCGCTCAGGGTCGTACGCTTCGAAGGAAGGATCGGCCCAGTACTCCTCAAACGTGGCACGGAACGTCTCGAGCAGGTGCGGCTGCTCGGCACGGGCAATCCGGACGTTCCATTCCTTGCCGTCGGTCATGGCGGTCTTCGACAAATTGGAGGATCCGACGTACGCCGTGTCGAGGCTAGAGCCGCGATGGAAGAGCCACGCTTTGGCGTGGAGTCGCGTTGTTCGCGTCTCGTAGCTGATCTTGACGTCAGCGCCAAGCTCGATGAGCCGGTCGAGCGCTTTGCGTTCGGTCGCGCCGATGTAGGTCGTCGTGATCACGCGGAGCTTGCCGCCACGCTCGGTGAAGCGACGTAGTGCATCCTCGATCAGTCGCAGGCCATGCCACTTGATGAAGGCGCAGAGCAGATCAACCTGATCGGCCGAGGCGAGCTCCTTGATCACCTCCGGGCCGACCTGAGGTTGGTCACGGCCGTTCACGAGAAGCGCGCTCGTCGAGAGAGGAACGTCAGGTCGCTCGGGGAAGGTGACGGTGCCATCCGGACGACGGCCGTCGGCGATCGCCAGCAAAACGGCATGTCCGTCAGCGATGTGGTCCTCTTCCGTCACTGACTCGGCTACGAGAACTCCGATGGCCTGGGCGATGCCGTTAGCTACCTTGACCTGCGCTGCCAGTGAGTCCTTGTTTTTGTCGGTCTCAGCAGCGATCTCCAACGCGCGCCGCGCCAACCCGGTGAGATGCCGAACCAACACTTGGGTGGCATCCCCCTGCTCCAGCCTTTCCTGCTGCAGAAGGTCGCTGCTGACCGTGTCAAGGCCGCGAAGGATCTCGGTCGTGATCAGGTGCTCGTAGACGCCTGGCAAGAGTTTGGCCACGTGAGCACCGTACTGGCATCCACTGACAGATCACGGGCACAGCAGGCTTACGGGCAGATGGCCCGTTTTGGCGTAGCTTGTCTCCTATGTCATGGGAGATCCGTGAGGGCGAAGAACTGGTGAGGCAGGAGGTCCACCGCCGGTGCGGTGGTCAAACTCAGGGCGGCATTTCGATGCCCCGGAAGTCCGCGGATATCTTGCTCTTCGAAACTAAGGGAGGCCAGCAGTACGGCTATCGTGATGGTCCGCGGCCGGATGGCAGCTATGCCTACACAGGAGAAGGTAAAATAGGTGATCAGCGTTTTGTAAGAGGTAACGCAGCTCTGCTACGTCACAAAGAGGACGGCAAGTCGCTGCGGCTCTTTCAGGAGGTCAAGGGACCTCTAGTTCGTTACGTCGGTGAATATGCTATCGACAGCGAACGCCCCTTCCGGTTCGAAGACGGTCCCGATCTTCTGCTTAATATGCGCCGCGCCATCGTCTTTAGATTGCTTCCCGCTGGTGTGCTCGCGGCCACACCCGAGCCGACTCTGACGGTGAAGGACGTGGATCTAGACGCGCACAAGGCCGATACCTTCCTGGTCAACGGTGCCGGGTCAGTCACGGAGGCAGAGCGTCGAGAGTCTAAACTTGTTCGTCGCTATGCCGACTGGCTTGAGAGGCGAGGCCATAAGGTAATGCAGCGAACAATGAAGTCCGCCGCGCATGTGGCTCCTCTGCGCAGTGATCTACTCGACGTTACGGCGGATGAGCTGATTGAAGCCAAATCGTCGGCGGCGCGGGTCTATATTAGGCTTGCGATCGGTCAGATCCTTGACTATGGCAGATATGCGCAAACCAAGCGCCGGGCGATTCTGCTTCCGGCGCGGCCCTCGGAGGATATGGCCGACCTACTCAAGGCGCTCGGCATTGCGTGCATCTATGATCGCGGCAAGGGGGAGTTCGAACGCATTGAGCCGGCGGCGGAATGTTGCGTCGGCTGTCCGGTCGCCGCGCCTGAGTAGATCGCCAGCGTAGATCTTCAGGCCTTGCGGATGGCGGTGAGGAAGCCGCTGAGGGACTTGCTCGGCGTCGGGCGGCCGTACGACTCGGCTACATCGGTCAGGTGGTGGACCTTCGTAACCCAGCCGTGAGCGTTCAGCCAACCGGCGGTGTCCTCGCCAAGGCAGCCCTTCAACAGTGACGCGTACTCGTGGATGTCCGTTCGGTCCCCTTCGGCGATTACCGAGGCGGCGTTGTTGCGTTCGAAGGAGATCCGGCTGCCCGCCGCCGACAGGACGCGACATTGGACGAGGCCGACCGGCAGTGGGCCGAAGACACCGCCCGCCTGTACGACCAGGGCTGGAGATTCGCCAGGTTGCCGAGAAGTTCGACTGCGGCAATGGCGTCATGCGCCCGCATCCTCCGCACGCCCGTCGCCCTACGTAACCGAGGCGGAACCTGCACCGGCACCTACCGCGAGGACAGAACTTGGCTGTCAAGCGCGCCAGAGCCGTCTGCATCCCTCACGGATGGCGTGCGGGGCCAGCGACGCCTTCGCGACCCGCGCGAGCGTCGGGCAACGTTCTGGCCTGCGGAAACTCTGGTGAAGAGGTGAGGCGGCAAGATATGGTGACTTGCCCCGGTCGCCGAGATGTGGGTCCCCCCAGGAGTGCAACCGTGACCTTGAAAATCAATACGGATTTGGGCAAGGGGCACGGGCGGTGGCGGCTCGGCTCCGATGAGGAGCTCATCCCGCTCGCACCGACAGTGAACATCGTGTGTGGCGCGGGCAAGCCGCGGCTCATGCGCTGGGTGACCGCGCCGGCGGTGGTCGCGTGAGCGGCGTCGACGGGCACCTCGTCGCGGCGATTCCGGGTGACGGCATTGGCAAGGAGGTGCTGCCCGCGGCGCAGCGGGTGCTCGACGCGGTCGCCGCGCGGCACGACTTCGCGCTGAGCTGGTGTGAGCTGCCATGGAGCTGCTCCTGGTACACCGAGCACGGCGCGATGATGCCGCCGGACGGCATCGACCGGCTCCGTGAGACGGACGCGATCTTCCTCGGCGCGGTCGGTTCGCCCAGCGTGCCTGACCACATCTCGCTGTGGGGGCTACTCATCCCGATTCGGCGGGCGTTCGACCAGTACGTGAACATCCGGCCGGTGCGGCTGCTGCCCGGTCTGGCCAGCCGGCTGCGCGGGTGCGAGGCGTTCGACGTGGCGATCGTGCGGGAGAACACCGAGGGGGAGTACTCCGACGTCGGCGGGCGGTTCGCGACCCCGGCCGGCGACGTGGCCGTACAAGAGTCGATCTTCACGCGGCGCGGGTGTGAGCGGCTGCTGCGGTACGCCTTCGACCTGGCGCGCCAGCGCGGTGGAGCGCTGGTCTCGGCCACCAAGTCGAACGGGATCATGCACACGATGCCGTTCTGGGACGAGGTCACCGCCGAGGTGGCGGCCTCGTACCCGGACGTGAAGTGGCAGCGGATGCACGTTGACGCCCTCACCGCGCGGTTCATCACCCATCCGGAGGACCTCGACGTCGTCGTGGGCTCGAACCTGTTCGGTGACATCCTCGGCAACATCGCCGCGGCCGTGTCCGGATCGCTGGGCGTGGCTCCGTCGGCCAACCTGGATCCCACCGGGCGGAACCCCTCGATGTTCGAGCCGGTGCACGGCTCGGCCCCGGACATCGCGGGGCGTGGGGTGGCCAACCCGATCGCGCAGGTGTGGTGCGGCGCGTTGATGCTCGACCACCTTGGGCGGGAGAAGGCGGCGGCCGACGTCCTGACCGCGATCGAGACGGTCACCGCCGACCCGGCCCTGCGTACTCGCGACCTCGGCGGCAGGGCGACCACCAAGGACGTGACGTCCGCTCTGGTCGACGCGCTGCCGTGAAGGTCAGCGGGTGGCGGTGAGGAACCCGCTCAGGGAGGAGCTCGGGGCGGGCCGGCCGTACGAGGCGGCCACATCGGCCAGCTCATGCACCTCGGTCTGCCAGCCGTCGCCGGCAAGCCGGCCGGCGGTGTCGCCGACGCCGCCCTGCCACAGCTCGGCGTACTCCTCGATACCGCCGCGGTCCTCTTCGGCGATGACCGAGGCGGCGTTGTTGCGCTCTAGGGAAATCCGGCTGCCGGGGGCCGACAGCGCGCCGACGCGGCTCAGCACCCGGTCGGCGTCCTCCGGGCTGAGGTAGACCAGCAGGCCCTCGACCAGCCACGCCGTGGGCGCCGACGCGCCGAAGCCGGCGTCGGTCAGCCGTCGGGGCCAGTCCTCGCGCAGGTCGACCGGTACGGCGGTGCGTGCGCAGCGGGGCTCGGCCCCCGCACCGGCCAGCACCCGGTCCTTGAAGGCGAGCACCTCCGGCAGGTCCAGCTCGTACAGCGTGACTGCGGGCGGCCACGGCAGGCGGTACGCGCGCGTGTCCAGGCCGGCGGCCAGCAGCACGACCTGGCGGCAGCCGCTGTCGCAGGCGGCGAGCAGGAAGTCGTCGTAGAAGCGGGTGCGGATGATGACGTGGAAGGCCAGCCGGGCCCGTGCCGGAGAGAGAGGCGCCCGGCCACCGGAACCGCCGGCGGCGACGAACTCCGCGGCGTACGGGTCGTCGAACAGCCGGTCCGGGCGGCGGCTCTCCCACGCCCGTGCGCGTGCCACCCCCAGCGACGTGCCGCCGACACCGTTCAGCGGTGAGGCATCCATGGTCCCGCTCCTCTCGACCATGCCAGGGTACATCGGCACCGATGTATCTGCGCCGATATACCCTCGACGGCATGGACGGCGTGCGGATGCACCGGTTGGGCAAGCGGCTGATCGACCTGTCCCGGGAGGTCACGACCTCCGCGGGTGACGCGGCGCTGACGCCTGCCGAGGTCGCGGTGATCGAAGACGTGTTGAAGCATCCGGGCAGTGCGGTGAGCGAGATCAAGGTACGGACCGGGTTCGCGCAGAGTCACGTCTCCGAGTCGGTGGCGCGGCTGAAGGAGCGTGGGCTGATCGAGACGCCACCGGACGCGGCGGACCGGCGGCGTACTCGGGTCTGGCTGAGCGAGTCGGCGCGGCGGGCGGTGCTCGCGCGGGCGGGGCGGTCGGCGGATGAGGTCATCGCACGCGTCGTCGAGGATCACGTACGGGCCGGGCGGGTGACGGCTCTGCTCGACGAACTCGCCGAGTTGCTGCTCTAGAACACCCGCAGCGAGGGGCGCGGGAAAGGGATGCGGCCCCGGGGTCTACAGGGCGGAGTCGGAGGTGAGGACGGCCGCCGGGTGCAGGTCGTCGCCGAAGACCTCGCACGGGCTGATCGACGACACCAGTACGGCGTGGGCTCGGGTCAGGAAGGTGGCGGTGAAGGTGCGTCCGCGGCAGTCGCCGGTCCAGTGCCACTCGGACGCTATGGCCTCGACGGTCTGCAGGCCGCGGCCGCACTCGGCCAGGTCGCCCAGGTCGGGGACGCGGGGCACCTTGCGGCTGCCCTCATCCGTCAGTGACACCGACGCGCCGTCGTGCCAGCGGCGGACCTCCAGGGTGTAGTGGCCTCCCGGCCGGGCCGAGGCGGTATGTCGTAGCGCGTTGGCGGCGAACTCGCTCACCACCAGGACGACGTCGTCCACGCGCGGCAGGTCGGCCAGGAGAAAACCGGCGAATTCGCGCGCTTGGCGTACGTGCTCGGCCAAGCCGGGAAAGGATCGGCGCCATATGAGTACGCGATCGTCCGGATACTCCTCCATGGCGACCCTTTCTCGGTCTGGTCAGGAACCGCGACCCTGGACTCGGCTCTCCCCAAGCGGAGCCCAGAGTCGCGGCTCCGCGGAGCGGCCAGGAGGAACGTCCTCCTTGCCGCGGTCTGCGGGCTGCGCCGGTGCGCCTCGGCGTGCTCGACTGACGTCGATCACCGGGCGGTCACGCCGGCCCGCCCAGCCCTTGGTGGATAACTTGGATATTGAAGCGTTCTGTAGTCGTGCGATTACACTCTGGCCCAGAATGATGATCCAGTGCAAGTGATTCAGCGCATTATGTGAGGAAGCAATGCCGTACACCCCCACGGTCCGCGGGCGGCAGCTCGCGCGAGAGCTTCGTCACCTGCGAGAACAGGCTGGAATGACCGGCGAGCAGGTGGCGGCGAACATGAGCTGGGAGCAATCGAAAATCAGCCGCATGGAGACCGCGAAGATGCGGATCACCTCCGGCGAGGTCATGGAGCTGTGCGAGACGTACGGCGTCGATGGCGACAAGCGCGAGCAGCTCGTGCTGCTCGCCCGCAGCGCCCGCCAGCGCGACTGGTGGCGCGAGTACAGCGACAAGGTCAAGAAGGGCTTCATCGACTTCCTGGCGTTCGAGGCCGAGGCCCGCACCTCCTGTGGCTACGAGGCTCAGGTGATCCCCGGCATCCTCCAGTGCCCCGAGTACGCCCGCGCGATCCTGCTCGGCGCCCAGTCGCGCCCGACCGATGAGGTCGACGCCGGCGTCGAGGTGCGCATGGCGCGGCAGAAGCGCGTGACCGAGTCCAAGAACCCACTGCACGTTTGGGCGGTGATCGACGAGGCCGTTCTCAACCGTGTCGTCGAACACCCCTCGGTGATGGTCAAGCAGTTGGAGCACCTGCTCTACCTCGGTGAACTCGGGAATGTGTCGCTCCAAGTGCTCCCATACCGGGCCGGAATTCATGCCGCGATTGATGGACCTTTTGTTCTATTGACCTTCGACGGCTATCCGGACCTGCTATACATCGAACACCTGGTGGGGTGTGTCTATCTGGAGAAGCCCGCCGACACAGAGCAAGGGCGCCTCATTTTCGACCATCTCCGCTCGGCCGCGGTCAACACCGGTGACTCTGCGGCGTTGATTCGCGAGAAGGTGAAGGAACTCTCACGATAAGAAGGGTGTTCGCGACATGACGAACCCACGGCCTGCGTCCTCGTGGCGCAAGAGCAGCCACAGCGGCAACGGCGGCAACTGCGTCGAGACCAAGGTCACGTGGCAGAAGAGCAGCCGCAGTGGTAACGGTGGCAACTGCGTCGAGGTGGCGCGCATCGAGCTGACCGCCGCGGACGCCTGACCTGCCACGCCGTAGCGCATGACAGCTAATTAGGGGTACGCCCCGTGCTGGGGCAGGGCCGATCCGACCGATCGGAGCTCCAGGCGCCACCGGGGCGTACCGTCGCTTCCGAAGCCCGCTCGACCGCGGGATTCGCAATCCCCTCATCGACCGCGATCGCCACTCGTTGTGCCCCCGATAAACGCATATCGCGACTTATGTCCCGTTCGACGCTACAACGGCATATTTCGCCCCGAGTGACGATGGATCGTCCGGAGCTTTCCCGGCATAGCCCGGGGCTTTTCCACAGATAGCGCGGTGCGGGCACGACACTGCTTTACGTACGGCACAATCTCATTGCCGTCAGCAGAAGGGGAGCGAGAACAGTGGGAGACGAGCCTCCGAGTCCGGCGTCTGAAATGCCCCAGTCGGGTGTCATTAGGCCCGATCTCGATCGTATTGAGCGGATTCTTGAGCGACTTCAGGTCGCCAGCATACGTGACACGCGCGGGCGTCTCGCGACGCGATGGCAGTGCTACAGCCTCTTCTTCACCTTCGACGGAGACGGCGAGGTCTACGCCGCCCGCACCATCTACGACCGCTTCTTCACCGTGGACGACAAACCCGCCCTCCGGGCCGTCCTCGACGAGTGGAACCGCGACACCGTCGGCCTGAAGGTCTACACCGCCACCGACGACGACGGCACGGTCATCATCGTGAGCGAGGCGACGACGCACATCGGCGGCGGCGTGACGAGCGAGCAGTTCGCCGCCACGACGACGGCCTGGCTCAACGCGGCCGGCTCCTTCCACCTGTGGCTCGGCCCGCGCCTGTCCCTCGCCGGCCTTCCGGGCGACCCCGTCTGACCGGCGGCTCCGTCTGGCCAGCGGCTCCGTCTGGCGGGTCGGCGTGTGTCCTTCAGGCCATGCCGTGCCCGGCGCGTAGGCCATGGAGTTTGTCCGGGTTGACCTGGAACCAAAGGTTGTGCAGCCGGCCGTCGGCGATGTCGAAGGTGAGAGCGGCGACGGGGACGCCCTCGATGGTGCACAACAAGCCCAACTCGCCGTTGATGACAGTGGGCTCCGGGACGATACCGGCCGATTCGGGCTTGGCCAGGACACCGAGGATCCAGCGAGAGACCTGGCTCGCCCCGTGCAGGGGCCGGATGGCGGCGGTGACCTTGCCTCCGCCGTCGGTCCAGGCGGTCACGTCGGGCGCGAGCAGTTCCATGACCGCGTTCAGGTCGCCGCCCGCGCAGGCCGCGATGAACCGCGCGGTGACCTTCTCCCGCTCGGCACGGTCGGTGTCGAAGCGGGGGCGGCGGTCCCGGACGTGCTCGCGGGCGCGGCGGGCGATCTGGCGGATGGTCGGTTCGGGGCGGTCGAGTGTGTCGGCGATCTCGCCGTGGGAGTAGCCGAAGACCTCGCGGAGCAGGAAGACCGCGCGTTCGACGGGGCTGAGGGTCTCCAGCACGACCAGCATCGCGGTGGAGATGGTGTCGGCCTTTTCGGCGTCCGCGGCGGCATCGGGCGAGGTGAGCAGCGGCTCGGGCAGCCACGGGCCGACGTAGGTCTCGCGGGTCACCCGGGTGGAGGTGAGCCGGTTCAGCGACAGGTTGGTGACCGCTCGCACCAGATAGGCCCTGGGGTTGCGGATCGTGGCGCGGTCCGTCGAGTTCCAGGCCAGCCACGCGTCCTGGAGGACGTCTTCGGCGTCGGTGACGCTGCCCAGCATGCGGTAGGCGGTGGCGAACAGCAGCCGCCGATGCTCGATGTACGGATCCGAATCGGGCGTCGCGTCGGTCATCGGCTCATACTTCCAAGCCGGACGATGAGCCCGGCGTCCCGAACAGCGTGCGTCGGGCCCGGTCGCGGGTGGCGCGGCCGCCCTTGAAGAATGTGACACTGACGTTCATGCGCCTGCTGAGCCGGTACACCTTGACCGGGCTGGCGCTGACGGTCTCCTTGTACCGGACGGCGACGCGGCCTTTGAGGTAGGCACGGCGCGGGGTGTCGTCCGCGTGGGTGAACTGGATGACGGCGTCACGCCGGCCGAGGCTGACGGGCTGGTGGACGTAGCCGAACCGGAACGGCCGGACCGGCCTGCCGCGCAGCAGCCGGGCGATCGTGTCGGCGGTGTACTGGGCGGTGGGCAGGCCGCTCTGGCAGGTGCCGTGGATCCGTCCCCAGGGCAACCGGACCGCGGCGGCGTCACCGACGGCGTGCACGCCGGGGTGGGACACCGAACGCAGCGTCGCGTCGACCAGGATCAGGCCGCGCTCGTCCACGGCGATCCCGGCGTCGGCGGCGAGCGAGGACGCGGTGACGCCGGCCGTCCACAGGCACGCGTCCGAGGGGAGGACCTCGCCGGTCTCCAGCTCGACGGCGTCGGGCAGCACCTTCGTGACCCGCGCGCCCACTTTGACGGTGACGCCGAGGCGGTCGAGCGCCCGGTGCAGGTGGGCACGTGCCTTGGCGCTCATCATCGCGCCCGGCTCATCGAGGCCGACCAGCGTGACGTTCAGGCCGGGATGGGCTTCGGCGATCTCCGTCGCCGCCTCGACGCCGGTCAGGCCGCTGCCGCAGACCGTGACACTGCCGCCGGTCGCCGCGAGCTCGCCGAGCCGGGTGGCGAAGGAGACGGCGGTCCGCGGGCTGTCGAGCGTGAAGGCGTGGGCGTCGGCGCCGGGCACCCGGCTGGTGTCGGCCGAGCTGCCCAGGGCGTACACCAGGGTGTCGTAGTCCAGCGTCGTCGCGCCGTCGTCGACCACCACCGTGCGGCCGTCGGGGTCGATGGCGGTGGCCGTGCCCCGTACGAAGGAGACGCCGGTGCCGGCGAGCAGGTCGGGAATGCGGTGGTCGGCCAGGTGCCGCCCGGCGGCGAGCTGGTGCATCCGCAGCCGCTCGGTGAACCGTTCCGAGGGGTTGACCAGGGTGATTCGTGCATCGGCGCGCCGAGTCCGGCGGGCCAGGCGGATCGCGGTCATCATGCCCGTGTAGCCGGCGCCTAGGACGACGACGCGGTGGTCGTTCTCCATTGCTTTACCCTCCCGAGCCGTGGGTCACCGTGGTGCCGGTGACGCCCATGGGACAAACGGCTCGGCGCCGACGTGACACCTCCGCGATGTGACGCCCACCACATGCCCGCCGGCGACGGTCATGGCCGGGTGAGGGTGTCCTTTCCGGCGGCCGTCAGGGCGTCGCCGGTCAGGCGGTACACCGTCCAGCCGTCCTTCGGTGCGGCGCCCAGCGACTCGTAGAAGCCGATCGACGGCTCGTTCCAGTCCAGCACCGACCACTCCAGCCGGGAGTAGCCCTTCCGGACGCACTCCTCGGCCAGTGCCGTCAGCAGTGCGCGGCCCAGGCCCGTACCCCGATGGTTCGGGCGGACGAACAGGTCCTCCAGGTAGATGCCGTGCGCCCCGTCGAAGGTCGAGAAGTTCAGGAACCACAGCGTGAAGCCGACGATCTCCCCGTCCGCCTCCGCCACGTGCCCGAACAGTGCCGGTTCCGGGGCGAACAGGGCGGAGTGCAGCTGGGCCGGGGTCATCGTGCACTCGTCGGACAGCCGTTCGTACTCGGCCAGGGCGTGCACCAACGCCACCACGGCCTCGACGTCGGCCTCCCGCACCCGGCGAACACGAGGATCCACTTCGACGACTCCCTTCGAGGGACCGCAGGTCCCGCCCGTACCAGCGAAGGCTAGCCGCCGCCCCGGCATGCCCCGTCCGGGACGTGACCCTTATGACCCGCGACAAAGTTCACTATGTACGGACCGCCTGTTCGCGCCGTATTTTTGGAGCGTTCCCGAACGCTGTTCCCGTACGCGAAGGAGACGGGTGTGACGCACACAGCGGAGCAGGTCGGAATTCCGCGCATTCCCGTGTCTCTGCGGTGGGACGGGAGAGCCGCGGGCTCCTATCTTCCGCAGGACGACGGCTTCGTGATCGGCGCCAGGCCGGGCACGGACCTGTTCGTCAGCCCGCAGCGCACCGGCGAGGTGCTCGACGCTCCGAAACTGCTCGCGCACGCGCAGGGTGACTTCCTGCTCAGCGCCCGCGTGTCGGTGGGGCACTACCGGTCGCACGACGCCGGCGGGCTGCTCGTGTGGCTCAACGACCGCGCGTGGGCCAAGCTGGGCCTGGAGATGTCCGCGCAGAACGAGCCCGAGACCGTCTCCGTCGTCACCCGCGGAGCCTCCGACCGCGCCAGCGGTTTCGTCGTGACCGGCGACCACGTCTGGCTCCGCGTCGCCCGCGTCGACTCCGCGTACGCCTTCCACGCCTCGCTCGACGGGCGGTACTGGCGGCTGATCCGCCACTTCGCCCTGTACGCCTCCGGCGCCCCGTCGTACGGCTTCTTCGCCCAGTCGCCCGTCGGGGACGGCTGTTCGGCGACCTTCGACCAGATCACCTTCGAGCCGAGGAGGTTGGCCCAGCTGATCGACGGGTCCTGAGCCGGGACCGCGCCTGGGTTCCTGTAGCCGTCGAGTGACGTCTCGATGGCCACAGGAGGGCGTCAGCATGACCATCGCCACATAAATCGCCCATCAGGGTCAAGACCCGATATTTGGGGGAAGTATGGGGCGTGGATGTGTCCAAGAAGAGTGAGTTCGTCGTTGTCGCCAACCGTCTACCGGTCGATCGGGTCACTGACGGTGACGGCACGGCTTCGTGGCGGCGCAGCCCCGGTGGGCTGGTCACCGCCATCGTTCCGGTCATGCAGCGTCGCGAGGGAGCCTGGGTCGGCTGGCATGGCGCCCCGGATGAGGACCTCGAGCCGTTCGAGGCCGAAGGGCTGTCCCTGATCCCCGTACGCCTGTCGGCGCGGGACGTCGAGTACTACTACGAGGGCTTTTCCAACGCGACGCTCTGGCCGCTGTATCACGACGTGATCGCGCAGCCGGTCTACCGGCGGAGCCTGTGGGAGTTCTACGAGCGGGTCAACCGGAGGTTCGCCCGCGCCGCCGCCGAGGTCGCGGCCGAGGGCGCGATCGTCTGGGTGCAGGACTACCAGCTCCAGCTCGTCCCTCAGATGCTGCGCGAGCTCCGCCCCGACCTGCGCATCGGCTTCTTCCTGCACATCCCGTTCCCGCCGATGGAGCTGTTCCAGCAACTGCCCTGGCGGCGCGACATCCTGTACGGCCTCCTGGGCGCCGACCTCGTCGGCTTCCAGAGCCGCGACGCGGCCTCCAACTTCGTCCGGCTGTGCCGCCGCTTCCTCGACCTGAAGACGCAGGGCCACGAGGTGGCGATCGCGGACCGCGTCGTACGCGCCGACCACTTTCCCATCTCGGTGGACGCGAACGAGCTCATCACCCTGGCCGCCGACCCGGACGTGCAGGAACGCGCGGTCCAGATCCGCGAGGACCTCGGCAACCCGGCGTCGTTGCTGCTGGGCGTCGACCGCCTCGACTACACCAAGGGCATCCAGCAGCGGCTGCAGGCGTTCACCGAGCTGTTCGAGGACGAGCGGCTCAAGAGCGGTGACGCGGTGTTCGTGCAGGTCGCGACGCCGAGCCGGGAGCGCGTCCGGGAGTACCGCATCCTGCGCGACGATATCGAGCAGCAGGTCGGCCGCGCCAACGGCCTGTACTCCGAACTGGGCGCACCGATCATCAACTACATGCACACGTCCTACACCCGCAAGGAGCTGGTCGCGCTCTACCTGGCGGCGGACGTGATGGTGGTGACGCCGCTGCGGGACGGCATGAACCTCGTGGCCAAGGAGTACGTCGCCTGCCGGTCCGACCTCAAGGGCGCCCTGCTGCTCAGCGAGTTCGCCGGCGCGGCCCGGGAGCTGCACCGCGCCTTCCTGGTCAACCCGTACGACATCGGCGGCACGAAGAACCGCATGTGGGAGGCCATGCACGCGAGCCCGGCGGAACGCGCTCGCCGGATGCGGTCGATGCGCAAACGGGTGATCGAGCACGACGTCGACCTGTGGGCCAAGCAGTTCCTGGACGCCCTGGAGGACGGCCACTGAGCACGAGCGGCGGCGCTCAGCCGGTCGGGCGCGTCGTCGCCGGCCTGACCCGCTGCCACCAGCCCTGGAGGCTCGCCGGGTCGTGCGCCGCCTCGACGAAGAGCGAGGCCGGCATCTGCGGGAAGCGACGCCCCGGGTTCCACGACCGCTCGTACGGCGGCGGGTCGAGGACCACGACACGGGTGCCGCCGACCTCGGGGATGTCGGCCGGGACGCCTTCGTTCCAGATCCACTCGCCGTCGACGTCGACGAGGTTCCACTGGCCGGTCACCGCCGGCGTGCCGGGCGGCACGTCCTGGTCGAGGGATGAGCCCACCCAGCGCGGGTCGGGGGCCTGGCCGGGCAGCCGGTCCGGTCGGATGAGCTCGCCGGCGAGCAGGGTGTGCAGCTGGAAGTTGTCGCCGATCCCGCCGATGACGACCGTCCAGCCGCGTCCGCTGGCCCGGTCGAGCACGAGCAGGCGCTCACCGTCCAGGACCCGCAGCAGGTCGCGGACGTAGGTGAGCTGACCGCAGTGATCCTCGGCCCGGTCCACCGCGGCCGCCAGCGTCTCCCGGTCGGGCACGGAGGCCCGCACCATCGGGGACACCGACAGCACCGTGGACGCCGCCAGCGCGAACCTCGGCAGCGACCACCACGCCTCCATCGCCGGTCCGGCGCCGTCGCCGAGCCCGGGCCGTACGACGTCCCAGACCTCGCGGGACGGTTGGTGCTCGGCCGGGTCCGGCGGTTCGCCGCCCGCGGCCTTCGCCCAGGCGTCGGCGAAGGTCAACGCGCCGGTCGTCACCTCGAGCAGGCGGCCCATCACCGCGGTGCCCGGCGCGTCCGCGTCGGCCCCGTTCTCCACGATCATGCCGCTCATCACGGCGAGCGAGGCGGCGTAGTCCAGGGGCGCCTCGGCGACGCCCTGGGCCAGCAGCCGGACCCCCGCGGTGAGCTCCGCCACGGGGATCACGGTGGCCGCCTGATGCACCTGGCGGAGGAGTCTCCCGAAGGCCCGCTCGTCGTCCCGGTCGATGGCGGCGCGCGTCAGCTCCGCGCACGTCTGCTCGAACATGTGGTCCATTTTGCACAGATGTCACCCGGCTGAGGAACGGGCGCGGCCGCTCCGGAAGACCACGCCCGTTCCGGGTGTCATCGGCTACTCGCCGTCCTCGTCGGACGTCTTCTCGGGGACGATGTGCGGGTTCATGCTGTCCGGCTGGACGAGGCCGTCCTTGTCGTCGTCGGTCGTCGGGGTGGTCTCGTCGGTGGTGTTGGGCTGGTCGGCCATTGTTCCGGGCCTTTCTTCGAGATTGATGGCGGGAGCCTAGTGACGCCGGATCAACATCTGATCAACGTGGCGCGGGCGCGCGGTCGAGCAGGGCGCGAACGTCGTCGGCGGCCGGGGCGTCGAGGGCCTGGAAGACGGCGAGCGCCTGCTCCCAGCAGGTACGCCCGTCGTCCGGGCGGCCGTCGGCGGTGAGCGCGCGGCCGAGGACTTCGAGCGCGCGTCCCTCGCCGAACCGCTGGCCGATCTCCCGGGCGATGGCCAGGGCCTCCTCGGCGTGGGCGACCGCCTCGACGGGGCGGCCGGCCCGCAGGTGGCTCTCGGCCAGCCGGTACAGCGTGTGGTGCTCGCGCAGGCGCAGCCCGGTGGAACGGAAGACGGCCAGGCAGTCGAGGTAGTGCGGGATCGCCTCCTCCGGCCGTCCCATCCCGTCGAGGATGGCCCCCAGGAACTGCATCGCCTTGGCCGCACCCACCGCGCTGCCCAGCGCGCGGAACAGCTCCAGGCTCCGCTCCGCCGTGTCGAGTGCCTCCTTGTCGCGGTGCAGCTCGGCGGCGGCGCGTGCCACGTTGCTGAGGCAGTCCGCCTCGCATTCGGTGGAGCCCAGCTCGGCGAAGGCGTCGGCCGCGCGCTGGAAGAACGCGAACGCGTCCTCGTACCGGCGATGTTCGAAGGTGACGACGCCGACGCCGTTGAGCGCCTCGGCCCATATGTGGCCGTCGCCGGAGGCCTCGGCCAGCTCGACCGTGCTCCGGAGGCTCGCCTCGGATTCGTCCAGCCGGAACGCCGCGTGGAGGATGAGGCCGAGCATGTAGCCGGCCCGGCCACGGCTGCGGGCGTCGTTCTTCTCCAGCGCGGCGGTGACCACGAGCCGTGCCGTCTGCTCGAACTCCCACAGGTGGGTGCCGGACATGATGAGCGGTTCGAGGCTGAGCAGCAGGTCGGCGGCGATGGCCAGGTCGGGGGCGCCGCCGCGGGTGGCCTCGGCGATCACGGCGCACAGGTTCGCGGTCTCGCCGCCGAGCCAGGCCAGTGCCTCCCCGGCGGTGGCGAACTCGGTGCCGCGGGTCTCCGGCGTGCTCAGCCGCTCGCCGTCGCCGGACTCGGCGGTCAGGTAGGCGTTGCGGGCGGAGGCGAAGTAGAAGTCGAGCATCCGGTGCGGCGCGTCGGCCCGCGCGACCTCGGAGTCGTACTTCTCGGCCTGGCGGCGGGCGAAGAGCCGGAGCAGGTCGTGGTAGCGGTAGCGGCCCGGCGCGGGGGTCTCCAGCAGGCTCGCGTCGACCAGCGACTCCAGCAGGTCCTCCGTGGCCGTCACCGGCAGGCCGAGGACGGCCGCCGCCGCGTGCAGGGGCACGTCGTGCACGTCCGGCAGGGCCAGCAGCCGGAACGCCCGCGCCTGCTCGTCGTAGAGCTGGCCGTACCCGAGCTCGAACGTCGCCGAGACGGTGTGGTTGCCGACCCGCATCTCGTCGAGCCGCCGCCTCTCGTCCGTGAGGCGCTCGGCGATCGTCGCCATCGACCAGCTCCGCCGCGACGCCAGCCGCGCGCCCACGATCCGTACGGCGAGGGGCAGGTGTCCGCAGGCCGCCGCGACCTCGGCCGCGATCTCCCGTTCGTCCTCGACCCGCTGCTCGCCGGCGATGCGGCCGAACAGCGTGATCGCCTCGTCGGTGACCAGGCCGTCCAGGTCGACGGTACGGGCGGCGGGCACGCCGGCGAGCCGGGACCGGCTGGTCACGATCACCGCGCAGCCGGGCGAGCCGGGCAGCAGCGGGCGCACCTGGTCGGCGTCGCGCGCGTCGTCCAGCAGCACGAGCATCCGCCGGTCGGCCAGGCGGCTGCGCAGCAGCGCCGACCGCTCCTCCAGCCCGGCCGGCACGTCCTTGTCGGGGGTGCCGAGCGCGCGCAGGAACGCGCCGAGCACCGCCTCGGGCCCGGCCGGGTCGGGACCCGCGCCGCGCAGCTCGGCGAACAGCTGGCCGTCGGGGTACTGCGGCCGGACCGCGTGACCCACGTGGACGGCGAGGGCCGTCTTGCCGATGCCGCCGATGCCGGCCACCGTCACGACCGGCATCGCGGTACGGTCCGCCTCGGCGAGCACGCCGGTCAGCTCGCCGACGATGGCCGCGCGTCCGGTGAAGTCGGCGACGTCCGCCGGGAGCTGCGCGGGCACCGGCAGCGGACGCGCGGGCTCCACGGGACGTACGGGTTGCTTCTCGGCCAGGGAGGCGTCGCCGGCCAGCACCTTGGCGTGCAGCTCGGTCAGCTCGGGGCCGGGGTCGATGCCCAGCTCATCGACGAGCACCCGGCGCGTGTCGGCGTACACGGCGAGCGCCTCGGCCTGCCGCCCGCACCGGTACAGCGCGAGCATGAGCAGCCCGCGCAGGCGCTCGCGCAGCGGGTGCGCGATGGTCAGCTCGGTCAGGTCGGCCACCGACTCCGCCGCGCGGCCCCGCTCCAGGTCGATGGCGTACCGGGTCTCCAGCGCGGTGAGCCGCTGCTCCTCCAGGTGCACGCGCTGCGCCTCGGCCCAGTCGCCGTGGATGCCGCACAGCGGCTCGCCGTCCCAGACCTCCAGCGCCGAGTGCAGGGCGTCCGCGGCCTGGTCGAGGTCGCCCGCCCGCCGCGCCTCCTCGGCGGTGGCCAGCCCGTCCTCGAACACGCTGAGGTCGAGCGCGGCCCGCGGCAGCCGCAGGGCGTACCCGCCGGCCTCCGAGACCATCAGCGTCGCCTTCTGCCGCGCCGCGCGCTCGGGCTCCAGCACGGCGCGCAGCCGTGAGGCGTACGTGCGCAGGGCGGTCATCGCGCGTACCGGCGGCTCCTCGCCCCACAGCGCGTCGACCAGCTCCTCGGCGGTCGCCGTACGGCCACGTCGCAGCAGCAGGACGGCCAGTACGGCTCGCTGCTGGGGCGTGCCGAGGTCGAGTTCGGTGTCGTGCCGCCATGCGCGGACCGGGCCCAGAACCGCGAAGCGAAGCCCGTGCATACCCGTTCCTCAGGGGAGCCGAAACAAGATTGTTTCCCGAGAATACGGACTTACGGGTCGCGGGACATCCGTGAGATCCACGACATTCGGCGTCCCCGCCGCCGTCGCCGAGCTCCCGAGGGCGCCTTCCAACGACCCAACGACGCCCGCGTGGCATGCTTCATCGGCGCCGCCCCACCGGCCGGGCACGGCTCTCACCGCTACTTCGTTGTGGTGCACGCCCCCGACGTCGAGTCCAAGGGACGGCCGCTATTCCAGCCACGTCCCGTCGCGCATGATGACTCTGCCGCGTAGTTCCGGCTCGCCGCGCCAGGCGCGCACACTCTTCGGCACCACGCGCACGTACAGGAAGGAATCTTCCTCCGCACGCGGGTCCCACCCGAACTTGGCGGCGAAGGCCTCCGCCGCGTCTCCGGGCACATCCTGGTCCAGGAAGCACTCCGCCTCGCCCTGGAGAAGCACCACGTCGAAGGTGTCCGGCAGCGCCAGGCGCACGCGCGGCTCCTCGCGGACGTTCCGCGCAGTCGCGGAAGCGGCACTGGTGCACATCCACACCGCTCGCCCGTCCCACGAGAACCACAACGGCACCTGGTGCGGGCCATGATCAGGATGTGCTGTCGACACCCATACATCCCGCTCGGTGACAAGCCGTTCCAGAGTGTCGCGCCTACGCTCCGCCACCTGACGGCGAACGATCCCCGTCGTCTGCATGAGCGCCGACCTTAGCCAGCAGACTCAGAACGCGCATGAGGCGATGGACCTACTCCCAGCGACCGATCCCCTGCCCGGCGACCGATCCCCCGCCCGGCGACCGATCCCCCGCCCGCCCAGGGGGGTCCATCCCATTCACATTGTCCAACGCCGCGCACCGCCGCAGAAAGGCGTGCGGAGCGGTTGTGGATAACTTCCGGGGCGTCAGAGGCGGTCGACCGAGGCCACGTGGATGACGGCGCGGCCCTCGTCGTCCGAGGCGCGCAGGTCGACCTCGGCGCTGATGCCCCAGTCGTGGTGGCCCGCCGGGTCGTCGAAGACCTGGCGTACCCGCCACAGCTCGGGCTCCTGTTCGATCTGCAGCAGCTTCGGGCCGCGGGCGTCGGGGCCGGTCTGGATCTCGTCGTGCTCCTCGAAGTACGCGTCCAGGGCGTCCGCCCAGCGGTCGGCGTCCCAGCCGTCCGCCGCGTCCAGCTCGCCCAGGTCCTCGTAGCGCTCCAGCGCGGCGAGTTCGACCCGGCGGAACATCGCGTTGCGGACCAGGACGCGGAACGCGCGCTCGTTGGCGGTGACGGCCTTCGGGGTCTCCTCGAGCTGGATCTGGGGCTCCGCCGAGGGGTTCTGGAGCTGCTCCCACTCGTCGAGGAGGCTGGAGTCGACCTGGCGGACCAGCTCGCCGAGCCACTCGATGAGGTCGTGCAGATCCTCGGTCTTCACCGAGTCGGGCACGGTCTGCTGGAGCGCCTTGTAGGCGCTCGCGAGGTAGCGCAGCACGATGCCCTCGGCGCGGGCGAGCTGGTAGTTCGCGACGTACTCGGTGAACGTCATCGCCTGCTCGTACATGTCGCGGACGACCGACTTCGGCTGGAGCGGATGGTCGGCGACCCAGGGATGCCCGCTGCGGTAGACGTCGTACGCGCCGTAGAGCGTGTCCTCCAGCGGCTTGGGGTACGTGACGTCCTGGAGGAGCTCCATCCGCTCCTCGTACTCCACGCCGTCGGCCTTCATCTGCGCGACCGCCTCGGCCTTGGCCTTGTTCTCCTGGGCGGCGAGGATCTGGCGCGGGTTCTCCAGGATCGACTCGATCACCGACAGCACGTCCAGCGCGTACGACGGCGAGGCCGGGTCGAGCAGCTCGAACGCGGCCAGGGCGAACGTCGACAGCGGCTGGTTGAGCGCGAAGTCCTCCTGCAGGTCGACGGTCAGGCGGGCGTACCGGCCCTCGGCGTCGGGCTCCTCCAGCTGTTCCACGACACCGCCGGCCAGCAGGCTCCGGTAGATCGCGATCGCCTGGGAGATGTGCTTGCGCTGGCGGGCGCGGTCCTCGTGGTTGTCGGTGAGCAGCTTCTTCATCGCCTGGAACGCGTTGCCGGGCCGGCCGATGACGCTCAGCAGCATCGCGTGGCTGACCTGGAACCGCGACTGCAGCGGCTCCGGCTCGGCGGCGACGAGCTTGTTGAACACGTCCTCGTCCCAGCTCACGAACCCCTCGGGCGCCTTCTTCCGTACGACCTTGCGCCGCTTCTTGGGGTCGTCGCCCGCCTTGGCGAGGGCCTTCTCGTTCTCCACGACGTGCTCGGGCGCCTGCACGACGACGAACCCGACCACGTCGAAGCCGGCCCGGCCGGCCCGCCCGGCGATCTGGTGGAACTCCCGTGCCCGCAGGCGGCGCACCCGGCTGCCGTCGTACTTGCTGAGCGCGGTGAACAGCACCGTGCGGATCGGGACGTTGACGCCCACACCGAGGGTGTCGGTGCCACATATGACCTTGAGCAGTCCGGCCTGGGCGAGGCGTTCGACGAGGCGGCGGTACTTCGGCAGCATCCCGGCGTGGTGGATGCCGATGCCGTGCCGTACGAGCCGCGACAGCGTCTGGCCGAACTTCGTCGTGAAGCGAAAACCCCCGATCAGCGCCGCGATCTCGTCCTTCTCCGCGCGGGTCGCGACGTTGATGCTGGTCAGCGCCTGGGCGCGCTCGGCCGCCGCGGCCTGGGTGAAGTGGACGATGTAGACGGGGGCCTTCTGGTCCTCCAGGAGCTCCTCGATGGTCTCGTGCAGCGGCGTGACCCGGTACTCGTACTTCAGCGGCACCGGCCGGGTCACCGAGGTGACGACGGCGGTGGGCCGTCCGGTGCGCCGGGTCAGGTCCTCCTCGAACCGCGAGACGTCGCCCAGCGTCGCCGACATCAGCAGGAACTGGGCCTGGGGGAGTTCGAGCAGCGGGATCTGCCACGCCCAGCCGCGGTCCGGCTCGGCGTAGAAGTGGAACTCATCCATCACGACCTGGCCGATGTCGGCGTCGGCGCCGTCGCGCAGCGCGATGCTCGCCAGCACCTCGGCGGTGCAGCAGATGATCGGCGCGTCGGCGTTGACGCTCGCGTCGCCGGTCATCATGCCGACGTTCTCGCTGCCGAACATGGCGATCAGGTCGAAGAACTTCTCCGAGACCAGCGCCTTGATCGGCGCGGTGTAGAAGGTGACCTGGTCGCGGGCCAGCGCGGCGAAGTGCGCGCCCGCCGCGACCAGGCTCTTGCCGGAGCCGGTCGGGGTGTTGAGGATGACGTTCGAGCCGGAGACGACCTCGATGAGCGCCTCCTCCTGCGCCGGGTACAGCGTGATGCCACGCTCGCCGACCCATTCGTTGAAGGCGTCGAAGACGGCGTCGGGCTCGGGGGCGGCGGGCAGGCGGTCGATGAGGCGCACGTATTCCATCTTGCCCCTCATGCGGAGTGCCCGGTCCGCCCGCCACGACTCTGGTACGGCACCGCGCGGCGACCCCTTAGCATCGACGCCCGTGACTGCGTCTGGATATTTGCGTTATCCACATGTCCGGGGCGATCTGCTGACCTTCGTGGCCGAAGACGACGTCTGGATCGCCCCGCTGTCCGGCGGGCGCGCCTGGCGCCTGTCCGCCGACGAGGTTCCGGTCGACCACCCGAGGTTCTCGCCCGACGGGCGGTGGGTGGCCTGGACCAGCAGGCGGGACGGCGATCCGGAGGTCCACGTGGCCCCGGCCGAAGGGGGCGAGAGCCGCCGGCTCACCTACTGGGGCGCCCCCGGAACGGAGGTGTGCGGCTGGACCCCCGACGGGCGGATCCTCGCGGTGACCTCGTGGCGGCAGCCGTTCTATCACCAGACCCACGCGTACGCGGTGCCGGTGGACGGCGAGCCCGCCGAGCCGATGGGCTGGGGGCCGGTGGGCGCCGCCGACGTCGCACCCGATGGGGCCGTGGCCCTGGTCACGGTCGCCGGGCAGGAGCCGGCCGCGTGGAAGCGCTACCGGGGCGGTGCGACCGGGAGGCTGTGGGTACGGGCGGACGACGGGTTCCGGCGCGTTCTGGCCGACCTCGACGGCAATCTCGACTGCCCGGTGTGGTTCGCCGGCCGGCCGGCGTTCCTGTCCGACCACGAGGGGACCGGGCGCCTGTACTCCGTCGCGCCCGATGGCACGGATCTGCGGCGGCACTCCGCGGCCACGGACTTCTACGCTCGTCACGCCGCCGGCGACGGCGATCGGGTGGTCTACCAGGCCGCCGGGGACCTGTGGCTGGTGGACGGCCTCGACGCCGAACCGGTCCGCCTGGACGTGCGCCTCGCCGGGCCGCGTACGGCGCGGCGTCCGCACGCGGTCTCGCCGCGCGTTCGGGACCTGTCCTGCGACCACACCGGGCGGGCCAGCGCCGTGGAGGTACACGGCGGCGTGCACTGGATCACCCATCGCGACGGGCCGGCGCGTGCCCTGGCCGCGGCCCCCGGCGTACGGGCCCGGCTGCCGCGGGTGCTGGGCGAGACCGGCGAGGTCGTGTGTGTCATCGACTCGAGCGACGGGGACGCCCTGGAGATCGCCGCGGCGGCCGGTGAGGAACAGCCGGCCGCGCGGAGGCGGCTGGCGGCCGGGCGGCTCGGCCGGGTCGAGGAGCTCGCGGCGGCGCCGGACGGAGGCACGCTGGCGGTGGCCGCGCACGACGGGCGGCTGCTGCTGGTCGACGTCGCCTCCGGCGAGGTGCGCGAGCTCGCCTCGAACGAGCACGGCTCGGCCGAGGACCTGACGTTCTCGCCCGACTCCGCCTGGCTCGCCTGGACGCACGCGGGCGCCGAACGGCTGTCGCGGATCCGGCTGGCCCGGGTCGCGGACGGCACGATCGCCGATGTGACGGACGGCCGGTTCGCCGACAGCGAGCCGGTGTTCACCACCGACGGGGCGCACCTGGTGTTCCTCTCCTGGCGCGGGTTCGACCCGGTCTTCGACCCGCACTTCTTCGACCTGTCCTTCCCGTTCGGCTGCCGGCCCTATCTGGTGCCCCTGGACGCGGCGGCGCCGTCGCCGTTCGAGCCGACGCCGGAGGGCCGGCCACCGGCCGCCGGCAGCGACGACGACAAGGAGGAGGACACCTCGGCCACGGTGTCGCTCGACGGCATCGCGGCACGGGTCGTGCCCGTTCCGGTGTCCGACGCGCGCTACTCCGACCTGAGGGCGGTCAAGGGCGGCCTGGTGTGGCTGCGCCGGCCGCTCACCGGGATGCTCGGCGAGGGCGGCGGCGGCCAGGACGACGACAGCCGGCCCAAGAACATGCTCGAACGCTACGACCTGGCCAAACGGACCTGCGAGGAGATCACGACCGGCGCCGACCGGCTGAGCGTCAGCGGCGACGGCAAGCGCATGGTGATCATCGCCGAGGGTGACCTGCGGGTGCTGGCGACCGACGGGTCCGACGACGGGGAGGGCGCCGACGCCAAGGTCGACCTGTCCCGGCTGCGCGTCACCGCCGATCCGGCCGTGGAGTGGCGCCACGCGTACGACGAGGCGGGTCAGGTCATGCGCGACTACTACTGGTCGCAGGACATGAACGGGGTCGACTGGGACGGGGCGCTGGCGCGCTACCGGCCGCTCCTGGACCGGATCGCGACCCCGGACGACTTCGCCGACCTGCTGAGGGACCTCCTCGGCGAGCTCGGCTCCTCCCACGCCTACGTGTACGGCCGCCGGCGCGCGACCGGTCAGTGGCTGGGACTGCTCGGGGCCGACCTGGAGCGCGACGACGACCGGCTGTGGCGTGTGACCCGGATACTGCCGGCCGAGACCTCCGACCCGGACGCCCGTTCCCCGCTCGCGGCGCCGGGCACCCAGGTGCGGCCCGGCGACGCCGTCGTGGCGGTGAACGGCCGGCCGGTGGACGGCCTGACCGGGCCGGGGCCGCTGCTCACCGGCTCGTACGACACGCTCACCGAGCTGACCATCGCGCCCGGAGCCGGGGGACCGGTACGGCGGATCGTCGTACGGCCGCTGTTCACCGACCGGCGGCTGCGCTACCAGGCCTGGGTCGCCGAGCAGCGGGCACGCGTCCGCGAGCTGGGCGGCGCCCGGCTCGGTTACCTCCACATCCCGGACATGGACGGCATGGGCTGGGCGCAGTTCCACCGTGACCTGCGAAGCGAGATCGCCCAGGAGGGGCTCGTCGTCGACGTCCGCGGCAACCGGGGCGGGATGGTCTCCGAACTCGTCGTGGAGAAGCTCGCCCGGCGCGTCGTGGGCTGGGACGTGGGCCGTCACCGCAGCCCGGTGAGCTACCCCCGCGACGCGCCGCGCGGCCCGGTCGTCGTCCTCGCCGACGAGCACACCTGCTCCGACGGCGACGTCCTCACCGCGGCGGTCCGCGCCCTCGGGCTGGGCACGGTGGTCGGCACGCGTACGTGGGGCGGCGTGATCGGCATCGACGGCGCCCACGGGCTGATGGACGGCACGGGGATCACGGTGCCGCGCCACGCCACCTGGTTCGACGGCCACGGCTGGGACGTGGAGAACCGGGGCGTCGCGCCGGACGTCGAGGTGGTGATGGGCCCGGACGACTGGGCGGCGGGCCGGGACCCGCAGCTGGAGACCGCCGTACGGATCGCCCTGGAACGCCTCGCCGAGCACCCGGCCGCCATGCCACCGCCTCGTCCCTGACGGCAGAGGTCCCTTCGTGGTATTCGATATTCACGGCGCCGCCGCCGTCGTTCGGGCGATGACAGGTGGGACTCGTGAGCGTTGTGGGCAGGGCCGCCATCCAGGAGGCGGAGCGGCTCGGACTGTTCGACGCCGTGAAGTGGTATGCGCGTGAGGCGCCTCGTCCGGCCGCCGCCAAGGTCGAGAACGTTCTCGCCAAGAGCCCCGCGATGGAGGCGCGGGCCCGGCGGATCGTGGACACCGGGCAGCGGATGGTCGGCTCTCTCCGGTGGCAGGGCGGCACCAAGCTGGATGAAGAGGCGGGCTGGCGGCTGAGCGAGAAGACGCTGTGGGGACGTGACAACGACTTCGGCCGCTGGATGCGTGGCACCGGGCCCGAACCCGGACTGTCCGGCACGATGGCCTGCACCGACGCCGTCATGTACATCGCGCATCGCGCCGGTGCCGTCGACGAGGCGACGCTGCGGCGAATGCACGAGGAGGCGGCCGACGCGGCGTCGGCCGCCTGGCGCGAGAGAGGCGACTCGTGGCCGGCCGAGTGCGCCTTCTGGAAGGTGATGGACGATCACCTTCTCCGGGGCGAACGCACCCACTTCGAGGTCGACCCGGCCATGGGAATCAGCGGGCCGGACATCCCCGCCGGGCATGTGGTCATGATCAATAACAGCCATGCCATGACCAGCCTCGGCACGCGCGACGCGCAGGGACGGCAGGAGGTCCTCAGCCACTGGGTGCATCCCGAACGGATGCCGCCCGACGACGGGACGGACCAGCCCTTCGGCCGCCTGCAGCAGACGTCGGTGCAAGAGGTCGTGGCGTCGATGAACTACGGCTACGCCCTGCCGATCGACTCGGCGGCTCCTTCCTGGCTGCTGGGCGGCTGACCGGGCGATGACCCGGGCACGTCCTGCGCGGCGTGTTCGGCGAGCAGGCGGACGGCCTCAGCACGGCCAGGGCGCTGATCAGCGACGCGGCGCCGAGCGCCCAGGCGTGGGCGAAAAGTGATATCACTATGCTAGATTCCTGCCTGAGGCTTCAGGGAGGATGAGGGTCATGAGTGTGGAGATGCCGAGGGCGCAGGTCGCCGAGCGTGACGTTCGCGGGCTGTCCGGGTGGCCGGTGCTGGGCGGGGTCATCGTCGCCCTGGTCGTCGGGTTCGTACTGATCGGCACGGGCGCGAACGGGGGTTCGGGCGTGGCCGCCGGGGTCGGGATCGCGATCGTCGTCATCGCCGCGCTGGTCCTTCCGGGTCTGACCGCCGTGGCGCCGGGGCAGGCGCGCGTGGTGCAGCTGCTCGGCCGGTACGCCGGCACGGTCCGCACCGACGGGCTGCGGTGGGTGAACCCGCTGACCACCCGGCGGCGGATCTCCACCCGGATCCGCAACCACGAGACCGACGTCGCCAAGGTCAACGACGCGGACGGCAACCCGATCGAGATGGCCGCGGTCGTCGTGTGGCAGGTGGAGGACACGGCGAAGGCGGTCTTCGAGGTGGACGACTTCGTGCAGTTCGTCGCCATCCAGACCGAGACCGCCGTACGGCACATCGCGGGCAGCTACCCGTACGACGCTCACGGCGACGAGCTGCTCTCCCTGCGGGAGAACGCCGACGAGATCACCGGCAAGCTGTCGGAGGAGATCACCGAGCGCGTCGCGTCGGCGGGCGTCCGGGTCATCGAGTCCCGCATCACGCGCCTGTCGTACGCCCCGGAGATCGCGCAGGCGATGCTGCGCCGCCAGCAGGCGGGCGCGGTCGTCTCCGCCCGGCAGCGGATCGTCGACGGCGCCGTCGGCATGGTCGAGTCCGCTCTCACCCGGCTCGCCGACAGTGACGTGGTCGACCTGGACGAGGAGCGGCGGGCTGCCATGGTCAGCAACCTGCTCGTCGTGCTCTGCGGCGACCGTGACGCCCAGCCCGTCGTCAACACCGGCTCCCTCTACCATTGACTACTCCCGCCCTAAGGACGGGAATTCCAACCCTCGCGGGCTGGGGTTCCTGCTTCAGGGGCGACTGCGCCCGAGGAGGCCCCGGGTGTCTGACGTCACCTCCACAGGCCGACACGGCAAGACCTGCCGCCAGGATGTTCTTGGCCGCGTTGATGTCCCTGTCATGCAGGGTGCGACACGATGGGCACCGCCACGCCCGGGTGGAAAGACTCAGCTCGGCGAGCAGATGGCCGCACGCCGAGCAGATCTTGGAGCTGGGGTACCAGCGGTCGATCACGATCAGGCGACGACCATACTTGGCAGTCTTGAACTCCAGTTGACGGCGGAATTCGCCCCAGCCGCAGTCGGAGATCGCTTTGGCGAGCCGCCGGTTACGTACCATGTTCTTGACGTTCAGGTCTTCGATCACGATGACGTCGTGGTCGCGGACCAGGCGGGTGCTGGTCTTGTGCAGGAAGTCCGCGCGGGACGCGGTGACCTTACGGTGTGCGCGGGCCACCTTCGCTCTCGCCCTGGCCCGGTTGTTCGACCCGGGTTGTTTACGGGCCATGCGCCGCTGGTAGCGGGCCAGGTTACGTTCTCGCCTGGCGAGTCTGCGGGCGTTGGCGATCTTGTCTCCGTCAGAGGTAACCGCGAAGTCCTTGACACCCAGGTCCACACCGACCACCGCGTCGGTCGCCGACGCCTGTTCAGGGTCTGCGACTTCGACGGCGAGGGAGACATGCCAGCGTCCGCACGGCTCCCGCGAAACCGTCACCGAGGTCGGCTCGATCGAGGCGGGATCGACGTCCGGCCAGGACCACACCAGCTCCAGCGGTGTGTCCATCATCTTGGCCAGATACAGGCGGCCTTCCCGCCAGCGGAACGCCGAGCGGGTGAAGGTCGCCGACTGCTTGCGCTGGCGGGCCTTGTACCTCGGATACCGGGCACGCCCGGCGAAGAAGTTGACGAACGCCCTGTGCTGATGCCGCAGCGTCTGTTGGAGCGGCACGCAGGACACCTCGGACAAGAACGCCAGGTCCGGGTCGCGTTTCAACTCGGTCAGATAGCGATCGGTCTCGGCGTAGGAGGTTTTGAGCCCCTCGGCGCGATAGCGGGCCTTCCGCCATGCCAGGACCTTGTTCCATACCAGGCGTGCGCAGCCGAACGTGCGGTTCAACACCGCCGCCTGCTCCGGGGTGGGGTAGGCCCGCACCTTGTAGCTCGTACGCACGTTCGAAGTTTTGCAGTGCCACAAGCTCAGTAACGATGAACGGAAGAACAGGACGGAAAGACGGTTATGAACGCTTTGTGTTCAGGGCTGTCCCGGCTATGCCGGGCCACCTCTTCCATGGTCCAAAACCCTCCCAGCTCCAAAGGACCGGTCCTCCTCCGGACTTGCCAGTGACGGACCGCGAGCCGCGTCCCGACGGCGGCGATGACGCGCGGCCGGCGGGGCGAGGCGAGCGCAAGAAGGTGCTGCTCCGCCTCGATCCCGCCGTCCACGACGCGCTCGCGCGCTGGGCGTCGGACGAGCTGCGCAGCACCAACGCCCAGATCGAGTTCCTGCTCCGGCGCGCCCTCAGCGACGCTGGCCGGATGCCCGGCAACGCCGGCCGGATGCGCCGGCCGGGCCGACCACCGAAGGAGGGCTCATGAGTGAGCGGAGCGAGCGAATCAGAAGGCACGGTGCCCAGGATCACTCTCCGACGAAGGAGGGCTCATGAGTGAGCGGAGCGAGCGAATCAAAAGGCACGGGGCCCAGGATCACTCTCCGACGAAGGAGGGCTCATGAGGCTTCCCGAGTCACTGCCCGCGCGGATGTATCTGCTGGCCTTCGACACCGACACGAACCGGCTCACCTCGCGTTCGCAGCTCGGGATGGTGCTGCGGGCCGCCGCCCTCGCCGAGCTGTACCTGACCGAACGGGTGACCGACACCGGCGGCCGGGCCCGGGCCGCCTCGGACGCCCGGCCCACCGGCGATCCCGTGCTCGACGACCTGGCGGACCAGATCGCCGCCCACCGGCCGCGCGCGTGGCATCGCTGGATCGGCCGGCACGAGCGCGCCACGGTCCGCGCCGTACGGGAGCAGCTGGAGGCCGGTCACCACCTGACGATCGAGCATCGGGCGCTCCTGCCCGACCGGGTGGAGCCGCGCGACCGGCACGCGGTCAGGCAGTACGCGGAGACCGTCCGCGGCGCGCTGCGCCAGTCGCCCGCGCGCACCGACCCGCGCACCGCCGCGGTGCTCGCGCTCGCGGCCCGCGGCGAGGTCAGGACGGTGGTGTCCCGGCGGGAGCGCCGCGAGTACCGCCGGACGCTGGACGAACTGGCGGTCTACACCGGCCCGGTGGCCGACGCGCTGCGCAAGGCGGTCCAGACGAAGCGCACCGTCGCCGCGACCACCGCGACCGCCGCGGGAAGCTGACCCTCGTACGGGCGTGGTGACGCTTCTACCTGCGGAGAGTCCCTTACGGTGACCGGTCGGGGGACCGGGGAGCGGCCCGCCGCTCCCCGGTCATCGCACACGACCATTCGGGGGGATCTTCGTGTTCGTACGTCTTGTCATCGTCTCCGCCGGGATCGGCGCCTCAGTGGCGGCGATCGGGCCGTCCGCGTCGGCGGCTCCGACGGCCGCGCCGGCGTGCGCGGTGCTCGCGCCGGGCGCCTCCGCGGTGGCCCAGCGCGCCGTCGCCGCCGCCTGCGGCCAGATCGGGGTCTGGTACTCCTGGGGCGGCGGGCACGGATCCGTGCCCGGCCCGACCTTCGGCCACTACGACGGTCACGACCCCGACAGCAGGCAGGACGGGCAGCGCCGGGGTTTCGACTGCTCCGGCCTGGTGCGCTACGCCTACTACCGGGCGACCGGCGGCGACATCCTGAACGGCGTCGCGAACGACCAGTTCCACACGGGCCACGCGGTCGCGCGGTTCGCGCCGGGCCAGGGGGCCGGGCCGCTGCTGCCGGGCGACCTGATGTTCTGGGGCCGGGGCAACATCCACCACGTCGCGATCTACCTCGGCGCCGGGCAGATGGTGGAGGCCTACGAGTCGGGCACCCACGTCCGTACGGCTCCGGTGCGGCTCGGCGGTGACTACGCCGGCGCCGTACGGATCGCCGGGAACGGGGGAACGCCGCCGCCGCCCGCCGTGGGCCGTCACTGGGTGGAGACGTTCGCGGCGGCGACCGGCTACGCCGGGCCGAACACCGCCGAGCCGCGTGGCGTGCTGAACAAGGGCCGCAACTACGTCTACTGCAAGGTACGGGGCGCGAAGGTCGGGAACGACCGGCAGTTCAACCACTGGTGGTTGCGCACCGACCTGGACCGCGCGTTCCCCGGCAAGAGCGGGCGCGGCGCGTACGTCTCGGCCTACTACCTGGCCCGCTGGGGCAACGACGAGGCCAAGGACGTGAACGGCACCGTCATCCCGGACTGCTGACCCGTCGCGCGGGCCGGTCACGCGCGGGGCCGGCCCGCGGCGAGGTCAGTCCTCGGCGGGCAGCCGTTCGGCCTTGGCCTTCTGCCACCTGTCGATGAGCTCCTCCAGCTCTTCGGTGATGAACTCGAAGAACGCCAGAGAGGTGGCCATCCGCCGGCCGGCCGGAGTGTCGGCGCCGAGGACCTCGATGCCCTCGCGGGCGCTGCTGCTCCAGCGGCGGAGGATCTCGTCGCGGTTGACGATCGCCTCGTACCAGGAGTCGTTCTCGACCACGAAGACGTCACGGCGCGACCCCGGCTCGCGTTCGCGCCGGATCATGTTGAACTGGATCAGGAACCGCACCGCGCCGGACACGGCCGCGGGGCTGACCTGCAGCTGCTCGGCGATCTCGGAGGCCGTGAGCCGGCCGGAGTCGGTGCCGTGCAGCACGGCGAAGACACGTGCGGGCATGCGCTGGAACCCGGCGTCGACCAGGGCGGACGCGAACCGCTCTACGAACTGCCGTACCGCCTCGGGATCCCGCTCTGCCACACCACACTCCCTTAGTAGACGCAACTACTTTATACGGATTCACTGGCTTCACGAATTTGTGAAACTAGTGTACCTTCACGAACATGACAGACGCCATATCCGTATCCGGCCTGGTGAAGAGCTTCGGCCGGACCCGCGCGCTGGACGGGCTGGACCTCACCGTCCAGACGGGCGAGGTGCACGGCTTCCTGGGCCCGAACGGCGCCGGCAAGTCGACCACCATCCGTGTCCTGCTGGGTCTGCTGAAGGCCGACGCCGGCGAGGTGAGCCTGCTCGGCGGTGACCCCTGGCGCGACGTCGCCACACTGCACCGCCGCATCGCGTACGTCCCGGGCGACGTCACCCTGTGGCCGAACCTGTCCGGCGGCGAGGTCATCGATCTGCTCGGGCGGCTGCGCGGCGGGCAGGACGCCAAGCGGAAGGCCGAGCTGCTGAAGCGGTTCGAGCTCGACCCGCGCAAGAAGGGCCGGGCGTACTCCAAGGGGAACCGGCAGAAGGTCGCGCTGATCGCGGCGCTCGCCTCCGACGCCGAGCTGCTCATCCTGGACGAGCCGACCTCCGGGCTGGACCCGCTGATGGAAGAGGTCTTCCAGCGATGCGTGCAGGAGGAGCGCGACAGCGGCCGTACCGTCCTGCTGTCGAGCCACATCCTGTCCGAGGTCGAGGCGCTGTGCGACCGGGTCAGCATCATCCGCAAGGGCCGTACGGTCGAGTCCGGCTCCCTGGCCGACCTGCGCCACCTCACCCGCACCTCGATCTCGGTCGAGCTGGCCAACCCGCCGAACGGCCTGGCCGACCTGCCCGGCGTGCACAACGCGAAGATCGAGGGCCGGCGCGTGAGCCTGGAGGTCGACACCCCCAAGCTGGACGGCGTGCTCGCGCGGCTGACCGAGGCGGGCGTGCGGAGCCTGATCAGCCGGCCGCCGACGCTGGAGGAGCTGTTCCTCCGCCACTACGAGGACGAGACGGCGGCGGCGGAGTGAACGCGCTCGCGGGCACGGGGCTGCTCACCAAGCTGGCCTTCCGCCGCGACCGCGTCGCGGTGCCCTTCTGGATCTACCTCTTCGCCGTCACCGCGATCGGCACGGCCTACAGCAGCCGGGCCGCCTTCGACACCCTGCACAAACGCGTCGACTTCGCCGCGTCGGTGAACAAGAACCCCTCGATGCTGGCGCTGTACGGGCCGGTGCAGGACGCGGCCTCGGTCGGGTCGGTGAGCCTGTGGAAGGTCGGCGGGGTCGCCTCCGCCTTCGTCGGCGTGGTGGCCCTTCTCCTCACTGTGCGCCACACGCGCGGCGACGAGGAGTCCGGCCGTCTCGAACTGGTGAGCGCCGGCGTCGTCGGACGGTACGCCGCGCTCACCGCGGGGCTGATCACCGTGGTGACCACCAATCTGGTGCTCGCGGTGCTCGTGACCATCGGCCTCGTCGCCCTGGGCCTGCCCGCCGCCGGCTCGATCGCCTTCGCGCTCGGCTGGTTCGCGGTCGGCCTGGTGTTCGCCGCCGTCGCGGCCGTCACCGCGCAGCTCACCACGACCTCCCGTACGGCGAGCGGGCTGGCCATCGCGTTCCTGGGTCTGTGCTATCTGATCCGCGCGGGCGGCGACGCGGGCGGCCACGACGGGCCGACCTGGCTACTGTGGCTCTCGCCGTTCGGCTGGGTGTCCCACCTGCGGCCGTACGCGGGAGACGACTGGTGGGTGCTCCTCATCCCGGTGGTGTTCTCCGCCGTCTGCGTCGCAGCGGCGTTCGCGCTCGTCGGCCGACGGGACATTGGCGCCGGGCTGCTGCCCGACCGGCTCGGCCCGGCCGAGGCGGGCGCCGGCCTGGCCGGTCCGCTCGGGCTCGCCTGGCGACTGCAGCGCGGCTCGCTGCTGGCCTGGGCCGCCGGCTTCGTCGTGTACGGCGCGGCGATCGGCGGTGTGACGGCGAACGTCGAGGACATGGTCGGCGGCAAGAGCGGACGCGACGTGCTGGAGAAGCTCGGCGGCGGGCAGGCGATGGTCGACGCCTTCACGAACGTGGCGATGAGCCTCATGGCGCTGTTCGCCTCGGCGTACGCGGTGCAGGCCGTGCTCCGGCTGCGCTCGGAGGAGACCGGCCGGCTCGCCGAGCCCATTCTGGCGACGAAGGTCGGCCGGGCCGGCTGGGCGGCGGGGCACGTGCTGTTCGCGGTCGTCGGGCCCGCGGTCCTGATGGCCCTCGAAGGCGTCATCGTGGGTCTGGTCCACGGGTTGCGCAGCCACGATCTGGGCGGCCAGTTCCCGCGGATCTTCTGGAGCGCGATCGTGCAGCTGCCGGCGGTCTGGGTCCTCGCCGGGATCACGGTGGCGCTGTTCGGTCTCGCGCCGCGGCTCGCCGCGGCGGCGTGGGGCCTGCTCGGGCTGTTCCTACTGCTGGGCGAGCTCGGCCCGCTGCTGAAGCTCAAGCAGTGGGCGATGGACCTGTCGCCGTACACCCACGTGCCGAAGCTGCCGGGCGCGCCGATGCGGACGATGCCGGTCGTGGGGCTGGTCGTGGTCGCGGGGCTGCTGACCGCGGCCGGGCTGGCCGGCTTCCGGCGGCGCGACCTGAGCTGAGCGCTCCGCCGGCGGGCCGGTCGCGGGTGCGGCCGGCCCGTCAGCGTACGGCGTTCTTCGCGGCGGCGATGAGCCGGGTCAGGGCGCCGTGCAGGTCCTCCAGCTCGGTGATCTCCATGCCGAGCCGCGCCACGATCGTCGGCGGGATCTTCTCCGCCTCCGCGCGCAGCGCGCGGCCCGCGTCGGTCAGCGTGACGGCCAGCACCCGCTCGTCGCCGCTGTCGCGGCCACGCCGGACGTAACCACTGGCCTCCAGGCGCTTGAGCAGCGGAGACAGGGTGCCCGGGTCGAGCTGGAGCAGCCCGCTGAGCTCCTTCACGGACAACGGCGACCGCTCCCAGAGCGCCAGCATCACCAGGTACTGCGGGTGGGTCAGGCCCATCGGCTCCAGCAACGGCCGATAGACCGCGATGACGTTGCGCGACGCCACCGCCAGCGCGAAGCACACCTGACGCTCGAGCGCCAGCGGGTCATCGATGTCGCGAACGTCACTCACGGAAGCCTCCGAGTACGGCGGGATGCTCCCTATGATAGTTGGTGTACAAATCATTAGGGTACAAATTCGCCCGGAGGACTCATGGCCCGCATGTCATTCGAGGAGCGGATCGCGGCGCGGCAGGCGAGTCAGAAGCCGCTGAAGGAGGGCCGCGTCTTCGAACACGGTCCGGCGACGTTCCTGTTCGTGACACTGCTCGTCTTCGTCTTCGTGATCCACGTGGGCGGCCTCATCGTCATGATGGCGATGGGCATGCACTGAGATCACCCCCGAACCACCGCTGCAAGGCCGCCCGGAGCGCCGCCAGCTCCGTGGCATCGGGTCGGGGTGACGCGGACGCCCAGGCCACGAAGCAGTCCGGTCGAAGGAGCAGGGCGGTGGGCGCGAGGGCCTGCGGGCGTGCGGTGACGATGTCGACCTGGCCGTGCCGCAGGGTGGGCGTCTCCGCCAGCGATGCGTCTTCGGTCAGGTCGAGCAGCAGGGGGCGTGCGGTTCTGGTCAGCTCGGCCAGCCGGACCGGTCCGGTCGGGGTGTGCAGTTCGATGTCCGGGGCGAACCGGCCGGTCAGCGGGTGCGCTCCGGGTTCGCCCATGTCGTAGCGGACGTCGGCGCCTGCCGTGAGTTCCGCGAGGCGCTGCACGGTGCTCCGGTCGCGGAGCAGTTCGGCGAACAACGCGCGCAGTCCGGTGACGTCACTGCCGGGAGCGATCAGGGCCGACTGCGCCTGCGCGTTCATGATCATGCGGTCGGCGGCCGTTCGCCGCTCCGTCTCATAGCTGTTCAGCAGTCCAGGCGGGGCGCTGCCGCGAATCACGGCGGCGAGCTTCCAACCGAGATTGACCGCGTCCTGCAGACCGAGGTTGAGCCCGGGTCCTCCCCCCGTCGCACCGTACACATGGGCGGCATCACCGACCAGGAACACCCGGCCGGCGGAGAACCGTTCGGCGACTCGGGTGTTGCCGCCGGTGAGCCGGCGCAGCACGTGCGGCCCCTCGCCGTCGGGCGGACCGAGCGGCACGTCGACGCCGAGCACGCGGCGGATGCTCGCCCGCAACTCGTCGAGGCTCATCGGAGTGTCGCTCTCGGAGCGGCCCCACTCGGTGGCGCTGATCAACGGAGGGTGGCCGGGCAGCGGCGCGTACGAGAACCCGCCGTGCTCGGTGCGGTGGGGCAGGAACGGTGAAACGGCGCCGTAGCCGGGCACGTGCAGCGCACCGGTCGCGGAGTCGACCCAGTCCGCCGGGACCGTCGCGTGCGCTGAGCGGACGGTCATCCGGTCGTAGGTGATGCCGGGGAACCCGATGCCGGAGAGTTTGCGGGTAGTGCTGTGTGCCCCGTCCGCGCCGATCAGGAACCGGGCGCGCAGTTGGTACGCCCCGCTCGGGCCCGCGACGTCGACGGTCGCCGCGTCGTCGTCCTGCGACAGGCCGACGACCTCGTGGCCCCTCCGGATCTCCACGCCCAGTTCGGCGGCGCGCTCCTGGAGGACCTGCACGATGCGTCGTTGCGGGACCGGCAGGGCATGGACGGGGCTGCTCTCCAGCAGGCTCAGGTCCAGGCCCATCGCGCCGAACATGAAGTACCCGGAGTTCGGCTGCGGCGGTTCCGGGCTGCCGCTGAGGCGTTCGTGCAGCCCCCGGTGGTCGAGCATTCTCACGACCTGGCCGAGCAGTCCGTTGGCCTTCGGTTCCTCGCTCATCTCCGGCAGCCGCTCCAGCACGACCGGCCTGACTCCCGCCAGGCTCAGCTCGCAGGCCAGCATCAGCCCGTTCGGGCCGCCGCCGACGATGACGACATCTGTGATCATGTGGCTCAGGTTAGGAAGAAAAGTGCGTGCACGCAAGTTTGCGTGCACGCATCAAAGCTGGGAGGCTGGGACGGTGACGACGAGACGGACGGGGTTGCGCGAGCAGAAGAAGCAGGCCACCCGAGAGGCGTTGCGCGCGGCGGCACTCCGGTTGGCTCTCGAGCGTGGACCGGAGAACGTGCGCGTCGACGACATCGCCGAGGCCGCCGGAGTCTCACCGAGGACCTACAACAACTACTTCTCCAGCCGAGAACAGGCGATCGTCGCCGCCGTCACCGGTGAGCGGGAAGCGCGGGTCGCGGAGGCGGTGGCCGACCGGTCCGCCGATGACGGCCTCGCCGAGGCCGTCATCGAGGCGATCGTGGATCAGTACACCGCCACGGGCGGACCCGGTCGCGACGCGCTGCTCCTGATCACCACCCGCCCCGCGCTGCGCGACACGTTCGTCGACGCCGCGGCCGCGGTCGAAAATCCCCTTGCCGACGCGATCGCCGAACGCCTCGGCGACACCGACCCGAACACCGCCCGCGTGCTCGCGGCGAGCGTGGCCGCCGCGGTTCGCGTCGCGCTCGAACAGTGGCTGGGGACGACCACCGAGGCCTCCACGGCCGGCGGGCTCGTCGTGCCGTCCGGCTCGCTACCGGACCTGCTCCGGGCCGCGCTCGCACCGCTCACCCCCGCACTCGACGCCGCTGAGAGACGAGCACGTGAGGGGAATGCGCGGATCAGGACCGCGCCACCAGGTCGGTGATCGCCGCCCGCGCCGCCGCCAGCGAGCGTTCCGCGACCGGCTGCAGATGGGCCAGGTCCGGCACGAGGCTCGCCAGGGTCATCTCGGCGTGCACGAACGCCAGATCCTCCTCGGCCACACCGAGGTTGGTGAAGTAGGTCCGCAGGTAGGGCTCCTGGAAGTCGAACCCCTCGCGGGGCGTGCCCGGCCCGTACGCCCCGCCCCGCGCGGTGACCACGACGACTCTCGTGCCGCGCAGCAGGCTTTCCCCGCTGTCCGGGTCGGCGTACGCGCCCGGAAAGGTCACCCGGTCGATCCATGCCTTGAGCGAGGCCGACGCCGAGAAGTTGTACATCGGGCCGCCGACCAGCACGGTGTCCGCCGCCAGCAACTCCTCGATCAGCGGCAGTGTCAGCGCCCATTCGCGTTCCTCCGCCGCGCCCTCCACCAGCGACGGAACCTTGGCGGGGGAGACGTAGCCGTGCCGTTCGACCCGGCGGCCCAGAGCGCAGTAGGCCGGGCTGATCAGCGGGACCGGGTCGGCGGCCAGGTCCCGGTACCGGTACCCGGCCTCGCCGTTCCGCTCCCGCCAGGTCTCGGCGAACAGCGAGCTCAGCCGCTTGCTCACCGAGTCGCCGGAATGGCTCGAGTCCAGGTGCAGCAAGCCGGTCATCGAGCTCCCCCATAGGATGGTGCGCGCCGCGCCGCGCCGTTCTCGTAGTGGATCATCAGTCCTCTTCTCTTCGGTCACCGCTATGACGACGCCTGGCGCGGAAAGGTGACCCATGGAGACGGAAGTACGGCTGGCGGAGCGGTTCGACACCGACCGCGGCCATCTGCGGGCGGTCGCGTACCGCATGCTCGGCTCGCTCGACGAGGCCGACGACGCGGTTCAGGAGACCTGGCTGCGAGCCTCCCGCACCGACATCGGCGAGATCGCCAACGTGACGGGCTGGCTGACCACGATCGTCGGCCGGGTCTGCCTCGACATGCTCCGGGTCCGGCGGCGCCGGGGCGAGGAGCTCACCGCCGAGCCGGTCGCGTCGTCCGCGCCCGGCGCCGACCCGGAGGACGAGGCGGTGCTGGCCGAATCCGTCGGGCTCGCCCTCCTCGTCGTGCTCGACACGCTCGGCCCCGCGGAACGCGTCGCGTTCGTCCTCCACGACCTGTTCGCCGTGCCGTTCACCGACATCGCCGCGATCCTGGAGCGGTCGACGGTCGCGGCCAAGAAACTCGCGAGCCGCGCCCGCCGGCGGATGCACGGCACGCCCGCCGTTCCCGCCGCCGACCTCGTACGGCAGCGGGAGATCGTGGGCGCCTTCCTCGCCGCCTCGCGCGCCGGTGACCTGGAGGCGCTGCTCGCGGTGCTGGCCCCGGACGTCGTACGGCGGACGGATCGCGTCGCGCCGGGCGGCGAGGGCGAGGTACGGGGAGCGCGGCGGATCGCCGAGGAGACGCTCACCAACACGGCCAGGGCACGCGTCGCCGACCTGGCGCTGGTGGACGGCGAGATCGGCCTCGTCGTCGCCCCGCGTGGGCGGCTGCTGCTCGTCCTGCGGGTCGAGGTCGACGGCGACCGCGTGACCGCCGTGGACGTGATCGCCGACCCGGTACGGCTGCGACGGCTCCGGATCGCCCTCGCTCAGAGTGGCCTGCGGTAACAGAGAGACGCCTGTTTCGTCACGCTCCGCAGTCGACTGCGACGGTCCAGTAACGGCGATTCCGGAGGCGCAGGCAGGAGGCAACGGGACGTATGAGCACCACCTACTCTTGTCGGGTGGCAACGTCTTCTGGCATCGGGTCCGCGGCGGAGGATCGACTGCGACAGATTCAGTCGATCACCGACACCGCACTGTCCCTGATGACGAGTGAAGACCTGCTCAACGAGCTGTTGGAGCGACTTCGCGAGATCCTTGACGTCGACACGGCCGTCGTCCTGCTGGTCGACTCATCCCGAACGCGGCTCGTCGCGACCGCGGCGAAGGGGATCGAGGAGGAGGTGCGCCAGCGCGTGGTCGTCCCGGTCGGCCAGGGCTTCGCCGGGCGGGTGGCGGCCGAGCGAAAGCCGGTGCAGCTCCAGACGGTCGACTCCGCGCACGTGGTCAACCCGCTGCTGGTGCAGCGCGGCCTCCACTCGCTGCTCGGTGTGCCCCTCGTGGCCGAAGGCGAACTGGTGGGCGTGCTGCACGTCGGCAAGTTCAACCCCCGGCACTTCACCGACCACGAGATCGCGCTGTTGCAACTCGCCGCCGACCGGGCCGCGCAGGCGGCGCGGTCCCTGACGATGGGCGCGGAGCGTGCCGCGGCCGGTGCGCTCCAGCAAAGCCTGGTACCCACCGCCCTTCCCCACATTCCCGGCGTCGAGATGGCGGCGCGCTACAGCCCGGGCGCGTCCACGGTCGGCGGAGACTGGTACGACGTGTTCACCCTTCCCTCCGGCGAGCTGGGCGTGGTGATGGGCGACGTCGCCGGGCACGGGCTGAACGCCGCGGTGGTGATGGGCCGCATGCGCAGCGCCCTCCGGGCGTACGCGCTGGAGACCAGCGATCCGGCGGCGGTCCTGGACAAGCTCGACCGCAAGATGCAGCACTTCGAACCCGGCGCCATCGCCACGGTGGCGTACGCCGTGTGCCATCCGCGGTTGGAGTGGGCGAGGATCGCCTCGGCCGGCCACTGGCCGCCGGTCCTGTCCGTCCCGGACGGCCCCAGCGACACGGTCGATCTGCGGTCCGGTGTCCTCATCGGGATCGATCCCGATCCGCGGCGCGACGTGGCCACGGTGGAGATCCCCGCCGGGGCCGTGCTGTGCTTCTACACCGACGGGCTCATCGAGCGGCGGGACGTGCCGATCGACACGAACCTTCGCCGGTTGTGCGAAGCGGTCGTGCCGGGTCCGCCTGAGAGAGTCTGCGCCGAGGTGATGTTGTCCCTCATCGGCCGCGAGATCGTGGCGGACGACGTCGCCCTGCTCACCCTGCGCCGCCGGGATTCGCAGCCTCCGACGACCTGACCATGAGCCGGGGCGGAACTGGCTAAAAGGACGGGACCGAACACCACCTGGGTCTCTACCGCGAACGGGCACTGCTCCACGGCACGTCGTACCACCTTGTGATCGGCAGCGATCCGAGCCTGTCCTACGGACACATGGTCGACATCACACCCACCTTCGGCGGAACCTTCGCGGTTCGGACGTCCGAGTGGACGGCCGCCGGAGTGCGCGTTCGCTTCACCACCGGGCATGAGCTGTTCGTCCCCGCATCCGCGTTCATCGGCGGACGGTGAGCGGGTGCGGATCGCCCGGATCCGCCGTTGAGCGGCCCGCCGGTCAGAGCCGGGTACGGCGGCCGGGGCGCAGGCGTTCGAGGCGCCACCAGGCGATGACGAGGAAGGTCAGGCCGAGGCCGGCCAGCACGCCCATGTCCTTGATCCACGCCGCTCGGGTGTGCCGCCACAGCGAGTCGGGCGGGGTGTCGTGCAGCGGCGGCTGCAGGTGGTTCAGGTCGACGGTCGCGGCGGTGGCGGCCATGCCCCAGCGGGAGGGCGCGAGCCAGGCGAGCTGTTCGAGGCCGATCTTGCCGGGCAGCGCGACCAGCGCACCGCACAGGATGACCTGCGCCAGCGACACCAGCACCAGCAGCGGCATGGTCTTCTCCGACGTGCTCACCGCCGCCGAGATGAGCAGACCCATCGCCATCGACACGATCGCCAGCCCGGCCATCGCGAGGATCAGTTCGAGAAGCGGAGAGGTCACCGCGCCGTGCGCCGGCATCCGGCGGCCCGCCATGCCGATGATGACCAGCAGCACGGACTGGACACCGGTGATCAGCCCGAGGATGAGGATCTTGGACAGCAGGTAGACGCCTGACGACAGGCCCGCCGCGCGTTCGCGCCGGTAGATGGCGCGCTCCTTGACCAGTTCGCGTACGGCGTTGGCGGCGCCGACGAAGACCGCGCCGATGACCAGCGTCAGCAGCAGTGAGGCGGCGTCGGCGTTCTTGCCCGGCGGCCCGGCCAGGCCGTACTGGGCCGGCACCGCGCGGATCAGCGCGCCGACCACGACCGGCAGGATGCCGAGCACCGCGAGGTAGCTGCGTTCGGAGCCGATGACGGCCAGGTAGCGGCGGCACAGCGTGCCGAGCTGGGCCAGGCGGCCCTGCCGGCGTGGCGGCTTGGACGGCGGCGACACGTCGCGCCTCCGCCCGTTCAGCCCGCCGTCGAGACCGGACACGACGTACTGGGCGTACAGCGGCGAGACCTGGAACTCCGTGGCCCAGTCGCGGCCCGGTTCGCGGTCGAACGCCTGGAAGACCTCGGCCCAGCTGTTCTTGCCGAAGAACGTCAGCCCCTCCGACGGCGGCCCGTAGAAGGCCACCCGCCCGCCGGGGACGAGGACGAGCAGCCGGTCGCAGGTGTCGAGGTTGGCGACGCTGTGCGTCACGACGACGATGGTGCGGCCGTCGTGCGCGAGGTCGCGCATCATCTCCATGACGGACTTGTCCAGCCCGGGGTCCAGGCCGGACGTCGGCTCGTCCAGGAACAGCAGCGACGGCTTGGTCAGGAGTTCGAGCGCCACGCTCACGCGTTTGCGCTGGCCGCCGGACAGCCGGTCGACGCGCGTCTGCGCGTGCGGCGTCAGGCCCAGCTCCTCCAGCACCTCATCCACGCGGCGGTCGCGTTCGGCCCCGCTGGTGTCGCCGGGGAACCGCAGCTCCGCGGCGTACCGCAGCGCCCGCCGCGTGGGCAGCTGGGTGTGCAGGATGTCCTCCTGCGGAACCAGGCCGATGCGGTGCCGCAGCTCCGGATAGTGCGTGTAGAGGTCGCGGTGGTCGTACTGGACGCTGCCCTCGGTGGCCGGACGCGTGCCGGTCACCGCGCCGAGCAGGGTGGACTTGCCCGCGCCGCTCGGACCGATGACGCCGACGAGGCACCGCTCCGGGATCGGGAAGCTCACGTGGTCGAGCAGGACCTTGCCCTTGGCGGTCCGTACGACGAGATCCTGGGCGATCAGCGAGACGTCGCCGGTGTCGTCGAATTCCCTTAGTTCATTCCCGACCAGGCGAAAAGTGGCGCGTCCGATACCGACGATGTCAGTATTGTTCAGCACCGCCGAAGTGACGCGTCGCCCATTGACGAAGGTGCCGTTATGGCCGCCCAGATCGACGATCTCGTGCTGGCCGCCGGCGACCTCACGCAGTTCCGCGTGGTACCGGGAGACGATCAGATCGGGCAGCACGATGTCGTTGTCGGGCGCGCGGCCGATCCGCAGCCGCCGGGTCCGTACCTGGATGATCGAGGTCGGCTCACGGTCGACGCCGGTCCGCTGGTCCATCATCGGCGGAACCGAGCAGGCCAACTGGACACCGCTCGTCACGTGGCCCAGCGAGAGGAGGATCTCGCCCTCGATGCCCGCGCGCCGGATCCGGTGGCCGCCAACGAACGTGCCGTTGGTGCTGCCCAGGTCCTCGAAGATCCAGCCGTTGTCATCGGTGCGCAGCACACCGTGCCGCCACGACACCCGGGCATCGTCCACAGTGATGTCGGCGGCCGGATCGCGGCCGACCTGATAGGACCCACCGGGCTGGAGCGTACGGACCGTCCCCGTGGTCCGCACGACGAGCGCCGGGGGAGCCACGGATGAGACGGAGCCCTCGACCGTCATAGCACCGCAGTGTAGAGCAATAACCTCGAACGCCCATCTTTCCCGCGTGGCATATTTTGGCTATTGACGGCAGGCCATCGGTGAAATTGGGTGAATGACATGCTGGCCCGCAGTGCGAGACCGCGATGAGCACATTCTCGTCGGATTCGACGCGCCCGGACCTCCCCGCGAGACGGAGGAGGCGCCGCTGGCCCGTGGTATTGGTGATCGTCATTCTGGTGCTGGCCGGGATCGCCGTCGCCGGCGACCGCGTCGCGGCGGCGTACGCCGAGCGCCGGATCGCCTCCGAGGTGCAGAAGGAGGGCTTCGGCGCCCGCCCCGACGTCACGATCTACGGCTTCCCGTTCCTGACCCAGGTGCTGCGCCGCCACTTCCCGCACGCCCGCATGACCGCCCACGACGTACGGGAGGGTCCGCTGACGATCAGCACCATCGACGGCGACGCCCGCGACGTACGGGTGGACTCGGGCTTCCGCTCGGGCACGATCGGCAGCGTGGACGGCACGGCGACGGTGTCGTTCGGCGCACTGACCAAGGCCGCCGGCCAACCCGACCTGTCACTGACCGCCGCGGGCCCCGACACGGTCAAGGCGGACGTGGACCTGGAGGTCGCGACCGCGACCGCGACGGCCCAGGTCACGAAGGTCGGCAACGGCATACGGGTGCACGCGGTGTCGGTGGAGGGCTTCCCGCTGTCGGACCTGGGCGACGACCTCGACTTCACGGTCCCGGTGACGGGCCTGCCGATGGGCCTGAAGTTCAAGAGCCTGAAAGTGTCCTCGAAGGGGATCGCCCTGCGGATCACCGGCTCACACCTGAAGTTCAGCGACTGACCGCGTCATCGCGGAACCGGGCCGGCAGGCCGTCCAGCAACTGGCTCAGCAGAGGGTATCCGCCATCGACGGGGATCACCTGGCCGGTGACCGCGGCGAACGCGCCGTCCACGAGCGCGGCGATCGGGCGAGCCAGGTCCTGCGGCCGCAGCATTGTGCCGGTCACGGACCGGTCGCCGAAGTGGCGCCGGATGCCGTCGGTGAACACCTCAGCGGTGGCATCGGTACCGACCGCGCCCGGGGCGACGGCGTTGACGGTGACGCCGTCCCGTATGGCCTCGCCGGCGACCTGCAGGACGAAAGCGTTCACGGCGGCCTTGGCCGTGGAGTGGGCGGCACTGCCGATGATCAGCTCGGCCGCGGTGGCGGAGACGTAGACGATCCGGCCGGACCGCCGCCGGCGCATGACCGGCAGCACGCGCCGGGTCAGGTGGTAGAGCCCGGCCAGCTCGCCGCTCACCTTGGCCTCGAACGCCTCCCACGGGACGTGCTCCAGCGGGCCGAACGGCGGTGCCACGGTGTTGGCGTTGCCCACCAGCACGTCGATCCGCCCGTGCTCGGCGACCACCCGGTCCACCAGCGCGGTGACCTGAGCCTCGTCGGTCACGTCGGCCGAGATCGCCTGCGCGTCGCCGATCTGCTCGACCACCAGCTTCGCGGACTCGGCGTCGCGCAGATAGTTGACGATCACGTGATAGCCGAGCCGGCCCAACTCGCGCGCGGTCGCGGCCCCGATTCCCCGGCCGGCTCCGCTGACCAGCGCTACCCGCTTGCTGTTCATCTTGCCTCTCCCTGCTCGTCGTACGAAGACGCGGGAGACATTAGGTTCTGGGCTTACCCTTTGTAAGTACGTACCTTTTGGTAAGCCCATGCGACCGCGGTAGGTGAGCAGGTGGACGAGAGCGACGCCCGGTGGATCAGTGACACGTTTCACAGCGCCTGCCCTGGGCGGGAGGTGATGGAACATGTCACCGGACGATGGGTGCCGCTGATCCTCGCCGCCTTGACGCCTGGGCCGATGCGCTTCTTCGAACTGCGCGAGCGCATCGAGGGCATCAGCGAGAAGATGCTCTCCGCGAAGCTCCGGACCCTGGTCCGCGACGGGATGGTCGAGCGCACCGTGGAGCCGACCACCCCGCCACAGGTCAGCTATGAGCTGACCGAGCTGGGCCGGGGCCTGTCCCGCCCGTTCGCCCAACTGGTCCGCTGGATCTCGGCACACACCCCCGAGGTCATGGCGGCTCAGCGGCACTATGACGAGGCCGTGCATGACTTCGCAGCGCCGTCTGCCTGATGAGGATGCGGCGCATCATGCCGTAGCTCACGCCGAACTCGGCGGCCACCCGGCGAATCGGCCAGCCTTGGTCGTAGAGCCGGGCCGCGTCTTCGTCGATCCGTCGTTCGGTGGTGTTGTCGGTCCGTAGGGTCAGTACCTCGCCGCGCCGATAGCGGCGATGGCCGCCGGGGGTGTGGACGGCGGGCTTGATGATCCCGTCCCTTGCCCACCGGGCGAGCGTGGTGGTCCGTACGCCCAGCAGCGCCGCCGCCTCACGTGGCGTGAGCAGATCGTCGAAGTGGGGCGCCATGTCCTTACTCATCGGACGCCGTGCGCGGCAGTTCGAACCACACGTATTTGCCCTGGCGGCCGGTCGCGGGGTCGGTGGCGGGCGTCGAGCCCCACTGCGTCGCGATCGCGGCGACCAGCACCAGGCCGCGCCCCGCCTCGGCGTCCAGAGCGGGAAATTCCGGAGGTGCCGGCGGGGGATCGGGGTTGCCGTCGTACACGCCGACGCGGTACGCGAGCGGGCCCCGGGTGATCGTCAAACCGATGGCGGCACCGCCGTTGACCTCGAACAACGCCTCTTCTCGTAGCGCGTTGGTCACCAGCTCGCTCACGAGGATCCGTGCGTCGGGAATGACGTCGGCCCGGCCGTGGGCGAGGAAATACGCCGCGACCCACGTACGCGCCTCACCGGGCGCGGTGGCGTCTTTGACGAAGAGTCCGGACGCCGTCGTCGCCGAACTCCACGGCCGCAACCGGCCTTTCCGATATGTGTGCGTTCATGGGATCGCCCATCTCCGCTGTGAAGTGGAATTACCGACGAGCGTGACATTCAATGTGTAGCCTGTGTCGTACACAAAAAAATCGTGTACGGGGAGGTGTCGCATGGCGCTCGCCGACGAGCTGGATCCCTTGGGATCACTTCATGACTGGGTGGCCTTCGACCTAAGGAGATATCGCCTCGCGCACGGCATGTCGCAGGCCGATGTGGGCCGCATCCTGAATGTGCGCCGATCCGCTGTACACAACTACGAATCGGGCCTCCGCCCACTGGATATCGAGCACGCCCGAAAATTAGACAGCGCGTGGGACACGTGCGGCCACTTCGAACGCCTGGTCACCCACGCGAACCAGCAACATGATTCGGGCTGGTTCCTGCAGTTCTTGCGGTACGAGCGCCGCGCCAAGATCATTCGCGCCTACGAGGCGCTCGTGGTTCCTGGCCTGCTCCAGACACCCGACTACGCACGGGCGTTCCTGATCGCCGGCGGCGTGCCGGATGTGGACGCGGCGGTCAAAATGCGTATGGAACGGCAACACGTGTTGGACCGTGACCCGCCTCCGCGGCTGTCCGTCCTGCTGGATGAGGGAATCCTGTCCCGACCTGTGGGTGGCAAAGCGGTCATGCGTGCGCAACTCGCGTACCTCTTGGAGGCGGGCGAGCGACCGAACGTGAGTATCCGCGTGGTGCCCATCGATGTCGGCGAGCACCTTGGACTGGACGGATCTTTCGAGGTCATCGAGACGGAGAGCGACACGGTCGCGTACCTCGAAGCCCAGGGCGGTGGGAGGCTCGACAGGGGGGCGAAGGGTGTGGAACGGATGATGGTCAATTACGATCGCATCGGAGACCAGGCGCTCCCCGTAAAACTGTCTCGGCGTCTGATGGAAACCGCCATGGAGGCAATGACATGACCGAGTCTGACGGCTGGCGTAAGTCGAGTCGTTCGCAGGGCAACAACTCCGACTGTGTCGAGATCAGGGTCGTAATGCGTGGCGGCGTTCAGTCTTCTTGAGCTTGCGCCGCCGTTTCGGGGGTGTACCTCAGCAGGAAGTCGTAGAGATCGTAAGGTGTCGCTTCCCGGCCGGAGGCGTCGATCCGCTTGTTCCAGACCCGGATGATCTCTCGGTGTTCGGCGCGGGCCGCGTTGTCGAGGGTGAGTTCACGTCGGCTGTTGGGGAGGTCCATCGCGAACAGGTTCCAGGAGTCGGGGCCGCAGACGACGTTCTCCCGGACCGTCACCACGCCGCCCCGCAGGCTCATGGGGAAGGTGCTGCACACGAGCGGACGGTGGGCGTACACGCCGCAGCGGGCCTCGCCGGAGGCGATCTCCATGAGGAACACGCAGCCGCTGTCGTCCGCCGATCGTTGCAGGTAGAGCTTTTTCGCGGGTCCGCCCGGCCGGAGGCGGAAGCCCTCCTTGTCGGTGTCCAGCAGCCGGACGAAGTCGCTGGGATGCATGGCGGTGCCCTCGGCGAGTACCCGGACATCCCTGGGGGTTATCCCGACCTGGTACTTGCGGCAGCACCTGGCGGCGCAACCGGCGCATCCGGCGACGTTGGGACCGCTGCTCATGCCGTCACATCCTCGGGCCATCCCGCGCCGGCCTCGCGGGCGCTCTGTGCTTCGAGCAGGTAGCGCTGAAAATCCTTGATGTCGGACTCCTCGTCGGAGTCGGCCGCCAGCGCGTTCCACCGCTCCACGAGTTCGAACCAGTGGTCACGGTCGGCCGTCCAGGTGCTCATGGCCTTGACCACCGCCCCCCGGTCCAGATCCTCCAGCTTCCACTCATGGCAGTCGCAGGTGCGTTCGGGACGTACCGTCGGAACGCCGTCCTTCGGATCGATCGGGAACATCCGGCACGCGACGGGGGCGACGTCTCCGAGGCCGCAGCAGGCGGCGCCGCTGGGCGTACGGATCGAGAAGACGCATCCGTGGGCGGCGTTGGCGAGCTTGAGGGTGACGCGGCGGCGGCCCTTGTCGAGGACGATGCCGGTGGGGTCGCCGACCGTGGCGGGCGCGGTCTGCGTGAATTTCCACGGTTCGAGGGCGAGCGTACGGGAGATCCGGACGATGTCCGCCCCGGTGACGTACCGGGCGCCGCGCGTACAGCGGGTCCTCGCCCGGCAGGACTGCCATTCGGCTCGTGCGCTCGTCGACTGATCCGACAGCAATGCCTCGTTCTCCTCCGCTGTGGTGACGCAGACCAACCCCTTCTTCGGCATACGGAAGGGAACGCCCGGCGGTTCAACCGCTCAGCGCGCGGCTTCGGAGGTGACGCGCTGAATGGTCTTGACGGCGAGGTCGGGCTGGTCGACGTAGATGTAGTGTTCGCTGTTCGTGGCCGTGATCAGCTTGCTGTGGTGGGAGATCGCGAGCCATTCGCGCTGACCCTTGGCCCAGTCTTCCTCCAGGCGGGGTCCGTACTCGGGGAAGGCCGCGAGGTACTTCTTCCCATGCTGGATCACCGCTACCGGGATGTCGCCGGCCGAGCGGACCTTCCCGTCGGTGATGAGGAGCTTCTCCGGGTTGTCGCCCCGGTCGACCTGGAGGGTCTGCGCGCGCAGTTCGGCCGCCGGGCCGGTGGCGGACTCGGGGATCGCGTTGGTGACGTCGGCGACCGAGGTCGGTGATGTGGCGTCCATCAGGACCACGCCCTTGACCCTGTCCCGGTGGCCGGGGGCGTACCTGGCGGCGATCATCCCGCCCAGCGAGTGCCCGGCCAGCACGACCGGCCGGTGACCGGCGACCCGGTCGATGACCCCGGTGAGGATCTTCCCGCTGCCGGCGAAGGTCTGCGGGCCGTCCGGCTGGTCGCTCGCGCCTTCGCCGAGCCGGTCGTAGGAGCAGACACGGTTCTTCTCGCTCAGGGTCTTCTGGATGCCGGCCATCTTCTCCAGCCCATCGCCCAGCCCGGGCATCAAGACGATGACGGGCTTGTGTTTCATCGGTTTGCCCGAGCAGGAGACGTTCACCGTCCGGCCGTCGATTTTCGTTACAGATGATTTCGTATGCGCGTCTGAGACGTCTTTGCAGCCGACCAGCCCCGTGCCGGTCACGGCGCAGCACAGTGCCATCACGGCGGATGCCTTGAACGTGGGATTCATATTTTCCTCCAGTGAGAAAGCGATGTGGAGAACGCTATTGATCCGACGGCCCGGGAATCGTCACCGCACGGTGGACACCTGGAGGCGCGGCTTGTCCCCCGTGCGAGCTACAAGCGACTGTCCACCGCACGGTGACGATTTTCGGCCAGCGAATCCCTAGCGTTTCCATATCGCCGCGGCGCTCCCAGCCGCGGAATCCGCAAAGAAAAATCGCGAAGGAATCGTCATGCGATTGTTGAAGCAGCTGCTGCCCGTCATGGTGGTCGCTTTCATCGGCGGCCAGCTCGTGGCCGCGGTGCAGGACAATGCTGTTCTGTGCCTGGTCGTCGGTCTCGCGACGGCCGTGCTCGCGCTGTTCGTGTACGCCAAGGTGGTGCGGTGGTCCGAGCGCCGCCAGCCGGTGGAGGTGGCCGTCAAGGGCGCCACCGCTCGCGTCGGCCTGGGGGTGCTCATCGGCGTCGCGTGGTTCGGCGCCGTCATCGGGAACATCGCCTTCAACGGGGCCTACCGGGTCGACGGGTTCGGGTCGGTGACCGGCCCGGTCGGGTTGTTCGGCTACATGGCCGCCGCCGCGGTGACCGAGGAGCTGATGTTCCGCGGCGTGCTGTTCCGGATCATCGAGGGACGCACCGGCACCTGGGTGGCGCTGGTGGTGACCAGCGTGCTGTTCGGCGCGTACCACCTGCTCAACCCGGACGCCACTCTGTGGGGTGCGATCGCCATCGCGATCGAGGCCGGCGGCACGCTGGCGGCCGCGTACGTCGCCACCCGCAACCTGTGGGTGCCGATCGGCCTGCACTTCGGGTGGAACTTCGCCGAGGCCGCCATCTTCGGCACGGAGGTCTCCGGCAACGGCCAGAACGACGGGCTGCTGCACGGCGTGACGTCGGGTCCGGCGCTGATCACCGGCGGCCAGTTCGGGCCGGAGGCGAGCGGGTCAGCGGTCACGTTCGGCGTGCTGCTGACGATCGTGTTCCTGTGGGTGGCCCGCCGGCGCGGCAACCTCGTTCCCCGCCGGCGCGGCGCCCGGGCGGCCACGACCGCTACGGTCGCTCAGTGATCGACTACCGGCGGATCCCGGATCTGTGGCGACGGTGTGACGTCACGGTCCGGGATTTCCCGTTCGCGCTGTTCTTGTTCGCCGCGTCGCTGTTTCCGGCGTTCCACGGCTTCGGGACACAGCTCGGTGGGCTGGCGACCCGCCCCTTCGACGCCCTGACCCTCGCGGCGGTCGCCATCGAGGGCCTCCCGCTCGCCGTACGCCGCCGATGGCCGGCCGCCTGCCTGGCCCTGGTGTCGATCGGTTTCGCCCTCGACCAGCTCCGCGGTTACCACGAGGTGGCGGGCACCGCGCTGCCCATCGCGCTGCTGAGCGTGGGCGCCCATCTGGAACGTCGGCGGCGCGTCACCGCGGTCGTGTTCAGCCTGGGCTTCGTGTCGCTGGCGGTCGCGCTCCACCTGCTCGGCGGGACCGAGAAGGTGGACGGATTCGCGCTGTTCTACGTCTCGCTGGTCCTGGTGTGGGGGGTCGGATCCTGGCTGCGCGCGACCCGGGCCGCCGAGGCCGAACAGCGCCTACGCGTGGCCGAGGCGACTCGTACCGCCGAACGCACCCGCATCGCCCGCGAGCTGCACGACGTCGTGACCCACCACGTGACGGCGATGGTCGTGCAGGCCGAGGCGGCACGCTATCTGACCGCCGCGCCCGACCGCCTCGACGCGACCCTGAGCACCATCACCGACACCGGCCGCCGGGCCATCTCCGACCTGCGGCACCTGCTCGACCTGCTCAACCCCGACCACGACACCCCCGTCGACACCCCATCCGTCGGCGACCTGCACACGCTCGTGGAACAGACCCGCCGGGCCGGGCAGCCCGTGGAGTTCACCGAAGAGGGCGAACGGGCAGAATCGGTCGGCAGCGCCGAGTTCGTGGCCTACCGGGTGGTGCAAGAAGCACTGACCAACGCCCTCAAGTACGCTCACGGCAGCCGCACCACGGTCCACCTGTGCTACGGCGAGAAGGAGATCACCGTGCGGGTCGGCACCGACGGCTCCGGCGCACGGACCGCATCTCCTGGCGGAAGCGGGCGAGGCCTCGCCGGGCTCCGTGAGCGGGTCGACGCCCTGGGCGGCGAGTTCAGCGCCGACCGGCAGGCGAACGGCGGCTTCCTCGTACGCGCACGCATCCCCGCAGGGGACCCACGCTGACGCGTCTTCCCCTCGGTCACGCGTGGCGCATCCGACGGGCGTCGCTGACGATCTCCCTCAGCCGTTCGTGGTGCGCGCCCTTCCAGTAGAGCCGGTCGCAGGCCTGACAGCGGGCGAACTCGTCGTGGCAGCGGCGGGTGCCGGGTTCGAGGCGGTGCTCGATCTCCTCTTTGGCGACGGGGGCGAGCCGGCCGTTGCAGGCGGTGCAGCGCGTCCACGGACGCAGCGGCGGGGCGAACCGGTCGAGAAGGTCGTCGAACTGCTCATCGGGCCGGCTCCCGCGTACGAAGGCGCCGAACCACAGCTTGCGGCGGCGGAGGATGCCACGATCCTGGGTGAGCAGGATCCTGCGCTGCTCGTTGGCCATGTCGATGAGGGTGTCGTCGTCGAGATCGTTGCCGTACGCGGCGTCGACCCCGACGAGCCGTAGCCGCCGGGCGACGGTGCCGAGGTGAACGTCGAGCAGGAACCGGGGCGGATCGGGCGTCGGCTGCGGCCGCGAGACGGCGAGTACGGTGACGTGCTCCCCGTCGACGGGTCGATGCGACGCGGCGACGGGGCCGCCGTCCAGGAGCAGCGTGCCGACCTCCGGCAGGGGGACGCCGAGCGACTCGACCACGTGCCCCAGCGAGGACGTGCCGTCGACGGCGGCGTCGACCCGCCCGTCCCGGTGCCGGGACGCCAGGAACAGCCGCAGGTCGGGCGCGACCTCGATCAGGATGCCCACGCCTCCATTGTGGTCGCTCCCGTGCCGTGCGCGGCTACGGTCTCGGCCGGACCTGGTCGACGGCGACGGGCCCGAGCGTGCGGGCGTCGGGCCTTTTGCGCGTGGTCGCGGAGCCGCGGCCGTGAGTCCTGGACCTAATCCGTGGTCAGGGCCCGCTGCATGAGCAGCGTGTCGATCGAGCGGCCGTGCTTGTGTCCGACGCCGGTCAGCCGGCCCGCGGGCGCGAAGCCGAAACGCTCGTGCAGGGCGGTGGAGGCGCCGTTCCCGGTGTCCGCGATGACCGCGATCATCTGGCGCATGCCCGCCTGGGCGCATCGGGGCAGCAGCGTGCCGAGCAGCGCTCCGCCCAGCCCCCGGCCCGTCCGGTCCGAGGCGAGATAGATCGAGTCCTCCACCGTGTACCGGTAGGCCGGCTTGGGGCGCCACGGGCCGGCGTAGGCATACCCGACGACCTCGTCGTTGAGGTCGGCGACCAGGAAGGGCAGCCCCCGGCCGGCGAGGTCGTCGAGCCGCCCCTGCCAATCGGCGACGGTCGGCGGGGTCTGGTCGAAGGTGATCACGGTCTCGGAGACGTAGTGCGCGTAGATCTCGGCCACGGCCTCCAGATCAGCGGGAACGGCGGGGCGAATGACCGCTTCGGGGACTGCCACGGCATGCTCGTTTCTCTATAGTGAAATTCGTAGCTATTATAGAGAAATGCTTGTGGCGTTGGGCGTGCGCATCCAGGGGCTGCGACACGACCGGGGCCTGACTCTTCAGCAGCTGGCCGAGGCGGCCGACGTGAGCGTGGGCATGCTGTCGTCGGTGGAGCGCGGGCAGAAGGCCCCGACGATCGTGGTCCTGGCCCGCATCGCGGACGGCCTCGGTGTGTCTCTGGCCGACCTCGTCGCCGAGCCCGAGGACACCCGGATCATCGTGCGCCGCGCCGCCGACCAGGACAGCGTCGACGAGCCGGGAGGATGGCGGCGGACCGTCCTGTCGCCGGTCGTGCCCGGAGTGAACTTCGAGTGGATCCGCACGACCCTGCCTCCGGACTGCGACGCCGGCCGCTTCCCGGCGTACGCCCCGGGCTCCCACGAGTACGTCGTCGTCGAGTCCGGCACCCTCCGGCTGACCATCGCCGACACGCCCGTCGACCTGAACGAGGGCGACTCGGCCTACTTCGCCGCCGACGTCACCCACGGCTACGCCAACACGGGATCCGGGCCGTGCACGTACTACGTCGCCGCACTCATCATGCGCGCCCGTGTGGCCCAGCCACGTACCCGACATACGTCCCGTGGACTTCGGAGAGGGTGACTCAGCGCCACTGAAACCATCATTTCATTCCGATTTAATCGGTCGCCGCTAACTTTACTGCGGCTTATGAGCGGCCGATTTCGGAGGTTGGCGCAGGTGAAATTCTGGAGAGCCGGTACCCGGGCGGTCATCGCCCTTTCCATATTGATCACCGGCGCCGCCGGTGTGACCGCCGCGCGGGCCGAGGCGCAGACGCCGGGCGAGGTGCTCCAGGCGGGCGTGACGAAAGCGCGGTCGGACGACAACCTGCCCGGTGTCATCGGCATGGTCCGCGACGGCGACACGGTCGAGTACGCCCATGCGGGCTGGGGAGACATGTTCATGCGGGTGCCGGCGGACCCGAAGGCGCAGTTCCGCATCGGCAGCAACACCAAGCAGTTCACCTCCACCGTGCTGCTGCAACTGGAGGCCGAGCACAAACTGTCGCTCGACGACACCGTGGACCGGTGGCTGCCCGGCGTGGTGAACAAGAACGGCAACGACGGCAAGAAGATCACCATCAGGCAGTTGCTCAACCACACCAGCCGCCTGCCCGACTACATCTCGGACACGGCGTTCCGCAACGAATACATCGCGGATCTGAACAACGGCAAGCACTGGGATCCGCGGAAACTGGTCGACATCGCCATCTCGAATCCGCCGCTGGACAAGTTCGCCTACTCGAACACGAACTACATTCTCGCCGGCATGGTCATCAAGGCGGTGACCGGGAACGACCCGGCGACCGAGGTGAAGAACCGGATCATCGACCCGCTCGGCCTCAAGAACACCACCTTCCCGACCGACGACCCCAAGCTGTACGGGAACTGGCTGCACGGCTACGAATGGGTCCGGGACATCTCCTTCTCCAACGTCTCGGCGTTCGGGCCGGCGGGCGCGATCGTGTCCACGATGGACGACCTGGCGGACTTCGACCGGGCCCTGTTCTCCGGCCGCCTGCTGCCCCCGGCGCAGCAGCAGGAACTCGAGACGGTGGGCGGCTTCACCAACTACGCGCTCGGCGTGGGGCGGGTCGACACCAAGAAGTGCGGCGAGGTGTTCACCCACACCGGCGAGGTGCTCGGCTACGTGAGCACCTGGATCAGCAGCGCGGACGGCGAACGTCAGGTCGTGGTGGCCCAGAACGAATACCACGTGAGCCTGGTCACGGACAATGAGCCTGGCGTGACCGCTCAGTGGGACACGGCCGTGGACGCCTACTGCGCGACCGGGCGGTAGCGAGCCTCCAACGACGTCCTCCCTGCCCGCCCCGGTCGGGATGGCTAGCCGGGGAACGCGAGGACCTCGGCGCCGGGGCGGAACGGGCTCAGCAGGGCGGACTCCGTGCCGTGCAGTTCGCCGGCGACCAGGTCGGCCAGCAGCGGGGCGAGGGTGATGCCGTCGCGGGTCACCGCCGCGTACACGCGGTACGCGTGGTCCACGAAGCCCGCCGCCGTGCGGCCTCGGCACGGGCCCGCGTGCTGGGCGACGCGTACCTGTTCCACGTGGGCGCCGTCGGTGCCGGTCAGCAGTTCCGGCAGGCGGGACAGCAGTTCCGCGCCGATCCGGGGCGGCGGTGGCACCGCCGGGTCCGCGGCCGCGTCCAGGTCCGGGGCGCGCAGCAGCAGGCGGCCCCCGCCGTCCGGGCGTACGCTCAGGCGGTCCGTCGACAGGACGCGCGACAGCGGGGCCGTCACCGGTGTCGTGCTCGCCAGGAAGCCGCCCGTGTGCGCGCCCGGCATGCGCGAATCGAGCGTCGCGACGTCCAGCAGCATGCCGGTCCAGCGGCCCGCGCAGCTCACCACGTAGTCGGCGGTCCGCACGTCGCCGTCGGCGAGCACGACGTTCGCGCCCGACCCGTTCGACCGGATCTCCCGTACGGCGACGCCGGTCTCGACGTCGGCGCCGCCCGCGCGCGCCTCGGCCAGCAGGCGGCCGAGCAGCCGGGCCGGGAAGACGTGGGCCTCCTCCGGGAACAGCGCGTACTCGGTGCCGTCCGGCCGCGGGACCAGGCCCGGTTCCAGCTCGGCGGCCCGCGCGGCGGTGATCCACTCGACGGCGTAGTCGCGGCCCGCGAGCCAGTCCACCCGCCGGTTCAGCTCCTCCAGGCCCGCTCGCTCCGTCGCCCACACCAGGTGCCCGGTCGGCACGAACGCGTCGCTGCCCAGCGCGTGGTGGGCGTGGACGGCCGCGTGGGCCAGCGTGTGGTACGGCTCCGACTCCGTGTGATCCGCGGTGACCAGGCCGAATGACGCGCCGGTGGTGCCGGCGCCGGCGAAGCGCTCCTCCAGCACCGTGACCCGCGCGCCGCGGCGGGTCAGTCCGGCCGCGACGGCGGCGCCCACGATGCCCGCTCCGATGACCACGACTCGCACGAGGGCTCCTTTCGCTCCCCCGCGGCTCGCGGAGGCCTTGATCGCGACGGTAGCGAAGAGAGGGGGCGCGATCACCGATGTTCGGGCTGGTCAGATGGTGTGTCGCGGCTCGCGTCGGGTTCGCTCGGCCCAGCGGGCGAGTGCCGGCAGGGGTGCGGAGCACGCGACGAACACCGCGGCGACGAGGAGCCAGCCCGCCGCCCCGAGCCCGGTGAGCGTCAGCGTGAACACCGCGGGCGCGAACATCTGCACCGTCGCGGTGGCCCCCTCCGACGCTCCCTGGTACGCCCCGCGTGCGTGTTCGGGCATCAGGGGGATCGACAGCCCCCAGCTCGCCGCGACGAACCCCAGCTCACCGGCCACGTGGAAGAGCGACGCGACGATGACGACCGACGCGGCGACCAGGACCGGCCCGGCGGACGTCGTCGCCAGCAGCACACAGCTCACCGCCAGCGCGACGCCCGACCACACCGCCGTACGGGCGGAGGCGCCGACGCCGCGCGCCAGCCGGGCGGCCGGCACCTGGAGAACGGCGATCCCGACCGAGCTGATCACCACGACCGCGCCGCTCAGCGACAGCGGGAGCCGGCCCGTACGGGAGATCCACAGCGGGAGGCCCGTGGACAGCATCGCCCAGCACAGGGACAGCACCGCCGTGGCCCCGGCGACGGCCAGGTACGGGCGGTCGCGCAGGACCAGCCGCGCGCCGGTCGTACGGGAGCGGGCGACCGGCGCCACCGCGGGCACGGTCGCGGTCACGGCCGCCAGTACGAGGAAGCTGGCCGCGTCGCCCGCGATCGCCGCCAGATAGCCGCCGGGCCGGTCGGCCGACAGGACCAGCGCGCCGAGTCCGGCGCCGACGGCGTACCCGACGTGCTGGGCGACGCGTTGCCCGGCCAGGGTCCGCATCCGCTCGGCGTCGCCGGGGACCAGCCCGGCCACCATCGCGGTCCGCGCCGCGGTGGCGCCGTTGGCCGGCGCGGTGAACAGGACGGTCACCGCGAGGAACGCCCAGGTGCCGTGGATGACCAGGTATCCGGCCATCGCCGCCGCCCGTACGACGGTGATCGCGACGAGCACGCCGCGCGGACCGTACCGGTCGGCGAGCGCCCCGATCGGCACGGCCAGGGCGAGCCCGGCGCCGCCGGCCAGCGTCATGGCCAGGCCGACGGTGCTCGGGGACAGCCGCAGGATCCGGGTGAAGTACAGCGCCCAGATGGTGAACCACAGGCCGTCACCCAGTGCCGAGATCCCGCGTCCCCAGAGCAGCCGCCGCAGCCCCGGCCGTACCGCCGAGAGCGCCATCGTTGCCACCGCGCCACCTTTCAGAGAAGCCTGAAAGGTGAATGTAGGTCGGTACGCGACGACGGCGCAAGCACCATTCACGGTTCCATGAATGGTGATAGCCTGGCCGGCATGTCGGATTGGGTCGATCCTCGGCACCCGGTGACCAGCGCGGTGACCGCGCTCGCGCGGGAGCTCGCCGATCCGATCCGGCTCACCGCCCTGCAGCTCCTCGCCATCGAGGGCCCGCACACGCTCAGCCAGCTCGCCGACGCGCTCGGCGTGACAGCGCCCCGCCTGGGCAACCACCTGGCGCGGCTGCGTACGGCCGGGCTCGTCGAGGTCGAGCACACCGGACGGCACGCGGTCTACCGCGCGGCCGCCCCCGGCCTCGGTGACGTGCTCACCGCGCTGTCCCGGTACGCGCACGCCGACCCGGAGGCGGGGCCGCGGCGTGCCGGTGCCACCGCCGACGCGACGCGGACCTGCTACGACCACCTCGCCGGGCGGCTCGGCGTCGCGGTGTTCGGCGCGCTCGTCCGGCGGGGCGCGCTGACGGACGACGGCCGGAGCCTGGGGCCCGACCCCACGCTCTTCGGCGAGCTCGGCGTCGACCTCGCGGCGGTCGATCCGGGCCGCCGCAAGCTCGCCACCGCCTGCCTGGACCGTACGTGGCGGCTTCCGCACCTCGGCGGGGCGCTCGGCCGCTCCGTGCTCGACGCCTTCCTCGACCAGGGGCTCGTCGCGCCGGCCGGCGGCCGGGACGTGACGGTGACGGCGGAGGGCGCCGAGCGGCTGCCCGTCCTGCTGCCCGGCTTCACCCCGTCCTGAGGCGCGCGAGCCGATAGCCGCCGGGCGTGACGCCGTAGTAGCGGGTGAACCAGCGCGTGAAATGGGCCTGGTCGGCGAACCCCGTACGGGCCGCGACGTCGCTCAGCGGCTCGCCGGCGGCGATCAGCCGCCGGGCCGCCCGTAGCCGCAGCTGCCGCTGGTAGTCGCTCGGCGCCATCCCGTACGCCGACCGGAACGCGCGGTAGACCGCGTAGCGGGTACGGCCGGTCGCGGCCGCGAGGTCGTCGGCGGTGACGTCCTCCAGATACGTGTCGTGGATGACGTCCCGCGCGAGCGCGGCGACCGTCGGCTCGGCGGCGGTGGGCCGTTCGGGCCGCCACCCGGTGGCGCGGCGGGTGAGGCACGCGACCGTGGCCGCGAGCAGTTCGTCGCGCCGCAGGGCCGGCGCACCGCCGACCAGCGCGCGGTGCAGGGCGTCGACGTGCCGCGCGGCGGCCGGATCGTCGATCACCGGCTCGGCGAACAGCGGCAGACCGGCGGGGCGTCCTCCCCGGTCGGAGAGCACGTCGCGGACGAGATCCGGCCCGATGTGCACCATGCGGTAGGTGAAACCGAGCCCGTCGGCGGCGTGACCGTCGTGCGGGTCGTCGGGATTGAACGCCATCACCATGCCGCTCGCGCTGGTGTGCGCCCCGCCGCGGCAGGTGAACGACTGGGCGCCGCTCTCCGTGACGCCGAAGGAGTAGGACTCGTGGCTGTGCCGGTGGTAGACATGCCGCTCGAAGTGGGCGTGCATGGCCTCCAGCGGCCGATCACCCGAGTGCCAGTAACGGGACCAATCGCGTGGCACCGCTCCATTGTCGCCCGTGACCGGCGCACGAGCGTTCAAGACCCCCGGCGGGCGGCCGCGCCAGGATCGGGCCATGCGATTCGACACCAAGATCGGCATTGTCGTCCGGGAGGATCTGGCCGTCTGGCAGAAACTCAATGTGACCGCGTTCCTGGCCGGCGCGGTCGCCGCGAACCACCCCGAGGTCATCGGCGAGCCGTACGAGGACGGCTCCGGCACCGGATACCTGTCGATGTTCCGCCAGCCCGTGCTCGTCTACGCCGCCGGCGCCGAGGCGCTCGGCCGGGTGCGCGGCGCGGCCGTGAACCGCTCCCTGGACGTCGCCGTCTTCACCGAGGACATGTTCAAGACCGGGCACGACGAGGCCAACCGCGCCGCCGTCCGCGCCGTGCCGGCCGAGGAGCTGGCGCTGGTCGGCCTCGCCGTGTTCGGGCCGAAGAACCCCCTGGACAAGACCCTCAAAGGGCTGCCCCTGCACCCGTGAGCGTCAGGACAGCGTCACGTCGTCGAACTTGGCCGACGTCGGGTCGCCGAAGTAGCCGTCGTCGTGGCTCAGCAGCGTCAGGGTGTACGCGTGGCCGCCGACGACCGGAGCCTCGGCCTTCTCCCACGTGTTGTAGTACGTGCAGGTGCGGGGCAACACCGTACTGGTGACGCCGGTCGTGTCGTCGCGCAGCGAGACGGTCACCCAGTCGTAGCGCACCTTGTCCGGGCAGCTGACGTTGTACCAGAACGACAGCCTGCGGTTGCCGCGCACGGCGGTGAAGTTCTGCCGGATGACGGAGTCGCCCTTCTTCGGATCGTCGGGGTAACCGAGCAGCGCCGCGTACCTTCCGCTGTGCGGATGGTCCTTGGTCACGCCGGTCACCACGCCCGCGGACGTCCAGCCGGCCAGCGAGCCGGTCTCGAAACCGCCGTTGACGAGCGGCCGCAGGGCCGCGGCCGCCGTACGTGCCGGAGCGCCGCCCGTGACGGCGTGGTCCGCGACGGCGCGCGGTGCGGGGGCGCCGGGGCCGGGGCGGGCGGCCGCCAGGGCCAACCAGGACACGCCCGCCTCGCGAACCCGGCTCGCCTCGGCCCGGCCGGCGCGGAAGGCGTCCACGCCGTCGGGTGTGCCGAGCCCGGTCGGGCCGTCGTAACCGGGGCCCGCGGTGCAGAGGTACGCCGGAGTGCAGGTGCCGGTGCTGCCCTGGACGATGTCGTGCAGCTCGTCCGGATGGGCGTACGGGACCGCGGCCGCGTACCCGGTGCCCGGCAGCGACGCGGCCAGGGCGTACGCCCCGGCGATGATCGGCGCCGCCGCGCTGGTGCCGCCGACGACCTGCCAGCCGCCGAACCCGAACGTGTCGTACACCGCGACGCCCGTGTGCGGGTCGGCGACCGCCGCGACGTCGGCGACGGTGCGGCGCGAACAGCCGGTGTCCTTCTGCCACGGCGGCTTGGGTGCCTGCGTCGAGCAGCCGGAGCCCGAACCGCTCCACGCCGTCTCGTCCCAGCCCCGCGCGTTGGACGCCCGGCTGAGTGTCGTGCCGCCGACCGCGGTGACGTGCGGGGCCGTGGCCGGGAACAGCACGCCGTAGCCGCTGTCGCCGGAGGCCGCGGTGATCGCCACGCCCGGGTGGTCGAAGTGCTGGAAGTCGGAGGCGGCCGCCGAGGCCGACTCCGCGCCGCCGTAGCTGTTGGAGATGTACTTCGCGCCGAGGCGTACGGCGGTGTCGACGCCCTGGCCCAGGCCGGGGATCGAGGGCTCGTCGGCCTCGACGAGGAGGATCCTGCAGTTGGGGCAGGCCGCCGAGACCATGTCGAGGTCAAGGGACATCTCCTCGGCCCAGCTGGTGTCGGCGTGGGGCAGCCGGGTGCTGCCGTCGGCGTTGACCTTGCGGAAGCAGCCGTTCGCGGTGGTGCACGGCGGCAGGCCGTACTGCGCGCGGTAGACGGCGAGGTCGGACTCGGCCTTCGGGTCGTCGAAGACGTTGATGATGGCGACCGTCTGGCCCTTGCCGGCGGTCGCGGTCGGCAGCCGGTAGGCGTCGCGCAGCTCGCGCGCGCCGAGCCCGGTGGGCGCGTGCTGCGGCTGGATGCCGTGCTGCGGCCTCACATCGGTGCGCACGAGCGCGAGGCAGGTCACCATGCCCGGCTTGGACGTGTCCGGGCACGCCCGCTTGACCGGCAGGCCCGCGAGGGGATCGACGCCGGCGTCCGCAGAGCCGACGCCGCGGACCGGCACGGAGACGAACGCGAGCGCGGCCAGCACGGCGAGGCCCGCCCGCCGGGTGAGGATGGACACCATCTGCTCCCTTCACCCGCGGTGACGTGCGGGGCCGTGGCCGGGAAATGCGGCCGCGGAGCCGGCGCGCATGAATTCAATTCCCGCGACCGCTCGCGTCAATCGGCCCACTGAGCTGCGAAGAGTTGGTCCTGCGCTGCAATTTCGCGCGTTATGGAGCGATTAACAGCTATTTATTGAGCTACTTTTCATCTGGTCGAATACCCGATCGTCCTGCCTCCATCGACAACCCATGCCGAGGCAGGTACCATGCGTGGCATGGAACAGGGTGATGCATTGAACCTCCTCACGCAGATGCGTAGGGGCGCGCTGCCCTACTGCGTGCTGGCGCTGTTGCGCGACGAGCAGCGCTACAGCGTCGAGATCATCCGCCTTCTCGGCGAGGTCGACGGGATGGTCACCAGCGAAGGGACCATCTACCCCTTGCTGTCCCGGCTGCGCCGGCAGGGACTGGTCGAAACGACATGGCAGGAGTCCACCACCGGTCCGCCGCGGCGCTACTACCGGCTCACCTCGGCCGGGCGCCAGGCGCTGAACGTTTTCGCCGGGGAGTGGGACCGATTCAGCGACGCCGTGAAGTACTTCATAGGGAAGGGAAATTGAAAGCGATGACGGCTACGGACGAACTGATCGAGGACTACCTCGGCCGCCTCGAGACGGCGGCTCGCACGCTGCCGTCGGCCCAGCGAGCGGAGCTGCTCGCCGAGATCAAGGCCCACATCGAGATCACGCTGTCCCAGGAGCGGCACCAGGACGAGGCGACCGTACGCACCGTCCTCGACCGCCTCGGCACGCCGGAGGACATCGTCCGCGAGGCGGGCGCCGAGGCGGAGCCCTCACCTCAGGCGGCGGCCACGGGGCGACGCGGGGTGGGTGCCTTCGAGCTCGTGGCGGTCATCCTCCTGCTGATCGGCGGCATCGTCCTACCCGGCCTCGGCTGGGTGATCGGGGTGGTGCTTCTGTGGGCCTCCGCTCGTTGGACGACCCTCGACAAGCTGATCGGCACCCTGATCTTCCCCGGAGGGCTGGCCGTCGCCGTCTGGCTTTTCTTCTTCTGGAGTCGTGGGTCCAGTACCTGCTCCCCGGACGGCGCCTGTAAGAGCTCGGGAGCCGGAGTCGCCTCGACCATCATCCTGGTCACCGTGGTCGGCTCGATCGGATCGGCCGCATACCTGCTGCGCCGCGCGAAACCCCCCGCGATGTGACCTTCCGGCCCACAGAGGGTGCTCTGGCAGGAGCGATCGGGGGCAGGGCACACTGGGGCGTACCTGGTGGCATCGGGATGTACGGGAGAGAGCACTGGCTTCCACGCGAGAGACCGGCGCGCCCGAGGCGCCGGTCGGTACCGAACGTTCGGCGGCCCCGCGGTTCGCCGCGGAGGCCGTCGCCTGGGTGGCGACGCCCTGGGCGCTGGCCTCCCACTCGCCGGTCCTCGCCGGTGTGGCGCTGCTGCTCCTGATCGGGCTCCCTGCCGTGTTCGCCACGCCCGGCGACAAGACCCAGGTTCCGGTCGCCGTGCCCGGCTGGGTCACGGTCGCGCTGGTCGTGCTGCAACTCCTCGCCGCGGTCACCGCGTCCTGGGCGGCCTGGCCGGTGCCGGTGGCGCTGCTGGTCTGGGCGCTGGTCATCGGCACCATCTACAGCGAGATCCCGCGCTGGCGGCGGCTCACCGGGGGCGACCTCGTCGCCACCGGCCCGGCGCACCTGGTGAACGAGGGGCTGGCGTTCCTCTTCGAACTGCTCGCGCTGGCGATGCTCGCCTGGTGGGGCGCGACCGTCGGGAGCGGGCTCGCCCTGCACCTGATTCTGGGCATCGGCACGCCGCTGGCGGCGGCGGTCGTGTGGGGGCTGTTCGCCGCGCCGAAGGCCCGGGTGGCACTGCCGCTCGCCGGGGTCCTCGCGGTGAAGGCGCTCGTCTTCGGCTCGGCGATGATCTGCCTGGACGTGCTCGGGCACCGTACGCTCGCGGTCCTGTTCGGCGTGCTCGTCACCGCCAACACCGTGATCGCCACCCTCGACCGCGAGGCCGCCTTCCTCAAGGTGGACGTCTCGCGGTGGACCGGCATGAACCGCTGACCAGGAACGGGCATCCGATCGGCTGTTCATCTCCGGACTTTCGGTTGATCGGGTGTGACCGTCTGGTCGATGTGGAGCCCGGTGCGCGTTCGCCAGTCTGGCCGGGAGCCCGCGGTGGGCGCGGGCACCGGGAGGAGATGGGATGCGCGGAGCGCGAGGGCGCCGGCGAATGGCGATACCGATCGTGGTGTCTCTTGTCATGCCGTTGACCGCGATGGTGCCGCCGGCGGGCGCCGCCGTGCCGCGGGCGAACGGCGACTGGCCGACCTGGCAGGGCGACCGGCTCGGGTCGCGGTTCAATTCGGCCGAACACGCCATCACGCCGGCCAATGTCGGCGGGCTGAAGTTGAGGTGGGCCTTCGCGTACCCGAAGGAGGCCGGCACGCCACGCAGCCAGCCCGCGGTCTCCGGCGGCACGGTCTACTTCGGCGGCCCGGACGGCAAGATGTACGCCCGCGACGCCCGTACCGGCGGCGCGCGGTGGACCTTCGACCTGACCACGGTCGGCACCGGCGGCACGCAGGTACAGGACGGCCCGGCGGTCTCCGGCGGCCGGGTCTACTTCGGCGACATCCGCGGCTACCTGTACGCGGTGGACCGGCGCAGCGGGCGGCTCGACTGGGTGACGCGGCTCGACGCGACACCCGGCGCGGTCGTCACCAGCTCGCCGATCGTCTTCGACGGCCGGGTGTACGTCGGGGTGTCCAGCGGCGAGAACGTCGCCGGTAAGGACCACGCCTGCTGCACCTTCCGGGGGCACCTCGACGCCCTCGACGCCCGTACCGGGAAGGTCGCCTGGCGCTACTACACCGTGCCCAAGCCCAAGCGGGACGGCACCTGGCCGAACGGTCTGCCGAGGTACGCGCCGTCCGGCGGCGGGGTCTGGAGCAGCCCGGCGGTCGACCCGGAGACGCACACCGTGTACGTCGGCACCGGCCAGAACTACACCGGCAGCGGCGGGCACTTCGACTCCGTACTGGCGCTGGACACCCGTACCGGGCGGGCCCGCTGGACCAGGAAGATGACCGACGTCGACACCTGGCGGGCCGAGTGCGGCAGCCAGGACCCGGCGGACCAGAAGTACTGCCCGAACCTCCCGGACGGCACCGCGCTGGACTTCGACCTCGGCGCCGCGCCGAACCTGTTCACCATGGGCGGGCGGCGCCTGGTCGGCATCGGCCAGAAGGTCGGCGTGTACCACGTGCTCGACGCCCGTACGGGCAAGGCGGTCTGGCGGCGGCAACTGTCCACGCCGATGCCGAACGGCGGCCTGTCCGGCATCCAGTGGGGTTCGAGCTACGACGGGCACCGGCTGTACGTCGCGACGTACATGGCCGACCCGGGCACGCTGTTCGCGCTGGACCCGGCCACCGGGCACGTGCTGTGGCAGGCGCCGAGCCCGGCGGACGGCTGCACGACGGGCGGTGCGGCGAAGTACCCGGACATCTGCCAGCGCGGCTTCACCCCGGCGGTGACCACGACGCCCGGCCTCGTCTGGGAGGGCGGCATGGACGGCAAGATGCGCGCCTACTCGGCGGACACCGGCCGGGTCCTGTGGAGCTACGACACGATGCGGGACGTCCAGGGCGTCAACGGCCTGCCGGGCCGGGGCGGCGCCCTGTCCGGCGGCGGCGGCGCGGTCGTCTCGCACGGCCTGCTCTACACGCAGACCGGCTACGCCTTCACCCCGTACCCGAACGACCGCGGCTCCGCGCTGATGGTCTTCGGCCGCTGACCGGCGGCGGCGGCCCCCGCGCGAGGGGCCGCCGCTCTCCCGCGTCAGTTCCAGAAGGTCACCTCCGGACAGGCCGGCGAGGGCCCGTCCAGCAGGGGCTCGGGCCGGTTCCGGAGGTGGCGGTCGAAGAAGGCCCCGACGTAGGCCCGCGTGATCTGCACCGCGCGGGTCCCGGAGATGTCCGTGCCGAAGTCGAGGCCGAGCTCGTCGGCGAGCGGATGCAGGTCGGTGAAGGAGGAGTGCTGCGTGCCGGCGACGGTGATCCAGCGTCGCCACCCGGTCAGGTGCCGCCACGCGTCGTTCCAGGTCGCGTCCTTGGACGACGGCGTGTGCCCGGCCGCGGTCCCCATGAGCAGGAACGGGCGGGACAGCCCGGTGACGGGCGTGTTGATCGTGCCGTCCATGTCGATCCCGGCCCGTACCCGCCGGTCGGCCGCCATGGTCACGGCCGTGGAGTCTCCGCCGAGGGAGTGCCCGGCCATGCCGATCCGCGAGGAGGAGACGCCGCCCTTCCACGCGGGGTGCGAGCCGGTGAGCCGGTCGAGGACGAACGACACGTCGGCGGCCCGGCCGGCGGCCAGCTTCCGCGCCAGGGCGGGCGTCGGGTCGGCCTCGCACACGACACACGTGGTGGTGTGGCCGTCGGGGAAGGTCTCACCGAAGTTCTCGTAGGTGTGGTCGACCGCGGCGACCGCGTAGCCCCGGCTCGCCAGGTCCTCGCCCAGCGAGGTGAGGGACGAGCGCGGCAGGGAGAACCCCGGGGAGAGCACGACCAGCGGATGCCGGCCGCGGGTCGGCGTGGCGTCGGTGTACGCGTCGGTGCGGGTCCGGCTCAGCGTGTCGGGCGCCACGGTGGTGATGCCCTCTCCCTTGAGCAGCAGCGCCGACTCCTGCGGGGTCATGTACGCGGCGCGCGTGCCCCCTGCCGCCGACGCCGGGTACCAGAGCGACACCATCAGCCGGCGCGCGCCCGACACCGGCACCCACGGGTCCGTACGCGAGGAGTCGACCAGCTGCAACGTCGTGACGCCGACCGGGCGAGGGCCGGTCGGCCGGGGCAGGCCGAGCTCGGGTTCCGCGGCCGCCGGGGTGGCGGCGGTGCAGGTGAGGAGGGTGGCGGCCAGCAGGCCGCCGATGATGGATTTCCGCATGGACCGCAGCCTCCAGCCGATGCGACGACGATCACGTCCGCCGGTCGTTGATCGGCCGGCTACGACTTTCGTTGGCGGCCGGTACGACGATCGTCGTGGGTCGGGGCGACTCGCCGCCCGTACGCTCGGGCCATGGAGCGACACCGGACGATCGAGCGGCTGAGGCGGATCGACCGCCTGATCGATCCGGCCCTCCCGTGGATCCTCGGCGCGGCCGTCTGCCTGCTGTCCGTGGTGTCGGTCGAGGGCTTCCTCGGCGAGCTCTTCCCGGCGGCGGCCGGTCCGGCGGCCGTGTGGGTCCGGTTCCTGGCCATCGCGACCTGCGTGGCGTCCGGAGTCGCGGCCGGTCTCGCCCGGCGCCGGCGATGGCCCGTGTTCGTGCTGGCGGCGGTGGGCTGGGTGTGGCTGGCGCTCTGGCCCGCGGTGATGGTCGCCGCGTACTACGCCGGTACGAACCTGCGGCGGGCGCGCGTGGTGCCCTTCGGCCTGGCGACGCTCGCGGTCACCGGAATGTCGATCGGGACCGGGGTCGCGGTCGGCGGACCCCGGTATCTCGCGACCGCGACCTTCCCCAACCTCGCGATCCTGCTGGCCGTACTCGTGTGCCTGCCGCTGGCCACGGGTCTGTGGGTGAACGCGCGGCGGCTCGCCGTCGACGCGCTGCGCGAGCGCGCCCGGCGGCTGGAGCGTGAGCAGGCCGCCCGCGCCGAGCAGGCGCGGGCGCAGGAACGGACGCGGATCGCCCGGGAGATGCACGACGTCGTCGCCCACCGCGTCTCCCTGATGGTGCTGCACGCGGGGGCGCTGGAGGTCGGCGCCGGCGACGAGCGCACCGCCGAGGCGGCCGCCCTGATCCGCGGCATCGGCCGCGAGGCGCTCAGCGACCTGCGGAACGTCCTTGGGGTGCTCCGTTCGCCGTACGCGGGTGCGGCCACGGTGCCCCAGCCGACGCTGACCGATCTCGACCGGCTGCTCGACCAGACCAGGAGCCTGGGCATCGACGTCACCCGGCGCGACGAGGGCACGGTCCGGGCGCTCCCGGACCTGGTCGAGCGGACCGCCTACCGTGTCGTCCAGGAGGCCCTGACCAACGTGCACAAGCACGCAGGCGGCGCGTCCACCGAGGTCGTCCTGCGCTATCTTCCGGACGAGATCGAGGTGGCGGTGCGCAACGGCCCCGGCGAGGGGTCGCGAGAGCCGCTCCCCGGCGCGGGCCTGGGCCTGAGCGGACTGCGGGAGCGCGTCGGCCTGCTGGGAGGCGAGTTCGAGGCGTGCCCGCGGCCGGACGGCGGGTTCGGGATGATCGCCAGGCTGCCGGCCGGGGGAGGTGCCGGGTGATCAGGGTGCTGGTCGTCGACGACGAGGCGCTCGTACGGTCCGGACTGCGCCTGATCCTGGAGGCGGCGGGCGACATCGTCGTGGTGGGCGAGGCGCGGGACGGCACCGAGGCCGTGGCCGCGGTCGAGCGGCTCCGCGCCGACGTCGTGCTGATGGACGTCCGGATGCCCGGCATGGACGGGCTGACCGCCGCCGAGCGGATCGTGCGCCGGGACGACCCGCCCAAGGTGATCATGCTCACCACGTTCGACCTGGATGAACACGTACACCGGGCACTGCGGGCCGGCGCCGTCGGATTTCTGCTGAAGGACACTCCGCCGCGCGACCTGGCCTCCGCCGTCCGCACGGTCGCGGCCGGCAACGCGATGCTGGCCCCCACCGTGACCAGGCGGCTGATCGGGTCGTTCGTCGAGCGGGGTCCGTCACACGCCGAGGCGGCCCACGAACGCTTCGCCGTCCTCACCACACGGGAACGTCAGGTCGTACGCGCGGTCGCCCGCGACCTGTCCAACGCCGAGATCGGCCGCGAGCTCACGATGCGGGAGGCCACGGTGAAGACGCACGTCAGCCGTGCGCTCGCCAAACTCGGGCTGACCAACCGCGTCCAGGCGGCGATCCTGGTGTACGAGGCCGGCCTACTGTGACGCGCCGCGGTTGGCGCGGACCCGGCTCGCCAGCCAGCCGGCGTACCCGGCGGTGCCCGCCAGGCCCAGGAGCCGCGTCCTCTTCGTCGTCAGGGCCAGCCCGAGCGCGACCTCGATCGCACCGTTGCGGTAGGTCCACTGGCGGGTGTCGTCGGGGAAGGCGGCCTTGGAGATCGGGTCGAACACCTGCGGAGCGGCGAAGTGGGCCGCCCCGGTCCCGGCAAGGAGAATTCCGGCGATACGCAACATCGGAAGGCCTTTCAGAGGGGGAAACCCCGACCATAGCCCTCCGGCGGTTATCCACAGGCCGTACCAAGGACCTTTCTCCCGCCGACCCGAGCGCCCGACAATAGAAATGGGGGGCCCCGGCGGGGGAGGGCTTCGGCGTTCTCAGGCTCCCGGGCGGAAGTTGAGGATCAGCCGGTCGCTGACCGGGCGGAAGCCGATGCGCTGGTAGACGCCGTTGCTCGTCGGGTTGGCCAGGTCGGTGAACAGCACGACGTGCGAGGCGCCGGCGTCCAGCGTCGCCCGGGCCAGGGCCGCGGTGACCGCGGCTCCGTACCCGCGCCGGCGGTGTTCGGGCGGCGTGTAGACCGGGCCGATCCGCGCCATCCCCGACACCACGCGCGTACGGGCCGCCAGCGTCACCGGGCGGCCGTCCACCTCCCACAGGAGCACCCCGTCGTAGCCGATGCGGTCGTCGATCAGCGCGGCGTTCGTCAGGCCGCCGGCCGACGCCTCCTCCTCGAACGCCCTGAACCAGTCGAACACGAGGCCGTGGTCGGCGCCGGTGGCGACGCGTGGCAGACCGTCCGGGCGCGGGTCCGGCGGCTCCAGCCGATCCAGGCGGAACAGGCGCTGGCGCATGTGCACCTCCGCGACCGCATCCGTCCGCTTCTCCCAGATGTCGGCGAACGCGCGGGCCGCCGACGGGTGGCCGCTGACCCCGGGCAGGACGACGCCACGGTCGGCCAGTGCGTCGGCGAGCACGGCGGCCGCCTGGTCCGGCACCGCGCTCAGCTGCAGCGGGAAGGTGCCGGTCTGCAGGAGCGTGCCCCGTACGCCCGCGTCCGGGCGCCACCAGCCGAACAGCGGCCCCTCGCCGAAGACGTCCGCGCCTTTCGCCCGCAGGGTCTCGACCACGCCCAGGGGCACGGTGTTCTCCACCGGGTCGGCGCGTAGGAAGTCGCCGGCCTCGGTGAGGTAGGCGTCCAGATCACCCGTGATGTTCCAGCCCATGCTCCATGGTGGACGCGATCGGGGCCGCCGCGCATCCGGATTTCCGGCGGCGTGTGCGCTCACCGGGGGCGGATCTCCCAGAAGCCACCGTCGGCGGTGGCGCCGCGCAGCCCGCACACCGTCTCCGGGCCGGCCAGCGCGGGCAGGCGGGCGTCGTGGAGTGAGGCGAAGGCGAAGGTTCGCCGCGGGTCCCAGCCGGTGCTGTACCGCAGGCGGCGGCTCAGCTGGGCGAAGCCGAGCGGGGCGGCGACCACCACCCACGCGTCCGGTGCCGGAGCGGTCAGCCGCCGGGCGGACCGCAGCCAGGACGCGGCCGTCTCCGGCCAGTCCACCGTGGTGATGATCTCCCTGCCCGGCCGCTGCCAGGCGGCGGCGAAGGCCCGGGCGGCCGTTCGGGAGGCGTCATCGCGGCCGTGACCCACCACGACGGTCTGGATCCGCCCCGTCAGCAGCCCGATGAGAGCGGCGAGCTCCGCGTCGGTGTGGCGGGACGGCGGCGACGGTTCACCGTACGCGGCCACCTCGGCCGCGGCGACCAACGGCGAGCGGGACGGCCCGCGTTCGTACCGGAGAGTCATGTGTTCGCCTTCCATCGCGCGTACTCCTCGGGCAGACAGACGGCGCATGGCCGGTAGCCGGCCGCGGCGGCGGTGGCCTCGTCGGCGAAGAACACCCGATGCCGGACATAGCCACCGCGCGCGATGGCTCTCAGCGCCGAAGGGCAGTCCAGCCGCCCGTACATCCGCTGCTGCCGGTGGCCGCCGAGCGTGCCCGGTGTGAGGCTGCGGTAGGGACGTCCGTCCGTGGCGATCAACGTGTAGACGCGAGCAGCGGACATGGGTCAGGTGGCGTCGTGGAAGACCAGGCCGAGGGCGCGGCGGCGGCCCGTCCGTACGGTGCTGACGCCGTGGCGTACGGCGCCGGCCGACCAGCCGCGCTTGGTGCGGACGGGGCGGTCGCGGGTGGTGAAGATCAGGCCGTGGCCCTGTTCGAGGACCCGTACCGTGCCGCGGGACTGGGCGCGGGGACGCTGTTCGACCAGGAGGAACTCGCCGCCGGTGTAGTCGGTGCCGTGTTCGTCGAGGCCGATCACGACCTGGAGCGGGAACAACATGTCGCCGAACACGTCGCGGTGCAGGGCGTTCCAGTCGCCCGCGTGATAGCGCAGCAGGATCTGCGCCGACCGGGCCTGCCCGGCCTCGTGGCACAGCGCCAGCCATTCGGCGAGGTCGTCGGGCCAGGGCGCGGGACGGCCGAGGCGGGCCGCCCAGTCACGGGCGATGGGCAGCAGATGAGGGTAGAAGGCCTCGCGCAGGCCGGCGATCGGATCCGGCAGGTCGTGGGTGAAGTACCGGTACTCGCCGGAGCCGAACCGGTGCCGGGCCATGTCGATCGTGGTCCGGAACAGCTCCTCCCGGTCGTACAGGGCGGCGATGTCGCGGCACTGTTCCGGCGTGAGCAGCCGCGGCGTGAGCGCGCAGCCGTGCGTGTCCAGCTCCTCGGCGAGCGCCGTCCAGTCCGCCGCGTCCACGTTCCGTCCACTGTCGTCGGTCATCACCCTTCCACTGTGCGGCAGGGAGAAGACGTCCGCTGGCGGAAAACGGACGGCACGTTCGCCCGGCGGGTCAGGCCGTCACGGTGCGGGTGGCGTGCGCGGCGGCGGCGAAGGCCCTGATGATCGGGTGGGGGCGGCTGCCGTCGCCCGCCAGCTCGGGCTGAAACAGCGTGGCCAGATGGAACGGGTGACCCGGCAGCTCGGCGATCCGTACCTCGCCGTTCTCGTCGGCGCCGCTGAACCGCATCCCGCGCTCGCGCAGCACGTCGAGGAACGCCTGGCTCAGCCCGTACGAGCAGTGGTACCGCTCGACCGTGTGCTCGGCGCCCAGGATCCGCCGGGCCAGCGAGCCGTCCGCCACCCGTACGACGCCCTCGTGCCCGACGAGCGAGCAGGCCAGCGGCGTGATCAGCGGGTCGCCGGTGGCGGACGGGTACTCGGCGTGGTCGGCCGAGGCGAGCCCGCAGACGTTCCGCGCGTACTCCAGGAGGGCGTGCTGGAAACCCCCGCATGTACCCAGGAACGGGATGTTCCGCTCCCGTGCGGTACGGGCGGCGGCGACCGCGCCGGCCAGGCTGCGGTACGGGCTGCCCGGCACCAGCCAGATCGCGTCGAAGCCGTCCACCGCGCCGTCGGCCTCTTCGGTCGGGATCCAGTACGCGTCCAGGACCAGGCGGTCGCGCTCCGCGAGCGCCGCGAGCAGCGTGGGGATCCGGACGTGCGCCCGTACGTTCGGGGAGCGGTCACCGACCAGGGCGATCCGCGGGGTGAAGGTGTCCATGCGGTCATCCTGGACGCGAGAGCGAGTTCAGCGCCAACGATGATCTCGTGACTTGTCATCAGTGATACTTATGTGGCGTGGACACGCACCTGCTCCGCACGTTCGTGGCGGTGGCCCGGCACGGCTCGTTCACCGCCGCGGCGACCGAGCTCGGCTACACGCAGTCGGCCGTCTCCCAGCACGTCGCCGCGCTCGAGACCGACCTGCGGACGCCGCTGCTGCGCCGCCGCCCGGTCGCGCTCACCGACGCGGGCGCCCGGCTGCTCGAACACGCCGAGCCGCTGCTCCTGCGTCTCGCCGCCGCGCGCGCCGACGTCACCCGTCTCGTCGCCGCGCCCGCCGAACACCTCGTCGTGGGCGCCTCCGCGCTGGCGCTCGGCGGCGGGCTCGCGGGCGCGCTGGCGGCGGTACGGTCCCGGCGACCGCTCGTGTCCCCGACCGTCCGGGTGCTCGAACGCACCGAGATCGCGGCGCGGGTCGCCGACGGCACCCTGGACCTCGGCCTCGTCGACGGCGTCGCGGCCCCGACCGACCCGCTGCCCCTGCCGGACGTGGGCCCGCTGAGCGCCGTCGCGGTGGCCCAGGCTCCGCTGGCCGTCCTGCTGCCGCCCGGCCATCCGCTGGAGGGCCGGCGCGGGCTCCGCCTGGCCGACCTGGCCGACGCCCGCTGGATCGACGCCCCCGAGGCCGCGATGCCCCTCGACCGGCTGCGTGCCGCGAGCGGCTCGGACGGGTTCCGGCCCTCACTGCGCTACGAGGGCACCGACGTACGCGGCCTGATCGCCCTCGCGCTCGCCGGGCACGGGCTGGCGCTGCTGCCGGAACCGGCGCTGGACGGCGTGGCGGCCGGGGTCCCGGTGCCCCGGCTCGTCCACCGCGTCGAACTGCTGCACGGCGGCCTGACCGACGGCCCGGCCGCGCTCCTCGCCGCCGCGCTCACCGGCTGAGACAGGGCCGGGCTACCAGGTCTGAGGATGTGCCCGCGCGCCCATGCGACGAGCGTCGGTTGCAGGAGAGTCGTCGCCGGGCCGTCAGGGAGGCAGGATCATGGCTCCGATGAAGGACACCGGGCCGGTGCCGGAGGAGCCGCGTGCCTGGCCACGTGACCCGGGCGGCGAGACCGCGCCGCAGGCCGACGACCGCGGGGAGGGCGCCTGGCCGCAGGAGGCCGGCGCATCGGAGCCCGAAGCCCGGGCCGGGCCCGACACGGAGACGCCGGGCCCCGAGGAGCCGGAGGCCGCGCCGGCCCAGGACGATCACGCCGCCAAGATCTCCGAGCTGGAGGACCGGTGGCGGCGGGCGCTGGCAGACCTGGACAACTTCCGCAAACGCACCGTCCGTGCCCTGCAGGAGGAACGCGACGCCGAACGCGCCCGTACCACCGCGCGGTGGCTGCCGGTCCTGGACGACCTCGAACGCGCCCTCGACCACGCCGACGCCGAGCCCGGCGCCGTCATCCAGGGCGTCCGCGCGGTCCTCGACCAGGCCCGCGACGTGATCGCCCGCCTCGGCTACCCCCGCCAGGAGGACATGGGCGCGCGGTTCGATCCGGCGCGCCACCACGCGGTCACCGTCGTGCCCTCCGACGCGCCGGACGGCACGGTCGTACGGGTGCTGGCGCCGGGGTACGGCGAGGGAGCGCGGCAGCTGCGACCGGCACAGGTGCTGGTCGCCAAGGGACGCCCCGAAGGCCGGCCCTGACGACGAGGTCTCACGCGCTGCGCTGGAGGGTGAGGCGGGCCAGTTCCACGCGGGAGCCGATGTTCAGCTTGCGGAACACGTGGCGCAGGTGGAACGCCACCGTGTGCGCGCTCATGAACAGCTGGTCGGCCACCTGACGGTTCGTCAGGCCCTGGGCGACCAGCTCCGACACGGCGCGTTCGGTGTCGGTGAGGCTCGCCCAGCCGGAGACCGGGCGGTCGGTGCTGCTCCAGTGCCGGCGGCGTACGCCCAGGCGCCGCAGCCGGCGGCGGACCCGGGCCGCGTCACGGACGGCCTCCATCGTCTCGTACGCGGACAGGGCCGTGTCGAACGCGGCCACCGCGCGGCGTCTCGCCTCGGCGGTCTCCTCGTCCGCGGCGACCAGTACGGCCAGGTCCTCCGTTGCCGACGCCCGTGCCCACGGGTCCAGGTGGTCCGCGGCGGCCCGTCCCAGCGCCGCCGGTGAGCCGTCCAGCAGGCCCCGCGCGTGGTCCGCGGCGGCGCGGATCGCGGGGAAGGCCGGGTTGTCGGCGGCGAGGCGCTCCACGGCGGTGACCACGGCCTCGGCCGCGGGCCGGGCGTCCACGGCGGGCGCCGTACGGACCAGCCACGCCGCCGCCGCGGGATCGGCGACCAGCGTCCAGCGGTGCCGCAGGACCTGCTCGCACAGCGCGCCGAAGTCGCCGGCCAGCCGTCCCGCTCCCTCCCGCGCCTCGGTGACCTGGGCCGCCGCCAGCGCGAGCGCGGTGTGCGGATAACCCGGCGCGGCGCGGGCGGTCCGGTGCGCCGCCGTGTGCTCGTGGGCGGCGCCCACGTTCCCGGCCCGTAGCGACGCCGTGACGAGCACCGACCGCGCGGACGCCACGAGCAGCCGCGGGCCGCCCGCCGAGGACAGGCACGTCTCCGCGGCGGCGATCGCCTCGTGGAACCGGCCCGCCGCCAGGTGCGCCCGAGCGGCCAGCACGGCCGGCGCCGCCGACCACGCGAGCGGCCCCAGCGTGTCGTCGCCGGCACTCGTCATGACGGTCCGCGCCGTGTCGTGCCGCTGCGCGTCGGTGAGAAGCATGGCGAGGACCAGCCGGGGATGGACCCGGCGCGTGTCCGCGGCGACCGCGCGGCGTACGGCCTCCTCGGCGAGCGCCAGGCCGGACGTCAGCCGGCCCGCGTCCCACTCGGTCAGCGCGAGCGTGATGAAGGCCCCGGCGACCAGGGCGTCGCCGTGCTCGCCCTTGGAGGAGACGATCGCCTGCGCGCGCTCGCGGGTGCCGGAGCCCGCGTTGGCGTTGAGGAGAGCCAGTTCGGCGTCGTCGCGCAGGCCGCCGGGCAGGCCGGGCTCGGCGAGTGCCGCCGACGCCTCTTCGGCCGCCTCGTCGTCGCGTCCCCGCAGGCTCAGGATCTCCGCCAGCACGCAGTGCAGCCGCGCGCAGGCCGACGCGGGCATCGGCCGGTCGAACGCGGCACGCGCGAGCCGGGCGGCCTCATCCAGCCGGTCCGTGGCGGTGAGGGCGCGGACCGCGGTGAGGGTGCGCTCGGGCCGTGCGGGTTCGGCCGGGCCGGTGAGTTCCAGGGCGTGCATGGCGAGCGTCGCCGCGTTCCTCGGCGACCTCGGCAGTACGAAGGCGATCACCTCGTCGAGCCGGGCCAGGGCCCGCGCGTCTCCCGGCCGTACGCCGCGGATGAGGTGGGCGGCGGCCGAGGCCACCGAGTCCTCGCGCCCGGCCAGCAACTCGCCGATCTGGCGGTGCAGGGCCTGCCGTACCGGCGGCGGCACCGTCTCGACGACCACGCGGCGGATCAGCTCGTGCCGGAAGCGCAGAACCGCCGGCGCGGCGGCCAGCAGCCCGGCCTCCAGCAGTTCCTCCAGGCCGGGTACGAGCGCCGCCGGGGTCGTGCCGAGGATCTCGGCCACGTCCTCCGGGCAGAAGGAACGCCCCAGGACGGCGCTCACTGTCAGCAGGTGGCGCGTCCTGGGGCTGAGTCCGCCGACCCGGCGGGCCACGCCGGTGCGGACTCGATCCGGCAGCCGCGCGGAGGAGAGGCGCGCGCGGCCGCCGGAGACCCTGATCGCACCCTCGTCGCGAAGGCCGGTCAGGAGTTCGGTGATGAGGAAGGGGTTGCCGCCCGCCTCGGCGGCGGAGGCCAGCAGTGCGGCGTCGGGCACCGCCCCCAAAAGGTCGATCGCGATCTCGGTCGCCGCGTCGTCGCCGACCGGGCCGAGGCGGCGGCGCTCGGCGCCGTCGCGCTCCCTGCGGTCGAACAGGCGGGCCGCGGCGTCGGGGCCCGCGCCCGTACACCGGACCAGCAGCCAGGCCACGGCGTGCCGGGTGCGCCGCGACGCGAGGGGCTCCAGGGCGGCGAACGTGTCCGGGTCGGCCCACTGCAGATCGTCGAGCGCCACCAGCACGGGACCCACGCGGGCACGCCGGTCCAGGGCCGACCGCAGCCGCTCGATCCACGGCTCCGGCGGCGACCGCTCGCCGAAGGCGGCCAGCAGCGGCTCGGCGGGCGCGGGCGAGCCGAACTCCCGTGCCCGGCCGGCGACCGTTATCAGCCCACGCGACGCGGCCTCGCGCACCGCCTGATCCATCAGCAGGCTCTTGCCCGTACCCGGCTCGCCCTCCACCAGGAGGGTTCCCGGCCGCCCGGACTCCGCCGCCCGCAGCAGCCCGAGCACCGTGGCCCATTCGTGCCTCCGGCCGCGCATCGTCCTCGCCGCGGGGTCCGGATCACGGGACACGGTAGCCGTCATGGCTTCAGCGTCCGGTGCGCGCCCAGGGCCCCGACAGGTCACCGCGGGGCCAAAACCGCGCGCCCGTACGGTCCGGGCGTCACGTGCCCCCGCGTACTCCGACCTGACGGGTGTCCCCGAGGGCCGAAACGATCAGTGATCCCGGTCCTGGGGGCCGGTGGTGCACAAACTGGGTACCTATGCTGGTAAGAGGGGGGAAATGGCTGGTCATCGCGCTTTCTGGGGTTGCGACCGGACCCGCCGCGCCGCCACGCGACGGACGGGGGGTGCGTCGCGATGCCGATTATCCCGGAGTCGCCGCCCGGCCCGTCCCCGCAGGATCAACTGTCCGGCATGCGGTCACTCCTCGCCCTGTCCATGGTGATGAGCGAGAGCGACGATCAGGACCACATCCTCGGGCTGGCGGCCACGGCCGTACCCTCGCTCGGACAGTGCCGGCTGGAGGGCGTCCACCTCACCGACGGCGGCTGGCAGGCGGTGCCGGGCGTGCACGCCACCTCCGACGCCCGGGGAGATCTGGAGACGCAGTTCGCGGTGCTGAGCGTGGCCGGTGGGCCGGTGGCGGTGCTCGGACGCGGGTGGGCGTGGGCGTTCCCACTGCGCAGCCTCGACGGTCATCTCGGCTACCTGGTGGCGAGCGCCGGCGGCGAACCGTCCTCGGCGGAACAGTTCCTGCTGCGGGTGCTGGCCCAGCAGGCGGGGATCGCGATCGCCGGCGCCCGGCAGCGGGCCTGCCAGCGGGCCGACGCCGAACGGCTGCGGGCCGCCAACGCCGCGCTCGCCGAGACCGTCGCCGAACTGGAGTTCAGCACGACCGTGCACGAGCGCCTCACCCGCGTCGCGGCGGCGGGCGAGGGGCCCGAGGGCATCGCGATCGCACTGCACGAGCTGACCGGGTACCCGATCGCCGTCGAGGACCGGTACGGGAACCTGCGGGCCTGGGCCGGGCCGCGCCGCCCCGACCCGTATCCGAAGGAGCCGTGGGAGTCGCGCGAGCGGACACTGAACGAGGCGCTGCGCTCGTCCCGGCCCCTGCGGCGCCAGGACCGTCTCGTCGTCACGGCCGGCCCGCGCGACGACGTTCTCGGCCTGCTCGCCCTGATCGACCCGGGCGAGTCGGCCGGCCGCTCCGAACGCGTCGCCCTCCAGCACGCCGCGACCGTCCTCGGCCTCGAACTCGCCCACCTGCACAACGTCGCCGAGGCCGAACTGCGCCTCGGGCGTGACCTGGTCGAGGAACTCCTGTCCGGCGCGAGCGAGGAGACCGTGCTGGCCCGCGCCGACGCCCTCGGCTACGACCTGCGGCGGCCGCACCGGGTGATCGTCGTCGTGGGCCCGGCCGACGAGGGGTTCGGGCGCGCCGTCGCCGCCGCGATGCGGGACACGGGGGTCGGTTCGCTGTTCGCCGTACGGGGCCGGGAGGTGGTCGTGCTGTCCGACACCGACCGGCCGTGGTCGCGCTTCCGCGAGGCCGTACGCCGGGAACTGGGCGGCGGCCTGTGCCGGATCGGCGTCGGCGGGGCGTACGACCGGCCGCTGGACCTGCCGCGCTCCTACCACGAGGCCCGGCTGGCGCTGCGGCTCCAGACCGCCGTCACGGGCGATCACCAGGCCACGGAGTTCGACCGGCTGGGGGTGTACCGGCTGCTCGCGGACGTGGGCGAGCCCGCGACGGTCGAGGGCTTCGTCCGCGAGTGGCTCGGGAACCTGCTGGACTACGACGCCCGCAAGGGGTCGGGGCTGGTGGGGACGCTGAGCCGCTATCTGGAGTGCGGGCGCAGCTACGAGGCGACGACGTCGGCGCTGGCGATCCACCGCAGCACGCTGAAGTATCGCCTGCGCCGGATCCGCGAGATCTCCGGCCACGACCTGGCCGACCCGGACACGTACTTCAACCTCCAGTTGGCGACCCGCGCCTGGAACACTCTCGCCGCCCTCCGCGCCGAACGCCCCTGACCCCTTCCGCGCCGTCGCGTCAGTGGTCGTGGTCGCTCCGGCCGAGGGTCTGGACCGGGGTCGCACCGGGGCGGGTCCACTGGGGGACGGGGCGGCTGGTCGGGCCCCAGGTGGCGTTCCCGTCCGCGTCCGAGCGCCAGTACCAGCACGCGTGCCGTCCCTCGGGCCGTCCCTCGGGCTGGTCCTCCCAGGCCTCGCGGCGGCCGTACGGCGTCATGTCGAGCAGGCTGAAGAACCCGGCGACCGCCTCGTTGCCCCGGCCCGTCGTGGAGTAGGTGAGGAACGCGCGGTCGCCGTCGCGCAGGAAGCAGGTGAGGTATCCCATGTCCCCACCGATCGGCGCGTCCACGTCGCGCACCGAGTACCAGGGCTGGGTGTAGCCCATGAACTCGACGTAGGGGGCCACCTCCTCCCACCGGCCCGTGGTCACGATGGCGAACGAGACGCCGCGGGCGTTGAGGTAGACCGCGTCCTTCAGGTGCCAGGCGATGTTGGTGCAGCCCTCGCACTGCCCCTGGTGCGGCGCGCCGTCGTGCCACATGTGCTTGTAGACCACGAGTTCGTCGCGGCCCTGGAACAGGTCCAGGAACGGGACCGGGCCGTCGGGCCCGACGACCTCCACCGTCCCGTCGAACTCCACCATCGGCAGCCGGCGGCGGGCCGCCGCCAGGGCGTCGCCCTGGCGGGTGTGGGCCTTCTCGCGGACCAGGAGCTCGTCGCGGGCGGCCTGCCAGGTGGCCAGGTCGACGACGGGCGGGCGGCCGGGCAGCGCGGTGGTCGGGTCGTCCGGCGTGATCGTCATGGTGTTCTCCGTGGTGTCTCGTGCCGGGCGGCGGCGCCCGACGTCCTGGGACGGTCACCGGTACAGACTCCCGACCCGGCCGGAACTCATCGCGGCGGCGGAGGTCAGTAGGTGGACAGGTCGGGGAAGGGCCCGACGTCCGGTGTCTGGTCGGCGCGTTCGACCACGACCACGGCGGCGTCGTCGGGCAGGCGGCCGCCCACGTACGCGAGGAGATCGGTGCGGAGGTGGTGGACCAGTGCCTCCGGATCGCCGTCCTGCCATGACTCGAGACGCTCCGCGAGCGGGTAGAACGCGCCGGATCGGTTCCGGGCCTCGATGACCCCGTCGGTGTAGAGCACGAGCAGGTCCCCGGGGCGGAACGGCAGGGTCTCCACGGAGTGGTCACTCGCGATCAGCTCGGTCATCCCCAGCGGCGGTGCGGGGTCCTGGAACCGTGGTTTGAGCACCCGCCGTCCGCGCAGCACCAGTGGTGGCGGGTGACCCCGGCTGATCAGGCGTACCACCGGCTCGTCGTCGGGCACCTCGGCCACCGCGGCGGTGATGAAGAACTCCACGGCGTGCGGAGAGTCCGTGCCGCCGAGTTCGGCGAGGTTGCGGGTGACGCTCTCCTCCAGATTGCCGACGAGCGCGGGGAGGCCGACACACCGGTGCGCGGCCTCGCGGAACGCGCACAGCACGGCCGCGGCGTCGCTGATCGCCGCCAGCCCCTTCCCGCGTACGTCGCCGATGAGCAGGCGGCTCGCGCCGTCGGTGCGGGCGACGGCGTACAGGTCTCCGCCGATGCGGGCCTCGGCCGCCGCGGCGATGTAGACCGAGGCGACGCGCAGCGGCCCGATCCGGGCCGGCATCGGGCGGAGCACGACGCGCTGCGCGGCCTCCGACACCGACCGGACCTGCGCGAGCTCCCGCTGGCGCCGGTCGCGGAGCAGGCAGTAGACCACCAGGAAACACGTGATCAGCACGAGTGCGCTGATCTGCACCTGGTGGTTGAGGGTGCTCAGCCCGCCGCGCAGCCGCCCGGCGAACAGCAGCGCCAGCAGCGCCAGCAGCCCCGAGAAGGCGGTCGTCCACGGGCCGGCGACCATGGCGGTCAGGGCCGGGGCCACCGCCAGCAGCGGGCCGAGGTGGACGTTGGCGGGCAGAAGGGCGTCGGCCACCACGATGGCGACGATGTACAGGATCGGGGTCAATCGCCACATGTGACCCGGTCGCCACGGTGAGCGGAAGAGGTTCTCGGCCTCCCGATGGTGCACGTGAATCTATTTACCCCGGCGGATTCGCCGCCGACCGTCACCCGGCATCGCCCCGGGGCCGACCTCCCTATATAGGGGGAGACGCCACCCAAGTGGGCGGAATGGCCCCAACGTTGCTCGCCGGGGTCGTAAGATCACGCGGATGTGACCAGAACAGTGCGCTTTCGTCCGGACCGGGCGGCATGGGTGTCTTCCCACCCGGACCGGCGGAGCGACCCCGTAACCGATCCGGCCCGACAACCGTTCCTGTCTTGAGTCTCACCGCCCGCGAGGATCTGATGGAGCAACAACTGTTGGTGGCAGCGGTGTGTTGTCTCGCCGTGGTCACATTCGTCGTCGTGGCCATGCTGGTACGCCAGCGGCAGACCACCAAGCGCCTGCGCAACCGGATCGGCCTGCTCGAAAGCGGTGTGGGCGTCCGGGAGAACGAGATCGCACACCTGGTCACCGCGCGCCTGCCCGCCCTGGTCCAGTCCCTGAACGGCCGGCCGGTCGACGTTCCGGGCCCGCTGAACCCCCGGCTGCGCGACGTCCCGTACGGGCGGCATCTGGACAAGGTCATCGAGATGTTCTCCGAGGCCGGCGGCCGGGCCAAGGCGCGCGCCGACGAGTCCGCCAAGGCCACGCTGAAGGCGATGATGCGCGGCGTGCAGAGCCTGGCCAACGAACAGCAACTGGCGATCTCCCGGATGCAGGCCCAGCACGACGACCCGGACGTGCTCGAGGGCCTGCTCAAGATCGACCACATGAACGCGCAGCTCGGCCGCCGCGCCCAGGTCAGCGCCGTGCTCTGCGGATCCTGGCCGGGCCTGCAGCGGTCCGCCTCACCGCTCACCGACGTCGTACGCGGCGCCACCTCCCGGATCCGTGACTACCTCCGGGTCCAGGTCCACTCCCAGGTGAGTGACGCCGTCGTCAGCCGCGCGGTCGAGCCGGTCGTGCTCGCCCTCGCCGAGCTGCTCGACAACGCGGCGCGGCACTCGCAGCCGAACACCCCGGTCGAGGTGAACTTCCAGCCGGCGCACAACGGGATGGCGATCGTCATCGACGACGCGGGCGTCGCGATGACCACCGAGGAGCTGAAGCGGGCCGAACGCCTCCTCGCCGGTCAGGAAACGGTGGACATCAACCGGCTCGGCGACCCGCCGCAGGTCGGGTTCGCCGTCATCGGCGTGCTCGCGGCCCGGTACGGCTTCCACGTTTCGGTGGACACGCGCTCGCCGTACGGCGGCGTGCGGGCCGTGGTCTTCCTGCCCACGGGGCTGCTGACCCGCATCGAGGACCGCCCCAAGGCCGCGGTCGCGGCGCCCGCGCCCGCGCCCGCGCCGGCCCGGCGTGAGCCGGTGCCTGAGCCCTCCGGCGCCCCGGTGGAGCAGCAGCCGTCGCTGACCGCGGGCGGCCTGCCGCGCCGGCGCCGCGTGTCCACGGCCGACCACAACACGAACGCGGCCCCGCCGGCTCCGGCGGCCGCGCCAGGGCGGCCGGCCCCGCAGCCGGGTTCGGTACCGCCCGGTGAACCCGTCCGTCCGGCCCGGCAGACCGCCGCCGGGCTGGGCGCCTGGCAGCGCGGCACCAGGTCCGGCCGCGCCACCGTCTCGCATGACTCCGAAGGGAAATCGCCGGAATGAACGACGCCGCGACCAACAAGCTCGGCTGGATGCTCGACGATGCCCTGAAGATGCCGGAGACGCGCCACGCCGTGCTGCTCTCCGCCGACGGACTGCTGATGGCCCACTCCGAGCGGATCAGCGTGGACAACGCCGAACGCCACGCCGCCGGCATGGCGGGCCTGCAGTCGCTCGCCCGGAGCACGGCGGAGTTCTGCAGCCAGGCGGAGACCACGTGGCGGCAGACGGTCACCGAGTTCGACGACGGGTACGTCTTCCTCGTCGCCGCGGGCCCGGGCGCGTACCTGGCCGTCTCGGCCACCGAGAACGTCGACATGGAGGCCGTGTCCTTCCGGCTGCAGGAGCTCGTGCAGCGTCTGGGCAAGGAGCTCACCACCCCGCCGAGAGGTGATCTGGGCGGCGTCCGGTGAGCCCGCCGCGGCACGACCGTGCGCTGGTCCGGCCCCACGTCGTCACGGGAGGCCGCGCGCACCCGACCCGCAACATCTTCGACCTGGTCACTCTCGTGATCGCGAGCCGTACCCAGGTCGCCGGGCTGAGCCCGGAGAAACGCAAGGTGATGGAGCTGTGTCAGGGCGGCGCACTCTCGGTCGCCGAGGTCGCCGCCCATCTCGCACTGCCCGTCAGCGTTACCAAGGTTCTGCTGTCCGACCTCGTGGACAGCGGGCACATCGTGACCCGCGCGTCCGCTGCCGAGCCCGCCGAGCCGTCGGACCATCTGCTCAGGGAGGTATTGGATGGGCTCCGCGCTCGTCTCTGACCGTCTGTACGTGCGCGAGAGCGTGCGCCACTCCGTGAAGATCCTGATCGTTGGGCACTTCGCGGTCGGCAAGACCACGCTCGTCGGAGCGCTGTCGGAGATCAAACCGCTGCGCACCGAGGAGCAGATGACGCAGGTCGGCGAGGCCGTCGACGACCTGACCGGTGTGCCGGAGAAGACCACCACCACGGTCGCCATGGACTTCGGCCGCCTCACGCTCAGCGACGACCTCGTGCTGTACCTGTTCGGCGCGCCGGGCCAGGAGCGCTTCAAGGCGCTGTGGCACGATCTGGCACGCGGCGCCCTCGGCGCGCTGGTGCTCGCCGACACGCGTCGCATCGAGGAATCCTTCGACGTGATGACGCTCCTGGAGGAGCGCGGCCTGCCGTACGCCGTGGCGATCAACGAGTTCGACGGCGCGCCGATGTTCCCGGAGGAAGAGCTGCGCGACGCACTCGACCTGCTGCCGACCACGCCCCTCGTCAGGTGCGACGCGCGCGACCCGGCGTCCTCGACCCAGGCGCTGATCTCGCTCGTCGAGTACCTGATCGAGAGCAAGAAGCGGGAGTCCGCGTGACCGGCGATCCGTCACCGGCCGGCACCCCGCCGCCGGGCTGCCCCGCGCACGGCGACCGGTACCCGCTGTACCAGCTGGCCGACGAGGCACCCGCCGTGTACGAGCGCCTGCGCGCGCGAGGCCCCATCGTGCCGGTCGACCTGTCCCCGGGCGTGCCCGCGTCCCTCGTCACCGGGTACAACGAGGCCCTGCGGGTGCTGCGCGACCCGACGACGTTCCGCAAGGACCCGCGCGGCTGGCAGCAGACGGTGCCGGAGGACTGCCCGGTGCTGCCACTGATGATGTACCGCCCGAACTGCCGGCACGCCGACGGCGCCGCCCACAGCCGGCTGCGGCTGGCCGTCACCGACAGCCTGGACCGCGTCGACCTGTTCGCGCTGCGCGGGTACGTCGAGAAGAGCGCCGAGATCCTCATCGGCCGCTTCGCGGGCCGGGGCGCCGGCGACCTGGTCGCCGACTATGCGCGCGTGCTGCCGCTGCTGGTCTTCAACGAGATGTTCGGCTGCCCGCCGGACATCGGCGACCGTCTCGTGCAAGGCATGAGCGGCATCTTCGACACCGTCAACGCCAAGCAGTCGAACGAGATCATGCGGGACGCCGTCCTGGAGCTGGTGCGGCTCAAGCGGCGGGAACCCGCCCAGGACGTCACCTCCTGGCTGGCCGAGCACTCCGTGGAGCTCACCGACGAGGAGATGATGCACCAGATCCTCACCCTCCTCGGCGCCGGTACCGAGCCGCTCCAGAACCTGATCGTGAACGGCCTGCGGCTGCTGCTGTCGGACGAGCGCTTCGCCGGCGACCTGTCCGGCGGCAACCTCCAGGTCGAGGACGCGCTCGACGAGATCCTGTGGACCGACCCGCCGCTCGCCAACTTCGCGATGACCTACCCGGCCGAAGACGTCGACTTCCGCGGTGTGACGCTGCCGAAGGACCAGCCGGTCGTGATCAGTCTCGCCGCCGCGAACACCGACCCGGCCCTGGCCACGGAACACCGTGGGGGCAACCGCGCTCACCTGTCCTGGAGCGCCGGCCCGCACACCTGCCCGGCCCAGGGCCAGGCCCGCCTCATCGCCTCGGCGGCCATCGAGAAGGTTCTCGACGCCCTGCCGGACATGGAACTCGCCGTGCCGGCGCACATGCTGAAGTGGCGACCGGGCCCGTTCCACCGCGCGCTGCACTCGCTGCCGGTCAACTTCCCGCCGGTGGCGGTCACACGGGGGGACGCGGCTTCCACACCGGCGGCCGACGTGCCCGCTCCGAAGGCGGGTCTGGCGGCCGTCCTGAGCGCCCGCAGGTCCGCGCACGGGCCGACGTCACGGCTCGGTCACCTGCGCCGCGCCACCCGGAGCTGGCTCCGCCACGGCTGACCCACGGCCGTACGGACGGCGAGCGCGCAGGCCAGGACCAGCAGGGCCGCGGCCTGCCCGTACGCGATGAGATCGGCGTACGGAACGGCGTCGCCGGCGTCGGCCGAGGACAGCCGCACGATGAGGACGAGCGTCGCGTACAGCGCGACGGCCGCCGAACGGTGCCCGGCCTCGCCGTCGGCCGACGACCGGGAGCGGAGCAGGCAGACGACTCCGGTGCCGAGCGCGACCCAGCAGCAGACGCCGTCCGGGTCCGGGATCAGGCTCGGGACCAGCCAGGGCACGGCGAAGACGGCGGCCGCGCCGACCGGCAGCGCGGCGAGCCCGCCGAGGGGGCGTACGGCCGGCGCGTCCCGATGGAACGCCACCGCGAGCGCCGGCGCGGGCAGCAGCACGGTGACCAGGGCGAGGATCACGACGTGCCACGGCCACACGAACGGCATGGCCCACCGCAGCAGCGGCGGCACGGCGGCGAGGACCGCGAGCAGACGTGCCGCACGGCGATGCCCGCGCACCACCGCCACGTAGACGGGGACCCGGAGCAGGTCCAGCAGGTGCCAGGCGACGCGCGCGGCGGCGTCGATCGAGCCCGACTCGCCGTACGCCGTCCGCAGGACCTCTCGCGCCTCGTCGGATCCGAAGAAGACGGTGGTCAGCAGCCCGAGCGCTCCCGCGGCGGCCAGGACCGCCTGGGCGAGGACGCCGAGGACGGCGAACAGCCGGACGGTCTGCCCGAAGGCGAGCAGGCGCGGCGGCGCGCCTACGCCACCGAACCAGAGGCGGACCGCGAGCGCGACCACGCTGGCCGTCTCGCCCGGCGCCGGCCGGCCGAGGCGTTCCTCCTCCGTGTCGCCCACGCCTTCGGCGAAGGCCGCGACCATCTCCTCTCCCGTGCCGCCCGGTAGGACGGCGGGAGGATGCGCGGCAGCGCGCGGTACCTCTCGACGATCAGGCTCTCGTCCGGGCCCGTCATGCCGTTCCCTCCGAGAGGCGGAACCGGCGTGCGCGGAGCCTGGAGGTCGCGGCCTGGACGTGGACGGAGAGGCGGTCGGCCTCGGCCGCGAGGGCGTCCGGGGTCGATGCGCTCAGATGGCGTCGAAGTCGCCGTGCCGGCCGCTGCCCTTCGCGAAGCGGGTGGCGCCCTGGCGGGCCTCGGCGTCGAGGGCGACCTCGCCGTGGCGCCACTCGTTCGCCATCGCGGTCTCCATCGGCAGGCCCGCCTGCTCGTAGGCGGACAGGCGGTCGTGGCGCATGCAGAGCTGCGGGAAGCGGGCGACCTCCGCCGCCAGCTCCTCGGCGCGTTCCCGCGCCTCGCCGGCCGGGACCACGCGGTTGGCCAGACCCAGGCGGGAGGCCTCCTGCGCGCCGACCGGGCGGCCGGTGAGGATCATGTCCATGGCCGCGCTCAGGCCGATCAGGCGCGGCAGGCGTACGGTGCCGCCGTCGATCAGGGGTACGCCCCAGCGGCGGCAGAAGACGCCGAAGATCGCATCTTCCTCGGCGACGCGCAGGTCGCACCACAGGGCCAGTTCGAGGCCGCCCGCGACCGCGTGTCCGGCGACGGCGGCGATCACCGGCTTGGACAGCCGCAGCCGGGTCGGGCCCATCGGGCCGCGGTCGGACTCCTCCGGCGCGGCCACGTCGAACCGGCCCGCCGAGACGGCCTTCAGGTCCGCTCCCGCGCAGAACGTGCCGCCCTCGCCGTACAGCACCGCGACGCTCGCCTCCGGGTCGGCGTCGAAGGCGGTGAACGCCGCGTACAGCTCGGCCGCGTGCTCGGGGTCGACGGCGTTGCGCACCTCGGGCCGGTCGATCACCACCGTGGTGACCGCGCCCGCACGCTCGACGCGGATCATCGGTCCCCTCCCGTACGCTCCACGCCCGCCCAGAGCGGGTCGCGCAACGCCCGGCGGAGGACCTTGCCCACACCGCTCTTGGGGATCGCCGCGACGAACTCCACCCGTTTGGGCACCTTGTACCCGGCGAGCCGGGCCCGTACGTGCGCGGTGAGTTCGGCGCCGGTCACCGTGACGCCCGGCCGGGGCACCACGAACGCCACCACGGCCTCCACCCAGCGCTCGTCCGGCGCGCCGACGACGGCGCACTCGGCCACGGCCGGGTGGGAGTGCAGAGCGTCCTCGACCTCCCGCGGATAGACGTTGTACGCGCCGCTGACGATCATGTCCGAGGTGCGGTCGACCAGGTAGAGGTAGCCGCGGTCGTCGAAGCGCGCCACGTCGCGGGTGCGCAGCCAGCCGTCGCCCAGGAAGGTCGTGGCGTTCAGTTCCGGCGCGTTCAGGTAACCGGCCATCGCGAACGGCGCGCGTACCGCGATCTCGCCCGGCTCGCCGTCCGCCACGTCGGCGCCGTGCTCGTCGACCAGCCGGATCTCCGCGTCCACGGACGGGTGCCCGCACGAGCCGAGCGGCGCGTCCGGCCCGACGTGGTCGGCGGCGGGCAGCACCGACAGGCACAGCGGAGCCTCGGTCTGCCCGTAGTACTGGGTGAAGATCGGGCCCCAGGCCGCCATCGCCTCCTCGATGACCGGGCGCGGCATCGGCGAGGCGCCGTAGATCACCGAACGCAGGCGGCCGGTCTCCGCGGTGGCGCCACCGGCGGCCAGCAGCATCTGGAGCATGGTCGGCACGAGGTTCGCGTGCGTGACGCCGTGTTCGGGGATCGCCGCGAGGTACGCCTGCGGGTCGAAGCCGTCGAGTACGGCCGCCTGCGCGCCGCGCAGCCAGAACGGCAGCACGAACGTGCCGCTCGCGTGGATCAGCGGCGCCGCGTGCAGCATCACGTCGTCGGGCGCCGGGCTGACCAGGTTGGCCATGATGTTGGCGACGATCGCGGCATAGCTCGCCTGGGTATGTTGCGCCGCCTTGAGCGTGCCCGTCGTGCCGGAGGTGTAGAGGGCGAGGATCACGTCGTCGGGCCGCGCGGGCAGACGCGGATCGGCCGCCGACGCCGCGTGCGTCTGCTCCAGCAGGTCGCCGAGCCCGAGCGTGCGCAGCCCGTCGAGGCGTTCGCTCAGCTCGTCGGCGCGTCCGGTCAGCGCGGACTCGTGCACAAGCGTGCGCACCCCGGCGTCGGCGAGCATCCGCGCGTGCTCCTCCGCCGACAGCCGGGCGTTCAGCGGCACGCGGCACGCCCGCGCCTTGAGGCACGCGAAGTCCAGCGGCACCGTCCAGAGCCCGTTGCCGAGCAGCAGCCCGACGCGTTCGCCCGGCTCGACGCCCATGCCCAGGAGTACGTTGGCCATCCGGTTGGCCGCCTCGTCGACCTGGCGGAACGTCAATGACCGGTCCCCGTACCGGATCGCCACGCGGTCCCGATGCCGGCGTGCTCCGGCCCTCACCATGTCGACGGTCAGCATGCGTCCTCCTCGGCGCCGAATGCGTACATCCAACCGTCCGCGACGTCGTCGCACTAATCCGGCCGGACCGTCCGGGGGGATTCCAGGAACGCACCAGGAATTCCGGGAGGCACCTGGAACGGGCGGAATCGCACCAGGACGCCCGCTGATCGCCGGTTCGCGTCGGTGATCGGCCACGCTGGCTTTCATGCGCC
>NZ_BSTJ01000018.1 GCF_030269445.1 Actinoallomurus iriomotensis
GACCGCGGCAATCCCGCGAACACCTCAGCCGCGAACTCCTCCAACCGCGACCGGACCGCGGTGATCTCCCCAGACCTCACACACGATCATCGCCACCAAGATCACAAACGTAACAAAGCACTACTAGGGCCTGTGGGGTCACAGGACGCGGAGGAGGAGCACCGCGAGATCGCCGGCGTACGACAGGTGTTCGGCCGCCGTCTCGGCGCTCAGGTCCGTACGGCCGGCGAGGAGGCGCGCCAGGCCGTCCGCACGCGTCCCGGCGCCGGGGCCCGGCTCGGTGTCCCCGTTGCCCTGGACGACCCCGTCGGCGCTCCCCTCGGTGACGCACAGCAGCGCGTCACCGGGGTCGAGGTCGACGGTGTGCTCCTCGAACCGGGTGTCGCGGACCGCCCCCAGGGACAGCTGCACGGCCGTCACCGAGGTCACCTCGCCCGACGAGCTCAGCCGCAGCGGCGCCGGGTGACCGGCGGAGACCAGCGTCACCCGCACGCCGGCGTCCCGGCGGCGTACGAGCTCACCGTGGACGAGGGTCATCAGCCGGCCGTGCACGCCCTCGCGGACGACGGCGTGGTTGAGGCGCGTGACGACGTCGGCGACGCCGTGGCCTTCGGCGGCGAGCAGGCGCAGGCCGTGCCGGGCGAGGCCGGTGACGGCGGCCGCCTCCGGGCCGGTGCCGCACGCGCCGCCGAGGGCGAAGCGCCAGCGGTCCGGCGCCGCCTCGAACACGTCGTACAGGCCGCCGTCGTACGTCTCGTCCCGTGGCCGGCGCACCAGGCTGTGCTCGACCCCCGGGATCCTCGGCAGGGCGTACGCCGGCGTCTCGGACGGCGGCGGCACGGCCCGCGTGCGCAGGCGGAACCAGACCGTCTTGGTCCCGGCGGCGTACGACACGCCCCACTCGGCGGCGAGCATGACGGGCATGAGGAGCCCGCGGCCGCTGACGCGGTCCGGGTCGTCGCCCGCGCCCGGCGCGGGCAGCACGTGCGTCGCGTCGCCGTCGACGACCTCGATCTGCACCGACGCGCAGGCGGCCCGGCACACCACCTCGAACGGGGTGCGCGCGTGGATGACGGCGTTGGTGGCCAGCTCGCTGGTCAGCAGGACCGCGTCGTCGATCGCGTCATCGGCGCCCCACCCGATGAGCGTCTCCCGGACGAACCGGCGTGCCTGCGCGACTGCGGTCCGGTCCGCCGGGTAGGCCGCCCGCACAATGGGATGCACGGGAGCTCCCTTCGCGAGATGTGCCGCTCGGTCGACGTCTCTCGCTCCCCATCGTGACAGAACGCGGGCCACCGATTACACATTGTGAGGAAAACAAGAGGCGCAGGACCGCCGGGACCGCGCCGCCGGTCACCCAGAGTGACGAAGGTCAGTCCCCAGCGGGCTGAAATGACCCGAATACCTTGTTCATGACCTGGGAGTGCTGCCCCCACTGGCCCTCCGGGGCGGCGACGAGGATGGCGTACTGCCGTCCGTTCGCGGTGAACCCGCGGTCGACCGCCCGCATGGTGCCGTGGTCGGCGGTCGTCCAGGTGTACTCCAGGTCGCTGGCGGGCCAGCCACGCGGGGAGAAACGGCCGCCGAGGCGGATCTCGCGGAAGTTGGGCAGGACGTGCTTGGCCTGCACCTCTTGCTCGAAGATGTGCCAGTGCTCGACGGGGTCCTCGACGCCCCAGGGGATCGCGTCGACCTGGATGTAGGCGCCGGTGGACGGGTCCTTCCACAGCGCCGACGAGGTGCCGCGCGGCTGGTGGGTCCAGCCGTCGGGCACGGCGATCGAGGAGCCCACCGGGCCGGCGGAACGGTGGTATCCGGCCGGCACGGTCGCGCTGGGCGTCGGCGTGGGTGTGGGCGCCGGAGTCGTCGGAGTCGTCGGCTTGGGGGTGGGCGACGGTTTCGTGCCGCCCGCGGAATGGTGCGTGATGAGCACGACAGCGGCGGCCACCGCCACCACCAGCACGGCCGCCACGACGATCAGCCACGTCTTCGAGCGTCCGCTCGCGGGGCCGGGCACGGGCCCGCCGAACGCGTGCCGGGTCGCGTCGCCGTTCTGGGCCGCGGGGTCCGCCGGCGTCGGCAGGGACACGCGAACCGTGGAGCCGGGGCCGTCGCGCCGCGTCTCGCCGGAGGCGTGCGTCTCGCCACGCGCGGCGCGCGCCAGGTCGGCCGCCGCCTGGTCGGCCGTCATCCGCTCGGTCGGCTCCTTGGCCAGCAGGCCCACGAGGACGGGCGTGAGCGGCCCCGCGTAGCGCGGCGGCGGGGCCTGCTCGTGCAGCACGGAGGCCAGCGCCGCCATCGCGTCGACGCGGTCGTGCGGGCTGCGGCCCTCGCAGGCGGCGTAGAGCGTGGCGCCGAGCGCCCACAGGTCGGAGGCCGGGCTCGCCCCCTCGCCGCGGGCGCGCTCGGGCGCGATGTAGGCGGGAGAGCCGAGGACCAGGCCGGTCTGGGTGAGCGTGGCGTCGCCCGACACCCGGGCGATGCCGAAGTCGGTGATCACGACGCGGTTGGTGCCGTCCGGGCCGGCGTCGAGCAGCACGTTGGCGGGCTTGACGTCACGGTGCAGCACCCCGGACGCGTGCGCCACCCGCAGCGCGGCGAGCATCTGCGACCCGATGTCGGCCACCTTCGCGGCCGGCAGCCGGCCGTCGTCGTCGATGACCTCCTGGAGCGACCGCGCGCGCACGAGCTCCATGACGATCCACGGGCGGTCGTCCTCCTCGACCACGTCGTGGACGGTCACGATGCCGGGGTGGGACAGCCGGGCCGCCGACCGGGCCTCGCGCAGGGTGCGCTCGACCAGCACCTCGCGGTCGGAGTCCGTCAACCCCGGCGGAAATATCACCTCTTTGACCGCGACCTCGCGGTGCAGCAGGTCATCGTGTGCGCGCCACACCCGGCCCATGCCACCACGACCGACCTGGCCCAGCAGTCGATAGCGGCGCGCGAGCACCGAACCCTCCCCGAACGGCATAGCTGAGGACCATACCGACCGTCGGTGACGGTTCGGCCGTGTTGACCGCGTAATTCAGCTAAATGTCGCGAAAAAGAACACGCCAAAAAGGACAAGCAGCACTGCGGCGACGATAACGATCGAGCGGATCGGATACGGCGACGCGCCGATCTGCGCGCCCGGATCCGGCGCCGTCACCGCCGCCGTCGGCGGCTCGGCCTCCTCATCGACGTCGTCGGCGTGCGCCTCGGCCGGCGAGGGCTCCGCGTCCTTCACGGCGCTCAGGACGCTCGGCGGCAGCCGCCGGGTGGCCCCGTCGGGCGCGTCCGCGGGCGGATCGTCGGGCTCGGCCTCGGCGTCACCGGCCAGGACGCGGTCGAGCATCACCGCGACCTCGTCGACGGTCAGGCGCTGAGCCGGGTCCTTGCGCAGCAGGCCCTCGATGACGGGGCGCAGCGGACCGGCGTTCGGCGCCGGCTCGGGATCGTCGGTGAGCACGGCCACCAGGCTCGCCATCGCGTCCGGGCGCTCGAACGGCGACTTGCCCTCGACCGCGGCGTACATCGTGACGCCGAGCGACCAGAGATCCGAGGCGGGCACGGCGACGCGCCCGCGCGCCCGCTCGGGCGCGATGTAGGCCGGGGAACCGATGAGCATGCCCGTCTGGGTGAGCGTCGCGTCGCTCTGCGCCCGCGCGATCCCGAAGTCGGTGAGGACCGCTCGGGAGCCGCCGACGAGGACGTTGCTCGGCTTGACGTCACGGTGCAGGATCCCCGCCTCGTGCGCGACGCGCAGCGCGCCGGCCATCTGACGCCCGATCTCGGCGACACGCCGGGGCGGCAGCGGGCCGTCCTTCTTGATCTGCTCGTGCAGCGAACGGGCGCGGATCAGCTCCATGACGATCCAGGGCCGGCCGTCCTCCTCGACCACGTCATAGACCGTGACGACGCCCGGGTGGCTCAGCCGCGCAGCGGTCCTCGCCTCCCGGAACGTGCGCTTGTGCTGAACCTCGCGCTCTTCGTCGGAGAAGCCGTGCGGGAGGATCACTTCCTTGACCGCGACGTCACGGCCGAGAACCTCGTCCCGGGCATGCCAGACGGTTCCCATGCCACCGCGGCCTACCTCGGTGAGCAGGCGATAACGCTGCGCAAGAAGGGGGTTTTCCGGCATAGTTCGCCCACGATACCCACCGCGAGGCCTCCGTTGGCCTGACGCTCACCCAATCACCGGTACAAAGAAAGAATATGGCGCGCGACCTCAGGAGCGAGATGACGACGAAGGCGGCGGGCGCGGGACGGCCATGGGCTCGGCGGGTCGTCGAGGCCGTCCCGAACGTCCTGTTCTGGTACCTCCGCGTCTCCGGAATCCTTTCCGTCCTGGCCTGGTTCTCCTACGGCCTGATCGAGTGGATGTTCAACGTCTGGGTACTCCGCTCCATCAATTACTTCGGCTGGTACCCGAGCCTCCCGTACGGTCTGCTGCTGATCCTCGTGTCCGTCGGCGTCCGGCGCCGGAAGAAGGCCGCCTGGCGGATCAGCGTCGTGCTGTTCCTGCTGTTCTTCGCGGTGTGGGCGCTGGCCGGGCTGTCGGATTGGGGCGGGTGGGGCGAGCTCGTCACGGCGGGCGCCTTCGGCCTCGTCGTCGCGCTGCTCGTCGCGGCCCGCCAGGAGTTCTACGCGCTGCCGGACCGCGCCAACCGGCGCCTCGCGCTCGTCGTCTTCTCGGTGCTCCTGGTCGTCGGCGGCGTGATCGGCACCAACCTCGTCTTCCTCACCGACCGCGACCCGCGCGGCGCCGCCTGGACCCACCTGGTCTACGCCGGGCTGCAGACCCTCCTCGGCGCCGGCGACAACGGCTGGGACCTCAACGTCGACGTCCCGGTCTGGGTCGACGGCATCCTCGGCATCCTCGGCAGCGGCCTGCTCGTGATCACGGTCTGGGCGCTGTTCCGGCCCGGCCAGCGGCTCGCCGTGCTCACGCCCGACGAGGAACTGCCGGCCCGCGCCCTCCTGGCCGAATGGGGCGAGCGCGACTCGCTCGGCTACTTCGCCCTCCGCCGCGACAAGGACGTGATCCTCTCGCCGAACGGCCGGGCCGCCATCGCGTACCGGGTCGAGGGCTCGGTCAGCCTCGCCAGCGGCGACCCGCTCGGCGATCCGGAGTCCTGGGACGCGGCGATCAGCGCCTGGCTCGCCGAGTGCCGGGCGCACGCGTGGATCCCCGGCGTGCTGGGCGCCAGCGAGCGCGCCGCGGCCGCCTTCGGGCGCTGCGGGCTGGACGCCCTCGAACTGGGCGACGAGGCCATCCTGGACCTGCGCGAGTTCAACCTCGAGGGCCGCGACATGCGCCAGGTGCGCCAGGCCGTACGCCGGGTCGAGCGTGCCGGTTACACCGTGCGGATCCGGCGGCACGGCGCGATCGACCGTGAGGAGATGGCCGAGCTGGTCGCGGACGCCGACCGGTGGCGTGACGGGCACACCGAGCGCGGGTTCTCGATGGCGCTCGGCCGCCTGGGCGACCCGACCGACGAGCGCTGCGTCATGGTGGAGGCGTTCGACGGCGCCGGGGCGCGGCGCGGGCTGCTGAGCTTCGTGCCGTGGGGCCGGCCCGGCCTCTCCCTCGACCTCATGCGCCGCGACCGCGACGCCGAGAACGGCCTCAACGAGTTCATGGTGGCCAAGCTCGCGGAGAACGCCGCCGCGGTCGGCGTCACGCGTGTCTCGCTGAACTTCGCCATGCTGCGGTCGGTGTTCGAGCGGGGCTCGGCGATCGGCGCCGGGCCGATCTCACGGCTGCTGTACCGGCTGCTGTCGGTGGCCTCGAAATTCTGGCAGCTCGAGTCGCTGTTCCTGGCCAACGCCAAGTACAACCCGGTCTGGACGCCGCGGTTCATGTGCTTCCCGCAGAGCCGCGACCTGGTCCGCATCGGGCTCGCCGCCGCGCGGGCCGAGGGGTTCCTGCCGACGCTGTTCAAGCCGCGGCTGGACACGCCCTCGCCGTCGCCCACGCTGGTCGGGAAGATCAAGCAGATCGAGGAGGCCGCGGACGCCGCCCGGCTGCCCGCGCGCCGCCTGTCGGAGCAGGAGCGCGTACGCCACGACAAGCTCGACCGCATGCGCGAGGCGGGCATCGACCCGTACCCGCTGGGCTTCGAGCGCACCGCCACGGCGGCCGAGGTGCGCGAGCGGTTCGGCGCCCTCGCGCCGGACACCCACACGGGCGAGACCGTGGCGATCGCGGGCCGGGTCGTGCTGGCGCGCGAACACGGAAAGCTGATCTTCGTACGGCTGCGCGACGAGTCGGGCGACATCCAGCTCATGCTGGCCGCCGACTCCGTCGACATCGAGGCGCTGCGGCAGTGGAAGCAGCTCATCGACCTCGGCGACCAGGTCGGCGTGCGCGGTGAGGTGATCACCTCGCGTACCGGCGAGCTGTCGGTGCTGGTCTCCTCCTGGCGGCTCACCGCCAAGTGCCTGCATCCGCTGCCCGCGACGCACGCCTCCAACGCGCTGAACGAGGAGTCACGGGTCCGCCAGCGGTACGTCGACCTGATCGTCAACGACGACGCGCGGCGGATGCTGCGCCTTCGCGGCGACGTCGTGACCTCGCTCCGCGACTCGCTGCGCGAACGCGGCTATCTCGAGGTCGAGACGCCGATGCTCCAGCCGGTGCACGGCGGCGCGGCCGCCCGGCCGTTCACGACCCGGATGAACGCCTACAACCTGGACCTCTTCCTGCGCATCGCGCCCGAGCTGTACCTCAAGCGGCTGCTCGTCGGCGGCATCGGCAAGGTCTTCGAGATCAACCGGAACTTCCGCAACGAGGGCGTCTCGGTTCGGCACAACCCCGAGTTCACGATGCTGGAGGCCTACGAGCCGTACGGCGACTACAACACCATGGCGGCGCTGACCCGCGAACTGGTCCTCGCGGCGGCGCGCGCGGGCATCGGCGGCACCGTCGTGGTACGCGACGGGGTGGAGTACGACCTCGCCGAGCCCTGGCGGGAGATCACCGTGTACGAGTCGGTGTCGGAGGCCCTCGGCGAGCAGGTCACGCCGACCACGTCACTGCGCACGCTGCAGAAACACGCCGACCGGGTCGGCCTGAGCCATGATCCCGAGTGGGACCAGGGGAAGCTGACGCAGGAGCTGTTCGAGACGCTGGTGGAGTCCACGTTGCGGGCGCCCACCTTCGTCCGCGACTACCCGGCCGCCACCTCGCCGCTGACCCGGCCGCACCGCGACACGCCGGGACTGGCCGAAAAGTGGGACCTGATCGTGTTCGGCCTCGAGCTCGGCACGGCGTACTCCGAGCTGATCGACCCCATCGTCCAGCGGCGCAACCTCACCGAGCAGTCGCTTCTGGCCGCCGGCGGCGATCCGGAGGCGATGGACCTCGACCAGGACTTCCTGCGCGCCCTGGAGTACGGCATGCCGCCCGCCGGCGGCATGGGCATGGGCGTCGACCGGCTGATCATGACGCTCACCGGCCGTAACATCCGCGACACCATCGCGTTCCCCCTGACTCGGCCGGGATCCTGAGGTTCGACCGCACGCAGCACGGCCCGGACGCCACTACAGTCGTCAGGCGTGAGTGACTCTGAGCGAAACGTCACACCGACGCCGGCCGCCGACCTGGACGGCTACGACGACCTCGAAGACTTCGACGCCGACGGATTCCTGCAGGAGTGGCAGGAGGCCGACCGCACCGCGGTGGAGCTGATCCGCGAGGCGCTGCCGGACGTCGTCGAGGCCACCGCGCCGCAGGAGGCGCTGGCCACGGCGGTCCAGCGCGTCCGCGAGCACCTGACCGACTGGCCGTACCGCCACCTCGCCTCGGCCGCCGACTGGGGCCGCCGGCTCCCGGCCGACGACGAGACCCTCTGGGTCCAGGCCGCCGGCGCGCTCGTGTCGATGCACGGCGAGTCCGGGCTGGGCAGCCACGAGGAGAGCTCGCTGATGGCCCTCCAGCACGCCGACTGGGCCGGCGCGATCATCGGCCTGGCCCGGGCGGGCGTGGGCACGCGTGCCTGGCCGGGAGACCTGTTCGAGCTGGCCGACAAGTGCCCGGAGATCGAGGGCTCCTACGAGGACGACGACCGTGAGCCGATCGAGTTCGCGTTCGAGCTGATGGTGCCGATCTGGGAGGCCCTGGGCGCGCTCGACGAACACCGCCGCCTGACACCTCTGGGCCGCTGGGGCCTGCCCCGGGCCCTCGCCTGGGCATGGGACGGTTCCCTGGACGAGGAGTAACCCGGCCCCGCCCGGGGGCTACGTCGACGGCTGCAGCGGCACCTCCAGCGCGGACGCCGCGCCACCACCGCGCTGGACGCTGTAGACGCCGCCCACCCGACGCCCGATCTGCGCGAGGTCGGGCAGGAGGTGCGGCACGTCCGCGGTGGACAGCGTCACCCGCAGCGAGGGGCCCTCGGCGATCGTGGCGAACGTCGGGAAGATCTCGATGTCGTAACGGGTGACCGCGCCGGGCACGACCGGCCTCGCGGACGTGTTCGTGTACGGGTGGTACGGCATCAGATCGTGCCCGTCGCCGCCGGTCCAGCTCCTGGCCGCGTCCACGGCGCGGAACGACCCCAGCAGCGCGCCCTCGGTCAGCGGCCGCGCGGTCCCGTCCGGTGAGACGTCTTCGATCTCCGCCGCGGACTCGGTGTCCGTGGTGGTCGCGCGGGCGTACACGGCCGCGTCCGGCGGGCCGGAGGCGCCGGCCACCACGACTCCCGCGCACCGCACCGGCGGCTCCGGCCTATCGCCCCATTACCGGCATCGCGCAGCGACACGCGCCCCACCAGCGCGTTTGTGCTCCGCAGGACGTTGGTCATCGCTTTTACTCATCGGGCGTCGCACTCGACCGTGAAGCCGTGAAGGGGAGAAGGCCGATGATCACAAGCACCCGCCGCGCGGGGGTCCGCGCCGTTTCTTCGGCCGGACTCGCCCTGGCGCTCCCGGCGTTCCTCGCGTCCGGCTGCGCACCCGCCGGCCGGACCGTGGACGCCCCGGTTCCGGCGGGGATCCGCGAGTCCGTCGGCTATCTCACCGCGGCGTACCACGTCAGCGCGGCCGACGCGATGAGGCGGCTGCGGCTGGCCGCGGCCGGTGACGGCCTGATCCGGCGGCTCTCGGCCGCGCTGCCCGACGAGTACGCGGGCGCGCGGATCGATCAGCGCGACGGCGGCGTCCTGGTCGTGGCGGCCACCCGGCCGGCCCGGGCCCGCCGGGTCGTCCACGGGCTGGAGCACCACGACGAGATCAAGGTCGTGCCGGCCGCGTACTCGCTGCGCGACCTGGCGCGCGTCCGCGACCGCGCCGCCGCCCTGACCGGCAGGGAGGCGTACGCCCAGGTGAACGAGGCGTCGAACCGGGTCGAGGTGTGGACCGCCCACCGGGCCCGCGTCACGCGCGCGCTGACCGGGCTCGGCCCCGTCGTGGTCCGTACGGAGCCGGAGGAGACCCTGACCGAGTGCTCGGTCTTCGAATGCGACCCGCCGATGCGCGCCGGGATCTCGATCGGGATCGGCAAGAAGAGCGGACGGCGCCTGGACTACTGCTCCTCCGCCTTCAACCTCAAGGACGACGACGGCGGCCTCTACACGACCACCGCCGGCCACTGCTTCACCGAGTTGGAGCGGAAGGGAAAGAAGCCCGCCACGATCGTCAGCGCGAAGGACCACGCGATCATCGGCGACATCAAGAACGACCGCTCCGTCTACGCGAACACCCGCACCCCTCGCCTCGACTACGCGTTCGCCCGGGTGACGGATCCGGGCATGTGGTTCCCGTCCGGCCACTCGAAGAACGCGCTCTACTTCAAGTGCAGCGCCGAACCGCAGCCGAAGAAGTGCAAGACGCGCAATGAGGACCCCACCTTCAAGATCACCGGCATCAAGCCGTACGGCGGCATGATCAAGGGCGACGTGGTCTGCATGGCCGGAGCCAGCCCGCGCATCGGCGACGTCAAGCCGGGCACCCGCTGCGGCGAGATCACCGACAAGCCGGCCGGGGGCATCCAGACCAACATCTGCGCCAAGAGCGGTGACAGCGGATCACCGCTGTTCGACCAGTCCACGCACAAGGCGTACGGCATCGAGAGCGCGGTGGAGGGCGACGACACCGGCCCGTGCGTCAAGGCCGAGGACCAGAAGACGTACTACACGCCGCTTTCCGAGGCCCTCGCCGCGGCGCACGCCGCGAAGGGCAGAACCTACGAGCTGATCGCCGACTGATGAGACCTCAGGGCAGCGGCGGGGCCTTGCGGGCCGTGCCGCGGTAGGTCTCCGGGTCGTAGCGGCGTTCGCTCTCATCCAGTTTGGCGTGGGCGGCCTGGATGAGGTCGACGCCCAGGGTGTCGGCCAGGCGGACCAGGTAGGTCATCACGTCGGCCAGCTCCCCGCGTACGCGGGCGCCGGCCGCCGGGTCGGTCATCACCGCGGCCGACTCCTCCGGGGTCAGCCACTGGAACTCCGCCAGGAGCTCGCCCGCCTCCCCCGCCACGGCCATGGCGAGGTTCTTCGGCGTGTGGAACGGCTCCCACTCCCGGTCCGCCGCGAACTCCCGCAGGCGGGCGGCGAGGTCGTCGATCGGCGTCCCCGCCCGCAGGTCCTTCTCGTAGATCATCACGTCACAGGGTGTGGCCAGCAGCGGCGCGAGGTGCGGGTGGGAGTCCTCCATCGTGCCCTTGCCGGCCACCACGTAGCCGAGACGGCCGTACCAGGCCGCCAGGAACTCCTTCGACGGGTGCGGCCGCTCCCGCGGCACGAGGAGTTCGAGCCGCATGCGGCCCGCGCCCTGTGCGCGGGCACGGCGTTCGGCGAAGCGTACGAGCTCCCGGCCCACGCCGAGGCCACGATGGCGCGGGTCGGCGGCGAGCAGCCCGAACTCGCTCGTCGCGGGGTCGAGCCGGTGGACGCGGACGCAGCCGGTGATCCGGCCGTCGAGGCGCGCCACGGCGATCTCGCCGGCGCGGACGAGCCCGGCGAGCTCCCGCTCGGTCGTCCGGACGGCGCCGTCGGCCCACAGGCCCTTCTCCGACTCCGCGTACACCTCGTTGACCAGGCCGGTGAGCGCGGTGACGATGGCGTCGTCGTCGGCCGCGGCGGGTGCCAGGGGCCGGATCTGGTGTCGTGCCGCGATGGTCGCCTCCCGTGGTCCGGGTTCGATGGTGCCACGGAACCGGCGACTGGCGGACGCGGACCCTGGGTACGGACGCGGCGTGGACGACGAGGCTCGGGACGCGGCCGCAGCCGGCGGCACGGAACCGGGCGACGACACACCGTCGCCTCGCGGACCTGCGGGGCTGGACGAGCTGCGCGGCGACGAGTGGCGGCGGCTGCTCGCCGCGGCACGCCGCAGGCTCGCCAAGACCGGCGGCGAGGTGACCGGCTCGGTCACGCTCGCCTACCCCTCCGACGCCGAGTCCCGTGTGGTCACGCGGATCACCGGGCGGCGGGAGTCCTCCCGGCGAGCCGTCGTGTCGCTGCGCGAGCTGGACGGGGCGCTGCGCCGAGCGTACGGCGCGGGGCTGTGCCGTGTGCTCGCGTGGCTGGACGGTCCCGGCCGGCCCGAGGACGTACGGGCGGCGCTGGCGGCGGCGATGCGCTGCCGGCACGCGGCGGAGGGCTGGTTCGCGGCCTGGCTCGGCGCGCTGACCCGCGACGGCACGGTCGGGCGGCTGGTCCGGCAGGGGCGGGGCGACCTGCCCGGCTGGGCGGCGGCGGTGCTCGACCGGCTGCCCGCGCGTGACGTACCGCTGCCGGTGCTCGCCGAGTGGGCGACCGGCGACGCCGCCGCGCTGTCCGGCACGCCGCTGGCGAGCCTGGTGATGCGGGCTCTCGTGCTCTGGCAGGGCGCGCCGCCGCCGGCCGGTCGCGAGGACGAACGCCGGATCTGGCGCGACGCCGGGGTGGTCCCCGACGACCTGGCCAGCCAGGTGCTCGTCCTCGGCCTGCGGGCGCGGGAGGAGCACACCGTCGCCCGGTGGCTGGACGACGCCGCCGCGGCGGGCATGCCGTTCCGGCTGACTCTGCAGCAGCTGATGGCCGCCCCGGTGACCCCGCGCGACCGCCTGATCTTCGTCTGCGAGAGTCCCGCGGTGGTGCGCGCGGCGGCGGAGCCGGGCGGCGCGGGCGCCGCGCTGGTCTGCACGGAGGGCCGGCCGTCGGCGGCCTGCGACCGGCTGCTCGGCGCCGCGGAGGGCGCCCGGATCCACTGGCGGAACGACTTCGACTGGCCGGGCGTCCGCATGACCGCCGCCGCGACGGAGCGGTACGCCGCGACGCCGTGGCGGATGGGCGCCGGGGACTACGCCGACGCCCTGGCGGCCGGCGGCGGGGAGCCCCTCGCGGGCAGCCGGACGACGACCCCCTGGGACCCCGGGCTGGCGGACGCGATGGCCCGCGAACGCCGCGCCGCCCGCGAGGAGTGGCTGCTCCCGGCCCTGCTCTCCGACCTGCGGTCGTCGTGACGGCCTAATTAGTAGCCATGGCTACTATAGCCATGTACAGTATCGGCCATGACGTCCGAAGGACCCACGCCCGGCTACCTGGTCTGGCGGCTCTCCATCCGGTGGCGGGTCGCGGTCGACCGCGCGCTGGCCCCCCTGGGGCTGACGCACGCCCAGTACGTCCTGCTCGCCTCGCTGTACGGCAGAGAGCGAGCCGGAGCGCGGCCCAGCCAGCGCGAACTGGCCGACCACACCGGCCTGGAGGCGCTCTACATCTCCAAGCTGGCCCGCGCGCTGGAGGCCGACGGCCTGATCGAGCGCGCCCGCGACCCGGGCGACACGCGCACCGTACGGCTCAGCCTCACCGCTCGCGGCCGGGAGGCCGTCACCCCCGCCATCGGCACCGTCCAGGCGCTGCTGGACCGGCTCCTGCGACCGCTGGGCGGCCGGGACGCTCCGCGCGCGGCACAGTTCGTCCGCGACCTGGAGACCCTGCTGGACGCCCCACTCTGACGAGAGGACCCCTCATGCCCGAGATCAACGTGCTCGACTCGACCATCCACTACGAAGACTCCGGTGCCGGGGAGACGACGTTCGTGTTCCTCCACGGCAACCCCGGCTCCTCACACCTGTGGCGCAAGGTGCTGCCCGCCGTGGGCGGCGGCCGGCTGCTCGCTCCCGACCTGATCGGGATGGGCCGCTCCGGCAAGCCCGACATCCCCTATCTCTTCGCCGACCACGCCCGCTACCTCGACGCCTGGTTCGACGCCCTCGGCCTGGATCGCGTCGTCCTCGTCGGCCACGACTGGGGCGGCGCGCTCGCCTTCGACCACGCGGCGCGGCATCCCGGGCGGGTCGCCGGCCTGGCGTTCTTCGAGAGCATCGTCAAGCCGATGGCCTGGGAGGATCTCTCCCCGCAGGCACGGCAGCGCTCGGAGACCATCCGCACCCCCGGCAAGGGCGAGGAACTGGTGCTCGACCAGAACCTCTTCGTCCGCCAGGCGTTCACCGGCGGCGTCCTCAACCCGGTGAGCGAGGAGGACCTGGCGCGCTACCTCGCCCCGTACCCGACCCGCGAGAGCCGCCGGCCGATCCTCGCCTGGGCCCGCCAGATGCCGCTCGGCGGAGAACCGGCCGAGCTGGTGTCCCGCATCGAGGCGTACGACAGGTGGCTGGCGACCAGCCCGGACGTGCCCAAGCTGCTCATGACCTTCGAAGGCTCCCCCACCCTGCTGATCGGCGAGGACATGGCGGGCTGGTGCGCGGACACCATCGCCGCCCTGGAGACCGTCCACTGCGGCAAGGCGGGCCACCACGCCGCCGAGGACCGCCCGGAGGAGATCGCCCTGGCCCTGTCCGCCTGGGCCGACCGCCACGGGCTGCGCTGACCGGTTCGATGCCACGGCCGTCACATTGGTAACGTGACGGCCGGGCAGCCCACGGGAAGGACATGGCGTTTTGACCGTACGGCCGGACGGACCGGGGCTCTCGCGGCGCCGGCTGCTCGGTCTGGCCGGAGCCGCCGGTCTCGCGTCGGGGTGCGCCTCCCGGAAGGAGGGCTCCGCCGCTCCCTCACCGGCGGCGCGCGGCGTCCTCGCGGCGAACGTCAACGGGACCCTCGGCAGCGTGAACCTCGCCGCGTTGCGGGACGTGTCGGCGACATGGCTGCGGGGTTTCTTCCCGATGCCCGAAGCCGACCGGAGCGACCCGGCCGGACAGCCCGCGATCCGGAACCTGCTGACGGCCGGCGAACGCGGCTACGGCACCGTCCTGTCGCTGAAGTTCCCTTACAACCACCGGCCCCTCCCGTCGCCCGGTGGGTCCGCCATGAACACCGAACTCGGGCGCCTGGACAGGCTGCTCCCGGCCGTGATGAACAAGGTCGACATCCTGGCCGTCGGCAATGAGCCGTTCATCGAGAGCCGTGTCGAGGACCACGGCCGTCTGAACGCCTTCTACCAGGCGCTCGCCCGGCACGTCATCGACCACCGGAACCGGCACTTCGGCGCGCGGTGCAGGACCCGGATCTACATGGGGGCGCTCAACCACCTCGAGCGGCCGGCCTGGCGCACACCCGCGACCGATCGCTGGATGGAGTTCGTGCGCGGCACCCCGGCCGTCGACGGCGTCGACATCCATCCGCACCTGCCCGCCCCTCAGGCCGGCCGGGCCTACCTCGACTACGTCCTCCCTCGCATGCGCGCCGACCAGAGCTTCCTGGCCACCGAGTTCTCCCTGGTCCTGTTCTGGAAGAAGCACCTGAGCGACGCCGCCCCGCCGGAGTTCACCCGCCGCTACGGCATGCGGCCGGGCATCCCGGTGTGGCAGGTCATCCGCCAGGCCGTCGCCCGCCCGTTCCCGCAGCGGAAATGGAACGATTTCCTGCTGGCGTGTCCGTGGTTCGCCGAAAACAAGAATTTCCTGTCCGACCAGGTCACGAGATTCCGCGCGACGGGACGGCTCGCGGTGGCCGCCTACGGCATGGCCCAGGACTCCGCCATGGCGAAGGACTTCGGCCCCGAGTCGACGCCGTGGCTCCTCAACAGCCTCCTTTGCCCGTACACGGTCCAGCCCGACGAGAACGGAAAAATCGGAGAGAACCGGACCTGGGCCGACGAGTTCCGCGCGCTGCAGACCGGCTGAGCGTCACACGATGAGGACTTCGAGGGTTCTCGGGCCGTGGACGCCCTCGACGCGGTTCAGCTCGATGTCGCTGGTCGCGGAAGGACCGCTGATCCAGGTCAGCGGGCGGGACGGGTCAAGGCGTCCGACCGCCTCTGGGACGGTGCGGACGATCTGGTCGCGGCGCACCACGCACAGGTGGTAGTCCGGCACCAGGGTCAGCGCGCGGCGGCCCTGGTCCGGGCCGGCGTCCAGGACGATGGTGCCGGTCTCGGCGATGGCCACGGCGCAACCGGTCAGCACGCCGTCCAGGCTGTCCAGCTCCACGTTCGGCAGCGGCGGGTCGTCGTGGACCGCCTCGACGGAGCGGAGCCACGCGTCCGGCACGCCCGGAGGTACGGCCAGCCGCCGCGCCTCCCGGCGGGTCAGCGCCTCCGCCACGGCCGCCGCGACGTCGGAAACCTCGTGCACCTGCGCCCGGTAGTCGGTCAGCCGGTCCACCAGCAGCTCGACCACGTCCACGCCGGTCCGCGAGCGCTCGTACTCGCGCGGCACCGGCACGTCGCCGGGATTCTCCTCGCGTGGGACGTCCGACAGGGCCGAACGTACGCGGGCCAGGATGCGGTCGCGAGAGCTCATCGGTTCGCCGCCCACCACTGCCTGAATGATTCTTTCGGCGGCCGGGGCACGTCCCGGGTGTCGGACCAGGCCGACAGCGGGCCGGGAAGACGGCGCGGCGTCCAGCGGCGCAGGCGGCCCGCCGAGCGCTGCGTCACCGACAGCCACCGCGGGGAGTTCAGCACCCGCCGGGCCGCGCCCATCGCGACCCGCTGCCCGACGTGCCCGTGCGCGACCACCTTGGAGCGCAGGTCGAGCAGCACCTCCGGGATGTTGATCGCCACCGGGCACACCTCGTAGCAGGCTCCGCACAGCGTCGAGGCGTACGGCAGCGACTCCTCCAGAGGGCTCGCCATGCCGCGCAGCTGCGGCGTCAGGATCGTGCCGATCGGGCCGGGGTAGACCGACCCGTACGCGTGGCCGCCCGCGCGCTCGTACACCGGGCAGACGTTGAGGCACGCCGAGCAGCGGATGCACCGCAGCGCCTGCCGCCCCACCTCGTCGGCGAGCACCGACGTGCGCCCGTTGTCGAGGAGTACGAGGTGGAACGTCTGGCCCTCGGTGGCGCCGGTCCACGTCGAGGTGTAAGGGTTCATCCGCTCGCCGGTGGACGAGCGCGGCAGCAACTGCATGAACACCTCGAGGTCGCGCCACGTCGGCACGATCTTCTCGATGCCGACCACCGAGATCAGCGTCTCGGGGAGCGTGAGGCACATCCGCCCGTTCCCCTCCGACTCCAGCACCACGAGGGTGCCCGTCTCGGCGACGGCGAAGTTGGCCCCAGAGATGCCGACCTTCGCGGACAGGAAGCGCTCGCGCAGGTGCAGCCGGGCCGCCTCGGCGAGCGCGCGCGGGTCGTCCGCCAGGCCCGCCGGCGCCGGCCGTCCCCACGCCGCCATCTTCGACAGGAAGATCTCGCGGATCTCCGAGCGGCTGCGGTGGATCGCGGGGACGAGGATGTGGGAGGGCAGGTCGTCGCCGAGCTGCACGATCAGCTCCGCGAGGTCGGTCTCGTACGCCCGGATGCCCGCCGCCTCCAGCGCCTCGTTCAGGCCGATCTCCTGGGTGGCCATCGACTTGACCTTGACGACCTCGGTCTCGCCGGTGGCCTTCACCAGGCCGGTGACGATGCGGTTGGCCTCGGCGGCGTCGGCGGCCCAGTGCACGGTGCCGCCCGCCTCCGTCACCGCGGTCTCCAGCCGCTCCAGGTACACGTCCAGATGCCGGAGCGTACGGTCCTTGATCGCGGCGCCCGCCGCGCGCAGGGCGGCCCAGTCGGGCTGCTCGCCGACGACGGCGGCCCGCTTGGCGCGGATCGTATGGGTGGCCTTGCGCAGGTTGTACCGCAGCTGCGCGTCCGACACGGCCGCCGACGACGCCTCGGGAAAAGCGGGCATCCCCACAAAGGTGTTCACGAGGCCTCCTCGGTGGCGGCGAGGATCTCCGCGAGGTGCATCACGCGGACGCCCGTACGCTGCCGCGACAGCGCGCCGCCGATGTGCATCAGGCAGGAGTTGTCGGCCGCGCAGAGCACCTCGGCGCCGGTGTCGAGGACGCCGCGCACCTTGTCGGAGCACATCGCGGCCGAGACGGCGGGGTTCTTCAGCGCGAACGTCCCGCCGAAGCCGCAGCACTCCTCCGCCCCGCCGAGCGGCACGAGCGTCAGCCCGCGCACCGAGGCCAGCAGGTCCAGCGGACGCGACCCGACCTTCAGCGAGCGCAGCGAGTGGCAGGTGGGGTGGTACGTGACGGTGTGCGGGAAGTACGCGCCGACGTCGGTCACGCCGAGCACGTCGACGATGAACTCCGTCAGCTCGAACACCCCGCCGGGCGGTGTGACCCCGAGCGAGGGGTACCACTCGCGCACCATCGCCGCGCACGAGCCGGACGGCACGACGACGGCCTCGTAACCGCCGAACGTCGAGACGAAACGCCGGGCCATCGGCCGCGCGTCGTCGCGGTAGCCGGTGTTGAAGTGCATCTGGCCACAGCACGTCTGGCCGGCCGGGAAGTCGACCTCACAGCCGAGCCGCTCCAGCAGGCGCACGACCGCCTTCCCCGTCTCGGGGAACAGCGTGTCGTTGACGCAGGTGAGAAAGAGCGCGACGCGCATGAGATCAACCTAGCCGGTAGACGCGGCGGGCGGTTCCGCCCATGACCTCGGCCGCCTCGTCGGCCGAGATCACCTCCTCGACCAGGGCGGTCACCTGGGCGGGCGTGGCCGCCAATGTGCACACCGGCCAGTCGGAGCCGTACATCGTCCGGCTCGGGCCGAACGCGGCCAGCACGTGACGCGCGTACGGCAGGATGTCGGCCGGCTCCCAGCCCGGTGCCGCCTCGGTGACCAGGCCGGACAGTTTGACGGTGACGTTCGGCAGGGCCGCCATCTCGGCGATCCAGCCCGCCCACGGCTCCCACATGCCATGCGCGATGTCCGGTTTTCCGGCGTGGTCGAGGACGAAGGACACCTCCGGCAGCCGGCGCGCCACGGCGAGGGCCGCGGCCGCCTGCGGCGGTCTGACCAGCAGGTCGTAGACGAGCCCGGCGGCGCCGACGGCCGCGATGCCGCGCATCACCGGCGGGCGGGTCAGCCACTCGGGGTCCGGCTCGTCCTGCGCCAGGTGCCGGACGCCGACGAGCGGCCCGGCGGCCTTCAGCTCCGCGAGACGCTCGGCCACGTCCGGCGCGGTCAGGTCGGTCCAGCCGACGACGCCCGCCACGGGCGCGGCGAGGAGCTCACGGGTCTCGGCCTCGTCCGCCACCGCCTGCACGACGACGCTCCGCGCGGCCGGGACGGCCTCGGCGTAGCGGGCGAGGTCGAAGCGTCCGCGGATGGGGTCCGCCCACGGCCCGTCCATCCAGGAGTAGTCCCGTACGGCCGTGTCCCACAGGTGGTGATGCGCGTCCACAGCAATCAAAGTTCGTCCCAGAGGGCGTCGGGGATGTCGAGTTCGAGCAGGTCGGCGTTGTCGTCGACCTCGGCGGCGGACCGGCAGCCGGCCAGCACGGACGCCACGGCCGGATGCCGCAGCGGGAACCGCAGGGCGGCCGCGCGCAGCGGCACCCCGTACCCGGCACAGACCTCCTCCAGCCGGGCCACCCGCGCCCGCACCTCGGGCGGGGCCGGGTGGTAGTCGTACCGGGTGCCGCCCGCGAGCAGCCCGGTGTTGTAGACGCCGCCGACCACGACCGACGTGCCGCGGCGCTCGCAGGCGGGCAGCAGGTCCTCCAGCGCCGACCGGTCCAGGAGTGTGTAGCGGCCGGCGCACAGGACCACGTCGAGGTCGAGGCGTTCGACGAACCGGGTCAGCATCGCGGACTGGTTCATGCCCGCTCCGATGGCGCGGACGACGCCCTCCTCACGGAGCGCCGCCAGCGCCGGGTACGCCGAGGCGTACACCTCCTCCTCGTGGTCGTCGGGGTCGTGCAGGAAGACGACGTCCACGTGGTCGACCCCGAGACGCTCCAGCGACCCGCACAGCGACCGCCGGACGCCCTCGGCGCTCCAGTCCCAGACGCGGCGCAGCGGCGGCGGGTCGGCGAATCCCTCCGGCTCCGGCGGCTCGCCGGGACCCAGCGGGACGAGCAGCCGCCCGACCTTCGTGGAGATCACACAGTCGCCGGGCAGGGCGGCGCCGAGCCGGCGTTCGCTCCGCCCGGCGCCGTAGTGCGGCGCGGTGTCGAAGTACCGGATCCCCCGCTCGTACGCCCGCCGTACGGTCGCGGTGGCCTCGGCGTCGGAGACCCCCTGGTACAGGCCGGCGATCCCGGCACCGCCGAGGCCCAAGGCGCTGACCTCGACCGTCGTGTCACCGAGTCGGCGCTGTTCCATCGCTACTCCTGCGCCTGGCCCGACGTGATCCGGCTGATGATCAGGGCGATCAGGATGATCGCGCCGTTCAGCGCGTTGATCCACTGGGCCGGGACACCGGCCAGGGTCAGCACGTTCTGGATCATGTAGAGCAGCAGGATGCCGGTGAAGGCGCCGAAGACCGTGCCGCGCCCGCCGTTCAGCGACACGCCGCCGATGACCGCCGCCGCGAACACCGTGAAGATCGCGCCGTTGCCCTGGCTGGCGGCGACCGACGCGAGACGGCCGGTGAGGAGCAGGCCGCCGAGCGCGGCGAGCACGCTGCCGAGCACGAGCGTGGACCACAGCACCCTGTCGACCCGGATGCCGGCCGCGCGCGATGCGTCGGCGTTGCCGCCGACGGCGTACAGCGACCGGCCGAACCGCGTGTAGCCGGTCACCACGATCGCGACGGCGTACAGGATCAGGCAGATCCAGACCGAGGCCGGCAGGCCGATCCACACGGCGTTGCCCAGGTAGATCATCGAGCTCGGCAGGTTGAAGAACGTCTTGCCGCCGGTGATGCCGGTGAGCAGGCCCCGCAGCACGATGAGCATGCCGAGCGTGACGATGAAGCCGTTGAGGCGGAACCGCACGATCAGCAGGCCGTTCACCGTGCCGATGACCGCGCCGACGACCAGCGTCAGCGGGATCGACCAGGCGCCGGACAGCCAGCCGAGGCCGTGGGCGACGCCGGGCGCGAGCGTCAGCCACGCCGCGATGCCCGGCGCGAGGCCGAATGTCGACTCCAGCGACAGGTCCATCCGCCCGCAGATCAGCACGAGCGCCTCGGCCAGTACCAGCAGCGAGATCTCCGACTGCTGCTGCAGCACGTTGACGAGGTTGTCCCAGTGCAGGAACACCGGGCTGACGAAGTAGCCGACGATCGCGATCACGATGATCGCCGGCACCAGCGCGAGGTCACGTAGGCGCGCCAGCCGGGGCGCGGCGATCCGGCTCCCGGCCGGTGCGGCGACGACCGTCTCAGTTTCCGTCACGGATGCCCTCCATTGCGGCGATCAGCTCGTGGTCGGCCCAGCCCCGGGGCATCTCGGTGACGATCTCGCCCTTGAACAGGACGATCACCCGGTCGCACGGCCGCAGGTCGTCGAGGTCGTCGGAGACGACGAGCACGCCGGCGCCGTGCGCGGCGGCGTCCGAGGCCGCGCCGAGCAGCGTCTCCTTGGCCCGTACGTCGACGCCGGCGGTCGGCTGGAGCAGCACCAGCGCCGTCGGGTCGCCCGCGAGCGCGCGGGCCATGACGACCTTCTGCTGGTTCCCGCCGGACAGTGCGGCGACGGGCTGCCCGGGGCCGGCCGCCTTGATGGTCAGCCGCTCGATCGCCTCGGCGCCGAGCCGGTCGCGCCGCCGCGCGCCGACGAACCCGAACCGGCCGAGCCGCTCGGGCACGGTCAGCGTGGCGTTCTCGGCGATGGACAGCTCCGGGACGAGGCCCTCGCGGTGGCGGTCCTGCGGGACGAACCCGGCGCCGGCCCGCAGCGCGGCGGGCACGCTGCCCGGCCGGGGCCGTACGCCGCCGATCTCGACGGTGCCGGACCCGGCGCGGCGCAGGCCGACGATGGCCTCGCCGACGGCCATCTTCCCCGAGCCGCCGGACCCGGCCAGCCCGACGATCTCGCCGGCCGCGACCGTCAGGGACACGTCGTGGAAGGCGCCCGGCAGGCCGAGGCCGTCGACCCGCAGCGCCGGTGTGGCGCCCTCCGGCGGGGCCGGGCGTTCGGCGGGCGGCTCGATCAGGCCGGTCGCCTCTCCGGTCATCGCGGCGACGAGCGCCGGCTTGTCCAGCTCGGCCACGGGCGAGGTGACGATGTGGCGCGCGTCGCGCATCACCGTGACGGTGTCGCACACCTCGTACACCTCGTCGAGGTGGTGGCTGATGAACAGGAACGTCACCCCGGCCTCGCGCAGCGACCGCATGCGGGTGAACAGCCGCTCGATCGCGCTGCCGTCGAGCTGCGCGGTCGGCTCGTCCAGGATGATGAAGCGGGAGCCGTGCGACAGCGCCCGCGCGATCTCCACGAGCTGGCGGTGTTCGACGCTGAGCCGCTCGGCCGGGGCCCGTACGTCGACGTCGACCTCCCAGGCGTCGAGGAGCTCGCGGGCCCGGCGGCGCAGCCCGCCCCAGGAGATCAGCCCCGACCCCTGCCTGTTCAAGCCCTGCCTATTCAAGAAAAGGTTCTCGGCGACGGACAACGAGGGGATGACGGTGGACCGCTGGTAGACGCAGGCGACACGGCTTCGCCACGCCTCGCGGTCGGCCACCGGCGGCGCGGGCTCGCCGCCGAACTCCACCGATCCGGAGTCCGGCGGCACCAGGCCGGTCAGGACCGACACGAGCGTCGACTTGCCCGCGCCGTTGCGGCCGACGAGCGCGTGCACCTGCCCGCCGGTCACCTCCAGCGACACCTCATCCAGCGCGACGGTCACTCCGAACCGCTTGCTGATCGCGTGTGCCGCCGCGACCGGCCGTGTCGTCTCCGCACGGCCGGCCGGGGCGCCTTCGGGAGCCGTCATTTGATCTGGTTGCCCCAGAGCGAGGGGTCGGTGGACTTCAGCGAGCCCGGGTAGGACCCGTCCTTGGTGACCAGCGGCGCGGGCAGCTGGTCCTCCAGCACGCCGGGCCGCGGCGCGACGATCGTCGAGCCGTGGTCGGTCTTGCCGGGGGCGAACTTCTGCCCGGCGATGGCGGCCTTCACGTAGAACAGCGCGTACTTGGCGTACAGGTCGGCGGGCTGGGACACGGTCGCGTCGATCTGCCCGGCGGCGATCGCCTTCATCTCCTCGGGGATGCCGTCATTGGAGATGATCGCGATGTGCTTGGGGTCGCCCGGCGGGACCAGCAGGCCCTTCTGCTTGAGCACGTTCAGCGTGGGGGCGAGGAACGCGCCGCCGGCCTGCATGTAGATCCCGTTGATGTCGGGGTTCGCGGCGAGCGCGGTCTGCAGCTTGTTCGCCCCGACGTCGCCCTTCCACTCGGTGGGCAGGCCGATGACCTTGATGTTCTTGTAGTTCTGCGCCATGCACTGGTTGAAGGCGTCGGTACGGTCGCGGCCGTTGATCGAGGCCAGGTCGCCCTCCAGCATGGCGACCTTGCCCTTGCCCTTCAGCGTGTCGCCGAGGAACTTGCAGGCCTTCTGCCCGTACGCCACGTTGTCGGCGCGGACGACCATGTACACGTCGCCCTTGTCGGGCCGGGTGTCGACGCTGACGACGGGGATCTTCTTCTGCTTGAGCTGGCTGAGGGTGGGGGCGACCGCGGCGGTGTCCTGCGGGGCGAGGACGACGCCCTTCACCCCCTGGCCGATGAGCGTCTGGACGTTGGCGGTGAGCTTGGCGATGTCGTTCTCGGAGTTGGTCGTCTTCAGGTCGAGGCCGAGCTGCTTGCCGAACTGCGGAACGTACTTGATGTAGGAGTTCCAGAAGTCGGTGTCCGAGCGGGGGTAGTCGACTCCGACGATCTTGCCGCCTCCGCCGCCACCACTGTTGTCGTTGCAGGCCGACACCAGCAACGCGGCGGCGGCGAGCGAGGCGCAGGCCGCGAGGGTCTTCCGCTTCATCGCGATTCCTCTCAGGAGTTGTCCGGTCGCAGTCGCAGGCCGTCCATGCCCCCGTCGACCGCCAGCGCCGTTCCTGTCGTCGCCGAGGCGAGCGGGCTGGCCAGGTAGGCGATCGCCGCGGCGACCTCCTGCGCGCTGACCAGGCGCCCGGTCGGCTGGCGGGCCGCCAGCGCGGCCCGTTCCGCTTCGGGATCGTCGGCCGCGTCCAGCAGCCGGCCGATCCACGGTGTGTCCGCCGTTCCGGGGTTCACGCAGGTGACGCGGATCCCCTCCCGCAGGTGGTCCGCGGCCATCGCGCGGGTGAGCGACAGCACGGCGCCCTTGGTCGCCGAGTACAGCGCCCGGCTCGGCAGGCCGGCGGTGGCCGCGATCGAGCAGGTGTTGACGATCGCGCCGTGCTCGGACCGGCGCAGGTACGGCAGGGCGGCCCGGCTCACCCGCACCATGCCGAACAGGTTCACGTCGAAGACGTTGCGCCACTCGTCGTCGTCGTTGTCCTCGACCGTGCCCTGCGCGCCGATGCCCGCGTTGTTGACGAGGACGTCGAGGCCGCCGAGGTGCCCGGCCGCGTCCTCGACCGCCGCGCGGACCTGCGCGTCGTCCCGTACGTCCGCCTTGAGCCCGTACAGCGGCTCGGGCGGGCCGGACAGGTCGAGGCAGGCGACGGAGGCGCCGCGTTCGGCGAGCAGCTGCGCGGTGGCGAGCCCGATGCCGGACGCACCTCCGGTGACGAGCGCTCTCATGCCGGTGAACTCCACGTCATGACCTCCAGACGGGGCCGTCGGGATAGGCGTACTCGGCTCGGCTCTCGGCCTTGATCTCGGCCGACATCCCGGGGGCGTCCGGCACGAGGTAGTGGCCGTCGCGCACCCGTACGGGGTCGGTGAAGTGCTCGTGCAGGTGGTCGACGTACTCGATCGCGCGGTCCTCGGTGGAGCCGCTGACCGCGAGATGGTCGAACATCGACAGGTGCTGGACGACCTCGCACAGGCCGACGCCGCCGGCGTGCGGGCAGACCGGCACGCCGTACTTGGCGGCGAGCAGCAGGATCGCGACGTTCTCGGTGACGCCGGAGACCCGGCAGGCGTCGAGCTGCAGGAAGTCGATCGCGTCGGCCTGGAGCATCTGCTTGAAGATCACCCGGTTGGCGACGTGCTCGCCGGTCGCGACCCGCACCGGGCGCACGCCCGTACGGATCGCGGCGTGGCCGAGGACGTCGTCGGGACTGGTCGGCTCCTCGATCCACCACGGGTCGTACGGTTCGAGCGCCCTGACCCACGCGATGGCCTGCTCGACGTCCCAGCGCTGGTTGGCGTCGATCGCGATCCGGATGTCCGGGCCGACCGCCTCGCGGGCCAGGCGCATGCGGCGTAGGTCGTCGTCCAGGTCGCTGCCGACCTTGAGCTTGATCAGGGTGAAGCCCTCAGCGACCGCCTCGCGGGAGAGGCGGACGAGCTTGTCGTCGGTGTAGCCGAGCCAGCCGGGCGTGGTCGCGTACGCCGGGTAGCCGGTGGCGAGCAGCGCGGCCTCGCGTTCGGCCCGACCGTTCCGTGCCGTCCGGAGCAGGTCGAGGGCCTCGTCCGGGCGCAGTGCGTCGGTGAGGTACCGCCAGTCGACCAGGTCGACGACCTGCTCGGGCGACAGGTCCGCCAGCAGCCGCCAGACCGGCGCGCCCGCCACGCGCCCGGCCAGGTCGAACGCGGCGTTGATCAGGGCGGCGGCGGCCATGTGCACGACGCCCTTCTCCGGGCCGAGCCAGCGCATGTGCGAGTCGTGGGTCAGCCGCCGGGCGAACTCCCCAAGGTCGGCCGGGTCCAGCTCACGGCCCACGATGAGGGGCGCGTACGCCTCGATCGCCGCCGTGCACAGCTCGGTGCCGCGCCCGATGGTGAAGCAGAAGCCGTGACCCTCCGCGCCCGTGTCGGTGTGCAGCACGACGTACGCGGCGGAGTAGTCGGGGTCGGGGTTCATGGCGTCGGAGCCGTCGAGCCGGCGCGAGGTCGGGAACCGGACGTCGTGGACGTCGAGCGCGGTGACCTTCATGCCAGCCTCTGCCGCTGCCGGCCGAGCCCGTCGATCTCCAGCTCGACGACGTCGCCCGTGCGGAGGTACGAGGTGCCGGGGCGGCCCATCGCGACTCCGGCCGGGGTTCCGGTGTTGATGACGTCGCCGGGGTCGAGCACCATGAACTGGCTGAGGTACCAGATCAGGTGGTCGATCCCGAAGATCATGTTCTTGGTGTTGCCGTCCTGGCGCAGCTCTCCGTTGACCCAGAGCCGCAGGCCGAGGTTCTGCGGGTCGGGGACCTCGTCGGCGGTGACGAGGTGGGGCCCGAGCGGGTTGAACGTCTCGCACGACTTGCCCTTGTCCCAGGTGCCGCCACGTTCGAGCTGGTACTCCCGCTCGGAGACGTCGTTGGCGATCGCGTAGCCCGCGATGAGGGCGCGCGCCTCGTCCGGCGAGTCGAGGTAGCGGGCGCGGCCCTTCAGCACGACGGCGAGCTCGACCTCGTAGTCGGTCTTGGTGCTGCCGCGCGGGATGAGGACGTCGTCGTCGGGGCCGACGACGGTGTTGACGGCCTTCATGAAGATGATCGGCTCGGCCGGGATCTCGGCGCCGGTCTCCTCCGCGTGGTCGCGGTAGTTCAGGCCGATGCAGACGACCTTGCCGGGCCGTGCGACGGGGGCGCCGACCCGCTTGGTGTTCTGGATCCGGGGCAGCTCACCCGCCTCGTACGCGGCCCGCAGGTCGTCCAGGCCGGTCGCGAGGAAGGCGGGGTCGATGTCGCGGGTCACGCCGGACAGGTCGAGGAGCGTCCCGTCCTCGGCCAGGATCGCGGGCCGTTCGGCACCTTCCGGTCCGACACGCAGCAGCTTCACGGAGCCGTCCTTCCTGGATCGGTTACTGGTCCGACCTCTGACCGAGTCATCGGACCATTCATACGGACATGACACCATCAACCGCCGATCTTCTGGCAATACCTCGTTACTGACTTGTTACATTGTGCGGATTGGTCGGATCTGTCACGCTCGTACAGAATGCAGATCAGGCGCAGGAACGGAGGAGCGAGTGCCGGATGAGACCGCCGCCAGGACCACGGTTACCGAGCGGGCGATCGAGGAGATCAAGGCCAAGATCGCGACCGGGGAGCTGGAACCTGGGCAGCGGTTGCCGACCGAACGCGACCTCGCGGCCGAACTCGGCCTGTCGCGCAGCTCGATGCGCGAGGCGATCCGCGCGCTGACCGTCATGGGCGTACTGGAGGCCCGGCACGGCGCCGGCATCTACGTCACCCGGCTGGAACCGGGCGACCTGCTGGAGACGTTCGGCGTGGTGGCGGAGATCTCGCGGGGCTCGACGCTGCTGCACCTCGTCCAGGTCCGCAAGATCCTCGAACCGGCGGCGGCCGCCGCCGCGGCGGCGCGCATCGACGAGACCGGCCTGGCCCGCCTCCGCGCCGAGATGAACGCCATGGAGCGCGGCACGACCGCCGAGGAGATCGTCGGCCACGACCTGGAGTTCCACCGGATCATCACCGAGGCCGCCGCGAACCCGGTGCTGGCCGCGATCCTCGGCGGGCTGAACAGCCGTACGTTCCGCGCCCGGGTCTGGCGGGGGTACCGGGAGGACGGCGTGTTCCCGCGAACGTTCCACGAGCACGACCAGATCTACCGCGCCCTGGCCGAACGCGACCCGGACGGCGCCCGCGTCGCGGCGGCCGTCCACATCGGCGCGGTCGAGGAATGGGCCCGCCGCCAGGCGAACGAGGACCCGTCAGAGACCGAGTGAAGGAGGATCGTTGCGGATCGCGCTGCACACACGCCTCGCACCGGGGCGTGAGGAGGAGTACGAAGAGGCCCACCGGTCGGTGCCGGCCGAACTCGTGGCCGCCATCAGGGCGGCGGGCGCCCACGACTGGACGATCTGGCGCGACGGCCTGGACCTGTTCCACGTGATCGACTGCGACGACTACGCGGCCATGCTCGCCGCCCTGGAGAACCTCCCGGTCAACGTCGCCTGGCAGGCACGCATGGCGGGCTACCTCGACGTGATCCACGACTACTCGGACGCCGACCAGAGCCTCCCCGAGGTCTGGCGCCTCCCACCGGAAGCCTGACCTCCGCCCAACGGCCCGCCGAGCACGGTCCCCGCAGCGAGAAGGTTCGAAGTTTCCGCGAGCCGGGGTGGAGGTAGCCGCACTACGGATCGGGGGGCGGCCCCCAGCGACTTCTCCGGGACGAGCCCTTAGCTTTCCCTAACATGAGCCTCAACGTCTTCCCCGCGTCACCGGGCGCGCTCACTCTCAGGGTATGAGTTCGATGTCCGCGCTGATCACGGCCGTGTGGGCCGTCGCCGCGCTCTGGGCGGTCGCGGCCGTTCAGACCAGTTCGCTCGCCGTACGCCGGGGCCGGATGGCGGTGCGGCGGAACGCCTCCCGCGCTCGTGCGACGCTGCTCGCCGCGGCCGCCGCCGGGCCGCTCACCGCCGTCGCGAGCGCCTTCGTGTCGACGCCGCGCGCCCTGGCCGCCGCGCCGCTGCTGGTGGTTCCCGCCGCCGTGACTCTGGCGTGGGGCCTTCCGCGGCTGCGGGCTCTCGTGTCCGCCCTCGGCGACGATCCCTGGGGCCCGTCCGACCCGCGGACCCGGCGGGCCTCGGCCGAGCCCCGGCTCACCGTTCCCCCGCTCATCGCGCTGACCGGCGCGGTCATGGCCGTTCTGGTCCTGGCGGGCGGACTCGTCGCCGCACTGGTCGCGTACGGCCTGACCGCCGCGGTCACGGCGGCGCTCACGCTGTGGGCGCCGCGCCTCCGCGAGAACGCCACCCGCGCGGGCGTGCTGCGACGCGTCCTCATCCACACCGAGCGACTCCCCGCCACGGGCCGGGAGGCCGCCTGAACCGCCCACCGCCGGGCACGGATCAGGGCCACCCTGCAGGAATCGTTGGGGGCCGACGCGAGTTGCGGTCATCGGGAGCTGATCAGTATCGAAGGAGCATGATGCGCGCTGCCGTCGTCAAGACGCCCGGCCCGGCCGAGTCGCTTGAGATCGTCGACGTGCCGGATCCCGTCCCTGCCCAGGGCGAGCTGTCGATCGACGTGGAATTCGCCGGAGTCGGCTTCGTCGACACCCTGTTCCGCGCCGGCGTGTTCGCGTTGCCCACTCCGTTCGTCCCGGGGATCGAGGTCAGTGGGCGGGTACGCGAAGTCGGCGCCGGGGTGACCGGATTCGCGGTGGGGCAGCCGGTCGGCGCGCTGCTCAACGACTTCGGCCGAGGACCACGGGCCGGCGGCTACGCCGAGATCGCAGTCGCGCACGCCTCGATGGCGGTCCCCCTTCCCGAGGGCGCCGACCTCGCGGGCGTCGCGGGCGTCCTGGTCAACGGTGTCACCGCCTGGATGGCCCTGCACGACCTGGCCCGCCTCGGCGTTGACGACGATGTGCTCGTGCTGGGGGCGAGCGGAGGGCTCGGCAACACCATCAGCCGCCTGGCCGCGGTGCGTCCGGCCCGCCGGGTGATCGGCGTCGTCGGCAGTGAGGCCAGACGCGCATCCGCCGCCGAGGAGTGCACCGACGTGATCGTGGCAGCCGATCTCGCCGCGGCCGTCGACGAACTGACCGATGGCCGTGGTGTCGACGTCGTCGTCGACCCTGTCGGTGGCGAACTGCGCACCCGGGCGTTCGAACGGCTCGCTCCCTTCGGCCGTCTTCTCGTACTCGGCAACGCCAGTGGCCGGGATCCGGCCCTGTCGGGCGACGCGGTCTGGCACGGCACCCGGCAGCTGATCGGGCTCAGCCTCGGTACGGTCGCCCACCTTGTGCCCGAACAGGTCCAGACGGCGATCTCGGCCGTGGTCGGTTCGACGCACCGGGGCGTGCTCCGCGAGCCGGCTCCGTCGGTGGTACCGCTGGAGGACGTGGCCGGCGTCCACCGGGCGCTGGAGAACCGCTCCGCGCCACCCAAGACGGTGCTGGCCGTCGGACGCTGACGCCGGCGTCGCTCGCGCCCGGCACGGAACGAACCCCGGCGACCCCGAGCTAGAGCGGCACCGACTCGCCCGGCTTCAGGCGGCGGAACTCCGCGTCCTGCTGCTTGCCCTCGCCGGAGAGCTGGCTCTCCAGCAGGCCGAGGCCGGCATCGTTCAGCAGGCCGTCGTGCACCGCGTACGCACGCCTCGGGGAGACCTCCCGCAGGTACTGGATCATCTCCGGGGCCTTCATCCACGGCGCCTGGCCGGGGACGAGCAGCGTCGGCGCCCGCACGACGGTGAACGCGTCACCCGGGTGGAAGACCTCCTCGTCGATGAGGAAGCCGACGTTCTCCACCGGCGGTACGTCGGGGTGGACGATCTCGTGCTTCTGCCCGACGACGGCCACGTCGAAGCCCGCGGCGGTGAACGCGTCACCCTCCCCCACCGTGCGGACCCGGTCGCCGACGTCGCTCAGGATGTCGGCGACGGCCCGGCACGTGTAGACGGTGAGACGCGGATCCTCGACCAGTGCCCGGCGCAGGCGCTCGGCCTCCAGGTGGTCGAAGTGCTCGTGCGTGATCAGCACGGCCTCGGCGCCCGTGATCGCGTCGTCCTCCGGCGTGAGGCCGCCGGGGTCGATGACGAGAGTGCGATCGTCCTTGCGCAGGCGCACGCAGGAGTGGCCCAGCTTGGTCAGCTGCATTCCTCTCACCTCATCCTTCGGCTCCAACGATCTTTTCACGCCGCTCCGGCCCCGGCTCAGCCGACGTCGCGGCGCATCAGGTCCTCCGGCGTCTCGCGGCGGACCAGCGGACGGGCGCGTCCGCCGCGTACGGCGACGACCGGCGGGCGGGCGACCTGGTTGTAGTTGGACGCCATGGAGTGGTGGTACGCGCCGGTGCACGGCACCGCGAGCAGGTCGCCCGGCCGCACGTCCGCGGGCAGCGGAACGTCCGCGGCGATCACGTCACCCGCCTCGCAGTGCCGCCCGACGACCGTCACCGGGGTCTCGGCCGCGCCCGTACGGTGTCCGACCCGGGCGATCGAGTAGCGGCTGCCGTACAGGGCGGGCCGGGGGTTGTCGCTCATCCCGCCGTCGACCACGACGAACGTCCGCGTGCCGTGCTTGACCGCGATGACCCGGTAGAGCGTCACGCCCGCGGCCGCGACGATCGCGCGGCCGGGCTCGACGGTCAGCGACGGCTCGGGGATCCCGCGTGCGGAGCACTCCTCCGCGACGGCCGTCTCCACGCGGTCGGCGAACGCCGGGACGTCCAGGCCGTGCTCTTCCGGCCGGTACGCCACCGCGTGGCCGCCGCCGAGGTCCAGCTCCGGCAGGCCGCCGAACTCCGCCATGAACGCGACGAGCCGCCGCGCCGCCGTCTCGTACCCGTCCGGCTCGCCGATCTGGGAGCCGATGTGGCAGTGCAGTCCGGCGAGGACGAGCGAGGGTTGCAGGAGCACGCGGCGTACGACGTCGGCGGCGGCCCCCGAGGCGAGGGACAGGCCGAACTTCTGGTCCTCGACCCCGGTCGCCACGGCGCGGTGGACGTGCGGGTCGACGCCGGGTGTCACCCGCAGGAGGACCTTCTGCGGGTGACGGCGGTCGCCGGCCAGCGCGGCCAGGCGCGCCACCTCGCCCGCTGAGTCGACCACGATCCGCCCGACCCCGTACTCCAGCGCGGCGGTCAGGTCCTCCGGCGTCTTGCCGTTGCCGTGCAGCAGGATCCGGTCCGCCGGGAAGCCGGCCGACCGGGCCACGGCGAGCTCGCCGGCGGAGCACACGTCGAGCCACAGGCCCTCCTCATCCACCCAGCGGGCCATGGCCCGGCACAGGAACGCCTTGCCCGCGTACGCGACGCGGTGCGGGTGCAGGGCCTTGCGGTACTCGCGGCACCGGTGCCGTACGTGCTCCTCGTCGAGGACGTAGGCGGGCGTGCCGAAGCGCTCGGCGATCTCGGTGAGGGGCATGCCGCCGACGGACCGCGCGGGCTCGGCGGTGAGGGGCCAGATGTTCATCGGTCGTCCAGGGGTACGCGATGCAGGACCAGGGTGGTGGACGTGTGACCGCCGGCGTGCCGCAGCTCGTTCACGGCGCTGTCGAGGTCGGCGAGGGCCCGGCAGGTGAGCCGTACCTCGTAGTCGCAGTCGCCGGCGAGGCGCCAGGCGTCCACGACGGCGGGTTCGGCGCGCAGGTGCTTCTCGAACACCTCGTGCTCGGCGCCGCCCACCAGCCGTACGCGGACCAGCGCCTCCAGCGTGATCGGCGGTCCCATGACGTCCATGCGCTCGACGTTAGGGACGAAACCGGCAGATCAGACGGCCGCGTACGGGTCCTTCACGCCCGCGGGCCCATCGTTGACGCGTTCCTAACGGCCGGGAAAAGCCGATCGCCCCGGACCGCTGCGGCGGTGCGGGGCGATCGGCTCCGTTTCGGTCAGACGGCCTTGTCGGCGAGGCGGAACGTCACGTCTCCCTGCTCGTCGACGCTCGCGTCGAGCGTCATCTCGTCGAGGATCGACGCGGCGTCCGGTTCCAGGTAGACCCTTGCGCCCTGCTCCTCGACGACCTCGTCGCCCGCCTGAGGTCCCTCGGCCACCGCGAGGGCCAGTGTGCCCGCCTGCTCTGGCTCGGACTGTGTCGCGATCCGCAGCCCGGTCTGCGGAGAGAGCTCGGGTTGGCTTGTGACGGTACGGATCACCTGAACCGCCGAGTCGGTCAGAGTCAGCACTGTCAACAGCTCCTTCTGGTCGATTTCGTGAGCTACACGACCGGGGCCGTGCTTGCGCCTGCCATGCCCCGCATCACGACCCGCAAACGTCGGAATCCTCCCCGTAATCAGTGACGCGGTTCACGTTCGTGGCGCGAGCGCGCGCACCGCCTCGACCAGGTCGACGCCCTCGGCGGGCAGGACGGCCAGGATCGGGGTGTCCAGCCCCGCCGCGGCGTACTCCTCGACCCGTTCCCGGCAGGCCTCCGGCGGACCGTGCACGATCAGCTCGTCCACGACGTCGTCCGGCACGGCCGCCAGGGCCGCCTTGCGGTCGCCCTCCGCCCACGCCTTGTTCATCGCCGCGAGGCGGTCGCCACGGCCGAGCCACTCGTGGAAGGCCGCGTACGCGGGCACCGTCAGGTACGCGGCGATCATCCAGCGGCCGAGGGCCCGCGCCTCGTCGGCGTTCGAGGTCGGGCAGACGAAGATCCGTGCGAGCAGTTCCTTCTCCGTGCCCACTTCGGCCCGGACCGCGCGTACGTCCGCCGGCGACAGCCAGTTGGTGATCGCGCCGTCGGCCTCGCGGGCGGCGAGGCGCAGCATGCCGGGCCGCAGCGCGGCGAGTGCGATCTTCGGCGGGGTCTCCGGGACGTTGTCCAGCTTGAAGCCCTTCACGTTCAGGGCCTCGTCGGTGACCTTCTCCCCGGCCAGGGCACGGCGCAGGAACCGGAGGGTGTCGCGCACCCGCTGGTACGGCTCGGTGAACGGGATGCCGTTCCACCGCTGCACGATCGCCGGCGAGGACGTGCCGATGCCGAGCACGAACCGGCCCGGCGCGAGGCCCGCGAGCGTCGCGGCCTGCTGGGCGAGCAGGCCGGGGCCGCGGGTGTACACCGGAACGATGGCCGGTCCCAGCCGGAGCCCGGGCGCCCACTGCGAGGCCAGCGCGAGCGGCGTGAACGCGTCGGCGCCGTTGGTCTCCGCCGACCACGCGTCGGTGTAGCCGAGGTCCTCCAGCTCGGCGACGATCTTCTGGTGCCGCGCGAGCGGCACGCCGGTGAGCGGGATCGTCAGTCCCCATCGCGACATGCGGGGCCTCCTCAGGCGATCGTGGGGCGGACCGTGCCGCCGCCGTCGACGACGATGGTCTGGCCGGTCATCCAGGCCGAGGCGTCCCCGGCGAGGAACACGATCGCGTTCGCGATGTCCTCGGGCTCGCCGATCCGGCCGAGCGGCATGAACTTGTTGATCTGCGCCTCGTTCTCCTCCCACAGCGCCTTGGCCAGGTGGGTCCGTACGAGGCCGGGGGCGACGCCGTTGACGCGGACCTTCGGCGCCAGTTCCATGGCGAACTGCCGGGTGAGGTGGATGACGGCGGCCTTCGTCGCGTTGTAGTACCCGATGCCGTGCTCGGTCACCATGCCGCCGACCGAGGCGATGTTGACGATCGACCCGCCGCGCTCGGCCATCGACAGCTTCCACACGAGCTGGGTCCACAGGACGATGGAGAACTGGTTGACCTCCACGGTCTTGGCCGCCCGCGCGGCGTCCAGGTCGACCATGGGGCCGTAGTACGGGCTCGTGGCCGCGTTGTTGACCAGGATGTCCACGCCGCCGAACTCCTCGACGGCGGCCCCCACACAGGCCCGCGCGGCGTCCTCGTCGCCGACGTGGGCGGCCTTGGGCAGCACCCCGGCGTCCGGATGCGCGGCCCGGATCTCCGCCGCGACCTCCTCCAGCGCGTCCTGCTTGCGCGAGGACAGGACGACGTTGCACCCCTGCGCGGCGAGCGCCACCGCGGTCGCCTTGCCGATGCCGCGTGACGCCCCGGTGATCAGCGCGGTTCTGCCCGCCAGGCCGGTCTCCAGTCCCATGCTTCCGCCCTCTCGCTTCAGGCCTCTCAGGCTGATACCCGAATCGGGTTCAGCCTAGTGACAAATGTTACGTTCCTGCCATGCGGGTGACTGGGAAGAACATCGTGATCACTGGCGCCGCGAGCGGGATCGGCGCCGCGCTGGCCCGGAGGTTCGCCGCCGAGGGCGCCGCCGGGATCTGCCTCGCCGACCTCGACGAGGACGCCGCCACGCGGGTCGCCGCCGGGCTGGAGTGCCGTACGGTCGTGCGCCGCACCGACGTGGGCGAGGAGTCCCAGGTGCGGTCCATGGTCGAGGCCGCCACCGGCGAACTGGGCCCGATCGACCTGATGTGCTCCAACGCGGGCATCGGCACCGGGGCCGGGCTGGAGGCCACGGCCGAGCAGTGGGCGGCCGCGTGGGCGGTCAACGTCCAGGCCCACGTCTACGCCGCGCGCGCCGTGCTGCCGGCGATGCTCGAACGCGGCGAGGGGTACCTGCTGCACACGTGCTCGGCGGCGGGCCTGCTCAGCCAGCCGGGCGACGCGCCGTACGCGGTGACCAAGCACGCCGCCGTGGCGTTCGCCGAGTGGCTGGCGCTGACGTACGGCGACCAGGGCGTACGGGTGAGCGCACTGTGCCCGCAGGGCGTGCGGACGCCGCTGCTCACCGGCGGCCTCGACGGACACCTCGCGGCCAAGGCGGTCGCCGCGGCGGGCAAGGTGCTCGAGCCCGAGGAGGTGGCCGACGCGGTGATCGCCGGGCTGGAGGCGGAGCGGTTCCTGATCCTCCCGCACCCGGAGGTGGCCGAGTACGTGCGGCGGAAGGCCTCCGACCACGATCGCTGGCTCGCGGGCCTTCGCAGAATGGTGGCCGGGGTCCAGAATCGGGAGTAGTTCTGGATCAAGGAGGCCGCATGCCCACGGTCGAGACCGTCCGCGGAGCCGTCGACGTCGCCGAGCTCGGGCCCACGCTCATGCACGAGCACGTGTTCTTCGTCGGCACGGAGTATCTGCAGAACTACGGCTCCGGCTGGTGGGACGAGGAGGAGCGGGTCGCGGACGCGATCGAGCGCCTGCGGTCGGTGGCGGCCCGCGGCGTCCGTACGTTCGTGGACCCGACGGTGTGGGGCGGTGGCCGCTACATCCCCCGCATCCAGCGGATCAACGAGCAGGTCCCGGAGCTGAACATCATCGCCGCGACCGGCTACTACCACTACACCGACGCGCCGATCCAGTTCTCGAACCGCGGACCCGGGCTGCTCTTCGACGAGACGCCGGACCCGCTCGGCCGGGAGTTCGTCCGCGACATCGCCGAGGGGATCGCCGACACCGGGGTCAGGGCGGCGTTCCTCAAGTGCGCCGTCGAACACCCCGACCCGGCCCCGGGCGTCGAACGCGTCTGCCGCGCCGTGGCGTACGCCCACCGGGAGACCGGCGCGCCGATCACCGTGCACACCAACGCCCACCGGCAGACCGGCCGCTGGGTGGTGGACCTGCTCCGCGCCGAGCACGCCGACCTGACCAAGGTGGTCATCGGGCACAGCGGCGACTCGGGCGACCTGGACTACCTGACGTGGCTGGCCGACTCGGGCGCGCTGCTGGGCATGGACCGGTTCGGCATCGACGTGTACCGCACGACGCCCGAACGCGTCGAGACGATCACGGCCCTGTGCGAGCGCGGCTACGCCGAGCGGATGGTGCTGAGTCACGACGCGATGTGCTGGATCGACTGGTTCGGCGAGGACTTCACCGGAATGCGGGACCAGTTGATGCCGAACTGGCACTACGAGCACATCCATAACGACGTCCTGCCGGCCCTGCGCGAGGCGGGCGTGAGCGAGAAGGACATCGACACCATGCTGATCGACAACCCGCGGCGTTACTTCACCCGGTAGCCGGGCGCGCCTGCTCGGAGCGTTCGATGACGAAGCGGCGGAAGTCCTCCACCACCGGCGGACGGGTGCGCCCGTCCACCCACACCAGGCCGATGGTCCGCCGCGCGCCCGGGATCTCGCGTTCCACCACCCCCGCCACCGGGTCGCCCGGCGGCACCAGCGCGACGCCCAGGCCCGCCGCGACCAGGCCGCGCAGAGTCGTCGCCTCCTCGCCCTCGAAGGCGATCTCCGGCCGGATCCCGGCCTCGCGGAACAGGGCATCGGCGATGGAGCGCAGGCCGTACCCGTGCCGCATCGCGATGAACGGCTCCTCCGCCACCTCCGCGAGGCTCACGCGGGCCGTCTCGGCGAGCCGGTGACCGGCGGGCATCGCCAGGCGCAGCCGTTCGACGGTCAGCGGGTGCCAGGCCAGCCCCTCCGGGCGTGGACTGGTGATCGCCATGTCCGCGCGCCCCTGGACGACCTCCGCCTCAAGGTGCTCGGCGCTGCCCTGGGTCAGCCGGAAGCCCACCCTCGGGTGCGCGGACCGGTAGGCGCGGAGGAGTTCCGGGACGAGCGCGGTGCCCTGGGTGTGCAGGAACGCGAGGCCGACCTCGCCGTGCTCGGGGTCGGCGGCCTGGGCGAGCGCCCGCCGGGCCGCCTTCTCGGTGTCGACGAGCCGCTCGGCGTGCGCGCGGAAGGTCTCGCCGTACGCGTTGAGCCGGAGCGTACGGCCCTCCCGGTCGAACAGCGGGGCGTGCAGTTCGCGTTCGAGCCGGGCCAGCGCGCGGGACAGGCCCGGCTGGGAGATGCGCAGCTCCTCGGCCGCCCGCGTGACGTTGCCGATCTCCGCCACGGCGAGGAACCAGCGAACGGTGACCAGATCCATGCGCACGAAGCATAGCTTTCCGGAAGAAGTTTCATTGGACGCATCAACCCTGAGTGCCGCACCGTGGAGGACGTGCTCTCGTCTCCCGCCCTCCGCCTCGACGAACCCCGCGAACGGCACCGCCGCGGCTCCCCCGGGCTGCGCCGCGTCAACCTGGCGCTCTTCGTCGCCGGGCTGACGACGTTCATGTCGCTGTACTGCACCCAGGCGCTGCTGCCGGCCCTCTCCCAGTCCTTCCGCGTCTCCCCGACCACCTCCAGCCTGCTCGTCTCCCTCACCACCGGCACGCTCGCCCTCGCGGTGATCCCGGTCAGCGCGCTGTCGGAGCGGTTCGGCCGGACGCGGGTCATGCTGGTCTCCTCGGCGATCGCGGCACCGCTGGGCCTGCTGATCCCGCTCTGCCCGTCGTTCCCGGCTCTGGCCGCGGTGCGCGCGGTGCAGGGCGTCGCCCTCGCGGGCGTCCCGGCGGTCGCCATGGCCTACCTGGCGGACGAGGTCCATCCGGAGGCGCTCGGCGGCGCGATGGGCCGCTACATCGCCGGCAACACCGTCGGCGGGCTGGCCGGGCGGCTGCTGCCCGGCTTCGTCACCGATCTGGCCGGCTGGCGCTGGGGCCTGGCCGCGACGGCGGTCGCGGCGACGCTGCTCACCGTGGCGTTCTGGGCCCTGCTGCCGCGCTCGCGCTTCTTCACGCCGTCGCGGCCGGGCCTCGGCGGACTGGCGCGCCACCTGGCCGACCCGGGCATGCGCCGCCTGTACGTGGTGGGGCTCGTCCTGATGGCCATGTTCGTCACCGTCTACAACTACCTGGGGTACCGCCTGATCGCGGCGCCGTTCGACCTGCCGGAGTCGGTGGTCGCGCTGGTGTTCGTCATGTACCTCGCGGGCACGTTCGGCTCGCCCGCCGCGGGTTCGCTCGCCGACCGGATCGGACGGCGGCGGGTGCTGCTCGGCGCGTGCGCGCTCACCGCCTGCGGGCTGCTGCTGACCCTGCCGGACTCGCTGCCGGTGGTGGCCGCCGGTCTCCTGATCATGACCACCGGCTTCTTCGCCGGGCACACGGTCGCCAGCGGCTGGGTGGGGCGCCGCGCGGCCACCGCGAAGGCCCACGCGTCCGCGCTCTACCTGTTCGCCTACTACCTCGGCAGCAGCGTCGGCGGTTCGGCCGGCGGCCTGGCGTACGAGCACGGACACTGGCCGGCGACCGTCGGGTACGGGGTGGCGCTGCTCGCGGTCGCCCTCGTCGCGGCGCTGGGAGTGCGCGTTTCCGCCGGTGGGAGCCGGGCGCGAACGCCGGACACGGTCGCGTCGGAGGCCGGACGAGCGTGATGTCCATCACTTCCCTATGCCAGTAAAGGCTTGCTGACCTGGACGAACGCCGCGCCCTCACTTTCTTTCGCATTTTTCCTGGCTCGCGTCCTTGTCGTGAGAAAATACGCGTCAGTAGGGTTCACGGACGCGATGGTGACCGCGACGGGGCGTGAAGGGCTCACGTCACCGGGCAGGTCCCCGCCGCGTCGCTGGCTCTGAGAATCGACGCGAGGTGCCCCCGCATGCGTCCCTTCCGTGAACGCAACCCGCTGCCGATCGGTATCGCCGGACTGGCGACCGTCGGCGTCCTCGCGGCGCTCGCCTTCAATCTCCAGCACTTCTCCGGGGGAACCACCTACTCCGCCGCGTTCAGCGAGGCCGCCGGGCTCAAGTCGGGCGAAGAGGTGCGCATCGCGGGCGTCAAGGTCGGCAAGGTCGAGAGCGTGGGCCTCGAAGGCGACCACGTGAAGGTGAAGTTCACCAGCGGCCGGTCGTTCGGCACCGACACCCGCGCGCAGATCAAGATCAAGACTCTGCTCGGCTCGCACTACCTGGCGCTGGAGCCGAAGGGTCCCGGACGCCAGTCGCCGGGCCGGGAGATCCCGGTGTCGCGCACCACCGCGCCGTACGAGGTGGTGCCCGCCCTCCAGGACGCCAGCCAACAGCTCGGCAAGATCGACACCAAGCAGCTGGCCCAGTCGTTCGACACGCTGTCACAGACGATGCAGGGGTCCTCGGAGAACGTCCGCGGCACCCTGGCGGGGCTGCAGAAGATCTCGCGTGCGGTCGCCTCCCGCGACGACGAGCTGTCCCAGCTGCTCCAGCACTCCAACAACGTGACCAAGCTGCTCGCCGACCGCAGCGGCGACCTTGCCGCGCTCGTCAGCGACGGCGGCCTGCTGCTCCAGGAGATCAACCAGCGCCGGCAGGTGATCAGCCAGCTCCTGGCCGGCACGGTGACGCTGTCGCAGCAGATCACCGGAACGATCCAGGAGAACCAGGCCACGCTCGGCCCCGCGCTGAAGAACCTCCACCGCACGGTGAACATCCTGACGCGCAACCAGGAGAACCTCGACAAGAGCCTCAAGGCGATGGCGCCGTTCACCGGTGAGGTGGCCGACTTCACCGGCACCGGGCGCTGGTTCGACGTCTACCTGCAGAACCTCATCCCGCTGCCGGCGTCGGTGAAGCTCCCCGGCGCGTCGAACGGAAAGAGCAGGTCCACGGCCACTCCGCGCCCGTCCAGCCCAGCGGACGGCAACCCGCTGCCCATCATCAAGTGAATCCTCCGAGGAGACTTCGCCGTTCAGTTCAGGGCGGGGACGAATCGGACCCCTGCGGAGCAGGGGATGGCTAGCCGGATCGCCGTCATGGCGATCCGGCGTCCACCTCCCGAAAACCCTCAGGCGGTCACACTCTGACGCGATGGTTTGCGGACTGTGACCATCCCGTACCGCTTGTATCCCACCGATGCGCAGGCAGCGGAGCTGTCGCGCACGTTCGGGTGCGTGCGGAAGGTCTACAACCTGGCGTTGGAGGCCCGCACCGATGCCTGGAAGTCGCGGCGGGAACGCGTCGGCTACAACGCCGCCTCGGCGATGTTGACGGCGTGGGGACATCGTCTGGTCCCGGCCCCTCCCGCAGGGCGCCAAGCCTTCAACGGTGACGGTGTCTCAGTTGTCGCGTAAGGCCAAGGGCGATTGGGTCGAACCGGGCCAAGGCCCGGGTAAGGTCGCCCGGATCCACGCCCGGATCGCCGACCGGCGCCGCGACAGTCTGCACAAGCTCACCACTCGACTCGCCCGCGATGACCAAGTGGTCGTGATCGAGGACCTGACCGTCAAGAACATGCTGAAGAACCACAAACTGGCCCGCGCCATCTCCGATGCCGCATGGAGTGAGTTCCGGCGCCGTAGGAATCCCCCTCGTTCACGTTCACGAGGGGGAGGAAGCCAACAAGTGAGCCCGGTCGTGCGCTCGATCCGCTGACGCGGCACGATCGGGTTATGGACGTACGCGAGCTGACCACGCCCGATGACCTGCGCACGGCCTCAGAGGTGCTCGCCGGGATCTGGCGGCCCACCGACCCGATGCCGTACGAGATGATGCGCGTCCTGCAGCACCTGGGCGGATATATCTCGGGAGTGTTCGAGGGCGGAGCGATGGTCGGAGCCTGCGCGGCCTTCCCGGCGGCCGACGGGAGCCTGCACTCCCACATCACCGGCGTCGCCGCCCGCGGCCGGGGCGCCGGTTTCGCGATCAAACGGCACCAGCGTGAGTGGGCGCTCGCCCACGGGATCCGGACGATCACCTGGACGTTCGATCCGCTGGTCCGGCGCAACGCGTACTTCAACCTGGCGAAGCTGGCGGCGCGGCCGACCGAGTACCTGCCGGACTTCTACGGCGAGATGCCGGACGAGCTGAACGCGGGCGATCCGAGCGACCGCCTGCTGCTCTCCTGGGACCTCGACGCCCCGGAGGTGGCCGCGGCCATGAAGGGCGGGCCGCCGGCCGAGCCGGAGCCCGCCGAGGTCACCGCGCTCACCGACGACGCGGAGGGCCGACCGGTCGAGCGCGACCCGGGCGGCGTGACCCGGATCGCGGTGGGCACACCCGCGGACATCGCCGCGCTGCGCGCCGGCGATCCGCCGCTCGCCCTCGCGTGGCGGCGGGCCCAGCGGACGGCGCTCGCCGGGGCGCTGGACGCCGGATACCACGTGACCGGTTTCGACCGGTCCGGCCACTACCTGCTGGAGGTCTCCCGATGAAGCTTTCCGGCGTCGAGCTGCGGCGGATCCGTCTCCCGCTGGTCTCGCCGTTCCGCACATCCTTCGCGACCGAGACCGAGCGGGAGATCCTGCTGGTGCGGGTCGTCGGGACGGAGACCGAGGGCTGGGGCGAGTGCGTGGCCATCACTGAGCCGCTGTACTCCCCCGAGTACGTCGACGGCGCCGAGCAGGTCATCCGCGACTTCCTCCTGCCCCGCCTGCCCGCGGACGTCACCGCCGGGGCGCTCGGTCCGGCGTTCGCGCCGGTCAAGGGGCACGAGATGGCCAAGGCCGCGGTCGAGATGGCGGTGCTGGACGCGGAGCTGCGCACCGCGGGCATGTCGTACGCGACCTACCTCGGCGGCACGGTGGCCCGGGTGCCCGCCGGGGTGTCGGTCGGGATCATGGACTCGATCCCCGAACTGCTGGACCACGTGGACCGCTACCTGGCCGAGGGGTACGCGCGGATCAAGCTCAAGATCCAGCCGGGCTGGGACGTCGAGCCGGTACGGGCGGTACGCGAGCGGTTCGGCGACATCCTGCTCCAGGTGGACGCGAACACCGCGTACACGCGGGCCGACGCGCGGCACCTCGCGGAGCTGGAGCCGTTCGGGCTGCTGCTGATCGAGCAGCCGCTGCCCGAGGACGACCTGCTCGGGCACGCGAAGCTCGCCTCTCTCCTGACCACGCCGATCTGCCTGGACGAGTCGATCGTGTCGGCGCGCGCCGCCGCGGACGCGCTCGCGCTCGGCGCGTGCTCGATCGTCAACGTCAAGGCCGGCCGGGTCGGCGGCTACCTGGAGGCGCGCCGGATCCACGACGTGTCCGCCGCGCACGGCGTGCCCGTCTGGTGCGGCGGCATGCTGGAGACCGGCCTGGGCCGCGCGGCGAACCTGGCGTTCGCCGCGCTGCCCGGATGCACCCTGCCCGGCGACGTCTCCGCCTCCGAGCGCTACTACACGCGGGACATCACCGAGCCGTTCCGGCTGGTGGACGGCCTGATGACCGTACCGTCCGGGCCCGGGCTCGGAGTGGAGCCGATCATGGACTACCTGGACGAGCTGACCGAGTCCAAGCGGTTCATACGCCTCGACGCCTGATCATTTCGCGCGCTCAGCCGCGTACGGGGAGCTCGTAGACGCGCCGGACGCTGGAGTCGATGCGGGAGATGTCGGTCCCGTAGATGTGGATCGAGATCGCGGTGGTGTCGCCGGAGTTGCGCACCCGGTGGATGTCGCCGGGCGGGGCGAAGCCGCTGACGTCTCCCGGCAGGTTGTCGTTCACGCCGGCGCTGAGCAGGTGGTCGCCCTCGTGGACGTACAGCTCCTCGTGCTCGATGCCCTGGAGCACGCCGAAGACGCACCAGGTCACGTGGTCGTGGATGGGCGTCATCTGGCCGGGGCGCCAGACGAGCCCGACGATGGAGAACGCGCCGTCGGGCGCCGCGTACAGGGTGTGACACTGATACTGGTCGGGGTCGCCGATCCGCTCCTCGGCGGTCAGCACGTCGGGCGTGGGCAGGTGCCGACGCAGCTCGCCGCCGACGATCAGTGCGGTCTCCCGCCAGCCGACGTGCCGGTCCACGGCGCCGCGCACGCCCGTCACGAGGTCCCGCAGTCCGGGCCGTACGTCTCCGCGCACCAGGGTTGCCATTTCGGACACCTCCTTCTTCACCTCATAGTCCCTCCACGGCCAATCATCGGTCCAATGCCAACATCCGGGCCGAACGATAGACATGATTGATATGTTGGCTCTGTGCTGGATGTTTCCCGCCTTCGCGTGCTCGTGGCGATCGCCCGTACGGGGTCGGTGACGGCGGCGGCCAAGGAGCTGCACTACTCCCAGCCGTCGATCAGCCACCACCTCGCCCGGCTGGAGGCCGAGACCGGCGCGCAGCTCGTACGCCGGGCGGGCCGCGGCATCCGGCTGACCGAGGCCGGCCGCACCCTCGCCGAGCGCGGCGCCGAGATCCTGGGCCGCCTGGACGCCGCCGAGGCCGAGCTCTCCGCGCACGTCGGCCTGAGCCAGGGACGGGTACGGCTGGCCGCGTTCCCGTCAGCGCTGGGCACGTTCGTGCCACGGGCGGCGGCGCTGCTGGCCGGCCGCCATCCCGGCCTGCGGCTGAGCCTGAGCGAGGCCGAGCCGCCGGAGGCCGTCCGCATGCTGCGGGCCGGGTACGTCGACGTCGCCGTGATCTTCCGGTACGACCGGGAGGAGGAGGACGACGGCATCACCGCCCGCCGGCTGCTCGACGAGCCGAGCTACCTGGTCACGGCGGAGGAGACCACGCCGGACCTGACGGCCCACGCGGACGCGGAGTGGATCGCCGGCTGCGACCGCTGCCGCACCCACCTGCTCGCCATGTGCGCGCGGGCGGGGTTCACCCCACGCGTGTCGTTCACGACGGACGACTTCGTCGCCGTCCAGGCGATGGTCGCCGCAGGCCTGGGCGTGACGACCCTGCCGGGCCTGCCGCTGCTGGCCGCCCGCAACGACGCGGTGCACACGGCCGTGCTGCCCGGCTCGACCCGCCACGTGCTGGCCGCGACGTACGGCGAGCCGCCCGAGCCCCCGGCCACCGTCGCCCTGCTCGACGCGCTGGCCGAGGCGGGCGCCGCGACCGGCGGGTTCCCCTCCGCCTGACGGGCCGCGCTCAGCGGGTGCCGCCGCCGATGAGCGGAGGGTTCAGGCGAGCGAAGCCCTCCTGACGCTCGTAGGGGAAGTACGGGTACGGAGCGGGCGTCGCGCCGGCCCGGTCGAGGCGGGCGACCTGGTCCGGCGTCAGGGACCAGCCGGTGGCACCGAGGTTCTGGCGCAGCTGGTGCTCGTCGCGGGCGCCGATGAGGACCGACGCCACGGTCGGGCGCCGGAGCAGCCAGTTGATGGCGATCTGCGGGATCGCCCGGCCGGTCTCCTCCGCGATCTCGTCGAGCGCGTCGACGACGTCGTACAGCCGCTCCTCGTCCACGGGCGGCCCGAAGTCGGCCGTACGGTGCAGGCGGCTGCCCTCCGGCAGCGGCCGGCCCCGGCGGACCCGGCCGGTCAGCCGGCCCCAGCCGAGCGGGCTCCACACGACCGCGCCGACGCCCTCCCGCAGCCCGAGCGGCATCAGCTCCCACTCGTAGTCGCGCCCGACCAGCGAGTAGTAGACCTGGTGGGCGACGTACCGCGAACGGCCGTCGCGGTCGGCGACCGCGAGGGACTTCATCAGCTGCCAGCCGGAGAAGTTGGACACACCCGAATAGCGGATCTTGCCCGCGCGTACGAGGTCGTCCAGCGTGGCGAGCACCTCCTCGATCGGGGTGCCGGCGTCGAAGGCGTGCAGCTGGAACAGGTCGATGTGGTCCGTGCCGAGCCGGCGCAACGCGTCCTCGCAGGCCCTGATCAGGCGGGAGCGCGACGTGCCGGCGTCGTACGGGCCCTCGCCCATCGGCAGGCCGGTCTTGGTGGAGATGATCACCTGGTCGCGGCGGCCCTTGATCGCCGCACCGAGCACCTCCTCCGACGCGCCATCGGAGTAGACGTCCGCGGTGTCGAACATCGTGACGCCCGCGTCGAGGCAGATGTCCACGAGCCGCCGCGCCTCCCGCGCGTCCGTGTCGCCCCAGTTGCCGAACAGCTCACCCCGGCCGCCGAACGTGCCCGCGCCGAAGCTCAGCGCGGGCACCTGAAGCCCGGACGCACCCAGCCGTCGATATTCCATGTCTTCTCCCTTAACGGTTCTCTGGTCCCGTTAACGCTGGACGGTAGCACGGAGGAGGCTCTTAATGGAACTATGGACCCGTTATGGAGGAACCTGGCTCGATCCGCCCTGGCGGCCGTACGGCCCGCGTCCGGGCGGCGGTGCTGCGCGCGGCCGGCGACATCCTGGCCGAGCGCGGCTTCGCCCACCTCGACCTGACCGACGTCGCCCGCCGCGCGGAGGTCGGCAAGACGACCGTCTACCGCCGCTGGGGCACGGTGACCGGCCTGGTCGCCGACCTGCTCACCGACATGGCCGACCAGTCCCTGCCCCGGGCGCGGACGGGTTCGCTGGAAGGCGACCTGCGGGCGAACGCCCGCCTCGTTCAACGGACACTGGCCGACCCACGCCAGGGCAATCTGTTCCGCGCCGTCATCGCGGCGGCCACCTGCGAGCCCCGTACGACCGAGGCCCTGCACCGCTTCTACGACACGCGCGTCCGCGAGTGGGCCCCGTGTGTCGAGGAGGCGATCGACCGGGGCGAACTCCCGGCGGGCACGGACGCCGAGGAGGTCGTCCGGGCGGTCTCCGCCCCGCTGTACTACCGCCTGCTGGCCGCCGGCGGCCCGTTGGACGAGGCCACCGCCGACCAGGCGGCGAACGCCGCCGTGGCGGCCGCCCGAGCGGGCGCCTTCGTCAGGTGACCGTTACACGGCGACTCGTACGCGGTGGCTCTCACCGCCGGAGAGGAACCCCGCCAGCTCCCGCCCCTCCACGGCCACGGCGGCGCGGTCGGCGCCGGAAAGGCGGCGCAACGGGGTGACGGCCACGGCGTCGACGAGGCGAACTCCCGGCGGGCACGGGCGCCGAGGAGGTCGTCCGGGCGGTCTCCGCCCCGCTGTACTACCGCCCGTTCGGGCCGCCGGCCGCCCGAGCGGGCGCCTTCGTCAGGTGACCGCTCCCGTTACACGGCGACTCGTACGCGGTGGCTCTCACCGCCGGAGAGGAACCCCGCCAGCTCCCGCCCCTCCTCGGCCACGGCTGCGCGGTCGGCGCCGGAAAGGCGGCGCAACGGGGTGACGGCCACGGTCCCGGCGTCGACGCGCCAGGTCGCGGCGACCCGGCCGTCGACCAGTACGACGCGCTCGCCGGCGACCGAGAGGCCGCGGTAGGCGTCGTCGATGATCCGGCCGCGGTCGTGGTACCCGAGGATCGCGTTGTCGAACGCCGGCAGGAACCGCACCGGGGCGGGCGTGCCGGCGTCCGGACGTGGCGCGTCCGGCAGGTCGAACAGCTCACGGCCGCGAGTGTCGCGGAAGGTGACCAGCTCCTCGCGTATCGCGGCCACCGCGGCCGGCAGTCCGGCCAGGCCGCACCAGGCGCGCAGGTCGGCCGAGGTCGCCGGGCCGAACGCGGCCAGGTAGCGCCGTACCAGCGCCTGGCCGACCGGGTCGGATCCGTCCAGGGCCGGCGGGTCGATCTCGCGCCCCAGCCAGGACGAGAGCAGGACGTTCCGCACTCCCGCCCTGGTGCGCCACAGCCCGCGCGGCGGCGCCTGCGCCACCGGGACGAGGGCGGCGACCAGCGTTTCGCCCAGGGCCCGCGGCGCCGGCGCCGGCCAGCGCCCGGCGAGCTCCCGCACGAGCTCGGCCATCGAGCGGGGCGCGCCGTCGGCCATCACCGCCCGGCCCGCCGCCGCGAGCTCGTCGAGGTCGACCCCGTCGAGCTCGCGGCGATGGTTCCCGAGCACCCGTTGCCGCAGCATGGCGTCGTGGCGGGCGCGCCAGGCCAGGGCGTCCTCGGCGGTGACGAGGTGGACGGTGCGGCGCATGAGGTGGGTCCGCACCAGCCTCCGCCGGATCAGCAGGTCCGAGAGGACCACCGGGTCGAACGCGCGCAGCCGCGACCAGAGCCCGGCGAACGGTTCCTGCGGCTCCTGCGCCTGCAGTCCCCCGAGACGCGCGACGGCGTCGAGAACCGGCACGTCGGCGCGGTCGAGCAGCAACTGCCGGGCGAGCGTCGCCCGCCCCAGCGTCCGTGCATCGAGAATCCGGGTCACGGCTCCTCCTCCGCCGGGGGCGTGTCCTCGGTTCCCGGGCTTCGCCCGGTCACGGGCCCACCCCCACCGGCGGAAGCCACCACCAGACCACGCCCTCCGGCTCCCCCACTCCACCCCGCCACCGGCCCACCCCCACCGACGGAAGCCACCACCAGACCACGCCCTCCGGCTCCCTCGCTCCGCTCGGTCACGTCGCGGCGCGGTCGGTGGGCGGTCGCCGGCGTAGTGCGGGGCGTTCGATGGCCGGCGGTGTGTAGGACACGTCGATCGGGCCGACGTCGGTGCCGGATGGCACGATCTGATCGATCCGGTCGAGGACCTCATCGTCGAGGGTGGTCGCGGCGCCGGCCAGGAGGTCCTCGAGGTGTTCCATGGTGCGGGGCCCGATGATGGCCGACGAGACTCCGGGGTGGGTGATGGCGAACGCCATCGCCAGGTGGGTCAGCGACAGACCCGCTTCCTCGGCCAGCGGGATGAGCCGCTCGACGGCGTCGAGCTTGCGCTCGTCGGTGAGGTGCCGAGGCACCCAGTTCATCCGGGCGTTCCGCGGGTTCGTCCGGCCCTTGCGGTAGCGGCCGGTGAGCAGGCCCATCGCCAACGGGCTCCACACCAGCGTGCCCATGCCGTAGCGCTGGCAGGTGGGCAGGACCTCACGCTCGATGCCCCGGTTGAGGATCGAGTACGTGGGCTGCTCGGTGCGGAAGCGCTGCAGTCCGCGCCGGTCGGCGACCCACTGCGCCTCGACGATCTCCGCGGCCGGCACGTTCGAGGATCCGATGGCGCGTACCTTGCCGCTGCGCACGAGGTCGGTCAGGGCGGAGAGGGTCTCCTCGATGTCGGTCCGCGGGTCGGGGTGGTGGATCTGGTAGAGGTCGATGTGGTCGGTCCGCAGGCGCCGCAGCGAGTGCTCGACGGCGGTGACGATCCAGCGCCGTGAGCTGCCGCCGCGGTTGGGGTCCTCGCCCATCGGGCCGTTGACCTTGGTGGCCAGCACGACGTCGTCGCGCCGTCCCTTCAGGGCCTCGCCCACGATCTCTTCGGACTCGCTGTAGGAGTACACGTCGGCGGTGTCGATGACGTTGATCCCCGAGTCCAGTGCCCGGTGGATGATGCGGACGCAGGCGTCGCGGTCGGTGTTGCCGGACCGCCCGAACATCATGGTGCCCAGGCAGTAGGGACTGACCTGGATGCCGGTCCGTCCCAGCGCGCGTGTGTTCACGGTGACGTCCTTCCGGTCAGCTGGACTTCTGCCCGTCGAGCGTTTCGCGCAGGATGTCCGCATGTCCGGCGTGCTGGGCGGTCTCCGCGATGATGTGCATGAGCGTCCGGCGTACGCTCTGTGCCGCTCCGGACTCGTGCCAGGGGGCCTCCGGCAGCGGGTGCGCCGCCGACAGGTCGGGGACGGCGGCGATGACCTCCTCGGTCCTGGCGGCGACCTGCTCGTAACGCTCGAGGATCCCGGCCAGCGTCTCTCCGGGCAGCATCCGGAACTCGTTCTGGTGGTCGATCATCCACTGCGGGAACTCGCGTGCCGTACCGGCCGCGATGTCGGCCCAGGTGACACCTGAGGGCAGGTCGTAGCGCATCGCCGACGGGCCCTCCAGCACGAAGCGTGTCCAGGCCTCCTCGGTGGACGCGACGTGTTTGATCAGGCCGCCCAGGCACAGCGCGCTGACCGTCGGCCGCTCGCCGGCCTGCTCGTCATCGAGCCCACGCGTCGTGTTGATCAGCGCGGCCCGCGCGGTCGCGAGCTGGGCGAGCAGGTCGGTGCGTTCGGCGTCCATGATGATCGACTCCTTCTGGTCGTTGTCGTTGTCCGGCACGAGAGGACGATCGCAGGGGAAGAGGACAGGGTGTGGCCGCTACTCGCGGCAATATCGGAGACATGCCGAAGACCTCAGCCCGCCTGCTGTCACTGCTCTCGTTGCTCCAGGCGCGCCGCGACTGGCCGGGGGCGCTGCTGGCCGAACGGCTGGAGGTCAGCCCGCGTACCGTGCGCCGCGACGTCGACCGCCTGCGCGAACTCGGCTATCCGATCGTGGCCGCGAAAGGCCCCGACGGTGGGTACCGGCTCGGCGCCGGCACGGATCTGCCCCCGTTGCTGTTCGACGACGAGCAGGCCGTCGCGCTCGCCGTCGCGCTGCAGGTCGCCACCACGAGCGGCGCGGGAATCGAGGAGGCCGCGGCGCGCGCGCTGACCACCGTCCGGCAGGTCATGCCCGCACGGCTGCGCCGGCGGATCGACACCCTCAGGGTCACCGCCGTCGAGCGGCCCGCGGCCCGTCCGCAGGTCGACAGCGGGGTTCTCATGGCGCTCAGCGCCGCCGTCCACGCGTGCGAGGTGCTGCGCTTCGACTACGCCCCCGCGTTCCCGGCGGGCGAGGACGACGCCGACGGCCCGCCGCGCCGGGTGCAGCCCCACCATGTCGTCACCTGGGGCGGACGCTGGTACCTCGTCGCCTGGGACCTGGACCGCGACGACTGGCGCACCTTCCGCGCCGACCGGATCACCCCGCGCACTCCCACCGGCCCTCGCTTCACTCCACGCGAACCGCCCGGAGGAGAGGTGGCCGCCTTCGTGGCCGGAAGATTCCAGGGCTCCCACGACTCCGGCGGCTCGCCCTGCCGCGGCGAGGTGATCCTCGGCCTCCCCGCGGCGGACGTGTCCCCCTACGTCCGCGACGGAGTCGTGGAGGAACTCGGTCCGGACCACTGCCGGCTCATCCTGGGCTCGTGGTCCTGGCCGGGCCTGGCCGCCGCCATCGGCAGATTCGACGCCGACATCGAGGTCGTCGGACCACCCGAACTCAAGGACGCCTTCGCCCGCCTGGCCCACCGGTACGCCGCCGCGGCCGAACTCCCGCACCCGTGAAGGTCCCCGGCCGGGTGACGACCCGGGGCCGGTGCGCTTACGTTGGTGTCCCGCTCCATTCGTACCCCCGGGGGAGAAATGGCGGCGACAGACGGCACCACCGACGCCGAGCAGGTCGAAAACGGCAAAGCAGCCGATCGCCCACCGCCCCCACCAGATCACCCCGGCCAAGAACCAGAAGGTGCTCCCTCTCGGAGGGAGGCCCGCAGAGCACTGGCCGCCGCAGAGGGCGTGAGCCGAGAAAACGACCGGGCGGCCCCAGGAGGCCCGCCGGACGCCCGGGCCGAAGATCGGCCCCTGGAACGAACCGACGAGCCGTACGAGGTCAAGCCTCCGGAGATCGTCCGTGACTACTACCCGGAGATACCGCCCACCGCGCAAGACCGCTATTTCGTCCGCGACCAGTTGAACCCGGTGCCGCTGTTCGACGGCGACCCGTCACGCGACCAAGTCATCCAAGGCCAGGTCGGCGATTGCGGCGTCGTCGCCACCATCGGTGCGGTGGCCGCGCACCGGCCTGAGGCGATCAGAAACGCCATTGAGCAGATCGGTGAAGGTACGTACGAGATCACTCTGCATGAGATAGCCGAAGCCACTCCCGGCGATCCCGTCGCCCGGCCCGCCGGGCGAACGAGAACCTTTCTGGTGAACGACGAACTCCCCGTCAGGACCGACCGCTCCACTCGGCCGCCTGCCGGAATCGACGTGGAGTCATGCGGATGGCCCGCATTGATGGAGAAGGTGATCGCCGCGGAGGATCAGACCTGGGACCCGCCGAAGAAAGACGACTGGGATCAGGCGTGGACCGGATGGCACAAGCTCTCGGTCGATCGGGACCGGGCTGAGGCCGGACTGGGCCCGGCTCCCGACGAGGCACCGACGGGGTACAACCGTCTCGACATCGGCTCGACCGCTTACGAACGCGCCGACCTTCTCACCAGGCTGACCGGCGAAGAAGCCGAAGTACGCCCGATCCCCGGCGAACGGCAGGGCGAAGACGCGCTGCTGGGAGCCTTCGGAAACCAGTTGGACGCGGGCAAACCCGTGCTCGTCGGTACGCGAAACCGACGCGCGGCCACGGAGCGACTGCCGGATGGGATCATCGCCGGCCACGCGTACGAAGTGACGAAAGTGGAGAACGGCAGGATCCATGTGCGCAATCCTTGGGGCTCTGATCACCCGGAGCCGATGACTCCGGAGACCTTCTGGGAGTACTACCGTGGATACAACCCCGACGGCACTCGCGATGGCAACTACACGACACTGAAATGAGCGATGATGACCGATCATCTGCCTGACACGATCGAACTTCGCGAAACCGTTCCAGACCGGCTCGGGCGTGGAGTTGTCATCGGTGGGGACACCTATGTTGACGATGAGGGCCGGCTGGAGATCCGTCTCGCCATCAAGGATGATGCCGGAGAACGCAGCATCCGGCGGCACGAAGGGGATGTCTTCGAATTCGCCGGTGCGGACTGGCGCGTAGCGAGGATTTCCGGGCCGGCCATGGGCGGCCGGTCGCATATCGCGACCCTTTCCAGGGTCGAATAGCCCTCGCGTTCACCGGCCTTTGAAGTCGGGTGGGCGTTTCTCGCGGAAGGCGCGGGTTCCCTCCTTGGCGTCCTCCGAGGCGAAGACCGGCCAGCCGATCTCGTCGGAGATCTTCAGGGCCTGGTCCTCGTCGAGGCCCTCCGTGCGGCGGTGGGTGCGCAGGATCGCCTGGACCGACAGTGGGCCGCAGGCGGCGATCTGGTCCGCGACCTCCCGCGCCACCCGCAGTGCCTCCCCGGCCGGCACCACACGGGTGATCAGGCCCATCCTCAAGGCCTCCTCCGGGGTCACCGAGCGGCCCGTCAGCAGGATGTCCATCGCCCACGTGTACGGGATCTGCCTCGGCAGCCGCACCGCCGAGCCGCCCATCGGGAACAGGCCGCGTCTCGCCTCGTACAACCCCAGCGTCGCGCCCTCGGCGACCACGCGGATGTCCGTGCCCAGCAGGAGTTCGGTGCCGCCGGCCACCGCGTGGCCCTCGATCGCGCTGATCAACGGCTTGCCCGGCCGGGTGTCGCGCAGCAGGCCCTTCCAGTGGAAGTCGGTCAGCTCCGCCGCCCGCCGGCGGACCCGTTCGTCCGCTGGGGGCTCTCCCATCGCCTTCAGGTCGGCGCCCGCGCAGAACTGGCCGTCCGCGCCGGTCAGGATGCCGACGCGTACCTCGTCGGTGGCGTCGATGTAGGCCCAGGCGTCGGCCATGCCCACGAGCATCTCGGTGCTGAGCGCGTTGCGCGCCTCGGGGCGGCGCATCGTCACCGTGACCACGTGCCCGTCGCGTTCGACGGTGCAGTGTGCGGTGCTGATCGGCAGCAGCTCGGCCATGCCCGTCTCCTTCGCCGCCCGGCAAACAAGAACGGATTCTAGTATTAGGCATGCGCATCGAACAGGCCTTGCTCACCAAAACGAGAACGTGATCTACTGCGGTTCCAGGCACCTCCACGCGTGGGAGGGATTCGATGGGTTCGCTGGGCTTTTGGCGGCTGGCCGCGAACGATCCCGGCTGGGTCGCGGCGGTCGATCCGGACGGCACCACGTACACGGCCGGAGAGCTCCTCGCGCGCGCCAACCGCCTCGTCCACGGCCTGCGCGGCCTCGGCCTGAGAGACGGCGACGGCATTTGCGGTCTGGTGCCCAACGGCGTCGACGGTCTCGTCCTCTACCTCGCCGCGCTCCAGGCCGGCTGGTACTACACCCCGATCAACTGGCATCTCACCGGGCCCGAGATCGAGTACATCGTCGCCGACAGCGAGGCCAAGGCCTTCTTCGTGCACACGCGCTACGCCGCCCAGGGCGTATCCGGCGCGGCCGGGATCGAGAGCCGGTTCGCGATCGCGGGTGAGCTGCCGGGGTTCCGGCCGCTGGACGACCTGGTCGACGGACGGCCCGACACGCCGCCGGACCGGCGTACGGCCGGCGCGACCATGCACTACACCTCCGGCACCACCGGACGGCCGAAGGGCGTACGCCGGGCGCTGTCCGGCATCGACCCCGACGACGCGGCCGAGCTGATGACGTTCCTGCTGACGTTCTTCGGCTTCACTCCGGGCCCGCCCAACGCGCACCTGGTGACCTCGCCGAACTACCACACGGCGGTGACCCAGTTCGGCGGCTCGGCGCTGCACATGGGCCACACGCTCGTCTACATGGACCAGTGGGACGCCGAGGAGACCCTCCGGCTCATCGAGCGGTACGGGATCACCAGCACCCACATGGTGCCGACCCACTTCAAGCGGCTCCTGTCCCTTCCCCGCGACGTGCGGGAGCGCTACGACGTCTCCTCGATGCGGTGGGCGATCCACGCCGCCGCGCCCTGTCCGGTACCGATCAAGCAGGCGATGCTCGACTGGTGGGGCGACTGCGTCTGGGAGTACTACGCGGCCACCGAGGGCGGCGGCACCATCGCGAGCCCGCAGGACTGGCGGGAGCATCCGGGCACCGTCGGCAAGGCGTGGCCGATCAGCGAACTGCTGATCGTGGACGACGACGGCGCCGAGGTGCCCACCGGGACGCCCGGGACGATTTACATGAAGATGGCCGGGATCGAGTTCGAGTACAAGGGCGACGAGGAGAAGACGCGGGCGAGCCGGCTCAAGGACCACTTCACCGTCGGCGACATCGGCCATCTCACCGAGGACGGTTTCCTGTTCCTGTCCGACCGCAAGGCCGACTTGATCATCTCCGGCGGGGCGAACATCTACCCGGCCGAGATCGAGAACGAGATCATGGTCCACCCCAAGGTCGCCGACGTCGCGGTCTTCGGCATCCCCGATGAGGACTGGGGCGAGCAGATCAAGGCCGTGGTCGAGCCGGCCGCCGGCGTACCGCCCGGCCCGGCGCTGGCCGAGGAGATCCTCGCCTCGCTCGAAGGACGGCTGGCCCGGATGAAGTGGCCCAGATCGTTCGACTTCGTCGAGCACATGCCACGCGAACCCAACGGCAAACTCCTCAAGCGCCGCCTGCGCGATCCGTACTGGAAGGATCGGGATGCCCCAATTTGACTCGCTGACCGCGGATCACGCGCTCGAATTCCCCGGTGGCTACACGCGCTCGGTCGGGCCGGTCATCGGGCGGTTCCTGACCGAGTTGCGCGACGGGCGGCTCGTCGGGGTCCGTACGGCCGGCGGCCGGGTGCTGTTCCCGCCCGTGGAGTACGACACCGACGGCACTCCGGTCACCGGGGAGTTCGTCGATGTCGGGCCCGAGTGCACGGTCGGGGCGTACGCCTGGGTGCCGCGTCCGCGCCCCGGTCATCCCCTCGACCGGCCGTTCGCGTGGGCGCTGATCACCCCGGACGGCGCGGACACCGCGATGCTGCACGTGCTGGACCTCGGCGTCTTCGAGGCCGGGGCGAAGCCGCCGAAGACGCTGCGCGCCGGGCTGCGCGTACGCCCGAAGTGGCGGGCGGAGCGTACCGGCACGGTCGGCGACATCGAGTCCTTCCGCCCCGACGTGACGATGATCAACGCTCCGGTCCGCGCGGACTACCGGCTGAGCGCGGGGCGGGCGCTGAGCCGGTTCCTCGGCGGCGTCGCCCAGGGCCGCCTGCTGGGCCACCGCTGCGGGGTCTGCGGCAAGGTCTACGTGCCGATGAAGGGAATGTGCCCGGTCGACGGCGTACCGACCACCGAGGAGGTGGAGGTGCCCGACACCGGCACGGTCACCACGTTCGCGGTCAACAACATCCCCGACCCGCGCGCTCCCGACGTGCCGTTCGTGTCGGCGTACGTCCTCCTCGACGGCTCCGACATCGCGATGGTCGCGCTGGTGGCGGGCCTACCGGCCGATGAGGTGCGGATGGGCATGCGGGTACGCGCCGCGTGGCGCCCGCGCGAGGAGTGGGGCCAGACGATGGCGAACATCAAGTGGTTCGAACCCACCGGCGAACCCGACGTCCCGTTCGACGACATCAAGGACCATCTATGAGGGACATCGCGGTGGTGGCGTTCGCGCAGACCGAGCACCAGGGCGAGGACTCCGGGCTGTCGGAGGTCGAGCTGCTCGCCCCGGTCATCACCGAGGTGAAGCAGAGCACCGGCCTGAGCCGGTTCGGCTTCACCTGTTCCGGGTCGCTCGACTACCTCGCAGGGGCGCCGTTCTCGTTCGTCTCGGCGCTCGACGCGGTCGGCGCGTGGCCGCCGATCTCCGAGAGCCACGTCGAGATGGACGCCGCCTGGGCCCTGTACGAGGCGTGGGTGCGGCTGCGGCACGGCGACGTCGACACCGCGCTCGTGTACGGGTTCGGCAAGTGTTCGCAGGTCGTACGCGAGGACGGCGAATCGGGCCTGCCGGAGCTGATGACGCTCCAGCTCGACCCGTACTACCTGGCGCCGCTCGGCCCCGACCAGACCTCCCTGGCCGCACTCCAGGCGCGGGCGTACCTCGATGCCGGGCACAAGGAGGACGACCTGCGCGCCGTCGCCGTGCGCTCGCGCGCCGCCGGGCGCGCCAACCCGTACGCGCTCGACCTGGCCGAGCCGGGTGAGGAGGAGTACGAGGTCGCGCCGCTGCGTCCGTCGGACTGCCCGCCGGTGACCGACGGCGCGGCCGTGATCGTGCTGGCCGCCGGCGACCGGGCCCGCGAGCTGTGCGAACGGCCCGCCTGGATCCGCGGGATCGACCACCGTACGGACGCGCACGCGTTCGGCGCCCGTGACCTGGCCCGGTCGGAGTCGGCCGCGCTCGCCGGGGAGAGGGCGGGCGCCCGCGACGTGGAGGTGGCCGAGTTGCACGCGCGGTTCAGCCACGAGGAGCTGATCCTGCGCGACGCGCTCGGCCTCGGCGACGACGTGCGCGTCAACCCGTCCGGCGGGCCGCTGGCCGCCGACCCGGTCATGGCGACGGGCCTGATCCGGATCGGCGAGGCGGCGAACCGGATCCGGAGCGGTGAGGCGGGCCGGGTCCTGGCCCACGCGTCGCACGGACCCTGCCTGCAGTCGAACCTCGTGTGCGTGATGGAGGCGCAGAACCATGGGTGAGGCGTGCGCCGTGATCGGCGTCGGGCAGACCCACTATCGGTCGCGGCGCAATGACGTCTCGATGGCCGGGCTCGTACGGGAGGCGGCGCTGCGGGCCCTGGAGGACGCCGGGCTGACGTTCGGCGACATCGACGCCGTCGTGGTCGGCAAGGCGCCCGACCTGTTCGAGGGCGTGATGATGCCCGAGTCCTACCTCGCGGACGCCCTCGGCGCCCGGGGCAAGCCGATGATGCGCGTGCACACGGCGGGCTCGGTCGGCGGGTCCACCGCGCTGGTCGCGGCCGGGCTGGTCCAGGGCGGGGTGCACGACCGGGTGCTCGTCGTCGCGTGGGAGAAGCAGTCGGAGTCGAACGCCACCTGGGCGCTGTCGACGCATCCGCCGCTGACGCCGTCGATCGTCGTGGGCGCCGGCGGCTACTTCGCGCCGCACATCCGCGCGTACATGCGGCGCACCGGCGCGCCCGCCCACATCGGCACGCTCGTCGCGGTCAAGGACCGGCAGAACGCGCTGAAGAACCCGTACGCCCATCTGCGCATCCCCGGCATCTCACGTGAGATGGTCGAGTCGACGCCGATGCTGTGGGAGCCGATCCGCTACCTGGAGACGTGCCCGTCCAGCGACGGAGCCGCCGCGATGGTGCTGGCCTCCGCGGACGCGGCGCGCCGCGCGCCGAACCCGCCCGCGTGGGTGCACGGCGGGGCGATGCGCTCCGAGCCGATCTTCTTCGCCGGGCGCGACACGGTGAGCCCGCGGGCCGGACGGGACTGCGCGGCCGACGTGTACGCCCAGGCGGGCATCACCGACCCGCGCTACGAGCTCGACTGCGCCGAGGTGTACGTCCCGTTCTCCTGGTACGAGCCGATGTGGCTGGAGAACCTCGGCTTCTGCGGCGCGGGCGAGGGCTGGAAGCTGACGGAGGCCGGCGCGACCGCGCTCGACGGCGACATCCCCTGGAACCCCTCCGGCGGCGTGCTGTCCTCCAACCCGATCGGCGCGTCGGGGCTGATCCGGTTCGCCGAGGCGGCGCAGCAGGTGCGCGGGCTCGCCGGCGAGCACCAGGTGGACGGCGCGCGACGGGCGCTCGGCCACGCGTACGGCGGCGGCGCGCAGTTCTACGCGATGTGGGTGGTCGGTTCGGACCGGCCCTGAGCGACCGGCGGAGGACGCGATGGAGTTCAACCACGCCGACCTGTTCGAGGGACTCGCGGACGCGATCGGGGACCGTACGGCTCTGGTCGCCGTAGGTCGGCCGGACGCCGCGGACGGCGTCGTCCGCCTGACCTACGGCGAGCTGGACGCGCACGCCAACCGGCTGGCCCACCATCTGGCGGAGGCGGGCGTCGGCCCCGCCGACCACGTCGGCGTGCACCTGTACAACGGGCTGGAGTACGTCGCGACCGTGCTGGCGGCCCTGAAGATCCGCGCCGTGCCGGTCAACGTCAACTACCGGTACGTCGAGGCGGAGCTGGCGTACCTGTACCGGGACGCGTCGCTGGTGTCGCTGGTCTACGACACGGTGTTCGAGGACCGGGTGACCGCCGCGGCGCGGAAGGCACCGACCCTGCGGCACCGGGTGGTCTGCGGCGGGTCGTCGCCGTCGGCGGTCCGGTACGCGGACGCGCTGTCCTCGTCATCCGCCGCGCGCGGCTTTGCGGCGCGTAGCGGCGACGATCTCTACATCATCTACACCGGCGGCACGACGGGAATGCCGAAGGGCGTGATGTGGCGGTCCGAGGACCTGTTCATGGCGTTCGGCGGCGGCAACCCGTACGGGGAGCCCCGCGCGACGCCGCAGGAGGTGATCGACGCCGCGCGCGCCTCGGGCGGCGTGACCATGATGACGACCGCGCCGCTCATGCACGGCGCGGCCCAGATGACGACGTTCCTGACCTGGTGGATGGGCGGGACGATGGTCTTCAACCGCCGGTTCACCGCCGCGGAGACGCTGCGGACCGTCGAGCGGGAGAGGGTCGTCACGGTCGGCATCACCGGCGACGCGATGGCCCGGCCGCTCGCCGAGGAGATCGCCACGGGTGAGTACGACCTGTCCTCGCTGGCGGCCATCAGCTCGACCGGCGCGATCCTGTCCGGCGCCGTACGGGAACGGCTGCAGACCCTGCTGCCCAACGTGATGATCATCGACAGTTTCGGCTCGTCGGAGTCGGGCTACACGGCCTCGGGGGTGGAGGGCTCCACGCCCGAGTCGGGCCTGCGATACCGGCCGAACAACGCGCATATTCAGGTGCTGGACGAGAGCCTGCGCCCGGTCGCGCCCGGCTCGGGCGTCATCGGACAGGTCGCCAAGAGCGGCCCGATCGCCCTGGGGTACTGGAACGACCCGGAGAAGACGGCACGGACCTTCGTGGAGGTCGACGGCACGCGCTGGCTGCTGACCGGCGACATCGCCACGGTCGAGGCCGACGGGACGATCTCGATCTTCGGACGGGGGTCGCAGTGCGTCAACACGGGCGGGGAGAAGGTCTTCCCCGAAGAGGTCGAGGCGGTGCTGAAGGGCCACCCGTCGGTCTTCGACGCGGTCGTCACCGGGATACCGGACGACCGCTTCGGCGAACGCGTCGCCGCCGTGGTCCAGCCGTACGACGAGGCGCCCGCGACGGCGGACCTGGACGCCCACTGCCGTGCCCGGCTGTCGGGCTACAAGGTCCCCCGCACGTACGCTTTCGTGGAGCGGATCGAACGCTCCCCCGCGGGCAAGGCCGACTACCGCTGGGCCCGTAAGGTCGCCGAAGAGGCGTGACACCGCGAGTGGACGGGGACGCATGGACGGCTTCGGCCGGAGACTTCGCGCGACACGGACGTTCGCGGCGGAGCGCGGCTGGACCTTGGCCGCCTCGGGCGCGGACGAAGGCGTGCTCCTCGATCAGCTGCGGGGCGAGCCGTTCCACCCGCCCGAGTGGCCTCCGGACGCGTTCCCGTACCCGGTGCCCGGCCGTCATCGCCACCGGCTGTCGGACGCGATGCGCGGCGCGTACCGCGACCGGTCCGCGGTCGTCTTCGCGTACACGCGTGAGCAGGAGATCCTCGATGACGGCTTCGGGCGCCGCGGGTGGGAGCACTCGCGTCACTGGATCGCCGCCCTGCTGGACCTGCCGGCTCCGGTACCACGCCTGCAGGTGACGCCGCGCACAGCGGTGCTCCCCGCGCGGCCGGGTGTCACGATCGGCGATCCGCGCGTGGACGAGCGGTTCCACGTCCACACCGACGACCCCGCGTGGGCGGGCTCGGCACTGCGGGGCCTGGCCCCGGTCCTGCTCGACGGGCCCGCGTGGCGGATCTCGGGTACGGCCATCCTGACGTGGACCTGGGCCGGACCGGTGCCCGGCGTTCCACTCGACCAGGTCGACGCCGCGCTGGAGCGCCTGGCCACGATCGCCGGGCGCCTCGTGCCACCGGCCTGAACCGGGGGCCGGCGCTCAGGCGGCGGTCGCCTCCGCGGCGCGGGCCTCCCAGACGAGGCCGAGCTTCGGCTCGTCGTCCGGGACGTCGGCGTCCTTCGGCAGGCTCCAGATCACCTCGTACGTCACCGTGTGGTCGCGGCCGTCGCCGTGGCCGGTCCAGCGGCCGACGCCCTGGTCGTAGCACGTCCGGCCGGTGAAGTCGGCCAGGGTTCCGGTGAAGACGGGGAACGGCATGAGGGACGGGGTGCTCTCGAAGATGGAGAGCCGCAGACGCTGAGCGAGGGGGCCGGTCGCGTCGCCCTGGGAGTACATCGCGACGCCGGCGTCGGCGGGGCCGTTGAAGGTGACGGTGACGGAGACGGCACCGCGCTTGCCGGGCTCGACGCCGTTCAGGGGCAGCCAGGTGGCGGACGTCACATCGTCGGTGAGGGTGATGGGTCGGGTCATGCGACGCACCTCGATTCAGTTAGGCAGCCTAATTAACATAACCCGCACTGACCTGCGGATATTCCACCGACAGCGTGACCCGAGCGGCGTCAGAGACCACGGTTGCGAGGGCGACGCACCGTACGGGCGCGTGCACTCGGAGCGGTCCGCACGCCGGTAAACTCGAAGGCGACACTCTCTATCTCCGAGAGACGAGGTGGGTCCCATGCCGGCGCCCGACCGGGAGCGCCTCATCGAAGAGCTGGGCCACCAAGCGCGCGCGAGCACCCTGTGGACGGTTCTGCTCCACAACGCCATCGCCAGCAGGTCGGGGATCAACGTCACCGACATGCAGTGCATCAACCTGCTCCAGCTGCGCGGCCCGATGACGCCGGGGCAGCTGGCGGACGCGATGTTCCTCACCACGGGCGGGGCGATCACGGCGGTGATCGACCGGCTGGAGAAGGCCGGCATGGTGCGCCGCCGCCGCGACGAGGACGACCGTCGCCGGGTCATCGTGGAGGCGGCCGAGGGCGGCGCGACCGCGGCGCTGAGCGCCCGCTTCGCGCCGGTGGCCGAGCAGTACGGCAAGCTCCTCGAGTCCTACTCCGACGAGCACCTCGCGGTGATCCTCGACTACCTGAAGCGCACCAACGAGGGGTCCCCGGAGATGATCGAGCAGGTCCGGCAGCTCGGCTGATCTCCGCCTCCGGGAATCTGCCATCTTTGTGTCAGATAGGGCGCTTTTCCCTCGCCTAGGCGGATTTGCCGCTGTTAGCTTCGGATTCCATGACACCCAGCGAGGGAGCGCCCGCGACGGCGCTGGACGCCTTCATCGACGCCCTGCCCAAAGTAGAACTTCACGTTCATCTGGTCGGTTCCGCCTCAGTGCCGACCGTGCTCGAACTGGCCCGCCGGCACACCGGCCACATGATCCCGACGGATGAGGAGTCGCTGCGGAGGTTCTATGAGTTCCGCGACTTCCCGCACTTCGCCCAGGTCTACCTCGCGGTCAACGGCCTCATCCGCGAGCCGGAGGACGTCGCCGCCCTCGTCGTCGGCGCGGCCCGCGACCTCGCCGCGCAGAACGTCCGCTACTTCGAGCTGACCGTCACGCCGTACACGCACGTCGTCACGATGGGCATGCCGGCGACCGGGGTCACCGAGGCACTGGACATCGCCGCCCGTGAGGTCGCGGACCTGATCGAGGTCGCGTACGTCTTCGACATCCCCGGCGAGTACGGCGACGAGGCGGCGCGGGCGACGATCGACCACGCGCTCACCCATCCGCCGCGCGCCCTCATCGGCTTCGGGATCGGCGGCGTCGAGCAGGACCGGGCCGGACACGAGGAGGCGATCCGCGACGCGTTCCGCGCTGCCGTCGCGGCCGGTCTGCACAGTGTGCCGCACGCCGGCGAGATGAGCGGGCCGGAGACCATCTGGGAGGCCGTCCGCGAGCTGCGCGCCGAGCGGATCGGCCACGGCATCCGCTGCGTCGAGGACCCGGAGCTGATGGCCCACCTGCGGGAGACGCAGCTGCCCCTGGAGGTCTGCCCGACCTCGAACGTGTGCACCCGGCAGGTGCCCTCCATCGCCGCGCATCCGCTCCCCCGGCTGCTGGAGGAGGGGCTGTACGTCACGCTGAACAGCGACGACCCGCCGATGTTCAACACGACGCTGACCAATGAGTACCGCGTCGCCGCGCGCGACCTCGGTCTCGGCGCGGACGGCGTGGCCGAACTGGCACGCAACACCGTACGCGCGTCGTTCCTGGCCGAAAACCGCAAGCAGGCGATCCTCGACGAGCTGGACGCCGTACGGGCCGCCGGGCCGATCGAGGCCGCCGGAGCGGAGTGAGGCCGGCATCCCCCTGAGCCGAGATGCCCGAAGAAAATTTGAAATGTCACTGTCCGCCCGGATACGTCGCTAGCGTCACCTCCAATCACCGACCTACCGGGATGGAACCGTGGCCGAGGCCGTCAGCGACTCATCGATCACCGCCACCGCGGCCGACGGTCTCGTGCGCGTCGCCCTGCGCACCGACGGCCGCGTCCAGGCGATCACGCTCGCCCCGCAGGTGAAGCGCCTTCCCGTCACCGAGCTCGCCGACGCGATCGTGGAGGCGGTGTCGACGGCGCAGCAAGAGCTCCTCCGCCGCGTCGCCGAGGCGCGGCGCGAGGCGAGCCGCGACGCGGCCGAGCGCCTGTCGGCGGAGTTCGACCACATCAACGCCGAGTACCTGCGCAGGACGGCGGTCTACGACGCTTTCGGCACCGAGATCCTCAAGCGAATGGAGGGCTGACGGGATGGGAGAGGACCAGCGGACGCTCACCGCCGACCAGACCATGCTCGGCAAGACCGAATGGGCGCTTCGTAGCACCCCCGAGGGGGCCTATGACGCGCACGTCGCGCTGACCACCATCGAGGACCCCGCCACCCGCGCCGCTCTGCCGACTCACAAGGGATACGGGACCGAGACCTGGGAGTCCGACCCCGACTTCCGTACGCAGCACTTCTCCCAGCGGTACAGCCGGTTGCTCTACAGCCTCTACTGGGCCGACCAGCGGATCTCCCAGGAACGATTCATCACCGCCGACAGCCTTCGCCTGATGGGCTCCCGGTACACGGCGGCCGAGGACCAGAGCCTGCGCGCCGTGTTCGACGTGCCGCTCCCGCCGAAGCTGACCGACTGAGGAGCGTGCGGTGCTGAAGATGCCGGACGAACTGGCGGAGACGGCGAAACTCGCCGGGTACCAGCCCCCGGGCGTCGACGAGGACATCCTGCGTGAGCTCGCCACGGCCTGGACGTCGGCGGCCGGTGACTTCACCGCGAACGCCGACTGGCCCATGAAGCAGCCCGGAACGGTGTGGGATCCGGACGCGTCGTGGGTACGCGGCAAGGACCGGCCGCTGGACGCGTTCGTCGAGTTCTATGAAAACTATCCGCGCAAGCACTACCACACCGTCGCCGCCCAGACCGGGCCGGTGGCCGGGGCGCTGAACAGCATCGCCGGGATCATCCTCACCCACCGGAAGGCCGCCTACGCCGCCCTCGAAGCCGCCCGGAAGAACCTCTCCCGCGACGGCCACATGTTCGGCGCCAAGTACGTCACCGTCCTCGGCATGCACCTCTACCTTCCCGGCCTCACCGGCGAGGACAGCGACCTCGTCGACGAGGACTTCGGGACGGTCGACGCCCTGAAGGACCAGCTCGGACGGCTGAACCAGCAGACGCAACAGTCGATCAACGCGCAGGTGAAGATCATCGACCAGGCCGGCGCGGCGCTCGACCGGGTCGCCGACAACGCGGCCAAGGCGACCGCCCCACTGCCGAACGGGCCGGAGTACGTCTCGTCCGGCGTTCCCAGCAGCTACGAGCACTGGGTGGAGCACGGCCGCTAACGGCCGCCGTGGGAGACCCAGTACTGGTAGTCGTCAGGCGTGCTCTTCGCGTAGTCGGATCCGCCGGGAAGCGCACCGGTCGTCTTCGTGGCGTTGTCGGAGACCCCGTCCAGCGCGCTCGTGGCGGCGGTGATGATTTTGACCTGAGCGTCGATCAGGTCCTGCGTGTGCCGGTTCAGCTTCTTGAGCGAGTCCATCGCGGCATTGATCGCCGCCGAGTCGGTGTCCACGTCGGACTCGCTTTCACCCTTGACGTGAAAGAAGAGCACCGTGTGGTAGGCGCCGCCCAGCATGTGCCCGCCGCGAGAGAGCACGTCCTTGGTGGACTTCAGCGTCTCGTACGCGGCCTTCTTGTGGCCGGCGATGATGCCGGCGATGTTGTTCAGTGCTCCGGCCACCACCGGCCCCTGCGCCGCGACGGTGTGGAAATGCTTACGCGGGTAGTTCTCCCAGAAATCGGTGAACGCGTCGAGCGGGCGATCGTTCCCTCGTTCCCAGGTGGTGGTGGGGTCCCAAACACTCCCGGGCGCCTTCATGGGCTGATCCACCATGTTCTTGAACGTTTTCTCGGCCACACCCCAACTCTTGGCCAGAGAAGTGAGCTTGTCCTCGTTGATGGCGATCGGCGTGTATCCGACGAGACGCGCCGTCTCGACGAGATCATCCGGCATCTTTATCATCAGGCAGCCCTTCAGCCGTCCAGTCTCGGCGGGAGTTTCACATTGAAGACATCACGCTTGTTGTCGTCTTCGGTGGCCTCGAAGATATTCGCCATCTTCTCCAAGCACTCCTTTATCTCCAGCCGTTCATTGATGGTCAGAATCTGATCGGCCCGGAAAAGGCTGTAGCTGAGGCGACTGTAGGCCTGCGAGAAGTTCTGCGTCCTGGCGTCCTTGTCGGAGGCGAACTCCGTGTTCGACTCGGGATAGTACGGAATCTCGATGGCCAGCAGGTCGTCCCGATCTTGCAGGTAGTTGCCGTCCACCCCCCACATCACCGCGTCGCTCGTGTTCCGCAGCATCTTGGGGTCGTTGGTCAACGACCGCCCGTGATCTCCCATTGCGTCAACCGTCCATTCGTTTGAGGATCTCGGCGCCCATCTGCTGGTAGACGGCCGTCTGGCGGAGGTACTCGGCGTTGATCTCCTCGAGTTCGCGGGACAGGCGCTGCGCCGCCTCCTGATCCGCCTCGCGTCTGCCGTCGGCGACTCGCCGCAGCAGTTCCTCCTGCGCGGCCGACAGCGCCTCGAGGACGGCGTCGGCGATGTCGCCCATGGCGAGGCGCTTCGCCTGGGGAGCGATGGTCACGGACTTGATCAGACCGTCGGCGCCGAAGGAGACACGGACCATGCCGTCGGCCGCGGTCCCGGTGACCGGCGAGTCCTGGCGCTCGGAAGCTTTGCCCATCGGTTCCATCTCTGCCGGGCGGGCGGCAGCGGAAGCCGACCCGATCCTGAAAAGGATCATGCTAACGACGCCAGTCACGCATTTGGTGGGATATCTCGCAATGACGAATAACCCGGGCAGTCGACAGGTCAGTCTTCGGTGAACGCGCGGAGGCGCTCCATGGTCTCGATGTACTCCTCGACCATCTCGTAGATCACCCGTGAGACGGGCTTCACCTGGTTCATGGTGCCGACGATCTGGCCGACCGGGAAGGTGGTCAAATCGCCCGCGCCGGCGCGGTTGATGCGCTGGAGCGCGTCGGAGATCAGCATGAACTGCATCGGCATCGGAAGCGTGCCGGGCGACTCGGGCGACTCCCACGCGTCGGTCCACGCCGTCCTGAGCATCCGCGCCGGCTTCCCCGTCCAGGAGCGCGAGCGTACGGTGTCGCGTGAGGTCGCGGCGAGAAGCCGGTCGCGCGACGCCTCCGGCGTGTCGGCCTCCTCGACGGTCAGCCAGACCGAGCCGGTCCAGACTCCGTCGGCGCCGAGCGCCATCCCGGCGGCCATCTGACGGCCCCGCCCGATGCCGCCCGCGGCGAGCACCATCGTGTCCGGGCCGACGGCGTCGACCACCTCGGGGAGCAGCACCATCGTGGAGATCTCGCCCGTGTGGCCGCCGGCCTCGGTGCCCTGGGCGACGATGACGTCGACGCCCACGTCGACCTGCTTGCGCGCGTGCCGGGCGCTGCTGGCCAGGCCGGCGACGGTCACGCCGTGGCGGTGCGCCTCCTCGACCACGTCCGCGGGGGGCGGGCCCAGCGCGCTGGCGAGCAGCGCGATCGGATGCTTCAGCGCCACCTCGACCTGGGGACGGGCCGTGGCGTCGGTCCAGCCGAGCAGGTAACGGCCGACGCCCTCCTCGGTGAGCGGGGCGACGCCGTGCCGTTCGAGCAGGTCGTTGACGAATCGCCGGTGCTCCTCGGGGATCATGCTCTGCAGCCCGCTGAGCATCTCGCCCGCGTCGCCGAGGTCCGCGCCCTCGTACTTGGCCGGCATGACGACGTCGACGCCGTACGGCCGGCCGCCCGCGTGCTCGTCGATCCAGGCCAGCTCGGTCTCGAGCTCGTCGGGGGTGAAGTACAGAGCGCCGAGGACGCCCATGCCGCCCGCGCGGCTCACCGCCGCGACCACGTCGCGGCAGTGACTGAACGCGAAGATCGGATACTCGATGCCGAAGAGCTCGGTGACTCGTGTCCGCACGTCTCCGACAATACACACAGAAGTGGAACGCGTTCTAGTTCCAATCGTGGCCAGCCGGAGCGTACGCCCGTACGCCAGGTGGAACACGTATCAGAAACCCATGCGCCATCTGTCCGCAACTGGGGTGTTGACGGCGGTATGACCCGTTGTTAACTTTCGCGCCTGGGCTCTCGCTGAGAGTGCGGCGTCCGGAGGGCCGACGCGGATGACCGAAGCGATCGGAGTGGTCCGGGGCAGAGCCGGCCCGCAGGTGGCGGGACCGGTCGGCGAGCTCTCGGCGCATGCCCTCGTGGGCCGCGGACCGCTGCTGGAGGCGGCTCGCGCACAGCTCGCGGCCGGCAGCGTGCTGCTGACCGGCCCGGCGGGCATCGGCAAGTCCACTCTCCTGTCCGCGCTGGCCGCCGAGGTCACCGGCCACCGGATCCTGCGCTGCTCGCTATCGCAGACCGAGCACCACCTGCCGTTCCTCGGCCTCATCGACCTGCTGGCCGACACCGGCGACGAGATCCTGCACACGCTGCCCGCGCCGCAGCGCGCCGCCCTGGAGTCCGCGCTGCTCCGGCATACCGACCCGGTCGGCGAACGCGACGGCCTCAGTCTGCGGATGGCCGTGCTGGCCACCTTCCGCGCCCTGTGCGCGAGCGGCCCGGTGCTGATCGTGGTGGACGACGCCCAGTGGCTCGACGCGCCCAGCGCGGAGCTACTGGCGTTCATCGCCCGCCGCGCCCGCGGGCTGCCGCTGCGGGCCCTGGTCGGGCAGCGCACCGGTGCGGGAGGTTCCCGGCCGGAGCCCCGCCTGTGTCCCCCGCCGGTTCGCGCGTTCGACGTGCCGCCGATGACCGCGGCCGAGGTCACGCGGCTGCTCGGCGAGCTCGAGCTGCCACGTGCCGTCCTGGCGAAGGTGCACCGCGCCAGCGGCGGCAACCCGTTCTTCGCGGTCGAGCTGGGCCGCGCGCTCGCCGAACACGACGGGCCGCTGGACCCGGCGGCGCCGCTGCCCGTACCCGACGGCCTGCGCTCCCTCATGCTCGGCCGGCTGCTGGCCCTGTCGTCCGGGGCCCGGCGCACCCTGCTCACCGCCTGCGCGGCGGCCCGCCCGACCCTGGCCCTGCTGCGCGGCGCCGGGCGCCCCGACGCGGACGCCGACCTCGCCGAGGCGCGGGAGGCCGGCATCGTCGCGCCGGGCGAGGTCGTGCGGTTCACCCATCCCCTGCTGGCGGCCGTGCTGTACGCCGAGGCGCCCGAACGCGACCGGCTCGCCGTGCACGCCGCGCTGGCCGACGTGGTCACCGACCCGGTCGAACGGGCCCGCCACCTGGCCCTCGTCGCGCCCGGCCGCGACGCGGAGGTGGCCGCCACGCTGGACGAGGCCGCCGCGGCCGCCCGGCGGCGTGGCGCCCCCGCGGCGGCGGCGCGGCTCGGCCTGCTGGCCGCCGACCGTACGCCGCGGGCGGATGAGGAGACCGGGCTGCGGCTCACCGCCGCCGAGGACGCCCTCGCCTCGGGTGAGTTCGCGCTGGCCCGCGGCATCGCCGAAGAGGTCCTCGCCCACGCCTCGATCCCGGCCGAGCGCGTACGGGCCTGGATCGTGCTGCTCGACTCCGGCGGCCAGGCGCTCGCCGAACTGGACGACGTCTTCCCGCGCGCCCTCGCCGACGCGCGGGACGACCCCGCGCTGCTCGCCCCGCTGCGCTACCGGCTCGCCTGGCGGGCGTGGCTGGTGAAGGGCTCGGCGCCACGGGCGCGCGACGAGGCGGCCACCGCGGCCCGGCTCGCCGCCGAGGCCGGCGACCGCCGTACCGAGGTGCTGGCGCTGACCAAGCAGGCCCTCGCGGAGTTCCACACCGGACGGCTGGAGGCCGAACGGACCCTCGAACGCGCGCTGAGCGGCCCGCAGGACCCGGCCATCCGGTTCGACCACAACGGCCCGGTGTACCTCCGCCACCGGCATCACCTGCTGCACGACCGGCTGGAGGAGGCGCGGGCGGAACTGCGCTCACTGACGTACGCGGTGCGGCAGCGGGGCGCGGTGGAGGACCTGTTCATGTGCCTGTACGGGTCCGCGCAGGTGGAGATCTTCCGTGGCCGCTGCGACCGGGCGCTCGACCTGGCCGAGCAGTGCCTGCGGCTCGCCGAGGACAGTGAGCTGAGCCGGGGGCCGGCCTGGTGCGCGGTGGCCTTCGCCGAGGCCGCCGGCGGCGCGCTCGACCGCGCGCTGGCCGCGGCCGAGCGCGCCGTCGCGCACAGCGAGGACGACGGCGACCTGCTCTTCCTGCCGCACTCGCTGCACGCGGCCGGGCACATCCGGCTGCTGCGCGGCGACGCGGCCGGAGCCGCCGACGCGTTGCGCCGCGTCCGCCGGCTGGAGCGCGGGCAGGGCCTGGTCGAACCGGCGATGCGCCGCTGGCACGCCGACCTGGCCGAGGCACTCGTCGCCACCGGCGCGTCCGGCGAGGCGGCCGAGGTGATCGAGGAGACCCGGCGCGACGCCGTACGCCTCGGCCGGCGCGGGGTGCTGGCGGTGCTGGAACGCGCGTCGGCCCTGGTGACCGCGGCACGCGGCGATCTGGACGGCGCGGTGGAGGGCCTGACCCGGGCCGTGGAGACGCTGGCCGCCTCGCCGTACCCACTGGAGGAGGGCCGCGCCCGCCTGGAACTCGGCCGCCTGCGCGTCCGGATGGACGCCCCGGCGCCCGCACGCGAGTCGTTGCGCGCGGCGCACCGGGTCTTCACCCGCGCGAAGGCCGCACCGTGGGTGGCGGCGGTGACCGCCGAACTGGACCACCTGGACGTGGGCGCCCCCAGGCCGACGGCCGAGGCGGACGCGCTGCACACACTGACCGGCGTCGAACGACGCGTGGCGATGCTGGTCGCCGACGGCGCGACGAACCGCGAGATCGCGACCCGCCTGTTCGTGAGCGTGAAGACGGTGGAGGCCGCTCTCACTCGGACGTACCGGAAACTGGGCATCCGCTCCCGCGTCGACCTCGCCCGCCTCGCCGCCGCCCACCGCACCGGCGACCGTCCGGCCTGACACGGCGGTGCGAAGAGTGAGGATCGGCAAGCCGGTGCGGGCATCGGGGTGACCGTTCTCATCCTCGGGGTCAGCGTGCGGATTTCCATCGCCTCGTCGTGTTCGCGGGCGAGCAGGTACGCGCTGCGGAAGCCCTCCAGGCCGCGGAGGTGGCCGAGCACCTCCGTCGTGAAGACCTCGCGGTAGCGTTCGGCGTCCTCGGGGCCGCGGGTCCGTGCCTGCCAGATGCGTGCGATCATGCCGCGCCTTCTCCTCTCGTACGGGCCGTCTGCCGACGAGTCTCGGCCCGCGCGCGAGAGCGGCGCTTGAAGATGGTTGCTCAGTCCGCGACGAGCAGCCGGCGCAGCGCACGCGGCGTGTGGCCGCACTCCTCGCGTACGGTGCGGGTCAGGTGGGCGTGGTCGGCGAACCCCAGGTCGGCGGCGAGGCCGGCCAGGTCCGCACGGCCGGCCTCGATCGCGCGCAGCACGCGGACGCGGGTGCGGTAAGCGCTCAGGGTCAGCCCGGTCTGCCGGTGGAAGACCCGGCTCAGGTGGTACGGCGAGCAGCCGAGGCGCCGTGCCGTCTCCCGCAGGCCGAGCGCGACCGGGTCGAGGGTCAGCAGTTCCCGTGCCGCGTCCGCCAGGGCGCGCCGCGCCGCCCCCGTGGCGGGGCGGGTGGACGGCTCGGCCACGTGCGCCCGCCGGTCGTCGAACAGGCCGCCCACCAGGTCCGCGGTGAGATCGGCCAGCGCGAACGGGTCGGCGCTGCGGCGGGCCCGGGCGAGCAGGAGCCGGTGCGTGACGGCGAGGCGGCCGGTCACCGCCGCGGTCGGGCGTACCGGGACGCCGCCGGTCAGCTCGATCATGAATGACGGCGACAGCGACAGGACGGTGCAGACGTCCTCGGCCCCCACGCGGTGGGCGATGCTCTGCTCGTCGGCCGGCCCGCCGAGATAGGCGGTGACCGGATCGGCCGGGAACGCGTGACCGCCGACCCTCGCCCGGAACACGCCGCCGCACACGAGCGTCAGCCGGTGACCGGACGGCGGATCCGGGTCGGTCCAGTCTTCGGTGGTGGCCCGGATCACCACCCGCTCGACCCGGAACCCGTCCCCGGCCGTGACCGGCGTCACCGTACGCACGCGGCCGACGCTACCCCCGCGACGGGCCGCTCTCCACCGTCACGACCGGGTCAGCCCCTCGCGCTTGAGCCTGCGCCAGCCACCCGCCCGGTTGTTGGCGATGATCTGCTTGAACATGGCGGTGAGGGCGGGCGCGTTGATGGGATCGCCCTGGTAGAAGGCCACCGTACGGGCGGTCTTGTTGTCGTGGCCGCCGGTGATGATGCCTTCGGGGTCGGGCACGATCGCGCCGTCGTAGAGGAAGACGTTGACGTGGTCCTTGGTCGCCAGCAGCGCGCAGATGTTGCCCTGCAGCACGAAGTACGGCCGGTCGGTGCGCTTGATCGTCTCGGCCACCTCCTCGTCGGCCGCGTGGACGAGCTCGCGGACCTCACGGCAGACGGCCTGCTGCCAGCCCGGCAGGGCCTCGATGTAGGCGTCGACGCGGGGATCGGTGACGTAGGCCATGGCGCATCCACCTCGGGTCTCGACACGGGCGGCCGGCGCCCCCCGGACTCCTTTTCTATCCCGGGGGTACGACAGCGCGGACGCTCAGACCCAGATGGCGCACGGGAGCCCGTCGCCGAAGACCTCCGGGGTGCCCGGCAGGCTCTCGGCGGTTCCCGCGAGGACGCGCCGTGCCGTCCAGGCGGCCGCGGCGGCGTCGAGGACGTCGTCGACCTTGGCGGCCGCACCGGCCGGTCCGAGGTCGCCGGCGAGGACGACGCCGTCGTCGGCCAGCAGCGCCCGGCGGGTCTCCGCGCCCGCCCAGGTCATCTTGCGGGCCAGCGGACGGCGGTTCGCCATACGGGCGAAGCAGACCTCGGGATGCACCTCGACGACGCGGAACGAGACCTGCCGCACCCATACGTCCACTTCCAGGATCTTCCTTGCCAGCGCGAACGCCTGCGCCGACACTCCCGCACCGCCCAGACCGCGGTTGATCCGGACGGCCTCGGCATGCGTCTCCGCCTCGATGGCGGCCCGTACGGGCGTCATGAACACCGAGGCCCGCCGCGCGCCGACGTACTCGCGCGCGAGCAGGTCCGCCTGCCGTGGCCCGCGGTCGGGCAGGCCGATGGGCATGTCGACGCCCACGACCGCGACCGGTCCGTCTCGTACCGCGTCCGCGAGGAGCCGCTCGATGCCGGTGGCGAAGTACGCGGCCGGACGACCGCCGTCGAGAGCGATGCCCACCCATCCGCCCGCGCACCCGTCGACGCCGATCACCCGCTGGTCGTCCATGTGGCCGGTCACCTCACCGTTTCCACGATCCTCCAGGTGATGCGGTCGCCGCTCCAGGTGGGCCCGCTCCCCATCACCCCTCGCTGTGGGCCGCCTACCCGCACTCCGGCGCCTGACCCCGGCCGTCCGCATCGGTCCCCCCGCCGTAGGGATATCCCTACGGCTCTCCCGGGGGGGTTCACCCGCCCGGCCTTCGTACGGAAACTCCTGACCAGGAGGCGGCGAAAGCGACACTTCGCCGAAACCCGGAAGGAGGTCTCGCCGCCGGAACACGCCCGCCGGGCCCGGATCGCGCGCCGGGGTCGCGGGTGGTGTCCGGGTCGCCGCCGCGGCGCCCGCTCCCGTGGACCTTCCCCGCCAAGGCCCTCCGGATCGGGCAGGACCGCCAGGCCCCGCACCGCGGCCGTCCTCCGGGACGGCCGCCGGCCCCTGCTCCGTTCCGTCTGCCCGCCACCGCGGGCGCATCGCTCAACGGCGAAAGGAACCCTCCGCCCATGTCCAGACCTCGCATCGCGATGGTGTCGGCGACCGCCGTACTCACCGTCGCGGCCGCGCTACTGGCCACCCCGGCCGCCGGTGCCTCACCGCAGCGGCCCGCCGCGCCCAAGCCGAACGCGGGCCGTTCGGCGTTCACGCCGGACGACTTCACCACCGATCCGTCCGCGAGCACGCGCAAGCAGGCGATCGCCGACGCGCGCAAGGCTCTCTCGGCGCACAAGGGCACCGCCCACGTGAAGTCCGGGGACGCGTTCACGCCTCGTACGGTCGTCGTCGCCAAGAACGGGGCCGCCGACGTCCGCTTCGACCGGACCTTCCACGGCCTGCCGGTGTACGGCGGCGACCTGGTCGTCCACCTGAAGCCCGGCGGTTCGTACCGTGCGCTGAACATCGCGACGCCCGCCGCCTCGGTGTCCACCACCCCGAAGGTCGCCGCGTCCGCCGGCGCCGGCACGTCCCGCGCGCGGCTGCACGGCACGGTCGCCTCGGTCGGCAAGCCGCACCTCGCGGTCTGGGCCACCGGACGCTCCTCCCAGCTCGTCTGGGAGACCGTCGTACGCGGCGTGCGCGCCGACCAGACGCCGAGCGTCCTGCACGTCCTGGTCGACGCGGTCAAGGGCAAGGTCGTGACGCAGCGGGACGAGGTCGACACCCTGCTCTCGCCCGCCCAGCAGAAGGCCGCCGCCGCGCGCAGGGGCGTCACGCCGCTGGTCGCCGGCACGGGCAACTCGATCTACAGCGGTTCGGTGCCGATCGACCTGACCCAGTCGGGCAGCACGTACCAGATGAAGGACCCGTCGCACGGCAACGGGTACACCACGAACCTGAACCACTCCACGAGCGGCACCGGGACGATCTTCAGCAACAGCACCGGGACGTTCGGCAACGGCACCAACAGCGACGCCGCGTCGGCCGGCGTCGACGCGCACTTCGGCGCCGCGGAGACGTTCGACTACTACAAGAACGTGCACGGCCGTAACGGCATCTTCGGCAACGGCGCGGGCGTGCCGTCGCGGACGCACTACGGCAACGCGTACGTCAACGCCTTCTGGGACGGCTCGCAGATGACGTACGGCGACGGCTCGGGCAACGCCCGTCCGCTCGTCGAGATCGACGTCGCCGGGCACGAGATGAGCCACGGTGTCAGCGGCGCCCTCACCGGCTGGGACGAGACCGGCGAGACCGGCGGCATGAACGAGGGCACCAGCGACATCTTCGGCACGATGGTGGAGTTCTACGCGAACAACTCCCACGACACGCCCGACTACACCATGGGCGAGCTGATCAACATCAACGGTGACGGCACGCCGCTGCGGTACATGTACCAGCCCTCGCTCGACGGCGCGTCGCCGAACTGCTACACGAGCAGCAACGGCTCGCTGGACCCGCACTACTCCCTCGGCCCGCTGGCGCACTGGTTCTTCCTGCTGGCCGTCGGCAGCGGCAACCACGGGTACGGCAACAGCCCGACCTGCAACAACTCGACGGTCACCGGCATCGGCAACGACAAGGCCGCCAAGATCTGGTACCGCGCGCTCGCCTCGTACGCGACCAGCAGCGAGAACTACTCCCGCGCGCGCACCGACTCCCTGAAGGCCGCCGCCGACCTGTACGGCACCCACTGCACCGAGTACAACACCGTGGACGCCGCCTGGGCGGCCGTCAGCGTCACCGGCACCGACCCGGTCCCCGGCACCTGCCCCGGCCAGCCCGGCAGCCCGTCGGTGACCAACCCCGGCAGCCAGACGAGCACGGTCGGCACGGCCGTCAGCCTGCAGATCCAGGCGAGCGACCCGGGCGGCCAGACGCTCACCTACAGCGCCACGGGCCTGCCCGCCGGGCTGTCGATCAACGCCTCGACCGGCCTGATCTCCGGCACGCCGACCACGGCGGGCACCTCGTCGGTGACGGTGACCGCGAAGAACACCTCGAACGCGACCGGTTCGACGACGTTCACGTGGACGGTGAACCCGGTCGGCGGCGGCTGCTCCTCGACCGGCAACAAGGTCACCAACGGCGGCTTCGAGAGCGGCACGTCGCCGTGGACGACGAGCTCCGGAGTCGTCTCGGCCAACGGCAGCGGTGAGAGCGCCCACTCGGGCGGCTACTTCGCGTGGTTCGACGGCTACGGCACCACCCACACCGACACCGCCACCCAATCCATCAGCATCCCGTCCGGATGCCACGCATCCCTCACGTTCTACCTGCACATCGACACGAACGAGAGCGGATCCACCGCCTACGACAAGTTCACCGTCAAGATCGGCGGAACGACCCTCGCCACCTACAGCAACGCCAACGCCGCCTCCGGCTACACGGCCAGGACCTTCGACGTGTCCTCCTACGCCGGCCAGACGGTCACGTTGTCGTTCAGCGGCACCGAGGACTCGTCCCTGCAGACCAGCTTCGTCCTCGACGACGTCGCGGTGAACGCGTCCTGACCCGTACGGCCTGAAGGGCCCTGGACGAACGGCCCGGTGAGCCGCGCGCGAGTCGCCGCGGTGCGGCTCACCGGGCCTTCTCGATCAGATGTGGCCGAGGGAGGACCTCGACGTGGCTGGTTTTGTCGTGGACACCTGCTGTAATCGCCTGGTGCCTCGACGTGACGATGCTCTTGATGGTGGGCGGGCGGTGCCGCGGACCGCCCAGGTCGGTCTGCGAGTCTCGACCGGGCGGCGACGGCGGTGTTTCGGGTCGCTGGTCTCGGCGGGTTTGTGCCGGGAGCTGTCGGCGGCGTGCCCGGGCACGTTCGGGGAGCTGGACACCACGACCGGGCACCTGCTCGGTGCCGGACGGTCCCGGCGTGACCCCAGGCAGTCCCCCATCACGGCACCGCATCAGGGGTCCCCTGGCCGGCCGCGGCCCGCCCCACCAACACATGGGGAGTCGCTCGCCCACCACAGCGTCACGGTGAACACGTCCTGACCGTAATCCGGCAGGGCTCCGGACGCACTGTCACCCCAGCCCCTCGCATCCCCGGGAGTTCATGTTGAGAACGAAGATCGCGATCGTCGCCGCCGTCGTGGCGGCGATGGCGCCGCTCACCGCCGCGCGCGCCGCGAGCCCCGTGAGCGTCGCGACCACCACGCACCAGGCCGCCGCCGACCCGACCCGTACGCCGGCCTCCCCGTCGTACACGGTCAGCCTGACCGGCAACGCCACGGGCGGCACCTGGACCGGGCACGAGTCGGTGAGCTTCACCAACGCCGCCGCCACGCCGCTGACCGAGGTCTACCTGCGGCTGTGGGACAACTACCACGGGAGCTGCCCGTCCACGCCGGTCACGGTGACGAACGTGACCGGCGGCACGGCCGGCGCGCTGGAGGTCGGCTGCACGGCCCTGAAGATCACGCTGCCCGCGCCGCTCGCCCAGGGCGCGTCGGGGACGGTGGGCTTCGACCTGAGCATCGTCGTGCCGAGCGGCGCCGACAGGTTCGGCCACGACGGGTCGTACTACTTCCTCGGCAACGCGCTGCCGGTCCTGGCGGTGCGCGACGCGTCGGGCTGGCACCTGGACCCGTACACGAACAACGGCGAGTCCTTCTACTCGCTCGCGAGCGACTGGACCGTCACGCTCGACCATCCGACCTCGCTGAAGGTTCCGGCGACGGGCACCTCCACGGACCGGGCCGGCACGTCGGGACGTACGGTGACGACCGCCACCGCGGCGAAGGTACGTGACTTCGCGTGGGCGGCCGGGCCGTTCGCGGTGACGTCGGGCACCTCACCGGGCGGCGTGAAGGTCAACGTGTACCGGGTGAGCGGCATCTCCTCCACCTCGGCCACGTCGATGCTGAACACGGCCACGGCGGCGCTGGACGCGCACGCGCAGCGGTTCGGCGCCTACCCGTACGGCGAGGCCGACGTCGTCCTGGACAACAACTTCTGGTTCGGCGGCATGGAGTACCCCGGGTTCGTGCTGGACCTGGTCAGCTCCACGGCACTGGCGCACGAGCTGGCGCACCAGTGGTGGTACGGCATCGTGGGCGACGACGAGTACAACAGCCCCTGGCTGGATGAGTCCTTCGCCGATTACGCCACCGACCTGTACCAGGGCAACACCGGCAGCGGCTGCTGGAACAGCGTGTCCTGGGCGTCGTCGGCCGAGAAGATCACCAACTCGATGGCGTACTGGGACGCCCACTCCGGCCGGTACTCCACGGTCGTGTACGGCTACGGCAGGTGCGCGCTGCACGACCTGAGCCGGGTGCTCGGCACCACGGCCATGACCAAGCTGACCCACGACTACGCCCAGTCGCACTGGTACGGCGTCTCGACGACCGCCGAGTTCAAGGCGGCGGCGCAGTCCCTGACCACGACCGACCTGACGTCGTTCTGGACGCAGCACCGCATCGACGGCTGACCGGAGCGGTCCGCGGCGCGGCTCCCCGTCACGGCGGCGGGGAGCCGCTCCCTATGATCCCTGCAATGGACTTCGAGGGGCTGATCAGCGACCTCGCGTCGCCGGACGAGGCGATCTGGAGGCTGGCCCGGAGCACCTTCAAGGAGCTCGGGGACGCCGGGGTTCCCGCGTTGATGGCGGAGCTCCTCGATGAGGAGTCGCCGCTCGACTGGGCCCAGGCGGGCTTCCTGTTGAGAGAGCTGGGTGACGCGGCGTTCTGCGCGATACGTGACGCGGTCGCCGCCGACCTGCCGAAAGAGCCGGCCCGTAGGGCCCGCTGGACGTTCGGCGGCTTCTTCGGCGAGTACTGGGACCGTCTCCTGGAGTCCCTGGAACATCCCTCGGCCGACGTACGGGAGTGCGCGGCCCTGTGCCTGCAGAGAATGGGCGCGGAGGCGCTGCCGGCGACCGGCGCGCTGATCCGGCTGTTCGGCGACCCGGACCCGGACGTACAGCAGCGGGCGATCTGGGCCCTGGAGGAGCTGGGGCCCGGGACGCTGGACGCGCTGCGGGAGGTGCGGAGGTCCGGCCCGGGCGCGTATCGCGCCAACGCCTTCAGCGCGATCATGAACATCGGCGGGCCGGCGGCCCTGTCGGGCAAGGACCAGGAGCTCTGGCGGCGCCACCTCGGCGCGAAGGCCGTCGCCGACCGTCCCCAGGAGATCTGGGAGAACAGCTGCGTCACCGTGCCCGGCGGCGACCAGCAGGCCATCCTGGAGATCCTGGACTTCTCCGACGCCAGTCCGATGTACTTCGACCTGGGGCTGGCCGTCGCGAGCGGATCGTGGTGGACGGTGCCGAAGGTCGAGCACGAGGAGCGCGCCGAGGCGTTCGTGACGCCGGAGGTGGACGGCTGGACGCTCGTCGTCAGCGGCTGGTGCTACCCGGCGTGGGACGACGAGTGGTATGCCCGGACGCGCGACGCCCTGCGGCGGCTGAGCGACCGGTTCGGCGTCGCGTGGGGGTTCGCCGGGCGCGGCTACGGCGGCACGGCCGCGTGGGCCTGCGCCAAGAACGGCGAGATCATCTGGGAGCGAGAGGTCACCCAGAACGACGACTGGGGCGACGCCGACCCGACCAAGGGCATCGACACGGACGAGCCGCTCGGCATCGACCCCACGAAGCTGAGCGACAAGACCCCCATGCGCGGCGCGGGCCTGCGCGCGCTGACCCCGTACGGCCGCGACGCCCCGCGCCGGGTGCCCGGGTAGCGGTCAGGCGGACGGCTTCTCGCCGGCGGGCCGGGGAGCGTCCGTGCTCTCCCCCGGTGCGGGCTCGCGGCGGCCGGAGACGGCGAAGGCCAGGCCGGAGACGAGCAGGACGATGCCAAGGGTGCCGCCGCCGTACGGCAGCCAGGTCCTGACCAGCGCGATCTTGTCGGCCTCGCTGCCGGACAGGTCGACGAGATCCTGCTGGCTCTTCGGGACCATCTTCAGGTCCAGGTCGGCGACGGTGAGCCGGTCGACGCCGTCGCTCGTGCGCAGCGTCTGGGTGACCTTCTGCTCCTGGTTGACCGGGGCGCCCGTGCGCGGGTCGACCCAGACCGTGGTGGTCGCCTGGTAGACGCGGTTCACCGCGACCGCGTCGTTCTTCTTGTCGTAGCCGGGCAGTCGCGCGACCTGCTTGGCCGGCAGCCCGAGGAGCGAGGCGGGCACGCCGGGCTTGATCGAGTCGGTGATGGTCGGCGGAATCTGCTGTACGAAGCGGTAGGTCGTGATGCCGTGGACCTTTTCCTCACCCTCGTAGGTCATCGGCCATGTGCGCTTCGTAGTGATATCGAAATAGGGATAGGTTTTCCGCTTTACGCCAATAGGCCAGAACAGGCCGACGCCCGACTGGCGAACGCCCGAGTCGCTGTTCACCGCGGCTCCCCGGCCGTTCCGCATCTCGGCGGTGCGGCGGTCGAACACGGCGCGCTGGGACTGCGTCTCGATCTTCGCGTTGCCGGCCGGGTCCTCGATGGAGGTGAAGGAGTCCCAGACGGCGATCTTGCCGTCACCAGCGCGGACGTCGCCGCGAGTGGTGTTGGTCGCGGTGACGGTGGCGCCCTTCTGGATCCGCCATTTGGAGGTGTCCAGATACGTGGCGTTGTCGGCGCGGAGCGTGGTCTTCTCGTACACGTTGAGCGGCGCGGCGACGACCTGCCGCGCGACATAGAAGCGCACCAGCGGGGCGAGTGCGAGAAAGAACGCTCCGGCCCCGATGAGGATCAAGCCCACCTTGCGACGCACCGCGCACCTCCAAGGGGAAATTGCCTGAATCATAGGGGAATGCGGCATTTGTCGGCAGACGGGCCGCCCTTCGTGACGATCATGTTACCTACGCGTAGGCTTACCAACTTCCTTAGGTATCCGTAGTGTTGCGCATATATAGTTCGGTCGCGTGGAGTTGCTGCGCATGTCCAAGGCCGCGAAGCGTCTTGGGATACATCCGATGACGCTTCGCCAGTGGGCTAACGATGGCAAGATCCCGTTCACGTGGGTTGGTCGTGAGCGCCGGTTCTCCTCGGTCGACGTGGAGAACATGAAGCGTGGCAGTGACTTGGCAACCTCTCGGCCTCGCCGGGAGGTTCTGTATGTGCGCGTCTCCGGCTCGTCTGGGCAGGAGTCCTCGCTTGAGGCCCAAGAGGCAGAGCTGCGGGCCACCGCAACGGGGGAGATAGTCAAGGTCGTACGCGACCGTGCCTCGGGCTTGAAGGAGAACCGGCCGGGCTTGAACCGGCTGTTGACGATGGTGTCCGACGGCAGCGTGACCGTGGTGCGTGTTACCCATGAGGACCGTCTGGCCCGGTTCGGGGTCGGCTGGCTCAAGCGTCTGTTCGCCGTATACGGGGTCACCGTTGAGGTGCTGTACCCGAAGAAGCTCGGCGGCCGGGATGAGCTGCTGGAGGACTTCATCGCCCTGGTCACCACGTTCGCCGGGCGCCTGTATGGGATGCGCAGCGCGCAGAACCGCAAGCGGCTGCTGGCGGAGTCCGGTCAGTGCAGCGAGGATCATGCCGCGTGAGTCGGAAGCTGCCGCTCGCCGACGGCGAGACCTCCCGCACCGCCTGCGCCCGCGCCCTGATCCGGGCGGGCGTGGAAGAGAAGACCGGTGAGGTCCTCACCGCCGCTGCCCTTACCGAACGTGTCGGCTGGTGCGCCGACCTCATTGCCGGGATGACCAGCGCGCTGCTGATAGAGCGCTGGAACACCTCCGAGGTGGACACGCTGGCCTCTGGAGTGGATGCCGGGGGCAGGAAACTGCCGTCGAACGCATGGATGGCGCTGCGCCGCCTAGGCTGGACCGCCTCCGCCCCAGACGGGGTAAAGGTCAACGACCGGATCGTGCGCATGGCCCAAGAGCAGGCCGGACGCGTTCTCCGCTCGGTGAAGTGGCGTGCCGACCTGGCCGCCGGAGTTCTGGCAACGTGGCCTGCTGATCCGAAGAAACGCACCGCCGCCGAATGGGATCGGGTACGCGGAGCGATCCCCGGCGGCGAGTACCTGCCCTCCAGCATCATCCGCTCCCGCACCCGTCAAATCGTCTCCTTCGAGCGCAAACACAGCCGTCTCCCGGCCAATGTGTTCGAGTTGGAACCCGCGCCTCGTGTGGCCCGCATGCTGCTGCTCGCCGCGTGCGATGGGCAACAGGCCACCATTGAGCGCTGTGATGACGGGCACAGGGCCCTGCTGCGGCTGCAACTCCCAATCCGTCCCGACCCGCGCAAGTACGCGCACTGGACGTGGGTGGCGTGCCCGATAACCCTGCCGCCGACTATTCCGGCGGACGCGGTGATCCACCTTCCGACTCTGCGCATCGCGGGCGGGAAGACACGGGCCGACCTCGCCTACACCCACCCCGTCCCCCAGACGAAGCGGACCGGTCACACCGTAGCGCTCGGCGTGGACTGGGGCCTGGGTACCCTCCTCAGCGCAGGCACGGCCCGTCTCCACGACAACGGGCAAATCACCGCCCTGGGCTGCGGGACCCAGTTCCGGGCCCGTGGAGTGCTGGCCAAGCAGTACCGGCTCCGCCGCATCTCCGAGCGCCTGCACGCCAAGAGCGACCATTACCAGCGACTCACCGACCCCGCCTTGGACGCCAAGGCCGCGCTGCTGGCCGAGGAGATCCGCCGCGTCTCCGAGCGCCGCTCCAACCTCAATGACGCCCTTGCCCGGGCCGCCGCACGATGGACCGTTGACCAGGCCGTTGCAGCCGGTGCCACGGTCATCTATCTGGAAGACCTGCGGTCGATGGAAGCAGGCGGCATGGGCCGCACCCACAACACCCGCCTCTCACAGACCGTGCGCGGGCAGATCGCCGACCGCATACGTCACCTCGCTGCCGAAGTCGGCATCGCCGTGGTCACCGTGCCAGCGCGTAACACCTCCAAGCACTGCCCGCACTGCCTGAGCCCGCTGCGGCACCGCAAGGCCCCCGACCGGCCCACCACCTCCGGCTGGAAGTGGGCCATCTGCCCCGGCTGTGGGTGGCAGGGCGACCGCGACCAGGGCGCCTGGCGCCGTATCGCAGCACGCGGACTCACCCACCAGACCAAGACCCTCCTGGACCGCGCCAGCGGCGCGATGGTGATCCGCTCCATAGCCGACGAGCTCGAAGCCAAGGCCGTCATCACGGCCGGGAAAATCAACCGGACGGACCGGTCAAAGACCGGCCCCACCCGGCCACACACCAACCGCCTCGCGCCCAGGCGACGTGAGGTTCCCTCCCCAGCGGCCCGCCCGTGCGGTCCAGCTGGCCAGCGTCCGGAGGGACATGCACCAACGGACCGGACCCGGCTGCCTCGTGCAGCTCACCGGCACCAGGACATGACAACGATCAGCACACCCACTACCGGCCACCGGCCACGAGGAGCAGCACTGGGCGCGGGCTTCCACCTCCACGCTCACGCTTCCCCACCCAAGTGGGCAGAACCCACGCCGGACACTAGGTCTCGCATGGGAGCGCTTAGCTGATCAGAGACGCTTACTCTTTCCGTCCCCCGGAGGTGGTCCGTGACAGCTCCCGCACCGTCCGCGTCCGGCGTGCGCGCGACCGGCCGTCCGGGGCCGGAGGAGCACTACGACGCGCTGGACGGCGTGCGCGCGGTCGCGGCGTTCGGGGTGCTCGTGCTGCACATCGGGGCCGACACCGGCGGCACGCTCAGGCACGACGCCGGGGCATGGCTGCTGTCCGGCGGCGCGATCGCGGTGACGATCTTCTTCACGCTCTCCGGCCTGCTGCTCTACCGCCCGTGGGCGGTGCGGTCGCTCGACGTGGCCACGGACCGCGGAGTGAGCGTCGGCGGGTACTACCGGCGCCGGGCGCTGCGCATCCTGCCCGCGTACTGGACGCTCGTCCTGTACGTGATGATCGTCTACCTGGGCGCCCACCTCGGCGACGTGTGGACCTGGCTGCGGCTGCTGACGCTCACCTACACCTACGACCCGCATCCGTGGTGGGGCAACGGCCTCGGGCCGGAGGGCCTGTGGCAGATCTGGAGCCTCACCGTCGAGGTCGCCTGGTACGCCCTGCTGCCGGTGACCGCCGCCGTCCTCGGGTGGTACGCCCGGCTCCGCGAGCGCGGCGCGCCGGACGCCGGCCGGCGGGCCCGGCGCCTGCTGTGGGCGATCGCCGCCTACGCCGCGCTGTCGCTCATTTACTCGGTCCTCATGTTCCACCCGGCCTACCGGCCGCTGCTCGGCGCCTGGCTGCCGCGCTACTTCGCGTGGTTCGCGATCGGCATGGCCCTGGCGGTCGTGTCGGTACGGGCCCGCACCGGGTCGGCCCGCGCGGCGCGGTTCGCGCGCACCGTCGCGCGGTCGTGGGGCACGTGCTGGCTCATCGCGGCGGTGCTGTACGGCATCGCCGCGTCACCGCTCACCGGGCCGGCCGACCTCACCTCCATCGACACCGTCTGGACGTCGGAGTTCCGTCTCCTGCTGTACGGGCTGGTCGCCGTCTTCGCCGTGGGCCCGGTCGCCCTCGCCCCGGCCGGCGATCCCGTCATGCGCGCCGTTCTCGGCAACCGCGTCATGCGCTTCCTCGGCCGCGTCTCCTACGGCGTCTTCCTCTGGCAGGTGCCCGTCCTGATCGGCTGGAGCGAGCTCGTCGGGCACACTCCCTTCACCGGCCACTTCGTCACCGAGTTCCCCGTGGTCGCCCTGCTGACCGTCGCGGTCGCGACGGTCTCCTTCTATTTCATCGAGCGGCCGATCCTCCGGCTCGCCTCGCGGCGGTGGCGCGCCGCTCCGGTCGGGAGCACCGCTGAGCCCGACGGCCAGGCGGGCGACGACGGCCAGGCACAGTAGCCGGGGCAGCAGCTCGGCGAACACCTCCGCGTGCGGGCCGTCCATCCGTGCCCCGGCCAGCGCGACCACGCTCGCGGCGAACAGCGCTCCGCCCGCCGCCCACGGAGACAGCGGCCAGGCCCGCCACCGCCGCGGCGTCCACACGAACGCCGCCGCCGCGCCCGCCGCCACGCACACGCCCACGACCCCTCCGGACCACAGGCCGATCGCCGCGGAGACCAGCACCGCCGCCGCCTCACCCGCGCGCCCGCCCACCCGGCGCCGGGCCACGACCGTACGGGGCGTGAGCCGGATCGGCCACAGCGCGGCGACGAGGAGCAGCGGCAACAGCCCGATCCCGGAGAACAGGGCCGCCCGATAGACCCGGTCCGGCCCGTACGTGAGCCGGACGGCGCCGGCCGTGCCCTGCGGGACGATCCACGCCTGCCGCCAGCCGTCGAGCCGTACGGGGCGCAGCGTCCGCCCGCCGACCGTCGCCCGCCAGCCCGCGTTGTAGTTCTCGTCGACGGTCAGGTACGACTCCTGCTCGGCGTCGACCTCGACGGTGCGGGCCTGGGAGGTCCACCGCGTGACCCGCACGTACGACTGCCGTGCGGGCGGTACCGAGGCGATGCCGGCCACCGGGTCCACGACCGCGGAGTCGATGCGGAAGGAGTCGAAGGCGACCGGGTCCAGGGTGTTCGCGCCGGCCCTGAGCCGCACGGTGCGGCACGCGGTGAAGCGCAGGGGCCGCCCGGCGAGCACGTCGGCGAAACCGCCGCTCGCACGCGTCGGCACGGTCCTCCCGTTCACCCGGAGCTTCGGCCCGAGTCCGCACCGCAGTGACAGGTTCGCCGCCGGCAGCCGCCGCAGGTTCGGCACGTGCGGGATGACGATGTCGGTGACCTGCGGCGTCTCCCCCGGGAACCGCAGGGTCAGGCGCGCCGTGCGCATCGGGGCGATGGTCAGCACGCCGTCGGCGCCGATCACGCCCTCCCGCCACTGGCCGCGGTCGCCCTCGACGCGCACCGTCAGCAGGCCGCTCGCGCCCGGCGGACGTCTGATCGTGATCTTCCGCACCACGGTCGCGCGCCGCCACCTCAGGGCCAGCGCCGGGTCGGTGTCGCCGTCGGCCGGGATCCAGGTGGTGGCCGGGTCGCCGTCGAAGGCCGAGCGCGCCATCCCGGCGGGTTCGTTCGTGGCCGCGGAACTGGCCGCGACCGTGACGCGGGGATCGGTGCTCATGTACCGCTGGATCAGCGCGGTGTCGGTGAGCGCCGCGGTGCCGGTCAGCCGCGCCCTGGCCGCCGCCGGCGCGGTGAAGGTCCGGTCGAAGGCGAAGCCCTCCTCGTCCTGCCGCTGCAACTGCGGCGAGCAGACCCAGCGGATCGGTCCCGGCATGCAGGCGGGCACCCGACCCGGGGCTCGGGTCATGACGGCCGTGCCGCCGCCGGTCACCGCGGGCAGCCGGTACTGGCGGAGCGCCTGGACGCCGTCGACGTGCAGCTCGGACAGGCCGACGCGCGCCCCGGACGGCACGAGCGGCTGCTCGGCGAGCGCCAGGACGCGGACGCGCAGCCACGTCGTCGGGCCGGGCGCGACCGCCAGCGGCTGGGCGGCCGAGGTGCGCGCGACGTTCTGCTCGACCCGGCCGCTCTGCGTCAGGATCTCGATCCGGCTGGGCGGCGGCCCGAGCCAGGAGTCCTGGCTGAACACCGCCGTCACGTTCTTCGGCGTCACCGACCGGCCGAAGTCGACCTTGAGCCACTGCCCGACCGGGCCGTTCCAGCCGCCGGTCTCCCACCGGGTCCAGGGGTTGCCGTCGATCGCGGCGTACGGCAGGGCGCCCGGGTCGTCGATCTGGGCGATCGAGTCGATGTCGGAGGCGGAGGAGGACGCGGTGACGTCCTTGATTCCGGTGTACGTGGCGACCGTCGAGTAGCGGTCCCAGGCGTTCTCCATGAAGTCGCGCTCGTCGCCCGGCCGGCCCGGTCTCTCGTCCGCGGTCATGGTCGGGGAGGTCTGCCCGCGCAGCTCACCGAAGTTGCGCTGGACGCGGCGCAGCGAGTCGGACACGGCCGTACGTCCCGGCGCCCCCGGGCCGTCGTCGTCCAGCAGGACGGGCCGCCCGTCCAGCAGCCCGTTGTCGGCCAGGGTCAGCATGGCCTCCGGCGAACCGTACAGCCGCAGCGCCTGGTCGACACCCGTCATGCCGACGACGCCGTCCGCGTCCGCGACCTCGAAGACCTCCACGGCCGGGTACGGCTGGTCGACCGTGTTCACCGCGTCGCCGGGCAGGGTCGTGCCCGCGGCGCCGCCGAACGACGCGACGCGGCTGATGCCCGGCGAGGAGTCCAGCGCCTCGTGGACGCGGGCGGGCCACGCTCCGCGCAGGTCGTCGCGCTTGAGGTCGTTGCGCACCAGGACGTACCGGACGCCCATGCGGCCGAGCACCTCGGTGAGCCCGGCCGAGCCCTGGCCGCTGGTGAGCCGCTGGTCGATCGCGTCCATCAGACGGGTCAGCCCGGCCGAGCCGGCCGGCACGATCTGCCGCTCGGCCCACCGGGCGGTCATCAGCGGCTCGGTGACCTCATCGAGCGGCCGTCCCCACAGGTACTCGGCGAAGCGCGAGCCGGGGACCGTGATCACTCCCTGGTTCCCGGCGTGGGCGTTGAGCCAGGACGTGGCCTGACGCCAGTACGGCGGCACGGACGTGAAGTCGCCGCTGACGGACAGGCCGGTGCCGAGCGCGGACACGCCGACCCCGGCGAGCGCGACGAGTGCCGCCGCCACGGGCCGGGTCCGGCGTCTCTCTCCGCCGAGCGGCGTCAGCAGGTGGACGAGGCCCAGGGCGAGCGGCAGCCGGACCAGGCCGTCGAACTTGTACAGGTTGCGGAGCGGCGACAGCGGCCCGTCGATCCACTGCCGGACCTCGCCCGCGAACGGCCCGGCGTGGCCGGAGACGATGACGGTGACACCGAGCAGCAGCGTGACCAGCAGGAACGTGCGCTCCGGCAGCCCGCGCCGCGAAAGGCCGGCGACGCCGAACGCGGCCACCATGGCGGTGGCGAGGACGGGCAGGGTCCGGCTCAGGAACAGGTGGCCGAGCGGCAGCCACGGGCTCCCGTCGACCAGGAGCATGTTCGTCCATCGTTCGGTGCCGCGCAGGATGTCGGCCAGGCTCGTGGACGAGGTCGTGGTGACGGCCTTCTCGGTGTAGGTCAGCCAGGAGAAGGCGTACCGGCCGAGCAGGACCAGCGGCACGGACCACCACGCGGTGGCGCACGCCACCGCCGCCGCCCACCACGCGAGGAGCCGGACCCGCGCGGTGCCGCGCGGCCGGGTGAGCACGAACAGCGCGGGCACGACCACGACGGCGAGGACGGCCGTGGCGTTGATGCCGCCGCAGCACGCGACCGCCAGTCCCGACCGCGCCGCCGCCCGGATCCGGCCGCCGTCGCGGCGGGTGGCGGTGGCCAGCGGCACGATGATCCAGGGCAGCATCGCCAGGGGCAGGTACTCCGAGGAGTTGATACCCATCACGGCCAGCGCGTGCGGGCTGAGCGCGTACGCCATCGCGCCCGCGAGCCGGGCGCCCGGCGAGCCGATGCCGAGCCGTTCGGCGAGTCGCCGCGTGCCGAGGAACGCCGCGCACAGCAGCAGTGCGAGCCAGAACCGCTGGACGATCCAGGCCGGCAGGCCGATCAGGTGTCCGAGCACGTAGAACGGCCCCATCGGGAACAGGTAGCCGGCCGCCTGGTTCTGCAGCTGACCGAACTGCTCGACGTCCCACAGGTGCAGCGCCCGGCCCAGGAACCGCGCCGGGTCGATGGGCAGGTCGATCTTGGTGTCCGGGATGATCTTTCCGGGCCGCGTGGCCGTGGCGAGAAGGCACAGGCAGGCGCAGCACAGCAGGACGCGCAGCCGCTCGCGCAGCACCGGATCCGGCTCGCCGGCCTCCTCCCGTGACGGCCGCTCCGCGACCGCCGTCTGCGTCACCGCGGCCATCCACCGGCCCGTCCGAGCAGCCGCTCGAGCTCGGTGGCCGTACGGACCGGCTCCGCCTCGCACCGCTCCAGCACCTCGTCGCGGACCGGCCCCTCCACGACCCGCTCCCCGTCCGCGTCGCGGACCACGATCGCCTCCGGCCGGGCGCTGTGCGCGGTGCCGCGGCGGACCGCGGCGTCGACCAGCGCGGCCATCCGCGCGGCGCTGCGCGCCCAGTCGAACCGGCCGGCCCAGTCGCGGCAGGCGGCGGCCGTCTCCCGGCGCCGCCGCGGGTCGGCCAGCTCTTTCAGGGCGCGCTCGACCGTGTCCTCGACGTCCTCCCCGGCGGGCACGAGCCAGCCGGTCACGCCGTCGCGGACCGCGTCGCGCAGGCCGTCCACGTCGTAGGCCACGGTCGGCACGCCGAGCGCCGCCGCCTCGGTGACGCTGAGGCCCCAGCCCTCGCCGCGCGACGTGCTCAGGTGCAGGCGGGAGCGGCCGACCAGCGCGTTCTTCTCGGCCTCGGGCAGGTAGCCGTGCAGGGTCACCAGGTCGCCGAGGCCGCGCGCGGCCACGTCCGCCCGCAGCCGGTCCTCATCGGGTCCGCGGCCGACGATGTGCACCGGCGTCTGGAGGCGTTCGGCCAGGTCGAGGAGGCGGCCGAGCCGCTTGTGCGGCACGAGCCGGCTGACGCACACCAGCCCGGCGCCGTCTCCGGGCACGGGCGGCGACGCGGGCGGGACGACGCCGTTCGGCACGACGTACACCGGGCCGGTCCAGCCGAGGCGCTCCCGCATGGCCGTGACCGTGGACGGGGAGACGGCGACGCAGGCGTGACGCCGGTACGCGCGGCGGGCCACCGGGCCCTCCAGGAACCGCCCCACGCGGGCCGGCCCGGCGGGAAAGTGCATGCCGAACTGCTCGTCGTGCACGTGGTGGACCACGCAGAACACCGGCACGCCGCGCGGCAGCACCCACGGGGTGAAGAACGGGATGCCGTTCTGGCAGTCGAGCACGGCGTCCCAGGACCGGCGCCGCGCCAGCATCCACGCGAGCACCAGCGGGTAGATGGTGAACCGGCCGCCGAGGCGTACGATCCGGACGCCGTCGACCGTCTCCCGGCGGCGCTGCCCGCGCGCCCGGCCGGTCACGTAGTCGACCCGCCTGCCGTCCGCGGCGAACCGCCGGGCCAGCTCCCAGGCGTAGCGTTCGGCGCCGCCCGCCGCCGGGTGCCACGGATCGCGCCAGTTCACGACCGCGACACTGTTCCGGTTCTTCGCCCGTCTCATCCGGCCCGGAGTTCGTCGGCGATCGGGACCAGTGGCGGCGCGGCCACCGGCCGGTGTGCCGCCGCGCGGACGCGGAGCAGGTCCCGCAGGCAGCCGGCCGCGTGCCGGGTGATCGAGAACGTCGATCCGGGCATGTCGCGCCAGGTCACCGGGATCTCGGTGATGGCGGCGCCGCGCCGGCGGCAGTGCACCAGCAGCTCGACGTCGAAGGCGAACCCGGCCGTGCGCAGCTCCGCGGCGGCGGCCCGGGCCAGCGGCCCGGCGAAGAACTTGAAGCCGCACTGGGTGTCGGTGACGCCGCCGGTGAGGTCGCGGCAGAGCCGGTTGAAGGTGAGGGCGCCGACGCGGCGGAGCGGGCGGCCGTAGATCTCCACGTCCGACTCCGGATGGCGACGGGACCCGATGATCACCTCGGTGCCGGAGCGGAGCATGGCGAGCACGTCCGGGAGGACGTCCAGGCCGGTGGCCATGTCGGCGTCGCAGAAGCCGACGTACGGCGCGGTCGTGGCGAGCAGCCCGGACCGTACCGCCGCGCCCTTGCCGGGCCGGGGGCAGCGCAGCAGGCGCACCGGCACCGGCCCGGACCATCGCCGGGCGATCTCGGCGGTGGCGTCGGTGCTGGCGCTGTCCACGACGGTGATGGTGGCGGGCACGGGGAGCTCGGAGAGGGCGCCGGACAGGGTCGCCAGGCCATGGGTGAGCCGCGCCGCCTCGTTCCTCGCCGGGATGACGACGTCCAGCGCTCCCTCAGTGGGCCGGCGACGCGGACCCACCGGTCACCGCGTGCCGTAGTTGTACAGCGGCTTGGCGACCGGATCCTTCTCGGACGTCGTGACGACCCGCACGACGCCGAAAGAGGTCAGCAGGGCGAGGACGGCTCCGGCGAGCACGGCGGCGGCGATCCGCATCATGACTCCTTCGGAATTGATCGTTTTTCGAGGTTACTAGTCGGTACTCGCCCGGACCAGATAAATGTCGCAAATGTAATAAACCACGCAATGTAGATCGGCAATCGCGGTACGTGGGACGAATCCTCCGGGGCGGCGCCCGGGAGGCGGTACAGCGTGAGGCCCGGGCCCGCGACGAGGCGTTCGGCGCCGGCGAGCCGGCCGTCCGGCGCTCCGGCGTCGACGGCGACGTACTTCACGCCGTGCGCGGCCAGCGGCGCGGTCAGCGGGTCGCCGGAGCGCACGAGGGCGTCGAGCTCGCGGGCGCGCGGCTCCTCGGCGGCCAGGCCGATGTCCCGCCCGCCGGACACGGCGACGCTCACGCCGTCGTCGACGATCACCCGGGCGGGCAGGTACCGCGGCAGCGGGTCCAGCACGCGCCGCCCGCCGTTCCACGGGTAGCTCCGGTAGGCCGCCCAGGGCAGTACGAGCACGTCGCCGGGGTCGGCGGCCACCGCCGTACGGGCCCGCGCCCAGTCCGCCGGGTAGTGCACCGCGCGGAGCCGCCCGCCGGCGCCCCAGGCCAGCCCGGGCAACAGGAGCAGCGGGACCAGCAACGCGGGCGCCGTCCAGCCGGGCAGGCGGGCGGTGGCCCGGCCCGCCCCGGCTGCGACCAGCACCGCCAGCGGCGCGACGTACTGCTGGCCGTCCCGCAGGAACGCGAAGCCCGGCCACAGCCCGATCGCGCCGCGCAGCACGCCGGGCACGACCGCGCCGAGCGCCGCGAGGGCCAACCCCAGCACGGCGGCCGCGGCGAGCCCGGGAATCCGCCGGCCACGGGCGTACGCCACGATCGCGACGACCACCACGAGGAGCCAGATCGCGGCCGTGAGCCCGCCGCCGTAGCCGCCCGGCACGGTCTCGGCGTTCCAGGCGCCGCCGAGCAGCAGCAGGCTGCCGAGCGTGCCGAACGGCGTGTCGGCGCGCGCGGCGAAGGCGGCCACGCCCGCCGGGTCGGCCGGCGCGCTCGACGCGCGCAGCAGGCTCGGCACGAGCCACGGCAGCGCGAGCAGGAGCAGGATCACCGCCGTGGCGAGAACCGGCCGGACGCCCCGGCGGCGCGCCACCGCGACGACGAGCGCGACCAGGCCGGACACGGCCAGCGCCGCGAAGCCGCCGATCGCGGCCGGGAGCAGCGCGAGCGCCAGCCGCCGGCGATCCCCGCGCGCCGCCGCCGTCACGACGAGCGGAAGCGCCGCGTAGCCGAGCAGGAGCGCCCACTGGCCGAGCAGGAGGCGCTCGGCGACGTAGGGGTTCCAGGCGTAGACGACACCGGCGGCGAGCCGGGGCAGGAGCCGGTCGCCGGGCACCAGCGTGGACGCGGACGCGCCCGCCAGCACGAAGATCGCCAGCAGGATCGCCTTCTGCACCGCGTCCGCCGGCGCGAGATGGGACAGCGCGGCCACGACGGCGTCGCTGGGCACGTGCCGCGGCAGCATGCCCGTCAGCCCGAACGTCGCCTCGGACAGGGCCGGCCGCGGCACGAAGACCATGTCGTAGGCGAGCACGAACCCGGGGGCGAGCGCGGGTCCCAGCGCCAGCACGCCGAGCAGGAGCCCGGCGCCGGCCGCGACCGCCGTGTGCCGGCTCAGCCGCCGACCTGAGCCTGGAACTGGGCGACGAGGTCGAGGAACACCCAGACGTCGCCGATGTCGTAGGTCTCCGGGGCCTCGGTGCCGCCGACGAACGGGTACGGGGTGGCGATGTAGACCTGGTCCGGGCCGAGGGAGCCGAGGCGGTCGCGGATCTCCTGGACGTGGTCGGGGCGCAGAACGTATTCCGCGAAGCCCGGCTCGCGCAGGATCGTGTTCGCGAACTCCGTCGTATCCGCGAACTCCCCGTAGCTCTTGGCCGCCGACCGGTACGGGTGCAGCACGCCGTGCTCGCCGGTGTCGCGGCCCGCCATGAAGACGTGGCCCAGATCCGAGTAACCGACGACGATGTCGAACTGCTCGAAATGCGGCGCCCAGGCCGGCGCGGCCTCAGCCATGGGGAGGGGGTCGATGAGCCGGAAACATTCGTTACTCACCCGGCCATCCAAACACGCGAGTGCGTCCGATCTGAGCACGATGCCCGGATCTCACGGGTCGCGCGGCAGGCCGAGCAGGCGTTCGGCGATGACGTTCAGGTTGACCTCGGTGGTGCCGCCGCCGATGGTCATGGCGCGCGAGGCGAGGAGCAGGCGGGTCCAGTGCCTTCGCCGCCCGTCCGTGTCCCGGCCGGTCAGCGCGCCCTCCGTGCCGAGCAGCCCGAAGCCGTACTCCGTCACCCGCTGGCCGTGCTCCATGCCGACGAGCTTGCCGACGTTCGCGGTCGCCCCGGCGTCCACGCCGGACAGCTGCTTGAGGACGGCCCGGTCGCCGAGCAGCGCGAACACGTGCGCGTCGGCGGCGAACCGGCCCAGGGCGTCGCGGACGACCGGGTCCTCGGCGACGCCGAGGTCCTCGGCGAGCGCGAACAGGCCCGGCACGTCGGCGCCGAGTTGCCAGCCGGTGGACAGGTTCACGCGCTCGGCGGTGAGGGTGCCGCGCGCGACCTGCCAGCCGGCGTTCACCGCGCCGACCACCATCGCGTCCGGCACGAACACCTCGTCGAGGAACACCTCGTTGAAGATCTGCTCCCCGGTCAGCTCCGCCAGCGGGCGCACCTCGATGCCGGGCGCCGCCATGTCGACCAGGAAGTAGGTGATGCCCTGGTGCTTGGGCGCGTCCGGGTCGGTACGGGCGACGCAGATGCCCCACTGGGCGTACTGGGCGAGCGACGTCCAGATCTTCTGCCCAGTGATCTTCCAGCCGCCCTCTGTTCGTTCCGCGCGGGTGCGCAGCCCGGCCAGGTCCGAGCCCGCCCCCGGCTCGCTGAAGAGCTGGCACCAGACGATCTGCCCGCGCAGGGTCGGAGGCAGGAAGCGTTCCTGCTGCTCGGGCGTGCCGTGCGCGGCGAGCGAGGGCACCACCCAGGCGCCGATGAGGAGAGCAGGCGGGCGTACTCCGGCGGCGCGCAGCTCCTGGTGGATGACGACCTGTTCGAGGGGCGAGGCCGCCCGGCCCCAGGGCCGGGGCAGGTGCGGCTGGACCCAGCCGCCCGCGGCCAGCGCCTCGACCCGCTCCGCCTCGCCGAGCGCGGCAAGCGCCGCGACCTCCGCCCGGATCTCGCGCCGCAACGGCTCCGCCTCGGCGGGCAGGTCGAGCTCGTGGTCGCGGGTCACGCCGGACCGGGCGAGGGCGGCGACCGACGCGCGGTGCTCCGTCGCGCGGCCGAGCAGCGCCCGAAGGGTCAGCGCCCGCCGGTAGTACAGGTGCGCGTCGTGCTCGTAGGTGTAGCCGATGCCGCCGTGCACCTGGATGCAGTCCTGGGCGGCGGAGACGGCCGCGTCGGGGGCCAGCGCGGCGGCGACTCCGGCCGCGTACGCCACCTGGTCGCCGGAGTCGTGGCCGGCCGCGTACGCCGCGTCCCAGACGGCGGCGCGGGCGCGTTCGAGCTCGACCAGCATCCGGGCGCACTTGTGCTTGACGCCCTGGAACTGCCCGATCGGGCGGCCGAACTGCTCCCGCGTCCGCGCGTAGGCCGCCGCCGTGTCGACCGCCCACCCGGCGACGCCGCAGGCCTCGGCGCCGAGTATCACGGCGGCGATCGCCGGCACGTCCGGCCGGGCGAGCCCGGTCAGCACCCGTGAGGCGGGCACGCCGTCCAGCCGGACCCGCGCCACCCGGCGTACCGGATCGAGACTCTCCAGCGGCTCGGCCGCGACCTCGGCGGCGGAGATCACGACCCACTCCTCGCCGTCGCCGGTCGCGACCGGCAGCACGAACAGGTCGGCGGCCAGGCCGCCCAGCACCGGCTCGGCGACCCCGTCCACGACGAGCGCGCCGCCGTCGCGGCGCCCGGTCAGGCCGCCCGCCAGGGACACCGCTCCGCAGCGGGTGCCGTCGGCGAGGCCGGGCAGGAGGTCGCCGGCCCCGGCCGCGAGCAGCACCGCGCTCGCCCAGACGGTGGGGACGTACGGGCCCGGGGCGAGGGCGCGTCCCATCTCCTCGACGGCGACCGCCAGTTCGACCAGCGAGAAGCCCTGCCCGCCGTGCTCCTCCGGCAGGTGCAGGCCGAGCAGGCCCTGACCGGCGAGCGCCCTCCAGTGGTCCGGCCGCCCGTTCGCGTCCGGGCCGAGGGCCGCGCGGACGGCCTCGCGCGGGATGTGCCGCGCCGTGAAGGCGCGTACGGATGCGGCGAGCTCCTGGTGCTCGGCGGTCAGTCCTATGCCCATGCGCCCACGATAGATCAAATCCGAATGCCATTCGGTCCTCAGCAGGCGCGGTACCAGCCGGGGGCGATCGACGTCGGACGCGCGGGTGGTGCGGAGTAACCACGGCGGAAGACGCCGAGCGGAGCGGAGACGAACCTCGGCCGGTAGACCGACGCCTGCCGGAGGTTCTGCGGCACGCACCGCCGGTCCACGAGCGAGGTGTTGACGTTGTAGGAGAACACGACGCGGCCCCGCCCGCTCAGCTCCGGATGGACGCGCGCCTGGTAGACGAACCAGCCCGAGGCGGTCTCCGGCGCCCGGTAGACGACCGCGCTGTCCGCGGCGCGGAACGGGCCGGCCGGCGAGCCGGCCAGGTAGGCGACCATGTCGCCGTCGCCGAGGTCCGCCGAGGGGCGGCGGGTGACCAGCGCGTACCGGTCGCCGACCCGGGCGATCCCGAACCCGCTGTCGACCCGGGTCGGCAGCTCGGCGGCGCGGGCCGGGTCCGCCGACCAGCCGGACCCGGTGTCGTACCACCAGGAGGCCGGGTCGGCGAGCCGCCCGCGCGGGGCGCGCGCGACGTACAGCCACTTGGGCCGGCCGGGCCGGTCGAGATGGCCGCGGTAGCCGTAGACATAGGTCCACGGCCCGTCGTCGGACAACGCCGCACCCCACATGACCGGCGTACGCCCGGGCGGGACCGGGCCGGCCGGCAGCTCGCGCACGCTCTCAAACCGGAGGCCGGGCAGCGAGAACGTCGCGACCGCCACGCCCTGTTCGGTGAAGTCCCACGCCGCGCCGGAGCCGTTCAGCCGGTGGTAGAACTCCACGACCCTGCCGTTCCGCACGCGGCCGTCCCCGGCCCAGTACCAGCCCGGGACGCCGGGTGGCGGGTTGACCGGGCTGTCGCCGGACACCGTGGTGAACCCGTCACGGCCCTGCACGACGACGGAGTTGTGGACGAGGCGGGCTGAGGTCCGCGAGCCGTCGGCGTTCACCGGGCCGAGGTAGGTGTCGGAGAAGAACCAGGCGATCCGGCCGTCGGGGAGCCGTACCGACGTGGTGCCGTCGGCGCCGTCCCACTGCCCCGGCCCGGCCCTGTCACCGGCCCGCCGCCACTGGGCGTTCACCGCGCGGTCCGGCACCGCCGCGGGCTGCCCTCCGCCCGGCGAGCACCCGGCCAGCAGGGCCGCGGCGCACGCGAGGATCCAGGCGTCAGGTGCTCGGAACATCGGCGACCGTCGTGACGGGAACGGTACGTACGAGGGAAATGCTATTCGATGCCGTTTTCGCCGCGTCCGGTCGTCTCGCCCCGTCCGAGCGTGGCCGCCGCCTCGCCGCGCCGGGCGCGGGCGGTCAGCGTCGCGTGGCGTTCGGCGCCGGCCTGCTCGGCCTCGCCGGCGAGCAGGACCGGGATGCCGTCCTCGACCCGGTACCCGAGGCGCAGGCGCGGGTTGTAGAGCAGGCCGTCGCCGGGGAAGTACAGCAGCGCCTCCTTGTCCACCGGGCACGCCAGCAGCGGGAGCAGCCGGGCGTCGAGCGTGGCGGCCTCCTCGCGGCGGGGCTCGGTGGCCGTCACGGCTCGCGTCGCAGGATGAGCAGGAGGTTCCAGGTCAGCAGCTCGCGCAGCCCCGGCAGCCGGACGAGGAAGCCGCACCAGCGCGGGTAGTAGCGGGGCCGCGCCTCCAGCACCGTGACGTCGTCGCGGGCGCGGACCAGCCGCAGCACCCGCCCCGCGCCGACCGCGAACAGGCTCGTGCCGTACCGGTTCTTGGGCGGATGCCCGTGCCGCCGGGCGTAGCGGCGCGCCGCGTACCCCCCGCCGAGGAAGTGCCAGGGCGAGGTCTCGTGACCGCCCCAGGGCGAGAGCCAGAGCGTGTACGCCAGGTAGACGATGCCGCCGGGCCGGGTGACCCGCACCAGCTCGTCGATGAACGCGGCCGGATCCGGCACGTGCTCCAGCACGTTGGAGGAGAAGCTGACGTCGACGCCGGCGTCACGCAGCGGCAGCCGGCAGCCGTCGCCGACCAGGGCGCCCGGCCGGGGGCCACCGCGTCCGGACAGCTCGCCGGGGTCCACCTCGACGAGGAGGCCGCGCGCGCCGCGGGCGTCGAAGGCGTCCGTGAAGTACCCGCTGCCGCCGCCGACGTCCAGGACCGTACGGCCCGCGAGGTCCACGTGGCGTTCGATCTGCCGTACCGCGTCGCCGGCGAGCAGCGCGTAGAAGCCGTCCGGGTCGGACTGCTCACCGAGGAAGCCGCGGAACAGCCGCAACGAGCGGAACCGGCCGGGCGCGACGGACCCGACCGGCCGGCGCGGAAGCGTCCGGGGTGCGGCCATGCGCTCTCTCCTGTCGGGGCCGGTGGGGGTGGAGGGACGGCGTTGACAGTGGATGATAACCGCCACAGAATGGCGCAAATCGGTCCACGGCTCGATCGATCCGCGACGAGACCGCCCAGGTGCGCGGGAGGGAGCGGTCAGGGTGACGACCGGCGACGGCGCACTGCAGCGGTTCTACGAGGACCCGGGCGTTCCCCTCAGCTCCGGTGCCGGCCGAGCCCGGCGGCAGCTCCGGATGGTCGAGGCCGTTCTCGCCGGGGCGGACCGGCCCCAGGTCATCGTGGACGTCGGCTGCGGCGACGGCGCGGCCACCCGCCTGGTACGGCGGCTCGGGCACACGGTCGTGGGCGTCGACTGGTCGATGACGGCGCTGCGGACCGCCCGGCGCCACGACCTCCTGCTCATCCGCGGCGGGCTCGACGCGCCCGGCCTTCCTCTGGCGGACGGCAGCGTCGACCTGGTCATCTTCAGCGAGGTGATCGAGCACCTCGTCGACACCGACTCCGCGGTCGACGAACTCCACCGCGTGCTGCGCCCCGGCGGCCGGCTCCTCCTCTCCACGCCGAACCTCGCCGCCTGGTACAACCGCGGCCTGCTCGCCCTCGGCGTCCAGCCGATCTTCTCCGAGGTCAGCATGCGCGGCGTGTACGGGCGGCCGGGCCGCCAGGTGGCCGGTCACCTGCGGATGTTCACCAAGCGGGCGCTGACGGAGTTCCTCACCGCGCGGGGCTTCGTCTGCGAGCGCGTGGACGGCGCGCCGTCCCACGTCGTGCCCGGCGTCCTGCGCCCGCTGGACCTGCTTCTGTGCCGGTGGCCGTCGGCCGCCAGCATCCTGCTCGTCCAGGCGCGGCGCCCGGAACGACCGTGATCCTCGGCGTGGTGCTGGCGCTCGTCGCCACGCTCGCCTACAACGCCGGGTTCGTACTGGAGAAGGGCGCGCTGTCCGCGCTGCCGCCACTGGACGTGCGGCTGCCCTTGACGCTGGTCCGGGCACTGGTGACCGCCCCCCGCTGGCTGGCCGGGTTCGGGCTGATCCTCGCGGGGCTGGCCGGTCAGCTCGTGGTCCTGACACGCGTCCCGCTGACCGTGGCGCAGCCGGTGTTCGCCTCCGGGATCGTGTTCCTGCTCCTGCTGAGCATGACGGTCCTGGGCGAGCGGCTGACCGGGCGGGAGTGGACCGGGCTGGCGGGCATCGCGGCCGGGGTCGCCTGCGTCATCGCGTCGCTGGACCCGCGCACGGACGTCCCCGGGACGGGCGGCCACCTGGTACGCGTGCTGCTGGTCGCGGTGCCGTCCACGCTGGCCGGGGTGGCGGTGTTCGCGCGCGGGCGGGCGCGGCCCCGCCCGGCCGGTGACGTGCCGTACGGCCTGGCGGCCGGCATCGTGTACGGCGTCGCGGGGATGGTCTCCAAGGGCCTGTCGGCGTCGATCGACTTCCACGGCCCGGCGCCGATCGTCACCTCGGCGCTGGCCTCGCCGTACCTGTATCTGCTGGTGCCGGTGACCCTGACGGGCTTCGTCGTCTTCCAGACGGCGTTGCAGCGCGGACGCGCGTCGATCGTCGCTCCGGTGTCGACCGTGGTCTCCACGCTCTACACCGTGGTGGCGGGCACCCCGATGTTCGGCGAACACCTCCCGCCGGACCCGGCCGACCTGACCCTCCGCCTGGCGGGCCTGGCGCTCATCACGATCGCCCTGTTCCGCCTCCCGCACGACGGCACCCCCACGGGCTGACATACACAATTGTCCATCTGAGAGCGGGACGGCTAGGGTCGGCGCGTGAACGATCTCGGCCGGCTCCTCGCTCACCGATACCGGCTCACCGATCTCTTGGGGCAGGGCGGCATGGGAGCCGTCTGGCGCGCTCGCGACGAGCAGCTGAACCGGGAGGTCGCCGTCAAGGAGCTCCGGTTCCCCGAGCATCTGAGCGCCGCCCAGCGGCAGACCTGGATCGCGCGGCTGGACCGCGAGGCACGCGCGGCCGCACGGTTGAAACACCCCGGCATCATCACCGTCCACGACCTGGTCGTCGGTGATGACGAACGGCCCTGGATCATCATGGAACTGGTCCATGGCCGGTCCCTGCACGACCTCCTCAAGACCGAAGGACCGCTGCCGCCTCAGCGCGTCGCCCGGATCGGCCTGCGGATCCTCGACGCCCTACGCGCGGCGCATCAGGTGGGCGTCACCCACCGCGACATCAAGCCCGCCAACGTCCTGCTGGAGGGCGATCGAGTCGTCCTGACCGACTTCGGCATCGCCGCCGTCGACGACGACGCCACCCTGACCCGCTCCGGCGAGATCATGGGGACCCCCGCCTTCATGTCACCCGAGCAGGTACGCGGCCTGCCGGCCGGCCCCGCCTCCGACCTGTGGTCGCTGGGCGCGACCCTCTACACGGCCGTGGAAGGCCGTCCCCCGTTCGGCGGCAGCAGCTCGGGAGCGGCCTTCGTCGCCGTCGCGACCGAGGACCCCGCCACCGCCGTCCACGCCGGCCTCCTCGAACCGGTCATCAGCGCTCTGCTGCGCAAGGATCCGGCTCAACGCCCGACCGGCGACCAGCTCCACGCCGCACTGACCGGGCTCGTCTCCGGTCACCCGGCACACGGCCAAGCGCCCGTCCACCAGCCGCCTCCGCCACCCTCGACCCGGCGCGACCGGCGTCTCTGGCCCGTACTGGCCGTCGCGGCGGTGACCGTCGTGGTGGCCGCGGCGGCGTTCGCGTTCGTGTTCCGTACCGGCGCCGACTCCACCTACGACCACAACCTGCGCATCGCCAGGGACCTGGGCGCGCCCAGCGGCTACACCCGCACGTCGGAGAAGAACACCGGGGGCGGCCGAGCGCAGGTGACGCTCACCGCCGAGAACACGTGCGGCGCGGGATGCCCGACCTCTGCCACGTATGCGGCGTGCCAGACCGTGAACGGCTGGCTGAAGACAAGACACGGCATCGCGGCCGTGAGTCCCCCCGTGCTGGCCCTGGACGGCAGGAGCTGCGTCATCGGGATCCAGCCCGTCCGCGTCCCCGGCGTCATCAAGGCCGAGGTGGTGCTCCAGAGCGGCCGGACCCTCCTGCGGATCGAGGCCGCCTGATCGCGGGCCTCGCGACCTCTAGAGACCGTTGTAGGTCTTCGGATCCTTGGCCGTCCAGGAGCCGTTTCCATCGGCGTTCGCGACGCCACCCGAGTACACCCGCCGGTAGGCGGAGAACCTCGGGCACGGGACCGGCCCGTCGCCGCAGACCAGGGCGGACACACGGAAGGGCCGGCCCTGGTCGTCCACGGTCGTCGTCTGCGACACCCCATCGGCGCTCGCGTCCACCAGGATGCGGAACTCGCAATAGTGCTTGCTGGTCCGCGCGACGACGCGATAGGCGAACCCGTCGTCCTTTTTCAGGTACTGCACGTTGTCGGCGAAATAGTCGGCACCCAGTTGCTGCCCGGAGTCACCGTCGACCAGTTTGCGAGCGACCGGCGCCGGACTGTCGAGATCGAATCCGATCTTGCCGATCGGCATCGCCGGACCGGCGGGCGGAGAGTAGAAGACGGTTCCGGCGAGCGGATCCCGGCACTGGGACGCGAGCCTGATCCGGTCGACGCGCACCTGGCTCGCCGCCCGGGTGGCCAAGTTGAGATCGATGGCGATGCCATCGGACTTGACGGCTCCCACCTGCGCCATGCTGGACAGGTAGTCGTGGAGGTCGCCCTGTGTTCCGCCCCTGTTCCTCGCCTGCTGGATGCGGGCGATCCGGGCCGGGGTGAGTTCGACCGGGGAACCGGCCACCCAGATGTCCTGGTCGAGGTCCTCCAGCACCCTCGCCGCGGCGGTGACCAGCGGAATCTTGGCCGCCGAGCGCGCCGGCGACGTCGCGGACGAGGCCTGAGAGTCGCCATCGACCAACTTCTGCGCGACGCCGGTGATCACAGACGTGGCGACGCTCAACGCTATTGCCCCCGCAGCGGCCAATAGTCGCGTGGTCGCCCGCTTGTACCAAGGCTTCCGCACAGCCGTTCTCGCCGCTCGCCGCCGTGCGCCGATCCGCTTCGGCCGTGACGAAGGCACGATCAGCCCCCTCAAGCATGACGGTTCTTTGCCGGATAGCAGTCTTTCCTGGGCGTACGGCCCAGGAGAGCGGTTCGTCGCACAGCGTTATCGCATCTTTACTTACTGTGCTGGCGCCCCGAGGGGCCCGGCGGAGACCTCGAAGGTGAAGCCCCGCCCAGGCTTGCGCTCCAACAGACAATGATGTTCCTTTGATACTAGAGTGATGCGAAGTCGGCTGCTCGACCAACAGCTTGTCGACAAGGTGCTCAAGAACGTCCCGCGAAGCGTCCGGCTTGACCTTCCCGGCCTTGTCCGCCCAGAAGATCGTCAACCCTGAGCATGTAGGCCTTACCGGCGGGCCTGGTGGAACGGGCCGGTGACGATCTGGCGGAGGAAGGGGCGGTTGTAGCGGAGCGGCTCGGCGGAGACCTCGAAGGTGAAGTCCTGCCCGGGCTGCAACCAGCGCCGGCCGATCACCACGGGGCGCTGCGCCCGATAGATCGGCGCCCACGGCGGTGCGTAGTACATGGCACCGGTACGCCTGATGTCGTCGCGCCGGAGCGCGGCGTTGAGCTGCTCCTGGATCGCCAGGGTCGCCGCCGGATCGGGATCGCCCCGCCACAGGTCGTTGATGACCCGGCGCGCCTGCGGATCGCGTTGCCAGCGTCGGACCGCGTCGCGTTCGGTCAGGCACCACGGGTCGAAGTCGCCGCTTCCCGGGAGCGGCAGCCGGCCGGCCATCGGCCCGGCTCCGTGACCCCGGCCGTAGGTCTTGAGCAGGATCGGCATCGCGATGAGCTGCCCGAGGTGGTAGTAGATCTCCAGCGCTCGCCGCAGGCGTTCTTCGACGACCTCGTGCAACCGCCGGCCGGCGGTCCGGTCGAACGCCTGCATGGCGTAGTCGGACGACGTGGCCGCCTCCGCCGCGAGCTGGCGCAGCCGGGCGATCTCGGCGTGACGGCCGTCCTGGGACGCGGTGATCTCGAAGGTGCCCAGCGCGACCTCGGCGTGTTCCCGTACGGAGGCGCACGCCGCGATCATCGCCTCCAGGTGGGCGGCCGGGCAGGGTTCGATCTCCACCCAGCCGGGCAGGTCGGCCGGCAGGTACCTCGGCTCCTCCACCCGGTAGCCGGGGTTGGCCGCGGCCTGGCGGCTCAGCGACAGCCAGCGCTCGACCTGGCCGAAGAACGCCCACACCTGCTCGGCCGTGACCTTGGGGAGGTAGCCGGCCGTGCGGGAGTCGCCACGGTAGTCCGCGTCGATCATCTTGTCGCCCAGCGTCTGCAGGACGTAGGCGTTCCAGGCGTACAGCTGCTGTGCGGCCGCCGCGGCGGGCATGCGCCAAGCGCTGACTCCCTGGCCGGCCAGCTCGCGGCGTACGGCCTCGGCGTCGTCGAGCGCGCGATAGACCCCCACACCGGCCCGCTGGATCGACTCCAGCGTCCGGGCCGGAACCTCCTTGCGGAAGCCGGCGATCACACGCGTCAGCATCCCCGATCGACCGCCGTCCCTTCCCGCTCACCGCCCTGCGCGACCGTTGATCCGACGCTGCCGGCAACCGTCCCGTTCCGGGAACATGATGATACGAGCGGCGGCCGAATTCCCGGCATTCGCCCATCCAGGCCGGTTCCGTACGGGCCTGGCGTCGAACTACTTGCCGGGCTCCGGGTCGCGGGGCAGCCCGAGCATGCGCTCGGCGATGACGTTGAGCTGGACCTCCGTCGTACCTCCGTAGATCGTCATCGAGCGGCTGAACAGCATGTAGCGCGCCCACAGGCCGGTCGCGCCGGTCATGTCCTCCACCGCCGCGACGGCGCCCTGGGACTCCCAGATGAAGTCGGCGACCTGCTGGTTGAACTGCACGCCCAGCAGCTTGCGGACGCTCGCCTCCGCGCCCGGCTCGTGGCCGGAGATCTGCTTCAGCGTCAGGCGCAGGCCGAGCAGGTCGATCGCCTGGCCCTCACAGAGGTACTCGCCCAGCTCGGCACGCTTGACCTGGTCCAGCTCGCGGGCGCCGAAGAAGTTCAGCAGCTCCTTCACACCGGCGCCGAGCCCCGAGCCGCTGGACAGCTGCACGCGCTCGTTGCTCAGGGTGTTGCGGGCGACCTTCCAGCCCTGGCCGACCTCGCCCACCACCCGGTCGTCGGGGACGAACACGCCGTCGAGGAAGACCTCGTTGAACATCGCCTCGCCGGTCAGCTCCCGCAGCGGGCGCACGTCGACGCCCTCGGACTTCATGTCGACGATGAAGTACGTGATGCCGTCGTGCTTCTTCGGCTCGTTCGAGCTGCGGGCGATGCAGATCGCCCACTCGGCCTGCCGGGCCACCGACGTCCAGATCTTCTGGCCGGTCAGCTTCCAGCCGCCCTCGACGCGTTCCGCCTTCATCTGCAGGGACGCCAGGTCCGAGCCCGCGCCGGGCTCGCTGAACAGCTGGCACCACGCCATCTCCCCGCGCAGCGTCGGGGCCAGGAACCGCTCCTGCTGCTCGGGCGTGCCGTACGTGACCAGCGACGGGACCACCCACGCGCCGATCCCGAGCTGCGGGCCCTTGACCTTCGCGGCGCGCAGCTCCTGCAGGATCAGCACCTGCTCCATCGGCGAGGCCGCCTTGCCCCACGGCTTCGGCAGGTGCGGGAACACCCAGCCCTCGTCGCCCATCCGGGCGAACCGTGCCGTGTTGTCCTCGATCGCGGCCAGCTCGGCGACCTCGGCGCGGATGCGGTTGCGGAGGGGTTCGGTGTCCTCGTCCAGCTCGACCTCGACCGCGCGGCGTACGCCGTCGAGCGCGAGCGTCGCGACGGAGCCGGACCAGTCCTTCGCCGGACCCAGCAGGACGCGCAGCGTCGAGGCGCGGCGCAGGTAGAGACCGGACTCGTGCTCCCAGGTGAAGCCGATGCCGCCGAGCACCTGGATGCAGTCGCGGGCGCAGCGGAGCGCGGCGTCGGGGGCGATGACCGCGGCGACGCCCGCCGCGAAGCCCGACTCGTCGGCGGGGTCGTCGGAGGCGCGGGCGGCGTCCCACACGACCGCGCGGGCCTTCTCCAGCTCGATCAGCATCCGCGCACACTTGTGCTTGACGCCCTGGAACTGCCCGATCGGCCGGCCGAACTGCTCACGCACCTTGGCGTACTCCGAGGCGGTGTCGACGCACCACGCGGCGATGCCGGCCGCCTCGGCGCCGAGCAGCAGGGCGGCGAGGTCGAGCACCTCCTGGCCCTCCAGCCCGGTCAGGACCCGGTCGGCGGGCACGGCCACGTCCGCCGCCTCGACCCGGGCCACCCGGCGCGTACGGTCCAGGCTCGCCAGCGGGGTCACGGTCAGCGCGGAGGCGTCCACGGCGACCCAGCGTTCGCCGTCGTCGGTGCTCACCGGCGCCACGATCACGTCGGCCAGGGCGCCGCCGAGAACCGGCTCGACTGTGCCGCTGACGGTCAGGCCCGTGTCGGTACGGTGCCCGGTCAGGCCGGTGGCCAGGGCAAGGGCGCCGATCACGCTGCCGTCGGCGAGGCCGGGGAGCAGCTCCGCGCGGGCCTTGGCGGACTCGTCGGCCCGCAGCAGGGCCGCGCCGGCCAGCACGGTCGGCAGGAACGGCCCGGGCACCATCGCGCGCCCGAGGGTCTCGACGGCCACCGCGAGCTCCAGCAGCCCGGCCCCCTGCCCGCCGAACTCCTCCGGGACGTGCAGCCCGAGCAGGCCCTGCTCGGCGAGGCCGGCCCAGAAGCCGGGGCGGGTCTCCTCTTCGGCGTCGAGCGTCGCGCGTACGACGCTGACGGGTGAGTAACGCATCGCCCAGCCGCGCACCGCGTCGGCCAGTGCCTCGTGCTCCTCGGTCAGCCCGATCCCCATGTGAAACACCCCATTCGCGACGTCCTCTGAGGCCTACCCTAGAGGCCGCCGGGCGGGTATTGGAATGGCATTCGGTGTGATTCGAACGCGATTCGGTTCACGGGGGTCCGGCCGCGCACGCGAACGCCCCGGCGGTCGCGGAGGACCACCGGGGCGTATCAGAGCGAGAGTCAGCCGACCCGCAGTGAGCGGACCACGAAGTTGAGGTCCGGCCAGAGCTTCTTGTTGGTGTTGGGCAGCGTCATGAACACGATCCCGGGAGTCTTCTTCCCGGTGTCGACCAGGGCCACGGCCACGATGTCACCGGTGGCCTTCACTCCCGGACGGCGGTACGTCAGGTAGTCGCTGACCAGCCATCCCTTGTGGCCGCCGACGGTCAGCGGCTGGTTGGCCAGGACCCGCTTCTTGTGCTGGAACCCGAACATCCGCGCCTCGTACACCCGCGCGGCCTCGGCCGCGGCGGCCTGCTCGGTGCCGGGGCCGGTGTAGGCGTCCTTGGCCGCCCCGGAGAGCTCGGCGCTCATCAGCCGCGCCCAGTGCTTGGGCTGCCCGCTGGCCTTCTCGGTCACGGCGAACTGGCTCGCGGTGAAGCCCAGTTCGTTCATCGGGCTGTTCTTCGCCGCAGCGGCCCACGGCTTGGAGAGCCGGGCGTACGACAGGCCGGACCGCACGTCCGTGACCCGGCCGAGAGCCTTCGTGTGCACGCCCCTGAACCGCGGGAGCGCCTTGCGCGCCGGCTGCTGCTCCTGAGCCGGCTGGGACGGGCCCTGCGAGGGCGTCTTCGCCGTCGTGGGAGCCGCCGCGGTGGAGGCCTTGCTGTCTCCGTTGTTCTTCAGGAAGTACACGCCCGCGACCGCGACGAGACCGGCGACCAGGATGCCGACCCCGATGAGGAGCGGACGCCGGGAGTGGCCGTCCTCGTCCTCGTAGGAGGAGATGAGCGCGCCGCCCGCTTCTCCGCCACCGCCGCCGGCGGCGCCCTCCTCCCGCATCCACTCCGGGAGCCGCAGGTTGCCGCTGCTCGGCTTGCCGGGCTTGGGCGGCGGGCCGGAGGGCGCGACGACCTTGTCCCACATGGGCGGGTGGTCGTCGGGGGCGAAGAAGTCCTCCTCGGCCGCCTCGTCCGCGGCGGTCGGGCGCTTCTCGGCGCGCGGCAGGGAGAAGGAGCCGGTGGACGAGGAGACGCCCTCCGGCGCCCCGGCGCCCGGGGACGCGGCGGACTCGGCGGAGAAGCTCTCCCGCCCGTACGGAGCTTCGTTCGGGGACTCCGCGGAGAACGTCTCGCGCCCGTACGGGGACTCGTTGGAGGACTCCGCGGAGAACGCCTCGCGCCCGTACGGAGCTTCGTTCGAGGATCCGGCGGCGCCGCCGGGCTTGTCGTCGAAGCTCGTCGGGCCGAACGACCCGGACCCGAAGGAGCCGAAGGAGCTGTTGTCGAAGGAGGTGTCGCCGAACGACGCGTCGCTGAAGGAGGTGTTCCGGAAAGAGGCGTCGCCGTAGGAGGAGGTGTCGCCGTAGGAGGAGGAGGAGGAGTCGAACGATCCGTAGGGCCGCGCACCCGGTCTCGGGTCGGGCACCTCGGTGCCGAACTTCGGCGTCGGGCCGTTCGGCCCGGGGTCCTCGATCTCCTCCACGGGCTCGCGCGGGCTCTCGCTGGGCTCGAACGGCGAGCGCGATGAGCGCGACGCCGGAGCCGGCGGCTCATCCGACGGCGAGACGGCCGGGAAGCCCCCGGTCGACGCCTCGTCATCCGCGGCGGACCACGACGGAGAGGTGCCGCCTCCGGACGACGAACCCTTCACGGACGGAAAGCCCTGGCCGCCGGACTCGTCTTCGGAGATCTTCGGTAGCGGCCCGGTCGTCTCCTCAGGCGCGGAATTCTGGTCGTTCTGGCTGGTGGCCGGGCGCCACGTCCCGGCGTCCCCCTGATCCGACATGCCGCACAGGGTACGTGAAGATCAACATTTCTCGCTTACGTCACTAATTACGCTCAGGCCACAGCTTCTTAGCCCCCGCGTGCCCCTCAGGTTACGGCCGTCTCACCCGACATCGACCGAAGAAACGCCCTGACGTGCGAGAACGTCCTGGTGAGCGAGGCGTTCCCGGGCGAGTAGCGTGCCTCCCGCCACGGCACCGGGCATCGCCAGCACCGCGCCCAGCGGAATGAGGAACACCACAAAAACCGAGGCCCCGAAGCCGGCGGAAAGCGCGCGTTCACGCCGCAGCAGCGCGAACTTCTCGCGTCGGCCCAGGCCACGCCGTTCGAGCGGGATCGAGGTCAGCTCCAGCGTGAGGAAGTACCCCGACACGAGGGCCGCCACGACCGGCACCACCGTCTGCCCGACGACCGGCAGGAACCCGAGCGCGAAGAAGAGCACCGCGAACAGGCCCGTGATCAGCCCGACGACGACCGCGTCCCCGAGACCGCGCAGGAGCTGCCGCCACAGCGGGACGTCCACCTCGGCCGGCCGGCCGCCCGCCGACTCCTCGACCCGGCCGGAGATGCTCTCGTAGAACGGCTCGCCGACCAGGAGCGTGACGCCGGTGAACGTGACGATCGAGAGCATCACGGCGGCGGCGAAGACGAGGACGCCCATCAGCAGGCGTACGGTGTCGCGCAGCCCGCTCGACCAGTGGTCGGCGAACGGGCTGGCCGCCTTCACCAGGTCAGAGAGGTAGACGCCGAGGAACGTCAGCGCGACGACGTACAGCACCAGGACGATCAGCGCCGGAATCAGGCCGAACAGCCACTGCCCCGGCCGCCGCGCCACCCAGCCGAGACCGCGGGCGAAGTAGCGCACGCCGGCGAAGAAATCCCTCACGCGCCAAGAGTAGGCGTAGATCGCCCGCCACGTCCGGCGCGTTCCTCGCCGTACCGGCCCTCACGGCGTGGCGGCGGTGTAGCGCCAGGCGGCGGAGGACACGCGCCGGCTGACGTAGGCGGCGACGACCTCCTCGGGAAGGTCGCGGGGGGTGAAGCTGGGGCCGGTGGGCACGCGCGGCCGAAGGCGGTCGACGCGGAACGTACGCCAGTCGGCGCGGCCCAGATCCCAGGCCAGCAGCTACCAACGGCGACCCCAGTTGACCAGGCGGTACGGCTCGACCTCGCGGCGGGTGGCGGCACCGGGATGGTGTAGTCGAAGCGGAGGCGCTCGTGGGCGCGGCAGGCCGCTGCCACGGCCGTCAGGGCGTCCGGGTCCACCACCGGTCCCGGGCGGTCCCTGGGCACGGCCACCATGGCGGCCTGCAACGTGCCGATCCGGCCGCGCGGGCGCGACGGCATGGCCTCTCTTTCGTACGCGACCTGGTGGCGCGCTGGCTCGAGGGCTTCGGCTGGCGGGCCCGGGAGGCGAAGATCAACTCCTTCCCGCAGTTCACCACCGAGATCGACGGCCAGACCATCCACTTCGTGCACGTCCGTTCGGCCGAGCGGGAGGCCACGCCGCTCATCCTCACCCACGGATGGCCCAACACCTTCGTGGAGTACCTGGACCTCATCGGCCCCCTGACCGACCCGGCCGCGCACGGCGGCGACCCGGCCGACGCCTTCGACGTGGTGATCCCCTCCCTTCCGGGCTTCGGCTTCTCCGGTCACACCCGCACGAAGGGCGGGAACGCCGCCCGTACCACCGACGCGTGGGCCGAACTCATGGACCGCCGGGGTGGTCACTGGGCCGCCCACGACGCCCCGACCTGCTGGTCGACGACCTGCGCGGCTTCTTCCGTCGCTTCCGCGCCGTCGAGCCCGCCCAGGCGTTCAGTGAGCCCCGCTCGACGAGCGCATCCTCGGACGGTCGATCCTAGGGAGACCGCTCCGTTCCTGGACCGTCGACGGCTGAGGCATGGTTCCGGTGTGGCCGTCCGAGGCCCCGCCCGAACGAGGAAGAGCGGTGATCAGGCGATGATGGAATCCGTACTGGAAGTGCCCGGCGCGCGGCTGCGCTATTTCGTACGTGGCTCGGGTCCCCTGCTCGTGCTCATCGCCGGAGGCCATGGGGACGCCGCCGTGAACGACGCCCTCGCCGCCCACCTCGCCGACAGGTACACCGTGCTCACCTACGACCGCCGGGGCCTGTCGGGCAGCACCACCGACGGCCCCGGCCCGACCCTGGCCACGCACGCCGCCGACGTCTCCCACCTGCTGTCCGCCCTCACCACGGAACCCGCCTACGTCTTCGGCAGCAGCATCGGCGCCATGATCTCGCTTGAGCTCACCACCGGCCACCCGGAGCAGGTCGGCGTCGTCGTCGCGCACGAACCGCCCGTCATCCAGCTGTTGCCGGAACCGGAGCGCGCCGTCGCCGTCCAGGACCTGCTCGACGTCGAGGAGACGTTCAGGACGGAGGGCTCCCTCCCCGCCCTGCGCAGGTTCGCGGTGTTCGCCGACATCGACCCGACCGACCGTGAGCCCGACGTCGAGATGCGCCCTCCGGGACCGGAACACCTGCCGAACGCGGAGTTCTTCCTCACGTACGACACGCCGGCCGTACGGACCCACGCTCTCGACCTGACCGGGCTCAAGGACTCACCCGCCCGTATCGTGCCCGGCGTCGGTGCGAACTCGAGCCACATCTGGCCGCACAGGTGCGCCCGGTTGTTCGCCGAGGAGCTGGGCCTCCCCTACGAGACGTTCCCCGGCGGGCACAACGGATACCGGTTCCGCCCGCGCGCGACCGCGGAACGGCTCCACCAGGTGCTGGGCGACTAGGCGCGTTCGGCCGCGCGGCGGATGTTGCGTTGCATGTGGCCGAAGACGATCCCGTGGAACGGCCACACGGCCCACCAGTAGAGCTGGCCCGGCAGGCCGCGAGGATGGAACAGCGCCCGCTGCCGGAACCACGTGCGGCCGTCCCGCTCGTCGATCGACAGGTCGAGCCAGGCGAGGCCGGGCAGCCGCATCTCCGCCCGCAGCCGCAGCAGCCGTCCCGGGTCGAGTTCCTCCACGCGCCAGAAGTCCAGCGAGTCGCCGACGCGCAGGTGGTTCGGATCGCGCCGGCCACGTCTCAGGCCGACGCCGCCGGCCAGGCGGTCGAACAGGCCGCGCGCGGCCCAGGCGAGCGGCCAGGAGTACCAGCCGTTCTCCCCGCCGATGCCCTCGATCACCCGCCACAGCGCGTCGGGTGACGCGTTCACCGGCGACTCGCGCACGTCGGCGTACAGGCTGCCGCCGGCCCAGTCCGGGTCGGTCGGCAGGGGGTCGCTCGGCGCGCCGGGCACGGACGCCGACGACCAGCGGGTCGCCACGTCCGCCGTGCCGACGTGTTCGACGGCGAGGCGGACCGCCTCGTCGAAGCCGACCAGCCCCTCCGGCGGGTCCGGCACGTACGCGGCGATGTCGTGCTCGCGGCAGACCACCTCGTGGCGCAGCGACTCGACGAGCGGCCGGGCGACCGGGGCGGGTACCGGCGTGACCAGGCCGATCCACAGGCTGGACAGCCTCGGCGTGAGCGCCGCGACCGGCAGGATCCGGCGCGGGCGCAGGCCGGTGATAGCGGCGTACCTCCGCATCATCTCCTCGTACGTGAGCACGTCCGGGCCGCCGATGTCGAACGACCGGCTGACCTCCGGCGGCAACGCGGCGCACTCGGCGAGGTAGCGCAGCGCGTCGCGGACCGCGATCGGCTGGATCCGGCAACGCACCCACCGCGGGGTGACCATCACCGGCAGCCGCTCGGTGAGGTACCGCATCAGCTCGAAGGACAGCGAGCCGGACCCGATCACCACCGCGGCCCGCAGCACCGCGGTCGGCACGCCGGACGCGAGCAGGATCTCCCCCACCTCGCCGCGGGAACGCAGGTGCTCCGACGCCCGTTCGGGCCCGGACGGCGGGAGACCGCCGAGGTAGACGATGCGGCGCACGCCGGCGTCCCTGGCGGCGGCCGCGAACGTACGGGCCATGCGTCGGTCGGTCGCGCCGAAGTCGCGGCCGGTGCCGAGGGCGTGGATGAGGTAGTACGCGACGTCGACGCCGTCCAGCGCCCGCCGCGTGGCCTCGGGGTCGGTCAGGTCGGCGCGGACGGTCTCCACCCGCCCGCTCCAGGGGTGGTCGCGCAGCCGTTCGGGGGACCGGGCGGCGCAGCGCACCGCGTGGCCGCGCGACAGCAGCTCCGGTACGAGGCGTCCGCCGATGTAGCCCGTGGCCCCGGTGACGAGACAGCGCGTCACGCCGCCCGCCCCTTGCGGAAGCGGGCCAGCCCCTCGTCCAGGTCCACGATGGGGTCCGGATAGTCCAGGCGGCGGCGCCGGTCGTCGGGCAGCAGCCAGGGACGGTGGACCGCCGAGCCCTCGACCTCCCGCAGCTCGGGCACCCAGCGGCGTACGTAGTCGCCCGTCGGGTCGAAGCGTTTCGCCTGGAGGAGCGGGTTGAGGACGACGTTCGGGCGGGTGGCCGCGCCCGTGCCGGCCACCCACTGCCAGTTGAGCTGGTTGTTGGCCACGTCACCGTCGACGAGCCGGTCGAGGAAGTACCGTGCGCCCACCCGCCAGTCGACGTACAGCGTCTTCGCGAGGAAGCTCGCGGTGATCAACCGGCCGCGGTTGTGCATCCAGCCCTCCGTGGCGAGCTGGCGCATCGCGGCGTCGACCACGGGATAGCCGGTACGGCCCGCCCGCCAGGCCTCGGCGTCGTCGCCGTCGGGCCGCCACCGGTCGTTCCGGTGCCGGTAGTCCTCCCGCGCCACGTCGGGGCGGTCGGCGAGCATCTGCCGGTTGAAGTCCCGCCAGGCCACCTGCCGGACGAACGCCTCCGCGCCCGCTCCGCCGCGCTGCCGGGCGCGGTGCACCACCTCGACCGGCGACAGGCAGCCGAAGTGCAGGTACGGCGACAGCCGGGAGGTGGCGTCGCCCGCCAGGTCGTCGTGCAGGTCCTCGTACCGGTCGATCGGGCCGGCCAGCCAGGTCTTCAGGCGGCGCCGCGCCTCGGTCTCCCCGCCGCGGGGCAGGTCGGGCGACGGCGGCCCGCCGGCGAGCCCGGCGGCCTCGGGCAGCGGTTCGGAGCCGATGCCGGGCACGGAGATCCTCCTCGGCGCTCCGAGCGGCCGGCGCGTTCCCACGGCGCTCCACTTGCGGAAGTAGGGGGTGAAGACCGCCGCGTGGTCCTTGCCCGCGGGCGACATCGTGCCGGGCGGGATCACGACGACGGCGTCCGCGTGGACGCACAGGTCTCGGCGCATCTCGGTCAGCGCGGCACGCAGGCGTTCCTCGCGGCGCTGGGCGAAGGCGCTGACGTCGCCCGCCACGTGCACCTGCCCCGCGCCGGTCTCCTCGGCGACGCGGCGGACCTCGCGTACGACGTCGCCGGAACGGACCACGAGCCGCCCGCCGCGCTCGCGCAGCGCGGCGTCGAGGTCAGCGAGACAGTCGGCGAGGAACGTCGCACGGTTGGGCGTGCGGAAGCCGGCCGCGCGAATCCCCTCATCGAGCACGAACAGGGGAACGACCTGATCCGCGGCGTCGAGCGCGCCGCGCAGCACCGGGCTGTCGTGCGTCCGCAGATCGGCCGTGAACAGAGCGATCGCTACGGTCATCACTCAGACCCTTTCCGCTCCCGGCCCAGATCACTCCGGGTCACGGCTCGCCAGAGGGTAGACCCTGCCCGGCCCGCAGAGGTGGTCCCGCACGCGTTCGACCAGCCCGATGCCGCTCTTGACGATCGTGTGCAGCAAGGGCACCTGCGTTTCGCCGGACGTGGCCCGGCTCGGCGCGCCCGCCTTGGCGTGCTTCGCCTTCTCCCCCAGGGAGACGAGTGTCTCCCTGCTCACGTTCGCGGCCAGCACCGGGAAGATCCGCTCCTCCTCGTCGGTCATGTGCCGCCGCGCATCGGTGATCAGCCAGGACAGCTGGAGCGAGAAGTGATCGTCGGGCATGTCGGTCCGTGCGAGCCGTTTGAGGATCTGCTCGGCATGCTCGTGCTCGCCGTGGGCCTCGTCCGCGATCAGGTCACCGTCGGGGAGGTACTCGCGGACGGCCGGGTAGAGGTAGGCCTCCTCGGCCACCGAGTGCCGTACCGTCTCGATGATCATCTGGTCGGCCAGCGAGCGTCGCAGCGCTTCCCCGCCGGAGAGCACCTCCAGTTCTGTGAACAGCTGGTTCAGTTCTTGATGATCCTCCGTCAGGACGGTGATCAGATCCTCGGGTGGGTTCATGACGTGCGGTTCTCTCCGCCGTGGCCGCTCAGGTTGGTTCCCGCCCTGCCCGCTGCGCCGCACGGCAAACGTCGCGCGACGCGAATCCGCAGGTGAGAGCCATCTTCGACTCGTGCCGAGCCGGCCGGCGATCTCTCCCATGCCTTGCGGCCGCCGGCGATGTGGGCGATCCTCCGGATCGGGACACCACGCGCCGCGAGGAGTCAGATGACCATCTGGACGGATCGCCTCGACAAGATCCAGGCCGGTCAGGCCGCCAAGCCACGGGTCGTGGAGATTCTCCGGCTGCCCGACATCGTTTCGTGGCGGCCCGGCCAGGTCGTCACCAAGTGGGAGACCGACGAGGACTTCTTCACGACCGGCGGCCAGCTGTTCGGCGGGTACCTGGGCGCCCTCGCCGACCAGGTCATGGGCCACACCGCGATGTCGGTGCTGGAGGACGAGAACGCCTTCCGCACGGTCCAGATGAACGTCACGTTCTACCGCCCGGTGCGCGCGGGCGTGCTGTGGATCACCGGCAGAGTGACGCACAAGACCCGTCAGGCCGTTCACGTCCAGGTCGACTTCACCGACGCCGACGGCGCGCTGATGTGTTCGGTCACGGGCATTCAGATCGTCTTTCCGAGGACGCCCCGATCGACGCCGTGACGTTCTCGGCCGGCAGGCTCGGCAGGGTGCGCATGTGCGGCAGCGGCGAGGGCAGCAGCCAGGCGGCGCCCGCGACCGCGCCCGCCACGGCGATCAGGAGGGTCGGACGCGGGCCGACCGTCGTGCCGAGGACGCCGGCGGCCAGCGACCCGAGCGGGCGGGCACCGTAGTTGACGGCGCGGTAGGCGCCCGACACCCGCGCCCGCACCCGGTCCGGGATGATCGCGGCGAAGATGGACCCGACCGAGATGTCCAGCATCATGACGCCGATCCCGGAGCCGAACTCGGCCAGGAAGAGCAGCGCCAGCACGGTGTGCCGGCCGCCGCCCGCGGCCGGGATGAGGAACAGCGGGGCCGGGTACACCACGCACCCGGCGATGAACGCCGGCCCGATGCCGATCCGCGCCGCCACCCGGCCCGTGATCGCCGATCCGAGCAGGCCCCCGGCGGCGCCGGCGCTGAGCACGGTCCCGAGCAGCCCCGGCGGCACGTGCAGCGTGGTGGTCGCGTACAGCACGAACAACGCGGCGAACATGTAGGTGAAGAAGTTGATCGTCGCTGTCGCGCCGAGCGCGGCGCGGACCACCCGCGAGCCGGCGATGAACCGGAACCCGCCGACCGGTGAGCTCTCCCGGCCCGGCGCGACGGCCGGCTCGCGGGGCCGGACGCGGTGCAGGAAGAACGCGGACGCCAGGTAGGACAGGCCGTCGGCCAGGAGCGCGGCGGGCGCGGACAGCGCCTGGACGAGGGCGCCGCCGAGGCCGGGCCCGCCGGCGTCCGCCAGAGCGTAGCTGCTGTGCAGGAGGGAGTTGCCGGAGACGTACCGTTCGGGCGGCACGAGTGAGACGAAGAGTGTGCTGTCGGCGACGGCGAACAGCACGCTGAGCGTGCCGACGGCGAACGCGACGGTGTACAGCTGGACGCTGGTCAGTCCCCCGGCCGCGTAGGCGATGGGGATGCTCGCCATCAGGGCGGCCCGGCCCAGGTCCGCGGCGACCATGGTGCGCCGGCGGTGGCCGTACCGGTCGACCAGCACCCCCGCGGGCAGCGAGAACAGCAGGCTCGGCGCCAGCCAGGCCGTCATGAGGTACCCCATCTGCGCCGGCCCCGCGTGCACGACGAGTACACCGGTCAGCGGCAGGGCGATCATCGACACCTCGTCGCCGAGCAGGGAGATCGTCTGGCCCGTCCAGTAACGCCGGAAGGGCGGTTCGGTGAGCAACGGCGGGATCAGCCTGCGCACACGCGATGCCCGGAACCGTGGTCGTTGACCGGTAAGACGGCGAAGGCCCCGTTTCGTCCCCATGCCGACAACGTTCGTTCGTCGGAGGTGCCTTGTAAACGGGGTGTCAGGGGAGCGCTCCCACGCGCGTCAGAGGTGGGGGCCAGAGCTCGACGGCAGGCCCACCCGGTCGGGAACGACCCGGGTCAGGCCGCGGAGCCAGCCCTCCAGGTCCGACGGCCACCAGCGACCGGACGAGAGCCGGCCCAGCGCGTCCGTGACCGCGGCGGCCGACGCGCGGGCCGGTACGACGCGCGACGGGGCGCTGTCCGCCAGGGCGCCGAGCCACCAGTGCCGCCGGGTGACCGACATGTCGTCGGGGTCGAGCACGAGGTAGTAGTCGGGCAGCGCCAGACGGTCCGACCGCAGCCCGGCCAGGGCCGTCTCGATGGCGACCTCCAGGCCGCCCACCGGCGCCGCGCCGTCGAAGAGATCGACCCACGCGTCGCCGACCGCCGCCAGCGGGTCCGCGTCGTGCACGACGTACGTCGCCGTGGACCGGTGCACCGCCTCCTCGACCTCCGCCGGGGAGCGCTGCTCGCGGGTGATCGCCCGGACGTTGTGCAGCCCGTCCAGCCCGGAGACGACCGCGCCGGACCGCTCACCCGCCACCACGACCACCGTGCTGCTCAGCCGCCGCATGTATCGGAGTCTAACGACGGTCTCCCGGTGCCCCGGATCAACCGATCGGTGGATCGGCTCGGCCGTACGGCCGGTCCGTGAGTTCAGCCGCCGGCCCATGAGGCCGGGCGATGTGCGCTCACGCTCGCTCTTGCGACGCTGACGGTCACCTGGCCAAGAGAGAAGGGCATCGCATGAACACCCAGCCGGAGACCCGTACCGCCCTCCGCACCGTGAGGCTGCTCGTCGGCGGCTATCTCCTCCTCAGCCTGGCCACCCTCGTGGCCATCGTCCTGCTCCGCGACCACCACTCCGTCGTGAACGCCGCCGTCTGGGTGCGGGGCACGATCGTCGCCCTCACCTCCCTGCTGATGTTCTCCTTCGTCGCCCGTGCGTCCCGCGGCTCCCGTGCCGCGTTCCTGCGGCTGCGGATCGCCTCGGCCGTCATGGTCGTGGCCATCGTCGTGATCATCTCGCTGCCCGGGACGTTCCCGGTGTGGCTGCGGCTCGAGCAGGGCGTCTGCGGGCTGCTCCTGCTCGGCGTCGTCCTGCTCGTCAACGGCCGGCACCTGCGATCGCTGTTCGCGAGCGCGTGACGAACGCGAACCGCGATGGCGTACGGAACGGTCCCGGTTAGATTGTCCTGGAAATGGCGGCCGTCACCAGGGAGGGCGGAGATGAGCGGTCCGGCACCGCGCGCCCGGCTGAACGCGCGGGAGCAGTGGCCGGTGGCGGTCGCCGTTCTCCCGTACCTCCTCCTGGTGCTCCTGGCCGCCGTCACCGTGGCGGAGAAGCACGCGTCGGGCGGCCTCACCTTCGATCTGGTCCTCTGCGCGTTCGCCGCCCTCTGGACGCTCGGCATGGTCACGCTGCGTCCCGCGTGGCGGGACAACCCCGCTGCCATGGCCGTCTTCTTCGCCGTCCTCATGGCGATCGTGGCGGTCCTGGTGGTGCGCGACCCCTGGTGGGGGTTCTTCGCACCCGCCGGATACGTGTTCGCGTTCCGGCTCTTCCTGTGGCCCTGGCGGCTGCTCGCCGTCGCGGCGATGGCGGTCGTGGCGGGCACCGCGCAGGCCTCCACGATCGCCAAGACGACGCTGTTCGGGTTGATCATCTACCTCGCGGTCGTGGTCGCGAACATCCTTCCGATGTGGGGTCTCGCCTGGGTCATCTGGCGCAACGGCGAGCAGAACGACCAGCGGGAGCAGGCCCTCCGCGAGGCCAGGGAGGCGAACCGCAGGCTCGAGGCGAGCCTGGCCGAGAACGCCGGCCTGCACGAGCGGCTCGTGGCCCAGGCGCGCGAGGCCGGGATCATGGACGAGCGCCAGCGGATGGCGCGGGAGATCCACGACACCCTCGCCCAGGGGCTGACCGGCATCATCACCCAGCTGCAGGCGGCCGACCAGGCCGGCGAGGACGCCGGAGAGGACGCCGCTGAGTGGCGGCGGCACGTGACGGCGGCGACCCGGCTGGCCAGGGAGAGCCTGACCGAGGCGCGGCGGTCGGTGCACGCGTTGCGCCCCGAGCCCCTGGAGACGGCGCGTCTCAGCGAGGCGCTCACCGGCGTCGCCGGGCGCTGGTCGTCGCTGCACGGACTCGCCGTCGAGGTCACCACGACCGGTACGGCGCGGCCGATGGACCGCGAGGTGGAGGTCGCGCTGCTGCGGACCGCCCAGGAGGCGCTCGCCAACGTGGCCAGGCACGCGCGGGCGACCAGAGTCGGGGTGACCCTTTCGTACATGGAGAACGAGGTCGCGTTGGACGTACGGGACGACGGGTGCGGGTTCGACCCGGCGAAGATGACCGGCGAGCGTACGGAGACGGGCGGCGGGTTCGGCCTCGTCGCGATGCGGCAGCGGATCGAGGGCCTGTCCGGGACGCTCCAGGTCGAGTCGGAGCCGGGCGGGGGCACGGGCATCTCCGCCTGCGTCCCGGCCGCGGAGGCCTCCGCATGAGCCGCTCCGAAGGCCCGATCAGGCTACTGATCGCCGACGATCACCCGGTGGTGAGAGACGGCCTGAGCAGCCTGTTCGCGCGTGACCCCGATTTCGAGGTGGTCGGCGAGGCCGGCGACGGCGCCGAGGCCGTCCGGCTCGCCGGCGACCTGCGGCCCGACGTGATCCTGATGGACCTGCGGATGCCCGGCATGGACGGCGTGACGGCCATCGCCGAGCTGGCCCGCCAGGGCACGGCGGCGCGCGTCCTCGTGCTCACGACCTACGACACCGACAGCCACGTACTGCCGGCGATCGAGGCGGGCGCCACCGGCTACCTGCTCAAGGACGCCCCGCGTGCGGAACTGCTGCGGGCGGTGCGCGCGGCCGCCCACGGCGAGGCGGTCCTCTCCCCGTCGGTGGCGTCCCGGCTGATGAACCGGGTCCGCACTCCGGGCTCGGGACCGCTCAGCCGGCGGGAGATCGAGGTGCTGGAGCTCGTCGCGGCCGGATCCACCAACCGGCAGGCCGCGGCCCGCCTCTTCATCACCGAGGCCACGGTCAAGACGCACCTGCTCAACATCTACGCCAAGCTGGGCGTCGGCGACCGCGCCGCGGCCGTCGCCGAGGCGTACAACCGCGGCCTGCTCCTCCCCGGCCCACCGGAGCGACCCGGGAACGCCTAGGCCCAGCCGTATCTTGATGCCGGTGATTCGATGCGGCCTATACGCGGAGTGCCTCGGTTGTGGCACGAGCGAGGGTGGCGAGCTGTTGGTGGTCCGCGGCCGGCCATGACGCGAGATGCCCCGTGATCGCCGTGCTGACCGCTCGCCTGAAGCGGGTGACCAGCTCCCTGCCCTGACCGGTGAGGATGACCTGGGAGACCCGGCGGTCGTCGGGGTTCGGCCGTCGCTGTATCAGCTCACGCCGTTCCAGCCGATCGACCAGGCCGGTGATGTTCGCCTTGTCGCAGTGCATCCGGTTCGCCAACTCGCCATGGGTCAGCTCCTGGGGAGCCACCAGCGTGAGCAACTGGGCCTGCTGAGGAGTGAGCCCGAGTTCGCGGCTGGCGGCGGCCCTCACTGCCTCGACCACGCAGCACAGTTCAAGCAGTGCCTCCGCGAGATCCGGACTGTGTGATGCGCATGCCATGCGTAGAGAGTACTTGACAGTTAAGGAGTTCAACTATCTAGTATGTGATCTTAACTGTTGAGGTCACATACTATTGGAGCGTCATGTCACTGGACACGACCGATCGAGTCGCTGTTGTCACTGGGAGCTCACGAGGGATCGGCCGGGCCGTTGCGCTCCAACTTGCCGCCGCAGGGACGGCCGTCGTGGTCAACTACCGCAGCGACGCGTCCTCGGCGAAGCGGGCGGTCGCCGAGATCGAGGCAGGCGGCGGCCGCGCCATGATGGTGCGCGCGGACGCCGCCGACCCAGAGGCACTCCGCACACTGTTCGACGCGGCCGAGCACCACTACGGTCGCTTGGACGTGCTGGTGCACAACGCTGCCGGCTTCGTGCGCGGTCCGCTGACCGCGGCCACCGATCGTGACTACCTCCACGCCTTCTCGCTGAACGCCCACGCCACATTCGTCGCGCTGCGCGAGGCCGGGCGCAAAATGCGCGACGGCGGCCGGATCGTCTTCATCTCCTCCGCGGCCACCCGCGTCAATCCGCAGGGAGAAGCCCTCTACGCGGCCAGCAAGGCCGCCGGTGAACACCTCGTCCGCACCGTCGCCCGTGAACTCGGCGCCCGCCGCATCACTGTCAACAGCGTGCTACCCGGACCGACCAACACCGATGGATTCGCATCGGCATCCGCTCCCGTTGAAGCGCTCATCGCCCAGACTCCGCTCGGCCGGCTGGCGGAGCCGGCCGACATCGCGGAAGTCGTCAACTTCCTCGCCTCCGATGCGGCCAGGTGGATAACCGGCCAAAGCATCACCGTCGACGGCGGCCTGTGCTGACCCGCCCCCCTTCCACCGACCCCGCCGACGCCGAACCCACGCCACGCGACTCCCCGTGATTCACGAGGCACGCCCTAGAACACCGGCGCGCCGTCGCGTACGAGCCGCCAGTTCTCCACGTGGAAGGTGGCCGGGTCGATGGTCTTGGCCTCCGAGGCGTACGCGACGATCGCCTCACGGATCGCGACCTGCGCGTTGTAGACGACCGGCGCGGTGGTGATGTGCGGGAAGCCGCCGCCGCCGGACTGGCGGTAGTTGTTGACCGCGACCACGAACTTCTGGTCGTCGGTCACCGGCGTGCCGTCATAGGCGAGGCCGGAGATCCGCGAGCCCTCGGGCTTGGCGATGTCCACCTCGTACGTGACGCCGGAGAGCTGGTCGTAGTTGTAGTCGGGCAGGTTGTGGGCGTTGGTCCACGACGCCGGATCGACCGGGGCGTCCGCCGCGACCTGCTTGTAGTACCGCGCCGAGTACTCCAGGTAGTCCTTGACCTGGGCGCCGGTCAGGACGCTCGCCAGCAGGGTGTTGTCGTAGATGTAGAGCCCGGCGATGTCCTTGATCGTCACCTGTCCGGCCGGGAAGGTGGCGGCGCGGTTGAACGGCGCGGCGATGGAGAGCACCGGCAGCGAGGCGTCGGCCGTGCCGGCCAGGGCCTTCTTGACCGTCTCGGTCTGCACCACGTTGACGTAGTCCAGGATCGCGGTGTCCTTCCAGCAGGACTCGGCCGCGGACATCGCCTCGGTGGACGTGGCGACGTCCTTGTTGACGTACGCGACCACCGCGTCGTGCTGCTTCTTGACCAGCGCGACCAGCTTGGGGTCGTCCTGCACCGTGTTGGTGTTCACCGTGGTGGCGGACTTGCCGGTGACCTTCCAGCGGCCCCGGTCGCGGGTCAGCGTGAGGTCGAAGACGGACAGCCGCTCGCCCCAGCACATCGGCTCGCTCATCACGACGGTCTCGCCGGTGGCCTTGTTGGTGACGAACCGCTCGGAGACGTCGATGTGCGCGTGGCCGAAGAGGATGGCGTCGATGCCGGGCACCTCCTCGGCGACCATCGCCGCGGCGTTCTCCACCGGGATGTCGCCGGTGTAGGACGACAGGCCGCTGTCACCGGCGTGCGCGCTGACGACCATGACGTCGACGCCCTGGGCGCGGATCTTCGGGACCCACCGCTTGGCGGTCTCCACCAGGTCCAGGAAGTCCAGCTTGCCGGAGACGTTCGCCTTGTCCCAGATGGCGACGCCCGGGTTGGTCAGCCCGAGCAGCCCGACCCTGATCGGCGGGTGCCCGTGGACGCGCATCGTCTTGATGATGTACGGGCGGTACGCCGGCCGGTCGGTCCCCGCGTGCACGGCGTTGGCCGCCAGCACCGGCGCGCGCATCTGCTTGATCCAGGCGTCCAGCAGCGGAAGGCCGTAGTTGAACTCGTGGTTGCCGAGCGCCACCGCGTCGAAGCCGATGGCGTTCATCTGCAGCGCCATCGGGTGGACCTGGCCGGTCTCGGTGAACGGCTCCACCGTGGCGTAGTAGAAGCCCAGCGGCGTGCCCTGGATGGTGTCGCCCGCGTCGAACAGCAGGGTGTGCTCGCGCCCGCGGTCCTTGCGGATCTGGTTCACCAGGCTCGACACCCGTGCCAGGCCGACCGCGTTCCCCGCGCTGTCGCTGTACGCCGCGTCCTTGTAGTAGTCCCAGTCGAGGGCGTGGCTGTGGATGTCGGAGGTACCCATGACCGTGATGGTCACGGAGTTCTTGGCGCCCTTGCCGGCCGTGGCCGCCTCGGCCGCCCCGGGCCAGCCCGCGAGGGCGAGCGCGCTCGTCGCGGTCAGCCCGCCGAGCACCTGCCGGCGACTGACGCCCCGACGCTGCTCGGCGTCGTCCGGTATGCGGCAGGAACACCACCGAGGCGCGGGGCCGGGCCGACTGTTCTCCATGACGTACGTGTTCCTTTCCGTGGGCGAGCGTCGCCACCCTAGAGGTCGCACGCCGCTTTCGAACCGGTGAGATGTTCCCATCCGCACGCCCGATCGTTGGCACTCCCCGGTCTTGCCAGGCGAACGCGGCCCGCGTCCGGGGCCGGAACGCCGGACCCCTCGTCCTGGCCGCCGCCGTGGGTGCCCTGCTCGGGCTCGTCCAGGGCTTCCGGGAGACGTTCCCGGACGCGCGGCCGGTTCGCGGCCGTCTACAGTCCCACGACCGGGCCGCGACGCCCGGCGACATCGATCCGCGGCGGTCGGTCCTCATCGGCGATCTCGGCCACGAGATGCCGTTCGCGCTGGACTTCCGCACGTCCTGGGGCCGTCCCAGGGTCGTCTACCTCACGATCGGGACCGACCGGTGGATACCCGTGGCGCCGGACGCCGAGGTGCTGCTGGACCGGCTCGGCCTGAGCGGTAAGAATTTCAGGACAAGGGGGTGAGCCGATGACCACGGAACCACCGGACGCCGCTCGCCGGTCGCCGCGTGTTCTGGCCGTGGCCTGGGGGCGTATGGAGGTCGAGACCCTCGGCACCGGACGCGACTTCATCCTGTATCCCGGCGGAGGACGGCCCTGGGACTGGAAGGAGACGGGCACCCACCACGATCCCGGCATCCAGCCGGCCGACGTGACCGACCTTCTCGCGCACGGAGCCACGGTCGTCGTCCTGAGCCGCGGCATGGAGTGCCGCCTCGGCACGTGCCCCGAGACCCTCGACCTGCTCCGCGCCCAGAACATCGAGGTCCACGTCGAGGAGACCCGCAAGGCCGTCGAGCTCTACAACGACCTGGCCGCCTCCCGGCCGGTCGGCGGCCTGTTCCACTCGACCTGTTAGCCGCTCACGCGATCGGCGTCACCAGCGCACGCAGCAGGCCGGGCCACCGAGGGCCGTCGTACACCCGCTCGGGCACCAGGTAACGGTCGGCGCCGACGGGTCGGATGCGCTCGTCGTCGACCGGCAGCAGGACGAGATCCAGGGAGAACGGCCGTGCCCTGCGCCCTAGCCGATCCTCGATCTCGGTCACCACCTGGCCGTTCCGGACGTCCCGCCGCGGGACCGACGCCACTCCCGCGCGCTTCCGTGCGGCGTGCCACCGATGCGCCTCCGCCCAGCGCTCGGCCACGACACGGCTCAGCGCCGTCCTCGCGGCGTCGACCGGCTCGGTCGGCGGTTCGGCGCCGACCAGGGACCGCCACCAGGCCGACCATGCCTCGGCCAGTTCTCCGGCGTCCGCGGGATCCGTACTCCGGTGCGGCAGCGGCTCGACGATCGGTGGCCCGGGGATCACGGGCCCAGCCTCCACCTGGATACGTTCGGCGGCACGGAACCACAGCGCCACGTCGTACGGCGCCGACCACCGCTCGACGCGCATCCGCCACGACGCCGAGCCCGCTCGCCGCATCATCGCTCCCGGCGGTGGGCGCGGGACCACAGGGCCGGCCAGCCGCCCGCGCCCAGCCACGAGGCGGGGACGCGCAGGCCGTGTTCGGCGATCGCGTCCCAGAACCGCCCGGTGTCGGCGTCCATCTCGCGGGCGAGCGGGAACGCGCGCTGCCACGGGCCGTCCTCGTCGGCGAGGGAGGTCGCGGGATGGCCGGGCACGGTGACCGCGCGCGGCGGCGCCACGGGGGTCAGGTCGACCGCGGGAGCGCGGCACGTGACCATGACGGTGAGGGCGCAGAGCAGCGGCTCGGCCGGGCGGCCCGCGATGGCGCGGGCGATGACCGGGTCGTCGCGGTTCGCCAGTTCACCGATCGCCCGGCGCGTGGCACGCGCGACCAGGTCGAGCGCGTACGCGTCGGCCACCGCCGGCAGTTTGACCAGCTTGCGCAGTGACTTGGGCAGCGGAGACCCGTCCACGAGCAGCGAGAGACCGTCGAACCGGTCCCGTACGGCGGGGTCCAGGGCCTCGACCGCGGTCGTCAGCGGGCGGATCCCGCCGGCCGCCCACAGCGCGTCGAGGTCGACGGCACCGGCGTCCAGCGCGCGCCGGCACGCGTCGGCGAGGCGCGCCGGGCCGAGGCGCCGCAGCCGCGTGAGGGCGGCCTCCGGCGGTGTGCCGGCGAGGCGGGCGAAGGTGCCGAGCGCCTCCTCATCCCACGCGCGGCGCGCGAGAGCGTCGAGCGCCGGTCCGGCCTCCTCGATCAGACGGGACGCGGAGCGCTTACGGGCAGGGCGTACGGGCGGTGCGTCATCCGGCTGCGCGCCATCGGCCGCGGCGACATCGGCCGGCTTGCCGGGGATCGTGTCGACCCAGTCCCTGAACCGCTTCTCCAGGGCCGGGTCGGGCGAGTTGTTGAACCTCGCCGCGATCTCCCCCACCCGCCAGCCGCGTGCCGCGGGACGGCGCGCGACCAGCTCGGCGTTGACGAGAAGGGTGCCGTCCTCGCCGTACAGCCCGGCCAGGCAGGACCGGCCCGTCCTGGCCTCCTCCAGGTAGTACGACCCGGCGATGCAGTTGCCCATGTACTCCGACCACTCGGCCAGCGTGCGGGCGTCGCGGGCCACCCGGAAGCGGACCCCGGTGCCGGGCACGGCCGTACCGTCCAGCGCGGCCAGGAGCGCCGGTACGGCGAACTCGCCGGTGAGCGCCTCGGCGATCGCGGTGCCGGCCAGCAGCCCCTCGGTGAGGCCACGCCAGGTCCGGACGCCCTTGGGCGGCGTGCCGCCGAGCGCGACGAGCTGCGCGGCGCCCGAAACGGCCAGCGTCACCGAGTCCAGCCGTGGGGTCAGCGGCTCGTCCGGCGGCGGCGGATCGTGGTCGAACCACGGCGCTCCGGTGCCCGGCGTCACCCGCGCGGCGTCATGCCCGTACAGCTCGGCCAGGGCGTCGATGAGGTCGGCGTACCAGAGCAGGTCGCCGACCATCTCCACGCCGGCGGCGTCCGCCGAGGCCGCGAGCCGCCGGGACAGCGGCTCCTCGGGCCCGAGGAGCGGTGCGGTCCAGGGCTGGATGCCGTCCCACGCGGCGGGCGGGCGGCCGTACCCGGCCCCGGCGCGCCAGTTCCGCAGGCCCGACCGGGCCCAGCGCTGCCGTACACGCTCCGGGACGTCCGTGTAGTCGTAGAGCAGTTCCGCCGCCGTCTCGATCACGAGGAGGGCGAAGTCGCGGGCGCACGCCAGCCGCGGCCGGATGTAGCCCGCGAACTTCGCGTCGTGGGGCGTACCGTCGGTCAGCCTGCGGTGGATGTCGTGGACGTACGCGATGGGATGGGCCGGCAGACCGGTGAGGCCCGGCACCCGGCGGGTGGGCTGCGTCGGGACCCGTCCGGTCTCGGCGTCGGCGGCGCGGATGAGCGCGGCGGAACGCGCCAGGCCGTCCTCCAGGCCGTGGTCGGCGACGGCCACCGCGGTACGCAGCAGGGCGGTCGTGGCGAGCGCGTCCTGCAGGAGCCGGGCCAGCACCTCCGACCAGTACGCGTCGGGCGGGATCCACCGCGCGGCGGCGGCCAGCGACGGCTGCCGGCCCTCGTACGTCCCGAGCCACCTCAGGATCAGCTCGTCGTCATCGTGGCGGCGGCGCCGCCGAAGGTCGCCGACCCGGTCGTGGCGGCTCTGCGTGGCGAGCCGCCGTTCCCGCCGCGCGAGGCCGGCGTGATGCTCCAGCACCTGGGCCCACAGGTCGAGGACCAGCTCCAGCCGGCGCGGACGTGGCACCGGCTCGAGCACCTGCCGCAGGTGGTGGGCGAGCGCCGAGGGCGGACCGTCCGGGGTGAGGGTCTCCGGTGCCCGCAGGGCGAGAACCTGCTCCACCTGCTCCGGCCCGAGCGTGTCGCTGGCCGCGACGGCGAGATGCAGCGCCGCCCATCGGCCCTCGCTCATCGCCCGCGCCGCGGCGGCCCCGACCCGCCTGGTCACCGCGGGCCCGAACAACGCCACGAGGAACCCGGCACGGTCACCGAGACGATGCGCGTTCTCCACCCCGAGGACACGCAGGGCCGCCAGTACGGCGTCGCGCTGGTCCCCGCGCGCCCCGTCCAGCCGCGCGGACCGGAAACCCTCGCCGAGGTCGACGTTGGCGCCCGCCGCGACGACACCACCGGCCGCCACCAGCCGGCCGAGCTCATCGACCGCGTGCCGGACCTGCTCGTCGGTGGCCTCGGCCGGCCCGAGAACGACGGCCGCGCCGGCGGGCGCCTCGGCGGCGTGCACCGGCCCCGGCGATCCGGCGACCCAGACACACCGGCCGTCGGCCACCACACCGCCCGCGAGCCGGATCTTCATTCGGCCCATCATCGCGGACGCCATCGGACAGGCCAACGCGATTTCCCCAAGAAGCCCGCCATCGCGGCGTTCCAGTTCTTCCAGCTCTTAATGGGCGCCTGGAAGTCATCCACAGCCTTCACGTCCCAGCTTCCGGCGCCGGGCGTCAGGCTGGACAATAGAAGTGGGGTCGGCCCCCAGGGCGGGCGGGCCTCACCCGCGCGCCTCACCCGCGCGCCTCACCACCGGCGGATGGTCAGGTGCTCGCCGTCGCGGTGGAGTTCGACCGCTCCCGTGCCGGCGAAGTGTGCGGGTACGACGAGTTCGCCCAGGTCGGCGGCGCGTTCGAGGACGGCGCGGCGGGTGGAGGCCGCCTGCGCGGGGTTCTCGCAGAAGCAGCTGCTGTACGCGGGCTCGAGGATCTGCACCGGGCTGTGCAGCAGGTCACCGACGAACACGGCGCGGTCCGAGCCGGAGGACAACCGGACGATCGAGGAGCCGGGAGTGTGGCCCGGCGCGGGCTCCAGTGCGAGGTTCCGGTCGATCCGGTACTCCTCCTCCCACAGCACGGCCCGGTCGAGCACGGGCGCGACGCTGTCGGCGTACACGATGCGGCTGCCCTCCCGGCGGAGCCGGTCGTGCTCGTCGCGTACGGCGGGACGGCGGTGGGCGTTGCGGGGGTCGAAGAACTCCTGGTCGGCCCGTGGGATCAGGTACGTCGCGTTCGGGAACGCCGGCACCCACTCGTCGTTCTCCCGCCGGGTGTTCCAGCCGACGTGGTCGTAGTGGATGTGCGTGTTGACGACGACGTCCACGTCCTCCGGCCGTACTCCGGCCTCGGCGAGCCGGTCCAGGAAGGGGGTCCGCAGGTGGTCGAAGAGCGGGATCTGCGGCCGGTGCCGGTCGTTGCCCACTCCGGTGTCGACGAGGACGACCTTGCCCTCGCTGCGCAGCAGCCACGTCTGCACGGCGCCGCGATATTCGTCCGTGTCGGGATCCCAGTGGTCCGGCGCGAGCCAGGACCGGTTGTCCCGCCAGATCTCCGGTGTGCTGTCCGGAACGATGAAGCGGGCGGGGGCGATCGCGCCCTGCCACTCGACGATCTTCGTGACCTCGACCTCGCCCAGCTGAAAACCACTCATGGGGTTCACGCTAGGTCGCCGCCGATGCGCTTCTCAATGCTTGATGTGCGCTCCTCGATGTTCGATCGTCTCACGTCCCGGCTAGGATGCGGCTTCATGGACGTGCTGAGCGACGTGATCGCGGTCATGCGCACCGGACGGCCGTCCTCCAGCCGGCTCCGCCTGGGCGCCCGGTGGTGTTACCGCTTCGCGCCTTATGACGGGGCGGGCTTCCACGTGTTCCTGCGCGGCGCCGGATGGCTGCTCACCGAGCACGCGGACCCCACCCCGATCGGCCCCGGTGACGTCGTCCTGGTGCCGCACGGCGGCGCGCACGTCCTGTCCGACTCCCCGCGCGCCGAGCACGCGGTCCCGTTCGAGAGCGCGGCCGCCGATCCGGACGGGCCGACCGACGTGCTGTGCGGCAAGTACCGCCTCGACCGGACGCGGACGCATCCGGTGCTGGCGCGGCTGCCCGAGGTCGTGCACCTTCCCGCTCAGGCCGGGCGGCACGCCGACCTTCGCGCGGCCATCGACCTGCTCGGCGGCGAGGTGAGCGGCCGGCGGCCCGGCCGCGACGCGGTGGTGTCCGGCCTGCTCGACCTCCTGCTCGTGTACATGGTGCGCGCCTGGCTCGACGACAACGCCGCGACCGGATGGCCCCAGGCGCTGCGCGACCCGACGCTCGCCGCCGCGTTGGAGGCCCTCCACGCCGATCCGGCCCGGCCGTGGCGACTCCAGGACCTGGCCGCCACCGCCGGCCTGTCCCGCGCGACGCTGGCCCGGCGGTTCACCTCGGTGACCGGGCAGTCGCCGATGGCGTACCTGGCGTGGTGGCGCATGGCCGTCGCGGCCCGACTGCTCCGCGACACCGACCTGTCGCTGCCGGAGATCGCCCGGCGTGTCGGTTACGGCTCGCCGTACGCCTTCGCCCACGCCTTCAAACGGCACTTCGGCCTCGCGCCGGGCCGCTACCGCACGGCGGACCAGACCGTCGCCGCCACCGCCTGACCGGCCGTACGGAGGCGACCGGCGTGCCCGTCGTTCATCGGGTGACCGGCCGGGGCCGGGTCGCGGTGAAGTCGTGCAGGGTCTGCGGAGGACACCCGCCGATCCGCTCGATGGCCTCGGTCACCTGGTAGAGCTCGTGGCCACCGCCGATCGCCCGGAACAGGTCCCACAGATGGGACAGGTGCTCCACCACGGTGGCGTCCCCGTACAGAGCCGTCGCCCGGTGCCGCCACCGCTGCGGGTCCTGGTCGGCGTACTCCAGCCCGAAGGCCCTCGCCGCCTCGCCGATGGTCATGACGTCGCCGGTCAGCCGACACACCGGATCCAGCTCACCGTCCGGCCCGGTGAGCAGGCCCGTGGCCACTCGCGCGACGTCGGTCCCGGCGATCAGCGGCAGCGTGGTCTCGGCGGACCCGAACGGGAGCTCGAGTGTGCGCCCGTCGCTCGCGTCCGCGAGGACGGCCAGGTTCTCGAAGAAGACGGCCGCCCGCAGGTGGATGGCGCCGACGCCGGCCCGCTCGAAGACCTGTTCCGACACCCAGTGCCGGCGCATGTGAGGAGTGCCGGCGCCCGGGTCCGCGGCGAGCTGTGACACGTCGACGACCCGTTCCAGACCCTCCTGTCGCGCCGCCGCGGCGAAGACGGCCGTGGCGTCGAGCATCCCGTCGGTCACCGGGTAGGTGAAGAAGGCCCGGCGCACGCCCTGTACGGCCGGGATCACCGACGCGATCTCCCGGAGGTCGCCGACGACGACCTCGGCACCAATCGCGCGCAGCTCGGCGGCGCGCGCGTCGTCGGTACGCACGAACGCCCGTACGGCCTGCCCGCGATCGAGCAGCATCCGCGTCACGTGCCGGCCGGTGGAGCCCTGCCGGCCGCCGGCCGCTCCGGTCACGAGAATCGGTGTCATCGCCTGGTCCCTTCTCACAACGTGACGGTGAGGGCGCCGAGCCGTTCGAGCGTCGCGAGGAAGGGTGCCGCGGGAAACGCCTCGCCGGGGCTGAGCACCCCGCTCTTGGCGGGCGCCTCTCCGCCGGTCAGCCGCAGGGCGCCGATCACCGACGCCAGTGCGGCGGCCCGCCACAGATCCTGTCCGCTCAGGTGGCCGGCGCGGTCGCCGTGCTCGCCCAGCGCCTGTACGGCGACGGTGAACTCGGTCCGCGCCCTGGTCTCCACGTCGACGTCCTCGCTGGTGAACACCGGCTCCTCCTCGAACGTCCGCGCGGTCAGCATCGCCTCGACCTCACGCGCGGGGACGTGCCGGGGCACGGTCACGGCCTCGGGGAAGGGAACGGGGGCGATCATCGACCGAGGGCCGACCGGCGGCGGGAAGGGGAAGACCGCGTTGCGCGGTTCCACGTAGCCCACTTGCTGCGCACCGTCGGAGAAGCCGATCCGCACGGTCTCCGCGAAGAGCTGCCGGGCGGTGTCCAGCGCCCCGGTGGTCATCCGCCAGCCGGTGACCGCGTACGCGACCGTCACCCGGCCGACGTCCGCCATTCCCTCGGTGACGGCGCCCGCGAGCAGGTCACCCAGGCCGCCGTAGAAGCTCAGCGAAGGGATCATGATCGCTCCGGTGCGCTGTGCCGTGGCCTGGTGCGTATCGAACAGGCGCTTGACGTGGTGCGGCTCGACGGCGTGGTCGATGTAGTGGCAGCCCGCCTCGGCCGCGGCCGAGGCGACCGGGACACCCGTCACCGAGAACGGCCCGGCGCAGTGAATCAACACGTCGGCGCTCTCGGCGAGCCCGCGGATCGCCTCTCGGTCGTCCAGCGGCGCGGTCACGGCGCGGCAGCCGAGCTCACCGGCCATCGCTCCGAGGGCCACGGCGTCGCGGCCGGCCAGCACGATCTCCTGTCCTCGATCGATCAGCTCGGCGGCCACCAGCCGCCCGGTGTGCCCGGTCGCGCCGTAGATTGCGATGAGTGGTGCGGTCATGACCATCCCACTTCCATACCGAGAGTATGTAACTGATAGTATCGAACGTACGTACGAATAGATCGCACTGTCAAGGGAGTTCGCCGTTGCCTCGCCAGCCTCGCCGCACGCAGGCCGAACGCTCGGGCGCGACGACGTTCAAGCTCGTCGCGGCGGCCCAGGAGCTGTTCGGCCGAGACGGCTACGCCCCCACCTCGATCGAGGCGATCGCCGCTGCGGCCGGGATGACCAAGGGCGCCGCGTACCACCATTTCCGTGGCAAGGCCGCACTGTTCCGCAGCGTGTTCGTGGAGGAGCAGCGACAGATCGCCGACGCGTTGCGGCAGGCCGCCGCGCGGGAACCCGACTCGTGGTCCGCGCTGCTCCGGGGATGCCGGACCTTCCTCGAACACTGCCTGAACCCGGCGTTCCGTCAGATCGTGCTGCTGGACGGCCCGGCGGTGCTCGGCTGGGAACAGGTCCGCGAGATCGAGTACGCCCACACGCTCCGCGTCCTCACCGAGGGAATGAACGCCGCCGCCGCGGACGGGGCCATGATCGACGGCGACCTGCCGGCCCGCTGCCAGCTGATCTTCGGCGCGCTCTGTGAGGCGGGGATGCTGCTGGCCCGCTCCGACGATCCGGTGAGGGCCCTCCCCGTCGTCGCCGCCGAGGCCGAGCGCCTGCTCGGCTCCCTCGCCCGCTGAGGACTCGCCCGGCCGAGGCCGCTGTGCGCCTACACGACCCTGCCCATGCGGTTCAGCAGGCGGTCCTGCCGGGACGCCTCCCGCCCGAGCGTTCCGGGAAGGGCGAAGAACCGGTGCGTCGTCTCGGCGGCGGTGGGAGTCTCCACCAGACCGGCGTAGATCTCTTCGAGGAAGTCGTCGATCCATGCGACCAGGCCGTCGTCGAGCGTCTCGTCCGCGCCGACGGCCCGTGCGAGGTCCCACGTGTGGATGACGGTGTCGGTCGTCCTCACCGCGAGGGCCTGGCGGCCGGTCACCTTTCCCAGCGGGTAGTCCAAGAGCCGCTGGAAGGCCCCGGGAGCGGCGAACGCCTCCGCGCACTCCCGGACGGACCGGACGTAGGCGCCCACCGGATCCGCGCCCAGCGCGTCGGCGTCCCGTAGCCGCAGGAACTCCTCTCCGGAACCGCCCCGCAGCAGCCGTACGTAGCCGAGGTTGCCTCGCGTCATGTGGTTGACCAGCTGACGTACGTTCCACTCGGTGCAGGGAGTCGGCCGGCGCCACTGTGCGGGCCGAACCGCCCCCAGCCTCCGCTCGAACCCGGCGCTGGCCCCGGCGAACCGGTCGACCAGCCCTTCAGAGAAGTCGGACATGGGCCGCAGTGTGGTCGCCCATCGGCGAAACGGCTGGCAGGTATCCGACGTCAGGGCTCAGGTCTCCGGGTCGTCGGCGATCAGCCGCCGGTAGCCGGTGTAGTCGCGGCCGGAGGTCAGGCGCCGGGCGGCGACGGCGAAGTAGCCGTCGTCGGGGGCCTTGACGCCCAGCCCTTCGACGAGGCGGTTCATGAAGTTGAACAGGGCGCACACCGACACCGCGTCGAAGAGGGTCTTCTCCTCCCAGCCGGCGGCGAAGACCGCGTCGGCGTCGGCGTCGGTCATGCCGCTCGGCGTCAGGGTCAGCTTGCGCACGTACGCGAACAACGGTTTCAGCTCGTCGCGTACCGGCGCGGACTCGACGTCGGCCAGCAACGCGGCCAGCACGCCCTCTTCCACGCCGAACGCCTCGGCGACCGCCCCGTGAACCCCGTGGCAGTAGTGACAGGCGTTCAGTCCCGAGACGTAGGCGGCGATCAGTTCGCGCTCGCCGACCGACAGCGCGGAGGGGCCGCGCAGCACCACCTCGTGGTAGTCGACCAGCGGCGCGGAGGCCTCGGGGAAGGCCTTCATGACGTCCAGGACGCCGGCGGCGTCGGGAAGCGAGGAGAGAAAGGGCATCGCGGTTCCACCTCCACGGGGGCAACATCCGGACGCGAGGCTAACGACGAGATCTCAGAGGTTTCTCAGTAAACCGGCGCCCGGCCGGAGAGCGGAAAAGCGAGCCTGCGCAACGATTTACCGGCGATCTACTCGGCCATTACTTTGCCCACCATTGAGAAAGCCGACCCGTTTATCGATCGCACCCACGGGGATGTTTGTCGACGTAATTGCCCTTTTCGGGCTTCCTATGGGGATCCGGGAGGCTGTCATGAATGGATACCTGCCCTATAGCTCGACCGGTCCGGCTCCTCGCTTCGGAGGCGTTCGCGGCTGGCAGCAGGACATTCTTCGAGGCGAGTCCTAGCTGAGCGCGTCGAGGTACCGCGGGTTTCACCGGCCGCGGTACCTCGGCCCATGAGGGGACGGGGGGCGCTGGTGGCGCGACTTTCTTATCCGGCCGCTCGGCGCGGCGACGTGGTGGAGACTCTGTTCGGCCTGTCGATCGCCGATCCCTACCGGTGGCTGGAGGACGGCCACGACACGGGCGTACGGGACTGGGCGTCGGCCCAGGATCGGCTGTTCCGCGCGTATCGCGCCGGATGGTCCGGGATGGGGTCGTGGGCGTCGCTGGTGGAGGAGGTCTCGTCCTTCGGCGTGTCGGAACCTCCCACCGTGCGCGGTGGGGTCAGGTTCCTGGCCGAGCAGCGGCGCGAGGACGAGCAACGGCGACTGCTGGTCGTCGACGCCGAGGGGAACCGGTGGGTGCTCGTCGACCCGGCGGAGATCGACCCGACCGGCCACACGGGCCTGTACGACTGGTGGCCGTCGCGCGAGGGCGAACGCGTGGCCGTCCAGCTGGAGGTCGCCGAGCAGCCCGGCAGCGACATCCTCGTGCTGGACGCCCGTACCGGCGCGACGCTGGACGGACCGCTGCCGCACGCCCGCAACACCTCGCTCGCCTGGCTTCCGGGCGGGCAGGAGTTCTACTACGTCAGCCGCGTTCCCGACGATCAGCTCGCCCCCGGCGACACGCGCCTGCACCGGCGCGTGCGGCTGCACCGGATCGGTACGGGCTGGGAGGACGACACGGTCGTGTTCGGCGACCCCGACACCCCGGACCACTACTACGGGCTCACGGTCAGCGCCGACGGCCGTCACCTGGCGATCACCGCGATGGCCGGGCCCGCCTCGCCCAACCATGTGTACGTGGCCGAGCTCGTCGACCCGCGGGCCCCGCGGTTCGTCAGGGTCGTGGACGGGCGTACGACGCGGGCCCGCGTGCTCCCCCGCTTCCTCCCGGGCGGCGACCTGCTGCTCGTCACCGACTACCAGGCGCCGTGCGGCCGGATCTGCGTGACCGACCGGCACGCCACCTACCCGGCGGCGTGGCGCACGCTGGTCCCCGAGGATCCGGACGCGCCGCTGGACGAGTGCGTGGTCCTGGACGACCCGGCGCTCGCGCGCCCCGTCCTGCTGGTGGCCCGCGCCCGGCACGGCATCTCCACCGTCACGTCGCACGACCTGGCCGACGGCCGGCCGCTCGGCCGGCTGCCCCTGCCCGGCGCGGGCGTCGTGTCGTCCCTGCGCACGAACCTCCCGTACGGGCGGCAGGCCTGGTTCGGCTACTGCGACGTGGCCACGCCGCCCGTCATCTACCGCTACGACGCCGCCGACGGGACCCTGGAACAGGAGGCCGGCGCCGCGATCACCGGGAACGCGCCGAATATCCGCGGCCGCAGCGTCACCTACCGCGCGAGCGACGGTACGGAGATCCCCCTGTTCCTGTTCACTCCGGCGGAGGAACCTCCGGGTCCCCGCCCGACGCTCCTGTACGGCTACGGCAGCTTCGGCATGCCGATGCGGCCCTGGTTCTTCCCGCTGGCGGCCGCCTGGGTGAGCGCCGGCGGCACGTACGCGGTCGCCTGCGTGCGCGGAGGCGGCGAGGCGGGCGAGGACTGGCACGAGGCCGGCCGCGGGCCGCGCAAACACCGGGCGATCAGCGACTTCAACGACGCCGCGGCCTGGCTCGTCGAGACGGGCCGGACCACGCCGGGCCGGCTGGCGAGCTACGGCGTGTCCGGCGGCGGGCTGCTGGTCACCGCCGCCGCCACCCAGCGACCCGACCTGTACGCCGCGGTCATCGCCGCGGGCCCGCTCTGTGACATGGTGCGCTACGAACATTTCGGGCTGGGGCACACCTGGACCGAGGAGTTCGGCACCGCCTCCCACCCCGACCAGCTCCGCTGGCTGCTCCGGTACTCCCCGTACCACAACCTCAGGCCCGGAACGCCCTATCCGGCGTTCCTCCTCGCCGGTGCGGTGACCGACCTGCAGACCGGCGAGGCGCACGTCAGCAAGATGTGCGCGGCCCTCCAGCACGCCACGAGCAGTGACCGGCCGGTCCTCATGCGCCGCGAACCCGACACCGCCCACGCGGCCTCGCCCGCGAGCCGGGAACGCGCCCTGACCGCGGACATCCTGGCGTTCGCCGGAGAGCACACCGGCCTGTCCCCGGACGGGCCGGCGTCACGGCGGACGGCCGCTACGCCCAACGGCCGGGCACCTCGATGGCGCCGGCGAGCTGCTCGGGACTGCCGGCGGTCTCGCTGAGGGCCAGCACCGCCTCGAACTGCTCGCGCGCCTCGTCCAGGTCGCCCGTCGCGAGAAGGCTGCCGCCCAGCCGGTTCCGGATCTCCACCTCGAGGCCGACGTTGGTCTGCTCGCGGACCGCGGCCAGCGCCCGGCGGTGGAGTTCGAGGGCCGCGCCGGTGTTGCCCAGCCCCTCCTCCGTCATGCCCAGCCGGGTCAGGATGGCGGCCTGCTGCGGCAGGTCGCCGATCTCCCCGGCCAGGTCGGCGGCCCGGTGCAGCGGTCCGATGGCCTCGGCCAGCCGGCCGCGGTCCATGTGGAGGCTGCCGATGTGGCTCAGCGTCTTGCCGATGACCCGTGGACTGCCGATCTTCTCGGCGAGCCGGAGGGAGCGCGCGTAGTGTTCGAGGGCCTCGTCGTACCGGCCGAGCTGCTGGTATGCGGCGCCGAGGTTGCAGGTGGCCATGCCGACGAGCCAGTCGTCGCCCAGCGGCCCGGCCAGCTCCAGCACCTTGGTCAGCCGGGCGAGCGCCTCGGAGGTCCGCCCCGCCCATCGGGCGACCGTGCCCAGCACTCCCAGCGCTCGTGCCTGCTCCCGCAGGTCACCCGAGCGACCGCTGATGGCCAGGGCGTCGTTCAACCAGGCGTACGCCTGTTCGTAGTCGCCCTGCAGGCCGTACGCGATGCCGAGGCAGGTCCGCAGTGACGAGGCCAGCCGGCTCTCGGACGCCTCGACCAGCGGCAGCACCGTTTCGGCGACCGCCCGGCACTCGTGGTAGCGGCCCTCCCGGACGAGGTAGTCGATCAGGCTGTCGGCGATCAGGCAGGCCTCGTCCACGTGACCCACGGCCGCCGCGTGCGCGGCCACGTCGGCGATCTCGCCGGCCGCCGCGTCCAGCCAGGAGGCCGCGTCCTTCGCGTCGGCGAAGGGCAGGAAGTCCGGGGCCGGCCCGGCCGGTGGATCCTCGCGGTGGTAGCCGTTCGCGCATCGGGCGGCGGTCACGTAGAGCCGGAAGACGCCGGTACGGGCCGCGGTGACCTCGGCCGGGTGTTCGGCCGCGAGCCGCCGTGCGTACGCCGCGACCAGGTCGTGCAGCCGGTACCGGCCCGCGGTCGGCTGCCACAGGAGGCTGGCGTCGACCAGGCTCTCCAGGGCGTGCTCGGTCTCGTGCCGCGACCAGCCGAGCATCGCGGCCAGCGTCAGCCCGTCGAACTCCACCGTCGGCGACAGCCCCAGCGCGCGGAACGCGCGCTGGGTGCAGGGCGGGAGGTGGTCGTAGGAGAGCCGGAACGCCGCCTCCACGCTGCGGTCCTCCGCGGTCAGCTCGCCGAGGCGGCGTTCGTCGTCGGACAGCCGGGCCACCAGGTACTCGAACGTCCACATCGGCCGGCTCTGCAGCCGCGCCCCGGCGATCCGCAGGGCCAGCGGAAGCCGGTCGCACAGCCGGGCCAGCTGACGCACCGCCTCCGGCTCCTGGTAGGCACGCGCGTCGCCCACGAAGCGGGCGAGGAGCTCCCCGGCCTCGTCGAGGTCGAGCGGTCCCAGCGAGACCCGCTGGTCCACGTCGAGCCCGGCGAGCCGCCGGCGGCTGGTGACGAGCACCCTGCTGCCCGCCCCCGCGGGCAGCAGGGGGCGTATCTGCTCGGCACCGACCGCGTCGTCGAGCACCAGCAGGGACCGCGTCGAGGCGGTCGCCGCGCGCCAGGACGCGGCCAGTTCGTCGAGGTCGTCCGACTCGTCGTCGGCGCCGACCGCGCGCAGCAGCCGCCGCAGCACCCGCATCGGGGCCGGCGGCTCCCGGTCGGCGCTGTGCCCGTGCAGGTCGACGAACAGGCAGCCGTCCGGATACCCCTCCTGGAGCAGCCGCGCGGCGCGCACCACCAGCGCCGTCTTGCCGACGCCCGCCACACCGTCCACCGCCAGGACCGACACCGCGTCCGTACGGTACGGCGCGGTGAGGAGCGCGATCTCCCGGGCGCGGCCCGTCAGCTCGCCGACGTCGCCCGGAAGTTCGTTGCGCCGGCGGTGACCCGGCGCGGACGGCGCCGCCGGAGCCGTCGCCAGGGGGGCCTCGGCCGGCGCGCGCCGTGGGGCGTCGCCGAGAAGGAACGCGTCGTCACCGCGGAGCACCGCCTGGTGCACCCGCCGCAGCTCCTCGCCCGGCTCGACCGCCAGGTCGTCGACCAGCCGGCCGCGTACCTGGGTGAACACCGACAGCGCGTCCGCCTGCCGGCCGCTTCCGTACATGGCGCGCATCAGCAGCGCGGCCAGCGACTCGCTGTGCGGGTGCGTCGCCGTCAACGCGGACAGCTCGCTCACCGCCTCGGCGTACCGGCCCAGCCGCAGCTGACATTCGAGCTTCTCCTGCAGCAGGGCGATGCGGCGCTCGGTCAGCCGCAGCCGCTCCCCCTCCGCGAACGGCCCGGGCAGCCCGCTCAGCGGCTCACCGTGGAACAGCTTCAGGGCGTGGGACCAGGTGTCCACCGCGGCGCGGAGGTCGCCGGAGGCCCGCGCCGAGGCGGCCTCGACGGCGATCTCCTCCAGCCGCGCGGTGTCCACCCGGGCGCCCTCGCTGACGAAGCGATATCCGCCCCGGTCGCGGCTGATCACGGTGTCCTGGGCGCCCGCGGCGCGCAGGCGCTCGCGCAACCGGTGCACATAGACCGGGATGACCTTGCCGCCGGTGCCCGGCGGCTCCGCGCCCCAGATCCCGTCGAGCAGCTCCTGCCGGCTGACCGTGGCGTCCGGCCGCAGCATCAGGGCGACCAGGAGGGCCTGCTGGCGGACCGGTCCCAGGTCCAGCGGGACGTCGCCGAGCCAGGCCCGCACCGGGCCGAGCACCGTGAACCGGAGTTGCCGGAGCGTTCCCATCATGCTCTCCCACTTTCGGCGACGTCCGCCTGGAACGGAGGGGAGGCGCCCAGCACGTCGAACTGGAGACCGGCGTCGACGGAGTTCGCCGCGAGCATCGCCATCAGGAAGGCGTTCACCAGGAAGCGAAGCAGCGTCGCGCGGTCCATGTCCCGTTGTTCGAGCCAGCGCAGGACGCACTGGTGGAGGAAGGTGAGCTGCCCGTCGATGGCGGTCCGCAGCACCGCCGAGCCGCGCACGGTCTGCGGGTCCGCCGGGCTCATCCGCGCGAGGTGCTCGACGAAGCTCTCGACTCTTCGCTCGCGCTGGGCCTTCGTCACCTCGGCGACGCCGGGGATGCCGATGCGCCCTTCGACGAGCGCGACGTAACCGACGGCGTGCTCTTCGGCGTAGGTGATGAGGCCGTCGATGGCGCGCTCGAGCTGCACCAGCGGCGGCAGGGAGACGTCCGGCTCCGTGGCGGCGACGAGCTCCTCCGTCGCCGCCCGCACCACTGCCACGAGGAACTCCTCCCGGTCATGGAAGTAGTGGTACAGCAACCCCTTCGAGACACCGGCCGCACGGGCGACCGTGCCGACCGACAGCGTCTCCACCGGCTGCGTGCCGAGCAGCTCTATGCCAACGCGCAGAAGCTGCTCACGCCGCTGGTCCGTATCAAGTCGAACCCTGACCATGTCGGCAAACTAGCAGTATTGACCGCTCGTTCAATAGAGAATCCGGAAAAACACAGGCCGGTGCTCTGCGGGGAGCACCGGCCTGTGGGCCGTACTGGCCGGTACTCCGCGAGAGAGCACCGGCCCGCTGTCACGAGGCCGGCCGGAAGGCCCCCAGACCGTTCGGCACTCCGACTCCGGTGGGCCCGTCCCAGCCGGGCCCGGCCACGCACAGCACCGTCGGGGCGTCCCCGCAGCCCTCCGCGCCGTTCTCCATGTTCGAGCCGGTGGTGACGTCCTCGATCGCGCCGCGCGGCGCCCGGTAGATGGTGTTCGGGCCGCTGACCTTCTTGGCGGCGCCGGCCCGGACGAACAGGCCCGCGAGGTACGGCGACGCGGCGCTGGTGCCCACGCCGACGCCCCATCCGCCCACCGGGTCCGCGCTCGCGGTCGGCCAGTAGGTGTCGTAGATCGTCAGGCCGCTCGCGGCGGCGGAGATGTCGGTGGTGGCGCGATGCCCCTGGCAGAGCTTTGCCACGGACGCCGGCTGCCGGTTCGCGGGCGGCAGTGTCGTGCTGCAGCCGCTGGAGGAGGACATGTACTTCTGTCCGCCCTCCACCTTCCCCCACGCCTTCTTGGTGAAGGTCTGGCCGCCGTCGGCCGAGGTCAGCTCCACCCCGCCCGCCGAGATCATGAAGGGCAGCTGCTGCGGCCAGTTCTGATCCTTCGGCTTGATGCCCAGGAAGCCCAGGTCACCCGCTGCCGAGAGGATCGGGACACCCGGGTGGTGCATGCGCTCGGGCAGCGCGCCCTCCGTGAGGATGTCGCTCTGCATCCCGTTGCCGATGAAGTAGCTGATGGACACCGCGTCCGCGCCGAGTTTGATGGCCGTGTTCGTCGCGTTGGCCTCGTGCTGGGCGTCGAGCTGCGGGAAGCCGGCCGCGCCGGCCGCGATCGATGCCGGTTCGATGGGCTGCTCGACGACCAGGATCTTGCAGTTCGGGCAGGCCGCGGACACCATCTCGACGTCCATGGCGGTTTCCAGGGTGTAGCTCTGCGCGAGCTGCGAGAGCAGCGGGAGCCGGACGGTCGTCGCCGGCGGCTTGCCGCCGTTCTCGCCGACGACCTTCAGGCAGCCGTTCGCGGCCGTACAGGCCGGGAGCCCGTACTGCTTGCGATAGGCGACCAGGTCCGATTCCAGGCTCGGATGGTGGGCCATGGTGACGATGCCCACGGTCCCGCCCTTCCCCTTGCCCGCCGGCAGGTGGAAGGTGCGCGCCAGGTCGTACGGGCCGAGGCCGGCCGGTTCGGTGGTGCTCGCGGGCTTCGACGCGTCACCGGACGCCGCGACCAGCCCGAAGTCGCACCCGATGCGGTACTTCTTCGGACCCGCGCACGAGTTGACCACCTTGTGCGTGCGCCACAGTGAGCCGTCGAGGATCGACGCGCGGAGCGCACTGGCGCTGTCCGAGCTCACCGTGCTCGCGGCGACGGTTCCGGCGGTGTGCTGCGCCGGGGACAGCGCGGCCACGGTCACGGCCGCGACGGTCGCCGCCGCCCCGGCGACGGCGACCCCGATTTTCAGGTATTTCATCGTCTTCTCTTCTGGAGGGGGGAAGGGGCAGACGCCCCCGGCCGCGCTGCTCTGGACGGCCGGGGACGCCTGGTATCAGGAGGTCGCTATGCGCTCGCCCAGCCAGTCCGCGAGCGTCTCCACGGCCGGCTTGCCCGTACCGTCGACCGAGGTGTCGCCGTACGCGGTGTGGACGCTGGAGGCGTAGAAGACCGCGACCTGGAGACCCTCGCTCGCCACGTGCTGGGGAGTGAGGTCCTCCTTGACCAGCTGCTTGAGGGTGCCGTTCGGCAGCTTGAGCCCGGCCACCTGCAGGCCGTGCTCCCCCAGGTCGAGGACCTGCGGCAGCATTCCGAGCACGTTGACGCCGAACACGTTGTTCAGCGACTTCACCGGGTGCTTCTGGTCGATGACCGGCGGGTGCCGGGGGTCGAACTTCTCCACAGCGGTCTGCATCTTGCGCAGGTCACGGACGATGCGCGTCCAGTTGACCCGGTCGAGGACGATGAGCGCCTGACCGACCAGCTGGGCGTTCTGGTCGGGAATCAGCTCCAGCGCCGCGCCGAGCGCCTTGAAGTCGATGTCGTTGGCGATCTGGGCCAGCGGCATGAGCCGGTCCTCGATCGCGTTCACCGAGCGGAAGGTGCCCTTGACGTCGCCCTTCTTCATCTGCTCGGGGAGCGCCTCGGCGGCCTTGGTGATGCCGGCGAAGTCGATCTTCGTGAGCTTGAGGATGTTGTTGGCCTGCCCCAGCAGGTGGGTGGGCTGGAGCGCCAGGAGGACCGCCGTGACCTGCGCCACCTGGCCCGTCGGCACACCCGCCAGCGGCGCGATCTTGCTGGTGGCGTCGGCCGCGACCGAGGCCAGGGAGTCCAGGTCGTTGTTGGACGCGGCGGTGGTCGCCTTGTCGAGGTCGCCGGCGAGCCCGACCATGTCGATCTGCCCGAGGGTCTGCAGCACCTGGCCGGCGTCATGCGTCTGCGGGTTGGCCAGCAGCGCGTTCACCAGCAAGGGGTTGGAGGCGAGCTTGGCCAGCGCCTGCACGGGCTGGACGAGAGCGGTGAGGTCGGTCGCGGTCTTCTCGGCGCCCTTGGCGTTCTTGTGCTTCGCCTGACCCGCGAGCTTCTTGATGCCGGCGGGCAGCAGGCTGAGGTCGGGGTTCGGCCCGTCTTCCTTCTTGTCCGGGTCGTCGGTCTTGCTGGGGTCGGGCGACTGGCTGAGATCGTCGTTGGCGCCGGCCAGCAGGTTGGTGAGGCCCACATTGCCCAGCACGGCGCCGAGCGCCAGCGTCAGGTGGTTGTTCTTCGGTGAGGCGCAGTACAGGTCGCCCTTGAGGCAGACCTCGGCCACCTTTCCGTTCAGGGCGCCGTACCCGCCCTTGCGCGGACCGAGGAGGCCCTGCGTGCCGGGCAGGTCGTTGCCGAGGACGACTTCGCCGTCCGTGCCCTTCTGCGGGTCGGCCAGGTTGCCGCCGGCGATGAGGTCGGACGCCGGGACCGGGCCGTTTCCGTTCCCGATCTGGGCGAGGAGATCGCCGACGATGTCCGCGCCCTGGCTGTAACCGACGCCGACGAACCTGGTGCCCGGGCAGGATTGAGAGATCTTGGTGACCGCGGCCTTGGCGGCCTTGAGGCCCGCCTGCTCCGAGTCGGCGTAGGTCTCGTTCTGGGTGAAGGCCTGGGCGTCGTACGGCACGGTGTACGTGGAGACCCGCGAGCCGAACCGCTGCTCGAGGCGGTCCGTGACGCCCTTCAGCATGCCCGTCGCGGCGTTCGGATCCGCGGAGGGGGTTATCTCCCAGGTTCCGGGTACCGAGACCAGCTTCACCGGGCTGCAGGTGACCTCGGCATCGGCGTGGGCCGTTCCCTGCGGGGTGAGGGTGGTGGCCGCCACGGTCGCGCCGGCCGCAGTGACGGCCAGCGCCGCCAGACCCAGCCGTCGGGCGCGCCACCTTCTCACTCTTCTCGCGTTCGACATGAAGTGCACTGCTTCCTTCCTTGCTGTCGGGGGACTTTGGCGCGCCACGGGAGGGGTCGGCCGGGCGCGCCGGAGGGTGGCGAAGGAGGGGACGTCGACCGCGGTCGACGACATGACGGTTCGCGGTGAACCGGGGTGGAGAACGCGGGCACCGTCTTTTCGCTGCGAAGTTAGTCAGGCCCGTTGAAATCCCGATGACACACCAATTACGTAGAGCGCTTGATGCGCCGTTCCCTACCATTGCGGCATGGCCGACGGTGACGCGATATCCGTCCTGTCCTCCGCGTTCGGAGAATTCTTTTTCGCCGAGGAGGTTCATCGGTTCGACGGCGACGCGGCGCGTCACGGGCGTTCCCGCGCCGTCATCGACGACGCCGCCGAACGCGCCCGGATCGTCCGCTACCTGCGGGGGGCGGAGGTGCTCGAACGAGACCAGGCGTGGCTGTTCACCCTGTTCGACGACGAGGATCCGGCCGCCTCGGCCGAAGGCGTTCCGCTGTCCTACTACACCGACGGCACCTGGATCTGGTCGGACGGCTGCGCCTACCACCTGATCGCCCACCACCACGCGCCGCAGCCCGAGTTCCTCGACCACATCGCCGCCGCCGAATACCGGTGCGGCCCCGTCTCACCGGCCGTGGTCGCGAAGGCCCGATCCGCCCTTGGCGCCCATCGGGAGATCGCGGATGACCTCTACCTCCGGTCCCTCGACCAGTGCCCGATCGACCGGTCGGGCTGGGCGAACGACCCGCCCACCGTTCCGTACGACCCGGATCGGACGGGCGAGCTGGTGAGCGACGACTCCCCCTTCGGTTTCGACGTCGGGCTCCTCCTGACGAACGCGGGTTGGCGGCCGGGACGCGACGCGGGCGCGCACGTGACGCGCTGGCTCACCGAGTTCTGTGCCAGGGACGGGATCCAGGGCCGCCGTCATGAGGTCTTCCCCGCCGCCGTCGAGCTCCTGACCGAGTTCGGCCTGCTCGACGTGGCCGAGCCCGGATGCCACATCCACTTCCTCCCACTGGAGCCATGGATCGATCCGGTGGAGTACACGAGGTTCGCCGACGACCTCGGGACGCGGCTCTTCCCGATCGGCCTGATCGAGGTCGACGGCGGCGTCCTCGGCCGGCGGTACGACTACGGCGTCGGCCGGTTCTTCACCGACGAGACCGGGCGGATCCTCGCCCGGTACGACAACGCCTGGTACCTCCTCGGCCGGGATCTCGGCTCGGCACTCGAACGCGTCCTGAGCGAAGAGCCGGCTCCGGAGATCACCTGCGGAGACGGCCGCCCTCCGGCCGGCGCTCGCATCTGCGAATGGACCCGCCTCAACCCTCGGTGGTATCCCTTCAACGGTGAGACCGCCTTCAGGCTCGCCGGCAGTTCTTTCCGTCTGAACGCCGGCGATCCCGAATGGACGCTGGAAACCGGATTCCCGCGGATCGAAGCCGCGATCGCGGAGGCCGACGGCTCACTGGCACGCGAACTGGGCTGGCGCCGGGCCGCGGTCCGCGGCACCGACGTGTCCCCGTGGCTCGCCGAGCGGGCGGTCGAGATCGCCGGTGTACGTCCCGAAGCGTTCCGGCGGCTCAGCCCGCTCGGCCGCGAACTCGGCCCGCCGAGCCCCGACGACATCCGCACGTGGTTCTCCCTGAACGGCGACGCGCCGTTCGGCCTTCGCTGGACCCGGACGGCGGCGTTCGGCGACGGACGGCGCGGCTACCTCGTCGCCGACCGGAACACCTACCTCCGGGACGAGCTGATCGACTGGCTCGCGAACGCCGTCCGGAGACTCGACCGGGCGCTACGCGGCCGGGGGTTGCGGGTGCTCGAACGCAAGGACGTCGACCGTGACGACCCGTACGGCCGGCTGGTGGTGAGCACGGGCGCCGCGGCTCCCGCCCTGCGGATCAGCGTGGCCGACGAGGGCTGGTTCGCGACCCCCGACGTCCCGGGCGCCGAGAGCCGGCTCCTCCGAAGGCTCGACGAGACCGCCCACCGCCACGCGTACGGTCGGATCGGATTCACCGACCTGGCCCACGACATCCACGCGATCCTGCTCGCCGACGCGCTCCGCGGCTGAGGTCGGAACGGTGAGCGCGGGCCGTACGCCGACCGAGGTCAGGACGGCGGACGCGGGCGACCGGCGGCGAGCGCCAGCACGGCCCTGGCCCGGCGCGCCGGATCGGCCGCCGGCTCCAGGCCGAGCTTCTCGAAGATCTCGCCGACGAGCCTGACCACCGTCGCCTCCTCGAACCACAGCCGCGCGGCGATCACGTCATCGGGCCAGCCCGCGGCGAGCAGATCCACGACCTCACGCTCCACCCTGCCCAGCCTTCGCAGTTCCGTCCCCCAGGTGGAACTGATGAGATTCCCGATCAGCGCCTGGTCCAGGCCGAACTCGCCCGAAACGACGCGCAGGAGCGCGAGGACGACGTCGGCGGGCCGACCGAGACTTCTCTCCGGCAGGTATCCGACGCCGCCGTCGGCGGTGAGGAGCTCCCTCGTGTACGCCACGTCCGCGGTCGGTGAGAGGAGCACGAACCCGGTCCCCGGGTTCCGGCGCCGCAGGTCCAGCACCGTGAGTACCTTGTCGAGATCCGCGTACGCCCGGCGCACCGTCGTCACGGCCACGTCGGGCCGCTCCCGCTCGGCCGTCTCGATCAGCGCGGGGAACCCGTCGCCCGCCTTGATCACCTCCGCGCCGTACGCCCGGCTCAACCTGGCCATGCGTTCGGCGAGAGGGAGATTGTCGCCACCGACCACGATCCGCACGCGGCCAGTGTGCCCTGATCCACGTCGCGGCGGCGTTCTCGCCATTCCGTGCACGGATTCTCGCCAACCAGCGCGCGGCGTTCGTCTCGCCGACGAATTCCGAGCCCAGGACATTAGGCTTCCGGCCGCGACGACCCTGGTCGGGTCTTCGGGAAGGCTGGGGCGAAATGAATACAGGTGGCCAGGTCCGCCACGGGAAGCGCGTGCGGGCCGCGGTGGCACTGGCGACTGCGGGCGTGGTGGGGATCACCGGTTGTTCGGGCGGCAGGAAGAAGGCACCGCAGCGACCGCTGACGATGGTGGACGTCGGCACGGCGGTCACCGCGGTGCCGCTGCTGCACTGGACGGGCTCCTGGAAGGCGTACGGCCAGTCGCTGACGCTCGACCTGCGCGCCATGGGCGACGGTGACGCCATCGGCACCGTGACCGACAAGGGCGACTCGGCGCAGGTCATCGTCGTCGACGGGTCGCGGGTGTTCCTCAAGGCCGGCAAGGCGTACTGGCGGCACGGCGACACCAAGGCCGCCGACGTCGCGCGTTACGCCGGCCGATGGGTGGACGAGGGCAGCGGTGTCTGGGGCGCCGCGCTCGGCGACCTGTCCCCGCGCAAACTGGGCAGCGCGCTCAAGGTCTCGCCCGTGAGCGACCCGTGGACCCCCGCGCCGCCGACGCAGACCACGACGCCGCTGCCCACCCCGTCGGACGTACCGTCCGGAGCGGCGCGCTTCATCCCCGACGACTCGCAGTCCCTCCCCGCGGGAACGTTCTGGGCGTCGGCGTCCTCCCCGCACACCCTCGTCGCCTACACCGGTGTCGGCCTGCCCGGCGAGAAGGAGGACTATGACCCCCCGGTGAAACAGTCCACTCTGTCGGTACGGGCCGGCAGCGTCCAGGACGCCCGAGCGGCGTACGCGGAACTCGCCGCCCAGGCCCGCACGCTGCCGAAGACGATGGTCATCGAGAGCGGCTTCTCCACGGACTTCAACGTGGACAACGTGGACCTGCCGTCACACTGCCGGAGCGGAAACTGCCACATCAAGGTGACCGGCCACAACCAGTCGGACGAGCACCGGTCCGTACAGGCCAGTGTCGACGTCACGGTCTACGGCAGCAGGTCGATGTCCGGCGGCAGCGAGAAGGCCGTCGGCGACTGCGTCGCGAAGCTGCCCCTCGCCGCGCCCGGCAAGACCGTCCACGGCTCCTGCAACGTGACCGATCCGCGGGTGGACCGCTTCTGGAACTCGGTCCCCGGCTCGTTCATCAAGATCGCCTACTGGGACGAGCACCACGTGATCAGCAACATCAGCGCACAGGAGGCGTTCGATCCCACACCCCTGCTCACCGAACTGACCACCCGAGCGAACAACCCGCCGGCCGGGCAGCCCACCCCAAGCCACACCCCCTGACCACGCGCAGCCCCGGACCTAGGCCGGACGAACCGCCTCCGCATCTGACGAATCACATGCAGGCAGAATGGCCACTTGGACGCACTGCCCTCCCTCAGCGCCGCTGTATTCGCTCGTACGCCACTGGACGGTGGACAGGTCCGGAGTCTTCATATGCTCTCCATAGCCTTCCGGATGACACGCCGTGTCTCAGCTACAGAGTACGCATGGATTCGGAGCAAGTCATACCTCATGGCGCAGTTCGCGACAGACGCCGGGCTCGCGATTAGATTGCCCTGACCTGCTGCTTCGATGTAGGCGATGTCGGGCTCGTCGCCGAAGCCGAGGATCGTGAAGCTACCGGAGTACGCCACATAGTGCTCGGTGTCCTCGGGCAGCACCTGAATGTTTATGTTAGGTCGTTCGCTGAGCTCGAGTAAGTAGGCAAGCTGCTCTCTCACGATCTCGGGTGAACCGATGATGCGACGGAGCACCTGCTCATCGACGATAAAGAAGATTCGAGGTGCGTTCGGGCGGTCGAGAATGCGCTTTCGGTCCATCCGCGCCTGCAATGCCTCGTCGATGACGTCGGGAGCCATGAACGAGCTCATGATCGCGCGTGCGTAGGCCTCGGTCTGGAAGAGTCCTGTGATCAGTAGCGCTTCGAAGGTATAGGTCCTGGCGGCTGCGGCCTCCAGCTCCAGGTACTTGGAGAAGCCCGGGGGCAGGGCGATGAGATGGCGCGTGTCCTTGATCAGCTTCCAGAGCTCGACGAAGAGGCCGCCGGTCTTGAAGAAGGTGTCGAGGTCCTCGCTGAACTTCTCGGAGGGAATGTTCTTCGCGGCCTCCAGCTGGCCGATGAGCTGCGGCGTGTAGCCGAGGGTCTCCGCGAGTTCGAGCTTGGTGAGATTGGCGCGCTCCCGCCACGATCTCAGAATAATGCCGTAGGCACGGATCGCCGGAGCTTCGTAGGCTTCAGTCTGTGCTGGCATAAGGAATCTCCAAATTGTCAGCCGGGGGGCGGTCGCTCTCTACATATCGTAACGCGGCATAACCGAGGGTGCATAAGTTTTCCACAGGCGATACCGGAGAGAGTTCACGGTGATTTCGCGCAATACGATCAACGCGAAAAGTCGTTTTTCTCCGAATGTTCGCGCGCCCGTACAAGGACGCCGACCGCCGAGGCCATGCCGATTCTCCACACGAACTACCCCGCCCGGTTCGGCTCGATCAGCCGGGCGGCGCCGGCCCGGACCGCCGCCTCCTCGCCGGGGAAGTACTCGGAGAGGAAGGCCGCCAGGTCGTAGCCGGTGAAGTCGTCGTCCTGGAGTTCGAGTTCGGCTTGGGCCAGCTGTAGCGCCTCCGCGTACCACTGGCCCCAATCGTCGTGACCGATTCCCACGACCAGCAGCACCGCCGTGTCCGATGGCGTGACCGCGAACAGCAGGCGCAGGTCGGATGCCTCAAGCCGCAGCTCACTGATCTCAGGCTGGGTGTCCGCACCGAGTTGCCGCTCCAGTTCGGCGGCGGCGCGCAGCATCTCGTCGGCGGCGGCATGGGCCGGCGCCACCTCATCGGCCGCCCGGCCGGACACGTACGACTCGTCGAAGGCCGCGAACGCCTCGTCGAGGGTCCGGTTGGCCAGCGCCGCGGTGTACCCCGCCTTCACGACCTCCTTGCGAGCACGGAACGCATCCACTGTCGCCTGTACCCGCTGCAAGAACAGGGTCGCCCGGACTTCTTCCGCCACCAGGTCCTCGTACCGTCGACGCGCGTCGGCCGTAACCTCCTGACCGATCCGCAGCTCCAGTCGCTTACGCGCGGTGGCCAGGTCGGCCAGGCTCCGGCGCACCCCCCGCAGAAGCCGAAGCTGACGCTGGTAGCAGTGATCCAGCGCGATCCCGGGATGTTGCCCGCGCAGCGCGGATTCCAGCGGAAGGACGAACGGTGCCCCGAAACCACTCTCCAACAGAACCGTCACGGCCTCGCCGACCGTCCGACCCACCTGGCGGTCCTCGGCCAGCAGAGTCGCCAGCCAGTCGCGGACCTCGCTCGACATCCGAACCCGACAGCCCGTGCGCTCGCCTGCCATGTCGTCCACGGTGGCACCGGCGGACCGACGCGACAAGCGGCGGCGAACACCGTGATCTTTCGGACACCGCCCCGACACCTCGGAGCCCTCGGGTCAACGCGTGATCGACGAGGTGTCGTGGCGGCCCGAGCCGCCCGCGGGCCACCGGGTCCGGTCCCGCTTCCTCTTGCTCGCCCTCGCCCTTGGCGCGGTGTTGCTCACGGCACTCGCGGTCGCGGCGGTCGTGTGGCTGCCGGGCGGCGAGCGGCGCCACCCGTCGGGGGCGACGGCCGTACGCTCGGCGCCGGTGACCGGGCCGCCGGACAGCGCCGTCACCGCCTCACCGGCGGTCAGCGCCGCCCGCGCGAGCGTCGTGCAGGTGATGGGGACCGCGCCTTCGTGCGGCCGGCGCCTCGCCGGGAGCGGGTTCGTGTACGCCACGGAACACGTCCTGACGCCCGCGCATGTCCTGGCGGGCATGAAAGGCGCCCCGACCGTCAACGACGACCGGGGCCGGTCCTTCGCGGCGACCGTGGTGATATTCGACCCGGAACGGGACCTGGCCGTTCTCCGGGTGCCCGGTTTGACGGCACCGGCCCTGCGCCTTCAGGAGAACGCTCGCGTGGGCGATGTCGGAGTCCGCCGGAATCACCCGGGGAATGAGCGGCGGACCGCTCGTCACCACGGCCGGCAACGTGTCCGCCATGGTGTTCGCGACCGATCTCGGGAGCGCGCAGGGCAGTTTCGCGCTCACCGCGCGGGAGCTGAGCTCCCAGGCCCGGGCGGGCACGACCCCGGTCACCGCCGTTTCCACCGGTCCCTGCTCGGACTGATCTCGTATATTCAAGGTTGACTTATATAAGCACAGCCTGGCATTGTCTGGTGCCCGCACCGGCCGGCGGACCACCTTCGACGAAGAGCGAGGCAGATACGTGATCGACATCGTCAGCCAGGTCAATGCCACCCACCGGGAGATCGGCGACCTGCCGGTCGCCACCGGCGAAGGGCGGTCACTGCTGCTGCGCCGCGGCTACGACGCCCCGGTCGAGGACGTGTGGAACGCCTGCACCGACCCCGGCCGAATCGGCCGATGGCTGGCCCCGATCGAGGGCGACCTGCGGCTCGGCGGCACCTACCGGCTCAGGAACAACGCCGGCGGAGAGATCCTGCACTGTGAGGAGCCTCGCCTGCTCAAGGTGACCTGGTGTCTCGGGGAGGGCATGGAAACCGAGGTCGAGGTCCGCCTCGCGCCCGATGGCGAGGGAGGCGCGATTCTGGAGCTGGAGCACGCGTCGCCCGCCGAGATCGTCGACGAGTTGGTACGCGCCTACGGCCCCGGGGGCACAGTCGGGATCGGCTGTGGCTGGGACCTCGCACTGCTCGGCCTCGACCTCTTCCTGCACGACGTGGAGTTCGACCCCGCCACCTGGGGCACCAGGTCCGAGGCGAGGGAATTCGCCACCCGCAGCTGCCATGCCTGGGGGGCCGCGATCCAGGCCGCCTGGGGAACCAGTGACGAGGACCTCGCCGTGGCCGTCGCGTTCGGAGTGCACCACTACGCGCCCAGCGAGGGCGACAATGGCTGAGGCGACCGGCAGGGCGCCCGGCGCGGTCGCCGGATCGACGAGAGCGTTGCTGACCTGTGGCATCGTCGCCGGCCCGCTCTACATCGTCATGGTGGTGCTGCAGATGGCGACCAGGGCCGGATTCGACATCAGCCGGCATTCGGCGAGCATGCTCAGCAACGGTGACCGGGGATGGATCCAGATCGCCACGTTCGCGGTCAGCGGGCTGCTGTTCGTGGCATACGCGATCGGGCTCTACCGGGTGCCGGGTCCGGGCCGCTGGGGACCGCCGCTGGTCGGCGTCTTCGGCTCCGGCATGGTCGCCGCGGCGGTCTTCTCGGCCGACCCCGCCGACGGCTTTCCACCGGGGACGCCGACCGGCCCGCCCACGACCATGAGCTGGCACGGCACGCTGCACCTCCTCGTCGCCGGGATCGCCTTTCTCGCCCTGATCTGCGCGTGCTTCGTGTTCGCCCGGCGGTTCGCCGCGGCCGGCCGCCGCGGCTGGGCGGCTCTCAGCACAGTGACCGGCGCGATCTTCCTGGCGGCCTGGATGTCGGTCTTCGCGCTCCAGGCCGCCCGCGCGGCCAACGTCGCCTTCGCCATCGCGATGGGGCTCATCCTGGCCTGGACTTCGCTCCTGGCCGCGCACCAGCGACGGCGGGCCGACCGGTAATCTCCAGTATTTCCTCAAATTCGGCTCCGAACGCGACATGGAATTCATTCCCCAAAGCCATGTCGATCTTTGCAATAGGAGATCTGTTCACGGGCATTGGGGGCATGGTTTGCTTTCACCGCCGTGGCGTGCAGTGACCGCGTCAAGAGGGCGCCACTGGCCGAGAAATCAGGCTAATAGGGATTACCGGGGGAATTGTCATGCTCACGAATTCATCGCGTCTCCTGCCCACCGTGCTGGCGGCGAGCTCGCTGCTGGCCGCGGCGGGGATGTCCGCGCCGGCGTCCGCCTCTCCGGCCAGAGCGCGGCAGACCGTCGTCACGGCACTCGGCTTCAACAGCACCGACTGGAGGTACCTCCAGGTGCCGCCCGCGGCCGACCAGCCCCTGTTCTACCGCCGGCACTTCGACGACAGCGGCTGGCCGACCGGGCAGGAGGGCTTCGGCACCGTCACCGCCGGCTGCGCCTGGAACAACCCGGCCAACGTCAAGACGCCGTGGGCGGTGAACACCGACATCCTGGTGCGCCACTGGGTCCACATCCCGCGGGACGCGCAGCAGGTGCGTATCGAGGGAACGGTCGACAACGACGCGCAGGTCTTCTTCAACGGCGAGCTCGTGCAGACGGCCAAGAGCGGTAACTGCGTGGCCGGCGCGATCAACGTCGTCGTCCCGGCGAACGTCCTGGACTGCTGCAACGTGCTCGCCATCCGCGGCCACGACTACGGCCGATCAACGTACCTGAACGTCAGGGTCACCTACGTCAAGCCGACCGCCGCCTGACCGAACGCTGATCCGGAGGAACCCGGCCGCGACGGCGGCCGCCGACACCACGGCGGCCGCCACGAGGAGGGCGCCCCGGTATCCGTGGTGAAGCAGAGGAGTCACGATCAGCGGCCCGGCGATCTGGCCGGCGGAGTAACCGGCGGTCAGCAGCGCGACAGAGCGCGGGAACCGCAGGTCGGCGCCTGCCGCGAGCGCGAGGGTGCTGACCCCGACGAATGTGCCGCCGAACAGGATCGCCGAGAGCAACGCCGCCGCCGCGCCGCCGAGCAGCGCGGGCAGGGCGACGCCGGCCGTCTGCACGGCGAGCGCGGCGACCAGCAGACCAGGGCGGGACCAGCGCCGATGCAGCCACGCCCACAGCGCGGAGGAGGGCACGGCCGCCAGCCCGACCAGGGCCCAGGCCGCGCTCCCGATCCAGGCGGGGGCTTCCTGCTCGATCGCGGCGACCAGGAAGGTGCCCGCGATGATGTAGCCGACGCCCTCCAGCGTGTACGAGACGAACAGGGCGTTGAACCAGGCGCGCCGGCCTTTCGCTCGCTCCCGCCCGCTGGGTACCGGAGTCACCGCATGGGGTGCCGTCCTCAGGTTCCACGACGGGACGGTGAGCAGGACGACCAGCCCGGCGGCGGCCCACCACGCGACGCGCCAGTCCGCGACCGAACGCAGCGTCAGCACCAGCAGCCCGGACAGTACGATGCCGGCGCCGATCCCGCCGAACGCCCAGCCCGGCAGGTGTACCGGGTGGTCGCGCAGGTGGTCGAGGGCCGAGCTCACGGCGATGACGAAGATCAACGCGCTGGCCACGCCCGCGCACGACCGGAGCGCCAGCCACAGCGCGGTCGCGTGCGTCAGCGGCATCGCGGCGAGGGACGCGCCGAGGACCAGCAGGGAGCAGCGCAGGACGGTCGAGGAGCGCACCAGCCGCGGCAGCAGGATGCCGCCGAGGGCGCCGGCCAGGTAACCGGCGTAATTGGCGGTCGCCAGGCTCGCGCCGGTCCCGGCCGACAAGCCGGCCTGGGCGTTCATCAGGGGAAGGATCGGCGTGTAGACGAACCGGCCGACGCCCATGCCCGCCGCGAGCGCGGCGGCGCTGTGGATGATGTGGGCCCGGGGCGAGTGGGCCGCGCCGGCGTGGGTGACGCCGCGCTCTTGCGGCGGTGCGGAGCGCATGGGAGTTCCTCGGCGATGCGATGCGGACAGGTGGGGCGGGGGTGGCGGGGGTGGCTCCCGCCGCGGCCGGGAGGCGCCGCGGCGAAAGCCATCCGGGGGCCGGCTGCCCGCCCGGCCAGGGGGCGGCGACGGGAAGCCGTTGGGGGGCGTGTGCGGTCGTGTCTCCCAGGTCCCACGATGCAGGGCTCACCGGGGATGGCGCCAGGACGGGATTCCTCCCTGCTGGTAGGCGCAGCCTCCCAGAGCCGTACGATGACGGTGATGGAGCTTCGTCAGCTGCGATACTTCGTCGCGGTCGCCGAGGAGCTCAACTTCGGCCGCGCCGCGGAGCGACTACTGATCGCCGGGCCGTCTCTGTCCCAGCAGATCAAGGCGCTCGAACGCGACCTCGGCGTACGCCTGTTCGACCGCGACCGCCGCTCGGTCAGCCTCACTCCGGCCGGGACGGCGCTGCTTCCGCACATCCGCGCCGTACTGGAACGGGCCGACGACGTCCGCAGCCGCGCGGCCCGGATGTCCGGTTCGGAGCCGGTACGGCTCGGGTACGTCAGCTGGCTTCCCGCGGACCCGGTCGCCCACGTCTCCGCGGTGGCCCAGTTGCACGTGGACGCCTGGGTCGCGCCGTCGCACACGCAGGCGGCCCGGGTCTCCTCGGGCGGCCTGGACCTCGCGATCTGCTGGGTGTGCACGGACGACCTCGAACGGCACGGGCTGAACGCCCGGCTCATCGGCGCCGACCGGCTCTACGCGGTCGCGGCCGGCACCGACCCCGACGCCGTACGCGTCCGGGACACGGCCGTTCTGTGCTCCGACGACACGGCGTCCTGGCTGCAGTGGAACGTCTACGCCGAACGGCTCGCCCGCGACACCGGCGCCCACGCGGTGCGCATCTCCGACTCCGGCATCACCGGATCCGGCTTCTTCGACCACGTGCGCCGCAGCCCGCGCCCGATCGTCAACTGCCCGAAGAGCCAGACCTCCTCAGTGCCGTCCGACCTGGTCAAACGCCCGTTGGTCGAACCGCGGGTCTACTGGACGTGGTCCCTCGTCTGGCGCCGCGACGAGACCCGGTCGGCCGTGCTGGCCACCGTCGACGCGCTCACCGACGGCGTCGGCGACCTGGGAATACACGACCCGGACGCCTGGCTGCCCGAAGACGATCCCCACCGGCGGTAGCCGCAGTGGAGCAGATCAGGACTGCTGGGCGTACCGGGGGTTGGTCGCGTGCCATTCGAAGCCGCCGCCCATCCAGGCGCGCAGCCCGCGCAGATAACGCTGGAGTTCGGGAGACGGGACGGCCGCGAGCTCCCGGTGGCTGCTCTCGAAGTCGCGTACGAGGTCGTTGTGGAGAGCCACGGTGATCTCGGTCGCCTCGTCCACGGAGCAGTCGCGGTCGGCGGCGATCAGGAGCACGAGGTTGCAGACGGGGTTCTCGTCGGCGGCGTCCTTGGCCACCGAGTGCAGGTCGTTGACCACCACGCTCGCGGTGCCGGCCTGCATGGAGGCGCGGCGGACGCGCGGCTCGTAGAAGAGCTCGGCCGGCACCTCGTAGCCGCCGACGACGTCGACGAGCGTCATCGAGGTGTAGAAGCTGTCGTGCTGGCGCGCCGCGAGGTACTCCCAGGCGGGCGGGTCCTCGCCGGTCTCGCGCCAGGCCGCGTACGCGGTCCAGCTGACGAACATGGCGAAGGTCGAGTAGCAGATCCGCTGGACCTGGGCGGAGGTCGCGTGCCGGCCCAGGTGGGCGACCGCCGACTGGAGCAGCCGGAGGACCAGGTCGTCTCCGTGGGCCTCGCGCAGCGGAGGGGTGAGGTCTCCCACGGGCGGGACCGGGTCCATGGCCGACATCGCCAGGGTGAGGCGTTGCGGAAGCCGTGCGGGGACGGCGCCCAGCGCGGTGTCGTCGGCGTAGTAGTCGTCGGCCGCCCACCAGGCCGCGTTCAGCTGGGCGGCGACGAGGAGGGCGTCGGGATCGTCGGTGTCGGGGTGGGCGAGGGTGACCAGCCTCCCGAACGCGGCCTTGCCCAGCGCGTCGAGTTCGTCGTCGTCGCAGCCGCGGTCGCGCGCCCAGGCTCTGAGCCGGGCGTCGACCTCGTCGGCCAGTCGCTGGTCGGCGCGTTCGGGAAGCGGACAGTAGAGCGGTGAGTGCGTGCCGTCGCCCCATGGTCGTTCGGCGTAGGCCGGACCACCGCGGGCCGGGCCGGGGAGCGCCTCGGAGACGGTGCCGTACGGCGCCTGGCGGCTGGGGCCCGCGGCGGCGAGCAGCGAGGGCAGGAGAGCCGCGGCGGTCCCCAGGCCGGTCGGTCTGCCCAGCCGCGCGTCGCCGGCCGGCGGGGTGGGCCGGCCACCGGTGTCGCACGGCCCGTGGGTGGGGTTCATGCCTGCTCACCTGCCTTCGTTGGAACACGGTCGGGAAGAGCTCAGATGCGGTCGGCGACGATCAGCAGGTACTGGAAGCCGCCCGAGCGATAGGCCTCCAGGAACGCGTCCTCGATGCCGGTGGCGACCGAGGACTTCTGGCGGAGCTCCCAGTACGGGATCGTGTCCGGCGTCAGGTCGACGACGGTGACGGGCACGAGCCGGTTGGCCGCCATCGCCCGGAAGTAGTCGCGGCGGGGATGGATGTCGCAGACGTAGTGGGCGTTGATCGTGGACACCGCCTTACAGGGCAGCCCGTACACGTCGTTGTAGCAGCCGGTGATGGTGACGTAGCGGCCGCCGCGCGCCAGCAACCGGGAGTGCTCCGCGAACAGGTCGTCCAGGACCACGTACATCGTCGACTCGTTGTTCCAGATCGCCTGGAAGGCACCGGACTCGAAGCCGGTGTCGAGCATGTTCCTGAGATGGAACCGCACCTTGTCGGCGACGCCGTGCTTGGCCGCCTGGTCGTTGGCGAAGTCCACCTGGGTCTGGGAGATGGAGACGCCGTCGACACGACAGCCGAAGGCGGCGTTCGCCATGATGCTGGAGCCGCCCCGGCCCGAGCCGGCGTCGAGCAGGCGGTGCTCGGGCCGGATCTCGCCCAGATTGCGGAGCAGGAGCCGGGCCTGGGCGTTCTCCAGCCGGTGCAACTCGGTGATGACCGCCTCGTCCCGTGCGTCGCCGTCGGCGACGTCGAGGACGGACCAGTCGACGTCGCCGACGCCGTAATGGTGGTGGTAGATCCCTGACACATCGCCCAGTCGCAGATTGACGGGGTTTCGCTCGGCGTTCCAGTAGTCGGCGACGTCCTTCTGGTACACGCTGGCGATGGTCATGACCTGTTCCTTTCGGTGGGGGGATGGACGCTCAGTCGCGGGAGGCGGCGATCAGGGTCTCCAGCACTTTGCGTCACCCGCCGAACACTATGGGTGAGTCGACGAAGCCGAAAGTGGACGAGCTCGCACAGAAAACTGCACGGAAGGTAATGGGAACGTCACGCTCAAGGTAAGCAGAGCCCAAGCCGCTCGCCTGGCGAGGTTCACGTGTCGAGAAGTTCGGGGTGGAAGATCTCCTCGACCGTCCAGCGCCGCGCCGAAAGGCCCTGCTCATGGTGGTAACGCAGGTAGGCGTCGAGGTCGGCGCGGTTGGCCGACACTCCGTACGCGAACCAGTCCTCGGGGAACTGCGCGCGGTTCTCCTCGACGAGGGCGTTGGTCCAGGGCACCATGCTGTGCACCTCATAGAGCCGGCGACCCTGGCGGTAGCGGTCGGCGGCGATGTCCTTCGACCGCAGGAAGGCCCCGTAGACGCGGGTCGCGAGGCCCGGGCGCGCGTCGAACAGCTCCCGTGGCGCGACGACGGTGTGCATCATCGGGAAGATGCCGGTGCGACGGTGGTAGTCGCGCTCGCGCCGCTCGTAGTCCGGGAACAGGCGCACGATCTCCGGCGCACCGTCGAGCACGGCCTGCGGCACGTTCGCGGTGAACAGGGCGTCGATCTCCCCGGTCCGCAGCAGCTCGCCCAGCGACCTGCCGGCCGGCGCGTCCCTGATGTCGACGCCGGCCGGGCGCAGCTGCGACACGAAGTCGAACGGCGCGCTCGGCTCGTCCAGGCCGCCGATCAGCCACCGGTTCGCCTCGGGGCGGAAGCCGTACTCGTCCATGAGGATGCCCTTGGCCCACACGCCGGAGTCCTGGCCGTACACCCCGAACTCGCCGATGGTCCGGCCGGCCAGGTCCCGCGGTCCGGTGATGCCGCTGTCGCGGTTGACGAAGACGCACGAGTGGCGGAAGACCCGGTTCGGAAAGGCCGGGATCGCCACGAACGGCGCGCCCTCTTCGAGGGATCGCAGATAGAAGGTCAGGCCGAACTCGGCCACGTCGTAGCGACGCTCCCGTGCCAGCCCCTTGAAGATCTCCGGCAGCGTGCCCGCCGCGTCGAACGTCGCGTCGACGCCGTCGACGGCCACGTCGCCGTCGAACAGCGCGCGGGTGGTGTCGTACCGGTACACGCCGATCCTCAGGTCGCCCATTGCCGCCTCTCTCGTCACACGGCCTGCCGGGAGTGGCGGACCGTCCCGGCCTCGATCGTCGACCGGCGCCGGGCGCGGCGTCCAAGTCCGGTTCTCTCGGCCCGATACCCTGCCGGTATCGACGGGTAGAGTCGCCCCGTGGAACTCCGCTCGCTGCGGTACTTCCTCGCCGTCGCCGAGGAACGCCATGTGGGCCGCGCCGCCCAGCGCCTGCACATGACCCAGCCTCCGCTGAGCAGGGCCATCCGGCAGCTCGAGAACGAACTCGGGTGCGTGCTGTTCGAGCGCACGCCGCGCGGAGTCGACCTCACCCCCGCCGGCGCGGTGATGCTGCGGGAGGCCCGAGCCGTCCTCGACCAGGCCGAGCGGCTGCGCAGGCGTGTCGCCGTCGCGACGGGCCCCGCGACCCTCGTCCTCGGCACCCTCGCCGACGCCGTCGAGCACCTCGGCACACCCCTGGTGAGAGCCTTCCGCGAGGCGCACCCGAACGTCACCATCGCGATCCACGAGGCCGACCTCGGCGACCCGAGCGCGGGGCTGCGCGCCGATCTCGTCGACGTCGCCCTCACCCGGACGCCGTTCGAAACGTCCGGCCTGGCACTCCGCACTCTGCGGACCGAACCCATCGGCGCCGTCCTGCCCGCCGACGACCCCCTGGCCGTACGCGACTCGGTGACCACGGCGGAACTCGCCGGACGGCACGCGGTGCGGCTGCCGGACGACACCGACGAACGGTGGCGCGACCACTGGACCCTGCCCGGTGCCCGTCCCGATCCGGGCACTCCGCCGATGCGGACCATCCAGGAGTGCCTCCAGGCGGTGCTCTGGAACGGCGCGGTCGCCCTGGCCCCGCTCGGCCAGCCGGTGCCCGCGAGCCTCGTCGTCGTCCCGGTCGCCGACCGAGCGCCGAGCGAACTCGTCGTGGCCTGGCGCCGGGACCGGACCGACCCGCTCATCCGATCCTTCGTCGGGATCGCGGCGGCGCTCAGGCCTTGAACAGCCGTTCGCTCAGCCGGATGCGAATTTCTGATCGGTCGGGATACGTGAGGCTGAGGAAGAACACCGCGCCGTGCCCGGGCGAGCTGAACCGCCGGTCAGGGCGCGTTGACGACGGAGTCGCCCTCCGCGGCGTAGAGCAGGCCGGGGTCGAAGTTCATGCCGGTGAAGTGCCCGGCGACCTCGAGACTGACGACGCCGTGCAGCCGCGTCCAGAAGGTGAGCGCGCGGCGTAGGGCGGACGGCGGGGCGGGGTGGTCCGCCGCCCACTGCCGGTGGGTGGCCAGGTGGTGTTCGAGGGCTGTGGCGGCTTCGTTCTCGGCTTTGCCCTCGGTTTCGGCGAAGGCGTCGAGCAGGAGCGCCATGAGGCCGGCGGCGAGCTCGGTCGCCTCGGGCGGGGCGGCGTAGCCGGGCACCGGCGTGCCGTAGATGAGCAGGTAGCGATGCGGGGTGGCCAGCGCCCACCGGCGCAGGGCGGACGCCATCGCGGCCAGCCTCGCCTCGGGCGAGTCGCCGGGCGTTACCGCGGCCCGCCATGTGTCGTACAGGTCGCGGTAGGCGTCCAGCACGAGCTCGGTGATCAGCTCGTCGCGGTTGCGGAAGTAGCGATAGAGAGCGGGACCGCTGATGCCCATCTGCTTGGCGATGGCGTTGAGGGACAGCGCCGACGCGCCGGTGGTGGCGACCTGCGTCCAGGCGTGCGCCTTGATCTCGTCGCGCACCTGCTCGCGGTAACGCGCCCGCGGGCTCTTGACGGCGTCGCCCATGTCCGTACCCCTCGCTTGACATCACTTCAGTGAGCCCATAATACTTCAGTTACAGCTTCTAACTAACACAAGAGGCAATAACCAAGGAGTGGTCGGCATGAGTACGGACCAGCGCACCGAGATCGTGCTCCCCGGCGTGGTGGACCCGGACGGGCTGCGGTTGCGTACGTCACCGGTCCCGGCACCCGGCGCCGGGCAGGTGGTGATCCGCATGGAGGCGACCGGCGTGTCCTTCGCCGAGCAGCAGATGCGCCGGGGCCGGTACTACGACCAGCCGCCGTTTCCGTTCGTGCCCGGCTACGACCTGGTCGGGATCGTGGACGCGGTCGGCGCCGACGCGGACCCCGCCCTCACCGGGCGGCGCGTCGCGGCGCTGACCAAGGTGGGCGGCTGGGCCAGCCACGTGGTCGTCGACGCCGCCGACGTGGTGCCGGTGCCCGCCGGCCTGGACCCGGCCGAGGCGGAGACCGTCGTGGTCAACGGCATCACCGCCTGGCAGATGCTGCACCGCAAGGCCCGCGTCAAGGCCGGCCAGACGATCCTGGTCCACGGCGCCAACGGCGGCGTGGGCTCCACGCTGGCGCAGCTGGCCCGCCTGGCCGGGATCCGCGTGATCGGCACCGCCTCCGCGCGCAACCACGACCGGCTGCGCGACCTCGGCGTCATCCCGATCGACTACCGCACCGACGTGCCCGCCGCCGTACGCGAGATCGCCCCCGACGGCGTCGACGCGGTCTTCGACCACCTCGGCGTGCGCAGCGTGCCCGACTCATGGCGGCTGCTCGCCCCCGGCGGCACCCTCGTCGCGTACGGAAGCGCCGCCACCCTCGACGACACCGGCTCCAAGCAGCTACCGGTCCTCAAGATCCTGGCCCGGGTCTGGCTCTGGAACGCGCTGCCCAACCGACGGCGCGCCTACTTCTACAACATCTGGGCCGGCCGCGGCCTGGCCAGGCAGCGGTTCCGTACGCGGCTGCGGGACGACCTCACCCAGGTCCTGCAGGCGATGGCGGACGGGCACATCACCGCACAGATCGCGGCCCGTTTCCCCCTCGCCCGCGCCGCCGACGCCCTGCGGCTGGCCGAGTCCGGCACCGTCACCGGCAAGGTCATCCTCAACTCCTGACCGCGAGGTGCCCCCGGAACCGGTCCGGCGCCGGGAAGTACCCTTGAGCCTGTGTTCTCGCCCCAAGGCCCGTCGCTGCGCGAGCTGGCGGTGCAGGCGCTGTCCTCCGTCGAGCGCGGCTACGACCTGCTCGCCCCGAAGTTCGACCACACGCCATTTCGCACCCCCGATGGCATCCTGGACGCGACCGCCGACGCGCTGCGTCCGCTCGGGCCGTTCGACCGGGGGCTGGACGTGTGCTGCGGCACCGGCGCGGGCGTACGGGTCCTCCAGCCCCTGTGCCGAGAACGGATCACGGGCGTCGACTTCAGCGCCGGCATGCTCGCGCAGGCGCGTGACGCGCACCCGGACGGCGAGTGGGTACGGGCCGACGTCCGGGCCATGCCCTTCGCGGAGGCCTTCGACCTGGCGGTCAGCTTCGGAGCCCTCGGGCACTTCCTGCCCGACGAACGCCCGGCGCTGTTCGCCGGCGTGCACGACGCCCTGCGGCCCGGCGGGCTCTTCGCCTTCCCGATCGCGGCGCCGCAGCCCATCACCTCGCCCTTGTACTGGGCGCTGCTCGGGTTCGACCTGAGTATGCGGGTGCGCAACGCCCTGTGGCGTCCCCCGTTCGTCATGTACTACCGCACCTGCGGGCTGCCGGAGATCCGCGACGACCTGACGGCGGCGGGATTCACCGTGACGACGGTCCCCCTGACGGCTCTCGGCCGACGCGCGGACGGCACCCCGCTCTGCCGGCTCGTGCTCGCGCGCAGGACCGGCTGACTCCCGGCCATCCGCCTCGTGCCGGAGAGGATACTTGCCCGGGTGTCCACCGATCCGATGCCGTGTGAGGTCGGCTTCGTCAACGGAGACGTGACTCTGGCCGGTCTTCTGGAGGTCCCTGATCGCGCGTCCGCGGGCGTGGTGCTGGTCGGTGGGTCCGGGCCTACGGACCGCGACAACGGTACGTACTTCCCGCCGATCCGCCGGCACCTCGCGGCCGCCGGGATCGCCGTGCTGTCCTACGACAAGCGCGGCGTCGGCGGATCGTCCGGCGACTGGCGCGACGCGACCATGGACGATCTGGCGGCCGACGCCGCCGCCGCACTGGACTTTCTCCGTACGCGACCCGGAGTTCCGGCGGAGGCGGTGGGGCTGTTCGGTCACAGCGAGGGCGGCTGGGTCGCCCTGCGCGCGGCCACCGCCCGAGACGATCTCCCGTGGGTCGTCACCAACAGCTGCCCGGGGACGACTCCGGCGGTCCAGGAGCGTCACGCGCTGGCCAACACCCTGCGGCGAGCCGGCGCGGACGTCGACGACGCCCTGGCCCTGTACGACCGCCTGGTCGCGGCCGGCCGTCGCGACGCCGGCTTCGCCGAGGCCGCACGGCTGATCGACTCCGCGGGGAGGCCGGCCGTGTCGTGCGACTACTGGACCGGGGTCGACGAGCGCCTCTGGGCGTTCCTCAAGCGCAAGCAGGACCACGACCCGGTCCCGGACGCGCTGCGTCTACGCTGCCCGCACCTGGCGATCTTCGGCGGAGCGGACGAGCTGGTACCGGTCGCCGACAGCGCCCGCCTGTTCAGCGCCGCCGCCTGCCACCCGGATCGCCATGCCCGTGCGACGCTGACCGTGCAGGTGTTCCCCGGCGCCGACCATCGCGTGCGAACGAACGGTGGAACCCGCCTGGCGTCCCGCTACCTCGACACCTTGACCCGGTGGATCCTGGACCGGCGCAAGGACTGATGGCTTCGCCCGCTGGCCCGGCCTGGTGCAGCTCATCCGCCGTTCTCTACCGGCCGCGTCGTCGGAGGGGTGCTACGAGCCGTGCGGGAACGGTCAGACGACGAAGCGCTCGTCGAGTAGCGCGCGCATGTCCTCGGGGAGCTCGTGCTTGCCGGCTTTGATGCGGTCGAGGAAGTCTTTCCAGGCGCTCACGCTGAAGAACAGCTTGGGACCGTCGGGGTCCTTGCTGTCACGAACCGCGATGAGACGCTCGCCCCGGCCCTCTTCGGACGCGTCGGACACCGCGCACCTCTGTTCTCATGAGGAATCGCTGATGGGGCGGCTCTTGCCGCCCCTCAGAGTCAACGTGGTAAACGGTAGCAGGGCGTGCCGGTCACGGCGGTGTCTTGGGGTTTCCTGCTCACATCTGAGGTCACAATGGCCCCATGTCCACCGTACGGGCGGTCGCCCTGTTCTTCCGGGTCGTCCGCCGGCCGCTCCATCGACCCCATTAGCGATTTGTCGCGCTTTAAAGGGCATTTCCGGAATATAAAAAAGGGGCCGTTGTTTGCGGCCCCTACCTGAAATGCGAGAAGAGGAGAGAACACTCCGCGAATGTTTCGCGGGGTTCTCTCCTCTTCCCGACTATATGTTGATGTCCGGCGGTGTCCTACTCTCCCACACCGTCCCCG
>NZ_BSTJ01000019.1 GCF_030269445.1 Actinoallomurus iriomotensis
TGACCACGATCGGCAGTGTCCTGGTGGTGTTGAAGGTCAATTCCTTCTGGCAGGACGCCATCGCCGGCCTGCTGCTCCTCCTGGCCATCAGCGTGGACCGTCTGCTGTCCCTGCGCGTCACCCGCGCTCTTCGGAGGAGGAACGCCCGCCATGGCGCCTGAAGCTCCCGCGAAGGCCCCCGTCGCGCGACCGCGCGCCGAGGCACCCCGCCCGCTGACCCGGTTCGTCCGCTGGGACGTCATCGTGACCGCCCTGCTGATCGTCGTCTTCCTCGGCGGTGCGTTCGGCAGTTCCGACTTCGCCACGAGCGACAACCTCTCCTTCGCCCTCGATGACCTGTCCGAGATCGCGCTGATCGCGCTGCCCATGACCCTGCTGGTCGTGGCGGCCGAGGTGGACCTGTCCGTCGCGTCGGTGCTGGGTATGTCCAGCGCGGTGTTCGGCGCGCTGTGGGACGCCGGCTGGGCGATCGAGACCATCGTCCCGGTCCTCCTGGTGATCGGCGTCGTGGCCGGGCTGGTCAACGGGCTGCTCGTCACGCGGCTGGGGTTGCCGTCGCTGGCCGTCACGATCGGCACGATGACCCTCTACCGCGGGCTCGCCTACGTCGTACTCGGCACGAAGGCGGTCGCGGAGTTCCCGCAGAACTACGCGGACCTGGCCACCAAGACCGTGCCCGGCACTCCGATCCCGTACCCCTTCGCGCTGTTCATCGTGCTCGCGGTCGTCACCGCGATCGTCCTGCACGCCACCGGCCTGGGCCGGTCGCTGTTCGCGATCGGTGCGCAGGAGGAGGCCGCGTTCTTCGCCGGCATCCGCGTGAAGCGCATCAAGCTGCTGCTCTTCGTCGTCTCCGGCGTCGTCTCCGCGTTCGCCGGCGCCGTCTACACGCTCCGCTACGGCAGTGCCCGCGCCGACAACGGCCTGGGCATGGAGCTGGCCGTCATCGCGGCGGTGCTGCTGGGCGGGGTCGACTTCGACGGCGGCAAGGGCACCCTCGGCGGCGTCGTCGCCGGCGTCCTGCTGATCGGCCTGCTCCGCAACCTGCTCATGCTCCATGACGTCGCGACCGAGATCCAGTCGATCGTCACCGGACTCCTCCTCATCGTCTCCGTACTCACGCCGCGGATCGCGGCGAAGGTCCGTGAGACCCGACGACATCACCGCGGATCCCCGTCCGCCTCCTCCTGACCAGCGACCGAAGAAAAGGAACCCTCCATGATCAAGCGTCCCCTGGTGGCCGTGGCGCTCACCGCCGCGCTCGCCGTCGGCGCCGCCGCCTGCGGCGGTACGACCAAGAACTCCTCCGGAAGTGACAACAGCGGCAACGCCGCGACGAGCGGCAAGAAGGCCGACCCGAACGCCCCGCTGAAGAAGGGCCTGAAGCTGGCGTTCCTGCCGAAGCAGGTCAACAACCCGTACGAGACGATCGTCGACAACGCCGGCATCGCGGGGGCGAAGGAGTTCGGCGGCACCGCCAAGGAGGTCGGCCCGTCCGACGCGTCGGCGTCGTCGCAGATCTCCTACCTCAACACGCTGATCCAGCAGCGGCAGGACGCGATCCTCATCGCGGCCAACGACCCGAACGCCGTGTGCGGGCCGTTGAAGCAGGCGATGTCCCGCAAGATCGCGGTGGTGTCGTATGACTCCGACGCCGCCAAGGAGTGCCGGGACGTCTTCATCAACCAGGCGAGCTCCGAGGAGATCGGCCGCAGCGAGATCAAGGTGATGTCGGACCTGATCGGCGCCAAGGGCAAGATCGCGATCCTGTCGGCGACGGCGAACGCGACGAACCAGAACACCTGGATCGAGTTCATGAAGGAGGAGCTGAAGAAGCCGGAGTACTCCGGCATCCAGCTCGTCAAGGTCGCCTACGGCGACGACGATGACCAGAAGTCGTTCCAGCAGACCCAGGGTCTGCTCCAGGCCTACCCGGACCTGAAGGGCATCATCGCCCCGACCACCGTCGGCATCGCCGCCGCGGCCCGCTACATCGACAGCTCCAAGTACAAGGGCAAGGTCGCCGTGTCCGGCCTGGGCACGCCGAACCAGATGCGCAAGTTCGTCAAGGACGGCACCGTCAAGAAGTTCGAGCTGTGGGACCCGGCGAACCTCGGCTACCTCGCCTCGTACGCCGCGGCCGCCATCGCCTCCGGCCAGATCACCGGCGCCGAGGGCGAGACGTTCAAGGCCGGCAAGCTCGGCTCGCGCACGATCGGCAAGGACGGCGAGGTCATCCTCGGCCCGCCGACCGTCTTCGACAGCAGCAACATCGACAACTACCACTTCTAGGACGCTCGGCGCGGGGCCGCCGGACGCGGCCCCGCGCCGTCGCGGGAGGAGCCTCCATGGAGCGCGTGTGTTTCCTGCTGCAGGTCCGTAGGGATCGGCTGCAGGAGTACCGCGAACGGCATAAGGCGGTCTGGTCGGACATGCTGACCGCCCTCCGTGCGGCGGGCTGGCGGAACTACAGCATCTTCGTGCGCGAGGACGGCCTGCTCGTCGGCTACCTGGAGACCGACGACTTCGAGGCCGCGCGCGCGGCCATGGAGGGCACCGAGGTGAACGCCCGCTGGCAGGCCGAGATGGCGCCGTTCTTCGAGGACCTCGAGGGACAGCGCCCCGACGAGGGCCTGCTGCGTCTGGACGAAGTGTTCCATCTCGACTGACGGATCGGGGACCACGAACGATGACAACGGACATAGCCCAGGTCAAGGCGGCACTGCGCGCCCAGCACATCGAGACGCCGTCGTGGGCGTACGGGAACTCGGGCACGCGTTTCAAGGTGTTCGCCCAGGAGGGTGTGCCGCGTACGCCGCAGGAGAAGATCGATGATGCGGCGCAGGTGCATCGGTTCACGGGTGTGGCGCCGACGGTGGCGTTGCACATCCCGTGGGACCGGGTGGAGGACTACGCCGCGCTGGCCGTCTACGCCCGTGACCGTGGTGTACGGGTCGGTGCGATCAACTCGAACGTCTTCCAGGATGACGACTACATGCTGGGCAGTGTCACCAACCCGGATCCGGCCGTACGTAAGAAGGCGCTGGGGCATCTGCTGGATTGCGTCGACATCATGGACGCGACCGGGTCGCGGGACTTGAAGCTGTGGTTCTCCGACGGCACGAACTATCCGGGTCAGGACGACATCCGGGCCCGGCAGGACCGGCTCGCCGAGGCCTTGGCCGCCGTCTATGAGCGGCTCGGAGACGACCAGCGGTTCCTGTTGGAGTACAAGCTGTTCGAGCCGGCGTTCTACAGCACCGATGTGCCGGACTGGGGCACCTCGTATGCGCACTGCTTGAAGCTCGGGCCCAAGGCGCAGGTGGTGGTGGACACCGGGCATCACGCGCCGGGGACGAACATCGAGTTCATCGTGGCGTTCTTGTTGCGGGAGGGGAAGCTCGGCGGGTTCGACTTCAACTCCCGGTTCTATGCCGATGATGACTTGATGGTCGGTGCGGCGGATCCGTTCCAGTTGTTCCGGATCATGCATGAGGTGATCCAGGGCGGCGGGTTCAGCGACGAGATCGCGTTCATGCTCGATCAGTGTCACAACATCGAGCCGAAGATTCCCGGTCAGATCCGTTCGGTGATGAACGTTCAGGAGGCCACGGCCAAGGCGCTGCTGGTCGATGGGGAGGCGTTGCGTTCCGCGCAGCGGGCCGGGGATGTGCTGGGCGCCAACGCGGTGTTCATGGACGCCTACAACACCGACGTCCGCCCCCTCCTCGCCGAACTACGCGAGGAGATGGGCCTGGACCCGGACCCGATGGCGGCCTACGCCCGGTCCGGCTACTTCGAGAAGATCCGCGACGAACGCAAGGACGGCCAGGCGGCCGGTTGGGGGGCCTGAGAGTGGGAATCGTCGACGACCTGCTGAAACGCTGTCACGAGCTGGGTTCCGACCCGCGCAACACGAACTACGCGGGCGGCAACGCCTCCGCCAAGGGTGTCGCCGCGGACCCGGTGACCGGCGGCGACGTCGAGCTGATGTGGGTGAAGGGTTCCGGCGGTGACCTGGGCACGCTGAAGGAGTCCGGTCTGGCCGTGCTGCGGCTGGACCGGCTGCGCGCCCTGGTGAACGTCTACCCGGGTGTCGAGCGCGAGGACGAGATGGTCGCCGCGTTCGACCACTGCGGGTTCGGCAAGGGCGGTGCGGCCCCGTCGATCGACACGGCCATGCACGGCCTCGTCGACGCCGCGCACGTCGACCACCTGCACCCGGACTCGGGCATCGCGATCGCGACCGCGGCCGACGGTGAGGAGCTCACCCGGACGATCTTCGGTGATCGGGTGGTGTGGGTGCCCTGGCGCCGGCCCGGTTTCCAGCTCGGCCTGGACATCGCGGCGATCAAGAAGGACAACCCGCAGGCCATCGGCTGCGTCCTCGGCGGCCACGGCATCACCGCGTGGGGTGAGACCAGCGAGGAGTGCCAGGCCAACTCGCTGGACATCATCCGCACCGCCGAGGCCTACATCGCCGAGCACGGCCGCACCGACCCGTTCGGTGCGGAGATCTACGCGACGCTGCCCGAAGCCGAGCGGCGCGAGCGTGCCGCCGCGCTGTTCCCGCTGATCCGCGGGCTGGCCTCCACCGACCGGCCGCAGGTGGGCCACTTCAGCGACACCCCTGAGGTGCTGGACTTCGTGGCCCGGGCCGAGCACCCGCGGCTGGCCGCACTGGGCACCTCCTGCCCGGACCACTTCCTGCGCACCAAGGTCCGTCCGCTGGTCCTGGACCTGGCACCGGACGCACCCCTGGAGCAGGTGGGCGACCGGCTGCGTGAGCTGCACGCGGCCTACCGGGAGGACTACCGCGCCTACTACGAGCGCTACGCCACCGAGAACTCCCCGGCGATGCGGGGCGCGGACCCGGCGATCGTGCTCGTGCCCGGTGTGGGGATGTTCAGTTTCGGTAAGGACAAGCAGACCGCGCGGGTGGCGGGGGAGTTCTACCTCAACGCCATCAACGTGATGCGCGGCGCCGAGGCCCTGTCCTCCTACGCGCCGATCGCGGAGTCGGAGAAGTTCCGGATCGAGTACTGGGAGCTGGAGGAGGCCAAACTCCGCCGCATGCCCAAGCCGAAGCCCCTGGCCACGCGGGTGGCATTGGTGACCGGCGGCGGTTCGGGCATCGGCGCGGCCACCGCCCGCCGCCTCGCGGCCGAGGGCGCCTGCGTCGTGGTCGCCGACCGTGACGCCGCCGCGGCCGAGAAGATCGCCGCCGAGCTCGGCGCGTCCGCGCTGCGGGCCACAGACGTCACCACCAGCGTCGCGGTCGACGTCACCGACGAAATCCAGATCGCCGCGGCGCTGCGCGAGGCGGTGCTGGCGTTCGGCGGAGTGGACCTGGTGGTCAACAACGCCGGGCTGTCGTTGTCCAAGCCGCTGCTGGAGACCACGGTCGCGGACTGGGACCTGCAGCACGATGTCATGGCGCGGGGCTCGTTCCTGGTCTCCCGTGAGGCGGCCCGGGTCATGATCGAGCAGGGGCTGGGCGGTGACATCGTCTACATCGCCTCGAAGAACTCGTTGTTCGCGGGGCCGAACAACATCGCCTACAGCGCGGCAAAGGCCGACCAGGCCCACCAGGTGCGGCTGCTGGCCGCCGAGCTCGGCGAGCACGGCATCCGGGTCAACGGCATCAACCCCGACGGTGTCGTCCGCGGCTCGGGGATCTTCGCCGGCGGCTGGGGCGCCAAGCGTGCCGCGGTCTACGGCGTGCCGGAGGAGAAGCTGGGTGAGTTCTACGCCCAGCGCACCCTCCTCAAGCGCGAGGTGCTGCCCGAACACGTCGCCAACGCCGTCTTCGCCCTCACCGGCGGAGACCTGACCCACACCACCGGCCTGCACATCCCCGTCGACGCCGGAGTGGCGGCCGCCTTCCTCCGCTGATTCACGTGCGCGACAGCGCACCGCAGACCGACGGTGGGCCCGTCTGCCCGTCCGCGGCGGGCCCACCGTCACCCAGCCCACGAAACCGGCCGACCCCTGTCGCCGGACGATCGGCGCGAGAACGCCCGATCGCCGCGCCCACGCCTCACGTCCATCGACGTGCGCCTTCACAACTCCATCACCGAGTCGGGGGACTCACATGTACAGCCGGGTGATCGAACTCGCGGGCCACGCCTCCTGAGTGCCTTCACCCATTCAGCACTGAAGGATGCACCCTCAGATGAAGACCCCTTCGTCGCCGGCCGGCGGGTTCAGCCGCCGCGGCTTCCTCCTGACGGCCGGCACCGCGGCGGCGGGCGCCGCGCTGGCCTGGGGCTCGCCCCTCGGTGAGACCGACGCCCGCGCCGCGGTGTCCACGACGGCCGGCCGGTTCGCCCGGCCCGACGTGTCCGTGGCACCGAAGTTCCGCTGGTGGTGGCCGGACGGCAACGTCGACCCGGCGGAGATCCGCCGGGAGGTCGACCAGATCGCCGACGCCGGGTTCGCCGGCGCGGAGATCGCCGCGGTCCACCACAGCATCTCCGACAAGTCGGTGCTCGACCCGGCCGGTCACGGCTGGGGCACCCCCGCCTGGGTGGACGCCGTCGAGGCCGCGCTCGACCAGGCGCACCGGCGCGGTGTGACGATCGACCTCACCATCGGCCCGTCCTGGCCCGCCGCCGTACCGACGATCACGCCGGACGACACCGCCGCCGTCAAGGAGCTGGCGTACGGCTCGGTGACCGTGGCGGCCGGCGCGACCTACACCGGGCCGGTCCCGGCGCCCGTGGTCGCGGCCCCCTCGGCGGTGAAGGTCCAGCAGCCGATCCTCGTGCAGGCCGCCCGCATCGATTCGGCCAACTCCACGAGGAAGGAGACCGGGCTGGACCTCTCGTCCGTCCAGGACCTGACGTCGAAGGTCCGCGACGGGCAGATCTCCTGGACCGCGCCGTCCGACGGCTCCTGGGTGATCATCGGCCACTGGGAGCGGGGATCGGCCCAGACGCCCGAGTCCGGTCCGCACACGAGCCCGGCGGCGTACGTCGTCGACCACTTCAGCGCCGCCGGCACCAAGGCCGTGACCGGCTTCTGGGAGAGCCACATCCTCACCCCGGACGTGCGCCGCCTGATCGGGAAGGCGGGCGCCACGCTCTTCGAGGACTCGATCGAGATCGAGACCAAGGCGCTGATGTGGACGCCGGACCTGCCCGCCGAGTTCGCCAGGCGCAAGGGCTACTCGGTGCTGCCGTACCTGCCGGCCATCACGCAGAACAACGGGAACCAGGTCTTCGCCTACGAGGCCGCCGCGACCCGGCGGATCCGCTACGACTACTGGGACGTCATCTCCCAGCTGTTCAACGAGAACCACATCACCGCGCTGCGGAAGTGGGCGCACTCGGTCGGCCTGGAGATGCGCTGCCAGCCGTACGGCGCGCCGACGGACGCGATCGCCTCGGCCGCGATCCTCGACGTGCCGGAGGGCGAGTCGATCGGGTTCCACAACCTCGACGACTGGCGGAGCCTGGCGGGCGGGCGGGACATGGCCGGCCGCACGGTCCTCTCCGGTGAGATGGGCGCCTACACGGGCGGCGCGTACAACACGACGTGGAAGAAGTTCCTGCTCACCGCCGGCGGCGCGTACGCGGCCGGGCTGAACCGCAGCGTCATCCACGGCTTCTCCTACGCGAGCGCGCCGGGCGTCAAGTGGCCCGGCTTCGCCGCCTTCACCCCGTACGGAGGGAACATCGGCTACGCCGAATCGTGGGGACCGCGCCAGCCCACCTGGCGGCACATCCAGGACATCTCCGGATACCTGAGCCGTCTCCACCAGGTGCTCCAGTCCGGTACGCCGCGCATCGACGTGGCGATCTTCCGGCAGACCGGATACTCCAAGACCGGCATCGGCGCGTCCTGGTTCACCGCGAGCGGCATCCCGCTCGGCTGGACCCACCAGTTCATCAGCGCGCCGCTGCTCGACCTGCCGAACGCCGAGGTCCGCGGGGGCCGGCTCGCCCCGGACGGCCCGGCGTACAAGGCGGTGTTCGTCGAGGGCGACCACTTCTACAACATGGACTGCACGCTGCAGGTCGGCGTCGCCGAGAAGCTGCTGAAGTTCACCCGGGCGGGGCTGCCGATCGTGCTGCTCGGCGACTGGTCAGCGCCTGTGGTGCCGGGCCTGGGGTCCGACGCCGAGAACACCCGGCTGCGGTCGGTCGTGGCCGACCTGCTCAAGCAGCCGAAGGTCAGGGTCGTCGCGGCCACGGCCGACGTGCCGGCCGCGCTCGCCGCCCTCGGCGTGACCCCGGACGTGACCTACGCGCAGAGCTCCACGCTGCTCAACTTCCACCGCCACGACGACGGCGCCGACTACTACTACCTGTGCAACGGCAAGCACGCCGAGACCGTCAAGCCGCCGGTCGCCGCGATCGACCACCTGGTGTCGTTCGGCCGGACCCGCGCGAACGCGGTGCCGTGCCTGCTCGATCCCTGGACGGGGGAGGTACGGCGGATCGCCCTGTACACCGAGGACGGAGACAAGGTCACCGTGCGCGTCACCCTCCAGCCGGGCGAGGTGATGATCGTCGCGCTGGCGAGCCCCGGAAGCCTCGGCGACGCCGCCGGACGGACGCACGCCACGAGCACCGAGGCCGCCGAGGTGCTGTTCGCCGACGGCAGGCTCACGGCCCGCGCGACGGCGGCCGGCACCTACGCGACCACCCTGGCCACCGGCCGCACGGTACGGACGGAGATCCCGGACGTTCCCGCGCCGATCACGCCGGAGAGCTGGCGGCTGGAGGTCGAGGACCTGCGGCCCGGCGCGTCCGCGACCGAGACCGAGACGGTCGTCCACCGGCTGACCCTCGGCACCCTGCAGCCGTGGCCGGACATCCCCGAGCTGGCGGACGTCTCGGGCATCGGCCGGTACACCACGACGGTCGACCTGCCCCGGCCCTGGACCGCCGCGCACGGCGCGTACCTGGAACTCGGCCAGGTCTTCGACACCTGCCGGGTCACGGTCAACGGCAAGCGACTGCCGGCGGTCGACCAGATCAACCCGGTGGTGGACGTCGGCCCGTACCTGCGGGGCGGCGCCAACACCATCACGATCGAGGTCGCGACGACCCTGAACAACCGGCTGCGGGTCGCCGACCCCGCCGTGTACGGCGCCGCGTCCCGCCAGGCGTACGGGCTCATCGGCCCGGTCCGCCTCGTCCCGTACGCGCAGGCCGTCATCGCCTAGTCGTCGCCGGGCGGGTCGCGCGGACCCTTCGTCCTCCCGCCCCGGCCCGGCCCTCTCCCATCCCTTCGATTCATCTCTCCACCACAGGATGCTGCGAGGTATTCGCATGAGCCCCTGGAAGCGCCGTCACCGTCTTCCGCTCGCCGTCGTCGGACTGGCCGCCCTGGTGGCGCCGGCCCTCACCGTCCCGCAGGCCGTCGCCGGCACCCCCGCCAAGGCCGGCGCGGCGCGGCCGTGGGACGCCTACAACCTGTCGCCGAAGACCCGGACCGTACGGCCCGTCGCGATCTACAACAACAACGGCACGGTGACCGACCCGTCCGCCGTGCTGAAGGGCAAGGCGACCCGGATCAGTGGCAAGGGCTCGTACGTCACGCTGGACTTCGGCAAGGAGGTCGGCGGACTCACCACGCTGCACTTCGCCGGCTCCGACGGCGCGCAGCGGGTCGGCCTGGTGTTCAACGAGTCCTCCGACTACGTGCCGGACGTCGTCTCCGACTCCTCCACCGGTGGGCCGCGCAGCAACGACGGCATCCTGTACGCCGACGTGAACGGCAAGACCACCTACACCACGCCGGCCAGGTACCTGCGCGGTGGGTTCCGCTACCTGACGATCCTCCTGGACTCCGCCGGGAGCGTGGACCTCGACGGCGTGTCGGTGTACTTCACCTCCGCGCCGACGATGAAGCACCCCGCCGACTACGCCAACTACTTCTACTCCAGCGACTCGCTGCTGAACCGCATCTGGTACGCGGGCGCGTACACGATGCAGCTCAACACCATCGACCCGAAGACCGGCCGTGTCTGGGAGGCGCCCGCCGAGCTGTGGGACAACACCGGCGACGTCGGCGTGGGGAACACGATCCTCGTCGACGGGGGCAAGCGCGACCGCACCGTCTGGCCGGGCGACCTCGGCATCGAGATCCCCTCGGCGTACGCCGCCTTCAACGACACCGTCTCGGCGCGCAACGCGCTCACCACGATCTACCAGCACCAGAAGGACACCGGGGAGCTGCCGTACTCCGGGCCGATGATGAACAAGTACGGCTCCGACACCTACCACCTGTGGACCCTGTCGGCGAGCTACGACTACTACCGCTACACCGGCGACTCTTCGTGGCTGGCGAGCGTGTGGGGGAACTTCAAGCGCGGCGTCGACTACAGCCTCGCCAAGGTCGACGCGAACGGCCTGCTGTCCATCACCGGCACCGGCGACTCGGTGCGCATCCTCACCAAGGGTGAGAACTTCACCGCCAACGCCCTGCTGTGGCGGGTCCTGACGACCGGATCGGAGCTGGCCACCGCCCAGGGCGACACCGCGCTCGCGGCGTCGTACGCGAGCAAGGCGGCCGCGCTGCGCACCGCCATCAACACCAACTTCTGGGACGACGGCGTCGGCGCGTACAAGTACTACCCGAACCAGACGATCCACCCGCAGGACGGCAACTCCCTCGCGGTCTGGTACGGCCTCGCCGACGCGGACCAGGCCCAGCGGATCAGCGCGCAGCTGACCGGCAACTGGAACGACGTCGGCTCCACCGCCCCCGAGAACAAGGGCAACCCCGGTGTCTTCTCCGGCTCCATCGAGGTCAACGCGCACTTCGCGGCCGGCGGCCAGGCCGCCGACCAGGCCGGAATCGACCTGATCCGCCGCGAGTGGGGCTACATGCTGACCAACCCGCACGGCACCCAGAGCACCTTCTGGGAGTCCTACCGGGCGGGCGAGACGTGCCTGTTCTGCAGCAGGTACACCAGCCTCGCCCACGGCTGGGCGACCGGCCCGACCCCCGCGCTCAGCTTCTACGTGCTCGGCGTCGCCCCCGACACGCCCGGCGGGCGCACGTTCCACTTCATCCCGCACCCGGCCGACCTGACCTTCACCAAGGGCCGGGTCACCACCGAGTACGGCCCCGTCGACGCCTCCTGGCGGATCCAGAACGGCGCCTACCGCGCCGACCTCACCGCGCCGAAGGGCACGACCGGCCGGGCCGGCGTCCCGACTCTCGGCAAGAAGGTGCAGGTTTTCGTCAACGGGCACCTCGCGTGGAACGGCACCAAGGGCACGGCGTACGGCGCGCACAGCGACGGCGAGTACGTCTACCTCGAAGGCCTGACCGCCCACCACTACACGATCAAGACCAAGCCCCTGGGGGCCAAGTGACCACGCCGTTCTCTCGGCGGGGATTCCTCGGTGTGGCGGGCGGTGCGGTCGCGGCCGTCGGCCTGGCCACACCGGGGAGGGCGGCCATGGCCGCCACCGCCGGCGCTGTCGCGTCGGCGGCGCCGTCCGTCGCGCCGTTCCCGCTCGGCGGCGTGGCGCTGCTGGGCGGCCGGTTCCACGACAACATGGTCCGCACCTGCGCGTACCTGAGGTTCGTCGACCCGGACCGGCTGCTGCACACCTTCCGGCTGAACGCCGGCCTGCCGTCCACGGCCGAGGCGTGCGGCGGCTGGGAGGCCCCGGACGTGCAGCTGCGCGGTCACTCCACCGGGCACCTGCTGTCCGCGCTCGCCCAGGCGCACGCGAACACCGGTGACGACGCGTACGCCGCCAAGGGCCGCTACCTCGTCGCCGAGCTGGCCGAGTGCCAGGCGGCGGCGTCGGGCGCAGGCTACAACGCCGGGTATCTGTCCGCCTTCGAGGAAAAGGTTTTCGAGCAGCTGGAGGCGGGCGGGAGTCCCTGGGCCCCGTACTACACCCTGCACAAGATCATGGCGGGGCTGCTCGACCAGTACCGGCTGAGCGGCAACGCGCAGGCCCTCGACGTGCTCAAGGGCATGGCCGCCTGGGCCGACGCCCGCACGTCCGAGCTCACGCACGACCAGATGCAGTCCGTGCTGCGCGTGGAGTTCGGCGGCATGAACGAGGTGCTGGCCGACCTGTACCTGCTCACGCGCGACCCGGCGCACCTGCGCGTCGCACGGCGGTTCGACCACGAGGCGGTGTTCGGCCCGCTCGCCGCCGGGCAGGACCGGCTGGCCGGCCTGCACGCCAACACCCAGATCCCGAAGATCGTCGGCGCGGTGCGCGAGTACGAGGCCACCGGTGACTCCCGCTACCTCGACATCGCGCGGTTCTTCTGGGAAACGGTCGTCCACCACCACAGCTACGTCATCGGCGGCAACAGCAACGCGGAGCTGTTCTGCCCGCCGGACCAGATCGTCTCCCAGCTCGGCGAGAACACCTGCGAGAACTGCAACAGCTACAACATGCTGAAGCTCACGCGGCTGCTGTTCTTCCACGACCCGCGCCCGGCGTACATGGACTACTACGAGTGGACCCTGTACAACCAGATGCTCGGCGAGCAGGACCCCGACTCCGCGCACGGGTTCTGCACGTACTACACCGGCCTGTGGGCCGGCACGCAGCGGCAGGTGAAGGGCGGGCTCGGCGCCGACCCGGGCAGCTACAGCAGCGACTACACCAACTTCTCCTGCGACCACGGCACGGGGATGGAGACGCACACCAAGTTCGCCGACTCCATCTACTTCCACACCGGCGACACCCTCTACGTCAACCTGTTCATCCCGTCCGAGCTGAACTGGTCCGAGCGCGGTGTCCGCGTCCGGCAGGAGACGGACTACCCGCGGGAGGACACCACCCGGCTCACCGTCGGCGGCGAGGGGCGGTTCGCCATGAAGATCCGCATCCCCGGCTGGACTCGCCACGCGCGGGTCCGGGTCAACGGCCGGGACGCCGGCGCGGCCCGGCCCGGCACCTACCTCACCGTCGAGCGGCGCTGGCGCGACGGCGACACCGTCGAGGTGACCCTGCCCATGGCGCTGGACTGGCGCAAGGCACCCGACAACCCGCAGGTCCAGGCGGTCAGCTACGGCCCGGTCGTGCTCGCCGGCGGGTACGGCTCCACCGCGCCGGCCACGATCCCGGCGATCGACCCGAAGTCGGTGAAGGGCGGTCCCGGCCTGACCTTCACCGCGACGGCGGACGGCGCCGGTGTCACCCTCGTCCCGTTCTCAGAGATCCAGCACCAGCGCTACACCGTGTACTGGGCGGTGCCGCCCGCCCCGGCACGGCCGCGCCTGACCGCCTCGTACCCCTTCGCGGAGGGCGGCGGCACGACGTCCAGGGACGCCACGAAGACCTGGCCGGACGCCACGCTCGCCGGCGGCGCGACCTGGACGAGCGACGGCGCGGTCGCCCTCGACGGTAAGAGCGGCCACGTCGCCCTGCCGCCCGGTCTGATCAGCGGGATGTCCGCCCTCACCGTCGCCGCCTGGGTGAACCCGGAGGAGCTCGCCAACTCCGCCCGCGTGTTCGACCTGGGCTTCCACAAGAACACCTACATGTTCCTCACCGTTCGTACCGGTCTGGGCAAGGCCCGCTTCGCCATGAAGATCGCCGGAATGGCCGCCGAGGACTACGTCGACGCCGCCGGCCCGATCCCGGCCGGCGCCTGGACCCACGTGGCCGTCACCATCGCCGGCGGCTCCGCGGTGCTCTACTTCGACGGCGCGGAGACCGGCCGCAACGACGCGCTCGTGATGAGCCCGCTGCTGCTCGGCGCCACCCAGCTGAACTACCTCGGCCGCTCGCAGAACAGCAGTCATCCCTACCTGCACGGGCAGGTCGACGACTTCCGCGTCTACGACCACGCCCTCAGCGCCGCCGAAGTCGCGGCGCTGCACGCCGAAGGAAGGACCTCGTGACCGGCACACCCCTGCGGCGGCTCGCCGCCGTGACCGCGATCGTCGCCACGGTCGGCGCGGCGACGGCGGTGCCCGCCGTCGCCGCCGGCCGCCCGGCCGTCACCGGCCTGCGCGCCGGAGACCTCACCGAGCAGCTCGGCATCGAGGACACCACCCCGCCGCTGACCTGGCGACTGGGCGGCACGGGCCAGAACGTCACCCAGGCGGCGTACCAGATCCAGGCCGCGACCAGCCCCGACCGATTCGACCGGCCCGACCTGTGGGACACCAAGCGCGTGGCCTCCGGCGGCCAGCGCGTCGACTACGCGGGGAAGGCGCTCGGCAGCCGCACCCGCGTCTACTGGCGGGTCCGCGTGTGGACGACGCCCGGCGGCGTGTCGGACTGGAGCCGGCCGGCCTGGTTCGAGACCGGCCTGACCTCGGCCAAGGACTGGTCCGGCCAGTGGATCACCCATCCGGACTGGCGGTTCAAGGAGAAGCAGCCCACCCCGATCACGGTGAAGCTGCCCGAGACGACCGCCCGGTACGTCCGGCTCGACGTGACCAGGCTCGGCCTGCCGCTGGTGGAGAACCTGCCGGACAAGACCTACCGGCTGCAGCTCGCCGAGCTGGAGGTCCGCGACTCCTCCGGGACGAACCTGGCTGCCGGCATGACGGTCACCAGCAACGACACCGGTAACCAGGTCAACCACAAGTACCTGCCGAAGTATCTGACCGACGGCACCGAGACGACCAACCAGGAGCTCGCGGGCTGGTCCAGCTCGGCGTACACCTCCGCCGACGCCTCCGCCAAGCCGATCACGCTGACCGTCGACCTGAAGTCGGCCAGGACGTTCGACCAGGTGCTGCTCTTCCCGCGCACCGACGTCCCGGCGGCCGGCGACAAGGTCCCGTTCGCGCCCGTCGACTACTCGGTCTCGACGGCCGACGACGCCAACGGGCCGTTCACGACGCGGCAGACCGTCACCGGCCAGGAGCCGCCGCGGTCGCCGGTCCCCGAGGCGATGCCGATCTTCGCGAAGGATTTCTCGCTGCCGTCCGGCATCCGCTCCGCCCGCCTGTACGTCGCCGGTGAGGGCGTCTACGAGGCCGGGCTGAACGGCCAGAAGGTCGGCGACGCCGTGCTCGAACCGGGCAACACCGACGTCACCGACCAGGTGCCGTACGCGACGTACGACGTCACGAAGCTGCTGCGCAAGGGCGACAACGCGATCAGCATGAAGCTCGGCAACGGCACCGCCAACGTCATCTCCACCGTCGACCGGTACCGCAAGTTCGCGCTCACCCAGACCGACCCGGAGCTGATCGCCCAGCTCGAGGTCACCCTCGCGGACGGCAGCGTACGGCGCGTCGTCAGCGGCACCGACTGGCAGACCACGCTCGGCGGGACGACCTTCTCCAACTGGTACGGCGGTGAGGACTTCGACGCCCGCCGCGAGCCGACCGGCTGGGAGCGCCCCGGCGCCAAGCGGCAGGACTGGGACCACCCGATCGCGGTACCGAGCCCGGGGGGCGCGCTGACCGGCCGTATCCAGGACCCGGTCCGCGTCCAGGAGACCCTCCAGGGCGCCAAGGTCGGGTCCGGTGACGGCTACCAGGTCTTCGACCTCGGCCGGAACATCGCCGGCTGGCCCGAGCTGACCATCCAGGCGCCCGCCGGGACGACCGTGCGGATGTACCCGTCCGAGAGCCTCACCAACGGCCGCGCGAACCAGTCGACCAGCAACGTCGGCGCCCCGATCTGGGACGAGTACACGACCAGGACCGACGGCACGGAGACGTGGCACCCGCATTTCTCCTACCACGCGCTCCGCTACGTCGAGCTGCGCGGCGTGCCCGACGGCGCGACCGTCTCCGTCCGCGGCCTGGCGCTGCACGCCGACAACGCCTCGGCGGGGTCGTTCTCCTCGTCCAACGACGTGATCAACGGGATCCACACGCTGATCCGGCGGGCGATCGAGAACAACATGCAGAGCATCCTCACCGACTGCCCGAGCCGGGAGAAGCTCGGCTGGCTGGAGCAGGACCAGCTCGTCTTCGGCTCCCTCGCCGCCAACTACGACATGTCCGCGCAGCTGCGCAAGGTCGTACGGGACATGGCGGAGGGCCAGACCGACACCGGCCTGATCCCGTCCACGGTGCCGGACTACACGGTGCTCGCCGGCGCGTACCGCGACGACCCGAACTGGGGCGGCGCGTTCGTCGTCGTGCCCTGGGACCTGTACGAGACCTACGGCGACGCCGGCACGATGGCCACGTACTACTCCCAGATGCGGAAGTACGCCTCCTACCTGGAGGCCCGCGCGGTGGACGGGCTGACCGACTACAGCCTCGGCGACTGGTACACCCCGGACAGGACGTTCCCGAAGTTCGTCTCCGGTACGTACGGCTACTGGCGGGTCCTGGACACCATGTCCAAGATCGCCGGCGTGCTCGGCAAGACCGATGACGCGGCGGCGTACCGGGCCAAGGCGGACGCCAGTGCCAAGGCCCTGGCCGACAAGTACTACGACCCGGACACCGGCACGTTCGCCGGCGGCGGCCAGGGCGCCGAGGCGCTCGCCCTCGACATGGGCGCCGTCCCGGCCGACCAGCGCGAGCGGCTGCGGAGCCACCTCGTCTCCGGCATCGAGTCGGCCGGGTACCACCTGCAGCTCGGTGAGATCTCGCTGCCCAGTGTGTTCCGCGTGCTGCCCGACGACGTGATCTACAAGGTCGCGACGCAGACGACCAGCCCGAGCCTCGGCTACCAGGTGGTGCACGGCAACACCACGCTCGGCGAGAGCTGGGACGGCGGCAGCGGCCAGTCGCAGGACCACTTCATGCTCGGCTCGATCGACGCGTGGTTCACGAGCCACCTGGCCGGCATCCGGCAGGCGCCCGGCTCGACCGGCTTCCGCAAGCTGCTCATCGCCCCGTCCGTCGTCGGCGACCTGACCCACGCCGAAGGCGTCTACCGGACGCCGTACGGCGAGGCCCGGTCGGAGTGGACGAAGACCGACGACGGCATCCGCCTGAAGGTCACCGTGCCGCCCGGCAGCACCGCCGAGGTGCACGTGCCCGGCTCCGGCGAGGTGCGCCAGGTCGGCTCCGGCACCTGGACCTTCACCTCGAAGTGACCCGAACGGGGCCCCGCTCGTACGGGCGGGGCCCCGTTCCTCCCCGCCTCTGGAGAACTCGTGATGAGACGCATCAGCCGCGGCGCCTCGGCGTTCGCGCTCCTGCTCGCCCTCGGCACGCTCGCCGCGCACCCCGCCGCGGCGAGCGAGTCCGTCGGGGTCACCGGCCTGCGCGCCGCCGACCTCACCGCCCCGCTCGGCATCGACGACACCACCCCGCCGCTGAGCTGGCAGATCACCGCCACCGGCAGTGACGTGACGCAGACCGCGTACGAGATCCAGGCCGCGACCAGCGCGGACGGGCTCAGGCATCCCGACCTGTGGGACAGCGGCCGCGTCGCCTCCGCCGACCAGCGCGTCGACTACAAGGGACGCCGCGTGGGCAGCCGTACGCAGGTGTACTGGCGCGTCCGCGTCTGGACGCACGGCGGGGCCTCCCCGTGGAGCGCGCCCGCCACGTGGTCCACCGGGCTGCTGTCGGCCGGCGACTGGTCGGCCAAGTGGGTCGGCAACCCGGGCTGGGAGACCGCCCAGAACACCCCGCACCCCATGACGATCAAGCTGAGCAAGGCGCAGGACGCCCGCTACGTCCGGCTCGACGTCACACATCTCGAGGGGTCGACCGTCGACCCCTCCTCGGCCGACCTCAAGCTGCGCCTCGAACTCGCCGAGATGGCCGTCGTCGACAGCACCGCGCCCGGCACGGACCTCGCCCGCGGCGCGACCGTCACCGCGTCGGAGTCCGACGACGCGGCGGGGGAGTGGAAGCCGGAGTACCTGACCGACGGGTCGGCCTCCTCCCGCCGCGCCCCGTACGGCTACCGCAGCGCCGAGCACCCGACCCGGGACGTGTCGGCGCACCCCATCACGCTGACGCTCGACCTCGGGCAGGTCCGCCACTTCGACCAGGTCCTGCTCTACCCCCGCGACGACACCACGACGCAGTTCGCCTCGACGGTGAACTGGCCGCGTGACCTCGCCATCGACACCGGCACCAGCGCCGACGCGCTGACGCAGGTCACGAGGCTGACCTACCAGAACCCGCCGACCGCCCTGCACGACCAGCCCGCGGCCCTCCCGCTGTTCGCCCACGACTTCACGGTGAACCGGCGGGTCAGCGCCGCCCGCCTCTACATCACCGGCGTCGGTGTGTACGACGCGACGCTGAACGGCGAGGCGGTGAGCGACGCCGTCCTGGAACCGCCGAACACCGACGTCCGCCACCGGCTCGTCGCCTCCACGTACGACGTGACGAGCCTGCTGCGCCAGGGCGGCAACCGCATCGGCGCCGCCCTCGGCACCGGGACCTTCGACGTCAACAAGACCCCCGACGACACGAAGCGCTACCAGAAGTTCGACGCCCAGAACGGCGCGCCCCGCCTCATGGCCCAGCTGGAGATCCGGTACGCGGACGGCAGCCGCCAGACCGTCGCCACCGACGGGTCCTGGCGCACCACGCTCGGCCCCACCACCTTCAGCAACTGGTACGGCGGCGAGGACTACGACGCCCGCCGCGCCCAGCCCGGCTGGGACACCCCCGGCACCGCCCTCACCGGCTGGGACGCCGCGCAGGTGACCGGCTCACCCGTGCCGGGCGCCCGGATCGAGGGCCGCACCGCTCCGCCGATCGAGCCGGTGCAGACCCTCAAGCCCGTCGCGATCACCGAACCGCGGTCCGGCACGTACGTCTTCGACTTCGGCGTCAACGCCGCCGGCTGGCCGCGGCTGCGCGCCGACGGCCCGGCCGGAACGAAGATCCAGATGTGGCCGGCCGAGAAGCTGAAGTCCGACGGCACCATGACGCAGTCGACGTTCATCGGCCCGGTCCACGACACCCTCACCCTCGACGGGAAGGGCCCGCAGGTCTGGCACCCGCGGTTCATGTACCACGGGTTCCGCTACCTGCAGGTGACCGGCCTGACGTCGAAGCCGGCCACGGACGACGCGAGCTCGATCGTGCTGCGCACCGCCAACGACGCGGTCGGATCCTTCTCCTCCTCCAACGACCTCATCAACAGGATCCACGGCATCATCGACCGGGCGATCCAGAGCAACATGTACTCCGTCCTCACGGACTGCCCGCACCGAGAGAAGCTCGGCTGGCTCGAACAGGACAACCTCGTGTTCGGCTCCGTCGCCGCCGGCTACGACGTCGAGGCCTACTACCGGAAGATCCTCCAGGACGTCGCCGACGCGCAGCTGCCGGACGGCATGGTGCCCGACGTCGCCCCCGAGTACGCCGAGTACTCCGAATGGGACACCGGCTACCGCGACGACGCGAACTGGGGCGGCACGCTCATCCGTGCGCCCTGGCTGATGTACCGCACCTACGGCGAGACCCAGACGATGCGCGCGTACTACCCGAACATGCGCCGCTACCTGGACTACCTCACTTCCAAGTCCAGCGGCGGGCTGCTGCCCACCGGCCTCGGCGACTGGATCGCCCTGGACACCACCACCCCGCGCGAGTACGTCGGCTCCATCGCCTACGCCCAGCTCGCCGGCAACCTCGCCGACATCGCCACCGTGCTCGGCGAGAGGTCCGACGCCAAGCGCTACCGTGCCCTCGCCGACAAGGTCGGCGCGGCGGTCAACGCCAAGTACCTGGACGCCGGCGCCCACACGTACGCCACCGGCAGCCAGGCGGCCGACGCGCTCGCCCTGCAGACCGGCATCGTCCCGCAGGACCAGCACGCTGCGGTGCTCGCCCACCTCATCGCGAGCATCCGCGCGAAGGACGATCACCTCACCGTCGGCGAGATCGGCCTGCCCGCCGTCATCGACGTGCTGTCCGCGGCCGGCCGCGACGACGTCGTCTACGACCTCGCGTCCCAGACGACCGCGCCGAGCTACGGCGCCCAGGTCCTCAGCGGCTCCACCTCGCTCGGCGAGGCGTGGGACGGCATGGCCGGCAACTCCTCGCAGAACCACTTCATGCTCGGCGCGATCGACGCCTGGTTCACCGGGCACCTCGCCGGCATCCAGCAGACCGCCGACTCCGTCGGCTACCGCCACCTCCGGATCGCCCCGGCCGCCGTCGGCGACCTCACCCACGCGGCGGGCGCCTACCGCACCCCGTACGGCCAGGTCCGTACGGACTGGACCAAGAAGGGAGACCACGTCGACCTGACCGTCACCGTGCCGCCGGGCAGCACCGCCGAGGTGCACGTCCCCGGCTCCGGCCAGGTGCACAACGTCGGATCCGGCACCTGGACCTTCCACTCCTGAAGGAGAACACGATGAGGAACCGTTTCCTCGCGGCCCTGACCGCCGCCGGCGCCGCGACCACCGCGGTCGCCGCGCTGATGCCCGCCCCCGCCTGGGCCGGAGCGGACCACGCCCCGCTGGCGCCGACCGGCCTGACCGTGGGCGACCAGGCCCGGCCACTGGACGTCGAGGGCAGCCCGGCGTTCGGCTGGCTGCCCCGCGACGTCGACCCCGGCGAGATCCAGACCGCCTACGAGATCAAGGTCTCCGACGGGAACAAGACCGTCTGGGACAGCGGCAAGGTCGCCTCCTCCCAGGAGTCGTACGTCGCCGGGCCGGGCGACCTGGCGCACGGGAGCAGCTTCACCTGGACGGTCCGCACCTGGGACCGCGCCGGCAAGGCGTCGCCCTGGGCCCGGTCCGCCGCCTTCGACACCGGCATCGCGGACGCCGACTGGCAGGCGAGCTGGATCCGCCGCACGACGGCGGAGAAGGACGACTACACCTACGCCCGCAAGGAGTTCACGGTCGGGTCCGGCGCGGTCACCCGGGCCCGCGTCTACGTCGCCGCCAGCCAGCAGTACGACCTGCACGTCAACGGGCGGCTGGTGGACCGCGGCGCGGCGTACTCCTATCCCGGCGAGGGCTACTACAAGGCCGTCGACGTCACCGGCCTGCTGAAGGCCGGCAAGCCGGCCGCCGTCGGCGCCCTCTACCACTGGTACGGCGCCGGCCAGGGACGCCCGTCCGGCGAACCCGGCCTGCTCATGAGGATCGTCGTCGACCACGCCGACGGCACCCGCCAGGTCGTCGTCACCGACGGCTCCTGGAAGGTCACCCGCGCCAACTGGAAGACCGCCTCCTACCGCAACGGCGACGGCCGCGACTACATCGAGGACATCGACGGCACCGCCGAGCCGACCGGCTGGGACCGGCCCGGCTTCGACGAGTCCTCCTGGGCCGCGCCGCAGGTCGTCGGCGCGCACCCGGCGGGTGTCTTCACCCACCTGCAGGGCCAGGAGTCCGCGCTGGACCGCCGGACGGTGAGCCCGGTCCGGGTCACGAAGCTGTCGTCCGGCGCGGTCGTCGCCGACTTCGGCAAGATCATCCCGGCCGTGCCCGTCGTCCGCCTCCGCGACGGCGCCAAGGGGACGGCCGTCACGATGACGGCCGGCTACCTGCTGAACGGCGACGGCACGGTGTCCAACTCCAAGAAGGACAACCAGAGCACCGACCTGACGTACCGCTACACCGAGCGGGACGGCGACCAGACGGTGCGGTACTACACCTACGAGGGCTTCCGCTACCTGCAGATCAACGCGGACGTGCCCGCCGAGGACATCAGCGCGATCGTCCAGTACACCGACGTCCCGTCCCAGGCCCGGCTGCACACCTCCGACGGCGGCGTGGACGCGGCGTACGACCTGATGCAGCGGTCCGCCCTGTACGACTCGCAGGAGCAGTTCCTCGACACCCCGACCCGGGAGAAGGGGCAGTTCCTCGGCGACTCGGTCGACGTCTCCCTCGCCACCATGTCCGGCTGGGGCGAACGCCGCCTGACCCGCAAGGCGATCCGCGAGTTCATCGCCTCGCAGGCGCGCTACTGGCCGGACGGGCGGCTGAACGCCGTCTACCCGAACGGCGACGGCAAGCGCGACATCCCGGACTACACCGAGATGTTCCCCAGCTGGGTGTGGGAGTACTACCTGCAGTCCGGTGACACGTCCACGCTCAGCGCCGCCTACCCGGTGATGAGCGCCGTCGCCGACTACGTCCGCCGCTACGTCGACCCGTCCACCGGCCTCGTCACCAAGCTGGCCGGCGGCTCCGGCGCGTACCTGAACGGCATCATCGACTGGCCGAACCGCTACGGCTACGACACGGACGCCACCGCCCGTACGACCGTCAACGAACTCGCGGTCGACCTGCTGAACTCCACCGCCAGGGCGGCCCAGGCGCTCGGCAAGGACGCCTCGGCGTACCAGCGCGACGCCGCGACCCTCACCACCGCGATCAACGGGAAGCTGCGCCGCTCGGACGGCGTCTACATCGACGGCCTGGAGGCGGACGGCTCGCCGAGCACGCACGCCTCCCAGATCGCCAACGCCTACGCCGTCGCGTTCGGTCTCACCTCCGACCCCAAGGTGACCGACTACGTGGCCGGACTCGGCCTGCAGATGTCCCCGATGACCGTCCACTGGCTGATGGCCGCCCTGGCCGGCCGCCCGGACGCGTTCGTCACCCGCCTCACCGACCCGAACGGCATCGGCTACGCCAAGATCCTGGCCTCCGGCGGCACGTTCACGTGGGAGTCGTGGGAGGCGGACCAGACCGGCGACAGCCTCTCGCACGGCTGGGGCGCGTCCCCGGTGATCGACGTGCAGCAGACCCTGCTCGGCGTCACCGTCACCGCCCCGGGCGCCGCACGGATCCGCATCCGCCCGCCGGCGTCCGGCCTGACCTCGGCGTCCGGCACGATCCCGACCCAGCGCGGCGACGTCAAGGTGTCCTGGGTGCACAAGGACGGCCACCTCACCCTGACCGCCGACGTCCCGGTCAACGTCCAGGCCGAGATCGACCTGCCCACCACCGGCAAGGTGAAGGTCGCCGGCGACGCCCGGTACGCCGGGCAGAAGGACGGCCACACGGTGTACGAGACCGGCTCCGGCCACGTGGTGTTCAACGCGGCGGGCTGAGTCCCTGGAAGAAGGTGCGGCGCGTCCCACGAGGGGGCGCGCCGCACCCGTGCGCGGTGCCGTCGCTGTTCCTCGGCCGGCCTGGAACGGTGTACAACCGGAGGACGTCCACATCGTGGACACCCGGCCGTCCCCGGCCGGGGGCACGCGCCACGAAGGAGGGGGTGTCCCATGGCCTTTCCGCGCACCGCGACCGACACGGAGCGTTTCGTTCGCGAGTGGCACGACTGGCACCGCGGGCACGAGTCGGCCCGTGCCGATCCGCACGGGTTCCTCGCGATCACCGGGCTGCACTGGCTGACCGAGGAACCGGAGCGGTTCGACGACGCACCGGGCGCCTGGTCGACCGGACCGGACGGGGTGGTCGTGGCTCTGGGCGAGGGTGAGGAGCTCGTGGTGGACGGCTCGCCGGTCCGCGGCGAGCACCGCTTCGGAATGTCGGCCGAGCGCGACGGCGTCACCGTCACGTGGGGCGACGCGGTGATCGAGGTGGCCAGGCGCGGCGGGCACGACATCGTACGGCCGCGGCACCCGGACCATCCGCTGCGGACCGGCTACCGCGGCACCCCCGCGTACGAACCCGACCCGCGCTGGGTCGTGCCGGGCCGCTATGTCGCGTTCGACGAGCCGCGGCCGACGACGGTCGGCGCCGTGGTCGACGGCCTGCGGCACGTCTACGAGGCGCCGGGCCGGATCGACGTCGAGCTGGAGGGCCGGGCGCTGAGCCTCACCGCGTTCCCCGGCCGGCCGCCCGGCGGCCTGCTCGTGCTGTTCACCGACGCGACCTCGGGCGTCACCACGTACGCCGCGTGCCGCGAACTGCTCGTCGAGGCACCCGGCGCCGACGGCACCGTGACCCTCGACTTCAACCGGGCCGTCAACCTGCCCTGCGCCTACACCGGGTTCGCCACCTGCCCGCTGCCGCCTCCGGAGAACCGGCTGCCGATCGCGATCAAGGCCGGCGAGAAGATCCCGTACGAGCGCGCACGCTGACCGCCGTGGGCCGGCCACCGGACGGTGGCCGGCCCTTCGTGCCGTTCGGTCAGTGCCCGCCCGCCAGGTCGTCGCGGTGTCCGGCCTCCAGGCGGGCCCATTGGGCGGTGGGGCGTCCGTTCGTCCGTGAGTAGTCGCCGGTGATCCGCGGCCAGTCCGCGGGCGAGTCCTCCCACGGCTCCTGCCGCCCGTACACGGTGCGGTCCAGCAGGCCGTAGGTCTGGTCCATCGCCTCGACGCCGCGGCCGGTGGTCCAGTAGGTCTCGAAGACCCGCTCGCCCTGCCGCAGGTAGCACGCCAGCATGAACGGGCCCCGCCCCGCCATCAGCGCCTCGGCGGAGCCAGCCGCGGAGTACCACGGCACGTCCCAGCCCATGAAGTCGCGGTAGCGGACGCTCTCCTCGTACGGGCCCTGGCAGAACGTCGCGTAGGTGACGCCGCGGGCCCGCAGGTAGGACAGCTCCCGCACCTGACTATTGAAGAAGGTGCAGCCCGGGCACTGCTCGGCGGCCGGGTGGCCGGTGTGCCACATCTGGAAGTAGGCGATCAGTAGCGGGCGCCCCTCGAACGTCTCCAGCAGCGTGACCGGGCCGTCCGGGCCGATCAGCTCGGCGGCGGCGTCGACCTCCACCATCGGCAGCCGCCGGCGGGCCGCCGCGATCGCGTCGCCTTCGTGGGTGTGCGCCTTCTCCCGGACCCGCAGGGCGTCCAGTTCGGCCTGGTAGCCGGCTCGATCGGTGATCTCGGGGGCCGGCGCGGCGGTGTCGGTGTGCATGAGGTTTCCCCTCGTCTTCGGTGGCTTTCGCCCCACCGACGAAGGCGGGCGGCCCGGATCGACATCGGCGCGAAGAAATCTCAGAGTTCTTCGAGCCGGCCGGTCAGGTAGCGGCGCTCGGCCTCGGTCGGCGCCAGCCTCAGCGCTTCCTCGTACGCCGTCCTCGCCTCGGCGGCCCGGCCGTCCCGGCGCAGCAGGTCGGCCCGGGTGGCGGGCAGCAGGTGGTAGCCGTCGAGCCGGCCGGACGCCGCGAGCTCGTCGACCAGGGCCAGGCCGGCCGGGATGCCGTCCGCCATCGCGACCGCCACCGCGCGGTTGAGGTCCACGACCGGGGACGGCGCCAGCCGGGCCAGCTCGCCGTACAGGATCGCGATCTGCGGCCAGTCGGTGCCCGTCGCGTCCGGCGCGGTGGCGTGGCAGGCGGCGATCGCGGCCTGCACCTGGTACGGCCCGACGCGCCGCGTGGCCAGCGCCTGGTCGAGCGTCGCCACTCCCTCGGCGATCAGCCCCCGGTCCCACCGGGACCGGTCCTGGTTCTCCAGCGTGACCAGCACGCCGTCGTCGACACGGGTCGCGCGCCGGGCCTCGTGCAGCAACATCAGCGCGAGCAGCCCGCGCGGCTCGGGTTCCTCCGGCATGAGCCGCACCAGGAGACGCGCCAGCCGGATGGCCTCGGCCGTCAGGGTGCGCCCGGTGCCCTCCTCGTCGTAGCCCCGGTTGAAGATCAGGTAGAGCACCGCGAGAACGGCGGCCAGCCGCCGGGGGAGCAGCCCGGCCGGCGGTACGCGGTACGGGATGCCGGCCTCGGCGATCTTGCGCTTGGCCCGGACCAGGCGCTGTGCCATCGCGGGCTCGGCGGTCAGGAAGGCCCGGGCGATCTCGGCGGTGCTCAGGCCGGCCAGCGTACGCAGCGTGAGCGCGACCCGGGCCGGGAACGGCAGTGCCGGATGACAGCAGGTGAAGATCAGCCGCAGCCGCTCGTCCGGGATCTCTCCGGAGGACGGCGGCTCCTCCGGGTCGCGGGCCAGGACCGCGAGCTGACGCAGCTTGGCCGCGCCGGCGGCGTCACGGCGCAGCCGGTCGGTGGCGCGGTTGCGGGCCGCGGTGGTGAGCCAGGCGCCCGGGCGGCGCGGCACGCCGTCGCGTGGCCAGGTCGCCAGCGCTGCGGCGATGGCGTCCTGTGCGCAGTCCTCGGCCAGATCCCAGTCGCCCGTCAACCCGATCAGGGTCGCCACCACCTGGCCCCACTCGTCCCGGAACGCCGCGTCGACCGCCGCCCGGACCCGGTCGCGGGACGCGGTCACTCCCAGACGGGGCGGATCTCGACACCGCCCCAGCGCGCGTACGGATGGCCCGAGGCGATCGCGATCGCCTCGTCGAGGTTCGCGCACTCGACGATCACGAAGCCGCCGACGAAGTCCTTGGTCTCGGCGAACGGCCCGTCCGAGACCAGGGTCTCGCCGTCCCGGACCCGGACCGTGGTCGCGTCCACCACCGGCCGCAACCGCGCCCCGACGAGCGCCCCGCCCCGCCGGTCCAGATCCGCCAGCCATGCCTGGTGCACCGGATCCGCCGCGAGTTCCTCGTTGCTCGGCGAGACCGTCTCGTCGTCGCAGATGAGCAGCACGTATTTCATGCGCTCGATTCTGCCTGTGCGGGCCCCCGGACGGCCTCGTGGGCGGCGTTATCGTGTCCACGTGACGACGTTGAGCGGCGCGACCGAAGAGACGGAGCCCAGATCGACGCAGCCCCGGGCCTTCATTGTCACGATCTACGGGCTGTACGCGCGCGACGTCGGCGGCTGGATCAGCGTGTCCGCACTGATCCAGCTGATGGGGCGGCTTCAGGTCGACGCGCCGTCGGTGCGCTCGGCCATCTCCCGGCTGAAGCGCCGGGGCCTGCTGGAGGCGCGAAAGGTGGACGGTTCGGCCGGATACAGCCTGTCCCGGCAGGCCAGGGGGATCCTGGATGAGGGAGATCGGCGGATCTTCGGCCGGCGGCGCGCCGAACTGGCGGACGGGTGGCTGCTCGCGGTCTTCAGCGTTCCCGAGTCGCAGCGGCAGCAGCGCCACGTGCTGCGCTCGCGGCTGAGCTGGCTGGGTTTCGGCACGACGGCGTCGGGAGTGTGGATCGCCCCTCGCTACCTGTACGAGGAGACCCGCGAGGTGCTGGAGCGCCACGAGCTGTCGGAGTACGTTGATCTGTTCGACGCCGGCTACCTGGCGTTCGGGGACGTCGCCGAGCTGGTGGGCCGGTGGTGGGATCTGGAGGGGTTGCGGCGGCTCTACGCCGAGTTCCTGGGCTCCTTCGACACGGTGCTGGAACGCTGGCTGCGGGATGACGCGGGCGGAGACGCGGAGGCGTTCGAGGACTATGTGCGGGCGTTGACCGCGTGGCGGCGGTTGCCCTTCCTCGATCCGGGGCTGCCGCCGGAGCTCCTGCCGCGCGACTGGCCCGGAGTGCGCGCGGCCGCCCTGTTCGACGAGCTGAAGGACAGGCTGACCGAACCCGCGCACCGCTTCGCGAGCTCGGTGATCGAGGAGAACAGCGGCCGGGCCGCGACGGCCGGGCGGCGTTAGGCGCAGAGGCCGGGCGCGACGACGGCGGGAGGCGCGGGGAGTACCGCGCCGCCCGCCATCGGTTTCACGGCTTGATGAGCCGCTCCTCGGGGATGACGGCGACGCCCAGGATCTCGATCATCGCCTCCGGCTGCCACAGGCCGGTGCAGCCGATGCCGGCCATGGCCGGATAGACGGGCCCGGCGAGCTCGCGCCAGACGCGGCCGATCTCCTTGCCGTGCGCCTGGTAGTCGGGGATGTCGGTGAGGTACAGCGTGACGCTGACGAGGTCCTCCGGCCGCCCGCCCGCCGCCCGGAGTGTGGTGAGGACGTTGCCGAAGGCCTGACGGAACTGCTCGACGATCCCGCCTTCGACGATCTTCATGTCCTTGTCGAGCGCGGTCTGGCCGCCCAGGTACAGCGTGTTGCCGACGAGGGTTCCGTGCGAGTAGCCGCTGGGGGCCGGCAGGGCATCGGGGTTGACAGGGATCGGGCTCATCGCGCCTCCGTCGGGTCTCGGGCCGCGCGCCGTCGGCCGCTCGGGCCGCCGCAGCCTTGGGTATTGACTTTATATGACGTGCGTGAAAAAAACGGCATATGCCGGGTGGCCGCCGGGACGACGATCGCGGCTCCCTGGGGCGAGGTGGTCCGCTGCGGCCTGAGCCGCGCCGGCCACATCCTCAACGACTAGGAGGCGCGCATGCGGCCGTCCGAGGGAGACCTCAGTAACTTCCGCCTCGAAGGGGACAACTCGATGTACGCCACCGAGAGCGGTCTGGTCGTCCCCGTCGTCACGAGGGGAGGGCTGGAGTCCGAGCTGACCGGTCAGTCGGAGGGCGCCTCGCGGATCTCCGGCGTGAGTCCCCAGCACACGCCCGCGACCCGCATCTGGTTCGGCAAGGTCCACAACGACCCGGGTTACCGCTCGGTCCCTCACCACCACGGCGAGGCCGAGACCGGCGGGTACGTCCTGTCGGGCCGGGCCCGCATCTACTTCGGCTCGAAGTACGAGGACTACCTCGACATGGAGGAGGGGGACTGGGTCTTCGTCCCGCCCTTCATGCCGCACGTCGAGTGCAATCTGGACCGCAACCGTCCTCTCACCTGGATGACCACGCGTACGCCCGACAACATCGTCGTCAACCTCGCCGACGTGGCGGACGAGGCGCTGATCGACTGGATCGAGCGGCCGTGACGGCCCCGGTCCGGCACGGCTCCGTGCCCACTTCCGCGGTGTTCACGGCCGCCGTGGCCCTGAACGAGGTCGAGCCGCGGCACTACGACGTGGCCTACACCGGGGTGACCCAACCCTGCCCCTGGCCCAAGGCGTACGGCGGCGACCTGGTGGCCGCGGCCGCCGCCGCCGCGATGCGGACCGTTCCGGAGGGACCGGACGGCGGCAAGACGCTGCACTCCATGCACTCCTACTTCATGCGCCCGGTCGACATCGGAGCCGAGGTCCGTTACGAGGTGGAGTTGCTCCGGGACGGCCGCGGTTACGGCACGCGGCAGGTCCGTGCCTACCAGTCCGGCAAGCCGGTCTATGTGGCGCTCGCGTCCTTCGCCGCGGGTGAGCCCGGCGGGACCCTCGCCGTACGGCCCCCCGAGGTCCCCGATCCCGCGACGCTGCCCACCTCCGCCGAATACCTCGAGCGGCTCTCCGGCGGCACGATGACCGAGGAGTCGAAGGCGTACTGGAGCGGCGGACGCGGTTTCGACATGCGGCACGTGCCCGGACCCGTCTACCTGACCGTGGACGGGCAGCGGGCGCCGTACCAGTCCGTCTGGGTGAAGCCGTACGACGATCTGCGCCCGGTCGAGGGCCTGACCCGGACCCAGCGCGACCTGGCGGCCCTCTCCTACGTCTGCGACTACACCATCCTCGAACCGGTCCTGCGGGTGCTCGATCTGCCGTGGGCCAAGCCCGGCCTGGTCACCGCGAGCCTGGACCACGCGATGTGGTTCCACCGCGTCCCCGGCGAGGGCGTCCTCGACGACTGGCTGCTCTACGCGCAGGAGGCCGGTGCCGCCGGCTCCGGGCGCGGCGTCGGCCACGGGCGTTTCTTCACCCGTGACGGGCAGCACCTGGCCACGGTCGTCCAGGAAGGCATGATCCGTGCCTCCTGACGGTGCTCCTCCTACCTCTGCGACTGCGGGAGGGCCTCCGATGCGGCTCTCACCCACGTTCCACACGGACACCTTCGCCCGCGATCACCTGCCGCCGTTGGAGCAGTGGCCGCGGCTGGAGTTCACGACCGACCTCCTGCGGTACCCGGACCGCCTCAACGCGGCCGGCGAGCTCATCGACGCCGCGGTCGCGGCCTTCGGCTCCGACCGGCCGGCGATCCGCACCGACGCGGGGGAGATGTGGACCTACGGTGACCTGCGGCGGCGCGCCAACCAGGTGGCCCAGGTGCTCGTCGAGGACCTCGGCCTCGTGTCCGGCAACCGGGTCCTCCTCCGGTCCCCCAACAATCCCTGGATGGTGGCCTGCTGGCTCGGTGTGCTGAAGGCCGGGGGCATCGCCGTCACGACGATGTCGGCGCTGCGTGCCCGCGACCTCGCCCCCGTGGTCACCAGGTCCCGGCCGGCGATCGCGCTGGTCGACCATCGGTTCGTGGCGGATGTGGAGGCCGTACGCGGGTCCCACGCCCCCGGCCTGGCGGTGGTGCCGTTCGGCGGCTCCGGCGACGACGACCTGCTCGCTCGCTGCGCAGCCAAACCGGGGGTGTTCACCAACGTCCTCACCGCCGCCGACGACGTCGCCCTGTTCGGGCCCACCTCGGGCAGCACCGGCACCCCCAAGATCACCGCCCACTTCCACCGTGACGTCCTGTCCATCGACGCCACATTCGGCCGGGGGATCCTCAGGCTCACCGCCGATGACGTGGTCGCCTGCACGGCCCCCATCGGGTTCACCTTCGGCCTCGGCATGCTCGTGGTCTTCCCCCTCCGGGCGGGTGCCTGCGTGTTCCTCGTGGAGAGCGCGACACCGACCCGGCTCGCGGACATCGTCGAGGAGCACGGGGTCACGGTGCTGGCCACCGCTCCGACGGCCTACCGGCAGATGCTGAGGGCGGGCAAGATCGACCAGCTGCGCGGGCTCCGCGTCGCGGTGAGCGCGGGCGAGCACATCCCCCAGGGTGTCTGGGAGGAGGTCGAGGCGGCCATCGGGCTCAGGATCGTCGACGGCATCGGCGCCACGGAACTGCTGCACATCTTCATCTCCGCGGCCGGCGACGACATCCGCCCCGGCGCGACCGGGAAGCCGGTCCCCGGCTTCCGCGCGACGGTCCTCGGGCCGACCGGCGAGGAACTGTCTCCCGGTGTCGAGGGCAGGTTGGCCGTGATCGGTCCGGTCGGCTGCCGTTACCTGGACGACGACCGCCAGGCGGCGTACGTCGTCGACGGCTGGAACGTCACCGGCGACACCTTCTACCGGGACGAGGACGGCTACTTCTACTACTGCTCGCGCACCGACGACATGATCGTCTCCTCGGGTTACAACATCGGCGGCCCGGAGGTCGAGGCGGCCATCAACACCCACCCGGACGTGATGGAGTCCGCGGTCGTCGCCGAGCCCGACGCCGAGCGGGGATCGATCGTGTGCGCCTTCATCGTGCTGGCGGACGGCGCCGAAGGTGACGCGGCGAAGGCCAAGGAGATCCAGGACTACGTCAAGCAGCAACTGGCGCCGTACAAGTACCCACGCGACATCCGCTTCCGCGCGTCCCTCCCGCGCAACCCCAGCGGAAAACTGCAGCACTTCGTCCTGCGGAGGCTCATCGAAGAGGAACAGGCGGGCGACACCGCCGCCTGCGCCGGGAGGGGAGACCTTTGAAGATCGCGATCGCGGGCGGCGGCCCCGGTGGTCTCTACTTCGCCGCCCTGATGAAGCAGCTGGACCCGAGCCACGAGGTCACCGTCTGGGAACGCAACGCCCCCGACGACACCTTCGGCTTCGGCGTCGTCTTCTCCGACGAGACGCTGGGAGGCATCGAGAACGCCGACACGGTCATCTACCACCAGATCGCCCGCCGCTTCGCCCGCTGGACCGACATCGACATCGAGTTCAACGGCCACGCCTTCACGGTCGGCGGGCAGGGCTTCGCGGCCATGAGCCGCAAGGAGCTCCTGCACCTGCTGCAGCGGCGCGCCGCGGAGCTGGGCGTGACCGTCCACTACGAGACCGAGGCTCCCGACGCCGACGGGCTGCGCGCGTCCTACGACCTCGTCGTGGCGTCCGACGGCGTCAACTCCGGCATCCGGACCAAGTACGCGGACTCCTTCGCGCCCTCGCTCGACCACCGCCGGAACAAGTACATCTGGCTGGGTACGGACCTGGTGTTCGAGGCCTTCCAGTTCTTCGTCAAGCAGACGGAGTGGGGCACCATGCAGATCCATGGGTACCCCTACTCCGCGAGCGGATCGACCTTCATCGTCGAGATGCACGAGGACGTCTGGCGCCGCGCGGGATTCGACGCCACCGAGGGCGAACCGTTCCCGCCCGGAGCATCCGACGAGTACGCGGTCGAGAAGATCAAGACGATCTTCGCCGGCGAACTCGCCGGCCACGAGGTGCTCACGAACAACTCCAAATGGCTCAGCTTCACGACCGTCCGCAACCGGCGCTGGCACGAGGGCAACGTCGTTCTCCTCGGGGACGCCGCCCACAGCGCGCACTTCTCCATCGGGTCGGGTACGAAGCTCGCGATGGAGGACGCCCTGGCGCTGGCGGCGTGCCTGCACGAGCATCCGTCGCTCGGCGAGGCGCTCGATGCCTACGAGGCCGAGCGGAAGCCGGTGGTGGAGTCGACCCAGCGCGCGGCGCAGGCCTCACTGGAGTGGTTCGAGAACATCGGCATGTACGCCGGGCAGGACCCCGTCCAGTTCTGCTTCAATCTGCTGACCCGCTCCCGGCGCATCACCTTCGAGAACCTCAAGGATCGCGACCCGGAGTTCGCGCGCCGCGTCGAGTCGGCGTTCGCCGAGGCGGCCGGGGCCGACCAGGCCGCTCCCGCGATGTTCCAGCCGGTCGACATCGGGCCCCTGCGGTTGAAGAACCGGGTCATCGTGTCGCCGATGGACATGTACTCGGCGGAGGAGGGCGTGCCCGGCGACTTCCACTTGGTGCATCTGGGCTCCAAGGCACTCGGCGGCGCCGGACTCGTCATGACCGAGATGGTCTGCGTCTCCCCGGAAGGCAGGATCACCCCCGGCTGCACCGGTCTGTGGAACGACGAGCAGCGTGACGCCTACCGTCGCGTGACCGACTTCGTGCACTCGCGGACGACGGGGAAGATCGGCGTCCAACTCGGCCACTCGGGGCGCAAGGGCTCCACCAGGCTGATGTGGGAGGGCATCGACCAGCCCCTCACCGAGGACAACTGGGAGGTCATCGCCCCGTCCGCCCTCTCCTACGGAGAGGGCTGCCACCTGCCCCGCATGGCCGGCCGCGACGACCTGGACAAGATCGTGGCCGACTTCGTCGCCGCCGCGGACCGCGCCGTCGCCGCCGGCTTCGACCTCATCGAGGTCCACGCCGCACACGGCTACCTCCTGTCCTCCTTCCTCTCGCCGGTGGCCAACCGGCGCACCGACGAGTACGGCGGTTCGCCGGCCAACCGGCTGCGGTTTCCCCTGGAGGTCTTCGACGCCGTCCGCGCGGCCGTCCCCGAGCGGATCCCGGTGACGGTCCGGATCTCGGCGACCGACTGGGTGCCCGACGGCAACACCGAGCAGGACGCCGTCGAGATCGCCCGAGCCTTCGTCGAGCACGGAGCCGCGGCCATCGACGTGTCATCGGGACAGGTGACGAAGGAGGAGAAGCCGGCGTTCGGCCGCTCCTACCAGACCCCGTTCGCCGACCGGATCCGCCAGCTCGTCGCCGCGCCGGCGGGTGTCAAGGTCATCGCCGTGGGCGCCATCTCCTCCTACGACGACGTGAACTCCATCCTGCTCGCCGGGCGGGCGGACCTGTGCGCCCTGGGCCGGACCCACCTCTATGACCCCCAGTGGACGCTGCACGCCGCGGCGGAACAGGAGTACCGGGGCGAGGGCGCGGAGTGGCCGATCCAATTCCGTGCCGGCGACCGCAAGCCCCCGGCCTCGCGCACCGACAAGATCCCGCCGCGCCTCGCGCTCCTGCGACAGCAGGCGGGCCGGCCGGTTCACCTCCGATGGACTCCACATCGTGACCACGCTCCGGCGCCGTGACCCGGCGGACGTCCCGTACACCCCGCCCGGGGATCGGTTCTGAACCTTCCTCACCGTGAGGGTCGTCGTCTATCACGCTCCCTTCACCGCCGCTGCATGGCGGCCCGGCGGCCGGTGGTGGCGAAGGCCGCCCTCGCGGCGTGCATCCGGGCGGCCGGGCCCGCCGGCGGCTCGTCCGATCCGAGGGGGCTCGGGGCCACGCAGCCGGGACAGTCCGGTGACGCCGAAGACGAACGGCGGTTTCACGGCGTGAGTGCCGTCGAACTCGAGAAGAGCATCCCGCCCGCCGTCATGCGTCATCCGCCGGACTCCATGAGATCGGCTATGGCGGTGCGCTTGTCAGTGGCGGGTGGTAGGCCGAGGGGATGAGATGGTCGGAGATGACAGCCAGCCAGCCCGCCCTCGGCGCGGTCGCCCACGACGAACTGATCAGACCGGGCGCGCTGCTGGTGGGCACGACCCGTCGTGACGGCACGCCGCGCATCAGCGGCGCCGAGCCACTGGTCATGGACGGCGACCTGTGGCTGTCGATGATGTCGGCCTCCACCAAGGCCCGCGACCTGCACCGCGACCGGCGGATCCTGCTCCACAGCATCATCACCGGCCCAGAGCCCGCACCCGAGCTCAAATTGCGCGGAAGCGTACGGGAGGAGACGAGCCCGCCGACGCTGCGGAGGTACGCCGATGCCGTGGCGTCCCGGCTCGGCTGGCAACCGGTCGTCGGCCGGTTCACCCTGTTCTCCGTCGACATCGACGAGATCACCTACATCGCCTACGACCCCGAAACGAGCGGCCAGCACGTCGCCCGCTGGCCCGCCGGCGAGGAGTACCTGCGCCCCGCCACCACTCCCACCAGCCTCGGCCCGCCACGACCGGTCAACCGGATCCTCACCGCCGACTGACCACGCCCGAAGTCGCCGTTCCGGTCGGCTCGCCGACGCTGTACCTGGACCCGCAGGCGGAATTCTTCAGGAGAGCGCATCGCCGTCTTACCGCCCGCGGCCGACGCGAGAAACGCAATGCATGACCGGCGACACCGCGGCCGACGGCGACGGCCGGTCCCGGCAGGCGGCGCTGGGCACCGGTCCGGTGGGCGGCTGCGACGAGGCCAGGGCGACCTACCGGGGCGGTGACCAGAGCACAGGTGGACGCCTTCGCCTCCGCGGCATAGCGGACCGCCCGGCAGAAGCTGGGCTGACAGCTGGTGAGGGGCCCCGTATGGCCCAGCGGGGCCTCCTCACCACGTCGGGCGTCCGGTCAGGAGCTGCGGAACACCTTCACCGAGTCCACCAGCATCTGCGCGGAGTCCACGTCCGAGGGCGGCGCGTCGTGGTAGTGCCCGTCCGCGACGGCCAGGTCGACGATCAGGTACGCCCCGTCGCTGTCGAAGCCGCGCCCGTCGGAGTGGAGGAGCTTGCCGTCGTAGTACCAGTCCACGCTGGAAGCGCCGAGGTAGGCGCCGATGTAGTGCCAGCCCGCCGACACGTCGGAGCCGGTCTGGTGGTAGTCGGCGGCGCCGCCTCCGGTGTGGTTGGTCAGCTCCAGGATCCGCGGGTTGTCGGGGTGGTACTCGAAGACGTCCACCTCGTTGCCGCCCGCGTTCCAGGTCCAGAACGCCGGCCACATGCCGATCCGCCCGGGAAGCCTGGTGCGGATCTGGATGTAGTCGCCCTTCTTCACGAAGGCGCCTCCGGAGGGATCATGACCGCAGGAGTCGCCGGTCGCGACCAGCCCCGACGTCCAGCCGTACGACGTGCCGCCCGGCGAGGTGTGCGCCTGCCGCCGTGCCGTGATCGTCAGCCGGCCGTTCGCCACGGACAGGTTCCCCGGCAGGTTGTACTCCAGCTTGTGGTCGGGTTTGTTCCCCCGGCAGGCGTCGGAGTACGACGCGCTCCAGGTGGTCCACTTCGACCCGTCCAGCGTGGAGCCGTCGAACTCGTCCTGCCAGGTGGCCGACCAGTGCCCCGGAGGCAGCGGATCGGTGGCCCGTGCCGGTCGCGGAGCGGCCGCCAGGGTCGTGCCCACCAGGGCGACGACACAGCCGGCGGCACGGAGGGTTCGCCGCATTCGGTGGTCCTTTCACGTGAGTAGGACCCGCTCCCCGATGTCCCGTCGGCGTCCATGATCGCAGCCCGCCGTGGTCCCGTGACTACTTTCTGCGATTTTCTCCGGTTCGTACGGCGGTCATGGTGCCGGTCCCTGGAACCACGACAGGGCCGACCGCGCCGTGGGCGCGATCGGAGCACGGCGACGACCGGGCCACCGGTCAGGAGCGGTCGGCCGTCCGGATCGTTCTGCCGGGCACCGACCAGGCGCTCTACGATCATGGACGAAGCGTCCGGCGTGCCGCCATCGCCTGGCCGCCGCGACCGGGCCGCCCAGATCGTTGGAAGGTGTTGTCTTGCCCGTATCCGCTGAGTCCCTGATCGCCGAGGTGCCCGCCTTCGCGCCGTACGCCCGCTCGGCGTCGCTGCTGAGACCGGCCGCGGGTACGCCCGGTGTCCAGGACGGCTCGGTCGGTGGGCCACTGCTGTGGCCGCGGGACGAACCGTGGCCGCTCTGCCGGACGCCCCACATGATGGTGGTGCGGGAGAAGCTCACCGACGAGGAACGCGAGACCTGGCAGCGCATCGACCGTGACATGAAGGAGCGGCATCGCCGGAACCCGCACCGGGCGTACGAGATCACCGAGGAAGAGGCCCGGGCCATGGATCGCATCATGGCCGGCGCGGGAGCGCTCGACACCGTCGCGTGGGAGAGAGCACGCGGGGTGCGGGACACGTCCGGACCGGCGGTCCCGATGGTGCCGGTCCTTCAGCTGTACGCCCGCGACGCACCCGGCGACCACTGGCCGGCCGGGATGGACGTCCTGCAGGTGCTGTGGTGCCCCAACGACCACAGCGAACCTCCCGGCCAGCCCGGCTACTACGGCCCGACGGTCGAAGTGCGCCACCGCTCGTCGTCCGCCGTCACGACGACGCTGAACCCGCCCAAGCCGGACCGCGCCGACGACTGCTACCTCCCGAGGCCCTGCACGCTCGACCCGGTGCGGATCACCGACCTGCCGGCCGTGGACGAACTACCGGCGAACCTGTACGACGAGGGCTGCCGCTGGGCGGAGAAACACGGCGTCGAGTACGACCGCGGGCTGGCGTGTCGCGGCGGCTGGAAGATCGGAGGCTGGCCGAGCTGGCACCTCACGGACCTGATCCCCATCGACTGCTCCTGCGGCACCCGCATGCGGTTGTTCCTGACCATGGAGAGCAGCAACGACGGCCCGGACATCGACGTCGGCCGCTTCGGCGAACTCCGCATCTTCACCTGCCCGGCGGATCCGACACATCCCATCAGGCTGAACATCCAGTAGCCACCCCTGAACGGCCCTCGTCTGGAAGGCATCCGCGAGAACCTGAAGACCGCATCGCCGACGCGGCACCCACGATGCCGTACCGCACGACATCTCCGCCGCAGACCGGCGCACCGTCGCCGGCCTGATCACACAACGCGCCGGAGAGGAAACCGACCTCGAACGCCGACTGGCGGCCATGGACCTTCCTGAAGCCCTACATCTAGAGCACACCGGCCTCGGCCAGCCACTGCCAGAGCTCGTCCTGCCGGACGATCGTGACGCCGAGCTTGTCGGCCTTGGTGGTCTTGGCGGCTCCGACGTTGTCGCCGGCGAGCAGGTAGTCGGTGTTGGCCGAAACCGACGAGGCGGTCGTCGCCCCCGCCTTCTCGACCAGGCGTGTGACGTCCGGGCGGCTGATCTTCGCGCCCGAGCGTGGGTCGGTGAACGACCCGGTGATCACGGCCGACTTGCCCTTCAGCGGTGAGTCTCCCGCGGCCGCCGCGTCGACCGGCCGGTCCTCGTCCAGCACATCGAGGTTCACGCCGCGCTCACGCAGTCTGGCGATCTCCTCCCGGACCTCCGCGCGGGCGAAGAAGGCGACGACGCTCTCGGCGACCTTCGGGCCGATGTCGCGGATCGCCACCAAATCCTCGACCGTCGCCGCCGCGACGTCCTCGATGCGCTCGTAGCCGGCCAGGCACAGGCGCTTGGCCGTGCCCTCGGAGGCCATCGGGATCGCCAGCCCGATCAAGGCGCGCCGCAGCCCCATACCCTTGGAGGACGCGATCGAGTCGACCATGTTCTTGGCGCTGACCTCGCCCATCCGCTCGTAGGCGAGCAACTGCTCAGCCGTCAGATCGTAAAGGTCACTGCGGCGCTTGAGCACACCGTCCTCGGCGAGCCTCTCAATCCAGACGTCGCCGACTCCCTCCATGTCGGCCGCCTGCCGTGAGGCCCAGTGCATCAGCCGGCGTGTCGCCTGCGCCGGGCACTGCAGGTTCACACACCAGCGCTCCTCACCGGTGCCACGGATCTCCAGTTCGGAACCGCACGACGGGCAGTGCGTCGGCGGGACGATCTCGACCTCGGTCCCGTCGCGCTCCTCCGGTAGCGAACGGCCTGCGAAGGGGATCACATCGCCGCGCCGTACGACCGCGACCATGTCTCCGATCCGTAGATCGCGCTCACGGATCAACCTCGGGTTGTGGAGGGTGATGTTCTCCACCGTCACTCCACCGACGAACACCGGCGCGACCCTCGCGCGCGGCGGAACCCGGCCGATCTTGCCCACCGGCCACTCCACCGACAGCAGCTTGGTCAGCTTCTCCTCCGGCGGATACTTGAACGCGATCGCCCCACGCGGCTCGGCGCTGTTGAAGCCCGCCGCATCGAACGCCGTCGGCTCATGCAACCGTACGACCGCGCCGTCGATGTCGTAATCGAGCCCGTCGCGGCGGCGGCCGATCTCCTCGATCGCCGCGATCACCTCCTCGGCGCTCGCGCACACGTACTGGGCGACCGGCTCGAAACCCGCCGGGACCTCCAGCGCGGCGCCGTCACGATCGGCGCCGAACGCGAAGAACCGCAGCAGCCGCTTGGCGTTCGCGGCGGCCACAGGATCCTTCAGCACCAGCGTCCCGGCCGCGCCCGACCGTGGGTTGGTCAGCGTACGGTCCGGGTGCGCCTCGTTGTAAGCGGCCCACACCGACCGCGACATCACCGCCTCGCCACGGACCTCCACACGCCCGGGCGCCTCGATCGTGACCGGCAGACCGGGAATCACATGGCGCACCTTGTCGGTCACCAGCTCACCGACCGTGCCCGTGCCGCGCGTGGCGACATAGTCCAGGTTCCCGTCGCTGTAGACCACGCTGAGCGAAAGCCCGTCAAGCTTCTCCGACACGCGGAAGACCTGGCCGCCGAAGCGCTCGCAGAACGTCCGGATCTGCTCCTCGCCGGTCGCCTTCGCCAGTGAGAGCATCGGACGCGCGTGCCGCACCGTCGGGCCGGTCAGCTCCGCCGGCGCGTTGACCTTGCCGAGCGGGCTGTCGGCCGGCTCCAGCTCCGGATGCTCAGCGACCAGCGCCGCCAGCTCATCCTTCAACGCGTCGTAATCGGCGTCTGGCAGCGGGCTGTCGCCGGTGCCGTAGTACAGGTCGTTCAGGCGCTTGACCTCAACGGTCAGCTCAGCGATCCGCTCACCTATGTCCACCCCTCGATTAAACGCCAAGCCACCGACAACCACGCCTTGCCAGAGCCCACCGGATGCTCGGTACGCACGGCGCCGGCGTGTCCGGGCAGTCCGACACCGGCGGGCCGGAGGCCGACCACTCCGGGTTCACCGGCTCCAGGTTCGACAGGCCGGAGGGAATCGTCGGCGGGAACACCGCTGGCGGAGGGTGACGCGCAACGGCGGTATCGACAGCGGAGAGCGGACCCGTACAGGCCGACGCCGAAGCGCGCGGCACGAGCGAGCTCTCGCGTGTCGGCGTGGCCGGGCCCGCGCTGAGGCGAGCGTGCGCCTCGGCGCGGTACCCGGCAGCACCGACCTCAGGTTGGCGAAGAGCCACCCCGAAATACTCGTCGGAAAGGCCGATCGGAGCCGATGGCCGATACTCGCCACCGGCCATCCTGGTGGCCGCGTCACTTGACGGCGGCTCTGTGCATCAGCCCGTCAGAATCAGTTGACCGTCCAATCGGTCGTGAGGCTTTGGATCCGGCCCGGCCCCTGCGCTCCGCCGAGGAAGGCACTCCAGCCGGCTCCGGTCGCCATGGTGACTTTGGGATCGAGGTCGAACTCATCCATTCGAAATCCCTTCGCCGATTGATCCAATTGGCATATCAAAACCAGTAAAGCGCACGGCGAACGGAGGTGTCCATGCCACCTAGGTGGAAGATCGAGGCGCCGAGACGCGTGCGTGCAGCCTGACGACAACGGTCCTTTCGGTGTCATCCGGGGTGGTGCTCGCCGCGTGTTCCCGGCACCATAACGGGCATTGCCCCCGCCAATCGCTACGCACAAGATCACATAGGCAGAGAAGGGATGGATCGTGGTCGCATGAATGGGCTGGCCGTCCTCTCAGAACGCAACTTCCGGCGGTTCTTCGTCGGCCAGTCCGCGTCACTGCTCGGTGACGGCATGGTCATGGTCGCTCTCGCGTTCGCGGTGCTGGACCTCACCAGGTCACCCGCCGGCCTCGGCTACGTCCTCGCCGCCCGCAGCATCCCGATGGTCGCCGTCATGCTCATCGGCGGGGTCATCGCCGACCGATTCCCACGCCGTCGCATCATGGTGACCGCCGACGTCGCCCGCTTCCTCGGCCAGGCGACGATGGCGGCGCTGCTGATCAGCGGACATGCCAGGATCTGGGAACTCGCCGCCCTCCAAGCCCTGCATGGCGTGGCGACCGGCACCTTCAACCCCGCCTCCACCGGGCTGATCCCCTCCATCGTGACCGGCGGCCGACTCCAGCAGGCGAACGCGCTGCGCGGGCTGTCGATCTCGATCGGCAGCATCGCCGGACCCGCCGCGGCCGGTGTCCTGGTCGCGACGGCAGGCCCCGGATGGGCGGTCGCCGTCGACGCGGCCACCTTCGCCATCAGCGCGATCATGCTCACCCGGCTACGGCTCCCCGCGCACCTCCCACCGGCGGCGCAATCCTTCCTGCGGGACCTGCGCGAGGGGTGGAACGAGTTCAGTTCCCGCACCTGGGTGTGGACCATCGTCACCGTCGCCTCGTTCACCAACATGCTCTTCTCGGCGTTCCTGGTCCTCGGCCCGGCGGTCAGTGAACACTCCCTCGGCGGCCCCGCCGCATGGGCGACGATCGTCACCGCGATCGGCGTCGGGTCCGTGATCGGCGGCATCGCCGCCCTCCACATGCACCCGGCTCACCCGCTGCGGACCGGCGTACTCGCCCTCGCGCTCTGCCCCCTGCCCACCCTCGGCCTCGGCGCTCACGTGCCCGCCATCGCGGTGGCCGGCCTCGCCATGCTCTGCGGCATCGGCCTCACCGTCTTCAACACGCTGCTCGAGACCGCCCTGCAACACCATGTCCCCGACAAATCCCTGTCCCGGGTCAGCGCCTACGACTGGTTCGGCTCCCTCGCCGGCCAGCCCATCGGCCAAGCCACCGCAGGCCCACTCGCCGCGGGACTCGGCACCTACCCCATCCTCTGGCTGGCCGGCATCGCCCAGCTCCTCATCGCCCTGGTCACCCTCGCCGTTCCTGCCGTACGCCGGCTGCCGGCGGGCGGCGAGCGCGAGAGATCGACTCCCGTCCCCACACGTCAGGAGTCCTGAGCCGGTCGGTGCTACACCGCCGAGTAGGGGATCGGCCAGCGGCGCAGCCGGAACGGCAACACCACGTGCCGCCCGGCGCCGAGCCGCAGCGCGAGGCCGGCGGTGAGCAGTTCGTCGAGCAGCCGACCTGCCGCCGCGTCGCCGGTAGGGCACGTCGGCGTGGACAGGAGCGTCTCGAAGGCGGTGGCCCACCGGCCATCCGCGACGGTGCGCAGCCGTGCGCCGTCCGGCCGGATATCGCGCAGGGCGAGGAAACCCGGCCCTCGCCGGTACGTGCACAGCCCGAAGCGGAACCGCTCTCCCCACCGCGCGGCGAACCGCCGGCCCGCCGCGTTCGCCGCTCCCGCCGGTGGGTGCAGGTGGACCACGGTGCGCAGCGGCCAAGGCGGTTCACCGGCGAGATCCCAGTGCAGATCCACCTGGCCGGCCGTCGCCTCGGTGAGCAACCGCAGAGCGACGACGTCGAGGTCCGGATCCGCGCCCAGCCGGATGGGGTCGAGCAGCGTCAGGGATCGCGATCCGGACTCGGCCTCGGCCACCACTCGTACGGCATGACTCGGGTCGGCCAGGAGTTCGTCGATGTGCACCGTCACGGCCGCCGGCCGGCGCGCACCCGAATCGGTCACCTCTGCCGTGTGCATTGAATCTCCCGATGAAGCGATCAAGGTGCCGGTACGGGCCATGGCAGTGGCACGGACAGGTCGACCTGGTCGGACGGGCCACGGATGCTCGTGGTGGTGAGCCCGACCCAGCGGTCGCCCTCCACGAAGACGAGTCCACGCTCACGGAGACCGTGCAGCCAGCGGAACAGCTCGTCGGGATCCCAGGGCACACCGGCCTCCTCGAGGCGGCGCAGCAGGCCGGTGGGTGTACGGCCGTACTCCAGCTCCAGCCAGGCGCGCTGTTCCCGCGGATCCTCCAACGTATGGTCCGCGGGCTGCCATCCGGCCCGCCGATCCTCCAGCACGAACACCCCGTCGACCTCGAACCGGCGCAGCGAGCTGATCGCATGGTCACGTGCCCATTCCTCCGCGGCGGTCCTCAGCGGTTCGACCTGTTCTTCGGTGAGGCCACTCGGTGGAGTGTCGAACAGGTACACGAGGTCGTGCATGCGCTCCGGGGGCAGGTCGTAGACATAGCGGTACGGCTCCGCCGGCTCGCGAGTCGAAAAGCCCAACGACGGATCCTCGAAATGTGGGCTGAATCGATTGAGCTGGATTCGGGCCACGCTGTTGGGCGGCTGGAGGTGAACCAGAGCGGGCAACTGCGCGACGAGCGAGAGGTAGTCCGCCACCCGTTCGCCGGGAAAGCCGTACAGCCAGTTCCAGGCCACCGTCAGCCCGGCCGACTGGCAGTCCCGCAGCGTACGCACGTTGCGAGCCGCCGGCACTCCTTTGTCCATCCGGTGGAGGACGTCGTCCACCAGGGACTCGATGCCGGGCTGCACGCTGTAGACGCCTGCCGCCCGAAGCACACCGATCTGTTCGCTGGTGAGATTGGCCTTGACCTCATAATGCAGACGCATGTCCCAGCCCAGGCCGGAAACCTGGGGCAGAACGTCCCGCAGATACTGCGGCTCGAGGATGTTGTCCACGACCGTGACGTCGAGGACCTTGTGACGCGTCACCAGGTGTTCCAGTTCGGCGAGGAAGGTCTCCGGCCGCTTGGCGCGAAACGCCATCGTGGTGCCGTTGAGCCCGCAGAACGTGCAATGGTGATGCTCTCCCCACCAGCATCCGCGGGCCGACTCCATGACCAGCTCCGGCTCCACGTACGCGCTCACCGGAGAGGCGTCGAACGCGCCGAACCAGTCGTCGAAGTCCGGCGCGGCCATGTGGACCGGCGACACCAGTCTCACCGGCTGGCGGTTCGCGTGTGGCGTGCCGTGCTCGTCACGCCAGCAGAGTCCGGGGACGGAGGCCAGATCACCCGCGCCGTCATCAGCGGCGAGCGTACGCAGCAGCAAGGGCAACGTCTCGTCGGCCTCACCGCGAAGCACCAGGTCGACGAAGTCGAACTCACGATGCAGCGCGACGCCCATCTCTCCGTCGCAGTTTCCACCGCCGAAGAGTACGGTGATATCGCCTCGTCGCTGCTTGAGCCGCCGGGCGACGGCGAGGCTGGGCACGTTCTGCATGAACGTCGTGCTGAATCCGACGACCTGCGGATCCAGTGCGATCAGCTCGTCGACGACGAGATCACAGAACGCGTCGGCCAGCTCACGCATCTTGCTCGCCTTCGTCAGTGAAAGTCCCCGACGAGCGGCGTACTGGCGCATTCCCTCGGCTCCGTACCCGTCCCCGTTCAACGCTCCGGCGAACACCCAGTCGCCCAGTGCGTGAGGGAAACCCTCCTCGGCGATGGCGGTGTAGTCGTACGGACCGAGCGCGCCATCGCTTTGCCGCAGGAGGAACTCCGCGAACCGCAGGCCACCGTGGTATGCCAGAGGTCTGTCGACGCCGTGCGCGACGCATGCCGAGGCGAGGACTCCAAGCTGCAGCGACGGCCGCGACACGTCATGCCAGGGCATGCAGACCAGGCATACCCTCGGTGAACCCGCAGTCATTTCCATTCGTCAAAGTGTCCGGACTCGTAACGGCCGGCGGTCAGGATTCTCGGTTGCGCGCAGTGGACTGAGCCTTACGGTCATCTCGTCGGCCGTTGGCCAGGGCCAGCTTCTTCGGGGCGGTATTCATGATGAGGCCGGGCTTCGATGGACGCCATTCGTCGGCAGTGTGCTTGATCGCGAGGGCAGACGTGGAGCTACTCACAGTTGTTCCGTCCTTCCAGCTCGCAGCGGCCGGCGGTCAGACGTTGTCTCGGCCGGGATCGGGCATGGTCAGCCTTTTTGAGGACTGATCGATAGTCGTACTGGGCCTCGACGGACGCCATTCGTCGGCGATTCGTTTGATCGTCAGGGCAGGCATGGAACTACTCACAGTTGTTCCGTCCTTCCGGTATCGATCCGACTGGCCACCTTTAGGTGAACGCTGCTCACGATGAATCGGCGCCCGGCTACGGTCAAGACAGTTAAGGTATTTTCGAAGCTTATATACGGTCTCGGTGTCATTGTCGTCCTGAACAGGTGCGCAATGATCGGGCAACGGGTTCGCAACGCGCTCACGCGACGATCGGGGCATGAATGATCAACCCCGCTCCAGGCGCCTCAGGCGCACATCGTCGAAACTGCTGGCAGGCGCGATGCTGATGCTGATGCTGGCGGCGTCGGGAACGGCCGTCGGGCTGACCGCGGCGCCCGCATCCGCCGATCCCGGATCCTGCGGAGTACGCGTGGACTCCTATCCGGCCGGAGGACTCCAGCAGAACTATGTCGTCCGCAACAAGTGCGCGACCGCGTACAACTTCGCGGTCATTCTGCCGAGCGCGAGCAGGCAGGCCTACCCGGGCTGTGTGAGGCTCCAGGGCGGCGAGACCTATACCTACTGGGCGGTCATCGCCGACGCCAACTGGTACGTCACTCTCTGCTGATCTGTCGTGAAAGGAGTTCGGCACATGCGCAAGCCCATTCGTAAGACGCCACTCGTTTCCCTGCTCATCCTGACCGCCTCCGTAGTGGTCGCCGGCGGAGTGACGGCGTCACCCGCCTCCGCCGATCCCGGGTTCTGCGGGGTCCGCGTCAGCATGCAAGAGGGCGGTGGGCATCAGGAGATCTACACCGTCCGCAACCAGTGCGGCACGGGATACAACTTCGCGGTCTTCCTCCCGAGCCTCGGCCGCCGGGCGGACCCGGGGTGCAAGTACATCGGGCCCACGGGAACCACCGGCTTCTGGAGTGTCCAGGTCGACCCGAACTGGTACGTCCAGGTCTGCTGAATGATGGTCTCCGAGCCGTCCCTGGACGGCTCGGAGACCATCCACCGGCATGACCTGCTCGCACACGACCGTGTCGGCGCCACGGGCTAACGTGCTCCCTGTCGAGCCGCGGCACAGGGCCGCGGATAAGTGCTACCCCCCGGGGCGTGCGATGCGGATGCGAGCCGGCGTGCTGGGCGAGATCGAGGTGATCCTCGGCGATCGGGAGATCGACGTGGGTCCCGCCCGGCGCCGCTGCGTTCTCGCGGTGCTCCTCGTCGAGGCCAACCGGGTCGTGCCGGTCGAGGAGCTGGTGCGGCGCGTGTGGGACGGCGCCCCTCCCGCCAAGGCCACCGCGTCGCTGCGCAGCCACCTGTCGCGCCTGCGCATGGCGCTGATGCCGGAGGCCTGCGCGATCGTCCGCCGTTCCGGCGGCTACGTCCTGACGATGGACGAGTCGGCCGTGGACATCCACCACTTCCGGCGTCTCCTCCTCCAGGCCCGGACGGCCGGCGACGACCAGGCGGCGGAGCTCTTCGAGGAGGCTCTGCGCCTGTGGCGGGGCGAACCGTTCGCGGGTTTGGACAACCCGTGGCTGGCCGCCGTACGCGAGGCGGTCCGCGCTGAGCGACTGGCGGCCGAGCTCGACTACCACGACATCGAGCTCCGCCGTGGCCGGCACGGCCGCCTTCTCGCCACGCTGTGGGCCCGCGCCCAGGAGCATCCACTGAACGAGCGTCTCGCGGCCCAGCTCATGCTCGCCCTCTACCGCGACGGCCGCCCGGCGGACGCTCTGGCCTGCTACCAGCGCATCCGCGACCGCCTGGTCGACGAACTGGGTGCCGATCCCGGTCTCGATCTCACCCGCCTGCACCACCGGATCCTCACCGCCGATCCCACCCTCACTCCTCCCGCGCCCAGACCGCGCGCCCTCGTCCCAGCGGTACGAGAGCCGTCCCTTCACGCGTTCGCGCTCGCGCGATTCGCGCCGCCGGCCCCCGAAGCCCCCGCACGTCCGGCACCGGCGACCGGACGGTCCGACCTGCCGAGGGACGTCAGCCACTTCACCGGCCGTACGGAAGAGCTGCGCCGGTTGCTCGACGACGCCGACGACGTGACGTCCGCGCCCGTCTTCGCGATCGACGGGATGGCGGGGGTGGGCAAGACGGCGCTGGCGGTACACGCCGCTCACCGGCTCGGCGTCCGCTACCCGGACGGGAGCCTCTTCCTCGATCTGCACGGCCATACGCCCGGACATGAGCCGCTGACCTCAGGAGCGGCCCTGGACAAGCTGCTGCGAGCGACCGGTATGCCCGGTGCCGAGATCCCCGACGATCTGGATGAGCGGGCCGCCGCCTGCTCCTGGTTCTGGACAACGCCGCCGACTCGTCCCAGGTCCGGCCGTTGCTTCCCGGCGCGCCCGGCTGCCGCGTTCTGGTCACCAGCCGCCGTCGCCTGGTCGAGCTGGACACCACCGCGACCCTTTCCCTGGACGTTCCGCCGCTGGACGAGGCGCTGGCCTTGTTCGCCCGCGTCATCGGCGACTCGCGTGCGCGGGCCGAGCCGGCCGCCGCCCGTGAGGTCCTGGGCCTGTGCGGCCGGCTGCCGCTGGCGATCGGCATGGTGGCCGCGCGGCTGCGCAGCCGTCCGGCCTGGACGGTGGGGCACCTGTCGGGACGACTCCGGGAGGAGCGGTTGGCCGAGATCGCCACCGGTGTGGCGGCGGCGTTCACGATGTCGTATGAGCACCTCGTCCCGGACCAGCGCCGGCTGTTCCGCCTTCTGAGCATGCACCCGGGCGCCGACTGTGATGCCCACCTGGTCGCCGCGCTGCTGGCCATGGACCTGAACGAGGCCGAACGCCTGCTGGAGCAGCTCGTCGATCTCCACCTTCTTCAGCAGCCTCGCCCGGGCCGTTACCGCTTCCACGACCTGCTGCGCGAGCACGCCCGCTCCATCGCCCGAGCCGAGGAGCCGGAGGCGAGCCACCACGAGAGCCTCCTGCGGATCCTCGACTACTTCCTGTTCACCGCCGCCCACGCTCGCCGCCGGTTCGCTCCAGGCCGGCGCCGGCTCCCGCTCGACATCACGCACCCGCCCGCGCACGTGCCGCCGCTCGACGACCACTCCCGCGCCATCGCGTGGTGCGAAACCGAGGCCACCAACCTCACCGCCGTCATCGACCACGCGGCCGAGCACGGCCGCCACACCCACGCCTGGCAGCTCGCGCATGTTCTCCAGCACTTCTTCGACATCCGCGGCCGTACCGACGACTGGGTCAGCACACACCGACGCGCCCTGGCCGCGGCCGACGCACTCGACGACCCGCAGGCGCAGGCCGAGACCACGCGGAGCCTCGGCGTGGCCTACTGGCATGCCGGACGCTACGAGGAGGCACTCGCCCAGGGCACCCGTTCCCTCGACCTCTGCCGGCGGATCGGAGACAGGTGGGGCGAGGCCACGACCCTCGTCGGCTTCGGCGTCGCCTACCGCGCGATGGGTGCGCTCACCGAGGCGTTCGACTGCTTCGAGCAGGCCCTTCACCTCTACGACGAGGTCGACGCGACGTGGGGACGGGCTCTCGCGCTCACCAATCTGGGCATCGCGTGCAGTGACGCGGGGCGCCATGACGAGGCGGTCACCCGTGGGACGCAAGGCTTGGACCTCTACGGCACGACCGAGGACAAATGGGGCGAAGCGCTGGCGCTGACCAGCCTCGGCATCACCTACCGGCGCACCGGCCGATTCCAGCTCTCCCTGGCCCACCATGAACGAGCGCTGCGGCTCAACCGCGAGATCGGTGACGTACGTGCCGAGTGCAAGGTCCTCAACGATCTCGGCCACACTCACCACGCGGCAGGCCAGAGGGCCCACGCGGAGGCCTACCACCGCCGGGCCCTCGCCCTCGCCCTCGTCATCGACGACCTCTATCAAAGGGCCCAGGCACATGAGGGAATAGGCGAGGCCACGCTCACCACGGCCCCCGACGCCGCCTATCACCATCTGCGGGACGCCCTGACGATCTACACCTGGCTCGGCGTCCCCCAGGCCGCCTCCCTGAGCAACCGCCCGCGCTGACGCCGTACCGCGCGGAAGAAGGCCCGGAGGGAGGGCGCCGAAGGCGGGGCCCCAGCCGCGGACGACCGCTGCCCATCCCGTTCCCGGACGAGGACTAGCGGACCGTGGTCGCGCCCTCCAGGGCGACGTGGCCCGCTTGGAGCAGGCCGAGGGCGCGAGGGAAGTCCTTCAGCTGTTCGGCCAGCAGGTCCAGCGCGAGGCCGACCGAGTGGGCGGGGACGCCGCGCGCGGTGAGGATGTCGCCGGTCCAGGCGATGAAGCGGGTGAACAGGTCCGAGTCGTCCAGGTAGAGGGCGACGCCGAGGAACTCGGTGATGTGGGCGATGTCCTCGGCGGTGTGCTGGCGCTGCTGGTCGGTGTAGTCGGCCATCGCCGGAACGCGTTCCTGCAGCTCGGCGAGGACCGCCGCGACGAGCCGGTGCGCGCTGCGGGTGACCAGCGTGTACTCCTGGTCGGCCAGGTGCGGCAGGTCCTCCACCGCCTGGTGTGCCGGTGGCGGGGCGAACGGCCGGGAGATGAGTTCGTCGAGCCGGTCGGCCGCGGCGCGGGCGTTAGGGGCCCAGGCGTCGGCGCAGAGCCGTTCGGCGTGGCGGCCGCGGGGGCCGAACGCCGCCCCGCCGGCCATGACCGGGACGCCCGCGGCCTGGCACGCGGTGATCGTGGCATGCGCGGTGGGCAGGCGGGTGGGGATGGAGGAGGACAGGGCCAGCGCGTCGGGGCCCGTACGGTGCAGGTGGTCGATCAGGTGCGGAACGGGGACCTGCGCGCCGAGGAAGTCGACCTCCCAGCCCCGCAGCCGCAGGGTCTCGGCCAGCAGGCGGGCGGGCAGGGCGTGCCACTCCCCGTCGACGCACGCCACCGTGACCCGGCCGCGCCGCCGCTTCTGGGGCGGGGGCGTGTGGTGGGCGAGGGCGGCGATGACGCGGTCGTTGATGGCCGTCGCGGTGTGCTCCTGGGCGACGCTGATGCGGTTCGCGGCCCATTCGAGGCCGACCTTGGCCTGTACCGGCGCGATCACGTCCAGGAGTGCCGACTCGGCGTCCAGGCCGGCGTCCACGGCCGGCAGGATCACCTCGACGGCGGCGTACTCGTCGCCGTCGCGCACGGCGTCCCACAGCCGGGGGACCAGGACCTCGGTGTTCAGGCGGTCCGTCGCCGAAGCGGTCATCGGGTTTCCTCGCGTCGTAGGCGTCCGTTGGGCGGCGCGGTGATCGCCACGACGGCCATGTCGTCGTGGTCGCGGCTCCCGGCCCACTGCGCCGCGAGCATCTGCACCCGCTCCACGACGGCTTCGGCGGGCATCCCGGCGCACCCGGCCAGGGCCTCCGCCAGCCGCTCCTCGCCGAACATGACGTCGCCGAGCGGACCGCCGCGGGCCTCGGTGATGCCGTCGGTGTACAGCACGCACGTCTCGCCCGGCGCCAGCTCCACCTCGGCGGTGGTCGCGTCGATGTCGGAGAACACCCCGATCAGGCAACCACGGGTCGCGGCCTCCTCGACGCCGCCGCCGGACCGCACGATGAGCGGCGGCGGATGTCCGGCGCTGGTCAGCCGGAGCCGTACGCTGCCGCCGGCCCGGATCGCCGAGGCCAGCACCAGGGTGGCGAACCGGCTGGACTCGGTGTGCAGCAGCGCCCCGTTGAGCAGGGACAGCATGCGCATGTGGTCGCCGGCCATGGGCAGCAGCGCCTGCAGCGTGGTGCGGATCTTGCCGGTGGTGACCGCCGCCTCCAGTCCCTTGCCGCACACGTCGCCGAGGACGGCGAGGGACTCGACGGCCTCGTCGTCGCCGGGGTGGACGTCGTAGAAGTCACCGCCGACGAGCTCGCTGCGCACCGAGGCGCGGTAGCCGCCGGCGAAGTCGACGCCGTGGACGTGGTGCAGCCGGGGCGGCAGCAGCTCGCGCATGAGGATCGTGGTGACCCCGGCCTGCTCGGCGTACATGCGGGCCGCCGACAGCGCCGCGCCGGCCCGCGCGGCGAAGAGCCGGGCGAAGACCTCCTCGTTCTCGCTGAACGACGGCCGGTCGCTGCGGCGCAGCAGGATGAGCGCGCCGGCCGGGATGCCGTGCCCGGGCAGCGGCGTCACCGCCACCGCGCCGACCGGCCCGTCGAAGCCCTCCGGCACCGCCCACGAGGGGAGTTCGGCCGGGTCGATCCAGCGGGAGGGGATCGGCGGAAAGCCCTGGAGCGCCTCGCTCAGTCCCGGCACCTCGGCGGCGTCGGCCTGCACCGTACGGCGGGACACGTCCGCGCCGCGGATCGTGAAGGCCGCCGGCAGCCGGGTGCCCACGGCGGGCGCGATCAGCACCGCGGCGTCGGCCAGATGCTCGGCCGCCAGGCGTACCGCGACCTCCATGCACCGATCGATGTTCAAGGTCGACAGCAGGGCGTTCGACGCCTCCGCCAGGAGCGCCGTGCGCTCCCGTTCCGTCGCGAGTTCGGTCTCGGCCAACCGCCGGTCGGTGTCGTCGACCAGCCACCAGATGACGTGACCGTCCGGCGAGGGGGTCGGGTGCGCCTCGAAGCCGCGTTCCCCCGCCTCGCCCCGTACGGGCTCGGGGTGGTGCCCGTCGACCGCGCGGTGCGCCTCCGCCAGCCAGCCGGCCGTCGTCGCGGCGAGGCTCGTCCCTGGTTCCGCTCGCGGGAACAGCCGGGCGGCGGCCTCGTTGAGCTCGACCACCCGCCCGTCGGCGGCGGCCATCACCACCGGGTAGGGGGCGTCGCTCCACCGGGCGGCCGTCACCCGCTCGGGGCTCCGCCGGTCCGCGGAGGTAACGCTGGAAAGGTCCACGCGCCGGGCCCGCGGTCACGCGAGCCCCCACCACCTTCGCGCTCGAAAATGTTGCTTGAAGACAACAGTCCCTTATGTGAGGTAGGAGAAGCAACTCCTGTCACGCTAGCCGCTCATCGAAATGCCTGGTCCCGGCGCTGGCGTCCGCCGCCCCCGTCGCGGCGCACGCCGTACTGTGGCCGTCCCCGTGCGAGCGTGACCGGTACCACGGCGTCGACCGGAGTCGCAGGTGCCGCCCGGCCTGAGATCCGACCCAGACCAGATACCGCTGCGAAGCGGCCAGGCACCGGCCGACCTCGGTCGCGACGATCGCACCCACGCCGTGGCCGAACCGCGCGTACGGCGGATCGACGTGCTTCAGGATGTCGCCGAAGACACCACCGACGACCCGCGACCTCACCCGGCTCGGCGTCTCGCCGTGCCGGGCACTCGGGCCGGGCAGGTCCAGCAGCAGGACATCCCAGTCGTCCGGCAGCTGCCGGACCAGCGGGTGGTACGCCACCGCCGAGCTTCCGGCGTGATGCAGGACCGCCACGCGGACAGCGGTGGGTACCGGCCGCGGGCCGATGGAAAGCCTCACTGGTCCGCCCCTGACGGCGCGCCGGCCGGCGCGACCGTCGACCGCTTGGCGATCGCGTGGGCGAGCTGGGTCACGAGCGGCATCAGCACCCCACACCATTGGGCCACAGGGCCAGGGCGATGCCGCCGGCCAACGCCACCCGAGTGCTGAAACGCGTCCGTCCTCATTCGCGGGAGATGGTTTTGCACTGGCTCGGGCGGCATGACAGGTGTCGCAAATACATCAAACATGTGTTGTAGTGTTCTATCCCAATCTGATCCTTCATGGGCGAGTCTCGGTCACGGAGGCCGTCACCCGCGATCCTTCTCGATGCGATTTCTGGGGACGAAGTGGCCGGAAGCCTGTCAGGTGCGGGTGCGGGTGCGGTCGCGATCCAGGAGGGTTTCCTTTCGCCTGGCGTGGCGGGCCCTTCACCGGAGATGCTTCGAAAATATGTTAATTGTCTTGACCGTGGCCGGGCGCCGATTAACTGTAAAGGACAGTTTCGGTTGATCGGTACTGGAAGGACGGAGAACCGTGAGTAACTCTGCGTCTGCGCTTGTGATCAAGTGCTTTTCCGACGAATGGCGTCTGTCGAGGTCGAGTACGGGCAAAGACGCAGCGCCACGAGAGCCGGTCAAGGCCGGAGCCGTCGATCGGTGAGGCGACCCTAGGGCTCAGCGAATCGCGTGCGGCCGAGACGACCGACCGCCGGCGGTCGCGAGTCTGGATCCACGACGGTCGGCGACGTGGCCGCCCTGCCGGGGAGCCTCCTGGTCGCCATGCCGGGCCCCGCCTCCGGCCGCCACCTGCACGCGCTCGCCCGCGGCCGGCGACCTCGTCGCCGACCGCGGGCTGACCCTGCTCGGCGTGGCCGTGGGCGACCTGTACGACGACCGGGCGGTCCAGCTCTCCCTGCCGCTCGACCACTTCGCGCCGGCGGCGCTCGACGGTACGGTCGACGAGGTCCGCGACCGCTTCGGCGGGCGCGCGATCGCACGGGTGCGAATACAGCCGTCCGCGCGCGCTGGACGGTTGAGCTATCCGGCCTTCGGGGTGGCGCGGGCGATGATGGCGTCGAGGTCCAGGCCCGGGGGGAGGGTGCCGAAGGCGGTGCCCCAGTCCCGGTCGAGGCGGGAGGCGCAGAAGGCGTCGGCGACGGCGGGGTGGCCGTGCCGGACGAGCAGGGCTCCTTGGAGTACGAGGGCGAGGCGTTCGACGATCCGGCGGGCGCGTAGTTCGGCCGTGGCGGTGTCGGTCAGTTCGTTCTTGATCCGCGTGACGGCCTCGTCCAGGCGCCGGTCGGCTCCTGTCGCCGCGCCGACCTCGGCGAAGTACGCCTCCACGGTCTCGGGTTCCTTCAGCATGGCCCGCAGCACGTCGAGCGCGGCGACGTTGCCCGACCCCTCCCACACGGAATTGAGCGGGGACTCACGGAACAGCCGGGGCATGCCCGACTCCTCGACGTAGCCGTTGCCGCCCAGGCACTCCAGGGCCTCGGCGCTGTGCGCGGGCCAGCGCTTGGTCACCCAGTATTTGCCGGCCGCCAGGGCGAGGCGCTTGAACGCGGTCTCGCCACGGTCGGTCGCGCCCGCGAGCCGCAGCATCAGCACCGTCGCGGCCTCGGACTCCACGGCCAGGTCGGCCACGACATTGCGCATCAGGGGCTGGTCGATCAGGGCGGCGCCGAACGCCTGCCGGTGGGTGACGTGGTGCGCCGCCTGCACCAGGCCCTGGCGCATTCCGGCGGCGGCGCCGATGACGCAGTCGAGCCGCGTCATGTTGACCATCTCGATGATGGTGCGGACGCCACGGCCCGCCTCGCCGACGCGCCAGGCGACGGCGCGTTCGTACTCCACCTCCGCCGAGGCGTTCGAGTGGTTGCCGAGCTTGTCCTTCAGCCGCTGCAGGCGCATCGGGTTGAGCGTGCCGTCGGGCAGGACGCGGGGGAGCAGGAAGCAGGTGAGGCCCTCCGGGGCCTGGGCGAGCACGAGGAAGACGTCGCACATCGGCGCGCTGGTGAACCACTTGTGCCCGGTCAGCAGGTACGTCCCGTCGGCCTGCGGAACCGCGCGGGTCGTGTTGGCGCGTACGTCCGAGCCGCCCTGCTTCTCCGTCATCGACATCCCGGCGAGGATGCCGGCCTTGGTCAGCGGCGGGCGCAGGCCGAAGTCGTACGTGCCGGAGGTCAGCAGCGGCTCGTACTCGCGGGCGAGGTCGGGCTCCTGGCGCAGCGCGGGCACGGCGGCGTACGTCATCGAGATCGGGCAGCCGTGCCCGGCGTCGACCCGCCACACGTAGAACTTGGCGGCGCGGGCCACGTGCGCGCCGGCGCGCTCGGTCCACGCGCGGGCGTGCAGTCCGTGCCCGACCGCGACCTTCATCAGCTCGTGCCAGGCGGGGTGGAACTCCACCTCGTCGACGCGGTGGCCGTACCGGTCGTGGGTGCGCAGCACCGGGCGGTACTCATTGGCGAGCCGGCCCCACTCCTGCGCCTCCTCGCCGCCGGCCAGCCGGCCGAGCTCGTGGATCTCCTCGGTCGCCCAGCCGCCGCCCTCGCGGAACAGCCCGTCCAGCAGCGCCGGGTCGTCGGCCACGTCGTAGCCGGTCAGCGGAGGGACCTGGTTGAACACGTCATGCGTCGTCATGAGACCGCTCCGATGCTGCGCTGGACGAAGGTGATGAGGTGAGCCGTGCCGCTGGAGACGTCCGGGACCGGCGCGGTGACGGAGGCGTCCGTCACGGCGGCGCGCGCCGCCAGCGGGCCGATGAGGGCGTCGCCGATCGCCCCGACGAGTGCCGCCGCGCTCACCTGGACGTCCTGATCGGGCAGCTCGCCGGTGGCGATGCCCCGGGTGATGAGCACCCCGATGGCGTCGGCGAACGCGCGCCGGAACACGAGCCGCTCACCGTCGACGGCCGGGTCGGCGGGCTCGGCGAGCAGCGCGTACGCCATCCGCGGGGCCCGCAGCGCGCGGCCCGCGAAGGTCTCGACCACCGCGGCGATCGCCTCGGCGGCGGTGCTCTCCAGGGCCACCGCCCGCGCCACGGCGTCGACCTCGCGCCGGCTCGTCGTGCGGAACACCTCCGCGACCAGGTCGGCCTTTGCCGGGAAGTGGCGGTAGACGCTGCCGGTCGCGACGCCGGCCCGACGGGCCACGGCGGCCACCGAGCATCCCGCGTAGCCGTGCTCGGCGACGATCGCCACTGCGGCGGACAGGATGCGTTCACGCGAGGCGCTCAGGCGCGCTTCGACGCGGGGCGTACGGCGGTACGGCATACAAGAATTGAACCCTAGTTCACTTCTTAGGCGCAACCGCGTAACGCCGAAAAAGGTTCGGGGCCCCTCGGGTAGAGGGGCCCCGAACGCCCCCAGGGGGGAAGGGGGCGGAAGAGGGCTATTTCTCGGACACTCCGGTCGCCATGTCGTAGCCGGTGCCCGAGTGGCGGTAGACGGGGCCGTTACCCATCTCCAGCACCTGGAACTTGATCGGGATCGAGTTGGACCGGGTGCCGGTGAAGTACTGCATCATCTCCTCGGACAGGTCGATGATGGCCGGCGGGCTGTGCTGGGCGACCGCCCACTCGGCCGGGCCGAAGTCCTCGACCACGCCGACGGCGCTCTTCTTGCCGACGGTGATCTTCACCTTGGTGCCGAGCGGCCAGTACGGGCTGGCGATCGTGTGGTACGACATCGGCTTGCCGGACGCGGTCTGCGCGTCCCAGAACGACGTGCCGGTGGAGACGCCGGTCGGCAGGGCGGCCTTCTTGTCGGCCTTCTCACTGGGAAGCTGCCGGGGCAGCTTGGCCGTGTGGCCCTCCGTTCCGGGCCCCACGAGGCCGGAGTCGCCCTGCGACACCTGCACGGCGCTCGTACGGGCGGCCTGGGAGGACGTGGAGTGGACCAGCGCGGCGGACGCGCCCGCGCCCGCCACGACGACGCCGGCCGCGACCGACGCGAACGTCTTGCTGGTGAATCGATCCAGATACTTGTTGCTGATTCTGAACATGGGGGGTTGGCCTCTCAGCACAGGGGGAGACGGGGACGGTGTGCAGGGCGGGCCGCCCCGGCCGGCCGTGCGGCCGGGGCGAGGGGAGGGCTCAGGCGTCGTTGGAGCCGTACTCGGGGTAGCCGTAGCCGACGACCGTGGACTTGTCGCGCGTGCGGATCTTCACGGCGTTGTCGGTGTTGCCCTCGATGGTCTGGATGGTGCCGTCGTGGTTGTCCTTGATGACCATGCCGACGTGGTCGATGTCGTCGATCGACTTGCTCCCGCTCCAGGAGAAGAACACGACGGCGCCGGGCGTGGCGTCCTCGCCCCAGCGGCCCTGGTCCTTGAACCACTGGGCGTGGGTACGGGTGAACGCGTCCGCGCCCATCCCCTTGACGCCCAGCTGGGCGCCGATCCAGGACACGAACATGTCGCACCAGTTCGCGTTGGCGTAGTCGGAGACCTGGCCGCCGTCGCGCTCGACGCCGCGCTCGGCCCACGGGGAGGAGACGAACCACTTCTGGAACTTGGTGCCGCCGCCCGAGGAGTCCTCGCTGACGCCGACCTGGGAGGTGGCGAGCTTCAGCGCGTCGCTCGCGGTGGGCAGCCACTCGCGCTTCTTGGCGGCGACGTTGCCGGCGCTCTTGCCGGACAGGGCCAGCGTGTGCGGTTCCTTGGGGGAGGCGGCGGTGCCGTGGGGAACGGCGGCCATCGCTTGGGCCGAGACCGCGTCGACGTTCTGGGAGGATCCGGCCGGGGCCGCCGCGATCAGGCTGATCGCGGTCGCGCCGACCGCGGTGACGGCGGCGAGGGAGCCGCCGAGTCTGGTGTTACGCAGCAGACGGCATGACTTCTTGTGTCGACCTGACACGTTGAGCACTCCTTTGCTTCCATGCCGCTTACCGGGTTAGCTGACGGGTTCGGGCGTGGAAGCTGCCCTACGGCGCGAGGGGATGCGCCGATTCACCCCAGTGGTGCGGTGGGTCCCCGGTTCCGCGATGTGCGGATTCAGCGGGAGCCGTCTCTGAGCGGACGGCTCGAAGAACAGGGGGATGGCGGCCGCGTGGGCGGCCACTTCATTCAGGTCTAGGGGATCTTGTCGTCCATTCGTCCGGTGCACTTTCACTTCCCGGCGCCTGCCGATGGCCCCGAGGGCTCGGGCGGGAAGTCACCCGGTGGGCACGCTGTTGGCGTGCCACATGCCCTGTGAGAGACACGAGGGGCCTGGCTCCGTCGCTGCGCGGCGGATGCGGCGCGTTCGCCGAACCGGCATCGAGGCGGATCCATGTGGGGGGATCGCAGGGGATGCGCGGAGCGGCGCGGTTATGAACCGTCGCGGCCTTGGAAGGGGGGCCCATCTCACGCGTCGTCGCGTGCCGCACTTCGTGGTGCTGGGGGGCAGGCCCTGGCCGGCGGGGATGTTACGGACGGCGCATGGGGGGCGCCGCCGGTCAACCGAACATAGCAAACATATTTCGGGCCGTAAAGGGGAAATATGGACACTCACCGCCTCTGACCTGCGAGAAGATCACATCGGCGGTCTGTCAACCCCCAGAACCCTTGCGAAATAAGGGTTTTCAGCCCACAGCAGCTTGATCACCCAGCGTGATGATCTCGGTGTAACGCTGCTCGATGATCTCGGCCAGCTCGGGCGCCGCGCCGAGCGCCCCCGAGACCGCCACCGCCCCCGCCGCGAGCGACTCGTCGCGGACCTTGTCGGCGAAGTGGCCGGGGGCCAGGAAGTAGGAGGCGACCGCGACCCGCGGGGCCCCGGCGTCCAGCAGCCTTCGTACGGCCTCGGCCGGCGTCGGGCGCGCGGCGGAGGCGTAGGCGGGGACGACACGCCGCCAGCCGCGCCAGCCGCGGGCCATCCGGCCGATCGTCGCGTTGGCCGACGGGTCGCTGGACCCCGCGGCGGCCAGCACGAGCGCCGTGTCCGGGTCGGGCGTCACTCCCGCCTCGGCCAGCCTCCGCTCCAGGGCCGCGGTCATCAGCGGGTGCGGCCCGAGCGTCGCGCCGTACCGCAGGCGCATCCGCGGGTGCTCCCGGCGCACCTCGGTCAGTGCGCCGGGAATGTCGGTCTTGCTGTGGTACGCGGCGGTCAGCAGGAGGGGGAGAACGACGGCCTCGCCCGCGCCGGTGCCGGCGCCGGCGAGCGCGCCGAGCGCCTGGCCGGGCGTCGGCGGCGCGTGATCGAGGTAGGACGTCACGACCCGCAGCCCGGACCGGCGGCGTACGAGATCGAGCAGGTCCTCGACCGTCGCCGCCGCACGCGGGTCCCGGCTGCCGTGCGCCACCGCCACCAGCGGCGGCGGAGGCGCGCAGGTGATCAGAGGTTGATGCCGCATTCGGACTTTCCGGTGCCGGCCCACCGGCCGCTGCGCGGATCGTCGCCGGGCGCGACCCGCTGCGTGCACGGCTCGCACCCGATGGAGGGGTAGCCGTCGTATTGCAGCGGGTTGACGAGGATGCCGTTCTTCTCGATGTAGGCGCCGAGCTGCTCGTGCGTCCACCGGGCGAGCGGGTTGACCTTGACCTTCCCGCGCGACGCGTTCCACTCCACGACCCGGGACCCGCGCCGGTGCGAGGTCTCCTCCCGGCGGATCCCGGTGATCCACGCGAGGTACGGCTCCAGGGCGCGGTTCAGCGGCTCGACCTTGCGCAGGTGGCAGCACAGGTCCGGGTTCCGGCCGTAGAGCCGGGGCCCCAGGTCGCGCTCCTGCTCGGCGACCGTACGCGAGGAGGTGACGTTCACCACGTTGACCGGGTAGACGGCCTCGACGGCGTCGCGGGTGCCGATCGTCTCGGCGAAGTGGTAGCCGGTGTCGACGAACAGCACGTCGATGCCCGGCCGGATCTTGGCGGCGATGTCCACCAGCACGGCGTCCTTCATCGAGGACGTCACGCAGATCCGGTCGCCGAAGGTCGCGATCGCCCAGCGGATGATCTCCTCGGCCGGTGCCTCCTCGAGGGCGTCGGCGGCCGACTCGACGATGTCGGTGAGGTCGAGCGCGGCGGTCGGGCGTTCGAAGGTGAGCGTCATCTCGCGCCTCCCTTCGGCGCGGCGGGGACGGCGGTGCTGAGCGCGCCGGTGCCGATGAACCGCAGCCGGAACGCGCGGGTGCAGGCACGGCAGTGCCAGCCGCCGCCGTCGCTCTCGTACGGCTCCAGGTCCTCGTCGCCGCAGTAGGGGCAGTAGAAGGGGACCGCTCGTTCAGTCATGAGTCCTCCTTCGTCGGAGGAGTCACTGAGGGCACCGTGTTCTCGGTTCGCTCACTCCGTTCGCTCATTTCAGGTCCTCCTGTTCCGCCCGCTGCACCCAGTCGGCGAAGGACTCGCCGTCGCCGCGCTGCTTCTGGTAGCGGCGCAGGACCCGCTCGACGTAGTCGGGCAGCTCGTCGGCCGTGGTCTTCAGCCCGCGGACCTTCTTGCCGAAGGCGCCGCCGACCGCCCCGCCGAGGTGGATCTGGTAGCCCTCGACCTGGTTGCCGTCGGCGTCGGTGACCAGCTGGCCCTTCAGCCCGATGTCGGCGACCTGCACACGCGCGCAGGAGTTCGGGCAGCCGTTGAGGTTGATGCTCAGCGGCTGATCGAAGTCCGGGAGGCGCTTCTCCAGCTCCTCGATGAGGTCCATGCCGCGCTGCTTGGTCTCGACGATCGCGAGCTTGCAGTACTCGATGCCGGTGCAGGCCATCGTCTGCCGCCGGAAGGTCGAGGGCCGCACCTGCAGGTCGTGGGCCTCCAGTTCGGCGGCGAGGGCCTCGGTGCGGTCCTCGGGCACGTCGAGGATGACCAGCTTCTGCTCGGTCGTCGTGCGCACCTGACCCGAGCCGTACTCCTCGGCCAGGTCGGCGATCACGTGCAGCAGCTCGCCGTTGACCCGGCCCACCCTCGGCGCGAACCCGACGTAGTAGTTGCCGTCGCGCTGCGGGTGGATGCCGACGTGGTCCCGCCGGGCGTCACGGGGGGCGCCCGGCGCCGGCCCGTCGGGCAGCGGGTAGCCGAGGTACTCCTTCTCCAGCACCTCGCGGAAGCGCTCGGGTCCCCAGTCGTTCATCAGGAACTTGAGCCGGGCGCGGCTCCGCAGCCGCCGGTAGCCGTAGTCGCGGAAGATTCCGATGACCCCGGCCCAGACCTCGTGCGCCTGCTCGGGGCGGACGAAGGCGCCGAGGCGCTTGGCGAACATCGGGTTGGTGGACAGCCCGCCGCCGACCCAGAGGTCGTAGCCGGTCTCGCCCTCGTCGTTCACCACACCGACGAACGCGATGTCGTTGATCTCGTGGACGGTGCACTGCGCCGTGCAGCCGGACATCGCAGTCTTGAACTTGCGCGGCAGGTTGGAGAAGTCCGGGCTGCCGATGTAGCGGTCGTGGATCTCCTCGAGCTGCTGGGTGGCGTCGATCACCTCATCGGCGGCGATCCCGGCGAGCGGGCAGCCGAGGATCACGCGCGGGGTGTCGCCGCAGGCCTCCGTCGTGGACAGGCCGACGGCCTCCAGCGTCTCCCAGATCGCCGGCACCGACTCGATCTCGATCCAGTGCAGCTGGATGTTCTGCCGGTCGGTCACGTCGGCGGTGCCGCGCGCGTACTTGCTCGACACGTCGGCGATCGCGCGCAGCTGGTCGAGGTTCAGCCGGCCGCCGTCGAGGCGGACGCGCAGCATGAAGTAGCGGTCGTCGAGCTCCTCGTCCTCGAGGACGGCCGTCTTGCCGCCGTCGATCCCCGGGCGCCGCTGCGTGTAGAGCCCGTACCAGCGGAACCGGCCGCGCAGGTCGGCCGGGTCGATCGAGTCGAAGCCGGCTTTGGAGTAGACGCCCAGGATCCGGTCGCGGACGTTCAGTCCGTCGTCGTTCTTCTTGTTCTCTTCGTTCTTGTTGAGCGGTTCGCGATAGCCGAGGGCCCACTGACCCTCGCCTCGCCTCCGCTGACGGGGTGGCATCGTGCGCGTCCTCCGTGGTGGGTGGTGGACGCGGAGCACACCGGCAGGCTCGCTGCTGGCTCTACGCTGAGCTTAAGGAAATCCGACACCGGCATACCGCGCGCCCATGAGGCAGTGGCGGTTGATCAGTGTCAACGACAGATGGCGCTGCCCACGCGGAGAAAATCGACGTGCCGGCGCATCACCAGCAACGGGTTCGCAGCAGCCATACACCGATGATGACATGCCGTTCGATGAGTGTCCAACCTTGTCCGATATGCGAAACGGCGTCCCATCTCGGTGGCCTGAACCCGGCGCGGTTTCTCAGCCCTGGCGGAGCCAGTTGACCGGCGGCTCGGACCCGTCCGGCCCGGTGTCCGGCTCGTCCTTGTCGTCCGGGGGCTGGTGCTGGCAGTCGCACCACGTGCCGCCCCGGCACTCCTCGTGCCGCCGCTCGCGGCACGCCTCACAGATCATGCTCCCATTCTCGCAGTACGGACCGGCACCGAACGCCGTTCTGTACGCTGATGCGATGGGTGTGGCGACAGAGGTGCTGATCCGTGACCTGAGCGCCGAGACGGCCGACCTCGACCGGCTCCTCGGCCCGGACGTGTGGGACGTTCCGACTCCGGCCGAGGGCTGGGCGGTACGGGACCAGATCGCCCATCTGGCGTGGTTCGACGACGCGGCGGTGCGCGCGGTCACCACGCCGGAGGCGTTCCGCGACGAGGCGCGTGCCGCCGCGGCCGGGGGCCTGGACGCCGACGCGCTCACCGCGGAGCGGCGGTCGATGCCGGGGGAGGACCTGCTCGCCTGGTTCCGCGCCGCCCGCGCCGGCCTGACCGAGACGCTTACTGCGGCCGACCCGAGGACGCGGATCCCCTGGTACGGCCCTGACATGGGTCTCGCGTCGTTCGCGACGGCGCGGCTGATGGAGACCTGGGCGCACGGGCAGGACGTCGTCGACGGCCTGCGGGAGGCCGGCCGCGACGCGGTCCGCGAACCCACCGACCGGCTGCGCCACGTGGCCGAGATCGGCGTACGCGCGCTGCCGTGGAGCTTCGCCGTGCGCGGGCGCCCCGCCCCGCGCGTGCCGGTGCGGGTCGAACTCACCCTGCCGGGCGACGGGCCGTGGACCGCCGGGCCCGAGGACGCCGCCGACGTCGTACGCGGAACGGCGCTGGACTTCTGCCTCGTCGTCACGCAGCGGCGGCATCCGGCCGACGTGGATCTGGCGGTCTCGGGCGCCGTCGCGAAAGAATGGATCAGTATCGCCCAGGCGTTCGCGGGGCCGCCGGGCGCCGGACGCCGCCCGGGACGGTTCACCTGAGCCGAGGACCGGCGGGAACGAGGGAAGGGCGGTGGATGGGCGGCACGCGTATGAGGCGTACCTCCCGCCGGGTGCCCGGCGGCGACGGGTGTCTCCGTGCGCCGGACCGGCCGTACGCCGGGTGGCGCGACCTCCCCCGAAGTGGTCGTCGCAGCGCGTATCGGACGCGTCACGGCTACGGTAGACCTTCGTGACCACCCTCTCCGATGCTTCGGCGGGTGTCGCCGAGGTCTCGGTGCGCGCCCGAATCCGGTCCGCCGTGTGGCGGGTCGTCCGCGGTACGAGCGTCTCCGCGTTCCGCTACCGGGTGACCGGCCTGGCCGCGGAGGCCGCGTTCTTCACCCTGCTGTCGCTGCCGCCGCTCGTGCTGGGGCTGATCGGCACGCTCGGGCACTTCCGGTCGATGCTCGGCGACGACACGGTGTCCGACATCCGCACGTGGGTGATCGAGAAGGCGCAGACGGTGCTGACCGAGCAGTCGGTGGACACCGTCGTGCGGCCGCTCCTCGACGACGTCCTGCGGGGCGGCCGGGTCGAGATCGTCTCGCTGAGCTTCCTGGTGTCGCTGTGGGCCGGCTCACGCGCGCTGAACGTCTACGTCGACACGATCACGATCGCGTACGGCCTGTCCGGCGTGCGCGGCGTCATCCGCACCCGGCTGCGCGCGTTCTTCCTGTACATCGCCGGGCTCGGCGTCGGGCTGGTGGTCATCCCGCTGCTGGTCGCGGGCCCGACGCTCGTCCTGCGCTGGCTGCCCGAGGGTGCGCGGGTGCTGCACGTGCTCTACTGGCCGGTGCTGATCGTCGTCTCGATCGTGTTCCTCGCCTCGCTGTACTACCTCAGCGTCCCGGTGCGCACGGCCTGGTGGCGGGGTCTGCCGGGCGGCGCGGTGGCCCTGGCGATCTGGGCGCTGGGCAGCCTCATCCTGCGCCTCTACCTGGACGGCTCCGCGTCGGGCGTGTCCGTGTACGGCTCGCTGGGCGCGGCGATCGCGGTCCTCGCCTGGCTGTACGTCACCGCCCTGGCCGTGCTGATCGGTGCCGCGCTCAACGCCGAGATCGACAAACTGTGGCCCGGCGAGTACACCGCGCGCGCCCGCGCCGAGGTCGCCGAGGCGCGCGCCCGGGCGGCGAAGAAGCAGCTCCGGGCCGCCGAGCGGCGCGTCGAGGCCGCCACGACCGACGAGCCGGAGGAGCCCACCGCGCCGGAGGAGGACGCCGAGCCTCAGGAGGCGCGGGAGCCGCGGGGGCCGCTGGAGGCGCGGGAGAGCGAGCGCGAGCAGGCCCGCCCGGAGTCCCGCAGCGCCTGACCGATCCGCCGGCCGGCGGAAGACCGGTCGTCTCCGGGCCGCCGCCCGCACCTGTGATCGGCCTGCCGCCCGCGCGGGCGGAGGAACCACGGGAAGGTCAGGCGCCGGGGGAGGCCAGGTGGTCGACGGCGGGCGGTGGGCCGGAGGACACCGGACGGGGTCTGGCGGTCCGCCGCCGGGTTCGCGGGTCCCCCGAGGTCGTCTCCGGACGTCCCGGGCCGTCCTGGGGGCGTCTGGAGCCGTCCTCCGCGTGTCCCCGGACGTCCGGGCCGCGTCCCTGTCCGTACCAGGGGCGGGCGATCGGGGTCCACCGCGCGAGCAGTTCCATCGCGTCCGGGAGCGTCTCGGCGAAGATGTGCTCCACCACGTTGCCCGCGTTGCCCTCGAGTTGGAGCAGGAACTGCAACGGCGGCGTCTCCCGGGAGTAAAGCGTCAGCGAGACCGGCACCGACGGCAGCTCACCGACCTGGCACCACGCCTCGTACCCCAGGTTCGCCACCGCCGCGCGCACGTCACCGCCGTACGGCTCGCAGATCGCCATCACCGGGTCCTCGCGTTCCACCCACGAGCCGTTGACCAGGCACCATGCGTGAATCATCTCGTTCATGATCACACCCCACGGTAGGCCGGGCGGACCGTCCGCGGCGGTAACGCCACGCGGCGTGAGCGACTCCCCGTACACCGGGCCGGGTGTCTCTGGTGGATCAGTGCGCCGGCAGGGGCCACTCGAGGCGGATCCGCGAACGTTCGGGGGACCGGGGCAGGTCCTGGCAGGAGACGTCCATGCCGCGCCCGCTGAGCGCGCGGATACGCCCGGCCACTTCGGTGAGGTCGCCCGTGGGCGCGTCGAGGTGCATGACGAGCCAGGTCGGTGGTCGCGGGTCGGCGGTGATCATCACATGGACGTCCGGCAGACGCTCCCCGGGGACGAGGGCGAGGGTCCGGTGGACGAGCCGGGCGACCCACTGCCAGGCCGACGGGTCGATCACCGCCTCGATGCCGTGCCCGAGCGTCAGCGCCGGGCACATCCGGCCCGGGCCGCAGGCCCGCTCCACCGCCTCCACGACCAGCGCGCGCAGGCCCGATTCTCCGGCGGAGTCCTCGGGGCGCAGGTCGAACACCACGCCGCGAAAGTCCTTGATCGCGCCGTCCAGGCCGTTGATGGCCTTGTGGACCTTGGCGACCGTGACGTCGGCGCCGAGGTTCGCCTCGATGTAGGTCAGCGCGGCGTGCAGGTCCAGACCGACCGCGAACAGGCGGTGCATCAGGACGTCCGCCATTCCGGGGGAGACCCGCTCGCCGCCCTCCGCGGTGGCCACGGGCGATGATCCCCCGCCGACGTCGTTCATCACCGGCTCACTCGGTGTGATCAAAATCGTCCATCCCTCTCTGTCGGCCGTACGGCTCACGGGCGGCGGGCCGCCCATCGGCTGGGGGAGGGATCCCGGGGGCGTCACGAATTTGCATGCCCATTGTGGCTGTTCAACGCACTGTGCGCCCTACCCAGCGAATGCCTGATTTATACGTTGTTGGCCGGGCGTGGGCGGGATCCCGGCGGTTGCGGTATTCAGGACCTTCGCCCCTGGCTCACCGTCATCATGTGACGCAACGTGTAGGTGAGGACCTGTGGGGAAGGGGGTTCGGCCGCACGTTGGGAGAAGGGGCCGAGGATCTCCAGTCGCCTCGGCCGCAGCTCAATGGCGAGTGACGGTGGCGGCCTGCCGAGGCAGGACGGCACCGCCCGGCGGAGGTGGTCATGTCGTTCACGGACATCGCCAGCGCGCTGGCGGAACAGGGGCGCTTGTTGCTCCCGATACCCGGACACTCCGCCGCCTCCGAGCCCGACCGTCCCCCGCCGACCCGGTCGATGACGGTCACCGCCGATGACGGCGTCGAACTGCACGTGGAGATCCAGGACGCCCCCGGCGCCCCGCTGACCGTCGTCCTCTGCCACGGTTACCTGCTGAACTGCACGAGCTGGGACGTCCAGCGCACGATGCTGGCCGGCAAGGCGCGGGTGGTCCTGTGGGACCACCGCGGCCACGGCCGGTCCGGCTGGGGAACACCGCCCAACGCCACCATCGACCAGGTCGGGCGCGACCTGTTCGCGGTGATCCGGGCGGCGGCGCCGCGCGGACGGCTGGTGCTGGTCGGCCACTCCATGGGCGGGATGGCCATCCTCGGCCTCGCCAAGTCCCACCCCGGCATGTTCGGCGGGCGGGTGGTCGGCGTCGTGCTCTCCTCGACCTCCGCCGGCGGCCTGTCCACGATCACCGCGGGCCTGCCGCAGATCACGGCGCCGTTCGTCGTCCGCCGCCTGGTGCCCGCCACCCTCAGCACGCTGCGGCGGCACGCACGCCTCGTGGACGGCGCGCGGCGGTCCGCGGGCGGCGCGACGTACCTGATCACCTGGCCCTACCTGTACGGCTCGCGGGTGCCCCGCCCGGTGGCCCGGCTCACCACGCGGCTCATGGCGTCGGTGCCCATCCAGGTGATCGCCGAGTTCTACACCGAGCTCGTCCGGTACGACCTGCACGCGGTCCTCCCGGCCCTCGGCCGCATCCCGGTGCTCGTCCTCGTCGGCGAACGCGACGTCATCACCCCGATCGCGCACGCCGAGGCGCTCGTCGCCGCGATGTCCGGCGCGGAACTGGTCGTGGTCCCCGACTCGGGCCACCTGCTGGTCCTCGAACGCCCCCGCGAGTTCGGCGAACAGGTCTGGAGACTGATAAGCCGCGTCACGCCGCCGCGCCTCGTCGCCGCCTCATCCGCCGTACCCCGCAGGCACATCGAGAAGCCGGCGCGAGCCCAGCACCAGCACCGTTCCTAACCGGTGATCGGCGCGCGGCCAGGACGGGTGGACGGCAGATCCACAGGCATCGCCGGCCGCTACGTGGACGTCCCGCGGTTCGAGGAGGCTCAGCCGGGCGGCGCGGGCCGGAGGCCGTCCATCAGGAGGTCCAGCAGGCGGTCGGCCCTGGCTTTGCGCCCGGGCCGGGGGGCCACGGTGAAGATGCCGATGAGCGAGGCGGCGATGTCTTCGGCGGTGACGTCGGAGCGGAGGTCGCCCGCCGCGCGGCCTGCGTCGAGAATCGTGGTGATGGCCGCCAGCAGCTCGGTACGGGTCCGCGCGTGGGCGATCTCACCCGATTCGATCATCGCGAGCAGCGTGTCGAGCATGCCGTTCTTGGTCGCGATCCAGTCCCCGAACAAGTCCATCCAGCGCCGCATCGCCGCGGCCGGGGGCAACGGGCCGAGCAGCTCGCGGGCTCCGGTCGTCAGCCGCACGACCTGGTCCCGGTAGACCGCGTCGACCAGCGACTCGCGGGTCGGGAAGTGCCGGTAGAGCGTGGCGATGCCGACTCCGGCCTCGCGGGCGATCGCACGCATCGACGGCTCGCCGTCAGCCGAGACGAACACGCGGGTCGCCACCGCGAGCAACTGGTCGCGGTTGCGGGCCGCGTCCGCCCGTGGCGCGCGCCTCTCCGCCTCAGTCAAAACGGATCACGCTCCGGTTGTGTTACGGTCAGCCATGAAACGGAGCATAGTCCGTTTCAAGGCGTTCCTTCGGTTCCCAAGGAGACAGGCGTACATGCAGGAACAGAGTGATCACCCGTCGGCGGGCAGGGGCAGGGCGGTCCGGCTCGATTCGTTCGGCGGCCCCGAAGTCCTGGACATCCGTGAGGTTCCCGCGCCGCAGGCCGGGCCGGGACAGGTCCGGGTGCGGGTCACCGCGGCCGGTCTGAACCCGATGGACTGGATCATGACTGCCGACGCGGACACCGCCGCCCGGTTCGGCTTGAGCCTCCCGGCCGGGTTCGGGACCGACTACGCGGGAGTGGTCGACCAGGTCGGTGACGGGGTGACCGGCTTCGCGCCCGGCGACCGCGTGTTCGGGGGTGCCCTGTCCCGCGCGGTCGCCGACTTCGTGGTGATCGACCCGGCCGGGGGGACCGCGGCGAACGAGGCCCACCACACGCCGGACGGCGTCGACGACCGCACCGCCGCCACCCTCACGATCGCGGGCCGCACGGCATCCGCCGCCCTTGCCGCGGTCGGCGCCGGCCCGGACGACACGGTGCTGATCGGCGGCGCGGCGGGCGGGGTCGGGGTGTTCGCCGTCCAGCTGGCCCGGATCGCAGGAGCGCGCGTGATCGGGACAGGGTCGGCGACATCATCCGATTTCCTGCGCGATCTGGGAGCCGAGCCGGTCGCCTACGGTGACGGCCTGGCCGACCGGGTCCGAGCCCTCGCTCCCGGCGGCGTCACCGCCGCCATCGACCTGCACGGGACGGAGACAGCGCACGTCGCAAGGGAACTCGGCGTCCCGGACGGCCACATCTGCACCATCGCCGCGCAGGTCGACGGCGTCGCGGCGGCCAACGGAGCGAACGCCGCCCCCGGCGCCCTGGAGGAGATCGCCCGCCTGGTCGCGGCGGGCCGGCTCCGGGTGCCCATCGCGGCGAGCTTCCCGATCGAGCGGATCCGCCGCGCGGCCGAGCTCCAGGCCGGCCGGCACGTGCACGGCAAGGTCGTCATCGACCTGTAGACCAAGGCCGTCGCGACGATGAACGCGTTGTCGTCGTCGCCGATCGGACGGGGACGGCCTCCCGCCCGCCAAGGGGCGACGGCGGGATGCCCTTCACGTCGCAGCCGAGGATGACGCCGCGGACGGCGTCCTTGTCCGCGGCCCCCAACCGCGCGATCGCTCGAGCGGCGTATCGCCAACCGGTGAACCCAGGTGGACTAGTCGGGGCGCGGCGCGCACTTGGCGCGGAGGCGGCTCTGCTGGACCAGCCGGCCGAGGTCCTCGGCGGTGACCATGCCGACGACGCGATGGTCGGCGACGACGACGGCGAGCACGGTACCGGCGAGCGGCAGCCGCCCGGCGAGCGGCGCGACGGGGTCCTCCGGCGCGGCCAGGTAGTCGGCGGGCAGGGCGACCGCCACCGAGTCGATCCGGTCGCCCGCACGGCCCGGCGGCACCCGCGTGAGGCGGGCCAGGGTGACCACGCCGCACGGTTCGCCGCCGAACCCGGTGACGGGGAAGGCCGACTGGCGGGACCGCGCGGCGACGCTCGCGATGAACTCCCCGATCGGCTGCCACGAGGGCGCGCACTCCGGCTCGGGGACCATCAGGTCGCGTACGCGGACGCCCGCGGCGGCCTCCTGTGTCGCCCGCGACCGGGCCTCGGCGCCGGCCGTCCACATGAGAAACCAGCCGATGAGCATCAGCCACAGCCCGCCCGTCTGGCTGAGGAAGATCAGCTGAGCGACGCCGGCACCGGCGAGCGCGGCGCCCATGACCTGGCCGGCGGCGGTCGCGACCCGGTCACCGCGCGACCGGTCGCCGCAGCGCATCCACACCAGCGCCCGCAGAATCCGTCCGCCGTCCAGCGGCGCGCCCGGCAGCAGGTTGAACACGGCCAGGAACCCGTTGGTCGCCCCGGTCCACGCGAGCGCCGCGACGATCACGCCCGGTGCGCCGGCCGACGAGGCGCCCTCCGCGGCGCCGAACAGCACCCCTCCGACGGCGAGGCTCGTCAGCGGGCCCGCGGCGGCGACGGCGAGGTCCGTACGGGCGGTCTTCGGCTCGCTGTCGAGCTGGGCGACGCCGCCGAGCATCCACAGCGTGATCGACCGCACCCCGAGCCCCCGCCTGCGCGCGACGGCGGCGTGCGCGCCCTCGTGGGCCAGCAGCGAGGCGAGGAAGAGCAGCGCCGTGGGGATCGCGATGGCCCAGTACACGCTCGCGGACCGGCCCGCGTCCGCACGCGGCAGGACGTTCACGGCGACGATGTCGGCGATCAGCACGAGGATCACCACGACCGACCAGTTGACACCCACCGGGATGCCCGCCACGTGGCCCAGCCGGAGATTCTGCTTCATCGCCACCCCCTCGATGGTGACCCAGGCTCCACTCTCGGCTCGTGCGGCCGGCCGGGGTACGTCCATTGGTCCCCGGTGAGCGGGCGAAGGTCGCAGGAACGCCCGGCGCCGCGGCCTCGGCGTCCCGTGGGACGGGACAGGCGACCAAGGTCCCGCCGCGGATGGGACCTTCGCCCCTGGATGGCTCTTCGGCCCGTGCGAGGCTGAATACAGGCCTGCGGGACGAGCGAGGGAGCCGGATCATCGACGACCTCCAACACCTGAACCGGGTGAAACCGGCGCAGGGAAATCGCCCCGCAGGTCTTCTCGTCGCCTGATCGAGAGCCCGTCCAGGGACCGGAACCCGTCGCACCAGCGCCCCTGGACGGCTCCCGGGCGATGCCCGTTGAGGGCCGCCGCTGCTGGGTAGAGCCACGGACAACCGGCTTTTCGAGGTGGTTCACCGTGGGTTCGAACGGACATGGCGTACGGCTGCCGTTCACCGACCGGGCCGAGGCCGGACGGGTGCTCGCCGAGCGTGTGGCGGCACTGGGCCTCACCGACCCCGTCGTCCTGGCCCTGCCCCGTGGCGGTGTCCCGGTGGCGCACGAGATCGCCGAACGGCTCGGCGTCCCCTTCGACGTCCTGGTCACCCGCAAGATCGGCTGCCCGGGCCAGCCCGAACTGGGCGTCGGGGCGATCGCCGAGGGCGGCGAACCGGTGTTCGACGCCGACCTGCTGCGCCGCCTGGGCCTGACCGAACGCGACCTGGACCCGACCACGACCCGGGAACGCGCCGAACTGGCCCGCCGCATCACCGCCTACCGCGGCGACCGCGCGCTGCCCCCGCTCAAGGGCCGCGACGTCGTCGTGGTCGACGACGGACTCGCCACGGGCGGCACCGCACGCGCGGCCCTGGCCGCGGTACGGGGGGAGGGCGCGGCACGCGTGGTCCTGGCGGTCCCCGTGGGCGCCGCGCAGACGGTGTGGGAACTGTCGTCGGCCGCGGACGACCTGATGGTCCTGGCCGCCCCGTCGGCCTTCCGCGCGGTGGGCCAGTGGTACCAGCACTTCGACCAGCTCACCGACGAGGACGTCCTGACGCTCCTCCACGCCCCGCACATGCGATGAGACAGGCCACGTTGGTGACCAGGCCGGGGAGAACGCCGGTGCCACGGATGCTTCCGTGGCACCGGTGATCGGGCGGGCCGTCGGGCCGGGGGAGAGGGTCCTCGTAGAGAGGACAAGAGCCGGATCCGCCTGGTCGGCGGTACCGGCTCTATGGAAACGGCCCCGCGGGGGCGGGGCCGCAGGCTGCGCTCTCGCTCAGGCGGCGTTGGCGCGGCGCATGCGGCGGCGGCGCTCCGACGCGCGCTCGTCCTCGTTCAGGCCGCCCCACGTGCCGTACTTCTCGGGCCGGGACACGGCATAGTCAAGGCATTCTCCTCGCACGGGGCAGCGCATGCAGACCGCCTTGGCCTTGCGCTCGCGGATCTCCCGCTCCGGCTGACGTTCACCGTCCGGGCCGAAGAACAGGATGAGGTCCTCCCCCCGGCACTCGGCAGCGTCCTGCCAGCCCCAGCTAGGGCGGGGGAGGTTTGCCTGCCGACGTACCTGAGCCATAGAACTACCACCTCGTAGCTTGCGGGTGAGCATAAATTTCGGTCACGGGCGCCAAACGGTGAGTACGTGCCAAAACTGTGCAACGTCGTGAAGCGCCGTGATGTTCCCCGGAGAGCGCCGTGTCCCCTCGGGAACGGCGTACAGGGCCTCGGAGAGGTTACACGAGGGCCGTCGCGTTGAGAAGAGTCAGGTCCCGTTCAACATAGGTTCGGACGTCTTCGCCGCATCCGGGACCGCAGGCGCTCATCGGCCTCTGCTCTACTCGGAGCCTATAGCGTGCCGTGCGTGCTCGCACCACGGCGACGTCGCCGGCCATGGACTCCACGGTGACGTCGCCGACCCCGAGGACCCCCGTACGCGCACGGACGAAATGCTCCGCTGCCTGCGAGGACTCCGGCTGGCCGCCCCGTCCGCGGAAGCCTTCGAGGACCACCCGGCCGCGCCGATATTCCTCCGCCGCGACCAGCGCCCGCCGCTCGTCCAGGTCGCCGTAGAACAGGCCGTGCGGCAGGCAGACGAGGTTCGCGGCGTAGCGGTCGCCGCCCACATGTGTCGTCTCCCACACCTCGCCGAACCGCTCGTGCAGGAACCGGGCGAGGGGCGCGCCGACGCGGGCGCAGCAGGCGTTGTGCCTCCCGTGCGTGCACACGAGGAACACCGGCCCGGCGACCGGCACTCCGAACCCGGGGGCGTGGCCGGCGCCGACGGCGGCCAGGTCGAGGTCGGCCAGTTCCTCGGGGTCCTCCAGCTCGCGTCCCTCCAGCCAGACGTCGCCGCCGGGGCCGGAGAACCCGGCGTACACCCGGAGCGGCGGTGTGACGCGCCGCCGCCGGGGCGCCCGGATGAGCTGGGGGCGTACGCCGTGGCGCCGGGCGCGGGCGACGGCCTCGGCGATGGGCGGGGGGAGTGTCATGGTGTCGACGTCCTCGCCCCACGGGCCGGGGTGTTCGATGAGCAACCAGGCGCGCGAGCCCACGGTCGCGCTGGCCAGGCACGGACGCCGGCCGATATGGCACCCGGCGCAGTGCGTGCATCGGTTGTCTCGCAACGAACCCCCTTCACAGGCTTATTAGGTAAGACTAACCTAACTATCTGCCGTCACGCGAGTGAACAGGAGTCGTGAATGAACACAGCGTGAACACCCGCCCGAGAAATGCCGGAAGGCGTCGACGCGTGACACCGCGCACGCTCTACAGTGTTTCCGTCCCCCGAGACCGATCATGGGAGCCCCATGCGCACGCCGTTCCTGGTCGTGAGCGTGGCGTTGTTGCTGGCCAGCGCCGGTGACGCCCGCCCGACCCTCGGCGCACCGCGCCCGGCCGCCATCGAGGCGTCGACCACCGGCTGCGGCACCGGCTGGACGCATCCGCACGCGGGCGGTCAGGTTCTCACGCTGCGTAACGACGGCGCCACCGCCGCGGGCGTGATGCTCGTCGATCCGTCCTCCGGCGCGGTCTACGCCGAGGTCGAGGGCCTGGGGCCCGGCGTGACGCGGCGACTGCACCTGTCCCTCGGGGGCGGCACGTACGCCTTCCGCTGCGAGGACGACCGCGCCGGCGACCCGGTCACCGGCCCCTCGGTACGCATCGCCGGCGGCCGCGGGAGCAGCGTCGCGGTGCTGCCCGTGACCAACAACGACCTGTACGCCCCGGCGCGGGCGTACTCCAAGTACGTCGACGCCGGGCTCGACCGCCTCATCGCCGCGACGGACCGGCTGCGCGCGGCCGTGGACGACGGCGACCTCGGCGCGGCCCGTACCGCCTGGACGCCGGCCCACGTCTCGTACGAGCGCCTCGGGGCGGCGTACGGCACGTTCGGCGACTTCGACGGCGCGATCAACGGCGGCCCCGCCGGCCTGCCGAAGGGCGTGCACGACCCGGACTTCACCGGCTTCCACCGGTTGGAGTACGGCCTGTGGCACGGGGAGTCCGCCGCGTCGCTGCGCAAGGTGGCCGACCGGCTCGCCCACGACACCCGCGCCCTGAAGTCCGACTTCCCGCACCAGCGCATGGACCCCGCGGACCTGCCGCTCAGGGCGCACGAGATCCTGGAGAACACCCTGCAGTTCCAGCTCACCGGCACGGCCGACCAGGGGAGCGGCACCACGCTCAGGACGGCGGCCGCCAACGTCGAGGGCACCCGCGAGGTGCTCGGCGTCCTCCGGCCGGTCCTGCGCGACCGCTACCCGGCCCTGTCCCAGGTCGACACCTGGCTCGACCGGCTCGACGCGCAGCTCAAGGGCAGGTCCTCGGTCGACGGTCTCTCCACCGCGGAGCGCGAGCGCCTGAACGGAACGGCGGGCCGGCTGCTGGAGCTGCTCGCGCCGATCGCCACGCTCGCCGAGCCGAGGCGCGTCTCATGAGCGCCCGCGGCCCACGTGACGACGGTGCCGGCGGCGACCGCCGGTCCTTCCTGCGCGGCGCGCTGGCAGCCGGCGTCGCCGGCTCGCTCGCCGGCGCGTCCGCGTCCGCCGCGGCGGCGCCGGCGGACCGCGCCACCACGCCCCCCGCACGCCCGTTCCACGGCGTGCACCAGGCCGGCGTGCTCGACCGGTCGCGCCCGCGGACGATCGTGGTCTCCCTCGACGTCATCGCGTCCGGGCGGGGCGAGCTGACCGAGTTCTTCCGCACCCTCACCGACCGGGCCCGCACGCTGACCGCCGGCGGCGCGCCGGACGACAGCGGCATCAGCGGGCCGCCGCCCGACTCCGGAGTGCTCGGGCCCGACGTGCCCGCCGGCGGGCTGACGGTCACCGTCGGCGTCGGCGCCTCGCTGTTCGACGACCGGTACGGCCTGGCGAGCCGCAAGCCCGCCGGGCTGAAGCCGATGCGGATGTTCCCCAACGACGACCTCGACCCGGACTGGTGCCACGGCGACGTCAGCCTGCAGCTGTCGGCCGAGGACGACGACACCGTCGTGCACGCGCTGCGCGACATCGCGCGGCACACGCGCGGCGCGGCGCAGATCCGCTGGCGGATGAGCGGGTTCACCAGCCCGCCACGCCCGAGCGGCACGCCCCGCAACCTCATGGGCTTCAAGGACGGCATCTCCAACCCCGACGCCACGAGCGCGGCCGAGATGGACCGCCTGGTCTGGGCGGACCGCTCGCGCGAGCCCGCCTGGACGGCCGGTGGCTCGTACGTCGTCATCCGGCTGATCCGCATGCTCGTGGAGTTCTGGGACCGGGTGGGGATCACCGAGCAGGAGCAGATGTTCGGCCGCGACCGGGCGACCGGCGCGCCCCTCGACGGCACGCGCGAGGCGGACGAACCCCGGTTCGCCGAGGACCCGATCGGGAAGGTCATCCCGCTGACCAGCCACATCCGGATGGCCAACCCCCGCACGCCGCAGACCGCCGACAGCCGGATCCTGCGCCGCAGCTACAACTACGACCGCGGCGTGGACTCCGTCGGCGACCTCGACATGGGCCTGGTGTTCACCTGCTACCAGCAGAACCCCGAGCGCCAGTTCGAGGCCGTGCAGGAACGCCTGATCGACGAGCCGCTCGTCGACTACATCACCCCGTTCGGCGGCGGCTACTTCTTCGCGCTGCCGGGCGCACGCGATTCCAAGGACTTCCTGGGGCGAACGCTCCTCGCGTAGGTGTACGGCGGATGAACGCCTTCGCCGTGAAGGCGAGGCAAAGATCCTTTAATCCCACATGGGGCCTTGTTCACCTGCCGTACACCTTCCATCACCGCGATCTTCGTCCCGGTCCGATGAGATCCCCGCTGGACCGACGCGGCCCCCGGGATTCCTCATCTCAGGGCCCGGAGCTTGATATTTCCCCAGGAGGCAAGATGGGTCCCGGCAAGTGGAAGAGACGGCGACCGGTGGTGATCGCCGCTTCGCTGGTGGCCGCCGGCTCGCTGGCTCTCGCGGCCTGCGGCACGACGGGAGGCGGGGCGACGTCGCTCACCGCGGCCGAGTCGCCCGTCCGGACCGCGACCCCGATCAAGCACCTCGTGGTGCTGTTCGACGAGAACATCTCGTTCGATCACTACTTCGGGACGTACCCGAAGGCGGCCAACACGGACGGCACGAAGTTCACCGCCGCGAGGCACACCCCGAAGGTGAACGGGCTGACCAAGAAGCTCCTCACCAAGAACCCGAACCAGTACAACCCCACGCGCCTGACGCACGACCAGGCCCTGACCTGCGACCAGGACCACAGCTACGGCCACGAGCAGAAGGCCGTCGACGGGGGCAAGGTCGACAAGTTCGTGGAGAACACCGGCAAGGACACCTGCACGGGCATGCCGCCCCTGTTCGGTGAGCCGGGCCTGGTCATGGACTACTACGACGGCAACACCGTCACCGGGCTGTGGAACTACGCCCAGAACTACGCGATGAGCGACAACTCCTGGGACTCGGTCTTCGGGCCGTCCACCCCCGGCGCGCTCAACCTGATCTCGGGTCAGACCCACGGCGTCTACGCCGTCGACCCGAAGACGGGCGCGAAGGTCAGCGACTCGTACGTGGTCGCCTCGCCGGACAAGAACGGCGTGGGCACGGTCATCAACGACCCGGACCCGGCCTTCGACGACTGCTCGGGCAACAACCACACGTCCAAGAACAACCTGGCCGTGATGACCGGCAAGAACATCGGTGACCTGCTCAACCAGAGGAAGGTCACCTGGGGCTGGTTCCAGGGCGGCTTCAAGCCGACCGGCTCGGCGAACGGCTACGCGGTCTGCGGCGCCACCCACGCCAACGTCGGCGGCGTCTCCTCGGTCGACTACAGCCCGCACCACTCGCCGTTCCAGTACTACAAGTCGACCTCCAACCCCAAGCACCTGCCGCCGTCGTCGGTCGCCGCGATCGGCCGTACGGACCAGGCCAACCACAACTACGACCTGACGGACTTCGACGCGGCGCTCAAGGCGGGCAACCTGCCGGCGGTGAGCTTCCTGAAGGCCGGCGAGTACCAGGACGGCCACGCGGGCTACTCCGACCCGCTGGACGAGCAGCAGTTCCTCGTGAACACGATCAACAAGCTGCAGCAGTCCCCGGACTGGAAGTCCACCGCGGTCGTCATCGCCTATGACGACTCCGACGGCTGGTACGACCACGTGGCTCCGCGGATCCTGAACGGCTCGTCCGACGCCGCCAACGACGACACCGCGACCTGCGGCAAGACCAGGGTCGTGGCCGGTGGCTACCAGGACCGCTGCGGCCCCAGCCAGCGGCTTCCGCTGCTGGTGGTCTCGCCGTACTCCAAGGTCAACTACGTCGACCACCACTACACCGAGCAGGCCTCGATCACGAAGTTCATCGAGCAGAACTGGGGTGTCGGCCGGATCGGCGACGCCTCGTTCGACGCTCGCGCGGGAGACCTGTCCCACATGTTCGACTTCCACAGGCCGGCGGCGAGGAACCTGATCCTCGACCCGAAGACGGGCGCTCGCCGGTAGCCCGAGCCAGGCAGCGAAGGCGCCTCCGTCCGGCTTCGGCCGGGTGGGGGCGCCTTTTCGTCATCACCTGCTGTTTACCTCTCGTTCGGGTTCCGGCAACATGATCGTCGCTCCGTCTTCACCCTGGAGGGTAAATGGCTCCCCGCAAGTGGAAGAGGCACAGACCGGCGGCGATCGCCGCCGCCCTGGTGGCGGCCGGTTCGCTGACCCTGGCGAGCTGCGGAAGCGGCCAGAACGCCGCGAGCACGCTGACCGCCGCCGAGTGGTCGCCGGTCCGTACCTCGACGCCGATCCAGCACGTCGTCGTGCTGTTCGACGAGAACATCTCCTTCGACCACTACTTCGGGACGTACCCGAAGGCGGCCAACACGGACGGGACGAAGTTCACCGCCAAGAAGCACACGCCGAAGGTGAACGGGCTGAGCAAGAAGCTGCTCACCGACAACCCGAACGTGTACGACCCCCAGCGCCTTACGCACGAACAGGCCCTGACCTGCGACCAGGACCACACGTACGGCAAGGAGCAGCTGGCCGTCAACGGCGGCAGGATGGACAAGTTCGTCGAGAACACCGAGAAGGACAAGTGCACCGGCCAGCCGGTCCTGTTCGGTGAGCCGGGCCTGGTGATGGACTACTTCGACGGCAACACCGTCACCGGCATGTGGAACTACGCCCAGAACTACGCGATGAGCGACAACAGCTGGGACACGGTGTTCGGACCCTCGTCGCCGGGCGCGATCGACCTCGTCTCCGGCAACACCCACGGCATCTACGCCGTCGACCCGGTGACGCATGAGAAGGTCAGCGACTCCTACGTCGTTCAGTCGCCGGACAAGAACGGCGTCGGTACCATGATCAACGATCCGGACCCGGCGTTCGACGACTGCTCGGGCAACAACCACACGTCCAAGAACAACCTCGGCGTGATGACCGGCCGCAACATCGGCGACCTGCTGAACCAGAAGAAGGTCACCTGGGGCTGGTTCCAGGGCGGCTTCAGGCCGACCGGCTCGGCCAACGGCTACGCGGTCTGCGGCACCACCCACGAGAACGTCGGCGGTGTCCCGGTGGTGGACTACAGCCCGCACCACAACCCGTTCGCGTACTACAAGTCGACGGCGAACGAGAAACACCTGCCGCCGTCGTCGGTCGCCGCGATCGGCCGTACGGACCAGGCGAACCACAACTACGACCTGACCGACTTCGACGCGGCGCTCAAGGCCGGCAACCTGCCGGCGGTGAGCTTCCTGAAGGCCGCGTCGTACCAGGACGGCCACGCGGGCTACTCCGACCCGCTGGACGAGCAGCAGTTCCTCGCCGGCACGATCAACAAGATCCAGCAGTCGCCGGAGTGGAAGTCCACCGCCGTCTTCATCGCCTACGACGACTCCGACGGCTGGTACGACCACGTGGCGCCGAAGGTCACGAACGGCTCGTCCGACGCCTCACAGGACACGCCGCTGTGCTCGAAGAAGCCTGCCGCGGGCGGCTACCAGGACCGCTGCGGGCCGAGCCAGCGCCTGCCGCTGCTCGCCATCTCGCCGTACTCCCGGGTCAACCACGTCGACCACTCGTACGCCGAGCAGACCTCGATCCTGCGGTTCATCGAGGACAACTGGCGGGTGGGCCGGATCGGCGACGCGTCGATGGACGTACGCGCCGGCGGTGTCGGCGGCCTGCTGGACTTCCGCCACCCGAGGGCGGGCCGGCTGATCCTCGACCCGAAGACCGGAGCCCCGGTCTCCTGACCTTGAGCACCGGCACGGCCCCCGCCCATCGGGCGGGGGCCGTTTCGGCTAGCTCAGGCCCGCGTCGTGGGCCAGGAGCGCGATCTGGGTGCGGTTGTCCAGGCCGAGCTTGGTGAGAATGCTGGAGACGTGAGCCTTGACCGTCGTGATGCCCATGGCGAGCTCCGCGGCGATGTCGGCGTTCGTCCGGCCGCGGGCGATCGCGAGGGTCACCTCGTGCTCGCGTGGGGTGAGGACGGCCAGCGCGGCGCGGGCCCGCTCGTAGGTGCCGGTCTGGGTGACGGTGCGGTCCATGAGCCGCCGGGTGATGCGGGGGGACAGGATCGGGTCTCCCTCCGCCACCCGGGTGACCGCCTCCACGATCCGCGGAGGCGAGGTGTCCTTGAGCAGGAACCCGCTGGCGCCGGCGCGCAGTGCGTACAGGATGTTCTCGTCGGTGTCGAAGGTGGTCAGCACGATCACCTCCGGGGGACGAGCGCGGGCGCGCAGCCGGCGGGTGGCGGTGATGCCGTCGACGCCCGGCATCCGCAGGTCCATGAGGACGACGTCGGGTGCGTGGGCGTCGGTGGCGGTGATGGCCTCCTGGCCGTCGGCGGCCTCGCCGACGACGGTGATCCCGGCGGCGCCGTCGAGCATCATCGACAGCCCGGCACGGACCATGGCGTCATCGTCGACCAGCAGCACGCGGATCACGCGGGCCATGGTAGCGACGCCTGGAGCCGGAACTCCCGATCGGCGATCCGGTGGTCCAGCCGCCCGCCGGCCAGCCGTACCCGCTCGGTGAGCCCGACCAGGCCCAGACCGCTGCCCGGCACGGCTGGGGCCGAGTCCGCCGCCGGCAGCGGGTTGCGGATGTCGATCAGCAGGCGCGTGCCGGGACGGCCGTGCAGCAGCACGTCGACCGGCCGGCCGGGAGCGTGCTTGCGCGCGTTGGTCAGCCCCTCCTGCGCGACCCGGTAGGCGGTCCGGGCGGCGGCCGGCGGAAGTGTCGTGGCGTCGGTGACCTCCTCGCGCAGGCGTACGGGCTGGCCCGCCTCCTGCGCCTCGGCGACCAGGCGGGGCAGGTCGGCCAGCGTGGGCCGGGGTTCCAGGTCGTCGTACCCGTCGTCTTCCTCGCGCAGGAGGCCGATCACCTGACGCAGCTCCTCCAGCGCCTGGTGCACGCCGGTGCGGACCACCCCGGCCGCGCGGGCGAGCTGCTCGGGGGAGGAGTCCGGGCGGTACTCCAGCGCTCCGGCGTGGGTGGCCACCAGCGACAGCCGGTGGGCCAGCACGTCGTGCATCTCCCGGGCGAGCGTGCGCCGCTCGGCCATGCGGGCCTCGGCGACCCGCCTGCCCTGCTCGGCCTCGGCACGCTGGGCGCGCTCGTACAGGGAGATGAGCAGCGCGCGGCGCGAGCGGGCCAGCGCGCCCCAGCCGAGCAGCGCGCCGTACGCGGCGAAGATCAGCAGCAGCCACCAGCCGAGAGAGATGCCGGAATTGGGCCGCCACAGTCGCTGGACCACGTGCGCCGCCATGCCCGCCGCCGTCACGGTCACCGCGATGGGGAACCGCCTGCGCTGGGCCGCCTGCAACGCCCCCATCGTCGCCGCCGGCGTGGCCACCGGGGAGACCGCGGCGAGCAGGGTGGCGGCGAGCGCGCCGGAGACCGGCCACCGCAGCTGGGCGAGCGCCGCGAGCAGGCTCGCGACCGCGGCCGCGGCATCCAGCACGAACAGGGACCCGCCCTTCTGCCCCCACAGGGACACGGCGGTCAGCCCGCCAATTCCGAGGGCCACACTCGCCACGGCGACCGTACGCGGGGATCGGCATCGGTTCACGGGCTCAAGGTAGCCGCCGGTCCGGCGGGGCCGTCACCTACCAAAGTCGGAGCCGGCCCCCACGCGGGACGGACACGGTGCGACCGCGCGCCCGATGCGGCGGCCCGGCCGGGCGGGCGAGGCTGCTCGGCGTGAACACCTCTGTGCGAAGACTCTTCATCACCGTGCTCGGCGCACCCGCCGTCGCCCTGGCCGTGTGGGCCCTGGCGGTGCCGCTGGCCGGAACCACGCTGACCGTACGGTCGGGCGGTGGCGAGCAGACGGTCGGGCCGGTGGCCGTCGCGGTGGCGAGCCTGCTGGCCGGGCTCGCGGGCTGGGCGCTCCTGGCCGTCCTGGAGCGGTCGGCGGCCCGGCCCGGCCGTACCTGGACGATCATCGCTCTGGCGGTGCTCGCCCTGTCCCTGACCGGCCCGCTCGGCGGCGCGGCCGGGGCCGCCGCGGCGCTGGTGCTGGTCCTGCTGCACCTGGCCGTCGCCGCCGTGCTCGTCACCGGGCTGGTGCGCCGATGAGCCTGCCCTACGGCTATCTGGTCACCGTGGGCCTTCTCGCGGCCGGCGCCCTGCTCACGCTGGCCGCGCCGCGCCGGCCCCGGCCGCTGGCCATGCTGAGCTTCCGGCTCGGCGTGGTCGTCAACGAGCTGCCCTTCGTGGCGCTCGCCTGGCTCCTGGCCGCCACCGCCCTGGCCCTCGCCGAGGGCGACCTGGCCGCACCGGCCGCCGCCGCCGTGGCGGTGGCGGCCCTGGTGGGCCCGGGCGCGGGTCTGGGGGTCGTGGCGTGGCGCGGCGGCCGGGCGCTGCCCGCCGTGCGACGTGCCATGGGGACGGTGCCCGTCGCGCGGCGTCTGCCGTACGGGCGCATCCTGTTCCGGCCCTTCTTCCGCCGTCGCCGCGCGGTGGAGCGGATCCCCGGCCTGACGTACGGCCCGGCGGGCCGGCACAACCTCCTGGACCTCTACCGTCACCGCTCCCGGCCCACCGGGGCCCCGGTCCTGATCCACCTGCACGGCGGCGGGTACACGGCGGGCCGGAAGAACAGCCAGTCCCTTCCCCTCCTGCACCGGCTGGCCGGCGAGGGCTGGGTGTGCGTGAGCGCGAACTACCGCCTGAGCCCGCAGGCGACCTTCCACGACCACCTGGTGGACGCCAAGAAGGTGATCGCCTGGGTCCGGGAACACGGCCCCTCCTACGGCGCCGACCCCGATCGGATCGTGCTGGCGGGCAGCTCGGCGGGTGCTCACCTGGCGGCCCTGGCCGGTCTCACCGCGGACGACCCCGCCTTCCAGCCCGGCTTCGAACCCGCGGACACCTCCGTCGCGGCGGTGATCGGTCTGGGCGGCTACTACGGCCCGTACGACGAGGCGGACCCGCGGACCTCGCCCTTCGCCCATGTACGGCCGGACGCACCGCCGTTCTTCATCGTTCACGGCGATCACGACACCCTGACGCCGGTCGAGACGGCCCGGCTCTTCGCCGAACGCCTGCGCGCCGTGTCGACCCGGCCGGTCGTCTACGCCGAACTGCCCGGCGGGCAGCACGCCTTCGACCTGTTCCACTCGCTGCGTTTCGAAGCCGTCATCAACGCCATCGACGCCTTCGCCGGGTCGGTGCTCACGCAGCGTTGAGCTCGGCCGTGGTCAGGTCCGCGAGCCGCCGCGCGGTCGTGAAGTGGGAGTCGATCAGGTCGGCAGGGCCGATGCCACGAGGCATCGCCGGCACGCCGGCCGAGTGCGTGAGCACGTGCCGAAGAGTCGCGGTCGTCTTGCCGTGGGCACCGTGATGGTAGACGGCGACCTGCAAGCCGGTCTCGGCTCCGGTGTCGACGAGTTCGTCGAGGACGCTCTGCACCTTGTGCTGCAGTGCGGGCGTCGTCGTCACCGGCTCGGCCACGTGTAGCGAGTCTGGCCGGGCACCGGCAGCTTGCCGAAGGCGAATCCGACGGCCGGCGCGACCCGGTACAGCCTGACGTCGCCGGCGATGACGGCCTCGCCCAACCGGTACCAGGTGCCCTCGGGGCTGGTCAGATGCGCGCCGTACTTCCGCTCGAAGTCCGCGACGGCCTGTTCACGCTCGGAGCGCTCGTCCACCAGGGACGCGATTCCCTCGATGACGACGTCCACACCGGTCAGGGCGTTCGTGCCGGTCGTCAGCACACAGCGGGGATCGTGCTCGAGGTTCCGCGCCTTGCGCTCCTGACCACCCGTGGTGAAGCACAGGCCACCCAGACTCCACACCGCCAGCAACGGCGTCACGTGGGGTCGCCCGTCGGGTCGCACCGTGGACAGCCAGAACACCTCCGCCTCACCGAGGACCGCCGACGCCGACGCCCACGGCGTCGCTCGCGCGTCTGGAGACGAGAACGGCCCCAGCTCGGCATCCGGTTCGTCGTCGGCGGCGGCAAGCCGGCTCATCATGCCCTCCAGTAATCGTCATCTGCGGTCCTGATGGTGACTCGAACTCGCCGGGAAACTCATCGGTCGCCTCCCTCCCGTCATCCGATCGGTGGGGTGGACATTTCGCGGGCGGCGGGTACGGGCCGCTGTCCCGGCGGTACGGCTCGGTGGTGGATCACCTGTACGGGGTGGAGGTCGTGGTGGTCGACCGCGACGGCGCCGCCGCGCCGGGGTCAGTCCTTCCGGTGGGTGTCCGCGCCGAGCGCGCCTTCCAGGAACTCCGCCTCCAGGACGAGGATGTTCTCGGCGATCTCCTCCTGCGGCGTCATGTGCGTCGCGTCCGGCAGCGGCAGCACGGTGTGCGGTCGCCCGGCGGCCGTCAGCGCCGACGAGAGGCGTAGCGTGTGCGCGGCGAAGACGTTGTCGTCCGCGAGTCCGTGGATCAGCATGAGCGGCCGCCGGAGGTGTTTCGCGTCGGCGAGAAGGCTTGAGCGGTCGTACGCTTCGGGGTTCTCGTCCGGATGGCCGAGGAAGCGCTCGTTCCAGTGGGTGTCGTACAGCCGCTGGTCGGTCACTGGCGCGCCGGCCACGGCGGCGTGGAAGACGTCGGGTTCGCGCAGCACGGCGAGCGCGGCGAGGAAACCGCCGAAGGACCATCCGCGGATGCCGACCCGGTCCAGATCGAGGTCGGGATGGCGCGCGGCGGCCGCGTGCAGCGCGGCCACCTGGTCGGTCAGCGCGAGCTCCGCGCGGTCGCCGTAGATCGCCCGTTCCCAGGCGGGGCCGCGGCCGGGCGTGCCGCGGCCGTCCGCGACGATGACCGCGAAGCCACGGTCGGCGAACCACTGGGAGACCAGGTACTGGTTCCGCGCCGCCAGCACGCGCTGCGCGGCGGGCCCACCGTAGGGGTCCATCAGCACCGGCAGCCGTCGCGACCCCGGTGTGTGCCCGGTCGGGAAGAGCACGGCGGTTCGCAGCTCCCCGTCTCCCATGCGCAGGAGTTCCACCTTGGGCGTCAGGACGGGTTTCTCGGCATGCGAGGTGATCGACGCGGCCGGCCGCCCGTCCCGGTGCACGGTCACCTGGGCGCCGTCGTGGCGCAGGGACTGCGCGACCACGACGGTCGTACCGCCCGCCCGGTGACCGTGGTGGACGCCGGGCGCGTCGGCGAACGGCGTCACCCCGGTACTCGGCGCGTACGTCCACAGGCCGATCTCCGTCGGCTCGGTGGACGCGGTGAACAGGACGGTCTCGCCGTCGACTCCGAGGACCTGACGGACGTGCAGGCGGGGTGGCGTGACGGGTTCGTCGTCGAGGAGCAGGCGCCGGCAGTCGTCCAGGTCCGCGGTCCAGACGAGGCGGCCGCTCTCGGCGAGCGCCGGCACACCCGGCACGATCTGCACCCAGTACGGGTCGGTGTCCTCACGCCGTGGGCGTGTCGTCCCGGTCAGCGGGTCCACCGCCAGCACCCGCATCGTCCTCTGGTCGCGGCTCTGCACGGCGATGAGCGGCTCGGGCCCGCTCCAGCAGACGGCGGTGACGTACTCGAAGGCGGCGCGGTCCCAGTCGACGGCCACCCGGCCGCCGTCCAGGCCGACGATCCACAGGGACACGTCGGCGTTGCGGGTGCCGGCGGCCGGGTAGGCGATCTCGGCGGGCGGCCTGGCCGGGTGCGCCGGGTTGGCGATGTACCAGCGCTGTACCGGTGCGTTGTCGACCTGGGCGGCCAGAAGGCGAGAGCCGTCCGGTGCCCACCAGAACCCACGGTGACGGCCCATCGACTCGGCCGCCACGTGCTCGGGGAGGCCGTAGGTCACCTCCGGACCCTCCGGTGTGGCGAGCGCGCGGTCCCCGGAGCCGTCCGCGCCGATCACGCGCAGGGATCCGCCGGACACGTAGGCGACCGTGGCGCCGAGCGGGTCGGGGCGCGGTCCGACGACCGGGCCGGTCGCGGGCAGCTCCACCGCGGACGGGGCTGCGAGGTCGGCCAGCCACAGCCGTCCGGACAGCGCGTACGTCGCCTTGGTCAGCGCACGATCGGTGGCGTACGCGGTCACTCCCGCGCTCTGCTCGCGGGCGCGCTCGCGCCGTGTCGCCTCGGCCGGTGACAGGGCCTCGGTGGCGTCTCCGGGGTCGGCGATGAGCCGCTCCGCGCCCGCGGTGACGTCGAACTCCCACAGGCAGGTGATCGGATCGCTCCCGGCCCGCGACCGCAGGAAGACGACCCGCCGGCCGTCCGGGGAGATGGTGAAGGACCGGGGGACCCCCAGGCTGAACCGGCGGGTGCGTGCGTGCTGTCGGGGCAGGTCGAGGGTCACTTGTCCTCCATCGCGAGTCCGTCGGCCGCGTCGCGCCGGTCGTGGCGGCTGAGGGGCTGGCGGCACGTCGCCCTCGCGCCGGAACCGGGCGTGCCACGCGCAGAACACGGTGCCCGGCCGGACCCTCCCGCGCAACCGGTGCGACCGCCACCGGACCGGCGGTGCTGGGAGGAGTCCATGGTCATCCGTGTCCATCCGCACACGCGGGTGGCGGGGAACTCGTCCCCGGCCGGGTCAGAGGCGCAGCTCGGCCCGGCCGAGGGCGCGGCGGGCGGCGGGCAGGGCCGCCTCGCGGTCGGCGGCGATCAGGCCGACGCGGGTGCGGCGGTCGAGCAGGTCGCCCTCATCCAGCGCGCCCTCGTGGCGGACCGCCCAGGCCAGCTCCGCCCCGATCGTCGCCGAGCCCGGCGCGACCGGCTCCAGCAGCGCCGGGTCCTCGGCGGCCAGGGCCATGACGTCGCGCGCCTCCGTGCCGTACCGGTGGACCAGGTGGGCCGGCGCGACCAGCCGGGACAGATCCGCCGCCGGGCCCGCGCCCACGAGCGGCAGCCGGGCCGTACGGCACGGGCCGGCCTCGACGCCGCGGCTCGCCAGGGCGGCGTCGACCGCGTCCTCGGCCATCCGGCGGTACGTCGTGAGCTTGCCGCCGACGATCGTCACGACGCCGTTCGCCGCGGTCAGCACGGCGTGGCGGCGGGACAGGTCGGCGGTGCCGCCCTCCGCGCCGTACAGCAGCGGCCGCAGCCCGGCGTACGCCCCGGCGACGTCCGCGCGGCGCACGGGCACGTCGAGGGCCGAGTCCAGCAGGTCAAGCAGGAACCCGATCTCGGCCTCCGAGGGCTCCGGCACGTCCGGGACCGGCCCGTCGACGGGCTCGTCGGTGAGCCCGACGTAGATCCGCCCGTCCTCCTGCGGCAGCACGAGCGCGAAGCGGCCCGCCGAGCCCGGCACGGGCAGGTGCAGCCCGGTGGCGAGGCCGCCCAGGCTCTCGGCGCGCAACACGAGGTGGGTGCCGCGCGAGGGCCGCAGGCGCACGCCCTCGGCGAGGCCGCCCGCCCACACGCCCGTGGCGTTCACGACCGCGCGGGCGCGCAGGAAGAACTCCGCCCCGGTGAGTTCGTCGCGCACCTGCGCGCCGTCGCCGGTCAGGGTGAGCGCCCGGCAGCGCGTCAGGACGCGTGCGCCGTGCGCCGCCGCCGTACGGGCGATCGCGGTGACCAGGCGCGCGTCGTCGGTGAGCTGCCCGTCCCACGACAGCAGCCCGCCGCGCAGCCCGTACGAGCGCAGCGCGGGCGCGAGCCGCAGCGCCTCCACCGTGCTCAGGCGGCGCGGCCGGGGCAGCGCGGCACGGTGGGTACGGGCCGACATCCGCAGCACGTCACCGGCCCGCATCCCGGCCCGGGCGAGGGCCACCGCGGACGCCGGGACCTGCGGCGTCAGCGGCAGCACGAACGGCAGCGCGCGTACGAGGTGCGGCGCGGTGCGCTCCATGAGGACGCCGCGCTCGACCGCGCTCTCGTACGCGATGCCGAGCTGCCCGGAGGCGAGGTACCGCAGGCCGCCGTGGATCAGCTTGGAGCTCCACCGCGACGTGCCGAAGGCGAGGTCGTGCGCGTCGATCGCGGCCACGGACAGGCCGCGTGAGGCGGCGTCCAGCGCGACGCCGGCGCCGGTCGCGCCGAGCCCGACGACCAGGACGTCGACGGCCGTGCCGTCGGCGAGCTCGGCCAGCTCGCGGGCGCGCCGCGCGGCGTTCAGCGATGAGGCGGGAGACGCGGGCGGAACGGCCGCCTCGGCGGGCCGGTGGAGACGTGTCATGGAGCCTCCTTCATCGGGGGGAGTGACCACGGGTGCGTGTTTTCGATTCCCTCGCTCCGCTCGGTCATGGCGCGAGGTACCTTTCGAGAATCTGCCGGAGCTCCTCGTCGAAGGCGGCCGCCGACAGGGCCGGACCGTCGCCGGTCATGGTGTGGCCGGACATGGCGAAGGACTGGAGGACGAGCAGCAGGGAGCGCGCCTGCCGGACCGGGTCGCCGGCGCGCACGCTGCCGTCGCGGTGGCCCGCCCGCAGCGTCGCCTCGATCGCGCGCAGCATGGCGTCCTGGCTCGTGCCGCGCCGCTCGAGGATGTAGGGGAGCAGGACCTCGGGGTCGACTTCCATGATCTTGAGGAAGAGAGGGTGCGCGCGGAGGGCGCCGACCCCGGCGACCAGGGCCTCGACGGCCTGGACCCGTACGGGTGAGCCGTCCTCGGGCGGCGCCACGCGCGAGACGACGGAGGCCCACTCGCGGGTCATCAGGTCGGCGACCAGCGTCCGCACGTCCGGCCAGCGCCGGTAGATGGTCATGCGCGACACTCCGGCGCGGCGTGCGACGTCGGTGAGCGTCGTACGACGCACGCCCACCGCCAGCACACAGTCACGTGTCGCGTCCAGCACGGCATCCTTCTTGTGACGAATCGACGCCATATGTCACAGTGTAACTGCGCTGGTGAGGGGGTAGCGATGCCGATCGTGGACATGTTGTGGAGCGGCTGGGGTGATCCGGAGCGGGCCGAGCGCCTGCCGGAGTCCGTCGCCGGACTGCTGCGCGAGTTGCTCGGCGTGCACGCCGAACCGGCCCAGCCGGTCAAGCTCGCCGAGATCGAGCCGCCGCCGGCCCGGCCCGTGCCCGGCGCCCTGGAGGACGTCGTCGGCGAGGAGCACGTGCGCGCGGACGCCGAGACCCGCATCCGGCACACGCGCGGCAAGTCAACGCCCGACCTGCTGCGCATCCGCGGGGGCGACGCCGGCGGCGCGCCCGACGCGGTCGTGCTGCCCGGCTCCCACGACGAGGTCGCCGCGGTGCTGGCCCGGTGCGCCGAACACCGGGTCGCCGTCGTGCCGTTCGGCGGCGGCACCTCCGTCGTCGGCGGGCTCGCCCCGGAGGCGGGCGGCTACGCGGCGGTGATCGCGCTCGACCTGCGGCGCCTGGACCGGCTCGTCGGCCTCGACCCCGTCTCGCGCACGGCCACGCTCGAGCCGGGGCTGCGCGCGCCGCGCGCCGAACGGCTCCTGAACGAGCAGGGCTACACCCTCGGCCACTTCCCGCAGTCGTTCGAGTGGGCGAGCATCGGCGGGTTCGCCGCCGCACGGTCCTCCGGGCAGGCGTCGGCCGGGTACGGGCGGTTCGACGAGATGGTCGCCGGCCTCACGCTCGCCACGCCGTCCGGCACGCTGGAGGCCGGCCGCGCGCCCAAGTCGGCGGCAGGGCCCGACCTGCGCCAGCTCGTACTGGGCTCGGAGGGTGCGTTCGGCGTCATCACGGACGTGACCGTGCGGATCCGGCCGCTGCCCGAGACGCGCGTGTACGAGGGCTGGCTGTTCCCCTCGTTCTCCGAGGGCGTCACCGCGGTCCGCGCCCTCGCCCAGGACGGCCCGCTGCCGACCGTGCTGCGGCTCTCCGACGAGACCGAGACCATGATCGGCCTGGCCCGGCCGGACGAGCTGGGCGAGCGGAACGACGCGGGCGGCTGCCTCGCGGTCTGCGGGTACGAGGGCACCGCCGCCGAGGTGCCCGACCGTCGTGCGAAGGTCCGCGCGGTGCTCACGTCGCTCGGCGGCGCCTACCAGGGCGAGGAGCCGGGGGAGAGCTGGGTGCGCGGCCGGTTCTCCGCGCCGTACCTGCGGGACGCCCTGCTCGACGTCGGCGTGCTCGCCGAGACGCTGGAGACCGCCGGCTTCTGGTCGAACCTGTCGCGCCTGTACGACGCCGTGCGCCTGACCCTCTCCCGCGAGCTGCCCTCGTCGGTGGTCATGTGCCACGTGTCGCACGTCTACCCCGCCGGCGCGTCGCTGTACTTCACGGTCGTCACCGCGCAGGGGGAGCGGCCGGTGGAGCGCTGGCGGGACGCCAAGGCGGCGGTCAGCGACGCGATCATCGAGGCGGGCGGCACGATCAGTCACCACCACGGCGTCGGCGTCGACCACCGCGACTGGTACGCCCGCGAGGCGGGCCCGCTCGGCGTCGCCGTGCTGCGGGCGGTGAAGGACCGGCTCGACCCCGAAGGCATCATGAACCCGGGCGTGCTCATTCCGGGGGAAGGCTGATCCGTCCCGGGCCCCGACCCCGTACGATCCCGCGCAGAGCCCGCTCGCAGGCGCGGGCCCCGGACAGGAGACCGACATGCGATCGTTCACCGCCGTGGTGAACCCGGCCGCCGGCAGTGACCCGGCCGCACGCCTCATCCCGGTCGCGCGGCGGCTGCGCGAGGCCGGCGCCGAGGTCGCGGTGGAGTACAGCCGCAGCCTCGAGCACGCGGGCGACCTGGCGCGGGAGGCCGCCGAGAAGGGGCACGTCGTGATCGCGACGGGCGGCGACGGCATGGTGGGCGGCCTGGCCGGGGCGCTCGCGGGCAGTGACGCGGTCCTCGGCATCCTGCCCGCCGGGCGCGGCAACGACTTCGCCCGCCAGCTCGGCCTGCCCGACGACCCCGAACGCCTGGCCGACCTGCTGCTGTCGGCCGAGCCCACGGCGATCGACGCGATCGAGGTGACCTCCGGCGACGGCACGACCAATGTCGTGGCCGGCAGCGTGTACGGCGGCGTCGACTCGGTGGCCAACGCGCACATCAACCGGCTGACCCGGCTGCCGGGCTCCCTCGCCTACTACCTCGGCCCGCTGCGCGCGATCGCGACGTGGCGGCCCGTCGCGTACCGCATCACGGTCGACGGAGAGACGCGCGAGGAGCGCGGGTACACCGTCGTCGCCGCCAACTCCGGGTACTACGGCTACGGCCTGCACGTCGCGCCGGACGCCTCCGTCTCCGACGGGCTGCTCGACGTCGTCATCATCCGGCACGCGCCCCGCCGCCTGTTCTTCGCGGTGATGCGCGAGCTGCCGCACGGCACGCACGTACGCCGCCCGGAGATCGAGGTGCTCCGCGGACGCGAGGTGCGCGTGGAGGCCGACCGGGAGATCCCGTTCGGCGGCGACGGCGAGCTGCTCGGCACCCTGCCTGCGACGATCCGGGTGCTGCCCGGCGCGCTCCGGGTCATCGCGGCCTGACCTGCCGCCGGGGGACACTCTCCTGGCGGCCTGGTGAAGCTTGCCCGGCGCTTTGCCGCACGGCGACCGGCCACCGGGTACGTTGCCGAGTGCGATCGGGGAGCTGGGGGCGACCACTGTGAAACACGCGCTCGCCGTCCTGGCCGGCATCGCCGTGGGGCTGCCGGTGATGGCGGCTCTCGCGTCCGCGGGCGGGCACACCGCGGGTGCCCTGCCGGACCGCTACGTGCCGTGGGCGCACCACCTCCGCGGCGGGTACACCACGATCAGGACGCCGGTCCGCCCGTCCCGCGCACGGACCCGCCACCGGTCCCGCGTGCTCATCTCCACCTCGCCCGCCTCCGCCGGCACGCCGTCGCCGACGCCCGCCGGCCGGCTCGTCCGTCACGCCCGGCCCGCCGAGGCCGCCGAACCCGCCGACGGCCTGCAGGTCTCCATCGAGGCCCCGCACTCGGTCCGGCCCGGCGGCACCTACGCGTACCGGATCCGCCTGGCCAACCGCGGGCGCGCGACGCCGGGTGAGATCACCGTACGCAACACGCTCCCGGCGGGCGTCGAACGGACCAGCACGTCACTGCCGGGCGGCGCCGGAGGCTACGCGGGCGGCCGCGACACGACACTCGTCCTGCCCCGGCTCGGCCCGGGCCGCTCCGCCACCGCGCGCTTCGTCGTACGGGTCCGGCCGAAGGCCCGCGGCGAACTGGTCGCCCGCACCCGGATCGCCTCGATCGGCGGCGCACGGGTCCCCCGCACCGGCACGAGCGTCTCCCACGTGGCGACCAGAGTTCGCTGATCCACCGGAACCGCGGGCCACCCGTGCTTCGTCTCACCTGTGACGACCGCGACACGGGAAGGCAGGGAGCATGCGTACGCTGCTCAACCTCATCTGGCTGGTGCTCTCCGGGCTCTGGATGGCACTCGGGTACTTCCTCGCGGGGATCGTCTGCTGCGTGCTCGTCGTCACCATCCCGTTCGGCGTCGCGGCCTTCCGCATCGGCGCCTTCGCACTCTGGCCGTTCGGCCGGACCGTCGTGCGCAAGCCGAGCGCCGGAGCGATGAGCACCATCGGCAACGTCATCTGGTTCGTCGTCGCCGGTCTGTGGCTGGCCATCGGGCACCTGCTCAGCGGCATCGCGCTGTGCGTCACGATCATCGGCATCCCGCTCGGCCTGGCCAACTTCAAGCTCATCCCGGTGTCGTTGATGCCGCTGGGCGCCGACATCGTCGACGCCGACGACCCGCGCGTCCTCGTCGCGGCCTGACTCCTCGCCTTGCGGGTCTCGACAGCGGAGGGTGTCCGGGTCCACACTGGCCCCCATGCCAGGGGCCTCTCCGCTGCCCAAACAGGGCGACGTGTTCTTCGACTGCCGCAGGCCGGACCGCTCGTTGCGGATCAGCCGCCACCCGGACGCCGGAGTGGTCGTGCTGAGCATCTGGAACGGCGGCGTCTGCCAGGGAACGTTCCAGCTGCCGGCCGACCAGGTCGGCATGTTCGCGGACGCACTGCTCCACGGCCCACCCCCGGAAGCCGCCGCGGAGACCGCCCCCGAACTCTTCCGCACCGGCGAGTACGACACGCACCCCCGCATCGCGTGAACCAGGGGCCCTGATCGTCGCCCTGGGGTGGGGCGTTCACGTCGCGCCTCCGGCGACCGACCCCGTCCGCCCTGGATGTGCCGTCGCGCCTCGATAGCACGTCGGGTACTGCTTCGCACGCTGCATCTGTCTCGGCGGGTGGGGGGTGATGGACCAGTCGCCCGCCGGGCGTATGTGGTGGGCATGTCGCTCGTTGGGCGGGGTGCGGCAGGCGAGCGGCCCGCCGGGCGGCGTGCGGGGGTGAGGCGAAGGTGAGCCTGCGGGACCGGTGGTGGTCCGTGCGCGGGAAGGGCGGACCGGCGTTCTGATCGTGGCGTACCCGTCGCGGAGGCTGAGGTGCGGTGTTCGGTCTCGATCGCACGTCGCTTCGCGGGGTGGCTGCTTCTGTTTCGCCCGTGGGGCGTGGTGGACCAGCCGCCCGCCGGGCGGGTGCGGCGGGCGAGTCGCCCGCCCGGGCGGTGTGGTGGAGGAGTCGCTCGCCGGGCGGGGTGCGGCGGGCGAGCGGACCGCCGGGCAGCGTGCCGGCGGGTGAGGCGAAGACGCGCGCCACGCGTGGACCGGAGTGGGGCCGGGCGCTGGAGCGGCGGACCGGCGTCCTGCTCATGGCGTACCCGTCGCGCAGGCCGCGGGGCTCGGCGTCCCGTCCCGGTAGCGCGGCAGGTGGATGCCACCGGGCTGGGAAGGGCGCCTCTTGCCTGACGCCGTCCCGTCTCACCGGCGCCTCGTTTGAGCGCCGCCGGCCCAGGCATCGGCTTCTCCCGCTTGGTGCGCCGCCCCGCGCCAGGCAGCGAACCCCAGAGGCCGCCACCGACTCAGGCAGCGAACCCTCCCGCCTGAGCGCTCCCTGTGTCATCCCCCTCGCTTGAGCCCCCTGCCCGGGGACGGACCCCGCCCGCCCGGGGTGTGCCATCCCATTTCCATTGTCCAGTGGCTGCTTTCGTCCAGGGAAGGGCACGGCGCGCCTGTGGATGACCGCTGCTTCCAACCGCAACGTTGTGGTTGTGAGACCCGAACGCTAGCATCGGCGATTGCAACCCCAACGTTGGAGATGTACACCCAGAGAGGCGAACGACATGGCAGACAGCGCTCCCGGCGGCACCCTTCGGCTCGCGGACGATCTCGTGCTCAGCCGCATGGGCTACGGCGCGATGCAGCTCGCCGGGCCCGGGGTGTTCGGGCCGCCCAAGGATCGGGCCCAGGCCATCGCGGTCCTGCGCGAGGCGGTCGAGCTGGGCGTCACCCACATCGACACCAGCGACTTCTACGGCCCGGCCGTCGTCAACGAGCTCATCCGCGAGGCGCTCCACCCCTACAAGGAGGACCTGCGCATCGTCACCAAGGTCGGCGCGCGGCGGGACGAGAACGGCGGCTGGCACCCTTCGCTGGAGCCTGCCGACCTGCGGAAACAGGTCCACGACAACCTCCGGCACCTCCGTGTCGACGCGCTGGACGTCGTCAACCTGCGGCTGTCGGCCGAGGGCACCGGCGAGGAGTCCGTCGCCGAGCAGTTCGGCGCCCTGGCGGAGCTGCGCGAGGACGGCCTGATCCGCCACCTCGGCCTCAGTGGAGCCACCGCCGCCCAGCTCACCGAGGCGCAGGGCATCGCGCCCGTCGTGACGGTGCAGAACCTGTACAACCTCGCGAACCGGCAGGACGACCCCCTCGTCGACCGGTGCGCCGCCGAGAACATCGCCTATGCCGCGTTCTTCCCCCTCGGCGGGTTCAGCCCGATCCAGTCCCGTACGCTCACGGACGTGGCGGCGCGCCTCGGCGCCTCGCCGCAGCAGGTCGCGCTGGCCTGGCTGCTCCGGCGCTCGCCCACGACCGCGCTCATCCCGGGGACCTCGACCCTCGCCCACCTCCGCGAGAACGTCGCCGCCGCGGACCTGGCGCTGCCGCCCGACGCGGTCGCCGAGCTCGACGCCATCGGCGGCTGAGCGGCCCACCCGCGCACTTTCGCCTGGAATGGCGTGAACACGGCGTGTCGCCGCTATTACGGCTGTTACGGTGCCGCCGTGCCCCCCTCTGCGCCTCTGTCCTCGCGTCACTCACCGGCCGGCGCCGGCTGGTCGTGCGACGAGCCGGGGACCTACACCGACCTCATGCCGGCCCGGGTCCAGAACCTGTCCTGGCTCAACCCCGCCGTCCTCTGGCGGTCGCGCAACGACGTGCTGGCCCGCCGGTTCGGCGATCCGACCAACGACGAGCGGCGCCGGTGGGTGGCCCGCCAGCTCGGTGCGGGTGCGCCGCCCGACTTCGCCATCCCGCGCGACGACCCGTCGTCGTTCTCGTTCATGGTGCTGGGCGACACGGGGGAGGGGGACGCCCCGCAGTACGCCGTGGTGCCCGGGTTCCTGAAGATGAGCGAGGACACGCGGTTCGCCGTCATCGCCAGTGACGTGATCTACCCGACCGGCAGCGTCAACGAGTACGGACCCAAGTTCTTCCGGCCGTACAAGGACTACGACGCGCCCATCTACGCCGTGCCGGGCAACCACGACTGGTACGACGGGCTCGGCGGGTTCATGCGGATCTTCTGCGGCGCGCCCGAGCTGCCTCCGGAGGGCCGGCCGCGGCTGCTGTCGCGCGCCTGGTGGCGGCGGCTGTTCTGGAAGAACCCGGACGTTCCCGACGAGACGCTGCTGGCCGAGGCCGAGAGCCTGCGGTCCCGGCCGGAGCAGCGGGCCGGGCAGCCCGGCCCGTACTGGATGATGGACGCCGGTCCGATCCGGATCATCGGCATCGACACGGGCATCCTCGGCGGCATCGACCGCGAGCAGGGCGCGTGGCTGCGGAAGGTCTCCGAAGGCCCCAAGCCGAAGATCCTCATCACCGGCAAGCCGCTGTACGTCGACGGCGCCCACCATCCGGGTCCCATCGAGGGCGGCGGCACGGTCGATGAGATCGTCCAGGACCCGGCGTGCAACTACGTGGCGGCGATCGGCGGCGACATCCACAACTACCAGCACTATCCGGTCAAGGTCGGCGACCGTACGATCGAGTACGTCGTCTCCGGGGGCGGCGGCGCGTTCATGCACGCCACGCACACGATCCCCAAGGTGAATGTCGGCGGCGTCGGCGAGGACGACTTCCGCTGCTACCCGCTGCGCGGCGACTGCCTGGCCTTCTACGGCCGGATGTACGGGCGGCGGCTGCGGATGCGGTGGCTGTTCGAACTGACCAGTGAGCAGGCCGCGGCGGTCATCGCCCAGCGGCTCGGCATCCCGCCGAGGCGGGAGACGAACGCACCGGTGACGTGGCGCACGCGGCTGGTGGCGACCCTCCTGGGCGTACCGGGGCGCCCGCACCGCCACCGGGGGTTCCGGCTGCCGGTACGCCGGGCGTACCAGCGGTTCCTGTCCCCGGCCTCCGCCTCGTACGGGCCGCCGCTGTTCAAGAGCTTCCTGCGGATCGACGTGACGCCGGAGCGGCTGCGCATCCGCTGCTTCGGCGCGTCCGGCTGCCGGGAGCACGAGGTGGCACCGCCCCTGGAGGACGAGATAACGATTCCGCTCACCTGACGGGCGACCGGCGGGTACGCCCCGAGGGCCGAGACCGCGACTGTCGGACGCCACGGGCACAATCGGGAGCATGCGGATCGCGGTCGCCGAGGGGCCGGACGACGGAGGCGTGCTGTGCCCCGTCGCCGAGGACGGCGCACCGCTGGAGCCCGCCGAGCCGGTCGCCGACCTCGTCGCCGCCGTCGCCGCCCGCGAGGCGCGGGCGAAGGAGCGGGGCGACCCCGCCGGCGTGCGCTGGGTCTGGCCCGCGACCGCGCGGATCTACCCGCGCTTCCTCCGGGCGGGCGTGCGCCTGGCGCGGTGCCACGACCTGGAGCTGGCCGAGATCCTCCTGCTCAACCACGCCGGCCGGTACGGCGAGCCGCGCTCGCTGCGGGCCGCGTTCGCCCGGCTCAACGGCTCGGCGGTGCCGGACGACGTCGTCCCCGGCGACGGGCCGCCGACGCTGTTCGACGAGCGGCCCGCCGACGACATCGACGCCGTCGTCGCCGTCCACGCCGAGCAGCAGCGACGCGCCGCCGAGACCGGCATGCGCCTCCTGGTCGCGGCGGAGTCGGCGGGCGGGCTCGCGGCGGCGGAGATGGGCCACGACGGGCTGCCCTGGCGGCCCGACGTGCACGATGCCCTGCTGACCGAGCTCATGGGCCCGCGTCCCGCGCCCGGTCTGCGGCCGCGCCGGCTCCAGGAGCTGGCCGACCGGATCGGTGAGGCGTTCGGGCAGCGGATCAACCCCGACTCGCCGGCGCAGGTGGTCAAGGCGTTCGCGGCGGCGGGCGTCGGCATCTCCTCCACCCGGTCGCACGTGCTCAAGAACGTCGAGCACCCGGCGGCCGGGCTGCTGCTCGCCTACAAGGAGCTCGCCCGGCTCCACGTCGCGCACGGCTGGTCGTGGCTCGACTCCTGGGTGCGCGACGGCCGGTTCCGCCCGGAGTACGTCGTCGGCGGCGTGGTGTCCGGCCGGTGGGCCACCAACGGCGGCGGTGCGCTGCAGATCCCCAAGGTGCTGCGGCGCGCGGTCGTCGCCGATCCCGGCTGGACGCTCGTCGTCGCCGACGCCGCCCAGCTGGAGCCGCGCGTGCTCGCCGCCCTCGCCGGCGACCGTGCCCTGGCCGCCGCCGCGGGCGAGAACGACCTGTACGCCGCGCTGGCCGGCGTGTTCGGCGGCGCGCGCGACAAGGCCAAGATCGCGCTGCTGTCGGCGATGTACGGCGGCACCAGCGGCGAGGCGCCGCAGCTGCTCGCCGTCATGCGCCGCCGGTTCCCCGACGCGTACGAATACGTCGAGGCGGCGGCCCGTACGGGCGAGGCCGGGCGGCTGGTCCGCTCGCGGTTGGGTCGCACCTGCCCGCCGCCCTCGCACGAGTGGCGCGACCTGGCCGTGCAGGACGACGGTGGCGCCGCCGTGCGCAGCCGGGGCCGGTTCACTCGCAACTTCGTCGTCCAGGCCAGCGCCGCCGACTGGGCGACGGTGCTCCTGGCGGCACTGCGCCGCCGGCTGACCGTGCTGGAGACCGTGCCGGAGCGAGCGCCGCGCCTGGTGTTCTTCCAGCACGACGAGGTGATCGTGCACGCGCCGGAGCACCACGCCGAGGCGGTGGTCACCGCCATCCGCGACTCCGCCGCCGAGGCCCGCCGTCTGGTGTTCGGCGACACTCCGGTCCGCTTCCCCATGGAGGCGGTCGCGGTCCCCTGCTACGCCGACGCCAAGTAGAGGGCGTCTCCTCGGCCGGCGGCGCCTCGGATCAGCCCGCGCCGACCGGGTTCCACGACGGCCGGGAGTTCAGCGCCTCCACGTCCATGTCCGTCGTACGCCGCCAGCCCTCCCGCAACGCGGTCAGCTCGTCGGCGGTCAGCACGTCCGCGATGTCGGTGAAGCCGTCCGGCGCTCGTTCGGCGACGACGTCCAGGATGCGGTCGGCGGCCATGTCGCGGCACGCCCGCACCACCGCGTTGGCGTCGTCGAGGCGCGCCTTCTCGTACGCCTGCAGCGCCTCGGCGGGGTCGTCGCAACGGGACAGCTCCAGCGCGAGCACGCGCGCGTCGATGACGGCCAGCGACCCGCCGTTCGCGCCGACCGGGTACATCGGGTGCGCGGCGTCCCCCACCAGTGTCACGCGGCCGCGGCTCCACCACGGCAGCGGGTCCCGGTCCACCATCGGGTACTCCAGGATCTGCGGCGACTCCGCGATCAGCCGGGGCACGTCCAGCCAGCCCAGCCGCCAGTCGGCGAAGTACGGCAGGACGTCCTCGGCCCGGCCCTCGCGCGTCCAGTCGGCGGTGTCGGTCTCGACACGGGTCTCGGGCGACACCCGGACCTCCGCCACCCAGTTCACCAGCGCCCGGCCGCGGTCCTCGGCCGGCTTGGAGATCGGATAGCACACGAGCCGGCCGGACCGGTGGGAGCCGGCGACGATCATGCTGCGGCCGGTCAGGTACGGATCGGCCTCGGCGATGCCGCGCCACATGCGGATGCCGTTCCACAGCGGAGGGCCCTCACCGGGATGCAGCCGGCGGCGCACGGCCGAGGAGAGCCCGTCGGCGCCGATCAGGACGTCCGCGCGCAGCGTCACCGGCGCGCCGCCCGTACGCGCGTGCAGGCACACCTCGACGCCGTCGGCGTCCTCGGCGAACGACTCGAACACCAGCCCGGTCCGTACGGCCGCGGGCCCGAGCCGTTCCACCACCGCGTCGAGCAGGAGCATCTGCAGCTCACCGCGGTGAATGGAGTACTGCGGCCAGCGGTAGCCGGCGTGCACGCCACGGGTGTGGGCGATGATCTCGTTGGCGTGCCGGTCCATGCGGAGCATCTCGCGGGTCGGGATCCCGGTCGCCGCCAGGGCGTCGCCGAGCCCCAGTTCGGTCAGCTCGCGTACGGCGTGCGGCTGGAGGTTGATGCCGACGCCGAGCGGCAGCAGGGCACGCACCGCGTCCACCACGACCACCTCTGCGCCCGCGGCGTGCAGGCTGAGCGCCGACGTCAGACCGCTGATGCCGGCGCCGACGATGAGCGCCTTCAAGGCTTAGGCGGGGACGGCGTTGTCGCGCACGAGACGCCCGACCTCCGAGCGCAGGTGGACGAACTCCGGCAGCTCGCGGGTCTCGATGCGGTCGCGCTCGGCGGGCAGCCCGACGTCGAGGTCGGCCATGACCCGGCCGGGCGAGCGGCCCATGACGAGGACGCGGTCGCTGACGTAGACGCTCTCGTCGATGTCGTGGGTGACGAGAAGGATCATCATGTCGCTCGCCGCGTGCGCGCGCAGGAGCAGGTCCTCCAGGTCCTCGCGCGTCTGCGCGTCCACCGACCCGAACGGCTCGTCCATCAGCAGCAGCGTCGGGCGGTAGGCCAGCGCCCGCGCGATGGCGACGCGCTGCTGCATGCCGCCGGACAGCTGCCAGGGGAACTTCCCGCCCTTGTCCGCCAGGCCGACCTCCTCCAGAGCCTCGTCGGCGGCGGCGCGGCGGGCGGCCTTGTCCAGGCCGCGGCGGCGCAGCGGGAAGGTCACGTTGTCCCGTACCGACAGCCAGGGGAGCAGCGAGCGGGAGTAGTCCTGGAACACCACGGCCAGGTCGTCGGGCACGCCGTCCACGGTCCGGCCGGAGAGCCGGATCTCTCCGGTGGTCGGGGTGATCAGCCCGGCGACGGCACGCAGCAGAGTCGACTTCCCGCAGCCGGACTTGCCCACGATGCTGACGAGCTCGTTCTCGCCGACTTCGAACGAGACATCGTCCAGAGCCGTCTGTTCGCCGTACGTGTGAGTGAGTTTCAGCACTTCAAGCACGATTATGAACCCCGCAGCTCCGAGTAACGGAAGCGCCAATAATAACGTAGCCCCGGCAACTGCGACATAGGAGATGCATCCTGCAATGCAAGTCTCGCGGGATGCAAGTCTCGTGCCACTGCCCCGGGACACGACAGAACACCTTACGAAAGCCGTCAAGTTCCGCCGGTGGCGGAGGCCGGCCGTCCCGCGGAGGGGTGGGGCGGGACGACCGGCGACGTCATGCGCGAACGCCCGAAGGACTTACTGCAGGACGCCTGAGACGTCGTAGTGCTGCTTGATGACGCCGAGCTCGGTCATGAGGTCGGCGACCCGCTGCAACCGTGTCTTGCTCAGGGACGCCGGGTAGACGCCGAGCGTGATGGTCTGCGCCACCTGCGGCGACAGGCCCTTGACATAGGTCGGCAGGATCTGTCCGACCTGGTTCCGGTCGGTCGCCGCCTGCTGGGCCTTGGCCATCGCCCGCTGGAAGGCCGCGACGGTCTTCGGGTTCTGCTTCGCGAACTTCTGCGACGTGAGGTAACCGCCGACCGGAAGGTCGGCCGTCGGACCGGCCATCGTGTCCACGATGACGCGGGCGCCGAACTTCTGCTGTGACTGGCTCAGGAAGGGCTCGGTCATGAAGGCGGCGTCGATCGAGTGGTTCTGCAGCGCCGCCGGCATGTTCGGGTACTGGATCTCGACGAGATGGACCTGGTCGGGGGCCACTCCCGCGTTTTTCAGCGCCGCATTGGTCAGCAGGGACGGAAAGCCCTTCGTGTTGATGAGGCCGATCTTCTTGCCGACGAGCTGCTTGGCGTTGTGAATGGGGGAGTTCGGCAAGGTGATCAGGGGATACAGGTTGCTGCGCCCCTGGTAACCGTCGGTCACCACCCGAAGCTTCACGCCCTGGGTCGCGGCCTGGACGATCGGGATGTAGGCGCTGTAGGAGAAGTCGACCCCGCCCGACATGACCCGGGAAATCGTCTCCGAGCCATTGGTCAGAATCGTGGGCGTCACATTGAGGCCCTCGGCCTTGAAGTAGCCCTTGGAGCGCGCCAGGTAAACGGTCGCCGCGTCCGGGATCGGCAGCACGCCCACCTTGATGTTGGTCTTCTCCAGCCCACTCGAGCTCTTGTTCGAGTCCGAGCCGCCGCAGGCGGTGAAAGCCGAAACGGCGAGCATGGCAAGGGCTGTCGCTTGAGTCCAGCGACGTATTTTCATGGAACTCCTCGAGAGGGATTCGCGCCGGACCCTTAGTCGGCGTGCGCAGGGGAGGGGGCACGCGTCGAACACCGGCTTCAGGTCACTGGTTAACGGCCGGGCCAGAGTATAGGGCTGCCACATCGGCATGTCTGGGTACCATCTGCAAATTTGGTAACAGATGCGGACGTTCAGGACGTTCGCTACGGAGAGTGCACAAAGCCTGCGCTGAGTGTGGTCTTGATCACGTTTTTGTCACGCCTGGAAGGCCTTCAGTCATGGATGCAGTCACGGGACAAGTCGCCCTTATTCGTGATGAATCGGGTGCTATAGCATCCGAGGCGCACTGAAGGGCCGTTGGCGAACACAGCAGTTCCGCGGCCCGGCCCGCGCGCGGGGTGGACGCTCGGCCACGGCGTGCGCCGGACCGGTACGGCCGTCGGCACCAGAGGAAAAGAGGGTCATGTTCCCAGTCCCACCGATTTCCGTCCCGACGCCGGCCCGCCCGGCGACGCTTCGTCACCGACTCCAGGCGAACCACGGCCGTGCGGACCACCGGTCCGTACCGGCCGCCGGGAGGACGGCGTGACCGGGGCGGGCCGCAGCGGCGGGCGCGCCGTGCTCGAGACGCTGCGCGCCTGGGGCGTGCGCCGCGTCTTCACCTGCCCGGGAAGCACCGAGGCGGCCTTCCTCGACGCGACGCTGGATCACCCGGACTTCGAGGTCGTCCTCACCCCGCACGAGTCCATCGCCGTCTCGGCGGCCGACGGATACGCGCGGGTCACCGGCGAGCCCGCCGTCGCGTACCTGCACACGCACGTCGGCCTGGCCAACAGCCTCGGCCACCTGAACGCCGCGCGGCTCGCGCACTCGCCCGTGGTCGTGCTCACCGGCCTCAAACCCGCGCTCCTCCAGTCGCACCGCAGCTTCACGTGCGTCCCGGACACCGGCCGCCTGGTCGAGCCCTACGTGCGCGCGCAGTGGCAGTCACTGCGGACCGAGGACATCCCGGCGGACCTCAACCGCGCCTTCCGGCTCGCGCTCACCGAGCCGGCCGGGCCGACATGGGTGGGTCTGTCGCAGGACCTGATGAACGACACCTGCACCGCGCCGGTGCCCGACCCGCAGCGATACCGTCCCCGCGCGCGTACGGCCCCGGACCCGGAGCTGATCCGCGAGGCGGCCGCGCTGCTGGCCTCCGCGGCCAGCCCGCTGCTCGTGGCCGGGGCGGAGGTCGCCCGGCACGGGGCCGTCGGCGACCTGATCGCGCTCGCCGAGCGGCTCGGCGTGCCGGTGGTCAACGAGGACCGGCGGACCTACGAGCGGCCGGGCTTCCCCACGTCCCACCCGAACTTCGCCGGCCTGTACGACGCCCGCCGCGCGACCGTGCGCGACAGCGACCTGATCGTCTTCGCCGGGTGCCGCTGCTTCACCGAGTTCGAGACGCCGGTACGGCCCGACGTGCCCGAGGGCGCCCGCGTCGTCCACATCCATTCCGACGCCGCCGAGATCGGTCACATCTACGGTGTGGACACCGGCATCGTCGCCGACGAGGGACTGGCGCTGGCCGCGCTGCTCGAGGCGCTCCCGCGCGACGGCTTGGCCGCGCGGGCCGGCCGGGTGGACGAGGCGCGCGGGGAGTACCTCGCCGACACCGGGCCGCTGCCGCCGGAGCCGGAGGGCGTCGAGAACGTCGCCGCGGTGGCCGACGCGCTCGCCGAGCAGGTCGGGGAGAACACGACCGTCGTCGGTGACGCGACGACCACGGGCGCGATCCTCCTGCGGCGGCTTCCGCAGGACCCGCCGCACCAGTACTACACGACGTCCTCGGGGTCGCTCGGCTGGGCGATGGGCGCCGCGCTCGGCGTCAAGCTCGGCCTGCCGGAGCGCGAGGTGGTGGCCGTGCTGGGCGACGGAGCGTTCCAGTTCGGGCCGCAGGGCCTCTGGGTGGCCGCCCGCTACCAGATCCCGGTGACGTTCGTCGTGATCAACAACGAGTCGTACGCGGCCGTGGCGGCCGCGCTGCGGCGGTACGGCGGGACCGCCGTCGAGCGCGGCGAGTTCCCCGGCAAGGACCTGTCCGGCGTCGACGTGGCCGCGATCGCCCGCGGGTACGGGGTGTTCGGCCAGCGGATCCACCAGGCCGCCGAGCTCGGCGAGGCGATGGCCAAGGCGCGCACGCACCCGGGGCCGTCGCTGATCGAGATCATGACCGATCCCGACTACCTCGGTCCCTGATCGCCGGAAAGAAGAAGAGCGGCCCGCCGGTCACCGGCGGGCCGCTCTCGTCGTCCGGGACCCCTACGGCTCCACGCGGCGGGCGCCGCGGTGCCAGGCGAGCAGCCGCCGCTCCACCCAGAGCAGCAGCGCGTTGAGCGTGTACCCGAGGATGCCGAGCAGCACGATGGCCGACCACATGTCCGGCAGCTGGAAGGAGTCCTTGGCGGTGTAGAGGGTGTAGCCGATGCCGTTCGTGCCGCCGACCATCTCCGAGATCACCATCAGGATGATCGACATCGACAGGCTGACCCGCAGGCCCGCGAAGATCTTCGGCGCTGCGGAGGGCATGATGATCAGCCGGAACCGCTCGAACCGCTTCAGCGCGAACACGCGCGCCAGGTCCAGCTGCAGCGGCTCGACCGAGCGCGCCCCGTCGATCGAGTTCAGCAGGATCGGCCAGAGCACCCCGAAGACGATCACCGCGAGCCGCATCGTCAGGCCGAGTTTGAACAGGACGATGAACACCGGGATCAGCGCGGGCGACGGGATGGCGCGGAAGAACTGGATCAGCGGGTCGACGTAGTCGAGCAGCCGCCGCGACCGCCCGAGCAGCACGCCCAGCCCGACCCCGATCACCACCGCGATGCCCCAGCCGGCGAGCATCCGCCCGATGCTGGGCAGGATGTTGCCGGTGGCCGCCGGCGTGAGGAAGAGGTGGCTCGCCGGACCGGTCAGCCACAGCTCGTACATCCGCTTGGCGATCACCGTCGGGGCGGGGAAGAACATCTTGTCGTCCTCGGGCACCGCGACGTACGTCGCGAGCTGCCAGAGCGCGACCGCGACGGCGAAGACGATCCACCGCAGGAGCAGCCCCGTCGGCCCGGACCGGCCGAACGGCCTGGTCCTGCGCGGCGCGGCCGCGACGGCCGCCGGCGTGGTGGTGGAGGCTGTCATGCGGCCCTCCCGAGACGCTCGAAGTGCCAGCGGAACATGCGCCGTTCCAGGGTGCGCATGGCGAGGTCGATGAGGAACCCGAGCAGGCCCGCGATCCCCGCCGCCGCGAAGACGACGTCGGCCCGGCCGGCGTCGGCGCTCGCGGTGAGGATGAAGATGCCGATGCCGTGCTCCCCGCCGCCCGCGATCAGCTCGGTGCTGATGGTCACGATGAGGGCGATCGAGGACGCCACGCGGATGCCGGTCGCCACGAACGGCGCGACGCTCGGCAACGCGACACGGGTGAGGATCACGAGCCGGCCCATGCCGAACGACCGCGCCATCTCGCGGGGGACCGGGTCGACGTCGCCGACGGCGTAGATCGTGTTGATGAGGATCGGCCAGAGCGCCGCGTACGCCGCCAGCGTCTGCTCGATCTGCGCCTGCTCGGCGATCATCAGAATGACGAGCGGGATCAGCGCCACCGCCGGGATCGGCCGCAGGAACTCGATGAGCATCCGGACGGCGGAGTTCACGAAGGGCAGGCTGCCGAGCAGCAGGCCGGCGGGCACCGCGATCACGGCCGCGATGAGCAGTCCGACGGCCCAGGCGGTGAGTGTCCAGCCGATGTCCTGGAGGAAACCGCCGTCCGTGATGAGACGGGCGGCCCGTGCCAGAACGGTGGATGACGGCGGCAGGTAGGAACGGTCGACGAGGCCGATCCGGCCGATCACCTCGCCGATCAGGAGGAAGATCACGACGCCGACGACGCCGCGGACGATCCGTCCTGCTCGTGGCTGCTTTTTCGCATTTCGCGAGGCCGCGGCGGGGATGCGACTACCTGCAATCGAATCCGTCGCCGGGACCGGTGTCCTGACACTGCGGTCAGCCAATGCTCACTCCCTGGACGGCCGTGGATACCGGCCTGACGTGCGCGGAATGTGGCAACGCGCCGCGGAACGGCGCCGTCCCGCCGGCGTTCCGTTCGGAGCCGCCTCGGGCCTGACGGTGGGGAGACCCCGCAGGGAACCTATCGTAATGACGTGGTACGGGCCTTACAGCGCTGATTGCGCTGGATACGGGGGGTTACTTTCCGTAGTGCCTGGGTACGGTAACTGGGTTACGGTCCGCCCTCTGCCCGTGAACGACGAATAGAACCCCATTTTGGTGACCGGTGAGTCGTCGGCGAGAAACTCTCTGTGACCATTGCTCTCGTTTCGATCTCTTCGGCAGGGAGTGTTCGTCGACTACTTGCCGTAGAGCACGGGCGGAGGCAATGATGTTGGCCGCAAATCAGTCGGTGCCCACCTTCAGGGCAGGATGATGCAGAAAGCAGAGAAATTTAGATAGGTGGGACATAGGATCGCCTCGGATATATGCAGACGGTTCGTTTTGGGTAGCGACACCACTCTGTGTAGGCGAAACCGTGCTCGGCCGGCGGACCTGCCTCCCGTCGATCGCTCGCATCGTCCGGCAGGCCCGACACGGTTCGATCCGGTGAGACGCAGCGGAAGGTAGTGTGGACAGCGACGGAGATCGGACGCGGCAGAGCGCCGCGGACACGTCCCAGCCCATGGACGAAACGGCGAGCCGCCCCAAGCGGCGATTCGCCGGACGTTTCGCCCTACGCAACTGGAAGGTGTCCGCCCGGCTCGTCGCGCTCATCGTCATCCCGACCATCGTGGCGGGCGTGCTCGCGGGCCTGCGTGTCAACAGCGCCCTGGCGAACGCGTCGACGTTCGGCCGTATCGAGCGGCTGGCCGCACTGGGTGACAAGCTGAGCGTGCTGACGCACGCGCTCGAGGCCGAGCGCGACACGACGGCCCTGTACGTGGCATCGTCCGGGAAGAGCGCGAGCAAGAGCGACCTGCAACACGTTGAGGGGCAGGTGGACTCGGCCGTCCAGGGGGTGCGCGCCCAGGCCGGTGGCATCGATGACTCCTACCCGAGTCAGACCCGGACCCAGGTGCGCGACATCCTCAACCGGCTGAGTCAGTTGAGCGGCCTACGGGCGGAGGCGACGCAGACCAAGCTTCCCGCGGACGCGACGATCGACAAGTACAGCGAGTTCGTCGCGGACCTGCTGAACTTCAACGAGCAGATCGCCCAGGACGGCTCGAACTCCGACCTCGCCGAGGAGTCCCGCGCGCTCGACTCCCTGGCCGAGGCCAAGGAGGACTCCGCCAGAGAGCGGGGCTTCCTCTCGGTCGCGCTGGCGGCCGGCGGGTTCCAGCCGGGCGCCTACCAGGAGTTCCAGGCGGCGCGCAGCCAACGGGACACTGACATCGCGGCCTTCCAGGCGGACGCGACGCCGGCGGAGGCCCAGCTCTACTCCGACACGGTCGCCGGACCCGAGGTCGACCAGGCGGAGCTGATCCGCCAGCAGGCGGTGACGCAGGCGGGCAAGTCGGCCGACCTGTCACTCGCCGGCATGGGCGTCAACTCCGACCCGCGCAAGTGGTTCAACGACATGACCGTGCGCTCGGACAAGATGCGCGCGGTCGAGGACCAGCTGGTGCACAACCTGCTGGACAAGAGCCACAGCCTGAAGAGCCAGGCGCAGCGGTCGGCACTGCTCATCGGCGGCCTGCTGCTCGTCGTACTGCTGCTCGTGGTCTTCGCGGTCGTCATCGTCGCCCAGTCGCTGGTCCGGCCGTTGCGCCGGCTGCGGGGAGGCGCGCTGGACGTGGCCGGCACCCGGCTGCCCGACTTCGTCCGCCGGCTGCGTGAGCCGGACGTCGAACAGGTCGGCTTCGACGTCGAGCCGATCGACGTCGACTCCACCGATGAGATCGGTGAGGTCGCGCGGGCCTTCGACGAGGTCCACCGCGAGGCCGTACGCCTGGCGTCCAACGAGGCCATGCTGCGGGGCAACGTCAACGCGATGTTCGTCAACCTCTCCCGCCGCAGCCAGTCGCTGATCGAACGTCAGCTGCGGCTCATCGAGGACCTCGAACAGAGCGAGCAGGACTCCGGCCGGTTGGACAGTCTCTTCAAGCTCGACCACCTGGCGACCCGCATGCGCCGCAACTGTGAGAACCTCCTGGTCCTCGGCGGCCAGGAGCAGGCACGGCGGTGGAACAAGCCGGTCGCGCTCGTGGACATCGTGCGCGCGTCCCTGTCCGAGGTCGAGCAGTACGAGCGGATCACGCTGCGGATCCAGGACGAGGTCTCGGTGAACGGCCGGGTCGTCAACGACCTGGTCCACCTCGTGGCGGAGCTGGTGGAGAACGCCACCTCCTTCTCGCCCGAGCACACCAAGGTGGCGGTGTCCGGACACCTGCTCAGCGGAGGCGGGGCCATGCTCCAGATCTCCGACAGCGGGGTCGGCATGTCGCCGGAGGAGCTCGAGGAGGCCAACTGGCGGCTGGCCAACCCGCCGACGATCGACGTGTCGGTCTCCCGGCGCATGGGCCTGTTCGTCGTCGGCCGCCTCGCGCAGCGGCACGGCATCCGGGTCGAGCTGCGCGCCGCGCTGTCCGGCGGCCTGACCGCCTTCGTCATCCTCGCCCCGAACACGATCATGCAGGACCCGCAGAAGGTGCGCCCGCAGCGGCTCGACACGTTCGGCGGTCCGTCGCTGGACCGCGGCCCGGTCTCGCAGCCCCTACAGCCGGTCCAGCCGGTCCAGCCGGTCCAGCCCGTGCAGCCCCTTCAGCCGCCGGCCGTCCGCGGTGAGATCGGCCGGCCGGGGGACACCGGGCGGCCCGGCGAGAACGGGCGGCCGGGGGAGAGCGGGCGGCCGCCCGTACCGGACACGCCGCGCGAGCCGTTGCGGTCCCACGGCACGCCGCTGCCCAAGCGCAAGGCGGCGCCGACGTCACCGCCCGGCCGCGGCTCCGGTCCGACCGCCCCGTCGCGTTCGTCGCGTCCGCAGGGAGTGCCGCCCTCCAGGTCCGGCCCGCCTCCGGGGCCGCCGCAGGAGCCGCCGCCGCCCCGGCCGGTGCCCCAGGCGCAGCCCCAATCGGCGGGCCCGGCGTTCGGCGAACGCCGCTCGGTGACCGAGAACAACGGACGCTCACCTATCTTCGAGGCAATGCAGTCGGAATGGTTCGAACGGCGTAAGACGGGATCGACGAGCCGTGCTGAGACCGCTCCGCCGAGAGAGTGGTCCTCGCCCGGCGATGACGGGTGGCGAGCCGCGGAGGCGATCCGCGCGCCGGCCACCGGCGGGCAGACCAGCGCCGGCCTGCCGAAACGGGTACCCGGAAGCAACCGGATCCCCGGATCGGTCGGCTCGGCGAGGCCGGCCCCGCCGGGGCCGGCCGCGCAGCCGGCGCAGCCCGCACCCAGAATGGAATCCCGCCCGCCGCAGGCGGAAACCGTACGGAACCGTTTCGCGAGCTTCCAGCAGGGCGTACGGAAGGGTCGCGCCGCGATCCAGCCCGAAGATGATGAACGGGAGAACCAGTGAACAGCCGCCAGGACCTCAGTTGGCTGGTGACGAACTTCGTCGAACGCGTCCCGCGCGTCGCGCACGCCGTGGTGGTCTCCTCCGACGGTCTGCCGATGGCGTACTCGGAAGGCTTCCCGGCCGACCGTGTCGATCAGCTCGCCGCGATCGCGTCGGGACTGACCAGTCTCACCCAGGGCGCGGCCCGTATCTTTGAGGGCGGTGCGGTCACGCAGACGCTCGTCGAGATGGAACGCGGGCTGCTGTTCGTGATGGCGATCAGCGACGGTTCCGTGCTGGGCGTCCTCGCCGCACCCGACTGCGATATGGGATTGGTGGCATACGAGATGGCACTGCTCGTCGAGCGTGTGGGCCGCGTGCTGACGCCCGCGCTCCGCGCCGAACCCGGGATCGGTTAAGGGTGGACGGCGGCAGGTACGGGAATTACGGGTTCGGCCCCCAGCACGGGTCGAACCCCGGTCCGCACCGAGACCCGCCGCCGGGGCCGCCCTCGTCGCCGCCCTCGGAAGCGGGAGACTCCAGTTCGCTGGTCCGGCCGTACGCGGTCACGGGCGGGCGCACCAAGCCACGGTACGACCTGCCGATCGAGGCGCTGATCTCGGTCGCTCCGTATCCGCGGCACGACATCACGACTCTCACCCCCGAGTACAAAGCCATCATCGATCTGTGCCGCAACTGGCGTTCGGTGGCGGAAGTGTCGGCCCTGCTCAGACTGCCGCTCGGCGTGGCCCGTGTGCTGATCGCGGACATGGCGCACGAAGGCCTGCTACGCCTGCATCAGTCTCCCTTCACTGAGGGGCAGCCTGACCTCCAGCTGCTGGAAAGGGTTCTCAGTGGACTTCGCAAGCTCTAATCCGGGCGCCTCCCCCGGAATGACCTCGGTCAAGATCATTGTCGGGGGAGGCTTCGGTGTGGGGAAGACGACCTTCGTCGGTTCGGTGTCAGAGATCATGCCGCTGACCACCGAGGCCGTCATGACCGCGGCCAGCACCGAGGTCGACGACCTGTCCTCCACTCCGGACAAGACGACCACGACCGTCGCGATGGACTTCGGCCGGGTCAGCCTCGACCGGGAGCTGATCCTCTACCTGTTCGGCACGCCCGGACAGCACCGCTTCTGGTTCATGTGGGACGACCTGGTGAAGGGCGCGATCGGAGCGGTGGTCCTGGTGGACACGCGCCGGCTCGCCGACTCCTTCGCCGCGGTCGACTACTTCGAGGAGTCGGGGGTGCCCTTCGTCGTGGGCATCAACGGTTTCGACGGCGTCTACACCCACACGATCGAGGACATCCGCGACGCGCTCACGATCGGCGCGCACGTGCCGATCGTCACCTGTGACGCGCGCAACCGCGAGTCCACCAAGGCGACGCTCATCACGCTGGTCGAGCACGCCCTGTCGATGCGCGGCCGGGGAGTGCCGATCAACAACTGAGGGGCTGTGATCGCCGGGAGGCGGCGTCATGCATCATTGATGGACGTGACCGACTCCGAATCGACGTACTCCTCATACGTGGCCCTCGGTGACAGCTTCACCGAGGGCCTCGACGACCCGGATCCCGCCGGCGGCTACCGCGGCTGGGCCGACCGGCTCGCCGAGCACCTCGCCGCCTCCGCCTCAAGCTCCACCAGCGGCCTGCGCTACGCCAACCTCGCCATACGCGGGCGGCTGCTGGGCCAGGTCGTGGCCGAGCAGGTACCGCGCGCCGTCGAGCTGCGGCCGGACCTGATCACGCTCGCCGCAGCCGGCAACGACCTGCTGCGCCCGCGTGCGGATCCGGACCGGCTCGCCGTCGTCTTCGAGGACGCGGTCCGGCGGCTGCGGGCGACCGGCGCCGAGGTGCTGCTCTTCACCGGCTTCGACACGCGTGACGTGCCGGTGCTGCGCCGCATCCGCGGCAAGGCGGCGATGTACAACCTGCACGTCCGCTCCATCGCGGACCGGCACGACTGCCGGGTGGTGGACCTGTGGTCGATGCGGACGCTGCTGGACCCGCGGGCCTGGGCGCCGGACCGGCTTCACCTGTCGCCGGAGGGGCACCGGCGCGTGGCGCTGGCCGCCTGCGAGGCGCTCGGCATCGAGGCCGCCGGCGACTGGCGCGAGCCCTGGCCGGCGGCGCCGCCCGTCGACTGGCTGACCTCGCGGCGCGGTGACATCGAGTGGGCGCGGACCTACTTCGTGCCATGGATCCAGCGGCGCCTGCAGGGACGCTCGTCCGGCGACGGCCTCACGGCCAAGCGCCCGGACCTGCACCCGTTCTGAACCGGCTCTGAGACCGGCTCGGAGGCGGGGCCGGAGTCACGCGGCCGGTTCGTGCCGTGGTCGGGCCGCGGGCTTGACGCCGGGCGTACAGAGATGAGATGACAACGTTGTCGTCCTGAGAGATCGCCCGGGACCCTCGCCGGCCGCGGGCGCGGGGTTCGGGCAGTCTCTCACGGTCGGCGGTCTCGACGCCCCGTCCAGCCGAAGTCCTGAGGGAGCCCATGCGGCCGACCATGCGTGACGTCGCCCGGCGTGCCGGCGTGAGCCTCAAGACGGTCTCGCGCGTGGTCAACGGCGAGGACGGCGTGCGGCCGGACACGACCGCGAAGGTCAACGCCGCCATCTCCGCGCTGGGCTTCCGCCGCAACGACATCGCCCGCGCGCTGCGCGGCGGAAAGCGCACCCGCAGCCTCGGGCTCGTCATCAAGGACGTCGCCAACCCCTTCTACTCCCAGATCGCGCGCGGGGTCGAGGAGGTCGCGCGGGCCCACGACCTCCTGGTCATCTCCGGCTGCTCGGACGAGGACCCCGCGCGGGAGCGCCACCTCATCCGGTCGCTGTGCGAGCGCCGGGTGGACGGCCTGCTCGTCGTGCCCTCCGGCACCGACCACCGCTACCTGATCCCCGAGATCAGCATGGGCACCCCCGCGGTCTTCATCGACCGCCCGCCCGAGGAGGCCCTTGAGGCCGACGTCGTCCTCATCGACAGCGTCGGCGGGGCCCGTACGGCCGTCGACCACCTCGTCCGGCACGGCCACCGCCGCATCGCCTGCCTGTCCGACCTGCCCGGCATCTTCACCGCGAGCGAGCGCCTGCGGGGCTACCGCGAGGCGCTGGGCGAGCACGGCGTGCCCGTGGACGAGGCCCTCGTACGTCCGGGCCGGCACGACGTGGCCGGCGCCGAGTCGGCCATGGCGGAGCTGCTCGCCCTCGACGACCCGCCGACGGCCGTCTTCACCGGCAACAACCGGCTGACGGTCGGCGCGCTGCGGGCCGTCCAGGCCGCCGGCGCGGGCACGGCGCTGGTCGGCTTCGACGACCTGGAGCTCGCCGACATGCTCGCCACGCCGGTGACCGTCGTGGCGCACCAGCCCGTGGAGATGGGCCGGCGCGCGGCGGAGCTGCTGTGCCGGCGCATGGCGGGCGAGGAACTGCCCCCGCAACGCGTGGTGCTGCCGACCCACCTCATCGTCCGCGGCTCCGGGGAGCTGCCGCCGCCCTAGCCAGGAAGGTGCACATGACGGAACCGCTGCTCGAAGCACGAGGCGTCACGAGGCGTTTCGGTCATGTCCAGGCCCTGCGAGGGGCCGCCTTCACCGCGTACGCGGGCGAGGTCGTCGCGCTCATCGGCGACAACGGCGCCGGCAAGAGCACTCTGGTCAAGACGCTCGCCGGCGCGCTGCGGCCCGACGGCGGCGAGATCCTCCTCGACGGCCGCCCGGTGCACCTGACCGATCCGGTCGACGCGCAGCGGCTCGGCATCGAGACCGTCTACCAGGACCTCGCGCTCGCCCACGACCTCGACGCCGCCGCGAACCTCTTCCTCGGCCGCGAGCCGACCCGGTTCTCGTTCCTCCACGTGCTCGACCGGGGCGTCATGCAGCGGCGGGCGGCGGAGGCCTTCGACGAGCTCGGCATCCGGCTGCCCGACATGTCCGCGCCCGTACGGCAGCTGTCCGGCGGGCAGCGTCAGTGCGTCGCCGTGGCGCGCGCGGTGGCGTGGGCGTCGCGGGTGGTGTTCATGGACGAGCCGACCGCCGCGCTGGGCGTGGTCCAGCGAAAACAGGTGCTCGACCTCATCCGGCGCGTCCGCGACCGTGGCGTGACGGTGGTCCTGATCAGCCACAACATGCCCGAGGTGCTCGCCGTCGCCGACCGGGTGGAGGTGCTGCGGCTGGGCCGCAGGGTCGCCCGGTTCACCGCCGCGGACACGTCGGTGGAGCAGCTCGTCTCGGCGATGACCGGAGGACTGGACCAGGAGGGTGCCGCATGACGACGACCGCCGTCTCTGAGGAGACCACGGAGACGGGACGGATCCCGGCCCTCCTGCGCTCGAACACGGTGTGGACGCTCGCCGTGCTGGTCGCACTGTTCGCGTTGTTCGCCGTGCTCAAGCCGGCCGAGTTCGCCACGACCTTCAACATCCGCAACGTCGCGACCGACTCGGCCATCCTGCTCGTCCTCGCGGTCGGCATGACGTTCGTCATCGTCACCGCCGGCATCGACCTGTCGGTCGGCTCCGTGCTGGTCTTCTCCGGCGTCGTCGCGGCCAAGACGATGGTCGCCCTGGGCGGCACGACCGCGGGCTGGGGCGGCATCGCGCTCGGCGCGCTCGCCGGGATGGGCAGCGGGCTCGGCTGGGGCCTGGTGAACGGCCTGCTCGTCACCAAGGCGAGGATCCCACCCCTCATCGCCACTCTGGGCAGCCTCGGCGTGGCCCTCGGCCTCGCCCAGGTCATCACGGGTGGCAGCGACGTCAACCGGATCCCCGCCAAGCTGGCCAACGCCATCGGGTACGGCCTGGTCGCCGGGGTGCCCTGGCTCGTCATCATCGCCGTGCTCATCGCGGTCGTCTTCGGGCTGCTGCTGGCGCTCACCCGGTTCGGCCGCCACACGTACGCGATCGGGTCCAACGCCGAGGCGGCACGCCGGGTCGGCATCAAGGTCGACCGGCACCTCATCAAGGTGTACGCGCTGTCCGGCCTCCTGTCGGGAGTGGCCGGCGTGCTGTCGCTGGCGCACTACACGACCACCACGATCGCCAGCCACACGTCCGACAACCTGAGCGCGATCGCCGCCGTCGTCATCGGCGGCGCGAGCCTGTTCGGCGGCGTCGGCACCGTCGCGGGCACGGTGATCGGCGTGCTGATCCCCGGCGTCCTGCGCAACGGTCTGATCATCCTCGGGGCACAGCGGTTCTGGCTCGATGTCGCGGTCGGGGCCGTACTGGTCGTCGCGGTCTTCTTCGACCAGCTACGGCGGCGAGCGCGAGAACGTCGATAAAGGAGGCACATCGGTGAACAGGTACGTCGTCGTGGCCGCCGCGCTGTCACTGGCCCTGACCGGCGGGTGCGGGAGCGGCGGCTCCTCGTCCTCGTCCGGAGGCGGGAGCAAGAAGCTCACCCTCATCCAGGGGATCGCGAACGAGCCGTTCTACATCTCCATGTACTGCGGGGCCAAGGCCGAGGCGGCCCGGCTGGGCGCGCACCTCAGCGTCCAGGCGCCGGCCCAGTGGGACGTGGCGCAGCAGACCCAGGTGGTGACCTCGGTCGCCGCCTCACGGCCGGACGCGGTGCTGATCGCCCCGGTCGACAAGGACGCCATGGCCGGCCCGGTCCGCCAGCTCACCGGCAACGGCAGCAAGGTGGTCTTCGTGGACACCGAGCTGGCCGACCAGTCGGTCGGCCTGTCCCGCGTCTCCTCCGACAACCGGCTCGGCGGACGGCTCGCGGCGCAGACGTTGGCGAAGCAGATCGGCGACCGGGGCAAGGTCATGGTGCTCGCGCCCACCCGGGGCATCGCCACCACCGACGATCGGGTGGCCGGTTTCAAGGAGGAGATCGCCAAACACCCGGGCATCACCCTGGCCTCGGAGCAGTACCCGGGCGACGACGCGGGCAAGGCCACCGAGCTGGTCAACGGCGAACTGTCGAAGAACCCGGATCTGGCGGGCATCTTCGCCTCCAACCTGGTCACCGGCGAGGGCTCGGCGGCGTCGCTGAAGCAGGCGGACAAGGTCGGCAAGGTGAAGCTCATCGAGTTCGACGCGAGCCCGAAACAGGTCGAGGACCTGCGGGCCGGCACGATCCAGGGCCTCATCGGCCAGGAGCCGCTGGAGATCGGACGCCAGGGCGTCGACCAGGCGGTGAACGCCCTGGAGGGCAAGACGGTGACCAAGCACATCCAGACCCGGCTCGTGGCGGTCACCAAGGACAACGTCGACAGCCCCGACATCGCCAAGTACCTGTACAAGCAGACCTGCTGACGCCCGTCCGGCCGGGCCCCGCCCCCGGGGCCCCGGCCGCCGGCGTCAGCCGGGCGATCGCTCAGACCTGCCGGCGGCCGTCGCACATCGGCTCGCGGCCGGGCAGCGCGCCTGGCACCAGGCCTGGATACGGCGCGGCGAGCGGACGCGGGGCGAAGGCGGTGCGTCCGGCGAACAGGTCGCCTCACTCCCGGGGCAGAGAAGCCGTCCGCGCAGATCCAGCCCCGGAGGAGACCAGGGCCTTGAGTCTGTCCAGGTCGCCGGAGCCGTGGAGAACGCCCGTGCGCGCCCGGACCTCGCCCGTGAGGGTCGGCGGCGTGCCCGAGCCGCCACCACCGGCCGACCTCGGCGGCGTTCCGTGTGGTGACGGCCGCGCCGGGGGCGGCCCGACCCCATGAGGCCGCCCCCGGTCGTCTTCCGAGACGAGATCAGCCGGTCTTGCGGCTGGTGATGATCTCGTCGATGAGGCCGTACTCGCGTGCCTCCTGTGCGGTGAGGAAGCGGTCGCGCTCGATGTCGGCGCGTACCTGCTCCACCGGGCGGCCGGAGTGGTCGGCCAGGATCTCCTCCAGCTCCTCGCGCTGCCGGAGGATCTCCTTCGCCTGGATCTCCAGGTCGCTGGCCTGGCCGTACCCGCCCTCGGTGCTGGGCTGGTGGATGAGGATGCGCGCGTGTGGCAGTGCGGCGCGCTTGCCCGGTGTGCCGGCCGCCAGGAGGACCGCCGCCGCCGAGGCCGCCTGCCCGACGCAGGTCGTCTCGATGTCCGGTTTGACGTACCGCATCGTGTCGTAGATCGCCGTCATCGCGGTGAGTGAACCGCCGGGGGAGTTGATGTACAGGCTGATCGTACGGTCGGTGTCCATCCCCTCCAGCGCGATGAGCTGGGCGATCACGTCGTTGGCGAGGGTGTCGTCGATCGGCGCTCCGACGAAGACGATCCGCTCCTCGAACAGCTTGTTGTACGGGTTGCTCTCCTTCATCCCGTACGACGTGCGCTCGACGTAGGACGGCAGGATGTACCGGGCCTCGATGCCGAACGGCTCGTGGATCCTCACGGCGCGACGCCTCCCGCCTCCAGTGCGCTGGTCACGACGTGGTCGATCAGGCCGTACTCGCGAGCCTCCGTGGGGGTGAAGTAGCGGTCGCGGTCGGCGTCGTGCTCGATCTGCTCGAACGGGCGCCCCGTGTGCTCGGAGATCAGCTCCAGGAAGCGCTTCTTCAGGTGCAGTGACTGCTCGGCCTGGATGCGGATGTCGGACGCGGTGCCGCGGATGCCGCCCAGGGGCTGGTGCATCATGATCCGCGTGTTCCGCAGCGAGTAGCGCTTGCCCGGCGTCCCCGCGGTGAGCAGGAACTGTCCCGCCGAGGCCGCCATGCCGAGCCCGACCGTCGACACGTCGTTCGGCAGGTACTTCATCACGTCGTACATGGCGAACATCGCGTCCATCGATCCGCCCGGCGAGTTGATGAAGAGCTTGATGTCGCGCTGCCCGTCCTGCGCCGCGAGGAGCAGGAGCTGTGAGCAGACCCGGTTGGCGAGATCGTCGTCGATCTCGGACCCGATGAAGACGATGCGCTGCGCGAGCAGCCGCTGGAACACCTGGTCGGTGACGGCGGCATCCGGCAGCTCGGTCACTCGTGCGCGCGGCTCGTACGTCGGAAAGTCCACGGACTGCACCTCCTAGAGTTCTGTACAGAATAGCAAAACTGTACAGAATGCTAGAATCATTGCATGACACGAGAGGTGCCCGTGACCCAGGCCCGCGCCGAGCTGGCGGAACTCGTCAGCCGCGTCGGCTACAGCGGAGAGCGGATCCTGCTGACCCGCCATGGCAAGGCCCTCGCCGCGCTCGTCCCCGTCGACGACCTGGAGGCGCTCGAACGCCCACCGGCCGAGATCGGGTTCACCTTCACCCCGCAGCCGGAATCCGAGCCGCGCGAGCGCCCGTCCGGCCCGATGCGCATCGCCGCCGAACACCGCGACCGGAAGCATCCGCGCTGAGCGCGTTACCGTCACCTGGGCCGATTCACACGCGGCTGCGGCCTATGCGGTAACGGTCGTAAGGTCTACCCGTGAGCGCCCCACGCCTACCCGAACACCTCGGCCTGCTCCTTACCGACGAGCCCGTGCTCGACGTCTACTCCCACGGTCCGTGGAGAGTGCCCGACGGGCTGTACGACGAGGTGCGCGAGCGTGCGGTGAAGTTCGACCGCGACGACCGGGCCAAGGAGCTGACCAGCGGGCTCAGCGACTTCTACGGCGCCGGCACCTCGGCGGCGGGCGCGGAGCTGTGGTCGCTGCTCACCTTCCTGCTCGGCGCGTCCGCGATCCGCGCGGGCTCGCGCGGCGACATCGACTACGAGCTGTTCGCCGGCTTCCTCGCCAAGCCCGAGGCCCCGGTGCGCGACCCGTACGCCTGGTTCAGCCAGGGCGGCCGGCTGCGGCCGCCCGGCCTGTGGCTCGTGGAGAACGTCGGCGACGACTCCGACCGGCGCGCGACGATGTACACGCTCGCCCGGGAGGCCCTCGACGTGCTCGCGGGCATCGAGCCGATCGAGCAGCGCCGGCAGGCGTTGATCGCGCTGTACGACCGGCGCGCCGCCGACCCGGAGGCGCGTGCGGCCGACCTGAGCGTCCCGCAGGGCGAGCTCGAACGCCTCTGGGCGACCGACCTGCCCGAAGACGTTCTGGCCGCGCTGCCCGAGCTCGCCGGCCCCGTGGGGTACCTCGGCTGGGCCTGTTCGGGCTGGGTCGCCGTGCACGAGCGCCTGCTGTCGGCGGTGCCCGGCCACGACCCGCTCGACGTCGCGCTCGCCCGGCTGCTGCTCCAGGCCGAGGTCGCGGCGGTGCCGGCGGAGATGGCCTTCGCGATCGGCGTCGAGCGCTACGAGAACGTCCAGGAGCAGTTTCAGCGGCTCCGGGAGGGCTTCCGCGTCGACCCCTGGCAGGCCGACGTACGGTCCTGGCTGGCGCGCGGGCTCGTCGCCGGTGAGGCGGACGTCTGCCGCGCCTGGCTCGACATGGCCCTGCGCATCACCGGCTGCGTCCAGGGGCTGCCCGAGACCGCCGTCAGCCCCAAGTGCCGCGTGCCCGTACGCGGCTTCCAGATGGACCTGCGCCGGCTCTTCCAGGCGCCGACGGTCGTCAACCCCCTCGCCGCGGCGTTCGCCGGCCCCGCGCCGGCCGAAGAGTCGCGAGCCGCCGCGGTGGCCGACGAGGTCGCGGACGACATCGTCGGCCAGCCCGACCTGGTCACCGCCGTCACCGAGGTGCTGCGCGCCGACGCCGGTCGCCCGGTGCGGGTGCTCATCAGCGGCCCGGAGGCCACCGGCAAGGGCACCGCCGTACGCGCGCTGGAGAGCGCCCTGATGGCGCGCGGCGACGTGCGCGAGACGGTGTGGGTGTCGGATCAGGTCTTCGCCAACCTCCACGTCAGCGACACGATCCTGTACTTCCTCGCACGCGTGCGCGAGTGCCTTGAGGGCCGTCTCCTGGTCATCGACGGGCTCGACCGCATCCTCGCGTTCGACAACTGCGGCATCGCGTTCGCCGAGGAGCTGCGCCGGGCGCTCGAACGCCACCAGAAGCTGCACGTCGTCGTCCTGTGCCGGGTGGGCGGCGACCGCCGGGTCTTCGACGCCAACCCGGCGCTGCACCAGCACTTCCGCGTCGCGCGCACGCAGGAGTTCGGTGAGGACGCCTACGCCGAGCTGTTCCGCCGTGCCGTCGCCCGCCGCGACCTGACCGTCGCGCGGGAGGCCGCGGCCACCGCCGGCGTGCTGCTCACGCGCACCCCGCCGCTGCTGAACCTCCGCGGCGCGCGCCTCGTGGAGTACCTCGCCGAGCAGTGCGTCACGGCGGCGGTGGCACGCGGCGAGACCGAGGTCGCGCCGGCCGACCTGCCGCAGCGGGTCATCGCCGGCGGCGCCGAGCAGTCCGACCCGATGGCCGAGCTGGATTCCTGCGTCGGCCTGGAGTCGGTCAAGAGCGAGGTCCGCCTGCTCGTCGCCGAGGCGGAGGCGGCACGGATGCGCCGCGAGGCCGGCATGCCGGTCGCCGCCCGGCCCAAGCACATCGTCTTCAGCGGCGGCGCCGGCACCGGCAAGTCGAAGGTCGCGCGCATCCTCGGCCGGATCTACGCCGACCTGGGCGTGCTCTCGTCCGGGCACCTCGTCGAGGTGGACCGGTCCGACCTCGTGGGGGAGTACGTCAGCGAGAGCGGGCCGCGGGTCCGCCGCGCGGTCGAACGGGCGCAGGGCGGCATCCTGGCCATCAACGACGCGCATAACCTGATGCCCGGCGAGTCGCCCCGCAACCGGGAGGCCGTCGACGTGCTCCTCGCCTGCGTCCAGGCGCAGACGGAGGACCTCGTCGTCGTGCTGTGCGGACCCGAGGGGCCGATCAACGGCCTGCTGAAGAGCGACGCGGAGCTGTCCGCCTACTTCCCCAAGCGGCTGCGCTTCCCCGGCCTGACCGAGGACGAGCTGATCGAGATCTTCAAGGCCAAGACCGCCGACGCCGGCTTCGCGCTGCGTGAGGGCGTGCTGGAGAAGGTGCGCGAACTGGTCCACGGCAGCACCCGCGACAGCAACGTCGGCAACGCCCGCGCCATGATCAACCTGCTGGACCGCGCCATCGCCATGCAGTCGCGGCGCGTCCTCGACGACGGGGTGCTCACCGACGACGAGTCCCTGGACGAGATCTTCGCCGACGACATCCCGGGCACGCTCATCGCGAGCGGCCACATCGACCTGCCCGGCGACCCGCTCGCCGAGATCGAGAAGCTCATCGGCCTGGACACCGTCAAGCACGAGGTGCACCTGCTCGTCGCCGAGGCACGCGCCGAGCAGCTGCGCCGCGACGCGGGCATCCCGATCGCCCCGCCCACCCGCCACATGGTCTTCACCGGCAACCCCGGCACGGCCAAGACGACCATGGCCCGCCTCCTCGCGGCGGTCTACGCCAAGCTGGGCCTGCTGTCGTCCGGTCACCTGGTCGAGGTCTCCCGCGCCGACCTGGTGGGGGAGTACATCGGGCAGACCGCGCCCAAGGTGCGCGCCGCGGTCGAGCGCGCGCTCGGCGGTGTGCTGTTCATCGACGAGGCGTACGCCCTGACCCCCGCCGACTCCGGCCGCGACTACGGGCACGAGGCCATCGCCGAGTTGCTCAAGCTCATGGAGGAGCACCGCGCGGACATCGTCGTCATCGTGGCCGGCTACGAGGGCCCGATGCTGCGGTTCCTGGACTTCAACCCCGGTCTCGCCTCGCGGTTCCCGCTGGTGCTGCGCTTCCCCGACTACACCGACGACGAGCTGGTGGCGATCTTCGAGGTGATGGCCGCAGACGCGGGCTTCAGCCTGGGCGACGGCGTGCTCGACGCCGTACGCCGCCACCTGCGCACCGCCGCCCGCGGCGAGTCGTTCGGCAACGCCCGGCTCATGCGCAACCACCTGGACCGCGCCATCGCCCTGCAGGCACGCCGCATCACCCGCGAGGAGGACCCGGCGCGCTCCGACATCGGCACCCTGCGGGTCGAGGACCTGCCGGAGACCGAGGGCCCCGCGAGCACCGGCGAGAACCTCGGCCAGTACCTCTAGCCGCGAAGGTACTCGATGTAGAGCGGCCGCAGTTCGTCGGCGACCTCGCCGCCGCCCGAGTGCACCAGCTCGTTGAGGATCGACGACAGGTGCGACACGTCGGCCTCGGCCTGGTCGGGGTGCCCGGCCGCCGCCTGGGCCGCCGGGATCGCCTTGGTCAGCCGCCACAGGAAGCCCACGTCGAGGTGGTGGACGGCACGGTCGATCGCGCGGTCGTGCAGCTCCTTGGACGTCAGTTTCTCCAGCTCTTCCGCCATGCCCTCCAGCCAACCAGACGTACGGGCTTCCCGCGCCGCGCGGGGACGGTTAGTGCCGTGTCAGTCAACGTTTGCCTCGTTGGGAGGTGGGGGTTGGCTGATCCTCGCTTGGGGCGAGCGACTCCCCACGTGTTGTGGGGCGGGCCACGGCCGGCCAAGGGACCCGGTGTGCGGTGCCGTGATGGGGGGACCGTCTAGGGTCACGCCGGGACCGTCCGGCACCGGGCAGGTGCCGTCCGGCTCGACGGTGCGTGATCACCACCGGGAACATGTTGGTGGTGATGGTGCCGCCCGGGCCACGCCGGGCGATGTTGGCGCCGCCGACCAGGTCGCGGTGCCCCTTGAACCCGCACCGGGTGCAGGCGAAATTCCGATCCTTTGGCTTGGAAGCCCGCTGGCGACAGGCAGGGCAGGTCGAGGACGTGCCCCGCTCATCCACCAGCATCAGGCTGATCCCGGCCTGCTCGGCCTTGTCCTTCAGACACCGGATTAGATACCCGATCCGCCAATCGCGGACCCGTCGGTTGTGCCGCCGTCCCGCTTTGAGGGCCAGAACACCGCGCGGGTCTCCGACCACCAGGGTGCCGATCCGGCGTGCGACGGCCCAGTCGATGACGGTTTTGGCGGCCTCGTGCTGGGCCTGGCGGACCCGTCGCCGGTGACGGGCTTCGACCTTGCGTTGCCGGGCCCGGAGTTTCCTCCATCGCCGTGATCCGGCCTGGCCCGGTTTCGGTGTCCGCCGCGCCATCGCGCGTCGCCGGTGTTTGGCGTCGCGCAGGTGCAGGTGGGCTTCGGCGCGGATCGCCCGCCCCGACACCACCAGGCCCTCCCCGTCCGGGCCTGCCACCGCGAACGGGTGGATCACCCCCGGGTCGACTCCCGCCACACGGCCCGGGTCCGGCTCCTGGCCCGGCGAATAAGTGGTGATGGGGACTTCGGCGGTGACATCGACGAACAACCGGCCGCCCTCGGCCACCAAGGTCACCGACCGCACCTGCCCGGCCGGGTAGGGAACCGGCCGGCCCAACCGCACCCACAACGGTGCACACCCGCGACCGGCCGGCAGCCGCAATCGCATCCCATCGAGGGTGAATGTGCCGTGGTAGTAACGCACCGGCATCAACCGGCGTTTGCGCCGCGGGTACCGCGCTGTTTCCTCGCCGTCTTTGCGGCGCTTAGCGGTGGCGAACCAGGCGTCGCTGTAGCGCCGCAGCACCGACCGCGCCCCGGTGGTATCCAGTTCTCCGAACGTGCCCGGCCCGGCCGCCGACAGTTCCCGGCACAACTCCTGATAGCTCACGATCGCCGGCAGGGCCGCGTTGGCGGCGCCAGCGGTTCATGTCCAGTACACACGCCCACACGTCCCCGGCCGAGGCGAGCAAGGCGAAACACCGGCGTCGCTGCCCGGCCGACACGCGCAGGCCGATGCGGGCGGTCCGCATGACCACCCGCCCATTATTCTCACGTTGAGGCACCAGATGATTACAACAAGTGGCTACGACAAAAACTCGACCCTCCACCCGACCGCACCCGACGAGCACACGTGGCCTGACACGGCATTAGTGTCGGGAGGGTGAGCAGAGTGCACGACGTGGGCGGCCAGAGCGGGTTCGGGCCGGTCCCGGTGGGAGACGAGGACGTCGAGCCGTTCCACGCCGACTGGGAGGCCCGGGTCTTCGCGCTGAGCCGCGCGCTGCGCCACAACGGGGTGTTCAACGGCGACGAGATGCGTGACGCGATCGAGCGGATCCCGCCGCACGAGTACCTGGCCGCCTCCTACTACGAGCGCTGGCTGCTCGCGATCGAGACGATCCTCGAAGAGAAGGGCCTGGCATGAGCGCGTACGCGCCGGGCACGCGCGTGCGGGCGCGGCCGGGGGACCCCGCGCACCACACGCGGGTGCCGGTCTACGTCCGCGGCCACGTGGGGGAGATCGTCGAGTGCGAGGGCGAGTGGCCGCTGCCCGACGACCGGGCACGCGGCGTCACCCCGCCGCGCGTCGAGGCGGTGTACGCGGTGCGGTTCCCGGCCCGCGACCTGTGGGGCGCCGGCGCGCACTCGGTGACGGTGGACCTGTGGGAGTCCTACCTGGAGGAGGTGACCCCATGAGCGGGCGCGGCGAGCGATCCGGCGAACACGATGGCCTGGTCACACCTCCGACGAAGGAGGGCTTCGACGACCATGAGGACCTGCCCGTCGCGGCGCGCGTGCGCCGGCTGGAGGAGCGGGTGGTCGCCGCGGGTCTGACCACCGACGACGAGCTGGACGCGATCCTGGACGGACTGCTCCGGAACGCCTCGCCGGTCAACGGGGCCCGGATGGTCGCCCGGGCGTGGACCGACCCCGGCTACCGCGAGACCCTGCTGTCCGACGCGAACGCCGCGGCCGCCGAGCTCGGCTTCGGCACCTCCGGCTACCGCCTGCGCGCCGTCGAGAACACCCCGGCGGTGCACAACGTGGTCGTGTGCACGCTGTGCTCCTGCTATCCGGTGTCGCTCCTCGGCCCCTCGCCGGGCTGGTACCGCAGCTTCGCCTACCGTTCCCGCGTCGTACGCGAGCCGCGCGCCGTCCTGGAGGAGTTCGGGCTGACGCTGCCGGACGACGTCGAGATCGCCGTGTGGGACGCCAGCGCCGAGACGCGCTATCTCGTGGTGCCCCGGCGTCCCGAGGGCGACCTGCCGGAGGAGGAGCTGGCGGCTCGCGTCACCCGCCGGGGCCTCATCGGTACCGCGGCGGTCTGAGCCCTCGCCGTACGGGGGAATGACGCCTCCCGGCCGGGAATCACTCGCCAAGCTGACGCGTCGGCTTGACCTGACCCTCTACGGTGTCTGCCATGAGCGATTGGGTGGATCACGGGCAAAGCGGCGCGGCGCCGTACGCCGCCGACCGGCGGGCGTACGACGGCGGAGGCGCCTACTCGGGCGGCCGGAAGCGCCGGCGCTGGGGGCGGACCATCCTGATCGTCCTCCTCGTCCTGCTCCTGCTGCTGATCGGCGCGTACTTCTACCTCGACTCGCGGCTGAACCGCATCGACGTCTTCACCGACTACCCGGGGCGGCCCGGTGACACCCCGGGCACCAACTGGCTGATCGTCGGCTCCGACAGCCGATCGGGCCTGTCGAGCGAGGAGCGCAAGAAGCTCCACACCGGCAGGGCCGAGGGCAAGCGCACCGACTCGATGATGCTGCTGCACATCGGCGACCACGGCACGACCCTGGTCAGCCTGCCGCGCGACTCCTACGTCCCGATCCCGGGGCACGACCCCAACAAGCTCAACGCCGCGTACGCGTTCGGCGGGCCCAAGCTGCTGGTCCGTACGGTCGAGGGGGCCACGAAGATCCACATCGACCACTACGCGGAGATCGGCTTCGGCGGGTTCGTCGGGATGGTGGACGCGGTCGGCGGGGTGAACATGTGCATCCCTCAGCGGATCAAGGACACCGCCGCGGGCATCGACCTGAAGCCGGGCTGCCAGACGCTCAACGGCCCGGAGGCCCTGGGCTTCGTCCGCACCCGTCACGCGTTCGCCAGCCAGGACCTGCAGCGGGTGCAGAACCAGCGCAAGTTCCTGGCCGCGCTGACCCACAAGGCGACGAGCCCCGGCACGCTGCTCAACCCGTTCCGCATCGTGCCGTTCGTGCTCCGCTCCACCAGCGACTTCTCCGTGGACCAGGACGACCACCTGTACAACGTGGCGGGGTTCGCCTGGGCGATGCGCGGCCTGACCAAGGGCGACGGCCTCACCACGACGGTCCCGATCGGCGGGAACGGCTACTCGGCGAGCGCCGGCGCGTACATCACCTGGGACACGACCAGGTCCGGTGAGCTGTTCCGCGCCCTCCGCGAGGACCAGCCGGTGCCGAAGAGCCTGCGGTCCAGCAACTGACCTGTCCGTCCCGGCACACTTTTGAATCCTTTGCCGTTCGACAGCCCGGATTTGCGGGGCGTCGGTGCTGTCGCGGCACCGGACCGGGTAGTTACCCTCCGTATCTAGGTCGATACGAGGAGTGACCGAATATGAAGAAGGTCGCCAAATGGGGAGCCTTGGGCTTCCTGGCGTTCTACATGGTCAGCCAGCCCCACAAGGCGGCGAACGTCGTCCACGGCGCCCTCGGCGGTCTGACCGGCGCCGCCACGTCCCTGTCGAGCTTCGTCAGCGATCTACCCTGACCGTCGCCGCCGGAACCGAGTGTCCTTCGCGCGGGCCGGGCCTGCGGGCCCGGTCCCCGCGTCGCCGGTAGGGGTCCGGTTCATTCCCGGATGTCGTCTCCCGGGATACGGGCGGCGGCTGTGGCGACGGTTGCCAGGTCTTCGCTCGAGAAGCCGGCGCGACTCAGCACCGCCAGGGATTTGTTCGTTGCCAGCGTGCACAACGCCAGCTCTGCCGCCTCCTGATCATCGGCCCCCGCGGCCAGCAACGCCTGCTCCAGCATCGCCCGCAAATCGTCGATCATGGCGCGGACCATGGCCTGGCCCTCGGTGTCGAGGGCCGGGAACTGCGTTGCCGACACCGTGAGCAGGCAGCCATCCGGGACCGTCGGGTCGGCGATGCGGTTCAGGGTGACCTGCAGGTAGGCGGCCACAACGGCGCTCGGGCTCGGGTGGGGGCCGGACAGTGCCTGGTCGTACAGCGGGTGGTAGGTCTGCGCGTACCGTTGGAGGCTTTTCCGGAAGAGGGCGCTCTTGTCGCCGAAGGTGCCGTAGAGCGAGCTCCGGCCCAGGCCCGTGCCCTCGGTCAGGCGGTCGATCGAGGCCTCCGAATAGCCCCAGCGCCAGAAGACGTGCATCGCGCGTCGTAGCGCCTCGTCCACGTCGAATTGCTTGCGGCCCGCCATGGTTCGTCAGCCTACACATCTTGCACCGATCGTTTCAAGATGTGTAGGGTCGCCGGCATGACAAGTTGCACCGATCGTTCCAAGATGAGTCCGGCCGACGGCACGACAAGCCTGGGTTCGCTGCGGCTGCCCGACGGGTTCACCGACGTCTTCACCAGCCGGCTCGTTGAGCTGAACGGGCTGCGGCTGCACGCGGTCACCGGCGGGGACGGCCCACCGCTGCTGCTGGTCGGCGGGTGGCCACAGACCTGGTACGCCTGGCGGAAAGTGATGCCCGCGCTCGCCCGCGAGCACACCGTCGTCGCCGTCGACTCGCGCGGGGCCGGGCTCTCCGACAAGCCCGACGACGGTTACGACGCCGGCACGCTGGCCGCCGATCTGGTCGCTCTGATGGCCGCGCTCGGGCACGACCGGTTCGACGTGGTCGGCCACGACATCGGCATGTGGACCGCATACGCCCTCGCTGCCGATCACCCCGAGCGGGTGGGCCGGCTCGCCGTCGTCGACGCCATCATCCCCGGTCTCACGCCGGCTCCGTCGGTCTTCAGCCCGGCCGCGGTCAACCAGCGGTTCTGGCACTTCGGCTTCAACCGGCTCACCGACCTCAACGAGGAGCTGGTCCGGGGGCGGGAGCGGCTCTTCTTCGGCTACCAGTTCGCCAAGAAGGCGGCCACCCCGGATGCGATCCCCGAGTACGCCGTCGACGTCTACGTCGATGCGATCGTCGCGGATCCTCGCGGGCTGCGGGCGAGCTTCGCGTACTACCGGGCGCTGGACGAGACGATCGCGCAGAACGAGCAGCGCAAGAAGACCCGGCTGACGCTGCCGGTGCTCGCCATCGGCGGCGCGCGGTACAGCGGCGCGATGGTCGCCGCGACGATGCGACTGGCGGCCGACGACGTCACCGAGGTGGTCCTCGACGACTGCGGCCATTACGCAGCCGAGGAACAGCCGGCGCGGTTCACCGAGATCCTGGAGGACTTCCTCGGTGGTGAACCGATGGCAGGTGTGCCGCACGGCTGACACATTCGTGGCGAGGAAGAATGTCTCGCAGGTCAGGGGGCGTCGTCGCCGGTCAGCAGGCTCATCAGGTCGGTCGCGTTGCGCTGGGCGTAGTCCTGGTAGCAGTTGTTCAGGAGCACGTGCGTCGTCTCGGCGTTCCCGGCCAGGTCGCGGATCTTCGGGGCGAGCTCCTTCAGCTCCTTCTCGCTGTAGAGGTAGCCGAACCGGTCGTAGATGTTCTTGCTCGTCCACTTGTCGGAGTGGCCGTGCAGCCGGACCACGGCCAGGTCCGACGTGGCGGCGAAGACCGGCGGGATCGAGCTCGTGTGGCCCTGCGGCATGTCCACGCTGACGTACGGCACGGCGTACCTGGTCAGGAAGTCCAGCGTCTCGCCGCGGTTCTCCTCGCTCATCCAGGTCCTGTTGCGGAACTCCACGCAGATCCGCATCGGATCGCAGCGGCGCCTGGCCTCCAGGATGTACTCCTTGTTCCGCTTCCCGATGACGAACCACTGGGGGAACTGGAACAGCAGCGCGGTCAGCTTGCCGGCCTCGTGCAGCGGCCACAGCGCGTCCAGGAACCGCTGCCAGACCTCGTCGGTCACCTCGTCCGGCAGGTCGCGCGGGTAGAGGTTCTTCTTGTCCGGCACCTTCTCCCGCAGGTCCTTGTACAGCGCGCCCGGCCGGGTGGGGTGCTGGGTGAGCAGCGAGAACGCCTTGACGTTGAACGTGAACCCCTCCGGTGTACGGTCCCGCCAGTAGCCGACCGTGCGCTCGGCCGGCGGCGCGTAGTAGGTGGAGTCCACCTCGACCAGCGGAAAGCGCGACGCGTAGTAGTTCAGGCGCTGCTCGGCCGTCTTCACGTCGGACGGGTACCAGTCCGTCGCGAGCAGCGTCTTGTCGGTCCAGGAGGCCGTGCCGACCAGGATGTCGCCCATGGGACCAGACTAGGATCGGCGTCGTGTCGATCTATGACGTGGACATCCAACGCCTGCAGGGCGGGCCGGCCGACCTCGCGCGGTACCGCGGAAAGGCGGTACTCGTGGTGAACGTCGCCTCCCGGTGCGGCCTCACCCCCCAGTACGAGGGGCTGCAGCGGCTCCAGGACACCTACGGCGAACGCGGCTTCACCGTGCTCGGCGTGCCGTGCAACCAGTTCATGCAGCAGGAGCCGGGCACGGCCGACGAGATCGCGGAGTTCTGCTCGGCGACGTACGGCGTCACCTTCCCGATGACGGAGAAGGTCGAGGTCAACGGCCCCGGCCGCCATCCGCTGTACGCCGGGCTCGTCGACACTCCGGACGCCTCGGGGCACACTGGAGACATCCGGTGGAACTTCGAGAAGTTCCTCATCGGCCCCGACGGCACGGTCGTGGCGCGCTTCGCGCCGCAGGCCGAACCCGACATCGACGAGGTCGTCCAGGCCATCGAGAAGGCGCTGCCCTGACCCAGGTCGCGGTCTGCGGTCCGGGTGACTGCACCGAGACCGAACGCCGCGCCGCGTACGAGGTCGGCCGGCTGCTGGCCGCCCGCGGCGCGGTGGTGCTCTGCGGCGGGTACGGAGGCGTGATGGGCGCGGCGACCGAGGGCGCCCGGTCGGCCGGCGGGCTGGTCGTGGGCGTGCTCTCCGGCGACGACCGCGCCGAGGCCCACCCGGACCTCAGCGCGGCCGTCGCGACCGGCATGGGCCAGGCGCGCAACGCGCTGATCGTGGGCTCCGCCGACGCGGTCATCGCGGTCGGCGGTTCGTGGGGCACCCTGTCCGAGGTCGCCCACGCCCTGCGCCGGGGCACGATACCGGTGGTGCAACTCGGCGGCTGGCGCCTGTACGACGCCGACGGCGAACCGGTGCCGGGACCGGAGGAGGCCGCCTCCCCGGAGGAGGCCGTCGCCCTCACCGGCCTGTGGCCTTGAGCGGCCGCCCCGGCCGCGCCCGCGATGTGGTTCAGAATCCGATGGCCTCACGGAGCAGCAGGACGGTGCCGCGCCCCGGATAGGGCTCCGCGTTCAGGACGAGGAGGCGGTTGACGGCGCTGGGCCACCCGTGGACCGCCTGGGTGCGGGCGCTCTCCAGCGGGAGGCAGTGGTCTTCGACGCGGCGCAGCGCGGTGCTCAGGTCGGGTACCACCTTCTGTGCCCCGACGATCCAGATCGCACGGGCGGCGCCGCCGGAGTAAGCGGGCAGCTGGCCTCCGCTGCCCGAGGCGACCACGAGGGAACCGGTTTCGGTGACCGCGGCGACGCTTCCCACGACGACGTCGGGGCCGGCGAGCAGCCGCCGGATCTCGTCCCTCTGGGTGGCGCGGTCCATGGCCAGGACACGTGGTTTGATGGCCTCGTACCGCCCGCTGGTGTTGATGTCCTCATCGATGCCGGACAGGCGGAGGGTCTCGCTGGCCCCGGTGAACACGCCGGCGCCCTCGGGTATCAGGTCCTTGACGCGGGCACGCGCGGCGGCGGCGTCCTCGAGGATCTCGACGGTGAAACCGTGTGCGGTCAGCGCGGCGGCCGCCCGCTCCAGGCGCTTCGCGGGCGCCGCGTCGGCGAACGACGGCGCCGGCATCGGGATGGTCATGGTGGCTCCTGGGATGGTCGGATGGGTTCGTCTGTGCGGTACGACAACGCGACCCTCCGGAATGTCAGGTGACGCGCCGGCCTGACGTTCCGGTGTGCCGTCTTGTCGTACTGGTGAGGGCAGACGCGACCGAGGGAGCCGCCGGCACGATGACCATCCGATCCGGGCCAGACGCGATCATGAGTGAGCGGCGTCAGCTGATCAATCTCGCGTACCGGCTCCTGGGCTCCCTGGCCGAGGCCGAGGACGTCGTACAGGAGACCTACGCCCGCTGGTACGCCATGTCCCGGCGGCAGCAGGAGGCCATCGCGTCCCCCGGCGCCTGGCTGCGGACGGTCGCCGGCCGGATCTGCCTCAACCTGCTCGGCTCGGCACGGGCCCGGCGAGAGACCTACGTGGGCGAATGGATCCCCGAACCGCTGCCGGACCGTACGGAGTGGATCAGCGCCGCCGTCGACCCGGCCGACCGGGTCACCCTGGACGAGTCGGTCGGCATGGCCTTCCTCGTCGTGCTCGAATCGATGACCCCGGCCGAGCGCGTCGCGTTCATCCTGCACGACGTCTTCCGCTACCCCTTCGCCGAGGTGGCCGAGGTCGTCGGCCGTACGCCGGCGGCGTGCCGCCAGCTGGCCTCCTCGGCCCGCCGCCGCCTCCGGGACTCGCGGCCTTCCGCGACTCCGGCGGCCCAGCGCGCCGGCGTCGTCAGGGACTTCAAGCGAGCGTGGGAGGCCAAGGACATCGACGCCCTGATCGGCCTGCTCGACCCCGACGCCACGGCGATCGCCGACGGCGGCGGCCTCGCCGTCACCTTTCCGGACCCCATCGAAGGCGCCGGGCAGATCGCCCGCGCCTGGATCGAGATCGCCCGCCGGAGACCCGGCACCATGGCGTTCCTGGAACGCACGGTCAACGGTCAGCCCGGCCTGGTGGCTCAGCAGGACGGTGTCATCGTGACGGTGTTCGCGTTCGAGGTCGCGGGCGACCGGATCAAGCGCATCTGGGTGGTACGCAACCCCGAGAAACTCCGTCGCTGGACGACGGGCTGAGTGGTCACCCGGGCTGAGTGAGACGGACGTACCCGTACGGGTTGAGGACTCCACCGCGGCCCGGTCCGCCTCATCGAACGAGGCCGCCGCCATACCGGCCCTGAACGCCTCCGGCACCCGAGGGTCGGGTGCGGCCTCGGAGCACTCGCGATCACCTCACGCGGAAGCCGCCCCGGGCGCGGTCCGGGGCGGCCTCGGTGGACCGTCTAGGGGCGGCAGTCCACGGCCATGACCTCCAGGGCGCCGGCGGAGCCGAGCGCCCGAGCCTGACGGCAGGTCCACGCCGACACGCGCGGGTGGTAGCGCGGCTGGGCGATGACCAGCTTGACCGGTCCGCTCACGCCGGTCGCCGGGGCGCCGCCGGAGGCCCGGCAGCCGATGCCGTGGATCAGGATCGGGACGCCGGTGTTCCCCGGGGTGTCGGTCTGACAGGTGTAGGTGGGCTCGCCGGTCGCGGCCGTGGCGGCCTGGGCGACGGGGGCAAGGGCCAGTACTCCTGCGGCGATGCTCAGGGTCAGGCCGAGTGGCAGCGGAGCTGACAAGCGCATGGTCTCCCTCTCGTTCGACTACCGTGCGCATACATGTAAACACGCTCAGTAGTCATCGGCCAGGCGTCGCGACCGTTCGGCCCGCGGCCCGCTAGTTCTCGGCGAGCAGGGCCTTGATGCGGGCCAGCGAGTCGGCGCCGGCGAGTTCGACCGGCATCACCGGGCCCTCGGCGAGGCGGTCGGCCAGCGCCGACACCGCCTCGGCGCGGGCGATCACGTAGTCCCGCTCTCCGCCGCGCGGCGGGCGGCCCGCCAGCAAGCCCGCGACCTCGGCGAGTGCCAGATGCGCGGCGTCCCGTCCCATGCCGGCGCCGGGCGTGCGCTCCAGCCGTCCGTACGCCGCGACGAGGCGGCGCACCGAGGAGTCGGAAACGTCGAGGACGGTGCCGTGGCCGAGGGCCTCCCGTCGCCGGCGTTCGGCGCGGCGGCGCAGCGCGGTCAGCAGCGCCGCGTGGGCGGGCAGCGCCAGCCCGAGCGCGAGACAGGCGACCGCGATCACGGTCAGCCAGCCGGGTAGCCCCATGAGGAGCACCGCGACGAGCAGGATCCCGCCGCCGACCGCCAGTACCGCCTCCGGCGCCCCGATGAGCCGGGAGGCCGGCTCGCCGGCGGCCGGGCCGTCATCCTCCGGGACGTCGACGAGCGGACCGGGCCGGTGCGGGACGATGACCTGCGACGCCATGATCCCATTATTCGGCAGGCCCGGCCGGAACCCGGGGAACTCGCCGACCACGCGGTATCGGTTTCTCTAGCATGGCCCGCAGGGAAAGGCGGCGAGTGATGTCCAAGTGGACGACGGACGACATACCCGATCTCGCCGGAAGGCGGGTGATCGTCACCGGCGCCAACAGCGGTCTCGGCCTGCGGACCTCCCTTGAGCTGGCCCGCCACCGCGCCACGGTCGTCCTCGCGTGCCGCAGCGCCGAACGCGGCGCGCGGGCCCTCGCGACCGTCCGCGCGGCGGTGCCGGACGCCGACGTCGTCCTCGGGTCGCTCGACCTGGCCGACCTGGCGTCGGTGCGAGCCTTCGCCGAGTCGCATCCCGAGCCGCTCGACGTCCTGGTCAACAACGCCGGTGTGATGGCGCTGCCGCGCCGGACGACGGCGGACGGCTTCGAGGCGCAGTTCGGCACCAACCACCTGGGCCACTTCGCGCTCACCGGGCTGCTCCTGCCCGCCCTGCTCCAGCGGCCCGGCGCCCGCGTGGTCACGGTCACGAGCATGATGCACTGGCTGGGCAGCGCCGACTTCGCCGGCTTCGACGACGAGCACGGCTACCACAAGTGGCCCGCGTACTGCCGGTCGAAGCTGGCCAACCTCGTCTTCGCCAAGGAGCTCGACCGCCGGGCGCCCTTCGTCAGCGTCGCCTCTCACCCGGGATACGCCTCGACCAACCTCCAGCAGGCCGCCCCGCGGATGACCGGCCACCGGACGCGGGCCGCGCTGTTCGGCCTGCTGAATGCGGTGGTCGGCCAGTCCGACGCCGCCGGGGCGTGGCCCTCGCTGTACGCGGCGACCGCCCCGGGGGTGGCGGGCGGTCAGTGCTACGGGCCGCGCGGGCCGGGGCAGAGCCGCGGCGCGCCACGCCGCGTACCGACGCTGCCGCGCGCCGCCGACCCGGAGCTGGGCCGCCGCCTGTGGGAGCTGTCGGAGGAGCGCACCGGCGTGTCCTACGACGCGCTGCCGACCTAGTAGTGCTTTGTTACGTTTGTGATCTTGGTGGCGATGATCTTGTGTGAGGTCTGGGGAGATCACCGCGGTCCGGTCGCGGTTGGAGGAGTTCGCGGCTGAGGTGTTCGCGGGATTGCCGCGGT
>NZ_BSTJ01000020.1 GCF_030269445.1 Actinoallomurus iriomotensis
CGTTACGGTGCGGCATGGGGGCCTTTCTGGTCGATGTAGATGTCGCAATCCACACCGAGCCAGAAGGCCCTCACCTATTTCAAGATCATCCACCCGTGTCGCCGTACCAACCTCCGTGGTCAGTACAACTAGGCCTCGACGTGATGACCACCCTCCCGGAGGGCTTCCACCATCCGGTTCACGGCTACGTCGGACTGCACATCATGTACCGGCGGCTTTGAGGATCCGCCACGAACAGGCCGGCCGCTAGTGGGTGAAGCGGGCCAGGAGGAGCGCCAGCCTGCGGTCGTGCTGCTCGCGAGGGGTCCTGCCGCCGCGGGTGAGTGTCACCAGGCCGTGCAGGGCCGCCCAGAAGGTCTCGGTCAGCAGGCCGAGATCGTCGCTGCCCGCGTGCGGCCGGATGGCCTCCGCCAACTCGGCGAAGCCCGCCTGTAGGACGGCCGGAGCCTGGGGCGTGGCGAACGGCAGGTCGAGCTTCTGGCCGAACATCGCGTCGTAGAGGGCCGGACGCCGGTCGGCGAACCTGATGTAGGCCGTGCTCACCTCGGCGACGGCACGCCTGGCGTCCGGTGTCGAGGTACGGGCCGTGCGCAGATCGACGGCCAGGTCGGCACAGCCTTCCACCGCGACGGCCGCCATGATCGCGTCTTTGCCCTTGAAGTGGCTGTAGAGCACCGGCTGGCTGTACTCGATCCGTTCGGCCAGCCGCCGGATCGTCACCGCCTCCCAGCCTTCCGCCTCGGCCAGTTCCCGGGCCGCCGCGATGATCATCCGCTCCCGCTCCGCACGTTCGCGCCGTCGGCGCGTCTGGATCGACATGTGTCGACTCTAGCGGCGCTAGCGTTATTGTCGATGCTCTGCTAACGTCGACCTCGTTCCTAGCAACGCTAGATACGGAGAAGCGGATGCTCACCCCCATTGCCTACGGCCTTGCGATCGTCCTCAACCTGTTCATCGTGTTCATCGGAGCCCGCTTTCTGCTCGTCCCCCGCGCCGCGGCCGCCGGCTATGGCGTCCCGGCGAAGAAAGACGGTGACTCCGCCTATCTCACGATCAAGGGTTTGCGCGACGGCAGTTACGGCCTGCTCGGGCTGGCCCTGCTGGCCTTCGCCGGTGCCCACGCCGCGGCGTGGTTCATGCTGGTCGTCGCCATCAATCCCCTGGGCGACACCGTGGTCGTGCTGCGCAACGGCGGCACCAAGGCGGTCGCGTTCGGTGTCCACTTCGCCACCGCCGTGATCGTCCTGGTGAACGCCGCCCTGCTCTTCGCCGTCTGACGCCCTTCAACCGCCGGCAATAGGAAAGGATCCGACCATGTCTCTGCTCGTCCCCGACTTCACCGAGTCCGTGATCGTCCGCTCCGCCGACGCCGAGGTCGTCGGCCGAGCCCCCACGACCATCCGCCTGCTGGCCGACGCCAGTGCCACCGGCGGCGCCCTGTCGACTCAGCGCGTCACCCTCACCGACGGCGCCGACGGCGCCAAGCCGCATCACCACGCCAACTCGGCCGAAATGTTCTACCTGCTCGACGGCGCGGCCCAACTCCTGTCCGGAGACCAGGTCATCACCGCGGAACGCGGCGACCTCGTCATCGTCCCGCCTGGTCTGGCTCACGCCTTCGCCGCCGCCCCGGGCCACGACGCCGACATCCTCATCGTCATCACCCCGGGCGTGGAGCGCTTCGAGTACTTCCGCCACCTCGAACGCATCGCCTACGGCGAACGGCCGCCTGAATCCCTCCTGGAGGTCCAGGAGCTCTACGACACCTACTTTCGGCCCAGCGCCCCGTGGGACCAGGCCCGGACCTGACTCTCGGACAGCCGTAAGGCCCGCGAGCGGGCCTTACGGCTGCCGCGTCAGCGAGAGCGGCCCCGGTGCGGACGGCATCAGGACTCCATCGTGGTGTAGCGGGCGCGTCGCCGGGCGACATCCGGGTCGAGGCCTTCGACGAGTGCCCAGATGCCCGCGACCCGCTCGGCCCAGGCGTCGGGCGGGAGACCGCCGAGGCCCTCGGCCGCGAGGTCGTCGATCGCTCGGGTGAGGCTGGCCAGCCGCTCGCCATGAGTAGAACACATGTTCGAAGTCTAGCGTGATCCACCGACATCCGAGTGGCTTTACGAGACCTCTGAAGCGACGTTCAGCCTGGGGCGGACGCGACCCGGCGGTCCAGTGACCAGAGGGTCAGGAACAGCTTGCCCCCGGGCACCGACAGATTCCGCCACCCCGCACACGCGGCGAACGCGCCCTGGTCACCTGGCCGGATCCGCCGACTCGCCGAACCACTCCCGTACGGCCTCACCGAGCTCGGCGACGTCGGCGCCCGCCCAGGCGACGTGGCCGTCGGGCCGTACGAGAAGAGCGTCCGGAAGTTCGCCGACCTCGGCGTCCTCCGATGACGACGACACGACTCCCGTGACGACCGAGATCCGATCCGCCCACGGCCGTACCGCCTCGCGGACGTCCGCGCGGTCGGACAGGTCGAGCAGCAGCGCCCCCGCCCGGCGCGACAGGTCGGCGACCTGCGTCTCCCCGGTGGCGGTCTTCAGCGCGAGATCGGGGCAGTACCGGCCGGCGAGCGGATGGTCACCGGCCGCCCCGTACCGGATGTCCAGCTCGCCCATCAGGTCCGTGAGCAGGCGGTTCGCCTCCGGCGTCTCCGCGAGCATCGTGAAGATGTCCCGCAGCGCGTCCACGCGCGGCCCCGGCCGCAGCAGCGCCACCTGCGCCCGCGTGTTGTGCAGGACCCGCTCCGCGACCGGGTGGCGTTCGGTGGAGTAGGTGTCCAGCAGTCCGGGCGGCGCCCATCCCCGTACGGTCGCGGCGAGCTTCCAGCCGAGGTTGATCGCGTCCCCGAGACCGAGGTGCAGGCCCTGGCCGCCGAAGGGCGGATGGACGTGCGCCGCGTCGCCCGCCAGCAGCACCCGGCCCCGCCGGTACGTCGAGGCCTGACGCGTGTTGTCGGTGAACCTCGTCACCGAGTGCACCGCCGTGATCGTCACCGACGTCTCCGACACGCGCCGTACCGCGGCCTCCAGCTCCGCTTGGGTGATCGGGGCGTTCCGGTCGGCCGGCGGCCCGTCGAACTCCGCGACGAGGACCCGCTGCGGGTGCGGCCCGTGGACCATGAGGCCGCGCGGCATCCGGTGCCAGCCCATGGGCGCGAACTCCGGGTCGTCGAAGTCGGCCATCGCCTGGTAGGCGGTCATGATGCCGTCGAGGCCCGGGAAGTCGAAGCCGGCCGCCTTGCGCACCGCGCTGCGTCCCCCGTCGCAGCCCACGAGCCACCGCGCCCGCAGCTCGTACGGGCCGTCCGGCCCCGCGACGGTCACCGTGACGCCGGAGGCGTCCTGGTCCAACGCCTCGACGGCATGTCCGCGCCGGATCTCCGCCCCCGTCGACCGCGCCCGGGTCTCCAGCGCCTCCTCGATGCGCTGTTGCGGTGCGAGCACGAACGCGCTCGACGTGGACGAGCCGCCGCGCAGGATCCACAGGCCCGCGAAGTGGCCCCGCGGCGCCCCGCCGCCCGGGGCGGTCTTCGACTGCAGGCTGCCCGCGCCCGGCTTGCGGCCGCCCATGAGGTCGGCGATCGAGGGCAGATCGCCGAGCAGGTCGACGACGCCCCGGCGGGTGAGGATGTCGGCTCCCCGGCCGCTCACCGCGCCCGCCTTGAGCGTGGGATCGATCGCCTCCCGGCGTTCGAGCACGACGGTACGGATCCCGTACGCGCGCAGCTCGCAGGCGAGGAAGAGCCCGATGGGGCCGGCCCCCGAAATGATCACGTCGTACATCAGTGCCCCCTTAACACCGTTAAGGACTTAACGCCGTTAAGGATCCCTGAACAGTGTTAAGTTGTCAACGAGGGAGGTGGCGATGGCGCTCGACCGCGAGAAGGTGCTGGACACGGCCCTGCGGCTCATCGACGAGGTGGGGCTGGACGGCCTCTCACTGCGCCGGCTGGCCAAGGAGCTCGGCGTCCAGGCGCCGGCGCTCTACTGGCACTTCTCCAGCAAGAAGGAGCTGCTCGACCACCTCGTCGCCGCCGCCAACGACCGCGCCGAGCAGGGCACGACCGGCCTCCCCGCCCCCGGCGAGACCTGGGACGAGTGGCTGGCCGAGGGCATGCGGGTACGGCGTCGCGCGATGCTGGCCCACCGCGACGGGGCGCGCCTCGCGTCCGGCAACCGGCCCACGCCCGACAGCTTCCCGCGCATCGAACGCACGCTGGGCGTGCTGGTCGAGGCCGGCTTCACCCCCGAAGACGCGGCGCGCGCCGTCATCGTCCTCGGCCACTACGTGAGCGGCTTCGTCCTCGACGAGCAGGGCGACGCCGATCGCGAGGACGACGAACCGCCCGCCCTCGACCCCGAGGAGTTCCCTCTCCTCGCCGCCGGAGGCAAGGCCGTTCTCGAGCGCGACACACTGTTCGAGTACGGCCTGCAATGCCTGCTCGACGGGATGCGCGCCCAGGTCAACGGCGTACCGCGCCCATGACGAGCCATGCGTCGTCGCGTGCGCGCACGCCCAGCGTGACCAGCCGCGCGGCCATCCACACCCCGATCGCCAGCCACAGCGCCACCAGCCCGCCGCCGTAGGCGTGCACGAGCCAGGCGGCCGGCAGGAACGCCACCGTCTGGATCACCCCCGCCATCGCCAGATAGCCCTGGTCGCCCGCGCCGATCAGCACACCGTCCAGCACGAACACCACGCCCGCGATCGGCTCCAGCAGCGCCACCACGACGAGCGCGGCGAGCAGCTGGGACCGTACGGACGGGTCGGAGGTGAACAGGTTCGGCAGCCAGGGGCGGAAGGCCAGCACGAGCAGGGCGAACAGCACGCCGGCCGCGATGCCCCACTGGATCATCCGCCGGGTCGCCGCGCGGGCTCCGGCGGCGTCCGAGGCGCCCAGGTACCGGCCGGTGATGGCCTGTCCGGCGATCGCGATGGCGTCGAGCGCGAAGGCCAGCAGGTTCCAGACGTTCGAGGCGATCTGGTGGGCGGCGATCTCGACGTCGCCCATGCGCGCGGCCACCGCCGTGCCGAGGATGAGCACGACCCGCAGGCTCAGCGTGCGGATCATCAGGTTGAACCCGGCGCTCGCCGACGCGCGTACGCCCCGCGCGTCCGGCCGGAGCGGCGCGCCGTGCCGCCGGGCGCCGCGCGCGACCGCCCCGGCGTACAGGATCGCCCCGCCCGTCTGCGCCAGCACCGTCGCCCAGGCCGACCCCGCGATGCCCCAGCCGAGCACGAGCACGAAGATGGCGCCGAGCGCGGCGTTGACCGTGAACATGCCCACGGACACGTACAGCGGCGTGCGGGTGTCCTGCATGCCGCGCAGCACTCCGGTGCCGGCCAGCACGATCAGCATCCCGGGCGCCCCGAACAGGCTGATGTGCAGGTACGTCTCGGCCTGCGGCGCCACCGCGGCGGACGCTCCGAACGCGTCGACGACGGCCGGTGCCAGCGGCCAGCCGACCGCGATGACGACGGCGCCGATGAGCGCGGCGAGCCAGATGCCGTCGACGCCCTGGCGGATCGCCTCACGCAGGTTCCCGGCACCGATCTGCCGCGCGACCGACGCGGTCGTCCCGTACGCGAGGAAGACGCACACGCTCACGAACGTGGACAGGATCTGGCCGGCCACGCCGAGCGCGCCGAGCGGAACGGTGCCGAGACGCCCGACGATCGCCGAGTCGGTGAGCAGGAACAGCGGCTCGGCCACCAGCGCGCCGAACGCGGGCAGCGCGAGCCGCAGGATCTCCGAGTCGTGCGGGTGCCGAAACGCCACAATTCGCCACCGTAACCCACAAAGGCTCGTTGTCGCTTACCGGGTGCTGTGGGCAGCCTGTGGATGACGCGGCTCGGAGGTTTCTTCAACTCACAGGCGGTGGACGGCATTTCCGCAGCTCACGATGGTCGTCCTCACGAGCGGCGCGGAAATCCACACGTTGTCCACAGGTGCTGTGCACAGCCACCTCGGCGTGTATGCACAGGCCGTCCACAGGGCCCTCCACAGCCGCCTTTGCGTAAGCACGGGACAGCACCCAAACTGTCGGAGCGGTGAGATAGATGTGAACACGGGGGCGACAGGGGGGTGTGGATGTGAGTGTCACCGAGATGTCGTCACACGAGAGCGAGTTCGAGCGCACGCCACCGCACGACCTGGCGGCCGAGCAGTGCGTGCTCGGCAGCATGCTGCTCTCCCAGACGGCCATCGCCGAGGTCATCGAGATGGTCCAGCCTCGCGACTTCTACCGTCCCGCCCACCAGACCGTCTTCGACCGCATCCTCGACCTGTACGGCCGCGGCGACCCCGTCGACGCGATCACCATCAAGGACGAGCTGCTCAAGCGCGGCGAGCTGAGCCGCATCGGCGACGCGCCCTACCTCCACACCCTCGTCGCGTCGGTGCCCACGGCCGCCAACGCCGGCTACTACGCCAAGATCGTCCAGGAGAAGGCCGTCCTGCGGCGGCTGGTCGAGGTCGGCACGCGCATCGCGCAGCTCGGCTACAGCACCGACGGCGCCGACGCCGACGACCTGCTCGACCGCGCGCAGGCCGAGGTGTACGCCATCGCCGACAAGCGGTCCGGCGAGGACTACGCGCCGCTGAGCGACATCATGCCGGGCGCCCTGGACGAGATCGAGGCCATCGGCAGCCGCGGCGGTCAGATGGTCGGCGTCCCGACGGGCTTCACCGACCTCGACGCCCTCACCAACGGCCTCCACTCCGGCCAAATGATCATCGTCGCCGCCCGTCCGGCCATCGGCAAGTCGACCCTGGCCCTGGATTTCGCCCGGGCCGCGGCGATCAAGCACCAGTTGGCCACGGTGGTGTTCAGCCTCGAAATGGGGCGCAACGAGATCACCATGCGTTTGCTGTCCGCCGAGGCTCGGGTCGCCCTGCACGCGATGCGGTCGGGCTCGATGAACGACGAGGACTGGACCCGCCTGGCCCGCCGCATGAGCGAGGTCGCCGAGGCGCCGCTGTTCATCGACGACTCGCCGAACATGTCGATGATGGAGATCCGCGCCAAGTGCCGGCGCCTCAAGCAGCAGCACGACCTGCGCCTGGTCATCATCGACTATCTGCAGCTCATGCAGTCCGGAAAGCGTGTCGAGAGCCGCCAGGTCGAGGTGTCGGAGTTCTCCCGGTCGCTGAAGCTCCTCGCGAAGGAGCTGGAAGTACCGGTCATCGCGTTGTCCCAGCTCAACCGAGGCCCTGAGCAGCGAACCGACAAAAAGCCCATGGTGTCGGACCTGCGCGAATCGGGATCAATTGAACAAGATGCCGACATGGTGATCCTGCTCCACCGTGAGGACGCGTACGAGAAGGAGTCGCCGCGCGCCGGTGAGGCCGACCTGATCGTGGCCAAGCACCGTAACGGCCCGACCGCGACCGTCACCGTCGCCTTCCAGGGGCACTACAGCCGCTTCGTCGACATGGCCCACTGACCTCCTCCAGAGCCGTGTAGGGTCCGCGTTTCGATGTCGTAGTCCGCATTTCCGTGTCGTCTGCCGGTTTCTACCCGTTTCACCCTCCTGAGCTGGGCGAACAGCTGCGCGATCTTCGTTACCCCGCCGCCGCCGACCCCGATGAGGAGTGAGGGGCGTGACGGGTGATCTACCGGCAGTCCGTGCCGGTGCCGACGGCGCGGTCTCCAGAGCCGCTCCCGGCGGGCTCATCCGTTGTCGGCCAGGATGCGGGGCAGGCCGAATCGCGGGAGCATGCCGGTGTCGAGGAAGGCCGTGATTTGGCTTATGTGGTCGCCGTCGAGAGTGAGCACGGTCAGTCCGTGCGCGCGGGCGATGCCGGCGTAGGGGTCGCGCAGATAGCGGCCGAATGCGGGCTGACCGTTGGCTCTGGTCGGAATGAGGCGGAACCGCCGAGTACCGCGCACAAAGCCGATTTCAGTGAAGAAGTCAGCGATGGCGTCATGGCCTTGGTATTCCTGCGGCAGTGGTGGCATGGTGAACCAGGCGTCGTCGGTGAGCAGCTCGACCAGTGCGGGCACGTCGCACCGCTCAAAGGCGGCGACGAACGCGTCCATGACGCGACGCTCGGTCGGGGAGTTCGGTAGCGGCGGGTGTGCTGACTGCTCGCGATTCGCCAATGCGCTGCGGGCCCGTTTGAGGCCGCTCGCGACGGCGTCCACGGTTGTGCCGAGCATCTCCGCGACTTCGGCGCCTCGGTATCCGAGCACGTCGCGCAGCACGAGGATGGCCCGCTGGCGCGGCGGCATGGTCTGCACGGCGGCGACGAACGCCAGTGATACGGCCTCGCGGCTCTCCACACGCGCTTCTGGGCCAGGGACCGGCTCGCTGAACCCGGTCAGCATGTCGGGGTAGGGCTCGAGCCACGGAACCTCGCTGAGCCGATTCGGCTCAGGCAGCGGAACCGGAGGCGCAGCGGCGACCGAAGACGGCCGGTGGCTGCGATCACGCAACGCGTTAAGGCAGCGATTGGTCGCGATTCGGTACAACCAGGTGCGTATCGAGGAACGCCCCGCGAAACCGCCGATCCCGCGCCAGGCCGCGAACAGCGTCTCCTGGACCAGATCCTCGGCTTCGGCAACCGAACCCACCAGCCGATAGCAGTGCACCTGAAGCTCCCTCCGGTACGGCTCGGTGAGCTTGCCGAACGCTTCCGCGTCGCCCTCGCGTGCTCCCGACAGCAACACCTCGTCCATGACCCCGTCCTCGCTGCGTCCGACCTCGCATAATCGTCCAGTTGTGATGACACCGGCCGCACCGAAAACCGGGCGCGCCCGGTTTTCGGCGTACAGCGGGTCTACCCAGCAGTGTCACTGCCGGCCAACCCGAGGAGACCGATGTCATCCCGATCGACACTCACCGCACCGCCCTCGAATCAACTGACCGCCGATCAGCGGTGGACGCTCGCGCTGGCGAGTGTCGGTTCGTTCCTGGTGATCCTGGACCTGTTCGCGGTGACGACGGCCCTGCCGGCACTACGGGTCGCGCTGCATGCCTCGATCACCACACTGGATTGGACGATCAATGCCTACACACTCACCTTCGCCGTACTGCTGATGACCGCGGCGGCGCTCGGAGACCGCTGGGGCCGGCGACGGGTGTACGCGAGCGGTCTGCTGCTGTTCGCCGTAGCGTCGGTGGCCTGCGCGCTCGCGCCGAACGGCGCGGTGCTCATCGGAGCCAGAGCGGTGCAGGGAATCGGCGCCGCCGTGACGATGCCCACGGCGCTCGCCCTGATCAACGCCGCCTTCCCAACCGAACGACGAGGATGGGCGCAGGGTGTGTTCGGCGCGGTCACCGGCCTGGCCACCGTGCTCGGACCCGTCTTCGGCGGTGCCATCACCCAAATGCTCGCTTGGTCATACATCTTCTGGATCAACGTTCCCGTCGGTGTAGCGGCTGCGGTAGCCGTGCTGCTGCGCATCCGCGACGTTCGAGTCGATGGGCCGGGTAGGCGGCGTGTGCCGGACCTGCTCGGACTGGTCCTCGGCGGTGCGTCTGTGCTGGCGTTGGTATGGGGTGTGGTTCGCGCCGCCACAGACGGCTGGGGCGACCGGGCGGTGGCCGGGGCACTCGTGCTCGGCGGCGTGGCCCTGGTCGCCCTGCTCGCCTGGCAGCGTCGAGCGAGCCAGCCGCTCATTCCGCTGCGGTTGTTCACCGACAGCGCCTTCGCGTCCGGCATCGCTGGCATCTTCCTCCAGTCGGCGTCGTTGACAGCCCTGGTGTTCTTCACCGCGCAGTTCTTCCAGGACGCTCAGGGCGACAGTCCGCTGGTAGCCGGGCTCCGCCTGCTGCCGCTCGGACTGGTGCCCCTTGCCCTCGGGCCCTGGTCCGGCACATCCACCGACCGTGTGGGCACCCGGCCGATGATCGCGGCAGGCATGACGCTGCAGACGGCAGGCACGACCATCCCGGCGGTGTTCGCGCGTCCCGGGCTGTGGTATCCGATACTGGCGGTGGCCATGGCGGTCGTAGCCGTCGGCTTCACATTTGCCGTGCCCGCACTGACCAAGTCGGTCGTCGGCTCGGTCAGGCCTGCCGACATCGGCACTGCGTCGGGTCTGTTCAGCACCGTCCGACAGGTGGGCGCGGCGTTCGGCGTCGCAGTGGCCTCGGCGGCGTTCACCGCGACCGGCGGGTACCCCACTGCCTCCGCGGTCGCCTCCGGCTATCGCGGAGCCATGATCGTGGCCGCGGTGCTGGCAGGATTGGGAACAACGACAACCGCGATGTCCCGGCGAGCAGCCAGCAGGGCAAGCACCGTGCCCCGAGGATGACCACGCTCAGCAGCCAAGACGAACACCGCTTGAGCGCCGCGCCGCCCCTGGTGTGACCAACCGTGGACCACTTCCGAACGCGGATCCTACAAGCCGCAACGGCCGGATGGGGGCGGGCCCCCATCCGGCCTTCGTTCGGGGTCAGCCGGTGTGGCGGGTCTGGTCGGGGACGTTGAAGCCGTTGACGCGGACGTCGGGCTTGGCGGCCGTGGCGGAGTAGCGTGCGGTGATGGTCTGCTGCTCGCCGGGCCAGAGCGTGACGTCGTTGTCGCTCCAACGGATCGGCAGCACCTGCTTGCCGCCGGCGAACAGGTCGGCCCGGGTGAACAGGGCCGGGGTGCCGCCGTGGCCGACGTTGCGGACGGTCACGCTCGTCACCATCTCGCGGCCCTCGCGGCGGGTCGTCGCGCTGACCCGGATGTCGGCGGGCTTGAGGGCGCGCAGGCCGGTCAGATCGGCGTACCCGTCCTTCTGGAAGACCGCGAACCCGTTGGACGGGGTGTACTGGCCGGGCGCGTGCGTCTTCGGCCAGTCGACCTGGTCGGCCTTGGTGGACAGCCAGTACACGTTGCGGCTGACGACCTCGGACCCGCGGGTGAGGGTGAGCTTCTCGAAGTAGGTCTTCGAGATCCCGGCCGGGACCTTCGGGTGCAGGACGGTCCGCACGTCCTGGCTGCCCAGCGCCCCGACGGGTGCGGTGGCGGTGGCGCGGACCTTGCCGTCGAGGTCGATGATCTGCGCGGTGGCCCGCAGGCCCTCCTGACGGGCGCCGGTCAGGTTGGCGACCTTGATGGAGCCGTCGTCGTAGGAGTACATGACGTGCACCGGCTCGTTGGCCTTCTTCGCGCCGAAGTAGACGCCCGGCTGGTCGAAGTCGGAGCCGTACATGCTCCACTGGAGCGACGGCCACGCCTTGTTCAGCATCCAGTAGATGATCCCGGTGCTGGGGTTCGCCTTATCGGTGGAGTTGCCGATGTACGACTCGAACTGCGCGCGGGTGACCTCGTACTCACCGATCTGGACGGTCTTCTGGTACGAGCCGGCGTCCTTCCAGGGGCCGTACCGGTGCCACAGCGGGGTGTTGTAGACGCCCATCCGGGACAGGCGCGTGTAGTCGGCGTAGAAGAACGTGTGGTACATGTCCTGGCCGGCGGTCTGGCCCTGCGCGGTCGCCGGGTCCCAGATCTTCTTCTGCTCATCCGGGGTGAGGAAGCGGTTCAGCGAGTCCTGCGTCGGGATGGTGTTCCCCGTGCTGACCTCGGTGTCGAACCCCCAGGCGCTGCCGGTCATGCTGAGTGTCGGGTCGTTGGTGTTGACGGTCTCCCGCCTGTTGTTCCACAGGGCGCTCGGCGGGAAGTAGTTGTAGCCGCCCTCCTTGGTACCGGCCGGCCCGAGCTTGGGCGACGACTTGTACTCCGCCGCGGCGACCTGGGGGAGCCGGAAGTCGGCCTGCTCGAACGCCTTCAGGAAGAGGGCCTCCTTCTCCGCGTCGGGCGCGTCGTCGCTGCCCTGGAAGAAGGTGAAGACGCTCGGGTGGTCGCGGAGCCGCTCCGCCATCGTGCCCGCCTGGTTGGACGCGTTGGCCTTCACGTCGTCCGACCAGGTCGACGACTTGCTCTCCCAGAGGGCGCAGCACTGCCAGCCCGGCATGGCGAGGACGCCCGCCCGGTCGAGCTGGGCGAACATGTCGTCCGGCGGGAAGTTGCCCTCGAACCGGACCGCGTTCAGGCCCATGTTGCGGATGTAGGAGATCTGGTCGGAGACGTTGGACGGGGAGTAGCGCAGGAACAGGTCCGGCGACCATCCGGCGCCGCGGATGACCAGCGGCTTGCCGTTGACGATGAACTGCCGGTAGCCGTCCTTGCCGTGGGTCTCGCCGGGGACGGGCTTGGTGAGCCGCGACTCAACGGTCCGAATGCCGAAGTCCTCGGTGGCGGCGCTGGACACCGTTCCGGCCACGGACGCGTCCAGCGCGAGGTGGTAGAGCGGTTGGTCGCCCATCTGGTACGGCCACCACACGGCCGGGTGCTCCAGGTGCAGGCCGGGGCAGTCCGCCTTGGTGATCGCGATGGTGCGGGTCGCGTGCGCGGGCACCGTGACCGTGGCCTTGCAGGCGACGCGGGTGGAGCCGTGCGTCACCGTGCCGGACACGACCACCCGCTGCGCCGACCCGGTGTTGTTGCGCACGTCGGCCTTGACGGTCAGGTCGGCGCTGGACAGGTCGGGCGCGTCGTCCTGCAGGACGTGCGCGTTGCGGACCGAGACCGGGCCTTCCTGGACGATCTGCGGCGCGTACTGCAGCCCGGTGTTCTGGTCGGGTGCCATGGGGTTCCAGTCGACCTGGTTCTGGGTCAGGTACCGCATTGGCGTGTCGAACTTGGTGATGTCGGCGTCGTTGCGGGAGACGTCGAGCGCGATGGCGTTCGCCCCGTCCCGGACGTAGGGCGTGATGTCGTATTCCAGCCGGGCGTACGAGCCCTGGAGCTGCGCGCCTCCGGCGATCTTCTTCCCGTTGATCCAGAGGTCGGCCTTCCCGGAGACGCCGTTCAACACCAGGAACGTGCGGCCGTCTTTCCGGGGGTGGACGGTGAGTTGCTCGCGGTACCACCAGTTCACGTCGAACTGCTTGGCCGGGACCTTCGCCATGTTGTCGTTGTCGAAGATGTTCGGGTACCGGCCGTTCTCCAGCAGGCCCGCCATCAGCGTCTCGGGCCGGGACAGCGGCAGCCAGTCCTTCGTCGAATAGTCCGGCTTGGAGATCTCGGCGCCGGTGTCGTGGGTGTCGGCGGACGACCGGATCGCCCAGCCGGAGGTCAGTTCCGTGGTTCCGGAGGACCGGATCCTCTGCACGGCGGGCCGGCGCCCGGCGAAGGCGTGGGCCGGCATCGCGGAGGCCAACGTCCCGGCGAGGGCGAGCGCGGCGCACAGCGCCGTGGTTCGAGTCCTGGACCCGCTCATGTGTCCATCACTCCTTCATGCGGCCGGAGCCGGGTGCTTCCCGGCGGTGATGCCACCAATGCTCGGGCCGGGGGCACTCGCCGGGCAGTAGGGCCAGGACGTCAATGGGGGTGGTGCTAAGCCCACTTCGCGGTGAGGGCGGTGGCGTCCAGGAGCCGCCTGGTCTCGGGGTGGCCCGCGTCCTCCGCGGCCAGACCTAGAATCTCGGTAACCGAACAGGCAAGAGGCTTGATGCGACGAAGTGCGGCCGAGACCCGCGAGCACGTGCTGCAGGTCGCGCACGACCTGTTCTACTGGAACGGCATCCGGGCCGTGGGCGTCGACCGGGTGGCGGCCGAGGCCGGCGTCGCGCCCACGACCCTCTACCGGCTGTTCGCCTCCAAGGACTACCTGATCGCCGCCTACCTGGAGCGCGCCACCCACCTCTACCAGGAGTGGTTCGAAGCGGCCGCCGGCGACGCCGACCCCCGCGCCCGCATCCTCGGCGTGTTCGACGCCCTGACCGGTCAGGTCCATCCGCGCCAGTGCCGCGGCTGCCCGTTTCTCCTGGCGCTGGCCGAGTTCCCCGACCCCGAGCATCCGGCCCACCAGCAGGCCGTCGTGCTGAAACGCTGGGTACGGGACCGGCTCGGCGATCTGACCGCCGAGCTGGCCAAGACCGCCCCGATCGGCGACCCGGACCTGCTCGCCGACCATCTCGCGCTGCTCATCGAGGGCGTGTACGCCAGCGCGCAGGCTCTCGACGCCACCGGCCCGGCCCAGCGCGTCAGGTCTCTGGTCGAGAAACTCCTCGCGTTCAGCGAGGAGTGAGGAAGGCCATCGAACCGGATGCCGTGCGAGGGATTCTGCGTTCGGCTAATGTTAGGGAGCGTTCCCTTACATTCGTGAACGGAGATGTGTGAGTTGACCAGAAAGCTCGCGATCTGGGCCGCGCCGGCCGTCCTCGCCCTGGGCCTGGCGGGTGTGACAGGCGCGTCCGCCGCCACGGTGAGGAACCGGCCCGCCGTGTCCACCGCTCAGGCGGCCGCCTCATCCACCGACGACTACATCGACCCCGGCCCTTACCAGCGCCGCCTCGATCCGCTGGTCGGCACCTGGAAGGCGGTGAAGTACAACTACATCCTCGGTGGCGACGGCACGCCGGTCGTCTCCCACGACATCACGGTCAAGACGCGCTGGATCACCAAGACGGGCGGCCGCTTCCTGCAGGAGCAGACCGAGGGCACCCTCGCCGGTAAGCCCTACTATCGGCTCGGCGTCCTGGGCTTCTCCAACGTCGACCGGCGTTACGAGTGGACCACCTTCGACAGCGTCACCCCGACGGCGATGACCTACCGCGGCGCCCCCGTCTCCGGGTTCCCGTCGGTACTCTCCATCCCGGGCACCTTCACCGACCCGGGCCTGCTGGGGCCGGCCGGCCGGACCATCGCGATGCGCACCGTGATCACCCTGAAGGGTCACCCTGCCTTCGACCTCTATTTCACCGAGCCGGGCCAGGCGGAGCGCCTCGTCGACCGAGTCGTCTACACGCATCGGATCCGATGAGCGTCTGAGCGCACCGCGGCCTTGTTCGCGGCGGCATGAGCGAGGTGTGGCAGGGGGCCGATCTGCGGCATCCTTGCCTCGGAGGACCATAGTGACCGACTCGAACACCAGCCGGGCCAGGCCAGGACTGCGCGAACGTAAGAAGGCCAGGACCCGCGCCACGATCCAGGCATGCGCCATGCGCCTGTTCCGCGAGCAGGGGTACGACGCCACCACCATCGAGCAGATCATCGACGCGGCCGAGGTCTCCGAGACGACCTTCTTCCGCTACTTCCCCACCAAGGAAGACGTGGTCCTGCACGACGACTACGACCCGATGCTCATCGAGGCGTTCCAGGCGCAGCCGCCCGGGATGTCGCCGGTCTCGGCCCTGCGCGCCGCGTTCGCCAAGGTCTTCGAGGAGATGACCGCCCAGCAGCGAGCCGAGCAGAACGACCGGATCGCGCTGAGCTTCGCCGTCCCCCGGCTGCGCGCGGCCATGCTCGACCAGATCTCCCAGGCCATCCGGCTCCTCGCCGGCGCCATGGCCGAACGCGCCGGCCGCCGCCCCGACGACTTCGCCGTCCGCACCGTCGCCGGCGCCGTCGTCGGTGCCGCCATGGCGGTCTCCGCGGCGGTCGCCGACGATCCGGACGCCGACCTCCCCGCCCTCATCGACCAGGCCATCGCCCACCTCGAACCCGGCCTCACCCTGTGACCGGGCGACGCCCCTGGCCCTGCGCGATGAGGTGGGTGGCGACCGTGCCCAGGTCGGGGCCGGAGATCGTGGGAGCGGCGTCGGCGGGCAGCGGGGTGCCGCCGTCGCGGGAGACGAAGGCGGTCCGCAGGCCCGCGTGGTGGGCGCCCGTGATGTCCCAGCCGTGTGCCGCGATGAGTACCGCGTCCGACGGTGCCACGCTCTGGTCCTCCAGCACGAGGCGATACGGCTCGGGGGCGGGCTTCAGCCGGCCGGCCCGGTCCGCCGAGTAGACCGCGTCGACCAGCTCGCGGAGGCCCGAGTTGCGCAGCTGGTCCTCGGCCACGTCGCCGACCGAGTTGGTCAGTGTCACCACCCGGTGCCCGGCCTCGCGCAGCCGCCGCAGGGCGTCCGGGACGTCTGGATGGGCCGGCAGCCGGCGCATCCGCAGGCCCAGTTCTCGCTGGTCGTCCGCTGTCGCGGTCCGGCCGTACCGCTCGGCGATCGGCGGCAGGCACGCCGCCGCGATCTCGCCGAACGGACGGTAGGCGCCCGCGGCCGTCAGGGCCAGCGCGTTGTGAATCATCAGGGCGAACCACTCGCGCCGGGCGTCCGGGTGGCCGGTCACCGAACCGAACAGGTCGTCGAGCCCGGCCAGGTCCAGCAGCGTCTCGTTCACGTCGAACACGCACAGCATCCGAGGGCCTCCATAGGTACGATCGGATTCGTACCGAGAAAGGTACGATAAATGTCGTACCTTGTCGAGGGACGCGAGCAGCCCGACGCCTCGTTCGGGCGCCATCCGGCGCCCGAACGGCTCACCACACTCGGTCAGACTGGCGCGTCACCATCCATGGCCCCAGCTGTGGTAGCTGTACCAGTCCTCGTCCCAGCCGCCGCCCCAGCCGTAGTCGTCGTCGTCCCAGCCCCAGCAGTCGTCCCCCCAGCAGCCCTGGGCGGTCGTGGCCTGCAGCGGCGTGACGCTCGCGGCCTGAACGGCGGGCCTGGCCTGCTGTGCGCCGGCGGGCGTCGCGGTGCCGACGGCGAGCGCGGTCATGCCCGCCACGGCGGCGCCACCGATGGCCGTCGCCATGCGTGTCCGGATTCTCATGGAGACCCCCCGGTCCTTCCACGGCGCGCCCGGCCGGCATGTGCCGTTCCGGAGCGCGAACCCTGCTCGTGAAAGTCACCTGATCGCTCTCAGGCTATGCCGCAGTGCGGGGAGGGCGCGGTTCCCCCAGGGGGACATCTGACCGTACGCCGGCGGGTGACACCCGGGAGCTCGCGCGCCGCGTTGTTAGGCTCCGGACCAGCTATCCGGACAAAGAGGGGGATACCGGTGTCGGAGATCGCGGTCGTGGAGGTGCCCCAGTGGCAAGGGTCGGGCGCGGCGACCGCACGGCGTCTGCGTGACGGCGCCCGGCTGCTGGCCGGCCTCGTACCGGCGGCGGAACACCTGCGCGTGGACGTTCCCGCCGAGCCCGGTGACGTGCTGGCCGCCAACGTCGCGAAGGTCCGGGCCGCGCTCGACCGCGCCCGGGGACGTCTGACGGTCACGGTCGGCGGCGACTGCGGCGTCGAGCTGGCACCGGTCGCCGCGGCCGTACGGCGGCACGGCGAGCGGCTGGCGGTGGTCTGGTTCGACGCGCACGGGGACCTGAACACGCCGGAGTCCTCACCGTCCGGGGCCTTTCACGGCATGGTGCTCCGTACGCTCCTCGGCGAGGGGCCGCCCGCGCTGGTGCCCGACCGGCCGCTGCGGCGTGACCAGGTGGTGCTCGCGGGCGTACGCGCGCTGGACCCGGCCGAGCGCGCGTACGCCGACGGGCTGCCCGTCGTGACCGACGCGGCGTCTCTGCTGGAGGCGGTCGGCGACGCGGACGCGGTGTACGTCCACATCGACCTCGACGTGCTCGACCCCGGCGTGTTCGCCTCGGTGGGCACGCCCGAGGCCGGCGGGCTGACGCCCGGCCAGGTCGTCGACATGGTCACCGCCCTCGCCGGACGCGTGGAGATCGCCGGTCTGGGCATCACCGAGTACGAGCCCGCGCGGCCGCAGGACCAGGAGACACTCGCCGGTCTGGTCGGCCCGGTCGTGGCGGCGTGCGCGGCCTCGGTCGTACGGGAGGTCGAGCGGCGGGCGTTCGCGGCGTGGCCCGCGGGCACGGTGGTGGAGGAGGCCGGCTGGCTGCTGCGGCACACTCCGGGCGTCGGGCGGCGGCGCTCGAACTCGGCGGTGCCCGCCGGGGAGCCGTCGATCGACCACCTGGAGGCGTTCTACCGCGCGCGCGGCCTGCCCGCGATGGTGCAGCTCGGCCCGGCGCACCGGGACCTGGACGCGGCCCTGGCCGAGCGTGGTTACCGCAAGGACGCGCTCACGTCCGTCATGACCGCCCTGACCTCGGATGTCGTGGACGCCTCGTGCACCGCCTCGCCGGCCGTCGACCTGGCCGAGACGCCCGACGCGTGGCTGAAGATCTTCGCCGAGCTGAACGCGCGCGCCGACAGCGTGGAGGTCGGCGAGAAGGTGATCTCCCGCATCGCGACGCCCGCGGCCTTCCTGAGCGTGACCCGTGACGGGCGCCCGGCGGGGATGGGTTTGTTCGCGGCCGACGCGGGCTGGGCGGGGGTGTTCGCGATGGCGACCCGGCCGGACCTGCGCGGCCAGGGCATCGCGACCGCCGTCCTCGGCGCCGGGGCACGGTGGGCCGCCCACCAGGGGGCGACCCGGCTGTACCTCCAGGTCGAGGACGACAACGACACCGCGCGACGGCTCTACGCCCGGGCCGGTTTCACCCGGTCACACGGGTACCACTACCGGATCGGTCAGGCCCGGTCGGGCGAGCCGGCCTCGATCCAGCGGTAGACCTCGCGTACGCCGTCGGCCAGGGTGGTGCGGGCGCTCCAGCCGAGGTCGGCGCGGACACGTGCGGAGTCGAGGGCGCTGCGCAGCACCTCGCCGGGACGGGCCGGCTGGAACTCCGGTTCGAGCGTGCGACCGGCGGCCTGCCCGACGACGTCGATGAGGTCCAGCACGCTGGTCTCGCGTCCGGTGCCGATGTTCCAGACGCCGGGGGTCTCGGTGCGGGCGGCGGCCAGGAACGCCGCGGCGACGTCACCGACGTAGACGTAGTCGCGGGTCTGCTGCCCGTCGCCGTAGACGGTCGGTCGCTCGCCGCGCAGCGCCCGGCCGCAGAAGATGCCGACGACCCCGGCCTCACCGGTGGGGTCCTGCCGGGGTCCGTAGACGTTGGCGAGCCGCAGCGCCGCGTGGGTGGTGTCGTGGAGGCGGTTGTAGAGGGCGAGGTACTGCTCGGCGCAGTACTTCGCGGTCCCGTACGGCGCCTCGGGCGCCGGCCGCTCGTCCTCCGACGTGGGGACGGGCACGTCGCCGCCGTAGATCGCCCCGCCCGTGCTGGCGAACAGCACCCGCGCTCCGACGGCCCGCGCGGCCTCCAGCAGGTTCACCGTGCCGACGACGTTGACCGCCGCGTCGGCCGCGGGCGCGTCGACCGACACCCGTACGTCGATCTGGGCGGCGAGATGGCAGATCACCTGCGGCTTGGCCTGCTCGACCGCCTCGGTGAGCGCGTCGGCGTCGGTGATCGCGGCGTTGAAGACCGTGACCGAGGGGTCGACGCGCCCTGGCCGCCCATGGGAGAGGTCGTCGAGGACGGCGACCTCGTCCCCGTCGGCGGCGAAGGCGTCCGTCACATGAGAGCCGATGAACCCGGCACCGCCGGTCACAAGAATCCGCATGTCAGGAAAGCCTAGTGTCGAGTCAAGCAACGTTGGTCGTGTAGTGACCGTGTTGCTTGATCCTCGCCGTTGGGGCGAGCGACTCTCCACCGGGTGGTGGGGCGGGCCGCGGCCGGCCAGGGGACCCATCGGCGATGCCGTGATGAGGGTGTCGCCTCGGGCCACGCCGGGACCGTCCGGCACCGGGTAGGCGCCGTCCGGCTCGACGGTGCGTGATCACCACCGGAACGGATTCTTGCTGGTGGTGATGGATCCGCCCACCGCCGGGGCGCGATGCAGGACGAGGCGTTCGGGACGTCATGCTGCGGCGAAGGTGCCCCGTTTCCGGGGCACCCCGACCGCTGCCCGTGCTACTGGGCGGGGACCTTGTCCAGGAAGCCGTGGACGTCCTGGATCCGGCCGTCGGCGGCGAGCACCGCCACGTCGAAGCCGACGACGACGGCCTCGCCGTCCTCCGGGCCCAGTTCCCAGGTGAACCGGGCGAGGTCGTGGTGCGCGTCCACCGACGGCCCGAGCCGGAAGACGAAGCCGGGAAACTGCTCCTGGACGGCGCCGATGACGGCGTCGATCCCGTCGTGCCCGGTGACGTCGGCGAGCGGATCGACGTACCGGCCGTCGGCGGCGAACAGTGCCTCGACCTGTGCGCGGCGGGCGGCGGGGTCCTTCTCGTTCCAGACGTCGATGTAGCGGTTGACCAGGTCGTTCATGGTATTTCCTCCTGTTGTGGACACCCGTGACGATGCCAGCGCCCCGGCAGGAGATCGATTACGCGCGAGGTAATGAATCAGGCGTTCTCGTGACAGCGGAATTCTCTACGCTCAGAAGAACCTCCGAACCGCCCGACCTCCGGGAGCCACGTTGTCGTCAGCACTGCGCGCGCGGTTGAAGCACGTCTACTGGATCGGCGGCGGCAGCGGTGCCGGCAAGTCGACCATCGCCCGGCGCATCGCGGCCCGGCACGGTCTCCACGTGTACGCGACCGACGACGCCATGCCGGATCACGCCGGGCGCAGCACTCCGGAGGACGCCCCGCAGCTGAGCAGGTTCAAGGCCATGGACATGGACGAGCGGTGGGTGACCCGGTCTCCGGAGGTCATGCTCGACACCTTCCACTGGTTCCGGGGCGAGGGATTCGGCCTGATCGTCGAGGACCTGCTGCGACTGCCGGCGGAGACCGGCGTGATCGCCGAGGGCTTCCGGCTCCTGCCGTCCCTCGTCGAACCGCTGCTCGCCGAGCCCGGGCAGGCCGTCTGGCTCCTGCCGACGCCCGCGTTCCGCCGGGCCGCGTTCGACACCCGCGGGACGACCTGGGACATCCCGCGTAAGACCAGCGATCCGGGTCGGGCCCGGCGCAACCTGCTCGCGCGCGACGAGCTGTTCACCGACCGCCTCGCCGAGGAGACGAAACGCCTTGGCCTGCCCGTCGTCGAGGTCGACACCGCGATGAGCGAGGACGAACTGGTCGAGCGCGTGACCGGGGGGTTCGGGCTCTGAGTCGTTCTAGGAGCACAGGGCGGTCGTCACCGCGGCCCGCATGTCGGCGTCCTGGGCGTCCGAGCCGCCCGGGTCGAGGTTCACCATGACCGTGGCCTGCCGGCCGTCCGTCGTGGCGCCGCTCACCGTCTCGAAGCCGAAGATGTCGCCGCCGTGTCCCCAGTACACGCCACCGCACGGCAGCGGGTACCGCTCCAGGCCCAGCCCGTACGCGCGGCCGCCCGAGCTCCCGGTCGCCCGCGTGCGCGTCATCTCGGCCAGTTCCGCCGGACGCAGCAGACGCCCGTGCAGGAGCGCGTCGAAGAACCGTGACGTGTCGGAGGCACTGGAGATCATGTCGCCGGATCCGGCGGCGACCGACGGGTTGAACTCCGTCACGTCGATCGGCTCGGCGTCGGCGCCCGGCCGGACATAGCCGCGCGCGTGCGATCCGGGGATCGTGGTCGCGTCACCGGGCACGGACGTCGAGTGAAGCCCGAGCGGCACGAGGATGCGCCGCTCGACCTCCGTGGCGTACGGCTGATCGGTCACCTTTTCGATCAGCATCGCGGCCAGCAGGTAGTTGGTGTTGCTGTAACTCCACTTCCTACCCGGCTTGAACAGCGGTGGGTGCGCCAGCGCGATCCCGAGAAGCTCGGCGGGGTCGTGGTGCGCGTACCGGTCGGTCAGGATGTCCTGCGGCTTGAGGTACGTCAGGTAGTCGGGCAGCCCGCTCGTGTGCTGGAGCAGTTGCCGTACGGTGATGCGCCGGCCGTCGTTGCCGTTGCCGCGCACGACGCCGGGCAGGTAGCGCTCCACCGGGGCGTCCAGGGCGACGCGGTGTTCGCCCACGAGCTGCAGCACCACCGTCGCGATATAGGGCTTGGTCATGCTACCGATGCGGAAGTTGCCGTCGCCTTTCATCGGAGCGTTCGTGCGCAGATCCGCGACGCCGCTGGTCAGCACGGTCTCGCCATGCCGGTTCCGTATCTCGGCGAGGGCGCCGGGCGCCCCGTCGTCGGTGGTGAGCCGGTTCAGCACCTGCTGGACCGCGGTGTGGCCGGCCGTCGGGCCGGTCGACTGGGCGGCGGCTCGCGGCCCGGCCAGGGCCGCGGACGACGCGAGGCCCATGGCCAGGGTGAGTGCGGCGCCCAGCGCCCGTGCGTACATGTTCATGTGACCCTCCCGTGGAGATCGACTGGGTGGTCACGTTAGGAATCGCGCGCCGTGGCCCGCGTCACCCGCAAGAGCCATCGCGGGCGTCATACCGGGGACTCAGTCCATGACCGTGAGGATGAAGCGGACGTCCTCGTCGGTCTCGTTCGCGTACGCGTGGGCGCGGTCGCCGTGGAACAGAGCGGCGTCGCCCGCCGCCACCTCCGTACGGCTCTCGCCGACGACCAGGGACAGCACGCCCGACTCGACGCTGATGATCTCCCGGGTGCCCGAGCTGTGCGGCTCGCTGTCGCGGCGCTCACCGGGCCGCAGCTTCCATCGCCACAGTTCGAGCGACGGCCGCGGGTCGCTGCCGGCCAGCAGCGTGCCGGTGCCGCCCGACGGGCCGTTCCACAGCACGACGTGGCGGTTCGCGGGGAACAGCTGGATCGGCGGCTCCTCCTCGACCTGGACGAGCCGGGTCAGCGGGACGCCGAGGGTGTCGGCGACCCGGATCAGCGTGCTGAGGTTGGGATTGCCGCGCGCCTGCTCCAGCGCGACGAGCACGCCCTTGCTGAGCCCGGCGCGCGCGGCGAGCTGGTCGAGGCTCCAGCCGTGCGCGCCGCGCAGGGCGCGAACGGTGCGGGCCACCGCGTCGCCGACCGTGTCTGTCATGGGCCACTCTCGATGGTCGTTATAGTGAACTACTCGGTACTATATTCCGACCGAACCCGGGGAGAGGGCGCCATGCTCGAACGAATCAGCGTCGATGACACGGTACGCGCGCTGCGGCCCGACTTCGCCGTCCTCCTGATGACCGCCGAAGGCCTGGTCAACGGCCCGTCCGCCGGCAGCGAGACCACCGACGGCCTCGCCGAGGCCGCCGCCCCGCACGTCGAGGCGTGGCGCGAGGCGTACCGCGGGTTCGGCGTGAACCCCAAGCGCGCCCGCCCCTCCGTGGACGCCCTGCTCCGCCGCCCCGAGCTGCCCGCCATCAACGGGGTCGTCGACGCCTACAACCTGATCAGCGTGCGCCACGGTCTGCCCATCGGCGGCGAGGACCTCGACACGTACGTCGGCCCGGCGCGGCTGACCCGCGCGGTGGGCGATGAGGAGTTCGGCACCGTCAAGGACGGCGAACCGGTCGTCGAGCACCCCGAGCCGGGCGAGGTGATCTGGCGTGACGACGTGGGCGTCACCTGCCGCCGCTGGAACTGGCGCCAGTGCACGCGCACGCGCATCACCGAGCAGACCAAGAACGCCCTGTTCATCCTCGAACGGCTCGAGCCGTACTCGCTCGACCGGCTGATCGAGGCCGGCGACGAGCTGGCCGGACTGCTGCGCGCGATCACGCCCGGGGCCACCGTCACCACCCGGCTGATCGAGCCATGATCATCGCACTGGCCCTGAGCTCCGCGATCGTCTTCGGCGCCGGCGACTTCTGCGGTGGCGCGGCGTCGCGGCGCGGTGGAGCGACCGGCGTCCTGGTTCTCAGCCTGCCCGCCGGGCTGGTCCTGCTGCTGGCCGTGGCCCTGGCGTTGGGTGACGGATCGAGCGGCGGCGCCCTGACATGGGGCGTCGCCTCCGGGCTCGCGGGCGGCGGGGCCCTGCTGGTCTTCTACCGTGCCCTGGCGCAGGGGCCGATGAGCGTGGTCGCCCCGGTCTCGGGCCTGATGGCCGCCGTCGTGCCCGCCGTCGTCGGGGTGGCACAGGGGGACCGCCTGTCGCCCATGGCCATTGCCGGGATCGTGCTGTGCCTGGTGGCCATCTGCTTCGTCAGCATCGAGCCGAGCGACGAGCAGCGGACCCGCGCGGGACTGCGCGGCCCGCTGCTGGCCCTGCTCGCCGGCACGGGCTTCGGGGCGTTCTTCGTGCTCATTCAGCAGGGCGACGACGGCACGCTGTGGCCCCTCGTCGCCTCCAAGGCGGTCGGCGTCGTGATCGTCGTCATCGCCGCCCTGGCGACCCGCAGCCGGCCGCCGGTGCACGACCGCGTCACCGCCGGCATCGCGCTGCTGGCCGGGTCGCTGGACGTGCTCGGCAACGCGCTGTACGTGCTGGCGTCGCGCGCCGGGATGCTCAGCATCGCCGGCGTGCTCAGCTCGCTCTACCCGGCGAGCACCGTGGTGCTGGCCCGGCTGGTGTACGGCGAACGGCTCCGGCCGATTCAGCGCGTCGGGCTCGTCGTCGCCGTGGCCGGCGTCGGGCTCGTCACGTCGGGCTGACCGGCGCCGCCCCGCGCTATCGGAGGTTGACGACGATGTCGGAGTGCTGCGGGCTGGACCGCAGACCGGCCGACTCCAGCGCCTTGCGGTAGGCGTCCATCATCGCGGCGGAGTCCTCGGCCGTGCCGAACAGGTCGCCCAGCTCACGCCAGACCCGCGCGGTGGCCCGCGAGGCCTCCAGACCGGCCAGCTCGTCGCGGGCCGCGCGCAGGGCGGTGAGCGCCTTCTCGCGGTCCTTGTCGGCGACGAGCGCCTGGGCGAGCATCAGCCGGGCGCGGATCGTCGTGACCGACGCCCGCGGCTCGGCGGTGACGTCGGCCAGCACGCTCTCGGCGATGCGGACGGCGGCCGACGGCTCGCCGAGCAGCACCTTCGAGCGGGCCATCTCGATGCGGCACTCGGCGGCGTCCATGCCGCTGAGGACCGGCTCGGCCTCGTTGAGAAGTTCGAGCGCCTTGCCGGCGTCCACCGGCGAAGCACCCGAGGGCAGGAGAGTACGGGCGGCCGTGACGCGCAGGCGGGCCTGGGCCTTGGCCTGGTCGCCGCCGGCGTGCAGGGCGAGCGCCTGCTCGGCGAGGTACAGCGACTCGCCGCCCTCGCCCTCCTCCAGGGCCTGCCGGCTCGCCTCGACGTAGGCGGTGATCATCACGGCGGGGTCGGGCTCGCCCGCGGCCAGGAGCCGCTCGGCCAGCTCGTGCGCCGGGTCGGGCTCGCCGCGGTCGAGGTAGGTCGCGATGAGCGTACGGCCGATCTCGGCGGCGTCCTCGCCACCGAGCAGGCGGAGGTCGGCCAGGCGGTTCAGCGCGGACTCGCCGAGTGCGAGGGTGCGGCCGAGGTCGCCGGCGGTGCGGTAGCAGCGGGCCAGCACGATGGTCACCGGCAGCCAGCCGGCGCGGCCACGGTCGCGCGTGGCCTCCTCGCGCAGCTCTTCGAGCGCCTTGATCGCCTCTTCGCCGCGGCCCAGCGTCTCCAGCGCGCGTGCGCGGCCCCATCGGGCGCGCTTCATCAGCTCCGGGTCGTTGTCGACCGCGTCGAGGATCTCGTTGAACCACGTGAGCGACTGCTCGGCGTCGCCCGAAAGGAGTGCGAGCTCGGCGTGGCGCGCGCGTACTTGCAGGTGGAGGCGTTCTTCGGGCTCAATGCCCTCGGAGAGGTATTCCGGCAGGCAGCCCAGCCTGCTGGCGAGCAGCCGTACGACGGCGGGAGTCGGGGTGCGCTTCCCGGACTCGATCAATGAGATGTAACTGTCGGACAACTCGGTCCCGGCAAGCTGCGCCTGAGAGAGGTGCTTACTCAGCCGCAGGTTACGGACTCGCTCACCAACGCTTCCTTGACCCGGCATCACGTCTCACTTACCGAAGGGCTACACGCGGATTGGGTTACGACCTGATTGTGAGTTGCACTACCTCACACAAGGAGGGTAACCCAAACAACTTGGACAAGGTGTAGGAGTCCGGGTCAAGTTACCCAGTAGAGATCAGTCGTCCGAAGAATCACTGGTTGGAAAGATCATGCTGCAGACCTCTAGGTACAGCTGTTCAGGATACGGGAGGTAGCTGACTACGCGGAAGGCTTGGTCCTGACCGGCGGACTCGAGGACGAACTCGCCATAGCCGAGCATGCGACCGCTCATGGAGCGCTGAAAGCTCATGTCCGTGACTTTGGCCAACGGCATCATCGCGACCTTACGCGTGAGCAGGCCGGTGGTCAGCAACATGCGCTGATTGGTGATCACGAAGTAGTCCACCGACCAGGTGGCGACCTTCCACACGAACCAGGCGAGCAGCACCAGCCACGCCCACCAGATCCAGTTGACCAGCGAGCCGTTGCTGCCGACGACCACGTTGCTCAGCACGCCCGCGACCACAAGGCCGCCCAGGACGAAGGCGATGGGGGTCATCAGCACGGCCGGATGCCGTCGTACGGTGATGACCTGCTGTTCGTGAGGCAGGAGGTACCGGTGAATCGACGCCGGCGCGGAGTCGCCGGGGGTGACGAGCCTCATAGTGCGTCGACGAACCGCGAGAGGGAGTTACCGGCGGACGCGAGGCTGCCGGCGGCGTTGTGAACGATGCGCGCGGCCCCGCCCGGGGAATTGAGCAGGTAGAAGACCACGAAGATCCCCAGTGCCCAAGTGAGGTACTTCTTCAAGGAACCCTGCCTCCCGAAGCCCTGACCCACTGACCCAACTCAAGTAGTACACCAGCCGTGGAGCAGGGCTGCAAAGAGGTTCGTGACCGTATCTGCGAGGCCTGATCCGCCCTGTCAGGAGCGGTCAGGAGGGTCAGCCGCCGCCGTGCCCTTCCGCGGCCGCCAGGGCGAGCACCTCCAGATGCTTGCGTGCGATGCGTTCGACCAGCTCAGGGGAGGCTTCGCCGATCACTTCCTCGGCGCTGTGGCGTGCCGCCTCGACACACCGGATGACCATTTCGGCCGGGTGCACCTCGCCGAACTCATCCGCGAGATTTTCGGCGACCGTCTCAAACGTCCACGCCATGGCACTCTCCGCATCAGCCGCCGCGGCCGCGAGAACGCCGCCCGGCACACCGGTCACAATCCGTAGCAGGCTATTACCCTCCGCGTACGGATCTTGAACGCGTCCCCCTCAAGCCGGCCGCGAGGGGTGGGCGAAATTGGCCTGAACCGGCCGCGGGAAGGACCGTTCCAGCGGCCGGCTCGGAGACGCGTGACGGGAGTGCCGGGCGGGCGGAAAGCCCCTGGGAGTGGCCTTGATCGGCCATGTGCGCGGGAGGGACAACCGACCCGGGTGGATGAGCGTCGCCGGGGGCGTTCGTACCTCTTTGAATTCAAAAAGCGTCGTCTGACTGCCGGTCAGACGACGCCGTACAGGCGGTCGCCCGCGTCGCCGAGGCCCGGCACGATGAAACCGGACTCGTTGAGATGGGAGTCGATCGCGGCCGTCACGACGCGCACCGGCACCGTACGGTCCGCCAGGGACTCCTCCATGTGCGCGATGCCCTCCGGCGCCGCCAGGAGGCAGATCGCGGTGACGTCGTCCGCGCCGCGGTCCAGGAGCAGGTGGACGGCGGCCGCCAGGGTGCCGCCGGTCGCCAGCATCGGGTCGAGCACGTAGCACTGGCGGCCCGACAGGTCGTCCGGGAGACGCGTGGCGTACGTCGTGGCCTTCAGCGTGCCCTCGTCGCGCACCATGCCCAGAAAGCCGACCTCGGCCGTCGGCAGCAGGCGGGTCATGCCGTCCAGCATGCCGAGGCCCGCGCGCAGGATCGGCACCACGAGCGGCTGCGGGCGGGTCAGGCGCACGCCCTCGGCCGGTCCGACCGGTGTGTTCACTGTCACATCGGCGACGCGCACGTCGCGGGTCGCCTCGTACGCGAGGAGCGTCACCAGCTCGTCGGCCAGGCGCCGGAAGGTCGGGGAGTCTGTCGCCTCGTCGCGAAGGGTGGTCAGCTTGTGGGCGACAAGGGGGTGATCGGCCACCAGGGTTCTCATATCGGATCACGGTAGCCGAATGGATATCTGAGCATGGGGAACGTACCTCGCATGGACGATCGCATGAGTTCTGAGGAGGTACGAGATCGACTCCGCCGCCGGGCGGTGTTCCTGCGAGAGCTGGCCGAGGCGCGCGAACTCCGCAAGCGCGTCAGTCCCCGGCGATGGCGCCAGGAACGCACTCGCGAGGCGCTCCGCATGCGTACGTTCCGCGCCAACTAGAGCCGTCGATGCCCCCGGGTTTGCCCGTGCCGTGAGTACGACAGCCCCACATCTGCCAAGATGCCCGAGCAGGACGCGCGGCGGTGGGGTGAAGATGACGGAACTGGACACGGCGGATTTCGCTGTCGTGGTCTCTCGTGAAGACGATGCTTGGGAAGTCGAACAGCTTCCCATCGCGTTGACCGAGGACCTGGCAGGGCTGATCCATGCCCTCCGGCAGCAGCCCAGCATGGCGGGCACGATCGGGCTGGCCGCGGTCGGCGACGACTTCTTCGTCGCGCTGCGGGTGCTGGCGGACGAGGTGATGGTCTTCCTGTCCGACGTCACGGCCTCCCTCGACTGGCCGCTGGCGGGGCAGGTCGTGGAGTTCCTCGAGCTCGACATCCCCGACGACGAGGACCTCGACCAGGTGCTCCCGGCCGGCGACATGTCGATCTTCGCGGACCTCGGCCTGGACGAGATGGAGCTCGGGGCGCTCTCGGGTGACCTCGATCTCTACCCTGACGAGATGCTCTCCAGCATCGCCGCACGCCTCGGATTCGGAGCCGCTTTCGAGCGTGCGATCGAATAACCGCCGTCTTTTGGAGACAATGAAGGCGTGCCGTACTTCTCCGTGGCCTTCGCGCGCAGCGACGCCGGCTGGATCGGGACCGAAACCGACCTCACCGAGGTCGCCGGTCTCGACGACATCACCGACATCATGCGGGAGACCGCCGTCGAGACGGCGGGCGACACGGTCCTCCTCCTCGTAGAGGAAGAGGACGAATGGTTCGCCGTCGTACGCCTGGACGACGGCGAGGACCCCCGTGTCTTCCTTTCCGACCCCCGGGCGGCCCTCGGCAGCGACCTCGCACGCATGCTCCACGAGCAGATCGGCGACGTCGACGAGGTCCCCACCGACGATCCCGTCGGCGACGCCGGACTCCTCTCCGACCTCGGCACCGCACCCGACAAACTGACCGAGCTGGGCGAACGCACGCTCCCCGGCGACGCACTGTCGGCCATCGCCGAGCGGGCCGGATTCGCCGAGGAATACGACCGACTCCGGTAGGCCGCCGATGCGCGAGCCGGACATGCGGGAGGCGATGCGCCTCGCCCTGCGCGAAGCCCGCCTCGCGGCCGGCGACGTGCCGATCGGCGCCGTCGTCCTCGACGCCTCCGGCCGCCTCGCCGGCACCGGCCGCAACGAACGCGAACGCACCGGCGACCCCACCGCCCACGCGGAGATCATCGCGCTCCGGCGGGCGGCGGCACGCCTCGGCGAATGGCGGCTCACCGGCTGCACCCTGGTCGTCACCCTCGAACCCTGCACGATGTGCGCCGGGGCCGCGGTACTCGCCCGCGTCGACCGCATCGTGTACGGCGCCATCGACCCCAAGGCCGGCGCGGTCGGCTCACTCTGGGACGTCGTACGCGACCGGCGCCTCAACCACCGGCCCGAAGTCGTCGGCGGCGTCCTCGCCGACGAGTGCGGCGCCCTCCTCACCGAATTCTTCGCCCGGCGACGGGACAGAGGAGGTCCCGGCTTCCGGTAGGCTCCCGTCTTGGTGGAGTCGCCTAGTGGCCGAGGGCGCACGCCTCGAAAGCGTGTGATGGGGCAACTCATCCGTGGGTTCAAATCCCACCTCCACCGCGGTCTCGGGCCTACCTGCTCGCCGCCCTTTGGGTGGCTTCGCCGGTGGGCCCGCTCCTTTTTCCCGGGGGGCCGAGCCCCCCGGAGCCCCCGCGATTGATGGTTGGGGTCGGACGTCTGGTGGTTGCGGCCTCACATCCGGTCGGGCGTCATGTCGTTGACTCTTTGCCACTGTGTAGTGCGGTCTCGGGCCTACCTGCTCGCCGCCCCTTGGGCGGCTTCGCCGGTGGGCCCGCTCCTTTTTTCCGGGGGGCCGAGCCCCCGGAGCCCCCGCGATTGATGGTTGCGGTCGGACGTCTGGTGGTTCTGTCTTCTTGTTTGCCGGCCCTTCGGGGCGGTGTCGCATTCACCTAAACGAGACAGGGTCGTTACTCTCGGTAAAGAAGTTTTGACCGTCCTCGTGGGCTTGATCGGGATCTAAGCCTTTGTTGTGGACGTCATCCTGACCAGAGCGGTACGGGGCGTGGGTCGGGTGACCTGGCCTTTCGTCCGGTGTGGTCCGGATTGTCGGGCGGGGGAGGATCGATGTTCGGTCCGCAGGGCTTCGCGGTCTTCGCTGTGCTCCTGGTGTTGTTCGGGGCCGCGTTGTTCTGGCTCACCCGGGTTCGGCACGTGGCGCTCAAGGTGGTGGCCGGCGTGCTCGCGTTTCCGCCCGCGATGATGTTCGGCATCGCGCTGGTCAACGACTTCTACGGCTACTACGACAGCTGGGACGACGCCTGGCGCGACCTCACCAACCAGGCGCCGGCGAGCGTCGCGCGGGTGCCCGACCTGGACGGGCGGCTGGACCAGGTCCTGCGCGAGGCCGTACGCGAACGCCAGGCCCGCAAGAACGGCTTCGCCATGGAGACCACGCTGCCCGGCCCGCAGAGCCGCATCATCCGCCAGGGCGTGATCTACCTCCCGCCGCAGTACTTCCAGAAGCCGTACGCCGCCGAGCGCTTCCCGGTCGTCGAGCTGATCCACGGCTCGCCGGGCACTCCGGGAGACTACGAGGGCCGGCTGAAGATCTCCGGCATGCTCCGCAAGCTGATCGCCCAGCACAAGGCCAGGCCGGTCGTGCTGGTCATCCCGGACGCCGACGGCGGCCTCGACCGCTCCACCCAGTGCCTGAACACCGTCCACGGAGAGCAGGACGAGACCTACCTCGCCACCGACGTCCCGAATGACGTCGCCGGGCGGCTGCGGGTGCAGCGTCCCGGGCCGGCGTGGGGCATCGCGGGGTTCTCCGAGGGAGGGTTCTGCGCGGCCAACCTCGCGCTGCGCCATCCCGACCGGTACGGCGCCGCGGCGGCGCTGAGCGGCTACTTCGAGCCCCTGCGCACCAACCGGCTGCCGCGCGCGGTGGACCCGTTCGCCGGAGACCGCTCACTGCGGGCCGCGAACTCCCCGCTGAAGATCCTGGCCCGCGCGGTGCCGCCCACGCCGCTCCCGCGGTTCTGGGTGATGTCGGGCAACGCTGCGCAGACCGACATGGTGCAGGCGCAGGCGTTCATGGATCTGGTGAAGCAGTACCAGCCGCAGGCGCCGTTCCTGGTGATCAAGGGGGGCCAGCACAACTACGTCGCGTGGCGTGCGGCGTTCCCGAAGATGTTCACGTGGGTGACGGCCCAGATCTAGTGGGCGGCGCGACGTCGACCACGTCCAGGTCGAGGACCCGCGCGTGCAGGATGACGCGCTGTTGCAGGGCCGCGCGCAGCGCCCGGTGCAGGCCGTCTTCGAGGTAGAGCTGGCCACGCCACTGGACGACGTGGGGGAACAGGTCACCGTAGAACGTGGAGTCCTCGGCGAGCAGCGAGTTGAGATCGAGCCCGGCTTTCGTGGTGATCAATTGGTCGAGGCGCACCTGACGCGGCGGAACATTCGCCCAGTCACGTGAACTGAGGTTGTGCTCCGGGTAAGGGCGTCCCTCTCCCACGGCCTTGAAGATCACGCCAAGCAGTTTAGGCGGCGATGCCGGTGATCACGCCACTTGTTGCGGTCCTCGTCTGCATCACTTTTCGCCGATAAGCCGTTGTGTGGCATACGAATCACAGGGGCCGGCACCCGCACGGATACCGGCCCGCGTTGATGATCTTTTCGGTCGTTGTCAGCGTCGTCTGGAGCGCCACGAGCGGCTGCGGCCCCGCCAGTCGTAGCCGGCTCCGAACCCGGCCAGGTGCAGCGCGATCAGCAGAAACCCGAGCGTGTCGAGGGTCTGGTAGTTGAAGAAGTCCGAGCCGGTGCCGAGCCAGTCGCAGAGCAGGGCGACGGCGAAGCAGATGGCGGCGACTATGGCGAGCATCTTTTTTCCTCCACAGGGTCGAACGTCTCCCCCGAGATGCACCAGAGATCTCCGCCAGAAAGGTGATCAAACACCCGCCAGGCAACAGAATGGACACGGAGTCGCCCGGCGAGGGTCGGGACGCCCCGCTCCCCGGTCGGGGACGACGGCGACCTCGACGCAGTTACCGTCGCCTCCCTGGCTGCGGGTGCTCGTACGCCACTCGGGGCTGGGGTGGTCGGGCACGGGCGCTACCTCTTCAGGATCGTTCGGCCAGCCGCCGCAGATAGGCGATCGACTCCTCCGGCCCGAGCGCCGTGGCGCTCAGGTGCTTGAAGACCCGGCGGCGTTCTTCTACCTGGTCTCGCCCCTCCAGGTAGAGGCTGCTCGGGGAGATCTCGCGGTAGACGAGGCTGGGATCCTGCTCATAGTCCAAGATTACGAACGACCCCGCCAGACCCGGATGGAAGCCGACCGCCGTCGGCAGGATCTGGATGTCGACATGATCGAGCGGGCCGGTGTCGATGAGGCGCTGGAGCTGTTCGCGCTTGGTCTCCGCCGAGCCGAACGACCGGTTCACGGCGCTCTCGTCGATGATCGCCCACAGCCGCGGCGGGTTGTCGAACTCCAGCAGCCTCTGCCGCCGCATCCGCAACTCGACCAGCCGGTCGATCTCCTTCTCGTCGCGCAGGAGCCATCCACGCTGCAGCGCCCGGGCGTACGCCGGCGTCTGGAGCAGCCCCGGGATGACCGACAGCTCGAACGTGCTGATCTTCCGGGCCTCGCTCTCGAACTCCGTGTAGGTGTCCGACAGCGGCCCGTACGCCGTCCACCAGCCACGCTGGCGCGCCTCGCGCGTCAGGTCGAGCAGCGCCTCCCGCTCGGTCTCCTCCGTCAGGCCGTACAGGTCGAGCATCGCCCGGATGTCGGTCACGCGCGGGCGTACGGCCTGGGCGCGTTCGAGCTTGTTGACCTTTCCGGCGGCCCATTCGAGCTGCCGGGTCGCCTCATCGGCGGTGAGCCCGGCGGCTTCACGGAGGCGGCGAAGCTCCCGGGCGAGCCGCCGTCGCCGGACCGTCGGGCTCTGTCGTGCGTCCTCCATGGGAGGCGGGTCCTTTCCCCGGGGGAGGAAGATTTTTCGTTACTGATAGTAAGGCATTAATCACTGAGACGGACACTGGCGCGACGACGGATGTGTCAGGACAGCCCGGTGATGCGCCGGCGCATGTGCTCCGCCTGCGGCGCGCTCATGCCGAGTGCGAGCGCCCGCTCGTACGCCGCCCGTGCCGCCGCGGGCCGGCCCATGCGGCACAGCAGCTCACCGCGCGTCGCGTGCCACCAGGGATAGGCGTCGAGGCCCTCGATCGCCTCGACCAGGGCCATCCCGGCCTCGAGTCCGTCGCGTTCGGCCACGGCGGCGGCGCGGTTCAGCCGGACGACCGGGCCGTCCTGCACCCGGAGAAGGACGTCGTACCAGGACAGGACCGCATCCCAGTTCGTGTCGGCGTACGTGGGCGCCAGGGCGTGACACGCCGCGATCGCCGCCTGGACGACGTACGGGTCAGGCCGGTCCGGCGTACGGCGCAGCGCCCGGCCGACCAGCTCGATGCCCTCCTTGATCGCCGAGGCGTCCCATCGGCCGCGGTCCTGGTCCTTCAGCAGCAGCACCCGGCCTTCGTCGTCCACCCGCGCGTCGCGGCGCGCGTCCTGGAGCAGCAGCAGCGTCTTTTGTTTCGCCCGGGTGAGCCGCTTGGCCATGGTCGCCTCGGACACCATCAGGCCACGGGCGACCTCCGCCGTGGACAGCCCGCCGAGCGTCCTCAGCGCGAGCGCCACCTGCGCCTCGACCGACAGTGCGGGATGGCAGCAGGTGAAGACCAGCCGGAGCAGGTCGTCGTCGACGGTTTCGGCGGGCTCATGGCCGGGTTCGGTGAACATGACGGCCTCGGTCTCCTTCCCGGCGCGCCGCGTCTCGCGCCGGATGACGTCGATCGCACGCCGCTTGGCGGTGACCAGCAGCCACGCGCGCGGGTTGTCCGGCACACCGTCGCGCGGCCAGGTCTCCAGAGCCCGTACGGCGGCGTCCTGCGCGGCGTCCTGGGCCAGATCGATGTCGCCGGTGACGCGCACGAGAGTGGCGAGCACGCGGGTCCCCTCGGCGCGTACCAGCCTGGCGAGCGCGTCACCGGCTTCGATCATCGGCCGGGCGGTCAGAACTCGATGACGGGACGAACCTCGACCGCGCCATCCCAGGCGGCCGGCAGCCGCGAGGCATAGGCGACGGCCTCATCCAGGTCGGCGCATTCGAACAGGTAGAAACCGGTCAGGGCCTCTTTCGTCTCGGCGTAGGGCCCGTCGCTGGTGATGACCTCTCCGCCCTTGCCGCCCGTGACCCGTACGGTGGTCGCGGTGGCGGTCGGGTAGAGGGCGTTGCCGCCCCTGATCACCGCGGCGGCGGCCTGGCCGAACTCCCGGTAGTCCTTCATCTCCTCGGCGTACTCCGGACGCGTCCAGTCGACGTCGCGGGTGTAGGTGAGGGCGGCGTACATCGGCATGGTCTCTCCCCTGGTCGGCCGGCACCGTATCGCCGGCGTTCACTGTAGGGACGAACGGCCGGTCGCGGTTCTGGACACACGGGGACGGATTTTCCTCACCGGCCCGGATGGGTGAACGGGGTCGTCGTGGCGAGTTCGGTGAAGCCCAGGCGGCGCAGGATGGGGCGGCTGGCGGCGGACGCGTCGACCTGGAGGTAGCGGTGTCCCGCCCGCCGTGCGAGCGCGGCGCGGTACGCGACCAGGGAACGGAACACGCCCCGGCCGCGCCAGGCGGGCAGCGTGCCGCCGCCCCACAGACCGGCGAACTCCGTGCCGGGGTTGAACTCCACGCGCGCGGCGGAGACCGGCGTCTCACCGGCCCAGGCGACCACGGCCGCCGCCGTACCGTCCTCCAGGGCGGCCGCCAGGGGACCGCTCGCGTGGTGGCCGCCGAAGACCTCGTCGTGCACCGCGATGAGGGCGTCGAGGTCGTGCCGGTCGCCGACGGCGCGCAGCTCGACGCCGGCCGGCGGGCGTACCTCCAGGTCCAGGTCGGCGATCGCCCCGACGAGCAGCGTCTCGTCCTCCTCCGGGGTCAGGCCCGCCGCGACCAGGCGTTCGCGCAGGTCCTCCGGCCGGTCGTAGGAGTAGTGCTTCCACTCCCAGGGCCGGCCGACCTCGGCGAACCGCCGGATCTGCGCCCGGATCACGGCGTCGGCGTTCGCGGAGGTGAGAGCGGTCCAGTCGACGCCGTTCCAGCCGTCGCCCGCGGACACCGTACGGACGACGTCGCCGTCGTCCTCGACGTGCCCGTCACCGGGGCGCGGACGGCGTCGTACCTGCTCGTCGAAGGCGGCCAGCACCGCTGCGTGATCCATGCGGCCCAGACGACCACCCGCGCGACCGGGGCGGCAAACGAATTGTCAGCGGATCGGGAACGGGATGCCGTGCTCGCTCTTCGGGCGCACGCCGTGGATGCGACGGTCGCCCTCCTCGATCCGCACGTCGTTGATGCTGGCCTCCCGGCGGCTCATCAGGCCGTTCTCGCTGAACTCCCACAGCTCGTTGCCGTAGCTGCGCCACCACCGGCCGCCGGCGTCGTGGCACTCGTACTGAAACCGCACCGCGATCCGGTTGCCGTCGAACGCCCACAGCTCCTTGCGCAGCGCGTAGTCCAGCTCACGCCGCCACTTGTCGGCGAGGAACCTCTCGATCGCCTCGCGCCCTTCGAGGAAGGCGTCGCGGTTACGCCAGACCGAGTCCTCGGTGTAGGCGAGCGCCACGGTGACCGGGTCCCGGGTGTTCCAGGCGTCCTCGGCGGCCTGCACCTTCTGCGCCGCCGACTGCTTGGTGAACGGCGGGAACGGAGGACGGCTGCTGTTCATCTGACACCTCCGGGAAAGCTCCTGACGGCGGCCGGCCCGTACGGCGCGACACCAGCCCGCACCTACCAGCATCCCCAACGTGTCACGAGAGGGCGGCGTGAGGGTGGCCGGATCGCTCCCGCGAGGGAGACGAAGAATCGCCTGCGTCGACGATGTCCGGATGACACGCGGCGACGAGGCTTGTCCGCATGAACCCACGCTTCGCCTTTCTCGCCGCTCCCGTCCTGCTCACCGCGTACGGGCTGATCCGCCTGGCGGACGGCCTGGACGGAGAACGCGGTCCCGGGCCGGCCTGGACCACCGGGCACCTCGCCTTCCTCGGGGCCCTGGTGCTGTTCGTGCCCGTGCTGCTGACGCTGCGGCGGCCGGCCGGCGGTGGGCGCCTCGCCACGGCCACCGCCGCCGTCGGCCTCGCCGGCGTGGTGCTGTCCATGGCGCAGATCACCATCGACGTCGTCGTCGGGCTGCGGGCCGGTGACCACGCCGCGATGGGGCCGATGTTCGACCGGGTACAGGAGGTGCCGGGAGTCGCCCTGGCCGTCTACGACGCCGGCCCGATGCTGTTCTACGTCGGCCTGATCGTCGCGGTCGCCCACCTGGCGGCGCGCCGGGTCGTACCGGTGTGGACGCCCATCGCGATCACGCTCTCGACCGTGGCCTCGGCGACGGACCTGGACCTGCTGCCGGCGGGCGGCCTGCTGATGCTCATGGCGTTCGTGCCGCTCGTCCGTTCCGCGCCGGCCGCCGTCCCCGCGTGAGCCGGGTGTGCCGCCGAAGCACTGGTCACCGGTCTCCGGCGGTGATGGACTGACCGGATGCGCATCGACCGGCTGGACCACCTGGTGCTGACCGTCGCCGACATGGACGCGACCGTCGAGTTCTACGTACGCGTGCTGGGCATGGAGGAGGTCGCCTTCGGCGAGGGACGGCGGGCGCTCGCGTTCGGGCGAAGCAAGATCAACCTGCATCCGGCGGGCCGGGAGTACGAGCCGAAGGCCGCCCACCCGACACCGGGCAGCGCCGACCTGTGCCTGATCACCGAGACGCCGATCGAGCTGGTGGCCGCGGAGCTGGCCGAGCACGGAGTGCGGATCGAGGAGGGGCCGGTGGCACGCACCGGCGCCGTCGGGCCGATCCTCAGCATCTACCTGCGCGACCCCGACGACAACCTCATCGAGATCAGCACGTACCAGAGGGGCGAGCCCGACTTCCGCGTCTGCGGTACGGCGGCGAGAGCCATCGCCGACCTCACGGAGTGAGCTCCGTCAGGGGTTGAGCTTCACCCGCACCGGGGCGCCGTACGTGGGCCGGGTGCCGCCGGAGGGGACGAACCCGTCGTCCTGCCAGACGTACGTCACGTTGACCGGCGGCAGCGACGCGCAGCACGCGGGGTCGTCCGCGGCGTAGTGCGGGTAGGTGACGGTGAAGTACCCGTTCCCGCCGGTGACCTTCGTGATGGACATGGCCTCGGTCTCGGCGTCCCAGCCGATGAAGCGGTTGCCCTGCCAGAAGAAGACGAGCTGGCCGTGGCCGTCGGCGGTCGGAGTGCGCCGCCCGACCACCGCGGTGAGCGCGCCGCCGGTCCGGTCCGACGCGGTCACCGGCGAAGCGACCGGCGCGAAGTGCACCGTCGGCGCCGCCACCTCGACCGTACGGGTCATGGTGTTCTGGATGGTGGCCTGGTCGGGCCCGCCGGCCACGGGCGGCGTGCCCCCTGCGGCCGGCACCGTGGCCACGAGGTTCGGCGACGCCGGGGACCCCTTCGCCGACGGCGACGACGCACCGGACGCCGTGTCGGACGACTTGCAACCCGTGAGGGCCGTTCCGGCCATCAGGACGGCCACCACCGGTACGAACGTCCGTGGCCGGAGGACCCCACCGGTCCGGTCTGCTGCGAACAAGCCTGCTCCCTCGTCCCTGAACGCGCCGTCCGACGGCGTCTACTTCCAGGAGTCGGATGATCGCAAGCTGTGTCCGTCGTCCGCCGACTTTTCAACAAAAGGTGATCTATGGCGCTCCAGGTGCCGTCACCGTACGGGCCCGAAGCGATCGACGAATCGCCCCGTGCCGGCGTCCGCGCCCTCGGTCGCCAGCATGACGATCGCGTCGGTGCCCTCCGTCACGGTCTGCGGACCGCTGTGCCCGTTGAGGTCGGTCGCGGTGTAGCCGGGGTCGGCGGCGTTGACGCGGATGCCGGGCAGCGCCTTGGCGTACTGCGTCGTGAGCATCGTCACCGCGGCCTTGGACGAGGTGTACAGCGGCGCGACGACCTTCGACTCCGGGCGCTCCGGGTCGCTGGTGAGGGCGAGCGATCCCATGCCGCTGCTCACGTTGACGATCACCGGGTGCTCCGACCGTCGCAGAAGAGGCAGGAAGGCGCCCGTCACGCGGACGATGCCCACGACGTTCGTCTGGAAGACCTCGGCCGCGTCGTCCCCGGTCAGCTCCTCGACGGGCGCATGGCGGCCGTGGATCCCGGCGTTGTTGATGAGGACGTCGACGCGGCCCTCGCGCGCGCGGACGTCGGCGGCGGCGGTGGCGACGGACGCGTCGTCGCCGACGTCGATCCGCACGAAGCGCGCACCGAGCTCGTCGGCCGCGGCCTGCCCGCGTTCGGCGTCGCGGGCGCCGAGGACAACGGTGTGGCCGAGCTCGGTGAGGCGGCGGGCGGTCTCGAATCCGAGGCCCTTGTTGGCTCCGGTGATGAAGGTGATGGTCATGGTTCGAGCATCGGCGCACCCGGCACGGCCGGCCAGGGAGAGCTCACCGGTAGGACACGCAGTACCACCCTGGCCCGTCGTCCCCGGCCCACAATGAACGTATGACCGCAGACGAGACGAGCCTGGGCGCGACGATCCGGCTCTGGCGCGACCGGCTCTCCCCGGCGACGGTCGGCCTGCCCGCCGGCCGCGTGCGCCGCGCCACCGGCCTGCGCCGCGAGGAACTCGCCGACCTCGCGGGCGTCTCGGTGGACTACGTCGTACGGCTCGAACAGGGCCGGGCGACCACGCCGTCCGCCCAGGTCGCCGCCGCGCTGGCGCGGGCGCTACAGCTCAGCCGCACGGAGCGCGACCACCTCTACCGGCTCGCCGGACTGCAGCCGCCCCGCGACGACCTGATCAGCGACCACATCCCGCCCGGAATGCAGCGCGTGCTCACCCGGCTCGGCGACAGACCGGTGGCCGTGTTCGCCGCCGACTGGCGGCTGCTGTGGTGGAACCGCGTCTGGGCGGCCCTCCTCGGCGACCCCTCCCTGACCGCGCCCGAGCAACGGAACCTGGTGCGCGTGCGTTTCCCGGTGGCCTCCCATCCGGGGCGCATCGCGGCATGGCCCGTCGTCGCGGAGAACGCGGAGAACGACGACGCCTCCGACCTGGCCATCGCCGCCGACCTGCGCCGCGCGTCCGCCCGCTACCCGGAGGACCCGCGGCTGCGCGAACTGATCCGCCAGACGCTGGACGGCAACCCGCGCTTCGCCGACCTGTGGCACTCCGGCGCCCTCGGCGGCCACGCGGAGTACCGCAAGACGATCCACCATCCGACCATCGGCGAGATCGTCGTCGACTGCGACGTGCTCGCCGACTCGGACACCGATCTGAAGATCGTCATCTACACGACCGTCCCCGGCAGCGAGGACGAGACCAAAGTCGACCTCGCCCGCGTCGCCGGAGTGACGGCCGCCCCGCCTCTGACCGGCACGGAGTAACCGGACGTCTCAGCCGGCGGCCGGGCCGGTCACAGGCCCAGGGCTCCTACGACCAGGGCGGTGACGGCGTTCCGGTGGTCGAGGGTGTCCTCCCAGCGGAGGGCGCGGCCGGCTTCGGCCACCACGCCGAGGCCCGCGTGGACCAGGACTCGGGCCTGGCGTGCGTCCAGGTCGGGGCGGACCAGGCGGAGTTGCTGTTCCCAGACGGTGATGTGTTCGCGCTGGGCGAGGGCGAGGGGCTCGCGTACGTCCGGCGGCAGGCCGGGGATCTCGGCCTGGGCGACGGTGGTCAGCGCGGTGTACTCGAAGCTGTAGGCCACGTAGGTCGCGGCCAGCGCGAGCACCGCTTCGTGGGGGTCGGCCACGTCGTGCAGGTTCTGGTCGACGGCCTGGGCCAGGATTCCGGCGGCCTGCAGGCAGGCTGCGGCCAAGATGTCGACCATGCCGGAATAGTGCCGGTAGAGCGCGGAAGGGGCCAGCCCGACCGCCTTCGCGATCTGCCCGTTCGTGACGTTGGCGAATCCGTCCCGGGCGAACAGCGGGATGGCCGCCGCGAGGATCTCCGCCCGTCGCGTACGCGGCACGGGCCGGGCGGGCAGGTCGGCGGAACGCACGCGCCCACCCGAAGCCGGATCGGTCGCCGCCACCCGGAGCGCGGCCGAGAGGAGCACCCCTTCGAGCCGACGCTGCGCGATGGAGGTGTGATGCGTCGTGATGGACCCGATCACGCCGAGCGCCGCGACAGTACGCAGCCCCTCCGACGGCAGCGGGTGTTCGCGGCGCACCGCCGCCGTCACCCGCTCGACGACCTGCGCGAACTTGCCTCCAACCCGTCGGCGGTCGGCGTCGTTCAGATACCGAGCCTCCCACCGGTAGAGGCCTCCCGACGTCCGGTACTCCACCGTCACCCGGATGAGCGCGCTGAGCACCTCCGCCAGGGAAGCCTCGGGGGGCACCCCGTCGAGCGCCCCGACGAGCCTGTCCACCGTCACGTTCGCGCACTCGGCGAACAGCGCGTACTTGTTCGGAAAGTGCCGATACAGGGCCGCCGCGGTGATGCCGACTCTGGCGGCGATCTCCTCCATGGGCGCCGCGTGGTAACCCCGGTCGCTGAACACCTGGCTGGCGGATTCGATGATCAACTGCTTGCGGTTGCGCGGGCGGGTGGCCGCGCCCGTCCGTGGCGTCACGGCGACACTCGGTCGGCCGTACCGACGAACAGGGCCATACGCGCAGTCAACCACAGGGGGCTGGATCAGCCCCCAGGTGCGCATGGCCATCGCGGCAACAGGAAACGTCGTCCCAAAAGGGCCCTTGTCGTCCTCGAACCACCTGGTTATGTTAATGAATATTCACATCCCACCTCCCCCCTTCAGATCCGCTCCACCCTAGGTGTCTTAGATGCATCTGGTCCCACGCGGAAGTAGGTAAGTGAATGGAAAGTCTCAACAGGAGGCGTGTCCTGACGCTCGGCGCCGCCCTCGGTCTCACGAGCGTGGCGTCACCCAAGGCGTGGTCGTGGTCGTCGGCAGGCTCGATCGCCAAGGCCGATACGGTCACCGACCCGTTCTCGGTGTGGGACCCCGTGCCGGACCAGGTGGCGGCTCAGTTGCTCGCCGACGGCAAGATCTCAGCGGTCAACACCGCCTGGCAGTCGTGGGTCGACAACAGCGATCCGCTTCCGTCCGGAATGCCGAGCTACCTGGTCTCGTACCTGCAGCAGGTCAACCAGCTTCCCTCCTGGGCCGACCCCAGCGTGCTCGCCGCGTCCGAGAAGCTCTACACGCGCCTGAGCAGCTACTTGTTCGTGTCCGAGAGCCTCGGTAGCGGGATACTGAGCACCGTGATCCCACGGGAGGCCCGCGCGGTCTACTGGTCCGCGGGCGGCGCCGACATGAAGGCCCGCGCGGCCAAGACCTTCACCTTCGGGTACGACCTGCACAGCGGGACGGCCTGGCACCCGAACGGCCACTTCATCGTCAGCGCCAACAAGACGCGCCTGGTGCACTCCATGGTGCGCAACCTGCTTCCGACCTCGACGCACTACGAGGCGACCGCGGACGAATGGAAGCCGATCAGCAACGGTGACATCCTGCGCACCTTCCACTCGGTGGCCACCGTCGCGCACAACAACATGCAGAAGTGGGGCGTCAAGCTGTCGGCCGCAGAGCAGGCCGCGGACCTCCACGCCTGGCAGGTCGCCCTCCACCTGCTCGGAGTCCAGGACCAGTTCATCCCGCAGAGCTGGGCCGACGCTCAGGCACAGGCGCAGCAGATGCTGTGGCCCAACCTCGCCTCCACGACCGAGGGCGTCAACCTGGCCCAGACGCTGCTCGGTTACATCGAGAAGCCCACCCTGGGCGTGGACACCGGCTTCGTCAGCGAGATGGTCCGCTACCTCATCGGCGACACCTACTCGGACTGGCTCAAGCTGCCGCACGACCTCATCTCACGCACCCTGATCCAGACCGGCTGGCCGCTCTACGTCGCGTTCCGCGAAGGCACGTCGAACATCATCCCCGACGGCTACTCCCTGTTCGACGCGTTCATTCGCGGCGTCGCCATGCTGTACCTCAACAACGGCACGTCGGCGACGCAGACCCCCATCACCCTCCCCACCGCGAACCGCCCCGGCGCCTGAACCGCCGAACCCTCACACACCGCCCCGCGGCCCGGACGACCGGCCGCGGGGCGCGTCGGCGGGCTGTGAGGTAGCGGCCCTTGTCCCTGAAGTGCGTGCCGAGCTTCCAACCGATGGTCGACATGGTGGATACGCCGCATGAGGTCTACGCGAGCCGCGGAGTCGAGCTCCGCACGTCGACTTGCGGAGCTCGACGCACTCAGCTGGCGTGGCGCTCGCGACGCTGCTCCACGGCATGGTCGAGTGGCCGGCCACCACACCTGACGATCAATTGAGACTAGGAAACACGTCGGGCCGGTACCCCTTGGGTACCGGCCCGACGTCTTGCCTGATCAGCGTGGCGGAGGATGCGAGATTCGAACTCGCGAGGGGTTGCCCCCAACACGCTTTCCAAGCGTGCGCCCTAGGCCACTAGGCGAATCCTCCGCGGAGAAGCCTACCGGGTTCGCGGCAGCGGCCGTACATCGATGACGGCCTCGATCGGGAGCGGGCCGTAGATGTGCGGGAAAACGTCGTCGCCGACCGCCTCGTGGCGTACGTCCAGACCCTCCGGGTCGATCGTGAGGAGTAGTAGGTCGTCCAGGTCGGCGTAGAACGCCCGCTGGACCTTGCGGACCTGTTCCTCGTCTCGTGAGGCGTGGATGAAGCCGACATCCGCGAGGGTCTGGCCGCGGGTCGAGATCTCGTACGGGCCGCCGGACTCGCGGGCGGCCTCCCAGTCGGTGCGTTCGGCGATGTGGAAGATCGTCATACGTGGCTCTCCCGGGGATCGTTGGAACCGAGGAGAGCGTACGGGCCGAACACGTCCTCCGGATGCCATAGACTCAGTCGAGACCCCTCGCATGGCGTCATCCTGTGAACCTCCCCAGGGCCGGAAGGCAGCAAGGATAAGCAGGCTCTGGCGGGTGTGCGGGGGGTCCTTTGCTTCTGACGAGGACGGACCCCCGATGAGTCTGGCTCTATACCGAAAGTATCGGCCAGCGACGTTCGCCGAGCTCAAGGGGCAGGAACACGTCGCCGAGCCGCTTCAGCAGGCGTTGCGAAACGGGCGCATCCATCACGCGTACCTGTTCAGCGGGCCGCGCGGCTGCGGGAAGACCTCCAGCGCGCGGATCCTGGCGCGTTCGCTGAACTGTGAGCAGGGGCCGACGCCCGAGCCCTGCGGCAAATGTGAGTCCTGCGTCGCGCTGGGTCCGTCCGGCGCCGGGCACATCGACGTGATCGAGATCGACGCGGCCTCCCACGGTGGTGTGGACGACGCGCGTGACCTGCGCGAACGTGCCTTCTTCGCCCCGGTGGCCGCGCGCTACAAGATCTACATCATCGACGAGGCGCACATGGTGACCCGCGAAGGGTTCAACGCGCTGCTGAAGCTCGTCGAGGAGCCGCCGGCCCACCTGAAGTTCATCTTCGCGACGACCGAGCCGGAGAAGGTCATCGGGACGATCCGGTCCCGTACGCACCACTACCCGTTTCGTCTGATCCCGCCGGGCACCCTGCGCGAACTGCTCGAGGACATCCTGCAGAAGGAGAACGTCCCGTACGAGCCGGCCGCGATCCCGCTCGTCGTACGCGCCGGGGCCGGGTCCGCGCGCGACTCCGAGTCGATCCTGGACCAGCTCCTCGCGGGCGCCGGCGAGGAGGGCATCACGTACGCCCGCGCGGTCTCGCTGCTGGGCTACACGGACGCGACCCTGCTGGACGAGGTGGTGGACGCGATCGCCACCCGTGACGGCGGGGCGGTGTTCGCCGCGATCGACCGGGTGATGGAGGGCGGGCAGGATCCGCGGAGGTTCGCGGCCGACCTGCTCGAACGCTTCCGCGATCTGGTGATCCTTTCGAACGTGCCCGACTCGGGGGCGACCGGGCTGCTCGACGTGCCTCCGGACGAGCTCGAACGCATGCAGGCGCAGGCGTCGCGACTCGGCGTGGCCGAGCTGACGCGCGCGGCGGACCTGCTGCACACGGGCCTGACGGAGATGCGCGGGGCCACGGCGCCGCGTCTGCTGCTCGAACTGATCTGCGCGAGGATCCTGCTGCCGGGGGCGTACGACGACGAGGCCTCGCTCCTGACCCGCCTGGACCGCCTGGAGCGCCGCCTGGCGATCGGCGACGGCGCCCCGCCCGCGGACCTGCCCCCGATCCGCCGCCCCCAGCCCCCACAGCCCGCCGAAGAACGCCACGCCCCAGGCCGAGCCCCCCGCAGCGACCCGGCCGCCGGAAGCGAGAACCAACCCTCACCGGTAAGACAACCCCCGCCCGCCCAGGGGGGCGACCCCACTTCCATTGTCCAGCGCGGGAGCGGCGGGGCGGAAGGTGCGCGGGGGGCTGTGGATAACTCCGCAGCGGCCTCGTCGGGTTCGGCTTCCGAGCCTTCGGCGCCGGCCGGCTCGGTCCGTTCGGCCGGCTCGGACCCTTCGGGGCCGGCGGGCTCGCACTCGGCCGACTCCGGCTCCCGCTCGGCGGCTTCGGCCGCCGCCACTCCCAAGCCGGCGGCCTCTCCGGAGCCTCCGGCCGGTCCGCCTTCCGTCGCCTCCGCGGCGGCCTCCTGGGGCGCTCCGAGCGCCTCTCCCGGGCAACAGGCCCCGACCGGCCGCGACGAGAGCCGCTCGGACCGGTCCGGGCAGGCCGCGCGCCCAAGCGAACGCAACGGCTCCCGCGCCGCGAGCGACGCCGACTGGCCGGCCCCAGCACAACCGCGACCACAGGCACCGCAACAGACGCAGGCACCGCAACAGACGCAGGCACCCGCCCAGCAAGGAGACCCCGGAACGGTCGACGTCGGCGCCATCCGCCGCATGTGGGTCGACATCCTCGAGGCGGTCAAGCAACGCAGCAAGGTCGCCTGGATCGTCCTCATGGAGGGCGTCGAGGTCGCCTCGCTCGACGGTAACGTCCTCACTCTCGCGTTCGCCAACGAGGGGAAGCGCCGCGGGTTCACCACCGGCGGCAAGGAGGTCGTGCTCCGCGAGGCGCTCAAGGAGATCCTCGGCGTCGAGTGGCGCATCGACGCGGTACTCGACAACGGCGGAGGCGGTGGTCGTCAGGGGCCACCGCAGCCGCCGCCCGACACCGGCGGCGGCTGGGGCGCCTCGGCGCCCGCGCAGCCCCCGCCCCCACCGCCGCGTCAGCAGGAGCACCGGCCGCCCGAGCCTCCGCCGGCGGCGCCCGCGCCGCCGGGGTTCGTGCCGCCACCGCCGGGGCCGATGGACGAGGCCGACGAGGTCGACCCGGAAGGTGACGCCGACGCCGGCGCGGACAGCGCGCTGACCGGCATGGCGCTGATCGAGCAGGTACTCGGGGGGAAGGTCATCCAGGAGATCGACAACGCTTGACCTGGGGATTAAGCCCATTTGCCGCGTCCGTAGGCCACTCTGATCCCGGTGGCTGCCAGGAGCGGGTCGCGCTCCGCCGTACGCGGTCAGCGGTACGGGAGATGACCGGAATTTCGATCACGGGTGGGCGCGTACCGCATCGGCGGCGGACCCCGTAGTCTCGTGCCATCGGACGATCGAACGAGGAGACGCCGTGGAACCCGGAGGCGAGCCGAATATCCAGCAGATGCTGCAGCAGGCGCAGCGGATGCAGGAGCAGCTCATCAACCTGCAGCGTGAGCTCGCGGAGGCCGAGATCGAGGGCACCGCGGGAGGCGGACTGGTCACGGCTACGGTGAACGGCCAGAACGAGCTCGTCAAGCTCGTCATCGACCCGGCCGCGATCGACCCGGGCGACCCGCAGGACACCGCCGAGACCCTTGCCGACCTGGTCGTCGCCGCGATCCACAACGCCGGCGAGGAGGCGCAGCGGCTCCAGGAGACCAAGATGGGTCCGCTGACCGAGGGTCTGAGCGGTCTCGGCGGCGGTCCCGGGGGTGGCCTGCCCGGCGGGCTCGGTCTTCCCGGACTCTGACGAGCCGGAGCCGGCTCTGAGGGGCCGGGGCCGAGCCCCGACGAGCCGTTGCCGTACGCCCTACGATCTTCGCCCAGAACAACACCGACAGAAGGGAGGGAGCCGTGTACGAGGGGGTCGTGCAGAACCTCATCGACGAGTTGGGCAGGCTGCCCGGCGTCGGGCCGAAGAGCGCGCAGCGGATCGCCTTCCATCTGCTCGCTGCGGACCCCGCCGACGTCTCGCGGCTGACCGAGGCGTTGCGTGAGGTCAAAGAGAAAGTCAGATTCTGTAAAGTCTGCGGTAATGTGGCCGAGGCAGAGGAATGCCGGATCTGCCGGGACGCTCGTCGTGACCTGCATGTGATCTGTGTGGTGGAGGAGCCGAAGGATGTCGTCGCGATCGAAAAGACGCGCGAGTTCCGAGGCCGCTACCACGTGCTCGGCGGGGCGATCAGCCCGATCGAAGGGGTCGGCCCCGACGATCTGCGGGTCCGGGAGCTCATGACGCGGCTCGCCGACGGAGAGGTGACCGAGCTCATCTTGGCCACCGACCCGAACCTCGAAGGTGAGGCGACCGCGACCTACCTCGCCCGGCTCGTGAAACCGATGGGCCTCACCGTCACGCGGCTCGCCAGCGGCCTGCCGGTGGGGGGCGATCTGGAATACGCCGACGAGGTCACACTCGGCCGTGCGTTCGAAGGACGGAGGCTGCTCGATGTCTGAGAACAGCTGGACCACGCTCGCCGATCGAGTGGCGAAGCATGTCGACACATATATGGCCGGGCTCGAGGCCGTCGCCAAGGGCGAGGCCGGCGAGCACGCCGTGCCCTACCTGCTGCTCGAGGTCTCCCAGATCGCGATGGCCGGGGCGCGGCTGGGTGCCAGCACCGACGTGATCCTCCCGGACAACTGGGAGCCCGACGTCGGCGAGGACCCCGATCTGGACGCCGTACGGCAAGGGCTGGCCGAGCGCCTCACCCAGGTCGACGACTACATGGAGGTCTTCGACCCGTACAAGGACACCGAGGCGACCCCGTACCGGCTCTCCGACGACCTCGTCGACGTCGCCAGCGACCTGGTGCACGGCCGCCGGCACTACGAGGCCGACCGCAAGCTCGAGGCGCTGTGGTGGTGGCAGTACAGCTACTTCAACCACTGGGGCAACCACGCCGGGGCTGCGCTCCGTGCTCTTTATGCGGTTTCGGCGAGTGCGCGTCTGGACGTCATGGAGGAACAGGTCGCGGGTTGACGGAAGGTTTCCCGCCTGTTGCCGGGAAAGGCGCAAATCTCGCATAGCGGGATATCGCCTCGCGGCGCAGGCCCCTGACCTCGGTAGACTCGGCGCGTCAAACAACGCCTGAACCGAGGAGTGCTCACGCGTGGCTCTAGTCGTGCAGAAGTACGGTGGCTCCTCCGTCGCGGACGCGGAAAGCATCAAGCGCGTCGCCCAGCGCATCGCCAACACCAAACGCGACGGACATGACGTCGCCGTTGTGGTGTCCGCGATGGGGGACACGACGGATGAGCTGATCGATCTGGCCAACCAGGTCAGCCCCCTGCCGCCGGCACGTGAACTCGACATGCTGCTCACCTCGGGAGAGCGCATCTCGATGGCGTTGCTCGCCATGGCCATCGCCAACCTCGGTCACGAGGCGCGGTCCTTCACCGGCTCCCAGGCCGGCGTCATCACCGACGGCAGCCACGGCAAGGCACGGATCATCGACGTCACGCCCGGCCGCATCCGCGGCGCCCTCGACGACGGCCTGATCGCGATCGTGGCCGGATTCCAGGGAGTGTCCCAGGACTCCAAGGACGTCACGACGCTCGGCCGTGGTGGTTCGGACACGACGGCGGTGGCGCTCGCCGCCGCGCTTGGCGCCGACGTCTGCGAGATCTACACCGACGTGGACGGCATCTTCACCGCCGATCCCCGCATCGTTCCGGCCGCCCGGCGCATCCCCGACATCTCCTACGAGGAGATGATGGAGATGGCGGCCTGTGGCGCCAAGATCCTGCACCTGCGCTGCGTGGAGTACGCCCGGCGCTACGCCATGCCCATCCACGTGCGGTCGTCGTTCAGCCACAAGACCGGCACCTGGGTCAAGTCCAGCATCGAGGGAAGCACGATGGAACAAGCGATCATCTCCGGCGTCGCCCACGACCGGAGCGAGGCCAAGATCACGGTCGTCGGCGTGCCCGACAAGGTCGGCGAGGCGGCCACGATCTTCCAGACGCTCGCCGACGCCGAGATCAACATCGACATGATCGTGCAGAACATCTCGGCCGCCGCGACGAGCCGTACGGACATCTCCTTCACCCTCCCGCGTACGGACGGGCAGACGGCGATGGCCGCCCTCAACAAGATCAAGGAGCGCATCGGGTTCGACTCGCTGCGGTACGACGACCAGATCGGCAAGGTCTCGCTGATCGGCGCCGGCATGCGCTCCCACCCCGGCGTGACCGCCAAGTTCTTCGGTTCCATCGCCGACGCCGGCGTCAACATCGAGATGATCTCCACCTCGGAGATCCGGATCTCGGTGGTGGTCGACCAGGACGACGTCGACTCCGCCGTCACCGCCGCGCACCACGCGTTCGACCTCGACTCCGACCAGGTCGAGGCCGTCGTCTACGGAGGGACCGGCCGATGAGCGTACGGAAGCCCACTCTCGCCCTCGTCGGCGCCACCGGCGCCGTCGGCACCGTCATGCGGGACATCGTCTCGACCCGCGAGGACGTCTACGGCGAGATCCGTCTCGTCGCCTCCGCCCGTTCGGCCGGCCGCCGCCTGCCCGTACGCGGCGAGGAACTCGTCGTCCAGGAGCTGACCCCGGAGGTCTTCGACGGCGTCGACATCGCGATGTTCGACGTCCCCGACGAGGTCTCGAAGAAGTGGGTGCCGATCGCGGCCGAGCGCGGCGCGGTCGTCGTGGACAAGTCGGGCGCGTTCCGGATGGAGCCGGACGTGCCGCTCGTCGTGCCCGAGGTCAACCCCGAGGCCGTACGCGATCGGCCGCGCGGCATCATCTCCACGCCCAACTGCACGACGCTGTCGATGATGGCCGCGATGGGCGCGCTGCACGCCGAGTACGGCCTCGACGCGCTCGTCGTCGCCTCCTACCAGGCGGTCTCCGGTGCGGGCGTGGCCGGCAGCGAGCGGCTGTACGCCGAGATCGAGGCCGTCGCCGGCGACCGTACGCTCGGCCAGACCGCCGGTGACGTGCGCAAGGCGATCGAGAGCCGGCTCGGCGACGCGGAGTCGCCGTTCCCGGCGCCGATGGCCCTCAACGTCGTGCCGTGGGCGGGCTCGCTGAAGGAGGACGGCTGGGCGTCGGAGGAGCTCAAGCTCCGCAACGAGTCCCGCAAGATCCTCGGCATCCCCGACCTGAAGGTCTCCTCCACCTGCGTACGCGTGCCGGTGATCACGACGCACTCGCTGGCCGTGCACGCGACGTTCGAGCGGCCGGTCGACGTCGCGGGCGCGCGGGCGATCCTCGAGGCCGCCCCGACCGTGGTGGTCATGGACGACCCGGCGAACTCCGTGTACCCGACCCCGGCGGACGTCGTCGGCACCGACCCGACGTACGTCGGGCGGATCCGGCAGGCGATCGACTTCCCGAACACCCTCGACCTGTTCGTGTGCGGCGACAACCTGCGCAAGGGCGCGGCCCTGAACGCCGCGGAGATCGCCGAACTGGTCGCGGCCGAGTTCACCGGCTGAGTTCCCGACGCCGAGCGATGGAGGCCCGGTGCCACCCGGGCCTCCACGTTTCACGCGAAACATTGATCACATGAATGTGACGTCCCAGTGCGACGGTTCACGTGCGAACAGGTCGCGGTCGGCCGTCCGGTAGAGCGCCGCGCCGTCGCCTCGCCGGTGTATGCGCTGGTAGTGGTGGCGAACGAAGCGATTGAGGCAGTGGTTGGGCAGAATGTCGAGCTTGTAGCCCGAGCCGTGGCTGTACTGGCCGTGCGCGTGGCCCCTTTCGGTGCCGCCTGAGATCACCAGGCCGCAGCGGCTCGCCTCTCTCAGCCGGAGCACGCCGTCGAGTGTGGACGGACGTAGCCCCTCGAACGAGGTGCAGTGCGGGTTCCTCCGGCGCATGCAGTGCCCGGAGGAGATCCAGCGAAGCCCCGCCGCGCGGAGCAGAGAGCCGGCCTCCTGCTGGTGCAGGGGTTCCGACGGTGTTTTCCGGTCGTGCGTCCATGCTTGGGCCGTGCCGGCCGTTAAGGCGAAAAATGCCGTGGCGCAGCCGGTGATGACGGTCAGCCGTGTCGACATCCAACCTCCCTGTGCCGTCGCATGCGCCCAGCGGCAGCATCTGCCACGTGCGACGCGACGGCGCTGCAGGAGACGCGCCGTTTTGCGAAACGGGCGCGGAATCCTGGCTCGTTGTTGGCCTGCGCCGACCCGGTCCGGGAAGAGACGTACAGTGTCGGCTGTGGCCGTACCGACCAAGTCCGAGCAGACCCGGGATCTGATCGCCAAGACCGCTCTGCGGCTTTTCCGCGAACGCGGTTACGAGGCCACGACCATGCGGGCCATCGCCACCGAGGCGGGCGTTTCGGTGGGAAACGCGTATTACTACTTCGCCTCGAAGGAAGAGCTGATCCAGCTCTACTACGAGCACTCCCAGGACGACCACACCGAGGCGTGCCGTGAGGTGCTGGCCGCGGAGCGGGAGTTCCGCGCCCGGCTGCTCGGCGTGCTGCGCGCCCGCATCGACACGCTCCAGCCGTACAAGGAGTTCGCCGGCAAGTTCTTCAAGCACGCGGCTGAGCCGTCGAGCCCGCTGAGCCCGTTCAGCACCGAGTCCGGCCCGGTCCGGGAGGCGTCCATCGCGATCTACCGCGACGTCGTGGCGGGCTCGACGCTGAAGACGGACGCCGAGATCCGGGCCGAGCTGCCCGAACTGCTGTGGCTGTACTCCATGGGCGTGGTCCTCTACTGGGTCTACGACAGCAGCCCGGACGCGGAGAAGACCTACCGCCTGGTCGAACGCACCGTGCCGCTGATCGACAAACTGGTCGGCATGGCTCGTCTGCCCGGCATGCGCGGCGTCGTACGCGAGGCCCTGTCCACCTACCGCGACCTGCGCAGGTGAACATCGAGACGCTCCTCCCGGCGAGTGACGCGGAAAACCGGGTGCGGCGGGCCGTACGGTGCTGCCACGCTGACCCGGATGGACCGACAGACGATCTCCGCGCTCGCCCACGCCGACCATCCCATCGCCGGTCCGCTGGCTCCCGCGTCCGTACGGGAGCTGATCGCCAAGGCGGTCCGGCGCGGCGACGAGCGGTTCCTCGACCTCGGCTGCGGCGGCGGTGCGTGGCTCCTCAGCGCCCTCGCCGACCATCCCCGCGTGCGGGCCGACGGCGTCGACCTGTCCGCTCCGGCCCTCGCGCGGGCCGAGGAGGGCGCCGGGGCGCTCGGCGTACGGGACCGGCTGGCGCTCCACCGGTCCGACGCTGCGGCGTACGAGCCGGCCGAGCCGTTCGACGTCGTGCTCTGCGTGGGGGCGACTCACGCGTTCGGCGGCCTGCTCCCCACGCTCGCGGCGGCGCGGCGGCACCTGGCGCCCGGCGGCCGGGTCATCGTCGGCGACGGCTTCTGGGAGCACCCGCCGAGTCCCGCCGCGGTCGAGATCTTCGGTGCGATGGAGGACCTTCCGGCCACCGTGGACAAGGTGACCGGCGACGGCTGGATCCCCGTGTACGGGCACATCAGCACACGTCAGGAGCTGGACGAGTACGAGTGGTCCTGGAGCGGCTCCCTCGCCTCCTGGGCCCTCGACCACCCGGACGACCCCGACGCCGCCGAGGCGCTCGCGGTGGCGACCGAGCATCGGGACGGATGGCTGCGCGCCTACCGTGACGCCTTCGGCTTCGTCTGCCTCGTCCTGCGCTCGTCCGCTCACTGAGCGGCGATCGCGTCCAGCTCGCGCAGTGCGTCGGCGGGGAGGTCGAGCTCGGCGGCACGCACGTTCTCGCGCAGGTGCACCCGCGATGAGGTGCCGGGGATGAGGACGGTCGTCGCCGAGCGCTGGAGCAGCCACGCCAGGGCGACCTGCTGGGCGGAGGCGCCGAGCCGCGCGGCGACCTTGTTCAACGCGTCGGACTGCAGCGGCGTGAACCCGCCGAGCGGGAAGAACGCCGCGTACGCGATGTTCTCCCGCGCGGTGCGCTCGACCATCGCGTCGTCGTCGCGCTTGACGATGTTGTAGAAGTTCTGGATCGCCACCACCGGCGCGATGCCCTGCGCCTCGGTGAGGTGGGCCTCGGAGGCGCCGCTGAGCGCGAGGTGGCGGATCAGGCCCTGGGACCGCAGTTCGGCGAGCGCGCCGAACGGCTCGGCGAGCGACTTGTCGATGAAGCCATCGTTCGGGGTCAACGTCTCCAGCCGCAGGTAGACGATGTCGAGGACGTCGAGTCGCAGGTGGTCGAGGTTCTCGTGCACCTGGGTGACGAGGTCAGCCGGGTCCGATGAGTGGATCCAGGAGCCGTCGTTCCCGCGCCGCGCCCCGACCTTCGTCGCGATGTGCAGGCCCTCCGGGTACGGGTGCAGCGCCTCGCGGATCAGCTCGTTGGTGACGGCGGGCCCGTAGAAGTCGGAGGTGTCGATGTGCGTGACGCCGAGGTCGACGGCCTCCCGCAGCACCGCGATGGCCTCGTCGCGGTCGCGCGGCGGCCCGAACACCCCGGGCCCGGCGAGCTGCATGGCGCCGTACCCCATGCGGGAGATGGTGAGGTCGTCGGACAGGGTGAGCGTTCCTGCCAGCGTGGTCATTGAGGTCACTCTTCCTTCGTGAGGAGGCTTTTGACTAACCGGTTAGCTAAATCATGGCCCTGCCTAACCGGTTAGTCAATTGGTAGCCTGGCGAGGTGACCGCGACCGAGACCAAGCAACGCATCCTCGACGCGGCGTTCGCGGAGTTCGCCGAGTACGGCGTGGCGGGCGCGCGAGTCGACCGGATCGCCAAGAACGCCCGGTGCAACAAGAACCTGATCTACGTCTACTTCGACAACAAGGAGACGCTGTTCGCCACGGTGCTGCAGCGGCACCTGTCCGACGCCTACGCCGGGGCCCCCTTCGACCCCGACGACCTGCCCGGACTGGCCGGCCGGGTGTTCGACCTCGCCCGGTCCAACCCCGGCGTCTACCGGCTGCTGGCCTGGGCGACGCTGGAACGCACCGCGGCCCTGCCGTCGACGCGTGAGCAGGAGCACGACCGCAAGCTCGACCTGCTGCGCGAGCGGCAGAAGTCAGGCTCCGTACGCGACGACATCCCGCCGACGCTGCTCCTGATGGCCGTCCTCGCGCTCGCCACCGCGTGGTCCCCGGACTTCCCCTTCGGCCGGACCGCGAACCCCTCCGCCGACCTGACCGACGACGAGGTCCGCGACGCGGTCGTACGGATGGTCGCCGCCATCACCGGGCAGGAGGAGCGGCCCGGCGCTTAGGCCGTGCTCCGCGAGATGCCGGTCATTTCGAGTCGATCCGTCCCAGTGGGTCGCTGGTCGCGGCCAGGGTCGCGCGGGTGGCAGGCCACGCGCCGTCGTCGAGGCCCAGCGCGGTACGCAGATACGCCAGGGTGGCCCGCTGAATGACCGCGACGCGCTCAGGGCTCTCGTCGGTGGTCCGCGTGTCGTTGTACCCCTGGATGCCGCCGAGCCCGTGTTCCGCACCGAAAAGGGTCAGCAGATCGGTGGCGCCCGGGCCGAGGCGGTAGCCGTCGGTGAACCAGTCCGGGCCGCGAACCGTCAGCGGGGAGTCGTCGTGGTCGCCGGCGACGATCAGGCTGGGCGTCTTCATCCCGGCGAAATCAGGGCTCATGAACGAGAAGTGTTCGGCGGCGAACGGGGTCAGGTCGGCGCCGCCGGTTCCGGGCAGACAGAGCAGCACCGCCGCCCCGACCCGCGGGTCGGCCATGCTCTCACCGGGTCTGCCGTCGGCGTCGATGACCCGCGCGCCCGCGAGCGTGCTCGCGGTCTGTGCGCCCCATGAGTGTCCGGCGACCGCGATGCGGTCGTGGTCGATGCGTCCGGCGAGTCCGGGCACGTCGGCTTCGACGGCGTCGAGCTGGTCGAGGACGCAGGTCAGGTCGTCGGTCCGGATGCGCCAGATGAGCGGGGTGCGCGGGTCGTCGGGGGCGAGGCCGAGCGAGTCGAGGTGGGTGGGCTGGATGACGACGAACCCGCGGGCGGCCCAGAAGTCGACCAGCGGTGCGTAATCGTCCATGGACAAGGTCATGCCGTGCGAGAGGACAACGACCGGCAGGTCGTGACCGGTCGTCGGCGCTGAGACCCGTACCTGCAGGTCTTGGCCACGGTTGGGGGCCGCGAGCGTGATCGGTGCCACCGAGATGATCGGCGATGTCGTGTCGCTCATGAGATGAATACCTTCTTAAGCCGGGGCGTGATGGCCTGTAGTGCATCGATCTGGCACCATGGACATCCGGAACGTTGCTCCGTTCCGGATCAATGCTCCGCCTCATATACGGAACATCGCTCCGATTGGCAAGTGAGAAGGAGGCACCTCGAATGACGCCGGCCGACAAGCCGCCGCCCGTCGACGTCGGCCGGCGTAAGCGGTTCGACGCCCGCCGCAACCAGCAGACGCTCCTGGACGCCGCCGCCGCGGTGTTCGTCCGTGCGGGCGTCGACGCTCCCGTGCGAGAGATCGCCGCCGAAGCGGGCGTCGGCATGGGCACCATCTACCGGCACTTCCCCACCCGGGCCGACCTGGTGGTCGCGGTCTTCCGGCACCAGCTCGACGCGCTCGCCGACGCTACGACCACCACCCCCGCCGCCGACGAAACGCCCTACGAGGCGTTGCGGTCATGGGTCGCGCGGTTCGCCGATTTCCTGGTCACCAAGCACGGCCTGGCCGAGGCGCTGCACTCGGATCAGGCCGGGTTCGAGAGGCTGCACGCCGAGTTCGTCGACCGCCTGCTGCCCGTACTCGACCAGCTGCTGAAGGCATCCGCCGCCGCCGGCCGCACACGCGCGGACATACGGGCCTACGACCTCATGCTCGCCGTCGGCAACCTGTGCATCGGAGCCGAGACCTTCCCCGACTACCAGGCCCGCCGCATGATCGACTTGCTCCTCGCGGGCCTGGCACAGGACACCCCACCGCCGTCAGGGCAGTGACGCTGGACGGCGGAACGGACACGGTCCGGCCCGCCTGGCGCGCACCTACACGAGGTCCAGGTGCTTGCGGGCGAAGTCGATCGTCGCGGCCATCTGCCGGATCCGCTCCTCGATCACGAGTGAGCCGTGACCCGCGTCGTACCGGTAGACCTCGTGCTCCTTGCCCAGCTCCCGCAGGCGCGCCAGATAGTTGTCGATCTGCCGGATCGGGCAGCGCGGGTCGTTCTCCCCTGCCATGACCAGCACCGGCGTGGTGACCCGGTCGGCGTACGTGATCGGCGACGAGGCGGCGTACCGGTCCGGCACCTCGGCCGGCGACCCGCCGAACAGCGACCGGTCGAACGCCTGCAGCGCCTCCATCTCGTCCTCGTACGCCGCGACGTAGTCCGCCACCGGCACGATGCCGATCGCGACCGACCAGTCGTCCGGCTGCACGCCGATGCCCAGCAGCGTGATGAAGCCGCCCCAGGAGGCGCCGGTCAGCACCAGCCGTGACGGGTCGGCGAGGTGCGTGGCGACCGCCCAGTCGCGTACCGCCTTGATGTCCTCCAGCTCCACCAGCCCCGGCCGGCCCTCGATCGCGTCACGCCACTCGCTGCCGTACCCGCTGGACCCGCGGTAGTTCACCCGGACGACGGCGAAGCCATGGTCCACCCACGCCGCGGCGTCCGGGGAGAAGGAGTCGTCGTCGTAGGCCGCCGGGCCGCCGTGGACGTCGAACACGGTCGGGAACGGGCCCGGGCCCGCGGGCTTGGAGATCAGGGCGTGGACGTCGCCGCCCGGGCCGGTCACCCAGGCGTCCTCGACTGCCACCGACGGCGGCGCGGGCTCGCCGGGCGGGGTCAGCACGACCGCGCCGGACGTCGAGCGGACCACCGGCGGGGACGCCGAGGAGGACCAGGAGAACTCCACCGTGCCGTCCGGGCGGGCCGTGGCCGAGCCGATGACGCCGCGCGGCGTGTCGATCTGCCGCAGCGTCCCGGTGGACAGGTCGTAGCGGTACAGCTCGTCGCGCGCGTGGTGGGAGCGGGAGACCAGCAGTGCCGACGCGTCCGGGTACCAGTCGGCGCCGACCTCGCCGGACAGGTCGAGCGCGATCTCCTCGACCGTGCCGTTCACCGGGTCCCAGATCAGCGGTTCGGACCGGCCGCGGCGCTCGTGCTCGACGAGCAGCCGCTGGTCGCCGACCACGGGGGAGAACGCGACCGCGCCCAGGCCCTTGCCCGGCCCGTCCCACAGGTCGGCCACGGTGGAGCCGTCCGGCCGTACGACCCGCAGGGCCATGTGGCGGCTGTCGCCGTGCTCGCTGTGATTGATCGCGATGAGCGACTCGTCCTCGGACAGGTCGATGATGTACGCGTCCTCGTCGTGGGCGTACAGAACGCGCGGTTCCTCGCCCGGGGCGCACCAGTGGACGGTCGAGCCGCTCTCGGTGCTCCGGCCGATCACGACCAGCCCGCTGGAACCGACCGCCAGCCCGGCCGGGTACGACGGCTCCAGTTTCGGAGCGGCGTCCTCGCCGCCGCCGAACGGCTCACGCCGCCACACCCCGAACTCATCGCCGTCGGTGTCGGCGAACCACCAGATCCAGTCGCCGGTCGGGTCGACGCCGCCCATCCAGGTGCCGTTCGGCCGGTCGGTCACCTGGCGGCGGACGTCGGTCTCGCGGTCCCAGGCGTAGATCTCCCACGTGCCCGTGGCGTTGGAGCGGTAGACGCTGCGGTGCGGCGCGTCATGGGCCCAGCTCGGCAGGCTCACGCGTGCCGCGCGGAACCGTGCCTTCCAGCGTTCGTCATCGACCATGGACCAAGCATGTCAGTCCGTGGCCTGGCCCGGCGGCAGGGACCTCAGCTGACGCATGGTCGTCTTGGCGCCGAAGCCCCAGTCGAGCATGGCCGCGGCGTCCTTGAACCGGCGGTTGGAGTCCGTGGAGGTGCTGTTCAGCACGAGGCCGAGCAGCGTACGGCCGTTGCGCTGGGCGGCGAAGACCAGGGAGTACCCCGCCGCGTTGGTGTGCCCGGTCTTGATGCCGATCGCGCCGCTGTAGGAGCCGAGCAGCAGGTTGGTGTTGGCCCACTTGTACGCCGCGTGGCCGCTGGTCTTGCTGAGCGAGTACGACTGGCGGGTCACGATCGCCTTGAAGTTCGTGCTGGTCATGGCGTAGCGGGCCAGCAGGATCAGGTCGTGCGGGGTGGAGTAGCCCTCCTTGTGCGTCGACGTCGGCAGGCCGTCGGCGTTGAGGTAGTGCGTCGAGGTCATCTTCAGCGCGGCGGCCTCCTTGTTCATCTTCGCGACGAAGTTGGTCTGACCGGGGCCGTAGATGTCGGCCAGGGCGTACGCGGCGTCGCAGCCGGACGGCAGCAGCATGGCGTTCAGCAGCTGCCGCACGGTCACCTTGTCGCCGGCCTTGAGGCCCGCGCTGCTCGCGTCGTTGTTCTTGACGTGGTCGACGTAGGACTTCTTGATCGTGACGGTCTTGTCGAGGCCGCCCGCGCGGAGCGCGATGACCGCGGTCATCATCTTGGTGATGCTGCCGATCGGCCGCTTCGTGGTCGTCGCGACGCCCCACAGCTTCTTGGCCGTGTCCATGTCGTACAGGTAGGCGCCCTTCGCGGAGACGCCGGACGGGCCGGAGGCGGCCGTGGTGATCGCCGGGGTCACCGGGCCGGCGGGCGTCGTACGGGCCACGAGTCTGCTCTGTGCCGGGCTCGCGGCTTCGGCGGCGACCGGGACGACGCCCAGCAGTCCCGCGACGACTCCGGTGGCGATCAGGCGGGCGCTGAGACGCATGGGGGCTCCAGGGGGTGGGGGAATACCCGTGCATGCTGACAGCCCGGATGTTTCGTCGGCAACCAGGCGCGCGGGGACGGTCCGGACTCGCGACCTGGCTCCGGAGTCAGCGACTCCTGCCTTCGCGGGTGGCCGTACCGGGTTCTGGACCGGCGCGGGGCCGGGTGGCTTACCTTTGAGGGGTGGCGTCGCAGTCCTCGACCGAGTCAGTTCCCCGGCCTGCCGATGACGGCGCCGACGAGGTCACACACGGCTACCCTCCGCCCGCCCGGCCGGTGGGTTCGACCGTCGTGGCCTACTGCGGCGCCGTCATGACCGTGCGCGGCGAGTCCTCGGCCTCCCCGCCACCGGACACCTGTGCGGAGTGCGCGGCCATCTGGAAGCGCCGGCGACGCCGGTCGCGCTGACCTACGTCAGCGTGGCGCGGCGGCGGCCAGCCAGCCGGACAGCAGGTCCTCGTCGCCGAAGACGGTGCAGCGCTTCGGCTCGTACCGCCCGTACGACAGGAGCAGCAGGTCGCTCGTCGTCCCGCGTGCGGCGACCGCGCCCTTGCCGTGACCGCGTTCCCACCGCGTGCCGTCGGGGCCGAGCGTGATCATCCATTCCCCGTCGCCGTCGGTGGCGTGCAGGTGCAGCGTCTCCCCGAACCGGCCGAACTCCGCGATCCGGCGGGCGATCCGCGGATGGTGGGTGTAGGTGGTGAGGAACTCCTCGACGCCGTCCGCGGCGAGCTCGCGGTCGATGACGGGTTCGCGGCCGAGGGCGAGCTCGGCGTCCGCGCGGTGGACGACGGTCTCGTGCAGCACCCGGCGCGACCAGAAGCGCACGTGCTGGTCGGGCCCGAACGCCCAGGCCGGCGTATCGCCCGGCGTCGCACGCAGCGTCGTCACCAGCGGCGGTACGCCGTCCGCGAGCCAGCGCGGATAGTCGTTCACGTCGTCGGGCAGGCCCAGGTCGAGGTCGCCTTCCGCGACGCGTTCCTCCGGCAGCGTGCGCACGATGTGGGTGATCCAGCGCTGCACCGTGCCGTAGTGCCGGATGAGGTCGGCGACGGTCCAGCCGGGACAGGTGGGCACCGGCGTCGCGGGGTCGGCCTGGCCGACGACCTCGACGAACTTCGCGATCTCGGTTTCGGCGGCGGAGATGTAACGTTCGTGAGCGTTCACTCGGCGGAGCATAGAACTGTCCGTGCGCCGGGGCATTCTGGAAGGCATGGAATCTGAACTCACGCTCATGGCCGTGCACGCCCATCCGGACGATGAGGTGCTCAGCACGGGTGGCATATTCGCGCGCTACGCCGAGGAGGGCGTTCGCACCGTCCTGGTGACCTGTACGAACGGTGAGCAGGGCGACGGACCGGGCGGAGTCAAGCCCGGCGAGCCGGGCCATGACGAGGAGGCGGTACGCGAGACGCGGCTCGCCGAGCTGCGCGACTCGGTCACACACCTGGGCATCCAGCACGTGGAGCTGCTCGGCTATCGCGACTCCGGCATGGTCGGCTGGGACGCCAACAGCCGCGACGACGTCTTCGCGAACGTCCCCCTGGCACAGTCCGCGGCCAAGCTCACCGCCCTGATGGACAAGTACCGCCCCCAGGTGCTGGTCACCTATGACGAGAACGGCGGGTACGGTCACCCCGACCACATCCAGGCACACCGCATCGCGGTGGTCGCGGCGGAGGCGCAGCGGGAGAGGCGCGGCCTTCCGCACAAGCTCTACCACACGGCCATGCCCCGGTCCCGGTTCCGCGCGATGGGCCCCCTGCTGCAGGAGGCCGGTGTGGACTTCGACTTCAACTTCGACGAACTGCCCGAGGACTTCGGCACGCCGGACGAGAAGGTCACCACGTACGTCGACGTGCGGCCGTACGTCGAGCGCAAGCGCAAGGCCCTCGCGGCGCACGCGAGCCAGGCCGACAATATCTTCTTCCTGCGGCTGCCGGACGACCTGCTGCCGCAGGTGCTCGGCACCGAGGCGTTCGTCCGCGTCAAGAGCGACGTCGCGGTCCCCGACGACGAGGACGACCTGTTCGCCGGGATCCGCTGACCGGCGCTCTCTCGTGTGAGCCCCGTCCTGCCGGGCGGGGTCCGCGCATCCTCGGCCTAAGCCTCAGGCCGCCAGCGTGCGCCGAACTCCTCTGCGCTCGGCGGCGGGCCGGGCAGCCGGGTGGCGCCCGGCTGGGCGCGCACGGCGTCCAGCACCAGCGCCAGGTAACGCCGGCGTAGCGTGGCGGTGCGCTCGGCGTCGCCGAGGCGGATCGCGGTGATCTGCTCGAAGATCATCGGTATGTCATTGGCGTGCAGGTCGGGCCGTAGTACGCCGGCGGCCTTCGCGCGGCGGAATACCCGGTTGGCCAGCGCGCTCGCGTGCGCGGCCAGCTCGTGCAACTCGGGCGTGGGGGTGAACGTGCCGGCCAGACGCACCGTCAGGGAGTGCACGTCGGAGTCGGTGACCCCCCGGACGAAGCCGGCGAACGCCTCCCACGGATCCCCGTCCTCGGCCAGAGCGGCCTCGGCGAGGGCGACGAACCGGTGCAGCCCGTCCGAGCACAGTGTCCGCAGCAGCTCTTCCTTGCCCGCGTAACGGCGGTACAGCGCACCCACGCCCACACCGGCCTGCTCGGCGACCGCGGAGATCGGTGCGCCGGGCTCCCGCATGAACACCTCCCGGGCGGCGTCCAAGATCACTCCGTCGTTGCGCGCCGCCTCGGCCTGACGTCCGCTCAGTCGCCCGGTCCTGGTCTCCATGTCCTGGACTCTAGCACTTGAACGGAATCATCCGTTCCGATAGAGTTCTCAAACGGAACGGATCACTCCGTTCGGATCGAAGGGAACGAAATGACCGCCATCTCTTGGGACGTCCTGGACCAGGCCCACGGCGCACTGCGGACGACCGTCGCGAAGGTCGCCGACACCGACTGGAAGCTGCCCACGCCGTGCGAGCAGTGGAACGCCGCCCAGGTGCTGCGGCACGCCGCCGGTGACCAGCTCGCCTATGTCGCCGCGATCACCGGGAGCGGCGGCCCGAGCGAGAACCCCTTCGAGCCCGCCGGAGACGCTCCCGCCGACCCGCAGGAGCTGCTCGCCGCCGCACTGGACGGCTCGGTCCGCGCCTTCGCGACGGTGAGCCCCGGCACGCAGGCCGTTCCGTCGCCCCTCCCGCAGGGCTCGCTGCCGGCCGAGACCGTCGTCGGCGCCGCCGCACTCGACGCCGCGGTGCACGCCTGGGACATCGCGGTCGCCGTCGGCCTGCCCTCACCGCTGAGCGCGGATCTCGCCACCCTGCTGATGCCCGTCGCGACCACCCTCGCGGAACCGCTTCGCGGCTTCGCCTACGCGCCGGCCCTCGCCCCGCAACCCGAGGACGACGCCGTCGCCGAACTGCTGCGTTACCTCGGCCGCCGTCCCGACTGGGTCCGGTGACCAAGGAATAATGCACGGATGGACGTCCTGGGCGTACGGGAGCTCAACCGGGCACTCCTGGAGCGGCAGTCGCTGCTCGAGCGGTCGGCCGCGTCCGCGCTGGAGATGATCGAGCGGCTGGTCGGCCTGCAGGCGCAGGCTCCCTGGCCGCCGTACTACGGGCTCTGGTCGCGGCTGGCGGGTTTCCGCCAGGACGAACTGGCCCACCTGCTCACCGGTCGCCAGGTGGTCCGGATCGGCCTCATGCGCGGCACGGTCCACCTGGTCAGCGCCGCGGACTGCCGGACGCTCCGTCCTCTCACCCAGCCGATCCTCGACGGGGCGTTGCGGTCCACCTTTCGCAGACCGCTGGACGGGATCGAGCTGCCGGCGCTGTTCGCGGCGGGGCGCGCTCTGGTGGAGTCCCGGCCGCACACGATGAGCGAGCTGGGCGCTCGTCTCGCCGAGGATCCGCGCTGGACCGGCCGGGCCCCCGCCGCGCTGGCCCAGGCCGTCCGGGCGGGAGTACCCCTGGTGCAGGTGCCGCCACGGGGCGTCTGGGGCATGGGCGGGCAGACGCGGGTCACCTCGGCCGAGGCGTGGCTGGGGCGGCCGCTGCACTCCGCGCCGTCGATCGAGGACGTCGTGCTGCGCTATCTGGCGGCGTTCGGCCCGGCGACGGTGAAGGACGTGCAGACGTGGATGGGCGTCACGCGGCTGAAACCCGTCCTCGATCGGCTGCGGCCCCGTCTGGCGGTGTTCCGCGACGACCGGGGCAAGGAGCTGTTCGACCTGCCCGACGCGCCGAGACCCGGGCCGGACACCGAGGCTCCGGTGCGGTTCGTCGCCGAGTTCGACAACATCCTGCTGTCCCACGCCGACCGCCGCCGGATCATGTCGGAGGAGGCGCGGAAGCGGACCTTCGCCGTGCCCAACGGGGTCTTCCCCGGCACGTTCCTGGTCGACGGGTTCGTCCGCGGCACCTGGCGGATCGAGCGGAGCTCGAAGACCGCCGTGCTGCACCTCACGCCGTACGAGCCACTGGACATCGTGACCCGCGACGCGCTGGTCGCCGAGGGCTCCCGGCTCCTCACGTTCGCCGCGGACGCGACCGCGGACCACGACATCGTCCTGGCGGAGCACGAGTAGGGCTCCGGGCGGCACCGCAGTGGTGCTGGCACCACCGCCGGGGAGGTGTCCACCCCCGAAACGATCCGGGGGCCGCCGGGATGGGATCGCGAGCCCCTGATTTCTAGCGTCATCAGCGTGTTCAACGAGCGAGGAGACGCTGATGAAACCCAATATGGCCGCCCGGCTCGGCGGCTGGAGCGCACGCCATCGTAAGACCGCGATCTTCGGCTGGCTGCTGTTCGTGGTGGCCGCCGTTCTCATCGGCGGGATGGTGGGACAGCAGTCGCTGACCGACGGCGAGGACGGCGTCGGTGACTCCGGCCGGGCCCAGCGGATCGTCTCCGACGCCGGCATCACGAAGCCGGCGTCGGAGATGGTGCTCGTGCACAGCGCGACCGTGAACGGGTTCCGCGCCGCGCTGCCGGACGTGACGCGGGCCGTGCGGTCGAGCGGGCAGGCGACGGCGCCGCGTGAGCCGCTGGTCTCGCGGGACGGCCATGACGCCCTGGTGCAGTTCGACATGACCGGTGATCCGAAGACGGCGGGGGATCGGGTCGCTCCCGTGCAGAACGCCGTGGCCGCGGTGCGGGCACGGCATCCCGAGGTGCGGATCGAGCAGTTCGGCGACGCGAGCGGCGACCACTGGTTCGACCAGACGCTCGGCAAGGACTTCTCCCGTGCGGAACTGACCGCCGTGCCGCTGGCGCTGGGCATCCTGCTCGTCGCCTTCGCGGCCCTCCTCGCCGCGGTGGTCCCCGTCGTCATCGCGGTCACGGCGTTCCTGGCCGCGAACGGCCTGCTCGCGGTGGTCAGCCACGGCCTGCACATGGACGGTTCGGCCAGCTCGGTCATGCTGCTGATGGGCCTGGCGGTCGGCGTCGACTACTGCCTGTTCTACCTGCGCCGCGAACGTGAGGAACGCGCGGCGGGCCGCGACCGGGAGACCGCGCTGCGCATCGCGGCGGCGACGTCCGGCCGTTCCGTGCTGGTGTCCGGGCTGACCGTGATGGTGGCCATGGCCGGCATGTTCTTCTCGGGGATGCTGCTGTTCGACGGCTTCGCGGTGGCGACGATCCTGGTCGTGCTCATCGCCGTCCTCGGGTCGGTGACCGTGCTGCCCGCGCTGCTGTCGCTGCTCGGCGACAAGGTGGAGTTCGGGCGGGTCCCGTTCCTGCGGCGCCGGCGCTCGACCGGGCGGTTCTGGGACGCCGTGCTCCGTCCGGTGCTGCGCCGTCCGGGCATCTCGGCGGTGCTGGCCGCCGGCGTGCTGCTCGTCCTGGCGGCGCCGGCGCTCGGCATGCACACCGAGAAGCTCGGCATCGAGCAGCAGGTGCCGCGCGACACGCCGCTGATGCAGACCTACGACCACATCACGGCCGCGTTCCCGGGCGGTCCGGACCCGGCGACGGTGGTGCTCAAGGCCAAGGACATCGAGGCGCCCGCGGTGAAGTCGGCGATCGCGTCCTTCGAGTCCTCCGTGCGCGGCAACGCCGAGTTCGGGCAGTCGGTGCGTACGCGGGTGTACGCCGGACCGGACGTGGCGATCGTCGACGTGCCGCTGGCCGGGAGCGGGTCGGACGCCACCTCACAGCACGCGCTGAAGACCCTGCGCGCCATGGTGCCCCGGGCGTTCGACCGGGTCGCCGAGGCACACGTGGCCGGCACGCTCGCCTTCTCCGACGACTGGAACGACCAGTTGCGCGGCAGCATCGTTCCGGTCTTCGTCTTCGTGCTCGGCGTGACGTTCCTGCTGATGCTGGTCTCGTTCCGGTCCCTGCCGATCGCCGCGACGGCGATCGTGCTCAACCTGCTGTCGGTCGGGGCGGCGTACGGCGTGATGGTGGCGGTCTTCCAGCACGGCTGGGGTGCGAGCCTGGTCGGCACCCATGGTGTCGGCGCGATCGAGGCCTGGCTGCCGCTGTTCGTCTTCGTGGTGCTGTTCGGATTGTCGATGGACTACCACGTGTTCGTGGTGTCGCGGATCCGGGAGGCCCACGACCGGGGCGTGCCGACCTCGCGGGCGGTCGCGGAGGGCATCCGCTCGACGGCCGGCGCGGTGACGAGCGCGGCGACCATCATGGTGGCGGTCTTCGCGGTGTTCGGCACGCTGTCGATGCAGGACTTCAAGCAGATGGGCGTGGGCCTGGCGGTCGCGGTCCTGCTCGACGCGACGGTGGTGCGCGCGGTGCTGCTGCCCTCGGCGATGAGGCTGCTGGGCGAGCGGAACTGGTACCTGCCGCGCTGGCTCGGCTGGTTGCCGGACCTGTCGCACGGCGAGGAGCCGGCCCCGTCGCTGCCGCCCGAGCCGGTGCCGGTGTGACCCTGACCGCCGGCAGGAGGCCCGTCCCCGGTGGGCGGGCCTCCGCCGTGCGGTCAGTACGGCGGCCCGGCGTACAGGTCGGCCGTGCGACGCGGTGTCTCGTGGCCGTACGCGGCGGAGGGCCGGTGGTGCGGGTCGGCGTGCTGGGCGCGGAGGTGTTCGACGGCTCGCAGCACGTCGTCCCGGTTGCCCGCGGCCTTGACCCATGCCGGCAGGCAGGCGACCATGCTCATCGCCGGGCCGCTCCCGCGCTCGCGGAGCGTCGCCGCCACATGGGCCTCGACCGCGTCGAGGTGGCGTTCGTTGTAGGCCCACAGCACCTTGCCGCGGCACGGGGTCTGGAGCCAGAGCGGCAGGCCGAAGAACGGATCGTCCGGGCCGCCGAGCCGGACGCCGATGAGCGCGTTGCCCCGGCGTTCGGCCGTCCACTCGCGGGTCAGGGCGCAGTCGCCGCAGGTCAACCGGCGTGGGCGGAAGCGAAGTTCGGCGTAGTAGCGCAGCTCGGGCAGGTCCGGACGGGTCATGACCGTCGCCCGGGAACCGCACCGCGGGCACACGACGTAGAGGGGATCCGCGTAGGCGGCCAGCGGGCGGCCTCCGTCGAGGTGCCGCCCGCCCGTCCGCTCCGTATCGCTCATGGGGAAACCGGTCGACCGGCCGGGTCGGGCAGGCCGCCCAGCGCGGCGACGATGGCCAGGGTGTTCTGGTACTCGCGCCAGTGCACCACCTTCCCGTCCCGTACGCGCAGGACGCCGATGAACGCCGCGGAGTCCCGGTGGCCGGTGGCGGGGATCACCCCGGCCAGCTCGTACTCCACGACGATCACCTCGGGGTCGGTCGTCTCGTGCACGACGACGTTCCGCACCTCCTCGAACCGCACCGGGAAGTTCGCCCGCTCGGGCTCGGTGCGGCGGAGCCACTCCTCGCGGCCTTCGACGCGCGTGGGCCGGCCGGGCGGTGCGAAGGGCGTTTCGACGATCGCGTCGTCGGCGAGCAGGTCGCCGAACCGACGGGCCGGGTCGAGCCAGTGCCGTTGCATCTGTTCGAAGATCTCGCGCGGACCCGGGTTCTCGGACATGGCTGCCCCTCCGATGGTTAACATGAGTTGCGACTCATATTAAGCACTATCCTGAGTCGCGACTCATGTTGTCAACCCTCCGGAGGTACGCGCGTGCCTGACGAGTCCCGGCCGCTGCGCGCCGACGCGCGGCGCAACCGGGCGCGGATCCTCGCCGTCGCCGAGGCGGTCTTCGCCGAGAAGGGGCCCTCCGCCTCGACCGAGGAGGTGGCCGAACGCGCGGGCGTGGCGATCGGCACGGTGTTCCGGCACTTCCCGACCAAGCGCGAACTGCTCCAGGCGATCATGAAGGACGTGCTGTCGCGGCTCACCGAGCAGGCGACCGCGCTGGCCGCCGACGGCGATCCGGGCACCGCGCTGTTCACGTTCTTCGCCGATCTCGTCGCGCAGGCCGCGGAGAAGAAGACCGTGGTCGAGCTCCTCTCCGCGACCGGCGCCGGTCTCACCATGGCGGACGCCGTACGGCCGCTGCGGCAGGAGGTCGCCGCGCTGCTGGACCACGCACAGCGGGCCGGCGCCGTCCGTACGGACGTGCGGATCGACGAGGTGATGGCCCTGCTGGCGGCCACCTGCCAGGGCGCGCTTCAGGGCGGCTGGGACTCCGACCTGCGCGAACGTGCCCTCGCCATCGTCTTCACCGGTCTGCGCGCGCGTGCGCCCGGATGATCATCCTCGCGGCTTTTCGACGAAGTCGGTGGCGGGCTCGGTGGCGTAACGCCTCATCGTTCGGATGCTCGCCTGTGGGGTCGGTTCCCGGCCGCCGGCGATCATGTCCTGCAGGTCCCGGAAGTACTGCACGTACAGGTCCGGTGTGAAAGTGCTGAGCATGACGGCCGGTCGGTCGGTCAGGTTGGCGAAAGTGTGCGGGGCTCCGGGCGGGACCATCACGAGCGTGCCCGGCGTCGCGTCGTAGTCCTCGTCTCCGACGGTGAACCGCACCGTGCCGGAAATGATGTAGAAGCCCTCATCGTGCTGGGCGTGGCGGTGCTGCGGCGGTCCGGGCGTGTGCGGTGCGAGGACGGACTCGGCCAGCCCGAGGCGGTGCCCGGTATTGCTGCCGTCTTCGAGGACGCGCAGCCGCGTCGTGCCCAGCACGATCGTCTCTCCGTCGTCCGGACCGACCACGGATACGGCGGTGATCGGCTCAGTGGTGTTCGGCTCATCAGTCATGTTTCGATTCCACGGCCAGGACACGGCGCCTGTCCAAGACACATTCCGTGGCGTCGATACCGTACGGGTATCGTCGCGTCATGGAACTACGGACGCTGCGTTATTTCGTGGCGGTCGCCGAGGAATTCCACTTCGGCCGGGCCGCGGCCCGGCTGCACATGAGTCAGCCGCCCCTGAGCCGGGCGATCAAGCAATTGGAGACCGAGCTCGGTGCCGCGCTGTTCGATCGATCGTCCGCCGGTGTCGCGCTCACTCCGGTGGGGGCGGTGCTGCTCGACGAGGCACGCGCCCTGCTCGACCAGGCCGACCGCCTACGCGTGCACGTGGCCGCGGCGGCCGGCGCCGCGACGATCACCGTCGGCATCCTGGGTGACGGCACCGATCCGGGCGCGGCCCGGCTCGCCGTCGCCTATCACCGGCGGCATCCACGCGTCGAGGTCCGCGTCCGCGAGACCGACCTGACCGATCCCACCTGCGGGTTGCATGCCGGACTGGTCGATGTCGCCCTGACCCGTGGCCCGTTCGACGAGACGGGCCTGACGGTGCATGAGTTGCGCGCCGACCCGGTGGGCGCGCTGCTGCGCGCCGACGATCCGCTGGCTCGCGCCGACAGCCTCAAGCTGGCCGACATTGCCGATCGCCGTTGGTTCCTGTTCCCGGAGGGCACCGATCCCCTCTGGCAGTCGTACTGGAGTGGCGGAGAACTTCGCGAGGGCCCGGTAGTGCGCGTCGTCCAGGAATGCCGGCAGGCCGTTCTCTGGAACGGCACCGTCGGCATGACTCTCCTGGACCATGAGCCGCCGGCGGGGCTCACCGTGGTGCCGCTGATCGATATGCCGCCGAGCCGTGTGGTGGTGGCGTGGAACGAGGGCGACACGAATCCACTGATCCGCTCGTTCGTGCGGATCGCTGCCGCCGCCTACCGCGACTGAGCACTACCTCACGGGCGCGGATCCACACTGACCGCGACGAGGAACGCGGCGGCGGCGGCCAGCGGTGCCGCGGCGGTACGCCCGCCGGCCGCCGCGACCAAGCCGACGACGCCCGGCACGGCGGGCTGCGCCACACCCCAGGACAGCCCGAGGAAGGCGAACCACCGCGGCCGGTCGGCGGCGGGCGCGGCGTCGGCCGCCAGCGCCGGCCAGTGACCCAGCAGCGCACTGCCCGTCATCGCCCACGCCAGGTACGCCGCCACGGTCAGCGGGACGTCCCGTACGAGAGCCATCGTCGCCGCGAGCACGCAGGAGAGCAGGAGCGCCGTACGCGGGCGGCCCGACAGCGGGCGCCGGGCCAGGGGCGCGAGCAGCGCGGCAGCCGCCAGCACGAGGCCGGGCAGCCAGGCGGGGGCGCCGCGCTGGAGCAGCACGAACGGCGCGAACATCAGCACGGCCAGGTAGCCGAAGGCGTACGCGGTGGCGGAGGCGGTCAGCCGCACCAGGCGGGCCGGTGGCCGCCAGCGGTCCCGCCGGCGTGCGGTCGCCGCGAACGGCGGTCGTGGCAGGAACGCCTGCGCGACCGCCGCCGCGGCCAGGCAGGTGGCGGCGTCGGCGAGCAACAGCCGGTGGACCCCGAACGGCAGCAGCGCCGCGGCGAGCAGCCCGGACACCGCGCCCGCCGCGGCCAGAGCGGTGCCGAGCAGGGCGTACGCGTCGCGCCGCCGATCGCCCTCGGCGAGCCGCGCCAGGAACTCGCTGGTGGCGGGCTCGTACAGCTCGAAGGCCAGGCCCGTCGCCGCCGTCGCGGCCAGGATCTGCCCCGGCGTGCGCGCGGCGGCGAGCGCGAGCAGCGCGACGCCGGTCGCGGCCAGCCCGGCGACCACGAGCGTGCGGGGCCGTACCCGGTCGAGCAGCACGCCGCCGGCCCAGCGGGAGGCCAGCGCCGCCACGCCGAACACCACGAGCACCGGCGTGACCAGGCGCGGACCGGCCACCACCGCCAGGAACGCGAGCGCGAACGCGCCGACCTGATTGAGGACGCGCACCCACAGCAGGGCCCTCATCCGGCGACCGCCGACAAAGGCCCGACCATCTCGCCATTACCCTGAGTCCTGCTGTGGCTACGCTCGATAATGCCGTCCATGAACAAGCCCATCAGCCCCTCACTGCGGACCCTCGGTGCGGCGATCCGGCGGCACCGCGAGGCGGCCGGCATGACCCAGGACTATCTCGCCGGGCTGGTCAACTACAGCAACGGGTGGCTCGCCAACGTGGAGACCGGTCAGCTCTGCCCGCAGAAGCAGGCGGTCATCGAGCTGGAGAAGGTGCTCGGACTCCCGGAGAAGGTGCTCCTCGACATCTTCGATCTGATCAGGTACGAGGAGCCGCATCCGGTCATCTCCTTCGAGCGGTACGCGGACGCCGAGAGCCGCGCCGCGGTGATCCGGCAGTATCACGCGCTGGTCCTGCCCGGCCTGCTCCAGACACCGGACTACGCGCATGCTCTGATCGCGGCGGGCCGTCCGAGCGCCCGGCCGGAGACGGTCGAGGGCCTCCTCGCCGCCCGGCTGGAGCGGCAGGAGATCCTGGCCCGCGACGATCCTCCCACGCTGTGGCTGGTCATCGACGAGACCGCGCTCCTGCGTCCGGTCGGCGGGCCGGAGGTGCACCGCGCGCAACTCGACGCCCTGGTGGAGGCCGCCCAGCGTCCGGGCATCACCGTTCAGGTCATCCCGTTGGCGACCGGCGCGCACGCCGGGCTGACGTCCGCGTTCACCATCCTCAGCTTCACCGACGAACCGGACGTCGCCTACACCGAAGACCACCAGCGCGGGCATTTCCAGGAGCGGCCGGACCTGGTCCACGGCTGGTTCGCCGTCTATCAGGCCCTGCATTTGGTGACGGAGACCGCCGCGGCATCCTTGGAACTGATCCAGCGCACGCGGGAGCGGCTATGACCGTCCACCACGACGAATGGCGGAAGAGCAGCCGTTCCGGCGGCTACGGTGGCGAGTGCGTCGAGGTGGCCACGGTCGTCGCGAGGTTACGGGTGGCTCGCGACGCGGTCGACGCGTGTTCAATGCACGTGCTCACAGGGGGACACCTCGTTCTTCTTGCGACAGGCTTCGAATCGCTTGGCGTACTCCTTGAGGGCTGACTCGAACACGGCCTCGGAGGAGACGATCGTCCACTCCGACGTCCCACCGAAGTCATGGTCGGTCGTCAGACGGGTTCGGTCTCCGGAGAGGGTGCCCGTGATGGGCCCATAGGTGGACAGGCCGTCGAACTGGAATGTGCTGTCCGAGCCGTGCCCGTTGAAGTCGGTGGTATCCCGGACCTCCTGGCCGGAGCCGCCGTAAATCACCGTCGTGTACGTCCCGCTCAGCTGGCCACCCTCGGGGTAAACCTGGAATGCCAGCATGGAGTGCCTCACGCCATTCCCGCCCATGGCGACGTACTTGCGGGGTTGGGTCGCCGGCCTCGCACTCGTGGAGCCGGGCCGGCCGTGCGTACTCGTGGAGTCAGACCGGCCGTTGCCGTTGTCTGAACAGGCGGTCACCAGGCCGGTGACCAGCGCGGCCGCGAGGAGGTTGCCGGCGACGACGAGGAATCGCCGGTTTTTCGACTTCGCACTGTCCACGGTCATACCTTTCGGGTGATGGCCCTCACGCACAGCTCGCGCATCTTATGAATTTCAGCGAGTTTCCCACAAACATGGTGCCGATCCGCGACTTTTCGGATGTCGCCCCGAGGCGCTGGGCCGCGAATGCGTGGCACCCTTGGACGAATGCGTGGCACCCTTGGAACTGATCCGCCGGACCCTGGAGGGACTGTGACCACGGCCTACGACGAGTGGTGCAGGAGCAGCCGCTCCGGCAGCAACGGCGGCGAATGCGTCGAGGTGGCCACCGTCGTCACGAGGTAATTTCAAGGTCATGTCCCTGCACGACCTTCTGGAGCCGTTGCTCCATCCGGCGTTCACCCTCGGGAGCACGCCGACCTCCTGGGCAGAGGTGCTCGGCTTCGTCACCGGCGCGGTCAACGTCTGGCTCGTCGTCCGCCAGCACATCGCGAACTGGCCGGTGGGCATCGCCAACGTCGTCCTGCTCGGACTGATCTTCGTGGACGGCGGCCTGTACGCCGACGCGGGCCTGCAGGGTGTCTACGTCGTCCTCCAGGTGTGGGGTTGGTGGCAGTGGCTGTACGGCGGCCGGGGCCGTACCGAACTCGTCACCCAGCGCACCTCGCGAGCCGAGTGGGTCGGGCTCGCCGTGGCCGGGGTCGCCGCGACCGCCCTGCTGACCTGGATGCTCAGCGCCTGGACCGACTCGACCGTGCCGTTCTGGGACGCGCTGACGACGACGATCTCGCTCGCCGCGACGTATGGGCAGAGCCGCAAGCTGCTGGAGTCGTGGTGGCTGTGGATCGCCGCCGACCTGATCTACATCCCGCTGTACGCCTACAAGCACCTGTACCTGACGAGCGTGCTGTACGTGCTGTTCCTGGCCCTGTGCGTGGCCGGGCTGATCGCGTGGCGACGCGAGTGGGTGGCACGGCAGGCGGCGACGCCCGTACCGGCGGCGACGTGAGTCACGGCCTGGTGATCGGCAAGTTCTACCCGCCGCACGCCGGTCACCACCACCTCATCGACACCGCCGCCGCGCGGTGCGACCGGCTGACCGTCGTGGTCGCCGCCTCCCCGGTGGAGACCATCCCGATCGCGTTGCGCGCCGCCTGGCTGCGCGAACGCCATCCGCAGCCGCAGGTGGAGATCGTCGCGGCGGTCGACGACAACGAGGTCGACTACGACTCCGACGAGGTCTGGGCGGCGCACGTCGCGGTGTTCCGCGCCGCCGCGGCGGACCCGGTCGACCTGGTGTTCAGCTCCGAGGACTACGGGCCCGAACTGGCCCACCGCCTCGACGCCGTGCACGTGCCGGTCGACCCGGCGCGCACGCGCCACCCGGTCAGCGGCACGGCCGTCCGCGCGGACCCGGTGGCCTGCTGGGAGTGGCTGTCACCGGCCGTCCGCGCGTACCTGGCACGCCGCGTCGTGGTCGTCGGCGCGGAGTCTTCCGGAACTGGGAAAACACACCATAACATGCGTGCCTCCCGTGCCCGTGCACGGTCCGGACATGCGGACCGGCCCCCACCCGTGCAGGTGAGGGCCGGTCCGTGCGTTCCGCGTGGGACGGTCAATCGTCTGCGTCGTCGTCTGTCTCGTCGTCCTGGTCGACTGCGGGCGGCGGGTCCATACGCAAGACCTCACGCGCCCATGCGTATTGCTCGGGCGTGGGGATCCCATCAGTTCCGCTGTTCATCGCGAGTACCTCCAATCGCGGTGACGGCCGACGTACGACGGCCTACGCCGATCGACAGTCACAGCAACGGTGACCAGTACGGCCAGCCACACGCCACCGGCAACCGCCAGCGCTACCGCCGCGCTCACTGCTCCTCCGCCTGGTCGACGCCGAACAGCCGTTCCCGGACCGTGCCGTCCGGGTCCAAGATCCGAATCGCTGTGTTCTTGTAGATCGTCACTTCGGAGCCGTCCGGCAAGACGATGCGGAAGCGCGGGTCGTACACCGGCGTGTACTTCCGGCGCTTCACCTGGTAGATGGTGTGGCCCTCCGCGATCATGTCGCCGCTTTGGACGTCGGACCCGTGCGCTGGTAGCCATACGGGTTCGTCGGAGTCGTCGCCGGAGAGGTACCGGACGCGGCGAACCGCTTCGGCGTGGTCACCCGTGCGTAGTGGCATGTCTGCCCAGATCTGGTCTTGCCGGACGGTTTCGCGTTGGCACGCGTCGGCCGTGGGGCCGTACACGATGGGTTCTAGCCCCGCTGTCTGCTCTGCGGCGGACAGTCGTTGCACCGCGAGTCGGGCACGCCAGTAGCCGCCGTCCGCGCTTTGCTCGGGCGGTTGCCACCGTGGGGACACGGTGGCCGTACGCTGACTGTTCATGGACTGGTCGCCTCCCGGGGCGGTCGGACCTAGACCCCGCGTGGCGCGTCATCGCTGCGCGGGGTCGTCTGCTGTCTGGACCTCCCAGCGTCCCACACCGTTCTACTCCGTGCTAGTTAGTATTGACAGTACCGTGCGTTCTAGCACGTCACAGGCCGTTCTAGCGTGGTTCTATGCCGATCGATCTGGACGGGCCAACTCCGCTGTATGTGCAGATAGCGGACGACCTACAGCGCCGGATCGCGGCCGGTGACGTCGGCCGACGCCTGCCGGGCGTCCGCGTCATCGCAGAGACGTACGGCGTGGCGCACGCGACAGCGGCTCGCGCCGTCCGCGAACTGGTCGACCGTGGCGCGGCCGTGTCGGTACCCGGACGCGGGACGTTCGTCCGGCCGGACGCGGAGGATGCGGGCGAGTAGTTCGCGACTGCGCACACACACGAACGCCCCGACCGCTCCGGCCTTGCCCAGCGCGGTACGCGCCGAGTAAGGCCCGAATGATCGGGGCGTGGCCGTGTGGTCAGCTCACGCGAGCGGCACCACGCCGTATGAATTCAGCACGCTCACGGGGTGTTCGCCGTCCATGTACACCGCAAGCACGTCCGCATCGCATTCGGAGTGTGCTTCGACAGTTGTACCGCGAGCGTCGTAACCGAACAGCTCCGTGTCGGCCCAGAAGTCGAACGGTGCTTTGCAGAGCGCGCAGTGAGTGGCAGCGGCCATGATGTCCCTCCGAGTTTCGCGGGGATCGATGCGTTTCGCCGGTCACCATAAAGCCCATTCGCTACGTTCTGCAAATGTGTGCAGCGCTGCACAATACTTGTCGCGTGAGTGCCTCACGCAGGGCTCCGCAAGACGTTTTGCGGGGGTCTCTCATCGGTGCGCGACTTGTGCAGCGCTGCACAAGAGATCCACATGTGAAAAGCCCCGGACCGGTCCGGCGGTCCAGGGTGACACTGGAAATTCTTCCGTTGACGGCTTTACCTCGCGGGCGACATGCCGCGTCAACGGTTTCCGTCCGGGCGACAAGTCCGGCGGCATTGGAAACACGCAAACGTCAACGGCGGAACCTCGCGGGGCTACGGGGCGACACTCGCATTAACACCGAACGTCACCGGCGACGCATGCTGACAACTCCCGGCGTAACGCGCGACGCGGCCACGCGACACGCGCGTCACCCGGATAACCCTGAGATTGCGCGCCATGTCGCGTGCTACTTGCGATACGTAAATGCGTTGTATGTGCTCGGACCTGGGCAGACTTTGCCGGCCGCTGGCGTCCGGATTTACGGCTATGGAAACCGGCGACACTCACGCGTTAACGATTCCGCACCACGCGGCCAGATGTGTCATCCCATAGCCACCGCGCCGTAACCTTGCCGCCCCATTCGGGGCGCAACTCGACATCGTTTACACGACACCACTCGTCAACGTCGTCTTCCAGTTGACGCCACTTTACGGCGTCAGGCGAACCGATCATCTCGTGGAAAAGGGCGTTTACGCCCGCGTCCGGGTCGAACCACTCCGGCGGGACAGGCACAACGTCGTTTCCTGGCTTTCTCCGGCGGGGTTTCTTAGCGGTCATCGTGCCCACCGTGCTCGGGCCGCTCGGGAAGCCTGCTCAGTTCTCGTCATGACTCGCGGGGAGTCCTTGTCAGAACCGGCAGCCTCCAAGCCAAGCTGCCGCATCAACGCCGCGAACTGCGCGCGGTGAAAGCGAATCTCCGCAATGAGTGGGTTGGCGACCTGTTGCCGCATGCTCCCCTGCACGATCAGCGGCGCGTCCGTAAGCGCTTCGCGCATCGCAGCGATTGTGTCCAAGCACGCGGCGGCAGACGCGAGAATGCGGAGATCTCCAGGGGAGAAGTCGTCAAGGTCGTACTCGCCGAACACTTCGGTCCATAGCCGCGTGCCGTCAGTGCCGAGAGGTTCAGGCGGGGTCGGTGTGATGGTCACTGCGGGTAACTCCTTTCGTAGGCCACGCGAAACGCGTTGACCAGTTATTACGTGGAAACAGGCGATGCATGCTCGGTATCCGACCGCGCTTGCTAACCCCCGCCGTGCAGGAAGGGTCTTGCCGGTCGAGCCATCCCCCGGCTACCCGCCGTTATCACCGCAGGTCAACAACCCAAAGATCTCGTCAACGCTTCGTGCTTCGTCGTCGTCGGCAACACGCACACGCACCACCCCGCCCCGCCGGGGGCAGGGGGGCAGGCAGGCCGCACGCGTACGTCAGCGGGCAGGCCACCGCGTACGCCGCGAGCGGCACGCGGCCTGGTCGGCTGGTCCCTCGCGGTGGGGCGGCACCCCGCGCCGGACACGCGCGGGGTGCTGGTGGGTGTCGGCGGAGCAGTGCCGGGGAAGCGCTCAGAAAGCCGTGAGCGAGCGGATAGGGCGGGGGCGGTGTCCCGGACCATGCCCCCACCCGGTTAAAGCCGCTCAGCGGCGCTTAGAAACGGCGCTTTCGCCGCGCCTGGGCAAGGGTGTTGATCTCAGCCCAAGACATCCCGCGCGCACGCATCGCGAGAATCTGATCGGTTGAAAGGTCGCCGACGTCCAACCCGTACACAAATGCGTGTGCGTCACCGGCCGGAGTGCCAAGCAGACCCTCCACGATTTCGAGCGGCGGCGCGCCGGAGCCAGTCACCACGTCGCGTTGGTTCATGCGCCGCGTTATCTCCGCGTCCCGCGCGAGCGTCGCCGCGTCTGCCCCTTCCAGTTCCGGGTGTTCGCGGCGCATCTCCTCAAGCCACGCGAGCGAGTCATCGGCAGGCATCACCGAACACCGACCTTTCGCGTGGCGTAGTTCTGGGCCCGGATGAGCACCTCGCGAGCCTGGGCCACGGCCGTACTGGCACTGCCGAACGCGTGATCCCCCGCGAACACTCCGGGGTCCTGGTGGAGACTCCCACCGTCCGCGATGTGTCGAATCGCCACCGCACGCGAGAGAGCCTCCCGCGCCTCGCGCTCCGCCTTGACGAGCGCCTCAATAGCGGCCTCATACGCGGCGAGAGCATCCCTGACACGCTCCGCAGACGGCGCGACATCCGCCGGGACCTGCTCGCGGATAGCGTCCTTTGCTGCCGTGTCACAGCGGCTGACCTCCGCGCGGATCACGCCGAGACGCGCGAGCGCCTCCGCGCGCTTCACGGACGCCGTGGTGAGCTCCGGAGGCCGCTTGTCGTCGCGCTTGCCGTTCTCGGCAACCTCGCGAGCGGTCAAAGCCGTCTCGCGAGCGATAGCGCGGTCCTGCCAATCGTCGGCGATAACGTCGCGGTATTCCTCCAGCGCGTCTTCGTAGCGCTCCACGGCGTCCGCGAGCGCTTCGGCCTCCGCCTCCGCAATGCCCGGTATATAGGGGGCAGTGGGGTTGATGTCCAGATTCATTGTTGTCAGTCTCCTATTCGCGAGCGGCGCGAGTGAGAAGGCAGCGCGCGCCACTCGCGGAACGCGCGCTGCCAAGTCGTGAGAGCCCCCGTAACGGCCTCATACAGCCCGGGGCATACGCGGGTAAGGGTCAGTGTCTGCGAAGCGCCACACCGACCTATACGCAAGCGCAAGTAGGGCCGCGAGAATCTGTAGCGCGATAGTCGCGGTCATGCCGCGCGCCGGTTGCCGAGATTCGCCACACGTCCGGGGCGCGGTACGGGCTTACGAGGAATCGTCGTGCGCTCCGTGGGCTTCGTCGGGTCAGGCGCGAGCAATCCGCGTTTGGTCGCCTCCGTCGCCCACACCGACGTCATATCCGCGATTTCGTGCGCGTCGTATTTGCGGTTCTCCAGCCCCAGCCACGCGACGAGCGCACCCACGGCCGGGTACTTGAATTTCGCGTTCGTCGGCCGGGGGAAGTCAGTAGGCCAGGCGTTCGCGGACGGCGTGGGCTTCTCTGCGGGCTTCCGCGCGAAGTTCTGGGATGCGTCCGGTACGTCCGGGATCAGCGCGAGAAGTCCGCACATGCTGCGGGCCGCGTTGATCGCGTTCAGGTCACGTCCGGCGGTTTCCGCCATACGTCGGCGGAGCCGTCGCGGCTCACGATGGCAGGGGTTCGGAGCGTCTTCAATCTGGGCATAATGCTCGTCAGCGTGCATTGGGCGCTCATTCGGTAGTCAGCCGCTATGACAGGCGGCTTACAGTTGTGTGGCGCTGATCAACGCGCCACAAGTCGTGATTACGCTCCGCTCCGGCCGGCGGGGACACAGCGTGACGAAGCGCAGGTCAGAGGGTTGGTGTTCGCGGCAGAAGCGGCGGGAGAAGCGTGCCCGGCAAGGGGTTACTCGGTCACTCTTAGGAGAGAGTGAGTTTCTCTTTACAGCGACCGTTAAACCCCTTACCGCCCGCCACCATTACCGCGCACCTGCTTTCTTCGCGGCCCGTCTACGCCGCGCCCGCGCAGCCGGAGTTGCGCAGTCACAGCAGAACTTCGGCGGTCGCCCGCGCTCACCCATCGCCTCCGCGACTCCCTCACAGCCAGGGACCGCGCAAGGTTTGGATTCCCAGACGTCATCCATGGCGAGATGCGTGTCCGCAGCCCGTGTTTCGCAGCACAAAATGCAGTAGACACCGGTCCAGCTTGCGGGCAGCGCCTGCTTGCAACCCCTGCAATGCCGGACCGCACTCCCTGGTCCATGCCGCTTGAAACGCATACGGCACCGCTGAGAGCAGAATGTGACCTGCCCGTCGCGGAGACTCGTGCCACAGTTTCCGCACTTCCCCGTGGGCTTCACTAGTAGCGCCGGACCGCGCCGGTAATTTCTGGGGAACTGGTGGTATTGGTCCGCGACTTCCCAACTCCACGCCTCACGTAGCTGTCTCTGCACAAACGCAAATCCTGCGTCGCGGCGTTGTGTCGGCCACGTCCCGTCGAGCGACTCGGCAAGCAAGAGTGCGGCGCGTCGTTCAGCAGTCATCAACGGCAACTCGCGCCCGTGGCGTAGCTCTGATCTCGCGGCGAGATACTCCGCCACCAGTGCGTTAGTCATGTGTTAGATCTCCAAGCCATAAGTAACCCCCGCCACGCCGTCCTCTAGGGGCTCCGGTCGTGACGGGGGTTGGTAGATCGAGTTGCGCGCGAGTTACGCGGCGCAGAGAATAGGAACGGCAGGCGGAACCGGCGGGTTCACGGTGCGATACCGGCCCCACAGAGCAAGCTGTGCACGCGCATGGGCCCACTGAGATTCCCACGGCTTCCCGCGATTCGCAGCGATGTCGTTCCGACGGCAGGTAGCGGAGCAATAGACCGCGTGTTCGCGCTTCTTGTACGCCCAGCGCGCGGTACGCGTGCATCCGTGCGCGTGGCACGTAGTGGTGTCCGCTTTGATGACCATGCCGCACGTCCCTTCGATATCTGTTAGGTCGTCTACATGGGAGTTACGGCTCCCAACGCGGCAAGTGTTCGCAGAACCTCGGAAGAATCTTCCAGCGACCAGACTTGTGCAGCGCCGTTCAAGTCCCGTCGCGCTTCGCGGCAGGAACCCCCGCGCCCCCTCACGCCCCTGTCATGGCCATTCGTGCAGGTCGCGGCGCAGGGCGGGCCACCCTCCGACAGGTGCGTAACATTAAATGACGTGATAGAGCTAATTTCTGTTTTCCTTTAGAGATCTCTAAAGGAAAACCAGACTGAGCCCTATCGCGTCATTTAATGTTACGCACCCTCTGATCTGCGCTTATCCCGCTTCCGCGTACGTTTGTGCAGGTAGCAGGCCGTACGGCCGGACGGAGAGGGAACGCATCCCCGCGAACCCCCGCGACCCGCAGGGCCACTCGCGAGCCTCTTCCACCTCGGAAGCACTCAGAAGCCCCAGGAGGCGCGCGCAGCTCTCTACCCGTATCCGAGGTGCCTCGGAGGTTGGGAGGTCGCCAGCATGGCTCTCAGGGCCGCAACGAGGGTTTGTGGTGGTCGCTCTGATCTTCGCGGGACACACGCTGGCCGCTCGGGAACGCTCGCGGACCGCACGAGCTTGCCCGCTGGCCTCTCCGCATCGCCCGCGAGCCGTCCCGGGGTTGCCCGTGCCGCCCGCGAGCCGTGCGCGTCGGCGGCCTGGTCCCTCGCGGGTCGCTCCGAGCCGTCCGCCCGTAGCGCCGCGCGTGGCCTGGGGTGGTGGTTCGGAGTGACGTTGCGTGACGAACACCGCTAAGGGCCGCGCGTCTCTGACCTGTACGTACTAACGGCCGGCGGGCGCGGAGAGTGATCAAATCCGAGTGAGCGGCCCGGTCGCTCGCGAGCCGTTCGCCCGACGTTCGTACGTGAACCGGCAGACGTACCGCATGCCACGCATGTCATCCCATCGTGTCGGCCGGACACACGCGGGTCGCCTAGCGGCCCCTGGCCGCGTCCCTGGCACGCTCGCAGCCCCGTTGCATCCCGTCCGTACTCGCATAACTGCTTGAATTGTCGGAAATGCGAAATCACCATAGACAGCAACAAAATGTCGTACAGGTGGATGCCTGGCGGGTACTATGGCGCGGTCGGAATCCGCCGACATGGAGTCAAAGGAGGGGCCCCGTGGGCCGGAACGAGGAGACGGAAGGCTAGATCAACTATGGCCGATCGCTTCGATGCGATCGGCCACGCGAGCGGCCACATTCTGCTCTGCTGCCTTGGACTCGTCATCCTGGGGACTTGCCTGCTTATTTGGCGAGCCAGACGAGACGGGGTGGAAGAGCTTGTGGTTCGCTTCGGGTTGATCAGCATAGAGGTCCGCCGAAAGGCGGATCCAAATCCGCAAATCGAACGGAATGGCGACGATCCGTCCGATGGAGAAGAAACAAGAACCGTCGCACAAAATATTTCGCACGCGAGTCGACTCAGGAGATTTGCGGCGCTATTGAAAATTTCGACGAAATAAGCGAATATTTTAGTCGACGTCGAAGCGTGAAAGTCTTGATTTATATTAGAAGGTGGCGGAACCCCCGGTCCAGTCGGCCGGGGGTTCCTCGTTTCTTCTCCCTGAAAGCTACGGCACTACGTCGCTGCGCGCGTGCTAAGCCCCGTAGGCGCGAGAGGACCTCGGAACCCCAGATTCAGGGTTCCGAGGTTCTCTATTGAGGCGTTAGCGGCCTCTAGAACGCGTTGGACGCGTGGTCGTACCTCGCGGGGCGATGCCCCCACGTGATGCGAGCGCGAAGCGCTGGAGCGATGCGGGGCGTTCCGCGTGATTCCTCGTGCGGCGCAGGCAGCACAGACGGTTTGTGCGGCTTTGAGAGCCCTGTAAACGCGAGAAAATCCCGCACCCGATAATCGGTGCGGGGTTTTCCTTTTGGAGCCATTAGCGGTGCTCTTAGCGCGTTATGTGGCGTCCTAGATGCTTTCCATGGCACTGAGAGCGTTAAGGATGTGACCGGCAAGCTCGCTCGTCGCACGGACCTTGACCCGGTCCTCCGGCCGCGACCACCGGCCGCGCCCCTGTCCGACGCCGACGTTGGCCACGATGCCCAGGTCGCGGAGCAGCGCGCGGCGCACGTCGGTGTCCCCGTCTGCCCAGCGCTCACCAAGCGTCTTGTCGTCGTAGACCGTCGTTACGGTTGGCTCGGCGTCCGCGCGTTCCCGCAGCGCTGCAACCTCAGCGGCTACGCGGTTCAGATTCGCGGTGAGCGCGTCCAGCGCGGCAGGGTGAATGTCCGCATCCGCCATGCGTTCCGCGAGCGTCGCCATGCGGGTCTCCGCGTCGCGGAGAGCGGCGCGCACCGCTTCGCCTTCCCCGGATTCGGCCGTGTGCCACAGGGTGACATCTCCCCACACAGCGAGGAACTCACTTTCGACGTACGTTTCTAGCGCCGGGCCGGAGATGTTCACTCGCTTAACACACGTGCGGTTCGTGCACCGGTAGGTGTGTCCACCGGCCCGCCCGTCTTTCTGTGCGTTGCGTACTAGGTTGCTGCTGCACGTTCCGCACTTCGCGATTCCCCTTAGCAGGGTGCGGCTTTCGTAGCCGCTCGTCTCCACTGCCCGCGTAACGAGCAACTCATGCCGTACGAGCGAAAGCGTCTGCTCATCGATGATTCCTTTTCCGTTCACAGTGACAGTCACCGGTCGGCCGTCAGCGCCGTAGAAGACTTTCATGTCCCGCGACTTCACCTTACGGCGCTTGCCGTGCTCGTCCGTCTTGTGCCGCGCGGGAGTGTCGTCCCACAGCATGAGCCCGAGCAGACGCGGCGACGTAAGCATGTCCCTAAGTGTGCTCGCGTCCCACTGTGTTTTCCCGTGCTTACCGATTGCCGGACGGCCGTACAACTCCCGTTGCCGCTCGTCGCGGGACAGGACACCTTCCGCGTTCCACTCGTCAACAATAGTCCGCACACGTGTGCCATTCAGCACCCGCGCGATTGCGTCCCGGATACGGTCGGCGTACTCGGTGTCTTCCGCGAGGTACTTGCCGTGCACACCATTGATGGTCGCGGGGACGACTCGGTATCCGAACGGTGCGCGGCCGGAAGTCCAGCGGCCTTGAGTCCGCATCTGTGCTTTCGAGTCGCGCGCTTTCTTCGACCCGTCTTTCGTGTAAATCGCGTTCACGAACGACGCGGTGATCGCAGCCATATTGAGTTGGCCGTCTTCGTCGGTAAGTGCGCCTTCTTCGACCGACCACAGTGCGACATCCGCGACACGGCAAACATTGGCGAGTCGCCGCATTTGATATTCGTCCCGCGCGTAGCGGTCCGACATACGGGCGATGACGAGATCCCACTTGCCCGCGCGGATGTCCGCGACCAGCCGCGCCATGTCGGGACGGTCCTCCAGCGGCAACGTGCCCGACAGACCGTCATCGGTGTACCGCGCGGCCACCGTCCCGCCGTGCGCCTTCGCGGTGCGGTCCGTTGTGGCGTCCTGGTGAGCGATGCTCGCCGAGTCGTCGTCGTCCCGCGACAGCCGCAGATAGGACGCGATGCGAAGATCCTCCCAGGACATGCCGTCCACGTTACGCGCCGGAACGCGGACCGTAACCGCGTCGCGAGCGATGTTGGCGGGGACGGCCCGGCGACGTTCGGAAGGAGCCGCGACCCGCTTGCAACGTGCACACGTAACCGGCGCACCGGACCGGGCTTCCGATGTCACGAGACGGCCACACACGGTACGGGCGTTCAACTCATCGTGCGCGACCGCCGTAGCATGCGTGACCTTGCCCGCGCCGACGCGAACGGCACGGTAGACGGTGTTTCCGCTAGTCATGGCCGGTCCCCTTAGGTGTTGAATGTAGGTTCCGGAGTCGTCGGGCACCACGACGCTGGCCCGCGCTCTCGCCGCCCACTACGCGCGGCGCGGCGGCGTGTGGGCGGCGACGCGGTGGGTGCCGGAGTACGGGCGGCTGTACTGCGAGGAGAAGCTCGCCCTCGCCCGCCGCCGCGACCCGAGCCTGTGGCTGGGCGACCTCGACTGGGAGTCGGAGGAGTTCACCGTGATCGCCGAACGCCAGTTCGCCTGGGAGGAGTCCGCCGCGAGGGCGGGCTCGCCGCTGCTGGTGTGCGACACCGACGCCTTCGCCACCGAGCTGTGGCACGAGCGCTACGTCGGCACGCCGGCCCCGCCTCTGGCCCGTGGCCGTGGTGACCTGTGGATCCTCACCGACACGGCCGGTGTGCCGTTCGAGCAGGACGGCTGGCGCGACGGCGAGACCATCCGCGAGGCGATGTCGGCGCGGTTCGCCGAAGAACTGCGGCGACGCCGCCTCCCGCACGTCGTCGTGGCCGGCCCGCACGAGCGCCGCCTGAGCGAGGCCGTCGACGCGGTCGACGCCCTCCTCGGCAAGGGCTGGACCTTCACTCCTCCGCGCTGAGCCGGCAGGCGGCGAGTCGCCGTGCCGGGGCGGGATGGGTGAGCAGCGACCGTACCGAACGGCGGTACGCCCGCTGGGCCACCGAGAACGCCCGCTCGGCCGGAGAGAGGCCGACCCAGCGTAGGGCCAGCCGGTCGCAGTCGCGCTCGCCGCTCCGGTTGACGACGGCGACGACCGCGACGACGGCGACCACGCCGGGGACCAGCGCGAGCGGCCAGGCCGTGCCCACAGCGTAGAGGCACACGAGCGCGGTCATGAGGGCGGCCGGCCGCCGGACCGTGTCGTACCGGGCCAGGTGAGCGGCCTCGTGCGCGAGGAAGAACCGCGTGGCCTCCGGCACCACCGGCAGGCGTTCGTGCACCAGCACGACGGTTCGCCCACCGGCACGGAAGCAGCGGGTGAACCCGCCGACCTGACCGACGCGCACCGTGACCTCGCGCACCCCGCTCGGTGCGGTGACGGCCAGCACGGCGGCGGCCAGCGCGGGCGCCGGCACGGTGCGATACCGGCCGTCGGCCAGCAGACCGGCCAGCCGCAGGCGGTGGACGGCGGGGAGGACCGCGAAGACGACGAGCTGAGCCAGCGGTTCGACGAACAGCGCCCCGGTCGAGAACCCGGCCGCCACGACGACCGCCGTCACCGCGACCGACACGGCGAACGACCCCCAGCACCAGGCCAGCCGGCGTCCGCGTCCGCGTCCGGGCATCGGACGCGACAGCGCCGGAAGCCCGATCGCGTCCAGGTCGGCGGGAAGCATGCCCGGCAGCGTAGACCTTGACCGGACGCCCGCTCGTCGAGCCGGTGGGCCCCGAGGCGGTGCGTCGCGCCGCGGCTCCTACGCTCGTCTCCCGGGGGGCGGACTCCCCTGGTCGCCGTGTCGAAGGAGTACGCGTGAGTGAGGTTCGGGTCGCCGTCCTGGACGACTATCAGCGGGTGGCCGCCTCGATGGCGGACTGGGCCGGGCTGCCCGGCGTCTCGACGCGGTTCTTCGCCGAACACATCGCCGACCCCGACGCCCTGGTGGCCGCGCTGGAGCCGTTCGAGGTGGTCGTCGCGATGCGGGAACGCACGCCCTTCCCCCGTGAGGTGCTCGCGCGGCTGCCGCGGCTGCGGCTGCTGGTCACGACGGGGATGCGCAACGCCTCGATCGACCTGGACGCGGCGCGGGAGCTCGGCGTCGCCGTCTCCGGCACCCGCGGCAGCGCCGGGGGCACGGCCGAGCTCACCTGGGCCCTGATCCTCGGTCTCGTACGGACCGTCGCGGCCGACGACGCCCGGATCCGGGCGGGCGGCTGGCAGGAGGCCGTCGGCCTCGACCTGGACGGTCGTACGCTCGGCGTCGTGGGGCTCGGCCGGCTGGGCGCGCGGGTGGCCCGGGTCGGACCGGCGTTCGGCATGAACGTCATCGCGTGGAGCCCGAACCTGACGGCGGAGCGGGCCGCCGAGCACGAGGTGCGGCGGGTGGACCGGCGGGAGCTGTTCGGCTCGGCCGACATCGTGTCGCTGCACATGGCGCTGAGCGACCGTACGCGGGGCCTGGTCGGGGAGGCCGACCTGCGGGCGATGAAGCCCAGTGCGTTCTTCGTCAACACCGCGCGCGCCGGCCTGGTGGACCAGGACGCCCTCCGGAAGGCGCTGGAGGAGGGATGGATCGCCGGGGCCGGGCTCGACGTGTTCGACGTCGAGCCGCTGCCGGCGGACCACTGGCTGCGCTCCTCACCGCGCACGCTCCTTTCGCCGCACATGGGGTACGTCACCGAGCAGAGCTACCAGGTCTTCTACTCCGACGCGGTGGAGGACATCGCCGCCTTCCTGAACGGCGCGCCCATCCGCACGCTGTAGCGACGCTCAGCCGGCCTTGTCGAACTCGTCGGCCAGGTCGGCCAGGTCGTCGGCGTGCAGGTCGAACCGGTCCGACGCGGTGGGCGGGTCGCCGCCGGGGCGGGCGACGTACGCGGTGCGCAGGCCGATGTCCTGTGCTCCGCGCAGGTCCCAGGCGTGGGCGGCGACCATCAGCAGCCGCTCCGGCGGTCGTCCGGAGACGGTGACGGCCGACCGGTAGACGGCCGGGTCCGGCTTGTAGGTCCGGGCGTCTTCGGCGGACAGGACCTGGTGCCAGCGCAGTCCGGCATGGGCGTTGAGCCCCAGCAGCGCCGTCCGGCTCGCGTTGGAGAGTGCGATCAGCGGGAACCGCTCGGCGAGCCGGGCGAGCCCGGCCACGGTGTCGGGCCACGGCGGTGGCCGGCGGCCCGCCAGGGCCAGCGCCGCCACGGCGTCCGGGTCGTCCACCCCGGTGGCGTCTGCGACGAGCCGGGCGGCCTCCCGATCGAGAACGTCGCCGGCAACGTAGGGCCGGTCGCCGTCGACGACGCGGCGCTGCTCGCGGTCGACGTGCCGCTGCCACAGAGACAAGAGCCGCTCGGCCTCGGCATCGTCGAGCGACGGGGCGAGGCCGCGGATGCCGGCGCGGATGCCGGCGGATTCGTCGACGAGTGTGCCGAGCACGTCGAACACGATGGCGTCGATCTCGGACTCGGTCATAGGTGTGGTCTCCCGACGCGGCAGGGGTCGTCCATGTAAGGGGTAAAATGCTGTTTTGAATCGAACGTAGCGAGAGGCTCAGCAGGGATGCAAGTCGCGTTGGACGACCATGTCTGGGCGGCCGGGGTCGCGACCGAACTGGTCAACACCACTGCCGAGGTCTGGCGCGGCGACGACCACCTGCCCGACCTGGCCGCCCTGGTGGCGTTCGCCGACCTGCACGGTGACCGGTCCGGAGACGACGACCTCTCGGGAGCACTGTCCGAACTGGCCCGCCGAGCACGCCCGGCCGACCTTCGTGCGGTCCACGCGCTGCGGACGACCGTGCGCGACCTGATCGACCACCCCGGCCGCGACCACCTCATCGAAGGCGCAACCACGCTCACCTCGCCGGGCCGGGGCGCCACCCTGCTCCCCGATCGCGCACGCTGGGCCGTCCCGCTCCGCGCCGGAGCGACCGTCGCCGACGCCCTCTCGCTCATCTGCGGCGTCGGCATCCTCGGGGTCGTGCACACCCTCGGCGAGCAGCGCTTCCGGCCGTGCGGCGCGCCCACCTGCCGGGGGGCGTTCATCGACACCACCCGGCCTGGTCGCCGCCGCTACTGCATGCCCGGCCTGTGCGGCAACCGCGTCAACGTCGCCAACCACCGCGCCCGCCGAGCCGCGGCACGCGACGACCCCACGCCGGCCCCGTGACCGAGCGCCCGGCGGCTCAGGGGCGGGACTCGCGGGTGGGGTGGGGCGGCAGCCGTACGGCCGAGGTGCCCAGGCCGGCCGGCCGCAACGAGGACGCCCGCGGCACCGGAGCCCCGGACGACGCCGCGGGCGCGGGCGACACCGGAGCCGGCGCCGGGACCGTGGGTGCTCCCGGAGTGTTCAGGAGCGACGAAGGCGCGGGGGTCGTCGGCGGCGGAGCCGTGGGTGCGGTGGGGAGCGGGCGGGGCGCCGGTGGTTCCGGAGCGGCCGGGAGCGGCGGGGACATCGCCTCGCTCCGCAGGCGCAGGAGCTCCGGCTCGGTGTAGCGGACGCATCGGCGGTGCCACTCCAGAATCCCGGACATCCAGTCCTTCAGGTCCTCGACGTCACGGGTGAGGATGGCGCGGGTCCGCTCGTCCAGGTCGTGCTCCTCGAACATCACCGGCAGGTCGTCCGCCGCGATGTGCTCGAACTGGCGCATGCGGGCGGCCATGAGCTCGGCCGTGATGTCGCGGGCGGCGAGGCGGTCGACGCCGAGGAAGTTCTGGATGACCAGGATGATGTTGTGCGGCTCGCCTTCGAACTCGATCTCCTTCTGGTAGGAGAACAGGTCGTTGGTGAAGCACGCGTAGTCCTGCGCCGCCGTCTCCAGCTCGTGCACGACGCGGGTGCGGTAGATCTCCTCGGGCACGATCTCGGAGTGGGGGAGGCGGGCCAGGCTCCTGGTCAGGTCCGAGCCGAACGTCTTGCGCCGCATCTCGACGTAGTCGATCGGGTCCGGCACACGGTGGTGCGCCTGGTTCGCCAGCTCCCACAGCCAGCTCGCCGTCATGTCCTCCACCGCGGTGCGGAACCGGCACCGCGCCGCGGGCGTCATCGGCCCGGCCGTACGGCCCCACAGGTCGGCCAGGCCGCGTTCGAGCGGGTTCGCCGGCTCGGGGACCGGCCGGTCGTCCTCCAGCGGCATGAACAGCGACAGCCGGTCGTTGCAGACCCTGGCCGCCGGGAGGTTGCGGCTGGGCCCGAAGACGGCGGGGAAGTAGTCGTCACCGTAGGTGCCCCAGGACAGCCAGTCGGTGGACAGGCGCAGCTGTTCAGGCTCGGCGTCGGCGTGGATCATCGAGGCGCAGTGGGCCAGGTCGAGCCCGAGGAATCGCTTCTCGTCCCAGACCCCGCCGGCCTCCACTCCCGGCACCGAGTCGAAGAAACCCATGGCCCGCGCCCAGCCGGCGGAGTGGCGCCGTGCGTCGTCGATGTGCGGGCTCGTGCGGTGTGTGAAGGGCATGTACAGCTCCGGCAGCGGCAGGTGGCCGACCGGCTCGAACGGGCGGAAGGAGTGCTGCCGGATGCGGTGTCGTAGGCCCATCGCGACGGTGGCCGCCGAGGTGCCGAGGCCGGTCGGCCCGGACGGCAGGGAGGCGGCGTCGTTCATGTACCGGCTGGACCGGGCGTGCCACTCCTGCCCGCCGGACTGCCAGTCCTGCAGGCCTTTGACGTACGCGGCGACCGCGACCTGCTCGGCGGGCGACGCGCCGTGCCCGGCGAGCAGGCTCGGCACCTCGGTCAGCGCGGTGGTCTCGAACTGCTGGAGCCGTGAGGTCAGCAGGTCGTTGACCAGCTCGGCGGCCTCCTGCGTCGGGCAGCCGAAGAAGCGCTCGAAGACCAGCACGGCGTTGGAGTTCTCTCCCTCCTGCCGTACCTCGCGCTCGTAGGAGTACAGGTCGTTGCGCAGGTGGACGGCGTCGGAGAAGGTGTCCGACAGGACCTGCATCGGCCGCGTGCGGGCGAACCGCGCGGGGAGTTCGGCGCCGGCGGCGTACTCCACGAGGTTGGCCGACCAGGGTGCGCCGCCGACGCGCCGCCGCATCTGGACGTACTCGATCGGGTTGGCGATGCGGCCCTGGTCGATGTTGTCCAGCTCCCACATCGACTCGACCATCAGGTTGTGGGTGCTGAGGACGAAGCGACGCCGCCAGTCGTCCGACATCGCCGGGACGGTGCGCTCCCACAGGTCCTTCAACCCGGCCTCGGCGGCGTTCTCCGGATCCGGTGGAGTTTCGGTCATGAACAATTCGAGCCGGTCGACGTACGCCTTGGCGGCCGGGAGATCCCGTGAGTACTTGAACTCCTCGAGAAACTGATCATCGAAGAAGAACACCCAGATGTACCAGTCGGTGATCAGATCCAGCGTCGGGCCGTCACAGTCGGGATGGGTGTAGGCGCACATCAGGCCGTAGTCCATCCGTGCCAAGTCCGTTTCGTCCCAGACGAGACCGCCTCCGGGTTTGGGAGCGTCGAGCATTCCCATCTTCCGTGCCCAGGCGGTGCTGTGCTCTCGTGAACGCTCAAGATTCGGGTTGATTCGGGCGGGATACGGCATGTAGAAGTCAGGCATCACGAAAGGCTGCATGGAAAAAGGCTTACCCCATGGCGACGTCGGCAATACCCGGATCAAGAAATGGCAATGTGATCCTTTTTGTATGTGGGGAATTGTCGCTAATGCTAGGCATCGCCCGTTCTGTGACGAACGGGCGATGCCGGTTGCCGGGTCAGAAGGGCAGCTTGGCGGGCGGAGACGGCTTCTTGTCCCTCCACGCCGATCCGCGTGCGACGTGATAGTTGATCACGAAGCCGGGACGCTGCTTGGCGTACTCACCACCAGGCTTGGTCAGCACGTCCTCCGAGCCGAGGAACTCCCCGTCCGGGCTGAAGACGATCTCGGTACGGCTGCCGTACCCATGGTTGAGCGGGCCGCTGGCCGGCCAGTCGGCGGCGAACGCGATGCCCTTCCGGCGGAGCGGGTCGGTCACGGTGCCCACCGAGTAAACGCCCGGCAGCCGCGGGATCATTCGCATGATGCCGGCCCGGAGCTTGGGCGGCACCGGCGCGCTCATCAGGTCCTCGGAGACGGAGAGCAGCCGCTGCGCCGGGTTCCCGGGGCTCTGGAGATAGTTCTGGCGTAGCTGGTCAGGGTCGGTGGACAGATGCCTCAGCTGGTCGAAGGTCACGCCGTCGGCCCTCGACTCGTCGCCCATTCCGGAGAATTCGAACCGGCCGCCGGGCTTGGCCTGCGGATGGTCGGCACTCCAGCTCCCGGCCGCCCGGGAGTAGGTCTGGTAGTGGTCGTTGGACCAGACGCGGAAGCTGCTCGGCGAGCCCGCCTTACGCCAGGCCGCCTTGTCCTCGGGTGTCTGTGGCCGCGCGGGCAGGTCACGGCCGTAGAACAGGTTGCCGCCTCCCGCCTTGACGGCGGTCCACTCGAAGGTCTCCCACCCCGCACCGGTGATCGCGTAGTTCCCGGTCTTCGCCGAGACGATGTAGGACTGGCCCCAGACGGTGTCGGAGGTCCAGTACCGGCCCAGCGGCTGCGCCTCGGCCTTGTCGGCGGCCAGCATGATCGGCTCGCCGCCCACCTTTCCGTCGCCGGGCGTCTTCCCCGGCGTGGGGGTGCCACTCTGGTGTCCGGTGAGCGCTACGGTCACCGCCGCGGCCGCGCCGACCGCCACGACGCCGATCGCCAGCCGCCGCACCGGCCTCCCGCGACGCCGCGGGCTCTCGACCGGCTGGGCGAGCGCCTTCTCCAGGTCGCGGTAGCGGCGGTCCGCGTCCGGAGTGGCCTCCAGGTCCGCCGGCCGTGCCGCGGCCAGCGCATCCATGATCTTCATCGCGTCGTCTCCGTTCGGTAGGCGGTGGCCTGGCGGCGTACGGGCGCGGGCGTTTCGTCGGTCATCGCCCGTTCGAGGCGTTTGCGTGCTCGGTGCAGCCGTACGAAATAGGCGGCGCGCGAGCAGCCGATGACCTTCGCGGCCTCGTCGGTCGACAGGCCGTGCCAGGCCACGAGCGTCAGCAGTTCCCGGTCGGCGTCCGAGAGCGCCGCCAGCGCCCGCAGCACCGAGGCGCGCTCCTGCACGTCCTCCCCGATGTCGGGGACGGAGGAGGTCCAGTGCCGCAGCTCGGCGGCCAGCGAATCCTCGCGGGCCTTGGCGCGGTAGTTCTCCCGCAGGACGTTCCGTGCGATGCCGAGGATCCAGGGCAACGGCGGGTCCGGCAGGTCGTGAAAACGCCGCCAGACGACGCAGAACGTCTCGCTCGTCACCTCTTCGGCGAGCGTCCGCCCCGTACGGCTGACCGCGTAGGCGTGCACGCGCGGATACAACTCGTCGTACAGGGCGGTGAACCGGCCGACCGCGTCCGCGTCTGTCACCATCGGGCCCCTTCGTCGTGGTTGGCGCCTTCCATGGGTGCAGTGACGGGTGGGACCGGTTTCTTACAGGGCGGCACGCTACGTTTATCGGACGTCTTCCAGGGAGGGATCGCGTGTCCGGAAAGCGTGCGCTCGTCACCGGTGGTTCGCGGGGCATCGGCGCGGCCGTGGCCGCGCGGCTGGCGGGGGACGGCTTCACCGTCGCCGTCCACTGCGGGTCCGACGTCGCCGCCGCGCGGGCCGTCGCCGCCGGGCTTCCGGGCGAGGGCCATGTCGTCGTCGCCGGCGACCTCGCCGACCCGGCACAGGTCCAGCAATTCGTCGGCGAGGCGATCGCCGGGCTCGGCGGCGTGGACGTGCTGGTCAACAACGCGGCGGTCCACGGTGCGCAGCCGATCGACGCGACCTCGTACGAGGAGTGGCAGGAGGGCTGGCGGCGGGTCATCGACGTCAACGTGCACGGCACGGCCAACGTGACCTGGTGCGTCGTCGACCACCTGCGCACCCGGCCGGAGGGCGCCGAGGGCGCGCGGGTCATCAACGTCGGCTCGCGCGGCGCCTACCGCGGTGAGCCGGTCGCCGTCGCGTACGGGGCGAGCAAGGCGGCGGTGCACGCGATGACCCAGTCGCTCGCGGTCGCCCTGGCGCCGCACGGCGTCGGCGTCGCGGCCGTCGCCCCGGGGTTCGTCCGGACCGACATGGCCGAGACCCTGCTCTCCGGCCCGGCGGGCGACGCCGTCCGGGCACAGAGCCCGTTCGGCCGCGTCGCCGAGCCGGAGGAGGTCGCCGCGGCGGTGGCCTGGCTCGCCTCGCCGGACGCGCTGTGGGCCAGCGGCGCGGTGATCGACCTCAACGGCGCCTCCTACCTGCGTTAGTACTTGAGCAGGGAGACCTTCGCCAGGCAACCGTGCACGGTGACGGCCTGGTCGGAGGTGTTGTAGACGCACATCCGCAGCCGGTTCGTGGCGTCGACGCCGAACTGGCCGCCGATCTGGTCGCGGATCGTGCCGTTCTCGTCGGCGGTGTAGGTGAGCCGCCACGGGTCGTCGATGAAGGTCCCGTCGTCCTTGACCCGGGTCCACGCCACGTCGATCTTCGTGCCGGGGGCGAGGCCGCCCAGCTCGAACAGCGCGTCCGCGTTGACCCAGTACGCCGCGGTCGCGATCGCCACCGACACGCCGTTCTCGCCGTGGAGGCCGTGCTTGTCGCTGTACTCCTTGGTGAACTTGATGTCGGCGTTCGTGCCGGCGTCGATGACCTGCGTGCCGTCGACGCCGAGGCTGCAGACCAGGGCCATGTCGTCGTCTCCTCCCGGTGTGGCGCCGACGCGCCACTGTCCGTAGTCGCTCTTCTCGGCCCGGTCGTAGTCACAGCCGACGCCGCCGATGGTGTGGCCGTTGCTGTACTGCTGCAGGTGGGCGCGCTTGTCCCACTTCCCGCCGGACCAGGCGTACGTCTGCCACGCCCACGTGGCGTGGCCGCCGTCCAGGGCGCGCTTCACCGGGCCGTACCCGCCGTAGATGCCGACCTGGTCCCGGCCGAGGACCGAGGCGGCGCCGTCGAGGTAGGCGTTGATGGCGCTCTGTTGACCCGACGAGGCGTCCCAGTCCACGGCGAAGTAGACGGGGCGGCCGTCGGGCATTCCGCAGGCCCGTGCCTGGGTACGGGCGTCCGTGGCGTCCGCGGCGCCGGCGGCCTTGCCGGCCAGCGCGCGCTTGGCGGTGGTCTCCCAGACGACGACGATCCAGATGCCGGCGTCGGTCAGCTTGCGGGCCTCGGACGCGGTGAGGTTCTTCGAGGGACTGTGGGACAGGTACCGGCAGACGAACTTGATGCCGGCGGACGTGAGCGCGGACATGGAGGGACGCCCGAAGGCGTAGTCGATCCCCTCAGGCACGGCGCCTCGTCGGGCGTTTCATCTGACCTCCCGGCCGTTCGCGGCGATGCGGCCAGGACCCAGTGTTGTACGGGATTGCGCGATTTGTGCGGTCTTGGCGTTAAGTGGCAAAGCTCCGGATGTGCTCGATCACGGCGGTCACCGTGACGTACAGCGGCACGGTGCTCCGTCGTATCTGGGTCAGGAGCAGGCCGCCCTGCACGGCGGCCAGCATCGCGGTGGCCAGCGAGGCGGGGTCGGCGTCGGCGGACAGCTCCCCGCGCTCCCGCATCCGGGCCAGTCCCGTACGGATCGGGGCCTCCCAGCGGTTGAAGGCCGCGACGAGGTCCTCGCGCGCGAGGGGGTCGGTCTCGACGAGTTCGCCGGCGAGGGAGCCGATCTCGCAGCCGCCGGCGCAGTCGCGTGCCTCCTGTGCGGCGATGGCGCCGTCACGCCACATCTCGAGGGCCTCGAAGCTGTCGAGGGAGTCGAGGACGGGCCGCTGCTTCTCGAGGGTGGCGTCGATCTGGTGCGCGATCACCGCCCGGACCAGGCCCTGCTTGTCGCCGAAGTAGTGGTAGATCTGCGAGGCGCTGACGCCGGCGGCCTCCTGCACGTCGGGGATGCTCGTGCCCCCGACGCCCTTCTGGAACATCAGCTCCGCGGCGGCGCGGACGATCCGATCGCGCGTGGGACGTCCTCGGCTGGTCACCTCGCGTCCCGGTTGCGCCATGTGATCAGCGTATCCGACTGGAATTGACATTCCAATCGCCGTCGGCTAGGACTGGAAAGGTCATTCCAATGAGAGCCCCGGAGGAGTCATGGGATCACTGGACGGATCGATCGCGCTGGTCACGGGCGCGACGGCCGGCATCGGCCGGGCGGTGGCGCTCCAGCTCGCCGAGCTCGGCGCGGAGGTCATCGTGCACGGCCGCAACACCGCGCGCGGGCGGGAGACGGTGGCGGAGATCGAGGCGGCGGGCGGCCGGGCCCGCTTCGTGGCCGCCGATCTGGGCGCCGCGGACGAGGTGCGCCGGCTCGCCAAGGAGGCGGGCGACGTGGACATCCTGATCAACAACGCCGGGGTCTACCGGTTCGGCGCCACGTCGGAGGTCGACGACGCGACCTTCGACGAGCACATCGACACGAACCTGCGGGCGCCGTTCATCCTGGTCCAGGAACTCGCACCGGGCATGGCGGCACGCGGGCGCGGCTCGGTGGTCAACGTCTCCACGGTCGCCGCGTCGGCCCCGGTTCGCAGCGGCGGGATCTACGGAGCGTCCAAGGCGGCACTGGAACTGCTGACGCGGGTGTGGGCCGATGAGTTCGGGTCGTCGGGCGTCCGGGTGAACGCGGTCTCGTCCGGGCCGGCGTACACGCCCGGCACGGAGGGCTTCGGGGAGATGATCAACGCGCTGGGGGCGACGACGATCACCGGCCGTCCCGCCGACGCGGCCGAGATCGCGGCCGCGATCACCTTCCTGTGCACCCCGGCGGCGAGCTATGTGAACGGCACGGTGCTGGAGGCGACCGGCGGCAAGCCGGCACTCACCGTGGCGTAGGTCCGCCGCACGTCTTCGTGGAGCGTGAACTCACTCGCGGGTGGCGACAGGGCGCAACGGTCCCATGGCGAGAGTGGGCGCCGTCGCTGTGCCAGGCTGGTCGCATGCCATCGTCCCGCTCCAGAGGCGACGTCGGAGGCATCGCCTCCGACGTCGCCGCGTTCCACGCCGCGTTCGGCCTGCCCCGCAACGACACTCCCACGGTCGACGTGCCCGCCGAGGTCGCGGCGCTCCGCGTCCGCCTGCTCGCCGAGGAGGTCGAGGAGTTCGCCGCCGCCACCGACGACCGCGACATCGTGGGCATCGCCGACGCGCTGGCCGACGTCGTCTACGTCGCCTACGGCGCGGCCGTGACCTACGGCATCGACCTCGACGCGGTGCTCGCCGAGGTCCACCGGTCGAACATGACCAAGCTCGACGCCGACGGCCGGGTGCTGTTGCGCGAGGACGGCAAGGTCATGAAGTCCGGCCGCTACACCCCACCGGACGTCGCCGGCGTCCTCCGCGACCAGTCCCGCGGCTCCACGACCTAAAAGATCGAGTCTCCTTCCACCGGCGCGAAACGGGCCTGGAAGAAGCGGAGGTGTTCGGGCTCGTGGACGAACGTGAGACCGGTGGTGATCGCGTCCCTCTCTTTGAAGACACGGATGACGCTTTCGGCGACAACGTCGATGTGGTTGCGGGTGTAGACGCGTCGCGGGATGGCCAGCCGGACGAGTTCGAGGGCGGGGACGCGATTCTGTCCGGTGATCGGGTCGCGGCCGGCCGACACCATGCCGCGTTCGACTCCGCGTACCCCGGCGTCGGCGTAAAGCGCGGCGGCGAGAGTCTGGGCGGGAAGCTGGGCGCGCGGGATGTGCGGCAGGATCGCCGCCGCGTCCAGGAACACCGCATGCCCGCCGATGGGCCGTACCACCGGCACACCCATATCGATCAGGCGTTCGCCGAGGTAGGCGACCTGCTGCACGCGTGCCCGAATGCTCTCATCGACGATCGACTCTTCAATGCCGACTGCCAGCGCCTCCATGTCGCGGCCCGCCATGCCGCCGTAGGTGTGCAGGCCCTCGTAGACGACGCACAGGTCACGGGCCTTCGCCGCGAGATCCGGATCGCGCACCCCCAGCCATCCGCCGATGTTGGTGAAGCTGTCCTTCTTCGCCGACATGGTCGCGCCGTCGGTCAGGTCGCACATCGCGCGCAGGATCTCGGCGATCGTGCGGCCCTCCCAGCCACGCTCACGTTGCTGCACGAACCAGGCGTTCTCCACCGCCCGGGCCGCGTCGAGGATCAGGAGAATGCCTCGCCGCCGGGTGATTTCGCGGACCTCTGCCAGATTGGCCATGCTGATGGGCTGGCCACCGGCCATGTTGACGGGCGCCCCGATCGACACGTACGGGACGGAGTCCGCGCCGACCTCGTCGATGACGGCGGTCAGCTTCGCCAGGTCCACGTCGCCCTTGAACGGAAGTTCGGCGGCCGGATCGTGGGCCTCGTCGATGATCACATCGTGGAAGGTCGCGCCGTTGCGTTCCTGGTGCAGCCGGGTACTGGGAAAGTACATGTTCCCGGGGACGTGGTCGCCGGGCGTGATCAGGCATTGGGACAGGATGTTCTCCGCCGCCCGCCCCTGGTGGGTGGGGATGATGTGTTCGTAGCCGTAGTGGGCACGGACGGCGCTCTCCAGCCGGTCGAAGCTCCGCGCCCCCGCGTAGGCCTCATCGCCGATCATCATCGCGGCCCATTGCCGGTCGGACATGGCGTTCGTGCCCGAATCGGTGAACAGGTCGATATAGACGTCATCGGACCGCAAGAGAACCGTGTTGAAGCCGGCCTCCGCGATGGCATGCCGGCGTTCCTCCCGGCTCTTGGTCCGGATCGGTTCCACGACCTTGATCCGCCAGGGCTCGGCGGGATATTCGGCGGGCATCGTCTTTCTCCTCTGGTCAGGCCGGGGAAACGGTTGTGGACGATGAACTGGGCGGTTCTTCCCAGCGCAGTCCGTCGGACGAGGGGACGAGGCCGCCAGGGGACAACGGCGCCTCTTCGGCGAGTTCGCCGAGCGCGGCCCGTGACTGCAGCCGTGAGCCCTCGTCCATGAGACCCGGGACGAACGGTCTGCGGCCGACCGCGCCCACCTCGCCGTCGGGCCGGCCCGCGATCCGGTCGACCGCGTCACCGAACTCGCGGGCCGCCCCGGCGACACGCTCTCGGGCGGATCGGCTCACCAAGGCGTTCTCGCCGGAGGCGACACCGCCGACGAGGTCGACGAAGGCCTCGATCTCACTGTCCGGGCAGTTCGTCACCTTCTTCGCCGCCCAGAAGTAGGACTGTTCGTCGACATGCATCTGGTAGAAGGAGATCAGGAACTGGTAGAAGAGGCCGAACTCCCGGCGGTAGCGGGCCTCGAACTCCGCGAAGGCCCGTGCCTCCTCCATGCCACCGTCCAGGACGCTGTTGATGGAACGGGCCGCGAGCAGCCCGCTGTACGTGGCCAGGTGCACGCCCGAGGAGAAGACCGGGTCGATGAAGCACGCCGCGTCGCCGACGAGGGCCATGCCCGGCCGCCAGAAGGCCGTGTTGCGGTATGAGTAGTCCTTCCGCGTCCGGATCTGGCCGTACGGCCCGGTCGTCACCCGTTTCGCGTCCTTGAGGAAGTCGGCCATCTCCGGGCAGTCCGTGATCAGCGCCATGAGGGCCTGCTCCGGGTCACCCTGCACGCGTGCGGCCATCTCCCGCTTCACGACGGCGCCGACACTCGTCAGCTCGGCGCTCAGCGGTATGTACCAGAACCAGCCGTCGGAGAAGGCCGCGCAGAAAATGTTGCCGGCGTTGGGCGCGGGCAGGCGCCTGCCGCCCTCGAAGTAGCCGAACAGGGCGATGTTCTGGAAGAACTCGGAGTACTGCCGCTCACCGCGTACACCCTTCCGTACGCGACTGGTGTGCCCGGACGCGTCGATCACGAAGCGGGCGTCGGCCTGCCGCTCGTCGCCGGACGGGTCGGTGAACCGTACGCCGCGTACGGCGTCGTCATCCTCGACCAGGCCGGTGACCGTATGGCCCTGGCGGACCTCGGCTCCCTTGCGCGCGGCGTTCCGCAGCAGGATGTCGTCGAACTTCATCCGCTCGACCTGGTAGGCGTGTGAGGTCGGCCCCGCCATGCGGCGGGAGGTGGCGAAGGTGAAGGTCCACGGCTCATCGCTGGCCCCCCATCGGAACGTGCCGCCGCGTTTACGGACGAATCCGGCTTCGGCGATCTCGTCGGCGACGCCGAGCATGCGGCAGACCCCGTGCACGGTCGCGGGGAGCAGCGACTCGCCGATCTGGTAACGGGGAAAGGTCTCCCGTTCCAGCACGAGCACCCGGTGACCTGCTTGGGCGGCCAACGTCGCGACGGTCGAGCCGGCGGGCCCGCCACCGACCACGACCACATCGAAGACCTCAGTGGGCGATGCCGTCATGAATGGCTCCTTGTCAACTCGATCGGCGGACGGCCGGACCGTCCGGCCCCAGGTGGTCCGCCAGGCTCGCGACGGTGGGAAAGTCGAGCAGGTCCTCCAGCTCGCACCGGACACCCATCGCGGTGAGCCGGGCCGCGGACTCCGCGGCCAGGAGACTGTCCCCTCCCAGGTCGACGAAGTCGTCGTCGGCGCCGATGTCATCGACGTTGAGCAGCTCGGACCAGAGCATCGCGATCGTCTGCTGCAGGCCGTCGCCGGGAGGCACGTACGGGGTGGTGAGCGCCGGGCGGGCGAACTCGGGAGCGGGCAGCGCCGCCCGGTCCACCTTGCCGTGCGCGGTGGACGGCAGTGCGGCGAGGAGGACGTACACGGCGGGGATCATGAAGCCGGGCAACCGCCCGCCCAGGAACGCGCGCAGGTCCGTGGCGGTCGGTTCGCCCTGTGCCACCAGGTAGGCGGCGAGACACTGCCGTCCGCCGCCACGCGTCACGAGGACGACGGCCGCCTGGCTCACCGCGGGGTGGGCGAGCAGCGCTCGCTCGACCTCGCCGAGCTCGATGCGATGTCCCCGGACCTTGACCTGCTGGTCGACTCTGCCGAGGAACTCCAGTGCACCGTCAGGGCGCATGCGGACACGATCACCGGTCTGATAGGCGGCGGGATCTCCCACGAATCGCTCGGCGGTGAGCTCAGGCCGGTTCAGGTATCCGCGGGCCACGCACGCGCCACTGATCAGGAGTTGCCCGGCCTGACCGTCGGGCACCGGTCGTCCGTCCGGGCCCGCCACCACGACGTCGGCACCGGTGATCGGGGTCCCGATCACCGGCTGCCGGTGATCGGCCACGCGCGCCGAGGTGGCGAAGACCGTGCACTCGCTCGGGCCGTACAGGTTGACGGCGATCGTGCGCGGGGCTTCCCGCAGGCGGTTCCACAGTCCCTGTCCGACGGCTTCACCGCCGAGAAGCACCATCGCCGGCGGCCGGGCGGTCTCCAGCAGCCCGGCGGTGATCATCGGCTCAAGAATGCTGGGAACGGCCTCCATGACGTCGATGTCATGCTCCGTGACGAGGTCGACCAACGCGCGAGGGTCACGATGAGTGCTTCCGTCCGCCAGCACCAGGCGGTGCCCCGCGAGCATCCACATCAGGGGATTCCAGGACGCGTCAAAGGAGAACGCGAATGAATGCGCCACGTTCAGGCGCTCACGCTCCGCGGCTTCGACCGCGACGGGAAACAGCGAGCGCTCGTGCTCGGCGTACAGATTGGTGAGGTTGCGCTGTTCGACGACCACGCCTTTGGGGGCGCCGGACGATCCGGACGTGTAGACGACGTACGCGGCGTGGTGCGGCAGGATCGGCCCACCGCGTTCGGCATCGGTCAGGTTCCGGGTGTCCTCATCCGCCGTCGGTCCATTCACGATGATCCGGTCGACTGAGGGCGCCAGATGCGGAGCGCTCCGCTCGTCGGTCAGCACAATGGCCGGGTTCGCGTCCCCCAGCATGAGGGCGATTCGCGGGTCGCGCGGATCGATCGCCAGGTGGACGGCACCCGCCTTGAGCACCGCGAGCAGCGCTTGTACGGAGGCGATGGAACGATTCAGCACGCATCCGACCACCTGCTCGGCGCCGGCGCCATGGCGGACCAGCCGGCGGGCCAGCGCGTTGGCCGCGGTGTTCAACTCCCCGAAGGTCGCGGACTGCGATCCACAGACCACGGCGACCTCGTCCGGCCGCCGATTCGCCTGGTGTTCGAACAGTCCCAGGACCGATGCCCGCGCGACCCGTCCGCCGTTCACGAGCCGACCTCGATGTGGCGAGCCAGCTCCTGCCAGAAGGCGGCGATTCCCGCGCGATCGTGGGAGAAGAAGAGGTGCGGACCCGGCACCGTGAACGAGTCGAACGAACCCGTGGTCCACTCCGCCCAGTCGCGTACGGTCCAGTCCGCGACCAGGCGGTCGGCCTCTCCGCGTACCGCGACGATCGGGCAGGCCAGTGGCTCCACCGGTGGCGAGTCATAGCGACGGATCATCTCCAGGTCGCGGCGCAGCCGGGCCAGGAAGGACGGGTCCGCCGCCGTACGGGACCGAACGGCCGGATCGGTGTCGCCACAACGGGCCATGAACTCCAGCAGCGACGCGTCGTCGAGAGGCTGGTTTCGCGCGAAACCGCACCATCGCGGCGCCGCGCATCCCGCCACCACCAGAGCGGTCGGCGCCACGTCGCCGGCGAGCCGCCGCGCCGTCTCCAGGGCCACCAATGCGCCCAGACTGGCTCCTACCAGGATCGTCGGGGCCGTATCGGCGCTGGTCCGCAGCCGATCCGCCACCGCTTCCGCCACGGTCGGAACCTCGGGGACGGGCCGCCCGGCATCCTCAGCGGTGGTGTACCGCACGGTGGACGATCGCGTGACGGGACCCGCCGCGACCAGCGTACGGAAGGTCCAGTTCGAGCCGCCCGCCGGCGGGAAATAGACCACCGACGGGATGGCCGGCGTCCCCTGGCCGACCCGTCCTGTGTCGAGTACGGGCGACCGGAGACCTTGGGGCTGTGTCTTCACCGTTCCTCACCTGTCTCGGCGACGCCACTTCGGGACAAGCCACAGCTCAGCCCTGCAAGGGGGGTTAGACGTGATAGACGCGAGGTCATGACGTTGGCGCGTTCCAGCCCGAGAATGCCGGGACCGAGCCGCCCGGGGTTATGGAACATATGTCGCGGCACGCAAAGATGCCGCTGAGCATTCTCCGGTCGACGAACATCCGTCGAATCGAAGGAACTATGTGGACATAACGGCGATTCAGTATTCAGATGCCTACGTTCGGCAACGGATAGGACTGTAACGCTGAAACTCCGGTTTGTGAAGGACCCAATCCCCTCCGTACGGTGCGGCCCTGGCGTACGCCACGACTCCCTAAACCCCGTGTCCAGCCGCATCCGCCTCTTCCGCGCACGTCACGTCCTCGGCGAGGCCGATCCATGACAGCAGCGGGCCGGTCATAAGCGTGGTGATCAGCGCCATGAGGACGAGTACCGCGAAGAGCTCCCCGTTGATGATCCCGGAGGCGAGTCCGACATTGAGCGCGACCAGTTCTGTCAGGCCCCGGGTGTTCACCAGGGCGGCGACGAGGGCCGACTGGCGCGGGTCGAGTCCGCTGATCCGCGAGACCCCGTAGGCCGGACCGAGCTTGCCCGCCACGGCGATGACCAGAATCATCGCGAGCAGCAGGACGCCGTCGCCGTCCACCGAGCCGATGTCGAACGACAGGCCCGTTGCGACGAAGAAGAGCGGCAGGAGGAGTTCGGCGCTCTGCTCCATCGGGCGGAGCACCCTCTCATCCGGCACGCCGTTCTCACGCGGCATCGCGAGTCCGGCGAGGAAGCCGCCGAACACGGCGTGCAGGCCGAGTGAGGCGGTGACCCACGCGCTTCCGAGCGCGAGGCCCAGCGCGATCGGGACGCGTTCGGCGAGGAGCGCGCCGGAGCGCCCGAGCCACCAGGCGAGGACCGGACGCACCACGAGGAACATGATCAGGACGAACGCCGCGACGAGAACGAGCACGACCGGCCAGTGCCGGCGTGGCGCGCTTCCGGTGCCGGTGAGTGCCGCGGCCAGCATCAGCCACGCGCCCACGTCCATCAGCCCGGCCGCGGACATCGCCACCGTGCCGGCTCGGGTGCCCGCGATGCCGCGCTCGCGGACGATGGCCGCGAGCACCGGAAGCGCGCTGATCGAGACCGCCACGGCCATGAAGAGCGGGAACGGCCGCGCGTCGACGTGATGAGGATCGACGGCCGCGAACACACCGTGGAACATCTGCACCGCTCCGGCGCCGAGCCCCATGGGGATCAGCAGCGCGAACAGTGCGACGATTCCCGCACTGTGGCCGCCACGGCGCAGCATCCGCGAGTCGATCTCATAGCCCGCCACGAACATGAAGATCACGATGGCGACCTGCGACAGCACCGACAGGAAGGGGCGTACGTCGGCGGGGAAGAGACGGTCGGTGAGATCGCCCGGCAGCCGCCCGAGCAGGGTCGGTCCCAGCACGACGCCGGCGATGATCTGGCCGATGACGGTCGGCTGACCGCACCGGCGCGCCAGCGTGCCGAGCAGCCAGGACACGACGACGACCAAGGCGACGTCACCGATCACCGTGGCCGTGACCGATTCCGGGTTCATCCGGGGATCATCCTGCACACAGCCGGCTGCGAGTCAACGGCTCAGGACACCTAGGATTCGCCGAGGCTCCACAGGGTGATCGCGAGGTTCTCCCCGCAGGTGATGGCGATCGGGTGACCGGAGAGTTCGCCGAAGGCGACCGGCACGGTCGGTTCGACGGGGAGGGGGTCGCCGAGCTGCTCCCGGGTGGCCAGGTCCCACACGCGGACGGCGCGGTCGGCGCCGCTGGTCAGCACGGTCGGCCGTCCGCCGCGTACGCCGAACGCCACGGACATGACCGCGCAGGTGTGCACCAGCGGCTCGCCCGTCTCGTGCCGGGTGGCCAGGTCCCACACGCGTACGGTCTGGTCGTACCCGCCCGTGATCGCGATCGGCCGGTCGGCCAGCCGTCCGCACGTCACCGACATGACGGAGTTCGTGTGCCCGGTCAGCGGCAGTCCGGTCGCACGCCGGTCGCCGAGGTCGAGGACGCGCACCGACTGGTCCCACGCGCCGCCGACGACCGCGACGGCACGCCCGTCGACCTCGCCGCACGCCACCGACATGACGCTGTTGTTGCGGACCAGCGGAGGACCGGCCTCGCGGTGCGAGGTGAGGTCCCACAGGCGTACCGAACGGTCGTCGCTCACGCTCACCGCCACCGGCCGGCCGTCGAGCACACCGAGCGCGATCGAGACGACCGCGCCGGTGTGGCCGCGCAGCGGCTCGCCGGCCGGCTCGCCGGACTCCAGGTCCCACAGGTACAGCGCGTGGTCCTGGCAGCCGGCGACCGCGATCGAGCGGTCGCCCAGCCGCCCGCAGGCCACCGCGAGGACGGCGGTGTCGTGCCGCAGCGGCGGCCCGTACTGCTGGTGCGCGGTCAGGTCCCACACCCGCGCGGTGCGGTCGTGGCCTCCGGTCACCGCGATCGGGCGATCGCCGAGCCGCCCGTACGTCACGCAGGCGATGGTGCGGGTGTGCCCGGTCAGCGGATCGCCGATCGGCGTGCCGGCCGGCAGCGAACCGGAGGTGGTCCGGTTGTTCAGCATGGACACGACGTCGGTGGCGCTGGGCCGCTTGGCCGGGTTCTTCAGCAGGCAGACCGAGACGACGTCGCGCAGCGGCTCGGGCACCCCGCCGACCTCGGGTTCGTCGTGCGTGATGCGGTACATCACGCCGTGGCCGTAGTCGTCGTCGCTGAACCCGAACGGCGGCTTGCCCGTCGCGGCGAAGACCATCGTCGACGCCCACGCGAACACGTCGGTGTGCGGCCCCAGCGGCCCTCCGGTGACCTGCTCCGGCGCCATGTACGGGGGCGTACCCCGCCGGTCGCGGTCCGGCTGGGCGATCGTGGCCAGCGCGCGGGCGATCCCGAAGTCGACGACGCGCGCGCCGTCGGGGCCGGTCAGGATGTTGGCCGGCTTGAAGTCGCAGTGCACGAGACCCGCCGCGTGGATGGCGGCGAGCGCGGAGGCGGTGCCGGCGGCGAGCGTCAGCAGCCCGGCCGAGTCGTACGGCCCGTCCCGGTGCACCCGTTCCAGCACCGACTCCCCGGCGATGTACTCGCTGACGATGTACGGCCGGCCCAGGAGCTCGCCGGAGTCGAGGACGCGCGCGGCGTAGTTCTTCACCCGGCCGGCCGCCTCGATCTCCCGGGCGAACAGCCGCCGGCCGCGTACGGTGCCGCTGAACGACGGATGCAGGAGTTTGATCGCGACCTTGCGGCCGTCGGAGGTGGTCGCCAGGTAGACGACGCCCTGGCCGCCCTCACCCAGCCGGGCGATCACCTGGTGGTCCCCGATCCGGTCCGGGTCGCCGGGTCGCCGGGGATAGGGGCCCGGCACGCTACGTTCGTCCCAGTTCGGCGATCGACTTCCTGAGGTCGTCCACCTGGATCGAGTCGCCTGCGAACTGCCGCACCACGCGGAGCAGGTCGGTCAGCCCGTTCGGATGCTCCTCGCAGGTGCGCAGGATCGCGGTCATGTCGGTGCGGTCGTCGTCGGACCGGCGCGGTGTGATCACCCTCGCCAGGGCCAGCGGGAGTTCGGCGACGATCTGGTCCCGCAGGTGCCGGCTGCGCAGCTGGCGGACGCTCAGCGCGCGGTCGACGACGTCGTCGAGGGCGGGCGACCGCTCGGCGATGGTGACCGCCGCCGGGGGCGGCGGCAACTGCGGCGGGTCCGGCGCCGTGGGCACGGCGGACACGATGACGCCCGCGTCGGTGATCGTGGGCGGCGCCGCCGGCACCGGGCGGACGGGTGCCGCCAGCCCCGGCACCGTGATCCACGCGGTGGTGACGGTCTCCTTCACCCGCAGCTCGATCCGGTGGTACTCGGCCGGGTTCACCAGCCCCAGGCCGTGCCGGATGACGTCGGTGTGGACGCGTTCGGAGGCGATCAGCGCGAGCTCGGCGCCGGTCATCCGCAGGATCTCCTTGAGGTGGGGCGCCTCCAGGATCCGGAACGCGTGGTTGACGTCGGTGCCCACCAGGCCTTCGGCGTCCGACCGTGCGACGCCGATGTGCACGGCCAGCCGGAGCCGCATCCGCGCGGGTTCGACGGAGACGTCGTTGTGCTGGCGCACCTCGGCCCGCAGCCGCCCGGTCACCGAGGTCAGCAGCAGGGCCGTGTCGACGGACGGCGGGACCACGACCATCGCGCCGTCGCCGCGGTCCTCCCGGTAACACCCGTCGTACGGGACGCCGGTGTCGTCGAAGCTCGCGCGCAGGCCCTCGTAGAGCGCCGTACGGATCTTGCGGCGGTCGAGGTCGGTGCGCGAACGGTGTCCGAAGGAGGCGATGTCGCACACGAACAGCGAGCACAGGCCGTTGGGTGTCCACTCGCCGTAACGTCTGGGCATGCGCCGTCGCCTCGGTCCCCTGTCCGCTCACGATCCCCCGAGACCATGTAGCACGAACCGCCGCGAGCCCGTCAAGGTCAGATGACGCAGAACGTCACGGAACCGCGACCGGCTCCCGGATCTCCTCCGGGGCGAGGCGCTTCTTGATCCGCGCCACCGTACGGGCGGGCAGCCACCGTCCCGGCCGGATCAGCAACGGCACCGCGAACGCCGTCAGCACGATCGCGCCGAAGACGAACCACGCGGCCGCCCGTGGCTGCAGCTCGGCCACGATGTAGCCGGCGCTGAGCGCGCCCAGGGGCACCGCGCCGCTGGTGAGGAACCGGTTGATGCCGATCACCCGGCCGAGCAGGTGCTCGGGGACCTGTTTCGTCTGGTGGTTGACGATGGCGACGTTGAGGAAGCCGCCGGTGACGCTCAGGCCGCCCCAGGCGCCCAGCCCGACGACCGGCTGGGCGGACACGGCGACGATGAAGGTCAGCGCGGCCCACGCGACGACGCAGACCTTGATGATGTTCCGCTCGTCGCGCACGTGCTTGCCGACGCTGGGCGCGGCGACCGATCCGATCAGCCCGCCGACGCCGGAAGTGGCGAGCAGCACGCCGATCCGCGCGCTCGACAGGTGCTGCTGTTCGGCCAGCACGACGAGGAGCAGCAGGACGGTCTGGAAAAGGAAGTTGCCCACCGAACAGACGACGACGACCGTGCGCAGAAACGAGTTGAGGATCACCATTTTCAGGCCGTCGAACAGCGAGATCCGGGGACGGGTGTTCGCCGGCTGATCGGCCCCCTGCGGCTGGTAGTTCGTCTTGTCCATCATGAGCAGGGCGACGAGTGACCACAGGGAGGCCAGCAGGTTCACGTAATAGGGATAGGACTCCCGCTGGCCGAAGAGGAAACCGCCCAGGGGCTTGCCCGCCATGAACGCCAGGTGGCCGCGCGCCTCGTTCATCGCGAGGGCCGACGGCAGCTCGGCGGGGTTCACGACGCGCTGTACGGCGGTGATCTCGGCGGCGCTGTAGAGCACGAGGAAGGAGCCCTCGCAGAGTGAGGCCACGATGAGCACCGGCTTGGGATGGCTGCCGAACCCGAGCGCGTAGACGACCAGGGCGCAGGCCGCGAGCCGCCCGAGCTGGCCGACGAACATCAGCAGCCGCCGGTTGAAACGGTCGACGAACCAGCCCGCGGGCAGGTACATCAGCAGGGCGGGGATGGTGCTCGCCGCGCCCACGTAACCGGCGAAGACCGGCGAGTGGGTCAGGACGAGCGCCAGCAGGGGGTTGGCGGTCGCGGCGCACATCCCCCCGAACTGCGAGGCGGCTGATGCGCTCCACAGCAGTGTGAAGTCACGCCATCTCATCGGCGCTGGGTTCCTCCGGAGCGACCGCTCTCACCGGCCGTTCGTCCGGCGATGAGAGCACCGTCGAATGACGGCAACCGCTTATTCCGGCGCGTTGCCGGACAAAACGGGCATCTGCTGTATATCCACATTTTTTATGGACGCAAGGAATGGCGCTCCAGGGTACGGCGCCACGCTCGTCACCTAGATACCCGGCTACGCACCGTACCAGTGCCTGAAGCGCTTCACCTGATGACCAACCGAATTCATCCAAAGACAAATGGAACGTCTGGCACGTGATTCCTGAGCGCCGTCCACGCGGTCGGAAGGCGCTCGGAGAAATTGTTTCAACGCGCCATGAGACGTTCCGCCTCCTTGCGAAGGTGCTCGGGGAGCGGAGGCCGCCGGGCCTTGACCGCGCGCTCGGCCAGCCCCGCCGCGGTGTCGGCGTCACCCTCCAGCCGGAGGACCCGGGCGACGCGGAGCAGCACCGGGCCGCTGTCATCGGCGTCGTCGACGAGTTCACGCTCTTCCGCGCCGGATACCCCGGTGTCCTCACAGGTCCGCTTGGCCAGGAACCAGGCGGCCCGGCTGGAGGGCCGGTCGCCGTAGTTGACCCGGTCGAGGTCGCGCAGCGCGGGCTCGGCGCGGTTGAGGTCGGCCAGCATCTCGCCCCGGAGCCGGATCGCCTCCGGGGTCGCGCCGTTCTGGCTGAGCGCGTCGTCGAGGATCGCGATCGCGGCCTGGGCGCGGCCGGCGTGCCAGAGCGCGTGGGCCAGTGCGGTCTTGACGAACGTGTCACCGGGCAGCTGGGTGAGGGCGGCCCGCAGCCGGCTCACGGCCTCGGTCGTCTCACTGCCGATCTTCAACCGGCCCACCGCGGCCAGGAGCATGCCGACGTGCGCGGTGTCGCCGAGCGCGCCGAACACGCCGATCGCGGCCTCATAGTGCGCGGCGGCCCGTTCCATCCGTCCCTGGCCGTACGCGATGGTGCCCAGCAGACACTCGGCCGCCCCGCGCACCGGCCGGTCGGCGCCGGCCTCGCGCGCCACCGCCGAGGCGAGACGCCGGGCCAGATCGAGATCGCCGGCCGTGAAGGCCGTCTCCGCCGCGTCGAGCCGCGGCCGCTCGTGCCGTGCCGACACCGCCGCCTCCGCGTCGAGACGCCGGACGACCGGGCGCAGCCGCGCCTGCGGCAGGCGGTAGCGGCGCCGGCCCGCGTGCCGGTCGGCCACGAGCAGGCGCACGTCCTCCAGCGCCCGTACGACGGCGTTGGGCAGGTCGCGGGTGAGGCGCCGCCCCTCGGTGACCCCGTCGGCGTCCGGCTTGCGGCCGAAGACGTGGCGGTACCACGTGGTGAGCGCGCTCGGCCATTCGCCGTACGCCGTCGCGACGGTCGCCAGCGACCGCAGGCAGTGGTCCCCGAGGATGCGGTCGACCGCCTTCGGCAGGCGTTCGTCGTCGCCGTCCGGCGGGAGCTCGTCCCACAGGCGGCTGCACACGATCTGCAGCAAGGCCGGATCGATGGACGTCTCCCCGGCGCCGAGCTCCTCGACGAGCCGCCCGGCACTGGCCGCGAGCGGGTGGCCGGTGTCGCCCAGCGGCCCGCTGACCACCTGACGGGCGGCGGACGGGCTGAGGGCGGTCAGCGGGAACCGGGTGACCTGCCGGACCGGCAGGCCCGAGCGCACGAGGAGCGCCTGGAGCTCGTCGAGGTTCTCGGTGCGGACCGTGATGAGCAGATGGAGCTCGTGCCGGGCCGCCGTGGCCTCGACGAGCTCGTCGGCGAACCGCCGGCGATGGCCGTCTCTCTCGCGGGTGCCGAAGAAGAGCAGGTCGGTCTGGTCGATCGCGGCGAACACGGGGATCGCGTCGCCGTGCCGGTCGACGCCGGCGTTCTTGCGGACGAGACCGCGGATCGAGGAACCCGCGATGCGCGTGGGCGGGTCCTCCGGATACCAGGACGCCAGCAGCGCGAACGTGAAGGGGTTGATGTCGGGCAGCGCGGCGAGCGGGAAGTCGGCCAGGAACGCCAGCCGTCCGATGGGCAGCACGCGTGAGCCCGCGCCCAGTGCGGGCAGCACGCCGGCGCGCAGCAATGAGGTCTTCCCCACCCCCGCGGGGCCGTGGAGGATCGTCACCCGGTGATCGCGCCAGAGTTTCGCCAGGGCCGCCGCCTCGCGGGCCCTGCCGTGGAAGATCGCCTCATCCGCCGTGTCGAACGGACGTGAGCCGACGAAAGGGGAACGCGTGCTCATAGCATGATCACGTCATTACCGGGATGACCAACGGGTCGAGCTTCGGCGGGGTGATTGACGACTACACCTACACCCGCCCCTGCCGCCGAGCCAACGAAGTCAAGGCGGAAATCTGGCCGAATGTGGAAGTCGCCGGGCCCGCTGGAACCCCGGACGTCAGAGCTTGTTGTCGAATCCCGCTCCGTCGGCCATCTCTCGGGCCGGCTGGATCGCCTCCAGGACAGCACTCTTGAGCACGGGGTTGTCGGCGGATCGCAGGAGGTCGGAGGTGACTCCCCGCAGGTCGATGGTGAGCGGTGGCATGATGCCTCCCCGGTGAGTCCGCTGCCCGGTCCGGATTGTCACCACAATATAACTCGTTTTCCTGCATTTTCCTGCATGTGGCGTTAACCAAGTTTTGGCGCACCCGTGGTCCGTCTATGTCATTTGACACACACGCGCGCGAAGATTTTCCGGCCGCGTAGAGGAATGCGCCGTTTCGGACATAGTCTTGCTAATCATCGGTTGGACCGGGTGATGCGGAGGCGAACCGAGTGGCTGGCCCAGAGAAGACCGGCGCGACGCAGGACATGCGCGTCCCCCCGGTCTGGGGGAACGTTCCCCAGCGCAACAAGAACTTCACCGGTCGCGAGGAACTCCTGGCCGCCCTCCGTGAGGGCATCGCCAGCCAGGTCACCGCCGTGGTCCCGCAACCGCACGCGCTGCACGGACTGGGCGGAGTCGGCAAGACGCTGACCGCGGTCGAGTACATCTACCGCTACCGGCACACCTATGACGTCGTCTGGTGGATCCCCTCCGACCAGCCCTTCATGGTCAAGACCGCCCTGGCCGACCTCGCCCCGCACCTCGGGTTGCCGCCCGCCGCGGTGAGCGGCATCGAGGACGCGGCCCGGGAGGTGCTCGACGCCCTGCGCCGCGGAGAGCCGTACGACAAGTGGCTGCTGGTGTTCGACAACGCCGACCAGCCCGAGGACCTGCTCGACAGCATTCCGCGCGACTCGGGGCACGTGCTCATCACCTCGCGCAACCATCGCTGGGAGAGCCTGTTCGACGCGGTCCCGGTCGACGTGTTCCGCCGCGAGGAGAGCGTGGAGTTCCTCACCAAGCGGGTGCGCGGCGCGATCAGCCCCGAGGACGCCGCGCGGCTGGCGGAACAGCTGGGCGACCTGCCGCTGGCGCTGGAGCAGGCCGGGGCGCTGCTGTTCGAACGCGGCATGAGCGCCTCGGAGTACCTCGAACAGCTCGCCGACCGCACCAGCCAACTGCTCTCGCAGGGCCGCCCGGCGGAGTACCCGGTGCCCATGACGGCCGCCTGGAGCGTGTCGGTGGCCAACCTCAGCGAGAGCCTCCCGGAGGCCGTCGACCTGCTGCGGATCTGCGCCTTCTTCGGCTCCGAGCCCATCCCGCGCGAGGCCATCGGCAAGGCGCCGCCGGGGCTGCGGCCGGAGGTCGCGGGCCTGATCTCCGACCCGATCCGGCTGGGCCGCGCGGTCGGAGAACTCGGCCGGTACGCGCTGGCCCGGCTCGACATCCCGGGCCGCACCATCCAGGTGCACCGGCTGGTCCAGAAGCTGGTCCAGGACGAGCTGTCCCCCGAGGAGCAGGAGCAGATCCAGCACGAGGTCCACCTGCTGCTGGCCGCGTACAACGCCGGCGACCCCGACGACGACACGAGCTGGCCCAAGTACGGCGACCTCCTGGGCCACCTGGCGCCCGCGAAGGTGTCCGACTGCCCGACGCGCGAGGTACGGGCGTTCGCCATCCGGATGCTGCGCTACCTGTTCAGCTCCGGCGACTACCACTCCGCCCAGACCCTGGCCGACGACTTCATCGAGCGGTGGAGCGCCGAGTCCGGATCGCAGCACCGCGACGTCATCGAGGTCCAGCTCGCGCAGACCAACACCCTGCGCGAACTCGGGAACTACGAGGAGGCGTCCACGCTCAACGCCGAGATCCTCACCGCGTCGGAGAAGGTGCTGGGCTCCGACCACGACGTCACCCTCTTGGCGCTGCGCGGGTCGGCCGCCGACCTGCGCGCCGCCGGCGACTTCCGCGCCGCGCTCGACCGCGACCGGGAGGCGCTGCGCCGCTACGAGGACAAGTACGGTCCCGAGGACGCCGGCACGCTCCGCGCCGTCAACAACCTCGCCATCGACTACGGCCTGATCAGCGACTACGGGCGGGCCCGCGAGCTGCACCACCGGTCGTTCATGGGCTGGAAGCAGCAGGAGAGCCGTACCGTCATGGCCAGCATGCTCAACGCGCTGAACGGCCTGGCCCGCGCGGTACGGCTGGCGGGCGACTACTCCGAGGCCTGCGACCTCGGCGACGACGCCTACGCCATCGGCCTGGACGCCCTGGGCGCCGAGCACAACTGGACGCTCCGTACGGGCAAGGACCTGTCGATCGCGCTGCGCCGGTACGGGGAGCTGGAGCGGGCCGAGGAGTTGGCGGTCCAGGTGCAGGACCGCTGTACCCGGCTGTTCGGCCTCGACTCTCCCGACACCCTCGCGGCCGCGATGTGCCTGTCCAACCTGTGGCGCACCGTCGGCCGGCTCGACGAGGCCACCGGCCTGGTCGCCGACTCGGCCGCCCGCTACACCAAGGTCTTCAGCGCCGACCACCCGTACAGCCTCGCCTGCCTGAGCAACCTGGCCGTCCTCCGCCGCGTCCAGGGCAACCCGCAGGAGGCGCGGAAGCTGAACGAACGGGCGCTCGCGGGCCTGGACGCCAAGCTCGGCCGCGACCACCACTACTCGCTCACCGTGGCCGTCAACCTCGCCAGCGACCTGGCCGCCCTCGGCGAGATCGACGCGGCGTGCCGCCTCGGCGAGGGCACGCTGCGGCGCCTCCACCGCCTGTTCGGCGACGACCACCCGCTCACCCTGACCGGCGCCGCGAACCTGTCGGCCGACCTCACGGCGGCCGGGCAGACCGAACGCGGCGGCGAGCTGATCGAGCAGGCGCGGGCCGGCTACCAGCGGACCATGGGGCTGAACCATCCGGACGCCCAGGTCTTCCTCGAAGGCCGCCACCTCGACGCCGACTTCGACCCGCCGCCGATTTAAGGCCCTAAGCCCTCTTGAGGGCCTCCAGGTCCCGCGACACCTCGGTGTGGATGTGGGTGATCAGCCGCTGGAGGTCGTGGCAGTACACCGTGGGGTTGCGGAAGCCGCGGCCGCTCCGGTAGCGGTGCGTGTAGTGGCCGGCGCCGCAGACCCGGTGCAGCCGGCACTCCTGGCACTCCTCGGCCAGCGCCAGGCCGCGGATCTGCCGCGCCGCGATCGACGGGAGCAGCAACGCGGCCTCGAACGGGTCACGTGACACGTGCAGTGCCGTGCCGGCCGCTCCCTCGTACGCCGACTTCAGCGTGTCGACCTGCTCGATCTCACCGTTGGTCTCCACGACGACGATGGCGACGGGCGACAGGCCGACCGCCTCACCCGTCGACGGCCGCCCGAACAGCAGCATCATGATCTCGTCGAAGAGGCGTACCTGCGTCGCCTTCACCGGCGACCGGTACCAGCGGTCGAAGATGGCGACGAGCCAGTCCCCGTACGGCGTGGACTCGTCCGGTGGCCGGCCGGGCGGAGGGGTGTCCCAGTTGCCGTGCGGGAGCAGGAAGTTGATCGCGGGCGGCTCGAACTCCAGCATCGCCTCGTACGTGCGCACCGGGTCGTTCTGGACGTCGACCGTGCTGAGCAGGCCGTTGAACAGGTGCCGGTACGGCGCGGCGCGCAGCCGGTCCACGCCCGCGCGTACGGCGCCGAAGCTGCCCTGGCCGTTCGCCCACCGGCGATGCCGGTCGTGCCCCTCCTCGTCGCCGTCCAGGCTGACCCCGACCTGCACGCCGTACTCGCGGAAGAGTTCGAGGACCGGCGGGTCGAGCAGGATGCCGTTGGTCTGGACGTTGAACCGCACCCGTACGTCCGGCGCGCAGGCGGTGAGCACCGCCTCGACGGTGTACCGCAGGTGGTCGACGCCGGCGAGGAGGGGTTCGCCGCCGTGCAACGTGACGTCGACGCGATCGAGAAGCTTCGCCCGCGCGTGCTCGGCGATCCGCATCGCGACCTGGTCGACGGTCGGCCTGGCCATCTTCCGCGGCTGCCGGCGCCAGTTCTGGTCGGCCATCTCGTACATGTAGCAGTAGTCGCAGGACAGGTTGCAGCGGCTGTGCACCTTGAGGATGAACTCGCGGAACGGCGTGGGCCGCCAGCCCCTCCCCAGCAGCGTGCGGACGTCGAGGGTGTCCGGCCACTCCGGTGCGCCGAGTGTCGCCATAGGTCATTTACCGCCGTTGCCGCTGGTCAGAGTCCACCGTTCGTGCTCACGCGACTCCCCGTCGACGCGGATGATCTGCCGGTCCGAGGCCACCGGGCGGAACCCGGCCTCCTCGACGACACGGCGGGAGGGTGCGTTGGCCGGCTGGATGTAGGCGTCGAGCCGGGTGAGGCCGAGCTCCTCGAACGCGTACGGGACGGCCAGCCGTACCGCCTCCGCCACGTATCCGTGCCCGGACGTCGCCGCGAACCCCCCGTAGCCGAGCGAGCCCCGCGGATCGGGTGCCTGCCGCTCGATCTGGTTGATGTTGACCAGCCCGGCGAGCCGTCGCGTGGCGTTCACCCGCACGACGAACCCGACCGCGTTGACACCGTCGAACCGGGCGAGATACTCGCCGAACTCCTCCGCCACCGTGGGCGCGAAGATCAGCCCACGGTGCATGTTCACGCTGGCCCGTGCCAGCGCGACGAATTCCTCGCCATCTTCGGCGGCCACCGGCCGCAGAGAGATGCGTGCCCCCACAAGCAACCTCACGCCGAGAAAAGTAACTCGCGAAAGCAAACCGGAAAACCCCGGATGAGTGAAATGGCTACGCTTTCCGTATGTCGCCGCCGAAAATACGGCACGCGGCACGCGCCATCATCCTGGACGAAGAGGACCGCGTGCTGCTGTGCCGGTTCACCACACCGGACGTCGTGTGGACGGCTCCGGGCGGGGGGATCGAGAGCGGCGAGTCGGCCCTCGCCGCACTGCGCCGCGAACTGCTCGAAGAGGTCGGCCTCGCCCTCGCCGCCGACCCGCCGCACGTGTGGCGGCAGCGGGTCGAGTCGCCCGGGTTCGCCCCGCGCTACGACGGCGTGCTGAACGACTACTTCCTCGTCCGCACCGAGTCGTTCGCGCCCCGCGGCACGCTGTCCGACGCCGAACTCGCCGCCGAGAACATCAGCGGCCTGCGCTGGTGGCGGCCGCAGGACCTCGCCGCGTACCGCGGCCCCGACCTGTTCTCTCCCCGCGACCTCGCCACCCCGCTGGCGGCACTGATCGCCCACGGCGTCCCCTCGCGGGTGGTGGAACTCGGCCTTTGAGTCCCGCCTTCGTCTGGCGGTGCCGGTCGGCGCACGGGAGAATGGGCGCTTCGGCTCGCTTTGGCGGCGGAAAGGACCGATCGTGACCGGCCAGCCTCCTGCCCGGTGGTACCCCGACCCGCAGCGGTACGGGGGCGGCGTGTCGGCGACCCGCGAGGAGGCGACCCTTCTCCCGAAGGACCGGCTGCCGGGCGTACTGGCCCTGGTGGCGCTCATCCCGGGGCTGGCGGGCGCACTGACGATCGTGGCGCCGGTCGCGTACGGGCTGGATCTGCTCTGGCCGACGTGGGGAGCGGTGGCGCCGTTCGCCGCCTGGGCCGTGGGGGCGGCCGGAGCGACCTGGCAGCGGGAGACGATCCTCCGCCGGGCGTACGGCTACCGTGAACCGAGCCTGGACGAGCTGCGCCGCCTCAAGGATCCGGTACGCCGAGCGCTGGCGCGCGCCGGCGTCTCGGCCGGCCAGGTACGGCTGATGATCGTGAAGTCACGGGAGCCGACCGCCCCCGCCACCACCGGCCGGCTCGTCGCCGCCACCTCGTACGCGGTCGACTCACTGCCACCCGACCGGCTCGAGGCCGTCCTGACGCACGAACTGAGCCACCGCACCGGCCTGAACCCCGTGCCGGTGTTCTGCTACCACCAGCTCGTGCTGCCGGTCCGCGCGCTGTGGTGGCTGCTCGCCCACGCGTGGCGGCCGGTACGCCGGATGTGGCGGGTGGCGGTGGCGTGGCGCACCCCGTTCGGATTCCTGGTGACGTTCCTGCTCGCGCTCGTCGCGGCGGTGGTGATCGCCGTACTGGCGGTACCGGCGTGCGTCGCCTTCCTGGGAGCGGCGCTGTCCCGGATCTCCGTAGACCAGGCCGAGTTCCAGGCCGACGCCACGGTGACGACGCTCGGCCTGGGCCCGCAACTGCTCGCGGCGCTGGAGGACGCCATCGACGCCGGCCACACCGACACCGCCCGCGCCGACCGCCTCCTCGGCCTGCCCCCTCTCGCCGTCCGCCGCGCCCAGCGCCTCCGCCGAAAGCTCGCCCGGCGAACCCATCCCCGAGCCGTCCAGGCCCTCTAGGCCAGGGCCATGGACGCCGGCTCGCGAACCTAGCGGCGATGCGTCACACCGGACATCAGCCGGTCGGCCAGCGTACGGGCCTGAGCCAGGAATTCATCCAGCCCGGCGTCGTCGAGCCCCTCATCGACGATCAGCTCACCCAACAGCAGGACCTGCGCGCGAGCCGTGGCCGGCTTCTCCAGCTCAGTGGCGACGGCGTCGCCGAGTGCATGCCGCATCAGGCTCTCGGAAGTACGTGGATCGATATGGATTCCGTCGTCGAGCAACTGAGCGCGTACCGTCGCCACCAGGCCGATGACCTCGGGGATCGACCAGCTTGGGGAAAAGCGCCGGCGGACCGCCGTGACGAACGCGGCGTGGACCAACTCGCCGTACCCGACCAGGCGGTCGGCCTCGACCAGCTGCCCGGTCAGCGGCTCGGCTTCGTCAGGTTCAGACGCCAGGAAGGCGCGCAGCGCGGCCACCTGCTCATCGGTCACCGTCATCGAGCTGTTCCTTCCGGCTCTCTGTTCGCCGCTCAGCTCATCAGGCGATCACCCAGTGACCGGGCCGTGGCCATGAACTCGTCCAGCTCTGCGTCACCGAGCTTCTCATCCGAGATCAAAGCCGTCAGAAGCAGGACCTTGGTGGAAATGATCGTGTCTTCATCCAGGTCATCGATGGATCCGTCGCCGAGGGCGTCCCGAATCAGGCGCTCGGCCACGACCGGATCGACCTCATCGGCGTCCTCATCCAACCGTGCCCGCAGGGCACCTACGAACTCGATCACGTCGGCGGCCGTGCCGCTCTGGGCGAATCGCCGGTCCACCGCCTCGAAGAAAGCGGCCGCGAGAAGTGCCATATAGCCGGTTCGGGCGGCATTCCGGTCGAGTCGCCCCCACCGTCGTTGATATTCCTCGACGTCCCCCGCCAAATGAGCACGCAACGTCGCCACCTGCTCATCGGTTACCGGCATCTTCAGGCCCCTTTCGTGTGCGTTGTCCGTCCGCGGAGACGGCGGATCCCCTCACCGAACAGCACACTGGCCATCATGGCTGCGGCCAACGCGTTCCCGGTTTCGATCCCATGGTGCGGTACCTCGGTCATCGTCGGGCCGGTCCTGGTCTCAGCATGACCCGTTGGCGGGTGGCGCATCAGGAGGTCAAGTGCCCGGTCGGTGGCCTTACCCGCGGACTCGAGGGCGTCCCGACCGCCCTCGTAGCCCCTCTTGCGCAGTCTTTCGAGTCGGGAGTCCTTGTCGCTCTCCGGGCCCGCGATCCGGTCGCCCGTCCGGTCGGTGGGGTCCGGCCTGGCATCACCGATCACGTTGGAGCCGCCTTCGGCTCCGGCCGGATCAAGGCTCTCGCGAAGAGACTTGTCATCAGACACGAGTGCGTCGTTGGCGGCGGTCGCGCCGAGGCGGCTGTCGGCGCGGGAGGGACAGCCGTCGGCGCCGGGCTTGTCCGGTGGGGGCGGTGCGGGCCGGTCTGGCTTTTCCCCGGTGGTTTCGGGACTCGCGTCGGAGTCGTCAGGGGTGCGATCAACGTTCATCGGCCATCGCCTCCGCCGAACAGCGGTGGGGGGCCCGATCGGCCGTCGTCTTCCGGCTTGGGGTGGGGTGCGCCGGGGAGCCGGGGGCGCCGTGGCTTGGCCGGTGGTCCAGAGGTGCGGGGCCAGGTCTGCCCCTGGTCTCGAGGCGTGGGCCGGGGGCCGGACCGATAGCCGGGCGGTGGTCCGGGCGCGTACGGGAGTTGCGTCCGAGGGGGCTCGACGGCCGGTGGTCTGGCCCACGGCGGTGGCTGCGGGACCGCCGCCCGGCCGGCGGGCGGGGTGGGGCGGCGTGGCGGCGGGTCGGGGAGCGGGGTTGTGGCGACGCGGTCCAGGGTGACGATGGCCGGGTCGCACTCGACCGGGGTGATGCTCCGGCCGCCCCCGGGGAGGGTCTCGACCAGCAGGAGGGCGTGGTCGGGTAGATGTTGCAGCGTCACCGGCTCGACCGCGTACTCGTACACCCGCTGGGTGGTGTCGGCGTCGCTCCAGTTCGTGCCTACGGCGTAGGAGTAGGCGCTGGACCAGTTACGGGACAGTGAGCGGCTCTCGCCGCGGGTGTCGGTCTCGCTCGTGCCGCCGCCGCGCGTACGGGAGTCGCCGGTGTTGGTGGAGCGGTCGCCGAACGGGCCGTTGCCGGACCGGGTGGCTCCGGACGAGCGGGTGGTGCCCCAGTTGGTCGACGTGCCGATCGACGTGGAGAGACTGATCGTGTCGGAGTCTCCGGTGCCGACGGTCTCGGAGTCGGTGTGGGACTCGTTGCCGCCGACGTTCTTGGTGATCTGGGACAGCACGAACTTGTAGTCGCGGCCGATGAAGTCGGCGGCGTGGGCGGCGTCCTGGTGGTTCCCGAGGCGCATGAACGCGACCGCGCCGCCGCCGATCATCTCCTCTCCGGTCTCCCGCAGGCGCCGGTAGAGCAGGGTGAGGGGCACGCCGCGGCGTTCGCAGGCGTCCGACAGGCGTTCGAGGTGGCGGCGGGTCAGTTCGTCGGCGCCGGCCACCACCACCGACGGGCGGGGGTCGGGCGACGCGGCGACGCGGTGGGTGACCCATTGCACGACCAGGTCGGTGAGCAGCTCCGACCGTACGTTGCGGGCCTGGCTGTCCAGCGCGATGCAGGTGAGGTAGCCCGGCGGGCGTTCGGTCTGCTCGGTGCCGAGTCGCTCGATGGGGTGGATGTAGGACTCGATCCGGGAGAGGTTCGCGTGCGCCTGGCGGCGGTACTCCACGCTGAACAGCTCGCTCGCGATGCGGCGGCGCTCGTCGCGCTCCAGCGCGGGTGAGTCGTCGGGTTCGCCCATCAGGGCGCGCAGCGCCGCGCCGATCCGGGCGAGCGTGACGTTCTCCCCCAGAGCGTCGCAGACGCTGGTCAGGATCCGGTCGTCCATGCTGCGCTCGGCGCGTGCGGCCTCCGGGCCGCCGCCGTACATCGACTCCACGATCGCGTCCACCAGCTCGCGCGTCCCCAGGCCGGAGAGCAGAGTCGACTCGGTGAGCCGGGTCGGCAACAGCTGGGTGTCGACGTCGATCCGCGCGGCGCGGGCGAGTGCCGCCAGTTCGCCGCAGACCAGTTCGCGGGACAGGTCGATCACCAGCAGCGGCCCGGTGAACAGCGCCGATGCGCCGTACGTGCTGAGCAGGGCCTCCCAGCCCCACAGCGTGCCGCCGAACACGTCCAGACGCCGGGGCGACAGCGGGCGCGGGACCGCGCCCCACTCCGGACGCCCGTTCGCGGCGCCGTGCTCGTTCGCCTCGTGGTGGTGCCGGCGGGCCCGCCAGTCGCGCATCGCGTTCTCGTACGCCTGGTCGGCCTGACCGCGCGCCAGCTCGTACGCCTCGCGCGCGTTGCGGCGTGCGGACAGCGCGATGCCGGTCAGCGCCGCACCGGGGGCCAGGCAGACCAGCGACAGAAGGAGGGAACCGAGCGGCATCGCCGTCCCGCCGAGGGAGCCGTCACTCGCCGCGTACGCCGAGAACAGCGCCAGGATGACGAACGCGACGCCGCTCACCGGCAGGGCCCGGCTCAGCCGCCGCCGTGCCGTCTCTTCGGTCGCCACGACCTGCCGGTGAAGGTATTCGGGCAGCCGCTGCGGCCGCGGCTCGGGTTCGGTGAACGGCGTGTAGAACGCCCAGCGGTCACGGAAGATCCAGCCCAGCCGCGGCTCCGGAGAGAACAGCAGAGAACGCCGCTGCAACAGCGACTGCCGATCGACCGGCGCGACGGTCATGACAGCGAGACCCCCGTACCCCCAGGTCACCCGTTATTAACAACATGCCTGACTATCCCCGACCACCAACTCAAGCAGAGCAATGGCGGACTTGTCACCCCTTGCGCTCGCAACAACCGCTTTCTGTTTGGAACGGCGCTCATTAGCCTGGCCTGCCGACACCTGATGGCCTCGACGGGAGCCGACTGACCATGGCGGAACCGGTATGGGACGTGGTGCGGGGCGTGCCCGCGTGCCGGCTGGCGGAGGTTCCGCGGCGTCGGCTGACGGACGAGGGCGAGGTTCCCGAGCGGGACGACGGCCGGGACCAGCGGCTCGCGGCGCTCGTGTCCGCGTACCACAGCGGTGATCCGATGCTGCTCGGCTGGCGGCGGGAGAGTGCCGCCGGGCCGGTGGAGGTCTTCGTCGGCGGCCACGGGCTGATCACCGAGGAGGACGACGGCGGCGCGGCGTTGAGCCTGCCGGTGGGCGGGCACGGCCGGATGCTGGGGCCGGGGGCGGTCGCCGAGGTCATGCGGGAGTTCCCGTCCTGGGTGCGCATCGGCGGGGTCACCGACGGCCTGCTGACCGATGACCAGCCCGACCGGGCGGCGCCGGTGACGCGGCCCTCGCTCGAGGACTGCCTGCTGTCGGTGTGGACACGGCCGTTCGCGTGGCTGCTGCTGGCCGAGCCGGTCGGCGCCGAGGAGACCGGGCGGCTGGCCGACGACGTCGCCGACCGGGCGTACACCGCGCAGTCGATGGCCGAGCGTTCGCCGGAGAACGCGGTCGAGGCGGCGCGGCTCGAACGCCGGCACCGGGAGCTGCGCCAGGCCGCCACCAGCGGCCTGTGGCGCGTCTGGTTGCTGGCCGGCGGAACGGACCCGCGGGCGGCGGCGCGAGTGGCGGCGCTGGTGTGCGCGTCGGCGGACCTGGACGGGCTGCCGTACGCGCTCGCTCCGCAGGGTACGAGCGCGGCGTGGCCGTTCGAGGCCTCCAGCCGCCTGGTCGCGGCGCTGGCCCGCCCGCCGGCGCGTGAGGTGCCCGGGGTCAGGTTCGTCGTACGGCCCGAGTTCGACGTCACGCCGGAGACCGCGGCGGGCGGCGTGCCGCTGGGACGCGTGCTGGACCGCAACCGTACCGACGTCGGGGCGCTGTCGGTGCCACTGGAGAGCCTCAACCGGCACACGTTCGTGTGCGGGGCGACCGGCGCCGGCAAGTCCCAGACGGTACGCGGGCTGCTGGCGTCGGCGAGCGCGGCGGGTCTGCCGTGGCTCGTGGTCGAACCGGCCAAGGCCGAGTACCGCCTCATGGCCGCACGCCTGCCGGCCGCCGAGGTGGTCGCGATCCGGCCCGGCGAGGTGGACGCGATCGCCGCCGGCATCAACCCCCTCGAACCCGCCAGAGACGCCGACGGACGGGCGTTCCCCCTCCAGACCCACGCCGACCTCGTACGCGCGCTGTTCCTGGCCGCGTTCGAGTCCGACGAGCCGTTCCCGCAGGTGCTGTCCGCGGCGCTGACCCGCTGCTACGAGCAGCTCGGCTGGGACCTGGCCCTCGGCGAACCCCGCACCCCCGGCACCGCGCCCCGCTATCCGACGCTCGCGGACCTGCAGGCCGCCGCCGAGCAGGTCGTCACCGAGATCGGGTACGGCAAGGAGATCACCGACAACGTCCGCGGGTTCATCCGCGTACGCCTGTCCAGCCTCCGGCTGGGCACGACCGGCCGGTTCTTCGAGGGCGGCCACCCCATCGACTTCGAACGGCTGCTGGCCCGCAACGTCGTGTTCGAGATCGAGGACGTCGGTGACGACCGCGACAAGGCGTTCCTCATGGGCACCGTCCTGGTACGCCTGGTCGAGTACCTGCGGATGCGGCAGCGCACGAGTGCCGCCGCGACCGGCCTCGCGCACCTGAGCGTGTTCGAAGAGGCACACCGCCTGCTGCGCAAGAGCGAGGAGAGCGGACCGGCGGCGCACGCGGTGGAGATGTTCGCCGGCCTCCTGGCCGAGATCCGCGCGTACGGCGAGGGGCTGATCGTGGCCGAGCAGATCCCCTCCAAGCTGGTGCCCGACGTCATCAAGAACACCGCGGTCAAGATCGTGCACCGGCTGCCCGCCAAGGACGACCGTGACGCGGTCGGCGCGACCATGAACATCACCGACGCCCAGAGCCAGTTCCTGGTCACGCTGCGCCCCGGCGAGGGCGCCGTGTTCACCGACGGCATGGACTACCCGCACCTGGCCCGGATGCCCGACGGCACCGCCGTCGAGACCACCCGCGCCGCCCGTACGACCTCACCGGCCGTGCTGGTCGACCCGCGCAGCACCACGTGCGGCACCGACTGCCACGCCTCGCCGTGCACGCTGCGGGACATGCGCACCGCCCAGCGCGTCCTCACCGACCACCCGCAGGTCGTGCTCTGGGCCGAGCTCGCCACGGCGGCGCACCTGTCCGGCTGGGGCTCGCCGGTGCCCGCCCCGGCGATCCTCGACGCGCTGCGGGCACTGCCCGGCCGGCTGCGCGACTGCGCCCTCTCCCACGCCGTCGACGGCGCCGTGGCCGCACGCGCCTCGGCCATCGCCGCGCGCTCCGACCCCGGAAGGCTGGCCGACCACCTCGTCGCGACGATGCGCGGCCGCCTGAACGGCGGTCCCGTGTGCACGGGCGAGGAACCCGAATGGTTCACCGTCCCGTACCGGTGGTGCCTGGTGCTGGAAGAACTCCAGACCACCCACCGCCGTACGCCCGACGGCCCCCGCCACCCGTCCAGCCCGGAGTGGGAACACCGCTACGGACGCGCGGTGCCGGGCGGTGACGTCGCCGAGCAGCTGGAGCACGTGTCGCGCTGGTGGGACCGCGACCAGCGCGACCACACCGCCCGCGAAGCCACCCTCTGGGGCACGGCCACACCGTCGGCGATCGAGACCGCCGCCTCCGCCCGCCGCGGCGACGACGACTTCGCGACGCGCCTCACCGAAGCCGCGACCGACCTCGGCAACATCGACGGCCTCCTGCGCTTCTACCTCCCGCGGCCCAACGAGAACGCCGTGGCACCCACCGGCTGACCTACTCGGCCGACCTGTGACTGATACGCCTGCCCGCGTCGGTCTCCACCAGCGTCAGGGCGCCCGCCCAACGGGATGGATCGGCTGGATACTCCCACTCGCGCGGGTCCGCCAGCACCACCGGGAGCTGTTCACGTGGAACCAGATCGCCCGGCCCTGAACCCACCCGCCCATCCGGTGCCGTCCAGGGTTCCACCCGGCGTACCTCGAGCCAGCCTCGATCGACCAGCGACAACAGGATCGCCGCCACCTCGCTCAACGGTGCGGCCCGCGTCGACGCCGGGAGATCTCCCCAGACGCCGGGCAAGATGTCGTGCTCAGAGCCGTTGATCATGAAGGCCTTCTCGGCCTGCGGCAACGTGTCCCATTCGTCCTGACCCACCCCTCGATGTTGCCAGCCGGACGCGCCGATCAGGCGAGAGCACTAGGGTTCGGCCGGTGAGTTATCCCCACGCCGATCCGCGGCGCTACGAAGGGCTCCTCGCCCATGCCGAACGTCACCTGGGACCGGTGGTGCGCGGCGAGGGCCCGACGATCGACGGACGGAACCGGGGATTCTCCATCGGCTTCCATGAGCATCCCTCGTACGCCATGGTCTCGGTGGCGACGACGGGGGTGCGCTTCCAGAAGGTCACCGGCCCGTGTCCCGGGGAGTTCGTGGTCTCCGCCCGGCCCGGTCAGGAGCAGGAGGCGGCGTATCTCCTGCACGTCGTCGCCGACCGGGCCGTACGGAGCGGCAAGGGGTATGAGTACGGCGGCGGGTATGTCAACGCCGAGCCGCTGATCCCCGGCACCGCCATCGAGTTCCTCCTGGCCTCGCCGCATCCCTACGTCGACGAGGCCTTCGACCTCTTCTACGACGACGACGAGCTCGCGCTGCGGTACATCACCCTGATCCCCGCCACCCGCGCGGAGTTCGAGCTGGTACGCGAGCACGGAGACGATGAGGCGCTCCGCGACCTGTGGGAGTCGCGCGCCACCGACCTGCTCGACGTCTACCGGACCTCGGCCGTCTGAACTCGTTACTCGGCGGGGCGACCGCCGAACCGCCAGTCGTGAACCTCGACGCGTTCGTACAGCCCGGCCCGGGCGAAGGGGTCCTGCCGTACCAGCGTCTCAGCGGCGTCGCGGTCGGGCAGCTCCACCAGCGACGCCGTTCCCATCCAGTCGGCCCCGTCCTCGGACAGCAGCGGCCCGTGCGCGATGAGGCCCTCGGAACAGGCGTCGGCCAGGTACCGGCGATTCTCCTCGACCGTCGCAATGCGGTCCGCGATACGCGCCGTCCTGCCGTGCGCGAGGATCAGGAACCGCTGATGACCGGCCGTGCCGCCGGCGAACTCCCACATCGTGCGCCCAAGGGTGTTGTTCCAGCGGCGTACCAGCACCTCGTCGAAGACACCGGCGCGGTAGTAGGGCTCCTGGAACGCGAACTCGTACGCGGCGTCGGCGTCCGGCAGGTCGACGATGTGCATGCTGCCGGTCGCCTCCTCCCCGTCGGGCGTGAGCGTGGGACCGCGAGCGATCATCTTCTCGGCGTACCGGTCCATGAACGCCCAGTGCTCTTCGGCCATCTCCCAGCGCAGATCCCCGACACCCTGCTTGTCACGACAGTAGAAGAAGTACTCCACCCCGCTTGACTACCACAGTCTCGATCTACCGGCTCATCGGGACGGGGAGGCCGGAGGCGACCGGGCTCCGGCTGATCTCGTCGACGTGGCCGTCGTGGCCCACCAGCAGGACTCGGCGTTCGATCGTCGCGTCGTAGAGGACGTACGCGGTGATCGCGAAGCCGCGATCGTGGAGGTCGACGGCGGGCGGCGCGACGACCGCCGACACGGCTTCGACGGCGGCGTCGAGTCGCCGTCGTTCCTCGTCGGTCCTGACCGGGGCCCAGCGCACGTCGGCCACGTCACTGAGGACCTGGCCGAAGCGGCGCATCGGCCGGGTGGTCTCGAGGTACGCGCGGGCGATCGCGAGCGCGTCGTCGGGGACCACGCCGGGGATTCCGCTCGCGCGGATCATCGCGTTGAAAGAGTCGGGGGACTCGGTGAGATAGAAGACGGCGTGCGCCAGGAGCCCGATGTAGAAGCTGTTGCGGGCATGCGGGTACGTGTCGAACCGCACGATGTGTGCGCCGCCCGGCAACCGGTCCATCCGCCGGATCGTGGTGGTGGAAGCCGCGGCCTGCGCGCTCTTGGCCTTCCTGCCGGAGGCCGCCAGCGCCGCGCTCACGACGCGCCGGACGTCCGCCTCGTCAGGGAGCGTGCCGGCCCAGGTTGTGGACATTCCATTCCTCCCCGTAGTACTCGGGGTACGTTTGTCCGAACGTCGGGTCCTCAACGTGCCCCTCTCGGAGGAGTCGCAGGATCTCCTCGTGGCCCCCGGCCAGATAGGATTCCTGGAACGGCGCATCGGGCAGGTCCGGGTAGTGCCGCTGCAGCTCTATGTTGGCCCGGGTCTCCTTGACCAGCGCGCCCACTTCCTCTGATATCTGCGCCTCGATATAGCCGGCGCGGTCGAGGGTCTTGATCTGCGCGTAGGCGTTACGCCCCTCTTTCTCCAGGGCGATGTGCTCAGCCTCGTGGATGATGGTGATGGCCGGATGACCCTCTTCTTCCAGGTCCACCATGAGGCCGTTGAGGTGGTCGACATAACCGCTGCCCACGCCCCGGTTGAATTCCACCTCGACGCCGTACCGGCGCAGGATGTCCTCGGCCGCGCGTCCGTCGGGCCCGGCCTTCGCCAGCGCCGCGAGCACCTCGCGCCCCTTGGCGGAATCACGCACCGCCGCCCGCTCCGCCGCTTCGGCAGCGGGCCCCACGAGATGTCTGACTTCGAAAGGAACGTGCAGGAAGTACGTGACCCCACGGAAGATCGATCGCTCGACCGCTCCGCCCCCTTGCATGGGGAGATCTTCTCACGCGAACCGGCATGAGAAGAGGCCCTGCACTGATCTTCCCGCGCGAAGCCGAAGCCGAAGCCGAAGCCGCACGGAGTCTTGTCGGCGCGGCCAAGGAGATAATGCGATCCACGCTCAGTCGCCAATATGCGTTTCTCGCCCTGATCGCAGCCACTGGCTGACCTTCGTAGGAAGCGCCTTCTGGTCATCGATAAGACGGTGAGATCACGGGAAAATTCCGAGCGAAGCTACATGTCGGGCACATAATCCGGCTACCTTAGTCTGTCCGAATACCGGCGACTAAGGATCGTCGTGAGTAACCACGCGCACGGGCGAATCCGCGAACGAAGCCCACGCCGGGCAGGGAGGTCCTTACGGCAGGAAGATGACGTACTCCCCGAGTGTCTCGGTCAGCGTGGGCGGCAGCTCCGCCAGCGCCGACAGCTCCTCCACGGAGGTGAACCCGCCGCACTGCTCGCGTGTCCGCAGGATCCGGTCAACCAGTTCGGCGTTCATGCCCGGCAGCTGCGCCAGCACGTACGGCGGCACATGATTGACGTCGACCAGGCCGCCGTCGTCGAACCCGCGCGGCAGGTCCGGCCGCCCGATGCGCAGCTCCCATGCCATGACCGGGTCACGCGCGGACTCGCGAGCCGCGGTGCGAAGCTCCCGCCGCCCGGTGGCCATCCGGACGGCGCCTTCGTAGCCGGGGGCCAGGGGCGGCTGTGTGGCGAACACCCGCGAACGGATGGCGAACGCGTGCGCCGTGCCGCCGAGCCACAGGACGACGATCGCCGTGGCGAACACGTTTCTGCCCGCCGAGGAGTCGGGCGAGCTCGCAGTGGCGAAACCCGTGACGGTCAGTGCCAGGTAGCCGGCCACCACGAGCCAGTGGATGGCTTTACGCAGGCGAATCGCCGGAAACACGAAGACCAGCGTCGTGGCGATGCCGGCAGTGATCAGCGGCACGAGTGCCCAGATCACGCTGACGGCCGTACGAGTTCTTCTGCCCATGGATATTGGACGAGTCGGAAGGACCACCGGATCACCGCCAGCCCGACGATTTTCCCGGCAGGAGAATCAGAAGTCCCGTCGGTCGATCTCTCAGGGCGTCTCATCTGGGGTATCCGCCGTTGCGATGGGCCGGCCGAAGGTGAGGGCGAGTTGGAGGCCGGGTTCGATCGAGGTGCGGTACTGAGAGTCGGGTTCCGTCCCCACGGCATCCAGGACGGTGCTGAAGAAGCACCGGGCGGCGGCGGTCAGCACAACCTGGAAGATCTCAGTATCGGACAGTCCATGGCGGCGCAGCCCAGCGACATCGTCGGCGGTGATGGCAGTCGCATCCGTGACCACGCGTTCGGCGAAGTCGATGACCGCGACGTCGGCGGAGTCCAGGCCGGCATCGTGGTGGTCGGTGGCGAGCACTTCCACCGTCTCGGCATCGTAGAACCGGTCCCGAAGCGCCTTTCCGTGCGCGAGAGCACAGTAACTGGACCGCAGACGCCGCGCGGCCGCCAACGTCACCAACTCGTAGCGCCGCATGTCCATGTCCGCCTTGATCGCGGTGTTGAGCTGCTGCCAGGCCGCGTAGACGGCAGGTTGGAGCGCGAACACCCGGGTGTAGTTGGCGACATACCCCAGTGCCGCGCGGTCGGCTTCATACAGACGACCGGTCTGGTCCGCGGCGTTGGTCTCGGCGGGTGTCTGCAGGTAGCTCATGGCACCGTCCTTCGGGCTCCTCGAGGTCGGACAGGCAGGTGGCGTACTCCCCGCACCTCAGGGGACACGCCGCTCCCGACCTCAGAGTCCACCGATTCCCAGACCGCCACAACGGCTTGGCGCCTGAGATGTTCGATCAGCTGATCAGGCCGTCATCGCGGAGCGGACCGATCGGCCCGGGCCCGAACATCGGCGACCAGATTGGCCGCGTACGGTCCGGCTGCGTAGCGGGCCGCCTCGACGGTGTCCGTGACCGCGGCGACCGGGTCCGGGTTGGTCGCGCGGTGCAGGGCGAGCCAGACCCACGGATGTTCGCCGCCGTCGAGTTGGGACCGGCGGGCGCGCAGGTGGGCCTCCGAGGTCAGGGCGCGGGCGGCGACAGTGGCAACGATGTCCGGGTCTTTGCCGAGCCCGGCGTAGCGGGCCGCCTCCGCGGCGGCCCACCAGGCCAGGTCCCGCAGCTTTGGTTCGGGTAGCCCGGTCAGCGCTTCGGTGGCGCGGTCGGGCGGGTCGCCGGGCTTCGACCGGCGCGGGTACAGGGTGGGCAGGTCCGGCACGATCCAGAAACCGATGTCGGCGGCCTCGATCCGGGCCAGGTCTTCGGCAGTGATGCCGTGGCCGGTGAACCGCTGCACCGCGACCAGGCCCATCAGCCACTTGCCTCGGTGGTAGTCGGCGAAGTCCAGGCCCGCAAGCGCCGACGCGACCTGCGGTGGCGCGTCGAGGTCGGCGAACGGCTCCACCGACAGCAACACCTCGCCGTGCTCGGCGAAAGACAGCCGAGTCACCGCGTTGACGTTCCAGAACATGCTGGCGGCCCGCCCGCCGGCGGATGCCCGGGTCAGCACGGGCGCGTTCGAGCCCTGCCAGCCGTTGTACTCGACGACGAGCACGGCGCCGCCGAGGTCGAGCACCGCGACCCACGGATCGATCGACTGCCGGCTCATCAGGTCCTCGCTGATGGCCCGTATCGACTCCGGCCGGGCCGGGTCAGCGCCGAAGGCGCGTAGAACGTCCGCGACGTCCGCCACGGTCACCACCGTGACCGTCGCGGCCTCGGCGAGCGAGCTGCGGCGCAGCCACCGGTAGGCGGTTTCCGGTCGTTCTGGCCGTGCCGGCTCCGGCTCGCCGCGCAGCCGGTGGCCGAGCCGGTCGGTACGTGCGTACACGGTCTCGGGCGCGGCGGGCGCCTGCCACACCGCCAGCTCGTAGTGCTCGGTGTCGCCTTCGTCAGTGTCGTCCCGACCGCGGGCGTGGACCCGCAGCCGGTAGTCGCCCGGCCAAGGTGGGGTGACCTTGCGCAGGTGCGGCTCGACCGGGTCGGATCCGACCACGGAGGCACCGCCGACGGCCGCCCGCCAGCTGACCTCGACGATCTCCTCCCAGCCGGTCGCGACGTCCGGCGGTGGCCCGTCCAGGACACGCAACAGGATCCGGACGTGCCCGGTCTCGACCCCGGTGCGGATCACCGCACCGCCCGGAACGACCACGACCAGCCCATTGCCGTCGAAGTCGGCCTCCGGGATCTCGGTGCCCTCCAGCAACGCGAACCGGTGCCTCGACACCGGCACCGATCCGGCGGAGCCACGGGGCAGCAGGTACTCCGCCCGGGCCCGGGCGAGTTGCGCGGCGGCGTAGCCGGCGGGCATCGGAGCTTCGCGTAGCAGGAGCACCGCGGTGCCGATTGCGACGCCGAGCACCGCCGGTGGTTCGACCGCCCAGGGCCGGACGCCCACCCGGGGCAGAACGGCGGCAGCGGTGGCCACCGCCAGCGCGAGCCGTACCGCGCCGTGTGCCGCAGCGATCTCCTGCTCGTCGGTGATCTCAGGCCCCACCGCCAGGAGGGTGGTCACCCGCGGGTGGTCCGCCAGCCGACGGGCGAGCGCGGCGACCAAGGGCAACACACCAGGCCGGATCTGGTCCAGCGTGACCGCCCCGGTGACGGCCTCGCTCGTCCCGCTCATGATCCCGACACCGACGTTGCCGGTGGGTGGCTCACCCAGAAAACCGGTCAGGTCCGGGGCGCCGGCCAGGTCCAGCTCCGGCACGGTCAGCTCCAGCGCACCCAGCAGGCGCTCGACCAGCAACTGCGGCAGCGAGCCGAGCGCGTCCCGAACCGGCGAGTCGCCCCGCCCCGACCGAGCCCCGGAAGAGAACCGGGCCATCCGCCGGTGCCCGACGGCCGATCCGCGGGTCGGCCAGGTGTCGCCGTCGGCGGTTACCCGCAACCGACCGAGCTCGGCCGCCGGTGCCTGCGGAATGCGGGCGACGATGAGCGGCAGCGCAGTGGCGACCGGCCCGGCCAGCTCCGCCAGTACCGCATCAGGAACCTCGACCACAGCACCCCCGGCTACCCGAACGACCGGAGGCACACTCTAGACGTCGACGTAGCCGCACGTACGGCTGTCGTCCGGGACGGCCGGGCCGGTGTACCAGAGCGCACGCCATGAAGCCGGCGGCCGAGTGCCGTCCTGCGAGCGAGGGGGACTCAGCGGGCGGGAATCGGCTCGGATGACGGCCGCCACTCTCGCCTGATCAGCCCGTAGACCCACGAGTCAGAGACCTCGCCGTTCACGATGCAATCCTCCCGCAACGTCCCTTCGCGCACGAACCCGAGCTTCTCCAGAACGCGGGCAGATGCCACGTTGCGCGTATCGGTTTCAGCCTGGACGCGGTTCAGGTCCAGCGCGTCGAACGCCCACCGCAGCAACCCGCGCGCGGCTTCCGTCGCGTAGCCGTGGCCCCACGCGGCATGGTCGAAGCAGTAGCCCATCGACGCGCTGCGGTAGTCCGGATTCCACCCGTTCAGGCTGCACCAGCCGATGAACACCCCGTCGGAAACACGCTCTACGGCCAGCCGCGCCCCGGTACCCCCCTCGGCCATCTGCCGGCAAGCGTCGATGAACCGCTCGGAGCGCGCGCGGTCGCTCCACGGCGGCGCGTCCCAGTAACGCAGCACGTAGGCGCTGCTGTGCAGCGCGAAGAGGTCGTCCGCATCCGCATCGTCGAAGGGACGCAGCCGAAGGCGAGCGGTCTGCAGCGTGGGGGTGGGCAGCGGCACGAGCCTCATATTCCCTCCCGTGTTGGTGGTCGATCAATCAGACATCCGGTGCCAGGCCACTCGCAATGGAATTCTCGGCGGGCGGGCAGAACGAAGTGCCCGCTCATCGGCAGAAGAGTGCGCTCAAGCGGCTCGATTCGTAGGCGCGGCTGTACTCGGCCGCCGTACGGACACCAAAAAGCCCCCTTCCGTGATGGCGGATTCGAGGGGCCGTTGCAACATCCCTGACCGGGGAGTTCGATGGCCTTCGAGATCCGTGTGGATCGTAAGCCGCGGGGCAAGGCCCTGGTCCGTGAGCGGGAGGAATACTTCCGGCTTATGGATCAGGGCATGAGCAGTCGGGAAGCGTGCCGGATTG
>NZ_BSTJ01000021.1 GCF_030269445.1 Actinoallomurus iriomotensis
TGTGCCTCCAGCCGCCGCCTTCCCGCTGCGTCATCGTGGAACCGGCCGACCGCCGCACCACCAAGATCACATTCGTGACCTCAACGTAATCAGCGGATGCGAGCCACCGCCATGGCCCAAAAGTGGAAGAACAAACCGCAGACCCGGGTCGCAGGATCGCAGCACCGTCATGCCCGTTCGTTGCGGGTCCGGGCCGGGCTTGCTCGTGTGGGCTTTATTCGGCCGGTTCGAGGGTCAGGGAGACGCTGTTGATGCAGTATCTCTGGTCCGTCGGTGTGGGGTAGCCCTCGCCTTCGAACACGTGGCCGAGGTGTGAGTCGCAGTTGGCGCAGCGCACCTCCGTGCGGGTCATGCCGAGGCTCCGGTCCTCGATGAGCGTGACGGTGCCGGTCCGGGGGGCGACCCCCGGAACCCCCGATGTGAGGGGCTTCCGCCCCCCACGGCCCCCCGTGGGCCGGGGTCGGAGGAGGGCCGCTTCATGCCGGTGTGACCGCCGGCGCGGTCGTCGCCGGGCCGGGGTTTTCTCGCGTGGGCTTATTCGGCCGGTTCGAGGGTCAGGGAGACGCTGTTGATGCAGTACCTCTGGTCCGTTGGCGTGGGGTAGCCCTCGCCTTCGAACACGTGGCCGAGGTGTGAGTCGCAGTTGGCGCAGCGCACCTCCGTGCGGGTCATGCCGAGGCTCCGGTCCTCGATGAGCGTGACCGCGTCCGATTCGGTCGGCTGGTAGAAGCTCGGCCAGCCGCAGTGGGAGTCGAACTTGGTCTCCGACCGGAACAGCTCGGTGCCGCAGGCCCGGCAGCGGTAGACGCCCACCGTCTTGGTGGAGACGTACTCACCGGTCCACGGAGCCTCCGTGCCCGCCTCCCGAAGGACGTGGTACTCCTCGGGCGAAAGCTGGGCCTTCCATTCCTCGTCGCTCTTGCGTATCGCTGTCACACAGTGAACAACCATCGCCGGCAAGACGTCATTCCAGGGCGGAACCCGATCGAATGTCGGTCCCGGCGGGTACCGTGCGCGTATGGCGTCACCATTCGTGGAGCTCGAGGTCGGCGACCGCGTCGTCAAGGTCACCAACCCGGACAAGGTCTACTTCCCGGCGCGGGGAGAGACGAAGCTGGACCTGGTCAACTACTACCTGTCCGTGGGCGAGGGCATCCTCCGGGCGCTGCGCGAGCGGCCGACCACTCTGGAGCGCTGGCCCGGCGGGGTCTTCGAGGGCGCCAAGCTGTCCACCCGTGCCGACAACCGGGGTGACGCCTTCTACCAGAAGCGCATCCCCAAGAACACCCCCGAGTGGATCGAGACGGCGCGCATCGCCTTCCCCAGCGGCCGGTTCGCCGACGAGCTGGCCCCGACGCACCTCGCGGACGTCGCCTGGGCGGCCAACCTCGGCACCGTGACCTTCCATCCCTGGCCCGTACGCCGCGCCGACGTCGACCACCCCGACGAGCTGCGCATCGACCTGGACCCGCAGCCCGGCACCGACTTCGACGACGCGAAGAAGATCGCCCTCGGCCCGGTGCGCGACATGCTCGCCGAGCTCGGCTACACCGGTTACCCCAAGACCTCCGGCAGCCGCGGCGTCCACATCTATGTGCGCGTCGAGCCGCGCTGGACCTTCACCGAGGTACGCCGTTGCGCGCTGGCGTTCGGCCGGGAGGTGGAGCGGCGGATGCCCGACCTGGTCACCACCAACTGGTGGAAGGAGGAGCGCGGCGAGAAGGTCTTCATCGACTTCAACCAGAACGCCCGCGACCGTACGATCGCCTCGGCCTACAGCGTCCGCCCGAAGCCGCACGCCCCGGTCTCCACGCCGGTGACCTGGGACGAGCTGCCCGACGTGGACACCGACGACTTCACCATCGCGACGGTGCCGGAGCGCTTCGCCAAGCTCGGTGACCCGCACGCCACCATCGACGATGCGGCGTTCTCCCTGGATCCCCTGCTGGAGTGGGCCGACCGGGACGAGCGCGACCACGGCCTCGGCGACATGCCGTACCCACCGAACTACCCGAAGATGAAGGGCGAGCCCAAGCGCGTCCAGCCCAGCAAGGCCCGCAAGGACTGACTCGGTGCGGTCAGCCGCGGGCCTCGCGGAAGCGTTTGATCGCTTGGCCCGCGCTCACGGCGAGGACGGCCAAGGCCGTGACGTTGTAGAAGGCGTCCGGGGTCTTCCAGTCCGGGCCGTTGAAGTCCGTCAGGACGTTCGGGTCGAAGAGCATGTGGCGGGACAGCACGTACGCCACGGGCAGCGCGAAGATCGCGTGGGCGGCCGCGTGAACGGCGGCCAGGGGGACGGTCCAGTCGCGGGTGGTGAGCTGGATCAGGTTGAGCGCCACGATGCCGGCCAGGCCGAGGAGGATCGGCCAGATCCAGCCTGACCACAGGGCCGGGTCGAGCACCTGTGCCCGGGCGTCGCCGAGGCGGTAGGGCTTGGCGACGTGCTGCCAGATGATCAGTACGAGCAGCAGCGCGTGCCACACCGCCGAAGTGAGAGTGGCGGCGCCCCGCCTCTCCCTCTGCACGGGCGCGGGCAGGTCGTCGGGAGTCCAGGCGCGGGTGCGGGCCGTCGCGCCGCGACGATGCAGGGACCGCTCGACCAGGGCGAACAGCATGGTGACCCAGGCGATCATCTGCGCCCCGACGGTCAGCACCATGGTGACCGCGCCGCCGATCGCCGCGCCGACGCTCTTGCCGTCCGCGATGTCGAGCAGCATGAGCGCGGCGGCGACCAGCGGCAGCACGGTGGACAGCAACCCCACCAGCAGGCGTTTGTAGACCGGGAACAGGTCGGGCCCGATGAGGGCCGGCGGCCGGTCGGCGTAGCGGGCGGCGAGCCGGGCGGGGGCGCCCATCTCGGTGAGCACCTCGCGTTCGGTCGCGCCGCGCGCCTCGACGGTGTCGGCGATCGTGGCGCGCAGTTCGTCGGCGATGTCGTCGCGCTGGTCGGCCGGGATCCACCGGACGACCTCATGCACGTAGCGCTCGGTCAGCGAGCTGGCGGTCATCGACTCTCCTTGGTCAGTTCTGCGATCGAGGCGACCAGGCCCTGCCATTCGCGGATCAGGCCGGCGCGTACCCGGGAGCCGTCGGGGCTGACCCGGTAGAACTTCCGGGGCCGCGACTCGTCGGTGTTCCACTCGCTGGTCAGCAGGCCTTGCTTGTCCAGCCGGCGCAGCAGCGGATAGAGGGTGTTGCCGTCGACGGCGATCCCGGCGTTGTTGAGCGTCTCCAGCAGCGCGTAGCCGTACTGCGGCTCGTCCAGCAGCGCCAGGCAGGCCAGCACGACCGTGCCGCGGCGCAGCTCCTGCGCCTGACCGAGGATCAGCTCATCCAACGTCATGCGACACACCATAGTGTGTGGCGCACACTAATGTCGAGCGCGATGGAACCGCGGCCGAACGTGAGAAGACCCCGAGCGCGACGCGCTCGGGGTCTCCCATCGGCCGCTCACGGGCTCCAGGTGAGGAGAACCGTCACGGGATGACCTGCACGGTGTCGCCGACCGCGCGTTCGCCGGTCGCGTCGGACGGCTTGTTGACCACGGTGCCGTCGACCGCCATCGCGGTCGAGCCTCCGCCGTCGAGGTTCAGCGCGTTCACCGCGCCGAGGCCGCGCATCAGCCGGGCGGCCTCCTCCAGCGTCGCGCCCTCGCTGACGCCCGGCTGGCGGCCGTCGACGGTGACGAGGATGAGCCGGCCCCGGGCGTCCGTGCCCGCGAGGGTGCGGGGCTGGCGCTGTTCCGCCCAGGCGTAGCCGAAGGAGAGGTCCGCCGGGTCCACGACCCCTTCCGCGGCGGCGTCGATGGCGACCTTCCCGTCGCGCAGCAGGATCGGCCCGGCGCTCACGATGCCGGTCCGGCCGGTCAGCGGCACCGTACGGCCGGCGGAGTCACGGATCCGCTCGTCGACGGTCAGCCGCCTTCCCACGACGGCGTGGGCCTTCAGCCACGTCGCGGCCGTTCCGATGCCCTGGAGCACCTCGCCGCCGGCCGGGACCCTGCCGCCGACGGTCCCCGCGGCGACCACCCGGCCGCGGCCGTCGAGCACGGCCTGCGCGCCGGCCCCGGTGGGCAGGTCCGCGCCGTAGTGCGGCGTGAAGGACACCAGGTCGTCGGCGCTGGTGCAGGTGAAGTCCTGGCGCGGCTGCTCGGTCGGCGACACCCCCGGCCGCCCGCAGTCACGGATCCTGCCCGGCACGCGGTTCGTTCCGTTGATCGGGTACGACGACGCGCCGTCGCGGACGGTCGCGCGGGAGGTGAGGTTCGCGACCCGGCTGTGCCGGCCACCGTCCTGGAGGATGAGGGCGGCCCGGCCGCCGGAGGACTGGGCGTCGAGCACGCCGCCGTAGACGCCGAGACCCGCCTGCGTGCCCTGGACGCCGTCGGCGTCGGCGGTGATGAAGAAGCCGGCGTTGACCGCGAGGACGGAGCCGGCCGCGCGGGCCTGGGCCGAGGTGGTCGACCGTCCGGCGACCGCGCCGCCGTGGTCGGCGACGACCCTGCCGTGGAACACCGTGGGATCGACGATCCCGACATGGACGCTCTCCCGGTCGGGTGCCTGGTCGACGTCATACCCGGTCCATTCGACCAGCGGGTGCAGGCCGGCGGCGGTGACCGCGTCCGCCTGCTTCTTCGCGTCGGCCTGGGTGGCGAAGCCGCCGACGCGTACGCGCGAGCCCTCGGTGCCGTGCGGAGTGTCGGTGAAGGCCGGCCAGGGCACCTGGTCGACGTGCGCGTCGATCCCCGCCGCGGCCAGCCGCGAGACGGACGTCGCGGCCCACGCCGCGTCTCCGAGCTCCGCCCAGGCGGCGGCGCCGGTCATCCGGTTCACGGCGGGAGCCTGCACGGTGACCGTCCACACCGGCTGCGCCTGCGGCACGGAGATCGACGCGGTGCGCACCTCCACGCCCGGGGCCGGGGAGGTGGACGTCCACGTCGCCGTCGCCGATCCCCACGGCAACGCGACCCCGCCCGGCCGCTCGGCCGCCACGGCCGGGCCGGCGACGGCCGTGGACGCGGCGATCAAGGCGATGCCCGCGGCCATCCATCTTCGACGCACCATCGAGGACTCCCAACTGGATATAAGTGGACGTTCTGGACATAGAAGATCATCCACTGCGGTTGGGGTCCACGCTGATCAGAAAGCCGGCAGGTGAACTGCCGTTGAAAGCTGTGCCGCGCCGGGCTCAGGTGCCCAGGATGTCGTCCAGGTCGTAGGCCACCGGCACTTCGAGCTGGTCATAGCCGCACGACTCCGGCGTACGGTCCGGGCGCCAGCGGCGGAACCGCGCCGTGTGCCGGAACCGGCGCCCCTCCATCTGGTCGTAGGCGACCTCGCACACCAGCTCCGGGCGCACCGCGACCCACGACAGGTCCTTCTTGGCGTTCCAGCGGGTGATCGCGCCCGGCATGCGGTCGGCGGTGGCCTCGGTCTGGGCGGCCCACTCGGCCCAGGGGTGCCCGTCGAGCTCGGTCATCCGGTACGGGGCCAGCTCGTCCACCAGCTCCGCGCGGCGTTTCATCGGGAAGGACGCGGAGACGCCCACGTGCTGGAGCCGCTCGCCGTCGTACAGGCCGAGCAGCAGCGACCCGACGATCGGCCCGGACTTGTGCCAGCGGAACCCGGCCACCACGCAGTCGGCGGTGCGCTCGGGCTTGACCTTGAACATGGCCCGCCGGTCCGGCTCGTACGGCCCGTCCAGCGGCTTGGCGATCACTCCGTCCAACCCGGCGCCCTCGAACTCGGAGAACCACCGCAGGCCGACGTCGTACTGGTCGGTGGCCGGGGTCACGTGGACCGGTGCCCCGGCGGCCGCCAGCACCTCGGTGAGCCGGGCCCGGCGCTCGCCGAACGGCGTCTCCATGAGCGACTCGTCGCCCAGCGCCAGCAGGTCGAAGGTGACGTAGGACGCCGGGGTCTGCTCGGCCAGCAGCTTGATCCGCGAGGCGGCCGGGTGGATGCGCTGCTGGAGCACCTCGAACTCCAGCACCTGCCCCTGCCGCAGGACGATCTCGCCGTCGAGCACGCAGCGTTCGGGCAGCTCGCGGCCGAACCCCTCGACCAGCTCGGGGAAGTAGCGGCCGAGCGGCTTGCCGTTGCGGCCGCGGATGTCGATCTCGTCGCCGTCGCGGAACACGACCGCGCGGAACCCGTCCCACTTGGGCTCGTACAGCAGGTCGCCGCGCGGGAGTTCCTTGACGGCCTTGGCGAGCATCGGCGCGACCGGCGGGCTCACGGGAAGATCCATGAGCTCACCCCCTTAGGTATCGGAGGAAGACGAAGCCGTCTTCTTCGAGGACATGCCCGAGGCGCAGCGGGATCGGCGCCGTCGCCGGGCCGTTCAGCACACGTGCCGCGTCCCCGGCGGTGAGCCGGGGACTCATCGTAAGGCAGAGCTCGTCGAGGCGCCCGGCCGCGGAGAGTTCGGCCAGCAGCCGCGGGCCGCCCTCGGTGAGCTGCCGTACGAGCCCCCGCTCCGCGAGCGCGTCCAGGGCCGCGGGTACGTCCGCCTGCTCGCCGCCTGTGACGATCACCTCGGCGTACCTCCGGGCGGCGCGCAGGCGCTCGGCGGGCGCGGACGGGCAGGTCACCAGGATCGTCGGCACGAGGGCCTCGGTGAACACCGGTGCGTCGAAGTCGAAGTCGAGTCCGCGCGAGACGATCGCCAGCGGCGGCGCCGGCGTACGGCCGCGGCGCAGGTCGCCCCACCACTCGCGGGGCCGCACCGGCCCGTACCCCTCGGCCCGTACGGTGGCGCCGCCCACGACCACCACGTCGGCCAGGGCTCGCAGGAGCGAGAGCAGCCGCCGGTCGGCCCGGCCGCCGAGCGCCTCGGTACGGCCGTCGTGGACCGCGGCGCCGTCGGCGGAGGACACCATGTTGGCGCGCAGCCAGGGCCGCCGGCCGGGGTAGGCGTACGCCTCGGCCAGGTCGGGGGTGCCGGCCGGTTCGAGTCTGCGCATGTCATCAGGGTGTCACACATATGTTCGGTCACATTTTGCGACTGGATGGCTGCGTTCGGCTTATCAAATCGGCGTTTTCCAGGAAGACTTGTCGCGGAAGGGGAGAGGTCCGGGAGAAGGAGACGCGTTGGAGATCGCCGCATTAGTCATGTGGGTGCTCACCGCGGTGGCGGGACTCCGCCCCCTCGTACGCCGGCTGTCCGAGGGCGGGCTCCGGCGGCAGGGCACCAAGGTCACCCGCTATCCGGTCGCGCTGCTCCTCGGCCATCCCGCACTCGCCCTGCTGGCCCTGGCGATCTGGGTGGTGTTCCTGCTGACGCGCAGCTCCGTGTACGCCTGGAGTTCCTTCGGCGCGCTGGTGCTGGTGACGCTGCTGGGCTTCACCATGTTCACGCGCTGGCTGACCGGCCAGGGCGGCAAGCACGCGCGGGACGGCGAGCAGGGCTTCCCGGTCGTCTCCGTCGTGGCCCACGCGGCGGTGGCGACGCTGACGTTCGTGCTCGTACTGCTCACCGCGATCACGGTGAGCCGTCACTGAGCCTCCGCAGGAGCAGCAGCCCGCGGTCGATCACCTCGATCTCGTCGCGGGCCTTGACCGGCTCGTGGCCGCTCACCAGGTCGGTCGCCGTGTCCAGGGCGATCTCCCAGCGCTCGCCGTACCCCTCCTCGGGCAGCCGGAAGACGATGCTCTCGGAGTGGGCGTTGAACAGGAGGAGGAAGGAGTCGTCGCGCACCCGCTGACCCCGGGTGTCCGGCTCGGTGATGGCGTCACCGTTGAGGTAGACCGCGACCGCGCGGGCGTACCCGGTGTGCCAGTCCGACTCCGTCATCTCCTCGCCGGCCGGCGTCAGCCAGACGAGGTCGCGCTCGCCGTCGAGGCCGGCGCCGTGCGTACGGCCCTCGAAGAAGCGGCGGCGCCGGAACACCGGGTGGTCGCCGCGCAGCGTCGAGACCCGCTGGACGAAGTCGCTGAGGTCGTCGTCGGTCCGCCACGACACCCAGGCGAGCTCGTTGTCCTGGCAGTAGGCGTTGTTGTTGCCGCGCTGGGTGCGGCCCAGCTCGTCGCCGTGGGAGATCATCGGCACGCCCTGCGACAGGAACAGCGTGGCGATGAGGTTGCGCTTCTGGCGCAGCCGCAGCGCGCGGATGTCCGCGTCGTCGGTCTCGCCCTCGGCGCCGTGGTTCCACGAGCGGTTGTCGTCGGTGCCGTCGCGGTTGTCCTCGCCGTTGGCCTCGTTGTGCTTGTGGTCGTAGGAGACCAGGTCGTGCAGGCTGAAGCCGTCGTGGCAGGTGACGAAGTTGATCGAGGCGAGCGGCCGGCGGCCGTCGTCGGCGTACAGGTCGCTGGAGCCGGTCAGGCGCGAGGCGAACTCCGGCAGCACCGGCTCACCGCGCCAGAAGTCGCGGACCGAGTCGCGGTACTTGCCGTTCCACTCCGTCCACAGCGGGGGGAAGTTGCCGACCTGGTAGCCGCCCTCGCCGACGTCCCACGGCTCGGCGATCAGCTTGACCTGCGAGACCACCGGGTCCTGCTGTACCAGGTCGAAGAAGGCGGACAGCCGGTCGACGTCGTGGAACTCCCGCGCCAGCGCCGACGCCAGGTCGAACCGGAAGCCGTCCACGTGCATCTCCAGCACCCAGTAGCGCAGCGAGTCCATGATCAGCTGAAGCGCGTGCGGATGCCGGACGTTGAGGCTGTTGCCGCAGCCGGTGTAGTCGAGGTTGTAGCGCCGGTCGCTGTCGCTGAGCCGGTAGTACGCGGCGTTGTCGATGCCGCGGAAGCTCAGCGTCGGCCCCAGGTGGTCGCCCTCGGCGGTGTGGTTGTAGACCACGTCGAGGATCACCTCGATGCCCGCCTCGTGCAGGGTCCGCACCATCGCCTTGAACTCCAGCACCTGTTCGCCGCGCTGGCCGGAGGAGGAGTAGGCGTTGTGCGGGGCGAAGAAGCCGACCGTGTTGTAGCCCCAGTAGTTCGTCAGCCCGCGCGCGACCAGCGCGTGCTCGGAGACGAACTGGTGCACCGGCATCAGCTCGATCGCGGTCACGCCCAGCTCGATCAGGTGATCGACCATGGCCGGGTGCGCGAGACCCGCGTACGTGCCGCGCTGGCTCTTCGGGATCTGCGGATGCCGCCGGGTGAGGCCCTTGACGTGCGCCTCGTAGATCACCGTCTCGTTGTACGGCGTGTGCGGCGCGCGGTCGTCGCCCCAGTCGAAGAACGGGTTGATCACGACGTTCTTCGGCATGTACGGCGCGCTGTCCTCGGTGTTCATCTCCGACGGCGCGGCGAAGTGGTACGAGAAGACCGACTCGTGCCATCTCAGGTCGCCGTCGACCGCCTTGCCGTAGGGGTCGAGCAGCAGCTTGGCCGGGTTGCACCGGTGACCGTACTTGGGCTCGTGCGGGCCGTACACCCGGTAGCCGTACCGCTGACCCGGGCCGACGCCGAGCACGTACCCGTGCCAGACGAAGCCGTCCACCTCGGGCAGCTCCAGCCGCGTCTCCCGCCCGCGGTCGTCGAACAGGCACAGCTCGACCCGCTGCGCCACCTCCGAGAACAGGGCGAAGTTGGTCCCGGTGCCGTCCCAGCTGGCACCCAAGGGGTACGGCGTACCAGGCCACACCTCGTGCATCGCTCTCCTCGGCCTGCGGCGGACTCTCCCACGTTGACAGATGGGTTGATTGTTGCCGCACCCGGAGAAATATGCGAACGGCGAGGCCGAGCGCGTGATCCGATCGTGACGCTGAGTACCTGGGCGTCGACTCTCCGGGGCGCTAAGTGGCCGTCTCGGGGGTGGCGACGGGATCTCGGCCGAACTCCACGCTGTGCGCCTCCTTGCCGAAGGCGGTCAGCAGGATCACGGCCAGCAGTGTCGGGGCCACCACGACCGCGAACGCGAACGAGTAGCTGTGCGAGTCGGCCAGGTGTTCCTGCAACGGCAGGTTGAGCGCGGCGAGGAGGTTGCCGAGCTGGTACGTCACCCCGGGATAGAAGCCCCGGATGGCGTCCGGTGACATCTCGGTCAGGTGCGCCGGGATGACGCCCCACGCGCCCTGCACGAAGAACTGCATCAGGAAGGACCCGATCAGCAGGAACGCCGTCGTCGTGGAGTAGGCGAACAGCGGCAGCGCGACCAGGGCCAGAATGGAGGACCCGACGATCGCCCGGCGCCGGCCGAAGCGCTGGGAGAGCGCGCCGACCAGCGTGCCGCCGAGGATGGCCCCGACGTTGTAGACCACGGCGATCCCGACCGCGTAGTGCGGGGAGTGACCGAGGCCCTTCTTGAGGAACGTGGGGTAGACGTCCTGCGTGCCGTGGCTCATGAAGTTGAACGCCGTCATGAGCAGCACGAGGTAGACGAACCGGATCAGCACCTTGCGGTCGAAGAAGACCCGGCGCAGCGGCGTGCGGGTGATCTGAAGGCGTTCGTTGGTGCGCTCCCAGGCCTCCGACTCGCCCACCCGGTAACGGATGTACAGCGCGATCAGTCCCGGGATGGCGCCGAACATGAACAGGCCCCGCCACCCGAACAGCGGCGTGAGCACGAAGTACGCGACGGCGGCGACCAGGTAGCCGAGCGAGTAGCCGACCTGGAGCAGCCCGGAGAAGAAGCCGCGCTTGCCGACCGGGATCTTCTCCATCGCCAGTGACGCGCCGAGCCCCCACTCGCCGCCCATGCCCAGGCCGTACAGGAAGCGCAGCACCAGCAGCATGGTGAGCGAGGTCGAGAACCCGGAGATGAACTCGACGGCGGAGTAGAACAGCACGTCGACCATCAGCGGCAGGCGCCGGCCGGACTTGTCCGCCCAGATGCCGAACAGGTACGCGCCCACCGGCCGGGCGATCAGGGTCAGCGTCGTGGCGACGGTGACCTTCTCGGGCGAGGTGTCGAAGTCCTTGGCCACCTCGGTGATGACGAAGATGAGGAGGAAGTAGTCGAAGGCGTCCATCGTCCAGCCCAGCAGGGCGGCGAGGAAGGCGTTGCGTTGGTCGCGGTCGAGGCCGGAGGCCTGGTCGCGGATGTCACTGAGCAGGGGGAGGCTCATGTCGATCCTTTGTCCGATCCGTCGCTCCCAGTGATCCATCAATCAGACTCGCCGTCAAGATCTTCCTATCCGCGCGGCAAGGAGGTTGGTCAGCGACGTTTGCGCCGCGCGTGGCCGGGATCGGCCCGGACGAACACGCCGACGCCGTTGGCGACGGCCCGTTCCGCGCCGCGGGACGGGGAGTTCCGTACGGACACGACGGGCTCGCCGGGCGTCCGCAGCACGAGAGTCGACGAGCCCCCACCGTCGAGGTCCATCGCGTCGTGCGCGCCCGCGCGCCGGAGCAGCAGGGCCAGCTCCGCGAGCGTCGCGCCGTGGCCGGCGGGGGAGCGGCCGTCCACGACGACGAGGTAGAGGTGCCGGCCGTTCGCGCTCACGCCCGCGGCCGTACGGGCGGCGCGGGTGGCGGCGTCCAGGCCCGGCAGCGGCGCGCCGCCGCGCAGGATCGCGAAGCCGCCCACCGCGAACCGCAGGCGCGCCGGCCCGGCCAGGTCGTACGCGACGTGCACGTGGTCGCCCGGACGCAGTCGCCGCAGCACGTCCGCCCCGGCCTCCCGTCCGGCCAGCACGGTCGTGCCCGGTGGGATCGTCCCCCCGCCGACGGGGGCGGCGACCCGCGTCACCACCCCTCGCCGTACGGTCACCTCGGCGGCGTCGGCGCTGCACGGGGCACGGCGTACGGCGTCGGTGCCGCAGACCGCACGCCGCCGCGACGCCGAACCCCAGTGGTTCGTGAACAGCCCGACACCCCCGACCGGCAGGGCGTACTGGTTGAGGCCGCCCAGCGGGATGCTCAGCCGCCCGTCGGGTGCGCGCCGTGACGCGTGCACTCGCCGCGGATGCCGTCGCCCCGGGTGCCGTACGCGCAGGGCCGAGTCGTCGGCCTCGTCCGCGTCGTCGTCCAGGTCGTCGTCGAGATCCTCGTCCGGCGGCCCGTGTACGGGGCCTCGCGGGGGCCGGGCCACGGGAGCGTTCGCCGGGGGCCCGAGCGGTCCCTGGACGGTGACGGTCCCGTTCAGGCGCAGTGTCGTCATCCGCCCGACGCGGTCGGCGCCGACGCCGATGACCTCCTCGGTCGTCGCGCCGAGCGGGCGGCGCGGGCCGAACCGCTGTCCCTCGGGCACGGCCGCCTTCAGCGCCCGCCCGTCCGCCATCTCCGGGCCGACGGCCGCCCCGGTCGCCGGCACCCCCCGATGCGACTCGCTGATGTTGAAGAAGTCCCCGTTGACGCCGGCCACCGCGTGTTGCGCGTCGGCCATCAGCGACACGCGCTCCCGCGCCGCCACGACCGGCGGGTGCAGCAGCCCGACGGTGACCCGCGGCTCGCTCAGGTCGACGTCGAGCAGGTACCCCTGCACCGGACCCCGCGCCCCGGCGGCGGCGAAGGCGCGGAACACCACCCCCGGCCACACCCGCGAGGCCGCGGTGAAGTGCGGCGGCCGTGCCCCGGCCGTCGCGGCCGGCGCCGCGGCGCCCGCCGCGACCGTCACGAGCAGCAGGGACAGAGTCCGTCTCGGCACCGGCCAACGCCCTTCATTCGGCTCCCTCGGCGCCGATCATCCTTCAGGGATCGAGGCCGGGGATCCAGCCGCGCGGGGGTGTGTCCCGCTCCCGGATCAGGCCTGGGCGGTGGGGCGGACGACGATTTCCCCCACATCGACATCGGCCGGTTGTTCGATCGCGAAAGCGATGGCGCGGGCGATAGCGTCCGGCGCGATGGCGAACGCGTCCCTGGACCGGACGATTCGGGCTCTGACCTCCTCATCGGCGATGCCGTCCGCGAAGTCCGTCGCCACGAAACCCGGCGAGATGACCGTGACGCGCAGGGAGTCGCCGGCCTCCTGGCGCAGGCCCTCGGAGATGGCGCGGACGGCGAGTTTCGTACCGGCGTAGACCGCCTGGTCCGGGACGATGCGCAGGCCCGCCGTGGAGGCGGTGTTCACGAAGTGCCCGAACCCCTGCTCGCGGAAGACCGGCAGCGCCGCCGCGATCCCGTACAGGACGCCCTTGACGTTGACGTCGACCATCGCCTCCCAGTCCTCGACGCGCAGGTCGTCGAGAGGGGAGATGGGGCCGATGCCGGCGTTGTTCACCAGGACGTCGAGCCGGCCGTAGCGCTCGCGCGCCAGACCGACGAGCGCGGTCAGGTCCGCGCGCCGCGTCACGTCGGTGGGCGCGCAGGCGGCGTCGCCGCCGGCCTCGGTGATGCGCTCCGTCAGTTCCGCGAGCCGGTCCGCCCGGCGCGCGCCGAGCACGACCTTCGCCCCGCTCTCGGCGAGGCGCAGCGCGGTGGCCGCGCCGATGCCGCCGCTCGCCCCGGTGATGGCGACGACCTTGTCCTTGATCTGTGACATGTGACCTCCCGCCAGCCAATGTAAGATAGGTCTTACATTCACGCGAATCGGAGGAGGCGCAGGTGGCGCGGCGCGGCACCTACCATCACGGCGATCTGCGGGCCGCGCTCGTCGACGCGGCCCTCGCGCTGGTCGCCGAACACGGCGTCGAGGCGCTGTCCGTGGCCGAGGCCGCCCGGCGTACGGGAGTCAGCCCGGCGGCGCCGTACCGTCACTTCCCCACGCGTCAGGCGCTGCTCGCGGCCACCGCGACGCGTGCGGCCGAGCTTCTCGCGGGGGAGCTGCGCGAGGCGCTCGCGGGCGAGCCGTCCGGCGACCCCGGTGAGGCGCTCGCCGTCACCGCGGGCGTGTACGCGCGGTTCGTGGTGCGTCATCACGCCGGGTTCGACCTGATCTTCGCCGACGGGCTGCGCGACCTCGGCGACGAGGGGCTGGCCACGGCCGGGCGCGCGGTCATGGACCTGCTGCTGCCCGTCGCCATGGAGATCACCGGCGGCGACGCCCCGGCCGCGCTGACCCTGCTGGAACGACACGTCGCGGCCGCGCACGGCTACGCGGTGCTGCACCTGAGCGGCTTCCTGCGCCGCCGGATCCCGGACGTCGACGGCATCGCCGCGGGCGCGGTCGAGGTCGGTCGCACCCTCGCCCGCGCCGCGCGGCCCGATGCCGAGGAGTCCTGAACGCCGGGCTCAGCCGGACGAGCCGAGCTCCTCGGCCAGGGCCTCCTCTTCGGCCCGGTCCTCGGCGGTACGGCCCGCCTCGGCCTCCTGGGCGCGTTCGGCCTCGCCGAGCAGGCGATGGCCGGTGGCCAGCACGACGATGCCGAGCGCGATGGCGGCCGAGCCCACGTAGAAGGGCACGTGCACGTTCGAGTGCTCGGCGATCTTCCCGGCCGCGAACGGGGCGAGGCCGCCGCCGATGAAGCGGACGAACCCGTACGCCGCCGACGCCACCGGCCGCTCCACCGGCGCGACGGTCATGACGGCCTGCGTGGTGATGGTGTTGTTCACGCCGATGAAGATCCCGGCGATGATCACGGCGATGATCAGCACCGTCTTCGAGGTGGTGAACACCGCGATGACCAGCACGTCCACGGCGAACAGCGCGAGGTTCACGTACAGCGCCCGCGCGATGCCGAGCCGGGCCTGCAGCCGCAGCGCGCCGAAGATGGCGAAGATCGCGACGAACACGCCCCAGCCGGTGAAGACGTACCCGAGCTCGTGGGCGCCCAGGTCCATCGGGAACGGCGCGTACCCCAGCACCGTGAAGAAGCCCCAGTTGTAGCAGAGGGCGGTCAGGGCCATCGTGAGCAGGCCGCGGTGCCGCAGCGCCTTGATCGGGTCGGCGATCGACGTACGGTGCTCGGGCCGGGGCGTGGGCTGCACCAGGACCACCGTGGCGATGAGCGCGATCGCCATCAGAACCGTCACGCCGAAGAACGGCCCGCGCCACGTGATGGCACCCAGCTCGCCGCCGAGCAGCGGGCCGATCGCGATGCCGATCCCCAGCGCGGTCTCGTACAGGATGATCGCCCCGGCGAAGCCGCCGCTGGCCGAGCCGACGATCACCGCCAGGGACGTGGCGATGAACAGTGCGTTGCCCAGTCCCCAGCCGGCCCGGAAGCCGACGATGCCCGAGATCGAGTCCGCCGACCCGGCCAGCGCGCTGAACACCACGATGAGGATCAGGCCGGCGACGAGCGTCCGCTTGGCGCCGATGCGGCTGGAGACGAAGCCGGTCACGAGCATCGCGACCGCCGTCACGACCAGGTAGCTGGTGAACAGCAGTTCCACCTGGCTGGGGCTGGCGTTCAGTTTCGTCGACAGCGCGGGCAGGATCGGGTCCACCAGCCCGATGCCCATGAAGGAGATGACACAGGCGAACGCCACGGCCCACACGGCGCGCGGCTGCCGGAACGGATTGCTCTGGGGGGCGTGCGAACTGCTGGAATGGCTCAACGGTCCCGTCCTGGGGTGAGAGGTTCGGCCGGGTTCGTGCGGCTTGTGTCCTGTTCTGTGCCATGCGGGCGTCGCTCGGTGAGTCTGCGGATGACCGGCAGCGCCGCGAGCACGGCGGCGCCGAGCGCCGCCTCCTCCTCGGGCGGCAGGGTGGCGAGCACCTCGGCCAGCTCGGCGGCCCGCGAACGCCGGCGGTCGGCGAGCAGCCGCCGCCCGGCGTCGGTGATGTGCACCCAGACCAGCCGCCGGTCGTCGGGATCGCGGTTGCGCTCGACGAACCCCTGCCGCTCCAGCCGCTGGACGAGCTGCGTCATCGAGGGCTGGGCGACCCCTTCCTCGACGGCGAGCGAGGTGAGACGACGGGGACCGTCCTGCTCGAGCCGGGCGAGCGTCGACGCGGTCGTGAAGCTGATGTCCCGAGGCGCCCCGGTACGCCGGAGCGCGAACCGGGAGAGCTCGTCCAGCCCTGCCGCGACAGAGGCCCGCGCGGCAGAACGTGATGTATCGGACTCTGCGCGCATGTCTGGAAAAATATCACATGCCTATATAGATGGCCTATGTATCGCCTCTGGAGGCGGAGAGGCGGTCGTCGCCGACGCGTGTCCGGGTGGGCGGTTATCCACAGCTGCCGCGGGGATCTGCGCAGGCGGAGCCGCAGGCTGGACAATGGAAGTGGGGTCGGCCCCCAGGGCGGGCGGGGACCGCGGGCGGGGACCGCGGGCCGGGGAACCGCGGGCCGGGGGCCGTGGGCGGGGACCGGGGGCGGGAACCGGGGGCCGGGGGTCGCGGGCGGGACCGCGGGCGGGGCCTGCGGGCGGGGAGTGGCTGGGGGTGTTCGGAAGTGGCGTCCCGGGCCCGGGGATGGCCGGGCCCGGGGGTTCTCGTCAGGTGTGGGCCACCGCGCTGCTGACGCGGTTGGGGCCGTCGTACTCGCCCTCCGGAAGCCGGGTCAGCTCATCCAGGACGTTCTCTGGAGCCCCCTTCTCCTTCGCGTGTTCCACCAGCTGTTCCTTCGTTGCCGGATAGCTCATGCCGGACAGGTACTTCTGCACGTCGATGAAGTCCTGAGCCATGACAGACCCTCCTTTCTCGGGACGAGGTAGGCCCTACCCGATACGGCACGCCGGAACACGACCGCTCCTCCGCCCCGACCACCGGCGTTCTCGGCCGCCGGTCGCCACGGCGAACACGTGCCTCGCGTTCGTGCCGCTCGACACGCCCCGGCTGATGTTCGGCAGGGTGATGCGCCGCACCGGCTTGCCCGGCTGCGGTTTCACCGTCGACAGGCACAGGCGGACCGTCTGGTCCGCCTCCCGGCCGCGGTGGTGACGCGGCCGTGGGTCAGACCGGTTCGAGGGCGCGGTGGGGCTCCGCCGGGAGTTCGACTCTGATCGGGTCGCCGGGGCGGACCTGGCCGCCCGTCCGTACGACGCTCATGATGCCGGCCTTGCGCACGACGTTTCCGTTCTCGTCGCGGCCGAGGACCTGCTTGAGCAGGCCGGCCTGGAAGTCGTCGATCTGGCGGCACGGGTTGCGCAGCCCCGTGACCTCCACCACCGCGGTGTCACCGAGGTGCAGGAGCGTGCCGGTCGGCAGCGCGAGCAGGTCCAGGCCGCGTGTGGTGACGTTCTCGCCGAGCCGGCCGGGCTCGACCGTGAAACCCTCGCGTGCGACCTCGGTGAAGAGCTCCTCGTGGATGAGGTGGACCTGGCGGAGGTTCGGCTGGGACGGGTCCCGCGCCACCCGTGATCGGTGCTTGACCGTCACGCCCGCGTGCACGTCCCCCTCCACACCGAGCCCGGCGAGCAGCGTGATGCCCTCCCGGTTCGGCTTCGTGAAGGAGTACTCGCCGTTGCGGCTGACCGCCACGACCGTGCCGTCCATCTCTCCGATCCCCTTTCGCCGTACGCCGCGAACCAGCCTAGAGGTCGGTCCGCCACGGCGAGCAGGCGAGACCGGGCACGGACCGTGCGCGATGTGATCACATGTCGGGCCGCCCCTGGAGATGTGCGCGGTCATTGCGCGGTTGTGAGCATTTGTGCTATCAAACCATCAGATCTGATCACGGCCGCCTGAACGCGCGGCTCAGAACGGAGTGACCGTGACGACGCACGTCGAGACAGAGATCGCGGACCAGCCGGCCTGCTGGCAACGGGCCGTGGAGCTCGCCGCCACGCCCCTGCCCGGCCTGCCCGAGCCCGGGGAGCGCGTCGCCGTGGTCGGCTGCGGCACCTCGCTGTTCATCGCGCAGGCGTACGCCGCCCTGCGCGAGGGCGCGGGCCAGGGCGAGACCGACGCGTTCGCCGCGTCGGAGGCGCCGGCCGGCCGGCGGTACGACCGGGTCGTCGCGCTGAGCCGGTCCGGCACCACCACCGAGATCCTCGAACTCCTGGGTGAGCTGCGGGGCACGGTGCGCACCACCGCGATCACCGGCGACCCCACGACGCCGGTCATGACGGCCGCCGACGACGTCGTCGTCCTCGACTTCGCCGACGAGCGGTCGGTCGTGCAGACGCGCTTCGCCACCACCACGCTCGCGCTGCTCCGCGCCCACCTGAAGCTGGACGTCGCGTCGGCGATCGCGGACGCGCGCCGGGCCGTCGTCGAGGAGCTCCCGCCGGGCGTCGCCGACCGTACCCAGTTCACCTTCCTGGGCACGGGCTGGACCGTCGGCCTGGCCTCCGAGGCCGCGCTGAAGATGCGGGAGGCGTCGCTGAGCTGGGCGGAGTCCTACCCGGCCAAGGAGTACCGGCACGGCCCCATCGCGATCACCGACGAGCGCTCGGCGGTGTGGATGTTCGGCCCGGCTCCGGAGGGCCTGGAGGAGCAGGTACGGGAGACGGGCGGCCTGTGGGTGCAGCCGGACCTCGACCCCGCCGCGTCGCTCATCCTCGCGCAGCGCCTGGCCGTGACCCTGGCGGCCGCGCGCGGGCTGGAGCCCGACACTCCGCGCCACCTGACCCGCTCGGTCATCCTGCGTCCGGCCGCCGGCTGAGGAGCGCGCATGCCACTCGTTCCCACCGCGACCGTCGTCGGCGCCGCGCGCGCCGACGGGCGGGGCGCCGCCGCGTTCAACGTCATCCAGGTCGAGCACGCCCAGGCGATCGTGGCCGGTGCCGAACGCGCGGGCGCCCCGGTGATCCTGCAGCTCAGCCAGAACGCCGTGCGGTACCACGGCGCGCTCCGGCCGATCGCCGCGGCGGCCCGCGCCGTCGCCGAACTCGCTACCACCCCGGTCGCCCTCCACCTCGACCACGCCACCGAGCGCTCCCTCGTGGAAGAGGCGGTCGAGCTCGGCTTCGGGTCGGTGATGTACGACGCCTCGGCGCTCCCGTACGAGGAGAACGTCACCGCCACCGCCGAGGTGGCACGGGCCTGCCACGGCCACGACGTCTGGGTGGAGGCGGAGCTCGGGGAGATCGGCGGCAAGGACGGCGTGCACGCGCCCGGCGCGCGTACCGACCTCGGCGAGGCGGCCGCGTACGTCGCCGCCACGGGCGTGGACGGCCTGGCCGTGGCGGTGGGCACCTCGCACGCGATGCTCACCCGCGACGCCGCGCTGGACTTCGCCCTCATCACCGCGCTGCGCGACGCCGTGCCGGTGCCCCTGGTGCTGCACGGCTCCTCCGGCGTGGCCGACGCCGACCTGGCGGCCGCCGTCGCGGCCGGCATGACCAAGATCAATATCGCCACCCAGCTCAACAAGGTGTTCACGGGCGCCGCGCGCGAGCGTCTCGCCGCCGACCCCGCTCTGGTCGACACCCGCAAGTACCTCGGCCCCGCGCGGGACGCCACCGCCGCCGAGGTGGCCCGCCTGCTCGGCGTGCTGCGGTCCGCTCCTCCCACGGAAGGCTCCCCGACATGACTGAACCGTTCCGCGTCGTTTTCGTCGGCGCCGGCTCGGTGGTCTTCACCCGGCAGCTGCTGCGCGACATCTTCTCCTTCCCCGAGCTGGCGAACGTCCGGATCGCCCTGCACGACATCGACCCGCAGCGGCTCTCGGTGGCCGAGGCGCTGGCGCACCGTACGGCCGCACGCCACGGCGCGAAGCCGGAGATCGTCGCGAGCACCGACCGCCGTACGGCCCTGGAGGGCGCGCAGGCCGTCGTGAACATGGTCGCCATCGGCGGTCACGCCGCGACCGTGACCGACTTCGAGGTGCCCGCGCGGTTCGGGCTCCGGCAGACGATCGGCGACACCCTCGGCATCGGCGGGATCTTCCGCGCGCTGCGCACCTTTCCGTTCCTGGAGGCGCTGGCCGCCGACATGGCCGCCGTGTGCCCGGACGCGTGGCTGCTCAACTACACGAACCCGATGGCGATGAACCTGCAGTACCTCGCGACCGTCGCCCCGGACCTGAAGGCCGCCGGGCTCTGCCACTCGGTCTACTGGACGGTACGCGACCTGTGCGCGCTCGTCGGCGTCCCGTACGAGGAGGTCGACGTCGTCTCGGCCGGCGTCAACCACCAGGCCTGGATCCTGCGCTGGGAGCACCGGGGACGCGACCTGTACCCGGCGCTGGACGCGGCGATCGCCGCCGACCCGGAACTGCTCCGCCGCGTACGGGTCGACATGTACCGGCGTCTCGGCCACTACCCGACCGAGACCAGCGAGCACTCCTCGGAGTACGTGCCCTGGTACCTGCGCGACACGACCGAGATCGAGCGGCTGCGCATCCCGGTCGACGACTACGTCGGGATCAGCGCCGCCAACCTCGCCGAGTACGAGTCAGTCCGCGACGCGCTGGCGGCCGGCCGCGAGCCGGGGCCGGGCGAGGAGGAGGACGCCGCGGAGTACGCGCCCCAGGTGATCCACAGTCTCGCCACCGGCACGCTGCGCACCATCCAGGTCACGACGCCCAACACCGGGCTGATCACGAACCTGCCGGCCGGGGCCGGCGTCGAGGTGCCGGCGACACTGGACCGGCTCGGCGTGCACCCCCACCACGTAGGGGCGCTGCCGCCGCAGCTCGCGGCGCTGAACCGGAGTTTCCTCAACGTGGTGGACCTGACCGTCGCCGCCGCCGTCGAGGGCGACCCGCGGCACGTACGGCACGCCGCCATGGCCGATCCCGCCACCGCCGCGACGCTGAACGTCTCGCAGATCTGGGACCTCTGCGACGCCATGGCCGAGGCGCACGGCGACGCCCTGCCGCCCGCCCTGCGCGGATCGCTCCGGCCGTGATCGACCTCCTGGTCGTCGGCGACGCCAACCCCGACGTACTGGTCTCGGGCGCGCCCGAGACGCCGCCCGCGGGCCAGGCCGAGACACTCGTGGACAGTGGCACGCTGGCCCTGGGCGGATCGGCCGCGATCGTGGCCTGCGGCGCGGCACGCCTCGGCCTGTCCACCGCGCTCGCCGCCACGGTCGGCCGCGACGCGGCCGGCGACTTCGTCCTCGACACGCTCCGCGCCGCCGGCGTGGACGTCGGCGCCTGCGTACGGCACGAGACCCTGCCGACCGCCCTGACCGTGTGCCTCAACCGGGCCGACGGCGACCGTGCGATCCTGACCGCCCCCGGCTGCCTGCCCGCCTTCGACGCCGCGCAGGTGCCGGAGGTGAGCGCGCGCCACGTGCACGCGGCGTCGTACTTCCTCCAGCCGCGCCTCGCCGCCGGGCTGCCCGGGCTGCTGGAACGCTTCCGGAGCACGGGCGCGTCCACGTCGCTGGACACCAACGACGACCCGGCGGGGGAGTGGCGGCTCGCGCCGGGCCTGCTGGCCGCCTGCGACTTCGTCCTGCCGAACGAGGCCGAGGCGCTGGCCCTGGCCGGAGCGCTCACCGGGGATCCGGTGAGCGCGCTGCCGGTGGCCCTGACGAGGCTCGCGGCGGCCGGCCCGGTACCGGTGGTGAAGCGGGGCGGCGACGGCGCCGTGGCCCGGCACGAGGACACGGACGTGACCGCACGGGGCCCGCGCGTCACCCCGGTCGACACTGTCGGCGCCGGCGACGGCTTCGACGCGGGCTTCCTGGCGGGCTGGCTGGCGAAAGGAGACCTCGCGGAGGCCCTGGCCTGGGCCTGCGCGTGCGGAGCCCTGTCGACCCGCGCCGCCGGAGGCACCGCCGCCCAGCCGACCCGCGCCGAAGCCGAGCCCGCCGCCGCCAAGATCCAGATAACCCGCGAACCCGTGTGACCCGCACGGACGAGGCTGACCCGTAGGAACGGGGGTGACTCGCACGGGCGGTGGTGACCCGCGTGGGCGGTGGTGACTCGCACGGACGTCGGTGACCCGCGTGGACGGTGGTGACTCGCACGGACGAAGGTGACCGGCACGGACCGGGTGACCGGCACGGACGGGGTGATTCGCGTGGGTGGCGGTGACCCGCACGAACGGGGATGACCCGCATGCGCGGCGCGGCTGTGACCTGTGCGCGCTGAGCGGCTGTGACCTGCGCGGGCAGGACGGTACTTCGGCGACCTTGGCCGGAATCTGCCGCAGAGTCGGGACGCGGATGCCTATATATGCCTGGATATGCCTCGGGAACGGCCGCTGCCGACACGCGGCGGCCGCGTGAGAACCCCGCGCCGTCTAGACCGTTGGCCCTAGGACGGTAGGTGTCGGGGCGTTCTTCTGCGAGAAGAAAATTCTTCTCACCGAAGAACGCCCCAGCCGACATGCCCTCGCCCCGGAGCCGACGGTGGCGGTGGAGCTGAAAGCGTGTGGTGCGGTGGCCTGCGGACGATCGCTGGCCGGCGATGTGCGGTCTGCGATGTTCGGCCGGGTGGGGTGCGGCAGGGTGGTGCGCGGCCCGGGTGGCGGTGGTGCGCGGCCCGGGTGGCGCGGACCGGGTGGCGCGGACCGGTGGGGCGTGGCCGGTGGAGTGCGGTGTGGTGCGGACCGGTGGGATGCGGACGGTGTGGTGTGGGCGGCGGTGCTCGGGGCGCGGCTTGGTCGGCGTCATCGGCGGGCTTCGCCGGGCGCGGTCTCAGACGGTGATGACCTCGACGCCTGCCGAGCGTAGGCGGTTCAGCTCCGTCGGGTCGGCGGCCGAGTCGGTGACGAGCATCGCGACCTCCTCGATCGGGGCGATGCGGGTGAACGCACGGGTGCCCACCTTGGAGGAGTCGGCCAGGACGACGACGCGTGCGGCGGTGCGCATCAGGCAGTGGTCGGTCTGGGCCTCGACCTCGTCGTGCGTGCTGATGCCGCCGGTCGCGTCGATGCCGTCCACGCCGAGGAACACCAGGTCGAGGTGGATGCCGGCGAGGGCGCGGTCGGCGATCGGGCCGACCAGCTCGTACGACTCCGGGCGTACGCTGCCGCCCGTGACGACCAGGTCGATGGCCGAGCGTACGGAGAGGTCGCCGGCGATGTTGAGGGCGTTGGTGACGACCTTCAGCGACCGGCCGAGCGATCCGAGCGCGCGGGCCAGTTCGGTCGTCGTGGTGCCTCCGCCCAGGCCGACCGAGTGCACCGACTCGGTGACCAGGGGTACCGCGGCCTGCGCTATGCGGAGCTTCTCCTCCTGGTGGCGGCCGGTGCGGTAGCGCATCGGCAGTTCGTAGATCACCTCGGCCGCCACCGCGCCGCCGTGGGTGCGTTTGAGAAGCTGCTGTTCTTCGAGCGCTCGCAGGTCGCGGCGGATGGACGCGGGCGAGGCGTTCAGCTCGGTGGTGAGGTCGAGAACCGAGACCGTGCCGTTTTTCGCCAGCCGATCGAGGATCAGGCCCAGCCGCTCCTGTTGACGCATTCGATCACTATAAAGCACATTTGGCGCTTGATAATAGTCGTTGTCACGCGTTATTCGTCATCTGATCTGCACATTCGCTCACTTGAAGCCGGACGACGCGATCGACCGTACGAAGAAGCGCTGGGCGATCACGAACAGTACGAGTACCGGGATCTGGCTGGTCACGGTGCCGGCCATCAGCACCGGCCAGTTCGTCAGGTGGGAGCCCTGGAAGTTCTGCAGGCCCATCTGGACGGTCATGTTGCCCGGGCTCTGGATGGCGATCAGCGGCCACAGGAAGTCGTTCCAGACGTTGAGGAACGTGAGTACCGCCAGCGTCGCCAGGGTGGGGCCCATCAGCGGCAGCAGCACCCGTACGAGCGTGCGGAGGCGGCCGGCGCCGTCGATGCGGGCGGCCTCCTCCAGCTCGCGGGGCACGGTCGTGAAGAACTGGCGCATCAGGAAGACGCCGAACGGCGTCGCGAGGTTGGGTGCGATCAGCGCGCCGAGCGTGTCGGTCAGGTGCAGGTCGCGTACGACGATCAACGTCGGCAGCATGACGATCTGGAACGGCACCATCAGGGTGGCGAGCACCAGGACGAACAGCACGCGGCTGCCGAGGAAGGGGATCCGCGCGAACGCGTACCCGGCGAGCGCGCAGAACACCAGGTTGCCGAGCACGCAGGTGACCGAGACGACCGTGCTGTTGAGCAGCCAGTGCCCGAACGGCCCCTGGTGCCAGGCGTCCACGTAGTTCTGCCAGTGCACGCCGCCGGGCAGGCCGGGCGGGAAGCGCCGGGTCTCCGCCTGGGTGGAGATCGACAGCAGCACCATCCAGATGAGCGGTGCCAGCATCACCAGGGACAGCGGGATCAGCAGCAGGTGCAGCGGGCTGGGCCGCCGGCGCGGCCGCAGCGGGCCGCCGTCCTTCGTACGGACCGCCTGGCGTGGAAGAGCGAGGGTCATGTGTCAGCCCGCCTCGTAGTGGGAGCTCCGCCGGCCGAGCCACAGCTGAACGACGGTCACGATGAGGATCACCACGAACAGGGCGCAGCCGATGGCGGCGGCGTAACCGCCGTCGAAGTCGACGAACGCCTGCTGGTAGAGGTAGTAGACCAGCACGGTGCTGGCGTGCAGCGGCCCGCCCTTGGTCGTCACGTACACCTCGTCGAACAGCTGCAGCGCGTTGATGGTCAGCCAGACGAGCAGGAACGACGAGGCCGGCGCGAGCAGCGGCAGCTCCACCTTCCAGAACGCCTTCACCCGCCCGCAGCCGTCGAGGGCGGCGGCCTCCATCAGCTCGCGCGGCACGTTCTGCAGCGCGGACAGGTAGATGATGACGGCGAAGCCGAGCCAGCCCCACACGGTCATGCCGACCACGGCCGGCAATGCCTCGCCGGTGCTCTGGAAGAAACCCTGCTGGGGGAGGCCGAGCTTGTCGAGCCCGGCGTTGATCAGACCGATCTGCGGGTTGTACAGCCAGCTGAAGATCACACCGGTCGCGACGGTGGAGGTGACGAGCGGGGCGAACACCGCCATCCGGTAGAAGGTCATCCCGCGGACCTTCTGGTTGAGCAGCACGGCGATCGGGATGGCGAGCACCATCGTGACCGGCACGAACATCAGGCAGTAGTACAGCGTCTGCCGCGCGGCCTGCCAGAAGACCGGGTCGTGCACCATCTTCTGGTAGTTCGCCGCGCCCGACCAGGTGCCGGGCGAGGTCAGGTCGGTCTGCTGGAAGGACAGCAGCACCGACCACAGCACCGGCACCAGACCGAACACCGCGATGAGCAGCACCGCCGGGGACACGAACGCCCAGCCGGCGAGATGGTCGGCTCTCCGGAAGCGGCCGCCCCGCTTCCGCTCCGCCCGCGCGGCGCGCCGTCCCGTGGGCCGCCGGGCGGTGGCCACCGCCATCATGCCCCCGCGAGGATCTGGTCGACCTGCTGACGTGCCTGGTCGAGCGCGGCCTGTGGCTGTGCCTTGCCGAGGAGCACCGACTGTACGGCGGCGCCCAGGGCCTGGGAGATCTTCGGATACTCCGGAATGTTCGGGCGGGACTTGGTGGCGTTCTTGCTCAGGTTGTCGACGAAGACCTCGTTCGCCGGGTAGCGCTTGAGGAAGTCCTTGTAGCCGGGCAGTTTCGTCTCCGACTCGCGCAGCGGCAGGTCACCGGTGGCGACCGCGAACTTCAGATGTGTCTGCGCCGAGTCGAGCCATTGCAGGAAGGCCCACGCGGTCTTGCGGTCGCCCTTGTTGAACAGCATGTAATTGTCCGGGCCGGCGATGGTCGCGTGGTTGACCTTGGCGGGCAGGACCTGCGCGCCGTACGAGATGTCCTTGTTGATGCCGGACAGGTCCCAGGGGCCGGTCCAGAGCATCCCGATCTTCCCGGAGTTGAAGAGGTTCTGGTACTGCCCGTCGCCGGTGTCGAGGTAGACCGAGTGGTCGGTCACCGACATGTCGTGCAGCAGTTGCATGGCCTGCAGCCCGGCCGGTGAGTCGAACGCGGCCTTCTTGTTGTCGGGGGTGAGCAGGTCGCCGCCCGCCTGCCACAGCATCGCGATGTACCGCCAGACGGTGTCCTCGGTGCCGTCGTTGACGTACGCCCAGCCGTACCGGTGCTGGGACGCGTCGGTCAGCTTGCGGGCGGCGGCGCGGAAGTCGTCCCAGGTCCAGTTCGCCGTCGGGTACGAGAGACCGGCGGCGTCGAAGAGCTTCTTGTTGTAGACCAGCGCGAGGTTGTCCACGAGCGCGGGGACGCCGTAGATCTTGCCGTCGGGCGTGGTGGTCGCCTGCCGGGCGGCCGGGAAGAAGTCGTCCCACTGGAACGACGGGCTGCTCTTGACCAGCGAGGTGAGGTCCTGCGTCTGGTTGCGGGCGGCGAGCGTGTTGATCGACGAGCCGAACTCGTACGCGATGCCGGGCGCCTTGCCGGAGACGAAGGAGGCGAGCGTCTTCTTCAGCGCGTCGTCGTTGCTGCCGCCGAAGGTGACGTTCACCTTCTGGTCGGGATGGGCGGCGTTCCACTCCTGGCCGAGCTGGGCGATCGCCTTGGCCTCGACGTCGGTGTAGCCGTGCCACATGACCACCGCGCCGTGGGAGCCGCCCGAGCCGCCGGATCCGCCGGAACACGCGGCCAGGGACGCGAGGGCGAGTGTCGCCGCGCCCGCGGTGACCCGTACGCCGAGCCGCCGCCCGGCTCGTCTTGGTGTATCGCGCATCTCCACGACTCTCCCTAGAAACGACGGCACACCCGAGTGGCCGCCTCGGGTGTTCGGTGCTCGCTAACGATTGATAGGCGGGACTTTAGATCAGAAACAATCACCGAACAAGGCGTATCGCCAAGAAAGCGACAGCTCGACGCCCCCGTGAGCGCCGCCGCGGCCGATCTCGATCACTACGGCTCGCCGAGCGGCGGGCGGGCCGCGGCCGGGGGAGCTCCTGGGGGGGCGGCGGCGGGGTGGGTGCGCCGCGGCCTGGTTCGTACGGGCGGTGGCGATGGAGGCGTGATCGCTCGCTCAGTGTGGCGAACCCATCACTGACCTTGGTCCATTACTCGTGGTAACCATCTGTTTTCAATTTTGCCCGTTGACGCGATTTTTACCTGCGTTTTATGCTCCCCACGGATTTTCCCGGTGGGAAGGGGGGCGGTGCGTCAGGTCTCCGCCATATTTAATCGGCCGAGCCGACGCAGCTATCTTCCATCCTGCACCGATGCGCTGATGGATCGTGCAATTCGCCCCGCCGTTCATCCGTGCCCCAATAGGCCGGATCGCGATTCGCCGCACCTTTTCCCGGTCCCTCGTAGCCCCAATGAGGTGGTAGAGCCGTGCGCAGAAAAAGAACAAGGGTCCGCCGGCTGACGGCGGTCCTGACGGCCGGAGCGCTCCTGGGCGCCGGTATGAGCGGGGTGGCGTCAGCGGCTCAGAACGCCGCCGCGCCTCGCGGGCAGGCGCCCCGCTCAGGCGTCGGCGACCGCGACGCCCGTCCGGGGCACCGCGCCCCCTCGGCACGCCAGCGCGACCTGGTGGCACGGCAGCGGGTCGACGCCCGCTGGAACAACCTCGGCACGCCCACCAGCCTCGTCTCCCGCGACACGGCGCTGGCCACCGGCCTGCCCGCCGATCCGGCCACCGCGGCCCGTACCTATCTGTCCCAGCAGCACGAGATGCTCGGGCTTACCCAGAAGGCCGTCGACTCCCTCGAGGTCGTCGCGGTCAACCCGATCGGCGCGGGCTCGGCGGTCCTGTTCCGCGAACGCTTCGGGAGCCTGCCGGCCGGCTATGACGGGCTCGCGGCGGTCGGCGTGGCCGGCGGCAAGGTGTACCTGGTCAGCTCCACACTCGCCCCGGACGTCTCCACGCCCGCCCCGGCCACGCTCAGCGCCGCCGAGGCATTGGCGAAGGCGAGCCGCGACGCCGGCCTGAACAGCGGCACCGTGACCTCGCAGGGCTCCTCCGGCGGCTGGAGCCGCTTCGCGGCCAGCGAGCTGAGCGGCACGCAGAGCGCCAAGCTCGTCGCGGTGCCGATGCCCGAGGGCGGGGCCCGCACCGCGTACGAGGTGGCCGTCAACGACACCGACCAGAGCGGCACGCGGTCCTACACCAGCTACGTCGACGCCCGTACCGGCGAGGTCCTCATCCGCGAGGACAACGTCGCGGACGACTCCGCGAACGACGGCCCGGAGTGGAAGGCCTTCCCGGAGAACCCGCCGGCCGACTACTCCTCCAGGGACACCCGCGAGACCTGGTGCCTGACCGGGGCCAAGGGTTGCGACCGCGTGGTCGCCAACCCGGCCTCCCCCCTGGCCTGGGACGTCGACCCGGGCGTGAGCGCCACCGAGCCGACGCACACCACCCGCGGCAACAACGAGTGGGCGGCGCAGGACTGGCTCGACGCCACCGGCCGCGGCTTCAACCTGGACGGGTTCGCCAGCCCCCGTGCGGACCGCCGGTACACCTATCCCTGGACGAACCAGTGGTACCGGTCCAAGTGCGCGCCGGACACGTTCGACAGCCCGCAGCGCAATGACATCGACGCGGCGGACGCCAACCTGCTCGCCATGCACAACCGCATGCACGACTTCTCCTACAACCTCGGCTTCACCGAGTCGGCCTGGAACCTGCAGGACGACAACTTCGGCAAGGGCGGCCTCGGCGCCGACCCCGAGCACGGCAACTCCCAGTCGGGCGCCCGCGTGCCGGACGTGCTGATCCGGGACAACGCCAACCAGGCCACGCCGCCCGACGGCAATCCGCCGACCACGAACATGTACCTCTGGCAGGCGATCGCGGGCTCGTTCTACAGCCCCTGCGTCGACGGCGACTACGACATGTCGGTCATCGGGCACGAGTACACGCACGCCATCTCCAACCGGATGGTGGCCGGGCCGGACCGCGGCCTCAGCGGTTTCCAGGCGGGCGCGATGGGCGAGTCGTGGTCGGACCTGGACGCGATGGAGTACCTGGCCGCCAACGACCTGGTGCCGCGCGGTCAGTCGCCGTTCGTCACCGGCCAGTACGTCACCGGCAACGACGTGCGGGGCATCCGCGACTACGACCTGTCCAAGAACCCGCTGAACTACAGCGACCTCGGGTTCGACCTGACCGGTCCGGAGGTGCACGCCGACGGCGAGATCTGGAACGGCGTCAACTACGACCTCCGCCAGGCCTTCATCCACAAGTACGGCGCGGGCAACGTCGCGCTGAACAGGTCGTGCGCCGAGGGCAGGACGCCGGTCACGCGGTGCCCCGGCGACCGGCGGTGGATCCAGCTCGTCTACGACGGCTGGCTGCTCATGGCGAACGGCAACGTCTCGATGCTGGACGCGCGGGACGCGATGCTCGCCGCGGACCGGATCCGGTTCGGCGGTGCCGACCAGGATCTGCTCTGGAACGTCTTCGCCAAGCGCGGCATGGGCGACGGCGCGGCCAGCAACACCAACGCCGACGCGGACGCGACGCCGAGCTTCGCCTCGCCGTCCGCCCGCAACGCCACGGTGCGGTTCAGCGTGACCGACGACTCCGGCGCCCCGGTGCCGGGGGCGCGCGTCTTCGTCGGCGACTACCAGGGACGCGCGATGCCGGTCGCCGACACCGACGCGGCCACCGCGCTGCCGGACACCGCCTCGATGGTGGCGGGAGGCTACGCGTTCGTCGCCCAGGCGCCGGGCCACGGCCTGACCCGCTTGACCGCGCACGTGACGGCGGGCTCGCACCCGACGGTACGGGTGAAACTGCCGCGCAACGTCGCCTCGGCCTCCGCCGGTGCGACGGCGAGCGGCGACGGCGTCGACCTCGGCGCCCTCATCGACGACGACGAAGCCACCACCTGGGCGTACCTGGGCGCGCAGGCCGCGCCGGTGGCGGGTAAGGGCGTCACCGTGCGCCTCGCCGGCGACAAGCCGCAGCAGGTACGCCGGGTCCAGGTCAGCGCGCTGCTGCGCCCGGCGAACGCGCAGGACCCGGGCGGCGACACCCAGTCGCAGAACCGGTTCACCGCGCTGCGGTCGTTCCGGATCCTCGCGTGCACGGCCTCGGCCACCGTCGACTGCTCGCAGGCCAAGGACTACCGCCGGGTCTACACCAGCCCGCGGGACGCCTTCCCGGCGGCCAGGCCCCGGCCGGTGGCGCCGAACCTGACCATGCGCTCCTTCACGATCCCGAAGACGACCGCCACCCACCTGCGCTTCGAGGTCGCCGCCTCGCAGTGCACCGGCAACCCCGACTACGCGGGTCAGCAGACGAACGACCCGAACGTCCCGACCGACTGCACCGCCGGAAGCGCCTTCTCCGGCCAGGTGAGGGCCGCCGACTTCGAGGTGTTCACCCACTGATCCGGTCGCCCGCGACCCCGGCCGGGCCCCGCCGCCGTACGGTGGCGGGGCCCGGTCAGTCCGGAATCCGGGCGGACCACCGCAGGAGGAAGCCCAGCGCCTCGTGCGAAGGGGAGCCGGGCTCCGCGGTGTAGGCGACCAGCTGCTGGTCGGGGTGGGTGTCGACGGAGAACTGCTGGACGTCGAGGGTGAGCGTGCCCGCCACCGGATGGTGGTAGGTCTTGGCGAGCTGCCGGGGCCCGCGGACCTCATGGCCGGCCCACCAGGTGCGAAAGTCCGGGTCGCGGACGCTCAGCTCGCCGACGAGTGTGCTCAGGGCGGAGTCGTGGGGGTTACGGCCGGCCTCCATCCGCAGCACCGCGACGCATTCGCGGGCGGAGCGCGGCCAGTCCGCGTACAGCGACCGGAAGGCCTCGTCCAGGAAGGTCAGCCGGATCAGGTTGCGTTCGGCCGGGCGCAGCGCGCCGAAGTCGGTCAGCAGGGCGGAGATCCCCCGGTTCCAGGCCAGCACGTCCGTGCGGCGGTTCAAAACCATCGCCGGGACGTCGGGCATCGTGTCCAGCAGCTGCCGCAGCCGCGGGGCCACCTCCGCCCGGCCGGGCCGCCGCGCGGGGGCGGCGGGCGCGACGTCGGCGACCGTGAACAGGTAGTCCCGTTCGTCCGGGGCGAGCCGCAGCGCGCCGGCGAGCGCGTCGAGGACCGGCCGGGAGACCCGGCGGGTGCGTCCCTGCTCCAGCCGGACGATGTAGTCGACGCTGACGTGCGCGAGCCGGGCCAGCTCCTCCCGGCGCAGGCCCGGTACGCGGCGCAGCCGCCCGTCGTCCGGCAGGCCCGCCCGGTGCGGGTCGAGGGCGGCGCGGCGCGAGCGCAGGAACGTGCCCAGCTCGTTGCCGGTGGAGGGGGCCACGGGGGATGTCATGCCTCCAGTATCCGCCCCGCTCACGGCGACGTGCCTGGTACTGGCCCGCATAGGCAGGACCGTCCCTGGCACCCCGTACCCGGCGGCACGAGGCTGAAGACGTGGCCGCCGGACTCAGGCCGCCACCGGAGCCTGCGGGCCCCGCCCTCGTTTCGATCCGACGGGAGAACACCACCGTGCGAACGGACGTCACCTTCCTCAGCGCCGGCCTGAAGATCGCCGGCCACCTCTACACCCCGGACGGCGAGGCCGCCGGTCCCCGGCCGGCGATCGTCGTCGGCCACCCCGGCACCGGCGTGAAGGAACAGGCCGCCGGCCTGTACGCGCGGCACCTCGCCGAGCGGGGATTCGTCACCCTCGCGTTCGACGCCGCCTACCAGGGCGAGAGCGCCGGTGAGCCGCGCGGCCTGGAGGACCCGGCCCAGCGGGTCGAGGACATCAAGGCCGCGGTCTCCTTCCTCACCACCCGCGACGAGGTCGACCCGGGCCGCGTCGGCGTGCTGGGCATCTGCGCCTCCGGCGGGTACGCCCTCCCCGCCGCCGCGACCGACCATCGCGTCCGGGCCGTCGCCACCGTCAGCGCCGTCGACATCGCCCGCCAGTTCCGCGACGGCGCCGACGGCGCCCAGGACCCCGCGGTGATCCGGGGCATGCTGGAGGCGGCCGCGGCGGCGCGTACCGCCGAGGCGCGCGGCGCGGGCGTCCAGACGTTCCCTCTCTTCCCGGACACCGAGGAGGAGGCGCGCCGGGGCGGCCCGCACGTCTTCGAGGGCTGGGAGTACTACCGCACGCCTCGCGCCGAGCACCCGCGTTCGGCCAAGTCGCTGACCTGGACCAGCGTCGACCGCATCGTCACCTTCGACGCCTTCCGCTCCCTCGGCCTCCTCGGCTCGCGCCCGCTGCTCCTGATCGCCGGCCGGGAGGCGGTGACCTCCTGGATGAGCGTGGAGGCGTTCCAGCGGGCGCCCGGCCCGAAGGAACTGCACTGGATCGACGGCGCGAGCCACGTCGACCTCTACGACAGAGAGCAGTACGTCGGCCCCGCGGTCGCGGAGCTGTCCCGCTTCTTCGGCGCGCACCTGGCCGAGGCCGCGTGAACTCTGAGGTCAGCCGGCCATCGTGAGGCCGCCGCTGACGCTCAGCACCTGCCCGGTGACGAAAGAGGCCGCGTCGGAGGCGAAGAACAGCACCGCCGCGGCGACCTCGTCGGGCCGGGCCGGCCGGCGGAACGGAATCGCCCGGATCAGCGCCTCCCTGAGCTTTTCCGGCAGCGCGTTGAACAGCGGGGTGTCCGTCGGCCCCGGGCACACGCAGTTGACGTTGATCCGGTGCCGGGCCATCTCGCGGGCCAGCGACTTGGTGAGCGCGATGACCCCGCCCTTGGCTCCGGCGTAGATGCTCTCGCCGGAACTGCCGACCCGGCCCGCGTCGCTGGCGATGTTCACCACCTTGCCGCCGGCCCCGGCCTCGATCATCGGCGGGAGGAAGGCCCGGCACAGGTAGACCGGTCCGAGGTAGTTGATGTCGACGACCTTCCGGGCGAAGTCCGGGCCGGCGTCGAGGAACGCGCCGGTGACGTCCCAGCCCGCCGCGTTGACGAGCACGTTCGGCGCGCCGACCTCACCGCACACCGCGTCGCGCAGCGCCTCGACCGCGCCGGGATCGGCGACGTCGACCCGCCGGGCGGCGACCGGCCCGGGATGGCCGGCGGCCCTGGCGTCGGCGGCGGTGGCCTCGGCGCCGGCCAGATCCAGGTCGGCCGCGACAACGTGGGCGCCGGTGCCGGCCAGGCCCAGCGCGATGGCGCGGCCGATGCCCGAACCCGCCCCGGTGACCAGCGCGATCCGTTCCGTCATGAGGCCTCCTCGTCGATTATCCGGGAAAAGGGGATGGGCCGGGGCGCTAATCTTCATACCGCAGGAAAAGGGAGGTGACGGTTCGGTGTCCAAGCGCCGCGACTTCGCCGGCTTCCACACCCGGACACCGAACGAGGCCCGGGTGGTGGACTACCTTCTGGGCGGCAAGGACAACTTCGCCGCCGACCGGGAGGCCGCCGAGCGGGCCATCGCGCTCGCGCCGGGGCTGCCGATGATGGCGCTCGAGAGTCGCAGGTTCCTCGGCCGGGTCGTGCGCTTCCTCGTCGAGGCGGGGATACGGCAGTTCATCGACCTCGGCTGCGGCCTGCCCACGCAGAACAACGCGCACGAGGTCGCCCAGGCCGCCACGCCGGAGGCGCGGGTGGTCTACGTCGACTTCGACCCGGTCGTGGTCACGCACGCGCGCGCCCTCCTGGCCGACAACGTACGGACCAGCGTGGTCCAGGCCGACGTGCGCGATCCCGACCTGATCCTCGGCCATCCCGACCTGGTGCGGCTCATCGACCTGAAGCGGCCCGTCGCGATCCTGCTGATCTCGACGCTCCAGGCCGTTCCGGAGGACGAGGTGGTCCTGGACATCGTCACCCGCCTGCGCGAGGCGATCTGCCCGGGCAGCTGGATGGTGATCTCGCATCCGACCTCCGACGACCGGCCCGAGGTGACCGGGCGGCTCGCCGCGATGTTCCAGGACGAGGAGATCGTCAAGGGCACGCGACGCCGCGACAACCTGCGCACCCGGGCCGAGATCGAGCCGTACTTCGACGGCCTGGAGCTGGCCGACCCGGGCATCGTACGGATCCCGGCCTGGCGCCCGGACGGGGCCGGACCGGGCGTCGACCCGGAGTCCGTGTGGGCGATCGCCGGAGTCGGCCGCAAACCCGCGTAGGCGTCAGCCGAGTCCCAGCGGCAGGAACCGCAGGGACCGGAACTCCAGGTTGTGGTGCCACTCGGGTTCACCGGCCGGCCGGATCTTCGGGAACCGGGCGAACAGTGCCGTGAAGAACCACTTGAGCTGGAGTCCGGCGATCTGCCGGCCGAGGCAGGAGTGCGGCCCGGAGCCGAACGAGAGGTTCCTGCCGCTGTTCGCCCGGCCGAGGTCGAAGGCGTCCGGCCGCGGGAACACGCGGTGGTCCCGGTTCGCCGCGCCGAGGAAGAGCGCGACGCACCGTCCCTTCTCGATCCGCACGCCGCCGATTTCGAGGTCCTCCTTGGCGACGCGCCAGGTGAACTGGTTGGAGGCGTTGTAGCGCACCACCTCGTTGACCGCGTTGTCGGCGCACGCGCGTTCGGTCAGGAAACGCCCGATCTGCGGCTGGTTCCGGGCGAAGGAGAGCATGCCGCTGCTGGCCGAGCCGGGCGTCGTGGGCGCGTACAGCGCGATGAGCAGCAGGACGAGCTGGTGCGTCGTCTGCTCGAACGTGGCCTCGGCGTCCTCCTGAGCGGCCGCGAGACGCGCGATGACCGTGTCCGGAAGAACCCGGCCTCGGCCGCCCCGGATCAGCTCTCGCGCGTAGGTGTGCAGCTCCGTGAGGTGTTCGAGCAGGCGGTCGAACTCCATCGGCTGGTCTCGCGGGCCGGACCAGTAGGTCATGAGCGCGTTCACCCGGGGGACGACGAAGTCCAGGTCCTCCTCGGGCACGCCGAAGGCGTGGACCGAGGTGCGGACGGGCAGCCGCAGGGCCAGTTCTGACACGGCGTCGATCTCCGTGGCACGGCGCGGAACGGTGGCGACCAGATCGGCCGTGACGCGTCGGATGACCTCGCCGTAATGGTCGTGCGCCGCGCGGCTGAAAGCCGGATGGGTGGATCTTCGCAGTGAGTCGTGCAGCGGAGGATCGGTGTACATCATCACGTTCTTGGTGAAGCGGTGATAGATGTTGCCGGGCGGCACCGAGCGGCCGTCGAATTTCACGCGCAGGACTTCTTCCATGCGCTCCGCCGTGAGCCGTGAGTCCGTCAGCGCGCCGGCGCAGTCGGCGTACCTCAGGACGGCCCAGGCGTTGAGGCCGTCACACCAGTGGACCGGCTCGCATTCGGCCAGCTCAGCGTAGACGGGATAGGGGTCGGGGATGATGCCGGGATCCGCTAATCGCGAAGAATTGTGCACGGGTCCACTCCTTCCGTGCGGATGAAATGTAGTCGGGGATGCTGTCACCTTACGACTTTCCCTTGCCGAGGGTGTCCTTTTTCGGGGTTGACGAAGAAATTCAACAGCTGTAGAATTCAATGCCTGTTGAATGGCATGATCGCCGAATTCGGGAGGTCCCGCTGTGTGGGCCATGGTGACCAAGGAGTTTCGCCAGCTGCGGCGTGACCGGCGCACGCTGGCGATGATGATCGTTCTTCCCGTGCTGCTGCTGGTCGTCTTCGGCTACGCCGCCAGCTTCAACGTCCACGAGATCCCGACGGTCGTGGTCGGTCCCGGCGCCTCGCGTGCCGCCGCCTCCCTCCGGCCGCCGTTCGACGTGACGCGCGTGGACGCCGGCGCCGATGAGTCCGCGGCCCGGTCCGACATCGCGCACGGCCGGGCCGTCGTCGCGCTGGTGACCCGGCCGGGAACAGGCATGTCGGTTCTGCTGGACGGCACTCAGCTGTTCTCGGCGCAGGCCGCGCAGAGCGCCCTCGCGCGCACCGGGGCCCTCGGCGCGTCCGCGCACGTCACGATCCTGTACAACCCGAGGCTCAAGACCTCATGGATCATGGTGCCGGGCCTGGCCGGCCTTATCCTGGCGTTCGTCGGCACGGTGATCACGAGTCTCGGCGTCGTGCGCGAGCGTCAGGCCGGCACGCTCGAACAGCTCGCGGTCATGCCCCTGCGCCCGTGGGACGTCATCATCGGGAAGATCATCCCGTACTTCCTCGTGGCGGCGGCCGACCTCACCGCGATCGTGGTCATCGGGAGGCTGCTGTTCGGAGTGCCCTTCGCCGGCAACGTCGGGGTCTTCGCGCTCGGCGCGATGCTGTTCCTCCTCGTCACCCTCGGCATGGGCGTCCTCATCTCGACCGTCTCGCAGAACCAGGGGCAGGCCATCCAGCTCGCGCTGATGACCCTGCTGCCCCAGATCCTGCTGTCCGGCCTGATCTTCCCGCTGTCGTCCATGGCGGCGGGCGTCCGGTGGATCTCCTACGTCCTGCCGCTCACCTACTTCGTCCGGCTCAGCCGCGCCGTCATGCTGAAGGGCACCTCGATCACCGGACTGTGGCAGCCCCTCGTACTGCTGGCCCTCCTGGGCGTCGCGGTGCTCGGCCTCGCCGTGCTCCGCTTCCGCCGCGACCTGGCTCCGGGCGGCGGCGACGGAGACGAGGAGCCGGCCGTACGCGAGTCGGTGACCGCGTGAGCGAGCGAAGCGAGCGAACCAGAGACACGCGGGCCGAGATCACTCCTCCGACGAAGGAGGGTTCATGAGGTGGGGACTGGACGGGGTGACCGTCCGGTTCGGCTCGCGGGTCGCGCTCGCGGACGTGACCGTGCCGGCGGAGCCCTCGGCCGTGACGGTCGTGGTCGGCGGCGACGGCGCGGGCAAGTCGACCTGCCTGCGGAGCCTCGTCGGGCTGGTGCGGCCCGACGAGGGGCGCGTGAGCCGCCCGCCCAAGACGAGGATCGGGTACGTCCCGGCCACCGGCGGGCTCTACCCCGACCTGACCGTAGCGGAGAACCTCGCCTTCGCCGTGTCGTCGTACGGGGTCCGGGGCGCCGACGTCGGCGCGATGCTCGACCGGATCGGCCTGGCGGGTGCCCGTGACCGGCTGGGCGGGCGGTTGTCCGGCGGGATGCAACGGAAGCTGTCCGTCGGGCTGGCGCTCATCCACGGCCCCGACCTGCTGGTCCTCGACGAGCCCACCACGGGCGTCGACCCGGTGAGCCGCATGGAGCTGTGGCGGCTCGTGTCCGGCGCGGCCGCCGGCGGCACCGCGGTGGTCGTCGCCACGACCTACGTCAACGAGGCCGAGCGCGGCACCCGCGCCGTCCTGCTGGACGACGGGCGGGTGCTGGCCGATGGTTCCGCCGCCGACATCGCCGCGGGCGTGCCCGGCGCGGTCGGCCGCCGCCGCGCCCGCGACGGTGTGTCCCCGGGCGGTGAATGGTGGCGCCGCGGCGCCGGCTGGCGTGTGTGGTCGCCGTCGGGCGACCTTCCGGAGGGAACGGAGGCGGTACGGCCCGATCTCCACGACGCCGCGATCGTGGCGGCCCTCGCCGCCGAGCGTGGCACCGGCGGCCGGTCCGCCGGTGCGAAGGAGGAGTGACCGATGCTCGCTCAGGCGCAGGAGGTCTCGGTCCGGTTCGGTTCGTTCACCGCGGTGCGCGCGGTGAACATGACCGTCGGCCCGGGGGAGGTGGTCGGCCTGCTCGGCGCGAACGGCGCCGGCAAGACCACGCTGATCCGGGTCCTGCTCGGCCTGCTGCGGCCGAGCGCCGGGCGGGCGCGGCTGTTCGGGGCCCGGCCGTCGCTGGAGACGCGGCGTTCGGTGGGCTATGTCCCGCAGACGCTCGGCCTGTACTCCGACCTGACGGTCCGGGAGAACTGGAGCTTCGCCGCCTCCGCCTTCGGCCGTGCCGGCACCCGCGTGCCGGCCGACCTCCGGCCCTGGGAGGATGATCTCGTCGGCGGGCTGTCCCTCGGCGTGGCGCGGCGCGTCGCGTTCGCGGTCGCCCTGTCGCACGAGCCGAAGCTGTTCGTCCTGGACGAGCCGACCTCCGGCGTCGGCCCGCTCGGCGCGGCCCGGCTGTGGCAGGAGATCCGGCAGGCCGCCGAGCAGGGGGCGGGCGTCCTGGTGACGACGCACAACATGGAGGAGGCCGAGCAGTGCGACCGGCTGTACGTGATGGTCGCCGGCCGGGTCGAGGCCGAGGGCGCCGTCGCGGAGGTGATCGGCGACCGGACGGTCCTGGAGGTGCGCTGCGCCGACTGGATGCGCGCCTACCAGGCGCTCGACGACCACGGCTTCGCCGTCCAGGCCCACGGCTCCGTGTTGCGGGTGCCGGTGCCGCCGGGCGAACGCGACACGGTGACCGGCCTGCTGGAGCATGCCGGCATGGACGTCACCGTACGGGTCCGGCCCGCCGGCCTGGAGGAGGCGTTCATGGCGATCCTGGGAGACGGGAGGGCGGCTCATGACCCGCACGGGGCGCAGGCCGGGGGCTCCGCACACGCGTGAGGCGATCATGACCGCCGCCCGGCGCTGCTTCGGCACGTCGGGGTATGAGGCGACCTCGCTCCGGCGGGTCGCGGACGAGGCCGGGGTGGACCCCGCGTTGCTGATCCACTACTTCGGGAGCAAGGAGGGCCTGTTCACCGCCGCGATGGGGCTGCCGTTCCGGCCGTCGGAGCTGTTCGCCGGGCTGCCGGAGATGACGCTGCCCGAGGCGGCGCGGACCATCGCCGGTCTCTTCCTCCGGCTGGCCGACGGCGACGACAGCCGGAACGCCATGCTCGCCCTGGTCCGCTCGGCGGTGTCGAACGAGCGGGCGGCCGCCATGCTCCGGGAGTTCGTCACCGAGGAACTCCTCACCATCATCGGCGGCGTCTCGACCCGTGCCGACGCGCGCATGCGCGCGTCGCTGGTGGCCGCCCAGCTCATCGGCGTCGCCATGCTCCGGCACGTCGTGAAGATCGAGACGCTCGCCGACGCGTCCCCGGAGGAGATCGTCGCGCTCGTCGCTCCGGTGATCGAGCAGTACCTGCGGTAGGGCCCGCGCGGCTCAGGCGAGGCTCTCGCCGCCGTCGACGGTGAGGACCTGGCCGGTGACGTAGTTGTTGGCCATGAGGAAGAGCGCCGAGGCGGCGGCCTCCTCGGCGGTGCCGAAGCGGCCGAGGGGAGCGGTCGATCCTGCCTCGGCGACCGCGTCGTCGGAGTCCAGCGACGGGAGCGAGCGCAGGAGCGGGGTGTCGATCCGGCCGTAGCGGACGGTGTTCACGCGCAGCCGCGCGGGGGCGAGCTCCACGGCCAGGGCTTTGGTGAGCGTCTCCACGGCGCCGGCGGCCGACAGCGGGACGGTCATGCCCGGAGCGGGGCGGAGCACGAGGATCCCCGAGCTGAACGTGATCGAGCCTCCCGCGGGAAGCCGGGTCGCCGCCGTACGGGCGATGGCGAAGGTCGTCCCGAGGAGGGCGTCGAAGGTCGCGCGGACGTCGTCGGCCGACAGCCCGGTCACCGGGCCGGTGCCGCTGAGGCCGCCCGCGGTGACGAAGACGTGGTCGACGTGACCCGCCCCGTCGAAGGCCTCGGCGAGGGTCCGCTCGTCTCCGCCGTCGCCGGAGACGCCCAGCACGGCGTCGTCGGGATCCTCGGCCGGGCCCGCGCTTCGTACCCGGGAGACGGCGGCCTTCAGTCGGCCGGGGTCGCGGCCGACCAGCACGACGCGGGCGCCGACCGAACGCAGCAGGACGCCCGCCGCCAGGCCGATGCCCGAGCTTCCGCCGATGAGGACGGCGGTCGTACCGGAGAGGGCACTCGTCAGCGGCGAACGAACGGGAATGGGAGCGCTCATGTAAGAACCCTTCGGGAATAAACCATCTGGTTGTTTTAGAAGCTGCCTCGATACTGCCGTGTGAGAGGAGAGGAGTCAACCGGATGGTTTAATTCGTGCATGGCCTATGACGCGGAGGACACCAGGCGGCGGATCTTCGAGGCCGCCGCCGCCGAGTTCGCCGAGCACGGCCTGGCCGGGGCCAGGGTCGACCGGATCGCGACCGCCGCCCGGGCCAACAAGCAGGCCATCTACCTGTACTACGGGAGCAAGGAGAAGCTGTTCGCCGCCATCGTGCGGGCGAAGCTGGAAGAGGTCCGCGTCTCCGTGTTCATCGACCCGGACGCGGTGGCCGAGTCGGTCGGGCAGATGTTCGACTGGTACCGGGAACACCCGGAGCTGATCAGGCTGCTGCTGTGGGAGGCGCTGGAGGTGCGCGACGACGCGGACGACAGCGAACGGGAGCGCCTCTACGGCTTCCGCGAGAAGGTCGACCGGCTCGTGGACGCAGGCGTGGCCCGGCACCTCCCCGAGGACGCCCGCGTCCGCGCCGCCCAGGACCTGCTGTTCACCATCATTGGACTGATCGCCTGGAACTTCGCGGTGCCCAGGACGTGCCGCGCCGTCCTGGGCGAGGAGACCGAACAGGCCGCCCTGGACCGCCGCCGCGAGACGGTCATCGCCACCGCCCGCCGGCTCGCCACCGCGCCGGACCCCTCACGCTGACCCGGCGGACGCGGCCGTCTCAGTTCGGGTGGGTCAGTTCGGTGGTGAGCCACTGGAAGCATCGCGGCAGCATGGTGCTCCACACGCCCGTGTTGTGTCCGCCGCGTGGCACCACGTACGTGGCGACGAGCGTCGGTGGCCGGGTCGCCTTGACCATGCCGTCGATGGCGGCGGTGGTGCCGGGGTCCTGGCGGCTGGTGGCCAGGAGCAGGTCGACGCGGGGCCGCCGCCGGCGGACCACCACGGGCAGGTTCTCGCCCGGCAGCCGCGTCAGGCCCGGCGTGGACGGGGTGAAGTATCCGGCGAGGCTGACCCCGGCGCGGAACAGCCGCGGATACTGAACCGGCAGCTTGGCCGCGCAGTAGCCGCCCGTGGAGTACCCCATCGTGCCCCAGGCGTCACGACCCGGCAGGGTGCGGAAGTCCGCCGTGATGACGCTGCGGACGTCTTCGGTCAGCCAGGTCGCGACCTTCGGGCCGCGTGGGACGTCGACGCACTCGGTGTCGTGGCCCGGCCACACGGTGATGGTCGGCGCGACCAGGATGTACGGCTGCGCGGTGCCCTTCTCGACGTCCCGGGTCAGCTGCTCCGGGCCCCGCATCGCGTGGAACCAGGCGGTGGGCGTGCCCGGGAAGCCGGTGAACAGCTCCACCACGGGGAAGCGCCGCCGCGGTTCGAGCCGGTACTGCGGCGGCAGCCACACCCACACCCTGCTGCGGATGCCGGACCTGGCCCCGGCGAACGTGGCCTCCAGCGTGTGGTCGGCGGCCGGATGGAAGTCGTGGGGCACCGAAGGCGGCCCGCCGGCGTGCGCCGGCTGCTCGATCGGGGCGTTCGCGCCGTCGTCGCCGGCCAGGTCGCCCCAGGACGCGAAGAACTCGTAGTGATCGTTGAGGACGACGCCGACCGCGATGATGGCGGTGACCTGGCAGGCCAGGATCAGCGACAGCCGCGCCGGCCACGCGGCCGGGCCGCGGACGCGGCCCCACAGGACGGCGCACGCCACCGGACACCCCAGCGCCAGCACGATCGTCGCGACGAGCAGCGGCCAGCCCAGCAGACCCACCGCAGTCCTCCTGACCCCCGGGTGGCGCCGCCCCCACGCGGGCGACGGCTCGTTCCGGGTCTACCGCGTACGGGCCGTCGAGTAGAAGAGCGTTTGCCGTCCGTTGGCGGACTTCTGTCGATGCCATAACACGCGTTCACCTGGCGTGAAGGAACGGATGGGTACGACTTGTGTCGAACCGGGCGAGCCGCCGGACACGGGGCCGCCGCGGCGTACGGAGGCGACCCGGCCGGTTCAACTTCTACTCACCTGTAGTAGCTTGTGGGCACCGTGCGGGCGGCGCGCCCGCGTGGCCCCGACAGCCCGAGCGTGGAAGGCCGCCGATGTCCCTGACCTATCCCGAGGCGATCGTGGTCGGCCTCTTCCAGGGCGTGACCGAGCTGTTCCCGGTCTCCAGCCTCGGCCACAGCGTCATCATCCCGGCGCTGATCGGCGGCCGGTGGGCCCGCGACCTGAACGTCTCGGCGCCCGAGTCGCCGTACCTGGCGTTCATCGTCGGCCTGCACGTCACCACGGCCCTCGCCCTGCTCGTCTTCTTCTGGCGCGACTGGGTGCGGATCGTCGGCGGGCTCCTCACCTCGATCCGGGACCGGCGCATCGAGACGCCGGACCAGAGGCTGGCCTGGCTGCTGATCGTCGCCACCGTCCCGGTCGGCGTCGCCGGCCTGCTGCTGGAGCACACCTTCCGCACCGTGCTCGGCAAGCCCCTGCCGTCCTCGCTGTTCCTGGCCGTCAACGGCGTGGTCCTGTACGGCGGCGAGCTGCTGCGCCGCCGCGCCGCCAAGCGCGTCGACACCGCCACCATGGGCGCCCCCGACGAGCGTCTTCCCCCCGATGTCGTCTCCGACCGGCGGCTCGCCGGGCTCGGCTGGGGTGAGAGCGTCCTGATCGGCGCGGCCGAGATCCTCGCCCTGCTGCCCGGCATCAGCCGCTCGGGCGCGACCATGGTCGCCGGCCTGGCCCGCGGCCTGTCCCACGAGGACGCCGCGCGCTTCTCCTTCCTGCTGGCCACGCCCGTCATCCTCGCCGCCGGCATGTTGAAGATCCCCGACCTGACCGGGCCGCTCGGCGCCGGGATCCACGGGCAGGTGCTGGCCGGCAGCATCGTCTCCGGCATCGGCGCCTACGTCGCCGTACGGTTCCTCGTCCGCTACTTCGAGACCCGCACCCTCATCCCGTTCGCCGTCTACTGCACCGTCGCGGGCCTGGCCTCCGCCGCCTACCTCGCCCTCACCTGAGCCCGAAGGCCCCTCGATGACCCGACCCGGCCCGATCCCCGCCACGATGCGGGCGGCCGTCCTGTACGGCGCGGGCGACCTGCGGGTCGTCGACCGTCCGGTCCCCGAGCCGCGGGCGGAGGAGGTCCTCGTACGGGTGGCGATGTGCGGCATCTGCGGCACCGACCTGAAGATCCTCGACGGGCGGTTCCCGCAGACCCCGCCGTACGGCGACTACGTTCCGGGCCACGAGTGGACCGGCACCGTGGTGGCCACCGGTTCCACGGTGGACGAGCTCGCGCCCGGCGACCGGGTGTGCATCGAGGCGCACCACGGCTGCGGGCGATGCGCCAGCTGCCTGGCCGGCAAGTACACCGCGTGCCTCAACTACGGCGATCCCGGCAAGGGGCACCGGGCCAGCGGCATGACGGTGAACGGCGGCTTCGCGCAGTACGCGCTCCACCACGTCGGCGCGCTCTACCGCCTGCCGGACCGCGTCGGCGCGGATGACGCCGTGCTCCTCACCACGGCCGGCACCGGCCTGTACGGCCTGGAGACCGCGGGCGGCTACGTCGCCGGTCAGGACGTCGTGGTGTTCGGGCCCGGCGCGGTCGGGCTGATGACCGTCCAGCTGTGCAAACGCATGGGCGCGGCCCGGGTGATCCTGGTCGGCACCCGGGAGTCCCGGCTGCGGCTCGGCCGCGACCTGGGGGCCGACCACACCGTGGACGCCACCGAGACCGACCCGGTCCGTGCGGTGCTCGACCTCACCGGCGGCCAGGGCGCCGACCTGGTCATCGAGGCGTCCGGGGGGCTGGACGCGCCGGACCAGTGCGGCCGGGCGGTCAGGCGCGGCGGCAAGATCTTGTTCCTCGCCTTCTACCCGGAGGCCGTACGGCTCGACCTGAGCGGGGTGATCCGCAAGGACGTCACCCTGTACACCGCGCGCGGCGAGGGCGGCGGCAACGTCCGGCGCGGCGTCGCGCTGGCCGCGGCGGGAATGCTCCGGTGCGGGGAGCTCATCACCCATCGCTTCGCGCTGGAGGACATCGGCGAGGCGTTCCGGGTCCTGCGGGAGCGCGCCGGCGAGCCGCTGAAGGTCGTCGTCGTCCCCTGACCGAGCGCCGGCCGACGGAAAGAGCGCCATGGACCACCGGATCCCGCCTCCGATCGGTGGCTCACCCGCCCTTTCGGCCGTGGTGGCGGCCCTCCCGCTGGCCGTGCTGCTCGTGCTGCTCGGCGGGTTCCGCGTGCGGTCCGACCTGGCGGCGGCCGGGAGCCTGCTCGCCGCCCTGGCGATCGCCGTGCTCGCGTTCCGCCTGCCGGTGGTGACGGCGGTGAGCGGTACGGCGCAGGGCGCCGCGTTCGGCGTCTTCCCGATCGTGTGGATCATGGTCAACGCACTGTGGGTGAACCGGCTGCTCGCCGCTTCGGGACTGCTCTCGGTGGTACGGGACACGTTCGCCGGCGTGTCACCGGACCACCGGGTCCAGGCGCTCGTGCTGGCGTTCTGCTTCGGTTCCGTCCTGGAGGCCCTCGCCGGGTTCGGCGCGCCCGTGGTGGTGATCGCGGCGATCCTCCTGGCGCTGGGGCTCACGCCGATCCGCGCGGCGACCGTCGCCATGTTCGCCGACGCGGCGGGGACCGCGTTCGGGTCGATGGGAAACCCGATCGTCGCCCTCAGCCGGGCGGCGAACCTGCCGGCGGCGGAACTGGGCCGCATGGTCGGCCGGCAGGCCGCGATCGTGGCGGTCTTCATGCCGTTCGTCATCCTGCTCGTACTGGACGGACGGCGCGGGCTGCGGGAGCTGTGGCCGGTCGGGCTGGTGGCCGGGCTCGGCTTCGCGACCGGGCAGGTCGTGACGTCCAACTTCATCGCCTTCCCGCTGTCGGACCTGATCGGCGCGCTGCTGGCCACCCTGGCGGCCGCCGTCCTGCTGTGGCGGTGGTCGCCCGCCGAGCCCGCGACGCCTCCCGGCTCCGGGCCGGGCCCCGGCGCACGCGCCGTCGAGGCGCCCACGCGGCACCCGCTCGCGACGAGAGTGCGGGCGTTCGTCCCGTACATGGTGCTGGTCGTGCTCCTCGCGGTGGTCTCGGTCCACGGTCCGGCGGCGCGGTTCGCGACCGGCCTGGGAGTGCGGTTCTCCTGGCCGGGCGTGCCGGTCTCCGGCGTCAACGGCACGCCGCCGGGCCTGCACGTCTTCCGGTTCGACTGGCTGAGCGCCACCGGCACGGTGCTGCTCGTGACCGGCCTCCTCTCGCTGCCGGTGCTGCGGCTGCCGGTGCGCACCGCGCTGCGCGAGTACGGCGCGGCGGCGGCGCGGACCCGCCGTGCCGCGGTCACCGTGGTCCTGGTGCTCGGCCTGGCGTACCTGATGAACTACTCGGGCCAGGCGGTCGCCATCGGCGCCTGGCTGGCCGGCGCGGGCGGCGCGTTCGTCCTGCTGTCGCCGGTGCTCGGCTGGCTCGGCGTGGCCGCGACCGGCTCCGACACGTCGGCGAACGCGCTCTTCGGCGCCGTGCAGGTGGCGGCGGCGGGCCGGATCGGGGTGAGCCCGGTGCTGCTCGCGGCGACCAACAGCGAGGCGGGCGTGCTGGGCAAGCTGGTCAGCCCGCAGAACCTCGCCATGGTCGCGGCGGTCGTGGGAATGGCGGGCCGGGAGGGGACCCTCTTCCGGCGCACCTTCCCGTGGAGCGCCGGCTGCCTCGCCGGGTTCACCGTCCTGGTGTACCTGATGGCGTACGGCCCGCTGTCCTGGATGGTCCCGTGACGACCCCGCGGAAGACCCGAGATGATCGTCGTGCCGACGCCCGACCCGACGTCCGACAGAGGAGAACCCACGATGACCCACCGCGGATCGCTGACGATCCGGCGTGCCTCGCTCGTCGATCCCGATGCCGAGAACGTCCGGGAGAACACGCGCATCCGCGTCGAGGACGGGATCGTCGTCGAGGTCGGCCCGGACCCCGGCGGTCCGGTCTCCTCCGCCGAGGTGGACGCGGCCGGGCTGTACGCACTGCCGGGCCTGATCGACTGTCACGTGCACGTCATCGCGCACACCGTCGACGAGTACGCGCTCACCATGGAGCCGCCGTCGTACGTCACCGCCCGCGCGGCCGTCGAGCTGCGGGCGATGCTCGGGCGCGGATTCACGACCGTACGCGACATGGCCGGCGCGGACCACGGCCTCGTCCGCGCGGTGGCCGAGGGAGTGCTGCCGGGTCCCCGGCTGTTCGCCGGCGGAAAGGCGCTCTCACAGACGGGCGGCCACGGCGACCTTCGTCCGGCCGGGCAGAACGTGCACGACACCCACTACTGGACGCCGGGCCTGGGCCGGGTCTGCGACGGGGTGGCGGAGGTACGGCGGGCGGTGCGCGACGAGATCCGCCGGGGCGCCGCCCACATCAAGCTGATGCTGTCCGGCGGATGCTCCAGCCCCACCGACCGGATCGGGTCGCTGCAGTTCTCCGAAGAGGAGATCGCCGCCGCCGTCGAGGAGGCGGCCGCGGCGGGCGTCTACTGCGCCGGGCACGCCTACACCTCCGCGGCGGTCGAGCGCGCGCTGCGGCTCGGCGTCCGCACCATCGAGCACGGCAACCTGATCGACGAGTCCGTGCCGGCGCTCTTCGCCGAGCACGACGCCTTCTACGTGCCCACCCTGATCACCTACACCGCCCTCGCCGAGGACGGCGCGGCGCACGGCCTGTCGCCCGAGAGCCGCGCGAAGACCCTGGAGGTGCTCGACGGCGGCCTGCACGCCCTCGAACTCGCCGACCGGGCCGGCGCGCCGATCGCGTTCGGCACCGACCTGCTGGGCCCGCTGCGGACACGCCAGTCCGAGGAGTTCCGCGTACGCGCCCAGGTGCAGACCTCCGGCGCGATCCTGCGCTCGGCGACGACGGTCGCCGCCCGCCTGCTCGGCCAGGAGGGCCGGCTGGGCGTGATCGCTCCGCAGGCGCACGCCGACATCGTTCTGACCAGGCATGATCCGCTGTCCGACATCACCCGCCTCGCCGAGCCGGCCGAGGAGATCGCCCTCGTCATCCAGTCCGGTACGCCCACCGCGCGATGACGCGGGACCCGTCACGGCCGGAGCCTCTACGGGCGGCTGTCTGCCGGGGCTGCTCGCTCCGCCGGGGTTCGCCTTCGTCGTCGCCTATCCGTTGAGCGGGGACGTGCTGCGCCGCGCGGGCATCCGGCCCCAGGCCGTCACGCACGTCGCCGAGACGCACCGGATGGTGCGGGCGATCACCTCGGGAGACGTCCTGGAGAGCACCGCGATCAACAAGCGGTTCCACACGTCCGCCGGCGGCCGGACGTTCCTGTCGTGGGACGTCGAGCTCACGGATGCCGGCGGTCATCTGGTGGGGACCACGTCCAGCACGGTGCTGCTGCGCGCCGGCGAGCGGTGGCCGGAACGCTCACCGGCCGGGCCCGTCGCGCCGGTCCGGGACGAGCTGCGGCACCGCGCCCGCTACCACGTCACCCGCGGCCACGTGGCGAGGTACTGCGGCGTCAGCGGGGACGTGCACCCGGTGCACTGGTCGGACGCGGCGGCGCGTCGCTCCGGGCTGCCCGGAGTGATCATGCATGGCAGCCTGCTGTTCGCGGTCGTGGCACGAGCGGCGTCCTGCGCGTGCGGAGGACCGGCGAGCGTGGCCGAGCTGGGCGCGCGCTTGCCGGCACCGGTCGAGGTCCCGGACGACGAGGGCACCGTCGTGGAGGTGGCGGCCGGCGATCCGGACGCGGACGGAACGGTGGCCCTGGACGCCCGGGTCGGCGGCCGGCCCGTACTGACCTCCGCATGGGCCAGGCCGAAGGCGCCGTCGGCTACGAGACGAGCGGCGAGGTGCGCGGACGAGCGCGGCGGTGCAGCCAGGCCAGGCCCACGGCCGTGAGCACGGCGCCGGCGGTGAGGTCGTAGCGCCCGCCGAGTCCGACGAACGCGTCGAGGACGGCGAAGAAGCCGAGGATCCCGGTGACCACGCACAGCCCGTCGCGGCCGAACGGGCCCGTGGTGGCCCAGCGCCGGACGGCCAGGACACCGGCCAGGAGCGGTGCCAGGGTCAGGGCGACTCCGGCCGGCCACGGCAGGCCCGTCGACGGAACCGCGTAGACGAGCACGAAGTGCGCGCCGGTACAGGCGAAGGCCGTGACCACGAGCAGCCGCGGCCGAGGGCGGCGTGACGGAGCGCGGGCCGGGCGCGGCAGGTGCCGGGAGAGGTACGCGCCCACCACGAACAGGACGCCGATCCCGAGCGCCACGAGCGCCGGACCGAGCGGTGGCCGCACGTAGCTCTCGTAGGTGAGGAACAGGACCAGCGGCATCCCGGCCGCCGCGACGAGCAGGCCGCGCGGGCGGACCCAGGCGCGGTCGCGGTCGCCGGGGAACAGCCGGGTGACGACGATGACCGACGAGCAGACGCTCACCGCGGCGTGGAAGGCCGTGAGATGCGTGGCGAGCAACAGGTTCGTGTGCCAGATTCGGGCGTAGTCGCCGACGCCGCTGTGCCGCGCGTACGCCGGGTCGAACCAGAACCGGTCGACCAGCGCCTCCTCGTAGACCCCGTACGCCATGCCGAGCAGGATCAGCCCGGGCAGGCCGAGCCCCCACCGGTGCGCCAGCTCGCGGCACAGCAGCGCCCCGCAGCCGTACAGCGCGACGAACAGCGCGAGGTTCCACGGCAGCAACAGATCGAGTGGAGGGGTCGCGGTCGAGAGCACCTCACCCAGGTATGGGGCCGACAGCAGCAGCACGAGGACGGGACGCCAGGCCATGCACCGATCCTGGGCCCGACCAGGTGGCGTCCACTACCGACTTGGGTAGCCGTGCGCGTGACCGAAGTTCACGTCAGCGGTGGACGGTCATCTCGAAGTCGTAGCGGTCGGCCCGGTACAGCGACCGGGCGAACTCCACGACCCGTCCGCGCGCGTCGATGCCGCGCCGGCGTACGTAGAGGGCGGGGGAGCGGAGGGGCACGCCCAGCAGGTCCGCGTGGCGGCGGTTCAGCGTCGTCGCGGAGACGCGCTGTTCGGCGTTCGCGAGGACCGTCCGGTAGCGCCCGGCGAGCAGCTGGTAGAGCGAACCCTCCAGGTCCTGGTCCAGCAGCCGGGGGAACGGCGCGGCCGGGAGGTCGACCCGCTCGAAGCACATGGGGAAGCCGTCGGCGAGCCGCAGCCGTTCGAGGTGGAAGACGGGGTCCCCGGGCTTGATCTCCAGGGTGCGGGCGAGCTCGGGTTCGGCGTCCCGCCGCTCGGCGGTCAGCAGCCGTGAGCCCGGCTCGAGGTCGCGGGCGCGCATGTCGTCGCTGAAGGACGTCAGGGTCGGCCCCTTCGAGATCCGTCCCCGGGAGACGAACGTGCCCCGGCCGCGCACCGAGTAGATGAGGCCTTCATCGATGAGCGACTGCAGCGCCTGCCGGACGGTGGTGCGGCTGACCCCGAACGTCTCCGCCAGTTCGCGTTCCTGGGGAAGGACGTCGTCCGGGCGCATGTCCCGGATCCGGGCCAGGAGCCGTTCCCGTACCTCAAGGTGCTTGATCACGTTGCCCCCTCGGGGAGGTCGAGCGCGGTCACGAACCGGCGGGTGATCTCCATCGGGTTCGTGATCGCCGTGCCCACGACGACGGCGAACGCGCCGGCCGCGAAGGCCGCGCGGGCCGCCTCGGGGGTGCGGATCCGGCCCTCGGCGACGACGGGCAGCGGGGTGGCGGCGACGAGCGCGGCCACCAGCGCGATGTCGGGCGCGTCGGGGACGGCGCCCGGCCCGGTGTAGCCGGAGAGCGTCGAGGCCAGCAGATCCGCCCCGCACTCGTAGGCGTACCGGCCCGCCTCGACGCTGTCGACGTCGGCCATGACGGGTACGCCGAGGCGGTCGTGCACCTGCTCGATGAGGGTGGCCAGGTCACCACCGTCCGGCCGTGGACGTGCCGTGCCGTCGGTCGCGACGATCGAGGCACCGGCGGCGACGATCGACTCCGCGTCCGCGTACGTCGGTGTGATGAAGACGCCCGGGTCGCCGGTCTTGCGGATGCCGATCACCGGCAGCCCGGTGGCCGCCTTCACGGCGGCGACGTCGTCGGCGCCCTCCGCCCGTATCCCGGTCGCGCCCGCCGCCGCGGCGGCCTGCGCCATGGCGGCCATGTGGTGCGGCCCGCGCAGCGGGTTGCCCGCGGCGGCCTGGCACGACACCACCAGCCCGGACTCGATGGCGCGGAGGGTCGCGTCGACGGGGGTGCTCTTCACGTGGACGCCTCCGAGGTCAGGGCGGTCAGCGGATGCGAGGACGGGAGGTCGATGAGGAGACGCGCGCCGTCGAGCGGCGACGCGGCCGGCGGGACGAGGCGGCAGCGTGAGGGGAGCGCGGAGGCGAACGCGTCGCGCAGCGCCCGGCTCCCGGCGAGCACCGAGCCCGACCAGGAGGCGGTGATCGTCTCGTCGTCGTCGCCGACGCGCGCCGCCGCCGTCATGACCGTGTCGGCGAGGTGACCGGCGGCGTCGACGGTGATCCGCCCGGCGTCCGGATCGCCGCGTTCGGCGAGCCCGAGCACCTGCCGGGCGAACCCGGCGATCCGGGCGACCCGGTCGGGGTCGCGCTGCAGCGTTCCGGCGAGCAGCGCGGGGTCGCCGAAGGCCTCGGCGGCGGCGTCCAGCAGGGCCGTCGCGGCGCCGCGTCCGTCGAACGCGCGCAGCGCGGTCTCCAGGCCGGCCCGCCCGATCCAGTACGCCCCGCCGCTGTCGCCGAGCAGCGGGCCCCACCCGTCGACGCGCGCCCAGCCGCCGCGCACGCCGGTGGCCAGCGCCACGACGCCGGTGCCGACGGAGACGACGACACCCGGGCGGTCGCCGAGGGCGGCGAGGTACGCGGTCACGGAGTCGTCGGCGAGGACCACCCGCCGCGCTCCGAACGCCGACCACTCCTCGAGCAGCGCCCGTGGACGACCGCGCGTCCCCTGCAGGCCGCTGAGCCCGGCGGCGACCTGGTCCACGGGCGACCCGTGCCGGCGGAGGGCGTCGGTGACGACGCGAGCCAGATGACGCTCCGGATCCTCCGCGGCCCGTACGCCGCCGACCGCGTCGTCGAGGTGGCCGCCCGAGGGCCGCGTGATCCGCACTCGCGTACCTGTCTGGCCGACGTCGACCAGCAGGTAGATCTGCATCGGAGCTTCCTCTCGACGACCGCGTCGCATCCCGTCGACCGGAGGGCCGACGGCGACTGAGCCTACAGCAGGTCCATACCTGCGGGACATAGGTCGTACCTGATCGGGCGCGGAGCCGTCACGCGTCTGGACGTAAGCGACATGCGGGGACCTAACTACCGCTTACTCGAACACAACGATCAGATCATGGCGCTGCTCTCAGGTCTTGATAGGCGGTTCATCCAGGAGAATTGGTGACGGCCAGGCTCAACTGACGCCTGTAGCCAGTGCGCGGAGTGCGGCAGATGAGTGCGACCGGAGTTGACCAAGCGTGGGTCACAGTTCGACGTGGACGGTGTCGCAAACGAATCGCCTCAATAAGGAGGCGTACCTAAGCTGGGCTCGTGACTGAGGCAGACCCGCTGGAGGTGGCCGCCTGGCGAATGGCGGCCCGAAGCCTCGCATCCGAAGATCTGCCTGAGATCGCGACGGAGGCGCTTGTCCGGGGCCTCGATAGTCCTGCTCTTCGTGTTCTCGCCGGACAGTCGCGGGACGACGTCCGAGACTCGGCGGAACTGTTCCGCGTTGCTCTCGATGAACTTGGCATCGATCTTCCCGACGCCGACAGCGCGCAGTGGAACCTGGCCAGGCGAGCCGCAGGCGACATTGTGGCCGGACGAATCGGGCCCGCCCACGGTGCCACCGAACTCTGGCTGGCGTATCGGAAGGTACGGGACAACGGCGACCTGCGGGTCTTTGTGGGTTTGGCGTCCATGCTGGATGATCACCCAGAGGACGCTGAACAAATCGAGGCCGATATAGTCGCGGCTGCGCGAGAACTGCTGGCTCGGCCAGCACCTCGACGCTGGATCAAACTGATGGCCGTTCGGGGACGATCTCCGCTCACACAGAGCACGGGTCCCGACGACATCGAGGTCGATCCCGGAACACTGCAAATCAGCGACGGCCTTCGTTCCGACCTCGCTCGGTGGGACGCGTATTTCGCTGCCGCGTTGTCGGATTGGCCCGCGGCGGGTGGATTCGATTCCGAACACGACGTCGAGAGGTTCGTAGCCGCTGGACAGCAACTCGTCTCGCAGCTTCAAGACGAACTCGGCGCGAGCTATCACGTGGAGTACATGCCAGAGCCCATCCGCCCGCCGGGGGTGAAGCTGCGCAGCCGCCGCCGACCGTCCCACGACTGCTTGACGCAGCTCGCGAGCGACTGAGGGCTCAGACCACGCAGAACTCGTTCCCCTCCGGGTCGGCCATCACCACGTGGTCGAGCCGTCCCTCGAACTCATGTTCTGTGAGCACGCTGCCGCCCGCGGTGACGAGCCGCTCTACCGTGTCTCGGATCCGTCGCTCACGGAGATCCCATGGCTGGTGGCGTCCGCCGGCGACCTGGACGTCGATGTGCAGCCGATTCTTTGCGACCTTGGCCTCGGGAACCTTGAGGAAGGAGATGTTCGGACCGACGCCGTCCGGGTCGGTCAGCGCCGCACCGTCGTCCCACTCCTCATCCGGCACCTTGAAATGCGTCAGCCACTGCTCCCACGTGTCGAATCCCTCCGGTGGAGGAGCCTCGACGTACCCCAGAGCGACCTTCCAGAAGGACGCCATCCGAGGCGGGTCTGCGCAATCGAAGGTCAGGGTCCAGGGAGTAGCCACAGACGAAGACTAGTAATCCGGGACCGGGCAATCGCCGCAGGACGCTCCCGGCCGAGAAAAGGTGACGGTGTCCTCGTGTAGGCCGCCCGAGCCTCCGACACGACAACGGCGTTGCTCCCACAACTCCCCACGAGTCATGGACAGCAACGCCGTGAACAAGATGGCCCCTCCTCCGACGACAACCCGCGGGGGGCTGTGGGGGGCGGAGCCCCTCACATCGGGGGGTTCCGGGGGGTCGTCCCCCCGGGCCAGCACGAGTGGAGGAGGCGGGATAATCCCCGGGTCGCCGCGTACCCCGGAGGATGCATTGATCGCCCCCCTGATCGTCTTCATCGTCGGCCTCGCCGTCCTCGGTTGGGGGTTCCTCCAGCAGCGCAAGCGCGACGCGATGGCCGCGACGCCCACGCTCACGTGCGCCGAGATCGGCTCGGGCGCGGGGCCGGTCACCTGTGAGGTCAAGGGCGCGGCCACTCCCGGGCCGCACGGCCCGGTCACGGCGCCCTTCTCCGGCCGGGAGTGCGTCTGGTACCACGCGAAGGTCTCGGTCCGGTACGAACACCACGAGTACCGCGACGGCCGGCGGCGGACGACCACACGGGAGAGGACCGTGCACGACGAGACCTGCCCGGTGCCGTTCGGCGTCCAGGACGCGACCGGCCAGATCCTCGTCCGGCACGAGGGCGCCTCGGTCGACGGCGCCCATCAGTCGGTGCGGCGCTTCGAGCCCGCCGGCCAGAACGTCAACCTGTTCGGGCTGAACATCCGCGTCAACTTCAGCGACGTCAAGGGCCACCGTTACGAGGAGTGGATCGTCCCGCCGGGCCAGCCGATGTACGTCCTGGGCGCGGCGGGCGTGGAGAACCGGCAGCTCACCATGCGCAGCCCGGACGGCTCGCCGTTCATCGTCTCGACCAGGAGCGAGGAGCAGCTGTCGGGCCGGCTCCGGACCTCCATGTACGTCGGCTACACCGGCGGTGGCGTCGTCATCCTGGGCAGCCTGGTCTGGCTGGCGGTCAAGGCGTTCGGCGGGTGACGGACCGCGTCCCCGTCAGCCTCGTCCGGCCTGCCGGCAGCGGCGGGCCGCGGCCACGAGCTCGGCGGGCAGGCCCGGACCGGCACACGCGTGGTCGATCAGCAGCCGAAGGTAGGAGTCGTCCGGCAACTGCGGCGCCAGCTCGATGAGCTCGCTCAGGTCGGCCGGTGAGCCGGTGAGCCGCGCCCGGTAGGCGGCCCCGGCCGCGCGAAGCGTGGTCTCGGCCGGCTCATGGCGCAGGCCCTGGTCGACCAGCCGTACGGCGGCGGCGAAGTCGCCCTGCTCGGCCCGCAGATCGGCCAGGTCGAGATACAGGGACCAGTTGGCCGGGTCCAGGGCGAGCGCGCGCTCGAACGCCGCCGCGGCCTGCTCCGGATCACCCAGCCGGCCCCACGTGCCCGCCCGTACGACCTCCGTCAGCATGATCCGCTCAATGGAGTCGGCCCGGTCGCAGAGGGCGAACGAGCCGTCGATGAGGCCGCACGCCCGCAGCAGGATCGCCATCCTGGCCAGCGCCTCCGGCAGCGGCGACCGGGCGGTGACCACGTCGATGGCGTGGAACCAGGGCCGGAACCGTTCGCGCATGGCGTCGGTGTCCAGCTCGTGGCCGTGGTCCATCGTCCGCATCGCGGCGTCGGCCAGCGCGCCGGCGCTCACGGCGCCGAGAAACCGTTCGTCGCCGAACCACGGGGCCGTGGCCCAGGCGGTCTGGGGCCGCGCGCCCGTGACCGCTCCGATCGCCAGCGCCGCGCCGTCCATGTCGCCCTCGAGGAAGCAGATGTACGACCGCGCCAGCACCGTGCTCAGGGAGTTCGCGTCGTGGACGACCCCGGCCAGCTCCGACCGCCGGTCCTGCCACAGCTCGGCGAGCACCGCGTAGGGCTCGGGCTCCTGGGGCGCGGAGGCGACGGCGCCCGCGAGATGGCGCAATGCCTCCTCCGGCCTGCCGCCGCAGTGCGCCAGCACCCGGGCAAGGCCGAGTCCTGCCGACACCTCTCGATTCGACATCGTCCGAGCGTAGCCGGACGACGATCGCTACCGGCCGGCTCGGGCGCGGAGCAGGTGGTGGTACGCGGCGGCCGATGTGGCGATGGCGGGGACCGGGCAGGTCTCGTCGGTGACGTGGGCCTGCTCCGGGTCGCCGGGGCCGTACACGATGACCGCGGGGTCGCCGAGCTTGGCGGTGAGCACGGAGGCGTCGGTGAAGTAGGTCGCGTACTCCGGTGGCCGTGTCGAGGAGCCCGGGGCGAGGAGCTCCATGACCTCGGTGACGTCCGCCGGGTCGGTGGCGACTCCCGGCAGGTCGACCAGCCGTTCGATGTCGATGCCCTCGCCGCACAGCCGGGCGATCTCCGCGACCGCGTCGTCGGAGCCGAAGCCCGGGATGGTGCGGATGTCCAGGCACATCTCGGCGTGGTCGGGTACGAGGTTGGGCTGGGTGCCCGCGTGGAAGGTGCCGACGTTCACCGTCGCGGGGCCGTACGCCGGGTTCGCGGGCCAGTCACGGTGTTCGTGGATCCGGGACGCGGCGCCGGCGAGTGCGGCGATCGCGTTGCGGCCCAGTTCCGGACGGGAGCCGTGCGCGGAGATCCCGTGGGCGGTCACCCTGAGCCAGAGCGTGCCCTTGTGGCCCAGGACGGGCCGGTTGCTCGTCGGCTCGGCGACCAGCAGCAGGTCGGTGGGGACCAGCGACGCGGCGTCGATCAGGGCGGCGCCGTCGCAGCCGGTCTCCTCACCGAAGGTGAACACCAGCTGCACCGCCGTGTCGCCGGGACGCTCCCGCGCGGCGCGTACGGCCGCCTCGACCTGGCAGGCGACGCCCGCCTTCATGTCGCTGCCGCCGCGGCCGAGCAGGCGTCCGTCGCGGACCTCGCCGCTCATCGGGTCGAACGACCAGCCGGACTCGTCGGCGGGCACGGTGTCCAGGTGGCCGGTGAACGTGACCGGCGTCCGCGGCGTCTCGGGCCCGAAGCGCGCGACGACATTGGCCCGGCCCGGCAGCGGTTCGTCGACGCGGACGTCGAACCCCGCGTCGTCGAGCACGTCCGCGACCAGGTCGGCGGCCGGGCGCTCGCCGCCGCCCCTGGTGTCGATGCGCACCAGCCGCCGCGCCAGCGCGAGCGCTCCGCGCTCTTCCGCCGATCCCGTCATCTCCCGCCTCCTCACGAACCGGCCCGCGTGCTGTCGCGCACCACCAGCGTCGGCACGAGCGCGATGTGGGCGGACGGGCCCCGGTCGGTCTCCTTGGTGCGGCTCGCCGCGGCCAGCAGCCGTACCGCCTCCTCGGCGATGCGGTCACGGGGCTGGTCCACCGTGGTCAGCGCGGGCTCGCCCAGCCGCGAGAACTCGATGTTGTCGTACCCGGTCACCTGCACCCGGCCGGGGACCTCGACGCCGTGCGCGCGGCACGCGCGCGTGACCCCCAGGGCGATCAGGTCGTCGGCGCACACGATGGCGTCCGGCAGGTCCCCGGTGTCGACGAGGCGCGCCGCGGCGGCCTCGCCCCAGTCGACGCTGTAGTCGCCGAGGAGCACCTGGTCGGGGTCGACGCTCATGCCCAGCTCCTCGGCGCGGCGCCGGAACCCGGCGAACCGCTGCTCGGTCGAGGAGTTGGTCAGCAGTGAGCCGACGAACGCCGCCGAACGCGCTCCGCCCTCGTGGAGGTGGTCCATGACCAGGCGCATCGCGGCCACGTCGTCCACGCCCACCCAGTCGGTGTTGGTGCCGCCGACGAACCGGTCGAGCTGCACCAGCGGCAGGCGGTCGGCCGTCTCCTGCACCGCGGGGCCGCTCTCGGTGCCGTGGCTCGGGCTGACGATGATGCCGTCGACGTTGCGCGCGGCCAGAGAGGCGAGCCGCCGGGCCTCGATCGCGGGGTCGGAGCGGGCGTCGGACAGGAACAGCTCCTTGCCCTCGCGTTCGAGCACGTGCTCGACGCTCTCCACCAGCGAGGTGAAGAAGGGGTTGGAGATGCTCGGCACGACCATGCCGACGGTGTCGGTCCGGCTGTTGCGCAGGGCTCGCGCGATGGTGTTGACCTGGTAGCCCAGCTCCTCGGCCGCCTGCCGCACCCGGCGCTGCACCGCGGCCGAGACCGGCCCACGGCCGGAGAGCACCCGCGACACCGTGGCGGTGGAGACCCCGGCGCGCTCGGAGACCTGGGCGATCGTGACGCGCTGCAATCGTTTACCTTTCCGAAACGCCCGGAAACAAGAGCGTTACCCGTCACCAGCGAATGAGTCGAGTCTAGACCCTTGACGGCCTGCGGTTACACCCCTACGGTTCAACGCAACTTCACTGCAATCGATTACACAGGAGGCGACATGGTGAGGGCTGCCGGGAGCGAGCAGACGCTGGGCGTGTTCCCTCCCAAGCCGAACGCGATCGAAGAGCTGTTCGGCACTTCGAAGGTCGTCATCGGCGTGATCCACCTGCCGCCGCTGCCCGGCAGCCCGAACTACGAGGGCACCCCGCTCGACGAGATCTCGGTCTTCGCGGTCGAGGAGGCGCGGGCGTACCTGGAGGGCGGCTGCCACGGGCTCATCGTGGAGAACCACTGGGACATCCCGTTCCTCAAGCCGGGGGAGCACGGCTACGAGACCGCGGCGGCGATGGCCGTGGTGACCGACCGGGTACGGCACGCGCTGCCGGCCAACGCCGGAGGCCGGCTGGGCGTCAGCGTCCTGTCCAACGCCGCCGAGTGCTCGATCGCCTCCGCCTGGTCCGGCGGCGCCGGCTTCGTCCGGGTCAACCAGTGGGCCAACGCCTACGTCGCCAATGAGGGCATCATCGAGGGTCAGGCGGCGCACGCCACCCGCTACCGCAGCCGGATCGGCGCGGGTCCGGTCAAGGTCTTCGCCGACGTGCACGTCAAGCACGGCTCGCACTCGATCGTCGCCGACCGCACGCTGGCCGAGCAGACCGAGGACGCCGAGTTCTTCGCCGCCGACGTGCTGATCGCCACCGGGTCGCGGACCGGCGACGCCGCCGCGCTGGACGAGGTCGAGGGCATCGCCGCGCACACCACGCTCCCCGTCGTGATCGGCTCCGGCATCACCGCCGGCAACATCGGCGGCCTGCTGCCCGCCTGCGACGGCGTGATCGTGGCGTCCTCGGTGAAGGACAACGGCCGCTGGTGGGGACGCGTCGACACGGCCAAGGTCCGTGAGCTGACCGCCGCGGCGGCCAGGGCGGGCGTGGTCCTTCCGTGATCGTCTTCTGTGGCTACGCCAACACCGACCTGACCGTACGGATCCCGGTGCTGCCGGGGCCCGGCGCCCGGGTGCAGGCCACCGGCGTCCAGTACGGCGAGGGCGGGATGGCGGCCAACGCGTCGGTGGCCGCGGCTCGGATGGGCGCCGACGCGCGGTTCGCGGGCGTGGTCGGCTCCGACGCGCTGAGCACGGCGTTCCTCGGCACGCTCGCGGCCGAGGGGGTCGGAACGGGCTGGACCGCCCGCGACGCCGAGCTCACCACGGCCGTCGTCCTGCTCACCCCGGACGGCGAGCGCTCCATCATCAGCCAGGACGACGCGGTGGACACCGGCCACATCGCCGGGGTGCTGCGGGCCGCGCGCGAGGCGGGCGCGGACTGGCTCTACCTCGACGGCTACCGCTTCCCCGCGGCGGCCGCCGTGCTGGCCTCCCAGCCGGACCGGCCCCGCGTGGTCGTGGACCTCGACGGCTGCGACGGGCCGGAGGCGACGCGCGCCGCCCTGTCGGCCGCCGACCACGCGATCGGCGGCCGCGCGCAGCTCACCGAGTTCGTCGGCGACGACAACGCGCTGGTCAGAGTGGCCGTCGAACACCGGGTATACCTGGTGGTCACCGACGGTCCCCGCGGCTGGACCCTGCTGACGCCCGCCGGCGAACGCCACGACGGCGAGGCGATCACGGTGGACGCTGTGGACGCCACGGGTGCCGGCGACTGCTTCGCCGGCACCTACTGCGCGGAGCTGGACCGGGGCACCGCGCCGCTGGAGGCGGCGCGCTTCGCCGCCGTCGCGGCCGGCCTGTCGTGCACCCGGCCCGGCGCCCGCGACGGAATGCCCCGGCGCGATGCCGTCACCGCCTACCTCCAGGCCCGGTCGGGCCCCCAGCCAGCCCACTCCCAGGGAGAGGAGAGATGATGCGACGTACGGTGACGGCCGTGGTCTCGCTCGGCCTGCTGCTGACGACCATCGGCTGTGACACGGCGGCCAGGCGGGAGATCGCCGCGGAGAAGAGGGCCACCGAACAGGGACCGCCCCCACCCGCCAAGGTCGCCCAGTCGTGCCAGGTCCAGGGCCACCAGCCCAAGATCGGGATTATTCCGATCAACCTTCAGGCGCTGTTCTTCAACCAGATCAACACCGGCGCGCAGACCGTGGCGCGCAAGGCCGGCGCGCAGGTGCAGATCGTCAACGGCAACGACGACTCCAGCACCCAGGCCAACGCGATCGACGACCTGGTGGCCAACCACTACGACGCGATCATCGTGGACGCGATCGACACCGAGGGCATCAAGCCCGCGATCCGGCGGGCGAAGGCGGCCGGCGTGCCGGTCGTCGCCGTGGACGCCACCGTCGACGACCCGGCGGTCGCCGCCCAGGTCGGCACGGCCAACGCCCAGGGCGGAAAGCAACTCGGCGACGCGCTGCTCAAGATCACTGGCGGCCGGGGCGACATCGGCGTGGTCGGCGCGCTCAACAGCACCATCCAGAACGAGCGGCAGAAGGGCTTCACCGACGAGGTCACCGCCAAGGGCATGAAGATCAAGAACGTGGTCGACGGGCGCAACATCCAGGAGAACGCCCAGACCGCCGCCGAGAACCTGCTCACCGGCGCCCCCGACCTGAAGTACGCCTACGCCACCGGTGAGCCCGCCCTCATCGGGCTGGCCGCCGCCGTCGTCAGCCAGCAGCGCACCAAGGACCTCAAGGTCGTCGGCTGGGACCTGTCCTCCCAGGCGGTGGACGGCCTGCGGGCCGGCTGGATCCTCGGCGTCGTGCAGCAGAACACCTTCCAGTTCGGCTACGAGGCGATGAACGCGGCGATCGGCCTGGCCTGCCACCGGACCGTGACCAAGGACATCCCGGTGCCGACCCAGATCGTCACCCCGGCCAACGTCAAGAACTACCTCTACTACCTGGAGAAGTGATGAGCGATACCTCGCTGGTCACCCTGAGAGGGATCACCAAGTCGTTCGGCGCGGTCCAGTCGCTGCGGGGCGTCGACCTCACGCTCGGCCCCGGAGAGGTGCTCGGCCTGGTCGGCGACAACGGCGCCGGGAAGTCGACCCTGATGAAGGTCCTGGCCGGGGCCATCCAGCACGACTCCGGCCAGATCACCATCGACGGCCGCGACGTACGCTTCGCCAGCCCCGCCGACGCGCGGCGCGAGCGCATCGGGATCGTCTACCAGGACCTCGCCCTCTGCGACACCCTCGACGTCGCGAGCAACCTGTTCCTGGGCCGTGAGCCGCGCAAGGGCCCGTTCATCGACCGGCGGGCGATGCACGCGAAGGCCGCCGAGACCCTGTCCGAGCTGCACGTCCGCGTGAAGTCGACGTACCAGGAGATCGGCCGGCTGTCCGGCGGGCAGCGGCAGGCCGTGGCGATCGCGCGGGCCGTGTCGTTCCAGCCGCGCGTACTGATCCTGGACGAGCCGACCGCGGCGCTCGCGGTCGCCGAGGTCCGGCAGGTGCTCCGGATGATCCGCGACGTCGCCGCCCAGGGCGTCGGCGTCATCCTGATCACCCACCGCCTCCAGGACCTGTTCGAGGTCTGCGACCGGATCACCGTGATGTACGAGGGTCGCAGCGTCGAGGACGAGCCGGTGTCCGCGCTGGACATCGAACGCCTTGTCGCCATGATCACCCGTTCGAACACCGAGGAGGCGGCCTGACATGACGGTTGAGACCGCAACGGCGCCCACGGTGCTCGCGGAGACGCCGGGCCGGTGGGAACGTGCCAACAAGGCGACCCTGGCCATGCTGGGCGTCACCGTCGTGCTGTTCCTCGTCTTCGGGATCGCCGCCCCGAACTTCCTGACCTTCGGCAACATCTCCAACCTGGCCACCCAGGTGGCGATCACTCTGATCGTCGCCGTCGCCATGACCTTCGTGATCACCACCGGCCAGATCGACCTGTCGGTGGGTTCCACGGTCGCGTTCGTGGCCACCGGCACCGCCGAGATGCTGCGCGCCGGGTGGGACTCCTCCATCGTGATCATCGCGGCGCTGGTGGCCGGGCTCCTCTGGGGCGCGATCAACGGCTGGCTGTCGGCGCACCAGAAGATCCCGCCGTTCATCGTCACCCTCGCCACCATGTCGGTGATCCGGGGCATCGCGCAGATGTGGACACAGGGCTTCTCCGTGCCGATCGACCGGCGGCTGTTCGTCGCCAAGATCGGTGACGCCAAGTTCCTCGGCTTCTCCGCGCTGGCCTGGATCGCGCTGGTCGCGGTCGTGCTCGGCGCCGTGCTGCTGTCCAAGATGCGGTTCGGCAACTACGTCAACGGCATCGGCTCCCAGGAGGAGTCGGTCCGCCGCGCCGGGGTGAACACCGACCGGATCAAGATGATCACGCTGATGCTGACCGGCCTGGCCGCCGGGGTGGCCGGCCTCCTCACCGCGGCCCGGCTGGGCTCCGGCTCGGCCAACTCCGGGCAGGGCTTCGAGCTCACCGTGATCGCCGCGGTCGTGCTCGGCGGCACCGACTTGTTCGGCGGCCGGGGCACGATGGTCGGCACCATCATCGGCGCGGTCATCACCGGTGTGATCGCCAACGGCCTGACGCTGCTCGGCGTCAGCCCGTTCCTCACCCCGATCGTGACCGGCCTGGTGCTGCTCATCGCGATCTGGATCAACCTGCGGGGCCGTTCGCTCGCCGACCTGTTCTCCCACCTCACGCGCAGATCATGACCGAGGCCACGGTGACCACGGTGACCGGGCCGGCGCCCAGCGCGGAACTCGGTCTCACCCTCACCCACGAGCACCTGCGCAACGACGTACGGAAGGCGGTCACCGAGCCGGACGACCCGCGGCTGGGCTTTCTCCGCGAGGCGCGCACCGCACCGGACCTGGCGTGGGTGCTGCGCGAGCAGCCGTACGCCTGCCTCGACCACTGCGTCCTGGACGACACCGACGCGATGCTGGCCGACCTGCGCGCGTTCGCCGCGTCCGGCGGCGGCACGGTCGTCGACGTCACGCCGGGCGGGCTCGGCCGCGACCCGCGGGTGCTGCGTTCGCTCGCCGAGCGCAGCGGCCTGCGGATCGTCATGGGCTCCGGCTGGTACCTGGAGCGGTTCCATCCGGCGCACCTGCCGTCGGCCGGCGAACACGGCCTCGCCGCGGAGCTGGTGGCCGAGTTCACCGACGGCGTCGACGGCACCGGAGTCCGCCCGGGCGTCATCGGCGAGATCGGGGTGTCGCCGGACTTCACCGAGGACGAGCACACGGCGTTGCGCGCCGCCGCGCGCGCCCAGCGCGAGACGGGCGTCCCGCTCTACGTCCACCTGCCCGGCTGGCAGCGCCGGGCGCACGAGGTCCTCGACATCGTGCTGGGCGAGTACGGGGTGCCGCCCGGCGCCGTGGTGCTCTGCCACATGGACCCCTCCCACGACGACCCCGCCTACCAGGAGGCGGTCGCCGACCGTGGCGTCTGGATCGAGTTCGACATGGTCGGGATGCCGTTCCGGTACCCGGGGGAGGGACAGTCCCCGGGCCCGCACGAGACCGCGCGGGCGGTCGCGCGGCTCATCGGCCGCGGCCACGCCGAACGCCTGCTGCTCAGCCACGACGTGTTCCTCAAGAGCATGCTCACCGCGTACGGCGGCAACGGCTTCCGGTACGTGCCCACGCTCTTCGTGCCCAGGCTGGTCGAGCTCGGCGTCGCCCCCGGCGTCGCCGAGGACCTCCTGCGGACCAACCCCGCCCGGCTGTTCGACCAGGCCGCCGCGGCCTGACCGAGCGCCCGAATGAGACAGAGAAGGAGTACACAGTGAGCCGCGTCCTGATCGCAGGCGAGAGCTGGGTCACCCAGTCCACCCACTTCAAGGGGGTCGACTCGTTCACCACCAGCTCGTACGTCGTCGGCGTCGAACCGCTGCGCCGGGCGCTGGAGAGCCGCGGGCACGAGGTCGTGCACCTGCCCGCCCACCTGGTGCCCGCCGGGTTCCCCGGCGACGCCGCCGCGCTGGCCGAGTACGACGTGGTCGTGCTCTCCGACATCGGCGCGAACTCCCTGCAGCTCGCCCCGGAGGTGTTCGAGCAGGCGCGGCCGGGCACCGACCGGATCGCCGTGCTGCGCGGCTGGGTCGGCGACGGCGGCGGCCTGCTCATGATCGGCGGCTACCTCTCGTTCACCGGCTTCGAGGCCAAGGCCGCCTACCGCAACACCCTGCTGCACGAGGTGCTGCCGGTCGAGCTCCTGCCCGAGGACGACCGCGTCGAGCTGCCCGCGGGCGCGCGGGCGGACGTCACCGGCCCGGACCATCCCGCGCTCGGCGGCGTCGACGGCGACTGGCCGCTGCTGCTGGGCTACAACCGCGTCCGGCCCCGTCCCGGCGCGGACGTCCTGGCCACGCTGAACGGCGACCCGCTGGTCGCCGTCGGCGGCCACGGCTCGGGACGCTCGGCGGTGTTCACCTCCGACTGCTCCCCGCACTGGGCGCCCACGCCGTTCTGCGAGGAGTGGGACGGCTACGCCAAGGTGTTCGGCGGCCTCGTCGAGTGGCTCGCCGGATGAGCGAGCGGGCCGAGGAGAGGGCGCGTCCGGCGAGCCGGTCCGCGTGGCTGCTCGACGCGTGCGCCGCGACCATGGAACGGGCGCTCGGCATGCGGTTCGTCGAGGAGGTCACCGCCGGCACGATCGGGGACGCGGCCTACGCCGACTACCTGGCGATCGAGGAGTCCTTCGTCGAGACGGCCGCCCGCCTGCACGGCCTGGCCGTGTGGGACGCCCCGGACCGTACGGCGCTGGAGCGCAACGCGCGGGCGGTCCACGCGCTGACGACCGAACAGGCGGACTACTTCCGCACGGCCCGCGCCGCCTGGCCCGTACCGGCCCGCCCGGACGCGGCCGGCCGGGCGGCCGTGCTGTCGGAGTTCGCGCTGGCCGCCGCGCGTGAGGGCGGTTACCGGGCGGTGATGACCGTGCTGTTCGCCGCGGAGAGCCTGTACTCCACCTGGTGCACCCGCGCGGACGAGCGGGGCGACGTCCCGGCCGGGCCGATCGCCGACTGGGTGTCCCTGCACGCCGGCGCGGAGTTCCGCGCGGGTGTGACCGCACTCGCGGCGCAGGTCGACGCGTTGCCGGCCGACATCCCGGATGAACACCTCATCCGCTGGTTCAGCGGAATGCTCGAAGCCGAGATCGCCTTCCACGACGCCGTGTACCGCTGAGCCGCGGAGCGGCCGGTCAGCGTTCGGTCTCGTCGCCGTCCAGGGCCGCCGCGAGCGCGTCGAACATGGCCTGCTGGAACGCGCGCATGGACGGAACGGCGGCCTGCAGCCGGACCTCCGGGGAAGGGGTGTTCGGGGGCCAGCCGGTAGCGCGTGCTGACCACGACGACGCCCACGTCGCGGGCGATGCGGGCGCACAGCTCGTGGTCCGCCTCGGGCCGGCCGATGATGGTGCCGCCCCCGTGGATCCACAGCAGCGCCGCGCCGGGGCGCCGCCGTTCCGGCGGTTCGTAGACGAAGACGTCCCGGCCGCCGGGGACGTCGTGCCGGGACACGGTGACCCCGGGGACCGGTTCGGTCGGGCGGTCGTACCAGCGGCGTGCGATCGTGACCGCGAGCCGGTTGCCGACGGCCAGCGGCAGCCACAGGCCGGGTGTGCGCAGGTCGGGGGCGACGGGCGCGAGGGTGCGGCGGCGGCGGACGACCGCGGTCGCCGCCGCGGTCAGCAGCCCGAGCCCGCCCACGGTCATGGCGTAGTGCTTCCCGGCCACCGGTCCGCCTCCCTCACCGAGTGTTCGCATCCTCTATACCGCCCCCGGCGCGTCTCGTGCAGGCCGCGTCCGGCCACACCTCTATCGACGATCACCTGTCGTAGTTAGGGTGTTACCGTCCGCATCGCATACTCCTCGCCGGAGGTTCCCCCAATGGATGCACGTCTGGACCGGATCAAGGCCGCGTTCGACGCTCTCGACACCGACTCCAACGGCTACCTGGAGGCGGACGACTTCGACCGGCTCGGGCACCGGATCATCCAGGCTCTGGACGAGGCGGAGGACTCGCCCAAGGCGCTGGCGATGCACGAGGGTTGCCGGCGCTACTGGGAGGGCCTGGTCGGCACCCTCGACCTGAACCACGACGGGAAGGTGTCCTGGGAGGAGTACGCCGGGGTGCACGAGCCCGCCGCGTACGAGGACAGCGTCCGACCCTACGCCGACGCGCTGACCGCCATCTGCGACCGGGATGACGACGGCTTCGTCCAGCACGCCGACTTCGTACGGGGACTGCGGGCCGTGGGATTCCCCACGGAGAACATCGAGGCTCTCTTCCAGGCGTTCGACCCGAACGGGACCGGCCGGGTCTCCGCCCGCGAGTGGGGGACCGCCATCGAGGAGTACTTCCTCGCCCGTGGCGCCCACGCCGTCGGCGACACGCTGGTCTGACGCGCGTCCCGTAGGCCGAGGCCGGGCCGGTGTCCCACGCGGGCGCCGGCTCGGCGTTCGTTCCCGTTCTGCCCGACCGTGGGGCGGGCCCGGAGAGGAGAGCCCATGGCCGGCGACACCGGCGTGGAAGAAGGCGTCGGGCTGACCGCCCTCATGGTCGCCGCGGCGCGGGCGATCGAGACGCACCGCCACGACGCCCTGGCACGCGACGTCTACGCCGAGCACTTCGTGCGCGCGGCCCGGGCGTCCGCGGACTGGCCGGTCCGCCCGCATCAGGTTCCCGACGGCGACGCCGATCCGCTGTGGGGCCGGCTGGGGCGTTACTTCGGCCTGCGGACGAGGGTGCTGGACGACTTCATCCTGCGCCAGGTGAGCGCGGGGGCCCGGCAGGTGGTGCTGCTCGGGGCCGGCCTGGACACGCGTGCGTACCGGCTCGACTGGCCGCCCGGCTGCAGGGTCTTCGAACTCGACCAGGAGGAGGTCCTCGCCTTCAAGGGCCGCGTGCTCGGCGGGCTGCGTGCCGTGCCGAAGACCGAACGCGTCCCGATCGCGGCCGACCTGCGCCTCGCATGGGCCGGGGCGCTGACCGGTGCGGGCTTCGACCCGGCCGCGCCGACCGTGTGGCTCGCCGAGGGAGTGCTGCTCTACCTGCCCCATGCCGCCGAGCGCGCCATGATCGAGGCGGTGGACGCGCTGAGCGTGGCGGGGAGCGCTCTGGCGTACGAGATCAAGCTCGCCCCGGAGTCGGCGGCCGTCCAGGAGAGCCCCATCTACACGGTGGCCAGGCGCACCGGCATCGACCTTCTCGCGATGTTCCCCCTCGAACCACGCCCCGACTCCGCCGGGGACCTGACCGCGCGGGGCTGGCGCACGTCGGTTCACACCGCGTTCGATTTCACCCGCCGCCACGGGCGCGGCCCGGAGGCCCAGCCGGGGCGGCCCGACGCGCTGGCCGCCAACCGGTGGGTGTTCGCCGACCGGCCGTGAGAGTCGCGGCCGGTGCGCCGAACGCGGTCCTCACCTCGTAGCGGCATGCGCTCGTCCGCATCGCTCGTTTTCACTGCCTTTCACGTGATGGTCATCCGCGAGCGGGCACGTTCGTCCTGCTCGCGCAGGTAGGTGACCTGGCGGGTTACACGCGGTTAACTCGCCCGAAATTTTTCTATTGACAAGGGACCCCTGGGCTTGGATGGTGTGGGAGCGCTCCCACCGCCAGTTGAGCCCCGTGCTTGAAGGGAGTTCCCGCCTTGACCCGGACGGAGACCGCCACACCCGCCGAGGTGGCCGGGACGCCGACGCTCGCCGACGTCGCCGCGCTCGCCGGCGTCTCGCCCGCCACCGTCTCGCGCGTCATCAACGGCAGCGCCCGTGTCAGCCAGCGCGCCCGAAAACAGGTCGAACTCGCCATCGACCGGCTCGGCTACGTCCGCAACCGCGTCGCGTCGCAGGGCCGGTCGATCGCCCTGGTCATCTGCGAGGACGACGGCCGGGTGTTCACCGACGACACCTACGCCCGCCTCGTCGGCGGCGTACGCCGCGCGCTCGGCGACGAGCGTGAACTGGTCGTGATGGTCGTCGGCCGGACCGCCCACTGGTCGACGGTGCCGCGATACCTGCGCGGGGGCGGGGCCGACGGCGTCCTGCTGATCAGCGCGCACGACGCGCCCTGCGGATCGCTCCGGCAGGCCGGCGTCCCGGTGCTGCTGTGCGGCCGTCCCCTCGGGCTCACCCCGCTGCCGTACGTCGGCGTGGACGACCGCGGCGGCGCGCGGGCGGCGGTGGACTACCTCGTCCGGTCCGGCCGCCGGACGATCGGGACGATCGCCGGACCGCCCGACCGGGCCACGGGCATCGACCGGCTCGACGGCTACCGGGCGGCGATGGCCGAGATCGGCGTCGCGACACCCGGCCTGATCGCCTACGGGGACCTCCGTCAGGCGTCCGGCGAGCACGCGATGAACAAGCTGCTCGACCGGCGTCCGGACATCGACGCGGTGCTCGCCGCCTCGGACCAGATGGCCGTGGGCGCCCTGCGCGCGCTGCAACGCACCGGCCGCCGCATCCCCCACGACGTCGCGGTGGTCGGGTTCGACGACGCGCCGATCGCCGGCCGCGTACGGCCGAGGCTCACCACCGTCCGCCGGCCCCTCGAAGAACTCGGTGCCCGGCTGGCGCGGGAGCTCCTCGCCCGGATCGCCGGCGCTCCCGGCCGCAACGTCGTCCTCGACACCGAACTGATCATTCGCGATTCCGCGTGACCGGCTCCCGCCGATCGGCTCCCCCGCCAGGAGGAAATCCATGAGAAGACACCCTCGATGGCGATCGTTACTGGTCGCCCTGTCGCTCCTGTCCGGCGCGCTCGTCGCCGGGCAGGCCGCCCATGCCGCCGACGTCCAGTGCAAGGTCGACTACACGGCCAACGACTGGGGGTCCGGCTTCACCGCGAACCTCACGCTGACCAACCTCGGCCCGGCGATCAACGGCTGGACGCTGAAGTACTCCTACGCCGGTAACCAGCAGCTCAGCCAGGGCTGGAGCGGCGACTGGTCCCAGTCCGGCAAGGACGTCACCGTCAAGAACCTCAGCTGGAACGGCACGCTCGCCACGAACGCGAGCATCAGCCTCGGCGCCAACTTCACCTACAGCGGCACGAACACCGCGCCGACGTCGTTCTCCCTCAACGGCACGACCTGCACCGGCGCGCACCAGGCGCCCACCGTGGCCCTGACCAGCCCCGCCGCCGGCGCGACGTACTCCGCGGGCGCCACGATCCCGCTGGCCGCCACCGCGACGGCCGCCGACGGCGCGTCGGTCAGCAAGGTCGAGTTCTACGACGACACCACGCTCCTCGGCACCGACACCTCGGCGCCGTACGCGTTCGACTGGACGTCCGCGGCGGCCGGTGACCACTCGCTGTACGCCAAGGCGTACGACAGCCAGGGAGCCACGGCCGAGTCGACGCCCGTGGGCGTGCACGTCGTGAGCGGGCCCGCGGTCGTCGCGAGCCCGGCGGCCCTGGCGGTCCAGCAGGGCAAGAGCGGGACGTTCGGCGTGAAGCTGTCCGGGCAGCCGTCCGGCAACGTCACGGTCACCGTCACCCGCACCAGCGGGAACACCGGGCTGACCGTCTCCGGCGGCGGCACGCTGACCTTCACCTCGGCGAACTGGTCCACCGCGCAGAACGTCACGGTCAGCGCCGACGCCTCCGGCACCGGCGCGGCGGTGTTCACCGCGAAGGCCACCGGCTACGACGCCGCCACGGTCACGGTCACCGAGACCAAGTCCAACGGGGCGTACGAGGACCGCTTCCTCACCCTCTACAACAAGATCACCGACCCGGCGAACGGCTACTTCAGCAAGGAGGGCATCCCGTACCACTCGGTCGAGACGCTGATGGTCGAGGCGCCGGACCAGGGTCATGAGACCACCTCCGAGGCGTACAGCTACCTGATCTGGATGCAGGCGGTGTACGGCAAGGTCACCGGCGACTGGAGCAAGTTCAACGCCGCGTGGGCGCTGATGGAGAAGTACATGATCCCCTCGCACGCGGACCAGCCGACCAACTCCTTCTACAACGCGAGCAAGCCCGCGACGTACGCCCCCGAGCACGACCTGCCCGACCAGTACCCCGCGCAGCTCGACTCCGGCGTGACCTCCGGGCAGGACCCCATCGCCGCGGAGCTGAAGTCCGCGTACGGCACCGACGACATCTACGGCATGCACTGGCTGGAGGACGTCGACAACGTCTACGGCTACGGCGACACCCCCGGCGGCGGCTGTGAGAACGGGCCGTCGACCAACGCGCCGTCCTTCATCAACACCTACCAGCGCGGAGCCCAGGAGTCGGTGTGGGAGACCATCCCGCAGCCGACCTGCGACAAGTTCGCCTACGGCGGCAAGAACGGCTACCTGGACCTGTTCGTGGGCGACTCCTCGTACGCCAAGCAGTGGAAGTACACCGACGCGCCGGACGCCGACGCGCGCGCCATCCAGGCGGCGTACTGGGCCGACACATGGGCCAAGGCGCAGGGCAAGAGCGCGGACGTGTCCGCGACCGTGGCCAAGGCCGGGAAGATGGGCGACTACCTGCGCTACTCGTTCTTCGACAAGTACTTCAAGAAGATCGGGAACTGCACGAGCCCGAGCTGCCCGGCCGGCACCGGCAAGGACAGCGAGCACTACCTGCTCTCCTGGTACTACGCCTGGGGCGGCGCGACCGACACCAACGCCGGCTGGGCCTGGCGCATCGGCGACGGCGCGTCCCACTCGGGCTACCAGAACCCGCTCGCGGCGTACGCGCTGGCCAACGACACCGCGATGCAGCCGAAGTCGGCCACCGGCGTGGACGACTGGAAGAAGAGCCTGCAGCGCCAGCTGGAGTTCTACCGGTGGCTGCAGTCCTCCGAGGGCGCGATCGCCGGCGGCGCGACGAACAGCTGGGGCGGCGCGTACGGCACCCCGCCCTCCGGCGACTCCACCTTCTACGGCATGGCCTACGACTGGGAGCCGGTCTACCACGACCCGCCGAGCTCCCCTCCACCCTGCACTGGAGCGGCCAGCCGGACACCTGGAACGCGTCGAGCCCCGGCGCGAACGCCGGCCTGCACGTCACGATCGCCGACTACACGAACGACGTCGGCGTGGCCGCGGCGTACGCCAAGACGCTGTCCTACTACGGCGCCAAGTCCGGTGACGCGACGGCGAAGTCCACGGCCAAGACCCTCCTGGACGACATGTGGACGAACGACCAGGACGGGATCGGCATCTCGGTGCCGGAGACCAGGACCGACTACAACCGCTTCACGCAGGCCTACAGCACGTCCAACCCGAACCATGACGGCGTGTACGTGCCGCAGGGCTGGACCGGGACGATGCCGAACGGCGACCCGATCAACTCCAGCTCGACGTTCCTGTCCATCCGGTCCTGGTACAAGCAGGACCCCGCCTGGTCGAAGGTGCAGAGCTATCTGAACGGCGGGGCCGCCCCGACGTTCAACTACCACCGCTTCTGGGCCCAGTCCGACATCGCCATGGCGATGGCGACGTACGGGCAGCTCTTCGACCAGTGACAAGCCGGTCCCGGGGACGCGAGGGAGCGCTTCCCGCGTCCCCGGGGCCCCCACCTCCGCGAGGTGCCCCCCCATGGAATCCGCCCGAACCCGTGCCGCCCTCACCGTCTTAGGCGCGCTGTTCCTCCTGCTCGCCCTCGTGCCGGTCGCCCGTCCCGCCCGCGCCGCCACGCAGCTCTGCGGTGCGACGCAGACCGTCGCGGTGAACGGCGGAGAGTACATCGCGCAGAACAACGTGTGGGGAGCGAGCACCCCGCAGTGCATCAGCGTCTCCGGCACGTCGTTCACCGTCGACTCCTCCGGCCACGCCAACCCGACCAACGGCGCGCCCGCGTCGTACCCGTCCCTGTTCAAGGGCTGCCACTGGGGCCTGTGCACCACCGGCAGCGGCCTGCCGGTCCAGGTCGGCTCGATGCCCGCGGTGACGAGCGACTGGAGCACCGTCCAACCGGCCTCCGGCACGTACGACGTGGCGTACGACCTCTGGTACGACACCAAGCCGGCCACGACCACCGACCCGGACGGCGCCGAGGTGATGATCTGGCTGAACAGCCGCGGGGGCGTGCGGCCCGCCGGGTCCCGCATCGCGAGCGGCGTGTCCATCGGCGGCGCCACCTGGGACGTCTGGTACTCCCGCATGAACTGGAACTACATCGCGTACGTCCGTACCTCCGGCACCACGTCGGTGAGCGGCCTGGACCTGCGCGCGTTCACCCGTGACGCGGTGACCCGCGGTTACATCCAGAACTCCTGGTACCTCATCGACGCCGAGGCCGGGTTCGAGATCTGGCAGGGCGGGGCCGGGCTGGCCACCGGGTCCTTCGCCGTCACGGTGGGCGGTGGGGGAGAGACGCCGCCGCCCACGTCCGGCGCCGCGTGCGCCGCGAACCTGCGCGTCGACAACGCCTGGTCCGGCGGCTTCACCGCCACGGTGACCGTCACGAACACCGGCGATCGCGCGCTGGCCGGCTGGTCCGCGGACTGGACGCTCCCCGCCGACCAGAACGTGGCGAACGCCTGGAACGCCACCGTCACCCAGAGCGGCCGGTCGGCGCACGCGGTCAACGCCTCCTACAACGGAGCCCTCGCCCCGGGCGCGGCCACGACGTTCGGCTTCCAGGGCACCGGGTCCGCCGCCGGCGCCACCCCGCTCACCTGCACACCCGCCTGAACCCCGTCCCGGGGGAGCCACCCCCGGGAGCGCGTCCGCCAGAGTCCCGAGGAGGACATATCCGCATGAATGTCAACGTCCATCGTCCGCGCGCGGGCCGATCGGCAGCGGTGGCGCTGGCCGCCCTGCTGCTCGGTCTCGTCTCGGCGCTCGTCGCCGCCGGGTCGGCGCACGCGGCGACCGGCTGCAAGGTCACCTACACCACCAACGACTGGGGCAGCGGTTTCACCGCCAACCTCGGCATCACCAACCTCGGCGATCCGCTCACCTCCTGGACCCTGGAGTGGGACTTCGCCGGCAACCAGCAGGTCACCCAGGGCTGGAGCGGCACCTTCACCCAGAACGCGAAGCACGTCACGGTCAAGAACGCCTCCTACAACGGCGGTCTGGCCACGAACGCCTCGACGTCGCTGGGCTTCAACGGCTCCTACTCCGGCTCGAACGCCGCGCCCACGACGTTCAAGCTGAACGGCGTGACCTGCGACGGCACCACCGGCGGCGGCGACGGCGGCAACCCGACCCCGCCCCCGGGCGACGGCTCCCACGCCGACAACCCGTTCACCGGCGGCAAGGGTTACGTGGACCCTGAGTGGTCCGCCCAGGCACAGGGCGACGGCGGCAGCGCGGTGGCGAACCAGCCCACCGCCGTGTGGCTCGACCGGATCGCGGCGATCAACGGGGCGAACGGCGGGATGGGCCTGCGCGCCCACCTCGACGCCGCGGTGTCCCAGGGCGCGAGCTACGCGCAGTTCGTCATCTACGACCTGCCCGGCCGGGACTGCGCGGCGCTGGCCTCCAACGGCGAGCTCGGCCCGACAGAGCTCAGCCGCTACCAGAGCGAATACATCGACCCGATCGCCTCGATCATGGCCGACTCGAAGTACGCGAACCTGAAGATCGTCACCTACATCGAGCCGGACTCGCTGCCCAACCTGGTCACCAACGTCAGCGGCAACACCGCGACCACCGCGTGCCAGACCATGCAGCAGAACGGCAACTACGTGAAGGGCGTCCAGTACGCCCTGAACAAGCTGCACGCGATCAGCAACGTCTACACCTACCTCGACGCGGGGCACCACGGCTGGCTCGGCTGGGACAGCAACTTCGGTCCCTCCGCGCAGCTGTTCGCCACCGTCGCCCGCGGCACGACCGCCGGGGTGAACAGTGTTGACGGCTTCGTCATCAACACCGCCAACTACTCGCCCACCACCGAGCCGTACCTGCCGGTCAACGACCAGACCCGCCAGTCGAAGTGGGTGGACTGGAACTACTACGTCGACGAGTCGAGCTTCGGCGCGGCGTTCCGCCAGCAGCTCATCTCCGACGGCTTCCCGTCCGGCATCGGCATGGTCATCGACACGTCCCGCAACGGCTGGGGCGGTTCGAGCCGCCCGACCGGCCCGAGCTCGGCCAGCGACATCAACACGCAGGTCAACGCCGAGCGTGTCGACCGCCGGCCGCACGTCGGCGACTGGTGCAACCAGTCCGGCGCGGGGCTCGGCGCGCGGCCGACCGCGGCTCCGGCCGCCGGCTTCGACGCGTACGCGTGGGTGAAGCCGCCGGGCGAGTCCGACGGTGCCAGCAAGTCCATCCCCAATGACGAGGGCAAGGGCTTCGACCAGATGTGCGACCCGAACTACGGCGGCAACGTCCGCAACGGCAACAGCCCGAGCGGTGCGCTGCCGGACGCCCCGCTGTCCGGGCACTGGTTCTCCGCCCAGTTCCACCAGCTGGTGCAGAACGCCTATCCGCCACTCTCCTGAGGCACGCGGCGGGCGGGGACGACTGGAGGCGTCCCCGCCCGCCGCGCTTTCGTTTGCTTTCGGCGCGATTAATGCCGAGGATGCGTCCGTAGGCGGATTATGGATGGCCAATACACCCTGCGAGAACAAGCGTTAGGCTCGGCGCCGTCAATGGTGGGCAAAGGCGGCCTCGGGGGAAAATCGTGACGGAACATCAGCAGGAACCGGTGCGCGCAGACGAAGCGGGCGCTTCGGCAACGGGTCCGGAGGTATTCCAGCCGCTGACCGAGGACGACCCGCGTACCGTAGCCGGATACCTGCTCAGCGCCCGGCTCGGGGTCGGTGGCATGGGCAAGGTGTACCTCGCCTACACGCCCGGCGGACGGCCCGTGGCGATCAAGGTGATCCGCCCCGAGTTCGCCGAGAACCCGGAATTTCGCCGCCGGTTCCAGCAGGAGGTGCGGGCCGCGCAGCGTGTGCAGGGCCTCTACACCGCGCCGGTGATCGACAGCGATACCGAAGGTCCGCGGCCATGGCTGGCCACCGCTTACGTACAGGGGCCCTCCCTGCACACAGCGGTCACCACACACGGCGCGATGCCGGTGGCGACCGTTCTGCGGCTCGTCGCTGGGATCGCCGAGGCGCTGCAGGCCATCCATCACGCGGGCATCGTCCACCGCGACCTCAAGCCGTCCAATGTGCTGCTCGCGGTCGACGGGCCGCGCGTTATCGACTTCGGTATCGCGCGGGCCGTCGACACCACCGCACTCACCGGCACCGGCGTCAGTGTCGGCACCCCGTCCTTCATGGCGCCCGAGCAGGCGGCCGGGACGAGTTGCACCGAGGCAACCGACATCTTCGCGCTCGGCCAGATCGCGGCCTTCGCCGCGACGGGCGTCCCCGCCTTCGGTGACGGGTCCTCGCACGCCGTCCTCTACCGGATCGTGCATCAGGACCCGGACCTGTCCCGGCTGCCGGACGAGCTGCGGGAGATCGTCGCCGGATGTCTCAGCAAGGACCCGGCGCTACGGCCGTCCACCGCCCGGATCATCGAAATGTGCGGCCAGGCGTCCCAGGACCCGGCGCTGCGTCGCCCCGACGGCTGGTTGCCGTCCTCCTACGCCGCCGATCTCACCCAGGCGGCCGCCCCGGCCCCACCGCCGCAGCCGACGCACCCGCCGACACAGGCGGCCACGGTCGCCTGGGGCCCCGGCCGCCATCCGAACCATCCGGGTCCCGCGACAGCCGGGGGTTACCCGCCGGGGGCGGTGCCGCCTCAGCCGACGCACCCGCCGACGCAGGCGGTCCCGCACACACCGCCGACGCACCCGCCGACACAGCCGGCCACGGTCGCCTGGAGCCCCGGCCGCCATCCGAACCATCCGGTTCCCGCGACAGCCGGGGGCTACCCGCCGGGGGCGGCGCCGCCGCAGCCGTCCCGCAAGCGGAACCGTGCCGGGCTGGTCGTCGCGGGACTGGCCGTTGCCGCGCTCATCGGTGGCGGCGCGTACCTGGTGGGGCACCAGGGGGCCGACAACGGCTCACAGAGCGCCCAGGGCGGGAAGAAGGGCGATGCGCCGCGGTCCGGCGGCGCGACTTCGGGCGGCACCAGCGGAGGGAACAAGGCCCCGGCGGCACCGAAGGGTGCCGTGTACAGGAATCTCAACATTCCTGCCGGTTACTCGGTGACCTTCGCCGACGATCCGCCGCGGCCGGAGCAAGCCGACGTGCACTACGAAGGAGACTTCGGTTACCTGAGCGGCATGACCGAAGCGCCCAACGTCGCCACCAACCTGACCAAGAACACCATGGCGCTGCTGGAGGCCGGTGAGCCGGGTACGCTGGCCGGCTGTCGCGCCGACACCCGATACACCACGTCCATCGAGAGGGACAAGCTCGGCAAGGGGTCCCGGATTTGCGTGAAGACCGGCTCCGGGCACTACGGCCTGGTCACCGTGCACGGTTTCTCGCCCGAGAAGTCACCGAGCCAGTTCGTCAGCGTGGACCTCACCGTCTGGCGCAACGTGGCCTGAAGGGTGTCATTACTCGGCTTGGCTTCGTGAACCGGGCCGATGCACTGTCGGACGTCGTGCGTCCTCGACGTTTGTGGGCCATTGGTCGCTGCTGGTCGCGGGGCCGCTTGTCGGACGCGTGGGTGCGGATCGCCGGGCAGGGGAGGTCCGTTCTCGGCGTTCTTACGTGAGCGGAATTCTCTGCTGTCAGAAGAACGCTGCGATCGAACATGGTCGGCACTCCGCGGTGCTACCGCCTGATCAGCCCAGCCGGACCTCGCGGTCGCATTGTGCGGACCGCTCGCCGGTTTCGACAACAGCGCCGTCTCCTACAGCTTCGGTGGGGCGGCGGTGGTGGCGCGGAGGACCACCTCGCCGGAGATGCGTTCGACGCGGCTGCGGCGGGCCGGGGCGCGGAGGGCCAGACTCATGACGCGCTCGCCCATCCCCTCCAAGGGGAGGGCGACCGTGGTCAGCGATGGGACGAGGTCGCGGACGATCGGGATGTCGTCGAAGCCGGCCAGCGACACCTGGCTCGGCACGTCGATGCCGTGGTGGCGGAAGGCGGACAGCGCGCCGATCGCCATCACGTCGGTGAGGGCGAACACGCAGGTCGCCCGCGAACCGCGGCGGACCAGCTCGGTCGCGGCGGCGAATCCGCCGTCACGGCTGAACGACCCCTCGACGACCTGGTCGTCGGGCAGTGGCACCCCGGCCTCGGCCAGGGCGTCGCGGAACCCGCCGAGCCGGTCGACGACGGTGGTGAGCGCGCGCGGGCCGGTGAGCACCGCGAAGTCGCGATGGCCGAGGGCGAGCAGGTCGCGGGCGAGCGCGGCGGCGCCCTCGCGGTTCTCCGGCTGCACAGTGTCGACGCGCAGGCCGCGGTGGCGGCTGAGCACGGCGACCCTGCCGCCGGCCCGTACGTACGGGTCGAGCTCGGCGCTCATCGAGCGTTCCCATGCGCGGTCCTCGAACCCGGATCCGACGAGCAGGATCGCCCGTGCGCGCTGCGCGCGGAGCATCGCGACATAGTCGACCTCGCGCGTCGGGTCGCGGAACGTGCTGGCCAGCATGACCAGCAGGCCGTGCTCGGCGGCCGTGCGGGTGACGCCGCGGGCGATCGCCGCGAAGTACGGGTCGCTGACGTCGTGGCAGATCAGGCCGATGGCCTGGCTGGAGGCGCGGGCGAGCGCTTGGGCGTGCGCGTTGGGCGCGTACGCGAGCTCGGACGCGGCGGCCAGCACGCGTTCGCGCAGGTCGGGGCGGACCTGCGTGGTGCCGTTGAGTACGCGGGAGGCGGTCGCGAGGGAGACCTCCGCCCGCCGTGCGACGTCCTGCAGCGTGACGTGCGCACCGCCGCCGGCGTCATCCGGGCCGTCGGCGGCGTCCGGGCGGGCCGTCTTCGCCCGGGCGTGTACGGCCGGGCGTTCCGGTCGGTGTTCCTTCAAGTTCGCGTCCTCCTGGCTCCAGCATGCCGCGTCCGTGCGGCGAAGCGGAGCGGGGGGCGGGCCGTCCACGACGGAAGTCCGGACAGTTCGCCACATAACTCCTCTTGACCGCGCCGTACGCCATCCCTACGGTAACAGAAAGCGCTTTCAGAATGCGCTTTCTGGGAGCGCAGGGTCAGAGCACGGAGGAGCTCATGGTGAGTCAGAGCACCACATCCAGTGTTCCGGTGGCGGGAGTCGCCGAGCGCGACCGGCCGGGGGCCGGCGAGCAGGTTCTGGACGCGGTCGCGCGATCCTGGCGGCCCGTCGTGCTGCTCCTCGCCTGCCTCGTCCTCTGGTGGGTGATCACCGCAGCGGAGCTGGTCGAGGCCTACCTGGTGCCGTCACCCGCCAAGACCCTCCAGGTGATGAGCGACAAGGCGGGCTACATCTGGCACCACACCTGGATCACGACGTACGAGACGCTGCTGGGCTTCGTCATCGCGGCGATCGTGGGCGTCCTCGCCGCCGTCCTCATGGTGTACTCCTCCTCGATCGAGAGGACGCTCTACCCGGTGCTGCTGTTCGCGCAGGTCATCCCGAAGGTCGCGATCGCGCCGCTGCTCGTCGTCTGGCTCGGCTTCGGCCTCGCCCCGAAGGTCGTCGTCGCGGTGCTCATCGCCTTCTTCCCCGTCGTCATCTCGATGGTCACCGGCCTGAAGGCGGTGGACCCGGAGATGATCCAGCTGTCGGCGACGATGGGCGCTGGACCGCTCCAGACGTTCTCCAAGATCCGATTCCCGGCCTCGCTGCCGCATCTGTTCTCCGGCCTGAAGGTCGCCGTGACACTCGCTGTCACGGGTGCCGTCGTGGGCGAGTTCGTCGGGGCCAACGAGGGACTCGGGTACGTGATCCAGCAGGCCAACGGCAACCTCGACACCCCCATGCTCTTCGCCGGTCTGCTCGTCATGTCCCTGATCGGCGTCGTCCTGTTCGTGCTCGTGGAGTTCGCCGAGAAGCTACTGCTGCCCTGGCACGCCAGCCGTCGCGGCGCCGCCGTGACCACCACTTACTGACGGACGGCGTACCCGTCCCGCCGACCTGCTGACGCGATTCTGACCTACCGACGGAGACGATCATGAAACTGCGCAGCCTCGTCCTCACCCTGGTCCCGATCGTGGCGATCGTCGCCGCGTGCGGGGGAGGAGGTGACAAGACCACCAGTGCCTCAGGCAAGAAGCTGGACAAGGTCACGCTGACTCTCAACTGGTACCCCTACGGCGAGCACGCACCGTTCTACTACGGCAAGAAACAGGGCATCTTCGAAAAACACGGCATCGACCTGGAGATCAAGGCGGGGCAGGGCTCGCAGAAGACCGTGCAGGCGACCGGCGCGGGCCAGACCGACTTCGGCTGGGCGGACACGCCGGCGCTGCTGGCGGGGGTCTCCCAGGGACTGCCGGTCAAGAGCATCGGTGTCTACCTGCAGACGACGCCGGCCGCCGTGCAGTTCTTCTCCGACAAGGCGTTCAAGTCGCCGGCCGACCTGAAGGGCAAACGCATCGCGGCCACCGCGGGTGACGCGCCGTCGCGGACGTTCCCGGCGTTCCTCAAGAAGAACGGCCTGGTGGAGTCCGACGTCCAGCTCCAGAACACCGACCCGGCGGGAAAGATGGCCGCGGTCATCTCCGGCAAGACGGACGGCCTGATCGGCTACGCCAACGACCAGGGCCCGACGATGGCCGCCAAGGCCGGCAAGCAGGTGTCGTACCTGAAGTTCGCCGACTTCGGCCTGAACTACTACTCCAACGGCCTGCTCGTCGGCGACCGCAAGCTCAAGAGCGATGCGGACCTGGTCAAGCGCATGTCCGCCGCGACCAGCGAGGCGTGGGCGGCGGCCGAGAAGGACCCGGCGAACGCCGTCGCCGCCATGCAGGGTGCGTCCCAGCAGCTCCCGGCGCCGACCGTGCTGACCGACCAGTTCAAGACGACGCTGAGCCTCCTGCACACCGACGCCACCAAGGGCAAGGCCCCGGGCGTCAACACCGACGCCGACTGGCAGCAGACCATCAGCGTCTTCACACAGAGCGGCCTGATCTCCAAGGCGCAGCCGCCCTCGGGGTACTGGGACTCCTCCGCCGGCCCGCAGGGCTGACCGACCGGAAGGTGACGACGATGGCCGGACCCGGGAGCACACGGGAACGAGGACAAGTGGTCGAGCGAAGCGAGGGGACCGGCAAGGAAGCGGGCCGTGGCGGGAGCGTCCGGCTGGAAGACGTGGCCGTGCGGTTCCGCACGAAGAAGAAGGACGTCACGGCGCTGCGGGACGTGTCGCTCGACGTGGCCGAGGGCGAGTTCGTGGCCATCGTCGGCCCGTCGGGCTGCGGCAAGTCGACGTTGCTCAAGCTGGTCGCGGGCCTGCTCAAGCCGTCCTCCGGGAGCGTGCGGCTGCGGGAGGAGCCGGTGACCGGCCCGCGCAACGACATCGGGTACGTCTTCCAGCGGGCTGCGCTGCTGGAGTGGCGCAGCGCCCGGCGCAACATCCTGTTGCAGGCCGAGATGCGCCGGATGCCCGCCGACCGGTCCCGCCGGCGCACCGCGGATCTCATCGCGATGACCGGGCTCGCCGGCTTCGAGGACGCGTACCCGCACGAGCTGTCCGGCGGCATGCAGCAGCGGGTGGCGCTCTGCCGGGCGCTGCTGCACGAGCCGCCGGTCCTGCTGATGGACGAGCCGTTCGGCGCGCTGGACGCGCTCACCCGCGAGCAGCTCAACATCGAACTGAACCGCATCTGGCGGGAGACGCGGACGACCGTCCTGCTGGTCACGCACTCGATCGCGGAGGCGGCCTACCTCGCCAACCGGATCGTCGTGATGACCGACCGGCCCGGCACCATCGCCGAGGTCATCGACGTCGACCTGCCCGACGAGCGCGACTACGCCACGACCATGGCGCGTCCGGAGTTCGCCCGTGCCACCGGCCGGATCCGCGACCTGCTCGGCGCGGCCTCGGCCGCGGACTGACCGACACCCGGCACAGAGCGACGACCGACCACCCGCAGAGAGGAACACACAGGGATGGCACGCAGGTCCATTGGGATCGTTTTGAACGGCGTGACCGGCCGGATGGGGTACCGCCAGCACCTCGTCCGCTCGATTCTGGCGATCCGCGACCAGGGCGGGCTGACGACCGCCGACGGCACCGTGCTGTGGCCGGAGCCCGTCCTCGTCGGCCGCAGCGAGGCCAAGCTGCGCGCCGTCGCCGAGCGGCACGGGCTCACCGAGTGGTCCACCGACCTGGACAAGGCGCTCGCCCGGCCCGACGTCGAGGTGTACTTCGACACCCAGATCACCGGCGCCCGGGCCCCGGCGGTCCGGGCGGCGATCGAGGCGGGCAAGCACATCTACACCGAGAAGCCGCTCGCCGAGGATCTGCAGGAGGCGCTCGAACTCGCCCGGCTCGCCGACGGCGCGGGCATCCGGCACGGCGTCGTGCAGGACAAGCTGTTCCTGCCGGGGCTGCTCAAGCTCAAACGCCTGGTCGACGGCGGATTCTTCGGGCGCGTCCTGTCCGTACGCGGCGAGTTCGGCTACTGGGTGTTCGAGGGCGACTGGCAGGAGGCGCAGCGCCCGAGCTGGAACTACCGAGTGGAGGACGGCGGCGGGATCATCGCCGACATGTTCTGCCACTGGCGGTACGTGCTCGACAACATCATCGCGCCGGTCCGCTCGGTGCAGGCCCTCGGCGCGATCCACATCCCCGAGCGGGTCGGTGAGGACGGCCGGCCGTACGCCGCGACGGCGGACGACGCCGCGTACGGGATCTTCGAGCTCGAGGGCGGCGTGATCGCACAGATCAACTCCTCCTGGACGACCCGGGTGTTCCGCGACGAACTCGTCGAGTTCCAGGTGGACGGCACCGAGGGCAGCGCGGTGGCGGGACTGCGCCGCTGCCGGGTGCAGCACCGGTCGATGACGCCCAAGCCCGTGTGGAACCCGGACCTGCCCGCCACCGAGGACTTCCGCGCCCAGTGGCAGGAGGTGCCGGACAACGCCGAGTTCGACAACGGGTTCAAGGCGCAGTGGGAACTGTTCCTGCGGCACGTCGCCGACGACGGCGAGTTCCCGTGGGACTTCTACGCGGGCGCGCGAGGCGTCCAGCTCGCCGAGCTGGGCCTGCGCTCGTGGAAGGAGGGCCGTCGCATCGAGGTCCCGGAGCTCGCCAAGTGAAGATCGACCTTCCCCGGGCGGACGGCTCGCTCGTCCCGTACACGCTGGGCGAGCCGGGCGCGCATCCGCCGCCGGCGGCCCCGGCGACGTCGCGCGTCGCGTACGCCGCCGCGCACGTGGTCGTCGACCCGCTGGCCGACCCCGAGCGCCTCGACTGGGAGACCACTCTGGCCTTCCGCCGCCACCTGTGGTCGTACGGGCTGGGCGTCGCGGAGGCCATGGACACCGCCCAGCGCGGCATGGGCCTCGACTGGCCGACGACGCGCGAGCTGATCGAGCGAAGCGGGGCGGAGGCGCGGGCCTGCGGCGGCCGGATCGTCTGCGGCGCGGGCACCGACCAGCTCCCGCCCGGACCGGCGCCGCTGGACCGGATCGTCGCGGCGTACGAGGAGCAGCTCGCCGTCATCGAGGCGGCCGGCGGGACGCCCGTCATCATGGCGAGCCGCCAGCTCGCCGCCTCGGCCACCGGGCCGGACGACTACGCCGCGGTGTACGGGCGGCTGCTCGGCCAGGTCGCGCGGCCGGCCGTGCTGCACTGGCTCGGCCCGATGTTCGACCCGGCGCTGGAGGGCTACTGGGGCTCGGCCGACCTGGACGACGCCGCCCGCAGCGTCCTGGCGATCATCGTCGACCACGCCGGCGCGGTCGACGGCATCAAGGTGTCGCTGCTGGACGCCGGGCGGGAGATCGCGCTGCGCCGCGCCCTGCCCGCCGGCGTGCGGCTCTATTCCGGCGACGACTTCAACTATCCCGAGCTCATCCGCGGCGACGACCAGGGCCACAGCGACGCGCTGCTCGGCGTGTTCGACCCGATCGCGCCCGCCGCGGCGGCCGCCCTCGGCGCGCTGGACGCGGGGGACCTGGCGGCGTACGAGCGGATCTTCGCCCCGACCGTGCCACTGGCCCGGCACATCTTCACCGTCCCGACGTACTACTACAAGACGGGCGTGGTGTTCGTCGCCTGGCTGGCCGGGCACCAGGCGCACTTCAGCATGGTCGGCGGTCTGGAGAGCGCCCGCTCGGTCCCGCACCTGGTCCGGCTCTTCGAGCTCGCGGACCAGGCCGGCCTGCTGCCCGACCCGGAGCTCGCGGTGGCCCGCATGCGCGCGTGGCTCACCGTTCAGGGAGTGGCCACATGAGCCTCGAACGATTCAGCCTGAACCAGTGGACGACGCGATACTGGCCCCTGCCGGACCTGGTTGCGGGCTGCGCCGAGGCCGGGGTGACCGGCGTCGGGCTCTGGCGTGAACCGGTGGCCGAGTACGGCCTGGCCCGTACGGCGAAGCTGGTCCGCGACGCCGGGCTCACCGTGACGTCGCTGTGCCGGGGCGGGTTCTTCCAGCAGCCGGACGCGATCGCGGAGAACCGCCGGGCGATCGAGGAGACCGCCGAGCTGGGCGCGCCGGCCCTGGCGTTGGTCAGCGGCGGGCTGCCCGAGGGCTCCCGCGACGTCGACGGCGCGCGGCAGCGGGTCGCCGACGCGCTCGCCGAGCTCGCGCCGTACGCCGGGCGGCACGGCGTACGGCTGGCGATCGAGCCGCTGCACCCGATGTACTGCTCCGACCGTTGCGTGGTCTCGACGCTCGACCAGGCGCTCGACCTGGCCGCGCCGCACCCCGCCGCGCAGGTCGGCGTCATGGTCGACACCTACCACCTGTGGTGGGACCCGGGCGCGTACGCCGCCATCGCGCGTGCCGGGGCCGAGGACCGGATCGCGCTCTTCCAGGTGGCCGACTGGATCACTCCTCTGCCCGAGGGCGTCCTGACCGGGCGCGGGATGCTCGGCGACGGCTGCGTCGAGCTGCGCCGGTTCCGTACGGCCGTGGACGAGGCCGGCTACACGGGGCCGATCGAAGTCGAAATTTTCAACGACGACCTCTGGGCGATGCCGGGGGCGGAGGCGCTGTCGCTGTGCCTCGCCCGCTTCGCCGAGCACGTGACCTGATCCGAGCTGTCTGGAGCGCGTGAGCGCATCCTCCGCCGACCACGCCCCGAAGGAGGCCGCCGAAACCCTCTCTTGACCCTGTGATCGCCCTCGCCTACGTTCGGGAAAGCGTTTACAGAAAGCGCTTTCCGCCTATCGACCCCATGGGTGGCAGAATGACGAAGTTCAGATGGTGCCTTCTGATAACCGTCGCTCTACTCGCGGCTCTGTTCACGGTGCCCCAGCAGGCCGCGCTCGCCGACGAAACTCCCGTCACCGACCCGATCCCCGAACGACCGATCACCTCCGACCTGGGGCTGGTCCTCCAGGAGTACGCGCAATTCCCCAAGTCCGAGCCCGTTCCCGCGCCCGTCGACGCCCGCCTCATGCGCTGGGCGCGGATCAACTTCATCGGTGAGGTGCCGGACGGCTCCGGGCGGATGTACGTGCCGGACCTGAACGGCAACCTCTACGTCGTCCGGAACGGACAGCCGCACGTCTACCTCGACGTCAAGGCGCAGTTCGAGCCGTACTTCTTCTCCGGGCGCGGCCTCGGCCAGGGCTTCGGCATCGTCGCCTTCGACCCGGGCTTCCGGACGAACGGGAAGTTCTACACCATCCATACCGAGCTGGCTTCCAGCACGACCAAGGTTCCCGACCTGACGCCGCAGGCGGGCACCATCTACCACGGCGTCGTCGACGAGTGGACCGCCGACGATCCAAAGGCGGACACGTTCCACGGAACGCACCGGGAGATCCTCCGGCTCGGCTTCGGGGGACAGATCCACGGCATCCAGGAAATGGGTTTCAACCCGAACGCCAAGCCGGGCGACAAGGACTACGCCAAGCTCTACATCGCCGCCGGTGACGGCGGACAGGGCCAGGCCGCCGGCAACGACGACCCGCAGAACCTCGCGGTCCCGCAGGGCAAGCTCCTGCGGATCGACCCGCACGGGAACAACAGCGCGAACGGCAAGTACGGCATCCCGGCCGACAACCCGTTCGTCGGCAAGTCCGGCGCCCTCGGGGAGATCTTCGCCCTCGGCTTCCGCGACCCGCACCGCTTCAGCTGGGACACCGGCGGCAGCCATCAGCTGTTCCTCGGCCACATCGGCGAGCACGCCATCGAGGGCGTCTGGGACATCCGCGCCGGCGACAACGCCGGCTGGCCGAACCGCGAGGGCCCGTTCACCTTCGTGAAGAACGACCGCTGCGACCTGTACCCGCTGCCCGAGGACGACGCGAAGTACAACTACGACTACCCGGTGGCCGCCTACGACCACGACCCGCCGGCCGGCTGGAACTGCAGCTCGGACATCGGTAAGGCGATCTCCGGTGGCTACGTCTACCGCGGCCACAAGCTGCCCGAGCTGTACGGCAAGTACGTCTTCGGCGACCTGGTCGACGGCGCGGTCTACTACACCGAGCAGAGCCAGATGCGCCGCGGCGCCGCGCGGGCGCCGATCCACCAGCTCCAGACGTTCGACACGAGCGGCCACCGGCTGACGATGCAGCAGTTCGCCGGCGACAAGCGCGTCGACCTGCGCTTCGGCCGTGACAGCAAGGGCGAGCTCTACCTGCTCTCCAAGGCGAACGGCAAGATCTGGAAGGTAGTCGGCACGCGGCACTTCGCCGCCGGATCGGTGGGCCACACCCATGTGGGCGGCACGGCGGGCGCGAAGAACTGGGCGCCGGTCACCCCGTCGAAGTGGAAGTTCGAGGGTGACCAGACGATCCTGGCCGAGGCCGGCACCGAGCGTCCCGGCCCGCGTCGCCCGTTCGAGTACGCGGTGCTCACCAAGGGGCCGAAGTTCGGCACCGAGCGGATCGACGCCGACGTGCGGATCGACACTCCGACGGACGTCACCAACCGAGATGTGATCATCGTGTTCGGCTACCAGTCGGACACGCAGTTCTACTACGCGCATCTCTCCCAGGACAATTCGATCTACCCGCACAACGGGATCTTCGTGGTGAACAACGCCGACCGGCTGCGGCTCGAGGACCAGTGGGACCCGCTACGGTCGCGCGGCGCCGAGCCGTCGATCACCGACATGAAGTGGCATCACGTGACGGTGATCCGGCACGTCGACACCGGTGAGATCGCGGTGTACCTCGACCACGCGAAGGACCCGCGGATGACGGCGGTCGACAAGACCCTGGGAGCCGGTCGCGTCGGCTTCGGGTCGTTCGACAACACCGGACGGGTCCGCAACTTCAAGGTCACCGGCACGGCGGCCGGCGCCTGACCGCGGGCTCGGGCCGCCGGTCCGGGGCCCGAGCCCCCCGCGCAATTCCGGCGGTCACCGTCCCAGGGCGGTGACCGCCGGACCCCAGACGCACGTGGAGGGAACATGAGAGATCTCAGCGCGACCCTACGGTCCCGGCGCCTGCTGGCCGCCGCCGTGGCCACCCTGGTGTGCGGGCCGCTCGCGGCGACCGCGGCCCGGGCGGACACCGGCGCGGCTTCGGCCCAGGGCAACGGCGACCACGCCCTGTCGGCGGTGATGCCGAGCCTGCGGCCCAACCTGGTCTCCTACTACGACTTCGAGCACCCCGTACGGGGCAACCCCGGGCAGGAGAGCGACCGCGGGTTCTCCGGCACGACCATCGACCTGATCAACGGCGGAGCCGCCATGCGCGTACGGGACAGCGTGTCCCCGGGCGGCGGCCACGCGATCCAGACCCGGCAGGTGAACCCCGCGACCAAGGGCAACGACGACTGGAAGGCCGGAACGTACTCGGCGACCGGCGTGCCGACCCTGCACGCCTTCAACGCCGCCAAGGAAGCCTCGATCATGGGCTGGTTCAAGGTCACCGGCTCCAACCCGAGCCTCAACTCCCAGACGTCGAACCCGTCCGACTACTACAACGCGGTAGGCCTGGCGGGCCTGCTCAGCGGCGACTCCCAAGGCCACGACGTACGGGCGCTGCTCGAAGTGATCGACGTGTCGGGCACCCTGCGCGTCGTCGCGCTCGGCCGCCGCATCGACGGCGGCAAGTCGCAGACGTTCGCCGCGAACCAGGACTGGCAGAGCATCCTGACTCCCGGCACATGGGTGTTCCTCGCGGCGTCGTTCGACTACGACCACGGCACGATGCGGCTCTACAAGAACGGCCGGCCACTGGACGGCTTCTACACGACGGCCGGCGACCCCTGGCAGATCGACACACCGGGCACACACCGCACCACGGCGACCGACCCGCGCGGCATCAAGATCGGCGGAAGCTTCCCCCAGAACACCGCCGAGATGAACCCGTGCAACTGCCGGATGGACGACCTGATGTTCCTGAACCGGGCCGTGACCGACAAGGAGGTCTGGCAGCAGTATCACCGGACCGTCTCGGGCCGCCACTGACCGAGACCGTAGGGTGAGCCACCCCCAGGCTCACCCTACGGCTCACCCCGGGAGCGGCGAGCTGTCGAACGCGGAGATCGCGCGTCGGCGGACCGCCCCGCTGTCCGGGCACTGGTTTCTGCGCCCGGTTCCACCAGCTGGTGCAGAACGCCTACCCGCCACCCTCCTGAGGCACGCGACGGGCGGGGACACCTCGGTGTCCCCGCCCGTGGCGCTCACGTGGACTGCCGCCACTTGGACGCGAGCGGTGCCCACTCATCGAGTCGGGCGAGCATCTGCGACTCGGTTCCGGCCGGCAGCAACAGCAGGCACCGGTCGATGCCGGCGTCGGCGAGCGTGGCCAGCAGCCGGTCGTCCGGTGGGGTGTTGAACACTGTGATCGGGATCGTTCCCCGACCGGCGTCGGTGGCACGCCGGCGCAACGCCGCGGCACGCTCGCTCAGTTCGCCGGCGTCGGCAAGCCCGTCACATTGCGGGAGCCAGCCGTCGCCGAACGCGAGGACCCGATCCTCGGCGCCGGGGCCATTACCGCCGACCAGGACTGGCGGATGCGGCCGCTGGTGCGGCTTGGGCCAGGACCAGATCGGCTCGAAGTCGACGTACTTTCCGTGGAACTCGGCCTCGTCGTCGGTCCAGATCCGGCGCATCGCCATCACCCGTTCGGCCAGCAGCGCCATCCGGGTGCGCGGGTCGGTGCCATGGTTGGCCAGCTCCATGCGGTTCCAGCCGGCGCCGACGCCGAACAGGAATCGACCGCCCGACAGCTGGTCAAGGCAGGCGACCTCTTTTGCCGTCACGATCGGGTCCCGCTGAGTCAGCAGGCACACTCCGGTGCCGAGCTTGAGCGTGCGGGTGACCGCGGCGCCCGCGGACAGCGCCACGAAGGGGTCGAAGGTTTCGGCGTAGTCCCGGGTCGACCCCCCGTCGTTCCGCCGGCTGTGCACGGGGATGTGGCTGTGTTCCGGAAAGAACAGTGACTCAAAGCCGCGTTCTTCTATCGTGTGGGCCAGCTCGTGCGGCGTCATGCCGTACGAGCCGGCGAAGGTAGTGATTCCGATGTCCACGCCAGGAACCTAATACCAGCAGCGGATCATTGCAGCGCGTTCGATCGTCCGCCATGGATGAACGTGGGCGAATGCGTTGTGCGGACCGCTCAGCGATTCTCATTCCATCCGCGGCTTCGGAGTTCAGTGTTGTTCATGAGAAGCCTGCGCATCGCTCCGTAGCTCACGCCGAACTCTTCGGCGACGCGGCGGATCGACCATCCCTGCTCGTACAGCCGTACGGCGTCTCGCGCGTTTCGCTGGGGATCGGCTGAACCGGCGGACTCCAGTTTCGCGGTGATGTCGGTGCGGCGGTAGCGGCGGTGGCCGCCGGGCGTCGCGAGCGCGGTGAGGATCCCGTCGCGTGCCCATCGGGCGATGGTGGTGGTGCGGACGCCGAAGATCTCGGCGACTTCGCGTGGCCGGAGGAGGTCGTCGTCGGGAGAAGGTCCGAGGTAAGGCACGAGGGAGCCGATCTAACTCGATCTACGGGGAGAGGGATCACGCCGGGCCGGTCTAGGTGTTCGTCCGTATCTCTGCCGGAATGTGGAAGCCTGCCCGGACGACCTTGACCACCCGACCGCCGACCTCGCGAACCTCGTACTCCCAGCCGTCCGACAACGCCGCCACGAGCAGCATGCCGCGCCCGGATTCGGTCATGACGTCGAGATCACCGGCAGAGTGCACCACGGGTGCGTCCGGTGAATGGTCCATCACATCGACCCGCGCGACGCCGCGCGCGACCGACAGGCACACCGCGAACTGATCATCGTCACCCCGAGCGGCGTGGCGCACGGCGTTGGTGGCCAGTTCCGAGACGACCTCTTGAACACGGTCGATCAGGTGATGCTGCGCGCGGAGCTGCGCATCGTCGCCCGCTTGGGGATTCGTAATGAGATAAAGCCATTTCACCGCAAATCGCCGCGCCTCGCGTACCTGCGCGGCATCGGCCGCGTAGACCCGGAGTCGCCCCGGCTCGATACCGGATGGTAGCCATTCATCGGCCGGTGCATTTAGTACATCCATGATGTGCCCGATCTGTGAGTCTGGGCTCTGTGACAGGCCCCATAGTGGCCCCCCCGTGAAAGAATGGGATTTCACAGTGAACATTGAAAAACCCAGGAGTCGCCGATGGGCAGCGTGAAGAACGTCGATCCGATGACGTCTATGTGGGCGTGGTTAGCCTACGACCTGCGAAGATATCGCCTCGCGAGAGGAGAAACGCTCGCCACCGTCGGCCGGATCATGCGGGTGGGCACGTCAAGCGTCTCGAACTACGAGGCTGGAGAACGCCGTCCTGACCTCAAGGGTGTGAAATCGCTGGATGAAGCATGGGACACATCCGGGCATTTCACTCGTATCTTTATCTACGCCCAGACCGCCCATGTTCCCGATTGGTTCCGTGAACACCTGGTGTATGAACAGCGGGCGCACACGGTGCGGATCTTCGAACCGCTCGCAGTCCCCGGCCTGTTCCAGACACCGGAGTATGCGCGTACGGCGCTCACGGCCGGCGGCGTGCAAGACATCGAGCAGGCACTGGCGGCGCGCCTTGACCGTCAGAAGATATTCACTCGGCCGAATCCCCCGCGTGCGTGGGTACTGCTCGACGAAGGGGTCATAGATCGCCCGGTCGGTGGCAAGGCCGTCATGCGTGAGCAACTCGCGCATCTTCTGGAAATGTCTCAGCTGCCCCACGTGGTGGTGAGGATCGTCCCGCGCGCCGTCGGCTATCACATGGGGCTGGATGGGGCGTTCAAGACCATGTCCGTAATGCCGGAGGGCGACGTGGCATACACCGAAGCCTCAGAAGGGGGCAGACTGGTGCTGGACGCCCAGGGGGTCGCCCGGTTTGCACTACGGTTCGAGCAGATCGGGGCGGACGCCCTAGGTAGAACCGCTAGCCGAGAGCGGATCGCTGAAGCATTGGAGTCCATGACATGAGTACGCCTGCCGAGACGTGCGGTCCCGTATGGCGGAAGTCCAGCAGGAGCGGATCACAGGCGCAGTCAGATTGCGTCGAAGTCGCGTCTGGCATGCGCGAGGACCTCAACGCCCAGGCTTAGTCAGCACCCTTCACCTCCACCGAAGGCCGGGGTGATCGGGGCTACGACAGGCCGACGCGTCGGGCGGCGGTGTCCCAGGCGGTCTCGTCGCCGCGTGGGTGGTAGACGGTGAGGTCCTGGGTCCGGCGTACGAGGTCGCGTGGGTCGGTGGTCAGGCCGTGGGCGCGGGCCTGGACCAGTGCGTTGCCGATGGCGGTCGCCTCGACCGGGCCCGCCACGACCGGCAGTCCGCAGGCGTCGGCGGTCAGCTGGCACAGCAGGGTGTTGCGTGCTCCGCCGCCGACCACGTGCACCACCTCGACGGACCGGCCGGACAGCCGGGCGGCGTCGCGGATGGCCGCGCGATGACCCAGGGCGAGGCTCTCCAGGACGCACCGTACGACCTCGGCCCGTCCGGCCGGAGGCCGCTGGCCGGTGCGCGCGCAGTACTCGGCGATCCGCGCCGGCATGTCGCCGGGCGGGATGAAGGACTGGTCGCCCGGGTCGACGAGCGCGGCGAACGGCGGCGCGTCCGCGGCGGCGGCGAGCAGGTCGGGCAGTGACGCCTCGGCGCGCCAGGTGCGCAGTGACTCCTGGAGCAGCCACAGGCCCATGACGTTGCGCAGGTACCGGATGGTGCCGCCGACGCCGACCTCGTTCGTGAACCCCGCGACCCGGCTCTCCTCCGTCAGCACCGGCGCGGTCAGCTCCACCCCGGCCAGCGACCACGTGCCGCACGAGACGTACCCGAAGCGGTCGTGCTCCGCGGGCACCGCGAACACGGCCGAGGCGGTGTCGTGCGAGCCGACCGCCGTGACCGGCAGCGACTTCGGCAGCCCGGTCTCGGCGGCGACGTCGGCCCGCAGGGTGCCGATGACCTCGCCCGGCCGCCGCAGCGGCGGCAGGATCGTCGCGGGCAGGCCGAGGCGGTCGATGAGGGGGTACGCCCAGTCGCCGGCGCGTACGTCGTACAGCCCGGTCGTGGAGGCGTTCGTGATCTCCGCGCCGGCCTCGCCGGTCAGCCAGTACGCGAGCAGGTCGGGCACCATCAGCAGCGTGCGCGCCGCCTCCGGGACCGGCCCGGACAGCAGCTGGTAGACGGTGTTGAACGGCAGGAACTGCAGTCCGCCGACGTCGTACAGGGCCTGCGCGCCCACCTTCGCGACGACGTCGTCCATGACGCCGTCGGCCCGGCCGTCACGGTAGTGGACGGGGTTGCCGAGCAGGGCGCCCGCGGAGTCGAGCAGCCCGTAGTCGACGGCCCACGAGTCGACCCCGATCGACGCGATCCCCTCCGCGGCCCGCAGGCCGTCCAGCGCGTGCCCGTACAGGCCGAGGACGTCCCAGTACAGCGTGCCCGCCGCGCGTACGGGGCGGTTGGGGAAGCGGCGCGCCTCGCGCAGGGCCAGTTCGTCCTCGCCCACCCGGGCGATCATCACACGCCCGCTGGAGGCGCCGAGGTCCACGGCGGCGAATGAACGCGGCTGCATGTCTCCCCTAATTCGGCTCGGTGGTGTACGGCTTGGTCGTCGACGACGGGACACGGGCGGGCGGCCCGCGTCCTTCAGGCGTCGACGATCAGGATCGACAGGCGGCGCGGCCCGTGCACGCCCTCGACGCGGGACAGTTCGATGTCGCTCGTGGCCGACGGGCCGGACACGAACGTGAGGGGCCGGTCCGGCGACAGCCGCTCGATCGCCTCGGGCACGTCCGCGACGATCTGGCCGGTCTCGACGACGACCAGGTGGAAGTCGGGGACCAGCGTGAGCGCCCGCCGTCCCTGCCCGGGGCCGTGGTCGAGCACGACCGTGCCGGTCTCGGCGATGGCGACCGCGCAGCCGGTGATCACGCCGTCGAGTGCGTCGAGGTCGGCGACGGAGAGCGGCGGGTCGTCCCGTACGGCGTCGACCTCGGCCGTCCACGCGTCGGGCAGCCCGGCCGGCACGGCGAACCGGCCGTCCGGTTCGCCCAGGACCGCGGGCAGTTCGGCGCGGGCGATCCGCCGCACCTGTGCCCGGTAGTCGGCGGCGCGCTCGGCGAACAGGTCCACGACGTCGCCGTCGTGGTGCCGGCGCAGATAGTGCCGGGGGATGGCGTCGTAGCCGGTCACGGGCGCGTCGCCGAGCCGGCGCAGGATCTCTTCACGGGCGCTCATCGGCGGTTCCACCAGTCGCGGAAGGTCTCGGTCGCGGGGACGGGCGCGTCGCGGGTGTCGGTCCAGCGCGCCATCGGGCCGGGCAGCCGCCCGATGAAGCCTCGCCGGCCGAGCACCCGCCCGGCCGTACCGGCCAGACGCTGCCCGAACGCCAGCCGGGTGGGGGAGCGCAGCGTCCACGCGGCGAACCGCATGGCGGCCCGCTCGGTACGCCCGTGCACGGCGCGCGACCGCAGGTGGACCAGCACCTCAGGGATGTCGATCGCGACCGGGCACGCCTCGAAGCAGGCGCCGCACAGCGTCGAGGCGTACGGCAGCGAGTCGTCCACCGGCGACCCGGCGCCGCGCAGCTGAGGCGACAGGATCGCGCCGATCGGCCCGGGGTACGGCGATCCGTACGCGTGGCCGCCCGCCCGCTGGTAGACGGGGCAGACGTTCAGGCACGCGGAGCAGCGGATGCAGCGCAGCGCCTGGCGGCCCACCTCGTCGTCGCGCGTCGCGGTACGGCCGTTGTCGACCAGGACGAGGTGGAAGGTCTGTCCCTCCGTCGCGCCCGACCAGACCGAGGTGTAGGGGTTCATCCGCTCGGCGGTGGAGGAGCGCGGCAGGAGCTGCAGGAACACCTCCAGGTCGCGCCAGGTGGGCAGCACCTTCTCGATGCCCATCACCGAGATGAGCGTCTCCGGCAGTGTGAGGCACATCCGCCCGTTGCCCTCGGACTCCACGACGACGAGCGAGCCGGTCTCGGCCACCGCGAAGTTCGCCCCGGACACCGCCACCTTCGCGGCGAGGAACCGCTCGCGCAGGTGCTCGCGAGCGGCGGCGGCGAGACGCGCGGGGTCGTCGGTGAGGTCGTCGGGCACGCCGGGCATCTCCCGGCGGAAGATCTCGCGGATCTCCGCCCGGTTCCGGTGGATCGCCGGAACCAGGATGTGGGAGGGGCGGTCGCCGCCGAGCTGCACGATCAGTTCGGCCAGGTCGGTCTCGTACGCGTGGATCCCGGCGGCGTCGAGGGCCTCGTTCAGGCCGATCTCCTGGGTGGCCATCGACTTGACCTTGACCACCTCGGTCTCGCCGGTGGCCTTGATCAGGTCGGTGACGACCTGGTTCGCCTCGGCCGCGTCGCGGGCCCAGTGCACGGTGCCGCCGCGGGCCGTCACCTGCTCCTCCAGCAGGCGCAGGTAGTGGCCCAGGTGCTCGATCGTGTGGTCCTTGATCTGTTTCCCGGTCTCCCGCAGCTCCGCCCAGTCCGCCAGCTCGCCGACGGCGGTGACACGCTTGGCACGGATCGTGGTGGTGGCGTGCGCGAGGTTGCGGCGCAACTGCGTGTCGCGCACGGCCGCCCGCGCGGCGTCCGGGAAGGCGGGCATCCCCACATACGTCGGCATGGCCGCCCCGGCGGTGTCGTGATGCCCCGGCACGGAGTCACCTTCCTGTCTGGCCTGTCTGGCTGGTCTCGTGCGCTCGTTCACTCGGTGGCCGCCAGGATCTCGGCCAGGTGCAGCGTCCGTACGCCCGTCCGCAGCCGCGACAGCAGGCCGCCGAGGTGGGCGAGGCAGGAGTTGTCCGCCGCGCAGACCACCTCGGCTCCGGTCTGCCGGATCCGGGCGACCTTGTCGGCGCCCATCGCGGCCGACACGTCGGGGTTCTTCAGCGCGAACGTTCCGCCGAAGCCGCAGCACTCGGCGGCGTCCGGGAGCTCGACGAGATCGATCCCGCGTACGGCGCGCAGCAGCCGCAGCGGCCGGTCGCCCACGCCGAGCGCCCGCAGGGAGTGGCAGGTCGGGTGGTAGGTCACCCGGTGCGGGAAGTACGCGCCGACGTCCTCGACGCCGAGCACGTCGACGAGCAGCTCGGTCAGTTCGTGGACGCGGGGCCCGAGCCGGTCCGCCTCTTCGGCCAGACCGCGGTCGCCGACGGTACGGGCGACGCGCACGTGGTTCTCGCGGATCATCCCGGCGCAGGACGCCGACGGGACGACGATCGCGTCGAACGGTTGGAACGTTTTAACAAAATCCTTGACGAGGGGCCCGCACTCCCGGTCGTACCCGGTGTTGTAGTGCATCTGGCCGCAGCAGGTCTGCTCGGCGGGGAAGACGACCTCGTGCCCGAGCCGCTCCAGGAGGGTGACCACCGCCTTGCCGGTTCCCGGGTAGAGGGTGTCGTTGAAACAGGTGACGAACAGGGCGATGCGCATGTCAACGGCTCGATTCGCGGACGACGAGTTCAGGCTGGAACATGATCTGCTGATGCGCGTGGCCCTCCGGGTCGTCGCACTCGTCCAGCAGCAGCTCGGTGGCGATCTTGCCGAGCTGGTAGGTCGGCTGCCGGATCGAGCTGAGCGGCACGGTGCCGGCCGCGGAGAACTCGATGTCGTCGTAGCCGATCAGCGCCACGTCGTCGGGCACGCTCACTCCCGCCTGGGAGAGCGCGCGCAGCACGCCCAGCGCGAGCATGTCGTTGGCGCAGAAGATCGCGTCGGGTAGTCCGCCGGCCAGCAGCTTCTCGGCGGCGAGACGGCCGCCGTTCGCGTTCATCTCCGGGACGGCCAGCTCCTCCAGCGCCCGCACCGGCAGGCCGGCGGTGCGCAGCGCGCGCCGCGCGCCCTTCCGCCGCTCGCCGCACTGCCGGATGCCCATCGGCCCGGACACGTACGCCAGCCGCTCGGCGCCCCGGCTCAGCAGGTGCGTCACGGCGAGGTCGCCGCCGGCCACGTCGTCGACGGACACCGAGCACAGGTCACCGGGCGAGGAGTGGTCGACGAGCACGACGGCGACGCCGCGGTCGCGCAGCGCCTCCACGCTCGTGAGATCCTCGCCCGCCGGGGTGATGAGCACTCCCCGCACCCGCTGCTCGGCCAGGACCCGCAGGTTGCGGGCCTCCTTGTCGAAGGACTCGCCGGAGTTGCACAGGATCACGGCGTGGTCGCGGTCGCTGGCGACGTCCTCGACGCCGCGGGCGACCTCGACGAAGAACGGGTTGCCGACGTCGAGCACGACCAGGCCGACCGCGCGGTTCTGCCCGGCCCGCAGCGTCGCCGCCGAACCGTTGCGCACGAAGCCCAGATCGCCGATGGCCCGCTCGACGCGGTCGCGCGTCTCGGCCCGTACCCGCTCGGGGTGGTTCAGCACGTTCGAGACCGTGCCCGGCGAGACGCCCGCGAGCCTGGCGACCTCCTTGATCCCCACGGTGCCCATGCCCAACGCCGGTACCTCTTCTCCACGATCTGATGGCGTTCACTGTGAACGACCCGATTAAAACGTGTCAACTCGTTCCGGGGTGGCGGCTCGACGGGGTCGACGGTGACCTTCTCGTTATCTGAGTACCATCACCGCAGCTCAGAGGTGTAGTGAACGTTTCGTTTCGGGAAGATCACGACGATGTGACTCTTGACCGCGCCGCGCTCCCAGATCTACGGTCCCAGGTCAATCGCGTTAAAACGTTTTTATTCCGTTCACTTCCGGAGGAAGCATGAGCGAAGCTCCGCCGATCCTGGCCCTGTCGAATGTCAGCAAGGCATTCGGCGCGGTGCGGGCTCTGCAGGACGTCTCCCTGGAGCTGTGGGGCGGAGAGATCCACGCGCTCGCCGGCGAGAACGGGGCGGGCAAGTCCACGCTCGTCAAGACCCTGGCAGGCGTGCACCGCCCCGACCAGGGACAGGTGCTGCTGGACGGCCGCCCCGTCGATTTCCACGGCCCCGGTGACGCGCAGCAGGCGGGTGTCGCGGTGATCTATCAGGAGCCGACGTTGTTCCCCGATCTGTCGGTCGCGGAGAACATCTTCATGGGCCGTCAGCCGCGGGCGAGTTTCGGCCGCATTGACCGTCGGGCGTTGCGTGCGGAGACGGCGAAGTTGTTCGAGCGGCTGGGTGTGGCGTTGGATCCGGACCGTCCCGCGCGTGGGTTGTCCATCGCGGACCAGCAGATCGTGGAGATCGCGAAGGCGATCTCGCGTGACGCCCGGGTGTTGATCATGGATGAGCCGACGGCGGCGCTGTCGGGCAACGAGGTCGCGCGGCTGTTCACGGTCTCCCGCACCCTTCAGGACCAGGGTTGTGCGCTGCTGTTCATCTCCCACCGGTTGGAGGAGATCTTCGAGATCTGCCAGCGGGTGACGACACTGCGCGACGGCCGCTACATCTCCACCGAGATGGTCGACGCGCTCACCGCCGACGACCTCGTCCAGCGGATGGTCGGCCGCGAACTCGACACCCTCTACCCGAAGCAGGAGACCACGCCGGGGGAGACGGTGCTGACGGTCTCCCGGCTGACCCGCGAGGGCGTCTTCACCGACGTGTCCTTCGAGGTGTGCGCCGGAGAGATCGTCGCGCTCGCCGGCCTGGTCGGCGCCGGGCGCAGTGAGGTGGCTCGCGCGATCTTCGGCATCGACCGCTACGACGCGGGCGGCGTGCAGGTCGGCGAGGTTCGGCTGCCGGGTGGCAGCCCGACCGCCGCGATGTCGGCCGGGCTCGCGCTGGTGCCGGAGGATCGGCGTCAGCAGGGGCTGGTCATGGACGGTTCGATCGAGCGCAACATCGGTCTGACCCAGTTGAGCTCCCTGCGTCGCGGACCGGTGATCTCCCGGAAGGTCGAACGGGATCGGGCGGCCGACTGGGCGATCCGGCTCCAGCTCAAGTACGCCCGCCTCAGCGACACCGTCGGGGTGCTGTCCGGCGGCAACCAGCAGAAGGTGGTCCTCGCCAAGTGGCTGTCCACCGAGCCGTCGGTGCTGATCATCGATGAGCCCACGCGCGGCATCGACGTGGGCACCAAGGCCGAGGTGCACCGGCTGCTGTCCGAACTGGCCGGCCAGGGCCTCGCGGTCCTGATGATCTCCTCGGATCTGCCGGAGGTGCTCGGGATGGCCGACCGGGTGCTCGTCATGCACGAAGGCCGGCTCACCGCCGAGATCCCACGGGACGAGGCGACCGAAGAGACCGTGATGGCCGCAGCGACCGGCCAGACCCGACAGGAGGCAGCCTGATGGCGGCCGTGACCGCTGACGCCGGTGGGCGCCGGCTCGTCGACATCGTCCTACGCGCGCGCGAACTGAGCATCGTCGCGGCACTGATCGTCCTGGTGGCCGTGACGACGGCGGCGAACTCCTCGTTCCTGTCGTCTCAGGGTGTCAAGGACATCTTCCTCAACGCCTCGATCCTGGCCTTGCTCGCGGTCGGGCAGACGATGGTGGTGGTGACCCGCAACATCGATCTGTCCGTGGGGTCGGTGGTGGGTCTTGTGGCTTTCGCGTCGGGCAAGTTCGTGCTCGGTCATGACCGGAACATCGTCTTGGTGCTGGTGTTGGGCATGGTGATCGGTGCGGTGT
>NZ_BSTJ01000022.1 GCF_030269445.1 Actinoallomurus iriomotensis
GCGTTTCGGTGGTCATAGCGGTGGGGAAACACCCGGTCCCATTCCGAACCCGGAAGTTAAGCCCTCCAGCGCCGATGGTACTGCACCGGGGACGGTGTGGGAGAGTAGGACACCGCCGGACATCAACCATACAAAAGGGGCCGCCTGATCAGGCGGCCCCTTTTGCGTTGTCACGGCACAATGGAGACCCACGGGTGTTCCAGCTGAACGGTCTGGTGTGATGAGCGCGGAAAGCGACAGGCGGGACGGCGACGACGACGATCGGCGCCAACGTCAGAACAAGGACCGCCGACCCGGCGGCGCGGGTGGAGCCCGCGGCCGGCAGAGCGGCGGACGCGACTCGGCCGGCGGCCGTCAGGCCCGCGGGCCTCGACGCGACGGCTCCGCAGGCCGTACCGGGTCCGGAGGCACGGGCGGAAACGCGAAGGGCCGCGATTTCTCCAAGCCCCGCGACAAGGGACGCGACGACGGGCGCCCCACATCACGTCGGCCCCGGCCGTTCCGCAATGACTCCGAGACCTCCTATCGTGACCGCCCCCGGCAGCGCGACGAGGCGGGCTCCGGCCCGTACGGCAAACGCGACGACTCGCGGCGTACGCCACGTCCCGGCGGCGGCCGCGGCTCCGACAGCTCTTATCGTGACCGCCCCCGGCAGCGCGACGAGGCGGGCTCCGGCCCGTACGGCAAACGCGACGATTCCCGCCGTACGCCACGCCCTGGCGGCGGCCGCGGTTCCGAGGGCAGGGACCAGGAGCGCCGCGACGGCGGTTTCCAGCGCCGTGACAGGACGAGCGGCGGCAGGCCCCGGCCCGAGGGCGCGCCCAACGATCGGCGTGGAGAGTCGTCCGGACGGCGCCAGGGGGCCCGTACGGGCGCCGGCGCGCCCGGGCGTGACACCACCGGCCGGCCGGGCGGCGGCCGTCGTGAGGGTGGCCGGCCCGGCGACCGCGGACGGCGCCCGGCCGACCGCCGCGGGGCCGCAGGCGGAAGCCGGAAGCCCTTCGAACGCCGTCCGGAGGACGAGACCCGGCCCAGGAGGGACCCGGGCCCGCCCGTACCCGACGACGTGACGGGTGACGAGCTGGACCGCGCGGCAAAGGCCGAGCTGAGGACCCTTCCCAAGGACCTGGCGAAGGCCGTCGCCCGGCACCTGGTGATGGCCGGGCGCCTGCTGGACGAGGACGCCGAGCAGGCGTACCAGCACACTCTGGCGGCCCGGCGGAAGGCCGCGCGCGTCGGTGTCGTACGGGAGGCGTGCGGGCTCGCCGCGTACCACGCGGGCCTGTGGTCCGTCGCGCTCTCCGAGCTCCGCACCGCGCGGCGGCTGACCGGGCAGGAGGCGTACCTGTCGGTGATGGCCGACGCCGAGCGTGGCCTCGGCCGGCCCGAACGCGCCCTCGACCTCGCGAGGTCGGACGAGGCGAAGCGGCTGCCACCCGCCGAGGCGATCGAGATGCGGATCGTCGAGTCCGGCGCCCGGCGCGATCTGGGCCAGCACGACGCCGCGGTACTCGCGCTGCAGATCCCCGAGCTCAAGGACGAGCGCCTCCGCCCCTGGTCGGCACGGCTCTTCTACGCGTACGCGGACGCCCTGGCCGACGCCGGACGCGAGGAGGAGGCGGCCGACTGGTTCGCGCGAGCGGCCGCCGCCGACCGCGACGGTGAGACGGACGCGGCGGAGCGCTACGCGGAGATCGAGGGCCTGGAGATCATCGACGACGACTCGGAGGACGGCTGACGCCTCCGTGCACCAGAGGGCTCCGTACCGGTGGTCAGCCCCGGACGGAGTCCTTCTCCAAGGCGTGCATGATCCCGGCGACGTTGTTGCGGGTCGCGGAGATCACCTCGACCTTCTGGGCCACGGCGGGGTCGGCGTCCGGCGCGAGGGCCTTGTAGCGCTCGTCGGTGCGCTCACGGACCATGGCCACCGCGTGGTCGAGGTCGAGGCGCTGGTCGTACGCCTCGGTCACCATCTCGACCCAGAGACGCAGCTCTTCGGCCGAGCGCTCGAGAGTCTCGTCCGCGAGCTCCACCGGCCCATAGTGGCTGAACAGAAGACGCGTCGGCTGGAGCGCGCGGAACCGGTCGAGCGACGCCAGAGCGCTGTCGAGGTCGAAGTCCGGCGGTGGCGTGGCCGGGCGCAGGTCCGCGGTCTCCGGGATGTAGACGCCCGCCGCGTCGCCGACGTACAGGTCGCCGGTGAGGGAGTCGAGCAGCCCCACATGGTGCTTGGCGTGTCCGGGGGAGTAGTGGCTCTCGAGGCGACGGCCGCCACCGAGGTCGACGATCCCGGTGTCGTCGACCGCGCGGATCCGTACGGCGTCGGTGGGCTTCAGATCGCCGAAGAGAGAGTCGAGCGCCTTGCCCCAGACCGTGCGCGCGCTGGCCATCAGCCGGCTCGGGTCGGCGAGGTGCCGGGCGCCCTTCTCGTGCACGACGATCTCCGCGTTCGGGAACATCTCGGCCACGTCCCCGACCCCGCCCGCGTGATCGAGATGGATGTGGGTGACGACGACGGTCGCCAGATCCCCGGGGCCGATCCCCGCCGCCGACAAGGCGTCACGCACGACTTCGGCCGAGTTCCCGGCTCCGGTCTCGACGAGACACGGCCGCTCCGAACGAATGAGATAACCGGCTGTTATGCCCGAATATCCGGCCATTCGCGTGTCGATTTCGAAGACGTCATTGCCCAGGTCGGTGAGGTTCTCCATATCCGTCTCCGATGGTTGTCCACAGATGTGCGGGGGGCCTTATGCGGTCGGGTGTGAGCCTCCATCGTAGATACAGGGCCGTGGTCGGGGAGACGGCGGCCGATCACGAGAGGAGCCGACGGTGGAGCACGTCAACGAGATCGTCTTGGTGGGAAGGCTTTCCGGAGAGCCGGAGTGGCGGACGTTATCGGGCGATGACCAAGTGGCCGTCTGGCGCCTCATCGTCGAGCACCACGACGCCAGGTCGCCGCAGGACGCCATCGACACGATCCGCTGCGTTACCTACGACCCGAACATCCAGGCCACGGTCCGCGCGTGGACCCACGGTGACGTCATCGAGGTACGAGGAGCACTGAGGCACCGCTTCTGGAAGAGCCCGACGGGCCCCCGAGGCCTGTACGAGGTCGAGGCCTCCAGCGCCGCCCTCCGCCTCCGCCCACCCGGAAAGGAGAAAGCCGTGTCGTGAAGGGTGCCGGGCGATGGCGTGGGAGGCGCCAGGCCGGCGACAGGCTGACCCGCCGAACCCCTCGGCGGCGGAGGCAACCGAGCAGACCGCTACCGCGTGTGGCGGTCCCCAGGGCGGTCCTTGCGCGGGTGGTTCCTGGTCGGGTGACCCTCGTGTGGTTACTGCCGTCTGGGTAACCCTGGTGGGTCGCGCCTGCGTGGACCTCGCGCTGCGGCCGGCTTCCGCGTGGTGGTCCCCATGGCCTTACGCGGTGGTTCCCGGGTGGGCGATCCTCGGGTGGGTAATCGCGGCCTGTTTGATGCCGGCGGGTCGCGCCTGCGTGGAGCCCACGCGGCGGTCAGCCCCCGCGTGGTGGTTCCTGCGGTGGCCTTACGTGGGCGGTTCCCGGGTGGGCGATCCTCGGGTGGGTAATCGCGGCCTGTTTGATGCCGGCGGGTCGCGCCTGCGTGGAGCCCACGCGGCGGTCAGCCCCCGCGTGGTGGTTCCTGCGGTGGCCTTACGTAGGTGGTTCCTGGGTGGGCGGACCTCATGTGGGTTACTGCCGTCTGGTCGATCCTGGTGGGTTGCGCCTTCATGGACATCGCGCCGCGGCTAGCCGCCGTGTGGCGGTCCTCGTGGTGGCCCTTACGCGGGTGGTTCCTGGGTGGGTGCCCTCACATGGGTAAGCGCCGCCTGGGTAACTCTGGTGGGTCGCCGCTGCGTTGACCTCGCACCGCGGTCAGCTCGCGCGTGTGTGCTTCCTGGGCGCGTGATTCCTAGGCGGGCGGACCTCGTCTAGGTGACCTCTACCTGAGTAACCCCTGGACGGGCCTCGTCTGCGCAGGCTTCGCACCGCAGGTGGTCCCCGCGTGGGCGGCCTTGCGTCGGCAGCCCGTGCCTGCGGTCTGCGTGCTGGCGGTCTGCGTGCTGGTGGTGTGCGTGCTGGCGGTCCGTGGGTGAGCTGCTGTTGCGGGCGTGGCTTGTCGGTAGGACTTCCGGTCACTCCCGCCCGTCCTCACATGCCCGGTCGAGTCCGGCCGGGCCGGCGTGTCGCGGTCGCCGCCTCGCAGGAGGACCCAGCGTGGCCCGAAGCGCCCCTTTTCGAGCGCGCCTGCCACGGCACAGCGCACGACGGATGGTGATGACGCCGTAGAAGGTGACGCCACGCCCGCCATCTTCGGCGCGGACGGCGGGCGCTCGACGTAGCCGACCGATGACGAGTGGACGACCGGCCTGCGGGCGGTGCGTAATCCCCGCCGTTCCATGTCTCGGCGGCTGCTTCCGCGCGGGCTGGACCTCGGCGGGCATTGCGTAGGCGTTCATCCGTGGGTGGGTCGCGAGCCACCCAGGGAGGAACGCCTACGAGCGGGGGACCGCGCCGTACGCGGAGCATGGTGGATCACCCGTGAGCGGGCTGCCTGACAGCTGCCCACACGCACAACACCGGCACGCACAACACCGGCACGCACGAACCGCCCACGCAGGACTCCGCAGGCGAATCACCGCCCTCTGCGTCACGCCTCGGCGTAGTCATCGGGGCCGCGTACGCAGCGGCGCGCCGACGTCGGTGCCGCACGGCGTCATCTTCGGTCGGTGTCGAAGGTTCTTAGCACCAGGCCGGTACGGGGCTTCGGGCCGAACGATGTCGACTTGCGCGGGACCTTCTCGCCGCCGGCCGCGACGGCCAGTACGTCCGCCACCTGCAACGGGTTGAGGATCACCGCGGTGCCGTTCGCGCGGCGGGCCTTCCGGAGGGCGCGTTCGGCGTCGTGGTGGACGATATGCACGTTCGCCTCGTCATCCGTGATGTGCCACAGCTCGGGGATCAGCAGCCGGTGGAGCACGGCCGTGTCCAGGCCACGCCAGCGGGGCGACGTCCCGTCCGGCATCGAGTTCGTGACCTGTGCCTGGTCGGGGTCGGTGAGCAGGAACAGGTCGTCCTCTTCGCCGCCGAGCAGGAACGCCGTGCCGTCCTGTGCGGCGAGACGTTCGAGCGCCGTCGGCAGGTCGGGTCCGAGCTGCTCCGTGCGGAAGGCGGCCTTCGCCAGCCGTACGGCGTCGGACACGGCGAGGTTCGGGATCACCCGGTGGATCGCGCCGAGGTGAGGAGGGTAGGCGCTCGAGTCCACGAGCAGCGCGAGGCCGTAGTCCCACGGCCCAGGCCCCTCGTTCGCCTCCCTGAGCGCCTGATATGTCGCGTACCGATGGTGGCCATCGGCGATCAGCGCCTGGCGTTTCCGAAGGTCGGCGGCGATCGACGCGTGGACGGCGGGGTCGGTGATCGCCCACAGTCGATGCCGTACGTCGTCGCCCGTGCTGGTCTCCAGCAGCGGGGGAGACGAGGCCACCTCGTCGACCAGGCGGCTGGTGGCCGAGGCGCCCTCCCCGTCGTACAGCAGGAAGATCGGTTCGAGGTTCGCCCGTGTGGCGGTCATCAGGGCCAACCGGTCCCGGATCGGACCCGGGTAAACGTCCTCGTGCGGCAGGATCACCTGCGACCCCGGCCCGTGGACGCCCAGCGCCCCGATCAGCCCACGCTGCAGGACGCCCTCTCCGGCCTCCTCGTAGGCGTACAGCGCCGGTTCCGCGTCGACCGTCAGCACCCCTTCGGCGAGCCATGACCGCAGCGTCTCGGCGGCGTCGCCGTAGTCCTGCTGGGGCAGGATCAATCGCACGATGTTGTGCGGCTCGTCCGCCATGAACCGTTTCAACGCCTCTTCGTCGATGAGGTCGTACGGCGGCGACGTCACCGCGGCCAGTGAGCTCACCTTGGAGGAGGCGTAGCGTACGGCGCGGAACGGTTCGAGGCTGAGGCCGGGCTGAGTGGTCACGTCGGGCATGTTAGATACCACGGTCTTGTTAGGGCTCGAATGGAGTCGGCGAACGGAGGCCACAAATGGTTCAAGGTTCGGACCACGGCCAGGATTCCCCCGGTACGCCGGGCGGCGAGGTCTATGACTGGTATCAGCGGGGACTGAACCTTCTGGAAAGCGGCAGCCCAGCGGCGGCGATCCAAGTGCTCGAGCACGCGGCGGCGGCCGAGCCGTCGTCACGAAGCGTCCGCGAGGCGCTCGCCCGCGCCCAGTACGGCGCGAAGCGATACGCCGAAGCCGCGGAGAACTTCCGGATGATCGTCGAAGCGGACCCCGCAGAGGACTACGCGCTGTTCGGCCTCGGCCTGGCGCTCACCCGCACCGGCAACCTCACCGAGGCCGTCGAGCACCTCGCCCTGGCCTGCGCCATGTGCCCGGACAACAAACACTACGCCACCGCCCTACGCCACGCCCGAGCCCGCAAGGGCTGAGAGAGCAGGACGGCACCGGACCGTCCGCTGAACTCCTCGAAAGGTGGGGAGTCTCGGCCGGCATTCGTGCGCCATGCCCGAGCGTCCGGGAAGGAGGAGCGAGAGGGTGGGATGGTGGCCGTCGCCTGCCGGATCCGCCCCGAGGTGAAACCGGCCGGGCACGGCAGGTCGGCACGTGGACCCTCCAGCCTGAGTGTCGGTGACAAGCGGACCCGCTCGTGAGGGCGTGACGTTCGCGCCGAACACCGCCGTGCTCTCCGGCCCGGTCGTTGTCCCTGCGCCGTGCCCGAGTGTGCAAGGGCTGAGGCTGAGGGCGGGACTCTGCTGGATCCGTCAGGGGTTGGGGCCTTGGCTGGCGTTCTTGGACTACGCCCGAGTTCGCAAGGGATGAGTGAGCGCGGCGCTGGTCGCCTGCCGGATCTGTCCGAGAAGAAGCGCTGGTCGGCGTCCCTACGCCGGTCCGGTCGAGCTCCGCCCTGCGCCGAGGACGGCATGAGGGCACGATGGATGCCGGTAGGCGTGCCCAGGCGAAACGGTGCCCTCTGGAGCGCACGGGTACTGACCGCTCGGGGAGCGGCTCGATCGGCCTCGTCCGCCGCTCATCTCATCCCGTTCCGCCGCACTCACTCCCATCGCGCAGCGGCATCGCTGAACTCATCACTGCTCCGGCGTCCCTCACCGTCCACGATCTCCTCGGCCGCCCTGCCCTTTCGCGGCCGTCCCCGCTGGTCGGTCGGCAGGTGGCGTATCGGCTGGCCCGGCTTGGTGACCCGCGCCGAGTACGGGCGTTGCCCGCCGCTGATCGTCGCGTGGCCGCTTCGCCGGGCCCGGTCGCGATCCGATCGTCTTCACGGCGGCGATCAGCCCGTCCAGGCACGCCGTCGGCGTATCCAAGGGCGGCCCGCGCGCGGTGACGGCCGTCGATCCGGAAAGATGACCGGTATGCGCGATCGGGCCGGGGCCTTCAGGGCCTGCCGGGTGGGTGGAACGGCACTCGCCGGGGCACGTCGCGGATGGAACGTACAGGAAGGATGACCATGCGGGGGATCGATCGGCCGCCGGCCGAGGCGTACGACGTCGGTGTGCTCGACCTCGACGGTGTCGTCTACATCGGCCACGACCCCGTGCCGGGGGCGGCCGGGGCGCTCGAGAAGGCGCGCGCCAGCGGCATGCGGCTCGCGTTCGCGACGAACAACGCCTCTCGTACGCCCAGTGCCACGGCCGCGCTGCTCGGCGACGTCGGCGTGCCCGCGGCGGCGGAGGACGTCGTGACCTCGGCGCAGGCCGCCGCGCGCCTCCTCTCCGAACGGCTGCCCGCCGGGTCGAAGGTCCTGGTCGTCGGCGGCATGGGGCTGCGCCAGGCGCTGCGGGAGGCCGGCCTGCGGCCGGTGTCCACGGCGGCCGAGGAACCGGCGGCGGTCGCCCAGGGGTACTCGCCCGGCCTGAGCTATGACCTGCTGGCCGAGGGCGCTCAGGCGGTCGCGGCCGGAGCGATCTTCGTGGCGTCCAACGGCGACACGACGATCCCCGGGAAGGGCGGGCGGCTCCGGCCCGGCAACGGGGCGCTCGTCCAGGTGATCCGGACCGCGACCGGCGTCGACCCGATCGTCACCGGCAAGCCCGAACGGCCGTTGCACCGCGAGACCATCCTGCGCACCGGCGCCGAGCGGCCGCTGATCGTCGGCGACCGGCTCGACACCGACATCGAGGGCGCGCACAATGGCGGCGCCGACAGCCTCCTGGTGTTCACCGGGGTCACCGACCCCCGGGCACTCCTGGCCGCTCCGCCCCGGCACCGCCCCACGTACGTCTCCGCTGACCTGAACGGCCTGCTCGTCCCCCACAACGGCGTACGGCGCGAGGGTGCGGCGTACGTGTACGGCGGCTGGACCGTGTCCGGCGACCTGGAGGTCTCCGGCGACGGGGACCCGATGGACGGGCTGCGCGCCCTGTGCGCCGCGGTCTGGGACTCCGGGGACCTCGAACGCGGCGAACGGGCGCTCGACCGCCTGTTCTAGAGGATCTTGCGGAGGCGTAGCAGGTCGCCGAGGCTGGCTTCGATCTTGAGCCGGCCGCTGGCCCACGCCTTGCCGACGCCGAGCTTGTCGTCGGCGAGTGCCACCAGGTCGTCGCTGTTCACCGTGAGCCGGACCTGAGCGCCGTTCGGGCTCTCGGCGACCTCGAAGTCGTCCATCCCGCCGGAGTGGATGCGGGTGACGAACACGAGGTTCAGATCGGGCACATGGCAGCTGACGGTGCGTTCGACGACGTGCTTGGCGAGCTCATCGGGATCCACATCCGTGAGCCGGGTGGCGATGCGTTCGAGTGCCGCACGCGTTTCCTCCAGCGTGGCCATTGTCAGGTCCGTTCCCCCCGTAGTCGTCCTCGACACCGTTGTCACCCACGGACGGTAGCGTTCTTCCTGAGCCGGGGTCGACCGGCTTGCCGCGAACGCGGCGCTGATTGGGGGACCGATACGTGAACGGCACCGAGGGCGAGACCACCGGGGACGAGCGGGTCGACGCCGCGATGGCCCGCCTCGGCGAGCTGGAGGCGACGCCTCCGGCCGAGCACCCGGCGATCTTCCAGGACGTCCACCGCCGCCTCCAGGACGCCCTGACGGGCATCGACGGCGAGCCGGCGTGAACCTCGGCCAGGCCCGTACGGGCGACGCACGGCTCCGGGGCGTTCTGCGGGGCATCGGCGGACGGCAGTGGCGGCACGCGGTGCCGTCGGCACGGCGATCCGCGCACGGCAGGGCGACGACGGCCCGGCACGTCCCGGCGGGGGCTCCGTGGTGCGCGGCCGGGACCACGACGGCACCGGCGGAGTCCGGGGCCCTCGGCGGCCGGGTGACGCATCGTGGGGCCCCGGCATCGCGACGGGTCGGCGCCTGTCGCACACGGGGCGGCGCGCTCACGAGCGAGCGAATGGGCGAAACGGCATTCCTGGTCCCTCCAGTGCTCATGCACGCGGTGAGCTTCTCGCCGACGCGGTGTGCCGTTCTCAAGCGAGCGTGCATCGCCGCGGCGGCGGGCCTGATCTCTCCTCCGGCGAAGGAGGAGTCATGAGCGCACGGCGGCGTCTGGACAGTGAGCTGGTCCGGCGAGGCCTGGCCCGTTCGCGCGAGCAGGCGGTCGAACTCGTCACCGCCGGACGGGTCGCCGTCGGCGGACGCACCGCCACGAAAGCCGCCACCCAGGTCGAGACGTCCGCGCCGATCGTCGTCCGGACCGCCGACACCGGGCCGGAGTACGTCTCGCGCGGCGGACACAAGCTCGCCGGTGCGCTCGCCGCCTTCGACGAGATCGATCCTCGGGGGCGCCGCTGCCTCGACGCGGGCGCGTCCACGGGCGGCTTCACCGACGTCCTGCTGCGCGCCGGAGCCGGGCACGTCGTCGCCGTCGACGTCGGGTACGGCCAGATCGCCTGGTCGCTGCGCACCGACGAGCGGGTGACGGTCGTCGAGCGCCTCAACATCCGAGAACTCACGCCGGAGCACGTGGGCGAGCCGCCCACTCTCGTGGTGGCGGACCTGTCGTTCATCTCGCTGCGGCTGGTGCTGGAGCCGATCCGGCGTTGCGCGGCGGCCGACGCCGACTACGTGATGATGGTCAAACCCCAGTTCGAGGTGGGCAAGGAACGCGTGGGCGCCGGAGGCGTCGTCCGTGACCCGGCGCTGCGTGCCGAGGCCGTACGCGACGTGGCACGTCACGCGGAGACCCTCGGCCTGGGCACCCGGGGCGTGACGGCCAGCCCGCTGCCCGGCCCGTCGGGCAACGTCGAGTACTTCCTGTGGCTGCGGGCCGGTGCGCCGCCGCTGACCGACGCCGACCTGGACAAGGCCGTGGCGGAGGGACCCGCATGACGATCCGCGCGTACATGGGCCGGGCCGGGGCGCCTTCGACGGCAGGCGAACGATCCGTGCGTGAGCAGTGGGGCGGTCGGCCGACGCGGGCCGGGCTGCGGCGGTCAGGGAGCCTCAGATGACAGACGAACGATTCATAGGCGACCCGTGGCACGGGGCCGATCCGTTCCGTGTGGAGGAGCGGACGTCCGGCGGTGTCGCGGTGGACGGGGCCGAGGGGACCGCATGACAGAGAAACGATCCGTCCTCCTCGTGGCGCACACCGGGCGGCCAGGCGCGGTCCGGAGCGCTCAGCTCGTGCTCGACCGGCTGAGCGAGGCCGGCATCTCCGCGCGCGTGCTGGACAGCGAGGCCGAAGACCTGCGGTGCGCCGGCGTCGACGTCACACCCGTGTGCGGCGCGGCGGCCGAGGGCGCGGAGATGGTGATCGTGCTCGGCGGCGACGGCACGCTTCTGCGCGCCGCCGAGCTCGCCCGGCCCAGCGGCACGCCGGTGCTCGGCGTCAACCTCGGCCACGTGGGCTTCCTGGCCGAGGCGGAGCGCGCCGACCTGGCGGCCACGGTCGACAAGGTGGCCTCGCGGGCGTACGACGTCGAAGAGCGCATGACGGTCGACGTCATCGTCCGCGAGAACGGTGACGTCACCCAGTCCGGCTGGGCGCTGAACGAGGCGAGCGTCGAGAAGGCCTCCCGCCAGCGCATGCTCGAGGTCATCGCCGAGATCGACGGCCGGCCCCTCTCCCGCTGGGGCTGCGACGGCGTGGTGTGCGCCACGCCGACCGGGTCGACGGCGTACGCGTTCTCGGCGGGCGGCCCGGTCGTGTGGCCCGAGGTGGAGGCCCTGCTCGTCGTCCCGATCAGCGCGCATGCCCTGTTCGCCCGGCCGATGGTGGTATCACCGCGTTCGGTGGTGGCGCTGGAGCTGCTCCCGAACACCTCGGGGGGCGTGCTGTGGTGCGACGGGCGTCGCCAGATCGAGGTGCCCCCCGGCGCGCGGATCGAGGTACGCCGGGGCGAACGGCCGGTGCGGCTCGCACGCCTGCACCAGACGCCGTTCACCGACCGTCTCGTCACCAAGTTCGGCCTTCCCGTGGCCGGCTGGCGCGGCCGCGTCCGCGACTGACCGGGACGGCCCCGGTGCGGATGGGTCGCCCGGCGCTCCGTACGCCGTGGCCCGGTGCGCACAGCCGGCGAACAGCAGTCGGCGAACAGCCGTCGGTCGTCGAGCTCTGGGCACGACGGATACGCAAGCCGCCTGTGGACAACCGCGCCGGCGCCGGACGGCGAAATGCCGGATCGCCGCACACCGGAAGAGGGACTGACCAGCGGATATAACCTCTCCCACGGCCATTCTTGGCGTGATATTGAGCCGTGACAGGACCGCGGCATGCCACATCCGCCCGTAATCTGAGCCGAACAAACGTTCGCCTCAACCGGCGATCCGACGGCAATACGTCGCTATGACGGGGTAGCCTCGGGACGCCGGTTGTGCAGTGCGACGGGAGGGGTTCGACACGTGCGGCCCATGGTCGAGGAAGTACGGATCCAGAACCTCGGGGTGATCGAGGAGGCCGTTCTCGAGCTGTCCCCCGGCTTCAACGTGGTGACCGGTGAGACCGGTGCCGGAAAGACGATGGTGGTGACCAGCCTCGGGCTGCTGTTCGGCGGGCGCGCCGACCCGCAGCGCGTACGGCCCGGCGCCGACCGGGCCAGCGTCGAGGGGCGCATCATCGTCGAGGAGGGCGGCAGGGTCGCCGCGCGCGTCGACGAGGCCGGCGGCGAGCTCGACGACGGCGCGCTGATCGTCACCCGGTCGATCTCGTCGGAGGGGCGCTCGCGTGCTCACCTGGGGGGCCGTCAGGTTCCCGTCGCGATGCTGATCAACGTGGCCGACGACCTGGTCGCCGTGCACGGGCAGTCCGACCAGCAGCGGCTCCTGCAGGCGGGCCGACAGCGGGCCGCGCTCGACCGGTTCGCCGGTGACAAGGTCGCCAAGCCGCTGCGCGGCTACATCGCCGCCTACCGCAGGCACCGCGACGTCACGCAGCGGCTCGAGGAGCTGACCACGCAGGCCCGCGAGCGGGCCCAGGAGGCCGACATGCTCCGGTTCGGCCTGGAGGAGATCGAGAAGATCGACCCCAAGCCGGGCGAGGACGAGCAGCTCGCGTCCGAGGACGAGCGTCTCGCGCACGCCGACGCGCTGCGCACGGCCGCGACCACCGCGCACGAGGCTCTGCAGGGCGATCCGACGGCGGCCACCGGCGCCGCCGACGCGATCAGCCTGCTCAGCGGGGCCCGGCAGGCGCTGGAGGCGGTACGGTCCCACGACGAGGCACTGGCCGGTCAGGCCGACCGGCTCTCCGAGGCCGTCTACCTCGTCTCCGACGTCGCGGCCGAGCTCGCCGGGTATGCCGAGTCGATCGAGGCCGATCCGGCGCTGCTGGCGAGCGTCCAGGAGCGCCGAGCCGCCCTGGCGGGCCTCACCCGCAAGTACGGCGAGGACATCGCCGCCGTGCTCGCGTGGTCCGAGAGCTCCGCGGCGCGGCTGGCCGAGCTCGACTCCGACGACGACCGCATCGAGGAGCTGCGCGCCGAGCACGAGGATCTGACCCGCCAGCTGACCGAGCTGTCCGCGGAGCTGACCGAGGCCCGTACGGAGGCGGCCGAGCGCCTTTCGGAGGCGGTGACCGCGGAGCTGACCGCGCTGGCCATGCCGCACGCGCGGGTGGTCGTGTCGGTGACCCCGCAGGAGGAGTTCGGGCCGCACGGCGTCGACGAGGTCGAGCTGCGGCTCGCCGCGCACCCGGGCGCGCCGCCGCTGCCGCTGCACAAGGGCGCCTCCGGCGGTGAGCTCTCGCGGGTCATGCTGGCCATCGAGGTGGTGTTCGCCGGCGCCGACCCGGTGCCGACGTTCGTCTTCGACGAGGTGGACGCCGGTGTCGGCGGCAAGGCGGCCGTGGAGATCGGTCGGCGGCTCGCGCGGCTGGCCAAGTCGGCGCAGGTGATCGTGGTCACCCACCTTCCGCAGGTGGCGGCCTTCGCCGACCAGCATCTGGTGGTGGAGAAGTCCAACGACGGCAGGGTCGTCCGCAGCGGCGTGACCGCCCTCGACGACGACGGCCGGGTGCGCGAGCTGTCCCGCATGCTGGCGGGCCTGGAGGACTCCGAGCTGGGCCGCGCGCACGCGGAGGAGCTGCTGACGATCGCCGCGGCCGAGCGCTGAGCCGTCCGGGATCACATATGCTCATGGAGCCTGACGGCTCCCACGTCCGGCCACCGAGCGACGCGCACGGTAAAGAACGAACACGCCTTTACGATCGTCGTTACAAGTGTCACCGTCCGCGCTCTGGCAGGATGGCATCACGATGAATGACGTCTCCCCGAGGATCAAACCGACCGCGCGCCTGCACGTGCCGCGGTTTCGCGGGCTGCGCCGTGAGCGCGGAGACGCCGAGTCGGGTACGACCGGCGTGGCGCGCCTCGACGGCAAGACCAAGAAGCTGACCAAGCGGCTCGAGCCCGGTGACATCGCCATCATCGACCACGTCGATCTCGACCGCGTCAGCGCCGAGGCGCTCGCGGCCTGCGATGTGGCGGCAGTGATCAATGTGGCGCGCAGCATCTCGGGCCGCTACCCGAACCTCGGGCCGCAGATCCTCGTCGAGGCCGGCATCCCGCTGATCGACGACGTCGGTCCCGACGTGTTCAGCAAGGTCCGCGAGGGCGACCGCGTACGCGTCGACGGCGGGGCGCTGATCGCCGACGACCAGGTCGTGGCCAAGGGCATCCGGCAGACCGAGGAGACGGTCGAGGCGGCGATGACCGAGGCGAAGGCGGAGCTTCCCGCCCAGCTCGAGGCGTTCGCCGCCAACACGATGGAGTTCCTCAAGCGCGAGCGTGACCTGCTGCTCGACGGCGTCGGCGTGCCGGACGTCACGACCGACCTCGATGGCCGGCACGTGCTGATCGTCGTGCGCGGTTACCACTACCGCGAGGACATCGCGACGCTGCGGCCGTACATCCGTGAATACCGGCCGGTGCTGATCGGCGTCGACGGCGGGGCCGACGCGCTGATCGAGGCCGGTTACCGTCCCGACATGATCGTCGGTGACATGGACTCCGTGTCCGACGAGGCGCTGACCTGCGGCGCGGAGCTGATCGTGCACGCCTACCGCGACGGTCGCGCACCCGGTCTCAAACGGGTGCACGATCTCGACCGGCAGGCCGTCGTCTTCCCCGCGGCGGGCACCAGCGAGGACATCGCGATGCTGCTCGCCGACGACCGGGGCGCCACGCTCATCGTGGCCGTGGGAACTCACGCGACGCTCGTGGAGTTCCTCGACAAAGGACGTGCGGGCATGTCCAGCACGTTCCTGACCCGCCTTCGGGTGGGGAGCAAGCTCGTCGACGCCAAGGGAGTGAGCCGGCTCTACCGCAGCCGCATCAAGGGATCCTCGCTCCTGTTGCTGGTGGCGGCGACGCTCGTCGCCATGATCGTGGCGATCGTCTCCTCGCCCGCCGGTGATGCGTTCGCGCCCGTCGTCGCCGACAAATGGCATCAGTTCGTCTACTGGCTGACCGGATTGTTCACGTGATCGATTTCCGATACCACCTCGTCTCCATCATCGCGATCTTCCTGGCGCTGGCGCTCGGCCTCGTGGTCGGCGCCTCGACGCTGCGCGGACCGCTCGTCGACCAGCTGAAGGACCGGTCGGGCCAACTCGAGAAGGACAACCAGAACCTGCGGACGCTCAACCGCAACACCGACCAGCTGAACGGCTACGACGACCAGGTCATGGACAACGTCGCGCCGCAGATCGTCGACGGACGCCTCAAGGGCGAGAGCGTCGTCTTCATCGAGGCGCCGGGCGCCGACGACCAGGTGCGGGCCAAGACCGCCGACCTCATCGGCAAGGCGGGCGCGCGGATCAGCGGATACGTCACCCTCCAGGAGAAGTACCTCGACGCCAACCAGCTGACCACGCTCACCGAGCTGACCGACCAGCTGAAACCGGCCACCGTCGACTTCCCCCAGGACGCCTCGCCGTACGACCGGGTGGCCCTGGAGCTGGCCGCGGTGCTCGCCACCCGGCAGGCCTCCAGCACCGGTCAGGAGGACCCCGCCGCCGGGCAGGTCCTCTCCGGATTCAAGACGGCGGGTTTCCTGAATTACAGCGGGCAGCCCGCGACCCGTGCCACACTCGCCATCGTGATCGCGCCCGCCGCGGCCAGCAAGGACAAGAACGCCGACGCCGAGAACAAGGCCCTCGTCGCCCTCCCACTGGCCCTGTCCAAGTACGCCAACGGCACCGTGGCGACCGGCAACGCCGACGCCGCGTCCGACGGCGGCATGATCAAGGCGATCCGCGACGAGAGCAAGGCGCAGGACCACGTCTCCACCGTCGACACCGGCGACGCCTCGGCCGGCCGCCTGACGACGGTGTTCGCGCTCAACTCCGCCCGGCAGGGCAAGTTCGGCGACTACGGCATCGGTTCGGGCGTGGACGGCCCGATGCCCACCCCCGTACCCACGGTGCCCGAGAAGAAGTGAGACCAGGATGCGTAAGGCAGTGGCCGGGACCGTACTCGGTGCGGCGGCCGCGCGGGTGGCGTACACCCTGCTGACCCGGCGCCCTCCGCGCGAGGAGAAACTCTGGCTGCGCACCAACCACCGCGGTGAGCCCGTGACGTTGCTGGAGGGCCCGGCGTTCGTCGCCGGAGCGGTGACGGCGGTGGCCGTCGCCCCCGGAGTGCCGGCCCGCATGCGGGTGGCCGCGGTGTTCGCGGGTACCACCGCGGGCGCTCTCGGCGCGTACGACGACCTGGCCGGATCCGGCGACTCTCGCGGCTTCAAGGGTCACCTCACGGCGCTGGCGCGCGGTGAGGTGACGACCGGCGCGGTGAAGATCCTCGGCATCGGCGTCGCGGGGCTGGCCGCCGCCGCCCTCGCGGGCACCGGGCGCCGGAGCACCCCCGCCGACCTGCTGATCAACGGCGCGCTCGTCGCGGGCGGCGCCAACCTGCTCAACCTGTTCGACCTGCGGCCCGGCCGCGCGATCAAGGTCGGCGCGCTCGCCGCGCTGCCCGGCACGCTGAGCGGTTCGGCCGTCACCGCCGCCCCGTTCGGCGCCGCCCTCGCGCTGCTGCCCGAAGACCTCGGCGAACGCGCCATGCTCGGCGACGCCGGAGCCAACGCGCTCGGCGCCCTGCTGGGGCTGTCCGCCGCCCACCTGCCTCGTCCCGTACGCCTCGGCATCCTCACCGGAGTGGTGGCGCTGAACGCCGCCAGCGAGTTCGTCAGCTTCACCAAGGTGATCCAGGCGACGCCGGCGCTGCGCCGTCTCGACCAGCTCGGCCGCCGTCCCGTCGTGGCGGAGGCACGTCCGACGGGTACGGAGTGACGGCTTCGGACGTGACGGAGGAGTCCACGGCCGGCCGCGCCGGTCAGGGGCTCGCCGGGGCCGCCGTTCTCATCGGCGTCATCACCATCCTCGCCCGCATCGCCGGGTTCGGACGCATCGTCGTGTTCTCCCAGACGGTGAAGACGTCGTGCCTCGGCCAGGCGTACTACACCGCCAACCAGGTCCCGAACATCGCCTTCGAGATCGTCGCGGGCGGCGCGCTGGCCGGCATGGTCGTCCCCGTCCTGGCCGGAGCGGCCGAACGCGGCGACCGGGAGCACGTCAGCCGCACCACCTCGGCGCTGCTCACGTGGACGGCGGTCGCGCTGGTCCCGCTGTCCGCCATCGGCGTGCTGCTCGCGCACCCGATCATGGGCGCCCTCGTACGGGGGAACCTCGACCAGTGCTCCCGCGCGGGAGTCGTGACCGTCGGCACCCACATGCTCGCCGTCTTCGCGCCGCAGATCATGCTGTACGGCTTCACCGTCGTGCTGTACGGCGTGCTCCAGGCGCACCGCCGGTTCGCCGCGCCCGCCCTGGCGCCGCTCGTGTCGAGCCTCGTCGTCATGGGCGCCTACCTCGCGTACGTGCCGCTCGGCCGGGGCCACCAGCAGGACCTGTCGACCCTGCCGCGCTCGGCCGAGCTGATGCTCTCGCTCGGCACGACCGCCGGGGTGGTGGTCCTGGTCGTCACCGCGGGCGTCGCCGCCGTGCGCCTCCGGCTGCGATTCCGGCCCACGCTGCGGTTCCCGGACGGCACGGCCGTGCGGGTACGCCGGCTGGCCATCGCCGGTCTGGCCACGGTCGCGGCCCAGCAGCTGTCCGCGGTCGCCGTCGTGGTGCTGAGCGGACACGGCACCGTCGGCGCGCTGGCCGACTACCAGTACGCCTGGGCGCTGTTCCTGCTGCCCTGGGCGGTGCTCGCGGTGCCGGTCGCCACCAGTGCCTTTCCGATGCTGTCGGCGCGCGTCAGCGCGGGCGAGACGGAGGAGTTCGACCGGATCACCGCGTCGACCACCCGGGCGATCGTGCTCGTCTCCTGTGTGGGGGCCGCCGGTCTGGCCGCGGTCGCGGTGCCGGTGGCGACCTTCCTCGACCATGACGCGGTTCCCGCCGTGCTCTCGCGCGCGGTCCTGGCGTTCGCGCCCGGTCTCCTCGGTTACGGCTTCGTCGCGCATCTGGGCCGGGTGCTGTTCGCCTGCCACCGGGGCCGCGACTCGGCCGGTGCGACGGTCGCCGGCTGGCTGGTCGTGATCGTCGCCGACCTCGCGCTGGTGTTCACGCTGCCGCGCGACTGGACGGTCGCCGGGCTGGCGCTCGGCAACACCGCCGGGATGACCGTGGCCGGCGCGTTGCTGCTCGCCGCGCTCGTACGGGTCCGCGGGCGGGGCGTGCTCGCCGGCCTCGGACGGGCGACGGCGGCGGGCGTCACGGGAGCGGTCGCGGGCGGCGTCGCCGGTTACGCGGTGGCGGTGGCGATCGACGCGAGCGGACAGCTCACGAGCATCGGCGCGGCCATCGCCGCCGGGCTCACGGCCTGCGCGGTGTTCGCGCTGGTCACTTACACGTTGGACGGCCGGGATCTCAAGGCCGTGATCGGGCGGAGGATGCGTTGAGCGGTTTGAAGGTCGCCATCGTGCTGGCGACGAGCGCTGGGGGAGTGGGCGGTCACGTGCGCTCGGTGGTGGCCGGGCTCACCGCCCGTGGCGCCCGCGTCGTCGTGCTCGGCCCGGCCTCGACCGAGAAACTGTTCGGCTTCGCCGCGGCCGGCGCGCGGTTCGTCGCGGTGGAGATCGCCGATCGGCCGCATCCGGCCGCCGACGCGCGCGCCGTCGCCCGCATCCGCGGGCTGACCCGTGGCGCGGACGTCGTGCACGCCCACGGCCTGCGCGCCGGTGGACTCGCCGCCCTCGCGCTCGCCCGCGCGGTCCCCGCGGGGTTGCGGACGGCGACCCCGCCGCTGGTCGTCACTCTTCACAACGCCGTCATCGCGGGCGGCGTGATCGGCGCCGCGTACGCCACGCTCGAGCGCATCGTGGCCCGCGGCGCCGCCGAGGTCCTCGCCGTCTCGCCGGACCTCGAAGAGCGGATGCGTTCCCTCGGCGCGGAGTCGGTCGGCCGGGCGCTGGTGCCGGCCCCGCCGCGCCGCCGTTCGGAGGACGCCGCGGCGCAGGCCAAGCTCCGCGCCGAACTCGGCGCCGTCGAGCGTCCACTGATCGCGGTCGTGGCACGGCTCGCCGAGCAGAAGGGTCTGCCCACGCTGCTCGACGCGTCCGCCGGGTGGGCCCGGCAGACGCCCGCGCCGCTCGTGGCGATCGCCGGAGACGGGCCGCTGGAGGCGCCGCTGCGGGCGCGGATCGAGGCCGAGACCCTGCCCGTGCGGCTGCTCGGACGCCGATCCGACGTGCCCGAGCTGCTCGCCGCCGCCGACGTCGCCGTGGTGCCCAGCGTCTGGGAGGGGCAGCCGCTCATCGTCCAGGAGGTGCTGCGGGCCGGACGACCCCTGGTCGCCACCCGGGTCGGCGGCGTCCCCGCCATGGTCGGCGAGGCGGCGGTCCTGGTCCCGTCCGGCGACGAGGCGGCGCTGGAGGCGGCCGTAATGCGCATTCTGGACAATCCGGAATTCGCCGAACGGCTCGCGTCGTCCGCGTCCCGCCAGGCGCTCCGGCTGCCCACCGAAGAGGACGCGATCGATCAGCTCACTCAGGTCTATGCTCGGGCGACCGGTATGACTTCCTAACGCGGCACACTGTTCGGGACACCTGCGGTGTTGGATATAGTCGAGGCGCAGGAGGGGAGTATCCCTTTCGCGGCAGTGTCGTCACCACGGCTGGAGTCGCATGCGGCCCGGTACTGTCGGTTCGTGCCCATGAGCGCGGACGGGAGAGACCTCCGGGGCTTTTGTCTGCCGCCGGAGGATGCTGTCTCGTGAATGTCACGATTTTGGGCTGGACCCTCACTCTGGTCGGCATCCTCGCCGTCATTCTGGTCGATCTGTGGATCGTCGACCGTGGGCAGCCCAAGGAGTTCAGCCTCCGGCAGGCCGGCGCATGGGTGACGTTCTACGTCGTGCTCGCCGTGGCCTTCGGAATCTGTCTGCTGTTCGTGGCCGGCGGGCAGTACACCGCGCAGTTCTACGCGGGATATCTGACCGAATACAGCCTGAGCGTCGACAACCTCTTCATCTTCTACGTCATCATGGCGCGGTTCGCCGTGCCACGCGTCAACCAGCACAAGGTGCTGCTCGTCGGCATTCTGATCGCGCTGTTCATGCGGGGCGCGTTCATCCTCGTCGGCGGTGCCGCGCTCGCGCGCTTCGAGTGGCTGTTCTACGTGTTCGGCCTGTTCCTCATCTGGACCGCGCTGGGCCTGCTGCGCGGCGGCGGTGACGAGGAGTTCAAGGAGAACGTCCTGCTGCGCTGGGTGCAACGCGTCATCCCGGCCACCGGGGAGTACTACCGCGACCGGCTGACCGTCCGCGTCCAGGGGCGACGGCTCGTCACCCCCATGCTCATCGTCATGGTCGCGATCGGCTCGACCGACCTGCTGTTCGCGCTCGACTCCATCCCGGCGATCTTCGGCTTGACCAAGCAGTCCTACCTGGTGTTCACCGCGAACGCCTTCGCCCTGATGGGCCTGCGGCAGCTCTACTTCCTGCTGGGCGGCCTGCTCGACCGGCTCATCTACCTGAGCAAGGGGCTGTCGTTCATCCTCGCCTTCATCGGCGTCAAGCTCATCCTCGAGGCGCTGCACGCGACGGGGTTCGAGCAGGTGCCGCAGGTGCCGATCTGGCTCTCGCTGGTCGTGATCGGCGTGGCGATGCTCATCACCACGGTGGTGAGCCTGCTCAAGGCGCGCCACGACGCGGCGCGCGAGGCCGGAGAGCCGGTGCCTACCGGGGTCGGCGACGCAGGGCGAACGCCACGTTGATCGCCACCAGCGCCGCCCACACCACGACGAGGCCGGACAGCCCGGCATAGCCCGCGGCAATGGCCGAGGTGGGGATGGAGACGCCGAGGGTGACGCACAGCACGGTGAGCGCCACCGCGCGCTCGGCCCTCTCGTCCGCTACGGCGGCCGAGTGACGCACCGCGGCGGACTGCTCGATCCGCGCGGCGATCGCGTCGGCGAACGCCGCGTCGTAGTCGGGCCCCAGCTCGCGCCGCGCGGCGAGAGAGGCCGCCAGGTCGTCGCGCGGCAGTTCGGAGGTGCTCATCCCCCCTTTGTACGCCCCGCTCGCGGCGCGCGCCTCCATCGCTCGGGTGATCTGGCGCTGAGACCTGAGGAGGACGTCCGACGGTGCCCGGTGGACCTTGTACGGTGAGCCGCAGGAGTCGTCGGTACGGAGGTGGGAATGCGCACGTTCGCGCCCGCGGTGACGAGGGCCGCCGCGGCCGGGACGGCGCTCGCCGCCGTCGGCGTGCTGGTGTTCACCGCCGTCGTCAACGCCCAGAGCGGAAGCCGGTCGCCCCGCCCGGTGGCCACGCACCCGGTCACGCCCGTCCCCGTCTCGACGTTGCCGGGAAGCGTCGACTCGCCCGGCGCCACGCCCACGGTCCCGGCCCGGCAGGCCAGGGCCTGGCTCCGCTCGCTGACCGGCACCTGGACGCGCAACGTCAAGAACACCTACTTCCGCTTCCACACCGACGGCAGCGGCGAGTGGGTGGCCTTCGGCCAGAAGCTGTGGACCGGGAAGGCCACGCCGCGCGACGCGAAGACCTTCGACCTGACCGACACCGACGGGCACGGCGGCTCGTACTGGCAGGTCCGGCTGCTGTCCCGGGACAGGCTGCTGTTCGCCGGCACGAACCAGACGTTCACCAGGTCCTAGGGGCGGTCTCCGGCCGTGGTGAGGAGGACCCGGGCCTGCTCACGGGCATGGCCGAAGGGGTCCGGGAAGACGTTCAGGCCGTAGGCGACGAGCGCTCCCTCGTTCAGCAGCATGAGCGTCCGGCCGAGCCGGTCGGCCTCGTCCGGGGCGATCTCCCCGGCGAGGCGTGTGAACAGGGCGAGCATCCACTTCTTCTGCCCGATGATGACCGGATACGCGGGATGGGACGCGTCGCTGATCTCGGCATGGGCGTTGACCATGCTGCACCCCTTGGAACCGTTCGCACGCGACCACGCGTGTGAGGCGTCGAACACGGCCAGGACGCGCGCCGGCGGTTCCGGCGGTGCGGCGTCGAGATGCCGGGCGAGGAAGGCCCGCCAGCGTTCGTCGCGATCCACGAGGTACTCCACGACGATCTGCTCCTTGGAGCCGAACCGGTCGTACAGGGTCTTCTTCGTCACCCCCGCCTCGGCGGCGATCAGGTCGACGCCGACGGCGTGGATGCCGCGCTCGTAGAACAGTCGCGCCGCGGCCTCCCGGACGCGCAGTGCGGCAGGCGTCATCGTGATCCGCCGGAGCTCCGTGGTGCCCATGCCCGTGAGTATACAGATCTGTATAGTGAGCGAGGTATACCGATCTGTATAGCGAAGGGTGTGGCGTGGACTTTCTCCTCTCGGCGGCCTTCGTGCTCTGTTGGAGTTCCGGGTTCATCGGAGCCCGGCTCGGTGCCGGGAGCGCGTCCGCCGTCACCGTCCTGATGTGGCGGTTCCTGCCGCTGGCGGTCATCCTGATCGTCATCGCCGTCGCCCGGACGTGGTGGCGTGGCCTCGTGCTCCGGGACGTCGCCCGGCAGGTGCTGGTCGGCGTCCTGTCGCAGAGCGGCTACCTGCTCACCGTCTACTACGCGATCCAGCTCGGCGTCTCCAGCGGCACCACCGCCCTCATCGACGGGGTGCAGCCCCTCGTCGCCGGAGCGTTCGCCGGGCCGCTCCTGCACCAGTACGTCTCGCGCCGGCAGTGGCTCGGCCTGTGCCTGGGGATGGGCGGCGTCGTCATCGTCACCCGGGCCGACGCCGCGGCCGCCGCCGGGGTGACCTGGTGGGCCTATCTCATCCCGTTCCTCGGCATGCTCTCGCTGGTCGCGGCCACGTTCCTCGACGGCCGCTCCCGCACGCGGGTCACGCCCGTGGTGGCGATGACCGCGCACTGCCTCACCAGTGCCGTCATCTTCACGGCACTCGCCCTGAGCGCCGGGGTCGCGCGGCCGCCGGCCGACCCTCCGTTCTGGCTCGCGATCACCTGGCTCGTGGCCCTGTCCACATTCGGCGGCTACGGGCTGTACTGGGTGATCCTGCGGCGGTCGGGGATCACCAAGGTGAACACGCTGATGTTCCTCATGGCTCCCGTCACGGCGGTCTGGGGAGCGCTCATGTTCGGTGAACCGTTCGGCCCCCAGACCGTCTTCGGCCTGGTCATCGGACTCGCGGCGGTGGTGATCGTCCGGATGGGGGCCGGGGGAGACGGGTCTAACCCAGGATCGCCCACCCGTACGCGGGCACCCGCGCGGGATCGTCCGGCTCCTTCTCCTCGGCGGAGTCCAGGACGCGCAGGCCCTCCAGCGAGATCGGGAACCGGTACGGCTCCGCACCGGCGTTCAGCAGGACGGTGATGCCCGGCCCGCCATCGGCGGGACGGCTGCGCAGCGCGGCCGCCTCGTTGGTGAGGTGCTCGACGCTCGTGCGGGCCCGCACCAGCCACGGGTGACGCCGGCGCAGGCCGATGAGCCGCTGGTGCAGCCGGTAGGTGGGCCGGCCCCAGGAGGCGAGTGCGGCCGGCGAACCGGGGAAGGCGGGCCGCACGGCGTCGTCACCGCCCGCCCGGTCCTCCTTCTGGCCGTGGAACGCCTGCTCGTCGCCGTAGTAGACGGCCGGCACACCGGCGACGGTGAACAGCACGACCAGGGCGTGCGCCAGGTGGCGGGGCTCCTCCAGGCGGGTCGCGATCCGCGTCACGTCATGGTTGCCGACGAACGTGAACGGCGTGAACGCCTCGGTGAACCCGTCGTGGCGCTCCAGCGCCCAGGCCAGCTCGAACAGGTTGCGGTCGTTGAGCGAGCTCCAGATCGCCTTCCACAGCTCGTACTGGGTGACCGAGTCCAGCCCGGAGCCGGCGACGTAGCCCGCGTAGTCGCCGTGAATCATCTCACCGGCGAACCAGGCGTCCGGATGCGTGGCGCGGACCTGCGGGAGCACCGCCCGCCAGAACTCCGGCGGCACGGCGTAGGCCGCGTCGAGACGCCAGCCGTCCGCGCCGCGGTCGAGCCAGTGCCGCATGACCGTCGCGACGTACTCGGCGACGGCCGGCTCGTCGTGGTTGAGGGCGACGAGCGAGCGGTGACCCTCGAAGCAGTCGTAGTCGTCCCCGCGCGGGCGGAACCACCGGGCGTCCGGGGAGTCCGGGCCCTCCCGCAGCGCCGCGGCGAAGCGGGGGAAACCGCGGCCGACGTGGTTGAACACGCCGTCGAGCAGGATCCGCACCCCGCGGCGGCGCGCCGCCGCCACGAGGCGGTCGAAGTCGGCTTCGTCCCCCAGCCGCGGGTCCAGGCGCAGGTGGTCGACGGTGTCATAGCCGTGGGTCTCCGAGGCGAAGACCGGGCCCAGCGCCAGGCCGTTGCAGCCCAGCTCGACGGCGTAGTCCAGCCAGGCATCCAGCCGGTCCAGCCGGTGTCCCGGCCCGGCCTCCAGTGCGCCGGTGAAGCCGAGCGGATAGACGTGCCACCAGATCGTGTGGTCGATCCACGAGGTCATCGAGGTCCTTTTGAGGGAGACTCAGTAGTACTGTTGAGGGTAGCTCAGTAAGGGAGGTCGTGTGCGCAAGGACCGGCGCCCCCGGCGGCGTCTCGACGTGGAGACCCGGCGCGCCGACATCCTGCGCGCCGCGGCGGGCGCGTTCGCCGCAGAACCGTACGACCAGGTCTCCGTCGCGCGGGTGGCGGCCGCGGCCGACGCCTCCGAGGCGCTCGTCCACCGCTACTTCGGCAGCAAGAGCGGCCTCTACCGCGAGGTCGTGCGCGCCGCGGTCGACGAGCTGCTGCGGCGCCAGCGCGCCGCCGACGTCCCCGCGGCCGCCCCGTACGACCGGCTGGCCGTCAGCGTGCGCGTCTACCTCGACTTCGTCGGCGAGGCGCCGGTCGGCTGGGCCGCGCCACTGCGGTCGCCGGCCGGTGACGTGCCCGAGGCGGCCGAGCTGCGCCGCCGGACCCGGGAGATGTACCTGGCGCTGCTGCGCGACCTGCTCACGCTGCCGGCCGACCCGGCGCTCGACCACGCGCTCCATGGCTACCTGGGCTTCCTCGACGCCGCCTGCCTCAGCTGGGTGGAGCGGGGCTGCCCGCCGGCCGAACGCGAGCCCCTCGTCGCTCAGGTGGTCGGCGCGCTACGGGGCGCGCTCGGTCAGTCGTAGGGGCACTCCGCGAGGGCCTCCAGAGCGTCCAGCGCCGCCACCAGGGCCGCGCGCTGCTCGGACGTCAGCGTGGAGATCTGACCGACGAGGAACGCCGAGCGTTCGCCGCGCAGCTGTTCGAGCTGACGGCGGCCCTGCGCCGTGATGGCCAGCAGGGTGGCGCGCCGGTCCTCGGTGTCGGGCATGCGCCGCAGCAGCCCCTGCTGTTCGAGCGAGCCGACCAGCCGGCTCTGTGTCGGCGCGGTGACACCTTCGTGCGCGGCCAGGTCACCGAGGCGTACGGGGCCGAGCGCCTCGACGCTCGCCAGCGTGGACGCCTGGCTCGAGGACAGGGCCTGCGGGCCGTGCTGGCGCACGCGGCGGTTGAGCCGCCCGAGAGTCATCCGCAGCCTCGCTGCGAGCTCGACGTTCGTCAGGTCTTCCGCATCGGGTGCCTGGTTGGTCACGCCGGTCATCTTTCTTTACCCGCCGCCTCACGATCGTGCGTCCCGGGCGTACTGATGAGCATGCCCATTCCCCAATCTTGCTGCATGGACACCTGGCTCGCAGCAGTGCGGACCGGCGATCCGCGGACGGGAACGTTCCGGACGGCCGGACGACGCCGTCCGGCCGGCGCTCACCAGCCGCGCTCGCGCCACTCCGCGAGGTGCGGGCGCTCCCGGCCGAGGCTCGTGTCCTTGCCGTGCCCGGGGTAGATCCACGTCTCGTCCGGCAGCTCGCCGAACACGCGTTCCTCCAGGTCGTCCATGAGCCGGCTGAACAGCTTCGCGTCGCCCCAGGTGTTGCCGGGGCCGCCGGGGAACAGGCTGTCGCCGGTGAACAGGTGGGGCGTGTCGCCGTCGTCGTAACGCAGCGCGATCGAGCCGGGCGTGTGCCCGCGCAGGTGGAGGACCGACAGCGTGACCTGCCCGACCCGTACCGTGCCGCCGTGCTCGACCGGCTCGGTGACCGGCAGCGGCAGGGCCTCGGCGTCGTCGGGGTGGGCGACCAGCCGCGCGTGGGTCGCGTCGATCACGGCGGTGAGGGCGCCCCAGTGGTCCTGGTGGCGGTGCGTGGTGACGACGTGGGAGAGCGGCCCGTCGCCGATGATCTCGAACAGCCGGTCCGGCTCGGCCGCGGCGTCGATGAGGACCTGTTCGCCCGTCGCCGTGCAGCGCAGCAGATAGGCGTTGTTCTCGTACGGTCCGACGGCCAGCTTGGTGATCGTCAAGGCGGGGAGCTCTCGCACGTCGGGGGGCCCACCGACCTTGACGTCGCCTGTGTAGGTCACGCTGTCCTCCGATCGGGCGCGGGCGCCTTGCGGCTTCCTTTCGGCTCTCGTTCCATCCTGTCACGGTGGGGACCGCGGAGGGTCCACGTCGCCCGGGACGTCGGCGGTTACGCTGCCCGTATGCGAGACGATCTCCCCATCTGCCGCACCTGCGGGGCGCAGTACGGCGCGCCGCGCGCCGACTGCCCGATCTGTGAGGACGAGCGGCAGTACGTGGGCTGGGACGGTCAGCGGTGGACGACCCTGGCGGAACTGCGCGAGGCCGGGCACCGCGGGCGGATCGAGGAGGAGGGGCCGGGCATCGTCGGTGTCGGCGCCACACCGCCGACCGCGATCGGGCAACGTGCCCTGCTGGTCCGCGCGCCGTCGGGCAACGTCCTGTGGGACATGATCACCTACATCGACGACGACATGGTCGCCCGGGTGCGCGAGCTGGGCGGGGTCTCGGCCATCGCGATCAGCCATCCCCACTTCTACGGCTCGATGATCGAGTGGGCGCACGCGTTCGACGCGCCGGTCTACATCCACGAGGCCGACCGCGAATGGGTGGCCCGGCCCGACGACTCGGTGGTCTTCTGGTCGGGGGAGACGCACTCACTCGGCGACGGGCTCACGCTGGTCAACGCCGGGGTGCACTTTGCCGGAGGCCAGGTGCTGCACTGGCGTGACGGCGAGGAGGGGCGCGGCGCGCTGCTGTCCGGCGACATCCTCACCGTCGTCCAGGACCGGCGCTACGTCAGCTTCATGTACAGCTATCCCAACCACATCCCCGAGCGCCCGCGCGTCATCCGGCGCGCGCTGCGGCTGCTGGAGCCCTACCCGTTCGAGCGCGTGTACGGGGCGTGGTGGCGGCGGATCGTCCGCGCGGACGGCGTCGAGGCGGTACGCCGGTCGGCGGAGCGGTACCTGGAGCACGCCCTGGACGACGGTCCCGAGTAGGCGTGTTCCGGTGGCGACGCTCATTCGAACACGTGTACGGTTCAGCTGCGACGAGCGGGGTGGATGAGGTCGTCTGGAAGAAACCGTCGCACCCACTCGTTAGCCTGAAGCTGACCTGTCTCGTCCAGGCTCTCAAGGGGATTGCGAATACGCCGTGGCCGACCGTCTCATCGTGCGCGGAGCACGTGAACACAATTTGAAGGACGTCTCGCTCGATCTGCCGCGTGACGCGTTGATCGTCTTCACCGGGCTCTCCGGATCCGGAAAGTCCAGCCTGGCGTTCGACACGATCTTCGCCGAGGGCCAACGGCGTTATGTCGAGTCGCTGTCGGCGTACGCGCGGCAGTTCCTCGGCCAGATGGACAAACCGGACGTCGACTTCATCGAGGGCCTGTCGCCGGCGGTGTCGATCGACCAGAAGTCCACCTCGAAGAACCCGCGGTCGACCGTGGGCACCATCACCGAGGTCTATGACTACCTGCGCCTGCTGTGGGCGCGCATCGGGCACCCGCACTGCCCCGTCTGCGGCCGCGCGATCAGCAAGCAGACGCCGCAGCAGATCGTCGACCGGCTGATGGAGTTCGAGGAGGGCACGCGTTTCCAGGTGCTCGCGCCGGTCGTGCGCGGGCGCAAGGGCGAATACGTCGAGCTGTTCCGCGAGATGCAGACCAAGGGCTTCTCCCGTGCCCGGGTCGACGGCGCGACCGTACGCCTCGACGAGGCGCCGAAGCTCAAGAAGTACGAAAAGCACGACATCGAGGTGATCGTCGACCGGCTGAGCGTCAAGGACAGCTCGCGACGGCGCCTGGCCGACTCGGTCGAGACCGCGCTCGGGCTGACCGGCGGCACGGTCATCCTCGACTTCGTCGACCTGCCGGAGGACGACGAGCGCCGCGAGCGGATGTACTCCGAGCACCTCTACTGCCCCTACGACGACCTGTCCTTCGACGAGCTCGAGCCCCGGTCCTTCTCGTTCAACTCCCCGTACGGCGCCTGCCCCGACTGCACCGGCCTGGGCACCCGCATGGAGGTCGACCCCGAGCTGATCGTGCCCGACGTGGAGAAGACCCTCGGCGAGGGCGCCATCTCGCCGTGGTCCGGCGGGCACGTGAGCGACTACTTCCTCCGGCTGCTCACCGCGCTGGGCGAGGCGCTGGGCTTCGACCTGGACACGCCGTGGGAGCGTCTCCCGGCCGCCGCGCGCAAGGCCATCCTCAAGGGCCACGACACCCAGGTCCACGTGAGCTACCGCAACCGCTACGGCCGGCGGCGCTCCTACTACACGACGTACGAGGGCGTGATCCCCTACGTCCAGCGCCGCCACTCCGAGGCCGAGAGCGACTCCAGCCGCGAGCGGTTCGAGGGCTACATGCGGGAGATCCCGTGCCCGTCGTGCCAGGGCCGCCGCCTCAAGCCGGTCGTGCTGAGCGTCACGGTCAACGACAGGTCCATCGCCGACGTGGCCGCGATGCCGATCGGCGAGTGCGCCAAGTTCCTGCTGTCGATGGAGCTCAACGACCGTGAGAAGCACATCGCCGAGCGGGTCCTCAAGGAGATCAACGCACGGCTGGGCTTCCTGCTCGACGTCGGCCTCGACTACCTCACCCTCGACCGCGCGTCGGCCACCCTCGCCGGCGGCGAGGCGCAGCGCATCCGGCTCGCCACCCAGATCGGCTCGGGCCTCGTCGGCGTCCTGTACGTCCTCGACGAGCCGTCCATCGGGCTGCACCAGCGCGACAACCACCGTCTGCTGGAGACCCTGATCCGGCTGCGCGACATCGGCAACACGCTCATCGTCGTGGAGCACGACGAGGACACCATCAAGGCCGCCGACTGGGTCGTCGACATCGGCCCGGGCGCGGGCGAGCACGGCGGCCAGGTCGTCGTGTCCGGCACGGTCGAGGAGCTGCTCGCCTCCGAGAGCTCGATGACCGGCGCCTACCTCTCGGGCCGCACCGAGATCCCGGTGCCGGCCACCCGGCGCAAGCGGCAGCGGAGCCGTGAGCTGGTCGTCAAGGGCGCGCGCGAGCACAACCTGCGCGGCGTCGACGTGGCGTTCCCGCTCGGCGTGTTCACCGCGGTCACCGGCGTGTCGGGATCCGGCAAGTCGACGCTGGTCAACGACATCCTCTACCTCTCGCTCGCCAAGCAGCTGCACGGCGCCCGCAGCGTCCCGGGCCGGCACAAGCGCATCAACGGGATCGACCAGGTCGACAAGGTCGTCCACGTCGACCAGTCGCCGATCGGCCGCACGCCGCGCTCCAACCCCGCCACCTACACCGGCGTGTTCGACCACGTGCGCAAGCTGTTCGCCGCGACCGCCGAGGCGAAGGTCCGCGGCTACCAGCCCGGCCGGTTCTCCTTCAACGTCAAGGGCGGCCGGTGCGAGGCCTGCTCCGGCGACGGCACCATCAAGATCGAGATGCAGTTCCTGCCGGACGTCTACGTGCCGTGTGAGGTGTGCCACGGGGCGCGCTACAACCGCGAGACCCTCGACGTGCACTACAAGGGCAAGACCATCGCCGAGGTGCTCGACATGCCGATCGAGGAGGGCCTGGAGTTCTTCGAGGCGATCCCGGCGATCCGGCGGCACCTGCAGACCCTCAACGACGTCGGCCTCGGCTACGTCCGGCTCGGCCAGCCCGCGCCGACCCTGTCCGGCGGTGAGGCGCAGCGGGTGAAACTGGCGTCCGAGCTGCAACGACGTTCGACCGGGCGTACCATCTACGTGCTCGACGAGCCGACGACCGGCCTGCACTTCGAGGACATCCGCAAGCTCCTCGGCGTGCTCGGCCGCCTCGTCGACGGGGGCAACACGGTCATCGTGATCGAGCACAACCTCGACGTCATCAAGACCGCCGACTGGATCATCGACATGGGTCCGGAGGGCGGCTCCCGCGGCGGCACCGTCGTCGCCACGGGGACGCCGGAGGACATCGCGAAGGTGGAGGAGAGCCACACCGGCCAGTTCCTCGCCAAGATCCTCGGCTGACCGGAGTCGTCGCCTGGTGCTCGTGGTGCGGAAGAGAAAGTTCCGCACCACCTTGAACCGAACCGTCGATTCCTCCGTGCCAAGGGGGAACGTCCCCGAAACCAAGGAGGAGTCTTATGCCGTTCGAACCGTCCACGCCCGGACCGGAGTCCACCCGCCGGGGGATGCTGGTGGGGGTCGGCCTCGTCGGCCTCGCCGGCACGCTGACCGCCTGCGGAGGCTCGAAGGACGACTCGTCGGCCGACGCCTCCCAGGGCACCGGGAGTCAGAACGGCGGGGGTCAGAGCGGAGGCGGCAGCCTGGGCAAGGCCGCCGACATCCCGGTCGGCGGCGGAAAGATCTTCAAGGACGAGAAGGTCGTCGTGACCCAGCCCAAGCAGGGCGAGTTCAAGGCCTTCAGCGCCATCTGCACCCACCGCGGCTGTCCCGTGGGCTCCGTCTCGGACGGGAAGATCAACTGCCCGTGCCACGGCAGCGCCTTCAACGTGACCGACGGGTCGGTCGCCAAGGGCCCCGCCGACAAGCCGCTCCCGTCCAAGAACGTCACCGTCCAGAACGGCGAGCTGAAGCTCGGCTGACGTCCGAGGCGTCGCGGTCACGGCTCCGACCGGCGACCGCGACGCCCAGGCCTGACCGAGGCTTCCACGCAGTGGCCGATCGACGTGACGCGTCGCTTATCGCGCCGGCCGCTGAGAGCGTCGACGCCGCCGCGGGTCCGGCGCTCGTAGCGCCGTGGCGGCGGCCATCGGCCGATGCGGCGCGTGGCGCTCGGGGCGCGGCCGACCGACTCGTCGTGCTCGGCGACGGCCGCGTACCTGCTCCGCCGGCGCGCGACTCGTCTTCATCATCGGTGTGACCTACGCCATACGGAACGTTCCGATCGTGGGCCTCCTCCTCATGGGTGACGAATCCACCTCATTGAGGAAGCACTGTGACCGAACATTCGATTCGCCGCGCCGGGACACTGATCGCCGCGGTGCTCGCCGTCGACGGGCTGGCCCACCTGTACTGGTCGACGGGCCTGACCTGGCCGGCGGCGGACTCCCGCACGCTGTCCTTCGCGGTGCTCGGCTTTCCCGTGCCGTTCACCCCCCAGATCCTGCTGCCGCTGGCCGCGGCGCTGTTCGGCGCCGCGCTACTGGTCCACGGCCGGGTCACGCTCGGCCGCCGGCACCGTCTCGGGTGGCTGCCGCAGGCCGGCACCGTGGCCGTGGCCGCCGGCCTGCTGATCCGGGCCCTGGCCGGTCTGGTCTGGGCGTGCGGCATCGGAGTGCGCACCGGCACCGCGTTCTACTGGCTCAACCTGTGCGCGTACACGCCGGCGTGCCTGGGTCTGGGCCTCGCCGCGGTCACGGTCGTCCGGTACGACGCGAAGGGCCGCTCCTGGCTGCCCTGCACGGTCCTGCCGCTGCTCGTCACGGCGGTGGCCCTGTACGGCGCGTACGGCTACACCCCCGTGCAGCAGCGCGGATACCGGCCCGAGGCGGGCTCTCGGTTCGTGGACACGCCCGTCGCGCGGTTCCACTACCTGCGTGAAGGACAGGGCCCCGCGATCGTGCTCCTCTCGCCCGGAGCCGCCTCGACATTCGCCTGGCGGCCGCAGCTGACCACGCTCGCGCGGACCCACACCGTCTACGCCGTGGACCTGCCCGGCCAGGGCTTCACCGAACTGCACGACCACGGGTTCCGCTTCGACCTGCCCTCGATGGTCTCGGCCGTCGACACGTTCCTGGACGCCGTGAGCGTGCGGAGCGCGGTCCTGGGCGGCGACTCCTGGAGCGGAGGGTGGGCCCTGGCGTACGCCCAGCGCCACCCGCAGCGGGTCAGCCGGCTCATCCTGCTCGCCCCCTCCGGCCTGGCCCGGCCCGACGTGTGGAGCTGGGAACTCCTCAAGCCTCTCGTCGTCGGGGAACTCGCCACCAAGGCCGGCTTCGGCAGCCGCGCCGCCGTGGCCGCCGGAGTACGGGATCTGTTCGTCCATCGGGAACGCGTCACGGGCCCGGTCATCGACGCGATGTGGGCGCCCGGGACGCTGCGGGACAACCTCCGTTCGGAGTACCTGCTCGAACGCGGTCTGGACTGGCGGACGACGCAGAACGGCCTCCGGCGCACCCTCCAGCCGACCCTCGTCGTCTGGGGAGCGAAGGACACCGTCCTGCCCGTCGCGCAGGCCGCCACGTTCGGCCGGCTGCTGCCGAACGCGCGGGTGTCGGTGCTGGGTGACTGCGGTCACGCTCTGACGCTGGACTGCCCCGACCAGGTCACGGGCCTCATGGAAGACTTCCTCGGTGTCCGATGACGACGCGCGCCTGGTGCGTGCCGCGCAGAGCGGCGACACATTGGCGATGAACGCGCTGCTGGACCGGCTCACCCCGTACGTCGGGCGGATCTGCGCGCCCATCGCCCTCTCCGACGGGGACGACGCCACCCAGGAGGCCCTCATCGCGATCTTCCGGGCCCTGCGCGGGCTGAGGGAACCGGCGGCTCTCTTCGCCTGGGCCCGCCGGATCGCGGTACACGAAGCCATCCGGGTCGCCCGCCGCGGCTCCCGCTCGGACCCGGCCGAGCTCACCGAGGTGCCGGAGCCGGGAGACCCGCAGCTGGCGGCGGACATCCGCGACGTGCTGACCCGGCTGTCACCCGAACACCGAGCCGTCCTGACGCTCCGCGACGTCGAGGGGCTCGACGAGCACGCCGCCGCCGAGGTCCTGGCCATCCCCGCGGGCACCGTCAAATCCCGGCTGCACCGAGCACGCGACAGCTTCCGAAAGGCGTGGACGTCATGACCGTACGCTGGCCGACCGCCGACCTGGACCCGGTACGCCGTCTTCGCGCCCTGGCCGCCGGCATCCCCGGCGCGCACGTGACCGAACGCGTGCTCGACGAACCGTTCGCCGAGGTCTGGGCGCTACTGGCCGACCTGGAGGGCACCTTCGGTCGCATCGAGCCGGACATGCGCCGGATCCGCGTGATCCGCACGGACGGCGACCGGCTGGAGGCGCGGGCCCGCAGCCGGTTCGGCATGCGAGCCCGGTTCGACGGGACCCTGCGGCCCGGCTGGTGCTGGCTGCAGAGCCGGTTCCTCCTCATCGGCGTCGCCGCCGCGCCGGAGCCGGGCGGCGGCACCAGGGTCGCGCTCACCGGGGGAGTCCGGGTTCCCGGCCGGGCCGCGCTCGTGCCGCTCGGCGTCCGCCGCGCGGCCGACCGCGCCCTCGACCGGCTCACCGCGCTGGCCGCGGGCACGGGCGGCTGAGCGCCGGTTTGTCGGTGGCGACCGGCATGCTCGGGCCATGACCGATGTTCCCGAGGCCGACTACGCGCCGGCACGGAGTGCGGACACCCGCGCCGCGCCGCCGGCGACGGCGGGGGAGCGGGAGACGCTCACGGCGTTTCTCGACCGGCACCGCCGGACGTTCGCGCTCAAGTGCGCCGGTGTCCCGGCGGCGCGCCTGTCGGACAAGGGCGTGCCGCCGTCCGGGCTCAGCCCGCACGGGCTGCTCCGGCATCTGACCGCGGTCGAGCGGTGGCGGTTCGCCATCCAGCTCGCCGACGAGGACCTGCCGGTCTCCGCGCCCGGCACAACGGCCACGCCGACCTCCTGCGCGAGCGGGTCGACGGCGCCGCGGGATACTGGGATGACGACGATCACGGCGGCAGGGGCCGTACCGACCGGGACCGGACCGGCCGACGCGGCCTCCGCCGCCCCCGCACGGCACTAGGCTGACGGACGTGGCAGATCCGGCGACGTACCGGCCCGCGCCTGGCACCATCCCCGAATCGCCCGGGGTGTACCGCTTCCGTGACACGGGCGGCAGGGTCATCTACGTGGGCAAGGCGAAGAACCTGCGTGCCCGGCTCAACTCCTACTTCGCGGACTTCGCCGGGCTGCACCCGCGCACCCAGACGATGCTGCAGACCGCGGCCGGGGTCGAGTGGACCGTGGTCGGCACCGAGGTCGAGGCCCTGCAGCTGGAGTACTCCTGGATCAAGGAGTTCGACCCGCGCTTCAACGTCAAGTACCGCGACGACAAGTCCTACCCCTACCTCGCGGTGACGATGAACGAGGACGTCCCGCGGGTGCAGGTGATGCGCGGCGCGAAGAAGAAGGGCGTCCGCTACTTCGGCCCGTACTCCCACGCGTGGGCGATCCGGGAGACCGTCGACCTGCTGCTGCGGGTCTTCCCGGTCCGCACCTGCTCGGCCGGGGTGTTCCGGCGGCAGCGGCAGATGGGCCGGCCCTGCCTGCTCGGCGACATCGGCAAGTGCTCGGCCCCCTGCGTCGGCCGCGTCACCGAGGAGGCGCACCGCGAGATCGCCGAGGACTTCTGCGACTTCATGGCCGGCGACACCGCGCGGTTCATCAGGGCGCTGGAGAAGGACATGCGCGCCGCGGCGGGGGAGCAGGAGTACGAGCGCGCGGCGCGCCTGCGCGACGACATCCGCGCCCTGCAGCGCGCCCTGGAAAAGCAGTCGGTGGTCCTCGGCGACAACACCGACTGCGACGTCATCGCGCTGGCCGACGACCAGCTCGAGGCCGCCGTGCAGGTGTTCTACGTCCGGGGCGGGCGCATCCGCGGGCAGCGCGGCTGGGTCGTCGACAAGGTCGAGGACATCTCCACCGGCGACCTGGTCGAGCAGTTCGTCCTCCAGATGTACGGCGACGTCGCCGGCGATGCGGTGCCGCGCGAGATCCTCGTGCCGGCGCTGCCGCCCGAGCAGGAGGCCGTGGTCGAGCTCCTCGCCGAGCACCGGGGCGGCCGGGTCGACCTGCGCGTGCCGCGCCGGGGCGACAAGAAGACACTCCTGGAGACCGTCGAGCGCAACGCCAAGGAGGCGTTCAAGCAGCACAAGACGCGCCGGGCGGCCGACCTGACCAGCCGCAGCAGGGGGCTCCAGGAGATCCAGGACGCCCTCGAGCTCGAGCAGGCGCCGCTGCGCATCGAGTGCTTCGACGTGTCCAACCTCCAGGGCACCCACGTCGTCGCCTCGATGGTGGTCTTCGAGGACGGCCTGCCCCGCAAGAGCGAATACCGGCGGTTCTCCATCAAGACCGTCGAGGGCCAGGACGACGTCCGCTCGATCAACGAGGTGATCACCCGCCGGTTCCGGCGCTACCTGGAGGAGACCGAACGCACCGGCGAGCTCGACGTCCTCGGCGAGCCTGAGGAGGGCGGCCCGATCGACCCGGAGACCGGAAGGCCGCGCAAGTTCGCCTACCCGCCCAACCTCGTCGTCGTCGACGGCGGGCCGCCGCAGGTGGCCGCCGCCCAGCGGGCCCTGGACGAGCTGGGCATCGACGACGTCAGCCTGTGCGGCATCGCGAAGCGGCTGGAGGAGGTCTGGCTGCCCGGCGAGGAGGACCCGGTCATCCTGCCGCGCAACAGCGAGGGCATGTACCTCCTGCAGCGGGCGCGTGACGAGGCTCACGACTTCGCCATCCGGTTCCACCGCACCAAGCGTTCCAAGGGCATGATCGTGAGTGAGCTCGACGCCGTGCCGGGTCTGGGGCCGAGCCGGCGCACCGCCCTGATCAAGCACTTCGGGTCGGTGAAGATGCTCAAGGAGGCCGGACCCGAGCAGATCGCCGAGGTTCCGGGCATCGGACGCCGTACCGCTGAGAGCATTGTGGCGGCACTGCACGCGCAGGACGGGGGAACAGGCACATGAGACACAGCACGGCGCCGTCGGGCGGTGGCGCGTGAACACCGCGGCGGCCAACCTCGGCGGCACCCCGCAGGTGCCCGACATCGTGATCGTCACCGGCATGTCCGGCGCCGGCCGCAGCACGGCGGCCAAGTCCCTGGAGGACCTCGACTGGTTCGTGGTCGACAACCTGCCGCCCGGCCTGCTCGCCACCATGGCCGACCTCGCCGAGCGCGGCCAGGGCGCGGTGCCCCGCATCGCCGTCGTCGTCGACGTGCGCAGCCGGGCGTTCACCACCGACCTGCAGTCCGCGTTCGACGAGCTGGAGGCGCGCGGCGCGCACCCCCGCGTGGTGTTCCTGGAGGCCTCCGACGACGTCCTGGTCCGCCGGTTCGAGAGCGTACGGCGCCCGCACCCGCTCCAGGCCGACGGGCGGATCGTCGACGGCATCGCCCGCGAGCGCGAGCTGCTGCGCGAGGTCCGCGCCGAGGCCGACCTGGTCATCGACACCAGCTCGCTCAACGTCCACGAGCTGCGCGGCAAGATCGTGAGCTTCTTCGGGGGCGAGGGCAACGAGTCGAGCCTGCGCGCCACCGTCGTGTCCTTCGGCTACAAGTACGGCCTGCCGGTCGACGCCGACCTCGTGGTGGACTGCCGTTTCCTGCCCAACCCGCACTGGATCCCCGAGCTGCGGCCCCACACCGGGCGCGACGCCCCCGTACGCGACTACGTCCTGGCCCAGCCGGGCGCCAAGGAGTTCCTCGACGCCTACACCGAGGTGCTGCGCCTCCTGGTGCGGGGATACGAACGCGAGGGCAAGCACTATGTGACGCTCGCGGTCGGCTGCACCGGCGGCAAACACCGTAGCGTCGCGATGGCGGAGCAGCTCGGCGGCCGGCTCCGCGACGAGGGCCTGGATCTTCAGGTCGTCCATCGGGATCTCGGACGGGAATGACACGACGTGGACTCCCCCAAGGTCGTCGCCCTGGGCGGCGGGCACGGGCTGTTCGCCTCCCTCTCCGCGCTGCGGCGGGTGACCGACCACCTGACGGCCGTCGTCACGGTCGCCGACGACGGAGGGTCCAGCGGGCGGCTGCGCCGTGAGCTCGGCGTCCTGCCGCCCGGCGACCTGCGCATGGCCCTCGCCGCGCTCTGCGGCGACGACGACTGGGGGAGCACCTGGAGCGAGGTGGTCCAGCACCGCTTCCTCAGCCAGGGCGAGCTGCACGGGCACGCGGTCGGCAACCTGTTGATCGTCGCGCTGTGGGAGCTGCTCGACGACCCGGTCGCGGGCCTCGACTGGATGGGCCGGCTGCTGCGCGCCGAAGGCCGGGTGCTGCCGATGGCCTCGGTGCCGCTCGACATCGTCGCCGAGGTCCGGGGGGCCGACCCCGCGGCGCCGGAGGAGATCACGCACGTACGCGGCCAGGTGGCCTGCGCCAAGACGCCCGGCAAGGTGCTGAGCGTCTCGCTCGTGCCCGAGGACCCGCCGGCCTGCCCCGAGGTCCTGCGCGCGGTCGAGGAGGCCGACTGGGTGATCTTCGGGCCCGGTTCGTGGTTCACCAGCGTGCTGCCGCACCTGAAGGTGCCCGAGCTGGCCGACGCGCTGCTGCGCACCCGGGCGAGACGGCTGGTCGCGCTCAACCTCGCGCCCCAGCCGGGGGAGACCGACGACTTCTCGCCGCAGACGCATCTGGAGGTCCTGCGCGCCCACGCGCCCGAGCTCAAGATCGATGTGGTGCTCGCCGACCGGAATCTCGTCGATGAGCCCGATGTTCTGGAAAAAGCCGTCCGTACCCTCGGCGGCAGGCTGGCCCTCGCCGACGTCGCCGCGGGAGATGGATCTCCACGGCATGATCCGGCACGGTTGGCCCAAGCGTTCGCACAGATCTTCGTCAGCGGCCACGTGACGCGGCGAGATTCGGCGAGACTGCCCTGACGGAGTTCTACAGGGGGAGGATCACATCAATGGCGATGACCGGCGTGGTGAAGGACGAGCTGAGCAGGCTGTCCGTCATGAAGCCGTGCTGCCGCAAGTCCGAGGTGTCGACGCTGCTGCGCTTCGCCGGCGGACTGCACATTGTGAGCGGCCGGATCGTGATAGAGGCCGAGCTCGACACCGGAGCCGCGGCGCGACGTCTGCGCAAGGACCTCGCCGAGGTCTTCGGTCACACCTCCGACGTGGTGGTGCTCGCGCCGAGCGGGTTGCGCAAGGGCAACCGCTACGTCGTACGTGTCTTCCGCGACGGTGAGTCGCTGGCCCGCCAGACCGGGCTGATCGACAACAACGGCCGCCCGGTGCGCGGCCTGCCCCGGCACGTGGTCGCCGGAGCCGCCTGCGACGCCGAGTCGGCGTGGCGTGGGGCGTTCCTGGCCCACGGGTCGCTGACCGAGCCGGGCCGGTCGATGTCGCTGGAGGTGACCTGCCCCGGCCCGGAGGCCGCGCTGGCGCTCGTCGGCTCGGCCCGGCGGCTGCGGATCCACGCGAAGGCCCGCGAGGTCCGCGGCGTCGACCGCGTGGTCGTACGCGACGGCGACGCGATCTCGGCGCTGCTGACCCGGCTGGGCGCCCACGACTCGGTGCTCGCGTGGGAGGAGCGCCGCATGCGCCGTGAGGTGCGCGCGACCGCGAACCGCCTGGCCAACTTCGACGACGCGAACCTCCGCCGCTCGGCCCGCGCCGCGGTGGCCGCCGGCGCCCGGGTGGCCCGCGCGCTGGAGATCCTGGCCGACGACGCCCCCGAGCACCTCGTGGCGGCCGGCCGCCTGCGTCTGGAGCACAAGCAGGCCTCACTGGAGGAGCTCGGCCAGCTCGCCGACCCCCCGCTGACCAAGGACGCCATCGCCGGCCGGATCCGGCGGCTGCTGGCCATGGCCGACAAGCGCGCCATGGACCAGGGCATCGCCGGCACCGAGGCCAACGTCACCGCCGACATGCTCGCCCCCTGATCCCGGAACACGAGAGGGCCCGCCGTGCCAGGCACGGCGGGCCCTCTTCGTGAACCGCACTCAGCGCGGCGGATACTGCTGCTGACCCGGGCCGGGCTGTCCGCCGTACTGCTGCGGGCCTGGCCCGTACTGCTGCTGCGGGTTCGGGTACGCCGGGGCGGACGGCTGCTGCGGCGCGTACGGCTGCTGGGGAGCGGCGCCGTACGGAGCGGGCGCGGGGGCCGAGGCCCGGGCGGCCTGGATGCGGCGGAACACCATGCTGAACGCCGCGACCGCGCCGATCGCCCAGAACAGGTACGTCTTGCCGTCGAGCGAGTCGAAGTACAGCTTCGGTTGGTGCACCTCGAGGCTGAGCACCTTGGAGAAACTGGCGCCGGCCTTGTGCGCCACGTACGCGGGGATCGCGAGGAACTCCCCGAGCGCGCAGCCGACGACCGTGAACAGGGCCGCCACGACCGCGATGCCGGTGCTCGACGGACGGGCCGCGAACACGGTCAGGCCGACCAGGGCGCCGACCCCGATCGCCACGAGGCTGAACTCGTGCGCGGTGACGACGGTGATGACCGCCCAGAGGGCGGCACCGAGGATCATCGCGAGGAATCCGAGGACGATCGCTTTGCCGTTGCCCCCGCTCGGGCGCGCCGACGATTCGTGCATGACACCTACCTTGCCGTTATGTGGGCGCAGGCAGGTCTTCACCTGGTGAATCAGCGCCCCACCCTTGATACGTGCTGGGTTTGATGGGCGGACGATGCGTATGGTTCCGGACATTTTGGTCTAGACCACGACTGGACCTACATGGTCTAGACCAATTAGGCTGCGTCTGGTTCGCCGCCCGCCATGGATGTTGGCTCCCGGCCGGGCGGCGGGCCGATCGCCCCGGCGCCGTGGTGACGAGTTCCCCGCCCGGGTTCGATAAGGTCGGTTCTGAAAAAACATCGATTCACTGCCCGGTAGACGAGGCCGGGGGACGAAGGAGATTGGTGCCGTGACCATCCGGGTTGGCGTTAACGGCTTCGGCCGTATCGGCCGTAACTTCTGGCGCGCTCTCAACGCGGCCGGTGGCGATGTGGAGATCGTGGCGGTCAACGACCTCACCGACAACGCCACGCTCGCTCACCTGCTCAAGTACGACAGCATCCTCGGCCGGCTGCCGGAGGACGTGAAGGCCGGCGCCGACGAGATCACCGTGGGCGGCCACACGATCAAGGCCTTCGCGGAGCGCGACCCGGCCAAGCTGCCGTGGGGCGACCTCGGCGTGGACATCGTCGTCGAGTCGACCGGCCTGTTCACCGACGCCACCAAGGCCAAGGTGCACGCCGACAACGGTGCGAAGAAGGTCATCATCTCCGCGCCGGCCAAGAACGAGGACGTCACGATCGTTCTCGGCGTGAACGACGACGCGTACGACCCCGACCAGCACACGATCATCTCGAACGCCTCCTGCACCACCAACTGCCTGGGCCCGATGGCGAAGGTGATCAACGACACGTTCGGCATCGAGCGTGGCCTGATGACCACGATCCACGCCTACACCCAGGACCAGAACCTCCAGGACGGCCCGCACAAGGACCTGCGCCGCGCCCGTGCCGCCGCCCTCAACGTCGTGCCGACCAGCACCGGCGCCGCCAAGGCGATCGGTCTGGTGCTGCCGGAGCTCAAGGGCAAGCTCGACGGCTACGCCCTGCGCGTGCCGGTCCCGACCGGCTCGGCCACCGACCTCACCGCCACGCTGTCCCGCGAGACCACGGTGGAAGAGGTCAACAACGCGATCCGCGCCGCCGCCGAGGGCCCGCTGCGCGGCATCCTCACCTACACCGAGGACCCGATCGTCTCCAGCGACATCGTCACGGACCCGGCCTCCTGCATCTTCGACGCCGGCCTGACCAAGGTGATCGGCGACCAGATCAAGGTCGTCGGCTGGTACGACAACGAGTGGGGCTACTCCAACCGCCTCGTCGACCTCGTCAAGCTCGTGGGTGCGAGGCTCTGAGCCCGATGCGAACGATCGATGAGCTCGGTGACGTGCGCGGCAAGCGCGTCCTGGTCCGCTCGGACCTGAACGTCCCGCTCGCCGACGGCGTGATCGGCGACGACGGCCGCATCCGCGCCAGCGTGCCCACCATCAACGAGCTCGCGGAGAAGGGCGCACGCGTCATCGTGTGCGCCCACCTCGGCCGCCCCAACGGAAAGCCTCAGCCGGAGTTCTCTCTGAAGCCGGTCGCCGCCCGCCTGGGCGAGCTGCTCGGCCGCGAGGTCCGCTTCGCCGACGACACCGTCGGTGACTCGGCCAAGGCGACCGTCGACGCCCTCGCCGACGGCGAGGTCGCCCTGCTGGAGAACCTCCGCTTCAACGCGGGGGAGACCAGCAAGGACGACGCCGAGCGCGGCGCGTTCGCCGACGCCCTGGCCGGTCTCGCCGAGCTGTACGTCGGCGACGGCTTCGGCGCGGTGCACCGCAAGCACGCCAGCGTCTACGACGTGCCGCAGCGGCTCCCGCACGCGGCCGGCGGGCTGGTCGCCGCCGAGGTCGAGGTGCTCAAGCAGCTCACCGAGGACCCCAAGCGCCCGTACGCCGTGGTGCTGGGCGGCGCGAAGGTCTCCGACAAGCTCGGTGTCATCGCCAACCTGCTCGGCAAGGTCGACCGTCTCCTGATCGGCGGCGGCATGGCCTACACCTTCCTCAAGGCCCAGGGCCACGAGGTCGGCAACTCGCTCCTGCAGGAGGACCAGCTCGACCAGGTCAGCGGCTTCCTCAAGGAGGCCGAGGAGCGCGGTGTCGAGCTCGTGCTGCCGGTCGACGTGCTGGCCGCGACCGGGTTCGCCGCCGACGCGCCGCACGAGGTCGTCGACACGACCGCGATCCCGGCCGACCGCGAGGGCCTCGACATCGGGCCGCGCACCCGTGAGCTGTTCGCGAGCAAGCTCGCCGACGCGGCGACCGTGTTCTGGAACGGCCCGATGGGCGTGTTCGAGTTCGACGCCTTCTCCGGCGGCACCCGTGCGGTGGCCGAGGCCCTGATCGCCTCCGACGCGTTCACCGTCGTCGGCGGCGGTGACTCGGCGGCGGCCGTACGCAAGCTGGGTCTGCCCGAAGACGGGTTCTCGCACATCTCGACCGGTGGCGGCGCGAGCCTCGAGTACCTCGAGGGTAAGTCGCTGCCCGGCCTTGCCGCTCTGGAGGACTGACCGTGGCGCCGAAGAGTGCCGCCGGCGAGGGGGGCCGCAAGCCCCTCATCGCCGGCAACTGGAAGATGAACCTCAACCACCTCGAGGCGATCGCGCACGTCCAGAAGCTGGCGTTCGGCCTCAAGGAGGCCGACTACGAAGCGGCCGACGTCGTGGTGCTCCCGCCGTTCACCGACATCCGCAGCGTGCAGACGCTGGTGGACGCCGACCGGCTGGTGCTGAAGTACGGCGCCCAGGACGTCTCGGCACACGAGAAGGGCGCCTACACCGGCGAGGTGTCGGCCGCGATGCTCGCCAAGCTCGGCTGCACCTACGTGCTCGCCGGGCACTCCGAGCGCCGTGAGTACCACCACGAGGACGACGCGCTCGTCAACGCGAAGGTGAAGGCGGCGTTCAAGCACGAGCTGACGCCGATCCTGTGCGTGGGCGAGGGCCTGGAGATCCGCCAGGCGGGCGAGCACCTGTCGCACACGCTCGGCCAGCTCGACGGCGCCCTGGAGAAGGTGCCGGCGGAGCAGGCCCGGCAGATCGTCATCGCCTACGAGCCGGTCTGGGCGATCGGCACCGGTGAGGTCGCCACCCCCGACGACGCGCAGGAGGTGTGCGGCGCGATCCGCACACGCCTCGCCGAGCTGTACAGTGGAGATCTCGCCGATCAGGTGCGTGTCCTCTACGGCGGCTCCGTCAAGGGTGACAACATCGGCGGCATCATGGCCCAAGCCGACATCGACGGGGCCCTCGTCGGGGGCGCCAGCCTCGATGCCGGAGAGTTCATCAAGATCTGCCGGTTCCGTGAGCGGCTCGTCTGATCTCCGTCGCCGGACTGAGCGTTTCTGCTGAGACAGGCGGGGGTAGTGACGTACCCTCGGAACGGATGACCTGAATACGCGACTATTCCCCGCGCCCGGCGGGGTGAATCACGAAAGCGCTGAACTGCTGTGATCATCGGAACTTCCATCGTCCTCATCATCACGAGCGCGCTGATGGTGTTGCTCGTCCTCCTCCACAAGGGCAAGGGCGGTGGCCTGTCGGATCTGTTCGGCGGCGGTATCAGCTCCTCGCTGGGCGGGTCGTCCGTGGTCGAGCGCAACCTCGACCGGCTCACGATCGGCACGGGCATCATCTGGTTTCTGTCGATCATCGCCCTGGGCCTGTTGTTCGCACACGGCCACCACGGCTGATCCGCGCACAGGCATACCGGCCAGGCAGTGTTGACGGCCGTCGCGTCCTCGTCGCGACGGCAGGAATAACGAGGAGTACTCCGTGGGTAGTGGCAACGCCATTCGGGGCAGCCGCGTCGGCGCCGGCCCGATGGGAGAGGCCGAGCGCGGTGAGGCGGCACCCCGGGTGTGGGTGACGTTCTACTGCGCGAACCGGCACGAATCCCGGCCGAGCTTCGCGACCGACGTCGCCGTACCGGACCAGTGGGACTGCCCTCGCTGCGGTTTCCCCGCCGGCAAGGACCCCCAGAACCCCCCTGCGCCCCCGCGCAACGAGCCGTACAAGACGCACCTCGCGTACGTCAAGGAGCGGCGCAGCGACGCCGACGGTGAGGCCATTCTCGAAGAGGCCCTCACCAAGCTCCGCAACGAGCGCGCCGCCATCCAGGCGGCCATGGAGCGCGCCCGCAACTAGGGCCTGACTCGAAGCCCCGTTACGGACGGAAGCTTCGGGACAAGTCCGAGCGGGACAGGCACGTCCGCGACCGGCCCGGTGCACGCCTCGGCGTACGCCGGGCCGTCGCCGTCACGGAGGTGGCCATGGGCCGGTGGACCTGCCCGCGGTGCGACCGTGAGTTCGGGCGCGCCCGGCAGTCGCACGTGTGCGTGCCCGGCTGCACGGTCGAGGAGTGCTTCGCCCCCTGGCCGGACACCTACCGGGAGATCTACGACCGGCTGGTCGGCCACCTGGCCACGCTGGGCCCCTTCCACGCCGACGCGGTCGGCGTCGGGGTGTTCCTGAAGAGCGACCGCAAGCTCGCCGAGGTGCGGCCCAAGGCGCGGTCGCTGAACCTCTGGCTGTTCCTGCCCCGCCCGGTCGAGCACGCACGCATCGCGCGCCGTCTGCTCGTCTCCGGTGACCGTACGATGCACGTCATCAAGCTGATCGACCCCGCCGACGTGGACGAGCAGGTGTGCGCCTGGCTCACCGAGTCCTTCGACGCGGCCACCGACTGATCCGCGTGCGGCTACCATGGGTGGCCTCGCGACTGGCGCATCGAGGTGGAGTTCACCACCGGGGAGCGAAGAGTACGGCACCGCGCGCCTGGGTGTCCTCTCCTGCCAAGGGAGGATCCCCATGCACCAACCGCCGCTGTCGCATCTCACCGACGCCGACCCCGCGGTCGCCGAGCTCATCGAGGCCGAGGCCACGCGTCAGCACGACAAGGTCCGGCTCATCGCGTCGGAGAACTACGTCTCACCCGCCGTGCTGGAGGCCACCGGCTCGGTCCTGACCAACAAGTACTCCGAGGGCTATCCGGGCAAGCGCTACTACGAGGGCCAGCAGGTCGTCGACCCGATCGAGGAACTGGCCGGCGAACGCGCCCGTACGCTCTTCGGCGTCCCGCACGCCAACGTCCAGCCGTACTCCGGCTCGCCCGCCAACCTCGCCGTGCACCTGGCGTTCATGGAGCCGGGTGACACCTTCCTGTCGCTGGAGCTCGCCCACGGCGGTCACCTGACGCACGGGTCGCCGGTGTCGATCACCGGCAAGTGGCTGCGCCCGGTCCACTACGGTGTCGGCCGCACGACCGGGCGGGTCGACATGGACCAGGTACGCGACCTCGCGCGCAAGGAGCGCCCGAAGGTCATCTTCTGCGGCGGCACCGCGATCCCGCGCACGATCGACTTCCCCGCGTTCGCCGAGATCGCCCGGGAGACCGGCGCCGTCCTCGTCGCCGACATCGCGCACATCGCGGGTCTGGTCGCCGGGGGAGCGCACCCGTCCCCGGCCGGGCACGCCGACGTGATCACCACGACGACCCACAAGACCCTGCGCGGCCCGCGCGGCGCGATGATCCTGACCACCGAGGAGCACGCCACCGCGATCGACAAAGCGATCTTCCCCGGGCTGCAGGGCGGCCCGCACAACCACACGACCGCGGCGATCGCCGTGGCGCTGAACGAGGCCGCCCGGCCGGAGTTCCGCACCTACGCCCAGCAGGTCGTCGCGAACGCCAAGGCGCTCGCGGCCGCGCTGACGGACCGGGGCTTCGACCTCGTGTCCGGCGGCACCGACAACCACCTGATCCTGGTCGACCTGACGAACAAGGACATCGCCGGCAAACCGGCGGCCAAGGCGCTCGACCTGGCCGGAATCGAGCTCAACTTCAACACGGTGCCCTTCGATCCGCGCAAGCCGTGGAGCCCGTCGGGGATCCGCCTCGGCACGGCGGCGGTCACGACCCGCGGCCTCACCGAGGAGCACATGGCCTCCGTCGCCGAGTGGATCGACCGCGCGGTCGCGTCGGCCGAGGACGGACCCGCGCTCGACGCGATCGCGGGGGAGATCCAGGACCTGCTGAAGGGCTTCCCGATGCCCGGCTGGGCGCCCGTCCGCTGACGCGTGGGCCGCGGCGCGGACGGGTCCGCCGTCCGCGCCGCGCGGCCATCGGCCGGCGCTCAGGACCCGGCGGACGATCGAGGTGACCGCGTGGTGGTCGTAGGACGCGGCACCGGAGAGCATGCCGCGGAGGCTCAGAAGGTCGGCGGTTCGCCGTCCGGGACGCCGACACGGAACACGCGCAGCTGCAACGCGAGCGCGGAGTAGTAGCCGACGAGGGTGACGAGCTCCACCACGGCGGTACGGCCCAGGGACGCCGTCGCCTCGGCGTACATCGGGGCGGACAGGTCACCGTCGGCGGCGAGCGCGCGGGCCGTCTCGTGAACGATCCGCTCCCGCGCGTCGGCCAGGACCGGGTCGCCGCCGGTTCGCAGGGCGGTCAGCTCGTCCTCGGTCAGCCCCGCTCGGCGGCCGGCGCGCTCGTGCGCGTACCACTCGTACTCCGAGCGGGACTGTGCCGCGACGACGAGCGTCGCGATCTCCCGCTCGCGGGCGGTGAAGCTCGTCCGGAACCGCAGCGCGGCGCCCAGCTCCTGCAGCGGATCGCCGACGGCCGGGCTGTAGAGCATCGCGTTGAACGGGCCGAGCAACCGGCCCTCCTCATCGACGAAGGAGAACACGTTCGCCGGGCGGGGACCGCCGACGATCGCCTCGTAGACGTCACGCTGCTCGTCGTTCAGATCGTCGGGATGCAGGGAGGGGAGACGCGGCTCGTCGATCACGGACAGCACCGTATCGCGGCGCGGCGCGGCCGATCCGGGTACGGCGAGGGGGCATGGGGGCCGGGAGCCGGACTATCGTCGAGGGCGGAACCTGCCGGCCGGATGAGAGGGATGGTCACCATGACGATGCCGTCGTTTCCGCCCGAGTTCCCATGGGAGCCGTCGCGGCGGGAGCCCCAGGGCGATCCCCGGGACCTGCCCCAGCGGGGTGCGTACGCCGGGCCGAGCGCCGCCGACCTGCTGTACGACCGGCGCATCGTGCTGGCGAACGGCCGGATCGACGGCGACCTCGCCACCGACCTGTCCGCACGGTTGATCATGCTGGACGGGAGTGGCGACGAGCCGATCGCCCTGCACCTGCGCGCCCCGGACGCCGACCTCGAGGCGGCGTTCGCGGTGGCCGACACGATGGGCGTCCTGTCCTGCGCGGTGAACGTCGTGGTGATCGGCCAGGCGGGCGGGCCGGCGCTGCTGATCCTGGCGGCCGGGCGGAGCCGCGAGATGACCCCGCACGCGACCCTCCTGCTGACCGAGCCGCGCACCGAGACCGGCGGTGCCGCCTCCGACGTGGCCATCCGCGAGGAGGAGCACCGGCGGAAGGTGGACGCGTTCTACCTCCGGCTCGCCGAGGTCACCGGCCGCGAGGTGGACGAGGTCCGCGAGGACGCGCGCGAGGGTCGCATGTTCACCGCCGAGCAGGCGCGGGAGTACGGCCTCATCCACGCGATCGCCGGCAACCGCCCGTGATCGCCGGTCGGGGCGGCGCCGGTCACGGCTCTCGTAGGGCGCAGTCGCCGCAGAGGCCACCGCCGGGTACGCGGTAGTACAGGCAGCAGCTGCGCCGCTGGAAGCCCCGCGGCCCGAGCTCGCCCGTGCCGCGCAGGGGCGGTACCTCCAGCAACTCCCGTACCAGGCGGTCGGCAGGTGCGGTGCTTCCGGGGCGCGCTCCGGCCAGGACGGTGAGCGCTCCGGCCAGCGCCGAGGCGGCGTTGCCCCACAGCAGGCCCTCGGCGACCGGAGTCACCTCGCGGAGCGCGCTCACCAGCGGGCGCAGATGACGGTCCACCACGACGCGGTGCATGGCGGAGGCGTCAGCGACCAGCCCCGGCGGCTCCGGCGCCGCCAGCAGCACCGGCCCCGGCGAGGCCGCGTGCCAGTACGTACGGGCCGGGTCCAGGTCGGGGAGCACGCCGTGCTCCACGGCCGCCGCCAGCACCGGCGACCACAGCCGGCCCGCGATCCCCTGGAACAGCAGTGAGGCCGCGACGCGCTCCTCACCGGTGCCCAGCCGCGCACGGACGGCGGCGATCTGATCCGGCAGGGCCCGCCCCGCCAGCTCGGTGAACGGCCGCCAGAGCGGATGGCCCGCGATGCCGGGGTCGGTGTCGACCGAGAAGAACGGGCCGATCCGTGCCACGTCGGCGAGCGCCGCCGTGGGGTCTGGCCGGTCCTTCATCACCGCCCGAGCCTGCCGGGTACGGCCCGGCCGGTCAACTCTGGGACGATTGAGCCGTGATCTATGACCACCCCCGGGCGTACGAGCTGGCCTGTTCCTTCCGCGACGTGAGCGCCGAGGTGGACGCCCTGCTCGCCTGGGCGGGCCCGGTCCGTACGGTGCTGGAGCTGGCCGCCGGGCCGGCCGAACACGCGCGGGAGTTCGCCCGCCGAGGCGTCGCGGCCACCGCGCTGGACCTGAGCCCGGCGATGTGCGCGTACGCGCGCTCGCAGGGGGAGGGCCTGCCGCTGGAGGTCGTGGAGGCGGACATGACCGGGTTCCGGCTCGGCCGCCGGTTCGACTTGGTCGTCACCATGCTCGACTCGACCGCGCATCTCATGACGCTGGACGCCTTCGTGGCGTACCTCTCCCACGTCCGCGAGCACCTGGCCGACGGCGGGCTCGCGGTCATCGAGATGAGCCATCCGGCCGACCGGCTCAGCGACACTCCGCGCGTGTCCAACGCCTGGACGGTCAGCAAGGACGGCGTGAGCGCGCACGTACGCTGGGGAGAGCCCGGTGACGAGCTGGACCCGATCACCCAGGTCGTCCGCGACCGGGTGACCATCGCGATCGACGGCGGCGACGTGATCCAGGGCGTCGTGCCCTACCGTTTCTGGACCGCGACCGAGCTCCAGGCCGCCATCCGCCTCGCGGGCGGCCTCACCGTCGAGGCCCGGTACGGCGACTTCGACGCCGGGGTGTCGCTGGACTCCCCGGACGCCTGGCGCATGATCACGCTCCTGCGCCGCGTCAGCCCGACAGCCGATCGATGATCAGCCAGGCGCCGACGGCGACCATGGCGGTCCCGGAGAGGCGGCCGATGAGGTGCGCGGCGGCCGGCCGGCCGTACAGGACGGTACGGGTGAGGGCGCCGAGGCAGAGATAGAACACCGCGCACGTCACCATGAACGTCAGGCCGAGCACGCCGATCTGCCCGGCGATGGGCCAGCCGCCGTCGCGATCGGTGAACTGGGGCAGCAGGGCGAGGAAGATCAATAAGCCCTTCGGGTTGAGCCCGCTGACGCCGATGCCGCGAACGAAGACGGCCCGGTCGGTTCCGGTCAGGCGGTGGCCGCTCGTGCCGGGCGTGGAGGGGCGGGCGAACGTCGTCGCGCCGTGCCACATCAGGTAGAGGCCGCCGACGAGCGTGAGACCGGTCAGCGCGGCCGGTGACCCCGCCACCAGGGCGCCGACCCCCGCCGCGACGACGAGGGTGACGGCGGCGTAGCCGACGACCAGCCCGGCCACCGCGGTAAGCACGGAGCGGCCGCGCAGCCCCGCGCTGATGGTGAACGCCCAGTCCGCGCCCGGCACCACGATGAGGAGCAGCGCGACGATCCAGAAGGCGAGCACGGAGCTTACGGCCATGAGTCTTCTCCGATCGCGGCTGTCGATGAGGAGAATACGTGCGATCGGCGCGGAAGTGTTTCCAACTTCTGCTGGCTGAGCGGCGGATTCTGGAAGAATCTTCTGTGTGGACGCGATCGACCGGAAGATCCTTGCCGAGCTACAGGAAGACGGCCGTGCGACGATCACGGAGCTGGCGGCGCGGGTGGGACTGAGCGTCTCGCCGTGCCACCGCCGTCTACGGGAGCTGGAACGCGACGGAACGATCGTCGGCTACCGCGCGATCGTGGACGCCGGTGCGCTCGGCCTGACCTTCCAGGCGCTGGTCTTCGTCACCATGCGGCAGGAGGATCGCGACACGTTGCTCGGCTTCGAGGAGGCGGTCGCCCGGGTGCCGGAGGTCGTACAGGCCCAGAGGCTGTTCGGCGACCCCGACTACCTGCTGCGCGTCGTCACCGCCGACCTGACCGCCTACCAGGAGCTGGAGGACGACGTCCTGTCCGCCCTCCCTGGCGTGCAGCGGCTGAACTCCACGCTCGTCATGAAGCATGTGGTGAACGACCGGCCGCTCCCCACCTGAGCGCCGCGTCAGCGGGACGCGGGCCGGGAGATGTCCGGTGGCAGCTCGCCGGCGGCGGCCCGGTCGAGTACGAACAGCGTTCGCTGCTTTCCCCGGGCGCCGGCGGCCGGCACCTCGGCCGGGTCCGCGTCGGACAGGGCCAGTCGCGCGGCCTTGGCCTTCGACTCGCCCGCCGCGAGGATCCAGACCTCTTCGGCGGTGCGGAGCGCCGGGAGGGTCAGGCTCAGGCGGGTGGGCGGGGGTTTCGGCGCCCCGTGCACGGCCACGACCGGGCGGCTCTCCCGCAGCGCGGGCAGGCCCGGGAACAGCGACGCCACGTGCGCGTCCGGGCCCAGGCCGAGCATGAGCACGTCGAACGACGGCACGTCGCCGTGATCGTCCGGGCGGGTGGCCTTCCGCAGCTCCTCGGCGTACTTCCGCGCGGCGTCCTCGGGGGAGAGCCCCGAGTCGGACGCGGGCATCGGATGTACGCGGCGTTCGTCCACGTCGACGTGGTCGAGCAGGGCCGCACGCGCGCCGGTCTCGTTCCGCTCCTCGTGGCCGGAGGGCAGGTATCGCTCGTCGCCCCACCAGATGTCCACGTTCTGCCAGTCGACGGCGTCGCGGGCGGGTGTGGCGGCCAGCTCCGCCAGGACGGCGGTGCCCACGCCGCCCCCGGTGAGGACGACGTGAGCGCCGCCGCCCGCGGACTGCGCGTCCACGAGCCGCGTCACCAGCCGCGCGGCGACGGCCTTGGCGAGCAGGTCCTGGTCCTGGTGGACCACGACGAACGGCATGGTCACGACTTCTTCGCCTTCGGTTTCGCGGCGCTCTTCGCGGCGGGGGCGGCCTGCGCGGACGACGCCTCCAGGCCCTTGGCGAACCGCTGGACCGCCTCGTAGTAGACCTCGTCGGGGTCGAGACGCCGCAGTTCTTCGGCGAGCAGCTCGGCGGTCGAGCGCCGGTGCAGCGCGACCTGGCGGTCGGGCTGGTCGGACCGCGAGAGCGTCGCGACCCGGCCGTCCGGGCGGGTGACCGCGATCTCACCGTCCTTGGTGGTGAGGCGCACCGCCGTGATGCCCGGCCCGCGGGACTCGGCGATCTCCGCCGAGACGCCGAGACGCACCGACAGCCAGCCGCCGAGAAGCGCCGCGCTCGGGCTGCCGGGATCGGCCTCGATGCGGGCCGCCGTGACGTCGTCGTGCGGCTGGTCGAGGGCCGCGGCGAGCAGGGAACGCCACGGCGTGACGCGCGCCCACGCGAAGTCGGTGTCGCCGGGCAGGTAGCCACCGGCCAGCCGCTTCAGCGCGCCGAGCCGGTCGGCGGCGCTCGCCGAGTCGGTGACCCGGCGCTGGGCGAGCGCGCCGAGGGCCTCGTCGCCCGGCTTGGCCGGGGCCTCGCCGGGCCACCAGGTGACGACGGGCGTGTCGGGCACCAGCAGCGGCAGCACCACGGAGTCGGCGTGCTCGGCGAGCTGGCCGTACATCCGCAGCAGCACCGTCTCACCGGGACCGCTCTCGCCGACGCGGACCTCGGCGTCGAAGCGGGACTCGGCCTCGCGGCCGCGGGCGATCACGCCGAGAATGCGGCAGGGATGCTCGCGCGCCACCTCGGTGGCGGCGCGGATCGCGTCGTACTGGGCCGCCTCGTCGGTCACGACGATCAACGTCAGCACCTTGCCGGTGGCCGGGCCGCCCATCCGGTGGCGGGCCGCGGTCAGCGCATCCTGGATCTTGCGGGTGCTGGTGTTCGCCAGATCGATGATCATCCTTAGAGTCGCCTCCACGCTCGGCCGTCGCGGGCCATCATCTCGTCCGCCGCCTTGGGTCCCCAGCTACCCGCAGGGTAGGGCTGGGGAGCGCCGTGCTTCTCCCAGTGCTCCTCGACCGGGTCGAGGATCCGCCACGACAGCTCGACCTCCTCCTGGCGGGGGAACAGCGGCGGGTCACCGATCAGCACGTCCAGCAGCAGCCGCTCGTACGCCTCGGGGGAGGACTCGGTGAAGGACTCGCCGTAGTCGAAGTCCATGTTGACGTCGCGGACCTCCATCGAGGTGCCCGGCACCTTCGAGCCGAACCGCAGGGTCACGCCCTCGTCCGGCTGCACCCTGATGACCAGGGCGTTCTGGCCCAGCTCCTCGGTGTCGGTCTGCGCGAACGGCAGGTGCGGCGCCCGCTGGAACATCAGCGCCACCTCGGTGGCGCGCCGGGCCAGGCGCTTGCCGGTGCGCAGGTAGAACGGCACGCCCGCCCAGCGGCGCGTGTCGATGTCGAGGCGCATCGCGGCGTACGTGTCGGTGCGCGAACCCGGCGGGATGCCCTCCTCCTCGCGGAAGCCGGGCACCTTCACACCGCCCTGCCAGCCCGCGGTGTACTGGCCGCGCACGGTGTAGGTGTCCAGGTCGGCCGGCAGACGCACCGCGGACAGGATCTTGGCCTTCTCCGCGCGTACGGACTCGGCCTCGAAGGAGACCGGCTCCTCCATCGCGGTCAGCGCGAGGAGCTGGAGCAGGTGGTTCTGGATCACGTCGCGGGCGGCGCCGATGCCGTCGAAGTAGCCGGCCCGGCCGCCGATGCCGATGTCCTCGGCCATCGTGATCTGCACGTGGTCGACGTAGGAGCGGTTCCAGATCGGCTCGTACAGCGTGTTGGCGAAGCGCAGCGCCAGGATGTTCTGGACCGTCTCCTTGCCGAGGTAGTGGTCGATGCGGAAGATCGACTCCTCGGGGAAGACCTCGTGCAGGATCGCGTTGAGCTCCCGCGCGCTGGCCAGGTCGTGGCCGAACGGCTTCTCGATGACGACACGCCGCCAGGAGCCCTCCGACGGCTTGGACAGCCCGCTGCGCTGGAGCTGCTTGACGACGTCCTGGAAGAACTTCGGCGGAATCGACAGGTAGAACGCGTAGTTGCCGCCGGTGCCCCGCTTGGCGTCCAGCTCCTTGACGGCCGTCGCGAGCTCCTCGAACGCCGCGTCGTCGTCGAAGCTGCCCGGTACGAAGTGGATGCCCTCGCTGAGCTGGTTCCAGACCTCCTCGCGGAAGGGCGTCCGCGCGTGCTCCTTGACCGCGTCGTGCGCGAGCTGGCGGAAGTCCTGGTGCTCCCAGTCGCGGCGGGCGAACCCGACCACGGCGAAGCCCGGCGGCAGCAGGCCGCGGTTGGCCAGGTCGTAGATCGCCGGCAGCAGCTTCTTACGGGACAGGTCCCCGGTGACCCCGAACAGCACGAGCACACATGGCCCGGCCACGCGCGGCAGACGCTTGTCGCGGGGATCGCGGAGCGGGTTGAGGATGTTCTCGATCCGCGTCATCTGCCATCTCCGTCCTGCGTTGCGGTCTTACCGGTGGGCCGACTGATGCCCGACATCCCCGTCCTCCCTGGGCAGTGGTGCGCCCGGCGGACCAGGCGCTCTCGCCGCGGGCCTGACCGCGCGGCGATCGTGCGTTTCCGGTCATCGGAGAGCCGATGACCACTATCCCGAACCATCACGTCGTGCACGATCTTCCCCCGTCGGCGGAATGTACGCCGTCGCGGGCGCCTGCCTCCGCATTGTTCCATTCTCTGGCACATGCCATATCACCCGACATGGCATGTCCTCTCCGATCGTTTCAGTTGATGGGGGTCCATGGGGCCGAACGTGCGGTAAACACCGGGAAAAGTGGATCACTTGGCGTTCCCGCAGCGCTCGGGTTCAGCCGCTGAGCGCGGCCTCCAGCCTCGCGAGCCCGGCCGCCCGGTCCCGCAGATGCAGCCGCACGACCGTGTGCCCCCGCGTGCGCAGCGCCCGCAGGTCGGCAAAGGCCTGGGCGCGCTGCAGCGTGCCGAGGGAGTACGGCCGGCCGGGCACGTCGACGTCGGCGGTGACCGCCCCGGTGATCTGCAGGAACACGCCCGTGCGCGGTCCGTCCTTGTACACCTGGCCGGTCGAGTGCAGCAGCCGCGGCGCCAGGCCGAACGCCGCCTGGGCGTCGCGCTCGTGCGCGGCCCGGCGGGCGAGCGGCGGCCGCAGCCCGGTCGTGTCGTCCGCCGCGTCGAGGTAGGCCATCACCGCCACGTAACCGTCGGCGGGCACGGCGTGGGTGAACGCGTCGAGGACGTCGCGGAGGTCCTTGGCACCCTCCAGCATGTCGCCGGTGGCGTGCACCTCCACCTCGCCGTCCACCAGGACCGGCTCGCAGCCGATCACCACCGGGGGCGTGCCGTCCTCCGCGCCGCGCAGCAGGCCCGACAGGGCCTCCTCGGACTCACTGATCGCCGGCCGGTCGAACGGGCTGACGCCGATGACCCGGCAGGCCACCGCCGCGGCGTACTCCCACAGCAGGAACAGCGCGCCCAGCGGCCCGGACACGGCCAGCCCGGTGCCGTCGGCGGGGTCGCCGAGCACGAGCCGGCGCACGTCACGCGTGGCGCCGAACCCCGGCGCGGCCGGGCCCTCCACGACGACCGGCACCAGCCCCCGGCCGTCCTTGCCGGTCGACTCGGCGACCAGCTGCTCGATCCAGCGGTCCAGGCCCAGCGGCCCCGAACCGTCATCGGCGATGAGCAGCCGGTCCCGCCCGTTCGCCGGCGCGGTGCCCAGCGCGGCGCCCAGCACCAGCCCGGGGTTGTCGTAGCCGAGCAGCAGCGAGGGGACGAGTGCCTCGGCCTCGTCCAGCAGCCGCCGTACGTCGGTCCCGCAGAGTGCCGCCGGCACCAGGCCGTAGGCGCTCAGCGCGCCGAAGCAGCCGGCCACCTCCGGGTCGGCGGCGACGAACGTGTGGCCGGGGGCGTCCAGCGGCGAGCCGGGCGGTCCCACGACCACGATGCGTCCGGCCGGGTCGATGCCCGCGTCGCGGAAGGCGCGCTCGAAGACGCGCCGTACCGCGTCGGTCTCGACCGTCTCGGCGCCGGAGACGACCAGCAGCGTGCGATCGAGCGGACCCCTGGCCGCGCGCCGCACCTGGTGCGGGTCGACCGTGTCGAGCAGGGTGAGGTCCGCGCCCTGGCCGCGCGCGATCACCTCGGCGGCCAGGCAGGCGCCGCCCGTGCCGGCGAGAACGACGTGGTCCAGGCCCGCGAAGCGCTCGGTGAGCTCGTCGAGGCGGGGGAGCAGCCGGCGCGAGCGTTCGGGCGCGTGCACCCAGCCGAGCCGCCCGGCCGCCTCATCCGTCGCCTCGGGCCCCCACAGGCTGGCGTTGCCGGCCATCAGGGCGGCCGGCACGCCGTCGGCGGCCAGCCGTTCGAGGACGCCGTCTGACTCACCGACCGCGTCGCCCTGGACGGTCACCGACACGCCGCCGCCGGTCACGCGCAACGTCACGGGGCCTCCTTCGCCGACCCCGTGACGGTGACGTCGTGCCATATCGCTCTCTCGCTCACAGTGCCTCCCAGGTTCACCCCGTACCCGGGCTGGTACTGCCCGTTCCAGGCCGGACTTACCCTGCCTTGGCCTCCAGTTCACCCTTGACCGTGTCGAGGAGCTCCTTCCAGGAGGCCTCGAACTTCTCCACGCCCTCCTCCTCGAGGACGCGGACGACGTCGTCGTAGTCGACGCCGGCCTCCTTGAGCGCGGTCAGGTGCCGCCGGGCCTCGTCGTACCGGCCCTGGATCGTGTTGCCGGAGATGCGGCCGTGGTCGGCGGTGGCGTCGAGCGTCGCCTCCGGCATCGTGTTGACCACCTGTGGCGCCACGAGCTCGTCGACGTACATGGTGTCGGGGTAGTCCGGGTTCTTCACACCGGTCGAGGCCCACAGGGGACGCTGCGGGCGCGCGCCCGCGTCCTTGAGCGCCGTCCAGCGGTCGGTGCCGAACTTCTCCTCGAACAGGGCGTACGCCAGGCGGGCGTTGGCGATGCCGGCCTTGCCCTTCAGCTCGGTCTCACCGAGCTTGTCCAGGCGCTTGTCGATCTCGGAATCGACGCGGCTGACGAAGAACGACGCCACGGACTCGATCTTGGACAGGTCGTGGCCGTTCGCCCGTGCCTTCTCCAGCCCCTCGAAGAAGGCGTCGATGACCTGGCCGTACCGCTCCAGCGAGAAGATCAGCGTGACGTTCACGCTGATGCCCTGCGCCAGCGTCTCGGTGATCGCCGGCAGGCCGGGGAGCGTCGCGGGAATCTTGATGAAGGTGTTCGGCCGGTCGACCAGCCACCACAGCGCCTTGGCCTCGGCGACGGTCTTCTCGGTGTCGTGCGCGAGACGCGGGTCGACCTCGATGGACACGCGCCCGTCGACGCCGTCGGTGCGGTCGTAGACCGGCCGCAGGACGTCGGCCGCCCACCGGATGTCGTACGTCGTGATGGCCCGGACGCCCTCCTCGACGTCGACGCCGCGGACCGCGAGCTCACGGACCTGCTCGTCGTAGGCCGAGCCCTTGCTGAGCGCCTTGGCGAAGATCGTCGGGTTGGACGTCACCCCGACGACGTGCTTCTCCTTGATCAGCTGGGCGAGGTTGCCGCTCTGCAGACGCTCGCGGCTGATGTCGTCGAGCCAGATGGACACGCCCTCGTCGGAGAGCGCCTTCAGGATGTCACTCATCTCTCTCCTCAGTTACCGGTCGTCGAACCCTGACCGGTCACGTTCACCTTCGTGAGGCTGGAACGCGCCGCGGCCACGACCCGGTCGGCGGTGAAGCCGAACTGCTGGAACAACGTCTTGTAGTCGGCCGACGCGCCGAAGTGGTCCAGGCTCACGCTCTCGCCCGCGTCGCCGATGTAGGTGCGCCACCCGAGGGCGGCCCCGGCCTCCACGGACACGCGCGCGCGCACCGCCGGGGGGAGCACCTGCTGCTTGTAGGCCTCGTCCTGCTCTTCGAACCACTCCACCGACGGCATGGAGACGACCCGCGTGGGCGTGCCGTCGCGCTCGAGGACCTCACGGGCCTCCACCGCGATCTGCACCTCGCTGCCGGTGGCGATGAGGATGACGTCCGGCTGCCCGTTCGAGGCGTCGACCAGGACGTACGCGCCCTTGGCCGTGCCCTCGGCGGAGCCGAACTCCGAGCGGTCGAACGTCGGCACCTTCTGCCGGGTGAGCGCGAGGCCCGCCGGGCGGTCGGTGTGCTCGAGGATGGTCCGCCAGGCGACGGCCGTCTCGTTGGCGTCCGCCGGCCGGACGATGTCGAGGCCGGGGATCGCGCGCAGGGCCCACAGGTGCTCGACCGGCTGGTGGGTCGGGCCGTCCTCACCGAGGCCGATCGAGTCGTGCGTCCAGACGTAGGTGACCGGCAGCTTCATCAGCGCGGCCAGCCGCACGGACGGACGCATGTAGTCGCTGAAGACCAGGAACGTGCCGCCGTACGGACGGGTGCCGTCGTGCAGGGCGATGCCGTTCATGATCGCGCCCATGCCGTGCTCACGGATGCCGAAGTGCAGCGTGCGGCCGTAGCGGTTCCCGGGGTAGTCCTTGGTCTGGTACTCCTCGGGGATGAAGGACGGCTCGCCCTTCATCGTCGTGTTGTTGCTGCCCGCCAGGTCCGCCGAGCCGCCCCACAGCTCCGGCAGCACCGGGCCGATCGCGCCGAGGATCTCGCCGGAGGCCGCACGGGTCGCGACCGCCTTGCCCGCCTCGAACTCCGGCAGCTTGGCGGTCCAGCCGTCCGGCAGCCGGCGGACGCGGATGCGGTCGTACTCCGACGCGCGCTCCGGGTTGCCCGAGCGCCAGGCCTCGAAGGCCTTGTTCCACTCGGCGTGCGCGGCACGGGCGCGCTCGACCACCTTGCGCGCGTGCTGGAGGATCTCCTCGGGCACGTCGAAGGTCTTGTCCGGGTTCTGGCCGAGCACCCGCTTGGTCGCCGCGACCTCCTCGGCGCCGAGCGCGGCGCCGTGGGCCTTGCCGGTGTTCTGCAGGTTGGGCGCGGGCCAGCCGATGATCGTGCGCAGCGAGATCAGCGACGGGCGGCCGAGCTCGGCCTTGGCGGCCAGCAGCGCGCGGTAGAGGGCCTCGGGGTCCTCCTTGTAGCCGTCGTCCGAGGTCCAGTCGACCTTCTGGACATGCCAGCCGTACGCCTCGTAGCGGGCGGCGACGTCCTCGGACTTGGCGATCTGCGTGTCGTCCTCGATGGAGATCTGGTTGTCGTCGTAGATGACGATGAGGTTGCCGAGCTTCTGGTGACCGGCGAGCGAGCTGACCTCGTGGCTGATGCCCTCTTCGATGTCGCCGTCGGAGACGATCGAGTAGATGTAGTGGTCGAACGGGCTGTCGCCGAACGACGGCTCCGGGTCGAACAGGCCCCGCTCACGCCGCGCCGCCATCGCCATGCCCACGGCGTTGCCCAGGCCCTGGCCCAGCGGGCCGGTGGTGGTCTCGACGCCGATGGTGTGGCCGTGCTCGGGATGGCCCGGGGTCAGGCTGCCCCACTTGCGCAGGCCCTTCAGGTCATCCAGGGTGAGGCCGTAGCCGGACAGGTACAGCTGGATGTAGAGCGTCAGGCTGCTGTGACCCGCGGACAGCACGAACCGGTCGCGGCCGGCCCAGTCGGGGTCGGTCGGGTCGTGGCGCATCACCCGCTGGAACAGCAGGTAGGCGGCCGGCGCCAGGCTCATCGCGGTCCCGGGGTGGCCTGAGCCGGCCTCCTCGACGGCGTCCATGGCGAGCGCGCGGACCGTGTCCACGGCCCGCTGGTCCAGCTCGGTCCAGGTGAAGGTGTTGTCGGAATCCGTACTCACGAGACGCTCCAGGCTCCTCTCGGCTACGTGCAATGCCCCCGCGGCCCGCCCACCCGCGGGCGGAAAAGCGTGCCTCGATCCGGGGAGCACCTTGATCAGGCCACTCCTCGGGCCCTCGGCGAGCCTATCGCCCGGGACTCTTTTGCCGGGCGCGGGAGCCTATGTGTCGTTTAACGTCGTGTCGCGTACGGCACTTCCCGCGATCCCGGACGCGAATCATCCGGCGCGTACGCGTGTCCGCCCACCCCGATGACGGGGTGCGCCGACACCGGGACTACAGTGATGGCGCGGCCGTGGCCGGTGAGTGATAAGGCCCGGGATTCAGTGCAAAGCGGCGGTAAAGATTCGAGGATTCGTCATAGTGCCCCTTTATGTCGAGAACACGCCAGTGGACGTCCCGTGACGGTGGTCATCAACCGTCCCGTGCGGACGCCCGCGCCCGTGGGTCCCGGCCGCCGCCCGCTCGGCGCGCTCGTCCGCGCCTACGTGGCGCTCACGAAGCCCCGGATCATCGAACTGCTGTTGATCACCACGCTGCCGGTCATGTTCCTGGCCGCCGGTGGTCTCCCGCCGCTGTGGCCGGTCATCGCCACGCTGGCGGGCGGCATGCTGTCGGCGGGCAGCGCCAACGCGCTCAACTGCTACATCGATCGCGACATCGACGCCAAGATGCGCCGCACGCGCCGCAGGCCGCTGCCCATGGTGCAGGTCTCGCCGCGCGAGACGCTGGTCTTCGGCATCGCGCTGGCCGTCGCCTCGACCCTGTTCCTCGGGCTGGCCCTCAACTGGCTGGCCGCCGGCATGTCGGTGTTCGCGATCTGCTTCTACGTCTTCGTCTACTCGATGCTGCTCAAGCGCCGCACCACGCAGAACGTCGTGTGGGGCGGCATCGCCGGCTGCATGCCCGTCATGATCGGCTGGTCGGCGCTGACGGGGCGCCTCGCGTGGACGCCGCTCGTGCTGTTCCTCGTGGTGTTCTTCTGGACGCCGCCGCACACGTGGACGCTCGCGATGCGCTACCGCGAGGACTACGCCGCCGCGAACGTCCCGATGCTGCCGGTGGTGGCCACCGAGCGCCGGGTCGCCATCGAGGTGATCGTCTACACCTGGGTCACGGTGGCCTGCTCGCTGGCCCTGTGGCCGGTGGCGCACACGACGCTCTTCTACCCGGTCGTGGCCGCGGTGCTCGGCGCCGTCTCGCTGCTGGAGGCCTACCGTCTGCTCGGGCGGGTGCGCCGTGGCGTCACCGGAGCGGTGCTCAAGCCGATGCGCTACTTTCACCTGTCCAACGCCTACCTGGCGCTGCTGTTCCTGGCCGTCGCGATCGACCCGCTGCTGCACTGAGGTTAATGTCGCGGCATGGCGCGCGTTGATCCCAAGGCGGTCCTTGAAGGCCGCATGCCCGGGCGGGCACCGGTCGGTCTGATCGTCGGACTCATCGTCTCGACGTTGTGCGCGCTGATCGTGCTGGGACTCGACGCCCTCAACGGCGCGCCGTTCGTCATCGGGCTCATCCTGGCGATCCTGCCGGTGCCGCTCCTGGTGGCGCTGGTCCTCATGCTCGACCGGCTGGAGCCCGAGCCCTGGCGCGCGCTGCTGTTCGCGTTCATGTGGGGCGCGGGTGTGGCGGTGCTGGGCGCGCTGATCCTCAACACCGCGGGCTATGAGCTGCTGACCAAACCGGTCTTCGGCGAACGCGGCGAGCTCGTCACCGCCTCGATCGGCGCGCCGCTGGTGGAGGAGTCGCTCAAGGGCGCGGTGCTGTTCGGATTCCTGTGGTTCCGTCGGAACGAGCTCGACGGCCTGACCGACGGCATCATCTACGCGGCCATGGTCGCCCTCGGCTTCGCGATGATGGAGAACATCGGCTACTACATGCGGGCGATCAACCAGCACAACATCGAGGCCGTCTTCATCATGCGCGGCGTGATCTCGCCGTTCGGGCACCCGCTGTTCACCTCGATGACCGGGCTGGGGGTGGCGTACGCGGCGCTGCACCGCGGGGCCGCGCGGGTCGCCGCGCCCGTCGCCGGGCTGTGCGGGGCGATGCTGCTGCACGGCGCCTGGAACTTCTCCAGCGCCTTCGGCCTCAAGGGCCTCACCGTCGCGTACGGCATCGACTTCTGCATCATCGTCGGCCTGATCGTCATCGTGGTCCGCGAGCGGCGCCAGACCGTACGCCTGATCCGGCTGCACCTGCCGATGTACGCCGGCACGGGCCTCGTGACGCCGCAGGACGTCCAGATGCTCGGCAGCATCGCACTGCGGCGCCGGGCCCGGCAGTGGGCCCGCATGGCCGGCGGCAGCCAGGCCGCGCGGGCCATGGGCGACTACCAGCTGGCCGCGACCGAACTCGCGCTGCTGCACCAGCGCGCCGAGCGCGGCGTGGCCGAGCCCGCCTGGTTCTACCGGCGTCGGCTCGACCTGATGAATCTCATGCACGTGGCGCGGCAGGCCTTCCAGGTGCGCCGGACGCGCCCGCTGATGCCACCGTGGGCCGGCCCGGACCAGTCGGGCTTCCTGCGCCCGGGCCCGTCCTTCGGCCCGCCGCCGCCCGGCCCGTTCCGCCCCCAGGGCCCGTACGGTTCCGAGGGCCCCTACGGCCCCCAGGGCCCGTAGGGCCCGGCCTGACGCACGCGGTCACGTCAGCGGCTCGCGCACCTCCGGCGGCTACAAGCACGAGGACGACCGGCTTCGCGGCTTCAGCATGACCCACATCTCCGGGCCGGGCTGCACGGCCCGGACCACGTCCAGACCTTCCAGCACGCGAACGAGCAGGCCTCACCCGGCTCGTACGCTATGACGACCAACACCGGGATCAGGAGCCATGGTCAAGGGCGCGAACCGGGTCGGGGAGGACAAGGCCACCGGCTACACCGAACGGCCCGGCAACGCCGACTACCTCAGGCTCGGCTACGTGCCGGGCGACCCGGCGACCACGCTGGAGTACGGCCTGGCCGACTTCGGCATCGCCCAGCTCGCCCAGCGGCTCGGCGACAACGGCACCTCCCAGGCGTTCATGAAGCGCTCGCACGTCTGGGAGACCATCTACAACCCGGTGAACGACTGGATCCAGCCCCGCTTCGGCTCGAACGGCGCCGAGTAGTAGTCCGGTTTCGTGCCGGCCGCCGCCGAGACGGTCACCTTCTGGTCCGCACGCCCGGCGTCGCCGACCGTGAGGGCGCCCGAGGCGGGCGTCACGGTGATCCCCGCGGGCGGCTTGGCCGAGCCGCTTGGCCGCCTGGTCGCGCCCGCCCATCGCGCCGAACAGGCCGGCGACGTCGGAGTAGGTCATCCAGTGGTACTGGGAGCCGTTGCCCTCGACGTACCAGCCGGGGTCGAACGGCGACAGGAACGAGCCGTCGGTAACGTCCAGGCGAGCGGCCAGGTCGTCGACCTGCCGAGCGCGCCGGCCGGGGCGTCGAAGCCGGCGTTCCTGGGCGCGGCCGGCACCGGTGACGCGTCGTCCACCGTCTACACGGACGGGTCGACGGCCTCGGGCGCGCTGGAGCCCGGCGACTGGGCGCTCGGCGCCGACGCCTACCCGCCGAGGTTCGGCAACGAGATCGTCGCCAAGACGCCGTACCGCAACTCCTCCGAAGGAGGGAAGCAGGAGATCAACATGTACGTGTTCGGCGCGACGCCGATCACGCTGGACCCGGGCCGGCAGGTCAAGAGCATCACGCTGAACACGCCGAAGTCGGGCTCGGGCTCGCTGCAGGTGTTCGCCTGGGCGTTCGCGTGACCGCCTGACGGAATTGGTACGGGGTGCCCCGTCTGTGGTTCTTCACGAGACGGGACACCCCTGCTCTCGGGTGCGGCGCGCTCAGGCGACGATGCGCAGCGGGTTCTCCAACAGCTCGGCGAGCTCTCCGAGGAACGCCGCGCCCGTCGCGCCGTCGCAGGCACGGTGGTCGATCGACAGCGTGATGGTCATCCGGTCGCGGGGGACCACCTCGCCGTCGCGGAACACCACGTCCTTGCGGGTCGCGCCCACGGCGAGGATCGCGGCCTCCGGCGGGTTGATCACGGCGGTGAAGGCGTCCACGCCGAACATGCCCAGGTTGCTCACCGTGAACGTGCCGCCCGACATCTCCTGCGGCGTCAGCTTCTGCTCCCGGGCGCGCCCGGCCAGCTCGCGCGTCTCCGCGCCGATCTGGGAGACGCTCTTGCGGTCGGTGTCGCGGATCACCGGCACGACCAGGCCCTGGTCCAGCGCCACCGCGACGCCCACGTGCACGCGCTTGTGCACGAGCAGGTGCTCCTCGGTGAAGGAGACGTTCAGCACCGGGTTGGCGCGCAGCGCGGTCGCGCACGCCTTGACGATCAGGTCGTTGACGCTGACCTTGGCGGGCGCCAGCGCGGCGTTGAGCGTCGCGCGGAAAGCGAGCAGCTCCTCCACGTCGACGACACGCGTCAGGTAGAAGTGCGGCGCGGTCCGCATGCTCTCGGCGAGCCGGCGCGCGGTGACCTTGCGGATCCGGCTCAGCGGCACCCGCTCGACGTCCTCGTCGTCGGCGGACGCCTGGACCGGCTGCGGGGTTGACGGCGCGGCGGGCTGCGGGGCGGGGGACGCGGTGGACGGCGTCGCGGGCGGCGCGGACCGGACGGCGGAGTCGAGGGCGGCGGCCTCCACGTCGGCGCGGACGATGCGGCCGCCGGGACCCGAGCCGGTCAGCGTGCTGAGGTCGACGCCGTTCTCCCGCGCGATCCGGCGGGCCAGCGGCGAGGAGGGCGGACGGGACCGCGTCGACGCCGAGCCGTTGCCTCCGGCCGAAGGCTCGGGCTCCGCGACGGCGGTGGCGGTGGCGGTGGCGGTGGCGGCGGGGGCCGGGGCGGTCTCCGCCGCGGGCGCCTCCGCGGGTGCCGCGGCGGGAGCGGCCGCCGGGGCGGCGCCATCGGTGACCAGGACCGCGATCGGCGTGCCGATGGTCGCGGTGGCGCCCTCGGGCACGAGGATCTCGCCGAGGACGCCGTCCTCGTACGCCTCGTACTCCATCAGGGCCTTGTCGGTCTCGATGTCGACGAGCGAGTCACCGACAGAGACCTTGTCGCCGGGCTTCTTGTGCCACGAGCTGACGACGCCTTCCTCCATGGTGTCGGACAGGCGGGGCATGAGGATCTCGGACATGGTCTTCCTAACGGCGGCCGGTCGCGGCGAGCGTGTCGCGTACGGCGGTGACGAGGGACTCGGCCGACGGCAGCGCGGCGAGTTCGAGGGGCTTGGAGTAGGGGAGCGGGACCTCGGCCATCGCCACCCGGCGCACGGGCGCGTCGAGCCAGTCGAACGCGCCCTCCTGGATCGTGGCGGCGATCTCGGCGCCGATCCCGTACGTGAGCCAGTCGTCCTCGGCGATCACGGCGCAGCCCGTACGGCGGACCGAGGCGACGATCGTCTCGCGGTCCAGAGGCCGCAGGCTGCGCAGGTCCACGACCTCGGCGGACACGCCGTCGGCGGCGAGTTTCTCGGCGACCTCCGCGGCGACGCGCGCCATCCGCGAGTAGGCGATGAGCGTGATGTCGGCGCCCTCGCGCGTGACGGCGGCCCGGCCGATCTCCGCGGGCGCGACCTCGTCGGGCACCTCGCCCTTGGTGTTGTAGAGCGCGAGGTTCTCCAGGAACAGCACCGGGTCGTCGTCGCGGATCGCGGCCTTGAGCATCGCCGAAGCCTCGGCCGGCGTGCTGGGGGCCAGAACCTTGAGGCCGGGGATGAAGGAGTAGAACAGCTCGACGTTCTGGGAGTGGGTGGCGCCGAGCTGCTGTCCGCCGCCCCCGGGGGTGCGGATCACCATCGGCACGCTGCACTGACCGCCGAACATGCCGTAGATCTTGGCCGCGTGGTTGACGATCTGGTCGAGGGCGAGCAGCGAGAAGTTGATCGTCATGATCTCGACGACGGGCCGCAGCCCGAGCATCGCCGCGCCGATCGCGGCGCCGACGAAGCCCTCCTCGGCGATGGGGGTGTCGCGCACCCGGCGGGGTCCGAACTCCTTCAGCAGCCCCTCGGTGATCTTGTACGAGCCCTCGAACACGCCGATCTCTTCGCCCATGAGGAAGACGTCCTCGTCGCGGAGCATCTCGGCGCGAAGCGTGTCCCGCAGGGCCTGGCGATAGGTGACGGTGGCCATCGGGGCTCCTCTAGAAGACCGGGTCGGCGGGCAGGCGGCGGGACTCGCCCGGTACCGGCGTCGCGTACGTGTAGTCGAACAGGGTGGAGACGTCGGGGTGCGGGCTGTCGTCGGCGAACGCCGCCGCGTCGTCGACCTCGGCCTTGACCTCGGCGTCGAGCTTCTCGCGCGCCTCGGCGTCCAGAACGCCGCTCTCCTCCAGCTCCAGCGCGAAGCGCGCGAGCGGGTCGGCGGCCTTCAGTGCCTCCTTCTCCTCCGCGGTGCGGTAGCGCGCGGGGTCGACGACCGAGTGGCCACGCAGCCGCGGGCTCGTCGTCTCCAGCAGGAACGGCTTCTGCTCCGAGCGGGCCCGCTCGACGGCGGCGTGTGCCGCGTCGCGTACGGCCACCGCGTCGGTGCCGTCCACGCGCGCGCCCTCCATGCGGTACGCGGCGGCGCGGCGGTACAGCTCGGGCTCGGCGGAGGAGTGGTCGACCGTGGTGCCCATGCCCAGGCCGTTGTTGATGACGACGAAGACGATCGGCAGGTCCCACAGCGTGGCCATGTTCAGCGACTCGTGGAAGGCGCCGATGTTGGTGGTGCCGTCGCCCATCTGGCACATGACGACCTCGTCGCCGCCCCGGTAGGAGATGGCCAGCGCGGCGCCGGTGGCGAGCGGAAGCTGGCCGCCGACGATGCCGTACCCGCCGAGCAGCCGGGAGCCGGTGTCGAACAGGTGCATCGACCCGCCCCAGCCCTTGGAGACACCGGTGCTGCGCCCGTACAGCTCCGCCATGACGCGGCGGGCCTCGATGCCGCGGGCGAGGGCGTAACCGTGCTCGCGGTAGTTCGTGAACAGGTAGTCACGCGGATCGAGCGCGGCCATGAGGCCGGTGATCGTGGGTTCCTCGCCGAGGTTGAGGTGGCAGTACCCGCCGATCTTCGCCTCGGTGTACGCCCGCGCGGCGCGCTCCTCGAAGCGGCGGATCAGCAGCATCTGCCGGTAGTAGGCGACGAGTGTCTCGGGCCGCGGCCTGGACTTTCGCGTCCGGCGGGAACGCGCCGGGCTCCTCGTGTCGGTGTCAGCCATCGAGGTTTTCCCCTTCGTACGCAGGCCGCGCGTCCTGGGGTGACCACGACGTGCGCCCGTTAGATCAGCAGCCGATCAATGATCGATCATAGTTCAGTCGCCGGTGCCCTCTGAACGACGGTCATCTACGATTGACGAGCGTGAACGCTCTCAACGCCCCGGCCCTGGTCCGCACCGGCCTCGGGGACCAGATCCGGCAGGTCCTCATCGACCGCATCACGTCGGGGGAACTCCAGCCCGGCGAGCGTATCGTCGAGCGTCGCATCGCCGCCGAACTGGGGGTCAGTCAGGCGCCGGTCCGCGAGGCCCTCCGGCAGTTGGAGGCGCTGCGGCTGGTCGAGACGATGCCCAACCGCGGCGCTCGCGTCCGGGAGTTCACCGAGGTCGACTTCGCGGAGTTCTTCCCCGTACGGGCGGGGCTCGAGGAGACCGCGGCCGAACTCGCCGCCCGTCACCTGGCCGGCCGGGTGGAGGCCCTGGAGGGGCACATCGAACGCCTGGCCACGGCGGAGGGCCCGGACGTGATGCGGCACAGCATCGCCTTCCACCGCGAGATCGTCGACGCCGCCGGCAACCGCCTGCTGCGCGAGGTCTGGGAGTCGCTGGGCATCGAGATCTGGACCACCCTGTCGGTCCGCCGCCACGACACCGAGCTGTGCGGCAAGACCGCCGAACACATCGAGATCGCCGACGCCTTCCGCCGAGCCGACCCCCGCGTCGGCCGTATGCTCCACGACCACGTGATGAAGTACGCGCCCTGACCGATTCATGCCGGGTTACGGTGTCTCCGGGTTATGGAGATCTCCTGAATCGAGGCCCGGTATGGCCTGGCGCAGACTTTCCGACCGCGAGGCCGGACGCGAGCTCGAGGGTCCTTACGAGGGTGTCCCGGCACACCTGGCAGGTCAGCTGGAGCATTGGCTCAAGGAGATGCTCATGTGGCGCCCCAGCTCTGCTGAGGCGAACTCGCTGATCCTCACGGTGGCCGGCATGACCAGAGTGGCGGTCGGGGGGTGGAGCACCCCCAATTACGCCTTTGAGGAGCTTTTCCGTGCGGCGGAGGCGGACCCCGAGGTCTTCCTCGACATTGTCGACGCGACGCTCGCCGTGACGACGGGAGGCGAGGAGGACCTTCGGCGCGCTCTCGAGCTCTGCGGTTCCGTGTGGACCGTTTCTCCGGACGGGAGATCGCTGCAGCGTCGCGTCGCACCGGCCATGGTGAGTGCCGCCGAGCGGGCGATGTCGCCGCTCGACGCGGCGAGCGAGGAACTGCGGCTGGCCTGGGCCGCCGCCTACGGCCGGGGTCCGGACGCGTCCGACGCGTGGGACCACTCGATCAAGGCGGCCGAGTCCGTGCTGATCCCGGTCGTCGTGCCAAAGAAGGCGAAGGCGACGATGGGGGACGTGCTGGGCCAGCTCCGCCGGCCGGAGAACGGCTGGAGGCTGGTTCTTCCCGGGGCGGACGGCGATCACGCCGTCGCTCCTCTGGTCGGGATGCTCCGGCTGCTGTGGCCCAACCCGGATCGACATGGCGCGGGCCAGAGGCGGACGCCGACGCTCGAAGAGGCGCAGGCGGTCGTGCAGCTCACCGTCACGATCGTTCAATGGGCGCGGGACGGCGTTCTGCGGAAGTGAGCCGCGTCTAGGATCGTCCCATGGGGCGCCCCAACGACGAGGTCGCCGAGCTCTTCCAGGAGTTCGCCGACCTGCTCTCGATCACCGGTGAGGCGGCGTACAAGGTGCGCGCCTACGAGAAGGCCGCCCGGTCCATCGCCGGCTACGCCGAGGACGTCTCGACGCTCGACCTCAAGGGGCTGCGGCGGATCCCCAACGTCGGCGAGGCGATCGCCAAGAAGATCCTCGACCACCGCGAGACCGGCACGATTCGCCAGCTCGAGGCCGTCCGGGCCAAGATCCCGGCCGGTGTTCGGGCGCTCACCGCGATCCCCACGCTCGGGCCCAAGAAGGCGCTCGTGCTGTACGAAGAACTCGGCATCTCCTCCGTCGACGAGCTCGCTGAGGCGATTCCCGCCGGGCGGCTGGAGGGGCTCAAGGGGTTCGGCGCCAAGACCGAGGAGAACATCCTCCACGGCATCGAGCTGATGAAGCGCGCCGGCGACCGCGTACTGATCGACGTGGCGATGGAGGTGGCCGAGGAGGTCGTCGCCGCGCTGTCGCCGCTCGCGGAGCGCTGTGAGTACGCCGGTTCGCTACGGCGGTCGCGGGAGACCATCGGCGACGTCGACGTCCTCGCCGCCGCGGCCGACTCCGCTCCGCTCATGGAGGCGTTCGCCGCCCTCCCGCTCGTCTCCGAGGTGATCGCGCGCGGCGACACCAAGACCTCCATCCGTACGACCAAGGGGCTCCAGGTCGACCTGCGCGTCGTCCCGGCCGAGTCCTGGGGCGCGGCCCTGCAGTACTTCACCGGCTCCAAGGCGCACAACGTCCGCACCCGCGAGATCGCCGTACGCGCCGGGCTGAAGCTGTCGGAGTACGGCCTGTTCGACGTGGAGAGCGGCGAGCTCGTCGTGTCCGCGACCGAGGAGGAGGTCTACGAGCGCCTCGGGCTGCCGTGGGTGCCGCCGACGCTGCGGGAGGACGGCGGCGAGATCGACGCCGCGCTCAAGGGCACGTTGCCGCGCCTGGTCCAGCTCGCCGACCTGCGCGGTGACCTGCACAGTCACACCGACCTGACCGACGGCATCGCCCCGCTGGAGGAGATGGTCGCCGCCGCGGCGGCCCAGGGGTGGGAGTACTTCGCCATCACCGACCACGCGCCGAACCTGTTCATGCAGCGCATGACCGACGAGAAGATGCTCGCCCAGCGGGAGGCCGTGCACGCGCTGGGGGAGCGCCATCCGGACCTGACGCTGCTGCACGGCACCGAGCTGAACATCGACGCCGACGGCGAGGTCGACTGGCCGGAGGAGTTCCTGTCCGGCTTCGACATCTGCGTGGCGTCGGTGCACTCGCTGTTCACCCAGGACCGAGAGACGATGACCCGCCGGATCGTCCGCGCCGTCGAGAACCCCGGCGTCCACGTCCTCGGACACCCCACCGCCCGCCTGATCGGCCGCCGCGAGCCCGTCGACTGCGACTGGGACGCGGTGTTCAAGTCCTGCGCCCGCCACCACACGGTCGTGGAGATCGACGCGTTCCCCGACCGGCTCGACCTGCCCGCCGACCTGATCCGCCGCGCCCTGCGGCACGGGGTGAAGTTCTCCATCGACAGCGACGCCCACGCGACCGGGCACTTCGCCAACCTGCGGTACGGCGTCGGCACGGCGCAGCGCGGCTGGCTGACGCCGGACGACGTCGTCAACACGTGGCCGCTGGAGCGGCTCCGCGACTACCTCGGCACCGGCTGAGCCGGGGCCGCGAAGGCGCGCTTGAAGTCCGGGCACTCCACGAGCGTCTCGTGGGCGCAGGCGGCGGCGTGCCGTAGGCCGTCGCGCATCCGGGTCAGCCGGGCGATGTCCTCCTCCAGCTCCCGCGCCTTGACGGCCATCCGGGCGCGCAGGTCGGTGTCGCCCGGAGTGGCCACGAGGAACCGGCCGATCTCCGCGACGGTGAAGCCCGCGGTGCGGGCGCAGGAGATCAGCGCGAGGCGGTCGAGCACGTCGGGCCGGTACGTGCGCCGCAGGCCGTTGCGGCCCGCCGGGGCGATCAGGCCCTTCTTCTCGTAGAACCGCAGCGCCGACGGCGCGAGGCCGGAACGCCCGGCCACCTCGGCGATGTCCAGCAGCGCCTCCGTCATTCCGCCTCCTTGACTTGAATCGCGCTTCAAGTCGCAGACTACCCGCCATGAAGATCCATCACCTCAACTGCGGCTCGGTCCGGACGATCGAGGCCACCTACGACGGCCCGCCGCCGGCGCACGCCGTCAACCACTGCCTGCTGGTCGAGACCGACGCCGACGGCCTGGTCCTGGTCGAGACCGGCCTCGGCCTCGGCGACGTACGCGACCCGGACGCGACTCTCGGCGCGGACTGGGTCACCATGGCCAAGCCCGTGCTGGACGAGGAGGAGACCGCCGTACGTCAGATCGCCCGGCTGGGCCACTCACCCGGCGACGTACGGCACGTCATCGTGACCCACCTCGACGTGGACCACTGCGGCGGTCTGCCGGACTTCCCCGACGCCCGCGTGCACGTGCTCGCCGCGGAGCTGGAGGCGGCGGTCGCCGAGGCGCCCAGCTTCCGCTACCGCCCGGCCCACTGGGCCCACGGCCCGCACTGGGCGACGTACACGCCCGAGGGCGACGACTGGTTCGGGTTCACCTCGGTCCAGCCGGACGGACTGCCCCCGGAGATCCGGCTCGTGCCGCTCGGCGGCCACACCGCCGGTCACACCGGAGTCGCCGTCCACGACGGGGACCGCTGGCTGCTGCACTGCGGCGACGCGTACTACTACCACCGGGAGCTGAGCGCCGACCCGCACCCGCACCCGGTGCTGGACCTCGTGCAGACCACCTCGGAGGTCCACCACGACCTGCGGCTGGGCACGCAGGCGCGGCTACGCGAGCTGGTCCGTGACCACGGCGATCAGGTGTCGGTGTTCAGCGCGCACGACCCGTGGGAGCTGGATCGCCTTCGGGGCTGACCTGGAGCCGGGGCTCCGGCCCGCTCTCCCGCACGGCGCGCGGCGTCGTCGCGGGCACGGGACCCCGCTCGCGCAGGGCGAAGGCGACCCGCAGGGTGGCGATCCACACCAGCGCCGAGCCGAGCACGTGCAGGACGACGAGCGGGCCGGGCACGCCGGTGAAGTACTGGACATAGCCGATGACGCCTTGGGCCAGCTCGACCACGAGCAACTCCAGCGCGCATCGCTGGGCGCGGCGTGGCGCGTTCGTCAGCCGCAGCCCGAGCAGCAGCGCGAACGTCAGGCCGACCGTGGCCCAGACGACATCGGCGTGCAGCTGCGCGACCTGCTCGATCCGGAACCCGAAGCGCGGCGCCTTCGCGTCGCCGGCGTGCGGCCCGGTGCCGGTCACGACGGTGCCCGCCACCAGCAGCACGACGACCACGCCGATCAGCGCGCGGGCGAGCCAGACCAGCTCCGCGCGTACGAGCCGGTGGGCGGGCGCGTCGCCCTCGCTCGCGCGGATCCACAGCGCGGTCGCCGCGGCCAGCAGGGCGGGGGAGAGCAGGAAGTGCGCGGTGACCGCGGCCGGGTTGAGGTCGGTGAGCACGACGATGCCGCCGACCACGGCCTGGGCGACGACGCTGAGTGGCTGGACCGCGGCGAGCCGTACGAGGTCGCGCCGCCGGGGCGACAGGCGCACCGCCGCCACGAAGACCGCCACGCCGACGGCCAGCACCATGAAGGTCAGCAGCCGGTTGCCGAACTCGATCGCCATGTTGACGGCGGCGTGCTCGGGGGAGTGGGACGGCACGAGACTGTCGCCGGTGCACTTGGGCCAGGTGGGGCACCCGAGGCCGGACCCGCTGACGCGTACGGCCGCGCCAGTGGACATGATGACGGCGTTACCGGCCACCCCGGCGAGGGCGAGCCACCGCATCGAGGCGGACGTGGGACGCCACACGGCATCGACGAGCCGGGTCACGGGATTGTCGGATCGCACGCCCCTCATCGTATGAGTGCCGCGTGGTGACCCGGATCCGGGTCACCACGGACGGCCGGACTCAGCCGAGCAGACGCACCGGATCGAACGAGAACGGGAACGGCTCCTCGATCTTGAGCTGCGCACTCGCAGTGGCCGAGGCGGTGACGTGGTACCTGCCGTCATCCCCCAGAGCACGGACGACGATCGACGGCTCGGGCTCCAGATCGATCAACCAGTACTGCGGGATGCCCGCCCGCGCGTACTCGAAGACCTTGTCGACGCGATCGTGCTGCTCGCTGCCGCTCCTCGGCGAAACGATCTCCACGACCAGAAGCACGTCCAACGCGTCGTAGGCACGCGCCCGGCGGGCCCGAGCCGCTCTCGCGGCTTCCCCTTCGACGACCACGACGTCCGGCACGCGGATCGATGGTCCGGTGTCGACGTCGAGCGGGCCATTGACGTAGACGTCGGCGTCCACATCGTCGGCGGCGTCTTCCAGCGCACGTCCCAGGATCTTTGCCGCATGGTCGTGGAAGGTGCTCGGCCAGGGAGCCACGAGAATCCACCCGTTCACGAGTTCACGGCGCACCCCCTCGTCGGGTAGTGCATCCAGGTCATCGATGGTGTAGGGCCCGTAGGGCCAGTCCGGTGCGCCGGTCATCGGTGTCCTCGCGGAAGACGTGAGCGGAGAAGCCGTCGTCATGCCTGGCATGCCAATCGTCCTCTCAAGTGTGTCACGTCATCGCGAAATACCCTTGGTGCACACCCACCGTACATGGACGGTGACAGAACGTCTCACGCGTGTGGATATCAGGCCTCGGGGGCTTCGGGTGGGGACTGCTGGAAGCGGGTGGCGCCGACGCAGGCGGTGATGACCAGGCCGATGGCCAGCCATTCGCGCCAGTACAGCATCTCGCCCAGGAACACCAGCCCCACCACTGCCGCCACTGCCGGTTCGATGCTCATCAGGATGCCGAACAGGCGTGCCGACATGCGCCGCAGCGCCTCCAGCTCCAGCGTGTAGGGGATGACCGACGACAGCAGGCCGACGCCGGCGGCGACGAGGAGCAGTTCGGGGTCCAGCAGCTTGGTGCCGGCGGTGCCGACGCCGACGGGCAGCATGACGGCCGCGCCGACGATGCTCGCCACCGCCAGCCCGGACGAGCCGGCGAACCGCCGCCCCGTCGCACCGCTCAGCAGGATGTAAAAGGCCCAGCCGGCCGCCGCCAGCAGCGCGAACGCCACTCCGGTGAGCGTCACGTCGCCGTTGCCGCGGGCCAGCAGGGTCACCCCACCGAGGGCCAGCAGCGCCCACAGCAGGTCGAGCCGCCGCCGCGACGCGAGGATGGACACCGACAGGGGGCCGAGGAACTCCACGGTCACCGCGATGCCCAGCGGCAGCCGCGCCAGGGCCTGGTAGAAACAGGCGTTCATCCCGGCCAGCGTCAGGCCGAACAGCGCGGCCACGCCGATGTCGCGCCAGGAGTGCAGGCGGCGCAGGTCGCGCAGGGACGACCGGTACGCCACACCGAGGACGACCGCCGAGGTCAACAGGCGCATCATCACGACGGCGTCAGGGGAGGACCGGGCGAACAGGTTCTTCGCCAGGCCCGCGCCGATCTGGACCGAGACGATGCCGAGCAGGATCAGCGCGGGCGGCGGCACCGAGCCGAGCGAGGGGCGCAGGGCCCCCGCCCGCGTGCGGAACCAACCCGCCCGGCCGTACGAGCCCTGGGCGTCAGCGAGCGCCATCGGTCACTCCCAGCGAAAGAAGCGCGCCGCCAGGGCGAGGCCGAGCACGGCCCATACCAGCAGGACGACCAGGTCACGTACGGGCAGGCCGGCGCCGTGCTGCAGGACCTGCCGCAGGCCGTCGGCGAGCGCGGAGATCGGAAGCAGTTCGAGGACCGAACGTAGCCCGCCGGAGAATTTTGTCAACGGGAATACCACCCCGCCGAGCACGAGCAGCAGCAGGTAGACGAGGTTCGCGGCGGCGAGAGTGGCCTCGGCGCGCAGAGTGCCCGCCATCAGGAGGCCGAAGCCGCTGAACGCCGCCGTACCGACCAGTACGAGCAGGACCGCGACGGCCGGGTCGCCGTGCGGGCTCCACCCGAGGGCGAGCGCGACCGCGCCGACGACCACGGTCTGGAGCAGCTCGACCAGCAGCACGGTCAGCGACTTGGCCGCGATCAGGCCGGTCCGCGGGAGCGGCGTGGCACCGAGGCGTTTCAGCACGCCGTAGCGGCGCTCGAAGCCGGTGCCGATCGCCTGGCCGGTGAACGCGGTGGACAGCACGGCCAGGGCCAGGACGCCGGGGGCGAGGAAGTCCACGCGGCGGCCCGGGCCGACGTCGAGGAGCGGCGCGGAGGCGAACAGCACCAGCAGCGCGACCGGAATGATCAGGGTGAGGAGGAGCTGCTCGCCGTTGCGCAGGAGGTTGCGCACCTCGTACGCGGTCTGGGCGCCGATCATGCGCGGCAGCGGCGCCGCCCCCGGCGACGGCGTGAAAACTGTGTTCATTGCTCGCTCTCACTCCTCACTCGCTTCGCGGACGACCTCGTGCCTCGGCCGTCCACTCCGCTCGCTGCGGAGTGCTCGCTCGTGGTCACGAACGCAGTTCCCGTCCGGTGAGTTCGAGGAAGACGTCTTCGAGGGTGCGGCGCTCGATGCGGAGGTCCTCGGTCATGACGCCGTGCGAGGCGCACCAGGCGGTCACCGAGGCGAGCAGCTCGGGCACGAGGTCGCCCTCGATGACGTAGTGGCCGGCCGGGGACTCCTTGGCCATGGTCGCCGGCGGGAGCGCGGACAGCAGCTCGTCCAGGCCGAGACCGGGCCGGGCGCGGAAGCGCAGCTGGCGTTCGGCCCCGGTCAGCTCCGGCGGCCTGCCGTCGGCGATCACCACGCCCCGGTCGACGATCACGACCTGGTCGGCGAGGCGCTCGGCCTCCTCCATGTGGTGCGTGGTGAGGATCACCGCGACGCCCGCGGCCTTCAGCTCCTCGACCAGCTCCCAGGTGGCGAGCCGGGCCTGGGGGTCCAGGCCGGCGGTGGGCTCGTCGAGGAAGACCAGCTCCGGGCGGCCGACCACGGCCGCCGCGAGGGCGAGGCGCTGCTGCTGCCCGCCGGACATGCGCCGGTACGCGGTGCGCGCCACACCGGTCAGGCCGAGGCGTTCGAGCAGCAGGGCGGGGTCGACGGGGTCGGCGTAGAAGCCGGCGACCAGGCGGAGGTACTCCCCGGCGCGGGCGCCGGTCGGCACCCCGCCGGACTGCAGCATGACGCCGACACGGGCGCGTAGTGCCTGGTCGCGAGGGTCGAGGCCGAGGACTCGCACGGTGCCGCCGTCGGCGCGCCGGTACCCCTCGCAGATCTCCACGGTGGTCGTCTTGCCCGCGCCGTTGGGGCCGAGCAGGGCGGTGACCTCGCCGCGCCGGGCGGTGAACGACAGCCCGTCGGCGGCGATGTTCGTGCCGTAGCGCTTGACCAGGCCGTTCACATCGACGGCGAGGGGTGTCATGGCACTGAGTGTAGGTGGGGCCGGTCGTCACCGAGTGATGACCCCCGAAGTGCGCGCTGAATATTGATTCAGCAGCCCGCATAGGGATACAGTGCTCGTGTATTCCTCGGGAGGTCAGATGCTGCGTGGGCGGAGCTACGTCAAAGAACTCGACGTCACGCCGGAAGAGTTCCGCTTCCTGCTGACGCTGTCGGCGGAGCTGAAGGCGGCCAAGCGTGAGGGCGCCGAGCGTCAGCGTCTCACGGGCCGCAACATCGCGCTGCTGTTCGAGAAGACCTCCACCCGCACGCGCTCGGCGTTCGAGGTGGCCGCCCACGACCAGGGCGCCCACACGACGTACCTCGACCCGGCGGGCTCCCAGATCGGCCACAAGGAGTCGGTCCGCGACACCGCGCGCGTGCTGGGCCGGATGTTCGACGGCATCCAGTACCGCGGGGCGCGCCAGGCCGACGTCGAGATCCTCGCCGAGCAGGCGGGCGTGCCCGTGTGGAACGGCCTGACCGACGAGTGGCACCCGACCCAGAGCCTGTGCGACGTCTTCACGATGACCGAGCACAGCGACAAGCCCCTGGGCGAGATCTCCTACGCCTACCTCGGCGACGCGCGCAACAACATGGGCGACTCCCTGCTCGTCACGGGCGCGCTGCTCGGCATGGACGTGCGCATCGTCGCGCCGCCCGGGCTGCTGCCGCCGGAGCCGGTCCAGGCCGCCGCGCGCGAGCTCGCCGCCCGCAGCGGCGCCCGCCTCACCCTCACCGCCGACGTCGCCGAGGGCGTGCGCGGCGTGGACTTCGTGCACACCGACGTCTGGGTGTCGATGGGAGAGCCGCGGGAGGTCTGGGGCGAGCGCATCGCGCTGCTGCGTCCGTACCGGGTCGACGAGTCCGTCCTGGAGGCGACCGGGAACCCCTCGGTGCGGTTCATGCACTGCCTGCCCGCGTTTCACGACCGGGAGACGACCATGGGCGAGGAGATCTACCAGGAGTTCGGCCTGGACGCCCTCGAGGTGACCGACGACGTGTTCGAGTCCAAGGCCTCGATCGTCTTCGACCAGGCGGAGAACCGCCTGCACACGATCAAGGCGATTCTGGTGGCCACGCTGGCGGACTGAGCCGTCGCCCCGTAGGGCGGGGCGACGACGTTTCGGTCCTCGTCGAATGGTTTCGGGGCCAGCCTGGGGACATGGTCCACGTCAACGTCCGGCCGCAGACGCCCTCCCGGCTCGCGCTGCCCGCCATCTGCCTCGGCTACTTCATGGTCATCCTCGACGCGACGGCGGTGAACCTCTCGCTGCCCGCGCTCGGCCGTGACCTCGGGGGAGGCGTCGGGGCGCTCCAGTGGGTGGTCGACGGCTACACGCTGACCTTCGCGGCGCTGCTGCTGACGGCCGGCTCGCTCGGCGACCGGTACGGCGCCCGGCGGGTGTTCTGCGGCGGGTTGGGGCTGTTCGTCGTCGCCTCGGCCGCCTGCGGGCTCGCTCCGGGAGCGGCGACCCTGGTCGCCGCCCGCCTGGTGCAGGGCGCCGCCGCGGCGGTGCTCGTGCCGTGCTCCCTGGCACTGGTGCGCGCCGCGTACGAGGATCCCGGGGCGCGGGCGCGCGCCGTGGGCGTCTGGGGCGGTGTGGCCGGCGTCGCGGCCGCCTCGGGCCCGGTGATCGGCGGGGTGCTCACCCAGGCGGTGAGCTGGCGGCTGGTCTTCTTCGTCAACGTGCCGATCGGCCTGGCCGCACTCCTGATGACCTGGCGGCACGTGCCCCCGGCGGGCGGCCACGGCCGCCCGGGGTTCGACCTGCCCGCCCAGGCGACCGTGATCGCCGCCCTCGGGGTGCTGACCTTCGCGCTCATCGAGGCCCGCACCGAGGGCTGGGCCGCCCCGTTCATCCTCGGCGGCTTCGCGGCCGCCGCCCTGCTCATCGCGGTCTTCATCGTCCTCGAGCACCGTTCGGCCGGTGCGATGCTGCCCCTGGGGCTGTTCCGCGACCGCGCGTTCGCCGGGGGCTCGGCGATCGGGCTGCTGATCAACCTGGGCTTCTACGGCCAGCTCTTCGTCATCAGCCTGTACTTCCAGAACACCCGCCACATGAGTCCGGTCGCCGCCGGTCTGGCGCTGCTGCCGGAGGGACTCGTGGTGTCACTGGCGTCCCTGCTGTCCGGGCGCGTGACGGACCGCGCGGGCACGCGGCCGACCATGCTGGCCGGCCTGTGCGCGGGCGCCGCCGGGCTCTTCGGGCTCATGGTCGCCGGGCCGCACGTCTCCTACGCGGTCCTCGTCGTCCCGCTCATGGCGGCGGGCTTCGGCATGGCCTTCACCATGCCCGCCGCGACGACGACCGTGGTCGAGGCCGCGCCCGCGGACCGGGCCGGAGTGGCCTCGGGAGCGATCAACACCGGCCGGCAGGTCGGCAGTACGATCGGCGTCGCCCTGGTCGGCACCCTCGCCGTCTCCACCGGGCTCCCCACCGCGATGGCCGTCGCGGCCGTCGCCTTCCTCCTCGGCGCCGTCCTGGCCGCGGTCGCCGTCCCCCGTACGGCGGGGAGGGCCGCGGGTTGAGCACGGCCGGCCGGGTCACCTCAGCCGGACCCGCCGACCTGTGCGGGGACGCCGAGATGGGCCGTGAGCCGCTCGAAGTTCGAGAACCCCTCCGGCGAGACCCCGTCGCCGATGTCGAACCAGACCGAGGGCGCGTGATCCCCGCCGATGCGGTGCGCGGTGACCATCGGCGCCGACAGGGCTCGATCGAGGCCGGTCGCCTGCAGGCCGCCGGGGCCGACCGCCATCCCGACCGGACCGGGCACGCCGACCCAGTGCGGGAGCGCGGTGACGTCGGCGGGTCCGGCGCCCCATTGGACGAACAGCGAGGTCAGTGAGAAGCCGCGGGCCAGGTCGTCGGCCAGCCCGCGGAGCAGTCCGGGGGAGGGGACCTCCTCGCCGGAGCGGTATCCGATGACGATGTGGGACGCCTCCTCCACTCCGCCCTGCACCCGGGAGACCAGCAGCGTCCCGATCGACGGCCGACCGGTCTCACCCGCCGGCCCGCCCACGAGCACGGCCCACGTGGGATCGGGAGCGCGGTCGCGGCACATCTCGGTGAGCCCGCCGGGGTTCCACGGCTGGGCCGCGGGCTCGGCGGTACCCCAGCCGCTCGGCGGCGCGCCGGTGAGTGACCGCCAGAGGTGCTCGACCGCGCCGCCCAGCTCGGTGTTGGGAGCGGGCGGCTGACAGACCCGCAGCGTCAGGATGAGATGCGCGCCGAGCGACGGCGGAGTCCGGGTGGGTTCCGCTGCGCGTCCAGCATCATCTCGTGATCACCCTCGATGTAGGCGTTGGGCGCCTCGACCACGCCGTTGAGGGAGTTGTGGGTGCGCTTGACGATGCGGGGCGGCGTCAGCTGATGATGCGTGACGAAGTCCGTGAGCGCCTTCGACACGATGCCGCTCTGGCAGTTCTGTGACCTTCCACCTCGGAGCCACGAACGAACCCCTCCGTATGCCATGTCCGTCAGCGGTCGCGCGTCAGGCGCCGATGGCGTCGACGGCCGCACGAGCCCGAGACTGCGCATGCTGCGCAGGGGAGTCGTTCTGCGTCATGGTGCGCTTCACCAGATCGATGATCTGCTGGGTCTGCGCCGCGGCGGCGAGCCACTTCTGCTCCTTGCCGCTGTAGGTGTCGGACACCCCGTCCGCGAGGAAGTCCGCGAGTGCGGCCCTCACGTCGGAGTCATGCGTGCCGATCAGCTGCTCTGACCGGCCGGTGATCGTTTGAAGGTTCCCCTGCGTCTCCGCTGATGCCCCCGAGTCCCAGCTGAGCCGGTCGTGCCCCATCGTGGTGTCTCCTTCAGCCCCGGAATTTCGCCCCGTCGAAACGCGTCCGGGGCGTACCGGGTTCCGCGGAAGCCGGCGGTCCCGCTCCGCGGGAATTCGGGAGTCCGCCGCTGAGCTGGACCGATGGGGAGGCCGGGGTGCGAGGGACCGCCCGGCCGGATGCGGCCATGGGTGTGCGGTGGAGGAGCCCCGCCCCGACCGGTGGAGAGCGGCTCGCCGTCGCCGAGCCGTACGGCGGGCGAAGCCGCAGGTGGAGTAAGGCTTGCCTAAGTGAGGTAGGTAACCCGGTTCCGTTTGTGCGGAGGGAAGGAATTAGGCCACACTGATGTTGTGAAAAACGTGACCGACACGAGGAGCAGTGCCCCGGCGTCCGCCGGCATGCCCGCGTTCGGTCCGAGCCATGCCGAGCGCACCACACGCGCGCGGGTGGCACGCCTGATTCTTGAACATGGTCCCATCAGCGCCTCGGCGCTCGGCCAGCGGCTCGGGCTCACGCCCGCGGCCGTGCGGCGTCACATCGACCACCTCCTCGCCGAGGAGATGATCGAGGTGCGCCGGAGCCGCCCGCACGCCTCACGAGGGCGCGGGCGTCCGGCGAAGCTGTTCGTCATCACCGACGCCGGCCGCAGCGCGTTCGAGCACGCCTATGACGACCTCGCCACGAGTGCTCTGCGGTTCATCGCCGAGCGGCTCGGTGACGAGGCCGTCGCCGAGTTCTCCCGTCGCCAGCTCGGTGATCTCGAGGCGCGTTACGGCGCGGCGATCCGCGCGGTGCCCCCGCAGCAGCGGGTGCGCGCGCTGGCCGAGGCGTTGTCCGCGGACGGTTATGCCGCCGCGGCCGGCACCGCGCCGGCCGGGGGGCAGCAGCTGTGCCAGCACCACTGCCCGGTCGCGCACGTCGCGGCCAGCTTCCCGCAGCTCTGTGAGGCCGAGACCGCCACGTTCGCGCGGCTGCTCGGCGTCCCGGTGCAGCGGCTGGCGACCATCGCCCACGGCGACGGGGTTTGCACGACTCACGTGACTTCGCGTGAGCTGACAGAGAAGAACGACGACAAGCAGGAGTCCGGAGGCGCCTCCGCATGACTACGGCAGCCCACCCTGAGCTCGAGGGGCTCGGAAGATACAAGTTCGGCTGGGCCGATTCGGATGCGGCCGGTGCGTCGGCCCGTCGCGGGTTGAACGAGGAGGTCGTCCGCGACATCTCGGCGAAGAAGAACGAGCCGGAGTGGATGCTCGACCTTCGTCTGAAGGGCCTGCGCCTGTTCGGTAAGAAGCCGATGCCGACGTGGGGCGCCGACCTCTCCGCCATCGACTTCGACAACATCAAGTACTTCGTCCGGTCGACGGAGAAGCAGGCCGCGTCGTGGGACGAGCTCCCCGCCGACATCAAGAACACCTACGACAAGCTCGGCATCCCCGAGGCCGAGAAGCAGCGCCTGATCGCGGGCGTCGCGGCTCAGTACGAGTCCGAGGTCGTGTACCACCAGATCCGCGAGGACCTGGAGAAGCAGGGTGTCATCTTCCTCGACACCGACACCGGCCTGCGCGAGCACCCGGAGATCTTCCAGGAGTACTTCGGCTCGGTGATCCCGGTCGGCGACAACAAGTTCGCCGCGCTCAACTCCGCGGTCTGGTCGGGCGGCTCGTTCATCTACGTGCCGCCGGGCGTGCACGTCGAGATCCCGCTGCAGGCCTACTTCCGGATCAACACCGAGAACATGGGTCAGTTCGAGCGGACGCTGATCATCGTCGACGAGGGGGCGTACGTCCACTACGTCGAGGGTTGCACCGCGCCGATCTACAAGTCCGACTCACTGCACTCCGCGGTCGTGGAGATCGTCGTGAAGAAGGACGCCCGCTGCCGTTACACGACCATCCAGAACTGGTCGAACAACGTCTACAACCTCGTGACCAAGCGCGCCGTCTGCTACGAGGGCGGCACGATGGAGTGGGTCGACGGCAACATCGGCTCCAAGGTCACGATGAAGTACCCGGCCGTCTACCTCATGGGCGAGTACGCCAAGGGCGAGACGCTGTCCATCGCCTTCGCCGGCGAGGGTCAGCACCAGGACGCCGGCGCCAAGATGGTGCACAACGCGCCGAACACCTCCTCGACCATCATCTCCAAGTCGGTGGCGCGCGGCGGCGGCCGTACGAGCTACCGCGGCCTGGTCCAGGTGCAGGAGGGCGCCGAGCACTCCAAGTCGACGGTCAAGTGCGACGCGCTGCTGGTCGACCAGATCAGCCGCTCCGACACCTACCCCTACGTCGACGTCCGCGAGGACGACGTCGAGATGGGCCACGAGGCGACCGTCTCCAAGGTCTCTGAGGACCAGCTGTTCTACCTCATGAGCCGCGGGCTCACCGAGGACGAGGCCATGGCGATGATCGTGCGCGGCTTCGTCGAGCCGATCGCGCGTGAGCTGCCGATGGAGTACGCCCTCGAGCTCAACCGCCTCATCGAGCTGCAGATGGAAGGAGCCGTCGGCTGATGGGTGTGGAGACCCGGCCCCTGTCGACGCTGCATGAGCGCACGTCGTACGACGTCGCCGACTTCCCGGTGCCGACCGGGCGCGAGGAGGAGTGGCGGTTCACCCCGCTGCGCCGCCTGCGCGACCTGCACAAGGGCGCGGAGGCCGACGGCAAGGTCGTCGTCGACGTCGACGCCGCGCCCGAGGTGAAGGTCGAGACCGTCGGCCGTACGGACGAGCGGGTCGGCAAGGCCTACGTCCCGGCCGACCGGGTGAGCGCCCAGGCGTACGCCTCGTTCGCCCAGGCGACCCTGATCACGGTGCCGAAGGAGGTCGTGGCGACCAGCCCGACCGTCGTGACGCTGCGCGGCGAGGGTGGTGTGGCCTACGGCCACACGACCGTCGTCCTGGAGCCGTTCGCGCAGGCCACCGTCGTGCTCGACCACATCGGCACGGCCACCTACGCCGACAACGTCGAGTTCGTGGTGGGCGACGGCGCCTCGCTGTCGGTCTTCAGCCTGCAGAACTGGGCCGACGACGCCGTGCACCTGTCCCACCAGCACGCGCGGCTCGGCCGGGACGCGAAGTTCACGAGCTTCACGGTCAGCCTCGGCGGTGACGTGGTCCGCATCGCCCCGTCCGTGGCCTATGACGCCCCGGGCGGCGACGCGGAGCTGTACGGCGTCTACTTCGTGGACAAGGACCAGCACATCGAGCACCGGCTGCTCGTCGACCACACCACGCCGAACTGCCGCAGCCGCGTCGACTACCGCGGCGCGCTGCAGGACGAGGGCGCCCACACCGTCTGGATCGGCGACGTCATCATCCGGGCGGAGGCCGAGGGCACCGACACGTACGAGCTCAACCGCAACCTCGTGCTGACCGACGGCACGCGGGTCGACTCGGTGCCGAACCTGGAGATCCTCACCGGCGAGGTCGCCGGCGCGGGGCACGCCTCGGCGTCCGGCCGCCTCGACGACCAGCACCTGTTCTACCTCCAGGCGCGCGGCATCCCCCACGACGTGGCGCGGCGCATGGTCGTCCGCGGCTTCCTCGGCCAGCTCGTCGACAAGATCACCGTGCCCGATATTCAGGAGCAGGTCCGTACGGCCATCGACAAGGAGCTCGACCGGGGAGGAGCGAGCGGAGCGGCCGGCGCCGCGAAGCAAGCCGTCCGCGGAGCGAGTGACGAGCCGGGCGCGACCATCGAACAGGAGCTGGATCGATGAGTTTCGTGCGCGCCTGTGCGCTGGCCGAGGTCCCTGACCAGGGTGCGCTGGCGGTGGAGATCGACGACACCCCGGTGGCGGTCGTGCGCATCGGCCAGGAGGTCTTCGCGCTGCACGACGTCTGTTCCCACGCCGAGGTCGCGCTCAGCGAGGGCGAGGTGTACGACCACACCATCGAGTGCTGGCTGCACGGCTCGTGCTTCGACGTGCGCAGCGGCAAGCCCACCAATCCGCCGGCCACGCAGCCGGTTTCCACGTACCGAGTGAAGATCGAGGGCGACGACGTGTACGTCTCGCTCAAGGAGTCCTGAGACATATGGCCACGCTTGAGATTCGCGACCTGCACGTCGCCGTCGAGGACAAGGAGATCCTGCGGGGCGTCAACCTGACCGTACGGGCGGGCGAGACCCACGCGATCATGGGGCCGAACGGCTCCGGCAAGTCCACCCTCGCCTACGCCATCGCGGGTCACCCCAAGTACGACGTCACCGGCGGCGAGGTCCTCCTCGACGGCGAGAACGTGCTGGACATGACCGTCGACGAGCGCGCCCGCGCCGGGGTGTTCCTCGCCATGCAGTACCCCGTCGAGGTGCCCGGCGTGTCGGTGTCGAACTTCCTGCGCACGGCGGTCACCGCCGTACGCGGCGAGGCGCCGAAGCTGCGCGACTTCTCCAAGGAGATGCGCGGCGCGATGGCGGAGCTGCAGATCGACCCGGCGTTCGCCCAGCGCAACCTCAACGAGGGCTTCTCCGGCGGTGAGAAGAAGCGCCACGAGATCCTCCAGCTCGAGATGCTGAAGCCCAAGGTCGCGGTGCTGGACGAGACCGACTCCGGACTCGACATCGACGCGCTCAAGGTCGTCTCCGAGGGCGTCAACCGCTTCCGCGAGGGCGGCGAGACCGGCGTCCTGCTGATCACGCACTACACGCGGATCCTGCGTTACGTGAAGCCCGACTTCGTGCACGTCTTCGCGAGCGGGCGCGTGGTCGAGGAGGGCGGCCCGGAGCTGGCCGAGCTGCTCGAGAGCGAGGGCTACGAGAAGTTCACGAAGGCGGGCGCGTCAGCGTGAGCATCGACGTGGGGCGGGTCCGCAAGGACTTCCCGATCCTGACGCGCAGTGTCCGCGACGGACGTCCGCTCGTCTACCTCGACAGCGCCAACACCTCGCAGAAGCCGCTGCAGGTCATCGACGCGATCGAGGAGTACTACTCCCGGCACAACGCCAATATCCACCGGGCGACGCACCAGCTCGGGGAGGAGGCGACCGAGGCGTACGAGGGCGCGCGGCTGAAGGTCGCCGGCTTCATCGGCGCGGCGGACGAGTCCGAGGTGGTGTTCACCAAGAACATCTCCGAGGGCATCAACCTCGTCGCGTACGCCATGGGCAACGCGGCGACGTCCGGCCCGGAGGCCGAGCGGTTCCGCGTCGGTCCGGGCGACGAGATCGTCATCACCGAGATGGAGCACCACTCCAACATCGTGCCGTGGCAGCTGCTCGCGCAGCGCACCGGCGCGACGCTCCGCTGGTTCGGCGTGACCGACGACGGCCGTCTCGACCTGACCGACGTGGACGAGCTGATCAACGAGCGCACCAAGATCGTCTCGGTGGCGCACCAGTCGAACGTCCTCGGCACCGTCAACCCGGTGCGCGAGATCGCCGCCAAGGCCCACGCCGTCGGCGCGCTCGTGCTGGTCGACGGGGCGCAGGCGGTGCCGCAGATGCCGGTGGACGTGGCCGAGCTGGGCGCCGACTTCTACGGCTTCACCGCGCACAAGCTGTGCGGCCCGACCGGCATCGGCGTGCTGTGGGGGCGCCGGGAGCTGCTGGAGACCCTTCCGCCGTTCCTCGGCGGCGGTGAGATGATCGAGACCGTCGCGATGGAACGCTCGACGTACGCGCCGCCGCCGCACAAGTTCGAGGCCGGCACGATGCCGATCGCCGAGGCCGCCGGGCTGTCCGCCGCGATCGACTACCTGCGCGGGATCGGGCTGGAGGAGATCCACGCGTACGAGCACGAGCTGCTGGCGTACGCCCTGGACCGGCTCCGCGAGGTCGAGGGGCTGCGGCTGCTCGGCCCCGCCGAGGCCGAGGACCGCGGCGGCGCCCTGTCGTTCACCCTCCAGGGTCTCGACGGCCGGGAGATCCACCCGCACGACGTGAGCCAGGTGCTCGACGCCCACGGCGTGGCCGTGCGCGCCGGTCACCACTGCGCGCGTCCGCTGCACCGCAGGTTCGGCCTGACCGCCAGCACCCGTGCGTCGTTGTACTTCTACAACACGCGCGACGAGGTCGACGCCCTGGCCGACGGACTCCGGCAGACGCAGAAATTCTTCAGCGCCGCCTGACGTTGATCTGTTCGGTCGCAGGGAAGGAAGAGGCATGCAGCTCGAGTCGATGTACCAGGAGATCATCCTGGACCACTACCGGAACCCTCACCACAAGGGTCTCCGGGATCCCTACGACGCCGAGGTGCATCACGTCAATCCGACCTGCGGTGACGAGGTGACGCTGCGCGTCCGGCTCGACGGCGACGACGTCGCCGACGTCTCCTATGACGCGATGGGCTGTTCGATCAGCCAGGCCAGCGCGTCGGTGATGGCCGATCTGATCATCGGCAGACCGGTCAAGGAGGCGATGAACACCGGTGACGAGTTCCTGAAGCTGATGCAGTCCAAGGGGCAGGTCGACCCCGACGAGGACGTCCTGGAGGACGCCGTCGCCTTCTCCGGGGTGTCGAAGTATCCCGCTCGTATCAAGTGCGCCCTGCTCGCCTGGATGGCGTGGAAGGACGCGACCGCGAAAGCCATGGAGGCCCAGGCGTGATCCGGTGCGCCCGGTCGCTCATCCGACGAAGGAGGACCCATGTCCGAGACGAAGATCGCTGAGGACGAGGTCCTCGAGGCCATGCGCGACGTGGTCGACCCCGAGCTCGGCATCAATGTCGTCGACCTCGGGCTGGTGTACGGCGTCGGCATCGGCGACGACAACGTCGTCACGCTCGACATGACCCTCACCAGCGCGGCCTGCCCGCTGACCGACGTGATCGAGGACCAGACGAACAGCGCCCTGGAGGGCATGGCGGAGAAGGTCACCATCAACTGGGTGTGGCTGCCGCCGTGGGGCCCGGACAAGATCACCGAGGACGGCCGCGAACAGCTGCGCGCCCTCGGCTTCAACGTCTGACGTGCTGGCCCAGGGGGGTGACCCCCTGGAACTCCCTTCGGTTCTAGGGGTCGTCGCAACACCGGTTGATCAACTGGTTGGTGTCAGGAGTTTAGTGAGGCGCTCGGCTGGGGTTTCCCAGCCGAGCGTTTTGCGTGGTCTGGAGTTGAGTTCGGCGGCGA
>NZ_BSTJ01000023.1 GCF_030269445.1 Actinoallomurus iriomotensis
TTCGACGATTCACTCTAAGCACACAACGCGCTGACCTGCCCGAACACCCCACCTACAACTGAAAACGCCCCCGCAGGCACGACGGCAATCGCGCCTGGGGGACTTGATCGGACTACAGGGAGTCCAACCCATGGCAGAGCCTACGGGCATCGCCCGTCCTCACGTGAACCCCGGCGACGTCGCGTCATACGCCGCCGACCACCCCGTCATCGCCGCGATCGTCGCGGTCCCCGCGACGATCATCATCGTCGTCATCCTCTGGCGTACGACCCGGGCCGCCTCTCACATCCTGCGGCAGACGCTCGCGAAGAGCCGCCCCGAAAGCGTCCTGACGTTCGTCGTGGCGGGCATGGCGACCGCGACCAGCTCGCAGGCGATGTGGCACTTCTTCGGGGACAAGCTCGGCGTCGAGAACGTCTACATGCGCGCCGTGATGTTCAGCATGTACGAGGCCGCGATGCTCGTCTGCGCCTTGCGTGCCCGGCGTGCAGTCAAACGCTCAGGTCAGGCAGGTGTCGAGGGCAAGGCCGTCTGGGCGCTGGCCGGGCTGTCGGGATCTCTGGCCGCGACGGACGAACAAGGCTTCGGCGCCGGCCTTGCCCGCCTCGCCGCTCCTTTGGTCGCCGCGTTCTTGTGGGAGCGCGGCCTGTCGGAGGAACGGGAGGCAGCGGGCAAACGCCGTAGTCTCAACTGGCGCATCAGCCCCGAAAGGATCCTGGTGTGGCTGGGCGTGGCGGAGGCGACAGGGCAGACCACCGATCAGGTCGACGCGCAGCGTCGGTTGACCCGGGTCGCCCTGGCCGTACAACGTGTCCGGGCCCTCGACCGCTCAGGCGGCAAGGGCCGGCTGCTGCGCCTGGCCGAGTGGCGGCTGAACTCCGCGACCCGCGCGGCCGTACGGTACGCGGACCTCGCCACCGACGCCGACCGCCAAGAGACGCTCCTGGCCCAGATCGCCATGCTGTCCCACGCTCGCGCTCTGGCCGAGATTGAGCCGGCGGCGCCGTGGGGCCAGCTGGCGTCCTCGGCCACACGGACCGCGAAGCGCGTGAGCCGGTCCTACCGGGTGGCACCCGACCCGGAGCTGCAGCGCGCGACGGCCGAGCTGTACGCGGACCTCAATCTGCCCTTCGAAACGCCGGACGATCTGTCCGCATGGCTCGACGAGGACCGTGTACCTGTCGAGGACGTGCCCGTACTCGACGAGGACGGGCCCGTACCTCCCGCGTTTCCTGAGGCCGACGAACACCAACTGAAGGCCGCGCGGATCTTCGCTGACCACGTGCAGCGCGGCAAGGTCCCTGGCATCCGCCCGATCAAGAAGCAGCTCGGCGTCGCCCAGCCGAAGGCGCAAGAGGTACGGGCGTACCTCGAAGCGCTCGTCAACGCCTAATTCCCCGTACCTGGCCCCGGGTTCACCGACCAAGACGATCCCCGGGGCCAGGTCTCCATTGGAGGAGTCCAGCATGTCTCACCTGCACAGGTACGCGCCAGATACGCGTACCCCGAATCGCGGCGGTGACCGGTGATGGCCCGCCGCACCCGGAAGCTCAAGGTTGTCGACGAGCTCCTGTCCGTCGCTGTCGTCGCCGCAGTGACGTACCTCGTGCTCCGGTACGCCGCAGGTACATCCGGTGCGGCAGCCGGGTACGGCGCGGCGTTCCTCGGCGGTGTACTCATCGGCGCGTACCTGCGGCCGTGGGCCGACCGGCTCGCCCGCCGGTTCGGGGTACGCATCGTGCCCGTCGGCCGCCCCGCGCCGCGCCGGAGCACGCGCCCGGCGGACAAGGCGACGACGAAGGAGCCGGCCGAGTGAGCGCCGTACGCCGGGCCGCCCGGCTCATCGCGTTCGTCGCCGGCGGCGTCGCCGTGCTGTGGCTGTCCGCGCACATCACCGTGCGGCTCCCGCTCGCGGTCCCTGTCCTGCTGATCGGCGTGATCCTCTTCCTGGTCGCGGTTGGGCACCGGCGGCCGCCGGCGGGCCTGTTCGCCGACGAGCCGGTCCAGGCGCCCGCGGCCGCGGCGACGTCGACGGCCATCCCGATGCCCCCTGTGACGAAGGCGCCGGCGCCGCCCGCTCCCGCAGCGGCCTGGGACTTCAACGACGACCGCCCCGGCGAGGAGGACTGGTGACGGCCATGCCCCGCCCCGGATCCCTGCCACCGCGGCGTAACCCGCTCACGGCTGCCCTCCATGCGACCTGGGCTGTGATCTGCCTGTTCATCGGGGCAGCCGACGCGCTGATCACCGCTGCCCTCGGGATCACGCCGCTCGCGGGCCCGTGGGCTCGGATGCGCGCGGTGATCGCCGACCGGTGGCGGATGGCGTACCTGGACGCACGCGAAGCCGACGTCGTCGGCGAGGAGGACACCGACGATGTCGCACCGTAGCCGCATCCCCGAGCTGGAGTCCATCGAGTGGAAGGGGTCGAAGAGCGTCGCGGACTACTCCCGCACGGGCCGTGACCTGGCCCGCGACTTCGCCTGGGAGCTACACTCGTCCGCCGATGAGCTCCAGGCCATCCTGTCCGCGCAGAAAGGCCACCCGCTGCTCCTCGGCCTGGACGTGAAGATCCGGGCCCGCCGCGTCGCCGCGCATCTCAGGCGAGCCGCCGAGGGGCAGGTCGGTGTCGCCGCCGCACTGGTCAAGCTGAACGCCGAGTACAAGCGGCAGTTCGTCGCCCCGGCGGCCGCGGCCAAGGCGAAGACCAAGACCAAACGCCCCTGGGAGCTGTGATGAGCCGCCGTACGTCCCGGTCGACCGTCGAGGTCCTGGAGGACACCAGCCTCGAACGGCTCGTCGCCAAGGGCATCTCCAAGGTCGCCGTGCACGCGCCCCCGTGGATCTGCGGGCTCATGGTCGTCGCCGCCGCGGCGCTGTTCCACTACCTGTGGGGCGGGGAACACGCGGGCTCGACGACGGCCTGGGCGGTCCTGGGCATGTGGGTGTCGACGATCGTGCTCACCGGCGTGACGTGGCTGGCCTCGCATCAGCGCCGCGGCATCTTCCGGATCCACAGCCCAGTCACGGTGTTCCTGGCCTGCTTGTACGTGATGATCGCGACGATCGCGGGCGTCGGTCAGCCGGTCGTGGTGTTCTTCGAGCTCGTCTTCGGGTCAACGGTCGCGTTGACCTGGAACCTGCGGTTCGTCATCCGCAGCGGCGTCGACGGCGAGTCCGGGATCCGGGACCCGCTCACCCACCTGTGGGAACGGGCCCGCGAGGTGTCCGGTTTCGACGGCACCACCGCCAAGGTGATCAAGGTCGAAGAGCACAACATCGACTCGCAGATCAAGATCGACGGCGGCGACAAAACCGTCGAGGACCTGCAGAAGAAGACCCTGAACATGGAGACCGCGATGGGGCTGCCGCCGGGCTCGCTGACGATCTCCGCCGACCAAAACCGCGCGGACCTGGCCGCCATGTCGATCTCCGACCCGCGGATCCTGCAGCGGACCCTGCCCTACCCCGGGCCGCTGCACGCCGGCGGCTCCGCGGCCGACGCCTACCGGCTCGGCCTCTACCAGGACATGAGCCCGGTCGACCTGGTGTTCCTGAACTTCCACCTGATGATCAACGGCATGTCCGGGTCGGGGAAGTCGTTCGGCGGCGGGTGGAACCTGCTCGCGTCGATCATGTCCCGGCCCGACGCGACGATCATCGCCGCGGACCTGACCAAGGCCGACCAGTCCCTGGGCGACGCCGCGGAGGCGATCGACTGGCTCGTGTTCACCAAGGCCCAGGCGAACGCCCTGATGGACGGGCTGCAGCGCGCGGTGCCGGCCCGTACGGCGTGGCTGTCCGCGCACGGCTACAAGAAGTGGGAGCGCGGGTGTGGGCTGCAGGCCGTGTACGTCCTCCTCGAGGAGTGCCCGGACGTGCTGCGTGTCGTCGACGAGGACGACTTCGTTCAGTTGGCCAAGGCGGCTCGCTCCGCCGGCGTGTATCTGATCCTGTCGCTGCAGCGCTCGGACTACACCCAGGTCCCCACCATCGTCCGCGGGCAGTTCGGCGCGATGATGTGCTTCGGTGTCGCGTCCAGCGACGACGCGGCGTTCGGGCTGCCGGACAAGGTCCGCGAGGCCGGCGCCAGCCCCGAGGACTGGGGCGTGGACTACCCCGGCATGTGCTATCTGGCCGCGCCCGGCATCCCGATGGCCAAGCGCATCATGCCGATCCGGACGTACTTCATCGAGCCGAAGCAGATGAGCGACCTGGCTGCCCGGTTCCCCGCCTCCGCGCGCCCGCTGGATGAGGTCACGGCGCGGGCCTTCGGCGACGCGTACGCCAAACGCGCGCCCTCTCAGCAGGCCGTACAGCTCATCCGACAGCAGGCCGGCGCGGTCGTTCCCGGCTCGGCCGACGAGCCCGCAAGCGAGCCGGAGGACGACGCCCCGGGCCAGGACGAGCCGGTCGCGCGCGGGGACCGTACCCGGCCGATCTGCCACGCGGCCGAGCTCGTCATCTCCTCGCAGTACGCCTCGCCGCAGATGCTCGCCCGGAAACTGCGAATCGAACTCGGGTACGCCGAACGGCTCCTCGACCTCCTGGAGGACCGCGGCGTCGTCGGCCAGGCCGACGCGGATGAGACCCGCGACGTCCTCATCGCACCGGCCGAGATGGAGGCGACCGTCGCGGGCCTGGCCGACGCGGACGTCGACGACCAGCACACGTTCGACGCCGCGGTCACCACCCCCGACCCGTCACCGGACCTGACCGTGGACCTCGACGACGATGACGCGGTCGCGCCGCCCGCCGATGAGGACGACTTCGGATGGCGGAGCGCCCCAGAGCCGACGCGGCGGATGTCGCCGGCGGACGCCCGGGCCGCGTTCATCGACCAGCTGCGCGAGTGGAAGCGCGCCGGCAAGGACAAGATCGAAGGGCCGGACCTGAAACCCCTCCGCGAGCGCACCGGGATGTCCTCGCGTGGCTGGGGCAAGAAGATGCTCGATCTGGCGGCCCGCGACGGGATCCTCCGCCGCGACCCGGTGAAGCCGGTGTACTACTTCACCGGTGTGCCGATCGACGTCGACGACAGCGCGCTCGTGGGGGCGCCGTGACGCCTGTGACGCTTCCGAGCGGGGGCGGGGGGAGAGTTACAGGTCATCGTGGGTGTCACGGCCGTGACGGCGCCCGTGACGCCCGCTGTGACGCGTCACGTGATGCAGGCGTGACGTACGTCCGCGCGTGCGCCCGCGCGCTCACATTCATGATCATTTACGCTCGCGCGCGCCATTCCCACGCGCAGCCGTGCGCACACGCCCGCGCGTCCGCGCGCGGGCACCCGAGGGCCGGGCGCGCACGCGGTTCGACCGTGGCCGCCCGCACTTCGGGCGGCTGGATGACACCCTCATGGAAGGAAACGACAATGGTGCACGACGACAAGGGGCAGGTCATGGCCGAGGACGAGCGGGTTGAGGTGCGTGTGCTCTTGACGGTCGGCGACGACGCCGAGCTCGTCACGCTGGAGCACTCGGCGGAGGCGCCTCTGCGGGTGCCGGCGGCGGACATCGCGCGTGACGCGGGCCTGCCCGCCGGCGAGCTGCCCGGGCGCCGCTTCACGGCCGTGCGGCGCGGCGATGGGTTCCAGGACTTCCGTCTGGTCGACGACCCGCGCGTGTAGGAGAGGCCCGGGCCGTACGCCCGGCGGGTTTTCTTCTCCCAATCATGTTGCAAATGATGAGGCTAGTGCTGTAGATTATGAGTTGTCGGCAAGGGGGTGGGACCCCGAACCGACACGAAGGTTGACAACTCCAGAGAGGAGAAATTCGTGGAAGACCACGAAGAGCACCTGATGGGATGGGGTGACGACATCCTCGTCGCCTACTTCCAGATCGCGAAGGCCCTGGCCAGCCTGGACCTTCCGATCCAGCTCCCGATGAACCTCGTTGACGCGACGTTCATCCGGGACGCTCAGGCCGCAATCGTCCGGACGCTGACCCTGATTCAGGAGCAGCCCTTGGACGACCTGATCCACACGCTTCTCCGCCAGGTCCTGCTGGACTGGCTGAACGCGATGGATCTCACGGCCATCCAACTCGCAAGCCCGAAGCCGTGGCGAGAAGAACTCTTCGAGTACACGGTGGCGCGGACGCTCGCCGAGGCGGATCTGGCGCTCGAAACGATCCACAACCTCCGAGGTGACTCGGAGGAGTGATCGCCCGGCCGCCCTCGCAACCAGCGGGGGCGGCCACCCTCTCCTCCTGACCCAACCTTCGAACACACAGAACGGGACCGGCGGGCGCGCCCCGAAGAGCGTCAATGGGAACCCGCCGGTCCCGTGAAGGCTGACTCTCCACAAAGGAGACTCATCATCATGGTACGACGCCCTGGCATCATCGCCCCCGAGATCGCTGAACGCTTCGGCGCGCCGCTGTCGACGGTTCAGCGCCAGTGGAAGGTTCACCCCCAGTGGCCGGCCCCGATCGGGAAGCGCGGCCGGTGGGCCGAGTACGACGCCGCCGCGGTCGAAGAGGCCGTTCGGCGCCTGTTCCGCCGTGCCCCGCTCGCAGAGCAAGGGGACCCGGAAGATGAGCTCACCGTCGCGGACATCGCCGCGTACACCGGCCTGAGTGAGTCAACCGTCCGCAGCGACATCTCACGCGGCCGGCTACCACGGCACGACGACGAGCGGGACGGCGTGAAGCTGTGGAAGCGGAAGACGATCGACGCCGCCATGACCGGTCGGCGCCGATATCAGCGCAACGCCGCCGACGACCAGTAGCCCGGTCGGCACAACCTCGCATCTCGGGCAAGGACCGGCAGGTACCGTCACCACGTGACCGATGACATCTTCCCCGCGCGTTCCCGATGGACCATCCACGGCGAACGGCTGATCGACGACAGCCCGCACGTCAAGGTCTCGATGGCTAGCGTCGAACTCCCCAACGGCGTGACGTTCGAACAGTACGTCTTCCGCATGCGCCGGTGCGTGATGGCCGTGGTCCTCGACGACGCCGGGGAGAACATCCTGCTGATCTGGCGGCATCGCTTCATCGTTGATCAGTGGGACTGGGAGGTGCCGGGCGGGTACGTCGACCCCGGGGAGGACGGCGCGGCCGCTGCAGCCCGTGAAGCCGAAGAGGAAACCGGCTGGCGCCCCCGGGAACCGAAGTTCCTGCTGTCCTACCAGCCGATGGTCGGGTCAGCCGATGCCGCGCAGGACATTTACGTCAGCTACGGCGCCGAACACGTCGGCGACCCAGAGATCGACGAGGCCGAGCTCGTGCGCTGGGTGCCCATCGCGGAAGCGCAGGCCATGATCGCTCGCGGCGAGATCATCGGCGCCGCCACGGTCATCGGAGTGATGCACGCCGTCGCAGAGCAGGCAAACGGGTCTCGGCGTACGCCCTGAACTCCTGGCACTCCGCGACGCCCTCGTAGTCCGACAGATCGGCGAGCAGGCTCCGGACGTAGGTAACGGCACGCGCCGAGTGCAGCATGACGACCCGATCGACCGCTTCCCGGCCGGTCGCGCACGCCTGCTCGACTTCGCCCTGGACCGCATAGCCACGCGCCAAGAGGGCAACGTTGAACGCCTTCCCACGGAGGTACCGCTCGTCCATGTCGAGCGACTGGAGCGCGTACTTGGCGGTGGTGTGCCCCTGCCCGAGCGCACGGAAGCAGTGGGCGATACGGGCCGCGAGGTACGCCTGGTCGAAGTACCCCAGCCATGGAGGTGTGTTCCCGCCGCCTCTCTCGAACGTGACGCTGGCGCGCTTCAGCGCCTGTGAGCACGCGGCCGGGTCGTCGAGGAGGGCGTGAGCGTTGGCCTCCAGCACCAGCGCCTCGGTTTCCAGAATGGGTAGGCCAGCGCGGGTGCCCGCTTCCTGCGCGGCGTGCGCCATGTCGATCGCCTGGCTGGGCTGGGATACCCAGAGCGCCTGGTGACTCATCGCGGCGAGGATCTCTCCGCCCAGACCGTCGTCGCCGGCGAACCGCGCCATGGACAGCGCCTGCACGAGATACCGCTGGGCGACGCCTTGCTGCTCCAAGTCGTACGCCTGCCAGCCCGCCAGCTGCGCGACCTCCGCGGCCGCTGAGAACAGCTCCCGCCGGACGTCTTCGGTACAACGGGCACCGTGCAGCAGGGGCACGAGGTTTCCGTCCAGGTAGTCGACCACCGTCGCGCGGATACGCCCGCCACCCATGCGGTTGTCGAGGACCTTGAACGCGCGTGTGGCTTCCCTGATGTCCTCAACGTCCGCCATCCCGATCGCTCGGGCACCGTCCGCCGCGGATAGGGCCGTTCGTGGGGCTACGAGCCAGCGCAGCGCGGCGGAGGAGTACGCGGCCAAGTCGAAGCCGGCGTCGAGCAGCGCGCGACGATGCTCCAGGTCATCGTGGGCGAGGATCGCGAGGCGCCGGGTCGTGTCGACGGGGTCGAGGGTTAAACGCAACGCCCCGTCCGCGTCGGCCTTCTGCCGCGGCTCCATCCCGGTGTCGGAGACGGTCACCCTTCGGCCCAACGCATCGCTCAGGACGTCGGCGATCAGCTGCGCCGTCCGCTGGCGTGGCGTCTCACCGCGTAGCCATCGGCTGACGGAACTGTGGTTGTACCGGAGGTCGAGGCCCCGGGTCTCGCCGAGCCTTACGACTCGGGCGGCGAGACCCTTGTGCGACATCTTCGATTCGAGCAGGAGCGCGTCGAGCGCGTTGTTCGGTTGCTTAGGTCGTCGCCCCATGGCCCGCCCTTTCTCGGTGTACGCAGTGTGGCACGGGCACCACTGGGAGTTCCATGGTCGACGTGCAGTGCACGCCCCCCCGTGCACGCACCCGCCCCCTACGCGCGCCTGACGACGGCAGGCACGGTTCGTGTTCTCTATCGGCCATGGCAACGGAGCTGGCAAACGCCGGCGGCCTGGCGGCCCAACTGCGGGCCGCAGCCGCCGAGGCAGCGAATGTCGCGTTGGCCCGGCGAAAACACGCCGCGGCCGAAGGTCGACCGTGCTCCGGCGACGACAGCGATCAGGTAGCCAGACACAGCCCTCACGCGGCGTGCCTAGGCCCATCCCGAGTCGGCAGTCCGCTGACTCCCAATGGAAAAAGGCCCGGCGAACATCGTGAAAAACCCTGATTACTTGCGAGTAGGGGGTGACCGGTAATGACACGTCACGGTAAGCAAGTACCCCCATCACCCCTCGTGTCCGGTCTTGCCTCCACGTTGTCAACTAGCTGTGGCCTATGGACCGGCGGCGGCGCTGGACAGGTTGTTCCCTCCCCGGGAACCCGCGTCGCCGCCCGCCCCGGAAGGGAGGGTGCGCGGCGCTCCGACCAGGCTGCGCCCCTCCCCCCGGAGGCGGTCACCATGGCCGAAGCATGCACGAGGCAGCCGCAGTCGCAGCTCACCCTGGCGATCGAGGCGGGTCATCTGGTCATCGGTGCGCCGAACGGTGTTACGTGGCGGACTCTGTCCAGCGGCCAACCGGTCAGGGAGGCGCGTCGATTCGCGGTCTCGACGCTCGCCGCCGTCGCGGCCATGGACGCGGACCACGCCGACGATGTCGCTCTCGTCGTCTCCGAGCTCGTCACGAACGTCATCCTGCACGCGGCGGGATCAGAGGAACTCGGCCACGTTCACGTCGGCATCGCGGTGCATCGGCTGTGGACGCACGTACTCGTCCAGGATCCCGATCCGACGCTCCCCCTGCCGTCGGGAGAGCAGACCGTTGACGACGACATCAACAGCGGGCTGCTCACGAGGGGCCGAGGATGGCCGATCGTCCGGGAGCTATCCGTCGCGTCGGGGTTCATCAGCGCCCGCAAAAGCAAAACGGCGCATGCCCTGATCCTGCGGTCGGGGGTCAAGGTCGGTGACCTGACAGCCGAGGAGCGAGACGAGCTGGACAGGGCGATCGCACTGGCCTGCCAGCCATGAACAACTCCGGCACGCACGGTGGCGTCACCGCCGAGGAGTACGCCCGCGCGATGGCGATCCTCGGCCGAAGCGTCACCACCGAGACCCCCGCGCCGGCGACCCCCGTGCCGGGCGGGAAGCGGGGGGACGGACTGACACGCGGACGCGCTGACCGCGATCAGTCCCAGCCGCCGGGCGAGGCGCACCTCAGCCCCCGACTGTCCGTCGCGCCCGGCGGCTCCTAAGCCCCGCGGGTCCGGTGCTCCGTTTTCGAGGGACGGATGCCGGGCCCGCGGCCATCATCCGCAACCAGGAGAGGGGAGGGGGCGCATGGGAGGCGACTACTGGCGGATGTTCGGCTGATGCCGATGCCACGTTCGTAGATACCCAGCCCCGTGGCTCCGGTCCGCACGACAGCCGGGACCACGGGGTCCCCTTAGAAAAGAACTCGACCCGCTGTGACACCCCAGGACCCCGAAGCCGATCTTCTCAAGCCCGTAGAGGCGGCCCAGATCCTCAACATCTCCCTGGGACGCCTGGCGTACCTCGCACGTACGAAACAGATCGCCGTGGCGGTGACGACGCCTGGAGGTCACCGCCGCTACAGCCCCGAGGAAGTTGAGCGCGTCCGTGCCGAACGGGCTGCGCAGGGTCCGCCGGCGGCGCTGCCGCCTTCCATCGACGAGATGGTCCGCCTCTACAAGCAGGGCTGGTCGATCCGGCAGGTGGCTGAGAAGTTCACTTTGAGCTATGGCACGACACGGCAGGCCATCCAACGGCACACCACTCTACGGCCGAAAGGAGCACATTCTCAGGACAGAAGGGTCTAGCCGCACGCTACCCCTTCGTTTCGACAAGTGAATGGTCCCACGGTCGAGGCGCGCGCCACGATGACGGCACCCGGCCCGTGAGGCGCCCAGAAAGGTAGACACATGTCCACGACGTCCATGACGAAACCGGACCTGCTGACCCGGTCACCCGACGGCGAATCGCGCGGACTCCCGTTCCGCGCCGGCGATCTGTTCCCGCTCTCTCCGCGTGAGCATCTCCTCCAGGCCCGCGGCGAGGCCGCTTCCGGCGTACGCCCGTGGGGCCTTCGGTACCTGCGGCCGCTGACTCCGCGCGCCGGCAAACACGAGGGTGCCTCGTCGGTCACCAGTTCCCAGGGCGACGGACAGAGCGCGGAAGAGATGGGCTCGGACTGAGATGACCGTCCTCATCCTCACCGACGAGCGCGACTGGACCGGCGATCGCGTCGCCGTCGAGCTCGCCGGGCGGGGCGTTCCGGCGGTGAGGCTCGACCCCGCGGACTTCCCCACGCGGGTCAGCCTCACCGCCGGGATCGGCACCGCCTGGAGCTGGTCCGGATCGATCGTGGACCGTGAGGCCGGCCGGGACCTCGTCCAGCTCGACGACGTCCGCGCCGTCTACTACCGGAGGCCCACCCAGTTCCGACTACCCGAAGGCATGTCCGGCCCGGAACAGGTCTTCGCCTACCGCGAGGCCCGCCGCGGGTTCGGCGGCGTCCTCCAAGCCCTCCGCCACTGCCTGTGGCTCAACGATCCGATCGCCGCGGCGCGGACCGAATACAAGCCGGTGCAGCTGGAGGCGGCGAGTGCCTGCGGGCTGACCATCCCGGAGACACTCATCACCTCCGATCCTCAGCGTGCGTACAACTGGGCAACGAACCTGGGGCAGCCGATCATTTACAAACCCATGGGCAGCGTCTGGCACGCGGACGAGAACCAGCTCCGCATGCTCTACACCGCCGAGGTCACCGACCTTCAGGAACTCCTCGAGCCGGGCCTTGCCCGGACCGCGCAGATGTTCCAGGAGAAGGTGCCCAAGGAGTTCGAGGCGCGGGCCGTGGTCGTCGGCCAGGAGGTGTTCGCCGTCCGGATCGACGCCGGGTCCGAGTCCGCTCGCGGTGACTGGCGGTCCGACTATGACGCGCTCAGCTATTCGGACCTGGAGCTGCCACCGGATCTATGCTCGGCGCTGGTGGAGTTGCACGAGCGGCTCGGGCTCGTCTTCGGTGCCGTCGACCTGATCCACGACACGGCCGGGCGCTGGGTGTTCTTGGAGACGAACCAGAACGGCGAGTGGGGATGGCTTACGGCCGAGACCGGGGCGCCGATCGCCGAGACGGTCGCGGACCTGCTGGAGAAGGGCGTCGCATGAGCAACGAAGCGCTCGCGGACCTGCTGGGGCTCACTGACTGGCGGGACGCCATGCTGACGGTGCCTCGCGAGGCGTTCGTCCCTGACACGGGCCTCGCATGTCCCGAAGGATCGGACCCGTACCCAATCGATCGGCAGGCCCGGCCAGACGAGTGGAAGGACGCGGTCTTCTCCGATGCCGCGATCATCACCCAGCGCGCGGACGGGCGGAGCGACCCGGCCGACGAGGCAGCCGGCCCGGCGTCCTCCAGCCTGTCCGCTCCCGGCGTCGCGTTCGCGTTCTTGTCGCTGCTGTCCCCAGTCAACCCCGGGGACAGAGTGCTGGACGTCGGCACGGGCACCGGCTACACCTCGGCGGTCCTGGCGGCGCGGGTCGGCGAGGAGAACGTCACCACGGTCGACGTCGACCCCGACGTCTCGGCCCAGGCCGTCGTCAACCTCACGAAGGCCGGGTTCGCACCGCACGTCTTCGTCGGTGATGGGGCGGCCGGGTGCCCGGAGCGAGCCCCGTTCACCCGCGTCCACGCGACATGTGGTGTCGCGGAGATCCCGTACGCCTGGGTCGAGCAGACCCGGCACGGTGGGGTCATCGTCGCGCCGTGGCAGCCCGGCCGTGGGGACGGCTTCCGCGTCCGCCTCACCCGGTCCGGAGGGGCAGCGTTCGGCCGGTTCCACGGCCGGTGCAGCTACATGATGCTCCGCGGTGACCGCGCCGAGGTCCGATGGAAGGCGCACCACACCGACCAGGCCGTCATCAGCGCCACGGCGACCGACCCGCGGGAGGTCGACCAGGCCGGCGATGGCCTGGCCCTACTCGCCACGGCGCTCGCGCCCGAGGTGGGTGTCTTCCGCAACCGCGACGCCGACGGATCGTTTTCGCTGCTGATGTACGAGGTGGGGCACCCTGAAGGCTCCTGGGCAGCGTGCGACTACGTACCCGGCGACGTCGAGTTCGAGGTGACCCAGTACGGACCGCGCCGGCTGTGGGATGAGTACACCGCGGCGCACACCCGCTGGGTCCAGCTGGGCCGGCCGAACGTCGAGCGCTTCGGCCTCACCGTCGCGGCCGACGGGCAGACGCTGTGGCTCGATGAGCCCGCCAAGGAGATCGGGCCAGTCGGCCGAAATGCGCGTGATGATGGGGCGGCCGCGCGGGCGTCGCGATAGGACCGCCGACCGAGTGACCCCAGGTAGCCGCCCGGCCCTCCGAAGAAACCGGGCGGCTTCCTGCGGCTGGCTACCAACCTCGAGGAGCCTCCGGCCGCCGCCATCGGTCACGCCGTTCGCGCCCGACCGGCACCCACCGCTGGACCCGTTCGTCGTCCTCATCGACGCCGGCGACCTCCAGGAGCATCGCGGCGCCGGCGGTGCCCTGGCGGTGCCGCGGGTCGTGCTCGTCGTCGGGCCGTACGCCGAGGAGGACCCCGGCCGCCTCGACGAGGAGGTCCGTACGGCCGTCGGCGCGCTCGCGCAGGCGGGCGAGCATCGCATCCCGCTCCGGCCCCGTGGGTGGCTCCCAGGTGCGGGTCGCGATGGTGTGCAGCGCGCTCACGGTCATCCGGTCGCGGCTGGCGGTGGTCACGATGCGCGGGCGGCTTCGATGAGCGCCTGGCGGGCCTCGAACTTGTTGCCTCCGCACTCTGCCCACCAGGGATGGTCCAGGATCGCCTCGGCGAGGTCCTGCGCCTCCCGGTGCGCCTGCTCCGCCATATCCCGGTCATCGCTGGCGCGGGCCGCGTCCGCTTTCACGAAGTTACGGCGCAGTTGCACCAGGTCATCAGGGATATCGAAGGTCATGCGCTCAGTATGCGCCGCGACGCGGACACGGCGAAGACCGCCCGGCCCCTCCGAAGAGGAACCGGGCGGCCAGCGGGGACCCCGCAGGGGCGCGGGTTCAGATGCCGGGCCGGTGGTACGGTTCGGCCGTCGAGGCGGCGGTCTTCGCCTCCTCGTTGGGCAGGACCAGGACCAGCGCGGCGCCGGCCGCGGCGATGACCGTGTTCAGTACGAGCTCGGCCGTGCCGTGCAGCAGACCCGACGAGGCGAAAACGCCGGCGGCGGCGAGCGCGGCCGCGATGGCCTTGCGGTATTTGCTCATGTTCCCTCCAGGAATGACGAAGCCCCGCACGCTGGCGGGGCGAACTGTAAAAAGAGGGTTGATGGCTGGGCGGTCAGGCGCGCGAGATCAGGCGTGGCCCTGCTGGCGGGCCACCGCGCACATGAGCTGCGCGTACGCCCACCCGGTCACCTTGTCGCCGTAGCCGGCCTTCGCCTCCGAGCCGACGCTCTGGCGGGCCAGCCGCAGCGCCTCGGCCGTCGACGTGCCGTACTCCCCGTCGACCTTTCCCAGCACCTTCTCCTGGCCGGCGTAGGTGAGGAGCACCTGCAGTCCGGTGACCGCCTCACCCTTGTCACCCTTCTTGAGTCCGATCAACGGATCCTCCTTCGATGTGGCCGAGTAGGCCGGGCGGCCGTACCCGGAGACGTATGTCGAGTCGCGGTGCTGGCGGCGGAACGCGTCGCTCGTGTTGCCCTCCAGCGAGTAGAAGGTCCCGTCGCTGAAGACCTTCTCCACCAGGCCGACGTGGTCGCAGCTCGTGGTGCCCTTCTTCCGGGACCAGTTGAAGAACACGACGTCACCAGCGCGGATCCCGCTGGTGCCGGTGTGGAAGCGGCCCTTGGACTTGAACCAGGCGGCGTGCGCGGGGACGTACGCGAAGCCCTTGCCGGCCCCGCCGACGACGGCGACCTCGTTGCCGGAGTCGTACGCCTCCTTGGTCACGGACATGTCGCACCACGCGCCGTCGCCGATCCGGGCGATGTGCGCGTTGTACCAGACGGTGATGTTGTTGTGGTTGGAGCCGGGCGGGTGCTCGCTGGTGCCCAGAAGCGCCCGTGCGGCCTTGATCTGCGCGGTGGCCCCGGGCATCAGTCGGTCTCCTCGTCATCGAGCGGGAACGCGTCGGGGTCCTGGCTGACGGGGCCGATGCCGTCGATGACGGTCGGCTGGGTCGGCTGGACCTCGTTGCGGCGAGCGTCGATCTCCTCATCGGTCCAAGCCGGGTCATTCGGTTCGGTCATCTGCTGTTGCCTCCTCCTACGGTCACGTCCACGCCGAGGGTCGGCAGGACGCCCAGCGGCAGTCGCACGGACACGCTGGCGCCGCCCGACGCCGACGGCTGGGGGGACGGTGACGGCCGCACGGGCGAACTCGGGCGGCCGGTCGAGCTGGCGCCGACGCGGTCCGCAGTGCCGCCGCCGGACGTGCGCGACGGCTTTCCCGCAGCGAGCACCGTGCCGTGGGCGTCCGGGGCCGAACTCGACGGGGACGGGTGCGGCGAGCGATGGCCGCCCGGCCGTGCCGTCGACGAGCTGGGCGACGCGGTCACGCTCGGCTGCGGCCCCGCGGCCTCGTGACGGGCAGTGCCCGATGCGACGAGGGCGGCCGCGAGCATGGCGCCGATGCCAACGCCGAAGACGGTCGGCCCGCCATACGTCGCGGTGGCCTTGAGTGCGGTGGTGGTTCTCATTCAGTGGCCTTTCGCCTGCATGATCTGGCCGATGTAGCCGAGTACGGCACCGCCGACCATCAGGGCGATGCCGAGAACCCACGCCTTGCCGCTCGCGGCCTGGCTGCTGTCGGTGGCCTGCAGTGCCTTGATCTGTGCACGATCGGCGTCGCGTTCTGCGTCGCGGCGGCGCTCGTCCGCCCGGTACACCTCGGCGAGGACGTACCGGTCCATGGCTGCGGGGATCGCCGCGACCTGCACCTTCAACTCGGCGATGTCACCGGCCGTCTCGGCGTGGTTGCGGTCGATCCGCTCGACGAGCCAGCGGATATCCGGCGGGGTTGGTTCACTCACTCGGGCCCCCGTCGTGAAGCACACACGGGCGTGCGTTAGTTGTTGGTCGAGCTGATGTACTTTTCGGTCGAGCTGTAGCCGGTGGCCAGGTCGTTCGTCCCGGTGTTGTCGTCCAGGTGAACGGCGGCCTGGAACTGCGCCGAGGTCGGGTAGGTGCCGCCGCTGCCGCCGGTGGACGACAGCCACCCGCGCCAGGTGTTCGCCGCGACGAACCCGCCCCCCGCGGCCGAGGAGCTGTGCAGGCCGGCCTTGCCGGACCCGGAGCTCTTCCAGATGTAGTTGCCGGTACAGATCCAGTACGTCCCGGTGATTTCCACGGACGCCAGTGATGCACTGCCGCATGCGCGGACACGGTTGTCGCGGAACGCGGCCGCAGTCGAGTCGAGCTGCGCGGCCGTGCCCGAGCAGGACGCGAAGCTGTTGCCCTCGACGGCCACGCCGGCGCCGCTCACGGAGTTGACGTCACGGACGTGCACGCCGGTCACGACGGTGTCGATCTTGTTGCCGGTGATGACCGCGTTCGCCGAGGACACCGAGTCGATACCCTTCGCGCTCGCCGCGGTGCCGGACTTGATGACGTTGCCGGTGGTGATGGCGTCGGCGGTGTTGATGACCTCGATCGCCGCGGCGTTCGCGTAGTTCTTGATCACGTTCCCGGAGATCACCGACTCGCGGATCGGCACGCTCGACGGTGTGGTCAGTCCGGCAACGCTGATCACGGCGGACACGACGGACGCGCCGTTGTTCTGCGTGCCCATGTCGCGGAAGGTGTTGCCGGTGACGTCGATGCTCTCGCCTCCGACGGTCGCGGCGCTGGGCACCTCGAACCGGATGCCTCCGTTCGAGCTGGTGCAGGTGTTGCCGGACACCGTGGCGTCGATCCAGTTGTAGCCCCGGACGAGGTAGTCGTTGAGGGCCTGGCCGTGGCAGCCGGAGATCCGGATCTTCTTGTGGAAGACGTTGTCGGTGAAGGAGTGCGAGCCGACGAGCCGTCCGAAGGAGCCGAGCGCACCGTACGCGCGGGCGGTGCACCCGCGGACCAGGACGTTGTCGCAGGGCGTGCCGTCGTACGCTCCGGAGCCGATGCCCGGCAAGACGCCGGAGTCCTTGGCGAGGTCGATTTGTACGGCCTCGGAGATCTGCCGACCGCTGGCGACAGGGTTGAAGCCCTCGAAGATGCAGCCGTCGACGATCGCGTCCTGCGTGCTGTTCAGCTCGACCGCGTGCCAGTCGCGGACGTTCCGTACGGTCACGCCCTCCACCATGACGCCCTTGGCGTGCGCGAAGATGATCGCCGTCACCGACCCGGTGAGCGCGTCCCCGGCCGCGTCCCAGACCCCACCGGAGATCCGGATGCCACCGCGGCCGCCGTACGCCGTGGGCGCATACGTGTCGTCGAAGTTCCGGATCATGTACTGCATCGAGCTGCTGCCGCGTTTCAGCGTCGCGCCCGGCATCACGTCGAGGTGGACCGCGCTCTTGATCTCCAGCTCCTCCTCGAGGAGGTACGTGCCGGGCGGGACGATGACGCGGCCACCCGGCGCGGTGGAGGCGACCAGGTCGAGCACGGCTTGGATGGCAGCCGCGTCGTCGTTGACGCCGTCGCCCAGGGCGCCGTAGTCGGTGACGGCATAGCCTGTCGCGCCAGCGATCTGCCCGGGCAGCTGGTCGGGGCGGACGCGGCCGTCGGCGCCGAGCGTCGCGAGACCGCCGGCCTCCCCACGGCTGGTCTCCATGGCGTCCAGGCGGTCGGACAGGCCACCCGGGCCGGTGACGTAGCCCTCGATCGCGATCACGCGGTCGTCCGTGTCGCTCGGCTCGATGAGCACCGGGTCGACGCCGTCGATGACGCCGGTCTCGCTGCCGATGATGTAGATGCTGGGGTGCTTGTCGAGGTCGAGGAAACCGGGGTAGTAGCCGCGGGCGTCGGCGACGAGGATGCCTCCGGGGATCGGCGCTCCGGCCAGGGTGGTGATGTTCGTGACCTGGGCGGCGCCGTTCCCGCCGAGCACGCCGTCCCACAGCGTGCCGTGCGCGCCGGGGATCGGGTCGCCGTTGGCGTTGGTCGCCTGATACGGGACACGGTCGTAGCGACGCGCTGACGCGAGCTGGTCGACGTACGTGGGAACCGCGCTGACGAGGACGAGCTCGGCGGCGCTGACCGGGTCGCCGTCGACGGTGCCGGTCCACGTGACGACGTAGCCGCCCGGGGCTTGGCCGGCGTCGACGTCCCACACGTAGCTGTACATGCCGGCGGCCGGGTGGGCGATGCCGCTGGAGGTCCCCGGCAGGACGGTGGTCGTGCCGTCGGCGGAGACGATGGTGATCGTCACATCGTCCAGGTCCTCGGCCGGGCCGCCGGGGTACTCGGCGAACAGACCGAGCAGGGTCGTGGTCGCGCCCTGAAGCACCGTGGTCGTCAACTAATTCCTCCTGATCACAGCGGGTGCGGCGTGCCGCCAGCGTCCTTGTAATAGAGCCGGTTGCTCTTGACGTAGAGCACGACACAATCGGCCGGTGGGGTGGGCGGGTCGGTCGTACGACCGTTGTTGGTGATCAACATGCCGCCGTCGCTGACGAGATTGATGAGGGCTTCGTTGGGGGCGCCGGTGTTGGTGGCGTTAAGGCTGACTTGGCCCGCCGAGTGGCCGCTGCCGCTGTCGTGCATGCGCACGTCGACGGAGGCCTGCACCGTGGTCGTGTCACCGTCGATCCGGGACACCTGCAGGGATTGGAAATAGCTGCCGTTCCACACGTAGCCCTCGGCGCCGAAGTCGGGGAATGTGCCGCCGGCGGCCTCCTCGGTGCGGAGCATCGTTCCGGCGTTACCACCGGGCGAGTAGATGTCTGCGGGCCCGTCGGGGTTGTAGAACCGGATCCGGGAGTCGGCAGCGCTGATCTCGATGCGGGTCTCGGAGGAAGGGTCTCCGACGACGAGCTTGCCGTTGCTGAAGGACGTCTTCGCGGCGCGCGGTGCGGTTTCGAGGGCGCGGAGGCGCCGCTTGATGTCGGCGAGCTCGCGGGCGAGGCTGCTCTCGTTACGGGGCAGGTTCTGCGCGGTCATGTGGTGCCCCTCGGGTTCTCGATGCTGAGGGTGGTCTTCACGACGGGTGCAGGTGTGATCGTCATGGTGATGACCCGGGCGTTCACTTCCATCGGGTTGATGGAGCTGCCGGGGAAGCGTGCCTCGTCGCTGATGCGGGCGCGGATGTAGTCGCCCGGGGCGCAGTTCGGGATGCCGTGGACGATGAACTCGGGGACGACGATGTCGCCGCGCCGACGCTCGATCTCAGCGGCGGCGTGCTGCGCGGCGATGGCTGGCGTGGCGTCGTTTTTGTAGCTGACGATCGTCTCCAGCAGCGGGTAGCCGGCGACGAGCTCGTCGGCCGCGTACGCCTCCCCCCAGACCATGGCCTCTTCTTCGCCCTGGCCGATCGCCGCGGCGTAGTTCGCGGAGCTCTCGCCGTCCTCGGGCCACGCGTAGTCGATGATGCTGGTGGGCCCTGGCTTTGGTCCGGCGGGGTACTCCAGCGAGAGGCTGTCGTCGTCGGCGGGCCGGCCGACGTGTGGGTAGCCGAGCACCAGGCGGCGGCGGATCCGGGTGCCGTCGAGCCAGGTGTCGATGCGCCATTCGAAGCCGACGGACGTCGCCAGGTCGTCCAGGAGCTGCCCGTAGAAGGGGAACTCGTACCCGTGGTAGCCGCCGGCGTCTGTTTCGGTGTCGCGGCGGTCGATGAGCTGCCCGGACATGACAGTCGGGTCCATCTCGATGCTGAGGTCGCCGACGGGGTAGCCCATCCAGGTGACGTCCTGGGCGTCCTGGAGGATGGCGCGGAAGACGTCGAACGCGTCAGCCTCGGTGAACTCCAGCAGCTTGCGGGAGCCGTAGCCGGCGGTCGGCCGGAGGATCCGGTGCTGGTCGAGCACCGACCGCAGCTCGCTGCAGGACAGCTCCATGACCTTCTTGCTGGCCCGGTATGAGGGCCGGTTCCAGATCACGTACTCCGAGATCGGGACGTCGTCGGCGAACACCACCAGGGTCGTGCGCCGGGGCACGGCCTTCCCCCAGGGGTCGAGCTGCTGGACGCGGCGGTTCCCGACGTTGAGAGACGCGCTGAGCTCGCCGGCCTCCGGCAGGGAACGGGCGAACGGCTGCAGCGTGAACGGCATGTGCTCGGCCACCTGGACGCCGGTCAGGAGGTCGTGCAGGCCGTACCGGAACTCGGTCATACCGGCTCGACGAGGAGGTTGCCGCCATGCACGAACGCGCTGTGCGGAGTCGTCGCGATCGAGGTCATCCGGTAGACCGGGGTGATGGTGATGACGGCACCGGGGGTCATGCCATCGACCAGGAACCGGCGGGACCCGGTGGTGAACGAGTGGCCGCCGACCTCGTGCCCGAACGCGGCGGGCAAGGTGAACCCGCCGGAGATCCGGTAACCACAGCGAGTGGTCGCAGTGTCGGTCTGGTCGTTGTGGCACTCCGCGCCGATCGTGACGTGTACCGCACCGGAGGCCGGGACGACGTAGCTGATCGGCGGCCACTGCCCTGCGGTGAAGTCCGTCCACACGCCGGCAGCCGGGGTGGGATTGTCGAGGCCGCCAACCTGCAGGGTCTGCTTCGGCAGCGGGACCTGTCGGATCTGCGGCGCGACGACCTTCACATCCTGGGTACGGATCTTCCCGTTCGTCTCCGCGTTGGCCTGCACGAACGCTGTGCCGACGAGGAGCGTCTTCGCTGTGGGCTGGTCGGCGGGCGGGAGCGCCGGCGCGGTGGGCGTCCCGCTGGAGGGCGTTCCGGTCAGGACCCGGAAGCGCCGGATCGTGGCTGCGTCAGTGCCGTTGTCGACGACCTCGGCGATCACCGCGTCCAGCCGGGTCTGCGTCGACGAGCTTGCCTGGATGTCCAGGTCGACCTGGGCGGAGTTCTCCAGCGGGATGTAGCCGTTCTGGCCGTCGTCGATCGCGCAGAGACCAGCGGGCAGCCGGACCTTCATGTCGGGAGTGGGCAGCGCCTGAAGGGCCAGGCCGCGCACGATGCCGGCGTAGGGGTAGAGCGAGCCGAGGACGGCTGACCGCATCTCGGCGGCGGTGGCGGGCACGTCGTCGAGCCAGGCGGGGTTCCGTGCGGTAACGCTGGTGGCCACTATCGTCTCCTCAGTCCCACGCGGAGTTGGCTCGGATGGTCGCGATGGCGACCAGGTCGGGGTCGGTGGCCGTGCCGAGGAACCGCAGGCGATTCGGGCCGCGCACGAGAACGAACTGGGTCGTGATCGCGCTGCCGACGACCGGCGAGCGGTTCGCGACGCCGTTGAGCAGCGCGGAGCCGACCCGGCAATCGATGTCGAGGAAGTCGCCGACACCGAGCTCGACGTCGTACGCCAGGTGGAGGCCGGTGGTGTCGTTGAGGACCTGGAGGTCGCGGCCGGGCCCGTCGAGGCGGATGAACGGCTGGGTCTCGTAGGTGCCTGCGTTCGTCACGGTGGCCCGCTCCGAACCGGGCGGCCGGGCCGGGAACCGGATCGGCGGTGTCCAGGGAGGCGCCAGGCCGGGCGCGGACACAGCGATGCTCATCTGCGCGAACAAGCCGTCGTCGGCGTATTTACGGGGGTCCGGCGCAAGGACCGTCACGTCGTACTCGGCGAGCGTGTCCGTGACGAGGTCGACGAGGGGTTCGCCCGTACGACGCGCCATCACGAACTTCGGGACGGCCTCGTCCAGGCGCACCTTCACCAGCCGGCGTGGCGGCAGCACCTGCATGAGCCGGTCCCGTGCAGCTTCCAGGGCCGCTCGATCCGGTGCCCGGATCTGCCCCTTCAGCCCGACGGTCCGCGCGCCGTAGTAGTTCTCAGCGTCGAACGCGCCGTCCTCGCCGACGATGTTCTCCGCGCCCTCGTCGAGGGTGGCGGCCGCCCAGCCGCTGATGTCGGTGACGCGCCAGTGCACGTACTCGTCGTCGACCTGGCCGAGGGGGATGACGATGCCGGAGCCAGCCGAGTCGTCGATGGCGCCGGAGTAGCCACCGAACCGGAACCCCGGGGGGAGACCGGATGGTCCCTCGTGCGCCGGTGGCTCGATCGCGGGGATGCTCACCGGCGCCTCACTTCCTCAGCCGCCACGCCGTCAGACGCGCCGACTCGTTGGCGAGCTGGTGGACGTCCATCTCCTGGGTCAGGTACGTGTTGTTGATCTGCGGGGCGGGCCGGTCCGCGGCCGCGCCGTCTCCGCCGCGCACCGGGATGGTCAACGCGGGGATGCGGGCGCCGCGGTTGATGGCGTCGAGGAGCTGCCGGTTCTCGGCGGCCGGCTGCTTCCGTACGACGTACTCGCCGGCGGTCCCCCACAGCGGCACGCGGTCGGTGCCGGCCGGGCCGACGATCGGGCCACCGCGGGCGTAACCGTGCGCGTGCATGTCCGCGATCAGCGCCGCGCCCGAGGCAGTCTTGCCCAGGTCGGACGCCATCAAAGTGACCGCCGTGGCCAGCGACGCCGGATCCAGGCCCGTAGCGTTCAGCAGTGCAACCCACGAGGTGACGCCGCTGGTCTTCAGGGCGGAGCGGACAGTCAGGATGTTCGGCAGCGCCGCGAGGGTGTTCTGCTGCGCCTGTTCCTGCGTGACCTTGCCCTGAAGGCTGGCCAGTCCCTTGGTGTTGAGCTTGACGGCATCGGCGGCGATCTTCTCCGCCTGCGCGCCTCCCATCGCCAGCAGCTTGTTGGCGAGGTCGCCGGCGCCGCGGTCGGCCAACGTCTGGAGGTTCTTGATGAAGCTGGCGTTGTCCTTGATGCCGAGCGCGAGGGCGACGTCGAGTTGCTTGGCCGGGCTGTACTTGGCGTACTTGTACCGGTTCTCGACGTCGGTCAGCTTCTTGGTGGCCGCCGCGACGTCCTCGCGTTCGGTTGCGATCCTGCGTTCGGCCGCCGCGATGGCACGCGGGTCGTGCCTCTTGCGTGCCCGATAGAGGGCATCCTCGGCGTTCTTGAGCTGGTTGATCTGCGTCTTGCGGGCCTTGACCGCCGCGTCGTAGTCCTTCTTGGTGGCCGGCTTGACCGCGTCTTCCCAGAACTGGAGGACGTCCGACAGCGACAGCGGGGACACGTCGCCGCCGCCCGCGTAGCCGACGACACCGCCGCTGGCGAACCCGTTCTTGCCCTGGTTGATCGCCTCCAGCAGGCCGCCGTACTTCTTGGCCTGCGACGCGCGGACGACGTACTCCCCGTTCGACAGCCACACGGGGATGTCGTCGGATGTGCCGGAACCGGGGCCGACGACCGGCCCGGACGGTCCACCGCCGGCCAGGTGCTGCACGGGCCCGCCGGTGGCTCGGTGGATGGGACCGCCGGTGGCCTTGGGCCGGTACCCCGAAATCGCCTCGCGCTGATTCTGGTAGGCGACCGTCTTGGTGATGTGCATCCGCTGGTAGATGTCGAGGTAGCGGCTGCCCACCGAGCTGGGGATGGCGTGGACCGCCGCCCAGAACTTGGTCGTGTTGCCCGTGATCACGCCCGTCTTCGGGTTGATCTTCAAGCCGTTCGCCTTGAGCCACTTGTTGTAGTAGTCGGCGTTGTCGCCGCGGAACAGGCCCGTTTTCGGGTCGAGCTTCAGGTTGTGGCCCTGCAACCACTTGTTGAAGTAGTCGGAGTTGTCGCCCTTGAGCAGGCCCGTCTTCGGGTCAAGCGTCAGGCCCTGGGCCCGGTGCAGCTTGTCCATGAAGTCGGTGTCATCGACGTTCAGCTTGACCGGGGTGATGCCGAGCAGCCTGTTGGCCAAGATGTTCGCCTGCGCGGCCGAGTAGTGCATTTGCTCGGCCATCGCGACGATCTGATTGCGGGCCTTCTCCAGGAACGGGGCCGGGTCCTTACCGACGGCCTTCAGCGTCACCGCGACCTTCTGCGCCTGCGTCGCCACCTTGTCCAAGGCCAGCTCATTCGCGGCGCCCTTTTGCGTCGCGAAGCCATGCGCGTGGCCGTTGTCCTTCAGCGACTGCGTCATCGCGGTGATCGCCTGGCGGTACTGCCCCAGCGCCTCACGCTCGCCGAGGGCCTTGCCGGTCAGGTCGGTCATCGCGGCCTCGAGCTTGTCGGCGGCCAGCGCGGCGGCCTCCTGCGCGGTCACCAACTGGTTCGACTTCGCGGCGGCGATCGTCGCCTGCTCCGAAAACGACGGGAAGGTACCCGTCGCCATGTGGAGGCTGTCGTCGGTTTTGATCAGTCCACCGGACAGCTTGGACAGCCCGTCGTGCATCGCGTCCATCGACAGCGCGCCGTGGGTGAGCGCGTCATACATCGGGCTGAACACGCCGCCGAAGCGCGAGGCCAGGTCGATCGCGTGGGCGAGCGGCGGCAGGAGCGCGGTGATATTGGTGACGAGGTCAGCGAACCCGCCGGCGTTCTTCCCGGCCGAGTCCGCCATGATCTCGATCGCGCGGCCCAGGTTCCCGGTGATGTCCGGCAGCCGGCCGCCCAGCGCGGCGAGCAGCCGGTCGGCCGCGCGGGACGAGGCGTCGAACGCCGGCGCGAGACGCTGCGCGGCCACGCCGGCGTCGCTGGCGAACTTGGAGACGGCCGGGGCCAGCACCGCGAAGTCCTTCTTGAGGGTCGGCTCGAGCTTGTCGAATGCCTCCTCACCGGTCTTGGCGATCTCTAGCCAGGTCTGCTCGAACGGCGCCGCGATCTTCTTGGTCTCGCTCTTGACGTGCGTCGTCATGTTGCCGAGGGCGCGCTGGACCTGCTTGTCGCCGTAGGTGGCCTTCAGGCCGAGGCCGGCCAGCGCGCCGCCGACGCCGAGAGAGATCGCGCCCTCGGCGAGGTTCGCCGCGAACGGCACCGCCGCCAGTGCACCGACGACGATCGCGATCATGCCGGGGCCGGACTCGGCGAAGCTGGAGAGGCTCGAGTTGAGCGCCTTGGTGGCGGCGTTGCCTTGCTTGCTGATGAGCTGGAAAGCCTCGCCGCCGACCTTCTCCAGGTCGCCATACTTCTGCCGCAGGTCAGTGACCAGCTTGTTGTGTTCCTTGACCGCCCCGGACGCCTTCAGTGCACCGAGGCGCTGCGCGGCGGCGGCCAGCTCGGCGTCCCGGGCGAGTTGCCGTTCCTGGTCGGCCGCCTCGTCCGCAGCGCGGGCCTGCGCACGGTGTGCCTCAGCAGCTTTGAGCGAGGCGCGCGCGAGCGCCTGCTCGGCCTGCTCTGCGATGCGCGCAGCCCGCGCCTCATCCAGGATGCCCTCCTCGGCGGCCTTGGCCGCAGCGTCCGCCCGGATGAGTGCCTTCTCTGCCTTCTGTGCGGCGCGCTCGCTCTCGTCGCCGAGCTTCTTGGCGGCCAGAGCCGACCGGGACATGGTGCTGCCGTACTCGCGTACGGCGGCGGCCGCGGAGGCGGTGACGCGCTCCTGGGCGGCCTGCTGACGCTCAAGGCGCGCGAGTTCCCGGTCGTACTCGCGCGCCTTGTCGGTGGACCTCTCGAAGGCGTCCTCGACGCCGTGGCTGTCGCCGTCGATCCCGATGGTCAGGTCACGACCCGGCATGTGCGACCTCCCTCGGTCTCAGGACGACGTGCGCGCCGCCGTGGCGTTGGTCCTCGGTCAGGCCGGCGTTGCGTGCTTGGACCGCCTGGCAGCCGCGGCAGATCTCGACCTGCGCGACGTACGCGCGTCGGTCGCCGCCGCGTTTCGGGTCCCACTCGTCGGGGCGGGTGCCGCAGCTGGAGCAGGTCTGCCGCTCCCGCAGCCAGGTCCAGATGGCCTTGTCACGGTCGTCCTGGCTCCACGACAAGAACGCGGAGTGGCTGATGCGGTAGTAGTGGCAGACCCGGAGCTCGACCTCGAGTTCCGGGTCTGCCTTCAGACGTTTGGGATGCTCCCCGACGGCCAGCGCGCGTTGATCCCGACCGCCGCCAAGAACAGCGCCTCGCGCTCGCCTTGGGCCAGGCGCTCGTCGACGAACGTCTCCCACTCCTCGCGGGACAGGTCATCCGGCGCGCACTCCAAGAACACCGCGCGGGGAAACGTCGTGGCGTTCCAGCGTTCGTCCTTGCCCTCGCGCGGTGCGTGCTCGGGCTGGGCCGCGAGCGCCTCGAACGCCTTCGGTTCCATCGCCGTCAACGGGATCGTCTCGTAGCAGGCCGCCACCGCCTCACGGGCCGTCTCCAACCGCGCCTCGGCCTCGACGACCGCCTGCTCCGCACGGTCGTCATCGCGGAACCGCGCGGTATCGACGGCGTCCTTGGCGGCCGCGAGCTCGGCGACCGCAGCTGTGTCGTCCTCGATCTTGAGCTGGTAAGGCAGGCTGGGGCGCTGGCGGCCCAGCAGACGCTTACGCCGGGCCGCCTTCTTCGTGTTGCTCATGCCGCCGCCGGGATCGCGACGTCCTCGGCCGGCTCCGCCGTGACCGGCATGGCGACGACCATGTCCGCGTCGGCGTTCTCGGGGATCTGCTTGCCGACCGACGCGACCTCGAAGGGGAAGACGTCGCAGAGCTGATCGGGGACGTCACCACCCCACATGAAGATGACGAAGCCGGTCGTGCCCCGGGACAGCCACCGGCGGGCGTCGTCGGTGAACTTGTCCTGGTAGAACGTCAGGCTGCTGTCTGCGGCTTGCGTGCGGCCCGAGTTCTGCGACGTGAACGTCCCGCCGTAGTCCGGAGCGTCGATCATGTTGCTGGTGACGTTGAAACCGTTGACGGCGGAGACCTCCCCCGAGACCTCCTTGCCGCCGTCGATCTCGCTGCGGGTCGGGTTCTTGTAGTCGTTCAACACAGTGCAGATGACGATCTTGGTGATCCCCGGAGCGAAGAACCTCTTGGTCCTGGGAATGGGCGTAGCCGACATCGATCACTTACCTTCCTCGTTGGTGCGTCGGCGCGGCCGCGCGCCCGACTTCGGTTCCTGCGGTGCGGCCTGCTGTCCGCCGGGGTCCGGCGGCGGGGACCCCTCGCCGCTGGACTGACCGGCGTCGGCGGGCTCCTGGTCCTCGACCTCGTCGGCGGGGACCCAGCCCGCTCCCCGCCAGGCGGGGACCGCGAGCTCGAAGACCTCGGACTCCCCGGCGGTCGGGTGGACGATCTTGACCTTCTTGCGGTCCATCAGCGGATCACCGCCGCCGTCACCGACGTCGCCGACGACCAGGCGATCGAGGCGAGGCCGGTCGCCGGATCGCGGTACCGATCGGTGACCCGGACACCCTCCGTGGCGCCGGCGGCGACGGTGACGACTCGGTCCTGGATATCGAGGTCTCCGTCGACCTTGCCCGGGGTGGCGATCGTGGCGGTGATGCTGGAGACGGCTCCGTTCTTGATCAGGAGCTTCACGTCCTCGCCGGTCGCGCACGTGTCGCCGCCCGCCGAGGCGTTGCTGAAGTTGATCGTGGTGCCGGCCTGGCCGATCACCTGCGTGGGCAGATTCCCCATGGGATCCTCTCGTTACAGTCCGTGCTGGTGAGCGACGTCCATCACGACGTCGGCCATGGCCTCGGCGACCTGCGGCCGTGCCGCCTCGACGCCGGGTCGCAGGAACGGGCGGGCGGCCTGGGGCTGCCAGTTGCGCCGGTTGCCGTAGACGGGGTGGCGGAAGGTGCCCGGTGACCCGCCGTGCTCGTACGGCCGGGCGTGCGGCGCTCTCGCAGCGCTGACGCGGATCCGTACGCCGGCGCGGGAGCCGGTCGCGAGCGACATCGTGGTCGCACCTGGGATCCGCGTGGACCAACTCGCCCGGTGGCGGACCTCCTGCAGCGCCGGCCGGGCGGCGCGGAGCATCCCACCGGAGCGGAACTCGCGGCGAATGGCAGGCGGAACCTGTTCGAGGTCCCGGATGAGCTGCTGGAGCTCCCGCCGGTCGACGCTCATCGCAGCCCTACGGGGTGTACGCGTCCACGTGGATCACGAAGTGCACGGTGCACATCGCCCCCTTGCTGTCCATGACCGGGGCGACGCCGGCGATGCTGAGGTAGCTGTTCGAGACCAGATCCAGGCCGAGGGTCCGGTCCCGGGCCAGCTCTCCTGCGATCAGGTCGATGAACGAAAACGCCAGGTCGCGGACCATCTTCTGATTGTTGTCGCCGCGCCAGGACGAGGAGAGACAGGAGATGTCGTACGCCTCGCGGTCGCTGCGGCCACCGCGGTCGGCGCGGCGCCGGCTGACGGTGACCGCTTCGGTTCCCTGCTCCCCGTTGAACCCCAGCATGACGACGTCGGGCGGCGTGGTGCTGGTCGGTGGCGGCCCGTCGAGCAGCTGCACGGACTCGGGCAGGACGAGCCGTGAGGCGGCGACGAGCGCGTCGAGGGTGTCCGGGAGGAGGCTCGCGGCGGGCATCAGGCGAATCCGGGGATCGGCTCGCCGAGGAGCTCCAGGGCGCGGCGAGGGATCGAGTAGCCGAAGCGCGGGTCGTAGGTGTCGGAGTCGCGCGGGCTGGCAGAGAAACCTCCGCGCTGGGTCTCCCACAGGTGCTGCAGGATGATCAGGACGGCCTGGCGGATGTGTTCGCCGGTGATGATCCGGCCGGCCTCGTAGAGCACGGTGACGTCTCCGGGCCGCCACCGGCTTGCCACGCCACCGGCCAGCCGTGTCAGGACACCGGCGGTCGGCTTGAGGGTGTACGCGGATGAGGCGAGCACCGTGCCGCTCTCGACGACTTGCGTGACCGCCAAGACGGGGAAGTGCAGCAGCGCGATCCTCGGTGTCCCACCGTCGTACGTCTCGGTCCAGGCCCGCCGCCCGACCGCGCCGACGATCCTCTCCACCGGGCCGGTGACCGCCTGCATCTTCCGCATGATTTCTGCGTCGTCCTGCGATCCGGTGATGTTCAGCTGCTCCTTCGCCTCGGCGAGAGAGACAAGCTGCCCAGGGTCGGCGGGGAGAACCTCGAACATGTCGCCGGCCGGGTAGCCGCTGGAATTCTGGCCGGTGGCGATCCAGCGGTAGACGTGCCGGCCGGGCTGGGTCGTCGCGTAGTCGTAGCAGTAGACGCCCGGCGAGCTGGAGGTGACGGGGCCGCCGTCCGTGGTGCCGTCGGGCAGCGTGATGCTGATGGCCATCGTTCCGGCGTCGGCCGGGACCCCGGCGTCGTCGGTGACGGTGGTCGTCAGGGACACGGTTGCGCCGAGGTTCCAGCTCACCGGGTGCCTCCGTTCACTTATTCGTGGACGGCTTGCCGCCGGTCGAGCGGGTCCGACGGCGCGCGGCCGACGGCTTCTCCGCGGCCGAGGACGCGTCCTTCTTCTCCGCCGTGGTGGCGGTGCTGGTGGTTTCGGGCGCGGGTGCGGCACGCTCGGGCGTCTCCGGTGCCTCGCTGCGGACGAGCTCGGCGCGTACACCGTCGGCCCAGGCCTCGGCCTGCTCACCGGACATCTCCACGACGTCACCGGCGACATGGGCGAAGTCGTCGCCGGCGACGGCCTGGAGGAAGCGGACGCGGGGCATCAGGGACGCACCACCGGGGCGTTCCGCGGGTCGCCGAGCACGACCAGGGCGTCGTAAATCCCGCCGGTAGCTGGGGACCCGGACACGGTGGACTTGGCCCGGATGTACCGCTTGCCGCCGAGGTAGCCGATCTCGACGACCTTGTCGTCGTCGGACGCCCCTAGCGCCGGCGGGGTGCCCTGCAGGGAACCTGCGGGCACACTCGACCATGTCGAGTTGTCGTCGGACTCCTCGATGGTGAGGGTGTGCGTGCCGTCGGTCATGGTGCCGGTGTGTACGACGACCATCGCGGACATGTAGCCGGCGCGGTCGACGGCCGTGCCGGTCGCGGTGGCGGTGCGCGCCGCGTTCGGGATCGACGCGACGGTCTTGATGTTGTTGTACAGGTCCTTCACGGGTTGCCTTCCTGTGATCGGGCGGGCAGAGGCGCGACGCCGGCGGGCCACGGCGGGGCGGCCCGCCGGCGTACGGTCAGCTCGCGGCGTGCTGGTAGCAGCGGATCGCCGCCGGGTCGTCCGGCTTGCCGTCGAGACGGCTGAACGCCAGGAAGCCGACCTGGAGGTAGTCGGCGTACCGCTCGGTGAGGCGCAGCGCCTGGACCGCGAGGACCTGGCGGATGATGTAGCCGGCGCGGATGTCGCCGAACAGGACCGTCTTGGCGGACGCGGCCGGCGCGGGGAACGAGTTGTCGATCGCGTAGGTGAAGCCGTTGATCGTGGCCGGGAAGCCGGGCGCCGGAATCGGCACCCACAGCGGCCGGCCCTGGCTGTCCTTGAGCTTCCGGATCGCCTTGAGCATCCCGTCGGCCATGACGTACTGCGCGGTGTTGCGGTACGCCGGGTCGATGCTGTGCTCCAGGTCGACCAGGTCGTCGTAGGTGATGCTCGTGGTCTGCCCGGAAGCGCCCTGCTTGCCGACGGTGCAGTTGGTGAGGATGCCCTCCGGCTGCTCCGCTCCCGAGCCGGTCGCGAACGCGCGGGCGGCGCGTCGGCCGATCCGCTCGCCCTGCTTGCGGGGCAGCCAGGTGTTCAGGTCGAACGCCGAGTCCTGCAGGAGCTGCACGGGCAGCCGCACCATCTTGGAGTTGACGGTGTAGGCCGAGAGCTTCCGCTGGCCGAACGTCACATTCTGCTCGTTGACCGGCTGGTTCTCGCCGAGGAACTCGCCCTCGTTGCCCGTGTCGTCGTTCGTCGGCCACGGCAGGTCCTGGCCGGTCGCCGTGGTGATGACGGTGGCCAGCTGCAGGATGCCGCCGAACGCCTTCATCGTCTCCGTGAGGACCGCACGGTAGCCCTCGGGGACGAGGTAGCCGCCGAGGGTGTCGTCCTGCGTCGCGCCGGCGCGGGCCTCGAAGCGCGTCGACAGGAGGTCCTGCTGCTCGCCGGACAGCCGGGTCATGCCGCGACGCATGTACTGCCCGAAGGCCTCGGCGTACCGGGCCTCGACGTCCTCGTTGACGTCGCGGCGCTCGTCCGGCTCGTCGAAGGTCGGCGGGGCGACGAGCTGGCTGCGGTCGACCTTGTCCAGGGTGGCCATGCGGTTAAGGCGCTCGATGTCGCCCGACACCTCGGTCAGCCGCGCCTCGGCCTCGTCCCAGTTGGTGCGCTCCTCGGCGGTCATGTCGCGGCCCTCGGTCTCAGCCGCGCCCGTGATCTCCTGCATCCGGGTCCAGACCCGGTTCTGCTCCTCGATGAGCGTCTTGAGCCTCTCGCTCACGTGTGCCCTCCTTCGGGCATGCCGACGGCCCCGCGTGTGGCGGGGTCGTGATCGGGTGGTGGTTACCGGGACAGTGGCAGCGCGTAGCGCGCGGCCAGGCCCCGCATTGCCAGGCCGACCTGGTCGACGTGCCGTCGAGTGCCCTCACGCGGCTCGACGTCTTCGTCTCCGCGAGTGCTCTCACGCGGCTCGCGGTCGATCGTTTCCAGCAGGTCACGCAGTTCGGGCCGGTACGCGGCCCGCCTTTCGATCGCCGCGGCGTCACCGCGCTGCATCAGCGCGGACGCCACGGAGTTCAGCTCCGCTTCGGTCTCCTCGCATGCCGGGAACGTCACGGCGCTCACCTCGAGGAGACGGATCTCGCGGATGGTCCGCAGGTCGGCGTCGACGGTCTCGCCGTCGACGGTCTCGATCTCGACCGTGGACCAGTCGGCCTTCATCACGTAGAAGCCGATCGACATGCCGGTGATGTTGCGGTTGTCGAGGTTCACGATCAGATCGGAGACGTAGGACAAGCGCTGGTCGAGGGCCGAGTCGACCGCCAGGCCGGTCCGGTCCTGAGCGAGCGCCAGGCTGTTCGCCGAAACCCGGGAGACGACGTAGTAGGTGTCGTGATCGATCAGGAACCGCTGGTCGCCCTCGCTCAGGGTCTTGGTGTACGACCCGGGCGCGACTTCCTCGTAGAACCCCCACGTGAGCGGGTTCCCGACGGCGTAGCGGGTGTTGAACATGCTGGCGTAGCCGCGGAACCGCACGCCGTCTCCGTCGTCGGCGGCCGCCGCGCCGTCGCCCTCGTCATCGGCTGCGGCCGCGGCGCGGACCAGGCGGACGCTGGCGTCGTCGAGGGACAGTTCGCGGCGTTCCACCGCGGCAGTGCTGGCGGTGCGCCGGCGCCGCGGCCGCGCGTCCTGGGCGTCGGGGAGATCGGAGTGCGACGCGTCCGTCCCGCGCCGCTCGCGGTCGAGCTGCATGTCACGCTCCCTGGGGTTCTGCGGCCGGCGGCGGCTGTTCGCCGATCGGCGTCATGGTCGTGGGCTGCCAGTACGTCTGGCCCTGGCCGTCCGGCAGCGGCGGCAGGTCTTCGGCGTCGCGGATCTCGTCCGCGTTGAACGCGCCGAGCTCGCGCATCGTGCGGTAGAAGCTGCTGCGCGCGGTCGAGTCGCCGCGCAGGAGCTCGTTGACGCGGTAGCGGGCTTCCACCTTGGGGTTGAGCAGGACTTCCTTGGTGATGCGCTGCTCAGTCGGCGCGAGCCACTGCGGGTGCAGGTCGAACATCACCCAGCCGAGCGCCTGCTGCTCCAGACCGGTTCCCCACGACGTCGACCGTTCGGTCAGCATCAGCAGGAAGGGCGGGACGCCGAACCAGCGGGCGACTTCCTCGACCTCGAAGTTCCGGGACTCCAGGAACTGGGCGTCGTCGTGCGGCATGGTCAGCGTCTGAAACTTCGCGCCGCTGTCCAGCACGGCGATCTCGTGGGAGCGATCGATGCCGCTCATCTTCGCTTTCCAGCGTTCCTTCAGCGCGTCGGCCTGTCCCGGCTCCAGCCGCGCGTCGGTCTGGAGGATGCCGCCCATGAGGTTGCCGGAGCCGAAGAACCGGGCGCCGTACCGCTCAGCGGCCAGGCCGAGGCCGATGGTCTGACGGGCCATCTGCACGACGGACAGACCGACGACGCCGTCGTAGCCGAGGCCAGGCAGGTGCAGGATGTCGCGGCTCGTGAGCGGGATGACCGGGCCCGGCTCGTCGCGGGTGCCGGTCTCGACCCAGAACACCTTGCCGGACGGGTTCGCCTCGGTGGGCCGGTAGGCGTACACGCGGACCTTGTCCGGGGTGATCGGCCAGAGCTCTTTGATCTGGCCGGCGCCGTTCCTGAGCTTCTGCACGAAGGCGTTACCCCACAGCAGACGGTGCGCGTACGTCAGGCGCCACAGCTCATACGGCGTCATGTCCGGGTGCGGGCCAGCGAGGATCGGGGCGCTCGCCGGCTGCTTGGTACCCCGCAGGTACGGCACGAGCGGCAGGGCGGCCGACACGCCGGAGATCAGCGCGACGGACCGCCACACCGCCGCCATGGCGAGCGCGGACCGCTCGGAAACAGGGACGCCCGAGTCTGTGGCGCTGCCGCCGAACAGGGTCATGAGCTCGGCCGCGGTCAGGTCCGTATCCGGGTTCTCAACGGACGCGCGCTGCTCGAACAGCCCGAACAGGCTCATGCGGCGCGCTCACCCACCGCGCGCGGCCGCGTCGCCGTGACCTTCGCCCGTGGGGCGGCGCGTTCGCACCACAGCACGCCAAGGACGCCGGTCATCATCCAGCCGGCCGGCATGTAGATCAGCCACACGCCGACGACGAACGCCGCGAGGAACACGACCTCGATGAGCTCCAGCCGCGCACCCCACACCGCGGCCGCGGCCGCGCGGGTGACCTCGCTGGCCCGCTGCCTGCTCATCAAGCTCTCCCCCCCACCGTTCGGCTTACGCGGCCCGAACCAGCGGCGCAGAAGCCGGCGTTGCCACGGAGTCAGCCGGACACCTTCGACGTGCTCGTCGATCCATGCGCAGACGTCCTGGGCGGCCACATCGGCACTCATCGAACTCCTCACCACAGGTTCGGGACCGCGGGCTCTTCGACCGGGACACCGGACAGGAACAGGGCCATCACCATCGCGATGGCCGCGTCGATCTTCCGCTTCGACCGGCCCTTGCTCAGCCGCCAGCCCGAATCGGTCTCCCGTACAGCGGCCGCCAGGACGTGGTCGGTGAGCACCGGGTCGTCGCCGTGCACGACCATTCCGCCGGTGATGAGCCGGTAGGCGTCTTGGCAGGCCGGGACCATCGACGCGGCGCCCTGGGAGAACTCGGCCATCGGCATGCCCTCGTCGAGGAGGACCTCCGCGGACCGCTGGAAGTACGCCGGGTCGTACGCGATCGTTCGGATGTTCAGGTCGCGGTGTACCTGGCGGAGATGGTTCTCCACCGCGTGTGTGTCGACGATGCCGCCCGAGTCGGCCGGGTCCCACGTCTTGGCCGATACGGCGACTCGGCCGTCGGGTTGCGGCTGGGCAATGACGACGGCGACGTGGTCGTGCTTGAGGGCCATGTCCACCGCGGCGTACGCCGGCAGCATCGGGTCGAGGTCGACGACGCCGGCGCAGCCCTCCCATGCGCCCGGCGGGAGCCAGCACTCCTCAGCGCGTGTCCAGCGGCCCAGGTGGTAGCGCTCGAATTCGAACCGCGGGATCTGTCGGGCTCGCGCGAGGACATCGGTGGTGTGCAGGAACGTGCCGGCCGCCGGGTTCGCGGCGAGGATCGCGGCGAGCAGCTGCTCCTCGTCGTCGAGGTCGTAGATCTCGGCGGCGCCGTAGTGCACGAACAGGAACTCGTCGTCGTCGATCTCACCAGCGTTGACGCGGTAGCCGTCGAGGTGCATGCGGCCGGCGAGGCTCTCCAGGTCGCTGCCGGCCGTCGTGGTGTTGAGGACCAGCGAGTTGCGGCGCTTGGACAGGCCGTTCGCGATGACCAGGTGGACGCGTTCCTTGTTGCCTGTCCACTCGTGGATCTCGTCCGCCGCGAACAGCGACGGACGCTGACCGTCGTTCGTGCCGGCCACCGCGGCGACCCGGTACGCGCGGCCCGGGCCGCCCTTGACGAGGATCTCGGTGTCGTACGCCTCGGTGAACTGCTTCAGCGTCGGCGACTCCCGGCATGCGTCCCGCATGTCGCCGAACAGCAGGTCGGCCTGCTCGAACGAGGCGGCCGCGACGGGGATGATCGGTGAGCCCTTGGGGCCGAACAGCGGCGGACCGAGGAGCTCAAAGAGCATGATCCAGCCGGACATCGGCGTCTTGCCGTTGCCCTTGGAGATCTCCAGGAGCGCGCGGCGGAACCGGCGCTCACCGGTGACCGGGTTGTACTCGTACAGCCAGTAGATGAACTGGCGTTGCCACCGCTGGAGCCGTACGGGCTGGCCGAAGTAGTCGCCGTCGCCGTAGACGCAGTTCTTCTCGATCCACGCGCAGACGATCCGGCCGTACGAGGGCCAGCCGAGACTACGCGGAGCGCTGAGCGGACGGGCCGTCGTCGGTGACGACTTCCCCCGGGAGGGCGTCGTCGAGGCGCGGGTCGTCATCGTCGTCGACGTCACCGCCCCCCACGAACTCGGAGTTGAGGTCGGCGAGGGTCTTCGCGGTCTGCCCCAGCGTGAAGTTCAAGCCGAGGCGGGCGCGCGGGGACAGGCCGAAGCGGTCTTCGAGCTGGCGGATCTCGGCGGCCTGGGTCTGCATGTGCCGCAGCAGCGGGTTCATCACCAGCTGCCCTTTGCTGCCCTCGATCATGTGGCCGGCTTTCCGTACGGTCCGGGCGCAGCGCTCCAGGTCGTCGTACAGGCCGAAAAGCCGCTCGAGCGCGGGGAGGTCGGATACCCGGTCGGCGAGTTTCGCCACCGGCGACGCCCAGAACTCGACCCACCGGTCGCGGGTCAGTTTCAGCAGCCCGGCCGGCGCGGGCGGTGGGGCTGGCTCGACCGGGAGTACCTCGAGTTCTTGGTCGTCGTCGGCGGGCACGAGCAACACCGGCTCGTTGCGGCGCTGCCGCTTCTCGGGGTCCTTCCGGCTCGGGCCGCGACCGCCCATCACGTCCCCCTGACGATCTCGTCACGCTCGTCGGGTTCGTACGCGTCGAACCACTCCCGGACATACCGGCGCCACTGCTCGGGCCGCTCGGCCATCGCCCGCCGGAGGCAGAGCTCCTCGGCGGCCAGGACCACGACGACGCGCGCGCCGTACCGGCGCCGGTAGGAGTCCCGGACGGTCCGCTTCGCGGCGGTGCTGATCACCCAGGCGCGCCGCACGTCGTGGTTGCCGAGCACCAGCCGGTCCAGCACGGCGTCGCGGGCCTCGGCTACGAACGGTCCATGCGCGTCGATGTGCTCGTACAGGCCGGTCCCATCGAGCTGCAGGGCGACCGCGATGGCGTCGTAGTCGATGACCAGATCACCTTTGGCCGCGTGCTCCCGGACGTACGCGTTCTTGCCGGCCGCCGGCGGCCCAGCGACGAGGGTCAGCGCGAGGCCGGGAACGACCGGGGTGTCGAGCTCGGCCTGCCTGCTCGAGTTGCAGGACCGGCACAGCACGCGCAGCTGCCCGTCGATCCGCCCGCCCGCCGCGCGCGGGTTGACGTGGTCCGCGGTGAGGTCCGTCGCCGGGTGCGGGTCACGCCGCCAGCCGGGGCACACCCACCCGTACTGCTCGACGTGCACGCGGACGTGATCAGCGCGCCGCCGTCGCTCGTTCCGGCCGTACCCGGCGCGCGATCGACGCTTCGGCTCGACGCGGCGCGCGGCCGCGCACGGCTTGCACTCACCGACGACACGCTGCCGGCATCCTGGGCAAATGCGGGGCATCGGCTGACCCATGGCACCCCCGGATCACGCTCCGTGAGCTCCAGACCCGTACGCGAAAAAAATCCCCTGCGGCCGAGGTCTCCAGGTCGCGGGCCCTGAAGATTTGATCATGCCCCCTGACCTGCAGAAATAGCGCAGCGCGACGATCAGGCCTCTGACCTGCGGAAACACGGAGCGCGATGCGACTCACGCACCGTCACGACGCCCCAGCCCAGAACGCGGCCGTGCTGTTTGCAGTCATGCTGCCCATCGTGAGGCTGGTCGGCATGGCGGTGAGCCCGCTGCCGTACTGGCCGAAGCGGACGAGCGAGCCGATGCTGGCGTTGTCGTAGATCGTGTTCTGCCCGTATCGACCCATCTGAGGGGGCGAACTTCCGTTGAACAGGATGGCGGCGTAGACGAACCCCGCCGAGACAGCGGCCGGCGACGTCAGCGCGCATACCTTTGATCCGGCCGTGGCCCAGTTGCTGGACTGGTCAGCGGTGATGCCGAGCCTGGTTCCGCTGGTGTCGAAGACGGCGGCGAAGTTCTGTCCGCTGGTCAGGGTGATCGAGTTAGCCATGTAGAACACCAGGTTGGTGATGGTCATGGCCTTAGGAATCTTGATCTTCATCAGGTGCACGATCCCGGCTGGCACGGCGACGGCACCTGCGAGGTAGCCCGGGTCACCCACCCAGGCGAGCAGGCCGTAGTCGGCGGGGTTGTACCCGTGGTCTGTGGCTGCGCCGATCGACGCGGGGGTGACGGCGTCGGATCCGCCGGCGGCGTGGCTGGAGGCGTGGGCGGTGGGGGTGCGGGCGTTGGTCAGGCGGCTGTCGTCGCCGGCGGCGACGGTGCCGGTGGCGGTGCCGACGTCGAGGAGGGCTGCGCCGCCGAGTCCGAGGCTGGTGCGTGCGGCTGAGGCGGAGCCGCCGCCGGTGCCGCCCTGGATGAGTGGGAGGGGGCTGGACAGGTGGGTGGCGATGACCTGGGGGCTGCTGGTGGTGCCACCGAGGTCGCCACCGATGGACACTCCCCCGCCGCCTCCTCCGCCGCCGCCGGGGATCTGGCCGGCGGGGATGAGGCCGTCTGCGTCGAGCGGGCCGGCGGGTCCGCCGATCTCACCGACGGTGACGACGTCGACCTTGCTGGGGTCTCCCTTGGTGTAGCCGACAGCGGCCATGTGCCACACCCTCCGCCCGTCCGTGATGAGGTCCGACATGCGAAAACCCGGCGCGAGGGCCGGGTTTCGGAGTGTGGGCATAGTTCGCCCGGTGGCAATTATCGTTCGCTGCTGGTCACAGCGTCAAGCTCGTCGTCACGATGCGTTATCTTGCGTTGCTATCCCCGCTTGTTGGGAGGCACCGGTCTCCGCTTCGGCTTCATAGATCGAAGCATCTGGAGACTCTCCCGATACACGCCGCCGTGGACCTCTGCGAGTCTGTCCAGCATATCCTCCGTGTCGTTCATAATTCGCTCCATGTGGACAGCGTCCACGCCAGCGATAGTGACCACGGGCTCCCCGTCGTACCACTGGATCCCAATTGTTGGCATCGCCTTCACGCCCGCCGTGCCGTACCGAAAGCCAAGGGACGCGGCTTCTTGTACAAGGCGCTCGATACTTTGGAGTCGCTCTTCTTCGTTCTCGGGATGGCCTTCGATCAACGGTTTTGCGGCATCCTTCACCGCCTCTTCAACTTCGCTGGTTGCTCCAGCCAGCTCCAGTACTGCTTCTTTTTCGCCCCAGCGCAGCTTGTTTAATCGGCCAATGAGGTTCGAAAGCGGCCGACGAAACACCAGCCCGAGCGCCAGTGCGACGATCGGCCATGCAAGGCGGCCGACGAGGGAATCGATGAACTGAAGTACGCTCACGGTTTCATCATCCGCCGGTTCGCAGCGGTGCGTTACATTGCGTTGCCCTCTCGGGTAGTTCGCGGAGGTCAAGGAGCATCCGGCGGGCCGTGCCGTACCGGGTGATGCGCTTCTCGTGGACCCAGCGGCGGAGGGTGCCGGCGGGGCGTCCGGTCCACTCGACGGCCTGGGCGACGTCGACGAGGATCGGCGGGCGGGTCAACCCTGGCCTGCCCGCTGGGTCACCTGGGCGAGGATGCGGGCGAGGCGGGCAGGGTCGACGTGGGAGCCGGCGGCGACGGCGGTCTCAAGGGCGGTGAGGGCGTCGTCGCGGACGCCGTCCCAGATCGGGTTGGGCCGCGGGTACATGCCGATCATTGTCGCGCAGGCCACCGACAAGTGGGCCCTGGATCGCAGCCGTAGAAGCGCCGACCGTCGGGCGCGGTGAGCTCGGCCAGGGTCCCGACGTCCGGATCGTGGACAATCTCCAGACGTACGGCATTCCGGCTCGGCTCGGCCGACCAAGCGACGACGGGGATCCACGGCTCGCTCATGGCCGCCACTCCTCGCGGTAGTCCGGGTGGTCGGCGTACGGCAGGGCGTGTATGCGCAGCACGCGGCGGAAAGCCTCGACGTAGTCGCTCCGCATCGAGCCGTCCGGCTCACCCCAGTCGAACTCGGTCAGGGTGCTGATCTCGCGCACAAGCTGCCGTTTGGCTTCGACCTCGCGCAGCACGCGTTCCGGGCTGTAGGTCACGGCACCCGGTACCTCCATGCCGCTCTCAACGAGGCGCTCCGTCTCCTGCGCGTCACGCTCGTCTTCGTCGAGGCGGGCCCGCAGGAACTCCGCCAGATCGCTCATGCGCTCAAGCCTTTCATCTCGTCGAGGAGCGCGACCCAGGAGCCGCGGGGCCAGGAAGCACCACAGCGGACCCAGTCGATGGGCCACGTCCCGCCTTCGCGGGCAGGGCCGTGGATTGGCACGTACCCGTCGCACCAGACGGCGCTGGAGGCGTCGGCGCGGACCATGAGCTGTCCGCCGCAGTACCGGCAGTACATGTCGCGCAGGGCGACGATGGGCGCCTCATAGCCGAGCAGGATCTTCGCGGTGGACACCCAGGAGCGGACGCGGCCGGCGACCCGGTGCGCGTCGTCCTCGTGGACGGCCAGGACGAGGCCGACGAGCTCGCGGAGCCCGCGCTTGGTGGACGGCTGCGGTGTGGTCGCGCCGAGCTGTTCGCGGAGCTCGGTGACGCCTGCGCGGATGTCGAGGAGGAGCTCGAGGGCGGCGGTCGCCGGCGACCGGGACTCAAAGCTCTTGCCGCTGGGCATGGGCGACAGGGCGCCGTCGGCGTCCCATCCGGGGCTGCCCTGGGGTATGGCGTCGCCGATGGTGACGATGCCGTAGGGCGCGGCCGGGCGGCGTTCGGTGCGGAGGTACACCCAGCGGCCGTGGGCGCACACCGTCCCGGACGGGCAGGGGTCGTCGTCGTTGCGGACCCACCGGTACCGGTCGACGGCGACGGTCTTGGCGGCGGCCTGGATGGCGTGGAGCTGGTCGATGATGCCGGGTGCGCGGGTGCGGTGGGTGGTGAGGTCGATGACGGCGATGGTGCGGTCGGGGCCGCGGCGGACGCGTCGGTAGCGGGTGACCTCGGCGGTGGTCTGCACGGTGTCGACGAGTTCGCCGACGAGTCGGGCGAGGGCCTCGGCCGGTGTTTCTTCAGAACGGCGGTCGCTGTGGTGCATTCCGGTCGCCTTTCGTGGTCGAGGTCGTGATTCGTGTTGCGACGGTGGCGGGGATTCGGCCGGGGCATTGGTGGGTGACGAGCACTGGGTATTTACGTTTCCGTATTCGCCATTGGTCGCGGTAGGCGATTTCGTGGTGGTGGCCGACGCGGATGAGGTCGTATGTCATTCGCCCGGACATGAGCGCCTGGAGTTCTTCGATCTCGGTGAGTGGTTCGGGGTCAAGGCGGACCTCGAAGGCGCAGACCGGGGCGTCGAGGGCGTGGATGACGGCGCAGCGGCAGCGGCCGCAGGCGACGAGCACGGCCTGGAGGGCGCGGGCGGGGTTCTGCAACGCGCTCATGCGGCCGACTCCGCTGCCGGGGTCTCAGCGGCCGGGGTGGCGGATGTGGCAGGTGCTCCTGTTGAGCACGATGCGCGTATACGCACGCGCGCGCATAGGCGATAACTGGGGGAAAACTGCCACCTGCCACCTACGGCATGTGGATAACTCGTTTCGGTGGCGGTTTTCCACGGCCTGTTGACGATGGTTCGGGTGGCCGATCCTTCGCCGCATCCTTGCCTCTGCGCTGCAGCGATCGCGCGCCAGGTGGCGGATCCTTCCGTATCGATCCATGCCGCACGGGTGGCGGATCGTACCTGTGGATGACGCGGGGGGCGGGTGGCGCTTTCGCCACCGGGGAATCCGCCACCCATCACCGTGGTCACCTCCATCCCAGCTGTTCGGCGGGTGGCGGATCGTCGTCGGGTGGCGTGTCGTCCGGCCCGTCCTCGGGCACCAGGAGGCAGATGTTGGTGTAGAACCGAGCGCCCTTGGCGCCCTTGGTGGAGGCGACGCCGTAGCGCGCGAGGGCGGTCGTGAGGGCCTTCGCCGACTTGGGGTCCTCGCCCTCGGTGAAGCAGAACCGTTCGTATTCCTCGCGGAACTTCGACACCCGTGTGCGGACAAGGTCTCCGCCGCCGACGTTGCAATATTCCTGCACGAATTGACCGATGGAATCCTGGTCGGATTCGTATTCCGCCGTAGCGGCCTTGACCGACTCCGGTTCGTTGAGTCCACCTTTGGCGAATTCGACGGCGCCGCGAATTATCCACGCGAGAATGGCGGGGCCGTGTTCGCGGGAAAGGATGCCCTGGAGGTCGTCGATGATCTGGTCCTTGGGCACCTCATGCACGAACGGGATGAGGCGAAGGCGGCGCCAGAACGCGCGGCCGCCAGAGCGTACGACGGGCCGGTGGTTGCCCATCAGCCAGAGGTGGTGTGTGGGTTGGAAGCTGAAGTGGTCGGCCCTCATGAACCTCGCGGTCAACGTGTCGCCGCCGGTGAGCTGTTTCACCTTCGCCTCGTCGAACCGGTCGGCTTCGTCGACCTCGGAGCAGACGACCATGCGGACGCCGGCGAGACGGGCGATCTCGGTCTCGTGGGCGGCGTGCGCCTTGGCCATGAGGAAGCCGGACGGCGCGGTGGTGGCGTAGTCGCCCAGGACGCTCGTGAGGCTCTCCAGGAAGACGCCCTTGCCGTTACCTCCGGAGCCGAACGCGAACGGCAGTACGTGCTTCGTGACGGCGCCGGTGGCGGAGTATCCGACGAGCCGCTGGAGGTACCCGGTGAGGTCGGCGTCGGCGTTGAACGTGGTGCCGAGGAACGCGTTCCACAGGCTGGTGTCGGCGTTCGGGTCGGGAGCGCACGCGGTGATGCGGGTGTGGAGCATGGCGGGGTCGGCGGGCAGGAGGTCGCCGGTGCGGAGGTCGACGATCCCGGCGGGGGTGTTCAGCTGCCAGGGGTGGTTATCGAGGTCGTCGAGGGTGACGACGACTCGGGTGTCGGTCTCGGCCTGGAGGAGCATGGCACTCGTGCCGACGGCGGACAGCGCGCGCTTCTTGTGCCGCTCGGCTTCCTTGTCGGGGCCTTCGGGCAGGCCGCGGGCGACGCGTTTCGCGTACTCGCGTACGAGGCCGCCGCTGCTGGGTTCCCAGTGCCAGCGGGTGCCGTCCCAGGTGAGCCAGCGGCCGCGGTCGGGGCAGAAGCGGATGACGTCGCCGAACCGGTCGACGAGGGCGAGGGCGGCGCCGTCGTCGGAGCGTTCGTAGGTGCGTTCCTCGACGAGCGTGAGCGGCTGCGCCTGGCCGGGGTTCAGTTCGGTGACGGTGGCCAGGCTGCCGTCGACGCCGAGGCCCGTGGGGATCGGCTGCGGGCCGAGGACGGGCCGGGAGGGCTCGGGCGGGCGCTGCCCGTACCCGGCGGCCTGGAGAGCTTTGGCGGCCGCGGAGTGGTCCCCTGCGTGGTTCATCAGGGCGTACGCGCCGAACTTCGTGTACGGCACCTCCGCCTCGAATTCGGTCGAGGTGGTGAAGACGTACAGCCGGTCGCGGTCGTCGCGGGCACCGGTGGTCGCGGACAGGCCGTCGCGTTTCCCGGGCCGCCGCCAGTAGCGGGTCGTGCCGCGGTGGAACACGAGCGTCCATCCGGCGGGGCCGAGGATGTCCGCCCAGTCGGTGCGGGCTTCGTAGTCGTCGCCCGGGGAAATGCCGCCGGCGGCGTGCTCGCGGTCGTCGGACGGCTGTAGGAAGCGGATCGGCTCGGGCGGCGGCGGTGTCTGGTCGAAGGCCTTCGCGAGCTCGTACAGGGCGTCGCGCTGCTCACCGGTGATGGTGGGGATGGTCGCGGGGCCGCCGGCGAGGAGTTCCCACGGGCGGCCGGTCGGGTGGCAGCGCGCGGCCGTGGGTGCGACGACGACGAACCCGCCCTCGCCGCGGGTCTCCAGGAGCACCCGGCGGAACACCTTGCCGGGCTGCCGTTCGCGGGTGCGGCGTTCGTCGTCGGTGAGTTCGTGCTCGTACGCCGGCCGGGATGCGAGCTTCGTGTTCGGGCGGGCGGCCGCGCCGGTGACGCGGTAGAGGATGTGGACGCCGCCGGACGGTGTGCGTTCGAGGTAGCCGGTGAGGAGCTGCTGCAGGAGGTCGCCAAGGCCGGCCGCTCCGGCGAGCTGGAGGAGCTCGGTGAGTAGCCCGGCGTCGACGGCGCGGCCCTCGAGTTCGAGCATCTCCAGTTCGCCGGACACGGCGCCGGTGATGACGCCGACGCCGTGGTGCCGGCGGGCCCAGTCCTCGACCTGCTGGCGGGTGGGCGGGGTGTGTTGGTAGTCGCGCCAGTTCACGGCGGGCGCCTTGGTGCCGTCTCCTCGTACGGGGAGGACGGCGATGCCGACGTCGTGGATATGGAGGGCCGCGGTGGTGAGGTCCGCGGGTTGGGTGGCGTCGGCGTCGTCGCTCAAGTGGAGCTCCTGCGGGTGCGCGGTATGTCGGGGACAGGGATGCAGGTGGGCGAGGGTCAGGCGTAGTGGTCGATCCAGGCGAGGCCGGTCCGGTCGAGGCCTTCGCGGGCGCGGGTGACGGCGACGTAGGCGAGCATGGCGTCCTCGGCGGGCACGCCCTGGTCCTCCTCGCCGTCGCCCTCGCCGCCGGTGACCTTTGTGGGCCGCGGGAAGTCGTTCGCGATCTTCACGGTCGTCCACTCGCGGCCTTTGGCCTTGTGGACGGTGGAGACGGTGACGTCGGCGTGCTGCTCGATGACGAGGTGCTCGATGACGTCGATGATCACGTCGGGGCCGTGCTCGTCGACGAGCTTCACGAACGTCTTCAGGTCCGAGCCGTCGCTGTCCTGCTCGACGTACTCCTGGAGTTCGGCCCACGTGCGGAAGGCGTACAGCTCGGGGTGGGAGCAGCCCTTGCCGGCCTTGAGGGTGACGGCTGCCTCGGCGAGTTTGCGGACTTCGCGGCCGCCGCCGACGAGCGCGACCCGCTTCCCCGCGGCGAGCGCGAGCATGACCTGCCGGATCGTCTCGGAGTTGGAGCGGCACAGGATCGCGGTCGGCTCCTCGAGGGCGCCGATGGTCGAGGTGATCTGGTCGTAGCCGGTGAGGCGAAGGTCGGTGTCGAGGAGGCTCAGCCACTTGTTCGCCTCGCGGGCGATCGGGTCGCCGAACCGGAAGCTCTGGGACAGGCGGAGGCGTTCGCCGTCGAAGCCGGCCATGGCGTCGCGGGCGCCCCGCCACCCGTAGATGGCCTGCGCTCGGTCGCCGACGAGGATCCGCTGCGCGTGGCCCTGGGCGGCGACGATCGCGGCGATGACGGGGTTGGCGTCCTGGGCCTCGTCGAGCATGACGTAGTCGGCGGGCAGAACGGGCCCGGACAGCTGCCACATCTTCAGGTAGTGGTCGTGGGCGAACCGGAGCTGCCCGTCGATGTGGGTGACGTCGTCCCACATGCGGCGGGCGTACGGCAGGAGCGTCTGGCGGAGCATCGTGACGGTCGCGTGGTCATCCAGGCCGGGCACGCGAGGCACGTGCCACGGCTCGATCACCGCGGCGTCGGAGTAGCAGAAGCGGGTGACCGTGTCGGAGACGATCCGGGCCTGCATCGCGGGGGTGAGGATCCGGTCGGCGGGCGTCTTGATGGTCTTGGTGATCTTCAGCATCCGCGCGGTCTCGCGAGCGGGGACACGAGGCCCGTTCAACCGGTGGGAGAACTGGTTGCCGAGGGCTCGGTACGCGAGGCTGTGCGCGGTCGAGCAGGTGACCCAGGGGCCGAAGCGGCGGCGGGCCTCGTCGGCGATGGCACGGTTGAACGCGAAGTACGTGCCGCGGCGGCCGGTCGCGACGGCGGCGAGCATCTCCAGCGTGGATGTCTTCCCGGATCCGGCGCCGGCCTCGGCGACGAGGTGCTTCCCGGCGGCGAACGCGTCGACGACGGCCTGCTGCTCGTCGGTCGGGGTGCGGCCGGTGAGCTGCGCGATGGTGAAGCCGCTCAGCGCCGGGGCGGCCGGCGCGGGCTGCTCGTCGGCGGGCTGGAGGAACGCGGGCAGGCCCGGCGCCGGAGGTGCGGGTGCTGGCAGCGTGCCGCTCCAGATTTCGCCCCAGCCGATGGGCTCAGGGCCGTGGCTGCAGGTGATTCGCTGGTGGCCGCACACGGTGCAGCGAGCGACGTCACAGCCGTCGTCGTGCGGGCGGCCAGGCGGCACGTGGCAGTCACGGCACAGGCTGCTGGCTCCCGGCTGTTCCTCGGCCGGCTGGGCGAACATCGGCGGCGCGGGCTCGTCAACGGGCTGGGTGAACATCGGCGGGCCCGGGTCGAGTTCGGCGGGCTGCGTGAACGGGAAGGTCAAGGTCGTCTCCTGTCGTCGGGGTGGTGTTCGTGCCCCGTCTCCGTCGTGGGCGGGCGCCAGGCCGGGCCTGGTGACGGGGCGACCATCAGGTGACGGGGATGGTCAGGCGATGCGTGGCGATGTTCTTGCCGTCGTGCGTCCAGCGGTGGCCCGGCGTACGCGGCTTGCCGTCGCTGAAGACCTCGACGTGGACAGCGGACGTGGTAAACGACATTTCGGCGACGTTGGCCGGGTCGATGCCGAGCAGGCGGACGGCCTGCTGGACCTGTTCGAACGAGACCGACGCCGGGACGCCAGTGACGGTGATGGTCGACGGCTGTGGCACGTCTTGGTCGTTCATGCGGGGATGACCTTCAGGAAGTAGAGCTCGCCGTCGACCTCCAGGCCGAGGACGTCCGGTTCACCGTCGATGGCGCTCACGTTCTCGGTGTCGAAGTCGGTCTCGCCGGTGAGCAGACCGACGAGCCGGTCCCGGACGCTGCTGACGTCGCTCATCGGCCGGTCACGCCCTTCGTGACGGCCTCGGTGATCAGCTCGGCGGCCTGGGCGCGGACGGCGTCGACGACTTTCTGCCGCTCGGCCTTGATGGCGTCGGCGAGCTCGGTCTTCAGTTCCCTGCTGACCATCTCGTGGATGAGCTGCCGGCCGAGCGGCTGGGCGTTCCGGTCGTAGCTGCCCTTCGGGGTGCCCTGGAGGATCTTGCGGGCCTCGTCGACGACGACCTCGCGCATGGAGATGGGCTCTCCGATCGGGTCGCCGTAGGCGACGGTCCGCTGGATGGGTTTGGCGATCGTTTCGGCGATCATCGGGGTGATCTGCGCGCGGATCTCCTCGTCGCGGATCTCGCGGATTCGGCGCCGGAGCGTCGACCAGTCGTCGGTCTGCATGAACCGGGAGGCGAGCTCGGTGACGACGAGGTCGGCGAGCGTCGCGGGTTCGTCGTTCGGTCCGTAGTAGCCACGGATGGCGGTGCTGAGGTCGACGTCGCCGACCTTCACTTCGATCTGCACTCGGGTGCTCCTTGTCGGGTGGGTGGCGGGGCGGGCCGCCGGGGAAGGTGCGGCCCGCCCCTGGTGGGTGTGGGTCAGGCGCCCTGGGGCGCGGGCGGGAGCTGGCCGCCGTTCTGCAGCTGCTGGAGGAGTGCCTGGGCCTCCGGGGTGATCTGGTTGACGTCGTACGGCTGGCCGCCCGCCGGCGGCTGCGGCGCGGCGGGCGCGGGCGGGGCGGGCGCGTACTGCTGCTGCGGCTGGGGTGCCGGAGCGGCGGCCTGCGGCGCCTGGGCGTACTGCTGGGGCGCGGCCTGCTGAGGCGGGACGCCCTGCTGCCCGTACTGCGGCTGCGGCGCGGGGACCGCGGCCTGGGCCGGGTACTGCTGAGGCGCCTGCCCGTACTGGGGCTGCGGGGCGGCCGGCGCGTACTGCTGGGGCGCGGCCCCCTGCGCCGGGTACTGCTGCCCCTGCTGGGCGTACTGCTGCGGCTGGGGCGCCGGGGCTGGCCTCGACGCGGCCTGCTGGGCGGGCTGGCCGAAGTTGTTCATCGGGTTCGCCGCCAGCCACGCCTGGGCGCGGTGGTCGTCCTGGCCGGGCGTGAACGGCCCGAGGACCCATGCGAGGTTGTCGCCCTTGCCGGGCGCCTGGGTGATGCGCCCGAGGACCATCTCTCCGGTCCGGAGCGCCTTGCCCAGCTTGCCGACGACCCCGGGGTGGGAGTCGTTGACGTGCTGCTGCAGGACGGGGTTCGGGGTGTCGAGGTCGACCATGTCGAACACCGCGTGCGGCTTGTCGGCGCTGGCGAGGTTGTCGTACTTCGTGCCGATCTCGTGCACCTTGGTGACGAGGATGAGGTGCCCGAACGCGTCGGCGGGCTTGAACCAGTCGCCGGAGCTGGGCTGCCCGAAGGTGGGCATGGACATGTGTTTCTCCCTGTTTCCTATGCGGCCTTGGCCTGTGCGGTGGTGGGGTTTTTGGGCGGAAGGTTGCCGGGGCAGCCTTCGCTCAGGTCGGTGGAGCGGGGCTTGAAGTAGGGGCAGTACTTGCAGTCCCAGCCCGGGTCGGCGGGGATCAGCGACCACATCGCTGGGTTCGCCTCGGGGTCGAGGGCGATGATCAGGTCGCGGATCGTGTACATGCGGCGGAGAGCGTCGAGCGCGACCTGCCGGTCGTAGGGCTGTTTCCACACCCACAGGCCGGACAGGTAGCCGGTGCGGGGCACGAACGCGAGGGCGACCTCACGCGGCTTGTAGCCGAGGAACTCCCAGCCCAGCCCGTACACGTTGGCCTGCACGACGTACTTGCGCCGCGGCCCCTCGCTCTTGTACTTGCGCATGACGGAGTCACCGACGACCTTCCAGTCGATGACGCGGTCGTGGAGCCGGTCGTACAGGTCGCAGGACCCGCCGGGCATGAGCGGCGGCGCGATCGTGAGGCGCTGCTCGACGATGAACCGGCCGCCCAGCTCGGGCCGCGAGAACGCCTCTTCGGCCCAGCCGTGGAATCCGGTGCCGATGATGGACGCGAGCGGGTCGTTGCCGGTGTTCGCCTTGTCCCAGTCGAGCAGCTTGTATGCGATCTTCCGGTCGCAGGTGTCGCCGACCTCCGACGGGCCGATGTGGGACTGCCGGGAGCGGGGGGCGTTCGTCGAGGCGTCGCGGATGATGTGCGCGAGCTCGCCGGCGACGGCGTCGTTCTCGTCGGCGCCGGGCTGCCCGAGGTCGACGGCGCCGGCCTCGGGCTGGGTGAACGTCGGCGCGGTCACTGCCCGGCTCCCAGCGCCCGGGCTGTACGGCATGGCGCCGCCTCGGTCTCCTCGTGCGCCCACGACTGGACGCACTTCTTGCAGCGGCCCTCGTCATCCGGCTGGTGCAGAGCGAGAGCGGCATCCCGCTGCGCGCGGAGCTGCTCGACCTCGGCGGCGAGCAGCTCCGCGTCGTTCAGCGCGGCGGAGATGATGAGGTCGCTGTCGCGGTCGGGCCGCGAGGGGATGCTCATCCGCCAGCGGCGGTGCGCGCCCTGGGCGGAGACCTCACCGACCTCCGTGTACGCGCGCTTGATCCGGTCGCGGACGGCGGCCAGGTCCAGCGCTTCGGACGCCGGCGGCCGGACACTCGCCGACGGCGGGACGTACCCGACCGGGAGCTCGCCGTGCGTGACAATCGCGCCGGGCCCGGAAACCACCTCCTGGCCGCTCATCGGGCGCTCCAGTCACAGGACAGGCCGCCGCGGTTCGTGCCGTCGTAGATCACGCAGGTGACCAGGCGGCCCCCGTCGACCTTGACGTGCACGACCGTCAGCCCCTGGCCGTTGTCGATGTTGGTGTGCGGGGCGGTCGGCTGCCCGTCGGGTTCCCCGGGTCGGTCGCCGCCGCAGCCTGCGAGGGCGAAGACCGTAACGGCGAGCGTGGCACCGACGCGGGTGTGCGCCTTGGCGCGGCTCATCGGTTACCTCCAGCGGGTGCGTTGACGGTGCCGCCGGTGGCGTACGAGGGCCCAGCGGCCTGCCGCCATGCGGTGAGCTGCTTCTCGCTGATCCAGCCGGTACTGCGGCACGGCTCGCCGGGGTGGCCGGGCTGGGTGAAGCGGCCGAGGATCTCGGTGACGAGGTCGCGGAGCCGGCCGACCTCACGCATGAGGTACTGCTCGTCGAATAGGGCCGCGTTGACGATGGAGTCGGTGTCGTAGCCGGGCCGGCCGGGGACGCTGCATCGCCACCTGCCGGAGCCTCCGTCGACGACGGCCTGGACCTCGCGGAGCGCTCGGCCGTTCCTGCGGCGGACCACGTCGAGGTCGACGGGTAGGCCGGCGCTGCGGCGCGCGAGCTCGGTCTCGGCGGCGGTGAGTTTGTCGCGGGCGGCGGCGAGCTCGGCGCGCGCGGCCTTGGTTTCGGCGCGGGCCTGGGCGATGTCGAGCGGCCGTATGTCGACCTCGGCGGGCGGCCGGTGGAAGAACTCGCGGAGGGCGCGGCGGAAGGCGTTCATCGGGTGCAGGCCTCGCAGTCGGGGTTGGGGGTGGGCATGTGGTCGACGCAGCCTTCGCGCGGCGCGGCCTCGGCTGACGGGTCGGTGTGGCCGGCGAGCTTCCGGTAGAGCTGCTCGACGTCCCGCAGGTCCATGCCGTGCTGTACGGCCAGGCCGCCCCAGACGAAGTCGCCGGTGCCGCCGATGAGGTCTGCGAGGAACTTCACCTCGCCGTCGGTCAGGTCGGGTGTGGCCGGCTGCGGTGGGGTGGTGAGCCCGTCCGCGGGCAGGAGCGCGGTGGCTACGGCGTCGAGGAGCAGCTGGGCGTTGATGAGCTCGCCGGGCTCGTCGGTGTTTGCGCGGACGTCGTCGACCAGGGCCTGCACGATGGCCCGCACGCGGGCGTTGGCGGCCTCGGCGACGTCGGCCCGCTGGCGGTGCCTCCACAGCGCCTTGCACGCCTGGTCGTACGCCCAACGGGTCGGTGCGACGGCGAGGCGGCGGGCGACCCGCTCGGCCTCCGCGAGGCGGTTCTCGTGGTCCATCTCGAAACAGCGCCTCGCGCGGTCGAGCTCACCGAAGATGCGGGTGATGACCTCCAGGCGCCGCTCGGCGGTCGCGTCGTTCCACCGGCGGATCCACTGCGCGGGCGTTGGCATCGTGTCGGCGGGGCTGGGGTCGTCGGCCTCGCCCGCGCGCAGCCGGGCAACCTCGGCCGCGGCTGCGGTGTCTTCGGTTGGCGCACCGAGCGCCCGGATCGCCGCGGCGATGAGCGCGTACCCCGTCTCCTCGTCCGCGTCGTCGAGGTAGCCGTCTTCGTCGAGGGTGCCGGTGATGTGGCCGGCCCTCGCGAGAGCGGAGAGGAGCTCTCCTTCCCAACTGGAGTTCCCGAACGGGCGCTTCCCGCTGAATCCTTCGCCGTCCTTCCACAGCTCGGCCAGCAGCCGGGTCAGGTAGTCGCGGATAGTGGCCGCGCCGGCGTCGTTCGGCCCCATGGGCGTGTCGAGGATGACGCGCGGGTCGATGTCAGCCACGGTCGCCGTCCTCCAGGTCGAGGAGCACGTACGGCCGGGCGGCGCTCGACGGCACCGTGTACTTGGCGACGATCTCCGGGTGGTCGCGCTTCAGGGCCTTCTGGTCGAGGTGGCTGCCGGGCTTCTTCTTCGCCCAGCGGATGACGGGGCGGCCGGCGATGTGGCCCTCGGTGGCGTCGGCCATGCGGCGCTGGATCTGCTCGCGGATCCCGTCGCGGGCCTCTTCGATCTCCGCGACACGGGCCTTGTGCGCCTCGGTAAGGCGGTCGATCTCGGCGGTGAAGGTGCGGTCGGCGTCGACGAGGCCGGCGATGTCGTCGAGATTGACGACCTTCGCCGGCGGGCTGGCCGTCGAGTCGTTCTTCGTGGTCATCGGTTCTCCAGGCGGTTGGTTCTGTGGGCACTGCATCGGGTTCGCGGGGTCGCTGTCACTGGGGTGTTCACACCCTGTGGACAACCGGGTCGTTCAGCTGGGGTGGTCGAGCTCCAGGGCGGCGAGCTCGACGGCGGCGCCGGACGCGATAGCGGCAGTGCGGGGCCCGTCCAGCTGGTGCAGCACCGACGCGGCGGTGATGCACCCGACGGCGGTCAGCAGGATCCGCGCGATGGTGACGTCGTCGATGTCGGGGTGTTCGGCGCGGAGCCGGTCCGCGAGGCCTCGCTTCAGCGACTGGCACGGGCAGCCCGCGGGGCACGGCGAGACGTCGCGGATGACCTGCAACAGGTCCCGTTCCCTCGGTGTCAGCTTGTTCATGCGGTCCTCCTGAGTCGTGCGTCGCGGTCGCGCTGGTCGGCGACGGCGGCTTTCGCGGCGGCGTACTGGGTGGGGCTGGAGCGGCGTTTCCCGGACGCGATGGCGCGGGCGTCGACCGCGGCCCAGGAGTCGGCGGCGGCCGCGTACCGGTCGCGGAGTTCGTACGTGGTGTACGCGGGGCATTCCGGGTTGCCGCAGTAGCAGCGGCTCGGCACGCACGGCGTCGCCTCGTTCGGCTCCGTCCGATCGGCCAGGGCTGCGGGTGTGTGGCCGGGGCAGCGCAGCCCGGACAGGTACGGGCGTGCGCCGGTCGCGCCGCAGCGGCGCCTCTCAGCGGCGACCCAGTGGGTGCACAGCAGCTCAGCCATCGGTCACCTCACTGGCGGCCGCGAGAACTTCGCGCACGGACGGGGCGTCGGCGTCCATCGCCCGGATCAGCTCACAACCAGGGCACCGGCACGGCAGCGCACCGGTCGCCAGCTCGGCATGTAGCGCACGACCCTGCTCGGTGACGACCTGCCGCAGCCGCATCGTCTCGGCCTGGGCAGCGTCGGCGAGGGTGGTGTCCGGGGCGGTGTCGCGAGCCCAGGCGATCCGGTTGCGTGCCGCACGCGCCGCGTCTTTCAGCGCCCTGATGTCGGCCGCGCCGGCGCGTTCGCCGAGCTGCTCGATGCGGTACAGCACACCGTCGAGCGGCTGCACACGGGCTTGGATCTCGGCCTTGGCGTAGTGGTCGTCGCGGGTCGCGACGTTCTCCCATTCGCGGCGGCGGATCGCCGCGGCGGTCTCCCGCTCCCACCGTGCCCGGTCCATCAGCAGCGACTCGACCGTGCGCTGCGCGTCGTACGCTTCCCGGCTGGCGAGCTTCAGGTCCTCGCGCAGCTCGGCGACGGTCATGTCCTCGATCGCCGTCACGCGTCCTTCTTCCGGACGAGGGTGAGCTCGAAGCCGAGCGCGTCGACGTGGCTGAGGAGAGTGGACAGGCGCGCGTCGCGGCCGGTCTCGACCCCGGAGACGCAGCCCTGGGTGAGGCCAGCCAGCGCGGCGACGGCCTCCTGGGTGAGCTCCTGGCGGCGCCGCTCGTCGACGAGTTCGGCGATGAGCGGATGCGGCTGGCCCATCACGCACCGGCTTTCGCGGCCAGGTACTGGTCGACGATGGCCTGGGGCACCCGGCCGATCGGCGAGCACTCGATGCCCCGTTCGGCCGCCCAGGCGCGGACTTCCTTCGGCGTGGGGCCGTCGCCGGCCGGGCGGCGCGTGGTGGACTTGCCGGGGCGGATCTCCTTCAGCTTCGCCCGCCGTGCGGCGAGTTGCTCCTCCAGCTCGGCGATCTCGTCGAGGACACGCTTCTCGGCCGCCTCGGTCTCGACCCGTTGCTGGAGGTCCTCGACGGCGGCACGGACCTTCTTCGCGGCGGCCTGGGTCGCGGGCACCTCTGACTCCTCGCCGCGGCGGAGCAGGTTCTCCAGGCCCGACAGGTCAACGTCGGGCTCCTGCTCGTCGACGTCGTCGTCAGGCCGGTCGTGCCCAGACAGGTCAACCGGGCTCTCGCCGTGCTGGCTGCCGATCACGACCATGTCGGTGCGGGCGTCGAGGCTCCACCCTTCGGTGCGGCTGATGAGCGCGGTGATCTGCTGGCGCGGTACGTCGAACGCGAAGGCGACGTCCTTGACGGTGCGGCCGTCGAGCAGCGCCTCGGTGATCTCGGGGGTGTCGGACTTCGGTTCAGACATGGGTGTGACCTCCGGGGTCGCGCGGGACGTGAGCGTGAGGAGAGCGGACCGGCGCATGCTGCGCCGGTCGCCGCTGGTGGTTCCGCCCCAGACGCCGTGACGGCCCCGGGCGAGCGCCTCGTCGAGGCAGGCTTCGCGGACCCGGCACAACGACCGGCACACCGCGAGCGTCGAGTCGGGCGGCGGGCCGAGGGGGAAGAACAGTTCGGGGTCCATGCCCCGGCATGCGGCTTCGGTCTCCCACCCGGACATCACGCATCCGCATCGGTCGAGAGCGGGTCGCCGTAGCCGGCGGCGCGGAGCAGCTGCACAACGTCGGCCAGGAGCATGCGGACGGGCGCGGCGTTGTCCACGACGAACGGCTCCTGCGGCTCGTCGAACAGCCGCGCGAGGCCGGCCGCGAGAATGTGCTCCAGGTCGTGGATCGGCATGATCGCCCACCAGCGGCCCGCGTTCGGGTCGCCGACGCCGGCACGGCGCACGACGAGCACGCCGATGTCCGCGCGTGCGTTGATTCGCTCGGTCTCGGTCTCGGCGAGCCACGCCGTGATCTGGCCGTCGCCCGCGGTCCGCTTCCAGGCTTTGACCTCCCAGCACACGCCGGGCGTGCCGGTGATGTCTCCCTGGTCCTGGGTGCCAGTGAGCGCGCGCCGCTCCGCGTGAGGGAAGCCGTGCGCGCGGAGGTAGCGGACGACTGCGGTCTCCGCGCGCGTGCCGATGTCCTTCGACCTGCTCACGCGGGCACCTCGCCTTGCCGGAGCCTGGCCCGGTACCGGTAGACGGTCCGCGGTGACACGCCGAGGCGCTTGGCGGTCTTCGCGGCGGACATCGTCCCGGAGTCGCTGGCAATGACGTAGTCACGGAGACGGCTGGGCATAGCTGCGGCCTGGCCGCGCTTCCTGGGCGGCGGGACCTCCGCGGGCCGCCCGGCGCCGTCCCACCGTTTCCAGCATGCGCTGCACAGGTGATCGGCGTAGTACCGCTTCTCCTCGCGGCAGTTTCGGCAGATGATGAGGCGCCCCTTGCCCGTGTTCGGCTTGGGTGGGGTGTCTCCTGCCAGGGGAACTGTGTTCATGCGGATACGCCTTCCGGCTCGCGTGGGCAGCGGCAGGTAGTCGTGTGGTGGAGGCGGTGGCCGGCCGGGGCGGGGTCGTCGGCGGGCGGCCGGAGACCGGCCCACAGCGCGCCGAGGGCGGCGAGCACGATGGTCAGCGCGGCGGCGAACAGCAGGAGCGTCACGGCGTGTCCTTCCGCCTGGGACGCCTCATCGACCGGAAGACGTACGGCGTGACGAGGATCCAGCTCGCGCCGAGGAGCCCCAGGCAGATCGTCGGGTCGTGGCCCTCCGTGGCGTACGCGGCGGCGAGAAGCGCGTCCGCGAGCGTGAAGAGGAACCAGACGGCAAACACGGCGGCGGTGTGGAGGTGCTGCCGGGAGCCCGCGCTCTGCGCCGTACGGCGAGGGCGCGCGGGCTCCCGGGGCTCAGCGGCGCACATCACTACACGGCGCCGTTCTGGATGAACTCGCGGACCGCGTCCCAGCGCTGCGACACCTCGGTCAGCAGCGACCGCTCCTCTTCCATGGCGGCCGTGTCGCGCTCCCACCGGCGCTCGTCGCGCCAGCTCGTGATCTCGCTGCTGATGAGGGTGTCGAGCGTGGTCGGGTCGAGGGCGTCCAGCTCCCAGCTGGAGTAACCGAATCGGTCGATGTAGCCAGAGGAGCGGGAGTCGGTGAGCTTCGCCGGGTTCGGCGGCGGCTCGTACTCCTCGACCTGGTCCATGTTGAGCGCGATGCGGATGACCTTGACGTTCGCGTCGAAGAGCTCCAGGCGGTCCTGAATGTCGCGGGTCATGTCGATCCCGGACGGGTCGTGGTCGCCCAGGTGGATCACGATCGGCTTCTGACCGTGGTCCTCGTAGCCGCGCAGGCGCTGGGCTGCGCTCCACAGCTCCGACTGGGAGGTGTAGCCACGGCAGGAGAAGTAGTCGACGTCATGTCGGCCGCACACACCGGAGATCACGCCGACCAGCGCGTCCTTCTCGATCCACACTTCGACCCGGTGGGGCTGGTTCGCCCATCGGTCGGTGCGGTAGCTGTACGCCGATCCGCGGATGATCTGGTCGGGAGAGTCCCAGTGAGAGAGGCCGCGCAGCGTGCGGGTCCGGTCGACGATGTAGTTCCAGTCGAGCAGGCCGGCGAGGCGCGCGTCGTTGATGATCGAGCCGAGCCGCTTGTACTCGGTCTGCTTGTTGGCGATCCAGCCGCGGGCGACGAACTGGTAGTACAGCTGCCGCAAGGTCAGGTCGAAGCCCTGGCGGGCGTAGTCACGGCAGATCTCATCGGCCTGCAGGATGATCGCGAGGCTGCTGTCGCTGAAGTTCTTCGGGACGTAGGTGATCCGAGGCATCAGGCACCTGCCCGGTATTCGTGGTTGTCGGGGTCGGCCTCCAGGTAGGCGGTGTCCGGGTCGGTGTCTTCGCGGTCGCGCGGCCGCGCCAGCTGGGCCCGGCGGATAGGAGCCGGGTCCGAGACGAGACCGGCCTTGATCGCAATGAGCGCGCCCACGATCGGCGCGAGGGCCAGGACGATCCACACGATCGTGCTCAGGTCGTTCACTGGCCCTCGCCGCCTTCGGCCGGGCTGACCGGGTCGGTGAAGGTCTCGGCGGCCGCGGCCGGCGCGGCGTCCGGCTGGTGCGGCTGGTCGGCGATCGGGACATCGCCGTTTCCGGTGACCGGCTGCTGGGCGGTGCCGTTGCAGCGCGGGCACTCGTCGCGGACATCGGGCAGTTCCCGGCCTTCATACGAGGCGTTCAGCTCGGCCTCGGTGGCGTCGCCCAGCTCGGATCCGCAGCCGTTGCAGGTGCGCTTCGCCGTGACGATCGTGCTGCCGTCCGGGTTCCTCCGGTCGGGCGTCGAGCGGCGGCGCGGCGCCAGCGCGGCGGCCTTGTCAGCGCGGTCCGCGATGTCGAGGGCAGCGGCCATCACCTGCCGCATCAGCGCGGCATGCTCGGCGTAGTCGTCGCGGATCGGATTGTCGGGGGGCCCCGCGAGGCGCAGCGACCCGAACAGGAGGCGCATGTCGTCGGCGTGGACGGCGGCCGGGGCGGGACGCGGCGCGCGGCCCTGCGCGATCGCGAGGAGGATCTTCGTCTCCTCGATCTCCTTGCGGGCGCCGGCCGCGAGCTCCTGCCGCATCCGCAGCTGCTGCTCGGCGTCGACGACGGCCTTGCGCGCCTCGACGATGAGCTCGTCGTACTCTTTCGCCGCGACAACGAGTTCGACGTACTTCTCCTGGAGGGCGGCGACGGTCGCGTCGCTCATCCAGGTGGACATCGGCGTGCCCTCGGCGGCCTGGGGCTGGTCGGTAGGGTTGGTGGTCATGGCGCTCAGCTCCTTCACGGGGTGATGTGGTGCGCCTGTTCGGCGGCCTCCGGTGTGTGCGCACCGGGGGTCGTCGTGGTGTCGGGGGTGCGACGGGCCGCGAGGATCGCGTCGACGCGCAGGTCCTGCAGGTCCTGGTTGCGGCGGAGCTCGCTGATCAGCGAGCTTCGGGCGTCGTACAGGTCCCGCAGCGCCTCGTCGATCCGCTTGATGGCGTCGTGGCCGGCGGTGATGTAGGCACCCGGGGTGGGGTCGGCGGCGGGGCCGCGGTGCCAGCGGCCGAGGAGCAGCGCCGCGTGCTTCAGCGTCGTACGGGCCCGGTGCAGGGCTGCGTGCGATGCCGGCGGCGCCAGCTCCTGGGGCGTGCGCACGATGGTCCACTCGTGGTGGCAGATCGGGCAGCGGTGCTCGAACTCGTCGCCGTCGCGGGTGCGTGCGTGCACGGGGATCGTCTGGCCGTTGTTCGCGCAGCGCGGGCAGGTGGCGACGTCGGGGCGCGACGGGGCGGTCATCGGGAGGCCGCCGGGTTCTGCAGGTGCGTTTTCTTGACGTCTTCGACGATCGCGCGGATCCCCGCGCTGCTCTCGAACGAGCAGCCGGGCGCCTTGCACTTGGCGACGTAACCGGCCGGGCCGGGGCAGCCCTGGCCCGGCTTCGGCTTCCCGTTCGGGCTCATCGCGTGCGTGCACGGGCTGTTGTCCGCGTGTACGCGGACGATCGGCGCGGTGTGGCGGACCGGCTTCAGCTCGGCCTTGACCCGCTGGACGCCGCGTTCGAAGTAGTGGCAGCCGAGTTCGTGCAGGTCGACATCGTCGTTGACGCCGCCGCGCTCCCCGAGCCGGTGACGCACCAGCGCGTGGACCGCGGAAACGAGGTCGACTTCGCCCTTGGTGAGCAAACCGGCGTGGCCGCCGCGGAGCTCAGCGATCTGGAGGCTGGCCAGGATCTGCTCAACGTTTTCGGAGCGCTGCGGGGTCGGTGCGGCGGTCATCGGGTCCGCCTCTCGCGCTCGCGGACGACGCGGAGGACACCGGGCCGGATCCAGGCCAGGCCGATGCGCGGGTGCGGCCACGGTCCGTCGACGGGTCCGCGCTCGGTGAAGCCGGGCTGGGTGTCGGGGTGGTCCCACTGCACGCAGACGACGCCGGGCTCGAGGTTGGCCATGGCTGCGACGTAGGCGTGCGCGGGCGCGATGCCGACGTAGGCGCCGGGGCAGGTCTCCGGGTTGCCGGGGACGATCGTGCCGAGCCACATGGAGTGCTTGTGGCGGACGCGGGTGCCGATCGGCCAGCGCGCGGCGAGCAGCTGCACGACGACCGCTTCGTCGACGGTCGCGGTCACGGCGGGAGTGCGGTGGCTGGCGGCCGCCGCGGAGGGGAACGCGATCAGGTTGGTCAAGGCCCTGCCTTTCTGGTGAGACGTTGCGGGCCTGGGTGCCGCCAGCCCGGAGGCCGGCGAACGTTTGTGGGTCAGGCGGCGATGCGCCTGCGTGCTTCCGCGCGGTGACGGCGTATGAGGGCGGCGATCTCGTCGACGCTGGGGCCGCCGGGGACGTACGCCTCGGCAGCGGCCGCTTCAGGAGTGAGCGAGTCGCGGTGCGCGCGGGCGTCGGCGAGGACCTGGGCGGCGTTGGCGACCGCCTGCACGTAGGTGGTCATGACTTGCCGCCTTCACGCGCGGCCTTGTCTGCACCGGTCACGGGGTCGAGGCCGAGAACTGTCTTGATCGCCCGTCGCGCCGCGGGGCGGGGGGTGTACAGGCCGCGTTCGACCTTCGACAGCTGCGAGTCGGAGATCGGACCGCCGGCCCGGCTGCAAGCGGCGGCCAGGTCGCGCAGGGTCAGGCCCAGCTCGATCCGGCGGCCCTGCATCGGGCTGCACGGTTCGGTGGTTTTCTGCGTCATGGGGAGCAGACTAACGCAGGGCAACGCAGGGAACAACAGGAAAGCACAGGAGAGATTCTGTGAACCAATCGCCTGTGACGTGCGTCTAAGCCCCTCTCTCCGTGACTTCCCCCTGACTTCTGCGTCGGGCTGCGTTATTCTGCGTTAGACCGCCCAGGAAGGCAGCCATGACCGCCCGCAGCCAGGCCGCTCAACTTGAGGCCGCAGAACGACTCGATCGCGCACTCAACGCCATCCGCCGCGCACGCGGCCTGACATGGCGGGAGTTCGCAGCCGAGGCCGCCAAGGGCGGTTACCGGCTCTCGTACGAGACCCTCCGATCGGCCCGCAAAGGTGAGTCCGTTCCCAGAGACCTGACCGCGTCCGCCATCGAATACATCGCCGGCTGGGCGCCAGGCAGTCTCGAGGACGTCATGGCCGGCAAGGAACCGACGTCAGTCAACGCCCGCCGCTTCCCTGGCGAGCGCCCCAAGTACGACGATCCCGCCCTGCAGGCCGTCTGGGACATCGAGCTCCTAGACGAGGACGAGCGCCGGGCAGCGATCACGGCGATCCGAATCATTCGGGAGAACAAAGGGCAGGCCGGGCAATCCGACCAGCGCGCGTACGGGTAACACGTAACGGACCGGTCACAAATTCACGAACGGCGTGCACCTAAGTAAGAAATGGTGCGTCATCAAATGACCGGGGAGGGAACCACCACACGTGCATGGAGGGGACACATCGGGTGGAACCCACACGTCATCACAGCGACACCGACCTGCTGCGCCGGATCGCTGAACTGGAACGAAGCAACGCGGAGAAGGACGCCGAACTGGCCACGGCTCGTTCTCTGCTCGCAGCCACGTGGCCAGGCAACGAAGTCCCGGACGTGCCGATACCGGCGGAGCTCTCCCATGCACTGCGTGGACCGCGGCAAGCCGTCCGGCTCGACGTCGACGGCACGACCGTTATCGCCGGAGTACGGGGCAGGAGCACGTCGGACGCGGCACGGGAACATGCCATCTGGGGGGCTGTGCTGCGGTTCGCGCGCGGAGGCACGCGCGGAGGTAAGGGATGAGCGACCTACCTGAGTGGCAGCGCGAGGAACTGCCGCAAGGCCTCGACTGGATGCTGCGGCTCCCGCCGGAAGACGGCGACGCGGTCATCGTCATCAACTCCGCGCTCAGCGACGCGGAGACTCAGGTCGCGGAAGACGAAGCGCGTGCCGCGTGGCGCCGACACCGGCGGCGTCGCGGTGGCCTCCTGGCAGCGCCCCTCGTCGGCGTCCGCCACGCGAAAGAGCACCCGGCGGCGGCCACTGTCGTGGTGGTGGCGAGCATCGTCCTCATTGCCGGGTTACTGCTTCCCCACGGGCGCGGCGGCGATCACCATGCGGCGCATCCTCCGCCCCGGCCGACCCGGGTACCCAGCAGCGCACCGTCACGGCAACCGCCGACGTCGCCCTCCCCAGCCCGGCCGGCCAACCCGCCGACCACAGGTTCCGGCGACCCAACGACGACGCCTGTCACCCGGCAGACGAAACGACCTCTCCGACCGGGCTCGTTACACTCACCTCGACCGCGGCCGCCGCGTACCGAAGCGCCCGCGCCGAGCCGACCAGATCGGCCGCCAGGCATCCGGCCGGCGCGCTGCGGAATCAATCTCGACCTGAAGAGGATCCGTCTCGACGTGCGGCTCGGGTCGGGCCGCAGAGGAGTGCTATGCCTCCGCCGCTGAGCAACGCAGCGAACCTGTCGGTGGTGCCCGAGGAGCCGATCCCGGCCGTCGGGTACATCCGCGTGTCGACGGCGCGCGAGGAGATGATCTCCCCCGAGCTGCAGCGAGCGGCGATCACCGACTGGGCGGCCCGCCGAGGGCGGCGCATCGTCGCCTGGATCGAGGACCTGGACAAGTCGGGCCGCAATTTCCGGCGCCGTGTCATGCGTGCGATCGCGATGATCGAGGACGGCACCGCCAAGGAGATCGCCGTCTTCAAGTTCTCACGGTTCGGCCGGCAACGCGTCGGCTGGGCGGTCAACCTCGACCGCGTCGAGTCCGCCGGCGGAGACCTGCAGTCGGCGACGGAAGAGGTCGACGCCCGCACGGCGGCGGGCCGCTTCTCGCGGGGGATGCTCGCCGAGGTCGCCGCGTTCGAGTCCGACCGTGCATCCGAGCAGTGGAAGGAAGCGCTCCAGTACCGTCGGGACGTCGACCGGCTTCCTCCGCAGGGGACGCCCCGGTTCGGGTACGACCGGCTGGGCCGGATCCCCGTACCGGGCAAACCGAACCATTTCATCCGGGACGCTAACGACCCGAAGGGCGAGAGATACGAGCCGAACTCGGTACTCGGCCCCGTTCTGGCATCGCTTTACATCCGGTTCGTCGACGGCTATTCCGGTCATTACCTCGTCCAATGGCTGAACCGGAAAGGCTTCCGTACGGTTCGAGGTAATACGTGGACGCAGCAGAGCCTGTACCTGTATCTCGATTCGGGGTTCGGCGCCGGCCTGCTGCGGTCACACCGACGTGACTGCCGTTGCAAGCAGCCCGGCCGCTGCGGAAACGTCGTCTATCACCCTGGCGCGCACGAGCCCGTGATCGACCAGGAAACCTGGGAAAGGTATCTCGCGCGCCGGAAACGGCAGCGGAAACTGCCGCCTCGGGCGCAGTCGGCGGTTTATCCGACCTCGGGGCTGATGCGGTGCGGGCACGCCGGTCAGAAGGGAATCCCCCAACACGGGCTGTCCGCGCAGCACGGAATGGGGGTGCCCGGCTACGCCTACGTCTGCAAGTTCAGCATCCAGGGCCGCGGCTGCCCGGGCGTATGGGTCCGCCGCGTCGACGTCGAGAAGGCAGTGCGGGCCGAGCTGTCGAAGTGGGCCGGCGACATAGATGAGCAGGCCCGCGTCACGCAGGCCCGGAAGGCGGTACAGCTCACCGCGCGTACCGATCGCGAGCGGATCGGGCGGGAGCTGCTACGGATCGACAAGGCGCTCGGCCGGCTCGTCAAGGAACGCGCTCTCGATCAGGACATGCCGGAGGCCATCTACGACAGCATCCGCCAGGAGCTCCTGGACGAACGTAAGGAGCTGGAGGCGGCGCTGGAGGAGGCCGGCGAGGAGGAGCAGGCGAACCGCCAGGACCACATCCCGGTGATCCGCACGCTCCTCGATGAGTGGGACACGATCGCGGTAACGCGGAAGCGTGATCTGCTCGCTACGCTGATCCGGCATGTGAAGGTGTACCGCACCGGTGTGCGCACGCCCGCGAGGATCGTCGTCACACCTGTGTGGGAACCGGACACAGACGAGGCACCGGACGACCAGGCGCCCGATGCCGTGATGGAATCGCGCATAGACGACCGTGACCAGGAAGAATAGAGTTGTCCTTTGGCTGAATCATCATTCGAC
>NZ_BSTJ01000024.1 GCF_030269445.1 Actinoallomurus iriomotensis
AGAGACCGAACGACGCCAAGCCTTCCCCGAGTGGCTGCACACCTACAATCACCACCGCGCACACACCGCGCTAGGAGGCCGACCACCCGCCAGCCGCATCCCCAACCTCACGGGACAGAACACCTAGGGCTCGAGGTCGGCGGGCAGCAGGGCGAGCAGTTCGTCGCGCGTCGGCTCGGCCACGGCCGAGAGCCGCCGCGCCTGCCGCTGGATCATCTCCTCGAGCACGACGCGGGCCGTACGGCCGTTGCCGAAGTGCCGGTCGCGCGGGATGGCCGCGAAGTGGCCGAGCAGCGCGAACTCGGTCTCCTCGGCCAGCTCGTAGTGCAGCTTCCCGGCCTGTTCGCCGACGATCGTGACGAGTTCCTCGGAGGAGTAGTCCTCGAAGGTGATGGTCCGGGTGAACCGCGACGCCATACCGGGGTTGACGGACAGGAACCGGTCCATCTCGTCCGGATAGCCGGCGACGATGACGATCACCTCGTCGCGGTGGTCCTCCATCAGCTTGACGAGCGTCCCGATCGCCTCTCGGCCGAAGTCGTCGGAGCCAGAGGAGAGCATGTACGCCTCGTCGATGAACAGCACACCACCGCGCGCCTTGTCGAACGCCGCCTGCGTCTTGGGCGCCGTGTGCCCGACGTACTCCCCGACCAGATCGACCCGGCTGACCTCGACGAGATGCCCCTTGGCGAGCACACCGAGAGCGGCGAGGATCTTCCCGTACATGCGCGCCACGGTCGTCTTGCCGGTGCCGGGACTGCCGGCGAAGACCAGGTGCCGGCTGAGCGGAGGAGGCGGCAGCCCGGCCCGCTCCCGCTGCTTCGCGACGAGCGTCAGCTTCACCAGATCGCCGACCTCCTGCTTGGCCCGTGCCAGCCCGACGAGGCCGTCCAGCGCGGCGAGCAACTCGTCAAGATCGTCCACGGCGGGCGAGACGGTGCCATCCGCCGTCTTGCCGCCGCCGCGTCCGGAGTGCGGTTCCGTGTCGGCCGCCGGCCGATCGACGCGTGTCAGGGCGCCTTCGGCGGTGCCCAGAACGAGCGTGTAGCGGCCCTCGCCGTGCGTACCGCCGGCGATCCCGACCGGAACGGCCTCCGTCTCGTTGATCAGGCAGTCCTCCAGTGAGCCCGCGGCGCCCTCCTCGGTACGGATGCCCTCGCCCGGCACGTGCGAGACCGTGCACCGGCTGAGGTGCGGCGCGCCGCCCCGTCCGATGCGGATCCCCGCCCGGCCCGGGCCCGTACGGGAGACGACGCACTCGTCGAACGATCCCCCGCCGCCCTCCACCGTGATCCCGTACTCGGCCACGTCGGAGACGATCACCCGCCGTACCACCGGATCGCCGCCCTCGACCGCCATTCCACTGCCGCCGCAGGCCCGTACGAGACAGTCCTCGAACGTCCCGCGCGCACCGGCGATCTGGATTCCGGACGTCTGACCGCGTTCGACGGTGACCGAGCGGATGACCGGATCCGCGCCGCGCGTGACGTACACACCGTGCCCGCGCACGTCGTCCACCTGGCAGTTCTCGATCAGCCCGGTCGCGTCCTCATCGATCCAGACGCCGTGGCTGTCGCACCCGGAGATCCGCAGGCCGCGCATGACCGGGTCGGCGCCGCCGTCGACCGCCACGGCGGGCTGGCCGGCTCCGGAGACGACACAGTCGTCGAAACTGCCGCGCCCTCCGCCGGTGACATAGATTCCGTTGCCGTCGGGCCCCGTAACGGCGCAGCCGGTGACGACCGGGTCGGCGGCCGCGGTCACCAGGACCCCGCCGCGCCCGGCCGTGACGCGGCATCGCTCGACGCGGCCCCGCGCGCCGTCGCGGACGCTGATCCCGAATCCGGCCGAGGTCACGTCACAGTCCCGCAGCGTCGGGCTGCCACCGGTCATGGCGACTCCGCCCGCGTGCTCGGCGGTGATCTCACAGGACTCGATCGTGCCCGCGTCGATCCGCACCGCCGGCTCACCGGCGTCGCCACCGCGCACGGACAGCCCGCGGACGGTGGCCGACGCCGCCGAGACCGACAGTGTGACTCCATAGTGCGACTGGACGAGCACCGGACCGGCGGCCTCGCTCGCCGCCTCGATCGTGACGTTCTTGGTCACGGTGAGGTTCTCGACATAGGTGCCGGGCATCACCACGACCCGGTCGTCGTCCGCCGCCGCCTCCAGGGCCGCACCGATCGAGGCGAAGCCGCCCCACTTGCCGCGCTCGACCCGCAGGGTGCGGAGGCCGGGTGCCGGTTCGGCGAACTGCGCGGCGGTCATGGCCGCAGGTCCTTCCATCGTGCGCCGTCCTCACTTGGTGCCGGGCTCGGGTTCGTCGGGGCTCAGGTGTGGTTCGTCAGCGGTTCGCGTGATCGGCATCAGGCGCAGCTTCCGCGGTCCGGGAGGGTTCTGGGGCCGCGCGTCGTGCCGCGACGGGAGGCCCTGAGGTGGCCGTTCGCGCAACGGACGCGACCACGAACCCGACGGCTCCGGCTGGAGGACGACGCGCCGCGGGAGTGCGTCCGGCCGTACGCGCGGGCGACCGTCCGTGTCCCCTGGAAGCGACGGCCGTGGCCGGGGCGGCACTCGGAACGCCGCCTGGGGCCGGGCCTCACCGGCGGCACCGCCCGGGGTGTGCGCGCCGGGTACCGGCTTGGCGGGGACGTCCGGGACCGGCAGGCGGCCAAGCCACTTTCGCAGCTCACGGATTGCCGGCGCGTGCCGCTGGAGGACCTCACGGGGGATGGCGCCGCTGCCGTCCGCGAGCCGCTGGACCCGGCCGACCAGCGTCTCGATCCTCGCCTGCTCCTCCGGCCCGATCGCGCCCGCTTCGACCGCGGCCCGGACACGCTTGCCCGCATCGGTGACGAGGGCGCGCATCTCGCCTCGGAGCACGTCCGCGACCTTGGGCGGAGTCTCCCCCGCGGGAGGAGGCACGGGCGACGGGTTCTTCAAGGATTCCAGTAGGCGGCCGATCCGGGTCTCCTCGGCCGCCTTCGCCTCCGCGGTGGCGAGGGCGGCCCGTTCGGTGGCGGCGAGACGCTCGTGGATGACGTTCTTGACTCCCGGCGTCTTCAGCAGGAGCCGCCGGCCGTAGTGCTCGATCCAGGGCTTGAGATCAAAGGTGCGGACCCGGTTCCACGGCACGGTCCCCGGGCTCGGTCCCCAGCCGAGGAAGCCGTGCAGGTCGGGGTGGATCCGGACTCCGCCGATCACGTCGGGGACGCTGGCGAACAGGCCGGTCAGCGCCTCGGCCCCCACGGTCCAGTCCGGCTGGAGGAAGTGACCGGTGTGCGGGTCGAAGAAGAGGGAGAACTCTCCGGTGACCTGGACGAGACCGACGCCACCGAACTGGAACAACGCCGGGCGCTCGTTCGGCGGGATCCCCGGAACGGTGGCCGCCACCTGCACCGTGGGGAACGTCGCGAGTTGCACGCCCCACTTGGTGTAGAACTGCTCGGTCTGGAAGACGTCGCCGGCGGGACGCAGCTCTGAGGCGGGGGTCTCGTACACCCAGAAATCGCGTGGTCCCGGGCCGTACCTCGTGACGATCGTCTCCCGGCCGACCTGGTCGTAGAGGTGGAAGTCGCGGCGCAGCCCCGGAATGTACTGCAGGTCGAGGTTGGGCCCCACCGGCACCGACACCTTGAGGGTGATCGGGCCGAGCTCGATCGGCACGTCCACCGGTTTGAGCATGTGCCAGAACGGCAGGATGCCGTCGCCGAGTCCGCCGTCGATCCGCAGCATGCTCAGGCCGCCCTCGGTGACGCGGCCGCTGTCGATGATCAGCGACTGGTGCCGGTAGACCTCCACCGTCAGCTCCACGCCGTTCGGGGTCGCGACGGTGTGGCGGCTGTGCAGGATCTTGGAGTCGACCGGCAGGATCCCCCCGATCGGGTCGGGCCACGGCTGCCTTCCCGTGAGCCAGTCCTTGATGATCTCCCGATGGGTGAGATGGACCTTGCGGATCACGGGCACGTCGAGATCCGTCGTGGTGACGCCCTGCCAACTCCGCGGGTCGCCGAGCGTCGCCGCCACATGGCCGCCGAGCAGGCCCTTCCGGCCACCGCCCATGACCTGGGCCATGTGGCGGAACAGCTCCCGGCCGTCGGCGGCGTCGAGCCGCTGCGCCTCGCCGCGGGTCTGGATGTAGGTCTCATCCTGGCGCCGTTGCCAGTCGAGATTCACGCGTTCGTTCGCGACCGGCCGGTACGCCTCGCCGACATGCCTGGAGGCCACGTCGATGACGTCGCCGTTCCACAGAGAATGCAGGGCCGGCGCCTCGTCGATCGCCGCCTGGACGAACGCGACGTCCGGTCGTGCGGCCATCTCGTCGGCGATCACCTTCTCGGCGAGCGGCTCCACCGGATCCAGTAGCTTCTTGATCTGTACGGTCAGGTCCGCCTTCTTCGCCCGGAGCCGGGCGGCCTTGACCGGATCCGTCGTCTCCAGCTTGGCGGCCTGCCGTTCGAGGTGACCGAGTCTCCACAGCTTGGGCGACGCCTTCCGTGAGTCGGCCAGGGCGGCTCGTACGGTCCGGCTGCGCGGGTCGACGGGAAGCGGCCGGGTCGGCTCGGGCGAGTGCTCCACCGGACCGTGGACGCCGGCCTGGCTCAGGATGGTCTCCGGCTCGCCCGCTCGGCGCACCTGGTCGAGAAGTCCGGCCAGGGCATCGTCGTCCCCGGCGGCCGCCTTCCGCAGGGCGTCGGGGTCGAGTGCCACGTGACCCTCGTCGTGAAGTTTCCACAGCTTGGTGACGAGCCGGTGCAGTGCCCTGCCCCGCTCCTGCTCCGACGCCGCCGGCCCGGCGTCGATCCCGGCCAGCCGCCCGAGCGCGTACTCCACGGACCGGGTCGCCCCGGGCACGGATCGCAGCGAGCCGAGCGCTCGTTCGAGCTCGGCCAGCCTGCTCTCCAGCTCGGTCACCCGGGCGGTGTCGCCCGCGTGGCGGGCGGCGTCGGCCTGGGCACGGACCTCGTCGATGTGGGAACGCAGGTCGGTCATGGCGCGCCTGCTCTCGATCCACCGCAGCTGGTCCCTGGCCCGGCCGAGATCGTCGAGGATGACCCCGGCCGCCGTCCCGTCCCCCCGGGACGTCGCCTCCGCCAAGGCGGCCTCCAGCCCACCGACCCGCGTGCGCGACACCGCCTCCTCGACCGGCAGGAGCTCCGGATGTGCCTGGAGGTACCGCCGACCGGCGCGGTCGAGGCGGTCACGCTCGCTCAGCGCGGCCTCCAGCCGGGCGACCACCTCCTGGTGTCGCGCCTGAGCGGCGTCACCGGCCGGACTCTCCGTGTCCAGCCGATGGAGTTCGGAGCGCAGCTCGTGGACGGTGCGCTCCACCTCGGGCAGCCGGGAGAGCAGGTCCGTACGGAGCGCCTCGGAACCGCCCTCGGCGAGGCCCGCCAGCCCGTGCCGGCTCAGATACTCGTGGACCTTCACGGCGTCGATCACGGACTGCCGTACGTCCTCGGCCATTCGCCGCTGCGCCTCGGGCAGTGCCGCCGGATCGGCGAAGTCCTTGAACAGGTCGTCAACGGCTGAGGTCATCTCCGCCGACAGCGTCACCACCCGCCGGGCGCGGTCCACCAGCCGCTCCAGCCGGGCGACCTCCTCGATGTCGCCCAACGCGGTGCGGCTCAGCCGGTCGAGGGATTCCTGCCGGAATCGGAGCACGTCATCTCGGCCGATGGGGCCGCGGACGGGCATGCGCAGTGCCGTCGCCCGGAACTCCGCCAGCTTGGCGCCGGCCGCGTCGAGATGTCCCTGGTAGGTCCGCGTGAGCCGCCGTACGAGCTCCATCGACTCATGGATCCGCGTGAGCGGTGATTTCGCCAGCTCGGCGAGCCGGGCCGTGACGGTCTCGAGGTGTTGTCTCCGCGTCGCGATGCTCGCCTCGACGTTCTCCGCCTGGGCGGGGAGGTGCGTCTCCGGCGCCGGCTCGGTGGACGCCGGTCGATGTTGTTCGGGGAGCGGCCGCGCCTCCGGGACCTCGACGTCCACGCGCTTCGCCACCTGCGTGGCGATCGCGTCCGGCTCCGTCCCCACGGTGGCCTTCGTGTCCCGTTCGGCCTGGTGGGTCGCGAGAACGATGCGTCCGCTCCTCGCCTCGACGAACACGATCGACTTCGTCGTCACGGTGCCCTTTCCCTCCCCGTCGGCGTGGGGAAGGGTCGCGTGCACCTCGACCATGACGCTGCCATTCCGCATCCGCTCGATGGTCGCGACATGACCGGCCCGCATCGCCTCCGCGACGGAGCGCATATAACCGCCGGCCGGAAAGTTGCGCTCATTCGGTGAGGGCACCAGGCCGGGCGCGTGTTTGTGCGGGTGGTAGGCGGCTGCCGCGGGATTGCCGAAGTTGATGTCGTCGGCGATGCCGATCAGTTTCGCGTGGATCTCCTGGGCGAACCGCTGCCGCACCATCGGATCGTCGAAGTCCACGGCGGCCAGCTCCTGCAGGAATGCCTCCGAGACGAAGTTGTTCGGCTTCGCCGAGGCCTGCGCGAACTCGAGTCGGAAACGTTCGCCGATGATGTCGTCGAACTTCCGCCCATAGGCCACGAGCGCGGCCGAGTCGTTTCGCTGCAGAGGAGCCAGGGGCCGACCGCTGTCGTCGACGTGACCGAACCAGTCGGGATGCAGGGTGAACTCGGTGAACAGCGCACCGTAGTACTCGTAGAGATTGCCGAACTTCGTCTGGTCCAACGGCAGGGCGGTACGCCGCGCGTATCGCAGCGCGAACGCGCTCGCCTTCCGGACGAGCCGGGTGTTGGCCGCCCTGAGATCCTCGTACGCCCGCAGCTTCGCCGGATACTCCGCCATCTCCTTCGCGTAACGCGGAAGCTTGTACTTCTCGTGGATCTCCAATGCCTGGCGGTACTTCTCCCACTGCTTCGGTGCCTGATCCTCGGGAACGCCGGGCGGCGCGGGCTCCTTCGGCGCCACCGGTTCTCTGGGCGGCTTCGGCACCGTGACGAAGGGATTCCTGAGAACGGCATCGACGATGCGCTTGATGCCGGCCGGATTGTCAGGACCGAAGATCTCGTGAAGCGTGATGTCGGAGAATCCCGCCCCGCCCTCCTTGCCCAGCAGCTTGAGCACCTTGTCGAGTCCCGCGACGTCCGCCACCTTGTCGCGGAAGCGCGGCGACGGAAGCAGCTTGACCTCATCGGCTTCCAGGCCGGCCGACTCCCGGTGCGACAGGTCATCGGCGAGCGGAGACGCGGTGCCACCCCTGAGATGCTGTTCCAGCAGCTGCAGGCGTTCGCCGAGGGCCTCGCGCAGCTGAGGAGTGGGGGTCTCGGCGAGATCCGCGGCGATGTCCTTGACGTCGCCGATCAGGCTGGCGCGCGCGGCGTCCGGGGGGAGCCGCGAAGAGTCGCGGGCGAGCGCGTCGACGAGGCCGTCCAGCCGAACGACCAGGTCCTCATCAGGCGTGGTCAGCAGGTCCCGGAGAGCCGCGATGCGCGGTCCGACGTCGATCGATGTCCCGGCAGGTGGCAGCCCGAGCACCGCCCGTACGGCGTCCGGCACCTCGTACTCGTACGGGTGGAGCCCCTGCTCGATGAGGATCGCCGACTTCTGCCCCGGCGACATGCCGAGAAACCGAAGATCGCCCATGGACGGGCCGGTCGCCGGCAGCCAGTGGGGATGGACGTGCATCCAGATGCGTTTGATCGCCAGCGATCCGTCGTCGAGCAGAGCGTACTTACCGGCCTCGACGATGTGGAAGCTTCCGTCCTCGAACTCGACGACATTGTGCTCGAGATGGGTGTCCAGGTTCAGGTGCCACAGCGCCTTCCACAAGCGCTCGAAGGCCGGCGAGTCGGGGTGGAGGACCGCCGACGGATCGACGTCGGGAACGACCACGAGCTTTCCTGGAGCGGCCCATGGAAGCTCCGGATACACGTCTCCCGGCGGAAGGTTGTTCGGGCCGAAGTCCTGCCCCTTGGGCAGCGGCTCGACCGGACCGTACGGGTTGAGCGGCCGGGTGGCATTCGGACTGAGCGGCTTCAGGCCGTTGTTCTTGGAGAACACCTCGGCCTGCGGATAGTCCGGAACGTTGTTCCCGCCCGGCTCGGCCTGGGTGAGCACCCGGGGCTTCGGTAGGGGCACCTTGGCGGCCGTCTGTTCCGGCGATGTGGCGATCTTCGGTACGACCTGTTCCGGCTTGCCGGAGGTGACCCCGACCTCGCCCACCTTCATCGTCTCCGGCTGGACCCGCGCGGACTCCGCGCCGACCACGTCGACCGGTCTGCCCGACACCTGCTCGAGGAGCCGCTGGATCGGACCGAACACCTCCGAACGTTCGGTCTCGCTCAGCGACTCCAGCGGCCCGTACGTGCGGGTGCCGTCGGGCAGTGTCCTGTCGACCATCGGCTCGTGCAGCACGAGCCGCGCCTCGCCGTCCCCGCCCAGGACGTACCGCGTGGTCCAGCTGATCTCATACGCCGCGTTCTCCGGCGTGACGTCCGGCGGGACGTGCACCGTGACCCTCTTGTCTCCGCCGGGCAGGAGGGCCGCGCCGTGGATGGCGCGCATGTCCTCGACGCGGACGCCGTACGCGCCGCCTTCGCCCGGCGCGTGCGCGACCTTGGGCGGGTTCAGCACGACGTCGAGTTCGCCGTTGTGGACGGTGAGCGACCCGGGGAGCCGTTCGGCGATTCCCCGGAGCGTCTCCTCCGCCTGCGCGACGACGACCTCTCGCGGAATCCGGCCGCGCAACGCCTCGGCGTTCTCTCCCGGCGCCAGGCGTAGCGTCACCTCACCCGTCCTGATGTCGACGTCGCCCGTGACGTCGACGAACGCGGTCGTGCCCTCGTGCTCGATCGGGAAGGAGAACCGCTGGATCTCCCCGCCGGTCTGGTACACGGCCGCGACGTACTCGGCGACCTCGCCCCGGCCGAACTCCGGTACCGAGGACGGCTGCCGGACGGGGGCGGGCAGGACGGGCGGTCTCCCGGACTCGACCGGTGGGAAGAGTTCCGCGCCCGTCGGCGCGACGACCGGCGCCGTATGGACGGGAAGGTCCGGTATGTGTGCGAGCAGAATGTTCTCTCCCCGAACGCCGGGCCCGTCGCCGTGGATCACTTCGACCCGGCGACCGAGCGCGTCCGCGAGGTCGGTCACCAGCGACCGCATCCGGTTCACGGCCTCGTGCTCGGGCATCGCGTCACCCTCGACTTCGAGGTCGGTCAGCCGGATGGTCTCCCGCCGTCCGGGCTCGCGGACGACCCGCGGCGTGAATGAGACCCGCGTCCCCTCGCCTAGGTCCACCGTCGTCCGTACCGGCTCGCCGCGCGCGACGGAGATCGACTCGAGAACCTGGTGGAACGCGTGCGCCCCCTCACTGGGATGGAACCCGAACGCACGGCTTCCGGCCTCCCCGCCGGGGACCTCGACACGGAAGCCGGTCCCGGTGGCGTCGGCGATCTTCCGAAGGGAGTCCTCGATCCCCGGGGCGAGCCGCGTCCGGTCGAGCGCCGCGGCCGGTCCGTCCGGATCGAGGGTGAGCGTTGTGGCCCTGGTCGCCGGGTCCCGGGTGACGGTGACCGTGATGGGGTCCTTCGTCCCTGGCACCGGCATCCGGAACGTCTCCCGGCCACCCGGGGCGACGCTCGTGAAGGCATCGACCGCGCCTCGCATCCAGTCCGGGTGGACCGACCCCAGCACGCTGTTCAGCGACTGCGCCGTGGCGAGGTCCGGTGTGACGCCAGGCGTCTCATCGCTCGCGCCGTGCTGCCGCTGCTCGGGCGCGTCCGGGAGGGACGGCGCGGTGTGCTCGGTGGGCTGGAGTTCTGAGACGGGCGTCGCGTGGGCCTGCTCGCGCGTGGTGGGGACGACCGGCGTGACCTGGCCCTTATGGAGGGTGAACAGGGGGTTCTCGCGCTGCTCCCACATCGTCCCCGTCTCTCGGCGGGTGGGGAGCCGGTACTCCGATGTGGGCGCTCCGCGGCCGGTGCGGTCGACCGGGGTGTCGGCCGCCGAGTAGGTCGCGTCCTTGGTCTCGACGGTGGTCCGGTGGCCCGGGTCGTCGGTCATCGTGAGGAGACCGTCACCGTTCTGGCGAAGCGTGCCGACGCGATCGAGGTGACCGTCCGGGCCGAGGGCGTAGAGGTCGACGGCGCGGTCGCCACCGGGACGCATGACGGACGTGACGATCCCCTGGTCGTTCACGGTGACCACGGATCCCTCGGGCAGTCGCAACACCGAGGGGTCGAGGGTCCCGCTCTTGCCGTCGTACTGGATGATCTTTCCGGTCTCGGGGTCGACGGTGATCGAATGGTCGAGCCGGTGCTGGGTCTGGTAGATCCCGTGCTCGTCCCGGATCTCGGCCGTGCCGTTGGCGTAGTAGGTGGCCTGCCGCTCGAAGTGCTGCTGACCGGCGCCGTCGACCCCGTAGCTGGTGAGGGTCTTCGTCGGCATCTGAACGTCGGTGAGCTTGCCGGTCTTGGGATCCACCAGCCGCACGGTCTGCGTGCCGTTCGTGAGATGGTCGACGTGCGTGCCGGCCAGGGTGACCTTCTCGAACCCGCCGTCCTTGTACGTGACGTCGATGGCCCCGTCGTTCCAATGACCGGTGCCGACCTCGCGTCCGGTCCGGGGGTCCAGGACGCTCAGTGTGCCGTTGTGCTCGGTGAACTGCCAGGTCTTCGTGTATCCACCCGGGTGGTCCTGCCGGACGGTGAACCCGTCGGGCGGCGGAGTGTGCGGCGGGTGGAAGCCGGAGAAGACACCGATGGCGACGTTCTGCGCCGACTGCTCCCAGTTCCAGCCTTTCTGCCAGCCCATCGCGATGTGGAAGCCCTGGAGCGCGGCATCCGTGCCGAGGCCGGTGCCGATCGCCAGCGAGGCGTTGATGGCCCGCTGCCCCGCGCCGGACTGCCAGAACTCGCTGTCCTTGGTCAACGCGTTGATCTTCGGCGTCGCCCAGTGGGTGAAACCCTCCGACGCGGCGCCCACGGCGGCCGACTCGATGACCTCGACGACGTTGATGTTCGCCTGGAACGGCGGGGGCTCCTCGCCCATCATCGAGCTGTAGATCTGGTTGAAGGCGTTCTGGTTGAAGATCTGGAACCCGATGTCGATGCCGGCGCCGACGATGGCGCCCTTGAGCAACTGGAGCGCCAGATTCTTGGCCGTCATCTCCGCGAGGTTCTTCAGAGCGGCGGTGATTGACGTCTTGACGAACTGGACGGCCACTTCCTTCGCGGCCTGGACGCTGACCTCCTCGACCCCCTTCATGAAGATCATCTCGCCGATCTTCCCGAACAGCCCGGCGATCGGAACGAGGACCGTCACGACGGTGAGGACCACGTCGATGACCTGCAGGACCAGGTCAGTGAACAGCAGGGACCCCACCGCGTTGGCGAGGCCCTCCATCTGGTCGGCCGCGTCCAGGCTGCCGTCCTTGAGGATCAGCAGCATCTCCGCCGGTGGCTGCTCCTGGTCGTCCAGCCTCGTGAGCTTCTTCGCCCCGTACGACAGGCCTGAGTACCAGTTGGCCCTGTCGCCGCTGAAGTCCCGTGCCCACTCGCGGACGAAGGAGTCCCGTCCGTCTCCGACCCACGACTTGAGGTCGTTCTTGACGTCGTCGGTCCCCTGGTCGATCACCGTCTGTACGGTCGCGGCGAAGTCACGGAACGCCTGCGCCGCGTCGTAGAGCGGCTGGACCCTGCTCTTGATCCAGGGGATGTGCTGCCACGCGTAGTCCTGGGCCTGCTGTGCCGTCCACTGGCCGCCGTTGGCGGGATAGCCGCTCGTGGGCGTCGGGGTGGGCGTGGGACTCGGTACGGCGGGATAGGTCATCGTGGCCCCGCCTCAGCTCTTCTTGAAGAACGGGCTGCGCGGATCGCTCGTGTCGAAGTACCAGTACGGGTAGTGATCCGACATGTCCTGCCCGTTCTGGTAGCGCGCCTGGTCCATCGCCGACCTCGGGTCGACCGCCGTCACCCCGAAGGGGGCGAGGTTGGCGTTCTCCTGCTGGATGTACGCCGAGGCCGTCTGGCGCAGACCGCCGGCCTGGGCGGTGAGCCCGTTCATGACCTGGAGCGCGGCGTCGCTGTGACTGTTCGTCGTGTCGGTGTACTGCTGGTGGAAGTCCGCGAGGTTCTCGTCGTCCCCGAAGACGTCGTCGACCTTCAGATCGGCGATCTTCCCGTACAGCTTCGCCCAGGCGCCGGACAGCGTCTGGTACAGGTCGTCCATGTGCCCGGCCAGGGTTCCGAGCTCGTTGACGTTCACCGAGAACGAACTGGCGATCCCGTAGATCGTGGCGGCGGCCTCGACCGGCGTCAGGTGCTGACCGTTGACGTCGTAGCCGTCCTTCTGCCAGAAGGAGTCAGGCAGCAGGGGAATGTCCTTGCCGTCCGCCGGCGGAAGCTTGACGCCGTTCTTGGCCATCTCGTCACGGAGGATCTTGTCGCGCTGCTCGGGGGTCAGCGACAGCGGGTCGTACCAAAGCCGCTGGTCATCCGTCATCTCCGGGTAGGTGTAGTCGTAGGTGTACGTCGGCTCGCCGCCCGGCGTCTGTGTCGCCGACCGCGGCTGGACCCCATCGGCCGGTGTGGTGTCGTCCTGCCCCGCTCCCTGCGCCGTGGCGTCGGTCCCGGTCGCCGGCCGTTCCGCCGAGAGCGGGACCACGTTCCCGGAGGCGTCGGTGGTGGCGACCGGATTCCCGGACGCGTCATAGAGGATCGATCCCGGGGCATCCGACGACGGCGTGCCACCGGAAATCGGGCTGAACCGCCCAGAGTCGTCCACGGTCCCCGCCGGATGACCGGACGAGTCGTACAGGACGGTGGGAGCGGCGTCGGCCGACGTGGCCCGGTCGGAGATCTCGCCGCCGAGCGGCTGGCTGGACGTGTCGTACGGCCGGTCTCGCGTGTCCTGAGAGCCGGTCCAGCCGACCGTGTCCTGCTGGGGCGAGGCAGGGTCCGTTCCGTGATGCCCGTGCGTGCTCGGGGTTCCGGCGGCGGTGGGCGACTGCGCGGCCGGGTCCGGCACCTGCTTGCCGGGCGAGCCGGGGTCGGAGCCTTGCATCAGTGACGCGGTCCCCGGATCCAGGGGCGTGTATCCCTGGTCGCCCGGCCCCGGTGGAACACCTGCCCCGGGGTGGACCGGACCCTGATGCGAGGTGTGCGAGGAGGGAGCGTGGCCATCGGCATGGCCCCCGCTGAGCAGACCTGCGGCGGCGACGCCGCCCAGGCCCGCCGCCGCCCCCAGACCGAGCGTCCGGGCCGGGCCGGCCCCGCCGGTTCCGGCGGAGTCCGGCGGGCCGGCGTGTGGATCCGTCCCAGGGTCGGCCGGTTTCTTCGACCGCACGGTGGGCGTACCCGTCCCAGGGACGGCCGGGCGCCCTGCCGTGGGCGTGGACGGCTCGGCGCGTACGGTCGATCGTGTCCGCGCCTCAGGCGCGGCCAGGGCGTCGTCCGGCGTCTCGCCGATCGCGACCGCGGCGCCGACCGCGGCACCCGCGGCCAGAGTCTTCGCGCGCTCCGCGTCATCGCCGTCCCGGACGGCGCGCTCGTCCGGCTCGGTTCCCTCCTCGGGCGCGGGTCCCGGGCTGTTGACCTCTTCTGCCACAACACCACCCCGATCAACGTCTGAGCTGGGATGCCCGGGTGAGCGCGCGGCACGGCGAACGCTTCTCGGACGCATCCCATGATGAGAGCCCGATGTGCGCGATCCCGAAGGTCAGAACACGCACCGTCTCCACGCTCACGACGCGGGCTCATCGCCCGCGGCGAGCGGGTCCACCGGCGCCTGTGCGGTCTGCACGAGCACCGGACGCTGCTTGCGGCGCACCAGGAGCCCACGCCCCGGCGGTTGTGCCGTCGCACGCACGTTCCCGAGTACCGGCCCCTCGCCGGGATCACCGGACATGACCAGTCCGGGCTGGCGGAGTTCGCGCAGCCGGCCGAGCAGCGGCTCGAAGCCGCCGCGCGCCATCCCGCCGACCCGCCTGGCGAGCACCACGTGCAGGCCGAGGTCATGCCCTTGCGCGAGCAGGTCGACCAGAGGCAACAGGGGATTGCCCGACGGCGAGGCGACGAGGTCGTAGTCGTCGACGACGACATAGAACTCCGGGCCGGTCCACCACGAGCGCTCCGCCAGGACCTTCGGGGTCAGCGTGGCCGGGGGCAACCGCTCGACGATGCCGTCGGCGAGCTCCTTGACCGCCGCGGCCGCCGCCGGAGCCGCGCCGCAGTAGGCCCAGGTCTGCTCCTGCCGTACGGCGCCGAGCAGCGTGCGCCGGTAGTCGATGACGAGGAACATCGCCTCCTGGCCGCCTCTGCGAGCCTGGAGTCCGGCGAGCCAGGACCGCAGGAACGTGGTCTTGCCCGACTCGGCGTCGCCGAGCACCACGAAGTGCGAGTCGGCCCCGGCGAGGTCGAGGTGGACGGGCCCGAGCTCCAGCTCGTCGATGCCGATCGGCACCCCGCGTTCGGTGTCCTCACCGGGCCCGGGCAGGTGGGCGTGCGACAGCTCGGCCGGAAGCAGCCGGATCGGCGGTGCGGCCGGTCCCTGCCAGGCCGACGCCGCGGCACTCACGACCTCCTCGACGGACGTCCCGAGTTCGGGGAGCGCCACTTGGACGTGGTCGCCCTCCATCGTGAGCGCGCGTCCCGGCGCACCGGAGGGCAGGGACGCCGCGGCCTTGCGGTTGATCTGTGAGTCGGCGGGATCGTTGAGGCGGAACTCCATCCGGCCGCCGATGTTGTCGCGAAGCTGCGGGCGCAGCTCCATCCACCGGTTCGCCGCGATGACCAGGTGAACGCCGACGCGCTGCCCGCGCGCGGCGATGTCGAGAATCTGCGGATCGAGATCCTCGAGCTCGGTGCGCACGGCGCCCCAGCCGTCGATCACGAGCAGGACGTCGGCGACGGCCTCCGGCGGAAGGTCCCTCTCGCCGCGACGGCGGCGCATGGTCTCGGCGGAGTCGATCCCCAGCTCGCGGAACCGTTCGTCGCGCTCGTCGACCAGCTTCCAGATCTGCCCGACCACGCGGCGAACCTTGTCGGGCTCCAGCCGTCCGCTGACCGCGCCGACGTGCGGTGCTCCGGCCAGGGCGAACAGCGACCCGCCGCCGTAGTCGATGACATAGGCGTTGAGCTCTCGCGGTGTGTGGGTGACCAGGGCGGACAGCAGCATGGTGCGCAGGAACGTGCTCTTGCCGGTCTGCGGCGCCCCCACCACGGCGAGGTGGCCGGCCCACCGGGTGAAGTCGACGCCGAACGGACGCTGTGCCTGGGCCTCGGGCAGATCGAGGACGCCGACCGGCACCGCGCCCAGGCCCGCACCGGTCCAGCCGCGGGCCTGGAGTCCACGGCGCGGATCACGCTCAAGCGGAGGGAGCAGGCGCCCGAGCGGGATCTTCGGGTCCAGCGGCGGAAGCCAGACCTGGTGAGCGGGTGACGCGCCGGCGGCACGGATCAGCGTGACCGCGGTCGCCATCTCGGTCGGCCGCTCACCGTCACCCGATGCCGGGGCGGCCGATGCGGGCTCCGGCTCGGCCGACACCGCGCCGGCGGTGAACAGGGCGGTGCGTGGGGTGTCATCCGGCATCTCCTCGGGCGTCATGTCGGGGGCCGAGACGAGCGCGGAGCGGAACCGGTCGTAGATGGTGGTGTCGACCTTCAGGTAGGCCGAGCCCGGGACCGGGGGCAGGTGGTAGGCGTCCGGTTCGCCGATGACGACGTTGCTCTCCACCGAGCTGAACGTCCGCAGGCAGATCCGGTACGACAGGTGACTTTCCAGACCGCGCAGCCGCCCCTCCTCCAGACGCTGGCTGGAGAGCAGCAGGTGCATGCCGAGGCTGCGGCCGAGCCGCCCGATCGCCACGAACAGCTCGATGAAGTCGGGCCGGCCGGCCAGCAGTTCCCCGAACTCATCGACCACGATCAGCAGGTACGGCAGTGGGGGCGCGTCGGGTCCGAGCAGGCCCGCGGTCCGGCGGCGCTGGTACTCGCGGACGTTGTCGACGTCCCCCGCGTCGCGGAGCAGTTTCTGCCGGCGCTGCTGTTCACCGAACAGCGCCAGGTACATCCGGTCGACCATGGTGAGGTCGTCGGCCAGGTTGGTGATCATGCCGGCGACGTGTGGGAGGTCGGCGAGCCCGGCGAACGCGGCGCCGCCCTTGAAGTCGACCAGGACGAGGCTGAGCACGTCCGGCGGGTGGGTCAGCGCCAGGGCCGTCACGAGAGTGCGGAGCAACTCGCTCTTGCCGGAACCGGTCGCACCGACGACGAGGCCGTGCGGCCCCATGCCCTGCATGGCCGATTCCTTGAGGTCGAGGATCTCCGGCTGTCCGTCCCCGCTCACCCCGATCGGCACCCTGAGGACGTCGTACGGCGATGACAGCGTGGACCACATGTGGGTCACGTCGAGATGGCGGGCGGCGGGCGTGCCGAGGAGTTCGACCAGCCGCGTGGTCTCACTGAGCGCCGTGCGTGCCGCGGGGTCGTCGAGACGCAGTGGCGCCAGGCTCCGGGCGATCGCCGTGCGGAGCACGGGGTCCGATGGATCCGCCTGCCCGGTCGCCTCGCGGTCGGGCGACTCGAGCGTGAAGGCACCGTCGTCGGCGACCCGGACGCGGGTCTGGACACGCGGCGGCTCGTCGCGCTGCACCTCGACGCAGAAGACGACGCTGACCTCCAGGGCGGGAGCGCGTTCGGCCAGTTCACCGAGGATGTCCAGGCGACCGGCGGGGGACGCGGCGCCATAGCCGTCGACGATCACGAGCAGGCGGCGGCGCGACTCATCGGCGGGCTGCTCGGTGAACGGCGAGGTACGGCGGCGCGCCTGGTCCCGGCGGCGTTCGAGATCCTCGGCGAGCAGTTCTCCGAACCCGTCGCCATCGGGCAGGGCGAGGACCGACTCGCCGGCTCTGGCGTGCGGAAGCCACTTCACGAACTCCCAGTCCTCGACCTCTTTCGGATGGCACACGGCGACGAGCAGGTCGTCGGGGGCACAGAACGTCGTCAGCTCGGTGACGAGGTCGACGGCCATCGCCCGCGTGCGCACGGCGGATCCCACCAGGCTCACCACCGGCGTCTCGCGAAGGTCCAGCAGGATCGGCTGGCCGGACAGCCGGCCCGCTCGGGCGATCAGCCGTTCGGCCTCGGCGCGCAGTTCGGTGCGTCCTGCGGCGAACGGACCGTCGCCGGTCGCCTGGAACCCGATCGGGGTCGCCAGCGGCACGTCTCCCGTGCCGATCCGTACCGTGAGGAAGTCGGGGTGGTCGGGCCGCCGCTCCCACACGCGGACGCGGCTCCGGCAGATCGCCCAGCGGCCCCGCGCGTCCGGGTGGGCGAAGCCGGAGCCGACGGCCTGCATCGAGGCGACGGCGCGAGCCTGCGCGGCGGTCTTTCGCAGGTAGGCCCGGTACTCCGTCGCATCGGCCCGGCTCTTGCGACGCACCAGCGCCCGCTGCTGGTGAAACATCGCGAAACTCATGCCGATCGAGCCGACGGCCATCGTCGAGCCGATGACGATGTACAGGGGTCGCGGGTTGTAGAGCATGAACATCATGCCGCTGACGCCGCTCATCATCGGCAACAGCAGCTGGAACCACGAACCCGGCGGTGGCGCGGGGGGCTCGGCCGGTGGCGGGACGAGGACGATCGGCTCGGTGGGTACGGCCGGCGGCAGCACGCGGGCGGGCCGGTGCAGCAGGACACGGCTCATGGACACATCCAGGCGTGAGACGGACGACGCGGTGGTGGGACGACCCGCGACACCGTCCGGCCCAGTATCTCCCCGGACCCCCGCGCGTTCCGAGGGAGCGGAACGCGCGGGGCGGCTTCGTAATCTCGCGGCGGGACGACCGCGACGCACCACTTCGCAGAGGGGAGAGTTCGTTGGGACTCAGGACCGGACCGCAGACCACGCCGTACCCCGGGGGCGGCGCTCCCGGCGGCAGCCGGCTGAACACCGACCTGGGCGCCATGGTGAGCGCGCAACAGTACGTGCACGACGTCGCCGACCTCATCTACGGCGAGATCCAGCGGCTCATGAGCACGATCGACGGGCTGAGCGACAACTGGAGGAGCTCGTCCGCCAGCGCGTACAACACCGCGATGGGCAACTGGAACACGCAGGCCACCGAGCTGAAGAACGCCCTCTACAACATCGGTGACGGGCTCGCGCAGAGCCACAAGACCTACAACGAGATGGAAGAGAACAACCGCCTCGGCATCACCCAGGCCGCCGCCGGCCTGCCGTACTGAGGCAACGATCCGAGGAGGAGACGATGGGCACACCCGCCGATGACGGAGTCATCACCGTCCACTTCCCGTGGATGGACACCGCGGCCGAGGATGTCCGCGCCTGCCACAACACGCTCATTCAGCAGCAGGAGGACCTCAAGGGCTTCCTGAGCCGGCTGCGTGGTGAGTGGCGAGGCGTGGGCGGAGAGAGCTGGGACCACGCGCAGCAGCGGTGGCACAACGCCGCTGATGGCCTCTACCTGGTGCTCGGCCAGCTGTACCAGGCGCTCACCGACGCGCACACCAATTACACGACCAGCGAGAAGGCGATCGAGAGCTTCTGGAGCTCCTGAATCGGCCCTGCGGAGGAGGAACCGGGAAGATGCGCGGAGACCTGTCGGCCGTCACCGTCCACGCGACCGGCCGTCGCGTGGACCTGGTCCTGCCGAACACCGTGCCGATCGCCGAGCTGACGCCCACGATCGCCGAGCTGTGCGGCAGCGGTGAGGACGACGTCCGGCCGGCGGCGTGGACGCTGTCACGCGTCGGCCGGGAGCCGTTCTCGCTGAGCGCGACCCTGGCCGATGTGTCCGTGGTGGACGGCGAGGTGCTGCATCTCGTCGACCCGGGTGTCTGGACCTCGCCGATCCCGTCGCGGCTCGATGAGCCGGTCGTCTCCACGGCCACCGGTGATCGGGAGTGGTCCTCCCGGCGGTTGCTCGAACCGGTGCTCGGCGTGCTGAGCACGGCGCTGTCGCTCGGTGCGGCCGGGTTCGTCGCGGTGCGGCCGGCGCTGCGCCACGGCGCGGGGCCGGCGCTGCTGGCAGCGGTGGCCGCCGTTCTCGCCGCCGCCTATCTCCTGCCGGCCGGGGAACGCCGCCGGTTCGGCCGTCCCGCGTTGGCGGCCGGCGCCTGGGGACTGGCGGCCGTGGCCGGCTGGGCGCTGGCCGGTGGCCGGTTCGACGCCGCCGGTGGCTGCGGCGCCGCCATCGCGCTGGTCGTGACGGTCCTGGCGTCGGCATCCATGCTGGCGCCCGTGGTCCTCGGCGCGGCGCTGGCCGGCGCCTTCGGCACTGTGGGATTCCTGCTGGCCGCCCTGGGCCTGCGGCCGGTGCAGGCGGCCTCCCTGGTGGTCATGTCCGGTGCGGTCCTGGCGCGCTGTCTGCCCCGCCTGCTGAGCGACCGGCTGTCCCGCCGGACGGCCGGCGCGGAAGCGGGACGGGTGACGGAGTTCGCCCGCGCCTCGCGTTCGCTGCTGGTCTCGCTGACCTCGGGCTGCGTCGCCGCCGTCGTCGCGGGGTCCGTGCTGCTGGTCGCGGCCGGTGACCCGCTCACGATCGCGCTCGCCGCCGTGGCGGGCGGGATGCTCGCGCTTCGCGCGCTGACCTACCGTTTCGCCCGTGAGGCCGCGGCTCCGGCGATCGGCGCCTGTCTCACCCTGGTCGGCGCGCTGCTCGGCGTCGCGGTCACGGTGCCGGCCGCCGGTGCGGGCGCCCTGCTGCTGATCCTCGCCGGAGTGGGGACGGCACTGCTCACGTTCGTGCCACTCGGGGACGGCGTGCGGCGCACGACGATGTGGTGGACGCTGCTCGACGTCTGTGCCGCTCCGCTGACGCTCTATTCTCTCGGCGTCCTCGACGCCCTCAGCCGAAGCATGGGCGGCCTGTTCGGCTGAGCGCCTCCCCTCAGCTCCAGAGGAACTCGGCCTGCGCGGCGGCCATGCGGTCGCAGGAGTCGTCCGCGCAGGCCTGGGCGGCCGCCTGGTCGGTGTACGGGCGCAGGTAGGTCATCTTCACCCACGCCGAACCGGTGCGGCGGTCCGGTGTGCCGATGGTGAAGGTCGCGGGCAGTTCGTACCAGCCCTGGTACTCCTGTTCCGCCACGTCGAAGGTCGCGACGTTCGACGCGCTCCCCGCGGTCGAGGTGACCGTGACCCGCACCCACGCGCCGGCCTGGGCCTGCGGGATCCACAGGCGGACCTTGATCTGGTCCCACCGCGCGCCGCCCGCCGGCCGGCCGAGGTTCCACTCGTACCAGGCGTTCCGGTCGGTGGTGGTGCGCACCGGCCCGGTGTACTCCGGGTAGCCGCCGCTCGCGGCCGGGGACCACGCGCCGCCCGACGTCGAGCAGCACGCGCCGCCGGGGCCGGCGATCGCGTGGTTGGCGTAGGTGAGATCGCCGCCTCCGCTCTGCGGTGTCTGCTGGGGGGCCATCGACGCCTGTCCCGCCGGAGCCTGTCCGGCGGCGGGCTGCCCGGCCGTCGTCGCCGGACCTCGCGCCGTGCCCAGCGGGTCCTTCTTGATCTGGGGGATCACCGCGGCGGCGACGACCACGACGGCGGCGGCCGCCGCCGCGCCGAGCGCCGGCCCGAGCCGTACGCCCGGTCTGCGCACGTCGGACTCGACCGTCTCGGCGAAGGCCCAGCGGTCGACCGTCTCTTGGGAGGGGTCCTGCTGCGTCACGTGGCGCCTCACATGCCTGCCGATGAGCGTTGCCCTCGCACCGTACGGGCCGGCGCGGTGCGTTCCGGCTCACCGGAACGCGCACCCGCGGGACCGCGTCCGCCTCACATTCCGAGCGGCTGTGTCGTCGTAGTGCGGAGACGAACCGCGAAGGAAGGAAACCGATGTTGGAACCGGTCAACGTCGCGATCATTTACTACAGCGCCACCGGCACGGTGCACGCCCTGGCGCGAGCCGCCGCCGAGGGCGCGGAGAAGGCCGGTGCGCACGTGCGGCTGCGCAAGGTCGCCGAGGTGGCCCCGCCGGAGGCGATCAGCGCCAACCCGGCCTGGGCCGAGCACGTACGGGACACCGCCGACGTCGCCGAGGCCCGCCTCGACGACCTGGAGTGGGCCGACGCGATGCTGTTCGGCACCCCCACCCGCTTCGGCAACCCGGCCGGCCAGCTCAGGGCGTTCCTCGACACCACCGGTCCACTGTGGTTCCAGGGCAAGCTCGCGGACAAGGTGTACTCGGCGTTCACCGCCTCCAACACCGCCCACGGAGGGCAGGAGTCCACCCTCCTGGCGCTGGGGAACACCTTCTACCACTGGGGCGGCATCATCGTGCCACCCGGTTACACCGACCCTGTCCAGTTCCAGTCGGGCAATCCCTACGGCACCTCCCACGTCGCCGGCGACGGTCCGCCCGGCGAGGTGGTCCTGCGGGCGGCCCGGCACCAGGCCCGTCGCGTCGTCGACACCGCCGCGTCGCTCAAGGCGGGCCGCGCCGCCTGACGCGGATTTGCCGGAGTAGGCCGCGTATCGGGGGTTGCACCGGCGCGGACGCGTTGGGATGGTCGCGGCATGACGACCGTACGGGCGAGGACGCCGGTCGGCGCGGGGCGGCCCGGGTTCGCGACCGGGCCCGTGGCGGTCGTGGTCGTCGGGCTCGCCGCCGTGCTCAGCGCGTTGTCCCCCCGGTACGGATTCCACCGTGACGAGCTGTACTTTCTCGTCGCCGGCGGGCATCCCGCGTGGGGGTACGTCGACCAGCCGCCGCTGACGCCGCTCGTCGCGAGGGCCGCCACGGCGCTGTTCGGGGACACCCCCGCCGGGCTGCGCGTCGTCGCGACTCTCGCGTCCGCCGCCAGCGTGCTGGTCACCGCGCTCATCGCACGGGAGCTGAACGGGGGACGGCGGGCGCAGGTGTTCGCCGCGCTGGCCGCGGCGGTGTCCGGGTTCGTCCTCGCGGTCGGGCACATGGTCTCGACGACGACGTTCGACCTGCTCGCCTGGCTGCTGGTCGCGTGGCTGGCGCTCGGGCTGATGCGTACGGGCGGCGGCCGCCGGTGGCTCGGGCTCGGGGTCGTCGTGGGGCTCGCCCTGCTGAACAAGTATCTGGTCGGCATGCTCGCGGCCGCCCTGCTCCTCGCGGTGCTCGCCGTCGGGCCGCGCGGCGCGCTGCGCGGCCGGTGGCCGGTCATCGGAGTGCTCGTCGCGGCCGTCATCGCCGCGCCGAACCTGTGGTGGCAGGCCACGCACGGCTGGCCGCAGCTCACCGTGGCCGGGGGCATCAGCGCCGACGACGGCGCGGAGAACCGCGTGCTGTTCGTGCCGATGCAGATCGTCTACCTGTCGCCGTTCCTCGTCCCGGTCTGGATCGCCGGGATCCGGCGCCTGTGGCGTGACCCGGAGCTGCGGTGGGCCCGCGCGATGGTCGTGGCGTACCCGGTGCTCTGCGTCCTCGTCCTGGCGTCCGGCGGCAAGCCGTACTACGCACTTCCGGTGCTCCTCGTGCTGACCGCCGCCGGCTGCGAGCCGCTGGCGCGATGGACGCGCGGCCGCCCGCGTACCGCCGTCGTCGTGGTCGCGGGTGTCCTGGCGGCCGCCACGTCCGCGCTCGTCACCCTGCCGCTGCTGCCGACGAGCGCGCTGTCGGCGGTGAACGGGATCAACAAGGAACAGGGCGAGCAGGTCGGCTGGCAGGCGCTGACCTCGGCCGTCGCGACGCAGTGGTCCGCGATCCCTCCGGCGGAGCGTGCCCACGCGGTGATCTTCGCGGAGAACTACGGCGAGCACGGGGCGATCGCGCGGTACGGGCCGCGGCACGGCCTGCCGGTGCCGTACTCGGGCCACATGAGCGACTTCGACTGGGGACCGCCGCCGGACTCCGCGACCGGCCCGGTGGTGCTGGTGTACCAGGACGGCGACCGGAACATCGGCCGGTACTTCACCGGCTGCCGGGCCGGGAGCCGCGTGGACACCGGCACCGACAACGAGGAGCGGGGCGCGCACGTCGACCTGTGCTCCGGCAGTACCGCACCCTGGTCGGTGATCTGGCCGCGCCTGCGGCACTACTACTGAGGACCGGCCACCGGCTCGCGTCGGTAATCACCGGCGAGCGACGGCAGCACCTGGGCGAGCTCGGCGTGCACCCGCTCGTCGAGCCGTACGGTCTGGTCGCGGAGCCGGTGCCAGGCCTCGGTGAGCACCAGCCGGGTCAGGCCGGGCAGCAGGTCGCGCGCGCGGCGGGCCATCCAGCAGGTTCCCTCGGTGGCGAGCCAGTGCGCCTGGGCGCGCAGGCTCGGCGGCGGGTTGGACGGCTCGGGTTCGGGCAGCCGCCACAGCGGCACACCGCGGTCGGCCAGGCCGTCGGCGAACAGGCCGGCCAGGAGCCGGTGCCCGCGCTCGCTCGGGTGGATGCGGTCGACGCCCCACATCGCCGGGTCGTACAGGGACGGGTGCCCGGCCAGGTCGAGGTGGACCGTCTCGTACGCGGACGCGAGGTGCCCGACGACCGCGTTGACCGCCTGGATCCGCCGTGCCAGCGGCCGGCGGACGACCTCGGGGACCCGCAGCATCCGGCCGGGGTCGGGCAGGCTCGCGGTGAGCACCACGGCGCCGGACCGGCGCAACGCCACGACGGTCCGCTCCAGGCGGGCGGCGATCGGCGCGATCGCGAAGTCGCTGCGCAGGGTGTCGTTGACGCCCACGAGCACCGAGGCGTACGCGGGCCGCCGGGCGAGCGCGCGGGGAAGCTGGTCGGTGACCACGTCCTCGACCAGGGCGCCGCAGCGTGCGTGGTTGTCCAGCGCCAGGCCGCCGGGCGGCGCGATCGCCTGGCCCAGCAACACCGCCCAGCCGCGCCAGCCGCCCTGCGGCAGCGGATCGCCGAGGCCGACCGTCACCGAGTCGCCGAGCGCCGCGAACCGCACCGGCTCCGGGGTGCCCCTCATCGCGGAGTTCCGTGCGCCCGGAGGAACCCGTCGACCGCGGTCTGCCAGTCGAAACGCGTCGCCTGTTCGCGGGCGACGCGTCGGCGGCGCGACGGGTCCCGGGCCAGGAGCCGTTCGACCGCGTCGGCGTAGGAGACCGGGTCGTCCTCGGCCGTGAGCCCGGCGCACCCGATCACCTCGGGCAGCGCGCTCTCGCCGCTCACGACGACCGGGGTGCCTGCGGCGAGCGCCTCCAGCGCGGCCAGCCCGAACGTCTCGACCGGGCCGGGCGCGACGGCGACGTCGGCGGTGGCGAGCAGCCGGGCGAGCAGGACGCGGTCGGCCACATGGCCGAGGAACCGTACCGGCAGCCCGTCCGCCTTCGCCTCAAGTGATCGACGCCGCGGGCCGTCGCCGATCACGACGAGCGTGGCCGGCACGCCCCGGCGGCGCAGCTCGGCCAGCGCGCCGATCGGCCGGTCGGGCCGCTTCTCCGGCGACAGCCGGCCGCAGTGCACCAGCAGCGGCCCGCCGGGCCCGGCCAGCACGGACCGTAGCCTCGCGTCGTACCGGTCGGGTGAGAAGGTCTCCAGGTCGACGCCGAGGGGCACGCGGACGACATTCGGCACGGCCAGCCGACGGAACTCCGCGGCGGCCCACCTCGTGGTGCAGACGACGACGTCGTAGGAATCGGCGGTGGCGCGGTTCATCCGGTCGGCGAGCCGCTCCGCGGGCAGTCCCGGCGGCCCGAGCAGGCGCAGCAGCCCGTCGAGCCCCTCGTGGGAGACCATCATCGACCGGACACCGTGCGCGGCCGCCCACTCTCCGGTCCACCGCAGGGTCGTACGGTCGGAGACCTCCAGCCGGTCCGGCTCCAGCTTCTCCAGCAGCCGCCGCAGCCTCCGGCGGGCGGTGATGACCCGGTAGCCGCCGGTGCCGGGCACGAGCGGTCCGGGGATCGTGATGATCCGCCCCTGTTCGTTCCATTCGTCCCGGTGCCGCGGACCGGGCATGATCAGCACCGGATCGTGCCCGGCCCGCACGTAGCCCGCGCCGAGCTCCCGCAGGGCGGTCCGCAGGCCACCGGAATGGGGCGCGACGGCATTGGCCAGCCGCACCACTCTGACGCCTCCCACGCTCGTACGATCGCCCGGGCGACCGACCTGCGCCGCAACCCCGCGTAACCGGAACGCGAATCTTGTCCGACGGCGCGGCTTTCAGGACGCCCGCTCGGTGAACACGCGGTCGGCGAGGGCGACGAGCACGGCGGAGGCCGTGACGGCGGCGGCGAGCAGGAGCAGGACGCGCCCGCCGAGCCCGGCCGCGATCCCGGTGAGAGCCGCGCCGGCGGAGGACACCGCGATCTTCAGCCCGGCGCTGGTGACGAACACCTGGGCGTGCGCCGACGGCGGCGCGTACCGCGTGCGCGCGGCGAGGGTGGCGGTGAACGACGTGGCGATGCCGACCCCGATGAAGGCGAACCCGGCCAGGGCGAACCCGTACGCCGGGGCGGCGGCGCACAGCGCCGTCGCGACGGCCAGCAGCGTGAAGAGCCGCCGGGCCAGGGCGTCGGGATCCGCGCGCAGCGGAAAGACGGTGACGAGCAGCGCGCCGGCGAGGTTGCCCAGCCCGAGCGCCACGGTCAGCGTCGCGCCCGCGCCCGGCCGGTCGCTGAGGTGCGGGCCGAACAGCGCGGCGATCACCGGCAGGGCGCCCAGCGCCAGCGCGGAGAGCAGCGTCATGATGGTCACCCGCCGCAGCCCGGCGTGCGCGGTGAGGACGCGGAGCCCGGCCCGCATGCCGTACGCCCCGTCCGGGACGCGGGTGCGGCCGGAGGCGGGTCCGCGCGGCAGCGTCAGCGTGAGGACGGCGCCGGCCGCCGCCGCACCGGCGAGGCCGAAGACGGCGGACAGCGGCCCGGAGAGCGCGGCCAGCCCCGCCACCACGGCCGGCCCCGCCGTCCCGCCGATGCTGTAGGTCAGCGCGTCCCACCCCTGCGGCCGCCCATCCGCCCGCCCGCCGACGATCGCGGGCAGTCTGCTGCTCAGGCCGCCGGTCAGCAGCGGTCCGCAGCAGCCCGCCACGGCGACCGCGCCGACCGCCGGCGCGAGCGGGAGCCGGCCCAGCGCGACCGCGCCGGCCGCGAGCGCGGCGGCGTAGAGGAGGTACGCCCCGGCGAGCAGCCGCCGCGCGTCCCGCGCCCGCTCCAGGCGGCGGGCCGTCCAGGGGCCCAGCAGGTGGGGAGCGCTCAGCGCCGCGGCGAGGACGCCTCCGGCCGCGGGAGCGCCGTCGCCCAGTCCGGTGCCCGGGTCGACGGCCAGCAGGACCAGTCCCACCGACGCGCCCGAGTCGGCGCCGCGGACCAGGGCCGCCGCCACCAGGTAGCGCACCAGCCCGGCGGCACGGCCTCGCCGACGCTCGGTCGCCCGCTCGGCGATCGCCACCCGGCACCTCCTCGCGTCACCCCATTGACCGGTGACGCCCACCTTGCCCCGTGACCGCGTCACCGGTCAATATGGTGATGTGTTCTTCTTCCTGAGCGGTCGGCCGTGCCTGGACCTGACGACGACACTTCAGGTACGCCACCGCGAGCACCCGGTCGAGACGCTGAACACCCCGTCGGACGTGCGTGACTGGATCGCACAGGCCGGGCTGACCGGGCCGGTGGACGTCGACGACGCCGGCCTTGAGCAGACCCGGGAGCTGCGCGAGACGATCCATCGCCTCTGTCGTGCGGCCCTGACGGCCACGGCCCCGGCGCCCGGCGACGTCGCGTCGCTCAACGCCACCGCCGCCCGTCCGCCGCTGGTGCCGCGCCTGGCCGACGGGTCCGTACGCCACGAGGGCGACCTCTCCCAGGCGCTGTCGACGCTCGCCCGCGACGCGATCGACCTGCTCGCCGGCCCGTACGCCGGCCGCATCCGCGAGTGCGCACACCCCGACTGCAGCCGCCTCTACCTGGACGCCTCACACGCGGGCCGCCGCCGCTGGTGCGGCATGACCGCCTGCGGAAACCGCTCGAAGTCGGCCGCCTACCGCCGGCGCCAGACGAGCCGTTAGGTGCCGGCCGCGCCGGAGAAGGCCGCCAGGGCCTCCGCGTCGGAGTGCACGGTCAGGAGGTTCTCGGCGATGAACTCGGCGAGGCCCGGGCAGTCCGCCGCCTCGGTGCGGAACGTCCGCGCGGCGGCCTCCAGGTCGTAGGCCGTGCGCCGCAGCACGACGTCCGGCCCGAGCAGGGCCCAGTGCGCACCGGGACCCGCGCCGTACGGCATGCCGACACTGCCCGGGTTGACGAACCGGCGACGGTCCGCGAGACGGTCGAAGGGCATGTGGGTGTGGCCGAGCACGACGGTCGGCTCGTCCGTGCCCGCGAACGCCTCGCGGTACCGGTCCAGCGGCGAGTCGACCAGGATGAACTCGGCGTCGTCGCGCGCGGTGGCGTGGCAGAACCGTACGGCTCCCAGCCCGGTGACCTCCAGCGTGACGGACAGCGGCAGGTCCGCGAGCAGGGCCCGGTGCCGCCGCTCCAGCCGGGTCGCGCAGTACTCCGCCGTCCGGCGGACCACGTCGGGCAGCCCGGGGGCGAGCGTGCCGTCGAAGGCGTCGGCGACCTCGCGTTCGCCGTTTCCGCGGACCCAGACGGCGCGCTCGCCCAGCGCGGCCAGCCGGTCCAGCGTCTCGGCGGGCATCGGCCCGGTCGCGATGTCGCCGTTCAGCACGATCGCGTCGGCCCCGCAGGTCTCGACCTCCGCGAGCACCGCTTCGAGCGCGGGAAGATTGCCGTGGATGTCGGACAGGACTGCGACGCGCATGATGCCTCCTTATCTCTGATCCTGTCCGTTCGCGAGGGCGCGCGGCGGCGGATTCACCGAGGGCTGAACGATCAGTGCGGCCGGTAGGTCCAGTGCCAGCTCTCGCTCGGCACGTCGTTGACGAAGCCGTAGGTCGCGGCGTGCGCGCGCAGCCAGGCCAGAGTGCGCGGGTCGCGGACGTCGATGTCGGCGCTCAGGCCGAGGCCGTGCGTGCTCTCGCCGGGCGCGGCGGCGAGGTTGCCGCGCCCGTGCACGTAGGCGTCGTAGAGCCGCGCCTGTTCGGCGTAGGTGCGATAGCCGGAGTTCACCCGCAGGTCCAGTCCTGCGGCGCGCGCCGCCGCGTCCATCCTGCGAAACCGGCCCGCGGCGACCCTGGTCATCGTCTCGCCGTCACCCACGGGTCCGAGACGGCTCGGCGGCACGCGGCCGTTCTTGAGCCCGCCGACGCCCGGATCCGGCAGGCGCGTGCCCGTATCGCGCGAAGGCGACACGTGGCCGCCGATCCGCCCGGCCAGGTGCCCGCCGCGCACGATGACGCCGCCGAGCAGCGCCTCCTTGACCGCCCGCTCGTACGGGTCGGTCGTGGGCCCGATGCTCGCGACGAAGCGGCGGGCGTCGGCCGCGCTCCACTTCCCGTCGCCGCCGTCGGCCCGCTCGGCGAGCCGCCGTACCTTCGCGGCGTACGTGCCCTGGCGCTGCAACCGCTCCGCGACGAGCGGCAGCTGGGTCGGCGCGTCGAGCGCGGTCAGCACGTTGGTGACCAGCGTGGCGAGCGCGGGATCGGCCAGCCGGGCACGGGCCGGTTCGACGTCGGCGGCGAGCCGCCGCAGGGCGAGACGGGTGTGCTCGACCCGCGCGGCGGAGTCCTCGAAGAGACGGGCGAGCCGGCTCAGCTCGGCCAGGTCGAGCACGACCCGGCCGTGCGTCGGCGCGGGGTGCGCGGTCGGCTTCTTCACGTCGCCGCTCACCGCTCGGACCGCCGCCCGCGCGGCGGGCAGATGGGCCCGGTAAGCCCCGTTCGTGTACGTCGACCAGGGCTGGAAGGAGGTGCCCTGACCGGAGATCGACCACGCGGCACGAGCGTTCACGGCCGGGTCGAACAGCGCGGCGTCCGACTTGAGATGGAACGCCCGCCGACGGTCCGGGCCGAGCGAGCCGATCATGTTGACCTGCCACAGCCCGTACGAGTCGTCCGGCGGCACGGCGTTGTGCGCGTGCGGATCCCCACCGGACTCGGCGAGCGCGACCGCGACTGCCGTGGTGAGCGCCGACCCGCGGAACCCGGCGTCGTAAGCCTGCTGGGCGATCCGCCTCGGGGTCAGGACGTGCGACACGACTCCTCCTTCGACGCGGACGCCCCACCGGCAAGCGCGTCGCGTACGGTCTCGTGGCCGGTGGCGGTGAGCGCGTAGGCGGGATCTGCCACATCGTCGGCGTCGCCGCGCTCATCGGGGGTGATGATCCCCAGCCCGGCCGGTCCGGCGTCGAGCCGCATGACTACGGCGGTCCACCTCGGCGTCAGGACGTGCGACACGACTCCTCCTTCGGCACGGACGACCCGAGGAGGCCGGCGAGCGCGTCCCGGACGGTCTCGCCGCCGGTGGCGGTGAGCGCGTAGGCGGGATCTGCCACGTCATCGGCGTCACCGCGGTCCTCCGGCGTGATGAGCCACAGCCCGGCCGATCCCGCGTCGAGCCAGGTGATCGCCGCCGCCGTGTGGGCGGCTGGGCCGGTCGTGCGCACCGTGACCAGTACTCGCGCCTCGGACAGGACGGTCGTGAGTGCTCCGCCGGTGCCCTCGTCCCCGAGCCCGGCGCCTTGGGCGAGCAGCGCGTCGACCCGAGCCAGCAGCCGCGCGCTCGCCACCAGACGCTCACCGGTGCACGCGGAATCCGTACGCGGGACGAGCGGCTCGGCGACGGCCAACGCGGCCGCGCCGATCGGCTCCTCGATCGGCGCCAGCTCCCAGATGGACGGAACGGACTCGGCCGCCAGCAACCGCCGGTCGCCGGACTCCCCGAACACGTGGCGGCGACGGCCGGCCGGGCCCTCGTCGTGCCGTATCTCGACCATCGTGTCCGGGTGAAGCAGCGGGTCCAACGCCCCTCGGACGGCCGGCGCGAGCCTGGGTCCGGGCTCGGCCAGCCCGCGCGCCAGCAGCCCCCGCACGGCCACGGCCGCGGCGACGCCGTGCTCCTCCGACGCCCATCCGCTCGCGAACGCCGGAAGCGGCGCGCGCCCGGCCAGCCACGCGGCGGCGCACAACTCGTCCGAGGACAGCGCCCCGGGCAGGCCATCCCCCGTCACCCGCATGACTTCTTCTCTCCGGCCCGCGCCGGGCAGACCGTCCGCCGTCACTCGCGTCACTTCTTCTCCCCCGTCCGCACCGCCGCACCCGCGCGACCGCACAGTGACAGCAGCAGCGTGAGCGTCGCCCGCTGATCGTGGAGTTCGCGGACGCGACGGTCGGTACGCCAGCGGAACCGGCCCGCGCCGGGTCCCTGCCAGTGCAGGCGCGCGGTGCCGGAACGAAGGCCGTCGACGATGTCGTCGAGCCGCCGGATCTCGGCCCGGATCCGCGCTTCGGCGTCGGCCCACACCGCCTGATCGGCGTGCCCTGTGCCCATGGGTCACCTCCCGGTACGCCGAGTCTGCGGGCACGTCGCGCACCCGGGGAATGGAAAGGGTTTCCCATATCCGCCGTTCCGCCGGGCGGTTAGCGTGCGGAACCGAGCCAGGGCGCGGGACGCGCTCTTCGCGGAAGAGGTGAACGATGGCGACCGGTAACGCGACAGGCACCCCTCCCGGCGCAGGCTCCTACCCCGACGGTGACCCCGAAGCGATCCGCGCACTGGCCGCGGACCTGCGGCGGATGGCCGGGCGGCTGACCGCCATGCCGGCTCCCGCGCCGGCCGGGCGGCGCGCGACGCGCACCTCGCGGAACAGGTGAACGATGACGACCGGTGACACGACAGGCACAGCCCCCTACCCCGACGGTGACCCCGAGGCGATCCGCGCACTGGCCGCAACCCTGCGGCGGATGGCCGGGCGGCTGACCGCCGTGCCGGCTCCCGCGCCGGCCGGGCGGCGCGGGCCGGCGGCCACGCACGTGCGTTCGCTGCTCGGTGCGGCCGTTCACGACGCCGGTCGTACGGCGGGCGATCTGCGTGCCTGTGCCGCCTCCCTCGACCACGCCGCGCACACCCTGGAAGCGGACCAGCGCGCCTGGGTGAGGAGGCACACCCCATGACGGTGCTCTCGGTCGACGCCGAGGCCATGTGGCGCGGCGTACCGCAGGTCGAGCAGCTGGTGTCCCTCCTGGAGGACGTGGCCCGTGGGCTGGACGGCGTCGCGGTGCCGGCCGGCGTCCCTCCCGTGCTCGCCGCGCGGGTCACGACCACCGCCATGGCGGGCGCGCGCGATCTGCGGGCGCGGGCGCGGGGGCTCGCCGGCGTGCCGGAGGACCTACGGCGGCGGGTCGCGGCGGCGCGGCTCGCCGACGCGCCCCTTCTGGCGGGTGCCGGATGGGGGCTGCGCCTGCTGGGCCTGCACTTCCGCGCCTTCTCCATGCAGACTCTCAGCACGTCGATGAGCTGGGGTGTCGCGACCCGGGAGATACGCGAGGGCCGAGCGGCGGGCGAGACGTACAAGGCGGGTACCTGGCGTGCCTTCCGCACCAGCGCCGTCACGGCGGAGGAGGCGAGCGCCACCCGGGGCGTCCCGGCCGCGCTGGCCCGTACGGCCTCGGCCGGCGGGCGCGCGGTCACCGGCGCGGGCTGGGCGCTGACCGCCTACTCCAACCTCCGTGATCCCCGGCTGTCCGCCGAGCAGAAGGTCGGGCGCACCGCCGCCTCGATCGCCACCGGTACCGGCGTGTCGGTCCTCGCCGGGGCCGCGTCGGGCGCGGCGTTCGGTTCGGCGGCCGGGCCGCTGGGCACGCTCGTCGGCTTCGGCGCGGGTTCGGCCTGGACGCCGGTTGGACACCCCGAACCTGCCGTCCAGTGTGACGCGGCGGCCGACGCCGCCAACGAGGTGGAGCACGTCGGAGGCGACGCCACGCACGCGGTCGGGCACGTCGGAGGCACGGTCGGGCACGGCGTGAGCTCCGTCGCACACAAGGCCCTCGGTGTCGTCGGCCTCTGACCCGCGACAGGCCCGCTGGGAACGCACCGACGCCGCGCCCGACGAGGCGCAGCACCTCGGAGACGACACCGCGCACACGGTCGGACACCGCATCAGCCCCGTCACGCACAAGGTGTCGTCGGTCTGTGACCCGCGGCAGGCCCGTTGGGAACGCGTCGACGCGGCGGCGGCCATCGTCCGCGCCGCCGTGCCGTCCCTGCCCGGCGCGACGCCGGAGGCGCTTCTCGCCGACGTCACCGCGGGCCTGACGACGCGATTCACCTGTGTCCTGCCGATCGACGTCACGACCGGCCCGAGGGACGCACGGCGCGGGTCGGTGCGGTTCCTGCACGCGGCCGTCGCCCCGGACGGTGAGGGCGTCGCCATCGAGACCCTGCTGCACGGCGGCGAGGTGACCTGCTGGGTCTGCCCGGCGCAGCGCTACGCCGCCGAACGACCCGCCGCGCGGCGGGCGATGGCCGGCCGCCCGCCCCGACCTGGCGGGAACGCCGACCCGGCGGCCGAGGCCCGGCCGACCATCGCGCCGGTGAACACCTGGAAGCTCTCCCAGCACTGCCCCGCCGCCCAGGTGCCAACACACGACACCGCCGAACCCCGGCCGACCGTCGCGACGGCGCAGACCTGGATCCTCCCCCAGCGCGGCCCCACCGCCCAGGTGCCAACACACGACACCGCCGAGCCCCGGCCGACCGTCGCGACGGCGCAGACCTGGATCCTCCCCCAGCGCGGCCCCACCGCCCAGGTGCCAACGGACCACACCGCCGAGCCCCGGCCGACCGTCGCGACGGCGCAGACCTGGGTCCTCACCCGGCGTGGCCCCACCGCCCGGATACGGCCGGACGACACCGCCGCCGAGGACCTGCCCGCCTCACTCCTGCCGCTCTGGATCGCCGCGACCACGCGGCTCGGCCCGCGTCCGGCGCCGGCCGACCGGCGGATGCTGATCACCACGTGCCCCGCGCTCGACCGCCTCCTCGCGCTGGCCGGCCCGGACGAGGCCGCGGTCCGTACGGCGCTGGACGACCGGGAGCTGCCCGGTGACGACGCCGCGCGGCTGGCCGACCTGGTCCGCGGCCTCGTACGCCGCTGGCAGCTGGACTGGGCCTCGAATCGGCTGGAGATCATCGACGCCACGAGCGGACTCTGGCACGTACGGACCGGCCTGCCCGCCGCGCTGACGAGCGAACTGCCGGCAGGCGAGACGCCGGTCGCCCTGGCCCGTACGACCGCGGCCGACGTCTGGCACGACCTGACCCTGACCCTCGGCTGAGGTCAGGGCCAGACGCAGCCCAACCGCTCGTTGTCCTCCGCGCCCCAGGACGCGGGGTCGCTGGTGATGCCGTACAGGCGTGCGCCGCCGGCGTCCCTCCACACCCGGTAGATCGGCGTCGTGCCGCTCACCCCGCAGTCCATGAACGTCGCGGCCGGGCTCGGCCCGGTCCAGTCCTGGTACGCGCCGATCCGGGAGTAGAAGTGGTTGACGTCAAGGCCGTTGCAGTGGCTGGGGCCCGTCGTACAGGTGAAGCCGTTGATCGCCTGCGGCGCGGGGATGTTCTCCCCGGCCTTGTAGGCCAGGCCGACGTGGAACGCCTGGTGCCCGTACCCGGCGGGGATGTCGCCCTTCGGGCGCAGCACCCAGACGTCGGCGTCGTTCTTCTGGTAGATCCAGTAGTCGACGAGCGCCCACGGCGAGTAGTGGATGGTGACCGTCGTGCCGATCGGGTACGTGCCGGCGGGCTGGTCCTGCGCCTCGACCTTGTCCGTCGACGGATAGGGCTGCTCGGTCTTCTGACAGGTGAAGCCGCGTGCGGTGATGTCGGCGCAGGCGGAGCCGGGGTTGCCGCCGACGTAGCTCGGCAGCGTGTTGTTCGCGCTGTAGTAGGTCAGCGTGATCGGCTGCTTGATGTTCCGCCTGGTGTTCGGCGGCACGTCCTGGTCGTAGACGGTGCCGGGCTGCTGCCCGGTGCCGGCCGCGGTGGCGCCTTCCTTGCGCGTGCAGGCGAACCCGTCGGCCTGCACCTGCCCGCAGGCGGCGTCGACGCTCTGGCCCTTGTAGTCGTGCGTCGTGCCGGTGCCGCTGTAGTAGACGAGCCGGGCCACCGCGCCCTCGCCCGCCTCGGTGCCGGCCGGCGGCGTCTGCTGATACACCTCGCCCGGCCGGTGTGCGCCGGTCGCGGCCGCGCCGATCGTGGCCTGGCACTTCATCGTGAAGGCCTTGAGCCGTGCGCAGGCCTCCCCCTGGGTCTGGGAGAGCACCGACGGCACCGTGAACCGGTCCGGGTAGGTGATGGTGACCTTCTTGCCGTCCGGTACGGCGCCGGGTTCCGGGTCCTGCGTGGACACGACGGCGAACTGGTCCGGGTCGACGACCGGCGTGGCGTCGGTGCGCCGTACGCAGGTGAGCTTCGCCTGGCCGATCAGGCGGCAGGCGGCCTGCCGGGACAGCCCGATCACCGAGGGCGCCTTCAGCAGCGTCGGCTTCTGCCGCGACGGCCGGTCGGGCGGGGCGGAGGCGTCGCTGTCACGGGGGCTCGGCGGCCCGGACGGGCCCTCGCCTGGGCGCGGCGTCGTGGTCGGGGCCGGCTCGCGGTCGGACTGAGAGTCCCGTACGTCCGGTCCGGCGCCCTTGTCGGCGGTGTGGTCCCGCCCGTCGCCGTCCACGATGAGAGCGCGGCGGTCGTACTGGCTGTTGGCCCACACGTGGCCGCCGCTCACGGTGAGGTCGAACGCGTCACCCTGGCGGCCGGGCACGGTCAGTGGCCGGCCGACCCGGCCGGAGGCGGCGTCGACGCGCCAGAGCTGCGGCTTGGCGTAGTCGGGCACGTAAACGTCGCCGCCGAGCACGACCGGGGCGTCGAGCCGCGCGCTCGGCCCGGCGGGCAGCGTCGCGCGGGTCGTACGGCCGGTGCGCGGGTCGAGGACGCCGACGCGTCCGCTCGTCCGGTCGACCGCCAGGACGTACCGGCCGGCCCCCCGCCAGGAGCCGAGCACGACGCCGGAGCCGGCGACGCCGAGGTCACCGATCGCGTGCGGCCGGTCGGAGTCCACGACGTACGCCTTGCCGGCGCCGGTCACCGCGACCGGGTGCCCGTCGGCGACGGTGATCCCGGAGACCGGTTCGCCCAGGCGTACGGTGCGGCGGACACGGCCGTCCGCGACCTCGACGACCTGCGCCGCGCTCGTGAGCACCCAGACCGAGTCACCGGCGGGGACGGCGTCCAGGATGCCCGTCCCGACGGAGACGACCGGGGCCGCGGGCTTGCCCGGCGGGGCCAGCTCGGTGATGGTGCCGCCCTTCTTGTCCACGAGGTAGCCGGAGGAGTCGGTGGCGAGCGCCTCCAGCTGGGTGCCGCCGTCCGGGTTCGGCATCGGAGGGCCGGTGGGCGCCATCGTGGAGCCGTCGAGGATGGTGACGGTTCCGGTGGTCTTGTTGACGACGGCCACGCGGCCGTCGGGCAGCCGGACGGTCTGGATCGGCTCGGATCCGGTGGCCAGCTCGATGGCGGTCTGGGCGTCGGACTTGCCCGTCTCACCGTTGACGTGCGCGACCGTGTGCCCGCGGGACAGGAACGCCGACCCGTCGCCGAGCAGCGGGCGGGCGACCGAATAGCCGACACCGGTGCTGACCGCCAGCACCGTGACCAGCAGCGTCACGGCCATCAGCGCCGAACCGGCGCGGCCGGCCGGTCCCGAGGGAAGACGCAGCCAGGTGGGGCGGCGGAGTCCTCTCACCAATTTCCCCCTCTGAACCGATTTCTGCCACCGGGCGGCAAGACTATAAACGGGAAGGTATTTGCTGAATGGCACACCTTTCCCAAATGACCGGCCGTGGCCATACGGGTGAAGTGCGGAGGAGACGGATGGAGTCCAGCGCGGACGACGGCGGCCTGACGATCGAGGCGGACGGATCGACGTACCGCCTCGCGCCCGGTGACACCTTCACGTTCGGCCGCGCCGAGAGCTGCACCCTCTGCCTAGACTCCGGCGACGCCGCGATCTCCCGGCTGGCCGGCGAGATCGAGCGGGTCGGCGAGGTGTGGTTCGTGTCGAACCGCAGCTCCAGCCGGCCGTTCTCCGTCGTCGACGGGCCCGGCCTGCGCCGGGTGCTGGCGCCGGGGCAGCGCGACGCCGTCGAGGGCCGGGTCCGCGTCATCGTGGACGGCACCGGCGGCCCGCACGAGCTGGTCCTCCAGGGCCCGGACCCGGTCGCCGGCGGGCCCGGCGAGGCGGTGACCGGCCTGCCGACCGCGGCCGGGCAGGACGTGGTGATCAACGACCGGGACCGGCTGGCCCTGGTCGCCCTGTTCGCCGGGTACCTGCACGAGGGACCGCGCTACGACCCGAGCCCCCGCTCGTACGAGGCGGCGGCGAGCCGGCTCGGCTGGCCACGGACGACGCTCGTCAAGCGCGTGGAGTACATCCGGACCCGGCTGACCAACGCCGGCGTGCCGAACCTCCAGGGCTGGAACGCCCTGAGCGCGCTCGCCGAGTACGCCCTCACGACGAAGCTGATCACGCCGGACGACCTGCGCCTCATCGGCAGGACCCCCTGACCGACCGGGCCGCACAACCGGCGGCTGTGGCCCCACACCCCGCGGTTGTTTGCCGCCGGCGGGTCGCGCGCTGTTGGATCGCCTCGGTCGATGCGGGGGAGGTCGGGATGAGGCGGTCGCTGGGCCGGGAGTTCCGGTGGTTGTGGACGGCGTTCGCGGTCAGCACGGTCGGCACGTGGCTGGCGTTCAACGCGTTTCCGCTGATCGCGCTCCGGGTGCTGCACGCCGGGCCGCCGGAGGTGTCCGCGCTGGCCGCCGTGGGGATGGCGGTGGGCGCGGCGGTGGCCGTGCCGCTCGGCCCCTGGGTGGAGTTCCGCCGCAAGCGGCCGGTGATGGTCGCGATGGACCTGGCCCGGTTCGCGGCGATGCTGAGCGTCCCGGCCGCGTACGCGCTCGGCCTGCTCACCTTCGTCCAGCTCCTCGTCGTGTCGATCGTCGTCTCGGCGTGCGACATCGCGTTCCGGGCGGCGAGCGGCGCGAACCTCAAGGCCGTCGTGCGGCCGGAGGACCTGCTCGTCGCGAACGGGCGGTTCGAGTCCACGACGTGGACCGCCACCATGATCGGGCCGCCGCTCGGCGGTGCCGCGATCGGGCTGCTCGGCCCGGTGACGACCGTGGTGGCCGACGCGGTCAGCTACCTGCTGTCGGCGTTGGGCATCCGCGCGATGGGCGGCGACGAGCCGCCGCCCGCGCGGCGGGAGACGGCACGGCCGCGCGCCCGCGACCTGTTCGACGGGTGGCGGTACATCCTCACCCACGCGGAGCTGCGGGCGCTGTTCCTCCACTCCAGCCTGGTCGGCGGCCTGATCCTCGCGACCGAACCCCTGCTGACCGTCCTCATGGTCGACCGGCTGGGCTTCCCTCTATGGCAGTACGGCCTGGCGTTCGCGGTGCCCTGCACCGCCGGGCTCGTCGGCTCCCGGCTGTCCCGCCGGATCGTGGCCCGGTACGGGCGGCGGAGGGTCGTGCTGGTCGCCGGGACGCTGGCGGCGTGCTGGCCGGTCGGGCTGGCCTTCATCGGCCCCGGAGTCGCCGGGCTGGCCCTCGTCATGGTCGTCGAGTTCGGGCTGATCACCTGCCTCAGCGTGTACAACCCGGTGCTCGCCACCCGGCGGCTGGAGCTCGCGCCGACGGACCGCGTCGCCCGGGTGCTGTCCGCCTGGACGGTGACGAAGAACGCCACCATCGCGGCGCTGACCGCGTTGTGGGGCCTGCTGGCCGGCCTGACCGGTCCCCGCGTCGCGATCGGGATCGCGGGCGTGCTCCTGCTGGCCACGCCTCTGCTGCTGCCCCGCCGGGAGGGCGCCTTGGGGAGGTCTTCCGATTCCGCTCCGGCGGAGCCGGCTCTAGCTTCGGTGGCGTCGCGGGACGCAGGGCCCGCACCGACCCGAGGAGACACCGATGATCCAGGCGGATCTGCCTGAGCTGGAGGCACTGTCCCGCCGGCTCGGCACGTGCAGCCACGACGTCCACGACCTCAAGCAGGCGCTGAGCACGCTCATCCACACCACGACCTGGACCGGTGGCGCGGCGGACCGTTTCCGGCAGGTGTGGGAGAGCCAGTTCCGCCCGGCCCTGGACACCATGGCCGCGGAGCTGACCGACGCGGCGCAGGAGGTCGAGCGCCGCCGGAACGCGATCGACCACGCCGCCAACTGAGGAACGGCGGTGGACCTCGACCTGGTGGCGCACGCCGGCGGCCGGGCCGTCGCGGTGACCGTCGAGGCCGACGAGGGGGCGACCGTCGGCGACCTGCGCCGGGCGATCGAGGACCTGGTGGGGCCGGCCGACGCGCCGATCACGGCCGGCTCACCACCCGTGCCGCTCGACGACGCCGCGCCGCTGACCGGGCTGGTCAGCGGCACGACCGTCACGTTCGGCACGCTGGGCGCGGGCGCGACCGTGCCCGCCGGCGGCGGCACGGGGCTGGAGGCCGCCGTGGTCGGCGGCCTGCACGCCGGGATCACGTGCAAGCTCACGCCGGGCGACGCCGTGCCGGTGGGGCGGGCGGCGTGCGGCGGCCTGCTCCTGCCCGACCCGGAGGTGAGCCGGTCGCACGCCCGGCTGCTCGCCGCCGAGGACGGCAGCGGCGCGACGGTGACCGACGCCGGGTCGGTCAACGGCATCCGGTTCGGCGCGTGGCGGCTCGACGGACCGCTGCACCTGCGCGCGGACCAGGTGGTCGGCCTCGGCGAATCGGTCCTGGCGGTACGGGGGCCCGCCGCGGGTGACGCCGAGGTGGTGCCGGACCCGGCCGGCGGGACCCGGCTGTTCAACCGGCCGCCGCGCATCCGGGTGCCCGAGCGGCTGCCCGAGCTGGTCGTGCCGGCCGAGCCGGAGCGGCCGGGCGGCTTCCGGCTGCCCTGGGCGGCGACGATGCTGCCGCTGCTGCTGTGCGGCGCGCTGTACTTCGTCGTCCCCGGCGGGTACACGGCCTACCTGCTGCCGATGATGGCGCTGTCGCCGCTGATGGCCCTCGCCACGGTGGTCGGCGACCGGCGCTCGGGACGGCGCGAGTACGCGCGGGCCAGGGCCGGTTACGAACGGGCGCGGGCCGCGTTCGAGACGGAGCTGGACGCGGCCGTGGCCGCCGAGGAGAGCGCCGAGCGCGCCGCGTACCCGGACCCGTCCGCCCTGGTCCGGCGCACCGGTGCGGGCGGTGCGGATCCGGCCGCCACGCTGTGGCAGCGGCGGCCGGGCGACCCCGACTTCCTGCGCCTGCGCATGGGGCTGGTGTCCCGCCCGGCGCGCCTGGTGCTGCGGCCCGACCCCGCCGCGCCGGTCCGCGCCGCCGAAACGACGCGACCGGAGCCGCCCGCCGTACGCGACGTGCCGGTCACGGTCGACCTGGCCGACGCCGGGGTGCTGGGCGTCGCCGGCCCGCGGCCGATGACGCTCGCCGCCGCGCGGGCATTGATCGTGCAGGCGGCCGTGCTCCACTCGCCCGCCGAGCTGGGCCTGGTGCTCGTCACCGGCCGGGACACGGCGGCCGACTGGGAGTGGGCGACCTGGCTGCCGCACACGCTGCCCGCCTCGTCGGCGTTCGCCTGCGCGCGGATGGTCGCGACGGACGCCGCGCAGGCCGAGGCGCGGCTGACCGAGCTGCGCCGCCTCGTGGACGAGCGCCTCGCCGAGCAGCGCAGCGCGCTCGGTCAGAGCCCGCCGCCGGGCCGCGCGCTGCTCGTGGTGCTCGACGGCGCGCGGCGGCTGCGCGACCTGGCCGGGCTGGGCGAGTTGCTCGCCACCGGACCCGCCGTCGGCGTGCGCGTGCTGTGCGTCGACACCGACGAGACGGCGCTCGCCGACGAGTGCGGCGCGACGCTCGTCGCGACCACCTCCGCCGGGTCCCGGGTCACCCTTCGCCGTACCGGCCGCACGCCGGTGGAGGACGTGCTCGCCGACGGGCTCGTCGCGGACGCGGCCGAGGCGGCGGCCCGGGCGCTCGCGCCGCTGCGGCTGCTCGGCGAACGCGGCGGCGACGCGGCGCTGCCCGACCGGGTGGACCTGCTCGACGTCGCGGGCCTGTCCCCGGTCACGCCCGCGGCGATCCGCGAGCGCTGGGCGGCGAACCCGGACGGCCGCTGCACCACCGTGCTCCTCGGCGCCGGGCCGGCGGGCCCGGTGAGCGTCGACCTGCGGCGCGACGGGCCGCACGCGCTGATCGCCGGTACCTCCGGCTCGGGCAAGTCCGAACTGCTGCAGACGCTGGTCGCCTCGCTCGCCGCCACGAACACGCCCGACGCGCTCACCTTCGTCCTGGTGGACTACAAGGGTGGCAGCGCGTTCGCCGCCTGCGCGGACCTGCCGCACTGCGTGGGGCTCGTGACCGACCTCGACGGGCATCTCGTCGGCCGGGCCCTGGACTCGCTGACCGCCGAGTTGCGCCGCCGGGAGCGGCTGTTCGCCGGCGCCGGGGCCAAGGACATCGAGGACTACTGGGCGCGGACCGGCGCGCGCCTGCCGCGGCTCGTCATCGTGGTCGACGAGTTCGCCTCCCTCGTCGAGGAACTGCCCGACTTCGTCTCCGGGGTCGTCGGCATCGGGATGCGGGGCCGCAGCCTCGGCGTCCACGTCGTCCTGGCCACGCAGCGGCCGGGCGGCGTGGTCACCGCCGACCTGCGCGCCAACCTCAACCTGCGGATCTGCCTGCGGGTGACGGCGACGTCCGAGTCGCTCGACGTCATCGACGTCCCCGACGCCGCCCGCATCCCCGTACGCCGGCCCGGCCGCGCCTACGTGCGCACGGGCCACGGAGAGCCGGTGGCGTTCCAGGCCGCGCGCGTGGGCCGGCCCCGCGCCGAGACGGACACCGCCCGGCCGCCCGTACGGGTCTCGCTCCGTCGCGTCGAGGCCCTCGGCCGGCCGGTCGCCGAGGCCGTCCCGGTGGAGGAGAACGCCGCGCGTACGGACCTGACCGACCTGGTCGCGGCCGTACGGGAGGCCGCCGCAGGCCTCCCCGCGCCGTCGCGCCCGTGGCTGCCGCCGCTGCCCGAGCACGTCTCCCTGTCCGCGCTGCCGGGCGAGGCCGGGGTGATCGGGCTGGCCGACCGGCCGTCCGCGCAGGCGCAGGAAGCGTTCGTGCTGGACCTGGAGCGCACCGGGCCGGTCGCGATCGCGGGGATGGCGCGGGCCGGGCGCTCCACCGCCCTGCGCACCCTCGCGGCGTCGCTGGCCCGCGCGTCGTCACCCGCCGACCTGCACCTGTACGCGCTGGACTGCGGCAACCAGGCGCTCGCCGCGCTGACCGCTCTCCCGCACTGCGGCGCCGTGGTCGACGGTGCCGACCCGGCGCGCGTCGAACGGCTGCTGGCCGCCCTGCACGCCGAGGTCACGCGACGGCAGCGGGTCCTCGCGGCGGGCGGCCACGGGTCGCTCGCCGAGCAGCGCGCCGCGGCCTCGGAGGAGGAGCGGCTGCCGTACGTCGTCGTGCTGCTCGACCGCCTCGAGGCGTTCTTCGCCCGCTACGCCGAACGCGACGGCGGGCGCCTGGTCGACCGCGTGGAGGAGCTGCTGCGGACCGGCCCGGGCGCGGGCGTGACGATGGTGCTGACCACGGACCGGTCCGGGTTCCACCACCGGGTGTCCTCGGCGGTCGCGGCCCGGCTCGTGCTGCGGCAGGCGACGCCGGACGACGCCGCGGCCTTCGGCCTGGACCCGCGGACGACGCCGCGCCGGATGCCGCCGGGCCGCGCCGTCTGGACGGTGACCGGCGAGGAGGTGCAGGTCGCCCGGGACACGGACCTGCCCGCCGGCCCGTGGGCGGACGTGCCGCCGGAGCGGCTGCCGCGCCGCGTCGACCCGCTCCCCGACAGGATCTTCGCGGCCGAGGCCGAGCTGTTGCGCTCCGTCGCGCGACCGGTGGGCCCGGCCGTCTGCACGCCCGCGGTGGGCGGCGACCACCTGGGCCCGGTCGACGTCGACCTCACGGCGGACGGCGGCACCTTCCTCGTGTGCGGGCCGCAGCGGTCGGGCCGTTCCACCGCGCTGGCCGCGATCGTGGCGGGCCTGGCCCTCCCGGTGCTGGCGGTCGCGCCGCGCCCGTCGCCGCTGCGGGACCTGGCCGGCGCGCCCGGCGTGCTGACCGGCGAGCCGGCCGACATCGCGCTCGCGGTGGAGGACGCGGCCGTCACCGGCCCGGTCGCGCTCGTCGTCGACGACGGGGAACTGCTCGGCGACCACGCGCTGACCGACGCGCTGGAGTCGTTCTGCCGCACGGCGCGGGACACCGGCTCGGTGCTGGTCGCCGCGGCCACCACCGACGACGTGCTGGCCAACCCGTATCGCGGCTGGCTGGCGGCGGTACGCCGGTCCCGTTCCGGGCTGCTGCTCAACCCGGCCACGCACGTCGACGGCGAAGTGTTCGGGTTGCGGCTGCCACGGTCGCTGTCCGGCGGCTGGCCGGCCGGGCGCGCCGTGCTGGTCCGGCGCGGCGAGACGACGACCGTACAGGTGATCACGCAGGTGAACGGCGAAGCGGGTGATCCACATGAATCCTTCTAAGCCGCCATATGCCTGCGATACCTTGGTCGGCGCGCTCGTGCGGCCGCCGGCGGACGTCGACATGGATGAGGTGGCGACCCCCTTGACGATGCCTTCCGTGGCAGGCGTGCGACTGCTCGGGAGCCTTCCCGCTCGCGGCCCGGTCGCCGACGTTCCGGCGGTCCGCACCGCCGACGGCCGGCCGGTGCGGCTCATCCTCGTGACCGCCGAGCTCGACACCGCGCTCCGCCGGCGGATCCGCACCGAGTCCGCCGACCTGGAGGACCTGCTGACCCGCCTCGACGCGACGGCGGTGCTGCCGCTGGCCGACCACGGCCTGGACGCGGACGGCCGCCCGTTCCTGCTCGCCGACCGGCCGGGCCCGACCCTGCGTGAGGCGCTGGCCACGGACGGCCCGCTGCCGCCCGGCGAGGTCGTCGCCGCGGCGTCCGCCGCCGCCAAGGGACTGCGGCTGCTCACCGAGCAGGGCCTGACCGGTCCGCCGCCCGGCGTGTGCCGCACCGCCGCCGGGCCGGTTCTGGCCACGCCGCTGCCGCCGTCTCTCGTGGAGCTGGAGGCGGCGCTCGGCGAGGGCACCGGCGACGAACCGCCCGAGGTCCTCGCAGGGGAGGACTGGACACCGGCCGGCCAGACCTACGCGCTCGCGTCGATGCTGTGGACCCTGCTCGCCGGACGCCCGCCGTACGGCGGGCCCGACCGCCGGCTGGCACGTCTCGTCGCGGACGGGCCTCCGGAGTTCGGCCGCGCCGGGGTGCCCGAGCCGGTCATCGCCGTACTGCGGTCCGGGCTGGCCGCCGACCCCGCCGACCGGCCGGCCGGCCCCGGCGCCCTCGCCGCGGCGCTCGCGGAGGCGACGCGGAAGCCGACGATCCCGCCGAGCCCTCCCCCGCCGTCCGGGCGTCCCCTCGGCAGCCGGTACGACCTGCTGAGCCGCATCGGCGGCGGCGCGACCGGCCAGGTCTGGTCCGGGCGGCGGCGCGAGGACGGCCTTCCGGTCGCGGTGAAGATCCTGCGGGGCGAGCTGTCGGAGGACCCGGACACGGTCGAGCGCTTCCTGCGCGAGAGCCGCGTGCTGCGGAGCATCCGCCACCCGAACGTCGTCGAGATCTACGACTTCGTCAAAGAGGGCGACGTCTTCGGCATCGTCATGGAGCTGGTCGAGGGCGAGGACCTGCGGCACGTCGCCGCGCGCGGCCCCCTGCCCGCGGCCGAGGCGGCCGAGCTCCTCGCGCACACCGCGAGCGCGCTGGCCGCCGTGCACGCGGGCGGCATCGTGCACCGCGACGTCAAGCCGGAGAACATCCTCGTCGCCGAACGGGGCGGCCGCCGCACCGCGTACCTGTCCGACTTCGGCATCGCGCGCGGCATCGCCGGGTCGGCGCACACCCGGCTGCTCGGCACCCCGGCCTACCTCGGGCCGGAGCTGTGGGCCGGCCGCGCGCCGACGGCCGCCACCGACGTCTACGCGCTCGGCATCACCGCGTACGAGCTGATCGCCGGCCGCCTGCCGTTCGACGCGCGCAGCCAGGAGGCGATGATGCGCGCGCACCTGGAGCTGCGGGCGCCCCGGCCGGACGGCGTCGACGACGCCGCCTGGGCGCTGATCAGCGCGTGTCTCGACCGCGACCCGGCCCGGCGCCCCGACGCCGCACGGGTCGCCGCCGGCTGGGCGTCCCTCGCGGGCCCGCGGGTGATGGCGGAACTGTCGCCCGGCCAACGGGCTAATCCCGACCAGCGAGCTAATCCCGACCAGCGAGCTGATCCCTACCAACCAACCCCGACCGACCTCCCGGCCCCGACCGACCTCCCGGCCCCGACCGACCTCCCGCCCACGCGGTGTCCCCAGCCGGGGGACGCGGCGGAACGTTTCCCGGCCGGGCACGACCCGGTGACCGGCACGGTGGCGTCCGCCCGGCCGCTGCCCGTACGCCCGGCGCCGCCCGCGCCCCGGACGCGGCGGCGGCTGCGCGCGCCGCTGCTCACCGTGCTGGCCGTGGCCGTCGTCGGCGCGGGGACCGGTGTCGTCCTGGCCACGCGTGACCACGGCACGTCTTCCCCGGCGCCCCGCGCGACGGCGTCGACGCCGCGGACCGGCCACTACTACTACGTGCCGGCCTCGGTCGTGGTCTCCGGCACCGGCGGGACCCTGTCCTGGGAGGGGCAGGCCGAGTCGCTGCCGGGGTTCACCGGCTACCTCGTGTCCGACGTCAGCGGCGGGACGATCCGGCCGCTCTCGGACGTGCTGCCGAAGAACACCCACTCGTTCGCGCTGCACGACCTCCCGCCGGGCCGGCGGTCGTGCTTCGCCGTGATCGCGGTGATCACCGCGTCGCCGCCCGGCCAGTCCGCCCCGCCCGCCTGCGTCACGCCGCCGGGCGCGAGCCCGACCCCCCGAACCCGATGACCGCGATAGGACCCGTCTGATGTCGCAACCTCCCACCGAGCCCACCGCCGGCGCGACGGCCGAGCTGGCGCACGCCGTCGTCGCCAACGTCGAGCAGGTCCTGCGCGGCAAGACGGAGGCGATCCGGCTGGCGCTGACCTGCCTCCTCGCCGGTGGCCACCTGCTCATCGAGGACGTCCCCGGCACCGGCAAGACGTCGCTGGCCAAGGCGCTCGCGGCGAGCTTCGGCGGCAGCGCGCACCGGATCCAGTTCACCCCCGACCTGCTGCCGACGGACATCACCGGGGTCTCGGTGTGGGACCAGCACCGCGCCGCCTTCGAGTTCCGCCCCGGACCGGTCTTCGCCAACGTGGTCGTGGCCGACGAGATCAACCGTGCGTCGCCGAAAACTCAGTCCGCGCTGCTGGAGGTGATGGAGGAGGCGCAGGTCACGGTGGACGGCGTCACCCACGCGGTGCCCCGGCCGTTCCTCGTCGTCGCCACGCAGAACCCGATCGACATGGAGGGCACCTACCGGCTGCCGGAGGCGCAGCTCGACCGGTTCCTGATGAGGATCTCGATCGGCCACCCGAGCGTCGCGGTCGAGGAGGAGATCCTCACCGGCCGGGCGCGCTCGGCGCCGCCCGAACTGTCGGCGGTGACGACGCCCGAGCGGTTCGCCCATGCGCAACGCGGGATCGCGGCCGTGCACGTGGCGCCGGAGATCGCGCGGTACGTGGCGATGATCGCTCAGGCGACCCGTGAGCACGAGGCGCTGCGCCTCGCCGTCAGCACGCGCGGCAGCCTCGCCCTGCTGCGCGCGGCCCAGACCCATGCCGCCTGCGCCGGACGGCACTTCGTCGTGCCCGACGACATCCGGGCGACCGCGGCGGCGGTGCTGACGCACCGGCTCGTGCTCGCCGCCCAGGCCGAGGTGCGCGGCACCACGACGTCGTCGGTGCTCACCGAGGTCCTCGACCGCCTGCCGGTACCGGTTCTGGCGCCCGGGTCCGCGTCCCGCCACCCGGCCTCGCCGACCCCGCGGTGAACGGCCCCGCCGACGGCGCCGCGCCGCGCCGGTGGCCGGTCACCGGCACGGGCATCGGGCTGGCGGTGCTCGCGGCCGTCTCGTACGCGCTCGGGGCGGCGTTGGGCTACCCGGTGCTCGTCGCCCTGGCGATCGGCTCGGCCGCCGTCCTCGTGGCCGCGGGCTGCTTCGTCACGGTCCGCCCGTCCGTGCGGCTGACGCGTCAGGTCACGCCCGACCGGGTCACGGTGGGCGAGCACGCGCTGGGCCGTCTTCACGTGCGCAACACCGGCCGCCGTCCGAGCGTCGCGTTCACGGCCGTGGACCGCGTCGGTCCCGAGACGATCGCCCTGGACGTACGGACCGTGGCCGCCGGCGGCATGCGGGCGGTGAACTACCCGCTGCCCGCCCCGCGGCGGGGGCGGATCCCGCTCGGCCCGCTGACGGTGGAGCGGCGCGACCCGTTCGGGCTGTTCCGCTGGGCACGGCGGCAGACCGGCGACGACGTGCTGTGGGTGCATCCGCGGATCCACCCGATGCGCCCGCTGCCGGTCGGCATCGTCCTCGACTACGAGGGCCGTACCCACGAGAACGCCCGGCTCGGCACCGTCACGTTCTCCGCGCTGCGGGAGTACGTGCCGGGTGACGACCCGCGCCAGATCCACTGGCGCTCGACCGCCCGGCTGGGCACCCTCGTGGTGCGCGAGCACATCGACACGACCGAACCGACGACGACCGTGGTGCTCGACACCCGCGCCGGCGCGTTCGAGACCGACTCCGCGTTCGAGGACGCGGTCGAGGTGGCCGCCTCGGTGGTGCACACGGTCGAGGACCTCGGCCGTCCGGTCGAGCTGCACGTCATCGGCGCGTCCGGCGACGGCCCGGTGCTCGACCGGCTCTCCCTCGCCGAGCCCGACCCGGACGCCGACGTGGCCCTGCTGCTCCGCGCCGTGGACCGCGGCCCGGCTGGCGGCGCGCTCGTGGTCGTGACCGGGACGGCCGAGTCCGGCCTGCTCACCAGGCTCGCCGAGCAGCGGCGGCGCTTCCGTCCCGTCGTCGTGATCTCCCTGGCGGGTGACGCGGCGCCGCCCGACGGCGGGCTGCGGCGTCGCCCCGGCATGGCCGTCCTCACCGCGCGGTCGGCGGCCGAGGCCGCGGTCGCCTGGAACCGGATGGTCAGCGGTGATGCCGGATGAGGCGTCTCGCGCGCGCCGTGCTCGCGGGCCTGCTCGGTGCGCTGGCCGGGCTCGGGTTCGGGCCGGTGTTCGGCGGCGTGCCCGGACCGGCGCCGTTCGTCACGGCGGTGGCCGCGTGCGCCGGCGCCGCGACACTGGTCGTGGCGGTCGCGGCGCTGGTTCCCCGGCTGCCCTCGACCGTCGTCTCGCTGGCCGGCGCGGTGCTGGTGGTGGCGACCGCGATCGCGGTGACCGGGTCGGGCGCGGCGATCGCCGACGGCCCCTGGCGGCTGCTGACCGGCGCCCTGCCCGCCGACCCGACCGGGCCGCCGCTCGGCGCCGTCGCCCTGTTCGCCGGGTTGGCGACGCTCTTCGCGGGCCTGCTCGCGGCGTACGCCGGCAGCCCGCTCGCCCCGGTCGTGCCCCCGCTCATCTGCCTGCTCGCCGCGCTGGGGCTCGGCGCGTCCGGGCCGCCGCTGCCGGGCTGGTACGCGCCGGCCGTCGTCGTGCTCGTGCTGGCCGTGCTGTTCGCCGGTCAGGGCGCGGCGCCGCGGCCGGGCGTGCTCGCCATGGTGGCCGGGACCGGCGCGGTGGCGGTGGCCGCCACCCTTCTGCTCGGCCCGGCCGCGCCGGGATCGGGCGAGCCGGCCGACGTGCGCACACTCGTGTCCGCGCCGGTGCTGCCGCGCAGCGGAGTGAGCCCGCTCCAGCAGTACCTCGCGCTGCGCGACGAGACGCTGCCGGTCCGCGTGACCGGCACCACCTCCCGCCCTGGCGGCGTCCTGCGGATGGCCACGCTCAGCCGCTTCGACGGGACGTACTGGACGGTCTCCGGAGACTTCCGGCTGGCCGGCCGCCGGCTGCCGCACACGCCCGCCGGAAGCCGGCAGGTCACGGTGACCTCGCGGATCCGGGTGGAGTCCGGCGATCCGGACTGGGTGCTCAGCCCCGGCCGTACGACACGGCTCACCGTCGCGGGTCTCGGCGTGGACGAGAGCACCGGCGACGTCGCCGTGCCCGCCGGGACCGCGTCGCCCACCGCGTACGACACGACCTCGATGGTGAACCAGGCCGACGCCGGCGCCCTGCTGTCGGCCGATCCAGTGCCCGCCTCCGCCCCGCTCACCCCACCGATGCCCGCCGTGATCCGCGGGTTCGTCGAACGCACGGTGGCCGGGCGGCCGTCGGCGTCCGGGCAGCTCATCGCGCTCTACCAGCGGTTCAAGACCGCGGGCGACTTCCGGTACGACGAGGCCAAGGACGTGCCGGGCGGGCACGGTTACTACCAGATCCAGCACCTGCTGGAGACCAAGCGGGGCACGAGCGAGCAGTACGCCAGCGCCTACGCGGTGATGGCGCGCGGCCTCGGCGTCGACGCCCGGGTCGTGATGGGGTTCCGCCCGGAGTACCGGGGAGACGCGTTCACCGTGACCGGCCGCGACGTGGACGCGTGGGTGGAGGTGCGCTTCGCCGGGCTCGGCTGGGTGACGATCGACCCCAGCCCGCGCGGCAACACGATCGGCACCCGCGAGAACCGGCCGCGGACGCCCACACGGACCGGCCAGGTCGACGACCCGCTGAAGAACACCACGCCGCGCCGGGGCGGGGGCACCCGGCCGCGGGCGAGCGGCGACGGCCCGCCGAGCGGGGTCTCACGGTCGGATGACGTGTGGCTCCCGATCGGGCTGACGGCCGCGGCGCTCCTCGTACTGCTCGTGCTGTCGGTACCAGGCGCCAAGACGGTGCGCCGGGCCCGCCGCCGGCGCGACCGCTCACCCCGGCGCGCCGTACTCGGTGCCTGGTGGGAGACGGTGGACCGGATGCGGGAGGCCGGCCTCCCGGCGGGCCCGTCCCTGACGACGGGCCAGGCGGTCGCACTGACGGACGGCATGCCGGAGCTGTCCGCGCTGGCGACGATGGTGGACCACGCGGCGTACGCACCGGAGGACACGTCCTCGGACCTGCCCATGCGGGCGTGGGAGACGGCCGGAGAGGTAAGCCGCCGACTGCGCGACGGAATGGGCCGGCGCGGCCGGCTCCGCGCGTTCTTCGACCCACGCACGCTGCTCCGCCCGCGTTAGGCCCCTTACCAGGGCGAACAATCCACGATCAAACCAACAACGCCAGGGTGTAGGCGATCAATTCTGGCGTCCCTATACCGGTGGCAGGACCTCGCGCCAAAAGCCGCGAACCGCACCGAAGGGAACGCCCCATGGACCGTACGACCCGAAGCGCCGCGACGAAGGCCGCCGCCTTCCTCGCCACCGTGCTCGCCATCGTCGGCATCTTCGCGACCGCGACGCCGCCCGCCCGGGCGGCCACGACCGCCGAAGGCACCGCCTCGGCGAGCACCGGCGGCGATCCGCTGGACACGCTCGACACGACCGACCAGGCAATGACCAATGCCTGGTGCCTGACGCTCAAGCTCGCGGGCCGCTGCGACATCTTCCTCCAGGCCACGCGCGACTCGCTGCGGAACGATGACCGCCGACGGGATCATCCAGACCTGCAAGACGCTCGCCGCCGCGGCCCACCAGATCACCACTGCTGACCTGGCCGAGGAGTACCCGCGGACCGGTCCGGTGACCGACTTCGAGAAGAAGGCCGAGGCGTCCGGCTACCTGATCTACATCGACTGACGCCGTACGGGCCGGCCCCGCCCCGCGTGGGCGGGGCCGGTCACGCCGGAAGTCGACGTTCCCACGATGGATCGAATCTGGGATTCGTCACCCATTCGCTGAACTTCGGCGGCATACCGCGGCCTAGTTCCTCGGGGTTGAGCACGGACCGCCACCGGCTGACGAACCGCGCCGGAAAACCGCCGGGGAACGCCACCTCCTGCTGCGTTCCGCCGTACATCCGCGCACCGGCCGTCGCGTCGACGTCGATGCCGCCGCCCAGGCCGCTCAGCTCGTACTGGAACCTCCCCGACCACGACATCTCGGCGTTCCGCGTGGTGCTGACGAAGCCCGAGCGGCCTGCGATGTGTTGGAAGAGGTCGGCGTCCACGTAATCGTGCGGCGTGAAGTAGCCGTCGAGCAGGCGCCCCGGAGGACGGTCGTCGTACCGGTAGAGGGGCTCGTCCGTCTTACGCCACACCACCTCGTCCGCGGACGGCGTCATCTTCTGGATGACGTGGTCCACTCCCTGCCGCCACTCGGCGTCGTTCTTCGGCACGTGCCCGAGTTTGGCGAACCAGGGCAGCTCGACCCTTCCGACGGCCGGACCCGCTCGTAGCAGGTCCTGCTCCGGCCCTCGCAGGAATCTGCGTATGACAGCTGTGAAGACCCCGGCCTCACCGGCACTCATCGGCGCACCCCCGCGCTCACTCACCATCAGACGCGCGGGAAACCTTAACCGGCCGGGCCGGAGCCGGGCGTTGTTCGGCGTCAGCGCGTGTAATTCGCTGACCGCGGCGTGAGATTCTCAGGCGGGGGCGGCGTCGCGTACGGAGGTGGACTCGCGGACGATGGCGAGCAGGGCGTCCGTCGCCGGGTTGGCCGGGCCGTTGGACGGCACCGCGACCGAGACCACCCACTCCGGGGCCGTCGCGCGCAGCGGTACCGCGACGACCTTCTTGTTCTTCTTGTACGCGATCGGCCGCGGCACCAGAGCCACCCCCAGGTCGGCGGCGACGAAGTCGAGCAGGCTGTGCACGTCGTTGACCTCCACCGCCACGTGCCGTTCGAGGCCCGCGGCGCCGAACGCGCGGTCGGTGACCTGCCGGGCGCCCCAGTCCGGGTGGAAGTCCACGAAGGTCTCGTCCGGCAGCGCGGACCAGTCGACCGCCTCACGCGCGGCGAGCGGGTGGCCGGGGTGGCAGACCAGCATCATCGGCTCGGTCGTCAGCGGCGTCAGTCCGACCCCGGCCGGCGCGCGCCCGCCGGACAGCGCGACGAACGCCAGGTCCAGGCCGCCCGTACGGACCTGCTCCACCAGGCCGGACGAGCCACCCTGGCGGAGCCGGACCTCCACGCCCGGATGCACGGCGCGGAACCGGGACAGCACCATGGGCAGGTCGATGACGGCCAGGCACTGCTCGGTGCCGATCGACACGGTGCCGCGCAGCAGGCCCTGGACCGCGGCGACCGCGCTGCGGGCGGCCGCGACGCTCGCGAGGGTGCGCCGGGCCTCGGCGAGCAGCGCGCGCCCCGCCTCGGTGAGGGCCACCCGCCGCGTGCTGCGGACGAACAGCGGGGCACCGAGTTCGCGTTCGAGGGAGCGGATCGAGGCGGACAGGCCGGACTGCGCGAGACGCAGGCGTTCGGCCGCTCGGGTGAAGTGCTCCTCCTCCGCGACGGCGACGAAGTACTCCAGGTGACGCAGTTCCACGACTCATCACTCTAACTGCTTGATTCCATCTGTTTTTTCTGTTGGACACGGGGAAGCCGTGCATGGAGGCTGTTGACGACAGCCGCCGATCAGCGGGCCCGCGCGGCCCCCGAAGAGCCGCGCCGTGCGCCCGTGCACCGGGCCCGCGCCCGCCGGCGGCTGCAGCCCTGACGAACGCCATCTTGGAGGTCTTGTCACATGCGTACTCGCCGGATCGGTGACGTCCAGGTCGGCGCGATCGGTCTCGGGGGCATGCCCATGTCGATCGAGGGGCGCCCCGAGGAGAGCCGGTCGATCGCCGCGGTGCACGCCGCGCTCGACGCGGGCGTGACACTCATCGACACCGCGGACGCCTACCACATCGGCCCCGATGACATCGGGCACAACGAGTCGCTGATCGCCCGGGCGCTGGCCACGTACGGCGGAGACACCTCCGGCGTGCTGGTCGCCACGAAGGGCGGCCACACACGCCCGGGGGACGGCTCCTGGGGGCTCGACGGCTCGCCCGCGTACCTGAAGCGGGCCTGCGACGCCTCGCTGAAGCGGCTCGGCGTCGAGGCGATCGGGCTCTACCAGCACCACCGGCCGGACCCGTCCGTGCCGTACACCGACTCGATCGGCGCCCTCCGGGACCTGCTGGACGAGGGCAAGATCCGCATGGCCGGCATCTCGAACGCCAATCCGGCTCAGATCCGCGAGGCGAACGAGATCCTCGGCGGACGCCTCGTGTCGGTGCAGAACCAGTTCTCCCCGGCCTTCCGCAGCAGCGAGGACGAGCTGCGCCTGTGCGACGTGCTCGGCGTCGCGTTCCTGCCGTGGAGCCCGCTGGGCGGCATCTCCAGCGCCGGTGACCTGGGCGGTGAGCACGCGGCGTTCGGCCGGGTCGCGGAGGCGCACGGGGTGAGCCCGCAGCAGGTCGCGCTGGCGTGGATGCTCGCCAAGTCGCCGGTCGTGGTCCCCATCCCCGGTTCGAGCCGTCCCGAGACGATCGTCGACTCCGCCAAGGCCGCCGACCTCGAACTCACCGACGAGGAGTTCGCCGAGCTCGACGCGACCTGACCCCAGTTCAGCGAGGAGAACCATGGCACTTCCCACAAAGCGGCTCGGCACGACCGATATGCGGATCACGCGCGTCGGCTTCGGCGCGTGGGCGATCGGCGGCGGCGACTGGGCGTTCTCCTGGGGACCGCAGGAGGACGCGCAGTCCGTGGCGGCGATCCGGTACGCCGTCGAGCACGGCGTCAACTGGATCGACACCGCCGCCGTGTACGGGCTCGGGCACTCCGAGGAGGTCGTTGCCCAGGCGCTCAAGGACATCCCGGAAGCCGACCGGCCGTACGTCTTCACCAAGGGCGGTCTCGTCTGGGACCCCGCCGACCGCCGCAAGCCGGCACGCCGCACCGGCGCGGAGCTCCGCCGCGAGGTGGAGGACTCGCTGCGCCGCCTCGGCGTCGAGCGCATCGACCTGTACCAGATGCACCGGCCGGCCGAGGACGGGACGCCGCTGGAAGAGTACTGGCAGACGTTCCTCGACCTCAGGCAACAGGGCAAGATCCGCGCGGCCGGCCTGTCGAACCACGACGTGAGCCGGTTGGAGACCGCCGAGAAGCTCGGGCACGTCGACTCGCTCCAGCCGCCGTTCTCGGCGATCCACCGCGCGGCCGCCACCGAGATCGGCTGGTGCGAGGCGCACGACACCGGGGTGATCGTCTACTCGCCGATGCAGGCGGGCCTGCTGACCGGCGCGTTCTCTCGCGAGCGGGTGGAGAGGCTGCCGGAGGACGACTGGCGCCGGCACAGCCCCGACTTCACCACGAAGCTCGACACCAACCTCGCCCTGGCGGACGCGCTCGTGCCCGTCGCGAAGCGGCACCAGGTCCAGCCCGCCGCCGTGGCGGTCGCCTGGACCCTGGCGTGGACCGGCGTGACCGGCGCGATCGTCGGCGCCCGCCGCCCGGACCAGGTCGACGGCTGGCTACCGGCCGCCGACCTGGACCTGACCCCGGCCGACCTGAACGAGATCGCCGCCGCGATCGAGCAGACCGGCGCGGGCGAGGGCCCTGCCACACCATCCGTCTGAGAGCGGCCTCGCGGGAACAGCACCTGACCTGCACGAATCAGGTCAGGTGCTGTCCGGTGTCTCGAGGGCCGGCACCACTGAGGTGTGCCAACGTCCGCAGGTCGATCGTGTCCGCCATCGCCTGATAGGCCGCGGCGTTGGGGTGCAGGTGGTCGCCGCTGTCGAATCCGGCCCGCAGGGCGTCGGTCCTCGCCGGGTCCCGGACGACCGAGTCGAAGTCGAGCACCGCGTCGAACGCTCCGGATGTACGGATCCAGGCGTTGACGAGCCGCCGTTGCTCCTCTACCTGGGCGCCGCACACCGGGTAGCCCCCGCACGGCGTGATCGTCGCCCCGATCACCGGCAGACGCGCCGCGTGGACACGGTCCGCCACCTGCCGCAGTCCAGCGATCAGTCGCGTCGCCGGCACCGCGCCCGCCGTCAGGTCGTTCACCCCCTCGAAGACGATGACGGCCGACACCCCGGGTTGGGCCAGGACGTCCGCGTCGAGCCGGTGCAGTGCGCTGACCCCGTAGTACGCCGGCTGCCGGTCGAGGGTCACCTCGTTGCCGCCGATACCCGCGTTGACGACGGACGCCCGGCGTCCGGGTGGACCGCCGTCGATCCGGCGGACCAGGTCATCGGTCCACCTCGTGTCGCTGTCGAGGGCCGTTCCCGTGCCGTCGGTGATGGAGTCGCCCAGCGCGACGATCGTTCCGTCGCGCGGCGAGGCGAGCACGTCGACCCCGTCGAGGAAGTACCACGACGTCACCCGCGTCGTGAACGCGTCGCCGGACAGATCACCCGCGTGGTCGCCCACCGCGACATAGGACGTGGTGTGGGCCGCGCTGTGCCAGCTGGCCGGCCCGGTCGGGCCGGGGGCGTGCAGGCTGACGGCCAGCTTCTCCTGCGGGCCGACGGTCAGACGCACGGCGTCACTGGCGACGTCGGCGCCGGCGGGTATCGTCACCGCCGGCCGTCCGCCGAACGTGATCCGGACGCCGTGATCGAGCGCGGCGCCGTCGGCGATCCCGACCGACATGTCGTCAAAAGTCACCGGCCGGTCGCCATAACGGTTGGTCAGCCGTATCCGCAGCATCCATCCGCCGACACTCGTGTGGACGACGTCGCGCACCGTCTGGTCGCTCAGTCCGATCGCCGACAGACCCGTCGCAGCGGCCGCCGTCGGGCTCGCCGCCCATGTCGCCGTCCAGCGCGTACCGGCGGCGTTGTGCGCCGGCCGCGCATGGGCCGTTCCCTGGCTCGGCGCCGTCAACAGCAGCGCGCCGAACCCGCCGATCAGGACCAGACGGCCGGCGCGGCCGCGCGGTGACTTGTGGGTGGGGGGACCGGCCATGGTGAACGCCCTCCACATCGCCCGATGCGACCCGGCCGACACGCCGGGTTCTGGCCGAGCGCCGGCTTCCGACGGCGCTCCATGTCAGGAATATGTCGGAGTGATCGACGCATCAAGGCATCTGGCCGTATCCGGGCAGCCAGGCCGGGTCCGGTACGTCGGGGAAGCGGACCACGCGGCGATGCGTGAACTCGATCGGGGAGGTGTGGCGATACAGGGTGAGACTGTTTTCGATGCGAAGGATTGCCGATGATCAGTGGATGTAAAAGGCGGCAGCGGACGGGACGCCGGTGAGCGCCGCCGAGGTGGCCTCACGTCCTGAGCAGCGTTCCGACGCCGAGGTGATCGCGGAGTCCCAGGACGAACCAGAGGCGTTCGCGGCACTGTTCGACCGTCATTGGGCCACGCTCCACCGCTACGTCGTACGACGGCTGGGACCGGACGTCGCCGAGGACCTCGTCGGTGACGCGTTCCTGGTGGCCTTCGAACGGCGAGACCGCTTCGACACCGGCCGTGCGGACGCTCGTCCGTGGCTCTTCGGGATCCTCACCAAGCTGATCTCCCGTCATCGCAGGTCGGAGGCTGCCCGCTACCGGATGATGGAGCGAAGTTCGCATGAGACGACCGCCGAGGAACCTGCGGACCAGGTGGCCTCGACCGTCTCCGCGGTGGCGGTCCGCCCGGCACTCGCACGGGCACTGGCCGGCCTGCGCGCCGGCGATCGCGATGTGCTTCTGCTGGCCGGCTGGGCGGATCTGTCCTACGAGGAGATCTCGGTCGCGCTGAACATCCCGGTGGGCACCGTGCGATCACGCCTGCACCGGGCGCGCCGCAAGATGCGGGCGGCCCTTGGAGACAACAACCCTCTGCTCGTCGGGGAGATGGCGTCATGAATGAGATGGAGATGCTCGCGCGGATGGGACGGCAGCTGGACCAGGAGGCGCCGCCCACACTCGGGCGACAGCGGCAGCGGCAACGCTTGCTGGAGGCGGCCGGGAGCCCACGCCGCCACCGAGCGATCAGAATTCCGCGATGGGGCGTCCCGGCCACCGCCGGATTGGCCGCCGCCGCAGTGGCGACGGCGGTCGGGGTCGCGACCGTCGGGACGGGCTCCGGGAGTCCGGCCCGGACGCCCGTTCGGCTCGACAGCGCCTCGGTGACCCTGACCCACGCCGCGCAGGTCGTGTCCCTGCGCACGGCGATCACGCCCAGGCCACATCAGTGGATCTACACCAAGACCGTGGAGTACGGCACCGGCAGCGACGGTCATCACCGCGTCGACGAAGAGTGGTCGCGGTTCGACAGCCGCGCGGAAGCCTACTTCGACGGCGGCAGGTTCATCGTCCACAAGAAGAGCGGTGAAAGCGGAATCGATTCACCGCAAGGCGCCTACACCGTTCTGAGTTCGCTGCCCACCGATCCGCGTGCGCTGCTCGACAAGCTGTCCTCGTTGTCCGGCCGATTCGACAAGCTGCCGGGCGATTCAGGGCTGGACCAGAACCAGCTGTTGTACTCCCGCATGGTGCAGCTGCTGCGCAATGCCCAGATCACCGCCCCGCCACGGATCCAGGCGGCCGTGTACCGCGCCATGGCCACATTGCCCGACGTGCGGATCGACCGGGACATCGTCGACGGAGTCGGCCGTCATGTCATCGGCGTCCATTACGGTTCCCGCGGTGGCCGCCGCCTGCTTCTGGACCCGAAGACATACCAGGTCGTGGGGGAAGAGACCGTGTGGGGCGGAAAGCCCACCGCCGCCGAGATCGAGATGGCGAAGACCAAGCACCTCAACCTCAACCTGCCCGCCGGCACGGTCACCAGCGGCCTGGCCACCGAAAAGGTCGCGGTAGTCGACAAGCCCGGCCAACGCTGAACCAGATCGACACGGCCTCGGGAGGCACCGCCGGTGCCTCCCGAGGCTCGTCGAGTCGTGACCAGAACGGTTCGGTAGCCGCGCTTCAGCTCCGCCCGCGCCGGCCGCCTTCTCGGGCGTCTCCCCGGCCGGGCCGTGGGATATAGCGCCGGGACGGGCGGCGAGCGCGCGTGTCGGGGCGATGCGACCGCAGCGCCCTGGTCAGCCAGGGAATCTCATCGTCGCCGGTCTGTCCGCGCAGCGACAGCCGGTCTGCCACGGTGATGATGATCTGCTCGACATCTTCCGGCGAGTAGATCGGGTCGGCGTTATTCAGAATCCACGCCGCGACGAACCGGCTGTGGACGACCGGCACTCCCCCTACTTCCTCGACTTTGAGACGTCTCCAGGGTGCGCCGCTCACGGCAAGAATCGCATGCGTGTCGATATTCTTACCGAGAGTGCCGCGAACGAACTCGGCCATGGCCTCGGCCTGTTTTTGGACCGTCATAATTGGCGAAACCGGCGGAAACTCGTCCGCATCAAGGCGATCATCGTCTGGCCAAAGGAGGGTCTGCGTCCGGAAGGTCTCGCTATCGATCAACCAGATCCCGGTCGGCCCGACGAGTATATGATCGGCGGTGTCGTTCCCTTCCAGGAGACAATCGTGGAACGCGTAGTAGCCTTCCCGCTCCAGCCGGAACAGCGCCCGGACCGTCGTCCGCGCCGCGCGCCTCGACTTGAAGATCGAGGTCGCCATCTGATGGCGACGCCACACGTAGGCGAATTCCGCGGCCACCGCGAGTAAGCCGATCACCAACCCGTTCCGCCACGAGAGCACAACGGTGAAGAACATGAAAGGAACGAAGAACACCAGTAGTCGAATCGCGACCCGGCGAGGGCGACGTCGAATCCATCGCGCTTCGTAATATCCCTGGGTCGATTCCCCAGCCGCGGTGGCCCGATTCTTGCTGTAGATCGATCGTCTAGGCATCGCTGACCTCTTTGCCGGAAATTCTGTTATCTCGCGGACCGCCTAGGCGCCAGCTAGCTTTCCCACAGAAGAGCGAAGTAAGCCTGCAAAACCGTACATATGTGCACATCAACGAAGTTGTCGGACAGTAAGCTTTTTGTCGCGCACAGTGGGCCTTTTCGTCGCGGCGTCCGGCCGGCCTCAGACCGGATTCGGCACGTCGGGGAAGCGGACCACGCGGACCCGGCAGGGGGAACGGCGTTCGAGGTCCAGGGCCGGGCAGCGGTGCAGGCGGGCCGCCCAGCCCCGACGGATGCGGGAGCCGACGAAGAGCGCGCAGGCCGCCCGGTCGGCGGCGTACGAGCGCAGTGCCTGGGCCGGTTCGCCGTCGACGACCGCGTACTCCCACTCCAGAGGCAGGTCAGCCAGCAGCAGCGCGCACTGCAGCCAGGCTTCGAGTTCGAGTTCGTCCCGCCACTGTTCCGCCAGCGGATAGGCCTCCCACGCCATCAGCTCCAGCGGCCGGGGCGACCGGCGTACGTGCAGGGCCACGAGCCGGAGTCCGCCCGACACCGCCTCGGCCGCGGCGGTCTGCAGTGCGACGCGCCCCGAGTCGGTGCCGTCCACCCCGGCCAGCACCACGCCGCCGTACGCCATCTCAGTACCGCTCCGCAGGCTGCGTGCGCGGCATCTCCCGGCCTCCCCTTCGGCGGACCCGCAGCCGAGGGAGGCAGGCGACTCCAGTGAAACCACCGACTACCAGCAGTAGCCGGTCAGCCCCCTCCGGGTCAGCGACTTGACCGGAGAGTGGCCCCTGCGTCTCATGGCTCTGTCCTGCTCGGACATGCTCTTGCATCCCGCTCGCCAGTCCCCGTTGTCCACAGCCTGTGGACAACGGGCGGCTACGTTCGGTGGAAGTGGATCTCCGACAGGCCCAGCCGGGCGAGGCTCTCGGCGGTCCTGGCGGCCTCCCGTTCGCGCGACCGTTCGCGGTACATCAGCTCGATCTTCTCCTCGATGTTGGCCCGGTGCACGGCGACGGCGACCCAGGCGAGATCCGAACCTGGCCGCATGTCGATGAGCTCCGCCTCGTCGCCCAGGTGCGGGATCCTCGTCTCGGACTGCCCGGCGTCGATCCGCGTCTCCCGTACGAAGTCGCGGTGGGCCTCCTCGGCGTCGCTGACCGGGCCGACGCCGTGCTCCAGTTCGAGCACGACGCTCAGCCGTCCGAAGTCGACGAGCGTCGTCCCGTCGGCCGCGAGACGGGTGGAGTTCCACTGGCAGGTGTGCCGCGCGACGTGCGGGAGGTCGTCGCTGCGGCTGAGCATCCGGTCCACCGTGGCCCCCGGCAGCAGCACCCGCGCCTGGGCGTCGAACATCCGGCACGCGTCGGGAAGGTGCCGGGCGTGCCGGCGCAGCGGCCAGGCGTCGCTCGCCCACGGCGGGTCGATGAGCACGAGCACGACGGCGGCCACGGTCAGCAGCGGGCCGGCGGCCAGGCGCGGCACGCTCCACTGCGGCCGGGTCACGACGCCCGCGTGCGCCCGGACGTGGGCGCACAGCGCGTCCAGCGCGCGGTCGAACTCCGGGTCGGCGCGGAACCAGAACCGGGCCGGGGCCGCGAGCTCCACCAGCCTGCCGTCGCGCAGGCAGAGGACCGGCCACTCCAGGAGCAGCCCACGCCGGATCGTCACCAGGCCGACACACGAGCCCGGCACGGCGACACGCCACAGCGGCGGCCGCCGGGTGACGATGCCGCCGCCGGTGAGGCGCGTACGGCCGCCCAGCACGGCCAGCGGCCGCCCCACGAGGACGAGCACGACGAGCGCCACGGGCAGCAGCAGCGGCGTGCCGTGGCCCATCAGCCCCATGACCGCGTACAGGCCGCTCACCACGGCCCCGGCGAACACCGCCGGCCAGGCGACTCTCCGCACGGCCCGGCACACACCCAGCGGCTTGCCTGCTTCCGACATCTGCTCCCCCGGACGCGTATCCCCGTGCGGTAACGCCTGGCGGCGCTGTCACCTGCGGTTTCCACGTTCTTCCGTACCCCCGCGACGGCCCGATGAGGCGGCGGTGGGAGCGCTTCGCCCGCGAGATGGTCGGCGACCAGCGCGTCCACGAGCGCTCGCGGGGCGCCGAGCGCTTCCGGCACGAGACGGCCGGTACGCTCACCGTCGCCTACGACATGCCGACCGCGCTGGACGGCTCCGGCCGGCGCCTGTTCGTCCTGACTCCCTCCGACGAACCCTGCGAGCGCGTCCTGCGCGCCCTCGTCACGGCCCACGCCGGCGCCTTGGGCGCCGTGGTGTGGCACCGCGACGCCGGGCAGTCGGTGACGGCGGGGCGGACCGGGTGGGACGCGGGGTCGTTGGCCTGGATGGCCAGGCTCACCAGGGACTGCAGCAGGAACAGGTCGCCTTCGGTGTCGAGGTGGACCTGGACCCAGCCGGTGTCCGCGAAG
>NZ_BSTJ01000025.1 GCF_030269445.1 Actinoallomurus iriomotensis
AATCATTCTTGCCAAAGGAATCCAAAACCAAACCGACCAACCCATCAGACGATGGGCCAACCAGCCTGGTCGAGGACCAAAAGGCACTGGCTTTTAGCACACTGTTGAGTTCTCAAGAAACGGACACACACCGTTGAGGATCTTTTGGAAGATCCCCGCTGGGGCGTTTCCTCTATCTTACCCTTTCCCGTTTCCTTTGTCGAATTGCTCCGACTTTGGAATCGAGAGTCCTTTGGAAGTCCTTTCGAACTCCCTTGGGACATTTCCCATCTTACCGTTTCCGCTCCGTTTGTCGAATTGACCGACAAGCGACACGAACTCGGCCCGCCCAACACTCAGACCGGGAGCCCAAAGGCTTCCCGTCCGATCGAAGGGAGGTACCCGGAGATTGCCTCATCTCACGATGATCAGCAACCCGACCGGGCCGACACATCCAGTTGGTCCCGTGACGAACGAAATCCGCCACAGCTCTTCGTTGGGGTGTCTTCCGCGGGGCCGGCCGTCTTTCGACGTCCTGCTCCCCCGCAGGCTCGGACAAGCTTAGGACACCCGGGCGTCGAGGTCAACCCACCGACGCGGGCGTATGCGTAGGTGCAGGTCACTCCTGCACCCTGGACTGATTCCCGCTGCCCCAGGGCCTAAACCCAGCCGCCAGATTTTTCTCGTCGGCCCGTGCCGACGGCCTCCAGGGCCAGGTGCCGAGCCGCCCTACGTCGACCAACGCTGCGCCGACAGAGCGTCCAGAGGAGGAACCCACGAGACGCCGCGCATATTCCCGAACGGCAGGCCGGCCCCACGTCGCCGGCCTGCACGACGCTCCGCCCCCAGCTGGGCGCCCAGGTGACGCAAGCCGCCCGGTACCGGCGACCATCATGCGGCTGTGGAGCCGATGAACACAGCCCCAGAGGAAGACACCACCCGCATGCTGAGGCGAGAGGAGCGCCGGACCGCTGTCTCCCTGACAAGAGGAACCGCGTGCGCATCGAGACGGCGAACACCCGCGATGGCGCGGCCCTCATCACCGCGCTCGGCCCGGAGACCGCGCGGCCTGCCACGTCGATTGAACGGCAGGGCGCCGATCGCCACGAAGAGACCCGCATGGTCTCCGAGCCGTCCAACCCGGACGCCTGGAAGGCGGCGCCCTCGTCGGCCGCCTCCCACGCCCCCGCCGGACATCGTCTTCCTCCGCGAGACCTACGACCCCGAGCCGACGCACCGCCTGAGTGGCGCCAGGCCAGTCGCGTCCGGAATCCAGTCGACGATCAGCTATCCCCGGTCGGCCGGCGGTAGTCGCAGGTGCACACTTCTTGGGTGCCGAGGGCGTGTCGTTCGGCGGCTTGTGCCTCGTTACCGGGTGTGGCAGGTGCGGAGCGCATCCTGTGTTGCCTGTGGGGTCGATCCCGGGGTCGCCGTGTTGGGGCGTGTCGCTCGGCGATCTGCGATCTGCGCCTTACCGTTGGGCGCGACGCGTCTACGGCGAGTTCTGCTTTGGCGGTGCTGGTTCTGGCCTGGTGACCGGCCGGCGGGCCTGCGGTCTCGCGCCTCTCAAGCGTGAGCCTGGCTGGCCCCGTTTCTTCTGGTTCGACCGGCCTCCGGCCACCGGGTTCGCCCCACACCCGCCGCACTCAATAACGAGGCACGAGCCGCCGAGCGGCAGGCCCTCGGCACCCGGGAGCGACCCACACCAGATCGGCCACCTCTGGAACCTCCCGCAAGCACCACAGGATTCGCCCCACAACCCACCGCCCCCGATAACCAGGCACAAGCCGCCGAACGACACGCCCTCGGCGCCCGGGGGCGACCCGCACCGGCGGGCCGCTCCCGGACGTGAGGACGCGCCGTTATCCCGCGGGCAGGGCCGCCAGGCGGCTTTCCAGGCTCTCCACGTCCGTGCGGGCCTGTTCGAGGCGGGCTCGGGTCTTGGTGACCACCTGCTCCGGGGCCTTGGCCATGAACTGCTCGTTGCCCAGTTTGCCCTCCGCCTGGGCGATCTCCTTGCGGGCGGCGGCCAGGTCCTTCTCCAGGCGCGCGCGTTCGGCGGCGACGTCGATGGCTCCCGCGGTGTCCAGGCGTACGGTCACTCCCTCGACCGGCAACGACGCGGTCGGGGTGAAGCCCTCTCCCGCCGGCGTCAGGCGCAGGAGCGTCCGCACCGCGTCTTCGTACGCCGGGTCGAGGCCCTCGATCGTCGCCGCGACCTTCTGGCCCGGCTTCAGGCCCTGGTCCGCGCGGAACCGGCGTACCTCCGTCACCAGGCGCATCAGGCCGGCGATCTCCGCCTCCGCCGACGCGTCCGAGAAGCCGTCCGCGGACGGCCAGGTGGTCGTGACGATCGACTCGCCGCCCGTCAGCGCGGTCCACAGCTCCTCGGTGACGAACGGCGTGAGCGGGTGCAGCAGGCGCAGCAGGACGTCGAGCACGCGCCCCAGCACGGCCGGGGCGTCGGCGCTCATGCCCGGCACCTTGGACAGCTCGACGTACCAGTCGCAGAACTCGTCCCACGCGAAGTGGTAGAGCGTCTCGCACGCCTTGGCGAACTCGAAGTTCTCGAAGTGGGTGTCGACCTCGGTGACCACCGACGACAGGCGGGACAGGATCCAGCGGTCCGCGACCGTGAGGTCGGCGGGCAGCTCCCGGATGGCCGCTCCGTTGATCAGGGCGAAGCGGGTGGCGTTCCACAGTTTGTTGCAGAAGTTGCGCGACCCCTGCGCCCACTCCTCGCTGACCGCGACGTCGCCGCCCGGGTTCGCGCCGCGCAGCAGGGTGAAGCGTGTGGCGTCCGCGCCGTACCGGTCGATCCACTCCAGCGGGTCGACGACGTTGCCGAACGACTTGGACATCTTCTTGCCGAACTGGTCGCGGACCATGCCGTGCAGCGCGATGACCTTGAACGGCTCCACGCCGTCCATGGCGTACAGGCCGAACATCATCATCCGGGCGACCCAGAAGAACAGGATGTCGTACCCGGTGACCAGCACGGACGTGGGATAGAACGCGCGCAGCTCGGGGGTGTCCTCCGGCCAGCCGAGCGTCGAGAACGGCCACAGCGCCGAGGAGAACCACGTGTCGAGCACGTCGGTGTCCTGGGTCCAGCCCTCCGGGGGCTGCTCCCCCGGGCCCACGCACACCGCCGAGCCGTCTGGGCCGTACCAGACCGGGATGCGGTGGCCCCACCACAGCTGCCGGCTGATGCACCAGTCGTGCATGTTGTCGACCCACTCGAAGTACCGCGGGGCCATCTCGGCCGGCACGATCTTCACCCGGCCGTCGCGTACGGCGTCGCCCGCGGCGCGGGCGAGCGGTTCGACCCGGACGAACCACTGGAGGGAGACGCGGGGTTCGACCACCGTCTTGCACCGCGAGCAGTGGCCGACGGCGTGCACGTACGGGCGGGTCTCGGCGACGATGCGGCCGTCCTGCCGCAGCGCGTCGACCACGGCCGGCCGGGCCTCCAGGCGGTCGAGCCCCTGGAACGGCCCGTGCGCGGTGATCGTGCCGCGCTCATCCATGATCGTCAGCATCGGCAGGCCGTGCCGCTGCCCGATCTCGAAGTCGTTCGGGTCGTGGGCCGGCGTCACCTTGACGGCGCCGGTGCCGAACTCCGGGTCGACGTGGGGATCGGCGACGATCGGGATGTGCCGGCCGGTCAGCGGCAGCTCGATCTCGCGGCCGACGAGGTGGGCGTAACGCTCGTCGTCCGGGTGCACCGCGACGGCCGTGTCGCCGAGCATCGTCTCGGCGCGGGTCGTGGCGACGACGATCGCGTCGTCGCCCTCGCCGTACCGGATCGAGACCAGCTCGCCGTCGTCGTCGGAGTGCTCGACCTCGATGTCGGAGAGCGCGGTCAGGCAGCGCGGACACCAGTTGATGATGCGTTCGGCCTGGTAGATCAGGCCGTCGTCGTACAGGCGCTTGAAGATCGTCAGCACGGCGCTGGACAGGCCCGCGTCCATCGTGAAGCGTTCGCGGGTCCAGTCGACGCTGTCGCCGAGGCGGCGCATCTGCCCGAGGATCTTCCCGCCGGACTCGGCCTTCCACTCCCAGACCTTCTTGACGAAGGCGTCGCGGCCGAGGTCGTGCCGGGACAGGCCCTCCTTGGCGAGCTCGCGCTCCACGACGTTCTGGGTGGCGATGCCCGCGTGGTCCATGCCGGGCAGCCAGAGCGTCTGGAGACCGCGCATGCGCTGCCGGCGTACGAGCGCGTCCTGGATCGAGTGGTCCAGCGCGTGGCCCACGTGGAGGGATCCGGTCACGTTCGGCGGCGGGATGACGATCGAGAACGCCGGCGCGCCGGGTACGACGGCGGGCGTGAACAGGCCGCCGTCGGTCCAGCGTTGGTAGAGCCGTCCCTCGACGTCGGCCGGGGTGTACTGAGTCGGCAGAGCATCAGGCGAAGTCACGCGTCGGAGTGTACGGAGGTTCTTCCGGAACCGTGGTCTCGCCCCGCAGATCGAGGGAACTACGGCAGAATGCCGGGTTCGATGTCACGCACCGGTGGAAAGGTCCTGTCAGCGTGACTCATGACGGCCGCGCCACTGGGGGTGAGGCGTGGTATCGGAGGACAATGTGACAGGCAGCGACCAGCTGAGGCACAGGGGGAGACGACTCTCGTGAAGGCGCTCCTGGCCATCGCGGTGCTCATCGTCGGCCTGGCGATGCTGGGCCTGGCCGCCGGGTTCGCCGCCGGCGCCATCCGGCGTACGCGGGCCGCCGAGGCGGCGGACGACGAGTCACCGTCACCGGCGCCACCCCCGCATCCGTACGCCGCCGCGCCCGCGCCACCGGAGTCGCCCCGCGGGATGTGGGCGGGAGCGGGCATCAGCGCGGCCCTCGGCATGGGCGCCCTGATCACCGCCGCGATCGCGCTGCTGTCGGTCATGGCGACGCCGACGCGGGTGCTGAACACCCCCGCGCAGGCGGGCGGCCTCCAGCGTGACGACTCCCCCGGCACTCGGCAGCTCACCGACCGGCAGCGGGAGCGGCTGAAGGCGGCCGGCATGCCGAACCCGCTGACCGCCGTCTACCACGGGGCCGCGGCGACGACCACGACCGTGCTGTTCATCGGGGCGTCCGGGCGCCTAGCCGACCCGGCGACGCAGCTGAAGGAGTTCATCAGCGGCCTGGCGACGAGCACGGGCGCGGGCGGCCGCGCGCTGACGCCGTATCCGGCGGGCCGGCTCAAGGGCACGGTCATGTGCATCGACCAGCTGAGCACCGGTCAGGCGACGCTGGCGACCTGTGGCTGGGCCGACGAGGGCACGCTCGGCGTGATCACCACCGACGCGGGCGACGCCGCGCAGACGGCCGGACTGCTCCTGTCGATGCGCGACGACATGGAGAAGAAGGCCTGATCAGGCGGACTTCTCCCGCGGCTCGCGCTTGGTGCGTTCCCGGGGCACTAGCGTCGGGTTGACGTGCTCGTGGACCGCCTCGCGGGTGATCACAACGCGGGCGACGTCGGCGCGGCTCGGCACCTCGTACATCACCGACAGCAGCACCTCCTCCATGATGGCGCGCAGCCCGCGCGCGCCCGTGCCGCGCAGGATCGCCTGGTCGGCGATCGCCTCGAGGGCGTCGTCGGTGAACTCCAGGTCGACCCCGTCGAGCTCGAACAGCCGGTGGTACTGCTTCACCAGCGCGTTGCGCGGCTCGGTGAGGATGCTGATCAGTGCCTCGCGGTCGAGGTTGTGCACGCTCGTGACGATCGGAAGGCGTCCGACGAACTCCGGGATCATCCCGAACTTCAGGAGGTCTTCCGGCATGACGTCGGCGAACAGGTCGGCGACCTCGCCGTCGTCGTCCTTGGTGCGCAGAACCGCGTTGAAGCCGATGCCCTGCTTGCCGACGCGCTGCTCGACGATCTTCTCCAGACCGGCGAACGCGCCACCGCAGATGAACAGCACGTTGGTGGTGTCGATCTGGATGAACTCCTGGTGCGGGTGCTTGCGGCCGCCCTGCGGCGGCACGCTCGCGGTGGTGCCCTCCAGGATCTTCAGCAGCGCCTGCTGAACGCCCTCACCGGACACATCGCGCGTGATCGAGGGGTTCTCGCTCTTGCGGGCGACCTTGTCGACCTCGTCGATGTAGATGATGCCGGTCTCGGCCTTCTTGACGTCGTAGTCGGCGGCCTGGATCAGCTTCAGCAGGATGTTCTCGACGTCCTCGCCCACGTAGCCGGCCTCGGTGAGGGCGGTCGCGTCGGCGATGGCGAAGGGAACGTTGAGCAGTTTGGCGAGCGTCTGCGCGAGGAGCGTCTTACCGGACCCGGTCGGGCCCAGCAGCAGGATGTTGGACTTGGAGAGCTCGACGCCCTCATCCCTGCCGCCGCTGCCCGACTGGATCCGCTTGTAGTGGTTGTACACCGCCACGGACAGGGCCTTTTTGGCCTTGTCCTGTCCGATCACGTACGAGTCGAGGAACTCGTAGATCTCGCGTGGTTTCGGCAGGTTGTCCCACTTGAGGTCGGATGACTCGGAGAGCTCTTCCTCGATGATCTCGTTGCAGAGATCGATGCACTCGTCGCAGATATACACGCCCGGACCCGCGATGAGCTTCTTGACCTGCTTCTGGCTCTTCCCGCAGAACGAGCACTTGAGCAAGTCACCACCGTCGCCGATGCGTGCCACCCTGTCTCCTTTACGTGGGGCCGCTCATCCTCGGTCCGCGGGATCGAGGGAGCGTGCTGAGGCTCTCGACGTTGTCTCGACGTTACCGCCTGGCGGGCAGTGAGTGAGCCCTCCGGTGTGGTCGATATGGCCGACACCTGAGGGTCACTCAAGGGCCGCTTACGACGACACTACCTCGGAAACGCGCTTCTTGCGGCTCTCGATGATGTCGTCGATGAGACCGTAAGTCTTCGCCTCCTCGGCCGTCAGGAATCTGTCGCGCTCGATGTCCCGGCGGACCTTCTCGACGTCCTGACCGCTGTGCCGCGCCAAGATCGTCTCCATCTCCGCGCGGATGCGGAGGATCTCGTTCGCCTGGATCTCGATGTCGCTGGCCTGACCATACCCACCTTCGGTGGCCGGCTGGTGGATCAGGATCCGCGAGTGCGGCAGCGCGGCGCGCTTGCCCGGCGTGCCCGCCGCCAGGAGCACCGCGGCGGCCGAGGCCGCCTGGCCGATGCAGACCGTCTGGATGTCGCAGCGGACGAACTGCATCGTGTCGTAGATCGCCGTCATGGCGGTGTACGAGCCACCGGGCGAGTTGATGTAGATGCTGATGTCACGCTCGGGGTCGATGGACTCGAGCGTGAACAGCTGGGCCATCACGTCGTTCGCGGACGCGTCGTCGATCTGGACGCCCAGGAAGATGATCCGCTCTTCGAAGAGCTTGTTGTACGGATTCATCTCCTTGACGCCGTACGTGGTGCGCTCGACGAACGACGGGATGATGTAGCGGCTCTCCACGGGCTGGATACCGGCCCGGATCTGATCGCTCATCGGGTTCAGTCCCCTCCGGTCGATGTTCATGAAACCGCACCCTCTGAGGCGACCTGGTTGGCGTTGTGCACCACGTGGTCGATGAAGCCGTAGTCCTTGGCCTCGTCGGCGGTGAACCAGCGGTCGCGGTCGGAGTCGGTCTGGATCTGCTCCAGCGACTGGCCCGTGTGGAAGGCGATCCGCTCGGCGAGCGTCTGCTTCACGTACAGCATCTGCTCGGCGAGGATCTTGATGTCGGACGCCGTGCCGCCGATGCCGCCGGACGGCTGGTGCATCATGATCCGCGCGTGCGGCAGAGCGTAGCGCTTGCCCGGCGTGCCGGCGCAGAGCAGGAACTGCCCCATCGACGCGGCCAGGCCCATGCCGACCGTCGCGATGTCGTTCGGGACGTACTGCATCATGTCGTAGATCGCCATGCCGGCGGTCACCGAGCCGCCCGGCGAGTTGATGTAGAGGTAGATGTCCCGCCGGGAGTCCTCCGCCGCGAGCAGCAGCAGCTCCGAACAGATGCGGTTGGAAATGTCGTCGTCGACCTGCTGCCCGAGGAAGACGATCCGCTCGCGCAGCAGACGCTGGTAAAGCTGGTCGCCCAACGGCAGTAGGGGCGCCTCGGCCGTGCGCGCCTGCACGGGCGACGGCGGTTCGAAGGTCGGAGGCGTGGTCACTGCGTCACCTGCTCCGGAATCGTGGTCGTGGTCGGTTGCTTGCGACATTAACGCGCTGCGGCGAGGGCTTTGGCCGCGAGGGAGGCATGTTCGCTGTCGGCGTGGAAGGTGGGCCGGCCCCGGAGACGCGAACGGGCCGGCGCGCACTGCGCCGGCCCGTCTGGTCGCGGATCGATCAGGCGTCGGCCTTCTCGTCGCCGGCCTCTGCCGTCTCGGCGGCCTCAGGGGCCTCAGGGGCCTCGTCGGCGTGGGCCTCGTCCTCACCGGCCTCGTGCCGCAGCATGGCCGCGATGTCGACCTCGGCACCCTTGTCGTCGGTGGCCTTGACGTGCTCGACGACGAGGTTGAGGGCCTTGGAGCGCAGCACCTCCGACACGACGGCCGGGATCTGGTTGTTCTCCGTCAGGTGCTTGGCCAGGACGTCCGGCTGCACGCCCATCGACATGGCGTTGCGGACGACGTAGTCGGTCAGCTCCTCGTTCTCGACGGTCAGCTTCTCCTGCAGGGCGAGCTGGTCGAGGATGAAGCCGCCCTTGACCGCGTCGCGGGCGCCGTCCTTGATCTCCTGGTCGTACTCCTCCTCGGACTTCCCCTCGTCCTGGAGGTACTTGTCACGGCTCATGCCGTACATCTGGAGCTGCTGGTCGAGCTGCTCGTTGCGGCGCTGGATCTCGTTCTCGATCACGCTCTCCGGGAGCGGGATGTCGAGCTTCTCCATGAGCGCTTCGAGGGCCTTGTCGCGCGCCTCGCCGAGCTGCTGGTGGAGCTTCTGGTCGGCGAGACGCTTACGGACGTCCTCCCGCAGCTCCTCGATCGTGTCGAACTCGCTGCCGAGCTGAGCGAACTCGTCGTCGAGCTCCGGCAGCTCCTTGACCTTCACGCTGTGCACGGTGACGGTGACCTCGGCCTCCTTGCCCTCGTGCTCACCGCCCACCAGGGTGGTGGTGAAGGTCTTGGAGTCACCGGCGTTCATGCCGACGAGCTGGTCGTCGAGGCCCTCGACCGAACTACGGCTGCCAACCTCGTAGGAGTAGCCGCTCGTACGGGCGTCCTCGACGTCCTCACCCTCGACGGTCGCGGCGAGGTCGATCGAGACGAAGTCGCCCTCCTGCGCCTCCCGGTCGGCGTTGGTAAGCGTCGCGAACCGCTCGCGCAGGTTGGAGAGGGTCTCCTCGACCTCCTCGTCGGTCACCTCGGCCGAGTCGACCGTGATCTCGAGGCCGTCGTAGTCGGGCACCTCGAACTTGGGCCGGATGTCCACCTCGGCGGTGAACGCGAACTGCTGGTTGTCCTCCAGCTCGGTGATCTCCACGTCGGGCTGGCCGAGCGCGAACAGCTCGCTCTCCTCGACGGCGCGGCCGTAGAGGCCGGGGAGCGCGTCGTTGACCGCCTCCTGCAGGACCGCGCCCCGTCCGACGTACTGGTCGATCAGGCGCGCCGGCACCTTGCCAGGGCGGAACCCCTTGAGGCGGACCTGCTGCGAGAGCTCCTTGTACGCCTTGTCGAGGTTGGGCTTCAGCTCGTCGAAGGGCACCTCGACGGTGAGCTTGACCCGCGTCGGGCTCAGCTCCTCCACATCGGTCTTCACTTTGGGCGGTCTCCTTGGATCCGGCCGCGGCACGGATTTCACGTTGGATGTCGTGGGCGGCTGCGTTGTCAGCCGGGACGCGGGCACGTCAAAGTGCGTCACCGCGCCTTCGCGCGCCAAGTCTATGGTGTTCCGGCCCGCGCGCGGACAGTTGGGGCGGCAATGCGTCGCCAAGTATTGCGAAAGGGCGCCTACGAACCCCTCTGACGACTCTACGGCCGCTACTCGGCAGACCCCTCGGCGAGGGCCACCCCGTACGGGTGGACGACCGGGCGTGACCGGGTGGTCGGAGGTGACCCGACCTGGGCGAAGGCCGGAGGTGACCGCCGGAGACGCCGGGGACCTTCGTCCCTGCAACCGGGGCGTTTCGGGCCACCGGCACCGAGGCCATCGTCGTTAGCGTCGAAACCATGGCGGCCGAGATCCCTTCCGACCATCTCGACCCGGACCGCCGCCGCGCAGGGAACGCGGGAGACAGGTTGAAGGCGCTGACCTCGTGTACGACTCGGAAGGCTTGAAGATACTGACCGAGCGAGAATGCCGTGAACTGCTCGGCAGCGTCCCCCTAGGCCGCATCGTCTACACCGACCGAGCCCTGCCCGCCGTCCAGCCGGTCAACTTCGTCATGGCCGGCGGCGAGGTGGTGATCCTGACGTCGGCGGGGTCGAAGCTCGCCGCCGCCGCCCGCAACGCGGTCGTCGCCTTCGAGATCGACCAGTTCGACCACGAGATCACAACCGGCTGGTCAGTGGTCATCATCGGCCACGCCCGAGTGATAGCGGAAGACGGCGAGATCTCCCGCCTACGCGACCTCCCGTTGAGACCGTGGACCGCCGGCGAACCCGCCCACTACATCGCCATAACCCCAGAACTAATCTCCGGCCGCCGCCTCCCCACCCCAAAAAAACAAGCCCAAACCCAAAAAACCAAAAACCAAGAACCAAAAGAAGCCTGAACACAGGGGCCAACCAACCCGAGAGCCGAGAGCCGAGAGCCGAGAGGCGGGAGCCGAGAGGCGGGAGCCGAGAGGCGGGAGCCGAGAGGCGGGAGCCGAGAGGCGGGAGCCGAGAGGCGGGAGCCGAGAGGCGAAGCCGCGAGCCGTGAGAAGCGAGTGAGCAAAGCCGAAGGCGAGCGAACATCGGGGGGCTCCGGGGGGTCGTCCCCCCGGGCAAAATCGCGGGCCAGAGCGAAGCCGCCCCAGCGGCGAGCATGCGTAGCCGCCTCGTCGGGCTGGCCGGATTTGAACCGGCGGCCCCCGCGACCCAAACGCGGTGCGCTACCAAACTGCGCTACAGCCCGTGAACGTGTCGAGTGTAGCCCGGCTTGCGCCGGTCGAGGGTCACATTAATCGGCGCACCTGATCACGCCTGTGAGTTGCGCGCCGTGGTGCCGGGAACCGGTACGCTACGCGGGTGACGTGTTGGGGTCCGGTCGTCCGGCCGGTCTCGACGGCCACGCGGGCGTAGCTCAATGGTAGAGCCCCAGTCTTCCAAACTGGCTACGCGGGTTCGATTCCCGTCGCCCGCTCCAACGACGAAGGCCCAGGTCAACCGGAGTTCCGGGACCTGGGCCTTCGATCTTCAACCGGTCCGACTCGGTTCTCAGCCTCGGGCGGGCCACTTCCGGGTGCCGCGCGGAAGCCAACTGGATCGGGCACGACCTCAGCCGGGATGGCGATCGCGCCAGCGCTCAGCCGTCATTCGCCACAGGACGTGCGGCTGTAGCGGATGATCTTCGTCCACCAGTGGGTGGTCGAAGTCGTCGGCGGGGTCATTGGACATGCCGATGCGCTTCATGACCATCTGGGAGCGCAGGTTGGTGTGGCTCGTCATCGAGACGACCTCGGCGAGTCGGAGGTCGTCGAAGGCGAAGGTCAGCGCGCGCTGGGCGGCTTCGCTGGCGTAGCCGTGGCCCCAGCTCGATCGGGTCAGCCGCCAGCCGATCTCCACCGCCGGAGTGAAGTGCGCTTCGAAGTCCGGCACCGACAGACCCGTGAACCCGATGAACTGCCCGGTCTCGGCGACCTCCAGAGCCCAGAGCCCGAATCCGTGCTCCTCGAAACGGGCTTCGATCCGGTCGATCACCGCGTCGCTCTCTTCCGGAGTGAGCGTGGCGGGAAAGTGCTCCATGACCTCAGGGTCGGCGTTCATCGCGGCGAAAGGCGCCCGGTCGCCGTGTCGCCAGCGCCGGAGCATGAGCCGTTCGGTCTTCAGCATCGGTGTTTCGGGCACCCGTCCGACCGTACAAGAGCCAGCTGTTGACTCTCAGCCCCAGCCGATAGTTCGTTGACGAATAATTCGTCAACGAACTATATTGCGACCAGTGCCTCACCTGCGGTGCGGTCGATCCTTGATGGGAGAAGTCTCGTGCCCGAACCCCTGACTCCACGCGAGGTCTTTTTGAAGCTTGTGCACGGCGTCTGCGAGGGACGCTGGGAGGAGGTGATCGAGCTCTACGCCGAGCAGACCCATGTAGAGCATCCCTTCCATCCATTCGCGCCGCCCCCGCTTCGATCGCTCGATGAGCTGCGCGCGCACTTCGGGGCCAACGCCCAGCCTGGCGCCCATACCGGGCACACCCTGCGACGTCAGCCGGCCGGCATCACGGTCCACGAGACGGCGGACCCCGAGGTCATCGTGGCCGAGTTCCGGTACGAGGGGATCGTGGTGGAGACCGGCGAGCCGTTCACAATCCCCGCGATCTTCGTCATGCGGGTCCGTGACGGGAAGATCGTTGAATCCCGTGACTACCTGGACCACCTGCGCTCCGCCCAGGCGCGTGGCCAACTCGGTGAAGTCCTCGACGCCGTCAGGCAGCACCACGAGCCTGCACACGAGCGCTGAACCCGGATCGCACCGGTGGTTCAGGGTCGTTGCCGGGCGCCGTTCACGGGAATGACTCGTTTCCCGTAGCGGAGGCATGCCGACGGTATCCCCGGCCCCGCGACGCGGTGCCACCAAGCCGCCGCTTGGCGCCGTGCTGCGACGCCGCCGGCTCGTACGGTGCTGCGACGCCGCCGGTCGGCGCGGTGACGGTACGGCCGGTGTCCGCCTGGCGGGACCGGCCTCAACGTACGCTCGGCGCGGTCAGCGGCCGATGCCGTGTTCGACCGAGTCGCCGACGCGCAGGGTGGCGTGGACCGCGCCCGTGTCCGGGTCCTCCCAGAGTTTCGCGCCCAGGGTGCGCAGCAGGCCGACGGCGGCCGGGTTGGCGGCGTTCGTCTCGGCGATCAGAGCCGTCTTGCCGTGTGCGCGGGCCTCCTCGATCAGCTGGTGGAGGGCGGCCACGCTGTGTCCCTTGCCGCGGGCCTGACGGGTCAGCCAGATGCCGATCTCGGCGGCGCCGGGCGCCTCGGCCGGGGTCAGGCGCGTCGCGCCGATGATCTCTTCACCGGTCATGATCGCGTAGGAGGGACCGGCCGTCCTGCGGTGGAAGTCGCCGAACGCGGCGCGGCGTTCGGGGGTCCATCCGGGCGGGCCCGGGACGGGAGGCATGGCCTCGGCGGGGTCCGTTCCGGACACGGCCGCCTCGAGGACCCGCGGCAAGAGCTCCTCGTCGATCTGCCGCAACGTGACAGTACTCATGGGATCAGCCTGCCAGGTATGTGATCGTCGCGCTCGCCGACACGAGCGGCATCTCACTTGCGCCAGATCAGCACCAGTGCGCAGTCGTCGTCGCGCGCGGCCGCCATCTCCGCGACGAGCTCATCGGCCCCTTCGTGGAAGCCACGGGGGATCAGTCGCTCGGCCTCGCCGACCAGCCGGTCGATGCCCGCGTCGAGGTCACGTCCGGGCGCCTCGACCAGGCCGTCGGTGTAGAGCATGAGGGCGTCGCCGGGGCGGAGGGTGCCGCGTTCGGGCACGGCGCTCATCTGGGGTACGACGCCGAGGACAATGCCCTTGGCGGGGCTGACCTGCCAGGTGCCGCTGCCCGCGTCGAACTGCACGGCCGGCGGGTGGCCGGCGGACTCGACGGTGTACTCCCCCGTGGTCAGATCGATGACCAGGTGCACGGCGGTGACGAACCCCTCGTCCCAGCGCTGCCGGTGGAGATAGTCGTTGCACGCTGGGAGGAAACGCTCGGGCTCCACCGAGCCGAGCAGGCCGCCGAACGCGCCCGACAGCATGAGGGCCCGCGTGCCGGCGTCCACTCCCTTTCCGGAGACGTCGACCAGCGCCACCTCGAGCTTCTTGCCGTCGCACACCGACACGACGAAGTCGCCGCCGAAGGAGGAGCCGCCCGCCTGGAGCAGCACGACCTTGGCGTCCCAGCCCTTCGGCAGCTCGGGCATCTCGCCGTGGCGGCGGAGGCGGTCGCGGAGTTCGAGCAGCATCTGCTCGCCGCGCAGCCCCTTGACGCCGAGCTGCTGGCGGCTGCGGGCCAGCACGATGGCCAGGATCGCGGTGACGACGATCGTCGCCATGACGCCGGGACCGACCTTGTGGAAGCCGACCGCGATGGCGTCGTACACCAGGGCGACCGCGACCACTCCGAGCAGCACGCCGAGGCCGCGTACGCGGAGGGTGAGCCCGCCGGCGAGGACGGTGAGGACCACTCCGCTCGGGGAGAACCACGTCTGCGACACGGGCGCGGAGATGGCGAGCGCCGCGGTGATGACTATCAGGCCTATCAGGGCATTTCGGTCACTGGTGAGATGCCCTCGCCGCGCCCACCGGTAGAGCCACACCAACACGGGAATCCGGCGCAGGAAGACGCGGACTCTGGCCGGCAGCAGGTGCACGAGGCGGCTAAGCATGATGCGGGCACTGTACCGACCATCACCGTGTCCGCGCTGGAAGGCGGCACACCATACCCAAATCAAGACCGCCCGAAATGTAGTGGCCGAATCCGGCCGAAGGGCCGCGACACTGCGGCCTCAACGCCCCGCCGACCACGCCGCCGACCGGGCCGCCGGGTTTCGCCCGGGCCACCCCGGGGAGATCATTAGGACCTGCCCCGTGCGTCCCCCGAACCCGGCCGGACCGCCGGACAGGCACTGGACGACGCGATGGAGGCACTGATGGGTCAGGGGATGCGTGTCACGGTCGACGCGGCGATGCGGGCCCGCGACGTCTCTCGCATCCGGCCGCAGGACGAGGATCCGCGACCCGCCGATGACTCGTCGGCCGAGGCCCCGCAGCCCGGATCCCAGCCCACCCGGCTCCGCCGTGCCGAGAGGCGCCGGCTCGCCAAGCGCCGCGCCGCCAAGACGACCTGACCCGGCGGCGGCTCAGGCGTCTCAGGGCGTGGGGAGTTCGCCGGTCCGCTCGTACGCGCTCAGCATCGCGATGCGCCGCGCGTGTCGTTCGGCGCCCGTGAACGGCGTGGTGAGGAAGACCTCGACGAACCGCGTCGCCTCCTCCAGCGTGTGCATGCGGGCGCCGACGCTGATGATGTTCGCGTCGTTGTGCTCGCGCGCGAGGCGTGCCGTCTCCTCGCTCCACGCCAGCGCCGCGCGTACGCCCTTGACCTTGTTCGCCGCGATGGCCTCGCCGTTGCCCGAACCGCCGATGACGATGCCGAGCGCGCCCGGGTCCTCCACCGTGCGAGACGCGGCGAGCAGGACGAACGGCGGGTAGTCGTCCTCGCCGTCGTACTCTTCCGGGCCGCAGTCGAAGGCCGTGTGACCGTGAGCGGTCAGCCACTCGATGAGGTGTCGCTTCAGCTCGAAGCCCGCGTGGTCGGAACCGAGATAGACGTGCATGCCGCAGAGTCTGTCAGGTGCGGTGCCGCCGACGCGCACGGGACCAGCTCAAAGCTGGAGAGACTTGATCTCGCAGAACTCCTCCAGCCCGTGCACGCCCAGTTCGCGGCCGACGCCGGACTGCTTGTAACCGCCGAACGGCGCGAGCGGGTTGAACCGGCCGCCGTTGATCTCGACCTGGCCGGCCTTGAGCCGCCGTCCGACCGCCATCGCGTGGTCCTGGTCCGCCGACCAGACGGCGGCGGCCAGCCCGTACGGGGTGTCGTTGGCGATGCGGACGCCCTCGTCCTCGGAGCCGTAGGCCATGACGGACAGGACCGGCCCGAAGATCTCCTCGCGGGCGATGGTCATGGAGGGCGTGACGTCGGCGAAGACGGTCGGCAGGACGTAGTAGCCGCGGCTCAGCGTGGTCTCGGTGCCGCCGGTCACGAGCCGCGCGCCCTCGGCGACGCCGCGGTCGACGTAGCCGCGCACGCGGTCGAGCTGGGTGCGTGAGACGAGCGGGCCGAGCCGGGTGCCGTCGGCGAACGGGTCGCCCGGCGTGTAGCGCTCGGCCGCCTTCGCGGCGAGCTCCACGGCCTCGTCGTAGCGGGCGTCGGGCACGAGCATGCGGGTGAGCGCGTTGCAGGTCTGCCCCGAGTTGACGTACGCCTTGGCCACGCCGACCTTGACGGCGAGCGGCAGGTCGGCGTCGTCGAGGATGAGGTTCGGCGACTTGCCTCCGAGTTCGAGCGCGACGCGTTTGACCGACTCGGCGGCCAGCGCGGCCGCCCGCCGGCCCGCGCGGGTCGAGCCGGTGAAGGAGACCATGTCGACGCCCTCGTGCGCGGCGATCGCCTCGCCGACGACCGGGCCGTACCCGGAGACGAGGTTGAAGACGCCCGGCGGCAGGCCGGCCTCGTCGATGATGTCGGCCAGGGCGTACGCGGCGAGCGGCGCGACCTCGCTCGGCTTGAGCACGACCGTGCAGCCGGCCGCGAGCGCCGGCGCGACCTTGGCGACGACCTGGTGCAGCGGGTAGTTCCACGGCGTGATCGCGCCGACCACGCCGACGGGCTCGCGCACGATGAGGGAGTTGCCGCAGCGCTCGCCGGCGAAGTCGTAGCCGTCGAGGATGTCGAGGATGCCGCTCAGCACGGCGATCGGCGTGCCGACGTGGATCTTCAGCGCGACCTGGTACGGCGCGCCCAGGTCGGTGGCGATGAGCGTGGCGAGGTGCTCCTGGCGGGCGGTGATGCCGTCGAGGACCGCCCGCAGGAGGGCGGCGCGCTCGGCGGGCGGGGTCGCCTCCCAGGCGGGCAGGGCGCGGCGCGCCTCGGCCACCGCACGGTCGACGTCGGCGGCCGTGCCCGCGGGGACCCGATCGATGACCTCCTCCGTCGCCGGATTGACGACGTCGATGGTGTCCGAAGCCGAGGAGTCCGCCCACGAGCCGCCCGCATAGATCACATCGCGCATGTGCTCATCCTTCCCCGGTGAACGTACGGGGACCACCCAGACCGGTTAATGGACTTCCGGCCCCAGATGGCGCGCAGGTAGCTGTTGCAAAGGATTTGCAACAAGGATTGAATGGCAGGACCTACCCCCGACCGAGGAGCGACCATGGCGATGGCACGGTCCACGACACCTACCCGGCTCGGCCGTGCCGAGTGGGGGCGGCTGGCCGGCATGACCGGTTTCGTGGTGTTGCTGCACGCCGTCGGGTGGGGGCTGCTCTTCCTGGTCGTCCTCCCCGGGCGCTACCACCTCGGCGACGGCAAGCTGTTCGGCGTCGGCATCGCGCTGACCGCGTACACGCTGGGGATGCGTCACGCGTTCGACGCCGACCACCTGGCGGCCATCGACAACACCACCCGAAAGCTCATGTCCGACGGGCAGCGTCCGCTTTCGGTCGGGTTCTGGTTCTCCCTCGGGCACTCCTCGGTGGTGTTCACCGCGTGCGTGCTGCTCGGCTTCGGGATCAAGGCCCTGTCCAACGGCATCTCCGACGAGCACTCGGGCCTGCACACCGTGACCGGCACGATCGGCCCGACCGTCTCCGGCACGTTCCTGGGCGTCATCGCGGTGATCAACCTGGTGATCCTGGTCGGCATCCTCAAGGTCTTCCGCGACATGCGGCGCGGCGTGTACGACGAGGCGGCGCTGGAGGAGCAGCTGAACAACCGCGGCTTCATGAACCGGATCCTGGGCCGGTTCACCAAGGCGATCACCAAGCCGTGGCAGATGTACCCGCTGGGCTTCCTGTTCGGGCTCGGCTTCGACACCGCCACCGAGGTGGGCCTGCTCGCCCTGGCCGGCTCGGCGGCGGCCGCGAGTTCGCTGCCCTGGTACGCCGTGCTGTGCCTGCCGATCATCTTCGCCGCCGGCATGTCGCTGTGGGACAGCATCGACGGCACGTTCATGAACTTCGCGTACGGCTGGGCGTTCTCCAACCCCGTGCGCAAGATCTTCTACAACATCGTGCTGACCGGCGTCTCGGTGGCCTTCGCGTTCGTCATCGGCGGCACGGAACTCCTCCAGGTCGCCCAGGACCGGTTCGGCCTTCGCGGGACGTTCTGGGACTGGGTGGCCGGCCTGGACCTCAACACGGCCGGGTTCGTCATCACCGGCGTCCTGCTGGTGCTGTGGATCGGCGCGATCGCGATCTGGAAGTTCGGCCGCATCGAGCAGCGCTGGTCCGCCGCCCTGCAGGACTCCGAGGGCTGACGGCCCCGGCGTGACGATCGAGGCGCGCCGATCGGCCAGTGGTGGCCACGGACGCGCGGGGAGGCCGCGCACCGCACTTGTAGAACGTGCGGGCGGGCGCCCGGCGTCCGCCCGCACGAACCAGCGCGAAACCGTCAGTCGAAGATCGGGTCGCGGGTGCGGCTCCGCTTGAGCTCGAAGAAGCCGTCGGTGCCGGCGACGAGGCGTACGCCGTCCCACAGCTTCGCGGCGGCCTCGCCACGTGGGATCGGCGAGACGACGGGGCCGAAGAACGACGCGCCCTCCACCGAGATCACCGGGGTGCCGACCTCGTAGCCGACCCGGTCCATGCCGTCCTTGTGCGAGGCGCGGAGCAGGGTGTCGTACTCGTCGGTGTCGGCGGCGTCCGCCAGGTCACGGTCGAGGCCGGCCGCCTCCAGGGCGGCCTCGATCGCCTCGCGGTTCGGCGGGAGCTTCTCGTTGTGGAAGCGCGTGCCGAGCTGGGTGTACAGCTCGCCGAGCACCTCCTGGCCGTACTTCTCCCGGGCGGCGATGCAGACGCGAACCGGGCCCCACGCCTCGTCCATCACCTTCCGGTAGTGCTCGGGCAGGTCCCGGCCCTCGTTCAGGACCGACAGGCTCATGACGTGCCAGCGGACCTCGATCGGGCGGAGTTTCTCGGCTTCGAGGATCCACCGCGAGGTGATCCAGGCCCAGGGACACCTCGGGTCGAACCAGAAGTCCACCGGCGTGCGCTCGGCGTCGGCCACCGCAACCTCCACAGTGTTCGTGCGTCTTGTCGTACGGGGCTCAACCGGCGCGCTCTCCGAAGCATTCCAACCTTAGGGTTTGCTGAGAGTTTGGACCAAGATCCCCGCCCGGCGGGTTAGATGGTGTGGCGGCGTGCCGTTCCGTGCGCGTGTCGGCGCGCCGTACGGTGGGATGGACAATGACGTCGCATTCATGCACTTGAGGCGAGGAGTTCACTTGGCTGGCAACCTGACGCGCGATGAGGCGCGCGACCGCGCCCGGCTGCTCACCGTCGAGTCGTACAACGTCGATCTCGACCTGACGACGGGTTCGGAGACGTTCGTCTCGGACACCACGATCAGGTTCGGCTGCGCGGAACCCGGCGCCTCGACGTTCGTCGATCTCCACGGAGCGAAGGTCCGCGAGATCACGCTCAACGGTCAGAGTCTCGACCCGGGCTCCTACGACGCCGAGAAGGGGCGCGTCCCGCTCCCCCGGCTGGCCGCCTCCAACGAGCTGCGCGTGATCGCCGACGCCGCCTACTCCCGCACCGGTGAGGGGCTGCACCGGTTCGTCGACCCGGTCGACCAGAAGGTCTACCTCTACACGCAGTTCGAGACCTGCGACGCGCACCGGATGTACACCTGCTTCGACCAACCCGACCTCAAGGCGCGCTTCGAGCTGAGCGTCACCGCGCCGGAGGACTGGCAGGTCATCACCAACAGCGCGCCCGACTCCGCCGAGGGCGGCCGGTGGCACTTCCCGGCCACGCCGGGCATCTCGACCTACATCACCGCGCTGGTCGCCGGGCCGTACCACGTCGTGCGCGACGAGTACCGGCCCACCGAGCGTCGTGCCGGAGGCGCGCAGGAAGAAGAACAGAGCATCCCGCTGGGCGCGTACTGCCGGGCGAGCCTGGCCGAGTACTTCGACGCGGACGCGATCTTCGAGGTCACCAAGCAGGGCTTCGACTTCTTCCGCAAGACCTTCGCCCGGCCGTACCCGTTCGACAAGTACGACCAGCTCTTCGTTCCGGAGTTCAACGCGGGCGCGATGGAGAACGCCGGCTGCGTGACGTTCCTGGAGGACTACGTCTTCCGGTCCCGGGTCACCGACGCCGCGTACGAGCGCCGCGCCGAGACGATCCTGCACGAGATGGCGCACATGTGGTTCGGTGACCTCGTCACCATGCGCTGGTGGGACGACCTGTGGCTCAACGAGTCCTTCGCCACCTACATGAGCGTGCTGTGCGAGGCCGAGGCCACGCAGTGGACCGGCGCGTGGACCACGTTCGCGAACCTGTGGAAGACCTGGGCGTACCGGCAGGACCAGCTCCCGTCGACGCACCCGATCTCGGCCGACATCCCCGACATCCGGGCGGTCGAGGTCAACTTCGACGGCATCACGTACGCCAAGGGCGCGAGCGTGCTCAAGCAGCTCGTCGCCTACGTCGGCCGCGACAACTTCATCAGCGGCGTCCGCAGCTACTTCGACCGGCACGCGTGGGGCAACACCTCGCTGTCGGACCTGCTCGACGCGCTCGAGGAGACCTCCGGCCGCGACCTGACGTCCTGGTCCAAGGAGTGGCTGGAGACGGCCGGCGTCAACACGCTGCGCCCCGCGTACGAGGTCGGCGACGACGGCGCCTTCACCTCCTTCGCCGTGCTGCAGGAGGCCCCGGAGGCGTACCCCACGCTCCGCTCGCACCGCGTGGCCGTGGGCCTGTACGACCGCACGCCCGAGGGCATCGTGCGGCGCAGGCGCGTGGAGCTCGACGTGGTCGGCGCCCGCACCGACGTGCCGGAGCTGGTCGGTGAGGCCCGGCCCGACCTGGTGCTGGTCAACGACGACGACCTGACCTACGCCAAGATCCGACTCGACGACCACTCGATGCGCACGCTCATCGACGGCATCGGCGAGATCACCGACGGGCTGCCGCGCGCGCTGTGCTGGTCCGCCGCATGGGACATGTGCCGCGACGCCGAGGTGGCCGCGCGCGACTACGTGCGCTTGGTGCTGTCCGGCATCCGCGGCGTCACCGACGTCTCCGTCGCCCAGTCGCTGCTCCGGCAGGCCCGCACGGCGACGCGGCAGTACGCCGACCCGGAGTGGCGCGCGACCGGCTTCGCCCTGCAGGCGGACACGCTGCGCGAGCTGATGGCCGAGGCCGAGCCCGGCTCGGACCGGCAGCTCACCTACGCCCAGGCGTTCGTGGCCGTGGCGACCTCGGACGAGCACCTCCAGTACGTCCGCGGGCTGCTCGACGGCTCCGTCGTCCTGGACGGGCTGGTCATCGACACCGACCTGCGCTGGGCGCTGCTGCGCCGGCTCGTCGTGCGCGGCGCGGCCGGCGAGCCCGAGATCGCCGCCGAGCTCGAGCGCGACCCGACCGCCGCGGGCGAGCGCCACGCGGCGGGCGACCGCGCCGCGGTCCCGACCGCGGAGGCCAAGGCCGCCGCCTGGGACCGCATCATCGCCGGCGACCTGCCCAACGCCGTGTTCCGCGCCACGCTCGGCGGGCTGTTCGACGTGGACGACACCTCGCTGGTGGAGCCCTACGTCGAGAAGTACTTCGCCGAGGTCGGGCGGGTCTGGTCGGCGTGGTCGAGCGACATGTCGAGCACGTTCGCCGAGCACGCCTACCCGTTCCTGGTGACCGAGCCGAGCACGATCGAGCGCACCACCGCCTACCTCGACGAGCAGAACCCGCCGCCGGCGCTGCGGCGGCTGCTCCTGGAGGGCCGCGACGGTGTCGCCCGCGCGATCCGGGCCCAGGAGAAGGACCGTTCTGCGCGCTGATCACCGGGTTGGTGCGACTGTGCCACGGTTGGTCGTGACAGAGTGAACGGGTGGAAACCGCCCGCGATGTTCTGACGACGCTCGCCCGGCGGTACGCCTTCGGCGACCTGGCCGCGCTCTGCGAGGCCGGGGCGGCGAGGCTGCCGTCGGGCGTCGCTGCCGAGGTGCGGCTGCTGTGCTCGTTCGGCCAGCGACTGATCGATCTGGACGCCGAGGACTTCGGCATGCCCGAGCGCACCGGCGACCCGGTCGTCGATGAGTACACCGTGCCCGAGCATCTGCTGGCCCGCGCCCGCGCCAGCCGGATGCCGCAGTCGGCGAAGGAACGTTCCCGCGGGGCGCTGCGCACGCTGCGCCCCGCGTACGGCCTGCTGCTCGAGGTGATCGCGGCGCGCTGGCACCGCCGCGAGATGGCACCGCTCGTGGCCGCCGTGCACATCGCCTCGGAGTACCTCCCGCTGCTCGCGTGGCAGCCGGTCCTCGGCCACGCCGGCGACCCGGCGCTGCTGCCGACGTCGGTGTCGGGGCCGGGCAGCCGGTTCGGCGTGCCCGGCGGCGCCACCCGGCCGCGCGACTGCTCGCTGACCCGGCCGCAGCAGTCGGCCGCCGAACGCGCCCTGCGCGTCGCCCGCGAGCCGGGACCGGGCTGGCGCAACTACCTCGACCGCCAGCACAGCACGGTCGCCTCGGCCCTGTGCACCTGCGCGGTGTCGTGCCGTACGCCCTGCGACGTCGTGACGCGCCTGAACCCGGACGTGCTGTCCGCGCTGTCCGAACGCTGCCGGGTGGCGCAGGAGTTCGCCGACGGCGCGCTCGTACGCCTGCGGCACGCGGCGCCGGTCGGTCACGGCTTCGGCGTGCCCAATCCGGACGAGGTCTCCGACGCCTGGAACCGCACCCGCACGTCACTGGGCCGGCTGCCCCTCGGCGACCGTGTGGTGGGCGACGTCGCCGACTATCCCCTGCCGGGCCTGCCGGAGGCCTTCTCCGCCGCGGCCGGTCACGAGATCGTGCCGGACACGCTGCTGCGCGACCTCTCCGACCACCTCGTCGCCATCCTGCAGAGCTAGCGTGTCACGCCACCCACATCAGGTCCGGGTCGGTGGCGCACTCATCGCTGCCGTCAGGAACGTGATCGCCCATCGCCGGGCCGCCTCGCCCGCTACCGGGGACGTGCAGCCCGGGGAGGGCTGCTGGTGGACCTCGAGGCGGTCGACGGCCGTCACGGCGAGGATCCCCCGTATCCGGAACCGCAGCTCCTCCGGGGAAAGGCCGGGCAGGACGCGCGCGAAGGCCGCGAGGTAGCGCTCGCGGACCGTGTCCTCGCCCGGGCCGGTCCAGCCGCGCGCCTCCTCGGCCGGGTCGCTGAGGATCGTCACGATCAGCCGGGACGTCCGGGAGCCGCCCTCGTCGCCGGCCGACATCTCGTCGAACAGCGGCCCCGCGAATGCCTCCACCAGTTCGCTGACCGATGGGTCGGGGGTCCGGGCGAGCAATTTGTCGAGCCCTGCGCACTGGGCAGCGTTGATGGGCTCGATCACGCGGCGGGCGACCGCGGCCATCAGCTCCGCCTTCGACCCGAAGTGGTAGCCGACGGCGGCCAGGTTCGCTCCGGCGAGTTTGGTGATCGCGCGGACCGAGGTGCCGCGGTATCCGTGCTCGGCGAAGAGGTGCTCGGCCGCGTCGAGGAGCTGGGTGCGGGTGTCCGGGGTCGCCACACGAGGGACTATACATATGTTTGAATGAAACGAACGTATGATTAAATCGAACGTATGAAAGAAGGCGGTCATGAAGCTGCTCGTGTACGGCGCCGGGGTTTGCGGCAGCCTGTTCGCCGCCCGCATGCATGAGGCCGGCCACGACGTCTCGCTCCTCGCCCGGGGCGGGCGCCTGACCGCTCTGCGCCGGCACGGCGTGCAGCTCGCCGAGGGAGACGGCCCAGCCGTCAGGCGGGTACCGGTACCGGTGATCGAGCACGCGGGCAGCGAGTACGACCTGATCACCGTCTTCGTCCGCACCCACCAGGTGGACGCGGTGCTGGAATCACTCGCCGGCGTCCAAGGTGACGTGCTGTTCCTGCTCAACTGGGCAGCCGGCCCGGAGACGCTGGGCGCGGTGATCGGCCACGAACGGGTGCTGCTCGGCTTCCCCACGGCGGGCGGCACGATGGACGGCGACGTGATCCGCTACAGCAAGAGCAGTTTCATCACCCGTCGGGTCGCGATGCCGATCGGCGAGCCCGACGGCCGCACCACCCCGCGACTGGAACGGATCGTGGAGACGTTCCGTACCGCCGGGATCAACGCCAAGGCCGAGCCGCAGATGGACGCCTGGCTCAGGACGCACGCCGCATTCGAGGTGCCGCTCGGACAGGCGGTACACGCGGCGGGCGGCCCGGTAGCGCTGGCCGACGACCCGGACGCGGTCCGCGACATGCTCCACCTCATGCGGCAGAACCTCGCCGCGATGGAGACGCCGCCGGTACCTCGCGCGTTCGCCGCGTTGCGGGCTCTGCCGCAAGGGCTTCTCGTGGCCGTGCTCCGGCGCTTCATGAAGAGCTCGACGGCCGTGCACAGCGGACTCAACGACCCCTCGCCTGCCACGGCGGCCGAACTCGAGCGGCTGACCGAACAGCTCCGCGCCCCCGCGAGAGCCCGCTGAGAACTCCCAACAGAATGATCTCGCAATAAGGATGATCATCTGTGGCTTGGCGAGCTCGGCGCCGGAGGCGTGCTGGCGGAAGCGCTGAGAGACCTTGGACCGAGGTGACCAAATCTGCGGCACGCCGGCGTCTCCCTGCGGCCGATACACACCCGGTGGCCTGAACAACTACACATCCGGCACCTACCACCTGGCGTCGTTGTCGAGGAACACGACGCCGAGATGAAGTTTCCGCTGGTCAGAGTGGTACGTCGCGGGCCGGCCAGCGAGGAGCCCGCGCGTCCTCGTCCCGTCAGTGCCCGACGCCAGGGTCTGCGGCATGAATCGTGATCGGCGACCGATACGCCTGCCCCGCACGGACTCCGTTCCCGTTCTTCGAACCGACTTCACCGACCTCGGCGGCTGGGCTCGCCTGCTGCAGGCCCTGAAGATGCCGATCGCTTACGAGGAGGGCTCGCAGGACGTCCACGACTACGACCGCGCCATCTCGTATGTCACCCCGTTCCGCTGCTCGGCATCGACATCCATGTGAACGACGCGGGCGACGAGTCCTGGCCTCGTGAGGAGCCGTTTCGCGTTCCGGCCCTGCATATGACCAACGTCGAAATCAACGACAGCCTCGGCAATTTGTCCTTCATTGAATTCCACGGCTCCGACTGGGCGGGTTTCGAGATGTATGTGGCGGGACCAGGGACGGCCATGTACGAGGAGTTCCGCCGGATGGATCAAGAGGACGAGCGCGACTGACGGATGTGAGCCCGTCCACATGGAGACGGGCCCGCCCCACCCGGTCGGCTGCTCGGGCGGAGCCGGGCGCGGAGACAGCCGGGCCGGGGGAATGAACTACGAACCGTCGTTGCCGTCGCGCAGGGAATGGATCATCCTCCGCAGGATCCGGAACGCGTCTGACTGCTCGGTCTCGGTCATGCCGGCCAGCATTCTGACCTCGACCGACCGGACCGCCACGGTCGCCTTCTCAAGGCTCCGTCGACCGCGAGGCGTGAGTCGCGTGGGAAGAACCTTCCCGACGGGCGCCTCCGCCGGCCTGGTCACGTAGCCCTCTCGTTCCAGGGCTTGGAGCAGGACGTTCATCGACTGCCGTGTCACGAACGCGCCCCGCGCGAGCTCGGAGTTCGACAAGCCCGGCCGTTGAGCCAGCAACTCGAGGCAGGCGTAGCGCGTCACGCTCAGCCCGAGCGGCCGCAGCACCTCTTCCATGGCTGCGCGGAGGGTGCTCGACGCCTCTTTCAGCAGGTAGCCCAGTGACGTCTCCAGGTCGACGCCGACACCGTCTTGACTCATGTCAGCATTCTGACATAGGTTGGCCTGTGTCAGAATGCTGACACGAAAGAAGGAGTATCCTCATGCCGGCCACCGGCCCCGACTTCATCTCGCTCCAAGCGCGCGATCTCGACGCTTCGCAGGCGTTCTACGAGCACTACCTCGGCCTCGTCCGCTCGCAGGCCGGGCCTCCGCACGCCGTCGTCTTCGAGACGAAACCGATCGCCTTCGCACTCCGCGACGTCATTGCCGGCACCGACCTCACATCCGCTGCCCAGCCCGGCATCGGCACCGCGATCTGGCTCCACGCCACAGACGTCCAGGCCATTCACGATGCTCTGGTCGCCGACGGGCACACCATCGTCTCTGCACCGATCGACGGCCCCTTCGGTCGGACATTCACCTTCGCCGACCCCGACGGCTATCAGATCACCCTCCACGACCGCGTCTGAGGCGAACAACGATCCCAACCGCCTTGCTCAGCACGAGTCGGTCATCGAGGCTGCGCAATGGCGCGTCCGGCGTTCGGTTCCAGGTCCGCGTGAGAGCGGTATGAGCGGCACATGAGAAAGGCCTTTGAAACGCCACTCATCCATTTCTCATGGTCACATCAGCCTGGTCCCATCGAACGTCTCCACATTAGGCCGGGTGAAACGTCTGCTCAGACGCCGCGTTCTCCTGCTCAACGGTGCGCTCGCCGTTCTGCTGGCCGTGGGGATCGCCGTCGGATATCTCTCGCTCAGCGGTGGGGACGACGCGGCCGGCGCGTCCTCCACCCGCACCGCGCGAGTCGCGCGCGGCAACGTCGTGTCATCGGTGTCCGCCTCCGGCTCGGTGGCCAGCTCCCGTACGCGGGCGCTCACCTTCGGGACCTCCGGCACGGTCACCAAGATCAACGTGGCGGCCGGCGACAAAGTCAGGAAGGGCCGGGTGCTGGCCCGGCTCGACCGGACCGAGGCCGAGGAGAATGTCACCTCGGCCAAGGCGAGCCTGGCCGCCGCCGAGTCCGGCGACACCTCCAGCGCCTCGGGCTACTCCCAGTACGTCTCGGCCAAGAACTCCTACGAACAGGCCGTACGGGCGCTCGAGGGCACCAGGATCGTCGCGCCGTTCAGCGGGACGATCGTCGCGGTCAACGGCACCGTCGGCGGCTCCTCCGGCGGCTCCGCCTCCTCCTCGTCCGGTTCGTCCTCGTCGGGGCAGGGCTCATCCGGCGGCTCGACCGGGTCGTCGGGCTCCTCCAGCTCATCCAGCACTGACGGCTCCAGCTCCTCCGGGTTCATCGAGCTGGCCGATCCGGGCCGGCTGGAGGTCACCGGGGAGTTCACCGAGTCGGACGCGACCAAGCTGAAGACCGGCCAGTCCGCGACGGTCTCCTTCGACGCGCTCACCGGCGTCACGGCCACCGGCGAGGTCACCGAGATCGACATGTCGCCGACCACGAGCGACAACGTCGTCCAGTACGGCGCCACCGTCGAGCTCACCGACCCGCCGTCCTCCCTGCGGCTCGGCCAGACCGCGACCGTGCGGGTCACCACGGCCTCGGCGGAGAACGTGCTGTACGTGCCGGCGGCCGCGGTGCGAACGGCCGGCGGGCAGAGCACCGTGACCGTCCGGCAGGGCGGGAAGCAGGTCGCCGAGCAGGTTCAGACCGGCGTCTCCGGCGACCAGGGCACGGAGATCAAGTCGGGGCTGAACGAGGGCGACGAGGTCGTGATCACCACGACCACCGGCAGCGGCGACAGCGGCTCCTCCGGCGGGTTCCCCGGCGGCGGGAGCGGTGGCATCGGCGGCGCCGGTGGCGGCGGCGGAGGACGGCCGTGACCGCGCCGGTCCTGGACGTGCGCGAGGTGACCAAGGTCTACGGCGCGGGCGACACGGCCGTGCACGCCCTGCGCGGCGTCTCGCTGCGCGTCGAGCGGTCCGACTACGTCGCCATCATGGGGGCGTCCGGATCCGGCAAGTCGACGCTCATGAACATCCTGGGCTGCCTCGACGTACCGAGCGACGGCCGTTACCTGCTCGACGGCACCGACGTCGGGGGGCTCGACGAACGCCGGCTGTCGATCCTGCGCAACCGCAAGATCGGTTTCATCTTCCAGTCGTTCAACCTGATTCCCCGGATGTCGGCACTGGCCAACGTCGAGCTGCCCCTGGCGTACGGCGGCGTGCGGCCGTCGCGACGCCGGCGGCGGGCCGAGGCCGCGCTGCGCCAGGTCGGCCTCGGCGAGCGGATGGGCCACGAGCCGAACGAGCTGTCCGGCGGCCAGCAGCAACGCGTCGCCGTGGCACGGGCACTGGTCACCGCTCCGGCGCTCGTCCTGGCCGACGAGCCGACCGGCAACCTGGACACGCGGTCCACCGAGGACGTCCTGGACATCCTGGACGGGCTCAGCGCGTCCGGGCGCACGATCGTGCTGATCACCCACGAGGACGAGGTCGCCGCGCGGGCCAAGCGCGTGATCCGCCTGGTCGACGGGCGCGTGATCGACGACCGCCGGCAGGCGGCCGTGGCCGGTCCGCCGCCCGCGGCGGCCCGGGTGACGGGCGGCACCCGGTGAACCCCTGGGAGATCCTGCGGTTCGCCGTGCGCGGGCTGACCTCCAACAAGCCGCGCAGCGCGCTGACCATGCTCGGCGTCCTCATTGGCGTCGCGGCCGTGATCGTGCTGGTCGCGGTCGGGAACGGCTCGTCCCAGCAGATCAAAAACAGCATCTCCCGCCTCGGCGCGAACTCGCTGACCGTCACGCCGTCGACGTCGGCGGGCCGGCGCGGTGGCGGCATGGGCGGTCCCGGCGGCGGGTTCGGCGGCTTCGGCGGCGCCGCCGGCGGGCAGAGCAACGGCCCGCGGACGCAGGCCCACGACCTCACGGTGGACGACGCCAAGGCCCTGGTCGACCCGGTCAACGCGCCCGCGGTCAACAGCGCCTCCCCGGTCGTGACGTCCTCGTCGGTGACGACGACGTACGCGGGCACGAGTCACGCGATCAGCCAGTTCGTCGGCACGTATCCGGCCTACTTCGCCGCCGCCGACAAGGTCGTCGACCGGGGAACGGGGTTCACGAACGACGACGTGACCGGCGGCCGGAAGGTCGTGGTGATCGGGACCACGGTGGCCGAGGACCTGTTCGGCACCGTCGACCCGCTGAACAAGCAGATCAACGTGGGCGGCGCGCTCTTCACCGTGGTCGGGGTGCTGCGGGAGTCGGGGTCGTCGGGCATGCAGGACGCCGACGACGTGGCGATCGCCCCGCTGCCGGTCGTCCAGTCGAACCTCACCGGATTCGGAGGGCTGAGCGACATCGTCGTCGAGGCCCAGAGCGCGAAGGTCACCGACGAGGCGCAGAGTGAGGTCACCGACATCCTCGACCAGCGGCACGGGATCTCCGGGTCCGACACGGCCGACTTCCAGATCCAGAGCCAGGCGAGCCTGCGGTCGGCGGTGAGCGACTCCGGTAAGACCTTCACCGTGCTCCTCGGCGCGGTCGCCGCCATCAGCCTGCTGGTCGGCGGGATCGGCATCACCAACATCATGCTGGTCACCGTCACCGAGCGGACGCGCGAGATCGGCGTCCGCAAGGCCATCGGCGCGCCGCGGGGCGCGATCCTCGGCCAGTTCGTCGCCGAGGCGACCGTGCTGAGCCTGCTCGGCGGCCTGTCGGTGGTGGCGATCGGGGTCGTCGCGAGCCTGTTCCCCATCGCCGGCGTACGGCCCGTGCTGGTGCCCTCGTCGATCGTCCTGGCCCTGGCCGTGTCCGTGGCGATCGGCCTGTTCTTCGGCGGCTATCCCGCCGGCCGGGCCGCGAGGCTGCGCCCCATCGAGGCGCTGCGACACCAATGAGCGCGAGGAGAGAGAAGATGAGCGCCCGCACCCGACGCGCCGTACGCGCACCGGCCGCCGCGGAGAGCGAGGAGCTCTCCGAACCGCCGTTCGAGGACGATCTGGCCGAGGAACCGGCCAGGACGCCACTCGTCCGCAGGCGGCCGGGCCTGACCACCGTCCTCGGCGCGGGCGTGCTGGTCGCCGCCGGTTTCGTCATCGGCGCCCAGGTGGACCGTCACGCGGCGCGTCAGAGCGCCGCGCCGAGCACGCCTGCCGGGAGCGGTCTCCGGGGCCAGAACGGCACGCCGCCGGGCCAGGGCGGCACTCGAGGCACCGGACAGTCCGGTGCTCCGGGCGCCTCCGCCACGGCCGGCGTGACCGCCGGCACGGTGCAGAAGATCTCCGGCCGGACCATCTACGTCCGGACGGCGAACGGCGACGTCGTGAAGGTCACGCTGACCGGCGGTACCGACGTCAGCGTGCTCCGCAGCGGTTCGGCCACGGACCTCAAGGCCGGAACGAACGTCGTCGTGCAGGGTGACCAGGCCAAGGACGGCACGGTCACCGCGACATCCGTCAGCCAGGGCCGCTCCTCCGGCCGCTGACGTACGGAAACCCATTCCAGGAGACGACGATGATCGATGGTCAGGCGGCGGTCCGGCTGTTCGGCGGGGCGGCGGTCGCGGCCGCGCTGCTGTTCAGCGCGGCCTGCGGCGGCTCGGACCAGCGCGGTTCCGGCCAGAGTCCGACCGCCGCGAAGAGCGGCGGGTCGAACGACGCGATGGCCGCGTACCGCGAGTGCATGCGGAAACAGGGCGTCTCGACGCCCGGCCGCGGCCCGGGCGGCGGCCCGGGTAACGGCGCGCCCAGCGGAGCACCGAGCGGCACCCCGACGGCCCGTCCGTCGGGCCGCCCGAGCGGCATGCCGACCATGTCGGCGAAACAGAAGAAGGCCGCCCAGGCCTGCGCGTCACTCCGCCCCACCGGCGCACCCAACGGCGGCCAGGGCGGCGCCCCGGCCCGCCGGTAACCGGCAGCACGACACGCGTGAGGCCCGGGGACGCCTCCGGGCCTCACGCCCCCAGAAACGGCACGTCACTCCAGGCGAGCCGCGGTGCTCCCGGGAAGAACCTCGGCTCAGGTCCCCGGGGGCCGTACCGGTTCCGTGGCGGCGCGGACGTGGCGGTCGTCGGGGAGGTCGTCCAGAAGGACCGGGTGGCCCTCCGCGTCGGTCAGCGGGACCCGCCAGTTCGGGTACTCATCCGTCGTGCCCGGCTGGTTCTGGGTACGGCGTTCGCCGACCGCGTCCGCCAGGGAGACGCCGATCAGGCGGGACGGGGTGCGGGCGAGGAAGGCGTGCAGGGCGGTGGTCATGTCGGCCGGGTCCAGGCCCAGGGAGGTCAGCAGTTCGCGCCACTCCCGCAGGCCCTCCTCCAGTTCCTCGTACTCCTCCGAGGCCGGCCGGGTCAGCAGGCCGAGGCGCTCGCGCAGCGCGACGTGGTCGCCGTTCAGGTACCCCTCGATGGGCGGCATGTCGTGGGTGCCGACGGTGGCCAGGCACAGCTCGCGCCACTTGCCGGGTGGCAGCGGTCCGCCGCCGGGGTCGCGTTCGAACCAGGCCATCGACGTCCCGAACACCCCGCGTTCGGCGAACACCTCGCGCATGTAGTCCTCGACCGTGCCGAGGTCCTCGCCGACGACGACCGCGTCCGCCCGGTGCGCCTCGTACAGCAGTGCCCCGAGCATCTCGTCGTGCGGGTAGGCGACGTACGTTCCCTCGGAGGCCGGCGCGCCCTCCGGCACCCACCACAGCCGGAACACCTGCATCGCGTGGTCGAGGCGGAGGCCGCCCGCGTGCCGCAGGACGTGGCGGAGCATGGCGCGGTACGGCGCGTAGCCGGAGCCGGCGAGCCGCTGCGGGTGCCACGGCGGTTGTCCCCAGTCCTGTCCGCGCTGGTTGAACGCGTCCGGCGGCGCGCCGACGGTGATGCCCTGGGCGAACAGGTCCTGGTACGCCCAGGTGTCCGCGCCGCCGGGGTCGACGCCGACGGCGAGGTCGTGGATGACGCCGATCGGCATTCCCGCGGCGCGGGCGGCCGACTGGACCGAGGCGAGCTGGTCGTCCAGGAGCCACTGCAGCCACGAGTGGAAGCCGATCCGGTCCGCGAGCCGCTCGCGTTCGGCGGCGACCGCGGCCGAGGCGGGGTCGCGCAGCGGAGCCGGCCACGAGCGCCAGTCGGCGCCGTGGAGCTCGGCCAGCGCGCTCCAGGTCGCGAAGGCCGTCAGCGCCTCGCCCTCCCGCTCGCGGTACGCGGCGTAGGCGGCCTCGCGGCCGGGCGAGCGCGGCAACGCGTACAGCAGCTCCAGCGCGGCGCCCTTGGCCGCCCAGACCGCGTCACGGTCGAGGATGTCGGCCGTGTGGTCGCGGGCCCGTGCGGGAGCCGCGAGCTCGTCGACGCGCCGCCGCAGGTCCGGGTCGGCCCCGGCGTACTCGGGCACGTCCTCGGGCCGCAGGTAGAGGGGGCTGGTGAAGCGGCGGCTCACCGGCAGGTACGGCGAGGGCCGGATCGGCGCGGCGGGCTCGGCGGCGTGCAGCGGGTTGACCAGGACGAACCCGGCGCCGAGGTCCTGCGCGCTCCAGCGCGCCAGGCTCCGCAGGTCGGCCAGGTCGCCGAGGCCCCAGGAGCCGCGCGACCGCGCGGAGTACAGCTGCGCCATGAAGCCCCACGCACGCGTTCCCGGATCGGGTGCGCGTGGTGGGGCCACCAGCAGCGGGGCGCTCGCCGTACGGTCGCCGAGGCGGGCGTGCACGGCGTGGTCGCCGGGCGGGACGTCGGCGGGCAGCCGGTAGGAGCCGGCGCCGGACGGGGCGAGACCGATCTCGCCGCCGCCCGGCAGCTCCACCCGCAGGTCCGCTCCCGCCGGAGCGGACAGGTTCTCACCCGGGTACGCCACGAGGGACGGCGGCAGCAGCCGGGTGCGCCTCTCGTGCGCGAGACGCTCCAGTTCGGCGCGGACGGCGGCCGGAGAGGAGACGTCCGCGCCCAGCGCGGTCAGGACCGTCCTGATCGTGTCGGGTGAGACGTCGGCCGGTCGCCTCCGCCAGTCGGTGTAGGAGGTCTCGACGCCGTACGCGGCGGCCAGCTCGTTGAGATCGTTCACGCTGCCTACGATGCCCCGAGCCCGGCGGTCGAATCGACGGGTCAGTCCCAAATCGGAGGATGCCGGTCGGCCCAGGGACGGGCCGCCTCCAGCTGCGCGGACAGCGAGATGAGGGTGGCCTCGTCGCTCATCCGGCCGACGAGCATCACGCCGATCGGCAGTCCGTCGTCGCTCCAGTGCAGCGGGACGTTGACGGCCGGCTGGCCGGTGATGTTGTAGATCGAGGTGAAGGGCGTGAAGCGCTTCTGCCGCTCGAAGTTCTCGGCCGGGTCGACGTCGTCGAAGTGGCCGATCGGCACCGGCGGCTGCGCGAGGGTCGGGTGCAGGATCACGTCGTACTGCTCGGCGACCGGCATCGCCAGGCGCACCGCGAGCTGCAGCGCGCCCTGTGCCATGAACAGCTCCGGCGCGGTGATGGCGTTGCCGCGCTCGCGCAGGTGGCGGGTGAGCGGCCGCAGGCGCTCCTCGCGGTCCGGCGGCACCGGGGTGAGCGTGGCCATCGCCGCCCAGAGCGTCTCGAAGTGCGGCACCAGGTCGGCGCCCAACGGCATGTCGAACTCTTCGACCTCGTGTCCCAGCTCGGTGAGCAGCTCCGTGGCGGCCTCGTAGGCGGCCACGCAGTCGGGGTGGATCTCCGCGCCGGGGACGGCCGAGGCCATGCTGCGGCCGATGCGCAGCCGGCCGGGCGCGCGGTCGGCGGCCTCCAGGAAGGTGCCCTCCTGCGGGGCGGCGTGATACATGTCACCCGGCCGGTTGCCGGAGATCAGGTCGAGCATCAACGCGGCGTCGCGCACGTCGCGGGCGATCGGGCCGTTCGTGGCGAGCCCGGTCAGGTCGGGCACGATCGGGCCGTGGCTGACCCGGCCGCGCGTCGGCTTGATGCCGAACAGGCCGCACACGCTGGCCGGGATCCGGATCGACCCGCCACCGTCGCTGCCCTGGGCGATCGGCGCGAGACCCGCGGCGACCGCGGCGGCGGCTCCCCCGCTCGACCCGCCGGCGGACCGGGACAGATCCCAAGGGGTACGCGCCGGGGGCGCGACGTCGTTCTCGGTATAACAGGGCAGTCCGAATTCCGGCGTATTGGTCTTACCCAGCAGAATCGTGCCCGCCTCACGGAGCGACGTGACGACGTTGTCGTCGGCGAATCCCTGGAAATCGTCGAAGGCGGCCGAGCCGAGTGTCATCGGCACGTCCTTCACCATGTTCAGGTCCTTGATGGGCACGGGCACGCCCAGCAAAGGCGGCGTGTCCCCCTGCGCGACCGCCTTCTCGGCGGTTTTCGCCTGCTCACGTGCCATGTCGGCGGTCACCGTCACGAACGCGCCCACCTGGTCGCCCAGGCGGTCGATGCGATTCAGGTAGTGTTCGGTGACGTCGACGGGTGAGAGTTCGCGGTCGCGGATCGCGGCGGCCTGCTCGCGCGCGCTGAGGTCATGAATTTGGGTCACAAGTGAAGACGGTACGCCCACCGAAAGTTGCACGGCCACCGTGGGGGATGATGCGAAATCTACCCCTGTCTTACCGGGGCTAATCAACGACTCAGGGGGACAAAACTGTCGACATGACACGACTAGGCACTCGGCGCGAAGCCTCGTTACCCTTCCCCAAGGAAGATCATGTTCGCTGCCGTCGATCGAGCAGGGAGTGTCGGAAATGGCCCCTGTGGAGCGGGATACGTCCACCCAGACCTCCACACGCGAGCAGGATGACGCATCCCGGCCGGAGGAACAGAGTCCGTTCGAACGCGAGCGCCCCAAGCAGGAAACGTACGGCGACATGATCGGTGATCCCCAGGTCCAGAGGTGGATCCGCCGGTCGGTCGCGGCGCTGGCCCTCGGGCTGCTGTTCGCGCTGCTGGTCAATCTTCCGGTCGGCCTCCTCGTCGCCATCGCGGTGGTGGTCGCCGACGTCGCGCTGAAGAACCGCAAGGAGTCGAGCGTCGAGGCGTGGCGCAAGCCGTCCGTCGCCGAGCGCAAGACCGAACGGCAGCTGCGCGGCATGGAGAAGTCCGGCTACCGCACCCTGCACGCCCGCGCCGTCCCGCGCGACGACGAGGGCGTCAGTGACGGGCAGATCGATCACCTGGTGATCGGGCCCACCGGCGTGTACGCGGTCGACTCCGAGAAGTGGGACAAGCGGCTGCCGGTGCGCGCGATGTCGCACCGCAAGCTGTTCCTCGGCCCCTTCAACAAGAAGGAGCGCCTCGACGAGGCGCGCTGGGAGTCCGAGCAGGCCAGCAAGTTGATCAGCGGCGCGCTCGGCTACGAGGTGCCGGTGCAGCCCTCGCTCGCCATCTACGGTCCGGCCATTTCCTGGAAGGTCCTGATGGTCCGCGACGTCGACGTGTACGCCGGCGCCCGCGCCCGCAACTACCTGCGCCGTCGCCCGAAGATCCTCTCCTCGACGGACATCGACCGCATCTACGAGGCCGCCGAACGGGTGCTCCCGCCGAAGTACCCGTCGGACGACGACTGAGCTCCTCAGGTCAGGGTCGTGGTGCCGCCGATCACCGCGACCAGCGCTGGCTCGCCCTCGCGCACGTCCAGCTCGACGCCGAGGGCGGCCAGGCGTTCGCGTACCAGCGCGGGCTCGGGATGGCTGGCGGCGAACGCCGTCAGCGGCACGACCGGCAGGCGGCGCGCCGGATGCGGCGTCCTCCCCCAGTCGATCAGGAACGGCACGACGGCCTCGTACGGGTAGGTCAGCCGCCAGCGCAGCACCTCCCCGTCCGGCGTGCGGCGTGACAGCGGCTCGATCGGGCCCGGGTCGTACCCCAGCGTGCGGGAGCGTGCGACGCGCGCCTCGATGTCGGCGGCCCGCACCGCCCAGGCGGCCAGCCGCGGCTCGGTCAGCTCGTCGATGCCGAACGGCCGTGGCCCCTCGGGCTCCGGCTGCTCCGGATCCGGTCCGATGATCTCCAGATAGCGGAGTTCGCCCAGGCCGATGAGGTGGTTGCGCGTGCCGAGGCCCAGGTGCGGCCCGCCCTCCACCGGCCGTACGCCGGTCAGCTTGGCGAGCTGCCGGACGCTCTCCTCCAGGTCCGGAGTCGCGTAGACGAGATGGTCGAGTGTCATGGCCGTCCTAGTTGTGCCCGCGATGTAAGACGCACTGTCTCAACGCTGTGCTTCTACCCCGTACGATCGGAGTCTGAGCACAAGGGATGGAGAGGTCATGCCGCCGCTGAGGTCACGAACGGTTACGCACGGCAGGAACATGGCGGGCGCACGGGCGCTTCTCCGGGCCACCGGTGTGGCCCGTGAGGACTTCGGCAAGCCCATCATCGCCGTGGCCAACAGCTTCACCGAGTTCGTGCCCGGCCACGTGCACCTGCGCGAGGTCGGCCAGGTGGTCGCCGCCGCCGTCAAGGAGGCGGGCGGCGTGCCCCGCGAGTTCAACACCATCGCGGTCGACGACGGCATCGCCATGGGCCACGGCGGCATGCTCTACTCCCTGCCGTCCCGCGAGCTCATCGCCGACTCGGTCGAGTACATGGTCAACGCGCACTGCGCGGACGCCCTGATCTGCGTGTCCAACTGCGACAAGATCACGCCGGGCATGCTGATCGCGGCCATGCGGCTCAACATCCCCACCGTCTTCGTCTCCGGCGGCCCGATGGAGGCCGGCAAGCCGGTCGACGGCACGACCAAGCTCGACCTGATCGACCCGATGATCGCCTCCGCCGACGAGTCCGTCTCCGACGACACGCTCGCGCAGATGGAGGAGAACGCCTGCCCGACCTGCGGGTCCTGCTCGGGCATGTTCACCGCCAACTCCATGAACTGCCTGACCGAGGCGATCGGCCTGGCGCTGCCCGGCAACGGCACGGTGCTGGCCACCCACGCGGACCGCAAGAAGCTGTTCGAGGACGCCGGCCGGCGGGTCGTGGAGATCGCCCAGCGCTACTACGCCGGTGACGACGACTCGGTGCTGCCGCTGAACATCGCCACTCGCGACGCGTTCGAGAACGCCATGGCGCTCGACGTCGCGATGGGCGGCTCGACCAACACGATCCTGCACCTCCTGGCGGCGGCCCGCGAGGCGGGCGTGAACTTCGGCCTGAAGGAGATCGACGAGCTGTCCCGCCGCGTGCCGTGCGTCTGCAAGGTCGCGCCGGCCACCGCGAAGTACCACATCGAGGACGTCCACCGCGCCGGCGGCATCCCGGCCATCCTGGGCGAGCTCGACCGCGCGGGCCTGCTCAACCGTACGGTCCACACGATCCACGGCGACTCGCTCGGTGCGTTCCTGGACGCCTGGGACGTGCGCTCCGACAGCGTGTCGGCCGAGGCGACGGAGCTGTTCCACGCCGCGCCCGGCGGGGTCCGCACCACCCGGCCGTACAGCCAGAACAACCGGTGGGAGGCTCTCGACCTCGACCGCGCCGAGGGCTGCATCCGCGACGCCGAGCACGCCTACACCAAGGACGGCGGGCTGGCCGTGCTCTACGGCAACCTCGCCGTGGAGGGCGCGGTCGTCAAGACCGCGGGCGTGGAGGAGGCGCTGTGGCGCTTCGAGGGCCCGGCGGTGGTGTTCGAGAGCCAGGAGGACGCCGTGGAGGGCATCCTCGGCGACCGGGTGAAGCCGGGTGACGTGGTGGTGATCCGCTACGAGGGCCCCAAGGGCGGCCCGGGCATGCAGGAGATGCTCTACCCCACGTCGTTCCTCAAGGGCCGCGGCCTCGGCAAGGCCTGCGCGCTGATCACGGACGGCCGCTTCTCGGGCGGCACGAGCGGCCTGTCGATCGGGCACGCCTCACCGGAGGCCGCGGGCGGTGGTGACATCGCCCTGGTCGAGGACGGCGACCGCATCGTGATCGACATCCCGGGCCGCGAGCTGCGCCTCGACGTGCCGGCCGACGAGCTTCGCGCCCGCCGCGAGCGCCTGCTGAAGGACCTGGGCTCCTACCGCCCCCGCGACCGGCACCGCCCGGTGAGCGCGGCCCTCCAGGCGTACGCCGCGATGGCCACCTCCGCCTCCACGGGCGCCGCCCGCGACATCTCCCAGCTCGGCGGCGGCCAGGGCTAGGTGTTCTGTCCCGTGAGGTTGGGGATGCGGCTGGCGGGTGGTCGGCCTCCTAGCGCGGTGTGTGCGCGGTGGTGATTGTAGGTGTGCAGCCACTCGGGGAAGGCTTGGCGTCGTTCGGTCTCT
>NZ_BSTJ01000026.1 GCF_030269445.1 Actinoallomurus iriomotensis
AAGGTGGAAGGGGCGTGTCGGTGTTCGCGCGAGGTGACCGCAGGCATCGGGCTCAGGGTCATTGGCAGCGACGAGGGCAGGACGTTGGCCGAGGTCAGCGGCGTCCGCTCGTGTGGGGTGCGGTCAAGACTGACGAACATCGACCCCGCCGAGTCAGGGGTGCGGTCGCCGGTCGCGAACAACTGCGGTCGGAACACGCAAGCAAAACCAGGAGTCGACGTACGTCTGGTCCAGCGGCAGCCTGCGTGGTATTTCGACGGACACACGCGGACCCTCCAAGCCGTTGCTGTCGTCCTGGGGGTGCCACGTGGTGATCGCCTCCGCCTGACGGTCCCTCGCACGCTGGCTGATTCGCCAGCGGCACCCGTCAACCGTGCTCGCGGCTACCCTGAGTCGGCGGGGTACTACGCTGGCCGACGAAGTGTCTCGGTGGCACGGAGGACCAAGTTGCGTACGTACGTGTGCTCCGGGTCGTCGTCGTAGATCGGGTGCCACCACATCGCCTCGACCAGCGGTGTCAACGGCACCGGGCACTGCGCCACCCGGATGTCGGTGTCGGTGGGCAGGCGATCGGCGAGGCGGCGTTGCAGGACGGCGATGCGATCGGTCCCCGCGACGAGATCGGGGATGGTGAGGAAGTTTTCGGTGATCACTTGCGCGGTCGGTTCGATGCCGAGCAGCTGCAGTTGCCGCGACGCGGGGGTGGCAGCGGTCGGGCCGTAGTAGGTGAGCACCCAGGGCAGGGTGCGCAGGTCGTCGACGGTGAGGCCCTTCTCGGCGGCGGGGTTGTCGACGGAGGTGACGCAGACCCAGTCGTCCTCGTAGAGGTCCTCGCAGGAGAGGTCCGTCAGGAATCCGTGCGGCATGACGAGCAGGTCGACGCCGAGCAGTAGCTGGTGGGCCCGGTCGACGAAAGAGGGAGTGTTCGCGATGAACCGGAGCCGGGCGTGCGGGGCTTCGGCGCTGAGCTGTGCCGCGAGGGTGGCGCCGAAGACGGCGGTGGCGTAGTCGCTGAGGGCTAGGCTGAACTCACGCCGGGAGGTAGCGGGGTCGAAGTCGGATTCGGCGCTGAAGACTCGCTCGATACTGCCGACGGCCTCGCGGGTGCGTTCCTTGAGTCGGACGGCGAGCGGGGTCAGGCGGTATTCATTGCCCACCCGAGTGAGCAGTTGGTCGTTGAAATGGCGGCGAAGTCGGGCCAATGAGGCGGACAGTGCGGGCTGGCTGAGGTGAAGTTGCTCGGCGGCGCGGGTGACGCTGCGTTGTTCGAGAAGCGCGTCGAGGGCCACGAGCAGGTTGAGGTCCAGGCTGGCCAGGTTCACCCCAGAGACGGTATCAACCGTGGTAATGGCCCCCATCAGCGATCGGCTCTTCCCGGGTGGTCGTCTGGTAGCGGATGGTTGTCCCGACCTTGGAAAGGACGACCGTGTCGCACGTGCCGGAACCGTTTGATCGCCGCGATCCCGAGGGGGCCGTGGCAGCCATCGTGAAGCGGTGCTCGAACGTGGGCCGCTGGGGGCCCGATGATGTGCGGGGCACGCTGAACTTCCTGGACGCCGCCAAGCGTGTCGACGGGGCGCGGCTGGTCCGGCGCGGGGTGAGCTTTTCGCTGGCGCAGCGATTCGACGCGAGCGGGCCGCAGAAAGGCTGGCGGAGGCGCACCAATCCCGTGCACACGATGTTGGACACCGGGGTTGACGCGGAGTTCGGCGACCAGGGATTTCCGCACGGTATCGGTGGCGCGGATGACGTGATCTTCATGCCGCTTCAGGCGTCGACCCAGTGGGACGGGCTCGGGCACATCTTCGACCACGGGCAGGCTTACAACGGGCGCCGCGCTTCGCAGGTGGTGACCAGCGAGGGCGACCGGGTGACCGGCATCGAGACGGTGGCGGACCTGATCGCCGGGCGGGGCGTGCTGCTGGACGTCGGCCGGATGATCGGGACCGACGGCGAGTTGCCGGACGGGTTCCCGATCACGGCTGAGCACCTGGAACGGACCCTTGCTGCCGAGGGCGTGAGTGTGGGCCGAGGCGATCTGGTGTGCGTACGCACTGGTCAGCTCACTCGCGCGCGCCGCGAAGGTTGGGGCGACTATGCGGGCGGGGCGGCTCCGGGCCTGTCGCTCACCACGGCCGACTGGCTGTTCGAGTCACAGATCGCCGGAATCGCCACGGACACCTGGGGGTTCGAGGTGCGGCCGAACGAGTTCGACGTGCTGGCGTTCCAGCCGCTGCACCAGGTCGCCATTCCGCATATCGGCCTCTTCATCGGTGAGATGTGGGACCTCGACGCGCTGGCCACCGACTGTGCCGCCGACGGGGTGTACGAGTTCTGGTTGACCGCCGCGCCGCTGCCGGTGACGGGCGCGGTGGGTGCTCCGCTGAATCCCATCGCAGTGAAGTAGGAGTCGTGATGGCTGCTGTCGATAACGTTCTGGTGATCGGGGCCGGTTCGGCCGGGACTGCGGTCGCGATCCTGCTCCCGCAGGCCGACGTCACGGTCGAGGTCGTCGATGTGAAGCCGGAGCCGACTGCGATCGGGTCGGGAATCACCTTGCAAGGCAATGCGCTGCGCGTGTTGCGACAGATCGGGGTGTGGGACGAGGTGCGTGCCGCCGGGTACGCGTTCGACAGTCTCGGGCTGCGTGCCCCGGACGAGCACGGCACGTTGCTGGCTGAGCTTCCCGACGTGAAGACCGGCGGTCTGGACCTGCCCGGAACGTTGGGCATGCCGCGGCCGGAGCTGGCTCGGATTCTCGTCGAGCGGGCGATCTCCGCGGGTGCGAAGCTGCGTTTCGATACCACGGTGACCCGTATCGCCGAGAACGAACGTTGCGTCGACGTGACTTTCTCGGACGGATCGACCGGCCGTTACGACTTGGTGGTCGGTGCGGACGGTGTCCGTTCATGGACCCGGCGGGCTCTGGGGATCCAGCTTGAGCCTCGGCCGACGGGGATGGGTATCTGGCGGGCGTTCGGACCGCGGCCGGCGAGCGTTACACGCACCGACCTGATCTATGGGGGCCCGTGTTACATCGCGGGGTACTGCCCGACCGGGGAGGACACGCTGTACGCGTACCTCGTCGAGCCCTCGCAAGACCGTTCGGCGCTGTCCCCTGAGCAGCAGTTGGCGGTGATGCGTGACCTGTCGCTGGCCTACCACGGGCCATGGGACGAGATTCGGGAAACCCTGACCGACCCGTCGCGGGTCAACTACACCCGCTTCGAGACGCATCTGCTGCCGGTGCCGTGGAACCGCGGCCGCGTGGTGCTGATCGGCGACGCCGTGCACAGCTGTCCGCCGACGATCGCGCAGGGCGCGGCCCAGGCGTTGGAAGACGCTGTGGTGCTCGCGGAGTTGCTGCTCAGCCGCGACAGCGTCGACCGTGCTCTGTGGGACGCGTTCCACGCCCGCCGGTTCGGGCGCGCGAAGACCGTGGTGGACGCGTCCAACCAGCTCGCCCAGTGGCAGCTCGATCACATCCAGGGAGATGTGCCCGCGCTGATGAAGACCGTCACCGACCTGCTACGTCAACCTGCTTGAGAGAGATCATGACCGACCGATTGATCACCCACCTGCGGCACGTCGACCTGGCGGTGCCCGATCATGCCAAACAGCTCGATTTCTTCACCAACACCTGGGGGCTGACCGCCGCGGACGGCGAGAAAGGGCTGACGTTCCTCGCCGCAGAGGGCTCGCCCGAAAAGTACGTGATCCGCATCCGCGAGTCGGCCGAAAAGCGGATCGACCTGATCGCGTTCGGCGTGGCCAACGCGGCGGACGCGGACGTGCTGGCCGAGCGGCTGGCCCGCAGCGGGGTACGGCTGGTCAACGAGCCCAGGCCGCTGGACACGCCCGGCCGCGGCTACGGATTCCGGTTCTTCGACAACGAAGGGCGCACCGTCGAGATCAGCGCCGACGTCGCGGTCCGGGAGCACCGCAAGATCGAACCCGGTGAGTCGATCCCCGTGCGGCTGTCGCATGTCGTGATCAACTCGGCGGAGCCGGAGGCGACCCGCGCGTTCTATGAGAAGCACCTCGGCTTCCGCCTGTCGGACACGCTGATGCACCCGCAGATGGGCGAGATGATGTACTTTCTGCGGATCAATGCCTGGCACCACAGCCTGGCGATCGCCCGCTGCCCACATCCCTCGTTGCACCACGTGTCCTTCGAGATGCGTGGCCTCGACGAGTACATGCGCGGCACCGGCCGACTGCTGCGTGCCGGGGTGGAGAAGGTGTGGGGTCCTGGCCGGCACCTGGCAGGCAACAACACGTTCAGCTACTTCCTCGACCCGCACGGTAACACCGTCGAGTACACCACCGAACTCGAGGCGATCGACGAGGATACCTGGCACCCACACATGTACGACTTCAGCCAGCCTGAGGTCAGCGACCAGTGGGGCACCGCTAACGCGATGAACGAGTTCGTCGCCCGCAAGTCGTTCAACGACCCGGACAAGGGCCTGTTCGTGGCCCCACCCGTCTGATGCGCTTCGCCACCTGGGAATCTGACGGAACCATACGCTGCGGTGTGGTCTCCGACGCCGGGCTGCACCTGTTGCCCGAGGGGGTCACCATCCTGGAACTGGCGCGCTCCGGGCTGCCGGCCGCCCTCGAAGCCGGCGCGGAAGCACAGAACGCGACGGCGGTGCCGGTCGAGTCGGTGCGGCTGCTGCCTCCGCTCGACCCGCCGACAGTGCGGGACTTCGTCGCATTCGAAGAGCACGTCGAGGGCGTGCGCAAGAGCATCGACGGCGAAAGCGGCGTGGTACCCGAGTGGTACCAGGCGCCCACCTTCTACTTCACCAACCCGTACGCCCTCGTCGGCGCACACGACGACGTGCCGATCCCGCCAGACTGCCAGGCACTGGACTTCGAGTTGGAGGTCGCCGCCGTCGTCGGCCGGGACGGCCGGTCGCTGACACCGGAACAAGCCCGCGAGGCGATCTTCGGCTACACCATCCTCAACGACTGGTCGGCCCGCGACCTCCAAGCCCGGGAGATGAAGGTGAGTCTCGGCCCGGCGAAAGGGAAGGACTTCGCCAGCACCCTCGGCCCGTGGCTGGTCACCGCCGACGAACTCGAGCCTTACCACGACGTCGACGGCTTCCTGGCACTCGACATGCGCGTTGCCGTGAACGGCACCGAGGTCGGGCAGGACCTCCTGTCCAACATGGGCTGGCCGTTCGATGAACTCATCGCCTATGCCGCACGCGGCACCTGGGTGCGCGCGGGCGACGTCCTCGGCTCCGGCACCTGCGGCAACGGCGGCTGCCTCGCCGAACTGTGGGGCCGCCACGGCGAGCGGACCCCGCCGCCGCTCCACCCCGGTGACGTCGTCGAGATGACGGTCGAGGGCATCGGCACCACCCGCAATCGCATCGTGCCCGGCGTCGAGCTGCCCCCGGTTCGCCCGGCACGACAGCGGCCTCGGCTGCGGAAGCGACCGGCATGAGCGTCGCGGTGATCACCAGTGCCGAGACCCCCGCCGACGCTGAGATGACCACCCACGACGGCGAAACGTCGCTCAGCGACGCCGTCCGCACGCCGTAATACCTGCGAAGGAGCCGCATCGTGTTCGAGTACTTTCCCGGTAACTATGTGTGGAACCTGAGTGTGGTCGCCACGCTCAACAGCGGCGGGCTGATCGACGAGGTCGACCGGGCCTGCCGGCCGATCAAGGAACTCGCAGCCCGAGGCGAGGACGTCGGCACCCCGGCTCTCCTGCGGGCATGGACGGCGCTGACCGACCAGCTGGTCGCGCAGGCCGAACAGGCCGAGAAGGCCGGGCGCGCCCGCATCGCCGGTCAGCTGTACGCCCGCGCCACGAACTACCTGTGTCAGGCCGAGCGGATGCAGAGCGCCTCCGCGCCCGGACGGTTGGACACCTACCGGCGGGTCCTGCACCTGCAGCAGAAGGCCTTCGACCTCGTCGACCCCGCCACTACGCGGGTGGCCGTGCCGTACGAGGGGACCATGCTGCCGGCGTACTTCACCCGCGCCCCCGGCGATGTCGCCAGCCCCGTGATCATCATGTGGAACGGGCTGGACTCCACCAAGGAGCACATGTACGCCTCCGGGTTCAGCCACGAGTTGGCGGCCCGCGGAATCAGCACACTGATGGTGGACTGCCCCGGCAGCGGTGAGGCCCTGCGTCTGCAAGGGCTGCGCGCCCGCATCGACACCGAAGCCTGGGCGAGTGCCTGCGTCGACTACCTGCTCACTCGGCCCGACGTCGAACCGGCGCGGATCGGCCTGGTCGGCTGGTCGCTCGGCGGCTACTTCGCACCGCGCGCGCTCGCCTTCGAAAAGCGGCTTGCCCTCGGCGTGGCGTGGGGCGCCAACCACAATTGGGGCGCGGTGCAGCGCCGCCGCCTGGAACGCGAAGGGGAGCGGCCGGTACCCCACTACTGGGAACACGTCCTGTGGGTGTGGGGCTTCGACGACCTGAACGCATTCATCGAATTCGCCGACGGAATCCACTTGGACGGTGTGGTCGGGCAGATCACGGTCCCATTCCTGATCTGCCACGGCGAGAACGACCGGCAGATTCCCCTGGAATACGCGCATCGCTCCTACGACACGGCGGTAAAGAGCCCGAAGCGTGAGCTGCGCATTTTCACCCGTGAGGAGGGCGGCGCCGAACACATCGGCTTGGACCATCTCTCCCACGTCAGCACCTACATCGCTGACTGGGCTGCCGACACCTTTGCCGAAGTGAGCAGCCGATGACCCGGTCCCGGCTGACCGTTGGCGACCCAGCGCCTGTGTTCGCGTTGCCCGACACTGAAGGGACGACCGTCCGGCTCGCGCCGCAGCAACACGCGGCGTCCGTCGTCGTGTTCACCGCGAACGGCTGCCCGTTCGCGCGCGCCTGGCACGACCGGATCCAACAGGTGGCGAAGGACTACGCGTCCCGTGACGTCGCCGTCGTGCAGATGGTGAGCAACGACGAGACCGACCACCCGGACGACTCCCTAGCCGCCATGCGCGAGCGGGTCGCCGCGGGCGAGCTCGCCGGGCCCTTCCTGCGCGACGCTCACCAATGGGCCGCCCAGGCGTATGGGGCGACCGCGACGCCCGAGGTCTTCGTAATCGACCGCGCCGGTGTGGTCCGCTATCACGGTGCCCCCGATGGGGATCACGACGACCCGACCCAAGATGCGCACTGGCTGCGGGACGCGCTGGACGACGTGCTGGCTGGTCGTGAGGTGGCGCACCCGGCGACCTCGCCCGCCGGCTGCTCGATCAAGTGGCGCGTCGAGCTGCTGTGGTGGGACGGCTGCCCGTCCCATGACGATGCGGCTGAGCTGCTGCGTCGGACGCTCGCCGGCCTGGGCCGGGATGACGTCCAGGTCGTCGAACGTCAGGTCACCTCGCGCGGGGAGGCGCAACGACTCGGCTTCCCCGGCTCACCCACCTTCCAGGTCGGGCGGCACGACCTGTTCCCCGATGGCGCGCCACCCGCGCTCACCTGCCGCCTCTACCGGCGACCGGATGGTCGTGGCGCGCCGCTGCCCGACACCGACGACCTCGCCGCGCGGCTGCGCGCGGCGCTCGCCCGGCCCTGGGATCTCCCCGGCTGGGTCGACCCGCGCAGGGCGAAGGGCCGGTAGGTGCGGCCCGACCATTCCGCTGCGCCGCAACTCGCCGCAGCGTCAGCCAGGTGACAAGGAGCCCATTAGCGTGACAAACGCGAGACACTCCATCAAACGCGGCGTCAGCCTCTACTCGTACCAGGAGGAGACCTTCCTCCGCACCATGTCCCTCGAAGACTGCATCCGTGCCGCCAGCGAGATCGGCGCACACGGCATCGAGATCATTCCCGAGCAGTCGATCCCGGACTTCACCAACCTGACCGAGGAATTCGTCGACACATGGTTCGCCTGGATGGAGAAGTACGGCACAACGCCGACGGCGACCAACTCCTACCTCGACACCAAGCTCTACCCCGACCGGTGGCTGACCGTCGAAGAGCAAATCGCCTCCATCCGCACCGACATCGACGTTGCCGTGCGGCTCGGAATGCCGATCGTGAAGGCCACCATCAACACATCACCCGAGGTCATGGAGGGCGCCGCGCCCTACGCCGAGGAAAAGGGCGTCCAGCTCCTCATCGAGGTGCACGCGCCCTTCCACTACGAGCACCCGTGGATCCTTGAGCACCTGGAGGTCATGCATCGGACGCAGTCGCCGGCCCTCGGCCTCATGCCCGACATGATGACCTACGTCAAGCGCTTCCCGCGGGTGGTCAGCGAACGCGCGCTCCGGGACGGTGCCAACCCGGCGATCGTCGATTACATCGTCGAGCTGTACGACGACCACGGCGACACCCACGCCCTCATGGACATCGTCAACTACCGCGGCGGCGGGCCAGTCGAATACGGACTTGCTCGTGTGGCCAGCCATTACATCTGGACCGATCCGCGGAAGATGCTCGACCACATGCCGCTCATCAAGCACATCCAAGCGAAGTTCTACGAGATGACCGAGGACGAGGTCGAATACTCGATCCCGTACGACGAGATCATTCCCGTCCTGATCGAGGGCGGGTTCGACGGCTATCTCTCCAGCGAGTACGAGGGCAACCGCCACATCCAGGATGCCTTCCCCGTCGACAGTGTGGAGCAGGTGCGCCGGCAGCACGCCATGTTCGTCCGGTTGCTCGGCGAGGTCGCCTAGTCCCGCCGTCCCTGATGTGAAGGAGATCATTCGTGTTCGACAAGTACATCGTGTGCGACGAGGGTTTCCGCGCGCGGGGCGATGGCCACATCGGCGGCGTCGTCGAGGTGCGGATGCCGTACTACCGCGGCCTGAGGCTGTCCATGGTCGAAGGTGTGGACCTCGTCCTCGACGACAAGCCCATCGCGCCGGAGCGAACGACCTTCACCGTGCACGGCAACACCTACACCTTCGACCAGATGCCGAGCGTCACCTACGACCGGTGGGAGTTCGGAGAGCGCGCGGAACTCGCGTTCGAGACCGACGAGCCGCTGGCAACGGGTGAACATGAGGTGACCGTTTCCGTCCGGCTGCGCCTGTCCTACATGCCAGTTCCGGGCGGTGGCCGCAGCACCAAGCGGCTCACCTTCGCCGCCTGATCCTGACCGCTGATCACTGAGAGGAACCGATCCCATGGGCCCACTCGACGACCAGGTGGTGCGCGAAGACTCGCTCACCGCCACCGCTGACGGCCTGAACGTCGCCGTCTACACGCACTGGTACCGGGCGTTGCCGCTGACTTCGCTGACGAAGGTCGACCTGACCGTCGACGGGCAGCCGGTCGACCCGGCGACGCTGTCGGTGACCGTCAACGGACACCGCTACGAATTCGCCGAGCTGGCGGTCAAAGCCGACGAGTACTGGTTCACCACCGATCCGGTCGTGCTGCACGTGCCGGTGGCCACGGCGCCTGGCCGACAGCACCGGATACAGCTGCAGCTCGGACTGTCCATCCCGTACATCCTGACCGGCCCAGACCGGACGCCGCTGCTCACGCCGAGTTCGACCGACAAGACGCTGACCGCTGCCTAGATTTTCGGGAAGGAAACCGGAGATGACCGACACCGCCCCGGGACTGCCCCAGCTCGGCACCACCCTGTTCAGCCTCACCCTCGAGCAGCGCGCACCGGGCAACGACCTCGCAGCGCTGCTACGCAAGGTCGCCACCCGCGAACTCGGCCCGGGCGTGGAGATGGTCGCCTTCCAGAGCCTGCGCGGCTGGCCGCGCCTGGACGACGCTGCCGTACGTAAGGTCCGCGGGCTGATCGCAGACTCCGGCCTGACGCCGTCCTGCCTGGCGATCAACCTGGATCTCGCGTTGCAGCCTGGACGGCTGCTCTCCGACGACGAGGCGTACGAGTACGTCGCTGTCCAGCTACGCGGTGCCGCCTCGCTCGGCTTCCCTGCCGTGCGCGTCGGCGTGGAGTGCGGGCCGGAGATCATGACACGGCTGCTGCCACTCGCCGAGCAGCTTGGCGTCAAGATCGGCGTGGAGATCCACGCCCCGCTGACGATCGATGCGCCGCCGGTTGCGGCGCTGAAGGAGCTGTTCACCCGGCTGGACACCGAGTGGCTGGGGTTCATTCCGGACTTCTCGGCCAGCATGCGTGCAGTGCCGGCGGCTGTGGACGATGCACACCGGAAGGCGGGGATCGCACCGGAGCTGACGGCGTTGACCCGGCAGCTGTGGGCCCAACCCGGCCCGACGATGGCAAAGTTCCCGCAACTCGAGCAGCGGGCCGCAGAGCTGGGCGCGGGGCAGGCGGAGATAGGTAACCTCAAGATGATCTTCACGATGCACGGGCGGATGGAGCCCGAGCGGTGGGCCGACTTCTTCCCGCATGTCATTCACGTGCACGGCAAGTTCTACGGCGTGTTCGACGGCCCCGACGGACCATCCGACCCGTCCATCGACTACCCGGCGATCGTGCGCGTGCTGCGTGAACAGGGCTATACGGGCTTCATCTCCAGCGAATACGAGGCGCACGCGTACACCGGCCTATACAGCGCGTTCGACCAGGTCCGCGCCCAGCACGACATGCTCAAGCGTCTGCTGGAGGCCGAGCCGGCGGTGGCCCGATGAGCGGTGTGCCGCGTGTCCTCATCATCGGCAGCGGCCCGACCGGCGCCACCTACGCCCGGCTGCTCACCGAGCAGGTGCCCGACGTCTCGGTACTGATGGTGGAAGCCGGACCGGTGGTCACCACGCCGCCCGGCATGAACGTCAAGAACATCCCTGACGCTGCAGAGCAAGCGGCCGCCCGGCTTGCCTCCCAGGGACACGCTATGGAGAGCGGCGTGTCCGGGATTCCGGGCGGCGTGGTGGTCGAGGGCACGATCACCGCCCGGCAGGGCACGCACCTGATCGGCCGCGCGGCGGACGGCTCGCCGGGCATGCCTGCCGCCGCCGTCGCCACCTGCGTCGGTGGGCAGGGGGTGCACTGGACCTGTGCGACCCCGCGGCCGGTGGGCAGCGAGCGGATCGGCTTCGTCGACGAGGCCGAGTGGGCGGAGCACGTGACTACGGCCGAGCGGTTGCTGCACGTCACGACGGCGGCGTTCGGCGATTCCCCGCAGGCGGCGACGATCCTTGACCGGCTCCGCACGGAGTTCGCGCCGGAGGAGATCGCGGTCCGGCCGCTGCCGGTGGCCGGCGATCCGCGTCCGGACGGCACGCTGCGGTGGAGCGGCACCGACGTCGTCCTCGGCCCGGCCGTGGACGACCCGCGCTTCGTGCTCCGCCCGCAGACCCTCGCCGTCCGGTTGCTCCGCGACCGTGACCGTGTGGTCGGGGCGGTGCTGCGTGACCTGCGCACCGGTACGGAGGAGGAGGTGCGTGCCGACGCGGTGATCGTCGCCGCCGACGCGATCCGCACGCCGCAACTGCTCTGGGCCTCGGGCGTCCGGCCGGACGCGCTGGGCCGCTATCTCACCGAACACCCGCTCATCTTCGGTGTCGTCGCGGTGCGCGACGGTCTCCTGCCGCCGCGGCACGACACGACGGTGCCGGCGGATCCCATCCGGGCCGCGGTGAATATCGGCTTCGACGAGAAGCGCCATCCGTATCATGCCCAGCTCTTGTACTCGCCCGTGCCGCCGGTGCCCCTGCCGGAGGGCAGTCCCTATCGGGACAACCCGGCCGGCTACGTCGGCATGGGCTGGGGCGTGCGCAAGTGGCCTCGTGCGGAGGACCGGCTGCTGTTCGACGACACACTGCCCGACGAGAACGGTCTGCCCAGCATCCGCATCGCCTATGAGCTCACCGACCGTGAGTACGCGGAGCTGGAGCGAGCGCGCGGGCACCAGGCGCGAGCCGCTGCGGCGTTGGGCGAGTTCGTGCCTGGTATGCCGGTGGTGATGCCGGCGGGCAGCTCGCTGCACTACATGGGAACGGTGCGCATGGGCCCGGTCGACGATGGCACGAGCGTGTGCGACCCGTACTCCCGAGTCTGGGGCGTGCCAGGGTTGGTGCTGGCCGGCAACGGCCTGATCCCAACGGCGAATTCCTGCAACCCCACGCTGACCAGCGTGGCGCTCGCGGTACGCGGGGCAACGGCGCTCGCCGCCGAGCTGACGGCGGGGGTCGCGGCGACCGAGCCCGATCACTCGCGCTGATACCGCCTATTACCGGAAGGTGGGGACCGGATCCGTGTAAGTGCAGTTATGTTGAAAACCTGCAAAATTTTCCGAGACCGCTAATCTGACCGAGACGGAGTCGCATGAGCAGGGTATTTCCGGAGAGCGTCGACGTCGCGATCGTGGGAAGCGGCCCGACCGGCGCCGCGTACGCCCGAATCCTGAGCGAGCGTGCTCCGGCAGCCATCGTGGCGATGTTCGAGGCGGGTCCGGTGCTGACCGATCCGCCCGGCATGCACGTCAAGAACATCGCTGATCCGGTCGCGCGGGTCGCCGCTCAGCGCAAGTCGGAAGGAATCCGGCCGCACACGGACAGCGCCGACGACGGAACCTACGCGGATCCGGCGAAGCGCGTGGTGCGGCCCGGAACACACCTGCTGCCCGACGGTTACCGGCAGCCCGGGGAGGACGGCATTCCGGGCCTGGCGATGTCGACCAACGTCGGCGGGATGGGCGCGCACTGGACCTCCGCCTGCCCACGCCCGGGCGGGGCCGAGCGAATCGCCTTCGTGTCCGACCTGGATGAACTCCTTGACGAGGCCGAGCGGCTGCTCGCCGTCGACCGTCACCCGTTCGAGGACGCCCCCTACGCCGACGTGGTACGCGAGCGGTTGAGCGCTGAGTTCGACCACGGTCGGCCCGAAGAGCGGCGGATCCGCCCGATGCCGATGGCCGTGCGACGACGCCCGGACGGCACGCTGGCATGGAGCGGTTCGGACGTCGTGTTCGGCGACGTCACCCGGCGTAACCCCGACTTCGCGTTGTTCGCGGACGCGCAGGTGCGCCGGGTGCTGGTGCGGGACGGCCGGGCCGTCGGCGTCCTCGTCCGCGACCGGCTGGACGGCACCGAGCACGAGGTGCGGGCTCGGTTCGTCGTCGTGGCAGCCGACGCGGTGCGCACGCCACAGCTGCTGTACGCCTCGGGAGTGCGGCCGCCGGCACTGGGCCGCTATCTCAACGACCAGCCACAGCAGGTGTTCGCAGTCCGGCTCCGCGACCTCGACCACACGCCGGAGGGCGAGCATGACCCGCGGCGCGACGCCGTGATCGTCGAGCAGAGCGGGGTGTCGTGGGTGCCCTACACCGACGAGGAACCCTTTCACGGCCAGGTGATGCAGCTCGACGCCTCGCCGATCCCGCTGGTCGGCGAGGACGAACCGGCCCCCGGCACGGTCGTCGGGCTCGGCTGGTTCTGCGCCAAGGACCTGCAGGAATCCGACCGGATCGTATTCGACGACGACGCCGCCGACGACTACGGGATGCCGAAACCGAACATCCACTACACACTCACCGCCCGCGACCGCGAGTCGCTTACGTGCGCCCGGGACGCGATCCTGCGTGCCGCCCGAGCACTGGGCGGCTTCATTGACGACGAGCCGCTGGTGCTCACGGCCGGCGCCTCACTGCACTACCAAGGCACCACGCGGATGGGTGCCGTCAACGACGGGACATCGGTCTGCGGGCCGAGCTGCGAAGTGTGGGGCGTCGCGGGTCTGTACGTCGCAGGCAACAACGTCATCCCGACTCCGATCGCCTGCAACCCGACCCTCACCTCGGTGGCGCTCGCGGTTCACGGCGCGCGGGATATCGCGGCGCGGCTGTCCTCCGAGGCGGACGACGGCGCGGGCATCACCGCGGCGATGCCCCGGTCCTGACAGGAGAATCACGATGCTCGAGGTACCGATGATCCAAACCCGCGGATTCCGCAACCGAGAACCCGGCGAGGGGTTCGAGGTGCGACTGCGGCTGCCCTACTACCGCGGCCTGTGGACGAACCTGATCGAGGGCGCCGCGATCACCGTGGACAGCGAGACGTTCGCCGCTGACGGCATCGGCTGGAGCATCGATGGCGTCGAGTACTCGCTCGCGCAGCTGCGCTCGTCCGAGACGGCACGGTGGCCGGTCGACGTGCCGGCGATCCTGCGGGTGCCGCGATCCGAACCACTGCCGATCGGCTTCCACGACGTCCGCGCCGATCTGCGGCTTCGGATGTCCTACATCCCCGAAGAACTCCAGCCGACGATCTGGAGCGAGCAGCGGAGGCTGGTGATCACCCGATGACGCCGCAGTTCCAGTACGGTGTGTCGCTCTACAGCTACACCGGCGAGTACGGCGTGACGTCGACGCTCGACGACTGCATCGAGGACGTCGCCGACCTCGGCGCGACCGGCCTGGAGATTCTCGGCGAGGCGCACGTCGCCGGATACCCGACGCCATCGGCGGCCTGGATCGACGCATGGTTCGCCCGCCTGGAGCGGTACGGCCTGACCCCGACCTGCTACGGCTCGTGGGTGGACACCCGCCGCTTCCTGGGGCGTGCCATGACCGTCGACGAGGCGGTGTGGCAGCTGGAGACCGACATCCGGCTCGCCGCCACGCTCGGCTTCCGGTACGTCCGGCCGAAGCTCGGCGTCGTCACCTCCGACCTGGAGCCCGACCCGGTGTGGGAGCCCGCCACCGAGCGGGTGCTCGACCTCGCCGCCGAGAAGGGCGTCGTCATCTGCCCGGAGATCCACTGGCCCAGCGTGATCCGGTCCAAGGTGGTCGACGACTACATCGCGTTCATCGAGCGCACCGGCACGCAGCACTTCGGGCTGCTCATGGACACCGGTGTGTTCCAGACGAAGATGCACCACCGCACGGGCGGAGTCGCCAGCCGGCTGGGAGAAGGGTCCGCGCGCCCGCCGGAGGTACCCGTCGTCCCGGTGTCCGACCTCGAGGACGTGCTCGACCACGTGGTCCACGTGCAGGCCAAGTTCTACGAGATCGACGACGAGCTCATCGACCACTACATCCCGTGGGCGGAGCTCCTGCAGATCATCGTGCGCCGCGGCTGGTCCGGCTACCTGTCCAGCGAGTACGAGGGCGACTACGGGATCGGCCGAGCGGCGGATCAGTTGCGTCGCCAGCATGCGCTGATCCGCCGCCTCGCCGCCACGCTCTGACCAACTCTTGATGAAGGGGTAACACACATGCCGCGCCCGATCACCCTGTTCACCGGCCAGTGGGCAGACCTGCCATTCGAGGAGGTCGCGCGCCTCGCATCCTCGTGGGGCTACGACGGCCTCGAAATCGCCTGCTGGGGCGACCACCTCGACCCGAACCGCGGTGCCGTCGACGACGCCTACCTCGACGAGAAGCGCGCCGTGCTCGACAGGCACGGGCTCAAGGTTTTCGCGATCTCCAACCACCTCAAGGGCCAGGCGGTCTGCGACGACCCGATCGACGCCCGGCACCGCGCGATATTGCCCGACTCGATCTGGGCCGATGGCGATCCGGAAGGGGTGCGGCAGCGTGCGGCGGAGGAGATGAAGAACACCGCCCGCACCGCAGCCCGGTTGGGTGTGGACACCGTCGTCGGGTTCACCGGCTCCTCTATCTGGAAGTACGTCGCGATGTTCCCGCCGGTCTCCCAGGACCTCATCGACGCCGGTTATCAGGACTTCGCCGACCGGTGGAACCCGATCCTCGACGTCTTCGACGAGGTAGGCGTGCGCTTCGCGCACGAGGTGCACCCGTCGGAGATCGCCTACGACTACTGGACGACACAGCGGGCGCTGAAGGCGATCGGGCACCGGCCGGCGTTCGGGCTGAACTGGGACCCCTCGCACTTCATGTGGCAGGACCTTGACCCGGTCGGGTTCATCCTGGAATTCGCCGACCGGATCTACCACGTCGACTGCAAGGACGTGAAGCTCAACGTCGGCAACGGTCGCAACGGCCGCCTCGGCTCGCACCTTCCGTGGGCGGACCTGCGCCGAGGGTGGGATTTCGTCTCCACCGGTCACGGCGACGTCCCGTGGGAGCAGGCTTTCCGCGCGTTGAACAGCATCGGTTACTCCGGGCCGATCTCCGTCGAGTGGGAGGACGCCGCAATGGACCGGCTGGTCGGCGCTCCCGACGCGGTGCGGTTCGTGCGCGGCAAGCTGTTCGACACCCCCGACGCCGCCTTCGACGCCGCGTTCGCGCAGACAGGGGACTGACCGATGACCGACGCTGCCCGGCCGCTGCGCGTCGCGATGATCGGTCACGGGTTCATGGGCGCGGCGCACGCGCACGCCTGGCACGCTGCCCCGCGCTTCTTCGATCTGCCCCGCCGGATCGAGACGGTGGCGGTCGCGGGGCGCAACCCGCAGACGCTGCGCGAGTCCGCCGACCGGTTCGGTTGGGCCGAGTGCGACACCGACTGGCGGCGCGTCGTCGAGCGTGACGACATCGACCTCGTCGACGTGGTCACGCCCGGTTCGACGCACGCCGAGGTCGCCGTCGCGGCGCTCGAGGCGGGCAAGCATGTCCTGTGCGAAAAACCGCTGGCGAACACTGTCGCGGAGGCCGAGGCGATGGCCGAGGCCGCGGTGAAGGCCGCCGAACGCGGGGTGTTCGCGATGGTCGGTTTCACCTACCGCCGGGTCCCGGCCGTGTCTCTCGCCCGGGAGATGATCGAGTCCGGAGCCATCGGCACGATCCGGCAGACCCGAGCGGTGTACTTGCAGGACTGGCTCAGCGACGAGAACGCGCCGCTCACCTGGCGGCTGGATCGCGCCTCGGCCGGCTCCGGCGCGCTCGGCGACATCGGCGCCCACATCGTCGATGCTATCCAGTACGTGACCGGCCAGGAGGTCACCGGGGTGAGCGGGCTGACGCACACCTTCGTGACCGAGCGGCCCGTGCTCACCGAGTCCGTGGGCCTGTCCGGCCGCGCCTCCGACAGTCGTCGGGGGCCGGTCACCGTCGACGACGCCGCGGTCTTCCTTGGCGCGCTGAGCGGCGGGGCGCTCGCCACGTTCGAGGCCACCCGGATGGCGACCGGGCGGAAGAACGCGCTGCGTTTCGAGATCAGCGGCACCACCGGGTCCCTCGCATTCGACCTCGAGGACCTCAACACCCTGCAGCACTACCGCGCCGACGACGGCCCCACCGCGGGGTTCCGGCGAATCCTCGTCACCGAGCCGGAACATCCCTACGTCGCGGCATGGTGGCCGCCCGGCCACCTTCTGGGCTACGAGCACGGCTTCACCCACCAGGTCCGTGACCTGGTCACCGCGATCGACGCCGGCGAGCAACCCCGGCCGTCCTTCGACGAGGGACTTCAGGTGCAGCGGGTGCTGGAGGCGGTAGGGCACAGCGCGGCCGCCGACGCCCGCTGGACCCCGCTCACCTGACCCGAAGAGAGGAAGCATCATGGCCTGGACCAAGTGGTCCTATATGGACCACTGGGTGACTGAGACGCCGCAGGGGCCGCAGCCCCCGTCGTTCAACCGCGACCACATGGACCGCTATGTCAAACAGTTGTCCGCGCTCGGCTTCCGCGGCTTCGACACGTTCTTCTTCTACCTGCCTATTCTCGCCGGCCTGTACGGATCGGTGAAGGCGTTCGAGGAATACCTGCAGGACAACGGCTTCGACAAGATCACCGGAATCTTCTCCGCCTACCCGTACGCCACCGAATACACCGCGCCGCACGTCTCCGAGACGCACGACCGGATCGTCGCCGACTGCCAGGCGACGATCCGCGCCGTCGAGGGCCTGTCGGTGGAGAACTTCATCGTCATGCCCTCGACGACCTACTTCCAGGTCGAGCCGGTGACCGATGAGAAGATCAAGATCATGGCCGACCTGTGGAACCGGGTGGGCCGGCTGACGCTCGAGCACGGCATGCGCACCACGTGCCACTTCGAGTTCTGGGGGGCCATCCGCACCCGCGAGCAGCTCGACCTGTTTTTCTCCTACACCGACCCGCAATACGTCTACTTCTTCTGCGACACCGCACAGCACACGATCGCCGGCGTCGATCCCATCCAGATGTTCCGCGACTACCGCGACCGATGCACCGGATTCCATTTCAAGGACACGCACACGGTCGATACGCACGAGGCGTACCGGACGCCACCCGACCCGGAGCTGATGGCCCCACAGGTGACCCGCTGGTTCCACGAGATGGGCACCGACGGCGGCCTGGTCGACTTCCCGGCGCTGATACGGGAGATCGTGACGTCCGGCTACGACGGCTGGCTGACGGTCGAGCACGACAAGGCCGAACTCGACGGCGGCAGCTACGCCGAAGCGACCTGCGTGGCCAAGTGGTACATCGACAACGTGCTCGCCGAGGCACAGGCACTGGCCGACCAGGGGGCCGCACGGTGAAGGACACGTTGCGCTGGGCCTACGCCCTGAACCAGTGGAACATCCGCATGGACGTCTTCGTCCGGCACGAGGACCAGCGCCGGGCACTGAAGACCTGCTCGGCTCTGGGATTCCACCACGTCGAGTTGGCCGCGGGCACCGGCCGCTGGGACAACCTCGGCCGTCCCGAGGTCATCGAACTCAACCACGGCGGCCCGGCAGGCTTTCTCGACTTCCTCCACGGCTGCTCGGTGCATGGCGTGTCCAGCATGTACTGGGACCCCGGCCAGCCGGCTGAGGAGGAGGGCTGGGCGTTCCGCTCCACCCGGAACCGCGATGACCACGCTGCGATCGTTGAGTCCGCGAAGCCGTTCGCCGACTTCCTCGCCGCAATCGGCACCGAGCAACTCGTCGTCCGGCCAGCCGGCTCGGCGTGGCTGCAACCACCGCTCGGCGCGGATGACGTGAAGACCATCGGTGAGGTGTGGAACGCCGTGGGCAAGGTCGCCGCGGCCGCCGGAGTCGGGGTGGCCCTGCACTACGACTGCCTCTCCGCGGTGCACTCGGCCGACGAAGTCGGCCAGTTGCTGGCAGCGACCGATCCGGCGCTCGTCGGCTTCGCCCTCGACACCGCCGAGCTGACGATCGGCGGCATCGACCCGGTGGCGTTCTATGCCGGGCACGCCGACCGTGTCACCCACGTCCATCTCAAGGACACCCGCTACGCCGACACCGGCGAGGAATACCGCATGCCCGGCGCCGAGACCACCATGTTGCGAGGAGGTGCCGGCCGGCGGATCGAGCGCTGGTTCTTCGAGCTGGGCACCGAAGGGGGTCTGGTCGACGTCAAGGCGTTCGTCGCGACGCTGCGAGAGCACGACTACCCGGGTTGGGTGGTCGTCGAGAGCGACCACGGCGGCAACCCCGCGGAACTCGCCATGCTCAACAGCTGGTACCTGCAGCACGAACTCGGGGTCGCGAAGTCATGACACGAGCAGCGGATGAGCGGCGCATCAAGTGGAGCTACATGGACCACTGGCGCAGCAACGGCCCTGCCGGGCCGATCGACCAGTGGCACTCGCACCGCAGCATGTCGTCGTTCCTGAAGCAGATCAAGGCCGTCGGCTTCGACGCCATGGACACCTTCGACTTCCGGCTGTGGCAGATGTACGGCGACTACGGAGGGCCCGCGAAGTATCAGGAGATGGTCCAGGACCATGGGCTGGAGCGGATCGTCAACATCTTCCACGCTGCGGACTACGACGTCCGCAACTACGCCCCGCACCTCCCGGAGACGCACGAGAACATCCTCGAGGACTTCCGCGTGACCATGGGCCACTGGTCGAGCATCGAGCTGGACAACATCATCGTGATGCCGGCGACCCTCTACTACGATATGGAGCCGATCACCGAGGACAAGCTCAAGATCACCGCGGAGCTGTGGAATAAGGTCGGTGAGATCACTGCCGGCTACGGTGTCAGGCTGACGTGCCACCATGAGTTCTTCTGCGGTATCCAGAGCGAGCCGGACATCGAGACGTTCTACTCGTACACCGACCCCGAGTACGTCTCCCTGTTCGTCGACACCGCACAGCACTGCATCGCCTCAGTGGACCCGGTCGCCCTGTACCGTCGGCACGCGCATCGGGTCAGCGGCTTCCACTTCAAGGACACCCGCAACATCGCGACCGGCGACGACCACCGGCACCGCCCGGACTCCGAGATCATGGCGCCGACGACGGGCAAGTGGTTCTACGAGATGGGCACTCCCAACGGGCTGGTCGACTTCACGGCGATGATGACCGCGGTGCGGGACAACGAATACCAGGGCTGGATCACCGTCGAGCACGACAAGGCGAACAGGTACGGCGGCGACTACGCCGAGAGCACCGCCGTCGCCCGGTGGCACGCGGTGAACGTCCTCGAGAAGATCTACCGGTAGGGGCACGCACGTGAACGGCATCAGGTGGGGCTACGCCCTCAACCAGTGGAAGCCGCAGTTCGACGACTTCGTCCGCCGGGAGGACCACGAGCGGGCGCTGAAGACCATCTCGATCGCGGGATTCGATGGCGTCGAATTGACCGCCGGCACCGGCCGCTGGGAACCACTGGGCAACCCGCAGCAGGTCGTCGCTAACTTCGGGTCGCTCGAAGGCTTCCGTGAGTTCATGGAAAGCTGCGGCATCTCGGCGGTATGCAGCTGGTTCTACGACCCGCAGCAGCGATCGATGGAGCACCTGACCGGCCCGCTGTCGCCGCTCAACCCGGCCGATATGGACGGCATCGTCGCGAAGGCGGAGTGGTTCGCACGGGCCCTGGCCGAGTTGGGCGGCTCGGTGCTGCTGGTCCGTGCGGCGCCATCGGCGTGGGAGGTGCCCCCGGACGACGACGCGCTGAACCGGCTCGCGGAGTGCTGGTCGAGGGTGGGCAACGCGACGATGCGGTACGGCGTGCGTACCGCCCTGCACGTGGACTTCCTGTCCATGCTGCGCCGCGGCGATGCTCTCGAAGTGTTGCTGGCCCTGACCGACCCGTCGGCTGTCGGGCTCGCCCTCGACACGGCAGAAATGACCGTATCGGGGATCGATCCATGTGCCGTGATCAAGCGGCATCCGCGCCGAGTTTGGCATGTGCAGTTCAAGGATGCGCTCGCCGTCGATGACGCGGAGGAGTATCTGCAGTCGCACGCCGAGTACGCGGTGCGGCAGCGCGGCGGTACCCGGGAGATCCCGCGCTGGTTCGCCGAGCCCGGCGTCGATGACGGCCGGGTGGACTTCGCCGCGGTGACGCGTGTCCTGCTCGACGCCGGGTACTCGGGCTGGATCGTGTTCGAGAGCGATCAGAGCCCGCACCCTGCGACCAGCGCGCTGCACGGCGGGTATCTGCTGCAGCGCGAGCTCCGCCCGATCGTCGCGGCCGAATCTGTCATGTCGTAGGACGCGCGTTCAGGCCTGGGCGGTGAGTGGGCCGGGTGGCTACCGCTACCCGGCCCACTCACTTTCAGCTCCAGGCCCGGTCCATCGCCCGTAGCACCTGGTCGACGGTCATCTGCCCGGTCATCAGCCCGGTGACCCCGCTGCCCAGCGTGTTGTAGACCTGGCCGTTCGACCAGCCGAGATAGCCGAGCTGCGCGTACTGCTTGTGCACGATCGCATGGGAGATCTCGCTGTACTGGGGGAGAAGGGCGGTTGCTTTGACGGTGCCGATCGGCAGGTCGCCCTTGATATTCGCGAACCGGACGGCCTGCGGCTGCGCGACGAACCACTTGATGAAGTCGGCGACCAGCTTCGGGCTTTTGGTGCGGGCGTTGCCGGCGATGCCGTCGGACGTCGCGGCGGTGAGGTACGTCCTGCCCGACGGCGACGGGAACGGAACCACTGTCAGCTTCACGGCGCCGCGGGCGGCCGTCATGATGTCCTTCGCCCCGCCACCAGGAGCGAAGAAACCGAAGATCTTGCCGCGGGTCATACCGTTGGTGAGGGCGTCGAAGCTCGCGCCGGCGGCGCCGGGCTGGAAGCATCCAGCTTTGTTCAGCTGCACGATCGCGTCCAGCGCCGCCTGCCAGCCCTGGGTGTTCGCGAAGCTGACCTTCCCGGCTGCCCGCTGGGCATTCCAGCCCGGCGTCGGACCGTAGACGGTTGAGCCGGCGAGTTCCATCGCGAAGAACGCGGCATTCGCCGGCTCCGCTCCGGCGAGCCCGAACAGTGCCTTGCCCTTGGCCTTCGCCGCAGTGCATTGGGCGAGCAAGTCACTGAACGACGACGAGGGCCCCAATGCGATGCCTGCGGCGCGTGCCGCCTGGTCGTTGTAGATGATTCCGGCGGCATCGAGGTCGACGGGCACGGCGTAGGTCTTACCGCCCACGGCGAACAGGTCGTTGACGTCGGCGGGGACCGCGTCGACCGTCGCCGGGTCCGTGAGCTCCAGCAACTGTCCGGCCTTGGCGAGCTGGGAGACCGAGCCGGCTTCGCCGCTGCCCGGGTTGACGTAGAAGACATCCGGGCCGTTGCCCGCCTGGAGTTGGGTCGTGAGGGTCGTGTTGTAGGACGAGAGGCTGATCGAGTTCACCTTGATTGTGACGCCCGGGTGGGACTTCGTGTACTGATTGGCGAGATCCTGGTAGGCGTTCTGGATCGTGTTCGCGATCTCGATCGAGAAAGTGATCGTTTGGGGTTCGCCGCCCGAGCGGGTCGAGCCGGACCCGCACCCGACGAGCACGGTCGCGGCAAGGATCGTGACAGCGAGGACCGCGAGCCTGCGGCGGCGTCCCGATGGTCGTCGACTCATGAGAGACCCCTCCCGAGAGGTGGGCAGCCGGCGGTGAGCTGCCCGACACGATGACGAGCGTCTCCCTCGATTATTGATGATTTCCAACGTTAATTCCAGGTTGTGCTGGTGTGCGTGGCATACTCGATGGCGCGGTTGTCAGGCGGCGTGCAGGCGCAGCGCCGAGCCGACCGGTGTGCCCGAGCCGAGCCAGATTCGCAGTGCCGCAGGGCGGAAGAGGTTGTGCGCGGCGAGCAGTGCGCCGCCGATGGTGCCCTCGGCGAAGTTCAGTGACGCGGTGCGGATCGTCAGGTTCCGGGCCGCGAGCTCGATCGCCCCGTCTAGCACGGCGCGTCGGAACTCGTCGAAGAACAGGGGGCTGTGGCGGATAACGCCGCCGCCCAGCACGAGGGTGCCCGGGTTGGCGAAGTTGACGACGCCGGCGATCGTCCGGCCGGTGATCTGTGCCGCCGAGGTGACCGCCGACCGCACGACCTCGTCGCCGGCTGCGGTCGCATGGCCGATGTCCTCGGCGGTGATGCGACCGCGGCGGGCGAGTCGCTCGGCGAGCACGGTGCTCCGCCCGGACTTCGCGTCCTTGGCCAGGGCGCGCATCAGGGCCCATCCGCTCGCGACGGCCTCCAGGCAGCCGGTCTTGCCGCATCGGCACCGGGCCGTTGGGTCGTCGGTCACTCGGACATGTCCGATGTCGCCGGCGGCTCCGCTGTCGCCGCGATGAAGGTGGCCGTTGGTGACGAGGCCGCTGCCGATCCCGGTAGCCACCTTGACGTAGAGCAGGTCGCGTCGTTCCTGCGGGACGCCGCGTTCCCATTCGCCGAGGGCCATGAGGTTGACCTCGTTGTCGACCCACACCGGCGTCTCGTAGTGACTCTGGAACCAGGAGCGGACATCGTAGTCGTTCCAGTTCGGCATGCTGGGCGGCGCCACGACGTGGCCGGACATGACGTCGACCGGGCCTGGAATGCCGATGGTGATTCCCCACACGGGAGCCCTGCGGCCGGCCCGCTCGATGAGTTCCCCGAACGTGGTGTGCACCAGGCCGAGGATGGCCTCCGGGCCGTCCTCCATGTCGATATCGCGGAACTCGCGGGCGAGTTCGGTGCCGCCGAGGTCGAATACCGCGGCGTGCAGAGAGACCGCTCCCAGCGCCGCTGACAGCAGCAGCCCCGCCTCAGTGCGGAACCGGACGGATCGGGACGGGCGGCCGCGGCGCTGACCCGACGGCACCGCGTCGACCTCCGCCAGCACGCCGAGCTCGACCCCCTCACGGAGCCGCTCGTTGACCACCGTGCGGCCAAGACCGGTCAAGGCCTCCAGCTCCGGGCGGGTCGTGGCGGCCCCGGCGCGGACCATGTCGACGATCTGGGCGAGGACCAGGATGTCGCGAGCGGACGGCATGCAGGTTCCTCTCAGTCCTGGATCGACTGGGCGTCATGGTAAACGGCACGAGTGCAGAGCGCCCCCGGCCTTTACTTTTTGCTGATTCCATGCAGAATTATAACCGCTGGTCGCTCTCATCGCCAAGCCACAGTGCGGAGGGGAAATCCTTGCCTGACATCGGTCTGCGCCAACTCGGCAACGACGGCGGGATCAAGACCCTGATCATCACCGGACACACCGACATCCACCACGACTGGCGTACGGTCTCGCCACTCCTCGCGGAGTTGCTGCGCTCGACAGGGCTGTTCGACGTCCGCATAACCGAGGAGTTCCGCGGGGCAGGGCCGGAGACCCTTGAGCCCTACGACCTCGTCGTTCTCAACTATTTCGGCAGATTCGAGCCGTGGGGTCACGCACCGGAGCTGCGCTGGGGCGCGCGGGCCGAGCAGGCGCTGTACGACCACGTCGCCTCCGGAAAGGGAGTGGTCGTCTACCATGCGTCACTGCAGATGGGCGCCGGATGGGAGGACGACTTCGAGCGAATGGCCGGTGGCGTCATGCGTGAGCACTGCAGCCGCCGCGCGCCGATACCCGACTTCCGCCTCTACGTCGCCACGCACGATCACCCGATCACCGCGGGCATGCCGGAAAGCTTCCCGCATTACGACGACGACCTCTATGTGAACATGCAGTGGACACCTGGAACCGACGTCGAGGTGCTCGTCACCGGGTGGGACAACCCGCTGCGCTACACGCAGGTTCCGGATCAGTGGAACGCGCTGCCGGGCATGGGCGAGCAGCACCCGGTGGCATGGGCGAACCGGTACGAGGAGGGACGAGTGTTCGTCACCGGGCTCGGGCACGGACCAGAGGCGATCTCGCACCCGTCGTTCCGAGCGCTGTTCACCCGGGGCGCCGAATGGGCGGCCACCGGGAACGTGACGCTGAAGCTGCCGGAGGACTTCGGTGAGCCGGTGCCCGGTGGCGACTGGTGGCCCACCACGCTGGAGCCGATGGTCCGCACCATGTTCGAGCAGCGTGACCAAGGGGCGACAGCCTGATGACGACCACGCGGACGACCCAGGCCCTCGAGCAGCGCTTGGCCGAACTGGAGGAACGCTTGGCCGCCGCGGAATCGGCGGCTACTCGGGCGGGGGACCGCGGGGAGGTGGAGAATGTCTTCTCGCGCTACATGTACTACCACAACGCCTTCGAGGACGAGCGGATCGTCGACGAGCTGTGGGCGCGCCGGGGCACCGAAGGTGTCCGCTCACAGTACAACGACGACGGCGTCTACACCGACTGGGACACGATCATGGCCTACCACAAGGGTCGGCCCCACCCGGTCGGCAAGCTGATCCTGCACTACACCACGACTCCGGTCATCGAGGTCTCGGCCGACGGCACGACGGCCAAGGGCCTATGGATCATGATGGGGCTCGAGTCGGGCTTGACCGAGCCGGCGGAGGCGGAGCACATTCCAGAGTTCTTCTTCGCCAAGCAGGACGTCGACGGGCACAAGGTATGGGCGCACTGGGTGTGGTGCAAGTACGGCGTGGACTTCCTCAAGCAGGACGGCCAATGGCGTATCTGGAAGTTCCGCTGCTTCGAGGTGGCCCGCGCGCCCTTCGACGAGAACTGGATCGCCTTCGCCGCCCATCAGCGCGCCGACTACGAGGCGAAACTCGCCTATTTCGGCGAGGACGGCAAGCCGGTCTTCCTCCCGGCCGTAAACGGGCCCACGGTCACCCCGTCGTCGGCGTACTCGATCCATTCGAGTCAGCAGTTGTTCCCCGCACCGCCACAACCGTATAGCGAATTCGAGGACACATTCCGTTGAGCGTCGATCGGTCCCGCTGGCGTTGTTCCGGCGGGACCGATCGCGTCATCGTACGGCGGCCCGTTCCCAGCGGGCGACACTCCCGCGGCACGATCCCCGCAAAAGGCCGACCAGGTCCGTCGCCGCATGAAGCGGGGTAGTCGGCCGCCTGCGTTCTGCGCAATCGGCTAGCGGTAGCGGCACGCCGTGCATCGCTCGGCGAAGGTCTCCTTGACGCAAGCCTCGTTACGACAGAAGAACCGCAGAACCTGTGGGTTTGGATGGCATCGAGGTGGAAGGGTAGGCGTTCCGGAACGTAGTCCAGAAACTGGACGTCGGCCTTTTGGTCGTAACGGGGTAGATGTGCAGGATGCGTAGCCGGGTGCAGTCGTCGATCGCCGTGAATTGATAGTACTTGGCGCGCCGTCGCACCTTGGGGCCCGCCTGGTGATCAGTGCCGTGCTCTAGCGACTTGCCCCTGAAAAAGCGGCGTTGGGTGGAGAGGCGAACCGGAGGACTGGTTTGGCCTGGTTCGCCAGTCGTGGGTACCGGATCCGTGGCGGGGCCGGGGATTGGCCTGGTTCACCGGCTGATCACGGTCATCCGTTGGAGGTGTAGACGAAGATTCCCAGCCCGACCCAGGTCTGGGCTCCGTCGAGGTGGCGCATGCGGGTGCGGCGTAGTCCCAATCCTTGTTAGAGGTGGCTGATGCGGGCTTCGACTGCAATGCGCCACGACGTGGTTGTGCTGCCACAAATAGATGATCTTGTTGACGGTGTCAGCGTGGGTGGCGTTCGGGCTATGGTGCGGGTGGCTGGAGCGGTCCCGCGGTCCGTCGATACCTTCTTCTTGATAACGGCGCAGCCATCGGTAGAAGCAGGTTCGGCTGATCTCGTAGTAGCGGCAAGGTCAGCGAGACGTTCCCGGTGACCTCTTCTGCGTGGCGAAGGACCGCCAGGCACCGCTGCGCCTGGCGGTCGAGCTGCTGTTGGAGCGATGGGGGATGAAGGATCTCCGTCGTGATTGGAGACCCCGTTGTCAACAACGTCCGGCGGTTTTAGAACTAGGGCGCGCTTATCCCTTGGCGGCGATAGCTCGGATACGCGCGACGGAGGCAACCGACTCCACGGTGGGGAAGTACTCGAGCCCGATCGGGCCGTCGTACCCGGATGCGCGGAGCGTGGCTAGATGCGCGGCCCAGTCGATGCCCCCGCTGCCTGGCTCACCGCGACCGGGGACGTCCGCGATCTGCACGTAGTCGACGAAACCCGCGGCATTGGCGAGTTCGGTCGCGGGGTCCTCGCCTTCGGTGATCGAGTGGTACATGTCGTAAAGGATCTTGAAGTTTTCGGAGTCCACGCCTTTGGCCACGGTGACGGCATCGGCGGTGCGGTCGAGGAGGGCACCGGGGTGATCAACGCGGGTGTTGACCGGTTCGAGCACCAGCGTCACGCCCGAGCCTTTAATCCGCTGCGCCGCTTGGGAGAACACCTCGACGAGCTTGTCGAGGTTCTGCGCCCGCTTCGCGCCGGGGAATCCGATGCCGGAGCCGAGGACGACGCGCGGGCAGCCCAGCAGTCTGGCATGCTCGACGGCGAGGTCGAGCCCCTCGAAGAACGGGCCGAGATCCGTACCCGGCAGGGTGAAGTTCGTCCGGGGACCGGCGAGCAGGGCGGTCAACTTCAGGCCGGTGTCGGCCAGCGCCTTGGAGAGAGACTCGACATCCTTGTCGGTCGAGAACCACATCTCGAGCGCGTCGAAGTCGGCGGTGGCCGCGGCGCGCACCCGGTCGGCTGCGTCCGGGCCGGCTTCGGTGAAGAGCAGTTCGATGTTCGCGGACAGTTGGTACACGGACAGTCCTACTTCCGGTCGGTGTGGGTGAGGGATTAGGCGATGGCGCGCCGGATGAGGGCGTGCTGCCTGCTGATGAGGTCCACGGGGTCGGTCTCGTTAAGGTCGGCGAAGGCGTGGCCCTTCCATTCGCTGGAGAAGAAGCCCGAGCGGCCGCCGCGTAGGAATTCCCGGCATGTTGAAGGCGAGGCTGACGAAGAGGCCGCCTCAGCCTTTTAGGCCACCCGCATATCCCTGGATGAACTTCTTCTGCGCGAAGAAGTAGAAGGCGAGGAGCGGCACCATCGAGATTATGACGACGGCGAAGATGAGGTTCCACTGTGACACCAGTGAGCCCACGTAGTTGTACATCACCACCGGCAGCGTCTGGTGTCCCGAGCCGTTCAGGAAGATCAGTGCGGTGAAGAAGTCGTTCCACACGATCAGGCCGGTCAGGATGGCTACCGTGCCGGTGGCCGGACCCATCAGCGGGAAGACGATGCGGAGGAAGACCCGGCTGCGGGAGGCACCGTCGACCGTCGCTGCCTCCTCATAATCGCGGGGCAGCCGACGGAAGAACCCGCTGTAGAGGAATACCGATAGCGGCATCAATGTTCCGCCGTAGACCACGATCAGCCCCACTGGAGAGCCGACGAGACCGAGGTTGCGGGCCTCGACATATAGAGGTACGACGCCGAGCTGGGTCGGCAGCAGGATGGCAATAAGGACCAGGTAGTACGTCCGGGTGCTCCAGCGGCTGGTGCTGCGCGTCAGGACGTACGCGGCTGGCGAGCCGGCAACGACCAGCAGCAGGATGCTTCCCACGGTGATGATCACGCTATTCAGTAGACCGTGCAGGATGTTCGATGAGGCACCGCTCGATGGGGCAAGCAGGGTGCTGAAGTTGTTCAGCGTCAGGTGCTTTGGCGGTGCCAGCGTCGAGCTGGTAAGGACCTCCTTGTCCGGCTTCAGAGACGTGGTCACCAGGAAGTAGAACGGACTCAGCATGGCGAGCGTCACGAGAATCATGACGATCTCAAGGATCAGAGTCTTCTTGCGGTAGGAGAACACAGGCTCTATCCGATCTACGTACGGTCGCGGGTGGCATACTGCTGCACGATGGTGACAATGAAGATCAGCACGCTGAGCACCAGGGCCAGCGCCGCGCCGAAGCCAAAGTTCGTGAACACGAACGTCTGCTGGTAGACCTCCGTGGCGAGGGTCTGAGTCGCCCCGGCCGGTCCGCCGCCCGTGAGCGCCAGGACCTGATCGAAGATCCGGAATCCCTGGATGAGCATGAGCGTCGTCGCGATTGCAATCGACGGCTGGATCATCGGAATGGTTATCGCGCGGAATCTCCGGAAAGCGCCTGCACCGTCGATCGCGGCAGCTTCCTCAAGCTCGGCCGGCACGGTCGCCAGACCGGCCAGATAGATCACCATTACCATGCCGGTGTTCTGCCACACCATCACCACCAGAACCGCGGCGAGAGCCAGCTTGGGATCGGTCAGCCAGTCGTGCTGCCAGCTCTTCAACCCGATCGCGCCGAGTACCTGGTTGAGCGGGCCCTCGTAGGCGAAGATGAACTTCCAGATGTAGGAGACGGCGATCGGCGCGATCACAACCGGCATGAACAACAGCACGCGCAGCAGATGCCGGGTCTTGAGCCGCCGGTTGAGAGCCAGCGCGAAGAGCAGCCCCAGTATGTTCGTGAAGACTAGGAAGCCGAAGCCCAGGATGAGGCTATTTTTCAGCGCCCCCGTCAGCTCGGCCGTTTGGAAGATCCGGCGGAAATTCTTCAACCCAATGAAGTCGAAAGAACCGATCCCGGTCCAGTTCGTGAAGGCATAGAAGGCGCCGCTGGCGATTGCCAAATAGATCAGGACGATCATGAGTACGACCGCCGGTAGCGCCCACCACCAGTAGCCGTAACCGACGCGATAGCGGGAGCGAGGCCTTCTGGCGGGCTTCGGTGCTTCGGTCGAGCGGCGGTCGTTCGCCGCCCGCCCCTGGCTCTCGATCATCGTCATGTCGCCGCCTGTTCCCTTTCTGTCGAAGCCGGACGGCTGGGCGGGGCCCGAACCCGCCCCACCCCGCGGAATCAGCTGCTCCAGGCAGCGTCCATCATTTTGAGCACGTCATCGATGCTCTTCTGTCCGGTGATCAGGCCGGTCGTGCCGGTACCCAGCGCGTTGTACACCTGGCCGTTCTGCCAACCGTCAACGCCGTACGGCCGGTACTGCTGGCCCTTGAGCAAACCGGCAACCTTCTGGTACTGCGGCAGCAGGTCGGAGGAGTCGACGTTGCCGATCGGGATCGCGCCCTGGGCATCGGCGAACTTCTTGGCTTCAGCCGGCGAGACGGAGAACTTGATGAAGTCCTCGACCAGCTTCGGGTTCTTCGAATTCTTGTTGCCGGCCAGGCCCAGGTCGGCGCTGAGGGTCATGTACGTCTTCGTGCCTTGCGGGGCCGGGAACGGTAGCGCAATGAGTTTCACCGCACCGTGGGCTGAGTCCATGATGTCCTTCGTCGCCCCGCTGGGCGCGAAGAAGCCGAAGATCTTGCCCTGACTTTCGTAGTTGGTCAGCGTATCGAACCCGGCACCTGCAGCGCCCGCCTGGAAGCAGCCGGACTTATTCAAATCGATGACGGCCTGCAGCGCCTGGTGCCAACCCGGCGTATTCTCGAAGGTGGTCTTGTCTGCGGCCCGGTCCTGATTCCAGTTCGGATTAGACCCATAGACGGTCGAAGTGGCGATCTCCATCGCCATGATGCCGGAATTCTCCGGAATTGAGCCGGCTAGTCCGAAGATCGCCTTTCCCTTGGCCTTAACCGCGCCGCACTGGGAGATGACATCCTGGAGGGTGGACGACGGGGTAATCGTGACACCATTTTGCTTCGCGACCTCGTCGTTGTAGACGATCCCGCTGATCATCGAGGAGCTGGGAACACCATAGAGCGTCCCGTTGGACGAGTAACCCTCGAGCTCCGTGGCCGGGATAATGCTCTTCAGACTCGGGTCCGTCAGCGGGAGCAGCTTTCCGGCCTTGGCAAGATGACCGATCGACGCAGCCTGGCCGGCGCCCGCGTTGATCCACATCACATCTGGTCCGTTGCCGGCCTGCATCTGGGTGGTCAGGGTCTGGTTGGCGGCATTCAGCGCGATCCGGTTGGTCTTGATGTTCACCCCGGGGTGCGCCGCCATGTAGTCCTTGGCCAGAACCTCGTAGACCTGGTCCGTAGGATTGGCGCTTGCGTACGAGAGGGTGATCGTGTGCGGGTCGTTGCCGCCGTTTGTTCCTCCTGATCCGCACGCAGCGAGCATCAGGGCGGCGGCCAGCGGCAGCGCGAGGACGGCGCTGCGCCGCTGGGTCGTTGGCAACGTCATGGTGAGCCTCTCGGTAGCCTCAGACCGAGATCGCCGGTGCGATCTCCGCTGGTGGAGTGGCGGACGTAGGCAGTGTCACAGCAATTTTGTTTGTTAACAACGTATGTCCTGCTGATGACGGGCATCGACGTGGTTTATCCGCGCGGGGAGTATGGCTTCGCTGCGGATGCGACCGGCGGGGCGGTTGTCCGCCGCGCTTGCCAGGATGGGCCTACCGCTTCAATGCGGCCGCGAGCTGGGCCTGGTTCACCGATGACAGAGTATCGACATCATGCCGCTCACGATCATGCTCACCGGTCGGGATACGGCCACGTCAGCGTGCTGGCAGGGTGGCCCGCAGGGGCATGAAACTGCCGTGTAGGCTCTGCGGGTAGCGGCGATCGATGTGGGCAAGAAGGTGATCGCAGTCGCTGGCCGGACCCCTGGCGCGTGCCGTCAGCAATTGTGCAAGTACGACCGCGGTGAAATGATCTCCTGTATCTCCGCGCCGTCCATCGTCGCCACCCAACTGGAGCAGCTCGGCGCGCGGCCCGGCCACAACATCCTGGAGTCCGGGGCCGCGACCGGCTACAACGCAGCCCTCCTCGGCCGCCTGGTCGCCCCCGGCTTTCACGTGTGGACCGTAGACGTCGACCCCGACCTCGTCGACAACGCCGCCACCCACCTCGCAGCCTCAAGAAGCTCGAACGTGACCGTGCTGCTGGCCGATGGCGCGGCCGGGCTCCCTGAGCACGGCCCGTATGACCGGATCCAGTTCACCGTCGGCGCCGGCGACGTCCCGCCGGGGGTGCTGGAGCAACTCGCGCCCGGCGGGCGGCTGGTCATCCCGATGCGGATCCGCGGCAGCATCTCCCGCAGCTTCGCCTTCGAACGCGACGGCGACACATGGAAGACCGTCAGCTGCGAGATGGCGACATTCGTGCCGCTGCGCAAGGGCGTCTGCGACGACGTCTACACCCTCATCCCGCACAATGGGGAAGGGGACGTACGGCTAGAGACCTTCAGCGAGCAGGAAGTCGACCGGGAGGCGATGCGCACGATCCTCGACACCCCGTCCCGCACGGTCTACACCGGCGTGAAGTTCCGGCAGGGGTCGCCCTGGCAGTGGGTCTACCTGTGGCTCGCGTGCGTGCTCCCGAACGGCCTGTCCCGGATGCCCGGCCAGCGGCCCGGATTCACGCCGCACTTCGGGTGGGGCTCCATGGCCGCACTCGACGCCGACAGCCTCGCCTACCTGACCGTCCGCGAGGGACAGGACGACGCCGGCCGGTTCTGGGAGATCGGCATCATCGGCCACGGCACGGACGCCGCCGACCTCACCGACCAGGTCGCCTCCGCGATCACCGAATAGGACCGCGACTACGGCAACGACGCCCCCGAGCCCGGCTTCCGAATGGCCACCGCCGCCCACCGCGACCTGCTCAAGGCCAGCGACCCGCGCTTCATCATCGACAAGCGGCTCAGCCGCCTCGTCGTCGACTGGCCGTAACCGGACCCGGCGCGATGAACCCCACGATCGCCGAACGCATCCCGCTAGTCTGCCGGAACAAGCCACCGGGGCTTCCCTTGCAAGCGCGGATCGCTGAGCTCACCGCGCTGACCGTCGAACCGCCCGGCGCGGACCACCACCAGCGGGTTGCCCGCGCCAGCGGCGCCCTCAACTTCGCCGCCCTCATCGCCTCCGACACCGGTCTGCCCGACCTCGCCGGCGACCTGTGCTGGCGCCAACACAAGATCTTTACCGAGGCCGGCGCCCTCACCCAGGACATCGCCGTGATGGCCTTGATGCCGCTGGTCAACATCGCCCGGCTCCTCATCCGCGAAGGCGACGGCAACGCCGCATACGAACTCCTCCAGCAGCTGTACCGCGCCGCCCAGCAGCGCAGTGCCACCATCATCCGTGACCACGAGATCGACCTGGCACCGCTCATCCAGAACCACCACGATCACCGCAAGATCTGCACCGAACTATGGGTCGCCCTGCTCATCGACGGCGCCCGCGCCCTCGCCCGCGAAGGCCGCTGGACCGAAGCCGCCGATGCCACGCACTGGTCGCGGGCCTCGATGGCCAAGCGCAGCGGGTTGTCCAAGTCGAGTATCGGGCGGATCTGGCGGGACTTCGGGCTCAAGCCGCACCAGGCCGACACGTTCAAGCTGTCCACGGATCCGTTGTTCGTGGAGAAGGTCGTCGATGTTGTCGGGCTGTATCACAATCCGCCGGACAAGGCGGTGGTGCTGTGCACCGATGAGAAGTCCCAGATCCAAGCGTTGGACCGCTCACAGCCGGTGCTGCGGATGATGCCGGGCATGCCCGAGCGGCGCACCCACGACTATGCCCGGCACGGCACCACGACGTTGTTGGCCGCCTTCAACATCGAAGACGGGACCGTGATCGGCGAGCTGCACCGTCAGCACCGGGCGGCCGAGTTCAAAAAGTTTCTGATCACGATCGACAAGAGGGTCCCACCAGAGCTGGATGTCCACCTGATCTGCGACAACTACGGAACCCACAAAACCCCGGCGATCAAAACCTGGCTGGCCGGCCACCCTCGCTTCCACATGCACTTCACCCCGACCGGATCCTCCTGGATCAATCAGGTCGAACGCTGGTTCGGCTACCTCACCGACCAGATGATCCGCCGCGGGGTCCACAAAAGCGTCCAGACCCTGGAGAAACAGATCCGCGACTGGATCAGCGACTGGAACGACAACCCGCGGCCGTTCGTATGGAAGAAGACCGCCGAAGAGATCCTCGAATCACTCGCACGATATTGCCGACGGATTTCAGACGCGGCACACTAGCGGCTTCAACATGTACCGGCGGAAGACCGCGGCGGTGGCGCGACGGACGCCTCGGTTGCGAGCGTCGGCGTTGTCCCATGACTGGGCGAGGGTGCGGGTGACTACCTGGTCGATCTCCTCGGCCAGGTTCCTCTCCGTGATTGTGAGGCCGGGCAGCGCGTGGCCTTGAATGATCCGCGTCATGACACCTACGTGATCGTCATCCAGCACGACGACGGCCTCGTCGGGGTGTCTTCTCAGCGTCCACGATGGCGCGAGCGAGCCGCACATCGCGGCCACCAGCCTCGGCATCACACCTGATCAGGGGCAGAGACCGTGGAGAGCCCGTTGCGTTGAAAGGCGCACGGCCGGTTCGGCGAGCGGCACGGGGAAACGGACCAGGAGCGATCCCGGCACCGCGCCCCGTGCCGACTCAGCGATTGACAGTTTTGGGTTTTCCCTGGCGGGGGTTCCAGCCGAGCTGGGTGATCTGCCAGCTGATCCCGATGGTGCCCTTCTTCAGGTCTGTGTCGGTAGTGCGGATGCCGCAGGCTTCACCGCGGCGTAGTCCGCGCAGGGCGATCAGCCGGTACAGCAGGTAGAGCCGGTGTTTGCTGGCGCAGTCGAGGAAGTGGCGGGTCTGATCGGGTGTCCAGACCATGACCGGGGACGGCCGGGGAGCGCGGTCGCGTATCACTCTCGCCCGCGACGACTCAGATGACGGGCCGACGCCTGCCGGTA
>NZ_BSTJ01000027.1 GCF_030269445.1 Actinoallomurus iriomotensis
ACGTCCGGTGAGTGCAGATGAACGCCTCCCGGCCCGGATCGACAGATCCGGTTGAGGACCCGAAGTCAGTCAGTTGGAGGGTCAGACCCGGTCGGGAGGCGCTCATCTACATCATCACTGTCAGTTGGCGGGGGCCGGATGACGGCACCCACGGGTCGGGACGGCTCGCGTCGGTGAGGTGGATGACGTCCTCGCCGGCGGCGTAGGGGCCGGTCGGCGCGGGGAGCGTGCCTTGGAAGGATCGCGTGGGCGCGGTTGCCGTGGCCGGTGCGGTATCGAACGCGTGCGTGGCCACCGGTGTGGCCGACGGTGTGGTCGTGGCGGCGAACCCGGCGCCGGTTCCGGCGACGAGGGCGGCGAGCGCCAGCACCGCGACAGCGCCGATACGGCGATTGCGTTTCATGGGATCGACGCTAGGTTCCGCAGCTCCGTATCGAATCAGCCCATAGATGTAAACAATTTTGTGTCGTAACCCCCGCGAGGTACCGGAGTCATCCCCCGGGACTATGTCGTGCGGCGCGGGGTTCCCTTCGCCGGCATCGTCGAGCGCCACCTTCGTCTTGGCCTACGACGAACACGACGCCAAGCCCTACCGTTGGACCTACGACGGCAGCCCACTCAAAGCCGCATGAACCCCCGAAGGATCAACGCGGCGCTGCACTAGCTTTAGGGCACTGACACAACCGGCTGGTCGTACCGGTCAGCAGCTCCACAGCACCACAGCCAGGGCCGTGTAGCCGGAATCGGTCATGGACGGCGATCGTTCCGTCCGAGACACTGTGCTCATGTTCTGGTGGGAGCCTGTCCTCGGTCTGATCGTGTTAGTCCTGGTCCTGGGGTTCATCTCAGATCGGCGCAATCGCCGTAGGGGATCCAAGCTCGCCGACTGGCGCAACATCTGGGGAGCAATCCGAGAAGACCGCCGCGACTTGCGCGCGTACGACAGGTTCAAGAGCGGTCGCGGCCCTGGTAGCGAATGGATGGATCGCCGCCGCCGATAGCACAGTGGGGCTTAATCGGATCAGGCTCCACGCCGCCGGCCTACCCACTCCGCTCACCCGATCACGGGAAACTCTTACGGATGCCTCCGGCGGGGGCACTCCGGCCCGGGGATGGACCACCCCGGCGTCGGGCTGGTCAGTGGTTGAGGTGGAAGCCGGGTCGAACCGTGGCAGAGCGCCGCCGAGAGACTGCCTCAGCCCCCGCGTCTCGTGCCATTAGCGTGCCAGTTACGGCGGTGATCAAAGGGGAAACAGGGGGAACAACGGATCATGGAACGACGAAGCCCCCACGCACGTCTCCGCAGGTGGGGGGCTGTTTGATCAGGTGGTGGCGGGTCCAGGATTCGAACCTGGGTAGGCTAAGCCGACGGATTTACAGACCCACCGCCTAACTTCTCTGACCTGCACGATCGCCGTCATCACGCTCGATTTTGACCCGTATTCGGCCCGCGCACGGGTTGGGTGGCTTGGTCTAGCAGCGTGACGAGCGGCGGAGGGGCGGCGGACGAGCCCACGCCCTCGCCCCCTGCGTCCAGTCTGCCGACGGCACCTCAGCGCGTGACCCAAAAAAACGGATATCTTCTTCCTCGCATATCGGGAGAAGAACAGGACGGGGATCAGCAAAAGGAGCGCAATCGCGGACACCAAAATCACTCACCTGTACGCCGCCACCAAGGCAGTTGGCGTTCCGCTGCCCAGTCCCGCTGTGACGTCAAATGCGTTGCGAAATTCTCCCTAAGAGAATCTAGGGTGATGGATCGCATTCCAATACCGATATAATCCTCGCGCCAATCCAGAGGGTTGCTCCCCATAATTGCCATCGGATGTAGATCATAAAGATGTTCTGCCGTCAGCGCGAAGTGCGGCCGACCATCTCCATGGGGGTTTTTTCTCCAGGCTGGCCCACACAGCCGAGCGGAGTCCAATGTTGCGACGAAGGTGAATGAAGCATCGAGGCGGGTAGCCAGTACCGCCAGCTTGGCAAGCTCCTCGTCTACAAGGCCAGCGGCACGAGTCTTACATTCACCTACCGCCACCTTGCCGTCAGCAAGAATCAACAAAACATCGGCCTCACCAATAACATCACTCGACTCATGCTCCATAAAATTTACGCCAGGATAACAACCGAACACCGGACCCGTGCGATTAAATCCCGGTCGAAAAAGTTCGACTAGAAACCTGAGGGCCATTACATGCACCAATGCATCGGAGCTGATCAACCGCAAAAGAAGCTCACTTGCGCGATACGTGAAGGACACTGAATCATACGCAAACGGCCGGTCGATGTTGTTAGCGCATCCGCGGCAGACGATCGGTGGCGCGAGTTCAGCAAGAGGGTGCCAGTTCTTCGCCTTACACCGCGGGCATGCGATTATCGTGCCACGTAGCACCAGCCCATGGGACTCTGCCCATTCCAACCACGCTTTAGCTGGTGCATCTTTTTGTAGAATGCGCTTGATTTTTCCAAAGCCTAGCTCGATCTGATCGAACTCGTCGGGAGCACCGGCGTCCTTGCGCAAACGTTCTTCGATCCTCGTCAAGCGATCCTTGCCGTCGGCGGCCTCGTCTACGTCGTCTTTTAGTATCTCACGAAGTCGACGATTGAGATAGCTCACCCCGCGGCGCTCACAGAGCTTAGTCATTAGTTCGTAGACGTCCGGCGAGAACAATGGATAAAGTTTATCAAGCCCGATATCGTCGATGAACTGTTCCGCAATGACTCCTGGTGCACTAGGAGCGCAATACAAATTACGATCTTGCGCACTCGCATGCAGGACATCCAGGCCAGAAACGTATGAGATTTCCGCGAATCTTGCCATGCGCGAGCAGCCCACAATGACACCGCGATCGAAACGCGGTTCGTTACCCACACTCTGCCGACGCATTGTACGCAGCGAGGGAAGTTCCCATCTCTCAGGAACGACAGTAAGCTCCATGCCATTGCTATGCTTATCGAGTAGCATACTCCCAAACCACTGCGTTTCAGCAGGGCTTGGCAACGGAATCCGCGCCCGCCCTTCGCTGAAGTTAACCGTCTCTTGAGACCAGTGCCCGCAATTGTATTTCGCCTGCAAGAAATCGCGATAATCTGCTGCACTGAATGATGAGCCCGCTTGAGCAGCCATGGTCTCTAGTTCTGATGCCCCTACACTTGCACTAACGAGCACGCAGTTCGCGCCACGGACCCCCCAGAGCTTCATCGCAAACTCGCTCTTCCAATACCTCAACGCCTCTTCAACGTTAGCTGAGACGGGAACAGCTAGCGGGAATCCCGCCGGCAGTCCATGCAGGGCACGGAGATGCCAGATAAGACACAGATCCGCTACACTTCCTGGCTCGTATACCACTACGATGTTCGGACCTACACGTCGAGCGGATTCTCCCCGAACGGGAAGTATAGAAGTATCGCTCATTCCACTATCGTGCGGTGCAGCCGCAACTGATAGCAGTACACATGAGAGCTCGCTGGCGGTAATCCTTTGTCTATCTCGCAGGCTTGAAAGCAGATGCTCCGCACCCGGAACAAAATCTTCTCCGGTCGAAAGCGTGACTACCTGATCGAGCGTGAGCTCATCCTTCAGCCCAAGGAATTGCAAAGTAGGCTGATCGTATTCAAGCTTAAGCCTGCCCCATATCCCCAGATATGCCAAATACCAAGGATCTTCCGGATTTACGAAATTTGCGGCTTGAACTTCACGTGCCGGACGTTTCTCCTCTGACAGGCGAGCAATTACGCTGATAATTGGTTCGCCGCCGTTGTCGTAAGTCCAGATCCCGCCATACTCGGCACGGTAATGGTCAAGCATCGGGACAACCCCGCGCGTTACAGTCTCCGAGATATTTGAATCTGCGAGTAGATCGCGCCACGGGCCAGCTGGAGACGAGTCCCGTACGGCAGGAACCACAGTGTTGTAAGCCCCACCCCATTCACTACAGGTCATCTCCAGAACATTGACAGCATCATCCCAATTATTCACGTCGGCGAACCGAGCGATCGGCCTCGGACCGAAAATCCGGGTTATCGCAGTTGGGCCTTCCAATGGGTGCGAGGTCAGGAGATCATGGTAACGCTTCATTCTCGCTATCTTAGCAGCGCCACAGCGTTTCTGGTAGGTAGTGAAGTCAAACACATGTCGTTTGATTTTTCCGAGTGAGGGCCGTTCCGGAAGCGGTCATCGAATACACTCAAAGCCAAGCAGCAAGAAAGCTCGCCCACCTAGGCGAACGATCTTGGCATATTGCAAGCACTCGACGCACCACGATTGGTCTTGCTCGACTTTCTCGTTATCCCCGTCCTGCATCCCTCGACCGATGTGCAGAAGTCGTCCTCGGTCACACACGCACGTTAGCGCGAGACACGAACCTAGTCCGGTCGGGATCCGATCTCGTATTCGAGCCACCGATCACCCCGATCTTCATCTTGGCTTATCGCTGACGGTAGGTCCCGGTTCCCGGTGTCTCCCCGCCGTCGGGCAGGCCAAGGCTGGTCCCTTCGCGTCGGTCAACATCGGCGCGTTAACCAGTGCGGGCTTATGTGCAGTCCGTGTCCGTCGGTCTTATCTCAGCAGCAGAGCTAGGAGGAGACCATGAGCATCGTCTATCTAACCGGCGTTGAGATCGAGTTCGCGCGCGGCCTGGCCGGTCGTGTCCGCTGGGCGAGGGAACACAACAATGGATTCCCGTCCCCGGCGTGGCCGACCAAAGAGCGGCTTGCCGTCGCCCTCGCGATGGGCAATCAGGATTACCTCACCCAACAGGGCTATCGGATCAGTTCTGCGCTTGATCGTGTATGCGTGGGGATGATCTGTCGCTACGACGATCGGATCGCCTGGCTCAATAACATCAGGGATCTCGTAGATCGCTTCATCAGGGAAGCTGGGTAAGCCTCGGATTACGGCCGAGACGGCTATCGGTCAAGGGAGTTCAGCGGACGGCCGGTCACGGTGTACAACTTGGCATAGCCCCGTGTGCTTCGTCGTCGTGCTGCTCAGGCCCGTTGATGACGCCTGTGTCAACGAGCGTTGTGATGCGCGGAGCAGGCCCCTGGGCTATCTGGGGCTCCGATTTGTCCGACCAGTCAACGTGAGCGTGTTAACCCATGCGGGCTTACGCGCGCTGTCTTCCAGCCGGTTCTATCTCCAACGCGGCACCACATGTCCACTGAATCGGCACAGGGAGCAGGTACGCCATGGGATCAGAATCGCCCGTCACCATCCCCTACGAAAGAGGATCGCGGCGTCTCGCGCGTGCTGTGGTCCTCTGCCTGGCGTGAGCGTCGTGACGGAGACGCGTACCGGCTTGGACGTCGGCCCGGCGGCGGAGCAGGGCGGCGAACTCGTCCTCGGCTCGGTGGAAAATCCCGCCCGGCAGCCGTTGCCGGCCGAATCGGCGAACCCGGTCAAGGTGGCCCGCAGCTACGCGGAGAGTGTGCTCACCGAGGTCACCCGGATCGACGCCGATCACGTTGACGATGTGGTGCTGGCCGTTTCGGAGCTGGTTACCAACGCCATCTGTCACGCGGTCGGTGAGGGGCGGCTGTCGGTCCAGCTGGCCGTACGTCCGAGGTGGACACACCTGTACGTCACGGACCCCGACCCGACCGTCCCGGAGACGACCCAGCCCGGTGACGATGACCTGCTGCTGTCGGGCCGTGGTGTGCCGATCGTCGGTGCACTGGGTCTGTTGTGGTTCGTCCCTTCAGACCACGGCAAGACCGCGCACTCCGTGATCACCCGTACCGGCGAAAAGCTGACCGATGAGGAGCGCGAAGCACTCGTCCGCTTGCAGATCGTTTGAACGTCCGCCCGGTCGCCCCCGGCCTCTGACCGCGACCGCGGCGGCGCAGGAGATCGCCCGTACGTCCCCCCTTGGGCGCTCCTGGTGAGGGGACGCCGAAGACTCACCGGTGAGCGGCGTCCCCTCACGAACCCCCTCGTCCCGTTCCCTCCTCTCCGCTGAACAGGTTGGCGCTATGTCTCTCTCCCCTTCAGACCTCCCTGATGACCGTCTGCTTAAGCCCTACGAAGTGGCGCGCCTGCTCGGCATTTCAGTCACGCAGCTCGCGGCGTGGGCTCGTGATGGAAAGCTGCCGGCCGCAGTGAAGACGCCTGGTGGGCATCGCCGCTTCCGCTGGGCCGACGTCCGAGACGCCGTGACCAGGAAGAGCGTCCATGACCCCGAGCGGGAACAACTTGAGATCGACGCCGCCCGCCTGTACAACCAGGGATGGAGCATCCGCCAGGTCGCTGAGAAGTTCGACTGCAGCTACGGCGCGATGCGGAGGATCCTGCTCAAGCGGACCATTCTCAGGCCACGGACACCGCGACCTCCGATCTAGAGCGTCCGAGATCTGGGGCCCGACGAAACCAGCCATGCCGAGCCCGAGGCTTCTACGCTTCATTCCCGTGGATTTGCCGTATCGAGAACTCCCCGACGACATCGAAATCGTCGAGAACGCCCAGGGCCGCTTTGAGGCCAAGAGCCGCACCGAGCCGACCGCCCGATTCGGCTGGTCCCAGCCAACACCCGAGTTGGCCCGTACGGCGTATCTGACGACCCTCAACGTCCGCGCCGCGATGGACCGCGCCCGCGACAGCATGCGTGAGGCGGATACGGGCGGGCCAGCCGGGTTCACCCGGGAACGGTACGAGCGGGCGTGCGCCGAGGTGGGTATTCTCCGGCTGCCGGACAGCGTGTGCCTGAGCCTGGAGCGCAGGAGTTTCGAGGCGCCCGACTACGACGCGGAAACGATCGTCACCGCGAGGCTGGCCGACGCGCGTGGTTCGGCGATCCGGGCGGAGGAGCGTCGTCAGCACAAGGAGTTCGAACGCGACCTGAACGCGATGCCCGGCTTCCGCGGCCTGAGCCGCGACCGGTACGAGGCGCTGTGCGATCTGGTTGGCACCGAGCCGGCCGCCGAGGACCAGATCACCTCGCTGAAGGTGCAATGCTTCCAGCAGGAGGAAGTACGCGGCGTGGTCGAGGTCCCACTGATTCTGGCCAAGTGGCGTGACACCGGGCAGTACTACGAGCGCCGTGACGGAACAACGGTGGACATGTAGCACAAGCCCGGTACGGTCCAAGAGTGAGCACTGACGAGCGCCCGGAAGAGCTGCGGACCAAGGTCTTCGGCGAGCGGACGATCTACGACAACCCCTGGGTCCGGTTGACCCTGGTCGACATCGAACCGCCGGACGGCAACCGGTTCGAGTACCACGTCGTACGGCTTCAGCGCGTCTCCATCGCCCTGGTCCTGAACGACGCGGACGAAGTGCTCATGATGTGGCGCCACCGCTTCGTCGACGACTCCTGGGGCTGGGAACTGCCCGGCGGGATCATCGACAAGGGCGAAGACGGCGCCACCGCGGCGGCTCGCGAGGTACGAGAAGAGACCGGCTGGCAGCCCGCACCGCTCGACCACGTGCTCAGCTTCCAACCCATGGTCGGCATGGTCGACACCCCGCACGAGATCTACACCGGCCGGGGCGCGGAACTGGTCGGTGAGCCGACCGACTTGGAGGAGGCCGCCCGCATTGAGTGGGTGCCGATGAGCAGGGTGTTCGACATGATCAGCAAGGGTGACGTGCTCGGGTCCGGTTCCCTGGTCGGCCTGCTGTACCTGCTCGCCCAGCGCGGCCAGAAGGCCAGCGGTTAGGCGGCGAGCCCGACGCTCGCGATACGCCGCCGCTGCCGTACCGAGCCGACCTGGTTGGCGAGCAGCCGTGCACTGACCAGATGCTTGCGAGCCTCATCCAACTCCCCGCGTGCGGCCAGGGCTTGCGCCAGGTCGCAGCGCAGGCCGGCGGCCGCCCGTACGAAGCTGGTGTCCATCTGCCCGAGCGCGGCGGTCAGGTAGTCGATGGCCGCCTGATCGCCGATCTGGGCGAGGCAGTGCCCGCGCCAGCGGGCGTGATGGACCTCGTCCAACGCGATGAACGGCAGCACCGGGTGGTCGGTGTCTGCGGGCAGGAGCGCGGCGGAACGTTCGAGCGTCCGGCGGCACCCTTCGTCGGCGAGGGCGGCCTGGGTCTCGGCCTCGACGGCGTCCAGCCAGCACAGCAGCAACCGCGGACCAGTGTTGGTGACGAGCGAGCGCGCCGCGCGTACGAGGCGCTGAGCGTCCGTGAGCCGCCCCAGTTCGTGCAGGATGTAAACCTGCTCACCCATCGCGTGCGCGAGCAGCACGGGCGAGTCTGCCTCACGCGCGGCCATCTTCGCGGTCTCGTAATGCCCCCACGCCTGATGAACGGCCCCCACGTCGAGGGCCTGCCAGGCAGCGAGCGTGCCGGCATCGGACAGCACCGCCGACAGGGCCACCCGTACGGACGGTTGGAGACTGTAGGTCACCAGCTCGGTGAGCGTTGCCATCACCGTACGGGTCTGTTCCAGCAGCGAGGGAGCACCGAGGCGGCGATCGAGGAGACGGATGTGGTGTACCTGCTGCTGCATCTGCCGGATGAGTGCCATGTCCACCCGCCGTGCCGTCGCGATCCGGTACCGAAGATCGTCGGACGGACTCGCTGCGGTGGTGGGGGCGACGTCGAGAAAGCCGAGCTCCTCGTCGGTACGGCCGTAGACGAGGCGGTAGAGCTTCCGCCACTCTTCCCCAGGCGCGATGTGCCCGTTCTCGTGACGGGAGATGGTGGTCTTCAGGCTCTTGTCGCTGCCGAGCCTCATGCCGAGCTGGGCCGCGCACCGTCTTAACGCCGAGATGAGGCGGGGCACCTTCCACCCGAACTCCGCCCGTGTCCGCCGGAGCGCCGTCATCTCAGCAGCGTCATCGTCTTCCCACGTCACAGCTCCAGCATCACTGACCGGGGCCGACAAACCTCATTGGTTAACACGGCCGTGTTAACCAATGAGGGCTTATATCTCCGCCCTGCCGGTCGATCTCATTGCAGGGGCCCGGCACTATCACCCTCCGGGTACGCCGACCTCTACCCTGTTCTCACACCGCCGAAGGGAAGCCCGTGGCCAGGCCAAAGAGCAGCGACGCCGTCTACCTGAAGATCGCCGCTGCCCTACGCGACCGCATCCGCGCCGGAGACCTCACGCCGGGCGACAAGTTCCCCTCGGAGGCCGACGTCTCCGCCGAGTTCGGCGTCGCTCGAGGCACCGCCCGCGAGGCGCTTAAGCAACTTGAGGTCGAGGGCCTAGTGGACACGGTGCCCGGAGTCGGCCGCGTTCTCCGTACGGCTCAGCAGGCGGACAAGACTCCCCGCTACCGGCGCATCGCCGCCGAGCTCGTCGCGGCCATCGAAGCCGGCGAGTACCCGCCAGGCTCCCAACTACCTGGCGAAGCTCAACTCGCCGACCAGTTCGGAGCATCCCGAAACACGATCCGCTCAGCACTCGGCGAACTCGACGGCCGAGGCCTCATCGAAGTAGTCCACGGCAAAGGACGCGTCGTCCTTGAACGCCCGAGAGAGGTTTGAGCCAGTCCACAAGGCCTGTATCGATCAGTCACAACATCCCCACCGGCTCAAGGGCACCGCTTCGCGTCGCCAACGGCCGCCCGCCCCGGCGCGCCGGGGCGGGCGGCCTCTCCGGTCCGGTCCCGCCACGCCGGTTCACCCGGCCGCGACCGGAGAGATGCTCACTGCGAGAGCGTCTCTCAAACCGACGGGAAGCCGAGCTGACCGCCCGCGTGCGGTTCGTTGCGGAGCGCTTGGAGTGCAAACCTCACGCGAGCCTCAATCTTGGTGCGCAACGTCTTTGCTGTGGCGGTCGGAATCGGCTCGTCGTAGTGAACGGTGCCGTCGCCATTCACCCATGTCACAACCATCCAACCGGCGTCGTAGACGTTCTGCGCGATGAGCCGTTGAATCATCGTCGCGTACTGGTTGGCGTAGGTGAACGGCTCGAACGTTGGATCAAGCGGGAAGTGCTTCGAGGTAACGCCCAGGCGGCTCCCCGTCGTGGATTCCTGATCGCGGTTAAAGACCATGCCCCACGCGGTCCAGACTCCAAGTTCACCGAACGCCAGGCTGACATCCTGAAAAGTTCTCGCATCGACGGCGCTGCCGATGGCTTCCTCGATGCGGTTGTTGGCGTTCCGGCTGGGGCTCTTCTCCTGCGACTTCATCTCCACCAGGCCGACCAATCGGCCCTTGTGGACCGCCACAACGTCCCAGTTCTTCGACCGGCGGTAGTGCCCTGGGATCACGGTGTCTGTGGTCACTTCGCTCTCAGCCAATCCCGCGTCCACGAACATCTGCCGGACGAACTCGTTCAAGTCCAGCATGTGCCGAGCGTTGCGAGCCTGCGCGCCAGTGTCCAACTTCCCGGCGGCAGCGAGTTTGGCTACGGCGTCGCTCTTCTCGGCCCACCAGTTGACTAGGAGCGGGTGAACCTCATCCTCACTGATCACGGGTGAGCATGGTATCGGTCAGTTCGTAGCTAATGGGGTTAATTTCGTATGCTTGTGCCGCCGCGTCCGTCGCGGCCTTCACGTCACGCGCCCGGAAGGCCTCGCGGAGAGCGTTGGCGACCTCCTCCGGGATAGATGAAGGCTTGGGCACTCGGATGCGCTTGAGGTACTGGGCCTGGAAGCGCAACGTTCCCCCGCGCATCCTCACGCAGTACGCCTCAATGAACGCCTGAGCTACGCGGGATAGCAGCAGTCCGCCGAGCACCTCCATGTCCCAGGTGTCGGACACGACGTAGTAGAGGTTGTGGTGCGGGTAGTGCCCGCCCGGCTCCAGCACTGGGTGGATCGATGCCTTCATGTCCTGGAGCAGCAGCTTAGGCTTGTCGATGATCGAAGGATTCACCTTGTCGATCGTCCGATGCCAGGAATCAGGCGACTTCCTGGCTATGAAGCGGTTCTTCAGGTTGGGGTGTTTCCCCAGGTAGGCGGCCATCTTCGGGTAGTCTCTGAGATCGACCAGCTGCCCGTCCTTGTCCCACGGGTTCACCAAGTAGTTGCCTTGCCAGGCGAAGAAGCCCGACGTCAGATCCTGGCGCATCGCCAGAGGAAGAATCCGGTCTGGCTCGGCAACCTCCGGGTCCGTGGTGACGAACACCTTGTCTGCGCCGGTGGCGACGCCGATCGAGACCTTGGTGGCGGTTCCTTCAGGATCGTGCAACGGCCAGAAGCGGTCATTCAGGTGCTCGATCAACGCCAACCGAGCAGGAGAGCTGACTGGCCACAACTCCTTGCCGCTGAACCAGTGCGGCAGCCGGTAGGCTTTAACACCGGTGTCGGAGAAGTCCGTCAGCGACAGATCGAGCGACCACTTCGAGAGAGCCTGAGCTGCTGACTCACCGAACTCCGCCGTTGTGTCGGCTACAACCACCGACCCCTGCCGCTGGTTGGCGATCACCGTGATCGCCGGGTAGGCGGACACCTGCGCCTCGAAGGCATCGACGTCGTGCATCGTCCAGACGTGTTCGACCGCGTACCGATGCGCGACCACCTCACGAAGTGCGCTCCCGTACTGATTCCTCATCCAGCGGTCGGCGCAGATGAAGCCGATCTTGCCCTGAGGTTTGAGCATGGAGAGGGAGCGTTCGAAGAACCCGACGTAGATGTCTCCGCGTCCACGCATGGTCAGCCACGTCCGTCTATACGTCGCAGCGACGTCGTCGGAAAGGTCGTCGTACCTGATGTATGGAGGGTTTCCGACCACAACGTCTGCGCGCCGCTCGTCGACACCGTTCAAGAGGAAGTCCGCATGGCGGACCCAGCGCTCTGCAAGATCGGTGGCGACTTCGTCAGACGCACCGGCGGTGGTGAGCAGCTTGCAACACAGTCCCCGGGCTACCTCGACGTGTTGCTCCTGCAAGTCGTACGCCCGTACTGAGTCGCCGAGCGAGGCTAGATCCCGGCCGTGGGCCACCGCACTCTCCAGGAGCCGCTCGACCGCGGGTCCGAGAAACGCGCCCGAGCCGCATGACGGCTCAAGAAGGTGCAACGCGCTCAGGTCCCGATCGGCGGTGTAGCCCGTCAGGTCGAGCAGCACCTCGACCACCCAGCGGTGGGTGAATACCTCGCCGTAGGTCTGTACCTGGGTGGTCTGTCTTGCAGTCATGGATCAACTCTAGATTCGGGACCGACTGCCCGGAGACTCTCTCCACAGGATGTCGGCTGGACACCGTGTTCACGCGCCGTGCTGTCGATCACGCTGCAGTGCCTCGACCTCGTCCAGCCGCTTACCCCGCCGTCAACAATGAACTGCGAACGGTCGCCAGGACCGAGTACGCGTCGGCTGGCGACGTCGTGTTCGATCTGGAAGCGCTTGAGTCAGGGGTCGACATACTGCCCGCAGGAACGGGCCCAGATCGAGGGGCATCTGTGGGCGGGGCTGGACGACCTTGATCTCTCTTGTAAACAGATGCTCAGATGCGGCCGTGACGATCGCCAGGGTGCTTGAGGCCGTTCGGGGCTGGGGCGATCGGCTGCCGCGCGACCTTCGGTGCTCGGGCCGTGGCCGGCCCTGCGCTCCGGGTCCGCTTGCCCTCGTAATAAGCTCGTCGCGGCCATCGAAGCCGGCGAGTACCCGCCAGGTTCCCAACTGCCTGGCGCAGCTCGCCGACCAGTGCGGAGCATCCCGAAACACGATCCGCTCAGCACTCGGCGAACTCGACGGCCGAGGCCTCATCGAAGTAGTCCACGGCAAGGGACGAGTAGTTCTCGCCCGCATCAGAGACGAATGATCGCTGCCGGGTGTGGCCCGGAAATCATAGTTTCAGGGTCGGGTGAGGGTTCGGCCTCGATCGTACGGTCGGGTCTGTGGCGACGACGACCGACGGCAACGACCCCACGCGGCCGTCCTCCTTGTAGACAACCGAGGAGCCGCCGACGGCCTCGTAGGAACTATCGCCGTCGACCAGGAATTCTCGAGCGCCAACAGCGAAGACATACACCTCGTCGGTTTCGGTTATGGTTCGATCGTCGATGCAGAATGTGCCGTGCTTCCATCCCGGTTCGAAGAATTCGCGGATGGCGTCGAATGCCTCTTCGTATGTGACTGCCATATGTCTCGTCCAATCGTGAGAGTCGTGGTCAATGCTCGAGGTAGGGCTTTGTTCTGCTGGGATCTGGTGTCTGTAGGTCGTCTAGTCGTAGGTAGGCTGTGCGGCCCCCGATATTGAAGTAGTGGGAGGCGTCCATCACTGGAGGCGTCGGTTGTCCGTCCACGAAGCGGACCTTGCCGCCAACGTTCTCCACGTTGAAGACGTGAGCACCCGTGTTCCCGTGCCAGACGATGTAGACGACACCTCTGGCGCCGGGCTCCTTGAATGCCGCTTCGATCTCGCTCTTCGTGCCGTCGGTGAAGTCACCGTCCCAGGCATCCTCGATCACATCGAGAGGTCGACCGCCTGGGCCGCCTTGGTCTGTCCGGAGATGGCTTTCAAGGGGGCCTGCTTCGGCGTCGATGCCACGTCGCTGCAGCTCGTTCGCTTGTACAACTCCCGTGCAGTTCTCCGAGTAGGCCGACTTGGTCCGTTCGTACTTTGGGTTGACCTTATCGAGGGTCTGATCGATTTCCTTGTCGATCTTTTTGTCGGCAAGGGTCGCGAGTTCTTTGCCGAGCTCGCGCTGGCGCCTGGGGTCATCGGTTTCGTTGTTCTCGTGCTCTCCGGCCGGCTCGTCCTCAGAGGATGTATCTCCACCTGTTGGCTTGTCATCCTTCCCGGCTTCAAGGGATGCGTCGGTTTCCCCGTCGCTCTCTCGCTCGAGTTCCGCCAATCGGGCGCGGGCTTCCGCTCGAGATGGGAAGCCAGGGGTTCCGGGGTGGTCGGACACGGGAGGGGGCCGATCGGGAGAGTGGTTTCCCGGCGAGTCAGGTTCATCGCCTTGCTTGATGCGGTCAGTCGTCACCACTGGTTCCTGCCTTGGCCGTGAGGGGAGGGGCCTCGGCCAGAAGCGCAGAGCGAGCTATGAGGGCCTCGATCCGACGTTTCTGACGGAGTGAGCCAGTACGGCTGGCCAGGACGCGCGCGTCGCGGAGGTGTTCTTCGGCCGTCGCGCGATCGCCGCGAACGCAGAGAGCCGTGGCGAGGTCGATTCGGACGCCGGCCTCTGCTCGGGCGTAGGTCCCGGCGACAGCGGCGAGGCCGGTGGTGAGTTCTTCAATGGCGTCTTCGTCGCCGAGCCGGGCGAGGCAGTTGCCACGCCAGCGCGCGAGGTGGCTCTTGCTGAGTACGAGGTAGGGCGGCACGTCATCCGGCTCGTCGGGAAGCAGGCCGCTCGCCTCGTCGAGCGTGCGGCGTGCCGCGTCGTCGGCGTTGCCCGTGGCGGTGAACATCTCGGCGTGTGCGGCGGCGAGCCAGGTTCGCATCAGTGCGGGCAGGGCCGTACCGGCCTGATTGCGGGCGTGACTGACGAGTTCGGTGGCCCGCTCGGCGTCGCCCAGGTCGAGCAGCACGTATGCCTGTTCCGCGGTGGCGAAGGCCAGCAAGGAGGGGTCTTCGGCTTCTCTTGCGGCGGCTTTGGCGCGTTCGAAGTGTTCCCACGATTCGCGTGAGGTGCCGACGTCGAGGGCTTGCCAGCCGGCCAAAGCCGAAGCGTCGGCTAACACCTTGGCGAGTAGCCGCCGTACGCCGGGGCGTACGGCGTGGCGATTCAATTCCTCCACGTGGGAGATGTGCGCTCGGATCTGGTCGTGGATGAGCTGGGCGCCTTGGCGGGCGTCGAGTCGGCGGATGGTGTCCGTCTGGGCTTGTAGGAGGTCGGCGACCTCGACGTCGACCGAGGAGGCGCGGGCCAACTCGGCGGCGAGTTCTTCCAGCGGCGCGGGCTCGGGCGCCTCGGGCTCCGCGACGAAGCCGAGCTCGGCCGGCGAGCAGCCGTACACCTCGCAGAAGAGCTGCTGGTAGAGGTGGCTGACAGCGCCGTGGCCGTTCTCCCAGCGGGCGAGCTGGCGGGCGAGGCTCTCCGGCTGAGGGAGCGCTTCGCCGCGTGCTTTGGCCGCGCGACGTAGGCGCACGTCGAGTTGTGCCTTGCTCCACCCACGGCGTTGCCGGTGGGCTCGCAACGGGGTCAACGGCACTCCTCACCGAACAGGTCGCACATGTTCACCGGCCTGCCATTCTGCCGCTTCCCGGTGACATGACAAGGGAGGACAGTCACCCTCTGTCATCCGGTGTCATCTACTGCCAGGTCAGCGCGCCGACCAAGCTGACGGGTGTCGGGCCGAGGGCCGGCCGACACGCCGCACCGAAGCGAAGGGACTTGACAGGCGATGACCCCGAGGCATTACTTGTACATGTACTACCTGTCTAGCGAACGAGTTGGGGAGGGCCGCTGATGTTCGCGCAGCCGAAGAAGTGGCCTCGGTACGTGGCCGGCGCGATCGTCGTCGTCTTCGTGTTCAAGAACCCGGCCGCTGCCGCTCAGCTCGTCAACCACCTCGGCGGACTCATCACCCAGGGCGCCACGGCGCTCTCGCAGTTCGCCTCCGCGCTGCACGTCGGCTGATCCGGTGCACAGCCACCAAGCACACACCGGACCCGCCGTTCCCAACCGATCACGGCCCATCAGGAGATTCCGCGTGAACGAACACCCGAGCAGGCTCAGCACGCCTGACCTGCGCGACGAATGCCTCGACGGGGCTCAGTGCCTCTTCGACGCCGAACTGCACGACGGCCCGGACCCCGAAGACCGCTTCGAGCACCCGGACGCCCGCGCCGCACGCGAAGACGTCGCCAAGGACATCTGCGCCACCTGCCCGGTTCAGGTCGCGTGCCTTGAGTACGCGATCCGGACCAAGCCGACCAGCGGCATCTGGGCCGGTCTCACCGCCAAGGACGTCGCTCAGCTCCACGCGCTTCGCGTCGAGCGTGCGCGGCTCGGTGACGCCTATGAGGAGGTGGCCTGACCATGGACTACAGCGCTACGGAACTGGCCGCGCTCCTGCGCATCGGCGCCCAGGGCTGCCTGTCCGATCAAGCCGCCGTCGGCCTCCTGACCGACCATGACCTGTGGCTGCACCGCAGCGACTTCGCCCGCACCTGCGTCACGGTCGAGACCGACCCCTTCGTTCCCGGTGAGGAGATCGCGGCCTTCATCGACTGGGGCACCGCGATTCGACTCCTTGTCACCGGGGCCCTGCCGTGCTCGCCCAGCGAGGCGGCCATGCTCCGCATCGCCGCCGGTCTGGCCGGGGTTCCGGTCAACCTGCGGGCGATGCTCGGCGGCCTGGACTCGCGCAACATCCAGCTCGTCGCTGAGGCCGTCATGCACGCGAACGGCACGCGCAGCGACATCCATGGGGAGGTGGCATGACCATGGCCCACACCGCTACTGAACTGGCGGCGCTCCTGCGCGTGGGCGCCCAGGGCTGCCACTCCGACGAGGCCGCGGTCGGCCTGCTGGTCGAGCACGACACCTGGCTGCACCGCAGCGACTTCGTCCGTACGTGCGTCACCGTCGAGACCGGCCTCTCTGACGATGGGGTCGCGGCCTTCATCGACTGGAGCAACGCCGTCCGTGTCCTGGACGCCGGAGGGCTGCCGTGTTCGACCAGTCAGGCCGCCGTCCTCCGCATCGCCGCCGGCCTGGCCGGGGTGCCGGTCAACCTGCGGGCGATGCTCGGCGGTCTGGACTCGCGCAACATCCAGCTCGTCGCCGAAGCCGTCATACGCGCCAACGGTAGGAGGCGCTGAGATGACCGACTCCTACGCGATGCCCGTACCAAGGGCGTTGAGTGAGCACGAGCAGACCGCTGTGGCGGTGGTCGGGGGACTGGTCGCGGCGCTGGGCCTGCTCGGGTTCGTCAACAGCTTCGCCCGCGTCGCCGCCGCTGCTCACGACTCGTTCGGGCGCCTGGCGTTCACCGTGCCCGTCGGCATCGACGTCGGCATCGCGGTCTTCGCCGCGCTCGACATCGTGCTCGCCCGGCTCGACATGCGGGTGCGGTGGCTGCGGCTGATCCCCTGGTCGCTGACCGGCGCCACGGTCTACCTGAACGTCGCCGGCGAGAGGTCGGTGTTCGGGATCGTCGCGCACGCGACGTTGCCCGCGCTGTGGGTCGCCGCCGTGGAAGTGGCCGCGCATGTCGTCCGTACGCGCGCTGGTCTGGCCGCCGGTACCCGCATGGATTCGATCCGGTTGTCCCGGTGGCTGCTTGCGCCCTCGGCGACCGTACGGCTGTGGCGCCGGATGGTGCTGTGGGAGACGCGTTCGTACCCGGCCGCGCTGGTCCGCGAACGTGACCGGCTGCTCGCGCTGACCGATCTCAAAGATACGTACGGGCCGATCGCGTGGCGTTGGAAGGCGCCTCGCCGGATCAAGGCGCTGTACATGCTCGGCGAGCTGACTCCCGCCGCTGACATGCCCGCTCCCGTAGGAGAGCCCGAGCCGTCCAGCCGGACCACGACCACGCCACCGCGCGGACGGTCTATCCGACGCAAGGGAACGCGGTCCAGGAGAAGGCGCCGGACCGTCCCGAACGTCGATGACCTCATGCCCGCCGGACGGCGCATCGCCGCCGAAGCGGACGAACGCGGCGAGCCACTCACCCGCGATCGGCTCGCCATAGGGCTCCGTCAGTCGGGCACCACTGCCGGCAACGAACGCGTCGGTGCCCTGCTGGCACGCCTCAAGCACGAGGACGACACCACGGCACCGACGGAAGGTGACCAGTGAGCAAGCCACTCAACGCCGTACCCGCCGAGGACGGCGACACCATGGGGGACCTGATCCCGCTCCGTCCGGCGCGGACTGAAGCCGAGCAGGACACCCACTACGAAGTCACGCTCGATGAGGAACCGACGCCGGACGTCGTACTCGTCCAGGCGCCCGAGCCCGTAAGCGAGCGGCACCCGATCATTCCGGCCGAGTTGCGTGGCTGGTCGACCATCAGGGCGGCCGCCCAGCACGCCGCGGGCCGGTTGGCGCACCAGACCGGCTACCACGCCGTACGCGCACCCCGCTACACAGTCCTCGGCTGCTTCTGGGCGGGCGTGGGCGTGTTCCGGCTGCTCGGGCGACACCTGCGCTGGTGGTGGGTGACCGAGCAGTACGGCCTGCGGCAGGGCGCGGCCGACCGCCACGACCCGGAGATGTGGATGAAGCTCCACCGCGAGGTCAAGGCCACCCGAGCCTGGCGCGGCCTCGTGCTCCTCGGCGAAGCCATCGGCGTTGCCGTCGCCGCCGGAGAGGTCATCACCGGTCCGGGGTGGCTGACGGTCGCCGTTCTGGCGGGGACTACTCCCGCGCTGGCACGCGTCGGTCGGCCGAGTGATCGCCGCATCATCTCGCCGGCGGTCGTGACGCCGAGGTTCCGCAAGCTCAACCCGGACATCGTGTTGCGCGCCTACTACGCCGCCAAGCTCGGTGACCCCGACAAGCCCGGCCAACAGGTCCACTTCGGATCGACCATGTCCCGCGACGGCAACGGCTCACGCGTACTGATCGATCTGCCACACGGCAAGGGCCTGGACGATGCGATCAAAGCCAAGCCCGCCATCGCCTCGGGGCTGGACGTGTCCCTGTCGCAGGTGTTCATCACCCGCGATCCGACCTCACATCGTCGGCATGTGTTGTGGGTCGCCGACCGTGACCCGCTCGCCATCCCGGCCGGCCGTACGCCGCTGCTGACCTGCAAGCCCACCGACATCTGGGCCCCGGCGCCATTCGGCCTCGACGAGCGTGGCAACCGCGTCTCGGTCGAGCTGATGTGGAACTCCGTCCTCGTCGGCGCGCAGCCTCGGCAGGGCAAGACGTTCTCGGCCCGAGCCCTGGCGCTGTACGCGGCGCTCGATCCGTACGTGAAGCTGTCAGTCTTCGACGGGAAAGGCTCCCCGGACTGGCGCAAGTTCCGGCTGGTGGCCGACCGGTGCGCGTTCGGCCTGGCGATGACCCGCGATGGCGATCCGGTCGAGCTGTTCATCGACTCCCTACGGGAGATCAAGGCCGACGTTCAGGACCGCTACCAGCGGCTGTCCGAACTCCCCGTCGATGTGTGCCCGGAAGGGAAGCTGACGCGGGAGATCGCTCGTGACCCGCGCTACCGGATGCCGGTCCGGCTCGTGGTGATCGATGAGTTCCAGGAGTACTTCGACCTGCCCGACCCCGACGCGACCAAGGAGGTCGCCGCGCTCCTGGTGTTCCTGGTCAAGGTCGCGCCCGCGGCTGGGGTGATCGTGCTCGGCGCCACCCAGAAGCCGAGCGGCATCGGCAGCGGGCAGGTCGCCCAGCAGTTCAACGCCTTCCGCGACAACCACCAGATCCGGTTCTCACTGCGTACCGGCTCCTGGCAGGTCTCTGACCTCGTACTCGGCTCGGGTGCCTACTCCGAGGGCTATGACTCCTCGACGCTGCTGCCGGACTACAAGGGCGTCGGGATCCTGCGCGGCGCATCGGACGTCACGCCGACCGTACGGACCCACCTGGCCGACGCCCAGGACGCCGAGAAGATCCTCACCGCCGCACGCGCCTACCGCCAACGCGCCCGAACCTTGACCGGCATGGCCGCCGGCGAGGAGGTGACCCGCGAGGTCCGCGACGTACTCGCCGACGTACGAGCGATCTACAACCCCGGTGAGCGCGGCCTGCACTGGCAGCAGATCGCCGCACGGCTCGCCGACGCTCACCCCGAGCACTACGCCGACCTGACCGCTGATGCGATCTCAGCCCAGGTACGCGCGTTCGGCGTCCCGTCCGTCGATGTGAAACGCAGCGGGCTCACGCTCAAGGGCGCCCGAGCCGACGCGATCAACACCGCCATCCAACGCCGCGCCGACCGGTAGCGGCACTCCCGCGACCGGTAGCGCGCACGCTACCCGGCCCGCTACCCGCGCGACCTGCGGCAATACGCCCAGGTCGCGGGTAGCGGCCCCCACCCCGCACGCCCAAAAACAGCCCAGAAAGGCCACCCATGACCCTCATCACCGCTACCGCAACCGCGACCGGCTCATCGACCGCATCGGCGCTCGTGTTCGCTCTCGTGCTCGGCGCCGGCTACCTAGCCGCCTGCGTCATCTGGCCGTTCTGCGCCTGCCGCCACTGCGGCGGCACCGGCCGGTTCGTCTCACCCACCGGCCGCGCCTGGCGGTCCTGCCCGCACTGCGCGGGCACGGGAGCCAAGCTCCGCCTCGGCCGCCGCATCTACAACCACCTCAAGCACACCCAGGACCGCGACCGTACACGCAGGCCCCGATGACCGGCCGCAGAAACGCAAGTGCGGCCCGGCGCACAGCCACCAAGCACGACGCCGGACCGCCGCCCCCAACCGATCACGTAACCGAAGGAGGCACCTCCATCATGACCCAGCTCGGAGATACCGGCCACCACAAGGCCCAGCGGCGTACGGCCTGGCTGCTGCCCGAAGACGGCGTCATCGATCCCGTCGCGATCGACCTGGCCGCCAGAGGAGTTCGGCCCGTCGCGCTCACGCCACGCGAGCGGCGTATTGCGGCCGCGCTCATCCTCGCCGTTGGCGGGACGCCGAACACCATCGCCAAACGCCTCCACATGGCACACAGCAACGCCCGCGTCCTCGCCGACCAAGTCACCGCCGACCGACCCGCCGCCTAGACGACCGCTCACGCCCCGCCGCCCCAGCGCAGCGGGGCACCGGCCGAACCCGAAAGAGGGACCCGCACCCGTGGCCAAGCCAAACCAGCTCCGCGTCATCGACGGCGAGACGCCCGAGGCCGACCTTGACCGCATGCCACCGCACAACATCGGCGCCGAGCAAGTCGTCCTCGGCGCGGCGATGCTGTCGCCCGCCGCGCTGACCGAGGCCCGCAAACTCCTCGACGGCAGCGAGTTCTACCGACCGGCGCACCTACGGATCTGGGAAGCGATCACCGCTCTGGCCGGCCGAGGCGCCCCGTTCGACCCGCTCGCCGTCGGCGCCGAACTCGGACGCGACCTGGCCACCACCGGCGGGGCGCTCTGCCTACACAACCTCATCGCCCAAGTCCCGGCCGCCACCAACGCCGGTTACTACGCCTGCATGATCCGCGACCTCGCCTACGCCCGAAAGGTCATCGACTCCGGCGACCGTCTCACCGAACTCGGCTACTCCGCCACCGGCAACGACGCCGCAAACCTGCGCGGCGCGGTGGCCGCCGAGTTCGCCGCCGTCGCCTCAGCCGATGTACGGGGCTGGGCCGAGCCCACGCCGCTCACATCGACCGCGACCGGTCTGCCGAGCTTTCCGCTGTGGACGTTCCCGGACTGGCTCGGGGAGTACGCGGCTTCGCTCGCCGAGGTCACCCAGACCCCACCAGACCTCGCCGGGTGCCTGGCCCTGGCCGTGCTCGCCGTCGCGGCCGGAGGGAAGGTGTGGATCCAGGCGCCGGCCTGGCGGGAACCGGCGAACCTGTTCGTCGTCGTGATCCTGCCGCCCGGCAACCGCAAGTCCGAGGTCTACCGGGCGATATGCGCCCCGATCAAGGCCGCCGAACAGGCCCTGATCGCCGAGGCCGAACCGCTCATCGCCGAAGCCGTCATCGCCCGCCGCGTCGCCGAGGCACACGCCGACAAGACCGCGAAGACGGCCGAGAACGCCGCCGCACTCGACCCCACCCAACGGGCGCTCGCGCTCACCGAGGCCACCGAAGCCAAACTCGCCCTCGACGCCACCGTGGTTCCGGCACGGCCGAGGCTGTACTCCGACGACGCGACCGTGGAAGTCCTGACCTCCCTGCTATGCGAACAGGGCGGCCGCATGGCCGTGCTCTCACCCGAGGGCGAGATCTTCTCCATCGCCGCCGGCCGCTACTCCGGCGCCCCCAACTTCGCCGTCCTGAAGAAAGGACACGCGGGCGAAGAGATGCGCGTCGACCGCATGGGACGCGAGTCCGAACACATCGACGCCGCCACCGTCACCCTCGGCATCTGCACGCAACCCGGCGTCCTGGCCGAACTCGGCGACACACCACAGTTCCGCGACCAAGGACTCCTCGGACGCCTGCTCTACGCCCTCCCCGACTCCCTACTCGGCCACCGCAAGAACCGCCCCGACCCCATGCCCGCCGACCAGGAAGCGACCTACCGGACCAGCATGAAAGCCCTCGTGCTGTCCCTCGCCCGCCTCGCCGAGCCGACGACACTGACCTTCACGCCCGACGCACACGACGCGATCACTCAGCTTCTCGCCGACACCGAACCCCGGTTCCGACCAGACGGCGACCTGGCCCACATGACCGACTGGGGCGGCAAACTCGTCGGCGCCATCGTCCGCATCGCCGGACTGCTCCACCTCGCCAAACACCTGCGCGACGGCTGGAACAGGCCCATCACCGCCGACACCTTCGCCGACGCGGCCGACATCGGCGAGTACTTCACCACCCACGCCAAGGCGGCCTACGACGCCATCGGCGCCGACCCGGCAACCGCCGACGCCAAGGCCCTTCTGGACTGGGCGCGCAGCACCAGCCGAACCCGCTTCGCCGCCCGCGACGCCCAACCCCCACTCCGCACCCGCTTCAAGAAGATCACCGACCTCGATCCCGCCCTGCGCGTCCTGGAAACGCACGGCTGGATACGCCGCCTACCCACCCCGCCCAGGACCGGCCGAGGACGCCCAGCCGCACCCACGTATGAGGTCCACCCCGCCGCGCTGGAGACCGACCGATGACCACGCAAGCGCCGCACCATCAGCCGTCCGAGCTGGCCCGACGCCCTGAAGCACGTAAGCGAAAAGCAGCACAAATGATTCTGCTGATTTTCGCTTACCTGCTTCGCCCCGCTCGCCCGCCTCCAGCACGCACGGCCGAGACACCGACCGTGACCAGCGGACAGCCACCAAGCACGCCGCCGGCCACGCGATCCCAACCGATCACGACGCTGGAGGACACCACTCCGTGAAGACCGCCGTACGCACCCGGGACAAGCTCACCCTCGCCGAGGTCTGCGCCGAACTCGGCATCTCCCGCTCGACCTTCTACGACTGGCGCGCCAAGCAGAAGGCCCCACGCTGCATCACCCTGCCCAACGGCAGCCTCCGCATCCGCCGAACCGAACTTGACCGCTGGCTCGACGCACGAGAGGACGCCGTCTGATGCAAGACATCACGTATGACGTCCGGGTTCACGAGACCCATGTCCGCAAGGGCACGAGGGTCACCACCTACACCGTGCGCTGGAAGGTCGGCCCGAAGCGCTGGAGCGAGGGCTTCCGCAACAAGGCACAATCCGAAAGCTTCCGTGCCTCGCTGATCACGGCAGCAAAGAACGGCGAGGCGTTCAGTCTCAAGACGGGCCGACCCACCGCATGGCAACGCGACGAGAAGGCGATCAGCTGGTACGCCTTCTCGCTCGACTACGCCGCAGCCAAGTGGCCCCACGCCTCGCCGAACCACCGACGCGGCATCGCCGAGGCGCTCACCGACGCGACCGAGGCAATGCTGAAGACCCACAGAGGCGCACCGACCAGAGAGCAACTCCGCGCCGCTCTGCGTGGTTGGGCCTACAGCGGACGCCTTCAAAAACAGGAGGAGGCGCCTGAGGGCCTCGCTCCGGTCCTGCGCTGGCTGGACCGAAACACCCTCGACATGTCCGAGCTTGACCCCGAAGGGAACGGACCCGCCGTGGCACGCGCCGTACTCGACCGACTGAGTTCGAAGCAGAACGGTACGCCGGCTGCCGGCAGCACAGCCAACCGCAAGCGCATGACGTTCAACAACGCCATGGAGTACGCCTGTGAGCTCCGGATCCTGTCCGGCAACCCGCTCAAGCGAATCAAGTGGACCAAGCCCCGCACCGTCCAGGCGCTCGACATGCGCGTAGTCGTCAACCCCGAACAGGCCACACGGCTGCTGACGGCAATCAGCCACCAGGGCGAGCAAGGCCCGCGCACGGTGGCGTTCTTCGCCGTCATGTACTACGCGGCGCTACGCCCCGAGGAGGCCGTAGATCTCCGGACTGAGCACCTCATCTCCCTGCCGAACGAGGGATGGGGAGAGATGCGACTCACGCACGCCGAGCCCCGCAGCGGCTGCCGTTGGACCAACAGCGGGAAGCCACGAGACCGGCAACCCCTCAAGCACCGGGCGCCCGGCGAGACACGGCCTGTACCCATACACCCCGAACTCGTGAGGATCCTGCACCACCACATCGAGCAGTTCAAGATCCGCCCTGGCGCCCGGCTCTTCGTCGGCCCGCGCGGCGGGATCATGACCGATCGCACGTACCTGGGCATCTGGCACAAGGCTCGGGCCGAGGCCCTCACCACCGAGGAGGCTGCCTCGCCACTCGCCGAGACGCCGTACGCGCTCCGCCACGCCGCCGTCTCCACCTGGCTCAGTGCCGGAGTCCCACCCGCCCAGGTCGCCGCCTGGGCGGGGCACAGCGTTGATGTCCTTCTCCGCGTCTATGCCAAGTGCGTCGCCGGTCAGGAAGACGACGCCAAGCGCCGGATCAGCGAAGCCACCAAGGTGGCGGAGCGCCTCACCAGAACCACCAGGACCGCAGCTGTCCCTGAGGAGATAGGGCCTGACCTCGACGGTACCGCCGCCGATCAGCTATGAGCTGGGAAAATACCGTTACACGTGTCGGCTGCAGCAGCGCTCGTCGCGGCGGAAGCCTCGATACTTCTACTCGGTAGATCCATACAAGTTTTCCAGCCTGTTTTTCTCGATCCGTTCATCAATCACGCACAGAAAACTTGTGCGCTAATCTCGCGGGTAGTTTGTTGTATAAATCTGTTGGGTAGATCCTGCAGAACTTATCTGTTCTTATCTTATGTTCTGGTACTCTATCTACATGAGTGATGCCCCGACGGTCGACCGCCGAGGCATCACGTGGCCCTGGAGAGGCGCTGCAACGCCGCTCTACGGGCAGTTGGTTTCTATCGGTGCAAAAAACCGTGTAGATAGCTGATGAGCTGCACGGACACGTAGGTCACCTGGGAGATCAACAGGGCGTCCCGCAGGCGCTTGCGCCAGTTTGGCGAGCGCCTGCGGTCGTCGCCCTCGTCACCATCACCCTCATCCTGGGGATCGTTTGAAGCCGTGTCGGCCATTAGAAGGCTCCCTTCTTGCGGATAACGATCAAGGTGCGTCAGTCCACGACGCACCCGTCCCCCGATGATATCCCAGTCGCGCCAGCTTTCGGCAATTTCCGTTGCGGTCCAAGCCTTTCATGCGGGCACCGACAGCGAGCCCGAGGTCCGCTATATAAAGCGACAATGCGCAAAGACCGCGTGACCTGCTGGAATGCCATGCCTGATGCAAGACACGTTGGCGATGGGCACACGGCCGGCCGTGTCATCCCCATTCATCCAGCAGGCTCGTTCGGCTGGCGGGGATGCTCAGAAGCTGGATCAACTCGGTGTAGCGCGTCGATGCTAGGGCCGGGGTGATCTCCAGTCCTGCTGGGTCGATCAGCGCGCCCCAACCTGCCCACAGTCCATCAGCACGGAAGTTCAGCGCCCAAGGCAGCACCGTCACTCGTCCGTGCCATACCGAAAGAACGCGACGCCCAGACACCGACCATGCTCGGTCACCACGTAGACCCCTGCTCTTGCTACCTACTTGCCCGCGGGTAGTTGGAGACAGAGACGAGGGCCCAGGCGCGTTCCTGGGTCAACCCGTATTCAACCCAGCCAGCCGCAAGCACCCGAGGAGAGCCGGACACAGCCGGACAGGAACGAAACAGCCCCGCACCGCTGTCATCGCAGGTGGGGGGCTGTTTGCGCTGCTGTGGCGGGTCCAGGATTCGAACCTGGGTAGGCTAAGCCGACGGATTTACAGTCCGCTCCCATTGGCCACTCGGGCAACCCGCCGTCACGTCGTCCGTAACGACGCTCTGAAGGATAGCGGACTCTGAACCCTAAGGTGACATCGGATTCCCGGCGCGCGGGTGGTGGCGTCGGAGGGGCCTGTGGGGCGCGGTCTCACTACTCTGTCGTTGAGATCGTCATTCTCTGTGAGGACGCAAAGTGGCAGACAGCTCTTTCGACGATTCACTCTAAGCACACAACGCGCTGACCTGCCCGAACACCCCACCTACAACTGAAAACGCCCCCGCAGGCACGACGGCAATCGCGCCTGGGGGACTTGATCGGACTACAGGGAGTCCAA
>NZ_BSTJ01000028.1 GCF_030269445.1 Actinoallomurus iriomotensis
CCTCATCCATCGTCTCGACCTGCTCGATCACCGAGATCGCGGCCTCATTGAGAATCCGGCGGCCCTCCTCGGCGTTGTTGCCGTCCAACCGCACCACGATCGGCCGATCCACCGTCTCACCCCGATCACCCAGCAGCTTGACCGCCTGAACGATCCCGTTCGCGACCGCATCCCCCGACGTGATCCCGCCGAACACGTTGATGAACACGCTCTTCACGCTCGGGTCACCCAGCACGATCTCCATGCCGTTGGCCATCACCTCAGCCGACGCGCCACCACCGATGTCCAGGAAGTTCGCCGGCTTCTGCCCCCCGTACCGCTCACCGGCGTAAGCGACCACGTCCAGGGTCGACATCACCAGACCCGCGCCGTTACCGATGATCCCGACCGAACCATCCAGCTTGACGTAGTTCAGATCCTTCGCCTTGGCCTTGGCCTCCAGCGGATCCGCCGACGCCGCATCCTCCAGCGCCTCATGCTCCACCTGGCGAAACGCCGCGTTCCCATCCAGGGTGACCTTGCCGTCCAGGGCCTTGACCTGACCATCAGCGGTCAGGATCAACGGGTTCACCTCGACCAGCGTGGCGTCCTCCTCCACGAAGACGCGCCAGAGTCGTTCGATCACGGTTGCGGCGCCCTCGATCGCCGCCTCGGGCAGCCCCCCGGCGACCGCGATCTCACGCGCTCTGGCCCGATTCACACCGCTCAGCGCATCGACCGGCACCCGCGCGACCGCCTCCGGTCTAGAGGCCGCGACCTCCTCGATCTCCATACCGCCCTCGACCGAACAGATCGACAAGAACGTACGGCCGGCGCGATCGAGCAGAAAGGAGAAGTAGTACTCCTGGGCGATCGCCCCGGCCTCCTCCACCAGGACCTTGTGCACGGTGTGGCCCTTGATGTCCATGCCGAGGATGCGGCGTGACGCGTCCTGCGCCTCCCCCGGTGAGTCGGCGAGCTTCACGCCTCCGGCCTTACCGCGGCCACCGGTCTTCACCTGGGCCTTCACCACGACACGCGAGGTACCAGCCGCGGCGAACTCCTCAGCGATCGCCCGAGCCTCCTCCGGCGTCGTAGCGATCTTGCCGGCGGGAACCGGGACGCCGTACTCCGCGAAGAGCTCCTTCGCCTGATGTTCGAACAGATCCACTCGCGTTCCTCCCGCCCGTCCGCGGTCGGCCGCGCCCCCATCCGGCCTCTCGGCCGCGGCACCGAATTCCGCTCTGGACATTCCACGCATTGGGTGTCACAGTCTTCATACAGTATTCGTCGACTGTATGCAATCCTCGCCAACACGGCACCGAAGCGGCTCTGACCTGGTGTTACGCCAGGAGACGAGCCTCGATCATGAGGAGTTGACACAGGACATGGCCACGTCCCCCGAGCCGGAACCCCAAGCCACGGAACTCATCTCAGGTGGGCATCTCGTCGCCAAGGCCCTCAAGGCAGAGGGCGTCGACGTGATCTACACCCTGTGCGGCGGCCACATCATCGACATCTACGACGGCTGCGTCGACGAGGGCATCAAGGTCATCGACGTCCGCCACGAGCAGGTCGCCGCGCACGCCGCGGACGGCCACGCGCGCGTCACCGGCAAGACCGGCTGCGCCGTCGTCACGGCGGGCCCCGGGACCACCGACGCCGTCACCGGCGTCGCGAACGCGCTGCGCGCCGAGAGCCCGATGCTGCTGATCGGCGGCCAGGGCGCGCTGAGCCAGCACAAGATGGGCTCGCTGCAGGACCTGCCGCACGTCGACATGATGGCGCCGATCACCAAGTTCGCCGCCACGGTCCCGCACACCGAACGCGTCGCGGACATCGTCTCGATGGCCTTCCGCGAGTGCTACAACGGCGCGCCGGGCCCGTCGTTCCTGGAGATCCCCCGCGACGTACTCGACGCCAAGGTCCCGCGGGACCGGGCCCGCGTACCGCGGGCGGGCGGGTACCGCGCGTCGACGCGCCGGCAGGGCGACCCCGCGGCCATCGAACGCCTCGCCGACCTGCTGGTGAACGCCGAGAAGCCGTGCGTCCTGCTGGGCAGCCAGATCTGGACCACCCGCGCGACCGAGGCGGCGACCGAGCTGGTGCGCACGCTCAACGTGCCCGCCTACATGAACGGCGCCGGCCGCGGCACCCTGCCGCCCGGCGACCCGCACCACTACCAGCTCTCCCGGCGCTACGCGTTCAACAACGCCGACGTCATCGTCATCGTCGGCACGCCGTTCGACTTCCGGATGGGGTACGGGCGGCGCCTGTCCCCCGAGGCGACCGTGGTCCAGATCGACCTGGACTACCGCACCGTCGGCAAGAACCGCGACGTCGACCTCGGCATCGTCGGCGACGCCGGCCTCATCCTGTCCGCGGTGACGCAGGCCGCCTCCGGCCGGACCGACAACGGTGCCGCGGGGCGGAAGGCGTGGCTGGAGGAGTTGCGCGCCGAGGAGACCAAGGCGTACGAGAAACGGCTGCCGCTCCAGCACTCCGACGCGTCGCCGATCCACCCGTACCGGCTCGTGCACGAGATCAACGAGTTCCTCACCGAGGACTCGATCTACGTCGGCGACGGCGGCGACATCGTCACCTTCTCCGGCCAGGTCGTGCAGCCCAAGTCGCCCGGGCACTGGATGGACCCCGGCCCGCTCGGCACCCTCGGCGTCGGCATCCCGTTCGTGATGGCCGCCAAGCAGGCCCGGCCGGACAAGGAGGTCGTCGCCCTGTTCGGCGACGGCGCGTTCAGCCTCACCGGCTGGGACTTCGAGACGCTGGTCCGCTTCGACCTGCCGTTCGTCGGGATCGTCGGCAACAACTCCTCGATGAACCAGATCCGCTACGGCCAGGGCGCCAAGTACGGCAGGGACCGCGAGCGGGTCGGCAACACGCTCGGCGACGTGCCGTACAGCGAGTTCGCCAAGATGCTCGGCGGCTACGGCGAGGAGGTCCGCGAGCCCGGCGACATCCGGCCCGCGTTGCGACGCGCCCGCGAGTCGGGCAGGCCGTCGCTCATCAACGTGTGGATCGACACCGACGTGTACGCGCCCGGAACCATGAACCAGACGATGTACAAGTGAAAAGGAAAGCGCCATGGGAAAGGCACTAGACGGCGTCAAGGTCCTGGACATGACGCACGTTCAGTCCGGACCGTCATGCACTCAGATCCTCGCGTGGCTCGGTGCCGACGTCATCAAACTCGAAGCGCCGGGCGGCGACATCACGCGGCGCCAGCTCCGGGACGTCCCGGACGCCGACAGCCTTTATTTCACGATGCTCAACGCCAACAAGAAGAGCATCACTCTCAACCTCAAGAACGACCGGGCCAAAGAGATTTTCGTCGATCTGGTGAAGCGCTCCGACGTGCTCGTGGAGAATTTCGGACCCGGCACGATCGAACGCCTGGGATTCGGCTGGGAGAAACTGCACGAGCTGAACCCCGGACTCATCTTCGCCTCGATCAAGGGCTTCGGCGAGGGCCCGTACACGAACTTCAAGGCCTACGAGGTCGTGGCCCAGGCGATGGGCGGGTCGATGAGCACGACCGGCTTCGAGGACGGGCCGCCGACCGCGACCGGCGCCCAGATCGGCGACTCGGGCACCGGCATCCACACCGTCGCCGCGATACTCGCCGCGCTCTACCAGCGGAACACGACCGGCCGCGGTCAGCGGGTCGCGGTCGCCATGCAGCACTCGGTGCTCAACCTGTGCCGGGTCAAGCTGCGCGACCAGCAGCGGCTGGCCGCCGGCCCGCTCACGGAGTACCCCAACGAGGACTTCGGCGACGAGGTGCCGCGCTCGGGCAACGCGTCGGGCGGCGGGCAGCCGGGATGGGCGGTCAGGTGCGCGCCGGGCGGCCCGAACGACTACGTCTATGTGATCATCCAGCCGCAGGGCTGGGCGCCGATCGCGCGGCTGATGGGCCGGCCCGAGTTGGCCGACGATCCCGAGTGGAGCACCCCGGAGGCCCGGCTGGGCAAGCTGGCCAAGGTCTTCCAGCTCATCGAGGAGTGGAGCGCCCAGCACGGCAAGTGGGAGGTGCTGGCCAAGCTCAACGCCGAGAACGTCCCCTGCGGCCCGATCCTGTCGACCGCCGAGCTGATCGAGGACGAGAGCCTGGTCAGCAACGAGATGATCGTCACGGTCGACCACCCCGTACGCGGTCCCTTCAAGACGGTCGGCTGCCCGCTGAAGCTGTCGGACTCCCCCGTCGAGGTCGAGCGGTCGCCGCTCCTCGGTGAGCACAACGACGAGATCTTCGGGCGGCTGCTCGGCCTGCCGGAGGACGAACTCGTCTCCCTCAAGGCGAATGGAGTGATCTGACGTGGAATACGACCGCGCGGAGGTGCGCGCCGTGCTCGACGCGGTGCGGGCCGAGGGACGCACCGCGCTGACCGCGCTGGAGGGCAGGCTGCTGTGCGACGCGTACGGCATCGCCACACCGGCGGAGGACCTGGCCACCTCGGCGGACGAGGCGATCTCACGCGCCGTGGACATGGGACTGCCCGTCGTCCTGAAGATCGTCTCGCCGGACATCCTGCACAAGACCGAGGCCGGGGGCGTGCTCGTCGGCCTGGACTCGCCGCACGAGGTCAGGCTCGGTTACGAGCGGATCGTCGCGGCGGCGCGCGAGCACGACCCGGACGCGCGGATCCTCGGCGTCCAGGTGCAGCGGATGGTGCCCGCCGGCCAGGAGGTCATCATCGGCGCGACGACCGACCCGACGTTCGGTAAGGTCATCGCGTTCGGGCTCGGCGGCGTCCTGGTCGAGGTGCTGAAGGACGTCACCTTCCGGCTGGCCCCGGCCACCGGCGAGGAGGCGCTGTCGATGCTCGACGACATCGCCGCCGCCGACGTGCTGCGCGGCGCGCGCGGCGCCGAGCCGATCAGCCGTGCGGCCCTCGCCGGCATGATCCAGCGGGTCTCCGATCTCGTCGCCGACTTCCCCGAGATCGCCGAGCTGGACCTCAACCCGGTGTTCGCCACCGCCGACGGCGCGGTGGCGGCCGACGTACGGGTCCTGCTGGCCGAGGGCGCGCCGCGGGAGGTGCCGCGGCACACCCCCGAGGAGATCCTCGCGGTGATGAACCGGCTGATGAAACCGCGTTCGGTGGCGGTGATCGGCGCCTCCAACGAGGTGGGCAAGATCGGCAACTCCGTGATGCGGAACCTGATCGACGGCGGCTACGCGGGCGAGATCCACCCGATCAACCCCAAGGCCGACGAGATCTGCGGCCGCAAGGCCTACCGCAGCATCGCGGACGTGCCGGGCGAGGTCGACGTCGCGGTGTTCACCATACCGGCGAAGTTCGTGCCCACCGTGCTGGAGGAGGTCGGCGCGAAGAAGGTGCCCGCGGCGGTGCTGATCCCCTCCGGGTTCGCCGAGACCGGCAACGACGCGTTGCAGGAGCAGGTGGTCGAGATCGCCCGCCGGCGCGGCGTACGGCTGCTCGGTCCCAACATCTACGGCTACTACTACACGCCCGAGGATCTCTGCGCGACGTTCTGCACGCCGTACGACGTCAAGGGCGGAGTCGCGCTGTCGTCCCAGAGCGGCGGCATCGGCATGGCGATCCTCGGCTTCAGCCGCACCACGAAGATGGGCGTGTCGGCCATCGTCGGCCTGGGCAACAAGACCGACCTGGACGAGGACGACCTGCTGACGTTCTTCGGGCAGGACGAGAACACCCAGTGCGTCGCGATGCACCTGGAGGACCTGAAGGACGGGCGCGCGTTCGTCGCGGCCGCCCGCGAGGTGTCGCGCAAGAAGCCGATCATCGTGCTCAAGGCCGGCCGGACCAGCCTCGGCGCCCGCGCGGCGAGTTCCCACACCGGCGCGCTCGCCGGCGACGACAAGGTCTACGACGACATCCTCCGCCAGGCGGGCGTGATCCGCGCGCCGGGCCTGAACGACATGCTGGAGTACGCCCACGCGCTGCCGACACTGCCGGCGCCGAAGGGCGAGAACGTCGTCATCATCACCGGCGCGGGCGGTTCCGGGGTGCTGCTGTCCGACGCGTGCGTGGACGCCGGGCTGTCGCTGATGGACATCCCGCCGGACCTGGACGAGGCGTTCCGCCGGTACATCCCGCCGTTCGGCGCCGCCGGCAACCCCATCGACATCACCGGGGGCGAACCGCCGTCCACGTACGAGGCGACGGTGCGCCTGGGCCTGGAGGACCCGCGCATCCACGCGCTGATCCTCGGCTACTGGCACACGATCGTGACCCCGCCGATGGTGTTCGCCGAGCTCATCGCACGCGTCGTCGCGGAGGCGCGCGCCCAGGGCGTCGACAAGCCCGTGGTCGCCTCGCTCGCCGGCGACACCGAGGTGGAGCAGGCCAGCGAGTACCTGTTCGACCACGGCGTGCCCGCCTACCCCTACACGACGGAGAAGCCGGTCGCGGTGCTCGGCGCCAAGTATCGCTGGGCACGCGCCGCGGGCCTGCTGCCCGGCTGACCTGTCACCGGTGGCCGTAGGTCACATCACCGTCGACCGCGGGCCACCGGCTTCATGCGTCCCGCACAGGAGGAGAACGCCCATGCTGCGTGCCTAACAAGCGCTTGGTGGCCGAACGCGCGAAGAGATCGGGGACAGGGGGCGACCGCCAGCACATCGCGACGAGGGGTCGAGATGACCGCTACTGCCAATCCGACATCGAAGTTCACCGAGATCACCGACCAACGCGGACGCGTCTACCGTGTCGGCGAGACCGACCGCGACATCCTGGGACACCCACGCGCGCTCATGGTGATACTGCCGTGGGTGGCGATGATGGCCATCAGCGTCTTCGAGTACGCCTACGGGTCGGCCGAGGACACCCTGTCCACCGCACACGGCTGGACCAGCAGCAACACGTTCTGGATCCTGAGCGTCTGGGTGTTCTTCCAGGCGGGCGTCGCCTTCCCGGCGGGCCGGCTGCGGGAGAAGGGCATCCTGACGGCGCGCCGGGCGATGATGCTGGGCGCGTGCCTGGCGCTGGCGGGCTTCCTCGCCATCTCCCACCTGCACAGTGTCTTCGGCGCCATCATCGGCTTCGGCGTGCTGGGCGGCGTCGGCGCCGGGCTCGTGTACGCGACCTGCATCAACATGGTCGGCAAGTGGTATCCGGAGAAGCGCGGCGCGCGCACCGGGTTCGTCAACGGCGGGTTCGCCTACGGCTCCCTGCCGTTCATCATCATCTTCAACTACGCCTTCGACACCGGCGACTACCACGAGGTCCTCGACCTGATCGGGCTCTTCGTGCTCGTCGCGATCGGGATCTGCGGGTACTTCTTCAAGGACCCGCCGAAGAACTGGTGGCCCGACCACGTCGACCCGTTGAAGCCCGCGAGGGCCAGGGACACCGGCGCGCGCGTCAGCCTCGAGAAGAACCCCCCGGCGGTGCGCCAGTTCAGCCCGATGGAGGCGATGCGCACGGGCATGATCCCGCTGATGTGGATCTGCCTGGCGTTCATCTCCGGCGTGTCCATCTTCGGCATCTCCTTCGAGGTGCCGTTCGCCAAGGACCTCGGCTTCGGTCCGCTGATGGCCTCGCTGTCGGCCGGCATCCTGGCCGTGGTGAACGGCGTCGGGCGCGCGGTGGTCGGCTGGTTCTCCGACCTGATCGGCCGTAAGCAGGCTCTCATCGTCGTGCTCGTCATCGAGGCGCTCGCGCAGTTCGGCACGCTGTGGGCCGGCGACGCGCACAACGAGGTGATGTTCCTGGTCTTCGCGTTCATCTCCGGCTTCGGCGGCGGCGCGTTCTACCCGATGTTCGCGGCTCTGGTGCCCGACTACTTCGGGGAGAACCACAACGCCAGCAACTACGGGATGGTTTACAGCGCGAAGCTGGTCAGCGGCCTGTTCGGCGGTGGCCTCGGCGCCGTCGTCATCGGCGCCTGGGACTACGACGGCGCCTACACCCTCGCCGGCGTGATGGGCCTGGTGTCGGCTCTCATCGCGCTGACGCTGCGCCAGCCGGGCCGCCCGAAGGCGCGGAAGATCGTGCCCAACCCCTATCCGATCAGCCGGGAGATCATGTGACCTCCCGGTCGGGACGCTGGTGATAGGACCGGCGCGTGTGCTCGGTGTGCTCACGCATGATCTGCGCGGCCCGTTCGCCGTCGTGTGCGGCGAGCGCGTCGATCAGCGCCGCGTGCTCCGTCCAGGACTCCGGCCCTCGCTGCCGGGCGACGGGCGTGTAGTACCAGCGGACGCGCCGGTCCACCTGCGCCGCCAGCTCGGCCAGGACCTTGTTGCCCGCGAGCTCGACGATGGCGGCGTGCAACTCGGCGTTCGCGGCGACGACGGCGTCGACCTCGTCGGCGTCGAGCGCCGCCACCCCGCGCTCGCAGATCTCCCGCAACCGCGCGATCGCCTCGGGGGTGACGTTGGCCGCGGCCAGCCGCGCCGACTCCGCCTCCAGCAGGGAGCGCACGGCCAGCAGCTGGTCGGCCTCCTCTTCGGTCGGCGTGTGCACGAAGGCGCCCTGGGCCGGCCGCAGGTCGACCCAGCCTTCGGTGCTGAGCCGCTGGAGAGCCTCGCGCACCGGCTGCCGGGAGATGCCGAGACGCGTCGCCAGGTCGCTCTCGACGAGGTGCTGCCCCGGCTTGAGCACCCGCGTCACGATCAGCTCGAGCAGGGCCTCGTAGACGCCTTCACGGAGCGGGGCGGGACGCGTCAGCCGAGGCATGTCCACGCTCTCCGCGTTATCGGTGAAGAACGACATGCCGACTCCTCGAGATCTGAGGTCTTCTGTGTACAGTCTACTGCCTACATGCGGATGGCCGAGGCCGTCGCCCACGTGGCGGTTCTCACACCATTTCCGCGCGCCCCGGCAACGACCGGCACGGCTTTTCTCCCCGAAATACGGCGGAACGCACAAATAACCGATAAGCCGCTTCACGGTGCCGTGGAACGCCCGAGGACGAATTGCCGCGAATCGTTATCGGGACGGCAGGGCGAGCAGCTCCACTTCCTCTCCCCGCCACCCGGGAGGAACGACGGCCAGCGCGTCGGCCAGCGCTGCTCCCCAGAGCAGGCCGGGCCGGTCCCGGCCCACCGGCACGACCTTCGCGCCCTCCCGGCGCACCGCCACGACGCGGGTGTCCACCGGATGGGCGGTGACACGCGAGTCGAGCCGAACCCGGCCACCGCCGGCGGCGAGCCGCCCGGTCAGCGCGCCGAGCAGCGGCGCGAGCAACGTCAGCGCCGCGACGAGCGCGGCGTAGGGGTTGCCGGGCAGGCCGACGACCGGCCGGCCGTCGGCGAGCCGGGCGAGCAGCTGCGGATGACCGGGCCGGCACGCCACACCCTCGACCAGGAACTCCGCCTCCGACACCCGCAGCACGGCGCGCAGGTGGTCGGCGGCGCCCCTGGAGGACGAGCCGCACACCACGACGACGTCCGCCTCCCCCGCGTCGGCGATGGCGGTGGCGAGCGACGCCCTCTCGTCGGCGACGCGGACCGGCGGAGCGGCCCGTCCGCCGACCCAGTCGATCAGACCGGGCAGCATCGGCCCGATCGCGTCCCGCACGCGGCCCACGCCGGGAAGCCCGGAGAAGGTGAGCTCGTCCCCGGTCACCAGAACGGCCACACGGGGCCGGCGGCGGACGCGGAGCAGGTCGTGCCCCACGCTCGCCGCCAGCCCCTGCACGACCGGGGTGACGACCGATCCGGCGGGGACCACCTTGGTGTCCGCCCGGCAGTCCTCGCCGCGGCGCCGGATGTGGCGGCCGGCCACGAAGGGCCCGTGCAGCCGGCCGTCCGCACACGTCACCGCCTCGTACGGCACGACCGCTCTCGTGCCGTACGGGACCGGAGCGCCCGTCCCGATCTCCACCGCCTCGCCGGCGCCGACCGCGCCCGGGGCGGTCCGGCCGGCCAGGACACGGCCGGCCGGCCGCCAGGGGCCCGGGCCCGCCACGGCGTACCCGTCCATCGCCGCGGCGTCGAAGGCCGGCAGGTCGGCGCGTGCCCGCACCGGGCCGGCGAGAACGGCCCCGCCGGCGTCCTCCACCGGCAGGTCCAGAACGTCGAGGGGCGTCGCCGCGGCGGCCATGGCCCGCGCGAGACGCCAGGGCATGGCCGCCGTCGCGGGGCGCGGCGCGGACGGTGTGGACGGTCGGGCGCCGCATCCGCCGGACCCGTCACCCGGGTCTCGCCGGCTCTGCAGGCCGTGCGGGCCACCAGCCACCTTCGCCTCCTCGGACGCGCGAACTCATCCTTGACCACTATAGAGGGATACTGTAGACAAAATACAGTAGCCCACGAGAACGGAGTTCCCGTGAGAGTCGCTGTTGTCGGCGCCGGTGCGATCGGCGCCTATGTCGGAGCAGCCCTGCACCGCGCCGGGGTCGAGGTCCACCTGATCGCCCGCGGCCCCCACCTGGAGGCCATCCGGCGGGACGGCGTGCGGGTGCTCAGCCCGCGCGGAGACTTCACCGCCCGGCCCCCGGCCACCGACGACCCCCGCGAGATCGGTCCGGTCGACCACGTCTTCCTCGGGCTCAAGGCAAACGCCTACGCGAGCTGCGGCCCGATCCTGGCCCCGCTCACCACCGAGCGCACCGCCGTCATCGCGGCGCAGAACGGCATCCCCTGGTGGTACTTCCACCGGCTGCCGGGCCCGTACGAGGGCTACCGCGTCGAGACGGTCGACCCCGGCGGCGCGGTGACCGCCGCCATCCCGCCCGAGCGCGCCATCGGCTGCGTCGTCTACGCCGCGACCGAGATCGCGGCGCCCGGCGTGATCCGGCACCTGGAGGGCACCCGGTTCTCCGTCGGCGAGCCGGACGGAACGGTGTCGGACCGCTGCCGGGCGTTCAGCGAGGCGATGGTCGCCGGTGGCCTGAAGTGCCCGGTCGAGCCGGACCTGCGCAAGGACATCTGGATCAAGCTCATGGGCAACATCGCCTTCAACCCGATCAGCGCGCTGAGCCGGGCGACGATGCTGGACATCTGCCGGTACCGCGACACCCGCGAGCTGGTGATCACGATGATGCGCGAGACCCTCGACGTCGCCGAGCGGCTCGGCTGCCGTCCGGGGATCTCCATCGGCCGGCGGCTGGCGGGCGCCGAGCGTACCGGCCACCACAAGACCTCCACGCTCCAGGACCTGGAGAAGGGCAAGCCGCTGGAGCTGGACGTGATCCTGGCGGCCGTGGTCGAGCTCGCCGACCTGACCGGCACGCGTGTCCCCGCCCTGCGGGCGATCAACGCCGTCGCGGGGCTGACCAACGAGAAGATCACCGCGGCCGCCCGCAGCGCGGTTCCCGCCTGACACCCGAGGAGAAGGCCATGCGTTACACCCGTCTCACCGAGCCCCTGGTCCGCGACGGCGGCGAGTTGCGCACCGCCTCGTGGGAGGAGGCCCTCGACCGCGCGGCCGAGGGCTTCCGCCGCAACGTCGAGGCCCATGGACCGGACGCGTTCGGGATGTTCTCCTGCTCGCGCGCGACCAACGAGATGAACTACGTGGCGCAGAAGTTCGTGCGGCAGGTCATCGGGACCAACAACATCGACTCCTGCAACCGCACTTGACACGCTCCCAGCGTCGCCGGTCTGGCGGCCGTGTTCGGTGCCGGGGGTGGCACCTCGTCGTACCGGGAGATCGAGGAGACCGACCTCATCATCCTGTGGGGGTCCAACGCCCGGGAGACACACCCCATCTTCTTCCACCACGTCCTGAAGGGAGTGCGCGACGGAGCACGCCTGTTCGTCGTCGATCCGCGCCGTACCGGCTCGGCCGAGTGGGCCGACGGCTGGCTCGGTCTGAACGTCGGCACCGACATCCCGCTCGCGAACGCGGTCGCCCGCGAGATCATCCACGCGGGGCTGGTCAACGAGGCGTTCGTCGGCCGGGCCACGACCGGCTTCGCCGAACTGGCCGCCGCCGTCGAACCGTGGACGCCGGAGGCCGCCGAGCGCGAGACCGGCGTGCCCGCCGCCGCCATCCGCGAACTCGCCCACGCCTACGCACGCGCGGACCGCGCCCAGCTGTGCTGGACGCTCGGCATCACCGAGCACCACAACGCCACCGACAACGTCCGCGCCCTGATCAACCTGGCCCTGCTCACCGGCCACGTCGGCCGCTACGGATCCGGACTCAACCCCCTGCGCGGACAGAACAACGTCCAGGGCGGCGGCGACATGGGCGCCATCCCCAACCGGCTGCCGGGCTTCCAGGACATCCTCGACCCCGCGGTACGGGCACGGTTCGGCGCCGCGTACGGCCGGGAGATCCAGCCGCGCCACGGCATGCACCTGACCCAGATGCTGGAGGCGATGGACCGGCGTGAGCTGACCACCGCGTACTGCGTGGGCGAGAACCCGGCGCAGTCCGAGGCGGACTCCGGACGCACGGTCGAGCGGCTCGGCGACCTCGACCATCTCGTCGTCCAGGACATCTTCCTGACCAGGACCGCCCGGCTGGCCGACGTCGTCCTGCCCGCGAGCGCGGCCTGGTGCGAGAGCGAGGGGACCGTGACCAACAGCGAACGGCGCGTGCAGCGGGTCCGCAAGGCCCTCGACCCGCCCGGCGCGGCCCGCGACGACATCGCGATCATCTCCGACCTGGCCCGGCGCCTGGGCCACGACTGGGGCGCCCCGTCGGCGGAGGAGATCTGGGACGAGGTGCGGTCGCTGGCCCCGATCTTCGCCGGGATGAGCTACCGGCGGCTGGAGGAGCTGCAGGGCGTCCAGTGGCCGTGCTTCACCGAGGACCGGCTGGAGCCGCCGTACCTGCACGGGCGTCTCTGGGCGGCCGATCCGGAGCGGCGCGGCACGCCCGCGCCGTTCGGGATCCCCCGGCACCGGCTCCCCGTGGACGTCCTCGACGAGGAGTTCCCGCTGCGGCTCACCACCGGCCGCCGGCTCGACTCCTACAACACGGGCGTCCAGTCGGGCGGGCTGGCGTTTCCGGCGCGACGCGAGGAGGCGATCGAGCTGTCGCCCGAGGACGCCGAGCGGCTCGGCCTCGCCCCCGGCGAACTGGCGCGGGTCAGTTCCCGGCGCGCCTCGGTGACCGCGCCGGTGGCCGTCGACCCGGCGCTGCGGCCCGGGCTGGCGTTCATGACCCCGCACTTCCCCGACCGGGTGGACACCAACAGCCTGACCATCGAGGCCACCGACCCGATCGCCGGCACCGCCGAGTACAAGGCGACGGCGATCCGCGTCGAGCGGCTTTCCGGTGACGGGCCCGCCGGAGAGGAGAGGTGATCCGCGAACGGCCATTGCCCGGACGAGGGGCCTGGCATACGGTAGATCGTATACAGTCTTCGACGCGAGAAATGGGACCGGCATGGCGAAGAAGACCCCCCGCACGCCGTACGTCCGCCTGACCCGCCCGCTCGTCCGGGACGCCGGCGAACTCCGGCCCGCGTCCTGGGACGAGGCCCTGGACCGCGCGGCCGAGGGTTTCCGCCGCAACGTCGAGGCCCACGGGCCGGACGCGTTCGGGATGTTCTCCTGCGCGCGGGCGACCAACGAGATGAACTACGTCGCCCAGAAGTTCACCCGCGTGGTGATCGGCACCAACAACGTCGACTCGTGCAACCGCACCTGCCACGCCCCCAGCGTCGCCGGCCTGGCCGCCGCGTTCGGCAGTGGCGGCGGGACCTCCTCCTACCAGGAGATCGAGGACACCGACCTCATCGTGCTCTGGGGATCCAGCGCACGCGAGGCGCACCCGATCTTCTTCCAGCACGTGCTCAAGGCGATCCGCCGGGGCACTCGCGTGTTCGCGGTCGACCCGCGGCGCACGAGCACGGCCCGGTGGGCGGACCGCTGGCTCGGCCTGAACGTCGGCACCGACATCCCGCTCGCGAACGCGATCGCCCGCGAGATCATCCACGCCGGCCTGCACAACACCACGTTCATCGAGCGCGGCACCAGCGGGTTCGCGGAGTTCGCCGCGTCGGTCGAGCCCTGGACCCCGGCGGCCGCCGAGCGCGAGACCGGCGTACCCGCCGCCGCCATCCGCGAACTCGCCCACGCCTACGCACGCGCGGACCGGGCCCAGCTGTGCTGGACGCTCGGCATCACCGAACACCACAACGCCACCGACAACGTCCGCGCCCTGATCAACCTGGCCCTGCTCACCGGCCACGTCGGCCGCTACGGATCCGGACTCAACCCCCTGCGCGGACAGAACAACGTCCAGGGCGGCGGCGACATGGGCGCCATCCCCGACCGCCTGGCCGGGTTCCAGGACATCCTCGACCCCGCGGTGCGCGCGCGGTTCGCCCGGGCCTGGGGACGGGAGATCCAGCCCCGCCACGGGCTCAACCTCACCGACATGCTGGCCGCGATGGGCGCGGGCACGATGACCACCGCGTACATCATCGGGGAGAACCCCACCCAGTCCGAGGCGGACGCCGAGCACACCGTCAAGCGGCTCGGCCTGCTCGACCACCTGGTCGTCCAGGACATCTTCCTCACCAAGACCGCCCGCATGGCCGACGTCGTCCTGCCCGCCGGCGCCGCGTGGTGCGAGTCCGACGGCACCATGACCAACAGCGAACGGCGCGTCCAGCGCGTCCGCAAGGCCCTCGACCCGCCCGGCGAGGCCCGCGACGACATCGAGATCATGTGCGCGCTGGCGCGCCGGCTCGGGCACGACTGGCACTACGAACGCGCCGAGGACATCTGGGACGAGGTGCGGTCGCTCTCCCCCATCCACGCGGGCATGACCTACGCGCGGCTGGAGGAACGGCAGGGCATCCAGTGGCCCTGCTACTCCGAGGACCGGCTGGAACCCTCGTTCCTGCACTCCCGGCTGTGGGAGACCGACCCGGAGGTCCGCGGGCGTCCCGCGCCGTTCGCGGTGCTGCGCCACTCACCGCCGGTGGACCGGCTCGACCAGGAGTTCCCGCTGCGGCTCACCACCGGCCGCCGGCTCGACTCCTACAACACCGGCGTCCAGTCCGGCGGGTTCGCCTCGCCGCTGCGCCGCGGGGAGAACGTCGAACTGTCCCCCGAGGACGCCGAACGCCTCGGTGTCGTACCGGGCGAACAGGTCCGGATCTCCTCCCGGCGTGGCACCGTCACGGCCCCGGCGTTCGTGGACCCGGCGCTGCGGCCCGGCCTGGTCTTCATGACCATGCACTTCCCCGACGAGGTGGACACCAACAGCCTGACCATCGAGGCCACCGACCCGATCGCCGGCACCGCCGAGTACAAGGCCACCGCGGTACGGGTCGAGAAGGTCCTCGGGCCGGCCGGAGGGCACTGACATGGACCTTCGCTTCCGTGACGTGGCGCCGACCGAGGAGGAACGCGAGGCGGTCGACGTGCTGCTCGGCCCGCCCTCCTCGGCCTGGGACGGCGGCGTCCGCGACGACATCCGGACCGCGCGGGGCGGCCACGAGGCACGGGAACGGCGGGACCTGTTGCTCCCCGCGCTGCACGCGGTCAACGACCGGGTGGGCTGGATCAGCGAGGGCGCGCTGGACTACATCTGCCGGCGGCTGACCGTCGCGCCCGCCGAGGCGTACGGGGTGGCGACCTTCTACGCGCTGCTGTCCGTCGAGCCGCGGCCGCGGCGCGTCGTCCACGTGTGCACCGACCTGGCCTGCCGTGCCCAGGGTTCGGAGGAGCTGTGCCGGGCCCTGGACGGCTCACTCGGCCCGCACGGGCGGCCCGACGGCGACGGCGACGTGGTCTGGCACCACAGCCCGTGCCTGGGGCTGTGCGAGCGTGCGCCGGCGGCGCTGGTGCTGGAGGCGGGTGAGTGCCCGCGGACGGCCGTGGTCGGACCGGCCACGGCCGAGGCGGTGACCCGGGCGGCCGCCGCACCGGACCGGGCCGGCGACGAGCCGCCCGCGCGCGCGGCGGTCCCCCAGGCGGGCCAGGACGGACTGGTCCTGCTGCGCCGGGTCGGCGCCGTGGACCCGGCGAGCCTCGACGACTATCGGGCGGCCGGCGGGTACCGCGCGCTGCGGAGGGCGTTCGCGCTCGGCCCGGCCGCGATCATCCGCGAGGTGCTCGACGCCGGCCTGGTCGGCCGCGGCGGCGCGGCGTTCCCGACCGGGCGCAAGTGGGACGCCACCGCGCGCCAGCCCGACCATCCGCACTACCTGGTCTGCAACGCGGACGAGAGCGAACCCGGCACCTTCAAGGACCGGGTCGTCATGGAGGGCGACCCGTTCGCGGTGATCGAGGCCATGACCGTGGCGGCGTACGCCACGGGCTGCCGCCGCGGCTTCCTCTACCTGCGCGGCGAGTATCCCCGCGCGCTGTGGCTCCTCACGAACGCCGTCGAGCGCGCGCGTGAGCGGAACCTGCTGGGCGCCGACATCCTCGGATCCGGGTTCGACTTCGACGTGGAGATCCGGCGCGGCGGCGGCGCGTACATCTGCGGCGAGGAGACGGCGATCTTCAACTCGATCGAGGGGTACCGCGGCGAGCCCCGCAGCAAGCCGCCGTTCCCGGTCGAGAAGGGGTTGTTCGGCAAGCCCACCGTCGTCAACAACGTCGAGACGCTCGTCAACGTACTGCCCATCCTGACCGGTGGCGCCGCCGCATACGCCGCCGTCGGGACGGGCGGATCGACCGGGACCAAACTGTTCTGCCTGTCCGGCACGGTGCGCCGCCCCGGGATCTACGAGCTGCCGTTCGGGGCCACGCTGCGCGAGCTGCTGACCCTGGCCGGCGGCGTCCCCGAGGGCCGCCGGCTACGAGCGGTGCTGCTCGGCGGTGCCGCGGGCTCGTTCGTGCGGCCCGGCGAGCTGGACATCCCCCTCACGTTCGAGGGCACGCGCGCGGCCGGCGCCAGTCTCGGCTCCGGCGTCGTGCTGGCCCTCGACGACAGCGTGGACCTGACCGGGGTGCTGTTGCGGATCGCGGCGTTCTTCCGTGACGAGTCCTGCGGCCAGTGCGTGCCCTGCCGGGTGGGCACCGTACGGCAGGAGGAGGCGCTTCACCGCCTGGCACGGGGCTCGGGAGCGGCCGACGTGGCGCTGCTGCGCGACGTCGGCCGCGCCATGCGCGACGCCTCCATCTGCGGCCTCGGCCAGACCGCCTGGAACGCCGTCGAATCAGCGATCGACCGCCTCGGCGTCTTCGCCGACGGTGAGAAGGGCAGAGCCTCATGACCGAGCGAAGCGAGGAAATCAAAAGACACGCCCCAGTGGTCACACGCCCCGACGAAGGAGGGCTCACGACCGTCGTTCCGCTCGCTCCGCCGCGTCGGCTCGTCGACGTCACCGTCGACGGCGAACCGGTGCGGGTGCCCGAGGGTTCGGCCATTCTCGCCGCCTGCTCCGGCACGCCGACCCTGTGTTACGGCGACACGCTGACGCCGAAGAACGCCTGCCGGGTCTGCGTGGTCGAGGTGACGGGCTCCCGCACGCTCGTACCGGCCTGCTCGCGTCGCGTCGAGCCCGGCATGGAGATCACGACCGACAGCGAGCGGGTCCGGCACAGCCGGCGGCTCGTGCTCGAACTCCTGGGTTCCTCGACCGACCTGTCGACGACGCCCGGCGCGGCGGAGTGGAGCGAGGAGTACGGCGCGTGGCCGGAGCGCTTCGGCCCGCGGGGCGAGCCGTCCACGGACCGGGACGCCCGGCATCCGGGCGCGCACGAGGCCACGGACGGGGCTACGGCGGCCACCGTCGCGCAGCCCGCCAAGGTGGACAACGACCTCTACGTACGCGACTACGGCAAGTGCATCCTGTGCTACAAGTGCGTCGACGCGTGCGGCGAGCAGTGGCAGAACACCTTCGCCATCGGCGTCGCGGGCCGCGGCTTCGACGCGCGGATCTCCACCGAGCACGCCGCACCCCTGCCCGACTCGGCCTGTGTGTACTGCGGGAACTGCATCGAGGTGTGCCCGACCGGAGCGCTGTCGTTCAAGAGCGAGTACGACATGCGTGCGGCCGGCACGTGGGACGAGTCGCGGCAGACCGAGACGACGACGATCTGCACCTACTGCGGCGTGGGCTGCAACGTGACCCTGCACGTCCAGGACAACGAGATCGTGAAGGTCGGTTCGCCGCACGACAACCCGGTCACCCACGGCAACCTGTGCGTCAAGGGCCGCTTCGGCTTCCAGCACGTCCAGAACCGTGGGTAGGCGCACGCTCCGGCGCCGGATGACCCGGGTGTCCGCGGGCGTGCCGACCGCCCGTACGGACACACTGGTGGTGGAGGAGCCGCTGGAGATCCGGCTCGGCGGCCGTCCGCTGACCGTCACGATGCGCACGCCCGGCGACGACTTCGAACTGGCGGCGGGGTTCCTGGTCGGCGAGGGCGTGGTGGCGCGCGCGGACGAGATCCGCGCGATCGCCTACTGCGCCGGCGCCACGGACGAGGGCGGCAACACCTACAACATCGTGGACGTACGGCTCGCGGACGGGGTGGTGCTGCCGGACTTCACGCTGGAGCGCAACTTCTACACGACCTCCTCGTGCGGGCTGTGCGGGAAGGCGAGTCTCGACGCCGTGCGGACGGTGGCGCGCTGGAGCGTACGGGAGGATCCCCTCCGGCTCGATCCCGAAGCGGTGGCGGCGCTGCCGGACCGCCTGCGGGCGGCGCAGCGGGTCTTCGCGCGCACGGGAGGCCTGCACGCCGCGGGCCTGTTCGACGCGAGTGGTTCCCCGCTGTGCGTGCGCGAGGACGTCGGCCGCCACAACGCGGTGGACAAGCTGGTCGGCTGGGCGCTCCAGCGCGACCTGCTCCCCCTGGCCGGGACAACCCTGCTCGTGTCCGGCCGCGCGTCGTTCGAGCTCGCGCAGAAGGCGGTGATGGCCGGCATCCCGGCGATGGCGGCGGTCTCCGCCCCGTCCTCGCTGGCGGTCGAACTCGCGGAGGAGACGGGCCTGACGCTGATCGGCTTCCTACGCGGCACGACCATGAACGTCTACGCCGGGGCGGAACGCCTCCGCGCCACGGTCGCGGCGGCCCACTGAGCGTTTCCTGGAGGACCCGGGCGGCCACCCGAGCGGTCCACCGGGAGACGAAGGGGACCGGCGGGTGGCAGCCCCCTGCGCCCGCCGGTCTCCGCTTTCGCAGGGGGCGACCCCCTGGAACCCTCCAGTATGCGTACCGCTCAGTACGCCAGCTGCGGGATGTCCTCGGCCCACGTTACGTGCACGATGGCCCGACCCCTGTGTGCTCGAGTATTGGAGGGGGACGTGAATACCGAGAACGCGCTCCGCACGTTGGCTGAAGGCTTCGACGGCGAGGTGATCCTGCCCGAGGCCGCCGGCTACGAATCGGCCCGCCGCGTTTGGAATCAACTGATCGACCGCAAACCCGCTGCCATCGCACGCTGCCGAACCCGGGACGATGCCGTCTCGGCATTGGCGGTCGCACGGGACACCGGCCTCGAAGTCGCCGTCCGCAGCGGCGGGCACAGCTTCCCCGGCTTCTCGACGACCGAGGGCGGGCTGGTCCTGGACCTGAGCCCGATGAAGCAGATCGTCGTCGGCGTGGAGCAGCGGACGGCCAAGGTCGGCCCTGGTGTTCGGTGGGGTGATCTCACCGCGGCGACCGCGCAGTACGGCCTCGTGCCAGTCGGTGGGCACGTGGCAGATGTGGGCGTCGCCGGGCTGACGCTTGGAGGGGGCAACGGATGGTTCGCGCGGGTGTTCGGGCTTGCCTGCGACAACCTCGTCTCCGCCGACGTCCTCTCCGCTTCGGGGAAGATCGTCCGGGCGAGTGCCGACGAGAATCAGGACCTGTACTGGGGCCTGCGCGGGGGCGGCGGCAATCTCGGGGTCGTCCTCGAGTTCACCTTGCGCCTGCACCCGGTCGACCGGCTGCTCGGCGGGCTGGTCATGCACCGGTTGGACGACGCCGCCGAGGTGCTCCGCCTCCTCGCCCAGTACGGCCGGAGCGCTCCCGATGAGGTCAATGTGGCGCCGGCGATCCTCGCCGCCCCGCCGGCGCCGTTCGTTCCCCGGGAACTGCACGGAAAGCCTGTGCTCGCGCTGGCGATGTGTTACGTCGGGACCCTCGCTGATGGGGAGCGAGAGCTCGCGCCCATGCGTGGCTTCGGCGAGCCGTTCGCCGATCTGATCGAACCGACTTCCTTCGAGATCCTCCAGCACATGTTCGACGCACAGGGACAATCCACGCCCTATCACATGCGCTCTCATCTGGGCGGTCCGATAACCGAGGAACTGATCGAAACAGTGATTGATTTCGGCGGCAGGCCGAGTTCGCCGGAGAACGCCGTGATCCTGCTGCCAATGGGTGGGGCCGTGGCCGGAGTCGCCGCCGACGCTACCGCCTTCCGACACCGGGACGCGTCCTACTGCCTGGAAATCGGGGCAGCTTGGTCGGCGCACGACGAAAACCCGCGGACGCACATCGACTGGGCTGACCGGCTATGGACGGCGACACGGTCATGGGCGACCGGCGTGGAGGTCAACCACCTCGCCGACGAGGGGCCCGAGGGGGTCCGCAGAGCCTACGGCGACAATTACCACCGGTTGGCCGAAATCAAGCGGGCCTGGGATCCCGATAATCTCTTTCGACTCAACCAGAACGTCCCTCCAGCGGTCGCCAACTGAACCATTCCGGCTGCTGTGACGCCGAAGAGCCGGAAAGAAAGAACCCCCCTCCGGGCACGTACCCGTGGGGGGCCTGTGGGGGGCGGAGCCCCCCACCTCGGGAGGCGGATTCGAGGGGCCGTTGCAACATCCCTGACCAGGGAGTTCGATGGCCTTCGAGATCCGTGTGGATCGTAAGCCGCGGGGCAAGGCCCTGGTCCGTGAGCGGGAGGAATACTTCCGGCTTATGGATCAGGGCATGAGCAGTCGGGAAGCGTGCCGGATTG
>NZ_BSTJ01000029.1 GCF_030269445.1 Actinoallomurus iriomotensis
CCCCCCGCTACGCTGTGTAGTCGTATCAAATTCAAAACAGTTTCGCATGCAAATTATCGCCTTTTCTAAAACAATTTTAATTCTTCCGAGAATTGATTTTCTTTTCTTCCTCGGAATGGACTAGATAGCCCAATTTATCATTTATTGAAAAGATCACGATAATGTATTCTAGCGCCATTCTAGTAAGCGCGAGAAAGAAGATTCCCGCCGTTGGCGCAAATATAGTAATGGCGAGTTTAATACCCCAACCGAACCATGAGGGCAATTCCCATGCGACCAATAGCCAAAAGCATACGGTAATAGACGTGAATGCGATAATGATTCGATAAGAGCCACGAACGAGTTTAGACGTAATATATTCGTCTTTAAATTCCACGTCGAAGAGCGTCATAAAGAAGCCTTTACGCGGTTGCATTACGCCTCCACATGAAATAGCGGATTACAGTTATGAGAATGTGCAGAGCCATTCCGCCGTACAGGATGATTTCCCAGAGAAAGACCGATAGCGTGGTCATGATTGAGAATGCGATAAAGACTCCGGGGAATGCCAGGGCTGCGACGATCGCGATTAGACAGCCGTTATTGCTAATGGCGGAAGTGGTTCGCCGGAGTTCGTTAGCGGCTTTTCGAGTGCGCGCACTGGTGACCCATGCCCAGATTCCGAGTGCGGGATAGCGGTCTTTTCTCTGCACTGCGGTGATGAGTTCGCATGCGGTATTCACGGCCCATGCCAGGAAGGCGAGACCGAAGAGCATGTGTGTCGGGTCGTGTTCTAGATAGGGAGAGTTGATCGAGTGCAAGTCTTGGAAGTTGACGACGATCACGGTTCCGATTAGCCAGAGCGCGCCCATTGTCGCGGCCCATGTGGCGGCTCTGGTGAACGCGGGCTTAGGCGCGTACTCGGGTACGGGTATGCCGTCCGGCGGGGTGACGTGGTTCTGATTCTCGGCTAGCCATTCGTGGTAGCTCTGGCCGAATTCGCGGTGCTGATCGTCTGATGTCATGGGCTTTCTCAGGTTGCTAGCCAGTAGATGAACCAGCCGATAAGGGCTATTCCGATAATTGGCAGAGAAACGTACCAATACAGAATGGAATAGATCGGAAGTGTGTAGAACAGCGCTTTGATAGCCCTGCCGATCAGGCGCAAGAGCGCCATACCGAGTTGGCCGGAGTTGGACGGCCCGACCTTGACGCGCGGGCGGCTCCGGCCGCGTCCTCCCAGCGCGAACAGGGGCAACCCGATCATGAGGGCAACGGCCGCGAGCGTGACTATCCCGTCCATACGTCACCTTCCGGGGGAATGGTGATCTTGAGTAGTGGGTCATTGTCGGCCGTCCGGCGGGCGGGGTGGTGGTAGCGGTTTGCCGACTGCGGGCGGCCGTGCGGCTCGGAGAGCGCGTGTGAGGGCCGGTGAGTGCTGAGTCCTGACACGGGGGAGGGTTCACGGGCTCCGGCCGCCTGCGGGGCTCTGAGCGCGTCTGCCGGACATGGGAAAGCCCCGGCAACCGGTGCCGGGGCTCTCGATGATCGCGGGGCTACTTGAGCCAGCGTGTGTCCCGCCCGCGTTCCACGCCTTCCTGAGCGGCCCTGATCTCTGCCTTCGTGGCTCCCTTGTATGCCTTGTTGCCCGCGTCGTGGGCTTTCTGCCATGCCTGATCGTCGTCTCGGTCAATGGCGTCTTCGAGATCGAGACCGGCCTTGATCATGTTCATGACCTTGTCGCGGCGAAGCGGAGCCGGTGCGGGGGCGTCTTTCTTGTTGTTCGTGAACCAGCCCATGAGGGTTTTCCTTTCTGGCCGTAGCGAGTTTATCGGGACGTGTGGCGCTTGATGACCTGTACAAGGTTGGCGCTGGTGAAGATCTGGGCCGCGAAGATGAGTACGGCAATGGCTTCGATGATGGAAGCGGGAATGAGAAGCGCGTTAGGGGAGCCGATAACCCAGAACGCGAGTAGCGCGCCGAGAGGAATTACCGCGTAGGCCGTTGAGTCGATGACAAGCCAGAGCGTCTTTCGCGTGGAACGACGCGGGTCATTGGTCTGGTGCCAGTTTTCCCAACCGAAGACGGGATATGACCCGCCGGTGAGTGACGTGAGGGAGGGACCGAGTTCGGTCCGGATGTACCGGCCTATGTCGCTGACTTTGGTGTCGTTCGCGAGGTAGTTCCATCCGAGGATGATCGCTGCCAGCGGAACGGCCAAAAGCGCGGGGGCTTTACCGGCCAGAGCGCTTGCCATGCTCGCGCCGTAAACCGCCAGGGTGACGTACAACAGGTTGTCGCGGTGTGAGATGCGTGCCCGCTGTTCGTCCTTTAGGCGGTCGTATTCGTGGGTGTACAGGTCGATGACCTTCGCGTTGTCCACGGGGGCGGGCGTCTGCATGGGGTTTCCTTCCGGGGTGTGTCGTTTCGGCACACCCCTATAGTGTGTCGTTTCGGCACACCAGTCAAGACCCTGTTCCAAGATTCTTTAGCCCCGGTGTTTCCGCAGGTCACATAGCAAGAGCCCCGACCGGTCGGCCGGGGCTCTGGCGGTACTGGCAGGTCTAGCGTTCGGCCGCGTCCATGCTCTCCGCGTCGGCCAGCACTTCGAGCGCCTTCGCCTTGCTCGCGCGGTGAACACCGGACGCGGTTCGGTAAATGCCCTGTTCGGCGTACTCGCGCCGGAGCTTCGCGACGCGTCGCCGGATGGTGGACTGGTGCATCTCGAAGGCACGCGCGATTTTCCGCCAACTCATGCCGTGCGTATCGCGAGCGGCCCACATCAAATCGTTGACCTTCGATTCGGTGAGATTCGCGAAGTACCCGGAACTGACCATGAGGTCCCACAGTTCCCCGTCTTCGAGGTCGGAGCCGAACGAGTTCCCGAGCAACCGCAGCACCGCGTCAAGGCGGTTTTTCAGAACAAGTCCGTTGATAATGCCGATCGGGTCGTCTCCGGGCTCGATCTCGATCGTGATCGTCTGGCGTGCGGGCACGTCGTTCGCTGCCATCTCGTGAATCTGGCTTGTCATCTTCACGGCTGTTTCCTCCCGGATCGGGCTCTGATCAGGTACACGGTTCCGCTCGCGAGCGAGAACCCACAGAAAAGGAGCGCGGACCACATGCGGGGTGTCAGGTGGCCGGTGCTCAGGAGTGAGCCGAGAGCCCCGATAACGATCGCTCCGCAGACGAACACGCAGAGCCGTACGGCGCGATCGTATGGCGTGGTCATGATCGGCCGTGCCTGCGATCGATCAGCGCGAAGTACTCGGGAGTCCCGAATTCGGGGCAGTCGCAGGGAGCGTTACCGCAGAGCGCGCACCGAACCGCGCTGATGTCCATTTGGCCGGACGCGTACGCGTCGAAGTCGGGAGACCACTTCACGCTGAGACCTCGGTCGTAGTCTTCCGGCGCGCACGTGTCGGGGTCGTGTTCGTGCATCTGCGTGCACGCGGTGTCGAAGTCGTATTCGCGAAGTGCTGGGGCCGCGATTTCGATTTCGTGGTCTTTGCATTCGGTCTCGACATCGGACCCTTCAAACTTCACGACATAGGTGTCGTGCCATGGGTTCGCGGACTTGACCATTCCGAGTATTCCCGTGGTGATCTTGCGGACGATGTCTCCGCTCTGGGGGTTGGTCATCGGGCGGCCCTTCGGTAGGCGGTGTGTCGTTTCGGCACACACTCATAGTGTGTCGTTCTGGCACACCTGTCAAGCGCTCGATCCATGATTCTTGTCTAATAGCGTTTTCGCAGGTCAGAGGGGGTCTACGCACCGGCCGGCGACTTCCGCGGGGCGTGTTTCCGCAGGTCAGAGACTCGAATCGCTATTGACACCGTTCGGCCGCGTCCCTACACGGCCGGTGTCGGGCCGACACTGGGGAGCCGACACCGGCCCGACGCGGCTCTGAGCGGTCCCGTGTAGGGCTCTGCGGGCGTCGGCCGGTGTCGGGTAGGGGCGTCCCGACAGCGGGGCTCAGGGAGCCCTACGGCCGCCCGCAGGGAGCCCCGAAGATGATCTTCCCTACGGGCCGACAGCGGTGTGGGGTACGGCCCGACAGCCGAGCCCGACACGACCCGACAGCCCGACCCGACACGGCCCGACAATCCCGACTCAATTCGGGCACGCAAAAGGCGGGACGCCCATTTCTGAGCACCCCGCCTTTTCGCGGTTCCGGGCTAATGCGTTTCGAGCATTTCCGGGCTACGGGCCATAATGTGCCGAATCTTGTCGGTGATGACCTTTTCGGTTTCTGTCGGGTCTTGCGTGAAGTGCTGGATAGCGCACAGCGCGGTAACGGTGACGTCCGCGAGTTCTTTCAGCACATCGTCTTTCGTATGCGTCTTGCCCTTTCGCGGATTCTGGCCGGTGAATCCGATGTACGCCTGAGTTACTTCACCGAGTTCTTCGCTGATCTTCATGATTCGCATGGCGTCATCGTGCTGAGCCGCGAGGGTTCCGCCATTCGCGTTCTCGATCCATGCATTGATGATCCGGATGCATTCGTAAAGCTCCATGTCGGCTCCCCCTGTCAGCCCGTGCTACGGATGCGGTTCTGTGCCCAGCGAATCAGGTCTTGTGGGTCGTAGAGCTTTTCGCCGTTCCTCTCCTGCGCTACCGGCTTCGGGAATTCGGGGTCTCGCGTGCGCGCCTTGCGGACGACCGCGAGTGAGACGTCGGGAATGTAGAGATCAATGGCCATGCGCAGGCCAACCGGCGGGTTTTGCTGGGGGCTGTTGTCGGAGTGCACCAGCCGTAGGGGCACGGTCGTAGCGGGGTCGCCCGTGGTGGGACGGGTTGGGACTGTCTCAGGGCTGAGACGCTGGCCATGGGACGGGTGAGACGCTGAGACAGGGGTCGCGACGGGGAGACCGGTCGTCGCGTACGTGCGCGCCTCTTCGTTGGTCATAAAGACCGCTTGCGCCTCATGTGCCGTTCCTGCCAATACCACCTGCACGCGTCCCGCGTGACGGCTCGACTTCGGCGCTGGCCACACTTCCGGAACGAGCATTTTCCATGCGTTCCGGGAGTACCGCGCGAGGATGCGCGTCGCGAAGTTCTCGCGGATCTCCGGCCCACCGGTCGCCTTCGCGGTCATCATCTGACCAATGGCGATGCAATGGATTTTCGCCGCGCGGCCCATGAACAGGACGTCTCCCAGCGCATCGACCGCCGGAGACTGCCGGGGCGCGCCTTGTGGCTTGTTGGCCTGCCACCACTTTTGAAGGCGCGCCATGGTCGCGTTGAGTTCTTCGAGCACCAGGAAGATACGCGGCCCTACGTCCGCGTCTTCGCCGCGTTCGTCGATCACGTCGTACCGGCGGTCACCTTCGGCCGCCAGCTTGATAATCGCGTGGTGAATGAGTTCGGGCGTCCGGTGGTATTCCACGCTGGGAAGACCGCGCGCCCATGAGTGCGATACGCGCTTCACGTCGCAGATCACGGCGAACGCGCCGCGCCGAAGTCCCTGCGCGACAATGGACCGAACGAGCACGCTCTTTCCGCCACCAGAACCCGCGCTGATGAGAATGTGCGGGGACTCCGCGTCAAGGTCGACCGACACGACGCGGTTGCGGACCCCGACACCCAGCACGGGGGCGGAGTCGGGAGCGCTGTCGAGCATCTGTCGGGCTTGGGCGAAGGTGACCTTGTCGGGCGGTCGTGGGGCGCGCTGGGCCACCATGTAGGGCTCGGAGCCCGCGAGGTACCACGACACGTTGAGATCTTCGAGAGCCAGCTTCGCGGAGATGATCTCCGAGACCCGCTGTCGGCTTCCGGTGTCGAACTGGTTGTAGGCCACCGGCACGCGGACGACGATCTCCGCGTCTTCGTTGGTCGCGAAGTCTTCGGGCACGGTGACGAAGTCGGTCGCCCGCATCGTCGGGGGGACCTTGATCACCGGCCCGAGCGTCGCGGCAAGGGGCTCTACCCATTGCTTGCGGTGCTTCCGGCCGCGAATGGCTCGGTAGGTCTTCCAACCGCCGTAGGTGGTGGCTCCGGAAATGAGCGTGCCGTCCGCAACGGCCGTTGCGACCGGTGCCATGAAATAGCCGATCGGGGTCGTCACGGCGGGGACGGATACGCCCATTCGCCACGCGGCCCTTTTCCATCCGGGAAGTCCGGCCCACCACGTCGGGCGTTCGCGGTGCTTTTGCATGGCTTCGGTGCCCGGACGGAGGAAAGTCGAATTCGATCGGGGCTCTCCGTCAAGGGGGCGGCCGGAGAGGAATCGGCCGCTAAAGCGGAACAGAGTCACGATCGCGGGTTCGCCGTTCGTGATTCGTACGCGCTGGGCCATGATCAGTGACCACCTTCCCGACCGTGCACCGGCAGGTACACGACGTCGCAGTCTGTCTCTTGATCACTGAGACGATCAAGAGCCGGTGCCGGAGCCATCCTGAGTCCCGCTGTCGGCCGCGTCGGCACGAAGGCGACGTGAACCACGGGCGGGGGCTCCGGGGACCTCTCCGGCCGCCAGGGCGACGGGGAGACCCGACCGAGGATGAACCCGAGCGTGATGAGCAGGGAGCCGATACCCAGCGCGGGCAGTACCGGCACGATGAACAGGAACGCGCTCGTGACGTAGGTGGCGGCTCCGGCGGCCGTGATGGCTCCGGCCGCGAGTCCGGCCCTGCGGGCGGTCGTGGTGGTGATGTGCGGTTGGATGTTCATGCTTGGTGACCTCATTTCACCTTGAAGTGCCGGGGCGCGGTGTGTCAGCACCGCGCCCCGGTGCGTGCCTAGTTGGTTCCGGTCTTCCTTTCGAGTCGGGTCACGTTCTGCTCTTCGAGTGCCTTGTTCTTGACCGCGTACGCGTCGGCTCGATCGACCGAGACACCGCGTTCCGCGAGCCAAGTCACGGCCTTCGGGACGTCGTAATCACCGATGACCGCGAATGCGTGCCGGATCTTGTCGCGCTTGGTCTTGCATTCCGCGAGCGCATCCGAGTCGGAGATAGGTCCGGCCGGAAGCGCGGGCTTAGGGGAGACGGGGGAACCGCCGGTGATTGCCGGGGGCGTGTTCGGAGCCGCCAGCGGGGTACGGGGCTTTCCTTCGGTCGCTTCGTCCATGGCTGACTGACTGACGATTTTGTTCCGGGCGGTGAGCCACTTTCGCGCGGTGTATTCGTCGTACGTGCCGAGCGCGGACCACGCGTAGCGAATCGCGTCCTGATCGGTCATGGGCTCCAATACCGCGACCTCGCGCACGTACGCGATAGCGTCGGTTGACTTCTCGATGTTCTCGCGCCGCGCGGCGGCCCATGCCTTCGCGGTCTCTTTGAAGGCGACTCCGGGAATCCAGCGCATGCCGAACTTCGGCCGCGCGGACATCTGCGTTCCTTCATCGATGCGCGTCCACCGGCGCACGCGGGCAAGAGTCACATCGAGCAAGAGCGGACCCATGATGGACATGGCGGGGAAGAACCACTGAGCGTCCTTCATGGACTTTGTGGAGTTGAATCGGTAGTTCGCGAACGCGGAAGCGAACGCGAATGCCCATGTGAGTACGTGGAACATTCCGCCAGACTCACCGCGCCACGCGGAGTAGGTGACCATGCCGACGCACGTTCCGGCCGCGAGATCGAGCGCGAGGAAAACGACCCATGCCATGTAGGCCGGAAGGTTAAGCCCCTTCGGGTCGGCCGCCCATTTGACGAGATCTTGAGATGAAAGAACGATCGGCGCGACGATCACGAACGTGAGCATGACGCCAATCGCGGTTGCCAATACGCGCTGTAGGTTCTCGCGGTCGTTCTCTTTCTTGTGTTCACTCATTCGCTTTCCCCATTCGGATTAAGCGCTGAATCCATTTCGTCGGGATGATTCTCAGCAACAGCTACGGCCGCGAGTATGGCGGCTGACATCGATACGCGCTTCTGCATTCGGCCGGTGAGCGCGAACGAGAGGGCTCTGAGCCGATCACGCGCTTCCGGAGTGACAGAGATCGCGGTGAAGCCTTCCGGCATGTTGAGCCCCTTACTGGATCTTGTAGGTTCTGGCGTTCACCAACAGACTCTAGCCTATTCCTATAGTCTTTGGTAGTGTCCAAGGTAGACGGTCCAAGTCGATCAAGGAAGGCACAGCGCATGACCAGCTTCGGAGAGATGGGCCTCACCACCACCGGCCGACTCACCAGCGACCCCGAACTCAGGTTCACGACCAACGGCACTCCCGTCGCGTCCTTCACGGTCGCGTGCAATCCCCGCAGGTGGGACCGGGAGTCCAACGGATACCGCGACGGAGACCCGTCGTTCGTGCCGGTGCAGGTCTGGCGGGACGCGGCCGAACACGTCGCGGAGTCGCTCCGGCAGGGTGACCGCGTGATCGTCATGGGCCGGTGGGCTCAGGAGCATTGGACCGATGACCAGGGAGAGAAGCGCTCCGCGTGGCGGCTCACCGCGTCGGCTGTCGGTCCCGATCTGACCTTCGACACGTGGAAGATCCACAAGAGCGCGCGGGACGACGTTCCGCCCGATGACGCTTGGGCCACCGCGAGCCCCGTCCGGCCGACTCCGGCCGACTCCGGCGCAGCCGACAGCGGGACCGAGACGGCTCCGGCCGACTCAGCTCCGGCCGCCAGCTCGAAGCCGAAGACGGCCGCGAAGCCCCGGACGCGCAAGACCGCGAAGAGCGCGTGATCATGCCGATTCGCCCGTACATCCCACGTGATCAGCGTGGGGTGTGCGGGCGTGTCGCGTGTGACCATTCGGTTGCGTGCGGTTACGGTGACGAGTTGCCAATTGTGGTCCCACAGAAAGCGAGTGAGACGACAGATGCCCAGAACACAGCGCGTGAAGGTCTCGGTGAAGCCGGACTTGATCACGCTCGCGGGCTCCGCGCTCGGGATGCCCGATGCCGGGGTGTCCGACGTGGTGAGGTCGGCCCTGGCGAAGGTTGCCGGGGTGGACGTGAGCGATCACACCCCGCGTCGCACCGGCCGACCTCCCCGGAAGGTGCGGGCATGATCCGCAGCGCTCAGAAGCTCTCTAAGCCCGCGTGCGGCTCCGGCCCTGCGTTGGGTTCCCCTTCCGGCCATTCGGCCGCCTGCGGGGCTCTCCGGGGCTCTGGCGGTGCGCTGGGAGGTCTGACCAGTCCCTAGACACGCAAAAGGGCCGGTGCGGCAAACACCGGCCCTTCATGCGAGATCCGACCCCTGCGACAGGAACGGAGTCAGGCGAGATGCCTGTACCCAAAGATAGCCCGAAGCCACGTGGCCGATCTACGTCGGGAGCCACGCGGCGGCCGACGCGCAAGCCAGCACCGGACGCGGCTCCGGGCTCGGAGCGCTCCGAACTCCCCAACCTTGACGACCGCCGGAATGTCCGGGGTCTTCATGAACATGAGGTCATTTCTCGTGACCTGCGGTTCGACGGGGATATCTATCACGTCGTGACGTACGTCAATCCAGGAACAGGACCGGACGCGCATCGAATGGTTCACCGGCAGATCAAGCGAATTGACGACAAGACCGAAGCCGTACTAGTTCCCGTCTTCGACGGATTGCTCTGGTGCATAGAGCGCACTATCTCTGTTTCGGTCGATCCACGTACGCGGACGATCGGGAATGAGATTCAAGACGAGAGTTTCATTCTCTGCTATCAGGACAATGACGGGAATCCGCCACGACAGACGACCGTTCGTGATTCCGAGTTGATCGACAATCGGAATCTGAATTGGATGACGCGTCTCGGGCTTTCTACGATCGTCCGGGCTAAGAAGCATCCGGCCGTGCGTGATCTGGTGCGCGCGGTCGTGTTCAATTCGCGCGGGAAGAACGGCCGCGTCGTTCGGGTGATCGACCGCTCAGGGCCGGTGTACGTCGATGGTGTGCTGTGCTACGCGAACGCGACCGGTTACACCGATAAGGACGGGAAGCGGCTCGATGGTGTCGGGGCTGTCTTCTCTCCGTCCGGCCGACTGGAGTCGGTGCGGTGTGAGCCGTCTTCGGAGACCGATCATCACCGCGAGGTCGAATATCCGGTGAGCCTGCCGAAGACGAAGGCGGCTCAGGTTCGCGCGCTTGACGCGCTCTCGGCGCTTCTGAGCGCCTATGACGATCCGGGGCTGACTGGGGTACTGGTTGGGCAATTGCTCGCGGCTCCGTTGACGGGAGCGATTCTCAGGGGGTCTCTGTCGGTCTGTTCGGTGTCGGCTCTGATCGGTCCGAGCCGTGCGGGCAAGACGGCATTCGACATGCTGTTGTTCACGTCCCAGACGCGGAGCCTGTACGGGGAGGTCGCGCCTGCCATCTCGGCGCGGTGCTCGGCACCGAACGGGAGCGCGGGGACGACTCCAGCGGGTATTTATCAGTGGCTTTCCCCGTTCGGTGGCTCTCGGTCACTGCTAGACGATGGGATGAAAGAGGCGTGGACCGAGGTCCACAAGCGGAAGGCGCTCGACACGATCTATGAGCGCGTGACGTCCTTCATCGTCGGGGGCGGGGTGGCCCAAGCGCAGGGCAACAACGGGAAGACCGAAGCGGCGAAGACGAAAAGGCTTTATCTGTCGGCTTGCATTTCTGCGGAATGCGTCGGGCCGGTCGCGAACATGCTCGAAGATTCGACGTACAACCGCATTGCGGTTGTGTGGTGGGAGAAAGAGAAGCGCTGCGATCGAGTGACGTACGACGAATTGAAGAGCCGGGAAGCCACGCTTGCGCGCAATGACGGAATGCGCGTCGTTCTCGATACGCTCTTGCGTTCTCCCGATGTGCTCGCGGACGGGTACGAAATCGCGCTTGCGGCCCTGCGGGAAGCGGGGCTTGATGAGCGCGTGTCGAAGAACTATGCGAAGTGCCTTTCCGGGCTTCACGCGCTCGATGTGGCTTATGCGGAGCGTCGCCGGAAGTCGGCCGCGCTCGCGAAGGCCATTCCGGCCGCTATCGAAATCGCGAAGAGTCTCGAATCGTTCGGGACTCATGGCGGGGATCAGCGGGCATTGTCGGATATCGCGGAAGCGACGCGTGAAGGTCTGGCGGTAATGCTGGAGATGGATCGGAGCGCGTACGTCGCAGCGGCTCCCGACCCGCAGGACGTGAAGGCGGGGATTCCGCTGATTCCGCAAGAGCCGACGTGCGTTCCGTTCGGGTTCGATCTCACGAATTGCGGTTGGTCGGCTGGTTCGGACGGGACGTGGAAGCGGCGCGAGTCCGCGATTTCTGCCGGAATGCTGATCGAGAGCCTTCCGGGGGTCGCTCAGAATCGCGGTCACTCGTTCGCATACCGACTCCAGATGAAGGCGCGTGAGTTCGCCGCGCTTCACGATCGGCTGAATTACGTGAGCGGGCAGCGGGGATTCCGTGTGTGCTCACGGCAAGAGCGGATAGACGCACTGGTGTCTATTGGTGCTTTGCAGACTTCGAGACGATCGGGAACGACTTTCTATCATCTCGATTTTCTGTGGGTACTCGGGACGACGTATGAGGCTGTGGCGCTTGCGCGTCACGCGGAAAGCGAGTCCGACAATGGCTAGGCTCCCTTCGGGCTTTCACTGGGTGAATTCACGGGATAAGAAAGCCGGTGCTGTCGGGCCGGACGGCACGCGCTACACACGTCATCAGGCAGAGACGCTAGGCGCTCAGGAAGTCGGGTTTAAGAACCCATACGAATACCGGAAGGGTCTTTCTGGCGTCCGAAAGCTGAAAGCCGATCCGGGAGCGGACGGAGGTCGCTTTTTCGCGCCCCGGAAGAATTACCGGAACGATCTCGAAAAGGCGAAGGACACGGCCGCGCGTCGGGGGACGAAGTTCGACCGCGCGAAGTTCGACGCGACGGTTGCCGCAATGGGGCATGACGATGTGGGCGTACGGCATCGGGCTCTTAATGACTTCCTGTTCCAAACGGGCCGTACGGATCGACCGGAAGCGGGGTACTAGAAAATGCTGCGACCGTATCGGTTCACCGGAGAGGGCCGCCGGATTATCGCGGTTGACGGGGAGGGGAACGACATTGACGGCCGACACGCGTATACGTTGCTCGCGGCGGCCGACGATCGCGGGGAGATACGTCGGCACATCGCGCATGACGACTCTCGGAAGCCGGGCGTTCCTGGCGTGACTCAGCCGAATTACGGGCTCTCGTCTAAGGCGTGTTTCGATTTCCTGTTGGATCTCGCGGAAGACGCCCCGTCCGATCTGTTGGTCGCGTTCTCGTTCACCTACGACGCGGTAAAGATCTGCTCTGACCTTCCCCTGCCGAATCTGCTAGAGCTGGCAGCGACCGAGCGCACCGAATGGGATGGGTACCGGATCGACTTCCGTCCCCGGAAGTACTTCGGTATCTCTCAGCCGAAGTACGGGCGTAAGCGCTGCGCAGACGGCATGACGCGGTACGTCCGGCAGGCGAAGGTGTGGGATGCGTTCGGCTATTTCCAATCGTCCTTCGTCAAGGCGCTGGAGAATACCGGCAAGGGTGTATTCACCGATGAAGAGCGAGCGCTAATCGAAGAAATCGCGTTCATGAAGCGCCACCGGTCGCACTTCGAGAACATGGACGATCAGCGCATTCTCGAATACTGCTATTCCGAGGTCTCGCTACTCGCGAAGATGATGCGTGACGTCATCGTGAATACCGAACGCATGGGCTTGTTCCCGAAGTCGTTTCACGGGTCATCTGCTATCGCGTATACGTGGATGAAGGACAACCGCATTCCGAACTTCATCGGGAACGCGGGTCTTTCTGATGACGTCGTGAATGCCGCGTACTTCGGCGGGCGTTTCGAGACGACGTGCGTCGGCTATGTCGGCAAGGGGTACGCGTACGATATCCGTTCCGCTTATCCGGCCGTGATGGTGAACCTTCCCTGTCTCGCTCACGCGACCTCGCGCCGCGTCTCGGATTTCGTTCCGGGGAAGTACGGTGTTTATCTGGTTGGCTCGAAGACTTCCGGTGACTGGGCACCATTCCCGATCCGTATCGACCGAGACGCGGCGAAGGCGCATACACTCACTCCGAACCGTTCCGCTAGTGAATGGCTCCGGCCGTTGATGACGCGGCAAGTCCTTTTCGCGCACGGCGGGCGTAGGTGGGTTTGGCAGGATGAGCTAGAAGTGGTGCGCAGGCATTACGGAGCCGACGCGATTCCGGTCTATGACGGGTACGTGTTGGATATCGGATGCGATCACCGGCCTTTCGCCGGTGTGCAAAAGCTCTATGACGACCGCGCGGAGCTAAAGAAGCTTCATGACGGCCGCCAGATGGTTATCAAGCTGTTGGTCAATTCCCTGTACGGGAAGACCGCTCAGTCTGTCGGTCACCAGCCGAAGAAAGGCGTGACGCACGCTGATATCGAGCGTCGCCGTATTCACGCTCGCGAGACCAGTACTCCGCTCGATCTGTCGGATTTGATCGAGCCGCCAGAAACACTGTGCCGAATTTGGGCTGGAATGATTACGTCCGGAACTCGCGCGAAGATTCTCGATCTGATGTTGTCGGCTGGTTCGGTTATCTCGGTCGCGACCGACGGCATTATTTCCACTAAGCCCATTCCGGGACTCGAAGACCATAAGCGGCTCGGAGACTGGGAATTCGAGGAATACGAAGATCTGGTGATCTATCAGAACGGCGTATACGCGTATAAGGCTTTCGATGACGACTCCGGGGAATGGGTACAGAAAGTCAAGACGCGCGGATTTTCCCCGCAGGACATTACCCCGGAGATGTTGCGGGAAGCTTGGGATAGCGGGCTTTGGTCCGTTGCCCCGAAGGATGACGCTCGCGGATTCGTCGCTATGCGGCTCGCAATGAAGCGGAAAGACCCGCTTGACGTAATGGGCCAATGGCTTACTCAGCGTCGGCCGGTGGACTTCATTCCGACGAAACGGCATCTGACGATCAATCCGTTTTCTCTGGAAAAGCGGCCCGATTGTCTCCCCACCGTTCCGTATGAACTGGATTACGACACAGAATCGCTTCCGTACGTACCTCACCAGACGTGGGAAGATGTCGCGGAGCTTGAAGGGTGGATCGGAGACGGAAACGACGATGACGATTTGCCCTTCATCCAAGACGAATTGGCAGTAAGCTAGACCCCGGCTTTCTGTTCGTCCCCCTCTTCGCCTAGCCCGGAGCAACTGCGAAAGGGTCGCGCAGAAAAGCCCGAGAGCCCCGCCGGTACCCGAAAGCCGTCCGGCGGGGCTCTTGCTATCCCTGCTCACCGGCACATTCGCCCCGCCTGCGGCCCTGAGAGCCCCGGAGCCGCGCTGAGCCTGCCGGAGCCCTGCCCGTGTCGGGGCGCGGCCCTCTCCGGCCCGTACGGGCGCTCTCAGGGCCGCACGGCCGCCCGCTGTCGGCAACGCGTACCGCTCTCCGGCCGCCAGTGCTCCCCTACCGGCCACACGGCCGCGACCCCCTCCCAGAACTGCGGGCGGCCGGACGCGGCTCTCTACGGGGGCTCTGAGCCGCGCCCATGCCCCGGTATGTCCGAATCCGGTCGGGCTCTGCCCGCGTGTTTCCGCAGGTCACGAGTTCTGGTTGGTCCCATTGATCGCTCTGACCTGCGGAAACATCTCTGATGAAGATCAACTAACCCCCGAACCAACCAGAACAACCAGAACCGAACATGATCACATTTGCATCGTCGCAGGTCAGACCACTTCTGGTTGTTCTGGTTGTTCTGGTTGGTCACAACCTCACTGTTACGAGAACCCATCACGGAAACGACGCTCGCGAACATTTTCGGAATTCTAAAATTGAAATTGAATTCTCCCGCAATTCACATGCCAAATCAAATTGAAGCCGCGGGACATTTTCGAGCCATTCCAAAATTGACGAACAAAATTGCAAAATTGAAAGAAATTAGCCTGAGAAAATAAAACATAACACAGCGTAGCGGGGGGAGGCGGGG
>NZ_BSTJ01000030.1:1637-3333 GCF_030269445.1 Actinoallomurus iriomotensis
GGCGATCGAGTCTGGGGGTGTTGGTCCATGACTCATGCCACGGGCGAATGTCTCGTGGGTGGGTTTGCTCATAGGTGGAGCACTGGCTATTCGTGTCGGTTGTCATGCCGGTCTGGTTAGTACCGCCCAGGTTTCCTGGGAGTGGGAACGCGAGATGTCGGGGTGGTGGCTGGTGCGAGCACACTGTTGGGTCCTGAGGGAACGGGCACGGGAGCTCTTGGAGCTTTTCGGGTTCGTCTCTTCGGGCCGTCTCGGATCTTGTCTGCCATGGTTGGTGGGTGGGGTTTGGGCGGGCGGGCCGGCTGAGCCTCACATACCGCATCAGGTTTCTGGTGGTCGTGGTGGTGGTTGTTGGTTGGTGTCCCGTTCGTGTTTTGAGAACTGCATAGTGAACGCGAGCATCTTTTTTCTTGTGTTGTGTTCAAGTTTTTAAGAGCACACGGTGGATGCCTTGGCATCAGGAGCCGATGAAGGACGTGGGAGCCTGCGATATGCCCCGGGGAGTTGGCAACCGAGCGTTGATCCGGGGGTTTCCGAATGGGGAAACCTAGCACCCGTCATGGGGTGTTGCCGCCACCTGAATGTATAGGGTGGTTGGTGGTAACGCGGGGAAGTGAAACATCTCAGTACCCGTAGGAAGAGAAAACAACATGTGATTCCCTGAGTAGTGGTGAGCGAAAGGGGATCAGGCTAAACCATGCGCGTGTGATAGCCGGCGGGCGTTGCGTGTGTGGGGTTGTGGGAGCATTCTTGTCTGGTCCGCTGACTGGGCGTGGAGTAAGAAAACAATGAGGTAGTCGAACGATCTGGAATGGTCGACCGTAGTCGGTGATAGTCCGGTAGGTGAAACCTTGTTGTCTCCATTGGGTGTTTCCCGAGTAGCACGGGGCTCGTGAAATCTCGTGTGAATCTGCCAGGACCACCTGGTAAGCCTAAATACTTCCTGGTGACCGATAGCGGACTAGTACCGTGAGGGAAAGGTGAAAAGTGCCCCGGTGAGGGGTCGTGAAAGAGTACCTGAAACCGTGTGCTTACAAGCCGTCAGAGCCTTGCATTCCTTGTGGGTGTTGGGGTGATGGCGTGCCTTTTGAAGAATGAGCCTGCGAGTTATGGTGTGTGGCGAGGTTAACCCGTGTGGGGGAGCCGTAGCGAAAGCGAGTCTGAATAGGGCGTTTGAGTCGCATGCTGTAGACCCGAAGCGGAGTGATCTACCCATGGGCAGGTTGAAGCGCGGGTAAGACCGTGTGGAGGACCGAACCCACCAGGGTTGAAAACCTGGGGGATGACCTGTGGGTAGGGGTGAAAGGCCAATCAAACTCCGTGATAGCTGGTTCTCCCCGAAATGCATTTAGGTGCAGCGTCACGTGTTTCTTGCCGGAGGTAGAGCTACTGGATGGCCTAGGGGGCCGACAAGCTTACTGAAGTCAGCCAAACTCCGAATGCCGGTAAGTGAGAGCGTGGCAGTGAGACTGCGGGCGATAAGGTTCGTAGTCGAGAGGGAAACAGCCCAGATCATCGGCTAAGGCCCCTAAGCGTGTGCTAAGTGGTAAAGGATGTGGAGTTGCCGTGACAACCAGGAGGTTGGCTTAGAAGCAGCCACCCTTGAAAGAGTGCGTAATAGCTCACTGGTCAAGTGATTCCGCGCCGACAATGTAGCGGGGCTCAAGCACACCGCCGAAGCCGTGGCATCCCAGCA
>NZ_BSTJ01000030.1:3425-4737 GCF_030269445.1 Actinoallomurus iriomotensis
CGCACCATAGGTAAATCCGTGGTGCATGAGGGTGAGATGTGATGCCGAGCCGATTTAGGTGAAGTGAGTGATCCCATGCTGTCGAGAAAAGCCTCTAGCGATGTGTGTCGGCGGCCCGTACCCTAAACCGACTCAGGTGGTCAGGTAGAGAATACCAAGGCGATCGGGTGAACTGTGGTTAAGGAACTCGGCAAATTGCCCCCGTAACTTTGGGAGAAGGGGGGCCCCTGCTGGTGACCGACCTAGCGTTGTGAGCTGGTGGGGGTCGCAGATACCAGGGGGAAGCGACTGTTTACTAAAAACACAGGTCCGTGCGAAGTCGTAAGACGCTGTATACGGACTGACGCCTGCCCGGTGCCGGAACGTTAAGAGGACTGGTCAGCCCTTCGGGGTGAAGCTGAGAATCTAAGCGCCGGTAAACGGCGGTGGTAACTATAACCATCCTAAGGTAGCGAAATTCCTTGTCGGGTAAGTTCCGACCTGCACGAATGGCGTAACGACTTCCCCACTGTCTCAACCACAGGCCCGGTGAAATTGCACTACGAGTAAAGATGCTCGTTACGCGCAGCAGGACGGAAAGACCCCGGGACCTTCACTATAGCTTGGCATTGGCGTTTGGAGCGTCTTGTGTAGGATAGGTGGGAGACTGTGAAGCGGTGACGCCAGTTACCGTGGAGTCGTTGGTGAAATACCACTCTGGTCGTTTTGAGCGTCTAACCCGCACCCGTGGATCCGGGTGGGGGACAGTGCCTGGTGGGTAGTTTAACTGGGGCGGTTGCCTCCCAAAGAGTAACGGAGGCGCCCAAAGGTTCCCTCAGCCTGGTTGGCAATCAGGTGTTGAGTGCAAGGGCACAAGGGAGCTTGACTGTGAGACAGACATGTCGAGCAGGTGCGAAAGCAGGGCCTAGTGATCCGGCACCACCGTGTGGATGGGGTGTCGCTCAACGGCTAAAAGGTACCCCGGGGATAACAGGCTGATCTTGCCCAAGAGTCCATATCGACGGCAAGGTTTGGCACCTCGATGTCGGCTCGTCGCATCCTGGGGCTGGAGTAGGTCCCAAGGGTTGGGCTGTTCGCCCATTAAAGCGGCACGCGAGCTGGGTTTAGAACGTCGCGAGACAGTTCGGTCCCTATCCGCTGTGCGCGTAGGAGACTTGTGAGGGTCTGTCCCTAGTACGAGAGGACCGGGACGGACGAACCTCTGGTGTGCCAGTTGTACCGCCAGGTGCATGGCTGGTTGGCTACGTTCGGTCGGGATAACCGCTGAAAGCATCTAAGCGGGAAGCCTTCCTCGAGATGAGGTCTCCCAACC
>NZ_BSTJ01000031.1 GCF_030269445.1 Actinoallomurus iriomotensis
GCGACCGGGGCGGCCTGACCCTCTACAAAGTCCTCCGCGAGCTACAGGCACTACTCGCCACCTGGACAGGCCACTGCCCCACCTGCCGACAGCCCCTCGCCTTAACCACCTAACAAAGCACTACTAGCCGTGGTCAGGCGGAGACGAGCAGCACGCCGCCGGCGACGGCGGCGAGGCCGGCGGCCCGTACGGGGGTGAGGCGTTCGCGGAGGATCACCACGCCGAGGACGACGTTGAGGGTGCGGCCGGTGGCGACCGCGCCCACCGGCTCCAGGGACATCGCGACCAGCACGAGGCCGTAGCTCGCCGGGACCAGCGCGGCGACCGGCAGCACGTTCCCCGGCCGACCGGGTAGACGACCGAGAACTCGCCTCCTCCGTACGCCTTCTGCAGGACGACGGCGTAGCCGGTGTGCAGGACGGTGCTCACCCGCCCGGACCACAGGGCCACGGACGACGATCTGCGGCAGCGGTTGCTCGACGCCGCCGCCGGGCTCCTCGACGACAGCGGCATCGAGGCCGTGACCATTCGCGAGACGGCGCGACGGCGCGGGGTCTCACACGGAGCGCCGCGCCGCCACTTCCCCTCCCGTACGTCGCTGCTGGGCCATCTCGCCAAGCGCGTCGCCGTCGAACTGGGCGGCGAACTCGACGCCACCGACGAGACGCCGCTCCGGCTCGCCCGCGCCTACGTCGGGTTCGCGGCGCGCCGACCGCACGCCTTCGACCTGCTCCTGCGGCACGACCTGCTCGAGGCCTCCGGCGCCGACCTGCGCCCGAGATCCGCGCCGGCCTTAACTCGGGGCGCTGACTTTTGTTTCGGAGAGATTTCTCCGATGAGTAAACCTTTGTCGCGTTGTCGCTGTCTGAGTAAAAGGGACGGTTTCCTCGTCCCTCCCGCTTAAAGCGGGATCGTTCTGATCGGAGAGTGAGAGCGACAGGTGAAGAAAAGTATGACGATCGCTGTTGCCGGATTCGCCGGAATCGTCGGAATCGCCGCCATGGCGGCGCCGGCGCAGGCCGCGGCGGTGGGCGCGCAGTCGCACGCCTGCTCGTTCACCGCGGATCGGCTTACCGTCGCGTTCGCTCACCCGTACGAGATCGACGGCGGGCTGGACCAGCCGCTGTCCGTCACGGCCGGGGGCGACGGGAGCTGCGTGCTGACGGGCCGCGCGAAGATCTCGCTGCTCGACGAGAACGGTAAGGCGCTGCCCTACCGGTTCCGCAAGGGCGCGGACGGAATCACCACCGAGGTCGGCCCCGACCAGCAGGCCGTGTTCGACCTGACCTTCGCGACGGGGAGCGGCGACCACGCGAGCCCGTCGAAGATCCGGATAACGCTGCCGAACGGCGGCGGAAGCCGCGTCATCGACTGGAGTTCCAGCACTCCCGCCTCGACGACGATAACGGTCGGCGGCTTCCGCCCCTGGCTCGACTGACCGAAGCGCGACGGCCGGCTGCGGTCTGTCTCAAAGCCCGACTTTGAGACAGACCCTAGCCCTAGCTGTACTGACCACGGAGGTTGGTACGGCGACACGGGTGGATGATCTTGAAATAGGTGAGGGCCTTCTGGCTCGGTGTGGATTGCGACATCTACATCGACCAGAAAGGCCCCCATGCCGCACCGTAAC
>NZ_BSTJ01000032.1 GCF_030269445.1 Actinoallomurus iriomotensis
GGGAGTTCGATGGCCTTCGAGATCCGTGTGGATCGTAAGCCGCGGGGCAAGGCCCTGGTCCGTGAGCGGGAGGAATACTTCCGGCTTATGGATCAGGGCATGAGCAGTCGGGAAGCGTGCCGGATTGTCGGCATCAACCGGCGGACGGGTAAGCGGTGGCGTAACGGCGTGCGGGCCACCGCCCACAACAAGGCCAGGCCGCCGATCAGAAGGCCGAGTGCGCAGACCGGTCCCTCGCGTTACCTGCGTCAAGACGAACGCGTTCACATCGCTGACCGCCTGCGTGAAGGCGCCTCTGTTCGCGGCATCGCGGCCGAGCTGGGTCGTAGCCCGTCGACGATCAGCAGGGAGATCCGGCGTAACCGCTCGCACGAGCGCGACGGCCGGTGGTTTTATCGGCCGCACGCGGCTCAGGCCCGCGCCGACGCGCGCCGGCCTCGACCCAAGCCGAGGAAGATCGGCGGGAATCTCGAGCTGAGGGACTACATCCAGGAGCGTCTGGGCAGACGATGGAGTCCGGAGCAGATTGTGCACCAGCTCCGCCGCGACTTTCCCGGCCGTCCGGAGATGCACGTGACGCACGAGACGATCTACCAGGCCCTTTACGTGCAAGGACGTGGAGAACTGCGCCGCGAGCTGACCAAAGCGCTACGCACCGGGCGAGCGATGAGACGACCCCGCCGTCAAACCCAGCAGCGCCGGCAGCGGATGGCGTATCCGATGGTGATGATCAGCGAACGTCCCGCCGAGGCCGCCGACCGCGCCGTGCCCGGGCACTGGGAAGGCGACCTGATCATCGGCAAGAACCAGGCCTCACAGATCGGCACCCTCGTCGAACGCGCCAGCCGCTACGTCCTGCTCGTCCACCTGCCCGCCGACCGCACAGCCGAGACCGTCCGCGACGCGCTCGCCGAAACCATCCAGACCCTGCCAACAGAGCTGAAACGCTCCCTGACCTGGGACCAAGGCTCGGAGATGGGCCTGCACCAGGAGTTCGCGGTCACGGCTGACATGCCCGTCTACTTCTGCGACCCGCACTCACCCTGGCAGCGCGGCAGCAACGAAAACACCAACGGCCTGCTCCGCCAGTACTTCCCCAAAGGCACCGACCTATCGATCCACACCCGCCAAGACCTGAACGCCGTCGCCGCCGAACTCAACTCCAGACCACGCAAAACGCTCGGCTGGGAAACCCCAGCCGAGCGCCTCACTAAACTCCTGACACCAACCAGTTGATCAACCGGTGTTGCGACGACCCCTAGAACCGAAGG
>NZ_BSTJ01000033.1 GCF_030269445.1 Actinoallomurus iriomotensis
TGTACTGACCACGGAGGTTGGTACGGCGACACGGGTGGATGATCTTGAAATAGGTGAGGGCCTTCTGGCTCGGTGTGGATTGCGACATCTACATCGACCAGAAAGGCCCCCATGCCGCACCGTAACGCACCCCTGAGTGAGACCGGGCGTCTTCGCCTGGCCCGCTGTGTCGTCGATGACGGCTGGCCTTATCAACGGGCCGCCGAACGATTCCAGGTCTCACCCACGACCGCCAAACGGTGGGCCGACCGCTACCGCGCCCAGGGACAGACCGGGATGGTCGATCGCTCCAGCCGCCCGCACACCAGCCCGCGGCGCACCCCCACCCGCACCGAACGACGGATCATCAAAGTCCGGGTATCACGCCGGTGGGGACCAGCGCGAATCGCCGCCTTGTTGCGGCTGAACCCCGCCACCGTGCACCGGATCCTGGTCCGCTACCGGCTCAACCGGCTGAGCTGGATGGACCGCGCGACCGGGCGGGTGATCCGCCGCTACGAACACGCCCAACCCGGTGACCTGGTCCACGTCGACATCAAGAAGCTCGGCAACATCCCCGACGGCGGCGGGCATCGGGCGATCGGCCGCCCGGCCGGACGCAAAACCCGTTCCGGGGCCGGCTACAGCTACATCCACACCGCCGTCGATGACCACTCCCGCCTGGCCTACAGCGAGATCCTGCACGACGAGACCAAACACACCGCTGCCGGATTCTGGGCCCGCGCCCAGGCCTACTTCGCCTCCTGCGGCATCACGGTCCACCGTGTGATCACTGATAACGGCGCCTGCTACAAATCCCACCCCTGGCGCGACGCGCTGGCCGCGACCGGCATCACCCACAAGCGAACCCGCCCCTACCGGCCACAAACCAACGGCAAAGTCGAACGCTTCAACCGCACCCTGCTGGAGGAATGGGCCTACGCCCGCCCCTACCGGTCAGAGACCGAACGACGCCAAGCCTTCCCCGAGTGGCTGCACACCTACAATCACCACCGCGCACACACCGCGCTAGGAGGCCGACCACCCGCCAGCCGCATCCCCAACCTCACGGGACAGAACA
>NZ_BSTJ01000034.1 GCF_030269445.1 Actinoallomurus iriomotensis
CCGGTTTTGAGTTCGCGGTAGTCGTGTTCGATGCGCCAGCGGATCTTCCCGAGCCGGACCAGATCGTGCAGTGGGGTGTCGGCGGGCAGGTTCGACAGCCAGTACTTGACCGGCTCGTCCTCCTCCGGCGGCCACTGGGCGATCAGCCAGGCCTGGGGCAAGGTGCCGTCCTGGTTGTAGCGGGGTCGGCGGCCGGCCGGGCGCACGCGCAGCGTGAGGAACTCGGCTGCCAGCTCACCTTTGGACCCGTGCCGCCAGGACAGGCGGCGCGCGTTGGCGCGGCCGGCGGCCAGGACGTGCTCGCGCAACGAGATCGGTTTGGTGCGGTAGCGCGGCAGGCCACGCCAGTTCTTGCCGTTGGCGGGCAGCAGTTCGGGGACGGCATCGGCGGCGTGGGCGGTGGCTGTGCCTTTGACCTGCACGATGTAGCCCAGATCCCGCTCGGCCAAAGCGGCCCGGAAGTGGGCGTTGTCGCCGTAGCCGGCGTCCGCGCAGATCACCGGCGCGCTCAGGCCCCAGCCGCATAGTTCATCGAGCATCTCGATCGCCAGCTGCCACTTCGGCCGGTTCCGCTCACCATCGGGGATGCCACAACGCGTGCGCCGGCGCCGGATCGCCTCCGCCGTGACCGGGTCGCCGGTGCAGGTATCGTCCCAGGACTCAGGAATGAACAACCGCCAGTCCAAAGCGGCCGAAGCGTGGTCGGTGACGGCGTGCACGCTCACCCCGAGCTGGCAGTTGCCGACCTTGCCCAACGTGCCCGAATACTGCCGGGCCACCCCCGGCGAGGATGAACCGTACTTGGGGAACCCGGTGTCATCGATCACCCACGCCACCGGCGCCACCACATCGTGGGCCCGCGTGGCCAGCCGACGCCGCACCCCAATGAAATCCCAGGTCGAAGAGCTCATGAACTGCTGCAACCGCTGATGATCCACACCAAGGCGCTCCGCCATCGGCTGCATCGACTTACGCTGCCCGTCCAGCA
>NZ_BSTJ01000035.1 GCF_030269445.1 Actinoallomurus iriomotensis
AGAGGTCCTAACAGAAAGGTCAGCGGACGAGGCGTCGCCAGCAGATGATGGCGGTGGCCAGGGTGAGGAAGGCTTCGTGGATGTCGTCGCGGATCTCCCAGCGGATGCGCAGCCGGCGGAACCAGTGCAACAGCGCGATGGTGCGTTCGACGACGTAGCGATGGACGCCCAGGCCGGAACCGTGGGGTGTGCCGCGGCGGGCGATCAGAGGTTTGATGCCTTTCTTCCAGACCAGGCGGCGGTATTTGTCGTGGTCATAGCCACGGTCGGCGAGCAGGTGGTCGGGCCGCCGGCGGGGCCGTCCGACCCGTCCCCGCACGGGCGGGACCGCCTCGATCAGCGGCATCAACTGGGTGACGTCGTTGCGGTTGCCGCCGGTCAGCGACACGGCGAGCGGTGTGCCGTGGCCGTCGGTCAGGACGTGGTGTTTCGAGCCCGTCCGTGCGCGGTCGACCGGGCTCGGACCGGTTTTGGGCCGCCCTTGAGCGCCCGCACATGCGAGCCGTCGATCACCGCCCGGGACCAGTCCAGCTTCCCGGCCGCGTGCAACTCCGCCAACAACACCTGGTGCAGCCGATCCCACACCCCGGCATCGTGCCAGTCCCGCAACCGCCGCCAGCAGGTCATTCCCGACCCGAACCCCAACTCCTGGGGCAAGAACTCCCACGCGATCCCCGTATGCAGCACGAACAAGATCCCGCACAGCACCTTGCGGTCATCCAGCCGCTTACGGCCCGGATGGCGCCGGCGCCGCTCCACCGCCGGCAGCAGCGGTTCGATCCGCTCCCACAAGCTGTCGGCCACGATCCACGGTGGCTGCTCACCCTTCCTCACACCGAAGATCAAACAGGCAGACCCACCATCACCGGGCAACAGTGATCATTTTGTTAGGACCTCT
>NZ_BSTJ01000036.1 GCF_030269445.1 Actinoallomurus iriomotensis
CGCAAGGCGAGCATGACTGCGGTGGCCGGGTCGCCGGCGAGCGTGGGATCGGGGCGGGCCGTGGCGCAGACCTCGATCAACTCCCGGTTCTTCAGACCGCGTAGCCGGGCGCGTAGCTGGTCCGGTGCGGTGATGATCAAGGTTTTGATCTGCCGTTGGGCATCGGCGCGCCCGGCGATCGCGCTGCGACGGGCGACCCGCAGGTTGCGAAGCGCTTCGACCTGGCCACCGCGGGCCTTGGGTCGCCCGGTGCGGTGGGCGGCGAGTGCGGTGCGGGCAGCGGCCTGGGCGTCGACCGGGTCGGATTTGCCCTGCCATCGGCGGGCCTTGCGGTCGGGGCGGTCGATCTCGACCATCGCCACACCGTGTTCGGACAGGTAGCGGGCCAGCCCAGCCCCGTAGGCGCCGGTTCCTTCGATACCCACGAGCACCAGGTGCCCGAACGCCTGCAGCCAGGTCAGCAACGCCGCATACCCGGCGGCGGTGGCGGGGAACTGCATTGATCCCAGCATCCGGCCGGCCGAGTCGATCGCGGCTGCGGTGTGGGTGTCTTTGTGGGTGTCGACGCCGCCGGTGACCTGGACCTCATGGAGTGTAATGGTGGGCATGGCCGTCCTGTTCTCATCGATCGGGCAGGGCGGCACGCACCAGCCGGGCGTTGGACAAGACAGTGATGGGGCCTCTGGCCAGGCTCCTATGAGGTCACTACGCCACGTCCGGTGAGTGCAGATGAACGCCTCCCGGCCCGGATCGACAGATCCGGTTGAGGACCCGAAGTCAGTCAGTTGGAGGGTCAGACCCGGTCGGGAGGCGCTCATCTACATCATCACTGTCAGTTG
>NZ_BSTJ01000037.1 GCF_030269445.1 Actinoallomurus iriomotensis
GCGCGGGTGACGCGCAGGGACAGCAGACGGTCCACGCTGATGGCCAGGAGGAGCAGCAGGCCGGCGATGGCGTCCTGCCAGAAGGAATTGACCTTCAACACCACCAGGACACTGCCGATCGTGGTCAGCAACAACGCACCCAACGCCGCGCCGTACACACTGCCCAGCCCGCCCACGATCGCCACACCACCGACCACGACCGCCGAGACCACCTTCAGCTCCCAGCCGTGCGCCGCATCCGCCACCACGGTGCCGAACCGCGCCAGCCACAACACCCCGGCCAACCCGGCCAGCACACCGCTGACCACATAGGCCGTCAGGATCCGCTTGCGGATCGCGATCCCCGCCAGCCGCGCGGCGTCGGGATTGGAACCGATCGCGTAGAACTCCCGGCCCGAGGGGAACGAACGCAGGTAGTACCCCACACCCACCATCACCACGATCGTGATCAACGGAAGGTACGGGATCCCCAGCACACTGCCGCTGCCCAGCTCCAGCAGCGAAGACGGCACGTCCGCGGCGTTGATCTGCTGCCCATGCGCCCAGTAGTAATCCAGGCCCTGGATCACATACAGCGTCCCAAGCGTCACCACCAGCGCCGGCACCTTGAAGAAACTGACCAACACCCCGTTGACCAGCCCGCACACCGCACCGATCACCATGCCCAACACCAGCACCAAGACGATGTTCCGGTCATGACCGAGCACGAACTTGCCCGACGCGAAAGCCACAAGACCCACCACCGACCCCACGGACAGATCGATGTTGCG
>NZ_BSTJ01000038.1 GCF_030269445.1 Actinoallomurus iriomotensis
GTGACAACCAGGAGGTTGGCTTAGAAGCAGCCACCCTTGAAAGAGTGCGTAATAGCTCACTGGTCAAGTGATTCCGCGCCGACAATGTAGCGGGGCTCAAGCACACCGCCGAAGCCGTGGCATCCCAGCAATACTCAGGTGAGACTCCTTGTGGGTCGCATCCAGGGGTTGGGGTGGGTAGGGGAGCGTCGTGTGGGCGGTGAAGCGGCGGCGTGAGCCAGTCGTGGAGGCCACACGAGTGAGAATGCAGGCATGAGTAGCGAATGAGGGGTGAGAAACCCCTCCGCCGGATGACCAAGGGTTCCTGGGGCAGGCTAATCCGCCCAGGGTAAGTCGGGACCTAAGGCGAGGCCGAGAGGCGTAGTCGATGGACAACGGGTTGATATTCCCGTACCCGCTGACACGCGCCCATGCTGAACCCACTGATACTAACGCCGTGATCTTCTCTTTCAACCTTCGGGTTGTTTGAGGGGGGAGCTGCGGACCTGAGGTGGTAGTAGGCAAGTGATGGGGTGACGCAGGAGGGTAGCTCAGCCCAGGCGATGGTTGTCCTGGGGTAAGCATGTAGCCCGCACCATAGGTAAATCCGTGGTGCATGAGGGTGAGATGTGATGCCGAGCCGATTTAGGTGAAGTGAGTGATCCCATGCTGTCGAGAAAAGCCTCTAGCGATGTGTGTCGGCGGCCCGTACCCTAAACCGAC
>NZ_BSTJ01000039.1 GCF_030269445.1 Actinoallomurus iriomotensis
GCCCTGGCCCGTCGCCACCAGCAACTGACCGCCGAGATCACCGACCTGGACGAACTCATCGACCCTCTGGTGACCGCGATCAACCCGACCCTGCTTCAACTCAACGGCGTCGGCCCCGATGTCGCAGGCCAACTGCTGGTCACCGCCGGCGACAACCCCGACCGGCTCCGTTCCGAGGCAGCCTTCGCCATGCTCTGCGGTGTCGCCCCCCTGCCGGCCTCCTCCGGCCGCACCCACCGACACCGGCTCAACCGAGGCGGGGACCGGCAAGCCAACTCAGCGCTGCATCGGATCGTGGTCTGCCGTCTGCGCTGGGACCCTCGCACCCGTGTCTACATGCAACGACGTACCAAGGAAGGCATGTCCAAACCCGAGATCATGCGCTGCCTCAAACGCTACGTCGCCCGCGAGATCTTCAAAATCATCTGCCCGCCAAGTCCCAACGACGTCACCGCCTCAGCGGCTTGACATCCATAGGAGCATCCG
>NZ_BSTJ01000040.1 GCF_030269445.1 Actinoallomurus iriomotensis
GACGGCGGGGCGGACCGGGTGGGACGCGGGGTCGTTGGCCTGGATGGCCAGGCTCACCAGGGACTGCAGCAGGAACAGGTCGCCTTCGGTGTCGAGGTGGACCTGGACCCAGCCGGTGTCCGCGAAGACGTCGACGCGGCCGGAGGCGGAAAGCGCGGTGTCGAGACGGTCGATGACCGGCCCGGTGAGGAAGACCTCGGCCAGGTCGTCCCGATGGAGGTGGAGGACCTGCAGGCCGTGCAGGGCCAGGGCGCGGCCGGGCGGATGATGCACCCGGCACTCCGTCAGCGGCCAGTTCTGGAATCGATCGATCACCAGGTCGGCGTACGAGATCGGGCGGTTTCCCAGGCGCATGAAAGCCAGCGTGGCCGATCACCGACGCGAACCGGCGATCAGCGGGCGTCCTGGTGCGATTCCGCCCGTTCCAGGTGCCTCCCGGAATTCCTGGTGCGTTCCTGGAATCCCCCCGGACGG
>NZ_BSTJ01000041.1 GCF_030269445.1 Actinoallomurus iriomotensis
TCCACTTTTGGGCCATGGCGGTGGCTCGCATCCGCTGATTACGTTGAGGTCACGAATGTGATCTTGGTGGTGCGGCGGTCGGCCGGTTCCACGATGACGCAGCGGGAAGGCGGCGGCTGGAGGCACAGGGGTGGAGGGGTTCGCTGTCGCTGCGGGGACCTGGGTGGAGGCGGGGACGAAGATCCGTGACGCGGCCGAGGTTTTGGCGTGCGGGCGTCGGGCCGGGGAGGGTGTGGACGCGTTCTGCCGGGCGGTGGGAGGGCCTTCGCGGTTCGGTACCGATGAGCTGGGGCGAGCGTTGTTCGAGGGGGACCGGGAGTCGGGCGCGCCGGGGTTCGCCGGGCTGCGGGACGGGCTCTTGAAGGACCTGACCTGGACCGTGAACCTTTTGCGGGCGATGGCCGCGGGTCTGGTGGTGGCCGGGGGGACGTACCGGGAGGCGGACGGGACGATCGCGGAGGGGCTGGGCGGGCC
>NZ_BSTJ01000042.1 GCF_030269445.1 Actinoallomurus iriomotensis
AGTGTGTCCAAGACCCCAACACTCAAGAAAGGCACTGTGATCACCAACCACTAGTGCTCACCCCAACCATTCACCTTCGTTCTTTTACTTTTTGATTTGTTTTTCACCATATTTGAATTCCAAGCCCCGTTCTAGGCCGCCAATAATTGATCTATTACTGGGATTTCAGCGATTGCACCTGCTAAGGAACCGACCTTTGTCCTTCTTCCTCCTCCACGTCGGTGCATTTCTCCCTTTAGAGGCCAATAATCTTTGATTATGAGAGATAACATTCTCCCCCGGGGGTGCAATGATGAGAGGACACACGTTTTGCTGGGTGTCAGGCGTTGATTTCTGAGCAATAGTGGTTGGTGATCACAGTGCCTTTCTTGAGTGTTGGGGTCTTGGACACACT
>NZ_BSTJ01000043.1 GCF_030269445.1 Actinoallomurus iriomotensis
GGGGCAGGCTAATCCGCCCAGGGTAAGTCGGGACCTAAGGCGAGGCCGAGAGGCGTAGTCGATGGACAACGGGTTGATATTCCCGTACCCGCTGACACGCGCCCATGCTGAACCCACTGATACTAACCACGCGGACTCCGTTTGGTTCCTTCGGGGACCTTGCCGGAGCGAGTGCGGGACCTGAGGTGGTAGTAGGCAAGTGATGGGGTGACACAGGAGGGTAGCTCAGCCCAGGCGATGGTTGTCCTGGGGTAAGCATGTAGCCCGCACCATAGGTAAATCCGTGGTGCATGAGGGTGAGATGTGATGCCGAGCCGATTTAGGTGAAGTGAGTGATCCC
>NZ_BSTJ01000044.1 GCF_030269445.1 Actinoallomurus iriomotensis
GTGACAACCAGGAGGTTGGCTTAGAAGCAGCCACCCTTGAAAGAGTGCGTAATAGCTCACTGGTCAAGTGATTCCGCGCCGACAATGTAGCGGGGCTCAAGCACACCGCCGAAGCCGTGGCATCCCAACAATACCCAAGCTGGTTTCTTCGGAGGCTGGTTCAGGGGTTGGGGTGGGTAGGGGAGCGTCGTGTGGGCGGTGAAGCGGCGGCGTGAGCCAGTCGTGGAGGCCACACGAGTGAGAATGCAGGCATGAGTAGCGAATGAGGGGTGAGAAACCCCTCCGCCG
>NZ_BSTJ01000045.1 GCF_030269445.1 Actinoallomurus iriomotensis
CCGGTGGCCCAACCCTTGTGGGGGGAGCCGTCGAAGGTGGGGCCGGCGATTGGGACGAAGTCGTAACAAGGTAGCCGTACCGGAAGGTGCGGCTGGATCACCTCCTTTCTAAGGAGCATCACTGGCCACACGCACCAGACGATCGAGTCTGGGGGTGTTGGTCCATGACTCATGCCACGGGCGAATGTCTCGTGGGTGGGTTTGCTCATAGGTGGAGCACTGGCTATTCGTGTCGGTTGTCATGCCGGTCTGGTTAGTACCGCCCA
>NZ_BSTJ01000046.1 GCF_030269445.1 Actinoallomurus iriomotensis
CCGCATCGATCGCCTCGATCACCGCGTCCTTGGAGAACCTCGGCGGCACGAACGCCACCGACACATCCGCCCCGGTCTGGGCCATCGCCTCAGCGACCGAGCCGAACACCGGCAGATCCCGGCCCTCGCTCGTGACCGTCTGCCCCGCCTTACGCGCGTTCACCCCACCCACGACGTTCGTGCCGGCCCGCAGCATCCGCGCGGTGTGCTTGGTTCCCTCCGAGCCGGTCATCCCCTGCACGATGACCTTGCTGTCCTC
>NZ_BSTJ01000047.1 GCF_030269445.1 Actinoallomurus iriomotensis
CGGGACGGACGAACCTCTGGTGTGCCAGTTGTACCGCCAGGTGCATGGCTGGTTGGCTACGTTCGGTCGGGATAACCGCTGAAAGCATCTAAGCGGGAAGCCTTCCTCGAGATGAGGTCTCCCAACCTTCATGGTTGTAAGGCCCCCAGCTAGACGACTGGGTTGATAGGCCGGAGATGGAAGCACCGCAAGGTGTGGAGTCGACCGGTACTAATAGGCCGAGTGACTTGAACACACTCACGTTTTGTTGCTCGCGTT
>NZ_BSTJ01000048.1 GCF_030269445.1 Actinoallomurus iriomotensis
ATCTTGTGTGAGGTCTGGGGAGATCACCGCGGTCCGGTCGCGGTTGGAGGAGTTCGCGGCTGAGGTGTTCGCGGGATTGCCGCGGTCGGATCAGCGCGCCACGGGTGGGCTGTATGTGCGGGGTTTGTTGCTGGACGGGCAGCGTAAGTCGATGCAGCCGATGGCGGAGCGCCTTGGTGTGGATCATCAGCGGTTGCAGCAGTTCATGAGCTCTTCGACCTGGGATTTCATTGGGGTGCGGCGTCGGCTGGCCAC
>NZ_BSTJ01000049.1 GCF_030269445.1 Actinoallomurus iriomotensis
CTGCGACATCGGGGCCGACGCCGTTGAGTTGAAGCAGGGTCGGGTTGATCGCGGTCACCAGAGGGTCGATGAGTTCGTCCAGGTCGGTGATCTCGGCGGTCAGTTGCTGGTGGCGACGGGCCAGGGCGCGCAAGGCGAGCATGACTGCGGTGGCCGGGTCGCCGGCGAGCGTGGGATCGGGGCGGGCCGTGGCGCAGACCTCGATCAACTCCCGGTTCTTCAGACCGCGTAGCCGGGCGCGTAGCTGGTCCGGTG
>NZ_BSTJ01000050.1 GCF_030269445.1 Actinoallomurus iriomotensis
ACCAGGCTGGTTGGCCCATCGTCTGATGGGTTGGTCGGTTTGGTTTTGGATTCCTTTGGCAAGAATGATTCTTGCCGGGATTGTTTTTCTCTTCAGGTTTGGCAGTCGCCTTCGGGTGGTTGTCGTTGTGACCTTAACGGAGAGTTTGATCCTGGCTCAGGACGAACGCTGGCGGCGTGCTTAACACATGCAAGTCGAGCGGAAAGGCCCTTCGGGGTACTCGAGCGGCGAACGGGTGAGTAACACGTGAGTAAC
>NZ_BSTJ01000051.1 GCF_030269445.1 Actinoallomurus iriomotensis
GATCCGCCCCGGGCTGGTGATGTCGGCCGGAATGATCCCCGCGTTCGACTTACCCGGCGAGGCCACCCCCGGACAGTTCGGGCCGATGATCCGGGTCTTGTTGCCCTTGGCCACCGCATGCGCCCACGCCACCGTCGAGTCATGCACCGGGATCCCCTCAGTGATCACGATGCACAGGCCGATCTCCGCATCGATCGCCTCGATCACCGCGTCCTTGGAGAACCTCGGCGGCACGAACGCCACCGACACATCCGC
>NZ_BSTJ01000052.1 GCF_030269445.1 Actinoallomurus iriomotensis
TTTCAACCTTCGGGTTGTTTGAGGGGGGAGCTGCGGACCTGAGGTGGTAGTAGGCAAGTGATGGGGTGACGCAGGAGGGTAGCTCAGCCCAGGCGATGGTTGTCCTGGGGTAAGCATGTAGCCCGCATCATAGGTAAATCCGTGGTGCATGAGGGTGAGATGTGATGCCGAGCCGATTTAGGTGAAGTGAGTGATCCCATGCTGTCGAGAAAAGCCTCTAGCGATGTGTGTCGGCGGCCCGTACCCTAAACCGAC
>NZ_BSTJ01000053.1 GCF_030269445.1 Actinoallomurus iriomotensis
CCGGTGGCCCAACCCTTGTGGGGGGAGCCGTCGAAGGTGGGGCCGGCGATTGGGACGAAGTCGTAACAAGGTAGCCGTACCGGAAGGTGCGGCTGGATCACCTCCTTTCTAAGGAGCATCACTGGCCGCACGCACCAGACGATCGAGTCTGGGGGTGTTGGTCCATGACTCATGCCACGGGCGAATGTCTCGTGGGTGGGTTTGCTCATAGGTGGAGCACTGGCTATTCGTGTCGGTTGTCATGCCGGTCTGGTT
>NZ_BSTJ01000054.1 GCF_030269445.1 Actinoallomurus iriomotensis
ACCCTTGTGGGGGGAGCCGTCGAAGGTGGGGCCGGCGATTGGGACGAAGTCGTAACAAGGTAGCCGTACCGGAAGGTGCGGCTGGATCACCTCCTTTCTAAGGAGCATCACTGGCCACACGCACCAGGCGATCGAGTCTGGGGGTGTTGGTCCATGACTCATGCCACGGGCGAATGTCTCGTGGGTGGGTTTGCTCATAGGTGGAGCACTGGCTATTCGTGTCGGTTGTCATGCCGGTCTGGTTAGTACCGCCCA
>NZ_BSTJ01000055.1 GCF_030269445.1 Actinoallomurus iriomotensis
CTGCGACATCGGGGCCGACGCCGTTGAGTTGAAGCAGGGTCGGGTTGATCGCGGTCACCAGAGGGTCGATGAGTTCGTCCAGGTCGGTGATCTCGGCGGTCAGTTGCTGGTGGCGACGGGCCAGGGCACGCAAGGCGAGCATGACTGCGGTGGCCGGGTCGCCGGCGAGCGTGGGATCGGGGCGGGCCGTGGCGCAGACCTCGATCAACTCCCGGTTCTTCAGACCGCGTAGCCGGGCGCGTAGCTGGTCCGGTG
>NZ_BSTJ01000056.1 GCF_030269445.1 Actinoallomurus iriomotensis
TTGGACTCCCTGTAGTCCGATCAAGTCCCCCAGGCGCGATTGCCGTCGTGCCTGCGGGGGCGTTTTCAGTTGTAGGTGGGGTGTTCGGGCAGGTCAGCGCGTTGTGTGCTTAGAGTGAATCGTCGAATGATGATTCAGCCAAAGGACAACTCTATTCTTCCTGGTCACGGTCGTCTATGCGCGATTCCATCACGGCATCGGGCGCCTGGTCGTCCGGTGCCTCGTCTGTGTCCGGTTCCCACACAGGT
>NZ_BSTJ01000057.1 GCF_030269445.1 Actinoallomurus iriomotensis
GGGCCTTTCCGCTCGACTTGCATGTGTTAAGCACGCCGCCAGCGTTCGTCCTGAGCCAGGATCAAACTCTCCGTTAAGGTCAAAACGACAACCACCCGAAGGCGACTGCCAAACCTGAAGAGAAAAACAATCCCGGCAAGAATCATTCTTGCCAAAGGAATCCAAAACCAAACCGACCAACCCATCAGACGATGGGCCAACCAGCCTGGT